>CAWGSJ010000001.1:0-1652689 GCA_963825245.1 uncultured Acidobacteriota bacterium
AGGAATTTGACCAGCGCCCTCAGACTGTTGCCATGCGCGGCCACGATGACGGTAATGCCCTGACGTGACGGCCGGTGCGATGGCGTCCTGCCAGGACGGCAGGAAGCGGGTCACGGTGTCCTTCAGGCACTCCGTCAGCGGGATTTCCTGCGGCTGGAGGTCGCGGTACCGCGGGTCGCGACCCGGCCAGCGCGGATCATCTGTCGTCAGCGCCGGGGCCGGACATCGTAGCTCCGACGCCACATCTTCACCTGGGCGTCCCCGTACTCGACGCGGTCTCGGCCTTGTTCAGCCCTTGGAGCGCTCCATAATGGCGCTCGTTCAGACGCCACGAGCCGTGAACCGGGATCCACAGGAGGTCCATTTCGTCGAGCGTGATCCACAAGGTGCGGATCGCCCGCTTGAGGACGGACGTGAATGCCACGTCAAAGACGTAGCCTTCCGCCTTGAGGGGATCCCCGGCACGGCGCGCCTCGGCGATTCCGCGGTCGGATAGATCCACGTCGGTCCAGCCGGTGAAGCGGTTCTCCCTGTTCCACGTACTTTCGCCGTGACGGAGCAGCACGACTTTGTACATGGGCGTCTCCTCTCCTCTACTTCAACGCCAACGGGGCACTTCGCAGATCCACGGGGCACCTCTGGCGGGTCAGGCCGAACGTCTTGCGTCCCGAGAGGATTCACGGCCGCGAGCCGCGCCGCCGTTTCCGCCAGGCGCGTCGCGTAGCCCATCTCGTTGTCGTACCAGGCGGCGACGGAGAGCAGTTCGCCCTGCACCACCGTCAGCGGCAGATCGACGATCGACGAGTGCGGGTCGCCGACGATGCGGGACGAGGCCCACTCGCCTTCGAGCACGCCCATGACGCCCTTCAGCGGCGGAACCCGGCAGCCTTGCGGAAGGCATCGTTGACCTCTTCGACGGTCACCGGCGCTCGGTGAGCAGATTCAGCTCGGCGATGCTGCCGGTGCGCGTCGGCACGCGGTAGGCCTTGCCGGTGATCTTCAGGTCCTGCCAGATGAACGCGAGCGCCCGCGCCGCGCCGGATGACGAGGGGATGATGTTCTCGGTCGCGGCCCACGAATCGCGCCGGTCCTTCATCGGCTGGTCGGTCAGCGCCTGGGTATTGGTGTAGGCGTGGATGGTCGAGAAGAGCCCGTGATTTGATGCCGAAGTTCTCGATCACCACCTTGACGACCGGCGCCAGCGCGTTGGTCGTGCAGCTCGCCATGCTGACGATCTTGTGTTTCTGCCGGGTCGAACGTGTCGAGGTTGATGCCCGGCAGCAGGACCGCGTCGCAGTCTTCCCGCGTCTTGCTCGGCGCGCTGACCAGCACGCGCTTGGCGCCGGGGTCGAGATGCGCCTGCGCGCCGGCGCGCGTCGTGGCGCGGCCGGTGCAGTCGATCACCAGGTCGACGCCGAGCGCCTTCCAGTCCGGCAGCGCCTTCATCGAGTCGAAGTAGGGGATCTCGCGCCCGCCGATGACGAAGCCGCTGTCTTTCGTCGTGACCTCTTCGGGCCAGCGGCCGTAGTTGGAGTCGACCTCGAACAGCGCCGCCAGCGTCGCGACATCCTTGATATCGGAGATGGAGACCGGGACGAACAGGTCGTCCTTGAGCGCCACCCTCATCAACGATCGGCCGATGCGTCCGAATCCATGAATTGCGATCCTAGCCATGACATGTTCCTTTCATGTTGTGCTGCTCCTCGCCGATCGTCATGCCGGACCTGCGGCCTGGATTTCCGCACTGACGCCGGCCTCGTACTTCTTGAAGTTCTCGCGGAACAGCCCGGCGAGCTTCTTGGCCGTCGTCGTCGTAGGCCGCCTTGTCGGCCCAGGTGTTGCGCGGCCAGAGGATCTCGGCGGGCACGCCGGGACACTCGGTCACCACGTCGAAGCCGAAGACCGGATCGCGCTGGTCGTTGCGCCGTCGCGAGCGCGCCGCTGTGGATCGCGTCGATGATGGCGCGCGTGTGCGCGAGCTTGATGCGCTTGCCCGACGCCGTACGCGCCGCCGCTCCAGCCGGTGTTGACCAGCCAGACGCGCGCGCTGTGCTGCTTCATCTTCGCGGCGAGCAGCTCGGCGTACTTGCTCGGATGCCACACCAGGAACGGGCCGCCGAAGCACGGCGAGAACGTGGCCTGCGGCTCGTTCACGCCCACCTCGGTGCCGGCGACCTTCGCCGTGTAGCCGCTGATGAAGTGATACATCGCCTGCGCGGGCGACAGCGAGCTGACCGGCGGCAGCACGCCGAACGCATCGCAGGTGAGGAAGATGACGTCGCGTCGGATGGCCGGCCACGCACGGGATCTTCGCGTTGCGGATGAACTCGATCGGATAGGCGCCGCGCGTGTTCTCGGTGATGCTCGTGTCGGCGAAGTCCACGGTGCGGTCGTCTTCGAGCACGACGTTTTCCAGCACGGCGCCGAAGCGCAGCGCCTGGAAGATGTCCGGCTCGTTCTCCGGCGAGAGGTTGATCGCCTTGGCGTAGCAGCCGCCCTTCGATGTTGAAGATGCCGTCGTCGCTCCAGCAGTGCTCGTCGTCGCCGATGAGCTGGCGCTTGGGGTCGGCCGAGAGCGTCGTCTTGCCGGTGCCGCGACAGGCCGAAGAGCAGCGACGACCGGCCGGTCTGCCGGTCGGCGGTCGCCGAGCAGTGCATCGAGAGCACGCCCCGCTTCGGGCGCGAGGTAGTTCACGACCGTGAAGACGCCCTTCTTCATCTCGCCGGCGTACTCGGTGCCGAGGATGACCAGCTCGCGGTCCTCGAGGCTGAGGTCGACGCTCGTCTTCGAGGCCATGCCGGCGGTGAGGCGATTGGCGGGAAACGCGCCGGCGTTGTAGATGACGAAGTCGGGCTTGCCGAAGCTCGCCAGCTCCTCCGGCGTCGGCCGGATCAGCATGGTGTGCATGAACAGCGCGTGGTAGGGCCGCGAGCAGATGACGCGGACCTTGATGCGATACTTCGGGTCCCAGCCGGCGAAGCCGTCGAAGCAGTAGAGCCGCTCGCGCGTGTTGAGGTAGTCGAGCGCGCGCTCGCGGTTGATGGCGAAGGTCTGCGCGTCGAGCGGGATGTTGACCGGGCCCCACCAGACGTCCGTCTCCGAGTCCGGGTGCTTGACGACGCGCTTGTCCTTGGGCGAGCGGCCGGTCTTCACGCCGGAGTAGGCGACCAGGGCGCCGTTCTCGGCGATGCTGGCGTCCTTCTCGTAGCGGATCGCGTGCTCGTAGAGCGCGCTGGGCGGAAGGTTGCGATGAACCTCGCGGACCGTCAGTTGGTGCTCTTCGAGATTGAATGTGCGCTTTGACACGGTTCGTTGGTCGAGCAGGGTGACTTCGGCTTCTAACATGGCCAGGCTCCAAAAGCCATTGTCAGTGATCCGGCTGCTCAATGCCGTGCGCCCAGACTGTGCAAGGGGCGCACCAGTTCTCCCCGTGGGGCTGTGTCTCATGACCCGCAATCCGAGCAGGTTCTTTGCAGAGCAATAGGGGAGCGCGCGCCCCGCCGCGGTTTTGGCGACGAAATCCGGCTCGCGACCCTCCGGCGTTTCGGAGCGCCTCCGGGCTGACGGAGATCCGGCGGGCTGCGGCCTCGTCCGGGCGACGACGGAGCTGCGATCGGCCGGCACGACCATGATGCACTGAGTCGCCTGCGAGGGTCGAATGCGCGACACCGATCTCGATTTCACGATCGCGACGCTCGGCGAGTGCCGCTTCCCGTCGCCGATGTCCGGCGTCCGGTTCACGCGGACGAGGAGCGCGTGCTCTATCACTCCACGCTCGAGGACATGAAACCGTGGCTGGACAAGGGCGCGGCGCCTCCCGCGATGGAGGCCGCCGGACCGAGGCGCAGCCTGTTCTTCGATCCGGCAACGCTCGCGTGCGGGATCGTGACGTGCGGCGGCCTCTGCCCCGGGTTGAACGACGTGATCCGCGCGATCGTCCTGAGCCTTCGTCGCCATTACGGCGTGAGCAAGGTCTATGGCTTCCGCTTCGGCTACGAAGGTCTCGTGCGACGGATGGGGCACGAGCCGCTCGAGTTGACCCCCGAATCCGTCCAGCGGATCCACGAGAGCGGCGGATCAATCCTCGGATCCTCCCGCGGGCCCCAGGACCCGGCGGAGATGGTCGACTACCTGAAAGACCTGGGCGTCGGAATCCTGTTCGCCATCGGCGGCGACGGGACGCTTCGCGGGGCACAGAAGATTGGCGAGGAAGCGGCGCGGCGTGGCCTGACGATCGGCGTCATCGGTGTCCCGAAGACGATCGACAACGATGTCTCGTTCGTGCAGAGAACGTTTGGATTCGAGACGGCCGTCACCGAGGCGTGGCGAGCGACGGCTGCAGCCAACGCCGAGGCGGAAGCGGCGCGTAACGGGATCGGACTCGTGAAGCTCATGGGCCGCGACTCGGGGTTCATTGCGGCGTATTCGGCCCTGGTGAACAACGAGGTGAACTTCTGCCTGGTTCCCGAGGTGCCGTTCACCCTCAAAGGGTTCCTGTCAGCGCTGCAACAGCGCCTCGAGCGTCGAAGCCACGCGGTGATCGTGGTCGCGGAGGGCGCCGGTCAGGATCTGATGGGAAGCGGCCAGGAACGGGACGCCTCGGGGAACGTCAAGTACGGCGACATCGGTGTGTTTCTCCGCAACGCGATCACCGACCATTTCAAGCGCGCCGGTACCGCAATCACACTCAAGTACATCGATCCCGGCTACACCATCAGGAGTGTGCCGGCCACCGCGCACGATTCGGCCTTCTGCCTGCTCCTCGCCCAGAGCGCGGTCCACGCAGGCCTCAGCGGCCGCACGAACATGGTCACGAGCTTCTGGAATCACCAGTTCACGCACGTGCCAATCTCCCTCGCCGTATCCGAGCGCAAGAAGATCGACCCGAACGGCGCCCTCTGGAGCAGCGTTCTCAGTTCGACCGGTCAGCCGCACGACATGGCGTGATCGTCCCGGCGATGAATTGTCGATCACGTCTGTGGTGGAGGCGGCGGTGGGCGGCGCATCGACTCGTCGGCCGGGCTCATGATCCCAACCGAGTTTCCGTCCGGGTCCTCGACGATCGTGTACCGGGCTCCCCAGAAGGCATCTTCGGGAGCCTTCTGGCTCCGGTACCCCGCCGCCGTGACCCGCGCGTGTGCGCGATCGACTTGTTCCCGCGTCGTGACATGGAAGAAAACGATCGTCGCGGAGCCGAGATTGGATTCATTGAGTCCCGGGTTCCATTGCTTCGCGAACGCGACGCTGTCGAACTCGACGCGCATGCCGTTCGACGTGACGCCGCTCGCGTGGTGAGGCGCCCACTCGGCGAGCGGGACCTCCTGGATCGACAGGCCGAGTAGCCGATAGAACGCCAGCGACGTTCGCATGTCGCCGACGACGATGTTGATCTGATGGAGCGCAAGCGGCGAGGTGAGTTCCGTCACGAGGTGGAGGATACCAGCCGGATGGTCCGCCAGGCTGACACGAAAAACCGGTGCCGGAAAAGCAGCGCGCAGGTGAAGCGGTGGGTTCAGAATCTGAGTCGAACTCCGCCATTGACGTTGCGGCCGTCGAGCGGCGCCCAGGCGTCGACGGTCCACCTGCCATCAGGGGCTCGGGACGGCCGCAGCAAGGGATCCCATCGCGTCTGCCTCACGCCCGACAGGTTTTCGCCGTTGACGAAGATTCGAATCCAGCCGAACTGCCTTTCGGCGAGGATGCCGACGATCATGTACGGCTCGCTGACCGCCCGGTAGGGATTCTCCTCGAGAGCCTGGCGGCCCGTGTAGTACCACTCGACACCGACCCGGCCGACGTCCTCCCGCTCCCACATGCCGACGACGCCCGCGCTGTGCCGGGGTGTCTGCGGCACATCGCGCTCGATGCCGTCGACGGTTTCACGCGCGTGCACGTACGTGTACGTGCCGGTGACGGCGAACGGTTCCTGGCGAAGCGTGCCGAGCAGCTCGACGCCGATGTTGATCGTCGGGCCGGTCAGGTTGCGAAGGACGTACGCCGGCGATCGATCCACGTGAATCGGATCCGAGATCCGCGACGCGAAGAGCGTTGCCGTGTAAGAAAACGGACCGTCCGTTCGCGTGAGATCGAACGATCCGCTGACGCCGCGCTCGGCCACGAGCGGTCCGTCGATTTGGAGCCGCGTGAGACCGGCGGCTTCCGTCTCCTCGGTGAGCGGCGTCGGCGCGAAGAATCCG
This sequence comes from uncultured Acidobacteriota bacterium, assembly GCA_963825245.1. Classification (GTDB taxonomy): domain Bacteria; phylum Acidobacteriota; class Vicinamibacteria; order Vicinamibacterales; family CAVVIG01; genus CAVREM01. The sequence continues at coordinate 6,199 of CAWGSJ010000001.1, forward strand.
CTGCCGACGGAGACCCGGCTCGTCCATCGGCCGGAGCGCCCAAGCGCCGAGATCCGAGGGCTGAAGAACGTGCCGTATTCGCTGTGAACATCGACGCGCCCGCTGGCCGACACCGACCACGCACCGCTGAGACCGACGTCGTACTGCGCGAACCCGCCCGGGACCACGAAGACGTACCCGAACTGCGGCACATCCCGCGGCGTGAACGCGCTGCGCTCGACCGCCAGGCCGCCAACCCAGGTGTGCCGGCCCGATCCACCGCGCACGGTGACCTCCCCGAACGCCGTGTCGTGCTGGTCGCGCTCGAACACCTCGCCGAACTGATGGTCATGGGCCTGACGCGCCACCGCTCCGCGTGCCGAGACGACATATCGGTCTTTCATCAGAAACTGGCCGAGCGCGCCGGCGTCATACCGGCGCGTCTCGAGCGCCTCGACGTAAGGCGCCCCCGTCATCGGCAGCACCGCGTCATCCGGCGTGCCACCGTCCCGGTCCTCGTACGTGAAACCGCCGGTCGCGAAGAACGTCCGTCCGCCTCCGCCATCCCAGAAGACGCGCGGACGAACGACCGCTCTGGCGTACCCTGGAAGATCTGCCCAGGCGTCGTCATTCACATCGACGGTCTTCTGCCAATGACCGCCGGAGAGGACCGACGCGCTCCAGCCCCGGCCGGCGGGCGTCGAGACGAATCCCACCGCGTCAGTAGCGCCACGCGCCGATTGATTCAGCAGGAATTCACGAAGTGGTTCCGCAGCGGGCCTCCGCGACAACAGATTGATCACGCCACCCATCGCGCCGGCCCCATACAGCGCCGACGCCACGCCTTTGATGACTTCCACCCGGCCGAGATCCATGGGCGGGATTTGGAGCAGGCCCAGACCGCCCACCTCGCCGAAGAGCGGGAGGCCGTCGGACAGCACCTGCGTATACCTGCCGCGCATGCCCTGCACGCGCACGCTCGCGGCGCCGAGCGATGCCGAGGTCGCCTGCACGCGCATCCCGCCCATCTCGTTGAGCATCATCACGATGTCCCCGGGCGTCATCAGCATCTTCTCTTCGATCTCTTCCCGCGAGAGCACCTCGACGCGCATCGGCTGGTCCTCGAGCCGCTTTTCCGTTCGCGTTGTGGCCACCACGTCCACCGTTTCTTCGAGCGTCGGCTCCCGGTGTAGATCCACCGTGACGTCCTGTTTGCCGCCGGCGGAGGCCTGCACGGTCGCGGTCGCGGTGACGTAGCCGGTCTTGGTGATCGTCATCTCGACGGTGCCGGGCCCCACCGTGATCGTCACGGCGCCGGACGCGTCGGTATGGTGCGTGACGCCGGCGATCCGTACCTCAGCCTTCTCAACCGGCTGGTCGGCCGCCCGCACCTGCACGCGCAGGCTGGCGCTCTGGTCTTGCGCCATCACCGGGGTCGCTTGCAGCCAGGCGAGTGCGCAAATGATTAGGAACGTCCGAGGAATGCTGTTCATGGCCCCGTGATAGCCTCAACGACGTCGCGGGCTCATCGCGGAGGTCAGTATGGCAGTCAAGGTCCCGGGTACGCTTCGCCGGTTCATTCTCGCACTTGCCGTTCTTCTAATCGTTCCGGCGACGGTCGCACCGCAGGGCACCACCTACGATTCGTTTTTTACGTTCGGGGACAGCCTCGCTGACGTCGGCAACATTTTCATCTCGTCGACGGCGCTCGGCCTCAATCCGCCATTCCCTCCGTCAGCAACGCCTCACAGGGCGTACTTCCAGGGCCGGTTCTCGAACGGGCCGGTTGCGTTCGAGTATCTCTGGGAACGACTCAGCGGTCAGGCGCCCGGCTCGCCCGGTGGCCTCCAGCCGTCGGTATTGTTCCCAGCGTTGCCGCCGCAAGCCGCCGTCGGCTTTGCGTACGGCGCCACCGGCGTCGGCGTGCTCGACCCCCTTCCAGGCGGTTTCGTCGCGCCCGGGCTCCTCGGACAAATTCAATTGTTTGGGAACATGCTGACCGCCCCGCCATCAGAGCGGGCGCTGTATGGAATCATTACAGGGGCCACCGAATACCCCGGTTCAGATCCACACGACGTCGTCGATGCCATCGCCCTCGGGATTCGCGCGCTCTATGCGCTGGGGGCGCGCAACATTCTGGCGGCGACACTGCCGGATCTGTCGCTCACTCCGATCAATGCATCAAGTGACACGAAGGCGCTCTCGAAGCTGACCAAGGAGCACAATCGCCTGCTGAAGCAGGCCCTGCACGACCTGCGCGCCGAACTCGAAGGAGTGAACTTGATCGAGTTCGACGTCAACGACGCGCTGAAGAAGAGGCTGCCTCGCGAGACCGATCCGATCACACCGGCGCTCGACGTCTTCTTTCCTCCGAACTTGTTTCCGGCGGGCTTCCGGATGTCGCTCTGCGTGTTCAATCCGGTGACCTGCCAGGATGTACCGACCTTCAACGTGGGACTGCAGTACAAGTTCTGGGATGCGTTCCACCCGACGACCGAGGTGCACCGCTTGATCGGCGAGGCGATGTACGAAACGCTGACCCGCTGATCGCATACCCTGCGCGGGCACCGGTTCCAGTCTCTGAAGTGCTCGTCGCGCGTCAGATCAGAGCCTGAACCACGAAGCTCACGAAGGGCACGAAGAAGAACGCGTACAACGTGCTTCACGAAGGCACCCACTGACCTGGCTGGCCCGGCTTCGCCGGGCTGCGATCTGTGAGCGTCAGCGACCGACAAGACTTCAGGGCACTCGAGAATCGTCTTGTCGGTCGCTGGCACTCACAGATCGCCTGGCCGCCGCAGGCGGCCGCCAGGTCAGCGCACCCTTCGTGCTCCTCGTGCGTTCCTTGAGGAACACCCAAGACAAGCCTTCCTTCGTGTTCTTCGTGGCCTTCGTGGTTCACGCTCTTGGCAACCAGCCGGTCAAATCTCGCTGCCTCGCAGTATCATTCCCGCGGCCTTGTCCCAACCCTCAGGCACCCCAATCGCTCCGGGCACGCGCATCGGGCTCTATGAGGTCGTGGCGAAGCTCGGCGAAGGCGGCATGGGACAGGTCTATCGTGCGCGCGACCGCAAGCTCGATCGCGACGTCGCGCTGAAGGTGCTGCCCGAGGGCTTCGCGGCCGATGCCGATCGGTTGATGCGGTTTACGCGCGAAGCCAAGACGCTCGCGGCGCTCAACCACCCCCACATCGCGCAGGTCTACGACGCCGGCCGCCTTCGCCCCGAAGGGGCTCGGCGGGCCAAGGCCGCGTCGCATACATCGCCATGGAGTTCGTGGACGGCGAGGACCTGGCCGACAGAATCGGCCGCGGTGCCGTTCCAATACCTGAGGCGCTGCCCATCGCGCGTCAGATCGCCGATGCACTCGCGGCTGCGCACGACGCCGGCATCGTGCATCGCGATCTGAAACCGGCCAACATCAAAGTGCGCGACGACGGCACCGTCAAGGTGCTGGACTTCGGGCTTGCCAAAGGCGCAGCGGGTGACGACGTCGTCCTCCGGCGACACCGCTGCGACCAGGACCTCGCCGGCCTTGACGGCAATGGGTCTGATTCTCGGCACTGCGTCGTACATGTCGCCGGAGCAGGCGAAGGGAAAGCCGGTCGATCGGCGCGCAGATGTCTGGGCGTTCGGCGTCGTGCTGTACGAGATGCTGACCGGCACGTTCCTCTTCGGCCGGGAAGACATCACGGATACGCTCGCCGCCGTGCTCACGTACGAGCCGGATCTGACGAAGCTCCCGGCCTCGACGCCGCCGGCAATCAGGCGATTGCTCCTGCACTGTCTGGTGAAGGACAAGCGCCAGCGGCTCGATTCGATGGCCGCGGCGCGGATCGAGATCGACGACGTGCTCGGCGGGAAGGTCGGTGACGCCGTGGCTGTCGCGCCGGCGGCTCCGGCCTACTGGCGCGTGGCTCCGCGCCGCCGCGTTCGTCGCCGGCGGTGTGGCGATCGGTGTGCTCGCGTCGGCATGGTGGCCGCGTGCGTCACCGGCACCGACGTCGCCGTCATCCGTCGTCGCGCGGATTACCGGCGCCGCGCGACGCGATTTCTGCGTTTCATGACGGATTCGCGTTGTCGGCCGATGGCTCCAGGCTCACGTTTGCCGCGCGCAACACGTCGGGTGTGCGGCAGATCTGGGTTCGGAGGCTCGACGCGGACACCGCGCATCCGATTCCAGGCACTGAAGGAGCGCTGTATCCGTTCTGGTCGCCGGATGGCGCAAACATCGGGTTCTTTGCCGACGGCAAACTCCGGCGCGTCGGACGAGGATGGCGCACGCCTTCAGACGATCTGCGACGCGCCAGGCGCCGACGGACCCGGAAGCTGGAACAAGCGCGACGAGATTCTCTTTGAGGCGGTCCTCTGGTGAAGTGCAGAAGGTGTGGAAGGTCGCGGCCGGCGGCGGCGCACCCACGCCGTTCGACACGCTCGGGCCTGCGGTGGGGCCTGTCTGGCTGACCGACGGCCAGCGTTTCCTGTTCGCCGCCGAGAGCAAGACGGGCCAGGTGGAGTTGCGGCTGTCCTCAGTTGACGGCCAGGGATCGCAGTCGGTCGCGCCATTGGCACGCGGCACCGCGGAGTTCGCCTATGGTGGCGAGCTGCTGTTCCTGAACAAGAACGACACGCTGACGGCGCAGCGGCTCGATTCGTCGACTGGCACGCTCGTCGGTTCACCAGTGCCGCTTGCGCACATCGCGGGGAACCCAAAGGACTGGTTCTCCGTTTCGAGCAACGGCGACCGCGTCGTCGCGCTGGTCAGGGAGTTCGCCAGCTGAGATCGGCGATCCAGGCGATCCGATGGCTCGTCTGATCTGGGTAGATCGACAGGGGAGCACCGTCGGTACGCTTGGCGACTCCGGCCGCTACTGGACCCTGCGGCTCGCGCCGGATGGCGCCAGCGCCGTCGTCAATCCAGGGAATGACCTCTGGCTGCTTCGGCCGGACGGCCGTCACGTTCGGCTGACGACCGGCGGCATCGCGCTGCAGAGCGTCGGCCCCGTCTGGAATCGCGATGGATCCGAACTCGTCTACCGTCCAGCTCGGCAGTGTCGTCAGGCGGAAGGTCGATCCGCAAAGTCCGGTCGTCAGACTGGACGGGCATCAGCGGTACATCCGCAGGACTGGTCGAGCGATGGACGGTGGCTGCTCACGACAGGGCGGGCGACACCGGCATCCACGACGGCCGATCTCATCTCGTACGACCTCGAGAACAAGAAAGCTCGACCGTGGCTCGCGACAGACGTTCAGCGAGGGGCACGCTCGCTTTTCGCCTGACGGCACGTGGGTCGCGTATGCGTCGAACGTCAGCGGCCGGCAGGAGGTCTACCTGCGGCCGTTTGAGGGCAACGCTCAGCCCATTTCGATTTCGACTGATGGCGGCAGCCATCCACTCTGGCGGCGAGACGCGGGCGAGCTGTACTTTCTGAGCCCGGGCGACGACGTGATGGCGGTGAGCCTCACGCGATCCGGCGCGTCGATCGTGCCCGGCAGGCCGCAGCGGCTCTTTAGAATCCCACTGAACGACATCACCCGCAGGTCGTGGGCGCCCTACGCCGTTACGCCTGACGGCCAACGGTTTCTTCTGAACGTGCCGGACAGACCGACGCCGCTGTTTTTCCTGCAGGGGCTGTCGGCGATGGTCAAGTAGGCGGGCGCCGCGACGACGGCATCAGCCGCCGGTCCGCAAATCCTGACGCTTCTTCTCGCCCTCCGCCAGCGTCAGCTTGAGTGCCGACGCGAGGAGTTGTGACAGGAATCCGGCGTCGGACAAGTCGGCGTCCTCGACGTTTTCTACCGCAGCGATTGCGTACTCGCCGGCGGGCAGGTCACTGACCGCGAAGGATCCATCGGTCGCCGGCTGCGCCAATCGAACGCGACGGGCGTTCGGGAGCCAGAGCGATCGATCCTGCGTGAAGACGACGATCGAGTAGCGAGTGACAGGCCGGCCGGAGGCGTCGATCAGGCGGCCCGAGATTTCGGCCGCGCGATCGGTGAACGTCACGACCACACCGGACAACTCACTCCCGTCGGCCACCGCCGACAAGCGGCCGGTCGGCAAGATCACGATCGTTCACGATCGCCGATTTCAGGATCCAGCGCGTGCCGGCCGGCGTGGCGGATGCATCGACGCGCACGATGTAGCTGCCCGGCGCGAGGCTCGGGACTTCGAAACGTGCCGTCCGCCTGCAGGGCCGCACGGAATGTCGATGCCACGCCCGGAATCGGGTTGGTCGCCACGAGCGACAGATTCAGCGTCGCCGGATCGACCGGAGGCGCGGCACCGCGCTCGAAGACGTATCGACCCGTCACCCTGAGGCCGGGAAGCAGTCGCAGCGCGAGGTCGGTGCGATCGGCGCCGTCGACGGTGAGGTCGAGAACACTCCACAGCGTCGGCGATCCCGCCTCGGCCGCCACCGCGCCGCGCTGGCCGGAACCCGTGCGTGCGATCGAGCGTGTACTGTCCGGGCGCGACGCCCGAGAACGCGAAGCCCGAGGCGGACACGGTCGCGCGCGGAAGCGCGAGCGCGCCCGAGGCGACCAGCGCGTCGACCGGCGACGGCTGGTCGCCGCGCTTCGGGACGAGTGACACGGTCGCGCTCGTCACCGGCTGTCCGTTCCCGTCGACGATGGTGCCGGCGAGACGCGCGAGCGCGACGATACGCAGGGGCATGTCGACGCCGACACGTTCTTCGCCGCTGACCACGCCGATCGTGGCCGCCGTCGCAGCGTCGGTGGTGCCGGGATAGAAGACCGGCGCGTACGCGACGGGTCGCGCTGGCTGAGCCGGACCGCCAGCCGCTCCCACGCCGACCGTGCGCCGTCGCCCACCTGCGGCTTTTCGCCCATTGCACATCCGCGTCGGTGACGGCCGTCACGACCCGCGGGCCGGGCCGCCGCGCGCGGCCCCACCCGCTCGAACTGCGGCAGCGCGGACACGAGGTACTCGCCGGGCGCGAGGCCGAAGATCCGATAGCACGCCGCGATCGTCCGTGACGACGCGCACAGGCGCCAGCGCGGCGCCGCCGGACGGACGCGTCTCGACCGCCGCGACCGTGACGCCCGGCGCCGGATTGCCGCGCCCATCCGTGATGACTCCGGTGATGACCGCGCCGGGCAGCAGCCTGATCGCGACGTCGACTTTCTGACCGTCGGCGACGGCCACCGGCACGCCGGGCCCGCGGCCCGGCCGTGTCGATCCGTGAAACGTCTGCACGAAGCCCGCCTTCGACGCCGACACCGTGAACCGTCCCGCCGGCAGGTCGATCGAAGACGAAGCGCCCGTCGTCATCCGTGCCGACCATGCGCGGCGTCGACCACGTTCTCGCCCGACAGGCGAACGGTCGCGCGACGCACCGGCTGCGGATCGGTCGTGTCAGTCACGATCACGCCGGTGAGGACACCCGAACCCGCCGGAACCCCGGCCGTCTGCGCGCCCGTGTCGCGCGATTGCCAGGCGGCGATGACCGCGCCGGCAAGCGTGGTGGCGACGGCGATCGCGGCGATCAATCTGTGTCGCATGACTCAGCGTCCCGAGGGCGTGATCGTGCGGAGGGGCACGGTCTTCTCGTCCTCCGCGCCCAGTGTGACTCGAGTGGCGCCGGCGATCAGGCGCTCGAGGAATTCCGGATCCTGCCAGTTCAGCGCCAGCCGCGTACTGACCGCGGCGAGGTAGTAGTCGCCGGGCGCGAGCGTCGCGATGTCGTAGGCGCCGGCCGACGTCGCATGCACCTTGCGAGCGCGGCGGCTCGTGAAGATGCCTTCCCGCCACGCATTCGAGTCGGCAGGAAACACGATCACCGCGGCATCCGGATCCGGCGCGCCGTTTCGCGCCGCTCACGCGTCCTGACACGCGGTTCGTCGTCTGCCCGAACGTGAGGACGAGGCCGGAGACCTCCGCGGATCCGAGCTCGATCATTTCGTCCGGCACCGGCTTGCCGGCGATCGACGTCGTCTGCCAGAACCACCCCGGCGGCGACGACGCATTGATGATGTACCGGCCGGGCGGATCACCCGTGGAGCGGAACGCGCCGTCGGGCTGCACGACCACCGGAAGTGTCCGCCACAACTCCGCGCGAATCGGAAACAGCGCGATCACCTGGCGTTGCGATGGCTGGTTCGCGACGCCAGATGCGCTTCTGAACTCCACTCTTCCGCTCGTCCGCACGCCCGGCTGCATCGTCATCGTCAATCCCGCGATGCCGGTGTCGCCAACGTTCAGCGATTGCGACGCCCAGAGAGACCCGGCCTTCACCCGTCATTTCGTTGGTCAGCCGCACGAGCGAGCTGCTCAGCGTGTATTCACCTGGCGTGATCGCGAGAAATGCGAATGCGCCCCGGTCGTCGGTAATGGCGGTTGCGACGCCGGCGCGCTCGAAATCGTCGAGGTCGGTGCCGGGAGGCACCAGACTGGAGCGTCATGTGTTTCATCGGCCCGTCGGGCCCGGTGAGCACGCCGGCGACGGTGACGGTAGGCGTGAGTCTGCACGGACAGGTCGAGGTCCGTGCGCGACTCGCCCGATCCGAGCGAGCACCACGATCGCATCGCGCGCGCGCGACGTGCCCGGATAGAAGGTGTTGGCGAATCCGAGCGGCCTGCCGTCCGGAGCAGGTGGCAGCGGCGCGCCGGGGCGCTGCAGCACGAAGCCGCCGACATGATGTCCCTCGTGGCTGTTGCTGATGCAGGTCGGACAGCCGTAGGTGCGCGCGAAGCCGCTTTGGATCAGCTCGGATCTCATCGCCGTGTACGTGCTTCGGTTGGCGGCCGATGGATCGAGCGCGGCCGCGACACTCACCGGCAGCGTCGTCGTGGTCGAGAGCACGCCGGCCACGTAGTCGCCGGGCTCGAGCTGCGAGATGCGATACACGCCGCGATCGTCGGTCATTCCGGTTGCGGCGCGCCGCAGAAGCACGCCGCCGCCTGAGGCGACGCGTCGCAGCGCGCTAACCGGGATGCCGGTCACCGGCTCGCCGCGCTCATCGACGACTCGTCCCCCGATCGCCGCGTACTTCCAGACGCGGAGCTGCAGTTCCGTCGGCTTCTGGCTGTCGCCGATCTCGACCACCGTGGGTGGGAAGTCGTTGTTCATGTAGCCGTGCGCGCGGGTGGCGGCCGTGAAGAGCCCCGCGGGCAGGTTGCGAAAGACGAAGTACCCGTCCGCCGTGGTCATGACGCTCAGACTCGGCGGCGATTCGGGCCCGCGGGCCATCGGACTTGGCGTGGCAGGCTTGCCCGACGCATCGAAATGGCCGATGAGCGTCACCATGGCGCCACCGACGGGCGCGTCGGTGCCCATCTCGACCACGCGGCCGAGAAGCACGTTCGTGCCCTTGGGCATGGACGGCGCGGGCGTCTGAGCCTGGACGAGCGTCGCGCCCAGCGCGGCAATCAGAAGTGCCCGGAGCGCGGTCAGGGTCATGGCCTGCGCGTCAACCTTTCAGGGGCAAGGTCAGCTTGTGTGGTTCATCATGTCTTACGTTGCCAAAGTCGGCGGCGTTTCCAACCTTCGCCAAACGCTCGCTGTGCTCGCGGCTGCGGTTGGCAGGCCGCGTCAGGCGAGCGACCGGCGAAGGTTGTCCACCGTAGCGCCGCAGGCGCGAAGGTGGACGGTGGCCGGAGGGACCAGCCGATCTGTCGATCAGTGATGTGACGTCCCGGGGTGCTAAGCTGCCACGATCTGCCAACCGAGGCCGCGAGCGTAACGAGCGTTGGCGAGGATTGGGCTCTGTTGAACTCGTTCCTTGAGAGGAGTACACCATGCGCCGTCGGACCATTCTCGCCATGTTCCTGATTTCGGCCGCGCCTCTTGGAGCGCAGCTGCCGCCTCCCAATGCCGCGGGCGTGTCCGCTGGCCACATGCACATGATGGTGCGGGACCCGGACGCCCATAAGAAGATCTGGGTGGACGTCCTCGGCGCGCAGGTCGTGAACACCGGTTCGCTCGAGCTGCTGAAGCTGCCCGGGATCTTTCTGATCCTGGGGAAAGCGGAACCCGCCGAGGGTTCGGAAGGATCGACCGTCGACCACTTCGCGTTTCGAGCAAAAGATCTTCCGGCCGTGAAAGCGAAACTCGACGGCCGCCGGGGTTCCCATCGCACGCGACACTCCGGCGGAAATCGTGGCGATGTTTCCGGACAAGGTGAAGGTCGAGTTCTATGCCGCCCCCACGCTGAGTGTGCCGCTGGAGCATTTTCACGTGCATTTCTATGCGACCGATCCGGACGCGCTCCGGGCCTGGTACGTGAAACACTTCGGCGCGGCGATGCCAACGGCGACGAATGCAAACGCCGCTGGCGTGCCCGGGATCGCCTTCAGTTTTCGCAAGACGGAGACGCCGCAGGCTGCGACGAAGGGCCGGTCGCTCGATCACATCGGGTTCGAGGTGAAGGGACTGGAGGCGTTCTGCAAGAAGCTCGCGGCGGACGGCGTCACCTTCGAGTCGCCGTTCCGGGACGTGCCGCGCATCGGGCTGAAGATCGCCTTTCTGCTCGATCCCGCGGGGACGCGGATTGAACTGACGGAAGGGCTCGCGGGCCGCTGACGCACGACTGATTCTGCCGTCCAGACGCAGATCCTCGTCGATGTCAACCTCCTCCTGTACGCGGCCAACCGGTCTGCGCCGGAGGACCAACCCGCGCGGACTTCGCGAGATTCCCCGGCCTGACCTGGCACAATCTGCAGCGTGCTCGTCTCACAATAGACCCTCCCCAAAAAGAAAGTCATGAAGACCTTGAAGAACATGAAGGTCATGAAGGAAGTTTTTTCTTCATGTTCTTCATGCGCTTCATGATCTTCATGTCCTCTTTTTTGGGCTCTTTGTTTTCCTACCGCGCAGCGGACGAATCCGCGCCTCGTACGGATTATTTCGCCGGTTGTGACTCGCTCCCGCTCACAACCGCCGTGGCCTCAATCTCAACCAGCGCCTCGGGCTCGATGAGCGCGTTGACGACCACCATCGACATCGCCGGAAAATGGCGGCCGATGATCTCGCGGTACGCGTCGCCGATCGCCTCCCGCTTCGACAGATAAAGATCGCGGTCCGTGACGTACCAGGTGAGCCGCGTAATCTCGTCCGGCCGCGCGCCGGCGGCGGCGAGCGCCGTGACGACATTGCTGAGAGCCTGGCGGATCTGACCGCAGAGGTCATGGGTCTCGAATCGTGACGTCGCCGCGTTCCAGCCGACCTGCCCGGCAATGAAGACGACGCGTCCTGAAGCACTCACCGCGTTCGAGTAGCCGACAGGCCGGGCCCATCCGTCCGGCTGGTGAAAAGCCAGAGCGGTGGGAGCTTTGATAGGGCCGGTCTCCACGCTCGCCTCCTGGCGCAGCCGGAAGCGCTGCAGCTTGCCGGTCAACGTGCGAGGGAGCGCCGTCATGAACGCGATCGCGCGCGGATACTTGTAGGGCGCGATCTGCGACTTCACGAACTCCTGCAGGTGATGCGCGAGATCGTCGGACGGCGCGATCCCAGCGGCGGGCACTACGAATGCCTTGACGAGCTGCCCGCGCTCGTCGTCCGGGACGCCGATGACCGCGCATTCGGCCACCGTCGGATCCATCAGCAGCACATTTTCCACTTCGGGTCCGGAGATGTTGTATCCGGACGAGATGATCATGTCGTCCGTCCGCGCCTGGTACCAGAAGTACCCGTCGTCGTCGACCAGGTACGCGTCGCCGGTGAAATTCCAGCCGTGCTGGACGTTACTTGCGCTGGTTATCGAGGTCGTCCAGGTAGCGGCACCCGGTCGGGCCCCTCACCGCCAGCCTGCCGACGGTGTTGGTCGGCGTCTCTTTCCCCTCTTCATCGACCACGATCGCGCTGTACCCCGGGACGATGCGGCCGGTGGAGCCCGATCGCGCATGTTCGGGCGGGCACCCGATGAACATGTGCAGCATTTCGGTGGACCCGATGCCGTCCATGAGGCGAACACCTGTCGCCGCGAGCCAGGCGTCGAACGTCGAGGCGGGTAGTGTTTCGCCTGCCGAGACGCCTTTACGCAAGCTCGACAGATCGAACCCGCGCACCTGTTTGAGCATCGCGCGGTATCCGGTGGGCGACGTGACGGTGATGGTCGCGCGGTACGCAGCGATGCCGGCGAGGAGCTGCGCCGGCGCCGCCTGTTCGAGGAGCGCCGCCGATGCGCCAAAGCGCATGGGGAAAAGCACGAGGCCGCCGAGCGCATAGGTAAACGCCAGCGGCGGCGATCCGATGAAGATGTCGTCCGGATCAGGGCGTAGTACGTGGCGCCCGTAGGTATCCGTCACGGCCAGGATGTCGCGGTGGAAGTGAACCGTCCCTTTTGCCCGGCCGGTCGTGCCGGAGGTGAAGGCAATGATGGCCGGATCGTCGGCGCCGGTCAGCACGTTCTCGAAGGTCGGCGGCCGATCGGTCATCAGCGCGTCGAGCGATCCGGGTGCCCGGGTGTTGAAGTGTACGACGCGCGCGCCGGGCTGCGATGCCAGCGCCGTTTCGAGGTCTCCCGCGATGTTCGTGTCGGTCAGGGCCAACGAGACATTGGCGCGCTCGCAGACCTCGGTGAGCTCGCGAACGCGCAGCAGGGGCATCGTCGACACGGCAATGGCGCCGGCCTTGAGCACGGCAAACCAGCACGCGACGAGCATGGGCTGGTTGGTGGCACGAAGCAGCACGCGATTGCCGGGAACGACGCCGAGATCCTCGACGAGCACGTGTGCGATGCGGTTTGCCGTTTCGAAGAGCCGGCCGTAGCTCCACGCGCCCGCCGCGTGATGAAACGCAACTCGATCACCGACACCGCCCGAGATCCATGAGTCGAGCAGCTCCGACGCGCAGTTGAGACGATCCGGGTAGGCGAGCTCCGGTACGCCCGACCAGTCCATGTGCGGCCAGAGGTCGGCCGGCGGCAGGCGCTGCCGGACGAACGGGTCGACGTGAGCTGAAACGCGTGGCGTGTCACGCATGAAGCATCTGGCCCGCGATGACGAGCTTCTGGATTTCAGTCGTGCCTTCGTAGATGCGAAGCGCGCGAATCTCCCGGTACAGGCGCTCGACGGTCGCGCCGCGGACCACCCCGCGTGCGCCGAGCAGTTGCACGGCCCGGTCGATCACCTGCTGTGCGGACTCGGTGGCCACGAGCTTGGCCATGGCGGCTTCGCGCGTGACACGGTCCGCGCCCTGGTCGCGTGTCCACGCCGCGCGATAGACGAGCAGCGCCGACGCGTCGATGGCCGTGGCCATGTCGGCGACTGCGGCTTGGGTCAACTGGAAATCCGCGAGGGTCTGGCCGAACGCGCGGCGTTCGCGCACGTGTGCCAACGCCGTGTCGAACGCGCGCCGGGCGAATCCGAGCGCCGCTGCGCCGACCGTCGTGCGAAACAGATCCAGCGTGCCGAGAGCGACGCGCATGCCCTTGCCAGGATCGCCGATCACCTGATCCGGCGGGACGCGGCAGCCCGACAAGGTCACGGTACCGAGTGGATGCGGCGCGATGACGTCGATCGTTCCCGTGATCGCAAGGCCCGGTGTGCCGGCGTCGACGGCCAGGGCGATGAAGCTGCGGTCGCCACCCTCCGGCCAGCGGCAGAACACGACGTAATGACTGGCGATCCCCGCATTCGAGATCCACGTCTTTTCGCCGTCGATCACAATTGAAGTCCCGTCGCGCCGCGCGGTCGTCCGCATGGCCGCGACATCGGAGCCGGCCTCGGTCTCCGACATCGCGAACGCCGCGATCGCCCGACCGGAAGCGACGTCAGGAAGGTATTTTCGCTTGAGCGCGTCGGATCCGAACAGCGAGATCGGCCCGGACCCGAGGCCCTGCATCGCGAATGCGAACTCGGCCAGGCCCGACGAGTAGCCGAGCGTCTCGCGAATCAGGCAGAGCGATCGCACGTCCAGCGTGTCGAGCGCTCCACCGTGTCCCCGAGGCACGGCGTACTTCAGCCAGCCGGCCGAGCCGAGCTGGGTGACGTAGGCACGACAGGCCGCACCCGGATCCGAATCATCCTGGAGCTGGAGGTTGTGATCGCGCCACGCCGAGACGTCGCGCTGGAGCGCGCGGTGCGCGTCGGCAAAGAACGGCCACGACAGATACGTGGAATCGGCCACGTCAGTTTCCTTCGAACTCGGGCGAGCGCTTCGCGACGAACGCCCGATAGGCACGGGCGAAGTCCTCCGTCTGCATGCACAGCGCCTGCGCTTCGGCCTCGGCGGAGATCGCCTCGTCCACGCTCATGTGCCACTCGGCCTGCAGCGATCGCTTGGTGACGGCATGTGCGAATGACGGCCCGTTTGCGAGGCCGCGCGCCAAACTCGTGGCTTCGGTGAGCAGCACCTCTTCTCCCACCAGCCGGTTGTAGAAGCCCCAGCGCTCGGCTTCGGTGCCGTCGATGAAGCGCCCGGTGAACAACAGGTCGCTGGCCCGGCCCTGACCGATGATGCGCGGCAGGATGGCGCATGCTCCCATGTCGGCGCCCGACAGGCCGACGCGCACGAAGAGGAAGCCGACTTTGCTGCGTGCCGTCCCGACACGCAGGTCGCTCGCCATCGCGAGAATGGCGCCGGCACCTGCACAGATGCCGTCGATCGCCGCGACGACCGGCTGCGGACATGCGCGCATTGCCTTGACGAGATCGCCGGTCATACGGGTGAAACGCAGGAGGCCCTCGGTGTCCCCCTTGTCGCGCATGGTGACGAGCGGGCCGATGATCTCGTGCACGTCGCCACCGGAGCAGAAGTTCCCGCCTGCGCCGGTGATCACGACTGCGCGCACGTCGGCCATCGACGTCAGCCCGCGAAAGGTCTCGGTGAGCTCGGCGTAGGAGTCGAACGTCAGGGGATTCTTACGCTCAGGCCGGTCGAGCGTGATCGTCGCCACGCGCGCATCGACGTGCCAGCCGAAGTGCCGCGGCCGGAGGTCAGCGCCGGCGGCCATCACATCACCTCTCCGGCGGCGACCGCGATCGCCTGCCCGGTGATCGCACTCGCATTCGGCGAGCAGAGCCAGACCACGGTATCGGCGACCTCCTCCGGCGTAATCAACGTCCGGCGCGGGGATGGCCTGGCCAGCAGCGCTCGCGCCTCGTCCGCCGACACGTTCCTGCTGTCCATCACGTTGGCCACGGCCGTCGCCAACATCTCCGTACCTCCGTGTAGCCGGGGCAGACCGCATTGACCGTGATCCCTGAACGCGCCGTTTCCGCGGCGAGCGCGCGCGTCAGACCGACGATGCCATGTTTGGTGGCGCAATAGGTCGCGAGGCCGGAATAGCCCTTCAGGCGGCAGTCGACGCGACGTTGACGATGCGCCCGGAGCGTGCCGCGATCATCGCCGGCAGCACATGTTGCGTGCACAGCAGGGTAGGACCAGCAGTATTTCTCGCAGGGCG
Source organism: uncultured Acidobacteriota bacterium (assembly GCA_963825245.1). GTDB lineage: Bacteria > Acidobacteriota > Vicinamibacteria > Vicinamibacterales > CAVVIG01 > CAVREM01. The sequence goes on from CAWGSJ010000001.1 coordinate 21,546, forward strand.
TGTTCCAGCAGGATCCCTCCGAGCTCACGTCCCGGCGCGACAATCCGCAGGGAAAGGGATCAGGCAGCTCGCCATCACAAATTACGCGGCAGCCGGCGCGCTCGAAGTCAGCTCGCGAGTGGCGGTCGGGGCCGTCCTGAACGTCTACACGTTCGATCTCGATTCGCAGTTCCGCCGCTTCGACGTCGACGGCTTTCTCGGACCGCCGATCCTGACGACCGAGCGCGGGCGGTTCCGACGCAGAGCGGCAACGACATCGGCCTGGCGCCGAACGGTGGGCGTCCGCGCGTGCGTCAAGGAGTGCGCCGATCGCTCGACGCCGGCGCTGCGGGGCGGTCTCGTCTACCGGCACGGGCCGAGCTTCGAGTTCGACACGCGGGACTTCGACGGGCAAGACCCGCTGAATCAGCGCACCAGCACGCTTCCGCGTGCCTCACGTCCTGGCGTTCGGCGCCGCGTACGAGGTGCCGCAGCCGGGCCGGCGGCTGCTGTTCCTCGGCGAGGTGACGCACATCATGAACTCGCGCCTGGTGGAGCAGTTCATCACCGATCAGGCGCTCGGCGCCGGCGTCGAATCGAACGTCTTCATCGACGACGGCACGGAGTGGCATTTCGGATTTCAGTTCCTCCACGAGAACGCACGATGGCTGCCGCGCTATCGAGCCGGGATCTGGAGCGATCCGGATCATTCCGTCAACTTCGAGTCGTCGGCGGTGCCGGACCATCCGGCCACGCGGGTGCTCCACGAGCGCATGGCCGTGGCGTTGTCGCCGGGAGAGCGGTGCACGCGCACTATGCCGGTGGGATCGGCCTGACGTTCAACCCGCGGATCGAGCTGAACGTGGGCGCCGACTTCGCGAACTATTCCACCACGATTTCGACGTCGCTCGTGCTCAAGCTGTCGCAGTAACTCGCATTGCCAGCGAGGAGGATCCCGTGCGCAGAGCATCATCAGGAACCATGGTCCGAAGCCTCATGCCGGTGTTGCTCGTCGCCGCCGCGTTGGCGACTGCCGGCTGTCCGGATGACAGCGGCGACGAGATCATTGAGCCCACCACCACTCTCACCAGCGTCAGCGTCACCGGCGGCAACGCCGTGACGGCCGGGCAGACGCTGCAGCTCACGGCAACCGCGAATTTCTCGAACAACACGACCCAGAACGTGACGACGACCGCGACGTGGCAATCCAGCAATACGGGCGTCGCCACCGTCTCCACCGGAGGCCTCGCGACGGGCGTCGCGCCAGGCAGCGCTGACATCCGGGCGACCTTTCAGAGTGTGACCGGCACGGCGGCCCTGCAGGTGAGCGCCGTCCAGCAGGTGAATCCGGTCGCACAATTCACTGTCTCCGGACCCGGCCCCAGCGACGCCAATCTCTGCCGCATCCTGGTCAACTCCGGCGGCGACTGGGATTGCATTTTCAACGGTTCGGCGTCCACCGGCGGCACCGGCGGCGCCGTGACGCAGTGGATCTGGCGATTCGACGTCGGCGCGAACAGTGGAGGCCCGATCACGACCACGGGGCCGACGCTAGATGTGAATCCGACGTGCGGGTTCTTCAATTCACGGCCGGGCCAGGCCGGCTCCGGATTCGTTCAGATGATCGTGAAGTTGCAGGTCCGGAATGCAGCCGGAGTGTTGAGCGCGGAAGCCACTAATAACAACGTCCGGCTGTTCCCGCAGAGCCAGTGCGGGTTCGGGTTCTAGCCTTTGAACTGCGCCTTTCGGACGTCAGAATCCTGGCCGCGATACATCACGAATGCGCTCTCGAACAGCGAGATTGCAATCGCCAGGAGCGCATGCTCCATCCGCAACTGGGCGGGGGTCGGTTCGTGAGCGTCTGGCAGGGGAAGCTCCATGATTCATCCGTATCTCGCGACGGTCCCGCTCGCGTTCCTGCTTGAACGTGATGATTGCCAGGGGAAGTCCGACAATCGCGACCAGGCAGGCGAGAGCTTCGAGCAGGTCGCCTACACTCCCCAGACCTGCTCTAGCGACGCGGCTGCGCCCGCGGCGGCGACTCGAGTTGATTCGAGCAGGGTCTGCGGGTCGAAGGCTGGGCATGTTGAAACGGAAGACGCGCGGGCCGGCGGTTGTGACGTCGATGCGTTGAGCGAGCGGCGGGGTGACACCGTCGTTGTCGAACGCGAGGTTGTAGCTGCCCTCGGGCAGGCGCACGGCGATCGGCGTCACGTCGGTGATCGGGCGGATCCGATCGCCATCCGCACTGATCCTGACGTTCGCCCACGGCTGCGCGTCGACGACGACGAGGACGGAGGGGGCGAGGAGGGCGTTGCTGACGGCCAGCGCGCGGCGTGTCGAGCGTGGCGCGCGCCTGATAGACATGGGCCTGGCCGGTCGACTCGATCCGGACCTCCGCGTTGCCGTCGGCGTCGAGATCGATCGGATTGCCGAACGGCTGGTCGTCCCGATGCAGCTGGAACCGGCGCGGCGCCTCAGTGTCCGCGGCGGCTCTGACGCGGAGCTCGCCGGCCAGCTCGCGCGCCTGCGGCGCCGCGTAGTCGAGCGTGTAGCGTTCAGCACGTGGCTCGCCTGGGCGCGGAACGGCGCCGCCAGGGAAGCGACGCGACCGCGATCAACGCGACGCCAAGCGAGAACCCGAGCTCCCGGGTGGACGGCCGGACCCACCGGAAGCGCGGAACGCCCAGACCGCCGGTCCGATCCTCGAACGCCGGTGGGTCGGCGCTCTGCTCCTTGACCCCCGCCGTCCTCCTCACATCGTCCGCCAGCGGCCCCGATCGGGCAGCCGCGCGATCGAGTCGCGGAGCTCCTCCCAGAGCGGTCCGTGGGCGACGCCGGCGATCTTGCGCAAGCTGGCCGAGGGGTCGGCGCCACGCAACGCGGCCAGTTGCACCTCGTGGATCGCGGTGGACATCCGCCAGCGCACGTGAGCGACCGATCCCGCTACCGGTTCGGAATCGCGGAGCACTTCGAGCAGGGTCCTCGCGAACCCCGGCTTCGAGCGGCGCGCGATCGCGGCGAAGGCGCCGGAGGTTGTCGCGAATCTCGCCATCGCCCATCTCGATCGGCACGCCGGCAAACGACTGACCCGTGGCCGACACATGAAATACCGCAGCCTCGGGAACCTGCGGCGCAAATCGTTGACGCAGGAGCTCGAGCAGCTCGATCGTCGGATACGGAACGACGCTCGCGAGCTGCTTGAGCTCGTCGACGTCGTCGAGCGTCACTGGCCTCGGTGCGAGGCCGATCCGGCCCGATACGCCCACGGCTTCGTTCTCGCCGCGGGCCAGGATGTTCGCCGCCCGCAGCAGTCCGGCGCGGTTCATGCCAACGACCGGAACCGGCAAGCGGGCAAGAGCCGACGGCCAGAGCGATTCGTCAGTGATCGGGTTCAGCCAGACTCGGCGGCTCCACGTCTGCAGTGCGCGCAGCCAGCTTCGATCCGGCGACTGCAGCGCCGCGCCGACCTCGAACCCGGCGCTGATGATCAGCGCCGGCGAACGTTCGCGGCGGCGGACGAGATCGGCGAGGGCGATCGGCGGCCCGAACGGCCGCGCCGACTGCAGCGCGATGTCGCCGTCGAAGTACCAGCGCTCCAGGGCAATGCCGTAGCGGGCCAGATCGGCGACCAAGCTGTTGACCCGCCTGGCGTGCGCGTTCATTGCCTGCGAGTGATCGATCAGCACCACGATAGTTTCCTGGACGCGGCGCGGCTTGTAGACGAGGTGCGGCCGAAGGCCGGCGCGCAGCGTCCGCTGGAGCGTCCGCGGCACGTCGAGCTCGCGGCCGAGCGAGTCGCGTGCGAACGCGCGGCCCAAGAGCGTCGCCGCCTCTTCTAAGTCCTCACGCGGCAGGCGTGTCACAAGATCCTTGAGGAGCAGGCTGGTGTGATACGGACCCGGCATGGCGGCAAGCGCCTTGTGCCAGGCGTCGACGGTCCACTGGCGCGCGCTCCTCCGCATCCGAACGCCCCAGAGCGCCACCAACGTGACGGCGAGAGACGTTCCCCCCAGGGCGGCGAGCGAGGACCACTTGATGTTGATCGGAGGTGTCGGCAGCGTCGACGTGGGATCGGCCTGGTACTCGATCAGCGTATCGGGCAGCGGGGTGGGCGGAGAAATGGGGTTTGGAACCGGCAGCGACGGAAGGACTGCGGCTACGGCAGGAGGCTCCGGCCAATTGAGGTCCGTGTAATTGATGTAAGCGACGCCGAGCGGCAGCAGGATGAACAGCACGACCGCGGCCAGCCAGAAGGTCCTGGTCCTGGCGAGCTGCACCAGCCGGTACTTCCGCGTGGGCTCCCTGGCTTCTTTCGTGAGCCCGGATGGCTGCACCACGTCGACGCGCGGATAGACCTCGTCGAACAACCGGAGGATCGCGACGACCTCTTCTTCGCGGCGCGCGACGAGGGCGGCAATCGCACGGCGCAGCTCGTCGCGGTCGATCGAGTCCCATCGGCTGAGCAACTTGCCGAGCGCAAGATGTTCGTGCAGGCCGACGCCAAATCCCTTCGCCCGCAGCAACTCGAGGAAGTCGCTGAAGGGAAGAACCGTCATACAGCGGCGGAGTCGGCGCGGGTGGCGAGGCGGCGGACGTCGGCGTCGGTTTTGAGCAGCGCCGACTTGGCCGGCAGTTCCGTGAGGCCGAGACGCTCGAGCTGCGCCGCGTCGATGCCGCTGGCCGACAGCACCTTGGTCCACCCGAGCAGCTCGGCGGTGGCGGGCTTTTTCTCGAGGCCTGGCAGCGCGCGAATCTCATCGAATCGCTTGATCGCGGCCTCGATGAGCCGCTCCGGCAGCTTCAAGTGCCCCAGCCGCTGGACGAGGATCTGCTGCAGCCGCGACTTGTCCGGGAATTCGATGCGGTGGAACACGCAACGGCGCAGGAACGGATCGGGCAGCTGGCGCTCGCTGTTGCTGGTGATGACGACCACCGGCCGCTCGGCCGCCTTGTAGCGCAGCCCCAGCTCCGGGACGTGAAACTCCATGCGGTCGATTTCGTCGAGCAGATCGTTGGGGAAGTCGCGCGGCGCCTTGTCGATTTCATCAATCAGCACGACGCGGCGGACCGGCGACTGGATCGCCTCGCCGAGCGCGTTCCACTTGAGATACACCTCGGGCCGCGTCGCACGTTCGTCGCGGATCTGCGCGTGGTAGAAGCGCAGCATGTGATCGATCTCGTAGAGGACGTCGCGCGCCTGGTGATCGCTGCGCGTGTGGAACTCGAGCACCGGGCCGAGGCCGAGCTCGCTGGCCACCGACCAGGCGAGCGTGGTCTTGCCGGTGCCGGGATCGCCGGTGACGAGCAGCGGCTGCTCGACGATCAGCGCGGTGTTGACGGCCGACACGAGCTGCGGGTCGGCGAGGTAGCGGCCCTTCTCGCCTCGCGTCTCGGGCGTGGATCCGTCAGGATAGACTCCGTCGCCGCGGTACCGCATGTCGCTCCCTCGTGGTGCCGTCACTGGTTGCCGGCGACGTCGCGCCAGTACTCGTCAATGGTCTGGAACATCAACTTCGGCACTTGTGGCCCGCTGGTCAGCTGCTCCGATAGGTCACTGCCGCTCGTCGTCCGTGAAGTCGCTCGCATCCAGGAAGTGTTCGATCTCGCGCGGCTGCAGGTTCAGCAGCTCGTCCACCGCGAGGATTCGCACTTCCATCAACGGCTTCGTCAGCACCTCGATCAGCTCGCGCGCCTCCGTCTCGCCCTTCGGCTGATCGTCCGGAATCAGACGCTGCCACCACGACTTGCCCGCCGAAGGATTCACGGGCCACTCGACCGGCTGCACGCACTTGACGTGACAGGGCGTCGGCGTCTTACCGAGGGTCGCCGGCCACCACTTCGTGTAGTACTCGCGGAAGTGCTCGCCGCGAAAGCCGGCCGACAGGCACGGATGCAGCACGATCAGGTTCCTGTAGGCGAGCCGGTCCGCGATTGTCTGTTCGAGGTTCTGTTCGTCGGTCCCCAGCGCGAACGCGAGCCGGTCGAGCAGTTCGCCGAGCGAGCGAGGCGGCGGCGTCGGCCAGTGGACCGTCGTCATGCTTCGCGAAGGATCGGTCGAGAGCTGCGCCTCCACGCGATCCCTGAAGTGGACGGTAGCCTGACCGATGCATCCAGGCACGACGATGGCCTGATGCTTTTTGGCCACCGCGCACTGGCAAACGGAGTTCCACTGCTCGCCGCGGCCGCAGGTCAGCGACGGCCGATCGGCCGGGTTGCGCTGCCGGCTGATCACCGGGCCGTCGATGATCTCCGGCTTCAAGTCGGCCAGCGCACGAACCGCTGCGTTGTTCGGCCGACCGTTCTGGAGTGCCTGCAGCAGCTCGCCGCTCCAGCCCTGGTCCTGTGCTGCGAACACGATTTGTCTGGCGTTGGTGAGGAGCGATTCCTTCTGCGACGTCAGATCGTCGAAGCGCTTCTCCAGCGAGCGGAGCAGGGCATCGAGCTCGCTCTGATTCACATACGCTGTGCTCAGCGCCCTGGCCAGCGGTTCAAGGACTTGGGACGATAGTCGGCTCATGTCGGCAGCCCGTGAAACCCGGGCGAACCTATGCTGCGATCAGCGGGATCGGGTGTCAAGACCGTGCGGTATCCTGTCGGGACTCGAGGCTCGGGGCTCTGATGCCACCACTTCAACTGACCGGCACGCAGTACGACCGTCTATCCAAGGCGCTCCGCTCGGCGTTTCCGACCCTGGCGGGCCTGACGATGATGGTGAGGTTCAAGCTCGATCGGAACCTCGCTGAGATTTCACTGGGGCAGAGCCTCAACGAGGTGGTCTTTCAGCTGATTCAGTCGGGCGAGGCGGAAGGGTGGACGGCGGAGCTGCTCGCGGGCGCCCGGGAGGCGAACCCCGGCAACCCGCAGCTATTGGAGTTCGCGCAGGAAAAGGGAATGAGCGCCGGGACGCCGGCGCTCGAGCGGACCATCAGCCAGCACTCGCCGTTCTTCGACCCGGTCACGTTCCGGACGCGGCTGGGGGAGATCGAGGGGCAGGTCTGCCGCATCGAGGTGGAGCTGGACGGTGGAACGATGTTCGGCACCGGCTTCCTGGTTGGTCCAGGGGCGGTGATCACGAACTATCACGTGCTCGAGCCGGTGTTCCAGGGCCAGGCTCCGCCGTCGTCCGTGCTGTGCCGCTTCGACTACAAACGGATGGCGAACGAGATCGTCAGCGCGGGAACGATGTTCAAGCTGAGCGCCGGCGACTGGCTGCTCGACGCGAGCCCGGTCAGTGCCGCCGATCACGCGGTGGATGGAAGCGCACTGCCCGCGGTGGACGAGCTCGATTACGCCATCCTCCGCCTCGAAGGAACGCCGGGACACGATCCGGTCGGCGCCAAAGCAAATCCGGGCAGCCCGCCGCGCGGCTGGATCAGCGTCAGCGAGAAGCCATTTGCGTTCAACGCGAAGACGCCGCTGATGGTGCTCCAGCACCCCGACGCGGCGCCGCTGAAGCTTGCGCTCGAGATGAACGGGATCATCGGCCTGAACGCCAACGGTACTCGCGTCCAATACACGGTGAACACCGAAGGCGGGTCGTCGGGTTCGCCGTGTTTCAGCACCGGGTGGGATCTCGTCGCGCTCCATCACGCCGGCGATCCGAACTTCGACCGCGGGCACAAGCCGACTTACAACCAGGGCGTTCCGTTCGCGGCGATTGTTGCGCTGCTGGAAAGCCGCGGAAAGCGGGCTGTCCTCGGAGCGTAAAAGGCAACCACGAAGACTCGAAGACTCGAAGAAGAAACGTGGTCTCACCCTCTCCCCGGCTGCAGGGTCCGGCTGAACACCGACACGGCGTTGATGTCGCGCAGGTCGACGGTCATCTCCTCGCCCTGCGACGCGATGTTCACCTCGCCGAAGAACTGCAGGCCGCTGTACGGTGAAAGATTGGAGCGACCGGGCGGCGGGGCCTTGACGAACACCACCTGCGGGCCGAACGTGCCGTCCAGGGAGTTGGGACCGAAGGTGCCGGCGTTCAGCGGACCGGAGACGAACTCCCAGAAGCCATCGAAGTCGCGGAACGCGGCCCTGGCCGGGTCGTAATAATGCGCCGCGCAGTAGTGGACGTCGGCCGTCAGCCAGACGACGTTGTGCACGCGCTGGCGCTTGAGATGGCTGAGCAGTTCGGCGATCTCCAGCTCGCGCCCTTTCGGACCGCCAGGTTCGCCGTTGGCCACCGCCTCCCACCGCGCCTGGCCGTTGGGCAGCGCGCCGTCGCCGACGTTCAATCCCAGCGGCATATCAGCGGCGACCACCTTCCAGACCGCGCGCGAGTTCTCCAGGCCAGCCTTCAGCCAGTCGAGCTGCTCGCGGCCAAGGAACGCCGTCTCGGCGTCGGGCATCGTCTGCAGGTTGGCCGTGTTGGGACCGCGGTACGACCGCATGTCGATCACGAATAGATCGAGCAGCGGGCCGTAGCCATAACGGCGGTAGACGCGCTGAGACTCGCGGACGCGGAATGGCCGCATCGGCGCGTACTCGAGAAACGCCCGCGTGCCGCGCGCGATGAGCAGCGGGACGTTCTTCTCGGTGTATCGGCTGTCGCCCGAGAGGTTCTTGGAGTCGGACCAGTTGTTGGTCACCTCGTGGTCGTCCCACTGCCAGATCTGCGGCACCTCGGAATTGAAGCGGCGCACGTTTTCGTCGAGCAGGTTGTAGCGGTAGCGGCCGCGGAACTCGTCCAGCGTCTCGGCCACCTTGGCCACCTCCGGCGTGACGATGTTCGTCCACACCAGCCCGTTCTCCGCGACAACAGAAGACGCAATGGGACCGTCGGCATAGATGGTGTCGCCGCTGTGGATGAAGAAGAGGGGATTCCGCTGACGCATCGCCTCGTAGATCTTCATGCCGCCGAACGCCTGATTGATTCCCCATCCCTGCCCGGCGGTGTCGCCGCTCCACTGGAACCGCAGATCGGTGCGCGCGTGGCCGAATCTGTGCCCTTCGCCGGAACGCGGTTCGGGCGGGACGACGAAGCGGCCGGTCACCGGCTCGCTGATCGCGCGATCGTTGTCGAGGCCCTGGAAGGTGACGCGCACGAACACGTCGCTACCCGGCTCGAGCCTGGTCAGATCCTGCCGCGCCGTGAAATCGGTCACGTCCAGCGCGTGCGGACCGACGATCCGTTGCGACTCGTTGAACTGCTCGTCATACGACCATTCGACCAGCATGCGCGCGGGCCGATCGCTTCGGCTCCAGACGACGACGGCGCCGTCGTGCGGGTCGCCGAAGTGCAGGCCCTGCAACGCCTGGGGGCGTTCTGCGGCCGACGCCACGATCGCCGGCGCGCCTCTCCGCGCCCAATCGGGCAGCATGGCGGCAGCGGCAGTGACCGCACCGGCCTTAAGAAAGCGGCGGCGCGATGAGGAATTCGCTTTGCGCATGTCACAACTCCTCGCGAGTAGCGTTCTTCGTCGGCAGCAAGGTAACGGGAGGATGTGACGGCGAGCGGACGTGAGCGGTACGCTCGTGTAAATTTTCAGAAGTTCAGCGGACGAGCTTGTCGACGAACCCGTGGACGGACTCCCAGTAGCCGCGCTCGTCCTGTGGTGTCTCGTCGTTGTGGTCGCCGCCCTCGATCGTGAAGAACGCTTTCGGTCCGTCAATCCGCTCGTACAACGCACGGCCTTGCCCGTAGGGAATGACGCTGTCGGCGTCGCCGTGCATCACGAAAATGGGGACCTTCACGGCACGCAGGAACTCGGCGGCGGGGAAGCGGTAAGTCGAGAACAACGCCAGGAACGCCATCGGCGACGGCGCGCGGAACAGCGACCGCGCCTCGGGGAAGCCGGCTTCGAGAATCAGGCCGGCGGGCGCGCGCTTCGTTGCCGCATAGGCGGCCATCGACACGCCCAGCGACCGGCCCCAGTAGATGACTGAGGCTGATGGCTTCATGCGCGTCCAGACGTGATCGACGACGGCGTCGACATCGCGGTAGAGGCCTTTCTCGGTCGGCCGGCCCGAGCTGACGCCGTAGCCCCGATAGTCGAACGCGAGCACCGGGTAGCCCTGGCGGGCGATGGCGGACACGATCGGCGCCCAGTTCGAGAGGTTGCCCCCGTTGCCGTGGAAGTAGACGACCAACGGGGTGCCTGATGCCGGGTGCTGGGTGCTCAGCGGCGAGAGGATGTGCCACGCGCGCAGGCGCTCGCCGTCGCTCGTCTCGATGGTCAGGGGATCGTAGTCGACGCCAATATCGCGCGGCGTCGTGGTTTCGCCGCGGAACGGAAAGAACGCCAGCCGGGGCTCGAGCAGCCGCACCACTACGACGAGCACGGCGACGGCCCCGATCAGCGTCAGCGCCGTACGCGCGATGGTCACCGATGCCGGCTTTGTGGCGGACGGACGGGTGGCGGCTCGAGGATTCGTGCCACTGACTCAGCATTGCGAAGGAACTGAATCGAGTAACCGAGTAATTGGGTAATCGGGTAATTGAATCGACTAATTGATCAATCAATTACCCGATCACTCGATTACCCGATTACTCGATCAAGCCGCGATTTACTGGCGCTTGCGAGCGACCGAGCGGTAATACTCTGCGATGGCGTCGCGGAAGCCGTCGGGAACCTCTTCCGATCCCGACAGCGTGATCGGCAGATCCTTGCCGTCGGCCTTCTTCTTCAGACCGAACTCCATCGTCTTCAGCTTCTCGAGCGCGGCGGCCTGGAGCATCGCCAGCGACCGCGGATCGACGTAGGACTGGTCGTTGTCGAACTGGCGCAGGTCGCGCAGAATCTGATCGAACTCGCGCGCGTCGACGCCGGCGTTCTGGAGATCGCGCCGGAGCCCCTGGGCATCGTTCATCCACTCGCGGAAGTCGCGGCGGAACTGGCGGACATCGTCGGGGTTGTAGTAGCCCCAGCGTCCGCCCCACGACCGGGCGTCGCCGTTCCAGGCCCCGCCGCGCGGTCCGCCGTTGTCGAAGCCGCCGCTGCGCGCGTCACCGCCAGCCTGGGCGTTCTGGCTTTCCTGGCCACCCTGGCCCTGCTGGCCGCCCTGACCCTGCTGACCCTGCTGGCCTTGCTGACCCTGCTGACCCTGCTGGCCTTGCTGACCCTGTTGTCCGCTCTGGCCCTGCTGGCCTTGTTGACCTTGCTGGCCCTGTTGTCCCTGCTGGCCCTCTTGCCCTCGCTGGCCTTCTTGTCCCTGCTGGCCGTTCTGCGCGTTCTGCTGCGCGCGGTCGCGCATCCGCTCGCCCATTGATTCGAGGCCGCGCACCGAGTCGCGCATCCGATCCTGCGCGCGTCCGAGCGCGTCCTCCTTCTGACCCTGGCCGAACGCCGCTTGCGCATCGGCCACGCGCTGGCGCAACGTGTCGAAGTCGTTCGAGAGCTGTTCCTCGATGCTGCCGGACAGTACCGCGTTCGGACCGCCTGCGCCGGCCTGCAGGGCGTTCTGGGTATACCGGAGCTTCTCGCGAATCCGCTTGTCGGTGACGGTGCCTGCTGCTTCGTCGAGCTTGCGCGCCGCCGCGCGGTCGCCGCTCCGGGCTTCGTTCGCAATCTGCTCGAGCTGCTGCTGCAGGTTCTCGACCTTTCCGTCCATCTCTTTCTTGCGTTCGGTCAGCGCCTTCGCGCGCGACTGCCGCGATCCTTCCGGCTGACCGGAGAGGCCCGCCGACTTCGGACTGCACCTGCTTCTGTTCGGCGGCGAGCTCCTCGGCGCGCCGCAGCGCGTCCTGGACATCGCGTTCGCCACGGCCGGTCTGGTTCTGCTGGAGCTTGCGCTGCGCTTCCTGGATCTTGTCGAGCGCGCTCCGGGCGAGCGCCTCTCCGTTCTGGCCGGCCGCGGCCGCCTGGCGCATCTGGTTGGCCGCCTCCTGGAGCTGGCGCGACGCGTCAGCAAGATTCTGTTTCTGCTGCTCGCGCGTGAGCTGCTGCAGCCGCCGCGCCAATTCCTCGGCCTCTTGCGCGATCTGCCGCTGCAGGTCGGCCGAACCGGCGCCGCCGCCGCCGCTCTGCATCGCGCGCCGCTGACGCTCGATCTCCTGCTGCTGCCGGCGCGCAAGCTCCTTCAGCTTCTCGGCCGTGTCGTCGACCTGCTTGTCGGTGCTCTGCATGTCGGCGCGCTGCTGCATCTCGTACTGGTTCGCCAGCTTGTCGAGCTCGAGCTCGAAGAGGTCGGCGAGATCCTGCGCCATCTGGTTCTGCTGCCCGCCGCCACCGCCGCCGCCGCCACCGCCGCGCTGCATCTGCACCTGCAGCTCATACTGCTGTTCGGCGTCCTGCAGCAGCTTCAGCGCCTTCTGTTCCGGGGTGAGCGCTTCCTTCGCCTTGAGGCTACTTCAGCTCGCCCTCGGCGTGCTTCATCTCGGCCGCCGCCTTCGGCAGCGCATCGGCGATCGTCTTGAACGCCGGATCGACGACGTCCAGCCGGCTGCTCATCTTCTCGGCGAGCTCCTCGACCTGCTCGCGCAGCTTCGCCTGCTGCAGCGTGAGGAACACGTTGTTCTCGCGGTACTTGTCGTTGCCCATCTTGGCGCGGTCGCGGACCACGTTGAACGTCGCGGCCACGATCTGCCGCTGCTGCTGCGAGAGCTGGCCGACCTGCTGGCCGGCGCCGCCGCCTCCACCGCCGCCGCCCGCCATCGACGGCGCGGGTTTGAAGTCGGTGCGGAACGGACGGACTTGCACGAAGTAGATATCGCTGGTCGTCGTCTTGCCGCCGGCGACGCCGTCGTTGTCGGTCGCCTTCGCGTAATACGACACGAAGTCGCCCGGCTTCAAGCCGAGCTCCTCGAGGTACAGCGTGTGGCTCGCGGTGACTTCCTGAAGCGCCTTGGCGCCGCCGAACAGGTTGATCGTCTTCTCGGGCGCCGCCGTTGATCGAGTAGAGCAGCTGCACCTGCTTGACGCCGAAGTCGTCGTCGGCCCGGACCTCCGCGAACACTTCCTCGACCGGCGGTCGCCTGCGTGTCGCGACCCGGCTTGCGACAGCGGCGATCGACGGCGCGATGTCGGCCAGCACGTCAATCGTGTAGCGCGGCGACGCGTTCACCTTCTCGCCCGCCGGGCCGTCGAGCTCGACGCGGTAGTAGCCAGGCTCGTTGACCGCGAACTTGGTGACGAAGGTGCCGTCGTCCTGCTTCGTCAGCGCGGCGGAGGCCGCCGGTTCGAGCAGCACGCGGCCGGCCGGCGTCGTCATCGTCGGCGTCACCTTGACGTGAACTTCAGTGCCCTTGAGCACGGCGATGTCGCCGCCCGGCTCGACGATGCGCGGCTGCAGCCCGGTGTAGGCAGGGAAGTGATACTCGAGCACGAGCTTGTCGACGGTCGGCAGATCCGAGACGACGACGCTGAAGGTCGGCGACTTCACACCGTTCGACTCGACGTAGTACTCGGTCTGCTTCTCGAGGTTGAACAGGACGCCTTCGAACGCCGCCGGCCCCTCGCTGCCGGCGTTGAGCGTCAGCGGCATGCGCTCGAACGGCTGACCGGCGTCGGACCGGAACATGACGGCTCGCCTCGCCGGCCATGAAGCCGACGAGCTTCGCTTTGACGGTCTGATCGCCGCCGCGCGGAATCTTGGTGTTGCCCGGCTCGACGTCGATCCGGTACGGGCTGGCGTCATCGGCGCTCCTGGCGACGATGAGCAGCGCGGACATGCCGTGCCGCAGGTAGGCGGGCCCGAACGGCGAGGATGAGCGCGGCAATGATCACGACCGCGGCGAGCGTGAGCGCCTGGCGGCGCAGCTTCGGCCGCTCGATCGCCATGCCGTTCTCGATGGCGCGGCACCGATCGATCGCCTGTTCGACCAGGCGCTCGACGAGCCGCGGCGAGGGCCCGGTTTCGGTCGGGTTGTCGAGCGCTGACGACGATTCGATCGCGCTGAGGATGGCAGACTGCAGCGTCGGGTCGCATTCCTCGAGGTACATCGCCACCTGGCTGTCGGTGACGCGTCGCTGGAGCGGCCGGAACAGGCCGATGTAGGCCAGGTGCCCGAATATGAGGAACGCGATGAGACGGAACGCGATGATGGCTGCGGGCTGAAACGCAGCGCCTCGAGGCTCGACGCCGAGAGGAACAGGGCGGCGAGGGTCCCGCCGACGACGATCACGATGCCGCGAAGGGCCAGCTTCAGGCGCCAGCGGTTGCGGACGCGGCGAATTACGTTGAGGAGCTCAGTGCGAGGGGCAGACCCGCTGTTTCCGTCAGGCATCTCGGCGTTCTCCTAAAGAGAGAATACACCCGTTCGCTGGCTCGAAAAGGCCCGGCCAGCATTAACTTAAGGACGCCCAAGCGCCCCGTCCGGTTGGCCGAATTCTAAGTAAATCTCTCGTTGCGCGATAGACGATTCGCAATGGCCGTTTCGGCCGCCGAGCAGGAGCCATGCCGGCCAGCAGCAGATACCACCAGAGACCCTGCTGGCGCTCGGCGTCGGTGGGTGTAATGTCGGCCGCCGCCTGCTGACTTGAGGCGGCCGCGCCCGCTCGGCCGGTGACCGCCGCCACGAGCTCCTGCGGGTCGACGACCGACAGGTCCGACTCGGTCGGGTCGAGGTTGACGGCGATGCGCTCGGCGCGGCCCGCCGAGGCGGCCGCGGCCCGGACCTCGTAGACGCCCTGCTCGTTCAGTTCCACGACGCCGGGTCTCGCTCGACGACACGTTGACGCGTTCCCCGCTCGGCGTCATGACGATGCGGTCGGCTTTCGACTCTTCAGCATGGCCGACATATCGACCACCTGGCCGACGGTCGTCCACTCGGTGGTTTTCTCGTACTGGGCGAGATACTTCACGAGCTGGTGAACCAGCGGGAGGAACACGGGAGTCTGCGGCAAGTCGGACCACTCGCGGTCGAGGGTCGTCGTCCAGGCGATGACGCGCCCGGTCCCGACGCGCCGCTCCGCCGCCGCGACGGCGCCGTCGTCGAAGCGGGCGAGCACGCGATCGCCCGGCGCCGTTTCGAGCGCGCGGTAGCGATAGACGCGCGCCGCCGTGAAGTCGCCGCTGCGCGGCGCGCGGAAGATCTCGAAGACCGGGTGACTGAAATCGCGCCACCCGACGGTCGCGCCGCGGCCGCTGGCACGCTCGACGACCTGCTCCGAGCTTGCCCGGCAGCAGGTTCGTCTCGGTGGTCGGCCAGACGCTGCGTCTGGCCGAGCGCGACCAGCAGGCCGCCGCCGCGTTCGACGTAGCGCCGCAGCACTTCGCCGGGCGAGACCGAGCGGGACCACCGCGTCGTTCAGGATCACGACGTTGCGCTTGTCGAGCGTGCCCGAGCTGACGCGCGGCGCCGGCGAGATCTCCACGTTGAAGGCCGGCGCCTTGCCGATCGCCAGCGCGCGCGCGAGGTAGTAGCTGACGTCGCTGGCGTCGGCGCTGTCGATGATCAACACCGAGATCGGCTTGCTCGGCGTCAGCACGAAGTGGAACGCGTTGTCGGCGGCCAGCGGATCCGAACCGGCCTTGACCGTGCCGCGGACCGAGTCGGTTCGGCCAGCGTGAACGGCGCGAACGAGATCGGACGCCGATGCGTTCGCGGCGATGCTCGCGTCGATCGTCTCGATCGTGCGTCCCTCGATCTCCAGCGTGACCGGCACGCTCGGCGCGGCCGCGGCGCTGCGGTTCATGACGCCGACACTGACGGTGATGCGCTCCTGACCGGAGAACTCGGCGCGGCCGAACGTGAGCGACGGGATCGAAATGTTGGTGCTCTCGCCTTCGCCGACCGACACGGGCGTCAGCGTGATGTTCTCGCCGAACCGGATGTCCTCGGCGCCGGTCCAGCCCGACTTCTGGAAGTCGGAGATCAGGATCGCTTCGCGGCGCGGAAGCGTCGACTGCGACAGGATGCTCTCGGCGAGCTTCAGCGCCGGGCCGTAGCGGGTCGCGCCGGACGTGACCTTTGCGGCGCCGATTGCCGCCTCGAGCCGCCCGCGGTCCGATGTGGCGCGGATGTTCTCCTCGGCGTTGCGGCCGAAGAGCACGAGCGTCGCACGGTCGCCCGTGGTCATCGAATCCGACGGCGCGCGCGCGGCCATCGACGGCGCGCTGCCAGCGATCGCCGTAGCCCATGCTCGCCGAGTGGTCGAGCAGGATGACCAGCTCGCGGTTGCCGCCGGCGGCGGCAATCGCCGCCGAGCCGCCGGGGAGGAACGGGCGCGCGAACGCCGCGACGAACAGCGCGATCGCCGCGGCGCGCATCAGCAGCAGGAACCAGTGCCGGATGCGGCGCCGGCGGACCGACTGGTACGGAATCTTCTGGATGAACATCAGCGACGGGAACTCGATGACCCGCTTCCGCTCGCGCTGAATCAGGTGCACGAGGATCGGCACGACGATGGTCGCCAGGCCGAGGAAGAAAAGCGGAGAAAGGAAAGACATCTGAATTGGAATCAATCTGAGAATTCAATGACTGAATACCGAACTCGCATGAGTTTCTCCCGGCTCGATAAATAGCTGAACAGCGCGCGGTCGAGGGGCTCCGCGGTGTTCACGAGCGCGTAGTCGATGCGCTGTTCGGAGAACTTGGTCGTCAGCGCGTTGATGTGTTCGCGGATCAGCGACCGGTACTGCTCGCGGAACGACTGCGGCACGACCGGCACCTGGTCGCGGGTCTCGAGGTCCTCGAAGCTCGAGGCATCGTCGAACTCGAAGTTGATCTCCTGCGGATCGAGCACGTGGAAGACGATCAGGTCGTTGCCGAGGAAGCGGAGCGGCTTGATCGCTTCGAGGATCGCGTCGGGCTCGTCGTAGAAGTCCGAGATCAGCAGCAGGATGCCGCGGCGCTTGAAGTGCTCGGCCATCTTGTTCAGCGGCGCGCTCAGGTGGCCCGGGCGCTCGGCCTTGGCACGGTCGAGGGTGTGCAGCACCTGGTCGAAGTGCTTGGCCGACGGCGGCACGTGCGTGACGATGTCGCTGTCGAAGGTCAGGATCCCGACGCGATCGCGCTGGCGGTGCGCCAGGTAGGCGAGGCACGCGCCGAGGAAGCAGCCGTATTCGAGCTTCGTCACGCCGCCGCTCGCGAAGCTCATCGACTTGGAGATGTCGAAGAGGATCGTGAAGTTGGTGTTGGTGTCGGCCTCGTACTGCTTGACGTAGTAGCGATCGGTGCGCGCGTACAGCCGCCAGTCGACGCGCCGGATGTCGTCGCCGGCGACGTAGCCGCGATGCTCGGCGAAGTCGATCGACGCGCCGAAGAACGGCGCGCGGTGCAGGCCGTTGATGAAGCCGTCGACCACCGTGCGCGCCAGCAGCTCGAGGTTGCCGACCCGGGCGAGGATCTTCGGGTCCACGAACCGCGCGCCGGCCATTCCCTGGTTCGGACTAACGGGCATGATTGACTCTCTGTCGTTCGGCGTTCGCTTGCTTCGCGTGCTCGTTCGACGTTCGAACGACGTACGAAGTAGCTGCGGACGCCTTAGGTCCGCTCCCGCGAACGACGAACGGCTTCCTACATTCCTGACGCCGGCACCGGCACGCGCTCGAGCAATTCGTCGATGATCGAATCCGTGTTGACGCCTTCCGACTCGGCGCGGAAGTTCGTCAGCACGCGGTGGCGCATCACGGGGTGCGCCACCGACTTGATGTCGTCGAAGCTCACGTGATAGCGGCCGGCGCACAGCGCCTTCGCCTTGGCGCCGAGCACCAGGTACTGCGCGGCGCGGACCGACGCGCCGAACGCCACCCACTTCTTCACCGACTCCGGCGCGTTCGGCGCCTTCGGACGGCTGGTGCGGACGAGCGACAGCGCGTACCTCAGCACGGCGTCGGCAATCGGCACGCGTCGGACCAGGCGCTGGAACTGCGACGAGATCGGCGCCGGTGATCGGCCGCTGGAAATGCGGATCGATGATCGCCGTCGTCGCACGGACGACCTCGAGCTCCTCGTGTTCCGGCGGATGCTCGATGACGATGTGGAACATGAAGCGGTCGAGCTGCGCCTCGGGCAGGGGATACGTGCCTTCGAGCTCGATCGGGTTCTGCGTCGCGAACACGTAGAACGGCTCGTCGAGCGTGTAGGTGCGGCCCTGGATGGTGACGCGATGCTCCTGCATCGCCTCGAGCAGCGCCGACTGCGTCTTCGGCGGCGTGCGGTTGATTTCGTCGGCCAGCACGATGTTGCTGAAGATCGGCCCGGGCGCGAACACCATCTGGCGCCGGCCGGTGCTGGTGTCTTCCTGGATGATGTCGGTGCCGGTGATGTCGGACGGCATCAGGTCGGGCGTGAACTGGATGCGGGTGAACTTCAGGTCGAGCACCTGGGCGAGGGTCTGGACGAGCAGCGTCTTGGCCAGCCCGGGGACGCCGACAATCAGACTGTTGCCGCCGACGAACAGCGTCTGGAGCACGAGCTCGATGACGTCGCCCTGGCCGATGATCCGCTTGCCGAGCTCGGCGATGATCGCCTTGCGGCCGGCGTTCATCTTGTCGGCCAGGGCGATGTCGTCAGGTGAATCGAGATTGATGGTTTCGGTGTACGCCACGGTGTCCTCATTTTCAATGGCGGCGGGGCCCCACCCCCGCCGCGAACTTACGCTGATGCCTCGCCTCGGATTCGCTTGTCCTCGGCTCGGCATGGCCGCAGGCGCTGTGTCCTGAAGGCCTGCACTACAGCTGCGGTAGTGCGGACCTTCAGGTCCGCCTGTCACAAATCACGCATGGAATCACGAAAACACGAAAAAGACCTTTTTAGTTTTCGCGCTTTCGTGTTTCCTTGCCTGTCTTTCTCCGCGTCCTCCAGCACCCAGCACCCGCCTTCGCTCATGGCTCGAACGAGCTACGGCGGGCAGGCCCGGCATCCGGCACCCGATCAATGCGTCAACCCATACATGATGTAGTTCACGCCCAGCTTGTAGGCCTCGTTCGTGTCGAAGACCGGCATGAAGCCGGTCGGCGCAAACTCCCAGTACTCCGAGATGTCGTTGTTGAAGTTGGCGATCGCCATCAGGCGGCGCGCCGGATCGTTCCCCTCGAACAGCCCGTAGTAGATCGGCTTGTATTGTTGGTCATACGGCGGGATCAAGTCGAGCGGCCGGTCGATCTCGAAAAACGAATGAAAAATCGGGTGGCGGCCGTCGAGCTCGACCCAGCGGGCGCCGGGAATCACGCGCTGCATCGCGGAGGAGAACGCGTACCAGCCGCCGCGGTTCTCGGCAAAATCGTCGAAGATGACGAAGCCGCCTTTCTCCAGATACGCGCGGAACGTCGCCGCTTCCTCTTCGGTGAGCTGCAGGAACCCCGGCTCCGCCATGTAGGCAATCGGATACTTGAAGAGCGCCGGGTCGTCGAACCCGATGATGCTCGTCTCGGCGATCTTCGGGCGGACCAGCGTGATCTCGTTCAGGATCTGCATGAAGTGCCGCTCGCCGTCGGGGTAGTCATGCGACCACGGCACACTCTGCGAGATCACGCGGAGCTCGGGGCCCCATCGCAGCCTGGCGAAGGTGAACTGGCCGTCGTACTTGGGATTCGGCATCACCGGGATGCCGAATCGCCTCTGTGCGAGAGCCGACGCGCTGGCGACAAGCACCAGCACGACGACCACGCGTGTCATTTTTTCGCCTCGAGCTCCCGGATCGCCCGGTCCTTCAACGCGAGATCGGTCAGCAGCTTCTCGAGCTGCTGCTGGTACTCGGCTTCGTTCATCTGATCCTTGCGCAGGCGCAGCGCGTCGATCTCGCGATCGAGCGCGTCGCGCTCCTCGACCAGCGCCGCGGAGCTTCGGATCGGCCTTCGCCATCTCCGCCGAACGCGATCGCGGCGGCGCCAGGTACTGCGTCGACGCGAACTTGCCCTCGCTGCCATCGTCCAGCGTCGCGTGCTCGGTGAGAAGGTGGCCGCCTTTTTCGTACGACGCGGCGACCCGATTCTTGGCGAAGTCGAACGCCTCGAGAATCGACACGCGGCCGTTGCGGTCGCGATCGGCCTCTTCGCCGGCGAGCGCTTCGACGAAGTACTCGGGGAACCGCGTCTCGTTGCGCTCGCCGCCGGTGCGCGTCGCGGCGACGATGGTCCGCGCCGGGCCGGCCGAGGACCGGGATGAACGCGCCGCTCGAGCTGCCGGTGTGGATGAAGGCGATCCGCTGCGTCGGAAACTTCTCGAGGAGCTTGGCGTAGTCGGCGGCCGCGAGGTCGGGGCCCGGCAGGTTGAACGCGGCGATCTTGCCGTCGAACGTGCCGTGGCCGATCAGCAGCACGATCATCTCGTCGTTCACCTTGGCGCGCTTCGCGAGATCGGCGAACGCCGCCGTCACGTTCTCGCGCGTCGAGCGCAGCTTGATGCGCGCCGGATCGAGCTCGGTGCGCTCGGCGAGATAGGTGATCGCCTCGTCGGCTAGCCCGTGCTTCTTCGCCGCGTCGATGACCGTCGACGCCCACTTGTGGAACTGCGCGGAGTGCGCCTCGTCGCCGCCGACGCCGGCGATGACCAGCAGGTGAACGTCCTGGGCAGCCGCGGGTGTGGCGAGCAGAAGTGTGATGCCGAGTGCGCGCAAGACCCCGACGAACGCCGAACCTCGAACCACGAACGGCGCGAGACGCCTCACGCGAGTCCCCGAACGCGTCGGTAACCCCATTCCGCGGCGATGAGGCGAGGAGCAGCATCAGCAGGATCGGCATGTCCCAGAGGTCGCGCTCTTCGATGACGGTGACGCCGCGGCCGGTGTAGCTGATGGCTTCCGGCAGCGACGAGGCGTCGGCTGCGGTGAAGAAGCGCCCGCCGGTCTCCTCGGAGATCCGCGTCAGGAGCGACCGCCGCATCGCCGCGTCGAAGTACTCGCTGTCGCCGGCGGACGCGCGCGCATGGATGGTGCTCGAGCCGAGATCCTGCGGCGCGCCGTCCTTGTAGCGGCTGGCCTTGGTCTTCACCTCATAGGTGCCGACCTCGTCGGGCACGAACGTGCCGCGATACTCGCCGTCGCGCGTCACCGTCCACTCGAGCTTGGTCTCGGTGACTTTGCCCGACGGCGCGCGGATCTCGGCGATCACCTGCGCATCGTTCACCTCGGCGAACGCCGGATCGACGATCTCCGCGGTGAGCTTGATCGGCTCGCCGGGATCCACGCGATCGACGGCGGTCGAGATCCCGACATGTTCCGGGACGCCATCCACGAGCCAGCGCACCATCCGGCGCCAGAACGTCTCGTGGGTCATGTCGTCGACGGCGACCGGCGCATCCATCTGCCAGAGCCAGGAGTCCTGGATCGGGAAGGCCAGTGCCTTGCCGCGGCCGTAGCGCTGGAAGGCGAGGACGATCTGCTCGCGCCGATCCTCGGTCGCGCCCGTCAGGAGCACCGTCGCGCCGCGCTTCGGCGTCCGGACCGCGTTGACCGCGCTGACCGTCGGCATGTCGTTCCAGCGCGCGCTGGATTCCTGCTCGTTCGCGGCGAGCTGCGTCACGGGAAAGTTGGCGCCGGCGCGCGTCGGTCGAACATTGAGATGCGTGAAGTACTCGGGCGCGTTCCCGCGCGCGGCGGTCTCGGCGTCGAATTCGACCGGCAGCACTTCGGCGACCGGCGTCCCGGCCCATCCGCCCTCGGCGAACGATCGCCGTCCGCCGAGCATCAGCAGGCCGCCGCCGCGCTTGCTGACGAAGTCGGCGAGCATCCGCAGTTGCTCGGGCGTGAACGACGCCGCTTCGACGCTGCCGAGGATGAGGGCGCGGTACTGGAACAGCTCGTCGCGCGTCTTCGGGAAGCCTCCGACCAGCTCTTCAGCGCCGTCGACGTCCTGGCGGTAGTACTTGTCCTGGGCCGTGCGCAGCAGTCGGACGACCTGCAGGTTCTTGTCGTCCTCCACGGCGCGGCCGATGAACTTGTACTCGGGCCGCGGCTCTCCCTCGATGTAGAGCGCCTTCTCGACACGGTCGAGCACCTCGACGAGCACGTCGCGATTGTTGTTCTGCGTCACCTGCTCGTCGCGCAGTGCCGCGATTTTGAAGCGGAAGATCCGCGGACCGGCATGGTCGGCCGTGAAGTTGACACGGACCGTCGCCGCGTCGCCGTCCGCAGGCAGCTTCACGTCCTGCGAGCTGACGATCCGGCCATCGTCTTCCACCTGGAGCTTCACGGTATCGCCGGCGTACCCGGTCTGGCTGACGACGACGTCGACGGCGAGCGAGGTGCCCTTCAGCGTCGAGCGCGGCGTTTCGACGCGCGCGATCTGCACGTCGCGCTCGAACGATTCGCGGCCGAGGCCGACGGTGAAGACCGGGATGGACCGGGCCTTGAGGCGCGGCAATCGACTCGTCGAGCGCCTCGTCCGACGTGTCTGCGCCGTCGGTGACCAGGACCAGGCCGGCCAGCGGCAGGCCCGCCAGTTCGTCGCGCGCGCGCTCGAGCGCTGGCGCGAGCCGCGAGGAGGTGCCCGCGTACTTGAGGTCGGCCGACACTATTCAGCCGGTCGGCGCCGTGGAGAAACGGAAGTGACGCAGGACGAAGCGGTCGGACAGCGCCTTGTGCAGCGCCCCCTCGTCGGCCAGCTCTTTCTGGACGAAGTCGGTCCGCGGCAGGCCGTCGCGGTCGGCGATCGTCATGCTGCGCGAGTCGTCGACGATGACGCCGAGGAAGTTCTGCTGCGGGACCGCCGCCCGCAGGACCAGCGTCGGCCGGAACAGGCAGACGATGAGGACGCCCAGCGCCGCCGAGGCGGAGCAGCGACGAGCACCAGACGCTCGCGCACCGGGCCTTCGTTCGTGATGCCCCGGTAGGTGATGAGGGCCGCGGCCGGCAGCGCCGCAAACCCCAACACCGTCAGGGTCATCGACCGCGAGGCGGCGAATGTGAAGTCGCCCTGCTCAAAGACGACCGGGGGTATTTGAAGAGGAACTCGAACAGCCAGCCCATGAGTGCGCCCGTCCCGGAAAGGGTTCATTCTATATGGACGCTTCTATGTTTGGACAGCCAGAAGGCGCAGACGGTTGGCCGGACCTCCGGCGACGGCCCTGAAGGTCCGCACTACAACTGCCGTAGTGCGGGCCTTTAGGCCCGCCTTAGGCGACGGAAGCCAAGCGCGGAACCACGAGAGCACGAAGAACATTATTGATTTCGTGCTTTCGTGGTTCCGTGCGCCCGACGATCTCGCCCCACCCGATCGGGACGCGCAACGCTCGGAGCATCAGTCGTTTGCCGGGGAACGCCGCAGCCCGGTGCCGACGGTCGGTGTCCACGAGGGCGCGTCGCTTGCCGGGAACGACTCGGCAGAGGCGTCGGAAACAAGGTCTGGATTCCCTTCACCCGCCCAGCCGACCACTCGCCGGAACCACTCGCGCGCGTGGCTCAAGTCGCCTTCGCCGGTCAGCGCAAACCAGGCGACGCTTCCGCCGAGCCCGGCAAGGGCGCGTCCTTTCCAGGTACCCAGGCGAATGCCCTGAAACGCCAGCGCGGCACCGCCGATGCCGAGCAGCAGACGCGTGATGGCAATTTCTTCACGGCTGCCGTCCCAGCCGCGGCGTTCCCACACGCTTGTGGATGCGCGATGTGCCTGCAGGTTCAACTCCCGTGCGTTGTTCATTTCCGACATGAATCGTTTAGGTGCAAATTCCGGTGCACCGCGCGCTCGATTCGCGGCCTGATTGGATTCTTTACACGCGCCGTCACCCGAACGAACAGCCGAGTAACGTCGACGCAAACCAATCGACCGCCCCGTCAGGCCGCGTACAAGAAAACCCCAATGTTTCGGCGCGGTCCGTGGTCAGCTCGTCGGCCAACTGTCCAAGCTGTCCCGTGGCATCGCCGTTGCTCAAACAGAGCCCGTATCCCAAGAGAACTCGATCGAACCAAAGGGGTGGAAATGGCGCCGGCGACCGAGGACGCACTCCGGCGAGTGAAAGGCGAATATCTCGAGATGCCGGGGCTTCGGCTCACGGAAGCCCAGGCGCGGCGGCTCTGGGGTCTCGACGCGGCGGCGTGTTCGGCGCTGCTCGGCGCCCTAATCGACGCGAAGTTTCTGTTCCGGACGCGAGACGGTGCGTTCATGCGCGTGGAATACGCCACGCCCGTGAAGGCCAGCCTGCGCGCCAGGATGGCGGTGGCGTAACACACGGCGACAGCTCATTTTCCTTTCCCTCCGCCGGCTGGATTGCAAGTCTTGCCTTTGAGCCGTCAGCCAGCCGGCCGAACACCCGCCCCCGACTCCCGGGCGGTCGACCTTAACGGTCACCGCCCGCGGCCAGATTCTCCGTTCTTCAGATCCGCTTCGTAATTCCTTTCTATTGTTTTCGTGGTTTCGCGTTTCCGTGCTTGTCTTTACACGGCGGGCCTAAAGGCCCGCCCATACAGTTCATGACGTTGCTCGTGGCCACAACCAACCGGGATAAGGTGCGAGAGATTCGCGGGATACTCGCGGGCCTCGACGTGACGCTGCTGACGCTCGCCGATGCCCCGGCGGTAGCGCCGCCCGAGGAGACCGGGCAGACGTTCGAGGACAACGCGCGGTTGAAGGCGCTGTATTACGCGGACGCCTCGGGCCTCCTGTCGGTCGCGGAAGATTCAGGACTGGAGATCGATGCGCTCGGCGGACGGCCCGGTGTCGAGTCGGCGCGGTTCGGAGGGGAGCAGACGACGTACCCGGGAAGTTCCGGCTGTTGTACGCCGCCGGTGCGGCCGGGAGCGCCGCGCGCTTCGTGTGCGCTCTCGCGCTCGCCCGCCGCGGCCACGTCCTCTTCACCGCGCGCGGCGTCGTCGAAGGACGCATCGCTCCGGCGCCTGCCGGCGACGGCGGATTCGGATACGACCCGATCTTCTTCTACCCGCCGTTCGGCCGCACGCTCGCCGAGGCGGCCGACCGGAAATCAGAGGTCAGTCACAGGGCAGAGGCGTTCCGGCAGCTGAGGATGTTTCTCGATCGGTAACGGAGGGTACGGAGGAAGCGGATTAACGTCCGAGACGTTCAGCCCTGCGTTGCGTCACAGCGTGGGGCACAAGGAGCAAGATGCTGGAGGCGACGCCGCCGAATACGGGAACGTGTCAGGGCAGCCGGGTGAGAAGCTCTTCGAACCGCGGATCGCCGCGCAGCGAGTCCCAGTCGCGATCGTGCGCGATCCACTCGCGAAATCCGCCCGCCAGGCTCACGCATTGCTCGAGCCGCTCGAGAGCTTTGTCGCGGTCGCCGACGCGCGCGTAGAAGCAACCGAGGTTGTAGTGGGTCGCGACGTCCTCGGGCGGGGCCGTCTCGGCCGCGCGCCGCCCCCATTCGAGCGCGCGCTCGGCTCGCCCAGGCGCTGCAGGGCGATGGCGCCCATGTACAGAGCACGCCCGTCGTCGGGGTGACGCTCGACGTGCAGCCGCGCGCGCTCCACGGCGACGCGCGCGAAGCGCTCGGCGCGCTCGGGCTGGCCGCTCTCCTCGAGGGGCTGAGCCGCCAGCGCCGGCGCCTGATAGTCGTCGGGGGCGATCTCGGTCGCGCGGGCAAAGAGCTCCGCCGCACGGGCCATATCCCCCTGCGCCCAGCAAGCGCGGCCGTAGAGGAAATGCGCCTCCCAGCTCGCCGGCCCGATCTCCAGGGCCCGCTCGAAGTGGCCTCTCGCCTCTTCGAAGCGATCGCCGAAGGCGAGGGCGAAGCCGGCGGCGGCCCGTCCCTCGGCGAGGTCGGGATCGAGCTCCACCGCGCGCCGGGCGGCCGCAAGCGCCGCCTCCAGGTGCTCGGGCCGCCGGCCGAACCAGGCGTACTCGTAGGCGTGGGTGAGCGAGATGTTGGCCCAGGCGCGAGCGAATTGCGGATCAATCTCGATCGCCTTGCGGAACATCTCGCGCGCCACCTCGAAGCGGGTGATCCAAAGCTGGTCGAGGAGCTTTCTGCCGCGCAGGTAGTAGTCATAGGCGCGCGGGTCCTCCCGCCGCTCGCGGCGGAGCGCCGCCTCGTCCTGGGCGGTCAAGACACCGCGCAGGGCCTCCGCCGTCCGCGCCGCGATCTCGTCCTGGATCGCGAAGATGTCGTCGAGCGTGCGGTCGAAGCGCTCAGACCAGAGGTGGTAGCCGCTCGCGACGTCAATGAGCTGGGCCGTGATGCGCAGGCGTTCGCCGGCCTTGCGCACGCTGCCCTCGAGCACCGCGTTGACGTTCAACTGCCGGCCGATGTCGCGGATGTCCAGCCGCTGGTGATGGAGATGCACCGCCGACGTGCGTGAGGCGACGCGCAGGCCCTCGATCCGCGCCAGCACGCCGAGAAGCTCCTCGGCGATGCCGTCGCAGAAGTAACCCTGGTCCTGCGCGGCCGAGAGATCGGCGAAGGGCAAGACCGCAACCGAGTGGCCGCGCCCGGTGGCCGCTCCGACCTGGCCCGCGATGCCCTCGAGCTCGGCGCGCACCGCGGCGGCGCCCGGCGGGCGCGCGGCCGGGTCGCGCTCGAGGCAGCGCAGAAGGAGGCGGCCCAGCGCGAGCGGCAGGTCGGGCCGCAGGCGCTCGAGCGGGAGCGGCGCCTGTGTGAGCGCCGCCGCATTGCGCGCCCAGGCGTCCTCGCCGGGAAACGGATGCCGGCCGCTCGCGGCCTCGAAGAGGACCAGCCCGAGGGCGAAGAGATTGGCGCGCGCGTCCACCGTCTGACCCTTCATTTGCTCGGGCGCCATGTAGCCGGCGGTGCCGAGGACGGCTCCCTGGCGCGTCGCGCCGAGGTCGGCGGCCGGTCCGACGGCGGTGGCGGTCGGAAGGCCGGAGACGTCGAGTTTCGCGAGGCCGAAGTCGAGCACCTTGACGCGGCCTTCGTGGGTGATCATGACGTTCGCGGGCTTGAGATCGCGGTGCACGACGCCGCGGGCGTGGGCGGCGGCGAGGGCGTCGGCAAGCGCAACCCCCACGCGCAGGAGCTCGGGAGCGGGGAGCCCCGCCGGCGGCGTGACCTCGCGAAGAGTCCGGCCCTCGACGAGCTCCATGGTGAAGAATCGCCGGCCGGAGTCTTCCTCGATCGCGTAGATGGTCACGATGCCGGGATGATTGAGCGCCGCGATCGCGCGCGCCTCGCGCTCGAAGCGAGCGAGACGCTCGCCGTCCGCGGCGAACTCCTCCCGAATGAGCTTGAGCGCCACGTCGCGCTCGAGCCGAGTGTCGCGCGCCAGAAAGACCTCGCCCATACCGCCCGTGCCGAGCGGGCTCAAGATGCGGTAGTGGGCGAGGGTGGATCCGATCATCACGGGCTTTCGGAACGAGTCGCAATCCCAGCCCGGCGCCGCGACCTCTCCGTTCTTTCTCCGTTGCTCTGTTGCTCCGTTGTTAATCCGTGGCCTCCGCGATCTCCGAGATCTCCGTGAGCGACAGAGCGCGCTGTCCGCGTTCGTGGTCGAGCAACCACGCCTTGCGATCGAGGCCGCCGCCGTAGCCGGTGAGCGTACCGTTGGATCCGATGACGCGATGGCAGGGCACGATGATCGCGATCGGGTTCGCGCCATTCGCCATCCCGACGGCGCGCGAAGCGCCGGGTGATCCGATCTGCCGCGCGATCTCGCCGTAGGACATGGTCCGGCCCGGCGGAATGAGGCGCAGGGCGGCCCAGACGCGCAGCTCGAACGGTGCGCCGCGCATGTCGAGGGGCGGATCGGGCGGGGGATGGCCGTTGAAGAAGCCATCGAGCCAGTCGCCGGTCTGCACAATCACCGTGTTGCTGCCGTCCTCGACCTCGAACGGCGCGAACCAGCGGCGCAGGCGCGCGTCGAGCCTCGTCATGCGTCCCGGCTTCCAGAACTCCAGCGCGCAGAGCGCGGCGTCGGTCGCCAGCGCCACCATCTGGCCGACGGGCGTGTCGAACTGCCGGCGATTGAGTTTCATGCGCCCGGGTTCTTGATCAGGTGGCCGACGATCGCGCGCTGCTTCTCGATCAGCTGGCGGATGCCGGTGTCGGCCAGGTCGAGCAGCATGTCGAGCGCGTCGCGGCCGAAGGGCAGCGCCTCGGCGGTCCCCTGGACCTCGATGAAGCGGCCGTCGCCGGTCTTCACGATGTTCATGTCCACTTCGGCGCGCGAGTCGTCGTCGTACGCCAGGTCGAGCAGCGCCTCGCCGTCGACGATGCCGACGCTGGTCGCCGCGACGTAGTCGGAAATCGGGATCACCCGGAGCACGTCGCGCTCGCGCAGCCTCTCGCAGGCGAGTGCCAGCGCGACGAAGGCGCCGGTGATCGACGCCGTGCGCGTGCCGCCGTCGGCCTGGATGACGTCGCAGTCGATCCAGATCGTCCGCTCGCCGAGCGCCGTGCAGCTTGGTGACCGAGCGGAGCGAGCGGCCGATCAGCCGCTGGATCTCCTGCGTGCGGCCGCCGACCTTGCCCTGCGCCGCCTCGCGCGTCGGTGCGCGTCGACGTCGCGCGCGGCAGCATGCCGTACTCGGCAGTCACCCATCCCTTGCCGGTGTTCCGCAGAAAGGGCGGCACCCTGTCCTCGACGCTTGCCGTGCAGATCACCTTTGTCGTGCCCGCCTCGATGAAGACCGACCCTTCGGCGTGCGGCAGATAGTTGGGGGTGAGCGTCGTGTCGCGCAGTTTGTTCGGGGGACGGCTGTCTGAATGCATAAAGAACGCTGGGTGCCAGGTGCTAGGTGCTGGGTGCACCCATTCGAAGTCTATTGCACTTTCCGCGTGAACGGACGCCGGAGGTCGACGTGGCCGGCGAGGGTGTCGAGCTCCTTGCCGTCGACGAGCAGCTGGACGGCGGTGATCGCCGGCAGGTTGGCGGTCAGCACGTCGACCAGCGTGCGAATCGTCAGCAGCTCGTTGGTCGAACCTCCGGGATGGCCGGTGACGAGCTCGCCGCTCAGAGTCGACGTAGGCCTCTCCGCCGCGCGTGATGAACAGTGCGCGCAGTGTCGTGCCGGTAGGAATCGCCGAGACGAGCGGCTCCGTCGCCGGCGCGATCTGGGCGCCGACGATCGCCTTCGCCTGCTCGACGGTGTTCTCGCCGAACGGCACGTCGCGCTCCACCGCCGTCAGCGACACGCCATCGTCGGCGACGTAAAACAGCTGCGCCTTGATGTTGCGTCCCTGGGCGGCTGGCGCGGCCGGACCGGCGGCGCTGGCGGGCGCCGGATCGGCCGAGTATCGGCTCGGCAGCCTGACGAAGAGCAGCCAGGCCAGCGCCACGGCCGTGAGCGCGACCAGCGCCGGCGATGAGCCAGTGCGTGTGGCTTCATGGCTCACCCGCGGTCGCGGCGAGGTGGCCGCGGAACCGGATGATGGCGTCGAGGACGGCCTGGGCGAAGGCTGTCTGGAAGTCGGCGCCCGACAGCAGCCTTGTCCTGCGCCGGGTTGGTGAGGAATCCCATTTCGATGAGCACGGCCGGCATGTTCGCCGACTCGAGCACGCGGAACGGCGCGCGTTCGATCGGCCGCACTTCGATGGCGGCCGCGCTCGCGCAGCGACTCCTCGAGGATGCGCGACAGCTCCTGCGGACTGGTCGATGTGGCGGATCTGCGCGAAGTCCCACAGCACGAGCTCGATATCTCTCGAGCCGCCGCCGAACACCGGCAAGCGCTCCGGATTGAGCGTCGTCCGCGTCTGGCTCTGATCCTCGAACCCGGCGACGTAGATCGTCGCGCCGGACGCCGTCGGCACGAGCGAGGCGTTCGCGTGGAGGCTGATGAAGACGTCGGCCTTGTTGTTGTTCGCGAGGGCGATGCGTTCGTTGAGCGGAATGCTGCGATCGTCTTCGCGCGTCAGCAGGACGCGGATGCCCGAGCCGCGCTTCGATCGCCGCCTTGACGCGGCGCGCGACGGCGAGCGTCAGGTCCTTTTCGACGGCTCCGCCTTCACCGCGGGCGCCGACATCGTCGCCCCCGTGTCCGGGATCGATGGCGACGGTCCGGAATGCGAACGCCGGCTGACCGAACACCGGAAGCTCCGGCGACGTCAGCGGTTCGGACGGAGCGGGAGCGGCCCGGCGCGGGGGAATTCGACGTCTCGACCGGCGCGGCGAGGACGTCGAGCACGAGACGCGCGGCGTTGCCGTTCGCCTGCGTCGATGCGCGGAACGACGCGTAGCGGGGGCCGAGGTCGATGGCGATCGACGAAGGTTCGACCACTCGCACCGTCTGGACGAGACCCTGCGACGCCGCGGGCGGCAGGGAGACGTCGAGCGCGTCGGCCTCGAAACGGATCACGAGCCGGCCGGTGTCCTGCGAGATGGCGTTCTGCGCGGCCGGATTGATGTCGAAGGTGAAGCGCGTGGCGTTGGCGGAGTTGTCGACGGCAGCGGTAATCCGGGGCACGCGCAGGTCGCCGATGACGACGAGCCGCGACGGCCGGCGAAGATCGAGGCGCGAGTCGTAGATCGGCGCGAGCGCCCGGTTGATGAACTCGACCGGCACCAGCCAGCGATTGCCCGTGCGCGTCAGCGGCGCCGGCAGCGAGACGAGCCGGCCGGCCACCGAGGCCAGCGCCTGGTTGGGCGTCATCACGATCGTCCGTCCGCGGTAGGAGACCGTGACGGCACCCGCTTCTTCCCGGACCGCGAGCTGGAACGTGCCGGCCAGGTCGTCCAGGGCGATGAATTCCTGGTCGCCGACGACCGAGACCGGAATGTTCCGCCGCGCCTCGCGCGACAGCAGCGTGAGCGAGCCGGCGGGCTGCCCGGCCAGGCTCGCCACGAGCAGGCACGCAAAAGCGAGGGTGGCGGCGGACGCGAGATGCGGGAAAGAGGGAAGACGAACGGTGATTCAATGGAGGATCTTTAGCCAGAGATCCTCCATTGTAGCCGGGTGCCGGGTGCCGGGTGCCGGGTGCCGAGAGGCGGACCTAAAGGTCCGCACTACTGCTCAGGCGCCTGGCACCTTGCACCTCGCACCCAGCACGCGGCACCCAGCACCCAGCATGCGGCACCCATGTAGTGCCATACTTCTCGCTCACACATCCCCTCGACCGACCTCAATGCGTGCCTTAGACGACGTCACGGTCCTCGATCTGTCTCATGCCCTCGCGGGCCCGTTCGCCTCGACGATGCTGGCCGACTACGGCGCGGACGTCATCAAGATCGAGACGCCGGGTGCCGGCGACATGGCGCGCGCGTGGGGGCCGCCGTTTTATGGTGACGAAGCCGCGTACTTCGTGAACCTGCACCGGAACAAGAAGAGCGTCGCGATCGACCTGAAGCATCCGGACGGGAAGGCGCTGTTCATGCGCCTGCTCGAGGGCGCCGACGTGGTGCTCGAGAACCTGCGGGTTGGCGCGGTGCAGCGGCTTGGGATCGACTATCCGAGCACGCGCGACGCAGAACCCGCGGATCATCTACTGTTCGATTTCCGGCTTCGGCCAGGACGGTCCGTACCGCGATCGTGCCGCGCTTGACCTGATCGTGCAGGCCGAGAGCGGGATGATCAGCGTCACCGGACCGCCCGGCGGCCCTGGCGTCCGCGCCGGCGTGTCGATCGCCGACATTTCCGCCGGGATGTTCGCGGCGTTCGCGATCGTCACCGCGCTTCACGCGCGCGACCGGACCGGACGCGGGCAGTTCGATCGACGTCTCGATGCTCGAAGGCCAGTTGAGCATTCTCCAGGGGGTCGTCGGGGCGTATCTGGCCGACGGCGTCGTGCCGGGCCCGTGGGGTACGGCGTACGCGGCGCTGCTGCCATATCAGACGTTCCGGACGAAAACACGCGACCTGGCACTCGGCGTCGGCAACGAAAAGCTCTGGCGGACGTTCTGCCCGCTGGTTGGCCGCGCCGATCTCGCCTCGGATCCGCGCTATGCCACCAACGCCGCGCGCGTCGCGAACCGCGAGACGCTCATCGAGACGCTCCAGGAAGTGTTCCTGACCAGGGCTTACGAAGAGTGGGAAGCGATCCTGATGAGCGGCGGCGTTCCGGTGGGCGCGATCAATACGATCGATCGCGTGGTCGAACATCCCCAGGTCGTTGCCCGCGGCGGCCTCGTCGAATGCGAGCATCCGGTTGCGGGGAAGGTGCGGGTCGTGGGGCCGCCCGCTCGGTTGTCGGAAACGCCCGCGGACGTGCGCCGGCCCGCGCCGCTGCTGGGCCAGCACACCGACGAGGTGCTTCGCGAGCGGCTCCGGTTGGGCGATCGGGAGATCGCGAGATTGCGAAGCGTCGGGGCGATTGGGTGGGAACTCAGCGCAGAGCTGGACACGCTGTAGAGTGCTGGACTCGCGCAGCAGGTGCTCGGCGCTCACGCTGTGGTTGCTTGGCACTACGCTGGAGGACCTGTGGGAATGCTGAACGGACGCGTGGCCGTCGTGACGGGCGCGAGCAAAGGTATCGGCCGGGTGATCAGCCAGGTGTTCGCCAGTGAGGGCGCGCGCGTCATTTGCTGCCGCGCGCTCGCACGATCTGGTCGAGGAGACGGCCTCGGCGATCAAGCAGGCCGGCGGCGACGCGATCGCGGTGACGGCCGATGTCTCGCGTGAAGACGATACGAAGCAGTTGATGCAGCGCGCGGTGGACGCGTACGGCCGCCTCGACACGCTCGTCAACAACGCGGGCGACGGCGGTCCGACGAAACCGATCCAGGACTACGCCGTCGAGGACTGGTTCTACACGCTGAATTCGTGCCTGACAAGCTCGTACCTCTGTGTGCGATTCGCCGTGCCCCCACATGATCCAGGCCGGCGGCGGCGCCATCGTCAACATCTCGTCGATGGCCGGCCGCCGCGGACTGGCGTACCGCGTCGGCTACTGCGCGTCGAAGGCGGGACAGGTCGGCATGACCTATGGACTGGCGCTCGAGCTCGGCCGCCACAATATCACCGTGAACGCCGTGCTGCCCGGCGCCGTCGAGGGCGATCGCATCGATCGCGTCATCGCGGGGCAGGCGGAGATGCGCGGGATCAGCGTCGAGCAGCAGCGGAAGGCGTTCGTCGATCGCTCACCGCTGAAGAGGATGGCGACCGCCGAGGATATCGCCCGCGCCGCCGCTTTCCTGTGCAGCGATCACGCGCGGAGCATCTCGGGGCAGTGCCTTCCGGTCAACGCCGGTGAACCCGCGTCATGAAAGCTGTCCTGTGCAAGGAATATGGGCCTCCTGAGACGTTGGTCGTCGAGGACATGCCCTCGCCGGAGCCGGGTCCCGGCGAGGTGGTCGTATCGATGCACGCGGCGAGCGTGAACTTCCCGGACGTCCTCATCATTCAGAACAAGTATCAGGTGAAGCCGCCGCTGCCGTTCTCGCCCGGCAGCGAACTGGCGGGAGTGGTAAAGGTGGTCGGCGACGGTGTCATGCGGGTGAAGCCCGGCGATCGGGTGATGGCGTTCACCGGCTACGGCGCGTTCGCGGAGGAAGTGAAGACGCACGAATCGCGGCTCCTGCCGATGCCCGCCGGGATGGACTTCCCGACGGCGGCCTCGTTCATCCTCACCTACGGCACCTCGGATCATGCGCTGAGCGATCGCGGGGCGCTGGCCGCCGGGGAAACGCTGCTCGTGCTCGGCGCCGCCGGCGGAGTCGGCCTCGCCGCGGTGGAAATCGGCAAGGTCCTCGGCGCGCGCGTGATCGCCTGCGCCTCAAGCGACGAGAAGCTGGCGGCGTGCCGTGCGCACGGCGCCGACGACACGATCAACTACGCGACGGAAGATCTGCGCGAGCGGATCAAGGCGATCACCGGTGCCACCGGTGTCGACGTCGTCTACGATGCCGTCGGCGGTCCGTACACCGAGCCGGCGCTGCGGTCGATCGCCTGGCGCGGCCGCCTGCTCGTCGTCGGATTCGCCGCCGGCGACATCCCGCGGATTCCGCTGAACCTCACGCTGCTGAAGGGATGCTCGATCGTCGGCGTGTTCTGGGGCGACTTCGCGCGGCGCGAGCCCGAACGCTTCGCCCGGCGGGTGGAGCAGCTCGGCCAGTGGTTTCAGCAAGGCAAGCTGAAGCCGCACGTCTCGGCCACACTGCCGCTCGATCGCGCCGTGGAGGCGCTGCAGATGATGGCTTCGCGGCGCGTAATCGGAAAGGTAGTCCTCACGCGGACCTAAAGGGGCGGACCTAAAGGTCCGCACTACAACAGCGGTGATGGGACGACCGGCGGCTTTTGAAGAATGTCGCGCGTTTCGACGATCTCGATTTCTTCGAACAGCAGTGCGGGCGCAATCAGCGAAACAGGTCCGCCGCCGGTGCGATACGTGTAGAGCGTCAGCTCCGAGGAGGCCTCGAGGATGTCGCGGAAGGCGGTGGGCGGAACGTCGCCGACGGCCACTCCGCGGACCAGTTCCTCGCGTCCATCACGCGTGACCTTGACGATCTGCGGCGTCGACTGCGTGTCCATGCCGCGGACGATGTAGCCGAACTCCTTGTCCTGGATGCGAAGCAGTTCCAGGAGTTTCGTCTTCATCTCGGCGGCCGGAACTGCCCGCGAGCTGCGGACCTGCACGACGCCGGCCTGGGGGCCGTTGCCACGCGCGTGGCCGTTCGACGTGGGCAGGTTGCGCTGAGGGGTCCGATTGGTCAGCAGCATCAGCAGCCGCCCGTTTTCGACGAGCCGCACGTCCTGGGCCGGGACGCCTTCGTCGTCAACTTCATACGCGCCCGGCACGGGCCGCCCGGCGAACTGGCTGAGCGACGGCGTGTCGCTGACCGAGAAACTCTCCGACATCACGCGCAGGCCGATCCGCGTCAGGAACGGCGTCGATGTTTGTCGGGCGAACCGCGGATTGTCCGAGTCGGGCCCACGCTCGGCAAGCAGCAGCGGCACGAACGACTGCGCCAGGACCTCGGCGCCGGCCCGGCCTTCGAACAACACCGGCCCGGTGTACTCCTCGCCGAGCGGCGCCGTTCGTGCGGCGGTGAGCTGCTCGCCTACCATCCGCGCGTCAGCCATCAGGACGTCGAGCGGCGGCATCTGCGCGAGCCGGTTCTCCGAATGACGGTACGAGACGCGGAGCGTCATCCCGTCGTCGGCCTGGGCATCGGCGCTCACCACGAACGTCGCATCTTCGATCGGCGTCACCACCGTGAAGCCTTCGCTGTTGAGGAAGTAGTGGGTGCCGTACTGCTCGGCGACCGAGACCGCGGAGGATTGAAGCTGCGGACTGGATCGGAGGACCGCCGACAGATCGCGAACGCGCTCCACCCAGTCGATGGCTGTGGCAGGACGAGCCGGCGTCGGACGGATCGTGGTCACCGGCGTTTCGCGCGAGAAGTCGGGCAGTGGATCGGCGTTGGCGCGGTTCTGGAACGCCGCCTTCTTCCGCGCAAAGGTGCTGAGCGCGCGCTTGTACGCCGCGTCGGTCGCCAGCCACAGCTGACGGCGGATCGCGTCGTAGTCGTCGTCGAGCGTCGTCACCGCGCTGCCTTCGCCTTGCTGCGCGAAGCCGCCGCGGCCCTGCGTCACGAACCGCGAGCTGTCGAACTGGTAGTCGCCGACGCGGACCTCGACGGCGAGCGAGCGAAGCCGGCTGCCCGGCTCGTGCACCTCGGTCGCGCCGAGGCGCGCCGCCGTCCGCATCGTGACCGTCTCGTCGACGTGATACTCGATGTAATAAGGAGGCGGCTCGTCCTTGATCCGAAGCCCGCTCATCGATCGCGCGAGCTCGTCCTTCATCGCCGACACGAGCGGCGAGTCCTGGGCGAGCGGGGTCTGAGTGAGCAGGATCAGGGCGGCAACACCGCAGAACGTAGAACGCAGAACGAAGAACGAAGAACGCAGAACGAAGAACGGCCGCGCCACGTCAGCTCCTCCGCCGCGGTTCGGGCGCTGGCAGAATTGGCAGCGTTTCCTGCGACTGGGCTTTCTTCTGAACTTCCACTTCGCTGACGAGGAGCGCGGGTGACGAGGCGGAGACGGGGACGCTGCCGCTTTCGGCGCCGCACAGGCCGTTGAAGACGTCGATGGCGTCGCTCGCGGCCACGATCTTGCCGAACGCGGCGAGCGGCGTGCCGATGAGATCGACGCCCCGCACGAGCTCGAGCGGCCGTCCGTCGGCGTAGACCCGATACACGACGTTCGGCAGCACGTTGAATGCGTTCGGCGTCGAGCGCCCGGTGAACGTGAAGCCGCCCTCGATGTTGTCGAAGAGCAGGCCGAAGGGCTTGCCCTGGCGGCGCGCCTCCTCCTTCAGCATCTCGATCAGCCGTTCCGGCGAGACGCTCTTGTCGGCCTCGACCATCAGGTTCGACTGGCGCGACACCGGCACGAACCCGGCCTGTGCGCGGCCGTGGCCGTTCGACTGCGGAAACTGATGAAGCGGCGCCCGCCCGAGGAGAAACGTCTGGAGGATTCCCTTATTCACGACGGTGACCGGCCGCGCCCTCACGCCCTCGTCGTCGAACTCGTAGTAGCCGTGCAGCTCGGTCGTGCCGCGCAGCCGCCGTGTCGGATCGAAGACGACGCTCAGGAACGACGGCAGCACCGACTGGCCGACGCGCTTGGCGAAGGTCTGCGCATCGTCGGCGCTCCTCTGGCGGTGGCCCTCCACGCGATGACCGAAGATCTCGTGGAAGAACACCCCGGCGGCGCGCCCTGACAGGATTGCCGGCCCGGAGAACGGATCGACGATCGGCGCCTGGCGCAGCCGCGCGAGCAGGTCGATCATCGACCGGACCTCGGCGAGCAGCGCGGACTCGGAGGGCAGGCCGTCGGCGGTTCTCGAGAAGAAGCTGCTGTAGAGCGGCAGCTCCATGCCGTCGGCGGCCTTGGTCGCCGCCTGGATCATGATGCGGCAGAACAGCTCGCCGGTGGCGATGCGCGAACCCTCGCTGTTGGTGTAGTAGCGGTTGGTCGCTTCGACCGAGAGCGAGACGTCGCTGCGGAAGATCAGCGGATCATCGCTGAACGGCGCCGAGACCCGGCGCAGCCGCTCCTCCCAGGCCGCGGTATCGATGGTGTAGGTCGTCGGCGGCTCGGCGTGCACCTGGGGCGTTTCGCGCGAGAAGTCCGGTGAGGGTTCGTCGGCCTGGATCTTCGCGGCAGCGTTGGTGCGCGCGCGGGTGAGCGCCTCGGCGGCCTGCCGGTAGGCGCGATCGGTCCCGCGCCACAGCTCCAGGCGGATCGGCGCTTCGACGTCGGTCAGCGGCAGGTTGACGCGCGTGATCCGCGGACCCGTGTTGCCGTCGCCGCGCAGCGGGTGCGTGTTGTCGAAGGTGTAGTCGCCGACCCGGACTTCGACCGAGGCCGCACGGCCTTGCGCCTGGTCGCTCCTCAGCAGCGCGCCCAGCGATGCGGCGAGGCGGGTCGACCGGGTGTCGTGGACCGTGTAGCCGACGAAGTAGGCCGGAACGGGTGTCGCCTTCAGGGCGGTGAGATTCCGCTGCAGTTCCGCCTGCATGATCCCGAGCAGCGGCGCCTCCGTTGCGCTCTGGACACGCGCCGACTCGGTGGCGCCGAGCAAGGCGACAAGGATGATTGCGAGTCGTGGCAATCGGCGCATTTCCTATTTCTTCGTAGGCCGGGCCTCTCAGGCCCGGCGGGTCACGGCGGACTTTTTCCACTGGCGGCGGGGCCCCACCCCCGCCGCGAACTTACGATGATGCTCGCCCTCGGATTTGCTTGTCCTCGGGCTCGCATGGCCGCAGGCGCTGCTGACGGTATCCCTTATCAGGCGCGTTCGAACAACGCCGCTCCGCCCTGGCCCCCGCCGACGCACATGGTGACGACGCCGTAACGGGCCTTGCGGCGCTTCATCTCGGACGCGATCGTGCCGACAAGGCGTGAACCGGTCATGCCGAACGGGTGGCCGATCGCGATCGATCCGCCGTTGGGGTTCAGACGATCCATCGGGATGCCGAGCTGATCGCGGCAGTAGACCACCTGCGACGCGAAGGCCTCGTTCAGCTCCCAGACGTCCACCTCGTCCATCCGGATGCCCTGGCGCTTGAGCAGCTTCGGGACCGCGAAGACCGGGCCGATGCCCATCTCGTCGGGCTCGCAGCCGGCGATCGCGTAGCCGCGAAACACGAGCAGCGGCGTCGATGCCGAGCGCCTTCGCGCGCTCGGCCGACATGACGACCGTCGCCGACGCGCCGTCGGAGAGCTGCGACGAGTTGCCCGCGGTGACGCTGCCGGTGCCGCTCTTCGTGTCGAACGCCGGCGGGAGCTTCAGCAGTCCTTCGAGCGTCGTGTCGGGACGGTTGCATTCGTCGCGATCGACGCAGACTTCTTCCTCGCCAATCTTTTCGCCGCTCTTCTTGTCGAGGATCGCGCGCGTCACCTTCATCGGCGCGAGCTCGTCGCGGAAGAAGCCGTCCTGCTGCGCGCGGGCGGTCCGCTGCTGGCTGACCAGCGCGTACTCGTCCTGCGCCTGCCGCGTGACGTTGTAACGCTTCGCGACGACTTCCGCCGTGTCACCCATCGCCATGTAGACGCCAGGGACGTGCTCCTGAACCCACGGGTTCGGCGAGTTGTCGCGGACCATCATCGTGATCGACTCGACGCCGCCGCCGATCGCCACGTCGACGTGCTCGTTGATCACGAGGTGCGCCGCCTGCACGACCGCCTGCAGCCCCGAGTTGCAGAAGCGGTTCACGGTGACCGCCGCCGTCGTGACCGGGAGGCCCGCCCGCAGCGCGGCGACGCGCGCGATGTTGTGACCCGCCGGACCGTGCGGCTGCCCGCAGCCGAGCACGACTTCTTCGACTTCCGCCAGGTCGACCGCCGGGACCTTGCCCAGGGCGTGCCGAATCGCGTGCGCGGCCAGATCGTCCGGCCGCGTCATGTTGAACGACCCGCGCTGCGACTTGGCCAGCGGCGTACGCGAGCTGGCGACGATGACGGCTTCTCTCATGTAATTTCAGGAATCTGAGGACTCATCAACGGATCTCGAGGATCTGAGGATCTCAGGATCTGACTTGAGATGCCTGCACCGTGCACAGCCTCGTAGTCCTATCGCATCCTCAAATCCTGAAGTTCTCAATTTACTCGTGGCGTGTCGTACCCCATCACCTTCGGCTTCTGATCCGGCGAGGCTGTCGACCACCGCCTGCGAGGCGACCACCGAGAACAGCGGGCGGATGTTGAAGTGGCTGTACGAGCTGATCTGGATCAGCATGATCGGGATCAGCTCCTCGACCGGATCGATCCAGAAGACCGTCCCCCAGGCGCCGCCCCAGCTCCACGAGCCGATCGAGAGCGCGTCGGGCGCCTTCGCCGGATCGGTCAGCACGGCGCCGCCGAGGCCGAAGCCGTAGCCGTCGCCGCGCACGCCGACACGCTTGCTTGGGCCGTGCCGATGTGGTTCGCGAACATCATGTCGACGGTCATCCGGCCGAGCAGGCGATGGCCGTTGTAGCTCGCCGCCGTTCAGGAGCATCTGCGTGAACTTGAAGTAGTCGCCGGCGGTGCCATTGAGGCCGGCGATGCCGCGGCCGAACGTCGGCTCGCGGAACTCCGGCTTGCGGAACAGCTCGATCTTGCCGTTCTCGAGGGGCCGGTAGACGGCCGAGACCCGGTTCATCTTCTCGCGCGGCACGTTGTAGTGCGTGTCGCGCATGTCCGAGCGGCTCGAAGATCCGCGTCGCGCAGGAAGTCGTCGATCGACTGGCCGGAGATCTTCTCGACCAGGATGGCCACGTAGTCGGTCGAATCGCCGTAGTCCCACCGATCGCCCGGGTGGAAATGCAGCGGGTACTGCGCCGCGCGCTCGACCATTTCGGCGAGGCTCGAGGCACGCGGCCCGGGCGGCGGAGCGTGCGTTGGCGGCCGCCGCGACTGCCGCCGCGACGCTGCCTTCGGTGTGCGGCGCGCTCGGCTTCGACGCGGCGGTGCCAAACCAAGGCCGGACGTGTGCGTGAGGACGTGGCGGACGGTGACCGGCCGCGCCGGCTTCACCAGCTTGCCGTTCTCGATCACCATCTGGTTCTGCGTACGACGGCAGGAACTTCGAGATCGGGTCGTCGAGCATGAACTTGCCGTCTTCCCACAGCATCATCAGCGCCGTCGAGACGATCGGCTTGGTCATCGACATCAGCGCGAAGATCGTGTCCTTCTGCATCGGCTGGTTCTCTTCCTTGTAGCGCCAGCCCTGCGCCTCGTGGTGGACGACCTTGCCCTTGCGCGCGATGAGCGTCACCGCGCCGGCGATCTGGTTGGTGTCGATGTATTCCTGGATGTAGCTGCTTGACGCGCTCGAGGCGCTTCGACGAGATGCCAACGCGTCTCGGGCTTCGCCATCGGCAGATCGGTCTGCGCGATCGGCCGATCAGTGGCGACGAGCCAGGCGACGAGCGACACGGTTCCAACAGCGAGGGCGGTACGCAGTTTCATCTCACGCCTCCTCAGCGACGGGAATCTTATCAGGGAACTGACGCAGCAGGGTGCTCGGAACTGACGTTCCAGGGTGCTGGGAACTGACGCAGCAGGGTGCTCGGAACTGACGCTGCAAAGTGCTGCGAACTGACGCTCCAAGGTGCTCGGAACTGACGCTGTAGAGTGCTCGGCTGGACCGAAGCACTGTCAAGCGACAGTCTGAAAGCACGGTCTGCGAAGCCGCAGCACCCTACAGCGTCAGTCTGTCAGCACCGTCGTCGAACCCGCAGCACTCTACAGCGTCAGTTCGTAAGCCCCGTCGTCGAACCCGCAGCACCCTGCTGCATAATAGAGTCTGTATCTGGATCTGGAGGCTCATGTTGCATTTACGCACTTTCGCGCTTGCTGGCTCAGTCGCCCTGCTGCCATCGCTCGCTGCCGCGCAAACGTCCGAGGTCGGCGCGTCGAAGCTGCTGACGGCGACGCCGCAGGCGTTTCTCGAGACCTGCCGCGCGGACATCGAGCGGGCGCGCGCGTCAGCGGCGCAGTTCCGGACCGCGGACGGCGCCGACTGGGCCGCCGCGCTCGATCGCTACGACACGCGCGGTCGGGCTCCTCGCCGACGCGGCGTCGCGCGCCGGCCTCGCGCGCAACGTGCACCCCGACGAGGCGATGCGCAACGCGGCGTCGCGACTGCGAGAGCGACGTCGACAAGGCGGCCACCGAGCTGTCGCTCGATCGGCCGACGTCTACGACGCGCTGACGCGCCTGAACGTGTCGCGCGCCGACGCCGCGACCCGGCACTACGTCGAGAAGACGCTGCGCGACTTCCGCCGCGCCGGCGTCGACAAGGACGAAGCGACGCGCGCGCGCGATCAAGGCGCTGCGCGAGGAACTGGTCAAGCTCGGCCAGCAGTTCGAGGCGAACATCGCCTCGCGACGTGCGGACGATCGAGCTGGATCCGGCGGAGCTCGACGGCCTGCCCGACGACTTCAAGCGCGCGCACGCGGCCGACGGCCAACGGCAAGGTGACGCTGACGACCAACAACACCGACTACCAGCCGTTTCTGACTTACGCGAAAAGCGCGACGGCGCGCGAAGCGTTCTGGAAGATCGTACCGCATGCGCGGCCATCCGAAGAACCTGCCGGTGCTCAGCCGGATGCTCGAGGCGCGCATGGAGCTGGCGAACCTGCTCGGCTTCCCGACGTGGGCCGACTACATCACCGGCGACAAGATGATCGGCACGCGCCAGACGTCGAGCGACTTCATCGCACGAAGATCGCCGCGGCCGCCGACGATCGCCTGACCGCCGACTACAAGGCGCTGCTCGCGCGCAAGCAGCGCAGACTGCCGGGCGCGACGTCGGTCGACGCCTGGGACAGCGCCTACCTCCAGGAGCAGGTGAAGGCCGAGCAGTACAAGTTCGACTCGCAGTCGGTGCGCCCGTACTTCGAATACCGACGCGTCAAGCAGGGCGTGATGGATCTCACGAGCCGGATGTTCGGCATCACGTACCGCGCCGGTGCCGGACGCGGCGGTGTGGCACCCGGACGTCGAGGCGTTCGACGTGCTCGAGGGCTCGCGCGCTGCTCGGCCGCATCTACCTCGACATGTATCCCGCGCGACAACAAGTACAAGCACTACGCCCAGTTCACGCTGATCAACGGCAAGGCGGACCGCATGCTGCCCGAGGGCGTGCTGGTCTGCAATTTCCCGAAGCCGCGGCGCGGAGCCGGCGCTGATGCAGCACTCCGACGTCGAGACCTTCTTCCACGAGTTCGGCCACCTGCTGCACCACGTCCTCGGCGGCCACACGCGCTGGGCCGGCATCTCGGGCGTGGCGACCGAGTGGGACTTCGTCGAAGCGCCGTCGCAGATGCTCGAGGAGTGGGTCTGGACGCCCGAGACGCTGCAGACCTTCGCCCGCCACTACCAGACCGGACGAGCCGATTCCGGCCGAACTCGTCAAGCGGATGAAGGCCGCCGACGAGTTCGGCAAGGGGCTCTTCGTCCGGCAGCAGATGTTCTACGCCGCGATCAGCCTCGAGCTCCACAGCCGGGATCCGAAGGGGCTCGACACCGCGCAAGGTCGTCGCCGAGCTGCAGAAGAAGCTGCACGCCGTTCAAGTTCGTCGACGGCACGCACTTCGAGGAGTCGTTCACGCACCTCGACGGCTACTCGGCGATCTACTACACCTACATGTGGTCGCTGGTGATCGCCAAGGACATGTTCACGGTGTTCAGCAAGCAGGGCCTGCTCGAATCCGCGAAGCCGCGCGCGCTCTACCGCCGCACCGTGCTCGAGCCCGGCGGTTCGAAGCCCGCCGCCGATCTCGTGAAGGATTTCCTCGGCCGTCCGTATACCTTCGAGGCGTATCGGGAATGGCTGAATGCGAACTGACTCGGGGCTCGGGACTCGGTGCTCGGAGCTCAGGAGATTCAGGTGCTTCGAGCCTCGAGCCCCGAGACCCGAGGCCCGTCAGCGAAGGTATCGCAGGACCCATTCTGCGACACAGCTTGGTTTCTCGCTGCCTTCGCGCTCGATCGTGATCGTCCAGACGACCTGGTAGCCGCCTTCGATCTCTTTGACCTCGCTGGGTACGAACCGGCCGCGGATCCGTGATCCAGACGGGACCGCGCCCATGAACCGGACGCGGTTCAGCCCGTAGTTGATCCCCATCCGCTGC
Source organism: uncultured Acidobacteriota bacterium (assembly GCA_963825245.1). Classification (GTDB taxonomy): domain Bacteria; phylum Acidobacteriota; class Vicinamibacteria; order Vicinamibacterales; family CAVVIG01; genus CAVREM01. The sequence continues at coordinate 64,253 of CAWGSJ010000001.1, forward strand.
GGCGGCAGCCGTGATCGCGTTGCGCAGCAGCGCGCTCACCATCGACAGCGTCAGGAAGCCGTGCGCGATGGTCGTGCCGTACGGCGATTCCGCCGCCGCCCGCGCGGCGTCGATGTGAATCCACTGGCGATCTTCGGTCGTCTCGGCAAATTGCGAAATGCGGTCCTGCGGCATCTCGAACCAGTCGCTGACCGCGATCTCCTGGCCGAGCCGCTGCTGAAGAACGGATAAGTCGGGGATTTCAATCATGTGTCAACGGAGAAAAGGCACCACACGAAACCACGAAAACGCGAAAAGACAAAAAAAGATCAAACACGGACACGATGGGTGCGACCAGCCGGCCGGCGGAGCCGGCCGCGCCGCTTCGCGGCGCTGGTCGCACCACGGATCAACAGTATTCGTTCCGAGCCGTTCGTGTCCGTCGTGTCCGTGTTAGAGCTTTCTAAACGCTAAACGCCAACTTTCTCGCTCTCCTCGTACAGACCCGCGCCCTCCGGCGACCAGCTTCTCGAGGAGCGGCGCCGGCTGCCAGTAGTCGCCGAACCGCGCGCGGTACTCCTTGCACGCGCGCGAGGATCGTCGGCAGGCCGACCGTGTCGGCGTAGAACATCGGGCCGCCGCGGTGCCGCGGGAAGCCGAAGCCGTAGCAGTAGATGACGTCGATGTCGCCGGCGCGCGTCGCGAAGCCGTCCTCGAGCACGCGCGCGCCCTCGTTGGCGAGCGCCGTCGTGATCCGCGCGAGGATCTCGTCGTCCGACACGGTGCGCGCGCGTGATGCCGCGCTTCGCGGCTTCCTCCGCCGCGATCTCGTCGACCAGCGGATCGGGAATGCCGCTTGCGGCTGCCGGCCTCGTACTTGTACCAGCCGGCGCCGGTCTTCTGGCCGTAGCGGCCCATCTCGAACAGCCGGTCGGGGACCGCCGACTGCGGGCCCTCGGCGCGCGTCTGGCCGATCGAGCGCAGGTACTGACGGATGCGCGCGCCCACGTCGATGCCGGCGATGTCCTGCATGCCGAACGGACCGACCGGCATGCCGAAGTCGGTCAGCACCTTGTCGATCTGCGGGACGCTCGCGCCCTCTTCGAGCAGCAGGTAGGCCTCGCGCATGTAGTAGGCGAGCATGCGGTTGGCGACGAAGCCGAAGCAGTTGCCGACGACGACCGGCACCTTGGCGATGCGCTTGCCGAGCTTCACCGACGTGGCGATCACTTCCTTGCTGGTCTCGCGGCCGCGGACGATCTCCAGCAGCTTCATCACGTTCGCCGGGCTGAAGAAGTGGTGGCCGATGACCTGCGCCGGGCCGGCCGCTCGACTTCGCGAACTCGTCGATGTCGAGCGTCGACGTGTTCGACGCGAGCACGCAGTCGGGCCGCGTCACGCGCCCGAGCTCCGCGAACGTGCTCTTCTTCAGGTCCATGTTCTCGAACACCGCCTCGACGACGATGTCGACCTGGTCGAAGCCGTCGTAGGTGGTGGTCGGCGTGATGAGCGCCATCGTCCTCTCGAGCTGCTCGGCGGTCATCTTGCCCTTGGACATCGTCACTTCGTAGTTCTTGCGGATCGTCGCCAGCCCGCGCTGCAGCGCGGCGTCGTCCACCTCCTTGAGGAGGACCGGGATGCCGGCGTTCGCGTAGCTCATCGCGATGCCGCCGCCCATCGTGCCGGCGCCGACGACGGCGGCGCGCCGGATGTCGATGGCCGGCGTGTCCTTGGGGACGTCCGGCACCTTGGCGGCTTCGCGCTCGGCGAAGAAGAGGTGGCGCAGCGCCTTCGACTCGGTCGAGACGACGCAGTCGGCGAACAGCTCGCGCTCGCGGACCGATCCGTCGTCGAACCCGCGCTCGAGGCCGGCTTCGATGGCGTCGACCGCCGCAAGCGGCGCGCGCGCGCCGCGCGCCGACTTGGCGAGCGCGGCACGGGCCTCCTGGCAGGCGGCGCGTCCAGCGAGCCGCCTGACTCGGCGCTGATCGCGATCTCGCGCGTCTTGCGCCGGTCGCCGGCCGCCGCGCGCGCGCTTCGCGAACGCGATCGCGCCCGTCCGCAGGTCGCCCTCGACGATCTCGTCGACGATGCCGGCGGCCTTGCGCCTTCGGCGCCGGGACCGGCTTGCCGTCGGTGCACATCTCGATCGCGAGCGGCACGCCGGCGAGCCGCGGCAGCCGCTGCGTGCCGCCAGCGCCGGGGATGATGCCGAGGAGCACTTCGGGCTGTCCGACCTTCGCGTCCTTGACGGCGACGCGGTAGTGGCAGGCCATCGCGACCTCGAGCCCGCCGCCGAACGCCTGGCCGTGGATCGCGGCGACGAGCGGCTTGGCCGAGTCTTCGAGACGGCGGAGCAGCGCGTGCGTGCCCGCGGAGCGCGCCATCGACTGGTCGCGCGTCTTCAGCGTCTTGAAGATGTTGATGTCGGCGCCCGCGATGAACGTGTTGCCCGCGCCGATCAGGACGATCGCGTCCACGGCGGCATCGTCGTTCGCGCGCGCGACGCTCTCATCGATCGCCTCCCACACGCCGGCGCCGAGCGCGTTGACGGGCGGGTTGTCGATCGTCAGGACCGCGACGCGGTCTGTCACTTCGTAGTGCACGAATTCAGGCATCAGAACTCCACAACTCGACAGGAATCTCGCCACGAAAGCCACGAAAAGCGAATCAGGCCAGCGATTCAAGCACGCAAATTACTCTCCCCTCGGTGGTTCGACGAGGATGCACGTCGTCGTGCCGTGGGCGTAGACCTTGCCGTCGGCGTCGACGATCCGGCCCTCCGAGGTCGCCGTGCGGCTGCCGACGTGGACGACGGTCGCGCGTGCAGCGCAATTCGCCCGCCTCGCGGCGCAGCGGGCGGGTGTAGTGGATCTGCAGGTCGATCGTCGTGAACACGCGGCCGGCCGGCATCATCGTGTTGATCGCGCAGCCGAGCGCCGAGTCGAGCAGCGTCGCCGCGAAGCCGCCGTGGGCGACGCCCATGCCGTTGTAGACCTCTTCGCGCGCGACGCCGGTGAAGGTGACGCGGCCCGGCTCGGCTTCGACGAGCTTCAGGCCGAGGAGGACGACGAGCGGCGGCGGCGGCAGTTCGCCGGCGATCATCTTCTTGAAGAATTCGAGTGCCGCTCAGTTGGCGGCGGATTTCGAAGAGTCCGGAGGGTGAGGTGGTGTCGGGCATGTGTCACGGGCGGACCTAAAGGTCCGCACTACGACAAACGGCGGGCCTAAGAGGCCCGCCTACTGGCACGCACCGCGAGTTCGTCGCGGAGGACGCGATACAGGATCTTGCCGACCGCGCTCATCGGCAGCGTCTCGCGGATCTCGATGTGCTTCGGCACCTTGTACGGGCGCGAGCGCGGTCTTGCAGTGCGCGATCAGCTCGGCCTCCGTGACAGTCGCGCCTGGCTTGAGGGCCACATAGGCGCGCACGACCTCGCCGTGGTAGCCGTGAGGTTCGCCGATGGCTGCCGCGAGGCGGACGGCGGGATGCAGGTACAGGACCGACTCTACCTCTGACGGGTAGACGTTGAAGCCGTCGACGATCATCATGTCCTTCTTGCGCTGGACGATCGTCGTGTAGCCGTCCTCGTCGACGGTCGCGATGTCGCCGGTGTGGAGCCAGGTCCGTCCGTCCGCGTGCGTGCGAAGAACGTACGCGGTTTCCTCTGGACGATTCCAGTAGCCCTTCATCACCTGCGGTCCGGCAATACAGAGCTCACCGGCCTCGCCGATCGGCAGCTCGCGCATCCCGGACTCGAGATCGACGATCTTCATGTCGGTGTCAGGCAGCGGCAGACCGACGCTGCCGATCTTGCGCGCTGCCAGCTGCGCGGTCGTGTGGGTCACCGGCGACGCTTCCGACAGTCCGTAGCCTTCGTTGAGGGTCCGTCCGAAGCGTGCGCTCGAACTGCTCGATGACCTCGATCGGGCACGGTGCGGCGCCGCTGTTGAAGGTCCGGACCTTGTCGAGGCCGAATTCCTTCACGCGGGGATGACTGAGCAGCGAGACGAAAATCGTCGGCACGGCAGGGAAGTAGGTCGGCCGGTGGTCGCGCAGCGCCGTGAGCACCTGCTCGACGTCGTACTTCGGGATGAGGATCTGCAGCGCGCCCACCCAGGTGCCCTTCATCATCCCGACGGTGAACCCGTAGATGTGGAAGTACGGGATCACCATCAGGTAGCGCGCGGTGCCGCGCTCGCGCGAGCGGTACATGAACGCCTCGGTCTGGACGAGGTTGGCGAAGATGTTGGCGTGGGTGAGCATCGCCGCCTTTGGCGCGCCGGTCGTGCCGCCCGTGTATTGCAGGACCGCCAGGTCGTCCGCATCGATCGGCACGCGGACCTGCCGCGGCTCCGGCACGTCGCCGAGGAGGTCCAACAGGCGCAGCGTGCCGTCGACCTTGGCGGCGGTGCCGGCGGGAGCCGAGTACTCCGCGAGTGACGTGATGATGATCTGCTCGAGGCGGCTGTCGCCTTTGATGCCGAGTGCCAGCGGCGCGAGCGCATCGAGCGTCAGCAGGAACCGCATGCCGGAATCGTTGGCGACGCTCAGCAGCTCGCGGGCCGTATAGGTCGGGTTGATGTTGACGACGATCGCGCCATGGCGCAGGACGGCGAAGGCGGCAATCAGGTACTGCGGACAGTTCGGCAGCATGATGCCGACGCGGTCACCCTTGACGAGCCCCATCCCGTCGAACGCCGCCGCCAGCCGATCGGACAGGTTCTTGAGCTCGGCGTAGGTCAGCGTCGCGCCGAAGAACGCCGTCGCCGGCCGATCCGGCACGTCGACGGCCGCGCTGTCGAGGATCTCGTGCAGCGGCCGCCGCGGATACGACATGTGGTGCGGGACCCAGTAGTCGTAATGACGCAGCCACGGGCGGGTGACGGATACGGGATCAGCCATCAACGTCTCCGACGTTCGTCGTTCGGGCGTGCGTCGTTCGAACGTCCGCACGTTCGGCGAAGGCGCGCGAACGTCGAACGGCAATCGTCACGCAATGGTCCGTCCGCCATCGACGACGATCACCTGCCCGGTGATGTAGTTCGACGCGTCGGACGCGAGAAACACGGCGACGCCCTTCAGCTCGCCGGCCAGGCCGGCGCGGGGGATCGGGCAGTTCGCTTTCAGGCCGGCTTCGGCCTTCGGCAGCACCGCTTCGGTCAGGCGTGACGGGAAGAAGCCGGGCGCGATCGCGTTGACGCGGATGCCCTGCCGGCCCCAGGTGCCGGCGAGCTCGCGCGTGAGTCCAATCAGCCCGGCCTTGCTCGACGCGTAGCCGACATAGTGCGGGCCGTTCACCGACGCATGCAGGCCGGCAATCGACGCCACGTTGATGATGCGGCCGTACTGGCGCTTGAGCATCTCGCGGCCGGCGGCCTGCGAGAACAGGAACGCGCCGGTCAGGTTGACGTCGATCACTTTCTGCCACTTCTCGAGCGGCATCGTCTCCGGTTCGTCGCCCCAGCTGATGCCGGCGTTGTTGACGAGGATGTCGATCTGGCCGAAGGCCTTCAGCGTCTTGTCGACCACCGACTGCACCTCCGGCGGCTTCGAGACATCGCACAGCGCCGATTCCACGGTGAAGCCGCGGCCACGCAATTCCTTGACGGTCGGGACGAGCCATTCGTCGCGGCGCGCGCACAGCATCAGCCTGGCGCCGGCTTCGGCGAGCCCTTCGGCGATTTCCTCGCCGAGTCCGCGCGAGCCGCCGGTCACGATCGCGACACGACCCTGGAGGCTGAATAATTCGTTGATAGTAGGCACGATGGAACGCTTATACTGCTGATTCCCTCACTTTCCTGTCAACAGCACGTAATCGTTCTACGTTCTACGTTCGTCGTTCTTCGTTCTTCGTTCTCCAGGGCACGGAGGAGGAGTCAGAACGTAGAACGTAGAACGTAGAACGTACGAACGTAGAACGTAGAACGTAGAACGAACGGCAAACCGATGGCAGACACGCAAACTCTGATTGGCGGGCAGTTTCTGACGACCTCGGTGGATGCCCGCGACGTGTTCACGCGCGAGGAGTTGAGCGACGAGCAGCGGTTGTTCGGGCAGACCGCCGCCGAGTTCATGCGCAACGAGGTGCTGCCGAACGAGGGGCGGCTGTTCGCGCACGATTGGGATTTCGTCCGGACGCTCCTGCGCAAGGCCGCGGACCTGGATCTGCTGCGCCTGGAGATCCCCGAGGCGTACGGCGGCCTGGGCCTGAGCAAGATCAGCGCGGCCTACGTCGGCGAGCAGATCGCCGCGAGCCCGTCGTTCGCGGGCTCGATCGGCTCGCACACGTCGATCGGCACGCTGCCGACGGTGTACTTCGGCAACGAGGCGCAGAAGGCGAAGTACCTGCCCAAGCTGGCGAGCGCCGAGATGCTCGGCGCCTACGCGCTCACCGAGCCGCAGTCGGGGTCGGACGCGCTCGCCGCGAAGACGACCGCCGTGCTCAGTGAAGACGGCCGGCACTACCTGCTCAACGGCCAGAAGATGTGGATCACGAACGGCGGCTTCGCCGATCTGTTCACCGTCTTCGCCAAGGTCAACGGCGAGAAGTTCACCGCGTTCCTGGTCGAGCGCGCGATGGGGGTGAAGAGCGGGCCCGACGAGAAGAAGCTCGGGCTCGATGGATCGTCCACGACGGCGCTGATGTTCGACAACGTGCCGGTGCCGGTGGAGAACGTGCTCGGCACGATTGGCGAGGGCCACAAGGTCGCGTTCAACATCCTGAATCTCGGGCGCGTCAAGCTCGGGACGCGCAACATCTCCGGCGCACGCCTCGCGCTGAACAACGCGACGAAGTATGCGAAGGAGCGCCGGCAGTTCGGCCGCGCCATCGCCGAGTTCGGGTTGATCAAGCAGAAGCTGGCCGAGATGTCACTGCGCTGCTTCGTCGGCGACGCGATGGTCTACCGGGCGCTCGGCGACGCCGATCGCGCGCTCGATGCCGTGGATCCGGCCGATGGGCCGGCCGTGCTGAAGGCCATCGAGCAGTTCGCCGTCGAGTGCTCGGTCAACAAGGTCTTCACCAGCGAAACGCTCGCCTACGTCGTCGACGAAGCGCTGCAGGTGTTCGGCGGCAACGGCTACTCGCGCGAGTTCCCGGCCGAGCGCCCCTACCGCGATGCGCGCATTACGCGCATCTACGAGGGCACCAACGAGATCAACCGGATGATCGTCGCCACCAGGCTGCTGAAGAGCCTGGAGAAGTCCGGGCAGATTTCCGCGTCAGAGCTCAGAGCGCCGGCGTCGAGCCCGCTGTTGACGGAGCACACGCTGCTCGGCCAGGCCAAACGTCTCGTGCTCGTCCTGCTCGCCGAGGCGTCGGCCGCGTTCGGCAACACGGTGAAGGACGAGCAGGAGCTGCTCGCCCACGTTTCGAACATCGTCATCGACGTCTACGCCATCGAGAGCGGCCTGGCGCGCGCCGAGAAGATCGTCGCCCGCGGCGGCGAGCTGGCGCCGCTGGCGGTGGACGCGGTACGGGTGTTCGCGAGCGATGCCGCCGATCGCATGGCGCACGCGGCCAAACAGGTTGCCCGCGCCCTTGCCGGCCGCAGCAGCGGCGGGGCTGCCGAGCTCATTGCCGCCGTCGCAGCGCACCCCGGGGTGGACACGGTTGGCGCCCGACGGCGGATCGCCGACGCCGTCATCCGCGGCGGGCGTCATCCGTTTTAGCGTTGCAATCATGAATTTGGAATTTGGAATTCTTGAAGCTGCAGGGCTTCGCCCATCAGCATTCCAAATTCTGAATTTCCTAATAATTCCTAATTCCAAATTTCATTCGTCAGCGAGTAAGCTGCAGATCTGATGCGACGCCGGCCGGGCTCACGGCTGATTTCAACGTTCGTCATCAGCGGTGCCGTGCTTGCCGCGGCGCCGTCCGCGTCCGCGCAGGTGACGTTCACGAGGGACGTCGCCCCGATCCTGTTTCGTCACTGCGCCGCCTGTCATCAGCCCGACGGTCCTGGTCCGTTCAGCGTCCTCACCTACGAGGAAGTGCGGCGCCGCGCCACGCAGATCGCCGCCGTCACGCAGGCGGGCGTCATGCCGCCGCGGAAGGCCGAGCCAGGGCACGGCGACTTCGTCGGCCAGGAGCGGCTCTCGCCGACCGACATCGCCACGATTCGGAAGTGGACGGAGGCGGGCGCAGTCGAGGGCGGCCCGGGCGGCCTGCCGCCGATGCCGGCAAGGAGCGGCGGCTGGCAGCTCGGCGTACCCGATCTCATCGTTCGGCCGCCGGCTTATACGCTGACGACGGAAGGCACCGACGTCTTCCGCATCTTCGTGATCCCGCTGCCGGTCGGCGAGCGGCGTTTCGTGCGCGGCCTCGAGTTCCGCCCGGGCAATCGCGTCGTGCACCACGCGAACATCCGCATCGATCGCACGCAGGCGTCGCGGCGGTTCGACGAGGAGGATCCCGCACCAGGCTACGACGGCCTCATCGCCCACTCGGCCGGGTATCCCGACGGTCACTTCCTCGGCTGGACTCCCGGTCAGGCGGCGCCGCTCCTGCCGAAGGGCCTCGCCTGGACGCTGCACCCCGGATCGGATCTCGTAGTGGAGCTGCACATGCAGCCGAGCGGGAAACCCGAGCTCGTTCAACCGTCGATCGGCTTCTTCTTCGGCAACGATCCGCCGGAGCGGACGCCAGCGATGCTGCGGCTCGGACGCCAGGACATCGACATCCAGCCGGACGACCCGCGCTACACGAGCACCGATTCGTTCGTGCTGCCGGTCGACGTAGAGGTCCAGGCGGTGCAGCCGCACGCTCACTATCTCGCGCGCGAAGTGCGGGGCACCGCGCGCTTGCCCGACGGGACGATTCGCCCGCTCATCTCCATCAAGGACTGGGATTTCCGCTGGCAGCAGGTCTACCGCTACACGAAGCCCGTGTCCTTGCCGAAGGGCACGACCCTCGCGATGGAGATCGTGTTCGACAACTCGGCGGCGAACCCTCGCAACCCAAGCCGTCCGCCGAAGCGCGTCGGCTGGGGGCAGCGATCAGCCGACGAGATGGGCGACCTCTGGATCCAGGTACTGACCCGCGATGCGCGCGATCTCGCGATGCTCAACGCGCAATTCCGTCCGAAGGTCCTTGCCGAGGACGTCATCGGCTACGAGGCGCGCATCAGGGCCGAACCCGACAGCGCTGCGCTGCACGACGACGCCGCGCTGCTGTATCTCGATCTCGGCCGCGCCGCGGACGCGGTCCGGCATTTCGAGATCGCCGCGGGGATGAAGCCCGATTCCGCGGCCGCGCAATTCAACCTCGGCACCGCGCTCGTAGCCGCGGGTCGCATCGACGAAGCGATGGCCCGGTTCAGGAGAGCGCTGGAGCTGCGCCCGGATTACGGGCTCGCTCACAACAACCTGGGCGGCGTCCTCTTCAAGCTCGGACGGCTCGACGACGCCGAGCGGCATCTCACAGATGCGGTCCGATTCGACGCCGGCAACGCCGGAGCCAGGGACAACCTCGGACGCCTGCTTGCCGCGCGGGGCAGGACGGCTCAAGCCATCGAGCAGTTCAAGGAAGCGGCCAGGCTTCGCCCGGACTGGGCGGCGCCTCACGCGGAGGCGGCCTGGCTCCTTGCAGTGGCCGGCGATGAGAGAGTGCGCAATCCAGCCGAAGCCGTCACCCTCGCCTCGAGGGCCGTCGCACTGACGGAGCGGCGAGATCCGGTGGCGTTGGATGCACTCGCGGCGTCACACGCCTCGGCGGGGGACTTCGTCCGCGCCATAGCTACGGCTGAGGCGGCGCTTGCCCTGACCTCGTCTGTCGAGGCGGCGCGACCCGTACGGGAGCGCCTTGCGATGTACCGGCAGGGTCGTCCGTTCCGGTTGCCGTAGGCGCCTTCCTCTTGTCCCGTCGACAGTTCTTGGATATCCTTACGCTTCTTTTACGGACGCATCGGGAATTTTGAATCGAAGCGCATCTTTTACTTCGCCGACGCGCGATTGCAATTGACCGTTCGATTCCGGGACGCTAGGGTTCGCGGAAGCAGATAGCTGAAATCAGGTACTGGTTTTCGGGTAGTCAAGGAGGCTCGGATGACATGTAGGCGAGGCTCGTTGCTGTTCGTGGCACTGGCGGCGCTTCTTGCCCTGCCGGCCGTCGCGCATGCTCAAAGCGCGATGACAGGAACGGTCAAGGACACGTCAGGCGCCGTGCTGCCAGGCGTCACGGTGGAGGCGTCGAGCGACGCACTTATTGAAAAATCCAAGGTCGCCGTCACCGATGGCGAAGGGCGGTATCTCATCACCGACCTCCGTCCCGGCTCCTACGTCGTCACCTTCTCGCTGCCCGGATTCTCGACGATCCGGCGAGAGAGCATCACGCTGCCGTCCGAGTTCACGATGACGCTGAACGCCGACCTGCGCGTCGGCGCCCTCGAGGAGTCGATCACGGTCACCGGCGACGCGCCGGTGGTCGACGTGACGACGGCGGTGCACACACAGGTGCTGAACCGCGAAGCGATCGACACGATCCCGACCGGCCGGACGATTCAGGGCATGGGTCAGCTGATCGTCGGCGTCAACCTGAGCCTGCCCGACACGGGCGGCGCGCGCTCGATGCAGCAGACCTACATGTCGACGCACGGGATGAGCACGGCGCAGAACACGGTGCTGGTCGACGGCATGATGGTCAACGGGCTGCAAGGCGACGGCGCGATCCAGAGCTACTTCAACGACGCGATGAACCAGGAGGTCAGCTACCAGACCTCGGGCATTGGCGCCGACACGCAGGCCGGTGGCGTCCGCCTGAACATGATTCCGCGCGAGGGCGGCAACCGGTTCAGCGGCGACTTCAAGACGGCCTATCGTCCGGGCGACTGGCAGGGCGACAACCTGACGCAGCGGCATAAAGACCGCGATCTCACGGCCGGCAACGCGACCGACCGCATCATCGACTTCACGTTCGCCCAAGGCGGACCGGTCATGAAGGACAAGCTGTGGTTCTTCGGGTCGGCGCGCTATTACACGGTGAACAACTTCATCGCCGGCACGTTCAACGACGACGGCAGCCAGGGCGTCGACGACCAGTTCATCAAGAGCGCGCTGCTCCGGATGACGTGGCAGCTGACGTCGAAGACGAAGTTCTCTGCGTACTTCGACGAGGTCGACAAGTTCCGCGGCCACGACATGCAGTCCGGGTACGATCCCGAGACCGCGTCGACGGTGTGGAACTCGCCGGCGTATCACACGGCGTCGGCCAAGCTGACGAACACGCTGACGAGCCGGTTGCTCGTCGAAGGCGGCTGGTCGAACAACACCGAGTACTACACGAACAGCTACCAGCCTGGCATCGAGCAGCCACGATTCTCGCCGACCTGGTTCTCCAACCTCGGGAAGGTCGAACAGGACATCGAGGGGTTCGCGCGCAAGGACGCGACGCTCGGGCAGACGACGCAAAGTCCGAAACGCCATTCCATTCAGGGCGTCGGCGTCGTACGTCACCGGCTCGCACAACGTGAAGGTCGGCTTCCAGCGGACGTGGGGGACCTTCTTCCACACCATCGATGCGAACGGCGATCTCTACGAGATCTACCAGAGCGGCGTGAACAACGGCGGCAACGGCCAGCCGTTCACGCGGGCGCGCCAGGTGGTGGTCCGCAACACGCCGGTGGCGAGCGGGGAGGCGCTGAACCACGACCTCGGCATCTACGCGCAGGACTCGTGGTCGATCAAGCGTCTGACGGTGAACGTCGGCATCCGCTACGAGACGCTCAACGCGCAGGTGCTGCGCGGCGAGTCGCCGGCCGGCCGCTTCGTGCCGGCGCGCGAGTTCGCCGAAGTCACCAACCTGCCGGACTGGAGCGACTGGGCGCCGCGCTTTGCGCTGGTCTACGACCTGTTCGGCAACGCGAAGACCGCGCTGAAGTACTCGCTCAACCGCTACAACCTGGCGCGCACCACCGGCATCGCCGACACCTACAACCCGCTGGCGTCGTCCACGCAGACGCTCTCATGGACCGACGCGAACGGCGACGGCATCGCGCAGGGCGAGAGCCAGGTGGTCAATGGCGTCCGGCAGCGCTGCGTCTACAATTCGCCGGGCTGTGAGATCGACTTCGCCAACCTGCAGGACAACTTCGGGACGCAGGCTCTGAACGAGTACGGACACTACCCGCGCACCTACAACGTCGAGCACGGCCTGGAGCTGCAGCACGAGCTTCTGCCGCGGCTGTCGGTGACCGGCAGCTGGTTCCACGGCGAGTTTCACAACCTGACGACCACCATCAACCGGTCGTGGCAGGCCGACGGCGATCCGACGCAAAACCCGAACTACGCGCCGTTCACGGTGTACGACCCGCGGAACGGGAAGGCGATCACCGCCTACGGGCTCAAGGAGGCCGTGCGCAACGCACCGACGCGCAACCTCGACACGGTGGATCCGAACCGCACGCAGGTCTACAACGCGTACAACCTCGAGTTCAGGGCGCGGCCGGGCGCCGGCGCGCAAATCTTCGGCGGCATTGCCATGGAGCGCGAGCGCACGACGAACTGCACGGCGCCGGACAACCCGAACAGCCTCCGCTTCTGCGATGGGTTCAACCTGGAAGAGGGCTATTCGGTGCCGTTCAAGAACACGCTGAAGCTGGCCGGCTCCTATCCGCTGCCGTGGGGCATCCTCTTCAGCGCGGCGCTGCAGAGCAACATGCCGCGCGACAACGCCGCGGTCGGGCTCGCCATCACCCGCGGCACGACCCGTTACCCGGCGAACTGCCCCGCGCCGTGTCCGGCGAACGCCATTATCGGGCCGACGACCGTGATGGGACAGGCCACCCTGACCGTGCCGCTCGATCCGACGTCGACCGTGCTCTCGGAGCGGATCAACCAGTTCGACTTCAAGGTGCAGCGGACCTTCCGCTTCGGCCGTGTGTCGGTGCTGCCGACGCTCGAAGTGTTCAACATCAACAACTCGGATGCGATCATCAGCTACCAGTCGACCAACACTCTCTCGCAGCAGTTCTTCGCGCCGAACAGCATCATGCAGCCGCGCATGGTCGGCGTCGGAGCGACAGTGCGCTGGTAGTACTCTCGGGCCTCGGGGCTCGGGCCTCGGGTCTCGATAACTACGTAGACTCGGAAAGGCCGGGGAAGAAATTCCCCGGCCTTTTTCTTTCTTGGTGTACTCCGCTTTCCGAGCACCGAGCACCGAGCCCCGCGTTATTTGCGCGCCTGCAGCGCCTGCTGCAGGTTCCGCTGCGCGTCGGCGTAGCCGGGCTCGAGCTTCAGCGCCTGCCTGAAATGCTCGACCGCTTCGTCGAATCGCCCCTGCGATCCCAGCGCGACGCCCAGGTTGTTGTGCGCCGGCGCGAACGCCGGATCGATCTTCAGCGCCGCGTTGAACTCTTCAATCGCCTGTGGCGCGCGGCCGCCCTCGAGGAGCGCCACAGCGAGGTCGTAGTGGAACGTGGCGTTCTCCGGTTGGAGCTCGCTGGCTCGGCGCAGATGGCTCACGCCTTCCTCGAATTGTCCCAGCGACGTGAGCGCGTCGCCCAGGTTGCGATGGGCGCGCGCTGATCCCGGCTCTACCGCAACCGCGCGCCTGAACGCCTCAGCCGCCTCGGCCATCTTCCCTTCACCGGCGAGCGCGATGCCCAGGTTGTTCTCGACGTTCGCTCCGGCCGGACCCTGGCGTCCGGCGAGACGGAAGTGCTCGGCGGCTTCCTGCGGCCGGTTGAGATCGAGCAGCGCGTTGGCGAGGTTGAAGTGCGTGTCGGGGTTGTCCGGCTGGATGGCGAGTGATTTCTCGTGCGCCGCGATTGCTTCAGTCACGCGCCCCTTCGACCGCAGCGCCGCGCCCATGTTGGTGTACGCAGGCGCATAGTCCGGCCGCAACGCGATCGCGCGCTCGTAGTGCTCTATCGCTTCGTCAAACTGCTTGTTCTCGTACAGCGCCGTCGCGAGATTGGTTTCAGTGATGGCTTTCATCAGGGACGTCGAAAGCACGGGCCAATTGGCGACGATTGCTGAGGCGATTGTGAGGACGATGAGAGTGGCAGGGACACCCTCTCGCCAGCGCCTGCGGCCATGCCGAGCCGCGGAACCGTCTTTTATCCGCGGCGAGGCATCAGCGTAAGTTCGCGGCGGGGGTGGGGCCCCGCCGCCATTGGAAAAAAGTTGGCGAAGCGCCGCGAATTGACCAGAATCGGATGAGACATTGCTGAATGCGTGGCCGATAGCGATAAGACCTGCTGAAGCAAAGATCAGGAGAATCGGCACGAGCGGGAAGCGGTATCGCGCAAACACGTAGAACATCACCACACTCGCTGCGTACGCGATGGTGAGCGCATAGAGGATCGCCAGCCGCCGCCGATCCGCCCACGTCGCCCACACGCCGATGACGGCGAGCGGAACGAGGACGCCGAAGTGCGCGAACCAGCCGGTGGCTTTGAGCGGCCACGACCACTCGGCGTATGACGCCTGACTCTCGGTGTCCAGCATCTCGCCGCGGTTGACCAGCAGAAGCACCTTCCGTCCGACGAGCTTCAGCCACGCGACCGGCTCGCTGGTGATGAACGCGAGCGCGCGATCGGTCCAGTACGACGACACGTCGCCCGGCGTCAGCTTGCGGCCCATCGCGCGCTCGGCGAGATCGGTGGCGTCCTGGCGCTCGTACTCGGGCGAGCCGCGTCCCGGCCGGAGCGAACTGTAGGTGCCGTCGGATCGTGGGTTGTTGCCGATGAAAAAGTTGGGGCCGACTTGCGACGTCGTCAGGTAGAACCCGCCGCCGACGGCGTAGTTGCGGGCGGCAACCGGTGTGAGAACGAGCGCCAGCCCGACAAGGAAGGCCGTGGCATTGCGCGTGGACGTCCGGCTAAAGCCGGACGCTACGCTGAAAACGATCCATCCGAGAAGGACGACAACGAGGATGAGCGCGTTTTCGCGCGTGAGGCTGAGCGCGCCCATCGCGCCGCCGAGCGCAAGGAAGGACCATGCCTGTAGGCCCGGCCTTTCAGGCCGGGCGAGGCGACCCTCAAAGGGTCGCCCTACAAGGCCGCTGATGATGAACAGCGCCAGGCTCATGAAGAAGACGTCCAGGACCGACTTCTGAATGAGGCCGTCGAAGAAGATCGCGGGCGCGTAGATCGCCATACCGAAACCGGCAATCATGGCCGCGCGCTTCGAGAAGAGGCGCCAGGCGCTGAGGCCGACGAGCACACAAGCGGCCGATCCCAGGACGGCCTGGCAGACGCGGACGATCGTCAGGTCGCGGCCGGCGACCGCGTAGATCGCTCCCAGGAAGTACGGATAGAGCGGCGCCTGGTAGAAGACCTCGTTTCCGAACCAGTCTCCCGCCGCAATGCGCTGCGCCCACTCGTCATAGGCCCGCGCATCGCCCATGAGGACCTCAAAGAATGGCGACCGGCGCATCTGCCAGAGGTGCAGCAGCCGGATCAGAAGGGCGACGACGAAGATTGCGGTGGCGAGAGGGACGAAGTTGACCGCGGCCGGTGGCTCCGCCGACTGCGACACGACGTGGCGCGCTTTGACGCCGTGACCCACGGCAGCCGTATGCTAGCATCGGGCAAAGCGCCTGCGGCCATGCCGAGCCGAGGAACCGGTCCTTATCCGAGGCGAGGCATCATCGTAAGAAACGCGGCGGGGGTGGGGCCCCGCCGCCAGTGGAAACCGTGGCTAAAACTCTGATTGCAGGCCTGTTGCTGGTCGTAGCGGCGTGCCCGGCAGAGGGGCAGGTCACCTTTTCGCGCGACGTCGCGCCGATCGTTTTCGAGCACTGCACGGCCTGTCATCGCGCCGGCGAAATCGGACCGTTCCCGCTCACCTCGTACCTCGACGTGCGGCAGCACGCGTCGCAGATCGTCGACGTCACGACGCGCCGTGTGATGCCGCCGTGGAAGCCGCGCGGCGAGGCGGGTCAGTTCGTCGGTGCCCGCGTGCTGACCGACGCGCAAATCAGGACGATTCGCGAGTGGGCAGCGCAAGGCGCCGTCGAAGGAAATCCCGCCGACCTGCCGCCGCTGCCCGAGTCGCGCACCGGATGGCAGCTCGGCACCCCGGATGTCATCGTGCAGATGCCGCAGCCGTTCACGCTGCGGGCCGATGGGCCGGACGTCTTCCGGACCTTCGTGCTGCCGATCCCGACCGACCGAGCACGCTACGTGCGCGCCGTCGAGTTCAATCCCGGGAACGCGCGAGCCGTCCACCACGCGAACTTCGGGATCGATCGCACGCGCTCGTCGCGTCACCAGGATGGCCTCGACGCGGAACCTGGCTACGAGGGCGGCATGGTGCAGGATGCGGCGTACCCGCCTGGACACATGCTCGGGTGGACGCCGGGTCAACGTGCCCGGCCATCACCAGAAGGCACGGCCTGGCGTCTCGATCCGCGGAGCGACGTTGTCGTCCAGTTGCACATGCAGCCGACCGGCAAGCCGGAACCGGTCCGGGTGAGCGTCGGGCTGTTCTTCACCGATCAAGTGCCGACGAACACGCCGGTCGGAATCCGCCTGGGCAGTCAGATAATCGACATCGAGGCCGGGAACGGATCGTATGCCATCACCGACAGCTACCGGCTGCCGGTGGACGTGGATGTGCTCGCGATTCAGCCGCACGCCCACAACCTCGGACGCACCATGCGCGCATCCGCGACGTTGCCCGACGGCAGCGACTCGCACGCTGATCGACATCGACGACTGGGACTTCCGCTGGCAGGACGTCTACCGCTACACGAACGCGATCGCGCTGCCGCGCGGCACCACGATCTCGATGCGGTTCACGTACGACAACTCCGCCGCGAACCCGCGCAATCCGCATCATCCGCCGGCTCGTGTCGTGTGGGGCCAGAACACGTCGAACGAGATGGGCGACCTGTGGATCCAGGTCGATCCCGCGCAGTCCCGCCGATCTCGCCGCACTGAGCGACGACGTGGAGCGCAAGAAGCGCGCCGAAGACATTGCGGGCTACACGAGGATCCTGCTGGCCGATCCGAAAAATCCGCTTCGGCACGACCAGGTGGCGATGCTCCTCCTGTCGTCCGGGCAGTTGGAGCAGGCCATCGGACACATGCGCGACTCGCTGCGCCTGGACCCGAGCTCGGCGCCGACGCACTACAACCTCGGTCTCGCGTTGTCGATGCAGCGGAAGCTCGAAGAGGCGCTCACCCAGTTCCGGGAAGCCATCCGGCTGGACCCCGAGCACGCTGACGCCTACAACAACGCGGGAGCGATGCTTCACGTCATGGGTCGGCTCGGCGAGGCGACCTCCTACTATCGCCGTGCCCTCGAGCTGCGCCCCGACAACGCCGACGCGCACAGCAACCTGGCCCGTCTGTACAGCACGACGGGTCAGGACCGGGCCGCCGCCGACGAATTTCGCAGGGCGGTTGCCCTACGCCAGGATCACGCGTCCGCGCTGGCGGGCCTCGCCTGGGTGCTGGCGACCAGTGGGGACGCGCAGTGCTCGCAACCCGCAGGAGGCGATTGGGGCGGCTGAACGAGCGGTGGCCCTGACAGGGAATGCCGACCCGGCCGCCCTCGATGCACTCGCCGCCGCGTTCGCCTCGGCGGGCGACTTCACGAAGGCGACCGACACGGCGGAGCGAGCCATCGCGGCTGCGTCCCGGGCCGGGAATACGGCGCTCGCCGACCAGATAAGGGCGAAGGCTCCGGCTCTACCGTCAGCGCCAGGCCTACCGCCGCCAGCCTTGAAGTACGTCGCAGGATTGACCGCCGAACACGCAGAAATCGCAGAACTTCTAAGGTTTCGGCGAGTTCTGCGAGCTCTGCGGTAGAATTCCCAACGCTCTCGAAATACCCCGCCCCGCAGGGTCGTAATACAATCAGGGCCTTAATACCGTTCGGCGTCTCATAAGTCGGCCGTTTCATAGTCGGTCGTTCATAACCGTCGCATGATCAACAGGTTGTCAGTTCGTGTCGCGGCCGTTTCGTGTGTTCTCGCCGGCGTCGCGTCTGTCGATGCCGCTGAGCGTCCCCTGACCTTCAACCGGGACGTCGCCCCCATCATTTTCCAGAACTGCACCACCTGCCATCGGCCGGGCGAGTCCGCCCCGTTCGCACTGCTGAGCTACGACGACGTCAAGCAGCGGGCGAGGCAGATCGTGACGACCACCGAGCATCGCTTCATGCCGCCGTGGAAGCCCGACCCCGAGTTCCGTCATTTCGAAGGGCGAGCGGTGGCTCGACCCAGACGACATCGACACGCTCAGGGATTGGGTCGACGCGGGAGCCATCGAGGGCGACCCGCGCGACCGTCCGGCACCGCCGCGCTTCACGGACGGCTGGCAACTGGGCAAGCCCGACCTTGTCCTGACCATGCGCGAGGCGTTCACCGTCCCGGCTGAAGGCAAGGACCTGTTCCGAAACTTCGTCCTGCCGGTGCCGATCAACGAGCGGAAGTACATCCAGGCCATCGAATTCCGGCCGGGCAACGGCAAGGTCGTCCACCATGCGCGGATCCTGCTCGACGAAACCGGGGATCTGCGTCAGAGGGATCTCGACGATCCGGGACCGGGCTTCGAGGGGATGGATGCGCAGGGCGCGCATTTTCCGGACGGGCACTTCCTCGGCTGGGCGCCCGGCAAGATGCCGCGCCGCGAAGAAGTCGCCTGGCCGCTGGCGGCGAGGACCGACCTCATCGTGCAGGCGCACCTGAAACCCACCGGCCGGCCCGAGACGGTCAAGGCCTCGATCGGTCTGTACTTCACGAACAAGGCGCCCGCAATCCATCCGGCCCTGCTGCGATTCGGCTCGAAGACGATCGACATCCAGCCGGGTGAGCCGCGCTACGTCGTCGAGGACTCGTATACGCTCCCGGTCCCGGTCAAGGCCCTCAGCATCTACCCGCACGCGCACTACCTGGCGCGCGAGATGATCGTCGTCGCGGAAATGCCGGACGGCGGAACCGAACGCCTGCTGCGCATCTCGGACTGGGATTTCAACTGGCAGGACGAGTACCGAGTACATCGAGCCGGTCGACCTGCCCAAGGGCGCCACGCTCGTGATGCGCTACGTCTACGACAACTCGGCCGCGAATCCGCGCAACCCGAGCTCGCCGCCGCGACGGGTGGTAACAGGGCCAGAGGGCAACGACGAGATGGGCGAGCTGCTCATCCAGCTCCTCGCCGCGAACGCAGCCGACGCCGCGTTGCTGCGCGCGGAGACGTCGCGCAAGGCGCTCCTCCTGGACGTCGCCGGAGAAGAGAAGCGTATCGCCGACGTGCCCGGCGATTACTCGGTACGCAATTCGCTGGGCGTGCACTACGTGCAGCTCGGGCGGAACGACGATGCCCGGGCGCAGTTTCTCGCGGCGCTGGAGCTCTCACCCGATCATGCCGTCGCGCACTACAACCTCGGATTGATCGCGATTCTCGGCAACCGGGCCGAAGAAGCGTTCACGCACCTGAACAAGGCGATCGCGGTGAAGCCGACCTACGCCGAGGCGCACTCGAACCTCGGCGTCCTGCTCGACGCGACTTGGCCGGCCAGACGAGGCCTTCGACCACTACCGCAAGGCGCTCGAGTCGCGGCCCGACAACGCCGCCGCGCTTGCGAACCTCGCGCGGCTGCTGATGCGCCGCGGGCGGCCGGATCAGGCCATCGACCACCTCGAGCGCCTGCAGCGGCTTCAGCCCGAAAACCCCGTCGTCCTGGCGAAATCTGGCCGCTGCCTACGCGGCCAACGGCCAACTCAGTCGCGCGGTGAGGAGCGCGCGCGACGCCTTGAAGCGGGCGATCGCGGACAAGAACGAGCCGCTGGCGCGCCAGCTCGGCACCATGCTGCAGGAGTTCGAGCAGCAGGAGCAGGCCGGCGCCGGGAACGGCGGCCTGCCGTAGAATGACGGTATGCGGCTTCCTGCCCGCGCCGCCGCGATTGCCTCACTTGCCGCTGCTTCTTGGTTCGCGCCGCTCACGGCGGCCGATGTCCGCGTGCGCGACCTCGACGACCGCGCGATCGATCCGTTAAAGGCACCGGCAGGCACGAAGGCGATGGCGTTCGTCTTCGTCAGCGTGGAGTGCCCGATCTCGAACCGCTATGCACCCGAGGTGCGGCGTCTCCACGAAAAGTTCACGGCACAGGGCATCACCTTCTCGCTGGTCTATCCGAACCCGGTCGAGCCGGTGGCCGCGATCCGGCGCCACCTCAAGGACTACAGCTACCCGATGCGCGCCCTGCGCGATCCGCGGCATGAGCTCGTGAAGAATGGCCGGCGCGACGATCACGCCGGAAGCGGTGGTGGTTGATCCGCACGGCCGCGTGCTGTATCGCGGCCGGATCGACGATCGCTACGTCAGCCTCGGCCTCGAACGTCCCGTCGCCACCCGCCGCGACCTCGACGAAGCGCTCACCGACATCACCGCCGGCAAGGCGCCCCGGCAGGCCACCACGCTGGCGGTCGGCTGCTTCATCGCGGACTTCGTGCAGCCGTAGTGCGGACCTTTAGGTCCGCTAGCGACGAACGTCGAACGCTCGAACGACGAACGTCAGCGGACCTAAAGGTCCGCACTACACTTCAGACTTCAAGTCTTCCGCCGCCTGTCCCCGTCCTACGAACCCTGAGATGAGCCATGCGGCCGCGGCGGCGATCGTCAGGACGATCAACCACCGCACGACCATCAGGAAGAACGACGCGTCGAACGCCGGGACCTGGAACTGGTAGCGCATCAGCTGCTGCCCGCGCTCGGTCAGCCAGTGCCAGCCGGTGTGCGCGACGAGCGCCGACAGGATGATCGTGCCGATCCGTTCGGCGACGCCGAAGCGGAACAGCAGCTCCAGCGCGGGAACCAGCACGGCGAGCACGACGAGCTGTCCGAGCTCGACGCCGATGTTGAACGCGAGCAGCGAGGTCAGGACGTGCGAGCCGGCGAGCTGCAGCGTCTCGCGCAGCGCGAACGAGAAGCCGAAGCCGTGAACCAGGCCGAAGCCGAACGTGATCATCCAGCGGCGGCGCAGCCCGGGCGCGACGATGTTCTCGAGCGCCATGTAGACGATCGACGTGGCGATCAGCGTCTCGACGAGCGGCGGGAACCAGCCGACGTCCGGTGCGACGCCGTAGGCCGACGCGATCAGCGTGATCGAGTGCGCCACGGTGAACGACGTCACGATGATCAGCAGCGCGCGCGGCGGCGGAACGGGATCACGAGGCAGAACAGGAACAGCAGATGATCGATGCCGTCGAGGATGTGGAAGAAGCCCTCGACGATGAACAGCCAGACCGCCTGGCGTCCACCGCGGATCGAGATGGACGACGCCCGGATCGTCGTGGAGCGAGAGCGCGCGCTCGGCGCCGTCCGGCGTGATGAACCGCAGGACGGTCAGGACCTCGACGCCGAGCCGCCGGAAGTTCGGATGGATCGAGAACCGCGAGCGATCCGACTCGATCGGGTACTCGAACAGCGACGTCCATCAGCGCCTGCGCGGTCGCGAGTTCCGTGTCGTGCGGCAGCCGGGGCCCAGTGACGTGCGCGAGCGCGCGATCGAACGAGTCGAACGACGGATCGGACGGCAGCGACGCCATGACGGCCTCGAGTCTCGGGGCTCGGCAGCTGTCGGTCGTCCTCGTAGACGGTCGAGGTAGTCGACGATGAAGAGCTGCGCGGCCTCGCGCATCGTCGGTATCCGGCATTGGCGATGTCGAGATAACCCGCGCCGGTCGTGCGGCCATCGGATGGTATCGTCGGTCGACGCCATCGGCACGCGAACAGCACGCGCAGCCGCTGGCCCGACGGGCGCGACGAGCATCTGCACCCTCGCGTCGTTCGGGATTTCGTGCGCGGCCGGCCGGGCCGGCATCAGCAGGAGCAGTGCCAGCACGACACCGAGTGCCGGCGCCACGAACCTGCGGCAAGTTCTCACGGTCCGAAGCCTCTTCTCTAAAGTCCACAAGATTAACGGGATACCGAGTGCCGCCTGACAACGCGCACCGCGACCTCGTGACTTCGCACGCCGCTCGTGCACCTTATCTTATGTATACTTAGCACCCTCAGACAGAGCCCTGGCCCCGGCCGGAGTCGTCCGGCGAGGAGGAGGAGCGCGTATGAAGCGGAAGAGTGTCTTCTTTTTAGGTGCGGCCTGTTTCGCACTCCTCGTCGTCACCGGCGTCGGGTTGCTGACAGGCGATCAGACCGTGTCGGCGCAGGGCGCGCCGCGCCGGCCTATCGCGTCGCGCCCTTGTGGCCGCCGCCATTTCCCGACGACTCGTGGGTGATCGGATCGGTCACCGGCGTGACCGTCGATTCGCAGAATCACGTCTGGGTCGTGCATCGCGGCAACGATTCGCTCGAAGGCAACGAGAAGGGCATGATTCCGGCCGCTGGCCGCGGCGGCGCGCCGGGCTGCCGTCGTCGAGCGTGTGCTGCATGTCGGCGCCGGTCGTCCTGGAGTACGACGCCGCCGGCAAGTTCGTGGCGAGCTGGGGCGGCCCGAGCTCGACCTATGCGTGGCCGCAGGTGACCGGCGGTATCGCCGTCGACGGCAAAGGCAATGTCTGGATCGCGGCCGGCGGGCGCTGATCCGCCGCCACCGGCCGCAGGCCGCGGCCGCGGCGCGGCGCCAGCTGCCGGCGCAGCGCCACCTGCCGGCGCACCGCCAGCTGCGGGCGCGGTGCCCGGCAGGGCGGGGCGGTGCAGCCTGCCGCCGGCACCGCCGCCGCCACCTCCGCCGGCCGACGCGCACGTCCTGAAGTTCTCGCGCAACGGCCGCTACATGCTGACGATCGGCACGCCCGGCAAGATGGACGGCCCCGACAGCCAGACGACGCTCAATCGTCCGACCGCGGTCGCGTACGACGCGGCGGCGAATGAGGTGTTCGTCGCCGACAGCGGCAACCGCCGCATCGTCGTGTTCGATGCCGACAACGGCACCTACAAGCGTCACTGGTTCGCGCTACGGCGAGAAGGCCGCCGGCGCGGCGCCCGGTCCGTACGATCCGAACGCGCCGCCCGCGAAGTCGTTCCGCGACGTGACCTGCGTCGAGATCGCGCGCGACGGCATGGTCTACGTCTGCGACAAGAGCAGCAACCGCATCCAGGTGTTCGACAAGACCGGCAAGTTCGTCAAGGAAGGCTTCATCGCCAAGAACACGCTGCGGCGGCGTCGTCGCCGGCAGCTTCGGCGCGCCGCTGAACGCGGCGGGCTCGGTGTGGGACGTCGCGTTCTCGAACGACCCGCAGCAGCGCTTCCTCTTCGTCGCCGACGGCCAGAACAAGAAAGTGCGCGTCCTGCAGCGCGACACGCTCGACCGAAGTCGGCGCGTTCGGCAGCGGCGGCCGGTATCCGGGTCAGTTCCTGGCGGTCGGCAGCGTCGCGACCGACGCGCAGGGCAACGTGTACACGGGCGAGACGCACCACGGCAAGCGCGTGCAGAAGTTCACTGCCAGGGCAAGTAAGCGATCAGGCGATCGAGGAGATACGACATGAAACGTAACGCTGTCATCGGTGCGACGTTCCTCGCCGTCCTGGCGGCGCTCGGCCGTGGCGCAGGGCGGCTCGAGCAGCGCGCCGAGGCGCAGGCGCGCGGCGCGGTCCAGGCGCCGCGGTTCGAAGTCGATCCGACCTTCCCGAAGCCGCTGCCGAACGGCATGTATCAGGGCCAGTCGATCGGCCTCTGGGTGGACAGACCAACGATCACGTCTGGATCGTCCATCGCCCCGACGTGCTCGACGCCGTCGAAGGCGCGCAGCAGACCCCGCCGACCGGCGAGTGCTGCAAGACAGGCGCCGCCGATCCTCGAGTTCGATCCGTCGGGCAACGCTGCTCCGCAGCTGGGGCGGCCAGGACGGACCGGGCTATCAGTGGCCCGATTCGAACCACGGCCTCAACATCGACAACAAGGGCAACGTCTGGATCGGCGGCAACGGCGGCCAGGACGGCCACATCCTGAAGTTCACGCAGGACGGCAAGTTCGTCATGCAGGTCGGCAAGAAGGGCGTCACGCAGAACAGCATGGCGCAGGACCACTTCTTCCAGGTGGCCAAGACGTTCTTCCACGCGCCGGCGAACGAGGTGTACGTCGCCGACGGCTACGGCAACCGCCGCGTCGCGGTGATCGACGCCGAGACCGGCAAGATGAAGCGCTTCTGGGGCGCCTACGGCAACCCGCCGGACGACAAGGCGTCGAGCGCGCAGGGCGCCTACGACCCGACGGTCGACCTACCAGCAGTTCCGCGGCCCGGTGCACTGCGCGAAGGTCTCGATCGACGGCCTCGTCTACGTCTGCGACCGCACCAGCAACCGCATCCAGGTGTTCAAGATCGACGGCACGTTCGTCCGCGAGATCTACACGCAGCGCGACTCGCGCGGCGACGGCTCGACGTGGGACGTCGACGTTCTCGACGCGACCCGCAGCAGCGGTTCCTCTACGTCGCGGACGGCCGCAACCAGAAGATCCGGATCTTCGATCGCGCGACGCATGACGCGAGCTGACCACGTTCGGCAAGGGCGGCCACTATCCGGGCGAGTGGTATTCGCTGCACAACATCGCCGACCGACTCGAAGGGCAACCTGTACACGGTCGAGACCTATCAGGGCCGCCGGCTGCAGCGGTTCCTCTACAAGGGTCTCGGCGCCGGTCACGTCGCAGCAAACGGGCGTCGCGTATCCGACTGGCCAGTAGTCGATTAGTCGTCAGCGTAGGCCCGGCCTTCAGGCCGGGCTCGGGCGTTGTAGTCAGCGCCACGGGGGATCCTGACAGCGGTCCTCCGTGGTTTTTTTGTGCTTGCCCACGCGAAGCTCGCGGATCGAGACGCGGCGAGCTGAAGGCTGGGTCTCGAGGACGGCGTGTCCAAGTGATTCGTGGTGTCGTAGCGGCTGATCGACTTCTGCTCGGCAACATCGGCGGCCGCGCAGACGCGCGTCGCGGCCGAGGCGAGCCAGCAGCGGCTGTCGGCGCGACGCGACGAGCGTGGCGCCGGTCATCGACGGGATCCTCGACGAAGCGGCCTGGGCAGGCAGTGCGAGCCGATCGACGATTTCGTCCAGACCGAGCCGTCGGAAGGGCAGCCGGCGACCGAGCGGACCGAGGTGCGGCTGCTGTACGACGACAAGATGATCTACATCGGCGTGATCTGCTACGACAGCCGACCCGTCGAGGATCGTCACGACCGACTCGCGGCGCGATTCCGGCGCTCGACGCGGTCAGGACTCGTTCCAGATGATCTTCGACACCTACCACGATCGTCAGAACGGCTTCATCTTCGGCACCAACGCCGATCGGCATCGAGTACGACGCGCAGGTGCGCAACGAAGGCGAGACGCATCCGCGGCGGCCCGCCGGGCGGCCTCGGCGGCGGCAACAGCAGCGGCGTCGGGCGCCGGCGTCAACGTCAACTGGGACGGCACCTGGGAAGTGAAGACGCAGCTGACCGAGACCGGCTGGAACGGCGGAGTTCGCCATTCCGCTGCGCACGCTGCGCTACGGCCCGCCGCCGCAGGTCTGGGGCGTCAACTTCACGCGGAACATCGAGCGCAAGCGCGAGCAGGTCTACTGGTCGCCGATCTCGCGCATCTACACGCTCGACGCCGGCTGTCGTCGGCCGGCGAGCTGCGCGATCTGAACGTGCCGGCGCCGCGCGACTTCAAGCTGATGCCGTACGCGATCGGGTCGGCCAATCGCAACTTCACGCCGGACAGACCGACGACCGATCACCGCGGCGACTGGGGCATCGACGGCAAGATCGGCGTCACGTCGAGCATGACGCTCGACCTGACCTACAACACCGACTTCGCGCAGGTCGAGGTCGACGAGCAGCAGATCAACCTGACGCGGTTCAACCTGCTCTTTCCCGAGAAGCGGCCGTTCTTCCTCGAGAACCGCGGGCTGTTCGCCGTCGGCAAGAGCGGCGAGATCGACCTGTTCTTCAGCCGCCGCATCGGCATCGGCGACAACGGCGCGCTCGTGCCCATTCAAGGCGGCGCCCGGCTGACGGGCAAGGCCAGCGGCGTCAACGTCGGCCTGCTGAACATGCAGACCGAGCGCGTCGGACCTGACGCCCGCGAACAACTTCACGGCGGTGCGCGTCGAGCAAGGATCTGCGCAACCGCTCGAGCGTCGGCGGCATTTTCGTCAACCGCACCGCGACCGGCGAGCCGGCGGGCACGACAACTGGAACCGCACCTTCGGCGTCGACGGCCGGCTGGGGCATCGGCGAGGCGATCACCGTCAGCGGCTTCGCGGCGAGGACGCAGACGCCCGGGCTGACCGGCCGCGAGCACGCCTACAGCTCGGCGTTCGAGTACCGACGCCGCGCATGCGAACCGGAACTTCGAGCTACACGGAGGTCGGCGACGACTTCAATCCGGAGGTCGGCTTCCTCGAGCGCCCGGACGGCTACCGGCAGGTGGACCGGCGGCTGCGTTCGAGCACGTCCGTACGCCGGACTCGCCGAGCGCGGGCATCCGCGAGTGGCGAGCCGCACGTCAGCTACGAGAGCTTCTGGGGCTTCGACGGCCTGCAGGAGACGGCGACGCTGCACATCGACAGCCGCATGGGACTTCGAGAACGGCTACTTCGATCAGTCCCGCGCTGAACGTGCAGTACGAAGGCCTGCGCGAGCCGTTCGAGGTCTATCCAGGCGTCATCGTGCCGGCCGGCAGCTATCGACAGTCCGTACTCGCGTTCGGGATGGCGCAACACCGATCGCCGCAAGTGGATTTCGGCGGCATCAGCTGGCAACATCGGCGGGTTCCTGTCCGGCAGCCAGGTGAGCTTCGCGCCGCACGCTGACGATCCGGCACGGCGGCGACGTTCACGCTCGTCGCTGCGCTGGACGCGCAACGACATCGATCTGCCGCAGGGCGCGTTCGTGACGAATCTCGGCAGCCTGCGGCTGACCTACAACTTCACGACGCTGATCAACGCCCAGACGCTGATCCAGTACAACGACCGGACGCGCCGCTGGTCGACGAACCTGCGGTTCAACTGGCAGCGGACCGCTGCGACCGGGCTCTACGTCGTCTACAACGACACGGAAGGGTTCGAGGGGCTCGGCCCCGTCAACCGCGCGTTCATCATCAAGTATTCGCACATGTTCGACGTGCTCAGGTAGGGCGGACCTCTTAGGCCCGCCGAGGACAAATCAATGCAACCACGAAGACTCGAAGTCACGAAGAAGAAGATCAGCGGGTTCGTGCTGGCGGCACTGCTCGCCGTGGCTGCCGTCGCCAGCCTCGCGGAACTCCGCACCGTCTCGGCGGCGACCGCGGTCCGCGACCTCGCCGTCGCGCCGCCCGAATCGGTCGGCGTCTCGGCCCAGCGGCTGCGCCGCATCGACGAGGCGATGAAGCGGGCGGTCGACGAAAAGCGGACCGCCGGCGTCGTCACGCTGCTGACGCGCCACGGCAAGGTCGTGCATCACGGTGCGGTCGGCGTGAAGGATGTCCGCAAGAGCGACCCGGTCCAGAAGGACTCGATCTTCCGGATCTACTCGATGACCAAGCCGATCACCGGCGCGGCGATGATGATGCTCTACGAGGAAGGGAAGTGGCGCCTCGAGGATCCGGTCTCGCGGCACATCCCGGAGTTCGCCAAGCTCCAGGTCTTGACGGGCGCCAACGCCGACGGCTCGCCGACGACCGAGCCGGCGCGCCGTCAGATGACGATGCGCGAGCTGATGACGCACACGGCCGGGCTCGGCTACGTGCTCAATTCGAACAACCCGGTCGACCGGATGATCATCCAGGGGCGCGTGCTCGATACCGCCGCGCCGCTGCAGACGATGATCGACAAGCTGGGCAAGCTGCCGCTCTCGCGCAGCCGGGCACGCGCTGGTCGTACAGCATCAGCGGTCGACGTGCAGGGTTACCTGGTCGAGAAGTTCTCGGGCATGAAGTTCGACGAGTTCCTGCGGACGCGGCTGTTCGAGCCGCTCGGGATGAAGGACACGGCGTTCTACGTGCCGCAGGAGAAGCTGTCGCGCCTCGCGCTCGTGCACACCGACTCGAAGGCGGGTGGGCTCGAGGTGGACGAGAATCGTCCTGATCCGAAGGTCGTTCCGCTGGGGCCGTCGGGCGGCGGCGGGTTGTTCTCGACGGCGATGGATTACGCGCGCTTCACCGAGATGCTGCTGAACGACGGTCAGTTGAACGGCGTCCGCATCCTGGCGCCGCGGACTGTCGAGATGATGCGGACCAACTACGTCAACCCGGAGGCCCTCAAGACGATGGGCCCGGGCACCGGCTGGAGCCTCGGGTTCCAGGTGGTGACGGATGCCGCTGCGGCGGGCGAGCCCGTACGTCGAACGGCATCGTACAACTGGTACGGGATCGCCGGCACCTGGTTCTGGATCGATCCGGTCGAGGACTTCGCGTTCATCGGCATGCTGCAGAACCAGAACCTCGGCACCGCTCGCCAGCTCCACGCGCTGTCGCGGAACCTCGTCTACCAGGCGATCATGGACTGACGCTTTTCAGTGACCTTCCGCAAGGCGCTGATCGACGTTCTCACTGCCCAGCCGCGCTCGGTGTCCTCCATCGCGCGCGAGCTGGGCCTGAAGCGTGGCGACGTCGAAGATGACCTCCGCCATGCCATCCGCTCCGCCCGCGCATCAGGTCGACGCGTCCTGATCGAACCCGCCCGCTGCCGCGCCTGCGGCTTCACCTTCGGCGACGACAAGCTCCTGAAACCGTCGCGGTGTCCGAGCTGCCGCAGCGAGCGGCTGTTCGAGGCGCAGATCCGTATCGAGCAGCGCACGGAGAAGGCGGAGGCCACGGATTAACACGGAGACACGGAGCAGTGAAAATACAAGCCCTGGATCGGCGGCGGCTTGCATTTTCGCGGGCTCTTGCGTCGTCAGCACGCGCCGGCAACGCCGGCGCTGGTCGCACGCTGCAGTGTTTTCTCCGTGTGTCTTCGTGTCCCCGTGTCTTCGTGTTGAACCGTCTAGCTCCGTACTCTCCGTGCCCAGCAGCCAAGCAGAAATCAGAACAGGATCCAGCAGAGCAGCGACCCGACGACGCACATCGACAGGCCCCAGGCGAGGAGCTTGTTGAACAGGTTGCGGCTGTCCTCGACCGGTGCGCCGGCGATGCAGAGCGCGCCGATGGTCGAGAGCGGCGAGACGTCGACCAGGTGGCCGCCGACGTTCATCGCCGACGCGATCCCGAGCGGGCTGGCGCCGCCGAGCTGTTCCGCGAGGCCCGGGACCATCGGCAGGAAGGCCGGCAGGACGACGCCCGACGTGCTGCTGTAGACGGAGATGATGCCGGTCAGGAAGGCGACCACGCCGGTGACCGTGTCCTTGGTTGAGAAACGCGCGACGAGCGACACCAGCAGGTCGATGCCCTGTGCGCGCTCGAGCAGCGCGATCAGCACCGTGACGCCGCAGACCATCACGATCACCCGCCACGGCATCCGCTTGATCGCCTCGCCATCGTCGGCCGCGCGGCTCAGCACGAGCACGACCGACGCCGAGAAACGCGCCCATCCCGACGTTCACGTTGAAGAACAGCACGCTCAGGATCAGTGCGGCGATGACGGCCAGCGTCAGCCAGTGGCGCCATTCGAACGCCGGATCCGCGTCGGCAGGCTGATTGGCGGTCGCTCGGACACTCGCCACGCTGCCGCCCGCGAACAGCTTCAGCCCGCCGAACAGGAAATAGCCCGCCGAAGGCCACCAGCGCGTGCGCACCGAGGTTGTAGAGATAGGTCGACAGTTCGTAGCCGTCCAGGCCGTTGCGCTCCATCAGGCCGTTGACGATGATGCCGGTCGGCGCGAACGGCGACAGCGAGCCAGAGTTCGCACCGTTGCCGACCATGATCGCCATCAGGAACAGCGGGATGCCGATGCGAGCGGCGGTTGCCATGGCCATCGGCGCGACGATCGCGGCCGTCGCGATGTTGCCGGGCCCCATCGACGCCAGGCCGGCCGCCGAGCAGGAAGAACATGATCGGAATCACGCCGCGGTTGCCGCGGCACAGCCGCACGGCGTGGTGCGCCAGCCGGTCGAGGGTGCCGTTGCACTGCGCGGCCGTGAAGAGCAGCGTCATCCCGGTCAGCGTCAGGAACAGCTGGGTCGGGAATCCGCCCATCACGGTGGCGACCGGGATCCCGCCGACGTAGACGCCGATGATCCAGGCGAGCGCCACCGCCAGCACGCCGACGTTCAACGTCGTCACGCAGCTGACGATGATGGCGAGAGCGAGCGCGCCGACCGACAGGACGGCAAGGCTCATGCGGTCTCCTGGACCAATGCGCCGAGAAGCTCCGCGGGATGGAGCGCACGCGCCGATGTGAAGTCAGCGATCTGGTGCCGGCACGACACGCCGGCGGCGACGAGCACGTCAGTCGGCTCGAGACGTCGCGCCGCCGGCAGCAGCCGCCGCTCGCCGATGGCGCGTGACACATCGAAGTGTTCGACCGCGTACCCGAACGAACCGGCCATGCCGCAGCAGCCCGCGTCCAGGTCGACGACGGTGGCCCCCGGAATCCGCGACAGCAGCGCCTTCGCCGGCGGCAGGAGGCCCATGGCTTTCTGATGGCAGTGGCCGTGCAGGACGATCGTCCCCGTCGCGTGCAGCGAAGGAGAGCGACGCCGGGTTCTCGTCGAGATGCTGCTCGAGCAGTTCCTCGAAGAGCATCGATTGCGCCGCCACCGCCGCAGCATGTCGCTGCGCTTCTCCTCGCAAGCAGCGACGGAACGTCTTCGCGCATGGCCGACAGGCAGCTCGGCTCGAAGAACACGAACCGCGCGCCGGATGTCGCCAGCGGATACAGCGTATCGGTGTTGAACTGCGGCGGCGGCGCGGGCCTCGGCGAGCAGTCCCTGCGAGATCAGCGGACGGCCGCAGCATCCGTTCGGCGCCAGGCTTACCTGAAGCCCCGCTGCCTGAAGCACCTTCGCGCCCGCCATGCCGACCTGCGGATTGTAGTAGTTGGTGAAGGTGTCGACGAACATCCGGATGGGGGTCAGATCTTGTATTTCAACATTTGGTTGAAATACCAGATCTGACCCCGATTCGAAGCGCTGCCGGAAGGTCCGGGTGGTCCATGCCGGCGGAGTGCGCCGCGCATCGATCCCGAGGAGCGCCTCGGCCATCCATCTGCCGGGCGCGCTCTGCGCCATCCACGTCGACAGTGGCGCCAGGCGGCTGGCCCAGCGCGAGACATCGTGGATGCCGCCGAGGAACCGGGCGCGGAGCGGTGTGCCGTGGCGCGACCAGTAGTCGGCCAGGAACTCGCTCTTGAAGCGCGCGACGTCGACGCCGACCGGACACTCGGCCTTGCACGCGCGGCACTCGAGGCACAGATCGAGCACCTCGCGGACGCCTTCGTCGCCGAGGCCCGATTCTCCCAGGCGCCCGGCCATCGCGAGCCGCAGCGCGTTCGCACGGCCTCGCGTCGAATGCTTCTCCTCGCGCGTCGCCATGTACGACGGGCACATCGTGCCGTCGAGTTTCTTCCTGCAGGCGCCGAGGCCGCTGCACATCTCGACCGCGCCGCTCATGCCGCCGTATTCCGAGTAGTCGAAGAACGTGACAGGCTGTCGCGGCTGGTAGCCAGCCCCGTAGCGCAGGTTCGATGTCAGCGGCGGCGCTCCGACAATCTTGCCGGGGTTGAAGATGCCGTCCGGATCGAACGTGCGCTTCACCTGCTGGAACGCGCCGTACAGCACGGGCCCGAACATCTTCTCCATGAACGGGCTGCGAATCAGGCCGTCACCGTGCTCGCCGGACAGCGCTCCTCCGAATTCCAGCACGAGGTCGGCGATGTCCGATGGCAATCGCCTCGAACGTGCGAATCCCGGCATCGGTCTTCAGGTTGACGACGGGCCGCACGTGCAGGCAGCCCACCGACGCGTGGGCGTAGACGCCCGCGGTGGTGCCGTGCCGGGCGACGATCCCGAGAAACCGGTCGATGTAGTCGCGCAGCCGCTCCGGCGCCACGGCGGTGTCTTCCACGAACGACAGCGACTTCGCGTCGTCCTTCATCGCCATCGAGAGGCCGAGCGCCGCCTCGCGAAGGCTCCAGATCCGGGCCTGGGCGGGCAGGTCCAGGGCACGGTGATAGCGATAGCCGAGTCGCCGCGCCCGCAAGTCGCGCTCGAGCGCATCCAGCCGCGGCGGCAGATCCTCGGGTCGGTCGGCGTAGAACTCGACGCACAGGAGCGCCCCTGGATCGCCGTCGATGAACGTGCGCCGCAGGCGGTCGAGCGACGGCGTTCTGCTTCGTGTTGTCGAGGATGAAGCGGTCCATGACCTCGACGGCTGACGGATGATGATCGAGAATGGCCGGCGTCGCTTCGAGCGATTCGAGCAGGTTCTCGAACTGGATCGCCATCACCGCCTTCGCCGCCGGCAGCGGCACCAGGTTGATCGTTCGCCTCGAGGATCGCCGCGAGCGTGCCTTCGGAGCCGACGATGAGTCGCGTCATGTCGACGGGGCGCGACGCGTCGACGAAGGCGTCGAGGTTGTAGCCGCCGACGCGGCGGAGCACCTTTGGGTAGCGAGCGGCGATTTCGGACGCGTGGTCGCGCGCGAGCCGGCGCACTTCGCGGTAGCAGGCCGCCTCGAGCGTGTCGCGGCGGCAGATCGCGTCGACCGCGGCCGGATCGATCGGCTCGAAATGTGCCTCGGAACCGTCCGAGAGGACGACGTCCTGCGTCGAGCACGTGATCGATCGTCTTGCCGTAGAGCACCGAGCGCGCGCCGCTCGAGTTGTTGGCCATCATGCCGCCGACCGTCGCCCGATTGGCGGTGGAGATGTCTGGTGCGAAGCGGAGGCCGTGCGGGCGCAGCGCGACGTTGAGCTCGTCGAGCACGATGCCCGGCTCGATGCGCGCCCACCGCTCAGCGGCGTTGACCTCGAGCAGGCGGTTGAAGTACTTCGACGTGTCGACCTGCAGGCCGGCGCCGATCGCCTGTCCCGCCTGCGACGTCCCGCCGCCGCGCATCGTCATCGAGCAGCCGAACTGACGGCAGATCTTGACCGTCTCGACGACGTCGGCGCGCGATTTCACGACGACGACGCCGACCGGCTCGATCTGGTAGACGCTGGCGTCGGTGGAGTAGAGCGCGCGCGACACCTTGTCGAAGCGCACTTCGCCCTCGAGGCGGGATTCGAGCGCGCGCCGGAGGCCTTCTACATCGACTGGCTGAGCGGTGGCCAAGAGGACTGCCGATTATAGGAAGAACGCACGGAAACACGAAATCACGAAACAGATACAGTTGGAGCGCCTCGCGACAGCGCTTCACGGGCCGGAGATCTCACCAAAAAGCATCCAACACGGACACGACGGACACGAACGGATCACAGACGGTTAAGGCGGTGCATTCCATGTGCGACCAGCCGGCCGGCGAAGCCGGCCGAGGTTCGGATGGAGAAGCACTGGATTCACAAACGCGCAGGCTCTCGATTGGTTTGTGAATCCTGTGCTTCCCCATCCAAGGGCCGCTGCGCGGCGCTGGTCGCACGCGTCGTGTCCGTGTTGGCGTATTGTTTTCGTGCTTTCGTGGTTCCGGGCTTGCCTTTCTCCGCGAACTCCGTCTACTCCGCTTCAGAAGTGTCATCTGCTACGATGTGCCCGCCCATGCATCGAAGCGGACGGCACTTCCTCCAGATCCCCGGTCCAACGAACGTCCCCGATCGCGTGCTGCGCGCGATCGCGCAGGCGACCATCGATCATCGCAGCGCCGACTTCGCCGCGCTCGGCCGCGAGGTCCTGGATGGACTGAAGAAAGTATTCAGGACCACCGGCCCGGTCGTGATCTTCCCGGCATCCGGGTCGGGCGCGTGGGAAGCGGCGCTCGTCAATACGCTGTCGCCGGGCGACAAGGTGCTGGCGTTCGAGAACGGGGAATTCGCCCGCTTGTGGGCGGAAGTCGCGCAGCGGCTCGGCCTGGAGGTCGAGGTCGTGCTCTGCGACTGGCGCCGCGGCGTCGACCCGGCTGTCGTCGAGACGAAGCTGAGGGCCGATCGGGACATTCGCGCCGTGCTGGTCGTGCACAACGAGACCTCAACCGGCGTGACAAGCCTGCTGCCGGACATCCGCAAGGCAATCGACGCCGCCAACCCCGATGCCTTGCTGCTCGTCGACGCGGTCTCATCGCTGGCCGCGATCGATTTGCGTCATGACGACTGGCACATCGACGTCACGCTGTCGGGGTCGCAGAAGGGTCTGATGCTGCCGCCGGGCCTCAGCTTCAACGCAATCAGCGAGAAGGCGCTCGCGGCGTCACGTGGCGCGCGGCTGGCTCGTTCGTACTGGTCGTGGCAGCCGATGCTCACCTCGAACCAGAACGGCTTTTTCCCCTACACGCCGTCGACGAACCTGCTGTACGGCCTTCGCGAAGCTCTGCGGATGCTGGCCGATGAGGGCCTCCAGAACGTCTTTGCGCGCCACTGCCGGTTCGCCGAAGCGGCGCGCGCGGCGGTCCGCGCATGGGGCTTCGAGATCAATTGCGAGCGGGCCGACGAATACAGCCCGGTCGTCACGACCGTGATGATGCCGGATGGCCACGATTCGGATCGGCTTCGTGAGGTGGCCGCCGAACGATTCAACCTGTCGGTGGGCGCCGGCCTCGGGCGGCTGAAAGGCAAGGCCTTCCGTATCGGACACCTCGGCGACTTCAACGAGCTGATGCTCGCCGGGACTCTCGCCGGCGTCGAGATGACGCTGATCGCCGCGGACGTGCCGTTCCGGCCGGGAGGCGTCGACGCAGCGATCGAGCATCTCGCGAAGTAGATTCTCTCGGGCCTCGGGGCTCGGCGTCATCGGCCTCTGAACACCGGCGTCTTTTTCTCCAGAAACGCCTGCACCGCTCCTTTGAAGTCGTCGCTCAGGTAACACATCGTGATCAGGTCTTCGATCGCGGACGGTTCGAGCCGCTCCCGCGCCCGAATGCGCCTGAGCGCTTCCTTGGTGGCCTGAATCGTCAGCGGCGCATTGCCGGCGATGGCGCCGGCGAGATCGCGGACCACCGTTTCGATGGCAGGCCGCTCGGCCACGCGGTTGACGAGGCCGATCGCGAACGCCTCGTTGCCGTCGACCAGCCGGCCGGTGAACATCAGATCCTTGACGCGGCCCGTTCCGACCAGGTCGCGCAGGCGCGCGTAGTTCGCCGCCGACAGGCAGTTGCCCAGCGTCCGCGCAACGGGCACGCCGAGCGTCGATTCCGGCGTGCAGACGCGAAGATCGCAGGCGATCGCGAGGATGCAGCCGCCGCCGGCCGCGACGCCATCAATCTGCGGCGATCGTCGCGGCGCGCACGCGCTCGACGCGATCGATCACCGCGTCGAGACGCGCTTCGTAGCCGACGACGTCGTCCCGCGTCGAGAAGCCTGTAAACTGACCGATGTCGGTGCCCGACACGAATGCCTTGCCGCCCGCGCCGCGGAGCACGAACACCCGCACGTTCGCATCGGCGTCGACCCGATCGCAGGCCTCCACCAGCGCCTCATACATCTCCCAGGTCATGGCGTTCCTGGCTTCGGGGCGGTTGAACGTGAGGAACGCGATCGGACCGTCGACGTCGAAGAGCACGCGAGAGGTGGGCACGTGAGGGCTCCTGAGTCAAGCACTGGCGCCAGGGCGGAACTCGCTCTGGAGGGCGTACGGGTTCTGGATGTCACGCAGGTGATGGCCGGCCCGTTCTGCGCGATGCAACTATGCGACATGGGCGCGGACGTGATCAAGGTGGAGCCGCCCGAGGGCGATGCCACGCGGCGGATGGCGGGCCAATCCGGCAACGCCAGCCCGAGCTTCAACGCCGTCAATCGCGGCAAGCGGGGCATCGTGCTCGACCTGAAGCGCGCGCTCGCGCAGGACGCGTTCCGCCGCCTGGCGCGACGCGCCGACGTGATTGTCGAGAACTACCGGCCCGGCGTAATGCGCCGTTTCGGCCTCGACTATGACGCGTTGAGCAGCGATAACCCCGGCCTGATTTACGCGTCGATCTCCGGCTACGGACAAACGGGGCCGTCGGCGTCGAAGGGCGGCTTCGATCTGGTGGCGCAGGGTGTGTCGGGATTGATGTCGATCACCGGTGAACCGGGGCGGCCACCAGTCAAAGCAGGCGTCCCGGTGACGGACCTCGGCGCCGCGTTGTTCGCCGTGTCTGGAATCCTCGCAGCGCTCTTCTACCGCACCCGAACCGGGCGAGGGCAGTACATCGACACGTCGCTTGTCGAAGCGGGTGTGGCACTGTCGGTCTGGGAAGCCACCGAGTACTTTTCGGGCAACGGCATCCCGCAGCCGATGGGATCGGCGCACCGGATGAGCGCGCCGTACCAGGCCGTCCGATGTGCCGACGGCTACATCACGCTGGCGGCGGCGAACGATCGGCTGTTCGCCCGGTTATGCGATCTGTTGAATCGGCCGGAGTGGTCGAGCGATCCCGACTTCGCCGGCGATACCGCGCGAGTACGGAACAAGTCGAAGCTGGCTGCCGCAATCGAGAGTGTCACGCTCGAAAGGCCCCGGCAGCATTGGCTGGACCTCCTCGACGCGAACGGGATTCCGTGCGGGCCAATCAACGACTACGCTCAGGTCTTCGCCGATCCGCAGATCGCGGCGCGGGAGATGGCGGTTGAAGTCGATCACCCGACGCTCGGCAGAATCCGCACGCTGGGCTCACCGATCAAGATGTCGGCGACGCCGCCGGTGGTCCGACGGCGAGCGCCGCTGCTGGGTGAGCATACTGAGCAAGTGCTGCGTGAGGCCGGACTCACTGACGAAGAGATCGCGCGAGTGGCGAGCGGGGCCTGAGTAGCGTCCGGCTTTAGCCGGACGAATCATCAGGCGTCCGGGCGTCTCCGGTGTTGAGACGCCCGGCGTCCTGCAAGGCACGGCGAAGCACGAACTCGATCTGCCCGTTCAGGCTGCGGAGGTCGTCGTTCGCCCAGCGCTGGAGCGCGTCGAGGACGGCGCGATCGATGCGCAGCAGAAAGGGTTTCCGTTCAGCCACAAATCACTAGTAGATCGTCCCGGCATTCACGATCGGTTGCGTGCCGCGCTCGCCGCACAGCACGACCAGGAGATTGCTCACCATCGCCGCCTTCCGTTCGTCATCGAGCTGAACGATCGCGCGCTGGGAGAGCATGTCGAGCGCCATCTGCACCATCCCGACGGCGCCCTCGACGATGCGCTGGCGCGCGGCGATGATCGCGCCCGCCTGTTGCCGCTGCAGCATGGCCGCGGCAATCTCGGGCGCGTAGGCGAGATGGGTGATCCTGGCCTCCATCACCTCGATACCGGCCTTCGAGAGCCTGTCCTGAATCTCACGCTTCAGGTGTTCCGCGACCGCTCCCGTGTGGCCGCGTAGCGAAATGCGCTCCTCGTCGTGAGTGTCGTAGGTGTAGCTCGAGGCGAGGTTGCGGACGGCCGATTCGGTCTGCACGTGCAGGTAGTTCTCGTAGTCGTGCACCTCGAAGACGGCTTCCGCGGTGTCGACCACGCGCCAGACGACCACGGCCGCGATTTCGATCGGGTTGCCTTCGTTGTCGTTCACCTTCAGCTTGGCACTCTCGAAGTTGCGGATGCGGAGTGAGACCCGCTTCTTCGAGTAGAGCGGGTTCGCCCAGCGAAGCCCCTCTTCCCTGACCGTCCCCTTGTAGGCACCGAACAACTGCAGGACCTTGCCCTCGTTCGGATTGACGATGAACAGGCCGGGATACATCAGCGCAGCCAGGACGGCGACGACGATTGAGGTCATGATCCCGGCCGGGTTGTCGGCTTCGACGCTGAGGTAGATGCCGTACAACGCCACAAGGTCAGTTGCCAGCAGGATGCCCACGATTCCCCACCCAGAGCTAACGGGCCGCTGTTTCTCGCGAATCATCGAGTTCCTCCGTGATGTCAAAGTGATATCACATAGATATCGAACTGGTCAATAACGCCAGGCTTTCGCTGGAAGTGCTCACTGGCTTCGCAGTAGGGTGCTGCGGCTTTGCTCACGGTGCTTACCGACTGACGCGGAGGGTGCTGCGGCTTCGCCGCGGGTGCTTACGGAACGAGATATCCCGGGCGGGTGAGGATGTCGCCGCGGCCGGTCTTGAGGGTCACCTTCAGGTCGTGCCAGCCGGGCGTCACCGGGGGCTCGGGGTAGTAGGTGAGCAGGTAGCGGGCGCGCATGTCGCCGAGCGCTTCGAGGAGCAGCGGGCCGATCCGCGCGGATTGATCGGTGACCCAGCGCCGCCCGCCGGTGGCCTCGGTGATCGCTACAAGTATCTGGTCTCCTCTCGTGGGCGCGAGGGCGTCTCGCGGTGAATCCGTGAGCTCTACCCCATAGATGACGAGATCAACGGCTTTGACCCCGGTCACGATTTGCTCCGAGGTCAGCCAGCTGAGCGTGTCGAGCCCGTCGCTGAACAGGAGCGCCACGCCTCGCGATCCTGGGGCGGGCGCGACTTTGAGCGAGGTGTAGACGGCGTCGCGCAACGAGGTCGCGCCGGACGGCGTCAGTTCGTCCAGCGCTCGTTCAACGAGCGCGAAGTCGCCGGTCAGTTCGACAGGCCGCCTGATATGCGACGAGAACGTCAGCAGCGCGGCGCGATCGTCCGGCCTGAGACTCCTCAGAACGCCCTTTGCCCCGGCAATCAGATTCGCGAAACGCGGCCCGGCCATGCTTCCACTCGTATCGAGCACGAGCACCACGCTGAGCGGCATCGACTCGAGCGCGGCGCTCTCGATCCGCTGTGTCCGGCCGTTGTCGGTCAGAACGAAGTCGTCGGCGCGCAGGCCCACGACCGGACGATCCGATCGTCGAACCGAGACGTCGAGCCGCACGAGATCGACCCGGGCGCGGAACACGGGTGTTTGCCCGTCAACAACGAGCGGCACGGCCAGCACAACACCGGCGAGAACAGCACGTCGCCGCATCATTGGCGGATGTAGGCGTTCAGCCACTCGAGCGAGTCGAAATCCTCTGCGGGCTGCCTGAACTCCCACCAGGGATCGCCGACCGTCCGAAGCTGGAGAAGCTCGTCGACGATCTTCCGGCTGCGATCAGCCATCCCCAGCTGGTCGCTCAAGTGGGCCAGCGCAATCCGCGCCGATTGATACTCGGGGCCGAGACTCACCGCCCGCTCGGCTTCGGCCGACGCACCCCGCACGTCGCCCGCCTGCTGGTTCAAGTCGGCGCGGAACAACGCGACGAGATAGAGCAGCTCGACTCTGCTGGTGCCACGCTCGACTTCAGCGAGCTCCTGCCGGGCGCCGTCCCGGTCGCCAGCGAGGTGCAGCACGCGTCCCAGCCGCAGGTGCGCGTCGGGAGAGTGCGGGTCGAGCGCGCTCGCCCGCCGATAGGCATTGGCGGCGAGCGTCAAGTTCCGCGCGCGCTGGTCGTCGGACAGGCGGCAGTCGGACGCCAGGCACGTGGCGTGTGGATACGTCGACATTTCGAAGGCGAGGCCGGACAAGAGCTGCAGGCGCGAACTCTCTCCAACCACCCGCAGCCCGCGATCGATCACCGCGCGCGCGCCGGAAGGATTCAGTTCGGCGATGAACATCGACGTCATGAAGGTGTACCAGCGCTCTTGAAATGCCCGGATGTCCGGCGAGTTGCGGCGGAGATGGCTGACGAGGGCTTCCGCCAGGGCGAAGCGCTCGGGGCCTCCGGCCCTGGTGTCTCGCCGCGCCAGCTCGGTCATCAGCAGCGCCACCCCTGGAGCCAGGCGCGTGTCGCGATCCTCGATGAGTGGACGAGCGTCCCTCCTGACCGCCTCGGGTTTCCACGATCCAGCAACGCGTAGCGCGGCATCGGCCTGTTTGCCCTGATACAAGATGACGGCGACGCGATACATGCGTAGCCGATCGTCCTGCGCGGAAACGACCGCATGGACGGCGAGTGCGATGAGCAGGAGAGTCGCCTTCACGACAGAGCTGCTAATTATCGTCGGTCCGGAGCACCCTACAGCGTCAGTCTGCGAGCACGGTCAGCGAAGCAGTTATTTCGGCTTCTGGACCATCGGAACGAAGCGGACCGGGATGGTCCGTTTCTCGGCGACGCCTTCCTTCGTCTTGGTGACGATGACGATTTCCTGGAACAGGGTCCCGACGGGGACGACCAGGATGCCGCCAACCGCCAGCTGGTCGACGAGCGTCTGCGGGATCGCGTCCGGCGCCGCGGTGACGATGATCCGGTCGAAGGGCGCCCGTTCCGGCCATCCCAGGTAGCCATTTCCCGTCCGGACGCTGACGTTGGAATAGCCCGCCTCGGCCAGGGTGCCGCGCGCGCGATCGGCCAGCTGCGGAACGATCTCGATCGTCAGCACCTCCCGCGCCAGTTCCGCGAGGACCGCCGCCTGGTAGCCCGAGCCGGTCCCGATCTCCAGCACCGTGTGATCGCGGGTGACCTGCAGCATCTCCGTCATGTAGGCGACGATGAACGGCTGCGAGATGGTCTGGCCAAGACCGATCGGAAGCGGGGAGTTGTCGTACGCGCGCTCGCGAAGCTCCGGCGGCACGAAGAGGTGCCGGGGCACCTTGCCCATCGCCTGCAGCACCGTCTCGTTGCTGATGCCTTCCGCGCGCAGCTGCGTCTCGACCATGCGCCGCCGCGCCGCCTCGAGGTCCTGGGCCGTCGCGGTGCAGCTCGATCCCGTGAACAATGCGGTCAGCGCTCCAAACATCGTGAACGCAGCCCGCGGCATGTCACGGCCGTCGCAGCAGACCGCCGAGGCCGCTCTTGAGCTGCTTCTGGACTTCGTTGGTGATGGCGCGCTTGAACACGTCAGCCACGTCGATCTTGACGCTCAGGTTGTCGGCGGGTCCCGTGATCGTCGCCGGCAACGTGACGCGTCCCTGTTCCGCAGTGTACCGCGCCAGGTCGCTTCCTGCCTGCTTCGACAGCTCATCCGACAGCTGAACCCTGCCGGCGAGGTTCACGGCGGTCCCGTCGAGGCGCACGGTGCCCGAGGCGGTGAGGAGGAGATCCTTCGACTCGAATCTGAGGTCGTCGGTCGATGCCGAACCGTTCGCGATTCGCAGCGTCGCGCCGAGACGCGTGAACGGTTCGTCGGTCGAGCCGCCGGACATCGCTTGCGTGGTGGCTCCTTCGCGCATCGACGTCGCGATGACGACGCTCCGGACGAGACCCAGCTTCTTGATGATCCCGTCGACGACGTCCACCCGTGCGGTCCCGCGCGCCGTCTTGATGGCGGTTGCCGCGTCCGCCCCGCTGCCGCTGAGGTCGATCTTCCCGGACAAGGTGCCAGTGACGACGCCGGGAGTGCCTGCGAACGCGGTCGCCGAAGCGACGTCGATGTTGCTGAGGCCGGCATTCCATCGGAACGTGGGAGCCCGTTCGGCGAGATTCGCCGCAAGCGTTCCGTCGTACCGGCCGCCGAACAGTCCGAAGGAGACGGGATCGACGACGATCGAATCGGCGCTGAGCCGTGCTTTTCCCGAGAGCTTGTCGATCGTCATGCCGCCCATCGAGGCGCGTGCGGAGTCCAGCGCGACGACAATATTCATCCCGCTGGCGCCCTTGCGGCCGGTGCGACCGGCGGTCGATTTCGGCGCCGCCTGCGCGCCCGCTCCGCTGGCGAAGTCGCTCGCAAACGCGATCAGTCGGTCGACGTTCAGGGCGTCGGCCTTGATGGCCAGCTCACCGGCCGGTGCGTTCATATCAGTGATCTGGCCGCTCGCCGTGATCGACGTGTCGTCGGCCGCGAGCTCGACCGATCGCACCACGACACGCTGCCCCTCGATGGAGGCCTCGATGTCGCCGCGCAGCGTGCGCGAACCGCTCACGATCTCGACGTCGCTCAGGACGATCTCGTCGAT
Organism: uncultured Acidobacteriota bacterium; assembly: GCA_963825245.1. Taxonomy (GTDB): domain Bacteria; phylum Acidobacteriota; class Vicinamibacteria; order Vicinamibacterales; family CAVVIG01; genus CAVREM01. Next base: position 105,938 of record CAWGSJ010000001.1, read on the forward strand.
CGAGACGATCTCGACGGCGGAGCCGCCCGTCTCGGCTGGGTCTGGCTCGTCGGCGGCGGGTCCACCGCCGAAAGCCGGCAGCGGCAGCTCGATGCGCGCTTTCGCGAGCCGCAGCGCGCCGTGTTCGATACGCCTGGAGAGGAGGGCGCGGAATCCGGTCGCGACGTGAAGCGTTTCGACCTGGATCCGCGGCGGCTGGCCAATCGTCACGTTGTCGAGGTCGATCCTGACGCGCGGGAAAATCGACGCGCCTATCCCGCCGATCGCGACCGGCTGCCCGATCGCATTCGAGATCTGAGACGCGATGGCGGTGCGAACCGTCTCGGTGGCCAGAATCGATCGCGCCCAGACCGCCGTGGCGATTGCGAGGAGGACGATGACGGCGGCTGCGGCCGCCAGGACTTTCTTGACCATCCGAAGCCTCCGTCGCCGACCATGCAGCTTCGCGCAGTTCTAGAACATGGCCAGCGGGTTGACCGGTGAACCGGTACCGTAGGGTATCGGCAGCGGGGCCACCGACAACATGAACTCCCAGCGATTCCGCGCCGCGGCGGCCTCGCTGACCGCTTCCAGGTCGGCTCGATCGATGAGCATGATCCCGAGCATCGTCAACGCAAAATTGTGCAGCGCGAGCCGCGGCAGATCGCCGGGCGGCTGCGGCACGTAGCCGGGCGTTTCCCACGCGATGAGCGAGACGTCGCGCTGCTTGAGCCACGGGATGACGGAGTTGTCGAACCCGGCCGCGCCTTCGTCGATCGCCCACGGTCCGAGCTTGGCACGTCGTGCCCACCGCCCCCAGCGGAAGAGCAACGCATCGCCGGCGCCAATCTTCACGCCGGCCTTCTTTTCCCACGCTTCCAGGTCCTCGGGGAAGATCTCGAGTGCCGGGCTCGAGGTACGGCACACCCTTCAGCCTCGGGATGTCGAACAGGATCGCGCGGGTGACGATGCCGTTCTTCATGTTCAGGACTGAGTTGCGAATGGCGCCCTTTTCTTTTGAGACGACGGTGTCGACCGGGTAGCCGTTCCAGGCGAGGCCGTTGAAGAAGATGTGCGCGAACGAGTCGATGTGCGTCGCGCCGGCGCCATGGATGCAGGGATACGCGATGCGATCGGTCGCTCCGCCCTGCGTGGCGGTGACCATCATCCACTCGGCCGGGCAGGGCACGTCGAGCTCTTTCTGCGTGGCCGCATTCGACGCCAGCGACACGGTGAGCCCCTCCTTGACGAGCGCGGCCGCGGCGCGACGTTTCGCCGCGGTGACAAGGTTCAGCGCCCCCATCTCATCGTCTTTTCCCCAGCGTCCCCAGTTGGAGATCTCTTTCTGCCAGCGGTCGTATTCAGCCTGGGTGATGACCGGCCGCGAGGTGTCGGGCTTGAAGGAGGAGTTCTGAGCGGAAAGCCCAATTGCCAGGGAGAGGATTGACAGTGCTGCCGTGACGCCGCCGATCACTATGTTCAGCATGAGCGCCCCTTCACGCATTCCTAGTTCCAAATTCCCAATTCCAAATTACCAGAATCTAAACAACGGCCGTCCCCACGTCAGCCCCGGCCACGGAATCCCCGCGAGGATGGTGATGGTCGTCAGGGTGAAGAAGAGCGCGCGCCACTTGCGACGGGCCTGTGGCGAGGTCGCGTTCAGCGCCAGCACGCGGCCGATCCGCACGAGGATGGTGGCGCCAGCCATCCAGGCGATGTGGTCGATCGTCCAGAAGCGGAGGCCGGGGTTGTGGATCGCGCTGCCGAGGTCCTTGGAGGCCTCCATGATGAACGGGCTGAGGCCGAAGTACAGCAACAGGCCGAACAGCACCTGGAAGTCGAGGGCCATCATGAACAACGTGTCCCACTGGCGGCCCGGCATCGGCCTGGAGAGGTCCGAATCGGTTCGGAACGCGTTCACGGTCGCAGCGATCGCCAGCAGCAGTGTCGCCCAGCGAAGCCAGGAATGAATGATGAGCACAGGCGGATAGTACACAGCCGCCTATCCTATCCCGGATGATGTGCCTGACCTACGTCGCCGACCCTAAAAGGGTCGGCCTACCTGCATGTGTAGGCCGAGCCTTTCAGGCTCGGCGAGTACTCACGTAGAGAATGTGCGGATACGGCAGGTAATCGATCATCCGGTGCCGGTGGACGACGAAACCGGCGCGTTCGATGAGCGGCTGGATCTCCTCGGGCGCCCAGTAGCGAACCGGCGCCTTGTAGTCCATCAGCTTGTCGAGCGCCCACGTGAATCCGAGCTTGTAGGAAGGCGATGGCTCGATGTCCTTGACGAGCAGGCGTCCTCCAGGTTCGAGGTTGGAGGCAATCGTGTGGATCAGTGGTGCGACCGACGGCTCGGGGATGTGATGGACGAGGTCGAGCATGTACGCCGCCGAAATGGGCGAATCGAACCGGAACGCGGCGGCATCGGCGACGTCGAACTGGACGTTTCTCACGCCGAGCCGCTCTGCGGCTCGGCGTGCCATGTTGACGCGGCGCTCGCTCAGGTCGAAGCCGCGAATCCGGACGCCCGGCCTGTGCATCGCGAAGTGCAGCGCGAAGAGGCCGAACCCGCACCCGACGTCCAGAATCTGGCCGGACGTCGGCAGGTACTGCCCGATCTCGTCGAGGAACCGCAGCCGCAGGATCATGAACCGGATCGTGCAGTAGATGCGCACGATCGGGTCGTCGTACGCCTCGACGATCCGCTGGAGCGGCGCTTCGGACGAGGAAGAGATGGTCACCGGCACCCGGGCTGTCCACGGTCGCGCGGCACGTAGTAGACGGTCAGCGTGCCGTTTTTGAAGGCGGGAACGAACTGGGACTTGTGCGCGTCGAGCAGCGGCTCGAGCTGCGGATACTTGTTCCGCTCGGGCGGACCGATCACGAGGTAGTCGATGCAGTGGCGTGCGGCCGCCTCGTACGCCCCATCAGCGCTCGTCGACAGGTACAGCTTGCGGATTTCCTCGTTCGCCTTTTCGTACTTGGCGAGTGGAATCATCGACAACGGCAGGCCGGAGGCCATCCGGCGCTCGGCGAATGCCGGAATGTACGCCCAGGTGTCGCGGCCGCGTTCGACCGGTTCGACCTGGACCCGCGCGCTCTTGAACGTGCCGTTCTTGATCCAGTCGAGGCCCTCGAGTTCGCCGGGCGTGACGAGCACCGTCCATCGGAATCCCGGGCCCTCGGCGCGGTTCCACACATCCTGGTTGTTGTAGACGTCGATCGCCACCGTCGGCACCCCCGCCAGGCCGAGCAGCGCCAACGCTGGAAGGATCGTCGCCCTAATCCATCCGCGCCGCCGCCACGCCTCTTGGAGCGCGAACCCGACCAGCGGTGTGAAGCCCACGAGGCCCACCTTGGCGGCGTGCCAGCCGATGCTGTTCGGCGAATCGGGAAGATCGATGAAGAAGTAGAACACGCCGCACAGCGCCAGCACGGACCAGAGCGGGGTGAACCTCGCGAGTCGCCCGTTCCCGGAACGCGAGCACGACACCGACGATCGCGGCGATGAGGACGGGACCAAAGCTCAGGAACGTGATCCAGACGATACGATGGGTGGACTTCGGATTGAGGCCGAACGTCAGCAGCTGCCCGCCGGCGTCGACATACCCGAGCAGGTAGGTGACGAGCAGAGCGGCAACCATCGGAGCAGCCGCCAGCGCCGCGCACGGGACGATCGCCCCCCACTGACCGCCGCGCACGATACGCCACGCGGCGTAGGCCGCGCACATGCCCGTCAGCATGAGGAACGACACCGTGCTGAACAGCATGCATGCGCCCAGCAAGCCGCCGATCAACAGGAATAGCGCTGGCCGGCCGATATCGCGCGCCTGGTACAGCGCGAGCACCGCCGACAGACCAAGCAGATACCCGGTCTGGTGCTGCGGCTGGTAGAAGAGCAGACGATGAAGGCCGTCGGCTCTCATGCCCTGGTAGTTCCAGTCCGTGATGGCATCGATGTTCGTGTTGCGAAGCGCCTCGAACGGTATGCCGCGGTTCCAGTAGACCCAGATTCGATCGATGCCTTCGAGGCTTGTCCCGAGAAGGACAAAGATGCAGCCGATCGCCGCTGCCCACGGGCTGCTGACGAAATGGCGGACGAAAAAATACCAGAATGCCGCGAACGTCAGTGCCGACCAGAACGCGTTGACGATGAGGAGTTGATCGACGGAGGGCGTGCCGCCGAACGCGCGGTGCTGGACGGCCGGCAGCAGGTGCATCAACCAGTAGTAGTGAAGGTCGTCGTTCAGGTAATACGGATTCCGCGGCGGCATGTCGCCTTTGGCAAGCTCGGCGACGACCGCCACCTCCCAGACGAAATCGGCGGTGAAATAGGCGCGGTACGCGCGCCCCTCGGGCAGGTCCTCGCCGACGTGCGCATAGGGAAGACCGACGACGAGCGTGACGACGAGCAGGACGAGCGCGCACGCGCCGGCGTCAGATCGCGTGAAGTGCAGGAAGGGTCAGCGTGCCGGCCAGACGCCGCGCCGGCAGCGCCGCGAGGCCTCCGACGATTGGCGCGAGCATCAGCAGCGCGATATGGCGGGTGCCAACCGCCCACAGGGCGAGGAGTGCGAGGCTGCTCAGGACGTAGCCCCAGGCCGGACCAGCCAGGAGAGCGGCCGCGGTCGATCCGGGCTGCGATCCGTAGAGGCGCCTGACAAGCAACACTCCGGGCAGCGCGAACCAGACGAGCACGGCAATGAGGACGATGCCCCACAGCGGCGGAACGAGCGCGTAGAGCGTCGCCAGGAACGCGACCAGCGCGGCCAGAGCGCGGCGAGTGCGACGAGGGACTGTTGGGAATGAACCGATGGCAACGTCAGCGGCTAAATGATACCGCCGCTTGCTACTCCTCTCGGAGTGCGACGAGCGGATTCAGACGCGCCGAGCGGCGCGCGGGAAGGTAGCAGGCGACAGCGGTCACGGCGATGAGGATGGCTGGCCCGGCCAGCAGCCGCATCGGGTTACCTGTGCCGAGGACGAGCGCTTGGCCAAGCTGCGAGTCAATCGCCATCAGCAGCCGGGCCAAACCATAGGCAAACGCAACCCCGATACACGCGCCGAGCGTTGTCATGATCGCTCCCTCGCGCATCACCAGGCCCAAGACCTGCAGGGAGCGAGCGCCGAGCGCCATGCGAATGCCGATTTCCTTCCGGCGACGCATCGCTGCGTGAGCGGTGACGCCGGCCAGCCCGACGGAAGCCAGCACCAGGGCAAAAAGTCCAACCACCCCGTAAATTGCCTGAGTGAAGCGGACGACCAGCGTACAAGTCGTCGATCCGATCCCCTATCGTGCGTGCATCGAACATCGTCAGGTTCGGGTCGATGCGATTGCAGCCCCCTCCGCGCTTGCTCGAGGCCGTCGCCCTCGCGCGTTCGCACCACCACCCCAACACCCTGCGGGCGCGGGCCCTGCAGAGTCCTGCACCGTCAGGGGAAGGAAGACCGTGGGAGTCGGACGAGACCCGAAACGGTGGCGGCAACCCGTACTTCACGACCCCCGTGACCTGGAGGACCTTCTCGTCGAGCCGGAAGATCTTTCCCAGAGGATCGTGACGCCGAAGAGCTTCGCGGCCGTGTGATTGATGACGGCCGGAACCGCCGCGCGGCGCCGCGGCAACGGAGTGCAACATCGCGATTCGAAAACTCGGCACCTCGCTGTACGGACACGCCGAGCGTAGCAAAGAATCCCGGGCCGATGGTTTGAACCGCGACACGCTGAATCGTTTCCGCGGCCGCGCGGTCCGCCGGGATTGACGCCGTCGTATCGGGAAGCACGAACTGCTGGAAGAGTCGCGAGTCCATCAAGGCAGCCGCCTCGACGTTGTCTGACTCTGTCAGCCGTTCGGGCAGGCCGGCAAGAACTCCGGCGGCCTCATCAAGTGAGTAGCCGTCACGAACGAGATCCAGCGAGAGCACTGACAGGCCCTCTGTTGCAAATCCGGCGTCTCTGCTCGCGCCAGACTGAATGCCCGAGATCAGGAACCCCATGATCACGACGAGGGCCATGGCAGCGGTGATCTTGATAGACCACGAAGAGATTGCGCAGTCCGAAGCGGTGATACCGAGCCAGCGAGGCGCCCGGATGCCCCTTCAGCCCGCTGACCAGATCGGTACGCGTGACGGCGAGGGCGGGCATCAGGCCGAGTGCAGATCCCGTCGCCAGCGGAGACGAGCAAGGTCACTGCCGCGACGCGGGAATCCGGCGTCAGCTGCACCGCCAATCTGAGGAGTGGTGATGCCGACACGACGCGAGTCAGCAGCTCGACGAAACCATACGTCGCGGCGAGGCCGCCGGCGCCGCCGGCGACGGCCAGCAGCACGCTTTCGGCCAACAGTTGACGGACCATGCGAATGCGTCCGGTTCCCAGGGCAAGACGAAGAGCCAGCTCGTGACGCCGCGCGCTTGCGCGCGCGAGCACGAGGCCAGCCATGTTGGCGCAGGTGAATGTGAGAATCAGCGCTGTCATCACGCCAAAGAACGCCACGACCAGCGCACGCAGCTCGGTCGGATAGGGCGCCACGTTGTCGGCTCTGATGAGGCGCACTCGGCGCGGGACGCTTTCTTGATTCGGCTGACGATAGCCGTAGGTGTCGTCGAGCTGTCGCGTCCTCGCGTCGAGCGCGGCCTCAGCGGCCCTGATGTTCACGCCGGGTGCGAGTCGCAGGAAGACCCGGAACACCCGTGCAGCGTGATTGTCCAGGACGTTCCCGGCGAGCTCCGGTGCCACGGCGGGATCGGCGGTCACGGGAACGAAAATGTCGGCTGGCATGATCGGAAACAGCCCGTGGAAGTCTTTCTCAGCGACGCCAACGATCGTGGCCCGCTGCTGGTTGATCCAGACCGCGCGGCCGATGACGTGGGAATCGCCGTTCAGCCGGGTCCGCCAGAAGCGTTCGCTGACTACGGCCGTCGGCGGACCACCGCGTCGCTCGAGATCGGGATCGAAAAAGCGTCCGAGGAGGGGCCGAGCGCCGAGTGTCGAAAAATACTCGAGAGAGACCAGATGTCCGGAGATGCGCTCGGCATGCGCCGCGTCGGCGTTCTCCAAGGCCACGTTGAACGGAACGGGACCAATGTACGCAGCGGTGGCCGTGGCAACATCGCTCAGGCCGCGGTAACTCTCGAAGTAGGCAAATGCGACCGGACCCTGCGTGGCGACCAGTTGCGCCGGTTCCCGCACGCCAGAAAGGGGCCGCAGGAGCAAGGCATCCAGCGTATTGAACAGGAAGCTGCAGAGACCAAGACCGACGGTGAGCGTCAGGTACTGCGGCAAGAGAGAAGCCGGGGCTCGTCCGAACCGTCCGGACTGCGAAACGAAGATCCTGCACGAGGCGTTCGGCTCCTGCCCAGCCCCATGCCTCCCTTGTCTCTTCCTTTATGCGGGTGATGCTCCCAAAATCCCGGCGTGCCGACGCCCGAGCCGAATCTGCGGACTCACCACGCTCGATCAGCCGCCGGCTCTCCTCCGCGAGATCGAAGCGGATCTCATCGTCGAGGTCGCGCTCGGCTCGACGCCGCATGAAGAACCGCCAGAGTCCCACTGCGTTTTCGTTTCTTGCGAGTCTAGGCAGGACGCATCACGCGGGCGATGGCCTGCACCATGCGTTCCCAGCGAGACGCCTCCAGGAGAAGCTGCTTTCTGCCGGCAGGGGTCAAGCGATAGTACTTGGCGCGTTGCTTGTGCTCTGACATCTTCCACTGCGCATCAATCCAGCCTTGCTCTTCAAGCCGATGCAATGCCGGATAAAGCGACCCGCGCTCGATGTGGAGGAATTCCTCGGACCCCGCGCGGATGGCCAGCCCAATCCCATGGCCGTGCTGAGGCGCCCGCTCCAGCGTTCGGAGGATCATCATGTCGAGCGTTCCCTGCAGCAGTCCGATAGTCCCCTCGCGAGTGGCTCGCTTGCTCCTCATGTAGAAGACAATCTACATCATAGGTGTCAGATTGTCTACTACCTCGAGAGGGCCGGGTTCGACAGGCCCGGCACCGCACATTGTTTTGGGAACGAGCGGCGGCGACTGGCGGACCTAAAGGTCCGCACTACACGGAGGCGGACTACACGGAGGCGGACCTAAGAGGTCCGCCCTACTGCTGTGGGACGGCGTTGATGGCGTTGTCGCGGCCGAAGTAACCGCTGCGGGCCCGGACGACCAGGCGGCGGTCGCGTACCTTGACTTCGAGCCGGCGCCAGTTGGCGTCGGCGGCCGAATCGACGGCGATCACATACTGATGGCGCAGCTCCGACAGGATCAGGCGCCCGGCGGCCAGAGCGTCGATGTCGTTGGTCGCCCAGAACAGCTCTCCACCGGTCCAGAGAGCAAGATGGCGGGCATCGGAGGCCGACTGCGCACCCGGTGCATACGAGCGCTCGGTGTAATCGACTTGATCGATCTTCGGCACGGTTGCGACGATGTAGACGGGCACGTCGATGGCGCTGGCGCGGCCCGACACCTCGGCGGGCGTCAAGGCACTGCTCGTGTCGACGCAGTCGGTGAGCACGACGATCGCGCGGCGCTGGGCGGGCCTCGCGGCCACGCGACGCGCTGTTTCGGCGATCGCGTCGTACAACGAGGTGACGCCGAAGGGCGCCGCGTCCGCGATCGCCGCATTGAGTGGTGCAGGACGATCGGTGAAGGACTGCATCTCGCGCAGCGCGGAATCGAAGGCGAACAGGCCGACCGCATCGATGCCCGGCCGCAGCTCCGCCGAAATTGCCGACATCACCTGGCGTGCCGCCGCCAGCTTGGTTTCCTGCCGCATGCTGCCGCTCGTATCGACGAGCACCGCAATCGTCAGCGGGCTCGCGTTGTCGGTGTGGAAGGACAGGATCGGCCGCGATTCACCGTTGTCGCGCACCTCGAAGTCCGACGCCTTCAGCGTGGTGACGGCCCGTCCGCGTGAATCGCGGACGACCGCGCTGATCGGCACCATCGCCACCCCCGACCTGAACACAGGTCCGGGCTCCTGGGCAGCCGACCAGGCAGGCAGCCCAACCACAAGAGACAAGAGTACAGCCAGCTTTCGCATGATTCTTACGGTCGTTTCCTCGGGGAGGTATATAGAATCGCAGGTTGAGCGCCACCTCGTCAACAGGAGAGTTGATGTCCGACGTGAAAAACTGCGCACGTACGTTACGCTCCTCCATGCTCGCTTTCCTGCTTTCGATCCTCGTCGCCCTGCCGGCGGCCGCGGATGAACGTCAGGCCCTGATCGTGTCAGGCACCGAACCGCCTGCCCGGATCAACCGGGCCCTGGTGCTGACTGCCGCCGACGGGCCGCCGGTTGTGCTCTACGCCGCCGAGAACCTCACGGACGCCGAGCTCGAACAGTTCACGGTCATGGCGTTCGTCTTCAAGCCGGACGGGACCTTGACGGCGAGGCAGGTGGCGCCGGGGCGGCGCACGCTGGAGCCTCGGGAGGTGAAATACTCGACGCTGGTCCTCGACGGCACCAAGATCGATCCCTCAGACATCATCGTCATCGGAATCAACCAGGTGCAGCGCGCCGGCTCGGAATCCTGGTGGCGCGCCGAGTTGCAGCGCGCCGCCGAAGCGGCCGTGCCGCTGAAAAACGGTAGCCGCTAACGGCTGACCTTCAGGGTGGCGCGGTACTCGTTTGGCGCAATTGTGCGGGTGCTGAGGGGGTAGGGCGACAGCTGCACGAGCGCAATCGTCAGCCCGCCGTGGACCGCCGGCTTCATGTCGTCGGTCAGTAAGTCGTAGCCCTGGCTGGAGAAGCCCGAGGACACGGTTATCTTCACCGTCGCGCTTCCTCCCGTTATGCAAATCGCATCGGCGGGACACCTGGAATCACCAGACACGCCGACGAACGTCACCGTCACCGATTCGCCTTCGATCCGGCGCCCTTCTCCGGGCGCGAGGGTAAATTCTGCGTCAAGGGGCGCGGTCGGCGAGGTCTGAGCCTCGTCACAGCCCGTCATCAGAAGGAGACAAGCAAACAGCAGCAGCGCACGCACTCGACGTGCCTGAGCAATGACAATGCCTGACTGAAGCTCGGGCATCGATCGGCCGAAACATGGGCTGCCCCCGGTCTGAGGAGTCCCAAACATGTGGAATCGAGAGTCAACACCACCCAGGAGCGAGCCCATGCCACAGACACAATCGCAGGCGGCACCATCGACATCGAGTCAACCGGCCCAGGGGCAGGCCGAAGAGCGCCGTGTCGTCGCCTGGGTGGGCAAGTCGGTGGTGTTCAGGGGCGACCTGATCAGCTCCGAGGACATGACGATCGATGGCCGGATCGAGGGCAGCATCGAAGTTCGCAACCATCATCTGACGATTGGTCCGAATGCCTGCATCGAAGCCGACGTCGCGGCGCGGCTGGTGACAGTGTTCGGGAAAGTCTCGGGAAGCCTCGCGGTCGAGGAACGCGTCGAAATCCGTCACGGTGCAACGGTCGAAGCCGATCTCACGTGCCAGACGCTCGCGATCCAGGAAGGGGCGTACTTCTGCGGCAAGGTTTCGATGACCGGCCGTCAGGCAAAGACCGACAAGGCGACGACCGAGAAGGCCGCCACCCAGGCGGCGCACAAGTAGGATCCGATCGCGCCTTGTCCACCGTAGCGCGAAGCGCGGAGGTGGACGCCCTTGTAGCGGTAAGACGCTACCAGAGGCCGAGCGGCTGCTGATCGCCACGGCTGCGAATCGCGATTGCGACCCGCCACCGCCCCTCATCATCGCGACGGTAGATCGTCAGGTACACCCCGGTAACTCGTGTGACAGTTCCTTCGGAGCTCGTCACGCGCTCCTCGAATTGCCCTGTCTCGGATCCAAAGCCGTTCCGGCTCTCGGCGCTGATACTGGTCAGCGTCACCTCCGGCAGCGGCTGATCACCCGCACTGGCGAAGTATTTTTCGATCTCCTGCCGCCCGCGGATGACATCCTGATCGCTGGCGACAAGGACGGCATCGTCGGCGAATAATCCCGCGAGCCTGGCCGAATCATGGCTGCTGGCGGCGGCGCGGTACTGTTCGCGGACTTCGGCGAAATCATCCGCGGCGTCGACGACGGCCGCTGCCGGGGTCTCGTGGGCAGCCGGCGGCGGCGCCTCGGTGAGCGGCGGCAACGGCATCTCTCGCGTCTCGACCTGCGCGCGCAGAGGCGCCCCGAACAGGGCGATCGAACCAACCGTGGCGACGATGAGGACCCTGTTCATAACGGCTTTCGGGCAAACGGGGAGTCTGTCAGCAGATACGCAAGCTACATTCCCACAGACCGCCGATTTTCCACGGAGTTTCTCACCTGACGCCGCCGCCGCGTGTCCACGGATGACAAGGCTGCACTTTCGATTGCGGAATGGTGATTCGGGCGCAAACGCCGCACGTAGAAGCTATCTCACAAACCCGCTGACCTGCGTCGCGAGCAAGCGCGCGAGCGAGCCACGCGAACGGAGCGCGCCGGCGCTAGCGGCGCGCGAGAGAGCGTGTCGGGGAGTCCGAGGGGCGAAGCCCCTCGGATAAGATCAGTGCATCGTGGAAGGAGCCGGAGACATGTGCACCGCGCCATGCCTCGTCACGAAGGTGTGAACCGCCGCCTTGTCCGCCTCTGTGAATTCGAGGCCGGCCCGGTAGCGCACGGCGGCTTCGTCCTGCTGCTGCTCGATGCGGGCCCAGACGATGCGGGCCTTGCACGAGAGGTCGCCTTCATCGCGCGGCAGCACGATGCGGACAGAACGGTTCGGATACACGGCACTCGGCGACACGACCTGGGCGCCGAGCGTCGACAGATCGACGAGCGCACTCGCCACACCGTTGAGGAGGACCGTTACGCCATCGTTGATCGGGACACGGCGGACCTGGCGGGCGAGGACGTAACGAGCCGATTCGTTGTCCGCTGCTGGCTGGTTGGTCTCCGCCGCGGGGCCGAGCAAACGCTCCGGCGGCACTCTCGTGATAGATGGCGCGCGCTGCAGCCGCTGGTTCACGCGGTCCGTCAACACCTCGGCCATCTTCGTGAACAACGCGACATCGGGCTCCGGGCGGTCCTGCGGGTGCTCGACATAAGCGACGGCGATCACGCGCTCATTGGCGATGACCGGCACCGCCGCCGCTTGCACGGTCCTCTCGCCTGAACCCGGGACCCGATTCCAGGCCACCGCCTGATCCATGACCACGGCCTGATCTCTGACCGCTCGCGCCGCGAGGAAATCGCTCGACAGCGGGATGATCGCGAACTGGGCGCCCTCGTCTCGATCGGCGCCAAGGCTGCGCCACCGCGTGAGGCCACTTGGCCCAACCACGAAGAGCGCGACGGTGACGAAATGCGCGCTCAGCGACTCCAGCAGGCTTGCCAGGATGGCATCAGCGGTCTGGGCCCCGCCGAGAGCGTTCAGGGCATTGCGCAGGTTGTCCAGCATCGCGCCGCGCACGTCCGTCCCCTGGAGCGGCAACTGCGCATTCGACTCGCGGTGCGCGGTGGCCGTCTGCAGGCGATGAATGCGCTCGCCGAGATGCTGCGCCTCCAGTTGAAACGACCTCGTTTCAGCCCGAGCCAGTCGCAGTTCTTCCTGGGCGCCTTCGAGCTGCACGGCGATGGTCTTTCTCCGCTGGCGCTCCTCTTCGAGGTGCGCTTCCGCGACCTGCCTGCCGAGGGTCCATTGCGCATGTTCCTCTTCCAGCTCGCGGATGTGTCGATGGGCCTCGTCGAGCCGGGAACCCTGGTCCGCCCAAGCGCGCCGCGCCGCTTCAATCTCGTGCTGCGCATCTGCGAGCGCCGAAGCGGTTTCCGCCTGCCGAGCCTGCGCCGCGGTCAACTGCGCTTCGAGCGTAGCCCGCGCGGCCTCCAGGCGGGCGCATTGGGCGGCGAGCTCTTCCTGCGCTTGAAGTCGGACGGCGTCCAGGGTTTGTTGCGCAACCTGTTCGGCTTCCGACCGCGCCTGTTTGGCAGCTCGCCCGGCTTCGGCGTCGGCGGCCTCACCGACTTCTCGAACGACCTGATCGAGGAGCGTGTCGGTGTGGGCGATGGTCGCGTCGAGCGCTTTGGCCCGATCGTCGAGCGCCGCCCGCAGGGCATCCAGATCCTCGCCGAGCGCCTTCCGGAGGTTTTCGGAAACGGCGCGGAGCGATGCTTTTGCCTGGTTCGACACGCCAGCGTCGGACATAGTGGACCCCCCGCCTCGACAGCGAGGTAGCGGCGGAGTCGGCAATTGAGATGCCACTCAATTCACGTCACGGTGTCCAGCATCTGCACAAACGCGTCTTCTCGGTTCCGTCAAGAATGAAAGTCGCATACCAGAATTCGTAGCTGGCACCGGCCTCACTCCCAAAACCAGACCACGATGACGCCCGTTCCGCCGATGCCGAACACGTCGGTGCCTCCGGACGCCGCAACCGAGATGTTGATGAGCCTCTCGCGTCCGACCTGGGTTGCAAATGCGGACGCTTCTGCGCAGAGCTCCTCCCAGGACTTGCTGGAGCTCGCGAACTGGCGGGACTGGACGGTCATAGACAACTCCTCAGACGATCGGCGCCAACAAAACTCGAACGGATTTCAACTCGATGCAGGAGGAATGCAACCACGAAGACTCGAAGAGTCTTCGCGTCTTCGCGTTGCATTCGAGTGCTGCGCAATTCTGAAAGTGGGAGAGATCAGCGGCCTGGCGCCGGACCCGCACCGCGCCCGGTTGGAGCACCGCGGCCGCCGCGGCCGGTAGCCGGACGCGGGCTCGCCGGCACGCCGGCCGGACGCCGCGGAATCACCTGATCGCGCATCGCGGACTGATAGGCGAACACCGCCATCACGATCGCCGACTGCTGCAGATCGCTGCTCGCTGACTGCTTCGTAGAAGTCCGCGTTGGTGTGGCGCGTGCGGGCGTCGTAGTTGGTGTAGTCCATGATCGTCGTGAACGCCGGAATGCCGACGCCGTCGAATACGCCGTCTTCCGACGTGAAGTTGCTGTCCATCACGTTGCGCTTGAGCCCGAGGTCCTTCAGCGGCTCGAGCCAGCGAGTCGAAAATCGCTCGCGCCGCCGCGTTGTTGGCCATGTACCAGCCGTAGGTGGCGCCACTGCCCGGATCGTTGTTCAGGTAGACGGCGATCTTGTCGCGCGCCGCGGCATCGACGAGATGCTGCTGCACGTAGGCGCGTGCCGCCGACGAACCCGACCTCTTCGCCGCTCCAGATCGCGACGCGGATCGTCCGGCGCGGACGCGCGCCAACGCCTTCAGGATGCGCATCGCCTCGACGACGGCGACGACGCCGTCGGCGTTGTCGGTGGCGCCGGCGCCGGCCGGCAGCGAATCGAGGTGGGCGCCGACGATCACGACTTCGTTTCGCAGCACCGGATCCTCGCCGGGAATCTCCGCGATCACGTTGTAGCTGTTGAGATCGCTTGTCCTGGTAGGACGTGCGGAGCTCGAGCCGCAGCTGCGGCGACGACGCCGGCCTGCATCATCCGCACGATCATGTTGTAGTGCTCCGCCATCACGATGACGGTCGGCACGGCGCCGTCGGGCGTCTGCGGGCTGCCGCCGACCGTGACCGTGCCGTGCAGCTCCGCGCCGGGACGAAGGATCGCACCGGCTCCGAGCTTCTGGAGCAGCGGCGACATGGCGTTGGCCGGTACGACTGACGTCGCCTGCCGCTCGGTCGGCGGTTCGGGTCCACCGATGCGGACCGGCTGATCGGTGTCGGCCGGCTGCAGACGGTCGGTGAGCTGGAACACCGTCTGCGGCGGCGAGGCGAGCACGATCGCGCCGCGCAGCTTCTCGCCGAGCGCCGTGATCTCGGCTTCGGTCTTGTCGCGCGAGATAGATCGGCGCGCCGGTGAGCACGCCTTTCGGTCGACGGCGTCCACGCCTGCGGATAGCCGAACATCGGGAAGTAGCGCGGCGCCGTGAGCTCGAGCGAGAACTTCTCAAGGTCCCAGCCGCGGCCGAACTGGAAGGGCTCGAGGTGCGAGTTCGCCATGCCCCACTCGGTGAGCTTCGTTCGCACGTAGTCGGCCGCCTGCTTGTGCGCGCGGCTTCCGGTCGGCCTCGCGCCGGTGACGTTGGTGATGTAGCTGAACGTCTCCAGGACCTTGGACCGCGTCGGTCGCCTCGGCGCGGATCTTCGCGACCATCGCGAGATCGACGCGGTCCCTCGACTCGGCTCGGGACGGGTCCTGGGCCGTGAGAATCGCCGCGAACGCCGCCATCAGTACCAGAACGACTGTCGGGTGGAAGCGTTTCACGGTCGTTCTCCAGGAGCCACGGCGATGGGGAATCTTACCCCTACAGGGCAGGAAAGGGGGGAGGGGTAGGAAGGCCGACGCTCGTATGAGCCCGGGCCTACATACTATTGACTGACGGATCCATTGAGGAATGCGCTGCCGTTCGGTGAGGATGCAGGCTTCAAGATGAGCGAAAGCGTTTCGGCCAGGAACTTCGACCGGCGAATCGTCGAGGGTCCGCTCAGTCGCGCGGTGTGGCGCCTGGCCTGGCCGAGCATGGTGCAGAACGCGATCGGTGGCCTGCAGGGCATCGTCGACCAGGCGATGGTTGGGCACTACATCGGCCACGTCGGCAACGCCGCGGTCGGCGCCAGCCTGCAGATCTTCATCCTGGTGATCGTGTTCGTCAGCTCGGTCTTCACGGGTATGAGTGTGCTCGTGGCCCGTTTTGCCGGCGGCGGAGACTCCGACAGCGTGAATCGCTCGGTGTATCAGGCGCTGCTGGTGACGCTGCTTCTCGCGTTCGGCGTGTTGACTCCCTTTGGGTACGTCGCGGCGCCCACGCTTCTCGCCATGATCAACGCAGCACCGGAGGTCCAGGCCGAGGCGGTCCCCTTTATCCGGATCCTGTTCGTGTCGAGCATCGGGATGCTGCTGTTCTTCATGTTCGGCGGCGCGCTGCGCGCCGCTGGCGACGCCAGGACGCCGTTGCGTCTCGGAATCCTGATGACCGTCCTCAACGTGCTGCTGAACGTTCTCCTGATTCCCATCTATGGAACGAAGGGCGCGGCGATCGGGACCGCGATCGCGACCCTGGCCGTCGCCGCCATTTTCATCTGGCTCCTGTTCTCGAATCGCCTGGTGATTCAGTTTTCGCGGTCGATGTCGTTCCGGCCCGATTGGGACATCATCCGGTCGCTCTTCCAGTTCGGCCTGCCGGCGGGATTCCAGGGCATCGTGATGAATGTGGGCGGTCTCCTGATGCTGCGGTTCATCGGCTCGCTGCCCGAGAGTGCCGAGGCGCAGGCCGTGTACGCCGTCTGCTACACGGAGCTCTTTTCGCTCGTGACGTGGACGTCCGTCGGACTGATGGGCGCGGCGGCGACCGTGGCGGGACAGAACCTTGGGGCCGGCCGCCCCGACCGGAGCGCCCGCGGCGTCCGCGTGGCGGCGGTCATTGGTCTGGGTGCCGCGGCAATCATCGGACTCCTTTTTCTTGCCGTGCCGTACGCGCTCCTCGCGCCATTTGGGATGAGCGAGGGGCAGGTGGCAGCGCTTGGCCGGCAGCTGCTGGCGTACCTTGCGCTCTCAGGCTTGTTCGTGACCGTCGCGCTGACCTACACCGGCGGGTTACAGGGCACCGGCGATACGAAGGGTCCGTTCTACATCTCGCTCGCCTCGCAGGTGATCGTGCCCGTCGGACTCTGCGCCGCTCTTCAGTCGACGCGCGGGCTCCAGGCGTCGGACATCTGGCTGGCGATCGTGATTGGCCATTTCACACGGGGAGCACTCAGCGTTCTGCGTTTCCGCCGTGGCAGATGGCGAGAGATCGCGATTGAAATCGGGGCGTCAGGAGGGCCGTCACGAGCGCCCGTCTTGAGATAGCCAGGCTGCCTGGAACTACGCCCGGGCGCGAGAGGCCGCGAGCTCCGTCGTCAGAGGCGCACGGGCGACCATCCGCGCGACGTCAAAGACGATGAAGGCGAGCAGCAGGTTGCGCGCCAGCACCAGCGCGAGGCCACTCGCTTCGCCGCGTAACAGAGGGCCGAACGATTTCCACTCGAGATTGGTCATGAATACCGCAAATCCCGTGAGGAAGGCGGCGCGCTTATCCCCTTCGGCCCACGCGATTCCGCTCGCTGGTGTCAGCCAGCACGCGTACTGCGGCGACAGGAGCGCCGACGTCACCAGGAGCGCGCTGATGCCGCCGGACCACCCGGCGCCCAGATGGCCGGTCCGCGCGCCGCGCCAGATCATCCACATGCACGGAATCGCTCCCAGGACGAAGAGCAGTACCGAGATCGGGCCGCTCGTCGTGCCGATCCGCCAGGCGCCGGTTTCGACCCGCATCGAGCTCCGGTCGATCAACATCCACACCGCCCCGACCGTGCTTTCGATCTCCCAGCCCTGCGCGCCGCGAAACGTCAGCACCTGATAGAGGCCCCGCGGCCCGGCCACCCATAACCATGCCCCGAGGATCGCGATGCCGGTCGCGATGGCGAGGGCGATCGGCACCGCGCGCCGGCTTGCCTTCGACGGCACGAGCAGGAGCGGGAGAAACGTCAGCGGCCACAGCTTGAAGGCGGCGCCCACGCCGAATCCAATCGCGGCGAACGCGCGGCGTTCACGGCGCCATGCAGCTGCGGCCGCCGTGGCGAAAGCGGTGGACCAGAGGTCGCTCCGGAGGAGAAACAAGTCGAGGAGCGGGATCATGACGAACGCGTAGCAGGCCGCTGCCTCGATTCCCCAGGCCCACACGAGCGCGCCAGCGATCGCCAGGTCGGCGGCGGCGCTGATGATGACGAGGTTGACGCCAAACCGATCGCGATCGCCGGCGAGAGGAGCGAGCGTGCGGAATGTCTGCGCAGTCGCCAGGGGAAACTCGACCGGAAAGTCCACGTAAGGGCGCCCCGGCCTGGTGCCGATGTCGTAGTAGTTGTCGAAGTCGGAATTGGGCAGTTTGCTGTAGAAGATCGCGGCGAGTGTAATCGGTGCGTGGATGGCCAGCGACACGAACAGCAGCCAGCCGGCGAATCGGCGGTCCTTGAGTGAGGCGACGG
The DNA here is from genome assembly GCA_963825245.1 of uncultured Acidobacteriota bacterium. GTDB lineage: Bacteria > Acidobacteriota > Vicinamibacteria > Vicinamibacterales > CAVVIG01 > CAVREM01. The sequence goes on from CAWGSJ010000001.1 coordinate 123,884, forward strand.
CAAAAGTCAATGGAGTGGGCACCTTCCTGATTGTCACAGCGCGATCAAGGAGGATACTCCGAGATGAGCGCGTCCTTCCTGGCCCGACTCCAGCTCTTGATCTGAGACTCGCGCTTCAACGCATCACTCAGTGACTCGACGGCCTCCCGATAGACAAGGGCCACCGGCCGACGGGAGAAGGTGTACTTCGCACCGCGGCCCGCGTTGTGAACGGCCACGCGTTCTTCTGGGTCGCGAGCGAAGCCCGTGTAGAGGCTGCCATCGGCACATCGGACGATGTAGACGTAATACACGAGAATATTCAGGGCGTCGTCGCAGTCTCGAGGGCACTGACGATGCCCCTCGGGATGCGCCGCAATGTTCGATCACCCGCGGCGCTGTAGTAGAGGTCACCGGTCTCGGGGTCCACGGCGACGCCGGGCACCAAGTTGTCTCCAACAGCCAGGCTCGCGGGCCGTGCCTGGATATTGGCCTCGATGACCGTCTTGATGCCCGTCGACAGATCGATAGACGTCAACTGTTGAACCGGACTGAAGAAACTGCCCACTTCGATGACGTACAGGTGGCCGTTGTACGCCGCCAGGCCCCGGGGGTTGCTGAGACCATTCGCAACGACGGGTCCAAGCCCCTCATCGTCAAATCGATGAATCGCACCGCCCAAGGCGTCGGCGACCCAGTAGCCGGTGCCGTCGGTCGCCAGCCCGGTGAATTGCTTGAATACGGAGGGTCCGCCCAAAACCGTTCTCGTGGCGAATCCTGGCCCCGAGTACTTGACGAGCCGGGCGGTCGGGTTAGGGGTGGACGCTGTCGGCGGCACGTAGTGCGCGGCCAGGATGCTTGGCGGGTCTCCGGTTTCGCTCCGATACTCGATCGCGTTGAGCGGCGAGCCGAACCCCAGAGACCGCGTGTTGATGTTGGCGAGCGCAACGTGGTTCACCGGGTCGTAAACCTGGATGAGCCGATCGATCCAGTCGCTGAGGACCAGGTGCTGGCCGAACGGAGCCACCGTGAACGGCGCGGCCACCCCGGTGCCATCCACGAAGCCCGTGATGGTCTGCGTGACGGACTCCCTCACGCGGTTGCGCCGCGTGTCCACCACCCTCAGCGTGCTGTAGTCGCCCAGGAAGATCCGATTGCCAACTGTCGCCGTGAGGCCCAGCGGCAACACGAGGCCGCTCGTCTTCACATAGCCTTGCACTTCCTGGTCTTCCGGCGACACCTGAACGATGTAGCCGTCGGCGGCACTGCTGGCAAAGACACGCGTGCCGTTGTTTCTGTCGACAGCCAGACCGCTCACCGCCCCCGGGCCAGGCAGCGAGAGAACCTTCTTTGGGGTCTGACAAATTCCCGCCGGATTATCGATAACGCTCAGCTGGCTGGTTGCGGCGTCGATCACGTACAGGCGCCCGGCCGAGTCGAGCTTCGCGGACGATGGATTGACCAGGGTCCTTCTCTGCCTGGGGCACTGGCCGGGGTTGGCCGCGCCTGCAGACACAAGCGTCTTACCCGGTGCCAGCCCCGGTGTGTCGAGCGGCCCCACGCGGAAGATGTCGCCGGTCACGATCTGCGGGCCGTACAGGTAGCCCGCCCGGTAGTCCATTCCGTTCAGCGAGCAGCCCGCGCCGAACGTGATGGGAACGTTGTTCTGATCGCCGATTGGAGTAACGGTGGGTGGGAACGTGGTCAGGTTGAAGTCGTAGATGACGTTCGGCACACCCTCGAAAAAGCAGACCCCCGCGTAGAGGTGCGTCTCATCGTCGGAGAGCGCGATCGAGTTCACCAGGAAGAGCGGCTGTGTCTGGTTGTTGAGGCGGGTCATCACGGTGTTGTCCGGAGGCGCGGGGTCCGGGTCTGGGACGATCCTGCCGACGAAGCCGCCAAGCGTGTCCGTGTAGTAGATGGTGCCGTTGGAGGAGACGACCAGGTCGTCTGGCGTCAGGATGCCTTTTTCAATTCCCCAGGCGCTGAGCGTCTGCCCTGTCGCAGTGTCCAGGACGAAGACCTTCCCGTCCGTGGTGGACACGCCGTAAACCCGGCTGCCGAAAGTGTCGGCCTGGTTGAGGGCGATACCGCCCATGCTGCCGGCCGGCCCGCTCGATCCAGAAACGACGGTGTCGCTGATGCTTGTCTGGGCCAGCGACGTGTGGCTTTCACCCAGGAGGCTCAGGGACAACTGGCCAACCACGGCAACCGCGAGCAGAGAAAGTGCGGCTCCTCTGCGTGCCATCATGCATCGCATCATTCTCCCTCCGTTCTCCTTGGGCTTCTAGACGTAGCTCGCTCTTGTAGCTCGAAAGCTTCAGCGCAGAATCGAATCCAGAGCGCAAGAGGCACGCCTGCCGAAATCCCGTTACTTGGTTGGGAAATTGCCAGGGCGTTGCAAGTGACGCGTTACGCTGCCCGCCCTGTCGGAGTCAGGCTCCGTCCACACGTAGGGCCGACACACTTCTGAGACGACTTTCGACCCAGGCGGCGAAACGGACCGACGTCAGCGCGAACAACCCACATCCTGACTGTGACGTCGTTGTGACTGGCAGGCCGTTTGCGACTGGCGCAGCGTGCGATCTGGCACCGCAGCGTTCGCCGGCCTCGTCCTTTTCGTCACGGGCTGCACGTCCGCATCCACTTCGACGACGGCGCCGAGTGCGACGAAGTGCGAGGTGTCTGCAAGCACATCCCCCCGCGCTTTCCCATACACCGGCGGCTCTGGCAGTATCGCGGTCACCGGCACGCGTGACTGCAGCTGGACGATGAGTTCCGACGCTTCTTGGCTTGTGCTTGAACGGTCAAGCGGCCAAGGCGAGGCGAGTCTTCCCTTCAGGGTCACGGCGAACGACACCCCGAACGCCCGCCGTGGCACGTTGGCTATCGAGTCGACGCGCCTCGAACTGGCGCAGGACGGCGCCCCATGCACGTTCCATCTCGACAATACGCGTGTCGATGTCGACGCCGGCGGCGCCGTTGCGCGGATCGCGGTGACGGCGATGTCGGACTGCGCGTGGTCCGCTCGCGCGCTCGAGTCGTGGATCAGTGTGACCAGTGGCGCGTCGGCGAGCGGCACGGGTGTGGTGGGTCTCTGGTTCGCGGCAAACAGCGGCCCCGCCCGTCAGGGGTCCGTCGTGATTGCCGACCAGACGATCATCGTGACGCAGCAGGCAGTCAGTTCTCCAGCTCCCTCGCCGCTCCCGCCGCCGAGTCCGGTGCCTTCACCGCCACCGCCGCCGAGCCCGGCCCCCCAACCTAATCCGGCGCCGCCACCGAGCCCGGCGCCCCCACCGAGCCCGCCCCCACCAAGCCCGCCACCGCCACCGAGCCCGACACCGCCACCGCCACCGAGCCCGACACCGCCACCGAGCCCGGCACCCTCGCCCCAGGAGCCTGTTGAAGTGGACGGCCGGGTTGCGTCGCTACGTGGATCGTGCCCGAACCTGAACTTTGCAATAAACGGGATGTCTATCTCCGCCGATGGATCAACAGATTACCGCGCGGGCAACTGTAAGCACGTCGAGGAAGGGCGCCGAGTCCTCGTCGTTGGTCATCGGCAATCCCAGGGCCCCGTACGCGCAGAGCGAATCGATCTCAAGCCAAAGGATTGACGGTGACGCAAGCGCAGTCGTCACCGCTTGCCGCGCCTACGACGCGGCGGGCTCGAGCTCGCGGGCAGTGCCGTCGGTTGCGAACTGGCTGTGATAGAGCGCCGCGTAGTGCCCGCCAGACTGCAGCAGCGTCTCGTGCGTCCCCTGCTCGACGATGCGCCCGTGCTCCATCATCAGAATGAGATCCGAGTTGCGGATCGTGGAGAGGCGATGCGCAATGACGAACGTCGTGCGTCCCTTCATCAATTCCGCCATCGCCTTCTGAATCAGCACTTCGGTGCGCGTGTCGACGCTGCTCGTCGCCTCGTCCAGGATGAGGATCGCCGGGTCGGCCAGGAACGCGCGCGCGATCGTCAGCAGCTGCTTCTGCCCCTGCGACAGGTTGCTCGCCTCCCAGTTGATGACGGTGTTGTAGTTCTCCGGCAGCGTCCGGATGAAGTGATCCGCCTGCGCCGCCTTTGCCGCCTTGACGATCTGCTGTTCCGTCGCGCCCTCGAGCCCGTAGGCGACGTTCTCGCGGATCGTGCCCGAGAACAGCCACGTGTCCTGCAGCACCATGCCGAAGATACGGCGCAGCGGTCCGCGCTTCAGATCGCGGATGTCGTGGCCGTCGACCGTGATCGCGCCGCCGGTCACGTCGTAGAACCGCATCAGCAGATTGACGAGCGTGGTCTTGCCGGCGCCGGTGGGGCCGACGATCGCGATCATCTTCCCGCTCTCGACGTGGATGTCCATGTCCTCGATCAGCGGGACGTCCGGCTGGTAGCTGAAGGTGATGCGATCGAAGTGCACGTCGCCGCGCGGGGATTCGATGATCTGCGCGTCCGGCGTGTCGGCAGGCTCCTCGGGCTCGTCGAGCAGCTCGAACACGCGCTCGGCGGAGACAATCGTCAGCTGGATCGTGTTGGCCAGGCTGCTCAACTGCATGATCGGCTGCGAGAACTGCCGCGCGTACTGAATGAACGCCTGCACGTCGCCGATCGTGATGGTCTGCCGCGTCACGAACCAGCCGCCGACGACGGCGACCGCCACGTAGCCGATGTTCCCGACGAACATCATCACCGGCATGATCAGGCCGCTCGAGAACTGCGCGCGCCATGCGGCGCCGTAGTAGGCATCGTTCAGCGTCTCGAACGCCTTCATCGAGCGCGCCTCGTGCCCGAACGCGGTCACGATGGTGTGGCCGGTGTACATCTCCTGCACATGGCCGTTGAGCGCGCCGAGCGCCTTCTGCTGGTTCATGAAGTGGGTCTTCGACTTCTTCGCGATGGCGCCAACCAGCACCATGCTGAGCGGCAGCGTGAGAGCCACCACGACCGTCAGCCACACGTTGATCGTCAGCATCATGACGATGATGCCGATCAGGGTGAGGAGCGACGTGATCAGCATCGTGAGGTTCTGTTGCAGCGTGGCGCCGACGCTGTCCATGTCGTTGACGGCGCGGCTGAGGATTTCGCCATGGGTGCGCGCGTCGAAGAACTTCAGCGGAAGGCGTTCGAACTTCGCTTCGACATCGCGGCGCATGGCGTAGACCGTGCTCTGCGCGATGCCGGCCATCATGTATTGCTGGACGTACTGGAAGACCGACGCGACGAGGTACAGCGCGAGCAGCTCGAACAGGATCGTGCCGACCGCCTGGAAGTCGATCTGCGCGCCGGGCACGCCGCGCGCCTTCAGTACGAACCCCTCGAAAATCGTCGTCGTCGCCTGCCCCATGATCTTCGGGCCGATGACGTTGAAGACCGTGCTGAGGGCGGCGGCGACGAGCACGATGATGAGCGCGGTGCGATGCGGGTGCAGGTAGCCGAGCAGGCGGAAGAGCGTGCCCGTGAAGTTCTTCGCCTTCTGGACCGGCATACCGATGTTGCCCATCGGCCCGCGGCCGAACATGCCCTGCTGCGGGCGCTGCAGGCGCTGGGGAACGCGCTCGTCGCTCATGCCACGTCCTCCAGCGACACTTGCGACTCGACGATCTCGCGGTAGACGTCGCTCGTCTTCAGGAGCTCGGTGTGCGTGCCGATGCCGGTGACGCGCCCGTCGTCCAACACGATGATGCGGTCGGCGTGCATGACGGTGCCGATGCGCTGCGAGACGATGAACACCGTGGCGTCGGCGGTTTCCTGCTTGAGCGCCGCACGCAGCTTCGCGTCGGTGGCGAAGTCGAGGGCGGAGAAGCTGTCGTCGAAGACGTAGATTGTGGGCCGGCGCACGAGGGCCCGCGCGATTGACAGGCGCTGCTGCTGGCCGCCGGAGAGGTTGGTGCCGCCCTGCGCGATGGCGGTGTTGAGGCCATCGGGCATCCGTGACACGAACTCCGCGGCCTGCGCGATCTCGATCGCGCGGCGCACGTCGTCCTCCGTGGCGTTCTCGCGGCCGTAGCGGATGTTCTCGATGATCGTGCCGGAGAACAGCACCGCCTTCTGCGGGACGTAGCCGATGCGCGCGCGGAGGTCCTCCTGCGACCGGTCGCGCACGTCCACGCCGTCCACGAGGACGCGCCCTTCGTTCGCGTCGTAAAAGCGGGGGATGAGGCCCGCGAGCGTCGATTTGCCGGAGCCGGTGCCGCCGATGATCGCGGTGACCTCGCCGGGCGACGCGGTGAAGGTGACACCGCCGAGCGCAGGTTCCTCGGCGCCGGGATAGCGGAAGCTGACGTTCTGGAACTCGACGCCGCGCTGGGGCCGGTGGCCCGGGTGGGCCGCGTCGGGCGGGTGGGCGGCGGGGTCGCATACGTCGGGCTCGACGTCGAGCACCTCGTTGATCCGCGTCGCCGATGCTGCCGCGCGCGGAACCATGATGAACATTGCCGTCACCATGAAGACCGAGAACATGATCTGCATCGCGTATTGCAGCGACGCCAGCACCGTCCCGATCTCCATCGTCCCGGCATCGATGCGGCCGGCGCCGAACCAGAGGATCGCGATGCTGGTCGCGTTCATCATCAGCAGCATCGCGGGCATCATGAAGGCGACGATACGGTTGACCTCGATCGCGGTCTTCGTGACGTCGCGGTTGGCGTCGTCGAAGCGGCGGTGTTCGTGCTCGCCGCGATCGAACGCGCGGATCACGCGCACGCCGGTGAGCGCTTCGTCGAGGACGAGATTGAGCTGGTCGATTTTCGTCTGCATCGACTGAAACAGCGGGACCGAGCGGCCCATGATCACGCCCATGATCAGGCCGACGATCGGGATGACGGCGATCAGCACCCACGCCAGGGTTGCGTCGTGCGAGATCGCCATGATGACGCCGCCGATCGCCATCATCGGCGCGGTGACGGCCATGTTCAGCAGCATGATCGTGACCATCTGCACCTGCGTCGTGTCGTTCGTCGTCCGCGTGATGAGCGAGGCCGTGCTGAAGTTCTCGAACTGGTGGACCGAGAGGCGCGACACGCGCGCGAAGATGCGGCCCCGGATGATGCGGCCGAAGCCCGTCGCCACGCGTGCGGCGACGTAGCCGCCCGCGACGGCGGCCAGCGTGCCGGCGATCGCCATCAGCAGCATCACGCCGCCGGTCCTCCAGATCACCCCGGTGTCGTTCCTGACAATCCCCCTGTCGACGATGTCCGCCATCAGGCGGGGGAGATAGAGGTTGGCCAGTGACTGGGCGAGGGCAAGTACAAGAATGATGGCGATAGACCCCTGGTAGGGCCTAAGCAGGCGAAACAGCTTCAGCATTGGTCCTCGGCGAGAAACTCGGGTGTCTGGAATTATACGAGGGCGAGGCGGGCGAGGTTCAGAGGATGGCACCAAGGCCCGCGTGGTAGAGTGCCCGCGTTATGACTCGCCATGCCCTCCTGCTGACCCTCTCCGCCGTTCTGGTCCAGGCGCCTGCAGACTTCGAGGTCGTCGATCAGGCCGCTTTCCAGAAGCTGTTTCCGAAGGGCGCCGCCGTGCGGAAGCTCGCGGGAGACATGCAGTTCATCGAGGGCCCGGTGTGGGTGGCCGAGCCGGGCGGCGGGTACCTCGTGTTCAGCGACATCCCTGCCAACCAGCTGAAGCGCTGGGACGCCAAGGGCGGGGTGCGGACGTTCCGCGCGCCGAGTGGTTCGGCGAACGGCAACACGCTCGACCGTGAAGGGCGTCTGCTCACCGCGGAGCACGCGGGGCGGATCTCGCGGACTGAAAAGGACGGAACGATCACGACCGTCGTCGACTCGTTCGAAGACAAGAAGCTCAGCTCACCGAACGACGTGGTCGTCACGCGTAACGGCACGATCTGGTTCACCGATCCCCCCTACGGCCTGGCGGGGAGGAAGCAGGAGACGCCCGGGAACTACGTGTACCGGCTCGATCCGGTGAAGAAGAGCATGACCGCCATCGTGACCGACATGCCGAGTCCGAACGGGCTCTGCCTGTCACCCGACGAAGCAACGCTGTACGTCGCGAATTCGGCCAAGCCGCCGGAAATTCGCGCGTACGCCGTGAGCACCTCTGCGCCGTTCAAGGGTCAGGTGTTCGCGACGCTCGACAAGGGCATCCCTGATGGCATCCGCTGCGATGCGCTCGGGAATGTCTGGTCGAGCTCCGGTGAAGGTGTGCAGATTTTTGCCTCGTCCGGCCAGCGGATCGCGCGCATCCTCCTTCCCGAGAGCGCGGCGAACCTCGCGTTCGGCGGCCCCACCGGAAGGACCGTCTACATGACGGCACGCACGTCGCTGTACGCGGTGGACACGCTCGTGGGTGGCGCCAACGCGAAGTAGTCGGATCTCAGCGGGTTCCCAGGCGAATCCCACCCACGAGACGAATGCTGCTGATACTTTCGTCTTCGGCGAAAAATCGGCGATAGTCGATCTGACCGACCACGCTCCAGCCACCCAGGGGAATCGCAACGCCGCCGCCGATCTGAAACATCAGGTCGGTGGCGCTGGTATCCTGCCCTAAGAACTCCTCGAGGAAGTCGTCGCAGTCGAAGCCGGTCACCTCACACCCGAACGTTACCCGCGTCGCGCCGAACAGCCCCTGCACAAACGGCGTCACACGCGGACTTGCGAGGCTGCTCCAGCGAATGCCCCCGCCGAACGTCGTGAAGTTCGCGGACGCCGAGATGGTCGTGCCAAAGATGCCCGCTGACTCGCTCCAGCGCGACCAATCGAGCTGGCCAACGACATCGAGATTCCCCGGAATCGGAATCGCCACGTCGAAGTTGAAACCAAGCGGAGCGGTCAGGCTTTCGTCGACGTTAGGGAAGTCACCGGAGTCATCGATCGAGAGGGAGAAGCGCTGCCACTGATAGCCGAGGGAGACTTCTTGCGCCGAGGCCGGGACGGCAGCGAGGACGATCGCTCCCAAAATGACCCCGAGTCCGAGCCGTTGTACGGATGTCTTCACGAAATGCCTCGCAACATCATAATGGCTGGCTAGCTCATCAATGTTAAGATCCCGCGGCTCGCAGATGACCGACCCCACACCCCGATCCGAGCGAGCACTGTCCGAGCATCTCGGTCTTCGCCTCACCGCATTCACCGCGTTGTATGTTGCCCAGGGCCTGCCCTATGGCCTGCTTGCGATCGCAGTCCCGGCCTACATGGCCGAGCGCGGCTTCAGCGCCGCGGCGATCGGCTCCTTCATCGGCATCACGCTCCTCCCCTGGAGTCTGAAGCTGCTCAACGGACCCGTCATGGACCGTTGGAGCTTTCTCCCCATGGGCCGGCGACGGCCCTGGGTGCTCCTCGCGCAGGCGGGCATGGTGCTCAGCTCGCTGGCCATCGCGCTCCTGCCAAGTCCTCTTGAGCACCTGGGTTGGCTGACCGCCGTCGCGTTTGCCATCAACTTCTTCACGGCGTTCCAGGACGTTGCGGTCGACGGCATGGCGATCGAGATCATCCCGCTCCACGAACAGGCGCGGGCCAACGGCTTCATGTGGGGCGGCAAGACGGTGGGTATCGCCATCGCGACGGCCGGCGGGGCGTGGATGATGGACGCCTACGGAGTCGAAACGGCCTTCCTGGCTCATGCCGCGCTGATCGGGCTCGTCATGCTGGTCCCGATCGTCGCGCGCGAACGGCCGGGCGAGCGCCTCCTGCCCTGGACCGCCGGTCAGGCCTCGGAAACGGCGCGGCACCTGCAACTAGCGGGATGGCACGACATCGGGCGGAGCCTGCTCCGCGTGTTCATCCTGCCTGCCAGTCTGGTCGGTGCTTCCGCGATCTTTGTGCACAACCTGCTCAGGGGCCTGCTGAATGCCGCGTTGCCGGTCATGGCGGTGCAGGAGCTGGGATGGTCAGACACCGGCTACTCCGAGCTCTCGGCTACCGCCAACCTCATCGCAGGCGTCATCGGGATGGCCGCGGGCGGCGCCTTGATCGATCGCCTCGGACACCGGCGCAGCATCATCGTCGGCGCCTTCGTCCTGGCGACCGCGTCCGGCGCGATGGCACTCGCGCCGGCGCTTTGGCCGGTTCGCGCCACGATGTATGGCTACGTGTCCGTGTACCTCGTTCTCGACACGCTCATCACGATCGCCTTTTTCGCGGTTCTGATGGCCGCCTGCTGGAGACGCGTAGGGGCGACACAATTCTCGCTCTACATGGCCATTGCGAACATGGGCCTGTCCGGGGGTTCGGCCCTGCTCGGTCCGCTCCGTCAGTGGTTCGGATACTCGGGGCTCTTGTTCGTCGCGGCCGCCTGGTCGTTGATCGTCGCGGCTCTGCTGCTGTTTCTCGACGCGGAGCGCCACCGACACCACGTGAAAGCCCTGGACATCCTGGATGTAACAAGACACGCGGCGCCGGTCCTGACTTGATGTGAGAAAAAGATCGTCCGGCAGGTGGAATTGGCTTGAGAATCAGTCGTGTCGTGCGGAATGGTTCGCCGGGCGACCGTCCAGAAGGAGATTTGAATGACCCGACTTCTCGCGCTTGTCTCGACGGCGGCTCTCGGCATTGCCATCGGGGTGGGAGTCTCGGCTCAAGGCACGAAAACCATGAACGCCCAGGGTACTGTCTCCACCGTAACCAACACTTCGTTGGCCGTGAAGGGCACCAGCGAGAGCTGGACGTTCACGATCGACAAGGACACCGAGGTACAGGCCAAGGGCGCCACACACAAGAGCCTGGCACTGAAGGCTGATGGCAAATCGTCGGTATTGACGGACTTCGTGAAGGTAGGCGATCGCGTCAGCGTCTCTTATCACGACATGGGGACGATGAAGCACGCCGCCAGCATCAATGTCACCGCGCAGGCTGCACCGAAGTAACACCCGCTCTCGCGCTGACGGCCAGTCTGTCAGCTTTTCCCGCGAGGCTGAGCGAGCCTGGTCGTCTACGTCAGCGCTGCGTCCGATTGGCCGCGTGCGACCACGCCAGCCAAGCTGTCTGGGCCGCCTGTGAGAGACTTCGCTCGTGGCGACCCCGCTGCTCGACGGTTACCTGAACCGTATCGGCCTCACGAATCCCGGTCCTGTGGATGTGACCGGCCTACGCCGCCTGCAGGCGGCGCATATCGAAGCGATCCCCTTCGAGAACCTCGACATCCTGCTGGGCCGCGGTGTCCACCTCGACATCGCACGGCTGTGCGACAAGCTGATCGTGCAGCGCCGCGGGGGCTACTGCTTCGAGCAGAACACGCTGTTCGTCGAGATCCTCCGGGAGATCGGTTTCACCGCGAGCCCGATGGAGGCGCGTGTCCGCGCCGGCGCTATCGCGGTGCTCCCGCGCACGCACATGGTGATCGCGGTGGAGATCGACGGGCAGTCGTGGCTGGCCGATGTCGGGTTCGGCGGCGAAGCGCCGTGCGAGCCGCTGGCGATGACCGGCGAGGCGACCGCGCCGACGGCGGGCCTCGCTTATCGGGTAGCCGAGGAGGGCGAGCTGCGCGTCATGCAGATGCGGCGCGATGGCGCATGGGCCGACCAGTATGCCTTCCTGCCCCATCCTGTGCAGACGATCGATCTCGAGGTGGCGAACTGGTTCACCAGTACGCATCCGAGCAGCCCGTTCGTCCGGACGCTGACGGCGCAACGCGCCACGCGGGACGTCCGCTACGTGCTGCGCTACCCGGCCTACTCGGAAATCCGCGCGTCAGGTACCCGCACGCGCGAAATCGCCCGCGTCGAGCTCCTGCCACTGCTGCGCGACGTATTCCTCATCGAGTTGCCCGCCGACACGATCTTTCCGGCGATCGACAGCCGGGCGGCCAACGCGCTCGCCTGAACTCGAGAGAAGAGAAGGTCATATTTCCGTACCGATCGTTCCGTCAGGCGTAATATCCACTGGGAGATCGACGACGCCAATGCGTCGTGGAATCCGGCTTCGGCCGGATTCGCAAGGAGGATTGAGATGAGCGCACGACCGTTGTTCGGCCTGGCGGTGGCGGGGTTGCTCGGGGCCTCGGCAGCCGTCGTTGGCGTTGCGGCACAAGATCCACAGCGGAGCGCGCCGGCTTCCGGACAAGCGTCCGCGTGCTTAGCACTCGCAGGGCGGACCTTCGACAACGGAGCCTCCATCGTCTCCGCCAGCCTCGAGGCATCCAGCGAGCTCCGCATCACGGACACCGTCACCGTTAGGAACCTGCCGCCGTTCTGCCGCGTGCAGGGCGTCAGCAAGCCGTCCGCCGATTCAGACATCCGGTTCGAGGTCTGGCTGCCGGAGCCGGCGGCGTGGAACCGCAAGTTCCTGTCCACCGGCGAAGGCGGCTTCGCCGGTCAATTGAACTACCAGCGAAACGGCAACGACGGCGCGATGGATGAAATCCTGCGGCGCGGTTTCGCCACCGCATCCACTGACACTGGACACCTGTCCGCTGACCAGTGGTGGGCGATCGGTCATCCAGAGAAAGCGGCCGATTATCTTTACCGGGCGAAGCATGTGACGACGCTCGCCGCCAAGGCAATCGTCGCGGCGTACTACGGCCAGCCGGCGTCGCGTTCGTACTTCAGCTCGTGCTCGAACGGCGGGCGGCAGGGTCTTATCGAGGCGCAGCGCTATCCGGACGATTTCGACGGGCTGATCATCGGCGCGCCCTGGAATTTCCAGTCGCATTCAAACGCGGGTTTCCTGTGGGACGCCCAGGCACTCGCCGCGCCCGGCGCGAGGATTCCCGCGGAGAAGCTGCCGGCGATTGCCGCCGCTGCGGTCGCTGCCTGTGACAAGAAGGACGGTCTGGCCGACGGCGTCATCGCCGATCCGTCACGCTGCAATTTCGATCCGCGGTCGTTGACGTGCAAAGGTGCGGACGACAACACCTGCCTCACGCCGCCGCAGGTGGCAGCGCTTCAGAAGATCTACGACGGTCCAAAGAATCCGCGGACCGGCGAGTCGATCTTTCCGGGCTTCGCGCGCGGTTCGGAAGCCGGGTGGACGGGGATGGTCCGGCCGACGACGGCCGCCTCCGGTCTGCTCGTCTACTTCTCGAACCTCGTGTATCGGAATCCGGAGTGGGATCTGCGGACGTTCAACTTCGACAGCGATATGGCGCACACCGATCAGACGGTCGGACAACTCGGCAACGCGACGTCCACCGACTACGCCGGCGCGATCCGGCGCGGCGTCAAGATCATCCAGTATCACGGCTGGAACGATCAGACGCTGCAGCCGGCCTATAGTCCGCAGTACTACGAGCAGGTGGCGAAGGCGAACGGTGGCATCGAGAAGACGCAGGATTTCTACCGGCTGTTCATGGTGCCGGGCATGGCGCACTGCAGCGGCGGGATCGGCGCGTTGAGCTTCGGCGGGGTGGGGCAGCAGCTCCCGCCGGTGCGCGATACCGCGCACGATCTCGTGACCGCGCTGGAGCAGTGGGTCGAACGCGGTGTGCCGCCGGCGCAATTCATCGGCACGAAGTACACCGACAATGAGGCGACGACGAGAACCGTTCAGCACACTCGTCCAGTGTGTCTCTATCCGTCCGTGGCGCGATACAAGGGGACGGGCGATCCGAATGATGCCGCGAACTTCACGTGTGTGAAGTAGACGAGTCAGAGCGGCTATCGGGGTAGCGTCGTCCAGTTCGTGATCAAGAGGCACGGCCGAGTGGTGGCATTCGCGTCTCCATCACCTGTCTGTGCTCAAGCTCGCGGCGCTCCGCGAGTAGCCGCGAGAAGCCCGCCCACCGCAATCGTTGATGCCGGGGCCACCACCAGGAATAACGGGACGGTCAACCACATGCGCAGGTCGAGGATCTGCCCCGGATCAGAATCAAGGATCAACGCAATCAGAACCACCGTGCTCACCGACACGGCGAATGTCAGGACGGGAAGAAACGGCGTTCGCCACGCGAGTTTCGCGACGATCCAGCCGCTCGCCAAAAATGGGAATCCGACGACGATCCACATCACCATGCTGCGGAGCCACCAGCCCGCCGAATACGGCTCCGCAAGGCCTTTCGCGGTCACATAGCCATCGAGCTGCGCGAACGGCACCAGCAGGAATCCGAAAAATACCCACAGCACGGCCCATCCAAGCGCCGCCGTTCCAGCGGTCAGCAATGCGTGCGTCTTCGCGAGACCGAAGGTGGCCATGAGCACCTGCCGCCAAAGCCACCATGATGAGCGGCCGGATTCATGCTGCTCGAGCAGATCACCGATGACCGGATCGTCGACGCCCAGGTGCTTCAAGAACCAGATGGCCGGACCGGGACGCTTCATGTCGTTCCTCCCTCCAGTTGGGGGATGTTGCGCCAAAGGCGTGTGAGGGCGCGGTGGGTATTGCGGGCCTCGCGAAGGCCCTTCCCGGTGACCTTGAAGAACTTCTTGGCCCTGCCCCCACGTTCGGGCGTGGGATCGCCAAACCGGGAGTTGATGAGACCCTTGTCCTCCAGGCGCTGGAGGGCCGCGTAGACGCTGGCGACGGCGACTTCGTGGCCGGTTTCGGCCTCCAGTTCCTCGCTGATCGGTACCCCGTAGGCGTCGTCCCCGAGGTGCATGACCGTGAGCAGGACCATCAGCTCGAAGCTCCCGAGGTAGTCGCGGCGGCGCATTTGGTCAATATACGAGAATTAATAGTAAAGGCAAGAAGAATCCTGAGCGTCTCTTGTGATAATGGCGACGTAGACCGGCCCATCACCTCGGAGTATCTTTCGCAGCCGCCAGCCGGTCCCCACGAGAGCGTCCTTCATCTCCGTTGGCGAGACGAGCAGGTAATCGAACCACGGCCCCTTGATGTCGCGAAATCGTATCCGAAGCCGAATCTGCCCGCCCATCCGGCCCCGCTGACGATTGCGGCGCTGATAGCGCAGGTGTGCGGCGAGTCGCGTCTGGTAGGGATTCAGCGATCCAGCCAGAATCACCGCCTTTGGAGTCGTGAGGTGATGAAGCAGTCGAAGGAGTCGCTTGGCTTTCTTGAAGTTCCCAAACAGTCCAAAGTTGTTGCCGAACATGGCAACGGTATCGAAGGAGTCTGGCAGCAAGGCGATCGATCTGTTCGATGGCAAGCACCCGCGCATCCTTCACGCCACGCCTGCGGCAAAGCCTGATCGCCAGCGGTGAATTGTCGATGGCCGTGACGTTCAGGCCCTTGCGCTGAAGGTAAAGCGACACGCGGCCAGCGCCACAGCCGACATCAAGGGCACGGGAGCCCAGCACGAATCGCATGGCTTGCTTTTCGTGGCCTGCCCAGGCGTTGAAATCCTCGAAATAGCGTTTTGGCCAATCACTCGCGGTGATGAAGCCATCGTCGCGTTCGGCAATTTCATTGGAAAGGCCTTCGGTCAGGTAGGCCGACAGCTCGTGGCCATAGGCATCGTTGGCGCGAATGATTCTCGGCATCGACGCGAACGATACACCACGATCGGAGGGCCGATGGCGGTATCATCGTCGGCCCTGGCGGTTCAATGGCTATGACGACCACGTTCATCCGTCATCCGGGTCTGTCCGGCCCGTTCGGCGCGCTGATGGACGAGTACGCGCGTGCGGCAGAGGACTTCTGCCGCGTTGTCGAAGGCTTCGATCTCGCCCGGTTCGACGCCGAGCGGCCGTCGAACGATCCGAACACGGTTTCGCCCCGTGCGATTTGCCTGCACGTGATTGGCGCGGCACATCGATACGCGCACTACATCCGCAAGGCCCGCGGCGTCGATTTCGTGGACCGATACGAGGCTGATCCGCCGCGGCTGCACTCCCCGCGTGATGTCAGGGGGTTGTTAACTGAAGGAATCGTGTTGACCGAGGAGACCGTCGAGCCGCTGCTGAAGGCAACTGATGACGACATTCAGGCGCTGTCGTTCACGGTGCGCTGGGGTCCGCGATACGATCCGGAAATGATCCTCGAACATGCGGTTTGCCACGTGCTGCGGCATCGCCGTCAGTTGGAGCGCTGGTAAGCCCGGGTGTCCTAACGACGCTTCTTCGGTGGGCCCTTCAACGCTGCCCTGGTCGCGCGAGTGTTCCCGGCGGTTCGAGCGGCTCGGGGCGGGAGCGGTCTCGGACGACCTGGCGCACCTGGTCCAGTTTCAGGCCATCGATCGCGAACCCCTCACGCAGGAGGCCCAGCAACAGGTGTTCCGAGGCGACGGAGCGATGGCCCAGCCTATCGGCCTCCTCGATCGCATTCCGCAGGGCGCGAGCAACTTCTCGACTGAAGGGCACTTCGCGGTCCAGGCCCTGAGCCTCGGGCAACTCCAGACTCTTACCTGCAAGCAACTCCTTGGTCAGGTCGTTTCCGCCTTGCGCAAGTCCGCTCGCGAGATGCCGCAACTCGATCGCATCGCCTTGAACGGACGCTCTCGTGAAAAACAGGGCTTGTCGAGCAGAGAGAGAGAGAACCGGTCGAAAAGGGTCTCATCCCCTTGGGTTTCCGTCATCAGCAACGCCATGACGAGGAGGAAGGGCATAGTAACCAGCCCGTCGCAAGTACCTTTGTTCCCGACCTCCCGAATTTCTGGACAGCGCGGATAAGTGGGTTGTCCGCAGCCGATTTTCGTCAGGCAGTCGGAGAATGGCAAGGAAATGATCCAGAACCGTCTTCATCGCCGTCTCTTTAACACATCATCGATGATGCGTCTCAGCGCTGCAATCTCTACGCCTGTTGGCGGGCGGTGCTCGGCACTCCGCGTGATGCTGCTCTCCTCGTCGGCAACGCTGCTTTCGAGTGTCGTCTTCCAATGCGTGCCGCGGAACGAACCGTCTTTTTCAAATCGCCCGCCGATGCTTTCGTGATCGGTGAGCGTCGCCTCGAGGCCGTCTGGCGTGGTGTCGCGCACGAACATCACGTGGTCGCTGCCGGCGAGCAGATCCCCGCGCTCGTCGAGCGTGATGAGTACGTGGCGCAGACCGCAGGCAGGTTCAGACAGATGGACAGTGACGCTCTGCCAGCCAGCGATCGGACCGGCGCTGTTGTTGGCCAACTGATCGGCTGATGCAACCGGCTTCTGCTCAACGACTGCGTTGTCAGGCAGTGGCGACAACAGCGACAACCACGACGGCGCTTTCATAGTTGATCAGAGTATGTTTTGGTTGCGGGGGCTCGCAACCATTCGAACAGCGCGGTTGCCCACGCTGTAGGTGCTATCTCCAATCGCCCTGAAGGACAAACCCTGCCCAGAAGTACGGCGGCGCCCACCGCGGGTCGGCCGACATCTCGAGCTGAGCGGCGCGCAGTGCCGCCGCCGCAGTCAGCCCGCGCTTGAACATCCCAGCATAGAACCGCTTCATCAACTCCGCCGTGGCCAGATCGCTGACCTGCCACAGACTCGCAACGACGCGCGGCGCTCCGGCGTACATGAAGGCGCGTGTCAGGCCGACCAGTCCCTCGCCCTTGATTTCCTTGCCGAGCGCCGTCTGGCACGCGCTCAGAACGACGAGGTCCGCGTTGAGGCGCATGTTGAAGATGTCGTACAGCCGCAGGAACCCGTCCTGCGGTGCGCCTCGGGCGGTGACCAGCGACAGGACCAGGCCTGACAGCTCGGGACGCTCAGAATCGATGAGGCCGTGGGTTGCAAAGTGCACGATACGGTAATCTGCAAGCGCGGCACCGAGCGCCGCGCCGCGATTGGCCGCGAAATCGGTGGCACTGAGCGTGTCCTTCGGTCGCGACAGGGCGGCAATTGCCGTCGCCTCGTCTCGTGAGAACGGCAGACGAGCGAGCCCTGCGCGGCCGCGGATGTCGCCGATTCGTTGTACCGCGCGGGTCGCCGCATAAGACAGGTCCTCGACGCCGCCGGATCGAGTGACAGCGCGTGTCACGTTCGGATCGCGCAGAGTGCGGCTCTGCGCGACACGCGGATCGCCGGCCTCGAAGACCGGATCGGCGAGGACGGCCACCACGCGCAATGGCCGGGTCCTTCCGGCCGTTTCGCGACGAAGCGTCGCCAGCACCGATGCAGACGCCGCCTCGACGACCTGGTGCCGCGCGATCAACGGAACAGCGGCGCGCGCTGCCTTGGCACCGGCGCCGATCGGCGGGAGCGGCAGCGCCGCAAACGGCAGGTATTCAAGTGCGCCGCTGGCCACAATCACCAGGCGCTTGCCGCGCCATGGCCCCCGGAGCTGCTCGGCGATGCCGCTGAAGAGCAGGTCGGTCAGCATCGTGGCCCGCTCACCTACCCGCTGATCCGCGATCGCAACCCGCCGGGCAACGCCGTTCGACACCTCTCCCGGTCGCGGCTGTCGGGCCGTCACCACATCGTAGAAGTCGCGCGCTGCCGCCTCGATCTCCGACCGTCGCGCCAACGGAACGCTCATCATCGTCTGCTGGGTCACCGCCCACAACCAGCTGCGATCGGCGCCGAGTGCGAATTCCAGCAGCACAGTGTCGTTGTCGAGTACATCTTCTTGAATTTGCGCGACCGTCAACGGTTCAGGCTGCGTGAGTGCGGCGTAACGGGGGCTGGACGACCGGAGTTGCGCCTCGACGTCACGAAGGCCTGTGGTGAGGGCATCCAGCTCCTTTCGAGCCTCCACTGACTCGTCTTCCTGCGCCCGGCTGCTGAGGGATCGCGAGAGCCGCGCCGAGGCGGCGTCGAGCTGGGCTTGAAGCGCTCGTTCGCGCGAAAGCAGCTGCGGGTCGACGCCCTCATGGATGTCCGCGCGCGCCTCCCCCAGGGATTCCAGAAGGACCCGGGCACGGGAACGCTCTGCGGTCTGCAGCGCGGCGGCGTCATATCCGGCGAAAGGTGCTTGCTGATGCAGACGCATCAGGATGTCGACATAGGACTCGTAGCTCTCCTGCACACGGGCAATGTACGACGCCCTCAAGTCAGCGCTGCGAATCCTGGCACGCACCGACTCAGTGAGCTTGAGCGCCGCCTCGATTCTCACCTTCGCGGTTTCGAGGTTGCCGCGATCGCGTTCCACCGCTGCGAGGTTCGCGAGAGTTTCGGCCTCGCTGATCGGATCGTTGAATCGGCGACGGATCTCCAGCGCCGCTGCCAGAGACTCGACCGCCATGTCCATCTCGCCGAGCTTGTGCCAGGCGGCGCCGACGCGGTTGAGCGCCGACGCGTCGCCTTGTGTATCGCCGAGGCCGCTTCTGATTTCGTGCGACCGCAGGTGCTGTTCGAGCGCCTTGCGATACTCGCCAATCTCCGAGTAGGCCGCGCCCCGGTTGTTGAGTGCGGCGGCTTCGTCGGCGCGGTACGCGAGACGTTGGAAAATCGGGAGCGCCTCGTCGTAGTACTCCAGCGCCCGTTCGCTCTGGCCCATCGCGCGGTGAACATTGCCGACGGCGTTGAGCACCTGCGCCTCCCGGTAGGCGTTTCCCAGCCTGCGAAACTGCTCGAGCGACTGGCCGTAGAAGTCCAGCGCCCTCCGGTAGTCGCCAAGCTCTTTGTGGACGACTCCAGTGTTGTAGACAATCATGCTCTCGAGAGGGCGATTGCCGATGGCGCGAGCGAGCGGTAACGCAAGGTCGTAGGTGTGCAGCGCCGCTGGAAGGTCGCCGATACGCTGTTGTGCGATTCCGAGCGAGTTGCGTGTGGTGGCGGTTTGCGCCCGATCGTTGACCGAACTCGACAGCGCGAGCGCTTCGTCGAAGTACTCTATGGCTTGCCGGTCGTCGCCACGGCCGTCCGCCAGGGCGCCGAGGTTGGTGAGCACTGCCGCCTTGGCACGCTCATCGCCGAGCGCGTCGTACAACGTCAACGCCTGCCCTAAGGCGTCCAGTGCTTTGCCTGATTCCGCCAGGCTGCGATAGATGCTGCCAAGCGACAGGAGGGCGCCCGCTTCACGAGAGCGATCGCCAATCGCTCGTGCGAGCTCGAGAGCCTGATTCAGATAGTCCGATGCCGACCGCGCCTCCTCGGGCAGGCCGCGCATGCTGTCGCCGATCGACAACAAGGTGCGCGCCTCGCCCGGTCGGTAGTGCGCTTCCCGAAAGCGCGCCAGCGCCAGCGTGTAGCGCTCGATCGCGTTCCGGATACCCGCTGCGCCCGCTTGGGTCAGAAGAAGATCACCCTCGCCAACGATTGTGTCGGCCGAGGCACGCACGCTGTCCTGCTGGCTCGTGTGACGCGGTGGCTCCACTCTGATGGCGTAACGACCGGGCGGTGCATCGCTGTCCCGCGGTTGAACCCGCAACAGGTACTCGCCGGTTGTCTGCGCGGCGATCGAACCCTCGTTCGATCTGATGTTGAGGATGCTCTGGCCGTCAGGGTCCGCGATCGTGACGACGACGTCGATACTGTGCCGAGTGGTCGTGATGACGGTGAATTGGTCCGCTTCGAGCGCAATCCGATACTCATGCGATTGTCCGCCGGAAAGCTCGCGCTCGACCCGCGGCCCCGGCGCCAGCGCTTGTGAGTCGGCACGCTGCGCGAAGGCTTCGACGGCGCAGAGTTGGGCCAGAGCGCAGGCGGCCCCGCACAGGACGAGGGTCGGGCCGGGAGCTGTCTTTCGAACTCCCCGAATGTTCCACATGGCAATTTCTCAGCGAGTGTTCTGACGCTCGTTTACCGGGCTCGCACGCTCATGAAATACCGCGCGCGTTCCTGTTCAACACCTCCTTCGGACACCTCGAACAACGTGATCACGTAGTCATCCACCGACAACAGCTTTGCCGGTACGTCCAGTCGCGCAATCAGTCCTGGTGACAGGTTGTCCACTGCGGCCGGGCCCTGCCAGATTTCCTTGCCGCTGACAGTACCAACCGACCCGCGTCCGCCGGGCAGCCGTCGAACTTCACCCCCTGTCTCGAGACCCAGCGCGACCACGTCAATCTCTGGTGCGACGACGACATTCGAACTGGCGGTCGAGCTCCGCACAGTTACGGGGGAAATCGACACGGCAAGGATCTGAGGCTGCGCTGGCAACGGGCTGGTGGGCTGATTGGGCTGCGCCGATGTTGGTGACGAAGTCGCAGCAGGTGAGTTCGTCGTGGGCTGATCGCCGATCACTGCGGCACGCTCGGTGCCCGCCGAAGTGAGGAACCACAACGACGCGGTCGCGGCGAGAGCCAGGGCCGCCGCCACGCCGACCCATTGCGGCGCTGACAGCGCCCCTCTGGGGAATGACTTCGACGCCGCGGCTTCGGCTGTCTGGGTCGACGCCACCGCGATCAATTGCCTGATGGTGTCCACACGCCGGCGACGATGCGGGACCGATAGATACGCACGTGCGAAACGGCGCCGGTCATCGGCGGCGAGCCGGTCAGACAGGTAGTCTTCGATCAAATCGTCCTCGGCCGCCGACATGCGGTCGAGCGCTTCTTCGCGCTGGAAATACTCGGCCTCGATGGCGGAGCAGTCCGCCTCGCTCGCATCGCCGAGCAGGTACCGCCGCGCCAGCGCGGCTTCGGCCTCAGGACCCATGACGGTCACTGACCTCCGTTTCGGAGATACACGACTGCACACAGAGCTCGAGCTGATCGCGAAGACGTTGCACCCGGCTGCGAAGGGCATTCTCCGACACGCCGAGCGCGGCGGCAAGCCGCCGGCGATGCGTGATCCGCGCGTGCCGCTCGCCCTCGTAATACTGAAGGACCAGCGCCCGGCCGTCATCGGGAGCGTCTGCCAGGCAGCGCTCGAAGCAGCGCTGAAGCGGCTCATCATCTGGCGGCGGTGTCGGGACAGTGGCGACTTCCGGATGCTCTTCAATCGACGAAAACACGGGGCGCCTTCGCTGCTCCAGCAGAACGTGACGCGCGATCCCGTGCGCGTAGTTCCGAACATCGTCGACGACCGTCTCCTCCAGCTTCTGCGCCAAACGATCGAGTGCTTCATCGGCGCACTCCTCGGGTGGCCATGCTCCTCGCCACTCGAAAAACCTCACGAGAGCGCCCCGAAGCCGCTCGTATTCCCGTCCCGCCTGCTCGGCGTCCGAGTGGAGCCTCGCGAGAAGACGAGCGAACCCGGAGGCAGTGATCGGCACACGGATGTGCCGCGATTCTATCAACACCACCCCACCTACTGAAGTGACGCGATCTGCCGAATCGTGTCGTTGCGGCCGAGCTATTCGACCGTCGAGGGATTGTTGAACAAGCTCGTCAGCCGAATGCTCCCGTGCCCGAACTGGGGAAACCCGGGCGCCGAGTGGTCGCCCGGATCGAGATTGGAAGCCGTGTCGTCCGGCGGGAAAATGATGAGCGAGTTCAGGAACCCGATCACGGCTTCGCGATTTCGTGACGGGAGCGCGGCAAACGCGTCGCGCGATTTCTGCGCCTCGCCGCCGTGACGCAGGATGACCTCCGTGAGATTGATGCTCCGGCCGTCATGGCCGTACGGTGCCGTGCTGCCGACACCCCACAGTGCCGTCGTCATGAACTCGGTGCGCATTGTGCCGTCGTACTGACGTTCATGAAAATTCGATCCGAGATCGTGGCGCTTGAAGTCGGTGAAGATGTTCTCGACCACGAAAGGCTGAAGAGCCGGCACCTTGAGAGCAGTCGCCTGCCCAATTGACGACGGGTTGGCCAGCAGCAGTCTGGCGGTGGTGAAGAGGCGGTTGAAATGGCCTCTGGCCGGGTCGAATACGGTCTCGGCGTCTGCGACTCGGCGGTCGCGCTGGACGCGCAGCGCCGGAATGTGACACGTCGCGCAGCCCGTTTCGTCGAAGATCTCGCGACCTCGTCTCGTGGCGACCGCCTCGTCGCCCGTTCCAGGCTTGAAGTAGTTCAAGAGATAGAACTCCAGAAAATCGACGAGCGCCGTGCGCTGCTCGAGCGTGCCAACATCGCCTTCGTCCGCCGGCGGTTGTTCGATCGTGTCGGTGAGACCGTTGAGCACCATTCCGGAAGGCGTGGTCACCGGTCCCGATCGCGCGGCCACCAGATCCGGATCATCGGCCATCGCGAGTCCCATTTCGGCCTTCAGCGCGCCGACCACGAACTCGCGGATCGAGATCGTACCGCCGTGGGAGAAGAAGGGTCGCACCCGCAGGTTGGCATCGACGCCCGCCACCTGTGATGCATCGACACTTCCATCGGGATTCGCGGTGATCGAGCCGTACCTGATCCCCTTGCCGATCAGCGGCCGCGTGACCGGCCGCCCGGTTCGTGACGCCTGCCCGACCGCGGCCTCGCGAGTGGCGCGCAGCTGCTTCGTGATTTCATCTGCGAGCATCTCCTTCAAGCCGAGGCCGAACAGGTGCGGCGCGTCACGGCTGTCGGGCCGGGTGACCACGTCGCCGCCGAAACCTGCCGACCCGCGCGGGCGGCCGTGACATCCGGCGCAGCTGTCGGAGAGGCCGGAGCCGATCGTCAGATCCCTGTGGATGTTGCCGAACCCGTCGCCGAACACCGGGCCCTGTCCTTCGAGCCGCGTGAACTTGCGCTGAAACAGCTGGCGCCCGCGCCGAATCGCGCGGAATGGATCGAGTGCAATCACGTTGCGGGATGTGTTCCCGTCAGCCCCCGACCGGCCATCGCCGATCTGGCTCGGGTGCGGCACGCCGATCAGCGGGCGCGAGATTCCATCGTCCGACGTATTTGGCGCTCTGTTCTTGTCGACCAGTTGCCCGGCGATCCCGGTCGAGGCGCAGAGGGCGAACACGGCGGCGGCGCAGATGAGGAGAGACTTCATTGAACACCTCTCTGAGGTCGGTTGAGATGAATCCTCATCTGCTAGTGCCGCGGGGCCATGAAATGTGTCGCTGCGGGTTCTTGAGAGCCACTACAGCGTTTCCCCTAGCATCGTCCTAATTCGCCGCATCTCCTTATAATCACAGCGTTCGGAGCCAAGCCCTGTCGCTGCACCCTGGCACCCGCGTCGGTCCCTATGAGATCATCGCCCAGATTGGCGCCGGCGGCATGGGTGAGGTCTATCGAGCAACCGACACTAAGCTGAAGCGTCACGTCGCCATCAAAATTCTGCCACCAGCCCTCGCCGCGGATGCTGACCGACTGGCCCGGTTTCAGCGAGAAGCCGAAGTCCTCGCCTCGTTGAATCATCCGAACATTGCGGCCATCCACGGCCTGGAAGAGAGCGAAGGCAGCACGGCGCTCGTGATGGAACTCGTCGAGGGCGACGATCTGTCGCAGCGCATTGGACGCGGGGCGATCCCGTTCGACGAAGCACTGCCGATCGCGAAACAGATCGCGGAGGCTCTTGAAGCCGCGCACCAGCAGGGCATCATCCATCGCGATCTCAAGCCCGCGAACATCAAGCTGCGCCCTGACGGGGCGGTGAAGGTGCTGGACTTCGGACTCGCGAAGGCGCTGGCACCCGAGCAGCACCCGGCGAGCGCGACCGACCGGTCGCAGTCGCCGACCATCACGAGCCCCGCCATGCTGACCGGCGCGGGCATCGTCCTCGGAACAGCCGCGTACATGGCCCCGGAGCAGGCGAAAGGACGAGAGGCTGACAAGCGCAGCGACATCTGGGCATTCGGCTGCGTGCTGTACGAGATGCTGACGGGGCGACGCCCCTTTGATGGCGAGGACATGACCGAGGTGCTCGGCGCGGTCGTCCGGCTCGAGCCAACCTGGGAGGCGCTCCCGTCCGATGTCCCCGCGCCTGTTCGGACACTCTTGCGCCGATGCCTGGTCAAGGACCGTCGCGCACGAGTCGGCGACATCGCGGCGGTACTCTTCGTGCTCGATCACGAGGCAGGTGTCGCTCCGGCCGTGCCGGTGGCGTCGCGATCGAACCGCATCGCATGGCTGGTCGCAGCGCTGGCAACCATCGCGTTGATCGCCACAGCGGTCGTCGCACCAGCGAATGTCTCGTTCGGGGACGCTCGCGCTCGACCTCGTCCAATTCACCATCGCGCCGCCCGAGAACATGGCCTTTGGGGGTCCCGCCGCGTGGAGGTACGGGCAACGC
The DNA here is from genome assembly GCA_963825245.1 of uncultured Acidobacteriota bacterium. Taxonomy (GTDB): domain Bacteria; phylum Acidobacteriota; class Vicinamibacteria; order Vicinamibacterales; family CAVVIG01; genus CAVREM01. The sequence continues at coordinate 148,608 of CAWGSJ010000001.1, forward strand.
TGCACAACTTGCTATATCGCCTGATGGTCGCAACGTCGTGTTCGTGGCCGGTGCCCAATCCGCGTTCCACATCTGGCTGCGACCATTGGCCAGCGCGGAAGCGCGGCCGATTGAGGGAACCGAGGGCGGCACGTTTCCATTCTGGTCGCCCGACAGCCAGTTCATCGCGTTCTTCGCAGGGGCCAAGCTGAAGAAGGTCGCGATCGCCGGCGGACCACCCATTGAGCTGGCGGATGCGGCAGCCGGCGCGGGTGGAAGCTGGAGTCGCGATAACGTGATCGTGTTCGGATCGGTGGGTTCAGGCCTGTTTCGCGTGTCGGGCGCCGGCGGCGTGCCAACAGCCGTCACGACGCTCGCCGACGGAGAGGACGCTCATCGGTGGCCGCATTTCCTCCCTGACGGGAGGCATTTCTTCTACACCGCCGTGACGGGAGCTTGCTGCCCTCGCGGTGAAGCCGGGCACGATCAAGCTTGGCTCGCTCGATCAGGACGAGCCTGCCGTGGCGTTGCTGCAGGCCGATTCATCGGCAACCTACGCCTCCAAGCACATGTTGTTCGCCCGCGCCCGTGACCAGACGCTGATGGCTCAGGCGTTCGATCCTGACGCCTCGGCAGTTGACCGGCGATGCCGTTCCAGTGATGACGGAGCGTGTCAGCACGGAGAGCAGCCGTTACGTCAGCGCATCCGTCTCGGAGAATGGGACGCTCGTGTACGCGCCCGTCGGCTCCCAGAATCCACCGCAATTGACGTGGTTCGATCGAGACGGCAAGATCCTCGGCACGCTAGGCGAAGGGGGGGTGGACGACAATCTTTCGCTCTCGCCGGACGAGCAGCAGGTCGCAGTCGCCCTGCGCAGCGGAAGTCCGGAGAGTCTCGACATCTGGACGATCGACATCGCCACCAAGCGGCGGAACAAGGTGACGTTCGATGCGCAATCCGAAGGATGGCCAGTCTGGTCGCGGCCAGATGGCACACGCATCGTGTTCGGAACCAACGCGCCCGGCACTGAGGCACCGCCGGAGAAGGCGCGCCTGATTCAGACGCTGGTCAATGAGACTGGGAAGAATGAGACGCTCTTCGAAGCCGTGGGGACACCTTCACGGCCATGTGGTCCCGGACAGTGTAGGGTTCAGCCGAGCGACTGGTCCGCAGACGGGCGTTTTGTGCTGTACACGTTCTTCGGGTCGTTTCCGGTGACATCGGACATCTGGGCCCTTCCGCTCTTTGGAGACCGACAAACCATTTCCGGTCGCACAGACTCGGTTCAACGAGAGTTTAGGAGTGTTCTCGCCAGACGGTCGATGGATCGCCTACACGAGTAACGAGGCCGGCCCGCCCAACGTCTACGTTCAGGCATTTCCTCGTGCTGGCAGGAAATATCCGATCTCGCTGAACGGCGGACGCAATCCGCATTGGAGCGCCGATGGCAAAGAGTTGTTTTATCTCGATGCGAGCGGGGCGATGACGGTCGTGCAGATCAACGCGACCGATACCGTCAAGGCCGGGTTGCCACTGATGCTTTTCCCTGCTGGTGTGGTCGGCGCCAACCAGGGGTACGCGGTGACCAAGGATGGAAAGCGTTTCCTCGTCAGCACGAGACCGCAGAATGCTGCCGCAACGCCGCTGACCGTCATCCTCAACTGGACCTCGACGCTCCCGAAATAACGCACCGGCAATCCCCAGGTCTGGCACATCAGTTCCAGACGCGTCGCCTATGAACCGTGGCAGCGACGGTCCGGATGGGTCCGCGGGGCTTGGCGGCGATCGCCACCCTGTCGGCGTTCCGTGCAGCACTCAATGAGTGTCCATCCTCGGGACTCCAATTCCTGCTCGATCGCTTGGATGAGTTGTACGGCATCATGCTCGCTGTGAACGGTCATGCTGTCCTGCTCCAAGTGGCTCCAGGTCTGGATGGAGATTTGGTCAACCCCGTCCTGCCGCTGCACATAGCTTCGATCTCCCTCGTGTTCAAAGATCCAGGTGATTGCCATTTCCGTGTCTCCGCGATAGACGACGGGCGCGCCGTTCTGAAAGAGGCCACCCGTATCCGCCGTCGGTCCGTAAGTAGAGTACAGCGTCTGGCCCCAGAGCCGCAGGGTAGACGATATTCTGCCTAAGACATGCAGATTGACTCGGCGGAGCCTCATCGACCGATCAGGCTCGCTTGCTTCTTTCGTGCGTCGGGTCCACCGCTTGAGCTGCCGCTCGCGTTCGTTTCTCCCTGGGTCCCGCCCGGTCGCAATCTGGCGAGGGCCAGCTTAGGCCATCAGATCGGCCGCGGCCTACCGCGTCTTGTTGTTGTATGTCCTCCGGTGCGCGGACTCGCGCCGCTGGCGACGGGAGTGGTGGTCGAATGCTGCTGTCCCGAACCGAACAGCGTCCGCACGAAAAGAACAGTAGGTTGAAGCCACGCATACAGACTTCCGGTCACAGGTTTAGGGTCCGCGCTGCGCGGCACAGCTGACGAACGGTTGGGCCTGATGGATGACGCGTCGAAGACAGTGAAACCGTGGGTGACGTTCGCCGGGTGTGTGCTCGTGGTTGTCGTCCTGTACTGGGCACAGGCCGTACTCGTGCCGTTCGCAGTCGCCATCCTTCTCACGTTCGTGGTGACTCCTCCTGTCACCTGGCTTCAGCGTTGGGTTGGCCGCGTCCCGGCCGTTCTCGCGGTGGTCACACTGGTGTTCGCGGTTCTCGGTCTCACTGGCTGGGGTCTGGCGCGGCAGATGGACCACCTGGCCGACGACCTTCCTCGCTACCGCGCCAACATCCTGGCGAAGATCGCGGACGTGCGCGGCGCGGGCAAGGGGGGATCGGTCGAGAAACTGCAGGAGACGATCGAAGACATCAAGACCGACCTTGGAAGATCCGATGCGCCCAAAGGAACGGTCGCGCGGCCTGTGGTGGTCACCTCTGAGCAGGTCACGGGTTTCGCCGGCTTTGCGTGGCTCGCGCCGATCGTCGGCCAGTTGGGAACGGCGGCGTTCGTACTGGCGATGGTCATCTTCATGCTGCTCGAACGCCGGGATCTGCGCGACCGGCTGATCGGGCTGGTCGGGCATGGCCAGCTGGCCATCACGACCAAGGCGTTTGACGAGGCGGGAACGCGCGTCAGCCGGCAGCTGTTGATGCAGTCCCTGGTCAATCTCATTTACGGCATCGCGGTCGGCATCGGGCTTCACTTCCTTGGCGTACCGTACGCCTTGGTCTGGGCGGCGCTGGGTGCGGCTCTCCGATTCATCCCGTACATTGGGCCGGTACTCGGCGCGGGCGCGCCGATCCTGGTCAGCCTTGCGGCCCTCGAGGGCTGGGCCGGTCCGCTCTGGGTGGTCGGTTTGTTTGTCGTGCTCGAGTTATTCACGAATCTCGTGCTCGAAACGGTGCTGTATGCCGGGGCGGCCGGGGTCTCGCAGGTGGCGCTACTCGCGTCCGTGGCGTTCTGGACGTGGCTCTGGGGACCACTCGGCCTGCTGATGGCGACACCGCTGACGGTGTGCCTCGTCGTGCTCGGCAAGCACGTGCCGGGGCTTGAGTTCGTCGGGACGCTGATGGCCGACACGCCTGCACTTGCCCCCGAGCATGGCTATTATCAGCGCCTGCTGGCGCGCGATCAGGCGGAGGCGGCCGACCTCATCGAGCGGCACATCAAGACCGAGCCACACCGCTCGGTCTATGACGCCCTGCTGCTGCCGGCGCTCAATTACGCCGAACGCGACCGCTTGGAGCAGCGGCTGTCGCCGGAGGAAGAAACGGCCGTCATCGATGCGACGCGGGAGCTGCTGTCGGACGCCGCGGAGTCGATTCGGCGCCTGAATCCGGCGCCACTCGAAGCGCCCGATCATCCACCACTCCCCGGCCCGCGCGAGCCGCTGCGCGTGCTGGGCTACGCAGCCAACGGCGTCGCCGACGAACTCGCGCTCGCGATGCTCGCCCATGTTCTGGACGATTTGCCAATCGCCGTCGAAATTACCAGGACGCGCATGCAGGCCTCGGAGCTCGTGTCGCTCGTGCACGAACGGGGGTTCACGGTCGTGTGCATCGCCGATCTGCCACCCAGCCCCGCCGTCAAAGACGCGCTATCTCGTCAAGAGGCTCCGCGCCGCATTGCCCGAGGTGCGAGTCCTGGTCGGGCGGTGGGCACCGCCAGCGCTGGCGGACGAGAGCACGCAGGTTCTGCGGGATACCGGGGCGAATCTCGTGGCCTCGACGCTGCTGGAGAGCCGGACGTACCTGGCCGGACTCGTGGAGATCCCGCGGATCCCACTTCCGGAGACAACCGGCGTGCAGGCTGCGTAGGAATGAGCCCTTCGGCGGGAAGGTGGTTCCCCCGCTAATCCGCTTCGAGCAGACTCTTCTACCCAGCCCGCATCTCTGGCCTTGAGGTCTCGATCTGGCGCCGCTATGCCAGGCGTCGCCCGCTCAGCAGCCCGACAAGGAACAGCACGATCGCCACAACCAAGAGCACATGGATGAACGCGCCAATCGTGTAGGTCCCAACGATCCCGAGTAGCCACGCGATCAACAGAATGACGGCGACCGTGTACAGCATGTGAATTCTCCGGCGAGGTCTCGGCCCCGCGTGTGACAACGAGGACGGCGACCATGCGCCGCCCTCGCACGGACTATCGGTTCGTGAAGCCGGCGGCTCTGCGAACCTCGCCCATGCTGAGTGCAACTATCTGCGATTGGCACCGTGGCCCGCTGTTCAGTTGTGGACAACGACCGCCCGTCCAAACAGGTACCCGGAGTGCAATGGAGCACACACCGCGATCGCACAACGCGTATACGATCGAACCCGTCGGCCGTCCTCCCGCAACGGACCTCCGAGTCGTCATTCCAGAAGGAAGTGCCAGTGAAAAGAATTGTCATCGCCGCGGCGATGAGTCTGTGTGTACTTTGAACACACGCTTTGCGCGCGTCGCGGGTATGGTCGCCGTTGGCGTACTGCTGTCGGTGAGCGCGGTTGGGGGGCAGACCGTCATCACACCGCCGAATAACAAGTACACACCGGCACAGGATGTGGAACTTGGTCAGCAGGCGGCAAAGGAAGTCGAGCAGCAGTTGCCGCTGCTGCGAGATGACGGCATCGAGTCCTTCGTGGATCGAATCGGCCGGCGCCTGGTACAGGTGATGCCGCCCGAAATGGAGCACCGCGAGTTCCGATACTCCTTCAAAGTCATCAACGTGCGCGAGATCAATGCGTTTGCGTTGCCGGGCGGGCCCATGTACATCAACCGCGGCATGATTCAGGCCGCAGGGGTCGAGGGCGAGGTTGCCGGCGTCATGGCACACGAGCTCAGCCACGTGATTCTGCGACACGGGACCGCCGGGGCGACCAAACAGCAGCCCTTCCAGATTGGCGCCATTGCCGGCGCGATTGCGGGAGCCATCATTGGCGGCAACGTCGGGCAAGTAGTCGCGCAGGGCACCCAGTTTGGTTTGGGCACCTACTTCCTTCGTTACAGTCGCGAGTACGAGAAGCAGGCCGACTTGCTGGGCGTCCAGCTGATGGCGCGCGCCGGATACGACCCGCTCGATCTGATGCACATGTTTCAGACGATCGAGAAACAGGGCGGTGGCGGCGGTCCGCAGTTCATGAGCGACCATCCCAATCCTGGAAACCGGGAGGCCTACATCACCCAGGAAGCCTCGCATCTGCGAATCGAGGGTCGGGCCGGCGACTCCCGCGAATTCGCGCGCGTGCAGGATCGGCTGCGGAGCATGCCGCAGGCGCCGACGACCGAACAGGTCGACACGTCAGGGCAAGCAGACGCCCACCCGGTCGGGACAACCGGCGCCCGACGCGCGCAATATCGGAACGCGCGTGGCGCCCCCGTCATCGCGGTTTAAGAGCTATACGGAGGGGGACCTGTTTCGCGTCAGCGTACCCGACAACTGGCGCGAGGTGGCAACGAGCTCCTCGGTGAAATTCGTGCCCGACGGCGCTTACGGCCAGGTGCAGGGCCACACGGTCTTTACCCATGGCGCGGAGCTTGGTTTTACTCGCAACGAGATTCACTCGCTTCAAGAAGCGACGCAGGAATTCATCGACGGTCTGGCGCAGTCGAACCCCTCGCTCCGCACGACGGGGCGCCTCAAGAACATGACTCTGTCCGGTCGCAACGGGCTCGTGGCGACACTCAACAATGTCTCGGAAGTGACCGGCCGGGGAGAAACGGTCACGGTCTTCACGACGCTGCTCCGCGATGGCAACCTCTTTTATTGCATCGCCGTCGCGCCGCAGGACGAGTATCAGGCGTACGAACGATCGTTCCAGCGCGTGGCGCAATCGATCCGCCTGAGCGACTAGTGTTGTCTGCTGCTGAATTCATTCTGGAACCGTACAGGAGATCACATGAACGAAACGAAACATGAAGAAATTGCCGAGCCACGATTCGAGGCCGCCGCCGGTCACAGGAGCCGGTTCCTGACGGGCCTTGTGGGTGGCGCACTCATTGGGACCGCCGCAGGCGTGCTCTTCGCCCCTCAGATAAGTGCGGCGCTACGCAACATTCGACGGCAGTTGACGGACACCGCTGCGGGAGCCAGCGACGCCGCGGCGGAAAAATATCGAGAGGCCACGACGCGCGTCGGCGACGCGGTTGACGATCTTCAGCAGAAGGGCCGAGCAGTCTATGGGAAAGCACTGAGCGCGGTCGTACGCGGCGCGGAGGATGTCAAGGAGCGGGCTACCGAGGCCGGGAGCGAACTCGATCAAAGCGCCGCCCCTGCGGCGCGCCGCTCGTCATGAGGACAGGCAATCGTCATGAGCGATCGGACCGTCTGATACGACTTACTGTAAGGATTCGCACATGAAAACCATCGCAATTGTCGGCATCGCGCTGATCGTGATTGGTCTGGCTGCGCTCGCTTATCAGGGCATCACGTATACGACTCGGGAAACAGTCTTGGATGTCGGGCCGATCCACGCCACGACGGAACGAGAGAGAACGTTCCCGCTTCCTCCGGTGTTGGGAATCGCGGTCGTGGCGGGGGGTGTCGCCCTTCTGCTTGCCGGCGTTCGCAAGCACGCGTAGGCGAGTGCGCGTGAGCGTGACGCCGTGTCCACGGTCTCGTCCGATCGAGCGACGGAGGTGCGCGGGGTTGATGGGCGTTCGCCGGCGCGCCAAGGGCCACCCGGCGACTTCCCTGAGGTCAGTCGCGGAGGACGACGGTTAGTGCTGACACGTCGGCGTCAGGAGGACCTGCGAACTCAGTCCGGGTTCGGTTTCGGCTCGGCGCGCCGTGCCGCTTCCGCCTGTCCGCCACGGAGGATGTTCGGCAGGCTGTAGTTGCCCTCGTGACAGGCGAATTCGTAAATCGGGCCGTCATGCCGCCGGAACGAGAACTCGCCGACCCACGGGCGGGTGTACAGCTCGCCGTCGTCGATCGTGAACTGATAGAACAACTCCGTCTCCGACACGCGAGTGAATCGCTCCGTTATTCTGCTGTGGCGGCTGAGCAGCAGCGGGCGCGGTACCGCGAAGTGCGCTGGGTCCTCGTCGCGCAGGTGCGTCGTCTGCACGACGAGTGTGTCGCCTTCCCACTGACCCGTCGAGTACCCTTCGACCGTGCGCAGCGCGTCTGGCGGCGGCTGACCTCCCAGGTGGATGATGCGTACACCGACCGGACCTTCGGTGACGATGACGACGTGATCGCGGGTCTGAACGATCTGATGTGCGCCGAACACACCTCCTCGGATAATGGGCGGCGCCCCGTAGCTTTGCAGGCAGCGCTCGAGGAGCGGCCGTTGTTCCGGATGGTCGAACTCCTGCGCATTGCGAACGGCAATCCTGGCGGACAAATCGACACCCGCTTGTGTCAGCGGCATTCGGCCGTCGGCCGGCTCGACGATGACGGAGGTTCGGTACTCGCCCTTCACCAACGCAAGCTGGCTGACGTTCCAGATAGTCACGTCAGGATCAATGAGAGAGGGGAGCTGGCTGCGAATCGTCTCGACCACAGCGCGTGCCTGCTCAGGGTCGGCGACGAGATGTTCGACGCCGGGCGGTCTTTCGAGCGTGGTGAGGAATAGGGTCCCCCAGACGCCCTGGAAATCGGGGTGTCCATCCGCGGTTCGCGGTACGACATAGGGTTTGGCCGTTTGTCCGAGAGCCGACGTTGACAGCACCGTCGATGACACCAGAGCCACGCATATCAGGCGCAGGTACATGGTCGGTCCTTTCTACGACCGCAGTCGCGACGACCCTAGAAATGCAGGAACGGCCAGTTCGGATCGAGACCGAAACGGACCTGGCCGACCGCTTCCATGCGGCTCTCGCAGACAAACGCGTGCTGGGTAATGACGTGGACGTCGCGAAAATGGCGCTGGAACGCCTGGTCGTTCCGAATACCGGCCGTACCGGCGAGCGAGTGAATCAGGTCGACGGCCTCGGCCGCCGCGATCGGTACGTGGCTCGACGCGAGCTGCAGGCGCGCCTTGCCGGCCAGGTCGAGGGACCGCCCGTCCAGCGCCGCTTGCCAGGCGGCGTCGAAGGCCTCGTGCAGATAGGCTCGCGCGGATTCGACCTTGGCGACCGCCTGCGCGAAGCGAAGCTGCACGATCGAGCGGTCCTTCAGCGTCGTGGTCGTATAGGATGGAGTTTTCTTCGTCGCCAGTTCGGCGAACTCGTCGATCGCTGCCTGCGCGATGCCGAGCGCCGGAATGCCAGCGCCGGCCACCGAGGGCCAGATCGTCAGCCGATGCCAGGGTCCGCTGTAGGCCGGACTCGGCTGCTCCAGCGGCTTGAACGCGACGGCACGTTCGGCCGGTACGAAGAGATCGTCGACGTTCACGTCGTGGCTGCCGGTGCCGCGCATGCCGAGCGTGTCCCAGTTGTCGATGATCTCCGCCTTCTCCCGCGGAAATAGCGTCATCAGCGTGACCGGCGCGCCGTTCTCGTCGAGACGCTCCACACCGTCGTCGTAGACGTGGGCCAGCCCGAGGATCCACGTCGCGGCGTGACAGTTGCTGTTGAACGTGCATCGACCGCTCAGCCGGTAGCCACCCTCGACCGGAACGGCCCGCCGCGGCGGGAAGAAGCCGCCAGCCAGTGACGGTCCGGGTGGAGCCGAAGACCTCCGCGGTCGTCGCGTCCGAAAACCAGGCTCCGAACGGTTCCGCATTGTTGGCTTGCGCGACGTTCCAGCCTGCCGCGCTGTCGATGCGAGAGAGCTCTTCGAGCACCCGGAAGGCGGACACCGGGTCGAGCTCGAGGCCGCCCCGGCTCCGCGGCCGGAACAGGTGGTAGCACCCCGCGTCCCGCAGCGCTTCGGCCACGTGGGCCGAGAGCCGCCGCTCGCTCTCCGCCTCGGCGGACGCTGCGCGGATCATCGGCTCGAGCTCAGCGACGCGACCCAGCACCTCGTCGACGGTCGTTCTGACTGCGGTTTCCATGCTGGCCTCTCTCGTGTTCCGGTGACTGCGCCGGATCTGCCCACCTCGGATCTCGGGTGCTATCATGCGACCCGCTTTCGGCTGACACAATGACAGAGAAACGAAATATACTGCCAAACGTGGGGCTCCGGTCGGGTCCATGGGAGGTCTGCGATGCTCGAGTTCGACGTTCCCAGGGTCGAGTCCCTCCGGGCGATTCCACGGGATGAAGGCAAGCGGCGGTTCGTCCTCGTGACGGTGCCCGACGGCGATCCGTTCGATCTCATCGGACCGATGGCCGTGCTGCGCGAAGCGAACTTCTTTCTCGAAACGTCCGGTCGACCCGACCTGGTGTACGACTACGAGGTCGTCAGCAACCAGCCCGGGACCGTGTTCGAGGCCGAGGGTCTCAGAATCGTCGTCGACAAGCCGTGCTACGACATCCGAGGCGACGTCGACACGGTCGTGTTCCAAGCGATCGACCACGAGGGGAAGTGTCTTCGGGACGAGCGTTTCATCGCCTGGATTCGACGCATTTCGAAACGTGCGAGGCGCGTGGTCAGCGCCTGCGGCGGAACCTACATGCTCGCGGAAGCGGGCCTGCTCGACGGGCGAAGGGCCGTGACGCACTGGGCGGCGGACAGGGACTTTCGTCGCCGTTATCCCGACGTCATCCTCGACAGCGAACCCATCTACGTCAAGGACGGCAACCTGTACACCTCGGCCGGCATCACGTCGATTCTCGACTTGATGCTCGCGCTGGTCGAGGAGGACTTCGGCTCCGAGCTCGCCTTGCGCGTCGCGCAGGGCCTGGTGATGTTCCTCAGGCGGCCCGCGAATCAGTCTCAATTCAGCGTGCCACTGACCGGGCTGAAGACGGACGACGAGAGAATCCGCGATGTCGTCTCCCACATCGCGAAGAACCCGGGCTCCGACCTGACGGTCGAGCGCCTCGGCGAGCTCGCCGGCATGAGCCCCCGCAACTTCACGCGCGTCTTTGCACGCGAGATCGGCATGACCCCCGGAAAGTTCGTCGAGTTGTCGAGGCTCGAGAGCGCGCGCCGATACCTCGAACAGTCGACGATGCCCGTCGGCGAGATTGCCCACGCGTGCGGTTACAGCACCACGGACGGCATGCGGCTCGCCTTCGACCGAAACCTGGGCGCGACGCCGCGCGAATACCGGCTGCGATTCTGCTGAACGGGGTCGAGGCAACAAACGACCGACTTCTGATACGCGGGCGTCGCTCAGCCGACGAGTGTGGCCTCAATCGAGCGGATAATCCGTCTGAAATCATGCCAGGGCACGTCTGTTAGACCATGACGCACAAACGTAGCTCAATCACCGTCCCGTTCGTCGTGTTCACAATCCTGTGCACAGTCCTGCGGGGGGCGCCGGCTGCTCAGATTTCTTCTGAAGCTGACTCCCATCTCTCCAATGTTATCGCCGTGCTTCAACGGGAGTGGTTACATCGAGACAAGATGGACTGGGACAGTTTCCGACAGCGCGTCTTCGAGAGGGCTGGGGCTGCGCGCGCGATTCCCGACACGTATGACGCTATCCGATTCGCACTGACATTGCTTGGCGACAAACACAGCTACTACGTCCCAATGTCTGGCGACACAATCTACAACCCGCAGTCCCCCACACAATCGACAGGGGAATGTTCTCCGGCTGCTTTCGTTCCGCCAGAGCTTCCCGTAGGTATTGGCTATGTCCGCATTCAAATCACACCGGCGACACCGAAAACCGCAGTCCAAGACGCCCTCCGGAGAGCGGATGGCCCCAACATCGTCGGGTGGATTGTCGACTTGCGTAACAGCCGCGGCGGCAATATGTGGCCGGCCCTCGCTGGCATTGGGTCGCTGCTCGGCGACGGCACGGCGGGATTTTTCGTTGATGCGGCGGCCAAAGCAGTGCCGTGGGGTTACGCGGGCGGCCGCGCGTGGTTGGACGGGCAGACGGTCGACGAAGTAGATACACCCTACCAACTTCTGTCTTCTGCGCCTCGAGTCGCTGTCCTGACTGACATCGGAGTCGCCAGCTCTGGCGAAACGATCGCCATTGCGTTTCGTGGTCGGCCGAATGCGAGGAGCTTCGGTGCGGCGACGTGCGGCCTGTCGACAGCAGTGAACCAATTTCGGTTAGAAAATGGCGCGAGACTGGGCGTGGTGGTGAGCGTGATGGCTGACCGCAACATGAGGCGGTATGGCGGCGTCGTCGAACCTGACGAGCTCGTGCCAGATTCTGCGCAGGTGGTACCGCGTGCCATTGCTTGGTTGCGTCATCCGTGACCAGTCGACATTGGCAGAAGAAGTTCATCCTGTCTGGCTGGAAAATACAAAAACTTATATACTGAGGAAGTCTGACCGATGCCGGACAAACCCGTCGTCTGGCTCGGCAAGTCGCGGCGTGACCTTCGGGCGTTTCCTGCTCTCGCGCGACGGCTGGCTGGCTTCCAGCTGCGGCGCGTCCAGCAAGGACTGGATCCGGACGACTGGAAGCGATGCAGACGGTCGGACCAGGCGTTCGTGAGATCCGAATTCACATCGCCGGGGCGCACCGAGTGTTCTACCTGGCGACGCGAGGCGACGCGCTTTACGTCCTTCACGCGTTCGAGAAGAAGACGCAGAAGACCAACGCGCACGATCTACGGATCGGCCGCGACCGGTTCCGTGCGATAGGGAAGTTGAGGCAGCGGAATGGCAAAGAAAAGCGCGGTTAGAGTTACGCCGTCCACAGGCAACGTCTTCCGGGACCTCGGATTCTCGAAGGAAGAATCAGAGCACCTGCTCGTCCGTGCTGATCTGCTGATTCAGGTGCAGAAGGCGATCGCGTCGCGACGGCTCAAGCAGGCCGAGGCCGCGAAACTGCTTCGGGTCACGCAACCCCGCGTGAGTGACCTTCTGCGCGGTCGCATCGACTTGTTCAGCACCGATGCATTGATCGACATGCTGGCGAGGCTTGGCGTCGGCGTGCGGTTAGTGGTCAAGCCGACACGGTCGAGGAAGGTTGCTTAGCCGCTCGTCTTAAAGTCATGTCAGGCGTTTCAGCAACGCTGGATCACGCGCAATCAGCGCCTCTTTCTTCGCACGCGTCCAACGCTTGATCTGACGTTCCCGGCGGACCGCCAGCGTGCGCGAATCGAAGGCCTCCGAATAAGCCATTGCCACAGGACGGCGGTTGATCGTGTAGGCACACTCGGCTCGTCCCTCGTTGTGGCGGGTGACGCGATCGTCGATGGCGGAGGTATGGCCGATGTAGAGCGAGCCGTCGGCGCAGCGAAGGATGTACATGTAGAACATCCATCGAAGTTAGACGAGGGTCGTGCATCGGAGCGTGGCCAGGACGCGGTATTGCGTGCAGCCCTTCGACTCGGCCTGCGGCCTCGCTCAGGGCATTTGACCTGTCAGGGCCTCGCCATGAGCGAGCCTTTCGGCTCGCCGGAAGGCGAGCTGAAAGGCGAGTCGAATGGTTGGAAGTTGAAGTGGTTTCGGCCCTTCGACTCGGTCGCTTCGCTCCCTCGCTCAGGGCATTCTCCCTGTCAGGGCCTCGCCATGAGCGAGCCTTTCGGCTCGCCGGAAGGCGAGCTGAAAGGCGAGTCGAATGGAGGCGGCGGGAGTCGAACCCGCGTCCGAAGGCACGTCCCCGCGGAACTCTACATGCTTGTCCGCTTCTGATTTCTCGTGCTCAGCGTGAGGAAGCGGCGAAAAACCGCCGGGCACCAGACGCGGTATGTCTCACGATCAGACGCCGCGCCGCCGTCTGATCGCCAGCCTGTTTAATGACATCTGGCCCCCGACCACCAGGCGAGGTCGGGGCAGACGCTCACTGCTTAATTAGGCAGCGAGAGCGTACTGTGAATCCGCAGTTAACGGATGTTCCATCGGATTAACGAGTCAATGGAGCTCGGCATGCATCCCGCGCGTCTTCACCCCCGTCGAAGCCGTATCGCCCCCCTGTGAAAGCTGTCAAGGCCTGTCGGTCCCGGAGTCGTCGCGCGATACTCTAATTGGTATTGTACGGCCCCCGCAATTCATGGTCAAATAGCTGAACTGATTAGACCTATGCCGTTTGATGACATCCTGAAACGGTCGCTCGACACGCTCACCCGCGAGTTGAGCTCAGCCGTCCAGGCCGAGCGCGACGACGCCGCCCGCCGCGCGAAAGATGTCGCCGACGAGTCGGTTGCCGCAGCAATCACCGACGCCCAGGCCGTCGCCGAGCAGCGGGGGATGATGGCGGGCCGCGAGGAAGGCCTCGCCGAAGGACGGCGGCAGGGTTTCAACCAGGGCCGGCAGGACGGTTACGACGCAGGGAAAAGCGACGGCTACCGGATCGGCAAGGAGGAAGGATTCCTGGCCGGCAAAGGCGCCGGCGCCAACGCCGATGCCGCCGATCAGGCCACCGGAGAACGCCTCGCCGACGCGATCCGTGCCATCGATCGCTCGCGTTCCCTCTCGGAGGTCCTCGATACGCTCGCCAGCTGCGCCGGACGGGAGACGACCCGGGCCGCTGTCTTCCTCGTGCGCGAGGATCAGCTCCGAGGATGGCGGTTCATCGGATTCGGTCCCGATTTCGATCGCGCCAGCGCGGTCGAAGCGTCGCTGACAGACGGCGGGATCCTCAGTGACGCCGTCCGCACCGAAGGTGCGATCTCGACCGACAGTTCCGTACCCGGAGCCGCGCCGCGATTTGCGGAGGTGGGTCCAGGCTGCGAGATGATCGCGGCGCCCGTTCTCGTCGGCGGCCGGGTCGTCGCCGCGCTCTACGCCGATCAGCAGGTAACGGGCCTAGAGGGTCGCGCCGCTCGCTTCGCCTGGCGGCCAGCGCTCGAGATGATGGCGCGCCATGCCGGACGTTGCCTGGAGGGGATCACGGCGATTCGTGCCGCGCAGCTTCTCACCGATTCACCGCGACAATCGGTCGAGCGCGGCGGACCCGTCGACGGACCGGCGTCAGACGAGGATTCGGCGGCGCGCCGCTATGCCAGGCTCCTCGTGTCGGAGATCAAGCTCTATCACGAGGCGGATGTGCTGGCCGGCCGGCGCGAGCGCGATCTCGGGACGCGGCTCGGCGGAGAAATCGCCCGGTCCCGTACGCTCGTACGATCAACGCGTGCCCGCGCAGGTCCGCGCCGGCGTCGACTACTTTCGTGAGGAGCTGGTTCGGACGCTCGCCGAGGGCGACGAGGAGCTGTTGTGAGACTGCGCATGTTGTTTGGCCTGAAGGCGCGCGCTGGCCGGGACGCTTACCATGGCATCTCATGCCGAGCCCCGGCTGCAGGAAGAGGGCGCGCAGGCGGCATCGATTCTCGCGCCGACGAACCACCCGGTGCTGCCGCGCGACCTGTCTCGCCTCTGGCTCGTGCCAGCGAAGACCGGGCCGGGTTCGTCCGGCGCGGCCGATTTTCTTGCCGCGATGAAAGTGGCCGACAAGGTCGACTACGCCAAGGCGTTGCCGCTGTTGACGCAGGCCGCGAGCGCTGAGGGACCGTTCGGCGACTACGCGATGTACTACGCGGGCCTTGCCGAACTGCGTCTCGGCCGCTTCGCCCAGGCGCGAAGCCGCTTTCAGCAGCTCCTCGCCCGCCGTCCGCTCGGCTACCTGGCCCAGGCGGCGGCGCTCGCCGAGGCGGAATGCGCTGCAGGGTTGAACGATTACGACGCCGCGGTCGAGATCTACGAGCGTCTCGCGGCGGTGAGAACGACCGCCCCCGAAGACGTGCTCATGCGGCTCGGCAGCGCCGCGAAGTCGGCCGGGGACAACCGGAAGGCCGCCGAGGCGTTCGGCCGGGTGCTGTACGACTTTCCCCTGTCGGCTGTCGCGCCGCTGGCGCAAACCGAGTACGCCGGGTCTGCCGAACGTTCAGCCGCTGACTGTCGGCAGCCAACGCTACAAGCTCGAGCTCGGACGCGCCGAGCGGTTGTTCGGCGCGCGGCGGTATCCCGAGGCGCGCAAGGCATTCGAGACGCTTCGCCCGATCGCGGCCGGTGACGACCGCGAGGTCGTCGATTTGCGCCTCGCCGAAGGCGATTACTACCAGAAGCGTCTCGGCGCCGCACGCGACGCGATCAAGCCGTACACGACGAAAGGGTCGCGCAAGGGCGAAGCGCTGTTCTTCTACGCGCTGGCCGTCGGGCGACCTTGGCGACCGGGCCGAATTTCTCAGGACGGTGCGCCGCATCGTCGACGAGTTCCCGACCGAAAGCTGGGCTGAAGAGGCGCTCAACAACCAGGCCACCCGGCACATCGTCGACGACGAGGATGATGAGGCCGACGCGGTGTTCCGCGAGCTGTACGAGAAATACCCGAGCGGCAGCTACGCCGAGCGTGCGGCGTGGAAGGCGGGCTGGCGCGCCTACCGGCAGGAGCGTCCGGCCGATACCGTGCAGTTCTTCGAGCGCGCGGCGGCGGATTTCCCGCGGTCCGACTATCGGCCTGCGTGGCTGTACTGGGCCGGGCGCGCGCACGATCGCCTGAAAGAGCCGGCGCTCGCCGAGCGAGCGTTACATGCTCACGGCCGCCGACTACATGAACTCGTACTACGGGCGCCTCGCACTCAAGCGCCTCGACGGCCGCGCGCCGGCGCCGCGCGTGTTCGGGCGAGCCGACGTCCAGTGCTCGCCGCCGCCGCCAACGAGCCGGTGGTTCGCGCGCTGCTGTCAGTCGATCGGTACGACGAGGCGCTGAACGAGCTTCGGTACGCGCAGCGGGCGTGGGGCGATTCGCCGGCGCATCCAGGCGACCATCGCCTGGATGCTACCGCAGCAGGGGCTGGCGGAATCGGGCACCACCGAGCGGTTCAACCTGCTGCGCGGCTCGATTACGCATGATGCGCCGCGCGTATCCGCAGTTCATGGCGGCCGGCGGCGCAGGAACTGCCGCGCGACATCCTCGTGCATATCTTCCCGATCGCATACTGGGATCTCATCCGCAAGTATTCGCGCGCAGAACAACCTCGATCCGTACCTGATTGCCGCGCTGATGGCGCAGGAGTCGACGTTCGTGCCGGACATCCGCTCGCACGCGAACGCGTACGGGCTGCTGCAGCTCATGGCCCCCGACGGCCCGGCGGCTGGCGCGCAAGCTGAAGATCCCGTATTCGACGCGCCTGCTGACCAATCCCGAGGCCAACGTCCGGATGGGAACGGCGTATTTCGCCGACCTGATCCGCGAGTTCGGCGGCGGCATCCACCTGGCGCTTGCGAGCTACAACGCCGGCGAGACGCGCGGTGCGGCGCTGGATCACCGAGCGGCCCGGGCTGACGGATCGCGAGGAGTTCATCGACGACATCCCGTATCCCGAGACACAGAACTACGTGAAGCGGATTCTCGGCACGGCGGAGGACTACCGGCGGTTGTACGGATCCTCGTAATTTGGAATTAGGAATCAGGAATTGGCATTCTGCAATGCCGATCCGTCCAAAGCTGACCGGTTCCAGCAAGGCGACACAGTTCACCGAGTCGGTCATCCGCGAGATGACGCGTCTCAACCAGCAGTACGGCGGCGTCAACCTGTCGCAGGGCTTTCCGGACTTTCGCCGCGCCGGACGCCGTCAAGGAAGCGGCCGTGCGCGGCGATCCGCGCCGACGTCAACCAGTACGCCGTCACCTGGGGCACCAGGGCGTTCCGCGAGGCGATCGCGCGGCAGTTCACGACGTCGGTATGGGCCGCCCGTCGATGCCGACGAGCAGGTCACGGTGTGCTGCGGCGCGACCGAAGCGATGATGGCCACGATGATGGCGATCATCGATCCCGGCGACGAGGTCGTCGTCTTCGAGCCGTTCTACGAGAACTACGGACCCGACGCGATCCTGTCGGGCGCCACGCCGCGCTACGTCACGCTCCGCCCCTCGACTGCGCTCGGGGCAGGCGCTGAGTGGACGCTTCGATCCCGACGAGCTCGCGGCCGCCTTCAACGACCGGACGAAGGCGATCATCCTCAACACGCCGAACAATCCGACCGGCAAGGTGTTCTCCCGGGACGAGCTCGAGACGATCGCCGCGCTGTGCCGCAAGTGGGACGTCGTCGCGATCTCGGACGAGATCTACGAGCACATCATCTACGACGGCCGCCGCCACGTGCCGATCGCCACGATCGACGGCATGGCCGACCGGACGGTGACGATCAACAGCCTGTCGAAGACGCTACAGCGTGACCGGCTGGCGGGTGGGCTGGGCGATCTCACCGCCGTCGTTGACCGGTGCGATTCGCAAGGTCCACGACTTTCTCACGGTCGGTGCGGCGGCGCCGCTCCAGGAGGCCGGCGTCGTCGCGCTCGGGCGTGCCCGACGCGTACTATCAGCGAGCTGGCGGCCGCGTACCAGCGCCGGCGCGACCTGCTGCTCGACATCCTCGAGCGCCACGCTTCACGTGCTACACGCCCGGCGGCGCGTACTACATCATGACCGACATCAGCGCGTTCGGATTTTCCGACGATGTCGCGTTCGCGCGGTACCTGGTGAAGGAAGTCGGCGTGGCCGCGGTGCCCGGCAGCAGCTTCTACCGGAACCCCGCGGCCGGCCGCACCAAGCTGCGGTTCTGTTTCTGCAAGCGGGACGAGACGCTGGCCGAAGCCGATCGTCGGCTCGAAAAGCTTGTGCAGGTCGGCGTTCACTGACTATGAAACACAAAGGACCCAATGGTTGTGTCCTTTGTGTTTCGTTCTCAGTAGCGCGCGACGATCCCGAAGTACATCCCGCGGACGTCGAAGTTGCCGAGATCGTCTTCGACGAGGTAGCCGACGTCGAGCGATCGCCAGCCGATCTGCGCGCCGACGTAGTTGTTGAAGTTGATCGTTCCGAAGATGTCGAGGTCCGCGTAGTGCGCCTTGTAGCCTTCCCTGACGCTTTCCGGCAGGCTGAATCCGCTCAACTCGCCGGTAATCGAGACGTTCGGTACGATGTAGACGCGCGCGATGCCGCCGATCGACGGGATCGGCGCCTGCGCCTGGACGAACTCCGAGAAGAACGGCGTGGCGAGACTGGCTTTGACGTCGGTGTACTTGGCTTCGACCAGGAAGCCGACGAATCCGCAGTTCTTGACCAGGAAATCGTACTCGTAGCCAAAGCGGTAGGTCTGCCACTCGGTGACCCAGTTCACGGGCACGCCGACTGAATAGCGCTGGCCGTTGAAGACGATGTCGCGCTTCACCGTCACGCCTTCGTTCTCGTAGTTGATCGGGACTGTCTGGAAGCGGAACTTGTGCTTCCGGGCAACCTTGCCCGTGATTCGCAGGTCGCGGATCTTGTGATCCTGCAGGAGCAGGTCCTGCTTGAAGTCGATGCGGGACCCGGGGATGCCCAGCGACTCGCTCGAGATCACCATGTCGGCGGCGGGGCTCCAGAACCCGGCGAATCCCTCGATGTGAAAGCGCTCGCCGGTCGCGGGCTCGTTCAGCGACCGCGGGCTGGAACTGGGCGAGTGCCGGCGAGGCGGTGAGGAGCAGCGAAGCGAGTGCGCAGTACAGCCGGATAGAAGGCTTCTTCATAAACGTACAAATGTTCCCCGGAAAGAGACGCGAATCGGTCGCTCGTCGATGGGCGCCAGAGAGCGACGACGCCTGCTGGGGAGGCACCGTCAGGATAGCACGGGTCGCCGCTCGGAGCTAAGCCTAAGGATTCAGGGCTAAGGGTTTAGGGTCGAGGCCGGGCGGGGGATCAGGAACCCCCGGATGACGTTCTCGATCTCCGCGCGTTCGTGAAAATCGCTGGAGAACGGCGTCGGCCACTGGACGGTCAGGCTGGTCGCGAATTCGTCCGCCGGCTCGGTCTTGAACAACTCCAGGCGTACGGCGGATCGTTCGATCTCGACGCGCCTGACGACCAGCTCGATCCCCCGGACGTACTGAATGAGGTGCAGCGGGGTGATCATCTGGACTGAATCCGAATCGAGGTGGCGATCGCGGCGATAGCGTGTTTTCACGAGATCGACCAGGCGATCGGCGTCGGTGGCGCTGAGGTCGTCGACCGACTGGCGTCCGGGGAACAGATAGTAATAGCCCTTCGTTGGGGTGTTGACCGTGAGTCCCTCGCGCTTGCCGCGATACGTGGCTCCGATACGGCCGCGCTCGTCGTAGACCATGGTGATGAGCGTCCGGTGGACGCTCACCGTGCGGTCCTGCCACTCCCTGCGGAATGCCGCGGCCTTACTCTCAGCCGCCCGGATTGGTGGTGCGGCGGCGAGGATCAGGATGATGAGGGTGAGGGCAAGCCGTCTCGAAATCGGCACGGATCCGTGAGAGCAACCGTCGTGCCTCTGCGGATCCGTGAAGTTCTGTGGCGAGGCGCCGATTCCAGCTGCAGTCCTGAAATCGGCGCGTCAGATGCGTCAGCTCCTCGCTTCTTCGAGCTGCGGCTGGCGGCCGCTGAGCACCTGCAGGCAGCGCCGCGCGGCCGAGACGAGGATGCACGACCGCCAGCACCATCATGATCGACGGTGCAGATCGCAGTTGACGTAGCCCTGGACGTGGAGCGCCGGGTTCGGGCCGATGGCCTTCGGCCAGTAGTTGTCGCGCACGTTCATGTAGCCGGCGGTCAGCGTCGTCACGGCGACGAAGCAGAGCGGCACGAAGGTCACCCACGCGTACCTCGCCCGGCCCATGTTGATGAGGATGGTCGTGCCGACGGCGAGCGCGACGCCGGCGAGCAGCTGGTTGGCGACGCCGAACATCGGCCAGATCGTGTCGATGCTGCCGGTCCAGATGAAGTAGCCCCACGCCAGGCAGATGACCGCCGTCGAGATCGAGCGAGCCGGGCAGCCAGTCGGCGCGCGCGAACGGCTTGTAGGCGCGGCCGACGAACTCCTGCAGGGCGAAGCGGGCCACCCGCGTCCCCGCGTCGATCGTCGTCAGGATGAACAGCGCCTCGAACATGATGGCGAAGTGATACCAGTACGCCATCAGGCCGCGCATGCCGGGCAGACGGCTGAAGATGTCGGCCATGCCGATGGCCAGCGACACGCCGCCGCCCGTCCGGCCGACGACCGTTCTCGCCGACCTGCGCCTGCGAGGTCGGGCAGGTGCGACCATCTGCAGCGGCGCGCCAGTGGTGTCCTTGAGCGTCTGGTAGACGGCCGGCGACGTGTTGATCGCGTAGTAGTCGCCCGGGTGCAGCGCCGTCGCGGCGATGAGCGCCATGACGCCGACGAGCCCTTCGCAGAGCATCGCGCCGTAGCCGATCGGCCGGATGTCGCTCTCCTTGTCGACCATCTTCGGCGTCGTGCCCGACGCGATCAGGCCATGGAAGCCGGAGATCGCGCCGCAGGCGATGGTGATGAACACGAACGGGAAGAGCGGGCCGGGAATGATCGGTCCGCCGCCGCCGGCGTACTGCGTGACGGCGGGCATCTGGAGCGTCGGGTTGACGATGATGACGCCGATCACCAGCAGCGCGATCGTGCCGATCTTCATGAACGTGCTGAGGTAGTCGCGCGGCGTCAGCAGCATCCAGACCGGCAGCACCGAGGCGGCGAAGCCGTAGACGCCAGCAGCGCCGTGAGCTGGTGGTGCGAGAACACGAACCAGTCGATGCGAACGACGAGGCGGCGACCCGCTCGCCGAGGATGACGCACAGGATGCATGCCGATGACGCCGCCGATCGTCGCCTGCTGGATGTGGCCCTTCCGCCACTTGAACATGTAGAAGCCCATCAGGACGGCGAGCGGAATGGTCATGCCGATCGTGAAGGTGCCCCACGCGCTCTCGGCGAGCGCGTTGACGACGACGATGCCGAGGCCGGCGAGCGCGATGACGACGATGAACAGGATGGCGATCGCGCCGACGATGCCGGCGACCGGGCCGATCTCGGTGCGCGCGATCTCGGCGAGCGACCGGCCGCCGCGGCGCGTCGACGCCCACAGGACCGTCATGTCGTGCACCGCGCCGGCGAGGCAGCAGCCGGCGACGAGCCAGATGAACCCGGGCGCGTAGCCGAACTGCGCGGCCAGCGTCGGGCCGACGAGCGGTCCGGCGCCGGTGATGGCGGCGAAATGATGCCCGAAGAGCACCCAGCGGCTCGTCGGATAGTAGTTGTGGCCGTCGTACTTCGAATGCGCCGGCGTGACGCGCGAATCGTCGAGCGCCATGACCTTCGCCGCGATGAACGCGCTGTAGTAGCGGTACGCGATCGCCATGATGCCCAGGGCGGGGACGACGATGTAGAGAGCATGCATGGGGCGGATTCTATCGCTATACTCGGTTTGGTGTCACCCTTCCGGCGTCTGCTCGGCTACGTCCGGCCCGTATCGGCGCGACTTCCTCCTCGGGCTCGCCTGCGTCGTCGCGACCACCGGCATCGCGCTGACCGCGCCCCTGGGTCCTGCAGCACGCCATCGACGACCTGACGCCGGGGTCACGCGCGCGAAGCTGGCCGCTGTACGGCTCGGCTGCTGCTCGGCATCGGCCTGGTCGGCGGCGTCTTCCGCTTCCTCATGCGCCGCATCCTCATCGGCGCGTCGCGGCACATCGAGTACGACATGCGCAACGACTTCTTCGCGCATCTGCGAGACGGCTGCCGCTCGTCGTACTTCCAGGCGCACCGGACCGGCGACCTGATGTCGCGCGCCACCAACGACCTGAACGCCGTCCGCATGATGATCGGCCCGGCGGTGATGTACTCGGCGAACACGCTGCTCGGCGTTCGTCGTCGCGCTGGCGCTGATGCTGTCGATCGACGCCCGGCTGACGCTCTTGTCGCTGATCCCGCTGCCGTTCGTGTCGCTGTCGGTGAAGTTCTTCGGCAGCGCCATCCACAAGCGCTTCGAGCAGATCCAGGCGCAGCTGTCCGACATCAGCGCCATCGCGCAGGAAGCGCTCGTCGGGCGTTCGCGTGGTGCGCGCCTACCGCCAGGAGCACGCCGAGCTCGAGCGCTTCCGGCGCGCCAACGCCGAGTACCTGCGCCGCAACCGCCGGCTTGATCGCCCTGCAGGGCTTCTTCTTCCCGAGCATGGCGTTCTTCCTCGGCCTCGGCGTCGATGCTCGTGCTCTGGCTCGGCAGCCGCGAGGTCATTCGCGGCCGCATCACGCTCGGCGAGTTCGTCGCGTTCAACGCCTACCTGACGATGCTGGCTGGCCGATGATCGCCTTCGGCTGGGTCACGAACATGCTCCAGCGCGGCATGGCGCAGCTGGAAGCGGATGCTGGAGGTGCTCGACGCGGTGCCGGCCATCGCGGACGACGAGCGCCACGGCCTCGACGAGCAGCGGACGCTGACCGAGCTGCGGACGAGTGTCCGGCTCAGCCGGACCGGCATTCGCGGCGAGATCGAGTTCCGCGACCTGGCGTTCGCTACAACGGCACGCCGGTCCTCGACCACGTCTCGGCCCGCATCGAGGCCGGGCAGACCGTGGCGCTCGTCGGCGTCACCGGCTCGGGGAAGTCGACGCTGATCAGCCTGCTGGCGCGGCTGCACGATCCGCCGCCCGGCACGGTGTTCGTCGACGGCGTCGACGTCCGCGACGATCCCGCTCGCCGTGCTCCGCGGCGCGATCGGCTTCGTGCCGCAGGAGCCGTTTCTCTTCTCCGACACGCTCGCCGACAACATCGCGTTCGGACTCGATGCGATTCGGCGGGAAGGGGGGCGGGAAGGGCAGGAGGGGCAGGGGGGCAGGAGGGGGAGGACACGGAGCGTCGGCGGCGCATCGAGCAGGCGGCGGCGGTCGCGCGGCTCGACAAGGACGTCGCCGACTTCCCGAAGGGCTACGACACGATGGTCGGGCGAGCGCGGCATCACGCTGTCCGGCGGCCAGAAGCAGCGCACCGCGATCGCCCGCGCGGTCGTCATCGATCCGCGCATCCTGATCCTCGACGACGCGCTGTCGGCGGTCGACACCTACACGGAGGAGGAGATCCTGTCGCGGCTGCGCGGCGTGATGCGGCAGCGGACGTCGATCATCGTCTCGCACCGCATCTCGACGGTCCGCGACGCCGATCAGATCTTCGTCCTCGACCGCGGCCGCATCGTCGAGCGCGGCACGCACGACGAGCTGATTCGCGCACGACGGGCTCTACGCCGAGCTGCACCGGAAGCAGCTGCTGGAGGAGGAGCTGGCGGCGTCGTGACGCGACGCACGACGACGAGATCCTCGGCAAGGCCTACGACGCGCGCCTGATGCGGCGGCTGCTCGTCTACCTGCGGCCGTACTGGCGGCAGGTGCTGGTCGCGTTCCTGGCGATCCTCGTCGGGTCGGGCGCGGCGCTCGCGCAGCCCTACCTGATCAAGGTCGCCATCGATCGCTACATCGCCGACCGGCCGCTTCGACGGCCTCGGCCGGCTCGCGGCGCTGTATCTCGGCGATTCTCGTCGTCGCGTTCGCCGCCGAGTACGTGCAGACCTGGACGATGCAGCTGACCGGCCAGCGGATCATGTTCGACCTGCGGATGGCGATCTACGGCCACCTGCAGCGGCTCGACCTCCGCTACTACGACCGCAATCCGGTCGGCCGGCTGATGACGCGCGTCACCTCGGACGTCGACGTGCTGAACGATCTCTTCACGTCCGGGCGTCGTCACGATCTTCGGCGACGTGTTCACGCTGGTCGGCATCATGGCGATGATGCTGTGGATGGACTGGCGGCTGGCGCTCGTCGCGTTCTGCCGTGCTGCCGCTGATCGCGCTGGTCACGCAGTGGTTCCGGCGGAACGTCCGCGAGTCGTACCGCGTCGTGCGCGGACTGGATCGCCCGGATCAACGCGTTCCTGCAGGAGAACATCACCGGCATGTCGACGGTGCAGCTGTTCCGCCGCGAGCGGCTCAACTTCGAGCGCTTCGACGAGATCGACCGCGCAGCACCGCGACGCGAACATCGACTCGATCTTCTACTACGCGGTGTTCTATCCGGCGATCGAGGCCATTGCGCGCGCTGGCGTCGGCGCTGATCATCTGGTACGGCGGCGCCAGCGTGATGCGCCGGCGCGCTGACGCTCGGCGCGCTCGTCGCGTTCCTGCAGTACTCGCAGCGCTTCTTCCGGCCGATCAGCGACATGTCGGAGAAGTTCAACGTCCTGCAGTCGGCGATGGCGTCGTCGGAGCGGATCTTCAAGCTGCTCGACGAGCCGGTCGTCGATCGACCCGCCGGCCGCAGCCGGCCGTGCCGGCTCGCCGGCGCGCCGGGCCACATCGTCTTCGACCACGTCTGGTTCGCCTACAACGAGGCGAGCGACTGGGTGCTGCAGGGACGTGTCGTTCGAGGTCAGCCCGGGCGAGCGGGTCGGCATCGTCGGCGCCACGGGCTCGGGCAAGACGACGCTGATCAACCTGCTGCTGCGGTTCTACGACGTGCAGCGCGGCCGGATCACGGTCGACGGCGTCGACATCCGCGAGCTCGACGCTCGACGGACCTGCGCGGGCTCTTCAGCCTCGTGCTGCAGGACGTGCACCTGTTCTCGGGCACGATCGCCGACAACATCCGGCTGGGCGACGCGTCGATCGACGACGAGCGCGTCGAGCGCGCGGCGCGCGCGGTGCACGCCGATCGCGTTCATCGAGCGGCTGCCGGACGGCTACGCGCGCGCCGGTCGCCGAGCGCGGCGCGACGCTGTCGGTCGGGCCAGAAGCAGCTGCTGTCGTTCGCGCGGGCGCTGGCGTTCGACCCGCGCATCCTGATCCTCGACGAGGCGACGTCGAGCGTCGACACCGAGACCGAGCTGCTGATCCGCGACGCGCTCGCAGACGCTGATGGCCGGCCGGACGACGATCGCCATCGCCCACCGGCTGTCGACCATCCAGGACATGGACAAGATTCTGGTGCTGCACAAGGGCGTGGTGCGCGAAGCCGGGCACGCACCAGGAGCTGCTCGCGCGCGCGCGGGATCTACTTCAAGCTGTTCGAGCTGCAGTACAAGAACGAACCCGTCGGCCGCGAGGCGTGACGGTCGAACGTGAATCCGCGGCGTGGTAGGCCCGACCTTCAGGTCGGGCGCCGTCGCCCCTGACTCCGCGTCGGGAATGCCCGAGCTGAAGCTCGGGCCTACTGTTGTATGGGGAGCGGCCGCGACGGCAGCGCGTCGGATTCGACATCCGGCTGTTCGAGGTGGCGGAACAGCCGGTCCATGAAGCCGGGCGCGGTCGCCCGCGGGTTCCAGCCGAGGCGGAGCACGGTCAGGCGAACGGGCTTGCGCCCGAACCGGAGCGCCTCGTGGCAGCTCCACATGTAGATGTCGAGCTCGCGGCCCTGGACCGCCGGGCCCGTGTCGAGGACCGAGTAGATGCCGTCGTAGCGCGAGTCCGGGGAGTCGATTTCGACGATCGACCCGACCGGGAGGAGCGCCGGATCCGCGGCGGCGATGCCGGCCTGAACGGCGGCGCCGGCCGCGGTCGTCAGACCCTTGCAGTACGCCGTCGCGGTGAAGGACAGCCGCGTGCCTGGCTCGGGTGGCGGCATGACCGACGTCGCGCTGGCGGTCCCGCCGAGCGTCGCCTCCTTCGAGTCGAGCATCGTCGCCTCGTAGAGCGACACGAAGCCGACCGCCGCAACGGCCGTGACGACCACCTTCCGCCAGAACGAGCCAGCGATGACCATCGGCACTCAGGGAATTGTAGAACGCCAAGGGCCCGAAATCGCCCGTTCTTTCGGATGTCTCAAATCTGCAATCACGCTCTACGGCTTGTGGTGGATGATTTCCTGTAAATGCTTGCGGCTGTTGATGAACGCGAGCGCCACCGGATAAGCCGCCGCCGCCAGGACGACGGCGCCGATGAGCGACCCGACCGTGATACGGCCAGAGAAGCGGCGTCAGCAGCCGGGCAGAGCTCGCGCCAGAACCCGCTCTGGAGGACCGACAGCTCGAACAGGTCGGCGAGCCGCTCGCGGAACCCGGGCGGCAGGCGCGTCCGGAGGATGGCCGCGCCGAGCATCGTCGTCGAACGCGTAGTACGGCGCCGATGATCCACGGCAGGTTCGAGTAGACGCCGAGCAGGACCGCCACCCGGTTGAGATTGAGGAGGAAGGCGAGCGCGACCGCCAGGATGGTGTGGAGGCCGAGAAACGGCGAGAAGCCGAAGAAGACGCCGAGGGCGAACGCCGCCGCCGTCCGCTCGGGCGTGTCGTGGATGTGCAGCAGCGCGCTCAGCCAGCGGCGGATGAGCGCGCGCGTCAGATGAATCATCGGAAGTGAGTGTACCCGCCTGGCAGCGGCCGCCTCGACTTCCGGCCGCGCGCCGCAGGACGAACGCGCGGTCGTCGGTGCAGACGCCGATCCGCGTGAGCGGCGCCTTGCCGTGGCGCCGTCGCGGCCGCCAGCCGTCCGCCGCAGCCGCGGGCGGACCGTGAACAGCAGCTCGTAGTCGTCGCCGCCGGACATCGCCGCGGCGACGCGGATCCTCGCCCTGCTCGCCGAACCAGGTCGCGCGCGCCCGGTTCGATCGGCACCGCGTCCGCCTCGATCGACGGCGCCGACGCCGCTGGCCTCGGCGATCCGCCGCACGCCGTCGGCCAGGCCGTCGCTCAGGTCGATGCACGCCGACGCGGCGCGGTTTCGCCCGAGCAGCAGGCCGAGGCGCACGCGCGGCTCCGGATACAGGTAACGCGCCGTGCATTCCGCGTCGGCCGGGCCGTGCAAGCCCGGCATCCTGAGCATCTCCAAGGCCTGCCGCGGCCGCCCCGATCGCTCCCGCTCACGTAGATCTCGTCACCGGGCCGCGCGCCGCCGCGCGTCAGCACCTGCCGCCGCTTGACGCGCCCCGATCACGGTGACGTCGATCACCAGCGGGCCCGGGCGACCGCGTCAGGTTGCCGCCGACGACGTGCAGCCGATGCCGCGCCGGCGAGCGCCGCGAGCGCCGTCGACGATGCGCGTCGAAGTCGGCGCACGGCGAGTCAGCCGGCAGCGCGAGCGAGAGCAGCGCCAGCCGCGGCTCGGCGCCCATGGCCGCGAGGTCGCTCAGGTTGACGGCCAGCGCCCGGTGTCCGATGGCGTCGGGCGGCGTGAACGCGCCGATCGAAGTGCACGCCCTCGACGAGCGCGTCGACGCTCAAGCACCTCGAGCCGGTTTCGCTCCGGCTCGACCACCGCCGCATCGTCGCCGATGCCGACGACGAGCCAGGCCGGCGCCGGCGGCAGCTGCTGCTGGATGCGCGCGATGAGCTCGCGTTCGGTGAGGTCGGAGACGGTGGTCATCGGGGGCCGAGGCTACGGGCTAGAGCCTCCAGTCCCCAGTCTCACTTCGCGTAGTCGACCGCGCGCGTCTCGCGGATGACCGTCACCTTGATCTGGCCCGGATACTCGAGCTCGTTCTCGATGCGCCGGGCGATGTCCTTCGAGAGCCAGATCGCCTCTTCGTCGGAGATCTTCTCGCTCTCGACCATGATGCGGATCTCGCGGCCGGCCTGCAGCGCGAACGACTTCGAGACGCCCTTGAACGAATCGGCGATGCCCTCGAGCTTCTCGAGGCGCTTGACGTACGACTCGAGGATGTCGCGGCGCGCGCCCGGCCGGGCGGCGGAGATCGCATCGGCCGCCTGGACGATCATCGCTTCGAGCGACGGCCAGTCGATGTCCATGTGGTGCGCCGCCATGGCCATGACGACGGCCTCGCTCTCGCCGTGCTTGCGGAGGAAGTCGATGCCGAGCTCGAGGTGCGTGCCCTGCATCTCGCGGTCGATCGCCTTGCCGATGTCGTGCAGGAACGCCGCGCGCACCGCGACGTGCGCGTCGAGGCCGACCTCCTTCGCCATGATGCCGGCCAGCCGCGCCACTTCGGCCGAGTGCGAGAGCACGTTCTGGCCGTAGCTGGTGCGGAACTTCAGGCGGCCCATCAGCCGGAGGATCTCCGGGTGCAGGTCGTGCAGGCCGAGCTCGAAGGCGACCGCCGCCGCCTTCCTTGCGCATCTCCTCGTCGGTTTCGTCCTTGACCTTCTGGACGACCTCTTCGATGCGCGCCGGGTGGATGCGGCCGTCGGCGATCAGCCGCTCGATCGCCTTCTTGGCGATCTCGCGCCGGTACGGATCGAAGCCCGACAGGATGATGGCGCCCGGCGTGTCGTCGACGATGAGGTCGACGCCGGTGGCGAGCTCGAGCGCGCGGATGTTGCGGCCCTCGCGGCCGATGATGCGTCCCTTCAGGTCGTCGCTCGGCAGATCGACGACCGACACGGTCGTCTCGATGGCGTGCTCGGCGGCGGAGCGCTGAATGGCCTCGGTGATGTACTGCTTGGCGCGGTCGCCGGCCGTTTCGCGCGCCTCGGCGTCGAGCCGCTTGAGCAGGTTGGCGGCGTCGTGCCGCGCGTCGCCCTCGATCTGCTTGAGCAGCAGCTCCTTGGCTTCGTCGGCGGTCAGGCTGGCGACGCGCTCGAGCTCGTGCTGCTGCTGCGCGACGAGCCGCTCGTACTTCTCGGCCGGCCGCTTCGGCGGTGCTTCTCGCGCTCGGCGACGGCCTTCTCCCGCGCCCTGCAGCTCCCTCTCGGTCCGCTCGATCGTCGCCTGGCGCTCGGCGAGCGCCGCTTCGCGGCGGATCAGCGTCTGCTCGAGCGCCTGCGCCTGCTGGCGCTCCTGGCGCGCCTGCGTCTCGGCCTCGCGTCAGCAGCTCGTGCGCCTTCTCCTTGGCTTCGAGCAGGGCTTCCTTCTTGCGGGTTTCGGCGTCGCGCTCGGCGTCCTTGACGATGCGGAGCGCCTGCTCTTCGGCGCGGCCGACGGTTTCGGCGGCGATGCGCTTGCGGTTCGCGACCCAGACGGCGAACACGGCGGCGGCCGCCACCAGCGGTGACCAGGACGTTGACCAGGTACCCGAGATCGGCAACACGCGTGACGTCCTTTCAGGTGCGTCCCGCGCGGGTTACGTTCAGCCCGCGATCACCAAAGAGAACCGGGAGGAGGCAACGGAGACGAAAGGCCCCGCTTTGCCGTGTGGGGAGGTCGATGAACCTGCGTAAGCAGGTGGAACCGCTCAAATAAGCCGCGCTTCAGGCTTCCTCTGACAGAGGCATGCACACCACGCGGCGTCGCGACTCACTTGGATGAAACGTTGGCTCAAACGAGCCTACCGCCATCACGCGCAAAGCAGGGAACCCAAACGCCTAGCCGATACTTAGCGGTTCAGAGTTCCGGGTGCAAGGTGCCGTGCAAGGTGCCGGGTGCCGAGTGCTGCACGCTTATGCCATCAGCACCCGGTCGAGCAGGCGTTCGAGCTCGCCGGCGCGTTCGGCCAGCTGGCCGTCCTCTGCGCGTCGTGTCGCGGCAGCGGAAGAGCTCGTCGGCGATGTTGAGCGCGGCGAGGACCGCCAGGCGCAGCGAGTCGCCGGTCGGCGTCGAGTCGGCCGCGGCGCGCATCTTCTCGTCGACGTAGGTCGCCAGCCGCGCCGACGTACTCCGGCTCGAGCGTGCTCCGGATCGGATACCGCTGTCCGTGAATCTCGACCGGGAACGACGCGGCCAGCGTCAGACATCAACAGGTTCAGCGCTTCGAGCTGCTCGAGCATCTCGCCGACGCGCGTGCGGATGACGTCGCGCTCCTCCTTGAGCGACGGACAGCTCGTCGACGAGCGAGTCGCTCGCCGCCAGCCGTGGCGCGCATCGCGTCGAGCTCGCGGCCGAGCCGCTGGTTCTCTTCCGCGGCGCGCGCCTGCTCGGCCTTCATCCGCTCGACCATGCTCGACGAGCCGCTTCAGCTTCTCCTCGAGCCGATCGATCGGCTCGAGCTCGACGCTTCGCGTCGCAGTTTTCGCCATAGCCTGGTATCCCATCAGCGTTGAACGGCGCCGTGCTCCCGGACGAGCGCCGCCAGAATCGTGTCGAAGCTGTGCTGCACTTCGGCGTCGGTGAGCGTGCGATCGGCGCCTGAAACGTGAGCCGCACCGACAGGCTGACCGATCCTTCCGCGACGCCTTTGCCCTGGTAGCGATCGAAGAAGCGTCACCGACACGAGCGGCGCGGCGTCAGCGCCGGCGCCGTCGGCAGCGGCCTGAATGGTGCCACGAATGATTTCCGCAGGCAAGGTGTCAGAGACGACGATCGAGAGATCGCGCACGACGGCCGGGTACCGCGGCAGCGCGCGGACCAGCACCTCGCGGCGCGTGCGCGACGCGCCGCAACCGCGTCGAGATCCAGCTCGGCGACGAAGATCCGGTCCTGCCGCGGCGCGCCGCGGCGTTCGGCCACGTCCGGCGCGACCAGCCCGATCACGCCGAGCCGCCGATCGCCGCGTCAGCACGGCCGCCGCCTGGCCGGCGACGAGAAACGGCGCCGCCGCCGGCTCGACGCGCACGGCGACGCCGAGCGCGCCGCACAGCTGCTCGACGACGCCCTTGACGTCGAAGAAATCCACCTCGCGCGGCGGCGCGGACCAGTGCTCCGGGCCGGCCGCTCCCGTCCACGCGAGCGCGACGCCGCGCGTTTCGCCGCTCGGGCGGTGAACCGCGCGCCAATCTCGAAGAGCGCGACGTCGCGCCGGCCGTGCCGGCGGTTGTGCGCGACGGCGTCGACCAGCCCCGGCAGCAGCGACGGCCGCAGCGTGTCGAACTTGGCCGACAGCGGGTTGGCCACGCGCGACCACGGCCGCACTGGCGCTCGGCGGCACGAAAGCAGCGCGCCGCCGCCGCCTCGACGAAGCCGAACGTGACCGCCTCGGACAGGCCGGCCGCCGTCAGCACGCGGCGGACGAGCCGATCGCGCTCGAGCCGCGGCGTCGGCGCCGGCGCCGCTGTGGCCATCGGCGGAAACGTCGGCTCGAGCCTGTCGAAGCCGTAGTGCCGGCCGACTTCCTCGATGAGATCGACTTCGCGCAGGAGATCGACGCGGAACGTCGGCGCACGCACGTCCCAGCCGTCGGCGGTCGACGCGACCGTCAAGCCCGAGGCTCCGCAGGATCCGCTCGACGTCGGCGTCCGGGACCGCCAGGCCGAGCAGCAGCGCGAGCCGCTCGCGCCGAAGCTGCAGCGACCTTCGGGCCGCGCGGCACGGGGTAGCGATCGACGACGGCGCCCGAACGCCGGCCGGCGCCGATCTGCTCCATCAG
Source organism: uncultured Acidobacteriota bacterium (assembly GCA_963825245.1). Taxonomy (GTDB): domain Bacteria; phylum Acidobacteriota; class Vicinamibacteria; order Vicinamibacterales; family CAVVIG01; genus CAVREM01. Next base: position 179,938 of record CAWGSJ010000001.1, read on the forward strand.
CGCGACCGCCCGCTGCAGGGCGAGGACCGGGGCGTTGATGTCGGCGCCGCGCTCGAAGCGCGACGACGCTTCGGTCTTCAGGCCGAGCCGCTTGCTGGTCCGCCGGACGGACGCCGGCTTGAAGTACGCGCTTTCGAACGCGACCGTTTGCGTGACGGCCGGAGACCTCCGAGTCGGCGCCGCCCATCACGCCGGCGACGGCCTGCGGCCGTTCGCCGTCGGCGATGACGAGCATCTCCGGCGTCGAGCGTGCGCGTCGACGCCGTCGAGCGTCGTGATCGTCTCGCCGCTCGCGCGCCCGCCGGATCCGCAGCTCGCTGCCCGGCGAGCGTCGCCAGGTCGAAGGCGTGCATCGGATGGCCGAGCTCGATCAGCACGTAGTTCGTGATGTCGACGATCGGGCTGATCGGCCGGACGCCGGCGGCCTGCAGCCGGTCGGTCATCCAGCGCGGCGACGTCGCCGGCGTCACGTCGGCGACCGCCGCGGCGTAGCGCGGGCAGAGCTCGGCATCCTCGATCGTGACCTTCAGGCGATCGGACTGTCCGATCGGCAGCGGCGCGATGCGACGACGCGCGCGCCGGCTTCGGCCGACGGCTGCACGGACGGGCAGGTCGTAGAGCGTGGCGATTTCGCGCGCGAAGCCGAGCACGCTCAGGCAGTCGGGACGATTGGCGGTGACCTCGAAGTCGATGACGGCGTCGCCGTCGCCGACGCGTCTCGATCGCCGCGACCTCGAAGCCGCGCAGCGCCAGCTTCTCGGCGATCTCTTCCGCCGGCGCCGTGACGTCGACGAAATCACGGACCCAGGAAACAAGTAGCCGCATAAAACGCGTCGAACGTCAGTAGGGAAACTGTTCCAGGAACCGCAGGTCGTTCTCGATAGAACAGCCGGATGTCGCTCACCTGGTGGCGCAGGATGGCGATGCGCTCGATGCCGAGGCCCCAGGCGAACCCGGTGTAGCGCTCGGCGTCGTAGCCGACCGCCTCGAAGACCGCCGGGTGCACCATGCCGCAGCCGCCGATCTCGATCCAGCCGGTCTTCTTGCACATCTGGCAGCCGGCGCCGTCGCACTGCCAGCAGCTGATGTCGATCTCGGCGCTCGGCTCGGTGTACGGAAAGAAGCTCGGCCGGAACCGGACGCGCGACGTCGGCGAGAACATCTCGCGCACGAAGGCGAGCAGCGTGCCCTTCAGGTGCGCGAGCGAGATGCCCTCGCCGACGACCAGCGCCTCGATCTGGCCGAAGGCGGGCGAGTGCGTCAGGTCGAGATCGTCGCGGCGGTAGACGCGGCCCGGCACGACGATGCGGATCGGCGGCTGGTGCGCCTGCATGTAGCGGATCTGCACGGCGAGGTGTGCGTGCGCAGCAGCGTCCGCCGATCGTCGGGCCGGCCGCTCTCGCCCTGGATCGGCGTGCGCGAGATACAGCGTGTCCTGCATGTCGCGCGCCGGATGCTCGGCCGGCATGTTCAGCGCGTCGAAGCAGTGCCACTCGTCCTCGACCTCGGGACCTTCGACGATCGCGAAGCCCATGCGCGTGAAGATGGCCTCCATGCGATCGCGCACGATCGTCAGCGGATGCCGATGGCCGAGCGCCGGTATCCGGCCCGGCAGCGTGACGTCCACGGCGTCCGGCGGGGCGCGCGGCCGCCGTCGCTCTGGTACGCGGTCCAGCGCTCTTCGATCGCCTGCTTCAGCTCGTTGGCGAAACGGCCGATGTTCTTCTTCTGGTCGGGCGGGGCGCCGGCGATCAGCTGCATCCACGACGCGACGACGCTGTTCTTGCGGCCGAGGTACTTGTCGCGGACCGACTGCGCGTCGCGCGGCGACCGCGCGGCGGCCAGATCCGCCTCGAACGCGGCAATCTGCGCCTGGACCGAATCGATGGAAGGGATATTGGACACAGTCAGTCAGGAGTCAGTAGTCGGGAGTCGGTAGTCGACAGTCGGTAGTCAGTTTCGTCCGCGACCCGGACTGCCGACTCTCGACGACTGACGCTCGACTGCTTACCGACTAGCCGGCGCAGCCGCCTTGGCCTGCTTGGCGAGCGTCGCGAACGCCGCCGGGCTCGAGATCGCGAGCTCCGACAGGCTCTTGCGATCGAGCGTGACGCCGGCGTTCTTCAGGCCGTTGATGAACTGGCCGTAGGTCAGCCCGTGCTCGCGCGCGGCGGCATTGATGCGCACGACCCACAGCCGGCGGAAGTCGCGCTTCTTGCGGCGCCGGCCGACGAACGCGTACTTGAGCGCCGTGTCGACCGACTCTTTCGCGGCGCGATACAGCTTGCTCTTGTTGGCGTAATAGCCCTTCGCCAGCCCGAGCAGCTTCTTGCGCTTGGCGCGGCGAACTGTTCCTCTTTTTACACGCGGCATTTCTGAATCCTTGTAATTCAGAATTAGGCATTAGGATTCTGGAATCCGTAACTCCTGTCGAACATCATTTATACGGAAGCATCCGCGCGAGCTTCGGGGCATCGACGTCGGCGACCGTCGTCGTGCCGCGCAGCCCGCGCTTCCGCTTCGTCGTCTTGCTGCTCAGGATGTGCTGCTTGAACGCCTTGCCCCGGAGAAACTTTCCGCTCTTGGTCCGCTTGAAGCGCTTGGCCGCGCCGCGGTGGGTCTTCAACTTGGCATCGTGCTATCGTCGCTCGACTCGATCTCCTGGACGTTAGCTCTTCGCTGCGCCGCGCGACTGCGCGCGCCGGCTTCGGCCTGCCGCCGCTCTGCGGGCGCCGCGTCAGGATCGTGTGCATCTGGTTGCCTTCCAGCCGCGGCATCGACTCGGCGACCGCGACCTCCGACAGCTCCTGCACGAGCCGCTCGAGAATGCGCCGGCCGATCTCCGGGTGCGCCATCTCGCGGCCGCGGAAGAAGATCGTCGCCTTGACCTTGTCGCCGTCTTCGAGGAAGCGCTCGATGTGCTTCTTCTTGAACTGGTAGTCGTGCTCGTCGACCTTCGGCCGGAACTTGATCTCCTTGACCTCGATCACCTTCTGGTGCCGCCGCGCTTCGCGCGCGCGCTTCTGCTCCTGGTACTGGTACTTCCCGAAGTCCATGATCCGGCAGACCGGCGGCACGGCGGTCGGGGAGATCTCGACGAGGTCGAGCCCCTTCTGCTTGGCAATGGCCAGCGCCTGCGGCGGCGGCATGATGCCGAGCTGCTGCCCGGTGTCGTCGATGACGCGGATTTCGCGGACGCGGATGCGTTCGTTGACGCGCACGCGATCGTCTCGGCGAGGTCATCTGTCGAAAGCGATAACTACCTCCTGCGATTGTTCAGGCTTCCGTCTTCGCCAGGGCCGCGTCCTGCGGCGAGTCTACGACCCGCTCGCGCGACTTCGGCGAGCGCTCGTCGATGAACGTCGCTCGAGCGCCTGCGCTCCCTGGTCGCCGCCCTTGCGCGTCCGCACCGACACCGTGCCGTCGGCGCTTCCCGATCGCCGACGACCAGCATGTAGGGCACCTTCTGCAGCTGGGCCTCTCGAATCTTATATCCAATCTTCTCCTGGCCGCTCGTCGAGCTCCGCCCGCAGGCCGGCGGCCTTGAGCCGCTCCGACACCGCGCGGCCGTAGTCGAGATGCCGGTCGGCAATCGGCAGCACGATCGCCTGCACCGGCGCCAGCCACAGCGGGAACGCCCCGGCGTAGTGCTCGATCAGGATCGCGATGAACCGCTCGAAGCTGCCGAAGATGGCGCGGTGGATGACGACCGACGCGGTGCTCGGCGTTGTCGGCGCCGATGTATTTCAGGTCGAACCGCTGCGGCATCTGGTAGTCGAGCTGAATCGTCGCGCACTGCCACTTGCGGCCGATCGCGTCGGTGACGTCGAAGTCGATCTTCGGCCCGTAGAAAGCGCCGTCGCCCTCGTTGATCGTGTAGGCCTCGCCGGCCTTCTCGAGCGCGCCCTTGAGCTGCGCTTCGGCCTGGTCCCAGGTGGACTTCTCGCCGAGGATACTCGTCGGGCCGCGTCGCCAGCTTCGGCTGGAACGTCAGCCCGAAGTCGCCGTAGACGCGCTGGACCAGCCCCAGCAGGCGCTCGACTTCGTCGCCGATCTGCTCGGGCATGACGAAGCAGTGGCCATCGTCCTGCGAGAACTGACGGACGCGCGTCAGCCCGGAGAGCACGCCGGACAGCTCGTTGCGGTGCAGCGGCGTCTGCTCGTGAAACCGGATCGGCAGATCGCGGTAGCTGTGGACCTCGCTCGCGAAGAGCGAGCGTAGTGGCCGGGGCAGTTCATCGCCTTCACGCCCATCTCCTCGCCCTCGGACCCCTGCACCTGGAACATGTTCTGGCGGTAGTGCGACCAGTGGCCGGACGTCTCCCACAGCGCCTTGTTGAAGATGAGCGGCGTCTTCACCTCGACGTAGCCGTTCGGCAGCAGCACGTCGCGCATGTAGTTGGCGAGCGTGTTGTAGAGCGTCGTGCCCTTGTCCAGCCAGAACGCGGCGCCCGGCGCCCACTGGTGGAACGTGAACAGGCCGAGCTCCCGCCCGAGCTTCCGGTGGTCGCGCTTCTTCGCCTCCTCGATCTGCGTCAGGTACGCCTTCAGCTCCTTGTCGGAGAAGAACGCCGTGCCGTAGATGCGCTGCATCGGCTGGTTGCGCGCGTCGCCCTTCCAGTAGGCGTTCGACGTGTTGAGCAGCTTGAACGCCTTGAGCCGCCCGGTCGACGGCACGTGCGGGCCGACGCAGAAGTCGATGAAGGTCTCCTTGTCCTTGATCGTGTAGCAGGACACCTCGCGCTGGCCTTCGGTCTTCTCCTCGATCAGCTGCACCTTGAGCGGCTCGCCGCGGCTGGCGAAGAACGCCTTCGCCTCGTCGCGCGGCCACATCTGGCGCTCGTAGACCAGATCCGGCGCCGGCGAGCTCGCGCATCTTCTGCTCGATCGCCTCGAGGTCCTCGGGCACGAACGGGCGCGGGACGACGAAGTCGTAGAAGAACCCTTCGTCGGTGGCCGGCCCGATGCCGCACTGCACGCTCGGGGAAGAGATTCGTGACGGCCGCCGCCAGCAGGTGCGCCGTGCTGTGCCGGTAGAGCGGGAGCGCTTCGGGGCTCTGATCCGTCACGATGCGGACCGACGCGTCGTGTTCGAGCGGGAAGGCCAGGTCGACGAGCTTCCCGTCCACGACTCCGGCCAGGGCGGCCTTCGCGAGGCGCGGAGAGATCAATTCCGCCACGTCGCGGACGCGCGAGCCTGCGGGCAACTCCCGACTGGATCCATCGGGAAGCGTGACGGTGATCTGACTCATGAATCGATTGTCGATGGGGTCCTTCGACTCGCTTCGCTCGCTCAGGGCATTCTCCTCTCGGAAGGCCTGCCATGATCGAGCCTTCGGCGAGTCGAATGGCTGGTAGGCACGGGTGGACTCGAACCACCGACCTCCTGCGTGTCAAGCAGGCGCTCTAACCTCTGAGCTACGCGCCTACATCTACTTCAAATACCGCGCGTTAGACGAACCTCCAGTATACTACGCGGCTTTCTTCTCTGTCGCGCGCTCGAGGGCCTTTTCGAGAATGGGATCGCCGGGCGGAGGGGTCTGACCGAAGTCGACTTCAGGTTCGTCGACCGGCACGGCGGGTTCGAGACCTTTTTCGTGGAGTGGGCTGCCGTCGGGCATCAGGTACCGCGTTGTCGTCAGCCAGAGGCCGGTGCCGTCGGGCAGCTTGATCAGGCGTTGCTGGCCGGCGCGCCCGATGGTTCGCTCGCCAATCAGCTCGGCGCGCTTGTTGCCGGAGAGCGCGGCGGCAAACAGCTCGGCGGCGCCTGATGTGCCGTTGTCAATCAGGACGATCACCGGCTGCGTGATCGCGCCGTCAGGGGCTCGCGCCGCAATCGTTTCGCGTGCCATGCCCCTGGCTTCACGCATCGCGAGCGTGCCCTGTCCGACGAACAGCCGCGCCAGCGCCAGGCCGTTGTCCGGCGTCCCGCCGGACGTGCGCCGAACGTCGACGAGGAGTGTCGACGCGCCGTTCTTCACGAGATCGGCCGCCTGCGACTTCGCCAGATCGGCGGTCTTCGCGCCGATCGCCGCCACGCGGAGGTAGCCGACGCCGGCCCGATTCCATGCGGCTCGTCACGTCGGGCGCCTGGGACGCTTCGCGCGTCAGCTCGATGACGTGGGGCTCGGTGGCGCCGCCGCGCATGACGGTCAGCTTCACCTTGCTGCCGGGCGCGCCGCGGAGCTGGCGCATGCCCTCGAAGACCGACATGTTCGCGCGTCGCGGTGTCGCCGATCGACCGGATGTAGTCGCCCGTGCGAAGGCCGGCCTTGGCCGCCGGCGATCCGTCGCGCGCCGCGATGACGCGCAGGTAGTACTGCCGGGTGAGATCGATGCCGACGTCGCCGGTCGGCAGCGCGGTGCCCGCCTCGACCTGCTTCACCTGGTCGGCGCTGAGAAACGCGCTGTCGGGATCCAGGCTGTCGGCGAGGCCGGTCATGGCGCCCAGCATGACCTTGTCGCCGTCGACCTTCTCGACGTACTGGTTGGAAATCAGCTGGATGACTTCCTCGTAGACTTTCAGGTGCTGATACGTTTCTTCGCGGGCGGTCGCCTTGCTGAGGAACCCGCCGAGGACCGCAAAGACCACGACCGGGGCAGAGAGCCACAGGACGAGACGGCGGGTACGTGGATTCATAAAAGTGCCTGGTGCCTCGTCACCGTTTTCTAAGCCATTGTAAGGGATCGACCGGCTGACCGTCGACGCGTAACTCGAAGTACAGGCCGGGGATCCCAAGCAGAGCAAAACCAGCCGTTCCAACAGGATCGCCCTGCGCCAGGCGCGCGCCGCGGGCCACCGACACGTCCAGCAGATGCCCGTAAAGGCTGAAGGCCTGCGCTCCGTGGTCGACGATGACGAGCTTGCCGTAACCGGCGAAGGTATCGGCGAACGCAACCGTACCCTCGTGTACGACCCGCACCGGGGTTCCCACCACGGTCGTGATCTCGATTCCGTTGGTCGAGCTGCCGGCGGCCGCCGCGCTCTGACCAAAGCGGTGACGCAAGGGCCCAACCGCCGGCCACTCGAGTTCCCCCCGCCACGCGGTAAACGGGACGCTTGCCGGAGCCGCCGGCGTCCCGGGGGGACGAAGAAGCCGACGGCAAGTCGCGTAACGTGGCCTGCAGGCGCTGCTGCGTGCTCATCAACTCGCCCGCCAACTGGGCGTTCAGGTCGCGCCGTCGATCGATGTCGCGAATGAGCGCTTCGTGCTTCTGCAGCGCCGCGGCTGCGGCTTCCCGCGCGCGTTCAGCGGTCACACGTAACGCTGCCTGCTGCGTACGCCGTTCCTCGAGCGCAATCCTGGAATTCCTCAGTTCGTCAACGCGGCGCTGGTGCGCTGCGATCCGATCCCTGTCCCGCCTGGCGATGGCGGCGACCATGCGGGAGGCCTGACCGACACTGCGGACTTCGGCGGTGGAGAGAAACAACCGCAGGTAACCGCCCTGACCGAGTTTGTACAGCTCGACGAGGCGCGCACGAAGTCCTGGAAGGTCCGCCTGCTCCTCCGACTCGAGCCGCAAGAGTTCCTGGTTGAGTGTGGTGAGTTCGGAGGCGGCGCGCGCCTCGTCGGTTCGGGCCTGCCTGAATTCCTCGTCCTTGATCTGCCGCTCGATCTCGAGCCGACGCAGGTCGCCGAGCAGGGTGCGCGCCTCCGACGCGAGGCGATCCGCTTCCTGGTTGAGCGCCTTCAGGCGCTCGCTGGTCGTCCGCGCCAGCGCCTCGGTGCGGGCGCGGTCGTCCTGCTGCGCGCCGATCGACGCCGCAATCGATAGCAAGAGAACGAGAAAGAGGCGCTTCACGAAGTGTGGGAAGGCGGAAAATTATAACATCTGGCTGTGAGAATCCTCGGCATCGACATGGGAAGGCGGCGCGTCGGCCTTGCCATCAGCGACACCTCCGGTACGCTCGCGCGCCCGCTCGCGACGCTGACCATCGAAGGCGAATCGGCCGTGGAGAGGGTGGCGCGCGAAGTCGAAAGGCTGGCGGCCGAGGCAGACGGACTGGATGCCGTCGTCGTCGGCATGCCGTCGCGCCTCGACGGCTCACCGACGGATCAAACCCTCGAGGTAACCAGATTCATCGACCGTTTGCGGAGGCGGATCAGCATTCCCGTTCACAAGGAAGATGAACGGCTGACCAGCCGTGAGGCCGAGAGTCGGCTCGCGCTTCACGAACGGAATTGGCGGAAACGCAAGGCTCAGCTGGACGCGGCGGCGGCGGCCGTGATCCTGCAAGACTACCTGGACAGGCATGCGGGTTGACCGTTCGCGGCGACGAATATGAAAAAGGTCGTCATTTTCGTAATCGTGCTCATCCTGGTTGGCGGCGCCGCCGGCGCTTACGTTGCGTACAGCCGTCTCAATCGGACGTTCCGCGGGTATTCGGATGCCGAAACCTTCGTCGAGATCCCGAGCGGCGCCGGCTCCCGGGCGATCGGCGATCGCCTCATTGCCGCCGGGATCGTCCGCGACTCGCTTACGTATCGCGTGGCGTTGTGGCGAAGCGGCCACGCGCGCCGGCTGAAGGCAGGGGAGTACCGGTTCGACGGCGAGATGACGCCCCTGGAGGTCCTGGACAAGATCGCGCGCGGCGACGTGTTCCTGCTGAACCTGACCTTCCGCGAGGGGCTCACCATCGCCGAGATGGCGCAGGTGTTCGAGACCCACGGCTTCGGTCCGGGCAAGTCGTTCATCGCGGCCGCGTCTGATGCTTCGCTGGTGCATGACGTCGATTCGGCGGCGCGCGATCTCGAGGGTTACCTGTTTCCGGATACCTATGCGCTGCCACGCGGAGCCGATGCGAGCCGCGTCGTTCGCGCGATGGTCGATCGATTCGAGCAGGTGCTGACGCCAGAGATGCGGAAGGCGGCCGAAGCCCGGGGCTTGACCATCCGCCAACTCGTCACGCTGGCGTCGATTGTCGAAAAGGAGACGGCGAAGCCCGAGGAACGTCCGCTGGTGGCGGCCGTCTATTCGAATCGTCTGAAGATGGGCATGGGGCTTCAGTGCGATCCGACCGTCATCTACGCGTTGCAGCGTGCCGGCCGCTACAACGGCAACCTGCGGCGTGACGATCTGCTGTTTGACTCGCCGTACAACACCTATCGGTATGCCGGTTTGCCGCCGGGTCCTATCGCCGCTCCAGGCAAAGGGTCGCTCGAGGCAGCCGCTGCGCCGGCCGACGTCGAGTTCGTGTACTTCGTCAGCCGCAACGACGGCTCCCACGAGTTCGCCCGCACGCTCGAAGAGCACAACCGCAACGTCCACCGGTGGCAGGTGCAGTACTTCAGGGATCTCAGGGCTGGACGTGGCGCGGCGCAACGTAATTAGGAATTTGGAATTAGGGATTTGGAATTCGTGTTACGCATTCCAAATTCTTAATTCCTAATTCCAAATTACAGAGTTCACCGTTCGCCCCACTTCAGCTTCGTCCTCAGCACTTCGAAGTAGCTGCGTGTCGACGGCTTGATTAGCCGCAGCGGCGTCTCGGAGCGGCTCACGTCGATCTCGTCTCCGGCTTGCAGCTGGAATCCCTCCTGGCCGTCGAATGTCACGAACACCTCGTCGCGATCGTCCATCACTGGCTGCACGCGGACCGGTGAGGTCGCAGGGATGACGATCGGCCGGTTCGTGAGCGTGTGCGGGGCGATGGGTGTGAGAATCAGCGCGTCCATGCTGGGCGCCACTATTGGTCCGCCCGCCGCGAGGTTGTACGCGGTGGAGCCGGTCGGCGTCGCGACGATGAGGCCGTCGGCTTTGACGCGCGTGACGAACTCGTCTCCGACGTGCACCGAGAGGTCAATCATGCGCGAGCGGGCGCCCTTGGTGACGACGACGTCGTTCAGCGCCATGTGCGTGGCGAACAGCCTGCCGCCGCGGGTTGTCGCGGCGCGCAACATCATCCGTTCTTCGATCCGTGCCCGGCCCTCGAGCGCGGCCTCGAGCGAAGGTCGGAGTTCAGGCAGCGTGACCTCGGTAAGGAACCCGAGGCTGCCGAAGTTCACGCCGAGAATCGGAATCCGCGAGCCTTCCGCGCCGAGGCAGTCGGCCATGCTGAGGAGGGTGCCGTCGCCGCCGAGGACCAGCACCATGTCCGCGTTGGCCGCGATCGCTTTTCTGCCGGTCGCGCGGAGGTTTGCGGCCGGCGCGAGCGCGGCGGTCTCGGTCTCGAAAATCGCCTCGGCGCCTCGCGCCTGAAGCCAGCCGGCGATCTCGACGAGATGCGGAGCGGCGGCCGTCAGGTGCGACTTCGCGACGATGCCCACCCGGTGCACCGGCGGCAGCAGGTCGTTCGGCTTGGGCATGAAGCGGTCCATGGTAGCGCAGTCGTGCTAAACGATCCGGAGCGCGAACAACTCGGCCGCTTCAATGACCGCCGGGTGCTTCAGCGTCAGCACCTGCGTGCGCAGCAGGCGCAAGGCAGACGCGGCGCGATCGAAAACGGTGACGTTTGCCCACTGAGACTCCCATACGGACCACCACCGCAAGCCGGCCGCGTCCGGGTAGCGCCGGTACAATTCGAGCGCCTGCGGCTGCGTAATGTCGCGCTGCCTGGTCGCGACACGCGACGGCCGCAACCGTTCGCGGCGCAGCGTGCCGGGGTCGTCGAGATCGATGAGCGAGGCCTCGGCGAGTTCGATCTCCGCGAGCGCCAGTGGGAGCCCGCGGCGGCGGAGCAGGGAAGCCGACAACCGCTGCCCTCGAAACGCCGCGAGCTGTTCGACGACCGGCGACAGCGGTCGATCAGAGAGATAGAGGCAGCCGTACACGTCGGGGTTGTCGTGACGGCCTTCACCTTGAAGCGGCCGCGGGAACCACAGCGGTCCATCGGCGGCCTCGGCCCGGGCGCGCGCGCTAAACGGAAAGCAACGATGAAGGATCACGCGAACGAATCGGAGCGCTCCGCGCGGATCGCGCGCATCAGCTCCTCGGTCCGGCCCGCCCGCACGAGGTCGATCGGCCGTCGATCGCCGAGACGAGGATTGATCCCGAAGAGCCAGGCCAGCGCCGCCTCGCGGTCGTAGACGCGCAGCAAGCTCGACCACACGAGCTCCAGCAGGTCCACCCGTTCGGCGTTGAGCGGGTCGATTCCCGCGCCGCGGAGCCAGCGGGTGATCCGCGACCGGCTCACGCCGAGCAGATCGGCGAGCTGCGCCGCGGACCGGAAATCGGCTCGAAGCGCCTCGATCTTGCGCGCGGTCGCGACGGGCATGACCGTAGGGTAACGCGCATCCCCGAACGGCGCAACAGTTTGTGTTGCGCTGCACCCAGCACTCAGTAGCTGGCGCGCAGCACGGCGTGCCGGGCTCAGGCGTGACGACGCAGGTGGAGAAAGAACTCGCGATTGCCTTCCGCGCCGGTGATGGGCGACGGGGTCATCGCGAGACGTGAAAACCCGGCCGCGCCGGCGGCGCCGGTCACGTGCGCCAGGACCGCTTCGTGCACGGCTGGATCGCTGACGATCCCGCCCTTGCCGACCTGGTCGCGGCCCGCTTCGAACTGCGGCTTCACCAGCGCGACGACGTCAGCGGCTGGTGCGAGCACGGGCGGCAGCGCTGGAAAAATGTGGCGGAGGGAGATGAACGCCACGTCGATCGTGGCCAGGTCGACCGGATGCGGAACGTCGTCGCGAGTCAGCGCGCGTGCGTTCACGCCTTCGCGGACGATGACCTTGGGATCGTTGCGGAGCCGCCAGTCGAGCTGCCCGCGGCCCACATCCAGGGCGATCACGCTGGAAGCGCCGCGCTGCAGCAGGACATCAGTGAAACCGCCGGTGGACGCCCCCACATCCAGGGCGAGGCGCCCGGTGACGTCGATCCCGAAGACATCGAGGGCGTGCGCCAGCTTGATGCCGCCGCGGCCCACGTACGGATGATCGGGCGTGATCAACTCGATCAGCGCATCGTCGGCTACGGGTGTCCCTGCTTTCGAGATGACGATGCCGTTGACCTTGACCTGGCCTGCGAGAATCAGCGCTCGTGCACGTTCGCGCGTTGTAACCAAGGCCCGTTCGAGCATCACCGTGTCGAGTCGCGTCTTGGCCAACTCTTTTCCAATGGCGCTGGGGCCCCACCCCCAGCGCGAACTTACGCCGATGCCTCGCCTCAGATCGCTTGTCCTCGGCTCGGCATGGCCGCAGGCGCTGGGACCCTGTCAGGATTTCCTACTAACGACCCAATCGGCGATGCGAGCGAGTTGGGTCTCTGCCAGTCCGGCGGCGGCAAGGATGCCGCTGGCGCGGGCTGCGCACTCATCCGCCATCGCGTGAGAGCGTTCGAGGCCGAACAGCGAGGGATAGGTCGGCTTGTTCCCGGCCACATCCTTGCCGGCGGTCTTCCCAAGTTCTTCCGAGCTGCCCTCGACGTCGAGGATGTCGTCGACGATCTGGAACGCGAGACCGATCTGGGTGCCCCATGACCGAACGGCGTTGATCAGATCGTGGCTGGCGCCGCCCATGACCGCTCCGCTCTCCGCGGCGGCCCGGATGAGCGCCCCGGTCTTCCGCAGGTGCATGGCCTTCAGTCCATCCGCATCGAGCGCCAGAGAATGTCCGGGGACCTGGCCGGCGGCCTGGAGATCGAGCGCCTGGCCGCCCACCATCCCGATGGCGCCAGCCGCCTCCGCGATTGCCTGCATGGCCTTCGACTTTCTCGCGATCACGACCGCGTCGTCGGTCGCGGGCTCACGCGCGAGCAGCGCGAACGCTTCGGCCTGGAGGCCGTCTCCGGCAAGGATCGCGATCCCGTCGCCGTAGACGACGTGCAGCGTGGGCCGGCCACGGCGCAGCGTGTCGTTGTCCATGGCCGGCAAATCGTCGTGAATGAGCGAATAGGTGTGAATGAGCTCGACGGCGCATGCGGCCGGAAGCGCGTCATCATCGGGGCGAGTGCCGCGGACGGCATCCGCCGCCGCCAGGGCTAACAGCGGCCGCAGGCGCTTGCCGCCGGCGAACACGCTATAGCGCATCGCTTCCGCAAGCAGGGGAGGGCAGTGAGGCGGACGTGGGAGGTAGCGCTCGAGCGCTTGATCGACTTGAGCGCGCGCGCGAGCAAGGAAATCGGCGGCGGCGGCGATCACCGTTCCGGCTCTTCGGCAGCGAGCGCTGCGGGCGCCGGCTTCAATTCGCCACGGTCGGTCAGGATCTCAATCCGGCGCTCGGCATCCTCCAGGCGGGCGTGACAGAAGCGCGAGAGCTGGACACCGCGTTCGTACAGCGCCAGCGACTGCTCGAGTGGCAGGTCTCCCTCCTCGAGCTTCTTCACGATCGACTCGAGTTCGGCGATCGCTCCCTCGAAGTCTTTGATGGATGTATCAGACATAACGACGCAGAGGTGAACGAGGACGCCGAGAAGCGTCTAGGGCTTGGTATCGGTGATCCGGCATTCGAGTTCGCCTTTGCTCAAGGTCACTCGGACATGATCGCCGCGTTCCGTGGTCGTGGCGTCGCGGATGACGGCGGTGCGGTCGGCATTCCAGCATACCGCGTAGCCCCGGCCGAGCACCGCGAGCGGACTGAGGGAGTCGAGGCGCGCGGCCGCGCCCCGTAACTGCCGGTCGGCGAGGTGACGCCGGCTGGCGATCGCGCTCGCGAGCCGGGCGTCACCGGATACCAGCTTCGTCCGGACCGAAGCCAGCCGTCGGCCGAGGTCGAGAGTGTCCAGCTGGCGCTGCAGCGTCTGCGTGCGCCTGGCGCGTCCAGCGACCCGCTGCCTGATAGCTCGAGCGAGCGCATATGTCGTTTCAGCCGTGTGGCGGGCCCGCGACGCGACGCGCGCGGGCACTCCCGAGAACGCTGGCCGTGCGTTCAACAGATCCACGCGGCGGCCAAGCCGCTGGACGCGAGCGTGGACAGCCGCTCGGGCCCGGGCATCCAACCGATCGATCCGTGCACCAAACTCGTCCTTGGCCTTGACGACGATCTCGGCGGCTGCCGACGGCGTCGGCGCGCGGACGTCCGCGACGAAGTCGGCAATCGTCACGTCGGTTTCGTGCCCCACCGCCGAGATAACCGGTACGGGGGCCCGAGCGATCGCCCGGGCGACGATCTCCTCGTTGAAGGCCCAGAGATCCTCGATGGATCCCCCGCCGCGCGCGACGATGATGACGTCGACGCCGGGAACCCGACCGAGCTGGCGGAGACTGCGCGCGATCTCGAGCGGCGCCTCCTCGCCCTGAACACGCGCCGGGCTGATGACCAGGTGGAGGTTCCGGTACCGGCGGCTGAGGACCTTGAGGATGTCGCGGATCGCGGCGCCGTCCAGTGAGGTGACGACGCCGATCTTCCGGGGCAGCGCGGGCAGCGGCCGCTTGCGGGCGGTGTCGAACAGCCCCTCCTGCTGCAGGCGCTTCTTCAGCTGCTCAAACGCGAGCTGCAGCGCGCCCAGGCCCTGCGGCTCCAGGTGCTCGCAGATGATTTGATACTCGCCCTTCGGCTCGTAAACCGAGACGCGCCCACGCGCCACCACCCGCAGCCCGTCCGCCGGCTTGAATTTCAGGTAGCGGAGCGCCGATCGGAAGATCACGCCCTTGATCTGCGTCCGGTCGTCCTTCAGCGTGAAGAACAGATGACCCGTGTTCCAGGTCTTGCAGTTGGACAGTTCGCCCTCGACCCAGACCTCCGAGAACCGCTCCTCGAGGAGATCCCGAACGGTGATCGTCAGCTCGGTAACCGTGAAGACGCGGCGGGCGGGCGACTGTCCACTGTCGACGGATGACTGTTGACGGTCGACGGTCGACGGTCGACTGTCTTCCTCTTCAAACGGAAGATCGAACAGGTCCGGCATTCGTCAACTGCTCAAGCTCGTTGAGGCTGTAGCTTAACCGCTCGATGTCCACGGCGTGCCCGGTTTTTTCGTCGGCGTCGATGACGACCGCGTTCAGGCGCGGATTCGCGATCGCCGGCTCGAAGCGACTTGGCAACCCGGTCAGGAACCGCTTGATGGCCGGTTCGATCTCGACGCCGATGATTGAGTCGTGCGGTCCGGTCATGCCGACGTCAGTGAGGTAGGCCGTTCCCCCGGGAAGAATCCGTTCGTCCGCGGTCTGCACGTGGGTGTGCGTGCCCACGACCGCGGTGACCTTGCCGTCGAGGTACCAACCCATCGCGGCCTTCTCAGACGTCGCTTCCGCGTGGAAGTCGACCAGGATGACTTTCGCGCGCGATCGCAACGCGTCGATTTCGCGCATGACGATCGCAAAAGGGTCGTCGAGCTGCTGCATGAACACCCGGCCCATGACGTTGATGATTCCGGCGGTTCGTCCATCTGAGGAGCGGGCGAGATAGCTGCCGTTGCCCGGGGCGCCGGCGGGAAAATTGGCCGGCCGCAGCAGCCGGGGCTCGGCCCCGATGTAGTCGATGGCTTCCCGCTTCGACCAGATGTGATTGCCCGACGTCATCACGTCGACGCCCCACGCCAGGATCTGGTCACCGATCTCGCGCGTGATTCCCGATCCGGCGGCGGCATTTTCCGCATTGGCCACCACAAGATCGATCTGATGGTGTTCGACCAGCGGCCCGACCCCGCGCCGGATCAGCTCGCGCCCGGGTTTGCCGACGATATCGCCGATGAAAAGGATCCGCACGTCAGGGTTTCGTCACGTCGATGGAAATCGCACGGCCCCGGCGCTCGGCCACCTTGGGCAGGCTGATTCGCAGCTCGCCCTTGTCGAGGACGGCGCGTCCCCGCCCCGCGTCGCACGGGGCCGAGAAACGAACAATCCGGGCAAAGCGCCCGAATCCGCGCTCGACCAGATGAAAACTCGAGTCGCCGCGCCCGCGGCGCGGTGCCTTTTCGCCGGCGACCAGGACGGCGGTGCCCCTGACCACGATACGAAGCGACGCTCGGTCGACGCCCGGGAGGTCGACGGAAATCTCCAGCGTCGAGTCGGTCTCGAAGACGTCGATCGGGGGAGTGCACTCGCCCGCCAGGGTGTCGAGGCTGTAGCCGCGGCCGAGATCCGCGAAGATCTGCTGCACCTCATCCACAAACTCGCCGAGTGTTTCAGAAGGCAGGACGATGGCCTGCACGCGCGATCGCATATCCGCATGATCGCACAGAACAAGCCCGGCCCGTCCTAGCGGCCGCTCTCTAACGTATGGCCCTGCTTGCGGATAGGAGCACGATATATATGAGTGTAATAACATTATATTTAGTGATTGACATACACTCATAGTGCTCCTATCATTACGTCATCTCAAGGAACGGGAGACTTAACCGATGCCCAGCAAGGTGATTGGAATCGACCTCGGCACTACGAACTCGGTGGTGGCGGTCATGGAGGGCGGTCAGCCGACCGTCGTCGTCAACCAGGAGGGCGCGCGCATCACCCCCTCGGTCGTGGCGTTCACCAAGGACGGCGAGCGACTGGTCGGCCAGGTCGCTAAACGGCAAGCCGTCACTAACCCGGAAAACACGGTCTTCTCGATCAAGCGCTTCATGGGCCGCAAGTTCAGCGAAGTGTGCCTCAGAAACATCGCGCGTACCGTACAAGGTGGCCGCGCGCCCAGAACGGCGACGCCTGGGTCGAGTCGCGCGGCAAGACGTCCTCGCCGCCGGAGATCTCGGCGATGGTGCTCCAGAAGCTGAAACAGGCGGCGGAGGACTATCTCGGCGACAAGGTGACCGACGCGGTCATCACCGTGCCGGCCTACTTCAACGACGCGCAGCGGCAGGCGACGAAGGACGCCGGCAAGATCGCCGGGCTGAATGTCCTGCGCATCATCAACGAGCCGACCGCCGCCGCGCTGGCCTACGGCCTCGACAAGAAGAAGGACGAGACGATCGCGGTGTACGACTTCGGCGGCGGCACGTTCGACATCTCGGTCCTCGAAGTGGGTGAGGGAGTCGTCGAGGTGAAGGCCACCAACGGCGACACGCACCTCGGCGGCGACGACCTCGACGATCGGATCATCGAGTGGCTCGCGGCAGAGTTCAAGAAGAGCGACGGGATCGATCTGAGAAAGGATCGCATGGCCCTCCAGCGCCTGAAGGAAGGCGCCGAGAAGGCGAAGATCGAGCTGTCGACCGCGCTCGAAACGGAAATCAACCTGCCGTTCATCACGGCGGATCAGACCGGTCCGAAGCACCTGCAGATCAAGCTGACGCGCGCGAGGCTCGAGCAGCTCGTCGACGATCTGCTCCAGCGGACGATGGGGCCGGTCAAGCAGGCGCTCGCCGACGCCGGTGTCGACCCGCGGAAGATCGACGAGGTCGTGCTGGTCGGCGGCTCGACGCGCATGCCGAAGGTGCAGCAGCTCGTGCGCGAGTTCTTCGGCAAGGACCCGCACAAGGGCGTCAACCCGGATGAAGTCGTGGCGGTCGGCGCGGCGGTGCAGGGCGGCGTCCTGGCCGGCGAGGTCAAGGACCTGCTGCTGCTCGACGTCACGCCGCTGTCGCTCGGCATCGAGACGCTCGGCGGCGTGATGACCACGCTGATTGGGCGGAATACGACGATTCCGATGCGCAAGAGCGAGATCTTCTCGACGGCGACTGACAACCAGACGAGCGTCGAGGTCCACGTGCTCCAGGGTGAGCGCCAGTTCGCCCGCGACAACCGCACCCTCGGCCGCTTCCATCTCGTCGGGCTGCCGCCGGCGCCTCGCGGCGTGCCGCAGGTCGAGGTCGCGTTCGACATCGACGCCAACGGCATCGTCAACGTCAGCGCCAAGGACATGGCGACCGGCAAGGAGCAGACGATCACCATCAGCGGTTCGAGCGGCCTGTCGAAGGACGAAGTCGACCGCATGGTGAAGGACGCGCAGAGCCACGCCGCGGAAGATCAGACGCGGCGCGACGTGATCGACGCACGAAACCAGGCCGACGCGCTGGCGTATCAGGTCGAGAAGTCGGTGAACGAGAGCCGCGACAAGCTGCCGGTCGGCGAGCTCTCGAAGGTCGACGCGGCGATCGCGGAGGCCCGGCGCGTGGCGCAGGGCGACGATCTGGCGGCCATCAAGAAGGCAATCGACGAGCTGCAGCGAGCGTCACACGGCATCGCGGAGCATCTGTACAAGCGGCGCAGGGTTCGCCGGTGCGCAGGGCGCTCAGGGTGCCGACGTGAAGGACGCGGAGGTGTCGACGCGGAGTACGCAGAGACGAGATGAACAAAGGAGACGCCATGACTCTGTTCGCTGGAGTGACCCGTTTCGTGAGTTCGCGCAGCTGCAGGATCGCATCAACCGCGCGTTCTCTGACCCTTACGGCCGCGGCGATGACGGCCTGCTGACCTCGGGCACCTGGGTGCCGCCGGTCGACATCTATCAGAACGGCGAGCACGAGGTCGTGCTGAAGGCCGAACTGCCGGACATGACGCGGGAGGACATCGACATCACGGTCGACAACGGCACGCTCACGATCCGCGGCGAGAAGAAGTTCTCGAGCGACGTGAAGGAGGAGTCGTTCCACCGCATCGAGCGGCGCTACGGCACGTTCAGCCGGTCGTTCTCGCTGCCGCAGACGGTCGACACCGCCAAGGTCGGCGCCGAGTACAAGAACGGCGTGCTGACCGTGCGGCTGCCGCTGCGCGAGGAAGCCAAGCCGCGGCAGATCAAGGTCGACGTGGCCGCGTAAGTGAGGCGGGACGGGCCGGGAGGGGCAGGAAGGGCCTGCCCTTTCCGCGATTCCCGCCCACGTGCTAACGTTTAGGGCCGATGGAGACACGAACGAACTCATAGACCAGGAACCGGGGCCGTTCGTGCCGGCCGAGCCGGCGCCGCCGATTGAGAGCCGGTTCCTGTTCGTCGACGTGGCCGCGCTCAGGGCCAAACAGCTGCGCCGCGGCGCGCGGGTGCGATTCGATGCCGAACCTGGCGCCCCGGTCATGAAGAAGCCCGAGCGGATGGCGATGGAGGAAGTCCGCCGAGGACTGGTTCCGTACGAGGTGCCTGCGCCGAAAGCACCGTCGGGCGGAGCAGCCATGAGCGTCGCCGATATCCAGAACCTGGCGATCGGCGCGCTGACGGGCCTCGGCGCGAGCACGGTTTTCGTGCTGCTTCTCTTCATCGGCTTCTGCGTCCTGGTCGGATTCATCGAAGACCAAGCAGACTGCCGGCGGCAGCGCCCGCGTCGTGAAAAGCCTCGACGAAGTCGTCACCCGTCAGCCCATGCGCTACCTGGCGCCGACCGCGCCACACGGCCCGGCCGATCAACTCAAGGCGCCAGAACTGCTGGAAGAAGCAGTTGCATTCTCGCAACGCCCCAACCGCTTAAGCGACGCTCTCTGGCTGCCACCGCAGGCCGAGGTTGATGATCCGCTGCAGGAGCGCCTCGTAGCCGATCCCGGACTTCTCGGCTGAATCGGCGAAGTCTTCGCCCTTCGCAATCTGCGGGTTCGGGTTTGCCTCGAGCACCCACGCGTTTCCCGCTTCATCGAGCCGCAGGTCGATGCGCGCGTAGCCGCTCAGCTCCAGCGCCCGGAACGCGCGCTTGCAGATGTGCTGGATCTTCTCGCACTCGGCGTCGGGCAAGGTCCTGCGCCGGTCCGCTGTCGATGCCGTACTTCTTCTGGTACTTCACGCTCCACTTCACGCGGTCGGTGGCGATGCGCCTCGCGTCCGGCGGGCATGTTCGTGAAGAACAGCTCCCAGACCGGGAGCGCCTGCAGCGCCTGGTTGCCGATGATGCCGACGTAGAGTTCGCGGCCCTCGATGTACTGCTCGACGATGGCGGCCGTGCCGATGCTCTCGTGGATGAACGCGACGCGCTCCTTCAGCTTCTCGTCGGTCTCGACGACCGACGCCTGCGAGATGCCGATCGACGCCTCCTGCGTCAGCGACTTCACGATCAACGGGAAAGGTCAGGCGCTTGGAGCCGGCGCACCGGACGGCCCATCCGGATCACCTCGAACTCGGGAACGCGGATCCGGTGATAGGCGAGCAGCTTCTTCGACAGCGACTTGTCGCGCGACAGCAGCAGCCCGCGCGGGTTGCAGCCGGTGTAGGACAGCTTCAGCAGCTCCAGGTGGCTGACGACGTTCTGGTCGAAGATCGTGATGTCGTCGAATCCTTCGAGCAGGTTGAACGCGATGTGCGGCTTCCATTCCGTCGAGGCGCGCCGGATGTCGCCGAGGTCGTCGTGGACGCCGAGCGGCTGGACTTCGTGGCCCATCGCCTTCAGCGTCGTCATGACGTCGTACTCGGTGCGCCACGGCGCCGACACCAGATCGGTGCCCTCGGGGATCGTTTCGGGCGGCACGAGATGCCGGTGCATGAGCGCAAGCACGCGCAGCTTGGTGCTCATAGCGCCACCCGGTGCCTGCCGCTGTGCAGGTAGTTCATCGTCTGAACGGTCAGAAACACCAGGAAGTCGGTTTTCGTCGCTTCCTCCGAGTCCATCAGTCGGAGGTTCAGTTCCTTGCAGCGCTCGATGATCGTTTCGAGCAGCTGATCGATCGTGTACTGATAGCTGTCGGTGAAGCTGGCCACCGTCGCCCGGACGTCCTTGCGAATCCGCCGGACGAACCGCGCCGCCGGCAGGTTCTTGCGCGTAGGCCGGCGAATCCGAAAACAGGTTGCGGAGGTCGCTCTCGTAGAAGTCCGGGTGGTCGAGACCGTAGTGCTCGCGTTTCTTGCGGTAGTGCTCGGCGAGCGTCTTGCGCAGCCGTGGCAGCGGATCGACTTCGCGCTTCGACTTCACCTTGGCGCGCGAGCGGGCGAGTTCCCGCATCAGCCGATCCATGTATTCGAGCTTGCGCAACGTCGGCCACCCGGCGTAGCGGGTCGCCCACATCGACGATGGATCGAGCCAGACCGCGAAGGTCTCCGCGAAGTCCTCGTCGGGATGGCTCTGCGCGTACCAATGATCGAGGTGCTGCACGAAGCTCTTGCTGTACGGCTTCGGCGTGTAGTACTCCGGGTACGGCGTGTCCGGGATGCCGAACAGGCGCCGGCGCGTCGGGCGGCGCCGGATCTGGTAGGCGTTGTCGATGGCGTGTCCCGCCTCGTGCCGCAGAATCCTCAGACAGCTCTCCCGATCGCCGCCTTCGACCTCGAGCATCTGCGCGAGCTCGAGCTTCGCCAGCCGCGGTGCGCGAGATAGAACGGGATGGCGACGCCCGGCACGCCGTCAGGCGTGAACCATTCGTCCGACAGCCAGTAGTGCGGACGGACGAGGCCCGCGCGCCTCGAGCTCGCCGTTCACCTGTGCGATGTACTGCTCGACTTCGGTCCCGGCGAGCGACACCTGGAGGTCGCACAGGCGGGTGGCGAGCAGCTGCTCGTCCGTCCACGTGGCCCATTCGGGGTCGCTCATGAATCTGAGGATCTCAGGATTTCAGGATCTCAGGATTGGAGGATGTGAGATGTCCGGGTGCTCCGAGCACCAGGAGGTGTCGCGTTCGTAGGCGTCGGCGATCCTGACCAGCGTCGCTTCGTCGAACGCGCGCCCGGTCAGCTGCAGTCCGATCGGCAGCCGACCTGACGTGAACCCGCAGGGAACGCTGATCGCTGGCAGGCCGGCCAGGTTCGCGCTCACGGTGAAGACGTCGGCCAGGTACATCTGCAGCGGGATCGGATGCCCGCTCGCCGATCGTGAATGCCGGTGTCGGGCTGGTCGGCATCGCGACGACGTCGACACGATCGAAGGCGCGATCGTAGTCGCTCCGGATCAGCGTCCGGACCTGCTGTGCCTTCAGGTAGTAGGCGTCGTAGTAGCCCGCACTCAGGACGTACGTGCCCAGCATGATTCGCCGTTTGACCTCGGGGCCGAATCCGCGCGCCCGCGTCCGCGCGTACATGCGGTGCAGTTCCTCGCGCCCTTCGTCGACCTGCCCTGAGCGGAGTCGAAGGGAGCGCGGTATCCGTAACGGACGCCGTCGTATCGCGCCAGGTTGGAGCTCGCTTCGGCCGTGGCGATCAGGTAGTACACGGGAATCGCCGCTCCGGCATGCGGCAGGTCGATGTCGACGAGCGCTGGCGCCGCGAGCCGACGAGCACGTCGAGCGCGGCCTTGATGGCGCTCGACACTTCTGGGTCGACGCCCTCGTCATCGATCAGCGACTCGCGGCACGCCGATGCGCGCGCCGCGTACGTCGCCGGTCAGGGCGCTCGTGAAGTCGGGCACCGGCTCGGGCGCGCTCGTCGCGTCGGCCGCGTCGACGCCGGCGATCACCGACAGCGCGAGCGCGGCGTCGCCGACGGTTCTCGCCAGCGGTCCGATCTGATCGAGCGACGACGCAAACGCCAGCAGACCGTAACGCGAGACTCGCCCGTAGGTCGGCTTCAAGCCGACGATTCCGCAAAGCGCCGCCGGCTGCCGGATCGATCCGCCGGTGTCGGATCCGAGCGCCAGCGGGGTCATCCCGGCGGCGACGGCAACCGCCGAGCCGCCGCTCGATCCACCCGGAATCCGATCGATCGCCCACGGATTCCTCGTCGGGCCGAACGCCGAGTTCTCGGTCGACGATCCCATCGCGAACTCGTCGCAGTTGGTCTTGCCGACGATGACCGCGCCCGGCCGCTTCGAGCTTCTCGACGACGGTGGCGTCGTACGGCGGGACGAACGCCTCGAGGATCTTCGACGAGGCCGTCGTCCGGACGCCGCGCGTGCAGATGTTGTCCTTGAGCGCAACCGGGACGCCGGTCAGCGGCCGATCGCGCCAACGCGTGCGATCGCGGTCGAGCGCGGCGGCGCGTTCGAGCGCCTGCTCCTTGACGATCGTGTTGAAGGCATGAAGCAGCGGGTCGGAGGCGCCGATAGCGGCGAGCGCGGACTCGCAGACCTCGACCGCGGATCGATCGCCGTTCCGGACGGCGTTGCGGCACTCCCGCGAACCGAGAGACGCCACCTAGCCGATCACCCGCGGCACCCTGAACAGGCCGGCCTCGCGCGCCGGGTCGGGCGCGTTGGCGATCGCGTCTCGCCGATCCAGCGACGGTCGCACCACGTCGCCGCGGTCGGCGGCGTGGGCCGAGACGATGCTGGCGGTCGGCGGGACGCCCGTCGTGTCGATCCGCTGCAACTGATCGACGTAGTCGAGGATCTCGCCGAGCTGCCGCCCGAACAGGTCGAGCTCTGATGCGTCCAGCTCGAGCCGGGCGAGCGACGCGATCGCTTCGACCTGCTCGCGGCTGAAAGAGGACATACGCGCAGATAGTAACATCTAGCGTTCACCCATGACCGTTCGCAAGGCAGCGGTCGCCGGCAGCTGGTACCCGGATCCGCCGACGCGCTGGGCGCGGCCGTCGATCGGTACCTGGCCGATGCGGCGGACGCGCCGCGCGCGCCCGAGCATCTGGTCGCGTTCGTCGCGCCACACGCCGGGTTGATCTACTCGGGCCCGGTCGCCGCCTATGCCTACCGCCTCCTGCGACAGCAGTCGATTCGACGTCGTCGTCCTGGTCGGGCCCTCGCACTTCGTCGGCTTCGACGGGGTGGCCGCGTTTCGCGGAACGGGCTTCGAGACGCCGCTCGGCGTGGCGCCGATCGATCGCGACTGCACGGAGTCGTTGATGCAGGCGTCGGCGATCGTCCGCGACTACCCGGCTGCCCACGCCCGCGAGCACTCGCTCGAGATGCAGTTGCCCTTCCTCCTGCGGGTCGCGCCTCAGGTCGAAGATCGTGGCGCTCGTCATCGGGTGGCAGACGCCGGCCACGGCGCGCGAGCTGGGCGACGCGCTCGGCGCCGTTCTGAAGGGCCGTAACGCGTTGCTCGTGGCGAGCACCGATCTTTCGCACTACCAGGACGCGCGCACCGCGGCGCGCCTCGACGCGGTCGTCATCGACCACGTGGCCCGCCTCGACGCCGACGGCCTGCAGCGTCGCGCTCGACGTCCGCCCCGAGCACGCGTGTGGCGGCGGTCCGACGGTGGCCGTCATGCGCGCCGCGCGGCAGCTGGGCGCCGATACATCCGTCGTTCTCAAGTACGCCGACTCGGGCGACGTGTCCGGCGACAAGAGCGCGGTCGTCGGGTATCTCGCGGCGGCGATCGGACGATCGATGCTGCTCGACGCTGCCGTTCGCAGGCGGAGATGATTGAGACGGCCGAACGTCAGCGTCTACTGCAGCTCGCGCGCGATGCAATCGTCGCGCACCTCTCGGGCCTGCCGGCGCCCGCAGCGGCGCCGTCGCCGATCATGGATCGTCGTGCCGGAGTCTTCGTCTCGCTGCACAAGGGAGACGCGCTTCGTGGGTGTATCGGGCACATCGAGCCCGATCAGCCCTTGTCGCGCGCCGATTCCCGGCTCCGCGATCGCCGCCGCCAGCACCGACCCGAGGTTCGCCCCGGTGACAACCGAGGAGCTGATGGAGCTTCAGATCGAGCTATCGATCCTGGGGCCGCTCGAGCGGATCGCGGGCGTCGGCGATTTCGAGGTCGGCCGCCACGGGCTGCTCGTGGAGCGCGGCTGGAATCGCGGCCTGCTCCTGCCCGCAGGTTGCAGTCGAGTGGGGGTGGGATGCCGAAGCCTTCCTCTCGCAGACCTGTCACAAGGCCGGCCTGCCGCTCGATGCGTGGAAATCCGCCGCCACGATCTGGCGGTTCGAGGCGGAAGTCTTCAGCGAGCGTTGATCAGGCTGCGCAGCGTGTTCAGGTTCTTGATGAGATAACTGGCGTGCGACACCACCGGCGCGATGCCGGTCCGTTTGACCAGCCGGCGAAAGGCGCGAATCTCGTCCGGCGGGATCAGCCGTCCTCGCCATTGGCTGGCGTTCTTGGCGAAGATCTGCATCGCCTCGCAGCCATGCACAACGCCGCGTTCGACCGCGCGCGGCAGGCCGCCCGCCACCGACATGTGCGCCCCCAGTCGAGGGCTAGGGGCCAAGACGCTCGTCCACGATGCGGCCATTCGGGGCGACGACCACTGTCGCGCTGAAGAACCCGGCCCGGGCCGGTCAACCGGTGTGCGCGGTGCCGCCGCGGTGAATCGAACGTCGGTCCATCGCACGATCGAATCGCCATCCGAGTCGGCGGTCGACTGCGCGGCAGGGAAGCGCGAGAAGCCGAGGAAGATCCGGGCGGTCTCCGAGCGGGCCGCCTGGAGCGCCGCCGGGGTCCAGCGGTTCGGAACGCGCTGCACGAGGCGCCACGGCGCTTCCGGCGACGCCGGCGGCGGGCGCAGGGCCAGCGTCGATCAGGTCGACGTCGCGCGTTTCGTACGCGTTCGACAACTGCGCCACGAGCCTCCACTGGAACGGGGAAGTGAACGTCGGCAGCGCGGCGATTTCGAGGAGGCACCGCCGCTGCGTTCCGCGTCGGACAGCGGTGCGTGAATCGGCCAGCGATCGACGATCGGCCCCTGCGTGCCGGCCGATGCGCAGCGCTCGGGCAAGCGCCGGACCGAACATGCGGGGCGCCGTCTCGAGCGCCTGGCGATGGGCCGCGATACGAACGCCGTAATTGAGCGCCATCAGGGACAGCGCGATGACGACATTTCGCCGCCGCCACTCCAGCCGGTTGCCGAACCAGAAGCACGCGCCGAGCGCCGCGAGCAGATAGATGTCGATGATCGGCATCAGGTCGACGGCGTACCAGTGCCAGTCGAACGGGCTGAGGAGACGCGTGCCGTACGACGTCGGCAGATCCATCAGCACATGGCAGAGCACGCCGACGATCGAGACCAGCGCGAGCGATCCGAAGGAGGCATGGGTCGCCGACCGCTCGCGGTCGAGCAGGCGGCTGCCGGCCCAGACGATGCCCGCGACGAGCGTGCCGAGTCCGACGACGCCGAGCGGTCCGTGCGTCGGGCCCCGGTGCCACTCCAGATAGGTCGAGCGCGCCGTTCGACCGTCGTGACGATGTCGATGTCGGGTGCGTTGGACGCGAGGATCAGCGCGGCGGTTGTGCCGCGGCCCGCGCGGTTGAGCGGCGTCCGCGCCAGCGTCGCGCCAAAGAGTGTGTGCGTAAGGTTGTCCATTTTCAGATGGGGCTCCGCGCCGGGCCCGCACGCTAATATAGGTCACATGCGATTGCCGCTTCGGCTTGCCGCCGCGTTCGTCGTGGTGATGCTGCTGCCGGCTCCGGCGTTCGCATGGGGCTTCGTCGGGCACCGGCTGATCATGACGCGGGCGATCGATCTGCTCCCGCCGGAGCTGAAGCCGTTCTTCGTCAAGCATCGCGACGAGATCGTCGTCCGGGTCGTCGACCCCGACACCTGGCGCGTCGTCGGCTGGCCGGAGAACCCGAATCACTTCCTCGACTTCGGCGTGCCGGAATACGGCAAGTTTCCGTTCACCGAGCTGCCGCGCGACTACGATGCGGCGCTCCAGAAATTCGGCCGCGCGACGCTCGAACGCAACGGCCTGCTGCCGTGGCGCCTGGCCGAGTTCTTCGGCCAGCTGCGGCGCGGGTTCGAGGGCTTCCGCCGGCAGTCGCCCTTCGCGGTCGACCGACGTGATCCTGTTTTCCGCCGTCGCTGTCCCACTACATCCAGGACGCCCATCAGCCGTTCCACGGCACCGACAACTACGACGGCCAGCTGACCGGGCAGCGCGGCATCCACGCGCGCTTCGAGCACGAACCTCTTCGAGCGGTTTCAGTCGCGCCTGACGCTCACCCCGGCGCGCGCCGAAGCCGATCACGAACCCGCGCGACGACCGCGTTCCACGTCCTGCTCGAGAGCTATCAGCTCGTCGACGGCATCCTGCAGGCCGACAAGAAGGCCGTCGCCGGCAAGGAGACCTACGACGACGACTACTACGAGAAGTTCTTCGCGGCGCGTGAAGCCGGTGCTCGACCGGCGGCTCTCAGAAGCGATCAGCGCGACCGCCTCGGTGATCATCGGGCGCCTGGGAAGCCGCGGGCCGGCCCACCGTCACGCTCGAGGAGCCTCGCGTCCCGATCGAGAAAGTCGCCAGGTAGCGCCGACTCGATGGTCGTCTTTCTGGTACCGGCCGGCCGCGATCGATTCGAGCTCTATTCGGAAGCCGCCGAGGACCCGGGCGCGCCGCCCGGACGCGAGGACGGCCGGTTCCGCCGGTGGGCGCACGCGGTCGACGTCCAGTGGCAGCGAGCTGGTGGAAGCGCGCGCGGCGAGGCCGCCCGCGAGGCAGGTTGGCCCGCTGGCGCGATGCCGTCGTCTGCCGGCTCGCCGAGACGATCGCCGAGCAGCGCACGCTCTGGGCGCTGCGGAGCCAGCCGACGGCGCGACGCTCCGCTACCCGGCGACCATCGCGGTGGAGCGCGCCCGGGCCGCAGCTCGAGAAGGCGATGGCCCACGCCCGCCGGCATCACTTGCGCTGGTTCATCATCGACGTCGTCCTGTTCGTCTCCTCGGTGGTGTTCTTCTTCATTCCCGGCCCGAACCTCGTCGCGTACTACTTCGCCTTCCGGTTCATCGGCCACCTGCAGTCGTGGCGCGGCGCGCGGCAGGCGATGGACGTCATCCAGTGGACGTTCGAGCCGGACTCGGGACTCGCCGAGCTCGCCTCGCTCGTCGAACGTGCCGCGCGCCGAGCGCGCGCCGCGCGTCGCCGCGATCGCCGCGCGGCTGAACCTGCCGCGGCTGTCGGCGTTCTTCGATCGCGTCGCCGTCGCCGGGTGACATTGCAGATTTGAGATTTCAGATAATTTCAGATTTAAGATTGAGGCGGCTTTGAAGCTGAGCGAGCTTGCGGATCGGCTGAACTGCCGCCTGCGAGGGCGACGGCGAGGCCGAGATCCGCCGCGTCGCGGGCATCGAGCGGGCGGAGCCCGGCGACCTCACCTTCATCGCCCACGAGAAGTACCTGTCGAAGCTCGCGCGCACGCGCGCCTCGGCGGTCATCGTCACCGAGCAGGTCGCGAGCGAGAAGCCGCGGGCGCCGCGCACGTCCCTGCTGAGCACCGCGCAGCCCGTACCTCGCGTTTGCGCAGGCCGTCGGCCTGCTCACCGAGCGCGCCGGCGCCGCCGAAAGGCGTCGATCGCGACCAGCTCGGTCGCGCCCGACGCGACGCTCGGTGCCGACGTCTCGATCGGCCCGTTCGTGTCGATCGGCGCCGGCGCGTCGATCGGCGCGCGGACCATCATCTATCCCAACGTCGCGATCGGCCCCGGCGCACGGATCGGCGACGACTGCGTCATCCACTCGCAGGTCTCGATCCGCGAGCGCGTCGTCGTCGGCAACCGCGTCGTCGTGCAGGACGGCGCCGTGCTCGGCAGCGACGGCTTCGGCTTCGCGAAGCAGGCCGACGGCACGCACTTCAAGATTCCGCAGCGCGCCGACGTCGTCATCGAAGACGACGTCGAGATCGGCGCGAACACGACGATCGATCGGCCGGCGGTCGGCGAGACGCGCATCGGCGCCGGCACGAAGATCGACAACCTCGTGCAGATCGGACACGGCGTCACGCGTCGGCCGCCGCGTGCTGTTCGCGGCGCAGGTCGGCATCGCCGGCAGCTGCGTGATCGAAGACGACGTGGTGCTGGCGGGACAGGTGGGCGTCGCCAACCACGTCCGCCTCGGCAAGGGCGTGCGTGGCGACGGCGCAGACCGGCATCCCGAACTCGGTCGACGCCGGGCGAGTTCATCTCCGGCTATCCGGCGATTGCCCACCGGGACTGGCTGAAGTCGTCGGCGGTCTACCGCCAGCTGCCGGCGCTCAGGAAGCGCGTTGCGGACCTCGAGCAGCGCATCGCCGAGCTCGAGGAGAAGCTCGCTGAATGCGTCAGAGCCGTCCGGATCAGCTAGCTCGCCGCGCGTGCCGCGTGCTCGTCATCTTCGTCGCCGCTCCGCCCGCGCCCAGCCGACGCCGCTCGAGCCAGCCGTCCGAGCACCGTCGAGTTCATGTCGCGGTTCGACTTCCACCTGTCGGCCGAACGCGCCTGACCGGCGACGATCCGCGCTTCTCGCTGGGACACGCATTGGGGCGGCGACTTCGATTTCGTCGACTACGTCAACGGCCGCCTGACGTTCCTGGCCGACTACCAGGCGGTGCTCGGCAGCGAGTTCCGGCCGTTCGATCCGAACCAGGGCAACTACACGTCTCGAGGCGTCGGCGTCGCTGCGGCATGCGATCGACCGAGTGTGCGCTCGTGTTCCACCACGTGTCGCGCCACCTGAGCGATCGGCCGAAGCGCGACGCGGTCGCCTGGAACGCGCTTGATCGTGCGGATCGCTGCAGCGGATCGAGCGCGCGCGGCGACCACCGTCGACGTCACGGGCGACGTCGGCCCGGTCGTCGCGCACGCGTTCGTCGACTACACCTGGCTGGCGCAACGTCGACGTCATGGTGCGCCGTCCGCTCACGCCGCGCGTCGGCGTTCTACGGCCGCGGCTTCGGCGAGACGTATCGGCGTCGACGCGGACGATCGGCCGGGCGCGGCCAGCAGAGGGGCGGCCGCATCGAGGCCGGCGTGCGGCTGCAGGGGCGCGGGCGGCGCGCTCGACCTGTTCGGCGGCTACGAACGGATGATCGACGCCGATCCGCTCGACCGGCTGCCCGGCACGTGGGCGTTCGCCGGGTTTCGGCTGACGTCAATGTAACCGATCGAGGGCCGAGAAGGCCGTAAGCTAGAATCACGTCATGTCCCGCACAGTCGCCGCGCTTGGCTGCCGCGGCCGCTGATCGTCCTGGCGTCGGCCGGCGGTCCGTCGGCCGCCGTCCGGCCCCCGAAGCTCCAGTACGACGATCTCGACGCTGCCGAACGGCCTGACGGTGATCCTGTCCGAGGATCACTCGACGCCGATCGTGCACCTGTCAGCTCTGGTATCACGTCGGCTCGAAGAACGAGAAGCCGGGACGCACCGGGTTCGCGCATCTCTTCGAGCACATGATGTTCAAGGGCTCGAAGAACGTCGAGCCCGAGGCGCACACGTCGTTCATCTCGTCGGTCGGCGGCCAGAGCAACGCCTACACGACCGACGACGAGACGGTGTTCTGGGAGACGGTGCCGTCGCAGTACCTGCCGCTGGCGCTGTGGCTCGAGGCCGATCGGATGGCGACGCTGCGCATCAGACGAGCGACACTTCACCAACGAGCGCGAGGTCGTGAAGGAAGAGCGCCGGATGCGCGTCGACAACCAGCCGTACGGCCGGCTGAACGAGATCATCTACGACCAGGCGTTCACGACGCATCCCTACAAGCATCCGACGATCGGCAGCATGGCCGACCTCGAGGCCGCGTCGGTCGACGACGTGCGCGACTTCTACGAGACGTTCTACGTGCCGGAGAACGCCACGCTGACGCTGGTCGGCGACTTCGAGACGGCGCAGGCGAAGCAGCTCGTGCAGCAGTACCTCGGCCGCGTGCCGAAGGCGCGAAGCCGGTGCCGCGCGACATCCCGAAGGAGCCGCCGCAGACCAAGGAGCGGCGCGTCACGCTCGAGACGCCGTGGCCGCTGCCGGCGGTCGTCGTCGCGCACCACATCACCTACGACGGCCATCCCGACTCGTATCCGCTGCACATCGCCTCGAAGGTGCTGTCCGACGGCCAGAGCTCGCGCATCTACCAGAAGCTGGTCTACGACAAGCAGCTCGCGGTCGCCGCGTTCGGCGGCGCAACCTGATCGAGGATCCCGAATCTGTTCTACGCCGTGGCGATCGTCCAGCCGGGCCAGAAGCCCGAGGAGGCGATCAACGCGCTCATCGCGGAGCTCGATCGGCTGAAGAACGAGCCGATCACCGATCGCGAGCTGCAGCGCACCAAGAACCAGTTCGCGCGCGACTACATCCTCGGCCGCGAGTCGAACCAGCAGAAGGCCGCTGCACCTCGTCGCACGCGGTCGTCATCCACAACGACATCACGACGGCGGACGGCGAGTTCGACATCTTCCAGAACATCACGGCCGGCCGACGTGCAGCGCGTCGCGCACACCTATTTCACGACGGAGAATCGGCTGGTGCTGACGCTGATGCCGTCGGGCGGCCTGCGATGACGCGCGGGGTCGCGTCAGCGTGCTCGGCGCTGTGCTGCTCTGGCGGTCGTTCGTGCCGGCCGCCGCCCAGACGCGCGTCCTGGCCGTCCGAGGGCCCGCCGCGGCCGCTGGCCGCGCGCGACGTGAAGTTCCCGCCGTACCAGATCCGGACGCTGCCGAACGGGCTGCAGGTCGTCGCCGTGCTGCACCACGAGCAGCCGGTCGTCAGCATGCGGATGATCGTCCGCGCCGGCGGCGCGCTCGATCCGAAGGACAAGCTCGGCCTCGCCGATCTCACCGCCGTCGCTGCTGACGCAGGGGACGGACGACGCAGTCGGCGACCGAGCTGAACGACGCGATCGACTTCATCGGCGGCGCGATGGGCGCCGGCGCCGGCACCGATCTGAGCTTCGTCAACATGATCGTGATGAAGGACAGCTTCGAGGTCGGCCTGCGCATGCTGTCCGACATCGCGCGGCGTCCGGCGTTCGCGCCGGACGAGATCGATCGGCAGCGCCAGCAGATGCTGTCGAGCCTGCAGGTCAGCTTCGAGGATCCGGAGTTCATCGCCGACTCCGTGTTCCGCCGGCTGGTCTACGGCTTTCATCCGTACGCGTTGCCGCAGACCGGCACGCCGGAGACGCTCGCCGCGCATCACCCGCGACGACCTGCGTCGCGTTCCACCGCCGCTACTTCGTGCCGAACAACGCCATCCTCGCCATCGTCGGCGACGTGACCGACGAGGAGGCGTTCGACGGCGTGACGAAGGTGTTCGGCGACTGGCAGCGGCGCGAGGTGCCCGGCCGAGGCCGTCGCTGACGCCGCCCGACCCGACGCGGCGCGTCGTCGATCGTCAACAAGCCCGACGCGGTGCAGACCGAGGTGCGCGTCGGCCACCTCGGCATCCGGCGCAATCACTCCGACTACATGGCGCTCAATCTGGCGATGCGCATTCTCGGCGGCGAGGGCGCCAACCGGCTGCACCAGGTGCTGCGCACCGAGCGCGGGCTGACCTACGGCGCGCAGGCCGACATGGACACGCTGAGGGAAAGCGGCGACTTCGAGGCCTCGACCAACACGCGCTCGGAGGCGACCGGCGAGGTGCTGCGGCTGATGGTCGACGAGTTCTGGCGGCTGCAGCGCGAGCGCGTCGGCGAGCGCGAGCTGGCGGACGCCAAGGCCTACATGACGGGCAGCTTCCCGCTGACGATCGAGACGCCCGACGCGATCGCGACGCAGGTGCTGAACGTGCTGTTCTACGGCCTGCCGGTCGAGCAGCTGCAGTCGTTCCGCGAGCGCGTCAACGCCGTGACCGCCGACGACGTCGAGCGCGTGTCGCGCTTCTACCTGCGTCCCGATCGGCTGTCGATCGTGCTCGTCGGCAACGCCGCGGCGTTCACCCCGCAGCTCCGCCGCGCTCGGCTTCGACACGTTCGAGTCGATCGAGATGACCAACCTCGATCTGACGACGCCGGACTTCAAGCAGGGCAGGTCGGGCAGGGCGGCGGCAGGTGGGGCAGCGGCCGGGGCGTTCCGGGCGCGGCCGCGAGACCGCGAGCCGTGGCCTAGCGCCAGGGTGCGACACGGTTACCAGCGGTCGCCGCGATCAACCCGCAGGCCGGTCCCGAGGCGCGCGCGCTGCTCGACAAGGTGATCGCCGCCAAGGGCGGACTCGACACGCTGCGCGGCATCAGGAACATCACCGCGCGCACACGCGCCGAGATGCCACCGCCTCCGGCCGCGCGCCGGCGCGCCCAGGGGAACGAGCCCGTGTCGGTCGAGACGACGACGTATCTCGAGTATCCCGAATCGCGTGCGCGTCGAAACGAAGCTGCCCGACGCGACGATCGTGCAGGTCTTCGACGGCGCCGCGCGCCTGGGTGAAGGATCCCGCCGGCGTCCACGACGTGCCCGAGCAGGCGCTCGCGGACATCCGCCTCAGCCTGCGGCGCGACACGATCGCCGCCCTCCTGGCGGCGCACGACGGCACGCTGCGCGTCGCGGCTGCTGCCCGATGTCAAGGACGGAGGACGGTCGATTCCATCGCGCGCTCGAGCTGTCGGGCACCGACCTCGACCCGATGGTGCTCTACATCGATCCCGAGACGCTTCGGATCGCCAGGCAGACCTACGTCGCCGGCGGCCCGGGCAATCCGCTGATCGAGGAGGTGTTCACCGACTACCGGCCGGTCGACGGCGTGCAGATCGCGTTTTCCGCGGCGGTGCGCCGCGGCGACCTCACCGTGCTCGAGCGAAGCGTCGTCGACTTCGGATCAACGACCCGCTCGATCCGGCCTTCTTCAAGCGGCCCTAGCAGTCCGTTGAGCGTCCGCCTTCTCCTGTCGTGCGGCGAGCCGTCCGGCGACGTCTACGCCGGCGCGCTCACGCGCGAGCTCCGGACGCTCTCGCCGGGACATCTCGCTGTCGGGCCTGGGCGGCCCGCAGTTCGCGGCTGCCGGCGGACAGCTGATCGACGACTACCGCGGCCTCGCGGTCACCGGGCTCACCGAGGCGATCGCGAAGATTCCGAAGTCGCTGGCGACGCTTCGACAGCTGGTCGATCGGGCGCGGCGCGAGCCGCCGGACGCGCTCGTCGTCATCGACTTCCCGGACTTCAACTTTCCGCTGGCGCGCCGCATCCGCAAGCTCGGCATTCCGGTCGTCTATTACATCGCCCGCAGATCTGGGCGTGGCGGGCGGGACGGCTGAAGACCATCCGCGCGATCGCCGCACGCGTGCTGGTGATCTTTCCGTTCGAGGAACCGATCTACCGGGAAGCGCGGCGTTCCGGTGGAGTTCGTCGGACATCCGCTCATCGATCTCACGCCGCCGCGTCAGCCGCCGGCCACGCTCCTGCGCCAGCTTGGCTTCGACCCGGCCGCGCCGACGGTCGCCGTGCTGCCCGGCCGCCGGCCGAACGAGGTGTCGCGGATCCTGCCCGATCTCGTCCGGCGGCCGGCATGATCCGCGCTCGCGTGCCAGGCGCGCAGTTCGTCGTCGCGCGCGCGCCGAACCTCGACGACGACCTCTTCGCCGTCGCGCGAGGACTGCCGTTGTGTGCGATCGTGGACGGCGAGACGGATGCCGTGCTCGCGGCGGCGGACGTCGCGCTGACGGCGTCGGGAACGGCGACCGTGCAGGCGGCGCTTCACGACACGCCGATGGTGATCGTCTATCGCCTGTCGCCGCTGACCTACCGCCTCGGCCGGCCGCTGGTGAAGGTCGACACGTTCGGCATGGTGAACCTGATCGCCGGCGAACGGATCGTGCCCGAGCTGATTCAGGATGCGTTCACGCCCGCCGCGGTGGCGGACGAGGCGGTGTCGATGCTGACCGACGGCACTCGGGCCGCGGCGGGTCCGCGAGGGTCTCGCGCGCGTGCGCGAGCGTCTCGGCGGGCCGGGCGCGAGCCGCCGCGCCGCGGAGGCCATTTTGAAGGTGATCTCGACGATGCGAACCATGACCGTGCTGCTCTTGATGGTGGTTGCCGCGGCCCGCGCCGAGCGCGACCGTCCTGTTGCCGGCCGACCTCGGCGATCTGTCGCGCGGCGCCTATGCAATTGCCCGCGGCTCGATCGTCGCCGTCGACAGCAGGTGGACGTCGCCGATCACCGGGCCATCGAAACAGTCGTGACGCTGCGCGCGGACGTCTAGCTGAAGGGCGGCCTCGGCAGCATCGTCCAGTTCCGCGTCCCGGGCGGACGGCTCGGCCGCTATCGAAGCCTGGCGGTGGGGGCGCCGTCGTTCGATGCCGGGCAGCAGGTCGTCGTGTTCCTCGGCGCCGCACCGCCGGCGATGCCGTACATCCTCGGCATGAGCCAGGGTGTTTTCCGCATCGCCGCGCAGTACAGGCCGGTCTCGTCGTGACGCCGCCCGCGGTGATGCCCGTGTCGGGCGCGGCGCGAAAGGTGACCCGCGGCGATCGTTCCCGTCGTCCTCTCGCGCTCGCCGAATTCGAGCAGCGTGTGCGCATCCTCGCCGAGGATCAGAAATGAAGGCTCGTTGCTGATTGTCGCGGCAATGCTTTTCGATGGTGCGGCCCGCCTCGGCGTATCTGAAGTTCGGCTTTCCAGTGAACGGGCGAGTCGTCACGGTGAAGTGGCAGCAGTTCCCGGTTCGCTACTTCGTGAACGACCGTGGCGGCCCGGGGATCGGCGCCACGGCGTTCGCCGACGCGGTCGGCCGCGCCTTTGGCACGTGGGAAGCCGTTCCTTCGGCCGCGATCCGCTATCAGTTTGGCGGGTTCACGTCAGCCGCCCCCGCGAGGACGACGGCCGGACGACGATCGGCTTTCTCTCGGTGCAGGGGCCCGAGCTCGATCGCGTGCTGGCGTCGACGAGCCTGCTGATCGACGAGCTGACCGGCGAGCTTCTCGAGGCCGACATCTTCTTCAACTCCGCGTTCGCGTGGTCGACGTCGGCCGCGGGCGAGCCGGGCCGCTTCGATGTCGAAACCATCGCTCTTCACGAGATCGGCCACTTGAACGGCCTGGGCCATTCCGCGATCGGCGAAACGGAGGTCAGTGGCAGCGGCCGGACTGTGCTGGCGGCGGAAGCGACGTTGTTTCCGCTGGCGTTCGGGCCTGGCAACGTGCTGCATCGTACGCTTCGCCCTGACGACATCGCCGGAGTCTCCGACCTGTATCCGGACGGCGGCTTCGACGACGACACCGGATCGATCTCGGGCCGCGTGACCAAGAACGGCCGCGGCCTGTTCGGCGCCCACGTCGTCGCCTTCAACCCGGCGACCGGCGCCCTGGTCGGCAACTTCGCGCTGAACCAGAACGGCGACTTCTCGATCGCCGGTCTGACGCCAGGCCCGCACGTGCTGCGCGTCGAACCGCTCGACGACGCCGACGTGGATAGCTTCTTCGAGGTGGACTCGCCGCTCGACCTCAATTTCCGGGTGGTCTTTCACGACAAGGTGATCGTCGCTCCGCGCGGCGGCGACAGCGGTTCGGTCGAGGTCAAGGTGTTGCCGAAATGAGCTGGAGGCTGGGGACTGGGGGCTGGAGGCTGAGGGACAGGGGCAGGATCGGGATTTCGGTCGCCGCCGTCGTCCTGACGACCGGGTCGGTGTTTGCGCAGACGAGCGGCGATCGATACGAGGTGGGAGGCGGCATACGCTTCGTCGGGCCGGAGGCGCTCGGACGCGTCGACGCCAACGAAACGAACCCCGGAGGAGGGGCCTTCCGATTGTTCACGGCCGACAGCACGCTGCATGCGCTGGTCGGCCTCGAAGCGCGATTCGGGGTGCGGGTGATGCCCGCGCTTCGACTGGAAGCGACGGGATCGTACGGCGCGTCCGATCTGAACGTGACGCTCAATTCGGACGTGGAAAGCGCGGCGAACGTCACGGCCTCCGAGCGCATCCGACAATTCACGCTGGAGGGTGCGGCCGTGATGGAGCTCACCCGCTGGCGCTTTGCTGCACGTGGCGTGCCGTTTCTGTCCGGAGGGGCAGGCTACGTGCGCGCGCTGCACGAGGACCGGATTCTCGTCGACACGGGCGCGCTCTGGTTCGCGGGCGGCGGAGTGGACCTACGTTTCGGTTCGACCGGGCCTCCGGTTCGACGCGCGCGCGCTCTTTCAGCGCGGTGTCATCAACGAGGACGTCCACGCCAGCCCCGCGCTCGGTGCTTCGGTCTTCATGAGGTTCTAGCCTGTAGTACGATGGTTTTTTCGAGAGGCGAGATGTCGACCGTGAATTCCCTTCAGACGCGCAAGGATCTCACCGCTGGCGGCCGGACGGTTCAGCACTACAGCTTGCAGGCGCTTCGCGACGCGGGTTTTCCCGAGATCGACCGCCTGCCTTACTCGCTGAAGATCCTGCTCGAGAACCTGCTGCGCCACGAGGACGGCCGCTTCGTCAAGGCGGCCGACATCGAGGCGCTCGCGCGCTGGGACGTCAAGAGCACTGCCCAGCGGGAGATCTCGTTCGCGCCCGCGCGCGTGCTGCTGCAGGACTTCACCGGCGTGCCGGCCGTCGTCGATCTCGCCGCGATGCGCGACGGTATCCTCCGGCTCGGCGGCGATCCGAGCTCGCGTCAATCCGCTGCAGCCGGTGGAGCTGGTGATCGATCACTCCGTCCAGGTCGACTACTTCGGCCAGCCGAACGCCTTCCAGCTGAACGCCGAGCTCGAGTTCTCGCGCAACAAGGAGCGCTACGCGTTCCTGCGCTGGGGCCAGGACGCCTTCCGCAACTTCCGCGTCGTGCCGCCCGACACCGGCATCGTGCACCAGGTGAACCTCGAGTACCTGGCGCGCGTCGTGATGACGTCCGATCGCGGCGGCCAGACGCTCGCGTATCCCGACACGCTCGTCGGCACCGATTCACACACCACGATGATCAACGGCCTTGGCGTCGTCGGCTGGGGCGTCGGCGGGATCGAGGCCGAGGCCGCGATGCTCGGCCAGCCGATCTCGATGCTGATTCCGCCGGTGCTCGGCTTCCGCCTGACCGGCGCGATGCTCGAGGGCGCCACGGCCACCGATCTCGTGCTGACGATCACCGAGCGCCTGCGCAAGCACGGCGTGGTCGGCAAGTTCGTCGAGTTCTTCGGACCGGGGCTCGCGCACCTGACGATTGCCGATCGCGCGACGCTCGGCAACATGTGCCCGGAGTACGGCGCGACGATCGCGATCTTCCCGATCGACGAGATGACGCTCGACTACCTGCGGCTCACCGGCCGCGACGAGTCGCAGGTGCAGCTCGTCGAGTCCTACGCGAAGGCGCAGGGACTCTTCCGACGGCGGGCGACCACCGATCCGACCTACACCGAGACAATCGAGCTCGATCTGGGTACCGTCGAGCCGAGCCTTGCCGGCCCGCGGCGGCCGCAGGATCGCGTGTCGCTGAAGCAGGCGAAGAGCGGGTTCAACGCGGCGCTTCCGAGCCTGCAGGCCGCCTCCGCGAAAAAGGGCGCGGTTGCCGCCGGGTCGGCTGACGTGTCGGCGAGGGGTGCGGCGGTTGCTGTCGTCGATCCGCCCGCAGTCGCGCAGCTCGATCACGGCTCGGTCGTGATTGCCGCGATCACCAGCTGCACCAACACCTCGAATCCGAGCGTGATGATCGGCGCCGGCCTGCTCGCGAAGAAGGCGGTCGAGCGCGGTCTCTCCCGCAAGCCGTGGGTCAAGACGAGCCTCGCCCCGGGTTCCAAGGTCGTCACGGAGTACCTGCACCAGGCCGGGCTCGACCACTACCTCGATCGGCTCGGGTTCAACCTGGTGGGCTACGGCTGCACGACGTGCATCGGCAACAGCGGCCCGCTCCCTGACGATGTCTCGGCCGAGGTCGAGGCGCGCGACCTGGTGGTCGCCTCGGTGCTCAGCGGCAATCGCAACTTCGAGGGCCGCATCCAGCAGCAGGTCCGGGCCAACTACCTCGCGTCGCCGCCGCTGGTTGTCGCCTACGCGCTTGCCGGGCGGATGACGATCGACCTGACCACCGAGCCGCTCGGAATCGGCAGCGACGGCACGCCCGTCTACCTGCGCGACATCTGGCCGACCGAGCGCGAGATCCAGGAGACGATGCTGCGCGCCGTCAACGCGCAGATGTTCCGCGAGCAGTACGCCGACGTCTTCAGCGGCGACGCACGCTGGCAGTCGCTGAACGTGCCGACCGGCGATCGGTTCGCCTGGGAAGCGGATTCGACCTACATCCGGAACCCGCCGTTCTTCGAAGGCGTCACGCTCGAGCCGACGCCGCTCGACCAACATCACCGGCGCCCGGGCGCTGGCGCTGCTCGGCGACAGCATCACGACCGATCACATCTCGCCGGCCGGATCGATCAAGAAGGACAGCCCGGCCGGCAAGTACCTGATGGCGCACGGCGTGCAGCCGGCCGACTTCAATTCGTACGGCGCACGGCGCGGCAATCACGAAGTGATGATGCGCGGCACGTTTGCGAACGTGCGGCTGCGCAACCAGCTGGCGCCCGGCACCGAGGGCGGCTGGACGACGTATCCAGCCGGGCGGCGACGTGATGACGATTTACGACGCCGCGATGAAATACAAGGACGCTCGGCGTGCCGCTCGTCGTCCTGGCCGGGAAGGAATACGGGTCGGGGTCGTCGCGCGACTGGGCGGCGAAAGGGACGCTGCTGCTCGGCGTCCGGGCTGTCATCGCCGAGAGCTTCGAGCGCATCCATCGCAGCAACCTGGTGAACATGGGCGTCCTGCCGCTGCAGTTCCGCGCGGGCGAGAGCGCCGCGAGCCTCGGCCTTACCGGCCGCGAGCAGTTCGACATCGTCGGCGTGGCCGACGGCCTGACGCCCGGCGGTTCGATCACGGTCGCGCGCGCGCGGACGCGTCCGACACCGCACCCATCGAGTTCCAGGCGGTCGCGCGGATCGACACGCCCGAAGAGCTCGTGGCGTTCCGTCACGGCGGGATCCTTCCTTACGTGTTGCGACAGCTCGTGGGGAGGAAAAGCTCGTAATTTGGAATTTGCGAATTAGGAATTCTGGAATTCTGAAGGCTGACGAGATCAAGGCCAAGGCGCGCGAGCTGGGGTTCGACGCCTGCGGTATCGCGCCAGCGGCCGATCTTCCCGAGCTCGGGTTCTTCTCCGAGTGGCTGTCGCGCGGCTATGGCGCGACGATGGGCTACCTCAGTCGATCCGCCGAACGGCGTGCCGACGTGCGCCGCGTCCTCCCTTCGGCGCACAGCGTCATCGTCATCGCCACCGTCTACAACACCGATCGTCCGTATTCGACCGAGTGCGCGGACCCTTCGCGCGCGCACGTCGCGCGCTACGCCTGGGGCGACGACTATCACGAGGTGATCGGGTCGCGGCTCGACGCGCTGCTCGCGTGGATGCGGGAGCGATCGCCCGAACCGTTCGACGCGCGCGCGTACGTCGACACCGGGCCGGTGCAGGAGCGCGTCTACGCGCGGCACGCCGGCATCGGGTGGATCGGGAAGAACACCTGCGTCATCAATCCCAGGCTCGGATCGTGGATCTTCCTCGGCGAGATCCTCTGCAGCCTGCCGCTCGAACCCGACGAGCCGGCGTTCGATCAATGCGGCACCTGCACGCTGTGCCTCGAGGCGTGTCCGACGCAGGCACTCGTTGCCCCTGGCGTGCTCGACTCGACCCGCTGCATTTCCTACCTGACGATCGAGCATCGCGGCGCGATCGATCCAGCGCTCGCCGCCGGCATCGGTTCGCACGTCTACGGGTGCGACATCTGCCAGGAGGTGTGCCCGTGGAATGCGACCGCGCCGACCTCGGATGATCCGGCATGGCAGCCGCGCCCGGTTTGGGACCGTCCATCCGTGGCGGACCTCTTCCGGATGCCGGAGGAAGCCCTTCAATCGGCGCTCGAAGGCAGCGCGATGGAGCGCGCGAAATCCGCCGGCATGCGGCGTAACATTTGTATCGCGGAACAGAACGCCAGCCGCGATCGCACCTAGCATCCGGCACTCAGCACCCGGCACCCGCACTCGGCACCCTCAACACGTCGCGCGGGCGTTATCATCGTAGGAATGGCTGGTTCGCTCGCTCCCACGCTGCTCCTGTCGATGCCGCAGCTCACG
The DNA here is from genome assembly GCA_963825245.1 of uncultured Acidobacteriota bacterium. Lineage (GTDB taxonomy): Bacteria > Acidobacteriota > Vicinamibacteria > Vicinamibacterales > CAVVIG01 > CAVREM01. The sequence continues at coordinate 220,248 of CAWGSJ010000001.1, forward strand.
GATCCGAATTTCAACCGGACAGTCGTCCTGCTGTGCACGCACAGCGAAGAGGAGGGCGCGTTCGGCCTCGTGCTCAACCGGCCGCTCGTCACGAGCGGGCGCATCGTCGTGAATCTCGATCCGCCGGTGACGACCGACCAGGATCTGGAGGTGTGGGTCGGCGGGCCGGTCGAGCAGCACCGCAGCTGGATCCTGGTGGAAGGGGTACCCGGCGAGGGCGAGACGATTGACGTGCCGATCGCCGGGCGGCTCTACCTGTCGACCTCACCGCAGCTGCTGCGGCGGATGCTGGATCCGGATCCGCCGCCGCGGGCGCGGTTGATGGTCGGCTACTCGGGCTGGGGGCCAGGACAGCTGGAGTCGGAGCTCGAGGCCTCGGCGTGGCTGATGAGCGACGTCGATCACGATCTCATCTTCAACACGCCGCCGGATGAGATGTGGGAAAAGGCGATTAGGCGATTGGGGGCCGATCCCGCGACACTGCAGATGTCGCGCGGCGTGCATTGAAATGCAACCGCGAAGACTCGAAGGTTTTCGCGTCTTCGTGGTTGCCTTTTCTTAGCGGCGATAGGTGATGCGATAGATCACGTTTGCTCGGTCATCCGACACGAGCAGGGAGCCGTCCGGTAGTTCCAGCAGGTCGACCGGCTGTCCCCAGGCCTGACGCTTCAGTTCTGAACCGGGCGCCGCCTGCAGCCAGCCCTCAACGAATGGTTCGTAGCTCGTGACCTTGTTGTTCTGGACTTTCGCGAGCATCAGGCGGTAGCCGGTATGGCTCACTTGAGGCGAGCGGTTCCACGATCCGTGGTTCACGATCAGCAACTGCTTCCGGTATTCCTGCGGGAACATCGTGCCGCCGTAGAACTTGAGGCCGAGGCCGGCAACGTGCGGCCCGAGCTTCTGCGCCGGCGCGACGTAATCGGCGCAGCTCTTCCCCTTGCCGAACTCCGGATCGACGATGTCGCCCTGGTGGCAATACGGATAGCCGAAATGGAGGCCCGCCTTCGCCGCGGTATTCAGCTCGTCGTTCGGCGTGTCGTCGCTGAGCGCGTCGCGGCCGTTGTCGGTGAACCACATCTCGCGCGTGTCGGGATGCCATGTATAGCCGACCGTGTTGCGGACGCCGCGAGCGAAGATCTCGAACTGCGCGCCCGGCTCCGGTTTCAGGCGGATGATCGTCGCGTACGGATCGCCGCGATCGAGAATGTTGCCCGGCGCGCCGATCGCGCTGTAGAGCAGGCCGTCGGGACCGAACGTCAGATATTTCCAGCCGTGCATCCGATCGGGCGGCAGCTGGTCGGTGAGCACCGTCTGCTTCGGGGCCGGGCCGCCGCCGGCGACCTTCACGAAGTCGAGCACGCCGTCGTACCGCGAGATCCGGCTGTTCTCCGCCACGTACAGCGCGCCGTCCTTGAACGCGACGCCGTTGGGTGACGTCAGGCCGCTGGCCACGGTGAGCACCTCGTCGGCCTTGAAGTCCTTGTTGCGGTCGACGACCGCGTGCACGGTCTGCGCGCGGGTGCCGACGAACACCGTCCCGTCGGACCCAAGCGCCATCGAGCGCGCGCCCGGCACGTTGTCGGCGTAGAGCGCGATCGAAAACCCTGGCGGCAGCTTCAGCTTGCTGAGATGCTCCGCGGCCGTGCCCGGCATCGCATCGGCGCCGAGGACGAATCCGCCGCGGCCGCCGCGCCCGCCCTGCTGGCCCGGCGCCTGTGCCCGTGCCGAAAATCCGGCCAGCAGCACCGCGGCAGGAAGCGCCACGAAGAACCCTACTCTTGCGATTCGTTTCACCATCGACCTCCGGTCTGTTCCAACCATCCGACATGATGCCACACCATCGCGGCGTCTCCATTCCTGGTCGGGAGTCAGCCGCAGGCGGCGCCCTGCCTTGCGTCCTCCGCATCTTTCCGTCCGGTTTACACTAGCGGCTGACATCATGCTTATCCGATCACCTTTCCAGACGGCGTCCGGTGTGATCGTTCTGGCTCTGCTGAGCCTCTCCGCCTGCCGTTCGCAGGAGGCGCCGGTGCCGGCCACGCAAACCGCTCAATCCGCCCAGTCACAGCCGTCGGATCTTGCGCCGAAGATCGCCCGGTTCGCGCCGACCGACATTGCGGCGGACGTCTCGAAGCTGTCGCCGCCTGATCGGCGGGCCCTCGCCAAGCTGATCGAGGCGTCGAAGGTGCTCGACGGTATCTACCTGCGGCAGGTCTGGGTCGGCAACGAAGCGATGCTCATCGACCTCGCGCGCGACGAGTCGCCGGCTGGCCGCGACCGGCTGCATTACTTCCTGATCAACAAGGGCCCCTGGTCGCGAATCGACCACAACGAGCCGTTCGTTCCGGGCGCTCCGCCGAAGCCGCCGGGTGCGAATTTCTATCCGGCCGGCGCGACGAAGGAAGAGATCGAGAAGTGGATCCGCTCGCTGCCCGAGGCCGATCGGGCCCGCGCAACGGGGTTCTTCACCGTCATTCGCCGCGCGGCCAACGGCCAGTTCACGGCCGTTCCGTACAGCGTCGAGTATCAGAACGAACTGGCGCACGCAGCCGCACTGCTGCGCGAAGCCGCCGACCTGTCGGCCGAGCCGACGCTCAAGGCGTTTCTCACGAAGCGCGCGCGAGGCGTTCCTGTCCAACGACTACTACGACAGCGACGTCGCCTGGATGGAGCTCAAGGGTGCCATCGAGCCGACCATTGGACCCTACGAGGTCTACGAGGACGAGTTCTTCAACTACAAGGCGGCATTCGAGTCGTTCATCACCCTTCGCGACGATGCCGAGTCGGACAAGCTGACGCGGTTCGGCGGCGAGCTGCAGGGTATCGAGAACGTGCTGCCGATCGACGCGAAGTATCGCAACCCGAAGCTCGCGGCGCTGGCGCCGCTGACGGTCGTCAACGTCGTGTTCACCGCCGCCGACGCGAACCGCGGCGTGCAGACCGCGGCCTACAACCTGCCGAACGACGAGCGGGTGTTGAAGGAAAAAGGCGCCAAGCGCGTCATGCTCAAGAACGTGCAGGACGCAAAGTTCGAGAAGGTGCTCGTCCCGATCTCGAAGGTCGTCCTTGCCGCCGCCGATCAGAAGAACATCGCGTTCGACGCGTTCTTCACGCACATCCTGATGCACGAGCTGATGCACGGCCTCGGCCCGCACAGCATCACCGCCGAGGGCCGCGCCACGACCGTGCGCCAGGCGATGAAGGAAGCGTCGAGCTACCTCGAGGAAGCGAAGGCCGACATCTCCGGCCTGTTTGCGCTCCAGCACCTGGTCGACAAGGGCGTCCTGCCGAAATCGATGGAACAGACGATCTACACGACGTTCCTGGCGTCGGCGTTCCGGTCGATCCGCTTCGGCGTCACCGAGGCCCACGGCAAGGGCATCGCGATTCAGCTCAATTACCTCCTCGACCAGGGCGGGTTCGTCGGTCAGGGACGACGGCACCTTCGTGGTCGACGCCGCGAAGATCAAGGAGGGCGTGATCGGGCTCACGCGCGAAATCATGACGATGCAGGCCGAAGGGAATTACGCCGCGGCCAAGGCCCTGGGCGACCGCCTCGGCGTCGTCCGACCGCCCGTACAGGCCGCCCTCGACAAGCTGATGGCTGTGCCGGTCGACATCGAACCGCGCTTCACGACGGCGGAGCAGCTGCTGCAGGGGAAGTAGTTGTAGGCTGCTTTCACAAGAAAGGGTTGGCACGATGGGATTTGTTCCAGTCGCCGCGGGACATGTCGCAGCGAAGCAGCAGAAATCGGTCATCGACCTCCTGCGCGAGCGACACGCCATGCGGCGCGAGGCGGCGCAGCCGCTGCCGAACCTGTCGTCCTGGCAGCGCCGCCGGGTCGAGCAGCTCGTCGACCGCGGTGTGGTCCGTCTCGCTGCACGAGACCGGTATTACATCGACGAGGACGCGCTCGAGGAGTGGCACTCGCGCCAATGGGCGGTGGCCTTCAGCTTTGCGGTGATCGCGGGCGGCGTGGTTGCCGCGTTTGCGCTGATTTCCTGACGCGAATCGATGTTCCTCGGCCACGTCGCAGTCGGCATGGCGGCCAAGCGCGCCGCCCCGCGCGTGTCGCTGACCGTGCTGGTGCTCGCCGCTCAGCTCGCCGACGTGATCTGGCCGGCCCTGGTCGGCCTGGGCATTGAACAGGTCGCCATCGAGCCAGGGAACACGCAGCGTCACACCGCTGAACTTCATCAGCTATCCGTATTCGCACTCCCTGTTCACCCTGGCGCTCTGGTCCATCGCGTTCGCGCCCGTCTTCGGACTGTCACGGGGACGTCGCGCTGTTCCAATCCTCGCGGCACTCGTCGTCAGCCACTGGGTGCTCGACGTCATCACACATCGCCCGGACATGCCGATCTTTCCGCAAAGCGATCTGAAGCTCGGACTGGGGTTGTGGAATTCCATTCCTGCCACGATGGCTGTGGAATTCGCGATGTACGCGGTCGGTCTCTGGATCTACCTGACGTCGACGCGCCCTCGCGATCGCATCGGCAGCTGGGGGTTCGGCGTCCTCGCGGCTTTCCTCGTCGTGGTTTATCTCATCAACGTGTTCGGTCCGCCGCCACCATCGGTGAGCGCGATCTGGATCGGCGCGCTGATTGGCGCCGGCGTGATGACGCTGTGGGCGTGGTGGGTCGATCGGCACAGAACGCCGATCTGACGGTGGCGACTTGCAATTTACAATTTACAATTTCAAATTGTTTAATTGTAAATTCCCAATTGTAAATTTCGTCCGTCCCGCTCGTTCCTCACTTCTGCCCGGACTCGACCCGCCTGACTGGCGTCTGGTAATCGCGGCGCTCCCACTGGACGATCGGCTCGACGTACATCCGGTCGATGAGCGGATCGCCGGGGTCGGCGACGTGAATCGTTCCGTCGCGGACCTCCGCAGAGCCCGCGATCTGCAGCGCCCTGTACCGCCATTCCTCGAGCGATCGTACTTGTCCCCGGACCGATGCATAGGCGAACGGCCCGAAGCGGACGGCAATGAAAATCGCCGCGAGACCGTAGGCGAGCGCCGGAGCCCCTGCCGGCAGGCGCGGGTGGCGCCGGAGCCAGTCGGCGCCTGCGACGATGGCCCCGGCGATCGCGCAGGCAAAGCCGATGGCGGGAAGGTACGCGTAGCGCGACGTGTTTCCTGCCGTGAACGGGAGGTAGGGCAGCATCGCGATCAGCATCCAGAGCACGCCGAACCGCGTGGTCCGGTTGATGAGGACAAGCGCGACTAGCGCCGCCACGATGAACACGTGCGCGACTGATGAGCTCGGTCCGACGTAGAGCGAGGCGATGTAATCGAGTGCATGGTCGATGGCGTGTGTGCCAGGGCGGTACCCGGATCCCTCGAACAGCAGGTTGCGCCGGTTTGCCAAGAGCGTCGCGGCGGCGAACGCGATGACGACGGCCGTCATGCCGTACGTGAGGACGCCTCGCTTCGCCGCGCCTGAGGGTCCGAACAGCCACCACATCAGCGCGGCGGTCAGCGGCAGGGTGACGGCCGCTTCATGAGAGAACGCTGCCAGTGCGAACAACACGACGGCGAACGCTTCGTGGGCGCGCCGCCGTCGATCGTCGTTGGTGCGCCACGACCAGGCAATGGCCGTGAGCGAACCCAGGTAGCCGAACGCGCAGAACACACCCGTGATGGCGGAGAGCCAGACAACGGCCTGGGTGTAGGCCGGCTGCAGCGCGAACAGCAGGGCCGCGAGCCAGGCTGTTCGCAAGCTGCCGAACAGGGATATCGCCAGCGCGAACACCAGCGCGACGTTGGCCAGGTGGACGAAGAAGAGAAGCAAGTGATGACACGGCAGCGCGAAGCCGCAGGCGGTCGTCGACGCCGCAAACCAGAGATCCGCTACCGGACGGTAGAAGCGATCGCCGCCGGTGACGTACAACAAGCGGCCCCAGGTAAACGTGTGGCCGCCGCCAAGCCACTGAAAATCGTCTGCTGCCAGATAGGCGCCGGCGAGCCCCGCGGCGAGATAGAGAGCCGCCGTTGCGGCGAGGATCGTGGCAAGGGCTGACCAATGGCGGAGGGACATCGTTGAACTCGAGTCCATATCGTAATCGCGCAGTGGTACCATCCACAGCGGAGGGTCGAATGCGGTCACGACTGCTGCTCGTCGCTGTCATCTGCGGTGCGACGGCGCTTGCCGGACGCGCGCAGTCGAAGGCGCCCATCACGCACGAGGCACTCTGGCTGCTGCCGCGTGTTGGCGCGCCGGCCACCAGCCCGGACGGCAAGTGGGTCGTGTTTTCCGTCACGGAACCGGCCTACCACGCCGACGATCAGCGATCCGACCTGTGGATGGTGCCGGCGGACGGCAGCGGCGAGCCGCGGCGGCTGACGTCCACGAAGGCAGGGGAGAGCAGTGCCGCGTGGAGCCCCGACAGCCGCCGGATCGCGTTCGTGGCGAAGCGCGACGACGACAAAGCCAACCAGGTGTACGTACTCGATGTGGCGGCTGGCGGAGAGTCAAGCCGGGTCACGACGGTCTATGCCGGCGCGGCATTCCCTGCGTGGAGGCCGGACGGCAAAGCGCTCCTCTTCACGAGCCCGGTCTACCCGAACGCGGCCAATGATGCGGACAACCGGCGGATAGGCGAGGAGCGCGAGAAGCGGAAGTACAACGTGCGGACGTTCGACACGTTCCCCGTGCGCCGCTGGGACAGGTGGGTAGACGATCGCCAGCTGCACATATTCGTGCAGGAGCTCGGCGTCGGCGCAACCGCAACCGATGTGCTCGCCGGCACGCGCCTCGCCCAGGATCCTGGATTTGGCGCCCGCACCCTCGACTCCGGCGACCAGCTGGATGCGGTGTGGACTCCCGATGGCGCCGCGATCGTGTTCGCGGCCACGACGGCTCGCGGTGCCGGCGCGTACTCGGACGTCATGACCGACCTCTTCGAGGTCCCCGCTCGCGGCGGCGAACCTCGCCAGCTGACGACCAGGCGCGCGAGCTACTCGCAGCCGCGATTCTCTCCCGACGGCAAGACCCTGTTCTACATCGTCTCCGACGAGGACGAGCAGATCTACGCGCACGATCGCCTCGGGACGGCGCCGTGGCCGTGGAGCGGCGAGACCAGAACCATTACCGCTACTCTCGATCGGTCGGTCGCGACCTGGGCGGCATCTGGCGACGGCCGGTCTGTCTACGTGACGGCCGAAGACGAGGGGCTCGAAAAGATCTACAGCATTCCGGCAGCGGGCGGGCCGGCGCAGCTTGTCGTGTCGCCGAGCCCGCGGCGTCTACACGAACCTGACCGGGTCCTCGAACGTCCTCGTCGCCAACTGGGGCTCGTCAATCGAGCCCTCTGAAATCGTCCGGATCGATCTCCAGTCGAAGCGTCATGTCGCGCTGACGAAGTTTGCCACCGCGAAGGCGGCGGCGATCGACTGGCAGCCGCTTCAGCACTTCTGGTTCACGAGCTCGCGCGGCCGCCGCATCCACAACCTGATCGCCCTGCCGTCGGGGTTCGACCCGTCGCGGAAGTATCCGCTGCTCGTCGAGATCCATGGCGGGGCGGCCAACATGTGGCGCGACCAGATCACGCTGCGCTGGAACTATCACCTGCTGGCCAGGCCCGGCTACGTCGTCCTGCTGACGAACTACTCGGGGTCGACCGGCTTCGGCGAAGCAGTTCGCGCGCTCGATCCGCTTCGATCCGTTCGAAGGGCCCGCCAACGAGATCAACGAGGCGGCCGACGAGGCGATCAGGCGTTACAGCTTCATCGACGGATCGCGGCAGGTTGCGGCGGGCGCCAGCTATGGCGGCCATCTCGCGAACTGGCTGGAGGCGACCACGACGAGGTACAAGGCGCTCGTCAGCCATGCCGGCGCTCGTGAACGCCGAGGCGCAGTGGGGGACGAGCGACGGCATCTATCACCGCGAGCTGATGGCCGGCGGCCCGCCGTGGGAACAGACCGACGACCTGGCGCAACCAGAATCCGATCCGCCGCGCGGCGAACTTCAAGACGCCGATGCTGCTGTCGGTCGGCGAAAAGGACTACCGCGTGCCGCTGAACAACACGCTGGAGATGTGGAGCGCCCTGCAGCGGATGAAAGTGCCGTCACGCCTGCTGGTCTGGCCCGACGAGAATCACTGGATCCTGAACGGCGAGAACAGCCGCGTCTTCTACCAGGAAGTGCACGCGTGGATCGCCAAGTGGCTGACGCCGGCGACGGCGAGCGTCGGGAGCAGACCGGTAACGACCTTATTCAGCCGAGTATCGTCGACAGCGAGGCGAGCAGAACGACTGCCGCGACGAGCTGGATCCAGAGCTGCGCGCGCTCGCGAATGAAAAGCAGGCCGAGCGACGACGAAGGCGGCGGAGAAGCTGATGAAGTACCAGTAGAGCTCTTCCGCCTGCTCGGTGACACCCAGCGTCGGGCGCGAGGCGCTTGCCGGCGTCGATGATCGAGTTGGCGATGTGGCGATCGCCGTCGCGATCGAGCTCGAAATACTGGCCATGGGCGGCTGACGCGATGGTCTGCAGCGCTTCGCGATCGAGCCGCGAGCGCAGCGGGATTTCGGGATCCTGGACCTCGTCGCCGCCCGGCCCGAGGAACTTCGGCATCGAGCCCGCCGCCGAGCGTGCCGACGCCGACCGTGTAGATCGGGATGCCGCGGGCCTGCGCCTCGAGGATCGACTTCTCGACCTCGCCGCTCCACGCCTGGCCGTCGGAGATCATCACGAAGACCTTCGCGTTCAGCGACTTGCCGTGCAGCTCCTCGTCGCGTTCGAGCAGCCGGATGCCCCAGTGGATGCCGCGCTCCATGTTCGTGTCCCAGGTGCCTTCGTCCTGCAGGCGGAACGGCGACGCCTTCTCCAGGTGATCGAGGAAGAAGAAGAAGGTGTTCGGGTCTTTCGTGAGCCGCACCTGCGGCGCGGCGATGCGCGCGAATACCGCCATCGCGATGCGGTCGTTCTGCCAGCTCAGAGAGTCGCCGAGCATGCGCAGGAAGCGCGCCGATCGCTGCCAGCGGTCGCCGCGGCACGTCGGCGACGCGCATCGACGACGAGGCGTCCTGCAGGATGATCAGGTCGATGCCTGCCTGCCGCAGCGACCGTGGCCGGCCCGCTGCGGCCGCGCGATCGCGACGATGAGCAGCGCCAGGGCGGCGATCAGACACAGCCAGAACGGCAGATCGCCGAACAGCGCCAGGCGCTCGCGGATCGGAACCGTCCGTCCCTCCGGAGGCGGATGCGATCGCCCCGGCGCTTGATCAGCCGCCAGGTCCAGAACGGCCAGGAGCAGACCTGGAACGAGCGAGGAGCCAGAGGACGTCCGGCTCTCCAAACGCGACGTTCGCGAGGTCGATGCTCCGCAGCACGGGCAGCCGTCACCCACGCCGCTGCGGCGACGGTCCGCGTCCGGGATCGCTTTCCTCGCGCTCCTCGTACGGCATGGGCGCGATGGTGCGGAACTGGTCGCCCGGAATCTCGGGCGGCGGGCCGCCGGGGCGCCCGTGGATCGTCGGGCCGGCGGGCAGGTCGACGCTCCCGCCCAGTTCGTCGTCGAGCGGCTTCTTGTGCCGCGCGTCGTGTTGCGGCCGCGCGCGATGACGTCGCGGGTGCGGACGGCGTACTCGTAGTTGTAGGCCGCGTCGACGTTCGACGGGTCGGATCGCATCACCTCGCCGTAGGCCTGGATGACCGTATCGAGCCGCTCGACGGTGCGCGGCCGGTCGGTCGTCTGGCGGGTCGCCGCGCGGAACGCGGTGTTGGTCGTGACGAACATCACCTCGGGGTCGGCGGCCTGGGCGGGGCCGTCCGCCTGGTTGCCGCCGCGGGCGCCCGGCAGCGGCACGGCGCCAGTCGGACGCGCCGTTGTCGGCCCGCAGGCGCCAGTAGTCCGAGTGCGCGCGGTGCTCGCGAATCTCGTCGTCGAGCGAGAGCAGCGGCACCGCGAGCCGGTTCAGCGCCGACTGCGTCCTCCGCGATGCCGTCGTCGGCATCGAAGTGAAGCGTCGCCAGCCGGCTGTGCGCGTCGGCGACGCGCCGCGCCAGCGCCGCTTCGCTCCACGACACGGCCGCGGCGGCAAACAGGATGATGGCCACCAGCAACCTGGGGATGAGCAGCTCTCATAGGTCCTCTTAGGCGAGCTTCTCGAAGTAGGGCAGCGACAGTTTGAGCAGGGCGGCGGCCGCCCAGAAGGCGGCGGCGCCCAGCGCGAACAGAGCATAGCGCGGCTGCTGACTGCTGTACTGCTTGAACTGAATCGTGCCGGTGGCGACGCGGTCGATGTCCTCGATCGCCTTGAGCAGCGTGTCTTCGTTGCTGGCGGCGTAGAAGCGGCCGCCGGTCTTCTCGATGGCCGGAATCCAGCGTTCGTCCGGAATGATCTGGCCCTTGTTCTTGTCGTAGTTCGTGCGCACGAAATAGATGGGAATCTTCGCGTCGATCGGCCAGCCTCACGACGTCCTCGAGCGACCGGTTGCCGATCTGATAGTTGCTGTCCTCGCCGTCGCTGAAGAGCACCATGAGGTTGCCGGACGGCGTCCAGGAAGTTGAACGCCTTGTAGAGCTCGACCGTCTGCGTGATCGCCTGCATGATCACGGTGCCCTGATCGGGGAACTGGTTGAACTCCAGCGGATCGCCGATGAGCGAGATGCTCAGCAGCACGTTGTCGTAGTCGCTGGTGAACGGCATGATGACGTAGGCCTGGTTGCCGAACTCGATCAGGCCGATCAGGTCGCGGTACTTGCCCTTCATGCGCAGCCGCACGAAGCGCTCGGCGGCGGCCACCGTCGTGAAGAACGTGGCGTCGGTCGCTGCCCGCTTGTTCAGCGTGGCGGCCGTGAACGGCGTGCGCATGCTGATCGACGCGTCGATCATGATGCCGATGCGCCGGCCGGGAAACGACATCTCGCGGCTGACGAGCGCGGTGAACGGATCGGCCAGCGCCAGGAAGAAGAAGGGCAGGCCGAGCAGAAACAGGACGAGCGGCGCGTGCACGATCGCCGCGCCGCGCGAGCGCCGCATCGAGCCGAGCACCGCCGGCAGCACCAGGCCGCGCGGCGTCGCGCCGCTTCGCAGCATCGCCCGGACGATCAGCAGCACGAGCGCGAGTCCGACGAGCGCCACCAGCGCGAGGCGCGCCTCGGTCCGGTGCCAGAACTGGAGGTCGTCGATCCGGAGCGGCCTGCCAGTCCGCGAGGCTCTGACGCAGGAAGGCGAACAGACGCGCGAACGTGCTCATGCCTGTCGTTCCAGGCGCGGCCGCCGCGCGCGGCGTTCGCCGGCGGGCGCGACCAGAGGCGCTCGGTGCGCAGCTTGCGGCTCGACGCGCGGTCGCCGCCGAGAGCGCCTCATCGAGCGCCGTGCCGTCGCGCTCGGCCGACGATCCGTATCGGGCGGCGGTGAACGTCGCCAGCGCGTCGGCGAGCGTCTCGAGTCTGGTGCCGGCGGGCCGGCGACGCGGTTTCGGGCAGACGCGCGAGCTCGTTGCCGCAGATCCTGGGCGGTGACAGCGCTCGACAGCGTCAGCTGTCGCCGGCGCCCAGGCATGATCGCATCCAGCAGCCCCGGTCCGGCCGAGACGATCCGTCCGCCGCCGGCGTCGCCGCTTGCGCGCCGTCTTCGACTGGCTGACCGTGCCGCCGACGAGCGACGCGGCCGCGATGCGCAGCGCCGACAGCGCGCGGTCGATCGAGCTCGTCGGTCCAGCCCTGCTGGCTCTCGCGCGCGACGGCCGCCAGCTCGCGATCGGCGCTGTGCGCAACCCGCCAGGCGGGCAGCATCGCGTTCGCCGGTCGGTCTTGCGGCGGCGCGCGCCGCGCGCCAGCGTGAACAGCGCGACGATCGTCATCAGCGACGCCGAGCGCGACGAACGTGACCGCGGCAATCTCGAACACGCCCGCGCGGGCGCCGAGCGACTCGACCCGGCCGAAGCTCGCGCCCGACGCGTCGCGGATATCGGTGGCATCCGACGGCACGAGCGACAGGACGCGGATCGTCTGCGGCGGCAGCAGGTAGCTCAGGTCGCGTCCCTGCATGCGCGGCGTTCCCCGGCAGCCGGCTGTTGACCCGGTAGTGCACGACGAGGTTCGGCAGCGGCACGTCCTGGCCGATGACGTCGGGGTTGATGACGCGAGTGACGTAGTCGTACTGGAAGAAACGGCGCTGCCCGCTGCGCAGATCGGGCGGGTGCGATCCGCCGATCACCTCGAACGGGTTCAGCTGGACCGCCGAATCGGTCAGCTGCGACTCGTCCGGGATGACCTGCACGCCGTCGGTCTCGAGCACCGCGCACGTCAGCCCGACGGTGAACGTCTCGCCCATGCGCACCGCCGCGCTGCTCGTCCGCCACCAGCAGCGGATCGGATCGACCTCGACCATCTTCGCAGGGTTGCTCTTGCGCCGCCGCGAGCGCGGGCGCCGCGAACAGCAGCCCCGTCAGAATCAGACGCTGAACCATTCCAACCGTCAGCGGTCAGTCTGCCCTAGTTATACGTCTTCCGCAGCCGCCGCTCGGCGACGAACTCGCTCAGGGCGATGTCGGACGCCGTCTGGTCGAGGCCGATGCGGACGACGTCCAGGTCGAGCTCCTTGGCCGCGTGCTGCACGCCGTCCTGGTGCTCCCGCGCGCGTTCGGCGAGCCTCGGCCAGCGCCGCCCGCGAGACCGTGTGCGTGCGGCCGGTCTCGACGTCGATGGTCTCGATCCAGCCCGACGAGACCGGCGGCAGCTGGAACGCGAACGAGCTGTCGATCAGCACCACGAACACGTCGTGCGTGGCGTTGAGCAGCGCCAGCTCGCGCAGCGGCTCCTCGGGATGATCGAACAGGAAGTCGGAGATCACCGGCAGCATCGACCGGCTCGCGCAGGTAGCCGCCGATCGTCGCCGACAGATCGCCGCTCCGCCGGACCGGCTGCAGCACGTGGTCGTGCTGATAGGCATCGAGGCAGTGGACGACGTGGCTCTTGCCGGTTCGCGGCCGGACGCCGCCGAGGTGCTCGAAGCCCTGATCGAACGTGATGAGGCCGAACGGATCCTGGAAGAACACGGCCGACAGCCCGATCGTCGCAATCGCCCGCGCGACGGCCGCGGCAATCGGCACCCCGTCGACGCCGCAGCGCGTCGAGAGCGACCTGTCGACGATCGCGACCACCGTCGCGTTGCTCGGCTGCTCGAACTCGCGGATGACGAGCGGCGAGAAATTCGTCAGCGACGACTGGCCCCAGTCGATCGACGAGAACCGGTCGCCGGCCTGCCAGTCGCGCAGGCCGAGGAAGTCGAAGCCGGAGCCGTGCTGGCGGCTGCGGTGATCGCCGATCGTCACCTCGCGCATCCGCTTCAGGATCACGAGCTCGATTTCCGTGATGTCGGACAGGTTGACGAGCGGCTCGATGTCCGTGTGGCGGCTCCGCATGGCCTTCAGGGGATCGGCACCCGCTCGACGACGTCCTGGATGACCGCTTCGGTCGTCAGGCCGTGGCTGGCGGCGTGCGGCCCGAGCCAGATCCGGTGGCTGAGGATGTACGGCGCCAGCTCCTGGATGTCCTCCGGATACACCTCGGTGCGCTCGTGGCTGGAGCAGCGCCCAGACCTTCGCCAGCCGGCCCCAGCAGATGATCGCCCGCGGCGAGGCGCCGAGGTCGACGCCGCGCTCGACCAGCGGAGAGATCGAGTGGACCATCCAGTCGGTGTCCGGGATTGTAGGGACGCGTGGCGGCGACCAGCTGCTGGATGTACTTGCCGAGGCGCTCGTGCAGGAACACCTTCTCGTTGATGGCGCCGCGCAGCTCGATGATGCGCTCTTTCGACATCAGCGGGTTCAGCCGCACGCGCTTGAAGTCGAAGTTGACGAGCTTCTGCTCTTCCTCCGGCGGCAGGTAGCCGATGTTCACCATGATCGCGAACCGATCGGTCGCCGCCTCGGACAGCGGAAACGTGCCCTGGCCGAGCTCGATCGGGTTCATCGTCGCGATGGCGAAGCTGAAGGCCGGGAGCTCGTAGGTCACCTTGCCGACCGTCACGGTCCGGTCCTGCAGGCCCTCGAGGAACGCGCTCTGCGACTTGAGCGGGATGCGGTTGATCTCATCCAGCAGGATGACTTCCGCCGACGCCATCGGGCCGAACTCGGTGACGAGCTCGCCGGTCGACGGGTTGATCATCTGAAAGCCGACCACTTCGGTCGGCTGGAGATCGGCGCGGCCCTGCAGGCGCGCGAACTTCGCGTTGCTGATCGCCGCCAGGATGACCCCGAAGAACGTCTTGCCGACGCCCGGCACGCCCCTCAACAGGAGGTTGCCGGCGTTGACCTGCCGCTGCTCGCTCTTGTCGTAGGTGGTCGGGATTTCCGACATGAGCACGACGTTGGCCAGCGCCTTCGCCGTGTCGTATCCGACGAGTGCCTTGCTGCCTTCGGCGATGATGGATTTGTGAAAGTCGATCGCTTCCGCGAGGTCCGCATGCATGAGCCGGTAGATCCTACTTCAAAAGGCGCTAGACTTCCGATTTCGACAGCGACCTGCCGTGACGTCCGGCTAGAGCCGGACGCTACCGACTACCGACTCATGGGGGCGACGATGCGCGGTCTGATGATGGATTTCCCGCTGACGATTCCGACGATTCTGCGCCGCGCGGAATCGTTCTTCGGACACAAGCAGGTCGTGACGCGGCTGCCGGATCGGACGATCGTCCGCACGCCGTACGCGGAGGTGATCGACCGCGCGAAGCGGCTCGCGGTCGCGCTCGCCGAGCTCGGCGTCCGGCCGGGCGACCGGGTCGCGACGCTCGGCTGGAACACGCAGCATCACCTCGAGGCGTATCTCGCGATCCCGTCGATCGGCGCCGTGCTGCACACGCTTGAACCTCCGCCTCCACTGCGACGACATCGCCTACATCGTCAACGACGCCGACGATCAGGTCGCTGCTGCTCGACGCCAGCACGCTGCCGATCTACGAGCAGTTCAAGCCGCGGGTGAAGATCAGAAAGGCGATCGTCATGGCAGCGGCGCCGGGCAACGACGGCGCGGATCTGCTCGATTACGAGACCCTGCTCGCCGCCGCCGATCCCGGCGCGCTACGTGGAGCCGCCGCTCGACGAGCAGGACGCCGCGGCGATGTGCTACACGTCCGGCACGACCGGGCGGCCCAAGGGCGTCCTCTATTCGCACCGCGCGCTGATGCTCCACTCGCTGGCGCGAGGCCGCGCGCGACTGCCTGGGCGTCTCGCGAGGCCGACGTCGTGCTGCCGGTCGTGCCGATGTTTCACGTCAACGCGTGGGGCCTGCCGTTCACGTGCACGATGTTCGGCGCCACGCAGGTGTTCCCCGGGCCGTTTCTCGATCCCGACAGCCTGCTCGAGCTGCTCGTCGTCGGAGCGCGTGACGGTGACGGCCGGCGTGCCGACGGTCTGGATGGGCGCTGCTGCAGGTGCTCGACAAGAACCCCGGCAAGTACGACCTGAGTCGCCTCCGCGCGATCGTCTGCGGCGGCAGCGCCGCGTCGCCGGCGCTGATTCGCGGCCTCCAGGAGCGGCACGGCCTGTCGCTGCTGCATGCCTGGGGCATGACCGAGATGACGCCGCTCGGCACCGTCTGCACGGTGCCGTCGTACCTCGAGCGACGCGCCGTTCGACGAGCAGCTGCGCTATCGCGCGCGGCAGGGCGTGCCGCAGCCGCTCGTGGAGATTCGCGCGCGCACCGACGAGGGCTTCGCGCCGTGGGACGGCAAGACGATGGGCGAGCTCGAGGTCCGCGGTCCGTGGGTCGCGGCGAGCTACTACAACTCGGAGGGGCCGGACGATCGCTTCACGAAGGACGGCTGGTTCCGGACCGGCGACATCGTGACGATCGGCGAGCGCGGCTGCATCGAGCTCACCGATCGCGCCAAGGATCTCGTCAAGTCGGGCGGCGAGTGGATCAGCTCCGTGGCGCTCGAGACCGCGCTGATGGGACATCCCGCGGTGGCCGAAGCGGCGGTGATCGCGGTGCCGCATCCGAAGTGGGACGAGCGGCCGCTGGCGGTCGTCGTGCTGAAGCCGGGGCAGACGGCGACGGCCGACGAGCTCCGCGCCTTTCTGGCGCCGAATTTCGCCAAGTGGTGGCTGCCCGACGCGATCGAGTTCGCGAAGGAGATTCCGCGAACCTCGGTGGGGAAGTTCAAGAAGACGACGCTCCGGGAGCTGTATCGCGATCACTATCAGACGGTGTGAGATCTGGTGCGCCACCCATCATCCAGGCGTATGATGCCCCGACGGTAGACGCTATCTCACAAAACCAGATGGCCTGCGTCGCGAGCGAGCGCGCGAGCGAGCCACGCGAAACGGAGCGCGCCGGCGCCGCGGCGCGCGAGAGAGCGTGTCGGGGAGTCCGAGGGGCGAAGCCCCTCGGGTAAGAAAAGAGGAGGCCGGCCCATGATGCGACGCTTTGCGGCGATCGGTTTGATCAGCGCCGTCGCCTCGCTGGCGATGGCGGGCCAGGTGGCGGGGCAAGCGGAACGTCCGCGATCGCATGCGCCTCGTACACCGTGGGGTGACGCCAGACCTGAACGGCACCTGGACGGGATCGACGCTGACTCCGCTCGAACGGCCGAAGGAGTTCACCGGGAAGGCCGTGCTCGCGCCTGAGGAGGCCGCCGCACTCGAGGCGCGCGCCCGAGAGCGCAACGCGCGTGAGCCGCAAGCCGGGCCCGGTGATCCCGGTACCTACAATCAGATCTGGTTCGATCCCTCGTCGGCGGTTGTCCCTGACCGTCGCACGTCGCTCATCGTGGATCCGCCTGACGGCCGTCTGCCGCTTACCCCCGAGGGACGCGCGCTCGCGGTCCGCCATTCGAGCCATTACGGCACCGGGCCGCGCGACAACCCGGAGGACCTCGACACCGGCGAGCGCTGCCTGACCGACGGCGTGCCGATCCCGTACTGGACCGGCTACAACAACAACTACCAGATCGTGCAGACGCCGCAGCACGTGATGATCCGCTCGGAGATGTATCACAACGTGCGCGTGATCCCGCTCGACAACCGCGCCCGGACGAAGATCCCGCAGTGGATGGGCGAATCGCGCGCACGCTGGGAAGGCGACACACTGGTCGTCGAAACGAGCAGTTTCCTGGATCGGTCTGCGGACTGGTGGGCGACGGCGTGGCGGGCGAGCCGGCCGACGCTGCGGCTCGTCGAACGCTTCAGGCGCGCTGACGCCGAGACGCTCGATTACGAGTTCACGATGACCGATCCGGTCATGTTCACGAGCCCGTGGACGGCGCGGTTCCCGCTCAGCACCAATCAAGCCTCCCGCGGCGTTACCGAAGGACCGATGTACGAATACGCCTGCCACGAGGGGAATTACAGCCTGTTGAACGTGCTGCGCGGTGCGCGGCTGCAGGAAGGGCGATGAAGTAGAGCAAAGGCAACCACGAAGACGCGAAGTCGCGAAGAAGAGGATCTTAGGTGTTCTTCGAGTCTTCGAGTCTTCGTGGTTGCATTTAGACTCCACCGAGACACAAATACTTCACCTCGAGAAACTCCTCGAGCCCGTACTTCGAGCCCTCGCGGCCGATGCCCGACTCTTTCATCCCGCCGAACGGCGCCACCTCGGTTGAAATCAGCCCGGTGTTGACGCCGACGATGCCGTACTCCAGCGCTTCGGCGACCCGCCAGACGCGGCCGATATCGCGCCCGTAGAAGTACGCCGCCAGGCCGAACTCCGTGGCGTTGGCCAGTGCGATCGCGTCTGCCTCGGTGTCGAAGCGGAAGAGCGGTGCGACCGGACCGAAGGTCTCTTCCCTGGCGATGTCCATCGCCGGCGTGACGTTGGTGAGCACGGTCGGCTCGAAGAAACGCCCGGCCGGCGTCACCCGGCGTCCGCCTCTGGCGATCGTCGCACCTTTCGCGACGGCGTCGCGAATGTGGCTTTCGACCTTTTCGACCGCCGCGTCGTCGATCAGCGGCCCCTGGGTACGTTCCTTCGTCCAGTCCCGGACCGACCTTCAGCTTGTCGACCGCGCGGCCGAGACGTGCGGCGAAGTCGTCGTAGACCGACGACTGCACCAGCAGCCGGTTCGCGCAGACGCACGTCTGGCCCGTGTTGCGATACTTGGACGCGATCGCCCCCTCGACCGCGGCGTCGAGATCCGCGTCGTCGAAAACGATGAACGGCGCATTGCCGCCGAGCTCGAGCGACACCTTCTTCACGGTGCCGGCGCACTGCGCCATGAGGATCTTGCCGACCGCGGTCGATCCGGTGAACGAGATCTTCCTGACGGTTGGGTTGGAGGTCAGCTCGCCGCCGACTTCGGTTGCGGATCCGGTAATGACGTTCAGGACACCGGGCGGCAATCCGGCCCGCTCGGCGAGGACGGCGAGCGCGAGCGCGGAGAATGGGGTTTGCGACGCCGGCTTCGCGACCACGGTGCAGCCGGCGGCCAGCGCCGGCCCGACCTTCCGCGTGATCATCGCGATCGGAAAGTTCCACGGCGTGATGCAGCCGACGACGCCGATGGGTTCCTTGATCACGACGATTCGCTTGTCTGCGGCATGCGACGGGATGGTGTCGCCGTAAGCCCGCTTGCCTTCCTCCGCGAACCACTCGATAAACGAGGCGCCGTAGACGACCTCGCCGCGCGACTCCGTGAGCGGCTTGCCCTGTTCGAGCGTCATCAACCGGGCGAGGTCGTCCTGGTTCGCGAGGATCAGCTCGTACCAGCGGCGGAGAATCGCGGCTCGGTCCTTGACGGTGCGTTTCCGCCAGGCGGGATACGCCGCGGCGGCCGCGTCGATGGCTTCGCGCGTCTCGAGGCGGCCAAACTTTGGCACGGCGCCGATGATGTCGCCGGTGGCGGGATCGTCGACTGGAATGGACGCGTCACCGGAGGGCGGACGCCAGCGGCCGTTGATGTAACAGGCTTCGCGGAAGAGCTCCGGATCACGAATCAGCCGGACGACCCGGCTGGCAGCTGCCGCATCCATGGTGGCCTCCAGCGCCGATCGTAGCGAACGATCGGCGCCGGAGGGTAGGGCTTACTTGATGGGCAGCACGCTACGGCCTCAACCGTCTGATCGACACGGTCTTCTTACGGGTGTACCCGGCGGAGGTTGTTCTTGACGACTTCCGTCGCGATCGCGCGTCCGAGAACGTTGCCGCCGACCTGGTCGTAGCGCCAATGGATCCCACCATAGACGCGCGCGTCATCCACATCGTCGCCAATCTCCTTCAGCTGCGTGTAGGACTTCGTGATGACTGTGGCCGGCAGCGAACCAAGGGCGGGAACGTTGTTCGTGATCGTAACGTCGTGGCCGGCGGCGCCGAAAAGACGTCTCATCGCCTCGAGACCGCCGGTCGTGCCGCTTGCGTGATTCGATGGGTAGCTCGGAAAGCACGGGGTTGGGATGAACGTCGCGAAATCGGGGTCGCCGCCGGTCTTGTCATTACCATCCGCCGCGCCGTTGCGGATCCCGGTCTCAGGACGCCAATGATTGTAGTGATACTTGTTCATGAAGGATGCGACCAGGGAGTCGCTGGCCGCCATGTGGATCAACGCGAGCGCCCGCGCGTTCTCGGAGAGCGACGTTCCTTTCTGTTCCGCGATTTGCCGCGTCGCCATGCTCAGCACGAAGCTTGGTGACGAAGCGGCATACAGCCTTGCGACCTCAGCTCGATCCGCCGAGCGATCCGCGAGCGTGCTCGCGCCCACTGTCTTCACCTCGAGGTAATCCTTCGCGTATCGGTTGCTCGCAAGGGCGGGCGGTGAATCCAGAAGAAAGTCCGAGGCCTTCTCGATGCCGAACGGCGTCACATTTTGCCAGTTGTAGAACAAGGCGGCGGCGCAACCAGTCGTGAGCCGGTAAGCGCCTGCGGCCGTGGCCGTCGGGACGACCGACACCAGGGGCGAGGATCCGTCAGCCGCGCGCAGAGCGATCATCGCGTCGGCCGCGGCCATGCCCACCGCTATACCATCTGTTTTTGCCGGACCATCCAGGATGGCCGCGAGGTCCGTGTCACGAGCGGCGTTGAGCGCGGCAGCAGCAGCCGGGAAGTACGTCGTCATCACCTTATGCGCAGCGATGGTGACCGCTGCTTCCACGGAAGCCCCTGGCAGCGCAACAGTCGCCGGGTTGAGATAGGCCTCGTACTCCCCGGTGATAGCGTTGACCGCCTCGAACACCGCCAGTTGGACGATCGCCGCGACGCGCGACTGGTTGAAGGGGCTCGTGGAGGTTGCGGTCTGTGCCGCAATCTGGTTCCAGCGGAGCACGATGTCATCTGCCCAGGCGGTCGAGGGACCGGAGATCAGACCGGTGACTAACACGATCGCCAGGACTCGGAGACCCGATCGACTCACCGCTCCAGAGAACCTGCTGTTCGTCGAACGCATGGCGCTTCCTCCCGTGAAATGTTGAGATTTATGTGAGCGACTGCAGAAGACGGCACGGTACGTCTGCATGGGCGTGAATTCAAGGTCAAACCTGTCATGCCAACGAAAGAAGCCCCCAAATTACAGTTTTGTGCGTCGGCCGCGAATGGACGGGATCTACTTCACGGCGAGCGGGTTGATCGGCGATCCCACTGCGCCGGTGATCGGCAGCGGCGGAGCCGAGAAGAGGAATTCATAGATGCCTCCGTCGCGCAGTCGTCGGCCAACGCCTCCAGGTCGAAGATCTCGCCGATCAGCAGGCCATCGCCGGGATGAACACCTGGTGTAATGGTTGAAACGAATCCGGGACCTCATTCGGACGGACTTCCATCCCCAGGTATCCGTCGCCACGCCTGCGAGCTCGCGGGCGTGGACCCGGGTGCCCCATTCCTTCCGGTCGCGGCACATCGCCAGGTGGCCGGTTCGGCGCGTGGCTGAGCGCGTCCCATTGCGTGCCCCTCTGCAGCCGCCGTCTCACGAATGATGTCGATCATCACGGCCCATTTCTCCCTTACACTCATGAACTTACAACGATGGCCACAGGTAGAGTGCTTCGCGACTTCGCAGTAGGGTGCTCGGAACTGACGCTGTAGGGTGCTTGGAACTGACGCAGTAGGGTGCTCAAGGACTTATCCTGCAAGGTGCCGGCGCGCAGACAATCATGGCGCGCCAGCACCCTACAGCGAAGAAACGAAGCACTCTGGGGTGAAGAGGAAAGCACCCTACAGCGAAGCGATAAGCACTCTGCAGGCGCAGGGAAAACCGCGTTGACTAATCATCCGATCAAGATTGCTGTCCTGTTCTTAGTCGCCTGCCTCAACGCATCGCTACAGGCGCAGCAGAAGCTCGTCGTCGACAGCCCGGCGCTGAAGGCCGGGGCGATGATGCCGCGCGACTACACGCCGGATGGAAAGAACGTTTCGCCGCCGCTGACGTGGAGCAATGTTCCGGCAGGCACACGCGAATTTGCCGTCGTGTGCGAGGACTTCGACGCCGGCAACCCGCCGCCGTTCGTCCACTGGGTGATCTACAAGATTCCAGGCACGCGCCAAGGGACTGCCCGAGAACATTCCGATCGACACGAGCGTGCCGATGCCGGCCGAGGTCGCCGGTGCCGTGCAGGGGCTGAACGGCTTCAAGCGCGCGATGTATCGCGGTCCGGCGCCGCCTCCAGGCAAGCCGCACGGCTATCACTTCGTCGTCTACGCGCTCGACGCGGCGCTCGATCTCAAGCCGAACCTCACGCGCGCAGAGTTGCTCGAGGCGATCAAGGGACACGTTCTCGCGCAGGGGGAGATCGTGCCGATTTACGAACGGAAGGCGACACCCAAGCAGTGACCTCCTGCTGACGCTGTAGAGTGCTCGGCACCTGACGCCACAAGGTGCTCAGGGACTTCGCTGTAGAGTGCTAGGCGCCTTCGGCTGTAAAGTGCCGGCGCGCAGAAAGCACGCGCGCCAGCACCCTACATCGAAGCGCGAAGCACCCTGCAGCGAAGCAGAAAGCACTCTACAGCGAAGCAGGAAGCACCCTACGCGGAAAGAGGAAATCTGCCATGTCGGAAGAAGCCCCGCGTTATTTCCCGTCGCGACATTCTGAAAGGTGCGGGCGCCGTAGCGGCGACCGCGGCGGTCGGCGGCGCTGTGCCGGCACCGGGCACCACGGCACCCGGCACCTTGGCACCAGCGGCGCAAGCGCCAGCTGTCGCCGCCCGTGAGGCGCTGGAGACGCTGACCGCGCAGGAAGCCGACCTGCTGGATCTCATTGCCGCCCGGCTCATCCCGAGCGATGCACTGGGCCCGGGCGCTCGCGAGGCAAAGGTCGTCCGCTACATCGATCGCGCGCTCGGCGGCGCGCTCGCGACGTCGCGGGAGGCCTATCGCTCAGGCCTCGCCGCTTTCGATCGCTATTGCCGCATGTCGCGCGGGAAAGCCGTTCGGCGAGCTCACGCCAATCGACCAGGACTCCGTGCTCATCGACGTGGAAACGGGCGCGGCCACCGGATGCCGGCGCCGGCTTCGCCGGCAGCTCGGCGCAGTTCTTCACGATGGTGCTGAATCACACGCGCCAGGGCATGTTCGGCGACCCGTACTACGGCGGCAACGCCAACTTCGTCGGCTGGGATCTGCTCGGCTACCCGGGCGTCCGTACGACTGTCACCGCTGCCGACCAGCAGGCGCTCGAGCGCAACCAGCTCAAGCCGAATCGCCGCTCCGCGTACGACAACGAGATGTTCAACAAGGCCACCGCGTCCGCGGAGCATGGAGGCACGCACCATGCCGACTAGGCTCAAGGACACCGACGTCGTCGTGATCGGGCTGGGCATGGCCGGCGGCGTCGCCGTGCTGCCGCTGGCGCAGGCAGGCATCGAGGTGATCGGTCTGGAAGCGGGCTCGTGGCTGACGCGCCGCGACTTCGCGCCCGACGAACTGCGTAACAACGTCCGCGGCTGGCCGATGGCGGTGCACAAGGCCGACGGCGAAGCCCCGACCGTCCGCGCGACGGCTTCGTCGCCGACGACGCGCGGCGGAAACCCGATGATGAACGGCGTCGGTGGCACCGGCCTTCATTACTGGGCGCAGCACTGGCGCTTGAACCCGTGGGACTTCAAGGTGGTGAGCGAGACGAGGCGCCGCTACGGCGCCTCGCGGATCCCGAAGGGGTCGACCGTCGAGGACTGGCCTTTCGGCTACGACGAGCTCGAGCCGTACTACGAGAAGATCGAGTACGAGGTCGGCGTCTCGGGGCAGGCGGGCAACGTCAACGGGAAGATCGATCCGCGCGGCAACCGGTTCGAGGCGCCGCGCAAGCGCGAGTACCCGATGCCGCCGCTGCGCTGGACGGCGTTCCACGAAAAGATGGCTGCGTCCGCCCGGACGCTCGGCTGGCACCCGTTCCCGGGCCCCGCCGCGATCAATTCGCGTCCCTACCAGAACCGTTCGGGCTGCATGTATCACGGGTTCTGCAACACCGGCGGATGCCATGTCGACGCGAAGAACTCGACGAACGTGACGACGATCCCGCGCGCGCAGGCGACGGGACGGCTCAAGGTGGTCACCCACGCGACCGTGACGAGCATCGAGGTCGACGGCAACGGCCGGGCCACCGGCGTCAACTACCTGGCCGACAACACCGAGTACTTCCAGCCGGCCAAGGTCGTCCTGCTGGCGTCCTACACGTACGAGAACGTGCGGCTGCTGCTCCTCTCGAAGTCGAAGGCGTTTCCCAACGGCCTCGCCAACAACCACGGCCAGGTTGGCCGCCATTACCTCAGCCATCACCAGGGCGCCGGCGTGTCCGCGCTGTTTCCGTACGACCTGAAGTGCTGGTACGGGCTGCCCGCGCAGGGCGTCGCGGTCGACAACTGGGCCGACGACAACTTCGACCACGCGACCCTCGACTTCATCGGCGGCGGCAATCTGTGGGTGATGTCCGACCGGCGACCGATCGCCGCATCAGGAGTGAATACGTTCGGCAGGGCGCCGGCGTGGGGTTCGCAGTGGAAGGCGTACATCAAGGAGAACGCCGACCGGTTCGCACAATTCGTACATCCAGAAGACGACGCTGCCGTACGAGGACAACTACCTCGACCTGGATCCCGACGTGAAGGATCCGCTCGGGTTTCCGGTGATCCGCATCACTGGCGAGTACAAGGAGAACGAACGGCAGATCGCGGCGTTCTGCCAGGACAAGATGGAGCAGTGGTACCGGGCGGCCGGGGCGATCGAGGTTCAGCGCGCCGGCGTCGGCGGCGCAATGGGCGCGTCGACGCACGCCTACGGCGGAACCAGGATGGGCGATAACGCCGAGACGAATGTCGTGAATCGTTGGGGCTTCGCGCACGAAGTGCCGAACCTCGGCGTCCTCGGTGCGTCGGTGATGGGCACGAGCGGCGCCCACAACCCGACGCACACGGTGCAGGCGCTCTCGTGGCGCACGGCAGAGTACCTGGCGAAGAACTGGAAAGCGATCAGTGCGTGAAATTTGGGATTTAAGATTTCAGATCAAGATTTCGGAGAAAACAATGATTCCGAGGAGGCAGGTTCTCGGTGGAGCGCTGGCGGGGGGCGTGCTGGGTACGCTTGGCGAACCGGAGCTCGAGGCCGCGGCTCAGAGCTCGGATCGCGTCGACGTCATGCCAATCGTTCGCGCGCTGAACGATCTGCGCAGCGAAGTCCGCACGCAGCGGCAGTTCGTCGAGATCAGCGCGCTTCGCGACGCGCAGCTGGCGTTCCTGCGCTCGAACGGCAAGTTGCCGGACTACATCGACGTCGGCACCGACCACTGGTTCGCGGCGCACGACTGGCACATCCGCTGGCAGCAGCCCCTCAACGTCAGCCGCGACGCCAACGGCCGCCTGACGCTCGTGCTGCTGTCGACGCTGCTCATCCTGCGTGCCGAGGCGCAGGGGAACTACATCAGTCTGCCGTACGACAACAGAGGCTAGGGGCTGGAGTAAGTAAGAGAGCTTGCGATCCCGGGCCCCAGTCCCCAGGCCCCACTACGGCGCTTCGCAGCGGAAGTTCGCCGCATCGTTGAGGTCGCCGCTTCCCGCGTAGCGCGCGACCTGCGGGTGCGGGCAGAGCGGACGCGAGCGGTACTTTGCCGTCGCGGCGTGCGTCGCCATGACACGCGTAGGCGAGACGCCTCGCTCGACCCAGTCCTCGAGCACCGGCAGCATGTCGAACGAGTTCGGCCCCGGCCCGCCGCTGCAGTGATGCATGCCGGGCACGAAGTACGTCCGCAGGAAGGCATCGGCCTCGCGCGCGCCCCCGACGGCCTTCGTCACCTTCTCGTGATAGTCGAGCGTGCCGTAGGCGCTGATCGCGGGATCGGCCCAGCCGTGGTACATGATCAGCTTGCCGCCGCGTTTCTTGAACGGCCGCAGATCCGGATCGAGCGGGCTGAGGATCTCGGTCATCGTCTTCAAGCGCGGCAGATCGCCTGGGAACCGCAGCGTCCGCCAGTTGAAGCCGGGCTCGTCGGTCTCGAGGGCGAGCGAGCGCATGTTCTGGTCGCTCAGGCGATAGCCGCTCGGCAGCTCGTTCCCGGTGTACGCGAGCGAGCCATCCTTCTGCGGCGTCGGCGCCACTGTGCCGGTGATCCAGGTCCGCCAGCCGGTGCGATCGCCCTCGTGCCCGACCGGGAACCCCTGGGTGTAGACCTCGCCGTTCGGCAGTTTCACCGGTGAGTAGATGCGCTTTGCCGTTTCGACCTGGCCGGCCGTCAGGCAGGCGGGGCCGTCAGCGCCGGCACACTTCAGCGTCTCCGGCTTGAATGCACAGCGGCGCGGGTCGGTGATCAGGCCGTCGGTCAGCCCGTCCTTCGCGTCACACTCGGCGAGGCTTGCCTTCGAGATGAGCTCCACCTTGTCCGCCGGCAAGTAGTTGTCGATCGACGCGAGCATGTGCTGATACACCAGGGCGCGTCCGAGTTGCATCGGTGTGCCCATCGCCGGATCGCCGGCGATGATGCCCGTGAAGTCCTCGGGATAGCGCTGCACTTCCATCAGCGCCTGCCGGCCGCCGTTCGAGCACCCGTTGAAATACGCCTGCTGCAGCGGACGGTCGTAGACGGCCACGGTCGAGCGCCTTGGTGGCGACGGTCGCGACGTGCGTGCCCCGGTGGCCGTAATCGATCTCCTTGGCCCTGTCCTGCATCCAGTTGGGATCGCTGGCCGCGTGCCCGGTGTCGGTCGATGCCGCGGCATATCCGCGAGCGAGGCCGGTGTTGAGCGATCCGATCGTGCCCGCGAGCCCGCCGACGCCCTGGAAGTAGAACTTGCCGTTCCACTGCATCGGCAGGCCGAGGCGGAAGTTGACGGTGTTCCCTTGTGACGCAGCGTGTCCGTCGACGCGGCAGTGCGCCGGCACGTTTGCCGCCGCCTCGACGACGGCGGCGCCGGTAATCGTCGTCCCAGCGGGAGACTTCTGCTGCAGGCGCTCCACCGTGCAGTCGCCGCGAGCCAGCGCCTCACCCTGTGCTGTGACTATCACGTCACTGCATACTGCGCAGCTCACGATCGACGCGACACACAAAATTGTCATTCGCATGCGACGTAGCGTAACGCAATCTTTGGGAATCTCCGCCGAACTTTTCACTTGCATCTGACGACAGCGGGCCGCATTCTTCGCGGATTCCAGGAGGAGTACATGTCCCAGTTTGTCCGAATGCTGCTGGCGACGCTTTCGATAGGGCTCGTATCGTCCACGGCAGCGGCCGACATCTCGGTGCGACTCAGCAACGAAGCGCTCACCGACGCCTCCGCGGCGATCGTCATCGGACGGGTGACCGCCGCTGAAAGCCGATGGATCGATCGAAATCTCGTGACTGCGGTCACCGTCGAAATCGCCGAGAGCCTCAAGGGCGGCGTGTCGGGAGCAATTGAAGTCCTGCTGCCCGGCGGGATCGACGCGACGCGGCGGATCAAGGTCGGGATGAGTTACCCCGGCGCTCCCGCAATGCGGGACGGCGAGGACGTATTCTTGTTCTTGGCGTTCGACGACCAGCTGGCGGGCTACATCGTCAGCGGCTTCGCGCAGGGCAAGTTCTCGATCATCACCCAGCAGGGTACCCGTATGGTGAGCCGCGATCTCCGCGGATCGCAGCTCGTCGAAGGCACCGGCATCGCGCGCGGTGCGGTCACGCTTACTCCGCTGGCCGATTTCCGTGAGGAGATCGCCGGATACCTCGGGCGCTAGCCCGCCGGGAGCATCCATCATGAAAAAACTGCTGATTGCCGCTCTCGGCTGTGCCCTGTTGCTGCCGGTCGCGACGCTTCGCGCCGGCGGGTTCCTCGAGCAGATCGACATCACCGGCCTGGTGCCGTCACCGATCGCGGGCCATGTGGTGGGCCGTCTCGTGCCGATCCGATGGGACGCCCGCACGATCCCCGTCCAGTACCAAATGAATACGACGCTCGATCCGATCCCGAACGCGCTCGGGCCCGCCTTTCTCACGGTGGCAGCCGCGCGAGCCGAGCTGCAGGCCTCGCTCGATGCGTGGAACACGATCCCGACGTCGTACATCGACATGCGCATCAGCGGTACGACCGCCAATCCGGGGGTCCGCGGCTTCGACTTCAGGAACGAGCTGACGTTCCGGACCGCCGCGGCGTTTGCGGCGATCGCCTCCTCGCCGTCGGTCTCGCTCATCGAAGACGCCGATCTCGTGAACGGCGACGACATCGACGGCGACGGCGACTCGGACGTCTCGAACACCATCACCGTGGCGGCCGACGCCGACGGCGACGGCGACATCGAATTTCCCCCCGGCTTCTATCGGGCCGGAACGATCCTCGACAACGACGTCCAGTTCAATACCAAGACGACCAACGGCTTCCGCTTCACGATCGATCCCGCTGCCGCCGACACCGTGACCCGGTCGGTCGATCTGATGGCGGTCGCGGTTCATGAGTTCGGTCACTCGTTCGGCCTGTCGCACACGCTCGACAATCAGTACAGCGCGGCCGACGCGACCGGGACGTCGATGTTCCCCTTCATCGATACCGGCGATCCTGCGTCGGAACTGTCGCAACGGACCATCGCAAGCGACGACAGGGCCTGGGCGTCGTATCACTACCCGGACGGCACCGCCGCATCAGGTCCGGCCGCGCTTCAGTCGGGCGACAAGGCGTTCGCGTCGGTGTACGGCCTGATCACCGGGGAAGCCACGCACGGCGTCTTGAATCAGCCGATTGCCGGAGCAAGCGTGCGCGCCCAGGAGTGGGTCAATGGCGGGTTCAGTGGCGGCAATGGCACCTTCGTCGCAGCCGGCTTCAGCGGCACGACACAGGTGTCAGTGGATCTGGCAACCGGGGGGTTGTTCCTCGTCAATCCCGCCTTCAACATCCTCGACGGCCGGTACGTGATCCCGGTCCCGAAAGGAAGTTACGCGGTCGGGATCGAGGCCATGGATGGCAATCCGGTGCCGGCAGGCAGCGTGAGCCTGACCGGTCAGATTGGATCGCTTTTCGGCCAGCTCAACTTCAGCGAAGAGTTCTACAACAAGAACAAGGAAGACGCGATCGAAGTGCGGCCCGGACAGCCCAAGAACGTCCATGTGAATCCCGGCAAGACCCACGACGGCGTCGATATCGTGACGACGAAAAACATCAACATCAACAACTTCGGCAACCGGAACTTCATCGGCTTCACCGGGCAGCCGGCCGGCGGCTACTACGCGGTGCGGATACCGGCCGCGCAGGTGAGCGCGGCGATCGCCGCGGCAGGCGGCACGGCGGTGCTGCACTCGATCCTCTACGATACCGGGGTCGTCGACGCGTCGGCGCCGGCGCTCTTCGCCGAGGCGATGCTGACCACCGGGTCGGTCAACGCCGACGGGTCACTCGCCATGCCGAATCTCACCGACCCGATTCAGAAGGTCAGCGGATACCTGGGGGCTGACGACGACTTCGCGCCGTTCTTCCTGAGGAACGGACACCAGCTGGGCCGGGCCATTGCGGACGGCCTGGCAGACGGATCGATTCAGAATCTGTTTCTCGTGCTTCGGGTGCCGACTGCGACGCCATTTCCTGGCGTGAGCAATTTCCCCCCGTTGATCGGCCTCGATGGAGCCGGCACAGCGACCGGCCTGCCGAACGACGTGCCGATCTTCGGCCTCTCGTACAGGTCGGTCGACGGCGGCGCCACGTTCACGCGCGTGAATAACTTCAACTTCCGGTTCTCACTGGTACTGTCGGAACCGTAGGCAGGTAAGTAGTCAGTAATCAGGAATTTGGAATTAGGAATTTGGAATTCCGAGACGAAATCGGATCCGAATTCCTGATTCCTATTCCCTTTCCGCGGTGCGCATTCCAAATTCCAAATTACAGGTTCCACCCATGAGGCCCTGTCCATCCGTCCGACGCGAGGTCGCGCTCGAACGCCAGCTGCCGCCTGGTCAAATCCGATGAATCGGTGAACGTCTCGACGCGCTCCGATCCGTCGGGCGAGATGACGCGCAGTTCGAACGCGCCGGTGTTCGTTTCGCGCGTTTCATACCTGAGGTATTTGCCGCCCCGCTGAAACCACCAGAACACGAGACCCTCCTGCCTGTCTGTTTCGGCGCCAGGACGTCGCCTGGACAGGCGCCAGGATGGGAACCTTCGTGAAGCGAAGTCCGTCTCGTCCTACGAAGCATTCCGCGAAGGAGAGTCCGATGCGCATCTCATGGGCTGCGGCGTTGCTGGCGGCCACCGTCGTCGCGGCGGCCGCGCAGTCGAAAGGCCCGGCGACCAGCCTGGAGCGCCCGTTTGCGGCAGGCGGGCGAATCACGATGGACCTGTCGGCCGGCGAGTACGAGATTACCGGGGCGGCCGACCACCGGATCCGGCTCGACTGGGAGGTCGAGGATCGCGATCGCCTCGACGACGTGGACAACCGCGTCACGGTCAACGGCTCCGAAGCGCGCGTGTCGACCGACGGACCGTCAGGAAACTTCCGGGTCCGCATCCAGGTGCCGGCGCAGTCCAACCTGCACATCAGGCTCACCGCGGGCGAGATGGCCATCAAGGGCATCGAAGGCGACAAGGACGTCGAGCTTCACGCGGGTGAGCTGGATATCGACGTGATTCGTCCCGAGGACTACGGCCACGTCGACGCCGGCGTCTGGGCGGGTGAGATCCACGCGAGCCCGTTCCGCATTACCAAGGAAGGGCTGTTCCGCTCGTTCGACTGGAGCGGCAAGGGCAAGTACCGCCTGCACGCCCATCTGAAGGCAGGCGAGTTGCGACTGCACGGCGTGCGAAGTAGGGCGGACCTTTAGGTCCGCCTTGAAGCAGGCCTAAAGGCCTGCACTACGGAACCACGACGATCGGCGCGCGCCAGAACGCCGCCTTGCTGCCGCCCGGGTCCAGTACCGTCACCTGACACTCGTACCGGCCGGGTTCCACGCGTTCGAGCGGAATCGTGAAGCGAAGCGTCACCGCCTTCGAACGCGGGTCCAGTCCGTCCGTCACGGCGACCACCTGCGTCTCGAACGCTTTGACGCCTCCTCGATAGAAGCTCACGAACGCGGCCAGCGGCTGTGTCGTCGTCGCAGCGCGCTGGTAAGCCTGCATGAAGACATGCAGATCGCGGGTCCGGCTGAACACCCGTGTCACGCTCGGCACGAGCTTGAGCCCGTCGAACACGAGCGGGTTCGCGGCGTCCGCCGCCCCCTTCGGCTTGACGCTATACAGCGCGTCGCCGAGCGGGACCAGCTGGCTGGCGAGCACCACCGTGCTGGTCGGCACTCGCTGTTCTTCACGATTCAGGTTGGGAATCGTAAACGGCGTGATGAACGTCCCGATGCGGCCGGTCTCGGAGTCGCGGGCCAGGATCTTCAGCACGTACTTGCCCGGCAGCAGCGTGAAGGCGGTTTCGTACTGAATCGGGCGCTTCGCGAGCTCGGCGGCGGTCTGGTCGTTCAGGCGGATGTCGAGCTTGTCGCGGACGTTCTGGATGGTGACGCCGTAGTCGTCCTTCACCTCGCCGATGAAGTCGATCACCGTGCGGCTCGCGCCGCCGCGGCGCGCGAGCGCCAGTTCGCTGCCGGGAATCTTCACGGCCACCGGCACGAAGTACTCGGCGCGGTTCAACTGGAAGTAGTTCACCTCCATCGCGATCGTGATCTCGGTAATCGGGTTTTCGAGCATGAACGCCTCTTCGAGCTGGCGTTCCCGCTCGGCGGCGGAGTATTTCGCGAATTCCTTGTCGGCGAAGTATCCCTGCCGGTGGGTGAGTTCGGCCGACCGGCCGCCCGCGAGCGCGACCCGCACACGTCGGAACTTCCCGTCGAGGGCCGTGTGCGTACTGTAGTAGCCGATGATGTAGTAGCTGGTGATCGCGTCGGCGGCCTGCGCGATGCCCAGCGCCAGGTCGTTGTAGTCGAACAGCGCCTTGCCGCCGGTGTCCTTCGCCAGGCTGTAGAGCGTGTCCTGCGAGCGCTGGAAGCCGGCCATCTGGGTTTCGGCCAGGCGGCCGGTGAGCATCCCCACGCCCCCTGGCGACGGGCGCGAGGCGTCGCCGAGGGGCGCCGTGGCGACGAGCCCGCGCGCGTCGACGGGAAAGATGGAGACGTTGGACCGAATCGCCGCGTTGATCGTAGCGCGCAGCTGCGCCTGGTTGTCGACGCCGTTCAGCCTGAGCCCGCTCGCAAAGTACACGAGCGACTTCTGCTCGGGGAACGGCCGCAGCATGCCGACCGCCGTCTGAAGCGCCGAGAGCTGCCGATCGGTGTTGAGGATACTGAACTCGGCATCGTCCTGTCCGAAGGCGGTGCCGATATCGTCCGTGGTGTCGGGAATGCCGTCGCCGTCCAGATCGTCGCCCGCGATGATTCGAAGGATGATCTCGTTCAGCTTCGCCCGATCGTCGGTGAACTCCTGCCGGATGCGTACGCCGCCGCCCTCGAACGTCATGATCGCGATGAGATCCTGCGGCTGCATCTCGGAGGCGATATAGCGGCGCGCGGCGGAAAAGGCGCGCATCAGGTCGCCCGGCGGGAGCGCCGTCTGATCGAAATAGAGGATGACGAGCCGCCGATCCCGGTAGCGCGCGTCGAGACCTTGAGCCGCACCAGGCGCAGCCGGTGCCGGTGACGGGTCGGGTGTCGCCGGGGCAGGCGCAGCACCCGCGGCTGGCTGCTGTTCGCGCGAGCCGTCTACTCGCTGATACTCGACGAACGCCACTGTCTGTGGCTCACCGTCTTCGGTGACGATGAAATCCTTCGCCGTGAGCCCTTCGATCGGCTTGCCGTCGCGATCTTTGACGGTCACGGTCTGGACGATGAGGCGAGTGCCGCTCCGGAAAGTCGGTTGCTGCGCGGCGTGGGTGTGAACCACAAAGGACACAAAGGACACAAAGGTCACAGAAGGGCAATTGATCCATTAGTGTCCTTTGTGGTTTCACTCTTCAGTACCTCAGCCCATCGTCATCTGCAGCTTGCCTGCATCTGGTTCGCCCGGTTAGGCAGCCCGAACTGGGGGCTGTCCACGATCGTGTTCACGGCGGCGAACGTGACGTGATTGAGGACGTTTGCGGCGTCGAGGCGCCAGTCGAGATTCAGGCGGTCGCCAATGAAGAACGTTCTCGAGAGGCCCGCGTTCAGGTTGAACTGCGCCGGGCCGGCCACCGAATTCCGGCCGGCGCGGCCCCACTCGCCGGCCGCCGGGGCGGCATAGGCCGCGGGATTCAGGTAGTACCCCTCCGGCCGCGCATCGACCGGTGCGCCCGTCAGGTCGGCCCGCATCGTGCCAGTCACGCCGGTACCGGGGACCGACGTCAGGTATGTCGGCGTCAGCGGCAGGCCGCTTCCGGTGGTGAGCGTGCTCGTGATCGTCCATCCCTTGAGCAGCGAGCCCTTGATTCCGTCGACGAGTGCGCCACCGGCCACGCCGACGCCGGTCGTGTACTGAAACTGCGCCGTGAGCAGGTGACGCTGATCGAACGTGGAGAGGGCGCGTTCGGCGTCCAGGTCCTGCCAGTCCTGCGCAATGGCCGCGCCGCTCATGGTCGCGCCCGCCAGTGCCGCCGCATCGTCGGTCGCCCTGGCGAGCGTGTACTGCAGCGTGGCGGTCAATCCGTTCCTCAAGCGCCGGCGTAGCTGCAGCTGACCCGCGTGCCGCAGCGAGCTGCCATTTGACGAGAGGTGAACGAACCCGAGCGGGCACGTGGGACACGGATTGACGCCGCCAGCCGGATAGGTGTTCGGCAGCACCTCCTGTATCAGCCGGTTGCCGGCCGCACCAAGGTAGGTGGCGAGGACGGTGAGCGAGGCCGGCAGATCGCGCTGGGCGGAGACCTGCCAGTTCTGCGCGAGCCCGACGCGCAGATCCGGATCGACGCCAAAGGTGTTGGGCGTGCTCGACGCCGACTCGATGAACCCATTGGCAAGGGTGAGCGGTGTTTCGGGTGAGTTCTCCGCGTTGACGGCCTTCGAGAGTGGCGGCTGTTGAGCCATCGCCAGCGCGATCGACTGGTAGACGTTGGTGTTGCGATAGACGCCGTAGCCGGCGCGGATGACCAGCGACGAGCCGCCAACAGGCCGCCACGCGAGGCCAAGGCGGGGCTGAACGCCACGCGGGTCGGCACGCACGAGCGAGGCTGGATAGTGGGTCCCGGTGAGCGAGCCCAATGGGTCGCTGGCGACGACCGGCGCCACCGCCGCGAAGCCGGACGTCGTGTCCAGGTTGACGAGCCTTCCGAATTTTTCCGTGAGCGGCGATTCGTACTCCCATCGCACGCCGAGATTGAGCGTCAGCGATGGCGAGAGCCGCCAGTCGTCGTTGAAGTAGCTCTCGAGGGCCGATCCGCGCAGGAACTTGTCGGGGTTGCCGAACGCAATCGCGCTGCTGTGCGGGATGCCGAGGAGGAAGTCGGCGAAATCCGACCCGGTCGTCGACCCCGTGAACGAAAACACGCCCCGCGCGTCCTGTTGACCGAAGCTATCGAAATGCCGCCGCCGCATGCCGCCGCCGAACGTGACGTAGTGACGTCCGCGGCCCCACGCCACGTCGGCGCCGCCGCCATGCGCCTGGTCGTCGGCGGCGCTGAACTGTGGGTGGCCGAGGCCCGCGATGCCGTTGCCGAACACCAGCGCCGCCGGACCCCAGTTCTGCGGATTCTGGTCGTTGCCCGTGATGCCGGCTTCACCGGAGACGTTCGTGCGGCCCGCAAAGTACGGCACGACGTCGGTCGACAGCCGGGTGTGCTGGTAGCGAAGGCGCAGCGTGAGCAGCGGCGAGAAGCGGCGCGACCAGTTCACCGCGACGTCCAGGTTACCCGTTCGGTTCGAATCGACGAACCCGAACACGCTCGACGTGTCGGTTGACGTCCGCTGGTACGACACGCTGCCCGAGAGCTGATCCCGGGCGGTCACCCGCTGCGTGAGCCGCACTTGCAGGCTGTCCTGTTCCGTCCCGACGACGACCGGCGCCTGGAAGTTGAAGCCGCTCGCGCCCGGGAGATTCGGCAGGGGGTAGTACTGGAGCAGCGAACGAGCCTGTTCGCTGATGCGGCTCTCCGGGATCCTGTTGCCCTCGAACGGCAAACCGGTTGCCGGGTCGATCAACGTGATCGGGGAATCCGAGAAGTCGCCCCTGCGCATAGCGGCCGTCGGCATGATCGCCGACTGGGTGTTGGCGTTGTGATCGTCGAGCCGCTGGTATCCCAGGTACAGCGTCGGGCCGTTGCGCACCAAGCCTGGAATTCGCAGCGGCCCGCCGAACGTGCCCATGATCTGGACATCGGTGTAGTCCGGCTTCGGGGTTGGTCGGCTGCTGAAGGAATACGGGCGTGCGTCGAGCGCCGAGTTGCCGATCTGCGCGCCGAGCCCCCAGTTGTAGAGCGACCGCGTTCCGCGGCGGTTGTTGCCGAACGCGGCCGACTGGGCGAAGGGAGACGCCCCGCCGTTGTTCACGCTGCCGTTGATCAACAGGCCGTCCGCAGCGCTCATCGCGCTGTCGCCGAATGGATCCGGGGGCAGGGCAGCCTGCGGCGCGGGTTCGCGCGGCGGCGTTCGCGCCGCGTTGACCTCCGTCCGCTGGAATTCGCGGTTTCGCATGCTTGCTCCGGAGGGCCCCTCGGAGGACGACGTCCGGACCGCTGTCCGCGCAATCTCGTCGAACGGCAGCAGCGTCATCTCGAAGACCACGGGCTCGGAGGAAGGGAGGGCCAGCTCGCGAGAAACCGGCGTGAAGCCCAGCATCTCCACGCGAACGGTCCAGACGCCTTCGGCCAGATCCGAGAAGCGATACGTGCCGTCGGCTTCAGACGTCGTCACGATTTCCTTGCCGTCGCTCGTCGCCGTGACGCTTGCGCCAGGGAGCGGCAGCTTGCCGAAGATGACCTGGCCGGTGAGCGCGACACCTTGCGCGGCCGTCGTCCACGCCAGCCAGACGAGCAACAGAACGGTCAGTAGGCCGCGCGACATTCCACTGTCGATTCGGGGACCCAAAACTGGACCTCTGCGCCCTCGTGGAAGTTCAGTCCGGAATGAGGGGCTCGACGCGATCGATCACCAGCTGCTCGACGGGGCCGCGCGCTGATTCCAGCTTCAAGCCGAGCTGTTCCTGCATCGCCGTGAAGATTGACGGTGCATCGGGATTGGGCGCGGCGAACGCCGGGCCGTCCGGTCCGCCCAGACCTATCGGCCCATCCGGCAGGAACTCGAGATCGGCGTCGTAAAACCCGGTGAGTCCTGTCTTGTCGACGACGATGCGCCGTACGGTGCGGGAGAGGTTCCTGGCGAGCTGGTCCATCGACGCCTTGCGAGCCGACATGAAGCCGAGGCCGAAGATCATGGGACACCCGGGGGCGCCAGGCGGCGGCGCGCCGCGCGCCGCCGCTCCGGCCGGGGGCGGTGGTGGCGGCTTCATGCCAGCAGGCACGGTAATTGGCGCGCAATCCGGACCGGACGGCCGCAGCTTTTCTCCCAGCCGGCCGTCGCTCCGCGCGAGGGCCATCTCGTAAATCGGCATGTCACGGGTCTCGGTATGCACGGCGAGGTTGAATCGTTCCGCGAGGAGCGACTGCACCATCTGGCGAATCACTCCCGGCCCCAGATTGCCGTTGGTGGTGGCGGTGACGTCGAAGCGCTGGGAGTTCGCCCAGTCGGGTTCGCCGGTCAACTGGAACGCCTGCAACTCGTACGCGAACCGAATCAGCTCGGCGAGCGGCATGTTGGTGATGTTGAACCGGCCGTTGCCGGGCATCCCGACGCGTATTTGATTGGGTCCAGCCGCGATGTTCGGCTTGACCGACGCGACCTCGAATGACGGGCGGTCGCCAGCGGCCTGGACCTGCGCGCGCAGCGGCGGCCCGCTGGCGATCCCGACCGCCACCGGTCCGGCGACTGCCGCCGCGCCGGCGGCCGCGACGAGCGACTTCTTCCACCAGTTCATCCGGCCGAATGGCGTGCCGCGCATGATGTGTTCCATTCGCTTCTCGAGATTCGCGCCGGTGACGCCCGCCATGCAGAGCGCCGGCGCCTCCAAGGAGTACCGGCAGGTCTCGAGGATGCTCTCCGCGTAGCGCGCGGGTTCGCGGCCTGCGGCGACGACGCTTTCGTCGCAGGCGCGCTCGCGCTCGTCGATCAGGCGCGCGCCAATCCACCACACCATCGGGTGGAACCAGAACAGCGTCTGCACCACGCCATGAGCGGCCGCCCAGAGGTTGTCGCGACGTTCGACGTGACAGAGCTCGTGCGCGAGGATGGCCTCGATGTGATCGTCGGCCAGCCGTTCGGCGATGCCGGCGGGCCACAGGAGAATCGGCTGGCGGATGCCGAACACCCCGGGCTCCAGCCTCGTTTCGGCCGACACCGCAAGAATGGGGGACATGCCGCGACCGGCTTCGACGCGTCGAAGCGCGGTCAGCACGCGACCGTTGGCGAGCGGCGCCGCCGCTCGGATGAGTCGTGAGATCCGCCGCCACCGTATGTACCAGGCGAGACCAAGGCTCGCGGCGCCGGCCATCCACACAACGGCCAACCCGTACGGAAGTGCGGCGAACCAATCGATGCCGGCCGGGACGGTGGCGACAAAGCCCGGCTGGGCCGAAAACGGCGTCGCCAGCGCATCGACGACGAAGCTGATCTGAAGGTCGATCCGCTCCGGCAAGGCGGCGGCAGGCGGAGCGATGCCGAGTCGCCGTCCGATTGCGATCAACGCGGCGAACGGGACGAGGAACTTGAGCGACGCCGCCAGCCATACCGCGTAGCGGATTTGCGCGCGGTTGTTCCGAAGGGCCAGCGTCAGCAGCGCGGCGCCAGCGGCGACGAGGGTCGACTGCCAGAGATGATCGCCTATGGCACCTAGCATCCGAGGTTCCTTTCGAGGGCATTGATTAGTGGGGCTAATCGGGCGTCGGCGGCTCGATGCGATCGACGATCGTCACCTGGACGGGTCCGACCTCGGGCTGGAGTTTGATCCCGAGCTGCTCCTCGAGCGCGGCGGCCATCGACGCCGTCCATTCCAGGTCGATGTCGAAGCGGCCCTTGAGGCCCGTGCGATCGACGACGAATCGCCCGGCGGACGGTCCAAGGTTCGTCGCCAGCTGTGAGAGATCGAAGGCGCGTGCCTGCATCCGGCCGTCGGTCATCTGCATCGAGCACGGCGCGAT
The DNA here is from genome assembly GCA_963825245.1 of uncultured Acidobacteriota bacterium. Taxonomy (GTDB): domain Bacteria; phylum Acidobacteriota; class Vicinamibacteria; order Vicinamibacterales; family CAVVIG01; genus CAVREM01. Next base: position 257,720 of record CAWGSJ010000001.1, read on the forward strand.
GTCGCCGGCACGCGGAGGAGACAAAGCCGCGCAGTCCGCGATCGGCGACGACTTGAGGCGCGGACCCGGGCGAGCACCCTCCTAAACGAGTGACGAGGCCGCCTGGTTGGCTCATTCAGGACCGATCTTTCTTCGCCAGCTTGCGGAGCGTCTGCTCGGCCTGCTGCACGTCCTCGAGCGTCAGCTTGCCGGTCTCGATGAGGTGCGCCATCACCGGCTGCGAGCGGCCGCCGAAGAACGCCAGCAACTCGTCGATCAACCGCCGCTGCGCGCTGGCACGCGTGACCGCAGCCTCGAAAATGTGGGCGTTGCCGATTTTCTTCACCCGCCGGATCGCCTTCTTCGCCTCGAGCCGGTAGACCATCGTTTGGACGGTGGTGTAGGCCGGCCGGTTCTTCTCGGCAAACGCCTCCTGGATTTCACGCACCGACAAGGCGCCGCGCGTCCACAGCGCGTCCATGATCTGCAGCTCGAGCTTGCTCAACCTAGGCTTGGCCACCCGACCTCCTAACTGCGTCGGTAGATCTACTACAAGTGTAGGCGTTGAAGCAAATCGTGGCCTCGTCACAGGGGTTGCAGTACGCTGTTCGTCGAAAGGGGGAAGGCTGATGGTTCAAACAACACGGTGGGCGGCGGTCGGGGCGATCGTCTCGGCAGCCATCGCAGTCGGGGCTCAGCAGCAGGCAACTCCGCGCCAGCAGCCCGGCGCGACGGTGACGATGTATGCGCCGGAGCAGCACGACCTGTACGACGGCCACTTCGTCCTGACCGGCAATCGCGTCTACATGGTCGGCGGATTGAACGACCCGCCCGGCTGGAACCACATGGACAACTCGGGCGCGTCGGCCAAGCCGGTGGCGGGGACTGTGGACATCGACGTGGACGAGATCAAGAACACAGGCCGCTTCGAGGCGCGCCTGAAGGTTCCGGAAGGCGACCTCGCGCTCGCGATCGACAAGTTCAACGAGTTCAATCCCTGCCAGAACGGTGGGATCGTCGCGTACCTGCACGAGCACGGGACCGATTCAGGCTGCGGCGACAACAACTGGCCGAAGACGTTCGTGTACCTCGCGGGCTGGGGATTCGGACACGCAACCTTGAACGGCAAGCCGCTCTATCAGAACTACGAAATGCACTTCATGGTCACGCAGGGCATTCGCGATCGGAAGACGCTCAGGGTGAATTATCCGATGGCGAACAAGAAAGGCGCGGCCGGCGAGGTGAACCCCGCGGCGCAGCAGATCGACTTCTACATCCGCAGCCCGGAGCAGAACCCGAAGAACACCCCCAACCGCGAAGTCTTTGCCCACTTCTTTTCCATGGAGGTGACATGGAAATAGAAACGCGGTATAAGCTTTGCCTGTTTACGACGACGCATGGCTTTCCCCCAAGCCAGCGCACCCGTGCGGGTGCCGCGGTCCCGATTCGGCGACATCGTGTTCCTGCTGTTCGCGATCGTCCAGATCGCTGACGGCTGGATGACCTACCAGGGGATCCGCGTCTACGGTCCCGGTATCGAGGCCAATCCACTAATCGTCTGGTACGCTTCGACTTTCGGCGCTGTCGCCGCCCTGACCGGAGCAAAAACCGTCGCCGTGATGTGCGGCGTGATCCTGCACCTCCTCGCGCGTCACGTCGCCATCGCCTTCCTGACGATCACTTATGTAATTGCGGCGCTGTGGCCCTGGACCCGTCTGCTCTGGTTCTGAAGAGTCGCTGATCCGGGCGACTTCAATCAGACCGCACGCCGTCTAATACGAAGTTGGTGAGTTGGAGAGTTAGTGAGTTGGTGAGTTGAAGACGCTCATGAACTCTCCAACTCTCTGATTCACCAACTCACCAACTGTCTCCGGCGACTACCGACTACCGACTATTTGCATTCCCCCGGGACCTCACGAATGCTGGCGACCTTGATGCGCGGTGCATTGGCCGATGCGCTCGAGGACGCGCCGGCTGCGCCGGACGTCGTCGCCCCGCTGCTGCTCGCCATCGTGCCAGTCACCTGCACGCGCTTGTCGACGTGGGGCGAAAGCTCAGACGCGGTGCCTTCCAGCGCGTACAGTCCGGCCGGCCGCTGACGCGCCCGACAGAGCTCGCCGCTCCCGGCGTTCCGGCGCCCGACGTACCGGCCGCACCCGACGTGCCCGCCGCACCCGGAGACGCTGCGCTCGATCCGCTGCCCGTCGTCGCGTCCGTCAGGATGAACAACGCAACTCCGGACGACTGTGCGGAGGCGCCCGGCGCTCCCGGCGCCCCCGGCGCGCCTGACGCGGCGCCCGAGCTGCCGCTCGACGCGCCGCCGCGCTCGAGGCATCCCGTCAACGTGATCGTGTTGGCCTGACTCGTCTGACTCGTCTGACTCGTACTTCTGTCGTCCGGTCCGCCCGATCGGCCGGGCTGCTGACCTGGCTGCTGTCCCGGAGCCTGCGCGGCCAGCACGGCCGCCCAGCCAAACGCGATCGCTGCAAAGGTTCCGATTCGTTTCATCATTTCCTCCTTGGGTTCGTGGGGCGAGGTGCAAGGCAGTGACCACGACAAGCGCCGCGTGTTTCGCGCGTCCTGCTGGATAGGCCGAGTTCGGATCGGATACGCTCGTGAACTTTGGAGTCGATTGAATAGATGACGTGGTGGCGCGCGAGCTGTTTCTACGAGGTTTACATCCGCAGTTTTCAGGATTCCAACGACGACGGCGTCGGCGACCTGAACGGGATCACGAACCGGCTGCCGTATCTCCAGGACCTCGGCATTGATGCGATCTGGGTGACGCCGTTCTATCCGTCACCGCAGGTCGACTTCGGGTACGACGTCAGCGATCACGAGGCGGTCGATCCGCACTTCGGCAGCCTTGCCGACTTCGATCGGCTGCTCGCGGAAGCCCACCGGCGCGGGATTCGCGTGGTCATCGATATCGTGCTCAACCATACGTCCGACCGCCACGCGTGGTTCGAAGAGTCGCGCACGTCACGGCGCTCGCGGCGGAGAGATTGGTACGTGTGGCGCGATGGACGGGCCGGCGGGCCGCCGAACAACTGGGAGTCGGCGTTCGGCGGGCCCGCGTGGACGTGGGATCCGCGCACGGGTCAGTGGTATTACCACTGTTTCTATGCCGAGCAACCCGACCTGAACTGGCGCAATCCCGATGTGGAAGAACGGATGCTCGACGTGCTCGGCTTCTGGCTCGACCGCGGCGTCGACGGGTTCCGCCTCGATGCCGTGAACGCGTTGTTCGAGGACGTGGCGCTGCGCGACAACCCGCCGCTCGCCGAACCGATCCTCACGCTGACCGGCATCGACACGCAGGAGTCGGTGTACACGCGCGGTCTACCCGAGCTCCACGACACGCTGCGCCGCGTGCGCCGCTTCGTCGATCGCCGGCGGCCCGACGCACTCCTGATCAGCGAAGCGTACGTCGGCTCGGCCGACGAGCTGACCGCGTTCTATGGCGGCGGCGACGAGATCCACCTGCCGTTCAACTTCTTCCTCGCGCAGGTGCCGCGCCGCGATGCGGCCGCGCTGCGGGACGTCGTCGAGCGAGTAGAACGGGCGTGCAATGGCCGCTGGCCGTCGAACGTGTTCAGCAACCACGACATCGATCGCGCCTGCGACCGGTTCGCGGCCGGTGCCGATCCCGATGCGGTGGCGCGGCTGCTGGCCATGCTGCTGCTGACGCTGCGCGGCACGCCGTTCATCTATTACGGCGAGGAGCTCGCGATGCGGACCGACCCGCCCGGTTCGATCGAGGAGGTGCGCGATCCGGTCGGGCGGCGTTTCTGGCCCGGATACAAGGGACGGGACGGCGTCCGTCGCCCGATGCCGTGGAACGGCGCGCAGCACTCGGGCTTTACGCGCGGCACCCCGTGGCTCCGCGTCTCGCACGATGCGGCAGGCCGTAACGTGGAAACGCAGGCCGCCGATCCGCATTCGGTTTTCAACTTCTATCGCGCGCTGCTGCGGGTCCGCCGTGCGAGCCCGGCGCTGGCGTCGGGAGACTTTCAGGCGCTCGACGCCAACGAGGGAGTGCTCGCGTTTACGCGAACGAACGGCGGCGAACAGCTGATGGTCGTGATGAACTTCACGGATCGCAGCCAGGATGCTCTTGTCCGGGCATCCGGCGCGGGCGCGGCAACGGTCCTTCTGGGGAGCCACCGGCAGGCGGGGGCCTCCGTCGCGGTCCCATCGCTGCGTCTTCAGCCACTCGAGTCGGTGATACTGCAGCCATGAGCAGCGTGATGATTCGAGCCGCCGGGCAGGACGATCTCGCGGTCCTCACCGAGATCTACAACCACTACGTCGTCCACACACCCATCACATTCGACCTGGAGCCGTTCACCATCGAAGGGCGCCAACGGTGGTTCGACGCGCACGCAACCGATCCACGCCATCGCCTGTTCGTGGCCGTCGCCAGCGGGCAGGTCGTGGGATACGCGTCGACGAGCCGCTTCCGTGACAAGGCGGCGTACGAGACCACCGTCGAAGCCAGCGTCTATTGCGGTCCGGCCGCGGTTAGCCGCGGCATCGGCCGCGCGCTCTACGAGACGCTTTTCGCGTCGATTGCCGGCGAAGACATCCATCGGGTGGTTGCGGGCGTGACGCTGCCCAACGCCGCGTCGGTCGCGCTGCACGAGCGTTTTGGTTTCCGCCGGATCGGGACGTTTTCGGCGAACGGACGGAAGTTCGGCCAGTACTGGGACGTCGCCTGGTTCGAGCGGCCGCTGGCGCTTACAACCTGAAAAGCGCAGTCCTTACTTTGCGGCGCGCCGCCGCCGTTCCTTGCCTGATGATGGACCAGTCTCCGGTTCGACCCCGTCGGTCCACCAGCGCCGCCGGTCATTGGAGACACGCGGGAAGTGGCGCCGGTCGCGGCGTCGGCGGTCGGGGGCGTACGTCAGCAGCAGCCAGCCTGTGCGAAGCAGGAACGTGTCCATATCGGTCTGGAACCTGACGAGTGCCGGCAGCTCGGGGAACTCGATCGTGCGGCTGAGGCCGTCGAGGGTGACGATCAGCGCGCAGGACGTGCCGTCGCGGGTGTCCCGCTGGACGATCAGTTGCTCGCCCTGGCGATCGAACGTCCACGTCGGCAGCATTGAATCGATTATCGGTTCGGCCCTGCCGGAGTTGCGGCCGTACCCGTCGTCCGTGTGCAGAAATGTGAAAAAAAGGGAGCTGCGCCGGGGAGGAAGGTGGCGTCGGCGCAGCTCGGCTCCGCCAGGGGTCTGCTTCAATTGTCGGCTATCGCGGGGCCACGGGACAGACGATTCCCGGTTGACGTCGGTGAATGAGCGACGGGCTGCGCAGTTGTGGCGATGGCGGGTCGTGTCCGCCTGTGAGCGGACCTGTCGTGCCGATGTGTGCAGGGTCGTAGCGTCCGCCATGGGTCCTTCACGGCGACGACGTTCAGGCGAGCGAAATGTGGCGCTACACGCGCTGGAAATCGCGGACGCGCCGGCCGCTGTCGTCGACGACCACGCTGCCGACAGGAGGATTGTTGAACTTCTTCTTGTCGGGGCGATAGTCGACCGAGAAGTGCACCTGATCGTCTGGCCGTACCTTGCGGAAGCGGTTCTTGACGAGATCGTAGCGGGGACCGGCGGACGTCGCGACGCCGGGTGTCATCAGTGCGGCCGCGTCCTGGATCGCCTTGGGCCGGATCGGCAGCCCGCAACGCTGCGCGTTCAGGAGCATCCACTGCAGCGCGATGCTCGACAGCCCGACATTCTTGTTCCCGCCACCGACATCTGAATGCACACCGGCGAACCAGACCTCGCATAAACACCCGGGCGATGCGTTGGGCGCCAACCTCGGCCGATACAGGCGGAATGTCTGGCGTCTCTCATCCAGCGCCAGGGCATGGAAGCAGTGCTCGACCTTCGACGGCAGGTTCAGATTCCACCCGATGTTCTTCGGGCTGCTCGCGACGCCGAACGAGGGCACGCAGTCCCACAGGCCGAGAAAGCGAATCGTCGGACCGCCGGGGTGCTGCGCGACCTCGTTGGCGAAGTGCAGCGCCAGGGCCGCGCCACGGCTGAAGCCGATGACGTCGACGATCGGGTCACCTTCCGCGAGAAACAGCTTGAACTGCTGGTAGGCTTCGGACACGCGTCCGCGGCCGCCTGCGCCAGTCGTGCCGCCGACAATCGCGCCGGGCACGCCCCAGCGGGTGCCGATGCCCTTGTAATACAGGTTCTGCCCGTTGTACGCGTCGCGGAACCTGACGACGTTGGTGTCCTGCCTGGCGTCGACGTGATCGCGGTTTCCGGTTCCGTCGAATGCGTAGAGCATCGTCTTCTCCCTGAACGTCTCTGACGCAAAATAGCCGTAACGCACGTTTCTGTCTACGGGACGCTGGCGACGAGCTCCAATCAAAAGGATTCGGGTGGGCGCGCGTGAGGGGAGGCACGCGCCAGTGTCGTCTGTTTTCTACGGTTGAACAAACCAGTTGAGGGGCATGTCCACGCGCTGATCGGCGTTTTCCGGGAAGACGGTTCCTTCGGTCGGGTTGAACAGGGGCACGAAGGTGCCGAGCGGTGCACATCCAGCTGCAGGTCCGCTTGGTGGTTCCGGTAGGCGCTTAAGAAGGAGCAGTGCGTTGACTCGGTGTCCTTTCGCGAACTCGAACAGGATGGCGCCCATACGCTCACTCTCGGTGCGGCCGCCGCCACCGACTGGCAAGGGGCCGACGACGCCCGAGACCTCCACTTGCCCTGCACCGAGGTGAGCGCCGCCTGACGTGCCTGCACCACCGCAAGCGAACGGCGGCGAATACACGCCATCATCCCTCACGAAACCGATCGTGTACAGCGTGAAGGCGTTCTCGGCAAATTCAACCGTGAACGAGATTTTGAACGGGGTTCCCCTCGTCAACGTGTTGCCGGCCGCCGGATCGACGATGCTGACCCTCGCGGAGGTGGTAGTCCGTGTGGGCTCGGTGTCGCTGCCCGCGCAACCGCCAGTGAACAGAGAAAGAGCACACAACCGCACAACGACACGCCTGAACATGATTGGTCCGATCTGTTGAAAGGCTGAGCTTGCTGGATGAGCTTACTATGTGTGGCGAGTTGGGAGAGCGGCCGAGATCAATGCCTCCACACCGCGCCGGCGACTGCCGTCTTAGGTTCCCGCACCGAGTGTTGAACTGTCCTATAACTGGAATATCTTATTTAGTCTCAATTAATCAATAACTTAAGGACAATTATGTGGTAATTACTGTTCCAAAAAGGCGCAGCGAGATCGTTTCGCATCGAAAACATGAGGCCAGGCAAAAGGCTGCTAAACGTAAGAGCAGTCTCAGCTTCTCACCCACCCGTCAATCCTTGTCACCCATGGCACCTTGCGTGCCTTAAGAGTCCGTTAGAGTCGTCTGACGTGGTGGCGGCCGCGGACGATCCCCCAGCGGGGAAATCCGATATCCACTGCGAAGTGTGACGACGAACTGGCACGCGGAAATGGCCGCGGGCCGATTCACGCCAGGTGCAGCCGCACTCAGGCGAGAGGTTCGTCTTTATGCGCTTCGTTCATCTTGCGCTGGTGGCCGTTCTGATCTGCACGTTCACTGTTGCACCGGCGTCAGCTCAGGAGATCCCATCACCATCGCTGCGACCTGACTCGACGGCTATTCAATTGGCCACGGCCGCACCGCCCACTGAATTGGTCGCCACCCCGCGACCGCCGCGGCCCGCCGCGCTCGTGCCGCTGTACATCTCGTACGGTGTGCTGCAGGGCCTCGATGTGCATTCAACCTTCCGCGCGCTCGAGAACGGTGCCGTCGAAGCAAACCCGCTCATGAAGGGCGTCGCGGACAACGCAGTCGGCCTGTCTGCGGTCAAGGCGGCGGCCGGGGCTGGTGTGATTTTCGTGAGCGAACGGATGTGGAAGCGGAACAAGGTGGCGGCTGTTGTCTTCATGACCGCGACGAACTCGGCCATGGTGTGGGTCGTCCAGCATAATCACCGCGTTGCGCGGCGATAGCCGGTCCGAGTTGCGGCGGTCTGACGCCTTGTGCGCTTGACTGGTTATCGGGCGCGTGGAGCGACCGAGTTGGACGTTGATTGGGCCGTCCAACACGCGCGCGTCGTACTGCAGGCGATGCAGATGCGCGCCAACGAAGTGGCACGCGACCGGAGCATGGCCGACAACGTCAAGTGGATCTTGGACCACAACCCCAAGGCGAAGATCGTGTTGTGGGCCCACAACGGCCACGTCGCGACCGAGGGGTTCTCGTACGAGACGATGGGCTCGGTGCTCAGGCGGATGTACGGCAAGGCGATGGTCGTCTTTGGCTTCGCGTTCAACCAAGGGTCGTTCCAGGCCATCGCGCAGGGAGGCGGCGGCCTGAAGAATTTCTCTGTGCCGCCAGCGAAAGCCGAGACCCTCGACGGCACCCTCGCATCCGCCGGCATTCCGCTCTTTGCGCTCGATCTGCGCAGCGCGCCTGTTTGGTTCGACCAACCACGAGGGTCGCGCCAGATCGGCGCCGTGTATCCAGAAGGCGAACCGCACGCGTTCGTCGGGAACATCGTCCCCACGCAAGCGTTCGATGCGTTGCTGTTCGTCGACACGACAACTGGCGCGAAAGAATCCCGGCCGGTAGGGGTCTACGAGCGTGTAGGCGTGTAGCGGACGATGAGCGCGGTCACGTCGTCATTCTGCGGCGCCCCGTGCGCGTATGCGCGGACCGATTCGAGCAGCGACTGCAGGACGGTGTCGACCGGCTCCAGCCAATTCGATGCAATCGCGCTCTGCGTGCGCGCCTCGCCGTACTCGTCGCCCGCAGGATTGAGCGCCTCCGACACGCCGTCGCTGAAGACCGCGAGCAGATCGCCGGCGGTGAGCTGAATCTCCTCCTGCTCGTACGTCGCGTGTTCGAACAGGCCGACGATCGTGCCGCCGGTCTCAAGTTTTCGCACGCCTGACGCGCTGAACAACAGTGGCGGGTTCTGCCCCGCGTTGCAGTACGTCAACCGCCCATCGGGGCTCATGATCGCGAAGAAGATCGTCGCGAAGCGATTGTCGATGCCGCGCGCGAGCAGCGCCTGGTTGATGCGCGTCATCATCACCGCCGGCTCGACCGGCGCAAACGACTGCGTCCAGAGGATGCCCTGGACCATCGCGGTCAGCAGCGCCGCCGGCGGCCCTTTTCCGGATACGTCGCCGAGCGCAAACCCGAAGCGGCCGTCGGCCATGTCGATGTACTCGAAGAAATCTCCGCCGATCGCCCGACACGCGATCGACGTGCCGCTGGCGTCGTAGAACGTGCCGCACCTGCGCGATTTCGGCAGCAGCGCCTGCTGGATCTGCGACGCCATCCGCAGCTCTCCGTCGATGCGTCGCTTTTCGATGGCTTCGCGATAGAGCCGCGCGTTTTCGATCGCGACCGCCGCTTCCGCCGCGAGCGCCTCCAGCGTATCTTTCGTGGCTTGCGCGAGCAGCGCGCCCTTCTCGCGGCTGTCGAGATACAGCACGCCGATCGGTTGTGTTTCAACCGGCGCACCCGGATTGTCCACGTAGCGGACGAGCAGCAGCGGCACGCAGAGCACCTGGCGGATGCCGTGCGCGATGGTGCGGTCGTGGCCCTGATGCCGGGGCTCGTCCATGAGATCGCGGATGACTGCCGCCTTGGCCGTCGCGAACACCTGCTCGGGAATCTTCCGGCTGGTGTCGAAGCCGTCGCCGGCCAGCGGCATCCGCCCGCGCATCCGTGCGACCTTCGGCTCCAGCTCGCCGCGTACGCCGGCCAGCATCAGGAACCCGCGCTCTGCGCCGGTGACGTCGATCGCCGCGTCCATCACCAGCGTGAGGACCTCGTCGAGCACGCGCTTGCCGCCAAGGCCGCGCAGCGCGTCGAGCAGCGTCGCCATCTGACGGAACCCGCCGATGATCCCGGATGCGTCGGTTCCGGTCCCGCCGCTCCGCGAACCGGTATCGGCCGTCCGGTCGTGCGTCAGGAACACGAGTTGCGCGCCCTCGGCCCTCCCGATCTGAATCTTGTCGCCGTGCGACAGCGGCTTTTCGGTCACCTTCGTGCCGTTGACGTACGTGCCGCCGCGCGATGCGCAATCGCGAACGAGGTACTGGCCGTTATGGCACAGGATTTCGGCGTGCTGGCGCGAGACGTCGCCGCCCGTGAACCGAAGGTCGTTCGTCCCCCCGCGTCCGATCGTGAACGTCGGCTTGTCGAGCACCACGACCCGGCGGCCCTGCGCATCGGTGACTTCGATCCGCGCGTCTGCCATGGCTACTGGTTCTGGGTTTCGAATTCAAGGCTGGCCGCTCCGTCGCGGCCAGCGAAACCGGCTTCGAACGGGCTGTCGTAACCCGAACTCCATCAGTTGGGCATCCCTCTGGAGGGTGCGCTGATTATAGCGAACGGCATAATCCGCCTGCATTAATCCACTCCAATCGGCCGCCGGTTCTGCTCAAGACTAGGCGGCCCAATGGGCCGAGGATGAACGGGCCTTCGGCTGTCGGTAGTGCACGGGGATACCGGCGCCAACCGCCCTTTCCGAGGCATTCCGGGCGAGGGTCGAGCGTGTGTCCGTCGACCGTTGGCGTTCGACTTTTGCTGAGACCTTGGGCACTGGGCATGTCAGAATCTCGCAGCCCACCTGACGAGCTGGATGCTGACCGCCGGCACGCACCTCGGGTCGTATGAAGTCGTCGCCCCCTTGGGGGCGGGCGGCATGGGTGAGGTCTACCGCGCGCGCGACACCAAGCTCGGACGCAGCGTCGCCATCAAAATACTTCCAGAAACATTCGCAACCGATCCGGACCGCACGGCGCGATTCGAGCGCGAAGCCAAAGTGCTCGCCTCCCTAAATCACCCGCACATTGCGGCACTCTTCGGGATGGAGTTGGACGCCGGCCGGCACTTCCTGGTGATGGAACTCGTCGAGGGCGAAACGCTGGCGGAGCGGATTGCGCGCGGTCCGCTCGCCGTCGAGGAAGCGCTGGCGATCGCACTGCAGATGGCGGAAGCCCTCGAAGCGGCTCATGAAAGCGGCATCATCCATCGCGACCTCAAGCCGGCCAACGTCAAGCTCACACCTGACGACAAGGTCAAGGTTCTCGACTTCGGGTTGGCCAAAGCGATGGAATCGCGATCCGCTGTGCCGGACACGAGCCGTGAGCCCGTCTACCTGAATTCGCCCACATTGAGCGCGATGGCGACGAACGCCGGCGTCATCCTCGGCACGGCGTCGTACATGTCGCCCGAACAAGCCAAGGGATTTCCGGCCGACACGAGGAGCGACGTTTTCTCATTCGGCGTCGTCTTGTACGAAATGTTGACCGGCCGTCAACCGTTCGCGGGCGAGACCGCGCCCGAAATCCTGGCGTCAGTGCTGGTCCGAGACGCCGACCTCTCGGCGCTCCCAACGAGCCTCAATTCGCGCCTGCGCGACGCGTTGAAGCGGTGTCTCGACAAGAACCCCAAGAAACGGTGGCAGGCCGTCGGCGACCTGCGAATGGAACTCGAGTCGATTGCCAAGGCGCCGACGGCTGCCAACGTAGTGGACGTTGCCGTCGCGAAGCAGCCGCGGTGGCGGCGTGTGCTGCCAATCCCGATGACCGCGCTCGTCACGGCCGCGATGGCGGGCGCGATCGCCTGGATGCTGTGGCCGGCCCGGCCGCCGGCACCAATCGTCGCGCGGTCCGTGTTCCTGCTGCCGGATGGCCAGAACTTTACAAACGCCGGGCGGCAAGCGGTGGCCATCTCGCCCGACGGCTCGCGCCTCGTCTACGTCGCCAACACCCGGTTGTATCTGAAGTCGATGTCCGAACTCGAATCGCGGCCAGTGCCGGGGACCGAGCTTCCACCCGGCGACTTTGTATCGAGTCCGGTGTCTTCGCCTGACGGTCAGTCGATCGCCTTTTGGTCCGGAATTGCCGGTGGACCCGCTTCCACCGGACAGCTCAAACGGATCGCAATCAGCGGCGGGGCTCCCGTACCGATCGCTCAGATCCTCACTCCGGACGGGATGAACTGGGTCGGGGACACGATCATCTTCGGCCAGCGTGGGGGCGGCATCATGCGCGTATCAGCGAGCGGTGGCAAGGTGGAGCCGCTCGTCTCAATTGAAGCCGGCGAGAGAGCGCACGGCCCCCAATTGCTGCCAGGCGGCGAAGCCGTCCTCTTTACGCTCGCGGCTGACAATCCGGACGAGAGTTGGGACAAGGCGCGCATTGTGGTCCATCGGCTCCGGACGGGCGAACGTAAGACCCTCTTCGAAGGCGGCAGCGACGCGCGCTATCTGGCGACCGGTGATCTTGTGTATGCGCTGAGCGGGGTCGTCTTTGCGATTCCGTTCGACGTTGGCCGACTCGAGGTGAAGGGCGGTCCGGTGCCGGTCATCGAAGGAGTCCAGCGGATGACCAACCCTGCCTTTTCCGGCACCGCGCATTTCAGCGTCTCGAGCACAGGCTCGTTGGTCTACATTCCCGGACCGGCCTCCGCCGTCACGTCGACCTCTCCTCAACGGGATCTCGCGCTGTTTGACCTGAAGGGTGGAGTCCAGCCACTGAAACTCCCAACCGGTGCGTGACCGAGACGCCGCGTGTCTCCCCGGATGGAAAGCGCCTGGCGTTCGCCACGGGCGGCGGGGAGGCGGTGGTGTCCATCTACGATCTGTCGGGCGCAAGCTCACCGCGACGGCTGACGGTGGGTGGCAACAACCGGCTGCCCATCTGGTCGGCGAACGGAGAACGCGTGGCTTTTCAGTCGGATCGCGAGGGCGACCTGGGCATCTTTTGGCAGCGCGCCGACGGCAACGGCACAGCCGAGCGGCTGACGACGGCGGAACAGGGAACCGCACACGTACCGGAGTCCTGGTCGCCGGTCGACAATGGATTCTTATTCCGCATCACGAAGGGCCAAACGGTCACTCTCTGGTATTTTTCCCTGAAAGACAAGAAGGCAGAGCCGTTCGGCGGCGTGCAGTCGTCCGTTCCAACGCAGGCCATCTTCTCGCCCGAGGGACGATGGGTGGCGTACACTTCCGACGCCGGGGCGGGAACGTTTGGCACGCGTGGACTATGGGTGCAGCCCTTCCCGACGACGGGCGCGACGTACGAACTGATGCGCTCAGGCGCTGGTCATCCCGTGTGGTCGCCAAACGGCAAGGAGATCCTGTACGCCCGGTCATTCGATACCTTCTTCAGCCGCAGCATCACGACGCAGCCGGCCTTCGCCTTCGGCAACGAAGTCCAGATACCAATCGGACCGTTTTTGAGGTCGGCTCCGACGGTTCCGAGGACCTTTGACATCACTCCTGACGGCAGAATCCTCGGGATGACGGCCGCATCTGATACGGGTGCCCGCCAGGCGCCTGCAGGGCCGTCACCGGGCCCGCGGATTCACGTCGTGTTGAACTGGCAAGAAGAGCTGAAGCAGCGCATGGGGACGAAATAGCGCCGTGCTCACCGAAGCCGCCGCTGGTCGAGGTTTTAATCCAGCCTCCAGAGAACCGGTTACTTTGACTTGCCTGCCGGTCGTGTCAACAAACGACTGATTGTCCCGGCCGGTCGGTGTGACTTGCGCAATCAACAAAACTGGGGCGAAAGCTGGTGGTGAAGCGACAGGGTTTGTCCCACCAGTTACTCAGGATTGGTGGTCCCGTGGCGACTGATCGCGCGTAAGCGGGACGTTCGATCGTCTCCGAAGTCGAGAGGTCACCTCGTCGGCACGAGGCGCTTCAGCTCCTCGGTCCAGTTCTGCACGAGCACCATGTGAGAGACACGGGCCGGCGATTGCGAGACCTCCCGCACCATCAGAAAACGTTGGCCGTTAGGGGTCACGTCGTAGCCACGAAAGGGACCATCGGTCCTGAAGGGGCCCTCGAACAGAACCCGCGGCGTGCCTGCCGAGAACGTCGGCACCGTAATAATCGGCACCGCCATGACCCGAATCTTCAATTGGCCGTCGGCCGAGGCGTTCTGCAAGTAAAACAGCTCGCGTCCATCATGCCGCCATGTCGGTGAAAACCCGCCCTCGCTCGAGACTTGCTCTCGGCGGTCGAGTGCCGGGTAGGGCTGAACATAGACCTCCGTTTGGCCCATCTGGCCCTCCGTGCTGGTTGCAATCGCCGGTATTCCGGCGTTATACGCCAACCACCGTCCGTCAGGCGAAAACGCCGCTTGTCCTTCCCAAGATGGAGACGCCACGAGCGGCAGTGGATCCGTTTTTCGCCGCGTGTGAGCAGCCAGATGTCGCGATTCAGCGTGAAGGCGACGGCGCTGCCGTTCGGAATCCAGGAGCTCGGGTGTCCGCCGGGCGTTGCCAACGGCTCGACGGGACCGCTGCCGTCCGGATTTCTCCACAAGAGACTGCTGGTTCCTTCAAACAAGGAAAAGAACGTCAGGCGCGATCCGTCAGGCGTCCAAATCGGGGCGCTCTGGTTTCCTGCCAGAGGCAAAGGAGCGGCGATTCCACGCCGGACATCGTAGGTCCAAACGTCCCAGTCACCTGTGCTCGAGAAAAACGCTACCCGTGTCCCGTCGGGCGAGAGCCGCGGTGCCGCGTACGCTCCGGGAGCGACACGCAGCGGCTCCGATTTCTGACTGTCCATGCGATCCATCCAGAGGAGCGACCATCGATCCTGCGGAAACACGCCACCGGTCGCGTATGCGAGGGAACCGGACTCGGACACGGCAAATTGTCCGGCGCCAGTATCGATCTGAACCGGTTGGGTGTTCGCAGCCTGCATGACATCAGCCAGAAGACCCACCGGCGGGCCCGTGACCTCGAGTCGGCGCACGTCAAACGGCACCGCCATCAACGTGCCCCTTCTCAGATAGACCAGATGCCCAGTGGCTACGAAGTGTGCGTCAGCGCCTCCGTCGATCAGCACCTTCCGCTCCCCGGTGGCGAGCGACTGTGCCATCACAACTGTGTCATCCCACGACGGAAAGCCGCCCTGCGTCACCGTGAACAGCACGGTCTGCCCATCGGGCAGCAGCTGAGGGAGCCGGTGACTGTACTCGCCAGAATCCCCCTGCAGCTTTGTCACGCTCGTCGGCGTCCCGCCAGCGGCCGAGACTTGCCAGAGGCCGCCGGTCTGGTGAGCAAACACGATCTGATCCGTGCGTCCCCAACTGGCTCCATAGACAAGATCGACAGTGCAGAGTGGGACGACCGGTCCACCACTCAGAGGAACCTTCTTCAGAGCACCGTCGGCGTAAAAGCCGACTGCCTGCCCATCGGGTGAAAAGAACGGACCGGAGGCGCCTTCGGTCCCTGAGATGGCGGTGGCTTCGAGCTGGTCGAGGGGGCGAAGATAGAGCTGGACGCGACCGTTTCGCTCGGCGCTGAAAACGAGCGAGCGGCTATCTGGAGAAAACGCGATCGCCGTCCGGCTCGGCCGCCCCTGACCGGTCGATGCGTCGAAGCGGAGTCCGCTCAACAGGCGTTCCGCAGGCGTCACGCCGATCAGGCTGGCGACCGGAAAGCCAGCCGGTCGGGTGCGGATCGCGATCCACACGGCGAGCGCAGCGAGGGCGGCGACCGCCAGGGTGCCGATGGTCCACGTGGCAATTCGTCTCGCTCTTGCATTCTCGGATTCGACAACTCTGGTATTTACAGCCGGAACGGACCACTCCGTGCGCGCCTCGTCGATGTCGAGTCGGGCGCTGCCGATGTCAGGAAGCCGGGCGCTCCCGTCTTTCACGAAACAGCGCCGCAACAGCCGGTGAATGGCGGTGGGTGTGTCGGCCGGTAGCGCGCTCCAGCCCGGCTCGCTCTTCAGCACATTGGCTAACGTGTCCGACACATCTTCGCCGTCGAACGCCCGCCTGCCGGTCAGCATTTCGTAGAGCACGCAGCCGAACGCCCAGATGTCGCTGCGCTTGTCCGCCGGCCGCCCCTTCGCCTGCTCGGGGCTCATGTATGCCGCCGTGCCCGAGGATCACGCCGATGCCGGTCATCATCGCCGGCGACGTGATGGTCGGCGATTGCGACGCTGGCGCACGGCTGCGGTCCGCGGCTCGGGCTCGAGCGCCTTCGCCAGCCCGAAGTCCAGCACCTTCACCGTGCCGTCCGGGCGCACCTTGATGTTCGCCGGTTTCAGGTCGCGATGAATGATCCCAGACTCGTGCGCGGCTTCGAGCGCCTCGGCGATCTGCTTCGCGATCGGCAGCGCGTCATCGACAGGAATCGGTCCCTGCGCGATGCGATCCGCCAGCGTCGGCCCCTCGACCAGCTCCATGACGAGGGCCGCGGTGCCGTCGCTCTTCTCCAGACCGTAAATGGCCGCGATGTTCGGATGATTGAGCCGGGCGAGCACTTCGGCTTCGCGCTGGAACCGCGCCAACCGCTCGCCATCGGTCGCCACGGCCTCGGGCAGCACCTTGATGGCGACGGTGCGTTTCAGGTTGGTATCTGTCGCGCGGTACACCTCGCCCATGCCGCCCGCGCCGATTTGGCCGGTGATTTCGTATGGGCCGAGTCGAGTGCCAGGGCCGAGCGACAGGGCTTTTGCTCCGGCTGTGATTATAGGGAGATGCTGCCCATTAGGACGTAACGGAAACACCGCATGGCCTACGTTCCGGCAACGCCCCGTTGAAGGTCCTTCACCGATCCTGCCTTGATCCAGCGAGCGGCCGTCGACTTGGAAACGCCCCAGATCAGCGCCGCCGCCCGCACAGAACCACCTGGTACGGGCATCGCGGTTCGATACTGCCGAGGTCGGCCCAGACGCGTGCCCTGCGCTCTGGCTCGCTGAAGGCCAGCCAGCACCCGTTCTCGAATGCGTTCCCGCTCGAACTGCGCCAGCGCCGCCAGGATGTGGAGCTGCAGCCGTCCAGCCGGTGTGCCGGTATCGATGCCCTCATTGAGTGACACGAATGCGACCCCAACGGCCTGCATCTCGTCGAGCAGGGTCACCAAATGCCGCAGGTTGCGCCCCAGGCGATCGAGTCGCCAGCAGAGCAGCACATCGACTTTTCGTCGGCGTGCGTCGGCCAGGAGCTGGTCGAGGGCCGGGCGGCGGTCCTTTGCGCCGCTCACCCCACGATCGACGTACTCGGCTCCCTTCCAGGTGCGTGCTGCGACGTACTGACGTAGTTCCTGAAGCTGATTTTCGGGTTCCTGCTCGAGGGTGCTGACGCGAGCGTAGATGGCACAGCGCATGTGTTCTAGTATACCTTAAGCCCCTTTAGATAAAGAGCCGTTCGGCAGACGTTCAACCTCGACCCGGTTAAGATACGGGCGTGTCCAAGAAGTTGCCGCCCGATGTCCTCGAGTACTTTCGCCAACAAGGCGCGAAGGGCGGGCGTATTGGAGGGAAACGATCCTTGGAGACGATGACCCGTGACCAACGGGTCGAGCGGGCCACGAAGGCGTCCAAGGCGGCCGTTCAGGCGAGAAAGGCCAGAAAGTCCAAGACAGCCAGCCGAAGACGGTCCACCCACTAAAGGTCACAACCGGGGCGCGGGTGTGTGGCCCATGCGGTGGCGTGCGGAGAAGGACCGCTCGGTGCCGGAAGAGCGGCTCGAAGACAGTTTGTTGGACCCCAGCACATTCGACGACCTCGCCAGAACCAATTCCCGGCCGGCCCCGGCCGGACTCCGTTAGCCCACCGGCGTACATATGGGGCAGAAAATTTCATAGTCCCAAAGCCGGTTGTGGGAACGGCGAGCGGGCGGTTCTGTTCGATGGTTGCGTTGCGGAAGGTGAAGGTTGGATTGTTCTCACAACATGGCGTGAGAAAGAGAGAGAGGAGGGTGGTTGTGCGCGGACCCGTGAAGCCGCACTGGTCGTGGACGGTGGCGCAGCGGTGCCAGATGCGGTTATCTCTTGCAGGTAGTGCCCGCTCGCATTACGAAGTGCACCTCGGGCGAACGCGCGCGGGTCGCTTGGTCCTATCGTGATCGAAGGCGACGAGGTCGTCGTCGAGCCCGTTCTGCACCCAGAACTCGAAATGGCTACCTATTGGCTACCTAGCTCACTACCCTCCGTCACGAATCGCTTAAATAATTAGGTATTTGGATTGACCCGGGCGGGGATTGAACCCGCGGCCCTCTGATTAAAAGTCAGATGCTCTACCACTGAGCTACCGGGTCGGGCGGGCGGACCAGCGTTCCTTTCGCGTGTTCGACGAAGCGAACGCTTGAACATTGTACATCCGCCCGCCTTCGCTCCTGGCTCGCACGAGCTACGGCGCGGCAAGCCCACACGCGCCAGTCAGCACCCAGCACTCGGCACCCAGCACCAGGCACCCGGCACCCTATTTCGCGTACTGACCGAGCGCATTGCGCCACTTCGTCACGACATCCGGGAGCGGCTGGTTCCCGGCCGTGCCCACCGGGCGCGGGCTCTCGTCGAGGATCTGCGCGTTGCGCACCGGACGCCCATAGAAGTCGCGGTTCGCGTTTTCGTCCTCATTGATCACCGATCCGTTGAGCGAGACGCCGGCGAACAGTCCGCGCGCGCGGGAGTAACTGAGGATCTCGGCCTTCAGCAGCAGATCGGTCGAGGCTTCCGCGTTGCGCCCAACCGGCCCCGCGGCCACCGATGCGTCGGCACCGATCTTGAACTCGCTCTTCATCAGGCTGTCGAGCCCGTTCTTGTTCATCACGACCAGCACCAGGTCGATCGCCTGGCCGCCGATCTGCGCGCCGAAGCTGCCGCCGGTCAGCGACAGGAATCCAGGCGCCGTCCAGGTGCCGGTTTCGCGGTTGCGCCGGCTGATGATCCCCTTGCCGTGATGCGCGCCGATGCCGAAGCCGCCCTTGAGGGTCGACGGAAACACCGCGATCGCCTCGGCGTTCGACAGGATCTTGTCGGGGATTGCCTTCTCCGGCACCGTCATGATCTCCTCGAACACCTGCGTGGCCTTCGCGACGCGCTCCGCTTCGTCGGATTGGGCCACGAGCGGCGCGCTCGCACCCAGGGTCATACACATGAGCAGCGAGAGTACCTTGGTTCGCATGGTTCCTCCGTCAACGATGACGGTGCAAGAAGCGTGCATAGTTAGTTCGGCTATACTGGCGCGTACTGATGACCAAGGACGCGACGCGCCTCGTACTCGTCGTCGAAGACGACTTGTCGGTGCGCCGGCCGTTGGTGAAGTTTCTCGAGATGCACGGCTTCGCCGTCGTCACCGCCGAGACGTCCGACGAAGGGCTCGAGGCGTTGAGGAATAACGACCTCGTGGCGGCGGTCGTCGATCTTCGACTAAGGCGTGGATCGGGACGCGACGTCGTCACCGCGACGCCGGCGGACATCCCGGTGATTATCTTCTCCGGCGTGCCGTCGGAATCGGCCGAGCTCGAACGCATCCGGCCGCGGACGCGGCTGATCGAGAAACCGTATTCGCTCGTCCTCCTCGTCGAGACGCTCGAGGAGATGCTCGCCCCGTCACAGAATCTTCAGTCCTAGCGCCGACAGCGCGAGTTCCGTTCCCAGCTGGGCCGTCGCGTTCCGCACGTCAAGCGTCGGGTTGACCTCGACCATGTCGAGCGACGTCAGCAGGCCCGAGTCGGCGACGATTTCCATCACCATGTGCGCTTCCCGGTAGTCGAGGCCGCCCTTGACGGGGGTGCCGACGCCGGGCGCAATCGCCGGATCGCAGGCGTCCATGTCGAACGACACATGAATGCCCGCGGTGCCGTTGCCGGCCAGCGCGACCGCCTGCTCGGCGATCGACGCGATGCCCTGGCGATCGATGTCCTTCATCGTGAAGACATGCACGTGCGAATCGCGGACCGCGACCTTCTCGCGCTCGTCGAGGTTGCGAAGGCCGATGAGAACGGTGTGCTCGGGCCTGACCTTCGGCGACCATCCGCCGATCTGCGCCAGCTCGCTCGGCTCCGGTCCGATGAGCGCCGCCAGCGGCATGCCGTGCACGTTCCCGCTCGGCGACGTCGCCGGCGTGTTCATATCGCCGTGGGCGTCGATCCACAGGAGACCGATCGGCAGCTCGCGCGTTCGCTTCGCCCACTCGGCGGCGGCGGCGACCGATCCCGCGCCGAGGCTGTGATCGCCGCCCAGGACCAGCGGCATGGCGTCCTCGACGAGCGACTCGAGCGCCGTCTGGTACAGCTTCGTGCAGACCTTGGCGATTTCGCGCGCGTACTTCCGCTGGGTGTCTCGCGGCGTCTGCGTCTCCGGGATCGGCGCGGGCAGATCGCCTTTGTCGGCGACGGTATACCCGAGCGCCGCGATCTGCTCGCTCAGCCCTGCGATCCGGAACGCCGACGGCCCCATGTCGACGCCGCGCCGGCCGGCGCCGAGGTCGAGTGGTACGCCGATGATGTGGATGGATTTCAAGGGATATCCGTGACGGTTGCAACGCTGAAAAGAGCGCCTGCGGCCATGCCGAGCCGAGCCACCTTCGCGCTTCGCGCTACGGTGGCCAAGGGACGTCCGCTTGCCCGCCGTAGCTCGCGAGTATTGCTCGCGAGCGAAGATGGGAGGCGAGGCATCAGCGTAAGTTCGCGCTGGGGGTGGGGCCCCAGCGCCATTGGAAAAGCGCCTGCGGCCATGCGAGCCCGAGGACAAGTAAATCCGAGGGCGAGCATCAGCGTAAGTTCGCGCTGGGGGTGGGGCCCCAGCGCCATTGGAAAAGCGCCTGCGGCCATGCGAGCCCGAGGACAAGTAAATCCGAGGGCGAGCATCAGCGTAAGTTCGCGCTGGGGTGGGGCCCCAGCGCCATTGGAAAAGCGCCTGCGGCCATGCGAGCCCGAGGCAGTAATCCGAGGGCGAGCATCAGCGTAAGTTCGCGCTGGGGGTGGGGCCCCAGCGCCATTGGAAAAAGTAGACTGCTCTTTCATGCGATGGTGACACAGCATGTCAGTTGTCAGTCAGTTGCGTTTCGAGCCACGCGTCGACCTTGGCGGCGGTGGCGCGTGCGTCGGCGACGCAGTCCGGGATCCCGACGCCGCGGAAGCCGCTGCCGGTGACGAATAGCCCGGGGTGGCGGGCGAGCGCTTCCTCGATTCGCGCCAGCCGGGCGATGTGACCGACCTCATGCTGCGGGCTGCCTCGCTCCCATCGGTACACGCGGCTGAAAAGAGGATTCGCCGGAGATCCCGAGGAGAGGTCGCAGCGCGTTGATCGACAACGCGACCATTTCGCCGTCCTCGAGTTCGAAGCCCTTCGGGTCGCGCGCGCCGCCGATGAACGTCCGCATCAGCACCCGATCGTCGGGCGCGCGGCCAGGCCACTTCGACGAGAGCCACGAGGCGGCGAGGAGGCCGGTGCGTTCGACGCGCGGGACGACAAACCCCGATCCGTTGAGTGGATCGGCAACGGCGCTGCGCGGAAATGCGAGCGCCACGGTCGCGGTCGAAGCATACGGCACCTGGTCGCACAACTCGGCCAGCGTCGGGCTGAACGATCGAACGATGCGCGCCGTGACGAAGGCCGGCGGGGCGAGGACCACGGATTCGGCGCTGAGCGCCCCGGCTCCGGTCGCGACCTGGTAGCCCGAGCCGTTAAAGGACACGGTCGTGGCTGGCGTCCGCAATCGTATCGATTCGGCGGGCAGCGCCCGGACCAGGGCGTCGATCAAGTCGCTCAGGCCGCCGGTGAGCGATCGAAAGACACCGCCGTCGTCTCCATCGGGCGGCCTTGTGCGCCTGAGCTGCTCCTTGCGAAAGCCGCGGAGCAGGCTTCCGTGTGTTCGCTCCACTTCCCGGAAGCGCGGGAACAGCGCCCGGAGCGACAAGCGGTCGACGTCGCCCGCGTGAATGCCCGCGAGGAGCGGCTCGGCGAGATACTCCTTGGCTTCGGTCCCGAAGCGGCGCTCCATGAACGCGCCAATCGATTCGTCGTCGTCGCCGGCGCGCTTGACGATCGCGAGCTCCATCCCCATCCGCAGCTTGCCGGGCCACGAGAAGAGCGACGTGCGGATAAACGGGCCCCACTTCGTGGGGATGCCAAGGACAGACGCGGCGGGCAGCGGGTGCAGCCGGCCCTCACGCTGGATGTAGGCCAGGCGGGGAATCTTGGTGGCGACGAGGCGATCCTTCAACCCGAGCTCTTCGCACAGGCGGATGCCCTCGGGCTTCTGTACGAGGAGCGAATCGGGACCCGCGTCGATCGTGAAGCCGTCGATCTGCTCGCTGAGCACGACTCCGCCGGCGCGGCTGCCGGCCTCGAGCAGGGTAAAAGAAATGCCGCGGCGATGCAGCTCGAAGGCCGCCGAGAGGCCCGCGATGCCACCGCCGACGATGATGACCTGCGACACGATGACCTGTAGCAGAGACTTTCAGGCTCAGCGACCCGTAGGCCGAGCCTTTCAGGCTCGGTACGAACCTGTAGCCCAAGCGCCATCATAGATGCGTTCGGACCAGATCCTCCAGCATCGCGATGAATGAGGAGACGAGTTCAGCGACTCGGTCCGGCGCAGCGGCGGCAGCCGACGCCTCTGCCGCTGCTTTGGCCTGCACGTCGATGTCGAAGAGGATCTCGGTGTGATCGCAGACGAAGCCGATCGGTACGACGAGGAACCGTTGACGCCCGCGGCCGCGCGCTCGTACGAATCAGCTCCGAACGTCGGGGCCGATCCACGGTTCCGGCGTGCGTCCCGCGCTCTGGTACGCGCGCTCGAATCGGTCGATGCCCGCTAGCGCTGCCACGCCGCGTGCGCGTTGCCGCCACCTCGTCGGCGTAGGCGATCGCCTTCGTCGATGACACGCTTCGGCAGGCTGTGAGCGGTGAAGACGACCGTGTCGTCCGGCGTCGGGCGAGCCGCCTCGACGCGCTCGGCGAACGCGCGCAGCAGCAGCGGGTGCGCGTGATACGAAGCGACGCGAACGAGCTCCATGCCGTCGACAAGCGCCGCCGCCGCGGCCCGTAGTACTTGCCGACGCTCAGCGTCGAGAATTGCGGCGCGAGCGGGATGCGCGATCACGCGAGAGACGCCAGCCGCGCGCGAGATCCTCGATCGCGTCAGCGATGAACGGTTTCCAGTTGCGCATGCCGACGACGACGGGAACCCCGCTTCCGAGCCGTGTCCGCAGCGCTTCCGCCTGGCGTATCGTCAAGTCCGTGAGCGGCGAGCGTCCGCCAATCGCCTCGTAGTTGTGCCGCATCTCGGCGACGAGCTCCGGCGACGGCGGCCGCCCGCCACGAACGAGCCGGAGATACTCCGGCATCTCGTCCATCGACGACGGCGTCCCGTGCGCCATCAGGAGAACGCCGGTCTATCATCACGCGACAATCATTCACGCGACCCTGCCGCCTCGCCAAGGCGACGGCGGTCACCGAAGCTCACTTTGAAAAGCGAGTGAGCGAAGGTGGAAAGGGTCGGCGCATGTCTCTGGTTCTCTGATGTACGTACCGCGCGATCGCCTGCACGTGATCGACTGGCGTCGTCGGCAGGATGCCGTGACCGAGGTTGAAGATGTGGCCCGGGCGTCCGCCGGCGCGCGCCAGCACGTCGTCGGTCGGCGGCAAGCGCGCGATCGATCGGGCCGAGCAGCACCGTCGGATCGAGGTTGCCCTGAATCGCGCGATCGAAACCGATGCGCTGCCACGCATCGTCGAGCGGCGTGCGCCAGTCGGCGCCGATCACGTCGCCGCCGGCCTGCGCGCAGCTCGCCGAGGATCGCACCCGTGCCGACGCCGAAATGGATCACCGGCACGCCGAACGGCGCGAGGCCCTCGAAAATGCGGCGGGTGTGGGGAAGGATGAACTCGCGGTAGTCGCGCGGCGTTCAGGGCGCCCACCCACGAGTCGAACACTTGAACGGCATCGACGCCGGCGTCGATTTGCGCCGAGCAGGTAGTCGGTCGACATGTCGGCCAGCCGCTCGCAGAAGCGATGCCAGGCGGCCGGCTTGCCGTACATCAGCGCCTTGGTGCGCGCGAAGTTGTTCGAGTGTCCGCCCTCGATCGCGTACGACGCCAGCGTGAACGGCGCACCGGCAAATCCGATCAGCGGGACGCGGCCGCGCGAGCTCGTGCTTGATCTGCCGAATCGCCTCGAGCACGTGGGCGAGCGCCTCGCGCGGATCGAACGGGCGCAGGCGATCGATGTCGGCTTCGTCCTGAATCGGGTTTTCGATCGCCGGCCCTTCGCCGCGCACGAAATCGAACCTGATACCCAGCGGCTCGAGCGGCAGCAGGAGGTCCGAAAAGAGAATCGCGGCGTCGACGTCGATCCGGCGAACCGGCTGAAGCGTGACTTCGGTCGCCAGATCGGGCGTTCGGCACAGCTCGAGCAGCGAGTAGCGTTCGCGCAGCGCGCGGTACTCGCTCATGTAGCGTCCGGCCTGTCGCATGAACCAGACTGGCGTGGCGTCGACTGGCTGGAGGCGGCAGGCTCGAAGAAAGCGGGAACCGGCGTCGGTCAGTGGGTCACCTTGAGAAGGTCGCGCGCGAGGCCGACCAGGTCCTCGAGCCACAACGGCTTGAACTTGACCTCGGCGCCCAGCTGGCGGAGCTCCGTCGCGATGTCGTCGTCCAGGAAGTAATCGCCCGTCACGATCGCGACAGGGACGTCTCGCTGTTCGTTGTCTGCCCGAAGACGGCGAAGAAACCTCAGACCATCGACGAGCGGCATGCGGAGATCGAGGATTATGGCATCGGGACGGCTGCGTGAGGCTTCGCGCAGGCCCATTTCGCCGTTCAGGGCCGTGCGGACGTCAAAACCCTCAAGCCGGAGCATGCGGGCAAAGGTCGTCGTGACCCCCTCGTCGTCGTCGACGATGAGGATCTCTGGCCGTATCTTGCTCGGCGCCGAGGGCCGGCATACCTGTTATTGTAACAGACGAGACAGTTTACCGGCCGTTCGTGTAAAAGCCGTGCTACACTTCCACGTTTTCCGTTGAGTCAGTCTGGCAACCGTAGGGGCCGGATGTGCTGGCCCCGGGCCTGCCCTGAGGGGCGCCACTACCGGGTGCCGGGAGGCATTTTGGGTTGAGCCCCATCCTGGTACGGCCAGTCCGCGAACAGCTCGAACACGATCGCATCATTCGATTGCTTCAGGCCAAGAGCCGCCGGCGTTTCGAGGCGGGGATGAATCCCGGCATCGAGCGAAACGTCGCCGTCGGCACCGGTCCCGCCTCCGTTTATCCCGACCTCGTTCTTCAGTCACACGGACCGCGGTCGTAAGCTGCAGGCCATCGTCGAGGTGGAGACCGGGGAGTCGGTCAATCACCTCGAAGCACTCGCGCAGTGGGCGCACTTCGCAAGACTGCGCACGCCGTTTCACCTCTACGTCCCGTCGGGCATGGTTGACGTGGCGCGGCGTCTGTGCGAGGACAACCAGATTCTCGTCAACGAGATCTGGAGCTATCACACGATCGGCGACGAAGTCCGGTTTACGCTCGTGCACCGCGCGCGTGAAGCCGCGGCCGTCAAGGGACGTGAAGCGCCGCCGCCGCCGCGCCGCAAGGCCGCTCCTCCAATGAAGCGCGCCGCTCGGCCCCCAGCGAAAGCCGCCTCGAAACGATCGATCAAGAAAGCCGCCCCCCGGCGCCAGAAACGAAAATAAACGTGCCGTTCGTCCGGTTTTCACGCGACAAGCGCGGCTACGAGCACGTCTACCTGATCGACTCGTCGAAGGAGCGCGGGCGATCGCGCGTTCTCTATTGGTTTCGAACGCCGCCGGGCGTCAAGGTGGGTCGCGCCGCGTTCGATCCCGATACCCAGCGATCGCTGGAGCGGCAGAACCCCGATGTGCAGTTCGACTGGCCACAAATCGTCGCGGCCAGGATTCCGCCTCCTGTGCCAGTAGAGAACTGGCGCGAGAAGCGGCGGGCAGAGAAGGCTATCAAACGCGCGCGAGCGGCCGAAGCGACGGGAACCGCGGAGTTGGAACGCCTGGCGGAAGCCGACAACCTCCCGCAAATGGCAGAGGAGTTCGACGAGCCATTGGACGAACGCGACGAAGGTCGCGCGGATGAAGCGAATGAAATTGTTGAGGTTGCCCCTCGACTTCGCTCGGGACAGGCCGGCGAACCCGGTCCCCAAACGCTCATCGAGCCCGAGGTGGAACTGACGCGAGACTCGATTTCGGACACTTCGCCGCCAGCGCCCAGTGAAGGAACGATGGAGCCACCAGGCGGGCGGCGAGGAAAGCGGCGCCGCCGCAGGCGGGGACGGCGTTCGGGCAATCGGCCTGAAGCTTCTGCACAGAGTGCCGCCGGTCCAGACGAACCATTGGATCCGGCCAATCTGCCCGAAAAACCATCTAACGAAGGGTAGGCGCCGGCGCCGGGCCGCGTGGCATAATCAACCTGCTATGACGTGGAAAGTCAAAGGTTTCGGGTCGGCTGCCGTCCTCGTCCTGATCTCCGCGGGGCTCGCGGCGCAGCAGCCGCAGCAACCGACGTTCACCGTCCGGATCGATGCGGTCAACATGGACGTCATCGTCAAGGACTCCGGTGGACGCTTCGTTCCCGACCTGAAGAGGGAAGACTTCGAGATCTACGAAGACGGCGTGAAGCAGGACATCACGTCGATGACGATGAGCTACGGCGGGCGGGTTACCAACGTGCTCGAGGCGCCTCCGCCGCCGACGCCGGAAGGGATTCTGCTGCCCCCGCGTCGCGCGGTGCAGCGACACGTCGGGGCGCATCTTCATCTTCTTCGTCGACGATCTCCACCTGCAGTTCCAGCAGTCGGGCCGTGTGCGGCAGCTGTTCGAGAAGATTTCGAAGCTGCTTATCCACGAAGGCGACCTTTTCGGCATCGTCTCCAGCGGGCCGTCGTCGATTTCGGTCGACATGACCTACGACAAGAAGCGGCTCGACGAGGCGATCAAGAAGATTCACGGCGACGGCCTGAAACCGAGCGAGATCATCCAGCGCGCCGGCGGGAGTGAAGGGCCGACCGAGCTGCGCCACCGCGCGCACGTGGCGTTCTCGACGATGATGGAGGGGCTCGCCAATCTCGAGAAAGTGACGAACCGGCGGAAGGCGCTGGTGTGGGTGAGCGAGGGCTACGACTTCAATCCGTTCCAGCAATCGCGCTTCGGGCTGCTCAGACCTGACTCGCCGTTTCTGCAGAATCAGTCGAACCAGGCGCTCAACCAGGCCAATCAGGCGGATCCCACCAACCCTGATGCGCAGCAGAACCCCAATGCGGATCCGATCACGTCGGCGCAGATGCAGAACGAGACCTTCAGCGACGCGGACCTCGCCTACGAGCTAAGTGAGATCACGAGAGCCGCGAACCGGGCCAACACCACGATCTATACGCTTGACCCGCGTGGGCTCGTCGCCGGTCAGGACATCGACGAGCCGGTCGATCCGCAGGAGTGGAGTGAGCACCTGCGCAAGACGCAGGATACAATGCGCGTGCTCGCCGACGACACCGGCGGCATTTCCGTCGTCAACCAGAACGACTTCGATAAAGCGCTGAAGCGGATTGACGCCGACTCGAGCGACTACTACATCCTCGGCTACTACTCGAGCAACCCCGATCCCGACGCACCGCCGGCGGAAGATCGAGGTCAAGGTGCCTCGCGGCGGGCTGGATGTGTTCACGAGGACCGAATACCTTGTGCTCAAACCTCCGCCGCGGCCCGTGTCGAGCTCGAGGAAGTAGCGCGCAGGTTCGCCTTCCGCATGCGCGCGCTTCCTCGATCGGGGAGCGCGCGGACGTTCTTCACGTCTGAGGTCCGCTGTACCGCTTCCTTCAGATACGTCTCGTCGATGTCGGATCCGATGAAATTGACGCCGAGTCTCGCACACGCGACAGCGGTGCTCCCGAGGCCGGTGAACGGATCCATCGCGGTCTCAATCCTGGAGAGGCCGTGTAGCTTCAAACACTGTTCGGGAAGGCGTGCCGGGAAGGTCGCCGGGTGCGGGCGATCGCGGTCGCGCCGCTGGATCGTTTCGTACGGAATGAACCAGGTGTTCCCGCGGCAGCGTACGCCGTCCGCCGCTGCGCGCCACCGGCTGATGTTCGACTGGTCTTGGTAGGGGACTCCGAGCGCGAGGCGGTCGACCGTCGTCGCGCCCTGCGGCGTGAAGTGAAAGATGAACTCGTGGCAGTCGTTGAGGAAGCGATCGCTGTTGATCGGCTTGTAGTGGCCCACGGCCAGGTCCTTCGAAAGACCTGCGGCGGCCCCGGCCGCCTCCCGCTCGATCGCGATCGACTTGATCCAATGGATGATGTTCTGGAGCCGCAAGCGCGACCGTACGGCCTGGGCAACGTCCAGCGCGGTCCAGGGGTCGCTTGGCCGCGCTCCGACATTCAGGAACAGGGACCCGGTCGGTCGGAGGACCCGAGTGGTAGCAGCAACCCAGGTGTCGGTCCACTGCAGGTAGTCGGACGGCGAGAGCGTGTCCTGGTACCGGTTGTAGCGAATGCCCAGGTTATAGGGCGGCGACGTCACGATGACGTCGATGCTCTGAGCCGGAAGCTGGTTCAAGACCTCGATGCAATCACCCAGGTAGAAGCGGCTGGTGCTGCCCCGCGGGCTTCGCACGATGTCGTACGGCTTGAGGAGGACCGGCATACAGCCAGTATTTCGGCCGCGGGCGGTGTGTTCGTTAATGGGGCACGCCGGACACAGGAATGTGGCCGGATCGGGACACTCGGAGGCAGGCGCCCCCGAGCGCAGGCTAGGATGCTTTGGTCGCCAGAGGAAGGGCGACGGGTGCGACGAACCGCTCGGCCGTAACCGTGTGGTTGCGCCGATGGCCGTGACTCCCGCAGGATTTGCCCTTTTCCTCGACGTAACTGACTTCGCGGCTGGTCGCCACTTCTCGATAGCGGCCGACGACGCAGCCGCACGCCAGAGTGGTGAACCCGAGAAGTCGAACAAGGCTCATGACGTTTTTAAACCTTTCGCTGACCATCTGAGCAAACCTCGTACCGCTGAGTCCATCGTGATCGTTACTTTCACCCTGTAGCCGAATTATCAGCGTCCCGTGCGCTTTCGTGCACTGGGACCGAGGCAGCGAATCATCGATTTATCTGCCAGTTTGGATTTCCTGGTTCACGCATTTGGATATTGATCTCCGTCGCGTCAAAGCGATTGTCCAAGTCGAAGGTGCATGGCTCCACTTCGCGCGCCCATCATAGGTTGTTCAGACCTCCGACGCGTCGCGTGTCGGCTACACGATCAGGGCTGTCGAAGAGAGGCCTGGTTTGCCGTTTTTGACACTCAGCCGTTACGCCTCGACAACCTGTCACAGTGGTGTCGAAGCGATCCCGCATCGTTACATCGCTCCCTGAGTCCCACGCCGACGCGGAGCGCGGACGACTTCGAGAAGGCATTCAACCGCGGCAAGCATCCACGACGGAGAGACCTACCAGGCGAATTACACATTTCGCCTCGAAGGAATGTTTTCGGCTGAACGTGTCAGAATTCGCACCGGGAGATATGCGTCGCAGGTCCTTCGCAGCCACCGCCGTGACGTTGGGGCTTCTCCTGTGTGGCGACCCTGCGGCCGGTCCTGGTGCGCGGGCGCAATCGCCGGGCAGGGTCGCGGTCCTCGCCCAGCAGGCCGAGATCAAGGCGGCCCTGGACAGTGCCCGGACGGGCGAGACGCAGACGATCGCCGACCAGATCCGGTTCTGCGAGGTGCCGGCGCCGCCGTTCAACGAATCGACGCGGGCCCAGGTGCTCCGTGACGCCTTCATGCGCGTCGGCCTTGAGAACGTCCGCGTGGACCAGGCCGGCAACGTCGTCGGCGAACGGCGCGGCGCATCACAGCGGCCGCACCTGATGATTGCCGCGCATCTCGATACGGTGTTCCCGCCGGAAACCAACGTCAAGGTGTCGAGAGATGGCGCGATGCTGCGCGGACCTGGCATCGCCGACAACTGTCGCGGCCTTGCCGTCCTTGTGGCGATTGCGCGTGCGCTGAACGGCGGACGTGTGCGGACGCAAGGGTCGATCACCTTCGTGGCCAACGTCGGGGAGGAGGGGCTGGGCGATCTGCGCGGCGTCAAGGCGCTGTTCGCGAAGCCAACCGTCCCGATCGACCGGTTCGTGTCGATCGATGGGGGAGGCGTGAATATCTCGCACGTGGCCGTGGGCAGCCATCGATACCGTGCCACCTTCAAGGGCCCGGGCGGACACAGTTACGGCGCCTTCGGGCTGGCCAACCCGGTGGGTGCGTTGGGCCGGGCCGTGGCGAAGCTATCCGACGTGCAGGTGCCCATGCAACCCAAGACGACCTTCACGATCGGACGCATCGGGGGCGGCACGTCCGTCAATTCGATTCCGTTCGAAGCCTGGATGGAAGTCGATATGCGGTCGTCGAGCAGGGAGGCGCTGGCCGCGCTCGACATGAAGTTTCACACCGCCGTCGACGAGGCAGTGGCGGAGGAGAACCGGCGCTGGTCGCGACCCGGGATGATTACGGCCGTCAAGGAGCTCGTCGGCGATCGGCCCGCCGGC
This sequence comes from uncultured Acidobacteriota bacterium, assembly GCA_963825245.1. Taxonomy (GTDB): domain Bacteria; phylum Acidobacteriota; class Vicinamibacteria; order Vicinamibacterales; family CAVVIG01; genus CAVREM01. The sequence goes on from CAWGSJ010000001.1 coordinate 288,016, forward strand.
GAGACTCCGTCAGCGTCGCCGATTGTCCAGACGGCGCAGGCGGTGGGACGCACCCTTGGGCTTGCACCCGCGCTCAGCGAAGGCTCCACCGACGCGAACCTTCCTATCAGTCAGAAAATTCCGGCGATCACCATCGGCGGGGGCGGCTCGGCGGCCAACGGCCACGCGCTCGCCGAATCGTTCGATTCGACCGACTCGTGGAAGGGCACACAGAACGCCATCCTGCTCGCGATCGCGCTCACCGAACCCTGAAGTTCTTCAGACTTCAGGCTTCTGCAGCTCCCGAAACCTTGCGAGGTCCGCGGCGCGCTGGCCCGATGCTTCCCGCCGCGCCATGAGAATGCGTACCGCCAGCAGCGCATGCGCGATGCCCAGGACTGCCCACTCGATGGCAGCTGGCCCGGAAACGACGGCCGTCAGCAGGTTCAGCAGTGTGCCGGGCAGAAAGCTGCGAACGAAGAGCGGATCGGTGGAAATGCGAGGGGTGCCTGATCGGCCGAATGCCATGATCCGGTGTTCCCAGGCCGCGCCGCCGGCCTCGTCCTCGAAAAACACCTGGATGTACCGGCCAATCCTCTCGACCCCGGTATGAAGTGCAAAAGTGACCTCGAAGGTCGTGGCGAGCACGAGGAGCGGGATCAACGTGACGATCGGCGGCACGGCCAGCACCACCGTAGCTAGCGCGGCCGCCGCCCAAATGCCTATGCCGACCAGGACGATCCAGACCCGCGTCGTGCCTCGCTCGCGAATCGTCGCGCGAAGGGCGTTGTATTCATCGAAATCGATCGGCGTCATGGTTTCTACCACTACCGGGCTGACTTTAGGCAGCCGATACGGCGGATATCGGCGCGAACCGCCGGAAAATCGCCATACGTGCGCGTGGCACAGAGTTGGTAAGGGCTCAGCTCTGGAGCACGGCCGTAAGTGACCTGTGTATTGAAACCGTTAATTCCCTTGCGGTCTATCAATTGTCTGGCTACAATGACTTCGCTTCCAGGACAAGTTACAGCGTTCGGACTATTCTCGTGAGCAAGAAACCATTTTTCTGGATCGGTCATCTTGCGCTCGCCATTCTGGTCAGTCTGGCGGGCGTCCCGACCGTCTCCGCACAAACACCCCCGAAGCCCGCGGCAAAAGGCGCCTCGTCGACCAAGCCGGCCGCCAAACGAACGCCGACGCGTGCCCGCCGCACCACGGCCGCGCAGCGGCGAGCAGCCGCGACCGCGCTGGAGATGGCCGACACGGTCGTGCCGCGCTACAAGGTCGACGCCGGCGGCAACCTCGTTCCCGACCTTCGCGCCGCGGCGGCGATCATCTACGATCCCGATACCAACGAGATCCTCTGGGAAGAGAACTCCGAGACGGAGCGGTCAATCGCGAGCATCACGAAGGTGATGACCGCCGCGGTCGTCTTCGAGAACAATCCTGATTTGTCACATGTCGTGACGGTCGCGCGGAGCGACGTGGCTCGCGCCTCCACGACCCACCTCCGGCTGAACGACAAGGTCACGATCGACGATCTGCTGCACCTGACCCTCATCGCCTCCGACAATGCGGCCGCCCGGGCGCTCGCGCGCACGTCGCAGCAGGGGCCGGCAGGATTCATCGATCGGATGAACGAGAAGGCGGCGGAACTGGGGCTGACGACCACGCATTACGCCGATCCGTCTGGGCTGCTGTCCGAGAACGTGTCGTCCGCCTACGACATGGCGCGGCTGATCGCGTTCGCTTCGAGCGACGAGCGCATCTCGACGATCATGCAGAAGAGCCAGCACACCATCCAGACGCCACGCCGGGCCATCACGTTCCGCAGCACGAATCACCTGCTCGGCCGCGAAGGCCTCGACGTACGGGCGGGGAAGACCGGGTTCATCAGCAAGTCGGGCTATTGCCTGGCGACGCTGCTCCGCCTGCCCGACGACCGGGCAGCAGGTCGCCGTCGTCGTCCTCGGCGCGCGCTCGAACGCCGGCCGGTTCATGGAAGTGCAGAACCTGTTCAACTGGCTGGCGGCGAAGACACCAACGGTGTTTGCGACGCAGGCCGTCGCCCCTCTCGACTAGCGCTCAGCTTACATATCCCCGCTGCATCGCCGCCGCATCGAGCGGCAGCGTTGCGATCGTGTCGACCGCCACCAGCACCGGGCGCGCCGCATTGCGGGCGTCGTAGGCCTTCAGGTACCGCTTGCAGACGTCGCAGCCGTACACGCGGTAGCGGCCGTCGCGCGTCGCGAACGACGTGATGAGCGATCGGTCGTCGTTCGCGCAGAACGGGCAGGTCAGCGGCGCAAACGCCCATTGTCCGAGGCATCGGCCGCAAATCAGCCGACGATCCGCTCCCGGCGTGATGACCGCGAAGTCGGGCTCCCACCCGCAATACGGACAGTGTCCGTGCCGCCATTTCGAGAAGTCGACGCGCTGGGTCAGCGAATCGGCGCAGCGCGCCAGGAAAGGGCGCATCGAGAGCAGGAGGACCTGGTCGAGGCTGGGCGGCGATCCGGCAGGCGTGCGTTCAGTGGGTCGGTCCGCGTCGACGCCCGAGGTCGCGAGATACCACTGGATCACGAGCGGCTGGAGCTGATCGCCGGTACGCGTGAGACGGACGATCGCCTCGTGCTCGGCGCGTTCGAGCGCCTCGTAGCGCTGGAGTATGTCGGCCGTCTGGCGCAGGGTCAGCCGAAGGTCCGACCATTCGAGCGGGATGTCGCCGAATCGGACCGCGGGACGCCCGGCGGCCTGCTGGGCGGCGAGCCACGTCGGATCGGGCTGTAACCAGGGGAGAGGCACTCGCGCCTGCACGCGCCGCTGGATTTCGACGAGCGCAATCTGCATGTCGACGGCGGATGCCAGGTCGGGTTGGGCGCCCCTGAGCTGCCTGAGCTCGACGATCTCACGGGGTTCGGCGCGCGGTGCGCGCGGCGGTCGTTCCGACACGCGAGGATTGTACAGATCCCGCCAGCCCTCGTGCCCGCTCGCGCCCGGCCGACCCGTTCGGTGCTGATCATCGGTTCGGAGGCGCTGCCGTTTGCAAAAACCGGCGGCCTCGCCGACGTGCTCGGCGCCCTGCCGCCGGCCCTGGCACGTCTCGGGTGGCACGCGACGGTGGCGCTGCCGCGGTATCGGGGCGCCGAGGCCGGCCGGCGCATCGGCGGCTTTCCGCTCTCCATCGGTGGCCAGCGCCACGACGTCACCCTTTACGAAGCGCCGCTCGACGGCGCGCTCGCGGTCCTCATCGACATCCCGGCGTTCTTCGATCGCGACGAGTTGTACGGCGCGGGCAGTGCCGACTACCCGGACAACGCGCGCCGCTTTGCGTTCCTGGCACGTGCGGCGCTCGAGTACGCGGCGCTGGCGCCCTCGGCCCTTTCGGTGATCCACGCGCACGACTGGCAGGCGGGGCTCGCGCCCGTCTATCTCAAGACACGTTTCTCGGGCCACGCGACCCTTGGTGCGATTCCCAGCGTGTTCACCATTCACAATCTCGCGTACCAGGGCATCTTCGAGAGCGACTGGCTGCCCCGCCTGGATCTGTCGTGGGATCTGCTGGGCATCGACGCGCTCGAATTCTGGGGACGCATCAGCTTTCTCAAGGCCGGGATCAACTACTCGCAGCTCATCACGACGGTGAGCCCGAGATATGCGCAGGAGATCCAGACGCCCGAGTTCGGCTTCGGCTTCGACGGAATCCTCCGGCGTCGGGCGGCTGACCTGTCCGGCGTGCTCAACGGCATCGATACGGGTCAGTGGAATCCCGCGACCGATCCGCATCTTCCCGCCCCGTACAGCCGCGAGGACCTGTCGGGTAAGCGCGCGGCGAAGGTCGCGGTCATGCAGCGAGTACGGCCTGGCCGTGGATGAGCACGCCCTGAGCCGTCCGCTGGTCGGGAATGATCTCGCGGATGGTCGATCAGAAGGGCTTCGATCTCATCGCGGCGCTTCCGGCCGAGATCGCGCGGCTGGATGCGTCGTTCGTCGTCCTCGGCACTGGCGAACCGCGTTACCAGGACTTTTGGGGAGGGCTTGCGGCCCTGCACCGCGACCGCATCGGCGCGCGCATCGGCTTCGACGAGGGGCTGGCGCACCTCATCGAGGCGGGCGCCGACATTTTCCTGATGCCGTCGAGATTCGAGCCGTGCGGCCTCAACCAGATGTACAGCATGCGCTACGGCACGGTGCCGGTCGTCCGGAGCGTCGGCGGGCTGGCGGATACGGTTCGGGACCACTCGCCAGGTCGCCCCGATGCGACCGGTTTCGCCTTCGAGGAGTACACTCCGGCGGCGCTGCTTGGGGCCATGGGCCGCGCGCTGGCGCTCTACCAGGATCCCCCGGCATGGCGTGATCTCCAGTTGGCGGGCATGCGGCAGGACCATTCCTGGGACCGTTCAGCTCGGGAGTACGTCAAAATATATGAACGAGCGATGAACCTTCCCCGGCCGGCCGCTCCATAACCTGTGGCGACGGCGGGGCCTGGTTTACAACGGCGGGCCCTGGTCAGGAGATGAGATGGTGGAAAACGTGCAGACTTTTACCGACGGCAACTTCGAAACGACAGTTCTGAAAGCGGCGCAACCTGTCCTCGTGGACTTCTGGGCGGAGTGGTGTGGTCCCTGCAAGCGGCTCGCGCCGGCGGTGGATGCGCTCGCCACCGATTACGCCGGTAAAGTGACGATCGGCAAGCTTAACGTCGACGACAACCCCGACACGACGGTCAAGTTCAACGTGCGCGGCATCCCGGCGCTGCTCCTGTTCAAGGGCGGGCAGGTCGTGGATCAGGTCGTGGGCCTCGTCCCCAAGGATGAAATCCGGAAGGTGATCGATAAACATCTGTAAACTCACCAACTTTGCATGCGTAACGTCATCATCATTGGCTCGGGTCCTGCCGGGCTGACCGCCGCGCTCTATACGGCGCGCGCGAACCTGCAACCGCTCGTCATCGAAGGCATCGAGGCTGGCGGCCAGCTGATGCTCACCACGATGGTCGAGAATTTCCCTGGCCATCGCGAAGGCATCATGGGTCCGGACCTGATGGCGGAGATGCGGGCGCAGGCCGAGAGGTTCGGCGCGACGCTCGTCCAGAGCCACGTGACTGCGGTCGAGCTGTGCAGCCAGCCGATCAAGGTCCGAACCGATGAAACGGAATACCAGGGCAGGACGCTGATCATCGCGACGGGCGCATCAGCGCGGTTGCTCGGCCTGCCATCCGAGCGCACGCTGATGGGCCACGGCGTCTCGACGTGCGCGACGTGCGACGGGTACTTTTTCCGCGGCCAGGAAATCGCCGTGGTCGGCGGCGGCGACACGGCGATGGAAGAGGCGATCTATCTCACGCGGTTCGCGGCGAAGGTGACGGTCGTCCACAGGCGCGACACGCTGCGCGCGTCGAAGATCATGCAGGACAAGGCCAACGCCAATCCGAAGATCGCGTGGCGCCTCAACAGCGAGGTCGACGAAATCAGGGAGGTCGGCCGTAACGAGGTCACCGCGATGGTCCTGCGCGACGTGAAGACCGGCGAGCGCTCGGAGATGCCGGTTTCCGGGGTGTTCGTGGCGATTGGCCATACGCCGAACACGGCGCTCTTCAAGGGCCAGCTGGAAATGGACGCGAACGCATACCTCATCACCCACGACGGCGCCAAGACGAGCGTCCCCGGGGTCTTCGCCAGTGGCGACGTGCAGGACCACATCTACCGCCAGGCCATTACCGCCGCCGGTTCAGGCTGCATGGCCGCGATCGATGCCGAGCGGTATCTGGAGGGCGTTCCAGAGCACCTCCAGACCGCATGACTGTAATTCGTCCATAATCCCGCCTTCGTCGTCACACGCGGTGTCCAACCATGTAACATCGCTGTGTCGACGTCATGCTCCCAGCGACCAGCGCCACGCCGTTTCGCCGGTTACGCGTGATTCCACGCCTGGCTTGGAGACACGCCCAGCCAGTCGGGGTCTTGCTCACCTGTGTCGTTCTCCTGCTTCTGTCTGCGAGCGACCGCGCGATGCTGTTCGTAAATCGCGTGCCGTCTGTCTATTCCGCCGTGCTTTGCGTCGGGCTGTTCGTTCTGATCCTGCCGCGACGTCTGGCGATCTTGAGCGTACCGCTCTCCGCCGCCTTGATCTCCTGGTTCGGATGGGTGAACGACCTGAAGGTCGCGGCGGTCGCGTTGCCGGTGACCTTTCTCGATGCCAGGCTGCTGGTGACCCAGCCCGCCCTCGTCTTCAATTCCCTCGGCGCCGGCCGCCTCCCGAGCGCGCGCGAGATTGAAGGTGTGCTGGTCATCACGGTGGCCGCGCTCGTCGCCACCGTTCTGATACGGCGTCTGCGCGCCCGCTCTCTCTCAGCCACGGACGGCATGGCGGGAAGTCGAACAGTGGCGGTGCTCCTCCGGGCCGCCGCGATGGTTCTCCTGCTCGGTGTGTCCGCAACCTGCCTTCAACGCTATGGCGGGTTCGTGAAGGATCGGCTTCCTTCTCTTTACCCGGACCTGAGTCAGGACCTGTGGACTCCCGAAAGCCAGGTGACGCTCGTCCACCGCCTCGGCGTGCTCGAGTACATCGCCTTTACCTACGCCGCCGGTGACGGGACGGTGCCGCTCGCATCCGGTCGCGTGTGGACGGCCGAAGGCGATCAGCTCGGCAAGGCCACTCGCGAGTTCGTCAACGTGGGATCCCGGTATTCGTCGCGGCTCGCGCCGAACATCGTGTTCTTTCACGCGGAGTCGACCTTCGATCCGAACGACATCTTCAAGCTGACCGAGCGCGTCGACCTGTCGCTGTGGTCGCGCGGCCGCGCGACAAGAGCCATCGGTCCACTCCGAGTGAACGTGATCGGAGGGGGCAGCTGGGTGACCGAGTTCGAGGTGATGACCGGCGTCGACTCGCGGCTGTTCGGGTACCAGGGCTTTTACACGCACCAGTACCTGGCGCCGATGGTCAGGAACTCGTTCCCGAAATACCTCGCGCGCAAAGGCTACCGGACGGCGGTCTACTACCCGGTCGATGGAGGCTTCTACAACGCCGCCGCCGCATTCGGTGCCTACGGGATGGAGGAGTTCATCGACGGACCGGCACTCGGACTGCCGGCCGAATGGGATCAGATCGTCGACCGCGACCTGGTGGAGGCCATCGTCCGGCAGGGCGCCTTCGAGCGTCCGGGGCCATTCTTCTATCTCATCAGTACGACAGAGAATCACGGTCCGCACGACTGTCCGAGCGAGGGCGCCCCGGCACCCGCGTTTCGGGTGCGGTTCCAGGCGGGCGCGTCGGCCGAGCAGACCTGCACGCTGCACGAGTACCTGCGGCGTGCCGTGTCGACGTCGGCGGCCTTCGACCGCGTGGCGGCTGAACTGCGCGCGATCGAAAAACGCACGGGACGGCCCTACGTCCTGGTCGCGTATGGAGACCACCAGCCGTGGTCGTTCACTGATGGCCGTTATTCCGTAGCGGGAAACGTGGCAACCGAGTCGGGGATGCGGGATTTCTCAGCGGTCCGGAAGCGCGCCGACGATCATGTCACCATGTTCCACCTGCAGGCGTCGGCTTCCGCGGTGGTCAAGCCGCGGCGGTTCGACGATCCGCCGCCCGCCACGTTTCTGCCAACCCTGGCCAGCGCCTTCGTCGCGGCGACCGAGGACGACCTGTACATCCCGCTCAATTTCCTGGCGTACTCGGCGTGCGGTTCGGACTTCCGCCGCCCAGGCTGCGCGCTCTATCCGCAGATTCTCGGCTGGCTGAGCGATACGCTGCTGACGGCTCCCGCGCCTGTGGCGACGACCGGAACGCGGAGCGTCGCGTCGAATTAGACGAGTTTTCACAAGCTCGCAGCAACGAACAACCTTTAAACACAAAGGACACCAAGGACACAGAGGAAATTCATTGGTCTTCCTTTGTGTCCTTCGTGTCCTTTGTGGTTGAAGGTCGCGTCAGTTCGTGACCACACCCAATCAAAAAACGCGCTCAGTATTTCGAGCCCCGAGCCCCGAGCCCCGAGCCCCGAGCCCCGACCCCGAGCTCTGAGACTCAATCGATCCACCCGCCGCCGACGACGAGATCGTCGTCGTAGAACACGACCGCTTGACCGGGCGTGACTGCGATTTGCGGCGCGTCGAAGACGACCTCGGTGCGATGGTCCGGCAGCGCACGCACCGTCGCGGTGGCCGGCTGGTGCCGATGGCGAATCTGGGCGGTCACCGGGATCGTCTGATCCGGCTCGTCGAGAATCCAGTTCACCCCCGAAGCGGTCAGCGTCGTCCGCTCGAGCGACGCCTTCGGGCCGACGATCACGTGGCGATCTGCGGCCTTCAACTCGAGCACATACAACGGAGCCGCGCCTGACAGCCCCAGTCCCTTGCGCTGTCCAACCGTGAAGCGGTGAATCCCGTCGTGTCGGCCGAGCACGCGACCGTCCTCGTGCAGGATGGCGCCGCCAGTGGCTTCGGGCGCCCGCTCCCCGACGAACCGGGCGTAATCGTGGTCGGGGATGAAGCAGATCTCCTGGCTGTCCGGCTTGTCGGCGACGGGCAGACGCCGGCGCCGCGCGTACTCCCGCACGGCGTCCTTGGGCTGATCGCCCACCGGAAACATCGCCTGCGAAAGCTGGTCCTGAGTCAACGAGAAGAGGAAATAGGCCTGGTCCTTCGAGGGATCGACGGCGCGCCTGAGAAGAAACCGTCCGGTCGCCTCGTCGCGCTCCACTCGGGCATAGTGGCCTGTCGCCACCTTCTCCGCCCCCAGGCCGCGTCCGCGATCGGCGAGGGTGGCGAACTTCAGGTCGCTGTTGCAGTGCGCGCAGGGCAGGGGCGTGCGCCCGGATGCATATTCCTGCACGAAGTTCGAGACGACGAGCTCGTCGAACTGCCGCTCGAAGTTGACGATGTAGTGCGGGATCTTGAGTGCGGCTGCCACTCGCCTCGCGTCGTGGAGGTCGTCGATCGAGCAGCAGCTGCCGAACGACCGCTCGCCGTCGCCGCCGATCGTGTCGTACAGCTGCATGGACAGACCGATGACGTCATGCCCCTGCTCGGCCAGCAACGCGGCCGCCACCGAGGAATCGACTCCGCCCGACATGGCGACGACGATGCGCATTGGATCGATCGACTACCGACTACCGACTCGCGGCGCGCGTTTTCTGCGTCAGCCCGCGAAGCTTTTCGACGAGCGCCGGCAGCACGGCGACCACCCGATCGACGTCGGCATCGGTCGAGAACATCCCGAGGCTGAATCGCAGTGAATTCTGCGTCCGGTGAGCCGGAAACCCCATGGCGCGAAGCACGTGCGACGGCTCGAGGGTGCCCGACGAGCAGGCGGATCCGGTGGAAACGGCGATGCCTTCGAGGTCCAGGGCGATCAGGAGGCTTTCGGCCTCGACTCGTTCGAAGCTGATGTTGGTTGTGTTGGGCACCCGGGCCTCGATGGCGCCGTTGACGGCCGTGCCTGGCACATCTCGGAGCACCGCGGCCTCCAGCCGGTCGCGCAGAGCGGCGACCCGCGCGCCTTCCGTCTTCATCTTCGACGCGGCCAGGGTGGCGGCCGTGCCGAACCCTGCAATCGCGGGCACGTTCTCCGTCCCGGCGCGTCGGCTACGCTCGTGCTTCCCGCCGGTCAGGATCGGCAGCATCCGGGTGCCGCGCTTCACCCAGAGGGCACCCGCCCCCTTCGGCCCGTTGAGCTTGTGAGCGGACAAGGCCAGCAGGTCGACGCCGAGGGCGCGGACATCCACCGGAATCTTCCCGGCTGACTGCACGGCGTCAGTGTGCATCAGGGCACCGCGCTCGTGGGCGACGGCGGCGATCTCGGCGATCGGCTGGATGGTCCCGATTTCGTTGTTGGCGTGCATCACGGAGACCAGGGCGGTGTCGTCGGCGATCGCCTCACGCACCCGGTCGGCCGCGACGATTCCGCTCTGATCGACCGGCACCAGGGTCGTCCGCCATCCGCGGCGGGCGAGGGCCTTCAGGGTGTTGAGCACGGCCTCGTGTTCGATGGCGCTGGCGACGAGGTGACGCCGCCCGGAGGGTTCGGCGGCCTCGGCCGCGCCCCGAATGGCGAGGTTATCCGCCTCGGTGCCGCCGGCGGTGAATACAACTTCTGACGGGTCCGCGCCGATAAGAGTAGCGACAGCGGTCCGGGCGTCGTCTAGAGCCGCCTTCGCCTGCTGGCCGAAATGATGCACGCTCGAGGCATTGCCAAACACATCACGCGTTGCCGCGACTACAGCGTCAACCACTTGTGGCGCCAGGGGAGTAGTGGCGTTGTAGTCCAGGTATACACGCATGTGTGAACCATTCATTGTACCATTCCCGCTAACTCTCGGTAACAAAAGGACTAGACAACACTGGATGGCATCCATATACTGGCGGGCGTTTTTACGCGAACATCCAGGGCCAACCGACGGCCGACACCCTAGCCCCCAGTCAGGATAGGCGGAGGTTTACATGTGGAAACGTGATGAAGCGGTGAAACCGGTCAGCCCGCCCCCAGCGGCGCAGCAACCACCCGCTTCGACACCCGTGGGGGCTCCGGCTCCTAGGTCTGATGTGAGAACGATTATGGAGAAGGACATCGTGAACATCGGCAAATCGGTCGTCATCAAGGGCGAGTTGAACGGCAGCGAAGATCTCACGATCGAAGGCCACGTCGAAGGCACGATCCAGCTCAAGGATCACGTGCTGACGATCGGGCCGAACGGCAAAATCAAGGCCCAGGTATTCGCGAAGTCGGTGATCGTGCTCGGCGAGGTGACGGGTAATGTCACCGCCAGCGAAAAGGTCGATATCCGCGACAACGGCTCGGTCGACGGCGACATCGTCTCGCCGCGGGTCGCGATTGCCGAGGGCGCGCATTTCCGGGGCAGCGTCGACATGCAGCGCAAGGCTGCCGAGAAGGCTCAGCCGGCGGCAGCCGTTAAACCGGCCGCCCAGCCGCAGGCCGCCGCGACCCCGCAGCCGGCGGCGCAGGGCCAGGCCGTCGCTCGCTAACGTCAGTTTGGGCAACTGGGGAGTTCACCACTCCTCAGTGCCTCAGCCTTGAGAGTCCGTTTTGGGCCTGCTTGATCGTCTCGCGCCGCGGCGTCCCGACGTGGAGCTGGGCGTTCCTCCGTCGCGAACGGCGTCGGCCGACCCGGTGTTCGCGACCAAGGCGCTTCGCAAGTTCCTCACGTCGCTGACCAGCCGCCAGTCGCCCGTCTTGCTCGATCTCGGGCCGGTCGTCGGGAGCAACGTCAATTTCTTCGGCGAGCAGCTCGGGTGCAAGATTTTCGTCGAAGACATCTTCGCCGATATCGAACGCCACGCGAGGGACGGCAAGCTGGAGGCGTTGCCCGACTTTTTCAAGAAGCGATTTCCGCAGGCCGATGCCACGTTCGACGGCATCCTGTGCTGGGACGTGATCGACTACCTCGATCGCGCGTCCGCCCACGAGCTCGCTGCGCAGATGACGCGGGTGCTTCGTCCCGACGGCGCGTTGCTCGGCTTTTTTGCCGTGGGCCCGGTGCGCGAGACCCGCTACACGAAGTACGTCATTGTCGACGAAGTGAACCTGCAACACCGGTCGTACCCGGCGTCGCGAGGCCGGGGCACGAGTCTCCTCAACCGGGACATCATCCGCATGTTTTCCGCGTTGCGGGTGTCCGACTCGTTCCTCCTGCAGAACAACCTGCGCGAGATTCTGTTCCGCAAGCCTGTCGCGTCGTAGTCAACCGAGGGGCTTCGCCCCTCAGACTCCCCTACACGCTCTCTCGCGCGCCGCTTCGCCGGCGCGCTCCGTTCGCGTGGCTCGCTCGCGCGCTCGCTCGCAGCGCAAGTCGGCCGGCAAGCCGCGGCCGCGGGTGCGCACGGCTTCCCAAGACGACGCCGAATCGGCAGCGCCACATTGACGGCCAGTCCGTGATCTGTCCTACTGGCCTAGGACAGTCAAAATGCGGATGCGGCTCAATTTTCGATCGGGAAAGCCCGTTTACCTGCAGCTCGTCGACCAGGTGAAGGCGGCCGCCGCGGCGGGCGCGATACGCGAGGGCGAGCCGCTGCCTTCGATCCGGCCGCTCGCCGAGGAGTTGCGCGTCAATCGCAACACGGTCGCCAAAGCGTACGCGCAGCTCGAAAGTCTCGGCGTCATCGAGAGCGTTGCAGGCAAGGGGTGCTTCGTCCGCAAAAACGGCTCGCCCTACCGCAAGGACGTTCGCTTGAAGCTCCTCGCCGAGGACATCGACCAGGCCGTGACGCAGGCGCATCACCTGCAGGTCGGCAAGGCCGACTTCCTCCGGCTCGCCGAAGAGCGGTTCGACCGATTCGATCAGCAACGCGGCGCCGGACGCCGCCATGAGGAGCCATGACCGCTGAACCACTGGCCATCGAGACGCGACAGCTCGTGCGGCGATACGGCCACGCCAATGCCGTGGAAGGCCTGACCCTGCGGGTGCGGCCGGGGCGGTGCTATGGCTTCTTCGGCCGCAACGGCGCGGGCAAGACGACGACGATCAAATGCCTGCTGAACCTGTTGCGCCCGACGAGCGGCTCTGTGCGAATACTCGGACTGGATCCGGCGGGCGACGAGGTCGCGGTGAAATCCCGCGTAGCGTATGTGCCGGACACGGTCGCCTTCTATCCCTGGATGACCGTGCGTGAGACCCTCGATTATCTGGCCTCGTTCCGTCCGCGGTGGCACGAGGCGGTTGAACGCGGGCTGCTCGACAGGTTCCGCCTCGACACCCGGCAGAAGGCGAGCCAACTGTCGAAGGGGCAGCGGACCCAACTCGCCCTGATCGGCGCCATCTGCGCCGAGCCGGAGGTCTTGATCCTCGACGAACCAACGTCCGGTCTCGATCCGATCATTCGCCGCGAGTTCGTGGAGGCGGTGATCGGCGCATTTCAGGAAGGAGATGCCGGCAAGCGGACAGTCTTCGTCTCGACACATCTCATCGCCGAGTTCGAGGGACTGATCGACGAGTTCACCATCATCGACGGCGGCCGCGACGTGCTGACGCTCGAGGCCGATGCGGCACGCGAGCGCTACCAGAAGATCTACGCGCGGTTTGCAGAGGAGCCCGCCGGCCTCGATCTGCCGGGAGCGCAGATGATCCGGCGGCGCGGGCGCGAGCTCGAGGTGCTGGCGAGCGCCGATCCGTCGGATCTGCTCGACCGCCTGCGGGCGCACTCTCCCGAGGCTCTGGTCGCCGAGCCGCTCACCCTCGAGGAAATCGTGGTCTCCACGCTGCAGTCTGGAGTAGCCGCCGCATGACGCCGCGGTCATCGTTGAAGCCGGCCGTCGTCAAGGAGCTGCGCGCGTCATGGCCGGTCCTCGCGGCTGCGCTGACGGCCATCTTTGCCTCACGCGTGCTTGCCGGCGGCTATTTCCGCGGCGCCGGGATTCTCGCCTACACGGTCGGCGCCGCTTCGCTGGGAGCAATCGCGTTCGGTCACGAATTCTCGTCCGGCACCATGCAATCGCTGCTCGCCTTGCCGCGGTCGCGCCGTTCGACGATGGCTCTCAAGCTCGCCGTGCTGGTGTTCTTCCTGGTGCCGCTCGCGCTCGTCGGTCACTTCGTCGCGTTCCAGGCTCTTGCAGAGCGTGACGTCGAATCGATCGTCCTCTTCTGGCTGCCGCTCGCGACGGCCGTGGGTCTGGCGCCGTGGCTGACGCTGTCGCTCCGGAGCGCGACGGCCGGCATGGCGTTCAGCCTTGCGATGCCCGGCTTCATGTTTTGCGGGGCGCTGCTCGCGTGGGCCGCGACGCGCGGCTTCACGCCCGTCCCGCAGAGTTTCGTCTTCCGCGTCGGCGGAGTCAGCACGCTGCTCGTTTCGTCGGCCGGCGTGTTCCTCGGGTGGAGAGCGTTCCAGAGGCTGGAAGCGATCGACGGCGGCTCCGAGCTCGGATGGTGGAGCTGGAGACGGGCAGACACGGCGACGCGCCTGCCGCTGGGCTCGCGGCGATATCACCCGCTCTGGCTGCTGGTGCGTAAGGAGCTCGAGCTGCAGCGAATGACATTCATCGTCGCGGGCGCCTATCTCGTTGGAGTGATGGTCCTCCTCCTGGCGCGCCCGATTCCAGAGGAAGTCGCGGAAGGCATGACGCTGATGTACATCGCGTTTCTGCCCAGCATGCCCGGGGCGCTCGCCAGTGCGGAGGAACACCAGCTCGGCACGATCGAATGGCAGATGACCCTGCCGATCGCGTCGTGGAAACAATGGATCGTCAAGGTCGGTGTCGTGCTGGGCATCGTGGGCGCCCTCGCGCTGGGAGTGCCCGGTGCGCTGGGGTTGCTTCCCGACCGCGTCCTGCTCGCGCGTCTCGGCGTGGCCGTCCTGATGCTCGCGGCAGGCAGCCTGTACGTCTCCTCCGCGAGCCACAGCAGCTTGTGGGCTCTCCTGACCGCGATCGGCGCGATGGTTGTCGCCGCGTCGCTGGCAGTGCGGGTCGCGATGAGTCTCTATCCGCAAGGCGCCGACATGCCCGCGGTTGGCTTCCGAATGTTCATGAGCGTGGCTGTCGCCGGTGGAGTCCTCGCGCTCGCGAAACGTAATCACCAGACCGTCCGTGCCGCTGGCTGGCCGGCGGGCCGTCAGGCCGCGGCAGCCGCCGCATGCGCGGTGTGCACCGCGCTGGCGCTGACACTGATGGTCTGACGGCCGGCACCGCGGTTCCGTGGCCGCTCGTTCCTGCAATACGATTAGCGGGTGCGCCCGGTAATCGCACTCCTCACGGACTTCGGCACCCGGGATCATTACGCCGGAACCATGAAGGGCGTCGCGCTCGGGATCTGTCCGGACGCGACGCTGGTCGACATCACGCACGACGTGCCGGCGCACGATGTGCTCGCGGGCGCGCTGGAGCTGGCCGCGGCCTATCGCTACTTCCCGTCCGGCACCGTCTTCCTGGCCGTCGTCGATCCGGGCGTCGGATCGGCTCGACGGGGGATCGCGGCCGAGGCAGGCGAGTACCGGTTCGTGGCGCCCGACAACGGCGTCCTGACCCTCGTGCTCGACGACCCACCCGCGAAGAAGATCGTGGAGTTGACCGAGCGGCGTTATGCGCGTCCCACCGTCAGCCGGACGTTCGAGGGGCGCGATCGATTCGCGCCTGCGGCCGCCTGGCTGGCGAAGGGCATCGATCTGGGCGCGTTGGGACGCCCGGCGGGCGCGGTGCGCCGTCTCGACATCCCGCGGCCCGAGGCCGGATCCGATTCGCTCAACGGTGAGGTGCTGCGCGTCGACCGGTTCGGCAACCTGATCACGAACATCGATCGGCGGACGTTCGAGAAGTTTGCGGCCGGCGGCGCGCTGGCGATCCGCATCGGCGATCGTCAGGTGTCGCGCGTTGTGTCGACGTATGCCGACGCCGACAGCGGTGAACTGACCGCATTGTTCGGCAGCTCCGACCACCTCGAACTGGCCCTCAACGGCGGCAGCGCGTCGGCGGCGCTCGCTGCGGGGCGCGGCGCGCGGGTGCATGTCGCGCGCGGTGCGTGATACGATGCAGCCCTTTCAACGGCGGGTCTAAGAGACCCGCCCTACGTCTTCCATCATGATCGACTTCGAACTGACCGACGAACAGCGCCTCCTCGAACAGTCCGTGCGCGAGTGGGGCGCCCGCGAGGTCGCGCCGCACATCAAGGAAGCCGACCGGCAGCACCGGTTCGATCGCGACCGGATCGCTCGGCGGCATGGCCAGGCTCGGGTTGCTCGGCATTTCGGTGCCGCAGGAGTACGGCGGCGCGGGCATGGATTACGTCTGCCTCGGCCTCGCCAGCGAAGAGCTCGAGTACATCGACACGTCGCTGCGCGTCATCATGTCGGTGCACGCCGGACTGAGCTGCCTGTCGCTCCTCACCTGGGGCAGCGAGGATCAGAAGGCGCGCTACCTCGTGCCGCAGGCGCAGGGCCGGAAGATCGCCGGCTACGGCCTCACGGAACCCTCCGCCGGCAGCGATGCGCGCGCGATTCAGACCACCGCCGTCAAGAAAGGCGACCGATGGGTGCTGAACGGCGAGAAGTCCTGGATCTCGCTCGCCGACGTTGCCGACAACTTCCTGGTGATCGGGTGGACGCGATCTGGAGAAGAAGAAGCAGCGCGATCCGTCGGGCCTCACCGCGTTCATCGTCGAGCGCACGTTCGGCGGCTTCTCGAGCGGACCGATGAAGGAGAAGTGGGGGATCCTCGCCGGGAACACCGGCTGGTTCAAGATGGACGACGTGGAGGTTCCCGATCAAAACGTGCTGGGGCGGCCCGGCGAGGGATTCAAGATCGCGATGTTCGCGCTCGACCAGGGCCGCTTCACCGTCGCGGCCGGGGCGACCGGGCTGATCCGCGCGTGCCGCGACGCCAGCGTGAAGTACGCGCAAGGAGCGGCAGACATTCGGCGTCGAGATCGGCCAGCACCAGCTGGTGAAGGAAATGATCGCGCAGATGGAATCGGACTACCAGGCGGCGCGGCTGCTGTGGATGCGCTCCGGCTGGTTGAAGAACGAAGGGAAACGCAACACCCGCGAGACCGGCCTCGCCAAATGGTTCGCGACGGTCGCCTCGGAACGCGCGGCCGGCGACGCCGTCCAGATCCACGGCGCCAACGGCTACTCCGACGAATACCCGGTCGGCCGCTTCTACCGGAACTGCAAGGGCGCGGTCATTTACGAGGGCACCCGCGAGATCCACAAGATCATGCAGGCCGACTACCTGCTCGGCTACCGCGTCGACCGGCCGACGCGCTGCGAATTGCCGCCCTACAAGCCCGAGCTGTTGAAGGCCTAGAGCCAGAATGGATTCAGATCTCTCACTCGAGTTCCTGCGCGTCGTCGAACAGGCCGCCATCGCGTGCGCCCACACGATGGGCCAGGGCGATCGTCATGGGTCCGACCAGGCCGCGGTCGAAACGATGCGCCGCACGATGGACTCGGTGCCGATCGACGGCACGATCGTCATTGGCGAAGGCGAGCGCGACGAGGCGCCGATGCTGTTCATCGGCGAAAAGGTCGGCATGGCGCACGCGCTCAAGGGCCGGGCCGCGGGCGCTTTTCCGCAGGTCGACATCGCTGTCGATCCGCTCGAAGGCACGAATCTGTGCGCGACCGGCGCGCCGAATGCCATCGCCGTGCTTGCGGCGTCGACGTCTGGCGGCCTGCTGCACGCCCCCGACCTGTACATGGAGAAGCTCGTCGTCGGTCCAAGCTCGAAGGACCACGTCAGCCTCGATGCACCGGTGCACGAGAACCTGCGGGCGATCGCGGGGTGCCTCGGCCGATCGGTCGAGGACCTGGTGGTCACCGTCCTCGATCGCGAGCGGCACGAAAAGCTGATTGCGGACATCAGGGCGACGGGGGCGCGGATCAGGTTGATCGGTGACGGCGATCTCTCGGCCGGGATCACGGCGGCGGTCGTCGGCTCGGGCGTCCACGCCGTGATGGGCACCGGCGGCGCGCCGGAGGGCGTCCTGACCGCCGCGGCGATGCGCTGCCTCAACGGCGAGATCTTCGCGCGGCTGGTCGTGACGAAGCCCGAACACGAAGCGCGATGCCGGGCGATGGGGATCACCGACTTCAAGAAAATCTATCGTTCGAAGGACCTGGCGCCGGGCGCGAAGGTGATTTTTGCCGCCACCGGCGTGACCGACGGGACGATGATGCGCGGCGTAAGGTTCTTCGGCGACGGCGTGCGGACGAGCTCCGTGATCATGATGAACGACCCGCACCAGATCCGGTTCATCGACAGCATTCACGTCGCCCCTGCCAAAGACGTCAAGATACGGTTCTGAGTTCTGAGTCACTGGCGCCGCAACCTGTTCGCCGTCACCGCCGCCTCGTTCATCGGCTTCACTGGCTTCACGCTGGTGATGCCGTTCCTCCCGTTCTTCATCCGGCAGCTTGGCGTGACCGACGTCGGCGAGATCGCCTTGTGGACCGGGGCGATCCTCGGCGTGACGCCGGCGTTGACTGCGTTGATGTCGCCCTTCTGGGGACGGCTGGCCGATCGCTACGGGCGCCGGATCATGGTGGCGCGCTCACTGGTGAGCTGCGCCGTCGTGATGGGGTTGATGGCGGCGGTGACGAGGCCCTGGCACGTGTTCGCGCTCCGGGCCGCGCTGGGGTTTCTCACCGGGTACGGCGGACTGACGCTGTCGATGGCCGCGGAGTCGGCGCCGCGCGATCGGATGGCCGCGGCGATCGGCACCGTGCAAACTGCCCAGCGGCTCGGACCGGCGGTCGGCCCGGTGATCGGTGGACTGCTGGCCGGCGCGGTCGGCTTGCGTCGGGCGTTTCTCGTCACCGCCGGGCTGTATACGATCGCCTTGCTCCTGGTGCTGCTGCTCTACGAGGAGAAGCGCCCCGAGCCCCACGAGTCTCCGGACGCTGCGCCGGCGCGCATCAGTTTCCGCTCGGTGCTGGCGTTCGAGAACTTCCTGGTCCTGCTCGGAGTGATCTTCGGCATCCAGTTCGTCGACCGCAGCGTCGGTCCGATTCTTCCGCTGTATCTCGAACAGATCGGGATCACCCGGCCGCCCGTGCCGGTTGCGGCCGGCCTGCTGTTTTCGGTGACGGCGCTTGCCGGGTCGCTCGGGCATCATTTCTGCGGCCGCCTGTTGAAGCAGTTCTCGGCCAGGGTCGTGATCAGCGTCGCGGCAGCAGGGGCGGGAGCCGGCGCGGCGATGCTCGGGGTCGGGGGAGGTTTATGGCTGATGATGGCCGCAATCGCACTCTTCGGATACGCGATCGGCACCGCCAGCACGGCCGCTTACACGGCGGCCGGCTCGGTGATTCCATCCGGCGCGCACGGCACCGGTTTCGGTGTGTTGTCGAGCGCGGCCTTGACGGGATTGGCGGTCAGTCCAGTGGTGGCCGGATCGCTCGGCGCGACGACGATGCGCGGCGTGTTCGTGCTGGATGTGATCGTGCTCGCCGTTCTGGCCGCCGTTGTCAGGCGGGTGATGGTGGAGAAGGCCCCGGTGACCGCGCCCGCGATTGAGGACGCCTGACACGCTTGACGCGACTGTCGATCGATCCGATCGTTCCCGCCCGGGGCGCCATCGAAGAGGCGGCGCGCGCCATCCGGGCAGGCGGTATCGTCGCCCTGCCGACCGATACCCTCTATGGACTCGCCGTGGACCCATTCAACGCGGGAGCGCTCGCCGCGATCCGCCGGCTCAAGGGGCGGCCCGCCGATCGGGCGGTCCCGCTCGTGGCGGCTGACGTCGGCCAGATCGCGGCCACGCTCGGTGTGCTGCCGATGCTGGCTCGCCTCCTGGCAGTCCGTTTCTGGCCCGGCCCATTGACGATGCTCATGCAGGCGCCGGAGCGGCTGCCAGTTGACGTGACCGGCGGAACGGGCCGCGTCGGCGTGCGCGTGCCGGCGCACGCGGTCGCTCGCGCGCTGTGCGTGGCATGCGGCACGCCGCTGACCGCGACGAGCGCGAACAAGAGCGGCCAGCCGGCCACCAACGATCCGGAGACCGTCGCAGCCTCGCTTGGCGCCGGCCTCGACGTGCTCCTGGATGCGGGTGTCGCGCCCGGCGGACCACCGTCGACGATCATCGACGTGACCGACGCGACGCCGCGTGTCATTCGACAGGGCGCCATCCCCTGGGAAAGCATTCAGGCATGCCTCGGCCTCTAGCGCCGCACGCCGCGGAACGAACGCGCGGCACTGGTCGGGTTGATTGCCGGCCGCGCCCGCCGGCTCGACGCGGAGCGATCGCTCGAAGAGCTCGGCGGCCTGGCGCAGGCCGCCGGCGCGCACGTGGTGCTGCGGATGCTGCAGGAGCGGCCCAAGCCGGATCCCTCGACGTTCCTCGGCGCCGGCAAGATCGAGACCCTCGCCGCATCCTGCGCGGAGACCGACGCTGATCTCGTCGTGTTCGACAACGAGCTCACGCCCGCCCAGCTCCGCCACATCGAGGAAAAAGTCGGCCGCAAGATCGTCGACCGCACGCAGCTCATTCTCGACATCTTCGCGCGTCGCGCGCGGACGCGAGAAGGCAAGCTGCAGGTCGAGCTCGCCCAGCTGAAGTACCTGCTGCCTCGCCTGGTTGGCGCCGGCGCCGCGCTGTCGAGGCTCGGCGGCGGCATCGGGACACGAGGCCCCGGTGAAACGAAGCTCGAGACCGATCGCCGCCGGATTCGCACGCGCATCCACGCCGTGAACGCCGAGCTCGAGCGCGTGCGGCAGCGGCGGTCCCAGCTGCGTGAACGGCGGCAGAAAGCCTCCGTCCCGACCGTGGCGCTGGTCGGCTACACGAACGCCGGCAAGACGACGTTGTTCAACGTGCTGACGCGGGCAGGGGCGGAGGTGTCCGACGCGCTGTTCGTCACGCTCGACCCGCTCGTGCGGCAGGTGCGGCTGCCGGACAGCCGCGAGCTGCTGGTGTCGGACACGGTCGGGTTCATCGATCGGCTTCCGCACGCCCTGGTGGCGGCGTTTCGCGCGACGCTCGAGGAAGTCGCCGAGGCCGACCTGGTGCTGCATGTGATCGACGCCGCGGCGAGCGACCGCGATCGTCGAATCGCGGCCGTCGGGCAGGTGCTCGAAGAGGTTGGCGCCACCGATGTCCCGCTGCTGGCGGTCTACAACAAATGCGACCAGATGACGGCAGAGGAGCGGCGCCGGCTCCAGGAGGCCGAGCCGGATGCGCTCTGCATTTCGGCGCTGACGCGGGAGGGCTTGGTTGAGCTCGTCGAGACGATTGCGTCGCGCCTCGCACTCGACGTGCGCCGGATGACCATCGTGCTCGATGCGGCCAACCCGGCCGACCGCGAGCGAATCGCGCGCATTTACCGGCATGCCCGCGTGCTCGTCCACGAAGCGCGGGATGGACGGATATCGATCGTGGCCGACGTCCCGCGGCGAGTCCTGGCTTCACTCGGCCTGTAAAATAGATCCGTGCGTTCCTGGCGTCTGCCCTTCGTCATCGGCGTGCTGATCCTTTCGGCGGCATGCGCGGCGAAAGTCGTCCAGCCTCCGATGGTCGCCTCTCCTCGCTTCCCGCAATTCATCGCTCCCGACGTCCCGGCGGAGCTGTCGTCGACGCTGGCGGCGTGGAGCCACGACCGCGGGTGGCGCTTCCTGCAGGCGGGTGACCTTCGGAATGCCGACCAGGAATTCGGGCTGGCGCTCCGGTCGCCAGACTTCTATCCGTCGATGGCCGGCCGCGGCTACGTCGAACTGGCCCGCGACGAGCCCCACGCCGCGCTGGGATATTTCGACCAGGCGCTCGCCGTCCGCGCCGATTATGTCTCGGCGCTGGTAGGCCGCGGCGAGACGCTGCTCGCGCTGCACCGCGAGGCGGATGCCATCGCCGCGTTCGAACGGGCGTTGACAACGCCAACCCGGGCTGAACGACGTCCGGCGCCGCGTCGAGGTCCTGAGGTTCCAGTCGCTCGAGCGCGATCTGGCCGCCGCGCGGCAGGCGGCGAAGGCGGGGCGGAGCGACGAGGCGGTCCAGCTCTATCGCGCCGCGATCGGCGCGTCCCCCGACAGTCCGTTCCTCTATCGGGAACTGGGGCTGGTCGAGGCCGGGCGCGGCGAGACCGACGCCGCGCTCGAACACCTTCGGCGCGCCGTCGAGCTCGATCCTTCGGATGCCGTCTCGCTCGGGCAGATGGCGCGAATCTTCGAGGCTCGTGACGACGTCGCCGAGGCGCTGCGCTTGTACGAAGAGGCGCTGGCGATCGAGTCGAGCGTGGACCTGACGCGGCGCCGCGACGCGCTGCGCGAGCGGATCGAGCTGGCGAAGCTCGCCCGACGAGTACCGGGCCATCCCGGACGCGCCGCAGGTCACGCGCGGCGATCTGGCGGCGCTCATCGGCGTCCGCCTCGGGCCGGTGCTCGGCCAGTCGCGCGACGCGGTCGTCGTCACGGATCTGCGCAGCCACTGGGCAGGCACCTGGATCATGACGGTGGTGCGCGCGGGCGTCGATGCAGGCCTTCGAGAATCACACGTTCCAGCCGCGCGAGGTCGTCGATCGCGCCGAGCTGGCGGAGACCGTCGCGCGGCTGCTTGCGGACCTCGCGCCGCAAGAGCGTATCCGCGACTGGCGCGCCGCCGGCGATCCGCTTCGCCGACGTGCCGACCGGCCACCTGGCGTATCAGCCGGCGTCGGTGGCGGTGGCGTCGGGCGTGCTCGAGAAGAACGCCGACGAGAGCTTCCAGCCGTCGCGCCGCGTTACCGGCGCGGAGGCCGTGCAGACGGTCGAGCGGCTGCGCGCGATGACGTCGCTCGGCGCCGGCTCGCCCGCGCGTCGATGACCGCCATGACGCCCGCGAACCAGCTCACGCTGCTTCGCGTGGTGCTGATTCCCGCATTCGTCATCCTCGTCGTCTATGGCTATCTCGGGTGGGCGCTGGTCGTCGTTCGCGATCGCGGGCCTGACCGATGCGCTCGACGGCCTGCTCGCGCGCTGGAGCGGCCAGAGGACGAGCCTCGGCGCGTGGCTCGACCCGATGGCCGACAAGCTGCTCCTCGTCACGACCTTCGTCGTCCTCACCATCCCCGGGCCTCGGCCTCGCGAACCGCCTGCCGATCTGGCTGACGGTCCTCATCATCAGCCGCGACGTCGTCATCGTGCTGACCGTGGCGATCGTCAATCTGGCGATCGGTCCGCGCACGTTCCGGCCGTCGATCTACGGCAAGATTGCGACCGCCACCTACATCGTCACGGCGGTGATCGCGATGTTCTTCAACTACCTCGGCTATCATTCGCTGTTCGTCGACGGTCTGCATCTACGCGTCGCTCGCGATCACACTCGATCTCGGGACTGCACTACATCCGCCACGCGGCAAGGACCATGGAGGGCTGAGCGAAATGCAACCACGAAGACTCGAAGGCGCGAAGAACAGACAGATGGTTTTCTTCGAGTCTTCGTGTCTTCGTGGTTGCCTTTGCGTGCGTTCGTGGCGCGGCTGGTCAGCGCAGAATGCCCCCAAGCAGGCTGTCGTCGAGACGTCTCTCGGCACGTTCATCATCGATCTCACGCCAGACGTTGCGCCCAATCACGTCGCGTATTTCACGAAGCTCGCGCAGGACGGCGCGTACGAGGGGACGACGTTCCATCGGGTTGTGAAGTACGGGATGGTGCAGGGCGGCGATCCGATTTCGAAGGATCCGGCGAAGCGCAGCCTGTACGGGACCGGCGGCCAGAACGCGGTCAAGGCCGAGGCGCGCGCGGAGAAGATGACGCGCGGGTCAGTGGCGGCGGTGCTCGTTCCGGGCCGGCCGGACAGCGCCGGCGCGCAGTTCTTCGTCGTCCTCGCCGACCAGCCGACGCTCGGCGGTCAATACACGGTGTTCGGCCAGGTGTTCGACGGGATGGATGTGCTTGCAGAAGATCTCGGAAACGCCGGTCGATGGGTCCGGCGTTGCGACCGATCGCGTCGAGATCAAGCGCGTGACGATCCGCGACAAGCCGGCGGAGCGGTTCGTCACGGAGTCGGCGGCGGCGCTGGCTGCCTACCGCGCGGTCCTCGACACCAGCCTGGGTGCGATCACCATCGAGTTCTTCCCGGACAAGGCGCCGGAGCACCGTCCGGCAGTTCATGCGGCTGGCGGATGCCGGCGTCTACGCCGGCATGGCGTTTCACCGGGTCGCACCGGGCTTCGTCATCCAGACCGGTGCGCTCAACACGAAGGCATCGCCGCTCAGCGAGCGGCAGCAGAAGCTGGTGAGGAACCTGCAGCCGGAGTTCAACGACACCAAGCACGTGAAAGGGATCGTGTCGATGGCGCGAGGCGACGATCCTTCCAGCGCCCAGACGTCGTTCTTCATCTGCACCGGCGCGTCGACCGCGCTCGACGGTGTCTACACGGCGTTCGGACGTGTCGTTGACGGGATCGCCGTCGTCGAGGCCATCGAGAACGTGCCGCGGACCGGCGAGACGCCGAACGAGCGCATCGAGCTGCGCAACATCCGGATCGAAGCGAGATAATTCTCGAGACTCGAGTCGCCGAGCCTCGACTTTCAGACCGTCGGCACGACGCGCGTGACCTTGACGGCCACGCCGACCAGGTATTCGACCTGGATGCGGTCGCCGGGCTCGAGGTTCTGCGCGACGGCTTCAGGCCCGAGCCGCGCCGCGTGCAGCTGGCCCTCCGGATCGTCCAGGTCGGTGAAGAACACGTCCCACGACACCTGTCCGTGGATGCTGGTCGGCTGAATCCGCTTGAGAATTCCGTCGCGAGTCCCTTTGAGCATTACGTCCTACGGTCCGGCTGAAGCCGGACGCTACGAGCGTCGTGTCCGCCTTCAGGCGGACCTGATATTACGAACGTCGTATCCGCCTTCAGGCGGACTCGATACCGAATGGCAACCAGTCCCCCGGTACCAGATCGCCATCCGAACACAGATTGTGCACGCTGACGCCGAGGAGCCGCACGGCGCGCCGCGGGCGCCTCGGTGCGGTCGAGCAATTCTACCGCCCTCTGGACGATTCCCGCCGTATCGCGGGTTGCCGTCGCCGAATGGCTGCGCGTGACGGTCGTGAAATCCGAATACCGGACCTTGATGGTCACCGTCCGCGCCAGGAGCGACCTGCGCGCCAGCCAGGCTGCCGCCTGTGCCGGCCATCTCGCGGATCTCGTCGCGCATCTCATCCAGATCGGTCAGGTCCTTCGCATATGTGCTTTCCGATCCCGACGACTTCGTCTCGCGGTTCGGCACGACCGGACGCTCGTCGATGCCGTGCGCCAGCTGCTGCAGCCAGTCGGCAAGGCTGCCGACGGTTTCCTGGAGCTCCTGGGGATCCACGGTGCGGACATCGACCAGCCGTTCGATGCCGCGCGCACGCAGCTTGCGCGCCGTCACCGGGCCGACGCCCCACAACGCATCGACCGGCAGGCGCTGCAGGAACGGTTCGACGCGCTCGGGGCTGATGACCGTCAGCCCGTCCGGCTTCTTCCAGCCGGACGCGATCTTCGCGAGGAACTTGTTCGGCGCGACGCCTGCCGAGGCCGTCAGCCCGGTTTCGGCGCGGATGCGCTCCTTCAGGCGGCGGGCGACCGGCGTCGCCAGCGGCTCGCGCCACGCGTTCTCGGTGACGTCGAGGTAGGCCTCGTCGAGCGACAGCGGCTCGACGAGCGGCGTCACCTCCCGGAAGATCGAGAACACCGCGTTCGACGCGGCCTTGTAGCGCGCGAAGTCGGGCGGCACGATGACGAGCGCCGGGCACAGCCGGACCGCCCTGGCCATCGACATCGCGGAGTGGACGCCGAAGGCGCGCGCCTCGTAGCTCGCCGCGGCGACCACACCGCGTCGCTCGGGACTCCCGCCGACCGCCACCGGTTTGCCGCGCAGCGACGGGTTGTCGCGCTGCTCGACCGACGCGTAAAAGGCGTCCATGTCGATGTGAAGGATCCTTCGCCGAAGCATGGAATTTCAGGAATTCAGAATTAAGAATTTGAGATTCGATATTCCGTAGTCGGCTCGACGTTCCGGATTCGCCGAATCTTACAATCCTGAAATCCTAAATCTGAATTCATAATTTCACGCTTCACCTATGCCGCAGTTCATCTACACCATGAAAGGGCTGGGGAAGGTCCATCAGCCCGACACCCGGGTTCTCGAGGACATCTGGCTCTCGTTCTACTTCGGCGCGAAGATCGGCGTGCTCGGGCTGAACGGCGCGGGCAAGAGCTCGCTGCTCCGCATCATGGCGGGCGAGGACACCACCTTCACCGGCGAAGCGTTTCCGGCCGACGGGATCAGCATCGGGTTCCTGCAGCAGGAGCCGCGGCTCGATCCGTCGAAGACGGTGCTCGGGAACGTCGAGGAAGGCGTGGCGCCGATCAAGGCGCTGCTGACGCGCTACGACGAGGTAAACGCGAAGCTCGGCGAAGACCTGTCGCCGGACGAGATGGAGAAGGTGCTCGAGGAGCAGGCGAAGATCCAGGACAAGATCGACGCCTCGAACGCCTGGGACCTCGACTCGCGGCTCGAGCTGGCGATGGACGCGCTCCGGCTGCCGCCGCCGGATGCCGACGTGAAGACGCTGTCGGGCGGCGAGCGGCGCCGCGTCGCGCTCTGCCGGCTGCTGCTGCAGTCGCCCGACCTGCTGCTGCTCGACGAGCCGACGAACCATCTCGACGCCGAGTCGGTGGCGTGGCTCGAGCGGTTCCTCAAGGACTATCCGGGCACCGTCGTCGCGGTGACGCACGATCGATACTTCCTCGACAACGTCGCCGGCTGGATCCTCGAGCTCGATCGCGGCCGCGGGATTCCCTGGGAAGGGAACTACTCGTCGTGGCTCGAGCAGAAGCAGCAACGGCTGCAGCTGGAGGAGAAGGCCGAGACGCGGCGGCAGCGGACGCTCGAGCGCGAGCTGGAATGGATCCGGATGTCGCCGCGCGCGCGGCAGGCCAAGGGCAAGGCGCGCCTGAACGCGTACGAAGAGCTCCTGCGCGAAGAGACCGCGCAGAAAATCGAGACGGCGGAGATCTACATCGCTCCCGGTCCACGGCTCGGCGACGTCGTCGTCGAGGCGCGGCACCTCCGCAAGGGCTACGGCGACAACCTGCTGATCGAGGACCTGAACTTCACGCTGCCGCGCGGCGGCATCGTCGGCGTGATCGGTCCGAACGGGGCCGGCAAGACGACGCTGTTCCGGATGATCACCGGGCAGGAGCAGCCGGACGCCGGCACGCTGAAGATCGGCGAGACGGTGCAGATCGGCTACGTCGATCAGAGCCGCGAGGCGCTCGATCGCGAACAAGACGGTCTGGGAGGAGATTTCAGGCGGCCACGACGAGATCGAGCTCGGCAAGCGCAAGATCGCATCGCGCGCCTACGTGTCGTGGTTCAACTTCAAGGGGTCGGCGCAGCAGCGGAAGGTCGGCACGCTGTCGGGCGGCGAGCGCAATCGCGTCCATCTCGCGAAGCTGCTCAAGAAGGGCAGCAACCTGCTGCTGCTCGACGAGCCGACCAACGACCTCGACGTCGACACGCTGCGCGCGCTGGAAGAAGCGCTGCTGAATTTCGCCGGCTGCGCCGTGCGTGATCAGCCACGACCGCTGGTTCCTCGATCGGATCGCGACGCACATGCTGGCCTTCGAAGGCGACAGCGAGGTCGTGTGGTTCGAAGGCAACTATCAGGACTACGAAGCCGATCGGAAGCGCCGGCTGGGCGCTGAGGCCGATCAGCCGCACCGGATCAAATACCGCAAGCTGACACGGTAGAGCGCCTGCGACCACGAAGACGCGAAGACGCGAAGCAAACCGGTCAAGTTCTTCGTGTCTTCGAGTCTTCGTGTTGCCAGTTCGTAGAACACGTTCCGGGAGTTTCTGATGTGTCGAAACATCAAGACCCTGTTCAACTTCGATCCACCGGCGACCGATGAGGAGATCAAGGCGGCCTCGCTGCAGTTCGTCCGTAAGCTGAGCGGATTCAACGAGGCCGTCGAAGTCGAACGAGGACGCGTTCAACGAGGCGATCGAAGAGGTGTCGGCGGTCGCCCGGCGGCTGATCGACTCGCTCGTGACCTCGGCCGAGCCGCGGAATCGCGAGGAAGTGGCCGCGCGGCTCAAGGCCCGCTCCGCAGAACGCTTCGGCCGGCCGCAGCCGTCGTAAAGGCGGGCCGGCCGGGCCCTCGGCGCGGTATCATGCAGGCCACTCGATGCCTGGAGGGTTGCACCATGGCGAACTCCCTGTCGATCGCCGCGCGCTTCGGCAAGGCCCTGACCATCTCGATCATCCTGGCCGGCCTCGTCCCAGCGACGCTGAGGGCCAGGCGCGGACCTCGTCCTCCGTGAAGCCGTCTAAAGCTCCCAAAACGCCCTGGGGTGATCCCGACCTGCAGGGTATCTGGAACTTCGGCACGATCACGCCGCTGGAGCGGCCCGCTCAGTTCAAGGACCGCGCGACGCTGACCCCCGAGGAAGTGGCGCGGCTGAACGAAGAGGAAGCACGGCGCGGCGATCGCCGGCTCGACGATCCGGCGCAGGACGTCGAGGTCGCGTACAACTCGTTCTGGTGGGATCGCGGCGGGTCTGTCGGCCGCACCTCGCTGATTGTCGATCCGGCTGACGGACGCTTGCCGCCGTACACGCCCGAAGGCCAGAAGCGCCGCCAGACCTTGGCCCGTCGCGGCTACGACTCGTGGGCGGACCGGGCGCTCAACGAGCGCTGCCTCGTTTATCGTCCTGTGCCCGTCCGCTCGAGCGGCTACAACAACAACAACCAGATCGTGCAGGCACCCGGCTACGTCGCGATGCTGCAGGAGCAGATTCACGAGGTCCGGATCATCCCGCTCGACGGCAGGCCGCACCTCGGGCAGTCCATCCGGCCCGTGGCTCGGCGACTCGCGCGGTCGATGGGAAGGCAATACGCTCGTCGTCGAGACGACGAACTTCCATCCCGAATCCAACTACGAGGGTTCGGGACCGAACCGTACCGTGATCGAACGCTTCACGCTGACCGACGCCAACACGCTCAGCTACGAATTCACCGTGAAAGATCCGACGACGTGGACGCGGGCGTGGACGGGGCAGGTGCCGTGGCAGCGCGACGAGGGCCCGATCTTCGAGTATGCCTGCCACGAAGGCAACTATGGGATGGTGCACCTGCTGAAGGGCGCGCGCGTGCTCGAGGCGGAAGCCGAAGAGGCGAAGAAGCAGGGGAGATGATGTCGCGCCGGTTGGCCGTTGCGGCCGCGATAGCGATCGCGGCGTGCTCGGGAATCGTCTCGGCCCAGAATCGCCCCTACCAGGCGCCGCGGCTGCCCGGGACCAAGCAGCCCGACCTGAACGGGCTATGGCAGGCGATCAACACGGCGCACTGGGACATCCAGGATCATTCGGCGCAGCCCGCGCCGGTCCTGGCACTGGGCGCCTGGGGCGCCGTCCCGGCCGGGCGCAGCGTCGTCGAGGGCAACGAGATCCCTTACCAGGCCTGGGCGCTGGCGAAGAAGAAAGAGAACTACGAAAAGCGGATGACCGTCGACCCGTTCGACTTCGCCGTCGGCGATCCCGAACTGCGCTGCTTCCTGCCGGGCGTGCCGCGGGCGACCTACCTGCCGTTCCCGTTCCAGATCGTCCAGAGCACGAACCTGCTGCTGTTCTCGTACGAGTTCGCCGACGCCAGCCGGTTGATCAACATGGAGAACCACCGCGAGCCGCCGAACGACTTCTGGATGGGATGGTCGAACGGCCACTGGGAAGGCGACACCCTCGTCATCGAGGTGACCGGCTTCAACGGCCAAACCTGGTTCGATCGCGCCGGCAATTTCCACAGCGACGCGCTGAAGGTCGTGGAGCGGTATACGCCCAGTTCCCCGTACCACCTTCAGTACGAGGCCACGATCGAAGATCCGAAGGTGTTCACCCGGCCGTGGAAGATCAGCATGCCGCTCTATCGGCGGGTGGAGCCGGGCGCCCAGCGGCTCGAATTCAAGTGCGTCGAGTTCACTGAAGAACTCATTTACGGTAGCCTCAGGAAACCCACGACTAACCGATAAATCTGGTCGTTCGTCGTTCGCACTCCTTCGCTGATCGTTCGGGGTTCGTCGGAGACCGATGAACGTGCGAACGTCGAACGGCCGCGGAGCCCGTCAGCGCCCGTGATGCCGGGCGATCTCCTGCGGACTCAACCTGAGGAACCGCGCGGCGTTGTTGTAGAGAATGTCGCGCTTCTGGTCGGCGGTCAGAAATGCCGCCTTCTCGATGCGGTCGATGACGACCTCGATCGTTTCCGGCCAGACCATCTGATCCGATCCGAACATCACCCGCTTGCCAAAGCCGGCTTCGACGATGCGCTGCAGGTAGGAGTGGAAGCCGGCGGTGGGCAGCGCGAAACCAATTGCGCCGAGGTCTACGTAAAGCTGCGGGTGGCTCCACATCGTCGCGAGCAGATCGTCGAGCATCGGCCATCCCGCGTGCATCAGCGAGACGCGAAGCCTGGGGTGGCGGACGAGAGCTTCCTCGATGAGCAGCGGGCTGTGCAGCCGGCCGCGATAGTTCGGAAACCCGAGATAGGGGGCGCCGGGCGGGCCGGTTCCCACGTGGATGGAAACCGGGACGTCCAGTTCCTCGGCGACCGCGAGGTACGGCTCGAATCGCGCGTCGCCCGGCTCGGCGCCTTGGTACTGGATGGCGACTTCTCCCAACGCGCGGTAAGCGCCGCTGGTGAAGGCGTTGCGGACCTCTGCCACTGTCCGGACCGGTGGATCGAAGTTCAGATCGAGCGAAGGGATGACCCGTGCGGGCGCGGCCTTCCGCCAATCGTCGAGGCGCACTCCGCTCACGACCCCGAACACGTTGCGTCGTTTCATGACCGCGAAGGTTCGATCCATGAGCTCGCGGTCGGTTATCGGCGACCAGATCGGGCTGGCGCACGGTGGCTTCTTCATCCACCCCATGAACGTGTCGGCCCATGGGCGGTCAGGCTCGGGTGGTGGAAAAGCGTCTCCGGGACACAAGCCGAGCGGCGGCGGTCCCTGATCGTCCGCGCGCATGGCGTGCATGTGCATGTCGATCACCGGCGGCGGAACCGTCTGCGCCGCGCTACTGGCAACCGCGGCCACGCACACCGCCACCGCCGTCCCGATCCATCGGCCGGCTTGCCGCATGCCGCGTAGCTTATCGCAGCTCTGGACCCTAGTGGCCTGTCCACGCTGATCAAGGACCACCTCGCGGGCGCCGCGCTCCGCGATCTGGTCCTCGTTCAGCGTGGACGGGCCACTAGCTCACCGTCTTTACCCGACCCACGCCGTCAGGATCCAGCGCTTTATCGAGGTGTGTGAGCGCCGGTGGATTCATGACGCCGACGAGGATCAAGCCGTTTGCCACCGCCGGTTCGTCGATCGATGTACTTCGCGCGACCAGGCCCGCTGTGACGATCAGCCCGGCGGCGGTCGCGACCATGGCTCCCAGCATCGTCAGCTCGAACATGATGATGAGATTGGGCCACCAGGCCACGACCGGAATGCCGCCTGTCTGGATCGGCCAGGCCTGCGCGGTGGCCAGCGGCAGCCACGTGCCCGCACCAAGCCCCACCGCGCCGCCGCCAGCGCTGATCCACGGCAGCCAGGTGCTGGTGTCGCGCATTCCGAACTCACAGCCAGGGAGAGGCTCGCTGGACCTGAAGAGGATGTCGCGATCGGCTACGCCGGCAGCGCGCAGGCGGTCGACGGCATCTTGCGCCGCGGCCGCATCGGGATACAGGTTGTAGAGCGCCTTCATGGACGACGTTCTGCTGCCCGCAGCTCCCAGATCGAGATCACCGGTGCAAATTTCGAGAAGAGTAACGTACAGGAGGATCATCGCTGCAAATGTCGACACAGTGATGATCACTTCCACCGGCCGCGGCTGATACGTGCCCCAGCTATAGGGCAGGTACTTGTGGCCGAGGGAGGGCACGATGATCAGGAACCGCTCGATCCACATGCCGATCAACACCGAGAGCGCCGTGATCGCGCAGCCAACGATCGTCCGCAGCCTGCCAAAGGAGAGAATGGTCACCGGAATCACGAGATTGCAGGTGACCATCGTCCAGTAGAGGGGCGCATAGCGACCGCGCTGGGTCGCCCAGAAGACCGCCATTTCGGACGGATGGTTGCCGTACCAGGTGGTGAGGCGCTCGGCAAAGACGAAGTAACCCCAGAGGAGGCTCATCATCAGCAGCAACTTGCCCAGATTGTCGAAATGCAGGGGCAGCAGATACGCCTCGAGGTGAAGATACTTGCGCAGCGCCGCCATGACGAGGATCAGCGCCGCGATCCCGCTGAAGATCGCGCCCGCCACGAAGTAGGGGCCAAAAATCGTCGAGTGCCACATCGGCACCGGAACCATCGAAAAGTCGAACGAGACGATGGTATGGACCGAAACGGCCACCGGGATAATCGCGACGGCCATGATCGTCATCGAGGATTCGAGGCGATGCCACTGCGTTGGCGTGCCTTGCCACCCGAGCGCCAGTGCCGTGTAAATCTTCCGTCGGAGTCCGGCAGTCTTGTCTCGGAGCAGCGCGAAGTCGGGGATCATCGGCATCAGCATGAACAGCAGGCTGCCGATCAGATAGGTGTTGATAGCGAAGAAGTCCCAGACCAGCGGCGATTTGAAGTTCGGCCAGATCATCCGCTCGCTCGGATACGGCACGAGCCAGAAAAAGAGCCACGGCCGGCCGAGGTGGATGATCGGAAACAGCGCGCCGATCATGAGGGCGAACACCGTGATGGCCTCCGCGCAGCGCGTCACCGGCCCGCGCCATCGTGCGTTGACGAGCCGCAGGATCGCCGAGACGAGCGTCCCCGCATGACTGATGCCGATCCAGAAGACGAAGTTGGTGATGTAGAACGCCCAGAACACCGGCCAGCGGATGCCCGCCACGCCGATCCCGTAATAGACCTGGTACAACCATGCACCCGCGCCCGTCGCCACGACTGCGCCGAGGGTCAGGACGAGCACGACGAACCGCCACGAGGTGCTCAGCACGGGCCGGAGCAAGTCGTCGTTCATGGCGTCTGCCTGGCGAGGTAGGTGACCTTCGGTTGCGTTCCGAGTTCTTCGAGCAGCTTCGAGCCCCGTCCAGAGCGCGTGAGGCGCGACACCGCGCTCTCTGGATCGTTGAGATCACCGAATACGAGCGCTGTCGCCGGGCACGACTGGGCACACGCCGGCTGGATCGTGCCGTCGCCAACCTCGCCGCCACCGGCCCTGGCCTTCAGTTGCGCCGCCTTGATGCGCTGGACGCAGAACGTGCACTTTTCCATCACGCCCACGCTGCGCACAGACACGTCGGGGTTGAGCTGGAGGTGCAGCGGCTTGTCCCACGCGGGATTGACGAACTCGAAGAAGCGCACGTTGTAGGGACAGGCGTTTGCGCAGTAGCGCGTGCCGATGCAGCGGTTGTAGACCTGGGCGTTCAGACCCTCGGCGGTGTGATGGCTCGCATAGGTCGGGCACACGGGCTCGCACGGCGCCTCATCACACTGCTGGCACATGACCGGCCTGAACTTCAGCCGAGCGTCGGGGAACTCGCCATCCCAGTAGCGCTCGACCCGCATCCAGTGGATCGCTCGTCCGCGTGCCGCCTGTTCCGCCCCGGCGGTCGGGATGTTGTTCTCGGCGTGACAGGCGACCACGCACGCCCCACAGCCCGTGCACCGATCCAAATCAACCGCCATGCCCCATCGCGCCGTCATTTGCCAACCCCCTGATTCAGCGGCCGCCTTCCGGGTGTTCGCGCGACTCGCCCGCGAACAGAATCAATCGGCCATCCTGATCGGCCACGCGCGTGATACGGACGCGCGTGGCAGCCCACGCCAGCGTTCCGGTGGCGGCCTCGGTCATCGGTGCCAGCAGCGCGATCGGGTTCACGCCGCGGCCGGTGGCGACCCGAGTGAACGACGTGTGACCCTGGCCCACCGGCATGGCCACCAGATCAGGAGCGATTCCGGGCGACAGCAGCGCCGGGGCGCGAAGCGATCCGTGACGCGATGCGACCTCGACGACATCACCCTGTGCGACGCCCAGCCGCCGCGCGGCGCTGGTGTTGATCTCCACCCAGCTGCTCCACATCGCGCTGGTCAACGGATCGGGCAGCTCCTGCAGCCATGGAAGGTGGGCAAGCGAGCCATCCAGAAATGCCTGCGACGGATAGGGGAGGAAACCAAACGGGAAGTCGCCTGGATCGCCATCGCCTTTCGGCTCGACGAAGCGCTCGGCTTCGGGGCGAGGAGCGGCGCGCGCGTTGGGACGCGTCCGACGCGCTGGCGTCGAAGCGTCCCCGTCCTCGCTCCACCACCCGCCCTGTTCCTGTGCCCGCTCCCAGGCGGCTTCGTTCCCCCGCGGCGCGCCGGGGCGGGTGCTGAGCGCCGTCTGAAGCGCCTCGCTGAAGGTCTCCCATGGCAGATCGCCGGTCAGCGGACGTTGCAGGCGGCGGGCGATTTCGAGCAGGACGTCTGGTGTCGCGCGCGTCTGCAACAGTGGACGCATCACCGGCGGTGCGATGCCCCTGACGGCCACGTGCGAACCGGACTCCGGCGCGGCGTCGATCCAGGACTCGAGGAACGAATGATCCGGCAGAACGAGATCGGCCAGGATGCTGGTTTCGTCGAGGAAGCTTCCGAAGCTCACGATGAACGGAGCGTGCTCGAGCCGCTCGCGCACGCGCCACGCGGCTGGCGTCCCGAAAACCGGGTTGGCCCCGTCGACCAGGACGACTTGCGGCTCTTCGTCGAGGAGCGTCCGGATTGAACGCGCCTGCAACGGCTCGACGGCGGGTGTGAAAGCGACGCCGCCCGGCCGCTCGACCGCGTCGACGAGCGCGTTGAGCGCGTTCACCGCGAGCGCATGAAACAGGCCGTTGGTGTGTGCCAACGCGGCGCCCCCGATGATCGCGACCGCCGGCTCCGATTGCGCGAGCTCGCGCGCGAGGCGTTCGACCCGCGCGGCTGGCACGCCAGTAATCCGCTCGACCTCAGTTGGCGCGTACTGCGGAAGGCCTTCGAGCCAGCCAGCGATCTGTGCGCCGGCCGATCCAGCGATGAGCTGAGGGCGCAGCCGCTCGCCGATGATGACGTGAGCCAGTCCTAACGCGAGGACTCCCTCAGTGCCCGGTCTGATCGGCAGCCACTCGTCGGCATTGGCGCCGGTCTGCGACATCCGCGGTTCGACCTGGACGAATCGGCCACGAACACCTGGCCGGCCCTGACGCATCTGGCCGAAGGCCCGCGTGTGGGCCACGGGCGAGTTCCACGTGCCGAGGAAGTCGGCACCGAAGCCGATGACGAACCGCGATCGCGCCAGGTCGAATGTCGGGAGCTGCTCGCGGCCGAAGCTGCGAAGGTTCGCCAGGCGCAGGACATCGTCGGAAAACACGTCGAAGACAACGGGTGGCGGCGCACCAAAGCTCCGTAGAAACCGGGCGACGAGGTCGTGCCGGACACCGGGCCGTCGCGTCGTCAGGAAGGCGAGGGCGCGCT
Source organism: uncultured Acidobacteriota bacterium (assembly GCA_963825245.1). Taxonomy (GTDB): domain Bacteria; phylum Acidobacteriota; class Vicinamibacteria; order Vicinamibacterales; family CAVVIG01; genus CAVREM01. The sequence goes on from CAWGSJ010000001.1 coordinate 322,894, forward strand.
GTTGTCGGGCCGAAGCGAGCGCGTCGAGCTGCGCCACGAGCTCGTCTATCGCTGCGTCCCAGCCGACCGGTTCGAACCGGCCGCTGCCGCGAGGTCCGGTCCGCTTCCGCGGGCCGTCGATCCGATCGGGGTGGTAGGTGATCTGAATGGAGGCCTGTCCGCGCGGACAGAGGCCGCCGCGATTGATCGGATAGGCCGGATTGCCCTCGAGCTTCTTCGCCACGTTCATCCGGACGACCCCCGCCTGGCTCATTCGCGTGACCTCGGCGTCGGCTTCCATGACACGAACGTGCAAGCCGCATCCCGCTGGACAGGCCGGGCAGATGCCCGGCTTCCAGTGCGCGACGCCCGGAACCAGGTCCTCGTCCGGAATGAAACGAATCAGCTGATGCTCAGGGTGACCGCAGCTCGCCAGTGTGGCCGTCCCGCCGCCGATAGCCGTGAGCTTGATGAACGCTCGACGATCCATATCAGGACCGAGGGGCTTCGCCCCTCGGACTCCCCGACACGCTCTCTCGCGCGCCGCTGCGTCGGCGCGCTCCGTTCGCGTGGCTCGCTCGCGCGCTCGCTCGCGACGCAGTTGGTTTATGAGATGCCTTCATGTCGACACGGCCCTAGTAGTGGCACGACAGGCAATCGAGTGACGCCTGCTTCTCCCTATGGCAGTTCACGCAGAAGCCCATGCTCAAGTCGACGACGCGTTCAGCTGTCGTCTGTTCGGCAACGTTGCCGTGACAGGTGGCGCAGTCGACTGCCGCGCGCACATGCGGCGCATGATTGAACCGCACGTGCGCATAAGGCGTGTAGCCGTAGACGCGCTGCCACGCGAGGTCGACGCCCTGTTGTTCGAGCGCAGCCAGCCGCCGAATCAACGGGCGGTCGGTCGCGATCTGGCTGTGGCATGCCATGCACGTCTTCACGCTGGGAAGGCCCGCGATCGGCCCCTCGACGACGCCCTCATGGCAGTACTCGGTGCAGCCCACCCGCTTCGCCACGTGCGTGTTGTGCGGAAACGGGAACGGTTGCTCTGCTGTGGAACGCACCCCGAAGAAGTCGGCGAGCGCCGCCGCCGCCGTCGGGTGGGCAGGTGAGAAGACGTCCGGACGCGACGCGACGCTGCGGTCGCAGCCCAGTGTTGCGGCGACCACGCCAGCGGCCAGCATTTTCGTGGCACGAGCCGCCATACCGCGGTCGTCAGCGGGGGCGGGACGCGTGCAGGCTTCGCAGATAGTGGATGACACCCCACATTTCTTCGTCGGTGAGGCGGCTGCGAAAGCCTTTCATGTCGAACTTCGGCCCGACGCCGGTGCGAATCACCTCGAGGATTTCGGCATCGGTGGAGCCGTGGTTCCACGTGTCATCGGTGAGGTTCGCCGGATGCGATCCGGGTGGCGCCTGCGGCCCATCGCCCCTGGCATCGTTGCCATGGCACATGCGGCAGTAGGTGCGGAACACCTTTTCACCGGCAGCGATTGATTTCGGCGTCGCCGCCGGCGGAGTCGGCGGCCTTCTGCCTGCGCCGGCCTGCGCCTGGCTGGCATTGACGGCGCCGATCGAGAGATGAGTGACGAGCATGACTGCGAGCGCGAGTGTCCATCGCGGCATAAAGAGCGTCCGGTCGGTACGAGTCGCAAAGAGGGTGCCGCTCCGGAACCTCGTCGGCAGAAGCGACGCCCCAGTCGTTTTTCTGGGTGGAATCGTCGGTTCCGGGCGCCTGCTACGCATCAGTGTTCTGGGTGACCGCGACAACGATGGAAAGGGGATTTACGTGATTCGTTCGTTGATGATCCGCGACGGACGACTTTCTGGATCGTCGCCGTTCGTCGTTCGACGGCGTCGGTGATCGTTCGAGGTTCGATGGCCGCCGAACGTCCGAACCGCGAACGTCGAACGACAGCACGTCATGATATATTTTGACGCCATATATGGGCACGTCAGCGCTCGAGCGCGAGCTGAAGCGCGGCAGCACCGAGGTGCTGATCCTGTCGCTGCTCGAGCACCGGCAGCGCCACGGCTATCAAATCGGCCAGCTGATCGAGGAGCGATCGCGTGGCGCGATCTCCTTCCATATCGCGTCGCTCTATCCGACGCTCTACCGCCTCGAAGCAAAAGGATTCATCGAAGGACACTGGGTCGAGAAGGCCGGCCAGCGGCGACGCCGGTACTACCGGCTGACGACCGACGGCCGCAAGCTTCTCGCCAGCCAGCGGAGCACCTGGCGGACGTTTCTTGCGGCCTTGAACCGGGTCGCCGGAATCGCCACGCCGTAGCGGGCTACTGCTGAACGATCTTCGTTCTGAAATACTCGATCGTCTTGACCAGTCCCTCTTCGAGCCCCACCTTCGGCTCCCATTTGAGGAGCGTCCGGGCGCGCGTGATGTCGGGCTGGCGGACCTTGGGATCGTCGGTGGGAAGCGGCTTGTAGACGATCTTGCTCTTCGCGCCCGTCATCTTGATGATGGTGCGCGCGATCTCCTCGATCGTCATCTCGCGGGGGTTGCCGATGTTGATCGGGTCGTTCTCGCTCGAGAGCATCAGGCGGATGATGCCGTCGACCAGGTCGCTGATGTAGGTGAAGCTGCGGGTCTGGGTGCCGTCGCCGAACACCGTGACGTCCTCGTTCCTGAGCGCCTGCGACATGAAGGCCGGGACGGCGCGGCCGTCGTTGAGCCGCATACGCGGCCCATAGGTGTTGAAGATGCGGACGATCTTCGTGTCCACCCCGTGATAGCGGTGGTACGCCATCGTCATCGCTTCGGCAAACCGCTTCGCCTCGTCGTACACGCCGCGCGGCCCGACCGGGTTCACGTTGCCCCAGTACGACTCCTTCTGCGGATGCTCGAGCGGATCGCCGTAGACCTCCGAGGTGGACGCCAGGACGAACCGCGCTCCCTTCGCCTTGGCGAGGCCAAGCGCCTTGTGCGTGCCCAGCGCGCCGACCTTGAGCGTCGGGATCGGCAGTTCGAGGTAATCAATCGGGCTGGCCGGGCTCGCCCAGTGCAGGACGAAATGTACGGGTCCCTCGACGTAGATGTAATTCGTGACGTCGTGCTTGATGAACGTGAAGTCGCGGTTGACGAGGTGCGCGATGTTGGCGGTGTCGCCGGTCAGCAGGTTGTCGATCCCGATGACCTCGTATCCGCGATCGAGGAGCGCTTCCGAAAGGTGCGATCCGATGAACCCGGCGGCGCCGGTGATGACGATGCGTTGTTTCATCGGGGCTCGGGGCTCGGGGCTCGGGACTCGGGATCAGACGCGGAGCGATTCGGAGCGCTGTCGGACGCATCGAGCCCCGAGTCCCGAGCCTCGAGTCCCGGCGATTAATAGGCATGCTTGTGGAAGAATCCCTTGATGAGCGTCAGCCACATGATCTTCAGGTCGAGGCGGACCGACCAGTTTTCGATGTAGTACAGGTCGTACTCGATCCGTTTCTCGAGCGGCGTGTTGCCGCGCCAGCCGTTCACCTGCGCCCAGCCGGTGAGGCCCGCCTTCACCTTGTGGCGGAGCATGTACTGCGGGATCTTGTGCTTGAACTGCGCGACGAAGTGCGGCCGCTCCGGGCGCGGGCCGACGATCGACATGTCGCCGCGCAGCACGTTCCAGAGCTGCGGCAGCTCGTCGAGGTTTGAGCGCCGCAGGAACCGCCCGACCGGCGTCACCCGCGGGTCGCTCGCCTGGGCCCACACCGGGCCCGTGTCCCGCTCCGCATCGTCGTACATCGAACGGAACTTCACGATCGTGAACGACTTGCCGTCGAGCCCCATGCGCTCTTGCCGGTAGAACACCACGCCCTGAGAGGTGAGCTTGACGACCAGGCTGATGAAGCCGAGCGGAATCGCGAGGACCACCAGCGCTGCGCCCGAGATGCCAATGTCGATGATCCGCTTGATGAAGCTGTTGACGCCCTGCAGCGGGATGTCGTTGACGTTGATGATCGGGACGCCATCGAGGTCTTCGAGCCGCGCACGCAGCGCGATCACCTGGAGGAGGTCCGGGACCACCTTGACATCGACCATTTCGCGGCTGGTGCTCTCCAGCAGCTCGAGCATCTTCATGTGTTGGTCGGGAGGCAGGGCGACGTACAAGTGGTCGACCGCCTCTCGCGACGTGATCTCGCCCGCCTCCTCGAGGGTGCCGAGCAGCGGCAGCCCCCGGTAGCCCAGGTGATCGCCCGCGGCCCGGTCGTCGACAAAGCCGACAATCTGATACCCGAGCTCGCGGTGCTCGAGGATCTTGTCGGCCACGAGGCGGCCGAGGTCGCCAGCGCCAGCAATCAGGATGCGCTTGAGGCCGATCCCCGCGCGCCAGCGTCGCTCGAGGATTTCGCGCATCAACTCGCGCGTCGCAAACGTCAGCGAAACGTTCAGGACCAGGAAGATCAGCCAGACGGGCTGTGACACCTGGAAGGCGCCGGTCGTCCGCGCCGTCGGACCGGCGAAGTAGATCTGCGTGTAGATTGTCGACACGATGCCGAAGACCACGGCGAGGATGCTGCCGACGAACACCTGGAAAAAGTCGTCGACGCGCGATCGGCCGCGGCGCAGGCGATAGAGGCCCTGGAGATGAAAACCGAGCGGTACCACCGCGGCGATGAACGGCAGCAGGTTGATGTATTGCTGCAGCGGCGGGAGGCCGTATCGGATCGGGATGAGGCCGGAATAGAAACGAATCGCGTAGGCAATGATGAAGGCGGACACGCCGAGCAGCGAGTCGGAAATGATGTAGAACGCGACGAGAAGCCGGTTATGCCTGATCATCAGCCGTCCGACGTTCCAGTTCCAGCTTCAGACTTCACCAGCGCTTCCATTTCGTCGCCGAAGCGTGCGCGCCCGAACCGTTCGGCATGGTGCCGGATGGCCACCCGGTCGAACCGATACGTGGACGCCCGGCCGATGGCATCGGCAAAAGCCGACGCGGACGGTTCGTCGACCAGGAATCCGGTCTCGCCGTCGACGACCGTCTCACGAGCCCCGCCCAGGCCGAGTGCGACCACCGGCCGCCCGCAGGCTTGTGCCTCGAGCGGAACGATGCCGAAATCCTCCTCGCCCGGCAGGACGACGACAGCTGCCCGGCGATACAGGTCGCGGACCTCGGCGTCGGTCAGGTGGCCGAGGAACCACGAATTCGAGGTCGAGCGTCGTTCGAGCGCCGCCCGCTCGGGTCCGTCCCCGACGATGCGCAGGGGAATGCCCGCCAGGGCACAGGCGTCCATCGCGAGCTCGATGCGCTTGTAGGGCACCAGAGCCGACACAATCAGCGCGAACCGCTCGGGTGTGACACTGTCCGGTTGATAGAAAGCCGTGTCGACGGGTGGATACACGACGGTAGCCTCGCGATTATAATATCGGCGGATCCTCCCCGCAACATGATGAGAGATAGCCACATAGCGGTCCGCGCGTGCGGACGTCGCGCGATCCCAGTGCGCCAGCCGGGCCATGACCGGCCGCATCAGGCGGCTGGGCACCTGCCCAATCCGATCAGGCCCGAAATACGCGTCGAACTGATCCCAGGCATAGCGCATCGGGGTGAGGCAATAGCAGAGGTGCCGCGCCGTGGCCGGGCGGATGACCGACTTCACGCAGCAGTGGCTGACGCTCAGGACGAAGTCGAACCCTCTGAAGTCCCACTGTTCCACGGCGCTCGGAAAGAGCGGCAGGTACTGACGATAGAACCGCGAGACCAGCGGCAGGTGCTGGACGAACGACGTATGGATCGGCAGGCGCTCGATAACCGGGGACACGCTCCCGCGCACATGGACGAGCGTGAAGAGCTCGGCCGACGGGAAACGCTCGCACAACACTTCGAGGGCCCGCTCGCCCCCGCGCATTCCCGTCAGCCAATCATGTACGAGGGCGACCCTGGGCGACGGAGCGCTCACAAACGCGCTTCCTCGTGTGCATTCGAGTGCGAACGCGCTGTTCCGTGGGCCGCCGCCACCTCGCCGTAAATCTCCCGGACGCGCCGGACTGAAGCTTCCCACGAGAACTGCCGCGCGCGCGCCAGCCCCCTGGCCCGCAGCTCGCGCCTCAGCCTGTCGTCGGTCAGCACGCGGTAGATGCCATCGGCGATGGCGGCGGGATCGTACGGATCGACGAGCACCGCGGCGTCGCCCGCGACCTCGGGCAGCGAGGAGACATTTGACGTGACCACCGGCGTGCCGCTCGCCATCGCCTCGAGCGGCGGCAGTCCGAAGCCCTCGTACAGCGAGGGGAACACGAACACGCCAGCCAGCCGGTACATCACGGCCAGCGTCTCTTCCGGCAGGTAGCCCAGGAACCGGACGTACTTGTGGAGCTGGTGATGATGGACGGCGCGCCGGAGCGCGGCGTATTTCGAGATCTCGTCGCCGATCAGCACGAGCTTGAGGTGATCCATGCCGCGCGCGCGCACGAGCTGGAACGCCTCGATCAGCCGCTCGAGGTTCTTGTGCGGCTTGACGTTGCCGGCATAGAGCACGAACTCGTCGTGCAGCTGGTAACGCTCGCGCACGCGGACGACGTCTTCCTCGCGAGGCTCAACGGCAAATCGCTCGTCGTAGGCGTTGTAGATCACGTCGATCTTGCTTGCGGGGATGTCGACGAACTTCAGGATGTCGCGCTTCGAGCTTTCCGACACAGTGAGCACCCGCGTCGCCCGGCGCGACGCCAGGCCGATCGACGTCTGGGCATAGCGATACGCCAGCCGTCCGGGCAGGTACTGCGGGAACATGAGGTGAATGCAGTCGTGGATCGTGACAACCGAACGGCAGCTGACGAGCGGCGGCAGGACGTAGTGCGGCGCGTGAAAGAGCGTCACGCGCTCGCGCTTCAGGACGAGCGGGATCTTCAGTTGTTCGGTCACCGAATAGTTGCCGGCCGTTTCCGCGACCGGCCGGAAGTTCGGACCGAGCGAGGCGAGCGTCGCGCGGTCTTCCGAACGGGAAATCAGGATGAACTCGGACTCACGGTCGAGGCGGGCGAGCTGCCGCAGCAGGTTGCGGATGTAGGTCCCGATGCCGAAATCGTGAAGTTTTCGAGCGTCGATGCCTATCCGCACGGCGCGATCATAGCAGGGCAGGCCCGTCCCGCCCCGAGAGTTACCGCTCCCACCCGGGGTAGTCGACGCGGTAGCGCCGGCGCAGGTCGCGGCGCACCCCGGGGTAGACATCGGCCTGACGCGCCAACTCTTCCGCCGCGATGACACCGGCGGCCACCTCGCTCGCCTGGCGCCGGAAGTCCGCGAACCATCGATTGCAGCCGGGGGCGATGATGTCAGCCGTCGAACGGTCGTTGAACACCGTAAACCACTCCCGGTCGAGGCCTGCGGCGGTTCGGCCCTTGTAACAGGAGCCGCCGTACTGGCGCCAGGCGTTCTCGAGCGTGTCAGCGCGACGTGCGATCTGCGCGATCGCCTGTTCGTACCTGCTCACACCCTGGGCCCTTGCCTGATCGATTTCCGAGGGGATCGTCGGAGACAACCCGCGCATGGCCGCAGCCGGCGTCGCAGTGGACGCCGTCCCCGACTGTGCCGGCCGCCCTTCGAGCAGCGCCCGCGCGTGATCGATCGCGACCGCGAAATTCAGTCCCTGCCGTTCGGTGAATCCCATCGTGACGATGCCGAGCACGCGTCCGTCTTGATCGAGCAGCGGTCCCCCGCTGTTGCCCGGGTTGACGGCGGCGTCGGTTTGGATCAGCGTCGCGGTCGGAGTTTGCCGGATCCCGCTGACGATCCCGCGGGTGAGGGTGTTCTGAAGCATGCCGAGCGCGGTGCCGATCGCGAAGACCTCCTGGCCGATGCGGACGCTTCCCGTCGTGCCGAGCGTCAGCACCGGCTGCGTCTTGTCGATCGCCGGCAGCTTCAGAACGGCGATGTCGACCTGCGGGGCAGTGGCCTCGACGCGTGCTGGAACCACTTCGCCGGACGCCCGGCGGACCGTCACGGAGCTGTTGCGGCCGACGACGTGCACGTTCGTCAGCAGCGTGTCGGGCGCGACGAAAAATCCACTGCCACGGCTGCCCGACGCCTCCACGAGAACGATGGCCGGCATGACCCGTCCGACGATGTTCTCGAACCGGGGCGGATCGACTGGCGCGGGCAGCGGTGCGGCCAGCGCATGGCCCGGCCGGTGGGCGTCTCCTTGGGACGAGACATCCGCCGGTGTCACCGGGGGGCGGGTGGGAACGTCGTCTACCGCCTTCGCCGGGGTCGGCGCTGCGGGTGTAGCCATCGCCACCGGTGCCGGTTGCTCGAGGGCGGGAGCAGGGCGTCGCCACAGTGCCCCGAACGCAATTCCGCCCGCGGCCGCGACGATGACGAGTCCGGGCCAGAGCAAGTTTCGATGACGGTCGGCCTCGGAAATCTCCGCGTCACCGGACGGGCCACTCGGCACCACCGCTGTGAGGTCGGCGCCGCACCGGCAGACCTCGACCGTCTGAGGGACTCGCCGGCCACATGACGGACAGACGCGGGTAAAGACCGCCACATCCGGCTTTTCGGCGGAACCGACCAGAACATGTAGGTGCTGGGTGCCTCGTGCTGGCGCCTGGAGACTGGAGATCGGTGCTGGGCTAAAGCATTCTGGCACCCAGCACACTGCGATCGCACCCAGCACCCTGCACTTAGCACCCAGCACCTAGCCTGATGCGGACCGCTCGAGGAGCGCCATTGTTTCGCGCGCGGCACGTGGCCAGGCGTACTTCGATAGGACGGTTGGTGCGATCTCGAGCAGGCGCGTGCGCACGCTGTCGTCGAACAGCAGATGCTCGAGCGCCTCGGTGACGCCGGCGATATCGCCCCTCGCCGTGTACAGCGCGGCATCGCCGCAGCTCTCGCGTGCCACCGCGGTGTCGAGGAGGACCGGTGGTACGCCGGCGGCGAGCGCCTCGAGGGGCGTCAGGCCGAGCCCTTCGTATTCGGACAGGAACGCGAACGCGCGCGCCGACCAATACAACCGGCCAAGATCGTCGTCCGAGACGAACTTCCGCCAGGTGGCGCGGCCGTTCAGGCCCGACCTCGCGATCGCTTCGTCCGGGTTCTGCGGTGGATACGTGCGATCGTCCCCGACGATGTCCAGGCCGGCCTCCGGGTACGAGCGCGCCACCGCCTCGAAGGCCCGGATAAGGTCGGGCACCCGCCGCCGGTTGAAAATCGAGCCGACGTAGAGCACGTGCGGGCGGCGGTCCGTGCCGCCCGGCGGACGGCCTGGCGGCTCGATACCTGGCGGGATGACATGAACCCGCGATTCGGGGACGCCGAGATGCTCGACGATTTCCCGGCGTGAGAATTCCGAAATGGTGACGACCGCTCGCGACTGCATCGCGGCCCGCCGCGTGATCGTGCGTCGGCGGAGGCCTTCGCGCGCGGAGAACCACTCCGGGTGCGCCGCGAACGAAACGTCGTGAATCGCGGTGACGAGGGGAATGCGCGTGCCCAGCGGCGACGTATAGGCGGGCGAAAAGAACACGTCGAGATGATCCCGCGCTGCGATCGGCGGAAGCCGCACCTGTTCCCACCAGGTGTTGGGAACGCCCCTGACGATACGCGTCGGGAAGCGCCGTTCATCAAAGGGGACGGTGAGCGGCTCCGGCGCATACAGGACGAACTCGTGGCGCCGCGTGGATTCGTCGGCGTTCCAGTGTCGCAGCAGCCCGTGCAGGTAGCGTCCTGCGCCGGTCGCGCGGCCGCACAACTCACGGGCGTCGATGCCAATCCGCATAGGACGAAATGCAAGTAATTAGGAATTCAGAATTCCTAATTCCAAATTGCGGTTCACCACTCAGGTCCGGCGTTGTCTCGCGCGTTCGTACGTGTCGTAAACCTTCTGCGCCGTCATCTCCCACCGGAATTCGCCGGCGCGGGCGAGGCCGAGGCGCGCGCGCTCGGCGGCCAGAGCGGAATCGTCGACCAGCCGCTCGATGGCCGCGGCGAGCTCGTCCGGATCGTCCGCCGAGACGATCTCGCCGGCGCCCGCCGTCACCTCCGGCAACGCGCCGCGATCGGTGACGACGACCGGCACGCCGATGGTCATCGCCTCGAGCACCGGGATGCCAAAGCCTTCCTCGAACGACGGCTGCACGAGGCAGATCGCGTCCTGATACAGCGCGCGCCGGTTCGTGGGATCGACGTAGCCGATGTGCGTCACCAGGCGATCGAGCGGCGGACGCTGAATCCTGTCGAGCCACGGCCGCGCCGCGTCGGTCGCCTGGCCGGCGAGCACGAGCCGGGGAAAATCGCGCCGTCGTGCGGACAGACGCTGGTACGCATCCAGCAATCCGCCGACGTTCTTGCGAGGCTCGAGGGTGCCGAAAAACAGCACGTAGCCCGCCGCGGGCAGCTGCTCGCGCGGCGTCCACGGCGGCGCTCCAGGCGGACAGACCGACACGCGATCAGCGGGTACGTCGAAATGACGCTGTACTTCACCGGCCGTGAACTGCGAGACGGCGATGATCGCATCGGCCCGTCGCGCATGCGCGCGCGCCAGCGCCGGGTAATCGCGGCGGATCTCGGCCCGGGTGCGCTCGGGATGTGAGAGAAAGTCGAGATCGTGGATAGTGATGATCCGCGCCGCGTTCTGCGCCGGCATGAGCAGCGGATGCATCGAATGGGCGATGTCGAACCGGCCCCGCGCGATCGTCTCGACCGGTGGCCAGTTGAAGCGGTGCCACGCCAGGTTCAGGAGCGTCACCGGAACGTGCCGGTCGACGAACGAAGCGCCACGCAGGCCGTCCTCGACGGTCACGCGATCCTTCCACGAACTCGAGAAGAGCGTGAGGTCGAGCGGACGCTGGTCGGCAAGGCTCACGAGCGCGCGCGCCAGTTCGTGCGTGTATTCGCCGACGCCGGTTCGCTGGCGCAGCGCCGGACGGTAATCGATCACCGCGCGCACTTGTTTAAGTCGTTCCGAGTCAGTATCTTATTGTGAAATGAAAATCGCCGTCGTCGGAACAGGCTACGTCGGTCTGGTCGTGGGCGCATGTCTTGCCGAGAACGGCAACAACGTCATCTGCGTCGATCGCGACACATCGAAGATCGACATGCTGCGCGCCGGTCAGATGCCGATTTACGAGCCCGGGCTGGAAGAAATGGTCCGGCGCAATCACGAGGAGGAGCGCCTGGCCTTCACCACCGACTTGCCATCGGCGGTGCAGGATACCGACATCGTGTTCATTGCCGTGGGCACGCCGCAGGGCGAGGACGGCTCGGCCGATCTCCAGCACGTGCTCAGCGTCGCTCACGAGATCGGCCGCGCGATCACTCGCTACACGGTGGTGGTCGACAAGAGCACGGTTCCCGTGGGGACCGCCGCCCGCGTGAAGGCGGCCATCGCCGAGGAGACGACTCAGCCGTTTAGCGTCGTCAGCAATCCGGAATTCCTGAAGCAGGGCGCGGCGATCGACGACTTCATGAAGCCGGATCGCGTGGTGATCGGCAGCGACGACGAGCGATCGGCCGCGGCGATGAAAGAGTTGTATGCACCGTTCACCAGGACCGGCGCGCCGATCATGATGATGGACACGGCGAGCGCCGAGCTGTCGAAGTATGCGGCGAACTCGATCCTGGCGACGCGTATCTCCTTCATGAACGAGATCGCCAACGTCTGCGAGCTGGTCGGCGCGGACGTCGACCAGGTGCGCCGCGCGATCGGCTCGGACCGGCGCATCGGCACCTCGTTTCTCTTCCCCGGCGTCGGCTATGGCGGCAGCTGTTTTCCGAAGGACGTCAAGGCGCTGCTGCGATCGTCACGAGACAAGGGCTACGAGTTCAGGATCCTCGACGCGGTCGAGGGGGTGAACGACGCCCAGAAGCTGCGCCTGGTCCGCAAGATGCAGGAGCATTTCGGCGAGATGAAGGGACGGACAATTGCGCTGTGGGGCCTGGCCTTCAAGCCGCGCACCGACGACATGCGTGAAGCGCCGTCCATCACCATCGCCAACCGCCTGCTCGAGCTCGGCGCCACTGTGCGCGCTTACGATCCGGAAGCGGCCGAAACGGCGCGCCGGTTGTTCGGGAACCGGATCACCCTGTGCGAGAAGAGCTTCGACGCGCTGAACGGTGCGGACGCCCTCGCCATCGTCACCGAGTGGAACGAGTTCCGTGAGCCGGATTTCAAGCGGATCAAGCAGCTGCTGAAGACGCCGGTCGTCTTCGACGGCCGGAATATCTACTCGCCCGGGCACCTGCGCGCGCTCGGCTTCACCTACGTTTCCATTGGGCGCTAAACCGCGCCGCGTGCTGGTGACCGGCGGCGCCGGTTTCATCGGGAGCCACGCCTGCAAGACGCTCGCGGCCGGCGGATACGAGCCGGTGGTGTTCGACAATCTGGGCGCGGGCCATCGCGACGCCGTGCGTTACGGCGACCTGGTCGAAGGGGACATCCTGGATACCGGCGCAGTCCGGGCGGCGATCCGCCGATACGAGATCCAGGCGGTGATGCATTTCGCGGCCTTTCTCGATGTGGGCGAATCGGTCCGCGAACCGGCGCGCTACTACCGCAACAACGTCGGCGGCGCTGTCAGCGTCCTCGAGGCCATGGCCGCCGAATCGGTCACTCTCTTCGTCTTTTCATCGACCTGCGCGACCTATGGCGAGCCGATCGAGACACCGATCGGAGAGACGCATCCGCAGCAGCCGATCAACAGCTACGGCGAGACGAAGCTCGCCGTCGAGCGTGCGCTCCCGCACTTCGAGCGTGCCCACGGTGTGCGCTGGATCGCGTTGCGGTACTTCAACGCCGCGGGCGCCGACCCGGATGGTGAGCTCGGGGAGGATCACGACCCCGAAATTCACCTGATTCCGCGCGCACTCGACGCCGCCCATGGCAGGGGCCGGCTCGACGTGTTCGGGGACGACTACCCGACGCCGGATGGCACGTGCCTGCGCGATTACATCCATGTGACCGACCTGGCCGATGCCCACGCGAAGGCGTTGGAGGCGCTCGCCGAGGCTGGCCGGTCTGGCGCCTATAATCTCGGCACTGGTCGACCTCATTCGGTGCGCGAGGTCATCGACAGCGTCCAGCGGGTGACCGGACGCGCGGTATCGTGGACGATCGCCCCGCGGCGGCCCGGCGACCCGGCGGTGCTCTATGCGGCGCCCCAGAAAGCGCAGTCAGAGCTGCACTGGAAGCCGCGCTTCTCCGAGCTCGACACGATCGTTCGAACGGCGTGGGACTGGCGCCGTGCCCATCCGCACGGTTATCGGGCAACCACCACTCATTCGTGACCGCATCCACCCCGCTCCGCCGCCTGTTCCGCTACGCGAGGCCGTATCGCCCGCGGATCGCGTGGGCGGTGGTCGGGATGCTGCTGTACGGCGCCGGCACCGCCGGCCTCGCCTGGTTGATCAAGCCGATCCTCGATCAGACGCTGTCGAACCAGCAGCGGCTCACCTTCACCGCCTGGGGCCTCGTCGGGATGTACCTCGCCAAGGGTCTCGGATCCTACGTGTCGTCGTACTTGATGGCGGGCGTCGGGCAGCGCGTCGTCATGGATCTCCGCAACGAGCTGTACCGCCACCTCCTCGGCCAGTCGGCGGCCTTCTTCGCGCAGCGATCGACCGGGCAGTTGATGTCGCGGATCAACAACGACGTCGGCCAGGTGCAGCAGGCGGTCTCCGAAACGGCCGCCGACCTCGCGCGCGAGTCGCTCGCGCTGGTCTTCTTCACGGCGCTGATGCTCTACTACGACGTCTGGCTGACGATCTTCTGCCTGATCAGCGCGCCGATCGTCGTCTACCCGCTGGTGCGGCTCGGCCAGCGCGTGCGGCGCACCACGCGTCGCAGCCAGGAAGCGCTCGAAACGCTGTCGCACGTCAGCGTCGAGGCGTTCACCGGCCACCGGATCGTCAAGGCGTTCGGCACCGAGGCTGCGGAGGCGGCCAAGTTCTCACGCGCGGGACATTATCTGTACCGCACGAACATGAAGGTGACGGCGGCGCTTGCCGGCCTGCCGCCGCTGATGGAGCTGCTCGGCGGCTTCGCGATGGCCGGCGCCCTCTGGTACGGGAGCCGGGAAATTGCCGCGGGCGCGCTGACCCTCGGCGAGTTCCTGTCGTTCATCGCCGCGATGTTCCTGATGTACGGACCGGCGAAGAAGCTGAGCCGCGTGAATGCGAACCTGCAGCAGGCGATCGCGGCGTCGCGAGCGCATCTTCGAGATGCTCGACATACACACCGAGGTCAGGGAGCGGCCGAACGCGCCTCCGCTCGAGCCGTTTCAGCGTGAGGTCGAGTTCCGCGACGTGACGTTCGGGTACGACGAGGGACTCGCCCGGATCCTGCGCGGAGTGGGTTTTTCGGTGCGCGCCGGGCAGATGGTCGCAATCGTCGGCCGCAGCGGCGCCGGTAAGACGACGTTGGTCAACTTGCTGCCGCGCTTCTACGACGTCAAGAGCGGCAGTATCCTCATCGACGGCGTCGACGTGCGCGATGTCTCGCTCGCGTCCCTCCGCCGGCAGATCGGATTCGTGACGCAGGAAACCGTCCTGTTCGATGACACCGTAGCCGCCAATATCGCCTACGGCGTCGCCGGGGCGCCGCCCGAGGCGATCGAAGCCGCCGCCCGGGCCGCTCATGCCCACGAATTCATCACCGCCTTGCCGAACGGGTATCAGACGGTCATCGCCGAGCGTGGCCAGCGTCTGTCGGGCGGCCAGCGGCAGCGCGTGGCGATCGCGCGCGCGATCCTGAAGAACGCACCGATTCTCGTCCTCGACGAGGCCACCTCCGCCCTCGACGCCGAGGCCGAACTGCTGGTGCAGGAGGCGCTGGCGAACTTGATGCAGAACCGGACATCCATCGTCATCGCGCACCGGTTGTCCACCATCAGGCGCGCCGATGCGATCATCGTCCTCGAGCGCGGCCGCGTCGTCGAAGTCGGCCGGCACGACGAGCTGCTCGCGCGGCCGGCCGGGACCTACGCGATGCTCTATCAGATGCAGCTGCTCGAGACGCGCAAGGCCGAACGCCGCATGGTTCCTTCATGATCAAAAGTATGACGGGTTTTGCCTCGACAACGACCGAGGACGAGCGCGCGACCATCGGTGTGACGATCCGCGCGCTGAACCACCGCCACCTCGACCTTCAGCTTCGCGTGCCGCAGTCGCTCTCGGCGGTCGAGCGGGACATCCGCGCACTGGTGGCGGCGCGTGTCGCCCGCGGACGAATCGAACTGAGCCTTTCGCTGCAGCTCCGCGACGTGCCGGGCGTAGATGTCGATCTCAACGAGGAATTCGCGACGGCGCTCGAGGCGGCGTTGAACCGCGCCCGCGACCGCGGGCTCGTCAGCGGCGCGCTCACGCCTGGAGATCTGCTGCGCCTGCCGCAGGCGCTGACAATCCGTGAACGGCAGGCCGGAGCCGACGACGAGCTGATGGCCGACGTGATGCGCGGCGCGCTCGGCGCCGTGGACAACGCCCTCGCCGACCTCGATTCGATGCGGGCACGTGAAGGAGATCACCTGCGGGGGGACCTGGACCAGCGGCGCAGCCTGGTCGCCGACCTGGTCGAGCGGATCGCTGCCGCGGCAGACGAGGGGCGGCAGGCGATGGAGCAGCGGCTGGCCGAGCGCGTCCAGCAACTCCGCGCCGATCTCCAGGCAGACGAGAACGCGGTGGCGCAGGAGATCGTCCGGACGGCGGCGCGGTCGGATATCAGCGAGGAAGTATCGCGGTTCCGGGGCCACGTCGCCCACTGGTCGTCGCTCGCCGACGGGGCGGAACCGTGCGGCCGGAAGCTCGACTTCCTCCTCCAGGAGATGAACCGCGAAGTCAACACGATGGGCTCGAAGGCCGATGGTCTTCGCGTGTCCGAGCTGATCATCGCGGCCAAGGCGGAGCTCGAAAAGATGAGGGAGCAGGTCCAGAACGTTGAATAGCTCAGAGTCTTCGACTTCGCTCGGGCCAGGCGGGCCTTCGACGTCGCTCAGGCCAGGGCTGCTCTTCATCGTCTCCGCGCCGTCGGGCACCGGCAAGACGACGCTCGTCGAGCGGCTGGTCGAGTGTGTGCCGCGCCTCAGAATCTCCCGTTCTTATACGTCGCGGCCGGCCCGGCCGGGCGAGATGGACGCCGTGGACTATAATTTTGTAACGCGCGATCGCTTCGAGGAGATGATCGCGGCGGGCGACTTCCTGGAGTGGGCCGAGGTGTTCGGCAACCTCTACGGGACGTGCGCCAGCGATACAAGGCGGATGCTCGCGGCGGGCGACGACGTCGTGCTGGTCATCGACGTCCAGGGCGCCCGGCAGGTGCGACTCAGGGGGATAGCGGCAACGACGGTTTTCGTGATGCCTCCGTCGTTCGCGGTTCTCGAACAGCGCCTCCGCGGACGGAGCAAGGACGCCGAGGCCGCCGTACAACGGCGTCTGCAGGTGGCGCGCGACGAGGTCGTGTCGTTCAGCGACTACGACTACGTGGTGATCAACGACGAGCTGGATGGCTCCGTCGACCAGCTGCGCGCGATCGTGCTGGCCGAGCGCGCGCGGCTCGAGCGCATGCAAGCTCTGGCCAGTGAGATTGTAAGGACATTCTGATACCCAATGCTTATAGCGCTAGGAGTCACCGGCGGCATCGGCGCCTATAAGGCGGTCGAGGTCGCGCGCGGATTGCAGAAGCGCGGCCACGAGGTCGTGGCTGTCATGACCTCGGCCGCGACGCGCTTTGTGGGGCCGGTGACATTCGAGGCGATCACGCGCCGGCGGGTCATCACCGACCAGTTCGAGCCCGGCGCCAACTCCGACATCGAGCACATCGCGCTCGCGTCGTCGATCGACCTGCTCCTCGTCGCGCCGGCAACGGCAAATATTCTCGGAAAGTTCGCCAACGGCATCGCCGACGACTTCCTGTCGACCCTCTACACCGCGACGCGTGCGCCGGTGCTCGTCGCGCCGGCGATGAACTCGCAGATGTTCGCGCACGAAGCGGTCCGCCGCAACCTGGACACGCTGGCATCGCGCGGCGTACGTTTCGTCGAGCCGGGCGAGGGCTATCTGGCTTGCGGGTGGATTGGCAAGGGACGGCTGGCGGAACCGGACGAGATCGTCGCCGCGGCCGAAGCTGTCCTGCGCCCGGATGGTCCGTTTCGCGGCGCACGGGTCGTCGTGACCGCCGGACCGACCTTCGAAGACCTCGACCCGGTGCGCTACTTGGGCAACCGGTCGAGCGGACGGATGGGATTTGCCCTTGCTGGCGAAGCGGCTCGCCGTGGCGCGGAGGTGACGCTGATCGCGGGTCCGACACCGATCGAGCCGCCGCCAGTCCGCGAAGTGGTTCGCGTTCGCGGCGCTGCGGAAATGCACGGTGCGGTCCTGCACCATGCGGAACGGGCCGACGTCGTTATCATGGCCGCTGCGGTGGCCGATTACACGCCCGAGCGGCGCGCCGATCAGAAGATTTCGAAGCACGACGACGTGCTGACCTTGGCGCTGAAGAAGACGCCGGACATCCTCGCCGACCTGGGCGCGCGGCGCGCCGGGAGTGGCCGGGGGCCGCTCCTGGTCGGGTTCGCGGCCGAGACCGAAAACGTCGTCGCGCGCGCTGCCGCAAAGCGCGAGGCGAAGCAGGTCGACCTCGTCGTCGCCAACGACGTGTCACGCGAGGACGCCGGCTTCGACGTGGACACCAACGCGGTGACGATTGTTGGCGCCGATGGGGCGGAGACGCTGCCGCTTCAGTCGAAGGACCGCGTCGCGATGGCGATCCTCGATCGGATCGAAAAGCTGCTCGCCAAGGATCCGGCTAAAGAGAGGTCCGGCTGAAGCCGGACCCGACGACGGTTCCACGACTCGCCCTCATGGATCAGGATCAACTGAAGGAGCATCTTCGCTTCGCGTCCGAGCTCGGCGTCGCCGGCGTCAGCCGCGATCCGGCGTGGCGTGCGAGGGGGGACGAACCGCTGGTAGGGCAGGGGGGGGAGAACACGGAGAAGCGGGTGGACGCGCCCGCGGGGGTCGTGTTGTTCAAGAGCCCGGCCGACGCCCTGGTCGCGATCCGCGAGGACATCGGCGACTGCACGCGGTGCAAGCTGCATACGCTCGGCCGCCGTCAGGTCGTGTTCGGCGTCGGCAACCCGCGGGCCGACCTGATGTTTGTCGGCGAGGCGCCAGGCGCCGACGAAGACATCCAGGGAGAGCCGTTCGTCGGACGGGCTGGCCAGCTCCTCACGAAAATCATCGAGGCAATCGGGCTCGCGCGCGGCGATGTCTACATCGCCAACGTGATCAAGTGCCGCCCGCCCCAGAACCGCAATCCCGAGCAGGACGAAGTGGACACGTGCGAGCCGTTCCTCTTCCGGCAGATCGACGTCATTCAGCCCAAGGTGATCGTCGCGCTCGGCACCTTCGCGGCACGCGCCCTGCTGCGAACCCTCGATCCGATTTCGCGGCTCCGCGGCCGCGTGTTCGAGTACCGCGGCGCCAAGCTGATTCCCACCTTCCACCCGGCTTACCTGCTGCGGAACCCCGCGTCGAAGCGTGAGGTGTGGGAGGACATGAAGCTGGTCGCGCTCCTCATTCTGTAGTGCGGGCCTTCAGGCCCGCATTCACGGCGGACCTGAAGGTCCGCACTACACTCTTCAGGTGTTGATCCGCGTCGCGGTCCCGGTTCCCACGCTCGATCTGCTGACCTACGTCGTGCCGCCCGACAGCGCAAGCGCCCGTCGTCGGCGCGCGGGTCGTCGTGCCGGTGGGCGCGCGCACGCTGACCGGGATCGTGGTCGAGACAGATGTTGGAACGGACGCGGCACTCGATACGCAAGGAGCTGAAGAGCGTCCAGAAGGTGCTCGACGCCGAGCCCGTTTCGTGCCAGAAGACGTCGTCGCCCTCGCTCGTTGGACGGCGGAGTACTACGCTGGAGGCGCTGGAGCCGCGATCACGGCGGTGCTTCCGCCGAAAGCGCGCGGCAGCCGCGCGGATGCGCACAAGACTCTTCGGGTGGTGTCGATCACGGCGGCAGGTCTGGAGTTGGTCGGTGCCCCCTTTCAGGGTCGCCTCAGCGCGAAACAACACTCCCTGCTCGAGATGCTCGCCGCGTGCCCGGCCGGCATTCCCGCTCCGCAGTTGGCGGCGCGGGGAATCGCGGCCGACACGATCGCCCGGCTCAAGAACCACGGGCTCGTCAGTGTGCGGCACGATCGGATCGATCGCGATCCGTTCGAGGCGGCGTCATTGACCGCTCTGCCGGTGGACGCATCACGACGACTGACGCCGGAACAGGCGGAGGCTCTGACGCGCCTGCGGACGCTCGCGCAATCGGGAACGTTTCGCGTCGCGCTGCTCCATGGCGTCACCGGGAGCGGGAAGACGGAGATTTACCTGCGGCTCTCGGCGGAGATGCTCGCGGCCGGCCGGCACGTGCTCATGCTCGTGCCGGAGATCGCGCTGACGCCGGCGGTCGCCGCCCTGTTCCGGCAGGCATTCGGCGATCGCGTCGCCATCCAGCACAGCGGCCTCTCCGACGGCGAGCGCCACGATCAGTGGCAGCGGATCCGCCGCGGCGACGTCGACGGTCGTCGTCGGCACCCGGTCGGCGATCTTCAGCCCGCTGGACGCGCATCGGCCTGATCATCGTCGACGAAGAGCACGAGAGCTCGTACAAGCAGGAGGAGAGCCCTCGCTACAACGGCCGCGACGTCGCCATCGTCAGGGCGCAGCGCGCCGGGGCCCTGGTCGTGCTCGGATCGGCGACGCCGTCGATGGAGACCTACCACAACGCGATCGCCGGCCGGTTCGAGCGCATCGTGCTGCAACGCCGGATCCTGGACCGGCCGCTCGCCGCCGTGTCGATCGTGGATATGCGCGAAGAGTACGCGCACGGCGGACCCGATGTCGTGCTGAGCCGGCCGCTCGACAGCCGCCGTCCACGAGCGCCTGGCCGCCGGGGAGCAGACGCTGCTCCTGCTGAATCGGCGGGGCTTCGCCACGTCCGTCTTCTGCAGGCAGTGCGCCGCGACGATCGATTGCCCGAACTGCAGCGTCTCGCTGGTTGTTCATGGCGAGGGCGGCGCGCGGCGGGCGCGCTGTCACTACTGCAATTACACCGCGCGCGTGCCGACGAAATGCGCCGCGTGCGCGGCTCCCTACCTCGAGCAGGCCGGCTTCGGCACCGAGCGTGTCGAAGCAGAAATGAGGCGGCTCTGCCCGGCAGCGCGCGTCGCACGCCTGGACCGCGACGCCGTCCGCCGGAAGGGGTCGCTGACCGCGCTCCTCTCGCGATTTCGTGACGGTCGAGATCGACGTGCTCGTCGGCACCCAGATGATCGCCAAGGGCCACGATTTCCCGAACGTCACGCTCGTCGGCGTCATTTCGGCGGACGTCGGGCTGGGCGTGGCCGACTTCCGGGCGTCCGAGCGGACGTTCCAGTTGCTCACGCAGGTGGCCGGCCGCGCCGGCCGCGGCGAGCAGCCTGGCGCTGCGATTGTCCAGACGTTGTATCCCGATCACTACAGCATCCAGCTGGCGTGCCGGCAGGACTATTCCGCGTTCTACGAGCGCGAACTGCAGTTCCGCCGCGCGATGCGCTACCCGCCGCTCGTCGCGTTGATCAATACCGTCGTGCGATCGCGGACGTTTGCGGGCGCCATGGACGACGCGGCCGACGTCGCGCAGACCGTGCGCGAGAGCGATGCGGAGCGCCGTGAGTTGAGGGTGCTTGGTCCGGCGCCGCCGCCGCTCGGGCGGCTGCGCGGCGAGTATCGGGCCCAGGTCCTGATCAAGGGAGCCAACCGCCGGCGGATGCGGGAAGCCCTGCTGGCGGCGATTCGAAGCCGTCCCGAGATTGCGAGGCGGACGACGGTGGATGTCGATCCGTTGAGCGTGTTGTAGCGTCCGGCTTTAGCCGGACGTCAATGGTCTGGTGGCGCTCCGTTCTACGTCCGGCTAAAGCCGGACGCTACGGACTGACCAGGATTTCGAGCGGGACCGGCGTGAAGCAGACGGCGAACATGAAGACGGCGAACGCCGCGAGGAGCCGGCGGCGCCGATCGAGCGGGACATCCTCGTCGAACGTCCGGGGGTGCCGGGGACCAACGACAATCAGCATGATGATGAGAATCACGGCCCAACCGATCAAGGTTGGCGTGAAGTAGGCGAGGGTCAGAGCGACGCCAATCATCAGGACCGTGAGATAGGTGGAGCGGCGGCCCAGGAGGGCGTACGCGATGTGGCCGCCATCGAGCTGGCCGACCGGGAACAGGTTCATGGCGGTGGCGAACATTCCGAACCACGCCGCATATGCCATGGCGCTCATGCCCAGCGTCTGATCGGAGGGCAGCGGGCCCCACAACAGGTACGCTGCGGCCTTGATGAGAAGTGGCTCGCCAAACCACAGACCGCCCGCGTCAATCGGCACGAGCTCAGAGGTGGCGACGCCGATGAACAAGGCCGGCACCAGGACGACGAAGCCGGCAATCGGGCCGGCGATGCCGATGTCGAACAGGATGCGCTTGGTCGGAATCGGTTCGCGGATCCTGATGACGGCCCCCAGCGTTCCGAACAACCCGATCGGTGGCGGGCACGGCAGGAAGTAGGGCAAGCTGGCGTCAACGTCATAATAGCGGCACGCGAAGTAGTGGCCGAGCTCGTGCGCGCCAAGAATGGCAATGATCGTCACCGCATACAGCCAGCCCGCGACGAGCCACGTGCTGCCGATGGTCCCGACGAGCAGCGCCGTATGAAGCCAGATGCGGTTCTGAAACTTGCGGCGCGGCCAGGAGTGGACCACGGCCGGAGGCGACGGATCAGGCCCGAGCGAAAGTGAGGAGTCAGTGGGGCCGAGCGGCCCGGCGTCGCGAAGAGGTTCCAACGGATCTAGGGTACTCGTGTTACCCGATATTCTGCAGGTCTTTGCCCGGCTTGAAGCGGATCGTGCGGCCCGGCGGAATGCGGACTTCCTTGCCGGTGCGCGGGTTGCGGCCGATGCCGCGCTTCCGCGGCTTCACCTGGAAGACCCCGAACCCGCGCAGCTCGATGCGTTCGCCGCGCTGCATGGAGGTCCGCATCGCGTCGAACACGGCGTCGACCGCCACCTCAGCTTTGACCTTGGTGATGTCGGCGATCTTCGACACTTCGTTGACGATGTCGACCTTGATCATGCTTAGGGTCTCCAGGGAGCTTGTAACTACTATAGATTGTGTTACTTACGCTGTCAAGGCTAAGGCTAACTTGATTTGAAGATGACCCGGGAAACTGCAACCGTCGTGCTGGTCGGCCGCCCGAACGTCGGCAAGTCGACCTTGTTCAACCGCATGACCGGCTCGCGCCGCGCAATCGTCGCGCCTGTCGCCGGGAACGACGCGGGATGCCCTCGCGCGGCCGGTCACGTGGGGCCACGCCTCCTTCGACGTGTTCGATACCGGCGGTCTGTACGGCGCCAGCGAGGATCCGCTTCACGAGCTCGTCGTCCGACAGGGTCAACGCGCCATCGCCGGCGCCGATCTGCTGGTGTTTCTCGTGGATGGCCGCGAGGGTCTCGTCGGCGGGCGATCAGGAGATCGCCGCCGAGTTGCGCCGACGCGAGCGTGCCGGTCGTCCTCGCCGTCAACAAGACCGACGACAAGCGCGCGCGGGACCGCGTCGCCGAGTTCTATCAGCTCGGCTTCGAGCCGGTCGTGGAGATTTCCGCAGAGCACGGACAGGGCGTGGCAGATCTGCTGGATGAGATCGTCAAACGGCTGGACCAGTCGGGGCTCGGTGCTCGAGGCTCGGGGCTCGGCGGAGCTCACGGAGCAGGACCCGAAGGATCTGAGGACTCCGATCGAGCCCCGAGTCCCGAGTCTCGAGCCCCGGCAGACGTCGCCGTCGCCATCGTCGGCCGGCCGAACGTCGGCAAGTCGTCGCTCCTCAATCGGTTGTTGAAGGAGGAGCGCGTGCTCGTGAGCGAGATGCCCGGCACCACACGCGATGCGATCGACGCCGTCCTGACGTGGCATCGCCGGCGCTTTCGCATCGTCGACACGGCTGGGATGCGGCGAGCCGGCCGCCGCCGCAGCGGCGGAGCGGTCGAGCTCGTCAGCGTCGCCGGCGCGAAGCAGGCGATCTTCGACGCTGACGTCGTCGCGCTGGTGATCGATGCCAACGAGGGCCCGACCGATCAGGACGCGGCGATCGGCGGCGAAGCCGACCGTGCCGGGCGCGGCATCGTCATCGTCGCCAACAAGTGGGACCTGGTGAAGAGCCAGGATCAGGAGTTCGTCAAGAAGTTCGACGACGAAGTCCGGCGGCGGATGAAGTTCCTCGACTACGCGCCGATTCTCCACATCTCGGCGCTGACCGGCGAGCGCGCGCCGAAGGTGATCGAAACGATCGACAAGATCGCCGCGGCGCGGCGGCAACGGGTGCCGACGCCGGCGCTGAACAGGTTCCTCGAAGAGGTGACCGCCGCCAACCCGCCGGTCAGCCCGGGACGCAAGCACGTCCGGATCATGTACGCCGCGCAGATTGGCGTCGCGCCGCCGTCGTTCGTGTTCTTCACGAACGTCGCGACGACGTTCCATTTCTCCTACGAGCGGTTCCTCGTCAACCAGCTGCGCGAGCACTTCGGGTTCGTCGGCTCGCCGATTCGCGTCCAGGTCCGGCGGCGCGCGAAGAAGTGAGTCCGGCGGAGCGGTGCTCTCGGCTATAATTCCGTGTCCGCGCTCAAGATGCCGGAATCTGCCACAGCCGATCGAGATCCCGAATCGCGCGCTCTTCAAGGCGGCCGAGGTGTGCGACCTGGTCAAGGTGCAGCCCTACGTGCTGCGGTCGTGGGAAGCGGAGTTCCCGGCCCTGGGCGTGTCGAAGGCGGCCGGCGGCCCGCGCGTCTATCGCCGCACGGACGTCGAGCAGGTCGTGCGCATCAAGCACCTGCTGCTCGTCGAAGGGCTGACGCTCGCCGGCGCGCGGCGGAAGCTCGAGGAGGACTCGACGCCGGTCGCGGCCGACGTGCCGGTCATCGACGAGCTGATCGGCCGTCATGCGCGCGAGCGCCTGACCGAGGTCAAGCGCGGGCTGCGGTCGATTCTCGATCTGCTGTCGGGCACGGCGCGGGCGCAGCGAGTTCCGGCTCACGCCGCAAGCGGTCTCGTCGCAGGCGGCGTCGCGCCGAGCGGTCGCCGCGCGAGGCAGGGCGCCGCAAGGGAAGATCGCGACAGGCCGGCGGGCGGTCCCACCCCGGCGAAAGCGCTCCCGGTAGGGCCATTCACGGTCGGCGTCGACTAGCCTCCAACCGCGCGCTTTGATAGCGTTAGCAGACGTCGGGATGTGGCGCAGCCTGGTAGCGCACTTGACTGGGGGTCAAGGGGCCGTGGGTTCGAATCCCGCCATCCCGACCACTTTTCCTGCCTCGCTTCTCCTCTCCTGTGGAGCGCTCTGCTATCGGCGATCGATCCACATGACTCGCGGCACGGCGGCCGCACCATCGCGACGTGGTCGTCCCGCCGCGGGAGGGGGAAGGTTTCGCGGCGCACGTCGGGAGACCGGCTCTGGCTGTGAGCCGCGCGGCGGGGCGCTCCGCCACAGCTCAGCCAGGCTGAGCGCCTGATCCGCCGATGTCAGGGCGCGTTCGTCGAGGAGGTCTTCACCGTCAACCAATTGGACGATGATCGAGGCGCCCCTGACTGACACAGTGCAACGTCGGCTGGCGTGCTGCCAAATGGTGAGCGGCATGTGTGTGGGGGCTCGCGCAATCGACGTGCCGCACCTCATTCGGCAGAAAATGCGGGCAGTTTCCATCAACCGCGTGCTGCCGGGTGAGTGCGTCGCCGAATCCAAACACTCAAAAGTCCTGCATTACGAGGGAATAATTCCTGTCCGCCGGTCCCTTTTGAAACGGCAGGGGTGGTACACTTGCTGGGGTTATCTCATCCGATGCGACGGATCCTCCTCACCGCCGTGATCGGCGTCTCGCTCCTGATGCCGGGGCAATTGCGCGCCCAGTCCGATGCGCCCCTGTTCAAGCTCATACGCGATTACATCGAAGCGCTTCGTGTCCAGGCAGGGATCCCGGCGCTGGCCGTGGCGGTGGTCGGAGCCGACGAGATCGTCTGGGAGCAGGCATTCGGCCGCCAGGACGTCGAACGTTCCATCGCCGCGCGTACCGACACGCCGTTTCACACCGACGGCCTCACGCAGCTGTTTACGGCCTCGTATCTGCTTCGTTGCGTCGAGGAAGGCCGGCTCTCGCTGGATGATCGCATCGGCGAGTACAAGTCGGATGTCCCTGAGCCGAACGCAACCATCCGGCAGCTGCTGACGCACACATCAGGACCTCCCGGCAATCCCACGTTTCAATACCTTCCTGAGCGGCTGGACCCGCTCACGACTGTCGTCCGGGCCTGCGCCGTCGAATCGTTCCGCGGTTCGACGATGGACCTCTTCGATCGGCTGGCGATGCGCGACTCGGTCCCCGGTCCCGACGCGCCGCAGTTGGCGCCTCCCGCGGAAGGAATCCCGTCGGCCTCCGAGAAGGCCCGCTACGGGCGGATCCTCGAGCGCCTGGCCGTCCCGTATCGTGTCGATAAACAGAGACGAGCGACACTGTCCCGCTATCCGGCGACGACGTTGACGCCGGGCGGCGGCCTGATTTCTACAGTTCACGACCTGGCGCAGTTCGACCTGGCTCTGAAGGACGACGGCGTGCTGCTCCTGCCCGAGACGCTGGCGGCGGCATGGACACCCTTGACCACGCCGAGCGGGCAGGCGCTCCCACATGGTCTTGGCTGGTTCACTGGCACTTACAGCGGCGAGCGGATCGTCTGGCAGTTCGGCGGCGGCGAGAACGCCTCGTCGTCGCTGATCGTGACGATGCCGGACCGTCACACCACTTACATCCTGCTGGCGAACAGCATCGGCCTGGCAGAGCCGGCGCCGACGTCTGTCAGCCAGCTCGTGGCGTCACCGTTCCTGCGGGTGTTGCTCACGTTCTTCGTGGGATAGCGGCAGGTGAAGCTGCGGCATGCGAGCAGACTGGCAGTCGCGCTTCTGTTCGCGGTGCCGATGGAAGCCTCGGCCGAGTGGCACTTCAAGCCGTTTCTCGGGGTGACATTCGCTCCGTCGACGACATTGACGGGCGATGTCGAGTTCGCGGCCGGGCTGCCGATAGATCCAGAGTTGGAGTCACAGTCGTCGAACGTAGCCTTCGGGGCGACAGTCGCGCTGTTGGGCGAGATATTCGGCGTTGAGGGGGAGTGGACCCAGGCGCCGGGGTTCTTTCAAGCGCGCGACCAGCAGATCCTGGCGAGCAGCGGTGTTCAGACATTCACCGGTAGTCTTATCGTCGCGGTGCCGCGCCGCGTGACTCAATACACGCTGCGGCCGTACCTGGTCGCCGGCGCGGGCGTTATGCGCCTGCGCACCGAGCCAAGCCAACCGGGCGCGTCGGAATTGTTCGCGATTCGGGAGACGCTTGGGGCAATGGACCTGGGCGGCGGCGTCACCGGCTTTTTCAACGAGCGTGTGGGCGTCGGTTGGGACCTCCGCTACTTCCGCTCGCTCGGGGGCGAATCCGGTGATCCGCTGGCCACCATTGATGGGCTGGCGAAGCAGCTTTCTTTTTGGCGCGCCAACATGGCTCTCGTACTAAGATATTGACCGCTTGTGAGGCGTAGATGATGCGACGGCTCGGAATCTGGTGTGTCCTTGGGGTAGTCCTCCTCGGAACGGTCGCCTCGTCGGCCGAGACGCTCAAGATCGTGCCGCTGGTTGCCGATGGCGAGGTGCTCGTCACCTTTGAGCTGGCCGACGCCTACACCCAGGAAGTCCGCGACGCGATTGCCAGCGGCCTGCGCACGACGTTTACCTACGACGTCGAGCTGCGCATGCCGGTGGCGGGGTGGGTGGATCGGACCATCTCGACGGCCGTCATCACGACGAGCAGCCAGTACGACAACCTGACGCGGCGCCACACGCTGTCACGGGCCATCGATGGGCGCGTGATGGAAGTGGTCCTCACCGACAACGAAGCTCAGGTTCGCGAGTGGCTGACGACGCTGAAGCGAGTGCCGATCTACGAGACGTCGCGCCTCGACCCGTCGCACGATTACTTCGTGCGCATCCGCGCCCGACGCCGGCCGTCAGGCACGTCGCTGTTCGGCCTCGCGAGCACCATTACCGGCCAGGCGCGGTTTACGTTTATTCCGTAGGTCGGGCGAGTCTGGAACAATCGGCAATTTACAATTGCAAATTGTAAATTGTAAATTCCAGAGTGATTTCCCTCTCCAACATCAGCAAGCAGTACGGCCGCCAGGTCCTCTTCGTCGACGCCTCGTTCCAGCTGAACCCCGGCGACAAGGTCGGGCTCGTCGGCCCGAACGGATCGGGCAAGACGACGATCTTCCGAATGCTCGTCGGTGAGGAACAGCCCGACGACGGCGAGGTCTCGGTGCCGCGGCGGGCGACGATCGGCTACTTCCGGCAGGACGTCGAGGAAATGGCTGGCCGGTCGGTGCTCGACGAGGCGATTGCCGGCAGCGGCCGGCTCGGCGCGCTCCACCACGAGCTCGAGGAGCTGCAGCACGCGATGTCGGATCCGGCGCGGGCCGACGACATGGATCGTATCCTGGCGCGGTTCGGCGAGGTGCAGGAGGAGTACGACCATCTCGGGGGCTACGCCCTGGAAAGCCGGACGCGCGAGATCCTCCACGGCCTCGGGTTCGACGACGAGCGGATCGACGGCGACGTCGGCGCGCTGTCCGGCGGGTGGAAGATGCGCGTGGCGATGGCGCGCGTGCTGCTCGGCGAGCCCGACGTCCTGCTGATGGACGAGCCGACCAACCACCTGGACATCGAATCGATCATCTGGCTCGAAGCGTTCCTCAAGGAGCGGTCCGGTTCGCTGCTGATGACGTCGCACGATCGCGACTTCATGAACCGCGTCGTCTCGCGCATCGCGGAGATCGACGGCGGCGAGATCACGTCCTACTCGGGCAACTACGATTTCTACGAGCGCGAGCGCGCGATCCGCGAGGCCAACCGCGAGGCCGCCTACGCGCGGCAGCAGGCGATGCTCGCCAAGGAACAGCGGTTCATCGAGCGCTTCGCCGCGCACGCCGCCAAGGCCGCGCAGGTCCAGAGCCGCGTCAAGGCGCTCGAGAAGATCGAACGGATCGAGCTGCCGAAGAAGCGGCGCGTCGTGAAGTTCGATTTCCGTCAGCCGCCGCGATCCGGGCGAGCTCGTGGCGACGCTCGCGGGTGTGTCGAAGCGCTACGGCCGGCGCGTGGTCCACGACCGCCTGACCCTGACGATCCGCCGCGGTGAGCGCTGGGCGGTGATGGGCAAGAACGGCGCCGGCAAGTCGACACTCCTGAAGATGGTGGCCGGTGCGCTTCGCCCCGACGAGGGAACGGTTACGCCGGGCGCGAGCTTGAAGATGGGCTACTTCGCGCAGCAGGCGCTCGACCTGCTCGACGCCGATCTCACGGTCGAGGAACAGCTGCAGCAGGATTTTCCGCACGAATCGATCGGCGTGCTGCGGAACCTGGCGGGGGCGTTCCAGTTTTCAGGCGATGAAGTGGACAAGAAAATCCGGTCGCTGTCGGGAGGCGAGAAGACGCGGCTGGTCATGGCGAGGATGCTGCTCGATCCGCCCAATTTCCTGGTGCTCGACGAGCCGACCAATCACCTCGACCTGGCGACCAAGGAGATGCTGCTCGACTCGCTGGCCGCGTTCGATGGCACGATGATCTTCGTCTCGCACGACCGCGCCTTCCTGCGCGGCCTGAGCAACCGGGTCCTCGAGCTGGGGGGCGAGAGCGGAACCGAGGCGGAGCCGCACGTGTACCCCGGCTCGTACGTCGACTACGTCGCGCGCACCGGCCACGAAGCGCCCGGCGTCCACGCGTAAGTTGCGGAAGTAGTGCGGACCTTTAGGTCCGCCCGGATCCCGCAGCTACTCGTCGCCCCTGCCGCGAAGCTTCTTGACCTCACCGCGGCGTCGCTTCGATTGAAGGCGCCGCTCGCGGGCGGCGGCCTTGGGGCGCGTGGCTCGCCGCTTCTTCGGCCGCCGCGCGGCCTGACGGATGAGGGCGATCAGCCGCTCGCGCGCCGCCTCACGGTTGCGCGCCTGGGTTCGATGTTCGCGGCTGTCGATCAGCAGGACGCCGTCCGCCGTCAGCCGGCTTCCGGACAACGCCGTGAGCCGGTTCTTGACTTCATCGGGCAGCGACGACCGGGCGATGTCGAATCGCAGTTCCACCGCTGTCGCCACCTTATTGACGTTCTGGCCGCCAGGCCCGGAGGCACGCACGAATCGCTCGCTGATCTGGCTTTCATCGAGCTCGATCCCTTCGGCGATGTGGATCATCGCTCGAGGTAGTCCACCCACAACCGGACGAGCGGCTGGCGCGTTCCGTTCAGGGCGGCGTACTGGGCCGCATAGCTGCGTGCCGTGCGGATCTCGTCGCTTCGATCGCGGACGGCCAGGCCGGCCCGTCTCGCCTCGAACATCCAGGTCAGCGCGAGGAAGAGAGACGCTTCGTCGCTGCGCGGCTGCGCGAGATACCGATCGAGCGCCGAAATCGCCTCGCGCGCATTGCCGCCGGTTGCCCGCAGGATGGCCAGGGGCCGCGCAAATCGCGTGTCGGCGGGCCAGCGGGCCTGCGCTGCTTCTGTGGCCGTGCGTCCCTCACCGTATCGCTTGGTCCGCAGGAGCGCGTCGATGATCCAGGCGTGGACCTCAGGCACGTCGGCGCCCTCGGTAAGCGCCTTCCGCCACGCCGCAAGCGCCTCGTCGTCGTGCCCCGCAGCTGCGAAACAGGCACCGAGGTAGGCGAGCGCCACTCCCGGCTTCTCGCCGCCTTCGATGATGCGCTCCAGCGCGGTCGCGGCGTCGACGAACGCGCGGCTGCGCAGCTGTAGCACCGCGGCGTCGAAGCGTGCGACCGCTGCAGTGGAAAGGTGAGAGCGGAGCGGCTGGACCACCGCCGGCTGAAGCGCTGCCTCGAGATCGAATGGCCGACTCAGATCCGCCGCGCTCACCGTCAGAAAGAGCGCGGTGTCAGCCGCGGACGTCGCCGCAGTGACCTCGAACGGCCTCGACTTCACGATCGGAGCGCTTGCGGAGAGCGACGACCGGAGACGGTACGTGCCGGGAGGTAACTCGCCGACGGGCAGTACTTTCGAGAAGATGAATCGCTCGTCGCCGCCGCGGCGGGCGGGGACGGTCGTGCTCAGAACTGCCGGCCCATCGTCGGCGGTCACGACGTCGAACGTGGCCGACAGACCCGCTGCATCCGTCCCGTACGCCTCGAGATAGCCCTGCACGATGCCGAAACGTACTTCCGGGCCGAGCGCCGGTTGCGAGGGATTCCCGGGCGGCTCGGGTCCACCGACCATGAGCTCGGTGACCTCCAGGCCTCCCGAGCGCATCAGCTCGGCCCGCAACGGGAACTCGACGCTGCCGATGATGTCGCCGTCGACCGCTGCGATTCTCACCAGGTAGCTGCCAGGCGCGACCGTCGCCGCGCGGCTATATCGCATCGGCGACGCACGCTCAGCGGCGCCGACCTGGGTGTCGGAAATCTGCCCCTCGACGGCTCGCCTGTCGCTGTCGAGGATCACGTAGGCAACCGTGACGACTCGCGACCCCGCGCGCGCCACGTCGATGTCGGCGTGCACGAGGACCTGGACCTTCGAGCGATCTGGCCCCCGAAGGGCAACCGCGGTGCCACGAAGCGGCACCGCTGAAAGCGTCAACGGGTTGATCAGCGCAGCATTCGACGCGATCGTGGGCCGTTTGCGGAGCGGCACGAGGATCGATCGACATTGTCCGGCGCGCGCGCACGGTGGCGTCCGGCCGCGCAACGGTCACCTGCAGTGTCCGGGGAGTGCCATCGTGATCGCGCGCCGTCGACTCGACGCCGAGCAGGTAGTAGCCCGACATCTCGGACTCGATGCGGTCGAATGCTCCGGTGCCGGTGCCCGACATCGTGAACAGACCGCCGCGCGCCGCGTGAGCGAGAAGCTCGAGACCGAGCCGTCGTTCGTATTGATCCTGCTGGAGCTCGAACGGGCTCCTGGGAACGGCTTCGGTGATATTGGTCGGTTCTTCCTCGAGCTTCAGGCTGTAGATCGTCGTGCGTGCGGCGGCGGCGAGGTCGCCGAGCTCGACGACCCGGCGCTGCCCAACGGAACGATCGAGACCGAAACCGTCGGAGATGAGCAGCAGCGTCTTCGGCGCATCCACCTTTCTAAGGTCTGTCAGCAGCTGACGAAGGCCATTGATGGTGAGGTCGGCGTTGAGCAGTACCAGATCGGCGGCGCGCGCGGCCTCGAGCCTGACCTGCGCGGGGCAGTCGATGGCGGAACGCTGGACTTGGACGCTCGCACAGGCGCGGCGGGTGACGGCCGACAACGCTTCAGGCTCGCCGCGGCGATAGGCGAGGGCCGCGCCGATGCCGACGCGGGCGGCCCACGGCGGTTCGTTGGCGGCGATCTGACCGGGCATCTGCGCGAGCTTTTCCTTGATCGTGTCGCGGTCGGCGGTGAAATCGCTCCACGCGGATGAGCCAAAGCCGAAGCTGACGATCGCGATTCGATCCGCCGCTGGAAGGCGATCGATGAACCGCGTCACCGCCGGCAGCATCGGACGCATTGCGCCAAACTTGATGTTGGCCTCGTCGATCGCGATGACGACCAGGCCGCTGCCATCCGCCGCCGCATTCGAGAAGTAGCCGTCAGCGGCCGCAGCTGGAGGCGCGCCGGCCGGTCTGGCGGCCGTCAGCCTCGTGATCCATTGCGCGCTCACGACGCGGCGCGCCTGATCGCCGACGCGCACGGTAAAGTCGCCCTGAGCGAGGTTGTCGATGGGGTTGCCGCGGCCGTCGACGACCGTGACGTCGACGGGCAGGAGTTCAACTTCCGACTGGAATCGGGGCGGCTGCGGTTGCTGCTGTCCGAGGGCGGGGGCTGCCGCGGCGACGAGCACGAGCACGGCCGAGACCATCCCCTTCATGGACATCATCAGTTTAGGACCATAATCGGCGCCTTGTGACCGGGAATCGATGATCGTCCTTCATGCCCTGGTGGCGCTCGTCGTCATCGTCGTCACGACGCGGCTCGTGGGATACGTGTTCCAGAGGCTCGACCAGCCGTCGGTGATCGGCGAGCTGGTTGGCGGAATCCTGCTCGGTCCCTCTCTGCTCGGCTGGGTAGCTCCTGAGGTGTCTGCCTGGCTCCTGCCGCCCTCGGTGATGCCGCTGCTTCGTTTGCATGCGCAGACGGGCGTCATCTTCTTCATGTTCCTCGTCGGCCTGGAACTCGATGGGCAGATGATTCGCCGCAGCGGCCGCGCGACGATCTTCATCTCGTGGGCCAGCATCGTGCTGCCGTTCGTGCTCGGGTATGGGCTTGCGCACCCACTCTATCCGCGGCTGGCGCCGCCTTCGGTGCAGTTCACGCCGTTCGCGCTGTTCATCGGCGTCTCGATGTCGATCACCGCATTCCCGGTGCTTGCCCGGATCTTGCGCGACCGCGGGCTCAACCGCACGCCCATGGGCAACGTGGCGATGGCGTGCGCGGCGGTCGACGACGTCACTGCCTGGTGCCTGCTCGCGCTCGTCATCAGCATCAGCGAGTTCGGCGACTGGGGATCGGCGATCACACACATGCCGGGCGTCGTGGCCGGGCACCTCAATCACTATGCGATTTTCGCGGCATTTCTCACTGGTGCTTTGATGCCGAAGAAAGCCCGGCTCGGCGGTGCGCTTCACGATCGGCTGGCGTCGCTCCTGTCGCTGCTGTTCCTGCCGGTGTTCTTTGCGTTCAGCGGGATCCGGACGCAGATCGGCCTGGTCAGCGGCGCTGCGACCTGGGGCCTGTGCGCGGCGATCATCGCGGTGGCGTGTGTCGGCAAGTTCGGGGGCAGCGTGACGGCGGCGCGCTTGACAGGGATCGGCTGGCGCGACTCGGCCGCGCTCGCCGTGCTCATGAACACCCGCGGGCTGGTCGAGCTCGTCGTCCTCAACATCGGCCTCGATCTTGGAGTCATTTCGGCGACGCTGTTCACGATGCTGGTCATCATGGCGCTGGTGACCACGTTCATGACCAGCCCGCTGCTCAAGCTGCTGCTGCGCAATCATCCGTGGACGCCAGACGTCCGGCTAAAGCCGGACGTTACGGCCCCCGCGTAGCGTCCGCCTTTAGGCGGACGTCTTCGTGTAGACTCCCCGCGATGAAACGCCTACTGGCCGCCGCGATACTCATCGGGCTGACCGGTGTCGGCCTATCCGGCCAGCCGCCCACCGTGACGCTGTTCGAAGGTGCGCGGCTGATTGTCGGAGACGGCCGCCCGCCGATCGAGCGCGGTGCGTTCGTCGTACAGAAAGGCCGCGTCACGGCGGTCGGCGATCGCGGATCGGTCAACGCGCAGGCAGGTGCCACACGCGTCGACCTGACCGGTAAGACGGTGATGCCGGCGATCGTCAACGCGCACGTACATCTTGGATTCCAGCGCGGTGCGGTCTTTGCCGCCGAGAGCTACACCCGCGAGAACATCGTCGATCAGCTGAATCGCTACGCGTTCGCCGGCGTGGCGGCGGTGCTCTCGCTCGGCACCGATGCCGGCCCGATCCCCGATGCCATTCGCACCGAGCAGCGCAGCGGCACGCTCGGCGGCGCGCTGTTCCGAATGGCGGGGCGCGGCCTCGCACCGCCAGACGCCGGGCCCGCGAACGCCGCCATGAAGCCGTCGGCATACGGCGTGCGTACGGAGGATGAAGCCCGCGCGGCGGTTCGCGAGCAGGCGGCGCGCGGCGTCGACGTCATCAAGATCTGGGTCGACGATCGAAACGGCAGCGTTCCCAAGCTCAGCCCCGAGCTGGCGCGCGCGGTGATCGACGAAGGGCACAAGCACAAGCTCAAGGTCATCGCGCACATCTTCTATCTCGACGATGCGAAGTGGCTGGCGCGTGCGCGGATCGATGGCTTTGCGCATCTCGTCCGCGACCGCGAGGCTGATGAGGAACTCGTCACCCTGATGCGCGACAACGGCGTCGTGATCATCCCGAACATGGCGATCAGCCAGAATGGCACTTACGCCGCGCCGCCGGACTGGCTGGACGATCCGCTCTTCGGTGCAGTCACCCCGGCCGAGGACGCCGAACGCATCCGCGCGTCGTTCGTCGGACGGACGGCGCAGGGCGTCGAGCGTGCTGCCGCGACGTTTCGCGGGATGGAGCGCAGCGTCGCGCGGATGAAAGCGGCCGGCGTCAAGTTCGCGTTCGGCACGGATGCCGGCGCCGTTCGCGATCACGTGCACGCGTTCACGGACCACCGCGAGCTGGACATCATGGTGCGCGCCGGGCTGACCCCGATGGAGGCGATCACCGCGGCGACGAGCGGATCGGCCGAGCTCGCGGGTCTGACCGGCATGGGCGCGCTGACGCCTGGCAAGAGCGCCGACTTCATCGTGCTCGACGCCAACCCACTCGAGGACATCAAGAATACGCGCCGTATTTCGCGCGTCTACCTGAGGGGTGCAGAGCTGGATCGGGAAAAGCTTCGGGCGTCGTGGACCCGAAAGTAGTGCGGACCTTTAGGTCCGCTTGGAGGCTACATGCGGAACCGGATTCTGTCGGCGTCTATCCTGGCCGCCGCGTTCGGCTTCAGCGGCGTGCTCGCTCAGCAGACGCCCGACACCATCGAAGGGCATCGTGCCGCGGCGAAGGCTGCGGCGGGCACTGACCATGTCGGACTGCTGAACACCGTCTGCCCGCCAACCCGGTCCGCGGACGCCGCAACGGCCGCGGGGCGTCAGGGTCCGGCGCGCGGTGCCGGGGCCGGTGGGGCAGCGGCCCGGGGTGCCGCGCCCCAGGCGCGGCAGACGCCTCCGCGCGAGCAGTGGTACGCCGAGCCGGTGAAGGTCTTCGACAACCTGTACTTCGTCGGCCAGACCGAGTATTCCGCGTGGGCCGTCAACACGTCGGACGGCATCATCCTGATCGATACGATCTTCAATTACTCGGTCGAGGCAGAAGTGGTCGATGGCTTGAAGAAGCTCGGGCTCGATCCGTCGAAGATCAAATCTGCGATCGTCAGCCACGGGCACGGCGATCATTCCGGCGGCGCGAAATATCTCCAGGACCGGTTCGGGACGCGGATCATCATGGGCGCGCCCGACTGGGAGATGGTCGCCCGCAGCACGCGGGACCCGGCGCCGAAGCGCGACCTCGTGGCGACCGACGGCCAGAAGCTGACGCTCGGCGATACCACCTTGACGCTCTACCTGACGCCGGGCCATACCCCCGGGACGATCTCGACGCTCGTCCCGGTCAAGGACAACGGCCGTCCGCATCTCATGGCGGCGTGGGGCGGCACCGCGTTCAACTTCCCGCGCACACCCGAGAACTTCAAGATCTACATCAACTCAGCGCAGAAGTTCCGCGACATCGTGGCCAAGGCGGGCGCCGATGGCATGATTGCCAACCATACGAACTTTGACGGCACGAAGGTGAAGGTGCCCGCGCTGGCGAAGCGCGCCGCGGGCGCACCGCATCCGTACGTCATCGGCAATGCCTCTGTTCAGCGATATCTGACGGTTGCCGAGGAGTGTGCCAAGGCCGCCCTCCTGGAATTGAACCCGTAGGGGCAGACCTATTTGCCGCCCCCAAAAGGGTCGGCCTACTTGTCGAGGGTACTCAGATCGATCGACGCATCCTCGATCTGTATACTTTTCGCCTTCGTGCCCGTCGGCACGCGGAAGGGAATGGCGCAGGAGAACTCCGGGGCCTTTCCCACGTCCGCGAGTGAAACAGAGGTGTTGTAAGTCTTGCCGCCGGCGTCGGTCAGTACAGGACGCCTGAAGGTGCCCGGCTTGAACGCCGGAAGCACCTTGAAGTTCAGGCTGACGATGGCGAACTCCTCGCCGGGTTTGGCCGTGGAGCCGACGGTGTTCGCGCCGGGCGGGCAGTCCTTGAGCGAGGTCTTGGCCGCGTGCTCGACACCGGTGGCGCTGATCTCGAGTCCCCTGGTGGTCTTCGATCCGCCCTGACCAGCAAAAAGGGGCGACCCGATCAGGGTCGCCCCACAGACGACGGCGAGCATTCCGCGCATGTTCTAGAGCGGCGCGTCCGGGTTGGCGAGCGTCCGCCACATGTGCGCGACCGGGCTGTTGTCGTTACCCAGGCCTTCCTTCGGCCCCTTGAAATGCCGGCCCACGATGTCGATGAACGGATCGATGGTCACGACCGCGTTCGGGTCGAACGAATAGAGATCGTTGACCGTCACGAGGCGCGGCTCCATGTACCACTTGTGGTTGCGCAGCATCTTGTAGGCGGCCTGGATGTGCGGCGGCGGCACGTAGTCGATGCCGAAGGTCCGGTGATAGGAGTCGGGGTACTCGTACCCAGCTTCTTCGTCGGCGTAGAAGCGCAGCGTCTGGTGGTAGCGGATGGCGAAGCTGGTTTTCTCGGGCACGTACGGCTCGAACATCTGTGCCCCCCACCAGCCGTGGTCGACGTGCATCAGGTTCAGCGCCACGTCGTGCAGCAGGCACGCGAGGATCACTTCTTCCTTCATGCTGTTTTTCATCGCGCGCGTCGCGCTCTGCAGCACGTGGTTGGCGGGCTGGAAGCGGAGGCGGAAGAAATCGAGGATGGTCGGCTTCTCAGGCATCTTTTCGAGACGCCTCACGTTGCCGCGGCCGTTGCCGAAGACGTTGCCCATGCCGCGCCGCGTCGAGCGTGTTTCGATCTGCGCCTCGAGCTCGGCGACCGTGGGGAAGGGCCGGTCTTGCCCACCCGCGCCGCCGTTGTTCTGGGCCGCGGCAAGCTCGTTCAGCCGGTTTTCCGCGTAGTGCTCGAGCGCTTCGGCGCGCTCTTCATGACCCATCACAGCAACCGCCGCCGCGCCCCCGAGGCTCGCGATGAACGCACGGCGATCGACCAGGTCGAGAATGTCTGCCATGTAGGCCCTCCTGCTGCGGTGACATTACGCCCCTGAAAACCGGGAGTCAATTGCCTTGTCGCCGTTCAGGCGACACCGGTGCTCGGGTAGAATCCGGCCGGCAGGAGGGAACATGACGCCGAGCCTCTTCCGAGTTGTCGTCGCGGCAGCAACCGCGAGCGTGATTCCGGTCGCCACGATCGCGTGGTCGTCCGCGCAGGAGCGGTCCGACGAGGGGCGGCTGACCATCACGATCGTGTCGAGCCGTGCAGACATGATCACCGGCGGCGATGCGCTCGTGCGCGCAACCGGCGCCGCGGCCCAAAGCCAGCTGACATGGGAGATCAACGGCAAGCCGGTGACATTCGCCAACGTCGCCCGCGTGGGAGAGGGCACCGCCGGCGTGCGGCCGGGGCAGATCGGAATTGTCGGCGTGCTGAAAGGAATTCCGCTCGGCAGGAGTACGTTGAAAGTGAACAGCCCGCAGTCGAGCGCGACCCTCGAACTGGTGAACTACCCAATCTCCGGCCCGGTGTTCTCGGGCCCCCATCAGAAGCCGTTTGTGTGCCAGACCGAGAGCTGGAAGCTCGGCCCGCCGCAGGACGAAAACTGCAGTGCGCCGACGAAGGTCGAATACCAGTACAAGTCGACGGCGCCGGTCGAGGGCCGTGGCCAGAGCGCCTTCAAGCCGTTCGACCCGGCCGGTCCCCGGCCGGCTGATCTCGCGACGGCCAGCGTGAACGGCCATTCCGTGCCGTACATCGTGCGTGTAGAAACGGGCACCATCAATCGCGCCGTCTACCAGATTGCCTATCTGCGCGATCCGGCAAGCCCGCCCGCGCCGGGATTCCTCCCGCCACTTAACTGGAACGGCCGGCTCGTGTACACGTTCGGCGGCAGCTGTATGGCCGGATACATCCAGGGCGCCAGCTCCGGCGGCGTGCTGAACGACCTGCATCTTTCACAGGGTTACGCAGTCGCTTCGTCCTCGCTCAATGTGTTCGGCAATAACTGCAATGGCGTCGTCTCGGCCGAGACACTGATGATGGTGAAGGAGCGGTTCATCGAGACCGTTGGCCCGCCGAGACACACGATCGGCTGGGGCGGATCGGGCGGCGCGATGGCGCAGTACACCATCGGGCAGAACTATCCGGGCCTTCTTGACGGCATCATTCCGTCGGCGACCTTTCCCGACGCGGTGACCTACTTCATCGAGAGCGAAGACTGCCGGCTGGTGCTGCGGCCGTACTCTGAACAAGACCGGCCTCACCGAGGAGCAGAAGCGCGCCATCGGCGGCTTCTCGACGTGGGGCACGTGCGATCGCTCCTACGCGAACCGCCCCGGCCGGCTCGATCCGAAGGACTGCGATGCCGACATCCCGAAGGAGCTGCGCTACGACCCGGTGACGAATCCGAAGGGGGCGCGCTGCTCGATCTACGACGGCATGGCGACGATCTTCACGCGCGATCCGAAGACCGGCTTCGCCCGCCGGCCGCACGACAACGTTGGTGTCCAATATGGCCTGGGCGCGTTGAACGCGGGCGTCATCACCAAGGACGACTTCCTCGATCTCAACGAGAAAGCCGGCGGCTACGACCTCGACACGAAGTGGCAGGCGGCCCGCACCGCTGGAGATGTCGCGGCGATCAGGATCGCGTTCGAATCGGGCCAGACCATGATGGGCGTCGGCGGCCTGAAGGAAACACCGATCATCGACGCGCGCAGCTACACCGACCCGACCGGCGACTTCCACGAGAGCTACCACTCGTTCAAGGCCAGAGCTCGCCTGATCAAGGCGAATGGCCACGCCAACAACCAGGTGATGCTGCGGGGCCAGGGCGCGTCGTTCACGCGGATCCAGTCCGAGTATCTCACCCAGATGGATCGCTGGCTTGACGCGATTGAGGCCGACACGTCGAATCTGTCTCGTGCGGAAAAGATCGTGCGGAACAAGCCAGCCGATCTGCTTGATGCCTGCTGGACGCAGGACGGGCGGAAGATTGCGGAGCCGGCCGTGTTCGGGAAGGACGGCGAATGCAACCGGTTGTACCCGCCGCACTCCGCGCCGCGGCTCGAGGCCGGGGCGCCGCTCGCCGACGATATCTGGAAATGCCAGCTGAAGCCGATCGACTGGAAGGACTACAAAGTGACGTTCAGCGACGCCGAGAAAGCGCGGCTCCAGAAGATCTTCGCCGACGGCGTGTGCGATTGGAGCAAACCGAGCGTTGGTACAGCTGCGTATAAAGGAACCTGGCAGCGCTACTGACTACCGACTGCCGACCTAGGGCCGATACTGTCATAGATGGCCACCTGTCCACGGTGCATGGGCCCGCTGACCGAGAACCATCGCTGTCCGCGTGGCCGATTCAGCCGGGTTGGCGACGCCCTGTCGACCGTCGTCGGAGGGGCTGTCGTCGGCGGCTTCGTGCCAGTCGTTTTCAGTGCGGATGCGCCGCTCGCACTGGTGCTCGCCGCCGCGGCGCTTGGGGCCGTACTGGCGAACGCCGTGCGCCAGGCCCTGGGGCCTCACATCTGATTCGGTCGGGCGCAGTACCTGCGGACGACTTCGATCAGAAAATCCAGATCGATCGGCTTGGTCAGCGTCGCGACGGCGCCGAGTGTCTCGGCGCGCTGCCGCGCGTCGACCGCGCCTGACATGACGGCGACCGGCACCCCCGCGATAATCGGATCGTTGAGCTGCGCGCGGCGAAACCCGTCGCCGCCGAGACGAGGCATGGTCAAGTCCAGGAGCACAAGGCAGGGTGTCTGGGGCCCCCGGTGGCGGACGGTGCGCAGCAGGTGCAGCGCCTCGAGTCCATCCTCGGCGCCAACGGCATAGAACCCCTGCGTCGTGAGCAGCCTCGTCAGCATCTCACGCGTTTCGGGATCGTCCTCGACGATCAGCACGCTCCCGTTGGGATCCATTGGCCGGTCTCCAGCTATCAAGTCCCCTGCCGCCCGACTGTAGTCGCTTTGCGCCCTGATGGCCAGTCCGCTTATTGCGGTTTCCAGGCCCTCGTAGCCAGGTTCACCTTTGTGTCCTTGGTGTCCTTTGTGTTTTCCGCGTCTACAACGGAAGCCGCAGCAACGCGCGGCAGCCCTGTCCATCGGACCGGTTTTCGAGGGTGAGCGCCCCGCCGTGCGCCTCGGCGATCTGGCGGCTGAGGACGAGGCCGATGCCGGAACCGCCGGGCTTGGTGGTAAAGAACGGCACGAAGAGGTTCGATGCATTCGAGAGGCCAGCGCCCTCATCGTCGATCCAGACGGTCAGGGTCCGTCCGTCGCGGCGCCATCCGACGCTGACGCCGCCGCCGGTTTCGAGCGCCGCATCGGCGGCGTTGCGCAGCAGGTTGATCACGAGCTGTTCGAGCTGATCGGGATCGGCACGGATGACGACATCGGGGCCGCCGTCGATCTGGACCGCGACCCGGGTTTCGACGCCCGCCGCCCGCGCGACGAATTCAGGAATGCGCACGGTCGCGAGCCGCGGCGCGGGCAGCTTCGCGAGCTGCGCGTAGGCCGTCGTGAACCGGCTCAAGGCATCGGAGCGGGACGCAATCACGGCGAGCCCGCGCTTCATGTCGTCGTGCATTTCGTCCGGGCGGCCGCCGTTCCCGACGCTTCGCGAGAGCATCGATTCGAGGCTGCCGGCGATCGACTTGATCGGCGCCAGCGAATTGTTGATCTCGTGGCCGATCACGCGGATCAGCCGCTGCCAGGCCTGACGCTCCTCGTCGCGCAGCGGCCGGCTGACGTCGGCGAGCACGAGCAACTGATGCGGACGGCCCTGCTGCCGGAACGTCGTGCGGCGCATCTCCCAGCGGCCGGTCGCGCCGGGGAACGACACGTCCTCGATGCGCGGCGTCGCGCCCTCGAGGCACGGCGTCAAGCCCGAGTTCGGCGGCGGAGCGGCCGAGCAGCTGTTCGGCCGGCTTGCCGAGCAGGCGTTCGCCGGCGCGGTTGACCAGCCGCAGCATCTGCTCGCCGTCGAACGTGAAGACGGCAACATCGATCTCCACCATCACGGTGCGCAGCAGCGCGCCCGCCTCGAGCGCCCCGAGCCGCTGGTCGTGCAGCGTGGCGGCCAGCTCGTTGACCTCGAGCATGACCGTGGCGAGCGGATCCTCGCCGGTCAGCGCCGCGCGTCCACCCGCGCCGCGCGCCCGGAT
This sequence comes from uncultured Acidobacteriota bacterium, assembly GCA_963825245.1. Taxonomy (GTDB): domain Bacteria; phylum Acidobacteriota; class Vicinamibacteria; order Vicinamibacterales; family CAVVIG01; genus CAVREM01. Next base: position 363,889 of record CAWGSJ010000001.1, read on the forward strand.
GGAGAAGTCGCGTTCGCGCAACGCCGCGAGCAGGTTCGACAGCGTCTGGAGCGGCAGCACCACCCGATGCCGCGCCGCGAACGAGCAGCCCAGCCAGATGCCGACGATGATCACGGTCAGCGTCCACTGGACCCGCGCGGTGTAGTCGCCGGTCCAGAGCAGAACGAGCGAGACCAGCGCCGCGGGCAGGCCGGCGGCGAGCGCCAGGAGGAGGATGCGTTGGTCGAAGCGGAGACGCTCAGGCAATTTACAATTTACAAGTGGAAATTTGAAATTCCGGAATCCGTTTCAAATTGTAAATTTCCAACTGTAAATTTAGGCGCAGCCGTCAGAGGCCGAAGTGCTGCAGCCGGCGGTACAGCGCACTTCGGCTCAGCCCAGCGCTTTTGCGGCCTGGCTCACGTTGCCGTCGTGGCGGGCCATGGCCTTCCGGATGAGGAAGCCTTCGACCTCTTCGAGGCTCATGTCCTCGATCCGCGAGCCCCGGTCGCGCTCGGCGCGCAGCCCGAGATCGACGGCGCGCACCGTGGCACGCTCGGCCATCAGCACGCCGCGCTCGACGGCGTGATCGAGCTCGCGGATGTTGCCCGGCCAGGGATGGTTGAGCAGCGCCTGCATGGCGGCCGGTTCGAAACCGGTCAGCGTCTTGCGGTAGCGGCGGGCATGCTGGCGCAGGAAGTGGCTCGGCGAGCGCCGGGATGTCTTCGCGGCGCTCGCGGAGCGGCCGGCATGTGGATCTCGATGGTGTTCAGGCGGAAGAGCAGGTCCTGGCGGAACCGGCCGGCGGCGACTTCGTCCGACAGCCGGGCGTTGGTCGCCGACAGGATGCGGACGTTCACCTTCCGCGTGCGCGACGAGCCGACCCGCTCGAACTCGCCGGTCTCGAGCACGCGCAGCAGCTTCGGCTGCAGGTTGAGCGGCACGTTGGCGATCTCGTCGAGAAACAGCGTGCCGCCGTCCGCGAGCTCGAAGCGGCCGACGCGGTCGCTCTTGGCGTCGGTGAACGCCCCCTTCACGTGGCCGAACAGCTCGCTCTCGAACACTCCCTCCGACAGGCCCGCGGCGTTGACCGTGACCAGCCCGCGGCCGGCGCGCGGCGAGGCGGCGTGGATCGCCTGCGCGATCGTGCCCTTGCCGGTGCCGTTCTCGCCGGTGATCAGCACGTTGGCGTCGGACGGGCCGACGCGCTGGACGATCTCGAGCACCGGCCGCATCGCCGCCGCCTCGGCGATGAGGAGCGGTCCGGCGTCGGGCTTCAGGGCGCGGTTCTCGGCTTCGAGGCGCTGCTGGCGGCGCAGCGCGCGCGACAGCTCGACCTGCGTGCGGACGATCGCCAGCACGCGCGGGTTGTCCCACGGCTTCTGGACGAAATCGCGCGCGCCGCGCCGCATCGCTTCCACGGCGACGTCGACGCTGCCCCAGGCGGTCATCACGATGACGGGCAGCGTCGGATCCTGCGCGCTGCAGCCGGGTGAGCAGGTCGAGGCCTTCCTCGCCCGACGTCGTGTCGCGCGCGTAGTTCAGATCGATCAGGACCGCGTCGAAGTCGCGCGCCTGCACGGCGTCGATGACGGTCGCCGGCGAGCTCGCCGAGTCGATGCGGTAGCCCTCGCCCTTGAGCAGGAGCCGCAGCGCCTCCAGCACGTCCGGCTGGTCGTCGGCGATGAGCACGCGAGGTTGACAGTCCATGGAGTCGGTACATCCGTAGTCGGGAGTCCGTAGTCGGGAGTCGGTAATCAGTAGTGGAGGACTACCGACTCTCGACTACTGACTAGTCATCGACGACCCAGCCGTCGCGCAGGTGGACGATGCGGCCGCCGTACGACGCGTTCACCTCGGAATGGGTCACCTGGATGATCGTCGTGCCCGCCTCGTTCAGCGTCCGGAACAGCTCCATGATCTCCTTGCCCTGCGCCGAGTGGAGGTTGCCGGTCGGCTCGTCCGCGAGCAGCACCTGCGGGTTCGCGATCACCGCGCGCGCGACGCCGACGAGCTGCTGCTGGCCGCCCGAGAGCTGATTCGGATACAGGTCCTTCTTGCCGACGATCTGAAAACGATCGAGCACGTCGGCGACCATGCTCTGGCGATCCTTCCGGCTGACGTTGCGATACGAGAGCGGGATCTCGAGGTTCTCGTAGACCGTCAGGTTGTCGAGCAGGTGATAGCTCTGGAAGACGAAGCCGATGTGCTGCTTGTGCAGCTCGGCCCGCTGCTTCGGGTTCAACCGGTGGACCGGCTGCTCGAGGAAGTAGTACTCGCCGTCCCACGCGCTGTCGTGCATGCCGAGGATGTGCAGCAGCGTCGACTTGCCGGCGCCCGACGGCCCCATGATCGACACGAACTCGCCCGGCTTGATGTCGAGGTTGATTCGGCGCAGCACGTAGGTGCGGCCGACGCCGTGGGGATACGACTTCTCGATGTTGCGCAGCGAAATCGAGCATGACTGTCCCTACTCCGACCGGAGCGCGACCATCGGATCGACGCGTGTCGCCCGCCGCGCTGGCAGGTAGGCGGCGACGAGCACCACGCCGAGCAGGAGGGTGCACACGACGACGAACGTGCGCCGGGTCGGACGGGCTGACGTCGAACAGCAACGTGCCGAGCAGCCGGGAGGCCGCCAGGGCGCCGGCCAGGCCGACGACAAGACCGGCGAGCGCCCATCTCGCAGCGCCTGCGACACCACCATGCCGCGGACGTCTCCGGGTTGAGCGCCGAGCGCCATGCGGATGCCGATCTCGCGGCTGCGCTGCACCACGGCATACGACATGACGCCGTACAGGCCGCAGCCGGCGAGGAACAACGCCAGCATGGCGAAGCCGGCGATCAGCGTGGCGTTGAACCGCGGCGTCGCGACCGACTGCGCGAGATAGTCGTCGATGGTCCGCACGTCGCCGGCCGCGAGATCAGGATCGACACTCGACGATCGCCTGGCGCAGCGTCGCCGAGAGACGCAACCGGATCGCCGGCCGTCCGGGCCACGACCGCGAGGAACGGCCACGGCGTCTGTACGAACGGCGTGTACAACTGCGGCCCGGCATGCTCCGCCAGATCGCGGTTCTTCACGTCGCGACGATGCCGACGATCTCGCGCGAGACGCCCCCGTAGCTGGTCAGCCGCCGACCTACCGCATCTTCGCTCGGCCAGAACCGCTGCGCCATCGTCTCGTTGATGATGGCCACCGGCGGCGCCTTCTCGTCGTCGCGCGCGCTGAACGCCCGGCCGCGGACGAGCGGAATGCCCATCGTGACGAAATAGTCGGGGCTCACCGCGAAGCCGGCCGCCGTCGGACGATCGGCAGGATTGGCCAATGGATGGCCGTCGACGGTGAACCCGGCGCCGAGAGAACTGCCGCTCATCGGCAGGGTGCGTCGCGACGGCCGCCGATTGCACGCCCGGCGCCGACTGCGGTGCGATCGAGGACCAGCCGGAAGAACCGGACTTGCGCCGCCGCATCGGGATATCGCGACCCGGGCAGCAGGAGCTGCATCGTGACCGCACGCTGCGGGACGAAGCCGGGCTCGACCTGCTGGAGCCGCAGGAACGCTGCGGACCAGCAGCCCGGCACCGGTGAGCAGCACGAGTGAGAGCGCGATTTCCGCGACAACCAGCGCGCGCCCGGTTCGCGCAGCGCGGACGCCGCTCGATCCGCGGCCGGCGTCGTTCAGCGCTTCGCCGTGATCAGGCCGCGACAACTGCAGCGCCGGCGCCACACCAAAGACGATCCCGGTGGCCATCGACATGAACGTCGCAAAGGCGAGGACCATCGTGTCGACGCGTGCGGTCTGCAGCCGCGGGATGTCCAGCGGCGTGGCCGCTACCAGCGCGGCGACGCCCCAGAGCGCCAGGATGACTCCGACAACGCCGGCCGCAATCGAGAACGCGACCGATTCGACCAGCAACTGGCGGATGAGACGGGCTCGCCCGGCGCCGAGTGCGATGCGAATGGCGATCTCTTTGTGGCGGGCCGCGCCGCGCGCAAGCAGCAGGTTGGCGACGTTCGCGCAAGCGATCAGCAGCACGACGCCGACCGCGCCAAGCAGCAGGCCGAGGCCTCGACGGTAGTCGTTGACGATGTCGTCGTGCAGCGGCACGATCGAGATGGTCCGTCCCGCATTCGAGGCGGGATACTGCTGCGCAAGACGGGCGGCAATCGATCGCCAGCTCGCTTTGAGCCTGTCCGACCGTGGCGCCAGGGCGCAGCCGGCCGATTGCGAACATGAACGACGCGCCGCGGCCATCCATCAGGCTGGCCACGAACGGCTCCGCAATCATCGGCAGCCAGATTTCGGTGCGATCCGCCTGGTACGGAAATTCGAATGCCTGCGGCATCACGCCGACGATCGTGAACCCTGTGCTGTCGAGGGTGATCCCGCGGCCGACGACTGCCGGATCGGCGGCAAACCGGCGCCGCCACAACCCCTCCGACAGGATCGCCACCGGCGCGGCGCCTTTCACGTTGTCATTCGATTCGAACAGTCGCCCGGCCAGCGGTGTGACGCCGAGCACCTGGTAGAAGTTGGGGGTGATGAACGACGCGTCGAGCCCGTCGGCGTCGCCGGATCCGGTGAGCGTCACCGCACCGGTGGCGTAGCCGGCGATCTGCTCGATGCTGGTCGCCTGTTCGCGGAAGTCGACGAAATCCGGATAGGCCAGCGCCACATCGGAGTTCGTGGCGCGGCCGCCGTGGATCGCGACGAGCCGCGACGGCTCCGCGAACGGCAGTGGCTTCAGCGCCACGGCGTAGACGATGCTGAAGATCGCGGTGTTGACGCCGATCCCGAGACCGAGGATGACGACGACGAGCGCCGTGAACGCCGGCGCTTTGACGAGCATTCGACAGGCCAGACGAAAGTCCTGAAGCATGGGTACAGTCGGTTATCCTGACGCTCGCGGCCGGTCCGCCGATCGCCCGCGGTGGTGTTGACGGTTAGTTCGCCATCTCCATGTGTTCCTCGACGACCCGGCCGTCGAAGAGGTGGATGCTGCGGTCGGCGTGCCGCGCGTAGCGCGGATCGTGGGTGACCATGCAGATCGTCGCACCGGCCTGGTGCAGTTCCCGCAGCAGGTCCATGACGGCCTCGCCGCTGCGCGAGTCGAGGTTGCCGGTCGGCTCGTCGGCCAGCAGGATGAGCGGCTCGCCGGCGACGGCCCGGGCCACGGCGACGCGCTGCTGCTGACCGCCGGACAGCTGGCTGGGCAGGTGCTTGGCGCGATGCGCCATGCCGACGCGCTCGAGCGAGGCCTCGGCGCGCTGGCGGCGCTCGCTCGATTTCATGCCGCGGTAGGTGAGCGGCAGCTCCACGTTCTCGAACACGGTGAGATCGCCAATCAGGTTGAAGCTCTGGAAGATGAACCCGATTTCGCGGTTGCGCACGCGCGCCCGCTCGGACGCCGCCAGCGTCGCGACCGGCCGGTCGTTCAGCAGGTACTGGCCCTCGGTCGGCGAGTCGAGCAGTCCCAGAATCGACAAGCAGCGTCGACTTCCCGCAGCCCGACGGCCCGGCAATCGAGACGTACTCGCCCTTGCCGATGTCCATGTGGATGCCTGAGAGGGCGTGCGTCTCGACTTCGTCGGTGTAGAACACCTTTGTCACGCCATCGAGCTTCAGGAGCGGCTGCAGTCCGTTGTTCGCCATGCTCTATGTCCCTTCAGAATTCCAAATTCCTAATTCCAAATTCCAAATTACAAGGATCTCAGCGAAGCCTGACCCGATCGAAGGCATCCCATGCCGACATGTCCGAGAGAATCACTTTGTCGCCGACCGACGAGGCCCTCGACGACCTCCACGGTGTTGACCGAGGTCCGGCCCAGCTTCACCTGCACGCGCGTCGCGCCGGTGCCGTCCGGGTCCTTCTTGAACAACGATCACCGACGCCTGATCCGCTCCGAACGCCGGCCGTCCGACGTACACGCACGTCGTCCAGCTTCTCGAGGATGATCTTGCCGTCGACGCTCAGGTCGGGCACCGCGCCGCGCGGCAACTCGCCGTCCAATGAGACGTCAACCGTGCGCGTTCCGTTCTGCACCGAAGGATCGATGCGTACGACGCGGCCCGGGATGAACCCGTGACGCGGGTGTCGATCTCGGCCCGCTGGCCGATCTGAATGTCGCGCGCCTGCGTCTCGGCGACCTTGATTTCGGCCTTCAGGCGGCTGGGATTGGCGACCCGGGCGAGGTTGGCGCCCGGCGCGACACGGGCGCCCTCGGCGATCTCGGCCGGAATCATTTGCAGCACGCCGTCGATGCCGGCGCGCACTTTCAGCTCGTCGCGCTCGCGGCGGCGCAGCTCGACGACCGCCCGCGCCTGGTCGACCGCGGCCTGCTGGACCGCCAGCTGGGCGCGCGCCGAATCGGCGCGGCTCGCCAGCTGTTCCTTGCGCGATCTTGTTGCGGACCGAGAGCTGCTGGGCGTCGAGTTGCGACTGCCTCAACTGCAGCTGCGAGATGAGCTGGTCCTTCGCGAGCGCCTCGTTCATCTGCACCTGCATCTCGGCGCGCTTGTAGTCGGCCTCGATGCTCGCGGCCGTGGCGCGCTGGTTCAGGAGGTCGTTCTGGACCTGCACGCGCAGGTTCGCGAGCGAGGCATCGGCCGACTGCAGCTGCAGCTCCGCGTTGCCGCAGCTCCTGCTCGAGCTGGGGATTGCTCAATTCGAGGATGACGTTGTCCGGCTTCACCGTCCGTGCCCGGGCGGAGGACGATGCGCTCCACGCGGCCCTGGGTCGTTGCCGGAATCCACCGGATGTCTTCGGGCACCAGCGTTCCGAGGCCGCGCACGTCCCGGACCATGGGTCCGCGCTTGACGGTGTCCTCCCACACGGTCCCGGCTTCCACGACGGGCGCCGCCGGTTCGAGGTCGCGCAAGCACATAGCTGACGACGCTCACGACGATGATTCCAGCCGTCGCGAACGCGATCTGCCGCATCCGCTTCCGCCGAGCATTGGACGGTCGAGCAATGTCCATGGTTGGTGCGTTAGACGGTAAAAATTTGGATCGCGATCGCGGGTGGCGATCCGCAAAGGCGGCGCCAGCCGTATCGAATCGGATAACCGATTATAGAACAGGAACTTACAGCTTGAGCGGAGACCGTCTCAAATGCCGGCAGGAGTGTCCGTCTTCGGGACGCCCCGATCCCACAGCCGGACAGCCCGGGGCGCCCGGCGGGGCCTTCCTCGCAAGGGTTGAAGCAGGACTGAACTGCGCCGGGACCGCACGATAAAGTCGGCATGCCGACGGGCCGAAAACCCGGGAAATGGTCTGCCGCTTCTGCAGACCGGAGGAGGCGAAGATGCTGGGGCCGCTGAAGCGATACGCCGGGCGACTCAAGGCGCAGCCGAAGCAGCCTTTGACGGTGCTGATCGTCGACGACGATCAGGCCGTGCTGACCTTCGTCGACCGCGTCCTTAGCGAAGCGGGCTACCAGACGTTGACGGCATCGAGCGGGCCGGATGCCATCGAGCAGGTTCGCAAGACCTCGATCGACCTGCTGCTGACTGACGTCAACATGCCGCAGATGACCGGGGACGAGCTCGCGCGCCGCCTCCGCCACGACGAGCCGACGCTCAAGGTCCTGTATCTCACCGGCTACAGCGACCAGCTGTTCAGGGAAAAGAGCACGCTCTGGCAGGACGAAGCGTATCTCGAGAAGCCGTGCACCATCTCCGGCCTCCTGGAGGCCGTCTCGCTGATCACCGTGGGCCACGTCAGAGCCAGACGATCGCTCTAGCCACCCCGCGTGTGCATCTCGAGGTGCGGATTCTGCCGTAACGCGGTGATCGGCACGAAGGCGCGCCGCTCGCCGAGCGCGAGCCGGACTTCGGCGCCGCGATCGTCGCGGCCGCGCCAGCCCCGCGCGATCAGCTCCTTCAGCTCGTCCACGCCGGCGCCGCGAGCGAAGCGCCTTCCGCAGATCGAGGCCGTCGGTCGCGTACAGGCACAGGTACCACATGCCGTCGGCGGTCAGCCGGCTGCGATCGCAGCTCCGGCAGAAGGGATCCGTCGTCGACGCGATGATCCCGAACGTCGTGCCGTCGGGCAGACGATAGCGATCGGCCGGCGCCGACGAGGCCGGCTCGCACGATCGGCTCGATTGGCCCGTAGCGCGCGGACGAGCGCTGCCAGCATCTCCTGCCGCGACATGACCTGTGCCGGCGACCACTGCGTCGCGCCGCCGACGTCCATGTATTCGATGAAGCGCACCTCGGCGCCGAGCGGCCGTCCGTACTCGATCAAGATCGACTCAGCTCGTCGTCGTTGACGCCCTTGATGACGACGGTGTCGATCTTGAACGGCGCCGAAGACGCGGTGCGCGCGCGCTGCGATGCCCTGCCTTGACCGCGGTCGAGCTCGTCGAAGCGGGCGAGCGCGACGAAGCGATCGCGGCGGAGCGTGTCGAGGCTCACCGTGATGCGCCGGAGGCCGGCCGCCGCGAGGCCGTCGATCTGATCCGCGAGCAGGATGCCGTTGGTGGTGAGCGCGAGATCGGCCAGCCCCGGCTTGCCGGCAATCATGCCGACCAGCGCGGCGAGGTCGCGCCGCAGCAGCGGCTCGCCGCCGGTGAGCCGCACCTTGTCGACGCCGAGCGACGAGGAAGACGTCGACCAGCGTGCGATTTCTTCGAAGTGCAGGACGTCCTCGCGGGGAAGCCACACGTAGTCCGCTTCCGGCATGCAGTACAGGCAGCGGAGATTGCAGCGGTCGGTCACCGACAGCCGCAGGTTGCGCAGCGGACGGCCGAGCGTGTCGTGCAGCATGAGACCCTGAAATTATAGGTCGGTTACGACCAGAGCACCTTCAAGCGCGACCGGGTGCCGGGCAGGAACGGCCGGGATGCGATCTGGCCGTCGAAGCGCGCGGCTCCAGCGGCCCGGGACGGCGGTGCGGCAGCGCGGACACCGGCCGTCGTCGCGTGATTCTGTAATCGCGGATGTAGTAGCCGTACCGGCGCGACCAGCGGCTCCCCGCACGCCGCGCAGTGCGTGTCCTCGAGATCGCCGACCTGGCCCGGGCAGATTGCCGGCGTACACATGGCGCAGTCCCGCCGCCCGGCCGATCGCCGCCGCCTCGATGCAGCATGTCGGCGGTCGTGTTCTCGGGATCCGTCATCTTGTAGTCGCCGTGGAACGCCGTGACGTGCCACGGGATGTCCGGCGAGACGCCCGCGACGAACTCGGTCAGGCGGACGAGCTCGTCGCGCGCAGTCGTTGAAGCCCGGCGATGAGCAGCGTCACGATTTCGACCCAGACGTCCATCGCGTGCAGACGCCGAATCGTGTCGAGAATCGGCTCGAGCCGGCCGCCGAGCTCCCGGTAGTGCCGATCGTCGAAGCTCTTGAGATCGACCTTGTACAGATCGACCCACGGACGCAGGTACTCGAGCACTCGCGGCGTGCCGTTGCCGTTCGACACGAATCCGGTCGAGAGGCCGGCCGCCCTGGCTTCCTTGAAGACCGCGACCGCCCATTCGCTCGTGATGAGCGGCTCGTTGTAGGTGCTGACGATGACGCGCGCGCCCTGGCGGAGCGCGTCGGCAACGAGCGCCTCAGGCGAGGCGGCCAGCGGCGGCGCAACTGCCGCCGGATCGCGAATCGCCTGCGACGTGACCCAGTTCTGGCAGTAGGCGCAGTGCAGGTCGCAGCCGAGCATGCCGAAGCTGTAGGCCAGCGCGCCGGGATACGCATGGAAGAACGGCTTCTTCTCGATCGGATCGCACTGCACGCCGCCGACGTAACCCCACGGCACCATCAGCCGGCCGCCCTGGTTGAAGCGCACCTTGCAGACGCCGACGGCGCCGTCGGGAAGCGGACAGCAGTGGCCGCAGGCGTAGCAGCGAAGCCGGCCGTCCGGCAGCTTGTCGTAGAGCTCGCCCTCACGCGTCTCGCGCGCAAGGGTGTCGGCGAGCGACGGCATGATCGATCCGATTGTACGGGTCGAGGACGCAAAGGGAGAAAAGGACGCAGAGGCGCAGAGCGCAGAGGCTGAGCTCAACGTGGGGAGTAAGCTCTGAACCAATTGTGCGCTTCGCGTCTCGATCACTCCCCAGTGCCGTCTGGCTGCTTGGGTGGGTCAGCCTCGCCACGGATGCGGCGACCGAGGCGATCTATCCGCTTCTTCCGTTTTTCCTGACCAGCGTCCTCGGCGCCGGCGCCGTGTCGCTCGGGCGTGATCGAGGGCGCGGCCGAAGCGGTCAACAGCGTCGCTGAAGATTGCGTCCGGCCGGCTGGCGGACCGTTCGCGTGCCAAGCGACCGCATCGTGCTGGCCGGCTACGCGCTGTCGTCGGCGGTGCGGCCGCTGATTGCCGTCGCGCAGTCGTGGACGCATGTGCTGGCGATCCGCGCTCGTCGATCGCGTCGGGAAGGGCATTCGAGGCGCGCCGCGCGACGCGATGCTCGCGTCGTTTGCCGACCGCCGGCGACGCGCGGGCGGGTCTACGGCTTCCATCGCGCGATGGATCACGCCGGCGCGGTCGTCGGGCCGCTTGCTCGCGACCGCGTTCCTGTTCTTCTATCCCGGGCGAGTACCGGACGCTGTTCGCGCTGACGATCATTCCCGGCGCGATCGCCGTCGGTCTGCTGTTCCTGGTCAAGGAGGACGCCGGGACGAGCGCGACGTCGTAGCGTCCGCGCTTCGCCTGGCCTGAGCGCAGGTCCGCATGCAGGCGGACCCCACGCCGAACCGCTCCCGCGCGCCTTCAAGCAGTTCATGCTCGTCCTGATGCTGTTCACGCTCGGGAACTCGACCGACGCGTTTCTGCTGCTCAAGCTCACCGACGCCGCCGGCGGCGTGCAGTATCGTCCCGCTCATGTGGTCGGCGCTGCACGTCGTGAAGGCCACCGTGTCGATCGTCGGCGGCGCGTGGTCGGATCGGATCGGCCGCCGGGCGGTGATTGCGATCGGCTGGATCATCTACGCGTCGTCTACGCCGGCTTCGCGGTCAGCACGTCGCTGGCCGCGCTGCTGCCGCTGGTTCCTCGCGTACGGCTGCTACTTCGGGTTCGCGGAAGGCACCGAGAAGGCGCTCGTCGCCGACCTCGCGCCGGCTTCGCGCCGCGGATTCGCGTTCGGCATCTACAACGCCGTGCTCGGCCTCGGCGCGCTTGCCGCCAGCGTCCTGTTCGGCCTTCTCTGGACCGCATTCGGTCCCGCGGCCGCTTTCGCTGCCGGCGCCGCGCTCGCGCTCGTCTCGACGGCGCTCCTCTTCGTCGTCATTCCGCTCGTAATGCGTGCGTTCGTCGTGTCCGCCTTCAGGCGGACCCTGATCCGTCCGCTATAATTGATGAACTCTTCATGCCTCTGATTCTGGTCACCAACGACGACGGCTATCGGTCCGACGGGGATTCGAGCGCTCGCCGACGGCGCTCAGCGCGCTCGGCGACGTGACGATCGTCGCGCCGCTCGACGAAGCGAGCGCGATCGGCCACGCGCTCACGCTGCGGCGCCCGCTGCGCCTGGAGCACGTCGAGCCGACGGCGTCTACGGCGTCGACGGCACGCCGACCGACTGCGTCAACATCGCCATCACCCAGGTGTTCAAGCGGCTGCCCGATCTCGTCGTCTCGGGGATCAACAAGGGCTGGAATCTGGGCGACGACGTGACGTATTCGGGGACGGTGGCCGGGGCGCTCGAAGGCGGCGCTGCTCGGCATGCCGGGCGATTGCGGTGTCGCTGCGGCAGACGCGCGGCGACTACGACTTCACGCACGCCGCACGCGCGGCCGCGACGCTCGCCGAGGCGCTGCTCGCGCGGCCGCTGCCGGCGCGGACGTTTCTCAACGTCAACGTGCCCAAGGGGCAGCCGAAGGGGCTCCGCGTGACCGTGCAGGCGCAAGCGGAATCACGTCACGTCGGTCGCCGAGCGGCACGATCCGAAGGGGCGGCCGTACTTCTGGATCGAGGAAGGGCAGAACGAGTGGCAGCCGCACGATCGGTCGGACTACCAGGCGGTGCGCGACGGGTACGTGTCGGTGACGCCGCTGCACCGCGATCTGACGGCGCACGACGTGCTGAGCGCGGTGGAAGAGCTCGCATTGCGCGCGGATGAATCGGGGAATCGGGTAATCGGGTAGGTCTCGGGTCCTCGAGGCTCGGGACTCGGGCGTCGCGGCGTGCTAAGATGCTGGGATTGCCAGGTCCAATCGCCTGATTGGATAATCAAGTCGCCTTGTCGGGGCGTGGCTCAGCCTGGTAGAGCACTCGGTTCGGGACCGAGGGGTCGGAGGTTCAAATCCTCTCGCCCCGACCACTTTCACATGTAGCGGCCGACGACTTCCTCCGCTTTTCCCTCCTCTTCGATCCTCGCCTCAAAAATCGGTGTGTGGGAACGGTGTGACAATTCGTCGCGCCTAGCGCCCGCTCGGCGTTACGAACCGCTGGAGTCTCCGCCGCAGGCGTGCGCCGGTGATCTGGGCCTGCTCTAACTCGTTCTTGCAGACGGCCAGTTCCTGCCAGACCGCGAGCGACTGATCGACCCAGCGGGGGATGGGGCGTTCGCCGCGCTCCCACCGGGCGACGGTGTTCCACGCGACTCCGAGCACGTCGGCCAGCTTGCGCTGGGTGTGCGCCCGGCCGGTGCGGATGCGGTACAGCTCCGCGGAGGTCATGTGCCGACTATACCATGGGTATAGAACTTCCCAGCTCGTCAAGATATACCGATGGTATACGTCGCCGAGGTCGCGTCCCGAGCGGGTACAACCAAGCAACGCACGCGCCTCACTGAATCCGTTCCGGCCCGAGACCGAGGACGTGCGGCGCCAGCAGGCTGTCGATGAACGCGATTATCATTGCCCGTCATCTGAGTACAAATCGCGTCTGTCACGCAGCACCCTCGAACAGCGCGTTGCATCGGTGCCCAAGTGCTATGCGCATGCGTCCGTCGTCGCTATCGGGTCGCTGAGGTGCGGCGAAAGAGAGAAGGATGCTTACGCCATGATGAAATGGAAGCTGAGCGCGTTCCTCGGAGTTGCCTTCGGTATCGCAGGAATCGCATGGGGCTTTGCTCAGGCCCCCGCGCCGACAGGCTTTTTTGAGCTGCGAGTCTACACGGCCTTGCCAGGTAAGCGAGAGGCTCTTGCGGCGCGGTTTGCGAATCGCACGGCCGCGATTTACGCGAGGCACGGCATCACGAACGTCGGGTACTGGATTCCTCGGCAGAGCGTTCCTGCAATGGACATCAGTGCCGAGAACACCTTCATCTACATGCGTGGGTATCCGTCGCGAGAGGAGCGGGACAAACGCGTGAAAGCCAGAGGGGACGATCCCGAGTTCAACGAAGTCGTAACAGAGGCGGAGCGAAACCCGGAGACCAGGTTGATCGAGCGCATTTACAACGTCGACATGATCCCGAATGGCCCCCACACCGCCATCAAGATCACGCCCTGACCCCGCGCTCGCTCGCCCTTGTAGACGGCGAGGCCAAGGTTTGAGTTGCTGATGAACTATCCTGGTCCCGAGGAAAGGCGCGGATGAGAGCGATGATGCGTCCGTTGGCGGTCGCCTTGATCCTGGCGGGGGTGGCCTGCGGTGGTTCACGCAGCCGTTCGCCGCGCACGATTTGATGTTCTTGACCAGCTTGACGCGCGGCGAGTGTCCGAATACCCCGTCGCGCCAATCTCGACGCCGCCCTGGCGGCGCTGGGACTGCCGCTGGACTATGCCGTGGTCGATCTGGACACGCTGCCGAGCACGGACGCACGCACCGGCTACCCGATACCGACGGTGCTCTATCGGGAGCGCGATTTGTTTGGGATGCCGGCGCCGACGGCCCCATTTCCAAATCCCACCTGACGGATCTATCAGGGCGGAGTTCCGTCCATCGAAGCTGTACGTGCGCGACTCACCGCAGTTGTCGCAGGCTGATTCCGAATTTCGACATTTCTAATTCGCGACCACGTGAGCGCCCAGAGGAGCACACCAAATGCGAACAGCCACGCGGTCAATCGGTGCATTCGTTATCTGCTTCGCCGTTGGTGCCTCACTCAGCTTATTGTTAGGTCTAGACTCTCGAAATTGGATTCCCGCTGGCATTGTCGTCAGCAGCCTTGTCGCGGTGATGGCGTTCAGGAGATGAGCACTCACACGGATGCGTTACGGGAAAGATCGAGCGATCGCAATCGGAAACTTGGATCATGTCGATCGAAGAAAACAAGGCAATCATCCGTCGCTTTTTGGAAGCTCTCGATCAGCAGAACTTCGACGCACTCAAGAGCATCCTGGACTGTATCAACGGTAGTGCGACAGAGCGCCGACGAATCAGCAACTGACATGGAGCGTCTTGCTGATGGACCAGATCGCGGATTTCAAGATCGTGCTGCACCATGCGAACGCAGACTGGATCGGCGTGCCGGTCAAGTTCGGCGTGGTCACTGCATCGGGTGGAGAAATTCCGCGGCCTCCAACACCCACGAAGCCATAGATCGCCATGATTGACGAGCGTCAACGACCGCTTCGCCACAGGGCCGTCCCTGCACCGCGGGTCCGGCTGCCAACATGAGAATCATGATGCCCTTGAACGTTAGATATGCGGGCCGCGTTCGCGACGCGCGCCCCAGAGAGCGTGAACGATCACTCGGGCGTCATCGAACGTGTAATAGAGATGGACGCCGACTCTCCTGAGATATACGCGGCGAACGCCCGGAATAGGGGACTGTGCGTAGACGGTTCCCGCACCTGGAAGCGCCGTGATCACCTGGAGCGCTTGTTCGTGTTCCTCGGTGAACACATCGGGGTGGTCGCGATTGGCCAGCCACCAGGCTTTCTCTCGCCGAACGTGTTCCTGTGCGGTGGCTGTGAAGCGACCGCGGCGTTTCTTCAACGCGATCGGAGTTCGCGAAGGATTACGTCCGCGTCGACGAGCCTACCGGCCTTGACGTCTTCGTCTGAGTCCTTCAGGGCTTGATGGAGTGCGGCCCGGTCGTCCTCGTCAAGCCAGTCGCCGGGATCGAGCGGTAACAGTTCCACCACGGTTCCCTCGGGTAGATCGGTCGGTTCGTCGACGACAAGTCGACCGCCCTTCACTCGAGCCTTTAGCGTCATGCCATCACAGTAGCACCGCGGCCGCTGCTCCACAATTCCAAGAGGCGCGGCTCGCCTGATGGGCGGCGTTCGGGCAATCGACGCGAGCATTCTGGCACCCCACGCCGGAGACCTTCCGCGAGTTTTTCAGTGCGTCACAAACGGCCGCTTGTGCAACTTGGCGCACATTTCCAGTCTGTCCGTCGGCTAGACTGTCTTCGTCGAGGTGTCTCATGAGCAGCGAGGGTGTCACGCTGATCTCGCGGGCGGTGCTCGTCGCCGTACTGATTGTTGCGACGGCGGTCGTCCGCACGTTGGTGGGGCCCAGTAAAAAGCGCGGCCTTTACATGGGGATCGGCACCCTCGGTGGCATATCCGCGGGCGTCGCGGCAGCCGCTTTGGTGTCCCGGTGGCTCGCGACTGACGTTTCGGTGGTTTCCGCCTGTCTCGGGATCTTCGTCGGTTGGGGAGTGGCATGGCGGTTCGCACGCCACGTCCCCCGCGAAGCGACCTGACATGGTGATTGTCGTATGGCGACGCACCTGACCTATCACGTGCAGACCGGCAGCCTCTCTGGAACGGCCGCAGGCCAGCGCCTGTCGGCCGACACGCAACCGGCCGGCGATCTCGGCAGCTGGACGAGGGTTCAGGGGCTCGACGTGAAGTGGGAAGTCGTCGACTACGGGGCAGGCGGCCGTGCAGCGACCTCACCAGGCCTCGCTACCTGCAAGCACTACAGCGCCAGGAAGAACCTCCTGTTCGTTGACGATGGTGGGCCAGGGCTGCTGATGCATGGCTGGCCACCGTGTGGCGGAGGCCGCTGTGTGGCGGTGAAGCGCGGATGGGAGACGCTGTTCAGTACGCTCGCTCGCGAGCGCCGGGGCTCCATCCGCATCCTTTGAGAGCCGGTCGAACTCGCCCGGGGAGTGGCGGCATGGGAAGCCGCGCGGCTGCCTTTGTGATTGCCGTCGTGATAGTGTCGTGGGCTGGGCGCTGCTCGGGATTGGCAACGCTGGTGGCGGCGATTGGTGACATGGCGGCTCCCGCGTGGTGCGCCTCGTCGGTCAATCGCATCAGGTTCGAAAATGAACGGAGGAGGTAGGGGATGGCACTTCAGATTGGCGACGTCACACCGGATTTCGAAGCTGACACGACCGAGGGGCGGATCCGTTTTCACGAGTGGCTTGGCGACTCGTGGGGCGTGTTGTTCTCGCACCCCAAGGATTTCACCCCTGTGTGCACGACCGAGCTCGGCTACATGGCGAAGCTGAAGCCTGAGTTCGACAAACGCAACGTCAAGATCATCGGGCTGAGCGTCGATCCGGTCGACAATCACCAGCGTTGGTCGAAAGACATCAAGGAAACGCAGGGATACAGCCCCAACTACCCGATGATTGGCGACACCGATCTGAAGGTCTCCAAGGCCTGGGGTATGCTGCCCGCCACCCTGGAGGGAACGTGCGACGGGCGGACGGCCGCAGACAATCAGACGGTTCGCAACGTCTTCGTGGTCGGTCCCGACAAGAAGGTCAAACTGATCATCGTCTATCCGATGACGACCGGACGCAACTTCGATGAGGTGCTGCGGGTCATCGATTCCCTGCAGCTGACGGCAAAGCATAAGGTCGCGACACCGGTCAACTGGAAGAATGGCGAGGACGTCATCATCGCCGGATCGGTGTCGGACGAAGAGGCCAAGAAGACCTACCCGCAGGGGTGGAAAGCACCGAAGCCTTACATCCGCATCGTGCCGCAACCGGGTGCCTGACGGGACGGGGGAAATATGGCGGTTGCTTGTCCGGTGGACCTCGATACGTTGAGGCTGCGCGCGGAGATTCAATCTGTCTATCAGCGCGTCGCGGCGGAGCCATTCGGGGATTTCCATTTCCATCGCGGGCCCAGGTATGCCGCCGACATGCTCGAATACGACGCTGCGGCGCTGGCGCTGCTCCCGGCAGACAACACGGCGTCGTTCGCGGGGGTCGCGAATCCCCACAGGATCGCACCGCTCGTGGCCGGCGCGACGGTCGTCGACGTCGGCTGCGGCGCCGGCATGGACCTGTTCCTGGCGGCCAGGGCCGTCGGACCGACCGGTCGTGCCATTGGTGTGGACATGACCGAAGCGATGGCCGAACGCGCCCGGGGCGGAGCCCGCGCGAGTGGTCTTGCAAACGTCGAGATCAGGTTGGGAGATGCGCTGGCCCTGCCCGTCGATTCCGAGAGCATCGACTTCGTCATCTCGAACGGTGTCCTGAACCTGACGCCGGACAAACGGGAGGCGTTTGGCGAAGTGTTTCGGATTCTCAAGCCGGGCGGCGAGTTCTTGTATGGCGACATCGTCGTGGCGCGCGAGCTCTCGGAGTCGATTCGGCGCAACATCAATCTGTGGACCGGTTGAATCGCCGGCGCTCTGCCGGAGGCAGAGCTGATCGCGCTTCTCGGCCAAGTCGGCTTTGATGGTGTCGTCGTAGGTCAGCACTTCGATTGTTTTCGAGGAACATCAAAGGAAGGTGTGGCCAGAAAGTACGGTGTCGTGGGCGTGAACGTCTACGCGCACAAGCCAGGCCGGCCCTGAGGGTGATGCTCAAGGCAACCTGTCTTGTCCTCGGTGCGTTGGCAGTGGGGGACGCTCACGTGGTGTCTGTCCGTGCCCAGTCGGCTGCCCGACTTGGTGTCGCCGAGCCGCAGCCTGTCGCGATCATTCAGGACTACAGTGACGGCGTTTCCGGCGTTCGCCGCGCCAATCCAGATGTTCGAGTCAGCGTCGGTCGTGACCCGGCCATACCGGACGAGCCGGTGTTGATGGTCGACTATCCGGCGCCTGCCGACGATCCCGCAGGTCGCGACGTGCAATGCGACGCCACCGCGCGCGACTGGACTGGCGGGCGCGCGATTGCGTTTCAGGTCAAACCAGCTCACGCGCTGAGGATTTCGGTGTCGTTCTTCGATCGGAACGGGGTCGTCTACACGAACTGGAGCAACTTGAAGGAAGGATGGCAGTCGGTTCGAATCGCGTTCGACGACATTCGTCCAAACCCGTACTTTCAGCCTCCCGGCGCCAGACTCGGCGCGGCGCTCGACGTCAGCGACGTGAAGTTCATCGCGTTCGCGCCGCAGGATCGAACGTCGGGGCGTCTGCTCATCAGCAAGTTTGTCGTCGTGAAGTAGTGCGGACCTTCAGGTCCGCCACCTTGCGAAGGCGCAAAACGAACCTCGAGCGCCCCGTCAAAGAACTCGGCGAACTTGAATCGTGAGATTACGGAATGGCGACTGCCACCCGCCGCACGTCTACCCCGCGAATCGTCACGCCTGGCGCTGACCAACTGGAAGCCGGTGGCGTGGCCCGACGCGCCTGATCGGCAGTATTGAACAGCACGAAGCCGAAACCCTCGCCATCGACCGGATCGACCCAATAACCGCGCACGAAGCCCTCGGCCGCCGTCACACGAGGAAGAATCGTCTGGGTGAAGGCCGCGGCAGCGGCCGATGCCTGGCTGGAATCTATCGTCAGATCAATCAGTGCTGCGTACATGGGGAGCCCCTCCGATTCTGAGCCGAGCGCCGCCCAGCGACCCATTCCCTGGTCGAACGAGGGCCTCGCGAATCGACATCTCGTTAACGATCAGCTACGGGAAGAAAGTCGTCCATAGAATGAAAAGAAGCAGGATGCCGAGAATCGTTGAGATTCACGGCATCCGACCTCTTCATCCACCACGTTCGGGTCGGTCGTTTCATCGCTTCGCCTCAGGTGTCGAGGGTATTTTCCCACGCAGCGGCGCCAACGTCGAACGTCGAACGTCGAACGAAGAACGAAGAACGAAGAACGCCGAACGACGATCGAAGAACCGTTTATGGATTCTGCCCGCTGAACCCTTCGCACGAGACGTTCGCGTGCCAGTTCACGAACGCGCCGGTGGGATTCTCCTTCCACGCCCACACGTGCAGAGTGTAGAACGGCGGCAGGCCAAAGCGGTTCGGCGCCTCGAAAAAGTGCAACAGCTGGCCGCCCAGCTCCGGCGGACTGGAGTGCGTTGCGTGCCAGGCGTCGGCGAGCACCAGGTAGTCGGCGCCGATCAGCCGCAGGCGCCCGTTGGGCAGCGGTTCGTAGATGACGATCTCGGGCCGCGTGGGGTCGAGGACGCCATCGAGCACGAGCGGGAAGTTGACGAAGTGCATGCCCATCGCGCCGTAGTCGGGCCCGCTGACGCAGCCGAAGGCCAGCTCGTACTTCTCGGCCTTCGCCACCTCGACGTCCTTGAACCGCTCGGTGACCTCGCGAACGAGTTGCACGAACGCTCCTGCGGCGTGCTTCCTGTCCGCGCCGTGATCGTGGCCCTGGGCGGCGACGCGAGACGCTCCGGCGCCAAGGGCGGCAAGCAACCCGAGCGCATATGCACAACGACGTACGATCTGTTGTCTGTCCATCTGAGTCCTCCATGTGAGGCGGGCCTAAAGGCCCGCACTACTTTGGCGGGCCTAAAAGGCCCGCCCTACTCATGGCCTAAAGGCCTGCACTACGTTCTGGCGCTGGCACTGACGCGGTAACAGCTCCCGCCAGGCGTCTGCTCCCAGTTGGCAGCAGCATCGGCACGCGCTGGCGGTAGCGCTCGTACGCGGCGCCATGCTCCGCGACGAGATCCTTCTCTTCGAACTGGATCGCCAGCACGATGTAGGCGGTCGTGGCGATCGCAAACACGAGGTGCGCCAGCGTCATCTTCGGCGTCATCCAGAAGGCGAGCAGGAAGCCCAGGTACAGCGGATGCCGCACGAACCTGTATGGCAGCGGGGTCCGGAACGGCACGCCCCGTGTACGGGCGGCCGACGAGCGGCAGCCACACCTGGCGCAGTCCGAAGAGATCGAAATGGTTGATAAGGAACGTGACCGTCAGGACGGTTGCCCACCCGGCGGCGAACCACGTCCAGATGACGACACGCGCGATCGGGTTGTCGACCGACCAGATCTCGATGCCGATTGGCCGCCATTGCCAGAAGAGCAGGAGCAGCGCCAGGCTGGCGAAGAGGACGTAGGTCGAGCGTTCGATGGTCCACGGCACGATCTGCGTCCAGCGCTCCTTGAACCACCGCCGCGCCATGACGCTGTGCTGGGCGGCAAAGATCGTCAGCAGGGCGCAGTCGACCGCCAGCGCCGCGGGCAGCGACGTCTCGAGCGGGCCGTCGAGCCGGCGCGTGACGGCGAAACCGCCGACGAAGGCGGCCGCGTAGAGAAACGTCGCGAGAAAGGTGAGGTAGGCGACGACGCCGTAAAAGAAGAACAGCACACGCTTCAGCACCGGTATTCCCTCCATCCGTCGAAGAGAATGCCGCTCCCGCGACCGGCGGGCCATCGGCGCTTTGTCCCGGTCTGGCTGGAAATCGGGGTCGCGGTGTGAGACAAATGTCCCGGGCGAAGCCGGATGAAGGCGATTCGACAGCGCGTACGGTACGTGAACGCGTCAGACGGGACGCGTCTTGCGTGGGCCGAGGCCGGCGACGGCCCGGTCGTGGTGAAAGCCGCGAACTGGCTCACCCACCTCGAATACGAGTGGGAGAGCCCGGTCTGGAAGCACTGGATTCAGTTCTTCTCGGCCAACTTCCGCTTCGTGCGGCACGACGAGCGAGGCTGTGGCATGAGCGAGTGGCACGGCGGCGGCCTCCTGTCCATCGATCAGTGGGCGGACGATCTCGAGCGCGTGATCGATGCCGCTCGACCGGATGGGCCGGTGATCCTGCTCGGCATCTCGCAGGGCGCCGCGACGTGCGTCCGCTACGCCACCCGGTACCCGGAGCGTGTGGCGCAGATGATTTTCTACGGCGGCTACGCGCGCGGCGCGATGCAGCGGAACACGCCGGAAACCGCGGCGCAGCACCAGGCCATGATCGAGCTGGCGCGTGTGGCGTGGGGCAAGTCGAACCCGACGTTCCGCCAGGTGTTCACCTCGCGCTTCATTCCGGGCGGGACGCCGGAGCAGCTCCAATGGTTCAAC
The DNA here is from genome assembly GCA_963825245.1 of uncultured Acidobacteriota bacterium. Lineage (GTDB taxonomy): Bacteria > Acidobacteriota > Vicinamibacteria > Vicinamibacterales > CAVVIG01 > CAVREM01. Next base: position 384,881 of record CAWGSJ010000001.1, read on the forward strand.
GACCTCTGCCTCAAGACGACCACGGGCGACGTCTTCTCACAGCTGCTCACTGCGCGCGGGATGATGGAGATCGTGCCGCTGCTCGGTGAGGTGCGGGCCCCGACCCTGGTGCTTCACGCGCGGGACGACGAAGTGATTCCGATTGCCGAAGGGCGGCTGATGGCCGGCGGCATTCCCGGGGCGGAGTTCGTCGAGCTCGACTCGCGCAACCACATCCTGCTCGAGCACGAACCGGCGTGGCAGCGGTTCCGCGAGGCGGTGCTCGCGTTCGTCCACCGCGATGCGGTTGCCGCAGGTTCGGTATTCGCCGGGTTGTCGGTCCGCGAGCGCGAGGTCCTTGCCCTGATGAGCGAGGGCTTGAGCAATACGGACATTGCCGATCGGTTGAACATCAGCGAAAAGACCGTCCGCAATCACGCGTCGAACCTCTTCGACAAGCTCGGCGTCTGGTCTCGCGCCCAGGCGATCGTCTTCGCCCGCGATCACGGCTTCAGCGTTTAGGCCGCACCCTGAATCCCCTCGCTACCCTGGCACAGCCTTCGCACAGGGCGCCGCCGCCAATTCACACGATCGCGCGGAATCGCAGCGGCGTGAAAGCCGTGCGACGCGTTCGGTAAATTGGTTTCGGAAAAGGAAACACCATGGAGGACGAGACTTTATGCGGAAAGCCCTAATCACGGCGGTGTCTGCGGTCGTCGCGTGCGCGTGCTCAGAGGGGGGAGCGCCCGTCCAGCCCAGCCAGTATTCCGCACCCCTACAGGTCCAGTCGGCCCAGCCCGACGGGATTGCGAAGAACCACCGGACTCACTTGACGGGCAGCGAGGAGGTCCTAGCGGTGGCGCCGGGCGCGCCGACACCAGCCGACTCGCAGGCGCAGGGCCAGGCGCTTTTTCAGATCGCGGACGACGGCCTGTCGTTCGACTACAAGCTGATCGCGTCGAACATCGACAACATCATCATGGCGCACATTCACTGCGGGCCGGCCGGGACCAACGGGGGAATCATTGTGTGGCTCTATCCGAGTCCGACGGCGGGCGGGCCGCTGGCAGGCGGCGCTGGACGCCATGACGGCGTCCTGGCCGAGGGGACGATCGTGAGCGGGACGCCTCTCCATGTCAGGCCGGTCGGATCGAGCGCGGCATGTCCCGGCGGCGTGTCGACGTTCGCGGACGTGCTGGCGCAGATTCGCGCGAACAACACCTACGTCAACGTGCACACCAGCGACGGCGTCCTCCCGGCTAACACCGGCCCCGGTGATTTCCCGGGCGGTGAGATTCGCGGACAGTTGCAGTAGGAGCGGTACGGTCAGATCGCCACGGTCAGCGCCGCAGTGAATCCTCCTGCGGCGCTTCCATTCACCGTCGCGAGCTCGAGCGCCGACCCGTCGCTGAAGACATTGTCGGTCGCCAGCGACACGCGAGACAGGTTGCCGACGCTGTTCTCGTACCCCGAGGTCGCATAAGCCGCGTCACAGGCGGTCTTGGGCAGCGCGATCTGCGATGTTGCCACGCGGTTCGCCACGTTGGTTGCCGCAGCCAGGCTCGGGTACACCTCGAAGTGGATGTGCGGCCATCGGCCTGCATAGCAGCCCGGGAAGATCGACGTGAACGACACCCTGCCGCCCGCGTCGGCTTCCTGGACCCCGCGAAGGTAGTTCTGGTTCGTCACGCCCGCCGAGTACAGCGAGTACCCGCCGGCCCGGTCACAGTGCCAGATGTACACCGCCCGTCCCGCCAGCGGCGAGCACGTCGACACGGAAACGATCGTCAAGTTGATCGTGAGTGGAACGCCCTCGGCGGTTCCGCTCAACCCCGCGAAGCTCGAACGAATGTCGCCGCGGACGACGCCGCCCAGCGAGAGGACGCTCGGCCCATTCGAGCCGTCCGCGGGAAAGGGTCCCTGCGTCTCCTCCGGAATCCGGGCGCTGCACGAGCCGCCGCCGGCACTCCCTCCGCCGGACGAATCGCTCGGACTGGTCGGGTTGGATGCGCAGCCCACCAGCTGGAGGGCGCCGACGCCGGCGCCAAACCGCGCCGCCAGGCGGAGCAGCCCTCGGCGATCAATCGCGGCGTGCGTCGCCTGGAGATCTCGGTGAAGTCCGCCGTGGTCGTCGTGATGGTCTTCAGGTGTGCGTATGGGCATGTGGTCCCTTTACAGGCCGGCTGGCAGGATCGATCGTAAGGGACCGCCCGGTGGAAAAGTGTGGCAGAAGTTCGTCAGAACCGTGACAAGACGAAGTCACGCTGCGCGAATCGGGCACCGGCAACTCGCGCGCCGGGATCCGCTGGGCGGCGGCCCCGCGAAGCCAGACGCGCACCTTGCCGACACAGGGCGGCAGCGGGTCGCACGCGATGACGTACAGGAGCACGGTCGTCAGCGCGATGAGCGAATAGCTGAGGAGCGCAATGTAGACGGGCAGCAGCGTCACAAAGACGCGCGCGGCCATGTAGATAAACACCAGCGGATACAACATGAGGACGGACATCGTCAGGAATGACATCCGCAGCGGGGCGTCGCGGAGCCGCCGCGGATTCCTCAGCCCCTTCGCCACCCGTGCGTAGGCGCTGCTCTCGGCCGACTTGATCGACTCCTTGAAGACGGTTTGGGTCAGCACATACGCCACGCCGCTGCAGAAGAGCGCCACCGCGATCCGCGCGCCGAGCAGACCCAGCGCCTGAAAGTAGATCGCGGCGGAGAAGAAGTAGACGATGATGCTGAGGTTGGTGAGCTGGACCGCGATCCACACATTGGTCCGGCCTGTCAGCACTTGAAACCGCTGACAGAGCCACTCGGTCAGGTCCAGAATCGCGCTATCAATACCGGGCATCTTCGACGCGGTCGGAACCGCAAGCGGGATTGTATTGTGCCATCGCCCGATTTGACGATCAGGTTCGAGCGGGAAGGCGACGCCGCCGGCATCAGGGAGGTTAACCGGACGGCGTTCGCCACGCCGTCTGAAGCGGACCTCGTCGACCGCCTCCGGCGGCTCGAGGCGTCCGTCGTTTCCTTCGTGGCGGACGACGGCGGTTTACTCGTCGGCCACATCCTTTTTTCTTCGGTATCCCTGCCTGGCTGTCAGCCCATCCCGATCCTCGGCCTGGCGCCGCTGGCGGTGCGGCCGGACCGGCAGCGCCAGGGAATCGGCTCGCAGCTCGTGCGTGCCGGGCTCGATGCAGGGCGCAAAACCGGGGCGGGAGCCGTTGTCGTGGTGGGCCACGCTCGGTTCTACCCTCGGTTCGGCTTCGTCCCGGCCTCGCGCTTCGGACTGACCTGCGAGTACGACGTCCCGGACGAGGTCTTCATGGCGCTGGAACTGGTTCCCGGCTTTCTTGCCGGACAGGGCGGGCTGGTTCAGTATCATCCGGCGTTCGCGGAGCTGTGACCGGCCCGACGAACGCCGAACGACGAACGCCGAACTGTACGTTACTTCTTCGCCGAAATCTTCTCGCGGATCGCTTCCTCCTGACGCCGCAGCTCCGGCGTGAACTCCGCCCCGAAATCCTCGTTCTCGAAGATCGGCCGAAGTTCGATCTCGGTGCCGCCGTCGAACGGGGCCTTCTTCAGCCACTCGACTGCCTCGTCCATCGACTTGACCTTCCATAGCCAGTAGCCGGCGATGAGCTCCTTGGTCTCGGCAAACGGGCCGTCGACGACGGTGCGCTGGCTGCCCGAAAAGCGGACCCGCTTGCCCTTCGACGATGGGTGAAGGCCCTCGCCGGCGAGCATGATGCCGGCGTTCGCCAACTGCTCGTTGTACTTGCCCATGTCAGCCAGGATCTTGGTATCCGGCATGCCGCCCGCTTCCGATTCCTTGCTCGCCTTCACGATGACCATGACTCGCATCTTCAAAACTCCTTTGAACTCTCGTCCTTCATATTTTGGTCGAACAGGCCGGCCTGAAATCGACAGCTGGCTGTAAGATTAGTCATCCCATCCAATTCCAATGCTGACCTGGCCCTTGTCCTGAGCGGTGGAGGGGCGCGCGGTGCCTACCAGGTCGGCTTCTTGCGCGTCCTCGCGCGAGAGTTTCCCGATGTCCTGCCCGGAATCCTCACCGGCGTCTCAGCCGGAGGCATCAACGCCGCGTATCTGGCGGCGCGGCAGGAGCCGTTTGCGGAACGTGTCGAGGACCTCGCGGCGGTGTGGTCGGGCCTCCACATCGACGACGTGTTCCGGGTCGACGTCCGCGACCTGGGGGGCCGGCTGATTCGCTGGGGAGGCCGGTTGATCTCGGGCGGGCGGACGATCCTGCCGCCTTCTCGAAGCCTGGTTGACACGGAGCCGTTGCGGCGCCTCCTCGGACACATGTTGCAGGCCGACGGCGGTCCAATCGAAGGGATCGAGCGCAGCTTGAAGGACGGCTGGCTGCGGGCCATGGCGCTGACCGCCTCGAGCTACACCACCGGGCAGTCGATGACCTGGGTCCACACGCGGAAGGACTGCGGCATCCAGACCTGGGAGCGTCCGTACCGGAAGAGCGTGACCTGCGAGTTCCGTGTCGACCACGTCATGGCGTCCGCGGCGCTGCCGTTCTTCTTCCCGGCCGTCGAAGTCGATGGCGCGTGGTTCGGCGATGGCGGGATCCGACTGACGGCGCCCCTGTCACCAGCGGTCCATCTCGGCGCGCGGCGCATCATCGCCATCTCCACGAGATACGCCCGATCGCGCGAGGAAGCCGATCGGCCGGCGGTGGGCGGCTATCCGCCGCCGGCGCAGGTGGCGGGCGTGCTGTACAACGCGATCTTCCTGGACCAGCTGGATGGCGACGCCTTGCAGCTGCAACAGGTGAACGCGATGATCGCGCGCCTTCCGGAACATCAACGCGACGGCCTGCGGCAGATCGATTTGCTGATGTTGAGGCCCTCGATGGACCTGGGCCGGCTGGCCAACGACTACGAGCCGGAGCTCCCGCGCGCGTTCCGCTTTCTCACGCGCGGCCTCGGCACGCGCGAGACACGGTCGAACGACATGCTCAGCCTGGTGATGTTCCAGAACGACTACGTCAGGCGCCTGATCGCGCTGGGCGAGGAGGATGCGGTGCGGCGGCTGGACGACATTCGCGCGTTCTTGTATCCCGGGCGACCCTGAAGGGGTCGCCCCACGCATGTAGGCCGACCCTTCAGGGTCGGCTGCCTGTCGCCGCTTCGCGCTCCAGGGTACGAGCACCGCGCAGCATCAGGCCGGTCGCTTCGTTTCCCTCGTGGCAGGCGTACTCGAAGATCTGGTAGTCGTCGCTCCTGACGAACGGCATCGACAACGTCCACGGACGCTCGATAGATCCCGGGGTCGTCGATCGTCGCCTCGTAGATCATCGTCGTCAGCGTCGATCCGCGTCAGGCGTTCGACGATGTGAAGCGCTTTCGTGTGCGGGACGCCGCGCAGGCGGCCGGCCCCGGCGTGGGTCGCAATCCAGCCGGCCTCGCGGAAGTTGGTCGTGTCGACGACCAGCGTCTTGCCTTCCCAGCGGCCCCTTGAATCGCCCAGCCACTGGCCGATCCCGGCGCTGACGTGCGGCCGCCCGTCGAGCGGGATGATCCGCGCCTCGTGAATCATCTCGGACATGATCATCACGTAGGACGGCGTCTGGACGATCTGATACGCGTTGTTGTAGCCGGCCGGAAACAGGTTGGTCGGGCTTCGCGTGATGCAGCGGTCCCACGGGCTCATCGTCTCGAATGAATCGAGGCTGTTCACGTTCACATCGCGCAGCTTCTCGGCCTCGGGACGGATCGGTATGCGGCCATCGGGAGGATCGACGATGAGTGACGTCTGACGCGTCGAGACGAGCCTGTAGCCGGAGTCGACGAATGCCTCGTTGTCGTTGCCGACGTCGCCCGGCCGCCGGTTGCGACCGTTCCGGCGCTCGGTGGCCTGACGTTCTTCGATCGCGGCTTCCTCAGGCGTGTAGAAGGCCTTCGTCCCGAGCGCAGGCGGCCGCTCGAACGGCGTCAGCGTGCCGTTCGTCCAGATCCCCTGCAAGTCGGATTGGGCGAGCGCGGGCGCCGGGAGTGCCAGGGCCGCGAGGAGCGCCAGAACAGCGAATCGCGACATGATCCAAAGGGTACAGTATTCTGGACAGGTGCGCGTGGTCGACTTCCTTCGCATCGTCCGCGAGATCGCCCGAGGCATCTTCATGCGCCCCGGCTGCACCTGAGGGCTCGATCCGGTGTCCTGGGAGCAGGACGCGAGACGACGGCTACGCGAGCTGGCCGGTTGAGATCCTCTCGCGGGCGCGCGTGATGTCGGCAGGCGAGCCCATCAGGTACAAGAAGATCGCCAGGCTCGATTCGCGTGTCAGGCGGAGGAGACGGCAGGCTGAGGTCTCCACGCCTGGTGGCGATGATCAACGCGCCAGTCTGCGCGCGGAGATCGAGCTCCGCCAGCGATCGCCCTGCGGCCCACGCGTCCCCCTGAACCTGGTGCGCGGCGATCGGAAGATCGCCGAGATCGGCCGAGAACTCGTCAAGTCGACGAACGCCGCCCATCGGGCGGCTGCCGGGAGCCGGGCGCCGGAACCGTTCGAGCAGTATGTCGACCGCGTCGTCCGGCACCTGCAGCCGCGTGAGCAGCTGCGCCAGGACTTCGAGCGATGCCTCGAACTCCTCGGCGACGGCAATCGTCGCGCCGAGCGCCACGAGTCTGTCGGCTTCCGTCCGGTATCGCGTGCGCACGATGATCGGGACGTCGGCGGACAGTGTCCGCGCCGTTCGAACCGCCAGCATCGAAGCATCCGGGTCGCTCAGGACCAGGACGACGGCGCGCGCTCGCTCGACGCCCGCGGCGGAGAGCGCATCAGGGCTGGTCGCGTCGCCGAAGAAGATCGGCTCACCTTTTTCGCGTGCGGCCCTGACCGCGGTTCCGTTCAGCTCGAGCACCAGATAGCGCACGCCGAACTCGGTCAGCGCGCGGCTGACCAGCTGGCCGCCGATGCCGAATCCGAGCACGACGACATGTCCGGACAGTTTCGGTATGGCGCTCGTGTCTGACAGCGCGCCGACGATCGCCGGAAAGGCGGCGGGCAATCCGCGGCGCCGCTCCGATCGATCATCGGCGTCACGACCATCGTCGCGATGCTCGCCGCCAGCAGCGTCTGGGAGTCCGACGTTGACGACCAGGCCGGCCTCGAGGCCGGCCCGCCCGAACACGAACGAGAACTCGCCGACCTGTGAAAGAGCGAGCGCCGCCGCCACCGCCACCCGCGGCGGCGTCGCGACAAGGCGCAGCGCAGCCGTGGCCGCGGCAACCTTGACGAGCACGATGAAAACGGCGACCGCAGCGACTATGGGCCATTGCTGGATGATGAACGCTCCTCGCAGCAGCATCCCGAGCGAGATGAAGAACAGGCTGGCGAGCAGATCGCGAATCGGCCGGATCTCGGCGTGGGCCTGGTGGCTGAACTCGCTTTCGGCGAGGACGAGCCCGCCGAGGAACGCCCCGAGGGCCATCGACGTCCCGAGCAGGGAACTGACCCAGCCGGTTCCCACGCTGGCGACGACGACGGCGAGCGAAAACGCCTCACGCCGCCCGCTTCGCGCCACGGCTCCGAGCAGCAGCGGCAGGGCGAACCGGCTCACGAGAACGACCGACGAAGATTGCGAGCAGCGCCCGTCCGACGGCCAGCGGGACTGCGCTGAGCGGAGTCGTTCCAGACAGCAGCGGCACGAGCAGGAGCAGCAGCGACGACGCACAGGTCCTGAAATAGCAGGACGCCGACGACGAGCCGCCCGTGCGGCGCATCGAGCTGATTCCGGCTGCTCAATTCCTTCACTACGATGGCGGTGCTGGAAAGCGCCACGAACAGACCGACGAACAGCGCGAGCGGCATCGGGCGATCGGTCGCCGCGACGATGACGGCGAAGACGATGGCGGCGGTCAGGCCGATCTGCAGCAGCCCGGCGCCGATCACCCGGCGCAGCACGCGACGGAAGTCGCCGAGGGCGAAATCCAGTCCGACCGTGAACAACAGCAGGACGATGCCGACCTCGGCGAGCAGCTGGACGTCTTCCTGCGTCCGCACGATGCGGATGCCGCCCGGACCGGCGATCGCACCGGTGGCGATAAGAGCGACGACCGGCGGAACACGCAGCCGCGCGAGGCCGACGATGAGGACGAGAGCGAGCGCGTAGGTGAGGATCAGCTCGCGAAGCAGCGCGTCCTCGAGCACTCAGGTCTTTCGCGTCTTCAGCATCTCGAGGAGCTCGATCGGCAGCGGGAAGATGATCGTCGAGTTCTTCTCGGACGCGATTTCGGTGAGCGTCTGAAGATATCTGAGCGTGATCGCGACCGGCTGCGTGGCGATGACGCCGGCGGCCTGGGCGAGCTTCGCGGAGGCATCGAGCTCGCCGGCCGCGTGAATGATCTTGGCGCGCTTCTCGCGCTCGGCCTCGGCCTGCTTGGCCATCGCGCGCTGCATGTCGGGCGGCAGATCGACGTGCTTCACTTCGACCGCCGATATCTTGATGCCCCACGGGTCGGTGTGCTGATCGAGAATCTGCTGGAGCTGCTGGTTCAGTCGCTCGCGCTGCGAGAGGAGATCGTCGAGCTCGACCTGTCCGAGCACGCTGCGCAGCGTCGTCTGCGCGAGCTGCGACGTCGCGTAGATGTAGTTCTCGACTTCCACGATCGCCCGTCGCGGATCCATCACCCGGAAATAGAGCACGGCGCTGACCTTGACCGACACGTTGTCGCGCGTGATCACGTCCTGCGGGGGCACGTCGAGGACCACCGTCCGCAGGCTCACCTTCACCAGCCGATCGATCGGCGCGAACACCAGAATCACGCCCGGCCCCTTCGGCTGCGGCAGCAGCTTGCCGAGGCGGAAGATCACGCCGCGTTCGTACTCCGCCAGGATCTTGATCGATCCGACGATGTAGACGATCAGGACGAACACGACGATCAGCGCGGGTGAAATGCTCATGCGGACACCTTCACTCCTTGCGGACCGACAGCGTCAGTCCATTGACGGCGACGACGCGCACCGGCGTCCCCTCGGGGATGGATTCGTCCGAAACGGCCTGCCAGATCTCGCCACGGGTGGTGACGCGGCCCGAGGCGCCGGGCTCGAGGGACGTCAGCGAGACGCCGATGTTGCCGATCATGCCCTCCTCGCCGGTTGTCGGGCGGAGACCCTGCGTCGACACGGCGAGCCGCACCAGCAGAACCGCGACGGCGACAATTCCGGCGACGATCGGCAGAATCAACCGCAGGTTCAACTGCAGTTCGGGGGCGGACGAATCGACGAGGATCATCGAGCCGAAGATCAGGCTGGCGGCGCCGCCAATCGTCAGCACACCGTAGCTGGTCACCTTGATTTCGAGGATCAGGAGCACCATGCCGAGCACGATCAACAGAAGACCGGCGTAGTTGATCGGAAGCAGCGACAGCGAGAAGAACGCCAGCAGCAGTGATAGAGCGCCGACCACGCCTGGCAGGACGGCGCCTGGCGACCACAGCTCGACCGTCAACCCCAGCATGCCGAGGCTCAGCAGCAGGTAGGCAATGTTGGGATGGGCAATCGCGCTGAGCACGCGCTGGCGCAGGCTCATCTCGATCGGCACGACTTCGGCGCCCGCGGTTCGCAGCACCGTCACCGAGCCATCGAATCGGCGCACGGATCGTCCATCGAGCTTCGTCAGCAGATCGGACAGGTCGCTTGCCAACAAGTCGATGAGCGGCGGCGATGCGGTGAGCGCCTCCTGCTCGGTGAATGCTCGGCTGTCGTTCACGGCCTGCTGCGCGAGATCCACGTTGCGCTGCCGGCCGTTGGCCAGCGTCCTGACGTAGGCGGCGACGTCTTCGGCCGCCTTCTTGGCCATCACCTCGTCAGGCTTTTCGCCGCCCGCCGAGACCGGATGCGCCGCGCCGATGTGCGTCCCCGGCGCCATCGCCGCGACATCCGCCGCAATCGTGAGAATGAAGCCCGCCGAGGCCGCGCGCGCGCCGGCGGGCCCGACGAAGACTGCGACCGGAGTCTTCGCGGCGAGCATCCGGGTGACGATCGCCCGCGTCGAGTCCACGAGGCCGCCAGGGGTTTCGAGGCTGAAGACGACGAGCGCACCGCCTTCGCGATCGGCGCGATCGATCGTTTCGATCATGTACTCGGCCGACACCGGGTGGATGATGCTGTCGACGCGCGCGGCATAGACGGAGCCGGCGGGAGGCGCTGCGCGGGCCGTACAGCTCAGCAACGCGCCCAGCACGGCGCCTGCGGCGAGCGTTCGGCTGCAAACCGGTGACATAAGGCTTGCCTGTCGGAATTATACGGGTAACTTCCGGGCCTTCGGGGATAACGCGCTCGGGAGTCGTTCCCCGACTGCCGACTCTCGACTACTGACTACCGACTAACGTACTGTTCGGGGTTCTTGTCGAACTTCGTCTTGCAGACCTGCGCGCAGAAGTAGTACGTCTTCCCCTTGTACTCGCTGGTGGCGGCGGCCTTGTTTTCGTCGACCTGCATCTTGCACACGGGATCGGTTGCCATCGGTGGGCCCCTCGTGTTTTTGAAACGACTATAATGTTCGCACACCTATGAAGTGGACGCTGAGCGCGCTGGCCGCGCTTCCGTTGCTGTTTGCTTCCTGCTCGACGCCCTCGGAACCCCAGGCTGAACCGACCGCCTCAACGCCGCTGCCGGCCGCGTCCGCGCCGGCATCCGGGCCGGGTACGGTCGCTGGCCGCGTTCCGGCGGGCGGTGGCCACTCCTCGATCGTCGTGCTCCAGCCGCGCACGCCGGCCGAGGTGCCGCAGGCTGAACCGCCGATGATGGATCAGGTGGCACTGACCTTCATCCCGGGCCTGCTCGTCGTCCGCACCGGACATCCGGTCGAGTTCCGCAACAGCGACGACCAGCTGCACAACGTCCGTGTAAACGAGGACGCGACGAGAGCCGGCACCTTCAACGTCGCCATCCCGATGGGGGAGGACTATCAGTTCACGTTCGAACGTGACGGGTTTTACAACGTCGGCTGCGACATCCATCCCGCCATGTCGGCGACCATCTATTCGTCGCCTTCACCGTACACTGCTCTGACGGATCCGAGCGGCCAGTTCGAGATCCGTGACGTTCCCCCCGGGAGCTACAACGCCATCGTCTTCGCCGGGGCAGAACGGTTGGAGCGGGCGGTGGAAGTGTCAAGCGTGCGGACCGAAGTAGACTTCACACGGTAAGGCCGGCCGCGCCCTCGTCCATCAGAAGTCAGTCAGCCGTAGTGCGGACCTTCAGGTCCGCGTCCATCAAAAACTGAAAAAGATCAGCAGATCGATGCCAGCCCGCTCGACCCGGCGGAACGGCGATCGCACGCTCAGCGTCGCCGCGTCGGAGAAGGTGCCGCGAATCCGCAGCAACCGCGACAGGTGGTACTCAATCGTCGCCTCGTCGTACTCGTCGCGGCCGAACTGACGGCTGAACCGTGCGACGAGTCCGGGCGCGAGCTCGTCGCCGATGGTGATTCGCGGTCCGCCGCCAGCCTGATCGGGCGCCTCGATTTCGAGAATCTCCAGCCCCAGGCTTCGCTCGAGAGCGGCGACCAGCGGCGCTGCCAGGAAGCCGGCGGCCAGCGTGCCGGCCCGCACCGCGAGTTCCTGCTGCTGCGTTGCGGTCAACTGATTCGTAGACGTGTTGAATACGATCAGCGAGAGGATGTCGGACGCTTCGAGCGGCGGTGTGCTCGAGAGGCGCAGCTCCGGCTCGTTGAGCGGTCCGGCGATGGTGACCCGGGCGTCCACGCCGGATATCAGCCGTGAGACGCTGACGTAGACGTCCGGCATCACGTCGCCCCTGAAGTTGATCGAGCTGGCGGGATCCAGTTCGAACCGGCGTCCCTGGAACGCGTAACTGCCGCTGACCGAGTCGAACGATCCGTTCACGTAGAGCGGCTGCTCTGGGTCCTTGTAAAGGAACAGGTCGCCCAGGACCCGCAGGTTGAAGCTGCCGAGTCCGAGCGGCGCGCCGGGCGAAACCTGGACGTTGTCGCCGGTCATCCGCAGGGTGTCAGGTACGTGTAGCTCGAAATCGAGACCGAGCCGGTCCCATGGCTTCAGGGCGGCAAGCGGATCGAGGTCGGCTGGCGATGCTGCCGTCGCCTCGGTGGAGTACGGACGGAACAGCGTGCGATCGAGAATCGCGTCGACGTCGAGCTCGCCGCCCACGACCGTTACGGTTCCCATCACGCGCGGGCTGTCAGCGCGCCCGCGCAGCCGCAGATCGGCATCGACCTCCATGTTGCCGAACTCGTTCGCGAGGACTGTCAGTCCGCGGGCTCGGGCATCGATCGCCAACTCGCCCACGCGCAGCTCGCGTGTGCCCAGGCTGCCAACCAGCGTCAGCGCCCGTCCGCGCGTATCTTCCAGCCGGAACGTCTCGACGGTGACGCGATCCGGCGCGAGTTGAAACGCCGCGGCCCCGTTCCGGTAGCTGACGCCGGTCGCGGCGACGACGAAGGCCGCGCCCTGGATGCCGACCGTGCCGGTGAAAAGGGGGTCGCGCGCCGTACCGATCGCCCTGACGTTCAGCTGCAGGGTGCCTGACACTTCGCGGACCGTGGCGGTCAACGCTTCGATCACTCCGAGCCCGACCGAACTCGACGTCAGCGTGACATCCAGGGGGCCGTCGGGCCGCGTCTCGTCGACGAGGGCGAGGGGCACAATGCCGGAGGCGGTGAGCCAGATGCCAGGAGCCTGGTCGAGCCGCAGATCGAGCTTCAGGTACTGGTCGCTGTAATCGATCCGGCCCGCAAGCCGGTCGTAGCTCAACCGGCGTATCCGCCCCTCGCTGATGTTGACGAGCGCCATCACCGTGGGCCGGGCTCCCGTGCCGCCCACCTGGGCGTCCAGATCGAGCAGACCGCCGTAAATCGCCGGACGCCCGATGGCGCCGGTCACCGTTTCGAGAAACACGTGGCGCGCCGCGACATCCAGCCTGCCGCGCCCGTCTTCCCGCCACGTGCCGCCGATGCCGATGCGCTGGGTGCCGCTGACCGCGTCGACGAATGTCATCGGCGCGATCGTCATGCCCTCGGCGTCCCACTTGATCGATGGCGGCTCGGCGGCCGGCAGCAGCCTCCACGCCGCGTTCTGAAACGTGATGGTCAAGGTCTCGAGGCTGACGACCCGCGCTTGCGCGTCCAGCGTCAGGTTGCCGGCGAGACGCCCGTTCACGGAGGGTCCTCGCGAGAGCGCCACGTCGAGCTGAATGCGTCCGGCGTCGTACGTTACCGTGCCGCTGGCCAGCTGCAACGCTTGTTCGAAGACCTCGGCGAACGTCACCTCGCCGGTGACCGTTGCCCGGGCCTCCGCGGGAGAGGCGGTCGGGATCGTCGCGTCGTACGTGCCGCTGGTTGTGAGCGCGCTGATCCCGGCCATCGCGAACTCGCTGACACGGGCGCTTCCCGCCAGGCGCACGGACTCAGGTGTTCCAGATGCCGTCCCCTTGGCCGCCACCTGGCCGGAGGCATCCCGACCGGTGACGTTTCGGAGGCGTGCGAGATCGGCGCGGATGACGTCGTAGTCGACATCGATCGCCCGTTCACCCGTGAACGCCAATGTGCCTGAGGCGCCGCCAGCGATGGTGTCGCCATCGGCGACGACATCAGTAAGCGTCAGCGTGCCGTTCTTCAGCGCGGCCAATCCCGCCAGCCTGCCGAACGGGATCCCGCGCACTGACGTATCGTTCAGCGACAGCGATGCGTCGATTTGATAATCAGCAATACCGACTTCCCTGAGAAGCAGATCGGGGATGGCGACGCGGGCCTTGCCGGAGCCCTTCAGCGACGCCGTGAAGGTTTCGTCCCGGAATGCAATCGCCGGGTTGACGCCGTCGACCTCTCCGTCGTACATGCCAATCAGGGATCCGCCAGCGATTTCAATCGAGACATCCGCTTCGCCCAGGGTTCCGTCGAACAGTTCAGCCCGCGCCAGGCGGCCGCCGCCGCTGAGCGTCATGGTCTGGGAGTCGAAACCAAATCCGTCGACATAGAAACGACCCGATACGGTTCCGGCATAACGCGGGTCCTTCAGCCATCCGATGTCGAGCTCACTGGCAAAACGCTGGAGATTGATGCCGGCGACGGGCCCCTCGCCGGTGTAGTGAACCGGCCGCGCCGACGTATCGATCGATCCGTACATTCCCGAGGCCACCCGGGCGCCGAGGAATTGGGAATCCGCGAAGGTGGCGCCGCCGGCGATATACGGCGAGGTAAAGCTGCCCACCACGTCGTAGTCGAATGCCAGGAGGCTGTCGACGTGGGGAACCGGAATGGCGGCGGGCAGTCTTCGAAGGTCGACCTGCCTCACGGCTCCCCGGAACCGGTACTGATACGGCGAGGAGAGGCCGATTGCGCCGGCATCGATCCGGACGCTCGCGCCATAGGCGACGGCCGTCGCCTCGGCGATGACCGCCTCCGTCTCGGTGATCCGGCCGCGCGCGCGGACGTTGTCGGCCTGGTAGGCCATGAACCCGGCGTGCGAACCCTCGAACGTGTACGGGCCGCGCGGAAATCCGCCACGGCGTCCGAGCTCCAGGTCGAGATCGAAGGCGACGCGACCGGAGATGTCGGACGGCCGATCGGCACGATTGAGCCACCGGGCCAGGTTGAGACGTCCCACCTCGACCGCACCGGTTCCATGCGAGCCTGGCACGGTCGTGTTCAGCACGAAGGCGCCGACGACGCTGCCCGCGTCGGACTGCAGGCTCAGATCGGTCGCGAGCCGGCTGAGTGGACCCCGCAGGGTGACGTCGAACGACGACACGACCGCGAGGTTGCGCAACCCGCTCACCAGCCCAGCCCATTCCTGGAACGAGAAGCGTTCGGCCTTCACGTGCAAGTCCAGCGACGTTGGCGCCTGGCCCCTGACGACCCGTCCGTCGACGGCAAACGCACTCCGCGGCGTCTCCACGATCAGTCGTTCGAACCGGAGTCCGGCGCCGCCGTTGGCGATGATGCCTGACAGCAGGTTCATCGTCAGGCTCTCTTCACCGCCATCCCAGGACGCCCGGTCGAAGTCGAGCCGCCACTCGACCGGCTCGTAGTCGAAGGCCAGCGATGCGTTGAGCCTTTCATAGCGGCGGGGGGCGACCGCGAAGGCGACATTCAGCTGATCCCGAAGGGCGATGTCGCCGTCGAAGACCTCGATCGACCTGATGTGGATGGGGCGGCGAGGACCACGTCGCTCCTCCTGCCTGACGTCGCGTCTCACGAGCGCGGCGAGGTTCCAGCGTCCATCCGGCTGCCGCTCCGCGACGACTCGCGGCCGGACGACCTGGAGGCGCGCGATGGTCACGCCGCGATCCACCAGCTCGCGGATGGAGTAACTGACGGCCACGCGATCGATGGCGACGATCGGTTCGCCTGCGCGCGACAGACGGACGTCCCCGAGCTCGATCCCGCGGACGAGCGATCCGCTGAGCGAGCCGATCTCCAGGGTCGCGGTCAGGTACTGGTTGGCTTGCCGAACGATCAGGCCGCGCAGATACTCCTTGGCCCAGCCAGTCTGGAGTGCGCCAAGGAGGGCAGCGACCAGCAGCAGCGCGGTGGCGACGCCGCCGAGCACCCACTTGGCCAGACCGCGCGCCACGCGTAGCGATCGGGACTGGTGCATCGGACGCCGATCACGGCTGCGGGCGACACCGGCGCCGCACGAGTTCCAGCAGCCGATCGAAGTCGAGCGGCTTCTTCAGGAAATCGACGCCGTTCAGATCGTTCGCGCGGGCCTGGGCCTGATCGAGCGCGGTGAGCACGATGACGGGAACGTCGGCGAGAGCGGGGTCGTTCTGCTGGCGCCGGCGGAATTCCCACCCGTCCATGATCGGCATCATCAGATCGAGTAGGATGACATCCGGCCGGGGCGCCTCGTTCAGGTATTCGAGCGCTTCACGGCCATTGGCGACTGCTTCGATCTGGTACCCTTCGAGCGTCAGCAGCTGCGCCATCATCTCACGCAGATCTGCATCGTCTTCGACAATGAGGACGGGGCAGGGCGGTGGCACGCCTATCCAGTATAATCGCTCGGCTTTTCGATCATGCGGGTGGCGCGACGCTATTTGGTGCGCGGCAGGGTTCAAGGCGTCGGCTTCCGGTACTTCACGCACGCGGCTGCGGTCCGCGCCGGCGTCAACGGGTGGGTGCGGAACAATCCGGACGGTACGGTCGAGATAGCGGCCGCCGGCGACGCCGACGCCCTGGCGCGGCTCGAGCAGGAGATCCGGCGGGGTCCGCCCGGCGCCCGCGTCGATCAGGTCGTCGTCGCCGACGACGTAGCGGGGACGCCGCACTTGGAGTTCGCGATTCGGTAAATCATGGAGCATCTCAAGAGCAAGATCCGCAGCGTTCCCGATTTCCCCAAGGCCGGCATCCTCTTCTACGACATCACGACGGTGCTGCAGGACCCGGTCGGGTTCCGGGCGGCGATCGACAGCCTCACCACGCCGTTTGTCGGCCAGGGGATCGATCTCGTCGTGGGCATCGAGAGTCGTGGGTTCATTTTCGGCTCGGCGGTGGCCGATCGGATTCATGCCGGGTTCTCGCCGGTTCGCAAGCCGGGCAAGTTGCCGTCCCGGACGATCCGCCAGACCTACGATCTCGAGTACGGCACGGACGCGCTCGAGATCCACGACGACGCGGTGAAGAAAGGGCAGCGCGTGCTGATCGTCGATGATCTGCTGGCGACGGGAGGCACCGCGAGGGCGACCGCCGATCTCGTCCGGCGTCTGGGCGGCGATGTCCATGCGCTCGCGTTTCTGATCGAGCTCCTCGCGCTCAACGGCCGCCAGAAGCTCGAAGGCGAACGCGTGCACGCCACCTTGCAGTACTAAGTGCAGCTCATCCTCGCTGCGGCGATGGTCAGCGCCGCGGTCATCGTCGCCGGCTGGCTTGCGTCGCGATCCCGAAGCGGGGAAGCAACGCCCCGACGCCTGCAGCTTCTCGCGCTGTTTGCTCCCGGCCTGGCGGCCGCCGCCGAGGATCCGCGCGCGCTCCTGGTGTGGCAGCGGCTGGCGTCAACGGCACGGGCGCTGTTCCCGGACGACTTCGCGGCGATCGATCGGGCGGCCGGGTCGACGTTCCCGTTCAGCCGCGAGCAGATCGAATCGGCTCACGCGCGCTGGTCGTCGGAGTGGCTGGCCTGGGAGTGGGCGCATGATGCGGAATACAAAGTGAAGGCCGCCGCCGCCGAGGAAGAGCTGCGTGCATCTCCAGGATCGGCCGTCCTGCGGGCGCGGCTCGACAGTGTCGAAGGCGAGAAGTTGGAACGCTATCAGCGCCGCTACGAGGAGTACACGCGCGTGAGCAAGGCGCTGAAGAAGCTCGTTGGAGGGTGAAGCCTCGCCACCGTTCGTCGTTCGGGTGTCTGACGGTGAACGTTCGCGCGTCCGAACGACGACGCGGTAGGGAGGACTCTTCAGATTGAGTCCGTTCCGATACGTCTCCGTCGGTGACGAAGACCCGCGCACGATCAAAAAGCCGGCGTCGTTCCTCCGCTGAATCGCGCGATGAGCGCGATTGCGATCGCGGCGAGCAGGTAGTGCCACCACGGGTGACGGATGAAGTATCTGGACACGGTAAACTAAGCCGTTCGGTTGATTATGCGCCCGTAGCTCAGCGGATAGAGCACCCGCCTCCTAAGCGGGGGGCCGCCGGTTCAATTCCGGCCGGGCGCGAGACTTTCTTTGCTCGAGGGGCTAGCGCCCCTCGAACTCCCCCACACGCTCGCTCGCGGGGGCCCCTACGATCCCCGCTCCGCTCGCGTGGCTCACTCGCTGCGCTCGTTCGCTGACATCGTCATGGGCGCGATGCCGCAGCGCTCGTGAGGCGGCGGCGTTAAGGATTACCTCGGGATTGTTCAACTTTCTTCCGTAGCTGCTCGTAGTCACGGAAATAGTGATCATCGTGACTCTCTTCAAGGTGGGTCCTCAGGCGGCGGAGCCATTTTTCTCCCTTCACGAAGTCGCCCGTAACGTCGACGAGGGGGCCCCTGCGATCCCCGCTCCGCCCTGGGCGCCGTAGCGCGCCGCGCGAAGGCGGCTCGCGTGGCTCACTCGCTGCCGCTCGTTCGCGCTGAGCTCGTTTTTCGCGCCGACCGAAGCGCCTCGACCGTCAGTTGATCCCGCAGTATCTTCACAAATTCGCGCGCTCCGAATCCGTCGACGACCTGCGTCAGTGCGATCCGATCACCGAGCCGCTGTCCCTTCGGATCTCGCACGACCGTCAACCCTTCTAGAAACACAGCAGGGATGTTTGCGCCAGGTATGAGCCACACGATGTTCCGTTGAACCGAACTCCTCGCGCCAGCCGGCCGGCCAGTATCGAGTCTGATGACCATCAGGCTATAGACGAATTTCCCGACGCTTTGCCCTCCGACCGCGTCACGCAGTAGTGCATAGCCGGCTCCGGCCATGAGGGGCAATATCGATTCAGTGGTTGCGTAAAACACGACGCAGGACAGAATCAACAGGCCGTCAAGTGTTGCCGCGGCCATCCGCCTGTGAACGTCAGCCTTCGCGTAAGGTGAGGCAAGCCCTCGCGACCATCGCGCAATTGCCGGAAAATACAACGCGGCGAAGAGCCCCGCCGAGGCCACGAGCGCCCAGAACCAGGGCGTGAACATCGTCGACAATTCTGACCTGACTGCGGGTGAGTGGCACGCTCGACAAAGATTAGGCCGCGATTCCTGAGAATTTCAGTGTCCCCCACACGCTCGCTCGCGCCCTTTCGACTTCGCTCAGGGAGCCCCCAGCGAAGTCGAGGGGCGGGGCCTTGCGATCCCCGCTCCGCTCGTTTGCAGCCAGTGGAGCCGAGCAGCGTCTCCGACGGACCACAACAGGCTCACGGTCGACGGTCCGATAACTGATCTGGCAGACTCCGTGGACTCCACCCTCAAGGCCCAGCGCCTTCCCCTGTCGCGGGAACTCAGTGAGTTCCTGATTGAACTGTCGATCGCGCTGCACAAGCATGCCATGTACCCGGGCGGGCATCCGTCGCTCGATGCCGCCGTGGCCGCCGTGTCACGCTCCGCCGCGCGGCTGCTCGAAGAGCGGCCCGTGCTGGTCTTCGGCGTCGCCCGCCGCCAGCTGGTGATCGACGGCGTTGCCACCGATTCCGGCCAGCCGGTGCTGCGGCGTCTCGCCGAGGGGCTGCACCGGCACCATTTGGGTGCGGTCAGCTTTTCACGCGATGTGCAGGCAGATGAAATGGGTCATGCTTTGCGCGCACTAGCGACGGAGGTGGAGCGCGACGGCCCGCTCGGGCTCGCCCCCGCCGGCCACCTGCTGGAGTGGCCGCACGTACGGCTGCATCCGCTCACATTCGATCGCCTCGAGCTGGTCAGTTTTTCACCGGAAAAGGAAGGGGCGACGACGCCATCGGACGGTAGGGCTGCGGAGTTGTGGGTCGGCTTGGCGCGCGCGGCGATGGCGGCCGACCGGTCCTCCGGTGACCTAGGCGCACAGGTTTCCACCGAGCCAGCCGTCGTCGCGCAGGCCATCGACGAGCATCACGGCGCTACAGCGTACGATCAGGTGATCGTCGGCTACCTGCTGCAAATCGCCCAGGAGCTGAAGACCGCGACAGGCACCGAGGGGGCAGCCCTGCGCCGGCGGACGGCGCGATTGATCGCGGCTCTGAGGCCGGAAACGCTGCGACGACTGGTGGCCATGGGCGGCGACGCCGCGCAGCGCCGTGCGTTCGTTCTCGACGCGACGAACGGCATGGCGGTGGATGCGGTGCTGGAAATCCTCAAAGCCGCCGCAGATGCGAGCGGCCAGACCATCTCTCACGGGCTCGTCAGAATGCTGTCGAAGCTGGCGGTGCATGCCGAGCTCGGCGACGAACGGGTGCGGCCGCTGGCTGATGGCGCGTTGCGGGAGCAGGTGACGCGGCTGCTCGACGGGTGGGAGCTGCGCGATCCGAATCCAGACGCCTACAGCAAAGTACTGCAGCCATCTTGCCGTTGCTCCCCCGGTCCATGCGCCGGCCCACCTCGCGGCCAACGACGAAGGACATGATCCGCTGCGGATTGTCCAGATGGGTTTGGAGGTCGGTGAATTCGGGCCGGCCGTGGACCGGGCGATGGATTGCGTGATCAGGGACGGTCGATTCGCCGCCGTCCTGCACCTGCTCGCCTCGCTGCCGGAAATGGCTGATGCCGTTGCCGAGCGGGTGAAGGCCAAGCTGGTGGCGCCGTCCTCGATTGCAGTGCTCGTGGCGCGGGAGCCGCTGGACCTGGAGTCGCTCGACCGGCTCTTCGCGATGATCACGGTGGAGGGTTACGAGCTGTTCCTCAATGCGCTGGCGACTTCGCCGGTACGCTCAGTCAGGCGAAAGCTGCTCGACCGGCTCGCGCAGACCGACCTGGACGTCGCCCCGCTGATCGCGGCGCGCCTGAACCACGAGCACTGGTATGTCGTGCGCAACATGCTCATCCTGCTCCAGCGCGTGCGCCAGCTCCCCTCCGGATTTTCTGCCGGGCCGTGGATGCGGCATCCGGATCCGCGTGTCCGCTACGAGGCGATCCAGCTCCAGCTCGCCTTGCCGCCCGAGCGCGAGCTTGCCGTGCGAGCCGCCCTCGCGGACGACGATCCCCGAGTCCTCCGCCTTGGCTTGATGGCGGTTCAGGCTGAGTGCCCGCGTTCCTCGACCACTCTCGTGGTGGCCCTGGCGCTTCGCGGCAACGTCGCCGAGGATCTGCGGGTGCTCGCGATCCGGGCCCTGGCGCGCACCAGCGAGTCGGCGGCGCGCGACGCGCTGCTGCACCTCGTCGAGGGTGGCCACACCCTGCTCGGACGACCGAAGCTCGCGCCGGCAACGTCGATCTGCATCGCGGCGCTGCGGGCGCTCGCGGAGGCGTGGCCCGCCGATTCCACCGTTTCAGCGATGCTTGCCATCGCGGCCGCCTCGGCCGATCCAGAGCTCCGGCAGGCCGCACGCGTCACCGTCAAATGAACGATCCAGCGGGCTTCCTGATCTCGTTCGCGCACGCGCTCGCGATCATGACGCTCTATCCGGATGGGCACCCGTCACGCGACAAGGCGATCGATGGCGCCCACGAGCTGCTGGAAAACCTCTGGGTTGCCGCCGTTCCCGTGTTCACCCTACTGGACGACGAGGTCGTCTATGGGCGGGAACCGCTGCGCGAGCTGAAAGGGTGGGACTGGGGGCGCCGGCTGGTCCGCGCGGGGATCCAACGCCTCGAGTTCGAGCGCCGGGTCACCCGCGACGAATTCGAGAGCTTCCTGCAGGAGCTGCTGGCCCGGCTGATGGTGTCGGCCGTCGACACGACCGACAATCGGCAGATGCGATCACTGGGGGTCCGCTTCGGCGCCGTGGGAATCCAGGGAGAGACCGATCAACAGGTGGCAGCGCAGCCGCCAGTTCTTGCGACCCTGGATCTGACGCTTGGCGAAGAAGCTGAGACGCTTCGCTGGTTGCATCAGGAAGTTCAATCCGGCAGTGCAGTGCCACTGTTCGAGGCCGAAGCCGTGGTGCGGTCGCTGTCGGTGGCGATGCATAGCGATCGCCGCCTCGTGCTGCCGCTGCTGCAGCTCAAGGAGTTCGACCAGTACACCACCACGCACTCGCTGAACGTGGCGGTGCTGGCGATGGGCCTCGCGGAGCACCTTGGATGTACCGCCGTGGACGTGCGGGCCTATGGCATTGCCGGACTGCTCCACGACATCGGCAAGGTCCGGATTCCCATCGACGTCCTCACGAAGCCCGGCAAGCTGACCGACGACGAACGGCTGCTGATGAATCGGCACCCGGCCGATGGCGCCCGCATGATCCTGCAAAGCGATGAGGAACTGGATCTCGCTGCGGTCGTCGCCTACGAGCACCACATCATGCTCAACGGCGGCGGGTACCCCGCCATGCACTACGGCCGCGCCTGTGCGCTCGCCAGCCGGCTGGTGCATGTCTGTGACGTCTTCGATGCGCTCCGTACCAGGCGCCCGTACCGCGAAGCCTGGGAGTCCGAAAGGGTCATCGCCTATCTGGTCGAACGCGCTCGCTCGGAGTTCGACCCGGATCTGGTGACTGCGTTCGTTCGCATGGTCCGCCAGGGAGAGGCGCAAGTCAGGATTCTCACCGGCGGTTTACCGCCGCCCGGCGGCTGATTTCACGCGAATCGCCGGTCGCCGATTGTGCCGAGACTTCGGCGCTACAGGCGAACGCGTTTGAAGACGAACGTGGCCTCTCCTGCGAGCGCGACGACGCCGGAAAGTTCCCAGCCGCTCGCCCCCAGCGCGTTCAGCTCGTCCTCGGCGAGCAGCCCTTCGTCGGCGATCATCTTTCTGACGATCTTGTACTCCCAGGTCTGACGCTCATAGACGAACACCGTCGGCGGCGCAGCGTAAGGAGGCGGAGGTTGTTGCGGTTCCTGCGGCAGGGAACGTCTGGGAAATTCATCGAGTTGCATCTGCATGAACCCATATTGCATCCGGCGTGTATCGAACTCAAGAGGTGGCGGAAGACAGCCCCCTCAGGCCAGTGTCCGCGGCGAAATCGGGTGCTCTCGCCACCGCATGTAAGCGACGAAGCTGGCCATCGCCAACAGAATGGCAGTGGTCGCTGCCGATGTCAGCTCCCCACGGGCGATGTGAAAAACCGTTGCGCTGATCATGACGACCATCAACCCGGAGGCGGCAGCCGGGACCAGCCCCGGCAGGACCCGGGTGAGGCCCGGCACGGTGAGCCCGATCGCCGCAGCCGCCTCGGACACGCCGATGAAGATGCGAAACGCCGGCGACATCGCAGCGTTCATCTGCTCGATCATCGACGCCGGCGGTACGAGCAGGAACGAGCCGTGGGCGAGAAAGACCACCGCCAGCAGCACCTGCAGGACCCAGAGTGTGGCGTTCATGTGAGATTCCCTCCTAACGTGTGTCTGCCTTGAGGATGCCCAGAAGCCCCGTCCGCGCCAGAACCACGCGTGTCCGTCCAGCGGCGCCCACGACACGGAACTGACCGCCGGCAGCTTCGGCCAGATGGCGCGCGCGAACTAGCGCGCCGACGCCTGCGGCATCGAGATCGGACACGTCCGCCAGGCTCAGGATGATGGCGCGTTCGCCGTTCTCGAGCAGCGTCTCGACGCGCCGAACCAGGTCGCCAGTCGCCGGCGCGCGGAGCGCCCCGGTGAATTGCAGCACGGCCGCTTCCTCCCATCGTCTGACAGAGATCAGTTCGCTCAAGTTGCGAGCATCGCAGACGTCCGTCAGTCGGCACAATCGAGCGAATGGAAGAGGCGTGTCTCGGTCGTACCGGCGAAGTCGGCCTCCGCCGTTTGGACGATCGCCGCGTCGGTCTTTGGGACGATCGGGCGGTTGTTGTTCCGGTCGACACATACGGGGATAAGATCCGCCAGTATGCGCGGCCGTGAGTTATAGGACGTTGGCGGCAGCGACGTGCGCGCTGCTCGCGACCGCTGCGCTCGTAGACGGCGCCGCCGGACAGCGGGCCGCGGGCTTCATCGATCCGCTGCCGGTCGCGCGGCTCAAGCAGCTCTTTCCCTCAGCGGTCGCCTTCACGCCGCGCGGGACCGCCGATCCGCTGTACTTCTCCGCCTACGCGGTCGATCCGGCGGCGCCTGGCGCGCGTCCCATCGGCTATGCCTTTTGGACGACCGATCTCGTCCCCGAACAACTCGGGTATCACGGTCACATTCACATGCTGATTGGCATGGACACGGCCGGACGGCTGACCGGCGTCATCGTCGATCGGCACACCGAGCCGTACGGCGACTTCTCGGTCGAACCGCCGAAATTCGGCGCGCAGTTCAGGGGCAAGAGCATTCGTGACCGGTTCGAGGCGGGCGCCGACGTCGACGCGGTGTCGCGCGCTACGATTACGATTCGCGCCGCCGCCCGCGAGGTCCGCGACAGCGCGAGGATGGTTGCTCGGGCCGTGCTGACGCCGGACGCGGTCGGCCGCTGAAAGAATCGCTTCTGTCCCGCGCGGCGCGCGGCGTCCATCGACCCGGCGCGCGCGCGGAGGAGCGACTGACCGACCGTGGCTAGAGTGAGCGCAGGAAGTTGATGACTACCGACTACTGACTATCGACTACCGACTATTGGATGCTATCCTCATAGGGCAATGAAGCGAACCGAACGTCATCACCTGAAGGAAAACGAGCTCGCCCAGTTTGCGAACCGCGCGCGGGAGGCGATCGACGCGCGGCGGCGCGAAGTCGGCGTCGCCGCCATCGCGGTGATTATCGTGTCGATCGGCGTCATCGGGTATTTCGCCTGGCAGTCGCGCGTCGAAGGGCGCGCCGGCGCACTGCTCGCCGACGCCGTCATTGTCAGCGACGCGCGCGTCGGTCCGCCGCCGGCGCCGGGCACGCCTGCCACGGGGCCGAGCTTTCCGACGGATCGCGAGAAGCACGTAGCCACGGCCGCGAAGTTCAAGCTTGTGGCCGATCAGTATCCGTCGAGCGATGCGGGCCTGTTCGCCAGGTACCGGGAGGGCGCGACGCAGATGGCGCTCGGAAATACCAAGGAAGCGGCCGCGGCATACCAGCAGGTGATCGACCGGGCGGGTAGCAAGCTGTACGGGCAGATGGCGCGGCTCGGGCTGGCCGAGACCCAGGCACGCGAGGGGCAATACGACAGCGCCATCAATACCTACAAGGGCCTTGCGGACAACAAGGAAGGCCCGCTGCCTGTCGACGGGATCCTGATGCAGCTCGGCCGCACGTATCTCGAGGCCGGCAAGGCGACCGAGGCGCAGCAGACGTTCAACCGGGTGGTCGAGGAGTTTCCCGAGTCGCCGTTCAGCGGCGATGCGCGCAAGGAGCTCGACTCGCTGAAGAAGTCCTGATTCCGGCCCGCGCTACGAGCGACGCCCGACCTCCCGGCCGAACCTGTACGACAGGAACTTGTAAATCAGCTTCGCGCAGAGAAAGTTGGGCGCGACATTGCCGCCCATTGGCGAGAGTTCCACCAGGTCGAATCCCACCACCTGCTTTTTTTCGGTCACCCGGCGCAGCAACCGGAGGACCTCGTACCAGGAGAGGCCTCCAGGCTCCGGCGTGCCGGTTGCGGGCATGATCGCCGGATCGAAGCCGTCGACGTCGATCGTCACGTAGACCGTCTCGCTCAACGAGTCGACGACTCGATCCATCCAGCGCGCATCGTCGCGCATGTTGAAGTCGTAGAACACGCGCGTCGACAGCGACGGGATCGCGGCGGCCTCTTCGGGCGACAGGCTGCGGATGCCGACCTGCGTCGCCGGCGCGTATTCGAGGACGCGGCGCATTGCGCACGCGTGGTTGTGCGGGCGTCCCCATGTAGTGGTCGCGCAGGTCGGCGTGCGCATCGATCTGCAGCACGGAGAGCCCGGGATGCCGTTCGGCGATGGCGGCGACGATCGGCGGCGTAATCGAATGTTCGCCGCCGATGACGACCGGGAACTTGCCGCGGCTGACGATCTCGGAAGCGACCCGCCGAATCTCCTGGATGACCTCGTCGATGCGTGCCGAAGGGGAATTCCATCTCCGGCAGCGTGAAAATGCCGATGCGGTGGACGTCGGTTCCGGTCTCTTCGTCCCACAGCTCCATGTGCGACGAAGCCACCAGGATCTCGTGCGGCCCGTTCCGCGTGCCGGCGACGTAGGACGTCGTCCGATCGAGCGGGACGGGCAGGATGACGACGCGGGCGCGATCGAAATCGGTGGTGGTGGGCGTCGTGCCGCCGAATTCACCGACGGCGACACGGTCGTACTCAAACGGCAGGCTCATTCACTTCCTCGAAGTGGTCGTGCGGGACGGTCTGGCCATCGATCGTCATCACGCCGGATGCGAGGGAGAACGACGGGTTTCCTGCGCTTCGCCAGCAGCGGCGGCGCGGTTCCCGCGAGCGCGCGACGCGAGAAGGGGCAGGGCGATGCGTGGCGTCGGCCTGGACGCTGACCTTCGCCGAATCGGTGGCGAGCTTTCCCCAGCTCTGCGCTTCTTCGAGGCTCGACCCGGACGCGCCGCCGAAGTGAGGCACGTCGGTGACGATCTGCAGCGCGTAGCGGTGTCCGCCGACCTCCGAACTGTAGAACTCGGCCTGGACGCTCGCCTGGTTGATGAAGTTCTTCGGCGTGCCGCCGCCGAGCACCACCGATGCGGTCCGCGGCCGGCGGATGACGATGTTGGCCGACTCGACGATGTCGCCGATGACGTCGATGTGGCCGAACCGCGGATCCTTCTGGCGCGCCTGCGACAGTCCCATCCCAATCGACGAATCGGCAATCGCCGGGCAGAAGATCGGCACGTTGGCGCGAAACGCCGCGGTGAGGATACCGTCGCGGCTGGTCGTCTTCCAGAGGTGGCCGCCGAGCTGGTAGAGGAACTCCCGCGTCGTATAGGCGCGCGGTTCGAGGGTCGCCGCAAAATCGGCGATCCAGATGTCGTTGCCGATGAACTCTTCTTCGCTCGCGTAGGTGTCGTAGACGCGATCGATCCGCTCTTCGGCGAGCGCCGCGTCGTCGGCGTGCGCCGATCCGATATAGTGCCGCTGCCCCCGCGTCTCGTGGAGATCGTGATACAGGTTGGCGCCGGTCGAGACCAGGCAATCGACATAGCGATCGGCGATGAGATGAGCGACCACCAGTCGCAGGCCGCCGGCGCTCAGCGCCCCCGCCATGCCGAGAAAGATCGTCACGTCGTCTTCGAGCATCTTGAGCCAGATGCGATGCGCCGTCGCCAGGTTCCGGCCCTGAAAGGAGATTCGCTCCATCCGCGCGACGAGCTCTTCCGCCTTCAGGCCACGTTCGACCATGAACGGTTCGATCGGCGTCTGCAGAAAGCGCGACTTCTTTTTCATGCGCGACAATTAGAACACAACCCGAAGGAGAGACCCCTTTAGAACGCCCGGCCGACGCGCACGTAGACCGTCGCGTGATCGCTCCGGCGCTGTGCGTCGTGTCCCCACGCGGCACCGGTCGTCACGGTCAGCCGCAGCGAGTAGCCGAGCACGACATCGGCGGACAATTCGCCGCCGAGCGACGTTTTCACGTCGGCGAGACGCGAATTCGTCCGACCACGCGTGGCCCGACGTCGCCGAAGACCGCGGCATGCGCGGTGTGCAGGAACACCGGCCACGTTTTGTAGCCGCGCTCGGGTCGTGCGAACGGCCACCGGTAATCGGCGTTCAGGATCGCGACGCGGCTGCCGGCGAACGCGTTCGACTCGAAGCCGCGCAGCAGGCTGATCGCGTCGTTGTCGAAGTCGAGGACGCTGCCTGCCGGCGATGCGCCGCCGAGCAGGAACAGCCGCCGCGCCGCGCGATCGCCGCTCGGACGCGCCGGCCGCCGCGCGCAGTGCGACGACGTGATGCGCGCCGGCTCCGGGAAGGTAGCGCGCGCAGATCAGCCGGTCACCGTGGAAGCCGACGCCGACGACCCGAGCGCGTCCGGGACGGACTCGCCGGTGCCGCCGACCGTGACGCCGCGCTCCGGGCTGATCGAGAAGCCGAAGACCTTGGCCGATGACGTCGCCCAGCCGACGCGGGCAGCGGTCCGGTTCAGCGACACCCGTCGGCCGACCAGCTCGTACCGGTCGTCGGTGCGGACGAGCGACGCGAGCGCCTGATGTGACATCCGGACCCGCCGGAACGGCACCAGCACGGCGGCCTCGAGTTCGCGCGAGCGGACGGGGATCACGAGTTGTTCCTGCGTTTCAGCGAAGGTCACCGCCGCGAAGGACGTTTCCCACGAGGCGGTTGTGATTAACGTCGGTATCCATCGGTCGTAGGCGTAGGCAAGCCTCCAGTCGAACGGCGGCGCTTGGCCGCCGTTGTGCGGAGGAGCATCGACGCGCCATGTGGCGGCAGCCCTGTACGCGTGATAGCCGAGTACATCGAACCCCGCGATCCCCGCGCCCAGCCGCAAGCGATCGCCGTCGGTTTCGATCACCGGCTGCCACGAGGTCGGCACCAGTGTTGGAAGCGGGTTGTATCGGCGTGCATCAAGCTCGGCTGACACGGCCTGCGCATTGTCGGCCGCAGGGAGAACAGCCGGCTGCAACGCCTCGCCGGACGGCCCGGGCGGATACGGCATGCCGAACAAGTCGAACCCATCCACCGTGTACCCAACGAACACGATCGTCGTCCCATCCGCCGAGACATCAGGCCAGGTTGCACCGCCGGTCGTGTACGTCAGCTGACGCCTCATCAGGTCCGGGCCTTCGATCTCGATTTCGTACAGGTTGAATGGCTCGTCAGCGGCAGCACCGGCCACGACGACGGCGCGTCCGTCTGGCCGCCAGGCCGGAGTGACGTACCGGGTTCGGGGCGCCGACGCAAGAACGCGAATGGCGCCGGAGCCCACGTTTGCGATCACGATTTCGGAGTCCGCACCCGGGCGATGGCGTTCGACAGCGATCGACCGTCCGTCAGGCGACCATCGCGGCGCGTTGAACTGGGTGTCTGGTTCGGAGAGGATGACCGTGACCACGTCACGCCCCATCGGAAGCATCACCACCTCACGCTTTCCCAGCCCCTCCCGAACGGCGACAATCGTTTCGCCATCCGGGGACAGGTCCGGGTCCAGCAGTCGTTTGCCGTCCGTGAGCCGGGTGACGTCTCCTGTTCTGAGCTCAACGGAGTACAGATCGCTGTACAGACCGACGGTCCGCCGCAACTCCTGCTGATCGAAGACGGCCACCTCGCGGCCGACGCCGCTCGTCGAGCCGAGAAACCGCGTCGCAATTTCTCGTGGCGCGGATCCGTCGATCGCGACGACGTTCAGGGTCGGGAACTCGTGAGGGGTCCGCACCGAGTAGACGATTTCAGGCCCACACGAGGAGCAGGACTGGCGAAGGAACCGCGGGCCGACCACTTCATACCCGTGGTGCGTAATCCGGTTCACAGCCGCACCCGGGCTGTCGCGGGGCGGCGTCAATGCGGTGAGCGCCTCACGGTAGTCGCGCCAGAGTCCGTCGAGCGACTTGCCGTAGACCTTCGAGAAGGATCCCGCCGTGAAGAACGGCACCCGGCGGGTGGTTTCGTCTGACAGTTGCTGGAGTGTGTCGGCGCTCTGGAGATTTGCGAGGTACTCGTGAAATCCAGCGCCGTACGCGTACGGCGTATGACCACCAGGCCAGCTGGTCAACCCGCCATTGACGCGGTCCAACGGCTCGAGGGCCCGTGCGCGGGCCGCTTCGCGCTCGATGGCCCGGAAGTCGCCCGCGTGCAGGCGTCCCGCGGACGTCAGGCTGCTTTCCTCGAATGTCGCCAGTCCTTCGATTTGCCAGACCGGCAGCAACAGATTCGGCAAGGCGAGCGGTATCCGGCCGAACACAGCGCGGACGATCCGCGACCAGCCCTGGGAGCGATCGAGGTGGACGATGTGCGTGTACTCGTGCGCGAAGACGAGCTGCAGCCAGTCGTCTGCGTTGCCGATCAGTTCCGAGCCCGACGGGGAGGCGGCGTGGATGGCGATCGTGTTGTAGGGCAATGGCGTCGCCCAGCCGTTGGCCAGTTCCGACTGGTCCGCCAGGACCACGTGAGTCCGCCGCTGTCGTGGGACGCCGAGCGTCGGCTCCAGCCGGCGGCGGACGTCCTCCGCGATCCGCGCCAGTCTGGCGGCCAGGCGTTCCTCGCCGCGGTGGAAGTAGATGACGAAGTGCTCGGTCGCAATGCTCCGGAAGCGCAGACCGGGATCGAACCGCGACGCCGCAGCCGTCGGGGCCGTCCACGACAGGACGACGAGCAGGCTAGTTAGCCGAAGCAGTTCCTGCGCGCGCCACATGCTGGAGGAAATGGAAGTCGGCAATCGGCGACAGGTGAAGGCCGGCGAGCGATCGCTGAGCGATCGCGAAATTCGTCTTGTGCCACAAGCTGATGTAGGGCACCTCGCGCGCGATTACGCGCTGAACCCGCGCGAGCGCCGCCTGCCGGCGGGCCGGATCGAGCGAGGTGGCGACCTCGTCGAGCAGTGCGTCGACCTCGGGGCTGCTGAAATGGCCGCGGTTGAAGCCGTTCGGCGGCGTCTGCGACGAGTGGAACGCGCGCCGAAGGATGTCGGGATCGGCCAGCGCGCCGCCGGCCCATTGCAGGAAGTAAAGCTGGAAGTTTCCCGCGATGACGTCGGCGAACAGCGTCGCGAACTCGTAGGTACGGACGTCGAGGGCGAGGCCCACGCCGCGCGAGATTCTCCTGGACGACGGCTGCCTGCAGCCGGTTGAACTCGATGTTCGACGTCTTCAACGTCAGTCGTAGCCGTGGTGCGGGGCCGTCGCCGTCCGGGTCGCGGTAGCCGGCCTCGTCGAGCAACTCCCGGGCACGCGCCGGATCGAACGCATATGAAGTGATGCCGGGTTCGTAGGCCCGCGCGATCGGCGGGATCAGTCCGTCGGCCGGTGTGGCCAGGCCGCGCCGCAGGTGGTCGACGATCGCCTGGCGGTCGATGGCGTGCGCGAGCGCGCGGCGGACCCTGACGTCGCCGAGCGCCGGGTCGAGCAGGTTGACGCCGATGTACTGGTAGTCCACGCCGGGAGCAGTCGCGGTTTGGAGGTGCTCGTCGCGGCGGAGCTGATAAAAAATGTCGGGCGAGACGTCGTTGACGACGAGATCGATCGTCCCCGTGCGCAATTCCAGGCCCCGCATCACTTCGTCGGGGACGACCCGCAGGACGAGCCCTTCGTTCGCCGGCCGGCCGGCCCAGTAGTCGTCGAACGCGGCCAGCTCGACACGATCGTCGGGCAGATGCCGCACGAACTGGTACGGACCCGTGCCAACCGGGTGGGACGCGAGGTCGGGCCCGGCGCCAGCCGGGATGATCTGCGGGATCACCAGATTGGTCGGGAACGACGCGAACGGTTCCGACAACGTGAACACGACGGTGAAAGGATCGCGCGCCTCGACCGATTGCAGGCCCCGAAAGGCGCCCGCGATGCGGCGAGCGCGAGGCCGGATCGAGAATCGTCTTGAAGGTGTGCAGGACGTCCGCTGCGGTGAGCTCGTGGCCGTCGTGGAAACGGATGCCCTTCCGGAGCGTCACCACCCATGTCGTGGGCTCCGGGTTTTCCAGCCGCTCCGCCAGTCCGCCTTCCGTGACATACCGCAGGCCGTCGTCGATTCTCAGCAGCCCGTCGAAGATCAGCTGGTGGATTTTCTGGGACGAATCATCGAGGCCGTACCGGGGGTCGAGGCTGTTCGGGCCGCTCGTAAGGGCGACGACGAGGACCTTCGGGTTGGCGACCGGCCGATCGACGCACGCGCAGGCCAGCGCGGCCAGGACGACGAGCAGCGGTTTCACTCCTCGGCTTCCTTTTTGAGCTTCGCCAGCATGGTGAGCGCTTCGAGCGGCGTCATGCGATCGACGTCGAGCGCGGTCAGCGCGGCGCGAAAGCGGTCGTCGGAGCCGGAGCGGCCTGGAAGAGCCCGAGCTGGCGCTGGGGTTCGCTCGGCGTGCCGCTCACCGACGGCCGTCCGCCGCGGGTCAGCTCGTCGCGTTCGAGAGCGCCGAGAATCTCGCGCGCCCGATCGACCACCGGGCCCGGCAGGCCGGCGAGCCGGGCCACCTGGATGCCGTAGCTGCGATCGGAACGGCCGGGCACGATCTTCCGAAGGAAGATGATGTCGTCCTTCCACTCGCGTGCGGCGACGTGATAGTTGACGACGCCGGGCGTCGCGTCGGCCAGATCGGTGAGCTCGTGATAGTGGGTCGCGAACAGCGTCTTCGGGCGAATCCGGCGTTGGTCGCGAGGTGCTCGGCGACCGCCCACGCGATGCTCAGGCCGTCGAAGGTGGCGGTGCCGCGGCCGATCTCGTCGAGCACGACCAGGCTGCGCGACGTCGCGGTGTGGAGGATGTTGGCGGTCTCCTGCATCTCCACCATGAACGTGGAGTGGCCGCGCGCGATGTTGTCCGATGCGCCGACCCGCGCGAAGATCCGGTCGACGAGCGCCACCTTGGCCTCACGCGCCGGGACGAACGATCCGGCCTGCGCCATGATCGAGATGAGCGCGGTCTGCCGCAGGTAGGTCGATTTGCCGCCCATGTTCGGCCCGGTCAGGATCACCAGTTGCGAGGTGGTCGCGTTCAGCAGGATGTCGTTCGGCACGAACGCCTCGCCCGCGGCGGCCGTGCGGCGCTCGACGACCGGATGGCGGGCGTCAGAACACGGCGATCTCGTCGCCGTCGTGACGTGCGGCTTCGTGTAGTTGTTGATCGCCGCGGACTCGGCGAGCGAGGCGAGCGCGTCGAGTGCGGCGAGCGCCCGTGCCGACGCCTGGATCCGCGGCGCCTCGGCAGCCACGGCCGGCGCGAGCGCGTCGAACAAGCTCGAGCTCGCGCTCGACGATCCGCTCGTCGGCGCCGAGCACGCGTTCCTCGTATTCCTTGAGCGCCGGCGTGATGAAGCGCTCGCCGCCGGCAATCGTCTGCTTGCGGTGGTAATCGGGCGGCACCGCGTGAAGGTTCGATTTCGAGATCTCGATGTAGTAGCCGAACACGCGGTTGTAGCGCACCTTCAGCGATGCGATCCCGGTCCGCGCCCGCTCCGCCTCTTCCATCTGCGCGATGATTTGTTTGCCCGACCGGCTGGTCGTCCGGAGCTCGTCGAGCGCGGCATCGAGGCCGTCGCGGATGTAGCCGCCTTCGCGCGCGACCGCCGGCGGATCGTCGACGAGCGACTGATCGATTCGCTGCCGCACGTCACTCAGCTCGTCGAGCTCCGCAAGCAGGCAGCAGACGAGCGGCGCCTGGCACTCGGACAGCACCGTCCTGACCCTGGGAATCGCGGCAACCGAGTGCTTCAGCGCGACAAAGTCGCGTGGTCCGGCCGTGCCCAGCGCGATCCGCGCCACCAGCCGCTCGAGGTCCTGGACGGTCCGGACCGCGTCGCGGAATTTGCCGCGATCCGTCGTCCGGAAGGCGAGTTCCTCGACGGCGTCGAGCCGATCGCGGATTCGATCGAGCGACAGGAGCGGGCGCAGCAGCCACGCGCGCAGGGTCCTGCTGCCGATGGAGGTGATTGTCCGGTCGAGTTCCGCGAGCAGCGATCCGTCGCGTCCGCCTTCCGCGCCTTCCAGGATTTCGAGGTGCTTGAGCGTTGTCGGATCGAGAAGCAGCGCGTCGGAGGGCTGGCGGTAGGTCAGCGAGCGGACGTGCGCAAGGTCGACCTTCTGCGTCGTCTTCAGGTAGTGAACCAACGCGCCAGCGGCGGCGACGGCTGCCGGCCGCCGATCGAGGCCGAAACCTTCGAGACCGCCCACGCGCAGCTGATCGAGGAGCGTTCGCCGCGCCGACTCGACGTCGAATGCCCAGCCGTCGATCGGCGTCGTCGGAACGCCGGCCGCGGCGACGACCGGGATCGGATCCTCGCCGGCCGCAGTCACGATTTCGCGCGGCTTGATCACCGCGAGCTCGTCGGCGAGCGCCTGGAGGCCGTCGGTGCCGTGGTACTCGGCGGTCGTGAACTCACCGGTCGAGACGTCGAGCAGCGCGACGCCGACGCCGCGTTCGCCGTTGGCGCGCGAAGCGGGCGCGACCGCCATCAGGAACGCCGGCTCGCGCGCGTCGAGGTAGCTGGCGTCGGTCAGGGTTCCGGGAGAGACGACGCGGACGACCTCGCGCTTGACGATCCCCTTCGCCTTGCGCGGATCCTCGACCTGATCGCAGATCGCGACGCGAAATCCCTTTCTGACGAGGCGGGCGATGTAGCCGTCGACCGCGTGGAAGGGGACGCCGCACATCGGAATGCCGCCGCCGTTGGCGTCCTTCGACCGCGAGGTCAGCGTCAGCTCGAGGGCGCGCGAGGCGACGAGGGCGTCTTCGTAGAACATCTCGTAGAAGTCGCCCATCCGGAAGAAGAGGATCGCATCGCGGTGCTGTTGCTTCGCGTCGAGATACTGCCTCATCGCCGGCGTCGCCGCCGTTGACATATTCTGTAGTTTATCGCATGCGTGTACTGGCGCTGGACACGACGGCGCGCGCGCTGAGCGCGGCAGTCGTCGAGGACGATCATGTGCGCGCCGAGCACGTGGGCGACGCGACGCGCTCGCATGCCGAGCGGCTGCCGTCCGCGCTGCTCGACCTCGTGGCGGAGGCGCGCATCGAGCTCGCGTCGATCGACGTGTTCGCGGTCGCCGCGGGTCCGGGCTCCTTCACCGGCCTCCGCATCGGGATCGCCGCGATGCAGGGGCTGGCGTTCGTCACGGGCAAACGGATCGTCGCCGTCTCGGCGCTCGACGCGCTCGCGCACGCCGCAGCGGCCGAATCGCCCGAAGGCGTGACGTCGCCGCGTGGATCGATGCGCATCGCCGGGACGTGTTTGCCGCGCTCTACCGGGTGAGCACGGCGCCGCCCTTCAGCCTCGGGCGGATCGTCGCGCTCGACGGCGCCGTCCGTCGACGAACCGGTCGCCGTGCTGGCGCGGTGGGAGACGATGCCCGATGTGTTCATCGGCAGCGGCGTGCGGCCGTTCGCGGACCTGATTGCGGGGCGTGCGCCCCGCGCGCGCGTGCTGCGACGCGCCGCCGCTGGCCGCCGTGATCGGGCGCGTGGCCATCGACCTCGCGCGAGCCGGACGAGACGGTCGATCCGGCCGGCGTGCAGCCGGTTTACGTGCGAAGGCCCGATGCGGAGATCGCGCGCGAGCAGAGGACTAAGACGTAGACCGACCCATTGAGGGTCGAACGTAGGCCGACCCATTGAGGGTCGACATCGAGATCGGTAAACACCTGTGGCCACCTGGTCCATCGAACCGCTGTCGTCCGCCGGACGAGATCGACGCCATCCTGGCGATCGAGCAGGCATCGTTCACCAACCCCTGGACCCGGGAGATGTATCTCGCGGAGCTCAAGAACGAGGGGGTGTCGTTTTTCTACCTGGCGCGCGACAAGGGTCGCCGCGTCGTCGGTTTTTGCTCGTTCTGGCGGGTGCTCGACGAACTGCACATCAACAACCTCGCCGTGGTGCCGGAATTCCGGCGGCATGGGGGTCGCGACGGCGCTGTTGGGGCGCGTGATGGCCGAGGCTGCGCGGTTTGGCATTCGCCGCACGATGCTCGAGGTGCGGCAGTCGAACGTCGTCGCCCGGCAGCTATACGAGAAATTCGGGTTCGTGGTCGCGGGCACGCGGGGCAATTACTACACCAACCCGGTCGAGGATGCGCTCGTGCTCTGGCACGAGGAACGCATGTAACGACCTTGAAACGTGGGGTGCTTGTGTTACGTTCGCCGTACACCGATAGGATCCCATGCCGCCGCACACCCCGAATCAGCGTTCTGGACCCATTCCGAAGGAGGCGGAGCATGCATGAGCAGTCACAGGACCTCAAGGAACTGTTGCTGCAGACGGACGAGGAGTTCCATCAGCTCGCCGCCAAGCATCACGAACTCGAAGATCGACTTCACCAGCTCACCACCAAGCAATACCTTTCAGGACCCGAACAACTCGAAGAAGTAAACCTCAAGAAGCGCAAGCTGCAGCTCAAGGATCGGATGGAGGACATCCTGCGGCAGCGGCGGGGGTGACCTTCAAAGTCTGAAGTTTGAAGTCTGAAGTCTGGGGTCTGAAGCGAGAACACCTTCAGACTTTCAACTTCTGACTTCAGACTTCAGACTTCTCTGATGCGTATCGACCCCGCCGGGTTTCCGTTCATTGGCGGCGCGCTCGTCGCGGCGGTGCTGGCCGGCGCCGGGTTCGGCTGGGCGTTCGGCGTCCCGTTCCTCGTCCTCGCCGCGTTTCTTCCTCTTCTTCTTTCGCGATCCCGAGCGGCTGGTCGATGGCAGCAGCCGATGCGGTGCTGTCGCCGGCGGACGGCCGCGTGCTCGTCGCCGGACCGGCGGTTCGCAGCCGCGGCGCCACCCGGCGAGTGGCTGCAGATCAGCATCTTCCTCTCGCCGATGGACGTGCACGTGAACCGCGTGCCGGTGTCAGGACGCGTGACGCGCGTCAGCTTTCAGCGCGGGCGTTTTCTGCCCGCGTACCACCACGACGCCGCCGCCACCAACGAGCGCAGCGAAATCTGGATCGATCACAACGGCCGCCCGATCGTGGCGCGGCAGATCGTGGGCGTGCTCGCGCGCCGCGTCGTCTGCCGGCTGGCGGTCGGCGCCGAGGTCCACGCCGGCGACCGCTACGGGGTGATGAAGTTCGGATCGCGCATGGACGTCTTCCTGCCGGTCGGCGCCGAACTGCGCGTCAAAGTGGGCGACACCGTGCGGGGCGGTGAAACGATCATCGCGGTGCTACACTGACCGTTGCGGCAGGTGGGGCCGCATGCAACGGATGTCTGAGGATCACGGGCGACTGCGATTCCTGCGGCGCGCGGGCGACCCACAGCGACGGCGGTTGCGGCGCGGTGTGGCGCTCCTGCCGAGCCTGTTCACTGTCGCCAACCTGTTCTGCGGCTACGCCTGCATCGTCTATGCGATGCGCGGCGAGTACGAGACCGCCGCCCCCTTCATCGGTTTCGCGATCGTGCTCGACATGCTCGACGGACGCATCGCCAGGCTGACCGGCACGGCGAGCGACTTCGGCGTCGAGTTCGACTCGCTCGCCGACGTCATCTCGTTCGGCGTCGCGCCGGCGATCCTTTCGTTCGCATGGGGCCTCTCCTCGCTCGGCCGCCTCGGCTGGGCGGCCGGCTTCCTGTTCGTCACCGCCGCCGCGATGCGTCTGGCGCGGTTCAACATCCAGGCTGCGAGCGGCGGCGACAAGCGGTATTTCGTCGGGATGCCGAGTCCCGCGGCGGCGGCGGTCCCGGCGGCTACCGTCTACGCGTATCCGGCCGGCATCTTCGACCGCGAACAAGCGCTGCTCGCGCTGGCGATGGTGATCGTCCCGGCGCTGCTGATGGTCAGCACGATCCGCTTCCGCAGCTTCAAGACGATCGACCTGCAGATGCGGCGGCCGTACACCGTGCTGCTGCTGATTGCGGTGGGCATCATGCTGATCGCCACGCACGCCCAGGCCGTCCTGGTGGCGATGGCGTACACCTACCTCGCGTCGGCGTTCATCGGGATGGCCATCAACCGTTTCCGAAGACGCGACGGCAAGCCGGTGGAGGAGGGAGTCGGGAAGGAGGTGAGGGATGGGACGGGATAGGTGAATCCTGCCGTTCACGCTTCCCGGTTCTCAGTTCTCGGTTCGTGTTCAGGTTCGGTTCGCAGTTCGCAGTTCGCAGTTCGCAGTTCGTGGTTCGGCATTCGCGGTTCGGCGTTCGCCGTTCTGGGTTCCGAGTTCGCGCCGTACGAAGTTCTTGCCATGGTTCCCGCCCGCCCGACTGGCACTTTCTGACGGTCTCCGCCGCCCTGAAGCAGATTCGCTAAACAAATTCGGCGGCATTGCGCATGCACGGCTCCGGTACATGGGTGTTCATCGATTCACCGAGTTGCGGGCTTGGCAGGCCTGCGATGCGTATAAGAAAGCCATCTACCGGCTGCGCGATTCCCACCCGCGAGTGCGTGAGTGGCGTCGATGGTGTCAATTCGAAGACTCGGTTGCCGGTCCGCCGGCTCATCTCGCCGAAGGGTTCGGAAGGTTCAGCCCACCCGATTTCGCCCGGTACTGCGTGATGGCCCGCGCGTCGTTGATGGAGTCCCAGAACCATCTCATCGACGCCGTGGATACCGGCTATTTGACAGAGGAGATGCGATCGGAGCTCAACGCGATGGCGGAGGTGTCGCTCGAAGAAGTAACCGGACTGATGGAGTATCTGCAGTCCCCCGAAGCGCTCCGGAACGCGAGAAGAGCGAGGGAACGCCGGATCGCGTCGCGCCCGAACCGCGAAGCCCGAACCGCGAACCCCGAACCCAAAACCCGGAACCCGGAACCGAACTTGAACACGAACCGAGAACCGTGAACGGAGAAGGGTGAACTGCGCGTCTCACAACGGCAGCCTCACCACCACCGTCGTCCCTCCGCCGCGTTCGCTTTTCACTTCAATCGTCCCTCCATTCAATTCGATGTTGCGCTTTGCGATGGTCAGGCCGAGGCCGGTGCCAGTGGCCTTGGTGGAGAAGTACGGCTCGAAAATTCGGGCGACGTCCTCCGGCCCCATGCCCACGCCCGTGTCAGCCACCGAGACGGCGACCGCTTCACCGCCGTCGGCCGGCTCGCGCCGGCTCGCGATCGTCAGGCGGCCGCCGCCCGGCATGGCGTGGATGGCGTTCTCGATGAGGTTGGTCAGTGCGCGCGAGAACAGGGTCCGGTCGAGTGAGACTTGCGGCAGCGCGCAATCGTTTTGCACGTCGACGGCGATCCGGCCGGTCAGAGCGGTGCGATAGGGTTCGACCACCTCCTCGATCAGTGCGGCCACGTCGGTCGGCTCCGGGCGAGGCGTCGGCGACGAGGCAAAGCTCGAGAACTCGGCCGAGATCTGACGAAGCAGTTTGACCTGCGTGAGGATGGCGTTGACACAGTCGTCGAGCACCGGCGACAGCGGGCGGCCGCGATCGATGTTCACGCGCCGAGCATGCTCGGCGGAGAGCTGGATCGGCGTCAGCGGGTTCTTGATGTCGTGCGCCACCTGCCGCGCCATGTCGGCCCACGCTTCGAGGCGCTGGGTCCGCTCCAGCTCGGCGCGCTGCTGTTTCAAGTCGGCGGCCATGCGATTGAAATCCTCGACCAGCCGGCGCAGCTCGTCCGACGACGTGGCGGCGATCCTCGCGTCGAGATCGCCGCGAGCGATGCGCCGCGTCGCCCGCGTCAGGCGGTTCACCGGGTCGGCGATCCGCTCCGCCATCCAGTACCCGAACCCTGCGCCGAGCAGGACGAATAGCACCGCGGCGGTGAGGACGCGCCGATCCAGTTCGTCGGTCTGCCGCTCGCTTTCCTGGCGCTGCAGCGTCTGCGGCACGGTGACGACACCCTCGCGCCCGCCGGCGCGGACCGGCGCCGCGGCCACCAGGTAGCTCGACCCGCCGACCTCGGCCGTCCCGACATACGTCGGCATCCGATCCAGGACGATGGTCCGGTAGACACCGGCTGGCGTGCGCGTTGGCAGCAGGCGGGAAGCGTACAGGTCGCGCTCGCTCGTCGCCTGCAGCTCGGCGTCGTCGAACAGGTTCACCGCCTGGTCGATCGCCCGGCCGACGATGACCATCACCGAGTCGTCGAG
Source organism: uncultured Acidobacteriota bacterium (assembly GCA_963825245.1). GTDB lineage: Bacteria > Acidobacteriota > Vicinamibacteria > Vicinamibacterales > CAVVIG01 > CAVREM01. The sequence goes on from CAWGSJ010000001.1 coordinate 423,920, forward strand.
CTGGCGCAGGGCGCCAGTCTGGCGTTGCTGAAGCGTGGCGTAGTCCTCGACGAGGCGCTGCGCGACGGTTGCCGTCCGCACCGCCCCCTCTTCGACCGCGGTGGTGAACTGCGCGGCAAAGTAGGCGCGTGTGGCAAACGCCAGGATGACGACCGGCAGGACGGCGACGAGCACGAAGTAGAGGAACAGCTTGCGATAGAAGCTCGATCGGACCTCGCGCAAGAGCGCCCGGCCGCCGGCCGGCGTGCGCGAGGTCAGCGCATTGAAGAGGGTCGAACCGAGGAGCAGCGCGAGGTAGAGCACGAAGCCGAGCGTGACGAGCTCCGCGAGGTTGACGACGTGATCGAACGGCGTCAGGAGCGGATAGCCGAGCGCATAGATGCCGCTGCGATCGTTGAGGTAATGGACGCGAAACTGGCGGTCTTCATGCGCCACCACGTCCCAGAACCGCTCGCGCGACAGCGCGGCGCGCTCGAACACATGATCGGGCAGCGGCCACGCGCTGGTGCCCTGAGACGTAGAGCGGCGAACGGCTCCAGCCATACCAGACGAACTCGAGGTCCCGGCCGGCCGCGCCTTCAGCCGTGCCCTCGGTCGGAATGCGAAACGACTCGAGGTACGGCGTCCGTCCGGAAATGAAAGGCAGCACGCGGTAGTCGAGCATGACGCGCACCGCCACGGTGCCGAGTTGCCGGCCGTTCTGGCAGATGCCGCGGCTGGCACGAAGGACATGGCGCTCGCTCGATCCAATCGGGGAGTATTCGTCGATGACGTCCCAGCGGCAGTTGGCCGCGCGGAAGCTGGTAATCGCGTACTCGGGCAGGTTCAGGAAGAACCGGCTGACGAGCCGCCCGTCCGCCCGGTAGAGCTCGACCGCGGAGGTGACCCGGGCGTCGGCCAGGTCGGTTTTCGACCAGAGCTGATAGGCGGCGTCGGTCGACTCGGTCTCGTCGGCCGGCTCGATCAGGAATTCGTTCAGCGAGGGCAGCGCGTCGATTTCCTCGCCGGCGCGATTCAAGCTCGTTTGAAGGTCGTCGCGAAGCCGCAGCGCGGCCGGGCCATACTGTTCGGCGACCAGCCGATCCTTCGCCTCGGTGGTGAACGCGTGCAGCGACGGATACATGGCCAGCGACGGCACGACGAGCGCGGCGAAGATCCCGACGATGGTCGCCGTCTGCGAGGCGCGACGCATCCGTCCCCGAGGCCGGCCGAGCGCCAGCGCGCACGCGCCGATCGCCGCGAGCGCGAGGAACAGCGGGATCATCGGTACCGGTCCGGCGATGCGTGTCGCGGCTCCGGCGGCAGCCAGCGCGCCCGCGATCCATGCGCCGGCGAGGCCGGCGCGTCGTGCCGCACTGCGGCGCTGCCGCCACGCCACCGCGATGATGCGCGGCACGAGCGCAGCGCTCCAGAACACGCCGGCGTGAAGCAGGATCAGGCCGAAGCCGATCGCGACGCGCGACGCGCTCAGCGGGTGCAGCGAGAAGTGCAGCAGGTCGAGGGTCGTCCGCGACACGATGTTCTGGAGGAAGCGGTCGTACGCCCAGACGAGCGACGAGGCAAACGCCCCGGCCGCCGCATAGGCCAGCATCAGCTGGACGACCTGGGCGCGTTGCAAGGGCGGCCGCGGCGACGCAACGCGGCGGCGCTCGATGAGGTCGAGCGCGAGCCACACCAGCGCGACCAGTAACAGCGCCCACAGCAGCAAGTCGATTGGTCCCTGGGCGTCGCCCTCGACCAGCCGGACCGTCGCCAGGCGTAACAGGTAGCGTGCCGTCAGGAGCACGCCGATGAGGCCGGCCGTTGCCGCGAGAAGGGGGGCCCGAGCGCGTGCCCGCCGGCGTGTGTCCAGGAGCGGGCCGGTGCACACCAGCATCGTCAGGGCCAGCACGGCCAGCACCCAGCCGACCGTCTGGCTTCGCCAGCGGGCGCGAGCGTCCGCCACATCTGCCGGCGCAGTCTCAGCCTCGACCAGCACCTGGCCGTCGCTCGACGGGATGACGAAGGCGTAGTCCGATCGCCGCTGCGCGCCGCCGATCGCCGCGCGAACCGAGACCGGCGCGATGGACGATCGCATCATGAACGTGTCAGCAGCCCCCGGTGTCACGCGGTCGGCGCCGAGCAGTTGCTCGACGACAAGCGACCCGAGGCGGGTCGTCGTGGACGACCGGCTCGCATCAGCCACGGGCTGGACGCGCACGAGACGCAGGCCCAACGCGTCGGGCGCGACGAAGAGCGCGGCCGGGCCCTGGGTGCGCTCGGGCGGCAGGTCCGAAACGCGTCCCGTCCACGCCAAGGGTTCGCCGGCCGTGTTGTAGACGGTGATGCCGGTGGCCGATGTGCCGGCCGGCGCCGCTCGCTCCAGCGCGTCGAACAACGCGCGGGCGGCGGCTTGGTCGGCGGCAGCGCCTCGAATCAGATCGCGCTCGTCGGACAGGTCGGAGGCGACCGCAGCGAGCGCCGCGCCGCTGCGGTTGAACTGCTGCACGAGCTCGCGTTCGATGCGCGCGACGGTTTCACGGTCGTCGGCGCCGAAACGGCGGCGCTCGAGGACGACGCCGCCGACAGCGGTGACAAGCGCCGCCGCGGCGCCGGTCGCGGCTACCAGCAGGTAGGTTGAACGAAGTCGAGGCGTGACACCCACTTCTCATCCACAGAATACACGGCGGGTGAAGCTGCTATAGTGAAATCGATGTGGATCTGAAGCACCTGCTGAAGCGCGGCGCACTCCTCGCCGTGGCCAACTGGCCGACAGTGGTCATTCAGTTCGCGGCGCAGACGATCTTCAAGCTGCTGCTCCTCGTGCCGCTCGTCGGCGCGGCCGTCCTGGTTTCCGCGTTTATCGGCGGCGATGCCGCGACGCTGCTCCAGGGCGGCCTCCGCGACATGTTCGCGACCATTGCCGATGCGCTCACGGCCGAACCGGCTGCGCTCGCGGCCTTCGTCGCCGGATTCGGCCTGGTCCTCGTCGGCGGCTCGATCTTCACGTTTCTCATCAAGGGCGGCACGGTCAGCGTGCTGGTCGCGGCTCACGACGCGGCCGGCCCAATCGAGCGCCAGGCGCTCACGCTCGACAACCTCCAGCGCGCCTCCCAGTTCACGCTGGAGAGGTTCGTGGCCGGGTGCAGCCGGCTGTTCCGGCGCTATGTCGTGCTCGGCCTTGGCCTGATGCTGGTGTATGTCGTCTCGGTTGGCGCCTACCTCGCGTTCCTGGTCGTTGGCTATCGCACCGCCACCGGCGGCGTGCTGATCGCGGTCTGGACCTTCGTGGCCGCCATCGCCGCCGTGGGCCTGGTCGTGTGGATCACGGCCGTGAATTTTTGCTATCTGCTCGTGCAGATCGCCGTCGCCTCGCACGACTCGAGCGTGGCCGATGCGCTGCGCGCCGTCGCGCGGTTCATCCGGGCCGAATATCGCTTTCTCGGCACAATTTTTCTCGTCGTGCTGGCGATGGTCGTGGCGGCGACACTGGCGTCGGCGCTGGCCTGGTCGGGCGTTGCGCTGATCGCCTTCATCCCGTTCATCGGGCTGGTGGTCGTCCCGCTTCAGCTGTTCGCGCTGCTCTTGCGCGGCGTGCTCTTCGAGTACATCGCGCTCACCGCACTGGGCGCCTACGTCACCTTGTATCGCGGCGACGGTGTGGCGGTCGAGGATCCGGCCGCCATCGGCCGGCGGGCCGGACCACTGAGTGCTTGGGGGTAATGGATCTCGACAGGCACCTGTCCCGCGCCGCCCGGGCCATGCACGCCTCCGCCATCCGCAAGGCGGGCGATGTGGGCTTGTCATCACGGGATGTCATCTCGCTCGCGCCCGGCTACCCCGATCCGGCGCTGTTTGCCTGGGAGGAGATTCGCGGCATCGCCGGATCGATCCTGACCGGCACCGACCCGACGGTCCTTCAGTACGGCGCAACGCGCGGCTACAAGCCGCTCATCGATGCGCTCCCGCAGTTGCTGGACCATCGCGGAATCAAGGCGACGCCCGACGAGATCATCATCACGACCGGATCCCAGCAGGCGCTCGACTTGTGCGCGCGCGTGTTCCTCGATGCCGGCGATACGGCGCTCGTCGAGCTCCCCGCGTACACCGGCGCAATGACGTCGTTCTGGAATGCCCAGGCTCACCTCGTCGGGGTGCAGCAGGATGCGGCAGGCATCGACATCGCCGACCTGGACCGCCTGCTCAACCGGGAGCGAGGCGCCGGACGACGGGTTGCGTTCGTATACGTCGTGCCGAACTTTCAGAACCCGACCGGCCTGTTAATGACACTCGCGCGGCGCGCGGAACTGCTGGCCTGGGCGGCCGCGCGCGATGTCCTCATCATCGAGGACGACCCATACGGCGCGCTGTACTTCGACGACGTGGCCACCGCCGCGGAAACGCGGCCAATCAAGGCGGACGATCGTGACGATCGCGTCGTTTATCTGAGCAGTTTCTCGAAGACGGTGGCGCCCGGGTTTCGGGTCGCGTGGATCATGGCGGCGCCGTCACTTGTCGAGCGTTTCGAGATCGCGAAGCAGTCGGCCGATTTGTGCAGCAGTGCCATCGACCAGAGGTTCGTGTACGAGATCTGGCGTCAGGGCGTGCTGGAGAGCCGCCTCGCGCTGCTGCGCGGTGCCTATCAACAGAAGCGAACCGCGCTCGAGCAGGCATTGCGGCGCGAGCTGGGGGCGAATGTGACCTGGCCCGAACCCAAGGGCGGATTCTTCTTGTGGGCGTCGTTCGGGGACGGGATCGATACCGACGCGCTCCTGCGCCGCGCGATCGCCCATGGAGTCGTGTTCGTGCCCGGCAGCGCCTTCTACGTCGAGCCCGGCCACGTCAACCGGGCGCGGCTGTCGTTCTCCGAGCAGCCACCGGCCCGGATCGAGTCGGCAGTCGCGCGGCTGGCGAGTGCCGTGCGAGAGGAGCTCGACCTCAGGGGAACGTCAGGGCGGGCACCAGAGGCTGGTTTGGCAACGGCGCGAAAGGCGTCGGAAGCCCCGTCGCCGGAATGAACCCGATCACCGTCGCCCCCTTCACGATGTCCATCGTCACGGCGACCATCATCGGGACGCCGCCGTTCCAGAAGACGTGAGGCGGCGCGGCCAGGTCCGCTGGCAGCGAGACTTCGCCTGCCGGTGCGCCAGTCGAGCTCGAGTACGCCCGCACGGACGGACCAAGACCGTCGACGATGAGCGTGCCGCCCGCGAGCACCGGCCCGCTGCGCGGTCGCAGAGGCAGCGCGCGCTTCCATTTCTGTGAACCGCCGTTCCGATCCAGGCCGCGCAGGATGTTGTCGAGAGCGACGAAATAGAGACGGTCATCCGCCGCGACGGGAGTGCCAATGACGTCAGCGCCAGTGCGCCATCGCCAGGAAACCTCGCCCCGCCGCGTTGTCAGGCCATAGAGGAAGTTGTCGGTCGAACCAACGTAAACGCGATCCTCGAGGGCCAGCAGGCCCGTGGGCGCTCCGCCGAGACGCCGCTCCCAGACCACGGCACCATCCTCGCTCTGAAGCGCCACTACGCGTCGATCTTCGAGCGGCAGGTACAGACGGTCTGGCGTCAAGGCCGGAGGGGCGCTGATCCTGGCGCCGGCTTCGGTGCGCCAGCCGACGCTTCCGTCCGCCACGCGAACCGCGATGACGGTCCCGGAAACGGTTGCCGCGACAAGCCAGCCGTGATCGGCGACGGGACGGACGGCGAGACGATCCTCGATCGCGATCCGCCAGGCAACCGAGCCGTCGACAGCGTTCAGCGCCAGGATCGCATCGGGGTGCACGACGAAGACGAACCGATCGCCTGCGACCGGCGGCCATACTGCCTGGCTGCTTACAAGCCAGAGTTGGTTGCCGCTGACGAGGTCGTACGCGACGAGGCGTTCGCCCTCGATTGGAAAGTATCCCCGGGCGCCGTGGAAACCGGGCGGCGCCGTCAACGCGTTGTTGAGAGCCAACGTCCACTGCTGAAGCGCCGGGAAGATCGGGATGAGGCTCGATTGCGCGGCGGCAAGCAGCTGAACGGAGGCGGCCGCCAGGGCAAGTGCACTACAACATATTGTGGTGCCGAGCCTTCGCACACCGTTATAATAGCGTCAGTCTTCCAACCCCGGCCTCGTTTCGTGAGCCACCAAACCATCCTCGTTCTGGATTTCGGGTCGCAGTACACGCAGCTCATCGCTCGACGCCTTCGCGAGCTGTCGGTCTACTCGGAGATCTGGCCGCCGGACACGCCCGCGGATCGGACTGCGGTCACGAAACCCGGTCGGGATCATCCTGTCGGGCGGGCCGAAGAGCGTGTCGGATGCCGGCGCGCCGAAATGCGATCCCGCGATCTTCGACGTCGGGACGCCGGTGCTCGGCATCTGCTACGGGATGCAGCTGATGGCGCATGCCCTCGGCGGCAAGGTGGCCCCGGCGCCCCAGCGCGAGTTCGGCCACGCCACTGTGAAACTGGCCGAAGCGGTGACCGCTGTTCGCGGACGTGCCGGCGGAGATTCGCGTCTGGGCCAGCCACGGCGACTTCGTGGCCGCGGCGCCGCCCGGCTTTTCGGTCGTCGCGACGAGCGCCAACGCGCCGGTTGCGGCGATGGCGGACGCGGATCGCCGTCTCTTCGCGCTGCTTGTTTCACCCGGAAGTCGTCCACACCGACCATGGCCTCGAGATCCTGCGCAACTTCGCGTACGGCATCTGCGGCTGCACCGGCGACTGGACGATGGCCTCGTTCGTGGAGGAGGCGACGGCCCGGATTCGCGCCCAGGTGGGCGACGGACATGTCGTCTGCGCGCTGAGCGGCGGCGTCGACTCGACGGTGGCGGCGCTCATCATTCACCGCGCGATCGGCGACAAGCTGACCTGCATCTTCGTCGACAACGGCGTGCTGCGGCTCGACGAAGCGGCGCAGGTCCGCAAGCGATTCGAGCGGCTTCACCTGCCTCTCGTCTTCGTCGACGCGTCAGACCTGTTTCTCGAGCGCCTCGCCGGGGTCACCGACCCGGAGAAGAAGCGCAAGATCATCGGCGCGACGTTCATCGACGTCTTCGAGCGGGAGGCCGCACAGCTCGGGACAGGTCGATTTCCTGGCGCAGGGCACGCTGTACCCGGACGTGATCGAGTCGGTCGCCATCGTCGGGCAGTCGGCGCTCATCAAGAGCCACCACAACGTCGGCGGCCTGCCCGAGCGCATGCGCATGAAGCTCGTCGAACCGCTGCGGGAGCTGTTCAAGGACGAAGTCCGTGCCGTCGGCCGAAAGCTCGGCCTCGACGAGGAGTTCGTCGTCCGCCAGCCGTTTCCCGGGCCCGGGCTCGCGGTGCGGATCCTCGGCGAGGTGACCCGCCCACGTCTCGAGCTGCTTCGGAAGGCCGACGCGATCGTCGCCGAGGAGATCAAGCGAGATGGCTGGTACGCCAGGCTTTGGCAGAGCTTCGCCGTGCTGCTGCCGGTCCAGAGCGTCGGGCGTGATGGGCGACGAGCGCACCTACGAATACACGGTCGCGATTCGTGCGGTCGAGAGCCGCGACGGGATGACCGCCGACTGGGCGCGGCTGCCGCACGATCTGCTCGCGCGGATCTCATCGCGGATCGTGAACGAAGTCCGCGGCATCAACCGGGTCGTCTACGACATCAGCTCGAAGCCGCCGTCGACGATCGAGTGGGAGTAATGGACTTCGTTCATCTTCACCTGCACACCGAATACTCGCTGCTCGACGGCGCGTGCCGGATCGATGAAGTGCTCGATCAGGCGGTGAAGCTGAAGATGCCGGCCCTCGCCGTGACCGAGCACGGCAACCTGTTTTCGTCGGTGATCTTCCACGACCACGCCCGCGCGCGCGGCGTCAAGCCGATTCTCGGGTGCGAGGTCTACGTGGCTCCGGGAGACCGGCGGACCAAGAGCGGCAATCCCGGCGAGACGCAGAACCACCTGGTGCTGCTGGCCGAAACGCTCGAGGGCTACCACAACCTGATCAAGCTGGTGTCGGCCGGCTACACCGAGGGCTTCTACTACAAGCCGCGGATCGACAAGGACCTGCTCGCGCAGCACAGCAAGGGCCTGATCGGCCTGAGCAGCTGCCTGAAAGGCGAAGTCGCGGAAGGCCTGTCGCACGGCCAGGAACGGAAGGCGCTCGAGGCGGCCGCGGCGTACCGCGACATCCTCGGACCGAGGCAACTTCTTCCTCGAGATGCAGTGGCACGGCATCGAGGAGCAGCGGACGGTCAACGGCGGCGCTGCCGGCGATGGCGCGCGATCTCGACCTGCCGCTCGTCTGCACCAACGACGTGCACTACCTCCGCGAAGCGGATGCCCATCCCCACGACGTCCTGCTCTGCATCGGCACCGGCAAGGCGTTCAGCGATCCAGAAGCGGCTGCGCTACGAGGCGCAGCAGTTCTTCCTGAAGACGGCTGCGGAGATGGCGGCGGCGTTCGGGGACTATCCGGAGGCGCTGCTGAACACGGTGCGGATCGCCGAACGGTGCAACGTCGTGCTCCCGGAGGGGCAGAACCACCTGCCGAACTTCGACGTGCCGGCGGGCTTCACCCTCGACGAGTACTTCGAGCACGTTGCGCGCGAAGGGTTCAAGCAGCGTCTGCCGCGGCTGCAGCAGCTGGCGGCTGCCGGCGCGCTGACGCCACACCATCGACGAGTACGAGCGCCGTCTCGCCTACGAAATCGAGATGATCAAGAAGATGAAGTACCCCGGGTACTTCCTGATCGTCTGGGACTTCATCCGCTACGCGCGCGAGCAGGGGATTCCGGTCGGGCCGGGCCGCGGCTCGGCGGCCGGGAGCCTGGTCGCGTATGCGCTGCGCATCACCGACGTCGATCCGCTCGACTTCGACCTGATCTTCGAACGCTTCCTGAACCCCGAGCGCGTGTCGATGCCCGACATCGACATCGACTTCTGCGAGCGGCGGCGCGGCGAGGTGATCGACTACGTCACCCGCAAGTACGGCCGCGAGAACGTCGCGCAGATCATCACGTTCGGCACGATGAAGGCGAAGGCCGTCGTCCGCGACGTCGGGCGCGTGCTGGAGATGCCGTTCGGCGACGTCGACAAGGTCGCCAAGCAGATTCCGGCCGCGCTCGACATGACGCTCGACAAGGCGCTCGAGGAGAGTCCAGCGCTCAAGGAGATGGAGCAGAACGACCCGAAGGTCAAGGAGCTGCTCAGCGTCGCGAGGCGGCTGGAAGGGATGACCCGCCACGCCTCGGTGCACGCCGCCGGCGTCGTGATCACGCCGACGGCGATCACCGACTACGCACCGCTCTACAAGGGAGCCCGGGACGAAATCACGACGCAGTGGTCGATGAAGGAGATCGAGCGCATCGGCCTCCTCAAGATGGACTTCCTCGGGCTCAGCACGCTGACGCTGATCTTCGATGCGATCGGGGAGATCAAGCGGACGACCGGCGTCGACCTCGATATCGACAGCATTCCGCTCGACGACCCGAAGACGTATCAGATTTTCCAGGACGGTCAGACCTACGGCGTGTTCCAGTTCGAGAGCAGCGGGATGCGCGACATCCTGCGCAAGGCGAAACCGCAGCGGCTCGACGATCTGATCGCGCTGAACGCGCTCTACCGGCCGGGCCCGCTCGCAGCGGGATGGTCGACGACTTCATCGCCCGCAAGCAGGGCAAGACCGAGGTGCAGTACGAGCTGCCGCAGCTCGAGCCGATCCTGCGCGAGACCTACGGCGTCATCGCCTACCAGGAACAGGTGATGCGGATCGCGACGTGAGCTCGGCGGCTTCACGCTCGGCGAGGCCGACATCCTCCGCAAGGCGATGGGGAAGAAGAACCCCGAGGTGATGGCGAAGCAGCGCGGCAAGTTCGTCGACGGCGCGAAGAAGAACGGGATCCCGGAGAAGAAGGCCGGACCGATCTTCGACCTGATGGAGCACTTCGCCGGCTACGGCTTCACAAGGCGCACTCGACGGCCTACGCGCTGCTCGCGTACCAGACCGCGTACCTGAAGGCCAACTACCCGTGGCACTTCGCGGCGGCGCTGCTGACGATCGAGGCGCAGAACACCGACAAGCTCGCCCTGTACCTCGGCGAGTGCCGCGATCGCGGCATTCCGGTCCTGCCGCCCGACATCAACGAGAGCCAGCTGCGCGTTCACGGTGGAAGCCCGAACGCGGCGTCCGGTTCGGCCTCACCGCGATCAAGAACGTCGGCGAGGGCGCGATCGAGTCGCTGCTGTCGGTTCGCGCGAAGCAGGGACGGATCCAGTCGCTCCACGCCTGTGCGAAGATCTCGATCTGCGGCTGGTCAACAAGCGGGTCTTCGAGAGCCTGGTCAAGGCCGGCGCGTTCGACTCGCTCGGCGGAGACGACGCGCAGCTCGCGGCGCTGGCGTCGCGGCGAGCTGCGGCCGCGGCTTCTCGCCTCGATCGATGCCGCGTGCGATCACGGCGCGCGGCATCAGCGCGATCGTGAACGAGGGGCAGGCGCAGCTGTTCGGCGGCTTTGGCGACGGGATGCCCGGCGAGCGGGAACGGCACGCGCATGATCCCGCCGGCGGCGCCCCCTGGACCGAGAGCGAGCAGCTCGGGTTCGAGAAGGAGACGCTCGGACTCTACTGGAGCGGGCACCCGGTCGACGGCTATGCAAGCGCGCTTCGGGACTTCGGCGCCCGTTCGACCGGCGGAGCTCGCCGACGCGCCGGTCGCGTCCGGCGCAAGACGATGCGTGGGGCCCCGGCGGACCGAAAGCCGATCGAGCCCGACACCAGCCTCGGCGGCATCGTCGCGGCCTGCCGCCAGCTCAAGACGCGCAAGGGCGATCGCATGGCGGTGTTCACGCTCGAGGACGCCCAGGGCGGCGTCGAGGTCATCGCGTTTCCCGAGGCGTATCAGCGCGCCGCCAGCCTGATCGAAACCGGCACGCTGGTGCTTGTCCGCGGCAAGCTCGAACGGGACGACGAATCGGTGCGCGTGCTGGCGTCGGAAATCGTACCGATCGAGACCATCCACGAGCGGCTGGCGCGCGAAGTGACGATCCGGATTCGCCAGCCCGCCGGGTCCGTCGCGCAGGCGCTCGCTCGAGATCGTCAGCCGCCACCGCGGCGATCGGCGCCTCTCGTTCGAGATCGAGACCGACGCGCCGCGTCTGCGCGTGTCGCGCCGACGTGACCGCCCAGATCCGCGTACGGCCATCGCCGACGCTGATTGCGGAAGTGGAGCAGGTGGTCGGGCAGGGAGCAGTCTCGCTGCGATGATTGGCACTGACAGCCATGCCTCCTGAGACCCTGGATTTCGAGGAGCCGATCGCCGTTCTGCTGAAGGAGATCGAGGCTCTCGAAGCGCTGCCGGCGCACCGAGCCGCGCAACCGCGAGGTCGCCGTCGCTGCGCCGGCGGCTCGAGACGGTGCGCGCCGACCTGTACGCGGCGCTGACGCCGTGGCAGCGCGTGCATGGTGGCTCGTCATCCCGGACGGCCCGGCCTCGAGGACTTCATCCAGCGCCTGTTCCCCGAACTTCGTCGAGATCCACGGCGACCGCCGCTTCGCCGACGATCACGCGATGATGACCGGCTTCGCCGACTTCCACGGCCAGCCGGTCCTCGTCGTCGGCCACGTCAAGGGCACCGACACGAAGGAGAAGATCTTCCGGAACTTCGGCTACGCGCGGCCCGAGGGATACCGAAAGGCGCTGCGCGTGATGCGGCTCGGCCGAGAAGTTCCGCCGGCCGATCATCGTGTTCGTCGACACGCCCGCCGCGTATCCCGGCATCGAGTCGGAGGAGCGCGGCGTCGCCGAAGCGATCGCCGTGAACCTGCGCGACATGATGCTGCTCGACACGCCGATCATCGTCTGCGTCAGCGGCGAGGGCGGCAGCGGCGGCGCGCTCGGCATCGCGGTCGGCGATCGCGTGCTGATGCAGGAGTTCGCGATCTACAGCGTGATTCCGCCCGGAGGGCTGCGCCGCGATCCTGTGGCGCGACGCCGGCAAGAAGGTCGAAGCGGCCGCAGCGCTCAAGCTCACGGCGCCCGATCTGCTGAAGGCCGCGATCATCGACGAGATCATCCCCGAGCCGATCGGCGGCGCCCACACCGATCCCGACGCCGCGGCCGCGCTGGTCGACGCCGCGCTCTCGCGCGCACTGGCCGACGTCGCCGCCCTCGACAGCGAAACGCGCCTCGCGCTGCGGTACGAGAAGTTCAGGAGGATGGGGAGGGTGGGTATTGAGTTCACCGAAGGGTAGAACCTACCCGAGGACGCCGAGGAAGCAGAGGAAGCAAAGGACGCAGAGGCGCAGAGGGTCCGGCCATGGTCAACCACAAAGGACACGAAGGACACAAAGGTTAAAGATCGGTCTGGGGGCCGTTGATCACGCGGCGGATACCGCTTCGCAGGTGCGGGACGTTGAAGTTGATCAGGAGCCCCAGCTTGATGCGCGAGAGCTTCAGATAGGTAAGCATTTGGGCAAGATGAATTGGCTGAAGCTTGTCGACGCACTTGAGCTCGACGATCAGGCAGTCTTCAACGATGTAGTCGAGCACGGAATGCGGTCCGTAAGTCGAATGCCTTCGTAAACAATCGGAACCGAGACCTGGTGCTCAAAATGCAAGCTTGCACGCGTGAGTTCGTAGTAGATGCACGCGTCGTATGCGCTTTCCAGAAGACCGGCACCCAGCGCCGTGTGGACTTTCAACGCCGCGCCGATGACAAGCCGACTGGTTTCGTTAGGTCCCAAAGATTTTTCTTCCTTTGTGTCCTTCGTGTCCTTTGTGTTTGCTTTTGCGAGCGCCGTAAAGCAACCGGAATGCCGACCGTAGCCCCGCGCTGGCATCTCTCAGCCTGCGACGACGCCGCGGCCGGCGCGTTGGCTGACGCGCTGAAGCTCGCCGCCGCTCGTCGCCCGTCTCCTTTGTCAGCGTGGCCTCGGCGACCCCGAGGTGGCGTCGCGCTTTCTGGATCCGCGCCTGGAGCACCTGCACGATCCGATGCGGCTGGCCGACATGCGGCCAGCCGTCGATCGCATCCTGGGCGCGATCGCCCGGAACGAGCGGATTGCGATCCACGGCGACTACGACGTCGACGGCATCACATCGACGGTCATCCTGCGGCGGGCGCTCGAGTTGATCGGCGCCGAGGTCGTGCACTTCATCCCTGAGCGGCTGACCGACGGCTACGGCCTGCAGCCGGCGGCGATCGAGCGGCTGCACGCGCAGGGCGTGGCGCTCGTCGATCTCGGTCGACTGCGGCATCCGCGGTGCGGACGCCGCCGTGCGGGCGCGCGAGCTGGGCGTCGATCTCATCGTCACCGACCATCACGAGCCGGATGCGACGCTGCCGCCGGCGTTCGCGGTCATCAACCCGAAGCGGACCGACTGCTCGTACCCGGACAAGTACCTGGCCGGCGTCGGCGTCGCGCTCAAGGTCGTGCAGGCGCTCTGTCGCGCGACCGGTCGCGAGCGCTGGCTGCCGGGGTTCGTCAAGATCGCGGCCATCGGGACGCTCGCCGACGTCGTGCCGCTGGTCGGCGAGAACCGCGTCATCGCGAAGGTCGGCCTCGATCTGCTGTCGCGCGGCCCGCACAAGGTCGGGCTCCGGGCGCTGCTCGACGTGTCGGGCCTGACCGGCAAGACGATCGACAGCTATCACATCTCGTTCATGGTGGCGCCGCGGGTCAACGCCGCCGGCCGCATGAGCACGCCCGACCTCGCGACGCGGCTGCTGCTGGCCAGCGACGAGACGCATGGGCGACGAAGCCCGCGAGCTGGCGCAGCAGCTCGATGGCGAGAACATCCGGCGGCAGGAGGAGGAGGCCGAGATCCTGGCCGCCGCGAAGAAGGTCGTCCAGACGGATCCGGACGATCGGCGCTCGCTCGGTGCTCGTCGTCGCCGGCGAAGGGTGGCATCGCGGCGTCATCGGCATCGTGGCCTCGAAGCTGGTCGACGCCTTTCATCGGCCGGCGATCGTGCTCTCGGTCGACGACGGGGTGGCCCACGGCTCGTGCCGGAGCATTCCGGATTTCGACATGCTGGGAGCGCTCGAGCGCTGCGCCAGCCTGTTCATCCGCTTTGGCGGCCACAAACAGGCCGCCGGGCTGACGCTGGAAGCGGCACGGATCAAGGAATTGCGGCACGCCGTCAACGAAGTCGCCGACGAGACGCTCGGGCCCGGACGACCTCATGCCGCGCCTGCGGATCGACAGCGACCTGACGTTCCGCGGTATCACCGGCGGCATCGCGGCCGGGGTTGCGTCGCTGGCCCCCTTCGGCGCCGGCAACCCCCGGCCGGTGTTCGCCGCGCGCGGCGTCGAGATCATCGACGGCCCGCGCAAGCTCAAGGAGCGGCACCTGAAGATGGCGCTGCGGCAGGACGGCCGCATCTTCCGCGCGATCGCCTGGCGGGCCGCCGAGCGCCACGACTTCCTCGCCGAGCACAAGGCTGCACTCGACGTCGCGTTTTCCCTCGAACAGAACCAGTACAATGGTGAGACGTACGTCGAGTTGACCCTTGCTGATATCAGAAGGGCAGGAGGCGACGCGATTTAAGGATCTGAGGATTTGAGGGTCAAATCCTGAAATCCTCAAATTCCACAGCACACCATGGCTGCCTGGCAGCGAAAACTGCGGCTGGCAATTGCGCTCGGAGCCGTGGCGCTCGCGATCGTCGTGGCGTTCGCCTTCCAGCGCCGCGCTGAATCCTCCCGAGACGGCGTCGTCGGATCGGATCCGAAGGCGCTCGTCGAGACCATCAATTTCGACAAAACCCGTCTCAACCGCGACAGGGAAGAGGTCCGGATTCAGGCGGGCCTGATGCGCTTGTACGGGGACGGCACAGCCAAGGGCGAGAAGCTGATCGTGACCACGGTGCGCAGCGGCGGACGGAAGTTCGTGCTGACGTCGGATCGCGGAGAGGTTGGCAAGAACGAATCGTCGTTCGTCCTCGAAGGCCATGTTGAGTTGACGTCGAGTGACGGTTTGAGCGCCAGAACAGAGCGCGCATCATACCTGGAGGCCGAGGGCATCATTCGCGCGGCCGGCCCGGTGACGTTTTCGCGCGGCCGCATGTCCGGATCCGGCATCGGCTTCAGCTACGACAAGAACCAGGACCGGCTGCGGATCCTCAAAGACGCCAGCATTCAGTCGACGGCGGATGCCGAAGGCGCGCAGGCGCCCATGACGTTGACCACAAGCACGCTTGAGCTCGATCGCCTTGCCGACACCATGCGGTTCGAGAAGGCGTTCAAGATCACCCGCGGCGCCGAGCTGATCGAGGCGGCCAACGGTGTGGCTCACCTGACACCCGAGGAAGATCGCCTGCGGCTGCTCGAGCTGCGCGGTGGCTCGTCCATCACCGCCCCACCAGGCGGACCGGGCAGCCTTCAGAAGATGACCGGCCGCGACATGGATCTGACCTACGGCGCCGACGGCGAGACGCTCGAGTACGCTCCGTATCGTCGGCACCGGCGTCATCCATGTCGCGGGCGACGCGCACCAGCCGGCGCGGCGGATCGCCGCGGAAGCGTTCGACCTGCCGCTCGGCGCGCAGCGGCACCACGTCCAACCGCGGTGGACGCGACGGGGCGCGTGGAACTGGACCTCCCAGCCGAGAAGGGGACGGCTGCCCGAACCATCACGGCCGAGAGCATGAACGCAAAGGGCGACGAAGCCAAGGGCCTCACAAGCGCGCTGTTCTCGGGCAAGGTCGTGTTTCGCGAGCGCAGCAGCCGACGTGCGATCGCTCGGCGACTTCGGAGGCGCTGCAGGTGTCGATGAAACCCGGATTCAGCGCGATCGAGGATGCGACCTTCCTCCGGCCCGTGGAGTTCGTCGACGGCCGGATGACCGCACGCGCGGCCCGCGGCCGCTACGCACTCGCCGCCGGGACGCTCGACCTTTCGGGCAGCGAACCCGGCGTTACGTCCGGCCGAACGTCCGCGACGATCGGATCAACATCGACGCCGATGCCATCGACATCGTGCTGGACGGGCCCCGGGTGCACGGCGCCGGAGACGTGCGGACCGCGCTCCAGCCGTCGAAAGACGACGACGGGGCGAAAGACGCCGTCGATGTTCAAGAAAGACCAGCCAGTCAACGTGACGGCCGACGATCTGAAGTATGACGGCGGCGCCGAGCAGGCGCCACTACTCCGGGAACGCGCAGTTGTGGCAGGCCGAAACGACGATCAAGGGGACGCAGATCACGATCGACGAGCAAGACCGGCGATCTGAAGGCGTCCGGTGATCCGGTGGCGACGACGACGGTCCTGATGCAGACGACGAAGGACGGAGGAAGGAGCGGACGGTCGCGAATGCCAAGAGCAAGGAACTTCGTCTACCAGGAAGCCGAGCGCCGCGCCACCTACACCGGCGACGCATACCTGAACGGCCCGCAGGGCGAACTGCGGTCGCCGAAGATCGAGCTGTACCTGAAGCCCTCGGGCGACGAAGTGGAGCGGGTCGAAGCGTACGAAGCGATCGCGCTCACCGAGCCGCGCCGCAAGACGACGGGCGATCGGCTCACGTACACCAGCGCGGACGAGAAATACGTCGTCACCGGCACGCCGGTGAAGATCGTGGACGAGTGCAGCGGCACGACCGAGGGCCGCAGGTTGACCTACCTGAAGGGCGCCGATAGGATCGTCGTCGACGGCAGCGAGCAGATGCGCACGCGGACACAGGGCGGCGCCAAGTGTCCGTAGCGATCCGCCGACCCCGAACGGGATCCGCCGCCCTTGAACGCGCCGGCCTACTGTGGCGACCCTTCGCACCTTCGACCTCACCAAGTCGTACGGCGGGCGCACGGTCGTGCGCGGCGTCAACCTCGAGGTCGCGTCGGGCGAGATCGTCGGCCTGCTCGGCCCGAACGGCGCCGGCAAGACGACGACGTTCTACATGACCGTCGGCCTGACCGCGCCCGATTCGGGCCGCGTCGAGCTCGACGGCACCGACGTGACCGACGATCCGATGTACGTCCGGGCCCGCAAGGGCATCGGCTACCTGCCGCAGGAGCCGTCGATCTTCCGCGGGCTGACCGTCGAGCAGAACATCCTGGCGATTCTCGAGACGATGGATCTCGACGCGGCGGCGCGGCGCGCGCGGCTGCGCGAGCTGCTCGGCGGAGCTGAATCTGACGCCCGCTGGCGCAGGCGCCGGCCTACACGCTGTCGGGCGGCGAGCGGCGGCGCGCGGAGATTACACGGGCGCTCGTGATTTCGCCGAAGTTCATCCTGCTCGACGAGCCGTTCGCCGGCATCGATCCGATCGCGGTGACCGACATCCAGAAGATCATCTTTCACCTGCGCGATCGCGGCATCGGCGTGCTCATCACCGATCACAACGTCCGTGAAACGCTGCGCATTACCGATCGCGCCTACATCGTGCACGACGGCGTCGATCTTCAAGAGCGGCACGCCCGCGAGCCTCGCCGCCGACGAGGAGGTCCGTCGGATTTATCTGGGGACCGAGTTCCGATTGGACTAAAATAAGGCCTGGGAATTGCATCAGCTGAGCTGCGATGCGCTCAGCGACGCCTGAATCGCGCAAGTCGGCGAACGACTTAGCTGACGCGTCAATGGGCATCCAGCAGAAACTCCACACCAAGCTCGTTCAGAAGCTGATTCTGACGCCATCGCTGCAGCAGGCGATCAAGCTGCTGCCGATGTCGACGCTCGAGCTGTCGGACCTCCTGAACCAGGAGATGGTCGAGAACCCGATGCTCGAGGAGGTTCCGACCGAGGAACTGCAGCCGGCCGAGGCGGCCGCCGACCGCGGAGAAGACCGAGACCGGCGCAGCAGGCCAACAAGACCGACACCTGGGACGACCAGGACTACGAGTACTTCTTCGGCGACTACCTCGACGACGGCTATCGGCCGCGCGCGCCGCAGGAGGTCAAAGAGCTGCCGCCGATCGAGAACACGCTCTCGACGAGCCAGCTCGCTGTCCGACCACCTGATGTGGCAGCTGTCGATGCAGACCGACGATCCGCTGATGCGGGAGATCGGCTCGGCGATCATCGGCAACCTGGACGACGACGGCTATCTGGTGGCGTCGTTCGACGAGCTGGCGGCGCATGGGCCCGTGGCCGGTCGCCGAGGTCGAGCGCGCGCTGCGGCTGGTCCAGGGCTTCGATCCGACCGGCGTCGCCGCGCGCGACCTGCAGGAGTGCCTGCTGCTGCAGCTCCGGCACCTCGGGCTCGAAGGCACGCCGACCGAGAAGATCGTCACCGATCATCTGCGGCTGCTGCAGAACCATCAGGTGCCGGAGATCGCCCGCAAGCTCGGGCTGACGATCGACGACCTCAAGGAGCACATCGAGATCATCCGCCACCTCGATCCGAAGCCGGGCAGCCGCTACAACCCGACGCAGTCGCAGTACGTCATTCCCGACGTCTACGTGGTGAAGGTCGAGGATCAGTACGTGGCGGTGCTGAACGAGGACGGGCTGCCGCAGATGCGGATCAGCCCGGTCTACCGCCGGCTGCTCGACAAGGGCGACCGAGAACAACGACGAGACGCGCGCCTACGTGAAGGACAAGTTCCGCTCGGCGCTCTGGCTGATCAAGTCGGTGGAGCAGCGTCAGAAGACGATCCACAAGGTCGCCAACAGCATCATCAACTTCCAGCGCGACTTCCTCGATCACGGCATCGAGCACCTGCGGCCGCTGGTGCTGCGCGACGTCGCCAACGACATCGGCATGCACGAGTCGACGGTCAGCCGCGTCGTGACGAACAAGTACATGCACACGCCGCAGGGCGTGTTCGAGATGAAGTACTTCTTCCACAGCGGCATCAGCAGCTCGTACGGCGAGAGCGTCTCGTCGGTCACGATCAAGCAGCGCATCCGGAAGATCATCGAGAACGAAGATCCGCGCAAGCCGCTGAGCGACTCGAAGATCGTCAGCATCCTGCAGCGCGAGGGGCTCGTGCTGGCCCGCCGGACGATCGCGAAGTACCGCGAGGAGCTGAAGATCCCGACGTCGAACCAGCGGAAGGTCCTGTATTGACAGCTAGCCGCCCGGCGCCGCGTCGCCGGGCCGACACGGGGTTATGCGACTCGAACTCACCGGCCGTCACGTCGACATCACTCCTGCGCTTCGCCGACTCGTCGATCGAAAACTGGCCCGGCTCGAACGGATGCTGAACGACAGCGCGGTCTCGGCGCAGGTCGTCCTGACCGGCGAGAAGCACGGGCGCCGCGCCGACATCACCCTCCACGCGCGCGGCGAGAAGTTCCTGCACGGCGTCGGCGAGTCGACGGCGTGGGAAACGTCGCTGAGCCAGGCGCTCGACAAGATCGCGCAGCAGGCGCGGAAGGTCAAAGGCAAGTGGCAGGAGCCGAAGCGCCGCTCCGTCAAGGGCGAGCCGATCGCCGGCGAGGCCGCGGCGGCCGTCGCCGTCCGTCCCGCCGCCCGCAATGCGCCCGCCAGGCCGCGGATGCCGCGGATCCTGCGCGCGTCGCGGCAGGCGCTCAAGGCGATGTCGGTCGGCGAGGCGGCCCGCGAGATCGACGCCAACGGCGAAGGCGTCGCTCGTCTTCCGCGACGCCGAGACGGCCGCCATCAGCGTGCTGTTCCGGCGCGCGAACGGCGAGCTCACGCTGGTGGAAACAGAAGCGTAGACGTTCGAGCGTATCGTCGTTCAGCTTCGAACCTCGACGTTCGACACGACTGACGGCTGACATGTCCCAGCGTTCAGGCGTGACCGTCGGCGCGCTGCTGCGCAGCCGGACGGAGGCGTTCGGCCTGACCCTCGAGCTGCTGGCCGGCGGCGCCGGCACCGATCGGCGTCATCACCAGCCCCCACATCCAGAAGACCGGCCTCGCGCTCGCTGGCTTCCACGAGTACCTGAAGCCGGGCCGCGTGCTGATCTTCGGCGAGAGCGAGATCCGCTATCTCGAGAGCCTCGCGCCCGCGGCGCGGACAGCGGCCCTGCGGCTGGTCGCGTCGCACGACTTTCCCTGCGTCCTCATCACCGGCGGGTTCACGCCGCCCGCGGAGCTCCTCGACCGAGGGCGAGCAGGCGCGGCTGCCGCTCCTGCAGACCGTCGCTGACGACGCCGACGGCGATCGCCAAGCTGAGCTCGATCCTCGAGGACACGCTGGCCGAGCGCACGATCCTCCACGCCGTGCTGATGGACGTGCTCGGCCTCGGCGTGCTCATCGCCGGCGAGAGCGGCATCGGCAAGAGCGAGTGCGCGCTCGATCTGATCGTTCGCGGGCATCGGCTGGTGGCCGACGACACCGTCGAAGTCCGCCGGCGCGCGGAGACGATCCTGATCGGCACGTGCCCCGAGCTGACGCGCCACCACATGGAGCTGCGCGGCCTCGGCGTGATCAACATCAAGGAGCTGTTCGGCATCGCCTCGACCCGTTCGTCGAAGCGCGTCGAGCTGGTCGTGCAGCTCGAACGCTGGGATGCCGGCGCGCGAATACGAGCGGCTCGGCCTCGACGACGAGTTCTACGAGATTCTCGGACTGCGGGTGCCGCTCATCCGGATGCCGGTCGCGCCCGGGCCGCAACATCGCCATCCTCGTGGAGGTCGCCGCGCGCAACCAGCTGCTGCGCGCCCGCGGCCATCATGCGGCCCGCCTGCTGGCCGACCGCCTGGAGGAGTCCCTCCGGCGCTCGGTCGAGTCGATCGGCGAAGAAGAGGAAGAAGAGGATCTCGAGCCCGGAGGGGGCGGGTGAGGGCCGATTCGAGCGGCCGATCCGGCCGACGCGGCGGTGCCGGCCGGCGGGCGGCACTGCCGCGCAGACCAGGCGAATCCCCCCGGCCTGCGGCCAAGGCGGGCCAGCCGTTCATCGTCCTCACCGGGCTGTCGGGATCCGGCAAGTCGCAGGCGATCCGCGCGCTCGAGGATCTCGGCTACTTCTGCGTCGACAACCTGCCGACGACGCTGATTCCGACGCTCGCGCGGCTGTCGCTGCGCGGCGACATCGAGAAGGTGGCGATCGTCGTCGACGTCCGCGAGGGCAGCTTCCTGTCGTCGTTTCCCGCGGATCTTCCGGCGGCTGCGCAAGATGCGCGGGCTGAACCCGGTGCTGATCTTCCTCGAGGCGAGCAACGCGGCGCTGGTGCGCCGCTTCAGCGAGACGCGGCGGCCGCATCCGCTGGCGCCGGGGCGTTCGGCCGGCGAAGGGCATCCGGGACGAGCGCGCCCGGCATGAACGCCATCCGCGAGATGGCCGACGAGATCATCGACACCTCCGACATGACGGTCCACGAGCTGCGGCAGTTCTTCATGGGCCTGTCGCGGGACCGCGGCCGGGGCCGGCTGGTGATCACGCTGCTCAGCTTCGGCTACAAGCACGGCGTGCCGCTCGATGCCGATCTCGTGTTCGACGTGCGCTGCCTGCCGAATCCGCACTTCGTGCCCGGCGCTGCGCGAGCGGACCGGCCGGGATCGGGCGGTCGTCGCGTTCATGGAGCGCGACGCCGTCGACGCGCGAGTTCATCGACGCGCCTCGAGGACTACCTGCGCTTCGTCGTGCCGCACTACGTCGCGGAGGGGAAGAGCTATCTGACCGATCGCCATCGGCTGCACCGGCGGCCGCCACCGCTCGGTGATGATCGCCGAGCGGCTGAAACGGTCCCTCACCGCCATCGACGGCACGCGGGTGCGCGTGAAGCACCGGGACATTGCAGGATCAGGATCATGAGATTTCAGACTATCTGAATTCTTGAATTCCATGAAGGCGATCGGATGATTGGTGTCGTCGTCGTGACGCACGGGCAGCTCGCCAACGAGCTGGTGAACGCCGCCGAGATGATCGTCGGCGATCTGCCGCAGTTCGCCGCGGTGTCGATCGGCTGGCACGACGAGGTGAACGACGCGCGCGAGGACATCGCGCAGGCGATCGAACGCGTGCGCGGCGACGCCGGCGTGCTGATGCTGACCGACATGTTCGGCGGCACGCCGTCGAACCTCGGCATGACCTTTCTCGAGAAGGACCACATCGAGGTGATCACCGGCGTCAACCTGCCGATGCTGATCAAGCTGGCGTCGCTCCAGAGCTCGCAGGACCTGCTCGCCGTGGCGCGCGCGATGCGCGACCACGGGCGCAACGCGATCTGGGTCGCGTCGGATCTGCTGCGCGGGGAGAAGACCGCGTCATGACGTCGTTCTACGTTCTACGTTCTACGTTCTGCGTTCTTTGCTGTGAATCGTGGTATCGCGACAGCGGCCGGCAGAACGAAGAACCCAGAACGAAGAACGACAAGCGAAGCGCTATATGACCACGCGTTCGGTCACCGTCGTGAACCAGCTAGGGATGCACGCGCGGGCGGCCGCGAAGTTCGTGCACCTCGCCACCCGCTTCGAGTCGCGAGTCCGCGTCGCCCGCGACGGCCGCGAAATGGACGGGAAGAGCATCATGGGCGTCCTGCTGCTCGCGGCAGCCAGGGGGTCGACGATCACCATCTCAGCCGACGGCGCGGACGAGCGCGCGGCCGTGGATGCGCTGGTCGCGCTCGTCGAGGGTGGATTTGGCGAGGACGTATGCAGCGCCTGACCGGCATCGGCGTCTCTCCGGGCATCGTCTCGGGTCGGGCGGTGGTCCTCAGCCAGCGCGCCCAGGTGCTGCGCTATCGGATCGCGGCAGAGCGGCTCGAGCAGGAGCTCGGCCGCCTCGAGCGGGCCCGCCTGCTGGCGCGGGAGCAGCTGACTGCCATCGGCAAGCGGCTCGAGCGGCGTCGCGGACCCGAGCTGGCGTCGCTGTTCGACGCGCAGATCCTGATGCTCGACGATCCCGATGCTGATCCCGCGCGCCGCCGACCTGATCCGCGCAGCAGCAGGTCAACGCGGAGTGGGCCCTCCAGCAGGTGTTCGAGGAATTCAGCTCGGTGTTCGACGAGGTGGCCGACCCGTACCTCCGCGAGCGAAAGGGCGACGTCGCCGATCTCGTCGGGCGGCTCCGAATGAACCTGCGGCACGGCGTGGCGACCACCCGCGACCTGCTTGCGCGAGGTCGACGAGGCGTCGGTGCTGATTGCCGACGAGCTGACGCCGTCGCTGGCCGCGCAGATCGACTGGACCAAGGTGCGCGGCTTCGCCACCGACGCCGGCAGCCGCACGTATCACACGGCGATTCTGGCGCGGTCGCTCGAGGTGCCCGCGGTCGTCGGCCTCCACAACGCCAGCGCCATCGTCCAGGCCGGGCAGCTGGTGGTGATCGACGGCACCGGCCACCAGATCATCGTCGATCCCGACGAGGCCACCCTCGCGCGCGCCGCGCGGAGCACCGAGGATCGGCCGGCGCGCGCCGGCGACGCCGAGCGGCGGCGGCCCGCGGCGACCGCCGATGGCGTGCGCGTCCGGCTCGAGGCGAACATCGAGTTCCCGGACGACCTCGCCGCGGCCCGGTATGCCGGCGCCGAAGGGGTCGGGCTGTACCGATCGGAATTCCTGCTGACCGGCGCGAACGACGTCACCGAGGCGGAGCAGTACGAAATCTACCGCGGCATGCTCGAAGGCATGGCGCCGGGGCCGGTCACCGTCCGCACCTTCGACGTCGACGAGGATCAGCTGGCGCTGCGGTCGGCGCGATCGCTGCTTGGCGGCAGCTGGGTGGCCGAAGAGGAACGGGGCAGCCGGCAGGGCCTGCGCGGGCTTCGTCTCAGCCTCACCCGGCCGGAGCTGTTCCAGGCGCAGCTGCGCGCGCTGCTGCGGGCGGCGCGCCACGGCTCGCTGCGGATCATGTTCCCGTTCGTGTCGGGCGTCGAGCAGCTGCGTGAAGCGCGGCAGATGATCGCCGACGCATCCGCGGAGCTCGCCCGGCGCGGCGAGACGGTCCCGCCGGTCCCGGTCGGCGTCATGATCGAGATTCCCGCCGCCGCCTATACCGCCGACCTGCTGGCGCGCGAGGTCGATTTCTTCACGATCGGGACGAACGATCTCATCCAGTACTGCCTCGCCGTCGATCGCGCCGACGAGC
Source organism: uncultured Acidobacteriota bacterium (assembly GCA_963825245.1). Taxonomy (GTDB): domain Bacteria; phylum Acidobacteriota; class Vicinamibacteria; order Vicinamibacterales; family CAVVIG01; genus CAVREM01. The sequence continues at coordinate 447,800 of CAWGSJ010000001.1, forward strand.
GCGTTTCACGCCTGTACGAGCCGCTGCACCCGGCGATCCTTCGCATGATCCTGATGGTGCGGCGCGCCGCCGGCCGGCAGCGGATTCCGGTGTCGCTGTGCGGCGAGATGGCGTCCGATCCGGCGCTGCTCACGCTGCTGGTCGGCCTTGGACTGACTGAGTTCAGCATGACGCCGGGAGCGATCGGCGTGGCGAAGCAGGTGCTCGCCGAAGTGCGCCAGGACGAGCTGCGCGTGCTCGCGCGGCGGATCCTGCGGCTGCCGACGGTGGAGGAAATTGAGCGCGAACTTGCCGCCGCGCTGGGCCGGCTGGCGACGAATCCGTAGCAGAGAAGCTCTGGACCTTTCAGGGTCGAGACGTAGGGCGACCCTTTAGGGTCGCCATAAAGGAGTGGTTTTGAGCGACATTACGCGCGTCGAGAAACCGTGGGGCTACGAGCTGCACTGGGCGAAAACCGATCGTTACGTCGGCAAGATCATCCACGTCAACGCCGGGCACGCGCTCAGCCTCCAGTATCACAACCTCAAGGACGAGACGATCTACCTGCAGTCCGGAAAGCTGCTCTTCGAGATTCACCAGGGCCAGGAAATCATCAAGCGCGAGATGCTGCCCGGCGAGCGGGTTCACATCACTCCGAAGACCATCCACCGGATGACCGCCATCGAGGACAGCGACATCTTCGAGGTGTCGACGCCGGAACTGCACGATGTGGTGAGACTTGAAGACCGATACGGACGCAGTTCGTGAGTTCGAGAGCTGGAGAGTTAGAGAGTTGAAGACTTCTCTCCTCAACTCACCAACTCACTAACTCCTGAACTCACCAATTCAGAATGGAATGTCGTCGTCGGTCAGCGGCTCGGACGGTTCTGCGTGCGGAGCGCCGCCGCCCGTCAGCTCGCTGCGATCCATCGACGCACCGCGGCCCCCGCCGCCTCCGAGCAGCGTGATGCGATCGGCACGCACATCAGTGAGGGTCTGAACGTACGGCACCATCTCGTTCGAGCACTTCTGGCAGCGCACTTGTTTGTTGCGATCGTCTGCCTTCCAATCGCGCTCAGGAAGGAACGCGTCGCAGTGCCGGCACCGCGGCGCTTTCCGGCTCTGCAGGCGGCCCTCGACGTAGATCTGTTTCCCCTTCGTCAGGTATTCCTTGAGGCTCTCGGCCTGTTTGCCCCACAGGTCGATGTTGTGCCACTCGGTACGTTCCTGGCGCTGGCCCTGCTTGTCGGTCCACACCTCGGTGGTGGCGATGCTGAACTTCGAGACCGCCGCGCCGCCCGGCGTGTAGCGGAGCTCGGCGTCGCGCCCGAGATTGCCGACCAGAATCACTTTGTTGACGCTGCCCATAAGTAGAAGTGTGAAGGGTGACGGCTGTAGCCGGAAGTGAAAAGAGCAGGTCGCCCGCGCTTTTCTTGCAAAAGCCCTGTGACAGTTTAGTCCACTTCTTATTTCACTTCTTCGAGCCGTTGCTGGGCCAGGGCCGCGGCGGCGCTTTGCGCGTACTGCTTGACGACGAATTGATAGGCCGTTCGGGCGCGCTCGGGGTTCTTCAGGTTCCGATACGACTCGCCGAGCTTGAAGTACGCATCCGACAGGATCTCGCTTTTCGGGTAGGTTCGGATGGTCAGGTCGTAGGCGTCCGCCGCTTCCGTGTATTTGCCCTGGTTGTAGTACGACTGGCCAATGTAGAACTGTGCGTCATCGGCGAAATCGGATCCCGGGAAGCTGGCGAGGTAGGCCTTGAAGCCGCTGATCGCCAGGTCGAAGTCGCTGCCCCAGTAGTCCGACATCGCTGCATCGTAGGCGCGCTGGGGCGAGGCGCCGAGCCCGCCGGGCCCGCTGGGAGAAGTCCCCCCCGCAGCGGCGGACGGATCACCCACGCCCGGATTGACGGGCCCGTCGCCGCCCCGGGGCATCGCGGTGATCAGGTTGCGCAGCGAGTCGACCTCCTGAGTGAGCGAGCCGACCCGTACGTTGTTGTCGTCCAGCTTCTCGCGGACGATGCGCAGGTCGCTCGAGAGCGTGTCGATGACTGACTTCTGCTCGGCAAACGAGCGGCGCGTCGACTCCGCCTGTTCGCTCAACCGCGCGTTGATCGCCTTCAGCGCATCGCTGAGCGCCTGGTTCAGGGCGCCCACCATGTTCTGCATCTCCTGCGCCTGCACCTGCAGGATGCGAAGGTCGGCCATCATCTGCCGCTGCTCGCGGCTCTGCGCCGACGCCGGCGCGGCGGCGGCCGCCACGAGGACGGCGGTCAGCGCGAAGAGACGGAATGTCTTCATAAGTCGATTGTCCTGCCGTCTTGGTCACTTCGCCGCGGTAATCACGAAGTGCGCGCGGCGATTCTTCGCCCACGCGCCCTCGTCGTGTCCCGCGTCGAACGGAAATTCCTTCCCGTAGCTGACCGTGCGCAGCCGGTCGGCGGCCACGCCCAGCGCGACCAGGTACGTGCGCGCGGCGACGGCGCGCCGCTCGCCCAATGCCAGATTGTACTCGGGCGTTCCGCGCTCGTCGCAGTGTCCTTCGATCGTCACAACCCACGCGCCGTACTTCTTCAGCACGCCGGCGTTCTCGTCGAGCGCCGACTTGCCGGCGGGGCTGAGCTCGGCGCTGTCGTAATCGAAGAACACCGGCTTCAGCGGCGAATTGCGGTTGAGCTCGTCGACGATTGCCGGACCGGATCGCGTCGTCGCGCAGCGGCTCAGGCGGGACCGCCACCGGCTCAGGGACGGGTTCCGGGGGCCCGGGAGGTCGTGAACCTGTCGTGAGGTCCGCCGCCGGGGGCGGTGGCGGAATCGGCTTGGCGACCGGCGGCTTGTTGCCACCGCACGCCGCCAGGAACACGGAGGCCGTCATCACCGTCGTCACCGCGGCGTTCAGAACCGCTCGTCGCATCATGTCGTCTGCTCCCGCTAGTTGGACCAGTTCGGTTGTTTGTTGTTGCCGAGCCGTGTGAGCTGCCTGAGGTCCTTGCCGTCGCGGGCGATCGTGAAGATCTGCTCCTTGCCCGATCGCGTCGAGTTGAAGGCGATGTGGCGCCCGTTGGGCGCGAACGCCGGGCTTTCGTTGGTGCCTTCACCGAAGGTCAGCTGCCGCACCTGGCGCGTCGCAAGATCGACGACCCGGATGTCGTTGCCGGGCCCGGTCCTCGCGGCATAGGCGATCTCGTTGAACGGCGCCGGCGACCAGGTCGGCCGGTCCGAGTAGCCGCTCGTGAGCTTCTGGATCCCGAGCCGTCGGCGCCCATGATGTAGATCTCGGCGTCGCCGCCGCGGCTCGAGGTGAAGGCGATCTGGGTGCCCGACGGCGACCAGGTCGGCGTGATGTCGTTGGCCGGGTGATTGGTCAGGCGACGCACGTTCGAGCCGTCGCGGTTCATGACGTAGATCTCGGGGTTGCCGTCGCGGTTCGAGCTGAACGCGATCCGGGTGCCGTCCGGAGAGAACACCGGCGTCCAGTTGTTGCCGATGCTCTTGGTGAGGTCCTGCGGCGCCAGGCCGGAATAGATGTTCGACAGGAAGATGTTGGGCGGTCCGCGCCGCCACGACGACGTAGGCGATCGACCGGCCGTCCGGCGACCAGACCGACGTGCTGTTCAGAGTCGCGGTTGACGGTCATCCGCCGCTGGTTCTCGCCGTCGTAGTCGGAGATGTAGATCTCCTTCGCGCCGCGGTTCTCGACGGTGCCGCTGAGGCGCTCGCCGTCGCGATCCGAGTTGAAGGTCAGCCGCGTCCGCGCGACGCCGCGCAGGTTCGCGCTGCGTCTTGTGGATGTCGTCGGCAATCGTGTGCGCGTAGACGCGGACGTTCGCGATCGATCCGCTGTATTCCATGTTGAACGCCGACTGGCCGCTGCGGACGTTGAACAGCCGGACCTCGACGCGGACGCCGGCGTCGGTCTTCTGCACCGATGCCGATGACGACGCCGTCGGCGTTGAGCTCGCGCCAGCGATCGAGCGGAACATCGGTCATCGACGTCGCCGGCGGGATCGTCTTGTAGACGTCGCGCGGGATCAGCGCGAACTCGTGCTCGAAGTTCAGGTCGTCCCACAGGACGCGGGCAATGGTCCGCGCGGCATCGGCCGTCTCGGCATCAGCCGCTCGATCGCGGGCCGAGGCGCTCGCGAGGGCGATGAAGTCGGGTACGGCGAAGCGTGGCGGCGCGCCGATGTCGCCGCTGGAGATCACCGTGCTGATCTCGCTCGGCTGCTGCGATGCCGGCGGCGTCGCTGGCGGCTGTTGCGCCGACAGCGCCAGGCCGGCGAACAGCGCGATGCTCGTGAGTAAGGCTTTTGGTCATCTTTTGTAATCGAAGGAAAGTTGGACGCCGAGCGTGGGATTGGGAAACTGCGCGGGCAGCGGCGCCAGCTGCCGCGTGCGCGCCAGCGCCCGCTGCGCGTTGATGTCGTGCGCCGCGTAACCGCTGGACTTCGTGAGCACGATATCAGTGATCCGTCCATCGCGCTGGATCGTGAACTTGACGACCGTCAGACCCGGCACTTCCACACGGTAGTCCCAGTTCGCATGCACCTGCTGCACCATCAGCTGGATGTAGTCGGGGCAGCAGAAGTTCTCGACGTCGAGCTGCGACCCCGCGCCGCCGCCACCGCCAGTGGTCAGGCCGAATCCCTGTCCGCGCACGCCGGTTTCGGCGATCGCTGACCCGTTGCTCGTCTCGGCGCCCTCGTCGGCGTCTGGCCGCGCGCCTCGTCCGGCGCCTGCGTCACAGCCGTCGAGCCGCGGCGCGTCGGCGCGTTCGCTTCTCGGAATCGTCATTTCAGGCGCTTTCGCCGCCGGGGGGCGAATCGGCTCGGGCTTCTTGATCTCCTCGGGCGGCCTGACGGCTTGAACCGGCTGGCCGCCAATCGCGGTCATCCCGCCGGTCGATCGGTCCAGGCGTGCCTGCCGCCGAGACTGATCGTCATCACCTCACGCGGCGTTTCCACCTTCTGCGAGAGCCATCCGCCCGGCGCCAGCACGAGGATCGCGGCGAGCGATCCATGCAGCAACACCGACACGACGGCCATCTGCTGAAGGCCGGCCGGTTCGTGCATGCGGTCGCGCAGGACATCGGTGACTTCCATGGTCCGTTCAGCGTCGCTCGGGGAGGTCGGTGACCAGGCCGACGTCGCTCACGCCGGCCGCTTTCAGCAGATCGATGATCCGGACAACGTCGTCGTACATCACGCCGCGTTCACCCTGCAGGTACACCTTCTTCTCGGCCGACGCCTCCATGCGCTGGCGAATGCGCTCGCCGAGCGCGCTGACGCGGATCTCTTCGGTGCCGATCCACACCGTCTGCTTCTGCCTGGAAGTCGCGTCGCAGCGTGACGTAGAGCGCGTTCGCCGCTGATCTGCGATGCGCGCGTCGCCACCGGCAGCCGCACGTCGATGCCGCGCTGAATCATCGGCGACGCGACCATGAAGATGATGAGCAGCACCAGCATCACGTCGACGAGCGGCACGACGTTCATTTCCGAGAGGCTCGTCGACACGCGGCGGCCGCGGCCCAGACGCCCGGGCCCGGTATCGGAGGCCGGATGCACTTTGGGCATCGGCTAGGTGAAGTTCCTTTCCGCGATGTTCAGAAACTCCATGGCGAAATCGTCCATCTCCGACGCGAACAGCTTCACGCGGTTCGACAGGTGGTTGTAGAAGTACGCTGCCGGGATGGCCACGAAGAGTCCGGCCGCGGTCGCGACCAGCGCTTCCGCAATCCCCGGGCCAACCACCGCCAGGCTGGCGGTCCCCATCTGGCCGATCGTTTCGAACGACAGCAAGATGCCGATCACGGTGCCGAAGAGCCCGATGAACGGCGTGATGCTGGCGGTCGACGCCAGAAACGGGATCCGCTTTTCGAGTTTGTTCACCTCGACGACCGACGCCCGCATCAGGGCGCGGTCGACGGCGGTCAGACTCTTGAGAGTAGGACGTGGAGCGCCCGGCTTCGGATTGGACCCGGGCGGCTCTCCGTTGGGCGTGGCCTGCCGCAGCTGAGCCGTGAGCTCGGCGTACCCAGACTGGAACAGGCCGACGAGCGGGCTTTCGCTGAGCGACCGGCAGACGGCCTGGACCTCGGAGAACTTGTTGCTGCGGCGGAACACTTCGAGAAAGCTTGCGGTCTGCCGCGCTGATCGGCCGAAACGCCCAGGCCTTGTAGAAGATGATTCCCCACGACACGATCGAGAAGAGCGCGAGGACGATGAGGACGACCTTCTGGATGGGGCTCGCCTCGGCGATGATCTCGACTAGCGAAAAGCTCGAGCTCCCAGACAGAGGTTCGCCCTGCGCCTGCTGCTGCAGGGCAAGGAAAAAGCTTCCAAGCGTGCGCAAACGGGCCTCCGAAGACGTGCTGCTGCGCCGCTGGGACAGCGCCAAGTGCGCAGAACTGTATCATGCTGGGAAATTGCTGTCAAACCTATGTTAGGATTGGAGTTCTCTCCCTTTTCCGATGCTCCGCTTTCTCAGGATTAAACACCTTGCGGTCATCGATACGGTCGAACTGGAGTTCGACGCCGGCCTGAACGTCCTGACCGGCGAGACCGGCGCCGGCAAGTCGATTCTCGTCGAGGCGGTCGGGCTGCTGCTCGGCGGGCGGGCGTCGGGCGACCTCGTCCGGACCGGCGAGGCAGGCCGCGACGATCGAGGCCATCTTCGAGAGCGGATGGTGAAGAGCGGCTCGTCCGCCGCGAGATCACCAGCCAGGGACGCAGCCGTGCGTTCGTCAACGGTGAGCTGACGCACGGCTGGCGCGCCTCAAGGAACTGGCCGCAGGGTTGATCGAGCTCCACGGCCAGCACGAGCACCAGACGCTGCTCGATCCCTCGACCCATCTCGGCGTCCTCGACACGTTCGGCGGGCTCCACGCCCTCGTCGCGCCGACGCGAAGCGGCGTTCGCAGGCACATGCGCGCCGCCGCTGACGACCTCGCCCGCGTACGGCAGCTCGCCGCCGAAGCGCGGCGCCCGCCAGGAGCTCGCCGCGTTCCAGCTCGCCGAACTCGAGAAGGCGGCGCTCAAGTCGCCGGCCGCCGGGAGACCCCGAAGAGGACGCCGAGCTGCAGTCCGCGCGTCAGGTGCTCGCGAGCGCCGAGCGGGTCGAGCGACTCTGCGCCGAAGGCTACGCCTCGCTCTACGAGAGCGATGCGGCGGTGCTTGCGGGACTCGGCGCCGTCTGGAAACGCGTCGGCGAGCTCGCGGCGATCGATCCCCGGTTCCAGCCGTACCTGGACGCGCGCGACGGCATCAAGTCGCAGCTCGAGGATCTCGCGCACTTCCTGCGGCGCTATGGCGACGGCATCGATGCATCGCCGGCGCGGCTGCAGCAGGTCGAGGAGCGCCTCGCGCTGCTCGAGCGGATCAAGCGGAAGTACGGGCCGACGCTGGCCGACGCGCGCGCAAGGCGCGACGCCCTGCGCCGGGACCTGGCCGACCTCGAGCATCGCGACGAGCGGCTTGCCGAGCTCGAACGGACGTCAGCGCGCGGCGCGCGAGCGCTATCTCGAGCGCCGCGGGCATTCTGGCCAAGGCCGCCGCAAGATCGCCGTCGAGTTCGCGCGCCGGCTCGAGCAGCAGCTCGCGGAACTCGCCATGGAGCGCACCCGGTTCGAGGTGCGTTTCGCGCCGGACGCGCTTCCCGAGGCGGCGTGGAGCGGCGCAGGGATCGATCAGGCGGAGTTCTTCGTGTCGCCAAACCCGGGCGAGGAGCTCCGGCCGCTGGCGCGCATCGTCTCGGGCGGCGAGCTGTCGCGCATCATGCTGGCGATCAAGACGCTGACCGCGGGCGCGCGCCACGGTTTCAGCGAGGCGGGCGATCGGCCGCCGAGCGCGTCCGCGCCCGGCCTGATCTTCGACGAGGTCGACGCCGGCATCGGCGGGCGGGTCGCCGACGTCGTCGGGCGCAAGCTGCGAACGCTCGGCTCCGCGTTCCAGGTGCTGTGCATCACGCACCTGCCGCAGATCGCGGCGTACGCCGATACGCACTTTCAGATCGAGAAGCGCGTCGACCGCGGCCGGACGCGAACGACCGTGTCCGCGGCTCGACGCTGCGGGTCGGGTCGACGAGCTGAGCCGGATGCTCGGCGGCGCGGCAATCACCGACGGCATCCGGCGCGTCGGCTCGTGAGATGCTTGAGGAGCGCCAGGAAGAGGCGAAAGCGAAAGTCGCGGACGGCGAAAGTCGAATCGGAGCCGAAAGGACGCAAGGGGAGGCGAAGAGGCCGCAGAGGCGCGAAGGCGCAGAGGACTGAGTGGCGCGCAAGTACCTGATCGAAACCTTCGGCTGCCAGATGAACGTGCACGACTCCGAGCGGATGGCCGGGCTGCTCGAGCAGGCTGGCTACGAGCCGACCGACGATGCGGCGGACGCGGACGTCGTCGTCATCAACACGTGCAGCGTGCGCGAGCATGCCGAGGACAAGCTGTACACGCGCCTCGGCGAACTGCGCGTCCTGACCGCCGAGACCGGCCACGATCCGATCGTCGCGGTCGCCGGCTGCGTCGCGCAGCAGGAAGGCGAGACGCATCCTGAGCGCGCGCGCCGGGCGTGACCGACGTCATCGTCGGCACGCAGGCGATCCGGCGGCTGCCGATGCTGGTCGAGCAGGCCGCGACGGCCAGGCGTGCACGGCGCCGCTCGTCGACCTCAACCCGTACGAGGACGTCACGTTCCCGCTCGGCGTCACCCGGCGCAACGATCCGGTGCAGGCGTACGTGACGATCATCGAGGGGTGCAACGAGTTCTGCAGCTTCTGCGTCGTGCCGTACACCCGCGGCCACGAGCGGATGCGGCCCAAGGCCGACATCCTGGCCGAGGTGCGCGAGGCGGCCGCAGAGCGGCCGGCGCGAAGTCCAGCTGCTCGGGCAGATCGTCAATCACTACGACGCGCCCGACGAGCCGGCCTGCGACTTCACCGGCGCTGCTCGAAGCGATTCACGACGTGCCGCGGCATCGACCGCATCCGCTTCGCGAGCCCGCATCCGCGGCATTTCTCGCAGCGCTTCCTCGACGCGATGCAGCGGCTGCCGAAGATCTGCCGGCACCTGCACCTGCCGGTGCAATCGGGATCGACGCGCGTGCTCGAGGCGATGCGGCGCCGCTACACGCGCGAGAGCTACCTCGATCTGGTCGCGCGCATCCGCGCGCAACTGCCCGACGTGGCGCTGTCGACCGATATGATCGTCGGCTTTCCGGGCGAGACCGAGGCGGACTTCGAGGAGACGCTCTCGCTCACGCGGCTGGCGCGGTTCCAGAGCATGTTCTCGTTCAAGTACTCGCCGCGGCCGAACACGCTGGCCGAGAAGCGGCTGCCCGACGATGTGCCCGAAGAGGAGAAGACGCGCCGGATCGTGGAGCTCCAGGCGGTGCAGCGGGACATTCAGACCGCGCTCAACGCAGGCGCTGGTCGGGACGACGGTCGACGTGCTCGTCGACGCGGCCAGCCGGCGGCGCGAGACCGAGCTGTCCGGCCGGACGACGCAGAACGTCGTCGTCAACCTGCCGGGCCCGCCGGAGTGGATTGGCCGGACCGGTGCCGGTGACGCGTCGAGCGCGCCGGCGCGCACAGCGTGTGGGGCAGGGCGGAATTTACAATTTGAAATTGTGAATTGTAAATTCTGGCGTAGGGTGAATGCCATGCAGATCGAAATGACGATCAAGGGGCTGATGGTCGATCCGATCACCAACATGCCGATCGTGATCCTGCGCGACAAGGACGGGCAGAAAGTGCTGCCGATCTGGGTCGGGATCTTCGAGGCGAACGCGATCGCGCTGCAGATCGAGAACGTCGCGACGCCGCGGCCGATGACGCACGACCTGCTGCGCAACGTCATCCAGGACCTGAAGGCGTCGGTGCAGAAGATCGTCGTCTGCGACCTGCAGGACAACACGTTCTACGCGCTCATCTACCTCTCGCTGAACGGCGACACGCTGGCGATCGACGCGCGCCCGAGCGACGCGATTGCGCTGGCGCTGCGGACCAAGGCGCCGATCTTCGTCGAGGAGTCGGTGATCGACAACGCCAAGACGATCGACCCGTCGTCGGATCGCGCCGACGCCGATCGCCTGCACAAGTGGCTCGAGAGTCTCGACCCGGACGACCTCGGCAAGTACAAGATGTAGAGCTGGGCGCTGAGGATCGAGATTGCAGATTCAGGTGTGCGATCGAGCTGGCGAGTCACAATCTCCAAATCGATCCTCAAATCTCTCAGACTCGCTCGCAACCTACGTCTCTCTGTTACAATCCGTTTCGTCCATCCCCGGTCCGCCAGCAACTGAATGATCGTCGCCATCGCCAACCAGAAGGGGGGCGTGGGTAAGACCACGACCGCCATCAATCTGGCCGCCGCGCTTGCGCTGCGCGGCCGCCGGACGCTGCTCGTCGATCTCGATCCGCAGGCCAACAGCACGATGTCGTTTCTCGACATCGCCGAACGTGTCGCGCAGCGTCTACGACGCGATCGCCGACCCGACGGTGGCGATCGAGGACGTCATCCTCGCCGTCGCCGATCGAGAACCTGGCGATCGCGCCGTCGCGGATTGCGCTCGCCAAGCTCGAGTCGCGGCTGGTGGGGGAGATGGACGCGCACTTCCGGCTCAAGGACAAGCTGGAGCCGGTCTGCAAGACCTATCCGAACATCGTCATCGACTGCCCGCCGACGCTGGGCCTGCTGACGGTCAACGCGCTGGTCGCGGCGACGCACCTGCTCATCCCGATCCAGTCGTCGTACTTCGCGCTCGAAGGGACCGACGATCTGCTCGAGACGATCGAGAAGGTGCGGGCGCGGCCGAACCCGGCGCTGCGGATTCTCGGCGTCGTCATCACGATGCACGACAAGCGGACGGCGCTGGCGCGCGACATCCGGACGCAGATTCAGAAGGTGTTCGGCGGGAAGGTGTTCAAGACGGTCATCACCAAGAGCGTGCGGCTCGAGGAGAGCCCCGCCTACAAGGAATCGATTTTCACGTTCGCGCCCGACTCGACGGGCGCGACCGAGTACTACCGCCTGTGCGAGGAGGTCATCGATCGTGCCTAGACGGGGGCTTCCGGCATTCGTCTCGATGCGCCACGACGAGCACTACGTCGAGGCGCTGGCCATGTCGGCCGGCACGCCGGTCGGCCGGATGGTGGCCATCGACCTGATCGACCCGAATCCGAACCAGCCGCGGCAGGTCATGGGCGACCTGTCGGAGCTGATCGCGTCGATCGCCGAGAAAGGGCATCATCGAGCCGCTGGTCGTGCGGCAGCGCGGCGAGCGCTTCCAGATCATCGCCGGCGAGCGCCGCTACCAGGCGTCGGTCCAGGCCGGGCTGCGCGAGCTGCCGGTGGTCGTCCGCGAGGTCGACGACACCGAGGTCATCGAGCTCGCGCTGATCGAGAACCTGCAGCGGAAGGACCTGACGCCGTTCGAAGAGGCGGAGGCGCTCCAGGGGCTCGCCGAGCGCTGCGGCTATACGCACGAGGACCTGGCCCGGCGGCTGGGGAAGTCGCGCACCTCGGTCACCGAGTCGCTGTCGCTGGCGGCCATGCCCGACGAGGTCCGGAACCTGTGTCGGCTGGCCGACATTTCCTCTAAGTCGTTGCTTCTACAGGTGGTTAGGCAGGAAACCCCTGAGAAAATGACCGCCCTGATCGAGAAGATCGCCGGCCAGGGCGGCGCGACCCGGCAGCAGCTGCGCGACGCGGCGGCCAAGCCGAAGGCCGGGCGGCCGAAGCACTACGTGTTCGCGTTCCGGCCGCCGACGAAGCTGTTCAACCTGAAGCTCAGTTTCGCGCGCAGCCGCGTCACCCGCGACGAAGTGATCGACGCGCTCGAGCAGATCCTGCGCGAGCTCCGCAAGGCCAAGTAGCGCACTCCGCGCACCGCCACTTCAGTGGCCGGGTTGGCGGCCTGCCGCCGCGGCCGCGTCGAAGCGCCCTGAAGCGCAGTGTCGCGCGCGCCCGCGTCACCCGAGTCCCCGTCGCTCGCGGCCATGTCCGATGAGATTCGGAACTTGTGCGGGCTGGCCGACATTTCGACTGAGTCGCTGCTTCTACAGGTGGTCAGGCAGGAGCCCCTGAGAACATGACCCCTGCTCGAAAGGATTGCCAGCCAGGGCGGCGCGACCCGGCAACAGCTGCGCGCGTCCGAGCACGAAACAGTTCAATCTGAAGCTCGGTTTGGCGCGCGCTCGCGTCAGCCGCGACGAGGTGATCGGTCTGGCGAGCGTCATTCCCAGGCGCTCCGACGTCGTGTCTGCGTTTCGTCCGCTGCTGAAACAGTTCAATCTGAGGTTCAGTGTCGCGGCGCGTCCGCGCCGCGAGAGGTGATCGAGCGGATTCTGGGCGAGCTCCGCAAAGGCCAAGGTGGCGCATTCCGCAGCCAGCGCTGCAACGGCAGTCGCCGGTTCGCGGGCCTGTCGCGAAGCAAGCGCTTGGCGGAAGCGAACGAGCGGGGGGTCGCTCGTCGGACACCCGAAATCGTCGCGCAGTGGCTGCCTGCGTGCGTCAGGGCGAGGGTCTCGGGCGGCTCGGACGCTTTGCACGTAGGTTAACATAACATACATTATCAGACGTCGACGAAATACGGCCGGAAAGCGGGCTGTGGACGGGCTGTGGATGGATTCACGGGGCGGATGCCCCAACGTCGGCGGTCAGGCCGTCCAGTGGCGCGACTCGAACCGCTCGTCGGGACTGGCCGTTTCAATCGGACGATGCGCCGGATGCCGCTCGACTTCGACGTCGTCCTGATACACGGCCAGGAAGAACGACAGGTCCGCGAGTCCGGCCGCCGGCGTCGCAGATGTCGGCCAGCGGGATCGACGATTTCGAGGATGGTCCCGGCGGCGACCGCCGCGGCGCCGGCCCCGCGCGGCACCCAGTGCGGCGCGTCCGTCCGCCAGTCCCAGAACCGCCCCGTGAGGCGGCCGAGATCCTGGCGGACCGAGAACCGCACGCCCTGCGGGCTGAAGGAACTTCAGGCGAGAACTCGATAGCCTTCGCCGAGGAGGTCCACCAGCGGCCGCTCGCCGTCCAGGCGGACGTACAGGCGTTCGGCGGTCGAACCCGAACTGGAGGAGCGCTCAAGACCGGCGGCGCGCCGCTCGGCTCTGGTGCATCGCGCCGGCCGCGTCGCGGACCTCCAGCGAGGCCCGCGCCGAGCCACTCGAAGTAGCTCGTCTCTTCGCCGTCCAGGACCGGGCGCCAGCAGCCCGGCAGGCTGACGCTCGCGTGGCGGCGGCGCGCCGGCGGAGATGTTGCTGACGAAGAGCTCGTCGGGGATCGGTCTTGCCGAGCAGCCGATACACGTTCCGGAGGTGACGCCTGAACAGGTCGTCGAACTCGAGGTCGTGCTCCGACGAATGATCGTCGCCGTACCACCAGAACCAGTCGCTGCCTTCGGCGATGAGCACCTCCTCGCGGGCCCGCGCCGCGGCGGCCGCGTCGCCGCTCGGCGTCTCGACGGCTGCGCGCGCTTCCGCCAGCTGACTCCAGGCGAGCTGGTCGTCGCGATGCCCGATCCAGATGTAGAAGTTGGCGTCGATCCACGAGCCCGGGAAGATGCCGTCCAGCTCGGCGGGTCGGCTTGCCGGCACGCCTCCCGCATCGTCACGGTCCGCAGCTCGGGGTGGGCCGACAGCCGTGCCGTACAACGACCGCAGGAAGGGCCGGCCGCCGCCCTCGAAGTGCTCCCAGGCGTTCTCGCCGTCCAGGATGATCGGGATGGTGGCTTCTCCCCCGCCGGTCCGCGCCGCGTAGCGGCGGCCCGCCTCGACGAGCTTGTCCACGAAGTCGTTGGCCGCGGCGTCGGCGTTCCAGCCGGCGTAGCGTGAACCCAATCAGGTCCGACAGCGCGTGATCGCGGAACAGGCAGGCGACCTGCGCAGCCGCCGGCGCGAACGGTGTACGGCGTGTACAGCCGCTCCGGCTGATCGACGTGTCCCGCGCGTCGCGGCCGAAGGCGATGCCGAGCGTTCGCGCGAGGATCATCTCGTCGGTCGCCATCCAGTCGAACCCGGCGGCCGCGACCAGGGGCACCATGGCGTCGGACACCGAGCCTTCGGACGGCCAGAGCCCGGCGGGCCGCGCGCCGAACAGCCGCTCGTGACAGGCGACGGCCCGATCGAGCTGCTCCCGCGCGTCCTCGGGGTGGATGAAACGGTGGCGCGGCGTCCGCGCGTCCGGATGCGTGCGCTTGTAGATCTCGGTGTCGCACAGGAGCGGCAGAATCGGGTGATAGAACGGCGACGTCGACAGCTCGACCTGGCCGCGCGCCGCCGCCTCGCGGTAGGCGGGAATGACCGCGTTCAGCAGCTCGAGCTCGATGCCGCGCAGGACATGCTTGTCCTCCTCGGAGAATAGCCGCGGTCCTTGGCAACCAGGCGCGGACGCGGTCGTCGCCCTCGAGATAGAGCGGGTCGATCCAGGCGAGCTTCTGCCAGACCTGCAGGTCGCGCAGGTCGTCGACGCTGAAGCGCCTGGCCGCCGCGTGCATGTCGGACGGGGCTGCCGCGCCGCGGCGCGCCAGCAGTTCGCGATACCGCGGATACGGCGTCGATCATCCGCTGCCGCTGCGCATGAAAGAAGTTCTGGACGATGAACGCGGCGTCCTCCGGGGTGAGCTCGGCGGCCGGCTTCATCCCGAGCATCCAGGTAGCGATCCCGGGCCGGTTCGCGGCGAACGCCTCGAGCTGGACGAGCAGCGACGGCACGAGGTTGAACGTCATCCGGATCGCCGGAAACTCGCGCAGCGAGCGCCACCATGCCGAAGTAGTCCTTGAGGCGCGTGCAGCCGCACCCACGGCAGGATGTGCTCGCGGGTGACGAGATCCTCGTAGTACGGCTGATGCATGTGCCAGAGGAAGGCGACCCGGGTCATCGGTGCTAGTCTAGTTCACGGCTCCTGATGTTCAAGATTCTCGACCGCTATCTGGTCCGCGAGATCGCGCTCCCCTTCGTGATCTCGCTGCGTCGTGCTCACCTTCGTCCTGATGATTCCGCCGATCCTGCAGCGCGCGCAGGAGCTGATCGCGAAGGGCGTCGAGGTGTCGGTGGTGGCGCGCGCGCTGTGGCTGCTGGCGCCGTCAGGCGCTGTGCAACACCATTCCGATGTCGGTGCTGCTCGGCATCCTGGTCGGCTTCGGACGCCTCTCCGCCGATCGCGAGTTCGTGACGATGCAGGCGTGCGGCGTGAGCCTGATGCGTCTGCTCCGCCCGGTGGCGCTCATCGCGCTGCTCGGCACCGCCGCCACGGCCTACGAAATCATCATCGCGCTGCCCGGCTCCAACCAGGCGTTCCGGACGATCGTCGCCGACGTGATGGAAGAGCGCATCGAGTCGACGCTCGACGCCGCGCGTCTTCTTCGACGACTTTCCGCATCGCGTGATCTACGTGCGCGACCTGCCCGCCGGCGGCGGCTGGCGCGACGTGTTTCTCGGCGACCAGAGCGAGGCCGGCTACACCACGGTCTACTTCGCGCGCGAGGGACGGATCCGGCTCGACCGCGAGAAGCAAGCTGGTCCAGCTCGAGCTCATCGACGGCACGAGCCACCGCACGTCCATCGTCAACCAGGAGTCCTACGAGCCGACCGAGTTCGAGCGGCTCGCCATCAACTTCGACCCGAGACACGGTGTTCCTGCCCGACCCGCCGCCGGGCACGCCGGAGATGACGATCGCGCAGCTGCGGAACCAGCATCGCGGAGGACGCGACGCGGGGCGGCCAGGCGTTCAGCCAGCGCTTCATGATTCACTACAAGTTCGCGCTGCCGCTCACCTGCCCGATCCTCGCGCTGATCGGCCTGGCGCTCGGGGCGAGCAATCACCGGGGCGGACGTCTGACGAGCTTCGTGTTCGGGTTCGCCGTCATCCTGATCAATTACGTCCTGCTCTACGGCGCCCGCGCCGTCGCGCATGGGCGGCCGGCTGCCGCCGGAAGTCGCGGCCTGGGTGCCGAACATCGTCATGAGCGTCGGCGCGATCGGACTTGATGGCCTGGCGGCTTCGCGCCGGCGATCAGCCGATTCGCCTGACGATTCCAGCCTTCGTGCGGCGGTGGACGGCGCCGCGGTCAGAAGCGCCACGGCGCAGGACCGGTCCGACCAGCCGGCGCGCCCGTTCCTGGTGGTCCGCATCCCGCGCCTCGACCTCCCGCGCCGCGGCTGATCGACCGCTACATCGCGCGCGAGTACCTCCGGGTGTTCGCGCTCGGCGTGCTCGGGCTGCTGGCCATCTTCTACATCTCGACGTTCATCGACATGATGGACAAGCTGTTTCGCGGCGAGACCACCACCGCGGTCCTGCTCCGCTATTTCGCGTTCGCGACGCCGCGGTTCATCTACTTCGTCGTCCCGATGTCGGTGCTGGTGTCGGCGCTCGTCACGGTGGGCGTGATGACGAAGAACAGCGAGCTGCTGGTGCTGCGCGCCTGCGGGATCAGCCTGTACCGCGCGATGGCGCCGCTCGTCGGGTTCGCGCTGCTGGCCAGCGTCTCGCTGTTCCTGCTGCAGGACAGCGTGCTCGCCTCGACCAATCGCGAAGCCGATCGGCTCGAGGCGAAGATTCGCGGCTGGAACGAGCAGTCGACGCCGCTGACCCAGCACTGGCGCGCTCGGAACCGCCGGCCAGATCTACCTCTTCGACGTCTTCGAGCCGAAGCCGCCGCGTTTCGCCCGTCTGCACATCTACGACGTCGATCAGAGCGCGTGGCGGCTTCGCTCCATCACCTACATGAACGAGGTGGCGCTGCAGCGGGAACGCCGGCCGGCTGGCGGAAGCGTGTCCCTCGTCTGGAAGGGCAAGAACGGCTGGCACCGCGAGCTCACGCCCGCGGGCCGGCACGCGGCGGCCGCCGGACGAAGACGTTCCGGTGCGCTACGAGGTCATCGACGAGCGCGTGCTGCCGCTCGAGTCGCCGACAGTACTTCGAGTCGAGCGTGCCGAAGGCCGACCAGATGACCCTGGGCGAGCTGCGCACCTATATCTCTCAGCTGCGAGCCAGCGGCGTCGAACGTCGGTCCCGTATCTGGTGGAGCTGCAGCGGAGAGTGGCGTTCCCGCTGGTGACCGTCGTCATGACGCTGATTGCGGTGCCGTTTGCGATCACCACCGGCCAGCGCGGCGCCATGTACGGCATCGGCATCGGCATCGTGCTCGCGATCGTCTACTTCATCGTCATGAGCGTCTTCGTCGCGATGGGCCAGGGGGGTGTCCTCGACGCCGGTCCTGGCGGCGTGGGCGCCGAACTTGATGTTCGGCGCCGTCGCGGCCTACATGATCCTCACGGTCAGGACCTGAGCCAGGACTCCTCGGCCTACCGTTCCAGCCCAACCGAGCGCAGCACGATTCGCCCCGAGGTTCCTGCCTGGGTGTTCGTCCGGTCGACGACGAACACGATGCTCCGGACCGCCGACCGCGGCGGCCGGACAGGTCTGCGTGGCGCCAACCGGCGTCATGTCGTCGAAGAAGACCGAGATGGGACGGTCGGTCGGCT
Source organism: uncultured Acidobacteriota bacterium (assembly GCA_963825245.1). Classification (GTDB taxonomy): domain Bacteria; phylum Acidobacteriota; class Vicinamibacteria; order Vicinamibacterales; family CAVVIG01; genus CAVREM01. The sequence goes on from CAWGSJ010000001.1 coordinate 465,266, forward strand.
CCAGGTACACCGATCGCTCCCAACGCTCCTGAAGTCCGGGATTGACCGGCGCGCGCAGCTGCACCGAGACGCGCATCGGCTTGTCGGCGCGCGCGTCGAACGTCAATCGATCGAACGGCTCGATGCCATCAGGGGTCGTCGACGCCCAGCGCCGCGAATTGGTCCTTGGTGTCGCCGGTCGCCAGGCCGAATCGGAAGGTGAGCTCAGGCACGGTCGCGCCGCGACGGACGTCGAACGGCGGCGAGCGACGTCGGATCAGTTTCGGTGCTCCACCCCGCCAGCTTCCCGTTCGTCGAACAAGCCGCTTGACGTCGGTCGAGCCGGTGGTCGAGCACGAGGGCATGCGTCGTCGGCATCGCGCCTCGCACGTAGATCGGGTTGCTCGAGCAGCCACAGGCGCGGCCCGCCGCGTTGTCGGCACGAATCTCGACGCGATAGACCGCGGGATCGGCCGGCGCGGCGACGGTGAACTCCTCTTCGCTGCGATCGCCCGACAACAGCTCGTCGCCTCTCCAGACCGACGCCTTGAACGCCGCGGGGGCGTTGGCCGGACGCGCAGCGTCGACCGGACCGCCTGCCGGCAGTTCGTCGCCGGCCTGCGCGCTTCCCCGCTCATTGGCGCCGTGAACTCGAACACGGCCGGGGCGGCCATCGCGCTCAGGGCCGTGTAGACATGTCCACTGCGGATTGCGGTCAGGACGAGCTTCGCGTCGGCCTGCGCGATCGCCCGACAGTGCGCCGTCGAGGCGCACGTGAAGCGTCAGGCTGCCGAAGGCCGCCTCGTAACTGGGAATCGGCAGCGAGAAGCGATTGTCGCCCGGGTCGACGTCGCCGAACGCGAGCTTCGCGTGCGCGTCGGCGCCGCCGAGCGCGACGATCCGCCGGCGCCGGGTCAGCGATTCCCAGCGTGCGAGCGCAGCCGTTGATTCGCCGAGCGAGCTGTCCGATGGTTTCGACGGGCCTGAACGGATAGGTGCCGAGGGCGGTCACCATCGATCGCCAGCCGTGCTCCTGAACGCGCGTGCGCCAGCCCGAATCGAGGTTGACGAGCTCGATGCCGTCGAACGGCTCGTTCCATTCGCGCCAGCGCAGGTCGTCCTTCGGCGAATCCGGATGCGCGACGATGCCGAATCCGCCGAGCCGGCTGACGTCCTCGATGACGTCGCCGCGGATCGCCGCCGAGCGGATACGGCGCCGCCGGCAGGTCGATGGCGATGTAGTGGCCGCCGCGCGGTGCTGATCTCGACGCCGTCGATGACAGAGGACGCCGGCGTGATACACCGGCGCGGTCCGGCTTCGCGCGTGCCGTCGCCGTGGTCGGTGAAGACGATGAACTTGAGGCCGGCGCGCGCGGCGGCGGCGGCGACTTCCTCCGGCGAGCTGCGTCCGTCGGATCGATTGGTGTGAACGTGAAAGACGCCCGGCACGACCGTGCAGCGTCGGCGGCCGCGCGGCAGGGCGATGCGGGCGGGCGGCAGCGAGAGCGCAATCCAAACAGCAACGGCGGCCACGAGGGCCGCCGTTGCGAGCAGCCACACGCTTCACGGCTGCTGCCGCTACAGCTTGCGCCTCGGCGCGAAGCGCGGCCGCCTTGTCGGTCCGCTCCCAGGTGAACTCGGGCTCGGTGCGGCCGAAGTGGCCGAACGCCGCGGTCTTCTTGTAGATCGGCCGCCGCAGATCGAGCTCCTCCATGATGCCGCGCGGCGTGAGCTTGAAGTGGCCGCGCACGAGCTCGGTGATCTGCGTCTTCCGGCATGCGCCCGGTTCCTTCGGTGTGCACCATGACCGACACCGGATCGGCGACGCCGATCGCGTAGGCGAGCTGCACGAGCGCGCGATCGGCCATGCCCGGCGGCGACGACGTTCTTGGCGATGTAGCGCGCCATGTAGCAGGCCGACCGATCGACCTTCGTCGGATCCTTGCCCGAGAACGCGCCGCCGCCGTGCGGCGCGGCGCCGCCGTAGGTGTCGACGATGATCTTGCGCCCGGTGACGCCGGCGTCGCCGTGCGGACCGCCGACGACGAAGCGGCCGGTCGGGTTGACGTAGATCTTGGTGTTCTTGTCCATCAGCTCGGACGGGAATGACGCGGTTGATGATCTTCTCGGTGATGTCGTCCTTCATCTGGTCGTGGGTGACGTCGGGGCTGTGCTGGCTCGACACGACGACCGCGTCGATGCGGATGGGCGTGTTGCCGTCGTACTCGACGGTGACCTGCGACTTGCCGTCCGGCCGGAGATAGTCGAGCAGGCCGTCGCGCCGCGCGCACGACAGGCCCTTCGCGAGCTTGTGCGCCAGCATGATCGGCAGCGGCATCAGTTCCTCGGTCTCGGTGCAGGCGAAGCCGAACATCAGGCCCTGGTCGCCGGCGCCGCCGGTGTCGACGCCCATCGCGATGTCGGGCGACTGGCTGTGGATCGAGGAGATGACGGCGCAGGTCTCGGCGTCGAACCCGAACTTGCCGCGCGTGTAGCCGACGTCGGTGATGGTGTTGCGCACGACGTCCTGGTAGTCGATGCGCGCGGTGGTGGTGATTTCGCCGGCGATGAACGCGATGCCGGTGGTGACCAGCGTCTCGCACGCGACGCGGCTCATCGGGTCCTGGGTGAGGATGGCGTCGAGAATCGAATCCGAGATCTGATCGGCGATCTTGTCGGGGTGTCCTTCGGTGACCGACTCCGAGGTGAACAGGTGCCGTCCGCTACGGCTCATGCCGATGCTCCTTGCATGACGGTCCGGCCAGGCCGGACGCTGACGAGGTCGTCGCGACGACTGGTCCGGCTGAGCCGGACACTACAGGCGTGGACCGTAGTGTCCGCCTTCAGGCGGACCGTCTGAAGCTGAACAAACGATTCAGTTTAGCAGAATCACGGCCGGGGATGGAACCGATCGTAGACCGTCCGCAGCCGCGCTTCGAGGACGTGCGTGTAGATCTGCGTCGTCGACAGATCGGCGTGCCCGAGCATCATCTGAATCGCGCGCAGGTCGGCGCCGCGCTCGAGCAGGTGCGTGGCGAACGAGTGCCGGAGGACGTGCGGGCTGACCGACCGCCAGGCCCGGCGCGGAGCGCGTAGTTCTTCAGGATCTTCCAGAACCCGACGCGGCTGAGCGGCCCGCCGCGCGCGTTCAGGAACAGGCGCGGCGACGCCACGGGCCCCTGCGCGCCGCGCCGCGAGCTCGCGCCGGCCCTCGCGCTGGTAGCGCCGCACCCAGTCGGTCGCCTGCTCGCCGATCGGGATGAGCCGCTCCTTGTTGCCCTTGCCGACGCAGGTCAGGTACTGCGCGTCGAGGTGCAGGTCGGCGGCGCGGATGCCCACCAGCTCGGACACGCGCATGCCGGTCGCGTACAGCACTTCGATCATCGCGCGGTCGCGGAGGCCGAGCGGCGATCGTCGTGTCGGGCTGGGCGATCAGCGCGTCGACCTCCTCGAGCGACAGGAACTTCGGCAGCGCCGGCCACGCGCGCGGCGGCCGCACATCGTCGGCCGGGCTTCTGGGCGAGCCGCCGATCGAGGACCAGGAACCGGTAGAAGCCGCGCAGCGCGGCGACCGTGCGCGCGACCGATCGCGGCGACAGCCCGCGCGCGCGCTGCTGGCCGCACGAACGCCTCGAGCGCGGCGGCGATCGAGCGCCTCGATCGCGGCTGCCGCCGACGCGGCGAACGCGCGCCAGCGATCGCGAGATCGCGGCGCGTAGCTCTCGAGCGTGTGATCGGACAGCCGGCGCTCGATGCGGAGATGATCGAGGTACGCGTCGATCACGGGGGTATGCTACCATCCGCGGTTCGTCCGAGGGTTCCCTGAGCATGCCCGTCCGTTCCAAGTGGCAGTCCCTTCCGACCGAAGCGATCAATCCCGCCACGCTCGCGATCGACAAGCTCGTCCGCCGCCGACATCGTCGAGGGCATGCTCAACGAGGATCGCAAGATGCTCGCGGCCGTGCAGCGCGAGAAGGATCGCATCGCCGTCGGCGATCGACATCATCACGCAGGCGCTCAGGCGCGGCGGCCGGATCATCTTCGTCGGCGCCGGCACGAGCGGACGGCTCGGCGTGCTCGAATCGGCGGAGATGCCGCCGACCTTCGGCACGATCCCGACGACCTGGTGCAGGCGATCATGGCCGGCGGCAAGAACGCGGTGATCAAGTCGCGCGAGGGAGTCGAGGACAACTACGAGGAAGGCGCGCGGTCGATCAACCGGCTTGCGCCCGACCAAGAAGGACGTCGTGATCGGCGTGTCGGCGAGCGGCATGACGCAGTTCGTCCGCGGCGCGCTGACCCGCGCCCGCCGCGCCGGCTCGAAGATCATCTTCGTCACGTGCGATCCCGCGGACCGAGCTGCAGACGTTCGTCGACCTGACGATCGCGCCAGCGGTCGGCCCCGAAGTGATCGCCGGATCGACGCGGCTGAAGGCCGGGCACGGCGACGAAGATCGTCCTCAACATGCTCACCACGGCCGTCGATGATCCGCATCGGCAAGACCTACGGCAACCTGATGGTCGACGTGCAGATGGGATCCGAGAAGCTGCGCGATCGCGCGCGCCGGATCATCACGATCGTGACCGGCCTCGAGCTACGACGAGGCCGACGAGCTGCTGAGCCGCGCGCACTGGAACGTCAAGGCGGCGATCGTCATGCAGAAGACCGGCCTCCCCTACCCGCGCGCGCTCGCCAAGCTCCGCAAGGCGCACGACTTCGTGCGCGACGCGATTGGCGAGGACGTCGAAGGCCGGCTGAAGGAAGTTCTCCAGACCTAGAGCGGCTCAGCGCGCGGGCCGAGTCGTCCGGCCGCGGCTCGGTCCAGCCATAGCTCGGCCCGCGCATGCAGCTGCAGGAACGACGCCGGCAGCCGCGGCGTCACGGGCCCGTTCGCCATGCTCGCCGACACATCGCGCCTTGCCGGTTCCGGTCGCGACGCAGCACGATGCGGCGTGCGCTGGAGAATCGTCGCGATTCCCATTGAGAGCGCCGCGCGCGGGACGTCCGCCGCGCGCGACGCCGAACGATCGCGCGGTTTGCGCGTCTCGTCGCGCCGGCCAGCCGGGTCCGGTGCGTGCGGGCGATCAGAAAGGGCCCGGGCTCGTTGAAGCCGATGTGGCCGTTCCGGCCAAGCCCCAGGATCATCAGATCGATGCCACCGGCGCGCGCGATCGCGCGCTCGTACCGCCGGCACTCGGCCTCCACATCGGCCGCCGTCGCCGTTCAGGAAGTGAATGCGTCGTGGCGACAGGTTGACGCGGTCGAACAGATGCCGCTGCATGAAGGCGCGATAGCTGCGCGGATCGGACGGGCGCGATCGCCGAGGAACTCGTCGAGGTTGAACGTCGTCACGCGCGAGAAGTCGACCGCTTGCTCGCGATGGAGCGCCGCGAGCTCGCGGTAGAACTGATCGGCGTCCGGCCGGTCGGCAGCGCGAGCACGAGCGCCGGATCGGCCGCCACCGCGCCAGCGACGTCGACAGCGAGCGCGCGCGCGGCGGATTCCGGGGTCGGGAAGATACGGATTCGCAAGACGTCAGCCGATGTACCTGGGCAGGCTGAGCGCCGCCGCGCAGCTCGGCAAGCGCGAGCGCGACGGCCCCCTGCGCCGGTTCGACGCTCGAGCGGCTTCACGTCGGCCCGCGGCGCTACTTCGACCAGGCGGCGGCGCAGCTCCTCGCTCGAGCGACGGGCACGACGCGGAACATGCTGCCAGCCAGCACGAACGGAAAGGCGTCGCCGCGCATCTCGAGGCGGGCGGCCACCGACGCCGCGGCCAGCGACAGCTCGTCGGCGGCGCGTTCGAGGATCTGCGTCGCCACCGCGTCGCCGCGATCTCGCGCCCGCTGGACGATCGGACCGAGGGTCGCGACGTTCGCGCGCGGCACCTCCCGGTTGTAAATAGTGCCACCAGGCCGGCAGCGTCCGGGACGCCGAAGTGCGCGAGAACATCCTCGGTGAGCGACGTGTCCGCGGACCTCGGCCATCGACCTCGCGGACCGCCGCCGCCAGCGCCTGTCGGCCGATCCAGTACCCGCTGCCCTCGTCGCCGATCATGTGCCCCCATCCGCCGGCCCGTGCCGCCAGACCGCGGGCATTCCGGCCGTACGCAATCGACCCGGTGCCGGCGACGATGACGATGCCGGGCGACTCTCCCGTTGCCGCGACCAGCGCGATCAACGCATCGTTGACCACGACGACCCGGGATCCGCGGCTGATGCGCTGCATGATCGAGAGCATGACGCGCGCGTCGTCGTCGCGGTCGACGCCCGCGATGCCGACGCAGACCACCGCCGGCCGCTCGCGATCGACCAGCGCGTCCTCCATCACGCGATGCACGATCTTCTCGACCTGCAGCTCACCCGCCGCCTGCAGATTGGCGCCGGGTCCCCGGACCTCTGCCAGGACCGCGCCGAGCTCGTCCGCGAGCAGACACACGGTCTTCGATCCGCCGACGTCGATGCCGAGCACATGCATGGGATCGCCGATCCTATGTTATTTTCGGCCCTTCCGACGTCAGTGCGATCGACCCCCGGGGCCGCCCGCACGCTCCTCCTCCGCGCGATTGCCGACCGGATTTTTCCGGCAGCCGTTTCTGAAGTTGGAGACAGCCATCGCGCGCTCTGGCGTGAAGCGTTTGGCACCCTCGCCTTCGACGATCGCCGGGCCGCGAGCGAGAGCGACGATTTTCGATCTCGCGTCGCTGACGAAGCCTGTTGCCACGGCCACCATCGTGCTGGATCTCGTCGCCGATGGTCGGTTGGATGCTCGCTGAGCCGCTCACGCCGTGCTTTGCTGAGTGGAGCGGCGCCGACCGGGAGTCTGCGACGGTGCAGGATCTGCTCGAGCACGCGTCGGGCCTCGCCGCGCGGCTGGTCGATCCGCCGCCGGCGAGCCGCCGCGAGTTCGAGCACGACATCTGCGGCCTTCGGCTCGAATACCCGCCGCGCACCGAAATCGATCTACAGCGATCTCGGTTTCATCCTGCTCGGGTTTCCTCGCCGCCGATCGCGGCGTCGCACCCCTGGACAAGCTGTTCGAACGGATCGTGCGTCGTGTCTCGGCCGTGACGAGCGGGCGCGAGCGGGACGCTTCGAACGTCCTGGCGTTCGGCATTCCAGAGTCGGCGGGCGACCGGACTGCGCCGACCGAGCCGTTGCCGAGGATGTCCGGCGCGGCCGCCGGCTCGTCGGCGAAGTGCACGACAACTACGCGGCGGCGCTCGGCGGTGTCGCGGGCCACGCCGGCCTGTTCGGCACGGCCGCGGGCGTTGGCGGTTTTGCACGTGCGATGCTTGCGCGCCGCACGTGGCGACGCAGCAGTCCCGTCGCCGTTGTCGCCGGCGCTCGTGTCGCGAGCGATCACGCAAGACGCACCGTGCCCGGCAGCTCACGCGCGCTCGGCTGGGACACGATGCTGCCAACCTCGTCGTGCGGGACGAAGCTGTCGGGTTCCGCGTTCGGCCACGCCGGATTTACGGGGACGTCCTTGTGGATCGATCCGCCGCGCGATCGCTACTACGTGCTGCTGACGAACCGCGTGTGCGGCGGCGGGACTGAGGCCGATATCAAAGAGGTGCGGCGCGCTTTTCACGACGCCGCTGGCGGATGTCTGAGCCGGCTGCGCGGTCCCGGCGCGCGTCTTATCTACCTGAAAGGTCCGCGGCCACCTGGGCCCTGCGGCGTGATCGGAGCGCCCTGACGTCCGCCAGGCGGAGGGAACGTCGTCGGATTGCCAAATCGTCCATCTCCGCCGAAGCGGCCGCGCTGGGGATCGCCGCGCTGCGGACCGCCGCGTTGCGGAACACCGGGTTGGGGAACACCGGGCTGGCCGCGCCCGCCGGGTTGCGCCGCCTGAGGGATGAAGACGAATTGCCACTCGTTGTAATGCGTGCGGCCGTTATAGATGCGAATCGACTGCGCCTTGCTCTTGCTCTGCACACCGACGATGCCGCCGGCGACGTTGCCGCCGAACCCGACCGGCGCCCCGCCGGGCTGCGTGCCGCGGCCGAAACTCGAGATCGGCTGCGAGAGACCGCCCGCGCGTGAGCGGTGCTCCAGTCGCCTGCCCCGGTGCCGCAGCGCGTCCCGTACCTGGTTGCGCGCCAGGAGTCGGCGCGGTCGGGACGGCCATCGGCGTCGCGGGAGAAATCAGATCGAAATCGCCGCCGGTGATCGGGTCTTTGTACTTCTTGCGGAGGAACTTTTGCTGAAGCAGGACATCGAGGTTCGGCGGGTTCACGCCCGGGCCGGCACGGCGCTGAAACAGACCGATGGCGCGGGCGTACTGCTGTCCGCGAAAGATCAGCTCGGCTTCCTTCTCGCGCTGCGTCATCTGCTTCCAGGACGGCATCGCGGCCGAAGCCAGAACGGCCATCACGCTCAGGGCGACCAGCAGGGCGGCCATTGCATACCCGCCTTCAGCGCCCCTGAGTTGACCCCCTAACCTCATGAGATTAAAATGCTTAGCGGTTTGATGATATCACGCTTGAATGTTGCTGGCTCCGGCCCCTGGCTTCGCGGTCGCCTGACGGGATTGGTTCTGGTCCTGGCGGCGGCATCTTACGGCTGCATGCGACAGCGTGCCGCTCCTGGCGCCAACAGGCTCGACGATCACATTGACGGCATCGAACAACGCGATCCCGTCTAACGGGACAGCGCAGCTCATTGCCTTCGTTCTGGAGCAATCGGGCACTCCTCCTCACCCGGGAACCCAGGTGATCTTTACGACGACGCTCGGGGTCATCGAGCCGGTCGAAGCGACGACAGATGTCAACGGACGCGCGATAGCCACCTTCCGAGGAAATGGAAACAACGGTACCGCCACGATTAACGCATTGTCCGGCGGTGCCACCACTGGTGGCAGCACCGGGGGCGCCACCGGCGGCACCAACGGGGGCACCACTACCACCAGCAACGGCTCGGTGAGAATCTCGGTTGGAACCGCCGCAGTCGGCAGGATCACGTTGACGGCGAATCCGTCGACGATTTCGGCGAATGGCGGTTCGGCAACGGTGCAAGCCAATGTCGTCGACCTGAACGGCAGTGCGTTGGCCGGTGCTCCAGTCAGTTTTGCGACGTCGGCCGGAGTGCTCTCCGGAGGGTTGGTCAATACCGACACCAACGGAAACGCGCTGACGACGCTGACGACTAGCGTCGAGGCAACGGTGACCGCAAACGTGGGCGCCGCCAGCGGCGGTGGGACGGGAACCGGCGGTGGGGGTACCGGGGGTGGCACGAACACAGGCTCGACTTCCGGTCAGACGAGCGCGACGGTAACGGTCAAAGTCAATCCACTGCCGACCGTGTCGATCTCCGCCACGGGCACCGCTTTTCAGGCAGGGACGCCCGTCGCATTTACCATCAGCGCTCAACCGGGCACGAACAGCACTTCCCAAATTCGAGAGGTTGTCGTTAGCTGGGATGACGGAACAGCGACAAATCTTGGCGCGGTAAGCGGTACGGCCATAACCGTCCAGCACAGATACGACGAGGGCGATACCTACACGGTCACGGTTCGCGTAACCGATACGCTGGGCACCGTTGTGAGTGCGGCAACAGTGATTGTCGTGCTGGACCAGCCGCCGCTGAGTGTGTCGATCTCAAAAGCTTCCCAATCGGTTGGCGGCAACACGAATTACACCTTGACAGCGACTGTTACGCCGCCATCAGTAATCGTTGCGAACTATCTGTGGAAAGTGGACGGCAGCCAAGTGCAGAGCGGTGGCAACAACCAACTGTTGCTCTCGTTCCCAGCCAACCAAGCTCATATAGTGGTGGTTGAAGTCACAACCTCGACCGGCGTACCGTTTACAGCCTCAGTGTTCCTGCCGTGAGGTAGAAGGTCGCTTGAGAAGCGACCTTCACCATTCCGAATAGCGCGTTCCGTCGAGAGCGGTTCCGTCCGAACCGCTCTTGACGTCGTAGACGCCGGGCCCGGCAGTCGGGATTGGTCGAGTCGGGCTCGGCCGGCACTTCCTGCCAGGGGTCTTTCGATTCGGTGATCGGGTCTTTCGGGATCTCGCGAAGGTAGCCGTCGCTGGCGAGCGCGCTCGAGCGTCGCCGGGTATTGGTTCTTGTCGGCGTAGTACTGGTCGATCGCGTCGCGCATCTTGGTGAGGTCGTCGCGAAGCACCGCCTCCTTCGAGTAGATGATGGTGCGGCGGTATTGCACCATCGCCAGGCTCGCGAGGATGACGATCAGCGCCAGCACCACCATCAGCTCGATGATGGTGAAGCCGCGGCTACCAGTCCTTGTACTTCGTCCCATCGAGCGCCGTCCCGCCCGACGTCGTGTACACGTCGAACACGTTCTGCCCGCCCCACGACGTCGCGTCGGGGTTGTCCTGGTACGATCGCAGGCCCCACTCGGTCGACTTGGTCATCGGATCGATCGGAACGCGCCGGAGGAACTTGATCTTGCGGCCGGTGACATCGTTGGCGGCCGGGCACGCCCTCGACGAGCGTCTCGAGATCCGGCGGATAGCCCTCGCTGCCCGCCTTGATCTCGAGCGGTGAGATCTGACCGAGATCGGCGGCGTCCTTGAACTTGTCGATCGCCGTCCGCATCTCGCGCAGCGCACGCCGCAGCTCCGCCTCGCGCTGCCGTGGTCGCGGTGACCTTGGCCAGCGGCATCGCCGCCGACGCGAGGATGATGATGATCGCCGACACCACGAGCAGCTCGATGAAGGTGTAGCCGGGCCGACTCGGAAGTGCGCCCGGTCAGCATTCCTAATTCCAAATTCCTAATTCCAAATTACACAGTTCCACTACTGCTGCACCGTGACCGTCGCCGGACGGAACTGCACGCCCATCGGCGTGCCGCCCGGTCCGGTGCCGGCGCCGCTGATCGACAGCGTCGACGCCGCCGGGCGCGACGGCGTCGATGAGCAGCGCCGCGAGCAGGCCCGTGCCGGTGGCGCCGGTCGCATCGGCCGGACCGGACGATCGTGATATCGACGCGTCCCGGCGCGATCTGTTGCGTGAAGGTGGCGTTGGCGCCGCCCGACCGCATGAAGCTGCCCTCCTGCACGCTCCTGACGCGAATGAGCGCCGGGTCGTAGGTGACCGTCAAGCGTGATCGTCGACAGCCGCGACACGTTCGTGATCGAGATCGGCACCGTGTACGGACCGCCGCCGACACGGAACGTGGGCGGTGGCGACAGGAGACTCTGCGCCGCCCCGAACCCTTGCGTCGTCACCGGTTCGGGCGGCACGGTCGCCGGCGCCGCGGTCGTTGGCGGTGGCGCGGGAGGTGGCGGAGTGGTCGCCGGCGCGGGCGCCGGAGGCTGCGTTTGCGGTTCGGGCGGCGGCGCCGCCGCGGGCGCCGGCTGCGCCGGCGGTGCGGCGATCGTCCCGGGCACGGGAGTGGTCCCCGGCGGAACCGTCACGCCCGGCGGCAATCCCGGCTGCCCGGCGGGCGGCGCCCCAGGCGGCGCCGCGACGGGACGCGTCGCGGCGCCGGCGCGGGTGCGGCGCGCGGCCCCAGCCGCCGGCTGGTCGCCCGGGCAGCGAGATGATCGGCGGCGGACCGCCGAGTCCGATGTTCGCCTGCGTGCCGATGTAGACCGGCTGCAGATCGTCGGCGGTGATGCCCGGCGTCCGGATGATGTGCGGCGTCAGGAGCATCACGATGTCGGTCTGCTGGATCGTCTCGTCGTTGTTCGAGAACAGCTGCTTCAGGATCGGCACGTGGATCGCGCCGGGAAAGCCGCTCAACGACTTGCGTTCGTCCTCGCGCAGCAGGCCGGCCAGCAGGTTCGCTTCGCCGTCGCGAAGGCGCAGCTTGGTGGTGACGCGGCGCGATGCGAACGTCGGATAGTCGGTGCCGCCCACCGAGACGTTCGCGCCGAGCGCGCTGCTCTCGAGCGTCATCTCGATCAGGATGTCGCCCTCGAGCGAGAACCGCGGCAGGATGTCGACGTTGATGCCGACCGGCCGGTACTGCACCGAGTTGAGCGGGTTGACGCCCGCGCCGCCGGTCGCGATCGGCGTGTAGCTCGTCGTGATGACCGGCACCTCGCTGCCGAGGTTCATGCGTCAGCTTCGCGCCTTCGGTTCCGCGCAGCTGCGGCTTGGCGACGATCTTCGTGTTGGTGTCCGATTCCAGGAAGCGGACGATCGCCGTCGGCACCGCCAGATACCAGTCGGCCGTCTGAAATGCCTCGTGAAATCGTGTTCAGGTTGAAGATCGGCGGCGGCACAATCGCACTCGGCCCGGTCGATCGCCCGGTGTTCGTGTTTGTGGTGTTGCCGTTCCCGGGCGTCCCGTGCCCGGTTCCCGGCACCGACGGTCATGCGTTCGGGGACGTTTCGGGCGAGAAGATCATGCCGACGGCGTACTCGGACAGGTTCAACCCGTAGTTCTTCACGCGATTGCGATCGACCTCGAGGATCTCGATGTCGAAGACGATCTCCGCCTTCGGCTTGTCGTTCTGGGCGACGAGCCGCTCGATGATCTCGACGACCGGCGCGCGTGCCACGGACGATCAGCGTGTTGCCGGTCTTGTTCGGCTGGATCATCGGGATGACCGCCATCCCGGGCACGCGCATCACCGAGCTGATCAACTGGCTCAGCTCGGTGGCGTCGGCATGCGACAGATAGAACGTCTGGACGACCTGATCGTCGTACTGCGCGTGCTTTTGCGCGTTGTCCTGGAAGATCAGGATCGACCGCTCGCTCAGCATCTTGTAGGTGAAGCCGTTGTAGGTCAGCAGCTGGCGCAGCGCCTCCTCGACGGTCACGCCGCGCAGGTCGGCGCTCGTCGCCTGGTTGCCCATGGCGTTCAGCGCGTCGCGGTCGTAGACGATGCTGATGCCGCTTTGATCGGCGAGAAACGACAGGATGTCGCGCAGGTTGGTGTTCGTCGCGAATCGCAGATCGACGACGTCGGTCACGGGTTCAGGACCGGAGGCTGCGCGGCGGCGCGCGCCTGCGCCCGCAGCGCGTCGATCGGCGATGGCGGCCGCGCGGCCTCGTTGCGCGCCCGGATCTGCTGTTCGAGGCTCGTCACCTTGGCGGCGGCGGTCTGGTTGCTCGGATCGTACTCGGCGGCCAGCCGGTATTCGCTGCGGGCGGCGTCGAGCTGGTCCTGCTGCTTCGAACTTCTGCGCGCGATCGAGGTGCTCGCGCGACGCGGTGACCATGGCGCGCTCGAGCGCGATCTTGTACGACGGGTTGTCGGGATCCTCCTGGACCGCGACGCGGTAGTAGGCCACGGCCTGGTCGGCCTGGCCCATGCGCATGGCGTCGTTGCCCTGGCGGTAGGCGCGGCTGGCAGCGCACCCGCCGGCGGCGATCGCCACGCGCGAGGATCAGGCAGATTGGTGTGAGGCGTCTCGTCACGTCGCTCCTCTCACGATCCTGAAAACCGAATCGTCTGTCGTCCGCGGCCGTCGAGATAGGTCATCTCGATCGACTCGGCGCTCACGCGGACGAGGCGGTACTGCCCCAGGATGGTGTCGCCTTCGAACCCGTACACGGGACTTCGCTGCGGCCGCTGCCATCGCTCAATACGGCCATCATTCTGCCGCCGACCTTCATCGTGCCGACGAATTTCAGCGGGATCGGCGGAATCGTCGGCGCCGCCGGCGTCGTCGGGCCGGTTGGCCGCGCCGGCTCGACCGCGACCGGCGGCGCCGCCGGAGCGGGCGCCGCGGGGGCACGGCCGAACCGGAACAGGTTGCGCATCGATCCCTTCCGGCTTCGCCCGTTCAGCCTCGAGCGCCTCGAGCTTCACGTCAGGTGCAGTCACCTCCGTCGTCTGCCCCGCGCGCGCCATGCTTCTGGATTAGACGTGGCTGGAGCGTGGTGCAGCCGTCCGCGGCCAGGCGCGGTACGAGCACGAAGGCCAGCAGGACGACGAGCACCGCCAGCACGATCTGCCGGCGGCGGTCAGGCTGCATTCGCCTCCCGATAGAACGTCGACAGGGTCACCGTCAGCGTCACCGGCTCCCCTTCTTCCGCTTCGAGCAGCGTGACCTGATCGATCACGACGAACTGCGGCGCCTGTTCGAGCTCGTAGATGAACGCGCGGATGCTCTCGTAGTCGCCCTGGAGCACGACGCGGGTCGTGAGACGCTTCAGGGAGACGCCGAGCCTGCGGTTGTCCTCGGGGTGCAGCTCCTCGGGATCCTCGTAGCGCGGCTCACGTAATTGACGTCATTGCGGCGCGCGATCTCGATGACCGGCACGTAGGTCAGGCTGCGGGCGGTCGAGACGTTGGCTGGCAGCACCTTCTTGTAGAACGCGTTCAGCTCCTCCTCCGCCTGCGCCTTGCCGGCGATCAGCCCTCGCGCGACCTGCAGCTCGCGCTCGGCCGCGATGCGCTGCTGCGCCGCGGCGGCGGCGCGGTCGGCGGCGCCGGCGGACCGCACGGCGAGCGGATACACGACGAGGGCGTACAGCAGCACGTTCGCCACGATGGCGATCACCGACCGGCAGGATCGAGGCGGCGCTTCTCGGTGAAGATCCGCCGGGTCAGGGTTGTCACTGTGCCGCCTTCCTCCGGGTTCCGGCAGCCGCGGCGTGGCCGGCGCTTGCGGCCGCTTGGGGGCATAGACGATCTCGATCGTCGTTTCGACTGGTCCGCTCTCGTTCGTGCGCTCCGACGGCGGAAGCACGATCTCGGGAAACGTCCCGGTCTTGTCCAGGTTATCCATGAACTGCTGCACGTCGTCCACGCCGCGCGCGACGAGCGTAGATGGTGACGACGTTGCCGCGCTTGGGCTCGATGCGCGGCCGGAACGACGTGATGCGGACGTTGGGCGGCAGCGTCGCTTCGAACTCGTTGAACAGCGCCGTCCAGGAGAACGTCCGGCGATCGATCAGCTCGTTCGCCTGCTGCGCCTCGAGCGACGCGCGTTCGATCTGCTTCGCGTCGACGCTGGCGCGCAGCCGCGCCGCCTCGGCGCGGAGCTCCGCGGCCCGGGCTTCGTCGTTCGACGGCCTGCGCGCGCCAGCTCGGTGTCGCTCCTGGAGTAGCGCAGCATCTGGACGACGTTGAACAGCGTCGCCACGCACGACCACCACGGCCGCGACGAACAGCCACGAGGTGGACGGCCGGCTCGTTGTAGAACGGGCGCGTCGCCAGGTTGCCGCGAATCACGCGCCTTCTCCCCGTCGCGCAGCAGCAGCCCGACGAGCGGCGCGAGCGCGTCGAGCAGCGCCGGCGCCGCGGTGATGCGATCGGTCAGCGCCGCGGCGGTCCGGACATCGACGCTTCCGACGTCGCCAGCGCCGAGCCGCTGCTCGAGGCTCGCGCCTGACGTCGTCGCTGGAGTCGCCGCAGATGACGGCCCGCGCTGAAGCCGCCGCCCTGCAGGCGATCCTCGTAGTACATCGCCGTCTGATGGACGAGATCGGCGAGCGTCCCGTCGGCGTCCGCGCCGCGCGTCCGGAAGAAGATGATCTGCGGGCCGCGCAGGATGGCAATCGACGCCAGATCGGGGGCGCCGACGTTGACGAGCAGCCAGTCGCTCGGTCGCCGGCGCGCCGGAACTCACCAGCACCGCGTTGACGACGTTGAACGTCGAGAGGTCGACGACGCCGGCATGCGCGCCGCCGCGGCGAGCAGCCCTTCGTACTCGGCGACGATCTCGCGCCGCGCGACCGCGACCAGGAACTCCTGGCCGCCGGGCACGGCGCCCGCCTCGCGTGAAACTGACCTGCGCGTCCTCGATCGGGAACGGCGCGGCCTTCCGCACCTGCCAGCGGATCAGCTGGTCGAGGTCCTGCGCGCGCGCCGGCACCTGCTCGAACCGCACCAGCGACACCTTGGCGACCGGATCCGGCACGACGAGCCCGACGCGCGTCGGCCGGCCGATGCTGTCGAGCACGCGCGCCGACGCGCGCCGTCGACCAGCGCGCGATCGCGGATGTTCTGCGCCGGTCAGCGACGGCGACGACCGCTCCCTCCGGCAGCGGCTCGACCGCGTAGCGCTGACGACCGGCCGCCCGCCCCGCGCGCGCCGATCGCCGCGGCCGACACGCGGCGCGCGGCGATCTCGACGGCCGCGTCGGCGGCGGCGCGTCGGTGAGGTCGAAGGACCAGCGGCTCATTCGACGAACGTCACCTTGTTGATCTCGCGCAGCGTCGTCACGCCCTCGAGGACGCGCTCGACGGCCGACTCGCGCAGGAACCGCATGCCCTCTTCGCGCGCCGCCTTCTTGATCTCGGACGTCGGCCGCTTCTCGAGAATCATCTCGCGGATGCGATCGGTCAGGTCGAGCAGTTCGCAGATCGCCATCCGGCCCTTGTAGCCGGTGCCGTTGCACTCGATGCAGCCGACGCCCTCGTAGAAGGTGTGCGTGTGCTCGAGCGCCGGATCGAGGCCCGATTCCTCGAGCAGCTGCCGCGGACACGCCGACCGGCCGCTTGCAGTGCGTGCAGATGATCGCGCACCAGCCGCTGCGCCAGCACGCAGTTCAGCGCCGAGACGAACTGGTACGCCTCGACGCCCATGTTGAGGAAGCGGCCGAGCACGTCGAGCACGTTGTTGGCGTGGACGGTCGTGAACACCAGGTGGCCGGTCAGCGCCGAGTTGATGGCGATCTGCGCCGTTTCGTTGTCGCGGATCTCGCCGACCATGATCTTGTCGGGATCGTGGCGCAGGATCGAGCGCAGGCCGCGCGCGAAGGTCAGCCCTTTCTTCTCGTTGATCGGAATCTGCGTGATGCCGCGTCAGCTGGTACTCGACCGGGTCCTCGATCGTGACGATCTTGTCTTCGATCGACTTGATCTCCGAGAGCGCCGCATAGAGCGTCGTCGTCTTGCCGCTGCCGGTCGGCCCGGTCACGAGCACCATGCCGTACGGCTCGGCGATGTACTTGCGGAACCGCTTCAGCTCGGCCTCCGGGAACCCGAGGATGTCGAGCCGCAGCTCGGTGAACTGCTCGCTGATCGACTCCTTGTCGAGGATGCGGATGACCGCGTCCTCGCCGTGGACGCTCGGCATGATCGAGACGCGGAAGTCGATCGTCTTGCCCGGCATCCGCAGCTTGAAGCGGCCGTCCTGCGGGACGCGCTTCTCGGCGATGTCGAGCTCGGCCATGACCTTGATGCGCGAGATGATCGAGCTGTGGAACTGCTTGGCGATCGGCCGCATCGCCGGCTGCAGCACGCCGTCGATCCGGTACTTGACGTGCACCGCATCGTCCTGCGTCTCGATGTGGATGTCGCTCGCCCGCCGCTGGATGGCGGTGTAGATCGTCGAGTCGACCAGCCGGATGACCGGGCTGATGTCGCTCGTCAGCCGCTCGACGGTCAGGCTGTCCTCGCCGTTCTCGTCTTCCTTCAGCAGCTGCAGCTGGAAGCTCTCGGTCGCCTCCTCGAGCACGCGCTGCGAGCTCTCGCTCTTCTTGAGGATCGACTCGATCGCCGAGCGCGGGCCGACCGCCACCTTGATCGGCGTCGCCAGCAGGACGCCAGCTCGTCGATCATCGGCAGGTCGCGTCGGGTCGGAGACGACGATCTTCAGGATCGGCCGTCCGGGCCCTCGCGGCGGTACGGGACGAAGCCGTAGCGCAGCATCAGATCGGCCGGAATCGACCGGAACAGCTCGTGGTCGATCCGGAACGTGTCCATGTCGACGAACTCGAGCCGATAGCGCTCGGCCAGCCGGCGTGCCTGCTCGAGTTCGGCGACGCGGTCGCCGGCGCCGATCTCGGACGTCGGCGTGGAGCGGAACGGTCGCGTCTCTATCAGCCATCAGGATGTCGTCAGCACCGAGCTCAGCTGGAAGAGCGGCATGTAGAGCGCCAGCAGCAGCCCGGCGATGACGATGCCCATGATGACGAGCAGCAGCGGCTCGATGAGCGTGACGAACCGCTCCATGTTGGTCGAGATCTCCTCGTCGTAGAAGTCGGCGACGGTGTTCAGCATGTCCTGCAGCGCGCCGGTCGACTCGCCGACTTCGGCCATCTTGACGGCGACATCCGGAAAGACGCCGCCGCGCTTCGAGCGCCGCCGCGAACGACTGCCCTTCGCGGACGCGCGCCGTCACGACCTCGAGCTGGCCGGCGATGTACTGGTTGCCGACCGATCGGGCGGCGATGTCGAGCGCGTTGACGAGCGGCAGGCCGCCGCCGAGCAGCGTCGCCAGCGTGCGCGCCATCTGCGACGTCGCGAACTTGCGCGGCGATCTCGCCGACCACCGGCACGCGCAGGATGAGGTGATCGAACCGCGCCATCTGGCCCGGCTGCCGCAGCCAGAACACGAACGCCGCGACCGCCGCCGTCACGGCGATGACGACAGAACAGCAGCTGCTGGCGCAGCACCGTCGAGATGCGCACGATGATCCGCGTGATCAGCGGCAGCTCGGCGCCGAAGCTGGCGTAGAAATCGGTGAAGGCCGGCACGACCTTCAGCACGATGATCGCGACCAGAACGAGCGCGAGCGAGATCAGGATGACCGGATAGATGAGCGCGGACATCGTCTTGCGCTTCACCGTCGCGATGATCTTCGAGTACTCGACGAAGCGCCGCAGCACCGCTGTCGAGGCTGCCGCTCCGCTCGCCGGCCAGCAGCGACGCGGTGTAGACGCTCGGAATCAGCGCGCGCGTGCGCGGCGAACGCGTCCGACAGCGCGGTGCCCGACGCGGACGCGTTCGTGCACGTCGTCCAGCACGCCGCGGAAGACCGGCGACTCGACCCGGCGTCTCAGCAGGTCGAGCGACTGCACGAGCGGCATGCCGGCCTTGAGCAGCGTGGCCAGTTCCTGGTTGAAGACGAGGAATTCGCTGGTCGGAATCCGCCGCGACTGGGCCAAGCTGCAGCGACAGCCCGCCGACGGCGCCTTTCGGCTGCAGCGACAGGACGTAGAGGCCCTTCTCCTCGAGCTCGTGGCGCAGCCGTGCTTCGTTCTCGGCCGCGTAGATGCCCTCGACGATTTCACCGCTCGGGGACGCGAGGCGGCAGCGGAACTCCATTATTCGCCTGAAATTATAGCAACTCCGACGCGTCGATGTCCCTCGGAACGTTAGACCGTGAAGCGCCGCGAAAGGCCGGGACGTCCGCTTACCGCGGATCGACGAAGGCGTGAAACACCCGGACGCCCAGCTCGCGCGGGTCCTTGCTGCGCGCCTCCGGCACCTGGGCCGGGCGTCCACGTCTTGTCCACGCGAATCTGGAGCTCGGCCATCTCGCTGTCGCCCATCTGCGCGCCTTGCAGCCTGACTCTTCCGCAGCGAGCGCTCGTCCGACGCCGAGCGTGAACTCGTCGACCGCCTGGCCGTTCACCACGACCTGCACCTGCTGCGGCCCGTGGAACTCGCCGCCGGGGCTGTCGACGTCGAGAAAGAAGATCGCGTCCTTCTTCGGGTTCTTGAAGGCGAGCGTCGCCTCCTTCTTCGTCCACTGCCACTCGATCGTCGCGTTGTCGCCGGCCACCTCGGCCTGATGCCAGCCGTCCTTGAAGACGGTGAACAGGTTGTCGGTCTGCGGCAGCAGCTGGACGCGGGCCACGCGGTACGCACTGCTGGCCGACGTGCGTCGCCGGCGAGCGTCAGGCGGTGGCCGTCGGACTTCGAGTGCAGCCCGATCTGGATCGTCGCCTCGCCGACGTACGGAAACACCGGCACGAAGATCGTCCGCGTGTACTCGATCGGTCTGCCCCGGCTTCCACTGGCGTGGTCGGCGTCGGCGGATCGTGGTCGTCGTCCCACATCAGCTCTTCGTCGGCGTCGACGACGTGGACGAACACCCGGTAGTCCTCGGTCGAACTTCGCGTCGTCGGCGACGACGAACTTGTAGGTGATGTCCAGCGGACTGCCGGCCGGCGCCTGCGCGTGGTTCAGCGTGACGGTCGGCGTCGCGACCGGCGGCGCCGGCTTCCTCGCGCTCCACCGCAGGCCGACGCGCAATCGCGGCGACGCACACGAGCAGAGCGAACGCGTG
Source organism: uncultured Acidobacteriota bacterium (assembly GCA_963825245.1). Taxonomy (GTDB): domain Bacteria; phylum Acidobacteriota; class Vicinamibacteria; order Vicinamibacterales; family CAVVIG01; genus CAVREM01. The sequence goes on from CAWGSJ010000001.1 coordinate 485,142, forward strand.
AGTGATGCCGTGCGGTTGTGCACGGCGGCGAATGCGTACCGGATTTCAGAAGGGCGCGCAATCGACGGCTATGCTACAGTTTCGCGCCGATGGAGCGATCAGGAAGCGCTCGGCCTCGTCGAGACCAAGGGGCTCATCGGATCGATCGAGGCCGCCGACGCCATGGTGAAGGCCGCCAACGTGACCCTCATCGGCAAGGAATACATCGGCGCCGGCTACGTGACCGTCATGGTTCGCGGCGACGTCGGCGCCGTGAAGGCCGCGACCGACGCCGGCGCCGCCGCCGCCCGGCGCGTCGGCGAGCTCGTCTCGGTGCACGTCATCCCCCGGCCGCACACCGAAGTCGAACGGATCCTTCCCAAGGGCTAGCCTGACGCTCCTGCATGGCGGAGCCTGATCGCGACGCCGCCGCCTCAAACCGATCGCGACCTCGCCTCGATCGCCGAAGCGCGCGCGCTCGCCCGCCGCGCGAAGCAGGCCTGGCTCGAGCTCGCCGAGTTCAGCCAGGAGCGCGATCGACGCCATCGTCGACGCCATGGCCGCCGCCGCCACGCCGCAGGCCGAGGCCTTCGCGCGCCTCGCCGTCGAGGAGACCGGCTACGGCGTCGTCGCCGACAAGGTCCAGAAGAACCTGTTCTGCTCGCAGAAGGTCTACAACTTCATCCGGCCGATGAAGACCGTCGGCGTCATCGCGCGTCACGAGGACCGCCGCGTCATCGAGATTGCCGAGCCGTTCGGCGTCGTCGCCGCGGTCGTGCCGTCGACCAATCCGACGTCGACGGCCATCTACAAGATCCTGATCTCGCTCAAGGCGCGCTGCGCGATCGTCCTGAGCCCGCACCCGTCGGCGGTCAAGTGCATCACGCGCGTCGCCGAGGTGATGGAGGAGGCGGCGCGGCGCGCCGGCGCGCCCGCCGGCGCGATCAACTGGATGACGACGGTGACGCTCGAAGGCACGCAGGAGCTGATGAAGCACCGCGACGTCGCGGTGATTCTGGCGACCGGCGGCATGGGACTCGTCCGCGCGGCGTACAGCGCCGGCAAGCCGGCCTACGGCGTCGGCCCCGGCAACGCGCCGGCGTACATCGAGCGCACCGCGGACGTCCGGAAGGCCGTGCGCGACATCGTCACCGGCAAGACGTTCGACAACGGCGTGCTCTGCTCGTCCGAGAACTCGGTCGTCGTCGACGAGGCGATCGCCGACGCCGTGCGGCGCGAGTTCGAGGCGCAGGGCGGCTACTTCATGTCGAAGGCCGAGATGGACGCCGTCGCGCGCGTGCTCGTGACGCCGCAGCGGCTGCCCAACCCGGCGCTCGTCGGCAAGTCCGCGACACGTCATCGCCGAGAAATGCGGCATCACCGTGCCGGCCGACACGCGCGTGCTGATCGCGCCGCTCGACGGCGTCGGCCGCGACTATCCCGCTGTCGATCGAGAAGCTCTGCCCGGTCCTCTCCTTCTACGTCGTGAGGGACTGGCGGGAGGGCTGCGAGCGCTGCAAGCAGATCCTGCGCTACGGCGGGATGGGCCACACGATGTCCATCCACTCGCAGAACGAGCAGGTGATCCTGGAGTTCGGCCTCAAGAAGCCGGCGTTCCGGATCGTCGTCAACACGCCGACGACGCACGGCTCGATCGGCCTGACGACCGGCCTCGACCCGGCGATGACGCTCGGGCTGCGGCGGCTACGGCGGGAACATCACGTCCGACAACATCTCGCCGCGCCATCTGCTGAACATCAAGCGTCTGGCGTACGAATTGACGCCGGCCGCCGAGCCGGTTCGAGAAGGCCGCCGGCGCCAGTCGCGGCCGCCAGTCCGGCCGGCAGTCACCGCGGACGCGCTGACCCGGCGAATCGACAGCTTCCTGGGCTCGCGCGGCTATCAGGCCGGAAGCCTCGGGACCCGGGCAAGCCGATGCCTGGCGGCCCCGACCACTGGCCGCTGCCGCCGCTGCGTCCCGTCGAGCGTCACCCCTCGACTTCGTCTGCGAGGACGACGTCCGGGCGGCTCTGGCGGCGGGCCGGACGCTTGTGATCTCCGAGCGCGCGATCGTGACACCCGCGGCGCGCGACCTGGGCGAGCAGCACAGCGTCTTCACGATCGCGCCCGTAGCGCGGGTAACGTCCGTTGCACAAATTCTCGTTACTGCTGAGCCAATTGGACTTACCGTTGACCTTCGCAGCGTCGGACCTGTTAGGATGCCTCAGCCGTAGCACGTTGGAGAGCGTCGCTCTCCGGACCCTGGCGGGGGCCCCAGCCCTCCGCGTCAACCTCGAGGCCCCCTCAGGGGGGCGACTTACGATGCTCGGTCGGCTCCGTTGGCCCGCCGGACGATCATCGCGGAGCGCCCGGATGGTTCGACGTTCGATTTCGCTCGGACAACTCGCTCGCGCTCTGCTTCGCCCTCTTCAGTCTCTCGATCGCCTGCGGCAGGCGCCGTCCGGCAGCGCCTCGGTCGCGCCGCCGCCCGCGCCAGCCCCGGAGCCGCTGCCGGTCGCAGCCTGTTCCGCCCGCCGCCGCCCGAAGATCCGGTCGTCGACGCTGATCGCGCTGCTCGGACCAGCATTTCAAGGCCGGCCAGCGGGAGCTCGAGCTCGGCCACGTCGAGGGGGCGCGCCTCGAGTTCGACAAGGCCGTGAACGTCCTGCTCGAATCGCCGTACGGCGGCCGGACCGAGCCGCGCATCCGCGAGCATTTCGATCGGCTGGTCGATCGCATCAGCGCCTACGAGGTGAAGGCGCTCGCCGACGGCGACGGCTTCACCGAGAAGAAGTACGAGCCGGCGTCGATCGACGAGCTGCTGGCGATGTCGGCGACGCTGACGCCGCCGCCGGCCAGCCCGGAGGTCGAGGAAGCGGTCCAGACCGACCCGGTCGTTCACGACATCCCGATCCCGCTCAACCCGCGCGTGCTGTCGTTCATCGCAGCTGTTCCAGGGCCGGCTGCACGACTTCCTCGCAGGAAGGGCTGGAGCGCGGCAGCAAGTACCTGCCGATGATTCAGGACGTCTTCCGCGCCGAAGGCCTGCCGCTCGACCTGGCCTACATTCCGCTCGTCGAGAGCGCGTTCAAGCCGAATGCGCTGTCGCGCGCCAAGGCCAAGGGCGTCTGGCAGTTCATGCGCGGCACCGGGCGTCGAGAACGGCCTGCGGCAGGACTGGTACATCGACGAGCGCTCGGATCCCGAGAAGGCGACGGTCGCCGCGGCGAAGTACCTGAACACGCTCGCCAAGATGTTCGACGGCGACTGGCACCTGGCGCTGGCGTCGTACAACGGCGGCCCCGGCCGCGTGCAGCGGGCGCTGCAAGCGGAGCCAGCACCGACGACTTCTGGACGCTCGCCGCGAAGCCGCGAATCTGCTGCCCCGCGAGACGCGCGACTACGTGCCGATGATTCTCGCGGCGATCGTCATCGCCCGGAACCCCGCGCAGTACGGCTTCGAGTTCGAGGCCGAGCCGCCGCTCACGTACGACACCGTGACGCTGCCGAAGCCGGTCGACCTGCGCCGCGTCGCCGAGTGGACCGACACGACCATCGACGAGATCCAGGCGCTCAACCCCGAGCTGCGCCGCTGGACGACGCCGGTCCGCGACGAGGCGTACGAGCTGAAGGTGCCCGACGGGCACGGCCGACGCTCGTCAACGGCGCAGCTCGAAGACGCGGCGACGACGGAGCTGGCGTCGCTCAACTGGTACACCGTGAAGAAGGGCGAGACGCTGGCGACGATCGCCCGGAAGCTGCGGCGTCAGCCGGACGGATCTGGCCGAGGCGAACTACCTGAAGACGAACGCGCGGATCGCCGCCGGCCAGAAGCTGATCGTGCCGCACGAGCCGACGGTGCTGATGGCCGCCCGCACCGATCGGCCGGCGCCGGTCGCCGACTCGCGGACCGCTCGCCGCGGTCGACGCGGTGGTGCCGGCGGTGGAGCTCCGGTCCGACCGACCGCGTCAAGGTCCTCTACCAGGTCAAGCGCGGCGACACGCTGGCCTCGATCGCCCGCGTGTTCCGGACCAGCGTCTCGTCGCTGCAGACCTGGAACGGCATCGCCGGCTCGCGCATCAACGCCGGCGAGCGCCTGACGATCTACACCGCGCGCTCGAACTGAGGCCTGGCAGAATCTGCAATCGCTCGCCAGGCGCGCATTTCCGCGTCAACGTCGTTGAAAACACTAGAGCCGGCCGCCGTCCGGGCCGCCGTCTTGCAGCCGGTCCGCATGTGCTCGCCTGCCTCCGGACCGCCGCCCTCTTCGGGATCGACGCCTGCCCCGTCCACGTCGAAGTCGACGTCTCGTTCGGCCTGCCCTGCTTCACGATGGTCGGGCTGCCCGACGCGAGCGTCCGCGAGAGCCGCGACCGCGTCAGGAGCGCGATCCGGAACTCCGGCTTCGAGTTTCCGCCGCATCGCATCACGGTCAACCTGGCGCCGGCCGACGTGCGCAAGGCCGGCTCGGCGTTCGACCTGCCGATCGCGCTCGGCATCCTCGCCGCGCAGGGCGTCGTCGAGCGCCGCGAGATCCACGACGTCGTCGTGCTCGGCGAGCTCTCGCTCGACGGCGTCGATTCAGCCGGCGCGCGGCGTGCTGCCGATTGCGGCCGCGGCGCGGCGCGAGGGCGTGCCGGGCGTGCTGCTGCCCCGCGCCAACGCCAGCGAGGCGGCCGTCGTCGAGGGGCTCGAGGTCCTGCCGGTGTCGTCGCTCGCCGAGGCGGTCGAGGCGCTGAACCATCCGTCGCCGGCGGCCGCCGTGGTGCCGGCACGTCCGCCTGCCGCCGCGAGATGCGCGCCGATCTCGCCGACGTCCGCGGCCAGCTCCTCGCGCGCCGCGCGCTCGAGATCGCCTGCGCCGGCGGCCACAACCTGCTGCTGGTCGGTCCGCCCGGTGCCGGCAAGACGATGATGGCGCGGCGGCTGCCCGGGATCCTGCCGCCGCTGACCTTCGACGAGGCGCTGGAGGTCACCGCCGTGCATTCGGTGGCCGGTCTGCTGCCGCCGGACGCGGGGCTCGTCGCCGAGCGTCCGTTTCGCGCGCCGCACCACACGATCTCGAACGCGGCGCTCGTCGGCGGCGGATCGCAGCCGCGGCCCGGCGAGGTCAGCCTCGCCCATCACGGCGTGCTCTTCCTCGACGAGATGCCGGAGTTCAGCCGGCACGTGCTCGAGGTGCTGCGCCAGCCGCTCGAAGAGGGGCGCGTCACGATCGCGCGCGCGGCGCGCACGGCCGTCTTCCCTGCCCGCTTCGTGCTGGTCGGCGCGATGAATCCGTGTCCGTGCGGCTTTGCCGGCGATGCCGCGGCGCGAGTGCCGCTGCACGCCGCAGCAGGTCGCGCGCTACCAGGGCCGGCTGTCCGGACCGCTGCGCGATCGCTTCGATCTGACGCGTCGACGTGCCGGCTGTCCCGCCCGACGTCCTCGGCGAAGCGGCACCGCGGCGAGCCTCGGCCGCGGTCCGCGCCCGCGTCGTCGACGCGCGTGCGCGCCAGCAACTCCGCTACGAGGGCACGGCGTCCGCGCCAACGCCAGCCTCTCGCCAGCGCTGATGGCGCGCCACTGCCGCCTGGACCGTGCAGGCCTGCGGCTGCTGGGCGCAGCGGTTCAGAAACTGGCGCTCAGCGCGCGCGGCTACGATCGGATCCGCAAGGTCGCACGAACGATCGCCGATCTGGCAGGCGGCGGACGACATCACGGCCGACCACGTGGCAGAGGCGCTGCAGTTCAGGACTCAGTGAAGTCTGAAGTGTGAACGCTGAAGTCTGAAAGATGCATTCAGGCTTCAGACCTCAGATTTACGGTTTGCCTTGAGCGCCTCGCGGAGCAACTGCTGCTGCCGCTGCCAGAAACGAGCAAATTTTACTGACATTCGATGGTCGGCCTGCAGCGACAGCAGGAGAGAAAACAGGAACGCCACGGTCAGGCCGCCCCATGTTCGCGGGTGCTCGATCGGGCCATGAGCCGCGTCCGACAAGGCGGAGAAATCCAGCGACATCACCGCTCCGATGAGCGATCCGGCATTCGAGATGGTCCCTAACGGGTCCGTTCTCACCGCGATCAGGTCTCCGCCGGTGATCACGAACAGCGCCGCAGCTACGCAGGACGCGAGATACAGGTAGTAGGATGCGAGGCCTGCCCGGATCGCCCCGCGCACGTCGGGAAGCATGTTGGGCCGCGATGCCCCGAGGACCGCGCCGAGCGCAGCGGCGCGCGTCGCCATGAACGCATTTGCCGTCGCGTCGGCCTGCGGCGTCGGCCAGACCTGCGCAGTGTCGGGAATGTTGCCGGGAACATAGTCTTCGGTGCCGTGCGCGACACGCTCGAGCACGCTCACGTGGATCGCCGGATTGTTGATCCCCGCCTGCCGGCAAAGATGAGCGATGTCGCGGGGTTTCCAGCGGTAGAAGATCCCGAGCCCGGCACGGGGGTCGTACAGCTTGTCGTCGACGTTGGCATGCGCCCGGTACGATTCCCGATCCGCAGCCAGGAACCGGAGCCCTGCGTGATCCGCCTTCTCCATCATCCAGTCCAGCGCGACCAGCGACATGCCCTGCTTCGGATACCCACCGCCAACATTCGAGTGGACGCCGGAGAACCAGACCTGCTCGATGCGGCCGCCACTGTTCGTCTCGTTCCACAGGACTGGCGCGAACTCTGCGCGGTCGTCGTCGATCGATAGCGCGTGGCACGCCTGGTCGACGATGGTCGAGAGATCCCGGCTCTCGAACTTGAACTGGTAGACGACCCTGTTCCAGAAGTCGCCGATATGAAACGGCAGCCCGACGGCGTCCACGGTGTCCCATACGCCGACAAGACGGATGCGCGGCGTGTTGCGGGCCTGTGCGCGATCGGGGACCGGAAAGAGCTTGCTCCACGGCCACTGCCGCCACAGCCACGGCCGATAACAGCGGCGGTAGGCTTTGTACGCCTGCTTGATCCGCCGATCGAGTGTCAGCGGATCGTCGTCGGGCTGGCGTGGCAGGATGCCCTGGTTGGCGATCAATCCCGCCAAGGTGCGGATCGTGAACGCTCCGCGGCTGAAGCCGAACAGGAAGATCTGATCCGGATCGGACCCGCCGTCGTAGACACGGACCAGCTCTTTATACAGTTGCCGGACATTCCGGCTCAGGCCCAGACCGAACGCTCCGGTGACGATCTTCCACAGCTTGAAGTTCGAGGTCCCGACGCCGTCGTCATAAAAGGCGATCTGCGGCCGCGCTGTCGGATCGGTGCGGTGGCCATTGAGGTCGATCGCCTCGAACAGCTTGAAGACGTTGGTGCCACGGCCCTTGATCGACGTGTTCCCGGTGCCGTCTGAACAGATGACGATGTTCTTGGCCATCCCTGATCCTTTTCGGCCGTTCGCTGGCAGCCGCCAGCGCACTGCCGGGGAGTGGCGAGTTCAGGGCTGGGTGCGGTGTGCGGCCGTCACGCTCAGGGTGCCGGGGTCGCCGTCCCGGCGCGGCTGCGTGAACGTCGTGCCGGCGTTCTTCAGATCGCCGAGCACGTTGTCGCCGGCCGGCTTCGCGCCCTCGCGCACCCACTTCACGAGATCGTCGAACGCCCTGGACTGCTCCTCCACGGTGAACCCGCAGTGGCCCGGCAATCCGATAGATGCGCTGAACGAGCAGGTCCTGCCGGCCCGCGGCGGTCACGGCGCGGTTGAGGATCTGCTGCAGATGGATGGGCACGAACAGATCGCCGGTGCCGTGCATCGTCAGCGTCGGCCGTTCGATCCGGCCGTCGAACGGCACGACCTCGTCGAAGGGACCCGTTGGCCTGCCGAATCTCGGGATCGGCGCGTCTTGCGGCGGATCGACTGATTGAGCCGATCGGTCGAGAGGCCGAGCTCGGCGTCGATCGCGTACCGGAGGTGCGTCGTGCCGACGGCGCGGTTGGCCGGCGAGGTGCCGCCGGCCAGCGCGGCGGCGCCGGGCTGATGTTCGCCGGCGAATCGTCCGCCGGACGCGAGGCCTTCGACGGCGAACGGCCGCGGTCCGCCGCTCAAGTGAATCTGCACGCTCGCCAGCTGCCGTCCCTTCTCGGTGCAGGTTCGGCGGCGTGCCGAGCATCTCGTTCATGCTGCGCGAGATCCTGCTGCAACGTCGACGTCTGTTTCAGCTGCGACGCCGGTGATCGCTTCGGCGGCCGCGCCGATGGCCGTGAAGAAGTCGAACAGCTCCGGTCCGGCCGGACACATCGCGAGACCGCCGGCAAACGACGTCGGGAACTCGTGCATGCCGAGCAGCGTGACGTGACCGCCCATCGAGGTGCCGGTGAGATAGACGCGCCGAGGCGCGGTGCCGCCGTTGAACTTCGTGAAGAGATCGGTCAGCGCCATCGTGTCGAGCAGGCCGATGCCCGGGCACGTAGCCGTTGCAGCGGTAGCTCGATGCCGCCCACGCGAAACCCTGATCGATCAGATGCTGGCGGATCGCCGGCGGCCGGACGCCGCAGCCGCGAGCCGTTCGCGCCGGCGTTCGACACGAACCCGTGCGCGCTGAGCATCAGCTCGCCGTTCCACTTCTCGGGGATTTCGATTTGATAGAGGCCGCCGTCGTAACGCCCCGCGAACGCTTTCGCGCCTGGCAGCGCGTCGAAGCGCCGGTTCCGGAATTTCCCACTGTCTGCGTCGGACACGCGACCGGCGTGAGCCCCGGGCGTCCAAGTCCGTGCGCCGGCTGGAACCAGACGGCGGCAGCGGTGGCAGCGATGAGTGCGGACAGGACGCGGCGCATGTGATCTCCTCAGCGCGGTATTCTGCGCCGTTGCCTTGCGCAGTGCCGCGCAAATTCTCACGGCTGAGCTTGTCGATCGATGTTCGCCGTCTGCAGTTGACGCTTGGGTTACCGAAAAGTCGTGTGATAGAGTCGTGGCCGCTTAACCGGCTCGCCCCCGGCCGGTTACGTGCTTCCCATATCGACGTTCGACGCGTCCGTTCTTTGCCCATTGTAGAAAGGCTATGTTCGCGCGACGCTACACGGTAGTTATTGCCGATCGCTCCACCGGCGTCGTCCGCCGGCTGACGATCAGTCTGCGTACGGCGATTGCGAGCGTGACGGGCGTGCTGATGCTGCCGGTGCTCATCGGGCTCGGCGCGCGCTGGAGCGCGCGTCGCCGAGATCGCGCAGCTGCGCGCGACCAAGACCACCCTGGAAGTCGAGAACGGCAACTTCCGCGCGAACGACCGGCGAGCTCACCACGCAGATCCAGTCGCTCGGAGAGCGTCATCAACGATCTCGGCGCCCGGTCTGCCCTCGATCCCGCTCAGGCGCGCGCGCTCCAGAAGCTGCCCGCCGTCGTGAAGGCGCGCGCCGCTGGCGGCACCGCGCAGCCCAACGCGCCGGTCTCGAGCATGCTGTCGAGCTCCTTGACGACTCCGGAAGACACGTTCGGCGTCCTGCGGACGCTGCTCCAGGCCCTCGAAGGCCGCCTCACCTACGTGCGGCGCGACGTCGAACGCCAGGAAGCGCTGGTCGGCGCGCACCCCTCGATCTGGCCGACGTACGGCTGGCTCACCGGCTACTTCGGCGGCCGTCCGGATCCCTTCACCGGCGAGCGCGGCCTTCCATCAGGGCCTCGACATCGCGACGGCGAAGGGCCAGCAGGTCTACGCGACGGCGAACGGCACGGTCGAGTCGGCGGCGTACACGGGCGAGTACGGCAATCTGATCGTGGTCCGTCACGACTTCGGGCTGTCGACGCGCTACGGACACCTCAGCAAGTTCAACGTCCGCCCGGGGCAGTCGGTGAAGCGCGGCGACGTCATCGGCCTCGTCGGCTCGACCGGCCGGTCGACCGGCGCGCACCTGCACTACGAAGTCCTCGCCAACGGCAAGCTGATCAACCCGCTGCCGCTCCTGACCGAGAAGCGACAGCGTTAGTAATCTGCGTAATCGATTGCGGGATTGAACTGCCAATCCTTCAATCAATTACCCGATTACCCAATTACTCGATTACCCGATTGAGTCTGCTACAATCGTTGGATACCCACGCCAGGACCCGCTCTCTAGATGATCCAGAAACTGCTCGCCAAGGTCATCGGCACGCAGAATGAGCGCGAGCTCAAGCGTCTTTACCCGCTCGTCGGCGAAATCAACGCGCTCGAGCCGACGATCCAGGCGCTGAGCGACGACCAGCTCCGCGCGAAGACCCACGAATTCCGCGAGCGGATCGGCGGGGGCGAGACGCTCGGACGATTTGCTGCCCGAGGCGTTCGCGGTGGTCCGCGAAGCAGGCCGCCGCGTGCTGAACATGCGGCACTTCGACGTCCAGCTGGTCGGCGGCAGCGTGCTGCACAAGGGCATGATCGCCGAGATGAAGACCGGCGAGGGCAAGACGCTCGTTGCCACGCTGCCGGCCTACCTGAACGCGCTCGAGGGCAAGGGCGTCCATGTCGTCACGGTGAACGATTACCTCGCCCGCCGCGACTCCGAGTGGATGGGCCGGATCTACCGCTTCCTCGGCATGTCGGTCGGCGTCATCCAGCACGACATGAACGACGCCGAGCGGCAGCAGGCGTACGCCGCCGACATCACTTACGGGACCAACAACGAGTACGGCTTCGACTACCTCCGCGACAACATGAAGTTCGAGCTCGCGCACTACGTGCAGCGCGGGCACTCACTTCGCCATCGTCGACGAGGTCGACAGCATCCTGATCGACGAGGCGCGGACGCCGCTCATCATCTCCGGGCCGGCCGAGTTGTCGACGGAGCTCTATTACGAGGTCGATCGCATCATCCCGCGGCTGAAGGCCGGCGCGGTGACCCGCGGCGACGCGAAGGCCGAGGAACGCGAGGCGCTCGAGGAGACCGGCGACTACCTGATCGACGAGAAGCACAAGACGGTCACGCTCACCGAGAGCGGCATGGCGAAAGCCGAGCAGATGCTGCGCGCGCACCTGGCGGGCGGCCACCTGTACGACTTCGAGAACGCGCACCTGAAGCACCACGTCGACCAGGCGCTTCGCGCCCACGTGACTCTTCAAGCGCGACGTCGACTACATGGTGAAGGACGGCCAGGTGGTGATCGTCGACGAGTTCACCGGCCGCCTGATGCCCGGCCGCCGCTGGAGCGACGGGCTGCACCAGGCGGTCGAGGCCAAGGAGCACAACAGCGCGCATCCAGAGGTGAAGATCGAGCGCGAGAACCAGACGCTGGCGACCGTCACCTTCCAGAACTACTTCCGCAAGTACAAGAAGCTCTCCGGCATGACCGGCACCGCCGATACCGAGGCCGAGGAGTTCGCGAAGATCTACAACCTCGACGTCGTGGTCATCCCGCCCAACCGCCGCGCTCACCCGCATCGAGAACCCCGATCTCGTGTATCGCACCGAGCCCGAGAAGTGGGAGTCGATCGTCACCGAGATCATCGACGAGCACGCGAAGGGGCGTCCGGTGCTGGTCGGCACCGTGTCGATCGAGAAATCAGAGAAGCTGTCGACGATGCTCGACCGCCGCGGCCTGAAGCGCGGCACGACGACCGGCGGCGGCTCGGACAAGCACGTCGTGCTGAACGCCAAGTACCACGCGCAGGAAGCCGAGATCGTCGTCGCAGGCGGGGCGCCAAGGCGCGGTCACGATCGCCACCAACATGGCTGGCCGCGGCACCGACATCCTGCTCGGCGGCAATCCCGAGTTCATGGCCCGCCAGCAGGCGCTCGCCGAGGAGATTGCCGAGCGGCTGCCGAAAGGCGAGGAACGCTTCGTCGACGACGATCAGAACGTCTACTTCTTCCACCTCGACGCGTTCTACCGCGTCCCCAAAGCCCGCTACGAGGCGATCTTCGACCACTTCAAGAAGCAGTGTCGATGCCGAGCACGACGAGGTGGTCGCCGTCGGAGGCCTGCATATCGTCGGCACGGAGCGGCACGAGGCGCGGCGCATCGACAACCAGCTGCGCGGCCGCGCCGGGCGCCAGGGCGACCCGGGATCGTCGCGGTTCTACCTGTCGCTCGAGGACGACCTGATGCGCATCTTCGGGTCGGACCGCATTTCCGGCCTGATGCAGCGCCTTGGCATGGAAGAAGGGCGTGCCGATCGAGCACGGGATGGTGACGCGCGCCATCGAGCGCGCCCAGAAGCAGGTCGAGGCGCAGAACTTCTCGGTCCGCAAGCACCTGCTCGAGTACGACGACGTGATGAACAAGCAGCGCGAGAACATCTATGCGCTGCGCCGTCAGATGCTCGAGGCGCAGATCCGCCTCAGCGACGAGGACGACAACGAGCAGGTGGTCGGCACCCGCGAATACCTGATGACGCTCGCCGAGGACCTCCTCGACGCGATGGTCGACACCTACGCGGACCCGAAGGCCGACGACGCCGAGGATTGGGACCTCGACGCGCTCAAGCGTGAAGCCGAGCGCGTCTTCGCCGTTGACGTCAGCGATCTCGATTTCAGCGACCGCAGCTCGAGCGAGATCAGGGACCTGATCTGGGCGAAGGCGATGACCGCCTACGACGACAAGGAGAAGCTGATCGGCCGCGACGTCATGCAGCGTCTCGAGCGCGACTTGATGCTCCAGCTGGTCGACCAGCAGTGGAAGGACCACCTCTACAGCCTCGATCACCTGAAGGAAGGCATCGGCTTGCGCGGCTACGGCCAGCGCGATCCGCTCGTCGAGTACAAGAAGGAAAGCTTCGCGATGTTCCAGGCCATGAAGGAGCGCGTCGACGAGGAGTCGGTGCGCTACCTGTGGGGGCTGCGGCCGGTCGAAGGTGCACCGGGTGTTCCGGTACGGCGGTCCACCGCTCCATCGCGTCAACCGCTGATCATGAACAATCCGTCGGCCGAGGCGCCGTCGCCGTTCGCGGGAGCGCCACAGCCGCAGGCCGAGCCGAGTCCGTTCGCGCCGCCTCGCGGGCGCCAGCCGGCCCGCGTCGGCGGTGACGATGCCGCGGTGAAAACGGTCAGGCGCGAGGAACCGAAGGTGGGTCGAAACGATCCGTGCCCGTGCGGCAGCGGGAAAAAGTACAAGAAGTGCCACGGGGCCACTGTGTCCACACCATGATCAGGCCGACCTTGCGTCGGCCTTTTGTTATCTATGAGCGTCAAGACAGAGACTCTGAACCTCACATCGGTGGAGGCCGGCCTGGCGACAGCCCTCACGTTCGACGACGTGCTGCTCGTCCCCCAGCACTCGAACGGTGCTGCCCTATCAGGTCGACGTCAGCACGCAGCTGACGCGGCGAATCCGGCTCAACGTGCCGATCCTCAGCGCCGCGATGGACACCGTCACCGAGTCGCGGCTCGCGATCGCGATGGCGCAGCATGGCGGACTGGGCGTGGTTCACAAGAACCTGTCCATCGAGGAGCAGGCGTCCGAAGTCGACCGGGTGAAGCGCTCCGAGAGCGGCATGATCGTCGACCCGATCACGCTGTCGCCGTCCAACCGGATCTTCGAAGCGCTCGAGCTGATGAAGAAATACCGGATCTCGGGCGTGCCGATCACCGACGACGGCAGCAAGGAAGGGCGGCTGGTCGGCATCCTCACCAACCGGGACCTCCGCTTCGAGACCAAGCTCGATCGGCCGATCGGCGACATCATGACGCGCGACAACCTGATCACCGTCCCGGTCGGGACGACGCTCGACGCGGCGCGCGAGATCCTGCACCAGCACAAGGTCGAGAAGCTGCTCGTCGTCGACCGCGACTATCGCCTCAAGGGGCTGATCACGGTCAAGGACATCCAGAAGGCGGTCAAGTATCCGAACGCTTCCAAGGATTCGCTCGGCCGGCTGCGCTGCGGCGCCGCGATCGGAGTCGCCAAGGACACCATGGAGCGCGCCGAGGCCCTCGTCGCTGCCGGCGTGGATCGTGCTGGTGATCGACACCGCCCATGGCCATCACCAGGGCGTTCTCGACATGGTGCGGCGAGTCCGGCAGCGCTTTGCGCGAGGTCAATCTGATGGCCGGCAACGTGGCGACGGCAGACGGCACGAAGGCGCTGATCGATCAGGGGGTCGATGCCGTAAAGGTCGGCATCGGCGCCGGCTCGATCTGCACGACGCGCATCGTCGCCGGGATCGGCGTCCCGATGATCACCGCGATCACCGAGTGCGCGCGGGCCGCGCAGGCGCACGACGTGCCGATCATCGCCGACGGCGGCATCCGCTACTCGGGCGACATCACCAAGGCGCTCGCGGTCGGCGCGTCGACGACGATGATCGGGAACCTGTTCGCCGGGACGGACGAAAGCCCGGGCGAAATGATTCTCTACCAGGGGCGCAGCTTCAAGGAGTACCGCGGCATGGGATCGATCGGCGCGATGCGCCGCGGCAGCCGCGACCGCTACTTCCAGGACGAGTTCGACCTCGATTCGGCGAGCAGCACCGAGAAGCTCGTGCCCGAGGGGATTGAGGGACGGGTGGCCCACAAGGGCAGCGTTGCCGGACTGATCTATCAGCTGGTCGGCGGTCTTCGCGCCGGCATGGGCTACTGCGGATGCGAGACGATCGCCGAGCTGCAGCGCAACGCGAAGCTGATCCGGATTACGCCGGCCGGTTTCCGCGAGAGCCACGTGCACGACGTGGCGATCACCAAGGAAGCGCCGAACTACCGCTCAGAGTAGGCCCGACCTTTAGGTCGGGCGTCGACACGACGCGCCCGAGCTAAAGCTCGGGCCTACATCTCGTTCCGGTACGTCTCCTCCGCCAGATACGTCGACACAAGCGTGATGGCCGCGAGGATCATCATGTAGGCGGCGACCGCCTCCTTCCCTTTCCACGCCAGCAGCGCGGTCGCGATGAACGGCGCGAGTCCGCCCGACACGACCGACGCGAACTGATAGGCGATGGACGCGCCGCTGTAGCGGACGCTCGCGCCGAACAGTTCCGAGAAGTAGGCGGCCTGTGGTCCGTACATCGCGTTGTGGCCGACGGCGACGCCGACGACGATGGCCGCCCAGACGACGACGGCGGATCGCGTGTCGAGCAGCAGGAAGAACGGCAGCGCATACAGCAGCGAAAACGCCGCGCCGAAGAGGTACACGGGCCGCCGGCCGATGCGGTCCGAGAGCGCGCCGTACAGCGGAATGGCGAAGAGCCCGGCGAGCGCGGCCAGCGTCACGCCCGTCAACATCGTGTTCCGCGCCAGGCCGAGCTGAGCGGGGCCATAGCTCAGGACGAAGACCGTGTACACGTAGAACAGGCCGTTCTCGGCGACGCGCATGCCCATCGCCAGCAGCAGGTTTCGGCGATGGGTGCGCAGCGCAGCGACCACCGGCCGCTCCTCGCGCTTGCCCGACTGCGTGAGGCTGGTGAACGCCGGCGTTTCCATGATCGCCAGCCGGATGAAGATGCCGACGGCGACCAGCCCCACGCTGACGAGGAACGGCAGCCGCCATCCCCAGGCGAGGAACTGCTCCTCGCTCATCTGCGTGCTGGTGATGGCGAAGACCACCGTCGACAGGAACAGGCCCGCCGGCACGCCCATCTGCGGCCAGCTCCCGGACAGCCCGCGCCGGCCGTGCGGCGAGTGCTCCACGGCCATCAGCACCGCTCCGCCCCATTCGCCGCCGACACCGATGCCCTGCGCGCAGCGCAGCACGACCAGCAGCACCGGCGCCCACATGCCGACGGCGTCATAGGTCGGCAGGAGTCCGATGAGGAACGTGGCCACGCCCATGATGACGAGCGAGTAGACGAGCATCGACTTCCGCCCGAGCCGGTCGCCGTAGTGGCCGAAGACGATCGCCGCCGATCGGTCGTGCGACGAAGCCGACTGCGAAGGTGCCGAACGACGAGAGCGTGCCGGTCAGCGGATCGACGTTCGGAAAGAACAACCGGTTGAACACCAGCGCGGCGGCCGTGCCGTACAGGAAGAAGTCGTACCACTCGATCGTCGTGCCGATGAAGCTGGCGAGGATGACCGGGCGGATCGACCGCAAGTCGCGCGGTTCAGCGGTCGACGTGGATCGTTCGGTGGTTGTCGTGGCCATGCTCGATGCGGACCTGTATCGCTCCTTCGAACGGACGCGGCAGCCGGTCGGGCCACTCGATGGCCGTGACGCCGCCGTCGCTCGTCAACTCCTCCAGGCCCAGGTCGTCCACCTCGATCGGCTTCAACCGGTAGAGGTCCACGTGATGGAGGGCCATCCGTCCGCCGGAGTATTCCTGGATGAGCGTAAATGTCGGACTGGTGACCTCACCGGCGTCGATGCCCAGCCCTTCGGCCAGGCCGCGGACGAACGCCGTCTTCCCCGCCCCGAGATCACCGGTCAGCAGCACGACGTCGCCCGGCTTGAACGCGGGCGGCGAGATCGCGGCCAGCGGCAATCGTTTCACCCTCAGAGTGAGTGGCAATGGTCACGAACCGCCCTTCTCAACGACTTTGCGCCGCGCCGTCAGCTCCATGACCGCGTCGCCAAGGTGCGCGGCCAGATCGCCGGCGGTCATCGCGACCTCGCCCTCGTCAGCCTCGGCGAGATCGCCCGCCATGCCGTGCAGGTAGACGGCGAGCTGGCAGGCCGCCTCGGCATCGAGGAGCTGCGCGAGCCAGGCGGCGATCATTCCCGTCAGCACGTCGCCGGTGCCGCCCGTCGCCATGCCGGCGTTGCCGGTCGGGTTGATGAACACCTTCCCGTCCGGCGTTGCCACGAGGGTCCGATGGCCCTTGAGCACCACGTAGACGTGGTGCGCGACCGCGAAATTCCGCGCGATCTCGAGCCGGCTGGCCTGCACTTCATCCGTGGACATGCCGACCAGCCGCGCCATCTCCCCGGGATGCGGCGTGATGATCACGTCGCGGCCTTCCCTGTCCGGACAGCCGATCGGGATCGCCGGCGAACGCATTCAGGCCGTCGGCGTCAATGACCAGCGGCATCGTCGCGCGATCGACGAGCGTTCGGATGAACTCGCGCGTCCCGGCCGCCTGGCCGAGCCCGGGCCCGATCGCCATCACGTCGCGTGCGATCTCGATCACGCGATCGACCGCCGACACGTCGAGACCGTCGCTGCGCTCGTCGATCGGCTCGGTCATGTATTCGGGAGTCATCGCCGCGACGATCGGCAGGCAGCACGCCGGCGTCGCGATCGTGACGAGGCCGGCGCCCGACCGGAGCGCGCCGAGCGCGGCGAGGTGCGCGGCGCCGGTCTTCCCGCGCGAGCCCGCGACGATCAGCACGCGGCCGTAGTCGCCCTTGTGGCTGTCGGGCATCCGCGGGCCGACCAATTCGCGCATCGCGCCCCGGGTCATCAGGTGCACCTGCGGACCGTCGAGCGAGGCGATGACATCGCCGGGAATGCCGATGTCGGCGATGACGATGTCGCCGGCTCGGGTTTCGGCGGGCGGCAGCACGAGGGACAGCTTCGGCGCCGCCAGCGTGACGGTCATGCCTGCTTCAATCGAGTCGCCGATCGGCTCGTGGGTGTCGGCAGACGAGCCCTGACGGCAGGTCGATGGCGACGACCGGGATGGCGGCGCCGTTGACGTCGGCCACCACCGTTTCCATCAGGCCCGACAGCGGCGCGTTCAGCCCGGTGCCGAAGATCGCGTCGATGATGAGCGTGCAGTCGCTGATCTCGGTGAAGTGCAGCTCCCAGGCCTGGCTGTCGGCGATTTCGACGACCGTCAGGCCGAGCCGGCCGAGGATCTCGAGGTTGATCCGCGCGTCGCCGCGAACCTCGGCGACGCGGCCGATGACGAATACCGAGACGTCGATGCCGCGCTGCAGTCAGCGTCCGGGCGACGACGAACCCGTCGCCGCCGTTGTTGCCGCGCCCGCACAGGATGGCGACCTTGCGCTCGACCAGGTCGCTGTGGACCGCCTCGATCGCCGCGACCACCTGGCGACCCGCGTTTTCCATCAGCACCAGCGACGGGATGCCGATGTCTTCGATGGTCCGGCGGTCGGCTTCCCGCATTTGTGCCGCGTTCAGAATGCGCACGTCGTCAGCATATTACTGCACGCCGTCCGCCTCTGGGTTCTGCGTCTCTGCGCTCGGCGCCTCTGCCGTCCTTTGCTCCCTCTGTGTCCTTGTGGTCTACTGAGTCGATGGCTTGGGTGAATGTCAATGGCCGCATCGCAGATGAAGCGCACGCGGTCATCTCGGTCTTCGACCACGGCTTTCTTTTCGGCGAGGGGATCTACGAGACGCTGCGGACCTACAACGGGGAGCCGTTCCTGTTCGATCGCCACATGCGGCGGCTGCGGCGCTCGGCCGCGATGATCGATCTGGCGCTGCCCCTCACCGACAACCAGATCGCCGCGCGGTTCGACGAGACGATGCGCGCCGCGGGGCTGGGACCCGGCGGCAGCGGCGAAGCGTACATCCGGCTGCTGGTCACCCGCGGCATCGGCGATCTCACCTACGACCTGGCCGCCACGCCCGACCCGTCGTTCGTGGTGATCGTCAAGCCGCACGTCGATCTGAAACCGGCGGTCTATGACACAGGCGTCAAGGTGGCGCTCGTGCCGGTCATCCGGAACCACCCGGACACGGTCAACCCGCTGATCAAGTCCAACAACCTGCTGAACAGCGCGCTGGCGATGCAGGAGGCGGTCCGCCGCGGCGCGTTCGAGGGACTGATGCGGAACTACCGCGGCGAGCTTGCAGAGTTCTCGACCGCTAATGTCTTCGTCGTGAAGGACGGCGCCGCGCTGACGCCGCCGCTCGAGGCTGGTCTGCTGCCCGGGATCACGCGCGAGTTCCTCTTCGAGGTCGGCACCGACGCGGGCATCCAGGTTCGCGAGCAGGTCCTGCGCGATCCCGACGTCTTCGGCGCCGACGAGGTGTTCCTCACCAGCACGACACGCGAGATCGTGCCGATTGTCACGGTCGACGACCGGACCATCGGCAGCGGCAAGCCGGGGCCGGTCACGAAGGCGCTGCTGCAGAAGTTTCGAGAGAAGGCACAGAGCCTGACCACGCGGCCCGTCGGGCGGACTTTGTAGGGCGGACCTTTAGGTCCGCCGCGGAGCCCGGCCTAAAGGCCGGGCCTACAAGGCCGGGCCTACAAGGCCGGGCCTACGTGTCCGCCGTTTCGAACGCCTCAATCGGCGGGCACGAGCACATCAGGTTGCGGTCGCCGTACGGGTTGTCGATGCGGCCGACTGACGGCCAGAACTTCTTGGCACGCACGAACGGCAGCGGAAACGCCGCGCGCTCGCGCGAGTACGGATGGTCCCACTCGTCGGCGGTGACGGCGGCCGCCGTGTGGGGCGCGTTCTTGAGCACGTTGTCCTTCGGATCGGCCTTCCCGTCGATCACGTCCTGGATCTCGGCCCGGATCGCGATCATCGCGTCGCAGAACCGATCGAGCTCCTCTTTCGGCTCGCTCTCCGTCGGCTCGATCATCAGCGTGCCGGCCACCGGAAACGACACCGTCGGCGCGTGGAAGCCGTAGTCCATCAGCCGCTTGGCGACGTCGGTCTCGTCGATCCCGCTCGCCTGCTTCAGCGGCCGCAGATCGAAGATCATCTCGTGCGCGACCCGGCCGTTCGATCGCGTGTAGAGCACCGGGTAGTGCCGTTCGAGCCGCGCCTTGATGTAGTTGGCGTTCAGGATCGCGTAGCGCGTCGCGTCGGTCATGCCGTTGCCGCCGAGCATCCGGATGTAGGCGTACGAAATCAGCAGGATGCTGGCGCTGCTCCACGGCGCGGCCGACAGGGCATGAATGGCGCGGCTGCCGCCGGTCTGGATCACGGGATGACCCGGCAGGTACGGCGCCAGGTGCGCGGCCACGCCAATCGGTCCCATGCCCGGTCCGCCGCCGCCGTGCGGGATGCTGAACGTCTTGTGCAGGTTCAGGTGGCAGACGTCGGCGCCGATCGCGGCCGGGCTCGTCAGGCCCGACCTGCGCGTTCATGTTGGCGCCGTCCATGTACACCTGCCCGCCGTGCTGGTGCACGATCGCGCAGACGTCCTGGATGCTCTCCTCGAACACGCCGTGCGTCGACGGATAGGTCACCATCAGCGCGGCGAGCCGCTGCCGGTGCTCGGCCGCCTTCGGCTTCGAGGTCCGCGACGTCGATGTTGCCGTCCCTGCGTGCTCGCGACGACGACGACGCGCATGCCGGCCATGACGGCGCTCGCCGGATTGGTGCCGTGCGCCGAGGCCGGGATCAGGCACGACGTCGCGCGCCGTTGTCGCCGCGGTCGCGATGGTAGGCGCGGATCACCATCAGCCCGGCGAACTCGCCCTGCGCGCCGGAATTCGGCTGCAGCGACACCGCGGCGAAGCCGGTGATCTCCGCCAGCGCGCGCTCGAGCTCGCGGAAGATCTGCTGGTAGCCGGCCATCTGCTCGACCGGCACGAACGGATGCGGCTTCGAGAACTCCGGCCACGTAATCGGCAGCATCTCCGACGCGGCGTTCAGCTTCATCGTGCACGAGCCGAGCGGAATCATCGACGTGTCGAGGCCGATGTCCTTGCGCTCGAGGCCCCGGATGTAGCGCATCATCTCGGTTTCGGAGTGATGCGTGTTGAACACCGGGTGCGTCAGGAACGGCGACGTCCGGGCCAGCCCGACCGGCAGCTCGACGTCGAGGCGCCACGCGGAGCGGTCGCGCGACGGCAGGTTTGCCGGCGGCGCCGGCGAAGACCGCGACGATGGCCTCGAGATCGTCGAGGTTGGTCGTCTCGTCGAGCGCGACGTTGATGCCGCCGTCGTCGCGATAGCGGAAGTTCATCCGGGCGGCCAGCGCGGCGTTCCGCACGCGCGCCGGATCGGCGCCCTCGACCCGGAGCGTGTCGAAGAACGACCGCGTTCCGCTGGCGCAGGCCGAGCTTGCCGAGCTCGCGTTCGAGCAGCGCGCGCGCGCGCCGTGCACGCGCCGGGCGATCGCGGTCAGGCCGCTGCGGACCGTGATACACGGCATAGAACCCGGCGATGTTGGCGAGCAGCGCCTGCGCCGTGCAGATGTTCGACGTCGCCTTCTCGCGCCGGATGTGCTGTTCGCGCGTCTGGAGCGACATGCGGTACGCGCGGTTGCCGTGGGCGTCGACCGAGACGCCGATGATCCGGCCGGGCGCCTGGCGCACGTGCTTCTCGAGCGTCGCGAAGAACGCGGCGTGCGGACCGCCGTACCCCATCGGGCACGCCGAACCGCTGCGAGTTGCCGCACCACGACGTCGGCGCCCATCTCGCCAGGAGGCGTCAGCAGCGTGAGGCTGAGCAGATCGGTCGCCACCGCAACAGCGACGCCGGCCCGCCTGCGCGCAGCGCGATGAAGTCGCGCAGATCGTGGACCAGGCCGGCCTCGTCCGGGGTCTGCACGAGGGCGCCGAACATCCGGTCCGTCGGACTCGATCCGGTACGGGTCGCCGACGACCAGCTCGATGCCGAGCGGTTCGGCGCGCGCGCGCAGCACGTCGATCGTCTGCGGGAAAGCACGAATCGGCCACGAAGAACTGCGCCGGACCGACGATGCTCTCGATCCGCCTGCCCTGCACGCGGTGCAGCATCGTCATCGCTTCGGCGGCGGCCGTCGCCTCGTCGAGCAGCGACGCCGTCGCGACCTCCATGCCCGTGAGATCGCGCGACCATCGTCTGGAAGTTGAGGAGCGCCTCGAGGCGTCCCTGCGCGATCTCGGCCTGGTACGGCGTGTACGGCGTATACCAGCCGGGGTTCTCGAGCACGTTGCGGAGGATGACGCTCGGCGTGACGCAGTCGTAGTAGCCGAGGCCGATGTACGACTTGAACAGCTGGTTCCGCGCGGCGACCGTCGCTGAGCTCGCGCAGGAACTCGTGCTCGGTCATGCCTTCCGGCAGGTTCAGCGCGCTTCCGAGGCGGATGCGCGCCGGCATCGCTTCGTCGATGAGCGCGTCGAGCGACGACGACGCCGATGGCCGCCAGCATTTCGCCGTGCGTCGGCGTCGTCCGGACCGATGTGGCGCGACTGGAAGGTGCCCGGCTCCACGGGATCGACCGCTCACGACTGGCTCACGAGCTGCGTGTACTGGGCCGCGTCGAGCAGGCCGTTGACTTCGGCGGGATCGTTCAGCCGCACGACGATCATCCAGCTGGCGTGCGGGTTCGCGTTCACCGCCTCCGGCTTGTCCTTCAGCGCCGCGTTCACCTCGACGACTTCTCCGGCCACCGGCGCGTAGAGCTCGGACACGGCCTTCACCGATTCGATGGTGCCGAACGACTGCCCCGCCTTCAGCTTCGCCCCGACCTCGGGCAGTTCGACGTAGACGACGTCGCCGAGCTGCTGCTGCGCGTAGTCGGTGATGCCGACGCTGGCCGCGATCGCCGGTCACCTCAATCCACTCGTGGTCTTTCGTGTACTTGCGGCCGTCAGGGTAGCGTCATCGCGATCTCCACGGCTATTCGCCAATCATTTTTTCCGCTTGTAGAACGGCATCGGAACCACGCGTGGCGCGCGTCCGGCGGCCGCGGATGTCGACGTCGAACTCGGTGCCGGCGGCCGTGTGTTCGACTGGCAGGTAGGCCATGCCCGATGGCCTTCTTCAGAAACGGCGTCTGCGTGCCGCTCGTCACGCGGCCGGCCGGCGCGATCGCCGGCGTACACGTCGTACCCCTGCCTGGCGATGCCCCGCTCGAGCATCTCGAAGCCGACGAGCTTTCGGGCGACGCCCGCGCGCCTTCTGCTGCCGCAGGACCTCCGCGCCGAGGAAGTCGCCTTTGTTCCAGCCGACCATCCAGCCGAGATCGGCCTCGAGCGGGGTCGTCGTCTCGTCGATGTCGTTGCCGTGCAGGCGCATGGCCGCTTCGAGCCGAAGCGTGTCGCGCGCGCCGAGGCCGCACGGGACGAGGCCGACGGCCGCCCGACTTCGAGCAGCGCCAGCCACACCCGGTCGGCGGACTGCGGCGGCACGAAGATCTCGAAGCCGTCCTCGCCGGTGTAGCCGGTGCGCGAAATCGTCGCGCGAACACCGGCCACTTCGCCGTGTGCAAACCAGTAGTACTTCATCGCGCCGAGCTCCACGCCGGTCAGCGGCTGCAGGACGTCGAGCGCGCGCGGGCCCTGCACGGCGATGCAGCGCGTAACGCGAGCTGGCGTCGACCGCCACCGCGTCGCCCGCCGGACTTGATGTGCTCGGCGATGTGCGCGTAGTCCGTGGGCGATGTGCGACGCGTTGACGACCAGCAGGAAGTGCTGCCTTGGCAAGCCGGTAGACGAGGAGGTCGTCGACGAACGTGCCGGCCGCGCGTCATCAGGCCGGAGTAATGCGCCTGCCCCACCTGCGAGCTTCGAGGCGTCGTTGCACGAAATGCGCTGGACGGCATCGAGCGCATTCTTGCCGGCAATCTCGATCTCGCCCATGTGGCTGACGTCGAACAGGCCCGCGCGCTCGCGCACCGCCATGTGCTCGGCGACGATGCCGGAGTACTCGACCGGCATGTCCCAGCCGCCAAAGGCGACCATCCGCGCGCCGGAGGCGCGGTGCCGGGCGTTGAGCGGCGTTTTCTTGAGAGGAGCGTCGGTGGCCTGTTCCATGCGGGCGCGCACGCGCCCATTGACGCGGCGTGCAACAGGCAACGGTACTATGCGCGTTTCCGCGCGGTCAAGAAACGGCCCGTGCTGACAATTCGCGTGACCCGTGCGCCAGAATTGTCAGCGGCCTGGCGCCGAACTGTGAATTGGCGGGAGGAGCCGACGGGTACCCCCATTGCGTGTGCTGGCACCGCCCGATGCCGGATCAGCCCATCCTCATCATTGACGACAACGTGAACCTCGCGAAGGGCTTCGCGCTGGTGTTGCAGCGTAGCGGCTACCGCGTCAACGTGGCGCATACCGCCGAGGAGGGTTTACGGCTGGCGCAGGCCGACGCCCCCGCGGCGGTGGTCGTCGACTTCCGGATGCCCTTCATCAACGGCGCCGGGTTCCTCTATCGGCTGCGCGCCTGCCCCAGGCACGCGAATACACCCGTCCTCGTCGTGACCGGCGCCGCGGTGACCGACGAGATGCGGGCAGAGCTCACCGATCTTCGCGCGGAGCTGCGGTTCAAGCCGCTTGGCGTCGAAGAGCTGTTAGCCGAGGTGGGCGCCCTCCTCGACGCGATCAGAACGCGGATCGTCCCGGAGACCGGCCAAATCGCCGGACGCGCCTGACCGGCGACTGGAACCTATCTCACAAAACCATCTGACCTGCCGTCGCGAGCGAGCGCGCGAGCGAGCCACCCACCTTCGCAGCGTTGAACGACGCCGCTGCTACGGTGGGCAGGCGCGAACGGCCCGTCCACCGTAGCTTCAGCGAAGGTGGGAGCGCGCCGGCGCCGCGGCGCGCGAGAGAGCGTGTCAGGGAGTCCGAGGGCGAAGCCCCTCGGGTAAGACTAGGACGGCCGCGCCAGCACCGAAACCAGCGCGAGCAACGCCAGCAGGTATCCCACCAGAAAGTAGCCGACCAGGACCGGAACCCGGCCTCTGATTCCAATCCGCCAGGCGGCTTCCGGGTGGACGCAGGCAGCCAGCGATCGTCCGATGATGATCTCGAGCCTTGAACTGCGGGGGGCGGCAGTCCTCATGGACACTCCAAGCTGGCAAGACTATCACCAGAGTGGCTGAGCCGAAATGCGCAAGAAAATCGGAATCTAGCCCAAAAGTCGATGGCGGCGGTTCGCCCCCCGTCCACTTTACTCTGCCGCGTCCATGACTTCCTCCCGAGGCTATCGGAGAAATCGGGCAACCCACGCGCCGGCGAGCGCAGCGACGGCGATCACGACGGCGCCGGCTGCGATCACGATCGGAAAGATCGAACCGGGGCCGAACAGAAAGACCGCCGCCACGAGCGCGAGAACGCCGCCGCCCACGAAGGCTGTCCACCCCCGCCACAGCGGCAGCGGAAACGCCTTGCTGGCGATCAACGATGCAGCCGCCACCACCGCCGCCATCACCGCGATCCCGGTTCCCGAGTTCAGAAACCATTCGCTGCCGTCGATCGTGGGATGGGCGGACTGCCCCGCCATGAAGAACAAGACGGCCTGCGCCGCCGCGAATGCGACGGCGCCGGCCAGGAAGTACGCAGAAATATTTCCCATGGTGATTACGGATATGCCGGCGAGAACGGCGGGTAGACAGACATGATGCAGATCGTTACGCCGATGTTGCATCCCACGCACTTCCACGAGCTCCACCACTCCCACCAGGATTTCCACGTGCAGCCGTACTTCTCGTAGCACCGATCGTGCGCATCGCAGCACGGCCGGAAGATCGTGATGTCGAGGTAGTGCAGGCCGTCGCAACCGGGCTCGTTCGCGTACACCGTGGGGGCGACAGCCTCGGCAAGCCGGGCCAGCCACGATCTGGCAACTGGCGCTCGGTCGGAAACGAATCCCTGGGTCGCGATCATTGTGTGAAAGTAGTGAAACGCATAACTCTGGACGTTGACCCACGCCAGATCGGGCGCGAACGTCCAGCCGCCGACGTCTTTCATGCGCTCTGCGTCCATATAGCCCTTCGTCAGCCCAGGGACGGACCACACGTACACCTGCTCCTCCGGATACCAGCGGCTGCGTCCGACCTCCACGTTGTCGCGCGTCAGGCGGCTCTCGAAGGACGTGCCGCGGCTGGGGGCGCCGGTCTTCGGGTGTGGCCGCTGTCCAACGCTCCGCGCCGCCTTCGCCGAGACCCCGTCGAGCCAATCTGTTCGAACGTCGAGTGTGTTCCGGTGGAAGTCCACAGCCGCTCCACCGCGGGCGCGAATCAAATCGCCCTGCCATTCGAGCGCGACCTCGGCGTCGGTCGCCTTGTCCTTCCACATGACGTACGCCTGCCGGTTGCCCCAGTCGAGCGTCGGCTGCGCCCCGGGACGGCCGGACGCTCGGACGAACTGCTCCTCTCCCTTCTTGAATGTCAGCACGTCGTTTCCGGCCGATACCCGGTCGGCCGCGAACTCCGCCAGGTCGCGGCCGCTGCTGTCGGTGAGCCGTGTTCTCAAGTCGCCGCCCGGTACCCGCTCGGTGACGGCGACGGCGTCGACAAACGTCGTCGTGACTCGGACGGCCCGCTCGTCGAGCCATTGATACGTGGCGCCGCGGTCGGTTGGATTGACCGGGCGTGGGGGCGCCTTGGCGTCGAGACGCCGAACGGCGTTCGGCGCCCTGACGCCTTGATTCTGTGCCGTGGTTCGCCACGTCGATGCCCAGGCTGCACACAACATGGCGATTGAAAAGACGGCGACCGAGGCACGCTTGGGCCGGATAAACGCGCGGACGCCCTGCGGATGGGACATGGAGGCTCTCCTTCGGACCCTGGGTCCGGTGGCGGCTTGCCGCCGCCGCGAGGGTGGACGCGCGACCTCCACAGCGCCGCCCGGCGCTGCCCCATCTCGTCCACCATGTTGGCCGGTGACGCCCGGCGACTACGACTCGACGGACACGTCGGCGATGGGCGATTCCTCCTCCCGGGACTCCGCCGGCGCGGCGGACGCTCCCGGGTGCTTCAAGTGTCCTTTCAGCGTGTGATAGCTAATGCCGAGCACGCGCGCGGCCTCGCTTCGGCGGCCCCCGCAGCGTTCGACCATGAGCCGCGCATAGCGCGCCGCCCAGGCGCGCATCGTCTCGTGCCGCTCGAGCGATGGCACCAGCACCGTCGAGAGGTCGCGCCAGAGCGGCTCTGGCAAATCCTCGAGCTCGATCACGTCGGACGCCGCAAGCGCCACGGCGCGTTCGATGAGACGCTCGAGCTCGCGGACGTTGCCGGGCCAGTCGTGCGCGAGCAGCGCGTCGGCCGCGGCGGCCGACAGGCGCATCGGCCGTCTCGCCCTGTGGCGTTCCAGAAAATACCGCGCGAGCTCGAGGATGTCGTCACGCCGCTCGCGCAACGTCGGCACGCGGACGTCGACGCCGGACAGCCGGTAGAACAGATCCGCCCGGAACTGCCGCCGTTCGACAAGGCCAGCGAGGCCCCGATTGGTTGCGGCAATGATCCGGAGGTCGACGCGATGCGTTCCCTGCCCGCCGACACGCTCGATCGCCAGGTCCTGCAGCGCGCGCAGCAGCTTGGCCTGCGCGGTGGCGGAAAGGTCGGACACCTCGTCGAGAAACAGGGTTCCCCCGTCGGCCTGCTCGAACTTGCCACGCCGGCCGCGGACGCCGGTCGCCGTGCGCTCTTCGATGCCGAAGAGTTCGGCCTCGACCAGCGTTTCAACCAGCGCGGCGCAGTTGACGGCCACGAACGGACCGCCGCGACGAGCGCTGAGCTCGTGAATCTGGTGAGCGACGAGCTCCTTGCCGACCCCGCTTTCGCCTTCGAGCAGCACGATGAAGTCGGTTTGCGCCACGCGCTCAATCCGGCTTCGCAGCGCCTGGATCGGTGGCGTGGACCCGATGAGCGGCGCAGCGCCGTCGCGACGCGTCTTTACAGGCGGTCCGAGCCCCGCCCGTGCGAGCTGGAGGCGGGCGCGTTCGATCTCGAGTACGAACGCGGCGACGTGCGCTGCCAGGCCGAGCAGCTGGAAATCCCATTCGCCAAGACCGGAGCCTGGATCGAACGTCGCTTCGAGCACGCCGCCAGCCGTACTGCCAGGGACTTCGAGGGCAATTGACTCGATGCCGGCGCCGGGACTCGGGCGGCTCGTCCAGCGGCTGTTCCTGTCGCGCAGCTGGATCGTTCGAATCGGCAGCGCCCGCCGCATCGTTTCCTCGAACAGGCCGCGCATCAGCGAGACGTCGTGGCGGTCGCTCAGGACCGCGTGTCAAGGCGGTGAGAAGGTCGGTGAGCGCCGTTCGGCGCTCGCGCTGCCGCGGGACGTACGCACGCTGTGTTAGAGGCGGTGGCGACACCACGGTCATCCTGAACCCTCCTGACCTGCGCTGCGAGCAACCAAACGAAATGCCACTCGCAACCGCGGCTGAATCGGCCGTATTCGCGCCAGGCGGCGGAGGGTCAGAGAGTGGGCGGGGTAGCATCTTCCCGACCATGGCGGTTCTCCGTCGCGTTCGGCGAGGGAACGGCATACCCGTCGATGTGCGGGAACGGCGCAAGAGGACGATCGAAGTGAACGGCGCCGCGGTACACGACGGGACCCTGACGCGAGGCAGGCAACGGTGCTCCGCAGCACGCGGCCACGGATCGACGTGCGCCGATCGGCAAGCCACAGCTGCAATTCGACCGTCGCCCCGGGCATCAGCCGGTGCATCGTTTCGATCAGGATCCCTCCGGAGGAAACGTTGAGGACGGCCGCTTCGCGGCCTGGCCGGACGCGGGCCGTCTCGATGCCGTGCTCCGCGACCGTGCGCCTGCGCGGCGCCGTCCGCCGCTCGCGATCCATCGAGACACCATGAACGCTCATAGCTGTTTCCACTCGCTGGAGCCCGGATAGAAGCGGAGAATGCGGATCTTTCCTGTTTCGGCGAACACGCGCAGCACGTACTGGACCTTGCCGCGCCCACGGATGTAGAGGCTTCCTGGCGTCGACGCACCCAGCGGCGTGAACGTGACCATGTCGCTCGTGCCCAATCGGATGGGATCCGATCCGGGCGCGGTGCCGGAGGGATCGACCGGCGGCAGCCCTGGAAGCGCCCCGAAGTCCACGCCCGGAAACTTGTCGGCGAGGCGCTCCTTCGAGTGAACGACACGGTCGACGCCGGCCTGAACCTCCAGGGAGCGGACGCCGTTGCGGTTGCCGTCGATGACGGTGACGTACTCGTAGGTGGAACCGGTCTGAACGAACCTGACCGCGGTGTCGGCGTTGCGAACCGCTGCCTCCATTCGCGCCTGGTAGAGCCGGCCGGAGAGGTAGCGAACCGCGCCACGCGTCCGCCATTCGTCGAGGCCGGCGAGAAGTTGCGGTGCCGCGACGGCGGTCGACGACGGCCAGGAGGCCAGTCGCGAACAGAAGCTCGACGAACGTGAATCCTCT
This sequence comes from uncultured Acidobacteriota bacterium, assembly GCA_963825245.1. Taxonomy (GTDB): domain Bacteria; phylum Acidobacteriota; class Vicinamibacteria; order Vicinamibacterales; family CAVVIG01; genus CAVREM01. The sequence goes on from CAWGSJ010000001.1 coordinate 513,904, forward strand.
GGCTGAGCGCACGATGAACCTCGCGATCTGATGAGGGCGGGCCCCAGAGACCCGCCCTGCCCCCTACGCCGAGCCTCAAAGACTCGGCCTACGACGCCGGGCCAAGAGGCCCGGCCTACTGGCCGACAGTGAGCTGGCTTCGGAACTGCAGGAAGCTCTTCTCGCCGATCCCCTGCACGTTCATCAGTTCCTCGACCTTCTTGAACGGTCCGTTCTTCTGGCGGTATTCGACGATTCGTGCGGCGACCTTCTGGCCGATGCCCGGAAGTTTCTCGAGCTCCGCGGCGGTCGCCGTATTGAGGTTGATCGTGGCCACGGCCGGCTTGGCCTCGGTTCGGGCCGTCGCGGCCTTCTGTGCGGCCTGTGCTGCCGGTTGCGCGGCGAATGCAACGGCAAGAGCAAGGGACGCGAGCAGACGAAGCATGCTGAACCTCCTTTAAAGGACCCTGGCGCGCGTCTCGAGTTCGAGAGAAGGTCGAGTCCCGCGTCTTCGAGTTCGGCGCCGCCGGGGTCGCCGACGAGGAGGCAAAGGCGAGTCCGCCTGCCGCGAAATGCACGCGCGACGCTAATTCGCTGATCGGTTGGACGATGGCTGCGGGCATTGCTTGCGGAAGGTGCCCGGCTCTGAAAGTGCGCGCCGAGAATGACGCCACGGGTTGTCGCGGCTCGGTTACCATGGTCGCGGCCAGTCGGCGATTGCGTTCGTCCGAACCTCTATGAAGCACGTGGTTCCGGCCGCCGTTCTGATCGTTGCGCTCCTCGCCTCCTCGCACGCGCAGTCCGCCATCACCGGCCGCGTCGTCGCTGACGATTCCGGCGATCCGGTTCCCAACGCCCGCGTCGTCCTGAATCTCCCTCGCGGTGATCGCATCGTGGCCGTCAGCGAACGCGATGGGCGGTTCTCGCTGCCGGTTCCGCCGGGCCGCCAGAACATCGTGGCCACGAAGCCCCGTTTTGCCATGGGACAAGTCACGGTGGATGCGGACACCGATGGCGTGGAAATCAGGCTTCGGCGTGGTGCGGCCATCTCCGGCCGCGTCATCGATGAGTTCGGCGACCCTGTCGTCGCGGCGCGCGTGTTTGTCGAAACGCCACGGACAGCGGCGGCGGTCGCCACCACCGGCACCGACGATCGCGGCGAGTACCGCATCGGCGGGCTGTCTGCCGGCACCTTCAGCGTCGCGGTCCTGACAATTGGGCCGGCGGAGGTTGTGCCGCTCGGAGGCGGACGCTACGCGATGAACCCGCTCCAGATGAAGACCTACTACCCGAACGCAACGACATCCACGGAGGCGCAATCGATTGAAATCAACTGGGGCGACGAACGCACCGGCGTCGACCTCGTGTTGCCGGCTGGACGCGCCGGCTTTCAGCCGTTCGACGTCGGCCGCCGCGGGCCAGGTCCTCTGACTGCGCAGCGGCTCCAGGCTGCGCGCCAGGCAGCGCCGGCGGCTCGCACTCCCCCACCGTCCGGCGTGATTCGCGGGACTGTGACCGGCACCGACGGCCTCCCGTTGCCGTACGCCGTCGTCCGCCTGGAGGGATCGCCGGAGCCGCAGATCGTTCGAACCCTTGCGGACGGCCGTTTCGAATTTCGAGGGCTGCCACGCGGCACTCACAGCATGAGCGCTTCCAAAGTTGGTTACTTCCTCCGCGACATGCGGGTGCCGCTCCAGCCGGGCGAGACGCTCGACGACTGGCCGTTGGCGCTCGAGGCGTGGGGCATCGTCGCCGGCCGCGTGTTCGACGAATATGGCGACCCGGTGCAGGGCGCGAAGGTAGAAGTGCTGCAGCTGCGCTACGAGGGCGGCCAGCGCCGGTTGGTCGGCATGCCGTCATTCGGAAGCGCGACCGACGATCACGGTTCGTACCGGCTATTCGGATTGCGGCCGGGCCAGTACATCGTCAGCGCCGAGGTGGGCGGCGCCGCGGCCATCGCTGATCTGCCGGGTTACACGCGCACGCTCTTCCCTGGGACACCGGTAGCGGCGCAGGCGCAGTTCGTGACGGTCGGCCAGGCAGAGGTGACCGGCATCGATTTCGGACTGGTGCGGGCACCGAGCGCGACCGTGTCAGGACGTTTCGTCAACACGAAGGACGAGCCGACCGGCGGCAGCCTGCAGCTGCTGCCCAGCCAGCATTCCCTGTCAGTGATGGGAGTGGCGGCCGGCGCGCGGATCTACCCGGATGGGCGTTTCGAGTTTCCGAACGTCGCTCCCGGCGAGTACGTCATCCAGGGATATCGCGGTCGGATGAACAGCTGGATCGAGGGCGAGTTCGGCGCCGCACGCGTCACCGTTACGGATAGCGACGTGAGAGGGGTCGTCGTGCGTACCTCTCTCGGGTCGTCCATTGGAGGACGGATCGTCTTCGAGCCGAGCCTGGGGTCGAACGTGCCGAATCCGTGGGAGGTCGGGTTGTCGCCGATCCCGGTCGACTACGATCTGTCGCCGCAGAGCAACTTCGCCTCCGCCAACATCCGGCCCGACGGCTCGTTCGCCATCGAAGGCATCAACGGCCCGCGCCGGCTCGAGGTGCTCAGAGTGCCGCCGGGCTGGGTGCTGAAGGAGATTCGCGCCGGCGGCATCAGCGTCACTGATCAGGTGCTCCCGTTCGGGACGGCTGACGAATCTTTACGCGACGTCGAAGTCGTCCTGACCGATCGCGTGAGCGAACTGATTGGATTCGTCCGAGACGATCGAGCCCGGCCCATGGCGTCTGCCACGGTCATCGTCTTTTCGACTGATCGATCTCACTGGTATCCCCGATCGCGGTATGTCCAGAGAGACCGGACCGAGGCCGACGGCAGCTTCAGTATCAGCGGCCTGCCGTCCGGGCAGTATTACGCGGCCCCGGTGCGCAACGTGCCGGCTGACGGCGACGAGGCGTGGCAGGAACCGGCATTCCTGGAGTCGCTCATCCCCGGGGCCGCGAGCGTGCTCATTGGCGATGGCGGCCGGGCTTCAGCGAATTTCAGGCTGTCCGACCGATGACCCAGCTCACGCGGCGCTCATCTGCGCCATGAGCTTTTTCATCTCCTTCTCGCTGACGTCCTTGATGTGGGTCATGACGCCCCACTCGTTGCCGAAGGGATCCTCGAATCGGGCATTGCGATCGCCGTAAAACTGGTCCGCGGGTTCCTGGAGCGAGCGCGCGCCCGCGCTCAACGCCTTCCGGTAAATCGCATCGCAGTCCTTGACGTAGATTCCGAGAGAGGCCTTCTTCGACGGAAACTGGGGCGGCATCGGACTACCCATCATCAGCACCGCGTCACCGAACCCCAGTTCACAGTGCGCGACCATTCCCCCTGGCATGTCCAGACGCAGCCGCTGCCTGGCGCCGAGCACTTTCTTGTACCAATCGATCGCACGCGCGCAGTCGTCCAGCACGGTCACCGACGACAGCACGGGATAGCCCTTCGCGAGCCAGGACACCTTCTTCTGCTTCCCCGCTGCGACGCGAGGTCTTCCGACTCCCTGACCGCCCAGTCACCTTGCTCTTTGTCTTCGCCATGACGTCCTCCAAGAGCCAGGATTCTACCGCGACATTTGCTCGAACGCCTGGGCTCCCGGTGGGCCAATTGCGGCCGCCAGCCTCTATAATCGGCGCACCGCATGGCCCTGTCGGTCGGCGACCGGTTCGGCCCGTACGACGTCATCGCGCCTCCTGGCGCCGGGGGCATGGGGCAGGTCCACCGCGCCAGGGACAGCCGGCTCGGGCGACAGGTCGCGCTGAAGATCGTCTCCGACCTGGTTCGAGGAGCTCAACCGCCTGGTGCCAGTGCCGAGCACTCCGAAGTGAGTCACGCGTGAGGCGACACCTCGTCATCGGCGTTCTCTCTGCGGCGGCCGCATTCCAGGCCTACCCACCGGCATTTCCGCGGACGAACGCGACCAAGCTCGTCGAAACAGACCGATTCGTCGTCTGGGACATCGTGTGGCCGAAAGGCGAACCAACGGCCCTCCATCGTCACGTCCACGACCAGGTCGGGACGTATTACCAACCGGGCGGCCGGATCATCACGAACGTGGACGGCATGAAGCGCGAGACGACGACGGCGGTTGGTGCGCTGTCCCAGACACGCAAGGGCACGACGCATATCGAAGAAGGCGCGACCGATCCGCCGCTCAGAGCGGTTTTCATCGAGCTGAAGCAGGATAGCGTCGAGGATGTCGCCGTCCGCGACGAGACGTGGCGCGAGTCGGATCGGCCCTCCAACGAGGGCGATGATCGAGAAGCGATCTGGGTGTTCTTGAGCAGTGGGACACTGGATGTCGTCACACGAGGCGGGGCGTCGTCGCAGCTTGCCGTCAAGCCAGGACAGATTCGGCACGTTAAACCAGGCACGGTGGAAACAGTTCGCGCTGTCCGCGAGTCTCCGCGTGCCATCATCTTCAGGTTCAAATGAGCATCCTTCTGCCACTCTTCACTCTCGTCGCCATGCTGCAGCAGCCGAACACGCCGGGCACCTACACGCTGTCGTTCCCGGTGCCGGACTTCGGCCCGATGCGGTATGCGCTGACGCTGCCGCGCGGCTACAACGGCCGCGAGGCGCGGCCGTTGATCCTGGCGCTGCATCCCGGTGGCCAGCGCTTCCCTGGCTACGGCGCCTCGTTCGTTCAGCAGATCGTCGCGCCCGGGTTGAACGGCCTTGGCGCGATCATCATCGCTCCCGACGTGCCGCCACGCGTTCATGGACCGACGAGATCGCCGAACGCGCCGTGCTCGGCCTGATCCAGAGCGTCATGAAGGATTACCAGGTCGATCCGTCGCGTGTCATGGTGGTCGGCTTCAGCCTGGGCGGGCGCGGCGCGTGGTTCCACTCATCCCGGCATACCGACGTCTTCAAAGCCGCGATCGTGATGGCTGGGTCGACTGGCGACGAGCCGATCGAAAAGCTGGCCACGATTCCCACTTATGTCATCCACAGCCGCGACGACGAGGTCGTCGAGTTCGAGCCGACGGAGCGGGCGGTGAAGGAGTTGAAGCGATTGAAGCGGACGATCGAGTTCGAGCCGCTGATCGGCCCGACCCACTTCACGATGGGCGCCTACATCGACTCGCTCGCGCGCGGCGGGCGGTGGGTAGTGGATCGTTGGAAAAAGTAGCAGGCCTCGTTGTAATTAGGAATTCGGAATTTGGAATGTGGAATTCGCAACCATCAAGTACGAATTCCTAATCCCTACTTCCAAATTCCTAATTACTGAACTCCTCCTAGAACCTTGCCTGGAAGCCGAACCGGACCAGCCGTCCCTCCAGAATCCGCAGCGGATTCCCGAGCGCCGTGCCGAACGCCGTCACTTGGCTGACGATCGGGTTGGCATTCAGCGCGTTGAACAGGCTCACCTCCGGCGTCAACCGAACCCCACGCGTGATGAACGTCTTGGCGAGCGTGAAGTCCAGCTGTTTGACGCGATCCGCGTAGACGCTGCCCGGCTCGCTGAGGCGCAGCCCGATCGAAGACACCGACAGCGGCACGCCGGTCTGGGCCTGAAAGACCGCCGGAGTCAAGGTGTACGTTTGGTTGATGCGATCTCCAGCCGTCGACTGAAAGACGCCGCTCAACCGGATTCCCCACGGCAGCGGATACAACCCCGACATCTTGAAGGTCGTCCGCCACGGCACGTCGAACTGGGTGTCGTCGCAGTACCACGTCGCGTTCGGATCCGCGACGTCGCAGGTTGTCGTCTGCGATCGTCCGGTTGCTGTACCACCATTCAGCATCACGCCGTTGCCAAACCGCAGATTGACGCCGACGTCGACGCTGTTGAAGGTGGACGTATTGTTGGATGAGGTGGTGTCCAGCTCGTTGAGCGACCGCAGCGCGACGGGGTCGATGTTGTAGACCGTCATCTTCTGGCCGTTGCCGCGCGGATCGTTGATTTGATACGGGGTATAGACGCTGAACGGCTTGGCGAGATCGGTCGTGAACGTGATGTCGTAGAACCGCCGGTGATAATAGTTGGCGGAGATGCCGAGTCCGGGCCGAAGCTCGCGCGAGATGCCGGCGTTGTAGACGAGCTGATAGGGCCGAGACAGGTCCGGATCGGGGTTCCGGTTGCGGCGGACGCCGAAGGTCGCCGGCAGCTGCGCGAAATTCAGCTCGCATCCGGCCGTCCGGAAGGCGCAGCCGAGCTCGCCCTCGGCGATGTCGTTGCAGCCGGCCTTGTCAACCCCCGGCAACTTGCAGTCCTGAAGCTGGTTGTTCTGATCGATCCAGCTCACAGAGGACGGCACTAGCGTCATCGGGTTGTAGCGCTCCGGGAACGCCGAGGCATCCTGCTCCATGTAGCGTCCGACGCTGAACTTGAGCCCGGTTTTGCCGTTGCCGGTCAAATCGTAGGCGGCGCCGAATCGCGGTACCCAGTCGATGAAATTCGGCAGGTTGGGGATCCGGTCGAAGTGGCGCTCTCCCACGAACCGGCCGGCGGGCGACGTCTGCTCGGCAACCTCCGCATTGAAACGCTCGAAGCGCAGACCGGGGTTCAAGGTCAGCCTTCCGAGCTGCCACGTGTCCTGAATGTACAGGCCGAAGTCGCCGTTCAGCTCCGAACGCGAGATGATCGGCAAGTTGTACAGGGCGACCTGCAGTGGTACGCCGTTACTGTACTGCTGGACCATGTGGCCGTTATTCTCGCGGTCGGCAGTGATATAGCCGAATCTCCACTGCGTGCCCATCTTGAGGCTATGAGACCCGGTCACATAGGAGACCGACCCGACGATGTTCCGCGACATCAACGGATTCTTGAACCACTGGGTCGGGGCGTTGGTGGAAAAACGGCTCGTGACCGTCAAATCTGATTTCGAGATATCGCCCCACGGGCTCGTCGTCGCGCTCGGCCCGATCTGGACCGTGTCCTGCGCCTCGACCTTGTACCCCGTGTAGTTCTCCGAGTAGCCGGCCTCGACGAGCAGCCGATTGGTCATCGTCGACGTCCACTTCGCCTGGATGGCGTGGCTGTACATGTCCTGGATGGGGGATCCCTTCAGATCGTACACGCCTGTTTCACTCAGGAAGTAGTCGCGGTGCTTTGGCAGCGGATCATACAGCGCCGTGATCTTGTTCTTCTGACTCAGCTGCGCGGTGACTCGAGTGGTGTAGGACTGGAGCAGCGATTCGTCCTTGGCTGGCGACCCGTCCGGGAAATACTGGTTCAGGATGTAGTTTTGCGCGCCCCAGATGCGCGGCGAAAAGAAGAACCACACGCGGTCGCGCTTCAGCGGACCGGCGATCGAAAAGTTGTAGTCCCTCACCATGTGGAGGTTCGGCGGCACCACGAGCCCCTTCGCTTGCAGCTCGGCGTCGTTGTTTTCTGACTGCAGGTTCTCGTTGGAATATGTCGCCACGGCGTCCCAGGTGAACCGGTTGCCGCCCTGCTTGGGGATCATGTTGATCCGGACGCCACCGGTCTGCGACTCGGCGGAGCCCGCGACCACCTGGTACGACATCTCCTCGTAAGCGGCCTGATTGTGGTAGAGGCCGGAAATCTGCCCCGTGCTGAGCATGCTGGCGACGTTCATGCCATCGATCTCGAGCGCCATATCGCCCGAAAGCGAGCCATACGCCACGACGGTTCCCTGCCACATCTGCGTGGAGCCGCCGACGTCGAATCGTCCGGCGAGGGCCGAGCCCAGCGCGGGAATCGTGGCAGCCAGACTTTGGTAACTGCGGCCCGACGGCAGCGCTTCCATCTGTTCCTTAGACAGCACGGTGCGGCTCATCGTGCTCTGCACGTCGACAACCGGCGACGCGCCGGAGACCGTCACCGTCTCCTCAAGGCTGCCGACCTTGAGCTGCGCGTTGATGGTTGCCGTGAACTCCGACTCCAGCACGATCCCCTCACGGAGGAAGTGGCTGAAGCCCGGGAGTGAAAACGTCACGCTGTAGGTGCCGGGCCGGAGCTCTTCGATCCGGTACCGCCCGTTGGCGTCCGAGACGGTGGTCCGCGTCTGCTCGATCAACGCGGGACTACGCGCATCGACCGTGACGCCGGGCAGCACGGCGCCGGTCGCGTCGGTGACCAGCCCGGTAATGGCACTCTGGGCCAGGGTGATTGCCGGCGTCAGTAGAACGGCGAGTACGACGAGGAACCCGACTCTCGCAAACCGAGGGCCTGCCATCTAAACCTCCTGCGTTCAAGAGAAACGAGCCGTTAAGAGAAGAACAGAGCCGAGTCCGGAATGAATTGCGCGAAGTATAGCGTCCGCGTCAATCAAACGCTGTATTGAAGAGAAGAAATATGGGCGCGCGCCCGGCGATCCATGATTTTGGACGCCGGTCGTGTAGTGTAGGCCTTTAGGCCTGCTGGAGTCCGCAGGTAGTGCAGGCCTTTAGGCCTGCTGGACGCGAACTATGACTGGAGTGCGGGCGTCCGGCACCAGTCCAGCGTCCGGCGCAGGCCGTCTTCGAGGCCGACGCTGGGTGCAAAGCCGAGGAGCCGCTTCGCCTTGGAGATGTCGGCCTGCGAGTCGCGAACGTCTCCCTCGCGCGGTGCCCTGTAGATGGCCTCGATCTTCGTCCCGACGATCCCGTTCATCGTTTTCAGCAGCTCGTTCAGCGACACGCGGCCGCCGGTGGCGACGTTGATCACTTCGCCCGAGGCACCTGGCGCCTCGCAGGCGCGCAGCACGCCGTCGACGACGTTGGCGACGTAGGTGAAGTCGCGGGTCTGCTCGCCGTCGCCATAGATCACGGGCTGGCGTCGCTCGAGCAGCGCCGTCGCAAACAGCGAGATCACCCCCGAATACGGCGAGCCGGGATCCTGCCGCGGCCCGAATACGTTGAAGTAGCGGATCGTGACCGTCTCGAGCCCGTAGAGCCGCGTGAACATCTGGCAGTACTGCTCCGCGACCAGCTTTTGCAGCGCGTATGGCGACAATGGATTGGTCGGCATCTCCTCGTGCTTCGGCAGGGTTGGTGTGTTGCCGTAGGCCGACGAGGAACCTGCATACACGAGCCGCTTGACACCGCCGTCGCGCGCCGCCACGAGCACATTCAGCGACGCGTCGATGTTGGCGCGATTCGACGTCACCGGGTCCTTGACCGATCGCGGGACGGACGGAATCGCGGCCTGATGCAGGACATAGTCCATTCCGTCGACGGCCCGGGCGGCCACGTCCGGATCGGCCAGATCGCCTTCGAGGAATTCGACGCCGGGCAGGTGATCGAGATTGTGCCGCTTGCCCGTGATGAGGCTGTCGACGACTCGCACGCGCTGCCCGCGCCTGGTGAGCTCTTCGGCCAGGTGCGATCCGATGAAGCCGGCGCCGCCGGTGACGAGATATGAGGCCATGGTGATGGAGTGGGTTGCGCCCGAGCTAAAGCTCGGGCCTACGGCTCGGGCCTACGGCTCGGGCCTACGGCTCGGGCCTACGGCTCGGGCTACGGCTCGGCTACGGCGTAATGCGGGGCAGTCCCGGGATCAGCTTCATTGCGTTTCCATAGTACACCTTCCGCAACACATCATCCGGCAAGGCCGATCCCATACAGCTTCCAGAAGGCATGATAGTCGCGGTAGTAGTCGAAGTACTCGTCGTTGGTCTCGAAGACGCGCCAGTAGTACGGATACTCGTCGGGCTGGAAGCTGTCCTTCCCGAACAGCAGCCGATCCTGGTACTTCGTGAAAAACTCGCGCGCCGTCCTCGGCTGGCGCCCGATGTCATAGAGGACCGCGCCGACTTCCGCGTACATGTTCGGCATGCGGTCCATCATCGCGCCCAGGCGGCCGAGATCGTTGGCGTGCCACCCGAGGTGCGCCAGGATGAAGGTCGTCTTCGGGTGTTTCGCGACCAGCCGATCGCGCTCGCCCATCAGCTCCTCGAACGACGGAAAGCGCGTTCGATCGAAGTAGCGGCGATCGGCATACAGGGCCATCTCCAGCCAGCGTTCGTTCTGATAGTCCATCGGCTGGAAGAACTCCGCCGGGTCGGCGGTGTGGATGAAGACCGGGATGTTCAGCCGCGCCGCGGTCTGCCAGATCGGATCGAGCTCGGGATCGTCGAGCTTCAGCCGTGAGCCGTCGGTCTTGCGCGCCGTCAGGCCGAAGTTCTTCATGATCTCGCCGACGCCGAGCGCACCCGCCTTGATGTCCGCCTCGAGCTGCGCCGCGGCTTTCTGGCCGAACCCCGGCCCGACGTCGCGGAACGTGATGTTGGTGAACATCACGAAGCGGTCCTTGTGCCGGCTGGCGCGAATCGCCGCGATCTGCTGCTGGAGCCGCTCGCCGGACGCGCCGCTGGCGTTGACCATCACCTGCACGTTGATCGGATCCATCGCGGCGACGACGCGCGCGATCGCGTCCTCGGAGGTCAGGGCCGGCGGATGTCCGTGGATGTCGACGACCGGAAACTTCGCTCGCGGGACCGGGTGCTGGGGCACGACCAGCGTCGATCGCGGCTTGTACTCGCGGATGGTGGGCGGGGCGACTTCCGGATCGCGCCCCTCCGCCGGACGCGGCCGGATCTGCCCCGGCGGCTGCTGCGCGCCGGCCAGGGTGGCGGCCAGGACGAAGGCGAAGAGCACCGCTCCGGAACGTATGCGCATGCGGTCAAGAATATCGCAGTGAGCCGGTAAGCCGAATTCTGTTGGCTTTGTCCCCCGCCTTCGCGCCTGACGGCGCTCCGGCGAAAAATGACATCACCCGACGATCATTCCTCTAGGCCCGCCATTGCTGGCGGGCTCCAGCGACCTACCCGGAGGCGGCGACGGGCCGTCGTTTCCCCCGAGGGGGATGCCTCCCTATTTGGTCTTGCTCCGTGTGGGGTTTTGCCTGCCACCCGTGTTACCACGGGCGCGGTGCGCTCTTACCGCACCTTTTCACCCTTACCCTCCTTCGCCCTCGGCGCTTCGCGCCTCGTGCTTCGGAGGGCAAGCCCTCTCGGGGCCTGCCCACCGTAGCTCGAGACTCGAACCACCGAGAGCGAAGGTGGGCGGTATGTTTTCTGTGCCACTTTCCTTCGAGTCACCCCGACCGGGCGTTACCCGGCACACTGCCCTGCGGAGTTCGGACTTTCCTCTCACCTTGCGGCGAGCGATCGTCCAGCTCACTGCGACAATTAGATTGTACGGGCGGTTTAGGTATGCCGAACGCTCTGCCAACATTTTTCACTGGCGCCGGGGCCCCACCCCCGGCGCGAACTTACGCCGATGCCTCGCCTCGGATAAAGGACGGTTCCTCGGCGAGGCATGGCCGCGGGCGCTCTTGTCCATTTCCCGGGTGCTGCCTTAACCGTCTGTTTCTTGCGAGATCTGGTACTGCTCGAGCTTCTTGTAGAGGTTGCTGCGGGGCGTGTCGATGACCTCGGCGGTCTTCGAGATGTTCCAGCCGTTCTCGCGAAGCTTGGCGACCAGATAAGCGCGCTCAGACGAGTCCTTGAATTCTCGGAGCGTTCCCGCCTTCGTCGGCTCGCCCTCGACCGCCGACTTCGGCAGGGCAAGCCCGAACGGGCCCGTACCCGCACCCGCCGCACCCGCTGAGACCGCTGACGGGTTTCGAATCGAGCCGGGCAGGTCGGCGACGTCAATGGTGTCGCCGCCGGTCATGATGATCAGGCGCTCCACCGTGTTTCGCAGTTCGCGGATGTTGCCCTTCCAGCGATTGCGCTGCAGCGTCTCGAGCGCGGCGTTCGTGATGCGTTTCGCCCGCGTGTTGTTCTCGCGGCTGAAGTACTCCATGTAGTGACGGACGAGGAGCGGGACGTCGTCGGGGCGCTCGCGCAGCGACGGCACCTGGATCGGGATCACCGCGAGCCGGAAGTACAAATCCTCGCGGAAGCTGCTTTTCTCGATTTCCTCTTCGAGGTTCTTGTTGGTGGCGGCGATCACGCGGACGTCGACCTTGATGGTCCGCGCCGAGCCGAGCCGCTCCACCTCGCCTTCCTGCAGGACGCGCAGCACCTTGGCCTGGGTCTTCTGGCTCATGTCGCCGACTTCGTCGAGGAAGATCGTTCCCTTGTCGGCTTGCTCGAACTTCCCGACCTGTTTTTCGGTGGCGCCGGTAAACGACCCCTTCTCGTGGCCGAACAGCTCCGATTCGATCAGCTCCTCGGGGATCGCCGCACAGTTCACCTGCACGAAGCGCTCGCGCCGCCGCAGGCTGTTGCGATGGATCGTCCTGGCGACGAGTTCCTTGCCCACACCGCTCTCGCCCTGGATGAGCACCGTCGCGTTGGTCGGCGCGGCGCGGCCGACCGCCGCCATCACCTGCTGGAGGGCGCCGCTCTCCCCGACCATCTGATGACGGACTTCGGCGTCCTTCTTGAGCGACCGATTCTCGACGCGCAGCCGTCCCTGCTCGAGCGCGTTGCCGATCGTCACGAGCAGGCGATCGGTGCTTTCGAACGGCTTGTCGAGGAAGTCGGTCGCCCCGCGCTTGATCGCTTCGACGGCCGTACTCGTCGTGCCGTGGCCCGAGATCATGATGACGGGCATGGTCTCGTCCATCGACCGGAGACGGGTCAGGACGTCCATCCCGTCCATGCCCGGCATCTTGATGTCGAGCAGCACCAGGTCGGGCGCGTCGCGCTCGGCCAACACCAGGCCTTCAGGACCGGTCGCTGCGCCCACGAAGTCGTAGCCGTTGTACTCGAGCGTCATGCGCAGCGAGTCGCGTATCGGCGCGTCATCATCGATGACCAGAATGCGGGTCTTGGGCATGTCTGAGGTCAGCGTTCTTCGACTCTGACCGTTTTCAGCTGCCGCTGCTGCAGTTCGGGCGAGTAGAGGTACAGCGTGAGGATGTCGCCTGGGCTGGCCTCGAGCGCCAGCCGGCGGTAATCGTCGACCGACTGGATGGGCTTGCGGTTGATCTCGAGCAGGACCGATCCGCTCTCGACGTCGGCGTCGAACGACACGCTGAGCGGCTCGACCCGGGTAATCAGCACGCCGCGAGTTTGCCGAGGCAGCTGGAACCGGTTGAACGCACCTGCGTCCAGGTCGCGGACGGTCAGACCGAGCACCTGGCCCTGATTCGGACGGGCGCCGGGCGGCGCGCTGACCGGGTCCTGGAGCGCCAGGGTCCGCGGCGGCCGCTCCGCCAGCTTCACCGTGACGGTGTGTTCCCGGCCGTCGCGGAGGAATTGCAGCTCGGCCGCCGACCCCGGCTTCTGCGAGGAGATCTCGCGGATCAGCTGATCGTCGGTGATGACGCGCGCCTGGTTGAAGCGCTGGATGATGTCGTACGGCCGGATGCCCGCCCGCTCCGCCGGCGATCCTTCCGTCACATCCTGGACCACGGCGCCCTCGTCCACCGTCAGCTTCAGGGACCGCTGCAGGTCCCGATCAAGATCCCGGAGGGCGACGCCGATATAGCCGCGCGACACGCGGCCGCGCTCGCGCAGCTGCGGGATGATCGACACGGCGCCGTTGATCGGCACGGCGAACCCGATGTTGCTGGCGCGGGAGCTGATGGCGGCGTTGATGCCGATGACTTCGCCCCGGGAGTTGATGAGCGGCCCGCCGCTGTTCCCGAAGTTGATGGCGGCGTCAGTCTGGATGTAGTTGTCGAGGCTCGCGTCGAAAAGCTTCCGGCCGATGAAGCTGACGACGCCGACCGTGACCGTGTGCTCGTAGCCGAGCGGGTTGCCGATCGCGCAGACCCACTCGCCCATGCGCAACGTGCCCGAGTCGCCGATCGGCGCGACCGGGAGGCTCGCCTGGCCGTCGACCTTGATCAGCGCGATGTCCGTATCCGGGTCGGACCCCAGCACACGCGCGCGCAGCGTCCGGCCGTCCGACAGCTTGACCATGATGCGCTCGGCGCGCTCGATCACATGGTTGTTGGTGAGGATGCTGCCGTCCCGGTCGATGATGAAGCCGCTCCCCGCGCCGCGCCGCGTCTGGCGGTCGCGCGGGCTGTTGAAGTCGAACGGGCCGCCGAACGGATCGGGCGCTTCGCCGCCCGGCCGCCGCCGCCGCGTTTCATTGCCGCCGCGGACGGTTGCGTCGATGTTCACCACCGCCGGGTTGACGCGCTCCACCACGTCGGCGAAGTTCACCGGCAGCGTGCCTGCAGGGCCGATCGGCGGCGGAGCCGCCGCGGCGCGCAGCATCGGCTCGGGCCTGGGCGGCGCGCCAGCGGCGACCGAGGCATGATCCAGCCCGCCGGCGAAAATCGCGCCCACGAGGAAGGCGACGACCGCGGTGAGCGCCACGGAGACGATGGTGAACCGTCGAGACATATCCTTGTGGGGCTCCGCCCCACACCCCGGCTCGCGCCACAAGTGCAGCGCGAGCTTTCAGGGTCGCTTTTCCATTATAAGAGCCTGAAACGCTTCCTCATCGAGCGTTTCGACCCCGAGCTCACGCGCTTTCTGGAGCTTGCTGCCGGCTTCCGCGCCGGCCACGAGGTAACTGGTTTTTCGGCTCACCGAGCCCGACACTTTGGCGCCGAGGCGCTCGATCGCGGCCGTGGCGTCTTCGCGGCTCATCGATGAAAGCGTGCCCGTGATGACGAAGACCTTCCCCGCCAGCGGACCACGCTCGTCGGCAGGCTCGGGCGCCTGGCTGGCCATGTTCACGCCGGCGCCGGCCAGCCGCTCCACGATCCGGCGATTCCGCGGCTCGTCGCTGAAGAGCTTCACCGACTCCGCCACGACCGGGCCGATCTCTGGCACCGTCTGAAGCGCTTCAGCCGACGCGTCGAGCACCCGATCCATCGTCCGGAGATGCCGAGCCAGCGTCGCCGCGGCTTTCTCGCCGACGTGGCGGATGCCGAGCGCATAGATCAGCCGCGAGAGATCGTTCGACTTGCTTCGTGCGATCTGTTCGATCACGTTGCGGCCGACCTTCCCGAGCTTGCGTGGCCGCGCCTTCTCGGATCGCGGTTCCCGCGGCGTGACCACGAGGGTCTCGAGCTGCGCCGCGTCGAGCGCGTAGATGTCGGCGAAGTCATGCACGAGGTCCTGCTCCAGCAGCTGATCGATCAGTGATTCGCCCAGGCCCTCGATGTTCATCGCCGACCGTGACGCGAAGTGCTCCAGGCTGCGGCGCAGCCGCGCCGGGCACGCCGCGTTGTCGCACCGCCAGACCACCTCCTCCGCGTCGCGATGCAGGACGCTGCCGCACACCGGGCACGCGGTTGGCATCGTCCATTGCGCGCTGCGCGGAGCGCCTTCGACGACGATCGACTTCACCACCTTGGGAATGACGTCGCCAGCCTTCTCGATGAGGACGCGGTCACCTTCCCGGATGTCTTTTCGGGCCAGGTCCTCGGCGTTGTGGAGCGTGGCCATCGAGATCGTCGACCCGGCGAGAAACACAGGCTCCAGCACGGCGTACGGTGTCACGGCGCCGGTGCGGCCGACATTGACCTCGATCGTTCGCAGCGTCGTCGTCGCCTGCTCCGCCGGGAACTTGAACGCCGTTGCCCAGCGCGGGAACTTCGCCGTCGTCCCCAACCGTTCGCGCAGCACGAGGTCGTCGACCTTGATGACGACGCCGTCGGTGTCGAACTGAAGAGTCCGGCGTTTCTCGGCCCACTCCTGGCAGAAGGCCAGCAGCGCATCGACGCCGACGCATGCGCGCCAGTGCGGCTCCACCGGCAGCCCCCACTCCCGCATCGCGGCCAACATCGCGGCATGCGTATTCGGTGTGGTATGGACCGTAGGCCCGAGCGTCAGCTCGGGCGCCGCGCCCGGGCCTACGATTTGATAGACGTACGCCGATAACTTCCGCTTCGCAACCAGCGCCGGATCGAGGTTCCGCATCGTCCCCGCCGCCGAGTTGCGCGGGTTGGCGAACACCGGCTCGCCAGCATCCTCGCGTTCGCGATTGGTCCGCTCGAAGGACGCCCGGGGCAGGAACACTTCCCCGCGCACTTCGATTCGGCCCTCGAGCGCGCGCTTCAGCCGGAGTGGAATCGTGCGGATGGTCCGGACGTTTGCCGTGACTTCTTCCCCGCGGACACCGTCGCCGCGGGTCGCCCCGCGCGTCAAG
This sequence comes from uncultured Acidobacteriota bacterium, assembly GCA_963825245.1. GTDB lineage: Bacteria > Acidobacteriota > Vicinamibacteria > Vicinamibacterales > CAVVIG01 > CAVREM01. The sequence goes on from CAWGSJ010000001.1 coordinate 529,838, forward strand.
AGGCCATTGAGGTAGGTCAGCGCGATGCTCAAGCCATCGATTTTCAGTTCGGCCACGTAGGCTACGGGCGACTCCCCCACCCCCGCGCCCTTGCGGACGCGCTCGTCGAAGGCGCGCAGTTCCTCCTCGTTGTAGGCGTTATCCAGGCTGAGCATCGGCGCCAGGTGCTCGACCGTGTCGAACCCCTCAGCCGCCCGTCCGGCCACCCGCTGCGTCGGGGAATCGGGTGTGACGAGGTCCGGGTACTGCGCCTCGAGGGCCTCGAGCTCGTGCAACAGCCGGTCGAACTCCTCGTCCGAAATTTCGGGGTCGTCTAGAACGTAGTAACGCTCTTCGTGGTGCCGGATGGATTCGCGCAGCTGCCGAATTCTTTCTTCAGGTGGGGTCACGAGACGGATTCAGCGCCTTTGCGGCCTTTGCACCCTCTGCGGCCTGAACAATCTTTTCACACCCTATCGGTCGCGCGAGACGACGTAATCCGGCAGGGCCATGAGGGCATCGCGTTCGGAGCTGGGCGGGAACGCGCTCAGCGGCTTCCGGGCGCGCTCGGCAAACTCCTCGGCACGGCGGAACGCGTAGTCGATCGAACGGTGTTCGCTGAGCATCTGCAGCAGGTCGTTCCACTGCTGTTCGGCGACGGTCCGCGTGGCGATGATGTCGCGGACGATCTGCTCCCCGCCGGCGTGTCCCTGGCGCAACAGGTGGATGAGCGGCAGCGTCATCTTGCCCTCGCGCAGGTCGGCGCCGATCGGCTTGCCAAGCGCAGCGGCGTCGCCGGTGAAATCGAGCAGGTCGTCGACCACCTGGAATGCGATGCCGAGGTTGAACGCGTATTCGCGCAGCGCCTCCTGCTGCTCGGGGGTGACGCTGCCGAGCATGCCGCCGATCTGCGCGGCGCCCCCGAACAGGTAGGCGGTCTTCCGCCGGATGATGTCGAAGTGCTCGTCTTCGGTGATATCGGCGTCGCCGTTCTTGGTGAGCTGGTAGAGCTCGCCTTCAATCATCCGCAGCGTGACGTCGCACAGGAGCCGCACGATGTCGAGGGTGTCGTGCGTGAGCGCCATCGCCATCGACTTGATGTAGAGGTAGTCGCCGAGCAGCACCGTGACGTCGTTGCCCCACCGCGAATGTACGGCGAGGCGGCCGCGCCGCAACTCGGAGTCGTCGATGATGTCGTCGTGGACGAGGGTCGCCGTGTGGATGAACTCGATGACGGCGGCGTAGAGGACGGCGCGGTCGCCCTTGTAGCCGCTCAAGCGAGCGGCCATCAGGAGGACAGCCGGCCTGATCCGCTTGCCTCCGCTGGTCTGGATGTACTTGCCGATGGTCGGGATGAGCGCGACTTGCGACTCGACGTGGCGGGCGAATTCGCGATCGACCCGCTCGAGATCGGCGCGGATTGGCTCGAATATCTGCGACAGGGCTGGCGTCGTTTTTTCCACTGGAGGCCAGTAGGACTTTACCACGGCTTTACGGAGCAAAGAGGGCACGGTAGTTGTCGGTGGTGCGCGCGGCGAGATCCGCGGCGGGAATGCCGCGATCTGCGGCAAGCGCCGCGACGACCGCGGCCACCAGCGCCGGCTCGTTGCGCTTGCCGCGGTGCGGCACCGGCGAGAGGAACGGGCTGTCGGTTTCGGTCAACAGCCGGTCGAGCGGCACGAGCTTCGCCGTCTCGCGCAGATCAGCCGCCTTCGGGAAGGTGACGATCCCGGCGAACGAGACGTGAAACCCGAGGTCGAGCCCGGCCCGCGCGAGCGCGGGCGTGCCCGTGAAGCAGTGCAGCACCCCGCGCAGGGCTCCGCCCCCTTCTTCGCGAATGATCGCGATCGTGTCGTCCTCGGCCTCGCGCGTGTGGATCACCACCGGCAGGCGCCGCTCGCGGGCGAGCCGCAGCTGCGCCCGGAAGACCTGCAGCTGGACGTCACGGGGCGAGAAATCGTAGTGATAATCCAGTCCGATCTCGCCGACGGCACGCGCCGATGCCATCGTGTCCAATGCGGCCCGAACCACCGCCGCGGCGCGCTCGGGATCGCCGGCGTACTCGTGCGCGATGTGCGGATGGACCCCGATTGAGGTGCGGACGTCTGGCCAGAGCTGCTCGACGCGCCGCGCCTGCTCCGCCTCGTCGGCGTTGCCGCCTTCGAGGATGACGAGCGCCCCCAGGACGCCAGCCGCCTTCGCCCGCGCGATCACCTGCTCGAGGTCGCCGCGGAACTTCTCGTCGGCCAGGTGGCAGTGGGAATCGATCACGATCGGGTGGGCACGGAGGGTACGGAGGCAACGGACCAACACGGAGACACGGAGAAACGGAGACGACACGGAGAAGACAGCTTCGTGGGCCAGCGCCCGGCTGCGCCGGGCGCGGGTCGCACGCCGCAGCGTGCAGCCTCCGTGCGTGCCTCTGCGGCTCCGTGGCTCCGTGTTGGCCCGTGGTCTCCGCATACTCCGCGAGCCTAGGGCCGCAGCCCGGATGGCAGCCGCGGCGAGCCGAGCAGGCGGATGAACTCCTGCCAGCGTTTGTCGGGGTTCGCGTCGGTGCCGCCGCGCGACTCGATGAACTGCTTCACCAGGTCCTTGCCGAGGTTGTAGTTGATCACGTAGCTGCGGTAGTCGTCGAAGAACCGCGTCCGCTGTTCGGCCCGTTCCGGCGACATCAGCGCGAAGCCCGTCAGCCACTGGACAGCGGCCTGGCGATCGATCTCGCCGTTCAGATACCGGCGCGCCGCCTCGTTGCCGGCATACGACAGCCGGTCGATCAGGTCGTGGAAGTCGTCGTACTCGTCGACGCGCGCCGGATTCAAGCCGGCCGCCGGGAACAGCACCTCGCGCTCGAATGCGCGGCGTTCGGCGTCAGGGAACGCGACCTCGATGCCGTAGTTGGCCGTGCCTTCGGCGATGAGCGACTGTGGCGAGAACAGCGCATAGATCGAGAACTCCGGCCACGCGCGATCGCGGGTCAGGTTCTTCTCGAGCAGCGCGTTGTAAACGTGGTGGCCGGGATAGCCTTCGTGACACGCCAGGTCGATCGCCCGGTCGATGAAGATCGCCAGGTCGGTGTTCACCTGGATCACGCTGCCGTAATTGCCGTGGTACCAGTTGTAGCCGCTCCACGACTTGCCGGTCACGTACTCGACCGTGAAGCTCTCCGTCGCCGGCAGCTCCAGGTGCGGCATCGTCCGCCGCCGGCACTCGGCGATCGCGAGGTCGAAGACCTTCCCAAGACGGTCGCGCGGGATCACAAACTGCTTTCGATAGGCCTCAACGCGGTCGACGAGCGGACCCTTTCCAGGCAGGCGCCGTTCGAGGTCGTCGAGCATCCCCTGGAAGTACGACTCGGGATGGGTCGGCGCAACCGCGTCGTACAGCGCCTGGGATTCTTCGTCGAATGACAGCTTCGTGCCTGAGAGCATCCGGACGCGCGCGCGGAGCGCTTCGAGCTGACGGCGTAGGTATTCGTGACGAAGATTGGCGAGCTCTACGTTCCGGTCCCTGTCAGCGGCAGTTCGACGTGACGACCATCACCGCCCCGTCGCTCAACGCATCGACGAGCCGCTGCGCGTCGGCGTCGATCTCGGCCAGCGGCCGCTTCGCCTGTCTCCGCCTCGGCCTTCCACTCGGGCGGACCATAGTAGGCGTCGACATAGGCCGGATCGTGCTGGCCCATCGCGAGCACGAGCTTCACGTAGCGTTCGGCAATCTCGTTCATCGATGTGCGAGGCGGCGGGTCTCGCCGCCCTGGCCGCAGGCTGAGAACGCCAGGACACAGGAAACAAGGAAGAGTCGAACCACCCGCTCTACCTGACCCTGGTCCCGGGGGTCGGCGGCTCGTCGAAGCTGACGAGCGTCGCCTTTCCGCCCTCCGGGCTCGCGGCGAGCACCATGCCGTTCGACTCGACGCCCATCAACTTCGCCGGCTTCAGGTTGAAGACGATCGCGACCGTCCGGCCGACCAGCGCGTCGGGCTCGTAGGACTCGGCGATACCAGCGACGATCGTCCGCTGCTCGGAGCCGACGTCGACCAGCAGCTTGAGCAGCCTGTTCGACTTGGGCACGCGCTCCGCCTGCAGGACCTTGGCGACACGCAGCTCCACTTTCATGAAGTCGTCAATCGAGATGGTGCTCGGAGGCTGCGCCGGTAGGGTGCTCGATGGCTGCGCCTGTAGGGTGCTGGGTGGCTTCGCCTCTACGGTGCTGGGCGGCTTCGCCTGCGTCGGTGCTGGGCGGTTGATTCGACGTGCTATCGGCCATTTGTCTGAGTTCCTCCACTGACTGGTCGATTCGCGGGAAGAGCTGTGAGGTTTCGCCGAACCTGGTGCCGGGCGCGAGGGTGCCGCGTGCCAGTCTGGTCCATGCGTCCGGCTTCGGTTCGACGCCCAGCATCTTCAGCGTCCGATCGGCGGTGCCCGGAACGAACGGCCGCAGCAGTTCGGCGACGACGCGCAGCGTGTCGGCGGCGACGAACAGCGCCGTCTCGAGCTCGGCGCGCCGCTCGGCGATCCTTGGCCAGCGCCCACGGCTCGCGCGTCACGATGTAGCGGTTCGTGGCGCCGATCACTTCCCAGATCTCGCGAAGCGCGGCGCTCAGCTGAAAGCCGCGCACGGACGGCGGCACGCTGCCGATCAAGGTGTCGACGGACAGCCCGAGCACCTGCTCCGGTTCGCGGACCGCGAGCGACGCATCGGCGCGCGGGCACGATCCCGCCGCAGTACCGGTGAATCATCGTCGTCGCGCGGCTGACCAGGTTGCCGAGATCGTTGGCGAGATCGGCGTTGTACCGCGTGAGGAAGCCTTCGTCGCCGAAATTGGCGTCCTGGCCGAAGACCATCTCGCGGAACACGAAGTAGCGAAGGGCGTCGAGGCCGAAGCGGTCGATGTAGGCCTGCGGCCGCACGACGTTCCCCTTCGACTTCGACATCTTGGCGCCGTCCATCATCCACCAGCCGTGGCTGACGATCTGCCTCGGGAGCGGCAGGTCGGCGGCCATGAGGAACGCCGGCCAGTAGATCGCGTGCTGGCGGACGATCTCCTTGCCGATCAGGTGCACGTCGGCCGGCCAGAGCTTCGTCGAATCGCGGCTCTGGATCGCTGCCGAAGCCGACGGCGGTCATGTAGTTGGTCAGCGCGTCGAACCAGACGTACATGACGTGCGCGGGATCGTCCGGAACCGGAATGCCCCACTTGAACGACGTCCGGCTGACGCTGAGATCCTCGAGGCCGCCCTCGAGAAACGCCATCATCTCGTTTCGCCGGATCGCCGGGACGACGAACTCCGGATTGCCGCGGTAGTGCTCGAGAAGCCGGTCCTGGAACGCCGACAGCTTGAAGAAGTAGCTCTCTTCGGCGATGCGCTCGACGGCGTTGCCGCAAATCGGACAGCGGCCGTCCTGCAGCTGCGTATCGGGAACGAACACTTCGTCGACGGTGCAGTACCAGCCTTCGTACTTGCCCTTGTAGATGAATCCGCGGTCCCTGACCCGGCGCCACAGTTCCTGCGAGGCCGCATGGTGCCGCGGCTCGGTCGTGCGGATGAAGTCGTCGTTGGCGATATTGAGCCGCGGGCAGCAGGTCGCGGAACTTCTGCGCCACCCGATCGGCGAACTGCGTTCGGCTTCAGCCCGGCCTTCTGCGCGGCCCGCTCGACCTTCTGGCCGTGCTCGTCGGTGCCGGTCAGGAAGAACACATCGTCGCCCATGCAGGCGATGCGCGCGCGCCACGGCGTCCGCCACCATCGTGGTGTAGGCGTGGCCGAGGTGCGGCTCCGCGTTGATGTAGTAGATCGGCGTGGTGATGTAGAAGCGTCGTGCCGCGGTCACGGGCGGGCTCCGTAGGCCTGAACGCGATGGCCTGCACTTCCTTCACCGACAGGTTGCTCGCCGCGGCGATTCGAGCGCAGTCGTCGAACTCAGGGACGGCGTTGACGACCCGGCCGTCGCGCCACGCCAGCTTGAACCGGACCGCGCCGACCGGCGTGTCGACGCTGACGATCTCGCGCCGCAGGCATTCGCGATCGACCTCGTGGTGGCGCAGCCCGATGGTCGTCGTTTCCCTGAAGATGACGTCCGACAGCACTGCGCTTCGGTCGGGCGACGCGACGACGGTCAGCAGCGTCCCGGGCCGGTTCTTCTTCATCTGGACCGGGATGTAGAACACCTCGAGCGCGCCGGCGGCGTACAGCCGATCCATGGCCACGCCGAAAATCTGCGGGTTCATGTCGTCGATTTCGCACTCGATGACGACGACGCGGTCGCCGTGCGGGCGGTCGGCGGCCCGGCCGATGAGCACGCGCAGCACGTTCGGCGTCCCGGGATTGTCGTGGTCGCCGGCGCCGTAGCCGACCTTCTCGACCACCATCTCTGGAATCGGCCCGAACGACGAGGCGTAACTCGTGGCAATGAGTGCGCCGGTCGGCGTGACCAGCTCCTTCTGGATCGGCCCGCTGTAGACCGGCGCCTCGCCGAGCAGCTTGAGCGTCGCCGGCGCTGGCACGGGAAACAGCCCGTGCGCGGACTGGACGGTGCCCCCGCCGACGTTCAGCGGCGAACAGACGATTCGATCGGCGCCGACCCACTCGAGCGCGAACACCGCGCCGACGATATCGATGATCGAATCGAGTGCGCCGACTTCGTGCAGGTGGACCTTCTCGATCGAGGTCTGATGAATCGCCGCTTCGGCTTCGCCAAGCCGCTGAAACAACTCCTTCGCGCGCGTGCGGCCGGCCGGCGAGAGCCCCGAGCGATCGATGAGCTCGAAGATGGATTTGAGGTGCCGGTGGGGATGGTGCGCCTGCGCGGGTGCCTGGTGCTGGGTGCTGGGTGCTGTGGTGCCGGGTGCTGGGTGGTCATTCTGCTCGATCACGCGGAACTTCGTGGCTGAGACACCAGCACGCAGCACGCGTTCGGTCGTGACCTCGTACCCGGAAATCGCGAGGCTGCCCAGCGCGCGCTTCAAGTCGTCGAACGGCAGACCCGCATCCAGCAGGGCGCCGAGCACCATGTCGCCGGCAATGCCGGAGAAGCAGTCGAGGTAGAGGATACGTGCCATGTCGTAGTCAGATGTACTTCAGAGCCGGAGGTGACGGAGCTAAACGGTTCAACACGGAGTCACGGAGACACGGAGACGACACGGAGAAGACAGCCGAGCGCGACCGCCCCGCTGAGCGGGGCGCCAGTGACGAAAGGGTGCGTGAAAATGCAAACCACGTGATCGACGGGTTTGTATTTTCACGCGCCCTTTCATCACCGGCACGCGGCCGGCTCCGCCGGCCGCGGTCGCGCGCTGCAGCATGACAGCTTCCGTGCGTGCTCCGTTACTCCGTGTCTCCGTGTTGATCTGTGGCCTCCGGCGCCTCCGTGCCCTGTAACTCGCTAGATCTGCCCCATCTCTTTCAAACTGCAATACCTTGCGTCGCCGAGCACGACGTGGTCGACGACGGGAATCCCAATCAGCTCGCCGACCGCCACCAGCCGCCGCGTCAACGCAATGTCGTCGGGGCTCGGGCTGGGATCGCCCGACGGATGGTTGTGGAACACGACGATGGCCGCCGCAGCGCCGAGCATGGCCTCCCGGAACACGTCGCGCGGCTCGACGATCGTCGAGTTCAGCGTCCCGATCGCGACGACCGTCGTCCGAATCACCCGGTGCTTGGCGTCGAGCAGCACCACGCCGAAATGTTCGGTCGGCCGCGATCCGAACGCCGGCAGCAGCAACGCTGCCGAGTCGCGCGGCGTCGACAGCCGGATGCGCGCCGGCGGCGCGACCGCGAGCGTGCGCCGTCCGAGCTCCTGGGCCGCGACGAGCTTGGCCGCCTTGGCCAGCCCGATGCCGGCCACTTGCGCCAGATCGCCGCACGATGATCGCGCCAGGCCGTGCAGTCCGCCGCGCACGCGCAGCAGATCGTTCGCGACATCGAGCGCGCCGGCTTGCGCGCAGCCGCTGCCCAGCACGACCGCCACCAACTCGTTGTCGCCAAGCGCCGCCGCGCCGTGACGAAGCAGCTTCTCTCGGGGACGATCGTCGGGCGACAGGTCTTTCATCCTACAATACTCACTTGATGCGGCGCGCGTGGGCCCTCCTGGCACTGCTCGTCCTGTTCACGACGGCATGCGGCGGCGACCCCCCGGAGAGGGAGATGCAGCAGGCGCAGGACGCGATCGACGCGGCTCTTGCGGCCGGCGCCGAGGTGTACGCCGCCGAAGAACTGGCCGCCGCGGAGGCCGCGCTCACGCGTGCCGGCGCCGCGGTGGTGGCCCGCGACTACCGTCTCGCCCTCAATGACGCGCTCGACAGCCGTCAGCGCGCCCAGAATGCCGCCAAGCTCGCCGCCGACGGCATGGCGGCCGCGCGCGTCGAGGCCGACCGCAGCATCACCGGCGCGGCGAGGAACGTCGAAGGCATGCGCACTCGTTTGAAATCGTCGGACGTGCCTCGCCTGCCGGCCCGGACCGTCGCTGCCGTGCGCACCTCCGTGACCGACGCGGACAAGCGCGTGCAAGAAGCGCGCGCAGCGCTCGATCGCGGCGACTACAAAGACGCGCAGGCGTTGGCTGCGGCCGCAAATGCCCTGTTGAGCGCGGCTTCGCGGGAACTGGAGGCGGCCGCCAAGCGGCGGCGATAATCGCGGCCGTCAGAATTTGCCAGGGGTTCCGCTTACGCCGTACGCGGAATCTGCCTGAGCCACTCGCCTTCAGCGAGGATCTCCGCCCAGCCAGTCAGGTAGACGCCGTCCGGCCGCCACTCAACCCGCTGCGCGCCGCCGGGCGCGACGACGTCGGCATCCCGGGCGGCGCCGCCAAACGACGCGGCCGCGACGAGCGCGGCGCACGAACCGGTACCCGACGACGAGGTCGGGCCGACGCCGCGCTCCCAGATCAAGATCCGGACGCGATCCGGCGTCTCCACTTCGGCAAACTCGACGTTCGTCCCTTCGGGGAACAGTTCATGACGTTCGAGGGCCGCCCCGATCAAGTGGAAACGCGGCTCGGCCGGCAGCGGACCGAGGATCACGCATTGCGGATTGCCCATGTCGAGCACGACGGGATGCACGGTTTCACCGGCGATCTGGAGCGGCAGCACCTGCCGGACGTCACGCGGCGGGCCCATCGCGGTCCGGAAGAACTGTCGCGATCCTTCGCGTCCAGTCCGCGAGACATTCTTGACGCCGGCCTCGGTGCGGACAGCCACGGTCGCTTCGGGCCGGGCGTCGTGCTGCAGGATCAGCGCGCCGAGCGCCCGTACGCCGTTGCCCGACACTTCGGCCCGGCTCCCGTCTGCGTTCAGCAGCCGCATGCGCACTTCACCCGCCGCCGGTTCGTACACGATGAGACCGTCAGCGCCGACGCCGGCATGGCGATCGCACATCTCGCGGGCCAGCGCGTCCAGGCGCGCGCCGGCCACGTCCGCGGCCCGCACGTACAGGAAGTCGTTGCCGTAGGCGTGCGCCTTTACAAACTTTAGCGCCATTTGAAGAGGGCCAGCATCATGGTCATTCGCCGCATCAGGTCAACTTTTTCCACAGGCGCTGGGGCCCCACCCCCAGCGCGAACTGACGCCGATGCCTCGCCTCGGATTCGCTTGTCCTCGGCTCGGCATGGCCGCAGGCGCTTTTCCACTGGCGGCGCAAGCCACGTCCCTTGGCCACCATAGCGCGAAGCGCGGAGGTGGCTCGGGCTCGCATGGCCGCAGGCGCTGGTGTCCAACGTCCAGCATTCCCGCCTATTCCTATTTCCGACAAAAGGCGAGCAGGTGCCACCCGAACGGGCGCACCACCCGTTTCGGAAGGACGTTGAAGGCACCGACGAAGACGCCGTTGTAGACCGCGCCCTTCCATCCGCCGTGCAGGCGCGACTTCACCGGGAAGCGCTCCGGGACGACCCGTACCTCCTGAAAGCCGCGGAGGAGCCGTTTGAACTCGCCGATGCTGAACTTGAGCAGGACGGGCGCGTCCTGGTGCTCCAGCCCCACGTTCATCAGCCGCGACAGCGCATTCAGCCAGGAAATGCGGTTGTAGACCTGGAAGACGGCCTGGCCGCCTGGCTTGAGGACCCGGAGGCATTCGGCGACCAGGCGCTCGGGGTTTGCGGTGTACTGAACGACGCCGTGCGCGTAGACGAGGTCGAACGAGTCGTCGCCGAACGGCAGTTGTTCGCCGTCGGCGACCCTGAAGTCGCCTGGGAGCCCCTGCTGGTTAAAGTTGCCCCGCGCCAGCGCAATCGCCGATTCAGCAAGGTCGACCCCGGTCACGATCGCGCCGCCGCGGGCAAAACGCGCCAGATCGACGCCGGCGCCGCAGCCCACCTCGAGAACCCGGCGGCCGCGGTATCCGTCGAAGTCGACGAGACGCAGCAGATGATGGAGCTTTTCAAAGTGATACTGATCCAGATCGTCGAAGAACCCGCGGGATCCCACCGGGTGCCTGGTGATTTCGAGATCGTGGATGTGCTGTTCCCAGTACGCGCGAACGTCGTCGACCGTCGTCACGCCGGATAATATAGCCCGACGTGCTTCGCGATCCGGACCGGCTCACCCAGCGCACGTTCGACGTGCTCGTCGTCGGCGGCGGCGTCTACGGCCTGACGATCGCGTACGACGCGGCGCAGCGCGGCGCCGCGGTGGCGCTCGTCGAGCGGGATGATTTCGGCAGCGGCAGTTCATTCAACCACCTGCGCACCATTCACGGCGGACTCCGCTACCTGCAGCACCTGAACGTCGCTCGCGCACGCGAATCAGTGCGAGAACGGCGCACCCTTGCCCGCATCGCGCCGCATGCCGTCGTCCCGCTTGGCTTCGCGCTGCCGCTCTACCGATCGGTGACGAGGGGGCGTCTCGCGATGCGCGCCGGCCTGCTCGTCGACCGCGTCGTGGCGGCCGGCCGCAACCGCGATGTGCCGCCGACGCTGCGCCTCCGCCCAGGCAGGGTGGTCTCGCGCCAGCATGCCATCGAGCACTTTCCCGGGCTGCGCCGGCGCGGGATGACCGGCGCCGCCGTCTGGTACGACTACGTCGCGCCGGAAGCGGATCGGCTGACGTTCAGTTGGGCGCTTGCCGCCGCCGCCCACGGCGCTGTCCTCGCCAACCACGTCGAAGCCTTGAGCGTTGCCAAAGAGGGGCGCCGCGTGGCGGGCGTTTCATGCGTCGATCGGCTCTCGGGCCAGACCGTCGATGTGGCAGCAAAAACGGTGGTCAATGCGACCGGCGGCGCGATCGATCGCCTGCTCGGCTCGGTCGGTATCTCGACCGGTATCCCGATGCTCAAGGCGATGAACCTGGTGACCACGCGCGAGGCGGGCGATGCGGCACTGGGCGGACGCTCGGCGTCCGGCCGCAATCTGTTCCTGGTTCCCTGGCGGCGCCGGGCGCTGTTTGGAACCTGGGAGTCGCGCACAGCCTGCACACCCGACCAGGCCGCTCCGACCGAGCAGGAGGTGGCCTCGTTCATCACCGAGCTGAACGAAGCGTTTCCAGCGCTCGACCTTCAGCGATCGGACGTCAGCCTGGTCCACCGCGGCGTGGTGCCGGCCGCAACGACGTCGAGTGGTGTCGCGCTGGAAGGACGGCCCCAGGTTCGCGACCATGTGGCCGACGGCGTCGACGGTCTTTTCAGCGTCGCCGGTACGAAGTACACGACCGCGCGGGCGGTGGCGGAGGAAGTCGTCGATTCCGTTGTCAGGAAGCTGACCGGCACGTACCCGTCCTGCCGGACGGCGGCCACGCCGCTGCCAGGCGGCCACGTTCGCGACGCCGCCCTGACGATCGCGGAGGCCCGCCGCGACTACGACGATCTCGTGCCGAGCGACACGATTCCCCATCTCGTCGCCGCCTACGGATCCGCGTATCGCGAGGTGGCCGACCTCGCCCGAACGCACTCCGAGTGGTCGGCGCGGCTCGCCGCCGATTCCCCCGTCATCGGCGCGGAACTGGTCTGGGCCGTGCGTCACGAAATGGCTCTGACTCTGTCCGATGCTGTCCTCAGGCGCACGCCGCTCGGCGCGCTGGGCTATCCGGGTGACGCGGCCGCCGCGCAGGCGGCCTCGATAGTTGGTCAAGAGCTCGGTTGGTCGGACGAGCGTCAGCGTGCCGAGATCGCGGCCCTGCGCGCCGTGTACTAAACTGAACTACCCATGAGCCATGCGTATCGCGCCGCGCTTGCGGCGCTTCTTGTCCCGATCCTGCAGGCTGCTGCGGCTGCACAGTCACCGACCACCGCAGTACGAACCGCCGCCGATCGGGTCAGCGTTCGATGCCGACATCCTTCGAGATCTTCCGCTCGGTGGCAACGTCTATGCGCTCCTCGAAACCACGCAAGCCGACGTCATCTCGGATCGCTTCAACAGCGGCGGGCTGAATGTCGGCGGGTTGTCGCGCCTTGACGGGTTCCTCAGTTCGTGGTCGCAGACGATCTTCCGCATCGGCGATCTGAACATCTCGGATCCCAACGGCGGCGGCGCGCTGCTGTTTCCGGAGGCGCTGCCATGGCAGCGCGTGCGCGTGGACACCGGGCTGATGCCGGCCGACCTCAACAGCCCTGGGCTCGCGGTTACGCTCGAACCGCGCCGCCCATCGGTCGCCTGGATCGGCACCATCGCCGGCGGTCGGATCGGGCGGCAGCCTCGCCGCCGGGGCGCCCGACGATCAACCCCCGCCGATTGCCCGCCTCGAGGAGTACGCGCGTGGCGCCGCCCTGGTCAGCGGACCGATCGGCGGCCGGCTGGGACTCGTCGCCGGAGGCGCATGGGCCGGCTCGCGGAGCCTCAACCGCGAGCTCACGCCGTCGACTCGCAGCACGCTCGGCTCTGGCTTCGCGCACCTGACGTTTGCGGCGTCGCCGAACCGCGAGTGGCGCGCCCTCGCGTGGGTGCAGCGCGCAGAGACGCCCTTCCAGGAATGGTTGGCGTTTCAGGATCCGACGTCCGCTACCCGAGACACCGCCGTTCACGTCCAGTCGACGTGGGAGGAGCGTCCGTCATCCGGCTGGCGCTGGCGTGCGTTTGGCGGATTTACACAGCGCTCGCGCGGGCACGAGTTCGGCGTCCCGTCGGTGGTGATGGAACGGATCTCTGCACGGGCCGGTACCGGAGGTGGTCGATGAAGCCGCCGGCCGGACCACGCGCCGGCTGGCGGGTGGCGCGCGGCTCACGCCGTCGGCCGTTTCCGGCTCACGGCATCAGGCTGAGTTCGGCGTCGACGTCGACACGCGCTTCGACCACCGCCCGCGATCAATTCGCAGGGACCGTGCACGAGCTCATCGACGGCACCCGCGCGCGGATCTGGAACTACACACGCGGAGGACAGAGTCACGACGGCGCGCCGTCACCGCGGCCGGCTATGTGGCCGACACGATCGCGCTGTTCACCAGCGGTCAGGCTCGACGCGAGCCTACGCGCGGAGGTGGTGCACGGCCGGGCCGAAGGCGCCGAGACCGCTGTGGACTGGGTGAGCCTTCTTCCCTCGGCACGCATCCGCTGGCTGTTCGCCGAGCGGCGACGGCTTGCGCTGGTGGGTGGGTACGCGCGATCCGCCAACACGCTGAACCTGAACTGGCTGGCGTACGGCGATCCGGCCGCTCCTGTCGCCAGGGTCGCCGCCGCGGCGCGACCGGGCGTCCTGGTCGCACGAGTGGGACCCGGCACGGGCGGCAATCCGTCGTTCAGCCAGATCGACGACGACCTGCGGCGCCCATACACCGACGAGTTCGTGGTCGGTCTGGACGCCGGCCGGAGCCAGTCGCTGCGGTTCACGCTGACCGGCATCGCGCGTCGCGAGGGCAACCTCCTCGCTGTCGTGAACACGGGCGTCCCGATGTCGGGGTACAGCACCATCGAGATACCGGACGAGTACATCTTCCTCCGCAACCCGGAGGACGACCGCACGCTCACCGTTTACAACCGGCTGCCGTCCACGTTCGGCCAGGACACGTATGTCCTGACCAATCCCGAGCTGGAAGCCGCCGACAACTACTGGCGCTGAGGCTGACGGCCGAACACGCGAGCGAGCGGCTTTTCATCCTGTTCGGCGCCACGGCGTATCTCGCGGAGGGCTCGGGCGGAAACCGCGGTTACGGCCCGCGCGAGAACGACCAGGACGTCCCCGGCGAGCTGTTCACCAACCCCAATGCCGCGACCTACGCGCGCGGCCGGCTGTTCAGCGACCGCGGGTTCACGATCAAGTGGACGACGCTCTATCGGATGCCGTACGACATCACCCTGGGCGCGATTGCCCGCTACCAGGACGGCCAGCCGTTCTCGCGGATGGTTGTCGTCCCCGATCTGAACCAGGGGACCGAGGCCGTTCAGGCCTATGCCGAATGGAGGAACGCGGTTCACCTTCACCGGCACGCTCGATCTCCGGCTGCAGAAGGGATTCAGGATCGGCTCGACGCGCGTCGACGCTCTGTTCGACGCCTACAACCTGCTCACCCGTTCGAACGAAGTCGAGGAATACGTCGTCACCGGCCCGGCCTTTCGCACGTCGACGGCGATCCAGCCGCCGCACAGCCTTCACCTCGGCCTGCGCCTGACGTTCTAGGATCGGCTTCGGATTGCAGTTGTTTCCTTAGCTGTCCTTCGCGTGTCCTTTGTGGCGTCGTCCTCGCTTGCCGCGGCCTGGGCGCTTTTCAAACTGCGCACCGTCGTCGACGTGGCGTGCGGCTACAAGTCGAAGGTGCTGTGCACCGCGATCTTCGGCAGCGGACGCGCGCTCGATCCGCAGCACGCGGACGAAATCGCCGCGGACAGCTACTGGCTGCTGCGTCCATTCCGCGCCAGGGTCGATCGCGCTGCCGCCTCGGTGACGACGTCGCTCGCCGGCCTGCGTCCACGCATCGCCGTTTATCGCTCGGGCTTGGGCGCCACTCTCATTGCCGCGACAGTCCGCGGCGCCTTGGCTCGGTTCCGGCGCTGGAACAGCGACCCGCCTGCCGCACCTGCCGTTCGCTCACCGCTGCCGCTCCGGCCAGAGGTTCAGCGGATCGTCGATCGCTGCATTCGAGGAGCCGAATCCGTCGCGCCTGCGGCGCACGCATGCCGTCGTCGTCGTTCACGACGGCGAGATCGTCGCCGAGCGGTACGCGCGAGGTGTCGGCCCTGATACTCCCCTGCCCGGGCTGGTCGATGGCCAAGAGCGTGCTGAACGCGCTCATCGGCATCCTCGTCGACGACGGCCGGCTGTCGATCGACTGCGCGTGAGCTGCTGCCGTTATGGCGCTCGCCCGATCCGCGCGCCGCGATTTCGCTCGAGGATCTCCTGCGCATGCGCAGCGGCCTGCGATTCTCCGAGGCGTACTCGAACCCGTGGTCCGACGTGGTGCAGATGCTCTTCACCGCGCCGGACACCGCCGGGTACGCATCCAGGCGGCCGTTGAGCGCCACTCCCGGGATCGGTGTGGAGCTATTCGAGCGGCACGACGAACATCCTGTCTGCAATCGTTCGCCAGACGGTTGGCGAAGCCGACTACGCGAGCTGGCCGAGACGCGCGCTGTTCGACCGGCTCGAGATGCCCAGCGCGATCGTCGAGCCGGACGCATCGGGAACGTTCGTGTTCTCGTCGTTCATGCTGGCGACGGCGCGCGACTGGGCGCGATACGGTCAGCTCTGGGCGGACGACGGGCGGTCTCGGCGGCCGGCGCGATCGTGTCGAAGGAATGGATCCGGTTCAGCACGACGCCGACGGTCGCAATCGCCCGACGGCCGGTTACGGCGCACACTGGTGGCTGAAGCTGAACCCGGAGATCGGTGGCAGCGACCCCGCGGCGGCTGCGCATCGCCGAAGGATGCATTCTTCGCGATCGGACACGAAGGGCAGACGCTCACTGTGATTCCGTCGCGCCGCCTCGTGATCGTCAGGCTCGGCGCGTCGATCTACATCGACGCGTGGAACCAGGCCGAGTTCGTCGCGTCGCTGCAGGAAGTCATCGTGACCGTAGAGCCGCGACCCTCTTGAGCGGTCGCCGCAGTGATCATGCTTCACGGAAGCGAAAAAGCGTTGAACACGTAGGTGATGCCGCCGGTGAACCCGATGGTCGGATCGATCGACGTCAGGCCGATCAGCAAGGCGCCGTCGAATCGGATCGGATCCGGGCGTATAGCGGCTGCCGAAGGTCGAGCAGTGCCCGGCTCTCGGTGCCTGGAAAGGGGTCGCCGCTGCGCATCGATGCGCGCCCGTTCACTTCCGCGACGACCTCCGCGCGGTCGGTCAGCGCGCGGGCGAGCGAGAAGCCGTAGGTGAGCACGTCGTTCTGACGGTTGCCCTCGGTTGGGATCAGCCAGGATGCCCAAGCCCGACGTTTCCGACGAAGCGTATCGACCGAACCGTCTTTGCGCCGAGCAGCGAGGCGAAGAAGTCGGTGGTGTCGAGCCCCAGGCCGCTCTCGTTGCTCGCATTCGGCAGCTTCGTCGCGAACCGGAGCGCGAACGACGGTCGGTTGGCGCGTTCGGACATGAGTCGGATTTTCGTGCCGATGACCAGGTCCTGGATGTCGCTCGTGGCGTCGCCGTCGACCTGAAGCATGTGCGCCAGCGGCGCGTTCGGATTGCGCGAGTCGATCGACAGATGGTTGTAGAGCCCGCCGTCGATCTGCAGCTCGGCAATCTGGCTGATGCCGATGCTCAGGCCGAGAGTTGGAATCCGCCACAGGTCGCCCTGCAGGCCCGAGACCGTGTACTGCTGATCGGCGGCGAAGTCGACACCGCCTTCGATCAGCAGGCGCCCGGCGCCGATCGGCTCAGGGTCTTCGGTGACGAGTGGCCGCTGCTGCGCGGCGACCGGGTTGGCCATGAGTAGCTCTGCGAGCAGCAAGACCGCCGTCACTCGGGTAATCCGACGTCTTGTCATCTTTTTTTCACTGGCGGCGGGGCCCCACCCCCGCCGCGAACTTACGCTGATGCCTCGCCGCGGATAAAAGACGGTTCCTCGGCGAGGCATGGCCGCAGGCGCTCTTGCTGGGGCGTTTCGGACCGCTTTTCAGCACGTCAAAAACGTTTTCTGCTATCGAGCAGCAAGCGTCACGGGACCGTCGTTGACCAGCGCGACGTGCATTTTCGCCTGGAACTCACCGGTCGCCAGCGTCAGCCCGGACGCGCGCAGGTCGCTGACGACGTTCTCGTACAGCGGCCGCGCCACGTTCGGGGGCTGCTGCCGCGTCGAAGGACGGGCCGGCGGCCCTTCCGGCAGTCGCCCGCCAGCGTGAACTGCGAGACGACCAGCACCGCTCCGCCGACGTCGGCGACCGAGAGATTCATCCGGTGCGTCGGCGTCGGGAAAGATGCGCAGCTCGCGGATCTTCGACGCGATGTATTGGACGTCGGCGGGACCGTCGCCGGTTTCGACGCCGAGCGAGCACGAGAAGGCCGGGCCCGATCCGGCCGGTTTCGCGCGAGGCGCCGCCGTCCAGCGACCGTCACTGACGCGGAGACGACGCGCTGGACGACCGCCCTCATGCAGACGGGACGAGCGGCAGCACCGTAGTGCGGACCTTCCGGTCCGCTGTGGTCCGACCTTCGGATCCGGTGAGTGCGGACGCAGGTCCGCCGGCGGGTTCAGCCGCGTGTCGAGCAGGTGCCGCGGCGCCACGTTGGCCAGCGCCTTGAGCATCGACTGCTTCACCCCGGGATGCTCGCGCTCGAGCTCCATCAGCAGTCGCTTGGTTCGCTGCCGCTGCAGGCTCAGGTCGCCGCACGCCGGACAGCAGCAGCCGATGATCGGCAGCTCGCACTGCTTCGTGTACGCGCGTGCCTCGTCTTCGCCGGCGTACACCAGCGGCCGAATCACGACGTGCGCCCCGTCGTCGGACACCAGCTTGGCCGGCATCGCCTTGAGCGCGCCGGCGAAGAACAGGTTCAGCAGCAGCGTTTCGATGAAGTCGTCGGCGTGATGACCGAGCGCAATCTTGGTGGCGCCGACTTCCGAGGCGATGCGATACAACACGCCGCGGCGCAGCCGGGCGCACAGCGAGCACGGCGTCTGGTCGGCGTCGAGGATGTCCTCGATCACCTCGCCGATCCCGGTGTGCTCGATGCGGTACTCCCAGCCGCGCGCCTCGCAGGTCTTCGCGATGAGGTCGTGCTTGTATTCCTTGTAGCCCGAGTCGACGTTGACCGCGACGAGGCTGAACCGGATCGGCGCGCGCTGGCGGAGGACGTCGAGGATCTGCAGCAGCGCCCAGCTGTCCTTGCCGCCCGACAGGCCGACCATGACGCGGTCGCCGTCGTCGATCATCTGGTAGTCGACGATCGCCTTGGTCGTCTTCTTCGCGAGCCGTGCCTCGAGATCGGTGCGATAACCCATGCGCGGCTACACTCCGTACGGCGCCTTGCACGTGAAGTTCGCGGCTTCGTCGATGCTGCCGGTGCCCTTGTAGGCCGCCACCTGCGGGATACGGGACACAACGGCCGCGTGCGATCGACGACGCCCTTGGTCGCATGCGATGCGACGATCTGATCGGGCGCCCGCCCGTGCTCGACCCATTGCTCGAGGGCGGCGAGGGTGTCGAACGTGTCTGGTCCTTCGCCGCCGCTGCAGTGCGCCATGCCGGGCGCCATGAACAGCCGGTAGCCGGAATTCATTTTCGCCACGCCGACGCGTTTCCAGCACGCGCCGATGATAGTGAGTGACGTTCAGCGGCGAGATCTGCGGATCGCTCCAGCCGTGGTACGCAATCAGCTTTCCGCCGCGGTCGAGGAACGGCTTGAGGTTGGGATCGAGGGCGTTGATGATGTCGCGGTCGACCTCTTCTGCTCGTGCGACGTCGATGTCGACATTGAACTTGTCGATGGTCCACGCCGGATCGCCGAAGACGATGAAGCGGAATTGATCGAGGCCGGTGGCCCGTGCCGAGGCGGTCCATCCGAGGTCCGTCCATCCCAGCTCGCTGCCCGGCGCCAGGCCGGCGATGATGCGCTTCGTCCTGGGATTGACCACGTTGGAATACATCAGGCGCGCGGTTTCGACCTGCGCCTTCGACAGGCACGATCCATCCGCGGCGCCGCGGCATTCGAGCACGCCGGGATCGAACTTGCACTGGTGCGGGTTTTCGATGAGGCCGTCCTTGACGCCGTCGATGCGCATCGCAGGCCGCCACGACGGCGGCGTGGAGCAGCTGGCGTGCAGGCTGCAGCAGCCGGGCGTCGGGGTTTGCCTGCAGCGCCTTCTCGACGTGTACGGCGCGTGCGGCGCGTGACGTCCAGTCGAGACCCGGCGAGCCGGCGACGATGCCGTCGAAATCGTCCGGGATGACCGCTGCGCCGCTTTCATCGCCTGCCGGCCGCCGGCCGAACAGCCGGTCCAGTACGAGAACTGCGGCGCCTGATCGTAGTGGCTGGTGATGATGCGCTTTGCGATCGTCGTCATCTCGTGGACGGCGCGCCATCCGAAAGTCGACGACCTTTTCCGGATGGCCCACCGCCCAGCTCGCGGTGTTGCCGGTGTGCCCGGTATCGGTCGAGCTCGTCGCATAGCCCCGCGCGAGCGCGGCCGCCATCGCGGGATAGGCGATGCTGCCACTGAACGCGCCGTTGCCGACGGCCTGATACTTCCCGTTCCAGCCAGAGGCCGGCAGCCAGACTTCGATCTTGATGTCTGAATCGCTCGAGGGCTTCAGGGTCGCCGCCAGGCGGCAAAACGCGGGCAGCGCGCGAAAGGCGCGGTTTTCACCGGCCGCTCCGGGCGGCGTGAACGCGCCGGCCTGCACCAGCTGGGCCTCGGTGATCGTGGTGTTCGGCACGGCAAGCGCCGCCAGTTGCTCGCATGGCGTCGCCGGCGGCCTGGGACTGCATCGACAACATGCTCGCCAGAACGATTGCCGTCAGACAGCCGATCAGGATTTTCATGGCAGCTCCTTCCGTCTCGAGAACTGCGGATCGAGGTTAACTCCAGCCGGTGCTCAGTCCGCGACGCGAAATCACGCGTGCCGGGATGCCGACGGCAACCGCGATGCGCCGGCACGCTTGTCGCGAACCACGGCGGCCGCGCCGACGATGGCGTGTTCGCCGATCGTCACGCCGTCGAGAATCTTCGCGCCCGCGCCAAGCCAGGCGCCGTCGCCGACGTCCACGCCCGCCGAGGTCCTCGGCTGCGGCCAGCACCGACGCGGTCGGATCGGAGAAGTCGTGGTCGCCGCCGATGATGTAGCTGTAGGCGGCCATCAGGACGCTCGCGCCGATCGTGACGCGGCTGGCCGAGAAGACCTCGCAGTTGAAGCCGATGTTCGCGCCATCGGCGAGCTCGATGTCGCCGTTCTTGCACGAGAGGATCGTGTTGCGGCCGATGAAGACGCCGCTGCCGATGCGGATGCCGCGGTTCGACTCGCCTTTCGCGTCGAGGAGGCAGTTGTCGTCGACGACCACGTTGCTGCCGATGTGAATCTTGTGCGGGTGACGGAGGACGACGTTCTGACCGAAGACGACGTTGCGGCCGCAGGAACCGAGCAGGAGCGGATACAGCGCCTTGCGCAGCGCGAGACCGATCGCCCCTGCCCGCGCCTGCGCCAGCATCACGACCAGCTCGTACTTCAGCAGCGCGCCTAGCTCCGGCTGCCCCACCACCAGCGCCGCGTACTTCTGACGCGCTGACGTGTCCGGCTGCGAACAATTGCTCCTGTGCCTTGCCGATCGATGATTTCGTTTCGGTCATGCCGGCCTGATCGTTGCTACAGGTCGAAATGCGCCGATGAAAAGCTCAAACACGGACACGACGGACACGAACGGACACGACGGCTTGCTTGTCCACGGCGAAATAACGAGCTCAATCATAAGTGCTTCGTATCGTGTGTATTCGCGGCTTGGCCCCGGCTTACCGGAGAGAGTCTACAAGACATGCGCCGGCTACGAATTGACATCGTCGCGGCATTTCATACGAGGCGGAGAAGGTGCTACCCGTCGAGTATGACGGACTCACGTTCGAGTTCGGGTATCGGGTGGACCTGCTGGTTGCCGATGCCGTGATTGTCGAAGTGAAGTCCGTCCAAGCCATTCTTCCAGTCCACGAAGCGCAGCTCTTGGCATACCTGCGACTCAGTCGGAAAAGGGTCGGTCTGCTCATCAACTTCAATGTGGCAGATCTCAAGGAGGGGATCCGCCGAAAAGTCTGGGGCTGATGACACCGGTTCGACGGGGCGTCGCGAAGCGACGCGTGCGGGTGGGAACGAGCGCGAAAACGAGACCATCCGAGATCCAGGGTTCTCGTTTTCGCGCTCGCTCCCACACGCACGTGGGCCGGCCTGCGGCCGGCCACCCCGTCGAACCGTTCGCGACCGCCGTTTTTCCCGTTCGTGTCCGTCCGTGTCCGTCGTGTCCGTGTTAGAGCTTTAATGCTTCAAATCCACCGGTTTGCCCGGTACCACTCGAGTGTCCGAGCAATACCCTCTCTCAACCCGACCCTTGGGGCGTACCCGATTTCCTTCCGCGCGCGTGTGATATCGAAGGCGCGGCTCTTCGTATAGAAGTCCACCCTGCGCCGGTAGAGCGGCGGTTCGATGCCAAACGGCGCGCACAGCAGTTCGCACGCGGCGCCGGCGATCCAGACTGGCCACACCGGCAGGTGCACACGGGGCGGCTTCGTTCCGGCCACCGACGCGACGAGGGCGACCAGCTCGTTCAGCGTCGTCACTTCCCCGCCAGCGAGGATGTAGGTGCGGTCGGCGGCGCCGGGGTGCTCGCCGCACAGCCGGAAGCCCTCCGACCAGGTCGTCGATGTAGGTGAGGTGGTAGTAAATCCGGCCGCTGCCCAGCATCGGAAAGCGGCCGCGCGCCACTCCGCCGAACAGCTTCAGGAGCCGGCGATCGCCAGGTCCGTAAATACCCGTCGGCCGCACGATCGTGACCGGAATCCCGGTTCGCCGGCCCGCGTCGCGCGCCAGTCGTTCGCCTTCGAGCTTGGTCTCCTGATACACGTCGCCGGGCTTCAGCGGCGCGTCTTCATTCGCCGGCGGATGCTCCACGTCGCCGTGCACGCCGACCGTGCTGCAGTGCACGACGCGCCTCGACGCCCGGCGGCCGCCGCCGCTTCGACGATCGCCCCGGCCGCCGTCGCGTTCACCTGCGCGGTAGGTTTCCTTCGGCGAGGCCCGCCTGCCGGTAGAGGGCGGCAATGTTGTAGACGACGTCGACGCCGGCGGTGGCGCGGCGGAGCGCCTCCGGATCGCGGATGTCCCCGACGACCAGTTCGATGCCGGCCGCCGAGAGGTCGCGCGGCGCGCGCCGGACGTCGCGGACCAGCGCGCGCACCTGGCGGCCCGACCGCACGAGGTGCGGGCGAGGTGGCTGCCGGTGAATCCGGTCGCGCCGGTGACGAGGTCAGGCACGCTCGGCCACGACGGTCACCGGCGAGCCGAACCGACGCAGCAGCCCCGCGCGTTCCAGAACCGCCTCGACCTTCGTCGTGAACTTCCGCGAGCCGATCGCCTTGTGCAGTGCGATCGGCAGCACGAACTGCCGGTGACGTTCCCTGATCCGGAAGCCGACTGCCGCGAGCGCGGCGGCGATGTCGCGATCCGCGAAGACGCGATACGGCTCGGTCTTGGCGCCGAAGCCGGGCGGCAGATCCGCCGCGACACGGACTGCAGCCGCGCCGCGCTTCTCGACGACGGGTAGTCGAAGATGACGCGGCGCGAGGCCACGCGGCACAGCTCGGACAGCGCCTCGCGCCATCGCGGCGAGTGCATCAGGACGCGCAGGCTGACCGCGACGTCGAACGAACGGTCACCGAATTCGAGCGCGTGCGCGTCGCGATGAATGAAGGTGATCGTCGCGGCCGGCCGCACGCGCGCGCTCGCGCGCCGACCGCCAGCATCTGCTCGGACGCGTCGACGCCGGTGACCTCGGCGCCGCCTTGGCCAGCAGGATAGCCGCGCGGCCCGTGCCCGTGCCGACGTCCAGGACGGGCCGGCCGCGGATTTCGCCGGCCATGCGGAGCGATCGACCGCCGCCTGCGTTTCGGCGACGAGCTCACCGATCGGTCCGCCGAAGCGCCGATCGTCGAAGGTGCGAGCGGTCTGCGGATCGGCGTAGACGGTGTAGCTGTAGTGATCCGGCGACATCACGCCGCCAGCAGCGCGCACGCGCGGCGCGTCCGGTCCAGATACGCCTGGTAGCTGTACTTGGTCTCGGCGAGCTGCCGGGCCTGCCGCCCGATCGCGGCAGCCGCGGCCGGATTCATTGATCGCGGACAGGATGCCGGCCGCAAACTCGCCGGCCGACGCGCCGGTCAGGATCGCCGTCTCGTCGCTCAGCACCTGCGTGTGCGTGAGGAGCCGGGTCGCGACGATCGGCCGGCCGGACCGCAGGTACTGATAGATCTTGAGCGGCGTGTTCGTGCCGCGCGAACGCGGCGAGACGAGCACGTCGGCGGCCAGCAGATAGGCCGGAATGTCGCCGGCCGGCTGCTCGCCGGCAAAGATCGTGACGTCGGCGATGCCGGCGTCCGCGGCCTGCGTTCTGCGCCTGGCGCACCTGATCCGGCTTGCCGCCGGCCAGCAGCAGCCGCGCGTCCGGCCGCTCGGTCTTGACGATCGCCATCGCGGCGAACAGGAGGTCGAGGCCCTGGTACGCCTCGAACGTGCCCGTGTACAGCACGAGCGGCGTCGCCGGGCGCAGGCCGAACCTCGATCGAATGCGCGCCGCCTCATCGGGCGTCGCGTGATCCTCGGACGAGCCTGGAGCGTTTTCGATCAGCACGACCCGCGCCGCCGGATCGATCTGCGCGCACGGTGTCTTCGAGCGACGGGCAGATCACGATGACCGCCTGCGAGCGCCGGATCATCAGCCGTTCGATCGCCAGGAACACGCGACGCACGAGCGTGCGAGCGGCTGAACGCGAAGTTCGTCAGCTGCTGCGGCAGGCTCGAGTGCATGTCGTACAAGTGCGGGACGCCGAGCAGCGCCGACAGCACGATGCCGATGAGGCCGCCCTCCTCGTGCGAGTGGATCGCGTCGTACCGGCCGGCGAGCGCGCGGCGCAGCGCCGTGAGCGACAGCAGCGCGTCGAGCGGCAGCTTGGCAAACGAGGGACCGATCTTCACCTGGCGGACGAACGGCGGCCGAGCGATCGGAACACGCGAAGGCCGGGCATCACCACGTCCTGGCCGAACGGATACGTGACGAGATCGACCTCGTGCCCGAGATCGGTGAGGGCGCGGATACGGTGGAACTCGCTGAACGGCGTCCCGCGCGGCTCGAAGAACGGCTCGGGCGCGATCATCAGGATGCGCATGCGGTAGCGTGATTTTCTCACGGATTCGTCGTACAATCGCGCCGCTCCTCCTGACATGTCCGACGAGTCCAGACGCCGCGTCGTCGCGCCGCCGTGTCCTCCTCGCCGTCGAGGTCGTCGTCAGCATCGGGCTGCTGACGTTTCTCCTCTCGCGCGTCGACATGGCCGCGCTGTGGGCCGGCGCGCGCCGCGCGTCGGTCGCGTGGCTGGGGATCGCCCTCGGGCTGTACTTCTTCAACGTGCTGACGAGTGCGTGGCGCTGGCAGCTGCTGCTGCGCGCGCAGGGCGTGCGTGGTGCCGGCGCGGACGCTGCTGTCGTCGTATCTCGTCGCCGGGTTCTTCAACAACTTCCTGCCGAGCACGATCGGCGGCGACGTCGTCCGCATCCGCGACACGGCGCGGCCCGCGCAGTCGAAGACGCTGGCGACGACGGTCGTGTTCGTGGATCGCGCGCTCGGCCTGATGGGACTGGTGCTGGTCGCGGCGCTCGGCGCGACCGTGGCGATGATCGTGAAAGGCCAGGACGCGTCGCCGATCTGGCCGTACTGGCTGTGGGCCGCCTTCCTCGTCGGGCTCACCGCGGCCGTGCCGGCGGTGCTTGCGCCCGCACGGCCTCGGCCGGTGCTGCAGCCGCTCGCGGCGTTTCATCCCGAGTGGGTCGGCGAGCGGATCCAGAAGCTGACGGCGGCGCTCGCCCGCTTCCGCGCGAGCCCGGGCGCGCTTGCCGGCTGCTTCACCGGCGCGGTCATCGTGCAGATGCTGCTCGTCGGCTTCCACTTCGCGATCGTCTACGCGCTCGACATGCCGATCACGTTCTGGGATCTCGCGGTGATCGTCCCGTCTCGTTCATCATCCAGATGCTGCCGGTGTCGCTGAACGGGTACGGCGTCCGCGAGGCGACGTTCGCTTTCTACTTCAGCCGGCTCGGCGTGCCGATCAGCTCGGCCCTCCTCGTTTCGCTGATGGCGACCGGCCTGATGATGCTCTTCTCGCTCAGCGGCGCGGCGGTGTACTTGTCGCGCAGCCGCTGAGACTCGTGCCCCCGTACAATCCAGCTGCCGCCGAAGTCGATCGCGAGCTGTGGGCACTCATCGCCGACCTGCCCGCGGAGATCCGCCAGGCGATCGTGTCCCAGGCTTCTCCCTCTCGTCTCCCCCGTCGACCGCAGCCGCAGATCGACGAGAGCCCGCGGCCGCAAGGACGACGTCTCCGACGAGGACTTCGTCCGCGTCGCGTACGACCGGGTGCTGGCGCGCGCGGCGGACGAAGAGCGGCCTCCGGCACTACACGGCCAGCCTCGCGGCCGGCGAATACACGCGCGAACGTCGTGCGGGCGCTGATCCAGTCGCCGGAGTTCGCCCAGCGATCGGCCCGCGTGCCGCGCGACACCCAGCTCTGTGAGCTCGCCAACCCCGCGAAGTGGGACAACGAGGAATGGGTCGAGATTCTCCGAAGCCTCGGGCTGTCCGACGACAAGCGGCTCATGCACCGCAAGCCGTACGAGTTCGCGCAGCTCGATTTTCGGCGGCCGCCGCCTGGGCGTCATGGGTGACGGACTCGAGGGTGCTCAGCGTCGGCGCGGGCCATGAGGGCGTGCTTGTACTGGCTGGCGAACCGCGTCGGACAGGTCGTCGCGACCGATCTCTACGAAGGCGTGTGGCAGCAGGTTCAGGGCCGCGAAGGCGATCCGAACGTGCTTGAGGAACCCGGAGGCCTACGCGCCGTTTCCGTATCGGCGCGATCGCCTGACGTTCATGCGGATGGACGGACGCCGGCTCGCCTTCCGCGACGGGCACGTTCGACCTCGCCTATTCGCTGTCGTCGATCGAGCATTTCGGCGGCGTCGAGAATGCCGCCGCGACCCTGCGCGAGATGGGCCGTGTGCTCCGCCCCGGCGGCATCGTCGCGCTCGCCACGGAGTACGTTCTGGCTGGTCCGCCGCACGACGAGACGTTCCAGCCGGCGGAGTTCATGCAGCTGATCGATCAGCCCGGCCTCGAGCTCGTCGAGCCGATCGATACGGGGGTCTACCGGCGCTACGCGTTCACAGCCGGTCGATCTTTATGGCGATCCCTTCGAAACGCCCCACATGCTCGTCCGGTTCAACGACACCGTGTTCACGACGGTGATGGTGTTCTTGAGAAAAACGTAAGCGGCCGGCCACCCCGTCGAACCGTCCTGAGGCAATCACGGATCTTCCGTTCGTGTCCGTTCGTGTCCGTCGTGTCCGTGTCTGAGCTTTTGATCAGCGGTTCAGATTCATTTCAGCACCGCCCGAAACCGCAGCAGCGCGCCGAGGTTCCGGTAGTCCGGCCGATCCATCGACCAGATGCGGGACGAAGCCGTCGCTGGATTGGGTCGTCATCAGGTAGACGCTGTCGCCGTACCGGCCCGGGACTGGTGAGCCGGCCGGCACCGTGAACGTCGTCACTTTCCGCGGCTCGAGGACGGTGCTGCACCTCGTCGTCGCCGAGCGAGACGGTGACCGTCGTCCGAATCGGCGACTCGGCTTCGACCAGGAGGTGACGGACGGGACGCTCGGCGCGCAGGATGATCTCGGCGCGTCCGCGCTCCGGATATCCACATGCCGGGCGGCTCGGGCGGCCACGCGTTCTGATCGAGGAACGACAAGCGGAGGCCGGGGTCGCCGTACGGAATCGGCGATCGCATCGGCTGCGCGAGCGCGACCGGCAAGTCCTGCGACATCGGCAATTCGACCGGCAGCCGCCTCGGCATGCCGCGCTCGTACAACTCCCACGTGAACTTGGCGGCGGCGAACGGGCTGACGAGCATCCTCGCCGTGAAGAGCGCGCCAACCAGCCACGCCAGCAGCCCCGGTCCAAGCTGACGCCATCGGCGGCATCAGGAACAGCAGGACCGGATAGGCGCTGAGGGCATACCGATTACCCGGCGGGCCTCCCCCGCCGCTCCACGTGAATGGCAGCACGAGCAGAAGCAGCACGCAGGCGAGCAGGAACCCGGCGAAGGTCACGATGCGCCAGTCGTCTACGCCGGCTGCGCGACACGAGCCAGGCGACGATGGCGACGAAGCCGGGAAAGTAGTACGGGATGAACCCGAAATGCCGGCCGAGGAGAAAATACTCGATGTTGCGGGCGAACCGGGCCGGCAGCTGGCGGTTGATCAGCACGGCTTGCGCCGCCTGGCCGGGATCGTCGATGACCTGCTGCGGGAAGCTTTGCCACGTCGCGTCGGATCGATCGAACGGAAACCGATCGACGAACGTTTTCCGGTCGCCCGCCTGGTAGTTGAACTCGCCGGTGACGGCGGCGTTCAGGGCGAACAGCGACGGCCGCCGCGGCGACCGCGACGGTTCCGATCGCAAAGCCGCGAGTCCATCGACGGCGCCACCACGCGAGCGCCACGAGCGGCGCGACCAGCACCGCCACCGGGACCGGCTTGGAATAGGTGGCGACGCCAAGCAGCACGGCTGCGGCGAAGTCGGTCCATGGCGCGGTGAACGCGGCGGCGGCCGTCCGGCTAAAGCCGGACACCACGTCGGACACGGTCCGGCTAAAGCCGGACACTACGTCGGACAATACGTTGGACGAGGTCCGGCTAAAGCCGGACACTACGACGGGGGTCGGTTCGTACGTAGTGTCCGCCTTTAGGCGGACCGCTTCCGCCTTCAGGCGGACCTCCTTGTACAACCAGAGGAAGTACGCCAGCAGGACGATCGCCAGGTTGAAGATGTCCGGCATCAGGAACGCGCCGTACACCGGCAGCGCCGCCGCGCCGAAGAAGGCGGAGGTAAACAGCGCGGCAGCGACCGGCGGGGATTGGACCGTGAGAAACGCGTAGGCGCACACGACCGCGAGCGCCAGCAGCAGCACGTTGACGATCAACAGGCCGTTGAGGCCGTAGAGCCGCACGAACGGTGCCGCCAGCAGCGGGTAGATGAACGCTTTACCGTAGTACAGCCGATCGGGATTGGTGTCGTCGCGCTTCATCAGGCGGACGAACGGGAACGGCCCGCCCCACGCAACCCGCAGGTGCTTGCCTCGCTTCAGGAAGATGCCGTTCGGTCCGCTGTGATACAGCCCGGCGAACCGTTCGAGATCCCGCTTCTCGTAGGTGAGGTCGCCGTCGTACGCGACGCTGAGCGCCATCGCGACGTAGGTCGCCTCGTCGCTCTTGACGCCGTAGCCCGTGCGCGGCACGTCGACCGATCGCGCCAGCGACCAGGAGGACGACGAGCACGACGAACGCCACGAGCGCCGGCCCCAGGTGTCGATGAGACCGGCGGGGTCATTGCCCGCGTCAGGAATGCCAAGTCGGCGGCGAGCACGCCGCGCCGGTGCGACGCGCGCGACACCTGGTGCAGCAGCTGGTACAGGCGCTCCATCTTCCGGACGAACGCGTCGATGTCGTAGCGCCGGCCGGTCTCCCGGGCGGCCGCTCCCAGCCGCGCGCGTTCGGCGGGATGGTCCATCGCCCAGACGATGCGGGCGGCGAGCGCGGCTGCGTCGCGCCTCGGAACGATCAAGGCATCGCGATCCGGGGTGAGGATGTCGAGCAGGCCGTCGGCATCGGTCGAGACGATCGGCTTTCCCATCGCCAGCGCCTCGAAGGCGGTAATCGGAGTCCCCTCCCAGAGCGACGGAAAGACGCTCAGGTCGAAGGCCGACAGCGTGCGCGCCACGTCGCGGCGAAAGCCGGCGAACACGAATCGATCGCCGAGGCCGAGCCGCGCGGCCTGTGCCTGGAGCTCGCCGAGGAGCGGTCCTTCGCCGACGAGGAAGAAGCGCGCCGCCGGCCGCTGACGCACGACCTCGGCGGCGGCGTCGACGAGGTACGAATTGCCCTTCGAATCGTGGAGGCGCGTCACCGTGCCGATTGCGAACTCGCCTGGCGCGATGCCGAGCTCGCGCGCGCGCGTCGGCGATCTCGTCCGCCGTCCGCGACCGGCTGAACTCTTCGAGCGGGACGCCGAGGTACACGACCTTGACCTTCGAGGCGTCGATCTGGCGCGCGCCGATCACGAAGTCGGCGGTGCTCTGCGAGACGGCGAGCGCGATGTCGGTGAACGGCTCGAGCGCCCGGTCGGCGATCTTCTGGAACCAGGGGGTCGCGGTCAGGTTGGCGTGCTCGTGCAGGACGGTCGGAATGCGCCGGATGGCGCCCGCCATCCGGCCGAACGTCGTCGCGCCGTAGCCATGAAGGTGCAGGACGTCGATCCGCTTGCGATCGATGACCTTCAGCAGCGCCGGCAGCGTCAGCGGATCGAACTTGCCGCGCTCGAGGTAGGTGATGTCGACGCCCAGCTGCTCGAGCGTTTCCTCGGAGAGGTCTTTCTTGCGCAGGCTGACGAGCGAGACGCGGAACCGCTCGCGGTCGAAGCGCGGAATCATCCAGCCGAACAGCCGCTTGACGCCGTGCATCCGCGATCCCTCCCAGCCGAGGTGATCGCAGACCTGCAGGATGTTCAGAGGGCGCTGGCTGATTTCCGACATCGAGGATGAGCGTCGGAATTATAGCGCGCGGGGATCCGGAACGACCTGACACGAGGGCGACCCTAAAAGGGTCGCCCTACACGCTCGCGAGTGACTCGAGTCCCGAGGCCCGAGCACCCAGTCCCGAGTTGATCTACCGTGCGATGATGACCCGGTAGTTGCCGCTGTTGTCGTTCACAACGTCGTCGTTGATCCCGAGCACCAGCGTGCCGCTCGCCGGCATGCGTACCGAGGTGTTGCGGCCGATGAGGAACGGCTGGCCGTTGTCGACCCGGCCGATGAGCGCGCCGGCCGGTGCGTTGGGAATCGGTACGTCAGGTCCGCCCGGCGTACGGCGCGGCGCGCCGGCCGCGCTCACCTTGACGTTCGGTGCGTACTCGATTTCACCCGCGACGCGGAAGCTCCAGCGTCTCACCCTCCCGCACGTTGACGTCAGTTTCCGTCCACTGGTGGTTGGCCGCGTATGGTGAACGTCGTCGTTTGCCGGCGTCCGAGTGTCCCCGCCGTGCCACTCGCCCGGTTATTGCCGCCAGCCGCCGCGGCGGCGAGCGCCGGTCGGATTCAGCACGACAAGGGCGACCTCGTCCGAGTTGAACTGCCGCTGGCCGGACGGCGTGTCGACGTACAGGATTTTCGGCCGCGTGCCGCCGATATCCATCAACCGCCCGTCGACGACCTGACCATTCCGAAGCAGGATGCGCGGCTGCCCGCCGACGCCCGCCGGAGATCTCCCGTCGCCGGCGAAGTCAATCTGAGCCACTTCGGACGGCTGGATGTTGCGCTCCTGATCGTTCTGCCGGATCAGCAGTCCGGGCGCCGCGATGTCGATCACGTCCGCCTGCGATGCGGTCGCCGGAACGCATGACGATCGTGGCCGGCGCGCCGGGCACCTGGGCCGCGATCGGGATGGCCAAACCGGCCAGTAACAGTAACGAAAGAACGGCCCTGTTCATCATTGTCATCCCTCAACTTTAGGTGACACTCGTGCGTGTCACCAAACCAGGGTGCAATGATGATGCCTGTTGGCAGTGACCTAGAAACCGGACGCGCAGACCCCCGCCGATCTGGATACCGCCCGCCTCAACCGTGACGGTACCGCCCCCGCTCAGCGGCATGTCGGCCGAGGCACCCGAGTAGCGGAAGAACGCGCCGATGCCGAATTGCGGCGTCAAACGATAGGTGCCGTCGAGGCCGGCCGTAAACGCCACCGCGTTGTCCGACTGCTCGATCAGCTGCACCGAGCTGATCGCCACCGTCGTTGTAGGGATCCGTTTCCACGACGCGTGACGGTCTCGACGAAATCCTGCTTGATGCTGTAGAACGACGGACCGACGAGCACCGCGACCTCGATCTCCTCCGACAGCGGGATCATCCAGAGCAGCTGCGTGTGGAAGGCGCTTTCGCTGTGCGAGAGCTCGCCGGCGCTCGCCGTCGCGGTCCTGTTGACGCCGCCGAGAAAGGGATGCGGAATCTGCGCCGTGAGCGTCGGCGATTTCGGACTTGCTGAAGTACGAGTAGCCGACGTGCACGCCGAGGTTCTCCCAGAGACGGTAGCCGACGGCGAAGTCGGGGAACGCGCCGGACCCGATGGTGTGCGGCACAGTGATGGTTGCCGGGTCTCCGTTGATTTCCGGTGCGGAGACCTCGGTCGAAATCACGCGACTGGGGCTGGATACCGAAATTGACGGACAGATATCCGCGGTCTTGCCACTGGATCATCTGTGCCTGGGCGTCCGCGATGCCCGCTGACATCACTACACAGACCATGACCAGCCACTTCGTCATTTTCATCACGCATCATCCTGTGGAAGGAGGGGCCAGGCGCGCGAGGGCGAGCTCAGCAAGGAGCTCTCGTCGGCGCACGTCGCAATAATTTAACATGACGGGCGCGACTCCTTGACACACGATGGCACGCGTACTATCCTCGCTCTGCTCCTCCGTACTGCGGTGACCCCAGCCCGCCGCCTACAGCCGTCTCCCAGACGCGTCGATATAGCGAATGAGGGATCTGTCTGCACGATCCCTGCTCTTCGTGGAGAGAGGTATGTCTCGAAAGATCCTCCAGGCGTGCGCTGGCGTGCTCGCCGCCATTGGCGTCAGCGCCTGTGAGATGACCAAGAGCGAGCACCCGCTCGGGCCGACGGTCGCCGGGCCGATTCCCGGCGTGAACATCACGTCGCCGACACCGCTCGAACCGGCGCAGGGGTTCCGGATCGCGGTCGAATCGCAGCCGATTACGTTGATGCTGACGAACGCCGCGACGACCGGTGTCCGTCCGCTGAACTATCTGTTCGAGGTCGCGACCGACGCGGGGTTCTCCAACAAGGTATTCAGCCGCGATGGCGTCACGCCGGGGGCGAGCGGCCGCACCACCATGCGCTTGCCCAATGCGCTGGCGCCCGAGCGGTCGTATTACTGGCGCGCGCGAGCACAGGACGGCGCGAACACCGGCCCGTACTCGGCGGCGGCCTTTTTCAACGTCTTCACGCCGGTCGTGCTGGGCAAGCCGATCCTGCAGGAACCGGTCGCAATGTGACGGCCGCGTCACGGCAGCCGATCTTGAAATTCGCGAACGCGCCGCGCAGTGGACCCGCCGGCTCCGATCACGTACGAGATTCAGCTTGCCGAGAACGAGGCGTTCAGTCCCAGCGTCGGCATCTGGACGGTCGATGAAGGGGCGGGGCAGACGACCCTTGCGGTGCCGATGCTACTGACAGCGGGCAATCAGTACTTCTGGCGCGTACGCGGTTACGAGGTGACGACTGTCGGTCCTTGGTCGGAGACGCAGGCGTTCAAGGTGCCGGCCACGGGCGGCGGAGGTGGTGGCGGCGGCGGTGGCGGCGGTGGAGACGGCACTCTGGTCACATTCCTCCGGGAGCAGCAACGGTGGCGCGCGCGGAACAGGTCGTGGTAGGGACTGGCAAGGAATTCCCGGGCATTACGGCCCAGGGTGCCAGCGACGCGGCGGCCCAGCAACTGATGTTGCGGATGATCTGGCATCTCAGGTTGGCCGGGTTTCAGGCTGGAAGGCAGAAAAATCCGTCGGGTGCGATTTCCGGTGACAAGCTCACGGTGTTTGCGGACGGAACCTGGCATGCTTATGACGTCGTGTCCACACGGCATGACGGGTCTCCGCTCGACGTCCACTTCGACGAGGTCGGTTCGCCGGTCCACGTACCGGATACGGGGATTCCAGACTGACGTTTTAGGCAGGAAAGGCGGGATAGGCAGGAGGGGCACCTCGCCTGCCCCTCCCGCCCTTCCTGCCCTTTGCTTCCGCCCTGCCGTACAATAACCACTACGTGTCCAAGGGCAGCTTCACGCTTCGCTACCTGGCGCGCACCGCCGCCGGCGTCCCGCGCGACCTGGCGAACACGCTGGTGGTGTCGAAGCTGAAGCCGATCCCGCCGACCGTGCTCATCTACAACTGCACGTGGGTGTGCGACGCCCGCTGCGAGATGTGCAGCAACTGGAAGCACGGCGATCGCAAGTCGGACATGACGCTCGACGCAGCTCGAGCCGGCGATGGCCGATCCGTTCTGGGGCAGCATCGAGAACCTGAACATCTCGGGCGGCGAGCCGACGACGCGCAACGACCTGCCGGAGATGGTCGAGATGTTCCACCGGCGCCTGCCGCGGATGCGCAAGATCGGCATCAACACCACCGGCCTGACGCCCGCACCGCGCGATCCCGATGCTCACCCGCATCGTGAAGTTCTGCGCCGACAAGGACCTGCTCGTCAGCATCCGCGTGTCGCTCGACGGCATCGGCGACATCCACGACCAGGTCCGGCACGTCAAGCAGGGGTTCGACAAGGCGTGCCAGACGATCGAGGCGATGCAGGCGCTCGCCCGAGCGAGTACCCGAACTTCCAGTTCGGCATCGCCTCGACGATTTTCGGCAGTAATCTCGAAGACGCCGAGAACATCCTCGCGTGGGCGCGGACCAAGAAGCTCGACATCGTGTTCAACATGCTGCGCTTCACCGACGCGATGCTGAACAACAAGGAGCTGCAGGAGACGATCGGCTTCCACGAGCGCGAGGAACAGTTCATGCGGAAGTTCTTCCTGGACCGCGTCCAGGAGGAGTCGGTGCTCAGCGGACAGGCGTTCCTCTACCTGCACTATGCCGACATGATCGCCAACGGTTATCAGCGGACGATGCCCTGTCCCGTTCCGGACGCAGGGGCTGCTGCTGAATCCGTACGGCGACCTGCACTACTGCGAGAACTCGAAGGCGATCGGCAACGTCCTCGAGACGCCCGCCGGCGAGCTGTATTTCGCGGCCGCCAACCTCGCGCATCGCGAGGAGGTCAAGAACAACGTCTGCCCCACCTGCCTGAGCCCCTGCCAGGTGAACGTCGGCGCGATGAAGCAGTTCGTGCCGTACGCGAAGTTCCTCGTCCGGGCGTACCAGGTGAAGCGCGACCCCGCCCGCCACCTCGAGACGCTGCCGACGCCGCAGCCTTGAACGCGATTCGGATCACGAAAAGCATAAACACAGACACGACGGGTGCGACCGGCGCCGCGAAGCGGCGCTCGAGACGGTCGAACGCACGAACGCAAGCACTCGCGGCATGTGAACCGCTTGCGTTTGTGCGTCCGACCGTCTCGAGCAGCGGCCGGCTTCGCCGGCCGCGCCGGTCGCACCACGGACACGGCACGGTTAAGAAGGAGATGGTTTAGCCGTGTTATCCGTTCGTGTCCGTCGTGTCCGTGTTAGTGCTTTTTGCAGGTCGAGGTTCTCGTGACGCGAGCCGCAGTGAGCCGAATCGGCCGCATCGCGGTTGCTGCCGGCCTGACGGGCTACATACTCTGGCGCAGCGATCCGGCCGCTGTGGCGGCGGCCGCCGCCGGCGTCGACTGGCGCTGGATCGGTGTGGCCGTCCTGCTCGTGCTCATCGATCGCGCACTGATGGCATACCGGTGGGTCGCCCTGCTCTGCACGATCGAGGCGGACCGCCGGCCGGCAATTGTGCCGCTGATGCGCGTCTTCTTCGTCAGCACCTTCGTCGGGACATTCCTGCCGGCCAGCATCGGCGGCGACATCGTCCGAAGCTACAGGCTCGCGCAACTCAACGTCGATGCCGGCGATGCGGTCGCCTCGGTGTTGATGGACCGGCTGCTCGGTGTGGCGTCGATTTTCCTGATGGCGCTCGCCGGCCTCGCGCTGGCCCGCGATCTGGCCCAGAACGCGGCGATCGTTGGCGGCCTCGTCGCTGCCGCGCTGGCCTGCGCTGCGACGTTGCTCCTGATCTTCAACCCTGGAACTGCGGCGCTGGTGGCGCGCGTCGCGTCGCGGCTGCCTTTCGCCGGCGCGCGGCGCGCCGGCCTGAAGGTCGTCGATTCCATCCGCAAGTACGCCGCGCACGCCCCGCAACTCCTGTCGGTGCTCGCGTGCTCGCTGGCGGTTCAAGGTCTGCGCATCGCACAGGCCTTTTGCCTCGGCCGCAGCCTCGGCATCGACGCACCGCTGGGCTCCTATTTCGCCTTCGTGCCGCTGATCCTGTTGATCATGCTCCTGCCGGTGACCTTCAACGGCCTCGGCACCTCGCAGGCGGCGTTCGTGTGGTTCTTTGCACGCGCCGGCGTCACGTCAGCGGCCGCCTTTGCGCTGTCGGTGCTGTTCGTTGCCCTCGGCATCGTGGGGAACCTTCCGGGTGCAGTGCTCTACGCCGCCGGCTCGGGCGAGCCGGACGCGCGGCCGACCATCTCATGACTGCGCGCCGCCTCCTCCGAGCCGGCGCGCTTCCGCTCTTCAGCCTGATCTTCGCCGTTGTTGTCGTCGAGATCGTGCTTGCCGGAGTCCTGGCGGCGCCATCCGTGGCGGGAGCGATGCCTCGCAACGTCCGCGTCCTGTTCCAGCAGGTCTACCGGCACTTCAAGCGGTCGATTATCCAGTTCGAGCCGGCCTGCACCCAGTACGACCCCGAGCTGACCTACGTCCTCAAGCCCGGCCGATGCACGTTCGAGAACGTGGAGTTCAGCACCGAGCTTCGCGTCAACCGGTTGGGACTTCGCGACGACGACGCGGCGCTGGAGGCGCCGGAGGTTGTCGTGCTGGGTGATTCCTACGCGATGGGCTGGGGCGTGCAGCAGGACGAGGCGCTGGCACGCGTCGTCGCCCGAGAATCAGGCTTGAAAGTGCTGAACGCCGGCGTTTCGTCGTACGGCACGGTGCGGGAGATGAAGCTGCTGGAGAGGCTCGACACCTCGCGGATGAAAGCCCTGGTCGTCCAGTACCACGATTCCGACGTCGTCGAGAACCTGGCATTTCGTGAACACCACGGCGCGATTCCGATCCTGGCCGCCAATCAATATCAGGCGACGGTCGACTGGTATCTGGCGCGCCAGCGATACTGGCCGGGGAAGTACATCGCCGGGTTGTTCATGAAGGTGTCCGGCCTCGAAACGCCCGATCCCAATGCGCCGCGGATGCCGGCCGCGATGAGCTCGCTCGAGGAAGCGACGCTTTTTCTCGACGTGCTCGCGCACGGCGCCCGCACCCCGCTCGACGGCGTCAAGATCATCGTGTTCGAAGCGGGTGAACAGATTCGCCCGCCCCGATCGTTTCTTGCCAATGTCGCGGTGGTCAGCCGGCGCGACGACTACCCCGCGTTTATCAGACGCCTGCGGTCGCTCGACGTCGCACCGCTGCTCGAAGAGAGCGACTTCTATCACCTCGACGATCACTTCCGGGCGAGCGGCCACGCCATCGTCGGCAAGGCCATCGCACAGGCGCTGCAGGAACCCTCGTAATCACTCGACTCGCCTGCCCAGCTCGAACACCGCCGTGTCGCTTGGCGGATTGACCAGCGGCACGCGATACAGGTAGCGAAGGTATTCCGCCATGTGCGGCGTCTCCTGCTCGATTCGCGACATCACGGTGGTCGCAAAGTAGCGGGCTCCGCGCCGCCGCAGTCCGTCGAGCACCGCCGGCTGGAGGTTGGCCACGTCGAAGCTCCATCCCTTCCGGTGGGCGAAGTGCAGCAACAGCGGCGAGGTCACGCCGTAGTCGTCGGCAACGACGACCAGGGCATCGGAAGGAACGGCTTGTTCCACGGCGCTGCCGGCCGCGAGCAGCCGGACGTCCAGCGAGTTTGGCCGAAAGTGCGAATTGATGACGCCGCTGTAGAAAAACCCGATGTATCCGACGAGCGCCAGCACCGCCGTCACGCCGACGAGACGTGCCGCCGCCCGGCGTCCGGACCCGGCCCCGATTCTCGATCGCCGGGCGCGCGAACGCGCCGAAATACAAGGCCGCGACCGGGATGATCGGCAACTGGTAGTACTCGTGGCCAATGTTGGCCTCGGCCGCCACGAGCACGAACAGGACGATGGCGCCGAGCCACGCGTCCGCGACGATGCGGCCATCGCGCTGCTTCCAGACGCAGGCGCCCAGCACCGCGCCGGCGAAGCCGAATGGCAGCAACAGGATGTGATACAGGCGATCGAGCAATGTCAGGTAATACCCGCTGCTGGCGAGCAGCCGTAGAGAGCTCCATTTGGAGAATGCGGTCGTCCAGGGGCCCGGGGCAATTTCAGGCGGATAGGTCCTCGCCGGATGAATCAGGATGCCGAACGTCAACCCGGTGTCCTGGTAGAGCCGGAAGGCGTGCCAGTACCACACAACGGTTGCACCCAGCGGGATGGCGAGCGCCACGAGCAGCGCCCGATCGCGCAGCGCGGCCGTTCCCTTCCAGTGCCAGGCGGCGGCCGCAATCGGGGCGAACATCATGAGCGCCGGAATCTTGGCCAGACAGGCGAGAGTCGCCGCGGCGCTGCCCAGCCAGAGCGCGCGCCGGCTCCCGGTCCGTGCGTAGCGGACGAAGGCAAGCACGCCCGCGACCCAGAAAAACATCATCATCGAGTCCGGCATGAAGGTGCGTCCGAAGAACACTGCGGCCGGCGACACGGCGAAGAGCAACGCGGCCGGCAATGCGCCGGCCGGGCCGAGCAACTCGGCCGCCAGGGCGTAGATCACCACAATCGTCGCCGTCGAGAACAGCATCGTCACGACGCGGCCGAGGTATTCCTGCGGTCCGAAGAGATCGTAGAGCGCGGCGACCACCGCCGGGAGAATCGGGAGCTCCATCTCCACGTACGCGTCGCGGCCGCCCCAGTTGACCTGCGGGTAGAACGGGTTGATGCCCTCTTCGTAGAAGGTCCGCGCAATCGACGCGGTGTCGACCTGGCGCCAGCGGTGCGCGTCGATGAGGGGCGCGCGGATCCACTGCAGGCGCAGGCCCGCGCCGAGCGCGACGACGAGGAGCAGCGGCAGGAGCTCGCGCCTGAACATCTCAGTCGAGTACGAACTCCTGCTTCCAGGCTTCATCGTCGACAATCGCCGCCTGCTGATCCTTGAACAGGATGAACGTCTCGAGCACCAGGACGTCCATGTTGGTCCGCATGAAGCACCGGTACGCGTCCTCGGGCGTGCAGACGATCGGCTCGCCGCGGACGTTGAAGGACGTGTTGACGACGACCGGGCAGCCGGTCCGGGCGTAGAAGCGTTCGATGATGTCGTAGTACAGCGGATTGGTCTCGCGCCGCACCGTCTGGATGCGCGCCGAGTAGTCGACGTGCGTCACGGCCGGGATCGTGGTTCGCGCGACGTTCAGCTGATCGATGCCCCAGAGCGTTTCGGCGCCGGGGGCGATCGGGAGGCGACGCTCCGCGTTGACGTCGGCGACGAGCAGCATGTACGGGCTGTCGGCGTCGAGCGCGAACCAGTCGGCGACGCGTTCGCGGAGGACCGCCGGGGCGAACGGGCGGAACGATTCGCGGAACTTGATCTTCAGGTTCATCACGGACTGCATCTTCGGCGAGCGGGCGTCGCCGATGATCGATCGGGCGCCGAGCGCGCGGGGGCCGAACTCCATCCGTCCTTGAAACAGCCCGATGACCTTCTCCTCGACAAGCAGTGCGGCCACCCGCTCAGCAAGGGCCGCCGGGGCGAGCCGGGTCGCAGCCAGGCCGCGGGCGTCGACGAACAGCTGGATCTCGTCGCCGCTGAAGCGCGGCCCGAGCAACGAGCCGTTCATGGCATCGGCGTATGGCGGCGTGCGGGGAATGCTCGACCGCCGCGGCGCCCATGTGCCCGCTCTTTCCGGACTCAGGCGCGGCTGGCCGAGGAACCGGTGCCACACGTTCATCGCGACGCCGAGTGCTCCGCCCGCATCGCCGGCGGCCGGCTGGATCCACAGTTCGTCGACGACCCCTTCCCGGAGGATCCGACCATTGCCGACGCAGTTCAGTGCTACACCGCCGGCCAGGCACAGGTTGGCGAGGCCGGTCTGCTGGCGCGCGTGGCGCGCCATCTTGATCATCGCCTCCTCGGTGACGTCCTGAACCGAGCGCGCGAGGTCCATCTCGCGCTGCGTGAGCTTCGCTTCGGGCTGCCGCGGCGAGCCTCCGAACAGCCGCTCGAACGCCGCCCCCGTCATGGTCAGGCCGTGTGGATACGTGAAGTACTCCATGTTCATCCACACGCTGCCATCGTCCCGGATCTCGACGAGATGATCCTTGATGGTCTTGACGTACTTCGGCTGGCCGTATGGAGCCAGGCCCATGACCTTGTATTCGCCGGAGTTGACCTTGAATCCCGTGAAGTACGTGAAGGCCGAATACAGAAGGCCGAGCGAGTGCGGGAACCGCTGCTCCATCAGCAGCTCGATCTCGTTGCCGCGGCCGACGCCGATCGATGAGGTCGCCCACTCGCCCACGCCGTCGATCGTGACGATCGCGGCCTGTTCGAATGGCGAGGGGTAGAACGCTGACGCCGCGTGCGATTCGTGGTGCTCGCCGAAGAGCACCTCGCCCTCGTAGCCGGGGAGCTCGTCTCGCAGATGGTCGGCCATCCAGAGCTTGTCGCCGATCCACAACGGCATCGCCATCATGTATGACTGCAGGCCGCGCGGGGCGCACGCGATGTAGGTGGTCAGCAGCCGCTCGAACTTGACGAGCGGCTTCTCGTAGAAGGCGACGTGGTCCAGTTCGCCGGTGCCGATTCCGGCTTCGCGCAGGCAGTACTCGACCGCACGCGCCGGGAATCCCGGGTCGTGCTTCTTCCTCGTGAAGCGCTCTTCCTGCGCGGCGGCGACGATCCGTCCGTCTTCGACCAGCACGGCGGCCGAGTCGTGGTAGTACGCCGAAATTCCTAGGATGCGAGTGGGCAAGGTGCCTGGAGCATCATGCTAGAACAGCGAGTAGATGAAGGGCGCCAGCGCGCTGGACTGCGCGAAGATCAACAGAATGCCGAACAGGAGGAACACGAAAACGATCGGCATCAGCCAGTACTTCTTTTCCTCCCGGAGAAAACTCCAGAATTCTGCGAGGACGCGCGCTTTGCCCATGCGGTCGGATTCCTCAGTACATCCGCGAGTAGTGTTTCGGGTCGCGGTAGCGGCCCGGATAAGATGACCACCCCGTTCCGGCGCGGCGCCGGCCGAGGGGATCCTTGCCCGTCAAGCGCCAGAACACCCCAAGGGGCACGAGGAGCAACGCAAAGAGGACGGTCAGGATGATGCGGGCGTTGATGTAGCCCAGAACGTGGACGAGTTTCCACCAGGCGAGGCTCGGCCAGTACAGCGTCCGGGGCGCTGCGACGGCGAGGACGACCAGCGCGCCGCCGAGAGCACCCAGGACTGCCGCGTTCTGCACCGACCCGCGCCACCACAGGTATGCGGCAGCGACACACGCGACGCCGCCGACCGTGACGCCGAAGGATCGTTCCGGATGTACGGGACCTTTGCGGGTCATCAAAAATTCCTTTGAAAAGTTTACCGGACGCGGGTATCATTTTCGAAGGCTTTCCTCCCCCGGCGGCCGTACCCAGCGGCTGTGGTAACCCGATTCTCGATTCGCTCGATAAAAGGATTCAGGGAGTCTCGTTGAGAAACTGTACGTCCAGGTTGGCGATCGCAGCCGTCGCAGCCTGCCTCTCCACTGCCTGTACCGGGGAGCCTTCTGCGCCGAGCGGCGGCGGAGGGACCACGCCTCAGGTGACGGCGCCCGTCCTCGACGCCCCGGGCGACGATGAGCAGCTGACGACCCTGCGGCCGACACTGGTAGTGCGCAACGGTTCCTCGAGTGCCGCTGGGACCAGGACCTACGAGTTCCAGATCTCGACGAGCAGCTCGTTCTCGCCGATCGCGGCGACGCGAAGCGGCATCGCCGAGAATGCCAGCGGCAAGACGAGCTATACACCCGACGCAGATCTGCAGTCGACGACGCGCTATTACTGGCGAGCGCGCTCGGCGCAGGGTACCGGCAGCTCCGAGTGGACCGCGGTCGGCCGGTTCCGGACCAAGCCGGTGGGCTACAACAACGCCCGCGAGCTGTACGACCCGCTCATCGGGGGTGAGACCGTCGGGACGATCTTTGGCCCCACCACGTGGGTGCCCGGGAAGGGCCTTAAGCTCAACAGTTCGACGTCCTACGTCCGGTACGCCCTGCCGGTAACCGTTTCGAGCGGCGAGTTTTCGATGGAGATCGAAGGATTGGCGGCGGGTGGGCCGATTGGCAAACCCCGGCTCTTCTCGATGCTCGATGGCACTGGCCGCCTGGATCTGAGCAAGTTCCAGATGAACGTCCAATACCGCGGGCTTCAGGGCAACCCGGACAACTGCATCGCCTTCAAGGCGGTCTGGGGAGATGAGGACGTGAAGCTCGAACCCGAACTTCACGAGCGGCACCAGTCCGTGATTGGGCTCGATCCGTCTAAAACGTATTTCTGGCAGGCCACCTGGACCGCAACGGAGTTCCGTCTGGTGGTACGGGACGGGGGCCCCGCTGGACCCATCATCTACAACCGGGCAAAGACTTCCCTACCCGGGTACGGCCCATACGCTCCGACACCGCACTTCGCCTATCTCGGTGCGAATGAAGCGGCGATGGGCGGTGAGGACGGCACCTTCCCGGGTGTCACGATTCGGAACGTCTGGCTGAGCGACAAGCAGCGCCCCGCCTCTCTCGGCAGCTCGATAAGGGACCGATAGAGGGATCACTAACCCGTTTTCTGAGCAGAAGTTGTCGTGTATCATAATCGCCCAACACCAGAGCCCAATCCACCCCCGCATAGGGCCATTCCCGGAGAAGGTTTGATGAAACGAATGTTCCAAATCGGTTCAGTAGTTATCCTTGTGGCGGCGGTGGCTGTCGCTTGTGGCAAGGAGTCGCCGAGCCCGGTGTCCCCGAGCGGGGCGGAGCAGGCGGGCGGCAACGCCACGCCTTCGGGCGGCCTCAAGGCGACGCCGCCGACGCCAGTGTCGCCGACGAACGGGGTGAAACCGACGAACACGCTCGAGCTGGTGGCGACCCGGAGCACCATGCCGTATGTGGCCGTCCAGTTTCCACTTTCTTATGAATTCGAGATCCTGACCACCCAGGGCGCTCACGTGTGGTCCGCCATGGTGCCCGGCGGAGGATCGACGGTGTCGGTGACGCCCGACGCGTCGCTGAACAACGACCAGCCCTATAACTGGCGCGTTCGTGCCAGCTATCAAGAGGCGAGGGGGCCGTGGTCGGCAAACGCGGCCTTTGTGGGGAACAAGCCTGCGGCGTTCATCAACGAGCGGACCCTCTGGGATCCGCTCGACGGCTCGGGCTTTGCTGCGCGGCGCATCGCGGGTCCCCATACCTGGATACCGGGTCAGGGCCTGCGCCTCGATGATCTGACCAGCCACGTCGCGTACCAGCTCCCGAACGGCGGGAGGATCGAAGAAGGCGAATTCTCGGCAATCATCCGCAACACGCCGCACAACACCGAAGGCGGCAAGACCAAGGTGTTTTCGATGACCGGCGGGTATACCGACGCGACGACCAACCACGCCCGGATGTCAGTCGAAAAGCGCGGTGAAGCCCCGACCGGCGGTATCGCCTGGCGTTTCCTCACGACCGAGGACGATGGCGTCGACACCATCGGCGGCGAGCGCGATATCCGGAACATGGACTTCAACGACGGTCCGTACTTCTGGCAGGCGTCGTGGCGCAACCAGACCTTCCACGTCCTCGTCCAGGAAGGCGGCCCCGGGGGTCCGGAGCTGTATAACTTCGGCAAGTACTACTCGGGCTTCTACAACCCGGTGCCGCAGCACGTGATCTGGCTGGGCTTTGGCCCGAACCGCAGCGGTCCGGACAGTACGACGGTGCCCGGCATGATCATCCAGAAGGTGTGGGTCTCGTGGGATCCACGTCCGGCCTACGCGAATCAGTGATTGATTCCGGTCCAGGCGGGTCGCACGCGACCCGCCTGGCGCTCTTCTTCTTCCTGACGATTTCCTTCACGGCGTGCGGCAGTTCCACCACCGGTCCATCTGATCCTCCGCCACCGCCACCGGCCAACGCGCTGCCGGTCGTCACGTCGATCCTGGTCAAGGGCACGCTATCGCGCGAGCCAGCGCAATACGCCACACTTGGCGAGACGGTTAACGTGACGGCGAGCGTCACCGACGCGGAGACCCCCGTCGCCCAGCTCACCTATGAGTGGTCGTCGAGTGTTGGCGGCACGTTCGGCGCCAACGCCGCCACGACGACGTGGACGGCCCCGGCCACGCTGACCGGCACGACCCCGGTCAACGCGACTCTCACGCTGACAGTCACCGAGCGCGTTGACGCCACGCGGAACAACCGCG
Source organism: uncultured Acidobacteriota bacterium (assembly GCA_963825245.1). GTDB lineage: Bacteria > Acidobacteriota > Vicinamibacteria > Vicinamibacterales > CAVVIG01 > CAVREM01. Next base: position 573,141 of record CAWGSJ010000001.1, read on the forward strand.
TCACCGGGACGTCGGTCGTGGACCTTCACAATTCGCCGAAGGAAGTCGGGGATCTCGCGGTTCTCTTCCTGGAGGACTTCTCGAAGCAGCTGCCTGTGGACACCGTCATGCGGAATTTCACGGCGACATGTCCGGAGGCCGCGGCAGAGCGAGCGGATGTCGCCAAGAGCAATGCCGATTTCGAAATTCAGAGGTACGTCGTCGATCCCAAACATTCGACGACGGTGCCATTCGCCGGAAGCTGCCCGTTCATTGGCCGAGCTCCCCATGGCGACGCGTGCGCTCTGATCCCGGTTTCGTGGACAGCACGCAACAGGAGCAACGGTGTGGTCGGCACCACCAGCGGCATGGATCAAGTGACGGCGCTGCTGGAAAACGGCGTCTGGAAGCTTTGTGCGAGTGACTACAATCAGCTGACGACTTCGGGCGATACGGGTCTGGCCACGCTGATGAGTCGCCCCTACAGCCCGCGATGACCATCGCGCGACGGGCGGCTGCCGGCCTTCTCGTCGCGCTCTTGATTGTCTTCTACTACGCCGCTGCTTCCCAACACGCACGCACCGTCAACCTGTCGAAGGCCCGGGGCGATCAGAGCGGCTATCTGTGGGACGCCCAGCAGGTTTACTGGAACTGGCACGGACGAACGCCCACCGTCCTGGTGGGCGAACGCAACCGGATGCCGCTCTACGCCGGATATCTCGCGCTGTTCTACAGTCCCGAGATCACCGACGATGACTATTTCGTCGTCGCGAAGCGCTGGAACATCTGGCTCTCGCTGGTGCTGCTGGCGGGGCTTGCGGTTGTCTTCGCCAGGCAGCTTCCGCCGCTCGTTGCCGCGAACCTGACCGCTATCGTCGCGTTCGGGTACTTCATCTTCAAGGCGGGCTACGCGCAGTCCGAACTGCTGTTCTATTTCCTGTTCTTTCTGGTCTTCCTGGCGTGCTGGCACCTGCTGCAGCGGCCGGAGCAGTCCGGCCGCTTGCTAGTAGTGGCGGCGGCCGCCGGGGTTCTGGCCGCGCTGGCTCACCTTACCAAGGCCGCCCTTCTCCCGTTCATTGCGCTGTTCGTCGGCGTCTACGCAGGAGCCGCTGTCGCACGGGCGGCAGGCCACGGCAGGCGTTCGCTGCTCCGCGAGGCGATCGTGCCGGCGATCCTGGCGGCGTCCTTTCTCGCTGTGCTGTCGCCGTATCTGCTCAACAGCAAACAGACATTCGGCACTTACTTCTACAACGTCAACACGACGTTCTACGCCTGGTACGACAACTGGGCTCAGGCGAGCGGCGGGACGCTCCTGCACGGAGATGGCGTGGGATGGCCGAATATGCCGGCCGACCAGATTCCGTCAGCGGCCAAATACTGGCGCACGCACACACGTGATCAAATCGCGGCGCGCGTCGCCGGCGGGTTCAAGGACATGGTGGTACGGTCGTACCGCACGTACGGCTATTTCAAGTACGTCGCGTGGTACGTCGCGCTGCTCGCAGTCGTCATTCTGTCGAACACCTCGGCCTTCGTCAGCCTCGCGCGCAGAAATCTGTCGCTAGTGACATTCCTGGCTCTGTACGCCGTCAGCCACCTGCTGTTGATTGCGTTTTACGAGCCAGTTTCAGGAACGGGGACCACGAGATTTCTCATTGCCCACCTGACGCCCCTTTTCTATGCAGCGTCACGCTATCTCGCGCATCCCGAAGTCGTCGCCACGACGAACTGGACGATGGGAGGCTTTCGGGTAGGCGTTTGGCACCTGCACGTGCTCACCAGCGTGATGCTGGCGCTCGACGTGGCCTTCTGGACCTGGCCGCGCGTGATGACGACCTACGGTGGGTTTTAAGGCCGTCGTTCGCCTGTGGTCAGGGAGTCGTTTCCAGCTTCTGCTTGATAGCGTCGAAGAAGGCCCGGCCGATGGCGGCGTACCCCGCGTCGCTCGGGTGAAGCCCGTCCTGGCCAATGAGCGAATCAACCTGGTCGGCGAACAGCGCGTAGAGATCGACGAGGTCGATTCCTTCCGTCGCCGCCATGCTCCGAATCAAATCGTTGGTCGGTGTAATCAGGTCACTGTCGCCCCGAGGAGGAACGGCGAACGCGCGGCAGCCATTTGGCCGCTCCGGCAGCAGCGTCGCGAGAAACACCTGCATTCCCCTGCCGCGCGCCTCCAGGCTCATCGAACGTAGCGCGGAGACGACGAGCGCGGAACCCTGACTGGGCGGGATGTTGTAGAAGGGAAGGACGTGCAGGTCGTTGATCCCTTCCTGGAGCAGCACGACCTCCGGGTTCTGCTCGTTGAGGAGCCGTGTATATCGCCGGCGTGTTTCCGACTCGGTGACGAACTCGCCGCTGAGACCCGCATTGAAAACCGTCGGCGATTGGGCCGTATAGCGCTCCTTCAACATGCCCTGCAGCACCGCCGGATAGGGGCTCGCCACCGCGGCAAGCTCGCCGATCGACGACTTGAGCATTTCGATCGCCGTCCAGTGCAGGCTTGTCGGGCCAAACGGACACAGCCCGTCCGATCCGAACGTAATGCTGTCGCCGAAGGCGAGCATCCTCGTCTTCGTGAGCTGCGGTGGGGCCGCGACCGTGACGTTGAAGCTGCAGGAGACGCGGCTTTCGGAAACGGTTGCTGCGCAGCCGACCGCAGTTGTGCCGACTGCGAAGAGCGATCCGCTGGCTGGGGCACAGGTCGCCGAAACGGGTTGGGAACCCGACGCCACCGGCGTCTGATATGTGACGGGGACCGGGTTGTTGTTTGGCGATACGACTTGAATCGGCGCGGGACAGCTCAGCGCGGGCGGCGGCCCTGAAGGCTCAGTGGCGCAGCCCAGGCACACCACCAGAACGGAAATCGCCACGACTGAACAAACCCTCGACAGCATCCGTGCCGGCATGAACTGGTGTTACTCGAGCCCGATCCGGACCTGGCAGCCCAGCCCGCGGCTGTCGGTCGACGCCGCGTCGGCTTCCGATGGGCGGAAAAATGCTGACGCGCCAACGCTGAGCGGCACGACTCGCTGGTTGGGAGGCACGTCGACCGACACGGTCGACGTCTGGCCCGGGGCCATCTTCACCGTCTGAGGAGCACCTGGGAGGATCACCGTGCATTCGGCGCCAGACGGCCCCGAGAACAGGGTCAGCGTCATGCGGCGTGCTCCGCCCGTCGCGACAAGGACCAGCGCCCGACCCGTACCGCGCGTCCAGAACACGCCGCCTTCGGGATAGGCGTGATCGTCGGTATAGCCGACATAGGCGCCCGGATGATCCGGAATCGACTCGATCGCCCGGATGGCTGCCTCTTCCCGCTCGGCGACCGGGACGAGGGCCGTCGGCGTCACCTCGACTTTGACCGCCTGCCGCGAATCGGACTGAGAACCGGCCACCGTGAGACGCCGGACGGCAAACGGGAGCTCGAACGGGACCGTCAGCGGGTTCTGCACACTATTGCTCACGCGCGCGAACACCGCGCGGTCGGACGAAGAGACAACGACTTCGCCGTCGTGCGCGAGCCCTTCCGTAAACCAGATCCGTACCTGATAGCTGCCTGCCGGGAGACTGAGTGGACCCACCATCATACGTTGGGTCGAACCGGCTCGACTACTGTCCACGTTGACAGTGATCCGGCTCAGCTCGAACACCGCGGTCTGATCAACGCGCGAAAGCGTGGCGTAGTCAACCGCGCGAAGCCGCTGCGGGTCGTACTGCCACATCACGTCGGTGGCGCCGCGTCGTACCGCTTCCTGCCGCTCGTCCAGGGGAATCCCCACTGCCATCACCGAAGCCGCCGCCACGAAGACCAGGGCGCCGGCGGTCCCCGCGGCGAGTGGTTGCAGCTGACCGCTGCGCCGCTGGACCATGAACAGTGCCGCCAATGCGACGACACCCGCGGCCAGCCATGGAACGAGCTCGACGAGAGGGCCGAGCCAGTCTTCCTGTGAGAACGTCGGCAGCAGCGAGGTCAGCGGCGCGGGGCCCTGCAGCAGTTCGACAATCCTTCCCTTACCGCGCGGATCGCTGAACAGCAGCAGGCGTTGTGGATCCACGAGGCCGCCGATCGCTATTACCGCGCTGACCGTCAGCGACGTCCACAACACAGCCGTCGCGGCCGGCGAACGCCATCGGGCGGCGGCGACGGCGATCGGCGCTGCGAGGCACGGCAGGATGGGCACGAGAAACCGCGCCGGCGCGCTGTTACCGGCCCACCACATGTAGAGGCGCGTCGTGCTGCCGACGTGGATGGCGACGGCCGCCAGCAGGATTCCGCCAAGCCATCGCCACTCGCGCCGGCGCAGCATCAGCCAGGTGCCGCCCGCGGCGAACAGGTACACCGGCGCGTAGACCAGCAGTCCGAACTTCTGATCGAACAGCAGTCCCAGGAGTCCGCGCGGGACGTTGCGCATCAACACGAAGATGCGCGTGTAGTCGCCGTAAGGGGCCTCCGGGTCGAATGTGCCGTAGATCACATAGAAAAAAGCCAGCCATGACGCGAGCGAGGCCGCGAGGGGCGCCGCGAACGCCGCGGCGGCCCGCGGCCGGCGCCGGAGCTGGAACAGCACCGCGCTGCCGAATACGGCGAGGAAGATGACGAACTTGGTGTGGAGCCACGGGAGCAAGGCCAGGATCGCACCGCGGACCACGAGCCGGCCGATGCCGGCCCCGTCGCTCCCCCGCCAGATCCAGCATGAGGCCCACGCGACGATGAGCGCGGCTGGAAGCTCCGGGTAGATCAACCACGCGTGCGGCATGAACGGGACCGTCAGGGCGACCGCGGCAAACGCCATCAGGCCCGCGCGTGCACCCGCGATCGCGTACGCGAGGTCGAAGACGGCCAGCGCCGTGAGCGCCGCCATCAGGCAGAGGAACGCGACGACACCGCCGTAGCCGGCGACGGCGTAGACAGGCAGCAGCAGCGCCGCGAGGCCCGGCGCATGTATCGAATAGATCTGCCCGTTCAGTCCGCGCTTCATGTAGTCGGGACGAAGCGGTGGACCGGCCCAGAACGCCTGGTAGTCGCGTTCGACGTGGTTGTTCTCGATCTGCAGGTCGCCGTCGGTCATGAGGCTGTGCGCGATGACAAGATAGTGCGGCTCGTCGCCTCCAGGCCCGATCGTTCGGGCGTGCAGGGCGCCGAGCACCAGGTAGAGGGCGAGGCTGCCGCCGAAAACGGCCAGGCGCGCCGATTTCACGTTGAAGGCGGTGTCGCGACCGATTGCGCCGATCCACGGGGCTCGTGAGATCACGAATGGCCGGACCACGCCCCCAAGGGCGCCCGCCAGCGCGACCGCTGCGACGACCCACCGCAGCGGTCCGGCGAAGATCAGGACCAGCGGGAATCGATCGGGAATCCACGGGAGAAACGGCAGCGCCCACAGCCAGAACAGGCAGAGCCACCCGAAACCGCCGCGACGGGGCGCGTCGAGGAAAAGCACGGCGCCTGCGCCAAGCGCCGCCGCAGCGAGCACGGCGATCAGGCGGACCCGCGATGCGAACAAACCGAGGCGATGTGGACCATCCCCGGTCCACTCGATGATGTGGATGGATGCCGGGATGAGCCAGATGGCGACCGCGCCGGCGGCGAGCCCGACGAGAGCGGCGGCAGTGCGGCCCTTCATCAAAGCTTTCGCAGGACGGCCATGTAGTGCGCGGAGTACGGAGCGAAGAGCGACGACTCGAGCAGCCGCTCGAGCGGGGCCAGCAGCCGGACCAGCGGCCGCGGAAGGAAATCCGGCAGGAACGTGAAATACCGAAGATCCACCAGGGGAGCCTCAGTGTACATCGCCATCTTCTGCGGCAGAAGCCACCGCTCCACGCCTTCGTCGATGCAGTTGAGCGACGGGAACACGTAGCCCATGTAAAACCGGAAGAGTACGTTCCGCGTGTTGATTTCGTGGACGAACAGCAGCCCGCCGGGGCGGAGGACGCGCAGGAGTTCCGCGAAGGCTCGACGCTGTTCGTCTACCGAGGCGAGATGGTGCAAGACATTGATCGTGTAGACGAAGTCGTACGAGGCGGGCGGCACCGGCACATTCAGAACAGATCCGACCCGCACTCGACCGTTCGTCCCGATGTGTGTTGCGGCGAGTGCCACCTGCCCCGCTGAGGCGTCGATGCCCTCGACCTCGAACCCAAGCTCCCGCATTCGCCGCACGTACCAGCCCTGGCCGCAGCCGGCGTCGAGGCCGCGTCGCCCGCCGGGAAGATGGCGCTCGATGACGTCGCGCAACAGGCGCGTCTTCGTCCCGAGCAGCGCGTCCCTTCTCGACTCGGGGATCTGCACGTCGTAGGCGTCAGCGATCTCGTCGAAGTGCTCTGCCGTCGCGCTCGCTGGCGTGCGCAAGTGGATGAGGAGAAACACGCCGCCGAGCGCCGTGGCCACACCCACTGTGGCCAGCCGGATACCGAAGGCCGAGAGCGCCGCGGCGGCGCCGCCGAGGCCGGCGGCCTGCAGCTCGTTGAGTAGGCTCGCGCCGGCGACGAGGACGCCTCCCGGCGCGAGCACCAGGCCGCCGAGGCTCGACGAAGCGGCGTAGGCGTACTCCGCGGTGACCAACGAGAATCGGCTGCCCCCAACCGGTCGCCACGATCCAGAATCCGAGCCCCGGCAGGACCCACGCCGCGAGACTGACGATGATCCCGGCCAGCCATGTTCGTCCGTCCGACAGACGTCCTGTGTTTGGCGCCAGGCTCTTGTCGAAGAGGTGCGCGGCCGGCCGGGCGAGCCATTCGGCCGCGAGTCGGCCGGCGCGCAAGACGGCGGGGACCGCGGTCAGGAGAGCAATCACCAGCAAGGCCGCGCTCCAGACATGCAGGCGGCCGAGGACGATCGCCAGTAGTCCCGTGATGACGCCGAGCGCGACGAGATCGAGCAGCCTCTCCCACAGGTTGACGACAACGACGGTGGCTGCCGGCACGCGTCCGCGGGCCCGATGGACCAGCACGCGAAGCGCAATCTCCCCCAGGAGCAATGGCGTCAGCAGCAGGCTGAGCCCGGCGAAGTAGCCGATGTAGGCATCGCGGATCGGAATGCGAACGTGCGCCCGCCGTAACAGGAAGATCCAGCGCAGGCTGCGCAGCATCAGGCTGACGATGGTGAGCGCGGCGGCAACCATGAGCCGGAGCCAGAACGCCGGCGACCCTGCGCCGGGTCCTCCTCCGAGCTGGCTGAGCACCAGCACGGTGCCGAACAGGCCGGTGACCAGGACCGCCGCCGCCGATGCGAGCAGCAGCACCCACGCGATGCGCCGCTGGCCGCCTCCGCTGCGCTTCTCCGTCACGATGTCGGGGCCGCTTCGAGGACCTCGCGGATGACGTACGTCGGCTTCTTCTGCGACTCGTGGTAAGTGCGCGCCTGCATCTCCGCCAGCAGGCCGAGCGTGACCAGCTGCACGCCCGTGAAGATCAGGAGAATCGCCAACAGCAGCAGCGGACGGTCGGCGATCGCCTGTCCGGCGCCGACGAACTTGACGAAGGTCAGCCAGGCGCCGGCGATCACGCCCAGCAGCGCCATCACGAACCCAATCAAGCCGAAGATCTGCAGCGGCCGCGTCGAGTAGCTGAGAAGGAACTTCACCGTCAGGAGATCGAGGACGACGCGGATCGTCCGCGAGATGCCGTAGTTCGACGCCCCGTGCTTCCGCGATCGATGGTTCACCACCACCTCCGCGATCGCGACGCCCTGTTCGCTGGCAATCGCCGGGATGAACCGGTGCATCTCGCCGTACAGGCGCAGCGGTTTCACCACCTCGGCGCGGAAGGCCTTCAGCGAGCACCCGTAGTCGTGCAGGCGGACGCCGGTTGCCCACGAGATCAGGCGGTTGGCGAGCATCGAGGGGACCGTTCGCGAGATGAACGCATCCTTGCGCTCCTTTCGCCACCCGCACACGATGTCGTAGCCGCTTTCGAGCTTGGCGACGAGCGCGGGGATGTCGCGCGGGTCGTTCTGGAGATCGCCGTCCGAGGTCACAAGCACGCGGCCGCGGGCGTGCTCGAACCCGGCGGAAAACGCCGCCGTCTGGCCGTAGTTGCGGCGGAACCGGATCACGCGCAGCCGCGGGTCCATCGCGTGCAGCTTCGTGAGCACTTCGAAGGTGTCGTCGGTGCTGCCATCGTCGATGGCGACGATCTCGTACGAGCGCCCCCACCGGTCCAGGGTCTCGGTCAGCTCACGATGCAGTTCCACCAGCCCCGGAGCCTCGTTCCGGATGGGAACGATGACGCTCAATTCAATCATTGCCGGTATTTTAGCGGCCTTTCGCGGCGTGTGCTCTGCCGGCGAGGACGTAGACGGCGAGCCCCACGGCGAGCGCGATCGCCAGGACGAGCGCCACCGTCCAGCTGTGCGCGTGGAGAAACGCCATCGTCTGATCCCCGTAGCGAAGCGCCAGCAGCCCCTCGCCGAAGTAGCGCGTGCCGCGCCCGATCGCGACGGCCGTGACGAAGCGGCTGACGGGAAAGCGTGCGACGCCCGAGAGGAGGACGAACATCTTGAACGGCATCGGCGGCGGCAGCAGCGACGGAATGATGATGGCCATCACGCCGTATTTCTGGATGAAGGCCCTGGCCCGATTGCTCCGCTCGACGCTGAAACGCTTGGTGAGGACCGCTTCCCCGCCCTTGCGGCCAATCATGAACAGCACGAGCGATCCGACGATCGAACCGGCCGTGGCGGCGCCGGCGTAGAGCGCGAGACGCGCCTTGTGCCGGCTGACGAGCAGGACCACCAGGATGTCGTTGATTTCGGGGAGCGTCAGGATCGAGGAATCGAGGATCGCGACGACGAACAAGCCGGGTGCTCCCAGTGCGAGCGCGAACCCCTGCGCCCATTCGACGATTTTCCCCATAGCGGCAGCGCCTGAATTCTAGTCTTATCCGAGGGGCTTCGCCCCTCGGACTCCCCGACACGCTCTCTCGCGCGCCACTGCGCCGGCGCGCGCCGTTCGCGTGGCTCGCTCGCGCGCTCGCTCGCGCCGCAGGTCAGCTGGTTTGTGAGATAGCTTCTAGCGTGACGTGCGGCGCCCCGTCAGGAACCACTGAGCGTGCTTCTTGCACACAATCGCCTGCGGGCGGGTGTATGGATACGCGAGACGGGTCGGCAGCCTCCAGTCGCGACGAGTGGTCGGTCACGCTGAACGGCCGTTACGTGGTCAGGTTTTGTGGCGCGAATGCGCAGGAATACGCCAGGCAGCAGCTCCGCGAGCTTGCCCAGTTGCTCGGTTTCGATGAACCGGGGCGCGGTCGTGCTGAGACAACCGAGGCCGCTGAGCGCTCGATCGTCAGCCTGCCGGGCGCGCGCGGAGATCAGCGCTGACGATCGACGGTCCGCAGCAGGTCACGCACGCGCTTCCGCGCCAGCGTGACAATCGCCCCGCTCGGGTAGACGCCATCAAGATCACGCGACAACTGCCACAACGTCGTCGAGAACCGCTTGCCATCGGCCACCACGGTTCTCAGTTGCTCTACCCGTGCGAGCGCCTGCGAGCGTCCGGTCGTACTCGGCCGAAGCCATCCGATCAGTCTGCCGATGGCGTCGATCCGGCTCGTCCATGTCCCGCCACGGTAGACGGCGATGCTCGCTGACGTCATGAAAACCTCCCCATGCTTGAGTCGGCTCCGCGCGTAGTGATTAAGCGCAACCAGCGCGCCGTGCAAAAGCCCGAAAAATGCGTCAGAACGTCGCGATTCGCTGCCTCCTGCAGCCTCGTGCAATGTAAAAACGTCACGGTCGTCGGCGTGCTGACGGTTCAGGCAAGTAATCCCCCGGCACCGCGGGCGTGTCCATTGCACCTCAATCACAGTGGAGGCGGACGCCCATGGGAATCAAGGATCGTGGATTTGCGTCGATGGATCGCGATCGGCAGCGCCAGATCGCCAGCAGGGGCGGCAGGGCGGCCCACGAAAAAGGCACGGCGCACGAGTGGACAACTGAGGAGGCGCGTGAGGCGGGCCGCAGAGGCGGATTGAAGAGTCACAAGCGTCGGGGCGCGCCGTCCGAGGCCGAACAGATCGTCGGGGACAACGACGTCGGACTGGTGCAGGTGGACGTCACGCGGAAGGATACTCTTCTCTAGAATGATCATGCCGTCGCGGCGCCGGCGCTTCGTGGCGTCGGTCGTCCTCGTCGCCGCGACGTGCGGGACGGCGGCAGTCATCCTCTTCGCGCGGGCCGGGCTGACGCTGAGCCATTACGACGCGCGCGGGCATCTCGTCGTCGCGCGGCGCATCGCTGACAGCCTCACTCCCGGGTGGCAGCAGATTGGCGCTGTCTGGCTGCCGCTGCCCCACCTTCTCAACGCGATTCCGGTCCAGATCGATCGCCTGTTTCAGAGCGGCGCGTCGGCGGTCGTCATCTCCGTCCTGTCGTTCGCGATCGCCGCCGGCGCAATCGCCTGGATCGTGTCGCGCGTCACGGAGTCGCTCTGGCCGGCTGCTGCCGCGGCGTTCGTGTTCGTGATCAATCCAAACCTGCTGTACCTCCAGAGCACGCCGATGACCGAGCCGCTGATGCTCGGCGTCACGCTGCTCGCGGTGGCGATGCTCGTCGAGTGGTGCGCAGCGGCGGTCCTCGATCGCGACACGGCGGGCCTAAAGGCCCGCACCACGACCGACGTCGCTGCGGGCGCGGATCGTGACAGGCGTAGTGCGGACCTTCAGGTCCGCTGTACAGGTATTGCATTCGCCCTCGCTTGTCTCACCCGCTATGAAGCTTGGCCGGTGACAGCGGTCGCGCTGGCGGGCGCTGCTCTGGCGCGGCGGCGCGGCGGTGAAACGGTGAAGGGCGCGCTGACGGCTGTGATGCCGATCGCGGTTTACCCCGTCGCCGCGATCGCCGCCTTCGTGCTGTTCAGCCGCATCGTCGTGGGTCAATGGTTCGCGAGCGGGTTTTTCGTCGCCGACAACCCTGCGCTCGGACACCCGGGTGCCGCGGCGAACCAGATCCTGACCGGTGTCCGCTCGCTCGGCGGCACGCTGACGACGGTGGTGGCGTTGGTCGGGCTGGCCGGTCTCCTTGCCCGTGGTCTGCTCACGTCCGCCGGCGCGTTCGCCCTGGTCGCCTTCGCGCCGGCGGCTGCCGCGGCGGTGCCATGGGTGGCGTTCCTCGAGGGTCACCCGCATCGCGTGCGGTACATGGTGCCACTGCTGGCGGCACAGGCGATCGGCATCGGCGCCGCGGCCGGGCGCTGGCGCGAGGGCGCGCCGGTTGCCGCCGTCGTGCTGATGATCGTCGCCGGTGTCGAGACGGCGCCGATGTTCGGCGCCGCGCCGATGACCGCCGAGGCGCAATGGGATCTGCCGAACGCCGCCGCGCGACGGCAGGTGACCGCCTGCCTCGAACGGCAGTACGACGGCACGACGATCATGGCGAGCATGGGATCCCTCGGCCACTACATGCAGGAACTGTCACGTTCGGGATTCCGCATCCGCGACTTCCTTCACGAGGGCAACGGCGACATCTGGCTCAGCGCCATCGTCCGGGCGCGGCCATTTGTGGGATGGGTGCTCATCGAGGAGTACGCGGAAGGCGGCGACATCCTCTCGTCGATCGCGCGCGAGAACCCGCGGCTGCTCGAGGGGTTCTCGCGAGTCTGCGAAGGAGGGGGCGTCGCGCTCTATCGACGGAACTAACGACCGCTTGACTTGCCGTTCGAACGCCAGGATCAGAATCTCACATTGAACGTGAGGAGATAGTTGAATCCCTTGAGGTCGATTTTGTCGCCTGAGAATCCCTGGTCCTGCGGCAAGTCTCCCTCGGCGTTCTGGTAACGAATCTCACCACCCACATCCCACGAACCGAGCGGGAAGCGAATGCCGCCGAGGATCACGGGGCCGACCTCGACGCCGTCGCCGATGTAGGTCTCGCGGAAGATCGTCGAGTCGAAGTCGACCCACTCCCCGCTTTCCGAGTAGCGCCACTGGAAAATGCCGACGCCGCCGCCGATGTACGGCTGCACCGACCGACGGCCGAGAGGGAGGAAGCGGAACGTCGCCGTGTAAGGAATGATGCGCAGCTTGAATTCCTGCCGGATTTCGGTCAGGTTCTCGTTGACCAGATCGCGATACCTGCTGTCGACCGAGTCGGAGTAAAAGCCGACGCCCAGCCCCGCTTCGGCGTACTCGCCGAGCCCGACCAGCCATTCGCCGCCAAACGTCACGCTGTCGAGATCGTTGATTTCGAAATCGAAGACGTTCAGGTTGTTGACGAGCACGTCGTCGCTGCGGCCGTCCTCGTCGCGCGAGCGGGCGTCTTCGCGCGCCGGCGTGAAAGCACCCAACCAGAAATTCACGGACTGCTGCGCGGCGGCGGGCGACGCGGCGGACATCAGGGCAAAGGCGAGAACGGTCAGCGTTCGACGCATGGCGGCACCTCGGATGCCAACCCTAAAGGGTCGGCCTACGCAACTCCCTGCCGAGCGTGAAGCTCGGCCTCCGTACGAACGGAAAAGCAGGAGGGGTGCCAGACGAGCTCGAGAAATTCGGCCTGAAAACGAGGCGTGGTGCGCCGACTGTCCTCTGTCGCGTTCAGTGCGTCCGCTCGAGGCGACCGCGCTGGAAGTCGCGGATCACCGCCAGCATCGGGTCGTGCAGCAGCGTGTTGGTGGCGAGCACATGTCCCGCTCGCGACGAAAACGGCTCGCCGGACATGCTCGTGACGCGCCCGCCGGCCTGCTCGACAATCAGCGCGCCGCCGGCGATGTCCCACGCCTTCAGGTCGCTTTCCCAGAAGCCGTCCAGGCGTCCTGCGGCGACGTAGCAGAGATCGATGGCGGCCGAGCCCAGCCGCCGCACCGCGCGCGCCTGCCCGACGAACGCCGCGAAGAGGCCGACGATTTCATCGACGCGCTGGTGGACGTCATAGGGAAATCCCGTGACGAGCACGGCATCCACGAGAGCAGCCGCGCCGGACACCCGGAGGCGCCGGCCATTGAGGAACGCCCCGCTGCCCCGCTCAGCCGTGAAGAGCTCCCGGCGCGTGGGGTCGTAGACGGCGGCGAGCTGGGCGACGCCGTCGATTTCGAGCGCGAGGGACGCGCAGAAGATCGGCAGGCCGTGCGCGAAATTGGTCGTGCCGTCGATCGGATCGAACACCCAGCAGGGGCCGGGCGGCGCCGCGGCGCTTCCGCCCATTTCCTCGCCGAGGACAGCGTGACCAGGAAATCGCGCGGCGATCATCGCGCGGAAGCTGCGCTCGATCGCGACGTCCACCTCGGTGACGAGGTCGATGGTGCCTTTCTTGTCGACGCGCATGCCAGTGCCGAAGCGCGACATCATCACGTCCCCGGCGTGGACGACCGCTTCGATGGCGGTGGTGAGGTAGAGCGGGTCGGGCGTCACGCGGCCGGCTGCACGCGCTTGGTCATGCGGATCTCCATGCCGCCCTCGGGAGCGCGCTGGAGGATCACGTCGTCCATGAAGCTGCGAATGAGGAAGATGCCGCGACCGCTGGCCTTCAGGAGATTTTCGGGCGCCAGCGGATCCGCGAGGTGGTCGGGGTCGAATCCCGGGCCCTGGTCGCGTACCCGGATGTTCAGTGCGGCGGGGCCGGCGCCCGAGGCCGTCTCGAAATCGACGAAGACGCGCTTGCCGGCGTCGTTCTGGTTACCGTGCTTGATCGCGTTGATGACCGATTCGCGGATCGCGACCCCGACCCAATGGACGTCGTCGTCGTCGAGACCGACGTCCCGGCCGACATGGTCGCTGACGACCTGCACGAGGTCGAGCATCTCGAACGCGCTGGTGAACTCGAGCCTCAGGGAACGCTGATCCGCCATTGAGCCCCTGAATACCAACCCATCTCCCGAACGATGTCAAGATCGCCCTCGGCCGGAGTCTCCGGCGCCGGCGCGTAAAAAGCGCCTGCGGCCATGCCGAGCCGAGGAACCGTTTTTGATCCGAGGCGAGGCATCATCGTAGGAACGCGCTGGGGGTGGGGCCCCAGCGCCACTTAAAGAAAGTAAGATGCTGCCTATGCCATCCGCGTCTGCGGCGACGGTGTCGCCCGCCCGGCGGCTGCGTGGTCATATCCGAGTTCCGGGCGACAAGTCGATCTCGCATCGATACGCCCTGCTCGCCGCGGTCGCCGATGGCCAGTCGCGCCTGACGAACTATGCACCAGGCGCTGATTGCCAATCGACGCTCTCCTGTCTGCAGGCGCTTGGCGTGGAGCTCCGCCAGGAGGCAGGCGTCGTCACTATAGTGGGACGAGGTTTCGACGGTTGGCGTTCACCGGCCACGCCCCTGGACGCCGGCAACTCGGGGACGGCGATGCGCATGCTGATGGGCCTGCTCGCCGGCCGGCCCTTTACCGCCACGCTGGTCGGCGACGAGTCGCTCTCGCGGCGGCCGATGCGGCGCGTCATCGAGCCGCTGACCCGGATGGGTGGACGGATTGAATCGGTCGACGGTCATGCGCCGATCACGGTGGCTGGCGCATCACTGCACGGAATTGCCTTCGAGCCGGTGATCCCGAGCGCCCAGGTGAAAAGCGCCGTCCTGCTCGCCGGCCTTCAGGCGACCGGGACGACGTCGGTGACCGAACCGGCGCAGACGCGCGACCACACGGAGCGCGCATTCGCCGCGTTCGGGGTGTCCGTGCAGTCGACCGGGCCGACGATCGCGGTCCAGGGCGGGCAGCGCATCGAGCCGCGCGAACTCATGGTTCCCGGCGACTTCTCGTCCGCGGCGTTCTGGATGGTGGCGGCGGCGGCGCTCCCGGGATCCCGGGTCGTGATCGAGGATGTCGGCCTGAACCCCACGCGAATCGGTTTGGTCGACGTCCTCAGGCGCTATGGAGCCCGGGTCAAGCTCGAGCAGACGAGCATGCTCGCCGGAGAACCGAGCGGAACGATCACGGTCGAAGCCGACCGCGCGGGTTCCATCGAGATAACGCCGGCGGAAGTGCCGGTGTTGATTGACGAGCTTCCAGCCGTCGCTGCCCTCGCGGCCAATGGCGGCGAAGTTTCGGTTCGGGGGGCCGCGGAGCTTCGAGTCAAGGAAAGCGATCGCATTGCGGCGCTCGTCGCCGGTTTCCGCGCGCTCGGTATCGACGCCGACGAGCGGCCGGACGGCTTCGTTGTGCGCGGGTCGGGCACGCCGGCAGGCGGCATCGCCGATGCGCAGGGCGATCACCGGCTGGCGATGGCGTTTGCGATCGCGGCGCTCGCGGCCGAACGGCCGTCCAGAGTGGAGGGCGCCGACGCGGTCGCCGTATCCTATCCGGGGTTTTTCGAAACGCTCGCTTCACTCGTCGGCCCGGCCCGGGGATGAAAAGGGTCTCCGCTGAAGACTGACAAGATTTACCTGATCGGATTCATGGGCGCCGGGAAGACGAGCGTTGCGCGCGCGCTGGCCAGGCGGCTCGACTGGCGGGCCATTGACGTCGACGATCTCATCGAAGAACGTGAACATCAGACCGTTGCCGATCTGTTCGCTCGCAAGGGCGAGCCGTACTTCCGGGCGACCGAGCGAAACGTCCTCGTCGATCAGCTGGGCATGCGTCACTGCGTCGTCGCCACGGGCGGCGGGACGTTCGTCGATCCGCAGAACCGGGCGCTCATCAACAGCGATGGGATGTCAGTCTGGCTCGACGTGCCGCTGCCGCAGCTGATTCGAGCGGGTGCCGGCCGACGGACGGCGTCCGCTGGCGGCGGATCGTGCGGAATTCGAGCGGC
The DNA here is from genome assembly GCA_963825245.1 of uncultured Acidobacteriota bacterium. Taxonomy (GTDB): domain Bacteria; phylum Acidobacteriota; class Vicinamibacteria; order Vicinamibacterales; family CAVVIG01; genus CAVREM01. Next base: position 588,797 of record CAWGSJ010000001.1, read on the forward strand.
TGTACGCGGCCCGGCGCGCGGCCTACGAACAGGCCCATCGGCGGGTCGAGGCGGGACGCCCGTCGGTGGCAGCCATCGTCGAAGAGTTGGCGGACTGGCTGGACGCGTAGGAGGATAGGCCGCTGCGCTATCTCGTTCTCACCGATATCCACGCCAACCTCGAGGCGCTTGACGTGTGTCTGGCCGACGCCAGGCGGCGCCGCTTCGACGAAACGCTCGTGCTCGGCGACATCGTCGGCTACGGGGCCGATCCCAACGCCGTCATCGCCCGGGTCCAGGAGCTGAAACCCAGGGCGATCGTGCGCGGCAACCACGACAAGGTGGCCTGCGGCATCGAGCAGGCGGACGGCTTCAACGCCGTCGCGCGCGCGGCGGCGGAATGGACCTTCGACGTCCTGGAGCCCGAGCACCGGGACTGGTTGGCGGCCCTGCCGCAGGGGCCGGTGGCGGTCGACGATCTCGTCGAGATCTGCCACGGGTCGCCGATGGACGAAGACCTTTACATCTTCGACGAGACCGACGCGCTGCGCGCGCTCAAGTCCATGTCCCGGCAGCTGTGCCTGTTCGGTCACACGCACTTTCCGATCACGTTCCAGCTCGCAGGCGGTGAACTGCAGGCGTTCGGGCCGACCACCGCACCAGAGGCGATGCTGGAACTGAAGGACGACGTCCTCTACCTGGTGAATCCAGGTGCGGTCGGACAGCCGCGCGACGGTGATGCGCGCGCCGCGTATGCCATCGTCGACGTCGAGCGGAAGCGAGTGGAATTACTTCGGCTGGAGTACCGGATCGAGGCCGCGCAGGCGAAGGTCGTGGATGCCGGTCTGCCGCCGGTGCTCGCGAGGCGGTTGGCGGTAGGCAGGTAGGGCGGATCGTAGGGCGGACCTTTAGGTCCGCCGCGGACCACGCCGGGCCTGAAGGCCCGGCCTACGAGGCCTTTTCTTTGGTCGCATTTCTCGCCGCCCGCTCTTCCCTACGTCTCAGTTCAGCAGCAAACGCGTCGCGTGCGGCGCGGCCGCCGAGGATCCATCCGATGACGATCCCGACGAGCAGCACCGCCGGGATGAAGATGAAGTGCCCGGCAGTCATCGTGCGCTTCCGGATGTCCTCCGCTGCAAAGCCTGCATCTCAGTCTCGACGCGGGCGATCCGCCGCCAGATCAAGAACAGATAGGACATCAAACCGAGCCAGACGACGATGTAGGCGGCGATGAGCAGCGGCGCGGCCGGCATCGTCTCCTGCGGCGGCAACTTATCGATCGGGATGTACTCGTTCTGTTGCGCCGGTTGTGCGAGAAGCGCCGGCGCAGTCGAGCAACAGGGACAGCAGCGCAATCAGCAGGCGTCACGCATGTCAGTCCTCGGCGGCGAGATAGAGATCGTCGAGCGCGGCGCGTTGGCGTTCGAGGCGCACGCGCGTGGTCATCAGCGAGGAATACAGCAGGAAAAACGCAGCCACGCAGAACCAGAACGGCTCTCGCATCCCGGCCGGCAGCGTCGGCGCGACCGTCGTCTGCGGGTGAATCGTGCGCCAGATGTTGACCGACATGTAGATGAACGGGACGTTCGCCGCGCCGAACAACGCAAGCCCCGCCGCGAGCTTCTCCGACCCTGGTCCACCGTACTTCCGCACGACTAGGTAGGCCAGCGCAATCAGCCAGCCGACGAACGCCATCGTCAGGCGCGCGTCCCACACCCACCAGACACCCCACGCTTTGCGCGCCCACAGCGGGCCGCTGAGCAGGACGATGATCCCGTACACGGCCGTCAGCTCTGCCGCCGCCAGAGCGCCACGTGATCGGCGGTGCGGCTTTTCCTGAAGAGGAAGACGGCACTTGCCAGACCAGAGATCACGCCCGAGATCAGCATCACCATGCCTGACGGCGCATGGAAATACATGACCTTCTGGATCAACAGCATCGTCGATTCGTACGGCGCATTCGCGATCATGATCGGCGCGTACGCGAACATCGCGGCGGCGATGATCAAAAGCGGGACGAAGACCTTCTTCATGACTGCTCTGCCGACTTTTTCCACTGGCGGCGGGGCCCCACCCCCGCCGCGACCTGACGCTGATGCCTCGCCTCGGATTCGCTTGTCCTCGGCTCGGCATGGCCGCAGGCGCTTTTCCACTGGCAGGTGAGGCCCCACCCCCAGCGCGAACTTACGCTGATGCCTCGCCCTCCCACCTTCGCTCGCGGACCAACCTCACGAGCTACGGTGGGCAAGCGAACGTCCCTTGGCCACCGTAGCGCGAAGCGCGCAGGTGGCTCGGGCTCGCATGGCCGCAGGCGCCGTTACTCTGTCATTAGCGGCTCGAACGTCCACAGCGCCAGCGTGACAAACACCACGTCAAACGATGCCAGGATGGCGATCCACATGACCGCCAGCGTGGGTTCGGCCGGATCCTGGAGAAGCGCCGATGTGCCCCGTACTCCGGCAATCATGACCGGAACCGTGATCGGATACAACAGGATGGGCAGCAGCACATCTCGCGTCCGCGCGCGGACGAGCATCGCGGCGAACAGCGTGCCGACACCCGCGAAACCGACTGTACCGAGAAACAGTAATGGGGCGAGCAGCGGGAGCTGAGCGAGCAGATTTGCCTGGAAGAGCACCGACACCAGCGGAACGAGCAGGACCTCGGCGGCGACGAGCAGCGTCACCATCCCCAGCAGTTTCCCGACGTAGATGGCCGCCCGCGGCGCCGGCGCAAGCATCAGCGCGCGCAGCGTCTCCGAGTACCGCTCGCGTTCGAATGTCCGGCCCAGCGCCAGCGTGCCGGAAAACGCGATCGCAATCCAGATGATGCCGGCGGCCGCTTCCGCGAGCGGCTGCCCCTCGACGACAAACGTCAGCGAAAAGATCAGGATGCACGACAGCGCGAACAGCAGCGTCGTGTATACGATCTCGCGGCTCTTCAGCTCGATGGCGAAGTCCTTCTTGAGGACGAGGAGCGCGGTGCTGAAGAACATTTTTTCACTGGCGCTGGGGCCCCACCCCCCAGCGCGAACTTACGCTGATGCCTCGCCTCGGATAAGAACCGGTTCCTCGGCTCGGCATGGCCGCAGGCGCTGCTTCCTCATGTCAAGCACTCGCGAGTAACGACCGATAGCGACTGCGCAGCCCGGGCGCGGCCGGTTCGTCAGCGACCAGCTTCCCGTCCCGGATGAGCGCGACGCGCGTGACCAGGCCGTCGGCCAGATCGAGGTCGTGGGTCGCAACGATCACGATCGCGCCGGCCGCGGCGAGCTCGCGCAGCCGGCCCGAGACCAGCGTCACGGCTCGATCGTCGAGGCCGGTGAAGGGTTCGTCGAGCAGCAGCAGCCGCGGCTTGTGCAGCAGCGCCCGCTCGAGTGCCAGCCGCTGCCGCATGCCTCGCGAGAACGACGAAACGTCGTCGTCGGCACGACTCGTGAGGCCGGCCGCCTCGAGCGCTGCCGGCACCGCCTGCGCGGCGTCGAGGCCGTACAGCCTCGCGAAAAAAGTCAGGTTCTGACGGGCGGTCAGCTCGGGGTAAAGGTGCAGCTCGTGGGCAAGCAACCCGATCCGCGCGCGAACCGCCGCGCCATTGGCCGATGCATCTGACGCCGCCGAATCGAAGCGTGCCCGACGTCGGGGCGACCAGCGTCGCGAGCATGCCGATCAGCGTCGACTTGCCGGCGCCGTTCGGGCCCGAGGAGTCCGAGGATGTCGCGCGACCGTGCCGCGAGCGTGACCTTCCAGACGGCCCGCCGCCGGCCGAAGCGGCGCGACAGATCGACCAGTTCGACGCTTTCGAAGTCGTGGGTCACGCAGCGACGCCTGAGTCGCCGCCGTCGAGGGCTCCGTAGACGTGCTCGAGGGCTTCCATCAGGGCCTGGCGGCGTTCGCCGTATCGAGCGGCGTCGAGACGGCCCCGGCGATGATCCTGTTCGAGCTTCACGCAGGTCCTGGAGGAGCTTTTCCCGGCGCGCGATGAGGCGCTTGCGCTCGGCGGCCCGGGCGTCGCCCTCGGAACCTTCCACCGGGCGGCGGAGGGCGACGATGCCGATCAGGACGATGAGGGCGGCAATCGAAAGCGCCACGTAGCGCGGCATGACGCTGTGGTGCGGCAGGCCGGTGACGATTCAGGGTGATCAGCTGCCCTGCCGGGATGGGCGCGTCGCCGGCGGCGGCGATGTAAGTCTGGCCGTCGGCCGGCATTTCCTGCTGCCGCGAAATGTTGGGCGATGTCAGCTTCGCGTCGCCGAACTTCCTGACGATCACCGCCAGGTGCTCGAGTTCGGCCGGGAACCGCTGGTCTACTTCCACCGATCCAGTCGTCGCGCGCAGCGCGTAAGCCACCTGGACAGTCGTCTTCCCGGGCCGGAACGGCCCCTGGATCAGCACGGTCTGGCCCTTGACGGTCGCCTTCCCTTCAGGGCCTTCGATGATGGCCGCGCCCTGGGCACCGCGTGGCACGTCGAACGTGAACGGCTGCGGCGGGTGAACGACCGTTTGAGCCGCGTTGATGATCTCGAGCAGGTAATAGACCGTGACGGACTCGTCGCCGGGCTGCAGGACGAACTCCGATTCGCGCCCCAGCACCACCGGCCCGGTCACTGCGTTCTTCGCCTCTTCCGCCGCACGCGCGGCGGCCTCCTTGTCGGACGCCACGAGCAGCATGCGGACCGCGCCCGCACCTGGGGCCGGGAACGGCTGCGACTCCAGCCGCTCACCATCGACAACCGTGGATGCCCGGACCGTGCCGGTCGTCGCGACGATGAATTCTGCCCGTCCCTCCGCGTCGGTGTTCTGCGTTCTGGCGTCGTCGCCAACACGGAGCTCGACCGGATGATTGACGATCGGATTCGAGAGATCGCCTCGGATCACGCGGATGGAGATCGTCCCTGCCGGGAGATCGTCGACCGGCCTGGGGATACCCGAAGCTTGTTTGAAATCCATCTGAGCGGTGACTTCGCTGACGAGGACGCAAAGGAAGCAAAGGACGCAGAGGCCGCAGGTCTGCGTCCTTGTCACAGTTTTGTCCCGCAGCTCTTGCAGAACTTTGCGTCCGCGTCGTTGGGCGTCTGGCAGGCCGCGCACGCCCGTGCTTGCGCGCGCGCTTTAGCCTCGGGTTCGACTTTTTCGAGCCGCTTCGCAAGGTCCGCCTCGATCTTGGTGCGGTATCCGGAGCCCGCATCCAGCTGCCGGATGATGCGAGTGGCGCGGGCGCGGAGACGTGCCGACATCTCGCTATAGTCGTCCTCGGAGATCTTTTTCATCGAGCGATCGAACTCGAGCTCCTTGAGCGTGCGGAGCGCCAGCATCTTCTCTCGCTCGAGGGCGGCGCGGGTGCGATCGCCGACCATCGGCGTGCGATCTTCCTGCTTCGTGACCAGCGGACGGACCGTGCGAAGGACCGCAAGGCCGACGATCGCGGTCGTCAGCATCAGGACGGAGAGCAGCAGGACGGTCGTGACACCCTGTCCTCGCACCATGTAGGTGACGCCGGTTGCGCAGATCAGCGCGGCGAGGACGAAGAATTGCCAGGGCTGAAGACCGCGGTCGGCGGGGGCACCGGGATCACCGTCCGCCTGAAGGCGGACGCCACGATTGTTGGTAGTGTCCGGCTTCCCTGGCCTGAGCTCAGGCGAAGGCAGCCGGACCGCGTCAGTCGAGGTTGCGGAGCTCATCGTCGAGGCGTTCGTCGAGAGCCGGGTCGGCAGCGTTCGGCGCCTCGTCGGTGGAGTCGTGGCGGCGTGACCAGCGGATCGCGGCGAAGGCGGCCGCGACCGCGCCGCTCGCACCGACCAGATACGGGAACAACCAGGCGAGCCGGTTGAAGCCCTTGTCGATCGGGGCCATGAGGATGTCCTGGCCGAACTCGTCGACGAACGCGTTGACGATCTCGTCGTGATCCCTGCCAGACTCGATGTGCGCGACGATCTTGGCCTGCTGGCCGTCGCGGCCGTGGCAGTTCATCATCCCGCAGTTGGCGACGGACAGGCGGCACCCGCCACAGGTGCACATGACCTCGCCTTCGAGGCGCTGCTGCAACGGGCTCTTCTGCTGCGGCTTGACCTCCTCGCCGCCTTGCGCGTTGGCCACCGGCGCGGTCCCGAGGACCAGCGCGAGGACCAGCGCCGCCGTTGTCGCGGCCGCCTCAGTCGGCAGCCGTGCCAGCGCGAACGAGAAGGCGCGTTCTGGCAGGAGCGCGATGATCGTGCCGATCGCGACGATGCCGAATCCCATCCACAGCCAGTTCACCAGCGGGTTGACGACGATCTCGAAGCTCGCCGACTGCGTGGCGGCCTCGGTGCTGTTCAGGACGATGTAGAGGTCCTCGGCAAGCGTCCGGCGGATGGCCACCTCGGTGGTCGGCGGGTCGCTTTCGCGCTTGTTCCAGAACCACTTTGCCGGATACAGCGACGCGATCTGCTTCCCGTCTGAAAATATCGCCGTGTAGGCGATCATCTGCTGCTTCGACGGGTCGTCGACCATCTTGAAGCCGTCGTAGCGGACGGTGTAGGAGCCGACCGTCACCTGCTGGCCGGGCTTCAGGATGACCAGTTCCTTCTTCTTGAATCCTTCGCCAGCGAAGCCGATGAAGATCAGCACGATGCCGGCGTGGACGATGTAGCCGCCGTAGCGGCGCTTGTTGCGGCTGACGAGGCCGACGAGCGCGGTCAGCACGTCCGTGCCGGTCGCGCCCTTGCGGACGTTCGCACCGCGCCAGAACTCCTGGATGATGGTCCCCAGCACGAGGCCGCAGAGCGCGAAGCAGATCCCCGAGATCCACACGCGGAAGCCGAGCGCCACGAACGCCGCCGCGATAACGACGCCGGTGACAACCGGCCACAGGAACTGATCCTTCAGGTTGGCGATCGTCGACTTGCGCCAGGCGAGCAGCGGACCGATCCCGGTCAGCAGCAGCAGGACGAGGCCGATCGGGAGCATCCACTTGTTGAAGAAGGGCGCGCTGACCGTGATCCGCTCGCCGGTGATTGCCTCGCTCAGCGTCGGGAAGATCGTCGCGAAGCCGACGAAGAACGCCGAGAACAGCATGATCCAGTTGTTGGCCAGGAACGCGGCTTCGCGCGACGCCCAGGAATCGAGATCGTTCCGCGCCTTGAGCAGCGGCATCCGGTAGATCACCCAGCCGAAGCTCACGGTCAGGATGGCCATCATGAACAGCGTGAACAACAACGCCAGATCGGAGTTGAGGCCGAACGAATGTATCGACTGCACGATGCCGGATCGCGTGAGGAAGGTGCCGAAGATCGTCAGGAAGAACGTCAGGATGACCAGGCTGACGTTCCAGACTCGCAGCATGCTGCGGCGTTCCTGCACCATCACGGAATGGAGGAACGCGGTGGCGGTGAACCATGGCAGCAGCGCCGCGTTCTCAACCGGATCCCACATCCAGTAGCCGCCCCAGCCGAGCTCCTCGTAGGCCCAGATCATCCCGAGCCCCAGCCCGAACGAGAGAAACAGCCAGGAGAACATCGTCCAGCGGCGCACGGCGCGAAGCCACGCGTCGTCGAGGTGCCCGGTGATGAGCGCCGCCATGCCGAAGGCATACGGGATCGTCATGCCGACGAACCCGGTGTAGAGCATCGGCGGGTGGATCACCATCCAGTAGTTCTGCAGCAGCGGGTTGAGCCCCTCGCCGTCGCGCGGAACCGGCGTGATGTAGGTGCCGAACGGGTTGTTGTGCACCAGCATCAGGAACAGGAAGAACATCTGCACGGCCGCCACGACCGCGACGACGTACGGGATCAGCTCGCGGTAGCGATCGCGGTTCACGGCGACGGCGATCGAGCCGAAGATCGACAGCAGGAACACCCAGAACATGATCGAGCCGTCGAGCCCGCCCCAGTACGAGGTGATCTTGTAGAACAGGGGCTGAACGCTGTCGGAATAGCGGGAGACGTAGCGGATCGAGAAGTCGTCCGTGAGGAACGCGTTGATCATGACGGCCGACGCGATCGTCATGAGTGCCGCGATCAGGTAGAACGCACCGATGCCGCTTTCGACCAGCCGGCGCGAGCCGCGCCGTGCCCCGACGACCGCTGCGGTCGCCGCGTAGCTGCACACGACGAACGTCGTGAGGAGAAGAAACGTCCCGAGTGCTGGCATTTAGCCGACCTTCTTCGCGACCTTCGCTTCTTCGTACTTCGACGGGCACTTCGCGAGGATGCCGTTCGGATCGGTGTGGAAGCCGCCCTCGGGCGTGAGCCGGCCCTTCAGCACCACCTCGGCGCCCTCCTGGAAGAAGGTGTCCGGCGCAATCCCGGTGTACGAGGCGTTCATCACGTGGCCGTTGTTGTGGACCTTGAAGATGTAGTCGAAGCTGTCCGGCTTGCGCATGATCGATCCCGGAACCACGAAGCCGTGCAGCTGGAGCTGCTTGTCCTGCCAGTGATCGGGACTGCTCATCACTTCGTCGACATGTTTGTAATACTCGGTGCCCTCGCGCAGCGTCGACCACATAAGGCCGCCGAAGGCGGCCGCGAGAACCAGCGCGGTGACCCCGATCTTGATATATCGATGTGTCATAAGGAGTTCCGGGAAAACGACATCGTCAGAATAGCTCTACTCCACCCTACATGCAACCCGGCAGTGCGCGGGCCTTTGCCGAAGGTGCTCCATTGCGGCGCTGAAAGCAAAAAAGCCATAGATTACGTTCGCGCTCGCGTTTCCGGCGGATACCCAATTTCAGTCATCAGCTGGGCAACCCGGTGGACAGGCAGGCCGACCACGTTCGAATAGGACCCCGAGATGCGCGGGATGAACCGCGACGCGAGGCCCTGGATCGCGTACCCGCCCGCCTTGTCCCGCCCTTCCCCGCTCGAGACATACCAGTCGATGTCCCCACGGGACAGCGGCGAGAACGATACGAGGGTCGACTCGACGCTGCCGAGTTCGACGGCGTCGCTGCGGAGGCTGATTCCAGTCAGGACCCGGTGATCGCGGCCCGAAAGCAGCTCGAGCATCCGCCGGGCATCCAGGTCGTCCTCAGGCTTGCCGAGAATGGCGCCGTCAACCACAACCGCGGTGTCGGCAGCGAGAACGTAGGGTCCGCCTTCAGGCGAACCTGACGTCCGGCTGCCTTCGACTACGCTCAGGCCAGGAAAGCCGGACGCTACGGCTACGACGCGCGCGCTCTTCTCCATGGCCAGACGCCGGACGTACTCCTGCGGCCGCTCACCTGCGCGCACGCGCTCGTCGATGTCGACGGCCACAATATCGAACCTATACCCGGCCGCACGCAGAAGCTCCGCGCGGCGCGGAGACGCTGAGGCGAGGATGAGGCGCACGGACGGATGATAAACTCGAAGTCTGAAGTATTCAGAATTCAGACTTCCGACTTCAAAGTTCATGAATCCGATAGGTTCCGTGGTGCCCGGTGCGATCGTGGCGCTGCTCCGCGACGTGCCGTTGTCGGCCGGGAAGGTGACGTTCGCCTGGAACGCGGCGGTCGGACCGGCGGTACAGCGGGCGACGTCGGTTCATCTCGAAGACGGCGTCCTCCTGGTTGACGCGTCGAGCCCGCAATGGTCGCGCGAGGTCTTGCGTTCGACGCCCATCATCCTGCGCCGCCTTCAGCAGTTGCTCGGCGAACGCACCGTCGTCCGTATCACCGTACGGACCAGGTGATAGCCGTCGACGAACGCCGAACGTCGAACGACGAACGGCAGCCAAACAATATGCGTGACGCGGTTATCGTTTCCGCCGTTCGGACACCCACCGGCAAATTCCTCGGCGCACTGAAGGATTTGACTGCGCCCCAGCTGGGTGCGCTCGTCGTCTGCTGAAACGGTGCGCCGCGCCGGCATCGACCGCGCCATCGTCGACGAGTGCATCATGGGCAACGTCGTCTCCGCCGGATCCGGGCAGAATCCGGCGCGCCAGGCGGCGCTCAAGGGCGGCCTGCCCGATCACGTCGCGGCGCTCACGATCAACAAAGTCTGCGGGTCGGGGCTGAAGGCCGTCATGCTCGCTCATCAAGGCGATCGCGACCGGCGACATCGACGTTGCCGTCGCGGGCGGCATGGAGTCGATGAGCAATTGTCCGTACCTCCTGCCGCGGGCGCGCGAAGGCTTGCGCATGGGCCACGGCGAGATCGTGGACTCGATGATCAACGACGGCCTCTGGTGCGCGTTCGAGCAGTGTCACATGGGGAACGCGGGCGAAGTCGTGGCCGAGCACTATCACGTCGGCCGCGCGCGCCCAGGACGCGTTCGCCGCGCGCAGTCATCAGAAGGCCGCCGCGCCACCGACGCATCGGGCTGGTTCAAGGACGAGATCCTTCCGGTCTCCATTCCGCAGCGAAAAGGCGACCCGCTGGTGGTGACCCGCGACGAGGCGATTCGCCCGGAGACCACCGCGGAAACGCTCGCGGCGCTCAAGCCGGCCTTCAAGAAAGACGGGACCGTCACCGCCGGGAACGCGCCGGGCGTCAACGACGGCGCATCGGCGCTCGTCGTGATGGCGGCCGAACGGGCCCGATCGCTCGGCATCACTCCCCTCGCGCGCATCGTCGGTCAGGCCACCAGCGGCCTGCCGCCGAAGTTCGTGCTGATGACGCCGGTCGAAGCGGTTCGTCGGCTCGCGGCAGAAGATCGGGTGGAACCTCGCCGACGTCGACCTCTTCGAGCTGAACGAGGCCTTCTCGGTGCAGGCCGTCGCTGTGCTGAACGAGCTCGGCATCCCAGAAGACAAGGTCAACGTGCACGGCGGCGCCGTGGCGCTCGGCCACGCCATCGGCTCGAGCGGCGCGCGCGTCCTGACGACGCTCCTTTACGCGATGAAGCGCCGCGACGCGAAGCGCGGCATCGCGACCCTCTGCCTCGGCGGGGGCAACGGGGTCGCGCTCGCGGTCGAACGATGAGCTCGCTCCTCGTCTTCGTTCGCCGAGCTCGCTCGACCGCCGCGGAGACATGTGTCTGAACGACGAACGTAGAACGTAGAACGACAACCGCGAAGACGCCGATGATCGTGAAAACCGTCGGCGTGGTCGGCGCTGGGACGATGGGCACCGGCATCGCGCAAACGTTCGCGCAGGCGGGCTTCGACGTCCGGCTCGTCGACGTGGCGCAGCCGATGCTCGATCGCGCGCGCCGCAGCGTGGAAAGCAGCCTGGCGAAGTTCGTCGAGAAGGGCCGGCTGTCGGCCGCCGATCGCGACGCGGCGCTCGGCCGGCTGTCCGCGGGCACGAGCGCTCGACGGCTGGCGTCGGCCGACTTCGTCGTCGAAGCGATCGTCGAGGACGTCGACGCCAAGAAGGCGCTGTTCGGCGCGCTCGACGGCGCTGATCGCGGCCCGAGAGCGTGCTCGCCTCGAACACCTCGTCGATCTCGATCACCGCTGCTCGGCGCCGCGACGAAGCGCCCGGACAAGGTGCTCGGGATGCACTTCATGAATCCCGTGCCGATCATGGCGCTCGTCGAGTTGATCCGCGGCCAGGCGACGTCGGACGCGTCGATGGCGATCGCGCGCGATCTCTGCGACACGCTCGGGAAGACCGCGGTCGAGGCCGGCGACTACCCCGGGTTCATCGCGAACCGCGTCCTGATGCCGATGATCAACGAGGCGATCTTCGCCGTGATGGAAGGCGTCGGCACGCCGGAGGCGGTCGACACGGTGATGAAGCTCGGGATGAATCACCCGATGGGGCCGCTCGCGCTGGCGGACTTCATCGGCCTCGACGTGTGCCTGGCGATCCTCAACGTCCTCCACGAGGGCATGGGCGATCCGAAGTACCGGCCCTGCCCGCTGCTGCGCCGGATGGTGGCCGCCGGTCACCTGGGGCGGAAGTCGGGACGCGGCTTCTACGCGTACGCACTGAGCCACCACGCGGCCACGAGCGGACCGATCCCATCAGCGACACGATTTCCTGGACCGCCGCGCGCAGATTGATCAGCATCGCCGCGCATCGAGAGCGGATCGCGACGCTGAGTTCCCGGAAAGATATCCAGCCTCGAGAAGAACCACGTGTCGCTGAACGGCCAGAGCGCCTGGACGCCGTACGGCGGATTGGCGTCGGCGCCGAGCCAGTCCAGCAGGATGTGCGACGACCAGGCGAGGCCGCACGCCACGCCGATGACGACCGCGGCGCGGCGATCGCCGAAATGCCCGGTGAGCCAGTCCGGATCGGTCTGACCCACCCTGTCACACCGACCGCGACAATGGTGAGGAGGACGGCCACCGGCACGCTGTGTGTCGCGGTCCGATGGGTCGGCATGTAGAGCAGGTCGATGTCAGGCAGGGCCGCGCAGACGCGCACACGACGGCAGCTTCCAGCTGGTGACAGCGTCCAGGCCGGCATCGAACGCGCCCGCGAAACGACCAGGCGATGGCAGCGCCCGCGAGGGCATGGCCGATTGGGCTGGGCACGCGGTCCAGATGATGGCAGATTCTGCGTACGTCGCGACAAGGGGCGAAAGGTCATATGCCTTACAAGTAGTTGTAAAACAAGACTGTTCCAGCGATCAGTTCACAGAATGACGCTTGACTTTCGCCCAGGCACGAACCTAGAATAGCCGCGCTTTCGCGTGGCGCGACGTTCACATCGTAGCGTCCGGCTTTAGCCGGACGTTCTGCGCCACCTAAGGAGCAAACGCATGCCGCCAGTTGAACGAATCGAACGAGTCGAACGAGTCGAACGAATTGACCGCGGGAGTCCCGCTCCCCCGCCCAGGACAAGGAACGCCTCAGGGCCGTCGACCTCGCGGTCGGCCAAATCGAGAAACAGTTCGGCAAGGGCTCGATCATGCGCCTCGGCCAGAAGGGCGCCATTCAGCCGATCGACGCCATTCCGACCGGCGCCATCTCGCATCGACTTCGCGCTCGGCGTCGGCGGCGTGCCGCGCGGCCGCGTCGTCGAGATCTTCGGGCCCGAGTCGTCGGGCAAGACGACGCTGGCGCTGCAGGTCATCGCCGAAGCGCAGAAGCTGGGCGGGATGGCGGCGTTCGTCGATGCCGAACACGCGCTCGACGCGGCGTATGCGCAGAAGCTGGGCGTCGACGTCGACAACCTGCTCGTCTCGCAGCCCGACAACGGCGAGCAGGCGCTCGAGATCGTCGAGGTGCTCATCCGCTCGAGCGGCGTCGACGTCGTCGTGGTCGACTCGGTGGCGGCGCTCGTCCCGAAGGCCGAAATCGAAGGCGAGATGGGCGAAGCGCAGATGGGCCTGCAGGCGCGGCTCATGTCGCAGGCGCTCCGCAAGCTCACCGGCGTCGTCTCGAAATCGAAGACGTGCCTGATCTTCATCAACCAGCTGCGCGAGAAGATCGGCGTCATGTTCGGCAACCCGGAAACGACGACCGGCGGCCGCGCGCTGAAGTTCTATGCGTCGGTCCGGATGGACATCCGCCGCATCGCCAGCATCAAGGACGGCGACGTCGTCGTCGGCGGCCGCACGCGGGTGAAGGTCGTCAAGAACAAGGTCGCGCCGCCCTTCCGCGAGGCCGAGTTCGACGTGATGTACGGCGAAGGCATCTCGCGCACCGGCGATCTCCTCGATCTGGCGGTCGACAAGCGGATCGTCGAGAAGTCGGGCGCCTGGTTCGCGTACGGCGGCGAGCGCCTCGGCCAGGGCCGCGAGAACGCGAAGCAGTTCCTCAAGGAGAACCCGGACATCTGCCGGGCGATCGAAGACCGCGTCCGCCGCGAGCTCGGCCTCGTGCGCGAACCCGAAACCGCCGCCGCCGTGTAGTGTCAGGCCGTAGCAGTGTCCGGTCGTAGCGTCCGGCTTTAGCCGGACCTCATAGGGCGGGCCTCGTAGGGCGGACCTCTCAGGCCCGCCTTCCCTCTCACCTCTCTGGACGACGCTGCGCGGCGTCCGCTATGATCGTCGTTCACACCTCGGGGCGAGGTAGCTCAGTTGGTAGAGCATACGACTGAAAATCGTAGTGTCGACAGTTCGATTCTGTCCCTCGCCACCATTCGACTCGCGTTAGCGAGTCGAATGCCCTGAGCGAGGCCTTTAGGCCGAGTCGAAGGGCTCCGACCCTGAACGCTCGCTCAGGGCAGGCCCTGGTCGGCGGGCGAGTCGAAGGACCAGACCTCGCGAGCCATTTCTAAAAGTGCCCCGGCGCCGTAATCGCATTTGTCCCCGCGATTGTCCCCGTCAGGTGCTGCAGGTTGCGTGAGGCCTCGACGAGATTCTCTTGGCTCGTGATGTCGTAGTGATCGAACACGCTGCGCGTCAGGTTTCCGGTGATCTTCATGGCGACGGATTCAGGCACGCTCGAGCCTGATCGTCTTGTTTCGAGGAATCACTCGGCCTTTTGCGGCATGGAGGATCGATTCCGTGCTGGAGCGTCCATAGCCGTCCCTCGATGGCGGCCGCGACTTCAAGCGCTCATGTCGGGCGGTTTCAAAACATCGGCGATGCCTTTGCAATCGCCAACCATGCCCTTCATCTTTCGCAGCCATTCGGCCCGTTCTATCTCTACATCTGGCACGTAGACCAACAACGCTGTGTCCATCATGGACGCTCGTTCGGCTAGGTCCCTCAGATCGTCAGCGGTCACGTCCACGTCGGATTGGCGTTTCTTAGAAATGCCTGCGGTTTTCGCTTCGAAGGACTTGATTAACTTTGTAAACTCGTGCCCCTCGTTGTGTGGTACTTCCCGTCGGTCGAGCTTCTGAACCATTGCGTCCAGAGTAGAAGCGAGGTCGGTGAAGTACTGAGCCGCATCGCGATCTCGTCGGTCCTGTTCACTTCTCAACCGGACCAGAAGTTTCGTCAACTTGTCGGGCACCTGATATAGCAAATCCCACGGCAACATCTTCGCGCCTCCTTTTCCACCTTGCGAATCGGCTCGCGCAAATGGGCTCACCATATCATTGCCAGATCGGAAGAGCAGTCGCGTTCGAGCTGGTGAAGACAGGATGTCGAAGAAGTGGACCGTCCAGAATCACTCAACTCGCTGAATCTTCAGTTCGCTGCTCGAATCGCTGTCGGGCGACACGGTGGCGAGCTCCGGCAGGTGGTCGCGCCACCACTCCTCGGCTCGGGAGTCCAGGGTGTTCGGAAGACGACCTCGCCGAGCCGGCGCCAAAGATCGAGCGCCGACGATGGGCTTCTCTGGCGCTTTCTCGAGGCACGCGAGGACAATCTGCTCGAGGTGATCAGGAATCGGAGAATCCGAAACGGTTGACGGAGGCTTCGGAGCGGTCCGGGCATGATTGATCATCACGGCCATCGGCTCGCCGCTGAACACCTGCTGGCCGGTCAGCATCCAGTAGGCAACGCAGCCGAGCGAGTACAGGTCGGAACGCTCGTCAGCCGCTGCGCCCAGGACACGCTCGGGAGGCATATAGCCGGGTGTTCCGGTCAACGTGCCTGAGGCCGTGAGCTGGGTCGCGCCTTCATCGAGCGACTTGACGAGGCCAAAGTCGAGGACTTTCAGGACATCGAAATCGAGGCCGAGGCGGCACAAGAACAGGTTCTGGGGCTTGATGTCGCGGTGAAGGAGCCCCGCCGCGTGCGCCTCACCGAGAGAGCGACACGCCTGTTGCAGCACGACGACGACGCGCTCCGCCGGGAATGGCCCGAAACGCTGCAGCAGCGACGAGAGGTCCATGCCGGAGAGCAGCTCCATGACGAAGTAGAAGCTGCCGGTCTCGCTGACACCGAAATCGTAGAGCCGCACGGTGTTCGGCGAGCTCAAGCGCGCAATGGTTCGAGCTTCCAGCTGGAACCGCTCCGTCGCCGCCTCCCGGCTTTTCTCGCCCAGTAGTTCAGGTCTAATCAGCTTGATCGCACATGGACGCGCCAGCAGCTGATGGCGGGCGCGCCACACCTCGCCCATCCCTCCCTCGCCCAGCTTCTCCATCAGCCGATAAAGGCCAAGCGGCAGTCCCTCGTCGAGAAGCGCCGCATCGATCTCCAGCACCTGCCCCCGTGCAGAAGTCACTGCGCGCGATCAGGCTCTGCAACTCCCCCACGTCCCCTGGCCAGCGATACCGGCGCAGTCGCTTCATCGACCGATCGGAGATCGTCTCGACGACGGCGCCGATCCGGCGCGCGTGCTGGCGGAGAAAGAAGAGGGCAATCTCCGCGACGTCGTCCGAGCGCTCGGCGAGCGAGGGAACCCGCAGCTGTCTGCGTTCGACGAGTGCCAGCAGTTTCGGGTGGAATCCGCTCGTCGCTGCGAGCGGCGCCGAGCTGTAGGCAATAACACGCACGTCCGGCACCGGCGGCTGGCCGGCGTCGCGCGCGGCCTCGACGCTCTCGAGGACGTCGGCCAACCGTCCCTGCACGTCGCCAGGCAGGCGCTGGATTTCCTCGAGGTATAGCGTGCCCTGAGTGGCGAGCTCCAGCAGGCTCAGGCGCGAGCCTGCGCCCGGCTCGGACGCCGCCACCGGAGGGCGCAGAATGCCGGGATCCTGGCCCGGAGGCAGCATGGCGCAGTTGACGTGGATGAAGGTCTGTCGGCTGCGCGGTGACGCATGGTGGATGGTGCGAGCGGCTGCCTCGTGCCCTGCCCCTTGAGGGCCGGTCAACAGCAGGACTTCGGTATCGGCAGCGTATCGCGCGATCGATTCCCGCAGCGCGCGAATCGCGGGGCTGTCGCCGAGCAGCGGGCCTTCTACCCGGCGCCGCGCATCCGTCAGGAGCTCCTGCGCCACCGCGAGCTCGCGCGCGAGCTCCGCGTTCCTGGCCTCGAGCTGCCGTCGCAGGCGCTGCAGGGTGAGGTGCGTATTGACCCGCGCCACCACTTCGTCGCTCTGAAACGGCTTGGACACGAAGTCGACCGCGCCCACCTCGAGCCCGCGTACTTTGTCCTTGGTTTCGTCCAAAGACGACAGAAAGATCACCGCCGCCTCGCGGGTTTCAGGGTCTTGCTTCAGACGCCGGCACGTCTCGTATCCGTCGATCCCTGGCATGACGACGTCGAGCAGGATCAGAAGGGGGTGCACCCGGCGCGCCACCTCGATGGCGCTCTCCCCGCTCCGGGTCACGAACAGCCGGTAGCCGCGACCATCGAGCGTGTGGCGCAGCACGTCGAGGTTCGTGACGTCATCGTCGACCAGCAGAATCCGATCGGCGCCTTCGGCCGGTGGGGCTGACGGGTTGTTCATAGGGCCCTAATCAGGTTTCATCCGAGCGGCGCGGCCACTCGCATCCTGGGCTCGGTCACTGCACCTCACTACCGATCTGACCGAGCAGCCGCGTTGCCAGGACTTTCGCCTCTTCGTACTCGTAGCTGTCGACGTGCTTCCGGAGCCGCGCCAGATCGCCGACGGCGTCGGTAAACGGAACCGACTGCGTGTAATCCCCACCTGCCACGGACTTGACGGAGCGTTCCAGCGCTTGAATCGGCGTCACGATGCGGCGAAATGTCAGGAAGCCGACGGCACCGGTCAGCAGGAGCGCCGCCACGTTGGCAGCCAGGATTTGCGTCCGCGTTTGATCGATTGCCTCGAGGGCGGCTCGAGCCGCGGTGGTTCCAAGGTCCCTGTTGTACTGAATCCACTCGCTGGATATTTTGGTGAGGGTGACTCCCGTGGGCCCGGCCGTGCTCCTGAAGCGTGTCAGCGCTTCGTCGTGCCGTCCCTCCTCCGCCAGGGCCATCACCTGCCTGCTTTCGACGAGGTACTGCCGGTTCAATTCCTCGAACTGGCTGAGAAGCTGGCGGTCGCGCTCGTCGCTGATGAAGGAAGCGGCGTATTGCTCGAGCAGCGTGGCAAGGGCGCGCTCGTTCTGGTCGAAGGCGGCGCGCGCCGCGCCCCGCTCGCCCTGGTCGGCAGCGAGCAGGCTGTTCCGTACGCTGACCCGGAGCTCGGCAAAGCTTGCGGAAATGCTCCCGAGCGCCGCGACACTCCCGAGCTGCGTTTCGGCGACGAACCGGCTGCGGGACGCGATCTCCGACAGTCGAATCCGGGCAAGGATCCCGAGGACCAGCAGCGCCACCAGAGGGACCGCCACCAGAACGATGAGTCGTTTGCCGATGGTCATGGGTGTCTCCTCGTCCCGGTGCCGGGGTCGCCCCACAAGCCTAATTCAAGCGATATAATTCGCCACCTTTTCGATGGCCGCGGCCGATCCGCTCAGTGACGGGAGAGCTTCGCGATGTTTCAACAGAATTACAACCCGCTCGGCAACGTCGCTGCTGTCCACGCTCGCGGCCGCGATTCCGATCGTTGCGCTGCTGTACTTCATCGCGCTGCATCCGCACCGCGACCAGCGGGGCGCCAGGCACCTCGGCATCGCGCGCGCCTTACGCGGCGCTTCTACGGCGTGATCGCCGCGTTTCTCGTGTCGCTGCCTGGCCTTCCGCATGCCGCTGCCATCGGCGGTCTCGGCGTTCGCGCTCGGCACGCTCTCGGGATTCCTCGGCATCATCTGGATCGTCCTCGGCGCGATGTTCCTCTACACGATGACGCGTCATCACCGGGAAGTTCGAGATCGTGAAGGAGTCGATCATTCACATCTCGTTCGATCGGCGCCTGCAGGTCTTGCTGATCGCCTTCTCGTTCGGCGCGATCATCGAGGGCACGTCGGGCTTCGGCACGCCGGTCGCGATCGCCGGCGCGGTCATGGTGGGCCTGGGCTTCTCGCCCTTCCAGTCGGCCGTGCTGAACCTGCTCGCCAACACCGCGCCGGTGGCGTGGGGCGCGATCGGCACGCCCATCGTGACGCTCGCCGCGGTGAGCGGCCTCGACCAGCTGCACGCTTTCGCACATGGCCGGCCACCAGCTGCCGTTCGTCTCGGTCCTCGTGCCGTTCTGGCTGGTCGCGACCTTCGTGCGCATGGAAGGCGGCACGTGGAAGGAGGCCTGGGAGGTCTGGCCGGGCGCGCTCTGTTCGGGCGCGTCGTTCGCGGTCATGCAGTGGTTCGCGTCGCGCGACCGAAGCCTTCCATCTGATGACCGACGTGGTCTCGGGCGTGTTTTCGGTCGTCTGCACGGCGCTGTTCCTGCGTTTCGTCTGGCATCCAAGGACGCGGTTCCTGCTGCGAGTCGGAGCGCGAGGCGCTGGCGAAGGCCGGCACGAACCCGACGACCTCGACGATCGACGCGAAGGAGTGGAAGTATCCGTACACCGCCAGCGAGACGGCCTACGCCTGGGCGCCCTGGGCGATCCTCATCGTCTGCTGCGCGCATCTGGGGCATGCCCGGCGTGGCAGGATACCTGAACAACCTGTTCTCGGGCATCTCGTTCAACACGCACGCTCCTTGGCTCGACCTTCGGCGGCTCGCTGTCGCTGCCGGTCTGGGACATGCCCGCGCTGCACAACCTGGTGCAGCGCATGCCGCCGGTGGTGCCGCCCGGCGCCAAGCCCGAGGCGGCGCGCTTCACCATCAACTGGTTGTCGGCGGCCGGAACGGGCGTGTTCGTCGCGGCGCTTGCTGACCGGTCTGGTGCTGCGGCTGACGCGGCGCGCAGTGGAAGGAAGCGATCGGGCGCACGGCGCGCCGGATGAAGATTCCCATCCTGGTCATCGCGCAGGTGCTCGGGCCTCGGTTTCCTCACCCGCTACTCGGGGACGGATGCGGTGCTCGGCCTCGCGTTCACCGGCGCGGGCGTCGCTGTATCCGTTCTTCGCGGCCTATCTCGGCTGGCTGGGCGTCTTCCTCACCGGCTCCGACACGGCTTCGAACGCGCTGTTCGGCAGCCTGCAGCGGATCACCGCCCAGCAGCTCAACCTGAACGAAGTCCTCATCGTGGCCACGAACTCGACCGGCGGCGTGATGGGCAAGATGATCGACGCGCAGTCGATCATGGTCGCCTGCGCCGCCTGCTACGACGATCCCGCACGAGCGGACTCACGCGATGGGCCCGATCTTCCGCACGGTCTGGTGGCACTCGGTCGCCGGGCGCCGCGGTCATCGGGCTCATCGCGATGCTGCAGGCGTACGTTTTCCCCGGGATGATTCCGTCCAGGTGAAAGCTGTCTCAGAACCACGCTGACCTGCGGCGCGAGCGAGCGCGCGAGCGAGCCACGCGAACGGAGCGCGCCGGCGGAGCGGCGCGCGAGCGAGCGTGTTGGGGAGTCCGAGGGGCGAAGCCCCTCGGTGAGATTGGACATCTGGCTCGACGTCGCGTGCCTGTTCAGGACGCGCTCGGAAGCGCAGAAGGCGTGCCGCACGGGAAAGATCGAGGTGAACGGCCAGCCGGCGAAGCCGAATCGGCTCGTCCGTGCCGGGGACGAGCTGACGATTGGCCGTGCATTCGGGCGCAAGCAGCGAGATCTCCGTCCGGGGCATCACCGACCGCCACCTGGCGAAACCGGACGCGCGGCAGCTCTACGAAGACCTGACGCCGAAGCCTACGCCGGAAGAGATCGAGACGCGGAGAGTGGAGCGGATGTACCGCGCGGCGGTGACACCGCCGCGCGCACCCGACAAACGAGACCGCCGCGCACTTCGGAAGATCAAAGAGCGCGGCGGGCGGTGAGTGGCGCTCCGAAATTTACAATTCACAATTGTAAATTGTGAATTTCAGATGATTCCTCCAGCTTCACCCAGGAGCGCAGCAGTTCGGCGACGCTCCACGCCTGGGCAATACAGCCGCGCGCGCGTGAATGGCGGCTCGGCGTCGAAGATTTCGCTCACCGATCCGATGCACGCGTCGTCGAGGTGGGCGACGAACCCTTCGAGCGCGCGGCGCGCGCCCGCGACGTCGTCCGGATACACCTTCAGCCACGCATCGACGAACGGTCCGACCAGCCAGCCCCACACGGTGCCCTGGTGGTACGCCGCGTCGCGCGTGCGCAGGTCGCCGTAGTAGCGCGGCTTGAAGTCGGGATCGTCGGGCGCCAGCGAGCGGAGGCCGACCGGCGTCAGCAGCTGCTGCTCGACCGTGCGCATCACCGGCTTCCCAGCGCTCAGGGTCGAGCACGGGATGCGGCAGCGAAATCGCCAGCAGCTGGTTGGGCCGGCACTTCGCGGTCGTCTGCCGGGCCGCCTGCTCGGCGTCGACGACGTCGTAGAGGTAGCCGCCGCTCGCGTACCAGAACCGCTCGTTGAACGACTTCCTGGCCCGGTCGGCGCGGTCACGGTAGTCCTGGCGATCGCCGATCGTCCATGTCGCGCGGCCCACTGCTCCATCAGGCGGAGCGCGTTGTACCAGAGCGCGTTGATCTCGACGGCCTTCCCGCGTCGCGGCGTCACGACCCAGTCGTCGACCTTCGCGTCCATCCAGGTGAGCTGATAGCCGGCGGCGCCCTGGACGAGCAGGCTGATCGCGCGGGTCGACGTGGATGCCGAACTGCGTGCCGTGGACATGCGCCGCGACGATCTTCTTGAGCGTGGGATACAACGTCTCGAGCGTGTGCGTGTCGTTCGTGCAGCGCACGTAGCGGTCGACGGCATGGAAGAACCACAGCGTCGCGTCTGCCGTGTGGTACAGGCCTTCCTTTTCGCCTTCCGGAAACATGTTCGGGATCAGGCCATCGCGGACGTAGTGGGCGAAGGTTCGCAGGATGTAGCCGGCCTCGATCGTCGCGCCCGGTCACGAGCGTCAGCCCCTCGAGGCTGATCATCGTGTCGCGGCCCCAGTCGGTGAACCAGTGGTAGCCGGCGATCACCGTGCGGACTTCATCGCCGGAGGCGCGCGCCCGCGCCGCTTCCTCGGTCCGGCCGGCCGGCGTGATGATGAACTGATCGGCGGCGAGCACGAGCTCGGCCGGCGGTCCCTCCTGCGCGGCGGGCACCGCTTGTGCGAGCAGCCGCTGCCGGCGGTCGCGCTCGGCGGCGAGCGCCTCCTCGGGTGGAAGCACCTCAATCGTCTCGAACGGCTCGGTCGACGCGACCAGAGTCGCGCGCTCGCCCTTGCGCGAGGCGGAAGCGGTAGTAACCGGGACTCCACAGCGTGCCGCGCGCCTGATAGCCGCGATGCTCCTCGACCGGATACAGCACGCTGTCGATCCGCTTGCCCTTCAGCGTGAACGTGACGTCGCTCGCCTGCAGCATCAGCCGGAGCGGCGGCAGCGGCGCTGTCCTTCAGCGCGATCTCGTAGCGATCGTCGATCGCGCGGAACTCGTACGGCCAGCCGAGCGGCTCGCTGACCGGCGCCTCCTGCGGCGCGGAAATTGACCGACGGGCGCAGGCCGAGCTCGACGCTGCTCGGCGCCGTCGACGAGCTGGTACATCACGTGCACGGTGTTCTGCATGTGCGTGAGGAACACGCGCTTCTCGAGGACGAGGCCGTCGATGTCGTAGCGCCAGACCGGCAGCCCGGCTTCGAGACGGAATTCGATGAGGTAGCCGGCGTCCGCGCGTGTGCGATCGGCTGCAGCTGCTCGCGGCCGCCAACCTCGATGCGGCGGCCGTCCGGATATCGGATCTGCACGCGCGACGTGGCTCAACATCACCATGCGGCCGAGCGGCGCCGGCAGCGCCGCGATCAGGTAGCCCGTGATATCGCCGCGTGATGACGCCGGAAACCGTGCCCGAGGCGTAGCCGCCGAGACCGTTCGTCACGAGCCACTCGCGCGTGCGCGAGCGGCATCCGGGCCTGCCGGATCGGCGGCGGCCACGGCGATGCGCCGGATCGGAATCGAGGCGTCTCTCATGCGGTGCGGCGCCTCACTTTCGGCGCAGTCGTGCGGGCGCCTGGCCGCCGGCGCGAGCACGATCGCCGATTCGCCGGCAGCCGCCACTCGCCCAGCGATGCTCAGAGTCGGCGTGCCTCGCCCCGCCGTATCGCGGATCCTCGCTCGACCACTCCACGACCCAGTCGCGATCGGCCGGCGGCGCCACGAGCGGCTCGGCGATCGATGGCCGCTTGAAGTCGCGGCCGAGGTTCACGATCGAGCAGGCGCTCGTCGTCGATGGTCGTCGGCGAAGTATCGAAGGACGAACGCCGATCGGCGCGATGCACGGCGCCGTCGACGCCGCCGGCGCGCTGGCTGCGGAACGCCGCGCTGTTCCGCCGCAGCGCAAGCAGATCGCGGTGCAGCGCATAGGCGGCGGCGTTGGTCTCGCGCTCCGCGAAGTCGAGCTTGCAGCTTCGCGAACGTCCGCGGCTCGCCGGGATCGTCGAGTGGCGCTTGGCCGCGTACGCCGCGACGCTCGGAAACTGCGCGAGGAATTCGGCGCGGCCCGTTCTCGACGGCTGCGGCCAGCTCCGCGTCGAGGTCGGCGAAGTACAGAAACGGACTGGACGCAGAGAATTCCTGCCCCTGGAAGAGCATCGGCGTGCCGGGCACCAGCAGCAGGTAGCGCCGTGATCGCGCGCCACCTGGCCGGCGCTCGTCAGCTGGTGACCGCGCAGCCCGCGCGCCGAGTTGGCGACCTGATCGTGGTTCTGCAGGTAGACGACGAATCGGCTCGGCGCGCAGGTCGAGCGCCGGCGTGCCCCGCGCGCTGCCGCTGCCAGTGGTAGTACTGCCCCTGAAACAGGTAGCCGTACTTGGCGGCCGAAATGAACTCCTGCGGCGCGCCGCGCGTGTCGCTGTAGTACGCCTCGGCGCGCCCGGTCAGCGCCACCATCGCGCTGTGGTGAAAGTCGTCGTTCCACAGCGCGTCGAGGCCGAAGCCCCCCTGCGCCGCCGGCCGCACGAGCCGCGTGTCCTGCGGTTCGTTCTCGGCGACGATGATCGTCCGGCGGCTGCCCGCCTTCTCGCGCACGCGATCGGCGATCTCCGCCATCACGTTCGGTGGCGAGCGCGTCGAAGATCTGCTGCGTGGCGTCGAGCCGCAGGCCGTCGAGGTGAAACTCGTCGATCCAGTAGCCGGCATTGGCGATGAAGAATTCGCGCACCGGCACCGGCATCGTCGCCGTCGAAGTTGATCGCGTCGCCCCACTCGTTCTCGTACCGGTCGGTGAAGTAGGCCGGCGAGAACACGCGGAGGTAGTTGCCGACCGGGCCGAGATGGTTGTAGACGACGTCCAGGATCACGCCGATGCCGAGCGCGTGCGCGCGATCGACGAACGCGCGCAGGTCGTCGGGCGTGCCGTAGAGATGCGACGGCGCGAACAGGTCGACGCCGTCGTAGCCCCAGCCGAAACGGCCGTCGAACTCGGCGATCGGCATCAGTTCGATCGACGGTGATCCCGAGCCGGGCCAGTTCCTCGAGCTCCGCGGCCGCGCGCCGTCCACGTCCCCTGCTGCGTGAAGGTGCCTGCATGAAGCTCGTACAGGACCTGACCCTCCAGCGACACACCGTTCCATCCGTGGTCGGTCCACGTGAAACGCGTCGGATCGACGATCTCCGACAGACCGTGAGGACCGTCCGGCTGGAAGCGCGAGGCCGGATCCGGATAGAGCCGCTCGGCGTCGTTGACGCGAAAGCCGTACCGGTCGCCGGCCCGGCCCTCGGTTTGACCCGAGAAGTAGCCGTTCGCTTCGCGAGTCGAGGACGACCCGCGCGGCCTTCCACGACGAGCTCGACTTCCGGGCCGCCGGCGCCCAGACCCGGGCATGAACAGTGTTCGTCGCCGACGATCTCGACCCCGACCGGGAGACGCCTGCGCGAGCACGCCGGCCGGCTTTCGTAGCGCGACCCTATCAGGCGTCGCCGACACGTGCGTGAGCCGTGCAGATCCGCCGGTCGATGCTCGACATGCGAATTGGCGTCGGTGCAGAAGCAGTGCCTAGCTCTGTTCGTCGTCGGCGAAGCAGCTCGCGGGCGGCTTCGTCGGTCTCGCGTGCGACCGTCGGTCGCGGCGTTCCTCGGTCGCTGGCGTAGAGGAACGCGGCCAGGAAGATCACGACGATCAGCCCGAGCGACAGCCACTTCGGAATCTCGAAATGCGATGTAACCCTCGCCGTGCAGGTACTCGACGAGCAGCTTGATGCCCGACCCACGCGATGATGATGAACGCGCCGTCGACGAGCGCCGGATAGCGCTCGACGATCGCGAGCAGCTGGCCGATCACCAGCCGCATCATGACGATGCCGAGGATGCCGCCGGTCAGGATGACCCACGTCTTCGGCGACATCGCGACCGCCACGAGGATCGAGTCGATGGCGAAGACGATGTCGGTGAGCTCGACCTTCACGACCGTCGCCCAGAACGCCGACAGCCCGAGCATCGGCCGTCGCCTTCGGCGGCGTCGCGGCGCGCCTCCGTCTCCGCCGTGCTGCGTGAAGTGGTGGATCGGCGAGGTACAGCAGGTAGCCGCGCCGACCAGCTTCACCCAGCCGAGCTGGATCAGGTAGACGGCGAGCAGCGTCGCGAGCGCCGCGGAAGACGAAGGCGCCGAGGATGCCGTAGCGCAGCGCCTGGCGCTGCTGGCTTTTCGGCAGGCCGAGCACGAGCACGGCCAGCACCATCGCGTTGTCGGCGCTGAGCAGCCCTTCGAGCGCGACGAGCAGGCGCGATGGTGACGAAATCTGACGCTTCGACAGCCGCTGGAATCACGCCGCGATGACACAGTATGCCCTACCGCGCGAGGAGCTAAGTTGACACGACTCGTATCAAGGCCTATACTTGGATCGGCGCAAGTTTTGAATCAGACGTCGAGAGTTGCACCCGAGCTCGCATGGACGACTTCTACTTCATCAGCGTGGCGGCGCGCATGCTCGGCATGCATCCGCAGACGCTGCGGAAGTACGAGCGGCTCGGCCTCGTCCAGCCGACCCGCACGATCGGCAGCATGCGCCTCTACTCGCGCGACGAGCTCGAGCGGCTGCGCGCGATCAAGCGCCTGGTCGACGATGCCGGCATCAACCTGGCCGGCGTCCAGCGGCTGCTGTCGATCGCCGAGGTCGTGCAGCGGATCCGGCCGCTGATGCGCGACGAGCCGCTCGCGCCGCGCGACGCGCGGCGGCTGTCGCAGGAGCTCGACGAGCTGACGCAGATGCTCGGCTTCGAGTAGCCATGGACTTCAAGGACTACTACTCGACGCTCGGCGTCGCGAAGACGGCCACCGAGAAGGAAATCAAGCAGGCGTTCCGGAAGCTGGCGCGCAAGCACCACCCGGACGTCAATCCGGGCGACAAGTCCGCCGAGGCGAGGTTCAAGGAGATCAACGAGGCGTACGAGGTGCTCGGCGATCCCGACAAGCGGAAGAAGTACGACGAGCTCGGCGCGAACTGGCGGATGTACGAGCAGGCCGGCGCCGCCGGCGGGCCGCGGTCGCAGCCGGCGGCTGGAACGTGCACTTCGGCGGCGGCGCGCCGGGCGGCGGCTTCCGCACGATGACCGCGGACGAAATGCGCGAGATGTTCGGCGACGAGCGATCCGTTCTCCGACTTCTTCCACACGTTCTTCGGCGGCGCAGGTCGACCGCGAGGACGCCGGCCGGCGGGGCCGCGCGGCGCGGCGCGCGGGCGCGCCGCCACGGCCGCGACGTCGAGCAGGAGATCACGCTGACGCTCGAGGACGCGTTCCACGGCACGACGCGGCGGCTGTCGATCAAGCACGACGGCCACGCGCGCACGGTCGACGTCCGGATTCCGCCGGGCGTCGGCGACGGCTCGCGCGTCCGCGTCGCCGGCGAAGGCGAGCACGGGACCGGCGGCGCGCAGTCGGGCGACCTGTACCTGCGCATCCGGCTCGCGCCGCATCCGCGGTTCGAGCGCAAGGGCACGCGACCTGCTACACGCGCGTGCCGGTGCCGCTGACGACCGCGGTGCTCGGCGGCGAAGCCGAGGTGCACGACGCTCGGCGGGCAAGTCGCTGCGGCTGAAGATTCCGCCGACGACGCAGAACGGCCAGGTGTTCCGGCTGAAGGGCCACGGCATGCCGGCGGTCGGCAAGCCGGACGAGCCCGGCGACCTGTACGCGACCGTCGACGTCGAGCTGCCGCGCGAGCTGACGCCCGAGCAGCGCGCGCACTTCGAAGCGCTGCAGGAAACTGGAGAAGGGGACGAACGACTCTGCAGCATAGGAACGTCGACACGTAGAACGTAGAACGTAGAACGTAGAACGACACATGAACATCAACAAGTACACCGAAAAAGCCCAGGAAGCCGTCCTGACGGCGCAGCGGCTCGCCGAGCGAGATCGAGCCACGCGCAGATCGAGCCCGAGCACCTGCTCGTGGCGCTCGTCGAGCAGCGCGACGGCATCGTCCCGGAGCTGCTGCGGAAGATGTCGGCCGATCCGGCGCAGATCGCGCGCGGCGCGCGCGAGCTGCTCGCGAAGATGCCGCAGGCCTACGGCGGCTCGCAGCCCGGCCTGTCGCCGCGGCTGCAAGCTGGTCGACCGACCTCGCGCAGGCGGAAGCCGACCGCCTCAAGGACGAGTTCGTCAGCACCGAGCACCTGTTCATCGCCATCGCCTCCGAGACCGGCCGCTCCCCCGCCGCGCAGCTCCTCACCGAGCAGCGGGCTCACGCGCGACAAGATCTTCGCGGCGCTGACGAGCGTCCGCGGCTCGCAGCGCGTCACCAGCCAGAACCCCGAAGGCACCTATCAGGCGCTCGAGCGCTACGGCCGCGATCTCACCGAGCTGGCGCGCAAGGGCAAGCTCGATCCGGTCATCGGCCGCGACGAGGAGATCCGCCGCGTCATCCAGGTGCTGTCGCGCCGCACCAAGAACAACCCGGTGCTCATCGGCGAGCCCGGCGTCGGCAAGACCGCCATCGTCGAGGGACTGGCCGGCCGCATCGTCCGCGGCGACGTGCCCGAAGGGCCTGAAGAACAAGCGGATCGTCGCGCTCGACATGGGCGCGCTCGTCGCCGGCGCGAAGTACCGCGGCGAGTTCGAGGAGCGGCTGAAGGCGGTGCTCAAGGAAATCGCCGACTCCGAGGGCCAGGTCATCCTGTTCATCGACGAGCTGCACACCGTGGTCGGCGCCGGCGCGGCCGAAGGCTCGATGGACGCGTCGAACATGCTGAAGCCGATGCTCGCGCGCGGCGAGCTGCACACGATCGGCGCGACGACGCTCGACGAGTACCGGAAGTACATCGAGAAGGACGCGGCGCTCGAGCGCCGCTTCCAGCCCGTGCTGGTCGGCGAGCCGACCGTCGAGGACACGATCAGCATCCTGCGCGGCCTGCGCGAGCGCTACGAGATCCACCACGGCGTGAAGTTCAAGGACGCGGCGCTCGTCGCCGCGGCCGTGCTGTCGAACCGCTACATCTCCGATCGGTTCCTGCCCGACAAGGCGATCGATCTGGTCGACGAAGCGGCGTCGAAGCTGCGGATGGAGATCGACTCGATGCCGGCCGAGCTCGACGAGATCGAGCGCCGCATCATGCAGCTCGAGATCGAGCGCGAGGCGCTGCGCAAGGAGAAGGACAAGGCGTCGAGCGAGCGGCTCGGCAAGCTCGAGAAGGAGCTGGCCGATCTGAAGGAAGAGCGCGGCCGGCTGGCGGCGCACTGGCAGCAGGAGAAGGACGCGATCCAGCAGGTCGCGCAAGCTGAAGGAGGAGCTCGAGGCGGTGCGCCGCGAGATCGAGCGCGCGCAGCGCGCCGGCGACTACGCGAA
Source organism: uncultured Acidobacteriota bacterium (assembly GCA_963825245.1). Classification (GTDB taxonomy): domain Bacteria; phylum Acidobacteriota; class Vicinamibacteria; order Vicinamibacterales; family CAVVIG01; genus CAVREM01. Next base: position 617,108 of record CAWGSJ010000001.1, read on the forward strand.
GGCGTCCGAGCTGCAGTACGGCCGCGTGCCGCAGCTCGAACAGCAGATCAAGGACGAGGAGGCGCGCCTGGCCGAGCTGCAGAAGGGCCAGCGGATGCTGAAGGAGGAAGTCGACGAGGAAGACATCGCCGAGGTCGTCAGCAAGTGGACGCACATCCCGGTCAGCCGGCTGATGGAAGGCGAGGTCCAGAAGCTGATTCACATGGAAGAGCGGCTGCACCAGCGCGTCATCGGCCAGGACGAGGCGATCACCGCCGTCGCGAACGCCATCCGCCGCGCGCGCGCCGGCCTGCAGGATCCGAACCGGCCGCTCGGCAGCTTCCTGTTCCTCGGCCCGACCGGCGTCGGCAAGACCGAGCTGGCGCGCGCGCTCGCCGAGTTCCTGTTCGACGACGAGCAGGCGATGGTCCGGATCGACATGTCCGAGTACCAGGAGAAGCACACGGTCTCGCGCATGATCGGCGCGCCGCCCGGATACGTCGGCTACGAGGAGGCCGGCCAGCTGACCGAGGCCGTCCGCCGCCGGCCGTACGCCGTCGTGCTGTTCGACGAGAGTCGAGAAGGCGCACCCGGAAGTGCTGAACGTCCTGCTCCAGCTGCTCGACGACGGCCGGCTGACCGACGGCAAGGGCCGGACGGTCGACTTCAAGAACACCGTCGTCATCATGACGTCGAACCTCGGCAGCCAGTTCATCTCCGAACGGTCGACCGGCGAGGGCGGGACGATCAACGAAGGCACGCGCCGCCAGGTGATGGACGCGCTGCGCGCGCACTTCCGGCCGGAGTTCCTGAACCGCATCGACGAGATCATCTTCTTCCACGCGCTCGGCCGCGAGCACATGAAGCAGATCATCGACATCCAGCTCGCCGGCCTGGTGAAGCGGCTCGAGGAGCGGAAGATCCACGTCGCAGCTGACCGACGCGGCCAAGGAGCAGCTGGTCCGGGAGGGCTACGATCCCGAGCTACGGCGCGCGGCCGCTGAAGCGGACGATTCAGCGCCGCGTGCTCGATCCGCTGGCGCTGCGGGTGCTCGAGGGCGACTTCGGCGAGGGCGACACGGTCGTCGTCGATCGGCCGCCGGCGGCGAGCTCACGTTCGAGAAGCGCGAGGCGGTCAGCGCATAGAATGGCAGGTCGTGAGGAACGATGGCTCCACCTGACCAGCCGCACGCCGACCGGCTCAACCCGCGCGGCGGCGATCGCCGCGGCCAGCGGCCGCTCGGCCGGCGGTCGCCTCGTCGCTGTGGTACGGGCTCGGCGCTCCTGCTGGTCCTCGGCCTCGCCCAGCTGTACTGCCTGGCTGCCGCCCGGCCGGCCGATTCCCTACAGCGAGTTCAAGACGCTCCTGAAGAACGGCGCGGTCGCCGAGGTGATCGTCGGCGAGCAGGTGATCCGCGGCACGCTCAAGCAGCCGCTGCCGAGCGACGCCGAAGGCATCGAGGCAGTTCACGACCACGCGCGTCGAGGATCCGAAGCTCACCGAGGAGCTCGAAGCGCAGCGGCGTGAAGTACACCGGCGAGGTCGCCAACCGCTGGCTGCCCGAGCTCCTCGGCTGGATCATCCCGCTGCGTCTTCTTCGTCGCCATCTGGGGCTTCTTCTTCCGGCGCATGAGCGGCGCCGAAGGCGGCGTGATGTCGTTCGCGCGCAGCCGCGCGAAGATCTACGCCGACGACGAAGTGAAGGTGCGCTTCACCGACGTCGCCGGCGTCGACGAGGCCGAGGACGAGCTGAAGGAGATCGTCGAGTTCCTGAAGAACCCGAAGAAGTACACGAACCTCGGCGGCCGGATTCCGAAGGGCGTGCTGCTCGTCGGCCCGCCGGGCACCGGCAAGACGCTGCTCGCGCGCGCCGTCGCCGGCGAGGCGCACGTGCCGTTCTTCAGCCTGAGCGGATCGGAGTTCGTCGAGATGTTCGTCGGCGTCGGCGCCGCGCGCATCCGCGATCTGTTCCAGCAGGCCGAAGCCAAGGCGCCGTGCATCGTCTTCATCGACGAGCTCGACGCGCTCGGCAAGGTGCGCGTGCAGAGCCCGCTCGGCAGCCACGAAGAGCGCGAGCAGACGCTGAATCAGCTGCTCGCCGAGATGGACGGCTTCGACTCGCGCAAGGGCGTCATCATCATGGGCGCGACCAACCGGCCCGAGGTGCTCGACCCGGCGCTGCTCCGCCCCGGCCGCTTCGATCGCCAGGTGCTGGTCGACAAGCCCGACGTCAAGGGCCGCGAGGAGATCCTGCGCATCCACGCCAAGGGCGTGAAGATGGCGCCGGACGTCGACCTCAAGGTCATCGCCGCGCGCACGGCCGGCTTCGCCGGCGCCGATCTCGCGAACCTGGTGAACGAGGCGGCGCTGCTCGCCGCGCGCAACGACAAGACCGCGGTCGAGCATGAAGGACTTCGAGTCGGCGATCGATCGGCTGGTCGCCGGGCTCGAGAAGAAGCGCGTGATGAGCACGAAGGAGCGCGAGATCGTCGCCTACCACGAGTCGGGCCACGCGATCGTCGCGACGGTGCTTCCCGGACCTCGATCCGGTGCACAAGATCTCGATCGTGCAGCGCGGCTTCGGCGCGCTCGGCTACACGATGCAGCTGCCGCTCGAGGATCGCTACCTGATGACGCGCAGCGATCTGCTCAGCCAGCTCGCGGTGCTGCTCGGCGGCCGCACCGCCGAGGAGATCGCGCTCGGCGAGATCTCGACCGGCGCGCAGAACGATCTGCAGCGCGCCACCGACATCGCGCGCGCGATGGTCACCGAGTTCGGCATGAGCGACGCGCTCGGCGCCATCAACTACGACGGCAACAAGCGGGCGCGGTTCCTCGACATCCCGATGCCGCAGGAGCGCGGCCTGTACGGCGAGGAGACGGCGCAGAAGATCGACGCCGAGATCAAGCGCATCCTCACCGACGCGCACGAGACGGCGCGCGACGATCCTGACCGACCACCGCGACAAGCTCGAAACGCGTCACGCGGCGCCTGCTCGAAGTCGAGGTGATGGAAGGCGACGAACTGCGGCAGCTGCTGGGCATTCCGTCCGCTGCCCGCCCGCCGTCGACAGAGACGATTCCCCTGCCCGTGTCGGATTGATCACGTAGCGTCCGCCTTCAGGCGGACCTGACGTGCTGCTAAAGCTGGACGCTCCTCAGCGTCGTCTCGACGCTTCCATATACGACACGAACTTGTCCACCGGTACGGAGGCAATCTCAGCGCCGAGCGCATCCAGCGGCAGGTCGTCGGCGCGTTTGAACCGGATACACGACTTCCCCATATCCAGTTTCTTGCCGGCATTCTCGAATGCGGCTTTCAAGCGCGCGAGGGCGGCGGCATCGACCGGCATGAAGTACAGCGACAGGTAATTCTTCTGCGCCGCCAGGCCGGCGAAACAGAGAGGCTGGCCGTTGCAGGTCTTCGGATGCCGATCGAGCGGCACCTCGTAGGTGATCATCCCCCAATTCATCGTCTCTCGATATCCGGCCGGGAGATGCTTCCGGACCATGTCGCGCACGCGCGCGACCTCGCGGCGGCGATCGGCAGGCAGTTCCTTCAAATAGGCTGCGGGTGTTTTTGCGTTGCTTCGTGCCATTTGCCCTTCGCTTTCGTTCGAGGTTCGTTTGACTTCCCGTTCATCGTCGCCTCGCGAACGTCGAACGGCCGAGATCACAAGGCGCTCTCGGGCATCGCGACTGCCCGCCCCCGATGGGTCCAGAATCTTAATGCAAGCGTCGCCGTGAGGAGCTGCACGCCGACGACGAGGACGACGCAGGCCGTCCAGCCGCCCGTGCGTCCAGAACAACGCCGGCAGCGCGCCGCCAAGACTGCCGCCGGCGTAGTAGCACGACGAGTACAGGCCGACCGCGAGGCCGCGATCGTCAGCCGTCACGCGCCGATGTAGCTGCTCGCGGTGGCCTGCGAGACGAACACTCCGGTCGCAACCATGGCGAGGCCCGTGACGATCGCAGGGAGCCACGGCACGAGCGTCAGGAGCGCCCCGGCGACGCCGATACGCCACGCCGGACGCGAGCCCGGCGCGATGGCCGCGGGCGTCGATCCAGTGCCCGGCGACCGGCGTGACGGCCGCGCCGACCAGATAGACAACGAACAGCCAGCCGAGCGCCGCCGTGCTCAGGCGGAACGGCGGCTCGCTCAGGTGGAACGTGACGTAGGTGAACATCGCGACCTGGGTGAACAGCACGCACAAACCGATGGCATCGGTGGCGATCAAGCTGCCGGTTGCGCAGCAGCCGGACGAGCGATTGGCGATGACCGTCCCGCTCGCTCGAGGGGCGCGGCCGTTCGCGCGGCAGTCCGGCGGCGAGCGCGAACGCGGCGGCGAGATTCACGAGCGCGAGGCACGACGAACGCCGTCTGCCAGCTCCACTGCGACGCGACGATGCCGACCAGCGCGCGGCCGCTGAACCCGCCGGTGACCGTGCCGCTGATGTACGCCGCGGTCGTGCGTCCGACGTACGCCGCCGGCCACTCGTCGTGGATGTAGGCGATCGTGGTCGCGAAGACGCCGGCGTCGCCAGGCCCTGCACGAACCGCCAGAACAGGAACTGCGGCAAGGTCTGTGGCGGTCGCGGCGGCCGCGGTTGCGCCGGCCAGCACGAAGGCCGACAGCGACGATGACGCGTCTGCGGCCGATGAGATCTGCCGAGCCGGCCGACCACCGGCGCCGCAAGCGCGACCGCCACGGTGGCCACCGTGACCGTGAGGCTGACGTCGAAATGCGACGCGCCGAAGACGTCCACGAGGAGCGGCAGGAGCGGCTGGGTGGCGTAGAGATCGAGGAAGGCGGTGAACCCGGCCAGGACGATCGGCAGGGTCCGCGGGCGCGCCGGCATCGGCTATATTGTTGCCGCGATCATCGAGGTCCGCCTAAAGGCGGATCATCGGGGTCCGCCTAAAGGCGGACACGACGCCCGTTGGGACCTCATACGCGGGAGATACCATGAAGAAGCACATCGCCCTTCTCGGAGCGTTCGCGGTCGTGGCCGTCGCGGCTCTTCCCGCCCAGCAGCCAGCCGCGGTCAAAGCGTTCACCGGCATGCGCCTCGTCGACGGCACCGATCGGCGCGCCGATCGACAACGCGACGATTGCTCGTGCGCGACGGCCGCATCGCGGCGGCCGGGCCGGCGGCGAGCGTCACGATTCCGGCCGGCGCCGAGCGCGTCTCGCTGGCCGGGCAAGCACGTGATCCCGGGACTGATCAACGCCCACGGCCACGCCAACAACCTTGAGCGCGATCTCGATACCTACGCGACGTACGGCGTGACGACGGTGTTCAGCCTCGGCAACGACGGCAACGCGCCGGGGGCGCATTGCCGCGCGCGATGCGCAGGGGACGGCGACGCTCAACCGGGCCCGCATCTTCACCTCCGGCCCGGTCCTCAACCCGGCGAACGCCCGAGGCGGCCCGCGCCGACGTGGCCAAGGTCGCGGCGATGAAGGTCGACATCATCAAGATCCGCGTCGACGACACCCTCGGCACGACAGCCGAAGATGGCGCCGGAGGTCTACCGCGCGGTGATCGACGAGGCGCACAAGCGCGGGCTGCGCGTCGCGGTGCATCTCTTCTATCTCGCCGACGCCAAGGGCGTCCTCGACGCCGGCGCCGACTTCATCGCCCACAGCGTGCGCGACGCCGACGTCGACGCCGACGTCGATCGCCACGCTGAAGGCGCGCGACATCTGCCTGTGCCCGACGCTGATGCGCGAAGTGTCGACGTTCGTCTACGAGTCGACGCCGGCGTTCTTCTCCGATCCGCTGTTCCTGAAGTACTCGGACCCGCAGTGGATCAGCCAGCGGAAGGACCCGGCGTTCCAGGCGAAGACGGCGAAGGATCCGACCGGCGCAGCGCTACAAGGCGGCGCTCGAGGTCGCCAGCCGCAACCTGAAGAAGCTCTCCGACGCCGGCGTGACGATCGCGATGGGCACCGACACCGGGTCCGGCCGGCCGCTTCCAGGGCTACTTCGAGCTGATGGAGCTCGAGCTGATGGCGAAGGCGGGCCTGACGCCGAAGCAGGTGCTCCAGCGGCGACGCGCGACGCCGCGCGCTGCATGAAGGTGGACAGCGGACCTCGGCACGCTCGAGACCGGCAAGATGGGCCGACTTCGTCGTGCTCGACGCCGATCCGCTGGCGGACATCTCGAACACACGCAAGATCGCGACGTGTACATCGCGGGAAACAGAGTCGCGAGATAGGTCGATCAGGTAGAGCGCTGGATGCGGCCGATGGCAATCCAGGCGAGGCATCGCGTAGTCCGCGCCGGTCACCGGCCATGAAGTTCCGACGCCGGTCGATTGCGCTATGGTGCGGGCTTGTCCTCGCTCCCGGCACGGCGGCTTCGGCCGCGGCGAAACCCGATCCTCGAGTGCGTGCCGTCGCAGAACGGCTTGTTCGTCGACCCGCCGCAGCGGCACAGCGCGAACGGCCGCTTCGCAATCTGATAGCGCGTTCCCGTTCCAGTCCACGAGCGTCACATCGTCGCCTTCGACCAGATACGGACCGTTCTGCCTGACCTTGATCGTCGCCATTGGTAGCCCTCAGCGCCTCTGCGCTTTGCGTCCTCTGTTCCCTCTGCGTCCTCGTCTCAACTCATCTTCTGCATCGCCGCCAGGAAGTCGGCGTTCGACTTGCGTCTTCCCCATCTTGTCGAGCAGCAGCTCCATCGCCTCGACCGGCGACAGCGGGTTGAGGACCTTGCGCAGCACCCAGATGCGGTTGAGATCCTCGCGCGGCAGCAGCAGCTCTTCCTTGCGCGTGCCGCTCTTCTGGATGTCGATCGCCGGGAAGACGCGCTTGTCCACCAGCTTGCGATCGAGGTGGATCTCCATGTTGCCGGTGCCCTTGAACTCCTCGAAGATGACGTCGTCCATGCGCGAGCCGGTGTCGATGAGCGCGGTCGCCATGATCGTCAGCGAGCCGCCCTCCTCGATGTTGCGCGCCGCGCCGAAGAAGCGCTTCGGCTTCTGCAGCGCGTTCGAATCGAGACCGCCCGACAGCACCTTGCCCGACGGCGGAATGACGGTGTTGTAGGCGCGCGCCAGCCGCGTGATCGAGTCGAGCAGGATGAGGACGTCCTTCTTGTGCTCGACCAGGCGCTTGGCCTTCTCGATCACCATCTCGGCCACCTGCACGTGGCGCTGCGCCGGCTCGTCGAAGGTCGACGAGATGACCTCGCCGTCGACCGAGCGCTGCATGTCGGTGACTTCTTCGGGCCGCTCGTCGATGAGCAGCACGATCAGGTAGACCTCGGGATGGTTCGCCGACACCGACTGCGCGATGCTCTGCAGCAGCATCGTCTTGCCGGTGCGCGGCGGCGCGACGATCAGGCCGCGCTGGCCCTTGCCGATCGGCGTCATCAGGTCCATGACGCGGCCGGCGAGGTTCTCGGCCGCCGTCTCGAGCTTCAGCCGCTCCTGCGGATAGAGCGGCGTGAGGTTCTCGAAGAACAGCTTCTCGCGCGCCTGATCGGGCGCCTCGAAGTTGACCGCCTCGACCTTGATGAGCGCGAAGTAGCGCTCGCCTTCCTTCGGCGGCCGGATCTGGCCCGACACCGTGTCGCCGGTCTGCAGATCGAACTTCCGGATCTGCGACGGCGAGACGTAGATGTCGTCCGGGCCCGGCAGGTAGTTGTAGTCGGGCGCGCGCAGGAAGCCGAAGCCGTCGGGCAGCACTTCGAGCACGCCTTCCGAGAAGATGAAGCCGCTCTGCTCGGTCTGCGCCTTCAGGATCTGGAAGATCAGCTCCTGCTTGCGCATGCCGGTCGCGCCGGCCACGGTCATGTCCTTGGCGATCTGCGTGAGCTTCTGGATGCTCATGTCCTTCAGATCGGTGATGTTGAGGCCCGCCGGCCGTGCGCCCTGCTGCGGTCGCGGCGCTTCGGCTGGCTGGGACTCGGTGGCGGTGGCAGTCTCGGCGGGGTTGCGGGTGTTGGGCTCGTTGGTCGGTCCGCGCCGGCGCATGGCGCTTGTGATGGCTTGGCATGAACGTATCTTGAGCTGTTAGAAGGTTGCCTACAGCGAGTACGGGTTCTGTCCGATGCGCGACGATGCTGCAGGCGACGATCGGCTGGATGCGACAGCGCCCGCGCGCGGGCGATCAGCTCGTCGCTCTCGGCGCCGGGGTTCAGCCAGACTTCGGGATCTGCTTGCGCGCGACCTCGTCGATGACCTGCTCGCCGACCTCCGGCGGCACGTAGAACGACGCCATGTCGATCGGCCCGGGCACGTCGAGCACCGACGCGTAGGCCTTCAGCCCTTCGACCTCGGTCTCGTGCGGATTGATCGGGACGACCGTGTAGCCCTGCTGCGCGAAACGCGCGCACGGCGCGGTTGCCGAACTTGCTGCCGATTGCTCGAGGCGCCGATCACCGCGACGACCTTGCTCATGGCATCCGAATATACCGGTCGACGCGGATCGCGGCACTCGATCCGGCGACCTGCATCACGCGCGACCGCACGTGCGCGGCCGCGTGCTGCGCTCGACGAACTCGAGCAGCCGGCGGCTGCCCTCGCGCAGGTTCTCCATCGACGTCGCGTACGAGATGCGGACGAACCCCGGCGCGTCGAACGCCTCGCCCGGCGTGACCGCCACCCGCGCCTCGTCGAGCAGCGCCTGCGGCGAAGTCGGCCGACGTGCGGAAGCCGTCGGCCGACAGCACGTCGCCGACGTCGACGAACAGGTAGAACGCGCCCGCCGGCTTGCGGCAGCGCGAGCCGCGGATCGGCGGTCAGCCACTCGTGCAGGCTGTCGCGGCGGCGTCCGGTACTCGTCGAGCATCGCCGTCACCGGCTCCTGCGATCCGGTCAGCGCCGCGACGACCGCCTTCTGCGTGATCGACGAGACGTTCGACGTCGCGTGGCTCTGGAGCGCGTTCTGCGCCGCGATGACCGCCGCCGGGCCGATCGTCCAGCCGCAGCGCCAGCCGGTCATCGCGTACGCCTTCGACGCCGACCCGCAGATGACCGCCAGATCGCGGCAGTGCGCGTCGCAGGACGCGCCGGCAGGTTGTGCGGCACCGCGTCGTAGATCAGCTTCTCGTAGCAGAGATCGACGATCACCCAGATGCCGCGCCGCGCCGCCTCCTCGGCGATCGCCGTCAGCTCGTCTTCCGAGATCAGCGCGCCGGTCGGGTTGCACGGCGAGTTGATGATGATGCCGCGCGTCCGCGGCGTGATCGCGTCGAGAATCGGCGCCGCGCGGATCGCAAACCCGTCCTCCGGCGATCGTCCGCACGAGGACCGGCGTCGCCTCGGCCAGCTTGACCTGCTCGGTCAGCGTCGGCCAGTACGGCGCGTGCGTGATGACCTCGTCGCCGGCGTCGAACAGCGCGAGCGCCGTGTTGAACAGCGCCTGCTTGCCGCCGGCGCTGGCGATGACCTCGGATTCCTGGTACTCGACGCCGTAGTCGGCGCGGTAGCGATCGCAGATCGCGCGCTTCAGCTCGGCGATGCCGCCGACCGGCGTGTACTTCGTGAAGTCGCTGATCGATCGCCGCGTGCGCCGCGGCGTTGATCGCGCTCGGGCGTCGCGAAGTCGGGCTCGCCGGCGCCGAAGTCGATGACCTCGACGCCTTCGCGGCGCAGCCGATCGACGGTCGCCGTCACCTTCATCGTCGGCGAGCTCGCGATTCGGCTCGTGCGCTCGGCCAGGCGCGGCGTCATCGACTTCCTCGGCGGCCGTCCGCCGAGCTCCTACCTTTGTCGCGCAGGCGCTCTTCGACCATGTCCGGCACGAGGCCGTGCACGCGGCCGCCGAGCGCGAAGACTTCCTTGATCAGCCGCGAGCTGATGTAGGTGTACTGCTCGGCCGGCATCATGAAGACGGTCTCGATCTTACCATTCAGCCGCCGGTTCATCAGCGCCATCTGGAACTCGAACTCGAAGTCCGAGACCGCGCGCAGGCCGCGCACGATGACCTGCGCCTGCCGCCGCTCGACGTAGTCGACCAGCAGCCCGTCGAACGTGTCGACCTCGACGTTGGGCATGATCCTTGAACACCGCGCGCGCGATCTCGACCCGCTCGTCCATCGTGAAGAGCGGCGACTTCTCCGCGTTCACCAGGATCGCGACGACGATGCGATCGAACAGCCGCGCGCCGCGCGTGATGATGTCGACGTGACCGTTGGTCAGCGGATCGAACGAGCCGGGATAGACGGCGAGCGTGGACATGCTGCGGTCACTGATCGCCGCGTCGCCGCGACTGCAACTCGTAGAACGTCAGCGCGGAGTCGCCGGACACCACCGTGCGCGTCCGCACGCAGCCGGCCGGCCGCGTCGGGCGCCGGTCGCGCGCCGCGCGTGCTCGAGCACGACGACGCCGCCCGGCGCGAGCACGCCGGCGGCCGTCGATCGCATCAGCGACCGTCGATCGGACCGGCGTCGTCGTACGGCGGATCGAGCAGGACGATGTCGAACGGCTCGAACGCGGGGTCTGCGCCGCAGCGGCTCGAGCGCCGCGTGCGACGGCGCACGGATGATAGCATAGCCGCTCGTCGATCCCGCAGTGCGCGAGGTTCTCCGCGATCAGCGCCTGCGCGCGGCGATCGCTGCTCGACGAACGTCGACCTACGCCGCGCCGCGGCTGAGCGCCTCGATGCCGAGCGCGCCGGTGCCGGCGTAGCCGTCGAGCACGCGCGCGCCGGCGATGCGCGGCGCCAGGATGTTGAACAGCGTCTCGCGCAGCTTGTCGGACGTCGGCCGCAGCCCGTCCCACGTCGGCGCCTTCAGCCGGCGGCCTTTCAGCGTTCCCGCAATCACGCGCATGGTCATCGGCACCCGACACTGGACGTCGGGCCATCGCGGTCACTGAATGCGCGAATGACACGATTCCTCGAATCCATCATGCCATGCTGGCGCAATCGACTGCGATTCACCCAACCTCGATCAGCCTGAACCGCTGCTCCCACGTCTGCGAGCAGCTGCGCGAGCGTCGCCGGCGTCGGCGGCGCCGTCGTCGAGCCAGCGCGCCGCTTCGCGGTGCGCCAGTTCGAGCAGCTCGCGATCGCGCACCAGATCGATCAGCCGGAACGTCGGCACGCCCGGCCTGGCGCGTGCCGAAGAAATCGCCCGGGCCGCGCAGCAGCAGGTCGCGCTCGGCGATCTCGAAGCCGTCGGTCGTGTCGGTCATCGCCTTCAGCCGCTCGCGCGCCTCCTCGGACAGCGGCGCCTGATACAGCAGGCAGCAGTACGACTGGTGCGCGCTCGCGCCCGACGCGGCCGCGCAGCTGGTGCAGCTGCGACAGCCCGAAGCGCTCGGCGTGCTCGACGATCATCACGCTGGCGTTCGGCACGTCGACGCCGACCTCGACCACCGTCGTCGAGACGAGCACCTGGAGCTCGCCCGCCGCGAACGCCTTCATCACGCGCTCCTTGCGCGTCCGGCCTTCAGCCGGCCGTGCAGCAGGCCGACGCGGTACTCCGGAAACACCTCCTGCGCGAGGTGATCGGCCATCTCGGTCGCCGCCTTGAGATCGATCTTCTCCGACTCCTCGACGAGCGGATAGACGACGTAGGCCTGCCGGCCGGCGTCGAGCTGCTCGCGGACGAAGCGCGTAGATCTCGTCGCGCCGCGATTCCGGCTTCGCGATCGTCCGGACCGGCAGGCGTCCCGGCGGCAGGTCGCGGATCACCGACACGTCGAGATCGCCGTACAGCGTCAGCGCGAGCGTGCGCGGAATCGGCGTCGCCGTCATCACCAGCACGTCGGGCCGCAGCCCCTTCGCGCGCAGCGTCGCGCGCTGCAGCACGCCGAAGCGGTGCTGCTCGTCGATGACCACGAGCCCGAGCCGCTCGAACGCGCACGTCGCCCTGGACCAGCGCGTGCGTGCCGACGACCAGGTGCAGCGCTGCCCGCCTCGATCTCGGCGAGCTGCGTCTCGCCGCGCGGCGGCCGCGGCGTCGCGCCGGTCAGCAGCGCGACGCGGAACCGCGACGCCTGCAGCAGCCGCGAGATGTTCAGCGAAGTGCTGCTCGGCCAGGATCTCGGTCGGCGCCATGAACGCCACCTGCAGGCCGTTCTCCATCGCGACGAGCGCCGCGAGCAGCGCGACGATCGTCTTGCCCGCGCCGACGTCGCCCTGCAGCAGCCGGTTCATCGGCTGCGGGCGCTGCAGGTCGTCGACGATCTCCTTGAGCGCCTGCCGCTGACCGGCGGTCAGCTTGAACGGCAGGACGCGCGCGCGCCGACTCGCGGATGCGATCGTCGACGCGGATCGGCCGCCGGCTTCTGCTCGGCCGCCGCGCGCGCGCCGCCGCGCCAGCACGCCGATCTGAAAGAGAAACGCCTCCTCGAAGATCAGCCGCCGCTGCGCCGGCGTCGTCGAAGCGGTTCAGCTCGTCGAGCGGCGCGTCGGCCGGCGGAAAATGCGCCGCCGAGCAGCGCCGCGCGCCGCGTCGGCAGGTCGCAGCCGCAGCCGCACCGCGCTCGGGCAGCGGATCCGGCAGATCGTCGCGGCAGCCGCTGCAGCACGTCGTGGACGAGCCGCCGCTGCATCTTCGGCGTGACGCTGCCGGCCTTCTCGTACACCGGCACGATCCGGCCCGGTGTGAATCGTCTCGCCGTCCTCGTCGTCGAGGATCTCGTACTGCGGGTTGGTCAGCTGCAGGCCGCCGTGGCCGCGCATCTCGACCAGGCCGAACAGCACGACCTGCTGCCCGCGCGCGAACACGTCGCGCAGAAACGGCTGATTGAGCCAGGTCGCGCGCAGCGCGCCGCTCGCGTCGCGGACGAGCGCCTCGAAGATCTTGAATCCCGGACGCCGCGTCGAGCGCAGGCCGCAGCTCAGGATCCGGCCGGCGATCGACGCGCGTCTGTCCGGGCTTGAGCGACGCGATCGGCTGCGAGGCGGCTGCGGTCTTCGTAGCGGATCGGAAACCGGTACAGCAGATCTTCGACGGTGTGAAGCCCGGCGCGCGCCAGATCGGCCGCGCGCCGCGGGCCGACGCCCTTCAGGAACTGCAGCGGCGTCGCGAGGAAGTCGTCAGGCACACGACTAAATTCAGATTGAGATTCAGATTTCGAGATGGCATTCGAGACGCTGAGCCATCTGGCGATCTTAAATCTGAAATCTGAAATCTCAGTCGCAGGTCTATTGGACGACGATCGCCCGTCCGCGCTCGACCTGGATCTCGCGGATGCGTGCGGGCAGCCGGAACGGGTCGTCGAGGTTGATGCCGGAAGGATACGTCTCGGATTGCGAGTAGTAGCTGACGATCTGCTGGAGCACGAACTTCGGCACGCGCACGCCGGAGACCGTCGCCGACTCGAACAGCAGCCGCGCCATGCCGTCGTGGCTCTCGAGCGTGCCGGTTGCGACCACGGGCAACCGGCCGCGAAGATAGCTGAGGGGATTGAGCACGCTGTTTGCGCCGAGACCCTGGCGGACGCGATCGAGGTCCACCACGGCCTGCCCCGAAGCGCGGCCCTGGCCCAGCATCACGACATTCGGCGAAACAACGCCCGCAGGGAAGATCGTCGGCGACGTCGAGGGTCAGGTAACCGTTGACTTCGGGCTCCGTGACCGTCGTTCGGGCAGCGTCTGGACGTACGGTAGCGGCGCTCGCCGCCGCGGCGCGAGATCTCCCCGAGTTTGACCCTGAAGGCATCCGCGTCCCGGCGGGCGACGGCCGGATCGGGCGTGGCGACAGCTGCTCAATCCGTCGAGCCCCTGCACCCCGGATCGCGACTGCGTCCGCGGCGAGGATCACTCCGACGATGGCGACCAGGACGAAGCGGCGCGCTCGCATGACAGGGAAGTGTACTACTAGCGCGGCTCCTCGGCGGCCTGAGGCTGGGCCTGGCGTCCCCTGCCCTGGCGGGCGCGCATCAGCAGCTCGATCTTCCGCTGCTCCATCGTTTCCTCGAAGATGCGGAATCGTGCCTGCTGAACCGTGTTGAGGACCTGATCGATCGCGCCGCGCTGCTGCTGTATCTCGCTGCCCGCGCGCGTGTCGAGGTCGTCGAGGGCCTTCAGGCGATCCTTGATCGCAGACTCGTCCACCGGCCCCGCCCGCCCGGCCGTCATCCTGCGGAGCTCCTGCAGCATGCGCTGACGCTCCGCCTGTGAACGCCGGCGCGTCTCCTGCCACGCGCGGACGCGCGACAGGAAGCGCGTGAACTGGTCGTCCGACAACTGGAGGACTTCCTGCGCCTGGATCAGCATGTAGCCGTCGAGCATGCGCTGGATTTCCGCAGGCGAGACGACCGCATCCGCCCCGCGCCGGTCCGCCGGCGCGCGCCGGCGCCCTGAGCCTCGAGCGTTGGAGCCGTGCCGATCAGCCCAGCTCAGCCAGCCGTGCACCGCGAGCACCTTGTGAACCCTTCTCACGCTCCCGACCCCGCCAGCGCCTCCTGAAGCAGCCGGTGCAGCTCGACGCGCTCTTCGACCGAGAGCGCGAGGACGACGCTGTCGACTGCGCCGACCGCCGGCACGAGACCGGCTTCCGCTGTCGCCTCCCAGTCCATCCCGCGGTGAGATCCGCGAGGAGCGACAGCGCCGGGTCGTCGTCGAACGCAGGCACGCTCCACCGGTTGCCGGACGTCGCCCGGGACGGATGGTGGAAACGCCGGTCGTCAGGCAGGACCATGGCTGCTGACGCTGCGGTCAGGAACACGGCGCGACCACGAGCGACGACGGCCGCGACGGCCGCCGCCGCGGCGGCCACACTCGCCACCAGCCTGTGGAACCGCCGGCAGGCCGACCCTTTCAGGGTCGGCGTCCCGGGCTGCTCGTCAGCGACGGCGTCGCGCACGCGCTCGCGACAAGTGAGTCCAGAACAGCGGCGAGGGTTCCGGAACGTCGACTTCGGCGGCCGCATCGATCGTCGCCGCGGAGATCCGCCACCTCGCGCGCGCAGATCGCGCACGACTGGAGATGCGGGAATTCGCCGTCGGGCCGCGTGCCGTCCGCCACGTCGAGCAGCTGTTCGGGGCTGAGGTGCGTCATCGTCAGATCGCCTTGATCGCCAAGGATTTTCTTCAGGTTCTGCAGCGCATGGAACACGTTCGCCTTGACGGCCCCGACCGAGCTGCCCAGCGTCGCGGCGATTTCCTGATGCGCCATATCGTGGTACATCCGAAGAATCAGCGCGGCGCGCTGTTTGCGCGGCAGCTGCGCGATGGCGGCGCGCACGCGCGCGGCCCGCTCGCTCCGCAGCACGCCATCGTCGGCGCGTTCGCCGGCGCGCTGTCGACGTGCTGCCGGTCGTCGATCGGTTCGGTGCGCGGCGCCTTGACGCTCACGCGGTTCAGGCACACGTTCACGCCGATCCGGTACAGCCAGGTGCCGAGCGACGAATGCCCGCGGAAGTTTCGCAGCCCGCGGTAGGCACGCAGGAAGACGTCCTGCGTCAGGTCGCTGGCGTCCTCGTGGTTGCCGACGAACCGGTAGCACAGCTGATAGACGGCGCGCTGATGCCGCTCGACGACGACGTCGAACGCGCCCGGCCGGCCGCTGAGGCACGCCGCCACCAGGTCGGCGTCGGCGATCTCCGGCGGGATGGTCAGCGGCCGGCGACTCAGGACCGACCACGGTGAGCTGCCATTCGGGTTCGCCCGTCCGCGGCATTGTCCACGCAATTACACGCGCCATCGTCGCAGAAAGCCCATTGTTCCGTTAGACCGCGCCGGGGGTGCGAATGTAAAAGACCGGCTAACGCCTGGCAATCACCGCGTAGTCCATTGACGAAAACAGGCGCGCGTTCAGCTTTTCGGCGTGGTCGTTGACGGCCGCGGCCACGGCGCCGACCGCCGGATCAGTCCCCGCCAGCGAGCGCCGACTCGACCTGATCGAGCCGATCGCCCGCCGACACCGGCTGGCGGAACCGCACGTCCACCGACGAGAACCCGCTGGCCTCGACCAGGTAGCGCAGGGTGTCGGGATGGAGCGGCCGCTGATGGGTCAGATCGCGGATGTAGGTTTCGAAGAACGCCATCCAGCAGGCGGGGTTGATGGTCTCGAGCACGAGCGGCGCACCCGGTTTCATCTTGTGAAACGCGGCGTCGAGGAATCGCACGAGATACGCCGGATCGAAGTGCTCCACGACCTGAATGGCCGCGACGGCGCCCAGGCTGGCGTCCGGCTGACGCTCGAGGAACGAGAGCGCATCGCCCTGCTCGACGTCGAGCTGCTGCGACCGGCACAGCTCGACCATCGCCGGGTTGGCGTCGACGCCGCGCGCCGTGATCGCCGCGCGCGCGAAGCGACGCCGAGCAGCTCGCCGCGACCGCAGCCGATGTCGACGACATCGTTCGCTCGCTCGAGAATCGGCAGATACTCCTCGATCCGCCGGCTGATGTCGGGCGACGATCCCCGGAAGCGATCTTCGAAGCCGACGTAGGTCACGGAGTCGACCGGACGCGCGAACGCGCCGGCTGCTGTTGCGTCCGGCGGGGCCGCGGGGCCGCCTGTTCGGTCGCTCGAGTTCGCGCTTGATCGCCTGGACCCGCTGCTCGGCCAGCGCCAGCCGATCGCGAATCTCGGTCCCGCCCAGGCTGCGATCCTTGGTGTCGACATAGGCGGTGACGGTCTGCAGGTACTGCACGAGCAGCGACTCGAATCGCGCAATCGCCTGCAGTTCGGCCTGCACCGTCTCGCGAAGGCGCGTGGCCGCTTCGACGCACGCGTCGTGGGCGTCGGCGGTCCGGTTCAAATGGTCGGCGACGGCCGCGTTGAACTCCGCCTGTTTTTGGAGCGACGGACCAACCAGCCGCCAGATGAACCCGGCCAGTCGACCTTTCAGAGCCCCCTCGACAGACGGCGATCCCTGGGGGCAGGATTTGCGCCCGGTCGTTGATCGCCGCGAGCTGCGAGCGATCGGCGGCAGCCGGCGCCGGCGGCAGCACGGCCGGCGGCGAAATCGCGCGATCGAGCGCCGTCAACGCGTCGTTGTAGATCCGGTCGGCCGCCAGCCGTTCGCGCTCCAGGCGGGCGATGAGATCGTCGAGAGGCTCGAGGGTCACGCGTCAGCTGTTCCGGCTAGCGTACAACAACTGCTCCACTTCGCTCGGCGGTCGGCAGGCCGCCTCGCGCGCCGAGCCGCCGGCAGTTCAACGCCGCCACCGCGTTGGCAAACGACAACACGTCCTCGACCTCGCCCGTCGGGAGTCCGAAGGCATCCGGCGGCGAAGCCGCCACGGAACGCGTCGCCCGCGCCGGTGCTGTCGACGCACGTGACCGGAAACGCCGGCGTACGGATTTCGCGGCCGCCGCACCGGGCGAGGCTGCCCTCTTTTCCGAGGGTCACGCACACGAGCGGCGCGCGAATTCGTCGGCCAGCGCCTCGAGCGCGCGGCCCGTCGACAGGTAGCCCGTGTACTCGCTCGGGAACTGCTTCGCCGCGATAATCGCGTCGATGTGTGCGAGCAGTTCGCCGATATGCGGGCGCACCTTCTCGACGTCGACAATCGTCAGCATCCCGGCGTCGCGTGCGAAGCGCGCCGCTTGCGCCGCCGCCCTGGTCTCGTGGCAGTCGACGATGAGCACCCGTCCCGCGGTGACGGCGTCGCGCTCGACGGCCTCCGGCTCGATTGTCAGGCCGCCGTGCCGGTGCCACAAGATGGTGCGATCTCCCGTGCGGCTGTCGACCAGCACGACCGCGAACTGATTCGTCGCGCCCTCCACGGTCGTCGACCTGCGAGATGTCGACGCCGACGGCTCGTCAGGCTCGTTCGCGACAGCTCGCCCAGGTCGTCGTCGCCGAACCGGCCGATGTAGCTGGCCGTCCATCCGAGCCGGGCGCAGACGCTGAGAGCCGTCGCCACCTGTCCGCCAGGCAGCGCGTTCGAACCGGTCGAGACGCTGCTTGGAGTTCGGCGGCGGGTATTCGGAAACGACCGCCACCAGATCGATGCTGTTCAAGCCGAGGCCGACGACATCGAACGCGGCGAAGCCGGAAAGTTTCGGTCGAAACGGAAGGCGCACGCCGGATGCACTGCTAACAGGTTCGGCCGCTCTTCAGCGTTCAAGTTCCATCCTGTCTTATGGTGTGAGGTTGAGAAGCCTGCGCGGCGCGCGGTGGACGTCAGCGTACGTCCTGCTGGCGGGCATTCTGGCCCTCGCGGCCGCCGTTCGATTCTGGGGAATCGCGTTCGGGCTGCCGCACACTCAGGCACGTCCCGACGAGACGCAAATCATCGACGTCACGCTGTATTTCCTGCGGGGCGACTTCCAGCCGCCCTTCTACGACTATCCCTGGTTGTACATGTGGGTGCTGACCGGCCTGTATCTCGTCTATTACGCGTGGGGAGTCGTGGCGGGGTCGTTCCAGAGTCTCGCCGACCTCGTCGCGAGCTGGCCGATCAACTGGGAGCCGTTCTTCCTGATCAGCCGGGGCGCTTTCAGCCGTGGCCGGCGTCGGCACGGTGTTCGTGGTGTACCGGCTGACCCGCACGCTGTGGGATGAGGCGACGGCGCTCGTCGCGGCCCTGTTCCTTGCGCTGACGTTCATCCACGTGCGCGACTCCCATTTCGGCACGACCGACATCGCCATGACGTTCCTGATCGTGATGTCGGTGTCGTTCCTCGTGAGGGCGCACCTCACCGGACAGCGCCACCTGTTTGCGCTGGCCGGGCTCGCCGGCGGGCTCGCGACGGCGACGAAGTACAACGGGGTGTTTCTCGCCGCGCCATTCGTCGTCAGCCAGGTACTTCACGCCGTCGATTCGCCGGGCCGCCGCGTGGCAGCCCTGCTCGACGCGCGCGCGATCTGGTTTGGCGTTCCGTTCGTCCTGGCGCTGGCTCTCGGCATCCCGTTCGTGGTGGCCGACGCGGACCGGTTCTGGGCCGCGATGGGCGAGCTGACGCATTCGATGCAATTCGGCCAGGGCGAATTGAACGCCCGAGAACGGGTGGCTGCACCACCTCACCTAGTCGCTCCGATACGGCGTCGGCCTGCCGCTGCTGCTGACGGGGATCGCGGGAGCGATTGCGCTCTCGGTGCGCCAGCCGACGCACCGCTGCCTTGCTGTTCGCCTTTCCGGTCGCGTACTTCGTTGTCGCGGGCAGCTTCGGCAACCTGTTCTTCCGCTACATGATTCCGATCGTTCCTTTTCTCGTCGTCGGGGCGGCGTGGTTCGTGACGACGGCAGTGCGGCGCGTCACGGCTTCGACGCCGGCGCTGGCGTTCGTCGCGACGCTCATCGTGCTGCCATCTGCGGTCGAGCGTGGTGCAGTTCGATCGGATTGCCAGCGCGACCGACAATCGCGTGATCGTCGCGGACTGGTTCGCCCGCCATGTTCCGCCGGGAGATTCGGTCCTCCAGAGCGGCTCGATCTACGGCTATGCTCAGATCGACAACCGCGTGTGGACCGTGTGGACGTGGGATCGCTACCGCAAGGCGTTCATGGTCCAGGATCACCGCGCCGAGGGCCGTCCGGACTGGATCCTGCTGCAGGAGTCGCCGCTGCCGAGCATGACGCAGGACGTGGTCAACGGCGTTCCTCAAGAAGGACTATCACGTCGCCGGTCACTTCACCGCCTATTCGCCGCGCGACGCCCGCGTCTACGACCGGCAGGACGCGTTCTTCATCCCGTTCGCGGGATTCTCGGGTGTGACGCGCCCCGGGCCGAACTTCACGCTGTACAAGCACACAACGGCCAGCCTGAAAAATGCAGGACGCACCGGACCCTGAGCGATGCGGCGACCTTGAAAGGGTCGCTCGACGATCGCCCGCCGGGTCGACTGCGAACTGGCTGCTGGCGTCGCTGGGATTCTTCGTTGCGCTCGCCGTCGTGCATACGTGGCCGCTGGCGTCGGCGCCCGGCGTCCTGTCGCGCAACGACGTCGCCGATACGGTGCTGCACGAGTGGATCCTCGCGTGGGTTGCGCACCAGCTCGTCAGCGACCCGCTGCGGTTGTTCGACGCGAACATCTTCTATCCCGAGCCCCACACGCTGGCGTATTCCGATCACCTGATCGTCCAGTCGCTGATGGGCGCGCCGCTGACATGGGCTGGCTTCTCGCCGGTGCTCGTTCACAACGTCGTGCTCATCGCCGGCTATGCGCTGACCGGCTGGACGACAGCGCTCGTCGTGGCGCGCTGGACCGGCAGCCGGGCGGCCGGGTTGTTGAGCGGATCCCTCGTCGCGTTCAGCGCGTTCACGCTGACCCGTCTTCCGCAGATCCAGGATCTCCACTTCGAGTTCTTTCCGCTGGTGCTCCTGGCGCTCGATCGCCTGCTCGTCTACGGACGAGTGCGCGACGCGCTCGGCCTGGCCGGATGGTACGTGCTGCAATCGCTGACCGGCACCTACCTGATGGTCTTCACCGCGATCTCCATCGTCGCGGCGACGCTCGCGAGGCCGCGCGACTGGCTGGGTGCCCGATTGGCCGTGGTGGCGCCGAAGGCCGCGCTCGCGGCAGCGGTCGCGGTCGCTGCGCTGACACCCTTCCTGCTGCCCTATCTCGCCGTCAGCCGCGAAGCCGGCCTCAGCCGATCGCTCGAAGAGACAGCGAGGTACTCAGCCGCAGTTCACCGACTATCTGGCGGCCGCCGGCACTTTTCATTTCGAGGCGTGGAGCCGCCGGTTCTGGCAGGGCGATGGCCTGTTCCCGGGATTGACAGCCTTAGTTCTGGCGGCGATCGCCATCGGATGGCGACCCGGCGTCCGCGATCGGCGAATCCGGATGGTGCTGGTGATGGGCGTGGTGACGTTCGCGCTCTCGTTCGGCCCGGCGTTCCCGCCCTATCGCTGGCTGTATAACATGTTGCCACTGCTCACCGGCATCCGCGGCGCGGTGCGGCTCGGGCAGATCGTCATCGCCGCCGTCGGTATTCTGGCGGGATTTGGCCTGGCGGAGACTCTCAGACGCGCACCGGGCCGGGCTGCCGCCCCGATCGCTGTTGCAGTGATTCTCGCCGCCAACCTCGAAGCGTTCCGCGCGCCGCTCGGGTACACGCGAGTACCGCGGCATCCCGGAGTTCTACGACGCGCTGCGCCAGGCCGGCGACGATTCCGTGGTCGTGTCGATGCCGTTCTACGCTTCGCCGCAGTTTCACCTGAACGATCGCTTCATGCTCGCGTCGACGCGCTTCTGGAAGCCGATGCTGAACGGCTATTCCGGCTTCAAGCCCGCGAGCTTCTACAAGAACGTCGAGGCGCTCCGAAGTTTTCCCGACGAAGGATCGATTGCGCACCTGCGAGCGCTTGGCGTGACGCACGTGGTGGTCGACGGCCGCAATATGGCTCCAGCCGCCCTGGAGCGGCTGGAGAAGGTTTCCCGAGCTTCGGACGCTGACGAGCGACGGCACCTTGCGGCTGTATCTGCTGACACGGGCCAACTGACCCTCGTCCGTTGACCTTCGCCTTTCTTTTGCGTATAGTGCACGCGAAAGGAGCGACCCCCATGCTGCCCCTGACAAAGCGTCAGCGAGAGATCCTCGACTACCTGAACGAGTTCATCCAGCAGCACGGGTACGCCCCCAGCCTCGAGGAAATTGGCCGGCGTTTCGGGTTGTCTTCGCTGGCCACGGTGCACAAGCACCTCACCAACCTGCAGGAAAAGGGGTTCATCAAGCGGGCGTGGAACCGAAGCCGATCGGTCGAGATGGTGCCGACTCGCACTGGAGGCCGGGCGGTGGAGCTCCCGCTGCTCGGGTTCGTGGCCGCCGGCGTGCCCATCGAGGCGGTCGCCTCCAGCGAGACGATTGCCGTCCCCGAGGACCTGGTCGGCAAGCGCGACACCTACGTGCTTCGCGTCCGCGGCGACTCGATGATCGACGAGCAGATTCGGGATGGCGACTTCGTCGTCGTCGAGGACCGGAAGACTGCCGACAACGGAGAGATGGTGATCGCGCTGCTTCGCGGGACCGACGTCACGTTGAAGAAGTTCTATCGCGATCCCGGCGGCCGGATCCGCCTCCAGCCCGCCAACGCCGCCATGCAACCGATCTTCGCCGACCCCGATCAGGTTCAAATCCAGGGAGTCGTCGTCGGAGTGATGCGGAAATATTAACTCTGAAATGAGGAAAGTGCGGGGTGCTGACGCTGTAAGGTGCTGGGGGGTCCCGCCTACCTTCACTCACAGTCGAGCACTCCAGAAGGTTCGCCGAGCACTCTACAGAATCCGTTAAGCACCCTACAGGATCCACGAAGCACTCTACAGGATCCACCCAGCACCTTGCAGGATCCACCGAGCACCTTCTTCGTAAGCAGTTAGTATGTCCCTATGGCCGATCAGCCCCAACCGCGTCAGATCAACTTCACTATCGTCCCCGCAGACGACGATGGTCAGACACCCCGCACCTACTCGAACTTCTGCTCCATCGCGCACACGCCGTTCGACTTCACGCTCACGTTCTGTGAGGTGATGCCGCTGTCCGACAAGGAGATCAAGGAAGCCGAGTCGGAGCACATCGTCCGGGCGCCGGTCCGCGTCAAGGTCGTCGTGCCCGTGCAGTTCGTGCCGAACCTGATCAGTGCTCTGCAGGAGCACTGGCGGGTCTTCACCGAGTCGTACAACAACGTCGGCTGGAACAAGGGCGCCGGGCCGATTCACTGAGCGTGAAGACCGCATCCGAGACGCGGCGGATCCTCGACACGCTGGAGAGCCAGCACCCCGACGCCGACACCGAGCTGCACCACCGCAACGCGTTCGAACTGCTGGTCGCGACGATTCTCTCGGCCCAGTCGACGGACCAGCGGGTGAACATGGTGACGCCCGCGCTGTTCGCCCGGTACCCCGACGCTCGAACGCTCGCGAAGGCTACCTCCGCGGAGCTCGAGCCGCAGATCCACTCCACCGGCTTTTTTCGCGCCAAGTCGAAGGCGCTCATCGGCATGGCGCAGGCGCTGGTCGCCCAACATGGCGGCCAGGTGCCGGCAGACATGCAGAAGTTGATCGAGCTGCCAGGCGTCGGCCGCAAGACGGCCAACGTCGTGCTGGGCCATGCTCTGGGCGTACCCGGGTTGCCGGTCGATCGCCATGTGCTGCGCGTCGCGAACCGCATCGGGATCGCCGAGTCCGACGACCCTGAAGTCGTCGAGGAGCAGCTCGGCGCCGCGCTGCCGCCGGCACGCTGGACGCGGACGTCCGATACGCTCATCCTCCACGGCCGGCGGATCTGCCGGCCCAAACCGTTGTGCCCGCAGTGCGTCGTGCAGGAATCCTGCCTGTATTTCGAGACCGGTGCCGCCTCCGATGATCGGCGGCCTCAGCGGAAAGGCCGCGCCCGAAAGGCCGCGCGCGGCGGGCGCGTGGCCGGCCGCCGGCCGCGCAAACCTGCCCGGCGCCGGCGATGACCCGCCAGGCGTTCGAACGGCGCGTTGCCGAGGCGCTCGCTACGATCCCGCGCCGGTTTCGCGACGCGATGTCCAACATCGCCATCGTCGTCGAGGACGAACCGTCGGACGACCTGCTCGACGACATGGAGGTCGAGCCGCCAGATACGCTGTTCGGCCTGTATCAAGGGACGCCGCTCACGGAGCGCGGATGGGCGTTCGGCAACGCGCTGCCCGATCGGATCCTGCTCTTCCAGGGCCCGCACGAACGCGAGGCGGAGGACGAAGACGACCTGATCGTGTCGATCGGCGAGACGCTCATTCATGAGGTCGGCCACTACTTTGGACTGAGCGAGGAGGAAATCGAGGAGATTGAGGAGAAGTACTGGAACCGGCATCGCCCGTAAACGCTTCGGCCAGCATTTCTTGGAAAAGAGCTGGGCGGTAAAGGTCGCCGGCGCGGTCGGGGCGCGTCCTTCTGACGTCGTCCTGGAGATCGGGCCGGGCCGGGGTGCGATGACTCACCTCCTGGGCGCAGCCTCGGCGCAGGTTGTCGCCTTCGAGATCGACCGTGATCTTGTTCCGATGTTGCGCGAAGCCGCCGCTTCGAACGTGGCGATCGTCGAGGGCGACTTTCTGGATGTGACCGTTCAACGGGTCCGCGCGGAACTCGGCGGCGCGGGCGTTTTACCGGGTGCGTCGGTTCGGGTGGCCGGCAACCTTCCCTACAACATCGCCTCTCCGATCCTGTTCAAGCTGCTCGAGCTCATCGACGAGGGACTGCCGATCACCGACGCCGTGGTCATGCTCCAGCGCGAGGTCGCGGATCGCCTGACGGCGCCGGCAGGGACGAAAGAGTACGGCGTGTTGAGCGTCCTGATCGGGCATCGCGCAAATGTTCGACGTCTTCTGGCCCTTCCGCCGGGGGCCTTCCGCCCGCCGCCGAAAGTGCAGTCGGCTGTCGTCAGCCTGCGATTCCATCCGCCCAGCCCGCCGGCCAGGGAGCCGGCGGTCTTTGAAGGTCTGACGAAGGCGATCTTCACGCGCAGGCGCAAGACGCTGGCGAACGCGCTTCGCGCGTACCGGTCGGAGGGCGTTGCCGACGCGCTGCGCCGCGCTGGGCTGGATGGCCGCCGAAGGCCCGAGACCCTCGACATCCCGGAACTCGTGGCGTTGGCCGACGCTTTCGAGCCCTAACCTACGTCGCGAGCGAGCGCGCGAGCGAGCCACGCGAACGGCGCGCGCCGGCGCAGCGGCGCGCGAGAGAGCGTGTGGGGGAGTCCGAGGGGCGAAGCCCCTCGGTTAAAGTCGGAGCTGTGCTATAGTTTGGCGGCTATCTGATTGTCGGGTCCGGCTTTAGCGCGACCCCCCAGTCAAAAACGTCCATCCTGCCTCGTAGATTTCAGGCACGCCCAGATGCCTGACAGCCGCGTCCGCGCGGCGCGCCTGCATCGGTCCGGTCCCGCACGGGACATCACCGGCGCTGGCGGTTCTGTATCCACACGCAGACATGCTCGAAGTCGTACCGCTCGGCGGCCTCGGCGAGTTCGGAATGAACATGCTGTCGCTCAATTGGGGTGAGACGACCGTCGTCGTGGATGCCGGGGTGATGTTCCCGGACCCG
Organism: uncultured Acidobacteriota bacterium; assembly: GCA_963825245.1. Classification (GTDB taxonomy): domain Bacteria; phylum Acidobacteriota; class Vicinamibacteria; order Vicinamibacterales; family CAVVIG01; genus CAVREM01. The sequence continues at coordinate 641,958 of CAWGSJ010000001.1, forward strand.
GAGCTGCTCGGCGTGGACCGCATCATCCCGGACCTCACGTATCTCGAGGAAAAAGGCGGCGCGAGCGCGCTGGTGCTGACCCACGGGCACGAGGATCACATCGGCGGCGTGCCGCACGTGGCGCCGCTCGTCCATGGCCCGATCTACGGCACACCGCTCACCCTCGCGCTCGTCGAGCCCAAGCTGCGCGAGCACGGACTTGGCGACGCGCACTCGCTCGTCCCGGTGCGGCCGCGCGATCGGATCACGATCGGTCCTTTCACGATCGAGTTCATCCGCGTCACGCACAGCATGCCGGACTGCGTGGCGCTGGCCATTCATACGCCGCTCGGCGTCATCGTCCACACCGGCGACTACAAGATCGATCAGACGCCGATCGACGGCGAGCATTTCGACATCCACCGCTTCGCCCAGCTCGGCGCCGAGGGGGTCCTGGCGCTCTTCGCCGACAGCACCAACATCGACCGCCGCGGCTTCACCGGCTCGGAAACCGAAGTGACCGAGGCGTTCGAGGAGATCTTCACCAGCGCGGGGGGGCGGCTGATCGTCGCGGCCTTCGCCTCGAGCATCTACCGCATGCAGATCGTCGTCGATCTGGCAGCGCAGTTCGACCGCAAGGTGGCATTCGTCGGTCGCGGCATGATCGAGAACTCCCAGACTGCGCAGCGCCTCGGTTACCTCCACATTCCCGCCGGCGTGCAGATCCGCGACGCCGACGTGATGAGCTACCCGGCGCAGGACGTCCTGTGCCTCAGCACCGGCTCGCAGGGCGAGCCGATGTCGGCGCTTTCACGGATCGCCATCGACGACCACCGCTTCGTGAAAATCGGCCGGGACGACACCGTGGTCCTGTCGGCACGGCCGATCCCCGGCAACGAGAAGGCGATCGGGCGCGTCGTGAACCACGTCGCGCGTCGGGGTGCCGACGTGATCCACGAGGGCATCAAGCACGTGCACGTTTCGGGGCACGGCAGCGAGGAAGAGTTGAAGCTGATGCTGTCGCTGGTGCGGCCGCGCTACTTCGTGCCGATCCACGGCGAGTATCGCCAGCTGTCGCAGCATGCGCGGGTGGCCGGGCGCGTCTTCGCCGGCCGCGATCCGCGGCCGGAGATCCTGCTGGCCGAGAACGGCGACATCATCCAGTTCGAGGCCGCCGGCGCGCGGCTGGCCGGCAAGGCACCAGTCGGCCGCGTGCTGATCGACGGGACGCGCACCGGCGAGGTCGCCGACGAAGTGCTGCGCGACCGGCGTCACCTCGCGGAGGACGGCCTGGTCGTGCCCGTGGTCGCGATCAACCGGCAGACAGGCGCCCTCGAAGGCGTCCCCGAGATCATCACGCGCGGGTTCGTCATGGAGGACAGCCCGGAACTGCTCGCCGACGGCGTGCGCCTGCTGAGCGACGTGGTCGAACAGGCGAGCGTCGAGGAGCGGACCGACCAGGGCCTGATCAAGGAAAAGCTGCGCGTCGAGCTGCGGCGCTTCCTCCGCAAGCGATCGGGCCGCCGGCCGTTCGTGCTGCCGGTCATTATGGAGATCTAGCCCTAATGGAGATCTGAGGTAGTGAAGGGATCGACTCTCTCACGCCGGGCCAGCGAGTTCATCGGCGTCGCGCTGTTTGCCGCCTCGCTGATCTGGATGATCGCGCTCGCCACGTACGAGCCTTCGGACCCGGTGTGGTTCTTCAGCGCGGGGCTGAACGCCGCGCCGGCCAACTTCGCCGGGCGCGTCGGTGCGTTTCTCGCCGAACTCTCGTTCCAGCTCGTCGGCTATGCCGCCTACCTGCTTCCGGCGATCTTCGTCGTCGTCGGCTGGCACTACTTCTGGTGCCGGGCGGTCGATGCGCGCGGCACGAAGGCAACCGGCGCCGCGCTGCTGTTGGTCTGCGTCAGCGCGTTCCTGAGCCTGGTGCTCGGCGCACGCAGTCTCGGAGGCAAGCCGTTTCGCGCGGGCGGATATGCCGGCGACTGGCTGGCGTCGATGCTGTCCGGCTACTCTCAATCGCACCGGCTCGGTGATTGTCGTCCTGACGCTGATCTTCCTGTCGATCATCATGTCGACGCAGTTCTCGTTCGGCCGGCTGTTCCGCGCCATTCTGAACGGCTTCGGCAGGATGGCGGTGGGCACGTGGAGCTCGTTCCGCTCATGGCAGGAGGAGCGGCGGCGGCAGCAGCAGCGCCGCGAGGTGATCGCGAAGCATACGAAGAAAGGCGCGATCCCGCCCGAGATCAAACTGCCGGCGCCGCCGCCGGAGACCGCCATCGCGTTGCGCCCCGAGCCGCCCAGGCCCGGCCGCAAACGTGAGGACGAGCCGGCGTTTGCCGCCGCGCCCGCGGCCGGCTCCGCGAAATCGTTCGCGCCGCCCAAGCCGCCGAAGGTCACCATGCCTTCGCCACCGCTGCCGCTGACCGATCCCGGAGCCGACCGCAAAGGCGCCCGCGGAGCGGCGGAAAGGCGAGTACACGCTGCCTCCAGCCGCGCTGCTCGACCCGGCGCGGACCGAGCGGAAGATCGACGAGCGCGAGCTGATGGATGGCGCGCGCCTGCTCGAGGAGAAGTGCCGCGAGTTCTCGGTCGAAGGCGCGGTCGTCCAGATTCATCCTGGCCCGGTCGTGACCACCTTCGAGTTCAAGCCCGACGCGGGCGTGAAGTACTCGAAGATCACCGGCCTGGCCGACGACCTCTGCCTCGCGATGCAGGCCGAGTCGGTGCTGATCGATCGGATCCCGGGCAAGTCCACCGTCGGCATCCAGATTCCGAACCGGACGCGCGAGCAGATCTCGCTGCGCGAGCTGCTCGAGTCAGATCTCTACCGGCGATCGTCGTCGAAGCTGACGCTGGCCCTCGGCAAGACCATTCACGGCGAGCCGTTCGTGGCCGATCTCGCGGCGATGCCGCACCTGCTCATCGCCGGATCGACCGGCGCCGGCAAGTCGGTCGGCATCAACGGCATGCTGACCAGCATCCTCTACCGCGCGACGCCCGACGACGTGCGGATGATCATGATCGATCCGAAGCGGCTCGAGCTCGGGATGTACGAGGACATCCCGCACCTGCTCACGCCGGTGGTCGTCGACCCCAAGCAGGCCGCCAACGCGCTCCGCTGGGCGGTGCGCGAGATGGAGGAACGGTACAAGACGCTGGCCGCCGAAGGCGTGCGCAACATCGAGCAGTACAACCGCAACATCCAGCAGGCGCTCGCCGAGAAGCGGACGCCGCCCGAAGGCGGCGAGACTGCCTCGCCCGCTGCCCTTCATCGTGGTCGTCATCGACGAGCTCGCCGACCTGATGATGGTCGCCAGCAACGAGGTCGAAGAGTCGATCGCACGGCTCGCACAGATGGCGCGCGCCGTCGGCATCCACCTGATTCTCGCGACCCAGCGGCCGTCGGTCGACGTCATCACCGGGTTGATCAAGGCCAACCTGCCGTCGCGAATCTCCTTCCGCGTGTCGTCGAAGATCGACTCGCGCACGATTCTCGACGGCAACGGCGCGGAGCAGCTGCTCGGCCGCGGCGACATGCTGTTCCTGCCGCCGGCTTCGTCGCGGTGCATCCGGCTCCACGGGCCGTACATCTCCGAACAGGAAAGCGCGCGGCTGGCGAGCTTCCTGCGCAAGCAGGGCAAGCCGACCTACGACGAGACGATCACCGCCGAAGAGAAGACCGCCGCGGACGCGGTGGAGATGGACAAGGACGATCTCTACGACGAGGCGGCACGGATCGTCGTGCAGTCGGGCCAGGCGTCCATTTCGTACTTGCAGCGCCGGCTGCGAATCGGCTTCAGCCGCGCCGCGCGGCTCGTGGACATGATGGAGATGGAGGGCCTCGTCTCCCCCGCCGCCGGCGGGAAGCCGCGCGAGGTCCTCGTGGACAAGGGCTACTTCGAAGAAGTGGACGCGCAGCTGCGATGAGACTGGCCGGCATCGCCATCGCGTCGGGTTGTGCTCTGAGCGCTGCGGCGCTGGCGCGCCAGCAGCCCTCGATCGGAGCAGCTGTTCGTGGACGCGAGCGCCAAGGAGCAGGCGGTCCGCACCGCTCTCGCGAATCCGGCGGTCACCGACGCCGCGCTGAAGGCCGTTCGGACGGTCGTCGCCGACTACGAGGCCATCGTCCGTCGCTTCCCGACCAGCGCTTATTGCGACGACGCGTTGTGGCGCGCTGGCCAGCTCTCGCTCGAGGCGTATGCCAGGTTCGGCGCTGCCGACGACAAGGCGGCCGGGATCCGGTTGCTTCGCGCTGTCGTCTCCGCAGTACCCGAGCAGCAAGTTCGCGAAGCAGGCGCCCGCGGCGATCGCTGCGGCGGAATCGCGCCCCGAACCCGCCAGCCAGCCGCCGCTGGACAAAGCATCGCAGGACCAAACACCGCGGGACAAGACCACGCCGGGCACGACAGCGCCGGCGCACCAGCCTGCCGCCAGCACTCCAATTCCCCCGGTGCCGGTGAAGACCACAGGGACGGCGAGCTCACCGAGCATCGTCACGATCCGGGATATTCGCCGCGTCGTACTCCCAGATGCCGTCCGGATCGTGATCGAGCTCGATGGCGAGGTGCCGATGTTCCATGACGAGCGGCTGGACAACCCGGTCCGCGTCTTCGTGGACCTGTCGGCGACGCGCGCGGCCCCGGAGCTGATCGATCGCACGATTCGGTACGAAAGCGACGGCGACGTCGTCCGGCAAGTGCGGCTGGGGCGTCATCCGAACAGCACGACCCGCGTGGTCGTCGACGCCACCGGGGTTTCGAGCTACAGCGTCTACCCGCTCTACAGTCCCTATCGGCTCGTGATCGACTTCGTCAAGGACAGCGTTCCGGTTCCGGTTGCGCCGCTGCAGGGACGCCGTGTCGTGACGCCGGCCGTCGCGTCGATGCCGCGGACTCCCGTCCCGCCGGCGCTGCCGCCGCGGGAGACGCCAGTTCCGGTTCCGCCGCTTCTTGAACGCCGCATCATCGCGCCGACCGTTACGTCGATGCCGAGGGTCTCCTCCCCGCCCCCGCTGCTGCCGAGGGAGACGCCGCTCCCAGCGCTCCTGCCGCTCGTGTCGACGGCGATCAAGACGCGACCAATCGTCATCATCGACGCACCTGCGCCGCCGTCCCTGACAGCGGCTTTGGCAGGCATGCTGGCGGCGGCGGCAACGACAGCAAGGCCGTCGGCTCCCCCGGTCCCGTCGAGTGCCCCAGCCCCGCCGGCGGCCACCACCGCTCCGGTCATCCCGCCGCAGCCGAACATCGCAGGCGGCTTCTCGATGGCGCGGCAGCTGGGTCTTGGCGTCTCGACGGATCGTCATCGATCCCGGCCACGGCGGACACGATCCGGGCGGCGTCGTCCGGGGGACGACCGAGGCGGAAATCGTGCTCGACGTCGCGCTGCGGCTCGAGAAACTGCTCGCCAAGGCGTCGGGGGTCGAAGTCATCCTGACGCGACGAACCGACGAGTTCCTCCCTCTTCAGGAGCGCACGGCGATCGCCAACCGCGAGGGCGCGGATCTGTTCCTGTCGATTCACGCGAACGCCAACAACAACACGCGGGCGAGCGGCGTGGAAACCTACTTCCTGAACTTCGCGACCAATTCGAGCGCCGCAGCGATCGCGGCGCGCGAAAACGCCAACTCGGGCCAGGCGATGGGCGCGCTGCCGGACTTCGTCAAGATGATCGCGTTGAACAACAAGATGGATGAGTCGCGCGACTTCGCCACGTTCGTCCAGCGCTCGATGATCGAGCAGCTCACGCCGGGCTACAAAGAGCTGAAGGATCTGGGCGTCAAGCAGGCGCCGTTCGTGGTCCTGATCGGCGCGTCGATGCCGAGCGTCCTGGCGGAGATCTCGTTTCTCACCAACGCGCAGGAGGCCAGGCTGCTGAGAACGCAAGCCTACCGGCAGAAGATCGCCGAGGCCCTGTACGAGGCAATCCGCAAATACCAGACGTCGCTCAAGACCGAAGCGAAGGTCACCACTCAGCAGTAGGGCGGACCTTTAGGTCCGCCGCGCGCCACTGAGTCCCCCTCAGACCGACCGCCTGGATCTGACCCAGAAAATCAGCGCGCCGACGGCGACGCCGATCGAGATCGCGGCCAGGCTGAGGACGGTCGAGAGGCCGAGGACGCCGATCAGCACGTCAGCCAGGCCGGTCGGGTCCTTTGGCGGCTCGATGATCTTGACGATGACGGGTCCGGGGTCCTGGATCATCGCGGCCAAGAGCCACTCGAGAACGGGAGCTCGGCAAGGGTCCGAACACGCGACTCCGCTCGGTCCCTTCGGCAGGTACGGACGCGCCTCTTCGGCCCATGCCGTTCCGGCGATGTCGATGTGCGCCCACGGCAGGCCGCCGCTGAATTCCTTCAGGAAGATCGCCGCGGTGATCGATCCGGCCGGCCGGCCGCCGGTGTTGACCATGTCGGCGATGTCGCTCTTCAACTGCTCGGCGTAGTCGTCGAAGATCGGCATCGGCCAGACGCGATCGCCCGCACGGTCGGCGACGCGCCGGATGTGCTCCACCCAGGTATCAGGCGTGCCGAAGATGCCGCTCGTCACCTTTCCCAGCGCGACGACGATCGGCGCCGGTGAGGGTGGCGATGTCCACGAGGTGCGTCGCGCCGAGCTTGCGCGCGTACCAGAGGCCGTCGCCGAGGATGAGGCGCCCCTCTGCGTCGGTGTTGATCACCTCGACGGTCTTGCCTTCGGCGCTCCTGAGGACATCGCCTGGCTTGATGGCTCGGCCGCCGGGCATGTTCTCGGTGGCCGGCACGACGCCGACCACGCGGATCGGGGCGCCCAGCATCGCAATCGCCCGCATCGCGCACGCGACCGCGGCGCCGCCGGCCATGTCGTCCTTCATCCGTTCCATGCCGTCGGCCGGCTTGATCGAAATGCCGCCTGTGTCGAACGTGATGCCCTTTCCGACCAGTCCGAGCACGGGGCCCGGTCCGGCGCCCGGCGGCTCGTGGCGAAACTCAATCAGGCGCGGCGGTTCGCTGCTGCCGCGTGCGACGCCGAGCAGCAGACCCATGCCGAGCGCTTCGATCTGCCGTTCGTCGAGAATCTCGACCGACGCGCCGCCGGACGACGCGATGGCCGCGGCTCGCGTCGCGAACTCGCGCGGCGTCAGCGCATTGCCCGGCTCGTTGGCGAGCTCGCGCGCAAGGTTGCTGCACTCGCCGAGCAGGCGGCCGCGCTTGAGCGCCGCCTCGAGGCGCGGCCCGCTCTCCGGCGACGTGTCGTTGAGGGGCGGCAGGACGATCGTCGTTGCCGGAGGTGCCTGCGGTTGATCGGCGGTCTTGTAGATGCCCGCGCTGAAGTCGGCGAGCGTCAATCCCTCGACGACTGCCTGCATGAAACCTGCAAGGTCGAAATCGCCGGCGGGATCGGGCAGCCCCGGGCGCAGAAGAAATCCGAGCCGGTCGATCCGGCGCTGACGCGCCGCAAGCCCGCCCACGGTCGCGACGCGTCGAGCTGTCGCCGTCGTGAACGCCGCCTGGCGGCCTGCGCCCACGAACAGGACGCGGCGCGCCTTCCACGTCCCGTCGATCACCCCCGCGGCAAGCTGGTCGTACAGCCCGCGCCGCAAATTCCTTCGTCGTCACCGCGCGCGCAAGTTCGCCTCCGACCGCACGGTCGAGACCGGCGATCGCCGACGGCGGATCGTCTTCGAACCAGGGCACGACGATGAGATCGACATCGACCGCGGCAAGCGGTGCGGCGGTATGCGTGATCGGCTGGGAAACCGCGGACTGGGGCATCGCGCTATTATCGCTGAAGCCGGTTGCCTGCCCTCTGAGCGGCCGGTACAATTACGTGAAGCCAACCTGCCGCGGATGGAAAAAAGGACGGAATATGCGCAACCCGCGACCCGTCGTCTGGGCTGCCTGCTTGACGCTGCTGCCAGCGCTGGCCGCCGCGCAGCAGAAGCCCGAAGGCCGTGAGCAGGACCGTCGCCCGCGCCTGACGCTGCGCGCGCAGCCTCCTGTCGGAATCGCGCCGGCCCGCATCGTCTTTACCGCCGAGCTCGTCGGCGGCGCCAACGACTTCGAAGAGTTTTACTGCCCCACCGTCGTCTGGGAATGGGGCGACGACACCCAGTCGGAATCCACGCTCGATTGCGAACCCTATGAAGCCGGTAAGAGCGAGATCCGGCGCCGCTTCACCGTCGAGCACCGGTTCCGCCGCGCGGGAGGCTACAAGGTGTTCTTCCGACTGAAGAAGCGCGACAAGCCGGTGGGCGCCGCCAGCGTCAACGTCCAGGTACAACCTGGCGCGGGCGAACAACGAGATTAGTCAGTAGTCGGTAGTCAGTAGTCAGTAGTCAGTAGTCACGAGTCGAGCCCCGAGCCACGGCTCACGGTTTGAGAATCTGCCCGCCATCGATGTTTCGGCTGATGCCTCTGCGCCGAGACGCTCTGCAGGTAATCGCTGATTTCGAGCACCTTCTTGAAGACAACGCGTCCGAACGCGCCAAGACCGGTCGATTCTTCGGGCCGGCCGAACACCGCGTCGCCCGCATCGTCAATCTCGCGCTCAGCGAGCGCGCCGAGCGTCGCGATGACCTTCGCGTAGTAGCGAGCCGCGCTCGCGAGTCGATCGGGACTCCCGACGCGGATGGCCAACGGCAACGGATTCGGAACCGCGGCGTGTTCGGTGAAGCTACCGTCCGGATCGTAGACCGCGAACTGGCGGCCCGATGGCGTGCAGGGCCAACCGGTACACGCGCACGACCGCCGGGTACACGAGGCGATCCCAGACCGGGCGGCGTTCCCACACTTCGATATGGATGCGCAGGTGCACAACGCCGCCCCGGTCGACGGTCTGACGGAACCGATCCGGCAGGACGTCGCGCAGCTCGATGGAAGCCGTGACGTCCATGGCGGCCGAGCGGAGATCCTTGACCTCGACCCCGAGCGCCGCGGCGTCGGTTGCGACCGACAGCGCGCAGAGGCACGCGAATACGGCCAGCTTCACCGTGGCTAGAAGGTGTGCCCCAGGCGCAGGACGACCTGGAAAGAGTCGGGAATGTCATCCAGCTTGTATCCGAAGTCGACGCGGAGGTCGCTCGTCAGGCCGAGGCCGAACCCGACGCCGCGCAGCCATGCTGTCGTCGCCGTCCGGCCGCCACACGCGGCCGGCGTCGAAGAACGGAACGATGTGCAATCCATTGAGCCAGCCGAGCGCGTACTCGACGTTGAACAGCAGCATGCCGTCGCCGACCGCTTCCTTGAAGCCGTAGCCGTGCACGGTGCCGATGCCGCCCAGCGAGAACAGCCGCTGCGGCGGAAGAACGCCACCCGACCACCCTCCAAGGGCGCGCGCCCGGACCTCTTCGTGCCGGGACAGCGGCAGCACGCACGCGGCCGCTGACGATGTGGCGCTGGAAGTCGAAGTCGGAATCGAGGGCGCCGCGCGTCGATACTTCGGTGTTCCACTCCGCCCGCCAGATCGGCCGCTTCAGCGCGCTCGTCGGGGTTCCGCACCGTGCGCCCGAACGGCCGATCCAGGAGGTGCTGCCGGTAGGTGGCGGCCAGCGAATCGTCCTGGAAGCCGACCGAGTCGAACACCGCGCCGAACACGAGCGCGTTCAGCTTGCCTTCGGCGACGCGGCGGCGTTCGGCCGGAACTCGTCGTCGCCATTCCAGACGCTGAAGTCGCTCTCGACGCCCAGCGGCCTCGTGCTGTTCGCCACGCCAGGCGAACTGCACCTCGAGGCGCCGAGTTGGGCCGGACGGCCGAGTGCAGCTGGACGCCGTGGCGGCGGTAATAGTCGCGCATGCTTTCGCGAACCATCAGGGCCGCCAGGCTGGCCTGCGTGCCGGACAGCTGCCAGCTGGTCGTCGGTCGCGGTGAGGTCGTATAGCTCTCCGCCAACGAAGACGGAGACTGGACGGAACAGCGGGCGTTCGAAGCCGAGCGAGTAGCCCGCCTCGTTGCTCGCGACCTTGTACGCGACGTGAGCGGAGACGTAGGCGTGGTTGAAGTTCTTGTGATCGAACACCGCGCCCGCGAAGCCGAGCGATGGCACGAGGCCGTCGACCGACGTGAACCAGTCCTCGCGCTCGCCCATGTCGAGGTTGGCGCGGAAGGTCCCCGCACGCTCCGTGACCTCGACGACCAGAATCCGCTGGCCGTTGCGCTGAATCAGGTCGAACGCTTGCCGCGCCGGGCTGATGGCGCCGCGCGTCGGCCGCAAGCAGCGCCTGGAGCGCGTCGCCGGCGCGCGATCGGTTGAAGACGTCACCGGCACGCATCGCGAAATCAGCCGCCAGGCTGCGCGCCCGCTCGCCGCTGACGCCGGTGAACTCGACGTCGTCGATCCGCCCTTCGTCGATGGTGAGCGTGAGCGCGCCGGTCGGTTCGTCGAACGCGGCCGGTGACCTCGGCGAACGTGAAGCCCTCGTCGCGGTAGCGATGCTCGATCTTGTCGGCGATCTCGTCGGCCGGGGCCGGCAGCGGTTCGTCGACGCGCAGGCGCCCGGCCGCGAGAATCGACTCCTGGTCGAGCTCCTGTGCGCCGACGACGTTGACAGACCTGAGAACGGGCCGGGGCTGGGGCTGGTCCTGAGCGTAGGGGGCCTCGGCGCGGAGCTGCGGCGGGAGAACACCACAGGGCCGCGCCGAGGAGAAGGATCCTGCGGAGGACCATTCAGGTCACTGTGACGAAGGACGTCTCCACGAAGTTCCCGTCAGCCAGCTGGAACAGCCGTGATTTCGGCCACTTCCCGACGATGAGATACAGGTGGTCGGGGTAGGCGGCCTCGGCCTGGTCGGTTTCGGACGGCCGGGCGGCGGAATGTGGATGCGAATGGTAGAAGCCGACGACCGAAAGCCCTGCCGCCCGCGCCCGACGGCGGATAGCGATGTGATCTTCGGGATCGAGCGATGATACCGGTTCGGGTCGTCCGCGAGGTTGCGCGCCTCGACCGCCTGGAGAATCTCGCCCTCCCGGCCGACCAGCACGCCGCAGCACTCGCGGGGTTCGCGCCTCTCGGCGTGGCGGACGGATTGCATCGAGAGCGACGGAGCACGTGCAATTGACAATTCACAATTGGAAAATTGAAAATGCCGGAACCGAGTCGGACGCCTTTGTAAATTTCAACTTTTCAATTGTAAATTCTCAACCGCCATCGCGATCCCCATCCCGCCGCCGATGCACAGCGCCGCGACGCCGTAGCGCAGCTTGCGCGCGCGCAGCGCGTAGACGAGCGTCGTCAGCACGCGGGCGCCGCTGGCGCCAATCGGATGTCCGAGCGCGATCGCGCCGCCGTTGACGTTGACCGTCGCGGGTCGAGCCCGAGCTCGCGAACGACGGCGACCGACTGCGCGGCGAACGCTTCGTTCAGCTCGAAGAGATCGACTCTGCGAGGTCTGCGAGGCCCGCGCGCTCGAGCACCTTGCGAACGGCCGGAACCGGCCCGATGCCCATGATCTTCGGATCGACGCCGGTCGACACGTACGCCAGGATCCGCGCGAGCGGCGGCGTGCCGACCTTCCTGGCTTTCTCCGCGGTGGTGACGACCAGCGCCGCGGCGCCGTCGTTGATGCCGGAGGCATTGCCGGCGGTGACCGATCCGTCCTTCTTGAACGCCGGCTTCAGCGCCGCGAGCTTCTCGACGGTCGTCCCGGCGCGCGGATATTCGTCGACCTGCGACACGGACCGGGTCCCCTTTCTTCTGCGGGATGTCGACCGGGACGATTTCGTCGGCGAAGCGGCCCTCCTGAATCGCGGCGGCGGCGCGGCGCTGGCTCTCGGCGGCGAACGCGTCCTGATCGGCCCGCGAGACGTTGTAGCGCGCGGCGACTTCCTCGGCGGTGATGCCCATGTGGCAGGCGTTGATCGCGCAGGTCAGCCCTTCGGCGAGCATCGAGTCGACGACCTCGCCGTTGCCCATCCGGTAGCCCCAGCGCGCGCCCTTCAGGAGGTACGGCGCGTTCGACATCGACTCGGTGCCGCCGGCGACGATCGCGTCGACGTAGCCGACGCGAATCGCCTCGACGGCGTGCACGACCGCCTGCAGGCCGGAGCCGCAGACGCGATTGACGGTTTCGGCCGGCACCTCGACCGGCAGCCCGGCCTTGAGCGCCGCCTGCCGCGCGACGTTCATGCCGGCGCCCGCCTGCAGCACGCAACCCATCACGACGTCGCCGACGTCGGCGGGCTTGACGCTCGCGCGCGCGATCGCCTCGCGAATGACGACGGCGCCGAGATCGACGGCCGACAGGTCCTTCAGCGCGCCGCCGAACGATCCAATCGGCGTCCGGCAGGCGCTGAGGATGACCGCATCGAACGCGCTATCCAAAGGTTCCCACCTTGTTCCGGCACGATGAGATCGGCGCCGGTCGCCGCCTTCACCTTCTCGACCGTCGTGTCGCCGGCGATCTCCCGCAGCACCAGACCCGCCGCCGTGACGTCGATGACCGCCAGCTCGGTGACGATCATGTTGACGACCTTCAGGCCGGTGAACGGCAGCGTGCAGCGCTTGAGGATCTTGTGGCCGCCGTCCCGCGTCGTGTGCTCCATCGCGACGATGACCTTCTTGGCGCCGGCGACGAGATCCATCGCGCCGCCCATGCCCTTGACCATCTTGCCGGGAATCATCCAGTTGGCCAGGTTGCCCTCCTCGTCGACCTGCAGCGCGCCGAGCACGGTGAGATCGATGTGGCCGCCGCGCACCATCGCGAACGAATCGGCGCTGCTGAAGTACGAGCAGCCCGGCAGCTCGGTGACCGTTTCCTTGCCGGCGTTGATGAGGTCGGGATCGACCTCGTCCTCGCGTCGGATACGGTCCGACGCCGAGCATGCCGTTCTCGGAGTGCAGCGTGATGTCGATGCCCGGCGGGACGTAGTTGGCGACGAGCGTCGGCATGCCGATGCCGAGGTTGACGTAGTCGCCGTCCTTCAGCTCGCGCGCGACCCGCTTGACGATGCGTTCTCGGATGTCGTCGGCATGATCGCGTATCTCGCTCGTCCGCTTCTCGATCCGCTTCTCGTACGCTTCGACGCCCTGCACGATGTGCTTCACGAAGATGCCGGGCGTGACGACGTGATCGGGATCGATCTCGCCGGGCTCGACGAGCTGCTCGACTTCGGCGATCGTGACGCGCGCCGCGGTCGCCATCACCGGATTGAAGTTGCGCGCGGTCCGCCGATAGACGAGATTGCCGACGCGGTCGCCCTTCCAGGCCCGCACGAACGCGAAGTCGGCGCGGAGCGGCATCTCGAGCACGTAGGGCTTGCCGTCGATGACGCGCGTCTCCTTGCCTTCGGCGACGATCGTGCCGTAGGCGGTCGGCGTGAAGAAGCCGCCGATGCCGGCGCCGCCGGCGCGAATCCGCTCCGAGAACGTGCCCTGCGGCACGAGCTCGACTTCGATCTCGCCGCGTCAGGAACTGCCGCTCGAACTCCTTGTTCTCGCCGACGTAGGTCGAGATCATCTTCCGCACCTGCCGCGATCTTCAGCAGGACGCCGATGCCGAAGTCGTCGACGCCGGCGTTGTTGCTGATGACGGTCAGGTCCTTCGTCCCGCGCGCGTGCAGCGCCGCGATCAGGTTCTCGGGAATGCCGCACAGGCCGAAGCCGCCCATCAGGATGGTCGCGCCGTCGGGAATGAGCGCGACGGCCGCCTCGGCGCTCGCGAGCACCTTGTTCATGCCAGCGATTATATCGAGTGCTGCAATTAGGATCGACGGAATGCGATCTCACGAATTCTGAATCGCAGTGTCCCTTGTCCGGATTCGGCTACTTTGACAGCGCTCGTCCGCCAGCGGTTGGCCTGCTCGAAGACGTCGGCGAGGCGATCGCCGTTCCGCAGGTCGGCGCGCAGTTCCTGCAGCAGCGCGATGAGCGTGTCGAGCGCCTCGCCGATCTCGTCGGCGTTGGTGGCGGCGATGTCCTTCCAGATCTCGGCCGGGCTCGAGGCGAGCCGCGTCGTGTCGACGAGACCGCGGCCGGCGAGCGCCAGGCCGTCCTCGCCCACCGCCTCGCCGACCACCTGCATCAGCGCGCTGGCGGTCAGCTGCGGCAGATGACTGAGGAACGCGAGCAGCCGATCGTGGCCGGTCGACGCTCACCACGCGCGGCAGCGGCGCCGAGCGCGCGCGCGAACGCCAACAGCTTCTCGAGCGCGTCGCCGCCGGCGTCGCTCGCCGGCGTGAACAGCCACGGGCGCCCCTTGAAGAGATCCGGCCGCGCGTGCTCGAGGCCGCTCGCCGCCGCGCCGCCGAGCGGATGGCCGCCGACGAACGTGAACCGCGGCGGCAGACGCCTCGCCGCCTCGACGATCGCCCGCTTCGTGCTGCCCGTGTCGGTGACGACCGCCGGCTGCCGGACGTTCTCGTCGAGCTCGTCGAGCAGCGCGAGGTTCTGCCGCACCGGCGCGGCGAGGATCACCAGGTCGGCCTCGGCCAGCACGATGAGGTCGTCGGCCGCGACGTCGATCGCGTGCAGCCGCATCGCCGTCTCGAGGACGTCCTTGTTGTCGACCGCGATGACGAGCGACGTCGGCCAGAGCTGCCGCGCCGCCAGCGCAATCGACCCGCCGATCAGGCCGAGGCCGACGATGCCGATCTTCTGGAAGATCGGCTCCGGTCGCCGCGGCGGCGCGGCCAGGCTGGATGACAGGAAGTTCCATGACGTCCGCAATTTGCAATTCTGAACTATTTGAAATTTACAATTGTAAGTTTCAGATCCACGTTCACACTCCCCAGCCCCGCCGCGCGACCGGCTCGAGGCAGATGCTGCGGCCGATGGCCGGCGCGATGATGCGCAGCTCGGCCATCAGCCGATCGAACTGCGCCGGGAACATCGACTGGGCGCCGTCGCTCAGCGCGTGATCCGGATCGCAGTGCACCTCGATGATCAGGCCGTCGGCGCCGGCGGCGACCGCGGCGCGCGCCATCGGCGCCACCATGTCGCGGCGTCCGGCGCCGTGGCTCGGATCGGCGACGATCGGCAGGTGACTCAGCTTCTTGACGACCGGAATCGCCGAGATGTCGAACGTGTTGCGCGTCGCGGTCTCGAACGTCCGGATGCCGCGCTCGCACAGGATGACGTCGGTGTTGCCGCCGCTCAGCACGTACTCCGCCGACAGCAGCCACTCTTCGATGGTCGCCGAGATGCCGCGCTTCAGCAGCACCGGCTTGCGCGTGGCTGCCCCAGCTCGCGGAGCAGCGTGAAGTTCTGCATGTTGCGCGCGCCGACCTGGAAGATGTCGCAGTACTTCTCGATGAGCGCGATCTGGCTGACGTCCATCACTTCGGAGACGAGCGCCATCCCTTCGGCCTTGGACGCGTCCCGCAGCAGCCGCAGGCCTTCTTCGCCGAGCCCCTGGAAGCTGTACGGCGAGCTGCGCGGCTTGAAGGCGCCGCCGCGGAAGATCTTCGCGCCGGCGCGCCGGACGGCCGCCGCCGTCGTCCGCACCTGCTTCTCGTTCTCCGCCGAGCACGGCCCGGCCATGACGATGACTTCGTCGCCGCCGATGCGGACGTCGCCGACCGTGACGACCGTGTTCTCGGGCTTGAAGGTGCGGCTGGCCAGCTTGTAGGGCTCCGAGATCCGCACCACCTCGTGCACGCCGTCGAGCATCTCGATCAGCCCCGGGTCGGGGTGCCCCTGCCCGACGACGCCGAGCACCGTGCGCGTCACGCCGGTCGATCGGTGGACGTCCATCCCCATCTCGACCAGCCGCGCGACCACCTGCTCGATCTGCGCTCTCGGTCGCCCGTTCTTCCATCACCACAACCATCGGCATTCTCCCGCTGAAATTTCAGATTGAAGCTTTCAGACCTTCACACTTCAGACTTCACACGTCAGATTCGTCGTCCTCGCCGTGCACGACGCGCCGCTCGAGCCGCCGCGCCTCGTCGATGATGCGTTCGAACAGCCGGCCGATCGCCTCCGGCCCGAGCGGGCCCTCGCACGCGACCTCGCGCACGTGCTTCAGGACGTCCTTCTCGCGATCCGGCTGATAGATCTCGACGCCCTGCTCCTTCTTCAGCCGGCCGATCTCGCAGACGCAGCGCGCGCGCTCGTTGAGCAGGCGCACGAGCACTTCGTCCACCCGATCGATGTCCCGCCGCAGATCGTCGAGCGTCCGCATGGTCATATGGTCCGCGGGACGCCGTGTCCGCCCGCGCAAATGGCCGCGTCCTTCAGCGACCGCACGTAGTCTTCGACGCGTCCGACGAGCGCCGGCGACCCGCGCGCCTCGGCGATGAGCGAGACCAGCGCGCTGCCGACGACCGCCGCGTCGGCGTACGCGCCGACCTCGGCGACGTGCTCGGGCCGCGAGATGCCGAAGCCGAGCGCGATCGGCAGCGTCGTGTGCGCGCGAATCCGCCGGACCAGCGCCTCGGCGCCCGTCGGCCACCCGATCGCGCGCGCCGGTCACGCCAAGCCGCGAAATCCCGTAGAGGAATCCCCGGCCGAGCTCCGCCGCCTGCCGGATCCGCGCGTCGGTCGTCGTCGGACTCAACAGGAATATCGTATCGAGCCCCTCCGCGGCCAGCGTCTCGCGAAAGTCGCCCGCTTCTTCGATCGGCAGATCGAGCGCGAGCACGCCGTCGACGCCGGCCGCCGCCGCGCGGCGCGCAAACGCGTCGACGCCCATCCGGAGCATCGGGTTCGCGTAGCTGAAGATGACGATCGGCGCCGACAGCGTCGGCGCGAATCCGCTCGACGAGCGCCAGGCTCTCGCGCAGGTTGCTGCCGGCCGCCAGCGCGCGCTCGGTCGCCCGCTGAATGACCGGGCCGTCGGCCAGCGGATCCGAAAACGGCACGCCGACTTCGATGACGTCGGCGCCGGCGCGGTCGAGCGCCTTCAGGATCTCCGCCGACGCGCGGCAGATCGGGATCGCCGGCCGTGACGTAGGTGACGAGGCCGGTCCGGCGCGGCGGCGTCGCAGTCCGTCGAAGCGCTCAGCGATTCGCGAGCCCAAGATGCTTCTCCACCGTGTGCACGTCCTTGTCTCCGCGCCCCGACAGGTTCACGAGCACGACCGCGTCGCCGTCCGAGCTCGCCGGCGAGCGTCTGCGCGTACGCGATCGCGTGCGCCGACTCGAGCGCCGGCAGGATGCCTTCGAGCCGCGCCAGCGTCTGAAACGCCGCGAGCGCCTCGGCGTCGCTGACGTGCACGTACTCGGTCCGCCCCTGCGCCCGCAGCCACGCGTGCTCCGGCCCGACCGCCGCGTAGTCGAGGCCGGCCGAGATCGAATGCGTCAGCTCGATGTTGCCGTCCTCGTCCTGCAGCACGAAGGTGCGCGTGCCCTGCAGGACGCCGGCGCTGCCGCCGGCGAATCGCGCCGCGTGGCGGCCCGCGCGCGATGCGCTCGCCGCCGGCTTCGACGCCGATCAGCCGCACGTCGCGATCGTCGATGAACGCGTCGAAGATGCCCATCGCATTGCTGCCGCCGCCGACGCACGCCACGACGGCGTCCGGCAGCCGTCCGGCCAGCTCGAGGATCTGCGCCCGCGCCTCGCGGCCGATCACCGCCTGGAACTCGCGCACCATCAGCGGATACGGATGCGGCCCGAGCACCGACCCGAGCAGGTAGTACGTGTCGCCGACGTTGGTGACCCAGTCGCGCATCGCCTCGTTGATGGCGTCCTTCAGCGTGCGGCTGCCGGCGTCGACCCGGAGCACCTCGGCGCCGAGCAGGCGCATCCGGAACACGTTGAGCGCCTGCCGCTCCATGTCCTCGGCGCCCATGTAGACGTGGCACTCGAGGCCGAGCAGCGCGCACGCCGTCGCCGTCGCCACGCCGTGCTGACCGGCGCCGGTCTCGGCGACGATCCGGCGCTTGCCCATCCGCACCGCGAGCAGCGCCTGGCCGAGCGCGTTGTTGATCTTGTGCGCGCCGGTGTGCGTCAGGTCTTCGCGCTTGAGGAAGATGCGCGCGCCGCCCGCCGCCTCGGTCAGCCGCGCGCGCCTCGTATAGCGGGCGTCGGCCGGCCGACGTAGTGCGTCAGCAGCCGATCCAGCTCCGCCATGAAACGCGGCATCGTCGCGCGCCGCGAGGTACGCGCGCTCGAGCTCCTCGACCGGCTCGACGAGCGTCTCGGGCACGAACCGCCCGCCGAATTCGCCGAAGTAGCCGCGCGCGTCCGGATCGCGGCGGGTTTGAACCGTCATCGGTCTCCTTCGGCGGGCCTGAGGCCCGCCCTACGTACGTAGGCCGGACCTCTCAGGTCCGGCACACTCAACGACCGCGTCGAACAGCGCTCGCAGCCGCGCGTGATCCTTGACGCCCGGCGCCGACTCGACGCCCGACGACACGTCGATGCCGAACGGCCGCACCGCCCGGATCGCGTCGGCGACGTTTGCCGGCGTCAGGCCGCCGGCGAGCAGCACCGGCCGGCGCGCGGCGATCGTCGCTGCGCGCTCCCAGTCGACGGTCCTGCCCGTGCCGCCGCGCCGCACGGGGTCGTGCGCGTCGACCAGCAGGCGCACGCGCGCCGGCCACGCGTCTGCGTCGTCGCCGCGCCATCAGTCGCGCAACGCCTTGACGACCGGCCGTTCGATGCGTTCGCAGCATGCCGATGGTCTCATCGCCGTGCAGCTGCACGGCGCTCAGCCCGACACGCGCCGCAACACCGTTGACGTAGGCGCGGCGGCTGATTCACGAACACGCCGACGGTCGTCGACGAACGGCGGCAGCGCGTGCGACGATCGCCCGCGCCCGCTCGGGATCGACGAACCGCGGACTCTCCGGCCAGAACACGAAGCCGAGCGCCCCGGCGCCGAGCGCGACGGCCGCCTCCGCGTCCTCCAGCCGCGTGATGCCGCAGATCTTCACGAGCATGGTCCTGCGCTCTGAACCTCGAGGACACGAAGGACACAAAGTCGAACGCATTAGGTCCGGCCTTCGTGTCCTTCGTGTCCCTCGTGGCTACGGTTCCAGCCCCGTCCAGCAGCTCTCGCAGCGCCGCGCCAGGATCGGCCGCCGTCATGAACCGCTCGCCGATCAGAAACGCGCGGTACCCGAGCGCGCGTGAACCGCGCGATGTCGGCCGGCGTCTTCAACCCGCTCTCGCTGACGGCGATCACTCCCGTGGGCATGCGCGCGATGAGCTCCTCGGAGACGTCGACATCGACCGCGAGCGTGCGCAGGTTGCGATTGTTGACGCCGATGATGGTCGGCGCCGGCGTCGACGCGCGACCGCCAGCTCGTCGCGCTGTGCACCTCGACGAGCACGTCGAGGCCGAGGTCGCCGGCCCTCGCCGAGCAGCCGCGTGAGCTCGGCCGGGCGAAGCGCCGCCGACGATCAGCAGGACCGCATCGGCGCCCGCGGCCCGCGCCTCGAGCAGCTGATACTCCGAGACGATGAAGTCCTTCCGGAGCAGCGGAACGTCGACCGCCTGCCGCACCGCGCACGAGATCGTCGAGCGACCCGTCGAAGAACGTCGGCTCGGTCAGGACCGAGATCGCCGCCGCGCCCGCCGCCGCGTATCCGCGCGCAATCGCCACCGGGTCGTAGTCGGCGCGCAGCACGCCGCGCGACGGCGATCGGCGCTTGCACTCGGCGATGATGTTGACGCGGTCCGGCCCGGCTCAGCGCCGCGCGGAAGCGCCAGGCCTGCGCGGCGACTCGCTCGGCGCGCTGCGCCAGCGCCGCAATCGGCTCCCGCTGCGGCACGCACCTCGACGATCCGCCGCGTCGCGGCGACGATGGTCGCGAGCAGGTCGGCGCCGGCGCGGTCGGTCGTCATGCTCCGGCTCCTGCGGTCGATTCCTCGGCCGTCGACAGCGCGGCCAGCCGCTCGAGCGTCCGCGTCGGCATCGCCGCGATCGATGGCGCGCGGCCGCCTGCGCCATGCCGTCCTCAATCGACGCGGCCTTGCCGGCGATGAACAGCGCCGCGCCGGCGTTCAGCAGGACGACGTCGCGCGCCGGCACCGCGCTCGCCCGCGAGAACCGCCCTGATGATCCGCGCGTTCTCGTGCGGCAGTTCCGCCGCGCATCGCCGCCGGCGTGCGCCTTCGGCAGCCCGACGTCAGCCGGATGCAGGTAGAACGTGTTCACCGCCCCGCCGCGGCACTCCGAGATCTTCGTGTAGCCGGTCGTCGAGATTTCGTCGATGCCGTCGGCGCCGTGCACGACCCACGCGCGCTCCGATCCGAGCAGCAGCAGCGCCCGCGCGAGCAGCTCGGTGAACTCCGGCCGCGGCACGCCGACCAGCTGACGCGAGGCGCCGGCCGGATTCGTCAGCGGTCCGAGCAGGTTGAACGCGGTCCGCACGCCGAGCGCCTTGCGCGTCGGTCCGGCGTGCCGCATCGACGGATGAAACGTCGGCGCGAAGAAGAAGCCGATGCCCGCCTCGGCCAGGCAGCGTTCGACGACGGCGGGCGGGGCGGTGACCCGGACGCCGAGCGCCTCGAACACGTCGGCGCTGCCGGACAGGCTCGACACCGATCGGTTGCCGTGCTTCGCGACCCGGACACCCGCACGCGGCGACGACGAGCGCGACGCGCGGACGAGATGTTGAACGTACCGGAACGATCGCCGCCGGTGCCGCAGGTGTCGAACACGTCGTCGAACCGGCGCGAGAGCGTCACCGCGTGCGCCCGCATCGTGCGCGCCAGGCCGACGATCTCCGCCGGCCGCTCGCCTTTCATCGCCAGGCCGATCGAGCAGCGCCGCGATCTGCGCATCGGCGGCGCGGCCTTCCATGACCTCGGCCATCGCCGCCGCGGCCTCCTCGCTCGTGAGGTCTTCGCGCCGCATCAGCTTCTCGATGAGTGCGGAAAACATCGCGCCTATCCCCGCCGCTCGAGGAAGTTGCGGAGGATGCGGCGGCCTTCGCCGGTCAGAATCGACTCGGGATGGAACTGGACGCCGTGCACCGGGCAGCGTGCGATGCCGCAGGCCCATGATGGTGCCGTCTTCCTTGCGTCCGCGCCGTCACCTCGAGCTCCGCGGGCAGCCCCTCGTCGGCCACGACCAGCGAGTGATAGCGCGAGGCGACGAACGGCTCGGTGAGCCCGGCGAAGACGCCGCGGCCGTCGTGCTCGATGGTCGACGTCTTGCCGTGCATCGGCACGGCGGCCCGGACGACCGATCCGCCGAACACCGCGCCGATCGCCTGATGGCCGAGGCAGACGCCGAGAATCGGCGTCGTGCGCCCCGAGTTCGCGGATCACGTCCATCGTGACGCCCGCATCCTCGGGCCGCCCCGGACCCGGCGAGATGACGATCGCGGCCGGCCGCGTCGCCGCGATCTCGTCGACCGTCACCTCGTCGTTGCGCACCACGGAGATCTCGACGCCCAGCTCGCCGAGATACTGCACGAGGTTGTAGGTGAACGAATCGTAGTTGTCGAGGACGAAGACCATGATCTACAGTCCTGCCTGCGCGAGCTCGAGCGCGCGCAGGAGCGCCCGCGCCTTGTCGCGCGTCTCCTCGTACTCCGCCGTCGGATTCGAATCGATCACGATGCCGGCGCCCGCCTGCACGTAGGCGCGGCCTTTCGACATGATGACCGTGCGGATCGCGATGCAGAAATCGAGGTTGCCGGCGAAGTCGAGATAGCCGACCGCGCCGGCGTAGAGGCCGCGGCCGGCCGGCTCGAGCTCGCGGATGATCTGCATCGCGCGCACCTTCGGCGCGCCCGACACCGTGCCGGCCGGAAAGCACGACACGAGCGCGTCGAGGCGATCGCGATCCTCGGCGAGCTTGCCCTCGACGATCGACGTCAGGTGCATGACGTGCGAGAAGCGCTCGAGCCCCATGAACTGCGGGACGCGCACCGAGCCGTAGTCGCAGACGCGGCCGACGTCGTTGCGGCCGAGATCGACCAGCATCACGTGCTCGGCGCGCTCCTTTTCGTTCCGCTTCAGCTCTTCGGCCAGGCGCAGGTCCTCTCGTCGGTCCGCCCGCGCGGCCGCGTGCCGGCGATCGGATGCGTCTCGACGCGGGATCCCTCGACGCGCACCAGCATCTCCGGTGACGATCCGACGACCGACACGCCGCCCATGCGGATGAAATACATGTACGGCGACGGGTTCACGTGCCGCAGCGCGCGGTAGACGGTGAACGGATCGGCCGCGACCTCCGCCTCGAACCGCTGCGAGAGCACGACCTGATAGATGTCGCCGGCCGCGATGTACTCCTTGCCCTTCCGCACCTGCTCCTCGAACTGCTCGCGCGTGCGGTTCGACCGGACGTCGAGGCCCGGCGGCCGATCGGATCTGGCTGCCACGGAGAGATTGCGCTCGAGCTCGCGCTCGAGGAACTGAATCTTCGCGCAGGCGAACTGGTACAGCGACTCGAGGTCGTCGTCGGCGGTGATGCGCGCGTTGGCGATGATCAGGATGCGGTGCTGGACGTGGTCGAACGCGAGCACCGTGTCGAACAGCATGAAGCCGGCCTGATCGGCGCCATCCGCGGCGTCGCCGAGGTCGCCGAGCACCGGCTCGAACCACGACGCCGCGCCGTAGCCGAGGTAGCCGACGGCGCCGCCGGTGAATCGCGGCAGATCGGGGACGAACGGCGACCGGAAGTCGGCCATCAGCCCGCGCAGCGTCTCGATGAACGGCCGATCGCTCTCGGTCACGGCGCCGCCGCGCTCGAGCGTGGTCCGGCCGTCGCGCGCGCGCAGGATGAGGAACGGATCCTTGCCGAGGAACGAATAGCGGCCGACGTGCTCGCCGCCCTCGACGCTCTCGAGCAGGAACGCGTAGTCGGCGTCCTCGGCGATCTTCAGGAACGCCGACACCGGCGTCAGCAGATCGGCGACGATCTCCTTGCAGACCGGCACGAACGTGCCGCGCCGCGCCAGCTCCTTGAACTCTTCAAACGACGTGATTTTCATCGGCGATGAACTCCGTGAGCTTCCGCTCCGCCGCCGCGCGCATGACGCCCGCGGGCGGCCTTCGTTCCCGTCCACCAGGAGAACTGCTCCTGCGCCTGCGCGACCAGCATGTCGAGACCGCCAATCGTGACGCAGCCGGCTGCCGCCGCGTCGCGCAGCAGCCGCGTCGCCGGCGGGTTGTAGACGAGGTCGTACACGTATCGTCCTGTCAACGAGCCGCGGCGGGCAGCGGCGACTGATCGACGTGCGGGTGCATGCCGACCGGCGTGCAGTTGACGAGCAGGTCCCAGGTGTCCGGGGCCGGCGGCCACGGCAGCGGCCGCGACGCCGACTGCGTCGCGCCGCTGCCCTGGGCCCGTCCCGCGTCCCGGGCATGGATGCGTGACCTCGGCGCCGGCGTCGTCCAGCCCGACGGCGACGGCGCGCGCCGCGCCGCCGCCGCCGAGGACTGCGGCCCGCGGCGCGGTTCAACGGCACGCCGGCATCCATCAGCGGCTGCAGAAACCCTGCGACATCGGTGTTGCCGCCGATCCATCGCCCGTCGGTCGACGGCTGATCGTGTTGATCGCGCCCGACGCGACGGGCGACGGCTTCAGCCTCGTCGACGTGGTCGAGCAGCGAGACCTTGAACGGAATCGTGATGCTGGCGCCCTTCAGACCAAACGCGCGCGCAAACGTGACGAAGTCGTCCGCGTCAGCCGCTGGCAGCGGCAAGTAGACCGCGTCGATGGACGTGGCCTCGAACGCCGCGTTGTGCATGTCGGGAGAAACCGAGTGGTCGATCGGCGACCCGACCAGACCGTACAGCGGTCGATTCCGATCCGAGCGATCGGAATCGATAACGTGTCGAGCAGGGTCGCGGGCGAGAGTTGCCCGACCGCGTCGAGCGAACCGCCGTAGGACCATTCGGAAGAGAAACGGCACGGCGAGCACTCGCGTGATCAGTCCCTTCGCGCCCATCGCGATCAGGACCAGGGTGCCGTCGCGCCCCATCGCCGTCCGAGCTCGGCGAGCGGGATACAGTCGCCCAGGCGGTGCGCCGTGACCGCAATCTTGACGACCTCGGCGCCGGTCGCTCGCATCGCGCGGGCGCGTTCCGTCAGGTCGGCGGGAACCGATTCGAAGTCGTGCGACGAAAGGACGATTCGGCGGCCGCCGGTCTGGCTCACGAGATCGTCGAAGCCGGCGCGCCATTCGATGTCGACGTACTCCGCGCCGCGCGCCAGGGCCTCACCGAGGATCCGCCGGCGCTCTTCTTCTGATCCCTCGAACCGCCCGCCTTCCCACGCGGGCCGGCAGGTGACGATCGACCGGAAGACGCCGGCCGGCGAGCGCTCCCGCGACGTCTGGATCGCTGATGCCGTCGAGCCTCAGCTCGACGAGATCGGCGTCGCGCACCTCGTCTCGGCGGCGGCGGAGTTCCGCCGTCGAGGTCGCGGTGACGGTGACGCACAGGCGCGGTTTCGTCATGGCTCCCGCGGACCTAAAGGTCCGCACTACAAACGGGCAAAAAAAAAGCCTCTTCAGGGTGAGCTGAAGAGGCTTGAGATATCGCGCGTGGTGAACGTTCAGGCCAAGGCGATTGCCTCTTCAGTCGAGCGCCAATACCACCGCCATGCAGTCGACGAGGCGCTCGCCTGCGGGCGGGTAAATACGATCGTGCTGAACAGGTTCACTCGGCTTCCCACGAGACCACGGACGATAGCAGAGGCCGCGCGCCGCTGTCAAATATCGTGCCCATTTCTCCTTGACCAGTAAGCACTTCTCCTCTATAACGGAATCGACCCCATGTCGCCACGCCGAGCCGCCATCCTTCTGGTTTTGAGCCTGTTGACGGCGGTCGGCTATCGCGTCGGCGCGGCCACGCCGCAGATGCCGGTGTCCGAGATCCGGCCCGGCATGGTCGGCGTCGGCCACACGGTCTTCGCGGGCACCCGCGTCGAGGAGTTCAAGGCGCACATCATCGGCGTGATCGAGAACGTCATGGGCCCGCGTCGCAACCTGATTCTGGCGAAGCTCGAGGGCGGACCGCTCGCCGACACCGGCGTTATCGCTGGCATGAGCGGAAGCCCGGTCTACATCGACGGCCGTCTCATTGGCGCCGTTTCCTACTCGCTCGGCAGCTTTTCCAAGGAGCCGATCGCCGGCATCACGCCCATCGAGGAGATGACCGAGGAGGCGGCACTCGCGACACCGCGCCCCGCCGCCGCACGCGTGCACCTCGAATTCCCGCTGACGCGCGACAACCTCGTCGCCGCGTTCCGAAAGGCGCTGAACTGGAACCGGCCCTTTGCCGATCGGCCCTCCGACGCGCAATTGGTCGGTGCGACCGCTGTCGCCGGTTTCGGTCCGCACGAACTGGGAACGATGCTGAGACCGATTGCGACGCCGCTGGTCATGGGGGGATTCGAACCCGATTTCGGGGCGATGCTCGGCGCGGCCTTCCAGGATCAGGGGTTCGTTCCGACCGGCGCGGCAGCGGGTCTGCGGCCCGGCGACATGCCGTTCGAAGGTCCGCTCAAGCCGGGTGATGCGCTCGGCGTGACGTTCGTCAGCGGAGACTTGCTCCTGGGCGGGACCGGCACCGTCACCCACATCGATGGCGACCAGGTCTACGCGTTCGGTCACCCGATGTACAACCTCGGACCAACCGCAATTCCCGATGACGCGCGCGTACGTCTATACGGTTCTGCCGAGCCTCTTTTCGTCGACGAAGCTGTCGACGACCAGCGAGGTGGTCGGGACGCTGCTCCAGGATCGAGCCACGACCATTGCCGGCAAGCTCGGTCCGGGGCCTGCGCTCATTCCGGTCACGCTCACGCTCGAGGCTGAACGCGGGTCGCGCCGCACGTTCAACTTCGGTGTCGTGAAGGACCAGCTATTCACGCCGCTGATGACCTACTCGGCGCTCGTCAACACGCTTGCTGTCCTACGAGCGGCAGAACGGCACGGCGACATTCGTGGTTACCGGTTCGGCCACGCTGAAGGATCACGGCGTCGTGACATTCGACAACCTGTTCTCTGGCGGAGATTCTCCGGCGATCAGCGCTGCGGCGTCGGTCATCGCGCCGGTCACGGCCCTGGTGAATAACGACGACGAGGCGGTCGAGATCGAACGGCTCGACTTGATGATGAAGACGTCGGAAGAACCGAGGACGGCGACGCTTCAGCGCGTGTGGATCGACGATCCGCGGCCGCGCGCCGGCCGTACGGTGCCGCTGAAGGTGCACTTGCGCACGTATCGCGGCGAGGACGTTCTGCGGACCGTTCCGATCGAGATCCCGGCGAACGCGCGCGGCAGCCTGCAGGTGGTCGTTTCGGACGGCCAGCGGCTCGGCCAGGCCGAGCAGCGCGAGGCGCGTGTCACGCAGCCCCGGACGGTCGAGCAGCTGGTGCGCACGCTCAACAAGGGGCGCCGGAACAACACGCTTTACGTCAAGCTGCTGAGCGGCGACGCCGGCGCCGTCGTCAACGGCGAGCTGTTGTCGTCGCTGCCGCCGTCCGTGCTCGCTGTCCTCGAAGCCGATCGCAGCGGCGGTAACTTCAACCCGCTCTACAGCGCCACGCTCGGCGAGTGGGAGATCCCCACGGCGCACGCCGTATCGGGCGTACGGACGCTGACCCTTGCCGTCTCGCCGAACTGAGACAGTGCGTTCGTCCCGCCGAGGATCTGCGCTCCTCTTGCTGTTCGTGGTCGCTGCAATCGCGGCGGCACACGCCTCGTCGCCGAAATTTTTCCAGGCTGCGACGCAGGCGGACTTCCTCAAGGGCGACGTCGAGAACCTGTCGATCGACAGCCGCGGGCAGTTGCTGCTTGGTCCCGCGACCGAGCTGGTCTACGAGACCGCCTCGCCATTCATCTGGGCGATCGTGCCCGGAAGCGACGGGTCGCTCTTCGTGGGCACGGGCAACGAAGGCCGGGTCTTCAAGGTCGACGCCAAGGGCACGGGAACCTCGTTCTTTGACGCTACCGAACTCGAGGCGCATGCGCTGGCGCCGGCGCCGGACGGCGGCCTTTACGTGGCGACCTCGCCCGACGGGAGGATCTACAAGGTCGATCGCACCGGGAAGCCGACGACCTTCTTCGAGCCTGGCGAACGCTACATCTGGGCGCTGGCCACCGATCCCAAAGGGTTCTTGTATGCCGCCACCGGCGAAAAGGGCATCGTCTACAAGATTTCCCCCGACGGCAAGGGCGCGCGGTTTTATCAGGCCCGGGCGACGCACGTCACGGCGCTGGCCATCGATCGTGCCGGCAACTTGCTGATCGGAACTGAGTCGCCCGGCAGGGTGCTTCGCGTCGATCCCGAGGGCAAGGGCTTCGTGCTGCTCGACTCGCCGTTCCAGGAAATCCGCACGCTTCGCTTCGACGACAAGGGGATGCTGTTCGCGGCCGCCGTGAGCGGCGCCGGGGCGTCATCGGCCCCGCCGCCCCGCACCGACGACCGTCCGGCGGATCGGCCGTCGGAGCCATCGAGCACGCCTGTGGCCACGGTCACGACCGAGGTCACCTCGATTGCAGTCGTCGACGTGTC
This sequence comes from uncultured Acidobacteriota bacterium, assembly GCA_963825245.1. Lineage (GTDB taxonomy): Bacteria > Acidobacteriota > Vicinamibacteria > Vicinamibacterales > CAVVIG01 > CAVREM01. The sequence goes on from CAWGSJ010000001.1 coordinate 669,283, forward strand.
CGGCGGCGGATCATCAGCCGCGACGACGTCACGGGAGGATCGCCGAGCCGCGCGCGGAGCGGTGTACCGCATCACGCCCGATGGCCTCTGGGATGAGCTGTGGCAGTCGCGCGACGATTCGCCGTACGACATCACGTTCGATGGCGAAGGCCGGTTGATGATTGCGACCGGCAACCGGGGCAAGCTGTTCCGGCTGGAAGGCAATCCGCCGCAGCCGACGCTGCTCACCCGTGCCGACGCGCAGCAGATCACGGCCTTTCACAGGGACTCGCGCGGCCAGCTGTACTTTGCGACGGCAAATCCCGGCAAGGTCTTTCGCGTCGGTATGCAGCGCGCCCCGCGCGGCAGCTACGAATCCGAGCCGCGCGACGCGCAGGTGGTCGCCGCGTGGGGGGCCATCAGCTGGCGGGGTTCGATGCCGTCCGGCACCGACGTCGAGATCTCCACGCGCTCAGGCAATACACCCACGCCCGACGACACGTGGAGCGCGTGGTCGCTGGCGTACAAGGATCGGAACGGTTCGCCGATCGTCAGCCCGAAAGCTCGTTACCTGCAGTGGCGCGCCGTCCTCAATGGCAAGAACGAGACGCCGATTCTCACGTCGGTGACCGCTGCCTATCTCCAGCGCAACCTGCGGCCCGAGGTGCAGTCGATTACGGTCCATCCGTCCGGCATCGTGTTCCAGAAGCCCTTCTCGACCGGCGATCCGGATCTGGCCGGGTTCGAGAACCAGACGACACCCGAACGAAAGCTGACCAACGCGGCGATGACCGCTCAGGGCGCCAGCTCGCCGTCGCTCGGCCGTCGAACGTATCAGAAAGGGCTGCAGACGCTGGTGTGGCGCGCCGACGACGACAACGGCGACAATCTCTCGTACGAGGTGCGCTACCGGCGCGAGGGCGAGACGACCTGGAGGGTCCTGAGGGAGGATTTGCGCGACGAGATCCTGGTGTGGGATACGACGACGGTGCCGAACGGCACCTACTTCGTGAACATCGTTGCATCGGATGCGCCGTCGAACGCTCCCGATACGGCCCTCGCGGGCGAGATGGACAGCGTCGCGTTTGAAGTCGACAACACCCCGCCGCAGGTCACGATTCAAAGTGTCCGCACGGACGGATCGCGTCCATCGGTGACCTTCGAGGTCACCGATGATCATTCGCCGATCCTCAGGGTCGAGTGCTCGTACGATGGTCAGGAATGGCGAGCGGTGTTCCCCACCGATGGCATCGCTGATTCGCGAATGGAGCGGTACGACGTAGCCCTCGACCGGCCACTAGGGCCGCGCGGGCTGACCATTCGCGCGACCGATTCGATGAATAACGTCGTGACAAGTCAGGTCGAGCGGTAAACTGAGAACCGCTACGCTGTTCTCTTGCGAGCGGCGCGGAGAGCGCGCAAGTCCAGTGGGCCTTTGGTGGCGCGGACCGTCGTCTGAGCGACGATCCACACAACGTTCACGGCCACTGGCAGCCCGGTCATGCTCGATGGCTCGAACAGGATGCTGGCGGGCTCGAACCGCGCGCGCGACACGGTTCCAATCAGGCTGTCCACCGCCTTCGCCTCGGCATCGTCGGACGGCACCCAACGCCCGCCCGCGGAGTTGAGGACCTCGAGGCTGTCGACGCGCCCCTCGCGCGTGACGATGAGCGAGAGCGTGAAATGCGCGTCCGTGTCGGCCGGCGTCACCCAGATCGGTTCGTCGAGGGCGCGCGGCATTCGCACGCGAGGACCGGCGCTGACCGGATAGAGATTGTTCCCCGGGGTGGCAAACGTTCGGACCATCGCCGCCGTCGAGTCGGGCCGCTCGTTGGTCGCGGCGCGCATCATCCCGAGCGTCACCGCCAGGCAGGCGATGGCGGCCGCCATCGCGCTCAGCCCGGCATAGACCAGGTGCATGTCGGCAAACGCTTCCTGTACCCAGGCAGCGAACGACAGGCGCTCCTCGGCCTTGATCCGGCTGATGACCGTGGCCTGGAGGTTGAGATCTTCTTCGACCGACATCGTGGACAGCGCGACACGCCCGCGCATCGCGTGGCGCAGCGCGTCGCGGAGCTCCCGGAGCTCGTTGAGCGCCGCGGCGCACGTGTCACACCAATCCAGGTGGGCGCTCACCGCGATCTGCTCGCTGAACGAGAGCTCCTCGTCGTGATAGGCGTCCAGACGCCGCCGCGTCGCCGCGCAGGTCAGGACCTTCATTCCGCCCTCGCCTCGCGCAGCTCGTGGCGCAGCGCCTGGCGCGCGCGCGTGAGCCGCGACTTAACGGTGCCAACCGCAACCCCGAGGGAGTACGCGATCTCGTCGTAGCTGAGCCCGTCGATCTCGCGGAGGACGATCGCCGTCCGTTGATCGAACGGGAGGTGATCGAGCGCCGTCTTCAGACGCGCCGCGAGTTCCTTTTGCGCCAGCATGCGATCGGGCCGGGCCTCCCCCGCGGAAACGAACTCGCCATGGGTCGCCACGTGCTGATCAAGGGAGACCTGATCGGCATGGTGCCGCCGCCGCCAGAACCGGTGCCGGTTTCTTGCCTGATTGATGGCGATGCGGTAGATCCAGGTGCGAAGGGTCGACTGCCCGCGGAAGCGGCCGATGGTCCTGAAGACGCGCAGGAAGACTTCCTGTGACAAATCGAGGGCTTCCTCACGATCGCCCAGCAGGTTGACCGCCAGCTGGACGACCATGCGTTGATGCTCGGCGACGAGCTCCGCGCAGGCGGTCTCCTCGCCCGCTGCACACCGCTGCACGAGCGATGCTTCGCGGACGCCGACTTCGGACCAACCTACAACGCGGGCCTGCTTCACTAAGAAGTCCCCTGTCGCCGCTGCCACGGAGCGGGTAACTTCCACTATACCCAAATTAGACACCCGGGCAGCCTGGAAGTTCCGTCGCCCTGCTAGGATAGGGCCAGATGAAGCGGATGTTCGCCGTGGCCGTGCTCCTCGCGGGGGCAGCCGTTGCCGCGGCGCTCGCCTACCAGGCCGCCGCCCGGGATCGCGATTACCGGGCCTACTTGAACCAGGGGGCCGCCGCCCTGGCAGACGACCAGACCTTCGGCGCAATCGAAAAGTACAGCGGTGCGATTGCCCTCCGCCCCGACTCGATGCTGGGGCACCTGCGGCGCGGCGAAGCGTACCAGCGCCGCAACGAGCTCGAGGCGGCCACCAACGACTTCCGCCGCGCTGCCGACCTCGACCCGTCCGCGACCCGGCCGCTCGAGGCGCTCGGCGACGTACTTTTTCAGCGCCGGCGGTACCAGCGGTCCGCGGAGATTTACGAACGCCGGCTCGCGGTTGACAGCCTGTCGGCGCGTGTCTCGTTGAAGCTCGCCGTCGCCAGGTACCGCGTGGGGCAACTCGACCAGGCGCTTGCCGCGGCCCGCGAGGCCGTGCGCCTCGACGAGAACATCGCCGATGCGCATTACCTGATCGGCATGTGCCTTCGTGACACGCAGCAGCCGGCCGAGGCCGCGGCCGCGCTGGAGAAAGCGGCCGCCATCCTGCCGGCGCTCGTGCCGGCCCGCGAAGAACTCGCGGAACTGTACGCGGCGATGGGCCGCCGCGGCGATGAGCTCGAGCAGTTACAGCTCATCGCGGTGCTCGATCGGGCGCGCCCGGAACGGCAGGTCGCTCTCGGCCTCGCCCAGGCGCGCGCCGGCCAGGAAGAGGTTGCCGTGCTGACGCTCGGCCACGCGCTCGATCGGTCCCCGGATCATCCGCTGATCTACGGTGCTCTCGGGCAGGTCTGGCTCCGGCAGGCGGTTTCGCGCGGCGATTCGGTGGCCCTGGGCAAGGCGCTCGAAGCGCTCGAACGCGCGGCCGCCACCGACGGCGCGACCAGCACCATCCTCGGGGCGTACGGCCGCGCGCTGCTGATGGACAACCAGATCGAAGCGGCTGAACGCGTGCTCATGCAGGCCACGCGACTGTTTCCGGTCGATCCTTCGGCGCTGGCGACGTATGCCGCCGTCGCTGAGCGTTTGAACCATGCAGCGGCCGCACGGACGGCTCTCGTCGATTACGGCGCGCTCGTGACCGACGAGCCCGACTTCGGCGCGCGCGCGGCCAGCATCGCGCGGTTGTCTCTGCGCCTCGACGATCAGGCTACGGCGGCCTCCTGGATTGCGCGCGGACTTGACAAGGATCCGGGAAATGCGGCCCTGCAGGCGCTCGACACGCGCGTGAAATAGCTTGAAGATCACCCCAGATACTTGTTGAGCTCCGGCGTCGTGACGATGCGCTCGACGTATTCGAACGTTCCGCACGCCTGGATTTCGCGCGCGGCGTCGAGAAGTCCCTGCACGGAGGCGCGATACAGCGAGCCTGCCACGCTGATCCGCTTGACCCCCGCATCCTCGAGTTGCGCCACGGTGAATGACGCTCCGCGAATGCCAGCCATGAAGTTGACTGGCCGCGAGACCGCGGTGCACACCGCGCGCACCGCGTCCAGATCAGGAAGGCCTGGTGCAAACAGAACGTCGGCGCCGGCTCGCTCGTACGCCTGCAGCCGCGTGATCGTATCGGCGAGATCTCGGCGGCCCCGGATGAAGTTCTCGGCGCGTGCGGTCAGGACGAACCCGGAACCGCTTTCACGTGCCGCGGCGGCTGCGGCTTCCACGCGCGCGGCCGCGTGGTCGAGGTCGTAAACCGGCGCGGTCCTGTCGGACGGACTGTCCTCGATCGAGCCGCCGGCGAGACCAGCAGCGGCCGCCCTCCGGATCGTTTCCGCCGCATCCTCCGGCCGATCCCCGAAGCCGTTCTCGAGGTCCCCGGCAACCGGGATGTCGACTGCGTCGACGATCGCTCGCGAGTGCGCGATGGCTTCGTCACGAGACAGTGTCCCGTCACGGCGTCCCATCACTGCCGCCGCGGCACTGCTGGATGTGGCGAGCGCCTGAAATCCAAGCCCGGCCAGGACCTTGGCGGACCCGGCATCCCAGGGATTGGGAATGATGAAGATGCCCGGTTTCAGGTGTAACGCTCGGAATTGGTCGGCTTTTGACGTGGTCATCATTTTTTCACTGGCGCTGGGGCCCCACCCCCAGCGCGTTCTTACGATGATGCTCGCCCTCGGATCTACTGGTATCCTCGGCTCGGCATGGCCGCAGGCGCTGCTCTCAGCTTTTCGGGTCCAACCGATTCCGCAGGCCGTCGCCGAGAAAGTTGAAACCGAGGACGAGCAGAGCGATGGCCAGCCCCGGAAAAATCGTCAGGTGCGGCGCGTCGAGCAGGTGCGCGCGGGCACCGTTCAACATCGAGCCCAAAGTGGGCGTCGGCGGCTGCACGCCAAGCCCGAGGAAGCTCAGTGACGCCTCGCCGACAATGGCGCCAGCCATCCCCAGCGTCGCCTGGACGACGACGGTTGGCATCGCGGACGGCACGATGTGACGCCACAGAATGCGCACGGCGCCCGCGCCGAGTGCCCGGGCGGCCTGGATGTACTCGAATTCCCGGGCTCGCAATGCCTGGCCCCGAACGAGACGCGCATAACCGACCCAGCCAATCAGGGTCAGTGCCAGGAGAACATTGACGAGACTCGGTCCCAGCACTGCCACGATCGCGATGGCGAGCAGCAGGCCCGGAAACGCCAGCAGCGTATCGATCATCCGGCTGATGACATCGTCGACGGCGCCCCCGAGGTATCCCGCAATCGCGCCGATGGCGGTGCCAACGCCGGCCGAGATGCCGACGACGACCAGCCCGACAAAGAACGAAATCCGGGCGCCGGCCAGGATGCGCGCCAGCACGTCGCGGCCGAGCTCGTCGAGGCCGAGCGGATGCAGCGCCGTGGGGGCCTCGAGCCTGAGCGCCAGTTCCTGGGCCGCCGGATCGAACGGCACGAGCCAGGGGCCGATCGCCGCGGCCAGCAATCCGATCGCCACGATAGAGATCCCAGTCCTCAACACCGCCGTTCACTCATAGCGGATGCGCGGATCGAGCAGGCCGTACACCACGTCGGTCACGAGGTTCATGGCGACGTAGGTCACGGCGATGAGCAGGATGCAGCCCTGGACCAGTGGATAGTCTCGAAACGAGATCGACTGGACGAGCAGCCGGCCGACACCGGGCCAGGCAAAGATGGTCTCTGTGATGACCGCGCCTGTCAGCACGGCACCGAACTGCAGGCCAAGCACGGTCACGATCGGCACGAGGCTGTTCCTGAACGCATGGCGGAGTACGGCGCGCCCGTGCGAGACGCCGCGCGCGCGCGCCGCCAGCACGTACAGCTCGCGCAGCTCCTCGAGCACGCTCGCGCGGGTCATGCGGGCGAGGACCGCCGCCAGCGGCGCCCCGAGCGTGATCGCGGGCAGCACGAGGTGCGCCGGCGTCCCCCGTCCCGAAACCGGCAGCCACCCGAGCGTCACCGCAAACACGATGGCGAGGCTCGGACCGAGCCAGAACCCGGGCAGCGAAATGCCGATCAGGGAGAGCATCGTGGCGCCGTGGTCCACCGCGGTGCCGGCCCGAACGGCCGCGACGATCCCGAGCGGCACGGCCACCACGACGGCGAAGAACATTGCCGCGAACGCCAGCTCGATGGTCGCCGGCATGCGCTCCCCAATCGCTCGTGTGACGCTCTGTTCGGTCCTCAAGGAGCGACCCAGATCGCCGGTCACTGCCCCACGCAGGAACGCCGCGTACTGGACGTACAGCGGCCTGTCCAAACCGAGCCGGTGGCGGAGATCGACGACATCCTCGCGCGAGGCGCTCTCGCCGAGCATCGCCTGCACAGGATCGCCGGGCACGAGATGAATCAAGGAGAAGACGAGCGTTGCGACGCCAGCGAGAACAGGGACGGTCAGCAGCAAACGCCGCGCGATGAAGCGTGTCAACGCTTCGGGACCCTCCAGAGAAACACTGCCCGGTAGTCGACAACGATTTCCCGGTCGGGCTGCCAGTCGCCCATGCGGAATTGATGCGACACGACGCGCGTGCCAGGGCGCAGCTCCTTCAATAACTTGGGCTGGAGGCGTTCGTTGATCGAGGTCAGGAGGTACAGCGTGACGACGGTGGCCGCCGAAATGTCGGCCTCGAATATATCGCCTTCGATGAAGCGGACTCGATCGGCGACACCGGCCTCCTGCGCGCTGCGCGTCGCTTGGGCGACGAGCTTCGGGTCCAGGTCGATCCCGACGCCCCGCGCGCCAAAGCGGCGTGCCGCCGTGATCGGAATCCGGCCGTCCCCCGACCCGAGGTCGTAGACGACGTCGTTCTTGTCGACCTCGGCGAGCCGCAGCATCGCCTCAACGACTTCCTCAGGCGTGGGGACGAAATGGATGTCGGGCGTGCGTTTCGGCTGCTGGCTGGCCGCCAGGACGGCGGCCGACAGGAGAACAGCGGCGATCGCGCGCATACGCGCGCCATTAGAGCATAAAAGGCGTCAACGTCCGCAGACAGCCGCGAGCATCCGCAGGCGCTGTGGCTCGACGCGCCGAACGAGGACGTCCAACTTTTGATCGCCCTTCTTCGCCGGGATGATCAGCACCGACCGGGGCACCCGTGCCTTCAGGGACTTGCCGGCGCTCTCGACTTCCACTTCGGTCCACTGATCCCTGGGCTGCACCTTGATCTGGCCGTCCTGGAGGTTGCCCAGGACCTTCCCTTCGATCTCGACGTGGTGACCGACGTGATCGTCGAGTCCGTCTTTCTTTCCGAGCCAGTAGAGAATGCTCGAGACCGTTCCGGACGTGCCCACCGGTCCCGGCAGGACCGTCGCGTCGGCCGCACGTTGCCAGGCCGCCTCGCCCGGCACGTTCGTCAGCAGGTAACCCTCTCCATCGTGTCCTCGAACCAGGCAACCCGATAGCTTGATATCGTCGTCGGCCGCGACGACCGTCGCCGCGAGTAGAAGCATCGCCGCCATTGTCGAGTTCAACGCCCGCCACCTCATGCATTCCTCCGATCATCCTGAGGGAATGCACGACCTGTTCCCTCGCCGCCAGAACGGTAGAGCGACACGACCGCCTGGCAATGAGGGTAGCTTCGGCGCGGCAGAGACCTGCTCACGATCGCCAGGGCCGAATGTACGACATAAATCGTATTGACGTACGACGACGATCGTAGATACGATCCGCCGCGATGAAGCGCTCCGTACGCCGCCCGACGCGCGCCGAGCTGCAGATCCTGCGGGTGCTGTGGACGCGCGGGCCCTGCACCGTTCGCGAGATCGCCCGCGACCTGGGACGGGAAGACTCCTACACCACCGTCCTGAAGCAGCTCCAGGTCATGACCGAGCGGCGATTCGTGTGGCGCGATCAGTCGGCCCGCAGTCATGTGTTTGCGGCGCGAACGGCCGCGCGCGCGGCCGAGAGCCAGATCGTGGGCGACCTTCTCGATCGGGTGTTCGGCGGATCCGCCGTGAAGCTGATGATGTGCGCCCTGGAAACCGGCAGAGTGTCGCAGGAAGAACTGGCCGAGATGCGAAAGCTCGTTGACGAGCATCGCGGAGGAAATCGATGACCCCCACGGAGATCGCCGGTCTTGCCCTCCTCCACTTCATCTGGCAATGCAGTCTCGTCGCCCTTGCGGCCGCGGCGGCGCTTTGGCTCGCGCGGCGCCGGACGCCAACCGTCCGGTACGGGCTGGCGTGTGCGGCGCTGGCCGCCATGCTCGTGTGCCCGGTCGTGACCGGCTACGTCGTGGCGAGTGGCGGCTCACCCATGCCTATCGCCGGTGAGAGCGCGTCCGGGAGCGCCAGTGGATCGCAGAGCGCTTCGGGGGATGCGCCGAAGAGCGGACCGGCGGTCCTCCGATTCATGCGCGTGCAATCGGGCGGCTCGCCCGAACTCTCGAGTTTGTTGACGCTGATCGCGTGGTTCTGGGCCGGCGGCGTCGCGGTGCTGACGATCCGCATGGCGGCCGGCTGGAGGCGAATCCGGACGCTGCAGAGACTGGCGCTTGCGACGGATGCGTCGGCGTGGCAGCACGCCGCCGATCGACTGGCAGCGCGCCTTCATGTGCGAACCGCCGTCCACGTCGTCGAGACGACGCTGATCGATGTGCCCGCGGTGCTCGGATGGCTGAAACCGGTGATTCTCCTGCCGGTCGCAGCGCTCGCGAGCCTGAGCCCCGCGCAGGTGGAGGCGATTCTCGCTCATGAGCTGGCACACATCCGCCGCGCCGACTTCGTGGTCAACCTCGTTCAGACGATCGCCGAGACTCTGCTCTTCTACCATCCCGCTGTCTGGTGGATCTCGGCCCGCATCCGCGCCGAACGCGAGCACGCGTGCGACGACGCGGCGCTGGCCATCTGCGGCGACCGGGGGCTCTATGCCGATGCCCTGGTTCGACTCGAGGCGGGCCGCCATGATCGGCCGCTCGTCGCGCCGGCCGCCACCGGCGGGTTGATGGCCAGTCGCGTCAGGCGCGTTCTCGGGTTGAAGAACGACAAGCCGGACCGGTTGTCGAGTCCCGCTCTTGCTGTGGGCCTGGTGCTGGGACTCGTTGCTGTTAACGGCGTGTACTTCGATCGACAGCCATCGGCGCAGGGCACGTCGCAAGCGCTTGCGGCGAATCAGTTCGAGTGGCACATCCTAGGAACCGATCACGCGGACATTTACTACCGTCCCGGCGATGATGCAGTCGTCGAGCAGATTGCGACCGCCACCGAGGTTGCGTACGCAGAGCTCAGAAGCGTGATGCGGCACGAACTTGGTTTCAGGGTCCCCGTAGTTGCGCTGGCGCCCTCCGAATTCCAGTCCATCGCCGCCGCGAACGGGTTCGTCGCCGTCGACGGGTTGTTCCACCGGAGTCCTGAATTGGACAAGCCGCTCCCCCGCATGCTGGTGCCGCTCGATGCGTTCGAACAGAACCCGTCGCTCATGGCGCACGAGATGACGCACATGTTTATGTTCGACATCGTTCCTACGTCGCGCCCGATCGGCGGCGCACCGCCGTGGCTCACCGAGGGCCTTGCGCTTCACAAAGCCGGCGTTTGGACCACCGAAGGCGAGCAGGCGGCGCGCGACGCAGTGGCCAGCGGTTTGCTGCCGAGCCAGGTCAGTCCATCGCTGGCGGCAGTCGATGACCAAATGCGGCATCTCGGGCACGCCATCTTCGACTTCATGGACCAGGAGTACGGGCAGGCCGGGATCCGTCGCTTTGTGCTCGCGATGCGGGCGGCGCTCCTGGCGGATCCGCCGGCCGATAGCGCTTATCCGTACGAGACGGCGTTTGGCATCACGCCTGAGGACTTCGACGGCGATTTCTATCGATTCATGCTCGAACGGTTCAGGCGCTGACCTGCTGCCAAGCGGACCTAAAGGTCCGCACTACGGCCGTCAGGCGGACCTAAAGGTCCGCACTACAACGCTCTATCCCGTGATCTGGAGCCGGGACATCAGTTTTGCCAGACCCTGGCGCGACAGGCCGAGCTCCTCGGCGGCTCGCGCGCGATGTCCGCCCGTGCGCGCGAGCGCGGCGCGGATGAAGCGCTCTTCAAACGTGCGGCGCGCATCGCCGAGCCGCCAGCCGCCTGTTGCCGTGGACGCACCAAACGCCGGCGGCAGTGCGGTCGGTGGCACGACGCCGCGCCTGGGAGCGCGGACGGCAAGAGCCGCCAGGACATTCTGCAGCTCGCGGACGTTGCCCGGCCAGTCGTAGCGCGCGAGCGCACCGATGGTCTGCGCAGACAGGACCGCGCGGGATCCGACGCGCTCCGTGGCAGCGTGCCAGAAATGCTCCACCAGCAACGGAATGTCGTCGCGACGGTCGCGCAGCGGCGGCACGGTGATGCGAATCACGTCGAGTCGGTACATCAGGTCGAGCCGGAACCGGCCGGCCGAGACCTCCTGCCTGAGATCGCGGTTGGTCGCGGCGACGAGCCGGACGTCGACGCGGCGGGAGGTGTTTTCGCCGACGCGGCGCACTTCGCCGTCTTGCAGTGTTCGCAGTACCTTGGCCTGGGCCCGCGGCGCGAGCTCGCCGACCTCGTCCAGGAAGAGCGTGCCGAGATGCGAGTCTTCGAACACGCCGGCGCGCTCCGAGACGGCTCCGGTAAACGCGCCGCGGCTGTGGCCGAAGAGCTCGGCGTCGACGAGATCGTCGGGCAGCGCCGCGCAGTTGAGCGTGCAGAATGGCCGATCGCGCCGGACGCTCCGGCGATGCAGGGCGCGCGCGATCAGCTCCTTCCCGGAACCGCTCTCGCCTTCGACCAGGACCGTGAACGGTGCGGCGGCGGCCCGCTCGACCGCGGCGCGAGTGTCCGCAGTCGCGCTGCTGACGCCAAGGATCTCTGCGAGGCCCGTCGCCGAAGCGGCTCGGCGCCGCGCGATAGCCGCCGAGACAGCAGCCGCTGCTGCGGTCGCGGCCATCGTGAGCACCATTTCGGACTGCGCCGTATCGGGAGGGGCGGCGATCGTCCAACGCGCCGCCAGGGCGCCGAGCGTCTCGCCGGCATACCGAATTGGCACACCACCCTCGATTCGCTCGTTGTACTGACACGGCGGAATCGCCTGGCGGGCATCGACCGCCCGTTCCGCGATGGCCGGCTCGATCGGATGGCCGTCGGCCGCGATCGGGACCAGCAGGCGTCCGTCGCGCACGAACACCACGATCCCGACGGCGCGGAGCCGTGCACGAACACGCCGGCAGATCTCGGCCAGGACCACCGCATCGTCGTCTCCGGCCTGGCACAGGTTCAGGATGTCGATTGCCGCGTCGTACGCGCTGGCGACGCGCTGGTGTACCTCGCTGGGAGCGAACAGGCCGAGCGCCTGCAGGCCAGTGCCGGTCACGTGCTTCCGGACCGCCCGGTCGAGCCCGGCCGACAAATCCGACAGCAGGGCCAGCCGTGCGCGCACCGTCGCTGGCAAATCGATGCGGCTCGCCCTGGCCACGAGCGAAACGAGCCGCTCCGCGGCACCACCAGCCCCGGCGCGGCGGGCCGCTTCAGCCCCGAGAAGCCGAGCCTTGAGCGCGCGCAGAGGATCGTGCGCCGTTCGCGCGGCCTTGATGCAGGGCAACACGTCGCGCTCGACGCCCCGCAGATCGCCAGCCGCCAGATGTGCAAACGCCACGGCGTACATTGCGCGGGCGATGGCCACGGGTTGGCCATGTCGCTCGGCACGGTCCCAGGCGGACGACGCGTGAGACATCCCCGCGCCGATGTCTCCGCGGCCGATCGCGATGCGCGACCTGAGAGCCTCCAGGCTGATTGCCGTGTCGGCATCGGGCGCCGCGCCGATTTCGTCGAGCGCGGCATCGGCTTCGCCGTAGTGCCCGCGCCAGAAGAGGCATCGAGCCAGCGCTGACCCGGCAGAGGCCGCGAGCGCCAGGTCGCCCGTGGATCGAGCCGCGGCGATCGATCCGCGCAGCAGGGTCTCGGCCTCGTCCAGCCGGCCTTCGTCCAGCCGGGCGTGGCCGGTGAGAATCGTCGCTTGCAGGAGAACGTCTTCGTTCCCTTCTTCCTTTCCCCCATCCTGCTCCCCATGGACGGCGTAGGTTCGTACCTCGGCCAGCGTTTCGCGCGCCTGCCGCGCGCGGCCGCGCCGGAGGAGTGCCGCCCCGAGGGCCAGTTGTCCGCGAGCCGCATGACGCCAGTCGTGCCGGCGCGCCAGGCCGCCGATCACTGCGCGCAGGCCTCGCTCACCGGGCGCATGTCTGCCAGACCCGATGAGCTCGATGACCTCGGTTAGCCGCTTGCGCTGGACGGCCACGTCGGCGGGCGCCGGCCAGTTCCGCGCGGCGACCGGGCCGGCCAACGCTCGACTCGCGCAAGCGTCGCCATAGGACGGCGGCCGCTCCGCGGCGATCGCGGTGCCCTTGATGAGAGCCGGGGTCGCCGGAGCTCCGACTCCCCAGAGCAGTTCCGCAAACCGGGCGGGCAGGCCATCGGCCCGCTTCGCCGCCCGCTTGATTGTTCTCCGCAGCGTCGTCGATTCGACGGGTGGTGTGATGGCCAGCATCAACGATTCCTCGGGCACGCGTTCAAGGTGGAGGCAGCGCACCTTCGGCAAGGTGTGCGCCCCGACCGAGAGGAGCATGTGCGGCCTTGGACTGATCAGCAGGCGATCGAGGAGAGATCGCCAGGCTCTGATTCCGCCGAGACGATCGATCATGCAGAGTGAGCGATCGTCGACGAGCTCGATTGGACGAAGGGCGTCGAGCTGAAGCGCCATCGGAACGAAACCTTGAAGCCGGGCGACGCGCGCGAGCTGATGGATCGCCACCGAGCTGCCCGCGCCGGCGACCGCGCTCAGCATGACTGCCGGCAGCGCAGGTCCATTTGCGGACGCCAGGATCTCGGCAACGGCTGTGATCGAGGGCCGCTCGACGATCGTGATGCCGCACGACGACAGGTCATCGGCTGGGCCTCCGGTGCCGCCCTCGTAACCGGTCGTGCTTCGCGGCAACACGACAGGTCGTCCTGCATCGGTCCGAATGTCATCGAGAGATATCGCTCCATCGGTGGTACCGATTGCGTGCAAAAAGATCGTGACCTGCCCGAGCGCACCCGCCGCCGCCCGGCGGCTGCCGCGCCACCGTTCGCCGCAGCGCCACGCCTCGAAGCGCATCGCCTGTCCGACGAGCCCGTAGTCGACGAGTCGTGCGATGGAGCGATGCCGCAGGCGGAAGAACCGATCGCACCTGACAGACCATCGCACCTGGTCAGACGCTCCACCTGCACTCGACGTGAGCACGACGACTGCCGCCCCGGTCGAGAGGTCGATCGCGCGATGCTCCCGTTCCGCGCCGCCGGTGATGACGAATCGGTCCGCGAACAGCTGCACGGCACCGCCCTCCGGGTGGCCGTGGTGCAAGATGGCGGCCCTTGAAAATCACTCGAATTCTGGCGTGGTCTGTCTGGCGCAGTGCAGATTCTCGAGGTGCTGGCGGTCCGGCGCCTGCCAATTTCTTACGGGGTCAGGTAAGTGCCTGACTAACGTACCCGACCCTCGGCGTCGATAAGGGGGGCCAGGAGGTTGACCGGATGAAAAACCCAGTCGTGTCGCTTCCTTCCGACCGCCGTGTCGATCGAGCCCGTGCGCTGCAGGGGGCGGTGACGCGGTTCCAGGCCTGGCAGCGATCGTTCCAATGGCCGGCTGTCCTGCAGACCCGGCGCCGGCCCCAGACGGCGACGCGCATTCGAACGCGCAGCTGATATCCGTCTTACCCGAGGGGCTTCGCCCTTCGGACTCCCCGACACGCTCTCTCCCGCCTTCGCCAAGGCTCCGGCGGGCAAGCGCGAGATCGTTTCAAGTCCGGCCGCTCGCCTTGGCCGCCGTAGCGCGCTAGCGTTTCAAGCGCGAAGGCGGCTCGCGCGCTCGCTCGCGACGCAGATCATCTCGTTTGTGAGATAGCGTCTACCCTGCGCGAAACCTGACGGTCCGCCCTACACTGCGCAGGCCGCATTATAGATAGAATGAAACGACTCTGATGCTGCGCTTCCTCACCGCCGGCGAGTCGCACGGCCAGGCGCTCGTCACAATTCTCGAAGGGATGCCGGCGGGCCTCGCGCTCGATTTCGACGCGATCACCACTCAGCTCCGCCGCCGCCAGACCGGCTACGGCCGCGGTCGGCGCATGGCCATCGAGTCGGATCGCGCACAGGTGCTGAGCGGCGTTCGCCATGGCGCCACGACCGGCGGTCCGATCGCGCCTGCTGATTCCGAACAAGGACTGGGAAAACTGGCAGCGGACCATGTCGGTCGAGAGCGCAGCCGTCAGCCGAGATCGCCGGCGTCGATCGCCCGGTCGTGACGCGTCCCCGCCCCGGCCACGCCGACCTCGCGGGCGTCGTCAAGTACGGGCACGACGACATCCGGAACGTCCTCGAGCGCGCCAGCGCACGCGAAACGGCCGCACGGGTCGCCGTCGGCGCCATCGCCCGACAGTTGCTGCGGCAGGTCGAGGCCGAGATCGTCAGCCACGTGTTCTGTATTGGCTCTGCTGTCGATTGCGGATCCGCTCGCCGTCACGTTCGCGAATGCGCAGGCGATTAGCGACGAGTCGGCGCTGCACTGCGTTGACGCCGAACTGGAGCGGCGGATGATCGCCGAGATCGACAAGGCGCGCGAGGCCGGCGACACGATGGGCGGCGCGTTCGAGGTCATCGTTCATGGCGTGCCGCCCGGGCTCGGCAGCCATGTCCAGTGGGATCGTAAGCTCGACGGCCGCCTGGCGCAGGCGCTGATGTCGATCCAGGCGATCAAGGCCGTCGGCATCGGCCGCGGGCCGGCGGTCGCCACGCTCCCAGGCTCGCGCATCCATGACGAGATTCTGCCCCCGTCGGCGCCCAACCTCCGTCGGCGTGTCGCGCCCGACGAACAACGCCGGCGGCCTCGAAGGCGGCATCACGAACGGCGAGGATCTGCGCGTCACGGCGTACATGAAACCGATCGCGACGCTCATGAAGCCGCTCCGTTCCGTGGACCTGGCGACGATGGCGATCAGTCCGGCGACGATCGAGCGCAGCGACGTCTGCGCGGTGCCGGCGGCTGCCGTCGTCGGAGAAGCCATGGTGGCCATCGTCCTGGCGGACGCGCTCCTCGAAAAGTTCGGTGGCGATTCCCTGGAGGAACTCCTGGCGAACTGGCGCGCCTATTGCGACCGCACCGCCGCTCGATTTCAAAGAGCGACGTGACCATCGACTCACTCGGAATGAACCACGAGCACGGAACCACGAAAACTCGAAAAAGACTGTCCTTCGTGGTTTCGTGTTTCCGTGCGTGATTTTGGCTCGGCGCGCTGATGATTCGTCCGATCCTCAAGTACGGCGATAAGGTCCTGCACGAGCCGGCCCGCCGGGTCGACGCCATGACCACCGAGGTCGATCGGCTGATCGAGGACATGATCGAGACGATGTACGCGGCGCCAGGCATCGGGCTGGCGGCTCCCCAGGTCGGCGTGCCGTGCCAGGATTTTCGTGATCGACGTGTCGATCGGCCGCAATCCCGCTGATCTCATCGTGATGATCAACCCCGAGTTCGTCGAACGCGACGGGATGCAGCTCGAGGAGGAAGGCTGTCTGAGCGTGCCGGGGTTCAACGCGACGGTCGTGCGGCCGGAGCGGGCCGTGGTCAAGGGCCTGGATCGATCCGGCGAGGAGCTGCAGCGCGAAGGAACCGGCCTGCTGGCGCGCGCCTTCCAGCACGAGATGGATCACCTCGACGGCACGCTCTTCGTCGATCGCCTGCGCGGGATCAAGCGCGACCTCATCGTCAAGAAGATCCGCAAGCTGGCGCGCTCCGGCAAGTGGTGACGCCCCGCTCGCTTCGCATCGTGTTCTTCGGCACGCCGGCCTTTGCCGTGCCGACGCTCGACGCGCTCCTCGCCTCGCGGCACCAGGTGGCGGGCGTCGTCACGCAGCCCGATCGGCCGCGCGGGCGGGGCCATCGCACGAGCGATGCGCCGGTCAAGATCCGCGCACGTGAAGCCGGCCTGACGATTCTTCAGCCCGCCGGGCTGAAGGCGCCGGAATTTCTTGCCGACGCTGACGGCGTTCGACGCCGATCTCGGCGTTGTCGCCGCGTACGGACGCATTCTCACCGACGCGGTCCTGGCGATCCCGCGGCTCGGGATGATCAACGTGCACGCCTCGCTCCTGCCCCGCTACCGCGGCGCGGCGCCGGTCCATCGCGCGGTCATGGCCGGGGAGCGCGAAACCGGCGTGACGATCATGCGCGTCGTCAAGGCGCTCGACGCCGGTCCGATGCTGGCGGCCGCGCGCCGCGCGATCGGCGACGACGAGACGAGCGTCGACGTCGAACGGGATCTCGCACAACTGGGCGCCAGGCTCCTGATCGAAGCCGTGGATCGGCTTGCCGCTGACGGCGTCCCCGAGGAGCCCCAGAACGAGGCCGAGGCGACCTACGCGCCGCGCCTCACGAAGGACGACAGTCCCATCGATTGGTCCCGGCCCGCGAAGGAATTGCATGACCAGATTCGCGGCCTGTATCCGTGGCCGCATGCCGAGACGTTTCTCGACGGCAAGCGGCTGATCCTCCTGCGGTCACATCTCGCCGCGCAGTCGAGCCACGAGCCGCACGGGACGATCGTGTCGGCGCGGGGCGACGACCTGGATGTCGCGACCGGACGGGGTGTCCTCCGGATCGTCGAGCTCCAGGTCGAAGGAAAGAAGCCGATGCGGACGCGGGATTTTCTTGCCGGCCATCCGGTGCCGGCTGGCCGCCGACTGTCCGTGGTGCCATGATCGCGCCGGCGCGCCTTGCCGCCTACGACATCCTCCTCGCGATTTCTGCCGGCCGGTCTGATTTGCCCTCCGCAATTGCGCGAGCCAGAACCTCGCTTGCCGATGACCGCGATCGCGCGCTCGCCGCCGAAATCGCGACAGGCGTTCAACGGTGGAGGGCCACGCTCGATTGCATCATCGAGTCGTTCGCGAAGCGTCCGATCCGCCGCCTCGACGCCGGAGGTTGTCGAGATCCTGCGGTTGAGCACGTACCAGTTGCTGCATCTGACACGGGTGCCCGCGTCGGCGGTCGTCGACGATGCGGTGGACCTCGCGCGACGGGCGGGCAAACGGAGCGCGACGGGTTTCGTCAACGCCGTGCTGCGGACCGTGTCGCGGCGCCGGAATGACCTGCCCGCTGCCCCCGCGACCCGCGGATCCGGCCAATCGGGCAGACGCCCTCGAGTACCTCGCCACCACGCTCTCGCATCCGGGCTGGCTCGCCGCACGCTGGTACGATCGCCTCGGGTTCGACGCCGTGGAGGCCTGGATGCGTTTCGACAATGCGGCCGCCCCACTCACCCTCCGAACCAACCGGATTCGCATGTCGCCGGAGGAGCTGACGCGCCGCCTTCGCGAGCGGGACGTCGTCGTCGAGCGCAGCCGCTTCGCCCCCGATGCGCTCGTCGTGGCAGAGGGTCAGCCGCTTCGCGATCCCGGATCCGAGGCTGGCTGGTTCGTGGTCCAGGACGAGGCGTCGCAGCTCGTTGCCCTTCTTGCCGGGGCCGTCCCGGGGCGCCGGGTACTCGACACGTGTGCGGCGCCCGGCGGGAAAACGACGGCGTTCGCGAGCGCCGATCGCTCCGCGCTCGTGGTGGCGTGCGATGTCCGGGATCGTCGCATGGCGCTGCTACAGCGGACCGTGGCGGCAACCGGCGCGGCCAACGTGGCGCTCGTCCAGGCCGATCTCTCGCGCCCTCTTCCCTTCTCCGATCGGTTCGACTGCGTCGTCGTCGACGCGCCGTGCTCGGGCCTGGGGACGCTTCGGCGCGATCCAGACATTCGCTGGCACCGGCGCGAGGAAGACCTGCCGGCGTTGGCCGGTGCGCAGCTCGGGATGCTGCGTCACGCCGCGGCCGTCGTTGTGCCAGGCGGCAGGCTCGTCTACGCGACCTGCTCGAGCGAACCGGAGGAGAACGAAGAGGTTGTCGCAGCATTTCTGTCGGGCATCCCAGGCTTCGTTCCCTTCGATGCGCGCGAGGCACACCCGGCGCTGCCGCCCGAAATCGTCGACCAGCGCGGACACCTGCGGACGGAGCCTCACCGCCATGGCCTCGAAGGGTTCTTCGGCGCGGTGATGGTACGGCAGGCCTGACGACGCTGTAGTACCGATCTCGCCCGTTCATGGCCCTCAGAAAACGCGTGTGGGGCGCGGGCAAGCTTGTCCTGCTCGGCGTCGCCCTGCTCGTGACCTACATCCTCTTTGCGGCCGCCTCGATGCGCTTTGCGCTCCGATCGCGCGAGGTCCAGGTGCCCGGACGTGGTCAATCGAACCGCGACAGAAGCGAGCGAGACGATGGCGCTGGCGGGTCTCAGCCTCAAGCTGGACGACACGCGGCGGGTCGATCCAAAGATTGCAGCCGGGCGCGTCGTCGCCCAGGAGCCAGCGGCCGGCGCAACGTTGCGGAGCCAGCGCAGCGTCAAGGTGTGGCTGAGCGCGGGTCCGCGTGCGATGGCCGTTCCGTCGGTCACCGGTCAAACGGAGCGCGCGGCCGAGCAACGGCTGCTGCAGGACGGCCTGGCTGTTGGCGGCCGTTTCTGAGATCCGCACGCAGACCTACGCGCCGGACGTGGTGGTCGCCCAGGACCCGGAAGCGAAGACCCCTGCCGAGCGCGTCGCGCTCCTCATCAGCCGTCCTGAGTCCGGCGCCGGTTACGTGATGCCGGACCTTATCGGCGTGAACGGCGACCGCGCGTCCGAGATCCTGCGCCGGCACGGCTTCCGGGTCGCCGTCGTCGGCTCAATGCCTTATCCCGGGGTCGCGGCGGGAGTCGTGCTGCGCCAGAATCCGCAGGCCGGTTTCGAAATTGCGCCGGGCGAACCGATCTCGATCGAGGTCAGCCGATGACCGTGCAGATCGCTCCGTCCATCCTTTCGGCCGACTTCGCCGCGCTCGGCGAGGCGGTCGCGGCGGCGGAGCGCGGCGGCGCCGACCTCATTCACGTCGACGTGATGGACGGTCATTTCGTGCCGAACATCACGATCGGCCCACCCGTGGTGCGCTCGCTCAAGCGAGTCGCGCGTGTCCCGCTCGACGTGCACCTGATGATCGAGGAGCCCGATCGCTACCTGAAGGCGTTCGCCGAAGCAGGCGCCGCGATGATCTCGGTGCACGTGGAGGTGCTGCCCCACCTGCATCGAACCGTGCATGCGATCAAGGCGCTCGGCGCGAAGGCAGGCGTCGTCCTCAACCCGTCCACACCGGCTGGATCGCTCGAGGCGATTGCCGGCGACGTCGATTTCGTGCTCGTGATGTCGGTCAATCCGGGGTTCGGCGGTCAGACGTTCATCCCGCGAAGCGAGACCAAGGTTCGCGAGGTTCGCCGCGTCCTCGATCTCGCCGGCAACCAGGCGGCCCCGATCGAGATCGACGGCGGCATCGATGTCCAGACCGCCCCGCGGGTCGTCGCCGCCGGCGCGAGGATTCTCGTCGCAGGTGCGGCCATCTTTCACTCGCCCGATCCCGAGCGCGCGACCCGCGATCTCAAGGCAGTGGCGTCGGGTGCCGTGCCAGCGGCGTCACGTTGACCTCCCCGGTCTCGATCTCGAAAGTTCGCGTGCGCTACGCCGAAACCGACAAGATGGGCGTGGTTTATTACGCCAATTACTTCGTGTGGTTCGAGGTGGGCCGCACCGACCTGCTGCGGGAGCGCGGCTGGAGCTATCGCGAGATGGAGGGCGAAGGCTTCGCACTGCCGGTCGTCGAGGCCGTCTGCGAGTACCAGCGGCCGGCGTTGTACGACGACGAGCTCGAGGTTCAGACGACGGGGGTGCTGCTGTCGCCGGTGCGTGTGCGGTTCGACTACCGCATCGTGCGCCCGGTCGACGCAGCGACTCTCGCTGAAGGACATACCGTTCACGCTTCGCTCGACCGCAGTGGCAAGCCAGCCCGGCTGCCGGCCCGTGCCAGGCAGGCGTTTGAATGATGAAGGCGCTGGTCACCGGCGTCGCCGGGTTCATCGGGTCGACGCTCGCGGAGCGGCTCGTGGCCGACGGCGCCGACGTCGTCGGGATCGACTGCTTTACGGACTACTACCCTCGCCCGGTCAAGGAGCGTAATCTTGCCGCGCTCCGCGGCCAGCCGGCGTTCCAGTTCGTCGAAACAACGATCGCCGCCGCGGACCTGCGCCGTCTCGTGTCGGACCGGACCCATGTGTTCCATCTCGCGGCTCAAGCAGGCGTCAGAAAGAGCTGGGGGCGGGATTTTTCGACCTATACGACCAACAACATCGAGGCCACGCAACTGCTGCTCGAGGCCCTCGTCGGGTCGGGAATCCAGCGGCTGGTCTATGCGTCGAGCTCGTCGGTCTACGGCGACGCGGTTGCGATTCCGATGCGGGAGGACGCGCTGCCGCAGCCGGTGTCGCCGTACGGCGTCACCAAGCTTTCGGCTGAACAGCTGTGCCACCTGTACTTCGTCAATCATGGCGTTCCTGCCGTGGCCCTGCGCTACTTCACGGTCTACGGCCCCCGCCAGCGGCCGGATATGGGTTTCCACCGGTTCCTGGCGGCGGCGATCACCGATCGGCCGATCACCGTCTTCGGCGACGGGGAGCAGACGCGCGACTTCACATTCGTGGCGGATGCGGTGGCGGCGACAGTTTTAGCTGCTCAGCAGGGAACTCCCGGCCGTGTGTACAATATTGGAGGCGGTTCGCGCGTCTCGGTGAATGAGGTTCTCGAGATGATCGGCCGCGTGTCAGGCAAGCGCCTCCATGTCGTGGTCGACCCGGCGCAAAAGGGCGACATGCGCCATACGTTTGCCGACACTACGCTGGCGCGAGCCGAACTCGGTTATCTGCCGGCCGTCGGGCTCGAGCAAGGGCTGACCGCCGAGTTCAGATGGTTGTCGGAAGCACTCACATCGTGATCGGAAAAACGTTGAAACTCGCGGGTGCGGTCGTCGTCGCCGCGGCGATTGCGTCGGCTTGTGCGCCGACCGTTCGCAACACCGTTCCGCCGGGAACGCTCCAGCCGGACCAGTGGCTGTTCGAGCGCGGCACCGAGTCGCTCAGCGAGAAGAAGTGGCTGACCGCCCGCGAGTTCTTCAAGGTGGTCACCGAGACCTACACGCAGAGCCCGTACCGGCCGGACGCGAAGCTCGGCGTCGGCGACACGTATCTCGGGGAAGGCACGCCAGAAGCCCTCGTGCTCGCGCTCAACGAGTTCCAGGAGTTCCTCGCGTTCTATCCGACTCATCCGCGCGCCGACTACGCGCAGTACAAGGTCGGCATGACGCATCATCGGCAGATGCGCAGTGCGGGGCGCGACCAGACTGAAACGCGCGCGACGATTACGTCGCTCGAGGCGTTCCTCACCCGCTACCCGAACAGCAAGCTACGGCCCGAAGCGGAGACGCGTCTGCGAGAATCGCGCGATCGTTTCGGCGAACACGAGTTCGGGGTCGGCCGCTACTACTACACCATCAAGTGGTACCCGGCGGCAATCGACCGCTGGAGGGCGCTGCTCAAGCAGGATCCCGACTACTCGGGACGTGATGCGGTGTATTTCTTCCTGGGCGAATCGCTGATCAGGATGGGCAACGGGCCGGAAGCCCTGCCCTACTTCGAGAAGCTGGTCGCCGAGTTCGAGCAGAGCGAGCACCTGCAGGAAGCTCGCGCCCGGATTGAGCAGCTGAAGACCACGGCTGCCGCCAACACCGGAAAATCGACGCCCTGATCTATCCCGCCTTCCGTCGATCGCGCGCGACCGAGATATCCGTCACGCGACGATTGAGCAAGCGGTTATAGCGGACGAAATAGTCGACGCCCGAGACGAGCGCGATCGCCACCACCACCCATAACCCCGCCTGTCCGATGACCAGCAGGTCGGGCCAGTAGACATCGCCGAGGATCAGCGCCAGGATCGTGACGACCTGGCCGACCATCTTGATTTTGCCGAGCGGCGAGGCGGGCATGGCAATGCCGCGCGAGTAGGCGAGGTTGCGCAGGCCGGTGACGGCGAGCTCGCGGCCGATGATGATGGCCACCATCCACGCGGGCGCGAGGCCGATCTGCACGAGCGACAGGAACGCGGCCGAGGTGAGCAGCTTGTCGGCGAGCGGGTCGATGACCTGGCCGAGCGGCGTCACCTGCTTCCGGCGGCGCGCCAGGTAGCCGTCGAGCCAGTCGGTGAACGACGCCAGCGCGAAGATCGCGGCGCCCACCAGTTCCTTCCGCCACCCGAAGACGATCCGTTCCTCGAACTTCGTCAGCAGCACCACCACGAGCAGCGGTACGAGAAAGATCCGCGTCAACGTGAGCGCATTCGGGAGGTTCATGTGCGCCGGTACGCTCATGATACCATCGGCCTTGGCGCGCCGAAGCGCGTGAGGTGCGGAGGCGGCCGTTACGATGAAGGCAATTCTTCTGGCAGGCGGCAAGGGCACGCGCCTGCGTCCGTTAACGATTCACACCCCGAAGCCGATCGTCCCGATCTTCGAGCGACCGTTCCTCCACTACCAGCTCGATCTGCTCAAGCAGGTGCCGGAGATCGACCAGGTGGTGCTGAGCCTCAATTACCAGCCGCGGCGCATCGAGGAGATCTTCGGCGATGGCAGCGATTCCGGCATCGGGATCAAGTACGTCGTGGAGCCGGCGCCGCTCGGCACCGCCGGCGCCGTACGCTATGCAGGCGAGTCGCTCCGCGAATCGGTCGTTGTCTTCAACGGCGACGTGCTGACGCAGGTCGACCTCGCGTCGGTGATCCGGCTGCACCGCGAGCGCAAGGCCCGGGCGACGATCGTGCTCACGCCGGTCGACAACCCGTCGGCCTACGGGCTGGTCGAGACCGACGCGGACGGCAACGTCCGCCGCTTCCTCGAGAAGCCTAAGCCCGACGAAATCACCTGCGACACGATCAACGCCGGGATCTACGTCCTCGAGCCCGACACCTTCGACCGGATTCCCCGCGACACGCCGTGGTCGATCGAGCGCAGTTTCTTTCCCTCCCTGATCGAACGGGGCGAAACGTTCGTCGCCTACGTCTACCGCGGCTACTGGATCGACATCGGGACGCCTGAGAAATACACCCAGGTCCACCACGACATCATGGACGGCCGCTTCAAGACCGCAATCTTCAACGACGGCGCTTCGCGGACGTGGATCTCGCCGGAGGCTCGCGTCGAGGAAGGGGCCGTGATCGAGGGGCCGTCGTTCATCGACGCCGGCACCATCGTCAAGGCCGGGGCCCGGATCGGCCCGTATACCGTCGTCGGCCGGCACTGCCACATCGAGGAGCATGCCGCCGTCGAACGGTCGATCCTGTGGGCCAATGCCCGGATCGGCCAGGACGCCGTCGTGCGGGGGTCGATTCTCGGCCGCCAGGCCCACATCGGCCGGAACGCGACGCTCGACGGTGGCATCGTGCTCGGCGACAAGTCCGTCGTCACGGACTTCAGCCGTCTATGAAACTCAACCCCGACATTTTCAAGGCCTACGACGTCCGCGGCACCTACCCGGATGAGGTGAACGAAGAGGCCGCGCGCGCGATTGGCGCCGCCTTCGTCACCTACCTCGGTGCGAAGCACATCGGCGTCGGCCGCGACATGCGGCTGTCGTCGCCCGCGCTCGCCGCGGCGTTCATCGACGGCGCGAGCGCACAGGGCGTCGAAGTCATCGATTACGGCATGATCCCGACCGACGTTCTCTACTACGCCGTGGCCAGCGACGAACTGGACGGCGGGGTCGAGATCACCGCATCGCACAACCCGAAGCAGTACAACGGAATGAAGATGGTGCGGCGCGACGCGTTCCCGCTGAGCGGCGATGCGGGCATTTCCGATATCCGCGACATGATTGCGACAGACCGGCTCCCACCGCCCGCCCCGTCCGTCGGCCGCATTCACGAGCGGAATTGTGTCGTGCCGTACGTCGAGCACGTGCTGTCGTTCATCGATCCGGCCGTGATCCGGCCGCTCAACGTCGTGCTCGATGGCGGCAGCGGGATGGCGGGCCAGATTGCGCCGAGGCTATTCCACACGCTGCCCTGCCGGACGACCAGGCTGTGCTTCGAGATCGACGGGCGGTTTCCGAATCACGAGGCGAACCCGCTCATCGAGGAGAACCGTCGCGACATCACCGAGCGGGTGATCGCTGAGAAGGCTGACATCGGGATTGCGTGGGACGGCGACGCCGATCGCTGCTTCTTCATCGATGGCACCGGCGACTTCGTGCCCGGCGACTTCGTCACCGCGCTGCTCGCCGAGGCGTTCCTGCTGAAGCACCCCGGGGCGACGATCATCTACGACCTGCGGGCCAGCCATGCGGTGAAGGACGTGGTGGAGCGCTACGGCGGCAAGGCGCTGATGAACCGCGTCGGCCATGCGTTCTTCAAGCGCCGGATGCGCGAGACCAACGCGATCTTCGGCGGCGAGGTCACCGGGCACTATTACTTCCGCGACAATTTCTACGCCGACAACGGCTTCATCCCGGCGCTCCTGATCCTGGAGCTCATGTCGAAAAAAGGACAAAGCCTGCACGAACTGCTCGCCCCCCTGCGCCAGCGCTACTTCATTTCCGGGGAGATCAACACGAAGCTGAAGTCGATGGAGGCGGTGCCCGCCAAGCTCGAACAGATCGCGGCGAAATATGCCGATGGCGGGCAGTACAAGCTGGACGGCATCTCGGTCGAGTATCCCGAGTGGCATTTCAACGTCCGGCCATCGAATACGGAACCGCTGCTGCGGCTGAACCTGGAGGCGACTACCCTGGAGCTGATGGCCCAGAAGCGGGACGAGGTCCTCGCGTTGATAAAATCGGGTGATTGAGTAATCGGGTAATCGGGTAATAGAATTACCCAGTTACCCGATTACCCGATTGAGAGTGCGGGCTTAGCATAGTGGTAATGCCCTGGCTTCCCAAGCCAGTTAGACGGGTTCGATCCCCGTAGCCCGCTCCAACAACTTCTTCCTCTCCATTAACTTCCGGCGCTCGCCCCACGCGTGTCCAGAATGTCTCCAGATTTTTCCGCGAGATCGAGGCCGGTCTGCCGTCCGTCCAGCAATCGGATCGCGTCTTCCGTTGCCGCCGGACTCAGGTGCATATAGCGCTGCGTCGTCGACAGATCCGCGTGGCCGGCCAGCTCCTGGATGGCGCGTGCGGGCGCCCCTTTCATGGCCAGATGCGAACAGAACGTGTGCCGCCTATTCCGTCTGCGGCATAGGCGGCACTATTCCGCGTCCCCGACTATTGCCGAGTAGTTCTGTCCCGCCGCTCATCTCCAGCCTGTAGTCGCACGGTGAGTCGGCATAGTCGCTCCTTCGATTGCCCTGCGAAAGGGCGGAAGGAGCCGACATGCCGTACATCGTTGATGGCGACATCGCACTGTCGCAACCGCCGAAGGGACCGCTCGCCGCAGAGATTGCACGGTTTGCGGAATGGGCACGGGCTCAGGGATACGCGCCGCCGTCGCGGCATCGGCAGGTGCTCCTCGCCGCGTGTTTTAGCCAATGGCTCGGGCACCAGGGGATCTGGCGGCGCCGCATCACGGCGGAGCATTCCGCCCGGTATCTGCGATGTCGCGCGCGCCGGGTCAAGCTTCACCGAGGGGATGCGGCGGCGTTGAGACAGTTCCTCGAGGTGCTGCGCCACGAGGGAGTCATTCCCCCCGTGACGGTGCCGCGAGGCGGACGGGCTCCCGTTGATCGCGAGACCCAAGCCTTCGAAACCTACCTGCGCCACGAGCGCGTGCTCGCGGAGGCGACCATCGCCTACTACGTGACGTTCGTTCACGACTTCCTGGCCGATCGGTTCGACCGGGATCGCGTCACGCTCGCACGCCTCTGTGCGGGCGATGTCGTGCGATTTGTCCAGCGCCAAGCCGCGCGCCTGCACGTGCAGCGTGCCAAACAGTTGACGACCGCGCTGCGATCGTTCCTGCACTATGCGCGCTATCGCGGCGACATCGTCCTCGATTTGGCGGCCGCCGTGCCCGCCGTGGCCAGCTGGTCGATGTCGTCGATTCCTCGAGCGATTCCCGTCGACACGGTGCGACAGCTGCTGGCCTCCATCAATCGGCGGACTGCGGTGGGCCGGCGCAATTACGCCCTCGTGCTGGTACTCGCCCGCTTGGGACTCCGGGCGAGCGAAGTGGTGCATCTTGAGCTCGAGGACATCGACTGGGACGCGGGCCAGGTGAGCGTCCGAGGCAAAGGCGGATATCAGGCCGCCCTTCCCTTGCCAGCCGATGTCGGCGCAGCGATGGCAGCGTACCTCAGGCACGGACGCCCGCCGAGCACGTGCCGTCGGGTCTTCCTACGAGCGCGTGCGCCCCTGTGCGGCTTCAAGGGCGCCAGCGCCGTGGACTCTATCGTGCGAGACGCACTGGCGCGCGCCGGTCTCCGTGCCCCCACCACGGGCGCGCACCAATTTCGCCACGGCTTGGCCACGCAGATGCTGCGTCACGGGGCCTCATTGACGGAAATCGGCGAGCTGTTACGGCATCGGAGTCCCGAGACGACAAAGATCTACGCCAAGGTCGACGTGGACGCGTTACGCACACTGGCGTTGCCATGGCCGGGAGGTGGGCGATGACCCCGCTCCGGAAGGCCGTGCAGGACTATCTCGTCTTGCGACGCCGCTTGGGATTCCAGCTGCACAAGGCCGGCAAGGCGTTGCCGGCCTTCGTCACGTTCATGGATCAGCAGCGGGCCTCCGTCATCACCACCCAGTTGGCCCTGACCTGGGCGCAGCAGCCGAGGGGCGTGCAACCGGCGGAGTGGGCGTACCGACTGAGTCTCGTGCGTGGGTTTGCGCGGCATCGCAGTGCGACCGATCCCCGGACGGAGATCCCGCCCGTCGGGCCTGTTGCCGTATCGCCCGAAGCGAGCGCGCCCGTATCTCTACTCGGACGCGGAGATCCGACGCTTGCTCCAGGCGGCACTTGCGCTGCCGGGCAAGGGTGGATTGCGGCCATGGACGTACCACTGTTTGTTCGGCCTGCTGAGCGTCGCCGGCCTGCGCCTCGGCGAAGCGCGCCAGCTCACGCTGCCGGACGTGGATCTGCGCGCAGGTGTGCTGACGATCCAGGGCGCCAAGTTTGGAAAGTCCCGTCTGATCCCCCTGCATGACTCGACGCGCCGCGTGTTGGCCGAGTACGTTGCGCGCCGCGCCCGTCATTGGGCGAGGCGCCCGGTCTCGTCCTACCTGTTCGTGTCCAACCGGGGCAACCGCTTGGATGGCGGCGAGATCCACCGCACGTTCTACGCACTCTCTCGCCAGATCGGGCTGCGCGGCCCCACCGATCGCTATGGGCCGCGTCTACATGATCTCCGACATCGCTTCGCGGGGACGACGCTGCTGCGCTGGTATCGCGCGGGGGTCGACGCCGAACGGCGGCTGCCGATCCTGTCCGCCTACCTCGGTCACGTCCACGTCAGCGATACGTACTGGTATCTCAGCGCCTGGCCCGCGCTGATGCGAGCGGCGACATCGCGCCTGGAGCGATGGTGGGAGGGGCAATCATGACCACCATCAGGATCAGTCTGGCGCCGCTGTTGGAGCGGTTCTTCATCGAGCGCCTGATGCAGCAACGTCAGGCGAGTCCGCATACGATCAGTTCGTATCGCGACACCTTCCGGCTGTTGTTGACCTTTGTCCACCAGCAACTCCACACGCCGCCGGCACGCCTGACGTTCGACACGATTGACGCGCCGTTGGTCGTGGCGTTTCTCGAGCAGTTGGAGAAAACGCGAGGGCTGAGCGCGCGGAGCCGGAATCTCCGGCTGACCGCCGTCCACTCGTTCTTTCGGTACGCGGCCTTCGAGGTGCCCACGCACGCCGCACAGATCCAGCGCGTGCTCGCGATTCCGAGCAAGCGCTGGACGCGGCCCGTGGTGCGATCACTCACACGGCCGGAGGTCGAGGCGCTGCTGGCCGCACCCGATCAACGGACCTGGTTCGGCCGGCGCGATCACGCGTTCCTCCTGATGGCGGTGCAGACCGGACTTCGCCTCTCCGAAATGACCGGCCTGACCCGCGACGGCGTGACGCTGGGCACGGGCGCGCATGTGCGGGTCATCGGGAAAGGCCGCAAGGAGCGATGCACGCCCTTGGCCAAACCCACCGTGGCCGTGCTGAAAACCTGGCTTCGCGAACCGCCACGCGGGGATGGACGGGTGCTCTTCCCGAACGCCCGGGGGACACGACTCAGTCCCGACGGCGTTCACTATTTGATGGTCAAGCATTGCAGGGCCGCGGCCATGGTCTGCCCCTCACTGAAGGACAAACACGTCACTGTACATGTCCTGCGTCACACCATGGCCCTCGACCTGCTGCGAGCGGGAGTCGACCGCTCCGTGATCGCGCTGTGGCTCGGGCACGAATCGGTGGAAACCACGCAGATCTATCTGGAGGCCACCCTGGCTATGAAGGAACAGGCGCTCGCCAGGACGCCACCGCTGCATGGCCGGCCCGGACGATTTCGACCTGGCGATCGGCTCCTTGGTTTCCTCAACAGTCTGTAGATGGCACGCTCACTATGCCGAGTACGTGACCCGACCGCCTATCGTTTTCAGTTGCCACTTCGGCCTGAGCGCGACTGGTGTCCCACGTCGCTCGGCATAGTCGGGGACGCGGAATAGTGCCGAAGGATGTGCACGCCCTGTTCGATGCCGGCGATGCGCTGGGCGCCGCGGATGGCTTTAATCACGCGGTCGCGCGTGATCGGCGCCCCATCCGCGAGACACAGGACCCGATCGGATCGTAGATGCCGAGCGGCCTTGAGCGCCGCCGTGAGGCTCTGGGTCATCGGCAACTGCCGTGACCGTCCGCCCTTCGGCACCGTCACGTGGCCGAGCCATTCGGACCGCTGCACGGTCAGCCGACGTGCGCTCAGCTCGACGTCGCACCACTCCAGCGCGATGATCTCGCCGAGTCGCAGGCCGCCATCACCGCCCAACAGCACCATCAGGTATGCCTGAACATCGCGCTTTCGCGCGACGGTCAGCAACCGCTCGTATTGATCGAAGTCGTGGAACCCCATGCTCTTCTTGGGATTCGGCAACAACTTGACGACGCACGGCAAGCGCTCGAGCTCGCCCCATTCCATCGCCTTCTTGAGCAACGTGCTCAGGACCGTGAGCACGTTGTTGACCGTCTTTGGCGCACGGTCTGTCAGCGCCAGCTTCAGCCGCTGCACCTGTTCGTTGGTGATCGGCGAGACGCTTCGGGCCGAGCGCTGGAATCAGATGCCATTTCAGGATCGATTCGACGGAGTTAATCCCGCTCGGCTTGTGACGGTTCGCCCGTGCGTGACCGTCGACGAATCTCGGCGCGAACGCTTCCAAGCGTTGGCACCTCCCTCTGTGTGGCCGGCGGGCCGTGCTGAAGCAGGTATCGCTCGCGATCCTCTGCCCATCGCTGCGCCGCCGATTTCGAGAAGCGGGCCGCGCGTTTCCGCTCTCGATACTGATTGCCGTCGGGAAGCCGAATCGTGAGATCGACTTCCCAGCCCCCGCGTCGATACGGTCGTAATGTCACGCTCATCGCCGGTTACTCCTCCGGCGATGGCGCGCGCTTCTGGTCCAGCCAGTGTAGCAGGTCGTCCGAGCGAAACAGGACACGGCGGCGAATGCGGATGACGCCCGGCAGCTGATGCCGCTCGATCATCGCGTAAATCGCGCGCCGTGTGGTCCGTAGCAACGTCGCGGCTTCATCGACGGTGAGCAAGCACAGGAAGCGGGTCGCGACGGCGACCCCAGTGCACGTTCGCATCATCGAAGTTGCTGGCCTCGTTGTGGACGGTGAATGCCACGACGCACCTCCAGGAACTGACGGATCACGGCGCCGGCCCGGCGCCGTGACCTGAGGTCACGACGCCGATCCGGATCGATCGCACGATCCGCGGACGTGCTGTCGCGCGAATGGCAACCATGAAGTGTGTCGGGAGAAGAGGAGAAGAGCACGAACCGTGACCTGACGCCGCCGGTTCGTGGGCTCCGCATCAGTCGATACGGAGGGGGCTGCGAGACGCAACCGTCGAAGAGAATTCGACGATAGCGCCATCTCAAAACATCGTCAAGCGGTTTCTGCCAGGCAAAGTGACTTGTTTCGTGCCGGCGCAAGTTGGTGCTACATTGGCCTCCATGACGTTCATCGTCGAACTCGAACGCGATGAGGACGGCCGTTGGCTGGCCGAGGTACCGGCCTTGTCAGGCGTCATGTGCTACGGCCAGGACCGCGATGAAGCCGTCGCGAAGGTACAGGCGTTGGCTTTGCGCGTGATTGCTGAACGGCTCGAGCACCGCGAAGCGCCAGCGGAATTCTTGAACGTCACGTTCAAGGCTGCGTGAGCAACTGGCCAGCCACCAAGGCTCGGCGCGTTCTCGCCGCGTTGTCGCGCATCGGCTGGACGGCCAAACGTTCGTCCGGCTCACACAAAACGCTCTCCCATCCAGACGGGCCCGATGTCGTGTTTGCCTTTCATGACGACGAAGAAATCGGGCCCCGTATGTTGGCGCGCATCGCCAAGAAAAACCGGACTCACTCCAGACGACCTGTGATGCACAGGCTGGCCGCGTGGACGATGGCGAAGCTCACGCGAGGACGCCCACCGAAGGCCGTCGATAATTGCGCAGTACGGTTCGCGCGTACGCGCGGTCAAGGCCGTTAGCCGCGCGCAGCGCGGGCGGAGCCACGCGAAGCGCCTTGAGCGCGCGAATGCGAACCGCACAATTAGGCCCGACGGCCGATGAAACATGACGCAGATTCTCCGCACGCTGCCGCACTGCTCGAACGCGATGCCGCAATCTCCGACTCCGGCGGAGATAGAGACCACGTGGCGTGAGCGACCTCTGCTGTGGCCGCGGGCGTGATCGCCAAAGCGGCCAAAACTCCTGGTCGCTCACGCCACGACACTGCAATCGACCGCCTCGCCGACGACGTCGGATTGTGGCGGGCGGCAAAGACCGCCGCCCAACCGCGCGTTCACAAGCTGCACTACTGATGGAAGTTGGAAGGGAGCATCTACATGGCCAGGAGTTGGTCACATCAACGGTGACGCTGCTGAATTCCATGCAGTGAGGGGGAACACCTCGCGCAGGGCCCTGTTCCCCTCACCGTTCCCCCTCTGCTCGACACTGTCCAGATTGATGCGTCGAGATGATGGTTCAGCATCGCGCGACGACCAGAGTGATCAGCTTTGGGATTCCGACCGTCATTTCCAGCCCGACTCCAGGCGCGACAAACGCTGCGTTCAGGGTGCGATCCTGGCCCAACAACGGAAGCGGGAAGCGGTGTCTGAGCCGCCGCAAGAGAGTCCCAACCGGGGCCCGGTCAAACCAAGTGAAGCAGTCCCACCCCACGTGCTCCATTGCCAATGTTACGCGGGGCGGTCGGCGCGCTGCACAGCGCGCCTGACACCCTCGGTGCCGTTCTCGATAGGGTTTCGCGAGCTGAAGCCTGCAACTAATCTCACTGCACCGGAACCAGTCGCTTCAGCTCTTCCGTCCCGTTCTGCACGACTACGATCTGCGGCGCTGAGCCTGCAGCAGCTTCCGCCTGATCATTGCGGATAATCACGAACCGTCCGTCCGGCGCGACATCGTACGTCCGGGTGCCACCGGGGTGGCACCAGCATCGCGATCTCGAACAACACCTTGGGCGGCCCCGCGACCAGCATCATCCCGGACTGCACCTGGACCGCAAGCATCTGCCGGGTGTCCAGGCTGCTGAAGAACAGTTCCCGGCCATTGCGCGACCAGACTGTGAGACGGCCTCCGCCCACCGAGATCCGTTGCCGATTGCCAAGCTCCGGATACCCGACTGCCGGGAGAACCCGTGACCGTACGTCGCTCGAGTGGACTGACAGAACCGTTTCCGGGATCAGAGTCGACCGGCCCGTTAGCGGCCCCTTGCCGCTTCAGATGACGAGAACTCGCGCGAGCCAAACCAGAATGTTCGTGGAGATAGCTCCGCAGCTAATTCCGCGGCACTTTCGCCTTCAGTTCCTCGAACCAGTTGAGAATCAGATGGAGGCGGGCGGTTTGCGAGACACCACCACGCGCACTCGCGGGTCCGGGTTCCTCCACCATCACAAACCGCTGGCCGTCTGGCGAGATATCGTAATTGGAGTTGCCGCCGCGGGCGCTGCTGGTGTCGACCCGATAGTGGTCATCGAAGACACGCGTTGGCGCTCCAACGGTCAATGAGGCAGCGCTCTCCTCGACGCGCACAGCCAGCAGCTTTCCGTCGTTGCGATAGAACAGCTCGCGGCCCGCCGGCCCCCACACCGGTTCCTGGCCGCCGCCAACCGACATCGTGACCTCACTTCCCGGCCCTGGGTACGGAGTTGCATGAATTTCGTTCCGGCCCGATTTGTTCGAGACATACGCGACCCAGCGGCCACTCGGCGCGAAGATCGCGCCTCTCTCTTCGAACGGCGTGACGACGAATGGCTTCGGCGTGCGCGTGGCGCCGTCGACGTGCAACATCCAAATATCCCGTGTCGCCGCGTTGTCGGCGGCATAAAAAGCCAGCGTGCGGCCGTCCGGCGACCAGGACGTGGGGAACCGCCGAACATCCTCACCCAAGAGTGTTTCGAGCCCGCTGCGGCCGTCCGCGAGTGCCGACAAAAGGCGATTGGTCGTTCCCGAGCCGTCCGCGAATGTGAGGCGGGCGCCATCGCGGGTCCAGATGGGTAAGAAACGGTTGTTGCCGGCGAATGTCACGCGGGTGCGCACGCTCCGCGCGAGATCGAACACCCAGAGGTCCGCCTGGTCGGCGAGGCTTTCGCCAGCGCTGACCCCATACGCCACGCGGGCGCCGTCAGGCGAAAAGCGTGGAAACCACGTCATGCCCGTATTCTCGATGAGGGGGGAGCTCTTGCCATCTCGCGTCACCACGACGAGTCTGGTCAATGCCGTCGCGCCGGCAACGGATCCCGACACATAGAGCATCGTGCCAGTTGAGGAAACAGCGAACTGCAGTGAAGGAGCGCTCAACCCTATGCCGTCCACGTTTGCGACGCCGTCGAGCACCGGCACTGGTCCACCGCTGAGCGTTCGTCGATCCGGATTGAACGCCTGCGCCAGCAGCGTATTGCCCCTTCCGTACACGATGTGGCCGGACCTGACGTACCGAGCATCTTGGGCACCCTTGATCAGCACCCGCCGCTCTCCCGTGGCCCGCGACTGCACGACAACTTCTCCTTGGTCGGCTGAGGCGGTTCCGGTATAGACCTGGAAGAAAATCCACTCACCGCCCGAAAGCGTCTGTGGATTGGACGCGCGCTCCCCCTTCTTGAGAGGGATCACCGGCTCTGGTGTTCCCCCGGTTGCAGGGACGCGCATGATGCTTGTCTCCAGGGTTGCGAATAGAATGTCGCCGTTTGGCTCCCAACTGGGGCCCACTGGAACACTGACTAACGTGTCGCAGATCGTGACAGCGCTCCCGCCGGAGACGGCGACCTTGAGCAACTTGTTCTGCTGCCAGAACGCGATCCATTGCCCGTCCGGCGAGAAGAAGGGAGTGCGGGCGGATCCACTGATGCCTCCCGCATCCGTACGCCAGATTTCTGCGGCGGTGGGTTCATTCAGCCCGCGCAGGTACAGGCGATCGTTCGCCACGTACGCCACATGTACGCCATCAGGTGAGATCGCGACCCCAGGGTTGTCCGCGGTGAGTCGCATCTGTTCAGGCAGATCGATCTGGAAGCGCATGACCGGGCGCGGCGCCTCGGCTGGACGGCGCCATTGCCAGACGGCAAGGCCTGTGGCGAGCGCGGCCAGAATCACGGCCGTGTAGAGTGCGCCGCGGCGTGACGGGAACGGCCGGCTCTGCACAGCAGCCGATGCGGTCGCACTCATCTCGACCATGGCAGCGCTTGGGCGGTCTTGCGCGTCCTCGATCTCGATGCGCGCGTCCGCGATGTCGTGAAGCCGACGCTTTGGATGCTTCTCGAGACAGCGCGCGAGTAGACGCTGGATGGATAGCGGCGTGTCGGCGGGCAAGGCGCGCCAATCCGGGTCACGCTCGACGATGGCCGCCAGGGTGTCCGTGACGGTTCCGCGTGCAAATGCGGCGCGTCCGCAGAGCATCTCATAGAGCACGCTTCCGAACGCCCAGACGTCCGTGCGCTTGTCGATGGCCTGCCCGCGCGCCTGTTCCGGGCTCATGTAGCCGGCCGTGCCGAGGATGACCGCTTCATGCGTCCCGCCATCGGTGATCGTTGGTGATTGCGAGAGATCAGATTGCGCGCCCTCGCGGGCGTACACTTTCGCGAGCCCGAAGTCGAGCACCTTCACGACGCCGTCGGGCGTGATCTTGACATTCGCCGGTTTCAGATCGCGGTGAACGATCCCCTTCTCGTGCGCGGCATCCAGTGCGTCGGCGATCTGCCCTGCGATGGTCAGCGCCTCCGCGATCGGAACTGGCCCGCGTCTTAGCCGGTCGGCCAATGTTTCGCCTTCAACCAGCTCCAGCACGAGACCGCCCAGGCCGTCGGCTTCCTCGAATCCGTAGATGGCACCGATGTGCGGATGATTCAGCGAGGCGAGCACCCGCGCCTCGCGCGCGAACCGGGCCAGTCGATCGGGATCCCTCGTGAACGCGTGCGGCAAGAACTTGATCGCCACCTCGCGCCCGAGCTTCGTGTCGTGCGCCCGATAGACGTCGCCCATGCCGCCTGACCCCAGATGTGCGCGGATGTGATACGGGCCGAGCGACCGGCCCAGCAGCGATGCGCCGCGCTCGTCCGTGAGCGCCCGCGCGGCCAGTTCCTCTAGCGGCGTGGAGAGAAACCCCTCGGCCGCCTGCGCGTGCGCGAGCAGCGCCTCCACCTCGCCTCGCAAGGCCTCGTCGCTCCCGCACGCCGTCGCCACGAACGAGGCGCGGGCCATCGGGTCCTGCTCCAGGGCCGCATGACAGAGGTCCTCGATCTGGCGCCGACGGTCAGCGGCGTTCAAGGGGCTCTCCGTCGAGGGCGCGCAGCAGCATGAGCTTGGCCAGGCGCCAGTCCCGCTTGATCGTGTCGGTGGAGAGGTGCAGGACTTCGGCCGTCTCCTCGACGCTCAAGCCACCGAAGAAGCGCAATTCGATCACCTTGGCCTTGCGCGCATCGACGACGGCCAGGCCCTCTAAGGCGCGGTCCAGCGCGACCAGGTCCAGCGCCCGCTCGGGCGCGACGGCCAGCGCCTCGGTCAGCGTCACCCTCACGGCGCCGCCCCCCCGCTTCTGATAGCCACGCGATCGCGCGTGGTCCACTAACACACGACGCATCAGTCGGGCAGCAATGCCCAGGAAATGGGCGCGATCCTGCCAACGCACCTCTCGAGCGTCGGTCAGGCGCAGAAACGCTTCGTTTACGAGCGCGGTCGGCTGCAGGGTATGGCCACGTCGCTCGCGGGCCATGTACCCGCGGGCGAGACGGCGCAGTTCCCCCTCCACGAGCGGCAGCAAGCGGTCGAGGGCGGTGGCATCGCCGTCGCTCCACGCCCGCAGTAGCCCGGTCACTGCCGGGGGCGACAGTGTCGTCACAGGCCCTCCGTCGTGCCCAAGCGCTCCCATCTTACGCTTCTTGCGCCTGTTCTTGACGATGTTCACCCGAGCGGCCGGCGGTCCCGCATTCCAGCGCGGGAGGGGACGTCATGGCAGGCCACCTCGGCTTTCGGAGCTTCCTTGCGGCCATCATGCTCACGGTGCTGGGCGACCCGGTCGCCGGGGAGCCAGCGGGTCCGCCGACGATCGTGGTGGAGGTCTTCGATCACGCCGGTGTCTCGGCGGAGACGTTGATTCGGGCGAAGCACGACGTGTCTCGGATTTATCGCGACTTGGGCGTCGAGGTGCTGTGGACCGACGCGGCAGCGAAGGACGCGCACGGCCGCTTCATCATTCACCTGATCATCCGGCCGAACGCGTCGCGCCCCCGCGTGATGGGCAACGCCTTCGGCGATTCACGCGACTCGGGAGGCACGGCGTTCGTGTACCGGGACCGGGTGGTGGACGTGGCACACGGGCATGACGTGGCTGTCGCGCGTGTCCTGGCGTATGCGATGGCACACGAGATGGGCCACCTCCTGTTGCCCTATCCCTCTCATGCGGTCGCCGGCATCATGCACGCCGGCTGGGACGGCGACGAGCTGCGGGACATAGCCACCGGATCCCTGCGTTTCGCGCCGGCACAGGCGAACGCGATTCGCGCCAGGGCCTCAGAGCGGCGCGTCACCGCCGCCGCGGGGACCGCAGACTCGCGGCTCTCCAATCCCTAATGTGAGTTGGTTTGCGGCAGTGCGACTGAGGCCGTGATATCACGCTTCGCCAAGCATAATCGAGAAGCCGGCACGCCAGTCCGCGGACGAAGACGCCAGCAGCTTGGCCCCGTGCTTACCGCTGACGATCGGTCGATGTCAACCGTCCGATCGCGCAGGGCGCGGCGTTGGGCCATCCGTCTTGAACACAAGCGGTCAGCATCGTGTCGCGGGTTTATCCCGGCGATCGCTTCTTGCACTCCGATCCGACTCACTCGCGCTCTATAATGGCCCGGTGCCCCAGCCCACGTCCGCGTCCCGCGTGGCGATTCTCAGTGCGGACACCACGGCCGACATCGAGCAGCGCCAGGTCGACGCGTGGCGGCGTCTCTCGCCTACTGAAAAGTTACAGATCGTCAGCGACACCTCTCGCGCCGTGGTGAATCTCTCCCTGGCCGGGATTCGTCAGCGCCACCCCGAGGCCTCTGAACGCGAGTGCTTCCTGCGAGTGGCTGCCATCCTCATCGGCGTGGGCGCGGTTCGGCGGATCTATCCTGATGCGGCGCAGGTCGCTGACCTCCGCGGCCCGTGCTGAGCGACCCGGTCGTCGTCGCGCTCAGCGTGGCCCAAATCCTCGAGTCGTGCGGACTCCGCTACCTTGTCGGCGGATCCCTCGCCAGCTCGATGAGCGGGGAACCGCGATCGACGCTGGATGTCGATATCGTTGTCGCGATGTCGGAGTCGGATGTTGGGAAGGTCACTGATGGGCTGCGTCTCGAGTTCGACGTGGACGAACTGGCGGTCGGACGCGCCGTTCGCGAGCGCTCGAGCGTCAACCTGTTCCACCGGTCCAGCGCCATCAAGGTCGACCTCTTCGTCATGGGCGGGTCGCCGTTTGACGAGGAACAAATGAATCGCCGGCAGCGGGTCCAGGTGACGGCGGACCCCAACCGCTACCTCTATACGTACACGCCAGAAGACATCCTGCTTCAGAAGCTGCGCTGGTTCCGCAAGGGACACGAAGTCTCTGATCGTCAGTGGCGCGACGTGCTCGGCATTCTGCTCGTGCAGGGTGGTGCGCTGGACCGGAGTTATCTCAGTGAGCGAGCCGAACAGCTCGGCCTCTCCGACCTTCTGGTGAAAGCCGAACGCCTTACCCGCCGGACGTGAGTCGGAGCAATTCCCCCGATCGTGCACGGGTCGCGTCACTACCCAACAGAACATCACTCGCCGTCGCGATCTTGTTACATCTGGTCAGGTCAGCCACGCACCGCTGACCTTGTCGTGGATGGCCTCGACTGAGCGCTGAGACAATCGAGCGCGGCCAGTGCAGTCCTCCTTCAGATCAACTTGAGGCATCTCCGCCGCGACATCGCAGCTGCCCGTCACCGCCGGAATTGGACGACATTCCCCGACCCAGGCTCCTTGTTTGGGAGAATCGCTCAGTGTCTCGGCCGAGGTGTCGCCGAGAGCCGTTCAACGGGGAGTGACGAACAATCACCGTGTCCAGAATGTCTCCAAAACGCGGGTAGAACCGAGCGGAATCGCGGGAATGCCAGTGGACGTGGGTGCGGTGCCAAGACATTGCAGATGAAGCGCTTGTCGCCAGAAGTCGCGCGCCATCACCAACTTGAAAAAATCGGTTAATCGGTTTCGATCCCCGTAGCCCGCTTACCCTTCGCTCGCGTGTCACGCGAAGGCCTGTTTCTCAGCCGCCACGCGAGCGACGGGTTGCAACCAAAACCGCACCAGATCCGTCAGTTGTGCTGTGGTACGATTCCCTCGTCGGAGTTCAGGATGAGACATGCTCGTATCGTCGCCGTCGTGCTGCTTGGCGTGCTCGCATCATCCGTCAGGGCTGATGGCGTCCAGAAACCAGCGTCTGGAGCCGCGATTCAGGATCAACTGAATCGGGCCGCCAGTGCGATTCTTGCGCTCAAGAGCACGAAGTTCAGGGTGAACCGCGAGGGCCCGCCAGCCATCCTGGACGAGAAGAACCAGATCACGTTCACCGACGCCGACTGTGCCTATGCTGCGCCGGATCGGGTGTCCTGCAACGTCAAGGTCGCGCTCAAGCAGGGCACCGTCCTGCAATTGACGCGTGTCTGGGTTCCCGAGGGGACGTTCCAGACGAATCCCCTGACGCGGCAGTTCGGCAAGGCCCCGGCGGACTCGACGTTCAACGGCGTGCTGCTCTTCGCCGCCACCGGCATTCCCGACATCCTGCGGACCGGCGTTCAAAAGGTTCAACTGATTGGCAACGAGCCGATGCAGAACCGCAATACTCTTCACCTCAGAGGTGAAGTCGCCGGTGCGAAACTGACACCCTTCATCAGCTCCATCAAGCCCGAGGGGACGTATCCAGTCGATCTCTGGATCGACGAAAAGACCGCCGTGCCGGCGCAGCTTCACGTGACGGAGCCCGACAACAGCGGATGGCTGATCGAGCTCTTCGGAATCAATGACCCGGTCGACATTCCGACGCCGCAGCTTCCGCCGGCCAAGCCTCAAGCCTGAATGTCGCGAGCGCAGCGGCACCCGCACCTAGTCCTCGCGCTCGTCTGCCTGCCCGTTTTCATCGGCGCGCTCGACCTCACGATCGTTTCGGCCGTGCTGCCGGACGTGATCTCGTCCCTGAAGATCGAGATCCAGAAGCTCGATGTCGCCGGCTGGGTGGTGACCGGCTACTTCGTGTCGTACGCGGTCAGCATGACGTTCATGGGGAAGGTGTCGGATATCGCCGGCCGCCGCCTCGTGTATCTCCTCTGCCTGGTGATCTTCTTCTTCGGCTCGTGGCTGGTGGCCGCCTCGCCAGGCTGGCCTTCCCGCCTCATGCTGCGCGTGATGGAGCTGTTCCAGGAGCGTCCTGACCCAAGGTTCGCATCGCTCTACGCGCTGATTGCCGGCCGCGTGGTCCAGGCGTTCGGTGCAGGCGCGATGGTGCCCGTGAGCATGGCGCTCGTCGCCGACCTGTATCCGCCCGCGAAGCGCGCGCTCCCGCTCGGCATCGTCGGCGCGATCGACACCGCGGGCTGGGTGCTGGGCCACTTGTACGGCGGCATCATGGTCCAGTTCATGAGCTGGCCCTACCTGTTCTGGATCAACCTTCCGATCGTCGTCGTGTCGTTCGGCATGACGTGGTGGGCGTTGAGCGACCTCCCCCATCCTCACACGAGGAGCCGAATCGACTGGATCGGTGTCACGCTGCTGGCGGTCGCACTCCTCCTGCTCAATATCGGCCTGGGCGCGCCGGAGGCCGACCTCGAAGGGTCGACGGCGGCAGCGTCGCCGAACTGGCTGCTGTGGGTCGCTGCCGCGGCAGCGGTGTTCGTGGTGTTTCTGCTTTCCCAGCGCCGCATCCGCGATCCGATCCTCGACCTGCGCATCTTTGCGAACCGCAATCTGTCCGCCGCCAGCGGCATCAACCTGCTCGTCGGCTTCTGCATCATGGTGGCGTTGGTGAGCGTGCCGATCTTCATCAACGTCGCGGGCGCCGCCGAGACGGTGAAGGCGGCCCTGGTCACGGGATACTTGCTCTGCGCGTTTACGGTACCGATGGCGCTCGCCGCGATCCCCGGCGGCTGGCTCTCGGAGCGGCTTGGCTACCGTTCGACGGTTGTTGCGGGCTTGATGATCGCCATCGTCGGCTTCTGGTGGATGAGCCTCTGGCGAGTGGAAATGGCGTCGCAGGCGGTGGCGTTCTTCGACAACCTGCGACAGGGGCCGGATCCGTCACAGGTTCGCGGCATCGGGTTCATGGCGGGCGGGCTGGCGCTGGCCGGCATCGGGCTCGGATTGACCATCGCGCCGATCCTCACGGCGGTCGTCAATGGCGTCGGCGATCAAGAGCGCGGCATGGCGTCGTCTCTGGTCATCATCCTTCGCCTGATTGGCATGAGCATCAGCATGAGCTCGATGACCGCATACGGCCTGCGGCGCACGACCTTGCTGAGCCGGGAGCTGATCGGCCCGGAGGACGCCCTGGATCTGGAGAAGACCGCCAGGGTCGCGCTCGACGTCGTGACGAAGATCTCGAGCGAGATTGCCCTGATTTCACTCGCCGTCGCCGTCGCGGCCCTCGGCGTGGCCTTTCTGCTTCAGCGCGGAGACGTCGGTCCTACCCGCCAGCCCCTTTCGGGTTGAACCGATACCCCACCCACGGCTCGGTCAGGAGGTACTTCGGCGCCGATGGATCCGGCTCGAGTTTCTTGCGCAGCTGTCCCATGAAGACGCGCAGGTACTCGGGCTGTTCCTGGGAAGCGACGCCCCAGACGGCTTCGAGGAGCGACGCGTGCGTCAGGACGCGGTTGGGACGCCGCGCCATGTAGACGAAGAGGTCGAATTCCTTGGGCGTGAGGCGGACTTCGTTGCCGTGCGCATGGACGCGACGTGCGTCGAAATCGATGCGGAAGTCGCCGAGCTCGAAGGATGAGGCATCCGCCGCGGTGCCGGCGCCGCGCCGCAGCGCGGCGCGGACGCGCGCCAGCAGCTCGTCGATGCCAAACGGCTTCGTCACGTAGTCGTCGGCGCCGGAATCGAGCGCTTCGACCTTGGTGCGCTCCTCGCCTTTCACCGACAGCACGATGATCGGCACCGTGGAGACGGCGCGAATGCGGCGGCAGAGCTCGATGCCGTCCATGTGCGGCATGTAGAGGTCGGTGATGACGAGCTCGGGGCTCCACTCGTGAAAGCTCGACAGCGCCCCTTCGCCCTTCGGCCGCCGTGCGCACCTGATATCCCTGGCTGACCAGCACGGTCCGCAGCACACGCGTAATCTGCGGCTCGTCGTCGACGACCAGCACCCTCGATCCCGTCAGCGGCGTCCATCAGGCTTCCAGGACTTCTAGATGCTAGCACGTCAAGCGGGAGACGACTGCGCCACGCTGGCCGCGTCGGCGACCGACGGAGCGGCCGGCGCTCCCGGCACCGTCATCATAACCGCGGTGCCGCCCGAAGGATGTGCGGCCTGGATCCACATGCGTCCGCCCTGCGCTTCGACGAGCCGCCGCGCGATGGACAGTCCGAGCCCGATGCCGGCGCGCTGCGGGTCGGCCGGTTCGCGGCCCGGCACGCGATAGAACTTCTCGAAGACGCGCTCACGCAGCGCCGGCGGGACGCCGGGCCCTTCGTCGGCAACCTCAATCGTGACGTGCCGCGCATCGAGCCGCGATGCGGCCACACGAATCTCGGTGTTCTCCGGCGCGTACTTGCTCGCGTTGTCGAGCAGCATGTAGATCACTTCCGCGACCGCCGCGGCGTCGACCGCCACCGGCGGCAAGTCGTCCGGGACGTCCACGCGCACGCGGTGCCTGGCGGTGACGGTCCGCGCGCGCGCGACGCCCGCGGCGATCACGTCCTCGACGGCGACCCCCTGGTGCGCCGCTGGATGCTCACCGTCGGGGCGCTCGGCGGCCGACAGTCCCTCGACGAAGCGGTTCAGGCGGTCCGATTCCTCGTCGATCACCTGGAGCAGCTCGCGGCGGCTCTCGCTCGGACAGGCCGGACCAGCCGGTGCGGCCGCCGGTCCCGATGAGCGCGGTGACCGCCGCCTTGATCGCGGTGAGCGGCGTCCGCAGGTTATGGGTGAGCGCGTCGAGGAGGGCGGCCTTGAGCTGTTCGTTGCGCCGGACCGCCTCGACCTCGCTCGCGCGATCGAACGCCGATTGCAGCTGCTGGTAGAGGCGCTCGATTTCGCGGCGGCCGGCGAGCGCCTCGCGCCGTCGCTGCTCGGCGCGCGCCGCCAGCCAGGCCACGATCGCGGCGCTGATCGTGAACGTCAGGAAGCCGAGCCGGAGCGCTTCGGCGTCCACTCCGGCCATCGGCAGGAAGTAGTAGGAGTAGCCAACCGAGGCCGATACTGTCGCGACGAGCGCCGGCCCGAGGCCCCAGCTGCGTGCGATGACCAGCACGAGCAGCAGCAGGACCGGCGCCGCCGCCCGCGCCGTGATGTCCGGGACGACGAGCAGCGCCTGGACGGCCGCTGCCGGCAGCGCAATCCCGGCAAGGTAGCTGATGGCCGCGCGGCCGCAGCCGCTCCGATGCGCATGCGAGCCATTATAGGCGGTGGCGTGGCGGCCGGCCGGTTCGGGCCGCTTGACGCCGCGCCGCGGTGCGCGCACAATCGAACAGTGGTTCGAATTTCGAACAATCGTTCGAAGAGTGGCCGCGCGACGCGGCGCGCCGCGGCGCGCCGGGCGGAAATCCTCACCGCCGCGTCCCGCGTCTTCCGCACGATGGGGTTCGCGGCCGCCGGGATGCGCGACATCGCCGTCGCCGCCGACCTCTCCCCCGCCAACCTCTATCACTACTTCAGCGGCAAGGACGAGATTCTCTACGCCTGCCAGCACCTCACGCTCGATCGGCTCCAGGCCGCGGCCGACTGCGGCGGCGCGCGCGAAAGGGCCGATCGCCGGGCGGCTGCGCGCGCTTGCGACCGAGCACGTGCTCTGCGTGATCGACCAGATCCAGGGATCGGCCGTGCACTTCGAGCTCGACGCGCTCCCCGGCCGGTTGCGGGCGGCCGTGGTGGCAAGGCGCGATCGCTACGAGCGTGCTGTCCGGGCGCTGGTCTCGGCGGGCATCCGGCGCGGCGAGCTCGCGCCGGCCGATCCGGCGGTGGCGACCCGCGCCTTCCTCGGCGCGCTGAACTGGACCGTCCAGTGGTTTCGTCCCGACGGTGCGCTGCCCGGCGAAGCGATTGCCTCGATGCTCGCGGACTACGCCGTCGGAGGATTGGAGAACCGCCGTGCAGAAAACGCAGATCGCGCTCACCGTCAACGGCGAGCCGCACGACGTCGCGTTCGACGCCGTACAAGACGCTGCTCGAGGTGCTGCGTGAGGATCTGAACCTCTGCGGCACCAAGCACGGGTGCGAGCTCGGCGAGTGCGGCGCCTGCGCCGTGCTGCTGGACGGCCGTCCCGGTGCTGTCGTGCCTGGTGTTGGGCGTCGAGTGCGGCGGCCGCGAGGTCGTGACCGTCGAAGGCCTCGCGACCGAGGGCCGGCTCCATCCCGCTCCAGGAGACCTTCGCCGACCTCGGGGCGGCGCAGTGCGGCTATTGCACGCCCGGGTTCCTCGTCACCGCCAAGG
The DNA here is from genome assembly GCA_963825245.1 of uncultured Acidobacteriota bacterium. GTDB lineage: Bacteria > Acidobacteriota > Vicinamibacteria > Vicinamibacterales > CAVVIG01 > CAVREM01. The sequence continues at coordinate 712,961 of CAWGSJ010000001.1, forward strand.
CGCTGCTCGATCGAACGCCGCATCCCACGCGCGACCAGATTCGAGAGGCGCTGTCGGGAAACCTCTGCCGGTGCACCGGCTATCAGCAGATCGTCGAAGCGGTCGAAGCGGCGGTGCTCCGGTCATGAACGTCATCGGCAAGGTCCGCCGGCGCGTCGACGCGCGGGCAAAGGTCACCGGGCAGACGCGCTTCGCCGACGATGTCGTGCTGCCGAGGATGCTGTACGCGCGTCTGCTCCGCTCTCCAGTCCCCCATGCGCGCATCAAGACGATCGATGCGTCGCGCGCGCGGGCGATGACCGGTGTTCATCTGGTCCTCACCGGGAGCGACCTGCCGATTCCGTATGGCATTCTGCCGGTCAGCCAGGACGAGCACGCCCTGGCCCTCGACCGCGTCCGATTCGTCGGCGATCCGGTCGCGCTCGTCGTGGCCCGCGACGAGCTGACCGCCGGCGAGGCGCTCGACCTCGTCGAGGTCGAGTATGAACCGTTGCACACGTTCGCCGATCCGATCGACAGCCTGACGCGCGACGAGCCAGCCATCCACGACAACACGTCTCGCGGGAACGTGCACAAGCTCGTCGCGCTGGCGTTTGGCGACACCGACCAGCGGCCTCCGCGACGCGGACCTCGTCTTCGAGGACACGTTCTTCTACCAGGGCAGCACGCATCTGCCGATCGAGCAGCACGCGGCTGTCGCGGCGCGCGATTCGGACGGCAAGCTCGTGCTGTGGTCGAGCACGCAGACGCCGCATTACGTCCATCGCGCGCTCGCCCGCGCCCTGGCGATGCCGGCGGCCCACATTCGCGTCATCGCGACCCCGAACGGCGGCGGCTTCGGCGGGAAGAGCGATCCCTTCAACCACGAGGTCGCCATCGCCAAGGCGGCTCTGGTGCTCGACCGGCCGGTCAAGATCTGCCTCAACCGCGAAGAGGTCTTCTACTGTCATCGCGGCCGCCATCCGGTGCTGATGCGCTTCAAGACCGGCGTGAAGCGCGACGGGACCATCACCGCCGTGCAGCTCGAGACGTTGCTGGACGGCGGCGCCTACGGATCGTACGGCGTCGCGAGCACGTTCTACACCGGCGCGCTGCAGACCGTGACGTATCACATCCCCTCGTACCGGTTCCGAGGCTGCCGCGTGTTCACGAACAAGCCGCCGTGCGGGCCGAAACGCGGCCATGGGACGCCACAGAGCCGCTTCGGCCAGGAAGTGCAGCTGGACAAGATCGCGGAGGCGCTCGCGATCGATCCGGCCGACCTGCGATTGCGGATCGTCGAACAGCCAGACACGCTGACCGCCAACTATCTCCGCGTCGGCACGATCGGGCTCGCCGAGTGCATCCAGCAAGGTCGTCGAGGCGTCGGACTGGCGGCGGCTGCGCAAGCAGTTGCCGCCCGGCCGCGGCCTCGGGCTGGCGTGTTCCGCCTATCTCTCGGGAGCAGGTCTGCCGATCTACTGGAACGACATGCCGCACTCCGGCGTGCAGCTCAAGCTCGATCGCAGCGGCGGCGTGACGGTCTTCTGCGGCGCGACGGAGATCGGCCAGGGATCGGACGATGTGCTGGTGGCCTGCGTCGCCGAGATTCTCGGCATCGATCCGCACGACGTGCGCGCGGTCACCGGTGATACCGATCTGACGCCGGTCGATCTCGGTTCGTACTCCAGCCGCGTCACGCTGATGATGGGCAACGCGGCCATCCAGGCCGCTGAGCGCGCCCGCGGCTACCTTGCCGCAGCGGTTGCCGAGCATCTCGGCGTTCCACCGGACCGGTTGACGTTCGCCGATCGGCGGGTCTTCGACGTCCAGGATCCATCGGTCGGCGTCGACTTCGATCGCGCGGTCGGCCTCGCGGAGGCGAAGTTCGGCAGCATCGGCACAACCGGTTCGTACACCCCACCTCGTTCAGCGGCCCACTACAAGGGCGGAGGCGTCGGCCCGTCGCCGACCTACTCTTATTCCGCCGCGGTGGTCGAGACCGAAGTCGATCCCTCAACTGGCTGGATTCACGTGCCGCGTGTCTGGATCGCACACGACATCGGCCGCGCGCTGAATCCGGCGCTCGTCCGCGGACAGGTCGAAGGCAGCGTCTACATGGCGCTCGGGGAAGCGCTCATGGAGGAGCAGGAGTTCCGCCGCCTGCCGCCTCGCCTTTCCGGGGCGCTCGTTCACAAGTTCCCGTCGATGCTCGAATACAAGAGCCCGACGACGCTCGACATGCCGGAGATCTTCACCGAGCTCGTCGAGCACCCCGATCCGCGCGGCCCGTTCGGCGCCAAGGAAGTCGGTCAGGGTCCCCTGCTGCCGGTGATGCCGGCGCTCGCCAACGCCGTTTACGACGCGGTCGGCGTGCGCATCGACGAGATCCCGATCACCCCGGAAAAGATCCTCGCCGCGCTCAAGGCGAAAGCCGCCGGCAAGGAACCGCGCTTCGGTCCGCCGCGTTTCCCGCACATCGAGTGGCCCGAGCCGCTGAAGGTCCCGCCTCCCTGGGAGGGCGGGGACGGGACAGCCTCTGCGCCTCTGCGCTCTGCGTCCTCTGCCCCCTGAGTCCTCGTCGAGATCAGTCACATGATGCGGTTGCCCCGCTTCAGGTATTGCGCGCCGCGAACGATCGACGAGGCGGCCGACATTCTTGCGCGAGCAATGGCGACGCGATGCTGGTCGCCGGCGGAACGGACGTCCTGCCGAACATGAAGCGACGGCAGCAGACACCGACCGTCCTCGTCGGCCTGCGTGGCGTCGCGGAACTGAAGGGGTGTCGCCGACGGCGACGGGTTGACGATCGGCGCTGGGGTCACGCTCGCCGACCTGCTCGAGGCTCGCTTCGGTGCGCGAGCGCTACACCGGCCTGTGGCAGGCCGTCTCGCAGATCGCCACGCCCCACCTGCGCAACATGGGGACGCTCGGCGGCAACCTCTGCCTCGACACGCGCTGCAACTATTACGACCAGAACTACGAGTGGCGGAAGGCGATCGACTTCTGCATGAAGAAGGACGGCGAAACGTGCTGGGTGGCACCCTCGAGCCGCCGTTGTCTCGCCGTCTCGTCGACCGACACTGCGCCCGATGCTCGTGGCGCTCGGCGCGATGGTCACGCTGCAGAATGCGAGCCGCACGCGAACGGTTCGCGTGGCGGATCTCTATCGCAACGACGGCATCGACTACATGACGCGTCGGCGGCGACGAACTGCTCACCACCGTGCATCTGCCGCGATGCGACCGGGTGGCGCAGCGCGTACTGGAAGCTGCGGCGGCGCGGCTCGTTCGACTTTCCGGTGCTATCCGCTGCCGTTGCCGTCAGGATCGACACGCTGAGGGACGCGTCGATGCCGCGCGCATCGTCCTCGGCGCGGTGGCCTCGTGTCCGGTCGAGGCGAAAGACGCGGCCGCCTCGCTCGTCGGCGGCGCGCTGACGGACGAGTCGATTGCCGCCGCGGCCGAGCTCGCGGCACGCCCCGCCCGGCCGATGGACAATACCGATTTCTCGCTGCTCTGGCGCAAGCGAATGGTGCGCGAGTTCGTGACCTACGCGCTGCGGGAGGTGAGCGGCGACGACGTGAGGGAGCTGAGACGGCGCGTCAGCCGCGCCGCGCTTCTGGCCTCGCAAGTTCAGATATGAAGCGGCGCTTGGCGCCGACGTCTGGCCTCGCGCGCCTGTTGAACGATCTTCACGCCCGCGCTTGCGCCGACGCGCGTCGCGCCAGCGGCGACCATCGCGTTGAGCGAGTCGAGATCGCGGACGCCGCCCGCCGCCTTGACGCCCATGTCGGCGCCAACGACGCGGCGCATGAGCGCGACGTCGGCCGCGGTGGCGCCGCCGGGGCCAAACCCGGTCGATGTCTTCACGTAGTCGGCGCCGGCCGCCTTCGCCAGCGTACACGCCGTCACCTTCTCGTCGTCGCTGAGCAGCGCCGCCTCGATGATCACCTTGCTGAGCACGCCGCAATCGCGGCAGGGGGCGACGACCGCCTCGATGTCGCGCTCGACCGTGCGAAGGTCGCCCGATTTCAGCGCGCCGATATTGATGACCATGTCGATCTCGCGCGCGCCGTCGAAGATCGCCCGGCGGGTTTCGTAGCCTTTCACGTCGGCGGTTGTCGCGCCGAGCGGAAACCCGACGACCGAACAGACGCCCGGTCGAGCTGCCGCTCAGCCGCCGCGCCGCCAGCGCGACCCAGGCCGGGTTGACGCAGACCGTCGCGAACCCGAACTGCGCCGCTTCGCGGCAGAGCTCTTCGATCTCCTTGCCGGGTCGCGTCCGGCTTGAGGAGCGTATGGTCGATCATCGCGGCGACGCTCGCCGGGGCGCCGCCCGCCGCGTGAACCCCGACGCGGGTCGCGCCGGCGTCGAGCACGCCCTGGAGCCGATCGGGGCAGCAGTCGGTCGCCACGGCGTGGCACGAGCACCGCGATCGCGGCAGCGGCGGCGGCCGCCGACACTTCCTCGACGATCATCTCGATCAGCCGCTGCAGCTCGGCTCGGGTCACGGCAGCTGCTCCAGATCGCGAATCTTGGCCAGCCGGCGGATGTAGCGCGGCTCGCGCATCGGCGTCGCTCAGCCACGCGCCGACGATCGCGCGCGCCTCTTCGGCGGTGACGAGCGACGCGCCAAGGGTCAGGACGTTGGCGCCGTTGTGCTCGCGCGAGTACCGCGCAATCGTCTCGGTCGTCGCCATCGCCGCCCTGATGCCGCGCAGCTTGTTCGCGGCGATCGCCGATCCGATGCCGGCGCCGTCGATCACGATGCCGGCATCGGCCTCGCCGCGGGAGACCGCCCGCGCCACCGCCGCCGCGACGTCCGGGTAATCGACCGGCTCGGTGCTGTCGGTGCCGTGATCGGCGACGGCCAGGCCGCGACCGCGCAGCCAGCCGATCAGATCGCGGCGCAGCGCGATGCCCGTGTGGTCGCTGGCGATGGCCACGCGTCCTGATGTCGGCCGGCGGGGCGAGCCCGAGATCCTCGGGCGCGGCGCTCCCCTCCTGGACGACCGTGACCCGGCGCTCGCGCAGCGTGTCGAGCGCGAGCGGCGTGATGTGGCCGCGCCGCGACAGCATCACCGTCTCGCCGCGCTGCAGGACGCGGGCGTCGGCCTCGGTGATGATGTCGAAGGTTTTCATTGCGGTATCATTCCGGGCCGATGATTGACGTCCTGTTGACCGAAGCGCAGATTCAGGCTCGCGTGCGCGAGCTGGCCGCCCAGATCCGCCGCGACTTCCCCGATGGCCTGCATCTTATCGCGGTGCTCAAGGGAGCGTTCGTGTTCCTGTCCGATCTCGTGCGCCACATGGACGGCGACGTCTCGCTCGACTTCATGGCGGTATCGAGCTACGCGAAGGGCACGACGACCTCCGGCGAGGTCCGGCTGCTCAAGGATCTCGACACGACGCTCGACGGCCGCCACGTCGTCATCGTCGAGGACATCGTGGACACCGGCCTGACGCTCACCTATCTCCAGGATATCCTTCGGGCGCGCGGCCCGAAAACGCTCCGCACCGCCTGCCTCCTCAGCAAGCCGTCGCGGCGCCAGGTCGACGTCAAGGTCGAGTACATCGGGTTCGAGATCGAGGATCGGTTCGTCGTCGGCTACGGCCTCGATTACGCGGAACAGTATCGGAACCTCCCGTATATCGGCGTCGTCACTGCGCCTTGACCGCGGCCCGGACTTTCTGCGCCAGCGCATTGGCCTCGCGAATCACGGCGTCGCGATCGAGCGTTCGCAGCTGCCCGTCCTTCATCAGGACCTTGCCGTTGACGATGGTCGTTCTGACGTCGTCGCCGCGGGTCACATAGACCAGGTGCGAGACCGGATCGTAGAGCGGCGTCTGGCGCGCGCGGCCGGTCGACACGGTGATGAGGTCGGCCTTCTTCGCCCGTTCGAGCGAGCCGATGGCCGCCTCCATGCCAAGCGCTCGCGCGCCGCCGATCGTGGCGAGGTCGAGGGCAGCCCGGGCCGGCAGCGCGGTCGGATCGCGCGAGGCGTGCTTCGCGAGGAAGCCTGCCTGCCGCATCGCCTCGAACATGTCCAGGTCGTTGTTGCTGGCTGCGCCGTCGGTGCCGAGGCCGAGCCGAACGCCGGCCGCCAGGTACTTGACGACCGGCGCGGTGCCGCTCGCCAGCTTCATGTTGCTCTCGGGGTTGTGCGAGACGCCGACCTGGCGGCGTTTGAGGATCTCGATGTCCGCGTCGTCGACCCACACCCCGTGCGCGGCCAGCGTGCCTGGCCCCCAGAAGCCGAGCGATTCGAGGTAGGCCGTCGGCGACATCTGGTGCTGGTCGCGCGCGATCTTCACCTCGTCTTCAGTTTCCGCGAGGTGAATGATGATCGGCACCTGATACCGCCTGCCGAGATCGGCGGACGCCTTCAGTGTCGCGGCGTCGAGGGTGTACATCGCGTGGGGAGCGACGGCCGGTGTGATCAGATTGTCGCCGCGGAACGCCTTGATGAACGCCTCAGCCCGCCGCAGACCATCGGCGGGCGTCTTCGCGTCGGCAACCGGAAATTGAATGATGGTCTGGCCAAGCACGCCGCGAAGGCCGGCCTCGCGCGTCGCCCTCGCGATCTCCTCCTCGAAGTAATACATGTCCGCGTAGGTCGTCGTGCCGGACTCGATCATTTCGAGCGCGGCCAGCCTCGTGCCGATGCGAACCATCTCCGGCGAGACGGTTTTTGCTTCCGCCGGGAAGATGTACTTCTGCAGCCAATCCATCAGCGCCAGATCGTCCGCCAGGCCGCGGTACATCACCATCGGCGCGTGCGTATGGGTGTTGACGAGACCGGGCAGGACGATCTGGCCGGTTGCGTCGATGGATTCGACCGCCCGGTAGCGCGACGGCGATCGCCTGAGGCGTATCGACGTCGACGATGTCGGCGCCGTCGATCGCGATCGCGCCAGGGGCCAGGACCTGCCGCGCGCCGTTCTGAGTGATCACTGTTCCGCCGGTGACGACGAGCGAGATCGATCGCGGCGCCTGCGCGGACGCGGCGATGTGCGCCAGTGCAGCGGCGAGAACGGCGAGCGCGCATCGTGCACGCATGAGTCAGAAATTGTATAGTGTGATGCCGTGCCGGTCCACATCGTGGATCATCCGCTCGTTCACGACGCGCTCGCCGAGTTGCGCGACAAGCGCACCACGCCCGATCGCTTCCGGCGCGCGGCGACGCGGATCAGCGTGCTGCTGGCCGCGGAAGCGATGCGCGAGGTGCCGAGCAACACGCGTGACGGTCGATACGCCACTCGGTCCGGCCGACGGCCAGAGGACATCCGACGACGTCGTCGTCGTGCCGGTGCTGCGCGCGGGTCTCGGGATGCTCGATGCGGTACTGGAGCTCGTGCCGCGCGCCCGGGTCGGGCACATCGGCCTGCAGCGCGACGAGATGACCGCGGTCGCGTCGCAGTACTATGCGAAGCTCCCGCCGGCGCTCGAGAACAGCTTCGTGTTGATGATCGACCCGATGCTGGCGACCGGCGGCAGCGCCGTGGCGGCCCTCGACCTGCTGCGCGCGGCCGGCGCCCGCCAGGTACGCATCGTCTGTATCGTGGCCGCCCCGGAAGGCCTGAGCGTCGTCGAGCGCCATCATCCCGGCGTCGTCGATCTTTACGCCCGTCATCGATCGTGGCTTGAACGAACACAAGTTCATCGTGCCTGGACTCGGCGACTTCGGCGATCGGCTCTACGGGACGCTCTGAGCATCGATCGGAAATCTGACTGACGCGGGAGACAGCCATGCCGACCATCAACGAACGGCGGACACAGCCGCGCACGCACGACCGAGCGCTGGCAGACGGCCCTCACGTCGATCGCCCCGAACAGCATCCTGATCCGTGGCTACGCGGTCGACGAGCTGATGGGACGCCTCTCGTTCGCGGATGCCGTGTATCTGCTGCTGATGGGCGAGCTGCCCTCGCCGGCGATCGGCAGGATGCTGAACGCCGTGCTCGTCTCGACGCTCGATCACGGCGTGACGCCGCCTTCCACGCTCGCCGCCCGGAACGTGGCGACGTCGGGTGCGCCCTTGAAGGACTGCGTGGCCGCCGGCATCCTGGCGTTCGGCCCGCATCATGGCGGCGACATCGAATCGTGCATGCGGTTCCTGGACACCGGGCTCGCGCTGGTCCGCGGCGGCGGCACGATGCAGCAGGCGGCCGAAACGCTCGTCGACGGCTGCCTGAAGGACGGCCAGACGCCGCCAGGATTCGGTCATCGCTTTCACACGCGCGATCCGCGCGCCGCGAGGCTCTTCCAGATGGCGCTCGAACTCGAGCTCGAGGGCGAGCATGTCCGGATGATTCGTGCGATGGAACGTGTGCTCGAGGCGCGCAAGGAGGAGCTCAGGGATCAGCTGCCCGTGAACGTCGACGGCGCGATCGCGGCAATTTCAGCCGATCTCGGGTTCGCGTACGACCTCGGCAACGCGATCTTCCTGATCTCCCGGCTGCCCGGCCTCATCGCCCATGCGCACGAAGAGCGCGCCCGCCAGGCGCCGATGCGGCAGATCGACCCGAAGGATCACGATTACGATGGCTCAGGGACTCGGCGGTTGCCAGAGACGAGGAAGTAAGTAAGAATTTCTATATTCGGGCGCTTAGCTCAGCTGGTTAGAGCGCGTGCTTCACACGCACGAGGTCAGAGGTTCGAGTCCTCTAGCGCCCAGACTCCGCTCATCGTAGGGTGCTGGGTGCCGAGTGCCAGGTGCTGGGTGCGCAGCACGTCTCACTCCGACCCGCCGGTGGCACGTGGCACCTTGCACTTGGCACGTCGCCTCTGAAACGTTGCCTTCCGTTGCGTCGTATCTCCTACTGCCAGCGCCCGCCGAGGGCGCAACCGTGCCGTACGAGCCCTGGCAAGATTCCGCGTTCGTGTGCGTCGTCATCCCCGTCGTCGTCATCGCGGTCATGCTGTGTTCGCGGTGGCTCTTATAACATCCGGGTGTGTTGGGTTCACCACGAACTCAACACACCGCAACACGTCCCCTATCGGCTGCCAAACCGTCCTTCGAACGTCCGCTCGACCCGCGCGCCAAGCGGGTTGACGAACACCGCTCGCCCGCGCATGACGTGCGGCGACGCCCGGAAGCTGCATCCGAAGCTCGTATTGAATGGGAACGTCCGCTCCACGCCGGCGACGACGGCGGTCGAGCCAAACAGGACCTTGAGATCGTTCTGGCCGAAGCTCACAGGCGACACGATGCCCGCGGTGTCGACGAACTGGATGCCGACCTCGGTCATGGTGAGATCGACGTTGAGCGGATTTACGACCAGGGAGAAATGCGAGACGAACGAGGACGGGCACCCTTGAACGGGCATGATCTGGAACGGGAGCGTCGTCGCGGGAATCACCAGCGTGTTCACGGTCGGCGTCACGAACCCATCGCCGCTCGGAGCCACGCCGAACGGGTCGTCGTCGAGCTCGTCACACGCCGCGAATGACACGGACATCGCCAGTAGGATCGCGGCGCTGGTTCGGGGGAGTGAACGGAACATGCGGCACCTCGCGTAATGAGTAGGTCGGCCGCACGTGTGCAGTCAAGCGCAAAAGTGCGTGAACTCGTCAATCCATGTAAATTTCAGAATTGTTAGCGCCGGAGATTTCAGAATTGTTAGTTCGCCGTCCGCTACTTCCAGCCGGTGGGCCTGCGCGTGAACCGCGCGGGCAGCTGTGGCTTGCTCTCAGGCGCCGGCGTTGGCTCTCCCGAGGCTTCGCTGATCTCCCGTTCCAGTTCCTGATCGTCAGGCAGGCCTGCAAGCTGGTCGACGAACATCAGCGAGTGCTGCGAGGGGATCTCGAATTTCTTGCCACACGTCTTGCACGTCACCTCGTCGTCGAGGCGGAGGAGGTAATCGCGCAGCTTGGCGAACTTGGCCCGGTCCACATCGTCGGCGCCCGGCGGCGGCCTGTCCTTCTTCGAGCGGCGGACCCACCTGATGGCGTACTCGTTGGTCCGCCGGCACTTGGGGCACTGATACCGTCCGGTCCGCGATTCCGATCTCTCCGTGAAGAGCGCGCGTTCGTCGAGGGCCATGGCTCTATGGTATCCCGCGTTCAATCGCAATGCCCTGACCAGGCCTCGACCCGGTCGGGCAACTGAATGCCGGACGCCGCAAGGGACATCGTCTTCATGTCAGCATGCGCATGAGCTTCAGTTCAACTGGATCAGCGGTTGCACGCAACTCGGTCATGTCCAAACTTGCCCGTGAGATCATGACGCCCACCCCGGCGGTCTGCACGCCCAACACGACACTGGATGAGGTCGCCAAGTTGATGCGCCAGAACGATTGCGGCGAGATCCCGGTCATCGACTCCGCCGAGCGTCCGGTCGGCGTGGTCACCGATCGCGACATCGTCTGCCGCGTCGTCGCGGAAGGCAAGAACCCATCGGCGTACACCGCCGAAGGGTGCATGTCGCAACCTGTGGTGACGGTTACGCTCGACACCCCGCTCGAGGACGTCGTCGCCACGATGGAAAAGCACCGTATTCGCCGCATACCGGTGGTGGACGAGAGCGGCGCGTGCGCGGGCATCATCGCGCAGGCCGACGTGGCGTGGACCGAACGGCTCAGCGAGGTGGGCGAGCTCGTTCGCGAAGTGTCGCGCGAATAGGCGGCTGACGGACCCGACGCTACGAGCTCTTCTTCAGCGCCGAGATGAGCGCGGTCAGCATCTCCGCGTAGCGCTGCGTCGGCGCCGGCATACGTCTTCATGTACTCCTGCTCCGACAGCTTCTGGCGGCCCCATTCGCCGTCGAACATGATCCGCTTGCCGGAGACTTCGTACATGTCCATCGGGTTGTTGTCGGCGGGCTTGGCAAACAATCCGTTCGCTCCGAGATCCTCGACGAAGATCTTCGAGCCCGCGACGCCTGCGCTGTTCAGCTCGATGTAGACGTCGCGGTACTCACCCTTGGCGAGCCGCGGATCCAGGAGCGTTGGCGCCGGGTATTCAGCGGCGATGACGAGCAGCTGGACGCCGGGGATGTGCAGCGCGCCGAAGTAGATGCCCTGGTGGGCGGGATCCTTCGCGGCCACGCTATCGAGCTTGGCCGCGGCCAGCGCCGACGCCAGCTGCTTGGCCAGAGGACCCGACTTGGACTCCTGCGCGAAGGCACTGCCGCAGACCCCAACAAACGCAACGGTGAGACATCCGCGGACGAAAGCCTTCATGCCACCCTCCCTGTATCCGTGCCGACGGAGTTCTATCACTCCAGGCGGCCAGGTTCAAGGATTCGGCGAGGTGATTTGAGGGGCGTGCGCGTCAGATGAACAGCGCGTCGTCGTCGTCCGCACCGGCCCTTGCGCGGGGGGAGCGGAAACCGCGTACGGCGGATAGTGCAGCCCGGAAAGCGGCGAGCATGGCCGCCCCTTCGCGGGCGCCCCCCGAGGCCGCGCTCTGAAGCGTATGCAGCGTCCGGTCGAGGCGATCGACGAGATCGGCGGACATGCGGTCGACTCGCTCGAGCTGCGCCGCGGCGAGCGACGACGCCCGCTTCGCGTCACGGCCGATGGCATCCAGCTGCTCGATGAGCGGCTTCAGCTCCTGGTGGAAGGAGTCGGCGGCCCGCTCGACCCGCCAGATCACCTTCCCCACCGCGACGAAAAATGCCACCTGGAGGGCCGCCATGACGAGGGTCGCCACGGCAATCACGCCCAGGAAGACGACGCCCCAGTCGGTCACGCGTGCTCCCGGGAGCGAGCCTGCTGGTACGCCTCGCGGCCGCGCTCGACGGCGGTGGACAGGGTCTCGCGCCCCTGCTTGATGGCTTCACGGCCCTTCTCGGCCGCCTCGGCCGCCCGCGCGCGTCCCTCGCGTGCCTTCTCACCGAGGTACTCGCGCGTTTCGCGTCCACTGGTGGGCGCGTACAGGAGGGCCACCGCCGCGCCGCTCACCGCGCCCAGGATGAACGCCAGAAGGACGCTTCCGGCTCCCGCACCTTCGTCTCTCTCGCCATGTCGCCACCTCTGGAACCTTAGAAGATACTGACCCGCACCGTAAGGTACTTGCGCGGGTCCTTTTTGATCTCGGCGATGAGCGCCGAGATCTCGGTCGTCACCTTGTTCATGTTCTCATATAACGCCGCGTCTTTCAGCAGCCGCCCCGCCGTCCCCTCGCCCTGGTTCAAGCGCAGCATCAATTCGTCAAGGCGGCCGGACATCGAGTTCAGTTTGTCGAACAGGGCCGGATCGGTCACGAGCTTCCCCATGGTGCCTTCACCGTTCTTGATGCGCACGGCCACGGCGTCGAAGTTCGCCGCGGCCGAGGTCAGCGAACGCGAGAACGCGTCGTCCTTCAATAGCTTGCCGATGCTCCCCTCGCCGGCGTTGATGCGCTGCGGTGAGCGTCTGGATGTTGCCCAGCGCCGCCTCCAGCGACTCGGCGGCCCGGCGATCGTTCATCAGGCGCCCAAGCGTGCCGCGGTCGCTCTTCAAGCTGTCGGTGAGCGTCCTGGCGCTGACGGCGAATCGATTCAGCTCGGCGTACAGCTGATCGTCGGTCATCAGCTTGCCGACTGTTCCGCGTCCACCGCGGATGTCGGCAATCAGGGCGGAGAGGTTTTCGACCCCATCACCGACCTCATTGGCGAGATCGGTGAACTGCGCCGCCGTGCGGCCCTGCGGAACGTAGCCCCACTCGGGGATCGGAGTGCCTGACGCCGACGCGGTGATGTCGACCGCGCTCTCGCCGAGCAGCGACACCGAGCCGAGCGTCGCTACCGAGCTGGTGGTGATGCGGTCGCGGACTTCCTGGCTCACTTCGAAGGTGACCTCGACCTGTTCCCCAGCCAGCGCGACGTTGGTCACCGTGCCGACGTCCAGCCCCGACGACGCGGACCGGCGAGCCGGCCTTCAGCCCGGGTACGCTGGCGAAGCGGGTCTTGAGCGAGTAGCGCTGCCAGGGAAACCCGCGATCGCCGGTCAGGAAGAAGACAGTGACCGCGGTGATGACGACCGCTGTGATCGTCAGCACGCCGATCTTGAGCTCTGCCCAGGCAAGCGATCGTGTACGCGGCATACGAAATCCCTTTCACAATTCGGACCTGAAGGTCCGCACTACAAGAGCAGCAGTCGTAGTGCGGACCTTCAGGTCCGCCCATCATCACGAAAGAAACGTCTGCAGATACGGGTCCTTCGAATGGCGCAGCGCGTCGGAGTCGCCCTCGAAGACGAGCCGGCCGTCGCGCAGCATGAGAAATTCCGCTTCGCTCTCCTTCTGTTCATCGGCCGGGACGACGCGGATCTCGCCGTTCTCGCGGACGGCGCGATGCGTCGCCACATAAAAGGCGTCGCGCAGCTGGTGCGTCACCAGCAGCGAGCTGACGTTCTCCAGATCGCGCAGCTTGATGATCTCGTCGTCCACAGTGGTCGCGGTGATCGGATCGAGGCCGGTGGTCGGCTCGTCATACAGCAGGATCTTCGGTTTCGAGGCCATCGCGCGGGCGATGGCCACGCGGCGGCGCTGCCCGCCCGACAGGGCGGACGGCATGCGATCGATGAACTCGCCAAGGCCGATGAACCCGAGTACCTCGCGGACGCGCTGCTCGATCTCGTCGAGCGGCATCGGCGTCTCCTCGTAGAGCCGGTAGCCGACGTTCTCGCGGACGGTCAGCGAGTCGAACAGGGCGCCCTCCTGGAACACCATGCCGACATCCGCGCGAACGCCCATGATCTCGTGCTCGGTCATCTGATCGACGCGATGACCATTCACCCACACCTTCCCGTCGTCGGCCCGCAGCAGCCCGAGGATGATCTTCAAGGTGAGCGACTTTCCCGCCCCGCTCGCCCCGAGCAGAATCTTGGTGTGTCCAGCGAGCAGCGTGAAGCTCACGTCGCGCAGGATGACCTTATCGTCGAACGCCAGCGAGACATGATCGAGCACGATCGCCGGTGCGCCCTTTTCGGACAGGACCTCTTCGGCCGTCAGGCTGGCGGTTCGGTCGCGATCCACGGAATTCCTAATTCCTAATTCCTAATTACAGGAACTCAGTACATCACCGATATCAACACGCGCGTCACGAAGAAGTCCACCGCGATGACGCCGACCGATCCGGCGACCACCGCCACGGTCGTCGCGCGGCCGACGCCCTGCGTGCCGCCGGTCGTGCGCAGCCCGACGTGACAGGCGATCGTGACGATCACGAACCCGAGCACGAACGGCTTGATGCAGGCCCATCCACGATGTCCTCCATGTACAGGCCCTCGAAGATCGACGACCAGTAGAGGCCGGTCGCCACCTGCAGCTGATAGCGCGCCACGATCCAGCCGCCGAGGATGCCGACGAAATCGGAGACGACGGTCAGCACCGGCGCCATCAGGATGCCGGCGAGGACGCGCGGCACGACGAGCTTCCGGATCGGATCGGTGCCGAGCGCCCGCAGGGCGTTGATCTGATCGGTCACGACCATCGAGCCGAGCTCCGCCGCGATGCCCGAGCCGACGCGGCCGGTCAGCATCAGCCCGGTCAGCACCGGGCCGAGCTCCTTGATCATCGAGGCGCTGACCAGCCGGCCGACCACCGGCCGCGCGCCGAACTGATCGAGCGTGAGCCCGCTCTGCAGGGCGAGCACGGCGCCGGTGAAGAATCCGGTCAGCAGGACGACGGTGAGCGACTGGATGCCGACGGCGTCGAGCTGCTCGATGATGTCGTGACGGTAGTGCGGCGGCGTGAAGATCCCGCGAAACGCCGCCACCGTCAGGCGCACGTACTCCTGGACCTCGAGCGCGGCGGCCTTGAGCCTGTTCACGCGCGGCGCGCCTGTCGGGTGAGCCCGAGCTCGGGGTTCCGCAGACGCTTGATCTCGTCGCGGAGTCCCGCCGCCTTCTCGAAATCGAGGTTGGCGGCCGCGGCACGCATCTCTTCCTGGAGCTTCGCGATGTGCGCGTCGAGCTGCTGCTGGTTGTGGAACCGCTCGGTGCCGTCGAGCGTCGCGGCCGGCGTGAAGTAGTCCAGCTCGCCGCGCTCCGGCCATCCCCTCGTCGATCGCCTTGACGATCGACTGCGGCGTGATGCCGTGCTCGACGTTGTACGCCTCCTGCAGCGCGCGGCGCCGGTCGGTTTCGCCGATCGCGCCGCGCATCGAGTCGGTCACCTTGTCGGCGTACATGATGACCTGGCCGTGCACGTTCCGGGCCGCACGGCCGGACGTCTGAATCAAGGAACCGGCGGATCGCAGGAACCCTTCCTTGTCCGCATCGAGAATCGCCACCAGCGATACCTCTGGAAGATCGAGCCCCTCGCGAAGGAGGTTGATCCCGACCAGCACGTCGAACTCGCCGCGCCGGAGGTCGCGCAGGATCTGGACGCGCTCCAGCGTCTCGATGTCCGAGTGCAGATAGCGCACGCGGACCCCGAGTTCCTGATAATACTGTGTCAGATCCTCCGCCATGCGCTTCGTGAGCGTGGTCACCAGCACCCGCTCGCCGCGCGCGGCGCGCGTCCGGATCTCCTGCAGCAGATCGTCGACCTGGCCCCGGACCGGACGGACGTCGATCGGCGGGTCGATCAAGCCCGGTCGGCCGGATGATCTGCTCGACCACGACACCCTGCGGCTTTCGAGAGCTCGTAGGGGCCTGGCGTCGCCGACACGAACACCACCTGCCCGACGCGGGCCTTCCACTCGTCGAAGTTCAACGGCCGGTTGTCGAGCGCCGACGGCAGGCGGAAGCCGTAGGCCACGAGCACTTCCTTGCGCGACCGGTCGCCGAAGTACATGCCGCGGATCTGCGGCACCGTCTGGTGGCTCTCGTCGACGATGACCAGCGCGTCTTTCGGCAGGTAGTCGAGCAGCGTCGGCGGCGGCTCGCCCGGCGCGCGGCCGGTCAGGTGCCGCGCGTAGTTCTCGATCCCGTGGCAGTAGCCGATCTCGCGAATCATCTCGAGATCGAACATCGTCCGCTGATGCAGGCGCTGCGCCTCGAGCAGCTTGCCCTCCGCCTTCCAGCTTCGACCGGTACCAGGCGAGCTCCTCCTTGATCGACTCGACCGCGCGCCGGGTTCGATCGCGCGGCGCCACGAAGTGCGACTTCGGATAGACCGCGATCTTGTCGTGGCGCCTGAGTCTTCTTGCCGGTCAGCGGATCGAACGAGATCAGCTCGTCGACCTCGTCGCCGAACAGCTCGATCCGGAGGCCCTGCTCTTCGTACGAGGGATAGACCTCGACGATGTCGCCGCGCACACGGAAGGTGCCGCGGCCGAAGTCGTGGTCGTTGCGCTCGTACTGGATTTCGACCAGCTTGCGGAGCACCTCGTCGCGCGAGATGCGCTGGCCGCGCTCGAGCGGCAGCAGCATGCCGTAGTACGCCTCGGGCGAGCCCAGGCCGTAGATGCACGACACGCTGGCGACGATGATGACGTCGCGGCGCTCGAACAGCGAGCGGGTCGCCGAGAGGCGCATCCGGTCGATCTCGTCGTTGATCGTCGCTTCCTTCTCGATGTAGGAGTCGGTCGGCGGGCACGTAGGCCTCGGGCTGGTAGTAGTCGTAGTAGCTGACGAAGTACTCGACCGCGTTCTCGGGAAAGAACCGGCGGAACTCCTGGAACAGCTGGGCGGCGAGCGTCTTGTTGTGGACCATCACCAGCGTCGGCCGGTTCACCGCGGCGATGGTGTGCGCCATGGTGAACGTCTTGCCCGAACCGGTGACGCCGAGCAGCACCTGATGCGGATCGCCGCGATCGAGCCCCTCGGTCAGCTCGCGAATGGCCCGCGCCTGGTCGCCGGCCAGCTCGAAGTCGGAGACGAGGCGGAAGCGGTCGTACACGGAAGGCATGTGAATCCATCGATCGTACCACGCGAACCGCGCCAGCTCGGCCGAAGCGTATAATCACGGTTTGGGTTCACGATGCGGTGCCTAGCCGTCTGCCAGGACGAGCTGGTCATCAGGATGCTCGACGAGATCCTGCTGCCCGGCTTCGAGATCGAGTTCATCGTCGAGAACCGGCCGCTCGCGCGGCGGCTCCACGACGCCGGCATCGACGTCATCGCCGGCGACCCGCGGCACATCGACACCTGGGTCAAGGCCGACCTCACGCCAGGCACCTGCGTCATCGTCGAGGACAACGGCCGGCGCAGCCCGAAAAAGATCCTCGAGGCGGTTCGCGACGCGGGCGGGACGCTGGTCTACGTGCTGGGGATCGGCACGGCCTCCACCGCCAAGCGGGCCGAGGAATTCCACGCCGCCTTCCCCGACGTCTCGTACCTCTCGATGTCGGAGCTGTTCGGCGGCCCGCTCCTGACCGAGTTCAGCCGATCGCTGACCAAGGCGCAGGGTCCAGCAGTACCAGCGCTATTTCAGCGACGCCGATCGGGTCCTCATCCTGCTGCACAACGACCCCGATCCCGACGCGATGGCCAGCGGCCTGGCGCTGCGGAACGTCCTGCGGCGCACGAAGACCACGGCCATCATCGGCGCGATCCAGGGCGTGACGCGGCCGGAGAACCTCCGCATGGTCAACCTGCTCGACATCCACGTCGAGCCGGTGACCGCCGAGTCGCTGAAGGAGTTCGACCGGATCGCGATGGTCGACGTGCAGCCGCACTACTTCGGCGGCTTGATCGATCGCGTCGATCTCGTCATCGACCATCATCCCGAGCAGCCCGGCTACACCGCGGTCTTCAAGGACATCCGCGCCGACTACGGGTCGACCTCGACGATCCTCACCGAGCACCTGCGCGCCGTCGACGTGAACATCTCCGAGCGGACGGCGACGGCGATGCTCTACGCGATCAAGTCGGACACGCTGTTCTTCAACCGGCAGACGAACCGCGTCGACATCGAGGCGTTCTCGTATCTCTACCCGCTCGCCGACGCCGCGCTGATCCGCAAGATGGAAGGCGCCGAAATCACCCTCGAGCGGCTCGACTACGTGATGAAGGCGTACCGCGCCGGCACGCCTCGTCGATCAGGTGTTCTGCGGCTTCATCGGCGCGACGCCGCGCGAGGACTTCATCCCGTACGTCGCCGACTTCTTCCTGCAGCTCGAAGACGTCAAGTGGACGCTGATCGCCGGGATCGTCAACGAATCGCTGATCGTCTCGGTGCGGAACCTCGGCTACTCGAAGAACGCCGGCGAGTTCGCGCGGCGGTTCTTCGCCGACATCGGCAGCGCCGGCGGCCACCGGGCGATGGCCAAGGCGGTCGTGCCGATGCGCGCGTTCCGCGAGAAGTTCGGCGACGTGCCGGCCGAGGAGATCGGCCGCCGGCTGCACGAGCTCGTCGCGCAGTTCCTGCACGAAGCGGCGCCGGTCGAGAAGCGCCGGGAAACGGCGGGAGTCAAGAATTGACGCCAGCCCTTGCGGCCGCGCTCCCTCTCACCATCGCCCTTGCCGTCAACACGCCCGATCAGCGAACGCTACCTGGAGCCGAACGCCTTCGGCCGCCGGAGGGTTTCGACTGCCCTCTTGATTGGACCACCGCCTACATCGGAACCGTCACGCGGCTCACCCGCGAACGAGACCGGACGATTCTGGATATCCGAACGGATTGGGACACGACCGAGCTTGTGGTCGTCTCGCACGCGGGATCGGACGGCCCGGAGCGCTGGTTCCTGCTGCGCGGGAAGCCGTTCGCGCCGGATGGATGGAACGCTATCGAGTCGAAGCCCGGGCAGCTGCGTCCGGGAATCCGCGCAAGCGCCTGGGTCTGTCTGGACAGGCAAGAATCCCGTCGTGGATTGGAACCCGGCGGCGGAGCCACCATCGCCGCGTAGTCCGTAGTGTGCACCCTTCAACCCGCCGCAGAATCCGATCCGGAACTCGCGTTCGATCTGGCCGAACCTGTACGTGCTGAACTGCGCGTCCATCCGCTGGTCCTGTCCCGCCGTGAACTGGAACATGCACGCGTCGTCGGTGTAGTCCATGAAGTTCTCAATCGGATCGAGTCCGGCGCGCTGGCACGAATCGCGGCCGACCGGGCATCCGAAGGCCGGGCTGCGTTCTGCCGGCTGTGTCGCCGATGTGATCGTTCTTGTTGCTGCATCCGCCCTGGAACGTGTGGTACAGGCCCATCCAGTGGCCGACTTCGTGCGTCGCCGTGTCGCCGAGGTTGTACGGCGCGGCCGAGCCGCCCGGGCAGCGACGAGAAGAGGATCGACGACGCCATCCTGCAATGGCTTCGCCTCCGTAGCTCGATGGGAACGTCGCCCAGCCGAGCAGCCCGCCGCCGGGGTTCGCCGTGTAGATGTTCAAGTCGTCCGCCGTTCCCTGTCGGAGCGCTGCTTTCGCGTCGCGCTCCGCCGTCGTGCCGGGCTCCATCGCAAACCAGACATTGTTTGTCGGTCCGGTCGACGCCGACGAGCTGGAAGCTCCAGCCGCCGTTCGCGAAAGCGGCGTTGAGGACGTTGATCTGGCTGTTGATTTGCTGGTCAAGGACATCGCCCTGCCCCGATGTGCTCGTGATCACGTGGAACCACACGTCGATCACTCCGCCCGTCACTGTTGGAGCGCCGCCGCCCTTGTTCAGGTGCGCCGCAATCTCCTGGTCGACCTGGTCGCGCCGCTCGGGTGTGAGATCGCGCGTCGCGCAGCGCGCGCCGCTCGCGATGAAGGCTTCCTGGTTCACCCAGTTCCGGCCCTGGAAGCGGAAGGGACGATCGGGATTCCCCTGTGTCCAGATGACAGCCGGGGCGGCCAGCAGCAACGCTGTGATCAGTCCGAGTGTCCGTCTCATCGCCATGCCTCCTCGATTGGGTCGCTGGGGTGGCGAATGATAGCGAGCGGCTGGGTAGCCAGGCAAGGCTTCAGTACCTCACCGCAGAGGGCACTGCCCCTGGACTCCCTAGCACGCTCGCTCGCGCGCTCGCTCGTGACGCAGACCGAGCTGGCTCGTGAAAATCAGCTTCTAGGCGGAAAGGGCCTGATCGAGGTCGGCAATCAGGTCGGCGGCGTCCTCGAGGCCGACGGACAGCCGCAGCATGCCCCTCGTCACGCCCGGCGGCGCGCAGCTGCTCGTCGGAGTGGCCCCACTGCGACGTCAGCACCGGCATGCTGATCAGGCTCTCGATGCCGCCCAGGCTCGCCGCCCGCTTGATGACCTTCAACCGATCGTAGAGCGCTCGGCGCGGTCGTATTCGCCCGTCCAGGTCGAAGCACACCATGCCGCCGAATCCGGTCATCTGGCGCCTGGCGATCTCGTGATCGGGATGCGACGCGAGCCCGGGATAGTAGACACAGGAGACTCGTTTGTCGGCGGCGAGGAACTGCGCGACAGCAGCGGCGTTGGCGTTGTGCTGCGCGATACGCAGCGGCAGTGTTTTCAGGCCGCGGCCGAGCGCGTACGCCGGGTACGGATCCATCACCGTGCCGAGCAGCCGGCGCGCGCGCTCGATCGGCGCCGACCAGCGCGGCGTTCCCGGTCGACGACGCCGCCAGTCACGTCGCTGTGGCCGTTCAGATACTTCGTCGCGCTCTGCATCGAGAGATCGATGCCGAGCGCGAGCGGCTGCTGGTTCAGCGGGCTCGCGAACGTGTTGTCGATGACCGACAGGACGCCGCGCGCGCCGGCAGGCGTCGGCGATCCGCCGGATGTCCACGCACCGCAGCGTCGGGTTGATGGGCGACTCGAACCAGACAATCCGCGTCGCGTCGCCGATCACGCGTTCGGGATCGGCGAGCTCCTCGAGCGACACGAACCGCGGGCGCACGCCGAACTTCACCAGGACGTCGTTCAGCAGGTGTAGTGTGCCGCCGTAGATCGCCGCGGAGCACACGATCTCGTCGCCGGCACGCGCATGGGCCATCAGAATCGTGGTGATGGCGCCCATGCCCGACGAGAAGACCAGCGCCGCCTCGGCGCTGATCGAGCGCGGCCAGCTGCCGCTCCACCGACGCCAGCGTCGGATTGCCGTAGCGCGAATACAGGTACTTTCGACGGATCGTCCCTCGTTGTAGGCGACCACTTCGGCGGCGCTGTCGAAAACAAAGGTGGACGTCTCGTAGATGGGCGGCGTCAGCGGCGACGCACCAGTCGGATCCGGCGCACCAGCGTGGATCAAATTCGTCGCGGGCTTCATAGGCGCTCCCGTACGCCCACCTGCTCACCGCTCGCGGCGACGACCGGCTCGATGAACTGGTGATAGGCGTCCTCGTAGCCGCGGTTCATCAGCTCGGACAGGGCTGGCCGCCGGTCGGATCGATCGTCGAACCCGCCGTCGAAGTCGAGGGGGCCGACCGGATTGTGCGCCGGCCGCACGATGTAGAGCCGCGGGCCCGACTCGCTGGAGAGCTGCGCGGCGTCGCGGACGGTCGCCGCCTCGAACGACTGCAGGTACTCGCCGATGCGCCCGCGTCCGTCCAGACGAGGCGGCGCAAGCGCGTGCGGGCCCTGGTGAGTCCGCCGCGGCCGAGACGAGGATGATCTGCTCGACGTCCACCAGCGCCAGCTCTTCGATCAGGCGCAGCAGGCTGCCCGGGCGATCGCACAGGCGATGCGTCTCGCCACGCCAGAAACCTTCGGCGGCAAAAGTGACGGGTGAGGATCGGCGCCGAGAGGCAGGGCGAGCGAGGCCGCCAGCGCATCGCTCAAATGATCGCGCCCCAGCCCGGTCAGATCGAAGACCTCGCCGCGGCGCGCGTCGGCGGCCTGCGAGGTCGGCCGCCGGACCAAATCGCGGCGCCGTGCTTCGGATACGAGGGCAAACACCAGATCGCGGCGCGCGTCGAGGTCGTGGACCGTGATGAACAGCTCGCGGAATCCCGGCTGGCCGAGGTTTTCCACCAGCAGTTCGGCGTACCTCCGGGCCAGATTCGACGCGGCTCGGCGCTTTGACGCGAGCCGCCCCGCGGACGAGATCCCAGAGCACCGCCCAGCAGTGGTCGATGCCTGGCGCTGCAGACAGCGGCGACGGCACCGCGCGCCACCACACCCGGCCCCGTTTCCGGCGGCGATCGCGATCGCGCCAGCCGGTGACGACGAGCGTGGCCGCGCCGGCGACGAGGACGAGGACGGCCAGGCGCGGCAGCCACGTCGGCAGCATCGACGGCGCCAGCGCAGCCTGCGCAAAGGTCAGGTACCACTCCGCGACGCCGGACGCCCCGAACAGCTTGAGGACGAAATCGAGCGGAAAGACCACCAGGCCGACCGCCACCGACAGCAGCGGGATGGCAATGACGACCACGGCAGCGGCGAGGCACATCACGGCAAAGCGAAGGGCGGGCTGCCACACATACATCCGCCGCGCCCCAGGCACGCGCCAGAACCCCCGCTCGTCCCAGAGCCGCTGGGCGCCGTCCACCGCCGCGAACAGCGCCCCGACGGCGCCGACGCCGCGGCCGGCGACGACGTCGATCTTGACGCCCGCTTCATGCAGCGCCCGTAGCACGCCTGCGTGGTAGGCCCCTGCCGTGCCCGATTCCAGTCAGGACCAGCGCAGTGCGGCGGCGTGGCGAGTACGGATCTGGCGGAGGGGCGAAGCCGCGGTCGGTCATTCACTCGGATCGTGAATGGTCAGGAGCTTGACGATCTCGAACTCGCGCGTGCCGCCAGGAGTGACGACCTTCACCGTGTCGCCGACTTCCCTGTTGAGGAAGGCCCGGCCGATCGGCGAGGTGGTTGAGATCAACCCCTTGGCCGCGTCGGCGTCCTCCGGCATCACCAGCTGAAACACCAGCTTGTCACCGGCGGTCTCGAGGACGTGCAGGGTCGACCCGAACCCGGCGCGGTCGGCCGGAATCCGATCGACGTTGATCAGCGCGATCTCCGACACCCGTTTCTTGAGCATGCTGATCCGCGCTTCCACCAGGCGCTGCCGCTCCTTCGCGGCGGCGTACTCGGCGTTTTCGCGCAAATCACCCAGCTCCCGGGCGCGCTTGATTTCCTTGGGCAGCTCCAGCTTCAGCTCGCGATCGAGCGCGTGAATTTCGTCCTCGAACTTCTTGATCAGCCGTTCTTTCATGAAATCGGACATCGTGAGCAGGCGTGATGAAAAACCGTTTCATAGTACCACAGTGGTATCCTTCGTCCGGCTCTCTGCCGCACACCCTCTATGCAGCGTATTTCGAGTCGTCAGAACTCCGATCGTGGCGAAGTACAAGAATGTCGCAGCGGGCGGCGATGATGCGCTTATGCTGCTCGACGGCGTGCACCTCGTCGGTGAAGCGCTGTCGGCGAAGGTGCCGCTCACTCACCTCCTGGTCGCTTCCGAGGCGGCGGACCGATCCGACATCCGCCCGCTCGTCGACGGCGCGGTGCGCGCCGGCGCGGACGTTGCCGCGGCGAGCGCGCCCGTCATGCGGGCCGCGAGCCCGGTTCGCTCGTCGAGCCCGATCGTCGCGCTCGCCAGCCGTCCCCAACCCGGCGAAGGGAAGCTCTACGGCGGGAAACCCGCCCTCGTCCTGATTGCTTGCGGCGTGCAGGATCCGGGAAACATCGGCGCGATCGCCCGGGCCGTGGAAGCGGCTGGCGGCAGCGGACTCGTCGTGACCAACGGCTGCGCCGATCCGTTTGGCTGGAAGGCGCTGCGCGGATCGATGGGCAGCGCCTTCCGCCTGCCAATAGTCGTCGATCGGAGCATCGAGCACGCGGTCGCGCGCGCGCGCCATCACGGCTGCCGGATTGTCGCGATGGTCCCGCGCGAGGGACAAACGCTCGAGAGCGTCGATCTCGGCCGTCCGACGGTGGTGCTGGTCGGCGGCGAGGGTCACGGCCTGCCGGCGTCGCTGGTCGACGCCGCCGAGGTCCGCGTGACGATCCCGATGCAGCCGCCGGTCGAATCGCTGAATACCGCGACGAGCGCCGCGCTCATCCTGTACGAGGCGCGGCGCCAGCGGCTCGCGCGTAGGCCGACCCTTTAGGGTCGGCGCAGGATTGAAGCCGGCATGATGCCCCCCGATCGCGACCTCGATCGCCTGGTCAACGAGCTGAATACGGCCGGCACGAAGGGATCGCCCGACGCATCGCGGCTCGAAGAGTGGTTGGCGATCCTCAGAGCCAGAGGCGGCAGCGACCTCTACCTGGTCTCGGGGGTGCCGCCCGCCATCAGGCTGGACGGCGCCGTCCGTCCGCTCGCGGAGCCGCCGCTCGACGGCGACGAAATCGAGAACGCCGTGCTTCCTGCGCTCCCCATCCACGCGGTCGAACGGTACCGGCGTCAGGGCATCGCCGACGCCTCGCTGCGTCGAAGCGGACGCGGCCGATTCCGCATCAACCTGCATCGCGAGCGAGGGCGCGCCGCGGCGAGCATTCGCGCGCTCCCGCTCAATCCGCCGCAACTGGCCGAGCTGGGCCTGCCGGAAGGGGTCGAGGCGTTGACGAAGCTCTCTCACGGCCTCGTCCTCATCGGCGGCCCGACCGGCTCCGGTAAGACCACCACGCTGGCGGCGCTCGTAGACGTGATCAACCGGCGGGATGCCAAGCACATCGTGACGATCGAAGATCCGATCGAGTACGAGCACGCGCACCGGCAAAGCGTCGTCGAACAGGTCGAAATCGGCATCGATGCGCCCGACTTCGCGACTGCGCTGCGGGCCGCGGTCCGGCAATCACCCGACGTGATCGTCGTTGGCGAGATGCGCGATCCCGAGACGATGCAGATTGCGCTAGCCGCCGGCGAGACCGGTCATCTGGTGCTTTCAACCGTTCACACGACCGACGTGGCCTCGACCGTGTCGCGCGTGTCCGACGCTTTTCCGGCAGAACGGCAGCCGACGATCCGCCAGGAGTTGTCGATGGCCCTGTCCGCCGTCATGACCCAGATGCTGCTGCCGAAGACGACCGGCGGTCGCGTGCCGGCCGTGGAGCTGCTGATGCTGGGATACGGCGCCCGTCAGCACATCCGGAAGAACGCCCTCCAGCACCTGCACCAGGAGATCACCATCACGCGCCGCAACGGATCGTTCACGTTCGAAGAGTGTCTCGCCCGCCTGGTCCGGCAGGACCTGATCACGGCCGAGCACGCGCGGTCCTGCGCGAGGCATCGCGATGAGCTTGATGGGTTGCTTTCGGCATGACCCCTTGCATTTCAAATTGAGATAGCGGCCTACAATTCCAAGGGATGGATTCACTTTTCCCTGACGAACCGGTCGCGGCGGCGCCGAGCGCGGCGCCGCTGGCCGAGCGGATGCGGCCGCGCACCTTCGACGAGCTGGTCGGCCAGGAAGAGCTCCTCGCATCCGGCAAGCCGCTCCGTGAGGCAATCGAGCGCGACCTGCTGCAGTCGATCATCCTGTGGGGCCCGCCCGGGACCGGCAAGACGACGCTCGCCCGGATCATCGCCGACTCGACCAAGGCGCGGTTCGTCTCGTTCAGCGCCGTCCTGGCCGGCATCAAGGAAATCCGGGAGGTCATGACCGAGGCCGAGCGCATCCGGCGCACGACCGGCCGGCGCACGATCGTGTTCATCGACGAGATCCATCGCTTCAACAAGGCGCAGCAGGATGCGTTCCTGCCGCGCGTCGAGGCCGGCGACATCGTGCTCATCGGCGCGACGACGGAGAATCCCTCGTTCGAGGTCAACGCCGCGCTCCTGTCCCGCTCCAAGGTGTTCGTGCTGCGCGGCCTGACGACGCCGGAGATCGCGACGATCCTGATGCGCGCGCTCGCAAACGCCGAGCGCGGGCTAGGCGGCGAAGCCGTTGACGTCGACCTGGACGCCATTGATGCGATCGCGCTCTACGCCAACGGTGACGCCCGTGCGGCCCTCAACCTGCTGGAGCTGAGCGTCGCTGCCGCGCCGGCGGCGGACGGACGCCGGCGAGTTGACGCCCAGCGCGTCGCCCAGGCGATTCAGCGGCGGGCGCTCCTTTACGACAAGTCGGGCGAAGAGCACTACAACCTGATTTCGGCGCTGCACAAGTCGATGCGCAACAGCGATCCGGACGCTTCGGTCTACTGGCTCGCGCGGATGGTCGAGGCCGGAGAGGATCCGCTCTACATCGCGCGGCGGCTGGTTCGCTTTGCCTCGGAAGACATCGGCAACGCCGACCCGCAGGCGTTGACGGTCGCCGTCGCAGCCAAGGACGCGGTCCACTTCATCGGCATGCCCGAGGGCAACACCGCGCTCGCCCAGGCGGCGATCTACCTGGCGACGGCGCCGAAGAGCAACGCGGTGCTCGCCGCCTACAGCCGCGCGGCCGAGGATGCGCACAGCGACGTCGCCGAGCCGGTACCCCTCCACCTGCGGAATGCGCCGACCAGGTTGATGAAGGAGCTCGAGTACGGGAAAGGCTACCGTTATGCGCATGACGAGGCGGACGCGGTGGCCGACATGTCGTGTCTGCCGCCGTCCCTCGAGGGCCGGAAGTACTACGATCCGCCCGAGCGCGGGTTCGAAAAGGAGATCAAGCGCCGGTTGGACGGCTGGGAGGCGATCAAGAAGAAGCGGCGATCCAGCTCCGAATCTTCTCGGTGAGGTAGCCGAGCGGCACGGCGCCGTCTTCCAGCACGCGATCGTGGAACGCCTTGATGTCGAACCTTGACCCCAGCTTCTGCTGCGCTTCCGCGCGCAGCCGCTGAATCTCCAGCATTCCCAGTATGTAGGCGGTCGCCTGCCCCGGCCAGATGATGTAGCGATCAATTTCCGACGCGACATCGTCCGGCGTTTCCGTAGTATGCGCGAGCATGTAGTCGATCGCCTGCTGCCGCTGCCAGCCGAAGACGTGCATGCCGGTGTCGACGACGAGCCGCACAGCGCGGAATGCCTGCGACGACAGCATTCCGAGCCGATCTACGTCGGATGAGAACAGCTTCATCTCGTCGGCCAGCATCTCGGCGTAGAGCCCCCAACCTTCCGCATACCCGCTGCTGCCGATGTACCGTCCAATCGGGTGAATCTCCTTGCGCTCGATGGCGATCGCGTTCTGCAGGTGATGGCCGGGAATGGTCTCGTGGAACGCCGTCGACTCGATCCCGGCACGGCTTTTTTTCTCCGCCTGATACGCACTGATGTAAAAGAGCGCCGGACGGCTGCCGTCCTCGGCCGGTGCGTTGTACTCGCCCGGCGCGTTGCGTTCTCGATACGCCGGATAGGGCTCGATGCGAACGTCGGCTTTCGGCAGCAGCCCGAACCAGTTTGGAGCCGCCGCTCTCGCCCGGTTGAGCGCCGTCGTGCTGTAGTCGATGAGTTCCTGCCGGCTCTTGAAGAGGTACTGCCGATCGGTCCGCAGCCGTTCGAGGAGCGCCTTGACGTCCGACGTGTGAAACGACCGCTCGGCAATCGCGCCCATCTCCATCATCAGCCGGTCAACCTCGCGCAGGCCGAGCTCGTGAACCTGCTTGGCCGGCACGGCCAGGGAGGAGTGAGCACGAACGGCGGCGTCGTAGCAATGGACGCCGTCGGGGTTGCTCGCAATCGCGACCGCGTCGCGCGCGGCCGGCAGGTACTCGCGCTCCAGGAAGTCTCGATAGCGCTTGAAAGCGGGCGTCAGCTGTTCGCGGACCACCGTCGTGAACGACTGCTTGAAGATCGCGTCCTCGTCCCGTGACGCCGGTGAGAGGAACGGTGTGTCCGCCTGCCCGATCAAGGTCTCCAGCTGGCCGATGACGATCCGGACGTTGAGCTTCGGCGCGAGATAGCCGCGCGCGATCCCCTCACGCAGGTTGGCGATTTCCGTGTCGATGTATTTCGGCAGCGCGCCCCAGCGCGCAAGCGCTTCCGTGCGCGCCTCCGCCGTGGCAACCGGCTGGATGGTCACGAGGTACCCGAACTGGACGTGCCAGCCGGTCATCTGGCTCACCGGCCACAGCTCAAACCGGCAGGTGCGGGTTCCAATCGATCCTTCGACCGCCTCGCGCACGATGGCGTAGGTCGCTTTGAGCGATCCCGATTGAATCGCCGCGGGATCGATGGCACGCGCCTCGGTCAGCCACGCGTCTTCCTTCTGCTGCCATGCGGCGAGCCCTTCGAGCGAGTTGTCCGGCAACTGGTCGTGACGACGTCCCGGCACGCCGTAGTAGGTCCCCTGGTCGGGATTGCGCGCGAACCAGCCCTCCAGGTATGCATCGGCGAGCGCCCTTGCGCGGTCGTCGACCGAACGGGCCGGCGGCAGACCCTCTTGCACGCCGCAACCGACCGTCACGAGGATTGCGGGGACAGTCAGACAGCGCACGATCGAGGTCATGGCGGAATGGTAACTACTTGAACACGAACTGAGAAGTGAGAACCTGGAAGGGTGAACTACCGGCTTACAGCGTGCTCGTGCACGCGCGGCAGCGCGTCGCGGCATGCGGGACCGTTTCGCCGCAGAACGGGCACGACTTGGTGGCGGCGGCCGGTTCGGGCTTGAGGGCGACGCGGAGGATCATGAACACGACGAAGGCCACGATCGCGAAGTCGATGACGGTGCCCATGAAGGCGCCGTAGTTGATAGCGCTGACCACCGGCTGGCCGTCCTTGCCGACCGTTTCGGACAGCACGATCCGCGCGGTGCGCCAGTCGCCGCCGGGCATCGCCAGTCCGATCACCGGCATCAGCAAATCGCTGGCCACCGACTGCACGACGCGGCCGATCGCGGCGCCGATGATCACGCCGACCGCGAGGGCAAGCGCGTTCTGCTTGAAGAGGAAGTCGCGAAAATCTCGAAGCATCAGGGGCCCCCTCGAGGGCCCCCAATTCTAGCCGTGGTCCGGAATCTTGCGGAACATTTCGTCCCGAACCGGAAGAATGAAGGAGAAGCGGTAATCCCCCTGCATCCGGCCAATCGGGATTCCGACGAGGTCGCCCTTCTGGTCCAGCACGCCCCCGCCCGACACCCCCGGATGTCCGTCAGTCAAGCACGACACGAGGCCGCTGGACATGCGCTGCCCGACGTAGCCGGTCGACAGGATGATCCCTTTCGAGTAGTCGTTCCCCAGCCGGAAGATCGGCGCGGCGAAGTCGTAGGCAAACGAGGTATTCGGCTTCAGGGCGGGCAGCTCGAGCGGCGCGGTCTTGATGATCGCCCAGTCGCCCGTGTGCACCTCGACGTCGGCATCGCCGGTGTCGACGAGCTTCGCAGGAATCTCTTTGCCTTCATAGAGGATCTTGATCCCGACGATCTTGCGCGTCGTCGGACGATCGCCATCCTTCAGCGCGACGACCGCGTGCTTCACGGTGACGAAGTAGCCGTCGCCCAGGTAGCCGGCGGTCCCATAGTTGGTCTTCCCGAAGTTGTCGGTTGAATACAGCTCGACGAAGCTCGTGCGCCGATCGCGCAGGAGCGCCAGCGGCAGCAGTCCCATTTCGCTCTGCAGCTCGCGCTTGATGTCGGCGATCATCCGTTCGCGAACCGTGGGGCCCGCCTCGCGGCTCGGACCGTCCGTGGTGTCGCCCATCGTCGATGCTGGAACGACCTCCGCCGCACGAGCCTTCCCCAGCTGCGTGCGGAGTTCGGCACGAAGCGCATCGAACCTCGCGTCATAGGCGGCGCGCACTGCTGCATCGTCGGTGCGTTCGTGGAACACGCCAAGCAGGAAGAAGGCGGCTGCCGTGGTGATGATGGAAACGACCGCGAGGAACCGACGCGAAACCATTAGAAACTCCAAGTTCGGCAACTGAACACCACACCGCGCGGCTTCAGCTTTGCGCTCCCGGCATACGCCTCGCGCACACACGCGGGCCGGAACCAGGATTGCCCTTTCGCTTGGGAAAGGCGATCAACTACTTTGTTTATCGGAGCTTGACAGAAAGTGTAACAGTGCCGCGACGCCAAATCAAGATCAAGATCGAGGTTTTGCGGTCTTTGTCAGCCCCCACCCCGCGAGGAAGACCGCGACGCCTGCCGCGAAGAGCTTCGCATCGGGGCCCATCGGCCCCGCCATGAACAGATCGACGAGGAGCAGCCACATACCGATGAGCTGAGCGGCCCGTCCAAGGTAGTAGATCGGCAGCACGTTGCTCAGATCCGCTCGAAGTTCTTCTCGACCTCACGCCGCGTCAGCCGCAGCATGACCGGCCGGCCGTGCGGACAGACGGTCGAATAGGCGGTCGCCTGAGCTCTTCGAGAATGTGCGCCATTTTCTCGTACGTCAGCGGATCGTTGGCCTTGACGGCGGCGTGGCACGCCGTCGTCGCGGCGATCCGCTGAAGGGCCTCCTGGACCTGCGCGCCGCGATCCAGCCCCTCGAGGTCTTCGCCAAGCGCCCGCAGCGCCTTCGAGGCGTCCTCTGCCGTCAGCAGCGCCGGCACCGCGGAGACCTTGAGCGTCGATCCGCCGAAGGCTTCGAGCTCGTATCCGAGGCGGCGCAGCTCTTCGCTCCGGGCGACGAGCGCCTGGAGCGCCGATGGCTCGAGCTCGATCAACAGCGGCACCAGCAGCCGCTGCGATTCGATCGCGCCGGCTGTCAGCCGTTCCATGACGCGCTCGAACAGCACGCGCTCGTGGGCCACATGCTGATCGATGATCGCGATCCCCTCATCGTCGACAGCGATGATGAACGTGTCGCGAAACTGCCCGAGCGGGATCATCGGCCGGATTTCAGGGATCGCGGAGGTCCGGCTAAAGCCGGACGCCCCATCTGTCGTAGTGTCCGCCTTCAGGCGGACGAGATCCGCATCTGTCCGGACGCCATCGGCTCGGGAACGTCCCGCCGCCAAGCACACCGGGAAGGGCCGGCTCCGCCGGCGCCTGAACCTGAACTTCGGATCGCAGCTGCAGGAGCGGCACGCCGCCCTGTCCGAGCGCGTCCATCAGCGCGCGGCGCACGACTTCGTGCACGAGCGATTGGTCGCGGAAGCGGACCTCGGCCTTCGTCGGGTGCACGTTCACGTCGACCGCGTCCGGCGGCATCTCGATGAACAGATGGACTTCCGGGCTGCGCTCCTTGATCGAGGCGACGCTGTACGAATCGATGATGGCGTGCGCGATCGTCCGGTCCTTGACGATTCGCCGGTTGACGAACACGTTCTGCGGCCCGCGCGTCGGCCCCTGCTCGGCGAGCGCCGCGATGTAGCCGCTGATCCGCAGTCCCCCGGCGTCCTTGCGCACCTCGCAGCAGATCGTCTCGTTCGCCGTACAGCTGATACAGCCGATCGCGGAGGGTCGCGGCCGGCGGACACTGCAGCACCGTCCGGCCGCCGCTCGTCAGGGTGAAGCCGATTTCCGGGTACGCCAGCGCCAGCTGGGTCGTGATCCGCGAGACCTGCGCGGATTCGGCCGCGTCCGATTTCAGGAACTTGCGCCGCGCCGGCAGGTTGTAGAAGAGATCGTTGACCTCGACCGCGGTACCCTCGGCCGCTGCTGCCTCGACGACCGACGAGATCGTCCCGCCGTTGACGCGGATCTCCGTGCCGCTCTGCCGCCCGCGCGCGCGCGTCCGCAGCACGAAGTGCGACACCGAGGCGATCGACGGCAGCGCCTCGCCGCGGAAGCCGAGCGTCACGATCGCCGCGAGATCGTCGGCCCGTCGGATCTTGCTCGTGGCGTGACGCTCGATGGCCAGCCGCGCATCGTCCGGCTCCATGCCTTCGCCGTCGTCCTCGACGCGGACCTGCTTCTTGCCGCCGAGCTCGACGTGGATCGACAAGCGCCGGGCGCCGGCGTCGATGGCGTTCTCGACCAGCTCCTTGACGACCGACGCCGGCCGCTCGACGACTTCGCCGGCGGCGATCTGATTGGCGAGGTCCTGAGGGAGACGGGTGATTTTGCCCATTAAGATGACGTCTCCGTGGCACCGTGGCTCCGTGTTGAACCGTCTTCCTCCGTCAACTTCGTGTCCGAATGATTCAGATCCAGCGTTTCACGCGCAACAGGGCGAGCATGCCGACGGTCAGCGTCAGCATGAGGCCAATCACCCACCAGAACTGCACCGCCTCGCCGCCGGGAAGTGCGGCAGCGGGACGTTCATGCCCCAGAGGCCGGCCAGGAGCGTCAGCGGCATGAAGATCGTCGAGACGACGGTCAGCACCTTCATCACCTCGTTGAGGCGGTTGCTGACGTTCGACAGGTGCGCTTCGAGGATGCCGGTGATCCGGTCCTGAAACATCATCGCCTCGTCGTTGAGGCGGACGATGTGGTCGTAGACGTCGCGGAAGCGGAAGGCCATCTCCGTGCTGATGTCGACGAACTCGCGCCGGGCGAGCCGGCCGATGACGTCGCGCTGCGGGATCGCGATCCGGCGCAGCGCCGACACCTCCCGCTTGTGATCGAGGATCTCGCGCACCACGTCGGTGGCTGGCCTCGACGAAACACCTGGTCCTCGAGCTCGTCGATCCACTCCTCGAACTCCTCGACCTCCGGGCAGGTAGCGATCGACCATCACGTCGACGATGCGGTGAAAGAGCGCGACCGGGCCGTCGCCGAGGATGTTGTGGTTGCGCGGGCAGTGGTCGCGCATCTCGGCGATCGAGCGCGACGTGCCGTCGTGGACGGTGACGAGAAAGTTCCGGCCGAGGAAGAAGTCGATGTCGTGGGTCTCGAAGCCCTCATCGTCGCCCTTGTCGTAAGTCGATGCCGTGCAGCACGACATACAGGTAGCCGTCGTAGGCCTCGACCTTGGGGTACTGCAGCGCGCTCATCGCGTCCTCGACCGACAGCGGATGAAAGCCGAAGGTGTCGGAGAGGATCAGCGATTCGGGAATCGACGGCGCGGCGAGGTCGACCCAGAGAACGACGCCGGCGGCCGGGTCGAGCCAGGCGCGGTCGATGCTCGTCACCTGCTCGGTCCGGCCGTTCCGGTGGACGAAAATCGTCGTCAATCGCCGACCTTCACCGACAGCGCCGCCTGCGCGGCGGCCAGGCGCGCGACCGGCACGCGGTACGGCGACGCGCTCACGTAGTCGAGGCCGACCTTCTCGAAGAAGTGGATCGACGCCGGGATCGCCGCCGTGCTCGCCGCAGATGCCGAGCTTCAGATCGGGCCGCGTCTTCCGCCCGAGCTCGACGCCCGGTCCGCACCAGCGCGCCGACACCTTCGACGTCGATCGACGCAAACGGATCCTTCTCGAGGATCTTCTTGTCCTGATAGATCCGCAGGAACTTGCCGACGTCGTCGCGCGAGAAGCCGAAGGTCATCTGCGTCAGGTCGTTGGTGCCGAACGAGAAGAACTGCGCTTCCTCCGCGATCTGGTCGGCGGTCACCGCGCCGCGCGGCACCTCGATCATCGTGCCGACGAGGTACTTGATCTTGACGCCCTGCGCCTTCATCGTCTCGGCGGCCACGCGATCGACGATCGCCTTCTGATCGCGCAGCTCCTTCACGAGGCCGACGAGCGGAATCATGATCTCGGGAACGACCTTCAGCCCTTCCTTGTTGCAGCCGGCAGGCCGCCTCGATGATGGCGCGCGTCTGCATCTCGGTGATTTCCGGATAGGTGATGCCGAGCCGGACGCCGCGATGGCCGAGCATCGGGTTGAACTCGTGGAGCTGTTCGACGCGGTGCAGCAGCCGCCGCTTCTCGTCGAGCTCGGCGCCGCGTCTTGCCGGTCGCTCTCGAGCCGCGCGATCTCGACCATCAGCTCTTCCCGCTTCGGCAGGAACTCGTGCAGCGGCGGATCGATGGTCCGGATGGTGACCGGCGTGCCCCGCATCGCCTTGAAGACGCCGTAGAAGTCTTCGCGCTGCAGCGGCAGCAGCTCGTCGAGCGCCTTGCGCCGATCGGCTTCGTTGTCGGCGAGGATCATCCGCTGGACGATCGGAATGCGCCCCTCGCCGAAGAACATGTGCTCGGTGCGGCACAGGCCGATGCCGCGCGCGCCGAACGCGTAGGCGATCTCCGCCTGATCGGGCAGGTCGGCGTTGGCGCGGACGCCCAGCCGGCGGAACTTGTCGGCCCACGACAGCAGCCGCTCGAACCGCTGATAGATGTCGGACTGCCTGCGGCTTCAGCGTGCCGTTGAGCACCTGCAGGATCTCGCTCGGCTTCGACGACGACCTGGGCGATCTTCACCTCGCCGGACAGGCCGTCGAACGAGATGAAGTCGCCCTTCCTTGACCGTCTGGCCGCTGACGCGGAACTGCTGCGGCCCTTCTCGTCGATCTCGAGCGCGCCGGCGCCGACGATCGACGGCTTGCCCATCTGCCGGCCGACGACGGCCGCGTGCGACGTCATGCCGCCGGTCGCGGTGAGGATGCCCTGCGACACGAACATGCCGTGGATGTCGTCGGGCACCGTCTCGCGGCGCACGAGGATGACCGGCTTGCCCTGCTCGGTCCACTCGACCGCGTGGTCGGCCGAGAACACGACCTGGCCGCTGGCCGCGCCCGGCGAGGCCGGCAGCCCCTTGGTCGCGGCCGGAATCTTCTTCCACTCGTCCGGATCGAAGCCCGGCGCCAGCAGCTGGTTGAGCGACTCGGGATCGACGAGCAGCACCGCCTCCTTCGGCGTGACCAGCTTCTCGGCCACGAGATCGGTCGCGATGACGACGGCGGCGTAGCCGGTGCGCTTGCCGCTGCGCGTCTGCAGCATGAACAGCCGCTCGTCCTGGATGGTGAACTCGAAGTCCTGCACGTCCTTGTAGTGCTTCTCGAGCCGCGTCGTGATGTCGCGCAGCTGCTTGTAGGCCTTCGGCATCACCTGCTCGAGCTCGCGGATCGGCTGCGGCGTGCGGATGCCGGCGACGACGTCCTCGCCCTGCGCGTTGATCAGGAACTCGCCGTAGAACTCCTTCTTGCCGGTCGCCGGATTGCGCGTGAAGCCGACGCCGGTTCCCGAGCGATCGCCGGTGTTGCCGAACACCATCATCTGGACGTTGACGGCGGTGCCGATGTGATCGGGGATGTCGTAGATGCGGCGGTACTCCTTCGCGCGCGGGTTCATCCAGGAGCGGAACACCGCGTCGCGCGCCATCTTCAGCTGCTCGCGCGGATCCTGCGGGAACGCCCGGCCGGCGCGCTTCTGCACGACCTGCTTGTAGCGGTCGACGACCTCGCGCAGCGCGGCTTCGTCGAGATCGGTGTCGAGCTTCGCGCCGCGCGCCTTCTTGACGGCGTCGAACTCGTGCTCGAACGCGTCCTTCGGGAATCTCGAGCACGACGTTGCCGAACATCTGGATGAAGCGGCGGTAGCTGTCGAACGCGAAGCGTCCGTTCTTCGTCCGCGCGCTTCAGCCCTTCGACCGCGTCGTCGTTCAGCCCGAGGTTGAGGATCGTGTCCATCATGCCGGGCATCGAGAACTTCGCGCCCGACCGCACCGAGACGAGCAGCGGGTTGTCGGTCGACCCGAGCGTCGCGCCCGGCGGCCTTCTCGAGCTTCCTCAGGTTCTCCTCGATCTCGCGATCGATCGCCGGCGGGAATCTTCGCCTTTCTGCTCGTAGTAGATGGTGCAGACCTCGGTCGAGATCGTGAACCCCGGCGGCACCGGCAGCCCGGCGTTGGTCATCTCGGCCAGGCCCGATCCCTTGCCGCCGAGCAGATCCTTCATGTGGCGATTGCCGTCGGCCTTGCCGTTGCCGAAGAAGTAGACGTGCTTCCGACGGGTTTTTGCCTTGCGGCTTGGAACGCTTCGCGGCGGCTTTCTTGGCCATTCGACGACTCCGGAGGAGAAAGATGATGAAGCGAGCTATGGATTCTAGTTCAGGAAGTGGGAGCGGATCGTAGCGTCCGGCTTCAGCCGGACGAGAACCCAGACAGCTTTCAGGCCTGCTCGCCGGCCATCTCGGACACGTCCGCGATCCCCAGGACGACGTCGCGCAGGTGGGCCATCAGGCTCAGCCGGGCCCGCCGCAGGTCGGCGTCGTCGGCCATCACCAGCACATCGGCGAAGAACCGGTCCACCGCCGGTCCGCAGCGCGGCCAGCTCGCTCAACGCCCCGCCGATAATCCTGCTTGGCAGTCGCGGAATGGACACGCGGCATCCGCGCCTGGAGGTCGTCGAACAACTTCGTCTCGGCCGCGTCGCGCAACGAGCCCGCGAGGCGGTCGAGGGGAACGGGTGCCGAATCTTTCAACTCGCGTGCGATGTTCTTGACACGCTTGAACGAGGTCGGCCAGCTGCTCGAACTCCGGCGAGCCGGCGAACTCCGCGAAGCGCCTCGAGCTTTCGAGCGCCACTCGAGCGGCGTCAGGTCTCCGGACGCCGCCGACCGACGCGGACGTATTCGTCGGCCGAACCCGCGCTGCTCGAGCGACGTGCTTCAGCCGCTCGGCCAGAAGCGCCGAGCGGGTTCGACTCCACGCCGGGCTGCCCTTCGAGCTGCTTGAAAGCCTCGGCAGCCTTGGCGATCAGCGGCTCGATGGATAGCGCCTTGCTGATCCCGGTCAGCTCGGGCAGGTCGACGAGGATCTTGACGACGCCGTGCGCCGCCGGCGCAGGCCGTACGGGTCGCGCGAGCCGGTGGCTTTTCGCCGGCCGCAAACAGCCCCACGATCGTATCCAGCTTGTCGGCCAGCGACACCGCCGCCCAGGTGACCGCCGCCTTGCCGAGCTGCGCGCGCGTCGGCGGCGCGTCGGCCTCGACGCCGATCGGCAGGTAGTGGAAGTAGATCGCCTTCCAGACTTCTTCGGGCAGCCCTTCCTCGCGCGCGTAGATGCCGCCCATGGTGCCCTGGAGCTCGGTGAACTCGCGGACCATGTCGGTCGTCAGGTCCGCCTTGGCCAGCCGCGCCGCCTGCTCGGCGTGACGCAGCGGTCTGCTCGTCGGCGCCAAGCGCCTCGCGCGGCAATCCACCGCGCGAGCCGCGCGATCCGCTCCGCCTTCTCCGGTAGGTGCCCGAGCTTCTTGTGAAACAGCAGCGTGTCGAGCCGGTCGAGCCGCGACTCGAGCGTCGCCTTGCGATCGGCCTCCCAGAAGAACCGCGCGTCGCGCAGCCGCGCCGTGACGACGCGCTCGGCGTTGCGCGCGATGGTGCGCTCGTTGTCGGGCTCGGTGTTGATGACGGCGAGGAACGCGTTCTTCAGCCGGCCGTCCTCGCCCTCGACCGGAAAGTAGTGCTGATGGTGAATGAGCGTCGTCGTCAGCACTTCTCCGGCAGCTCGAGGAACTCGAGCGCGAAGGTGCCCGCCGACGACCGACGGGTACTCGACGAGATCGGGCACTTCGTCGAGCAGCCCCGACTCGCCGCGCGACGACGCGGCTGACGCGGCCCTGCAGGCGCTGCGCCTTCGCGTCGAGCTCGCGCGCAATCTTGTTGTGGCGCTCGCTGCGCTCGAGGATGACGAAGTTCTCGAGCAGCCGCGCGCGGTACTCGTCGAACGACCGCACCTTGATGGCGCGGCCGGCGCGGCCGCTCGTCGTCAGGAAGCGGTGGCCGTAGGTGACGGCGCCCGACGTGACGTCCTGCACCTGCCCGGTCTGCGCCGCGGACGATGCGCGCGATCGTGAACGGCACGACGCGTCCGCCGTAGACGAACAGAATCCAGCGGATCGGCCGGCCGAACAGCAGCTCGCCGCGGCCGTCCTCGAGCAGCGCATCCCAGTGCATCAGCTTCGGGAACGTCAGCCCGCGCAGCGTTCCGCCGAGCACGTCCGGCAGCACGTCGACGGCTGCCTTGCCGCGCTGCTTCTTCCGGAACGCGAGGTAGACGCCCTTCGGCGTCTCGATGCGCTCGAGCGCCGCGACCTCGACGCCCTGCTTGGCGGCGAATCCGGCCGCCGCCGGCGTCGGCGTGCCGTCGGCGTGAAGCTCGCCGACACCGGCGGCCCGTTGACCAGCTCCTCGAGATCGGTCTGCCGCTCGGCGAGACGCGCGATCCGGACCGTCAGCCGCCGCGGCGTGCTGTAGGTCTCGGCCGGCGCCTCCGGCGCCAGCCGGTGCGCGCGCAGCTGGGCGAGCGACGACCTCGCCGATCTGCTGCGTCAGGCCCGGCAGCCAGCTGGCCGGCAGCTCCTCGCAGCCGATTTCGAGCAGCAGCTCGCGATCCAGCACCTACGCGACCGCCTTTGCGCCGCCGGCTCGTCGACGTACGCCTTCGCGATGCCGACGGCGAGCTGCCGGACGCGCAGGATGTAGGCCGTCCGCTCGGTGACGCCGATGCTGTTGCTCGAGTCGAGGATGTTGAAGAGATGCGAGCACTTCAGGCAGTGCTCGAGCGCCGGCCAGATCAGGCCCGACCTGCAGCAGCGCCTCGGACAATCGCGTAGTACTCGTCGAACAGATCGCGGTGAAAGGCGCCGAACTCCGCCGGCGGCAGGTCGACGCCGCTGCCGAAGACGTACTTCGACTGCTCGACTTCCTCGCGCAGCCGCACGTCGCGGTACTTCACGCCCGGCGCCCCACTCGAGGTCGTAGACGCTGTCGACGCGCTGCAGCGCCATCGCGATGCGCTCGAGGCCGTAGGTCAGCTCCGCCGAGATCGGCGCCAGCTCGATGCCGCCGGCCTGCTGGAAGTAGGTGAACTGCGAGATCTCCAGGCCGTCGAACATCACCTGCCAGCCGATGCCCCACGCGCCGAGCGTCGGCGACTCCCAGTTGTCCTCTTCGAAGCGGATGTCGTGCTGCCGCGGGTTGATGCCGCACGCCTCGAGGCTCTCGAGATAGAGCTGCTGCACCTCGTCGGGCGCCGGCTTGAGGATGACCTGAAACTGGTGGTGCTTGAAGAGCCGGTTCGGGTTCTCGCCGAAGCGGCCGTCGGCCGGCCGCCGCGACGGCTGGACGTAGGCCACGTTCCAGTGCGCCGGTCCGAGCACGCGCAGAAACGTCTCCGGGTGCATGGTGCCGGCGCCGACCTCGACGTCGAGCGGCTGCTGCAGCACGCACCCGCGCGAGGCCCAGAATTCGGACAGCTTGAGAATCAGGCCCTGAAACGTCATCGCGCATCGTCGCATCTCTCTCAACACCCGCGCCGACTTGCAGATCCTTCTCCAGGTGCATCGCGATCAGCGCGCGATGCGCCGCCTCGAGCTCGCGCAGCGCCTTCGCCGACGCCGGCACGCGCCGCGAGCGCGAACGGACTGCAGCGTCGCGCGCCGCCTGCCAGGAACGCCCGCGCCTCGCGCGACGCCCGCGGGTCCGGCTGATAGACACCCTGCAGCCGCAGCAGCCAGAACTCGAAGTACCGCGCCAGCGGCTCGATCGGCACGCCGGCCGCCATCGCCTCGACCATCGACGCGCCGAGCCGGAACAGCGTCTCGTTCGGATCGGCTTCCTGCGCCCACTCGTCGATCAGCTCGGCGAAGTACCCGACGTAGCCGAGCGCCTCGCCGTCGGCCGCCGACAGCGGCGACCGCGTCGGCTCGACGTAGTTGAGCGAACACCAGGTCGCGCCGCTCGCGCTCCACGTACGCCGACGCGCCCGCACGTCATCGGCTCGAGCGCGCCGCCGAACCGCCGCCGGCTCTGGCGCGCATTCTTCGCCACGCCGCGCTTCTTGCCGCGATCGCGCGTCAGGAACACGACGATGCGATCCGACTCACCGAGCGTGTAGGTCCTCAGAATCAGCGCGTCGGTGGTGTAGAGCGGCATCCGAGGCGGGCTAACTTCACGACGTCCGATTCTGCATGTCCCAGACCGATGCTCGCCGAGCACGCCGCTCGTCCTCGCGCCACTCGGCCTTCACCCGGACGTGCAGATCGAGGAACACCTTGGTGCCGAAGAAGCGCTCGAGCTCCTCGCGCGCCGCCGTGCCGATCCGCTTGATCATGTCGCCGCCCTTGCCGACCACGATCGGCTTCTGCGACTCGCGGTCGACGACGATCGTGCAGTACAGGCGCAGCAGGGCGGCTCGCCGGCTCCGGCTCCTCGAACCGATCGATGACCACGGCGCTCGAGAACGGGATCTCGGCGTGCGTGAACTGCAGCAGCTTCTCGCGGACGATCTCGGCCGCCAAGAAGCGCTCGGGCTGATCGGTCAGGTAGTCGTCCGGATAGAGCCGCTCCCCTTCCGGCAGCCGATCGATGATCGCCCGCTCGAGCCGGTCGACGTTCTCGCCGGTCGCCGCCGACATCGGGATGATCTCGGCGAACCGGCCCTCCTGCTGATACCGGTCGATGATCGGCAGCAGCCTCGACTTCTTGATCAGATCGATCTTGTTCAGGATCAGGAAGACCGGCGCCGGCGGCATCCTTCACCAGGTCGAGCGACGAAGCGATCGCCCTTGCCCGGCGGCTCGGCCGCGTCGACGACCAGCCCGAGCACGTCCACCTCCCGGATCGTCTCGACCGCGGCATCGACCATCCGCACGTTCATCCGGTGCAGCGGCCGGTGGATGCCCGGCGTGTCGAGGAACACCACCTGCGCGTCCGGATAGTTCCGCACGCCGAGAATCCGCGTCCGCGTCGTCTGCGGCTTGTCGGAGACGATCGCGAGCTTCGAGCCGACCAGCCGGTTCAGCAGCGTCGACTTGCCGGCATTCGGACGGCCGATGAACGAGACGAAGCCGGACTTCATGCGCCGCTCGTCCGCCGGCGCCTGCACCTCGGCTGCCGGCGTGATCCGCACCTTGTGGATGCGGCGCCGCTCGACGTCGAGCACTTCGACGGTCAGCCCGTCGATGTCGACCCGCTCGCCGACCGCCGGCACGCGGCCGAGGTGCGTCAGCAGGTAGCCGCCGACCGTCTCGAACCCTTCGCGCTCGATCTGGACGCCGAGCCGCTGCGCCACTTCGTCGATGTCCACCTTGCCGCTGAACACGAACCGGCCGCCGCCCTCGTCGACGATCGGCTCGGACTCGACGTCGTACTCGTCGCGGATCTCGCCGACGATCTCCTCGAGCAGGTCCTCGATCGTCACGAGGCCGGCCGTGCCGCCGTACTCGTCGACGACGATCGCGATCTGCGTCTGCTGCCGCTGGAACTGCTTCAGCAGCTCGGGCACGCGCTTGCTCTCCGGCACGACGACCGCCGGCCGCAGCAGCGACGTGATCGGCCGCGCATCGTCGGCGGCGCTCGAGCGCGACGAGATCCTTCACGAACACGAAGCCGGCGATGTTGTCGAGGCTCTCCTTGAAGACCGGGAACCGCGAGTACTCCTGCTCGCGGAACAGCGCGCGCAGATCGCCGATCGTCGCCGTCCTCGCGGATGGCGACGATGTCGGGCCGCGGCGTCATCACCTCGCGCACCAGCGTGTCGCCGAAGTCGACGATGCTCTGGAGCAGCCGCCGCTCCTCGCCTTCGATGATGCCCTTCCTGCTCGGCGGTGTCGAGGTAGGCCTTGCGTCGCCTCGCTGGCCTCTTCGGCCGCTTCGTCCGGCGTCGCCGCGGCGCCGGCCGCTTCGCGGTCATCACCTGCGCGCGTCCAGCGCGTGACCGGCCCGAGCGCCCGCGCGATCGGCGTGAACGACGGCAGCAGGAGTTCGAGCACCCGCTCGGGATCGCGGCCGACGATGGCGAGCGGCAGCAGCAGCTCGCACGACGACGACGAACGCGGCGACGCTGATCGATGACGAGCGCCACCTCGCGGACGCTCGTCGACGCCGATCGCCGCGCGCCAGCAGCGCGGTCGCCGCGGCCGTCACCAGGCCGAGCAGCAGCCGGACCGGCACGAACAGCAGGACCGGATCGTCGAGGTAGGCGCGCGAGCGCGCCGGGACGGCCGCTGCGCTCGGCGACGAGGCGGAGCGACAGCCGCATCAGCGCGCTGAAGGCCGCCTCGATCGCGCCGAGGTAGACCGCGGCGCACGCGAGCAGGAAGATCAGCAGCGGA
Source organism: uncultured Acidobacteriota bacterium (assembly GCA_963825245.1). Lineage (GTDB taxonomy): Bacteria > Acidobacteriota > Vicinamibacteria > Vicinamibacterales > CAVVIG01 > CAVREM01. The sequence continues at coordinate 754,387 of CAWGSJ010000001.1, forward strand.
ATCATCGACGCGCTCGCTCGATCAGCCCTTCGCGCAGGCCGCCCTTCCGCCGGAGCCGCCGCTCCAGACGCGCCATCTCGCCATCGTCGCGCTCGTGATCGTAGCCCAGGAGGTGCAGCAGGCCGTGCAGCGCCAGGACCCGCAGCTCGGTCGGGCTCGGCGTGGCCGGCCGCCCGCGCCTGCCGCCGCGCGACGCCCCGGGCGATGACGATGTCGCCGAGATAGGCGATTTCCGGACGGGCCGACGGGCGCTGGAGCCCTCCAGGAATCGGCCATGAACGGGAAGCTGAGCACGTCGGTCGCGTAGTCCTTGCCGCGATACCGCCGGTTCAGCGCGCGCACCCGCGCGTCGCTGACGAGCGCGACGCTCATCGACCCGCGCGCCCGCGCGGCGCGACGCCGCGCCAGCCATCGACGCCAGGCCACTGGACGGGATCGGCCTGCCCGTGCCGTCGGTCACCGCCACGCGCAAGCCGCGCCACCGAGGTCCGGTTCGCGCCGGAAGCCATCCGTCGCATGGCGATTTCAGCTCGCCACTAGGGCCGGCCGTTCCCGTTCGAGAACGCCTCGTACGCCTTGACGATCTGCTGCACGAGCTTGTGGCGGACGACGTCGCGATCGTCGAAGTAGACGAACGAGATGCCCTCGATGCGCGCTCGACGACCTTCATCGCCTCGACCAGCCCGGACGTCCGGCCGGCCGGCAGATCGATCTGCGTGACGTCGCCGGTGATCACCGCCTTCGAGCCGAAGCCGAGCCGCGTCAGGAACATCTTCATCTGCTCGGACGTCGTGTTCTGCGCTTCGTCGAGGATGACGAACGAGTCGTTGAGCGTCCGGCCGCGCATGAAGGCAATCGGCGCGATCTCGATCGTGCCGCGCTCGATGTAGCGCGCCACGCGCTCGACGTCGAGCATGTCGTAGAGCGCGTCGTACAGCGGCCGCAGATACGGATTGACCTTCTCCTGCAGATCGCCGGGCAGGAACCCGAGCTTCTCGCCGGCCTCGACCGCCGGACGCGCCAGGATGATGCGGCTGACCTTCTTCGCGACGAGAAACGAGACGGCCTGCGCCATCGCCAGATAGGTCTTGCCCGTGCCGGCCGGACCGATGCCGAACACGATGTCGTGCGCGTCGATCGCGTCGAGATAGCGCCGCTGGTTGATCGTCTTCGGCGCGACGCGGCGCTTGCCGGCCGGCGTCAGGCTGCCCTTGAGGAAGTGCTCGCGCAGATCGACCGACTGGTCCTGCGCGACCAGGTCGGAGGCGGTCTTCACGTCGGCGTTCGACAGCTTGTAGCCGTCGCGCATCAGCGACGACAGCTGTCCGACGACGCGATCGACGTTCTCCGGGCCGGGCGCGTCGCCGTCCACGAGGAGCTCGTGGCCCTGCGTGCGGATGCGGACGTTGAACAGCGATTCGAGGTGCTTGAGGTTCTCGTCGTAGGAGCCGAACAGCGTCTCGATGCCTTCTTCGGGAACGGTGATGCGTTTGATTGCGTCTATCTCCTTATAATACAGACGACTTAGTGCCGCATTATAGCACGGGACTCGAGGCTCGGCCTCGGATGCTGCACCGCGTGCGCAGACCTTTAGGTCCGCTCGTCATTTCCGCGGCTCGACGATCCGGATGTGCAGCTCCCGCAGCTGCTTTTCCGACACCGGCGACGGCGCATTCATCAGCAGATCCTCGGCGTTCTGGGTCATCGGGAACGCGATGACCTCGCGAAGGTTGGGCTCCTGCGCCAGCAGCATGACGATGCGATCGATGCCCGGCGCCAGGCCGCCGTGCGGCGGCGCGCCGAAGCGAAACGCGTTGAGCATCCCGCCGAACCGCTTCTCGACTTCCTCCGGGCCGTAGCCGGCGATCTCGAACGCCCGCAGCATGATGTCGGGCCGATGGTTCCGGATCGCGCCGCTCGACAGCTCGACGCCGTTGCAGACGATGTCGTACTGGAACGCCTTGATCGTCAGCGGATCCCTGGTGTTGAGCGCCTCGAGCCCGCCCTGCGGCATCGAGAACGGATTGTGGCTGAAGGCGATCTGGTCGGTCTCGGGATCGAGCTCGTAGAACGGGAAAGTCGGTGATCCAGCAGAAGCGGTACGCATTCGCCTCGAGCAGCCCGAGCTCGCGCGCCAGATGCGTCCGCAGGCCGTCGACCGGCCGCGCCAGGCTCTTCGCCGGACCGGACGCGAAGAACACCGCATCGCCCGGCTTCGACGCCGGCCGCCTCGAACAGCCGCTGCCGCGCGCTCGTCGCGGCAGGTACTTGGCCAGCGGCCCTCGCGGCGTGTCGGCCGCGACGATGTAGGCGAGCCCGCCGAGGCCGAGCGATTCGCCGAGGCCGACGGTCTTGTCGAAGAAGCTCCGCGACTTCTCGGCGGCGCCCGGCGCGCGAATCGCCCGCACCGACGGCGCCCTCCTCGACCGCCGCGCGAACACCGCGAACTCCGACCCGCGGAAGATCTCGGTGACGTCCGCCGCGCGGATCGGATTCCGCAGGTCCGGCTTGTCGCGTGCCGTACATCGCCATCGCATCGTCGTAGGCGATGCGCGGGAACGGCGGTTCGGAGACCGTTCCAGCTCGGAGAACTCGCGGAACACGCCGGCGAGCACCGGCTCGATCGCGCGAACACGTCGTCCTGCGTGACGAACGACAGCTCGACGTCGAGCTGATAGAACTCGCCCGGCGAGCGATCGGCGCGCGCGTCCTCGTCGCGGAAGCAGGGCGCGATCTGGAAGTAGCGGTCGAAGCCGGCCACCATCAGCAGCTGCTTGAACTGCTGCGGCGCCTGCGGCAGCGCGTAGAACTTGCCGGGATGAATGCGGCTCGGCACGAGGTAGTCGCGCGCGCCTTCGGGCGAGCTCGACGTGAGGATCGGCGTCTGGAACTCGAGAAACCCCTGCTCGTTCATGCGCCGGCGGATGCTCGAGATCACCTGCGAGCGCAGCACGATGTTCGCGTGCAGCTTCTCGCGGCGCAGATCGAGGAAGCGGTAGCGCAGCCGCTGCTCTTCCGGGATCTCCTGCGTGCCCGGCCACCTGGAACGGCAGCGTCTCGGCCGGCGACAGCACCTCGACGTGGTCGACGACGACCTCGACCGCGCCGGTCGGCAGCGCCGGATTGATGTTCTCCGGCGTGCGCGCCGATGACGCGGCCTTCGACGGCGATCACGCTCTCGAGCCGGATCGCCTCGGCGATCGCGAACGCCTTCGAGTCGGGCGTGAAGACGCACTGCGTGACGCCGTAGTGATCGCGCAGGTCGATGAACAGCAGCTGGCCGTGATCCCGCTTGCGATTCACCCAGCCGGCCAGGCGCACGGTCTGGCCGACGTGCTCCGGCGCGAAGCGCGCCGCAGGTGTGGTTCGGTAACTGGCTCGTTTGTCGGTCACGATGCTCGGTCACGCTGGCCGCCTTGTCGCTACGTGCTGCGCCCGCCTCGCCGCGCGCGACCGTCTGCTGATCGCCGCTCCGCAGATCCTTGATCGACACTGTTCCCTGCGCCCGCTCGTCGTCGCCGACGATCGCCACGAACGGCACGTTCCGGCTCGACGCGTACTTGAACTGCTTCCCGAGCTTGTCGGCCTCCGGATAGACGTCGACGCGCAGACCCGCCGCGCGCAGCTCCGCCGGCCAGCGCCAGCGCATCGGCGCGCGAGCCCGTCGTTCCAGAGCGTGACCATGACGTCGACGGCGCCGCGCACGACCGTCTCCGGAAACATGCTCCGCTCGGTCATCACGACGATGATCCGCTCGAGGCCGAGCGAGAAGCCGCAGGCCGGCACGTCGCGGCCGAGGAACATGCCGACCAGATTGTCGTAGCGGCCGCCGCCGCCGAGGCTGCCGGCGAGGTCGGGAACGACGATCTCCATGATCGCGCCCGTGTAGTATGACAGCCCGCGCGCGAGGTTCAGGTCGATGCGGATCTTGTCCCGCGCGGATGTCGCCGCCGCCAGAGCGGCGATCTCGCGCAGGTTCGCGACCGAGCCGTCGTCCTTGCCGAGCGTGTCCTCGAGACGTCGAACGGTGTCCGCCGGCAGCTCCGTCGGCCGGAACGTGCGAACCGCTCGAGACAGCCGCTCGGCGACTGGCCTGCGGCGATCCCTCGCGCGCTGAGCTCCCGCGCGACGCCTTCCGGGCCAATCTTGTCCAGCTTGTCGAGCGCGACGAGCGCGTCGCCATGCTGGGCGGCTGGCGACGCCGGCCGCATTCGAGCAGCCCGGACAGCACACCGCCGGTGATTCAGGCGCACGACGAAATCGTCGAATCCGAGCGCGCGTCAGCACGTCGCGACACCGCCGCCAGCTGCTCGACTTCGACGACCGGCGAGGTCGAGCCGATCGCGTCGATGTCGCACTGGTAGAACTCGCGGAACCGTCCGCGCGCCGGCCGGTCGGCGCGCCAGACCGGCTGAATCTGGTAACGCTTGAAGAACTTCGGCAGCTCGTTCTGGTACTGCGCGACGACGCGCGCGAGCGGCACCGTCAGGTCGTAGCGCAGCGCGAGATCGGCTTCGCCGCTCTGCTCGTGCTCGCCGCGGCGCAGGATCTTGAAAATGAGCTTGTTGCCTTCCTCGCCGTACTTGCCGAGCAGCGTCTCGATGTTCTCGAACGCCGGCGTCTCGAGCGGCTCGAATCCGTAGCGCTCGTACACATCGCGGACGACGCCGATGACGTGCTCGCGCCGGCGGACGTCGTCGGGCAGGAAATCGCGGGTGCCGGATGGTGGTTTCGTCGATGACATTGGACAGCATGGCGACCCTGACAGACAGGGTCGCCCTACGCCGATTGTCCGCTGCCGAGCCCCCATGTAGTCCAGCCGGTACTGCACGTACCGATCGGCGTACATCTGAATCTCCGCCACTTCCGCGTCGGTCAACGGGCGCTTCACCTTTGCCGGGCTGCCCATCACCAGCGAGCGCGGCGGCACCTGCATGCCCTCGACGACGAGCGCGCCGGCCGCGACGATCGAGCCGGAGCCGATCACGCGCGCCGTTCAGCAGGATCGCGCCCATGCCGATCAGGCACCGGTCCTCGATCGTGCAGCCGTGGACGACCGCGGCATGCCCGATCGTCACGTCGTTGCCGATCGTCGTCGCGTGCGTGTCCTTCATGACGTGCACGACCGTGCCGTCCTGGACGTTGGACCGGCTGCCGATGCGGATGCGGTGCACGTCGCCGCGAATGACGACCGCCATCCAGACGCTGCTCTCTTCGCCGATTTCCACGTCGCCGATGACCTGCGCGCTGTCGTCGATGTAGGCGGTCGGGTGGACGCGAGGCATTCGCCCGCGGTGGGGCCGAAGCATTCGGGGAATTATATGGGCGAGGGCTAAGGGCTGGAGGGCATGGGCGTGCTGCCTGCCCTTAGCCCTTCCTGCCCTTAGTTCGCTGCCCGCGCTGCGCCGCGCTGCCGCGGGCGTCGGGCCGCCGCGCAGCGTCAGCAGATGGTCGCGAATGGCGCGGATCTGCGCCTCGGCGTCGCCGCCCAGCTGCGGATAGAACGACTTCGGGATGCTCCGGCCAGAACGCCGGCATTCGCGTCCCGGGCACGATGGCGGCTGGGTGCCCGCAGCCAGTCCGCAATCCAGTCAGGCTGCAGGCGGTCGGACGCCATCCGCAGATCCGGCGCGAGGTTCGAGGTCGGCTGATCCTTCGGGATCGCTCCGAGCACGTGGCACTGCTGGCACTTCAGCAGCTCGAACAACTCGCGGCCGACGCCGAGGTTCTGCGACGCTGGGACGATCTCCGGCGTGCGGAACGGGTCGAGCGCGCTCGGAGACCGCACCGAAGTACTGGATGACGCCGTTCAGGTTCTGGTCGTTGAGACCGAAGGTCGGCATCCGGACGTCGAGCCACGGCCGAATCGTGATCGGCCCGCGCAGGAACGCGTACAGCCAGTCGTGCTGGACGCGCGCGCCCTCTGGAGTGAGCAGCGGCGGCCCGAGCGACGGTTCGGCGACGAGCTTGAGATAGTCGCCGCCGGTGCCTTCGATGATGTGGCAGCCCACGCAGTTGCGCCGATGCACGAGGTTGCGGCCCTGGACCAGGAAGTCGCGCCGCGCCGTCCGCGCCGGCATCGCCTGCGCCGGCTGGATCTCGCGCTGGAAGCTCATGATCGCCGTCAGCAGGCGCTGGATCTCCTCGTCGGCGAACTCGAAGTTCGGCATCCGCAGCTTTTCCAGGGGCTGCAGGACGCGTCCCTCGTCGAAGATCCGCGGATCGTGCAGCTTGGTCCGGTACCAGCGCGATCTTCGAGCTGTGCGGGATGTCGTGCACGAACGCGAAATCGAGGCGCGACACGAGCTTGCTGCCGGCTTCCGACAGCTCGGTGCCAATTGGCTGCGTCGTCTCGAAGCCCTTGATCTCGTGACAGCTGAAGCACCCGTAGCGGCTGATGACGCGCCGCCCGAGCTCGAGCTGCTTGGCATTCGCGTCGAGCTTCGCGACTTCCGCCTGCGCCTGCTCGAACGGCATCACGGAGCGGAAGTAGTCGAGCAGCACCTGGTCGATCGCCGCCTGGTCGGGCGTCGCCTTGGCCGCGTCGCCGCCCGCCTGCTTCAACGTCGTCAGATACGTCGCGACGTCGGCCACCTGCGCGTCGGTGAGGCGCAGGTCGGGCATGTACGTGTCGGGGTTGTAGTGCTTCGGATCGCGCACCCAGTCGAAGACCCACTCGTAGGTGGTCTTGTTGCCGATGTTCTGGAGCGGCTGACCGAAGGTCCGGTGCGGCCCGGCCTCGGCGCGCGTCTTTTCGTCGACCACGTGACACCCCAGGCAGCCGATCGACTTGACGATCTGCTCGCCGCGCTTGGCGTCGCCGCGCGGCGGGTTCGCGGTCTCAGGCCGGAACTCCGTCGTCGTTGGCGAAGAGATACGCGACGGTCGCGTTGATCTCGACTTCGTTCCGGACCGCGTCCTCGGGCGAGTTGGAATTCGAGTTGTACCAGACGCGCGGCATCCACGTGGTCGGCTTCACCGCCTTCGGATTGCGAATCCACGTCTTGACCCAGTCCTCCGACAGCTTCGACCCGATTTTCGTGAGCGTCGGCCCCGGCTTCCTCAGGTTCTCGAAGCCGCGCGTCTTGTGGCAGGCGTAGCAGCCGGCCCGTTCGTAGGTCGCGTAGGCGACGTTCAGCTTCTCGGCGTTCGGAATGAACACTTCCTGCTTGTGGCACTTCGCGCACGACGCTTCCGTCATGTTGAGCGGAAGCATCGGGTAGTCCCACAGGTGCGGCTCTTCCCAGTGGTATTTCTCTTCCCACTCGTGGGCCTGCTCCGGGGTCGACGGCGCATGCGAGGCGTCGCGGAAGCTCACCGACTGCCCCATCCCCTCGTGACAGACCGTGCAGCCGACCTGATCGAGCGGGTGTTTCGAGTTGCTGCCCAGGTAGACGCCAAGATTCGGGTGGGTCCTGAACGGCTGCGGGTACTTCTCGTAGCCGACCCGATCGATCGCGAGGTGACACGTCTGGCAGCGGTCCATCTTCGCGACCTTGACGAAGTTCACGTCGTCGACGATGTTCGGCAGGATGACCTGCTGGACCTTCAAGCGTCGGCGCCATGAAATCGAGCAGCGGCGCATCGCGGAAGTAGGCCTTGAGCACGCTCGGCTCGAGGACGCGCAGCCGGGTGCGCAGGCGGCCCTGCTCCTGCTGCATCTCGGTGAGCTGACCCTGAACCTTGCCCGACTCGCCGAGGATGTCGTCGAGCTGCCGCTGCAGCGCGTTTCGCTCCGCGGTGGTCTTCTCGAGCTGTCAGCTGCAGCTCGCTCGTGCGTTGCTGTAGTCGCCTTGACCGCCTCGCCCTTGCGCTCGGCATCGGAGGCGCCGTTGGCGCGGGCGGCCTCGAAGTCGTAGCGATCCTGATCGTAGGTCGCCTTGGCGAACTGGTAATCCTGCGACTCGCGCGCCAGCCGGGCGTCCAGCTCCGCCATCTGCCCGCGCAGTTCGTCGATCTTGGCCTGGTTCGCCGCGACGTTCTTCTGCGGCTTCCGCGAGCGAGGCCTGGAGCTGGGTCAGCTTGTTCTGATCGACGTCGCGCCCGCGCCTGGTCGAGGCTCGCCTGCGTCACCTGGTACTCGAGCTCGGCAAACTGCCGCTGCGTGCTCTTCCAGTCGCGGTCGTAGTCGTCCCAGACCATCCAGATGACGGACAGGAACAGGAAGATGCTGGACGCGGCGAAGACCACGTTCAGGAAGTCGACGTTGTAGGCGTGTCCGACGCCCTTCTTTTCAGCCATTGACTTAGATGTTGAAGAAGAATTCAGGAATCGCCACGATGTACTTCAGGTTGACAATCCACCGCAGCAGCATCTTGATCGGCAGCGACATCATCATCAGGAACAGGAACGCGCCGACGTAGAACCGCGGCGCCGCCCATCTTCTCGTAGTACGAGCGAAACGCCGTGCGGCGCCAGGACGACCGGCAGCACGAAGACGTAGGCGAGCACGAGCAGGATGCCGAAGATCTCCCGGACGAACCAGTTGCTCGGCAGCGCGGTGCCGAAGGCCCGCATCCAGATGTACTCCGACAGGTTGACGTTCACCAGCGCCTCGAGCTTGTGGAGGTCCCAGAACTCGAACGGCCCGAAGAAGTTCCAGTTCGGCCCGCGAAGGAACGTGCCCAGGACGATCAGCGACGACCACAGGATGACGAAGCCGAAGAGGAAGAGCGTGATCTCGGCCTTGCGCTCGGTGAAGGTGTAGTAGCCGTTGCCCTTCGGGTTGCGATCGATGTACGGGATGGCGATCAGGCCGACGATGATCAAGCCGGGCAGCACGACGCCGGCGAGCCACGGGTCGAAGTAGACCAGCATTTCCTGCAGCCCGAGGAAGTACCACGGCGCCTTCGACGGATTCGGCGTGACCGACCGGTTCGCGGGCTGCTCGAGCGGCGCCTTCAGGACGATCGACCAGACGATCAGCACCACCGAGCACAGGATCAGCGAAATGAGCTCGGTGTAGACGAGATCGGGCCACACCCAGACGCGATCCGACTCCGCTTTCTCGATCGGCCCCTGACCGGCCACGATCCGCCGATCGTTCAGCACCGCCTCGCGGATCGAGTACCAGGTGAAGAAGATCAGCAGGAAGATCAGGCCGACGATCGGCACGTTGTCGGGCTTCCCGATGATCAGCTGGAAATTGGGATCGAAGGCGCCGAAGAGGAAGAACACGCCCAGGAGGCCAAGCAGCCCGTAGCCGACGCGGTTCGACGCGATCTTGTCCCGCTTCCAGACCATCAAGATCAGCGCGGCGCACGGCCAACAGGAAGAAGAGCCGCGGGTTGGCTAAGGTGTTGAAGAATCCTTTGATCACGCCCATCTCAGCGATCCTCGTAATTCCTAATTCCTAATGCCAAATTACAGTGGCCCAGAAATTCCCCCGTCCTTCCGGACCCGCCAGAAGTGGACCGCCATCAACACCGCGATGCCGAGCGGCAGGCCCACGCAGTGCAGCACGTAGAACCGCAGCAGCGCGCCCTCGCCGACGAACGATCCGCCCAGCAGCGCAAACCGCGCGTCGTCGTAGGCATGGATCAGGGGCACGTCGCCGAGCCGGAGCAGCGCGGCGCCTGGGCCTTCGTGCCCAAGGAACGGCGTGGCGCGCGCCATGTTGGAACCGACCGTGATGGCCCAGATGGCCAACTGGTCCCATGGCAGCAGATAGCCGGTGAAGGACAGCAGCAGCGTCAGCACCAGCATGATCACGCCGACCGACCAGTTGAACTCGCGCGGCGGCTTGTAGGAGCCGGTCATGAACACGCGGAACATGTGCAGCCACACGGTGATGACCATCGCGTGGGCGCCCCACCGGTGCATCTCGCGCATGATGCCGAGCGGCACGTGCTCGCGGAGCGCCACGATGTCGGTGTAGGCGTACTCGAGCGTCGGCCGGTAATAGAACATCAGCAGCAGGCCGGTGAACGTGAGCGTCAGGAACAGAAAGAAGCTCAGCCCGCCCATGCACCAGGTGTAGCGAAGCTTGACGCCCGACTTGCGGATGCGCACCGGGTGCAGGTGCAGGAACACGTTCGACAGCATCACCAGCACGCGGTTGCGGTCGCTGTTCGGCCGCCCGTGCCGGAAGACCGAGGTCCAGATCTGCGTCTCGGTCAGCCAGTTCCAGAACCGGACCGGGGCGCTCTCTTGGGGATCGATTGTCTTGGTGTCAGCCATAACTCTGGAATCCTGTTTGCTGAGAAGCTGAGGAGCTCAGGAGCTCAGGAACGTGTTCTCAGTTCCCCAGCTTCACAGTTCCTCAGTTTCAAACTTTCAGGAATGCCTCCGGATCCGCCCACTGCCCCAGCTCGTATTGGAACTTGCGCGCCTTGTCGATCAGGAGCTGGCCGTCCTCGGCGAGCACGATACGGGCGCGCTCGAGCGGCCGCGGCGCCGGACCCTCGAAGTTGATGCCGCTCTCCGCCCGGAAGCCGCTGCCGTGGCACGGGCACTTGAACTTGCCTTCGGCGCTCAGGTAGTTGGGCGTGCAGCCCAGGTGGGTGCAGGTCACGATCAGCGCGAAGAACCCGCTCGACCGCTGCACGACGTCGTTCGGCGTTCGAACGATCCAGACCCCGAACTTTTCCTTCCACCGCTCGTCCACACCCGCCCCGTACTCGGAGGGCAACCCTGCCTTGAACTGCTGCGGCGGCTCGTTCAGGACGTTGGGGAACATGAAGCGGCCGGTCGCCGCCAGCGCGGCGGCCGACGCGGCCGAAAACGCGCCCCAGGCGACGCCCATCCAGGCGCGCCGCGTCAGCAGCGGCGACAAATCGTCGGGATCGCGGGTGGCTGCGGCCGCCGCAGGCTTGGCGGCAGTTGCGGTCGCCTTGGCAGCCGCGCCACCCGCTGAAGCCGCCGTCGTCGTCTTCCCCGCGAGATCGGGAATCGGCGCAGCTGGCGCCCGCGGCGCCGGAGCGGGACGTGCGGCATGAGCGGGTGCTGCCGGGTTGCCACCTGCCGCCGGCGCGCCGGCCGTCTGTCCCGCGGCCGTTTGCGGCGCAATCTTGGGCGCCGGAGTTTCCGGCGTCTTCTCGTCAGCCATGCTGTATCACCCTGCAGTTCACGCTTCCGACAAGCGTGAACAACACAATTCTCCTACCCCATCGTCTTGAGGGCTTCGAGTGCGGCTTGCCGCACGCGCAGGCTGCGGTCCTGCTGGCTCAATCCTTCGACCGAGGCCTTGAGCGTCGGCTCGTTGAGTGCCGCAGCGGCGCGCAGGCCGCTGATCATCACGTCCGCCACCGGATCCTGATCCTCGTACTGCCGCACGTCCCGCTTGACCGTCTGCTCGACGAACGCGCGATCGAGCATCTCCCGCAGCACGGGGACGCCCTCCGCGCTGTCGTGTCGTGCCAGCGCAACAGCGGCATTCCATCGAACGTCGGGGGCTTCGTCCTTGAGCGCCGTCGTGAGCGTTGGCAGCTGCGCCTCCCCGGGCAGAGCGCCAAGCGCGTAGACGACCATCTTCCGGATGCCGGCGTCCTTCGACTCGTACAACGGCACGAGCTTCGCCACGACGGAGGCGTCGCCCGACGAACCCAGCGCCCAGATCGTCATGATCCTGGCTTCGTTGATGTCGATGTCGGCCCACCCGTTGAGGCGCGAGACGATGTCGGGCGTCCAGGGCGTGCCGGGTTCGACTTCGTCCAGGGCCTTGGTCAGGACGTCGACGGCCTCCCTGGGAAGAGGCGGTTCGAGCCGCCCGAGGGCGAGCGCGAGATATCGCCGGATCCGCGGGTCGCCGTCTTTGGCTTCGTCGAACGCCTTGACCAGCGCCGGGACCAGCGAGCGGTCGGCCCGCACCTGCGGGTCTTCCATCAAGCGCGACAGCTCATACGCCGCAGGCCACTGGCGGCTCCAGCCACCGTAGCGCACGTCCGCGAGATACTCTGCCGGGCTGCGCTCGTCCGTGAGCATCGACCTGAAGCCAACGTAAACGAGCACTGCCGCGCCGACAACAGCCAGCGGGATCAAAAAGAATTGGATGGCGAGAGCGGGCGCGGCGGCGAGTGGATTCCGAGGCGCGTCTTCGCGCTCGACGAGTTTGTCCATGTACCCAGGGGTTCTGGAAGGGCGCCGGATTACCCGAAGCCGCCGCAAGTTTTACTACGTCTGAGCTTTAGGGGTCAAATCCGAACTTCGCATTAGATTTTCGGCAGCGTCACGCCGCGCTGCGCCTGGTACTTGCCCTTCTTGTCGCGGTAAGACACCTCGCAGGGCTCGTCGCTCTGGAAGAACAGGACTTGCGCGATCCCTTCGTTGGCGTAGATCTTCGCCGGCAGCGGCGTCGTGTTCGAGATCTCGATGGTGACGTGGCCTTCCCACTCGGGCTCGAACGGCGTGACGTTGACGATGATGCCGCAACGCGCATACGTCGACTTGCCGAGGCAGATGGTCAGGACGTCGCGCGGAATCCGGAAGTACTCGATCGTCCGGGCCAGCGCAAAGGAGTTCGGGGGAATGATGCAGACGTCGGCCTTGATGTCCACGAATGACTTCGGGTCGAAGCACTTCGGATCCACGACGGTGTTGTAGACGTTGGTGAACACCTTGAAGTCATCGGCGACGCGGGTATCGTAGCCGTACGACGAGACCCCGTACGACACGACCCCGGTGCGGGTCTGGCTCTCGACAAACGGTTCGATCATCTGGTGCTCGAGGGCCATTCGCTTGATCCAGCGGTCATTCTTGATGGACACGGTCGATCGCTCTCCGTTCAGTTCTAGGTTCTACGTTCTAGGTTCTTCGTTCTTCCGCCCCAAAGCTGCACCGGTGTGCGCGTTCGCCTCCTCTTCCGCGCTCCGAGAACGCAGAACGCAGAACGAAGAACGCAGAACGATTTAGCGTCTGAACAGCGCGAAGAGAAGTGTGAGCAGAATACTCAAAATGATCGACGTGGTGAGCGGAAAGTAGAAGGCAACGTTGCCGCGCTTGACCGCGAAGTCTCCGGGGAGCCGGCCGAATGGCACCCCGAGCATGACGAGAAGGCCGATCCCGCTGATGACCAGGCCGACGATTAGCAGCAGCTTGCCCAATCCGCGACCTTTGCGTCTCTGCGTCCTCGGTTCCCCTCTGCGTCCTCGTCAGATCAGTTCCATGCCGGCGAAGAAGTAGCCCATCTCGTACGCCGCCGTTTCAGGAGCATCGGAGCCGTGGGTCGCGTTGCGTTCGATCGATTCGGCAAATTCCTTCCGCAGCGTGCCGGCCTCCGCCTTCGCCGGATCCGTGGCCCCCATCAGGGTGCGCCACTTCTTGATCGCGTCGGGAGCCTCCAGCACCATCACCACAGCAGGCCCCGACGACATGAACCCGGTCAGGCTGCCGAAAAACGGCCGCTGCCGATGGACCGCGTAGAAACCCTCGGCTTCCGGCTTGGAGAGGTGCACGCGCCGCATGGCACGGATCTGGAATCCTTCTTCTTCGATGCGTTGCATGATCCGCCCCGCCAGCCGTCGCTGGACGGCATCGGGTTTGATAATCGCGAGGGTCCGCTCGGTCATCGAGCGATTATAGCAGCGGCTAACTCAACCACTCCGCGGCGCGGACAACGCCAAGCACCTTCACTGGAGGCGCAACGTGACGACGATGGCTACTAAGCAGCAGGACGATCAGGACGCACAGAAGGGCGTCATCGAAGGCGACCGCCCCACGGACAAGCAGATGGGCAACCCCCACGGTCCTGGCGTCAACGAGGATGGCCTGCCGAACGATCCGATCGCGACCGCAGAAGACCAGATTGGCGCCAATGAAGACGAAAGCGAAGGTGGATAGCTGCGAGTTGGTGAGTTGGAGAGTTAGAGAGTTGGTGGTAGAGCGGGAACTCGGGAAACAGCTGCTCCGCGCCGGAATGGGAGTGGCTGGCAACCGCAAAAGGAAAAAGCGGGAGGCTCGGCGAAGCGGCGCCTCCCGCTAACTCACCAACTCACCAAATCGCTAACTCACCAACTCTACCTGAGGCTCTCCATGATCTCCTCGAGAGCCTCGCGTCCTGGCCGCGTCCGCTCGAGCGGCAGGCTGGCCAGCGGTTCGTCGACGACGTTCAACTGGGTGAGGAAGTCGTCGCGATCGGGCTCGATGTAGATCAGGCCCGTGGCGAACTCGCCGCGGCGCGCGGTCTCGTGCAGGCGCTTCAGCGCCCCGATCTTGTCCGTCGCATCGTAAGCCTCTTCGAGCTTCTTCAGATACAGCCTCGATCCGTCGTGCATCGTCACTTCCTGCGTCGAGCCAGGCTCGTAGTCCACCGAGATGTCCTCGAAGAACGGCACGAAGCTGACCTCTTCGAGCGGGTCGTCGTGATCCTTCGCGTAAGCGTAGCTCTTGGTCGATCCTTCGTGGTCGTTGAACGTGACGCACGGCGAGATGACGTCGAGCATCACCGTCCCGCGGTGCGCGAGCGCCGCCTTGAGCAGCGAGAGCAACTGCTTCTTGTCGCCCGAGAACGACCGCGCCACGAACGTCGCGCCCAGCTCGATTGCCAGGGCGCAGGTGTCGATCGGCGGCAGATCGTTGACGACGCCGTTCTTCAGCTTCGACCCGAGGTCGGCCGTCGGCGAGAACTGGCCCTTGGTGAGGCCGTAGCAGCCGTTGTCCTCGATGATGTAGATGATCGGCAGGTTGCGGCGCATCAGGTGCACGAACTGGCCGATGCCGATCGCGCCGGTGTCGCCGTCGCCGCTGATGCCGATCGCGATCAGCTTGTGATTGGCGAGCATCGCGCCCGTGCCGACCGACGGCATGCGGCCGTGGACGGCGTTGAAGCCGTGCGACCCGCCGAGGAAGTAGGCCGGGCTCTTGCTGGAGCAGCCGATCCCCGACAGCTTCACGACCTGACTGGGATTGACACCCATCTCGTAGAACGCATCGATGATGCGCTCCGAGATGGCGTTGTGCCCGCAGCCGGCGCACAGCGTCGTCTTGCCGCCCTTGTAGACCTGAGGTTCGAGCCCGATGCGATTGACTTTGAGTGGAGTCGCCATGTAAGTCCGTTCGATCAATTTGAAATTGTAAATTGTAAATTTCGAGATTCTATTCTCCGCCCGCCGAGCCGGCGCTGACCTTCGCCACGGTCTTCTTCGCCACCTCGAACCCTTCCTGCGCCAGCACGTCGTCGGTGATGCTTCGGGCGTCGATCGGCAGGCCGTTGTAGTGGAGGACGCTGCGCAGCTTGGTGCTGGCGCTCCGGCGTCAGCTCGAGCCGCATCAGCTGCAGCATCTGCGCGTCGCGGTTCTGCTCGACGACGTAGACGCGTTCGTGCGCGTCGATGAACGCCGTGAGCTCGTCGGTGAACGGATAGGCGCGCAGCCGGAAGTACGACGTCTTGACGTCGGTCTCCTCGCGCAGCTGATCGCGGCTCTCGGTGATCGCCCAGTGCGAGGTGCCGTAGCCGATCAGCCCGATCTTCGCTCCCGCGGACCTGGTCGATGACCGGCTTCGGCACGTACGCGCGCGCGGTCTCGAACTTGCGCGACAGCCGATCCATGTTGTCGACGTAGTCGTCCGGCCGTTCGCTGTACTGGCCCTTGGCGTTGTGGCCTGAACCCCGGGTGAAGTAGGCAGGCATGCCGTCGCCGGCACCGTGCGGTACGGGATGCCGTCGCCGTCGACGTCCTTGTAGCGGCCCCACTCGCCGAGCGCGCGTCAGCACTTCCTTCGTGAGCATCTTGCCGCGGTTGATCGGCTTCTCGGGGTACTTGAACCCTTCCGACATCCAGTTGTTCATGCCGAGGTCGAGATCCATCATCACGAACACCGGCGTCTGGAGCTGCTCGGTGAGATCGAACGCCTGCTGCGCCATCTCGTAGCACTCCTCGACCGACGACGGGATGATCATCACGTGCTTCGTGTCGCCGTGCGACAGGAAGGCCGTGAACAGCAGATCGCCCTGCGCGGTCCGCGTCGGCAGGCCGGTCGACGGGCCGACCCGCTGGACGTCGAAGATGACCGCGGGAGTTTCCGCGTAGTACGCGAGACCGGTGAACTCGGACATCAGCGAGATCCCGGGTCCGGCGGTCGCGGTCATCGCGCGCGCGCCCGCCCAGCCGGCGCCGATCACCATGCCGAGCGAGGCGATCTCGTCCTCGGCCTGAACGATGGCGAAGGTGGCCTTCCCCGTTGCCTTGTCCATCCGGTACTGCTTCATGTAGCCGATGAGCGACTCGCAGAGCGATGACGACGGGGTGATCGGATACCAGGCGACGACGGTGACGCCCGCCATCATGCAGCCGATCGCGGCGGCGGCGTTTCCCTCGATGAGAATCTTGCCGGCGGTCTCGTTCATCGGCTCGATGACGAACGGATCCTGCTTGGTGAAGGTCGCCTCGGCGTAGTCCCAGCCGGCCTTGAGCGCGCCCTGGTTGAGCGTGACGGCCTTGGCCTTCCGCCCGAGCTGCTTGCCCAGCGCCTGCTCCATCAGCTTCAGGTCGATGCCGAGCAGCTTCGCGAGGATCCCGTCGTAAATCATGTTGCGGACGAGCCGCCGCAGCTTGGCGTCGGGACAGACCGGCGGCGACCAGCTTGTCGAACGGGACCGGGTAGAACACGAGGTCGCTGCGGAGCGTGTTGAGCTTCAGCGGCTCGTCGTAGACGACGGCGGCGCCCGGTTCGAGCGTCAGCACGTCTTCCTTCGCCGTCTCGGGGTTCATCGCGACGAGGAAGTCGACTTCCTTCTTCCGGGCGATGTAGCCGCGCTTGCTGGCCCGAATCGTGTACCAGGTGGGCAGCCCGGCGATGTTCGACGGGAACATGTTCTTGCCGGACACGGGAACGCCCATCAGGAGAATCGACCGGAGGAGCACCATGTTGGCCGTCTGGCTGCCCGAGCCGTTGACGGTGGCGACCTGGATGCTGAAATCGTTGACGACACGCTGCTGGCTCGACGCAGCCCTCTGCTCCTGAACCGCTAGATCAGCTCGGTGACATTCGTTAAGTCCTTACAGGCTATTGAGAAAGGAGGAGATGGATCCCCGGAATTATAGCAGTTCTGCTGGACCGCATCGCTACCCATATCGGCGGGACTCTTGACCACCTTCACGCCGGCGGCCGTCAGCGCACGCATCTTCTCGGCGGCCGTCCCCTTGCCGCCGGCGATGATGGCGCCCTGCATGGCCCATGCGTCGTCCTGGCGGCGCGGTCTGGCCGGCGATGAAGGCGACGACCGGCTTCTTGAAGTGCCCCTGAATCCAGGCGGCGGCCTCTTCCTCGGCGCTGCCGCCGATTTCGCCAATCATGATCACCGCGTCGGTGTCGGGGTCCTGCGCGAACAGTGCGAGTGCGTCGATGTGGGTCGTGCCGATCAGCGGGTCGCCGCCGATCCCGATGCAGGTCGTCTGGCCGAGGCCGAGGCGCGTCAACTGGTGGATCGCTTCGTAGGTGAGCGTGCCGCTCTTCGACACGATCCCGATCCGCCCTTCCTTGCAGATGTGCCCTGGGATGATGCCCGCCTTGGCCTGGCCCGGCGGTGATGATGCCGGGGCAGTTCGGTCCGACGAGACGCGTCTGCGGATGCTCCTTGAGGAAGGTCATCGCCCGCATCATGTCGAGCACGGGAATCCCCTCGGTGATGCAGACGACGAGCGCCAGTCCGGCATCTGCGGCTTCCATGATCGCGTCGGCCGCGAAGGGCGGCGGCACGAAGATCACCGACGCATTGGCGCCGGTCTTCTCGATCGCGTCGTGGACCGTGTCGAAGATCGGCCAGCCTTCGTGGGTGGTGCCGCCCTTGCCCGGCGTGACACCGCCGACGACGGTTGTGCCGTAGGTCGCCGCCTGCCGCGCGTGAAAGGTCCCTTCCCGTCCGGTGAGGCCCTGAACGAGCAGGCGTGTTGATTTGTCGATGAGTACAGCCATTCGCGTCCCAAAATGCAACCACGAAGGCGCGAAGACTCGAAGAAGACCCCAATGTGATCTTCGCGTCTTCGAGTCTTCGTGGTTGCCTTTTTATCCCGCCAGTTCCACGACTCTGCTTGCAGCCTCGCTCATGCTGTCGGCGGTCGTGAAGTTCAGCCCGCTTTCCTTCAGCATGCGCTTGCCTTCCTCGACGTTGGTGCCTTCCATCCGGATGACGATCGGCATCGACACGCTCAGATCCTTGACCGCGGCGATCACGCCCTGGGCGAGCACGTCGCAGCGCAGGATGCCGCCGAAGATGTTGATCAGCACCGCCCGGACGTTCCGGTCGGACATCAGGATCTTGAACGCGTTGCGGATCTGGTCGGCGTTGGCGCCGCCGCCGACGTCGAGGAAGTTGGCCGGCTCCCCGCCCGCCAGCTTGATGATGTCCATCGTCGCCATCGCCAGGCCGGCGCCGTTGACCATGCAGCCGATGTTGCCGTCGAGGTGGATGTAGTTGAGCGAGAACTTCGAGGCCTCGATCTCGAGCGGGTCTTCCTCGCCGAGATCGCGCAGATCCTTGCTGGTCCGGGTGCCGGTAGAGGGCGTTGTCGTCGAAGTTCACCTTGGCGTCGAGCGCCAGCAGGTCGCCGCCGGCGGTGACCACGAGCGGATTGATTTCGATCAGCGAGGCATCGGTGGCGACGAACGCGTCGTACAGCGACGACATCAGCTTGACCGCCTTGTCGACTTGCGGGCCGTCGAGGCCGATCGCAAAGCCGATCTGCCGCGCCTCGAACGGCACCAGCCCGACGCCCGGCTCGATGAAGACCTTGACGATCTTCTCCGGCGTCGCGGCGGCGACCTCCTCGATGTCCATGCCGCCGGCAGCGCTCGCCATCATCACCGGCTTGCCGGAGGCGCGATCGAGCACGAGGCTCAGATACAGCTCGCGCGTCATCTGCAGACCTTCCTCGACGAGGACACGCGACACGACGCGCCCTTCCGGGCCGGTCTGATGCGTGACGAGCGTCATGCCGAGCATCTCGCCGGCGATGCGCTCGGCCTCGTCGGCCGATCGCGCGAGCTTCACGCCGCCGCCCTTGCCGCGGCCGCCGGCGTGAATCTGCGCCTTGACGACGACGAGCTGGCCGCCGAGGCGGCGTGCGATCTCGCCCGCCTCGGCGCCGTTGAACGCAACTTCACCGCGCGGCACGGGGACGCCGTAGCGCGCAAGGATGGCTTTGGCTTGGTACTCGTGGATTTTCATCAGTGGAGATCGAACAAACTCCTGATGCTAACTTGCGCCCTTTCGCGACGCAACAGTAAACTCTTCTATCGATGTCATCGCGATCGCGCGTCTTCGATTCGTCGGTCGGCACGAAGCTCCTGATCGGCGTCACCGGCCTCTTCCTCGTCCTGTATCTGATCATCCACATCGCCGGCAACGCTGATGTTCTTCTTCGGCCCGGGCGTGTTCAACGCGTACGCGGACATGCTGGGCGGCAACCCGCTCATTCCGGTCATCGAGATCGTCCTGCTCGCCGGCGTTCCTGGTGCACATCTACAAGACCGTCCGGATGTTCTTGAAGAACCAGGACGCGCAGCCGGTCGGCTACGCGCAGAAGCGGCGCGCGGGCCCGCCGAGCCGGAAGACGCTCGCCTCGTCCACCATGATCGTCACCGGCTTGTGGCTGCTGATTTTCCTCGTCATCCACGTGCGGACGTTCAGGTTCAGCGCGCATCCGGAGACGCCAGCCGGCATCATCGATCTGTATCGCGTGGAGATGGAGGCGCTGGCCAGCCCGCTGGCATTCGCCTTCTACGTCGATCAGCATGCTGATCGTCGGCTCGCACCTGTGGCACGGCGTGTCGAGCGCGCTTCCAGTCGCTCGGCTTCGATCATCCGCGGTGGACACCGCGGCTGCGTGGCGTTCGGGAAGGTGTTCGCGGTGGTCATTGCCGGCGGGTTCATCGTGATCGCGCTCGTGGGCGCACTTCGTCGGAGCGCATCAGTGAGCGGCATCACCCTCGACGCCAGGGTCCCGTCCGGGCCGATTGCCGAGAAGTGGGACCGCCACAAGTTCGAGATGAAGCTGGTCAACCCGGCCAACAAGCGCAAGTACACGATCATCTGCGTCGGCACCGGGCTGGCCGGCGCGTCGGCCGCCGCGTCGCTCGGCGAGCTGGGCTACAACGTCCTGAACTTCTGCATCCAGGACAGCCCCCGCCGCGCGCACAGCATCGCCGCCCAGGGCGGCATCAACGCCGCCAAGAACTATCAGAACGACGGCGACAGCGTCTACCGGCTGTTCTACGACACGGTCAAGGGCGGCGACTACCGCTCGCGCGAGGCCAACGTCTACCGGCTGGCGCAGCTGAGCGTCAACATCATCGACCAGTGCGTCGCCCAGGGCGTGCCGTTCGCGCGCGAGTACGGCGGCCTGCTCGACAACCGCTCGTTCGGCGGCGCCCAGGTGTCGCGCACGTTCTACGCGCGCGGCCAGACCGGCCAGCAGCTGCTGCTCGGCGCCTACCAGTCGCTGATGCGGCAGGTGCACGACGGCAAGGTGCAGCATGTTCCCGCGGCGCGAGATGCTCGACCTCGTCGTCGTCGACGGCAAGGCGCGCGGCATCATCGTCCGCAACCTGGTGACCGGCGAGATCGAGCGCTACGCGGGCGACGCGGTCATCCTCGCCACCGGCGGCTACGGCACCGTCTATTACCTCTCGACCAACGCCGTGAACTCGAACGTGACGGCGGCGTGGCGCGCCCACAAGCGCGGCGCGCTCTTCGCCAATCCCTGCTTCACGCAGATTCACCCGACCTGCATTCCGGTCACCGGCGATCACCAGTCGAAGCTCACGCTGATGAGCGAGAGCCTGCGCAACGACGGCCGCGTGTGGGTGCCGAAGAAGAAGGGCGACACGCGGCCGCCGGAGCAGATTCCGGAGGACGAGCGCGACTACTACCTCGAACGGAAGTACCCGAGCTTCGGCAACCTGGTGCCGCGCGACGTCGCCTCACGCAACGCCAAGCAGGCGTGCGACGACGGCCGCGGCGTCGGCGAGAGCGGGCTGGCCGTCTATCTCGACTTCACCGACGCCATCAAGCGGCTCGGCATCGAGACGATCCAGGAGAAGTACGGCAACCTCTTCCACATGTACCAGAAGATCACGGACGAGGATGCCTACAAGGTGCCGATGCGCATCTACCCCGCCATCCACTACACGATGGGCGGCCTCTGGGTCGACTACAACCTGATGAGCAACGTGCCCGGCCTGCACGTGCTCGGCGAGGCGAATTTCTCCGATCACGGCGCGAACCGGCTCGGCGCGAGCGCGCTGATGCAGGGGCTGGCCGACGGCTACTTCGTCATCCCGTACACCATCGGCGACTACCTGGCCGAGCACCGCGCTGCCGAAGGTCACGACCGAGCACGACGCCTTCAGGGACGCGGCCGACAGCGTGCAGCAGCGGATCAACCAGCTGCTTGCCGGTCAAGGGCAGCCGCGGCATCCGCGAGATCCACCGCGAGCTCGGCCGGCATCATGTGGGACTACGTCGGCATGGCGCGCACTGAAGCCGAGCCTGCGGCACGCGCTCACCGAGATCCCGAAGCTGCGCGAGGAGTTCTGGCACAACGTCTCGGTGCCCGGGCACGCCCGACAACCTCAATCAGAGCCTCGAGTACGCCGGCCGCGTCGCCGACTACCTCGAGTTCGCCGAGCTGCTGGCCCTCGACGCGCTCGCAGCGGCGGGAATCGTGCGGCGGCCACTTCCGCGAGGAGAGCCAGACGCCCGACGGCGAAGCGCTCCGCGACGACGCGAACTTCACCTACGTGGCGGCGTGGGAGTTCACCGGCGTCGGCCGCGAGCCGGTGCTGCACAAGGAACCGCTCGAAGTTCGAGGAAGTGCATCCCACGCAGAGGAGCTACAAGTAGGCCGGCTGAGCTTGGCGAGCTCGGAGCGTAGGCCGATCATCGCGACTATGAAACTTCAACTGAAAATCTGGCGTCAGGCAGGACCGACCGCGGCGGGTCGCCTCGACGACTACGCCGCCGACGACGTCTCGCCCGACATGTCGTTCCTCGAGATGCTCGACGTCGTCAACGAAGGGCTGATCACGCAAGGGCGAGGACGCGATCGCGTTCGACTCGGACTGCCGCGAAGGCATCTGCGGCATGTGCAGCCTCGTCGTCGAACGGCGTCCCGCACGGGCCCGACCGCGGCACCACCGTCTGCCAGCTGCACATGCGGCGCTTCAAGGACGGCGACACGATCACCATCGAGCCGTGGCGCGCCAAGGCGTTCCCGGTCGTCAAGGACCTGTCGTCGATCGCAGCGCGTTCGATCGCATCATCGCCGCCGGCGGCTACGTCTCGGTCAACTGCGGCGGCGCGCCCGACGGCAACGCGATCCCGATCGCCAAGGACATCGTCGAAGCGGCGATGGACTCGGCCGCCTGCATCGGCTGCGGCGCGTGCGTGGCGGCGTGCAAGAACGCCTCGGCGCACCTGTTCATGAGCGCGAAGATCTCGCACCTGGCGCTGCTGCCGCAGGGCCAGGTCGAGCGCTACCGGCGCGTCGTCGCGATGATTCGACCAGGCCGACGCCGAGGGCTTCGGCAGCTGCTCGAACGAAGGCGAGTGCGAAGCGGTCTGCCCGAAGGAGATCCCGATCTCGAACATCGCCCGGATGACGCGCGAGTACGTCAAGGCGGTGCTCACCGCCGCAGAACGTAGTGCGCGGCAGCTCCGGCTCGACCGTGGCAACTGTTGCTCCGTCGGCGAGCGGGATGAACAGCGAGAGACGATCCTGGCCGCCGACGGCGCGCGAGATGTGGCCCTGCCCCGTGGTGTCTTCGGCAAGCAGGATGTGCCCGGGCCCGCAGGCGGATCTTCGCGGCCGCCCTCGAGCTCGACCTCGCTCTCGCCGCTCGAGCGTCACGACGAACTGCCTCGCCGGCGCGGGATGCCAGTCGAGGTTGTAATCCTGGTTGGTCCGGCGGAACTGAACGCCGGTCACCGGCGACGACGGTCGACAACTCTGTCGCCACGCCCCTGCGGCTTTCAGGCGGGATCTCGAACTCCTCCACCTTGGTCTTGCCGTCGGCGCCGGTGTACAGGCGCGTCACCTTGATCGGCGTTCGCCCCGGCGCCAGCACCGTCGGGTGGTTTCGACTGCGCGATGCCGGTGGCGATCGCGAGCGTTGGAATCCAGCCGAGCGCGAGGACGGCGTAGAGCCGCATTCTTCATGGCGCGAGGCTACGCCCGGCGCCAGCGATCTTCAACACGAAATCGCCCGTGCGATAATCGGCGGCGATGGCGTCGCCTCACTCGCCGGATCGCGGTCGTCGCTGCTGTTCACGACGCTCGTCGTCCGCGGCCTGTACCGGCAGCAGCCGAGGCCGACATGGCCGGCGGATGGACCGTCGAATTCGCGCTGCCGTGGGGCGGAAGCGCGTCTGTACCCGATGTGGGTGAATCAGAACGGGACAGACGCTCACCGGCCGGGTGACGCCTCCAGGGCGTGGCCGAGTACCAGCTCAAGGGGACGATCGACACCGATCGCTTCACGATTGTCTGGCAGACCGTTGTCGACGGCTGAATTCGTCGACATCACCTTCGCCGGCCGGGTGGCTGGCGACGAGATGAGCGGCACCGCCAAGATCGGAAAGTATCCGGAACGCGAGCTGTACGGGCGGCGAACGGAACGATCAGTCTCAGAGCCTCAGACCGCGATCACGTCCACGAGCTCCTTGACGGCGCCGGCCGACTTCTTGAGCGCGGCGTCTTCCTCGGGCGTCAGCTTGATCTGGATGATCTCCTCGAGGCCGCGCGCGCCGAGCTTCACCGGCACGCCGACGAACAGATCGCGGACGCCGTACTCGCCCTGCAGGAACACCGAGCACGGCAGGATCTTCTTCTTGTCCAGCAGGATGCACTCGACCATCTCGGCGGCCGCCGCGCCCGGCGCGTACCAGGCGCTCGTGCCGACCAGCTTGGTGATCTCGGCGCCGCCGTCGGCGGTCCGCTTGCAGATCGCGTCGACGCGCTCCTTCGACATCAGCTCGGTGATCGGGCACGCCGGCGACCGTCGAGTAGCGCGGCAGCGGCACCATCGTGTCGCCGTGGCCGCCGAGGACGAACGCGTGGACGTTCTCGACCGAGACGTTCAGCTCCATCGCGATGAACGTCCGCATCCGCGCCGAATCGAGCACGCCGGCCATGCCGATGACGCGCTCGCGCGGGAACTTCGCTCAGGCGGTAGACCGCCTGGGCCATCGCGTCGAGCGGATTGGCGACCGGCACGATGATGCAGTTCGGCGAGTACTTGACCACCTGCTCGGTGACCGCCTTCATGATGCCGAAGTTGACGTTGAGCAGGTCGTCGCGGCTCATGCCCGGCTTGCGCGGCACGCCCGACGTGATGACGACGACGTCCGAGTTGGCGCGTCTGCGCGTAGTCGGACCCGCCGATGACGCGGCTGTCCGAGCCGGTGATCGGGCACGACTCGAGCATGTCGAGCGCGACGCCGGCGGCCTTCTGATCGGCGATGTCGACGATCGACGACGTCGGCCAGCTTCTTGTCCGCGATACAGCGCGCCACCGTCGAGCCGACGTTGCCCGCGCCACCCACCACGGTCACTTTGCGATTCATCGTCTGTCAGCCTCTGCGCTCTGCGCCTCTGCGCTTCGACTGCGCTCAGGGCATCCCGAGCATCGTCGAGGGATGCGTCCGCAAAGCCCTCGTGCGTCCTCTACATGTTCTCGATGATCGCGTCGGCGAACTCCGACGTCTTCAGTTCGGTCGCGCCGTCCATCAGCCGCGCGAAGTCGTAGGTGACCTGCTTGGCGGCGATCGCGCCGTCCATCCCCTTCACGACGCAGATCGGCGGCCTCCGGTCCAGCCCATGTGCCGCAGCATCATCTCGCCCGACAGGATCACCGAGCCGGGGTTGACCTTGTCCTGGTTGGCGTACTTCGGCGCCGTGCCGTGCGTCGCCTCGAAGACGGCGTGGCCGGTGACGTAGTTGATGTTGCCGCCCGGCGCGATGCCGATGCCGCCGACCTGCGCGGCCAGCGCGTCGGACAGGTAGTCGCCGTTCAGGTTCAGCGTCGCGATGACGTCGAACTCGTCGGGCCGCGTCAGCACCTGCTGCAGCGTGATGTCGGCGATGGCGTCCTTGATGACGAGGCCGGCGCCCGGCTTGCCGTCCGGGATCCGGCACCACGGTCCGCCGTCGATCTCCACCGCGCCGAAGAAGTTCTTCGCGACCTGGTAGCCCCAGTCGCGGAACGCGCCCTTCGGTGAACTTCATGATGTTGCCCTTGTGCACCAGCGTGACGCTCTTCCGCTTGTCTGTGATGGCGTAGCCGATCGCGCTGTGCACCAGCCGCTCGGTGCCGAGGTAGCTGATCGGCTTCAAGCCCGACGCCGACCTGCGACGCCGACCTCGCGCTGCGGCGCGCCGATCGCCTTCGAGCTGCTGCTGCCAGCTCGCGCGACGCCTCGGCGGTGCCGAAGCGGACTTTCTTGAACTCCTTCGGGAATTCCTTGGCGAAGAAGTCGAGCACCTTCTGCGCTTCCGGCGATGCCGGCGGCGTACTCGATGCCGGCGTAGATGTCTTCGGTGTTCTCGCGGAAGATCACCATGTCGACTTTTTCCGGATGCTTGCACCGGCGAGGGCACGCCTCGATACCAGCGCACCGGACGCAGGCAGACGAACAGGTCGAGCATCTGACGCAGCGCGACGTTGAGCGATCGGATGCCGCCGCCGACCGGCGTCGTCAGCGGTCCCTTGATGCCGACGAGATACGTGCGGAAGGCCTCGACCGTCTCGTCCGGCAGCCAGTTGTTGAACTGCTTGAAGCTCTTCTCGCCGGCGAAGACTTCCATCCAGGCGATCTGTCCGCTTGCCGCCGTACGCCTTCGCCACGGCGGCGTCGAGCACGCGCACGCTGGCGCGCCAGATGTCGGGGCCGGTGCCGTCGCCTTCGATGAACGGGATGATCGGATTGTCCGGCACGACGAGCCGTCCGTGCTGGCGAGTGATCGCGGCGCCGGTGGCGGGCGGCTTGAGCATGGTGGAAGTCGACATGTGCTTAGCCGTGATCGTTTAGGTCAGGTCCCCTGAGCGTCCGCGGACGATTCTCCACAGAAACTGTGGAAAACTCTGTGGAAAAGACGCGCCGTTTACCGCGTTGTGACGCGGCATTGCGAATGTTTTAGCGGTTTGCACCACCGCAGGGCGACTCGACGAGCCGCCGCATTCGCTGGACGACAAAACCTCCGGATTATACTGTAGGCGAGCGCTTGCGATTGATAAGGAGGTCTGTTCGATGCGCGTTGTGTCTCGCACTGTGTGGTTCACGTCCGCCGTGGCCGCGCTCTCCCTCGGCCTCGTCACGTTCGTCGGCAGCCGCACACGCAGACGCGCACCACGAGCGGCGAAGTTGAAGAACCCGGTCGCGGCGTCGCCCGCGTCGATCGCCGCCGGGCAAGAAACTGTACGATTCGCAGTGCGCGTCGTGCCACGGCGACGAGCGGCAAAGGCGACGGCAAGGCCGGCGCGCTGCTGAAGCCGACGCCGTCAGACCTGACCGACGCCGACTGGAAGCACGGCCAGACCGACGGCGAAATCTTCACCGTCATCCGCGACGGCGTCCCAGCAGACGGGCATGCGCGGCTACGGCAGCCGGATTCCGACCAACGACATATGGAATCTAGTGAACTTACGTCCGCAGCCTCGGCCCAAAGACCACCAAGTCGCACTAAGCCCTGATCAAGATAGTCGTCTCCGACGACCTGCCGGCATCGGCGCTCGAGCTGCTCCGCGCCGAGCCCGGCTGGCAGGTCGACGCGAGGAGCGGCCGCCCGGCGGCGGAACTCGCGGCCGCGCTGGCGGACGCCGACGCGCTGCTCGTCCGCAGCGCGACGAAGGTCACCGCCGACCTGCTGGCCGCGGCGCCGCAGCTCCGGATCGTCGCCCGCGCCGGCACCGGCGTCGACAACGTCGACGTGGCCGCCGCCAGCGCGCGCGGCATTCTCGTCGTCAACGCGCCGGGCGCGAACAGCATCAGCGTCGCCGAGCACGCCTGCGCCCTGATGCTGGCGCTCGCCCGCAGCGTGCCCGCCGCCGATCGGGCGATGAAGGACGGCAAGTGGGAGAAGAAGCGCTTCCTCGGCACCGAGCTGCGCGGCAAGACGCTCGGCATCGCCGGCCTCGGCCGCATCGGCCAGGAGGTGGCGCAGCGCGCCCGCGCCTTCGGGATGCGGGTCGTCGCCCACGATCCGTTCATCTCGCGCGAGATCGCCGAGGGCATGGGCGTCGAGCTGCTGTCGCTCGACGAGGTCTGCGCCGGCGCCGACTTCCTGACGCTCCATCTGCCGTCGACGCCCGAGACGCACCATCTGCTGAACGACGAGCGCTTTGCGCGCATGAAGCCGGGCGTTCGGATCATCAACACGGCGCGCGGCGAGCTGATCGACGAAGCGGCGCTGAAGGCCGCGCGATCGAGAGCGGCATCGTCGCGGCGCCGGCGCTGGACGTGTTCGAGAAGGAGCCGCCGGCCGATTGGGCGCTTGCCAAACTGCCGCAGGTCGTCGCGACGCCGCACATCGCCGCCTCGACCGAGGAAGCCCAGGAACTCGTCGGCCTCGACACGGCCGCGGCCGTCCGCGACTTCCTGCGCGACGGCGTCGTGCGGAACGCGGTCAACTTCCCGTCGGTGCACCCCGACGAACTGCAGCGGCTGCAGCCGTGGATCCGGCTCGCCGACCATCTGGCGACGCTGGTGACGCAGATGGGCCCGGCGCGGATCGAGGCGATCGGCGCTCCGCTACTACGGCGCGCTGGCCGAGAGCCGCGCCGCCGAGGTGCTGGCGGCGAGCGCGGCGGCCGGCGTGCTCCGGCCGATTCTCTCGGGCGGCGTGTCGATGGTCAACGCGCGCGCGGTCGCCCGCGAGCGCGGCATCGAGATCATCGAGTCGCGCAGCACGCGGTCGCGGCGACTTCACCAGCCTCGTCTCGATCAAGCTGCACACGAGCGACGGCGAGCGCTGGGCCGAGGGGACGGTCTTCGAGCCGAACAGCCCGCGGCTGGTGTCGGTCGACGGCATCAGCGTCGAGGCGCCGCTCGCGGCGGCACGCTGCTCGTGATCTCGAACGACGATCAGCCGGGCGTCATCGGCGAGGTCGGGACGATTCTCGGCCGCCACCGCGTCAACATCGCGAACTTCGCGCTCGGCCGCAACGATACGGGCGCGGTCGGCATCGTCAACGTCGACGAGGAGGCGAGCGCTCCGGACGCGCTCGACGCCGCCGTCGACGCGATCCGCCGGGTTCCCGCCATTCGCGCCGCATGGGTCGTGCGGCTGGGCGGGTAGCGCAGATCAACGTAATTAGGAATTTGGAATTCCGAATTCGCAAATTACACGATCACACTCAGCGCCTTCGGCAGGACTCTGACCTCGAGCGTCGTGCCGCCCTCGACCGGCTCGCCGTCGACGTGAAACCGCATCGGCCGATCGCTCTCGATCCGCGCCCGGTCTATCTGCCGTGTCGTGAAACCACGCACCCGCTCGATGCCTCCGGTGAAGAGTCGCGGCAGCGCGCAGATTGTCGCAAAGCGGGAGCGATTCCTCGAACACGACCAGGTCGAGCCGCCCGTCGTCAACGCGCGCGAACGGGGCGATTCGGGCACCATTGCCGAACTGCGGGGAGTTGGCGATGGTGACGAGGAGCGCGCGATGGGGCGTGGTGACTGCGGCGACGCTTTCACCGCCGCCGCAATCGATTCGATAAGACGCCGCGCGATACGTCAGCAGCTCGCGCGCTGACACCCGCACGTACGTGGCCAGGCCGCGGCGCTGGTGCGCGATCGAAGCAAGACGCGATGTGAGCGTCGAAGCCGATGCCCGCGATGTTGAAGAATGGGCGGCCGCCCAATTCTCCGCCGTCGATGACGCGCGGCGCGCCTTTCAACGCCGCGGCGATTGCAGCGCGCCGGCTGCGATCGGAATGCCGAGCTCGCGGGCGAGACCGTTGCCCGAACCGGCCGGAATCACATCGCCAGCGGCACCTGCCGTCCCGAGCAGCGCCGAGCCGGCCTCGTTCATCGAGCCGTCGCCGCCCCAGACCATCACAAGCCTCGAACCGCGCACGCGCGGCGGCCATGGCCAGCTCACGCACATGTCCACGCCGCTCCGAGACGACGACGCGCGACTCTTCGCCGCTGCCAGCTAGCGCCGTTCGGCGCAAGCATCGACGCGGTCGGCAATCGCGCCAAAGCGCGCGTTGCCGGAGATCGGGTTGATGATGAGGGTGATCACTGACTCTGGAATTAGGAATTAGGAATTATAGGAATTTGGAATTAGGAATGCAGGACCGAATTCCAAATTCCTAATCCCTAATTCCTAATTACAGATCTTTCTACTGCTGAAGGCGGATGGTGAAGGTCGTGCTCGTCCGAGGTGTTCGTTACGACAACGCCGTCGGCATCGATGCGGGCCACCCGATACTGCGCGCCAACCCGATCGCCTTCCCTGACGAGGAAGAGATCGCCGAACCCGGAAATGATCGCCGTGCGGGTGGCGCCCTCAGCGGCGAATCCGATGAGCGACAGCGGCGGCGGGGGCGGCACGGCGGCGACCGGAACCGCGCTCTCGGTGAGCGGGTGGCGCCGCCGACGAGCGCGCGGTGCGCGCATTGAACTGAAAGAGATTGCGCGCGGGTTCCTGCGGCTGGTCAGTCGGCCGGAGGCGGGCGCGAAGGCGCGCGACTTCGGCGGCCAGTTCGGCGCCCTGCAGCTCGATGGCCGTGGTGTTCGGCGCGATCGCGACTGGCGCCGCGCGCCGGACACCCGACGTCGTCGCGCCGGCGATCATCGCTGCGAGCACGGCGCCCGCCGTCGACAGCATCGCGATCCGCTTGACGTTCATCGGAGTCTGGCGGGATCGTAGCACGCGGGCGCAAGCGGTGTGCTATTATTCGTCGTGCACCCTGCGTCGGCTGGCTTCCCGGTCGATTCCATCACACCTCCACCGCTTCAAGTCGTCGCCATCATCCCCGCCCGGTACGCATCGACCCGATTCCCCGGAAAAGCGCTCGAACAGATCGACGGCCGTCCGATGATCGAGCACGTCTACCGGCGCGCCGCAGCGTCGAGCTCGATCTCGCGCGTCATCGTCGCCACCGACGACCTGCGGATCGCGACGACCGTGACCGGGTTTGGCGGCAACGTGCGTCTGACGCGCGCGCACGAAACCGGCACGGATCGCCTCGCCGAAGTCGCCACGTCGCTCGACTGCGATGTCGTCGTCAACGTGCAGGGCGACGAGCCGCTGATCGACCCGCGCGCGATCACCGAGGCGGTCCAGCCGTTCAGCGATCCGTCGATTCCGATGACGACGCTGTACCGGCGGATCACACAATCCGGCCGAGCTGACCAATCCGAACGTCGTCAAGGTCGTGCTGGATCGGGGCGGATTTGCACTGTATTTCTCGCGGGCGCCCATCCCCCACACGCGCGATCCGCGCGGCGGATGGCCGCCGCTCTACAAACATATCGGCCTGTACGCCTATCGGCGCAGCGTCCTGCTGGTGCTCGCGTCGCTCGAGCCGACTCCGCTCGAGCGCGCCGAGTCGCTCGAGCAGCTGCGTGCGCTCGAGCACGGCATCCGGATCAAGGCCGTCGAGACGGCGTACGACTCCATCGGCGTGGATACGCCCGAGGACCTGGAACAGGTGCGGCGCCTGTTCGCGACCACGACGTCGAGCTGAACACATGACCAAATACATCTTCGTGACGGGCGGCGTGGTTTCATCGCTGGGCAAGGGACTCGCGGCGGCGTCGATCGGCGCCCTTCTCGAAGGGCACGGCTACAAGGTCACCCTGCAGAAGTTCGACCCGTACATCAACGTCGATCCGGGCACGATGAGCCCGTATCAGCACGGCGAGGTCTACGTCACCGACGACGGCGCGGAGACAGACCTGGATCTCGGCCACTACGAGCGCTTCACGAACACGACGACCACGCCGCAACTCGAACTGGACGACCGGCAAGATCTACCAGAGCGTGATCCAGAAGGAGCGGCGCGGCGACTACCTCGGCCGCACGGTGCAGGTGATTCCGCACATCACCAACGAGATCAAGGATGCCATCCGCGGCGGCGCCGGCGACGCCGACATCGCGCTGGTCGAGATCGGCGGCACGGTCGGCGACATCGAGAGCCTGCCGTTCCTCGAGGCGATCCGTCAGTTCCGGCAGGACGTCGGCCGCGACAATTGCATCTACATCCACCTGACGCTGGTGCCGTTCATCGGCGCCGCCGGCGAGCTGAAAACCAAGCCGACCCAGCACAGCGTCCGCGACCTGCGGTCGATCGGCATCCAGCCCGACATCCTCCTGTGCCGCACCGATCGGTTCCTCGACCCCGACATCAAGCGGAAGATCGCGCTGTTCTGCGACGTCGCCGAGGAAGCCGTCATCACCGCCAAGGACGTCTCGACGATCTACGAAGTGCCGCTGGTCCTGGCCGCCGAAGGTCTCGACGAGATCGTGCTCAAGTACCTGCACCTGCCCGCCGACCGAGCGGCGGATGGACGCGTGGGAGGAACTGGTCGCGCGCATCAAGAATCCGCTCGACGACATCACCATCCACGTCGTCGGCAAGTACGTCGGCTACGAGGACTCGTACAAGAGCCTGAACGAGGCGCTCTACCACGGCGGGTTCCCGCACCGGTTGAAGGTGAATATCAAGTGGATCGAGGCGGAGGCGCTCGAGGCCCCCGGCGGCGAGACGCTGCTTGCGGGCGCCAACGGCATCCTCGTCCCCGGCGGGTTCGGCGACCGCGGCACGCGCGGCATGATGAAGGCCGCCCAGGTCGCGCGCGAGCGCGGCATTCCCTACTTCGGCATCTGCTACGGGTTCCAGTGGGCGACGGTCGAGTACGCGCGCAACGTCGCCGGACTCACCGACGCCGACTCGACCGAATGCTCGCCCGATACACCGAACAAGGTCATCTACAAGCTGCGCGAACTGCTCGGCGTCGACGACCTCGGCGGCACGATGCGGCTCGGCGCCTACCAGTGCGAGCTCGCACCAGGATCGCTGGCGCAGCGCGTCTACGGCGCGGACTCGATCCACGAGCGGCACCGGCACCGGTACGAGTTCAACTGTCTCTACGAGCGCACGCTGGCCGAACACGGGCTGCGGATTTCCGGCCGATCGCCCGACGGCAAGTTCGTCGAGATCGCCGAGCTGCCCGGCCACCCGTGGTACCTCGCCGTGCAGTTCCACCCGGAGTTCAAGTCGAAGCCGACGAGGCCCCATCCGCTGTTCGCGGCGTTCGTCGAGGCAAGTTACAAGCACAAGACGCCGCAGGCGTCGGTCGGCCGGCACACGGCGCCCGATATCGCGCTGCGTGCGTAGTTCAGGGCAGGAAAGGCAGGTGGGCCCTTCCTGCCTATCCCGCCCCTCCCGCCTCTCCTGCCTATAATGACCAGCGTGCCCCCCGTCCAGCTTGGCGGTCTGACATTCGGCGGCGGCAGCCCATTCGTCCTGGTCGCCGGACCGTGTGTCATCGAGAGCGACGCACACACGCCTCGAACTCGCGAGCACGCTTGCGCGACATCACCGCGAAACTGTCGACGCCCTTCGTGTTCAAGGCGTCCTACGACAAGGCGAACCGCACTTCGGGCCGCTCGTTTCGCGGTCCCGGCCTCGACGAGGGCCTGCGCGTGCTCGCCGCGATCAAGGATCGGATTGGCGTCCCGATCCTGACCGACATTCACGAGGTCTCGCACGCCGCGCCGGCCGCTGACGTCGCCGACATCCTTCAGATTCCAGCCTTCCTGTGCCGGCAGACCGATCTGCTGGTTGCGGCCGCGAAGACCGGCCGCATCGTGAACATCAAGAAGGGTCAGTTCCTCGCGCCGGACGATGTCCGTCACGCGGTCGCCAAGGTGAAGGACGCTGGCAACTCGCTCGTCGTCGTCACCGAACGCGGTACGAGCTTCGGCTACCACAATCTCGTCGTCGACATGCGTGCGTTCCCGATGATCCGCGAGGGCGGGCACACCGGTGATCTTCGACGTCACACACAGCCTCCAGCTGCCCGGCGCCGGCGACGGGGTGACGGCAGGGCTCGCGCAGTACATCGAGCCGCTGGCATCAGCCGGGGTCGCGGCCGGCATCGACGGCGTGTTCATGGAAGTCCATGACGATCCGTCCCGCGCCCGGAGCGACGCCCAGAATGCGCTTCGCCTCGAGCTGCTCGAACCGTTGCTCGACCCGCTTGATGGCTCTCGACGCCATCGTGAAGCGGACCGACGCAGCCCGCCAGCAGCGGCTCGACGCGCCGGGAGTGGCTCGTGGGTGAACGCCCGTTGGCCCGGAAGGTGCTCGAAACGGAAGCGGCGGCGATTCTCGCGCTCGTGCCGCGCCTCGATCACCAGTTCGACCGGGCGATCGAGCTTCTTCACGGTTGCAAGGGCCGCGTCATCCTGACCGGAATGGGCAAGTCCGGAATCATCAGCCGCAAGATTGCGGCGACGCTCACCAGCACCGGTACGGCGGCGGTGTTCCTGCACCCGGCGGAGGCGATTCACGGCGATCTCGGGGTTATCCAGGGCGACGACGTCGTCGTCGCGCTGTCCTACAGCGGCGAGACCGACGAGATTCTCAGGCTGCTCGAAACGATCCGGCGCCTTGGGGCCAGGCTGATCGCCATCACCGGGGCCCCCGGCTCGACGCTGGCGGAAGCCGCTGACGTCGCGCTCGATTGCAGCGTGACAGAGGAAGCGTGCCCGATGAACCTGGTTCCGACCGCGAGCACGACGGCCGCGCTCGCCCTGGGTGATGCGCTGGCCATGACCCTCCTGGTGCAAAAGGGATTTCACGAGGAAGACTTTGCCAACCTGCACCCCGGGGGAAAGCTCGGCAAGAAGCTGATGCGGGTCGAGAGCCTGATGCACGCCGACAAACGCTGCCCGGCCGTGGGCGCCGCCACGCCGATGCCTGACGTGATCTACGAGATGTCGAGCAAGAAGCTCGGCATGACCTGCGTGGTCGACGACCGAACATCGCCTGCTCGGCGTCATCACGGACGGCGACCTGCGCCGGCACATGTCCACCGACCGCGATATCCTGTCGTTGAAGGCGGCGGACGTGATGACGCGCGGCGCGGTGTCGATTCCGCCCGGGACTCTTGCCGCCGAGGCCCTGAACGTCATGGAGCAGCGCAAGATCACCTCGATCGTCGTGGTCGAGAACGGCTCGCAGCGCGTCGCGGGCGTGGTGCACCTGCACGAGCTCTGGCGGACCGGGCTCGTGTATGAGACGACGAATCATGTCTCTACAGTCGAAGGCCGCACGCGACCCGCCTGATCCTGTTCGACGTCGACGGTGTGCTGACCGACGGCCGGGTGATCGTGCACGCGGACGGCACCGAGAGCAAGTCGTTCGCCATCCGCGACGGCATCGCCGTGGTCTGGGCACAGCGGAGCCAGGTCAAGGTCGGGCTTGCTGTCGGCCCGCTACTCCGCCGACCACGCCGCACCGCGCCGCGCAGCTGGGGATCACCCTCGTCCACCAGGGGGTGTCGAACAAGGTCGAGGCCTACGAGCGGATCCTCGACGCCGAACATCTGTCCGATCAGGACGTCGCGTACATGGCCGACGACATCGTCGATCTGGCGGTGCTGGCGCGCGTCGGCTTTTCCTGTGCGCCGGCCGATGCCGTGCCCGAGGTGCGATCGCGCGTCGACTGGGTCAGCCGATTCAATGGCGGCGATGGCGCCGTGCGGGAGCTCGTCGAGCTCGTCCTGCGCGCGCAGGGGACCTGGGACGCCGTCGTCGTCGTCCTACGAGCACGAGCCGGCCAGCGGCGCGTCGCGCAAATAGCATGGACGACTACGGGCTGCTGCTCACCGCGCTCCTGGCACTGCTCGCCGGCCTGACGATCGGCAAGGCGTGGGAGCGGTACAAGCTGGACGGCGGAAAATGGATCGACCGGCGGCGCGCCCGCGAATCACCGCACTACATCCTCGGCCTGAACTTTCTCGTCGCGAATCAGATCGATCTCGCCATCGAAGAGCTGACCCACGCCGCCAGCCTCGACGCCGACGCGCTCGAAGTCCACATGATCCTGGGGAACCTGCACCGCGAGAAAGGCCAGGTCGGCAAGGCCATCACGGTTCACCAGGGCCTGTTGCAGCGTTCGCGGCTGACGCGCATGGAGCACGCGTACGTCCTGCTGTGCCTGGGACTCGACTACAAGCGGGGCGGCTTCGTCGACCGCGCGCTCGAGGCGTTCACCGAAGTGCTGCGGCTGGATCCGCGCAACGAGTACGCGCTGCATCAACCTCCAGAAACTGCACGAGGAACAGCACCAGTGGACCGAGGCCTACGACACTCGTCAGCGGCTGTCGTCGTTGTCCACGGGCGACGCTCGGCCGCAGAACCAGGCGATTCTCGCGTTTCTGGAGAACGAGATCGGCGTCGAGGCGATGCGCCGCAAAGACTTCGCCGAGGCTACGAAACGGTTCAACGCCGCGATCGACCTCGACCCGCGCGCCGTGCCGGCCTATTTGAACCTGGGCGATATCCGGGTTGCGGAAGGGAACGAGAAGGAGGCGGCGGCGATCTGGGACACGCTCGTCCAGGTGGCGCCCGACCGCGCCTACCTGGCGTTCGACCGGCTCGAGAGCCTTGCCCACCGGACCGGTGTCCCCGAGCGTTTCACGCGGCTCTGCCGCCGTCTGATTGATGAAAATGCTCAGGACTGGCGCGCGCGGCTGGCGCTCTCGAAGCACCTGGCCGCGGCCGGACAGCCCCACGAGGCACTTGACCTGCTCTTCGCCGCGCTGGTGCAGAATCCGCACGCCCTCAGCATCCACCAGGCGATCTGGCGCGCGCTCGGCCAGCTGCAGCATCCTTCAAGCCTGGTGAATCGCTACCGCGACCTCACCGAACACGCGGTGTTCTACCTGGATCCGCACATCTGCATGCGTTGCCGGTATCGGAGCACCGAGCTGCTGTGGCAGTGCCCGCACTGCCACGACTGGAACACCTTCGTCGAAGAGCGCATCGCGCCCGCGAACGATCCGACCGAGGTGGAAGCGTAGTGCTTCATCGTCCCTCCTCGGACTTGAGCTGAGCCCAGATCGCTGCAACCTGGGCGTCGGTTTCCGGAAACGTGCCATCGGTCCTGATCACGAAATCGGCCCTGGCCGCTTTTTCTTCCGCCGGTAGCTGCGCCGCCAGCCGCTGGCGCGCGTCCGACTCCGAGTGCCCTCGTTCCAACAGCCGCGCCAGCTGCGTCGCCGGCGCGCAGACGGTGGCAATCACGCGATCGAAGCGCTCCTGCCCTGCCGTTTCGTACAAGAGCGGGATATCGACGATTGCGATTTCCGAGCCGGTCAGCTCGAACGCCCGCAGGCCCGCGGCAATCGCACGGTGGACCGCCGGGTGCACGATCGCCTCGAGATCCCTGCGCGCCGCCGGGTCGGCGAACACCAGCGGCCCGAGTTTCTTGCGATCGACGGCGCCGGTCGCGTCGAGCATCGCGGCTCCAAACCTGGC
Source organism: uncultured Acidobacteriota bacterium (assembly GCA_963825245.1). GTDB lineage: Bacteria > Acidobacteriota > Vicinamibacteria > Vicinamibacterales > CAVVIG01 > CAVREM01. The sequence continues at coordinate 790,816 of CAWGSJ010000001.1, forward strand.
GGCGATCGCCTGCGACGCTTCTGTTCCGGCAGCGGTCGCGCCGTGCGCCAGTTCATCTGCGTCGAGACAGGCGGCACCGTGACGGCGAAAGCGATCCAGGACGTGACTCTTGCCGGTGGCTATCCCCCCGGTCAATGCAACGGTCAACATTTTTCCATTGGCGGCGGGGCCCCACCCCCGCCGCGAACTGACGCAGATGCCTCGCCTCGGATCCACTTGTCCTCGGCTCGGCATGGCCGCAGGCGCTGGGCACCTATCCAACCATGCCGGCGCGGTGCTGCGCGGCCTTGAGGGTGTTCTTCAGTAGCAGCGCGATCGTCAGCGGCCCAACGCCGCCCGGTACAGGGGTGAGGGCTCCCGCAACGCGTTCGACTTCGGGGTGGACGTCGCCGACGACCAGCGCGCCACGGCGCTCGAACGCCTGGTGCCGCTTCGATCCCGGCGCGAAGAGGCGTTCCACGGTGGCGCGGTCCTCGATCTTCGTCGTGCCGACGTCGATCACCGTCGCGCCAGGCTTCACGAAATCCGCGGTGACGAACGCGGCGCGGCCGAGCGCCGCCACGAGGATGTCGGCGCTGCGCGCAACATCGGGCAGATCGGCAGTGCGCGAATGGCAGATTGTGACGGTCGCGTGGCGGTGCAACAGGAGAAGCGCCACCGGCTTGCCGACGATGTCGCTGCGGCCGATGACGACGGCGCGGGCGCCCGAAATGGAGATGTTCGAGCGATCGAGCAGCTCGATGATGCCCGACGGAGTGCAGGGCGCCAGGACCGCGCGATTCTGCACGAGCCGGCCAACGTTTACCGGATGGAAGCCATCCACGTCCTTTGCCGGATCAAGCGCGTCGAAGACTCGCTGTTCGGCGTCGGCCCCCATCGCATCGGGCAGCGGACTCTGGACGAGGATCCCGTCATGGACGCCGCTGCCGTTGAGCCGCTCGATCAACGCCAGCAGCGATGAAAGGCGCGCCGTCGCCGGGAGACGCTCGATATCCGCCCGCAACCCGGATTCACCCGCGGACTTGAGCTTGCTGCTGACGTAGAGATGGGACGCCGGATCGTCGCCGACCAGGACCAGCGCAAGGCCCGGCGGCCGGCCCGCGCGTGCGGTGAACGCTGCCACGTCCGCCGCCAGCTCCTGCCGGATGGCCTGCCCCACGGCTGTGCCGTCCAACACGCGTGCTGCCACTACCGCATTCTGAGCAATCAAGAAAGTCGCGGACTCGTGCCGCGGGATCGCCCGTGGTCAGCAGATCGGAAATCACGGCGACCGATTGCGCGCCCGCATCCAGCACCGACCTCGAACGGTCTCGGGTAATCCCGCCGATCGCGACGAGCGGCACGTGCCGGGCGGCGGTCCGCGCCGCCGCTGCCCGCACCGCTTCCAGGCCGATCGCCTCGTAACCGGTCGCCTTGGTGTCTGTCCCGAAGACCGGTCCCACTGCGACGTAATCGATTGACTCTCGCAGAGCCTCGTCGAGTTGATCGAGCGTGTGCGTCGACACGCCGACGATGGCGTGGTGCCCGATGACGGCGCGGACCTGCGCCGGCGTCAAATCATCCTGCCCGACGTGTACGCCAGCGGCCCCCGCGAGTCGCGCCACATCGGCGCGATCGTTCACGATGATCGTCGCGCCCGCTGCCGCGGCGCGTCCGACGATCGCGGTGGCCGCCTCGCAGGAAGTCGCGTCCGGAAAGCTGCTTGGCCCGGATCTGCAGCAGCCGGGCGCCGCCGGCCAGGCACGCCGACGCGTAATCGACGAGCGCCCAGCCGGCTCTCGCGCACACATCGGCATCGCAGATCACATACAGGCGAGATGGAAGTCTGAAGTCTGAAGTCAGAAGTCTGCTGTCTCCGAAAACACTACTTCAGACTTCTTAAACGGCTTCGGCGAGGCGGCCGCCGGGACGTCGGGCGAGGAAGCGGTCCATGAACGACGTGCTGAGCTTGCCCGCCGCGAACTCGGGGTCGTTCAGGATGCGGAGGTGCATCGGGATGTTGGTCTTGATGCCCTCGATGACGGTCATCTCCAGCGTTCGCCGCATGCGCGCGATCGCCTCCTGGCGGTCACGGCCGTGCACGATGATCTTGGCGATCATCGAATCGTAGTACGGCGAGATGGTGCACTCCGAGTGTGCCAGCGTCTCGAGCCGCACGCCCGGACCGCCGGGAACGCTGAAGACGTGGATCGTGCCGGGAGACGGCACGAAGGTGTCGGGATCCTCGGCGTTGATCCGGCACTCGATCGAGTGTCCGGTAAACGTGACCTCCCCCTGCTTGAAGGCGAGGCGCTCCCCGGCGGCTATGCGGATCTGTTCCTTGACAATGTCGATGCCGGTCACCATCTCGGTGACCGGATGCTCCACCTGCAGGCGTGTATTCGCCTCCATGAAGTAGAACCGGCCATCGGGATCCATCAGGAATTCGAAGGTGCCCGCGTTGGTGTACTGCACGGCCTTGGCCGCATCGATAACGATGCCACCCATCTTGCGGCGCAACTTCTCGCTGAGCGCCGGCGCCGGCGACTCCTCGATCAGCTTCTGGTGGCGCCGCTGGATCGAGCACTCGCGCTCGCCCAGGTGGATGACCGATCCGTGGTGGTCGCCGAGGATCTGGAACTCGACGTGGCGCGGCGCTTCGACGTACTTCTCCAGGTAGACGTCGCCGACGCCGAAGGCCGCTTCAGCCTCGCGTTGCGCAGTCTTCACCGCGTTCGACAACTCGCCGGCCGCACGCACGACCCGCATGCCGCGTCCGCCTCCCCCGGCCGTGGCCTTGACGATGACCGGGTAGCCGATGTCCTTGGCGACCTTGAGCGCCTTTTCCTCGCTCTCGACCGGTCCGTCGCTGCCGGGCAGGACGGGGAGGCCGGCCTTCTTCATCACGCGACGCGCCCGCGCTTTGTCGCCCATCAGGCGAATCACCTGCGGGTCGGGTCCGATGAACCGGATGTGGCACGCCTCGCACACCTCCGCGAGGTAGGCGCTCTCCGAGAGAAACCCGTATCCCGGGTGGATGGCGTCGGCGCCGGTGATTTCCGCCGCGGTGATCACAGCCGGCACGTTCAGGTAGCTGTCTGCGCTCCGCGCCGGGCCGATGCAGATGTCCTCGTCGGCGAAGCGGCGATGCAAGGAGTTCTCGTCGGCTTCGGAGAACACGGCGACGGTCTTGATGCCGAGCTCCCGGCACGCAAAGATGATCCGAAGCGCGACTTCCCCGCGGTTCGCGATGAGAATTTTCTTGAACATAACGCGCCCGGCCTGAAGGCCGGGCCTACATCCTTACTTCGTTCTAATGGCGAACAGCCGTTCGCCGTACTGAACAGGCTGGCCACTCTCCACGTAGACGTTGATGATCTCGCCGTCGTACTCCGAGTCGATCTCGTTCATCAGCTTCATCGCTTCGATGATGCAGATTACCTGCCCCTTCTTCACCGTCGAGCCGATCTCGACGAACGAAGCCGCCCCCGGCTCCGGCGACCGGTAGAACGTCCCGACGATTGGCGACTTGACGACCGCGAGTTCGACCTCGTCGGCAGAAACGGGAGCGGCCGCCGCGGGGGGGGTGGTCAGGAGCGCTGCCGCCGGCAGCGGCGGAGTCACCGTCGCCGCGTTGGCGGGCGCGGCCGCCGGCAGGGTGATGAGCGAGCCGGCCGAATCCTTCCGGACCTTGAGCCGCAGCCCCTCCTGTTCGATCTCGAACTCGGCCAGCTCGTGCTCGCGCACGAGGTCGAGAATCTTCTTCAGCTGATCCAGGTCCAATCAGATCTCCAGCAAGGTCGTCGTGACGTCCGTCAGCAGCTCCGCCCCGCGAGGCGTCACCACGACGTCGTCTTCGATGCGCACCCCTCCCCATCCGGGGAAGTACGCGCCGGGCTCGATGGTGAACACCATGCCGGCCGCGAGGGCTTCGTCCTGGCTGTCGACGTCTGCACGCCTGCGAGTGATACGGGGGTCCTCGTGAACCTCGAGACCCAGGCCATGACCGGTCCCGTGGCCGAATGCCGCCCCCATGCCTTCTTTGTCCAGGACGGTCCTCGCGGCCTCGTCGACCGCGAAGCGGGAGGCTCCGGGACGGACGGCGGCGAGCGCTTGATCGTGGCCGTTGAGCACCGCAGCGTGGACCTGGCGGGCGCGAGCGCTCGCCGGCCCGATGGATACGGTTCGGGTCAAGTCGACGCAGTATGAGTCGTAGACCCCGCCAAAGTCCAGCACGACGAGATCGCCTTCGCTTAATGTTCGCTCGGTTGGACGGGCATGCGGCAGCGCCGCATTAGGCCCGGATGCCACGATTGTCTCGAACGCCGTCCGCTCGAACCCGGCGCGGCGGATCCGCCAGTCGATGTCCAGCGCGAGCTCGCGTTCGGTCTGACCCGCGCGGACGGCCCGAAGCACCTCGGCCGCGACGTCGGACAGCAGTCGGCCCGCCCGCCGGAGCGTGGTCAACTCGTAACCGTCCTTTACGACGCGAATCCGTTCGACGATGCCTTGCGTCTGTGCGAGCTCGACTGGCCTGTCTACGTGTTGCTCGAGCCACGTCAGACGGCTGACCGTCAGATGCGCAGCCTCGAAGCCGACGCGAACCCGTTCGTTGTGGGGTGACAGCTCGTTCAGCAATCTCGCGACACGGGCCTCGTAGCTGCCTTCGACCTCCACGAGCTCGAGCCCCGGACACTCGTGGGGCGTTCCCCGCATGTCGGCGACCGCTGTCACGTACCGCGAGTCGGTCAGAAAAAGCAGGCGTTCGGCCGTCACGACGACGATCGCCGAAGTGCCCGAAAAGTTCGTGAGGTACAGAATGTTCGGCAGAGCGATCACGACGAGCGCGTCGAGCTGGAGCTCGATCAGGCGCTGGCGGACCGACTGCAGGCGGCCGCTAAGAGCGGCTGTTGGCGCCTGCGCCATGGATCGCGGCGAGAAATCCCTCCAGCGCTACCACCGTGCGCTCGGCACGGTCACGTTCGGCGTCCGGAGGGGAGTCGGGAGTGACTGCCGGTTCGGATCGGGCGCTCGATTCGAGCTGCTGCGTCAGATCGGCGACCGTTTCTTCCAGGTCGGGATCGTTCGGGGCCAGGCTCAGCGCCCTTTGGTACTGGGTCAGGGCTGCCTTGACGTCGCCCTGCCGGTGATGAATTTCGGCCAGGCCGCGGATGGCCGACAGGTTTTCCTGAGCGCCGCCGAGGACCCTCTCGAGCTCACGCCGCGCGGCATCCAGCTCCCCAAGCTCGATCAGCGTCCGGCCCAGCGTCACGCGGGCCGACAGATAGCCTGGATGAATGACGAGGCCGGCGCGGCACACCTCGGCCGCCTCGGTGTACTGCCTGGCGCGGCGGTACTCCTCTGCGAGCTGCGCAAAGGCAATCGACGCCGGGTCTTTTTGAACCCGGCGCCTCAGGTCGTCAATACGCGGATTGTCGGTCATGCCGACCGTCGATTATCCGACGGTAATGATTTGCGTGGTGCTGGCCCGTTGGCCGAGATCGTCGGTCACCGTCAGCGTCACCGCGTATGTGCCGGCGCCGGCCCAATCGTGATCCTCGGACGGACCGGCGTTGAAGTTGTCGATCGTGCCGTCGCCCCAGTCCCACGCGTAGTTCATGAGGCGGCTGCCCATCACAGGGTACGATCCGCCCGCGTTGAAGACGACTTCGGTAGCCGTCGTGATGCCCGTGCTGGGCGCATAAGTAAAGAACGCCACCGGGGCCCCTGGCGTGTAGGTCGTGTTGGGCACCAGCCGGATTTCCACTATCTGCGACTTCGAGAGTTGAGAGTTCGTTCCTATCGGTACTGGCTCTAATCGTTACCAGATCAATGGCCGCCGACGCTCCGTTCGACGTGGGCGGCGCCGTGTAAGTGGCAGTGGCGCGCCCGTCCGTGCCGGTGAAAATCGTCCTTGGCGACAGGGTGCCAAATGAATCAGCGACTTGTCCGTTGACGACGATCTCCAGTCGGACCTGAAGGCTTCTAAGCGGTTGACCCTGGTCATCTCGCGCAGTCACGATAACCCTTGACGCGTCCACGCCGTTTCTGACCAGGAGGTCGGGCTCCACCGAAACCGACAGCGAGAGAGCATACTCGGACGGTCCGGTCAGCGGCGGCGCCGGCGTTTCGCTAATGGTGCACGCTGCGGTGAGAAGCGGCAGCGTGACGAGATATGGTCGTAGCCGGTTCAGCATGCCCTCTCCATCACTTCGGATCGGCGAAATCGCCGAAGTCAATCAGAATCGATCCGGTGACAGTCAGCTCGTTTCCGACCTGGTCGCGGCCGTAGAACGTCACGTCCGTGATCGTGGAGATGACCGGAGGCGTGTTGCCGCTTTTGAACTGCAGCTGAACGAGCGGCGACTCTTCCTTCGCGACATGGCGGACCAGCTCGAAGCCGAGCTTCAGCGATCCTCCGACGGGAATCGTCCCGGTCGCGGCGCCGTCGAATGCATACGGCACGTCGACGCCCGGGATGTTGCGGCCGTCGGCCCGCCGGTACACGACGCGATAACGATTGATGGTCACTTCGTTGTTGAGCGAGGGCGTCGTGGCCGTGGCGGTCGGACCGATGTCCTTCGGCGAAATCCGCAGCGTGACAGTGCCTGCGTCATTGAAGGTGCTGCCTTTGGTAGTCACGTCCGAGAGCAGCGTTCCAGCCTCAGGATCGTCGCCGCCGCCCCGCTTGGCCACCAGCGAGTCGATTACCAGATAAACCGGCGACTTGCCGTCGCGGACGACGCTGCCGCAGGAGACGTTTGCCGCGGCTACCGCGGCGAGCAATACGATGAGTCTGGCGGTATGGATGCTCATAATGCGGTCACCCCCTGATGATGCGCGGGGTGATGAAAATCAGCAGCTCGCGGCTCTCGTCCGACACGCGATCGCGGCGGAACAGCCACCTCAGGAGCGGGATCTCGCTAAGCCCTGGTGTCTTGTTCGTCAGGTTCTGCTGGTTGCTGGTGTAGATGCCGCCGATGACGGTCGTCTGACCGTCGTTGACCAGCAGCGTCGTGATGGCGCGCTGCGTGTCGATCGGAGGAATCGCCGCCGGACCCGCCGCCCGGCTGAAGTCGGGCGTCGCGTTCTCCAGCTGAATCCGCATGATGACGGTGTCGGCGGCCGTGATCTGCGGCGTGACGGTCAGGAGCAGCGCGGCGTCCTTGAACGTCACCGTGACAGTGTTGTTCGCGATGGTCTGCAGCGGAATCTGCACGCCCTGCATCACCTGTGCCTCGACGTTGTTCAGCGTCGACACGCGCGGCGTCGAGAGGATGCGTCCGTTACCCGACTGCTCGAGCGCGGTCAGCGCCATGTCGAGATTGAACGCGCCGTTCACGGATCCAAGCGAAAGGCCGACTCCGCTCGTCGCCGAGCCGACGGGGAGATTGACGGCGGTCGGTGTGGTTGCCGCACCCGCCGGACCCTGGAGCGGTCCGACACGTCCGTTCAGCGAGCCGCTGTTCGGGAACGCCAGGTTCGTCGTGTTGCCCAGCGCCGGATCGACGCGTCCGTTGAAGCCCCACTGGACACCAAGCTCGCGCGCGAAGTTGCGGTTGGTCTGAACGATCCGCGCCTCGATCTCGACCTGCGGCTGCGCCTTGTCGAGCGTTTCAATCAGCTGCGAGGCGGTCTGCAGGCGATCGGCCAGGTCCGTGATGATCAGCGTATTGGTTCGCGGATCGACCTGGACCGTGCCCCGCTGCGACAGCGCGCTGCGCGTCAAGAGCGTCTGCAACTCCTCGGCGCGCGCGTAGCTGAGCGTCTTGGTCACGACCTGCAGCTGACCGGCGAGCGCCTGTTCGTCGGCGAGCTTGCGACGCTGCGCTTCTTCGTCGGCCAGCACCGTCAGCGGCGCAATGCGGACGATCGTCCCGTCGAGGATGTAGCCGAGCTTGTTGGCGCGCAGGATGATGTCGAGCGCCTGGTCCCATGGCACGTCGCGCAGGGCCACGTCGACCGATCCCTGAACGGTCGGATCGATCACGATGTTCAGCCCGCTGATCTCGGTGAACGCGCGCAGCACGAGCCGCAGGTCGGCCTGCTGGAAGTCGAGGGTGATGGCGTGGCCGTTATATTCCCGGCCGCCCTGCCGGACAATCCGATCGCTCGACGACGCACCCGAGGACTGCTGGCTCGCGGCCGCCGCGGTCGGCGCCGCACTCGCCGCAGGGGCCGCCCCGCCCGACGCGGGAGCCTGCGCGAGCAGGACTGGCCGCGTCGCGGGCGGCGGCTGCGGCGCCGCCGCGAGGAGCGCGGCAATCGGATCGGTGGCCGGCATCGCCGCGATCTGCGCGAGCGCCTGCATCGCGTCGGGCAGACCGCCCGCCGGTTGCGGTGTGACGTACGGCACGGCGCCCCGCGCGTCGCGGTCGAATTCGACCAGGACGTTGTTGCGATCGCTGCGCACGCGGTGGGCAATCGGCTCGCGCGAGCGTGATCCGCACCCGCGCCATCGGCACGCCCATCGATTCGACGCGCTCGACGGCGACGCCGGCGATGAGGCCGGTTCGCTTGGCCGCGACGGCGTTGGCGACGCCTTCGGCGCCGACGTTGCGGAAGTCGAGCAGGACGGTCAGCGGATCGGGCCGAGTCGTGACGATACGGGACCGGCTCGCTCGCCTCGATGACGAGCGACGCGCCACCGCGCGCTCGCACGCTCGCTGATGTTCTTCAGTTCGGCGCTCGGCGCCGCAGGCGTGTCGGCCGCGGTGCCGGGCCGTCCGCCCACCACACCGGCAACCGCCAGCGGTCAGAACCAGGGCAAGGCCCCTCGTCAGAGTCACTGCTTGACGTCCTCCTGCGCTCGCAACGGCTTGCGAATCTCCCGCTGCTTGACGAGCGACAGCGGATCGTTGACTTCCTGCACGATGACCAGCCCGTCGGCGGTCACCGCCTGCACCGCGCCATCGGCGAGCTTGTCGCCCTGGCGCAACGATGTAGGTTCGTGTTGTCAGGGCCCTGCACCATCGCGATCAGGGTGCCGCGGCTCTGCAGGATGCCGCGGACCGAAATCTCGGCGACCGTCATCCCGGCCACGCCCGTCGCCGCGCTTCGCTTGCGGGCCCGTTTCGGCTCCGACGCCGAGCAGGCTCAGGAACGGATCGCGCCGGCCGTCGGGGTTGTAGCGTAGTACCGGATCTGGTGGAGCTGGCGGCGGGGCCTGCGGCTGGCGCCGGCGCCGGCGCCGCGGCCTGACGCCGCGGGCGGCGGCCGGCGGTTGCGCCTGGGCCGGCGCCTGCATCAGCAGCGAGCACGGCCAGAAGCGTCGCGTTCATGACTACGCTGCCGGCTTCGCGGCCGGCGGCCGGCGTGGCGCCCGGCTTCGGCGGCAGCCGGCTTATCGAGCAGGACGAACGTCGTCGCGACGCACTGCGCCGACGATCGTCGCGTTCGGGTCGGGCGGTTCTTTGCCGCGCACGTCGAGCCCGGTGATGTTGACGATCCGCGTGAACTTGCCGACGCGATCGAAGAAGATCGCGAGGTTGTGGTACGTGCCTTCGAGCTCGAGCGCGATCGGCCACTCGGCGTGCAGCTGCTTGGTGACCGGCGGCGACGGCTTGAAGCTCTTGATCGTCAGGTTCGACTGCGTCGCCACGGTCTGCATGCCGGCGCAGCAGATCGCCGGCGTCCTTTTCTTCGGGCAGCACGGCGCTGCAGGTTGTCCAGCCGCGCTTCGAGGTCGTCGACCTGCGCGCGGAACTGCCGGCAGCTGCTTCGCGGTCGCCTAGCCCTTTCGCGATGTCGGCGCTGCAGCGCCGTGAGCTGCGTCTGCGCGCGCCTCCATGTCCGCCCGGACCGGCAGCTCGTAGTAGTAGTAGAACACGCCGACGCCGGCGAGCGCCAGGACGACGAACGCGCCAACCTGCGCATACCACGGAAGTTTTGCGAGACTGATGTCCATCTCGCTTACTCAGCCGTATCGGGGCGGCCCGCCCCGAGCTTTACGTCGTCTGCGCGTCCGGACCTGGTCTGATCGTGCGGCGTCCGCCGCCGGCGCCGCTGACGGCCGCCGCTCGTGCCGCGGTGTCGCCGGCGCCGCCCGGCTGCTGGAACGTGCGCCTTGATGCTGAACCTGATCAGCTCGCCCGGCGGACCGTCGGCCGCCGACCTCGGTCGTCGGCTGCTCGACGATCTCGATCGACGCGCTTGAAGTAGCCGGACGCCTCGAGGTTGGCCACGAAGTCCGACAAGCCCGGTCAGCGTCGTGCAGCGGCCGTCGATCACGACCTCGTCGGCGTCGCGCCCTGCTTCAGCTCGGTCAGCCACAGCATCGGCGGCAGCGCCCGGCTGATCTGATCGAGCATGTGCACCGGGCCGGTCTGGTCTCGCCGCAGCTGCTCGATGAGCGCGACGCGCTGCTGGAGCTGCGCCTTCTGCTGTTCGAACTGCTGGACCTGCTGAGATGACGGAGTGCAGCCGCGCCGTTTCCTGCTGCGCGGCGGAGATGTCGACGTCGAGCTGCGCGGACTCGCTGCTGGAGCGACCAGTAGCGCCAGCCGATGCACGAGCGCCGGCGACGAGCAGGATCAGCGCTGCAGCCGACCGTGATCTTCTGGCCCGATCTGCAACGCGACGACCGCCGTCTTCTTCGACCGCCTTCCGCTCGACGGCGAGCAGGTTGATGCTGAATCATCGGTCGCCCGCCTTTCGGAGCGCGAGACCGACGGCCACTGCCGCGGTCGGCACCAGCTGCTCCGGCATCGCGCGACGCCGAGCTTCGCGGCGTCGAACGCGATCTTCCTGAACGGATCGAACATCTCGACCGGCGCGCTCGAAGCGCTCCTCGAGCGCCTGCGCGAAGCCGTCGACGCGCGACGCGCCGCCGCTCAGCAGGATCGCGATCGATGCGATCGGAGGCGGCCGTCGCCTTGAAGAAGTCGAAGGTCTTCTGGATCTCGAGCAGCACGTTCTCGGTCATCGCGTGCAGCACCGGCCGGACGTCGTCGAACGCGACGCCGTCGACCGGCTCGCCCTTCTTCAGCCTGCTCGGCGCTCTCGAACGGCAGGTTCAGCTCCTTCTGCACCGCTTCGGTGTAGGCGTTGCCGCCGATCGAGATGTCGCGCGTGAAGAGCGACTGATCGCCGCTCGAGGATGTTGATGTTGATCGCGCTCGCGCCGGCGTTCAGCAGCACGACGACGGCGCTCGGGCTCGAGCGCCGTAGTTGATCTCGTAGGCGTTCTGCAGCGCGAAGGCGTCGACGTCGACGACCACCGGCACGCGGCCGGCCTGGGAGATGACGCCGGTGTAGTCGGCGATCTTTTCCTTCTTCGCCGCGACGAGCAGCACGTCCATCGTGCCCTTCGCCGTCGGCGCCGGTGCCGGCGATCGAGGATCTGGTAGTCGAGGTTCACGTCCTGGATGTCGAACGGGATGTACTGCTCGGCCTCCCAGTAGATCGACTCGGCGAGCTCGGCCTCGGTCATCACCGGCAGGCTGATCTTCTTGACGATGACGGCGTTGCCCGACAGCGACGCCGCGACTTCCTTGGTCTTGAACGCCTTGCTGTCGAACAGGCGGCGGATGGCGTCGGCGACGGCGCGCGCCGTCGATGATGGCGCCGTCGACGATGCTGTCGGGCGGCACCGGCTCGCTGCGCGAACGCGGCGACGCGGAAGCCCTTGCCCGACCGGCTTCAGCTCGACGGCCTTGACGGCGCTCGAGCCGATGTCGAGGCCGACGACCGGCTTTGTTCTTACCAAGACCAAACACGTGCGATGTCCTTCTAAGTTGAAGCCGCGCACCGCATTGCGCAAAGCCGGTACCAAACCTCGACCGCGCTGAAACGTGCGAATTCCGGCGCATCGCTGACGAATACTGCGATCGCCGTCGGTGCACCCGTCCGCTACGCCCGACGTGACAGATTCGTCAGTCGATCACAGAACTGACGGGCCGCTCGGACCGCAGAGTGACGGCTCGAGGTCCGCTTATCGGCCTCGGTGCCGCATCGAGCCGACTGGCAGCGCTTGACAGTCCCCAGAAAGGCCCGTATGATTTGGGTTTACCGTTGCCTGGACCCGGCCGACCAGATTGAGCCCCGGCGGGGAACCCCGAACAGCGTCAAGCGTGCGCACGGTTCGTGCAGTATCGAGAGGTTTAGTTCCGCATGTCTACGTTCATGGCCAGCGCCGAAGCAGGCCGCCGCGAGCAGCCGCTGGCACGTCATCGATGCCGACGGCCAGGTGCTCGGCCGGATCGCCACGGTCGCCGCGCGGCTGCTCCAGGGCAAGCACAAGCCCACCTACACGCCCGTTCATCGACACCGGCGACCACGTCGTCGTCGTCAACGCGGCGAAGGTGAAGCTGACCGGCCGCAAGGAAGATCAGAAGATCTACCGGCAGCACTCGCGGCTACGAAGGCGGCCTGCGCGAAGAGCGCGCGCGGCTGGTGCGGCAGCGCCAGCCGGAGCGGCTGGTCGAAGAAGCGGTGCACGGCATGCTGCCGAAGACGAAGCTCGGGCGAGGCGATGTACCGCAAGCTGAAAGTGTACGCCGGTCCGGATCACCCGCACACGGCGCAGAAACCCTCCAAGCTCGAGGTCGCGTAACGTGGCAGCAGTTCAGTACTACGGAACCGGTCGGCGCAAGACATCGACCGCCCGCGTGTTTCTCCGCCCCGGCACCGGGGCCATCAGCATCAACCATCGGACGTTCGAGGCGTTCTTCCCCACCGAAGCGCTCCGCACGCAGATCCGACAGCCGCTGCGTGCTCACCGAAACCGCCGACAAGTTCGACATCCTGGCGACGGTCGCCGGCGGCGGCGTCTCGGGACAGGCCGGCGCGGTGCGGCTCGGCATCGCGCGCGCGCTGGTCGAATACAACCTCGAGCTGCGCAAGCGGCTGAAGGACGAAGGACTGCTGACGCGCGACGCGCGCGCCAAGGAACGCAAGAAGTACGGCATGGCCGGAGCGCGCAAGCGCTTCCAGTTCAGTAAACGGTAACCGCAGTGTCCGGCTTCAGCCGGACCGTGTGGAGGTATTTGGCCGCGATCGCGATGAAGGATCTGCTGGAGGCGGGGGTTCACTTCGGCCACCAGACGAAGCGCTGGAACCCGAAGATGAAGGAATACATCTTCGGCGAACGGAACGGCATCTACATCATCGACCTGGGCAAGACGGTGAAGCTGTTCCGCGAGGCCGAGGAGTTCGTCACCAGCCTCGCCGCCGAAGGCCGCACGATCCTCTTCGTCGGCACCAAGCGCCAGGCCCAGGACGTCATCGCCGAGGAAGCGCAGCGCTGCGGCATGTTCTACGTCAACGAGCGCTGGCTCGGCGGGCTGCTCACCAACTTCGCGACGATTCAGCGCAGCCTCGGCCGGCTGCGCGATCTCGAGGCGATGGCGACCGACGGCCGCTACGACACGCTGTCGAAGAAGGAAATCGCGCGGAACGAGAAAGAGCGCCGCAAGCTGCTGAAGAACCTCGAAGGCATCCGCGGCATGTCGCGCCTGCCCGACGCGGTGTTCGTCGTCGACACCAAGAAGGAAAAGATTGCGGTCGACGAGGCGCGCAAGCTGAAGATTCCCGTCATCGGCATCGTCGACACCAACTGCGATCCGGACGAAGTCGACTTCGTCATTCCCGGCAACGACGACGCGCTGCGCGCGATCCGGCTGTTTGCCTCGCGGATCGCCGACGCGGTCATCGCCGGCCGCGACATGAAGGAGTCGGTCGACGCCGAATCGACGCGCGACGCGCGACGACGAAGCCGGCGGCGACGACCTGCGGCGCGGCGCCCGCCCGCAGCGGCGCGCCCGCGAAGCCGCGCCCGCCTCGGCCTGACGCCGACAATTTGGTGAGTGGGTGAGTTGGAGAGTTGGTGAATTCATCGACTCCCCAGCTCCCCTCAACTTACTAACTCCTCGAACTCTCCAACTCAACAATTCTTACGATGGCAATTTCAGCAAGCGACGTGAAGAAGCTCCGCGACCAGACCGGCGCGGGCATGATGGACTGCAAGAACGCGCTCGACCGAGGCGAACGGCGACTTCGAGGAGGCGAACACGATCCTGCGCAAGAAGGGGCTCGCGAGCGCCGCCAAGAAGGCCGGCCGCGCGACCAGCGAAGGGCTGATCGGCCACCGCTCGTCGGCCGATCATGCGACGCGGCACGCTCGTCGAGGTGAACTGCGAGTCGGACTTCGTCGCGCGCACCGACGACTTCCAGCAGCTCGTGCAAGGACGTGCTCGCCGAGATCGAGAAGGCCGGCGACGGGCGACCGACGCCTGGCTGCAGGATCCGGACGGCCCGGTGCAGCAGCGCGTGGCCGCCGCGATCGCGCAAGCTCGGCGAGAACATGGCCGTCGCCGCGCTTCGTGCGCTACGCCGGGCCAGGGCTACGTCGGCCAGTACATCCACCTGGGCGGCAAGATCGGCGTCCAGGTGGAGTTCGGCGGCGTCACGCCCGCGATCGCCGCGCGCGAGGAGTTCACGACGCTCGTCAAGGAAGATCGCGATGCAGATCGCCGCGGCGAGCCCGCAGCTACGTCTCGCGCGACGCGGTTCCCGCGGCGACGCTCGAGAAGGAACGCGAGATCTACCGCGCGCAGATGGAGGACTCGGGCAAGCCGGCGAACGTCATCGACAAGATCGTCGAGGGCAAGCTCGGGAGCTTCTACACGCAGGTCGTCCTGCCCGATCAGCCGTCGATTCGCGATCCGAAGATGAGCGGTCAAGGACGTGCTCGCCGCGGCCTCGAAGTCGCTCGGCGCGCCGGTGACGGTCACCCGCTTCGCTCGCCTCAAGGTGGGCGAAACCGCCAGCTGACCCGGACGCAGGGCCAAAACCCTGCGTCCTCTGCTCCCTCTGCGTCCTCCACTATAATCAGTCCGTGCCCGTCCCCGCCTACAAACGCATCCTCCTGAAACTCTCCGGCGAAGCCCTGATGGGCGAGCAGACCTACGGCATCGATCCCGCCGTGGCGACGCAGATCGCCAAGGACATCGCCGAGATCCAGGCGATGGGCGTCGAGACGGCGATCGTCATCGGCGGCGGCAACATCTTCCGCGGCGTCGCGGCCAGCGCGCGCGGGCATGGATCGCGCCACCGCCGACTACATGGGGATGCTGGCGACGGTCATCAACGCGCTGGCGCTGCAGGACGCGCTCGAGCAGCAGGACGTCGTCACCCGCGTCGTCACGGCGATCGAGATGCGCGCGGTCGCCGAGCCGTTCATCCGGCGGCGCGCCATCCGCCACCTCGAGAAAGGCCGCGTCGTCGTCTTCGGCGCCGGCACCGGCAATCCGTACTTCAGCACCGACACGGCCGCCGCGCTGCGCGCGATGGAAATCAAGGCCGACGTGATCCTGAAGGCCACCAAGGTGGACGGCATCTACGACGCCGACCCGATGCTCAATCCCGACGGCGTCGCGCTTCGATCGGATCTCCTATCTGCAGGTGCTCGAGCAGGGGCTCAAGGTGATGGACGCGACGGCCATCTCCCTGTGCATGGACAATCGCCTGCCGATCGTCGTCTTCAACCTGCGGACGCCCGGGCAACATCAAGCGCGCGATCACCGGCGAGCCGATCGGTTCGCTGGTGACGGCCTGAACAGCGAGCGAGATTTCAGGATTTGAGATCGACTTGAGGATCCTCAAATCCTCGATTCGGAGCACTCGCATGGATGTCAACGACCTGAAGGGCCTGTTCGCCGAAGTCAACAAGCGGATGAAGACGCCGCGCTCGAGCACGTCCGGCACGAGCTCGCGCGGCGTGCGGACCGGCCGCGCGTCGGTGACGATTCTCGACAGCGTCCACGTCGAGGCCTACGGCTCGAGGATGCCGCTCAACCAGCTCGCCGGCCTGTCGGTGCCCGAGCCGTCGCTGATCGTCGCGCAGCCGTTCGATCCGTCGCAGCTCGGCGCGATCGAGAAGGCGATCCGCGCCTCCGACCTCGGCCTGAACCCCGCCAACGACGGCAAGGTCGTCCGCATCCCGATCCCGTCGCTGACCGAGGAGCGCCGCAAGGAGCTGTCGCGGCACGTCCACAAGCTGACCGAGGAAGGCCGCAACAGCGTGCGCCAGGTGCGCCGCGACGCGAACGATCGGCTGAAGAAGCTCCTCAAGGATCACAAGATCTCCGAGGACGACGAGAAGAAGGGCCTCGACGAGGTCCAGAAGATCACCGACGAGCACATCAAGAAGATCGACGAGCTGCAGAAGAAGAAGGACGCGGAGCTGCTGGGCAAATAGTCTCGCGATGAGTGTCCTTCTTCACCCATCTCGAATGCTCCGTGCCCTGCGGCGCGCCGCTCCTCGATCCGCGCGAGCGCCATCATCTCTGTCGCTGCGGCGCCCCCTGCTCGCCCGCTACGATCTCGACGCGGCGCGCGGCTGGTCGCGCGACACCCTCGCCGGCCGCCCGCCGACGATGTGGCGGTACCGCGAGCTGATGCCGCTCTTCGACGGCGAGACGCCGGTCACGCTCGGCGAAGGGTTCACGCCGCTCTTCCACGCCACGACGCTCGGCGCGCGGCTCGGCCTCGACGCGGCTCTACATCAAGGACGAATCGCTCAACCCGACCAACTCGTTCAAGGCGCGCGGCCAGTCGGCGGCGATCACGCGCGCGCGCGCACCTCGGCGCGCCGACGATCGCGCTGCCGTCCGCCGGCAATGCCGGCAACGCGGCCGCGGCCTACGCCGCCGCCGCCGGGCTCGCGTGCGAAGTCTTCCTGCCGCAAGGACGTCAAGCCGCCGTTCGTCGACGAGTGCCGCCTCTACGGCGCCGACGTGACGCTGGTCGACGGCCTGATCACCGATGCCGGCCGGATCGGCCGCCGAACGCGGCGCGCCGCTCGGCTGGTACGACGTCTCGACGCTGAAGGAGCCGTACCGCATCGAAGGCAAGAAGACGATGGCCTACGAGCTCGCCGAGCAGATGGACTGGCGCTGGCCGGACTGGATCGTCTATCCGACCGGCGGCGGCACCGGCATGGTCGGCATGTGGAAGGCGTTCGACGAGATCGAGCGCATCGGCTGGGTGCCACGCGGACGGCGGCCGCGCATGGTGTCGGTGCAGGCCGAGGGCTGCGCGCCGATCGTCCGCGCGTTCGAGCAGGCACCGAGAAGGCGCAGCCGTGGGAGGACGCCGTCGACGATCGCCGACGGCCTGCGCGTGCCGCGCGCCATCGGCGACTTCCTGATCCTGCGCGCGATTCGCGAGAGCGGCGGCACGGCGCTCGCCGTGCCGGATCAGCGACGATGATCGACGGCATGCTGGAGCTGGGGAGCACCGAGGGGATCAGCGCCGCGCCGGAAGGCGGCGCCGCGCTCGCCGCCGTCCGGCGGCTGGTCGCCGCCGGCTCGATCCAGCGATCGGAGTCGGTCGTGCTGTTCAACACCGGCGGCGCGCTGAAGTATCTCGACCTGCTCCGAAATTTAGAATCGTAAATTCGCAATTGTAGATTTCAGAGTTCGCCCGTCAGTCCCCGAACGTGACGCCCAGCGCCCTCGCCGTCAGCAGCAGATCGAAGTCCAGCGGCACCGTCTTCGTCTTCCCGACCACGTCTTCGAGCCGCCGCGCGACGATGTCGGGCGGAGCGAAGGCCACCATCGTGCCGAACTCGCCCCGCCTGACGAGCTCGACGGCCTTGCCGCCGAACCGCGTCGCCAGGACGCGATCGAAGCTCGTCGGCGCGCCGCCGCGCTGCAGGTGGCCGAGCACGACCGAGCGCGTCTCCTTGCCCGTCGCCTCGCGCGAGCGCCTCGCACACCTGCGCGCCGATGCCGCCGAGCCGCTCGACGTGGCCGCCGTGCGCCTCCTCGACGAGCGACGCCGTGCCGCCCTTCGGGAACGCGCCCTCCGCGACGACGACGATGCTGAACTTGGCGCCCCAGCGGTCGCGCTCGCGCAGCCGCTGCGGCGACGATGTCGAGGTCGAACGGAATCTCCGGGAATCAGGATCGCATCGGCGCCGCCGGCGACGCCGGCGTACAGCGCGATCCAGCCGGCATAGCGGCCCATCACCTCGACGACCATGATGCGCTTGTGCGCTTCGGCGGTCGTGTGCAGCCGATCGATGGCGTCGGTGGCGAAGGCGACCGCCGTGTCGAACCCGAAGCAGTTGGTCGTGCCGACGATGTCGTTGTCGATCGTCTTCGGCACGCCGACGATCGGGATGCCGCGGCAGCAGAACTGGTGCGCGATCGCCAGCGTGCCGTCGCCGCCGATCACGACGAGCGCGCCGAGCCCCATCTTGTGGAACATCTCGATGACGCGGTCGGAGTAGTCGCGCGTGCCGTCGGAGGTCTCGATCGGATAGGCGAACGGATTGCCGCGGTTGATCGTGCCGAGAATCGTGCCGCCGAGCCGCAGGATGCCGGTGACGTCGCGCGGCGTGAGCACGCGCGAGCGGCCCGGCTCGATCAGGCCGTCGAAGCTGTCTTCGAGGCCGATGCACTCGATGCCGCTGTTGGTGCGCGGTCTTGACGACGGCGCGGATGACCGCGTTGAGGCCGGGCGCGTCGCCGCCGCCGGTGAGAACGCCGATGCGTGTGATGGTGTGTGACAAGTTGTTCGCGTGGCGTGCGACGCGAATGCGGCGCGGCCGTCCTCGACTATAGCAAAACGCGCATGTTAAACTGAGGGTTCGTCATTCCGAGTGGGCGGCTAGCTCAGTTGGGAGAGCGCCGCGTTCGCAACGCGGAGGTCACGAGTTCGAGCCTCGTGCCGTCCACCATCCTCCGAAGCGCGTCGCGCGAAGGAGGACTGACGAGCACTCGCCTTCGGCGAGCTACGGATGGCAAGCCATCCGTAGCGAGTCCCTTGACCAGCGAAGGATGATCGCAAGCCATCCGGCGTGAGTTCCCTCACCAGCGAAGGATGGTGTCCTCCGAAGCGCGTCGCGCGAAGGAGGACTGAACGGATCAACGCGATGCCGCCACCCCGAGATCTCGCGCGGCCCGCGCCAGCCGCCCGTCGCGCGTGGCGAGCGTCGCGTGGCTGACCAGGGCGGACGCCAGCAGATGCAGATCGATCCAGCCGAGCCCCTGCCCCATCAGGCGGTGTCGATCGACGAATTGCAGCATCTCCGGGTGGGGAACGACGGGGGCGGGCGGGAGCTGATCGAAGAGCGCGAGCACTTCGGCCCGTCGCGGCATCTGCCCGCAGGCGAGCTCCCCCTGGACGAACGGATGCCCCAGCACCAGCCCCTCGGTGAGCCATGCGGCTAGGGGGTCATACCGCCGGCGACCGTGCTCGATCCAGATCGAGGTATCGACCAGGATCATCGGCGCGCCCGCCGCGGCCGGCGCCGTCGGGGCGGCGTCGTCATCGGAAACCGACCGCCCAGGTCGGCCAGCCGCTGGGCGCTGGCTCGCGCAATCAAGGCGTCGAGGCCCGCGTGGATCAGCGCCGTCTTTTCGACCATACCGGTCAGTTCACGGGCGCGGGCAATCTTGTCGTCATCGAGATTGAGGGTGGTGCGCATCTGTATCTAAGATACATCAGAATGCAGACGTAGGTTGGTATTCTCAATCTCATGAGCCCTCGGCACACACCAACATACCTATTGCTCACTTCTTGCGGCGAGACTCTAGCTGCCAGGTCAGAAGCACGCCAATAACAACGGCAAGTGCTCCAAAGCGTTGGTCGGTGTTGTCTCCAAATAGAACGGTACGACCGAGAATGCCGTTATCCGCCGACCACAACAACCACGCTGCAATCGCGCACACCCAAATCACGATCCATTGCTCGCGGCTTGGATTCCATATCGTTGACGTATTGCACTTAAGGCCGTCAGCGCTGTCCGGCTCCAGCGCGTAGTCCTCCCCGGCTTCATCCCTGGCTGTGTCACCTTTCCGAAACGCACCAAACCGGTCCTTCGGAGTCCTCGTGACAGTTTCACCGTCGGGATCGCCTGACCACAATTCGGGCAAAAAATCGGCCAGAGAATGGTCCTCCAGTGCTCTTCCCTCCAATCGTTTCAAGAGTCACTACTCCCTTGGTTACACACACACACGCATACGCCAGGTTCACGAATCGTCCGGACGGCCAGATCCGAGAACACCGAGGGCTCACCACGCAGCCTTGACTGCCCGCGTGTAGTGCAAGGTTCGTGACCGGCGAACCGTGACACATCTAAAGGGGTTAGCGCCGGTGGGTTGAGACTGTCCTTGCCGGGGCCAGATTAACCGGGGCCGCTTTCTTGCCAGGGCCAGACTTCGCGACGATGCCGGAATAACGCGAATCCCCTCCGGTCTTACCTGTAGACATCGTGGCGCGGTGGATCTTCGAGGCTACCGGCCACATGCGCCCGCGAGACGAGCGGCGCCGTTTCGTCGGCGATGTTGGAGTTGCTGGCGGCGTAACGCGAACACGCCCGTGTAGGAACCCACAACGCGACGGTCAGTTTCGACACAGCCGAAATGTCTCGACATTCGCGCGCTCGTATAGATTCGTCCAAACGCTCGAGTTTGATTTCACGTCACGCGAGCGTTGCAGCCGCATCAACCGCTCGAATTCAGGCTCCTCAGCAACGGCCCGCCTCTTGCCAGCGGACCAGCGGACGGCCGGTCCTTGTCCGTCTCCATCTCGAGGGAGCTGATTTCGTGAATATTTCGAAAGCGCTGGGGGTGTGTCTGATCGGACTCTGCGCGGCGGCGCGGCCGACAATCGCGGGAACGTTGAGCGTTAACGCCGGCGACGATCTGCAGGCCGCCCTCGACGCCGCACAACCGGGCGACACAATCCTCCTTCAACCCGGCGCCACCTTCACCGGCAATTTCGTCCTGCCGGCGAAATGGGGATCCAGCTACATCACGATCCGTTCGGCAGCCGACGATTCGCTGCTCCCCGGCCCCGGTGCGCGCATGACGCCGGCATTTGCGGGGCTGCTTCCCAAGATTCAGGCGGACAGAGGTCCGGCTCTGGCAACCGCGACAGGCGCGACATACTGGCGACTGCAGTTTCTAGAGCTTCTTCCAGTGCCGGGATCCCTCACGGCGAACCTGCTCGAGCTGGGCAACACGGGGGACGCCCAGTCCGCGATGTCCATGGTGGCCGCGCACCTCGTCGTCGACCGCTGCTATATCCACGGCGACGCCGTCCAGGGACATCGGCGTGGCATCGCGCTGAACAGCGCCGATACGCAGGTGGTGAACTCGTACTTCTCGGATTTCAAAGGCGTTCAGCAGGATACGCAAGCCCTGGCCGGGTGGAATGGCCCGGGGCCGTTCTTGATCGAGAACAACTTCATCGAAGCGGCCGGCGAAAACATCCAGTTCGGCGGCAGCGACCCGAGTATTCAGTGGCTCGTGCCAGGCGACATCACGATTCGCCGAAACCTGATCACGAAGCCGATGGAGTGGCGCTGGCAGTCGTGGACCGTGAAGAACCTGATCGAGCTCAAGAACGCCGAGCGCGTCCTGATCGACGGCAATGTCATCGAAAACAACTGGGCGGCGGGCCAGAGCGGGGCGGCGGTCTTGATGACCCCTCGCAACGCAGAAGGCACCGCGCCCTGGTCGGCGGTCCGGCACATCGTTGTCCAGAACAACATCATCAGGCACGTCGGCTATGGCTTCAACATCGCCGGCTACGACGACAACAACATCAGTCAGCAGACCGAAGACATCGTGATTCGCAACAACCTGCTGTACGACGTCAGTGGCGCGTATGGCGTCTGGGACAACCCGGCGCCGGCGATGTTCGCCATGATCGGTGCAGGGCCACAAACCGTGAGGCTGGATCACAACACCGTCAACAACGACGGCGGCAGCACCATCGTGCTGTACGGCGGTTATTCGCCGACCGGCCCGCTGATGTGGGGCCTCGCATTTACGAACAACCTGCTCCGGCACAACACGTACGGGTTGTTCGGCGATGCCACCAGCAGCGGCAACGTTGCGCTCGCGGCTTATGCACCAGATGCCTTCGTCGCGCGCAACACGTTCGCTGATGGACCCGAGGCACAGTATCCGAGCGGCAACGATTTCCCGTCGCTCTGGCAATGGCTGCAGGATTTCGTCGACGTCGGCGGTCAGGACTATCGCCTCCGCTCGTCGAGCACGTCGAAGAGCAGCGGGACCGACGGCAAGGATCTTGGCGTGGACTTCTTCGAGCTCGCGGCAGCGCAGAGTAACGATGGAGCGGCAACACCGACCAACATCGCGCTCAACGCCGTGACGGCAGCCTCATCCTCGTTCGACAGCGGTTTCACACCCAATCTGGCCGTGGACGGCAACCTCGGCACCCGCTGGTCGAGCGCGTTCAGCGATCCGGAATGGTTCGCAATCGATCTGGGCGGGCCGTTCAGCATCAGTCGCGTCGTCTTGCAATGGGAAGTTGCATATTCTGCGGAGTATCTGCTCATGGTCTCCGACGACGCGCAGAATTGGCGGACGGTGCTGACGAAGGACAAGAACACGGCGGACGTAGACGACCTGAGCGTGTCGGAGGTGGCGCGCTACGTCGGCATCTACAGTCTGCGGCGAGGCACCGAATGGGGCAACTCGCTGTGGGAGTTCGAAGTCTACAGCGCGCCGTGACCTGAAGTCAGCGGGGCGGGAATCAGGGTTCGAGGCGCTCGCTCACTAGCGTCAAGTATCAGGTTCTCTCACCGCACTCAAACACCAACAAGAATGTCGGTCCGCCCCAGTGGTCGTCTCGATACCGGAGTGTACAACCGGCGCCGGTGAACGCGGACAGGACATCGTCGGGCTTCACGCCGTGATCGCGGGCGTGGAACCAGAGTCGGCCAGGGGCGAAATCGATGACCGCGACCCGGCCGCCTGGCTGCAGGCTCCGGACGACATCGCAGCGCGTACGCGCCTGGGTCTGCGACATGGTGGAACATCGTGCGCATATAGATCGCCCGGCAACAGCGATCCGCCAGGTTCGTCGAATCCCGCGCAGCTTCGACGACGCGGACGTTGGATGCGTGTTCACGGGCGGCGCGGCCGGCGATGGCGCGACGCCGGTCGGGATCGATGTCGCTCGCCAGCACCTCCCCATCCTGCCCGATGAGCCGCGCCACGGCGACGGCGTGCGTCCCGTCACCCGCCCCGATGTCCGCGACGCGATCGCCCGGTCGAATCCCGAGGAGATCGATCAGCCGGGCGGGCTCGTTTGTCCAGGTGAACGGCAGAAAGAAGAACGAGAAGTGTGCGGCGGCCGCAATCAGCACGGTCGGTACCGGCCACAGCGATCACCAATCCGGCGCCGAGCCAGGGTTTGTCGAGCATCTGTCACCTCCTGTCCGAGGTGACGGACCTTGCCGCGTCGAGTTCTTGGGAATCGCTGAGGAAAACCTGAGGAAGGTTAAAAGAGCCGGTCGTGAATCGACCTGAGGATCGTGACCGCGATCTCATGGTGGCGGTTCGGACGCCGCTCGATCACGACGGTCGCGGCG
Source organism: uncultured Acidobacteriota bacterium (assembly GCA_963825245.1). Lineage (GTDB taxonomy): Bacteria > Acidobacteriota > Vicinamibacteria > Vicinamibacterales > CAVVIG01 > CAVREM01. The sequence continues at coordinate 814,151 of CAWGSJ010000001.1, forward strand.
GCGAGCAGGATGCCGCACAGCGCAGCCGCCGTCCATCTTCGGGCGGCCCGCCCCGGCAGAGGCACAGATCGTGATCGATCGGCGGGCACCGATGAGCCGAGGGTGGCGACAAACCGGTATCCGCGGCGGGGGATCGTTTCGATGAATCGCGGTTGCCGGACGTGGTCGTTGAGTGCAATCCGAATCTGTCGAACGCTGTAGTTGAGGCCATCCTGAAAACTCACGCTGGTGTGGTCACCCCAAAGGGCACGAATGGCCTCCTGGCGTGTGACCAACTCGCCTGGCCTGGACATCAACAGGGCAAGCAGACCGGCCGGCTGCGGCTCGAGTCGGGTGACGGACCCGCCACGACGAACCTCGCCCGTCCCGGAGTCGAACTCGAAATCCTCGGCGCGAAACCGCATCGATTTTCATAAACTAGGACGGCCCGGGAATCGGATCCGTTCCTTCCGCGGACCTCTATGCCTGGGCTTCCGAGCACCGGCCCGGCTGAACTGCTGACGTCGCCGCATTTGCACTCAGGCGCTCACGGAGGGTACCTCTATGTTTGGCGTGATCGGGTGGGTCATCTTCGGCCTGATCGTCGGGGCTGTTGCCAAGCTGCTGATGCCTGGCCGCGATCCCGGCGGCATCATCGTGACGATGGCGCTCGGCATCGCCGGCGCGCTGCTCGGAGGGTTCATCGGCCGCGCCCTTGGCTGGTATAGCGAGCGGGACGCCGCCGGGTTCCTGATGTCGCTGGTCGGGGCGGTGCTGCTGCTGTGGATTTACCGAATGATGGTCGGCAGGCGTCAGAGAATCTGAGAGTTCCTTTCGGGGCTCGGTGCTCGGAACTCGGGCCTCGGGGCTCGGATGCGGACCTGAAGGTCCGCACTACGACTGTAGTAGTGCAGGCCTTTAGGCCTGCCCCGAGGCCCGAGCACCGAGCCCCGAGTCGACCAAAGACGTTTGTCACTTACAGAATTGTGTGGTGCGTGACGGATACGTTCACAACTCCCGCATGGGCAGGAGATTAGGGCATCCGCTCCCCTGACAGTTTCGGCCGAAAATCCCAAAAACCTGTATCGGCATCACTCTTGCCCAAAGACGAGCCACTGCTCTTCCCGAAAGGCGCTCGCATGTGGAGTTGGTTCAACTGCTATCTCTCCGGCCGCCACGAGTACGGCATGTGGTGCGAGCCCGGCAGCATCTTTCTGCGGTGCATCCACTGCGGCCGTCGATCGCCGGGTTGGGCGCTCAATAGCCAGCAGACGTCGGTCACTCCGGCTCAGGCCAAGCCCGCGAAGCCACAGCTCCGGATCGTACCGCGCCGAGGCGCGCGAGTCGTGCCATTCAACCGCAGCGTCGCCGGCTAGCCAGGAGTGCCGCTCGTAGCGGCGCAGACACTCGAGCTCGCCGCCCGTTGACAGTTCCGCGATCACGCGACGACAATGAGCCCCGTGCCGGTCCCACGAATCTCCAAGGAAGATCTGAAACAGCGGCTCGACGGCGACGCGTCGCCGGTCCTGGTCGACGCCCGCCTGAAGTATCCGTACGAGCACAGCACCGTCCGCCTGCCGGGCGCCATTCGCTACAACGGCGACGGCCCCGCACCCTCGCTGCCGCGCGATCGGGACGTCGTCGTGTACGACTCCGACCCCAACGAGCTCGCGAGTTCGCACGTCGCCGCCCTGCTGATTCGTCAGGGCTACAGGGCCGCGACACTCAAAGGCGGCATCGCGGAGTGGCTCGCGGCGAATCTGCCGACCGAAGCCAAGGAGGCGCCAAGACAAACGGCTCCCGAGCCAGGCGCGCTGAAAGGTTAGCGATCGCTCCCGAGAGATCCGGCGCCACCACCGCTGCTGCCCTGCCCCAGACGCTCGACGAGCTCGCAGCGGTTGCCGCCATCCGCGGCGACGCGCGCGGATGCGGCGCTGTTTGCCGAAGCAGCAGCCCTCGTCCGGTCGCGCCACATCGAGTCCGACGCCGACCTTGGCCCGCTGCTCGCCGATCCGCCTCGACGCCAGCCCGGTCCTGCTGACACGTCTTCGCCACATGTACGACGCGGGCGGCCTGGGTGCTTCTCGAGTCGGCCGTCGCCGATCTGCCAGCCGACCTGCGATGGCTGTTCGAGTCGGGCGCGGTCTCGATCGAACAGCTGGCGCACGCTGCATACCAGGCTCGGCGTGACGAGCGCAGCGGATCTCACCATTGCGGTCATCGCAGAAGCCGTTCGAGGCGATTACAGGGACTGGATGCCCGAATCGAGGCGGCCATCGCTGCCGCGCTGCCCCACTTGCGAGCGGCCGTTCCCCGTGTCCCGCTGGGTCGAGCGATGAGCCTCGCGCAGCCAGTGATGGACTGCCTGACCGGCGCCGGCGCGCCGTGGGCCTCCCCACTGGGCTCGCTGCGGCGCGGTCGGGAACTGATCGGCGACGTCGAGGTGCTCGCGCCGCTCGAGGATCCGGCAGCCGCGTTCGAGGCCATCCTGCAGCTGCCCGACGTGACGCGGATACTCCATCGCGGACCGCGTCGCCTTTACGTGCTCGTCGATCGCGTCCAGGTCGGCGTTCGGTGCCCAGCCGACGAAGAAGCCGGCGCTGCACTGCTGACGCTCACGGGTTCGTTCGACCACGTCAAGCGGCTCGCGGCGATCGCCGCAGAGCGCGGCTGGTCGCTCGGTCCGCGCGGCCTTCATGCTGATGCTGGCCCGCCAATCGCCAGGACCGAGGAAGACATCTACGCGGCGCTCGGTCTGCCGTTCATTCCCGCCGAGATCCGCGAAGGCATGGACGAGATCGGCGCCGCGCGGGCCGGCCGCTTGCCGGCGCTCGTCTCGAGGCGCGACATTCGAGGCGACCTCCACATGCACACCGAATGGAGCGACGGCCGCGATTCGGTGGCGACGATGGTCGAGGCGGCAGCCGCGCTCGGATACGAATACATCGCCATCACGGACCACTCACCGCATTCCGCCGCGACACGCAACCTTACGGGCGACGCTGTCGCGCGGCAGGCTGACGAGATCGCGGCGCTCCGCGAGCGCTACCCGGGCCTCGACGATCCTGCACGGCTGTGAGGTCGACATCCTCGCGGACGGCCGGCTCGATTTCCGCGAGTCGATCCTCGAGCGCTTCGACATCGTGCTCGCGTCGCTCCACGAGCATCATGGCCATTCCCCGGACCAGCTCCTCGCACGCTACGTCGCGGCGATGCGGCATCCTCTGGTATCGATGATCACGCATCCGACCAATCGACTCATCCCCTATCGGCCCGGCTACGAGCTCGACTACGACCGGCTCTTCGAAGCCGCCGTCAAGACGAAGACGCTCATCGAAATCGACGGCGCACCCTCGCACCTGGATCTGGACGGCGCACTCGCGCGGCGCGCGATCGCCGCCGGCGCGACCGTCGCGATCGACAGCGACTGCCATCGCGCCGAGATGCTCGACCGGCAGATGCAGTTCGGCGTCATGACCGCGCGCCGGGGCTGGGTTGAAGCACGCCACGTCGTCAATACGCGGCCGCTCGCCGAGGTCCGCGCGTTCATCGCCGCGAAACGCGCACCGATAGCCATGCGCGCGCACGGCCGCCGCCGTCGTCGCGTTCGGCGCTTTCCTTCTTTACCGCGCAACGCTGCTGCCCGGCTTCGATCTCGGCGACACCGCGTCGTTCCAGACCATGGGCGGCCTGCCGAAAATCACGACGCGCGACGCGTATCCTTTGTATTACGCCATCGCCCGTCCCATCGTGCCCGCTCTTCGAAAACCACGCCTACGCCATGAACCTGCTTTCGGCCGTCGCCGCGGCGGTGGCGTGCGGGGTGATCGTCCTCGTGGCGTTCGAGCTCTGCGGGTCGCTTGCTGTGGCGGTGGCGGCGGCGCTGCTCTTCGCCGGCTCGTACACGTTCTGGAGCCAGGCGGTGATTGCCGAGGTCTACTGCGCTGCATCTTCTCCTGGTCGCCTCGACGCTGCTCTTGCTGCTCCGCTGGTCCGCGGAGCCCACGTTCCGGCGGCTCATGCTGGTTCCTTGCGGTTTACGCCCTCGCGTTCGGCAACCATCTGTCGACGATCCTGCTCGCTGCCCGCCTATGCGGTCTTCCTGCTTTCCGGGGCGGCCGGCGGCTGGCGAACGCTCTTGTCACGGCGCGTCGTGGCCGCGGCGGTGGGATGCGCCGCGCTCGGCGCCCTTCAGTACACGTGGAATTTTGCGGCCCTTTGGCGCGAGGTGGTTCCGCCGGCCAGTTTCGCGGATGCCCTGCGGACGTTCTGGCTCGATGTCACGAAGGCCGACTGGCGGGAAACGATGGTTCTCGAAGTGCCGGCCGCCGAGGCGAGCGAACGGCTGCGCATGTACGCGTTCGATCTCGCGCAGCAGTTCGGGTGGGTGCCGCCATTGGCCGCCGTGGCTGGACTCGTGCACCTGTCGAGGACGAATTGGCGGCGCGCCGCGCTTCTCGTCCTGCTCTTCGGGACGACGATCGCATTCGCGCTTGGCTACAACGTCGGCGACGCCCACGTCTTCTTTCTGCCCTCGCACCTCGTCGTCGCGCTTCTGGCGGCGGTCGGCCTCGTCGCCTGGCAGCGTGCCATCAGGCCGCGATTCCGGCCTCTTGTCCCGGTCGCGTTCCTGACGCTCGCCTCGTGGAACATCGCGGTCAACTATCCAGCGCTCGACAGGAGCGCCGATCTGCGACCGACGGCGGTCCTGACGGCAATGACGGAGGGTCTTTCCGAACGGAACGCGCTGCTCATGACCGACATGAACTGGCAACTGCAGAACGGCCTCACGTACTTCGGTCAGTACGTGCGGCCTGAAGTGCTCCACACCTGGCTGCCGGAGGTTCTGCTGTACGCCCCGGCCCTGATACGTGACAACCGTGCCGTCGGTCGTGAGATCGTCGCGACCGAGCGCGCCGCCGGGCAGCTCGCCGCCGCCTATGGGCCGCTCTTCAGGATTGAGCGCACGCGTTCCGCGCCGACGTTGGAGGCCGTCGTCGATTCACTTCCTGCCGGATCGCGCTACGTGCTGTGCGTGCTCAAACCGACTCGCGAGTTTGTCATCGACTACGACGACCTCGACCGCGCGATCAGGCGGCTCACGGGAGGCAGCGCTCCAGAGGTAGCCGGCCAGGACTACGTGGCACTGGCGGGCCGCGTGGGCACCGCTCCGGTGTTCTTCCACGGCTCGAATGATCCGTTCCGCCGACCGCCTCCGCATCGACGGCGTCACGGTGGACGTGCGCATGGAATCGTGGCTGGCGTTCGACACGATCCGGCGGATGGGGTTCGGACACGTCATCGCGAACGGAAATCACAGTCTCATCGTGGAGCGCGGCATCAGCCTGGTCGACGCTCGACGACGACGGGCGGCCGTTGCGGACGGCTTATGCGGCGGGCATCTTCGCCCCGCAGCCCCGATACGTGGTGTTATCGTCTAACTGAGTATGGACCTCCGTGTCTGGCTCGCGCTCGATCGTGTCGCTCGTCGTGGCCGCGGATTCGACCGCTCGCTCAGCAGCAGACAGCCGCTGAGCTGGCGGCGTCCCTCCAGGGGAAGTACGCGACGGTTCGCGATTTCTCGGCCGACTTCGTCCAGACCTATCGCGGCGGCGTCCTCAATCGGCAACTGAAGGACACTGGGCGGGTCATGGTCCGGAAGCCCGGCAAGATGCGCTGGGAGTACAAGACGCCCGAGGAGAAGCTCTTCGTTTCCGACGGAGCCAGCATCTACTGGTACATTCCGCAGGACAAGCAGGTGCAGATCGGCGCGGTGCCGCCGGACGACCAGGCGAGCACGCCCGCGCTGTTTCTGGCGGGAAAGGGCGATATCACGCGCGACTTCACGCCGTCGCTGGTCGAGCGGCCAGCCGGCTACCCCGACGGCTCGCAGGCGCTCAAGCTGGTACCCCATACACCTCAAGCAGAGTACGATTGGCTTATCATCGTGGTCGACCCGGCGACCCTGAGTCTACGGGGCCTGGTGACGGGCGATTCGCAGGGGGGCACCTCGAGCTTCTCCTTCACGAACCTGAAGGAAAACGTCGGGTTGGCCGATAAGCTGTTCACCTTTACTCCGCCGCGCGGTGTTGAAGTTGTCGACGGATTCCCCACGGCGCTGAACGCCGCCTCCTCCTTGCCGTAGCGGCCGCTCTCCTGGCCGGCGGTTGCGCCGCGTCGGCGGCGTTGAGCCGGGGGCGCGACTTCGAACAGCGCCAGGAATACGACGCCGCTGTCGCCGAATACACTCAGGCAGTCCGCCACAAGCCAAACGACACCGAGGCCCGCCTTGCGCTCGATCGCGCGAAGCTCCGCGCCTCCTGGACCACTTTCAGCGCGGCCGGCGCCACGATGCCGTCGGCAAGCTACGAGCAGGCGCTGGTCGAGTACGAAGCGGCGGCGGAGCTCAACCCGTCGAGCGGCGACATCGACACGGCGGTTCGCGAGACGCGCAACAAGCTGCGCGCGAAGATCGCGGTCTCGCGCGAAGGCAAGACCGAGCTGCAGACGCTGATCGACCGGACGCGCACGCTGCCCGCGCCCGGACTCGACCTCCCTGCCGACGTCAAGATGCCCGAGTCGCTGTTCTTCAGCGGCGCGAGCAGCCGCGCTGGTGTTCATGGCGATCGGCAAGATCGCCGACATCAGCGTCGGCTTCGATACCGCCTTTCGCGACGCGCCGGTCACGATCGACCTGCGGAACACGACGCTGCGCGATGCGCTGAACGCCGTCAGCGACCAGACCCGCACGTTCTTCCGCGTCACCGCTCCGCGCACGGTGCTCATCATCCCCGACACCCCGGCCAAGCGCCGCGAGTACGAGGAGGAAGTCGTTCGCGTCTTCTATCTGAGCAACGCCGACCTCAAGGAGACGATGGACCTGCTGCGGATGGTGCTGGACGCGCGGCGCATCTCGCCGGTGACCGGCGACCAATGCGCTGACGGTGAAGGACACGCCCGAGCGGATCGACGCCGCGTCACGGCTGCTGGCGCGCCATCGACAAGGCCAGGCCCGAGGTGATCATCGACGTCGAGCTGCTCGAGGTCGATCGGACGCGGCTGCAGGAATACGGCCTGCAGTTCGCCTCGCCCGGATCGCCCGGCCTCAACGGCGGCGTCGGCGATCGCCCCGATGCGGCGGGGCCGCCGACGGTCATCAGCCTGCAATCGCTTCGCAATCTCACGCAGGCCGACGTGCTGTTCGCCAACCTGCCGAACCTGTACTATCGCCTGCTCAAGACCGACTCGAACACACGGACGCTCGCCAACCCGCAGCTGCGAACGATGGAAGGGATCACGGCGCAGGCGCGGTTCGGCGAACAGGTGCCAGTTCCGGTCACGACGTTCTCGCCAATTGCGACCGGCGGCCTGCCGATTCAGCCGACGACGAGCTTCGAATACCGAGAACATCGGCGTCAACATCGACATCACGCCGCGCACGCATCACGAGGACGAGGTCACGCTGACGCTGCGCGTTGCGGTGCAGGCCATTTCCGGCACGGGCTTCGGCGGCCTGCCGACGTTCGCCAACCGCGAGATCAACACGCAGATTCGGCTGCGCGACGGCGAAACCAACATGCTGGCCGGGCTGATTCGCGACGAGGAGCGGCGGGTGCTCGACGGCATTCCCGGGCTGAGCGATATCCCGGTGGTCGGACGAATCTTCGCGCACAACCGGACCGAGATCAATCAGTCCGACATCATCCTGACGCTGACGCCGCACATCATTCGGGTGCTCGACGTCAGCGAGGACGATCTCCGGGCGTTCCGCGTCGGCCGTGATTCGGGCTCGTCGCTCGGCGGCGCCGACCTGCCGCCGGCGCTCGATATCCCGCTCCCGGCTCCTGCGCCGGCCGCAGCCCGATATTCCGCCGCCGGGACCACCGCGCCGACGGTGCCGGCACCGGCCCGAAGCCGATCATTCCAGGCGGCGCCGCCCCGGTTCTTAGTCACGAAGGCATCTCACGAACCAGCTGGCCCTACGCCAGCTTCGACGACGTTCGCGCCGAGGCCCTGGAGCCGCTCGACGAGCTGCGCGTAGCCGCGCTCGACGGTTTCGAGCGGCGAGAGCCGGCTCTGGCCGTCGGCGGCCAGCGCCGCGGCAATCAGCGCCATCCCCGATCGAAGGTCGCGGCTGTCGAGCGGCCGTCCGCGCAACCGTCGCGGACCCGTCACGATGATCCGGTGCGGATCGCACAGGAAGAGATCGGCGCTCATGCCGCTCATCTGCTCGAGCGCGAACAGGCGCAGCTCGTACAGCCAGTCGTGGACGAGCGTCCGTCCTTCGGCCTGCGTCGCGAGCACCGTCACCAGGCTGACGAGATCGCTCGGGAAGCCCGGCCAGAGCCCGGTCGTGATGCGGCCGGCGGCCTTCGGCTTCGAGCGGCTCGACGCGAAACACGTCGCCGTCCATCGCGCATTCGACGTACAGCCGCTTCAGGACCGCGGCAACGACTTCCATGTCCTCCGCCCGCGCGCCGCGGATGTCGATTTCACCGCCGGTAATCGCCGCCGACGACCGCCCAGCTGCCGGCCTCGATGTAGTCGCCCCACAGCCGGTGCTCGGCGCCGCTGCAGCCGCGCCCCGCCTTCGACCCGAATCGTCGTCGATCCCGATGCCGCTGATCGGCGACGCCAATCTTGCACAGGAACTCGCACAGCTCGACGACGTGCGGCTCGCAGGCGGCGTGACGGATTTCAGAGACGCCCGGCGCGGCGGCGGCGGCCAGGAGCGCCGTCTCGGTGCCGGTGACCGACGCTTCGTAGAGATAGATCGACGTCGGCTTCAGTCCGTCCGGCACTTCGAGCGTGATGGCCGGGCCCGTCGATGACCCGCGCGCCCATCGCGATCGAGCGCGTCGAGATGCGTCGCGATCGTCCGCCGCGCGGGAAAATCTCCTCCGGGCGGCGCAAGCCGCGCGCGCGCCGCGCCGCGCGAGCAGCGGCCCGAGGAGCAGGACCGAGCCGCGGAGCCGGCCGACGAGCGCCGGGATCCGGCTCGTCCTTCGACGACCGTCGGGCAGCGAATCCGCAGCGTCGTGCTGCCGATGCCCTCGACCTCCGCGCCGAGGTCGAGCAGCAGGCGCGCCATCACCTCGACGTCGCCAATCCGCGGCACGTTGCGTGAGCACGCACTCCTCGGTGGTCAGCAGGCACGCGGCCAGCAGCGGCAGCGCCGCGTTCTTGTTGCCTTCGACTTCGACCGTCCCGGACAGGCGCCGGCCGCCTTCAATCAGCAGTGTCGACATCGAACTCCCCGAGGTAGACGATCTCTTCCCGAGCTCCACGCCGAAGCGCTCGCGAACCGTCGCGCCGGCACCGCTCGATCAGCCGCCGGATGTCGGCCGCCGTCGCGTGTCCGTCGTTGACGATGAAATTGCCGTGCGTCGTGCGAGACGCGCGCGCCGCCGATCGCCGCGCCCTTCAGGCCCGCGCGGTCGACGAGCGCGCCCGGCGGACCAGGGAATGCCTTCGGGCACGACGTCGCGATCCGGGCTGCGGGTTCTGAAAGACGCACCCCGCGCTCGGCGTATCGAGCGGCTGCGTGCGCTTGCGAAACGCGAGCGACTCGCGCGCCGTCGCGCGCAGCGCCGTCGGATCGCCTGGCTCGACCCGGAACGTCGCCGACAGCAGCACTTCACCCGTGTCCTGCAGACGGCTGCGATCGTAGCCAAATGCCATCGCCGCCGCCGGATAATCGGCGCGTCGTCCCGTCGCGCGCGGCGACGCGCACCTCGGCGATCAGATCGCCGATCAGCCGCCCGCCGAAGTGCGCGTTGCCGAACACGGCGCCGCCGACCGTACCGGGCGTGCCGGCCCACGCTTCGAGGCCCGCCGCAGCCGTGCATGATCGTCCAGCGAACCAGTCCGTTGATGGTCACCGCGGCGTCGGCGCGGACCCTCGACGGCGTCGAGCCGCGTAATCGTCGCCGCCCCGCGGCCGGATGACGAGACCGCGGACTCCCGCGTCGGAGACGAGGACGTTCGAGCCGCCGCCCAGCACCGTCACCGGTACGCCAGCCGCATGCGCCAGCGCGCAGCGCCGTCGAGCGATTTCGTCGCTGGTCCGCGTTTCGACGAACCATTCGGCCGGTCCGCCGACGCGGAACGTCGTCAACGGCGCGAGCGGGACTTCCGTCCGATGCGCTCGGCGCCGAACGCTTCCGCCAGCCGCGGCGGCGAGATCGCTCACGCCCGCTCGCCCCGCTCGACCGCCATGAGCGCCTGCTCCTGCGCGATGAGCGCCGCCATCGCCTCGCTGCAGCGTGCACACCTCGAAACGGATCGCGATCCCCGGGCGCCAGCTGGCCGGCGAGTCCGATGTCAGCCGAGATGACCGTCGCCACGTTCGGATAGCCGCCGGTCGTCTGTCGATCGGCCATCAGCAGGATCGGCTGACCGGACGCCGGCACCTGCAGCACGCCGAGCGGCGTCGCGTCCGAGATGATGTCGGCGCTGCCGCGTGTGTGTGAGGCGAGGGCCCGTCAGCCGGAATCCCATCCGATCCGATTCGTTCGTCGACGGTGTAGTCGGCGACGATTGGAGCACGATCCAGGGCATCCGCCGAAAACCGATCGGCGTGAGGACCGGGCAGCACGCGGATCCGCGCCGCCTCGTCGACTCGCAGGCGACGTGACCGCATCAGCGTACTGCCCCGGTCGTGCGGTTCGCCGCTGCGGTCCGAGCGGCAGCGAATCGCCCGCCGCCAGCGCACGGCCTCCGATTCCGCCCATCCGGCTCGACGAGGTGCGTCGAACGGCTGCCGAGCACCTCGGGCACGTCGAACCCCCCAGCAACGGCGAGATAAGCCCGCGCGCCCCGCTCGCCGCCCGCCGAACCGCAGCCGCGCGCCTGACGGCACGGTGAACGCCGTGTTCGGCGACTGCCCGCTTGCCGTCGACCTCGATCGCGAACTGCGGCGCCGCCGACGGCCACGAATCGTTCGTCCTCGAATTCGAGCTCTGGACCGACCAGCGTGATCTCGAGCGTCGCCGCGTCCTGCGCCGTTTCCGACGAGCGCGTTGGCAAGCCGATGCGACCATGGATCCATCGGTCCCGCGGGCGGAACACCACGTGCCTGCAAACCCCAGCGCCCGCGGTCCTGCACCGTCGTCAGCAAGCCTGGTCGAAGCACGCGCACCGAGGCCACGTCATCGGCTCCGCGTAGAACTCGACGGCGTCGCCCGGCTCGAGAAGAAAAGGGTCTGTCCGCGACAGGTCGAACAGTCTTCACCGGCGTTCGGCCAATCACCTGCCAGCCGCCGGGCGTTTCTGCCGGATAGATGCCCGTCTGCGAGCCGGCGATGCCGACCGACCCTGCCGGAACTCGCAGCCGCGGCGTCGCACGTCGCGGCAGCCGCGATCGCCGGATCGACGATTCCCAGGTACGGGAAACCGGGCAGGAAACCCATCATGAACACGCGGTAGACGCGGCCGGTATGCCGCGCGATCACTTCCGCTTCGGACAGTTTCGCGAAGACCGCGACGTCAGCGAGATCCGGGCCGGCGTCCCCGCCGTATCTCACCGGAATACGCACCAGTGCCCGCGGGCTATTGCGACAATCGTTCGCGGCAGCGGCAGAACCTTCGGTCGCGCGGGCCGACAGCAAGTCGCACAGCCTGGCGTAATCGGTGCGCAGCGGATCGAAGGACACCGCGACGGACCGATACGTGGGGACGATGTCGCGGACACCGTCAATCCGCGCCGCTTCGACAACCGCAGCAAGACGGATGGCTCGAGCGTTGACCTGTTCGTCGATCCGATCCTCGAGCTCCGACGACGACGACGGAATCTCCGGCCTGGACGAGCCGGAATGCAGAGCCGCTCACGACAGCGCCTGGAGCAGCTTGCGATGGATGCCGCCGAACCCGCCGTTCGACATCACGACGACCAGATCGCCGGGGCGGTGCTCGCGGGCGATCGTGTCGACGATCTCGATCGATCGACGCTGTCTCGCGCGCCGACTTGCCGCGGGCTCCGAGATCTCGAACCAGCCTCGGTATCGACAGGCGCTCCGCTTCGGGCAGCGTCGACCGGAAGACCGGGCGCCAGCATGACCTCGTCCGCGGCGGCAAACGCATTGCGCGAAGTCGTCCTGGAAGACCCGCCGGCACGACGATGCCGACCGCGGCTCGAAGACCGCCCAGATGCGCGCAGCCGGGTTGAGCGGCGCGGAGGCCGGCCAGCGTCTCAGCGACAGCCGTCGGATGGTGCGCGAAGTCGTCGTACACCGTCACGCCGCCCGACGTGCCGACCACTTCGAGCCGCCGCTTGACGCCGGCAAATGCTCGCAAGCCCTTCGCCAATCCGCTCGGCGCTGATGCCCGACTTCGACGGCCACGGCGATCGCCGCCAGGGCGTTGCGGACGTTGTGCGCGCCGAGGAGCGGCACGTCGAACGTCGCCGAACGGCGACCCCTGCCTGCCGGACGTGAAATCTCGTCGATCGCCCCATGCGACTCGAGGTCGTGCGCCTGCCAGTCGACGTCGGCGCCGGTGCCGAATGTCACGACCCGCGAGACGCGCCGACGCCCTCAGCGCCAGCGCGACCGGGCTGTCGGCGCCCAGCAGCGAGCAGTCCACGCCGCGGCACCAGGTTCACCAGCCGCCTGAACGCCAGCGTCACGGCATCGATGTCGGGTAGATGTCGGCGTGATCGAACTCGACGTTGTTGACGACGGCGATGTCGGGCAGGTACTTGAGGAACTTGGCTGTCTTGTCGAAGAACGCGCTGTCGTATTCGTCGCCTTCGATCACGAAGTCGCGGCCCTGTCCCATGCGATAGCTCGACCCGTCGTCGCCGAAGTTCCTGGCGATGCCGCCGACCAGGACGCTCGGATCGACGCCGCCATGCGTCAGCAGCCAGCCGGTCAGCGACGTCGTGGTTGTCTTGCCGTGCGTGCCGGCAATCACGATCGACCGCGCGCCCCACAGGAAGTGTTCGCGGATCGCTTCGGGCAGCGAGCAGTACCGGATCTTCCGGTTCGAGCACTTCTTCGAGCTCGACGTTGCCGCGCGAGATCGCGTTGCCGACGACGACCAGATCGAGGTCGGCGGTGATGTGTCGGCGTCGTACCCGACGAACGTCGTGACCTCTCCGATGCCAGGAAGTCGCTCATCGGCGGGTAGACGTCCTGGTCGGAGCCGCGGACGTCGAACCCTTTCTGTTTCAGCATCGCCGCCAGCGTGGCCATCGCCGTCCCGCAGACGCCGATGAGGTGGACGCGCGTTCTAGACAACGGCCGCTTCCTCGATGACGAGCCGCGGGTCCCGGCCGCCAACCACCCGCGCGGCCACGCCAAACGGCAGCGTCATCGCCGGCCCGGACGTGTGTCCGGATGGAAAGCCGATCAGCACCGGACCGGGAAAGTCGGCGAACAGATCGGCCATCACCGCCCGCGCCGTCACCTCACCGGACGGCTCGTCGCAGCGAGGCAGCTCGCCGATGACGACCGCGCTCGCCCGCGCCAGCAGTCCCGTCTGCTGCAGCTGCGTGACCATGCGATCGAGCCGGTACGGCCGCTCGCCCACTTCGTCGATGAAGCAGCACGTAGCCCGGCGGGCGGCGCGAACGCGTAGGGCGTGCCGAGCGACGCCAGCAGCTGGGTGAGCGTGCCACCGAGGAGCACGCCCGGCGGCTTCTCCGGGGCGGAGGGACTCGACGGCCGCCGACGCCGATCTCGCCCACCGGCTCGGGCCGGCAGAGGGCCCGCTGGAACGACTCGCGGTCGTAGCCGGCCTCTCCCCGGCCGAGGCGCCCTGCCGAGCATCGGCCCGTGAAACGCGACGATGCCGCAGTTCAGCGTCAGGAACGTGAGCATCGCGGTGATGTCGCTGTAGCCGACGAAGCGACTTGGCCGACAGGCGTACCGCGTCGGCGGATCGAGCAGCGGCAGGATCTGGGCGCTGCCGTAGCCGCCGCGCGACGGCGATGACGCCGGCGATGGCGGGATCGTCCCACGCCGCTTGAAACGCCGCTGCCCGAACCTCGGGCGAGCCGGCCACGTACGAGCGTCGCGCAAACACCGACTCGTCGTAGACCGGCACGAAGCCCAGTCGCCGGATTTCGTCGACGCCGCGATCGAACTCGCTCGCGATCGAACGGGCTGGCCGGGGCGACGATGGCGATGCCGGTCGCCTGCGGCGAGGGCGCGCGGCTTGTGCATCACGCGAAGCGCGCCATTTCGTCGGCGATCGCCTGGTGCTCGTCCCGGCCGAGCGCCTGGCGGAGCGCCTTGCCGTCCTTCGGCCGCGCCGCGACCTGGCGCGGCCAGGAATCGCTCCTTCGCGCGCTGCTGACGCCTCAGCGCATCGTCGATCCGGGCGATCGGGATGCGCTCCTCTTCGACGGCGTGGACGAGCGCCTCGAGCGCGGCGGCCTGCACATCGTGATCGCCGCTGCAGATCAGCACGCCGTCGCAGCCCGCGGCGATCGCGCGGCACGGCCGCATCCGGCACGGTGTAGCTGCCGGCGATCGCCTTCATCTCGAGGTCGTCGCTCAGGATGACGCCCTGATAGCCCAGCTCCTCGCGCAGCAATCCGTGACGATGCGCTTCGACAGCGTCGCCGGCACGCTCCTCGTCGAGGGACGGAACGAGCACGTGGGCCGTCATGATGGTCGCCACGCCGGCCTCGATCGCCGCCCTGAACGGCACGAACTCGACCTCGCGCAGCCGCTCGGGCGGATGCTCGACGAGCGGCAGCTCGAGGTGGGAATCGGTGCTGGTGTCGCCATGCCCGGGAAAGTGCTTGCCGCACGCGGCGACGCCCTCCCCCTGAAGCGCCCGGATGATCGCGCGCCCCGAGCCGCGCGACTTCCTCGGCGCTTCTCGGCCAGCGCGCGGTCGCCGATGACCGGGTTCTTCGGGTTGGTGTGGATGTCGAGGACCGGCGCGTAGTCGAGCGTGATCGCCGACCGCCTTCAGCTCCGACGGCCAGCGCCCGCGCGAACCGCTCGGCCAGCGCGACGTCGCCGCTCCGGCCGAGCGTCGCCATCGGCGGCCACTCGGTGAACGGCGCCTTCAGGCGTGCGACGCGGCCGCCTTCCTGATCGACGCTGACCCACGCCGGCAGGTCCGGCACGAGCCGCGCCGCCTCGTAACGCGAGCTCGGCGACCTGCTCGGGCTCGACGATGTTGCGCGCAAAGAGGATGACGCCGCCGAGGCCGAACTCGCGCGCGAGCGACCTGAGCTCGATCGGGAGTGCGCCGCCGTTGAAGCCGGCAATCAGCAGCTGGCCGATCTGCCGGCGCAGCGCAGCTGGCGACATCGTGCGGTCAAATTATAATTCGTGGCGTGCAGCACGCGCCGCATCCGCTCCGACCCGCATCGACCTGGCCGGCGGCACGATCGACATCTGGCCCTTGTATCTCTTTCACGACGGCGCGGCGACGCTCAACGCCGCCATCAGCCTCCGCGCGCACGCGCGGATCGAGCCGCGCACCGACGGCCGCATCGAGCTCATCTCGGTCGACACCGATCGCCACGCCGGCGCGCAGCACTGGTCCGAGCTCTCGGCGTCGAACGAGCTGTCGCTGCTGGCGCTGCTCGCCCGCCACTACCGGCTCGAGAACGCGACGCTGACGACGCGCGGCGAGTCGCCGGCCGGCGCCGGCATCGCCGGGTCGTCGGCGCTGACGATCGCCGCCTGCGGCGCGCTCGCCCGCTGGACCGGCGCGTCGATGCGCTCCGAGGACCTCCTGCAGGTCGCCATGAACGTCGAGTGCCAGACCATCCAGGTGCCGACCGGCGTCCAGGACTACCGCCCGGCGCTGCTACGGCGGCATCGCGGCCATCGAGCTCAACGTCGACGGCATCCGGCGCGTCGCGCTCGACGTCGACCCGCGCGAGCTCGAACGGCGCATCGTGCTCGCCTACACGGGCGCGCCGCGCAACTCCGGCACCAACAACTGGGAGATCACCAAGCGTCACTCGACGGCGACCGCGACGATCTTCGACTGCTTCGAACGGATCCGCGACACGGCGGCGGCGATGCGCGCGGCGCTCGCAAGCGGCGACTGGGACGAGGTCGGCCGCCAGATCGCCGACGGAGTGGGACAACCGCAAGCGGCTGGCGCCCGGCGTCACGACGTCCGGCGATCGACGACCTGATCGCGCGCGCGGCGGCGGCCGGCGCGACCGCCGCGAAGGTGTGCGGCGCCGGCGGCGGCGGCTGCCTGTTCTGCTATGGTCCGCCGACGCGCGCGAGCGCGATCGCCGAGGCGCTCGCGCGCGGCGGCGCACGGCTGCTCGACTACCACATCGAGACGGAAGGCCTGCGGCTTGGATAACACCGCCATCGCCCGCGTTCTCCGGGAGATCGCCGATCTGCTCGAGATCAAGGACGACAACCCGTTCAAGATCCGCGCGTATCGCAACGGCGCCGACATCGTCTCCAACCATCCGCACGAGCTGGCGACGCTCGACGTCACCGGCCTTCGCGAGATTCCCGGCATCGGCAAGGACCTCGCCGCGCGGATCCGCGAGATCGCCGAGACCGGCGACGCCGAGTTCCACCGGGAGCTCATCGCCGAGTTCCCGCCGACGATTCTCGACCTGCTGCAGTCTGCAGGGCGTCGGTCCGAAGACCGTGGCGATGCTCTATCGCGAGCTCGGCATCCGAACGCTCGACGACCTCGAGAAGGCGGCCGCCGACGGACGGATCCGCTCGCTGCGCGGCATGGGCGCGAAGAAGGAGGCGCTCATCCTCAAGGCGCTCGACGAGCGCAAGCGGCACGCCGGCCGGCATCTCCTGCCCGATGCGCACGACATCGCCTCGGCGCTCGTCGGCTGCCTCCGCGAGCACGCGCCGGACGCGCCAGATCGAAGCCGGTCGGCAGCCTGCGGCGCGGCTGCGAGACCTGCGGCGACATCGACATCCTCGGCGTCCGGCGCGCCGCCCTCGCTGATGGACGCGTTCGCCGAGCTACCGCCTCGTCGAGCGCGTGCTCGCCCACGGCGACACCAAGTCGAGCGTCCTCGCTGCAGGGCGGGTTCCAGGCCGACCTGCGGCTCGTCGCCGCCGACAGCCGCGGCGCCGCGCTCCAGTACTTCACCGGCTCGAAGGCCCACAACATCGCGCTGCGCGATCGTGCGATCGGCCTGGGCTTCAAGCTGAACGAGTACGGCCTGTTCCGCGTCGAAGGCGACGAGAAGGTGGCCGGCGAGACCGAGGAAGGCGTCTACGAAGCGCTCGGCCTCGCAGTGGGTCCCGCCGGAGCTTCGCGAGGATCGCGGCGAGATCGAGCGCGCCGCGGCCGCGGCAGCTGCCCCGTCTGGTCGATCGCGCCGATCTGCGCGGCGACCTGCACATGCACACGACCGAGACCGACGGCAAGGACGACATCGCGGCGATGGCCGCGGCGGCGCGCGACGGCGGCCTCGAGTACATCGCCATCACCGATCACAGCAAGTCGCTGGCGATGGCCAACGGCCTGGACGAGCGGCGGGCGCTCGCGCACGCCGCCCGCATCCGCGCCGCTGGACGGCCGCGACGGCGTCCGGCTGCTGGCCGGCATCGAGTGCGACATCCGGCCGGACGGCTCGCTCGATCTGGACGACGACTGTCTCGCCGCCCTCGACCTCGTCGTCGCGTCGGTCCACTCGGCGTTCAACCAGGACCGCCAGCAGATGACCGACCGGATCCTGCGCGCCATCGAGAACCCGTACGTCGACATCCTCGGCCACCCGACCGGCCGCCTGATTCTGCGCCGCGAGCCCTATCCGGTCGACATCGACGCGGTGCTCGACGCGGCCGCGCGCCACGGCGTCGCCCTCGAGATCAACTGCCAGCTCGATCGCCTCGACCTGAACGACGTGCACGCCAGGCTCGCCCGCGAACGCGGCGTCCCGATCGTCATCTCGAGCGACGCGCATTCGACGCGCGGCGCTTGGCTGGACTGCGGTGGGGCGTCCTCGTCGCGCGGCGCGCCTGGCTCGAGCCGCAGCACGTGCTCAACACACGCCCGTTCGAGGAGTTCAAGGCTCTGCTGCGGCGGAACCGCCGCCGACCCTGAAAGGGTCGGCCTACAACCCCGATGACGCCGATCAGGATGCTGACCGCCGACGACAAGCTGGCCGAGATCCGCCGCCTCTACTTCAAGACCACCAGGCAGACGATTCAGGACGATCTCGCGAAGGCGCTCGACCTGCTGAAATCGATGAACAGCGAGGAAGAACGCGAGCGCGCGACGGTCTACATGGAAGGCCTGGCCGAGATGTACAAGGACTGGATGCGGCGAAAGAAGAAAAAGTGAATGCGATGAACGAGAAATGTAACCACGAAGACGCGAAGGCGCGAAGCACGATCTGGAATTTCTTCGCGCCTTCGCGTCTTCGCGGTTGCCTTTTGGGGCTGTACGCTTCAGAGGACTGTTCTAATGATCGCTCCCTGACGTCGGCGTTCCGCTCGTAAGAACTTCCTCAATTGCATCCGCGCAGTCGCCGCACAAGACGCCCCGATCAGGGATCGACAGCGCGTCGTTCGCACTTTTCCCGCAGAAGGTACAAGTTGCGCTCATCTGCCGCCGCGCCGACCTCTGGATACGAGTATCCTCGGCGATGATCTTGACGCACACGTCGACGCATTCGTTGCAGATGAACACGGTTGGGCCCGCGATGAGTTTCTGAACATCGTTCTGGTCTTTGCCGCAGAACGAACAATAGAGCACGTCTTCCCGGGGATTCGTGGGGCCGCTCTTTGGCCGGAACCACATGGCAGGGCGGCTTCAGTCGGTCAGGATGCCCGCGAGGAGTCCGAGGACGACCGACAATCCACGTCCTGAAGCCACCGAATCATCTGCAGGAGGATCGAGAGCCGACATGCGGCTGGCCGCGGCTGCTGACGCGGCAGCGATGATTTCCGGGGGGACGCGCCCTCGATCCTGGCCTGGTGCATCGGCAATCTGCCTCAGTTCGCCGAAGTCGAGCCATATGAGGTCGCACGCCGCGCACGTATCGATGATCACATTGCCAGGCCCGTAGTACGGGTGCACCTCCATCATCTTCCGGCACGATGGACACGCCACCCGCCGATCGAGCTCTCGCCGATCGAGTTCGACCACAGCGGCGCCGGGTCCGGTCGCCCGCGCGCGACGGCCCGTGACGGCACCCGTAAAGGCGGTTCGCTCCAGCAGCACGCCGCGGCATTGCTCACAGTGTTGGACAACGTGCCGATCGTCGAGGAGCGCCTTGGCGAGCTGCGCCCGGCACAGCGGGCAGGGCAACGCGTCGGCCTGCCGCTCGAGGATCCGGATGCCGTCAGCCTCGCCGCGCTCGAGGAACTCGAACGTCCCGCAGTGCCGGCAGAAGTAGTATCGGCGCCGATCGAACAGCTCCATCGGCGCCGCGCAGTTGCGACAGTTCATAGGGCCGACTTCAGGCCTTGCCGATCGCCACGGGGTGTCTGGGTTCGTAGAGCATCACGTCGACGCCCCCGGGGAGCTTGAGCATCACGGTGATTCCCCAGCCTTCGTCCCGGGGCTCGCCGGCGACCTCGATCCCCTTGGCGGCCAGTTGGCGAGACGTCGCGCGGATGTCGTCGCACATCAGCGTCAGCTGATGACGGACGCCGGAGTCGAACGTGGGCCCCTCGGCGGGGTGCACGCCGAGCTCGGCTGGCGGCAGCGCGAAGATCAGCCAGCCGTCGCCCGCATCGACGTGCTTCCAGCCGAACACGTCTCGGAACGTGGCCCGCAGGGCCTCCGGCTGCGTCGTGTACAGCAGCATGTGCGTACCGGTAATCGCCATCGTTCGTGCCTCCACTCGCTATCGCCTGGATACGGCGTCGACGATCTTCTTGCGCGCGGCAATCCGCAGCGGCTCGGGGACGTTGCGATCGATCGACAGCATCTGCAGATCGCGATCGTTGAGCCGGTTCATGTTGTTCAGCGACAGGGCCAGCGGGGTCTTCGGGTTCCGGCACAGCCCCACGACGACACCGTAGTTCTTCATCCAGCCACGGTTGGCGCCGATGATCCGCAGCACGTCCTCCGATACGTTCGCCATTCGCGCGATGGCCTGGACCTCGTTCTCGGTCAGCTTCGGACTGCTCAACACCGACGCCGAGATCATCTTGTTCGGGTCGCGGATGAGGATGGCGCGCATCTCGCGCGACCCTTTGACCGCGGCTCTCAGACGTTCCGTGAAGCCCATCTTGGCGATCTGCTGCGAGATGCTCTCGCGGACCGCCTCCCCGGCTGGCCCCTCGGGAATGTCCGGCGCATCCGCGAACACGGCTGGGCCCGCGTCGATGAGCGGTTCGTCACCCTCGCCGGGCTTGGCATCGCCCGGGAGCACACCGCGCCTGCTGAAGAAGTCGCGTGTGGCCGCGGCGGCGTCGGACCGCGCGAGGTAGGAGCTGAGCGCGTCGATCGGAATCCTGCCGATCGTCGCCTCAGCGGCCCGGCGGATCTCATCATCGCCGTCTCCCGTGAGGAGCAGCAGGATTTCGATCTGCTCGTGGGCGCTCGGCGCGAGCGCGCCCTCGGCCGCCTGCATCCGCACATCGCGCGCCACTTCGCCGCGCTTGAAGAAATCGAGAAGGGGTGTTGGACGCGTCACTGGGCTGCCAGGTACTCCTTGAAATTGGTCGGCGTGACGCGCACCGTGACGACCTGGCCGGAACTGCCAAGCGGGCGCGCCTCTTCGCCGTTGATCGTCACCGCGAGCGCCGCGGCGTCGCCCGCCGTCAGGACGACCGATCGTCCTACTTCGAACGCGATACGCTCGCCGGTCTGGAATTCGCGCGCGACCACGCGTTCGCCGTCCACGATTGCCGACACCCAGCATGGCCCCGTCGCCACGACCGCGACTGTCAGCCGATCCGCTGGGTCGGGTGGCCCAGCGGGGAGCAATGACGCGACCGCGCCCGCAGGGCCGGGAGCAGGACGGCTCGTCTCCTGCGCCGGCGGCGATCCGGCCGACGCGACTGGCGATGCGGATACAGCTGGCTGCGCCGGGGCGGGCGGAGGGGCTGGCGCAGCAGGCGGTTCGGGTGTGGAAGCGGGCACCTCGAACGGCCTCGGTGGCACTGGGCGTTTCGGCGCCCCGTCGGGCGACCATGCCCAGGTACAAGAGTCCGGCGACAATGGGCACGCTGATCGCGATCAGGCGCACGAAGGTCGCGGCCGTCTGCTGGTTGCTGTCGTGCTCCTCTTCCTCTTCCTGCTGCTCCGCCGCCGCATGCGCGGCGGTGGCGGCCACTTCGGGAAACTGCGCGACGAACCGCTCGATCGTTCGATCCGGCTCGAGGCCGACCTGGAGCGCGTACGAACGGACGAAGGCCCGGCTGTAGATGCCGCCTGGAAGACGAGAGATATCGTTGCGCTCCAGTGCTTCGAGCGCCGCGACCGAGATCTTCGTCGCGTTGGAAACATGCCGGAGCGACACGCCACGCTTCTCCCGCGCCGCCTTGAGCATGCCGCCGAAATCGCCGGAATCGCGTTCTGCAGCCGTGGTCACCGCCGTGTTCGCTTATGTTAGGAAGCGGATCCCGGGGTGTCAAACGCGGTGCGCGCGGCGCGCACGACGTGGCGCAGCGATTGCGCGCGGCAGCCGTCGCGATCGGCGGATGCCGACATGAAAAGACCGATCGCGGCCGCGCCCGCCGCGCCCGACCGCGCCGTATCAGCCAGGCGCTCGAGCGTCACTCCGCCGATCGCCAGCACCGGGACGCCTACCGCAGCGGCGATCCGCGCCAGGCCCTCGAGCCCGAGTGCGTCGCCGCCGGGGGCTTCGACTCAGTCGGCCAGACGGTGCCGGCCACGATGTAATCGACGCTGGGGGCGGCGGCGACGGCCTCGGCCAGCGTATGAACCGACGCGCCGACGACGAACGTTGCGGGCGCAGCACGTCGAACGGCGTCGGGCCGCACGGAGTCGCCGCGAAGATGCACGCCTGCCGCGCCGCAGGCGAGGGCGACGTCGAGGCGATCGTTCACGACGACGCGCGTCGAGCTGCCGCGCGCCAATATCACGACCTCCTGCACCAGGTCCACGAGCGCTGCGGCTTCGAGATCCCGTTCCCGGATCTGCAGATAGTCGATGCCGGCATCGACGGCATGGCGCGCCTGCTCGAGGAAACATCGCCGTAATGCGCCGACGTCCGGTGAACCGCCCGCCAATCGACGGCGATCGGTGACGAGCTGCAGGATCAGGGTTCGACCTGTGAATCGGTTTGAGGTTCGAGCCGGGCGGCGCGGGCGGAGAACAGGGGGCGAGCTCGGCAACACCCGCCATGAGATTGGCAAACCCAAGGCCCGTCACCCCGCCGCGCACGAACGAATTGCCGATAAGCGTCGTCAGCAACGGCCAACTCTGCGCGAAGTAGTTGCGCTCCCAGAAACCAGACCAGGGCAGCACCATCAGCAGCAGGCCGACCTCGAGGAAGTACGCGACGAGGAGGAGACGCCGGAACAGGACGACTACCCCCGCGCCCGCACGTTCGCCAGCCGATCGATCCGGGCTGCGACGTCACGATAGTTGCCGGCGTCGGCCTGGAGCTCCATGCAGATGGCGAGCGCCCGCGCGGTTTCTCCGGCATCCTCGAGCGCCTGGGCCAGATCGAACAGCAGTTGGTGGCCCTCCCCGGGCGTCGGTGCAGGTGCCTGCGCGGCTCGCTCGAACCATTCGATGGCCTGCGCCGCAGCACCCTGGTCCCGATAGATTCGGCCGAGCAGCGATGCCGCGACAAATCGGGATCCCTGGGTTCTCGACGCCGACTGGAGGGAGACGAGCGCTTCGTCGACACGACCCGCCTCGTAGAGCGAGAGGCCGAGCCGGTATTCTCCGTCGGCAGACTCGCGCGGCGTGGGCTTCTCGAGGATTCGGGACGACTGAGAGTTGCGCTTGAGTTCGTCTAGCGCGACGTTGAGGTCGACATCGACATGCGCCGGGCCTTGTGTCGCCGGCGCAATCGCGACCTCTTCGAAGATCTGATCCAGGTTGAACGGCGCAGGCGGCTCCACGGCCGCCGCCGGTGGGGCCTCGGCGCTCGTAGACGGCGCTTCCCCGCTGAGCCGCCTGGCGATCACCTCGTCGGGATTCTCTTCGCCGATTGGCAACCCTTCGACGCGATGGCCCTCGCGCAGGAGCGCCTCGGCCGCCTTCAGAAGGAGGCGCGGGTCGTCGTCAGCCGGATCGGAAGACGGGATCTCCGCGCCCTGCGGATCGAGCGCCGCCGCTTCCTGCAGCGCCTGCCGGGCTTCTTCCGGGCGCTCCTTCTCCTGCATATAGGCGGCGAGTGCCCTGAGATCCGCGACGGCGCCCTGAAGGTCGTCGAGCGCCACCCGCGCCCGCGCGCCGTTGAGACGGGCCTCGAAATCGTTCGGATCGAGCGCCCCCAGGCGAACGACAATCTCACGGACGCCGCGATCGTCGCCGCGCCCACGCCGGCGATCGGCGATGCTGTTGAACAGCGCGCGCGCATCCGCCAGCAGCCCCTGTCGGCCCGCGATGTCGGCGGCCTGCAGGATCGCGTGTTCGTGGTCCGGCTTCAGCTTCAGGACCTTCTTGTAGACGGCCGCCGCTTTCGGCAGGAAGCCTTCCACGTAAAGGTGATCCGCGATGCGGACGAACTGGTCGACGGCCCGATCGGGCTTGCCGGCGCGCACGTAAATGTCGCCGAGGACGTTCGCGGTGTTCCAGTCGCTCGGCTGATCCTCGACGATCCGCAGGTACTCGGCGATCGCCAGATCGAGCTTGCCCTGCCGGAGCAGCTTCTCAGCGTTGCGCAGGATTGCGGGACGGTCGATTGGCACGTGGATCAATCAATCGTATCAAACAGCGTCGGCGGGCGAAACGATCGGCGATGCGCATCCGAGTAGCCGAACCGCGCCACCGCCTCGAGATGATCGGCCGTGGCGTAGCCCTTGTGGCGATCGAATCCGTATCGCGGGTCGGTATCGTGCAGCAGCCGCATGTCGCGATCGCGCGTCACCTTTGCGACGATCGACGCCGCGGCAATCGCCGAGCAGCGGCGGTCGCCGTGCAGGACGCCGCGCTGCGCCATCGGCAGGTCCGGCACGCGGAACGCGTCGACCAGCACGACGTCGGGCAGCGGCGCGAGCGCGAGGATCGCCCGGCGCATCGCCTGCAGCGATGCCTGGTGGATGTTGATGTGGTCGATCTCGCGCGGATCGGCCGAGGCCACGGCCCACGCGACGGCATGCCGGACGATCCGCTCGAACAACTGCTCGCGTTCCTGGGCCGGCACCAGCTTGGAATCGCAGACGCCGGGGATGTGCCGGTCGGGATGGAGGACGACGGCCGCCGCTACCACAGGCCCCGCCAGACATCCGCGCCCCACCTCGTCGACGCCGGCCACGTGACAGAACCCCATGCGCCGCAGCGCGTTCTCGAGCGTGCGCATGGCGGGGACGCGGACCATATGGGCTGGAAAGGCTGGTCGCCTATTGGTTCTTTGCGGCGTCTTTCATTCGCGCCGCCTTGCCCTTCAGGTCGCGGAGGTAATACAGCTTCGCGCGGCGGACCTTCGCCGACCGCGTGACCTCGACCTTCTGGATCGTCGGCGAGTGGAGCGGAAAGATGCGTTCGACGCCCTGTCCGAACGAGACCTTGCGGACCGTGAACGAGGCGCGGGTTCCACCCCGGTGAATCCCGATGACGACGCCCTCGAAGATCTGAATCCGTTCCTTGTCGCCCTCGCGCACCCTGACATGCACGCGGACCGTGTCGCCCGATCTCATCGCCGGCCGCTCGGCCAGCTGCGCCTTTTCGACGAGCTCAATCGCACCCATCACGGCACCTCATGTAATTATGAATTTGGAATTTGGAATTAGGAATGCGAATGCGCACCCGCTTCCCATCAGCATTTCCAAATTCCTAATTCTCAATTTCTTTCTTTTCCAACAGCTCGCGCAACAGTTCCTGCTCTTCCTCGTCGAGCGACGCCGCGTCCAGCAGGTCCGGGCGCCGTGCATACGTTCTCGCGACCGCCTCGCGCTTGCGCCACCGGCGGATGGCCGCGTGGTTCCCCGACAGCAGAACATCAGGTACCTTGTTGCCATTCCAATCGGCCGGCCGAGTGTAATGCGGGAAGTCGAGCAGGCCACGGCTGAAGGAATCCTCCGCCACGGACTGCTCGTCGCCCACGACGCCGGGCACGAGCCGCGCCACCGCGTCGACGATCACCAGGGCGGCCAGTTCGCCGCCGCTCAGCACGTAATCGCCGATCGAAATCTCCTCGTGGACGCGCGCCCTGACCCGCTCGTCCACGCCTTCGTACCGTCCGCAGACAATCACCAGCCGCGGCGGCCGCCGCCAACCGCTCGGCGACCGCTTGCGAAAAACGCACCCCCTGCGGCGACGTCAGGACGACAACCGGCTTTATACCGCCGTCGTTCTCGATCGCGTCCAGCGCCCGGCAGATCGGCTCGGGCTTCAAGACCATCCCCGGGCCGCCGCCGTACGGCACGTCGTCGACCACGCGGTGCCGGTCGGTCGTGAACGCGCGCAGATCGTGCACCATCACGCTCAGCGTGCCGCGATCGATCGCCCGGCCGACGATGCCAGCCGCCACGGCCTGCTCGATCATCGCCGGGAAGATCGTGACCACGTCGAAGCGCATAATTCCGTCCGGCTAAAGCCGGACACTACGGAACGTACGTAGTGTCCGCCTTCAGGCGGACCTCGCATTCAACTCCAACAAGCCTTCCGGTGGATCGATCACGATCCGCTTGGCCACCGGATCGATCACCGTGCAAATCTCCGCGGCCAGCGGCACCAGCAACTCGCCGCCGCCGTTCGGCGTCACGACCAGCCGGCTCCCTCCCATCGTGCCTTCGACATCGTCGACGCGGCCGATGACGGTGCCTTCTGTCGTTTCTACTGCGCACCCGATCAGGTCGTGGCGGTAGAACGTATCGGGCGGCAGAATCGCGAGCCGATCGATCGGAATCCGCAACTCGGCACCGGCCAGGCCGGTGGCCGTATTCATGTCCTCCACGCCCAGCAAGCCGATCACCGGCCGCTCCTGCTGGAACCGCACGGTCGTGATGGTTATCGGCTCGGCGCGGCCCGACCGGTTGACGAACAGTTCAGCCCCGGGATGAAACCGCTCGCCCGGAAAATCGGTTTCCAGGTTGACGATGACTTGCCCGCGGATCCCATGCGGCCGGGCAATCCGGCCCACGACGGCCATCGAGTCCCAGTCCGGCACCTCTGCCCTCAGCCCTTATACGGCGTGTCCCGAATCTCCAGCGTGACGGTCTTGCCTTCCTTCTCCCCAGCGGTGGCCGCGAGCGTCCGCAGGGCGGCGGCGGTCCGCCCCTGCTTGCCGATCACTCTGCCGAGCTCGCCCGCGGCGACGTACAGCTCGACCAGCGTCGCGCCACGATGCTGCGACTCGTTCACGCGCACCTCATCCGGTCGATCGGTGAGCGCCCGGGCGAGCACCTCGACGACCGCGGCGGTAACCGACGGAGGCGTCATTGCGCGCTCGCATCGACAGCCGGTGGCGGCACGACCGGCTGCGTCAAGTGGCGCGCAATCAGCGTACGGACCGAGTCGGACGGCTGGGCGCCCTTCTTCAGCCAGTAGTCAACGCGCTCCTTGTCGACCTTCACGACGGCCGGCTTGGTGCGCGGATTGTAGTGTCCGAGGATTTCGACGAAGCTGCTGTCGCGGGCGGCGCGGGAATCGGTGACCACCACGCGGAAGAACGGGCGCTTCTTGGACCCCGCCCGTCGAAGACGAATCACAACCATCACGCTCTCCTGTACTCGATTCACGGCTCAACGCGAATCGAAGTTTCGCTGCGCGTTGCGGCGGACCTAAAGGTCCGCACTACTACAGCGGTTGTAGTGCAGGCCTTCAGGCCTGCCGTTTCGAGCCGCCGCGGACTACCCGCGGCTGCGCAGCATCTGCATCGCCCGGCGCCGGGCCTGCTTCCCGCCGCCGGACAGCCCGGCCAACCCGCCGAGCGACTTCAACATCTTCTGCATCTGCACGAACTGCTTCAACAGGCGATTCACTTCCTCGACTGACGTCCCGCTTCCCTTCGCAATCCGTTTGCGGCGGCTGCCGTTGATGATGTGCTGCTTGCGCCGCTCGTCGGGTGTCATCGAGTTGATGATCGCCTCGATGCGGCTCACCTGCTTCTCATCCGGCTTGTTCTCGGCCAGGGCCTTCATGTTGCCCATGCCGGGCAGCATGCCGACGATCTGCTCGATCGGGCCCATTTTCTTGATCGTCTTCAGCTGATCGCGGAAATCCTCGAGCGTGAACTCGTTCGCGCGAATCTTCTCCTCGAGCCGGCTCGCATCCTCCTGGTCGATTGCCGCCTCGGCCCGCTCGATGAGCGACAGGACATCGCCCATGCCGAGCACGCGCGAGACGACCCGCTCCGGTTGGAACGGCTCGAGGTCCTCGAGGCGCTCACCGCTGCCGGCGAACGCGATCGGCACGCCCACGACCGATACGACCGAGAGCGCCGCGCCGCCTCGGGCGTCGCCGTCCAACTTCGTGAGGACGACACCGGTGACGCCGATCCGCCGATTGAACTCGCCGGCGCTCTTGATCGCATCCTGGCCGGTCATCGCGTCGGCGACGTAGAGCAGGTCGGACGGCTCGGTGGCGCTCTTGATCGCCACGAGCTCGTCCATGAGCTCGTCGTCGATGTGCAGGCGACCCGCGGAGTCGACGATCACAACGTCGAATCCAAGGTTCGTGGCTTCGGCGACCGAGCCTCTGGCCCGCGCAACCGGATCCATTTGCCCGGCAGGATCGTAGACGCGCACCTTCGCCTTCTCGCCGACCACCGCCAGTTGCTGAATCGCCGCCGGCCGCTTCACGTCGGTGGACACGAGCAGCGGGTGGCGACCTTGTTTCGTCAGCCACATCGCCAGCTTGCCGGCAGTCGTCGTCTTCCCCGCGCCCTGCAGCCCGAGCAGCAGAATCACCCGTGGCCGCCTGGTCGACGGCTGGAGTCCGCCTTGCGCTTCGCCGAACAGCGCGACCATCTCGTCGCGGACGATCTTGACGACCTGCTGCGCGGGCGACAGGCTGCGCAGCACGTCCTGCCCCATTGCCCGGTCGCGGACGCGGTCGATGAAGGCCTTGACGACCTTGAAGTTGACGTCCGCTTCGAGCAGCGCGAGGCGGATCTCGCGGAGCGCGATCTCGATCGCTTCGGGCGTCAGCCGCGTTTCGCCGCGCAGCGACTTGAAGACGTCCTGCAGACGTGTGCTGAGACTGTCGAACATGAAATCAATTTGCCGACCCTGAAGGGGCCGCCGTGACGGTGCCTGTAAGCTCCTCTGCCGAAAACCTTTATACTACACCGACAAGAGCTTGTGGCCGAGCTTTTCTTTCTTCGTCTTGAGGTAGCGGCGTGTCGAGTCGGAGGCAGGAATCTCCAGCGGCAACCAGTCGGTAACGGTGAGGCCGTAGCCCTCGATGGCGACCAGCTTCCGTGGATTGTTGCTGAGCAGCCGCATCGAGCGGACGCCGAGGTCGCGCAGGATCTGGACGCCCACGCCGTAGTCGCGCTGGTCGGCCTTGAAGCCCAGCCGTTCGTTGGCTTCGACTGTATCGAATCCCTGGTCTTGCAGTTCGTAGGCGCGGATCTTGTTGGCCAGGCCAATGCCGCGCCCTTCCTGGTTCAGGTACAGCAGCACGCCGCGCCCTTCAGTCGAGATCCGTTCCATCGCCGCGTCCAACTGGGCGCCGCAGTCGCACCTGATCGAGTGCAGCACATCGCCGGTCAGGCACGACGAGTGGACGCGAACGAGGACGTCCTTGCCGTCCGTGATGTCGCCGCGCACGAGCGCGACGTGCTCCTGGTTGTCGACAGCGTTGTCGAAGACGTGGATGGTGAAGTCGCCGAACCGGGTCGGCAGCTTGGCCACGGCCGCCCGCTTGACGAGCGACTCGGTCCGGATGCGGTACTTGATCAGATCGGCGATCGTGACGAGCGGCAGCCCGTGCTTGCGTGCGAACCGCGTCAGCTCCGGCACACGCGCCATCGTGCCGTCGTCGTTCATGATTTCGCAGATGACGCCGCCTGGATACAAACCGGCGATGCGGGAGAGATCCACCGCCGCCTCGGTCTGACCGGCCCGCACCATGACGCCGCCGGTCCGCGAGCGCAGGGGAAACATATGGCCGGGCCGGGCGAGATCGCCCGGATGCGTCGCCGGATCGATGAGCGCCTGCACCGTCACGGCGCGATCAGCGGCCGAAATGCCGGTGGTCGTCCGTCCTTTCGCTTCGACCGGCACGCAGAACGCGGTGTCGAAGCGGGCGGTGTTCTGCGTGACCATCAAGGGAATGTCGAGCTCGTCGAGCCTCTCGGGCGTCAGCGACACGCAGATCAGTCCGCGCCCGTGCTTCGCCATGAAATTGATCGACTCGGGTGTGACCTTCTCCGCGGCGATGGTCAGATCGCCCTCGTTCTCGCGATCCTCGTCGTCCACCACGATGACCATCCGCCCGGCGCGGATGGCGTCGACCGCCTCTTCGATCCGGGAAAACGGCCCGTTGCGGCGGCGTGCACCCTTGGCGATTTCCATCCTGCGTGTCATGGCTTCAATATTAGCTCCGCGGCACGAGCGACGTACTTGCCGATCATGTCGCATTCGAGATTGATGCAGTCGCCGATCCGCGCCCGTTTCAGGTTCGTATGCTCCAGCGTGAACGGAACGAGCTGGACGTCGAAGCGATCGGCACCGAGACCGGCAACGGTCAGGCTGATGCCATCGACGGCGATCGAGCCCTTCACCACCAGGTACCGGCCCAGTTCCGCCGGAAAACTCACCGTCAGCCAGTAAAAATCGCTCGCCGGCCGGAGGTCCTCGATGCGACCCACCGCGTCGACGTGCCCCTGAACGAAGTGCCCCCCCATCCGCCCGTCGCCGCGGAGCGGGCGTTCGAGGTTCACGAGCGCGCCATCCTCGAGCGATCCGAGCGTCGTCACACGAAGCGTCTCGGGCCCGACGTCAGCATGAAATGCCGCGTCCGTTTTCACCACCGTCAGGCAGACGCCGTTGACCGCCACGCTGTCGCCGAGACTCAACCCGGCGGCAAGGGGCGACCGAATCGAAATCCGTTGACCGCCCGTCGTGGCCGTGCGCGCCGTGACTTCCCCGATCGCCTCAATGAGGCCCGTGAACATAGCCCTCGATCAGGACATCCGGCCCGAGCGGCACGACCCGGCGCTCGGCGAGCGTCGTGGTCGAAAACCGGCACCCCTCGAGAAATGGAACGCCTCCGGCGCCGAGGACGTGCGGTGTCACGTACAAGCGAACGAAATCGACGACGTCCTCCTGCCAGGCGGCGCACTGCAGGGCGGCGCCACCCTCGAGCAGGAGTGAGCTGATATCGCGCTCCCCGAGGCACTGGAGCGCCGCCCGCATCGAGCTGTCCGCGGCCACCGCCAGCTCTGCCCCCTGCGCTTCGAGAGCGCCGCGCGCTCCTGCGCGCTGATACGAATGCGCCGTGGTCACGATGATGACAGGGCCCGCCGCGGGTGTCGAGAGGATGCGGGCCCCGGGGGGTGTGCGCAGTTCGCGATCGAAAACGACCCGGATCAACGGGCGCTCACGGTAGGCGGCGCGTGACGTCAGCTGCGGATCGTCGGCGAGAATGGTCCCGACGCCCACGCCGATCGCATCGATCTCGGCCCGGACCCGCTGGGCATGCCGGTCCGCGCACGCAGACGTCAGGCGCGTGGGACGTCCAGGTGCAGCGGCCATGAAGCCGTCCTGGCTGATCGCCGCTTTCATGATCACGAAGGGCCGGCGCTTTCGCACCAGCGTGAAAAACGGCTGATTGAGGGCGGTCGCGGCTTCCCGGCCGGGCCCGACCTCGACCCGCACGCCGTGCTGCGACAGGTACGCGAACCCCTGACCGCTGACGCGCGGATTCGGATCGATGACGGCGGCGACGACGCGCAGGATGCCCGCCTCGACGATGCGGACGACGCAAGGGCCGGTGCGGCCCAGGTGGCTGCAGGGTTCGAGCGTCGAATACAGCGTGCCGCCACGCGCCTGCTCGCCCGCCATGTCGAGCGCATGCACCTCCGCATGCGCTTCGCCGGCGCGGTGATGGTACCCGTGACCGACCACGACGCCGTCGCTCGACACCACGACCGCGCCAACCATTGGGTTGGGGCTGGTCCGACCGCGGCCGCGCTGGGCCAGGAAGAGCGCGCGGGCCATGTAGTCGCGATCGGTCAGCACGGCGTCCTGCTACCACTTCTCCTCGAAGAGCCCGTCGACGTACTCCTGCGCCGAAAACGGCACGAGGTCGTCAATGCCTTCGCCGACTCCGACGTATCTGATCGGCAGCTTGAGATCGTTCGCGATGGCCACCGCGACGCCGCCTTTCGCCGTACCGTCCAACTTGGTGAGCACGATGCCGTTGACGCCAGCCACGTTGGTGAATTCCCGCGCCTGCGCCAGGCCGTTCTGCCCCACGGTTGCGTCGAGCACGAGCAGCACTTCGTGCGGAGCGCCGGGGACCTCACGCGCGGCCACGCGCCGGATCTTGTCGAGCTCATTCATCAGGTTCACCCGGGTATGCAGCCGTCCGGCCGTGTCGATGAGGACCGGGTCGCGCGCTCTGGCTTTCGCGGAGCTGATGGCATCGAATACGACGGCCGCCGGATCGGATCCCTCGCGCGCGCGCACCATCTCCACGCCGGCGCGGTTCGCCCAGATCTCAAGCTGTTCGACCGCGGCAGCACGGAAGGTATCGGCCGCGCAGATGATCGGCTGCCCGCCTTCTTTCTTCATCGCGTTCGCCAGCTTGCCGACCGTGGTGGTCTTGCCGGTGCCGTTGACGCCGACGACCAACACGACTCGCGGCCGCTGGGCAGCGGCGATCGGCAGATCGACGGAATCGAACACGCGGCGGATCTCGGCCTTGACGAGATCGCGCAGGCTCTCGCCGCTCCGCGACGCTTTCTTCACCGCGGCGATGATCCGATCGGTGGCCGCCATGCCGATATCGGCCGAGATCAGCAGCTCTTCGAGCGCCTCGAGGGTGTCGACGTCGACCGCCCGCGACCGGCGCTCAGGTTCGTCGGCGCGGCGGACGATCTCGTCGAAGCGCTCGACGATCTGCTCTTTGGTGCGGGTCAGGCTCTCGCGGATGCGACCGAGGATCCCCATCCGGGTGATCTTACTGAAGTCGCGCCTGAAGGCGGACACTACGAAGCGTTACGGTTAGTTCTCCGCCCGCTGGCGGCGAAGCATCAGCGCCTCGACGGCCGTGCGCACGTCCGACCGGCCATCGAGCACGGCGGCCATCTGGGTGGCGATCGGCAGCTCCACGCCGTACCGCGCGCCGAGCGCGAGCGCCGCGTTGGTGGTGTTCACGCCTTCGGCGATCATCTTCATGCCGGCCAGGACATCGGCCAGCCGCCGTCCGTGGGCGAGCTCGACGCCAACATGGCGGTTCCGGCTCAGCGAGCCGGTGCACGTCAGCACCAGGTCGCCCAGTCCGCTCAGGCCCGCGGTCGTTTCGCGCTGCGCGCCCGCGGCGCATGCCAGACGCGTGATTTCAGCGAGGCCGCGCGTGATCAAGGCTGCCAGCGCGTTGTGGCCGAGGCCGAGCCCCTCGACCACGCCGGCGGCGATGGCGATGACGTTCTTCAGCGCACCGCCGATCTCGACGCCGACGATGTCGGTCGATCCGTAGAGGCGGAAGAATGGTCCGCGAAACTCCGCCTGGACGAGCTCGGTCGCCGCGGGGTCGGTCGACGCCGCGAGCACGACCGTCGGCAGCTCCCTCGCGACCTCCACGGCGAAGCTCGGCCCGGACAGGACGACGACCGCACGCCCCGGGCCCAGCTCCTCGGCGATCACTTCGGACATCCGCAGCAGCGTGCCGCTCTCGAGCCCTTTCGTCGCGCTGACGATGGTGGCATGCGGCAGGAGAAGCGGCGCGGCCTGACGCATCACCGCGCGGCAGCCGTGCGACGGAATCGCCGAGACCACGAGGTCCGTATCGCTGAGCGCTTCGGGGATCGATGCGGTGACGAGGACCGACTCAGGCAGCGAGACGTCGGGCAGGTAGATCGCGTTCGCGCGGCGCGTGGAGATGTCGGCGGCCACCTGCACGTCGCGCGCCCACAGCCTGACGTCGTGACCCACGCGACCCAGATGGACGGCGAGCGCGGTGCCCCAGCTGCCCGCTCCCAGTACCGCGATCGTCCGCACGTCAGGGTTCCCGCGACATGAGCCGGAGGCCGATCCGCTGCTCGGTACCGGCCAGCACGCGCGCCAGGTTCGTGCGATGCCGGATCAGGATGAGCGTCGACGCAGCAACCGCCGCGGCGAGCACCGGCGCCGGGCTGCCAGTCGCGTACGCGATCGGCGGCAGCGCAACCGACGCCAGGATCGATCCGACCGAGATGTACCGCGTCATCCAGACAGCGCCGAGGAACACCGCGAGCGTGGGGCCAACCGCCAGCGGGGTCAGGATCGAGAAGACGCCGCACGCCGTCGCGACGCCCTTGCCGCCGCGAAAGCGAAGCCAGACCGGAAAGACATGCCCGACGATGGCCGCGAGACCGGCCGCGGCCGTCACGGCTCCCATGTCGAACCGCTGGACCAGCATGACGCTGCCCGCGCCCTTGGCGATGTCGAGCAGCATGACGGTGACGCCGGCGCGAACGCCTGACGTGCGCAGCACGTTCGCGGCGCCGAGGTTTCCGCTGCCGATACGGCGCAGGTCGCCGTGCCCAGGCGCCGCGCCAGGATCAAG
This sequence comes from uncultured Acidobacteriota bacterium, assembly GCA_963825245.1. Taxonomy (GTDB): domain Bacteria; phylum Acidobacteriota; class Vicinamibacteria; order Vicinamibacterales; family CAVVIG01; genus CAVREM01. The sequence continues at coordinate 847,856 of CAWGSJ010000001.1, forward strand.
CGCAAACGGCACCGAGCCGATCAGATAAGCGGTCACGACCAGCAGGAGTACGGTCAGGGACATACGAGCCGCGCGTCGGCCAGTCGAGTATAGGCCGGCCCCGCCGAGGATAGCCGACTTTGCAACAGCGCCACGCGAACGACGTCCACGACCGCGACTTCCGCTCGCCCCTGGAACATCGACGCCTTCGGTCGATCCGATGGAGCGGCTCTCCCGCCATCGCCCGAGCGTCAGATGCGGATGGAACGGCCGCTCGGTCCAGCGCCACGCCAGCCTCCGCCAGCCGATCGGCCACGCGCGCATGGAGATCGATCGCCGCCGGCCTCCCCTCCAGCACATCCAGGTAAAGGACGCGCGGTGCGCCCCGCGGCGGAAACGCACCGATGCCGCCAAAGCCGATCCGGAACGGGGCGATCGGAATATCTCCGGCCATCAGCTTCGCGATCGCCGCGCCGCGCGCCTCGTCGACCTCGCCGATGAACACCAGCGTCAGGTGCATCTGCTCCGGCTTGACAAGCCGCAGCCGCCCCACATCGCGGGCGAAGTGTCTCGACCACCCGCTTCTGCTCGCCGGCGATCGCCGCCCGCGCCGAATCAGTGAGCTCGATGGCAGTGAAAAGACGCAACTGTGACCTACGGACATCAGGCCTTCATCATCATCAGCCGCAGCATGTTCATCGCGGCCTGCGTCGACTGGAACTTCACCATCTCCCGGCCGCCGAAGAACCTGAACGTCCGGACGCGCTCGGCGTCCGTGGTGGCCACGGCGATCGCGACCGTTCCGACCGGTTTTTCTGGCGTGCCGCCGCCGGGCCCGGCGATTCCGGTGATGCCGATGCCGACGTCACTCGCGGCGAGCGCGCGAACTGCCTTCAGCCATGGCTCGCGCCACCGGCTCGCTGACCGCACCGTGCTCCGCGATGAGGATCGCAGGAACATCCAGCAGCTCGATCTTCGCCCGATCGCTATAGCAGACGACACCGCGGTCCACGTAATCGGAGCTGCCCGGGACGTCGGTCAACCGCGACATCAGCAGCCCGCCGGTGCACGACTCGGCCGCCGCAATCGTCCACCGTGCACGGCGAAGCAGGTCACCGACGACCGCTTCGAGCGGCCGGCCGTCGACCGAGTAGATCGCGGAGCCGAGCGACTCCTCCAGCTCGCCCACGGCCGCCTGCAGTGCGCCGTCGGCCGCGCTTCGACTTGTGGCGGACGCGGTGAGATGCAGTTCGATCTGGCCCGAAACCGCGAGAATCGTCGTGGCGATCGGAATCGGCCGCGTCAGCCACCGCGAGTAGATCGGCTGCACGCGCGCGTCGACGTCCGATTCGGTGCGTCCGGTGATCCGGAGCACGCGCCTGAAGAGGCCGGCGCCGCTCGACCGGGCCGCAAGGCGTTCGTCGATGACCGCCTCGAGCATCGGCATCATCTCGCGCGGAGGTCCCGGCAGCACGAGGAGCGACGTTCCGTCTCGCTCGATCCACAGCCCGGGCGCGGAACCGTTGCGGTTCTCGAGGACCGTCGCGCCGCGAGGGACCATCGCCTGGCGCCGGTTGATGTCCGGCATCGCGAGCCCGCGCTCGGCAAAGCGCGCTTTGAGCCGTTCGGCGATTGGTTCTTGCATGTCGAGCGGCAGCGAGAGCGTCCTCGCGATGGCGTCGCGGGTGATGTCGTCCTCGGTCGGACCAAGGCCGCCGGTCGTGACGATCAGGTCGACCGTGCCGAACGCGGCGCCGAGCACCCGAGCCAGCTCCTCGACATCGTCGCCGAGCACGGCCTTGCAGCGGATGTCATAGCCGATCGCGTTGAGCCGCTCGGTGATGGCGAGGGAATTCGTGTCGACGCGGAACGGCGTCAGGAGTTCGCTGCCGACCGCGATGATGCACGCCTTCACGACAGCCAGGCGATTCGCGGAAAGCGCGGCCCAGAGCACAAGGTTGGCATAAATCGCCGCCATGCCGTCGTCAGCCATGACGCCAAGCCCACCTGGCAGCCGTTCGAGGCGATCGGCCGGGTACGGCTTCAGGATGTCGAACGCCCGGAACAGGAGAAATGCCGCGATCGCTCCAGGCCAGCCCACGGGATGCATGAAGAGGGTGACGAGCATGCCCATCACTTCGTCGATCACGACCGGACCGGGATCGGTGCCGCCGAAATGCCGCTCCGCCACGGTTGCGCACCACGAGCCGACCGCGAACGTCAGCAGGATGGCCGCGGCGTGCGCGGCAAGGGACGAGGGCAACACCGCCCAGACGATGAGACCGACCGCCGAACCGAAAGTGCCGGGAGCGAACGGAACGTAGCCGACGCCGAACGCGGTGGCGAGGGAAAGCGCGACGACCGGACGCCTCACCCAACCCCTTTGATCACGCGCGTGCCGGCGAACCGATCGTGCAGGCCTCGACGTTCGGGACTGAAGAGCGCGGTGAGAAACCCGAGCCCGGCGGGAATCGCCAGCACGAGCCACAGCACCGTTCGAAGGAGCGAATGCGGGACGTCGATCTGCGCGCTGCTGCCGGTGGAAATTACCTTGATGCCCATCGCCATCTTGCCGAGCGTCTGGCCGCCCGCGGTAAAGGCCACGAGGTAGCCGCCATTCTGCACGACGAAGAACGCAATCAAGCGGAACCTTCGGCAAGATCTCCAGATCGGCCGCCGTGAGCCCGCAGATCTGCAGCGTGAAGTACACGACGAGGACGTCGATCGCCGTGAGCACTGCGAAATCGATGGCGACCGCCACGACTCGCGAGAAGATGCCCGCCGGCATCGTGCCGATCCGCCTCGACTGGTGCGCTCGCAGTGCGATGGCGAGCGGCCATGCCCGAACGGCTGTCGCTCGCGGGTTCCGACAGGTCGAGCAATGCGGGGCGAGACGCCTCGGGGCGCGGCCGCGGCATCTCCGGGGTCGCGCGCCTGACGGCGAGCGGCGGCCGCGGCGGCGACAGCTTGGTGATGAGCGGCAGGTCGTCTGATTCGCCGCCGAACAGCGGCAGCTTCGCCAACACTGGCGTCGGCGCAGGAGACGTGGTGTCCACGTCCTGGGCCGCATCGATGAGCGCGAGGTCGTCGAGCACCGCCGGAGTCGGCGCGGCCGACCGGATCTCGAGTTCGGGATCGGGCGCAGGAACCAACGAGAAGTCGTAGCCGCAGTTGCGGCAGCGCTCGACGTCGTCGAATCCCAGGTACCCGCACTTCGGGCACTTCATGGCCGGGCTCCGCTGACGGCGAGCAGCTGCCGCTGGATGTCGGCGCGGAGGCGATCGGCTTCAGGCCGCAGCGGATCGGTGATGCGCACCAGGTCGAGGGCTCTCAGCGCGTCGTGCAGCCGGCCACTCGCCGCGAGCGCGCGCGCCCGCGAAATCGACGTCTCGGCGCGGCGAGGAATCGGCAGGGGACGTTCCGCGGCAGAAGGCGATGGCGCCGCCTGCAGTTCCGGCTGGGTCAGTACAGCCCGCCACTTCCCGATGTTCGGCACGGCAAAGATCGCAGCCGCGGCGCCGATGATGAGCGCGATGGCGGACCAGGCGAGGACCCGCGTTCTGCGCCACGGGCTGCTGCTGCCGGCACCGAGGAACGCCGCCCCGGCTCCGCTCCTCGCCACGGCTTCCTGGACCTGCGGCCCGGCGCCCTGCTCGAGACGAGTGAGCCGGTCCAGCAGCGCCAGTGCCTGATCGCTCGGCGCTCCCTGCAGCATGGCGGCCTCGAGGAGCCGCCTCGCCTCGCCGGCGTCGCCGCGATTGAAAGCGGCGACCCCGTCATGGAGGAGTTCCTCGGACTGACGCAGCCGCTCGGACGAGCGCGCTGCGGGCGCGCTCGATGTACGCCCGCGCCCGGGGGTGACTGCGATCCAGGAAGAGCGCGCGCGTCCAGACGTTGATCGCCTGCTCGTACTCGGCGGCGAAGTAATGGTCGAGACCCAGCGAGAAGAAGCTGCTCGATCTTCGCCTCGCGGCCTGGCTCCGGCGCGCCGTCGAGCGCGCGGGCAGGATCAGTGCGAAGCGGATCAGACATAGGTAAGTGGTTGAGGAACGGCGAATTATAGCATCCTGGCGGGTCGTGAAATTCAAGATTTCAGATTTCAGATTTAAGATTGAATCTGAACGCTATTCCATGCCTCTGATTGAGTGCGTGCCCAACGTCAGTGAAGGACGGCGGGCCGACGTCGTCGCAGCGATGGCCGACGCGGTCGCCCGCGTGCCCGGCGTGCGGCTGCTCGATCATTCGTCTGACGCCTCGCACAACCGCTCGGTGTTCACGCTCGTCGGCGACGGCCCCGGCCTCGAGGCCGCGATCATGGCGCTGTTCGAGCGCGCCGTCGCCGACATCGACCTGCGATCGCACCGCGGCGAGCATCCGCGTGTCGGCGCCGTCGACGTCGTGCCGTTCGTTCCGATCGAAGGGGCGACGATGGCCGATTGCGTGGCCCTGGCACGGCGAGTCGGCGCCGGAGTGGCGGATCGTTTCTCGGTGCCCGTGTACCTGTACGAAGACGCGTCGGCCAATCCCGCGCGCCGCAACCTCGAGGACATTCGACGCGGCGAGTTCGAGGGGCTGGCCGGCAAAATGGCGTCAGAAGGATGGGCCCCGGACTTCGGCGGTCCGAAACCGCATCCCACGGCGGGCGCCGCCGTGATTGGCGCGCGGATGCCGCTCATCGCCTACAACATCAACCTGGCGACCGACCGGCTCGACGTGGCGAAGAAGATCGCGGCCGCGATCCGCTTCAGCTCCGGCGGCTTCCGCTACGTCAAGGCGATGGGCGTGGCCCTGCAGGACCGCGGCATCGTCCAGGTGTCGATGAACCTGACGAACTACGAGAAGACCCCTGTGTTCCGCGTGTTCGAGGCGGTGCGGCGGGAAGCGGCGCGCTACGGCGTCGATGTGCTCGAAAGCGAGATCGTCGGGCTGGCTCCGGCGGCAGCGCTCACCGATGCGGCCGAGTACTACCTGCGCCTCGCCGGATTCACGCGCGATCAGGTGCTGGAAAACCGGCTTCGCTCGCCGAACGCCGAACGCCGAACGCCGAACGGCAGCGACACCTAGACCGCCTCCTCCTCCGGCTCGGGACGGCGCGCCGGCGCGATGCCGAATGCCCGCATCTTCCGGTAGAGGTTGCTGCGCTCGACGCCGAGGACTTCGGCGGTCTTCGACATGTTCCCTTGCTGTTCGGCGAGCGTGCGCAGAATCAGGTCGCGCTCGAACTGGTCTCGCGCCTCGTGCAGCGTCTGGCGGCCGGCTGTCTGTTCGGGCGGTTCCGACCCGACCGACGGTGTTTTGCTGCAGGAACGCCACGTCGCTGCCGGTGATCGCGTCGCCCGGCGCCATGATCGTCAGCCGCTCGATCACGTTGCGCAGCTCGCGGACGTTCCCCGGCCAGGCGTAGCGCTGCAGGGCGGCAATCGCCCCGGCGTCGAACGTCTTCAGGCGCCGGCCGTACTCGCGCGAGAACTCCGCCATGAAGTGCTCGGCCAGCAGCGGGATGTCTTCCTGACGCTCGCGGAGCGGCGGGACGAAAATCGGGATGACGTTCAGCCGGAAATACAGATCCTCGCGGAAGGTGCCCGCGCGGATCTCGGCCTGCAGGTCCTTGTTGGTCGCGGCCAGCACTCGCGCGTCGACCCGGATGCGCGCGGTGCCGCCGACGGCCTCCATGCGTCTGCTCCTGGAGGACGCGCAGCACCTTGGCCTGGGTTTTCAGGCTCATGTCGCCGATTTCGTCGAGAAAGATCGTGCCGCCGTCGGCGACCTCGAACTTGCCCCGCCGATCCGCCACGGCGCCGGTGAACGCACCGCGGACGTGGCCGAACAGCTCGCTCTCGATCAGATCTTCCGGGATCGCCGCGCAGTTGACCTCGACCCACGCGTTGCTCCGGCGCCGGCTCAGCGCATGAACCGTCCGTGCGACCAGCTCCTTGCCGGTGCCGTTCTCGCCGTAAATCAGCACGCGGCCGTTGGTCGGCGCCGCCATCGCGACCTGCTCGCGCAGCTGCCGCATCGCGTAGCTCTCGCCCACCATCGTCTGCGTGCGATCGACGCGCGCCCGAAGCGCCTGGTTCTCGGCCTCGAGGCGCCGCTGGCGGAGCGCGTTGCGCACGACGAGGACGGTCTTCTCGAGCGAGAGCGGCTTCTCGACGAAGTCGAACGCCCCCATCTTGATCGCGCGCACCGCCGATTCGATGTTGCCGTGACCGGAAATCAGGACCACCTGGGCATCGACCTGGCGCTCGCGCAGCCGCGCCAGCGTCGCGAGGCCGTCCATACCGGGCAGCCAGACGTCGAGCACGATCAGATCGACCGGCGCCGCGTGTGACGCGATCGAGGCACGCCTCGCCGCTCGGCACCGCCTCTACCGTGTATCCCTCGTCGCGCAGGACGCCGGTGAGCGACGTCCGAACACCGGGCTCGTCGTCGACGATGAGGATGGTGGGCTTCAAGACTCAGGACTCCGGGTCAGCCTGGCAGCTCAATTGTAAAACGCGTGCCGCTGGGCTGGTTGTCGGCGACCTCGATGCTGCCGCCGTGCTCGGCGATGATGCGGCGGACGATCGCCAGTCCGAGGCCGCTGCCGCGTCCTTTCGTCGAGTAGTACGGCAGGAACAACTTCTCGCGCTCGGCGGGCGGAATACCTGGGCCGTTGTCGGCCACCATGATGCGGATGACGTTGTTGGCCGCGTCCCGCTGGGTTTCGACGACGATGCAGCCGCGGCGCTCCATGGCTTCGGCCGCATTGTCGACCAGGTTGATCATCACGCGGCGGATCTGCTCCGGATCGAGCCGGACCGCCTTCACGTCCGCGTCAAAACGGCGTTCGATCGTGACCTCCGTGAAGAGACCATCGTACAGCGCGAGCGTCTCGGCCAGCAGCTGATGCAGGTCGACGGTCGCCGCCCGCGGCGACGGCATGCGCGCGAACTGCGAGAACTCGTCGACCAGCCCCTTCAGCGATTCCACCTCGCCGACGATCGTCGTGGTGCATTCGTCGACCAGCGCGCGGGCTCCGGCCGGCGCGTCGGTGAAGTGCCGGCGGAGGCGCTCCGCCGACAGCTGGATGGGCGTCAGCGGGTTCTTGATCTCGTGCGCCAGCCGGCGCGCCACCTCGCGCCACGCGGCGACCTTCTGCGTCCGTATCAACGGCGTCACGTCATCCAGGACCAGCACGACGCCCTCGTGTGCGCCGCTGTCGCCGAGGAGCGGCGTGGCCACGGCCGCGAGGTGAAGCTCCTGCTCGGCCCGCTGCATGGCGATCTCTTGCGCCGCCGGCGAACTCTTGGCGCGCGCGGCCCCATCGACCATCGCCTGCAGCGGCTGGAGGTGCGTCCGCTCGAAGACCGCGGCCACCGGCAGGCCGACGACGGATTGATCGAGGCCCAGCAGCCGGGCGGCTGCACCGTTCACCATGGTGACGACGCCCGCGGCGTCGATCGACACGACGCCGGTCGCGATCCGTTCGAGAATCGTCTCGATGTAGCGGCGGCGTCCCTCGACCTCGACGTTCTTCCGTTCGAGCTCGAGAGTCGACCGTTCGACCTTACGGCGCGTGGCCGCGAGCTCGCCGGCCATCGTGTTGAACGCTTCGGTGAGCGCGCCGAACTCGTCGTTGCTCTGGGGCTCGACCCGCTGATCGAGATGCCCCGCTCCAATCTCGCGTGCCGCCGCCGCCAGCATCTGCACCGGACGCGTGATCCGCTTCGCCAGGTACGAACCCATCCAGATCGCGCCGAACAGGATGAGCAGCGTGACCATCAGGAAGAACGACAGGTAGAGCCCGGTCAGCGGCCGCCGGAGCACGCGCAGCTGGCTGTAGCTTTCGAAGGCCTGCGTCATCCGCCGCGCCCGGTCGGCCATGTCGCCGGTCAGATAGTCGGTGGCAACGACCACGCCTTTCGGGCGCCGATCCGGGCCGCGGATCACCGCTGCCGCGTGGAGCAGATCGCCCCCGCTCAGCAGCGTCTCGATTGATTTCGTGTCGGGGGAGCCGCTGAGCGCCTGCGCGGCAAGGCGGTCGGCCGCCGCGCCGTTGTATCCGGGCGGCAGGGCGGGGGCGGCGACATCGACAACCGCCTCGACGCCCGGCAGCGCTCCCACCGCGGGCGCGACGCGATAGACCTCGACCAGCTGCACGCGGACGGTGGTCACCTCGGGCGCCAGGAGATCGCGAATCCGGGCGACATCGGGATTCGTCAGGTCGACGTCGGAGAGACGGCGCGCCATGCGCGCCGCGTGGTCGCTGACCAGCGTCTGCCGTTCTTCGTAGTAGTCGCCGGCGATCTCCTTCGCCGAGTCGAGGATTTCCTCCATCGGCGCGTTGAACCAGCGATCGATGTTGGTCCGAATCAGCTCGCTGCCGACCATCAGCACGATGATCGTCGGCACCAGCGTCATCCCGAGCAGCAGCGCCACCAGCTTCGCGCGGAACCGCGCGAACGGCAGACCCCGGCGCCGCTCGACCACCAGTTTGACGATATTGCGCGCGAGGACGAACACCAGCGCGACCAGCATCGTCAGGTCGGCGGCCGACAGGGCGTAGAGGACGAACTCGGCCAGGAAGTCGGGCGTGAACTGCGGCGTGCGGTTCGCGAGCGTGACCAGTCCGACCAGGACCGCGAGCAGCAGCACGATGCCGGCCAGGATGAGCCGCGTGTTGTCTCGGAGGGGCCGCTTGGGCGCCTTGCCGTCATCCGGCGAAGGCGCTGGAAGGGCGGCACGTCTCGGCGAAATCGACGTGACCGTAGCCGGCATCGCTACTCCTTCGGGTTCAGCAGGCTCTTGAGTTCGTCCATGAACTCACCGATGTCGCGAAAGTGACGGTACACCGACGCAAACCGGACGTACGCGACCTTGTCGAGCTTCTTCAGCTCCTCCATGACGAACGCGCCGATGTCGGCAGTGGCAATTTCTTTCTCAGGACGTTCCTGGAGCGTTCCTTCGACGCGGTCGGCCACGGTTTCGAGCGCCGCCACGCTCACCGGGCGCTTCTCGCACGCCTTCAGCAGGCCGCCGATCAGCTTTTGACGCTCGAACCGCTCGCGGGTGCCGTCCTTCTTCACCACCATGTAGGGGATCTCGTCGATCCGCTCGTAGCTGGTGAAGCGCTTGCCGCACTCGAGACATTCACGCCGGCGGCGGATGACCTCGCCTTCCCTGCTCTCCCGGGAATCCACGACCTTGTCGCCAAGGTGCGTGCAGTAGGGACACTTCATCGACGGGTGTCAGGCGGTCCGGCCGGGTTCGGCCTGGTCGGCGAGGTGCCGGATGCCGGCGAGGTTCAAGCCTTCCTGCGCCGCGAAGAAGACTCCAAGGAAAAACGGCGACCCGACCGACATCGCGTGCAGGACGATCGCCGCGCCGACCGCCGCCGGATCGGGCGCGCCGTAGAACATGGTGACGCCGATCCGGAACGCTTCGTGAAATCCGCCGACCGATCCGGGCGTCGGGATCGCGATGCCGATCGTCAGCAGCGCGATGATCAGAAAAGAACCGCTGAACGGCACCTCGAGTCGGAACGCCCGGGCGACGGCCCAGATCCCGAGCGCAATGCACAGCCACAGCGGAAACGACCAGAACAGCGTGGCCGCCACCTGTCCCGGCCGCCGGATGGCACCCAGGCCCATCGCGAACTTCTCGGCGATACGCGCGATGAGCCCCGCGAACGCGGACGGCAGGACCTGCTCCAGGCGCTGGAACATCGCCGCGAGCCGCGCCGGATTGCCCGGCCATGACAAACAGCACGACCAACGCGATGATCGAGACCGCGCCTGCGCCGCCGCCGGCCCACTTCACGGCCGTCCATGCCGCGGGGTTCACGTCGCTCATGTCGCGACCGAAAACGAACACGTAGGACGCGAGCAGGATGAGGACCGTGATCGTATCGAGCAGCCGCTCGATGACGATCGTCGCGAAAGCCCCAGTGGCGCTCAGCGGCTCGCGACGCGACAGAAAGTACGGGCGCACGAGTTCGCCTGCCGCCGCCGGCAGGAAACTGCGCGCCGCGAAACCCACGGCCGTCGCGCGGAAGGAGTTGGCAAAGCTCGCCTTGCCGAGCGGCTCGAGCAGAAACTGCCAGCGCCACGCCCGAATCACCAGGTTCAACAACATCGTCGCGAGCGACAGCAGCCAGCCATCCCGGGTGCGCATGCACGATCTCACGCAGGACGCCGCCGAAGTTGACGTTCCTCAGGAACAACCCCAGCAGGGCCAGCGCCAGCACGACAACGGCGACTGTGCGGATATGTGATCGCATCGACCGGGAGGTTCCTACTATACCGCCCTAGCGGCTCGCACGGACGGCCGCGCTATATGTTGTTGTTGTCAGACCCGGACGTCTTCTGTAAGATTCGGCTCTTCCCGCGAGGCATCCTTTGTCGTTCGCTACTCCTGTTCTCAACACGTCGCTCGCGTCACGCCGCCCGGATCGTCACGGCAAGGTGCGGGACATCTATGACTTCGGCGAGCGGCTGCTGATCGTCGCCACCGATCGCATCTCCGCCTTCGACTACGTGCTCGGCACCGGGATACCGGACAAGGGCAAGGTGCTGACCCAGATCTCCGCGTTCTGGTTCGATCGCCTCAGGCCGATCGTCGACAACCACCTGATCTCCATCGACGCCGCGGATTTCCCCGTCGAGTCCGACCAGGAGCGGTCGCTGTTCGCCGGCCGATCGATGCTGGTGAAGCGCGCCGAGCCGCTCCCGATCGAGTGTGTGGCGCGCGGGTACCTCTCCGGCTCCGGCTGGAAGGACTACCTGTCGACCGGCGAGGTGTGCGGCATCCGTCTGCCATCTGGCCTGCGCGAGTCCGACCGTCTCCCCGAGCCGATCTTCACGCCTGCGACGAAGGCGCAGACCGGGCACGACATCAACATCAGCGAGGCCGAGGCGGCGAAGCTCGTCGACCCCGCCGTCCTCGCCCGGGCGCGCGACCTGACGATCGTCCTTTACGCTGAAGGCGCCGCGTACGCCGAATCGCGCGGCATCATCGTCGCCGATACCAAGTTCGAGTTCGGGCTGCTGCCCGACGACGGCCGGCCAGCGCCGCAACGTCTCATCCTGATCGACGAGGTGCTCACACCCGATTCGTCGCGCTTCTGGCCCCGCGACCAGTACAAGCCGGGCGGTGCGCAGCCCAGTTTCGACAAGCAGTTCGTCCGGGACTACCTCGAGCGCATCAAGTGGAACAAGCAGCCGCCCGTCCCGTCACTGCCGGACGACGTCGTCGCGCGCACCCGCGAAAAATACGTGGAGGCGTTCACCCGCCTGACAGGCCGGGAGCTTCGATGATCGCCGAGCGCCTCGAGCGCCTGGTCGAGGAAATGGTCGAGAAGGGCGTTCAGTTCGACGATGCGGTCCGGGAGTTCGAGAAACGCTTCATCTCGAGGGTCCTCGGCGCCTGCGACGGCAGCCTCACCAAGACCGCCGATACGCTCGGGATTCACCGCAACACGCTGACCCGGAAGATGGGGGCGTACAAGATCAAGAAGCGGGCAGGATAGCCGCTGTCCAGCCCCTCCAGCCCAAGGATTAGCGCTCTGCCCTTGACACTGCTAACGCTGGAAATATAATTAGCAGTCGCACCAAGCGAGTGCTAGCGAGTACGCAGGCCCCGCGAGTTTGCCCGGAAGGACCTCCACACATCTCACGACAGACGGAGTAAAGAGCATGAACGTCAGACCGCTGCACGACCGGATCATTGTTCAGCGCATCGAGGAAGGGGAACAGAAGGTCGGCGGGATCATCATCCCCGACACCGCCAAGGAAAAGCCGCAGCAGGGCAAGGTCATCGCTGCCGGCAATGGCAAGGCCAAGGACGACGGCAAGCGCGTGCCTCTCGACGTAAAGGCCGGCGACGTCATCCTCTTCGGCAAGTATTCAGGCCAGGAAATCAAGCTCGATGGTGAGGAGTACCTCATCATGCGCGAGGACGAGGTGCTGGCCGTCATCGACGAAAAGAAGAAGAAGTAGGCCGGGTCTGGGCGTAACGGCGGGTGCACAGGACCCCGCCCCACAGGAGAGCAGGAAATGGCAAAGCAGATTGTGTACGGCGAGCAGTCGCGGCAGGCAATACTGCGCGGCGTCAACCAGCTGGCCGACGCGGTCAAGGTGACGCTCGGCCCCAAGGGCCGGAATGTCGTCCTCGACAAGAAGTTCGGCTCGCCGACGATCACCAAGGACGGCGTGACCGTCGCGAAGGAAATCGACCTGAAGGATCCGCTCGAGAACATGGGCGCGCAGATGGTCCGCGAGGTGGCGAGCAAGACGTCCGACATTGCGGGCGACGGCACCACGACCGCGACCGTGCTGGCGCAGGCCATCTACCGTGAAGGCGCCAGAAACGTGGTGGCCGGCGCCAACCCGATGGACCTCAAGCGCGGCATCGAAAAGGCCGTCGAGGCGATCACCGGCGAGTTGAAGAGGATGTCGAAGCCGGTCAGCGGCAACATGGTCGCGCAGGTCGGCACGATTTCGGCGAACAACGACGAGACAATCGGCAAGATCATCGCCGAAGCGATGGACAAGGTCGGCAAGGACGGGGTCATCACCGTCGAAGAAGCCAAGAGCATGGAAACCTCGCTGGACGTCGTCGAGGGCATGCAGTTCGATCGCGGCTACCTCTCGCCGTACTTCGTCACCGACCCCGAGCGCATGGAAGTGGTGCTCGAAAACCCGGTGATCCTCATCCACGAGAAAAAGATCAGCTCGATGAAGGACCTCCTGCCGGTGCTCGAGCAGGTGGCCCGTCTCGGCCGGCCGCTCCTCATCGTCGCTGAAGACATCGAGGGCGAGGCGCTCGCGACGCTGGTCGTCAACAAGCTGCGGGGCACGTTGCAGGCGGCGGCGGTCAAGGCGCCGGGCTTCGGCGATCGCCGCAAGGCGATGCTCGAGGACATCGCGACGCTGACCGGCGGACGCGCCATCACCGAGGATCTCGGCATCAAGCTCGAGAACATCAAGCTCGAGGATCTCGGCAAGGCGAAGAAGGTCGTCATCGACAAGGACAACACGACGATCGTCGAGGGCGCGGGCCAGACGTCGGCGATCGAGGGCCGCGTCAAGCAAATCCGCGCGCAGATCGAAGACACCACCTCGGATTACGACCGCGAGAAGCTGCAGGAGCGGCTCGCGAAGCTGGTCGGCGGCGTCGCCGTGATCAAGGTCGGCGCGGCCACCGAGACCGAGATGAAAGAAAAGAAAGCTCGCGTCGAAGACGCGATGCACGCCACCAAGGCGGCCGTCGAAGAAGGGATCGTCCCGGGCGGCGGCGTGGCGCTGATTCGCTCGGCCAAGGTGCTCGACAACCTGAAGGTCGACGGCGACCAGCAGATCGGCGTCAACATCGTCAAGCGCGCCATCGAGGAGCCGATGCGGTGGATCGCCACCAACGCCGGCCACGAAGGTTCGATCGTCGTGCAGAAGGTGCGCGAGATGAAGGCGATGGAAGAAGGGTTCAATGCGCTGACCGACACCTACGAGAACCTGGTGCTGGCCGGCGTCATCGATCCGACCAAGGTGGTCCGTTCAGCACTGCAGAACTCGTCGTCGATTGCGTCGCTGCTGCTGACGACCGAAGCGCTCGTCTCGGAGATCCCGGAGGAGAAGAAGGATGCTCCGGCGCCGGGCGGCGGCGGCATGGGCGGAATGTACTGAAGACCGAAAATTTACAATTGAAAAGTTACAGTTTGAAAATGAATTTTGAATTGTAAATTGTAAATTTCACCGTAAGACCAAAAGGTCCGGTCAGCAACCGCTGCCGGGCCTTTCGTTTTTATGCGTGCGCCCCTACCGCAGCGTGAACATCAATTCGATCGTGACGAGCACCGCCACGGGCTGACCGAGCCGGGTGCCGGGCTTGAAGCGCCACTGGCGGGCGGCGCGAATCGCCTCCTGGTCGAGGCCGAACGTGGGATCCAGCGAGCGGACCACGCGGCAGTCGCCAGTGCTGCCGTCCTGGCGCACCACGCATTCGAGATACACCGAACCTTGCACTTTCGCGCGCATTGCTTCGGCGGTGTACGCGGGCTTCACCTCCTGCAGCAGCTCCGGCGTGGTGACGCCATTGCCGGGACGGTAAGCGCCGCCGCCGGTGCCGCCGCCAGTGCCCGGCCCAAGGCCCGATCCCGTGCCCGGTCCAATGCCCGAACCGCGACCCGTTCCGGCTCCCCCGCCGCTTCCAGATCCTTGTGACGCCGTCGGCAGCGGGGGTCCCGCATCAATCGCGCCGGGGAGTGTTTCCACCGAGGCGCCCAACACGACCGCCGGGATGTTCAGCTGTGCGACGAGCTCGGGCTCCTTCTCCGGAGGCTTGGGAGTCGGCGCCGGTGGCTTCTCGACGGGAACCGTGATCTTGTCCTTGCCCGGCAGTTCGGCAACCCGGGGTGGCTCCTTCATCTTGTTGCCGCCGCCGCCGCCGCCCCCGCCTGGCCCGGGCTCGCTCAGCCAGACGATGTGTTCGTTGGGGTTCTCGGGAAGAAACGCGTTGACGATCGTGCGCGGTGGAAAAAACGTCGGCAGGATGAGCGCTGCCAGGAGGAGAAGCGCGTTGATCCCGAAGGACACCGCCATCGACCAGCGTGTTCGACTCGGCTGCAAGTCGAACATGAACGGCACCTCGGCCGGGTGCTGATCCTCGAAATGAATCGAGAGATGCCCAGCCGACGCGTTCAGACGACCGCGGTCGTGCCCTGTAGTTTCTGCCATTGGAAGCGGAAGACGGCTCGCTGAGATATTTTCGCGCACGCGGTCCGGATAGCTGCAACTGCAAAAGCAGTGCCTCTATCTCGTGCATATTTCGGTTAGACGCGCGTCAGGACAGGGGGGACGGTGTCACCAATCGGGTGCAGGACCTTGGGTGCGCGGTGCCAGGTGCAGGGTGCCGGGTGCAGGGCAGCACCACCGCCCGCACCCGGGACCTAGCACCCGGAGTTAGACCCGCCCCGTCCAGGCGCCGATGGCGGCGTTGCCGCCCCCGTACGAGTGCAGGATCGCGAGCGCGTCGGCGGCGCGGGGTTCGCTGTGGATGGCGACGAGCACGCCGCCGCGAGCGGTCAGGACCTCGAAGATGCGTCCGTCGTGCGACTGAAAGCCGACCCGGCGCATGGTGCCGGCGATCCCCAACCGCGAGAAGTCCCCTGCGGGACCTTCCAGCGCCGCGACGAGCGGTCCGCGAGCGAGCAGCGCGCCGGTGGCCGCTGTTTCGATGCGCTGGCCGGCCGCACCGAGCGACTGCTCGATGAGCCTGGCGACTTCAGGGCTGTCCTTCGCCATCACGCTCAGCGCTTCGGGCGGCAGTGCGGCCTTCTTGAGCGCGTCGATGCCCTTCTGCGCCCACGCCACATCCTGAAACACGCCGACCGTAAAGCGACCCGTCGAGACATCTAACATAGGGGCTCAATTTATCACGGGACTGACGCGGCAAGGTGCTGGGTGACTCTCGCTACAAGGTGCTCGGCGGCTAACGCTGCAGAGTGCCCGGCGACTGACGCTGTAGAGTGCTGGCCACTGACGTTGTAGAGTGCTGATCGCGATGCATGACGTGGCGATCGTCGGCGCGGGACCGGCCGGCGCGTGGGCCGCGTATCTGCTGGCGCGGCGTGGGGCGCGGGTGCTGGTGCTCGATCCGTCGCATCCGCGTGAGAAGCCTTGCGGCGGCGGGGTCACCGGACGCGCGCTGGCCCTCGTCTGGCCCGCCCTGCCGCCGCTCCCGGCGGTGACGATCCGGCGCGCCCGCTTCATCGATGCCGGCACGAGCTCGTCGGCAGCCGTCGATTTGCCTGGGCGCGGGTCGGCCGACGCGCTGATCGTGACCGGCCGCGCCGCGTTCGATGGCCTGTTGCTGCAGGCCGCGCAGCGCGCCGGAGCCGAGCTCGTCGCCGAGCGCGCGACTGATGTCCGCCGCGCCGACCGCGGATTCGAGATCGAGACAGCGGACGGGCGAACTCACGCCGCGACGGTCATCGTTGGCGCGGACGGCGCGAACAGTCTCGTGCGCCGCCGGCTGGCGCGCCCCTTCACGCGCAGCGAGCTCTCGATCGCGACCGGCTTCTTTCTGCACGGCGCCACGAGCGACGAGATCCTGCTCGAGTTCGTCGCCGATCCACCGGGTTACATCTGGTCATTCCCCCGCCAGGATCACCTGGCGGTCGGCATCTGCGCGGCAGCGGATGCCAGCGTGACGGCTGGTGCTCTGCGAATACGCGCACGCCAGTGGATCGATCGCACGGGCATTGGTACACCGACAGTCGAACCGTACTCATGGCCGATTCCATCGTTGGGTGCTGCAGACATGGACCGGTTGGCGATCGCCGGACCAGGATGGTACCTCGTCGGCGACGCGGCCGGTGTCGTGGATCCCATCACCCGCGAAGGGATCTTTTTCGCCCTGCAATCCGCATCGATCGCGGCAGACGCCATCGCCGGTGCCATGCCCTCCGGGGAGCGACGGTACGTCGGCAGGATGCAGACGGAGATCCTGAGCGAATTGCGCCGCGCGGCGCGCATCAAGGACCTGTTCTTCAACCCGCGTTTCACGCGGCTGCTTCTCGATGCGCTCGGCCGCAGCGAGCGCATCCGCCTGGTCATGGCCGACCTGATTGCCGGTACCCAGGGCTACCGCGATCTGAAATGGCGGCTCGCGCGCACCTGCGAATTCGGCTATGCAATGAAGGCGCTCGCCGCGTCGTTGTCGCCCCAGCACCCTGCAGCGTGAGTCTGAGAGCACCCTACAGCGTCAGTTCCCAGCACCCTACAGCGTCAGTTCGCCCAAGGCCAGAGCCGCCAGCAGGATGCATGGTACAATTGCGCCACAAGGAGAAAGACCCATGGGCCGTATCGGATTGCCTGAGCTGGTGATCATCCTGATGATCGTGATCATCATTTTCGGGGCCAACCGCCTCCCGCAGCTCGGGCGCGGTATCGGCAGCGCGATCAAGAACTTCAAGGACGGGATCAAGGACGAGACCGCCGACCACAAGTCATAGGATCACCCGCGACTCCCCGACCCTCCTGGTCAGGCGTTCCCGGTCGAGGTACTCCAGGAGGGGGATGGCGAACTTCCGCGTCACGCCAAACCGCTCCTTGAACATCGCGACGTCGATCCTGGATTCACCGCCGGCTTTCAGCGCGAAAATCCGGTTCTTGAGCGACCGCAGCACCTCCTCGTGAAAGATCAGCGTCTCGATTCGGACCAACCGCTTCTGCTTCACCAGCACGTGCACCACGCGTTCGGCAACCGCCGCGGCCAGGTGGTGCTGCGCGACGATCGCCGCGAGGTCGGGCGGCGTCAGTCCGCCGCCGCGGAGCGACGATTCGATCGCGTCGCGCGCCTGCTCCTCGCCAGGCGACAGCGCGACGTGATGGCGCGCCAGCGACAGGCGGTCGCGGCCGGCAACAGTTCCCGAACGCACGAGGTCGTCGACGACGTGCTCGAACACGGCGGGGTGGCCTCGCCGGAACAAGCGCTCACGCGCCTCCTCACGCGGAGACGCCCTCGGATAGCGGCTGCGCGCGGTGGTGCGCCGTCAGCATCTCGACGAGCGACGTCTTCAAGTCGTCGACCGCGCGGCGCGACACGAGGATGTCGGACACGCGGTCGATGCGTTTCGTCGCGACCAGCGCCGCGGCGCGGCCGTCGACGTCCTGCGGCGGCACACCCGCCCGTGAGACGAGCGCCTCCAGCGGGAACGCCCGCCGGCCCGCCTCCTCGATCATTCGCGAAATCGCCACGACGTCTCCGTCGCCGCCCGCCGCCAGCTCACGCGATCGCTCCAGCGCGGCCGGGGTTCGAATCGCCGCGCGCGGCGGCGCCGGATCGAGAATTTCGCCGCCCGCGATCGTCATCGGCGGCGAGTACGCGCGCAGGATGTACCGGTCGTGCCTGGTCAGCACAGCCGGCCGCTCGAGCCGGAGGCGGACGAATCCGCGTGCGCCGGGAGCGATCGCCGGGGCCGCTCCGCTGCTGCCCGGGCCGATCACGGCCACGCGGCCGATGATCTCCGCGGTGCCCTGGTGGAAGCGGACGCGCGCGCCGTGTCGCAGCGGACGGGCGCCAGGCAGCAGCTCGAGACTCGCGTCCGCGAGCGCCGTGCTTTCGAAGGCCCCCGGCGTGACGAGCTCCTGCCCGCGCGCGAGATCGCCAACCTCGAGGTTCGCGAGGTTGACCGCCGCACGCTGTCCGGCAATCGCCTCTTCTCTCCGGCTGCCGTGCACCTGGACTCCACGCACCGCCGACCGGCCGTCCGCTCGACGCCGATGGCAGGACGGCCAGGCGATCCTCGGAGCGAATCCGGCCGGACACCAGCGTCCCGGTCACGACGGTCCCGAATCCCGCGGACCGAGAACACGCGATCGATCGGAAGGCGCGCGGGCCCTTCGGCAGAACGACCTTTCACCGCCGCGGCTGCCCTTCGAAGCTCCCGCCGCAGGTCGTCGAGCCCCTCGCCGGTCCGCGCCGAGACCGTCACCATCGGCGCACCCTCGAGAAACGATCCGGCCACCAGCTCGCGAACTTCGATCGCCGCGAGCTCGCGGGTTTCGGCGTCCGCGAGATCGGACTTGGTCAGGACAATCACACCGGCTGGAATCTGGAGCAGCTTGCAGATATCGAAGTGTTCGCGGGTCTGCGGCATCACCGACTCGTCCGCGGCCACGACGAGCAGCACCAGGTCGATGCCGCCGACGCCCGCCAGCATGTTCTTGACGAACCGTTCGTGGCCGGGGACGTCGACAAACGCCGCCTTGACGTCGCCGAGCTCGGTATGCGCGAAGCCCAGGTCGATCGTGATCCCGCGCGCCTTCTCTTCCTTGAGCCGATCGGGATCGGTGCCGGTCAGCGCCTGCACCAGCGCACTCTTCCCGTGATCGATGTGCCCCGCCGTTCCAACGACCACGGACTTCATCGCCGGCCGGGCTTCCGCCGGCCGCGTTCATGCTTCCCCGGCCGTCCTTTCCGCTTGCGGGGCTGCTCGTGCTTGGGCCGCGCCTTCGATCGGCGCGGACCGCGCTCGCCGTCGCGGACCCGCTCGAGGATATCGACGAGCCCGAGGTCGATCTGCCGCACTTCCATGTTGACGCGCACGACCTGCACCTTGACCTTGTCGCCAAGCCGGTAGACCTTCTGGGTGTTCTCGCCGCGAAGCAAGTGGGCGGTCTCCACGTACCGGTAGTAGTCGTCGGCCATCGTCGACACGTGCACGAGCCCCTCGACAAAATGCTCGATCAACTCGACGAACAGGCCGAACGCCGCGACGCCGGTGACGTAGCCCTCGAACTCGTCACCGACCTTGTCGGCCATGAACTTCACCTTCTTCCACTGCAGCAGCTCGCGCTCGGCGTCGTCGGCACGGCGCTCCATCTCGGACGTGTGGCGGGCCACCTCGGGAAGATCCTCCCGCCACTGCTCCTGGGTCTCCTCGTCGAAGGCGCCGTGCCGCGCCGCGCGCAGCGCGCGATGGACGACCAGGTCCGGGTACCGCCGGATCGGCGACGTGAAATGGGTGTAGCTGGACGCGGCAAGCCCGAAGTGGCCCAGGTTCTCCGGCGCGTAACGCGCCTTCTGCATGGTGCGAAGCATCAGGAACGCCACCGGCTTCTCCTCGGGTTTGCCGTGGATGCGCTCGAGGAGCTTCTGGAAATGCCTGGGGCGGAGCGTCGTGAGGGGCGCGCCGAGGCTGTAGCCGAATCCGGTGATGAAGTCCTCGAACTTGGCCACCTTGAGGACGTCCGGCTCTTCGTGCACTCGGTACAGCGCCGGCGCCTCCTGCGCCTCGAGATACGACGCGACCGTCTCGTTCGCGAGGAGCATGAATTCCTCGATCAGGCGGTGCGCGACGTTCCGCTGGAGGGCGATGATGTTCTCGACGCTGCCCTGATCGTCCATGACCAGTTGGGCCTCGTTCAAGTCGAAGTCGATCGAGCCGCGCCGCCGGCGAGCGTCGTGCAGAACGTGGAAGAGGTCGCGCATCAGCTCGAACGTCGGCACCAGCGGCGCGTAGCGCTGCAGCAGCTCCGGATCACGATCGGTGAGAATGCCGTTGACCGCCGTATAGGTCATTCGCTCGTTGCTGTTGATCACCCCGTCGTGGAATTCGTAGCGAACAACCGTCCCGCGCCGATCCACCTCCATCAGGCACGACTGCACCAGGCGATCGACGCGCGGATTCAAACTGCACAGGCCGGTGGCGAGCTCCGAGGGAAACATGTGCACGGCGCGCTCAGGAAAATACACCGACGTGGCGCGCTCGTAGCCCTCGCGATCGAGCGCGCTGCCCTCCTGCACATAGTGCGAGACGTCGGCGATGTGCACGCCGAGCCAGAAGTGGCCGTTCGGCAGCTTCTCGATGGTGATCGCATCGTCGAAGTCGCGCGCGTGCTCGCCGTCGATCGTCACCGTCACCACGTCACGGAAGTCGGTGCGGCCGCGGATATCCCGCTCGGCGACCGTCTCCCCCAGCTGCACCGCTTCGCCAATCGCCTCCGGGGAATGCGCGTCGGGAATGCCGTACTTGCGGATGATGATCTCGGTGTCGACGCCCGGCGCGTCGATGTCGCCGAGCACTTCGGCGACCCGTCCGATGGCGCCTCGCGTCGACGTCGGCCACCGGGTGAGCTCGACGAGGACCATCTCGCCCGGCGACGCTCCGCCCTCCTGGCCGGGCGGCACGAAGATGTCCATCAGGACGCGGCGATCGAACGGCACGACATAGCCCATGCCGTCCTCGCCACGGTCGTAGCGCCCGACGATCCAGGTGTTGCTGCGCTCGAGGATCCGGATGATCCGGCCCTCGACTCTCCGGTCTTCCTTGACCCGCTCGATACGCGCGACCACGCGGTCGCCGTGCATCGCCTCGTTCATGAGGGGCCCCGAAATGTAGATGTCGCCGCCGCCGTCGAGCGGACGCTCGGGGACGACGAACCCGTATCCAGCCGGATGCGTCTGCAGCCGGCCAACATACAAGTCCATCTTTTCGGGAAGGCCGAAGCGCTGGCCGCGAATCTGGATCAGATCGCCGGAGGCGACGAGCGCATTCACGTGGCGTTTGAAGGCGGCGCGCTCGTCGCGGGGCACCTTGAGCAGTTGCAGGAGCTCGCGGATGCCGGCGGGATGGTGCACCCGCTCGCGCATCGACGCGAGGATTTGGTCGCGTGACAACATTTGGAAATTCAGGCTAGCAGAATTACTTGCAGGTCGCCGACGTTGGTGCCGGTCGGCCCGGTGTGGATGAGGTCGCCGAGCGCCTCGAAAAATGTGTGGGCATCATTGTCCCCGAGAAATCGTGGCACTGAGAGGCCCGCCGCCTGCGCCCGGGCGGCCGTGGATGAATCGACGAGGGCACCCGCGGCGTCGGTCGGACCATCGACGCCATCGGTGCCAACGCTCGCCAGTGCGGCCGCCGGAAGGCGACTCATCAGGTCGACCGCCGCGAGCGCGAATTCCTGGTTGCGTCCGCCGCGTCCGCGTCCCCTCACGTGCACCGTCGTTTCGCCGCTCGAAATCAGGCAGACCGGAACGTCCGCCCGCCAGACCCGCCGCGGCCGCGACGCATGTCTGCGCGGCGGTCCGGGCTTCGCCGACGACCGCGGCCTCGGCCACGCGCACCTGGTATCCGCGGGCGCGAGCTTCCGCCGGCGGCGCCAGCCATGGCCTCGTGCCGGCTGCCGATGACTCGCGCGGTGCCTGACAGGCTGCGGGCCGGCTTGGGCGTCTCAGGGATCTCCGCCGCGCACGCCGGCGGTGAGATGCAAGACGACCGAAGGCGGGAACAGGTCTCGTCCCGCCGTGCGCATCAAGTGCGTCGAGCGCGTCGGCGAAGGTACTGCCATCGGCAACCGTCGGGCCCGATCCGATGACGCTCAAGTCGTCGCCGACGACGTCGGAAATCGCCAGCGTCAGCGTTGGTGCCGTGGTGGCCTCCGCGAGGCGGCCTCCCTTGATCCGGGACAAATGCTTGCGGACGCTGTTGAGCGCGGCGATCGAGGCGCCGTTCTTCAGCAGCAGGTCGGTCGTCCGCGCCTTGTCCGCGAGCGTCACGCCTTCAGTGGGAACCGCCATCAGTGCGGAGGCGCCTCCCGACAGCAGCACGATCAGCACCTCGCCAGCCCGTGTCGATCGCGCGAGCCTCAAGGCGAGGCGGCCGGCTTCCTCGCTCGCGTCAGTCGGAAGCGGGATGGCTCCCCACCACCACCGGAAATGGTCCGTCGCCAGACTCTGTCGTGATGATCAGGCCATCGCGGATGCGCGAGCCCAGGCGGCGAGCGGCGGCGGCGGCCATGCCCCGCGCCGCCTTGCCGACGGCGAGACAGTTGTAGTGCGGACCTTCAGGTCCGCTGATGGGCCTCAAATCCGCGCTGTCGAAGCGCACGATCGACGAGCGCCCCGGAATCGACCGCACGAAGACCGGCCTGGATAATCGACAGGAGATCGGAGCGGAGGTTGGCGGGCGAACGCGTCAGTGCGAGTGCTTCGGGTCGGACCAGTTCGAGAGTCCGGTCACCACGTCGAACTTCTTGAGGAGCGCGCTGACCAGCTCGTGAGCGTTGTCCTGCGTGCACAGGTGCTCGAGCTGTCCCATGGTCCGTTTGAGAGCGGCTTCAACGTCGGTGATGGCTGTTTCGGAAAAGTACGGGCGGTGATGCTGAAGGCAACGATGGTGCTTGACGAATTCTTCCCGGTAAAACTCGGTGAGCGGGTGCTGCGCGCTGATCGGCCTCGAAACACTGACGAAGCGTGGCATGCAGATCCTCGGGTTGAATTGTGCGCTACCGACCCAGTGTAGTGCCGCGTGAAAAGACGTGTCAACGGCTTATCTAGGCCCGAGTCCTCGCGGCCACCAGGCCGCCGAGACACCCGACCACTGTGCCGCCGGCTATCAGCAGCAGGCAGAGCTCGGGTGCCAGAAACCGGATCCCGGACAGGTTGAGGGCCTCGGCGAGCGGCACCAGGTACCGGCCGCGAACAGCCAGGAATGCCAGGGCCAGCGCGGCCAGGGCCAGGAGGGCTCCGATGCCGCCCTGGAGCACGCCCTCCATCACGAACGGCCCGCTGATGAACGTCTGCGGCGCACCCACGAGGTGCATGATTTCAATTTCGTCACGTCTCGCCCACAGCGCCAGGCGGACCACGTTGGCGACCGTCAGGGCCGCCGCGATCGTGAGAAAGGCACCGAGCAGCAGCCCGATTCTCCGCACCAGCGTCACGGCCGACAGCAAGCGATCGAGCCATTGGCGGTCGTACCGGACGTCGGAGACACCAGGCGTGTGTTCGAGCTTCGCGGCCAGCTCCGCAATCGCATCCTTCGCGCCGGGCGCGGCCTGCAGGCGCACTTCGTACGAAGCCGGCAGAGGGTTCCCGTCGACTGTGTCGACGGCGCCCGCCAGGTCGGCGAAGGTCGCCTTGAACCGCTGCAGCGCCTCGTCCTTCGAGACGAACTGATGCCCCGCGACGATCGGCCCCGGCGCCAGCAGCGCTTCCACGGCCTGCCGATGCTCCGCCGACGCTTCGTCGGCCAGGTAGACCGACATCTCGGCCGATCGTCCCCACTCGTCGCCGAGCTGCTCGAGATTCGAGGTGGCGATGAGGAACGCTCCCAGGACGAAGAGCGCGACCGCAATGGTCACGGTCGACAGGATGCCCGGCGCGGCGCCCGCGCCAGAGGCTCGATCACGGCCTCGTCGAACGCATACCGCAGCGCACGCATCAGGCGACCTCCACGATACGGCCCTGGTCGAGCGTCAAGGTCCGCCGTCCCACGCGGCGGATGAGATCGCGATCGTGCGTCGCGACAACCACCGTCGTGCCGCGCGCGTTGATCTCGCGGAAGAGGTTCATGATCTCGAGGGAGAGGTCAGGGTCGAGGTTGCCGGTGGGCTCGTCGGCGAGGACGAGCTGCGGCTCGTTGACGAGCGCGCGCGCGATCGCGATCCGCTGCTGCTCGCCGCCCGACAGCTCTTCCGGGTAGGCGTTCATCCGGTGCTGGAGGCCCACCCACTTCAGTGCCTGGAAGGTCTTGCGCTGTTGCACGGCCACGTCGACGCCGAGCACCTTCATCACGAAGGCGACGTTCTGGAACACGGTGAATCGCGGGATCAACCGGAAGTCCTGGAAGACGAAGCCGACGGTGCGGCGGTAACTCTGGATCTGCGAGGGGCTGAGCAGTTTCAGGTTCCGGCCCGCGACTTTCAGGTCTCCTTCGCTCGGCAGTTCCTCGCGCAGCAACAGCCGGAGCAGCGTCGACTTCCCGGCGCCGCTCGGTCCGGTGAGAAAGAGAAACTCGCCCTTGTCGATGATCAGCGAGAGGTCGCGCAGCGCGTAGACGCCGCGGCTGTAGAGCTTCGAAAGATGATGAGCTTCTATCAAGTCACCGGCCGGAGACGCTGCCTGTGCACCACGGTGTCCTTGTCTTGGAGGCCTTCAGTATAACACGTGTCTTACCCGAGGGGCTTCGCCCCTCGGACTCCCCGACACACTCTCTCGCGCGCCGCGGCGTCGGCGCGCTCCGTTCGCGTGGCTCGCTCGCGCGCTCGCTCGCTTCTAGCCGAGCGCGCGTCGCAGCAGGTCGTTGACGCGCTTCGGATTCGCCTTGCCGCCCGCGGCCTTCATCACCTGTCCGACCAGGAAGCCGAACGTCGCCGCGCGTCCGGCGCGGTACTGCGCGACGGCGTCGGCGTTCGCCGCGATGACCTCGGCCACCAGGGCCGCGATCTGTTGTTCGTCGTCAATCTGCGAGAGCCCTTCCGCGGCCACGATCTCCGCTGCCGTTCGGCCGGTGCCGAGCATCCTGTCGAACACGTCTTTCGCGATCGCGCCGCTGATCGTTCCGCCCTCGACGAGTGCGAGCAGGCCCGCGAGCTGTTCCGGCGTCACGGGCGAGTCCGAGATATCGCGGCCGCGCTCCTTCAACGCGCGCGCGAGCTCGCCCATCATCCAGTTGCTGGCGGCCTTGGGCGGCGCGCCGGCGGCAACCGTTCGTTCGAAGAACTCTGCGACCATCCGCGACTGCGTGAGCTGGGCGGCGTCGTAGTCGGGCAACCCGAGCGACGCCATGAACCGCCGCCGGCGGCGCATCCGGAAGTTCTGGCATCGCCGCACGGATGGCCGTCACGGTGGATTCGGCGACCGCCACCGGCGGCAAATCGGGTTCGGGAAAGTACCGGTAGTCGTGCGCTTCTTCCTTGCTGCGCATCGAGACGGTGACCCCCGCCGCAGCGTCCCAGAGCCGTGTTTCCTGCGTGATCCGCCCGCCGCTCTGCAGCACCTCGATCTGCCGCTCGATCTCGTGCTCGAGCGCCTTCTGCAGGAAGCGGAACGAGTTCAGGTTCTTGACTTCGGCCTTGGTCCCGAGCGCATCCGTCCCAGCCGGGCGCACCGAGACGTTCGCGTCGCAGCGCAGGCTTCCCTCCTCCATGTTGCCGTCGTTGACGCCAAGCCAGACGAGAATCGCGCGCAGCCGTGCGAAGAATTCGGCGGCGTCGGCCGCCGACCGCAAGTCGGGCTCCGACACGATCTCGATGAGCGGCGTGCCGCTGCGGTTGTAGTCGACGTAGGTCTTGCGGTCGGAATCGACGAAGCCCTCGTGCAGCGACTTGCCGGCGTCTTCCTCGAGGTGGACGCGGGTGATGCCCACGCGCCTGGCCCCGCCGCCGGTCTCGAACTCGAGCGCCCCCTGGCTCGCCAGCGGCCGTTCGTACTGCGAGATCTGATAGCCCTTCGGCAGATCGGGATAGAAGTAGTTCTTGCGCGCGAAGATCGACAGCTCGTTGATGCGGCAGCCGAGCGCCAGACCCGCGCGGACGCCGAGCTCGACGGCCATCCGATTGAGGACCGGGAGCGCTCCAGGAAAACCCAGGCAGACGGGGCAGACGTGCGTGTTCGGAGGCGCGCCGAATGCGGTGCTGCAGCTGCAGAAAATCTTGGAAGCGGTGAGGAGCTGGGCGTGGATTTCCAGGCCGATGACTGGCTCGTAGGCGATCACGTCTGTGAACAAGGCCCGGCAGCACGGACGGCCGCGGACACGCCGCTCTCGAAGACCGTGAAGTTGGCGGCGAACATCTGCGCGAGCCGCGCCGCCTGCTGATCATAGGCCGCTAGGTCGCTCCACGTGGCGCGCGGCTTGAGGATCTCTGGCGGCACGCCCGGACAGCTCGCGGGCACAGCGACGTTGAACACCGGATCGGTCTCGTACGGGACGGCGTCGAGATCGCCGGCTAGAGCTGCGCGGATCATCGCCCGCGTAAAACGGATCGGCATGCGCGACCCGACACCGGAAGGACCGCCGCTCCACCCCGTGTTGACCAGCCAGACGCGGGCGCGGTGCCGCGCGATCCGTTCGCCGAGCATGCCGGCATAGCGGCTCGGCGCGAGCGGCAGGAACGGCGCGCCGAAGCAGGTGCTGAACGTCGCGCGCGGTTCGGTGACCCCTTTCTCGGTGCCGGCCACCTTGGCGGTATAACCGGAGAGAAAGTGGTACATCGCGCCTTCCGAGGTCAGCCGTGAGATGGGTGGCAGCACGCCGAACGCGTCGGCCGTCAACATGATGATGTTGGTCGGGTGTCCGCCCTGTCCTGAAGGCTCGGCGTTGTCGATGAACGAGATCGGGTACGCGGCGCGTGTGTTCTCGGTAAAGCAATCCGCGTTCAGGTCGAGCTCCCGGCTCACCTCGTCGACGACCACGTTCTCCAGGACCGTCCCGAAGCGGCGGGTGGTCGCGAAGATCTGAGGCTCAGCCTCGGGGGACAACCGGATCGTCTTGGCGTAGCATCCGCCTTCGAAGTTGAACACGCCGCGATCGCTCCAGCCGTGCTCGTCGTCGCCAATCAACCGCCGCTCCGGGTCGCTCGAGAGGGTCGTCTTGCCGGTGCCCGACAACCCGAAGAACAACGCGACGTCTCCGGCCGGTCCGATGTTCGCCGAGCAGTGCATCGACAGGACGTCGCGGAGCGGCAGGAGGTAGTTCAGAATCGTGAAGACCGACTTCTTGATTTCGCCGGCGTAACTCGTGCCGCCGATGAGCACGAGGCGCTCCGCGAAGCTCAGGGCAATCACGACCTCCGATGCCGATCCGTGCCGGGACGGTGTGGCCCGGAACCCGGGCGCGTCGATGATCGTGAACTCGGGCGCGTGCGCCGTGTCCCTGCCGGCGCCGGCGATGAAGAGGTTGCGCGCGAAGAGGTTGTGCCAGGCGTACTGTGTGATGACGCGGATCGGAAGGCGGTACACTGCGTCGGCGCCTGCATAGCAATCCTGGACGAAGAGCTCCGTCCCATCCAATGACCCGATCAGATCGTGCCGAAGCGTGCTGAAGTGTGCCTCGGACATGGGGCGGTTGACGCCGCCCCACGCGATGTTGCGGTCCGCATCCGGATCACGAACGATGAACTTGTCGTTGGGAGACCGTCCGGTATGTTGCCCGGTGCGGCAGACGAGCGGACCGTGCGCCGCAATCTGCCCTTCCCCACGCCGCACCGCCTCCTCGTACAGCGCTGCCGGGGAGAGGTTCCAGCGGGGCGTCGCACCCTTGAGGCCCGCCGCCTCCAACGTTCGCCCCCGCTGAACGCCGCTGCTCATCGAGTCACCGATCGTAGGCGGCCGGATCCGCGGAAGTCAAACAAATGCAGGGGCCTATGGAGTAAACTGTAAACGGTTTCGGCCGCCACAGCGTAGTTTCTTTATGAATGACCGCACCACGCGACGTGCCGACCCCCCTGCCAGCAGGACCGGGGGAGAGGCCGAGGGACCCGGTCCCGCCAGCCGAGTGGCGCCAGGACAGGGAGTCCGGCGGCCGGCCGCGCCACCCAGTTCCGAGGACACGGCGCTCGCGGTCGAAATCCGCGGCCTGCTCGAGCGCGGGGCGGTCGACGAGGCCCGCGATCGGTTTGCGGAGCTCGTGGCCCGACATCAGCGGCGCGCCCTCCGCATTGCGTATCAGTACCTCCGCGACAGCGCGGACGCCGACGAGGCGGTCCAGGACGCGTTCGTCAAGGTGTTTGCCCACATCGGATCCTACCGCGAAGCGTGGCCGTTCGAGGTGTGGTTCACTCGCATCCTCATCAACGGATGCCTGGATCGGCGCAAGGCGCGCTCGCGCCGCGAACGCTGGTTTGCGCCCGCCGACGACGCGCGCCCTGAAAACGCACGGTCGACGCTCGGCGGCACTCCGGCGCTGGACCCGGAAGCGCGGTTGCTCGCGCGGGAGCGTCGCGCGAAGATCGCAGCGGCGATCGATCGGCTCGACGGTCGGCAGCGGACGGTTTTCATGTTGTGTCACTACGGCGACTGCACGCCGCGCGAAGTGAGTGCAATTACGGGCCTGAATGAATCGACGGTGCGCGTCCACCTGTTCCGCGCGGCTCGAAAGCTCCGCGGACTGTTGGGAGGAAAGCCGTGATGGGTCGTCCACACCATCTCGCCGAAGATCATCTGTTCGAGTGTTATACGGCCGAGCGTGCCGGTGAGCCGCTCGATCCGCGAACGGCCGAGCATCTCGCCGACTGCCTCGAATGCGGGGATCGGTATGCCGACCTGTCGCGGTTCATGGACGCTCTCCGCACCGAAGCTGATGCCGACACGGACGCACTCTACCCGGCCGACTGGCTCGAAACGCAGCGGCATGCGATCCTGCGCCGCGTCGAGCACCTCGGCCATGCCGCGCGCGTCATCACGTTCCCGGGCCGGCTCGTCACGCAGCAGATGGCAAAAGGCGTGAGGCTTCGCGTCTCGCCGTGGGCGGCGACCGCCGCGGCGGCGTGCCTGATCGTGGGTGTGGGAGTGGGCATGTTCTACGACGCGCGCAACCACGCGCCGCAATTTGCGGTCGTGCGCGCCGTACCGGCCCCGGCGGCTGTCCAGTCAACGGCGGGCACCGGCGCACCGCCGGTCGCCATCGATACCGACGCCTTCCTCTCGGAGCTGGAACGGGCGCTCGGTGGTCCGCGGACTCCGGAGCTGATGACGCTGGACTTCCTGACGCCGCACGTACGCGAAATCGTGTTCGATGCCCGCTGACGGGGTCACCAGCGTCATTTTCAGGAAGGGCCTCGACCTGAAGCATGCCGTCGCCGGCATGCTGGCCGACAGCTACCACAGCAACCTGGTCGATCGCATCAAGGCCGACGACTTCACCTACCGGTCCGGCCGGCTGACCGTCCGGCTCGCGCGCGAATTCGGCTTCTGCTACGGGGTCGATCGCGCGGTCGACTACGCGTATCAAACGCGGCGGCGCTTCCCGGATCGCGCCGTGTTCCTCACCGGCGAAATCATTCACAACCCTCACGTCAACGATCAGCTGCGCGCGATGGGCATCGGGTTTCTCACCGATCCCGGCGCCTCGATCGAGCAGCTCGGCCAGCACGACGTCGTCATCCTCCCGGCATTCGGAGTGACGGTCGCCATGCTGCAGCAGCTCGAACAGCGAGGGTGCACGCTCATCGATACGACGTGCGGATCGGTCCTCAACGTGTGGAAGAACGTCCGGCGCTACGCCGAGGGCGGCTACACCTCGGTCATTCACGGCAAGGTCTGGCACGAAGAGACACAGGCCACGGCATCCCACGCGGTGAGTTACGGCGGGCGCTACCTCGTGGTCCTCGACGATCGCGAAACCGCCCTGGTGTGCGACTACATCCGCGGGCGTGGCGACAGCGAGGCGTTTCTCGGGCGCTTTGGCGGGGCGGCGTCGGTTGGGTTCGACCCCGATCGCGACCTGTGCCGGATTGGCCTGGCCAACCAGACGACGATGCTGATGTCGGAGTCGCTCGCCATTGGCGAGATGCTCAAGGCCGCCGTCGTCGAGCGTTATGGGCCGGCCGCGCTGACCGACCACTTTCAGGCCTTCGACACGATCTGCAGCGCGACCCAGGACCGCCAGGACGCGGTCGTCGCGATGCTGGCCGAGGCGCCGCCCGACCTGATGATCGTCATCGGGGGCTATAACAGCAGCAACACCTGCAATTTGGCGCGCATCTGCGCCGAGCGGTGCCCAACCTTTCACATTGCCGACCCGGGATGCCTGGTGTCGGCCGAGACCATCCGGCACAGGCCGACGCGTAGCAAGGAGGAAACGCCTACGTCTGGCTGGCTGCCGGCGGGGCCCGTGACGGTGGGTCTGACGGCCGGCGCGTCCACTCCGGACAACCTGGTGGGCGCCGTCGTCGAAAAACTGGCCGGATTCTGCGCCTAGCGCTGGGCCGTCAAGCGCTTGGGCGCCGGCTCCCGGTCTCCGGCCGTGGTCAGCCGGCCGAGACCCAGCAGCAGGAACGCCAGGACGAGCCACGCGGCAAAGATCACTCGCACAGCCCAGCCCAACGCAACCGGGATGCCAGCAGAAAACTGCGCTTTCTCAGCATGCTCTGCTAGAATTTTCCCTTTGTCTCCTGTCCGGCCCGGCTGCCTGTGAAGACCGGTTCCCGGCAAAAGCTGTGAAAAATCTGCGGCGGATAAACACAACCGGCAGGCGCATCGTATTCCCTTCAAGAACAGCTATTTCAGAGGTTTACGCATGATGCTGTCGCGAATCTGCCACCCGACGGCGGCCGGAGTTCTGCTCAGCTTGACGGTCGTGCTCGGGGGCTGAGTCGAGCCAACAGACGGCGCCGCGCGGCTGGTGGCGAAACGAATCGATCGTCAAAGACCTCGGTCTGACCGCCGAACAGCGCGCGCGTTTGAACGCCATTTTTGAAACCACGATGCCCGAACTGCGCCAGGACCGCGAGGAGCTCGAGCGGCTCGAAGCCAAGCTGTCGCGGATGATTCAGGACGAGCGCATGGACGAAGCCAGCCTCGCGCAACAGATCGATCGCGTCGAGATGGCGCGCGCCAACGGCAACAAGACCCGGTCGCTGATGCTGTTGCGGATGTACCGCGTGCTCACGCGCGAGCAGCGGACGCGCTTCGATCAGCTGTCCAAGGAATGGGCCGCGTCGTCGGGTAGCCGCCCGGCGGCCAGCCCGGGAGCGAGCCCCCAGGGCAAGCCTGCCCCATCCGACTCACAACGCCGCCCGAAATAACGGGTGGAGGAGCTACAGAGGAGAGCAATGAAACAGTGTCAGTTGATCGGCTGCACAGCCGTGGTCGTCGCGTTCGTCGCCGGTGCGAGTCCGGCGGCTGCACAAATCTCCGAAGCGCGCATCAAGGAGCTGATCCGCGAAAGCGCAAAGGCCGCGGAACAGGCGCCGGTGCCGTCGCCGGTGCTGGTGCCTGGTCAAGGGCCGACGATAGCCATGACCCTGGACGACGCGGTGCGGTTCGCGCTCGAGCGCAATCTCGATATCGCCGTGCAGCGCTTGAACCCCCAGCTGCAGGACATTGCCGTCGCGACCGCGAAGACCTTTTACGGGCCGACGCTGACGTCGACGCTCGGCCAGAACCAGAACATAAATGCGCCGACGAGCCAGCTGCAGCTGTCGCAGGGCGGCGGCGGCGTGACCAACCGGACGTCTACTTACAACGCCGGTTTGACGAAGAACTTCAATTACGGTGGCGGCGTCGCCACAGCGACGCTCAACAACAGCCGGCAGGCGACCAACTCGAATAACGCGTTCTACAATCCGCAGTTCAACTCGTTGTGGACATTCGCGTATACGCAGCCGCTGTTGCGCGACTTCAGGATCGACACGCAGCGGCGCCAGCTGATCGTCTCGCAGGTGAACCGCGAGATCTCGGACGTGCAGCTGCGCGCCTCGATGACCAACCTCGTGTCGAACGTGCGCAACGCCTACTGGGATTACGTCTTCACGACGCAGGCCGTGGAGGTCGCGCGCCAGTCGTTCGATCTGGCAAGCAAACTCGTGCAGGACAACCAGATCCGCGTCGAAGTCGGCACGATGGCCCCGATCGACGTCGTGCAGGCGCAGGCCGAGCAGGCAACGCGCCGCCAGGGTCTGGTGACCGCCGAAAACGCCCGACGAACCGCCGAACTGGCCCTGAAGCGCCTGATTGTCTCCGGCACGGAGGATCCGAACTGGGCGGCGACGCTCGACCCGGTGGATCGCCCGGATTTCCAGCCGGAACAGGTCGACACTGAAACAGCGATTCGAGCCGCCCTGAGCCAGCGCACCGATCTCGAGATCGCCAGGAAGAACGTCGAGAACAACACCACGACACTTGGCTTTCTGCGCAACCAGACGCTCCCGATCGTCGACCTGCAGGTGAACTACGGCGTGCAGGGCGTCGGCGGCCCGTACCTGGTCCGCTCGAACAACAACGCCCTCGGCAGCCAGATCACCGAGACGGTGCCCGGTGGCATGTCACAGGCGCTGTCGACGTTGTTCGACAATCGATATCCGCGCTGGACGGCGCAGCTCAACCTGTCCTATCCGCTGGGACTCAGCTCGCAGGAAGCCGCGGTCGCACGGGCGCGCGTGCAATTGAGCCAGATTCAAGCGCAGCTGCGCCAGTTGGAGCTCAACGTTGCGAATGACGTGACGAACTCGGCGATCCAGGTTCGAAACACATCCGAGTCGGTCCTGGCCGCCCAGGTGGCTCGTGAGCTGTCGCAGCGGCGTCTCGAGGCCGAGCAGAGCAAGTTCGAGGTCGGCATGTCCACGAACTACTTCGTCGTCCAGGCCCAGCGCGACCTGAACGACGCGCGGAACAGCGAGCTTCGGGCGATTCTCAACTACCGGAAGGCGCTGGTCGAGTTCGAGCGCCTGCAGCAGACCACGCTGTCGAACGCGAACATCACGGTGATCGCGGCCGGCGGCGGGGGCGGCGGCGGATTCTAGTCAGTAGTCGGTAGTCGGTAGTCGGTAGTCGAGTCGATGGGCAAGTCGAGAGAACTGGATCATCCATGAAACGTTCGATTATTGGTCTGGTGGTGGTGGCTGCGGTGGGTGCCGGGGCCGCTGCGTACTATATGCGTGACGGCGAGGCCGTCGAAGGCGCGGCCAACGCTCCGTCGGGCGGCAACAGCGGGCGCGGCGGTGGCGGGAACTTCGGTGGGGGCGGGGGCTTCGGCGGACCGGGCGGATTTGGCGGCCCCGGGTTCGGCGGCGGCCCGCGCGCGCCGATGACGGTGGATCTTGCGACGGTCAAACGCGGTGACGTCTCGCTGCAGATCCAGGTCGTCGGCAACCTGATTGGCGCGCAAACCGTTGCGGCAACGCCCAAGGTGAGCGGCCGGCTGGAATCGGTCGCCGTCCGGCTGGGCGATCGTGTGGTGCGCGGGCAGCAGATCGCCAAGGTTGAAGATCGCGAGCTGCTGGAGCAGCTCAAGCAGGCCGAGGCGTCCTTCGCCGTCGGGCAGGCGACCATTCGCCAGCGCGACGCCGACCTCAAGCTGGCCGAGGTCAACCGCGATCGCAACCGCAACCTGTACGAACGGCAGCTCATCTCGCGCCAGACCTACGACGACACCGAAGCGCGCTATCAGGCCGCCGAAGCGCAGGTCGACCTGGCGCAGGCGCAGCTGCTGGCGGCGAGGTCCCGGCTCGACGAGCTCAAGATCAACCTGTCGAACACCACGATCACCTCGCCGGTGAACGGGTTTGTCGCCTCCCGCGAGCTCGACCCCGGCGCGTGGGTGACGCCCAACTCCGCGTTCCTGTCGCTCGTCGACATCAGCACGGTCCGGCTGGTCACCAACGTGGTCGAGCGCGACCTGCGGCGCATCCAGGTCGGTCTCGCCGCCGACGTCGAGGTCGACGCGTATCCTGGACAGAAGTTCAACGGACGCGTCGGGCACATGGCGCCGATTCTCGATCCCGCGACGCGAACCGCGCAGATCGAGATCGAGATCCCGAATCCGAACGGCCAGCTGAAGCCCGGCATGTACGCCAAGGTCAACTTCACGGTCGACAAGCGCGAGAAAACGCTGGTCGTCCCGACGAGCGCGGTCGTCGACATTGGCGGCAAGCGCGGCGTCTTCCTCCCGGCGGAGGGCAACCTGGCGACGTTCCGGCCGATCGAGCCGGGCGTATCGACGGCGGAACTCATCGAGGTGTCGTCGGGCCTGAGCGAAGGCGAGAAGATCATCACCACCGGGGCCGGAGCGCTGCGAGAAGGCGATCGCATCGTCCTGCCAGGCCAGTCGCCGCAGAACGCGGGCGGCGGCCAGGGCAGTGGTCGTGGCGGGCGCGGCGGACGCGGACGCGGCGGTCCCGGCGGAGAACGCGGCGGCGCGCCAGAGGGCGCCCCGTCACCGCCACAGCCACAGCCACAGCCAGCGCGCGAGGGTGCGCCACTACGACCGAGCACCGGCGACTAACACCTCAGGAGCGAGCATGAGCATCCCGCGTTTTGCCATCCAGCGACCGGTGATGATGACGATGATCAGCGCCATCATCATCCTGATTGGCGGCATCTCCCTGGTCCGGCTGCCGGTCGACCTGCTGCCCGATATTTCACAGCCCACGATCACCGTGCGCGTGAACTACACGGGCGCCGGTCCGCAGGAGATCGAGGAGCTGATCACCCGGCCGCTGGAGCAGCAGTTGAGCGCGGTCTCCGGCCTCGAGCAGATGAACTCCTCGTCCAACGAGGGCAATTCGCAGGTCCGCCTGAACTTCACCTGGGGCCACGACCTCAACGAAGCGATGGACGAGATCCGGACGCGCATCGATCGCGTGCGAGGCCGCCTGCCAGAGGACGCCGACCCGCCGCAGATTCAGAAGTTCGACTCCAACTCCGCCCCGATCATGGGCCTCGGCGTCGAGAGCTCCGACGGCACGCTCGACCGCGTCGAACTGCGCGAGCTCGCCGAGCAGGTGCTGTCGCCGCGCCTCGAGCGCACGCCCGGTGTCGCGGCGGTCACGGTGAACGGCGGCCTCCGGCGCCAGATCCACGTCGAGCTGTCGCGCGAGAAGATCACGGCCCTTGACCTGTCGGTCGACCGGGTCGTGAGCGTGCTGCGGACCGAGAACCAGAACGTGCCGATCGGCGAGATCTACCAGGGCGACCGCGCCTACCTGCTGCGCAGCCAGGGACAGTTCGAAACGCTGGAGCAGATCGCCAACATCGTCGTGATGACGCGCACCGGCGTACCGGTCTACCTCAAGGACATCGCCGAGGTGAAGGATACGACCGAGGACAACCGGTCGATCCTGCGCATCAACGGCCGGCCCGCCGTCCGCATGCAGGTGACGAAGCAGTCGGGCACCAACACCGTGCAGATTGCCGAAGGCGTGCGCCGCGAGCTCGAGCGCATCAATCGCGAAGTGCCCGGCGTGCGCCTCGCCCTGCTCGACGACAGCGCCAAGTTCATCGAGCGCTCGATCAGCGCCGTGCAGGAACACGTGATGATCGGCTCGGTGTTGGTGATCGGCATCATCTTCCTCTTCCTGCGCAACTTCCGGTCGACTCTGATCGTCTGCACCGCGATTCCGATTTCGGTGGTCGGGACCTTCGCATTGCTCTACTTCGGCGGCCTGACCCTGAACACGATGACCTTCGGCGGCCTGGCGCTCGGCGTCGGCATGGTCGTCGACGCGGCGATCGTGGTGCTCGAGAACTCGTTCCGCCACATGGAGCACCACGGCAAGGACCGGATGCAGGCGTCGATCGACGGCAGCGAAGAGGTCTGGTCGGCGATTCTCGCGTCGATCCTCACGCACATCGCGGTCTTCGTCCCGCTCCTGTTCCTCGAGGGCGTGTCGAGCGTCATGTTCCGCCAGCTGTCGATCGTCGTCGTGTTCTCGCTGGCGATGTCGCTCTTCGTCGCCGTGACGCTGGTGCCGGTCCTCTGCTCGCGGCTGCTGGTGCTCCCGCCGCCCGTGGATCAGCGCAGCGGCTTTGGCGCCCGCCTCTACGGGATGAGTGAGCGGATGCTGGAAGGCATGGACGACGGCTATCGCAAGATCCTGCACCTTGCGCTGGCGCACCGGCCGACCGTGCTTGGATTGAGCGCGGCGTCGATCGGGGCGGCAGTGCTGATCTATCCGCAGTTGTCGACCGAGTTCTCGACGCAGACCGACGAGGGCCAGGTGCAGGTGAGCATCGAGCTGCCGCGCGGCACCCGCATCGAGGTGACGTCCCCCGTCCTGGACCGGGTCGAACAGATGGTGCATGAGCTCGTGCCCGAGGCGACCGACATGATCGTCAATGCCGGCGCCGGCGGCGGCGGCTTCGGCGGGCCGGGCGGTGGGCCGGGCGGCGGCGGCGGCGGCAACCGCGGCAACATCCAGCTCCTGCTCACGCCCAAGGACGAGCGGACGCGCTCGAGCGAGCAGATCGCCTTCGACCTGCGCCGTCAGCTCTCTGGGATCCCGGGCGTCATCGTGCGGGCGAACGCATCCGGCGGCAACAACCAGATGAACCGGTTCCTCTCAGGCGGCGGCGGAGGCGGCTTCGGCGGCGGTGGCCGACTGGCCGTGGAAATCCGCGGCGAGAACATCGCGGAGTCGCAGCGCGTCGCCCAGGCCACCAAGGATCTGCTCGACACGGTGCCGGGCATCGCCGACGCGCGCCTCGGCCGCGACGACGGCCGTCCCGAGCTGGCGGTGCGTGTCGACCGAGCCAAGGCGGCGCTGTTCGGCATCAGCGCGACCACTGTCGCTAACACGATCCGGACCAACGTGTCCGGCACGCAGGCCGCGACTTTCCGCCAGGGCGGCAAGGAGTTCCCGATCATCGTGCGGCTGCGCGAAGACGAACGCCAGTTCACCACCGACGTCGAGGACGTGCTGATCAGCACGCCGGGGGGACAGGTGCTCCCTGCGAAAAACCTGATGCGCCTCGAAAGCACCGTCGGACCGGTATCGATCGAGCGGAAAAACCAGGAGCGCATCACCTTCGTGAACGCAGACCCGGAGGTCACCCTGAGCGACGCGGTGAAGGCGGTCGAAGACCGGATGGGGCCGCTCGTCGCCAGCCTGCCCCGGGATTTCAGCGTCGGGTTCGGGGCGGAAGTCGAGCAGCAGGCGCAGGCGTTCGCACAGCTGCAGATGGTGCTGATTCTGGCGCTGATCCTCGTCTACGCGGTGATGGCCTCGCAATACGAGTCGCTGCGCGATCCGTTCATCATCATGTTCTCTGTGCCGACAGCCGCCCTCGGCGTCGTCGGCTCGCTCTGGCTCACCGGCACGTCGTTCAACATGCAGGCCTACATCGGCATCATCATGCTGGCCGGCATCGTCGTCAGCAACGGCATCCTGCTGGTCGACTACACGAACATCCTGCGGCGGCGCGACGGGCTGGCACTGCGCGAGGCGGTGGAGCAGGCGGGCCGGACCCGGCTGCGGCCGATTCTGATGACATCCCTGGCGACGATGCTCGGCCTCGTGCCGATGTCGCTCGGCATCGGCGAAGGCAGCGAGCTGCAGGTACCGCTGGCGCGCGTGGTGATCGGTGGCCTCTTGACGTCGCTCGCCATCACGCTGGTGCTCGTGCCGACGGTCTACACGATCTTCGAGGAGGGTATCGGCCTGCCCTGGCGGCGCGCGAAAGTCGAAGAAGCGCGATGAAAAAAGCGATCGTTGCGCTCGTCCTCATCGCGCTCGCCGGCGGCGGCGCCTACGGCTACTACAAGTATGGAAGGAAGCCTCCCCAGCCGACCGTCATGACCGCCACGGTGACTCGTGGCGACGTCGCGGACACGGTCGGCGCCACGGGCACGCTGCAGGCGGTCACGACCGTCCAGGTGGGCACGCAGGTGTCCGGGACGATCCAGGAGCTGCACGCCGACTTCAACTCGCTCGTCAGGAAGGGCCAGGTCATTGCGCGCCTCGACCCATCCCTCTTTGCGACGCAGATTGAGCAGGCACGCGCGAACCTGATCCGCGCGCAGGCGGACCTCGAGCGGCTGAAGGTGACGCTCGACGACGCACGCATGAAGCTGAACAGAGCACGCGAGTTGAGCAGCCGTCAGCTCATTCCACAGTCGGAGCTCGACACGGCGGAAGTGAACACCCGCTCGATCGACGCGCAGATTCGGTCGTCGCAAGCCCAGGTGACCCAGGCCGAAGCGTCGCTGAACCAGAACCAGGTCAACCTCGCGCATACCGTCATCGAGGCGCCGATCGACGGCCTGGTCATTTCGCGCAACGTGGACGTCGGCCAGACCGTCGCCGCCAGCATGTCGGCGCCGACGCTGTTCATCCTGGCCGCCGACCTGACGAAGATGCAGGTCGTGGCCAACCTCGACGAGTCGGACGTCGGCCGCATCCGTCCCGGCCAGCACGTCTCATTCCGCGTCGACGCCTACCCCGCCGAAGACTTCATCGGCAAGGTCGCCCAGGTGCGGTTGCAACCGATCGTTCAGCAAAACGTCGTCACGTACGCCACCGTCATCGACGTTCCCAACCCGGAGCTCAAGCTGAAGCCAGGCATGACGGCCAACGTCAACGTCGAGATCGCCCGGCGGACCGACGTCGTGCGCATTCCGACCGCGGCGCTGCGCTTCAGGCCGACGCCGGAGATGTTCACCGCGCTCGGCATCACTCCCCCGCAACCGGGACAGCCTGGACGGGAGGGACGCGGGGAACGCGGTGCACAACAAGGTGCGCAAGGACCGCGGGGCCCAGGTGCGCCGGGGGCGAGAAGCGGTGAGGGTGGAGAAGTCGCGCCCATCGCACCTCGCGACCCAGGTTCCTCGGGGCGCGGCGGCGATGCGGCGCGAATGGCTGAGCGGATGCAGAACATGACGCCCGAGCAGCGCGAGCAGATGATGGCGCGCCGCGGACGGGGCGGCGACGGCGGCAACTTCGGCGGCCGCCGCGGACAAGCTCCTGGCACGCCACCCGCGCCAGCGCCGGCCACGGGTCGCGGAAGCGCGACGACGATTGACGCCCTGTTTGGACCGTTGCCGCACGTCGAGACGCGGGGGCAGGTCTGGCTGCACACCGACAAGGAGCTTCGCCCGGTGCGCTTGCGCCTGGGAATCAGCGACGGGCAGCTGACCGAGCTCATTGAAGGCGATATCGAGCCAGGAATCGAGCTGGTGACGAACATCAACACCGGCACCGAAGCAGTCCGCTCGCAGCCCGGCTTCGGCGGCTTCCCGCCGTTCATGGGCCCGGGCGGCCGCGGCGGCGATCGCGGCGGCGGCCCTGGTGGAAATCGTGGCGGCGGCCCCGGCGGAGGCAATCGCGGCGGCGGCGGCGGACGCTAGCGCGGGCGCAATTTACAATCCGAAATTGTAAATTTACGTAATTGTAAATTGTAAATTCCATGTCACCCGTAATGACCTTCCGGATCGCCTTCAAGGCGCTGGGCCGCAACAAGATGCGGACGGCCCTGACGATGCTCGGCATGATCATCGGTGTCTCTGCCGTGATCACGCTGGTGGCGATGGGCAACGGCGCTACGGCGATGATCGAGGATCAGATCAAGGGCGCCGGCACCAACTTGATTACCGTGAACGCCGGCAACTCCTCGCAGGGGGGCGTGCGCGGCGGCGCGGGAACGTCAAGCGCGCTGACGCCCGAGGATGCCGAGGCGATTCGTCAGGACGTGCCTGGCGTTCAGTATCTGGCGGCGGGCATCGGTATGCAGGCGCAGGTGGTCGCCGGCAATCAGAACTGGTACACCCGCATCCAGGGGACTGACGTCGACCTGCCGATGATTCGCGCCTGGCAGCTGCAGGTGGGCAGCTTCTTCAGCCCGCAGGATGTCGCAGGCGCCGCCAAGGTCGCCGTGCTGGGCAAGACGGTCAACGAGACCTTGTTCGGACCCGACGCCGATCCGGTCGGCCAGGTTATCCGCATCCGCAACCAGCCGTTCAAGGTCGTCGGCGTCATGGCCGCCAAGGGCCAGAGCGGCATGGGCCCGGACATGGACGACCAGATCCTGGCGCCCTACACGACCGTGATGAAGAAGCTGATGGGCGCCACGTCGATTCGCGAGATCCTCGTCTCCGGCGCATCAGCCGAGCAGACGACGCCCGTCGCCGATTCGATTGCGATCCTGCTCCGGACACGCCATCAGATCACGCCCGGACAGGACGACGACTTCTTCGTGCGGACGGCTCGAAGAGATTGCCGACATCCGGACGGCGGCCATGGGCACGATGACCACGCTGCTTGCCGGGATTGCCGGCGTCTCGCTGATCGTCGGCGGCATCGGCATCATGAACATCATGCTGGTGTCGGTCACCGAGCGCACGCGCGAGATCGGCCTGCGCATGGCGATCGGCGCGAAGGGCCGCGACGTGATGCTCCAGTTCCTCGTCGAGGCAATCGCCCTCAGCCTCGTCGGCGGAGGGATCGGCATCGCGCTTGGCTTCGGCCTGGCTGAAGGGCTGTCCCGGTGGGGGGGCTGGCCGGCCCGGGTGCCGCCGAACGCCGTGGCCATGGCTTTCGGGTTCGCAGCCGCCACCGGTGTCTTTTTCGGCTTCTATCCCGCGCGAAAGGCCGCGCGCCTCGATCCGATCGACGCCCTGCGCTTCGAATAGCGCACCACCCCCGCATGGCTCCGGTCATCTCGGTCAGAGACCTGATCAAGACGTACATCGTCGGCGAAGTGGAAGTGCGTGCGCTCCGCGGCGTATCGCTCGACGTCAACCCGGGCGAGTTCGTCGCGATCACCGGACCGTCGGGGTCAGGCAAGTCGACGCTGATGCACATCATCGGCTGCCTCGATCGGCCGACGTCGGGTCAGTACATCCTCGACGGCCAGGACGTGTCGCGCATGTCGAAGGACCAGCTCGCCGAGGTCCGCAACCAGAAGATCGGGTTCGTCTTCCAGGGCTTCAACCTCCTGTCGCGCACGACGGCGCTCGACAACGTCGAACTGCCGCTGCTCTATCGCGGCGGCATCAGGACCGCTGAGCGGCACCGGCGCGCGATGGAAGCGCTCGGTGCCGTCGGCCTCGGCCAGCGGTCGGATCACCACCCGAATCAGCTGTCGGGCGGTCAGCAACAGCGCGTCGCAATCGCGCGCGCGCTGATCACCCAGCCGTCGATCCTCCTCGCGGACGAGCCGACCGGGAATCTCGATACCCGGACGAGCATCGAGGTGATGGGGATTTTCCAGCGGCTGAACAAGGAACGCGGCATCACCGTCCTGCTGATCACCCACGAGCGCGACATCGCGGAGTACGGCACGCGCATCATCTCGTGCCGCGACGGTCACATCGTCACAGACAAGCCGGTCGAGCACCGGCGGTCGGCGGATGAAGAGCTGAAGGCGCTGCCGGAGGAGGTCACGGCGTAGCTCGTGCGCCGTCCGTACACCGACGGGCACGGAGGATAACTCCTCGGCCGATCAGTTCAACGCAAACGCGATCAGCTCCTGGTCGTTTCCCGAGCCCGTTGCGATCAACACGAACTGCCGGCCGCTCGCGGAGCGGTAGGTCATCGGGGTGCCGGTTGTCCGGCGCGGCAGGCGCGCGTTCCACACCTCTCCTCCGGTCTTCTTGTCGAACGCGAACAGCGCCTGGTCTCCCCCGCCGGCGAACACCAGCCCGCCCCGCGTGACGATCGAGCCCGGCGTACCGGGTGTCCCCAGGCGCTGCGGGAGCGTCACATCCTTGAGCGCGGGATGGTTCCGGATGGAATCCTCGCCGAAGCCGAACGGGACCTGCCACGCGATGTCCCCGCGGTTCATGTCGAACGCCACGAGCGTGGCGTATGGGGGCTTGCTGAGCGGGAGGCCGTCCGAGAAGTTCGTGCTGGCGTTCACGAGCTCGTAGCCGACCCAGTCGGCATCGGCGAAGCGGGCCTGCGGATTTCGCGTCGTCGCGGGATCGTACTTGCGCATACGAAGATTGCCGAAGCCGATCGACGTCTTGACGTAGAGCATCCCCGTCTCGGGGTCGAACGAACCGCCGCCCCAGCTGACGGTGCCGGCCGGGCCCGGCCGGACGAGTGAACCCTCGAGGCTCGGCGGCGTGAAGATCGGCCCCAGGCGGTACTTCTGCATCTCGCGCTGGGCCGCCGCCTTCAGCTCCGGAGTCAGGTCGAAGGCATCGTCGAGCGTGACGCCCTGCGGGCTCACTGGAGGCGGCCGCGTTGGAAACGGCTGGCGTGCGGCGCTGCGCTCGCCGGGAACGTCGCTTTGCGGCACCGGCCGCTCCTCGATCGGCCAGACCGGCTGCCCGGTGACGCGATCGAACACAAACACGAATCCATGCTTGGTGAGTTGGGTGACCGCCTCGATGCGGCGGCCGCCGACCACGAGGTCCATCAGCATCGCCTGCGTCGGCAACGAGTAGTCCCAGACTCCGTGGTGAACCAGCTGGTGATGCCAGCGCCTGACGCCGGTTTCCGCGTCGAGCGCGATCAAGCGTCTCGGCGAACAGGTTGTCGCCCGGCCGCGCTCCGCCGTAGTACAGGTTTCCCGGGTTTCCGGTCGGCAGATACACGAGGCCCCGCTTCTCGTCGACCGTTACGCCGGGCCAGGTCTCGATCTGCCCTGCGTCGCGCCACGACTGGTTCTCCCACGTCTCCGCGCCGACCGCCGTCGGCGACTGCGGAATCGACGACCACCGCCACACCAGCTTGCCGGTGCGGGCGTGGTAGGCGCGCACGTCGCCGGGCGGCGTCTTCTTGTACAGGAGGTTGTCGCCGATCGCGCTGCCGAGGATGACGAGGTCCTTGTAAATCGTCGGCGCGGCGTTGATCTCGAAGTGCGACGACTCGATCGGCCAGCTCAGGTCCTTGCTCGTGTCGACCAGGCCGTCGATACCGAACGATGACACCGGCTTTCCGGTTTCGGCGTCGAGGCTGAAGAGCCTGTAGCGGCTCGCTAGGAAGATGCGCAGCTTGTTGCCGTCCTGCGCGTCCCTCCACGCCGCCACGCCGCGGTGGCGGAACCCGCCCGCCAGCAGGGGCATCCCGATCTCGTAGGCGCGCGGATCGTAGACCCACTTCACGGCGCCGGTCTCCGCGTCGAGCGCCGCGACGCGGTTGTAGTTCGACGTCACGTAGATCACGTTGTCAATCATGATCGGCGTGGACGTGAAGTTGCCGGGGACCGTGCCGAACTCCTTCAGCGCACGCTCCTCGGGCCGCCAGCGCCACGCAATCGTCAACCGATTCACGTTGGCAGCCGTGATGTCGTCGAGCGTCGAGTAGCGGCTGTTGTTCTGATCGGCGCCGACGAACGGCCACTCCACCAGGCGGGTCCGGTCGCGGGCCGTCGAACCACTCGCCGGCGCAGGGGCGGTGACAACGGCGCTCGACCCGAAGGTCACCGGACCTGATGCCGCCGCCGGCCGCGTCGCGGCCTGGGCGGCAGGCGCGCCCAGGCTGCGCAGGTACTGTTCGATGGCGCGAACGTCGGCGTCGCCGACGTCGGATGCCGAAAAGCCGTTCATCATGGTGCCGGCGCCGGCGCGCACGATTCGCAGCAGTTCCAGTGAGCCGCGCGTGAACGGCACCAGCGCAGGTGCCAGCCGGCCCTGTCCCGCGTCGCCGTGGCAGGCGGCGCATGCCCGTTCGTACACTGCCTTGCCGTCCTGCGCAGAGACCCTCGCGCCCATGAACAGCCATACCAGCGGAGGTGCCGCAAGAAGACCGGTGAATATGATGGCCGCGAAGGTCCGATTCATCATCGCGGTAGAGATTAGCAGCTATTCGCTGCGCAGAAAGAGGGCGGGGTCGGAGGGCATCGACGCTAGCGTTACCGGACTGCGGTAAGATCACCGTGGCGCCGATTCACAACGAACGGCGACCTCGCTTAACCGGGTGCTTTCTTGAACGGACCTGATCCATGGGACAGGTACCCTCGCTCAGTACCTCACCGCTCGGCATCGTCGGGGACGGCCGGGTCGCCCGTCACTTTCACCACTATTTCAATCTCCTCGGCTTGCCCGTTCGCGGCGATGCCGCGACGATTGCCGCCAACCTGACGGCGCTCGAGGGTGATCCATTCCGCGAAGTCTATGCCGCGTTCGCGAGGGCCTATGCACGCCGTCGATGAATTCGCCCGCGCCAAGGCGGCGCGGCGCAAGATCTCGATCGTCACCGCCTACGACGCCTGGTCGGCCCGGCTGGTCGCCCGCTCGAACGTGGACGCGATCCTGGTCGGCGACTCCGCGGCGATGGTCATCCACGGCCACGACACGACGCTGCCGGCGACGCGTCGGCTTGATGGCGATGCACACGCGCGCGGTGGCGCGTGCGGCGGACGGCAAGTTCGTCGATCGCCGATCTGCCGTTCCTCTCGTATCGCAAGGGCATTCCCGCCGCGATGACGGCGGTCGGCGTGCTCGTCAGGAGCGGGGCGCAGGCGGTCAAGCTCGAAGGCGTCGACGGTCACGAGGACGTGATCCGGCAGATCGTCGGATCCGGCGTGCCGGTGATGGGACATCTCGGGCTGACGCCGCAGTCGGTCAACCAGTTCGGCGGCTTCCGCGTGCAGGGGCGGAACGATGTCGACGCGGCGAAGCTGACTCCGCCAGGCGCACGAGCTCGAGCGTCTGGGCTGCTTCTCGATCGTGCTCGAATGCGTGCCGGCGGCCCTGGCGCGCGCGCATCACGTCGGAGCTGACGATTCCCACGATCGGCATCGGCGCCGGCGCCGGCACCGACGGACAGGTCCTCGTGCTGCAGGATCTCTGGGGCGTCGATTCCGGGCCATCGCCCGCGGTTCGTCCGGCAGTACGTCGACGGCGAAGCGCGTGCTCACCGAGGCGCTCAACGAGTACGACGCCGACGTCAAGGAGACGCGCTTTCCCGCGCCCGAGGAGAGCTACTCGTGACGACGGTCGTCACGAGCCTGTCGGCGTGGCGCGCCGAGCGCCGCGCGCAGCTTGCGCGCCGGACTGACGCTCGGCTTCGTGCCGACGATGGGCGCGCTGCACGAGGGACATCTGTCGCTGGTGCGGCGCAGCCGGGCCGAGAACGATCGCACGCTCGTCAGCATCTTCGTCAACCCGACGCAGTTCGACGATCCTGCCGACTATGCGCAGTACCCGCGGACGCTCGAGGCCGACCTGGAGGTGCTGCGGCCGACGGGCGCGGACTTCGTCCTCCTTCCCGCGCGAGGACGATCTGTACCCGGATGGCTATCCGCT
Organism: uncultured Acidobacteriota bacterium; assembly: GCA_963825245.1. Classification (GTDB taxonomy): domain Bacteria; phylum Acidobacteriota; class Vicinamibacteria; order Vicinamibacterales; family CAVVIG01; genus CAVREM01. The sequence goes on from CAWGSJ010000001.1 coordinate 892,725, forward strand.
ATCGCGTCACCGAGATCGAGCTCTCGAAGCATGCTCGAAGGCGCCCACCGGCCCGGGCACTTCGACGCCGTGCTGACCGTCGTCCTCAAGCTGCTGCAGATCGCCGCGGCCGACCGCGCCTACTTCGGCGAGAAGGACTGGCAGCAGCTCCGACTCGTGCGCGGGATGGCCGACGCGTTCTTCCTGCCGACGGCGATTGTCGCCTGCCCGACGGTCCGCGAATGCCGACGGCCTGGCGCTCAGCTCGCGCAACCGCCGCCTGTCCGCGGCCGATCGAGCGCAGGCGCCCGCGTTCCACCGGGCGCTGGTCGACTCCGCGACGCGCCGACGAGGCGGCGCGCTCGCTGCGCGCGTCCGGATTCGACGTGGACTACGTCGAAGACGTCGACGGGACGCCGGCTCGGTGCAGTCCGGCTCGGAGACGTGCGGCTATCGACAATGTGCCGCTCGGAGAGGCGCTCATGATTCTCACGCTCGACGTCGGCAACAGTCAGATCTTCGGCGGCGTGTTCGAGCACGGCGCGCTGACCATCCGCTTCCGCAAGCCGTCGAAGCTGCCCACGTCCTCCGACGAGCTCGGCCTGTTCCTGCGCGGCGTGCTCCGCGAGAATGGCGGCGATCCGGCCGCCGTCCGGCAGATCACGCTCTGCTCGGTCGTTCCCGAGATCATCTACTCGCTGCGGAGCTGCTGCCGGAAGTACTTCGCGATCGATCCGTTCATCCTGCAGGCGGGCGTCAAGACGGGCCTGAAGATCGGCTATCGCAACCCGCTCGAGGTCGGCGCCGACCGCATCGCGAACGCCATCGCCGCCACGCACCTCTACCCGGATCGCAACCTGATCATCGTCGACTTCGGAACGGCGACGACGATCGACGTCGTGCGGGCCGGCCGCGAGTTCGTCGGCGGCATCATCCTGCCGGGGCTCCGAATCCAGATGGAGGCGCTCGAGAAGAACACCGCACGGCTGCCCAACGTGGAGATCGTCCCCGCCGCCGAGCTCGTCGGCCGATCGACGGTCGAATGCATCCAGTCCGGGTTGTACTTCGGCAATCGCGCGGCGCTCGACGGCTTGACGCGGCAGATTCGCGAGCGCGTCTTCCCCGGACGAGCCGGCGCTCGTCATCGCGACCGGCGGATTCTCGCGGCTGTTCGAAGGCGATCAGCTGTTCGACGTGATCGACCCCGACCTGGTCCTCGTCGGCCTCGAGCGCGCGCTTGCGCTCAACACCGGCAGCGGCCCCAGCAGGCCGAGCTAGACAGAGCGGGCGGCGCCGTTACCAGCCGGCCAGCGAGAACTTGCCGACCACTCCCCACTTGTTGTTGCCGAAGCTGACGTTCGCCCTCGGCCCGGCGACGGGGGTGATGCCGGAGGCCTGGGGAAAGGGGTTGTCGAGTTTGGTGGCGTATACGCCCACGCGTACCTGGCGGGCGATATCCAGGTAGAAACGATAGACCGTCGATCGCTCCTGCTCGCCGAGGCGCACGCCGTAAAGGTTTTGCAGCCACAGATACTTGATGAGCGAATCGTCCCGATCCAGTACCTCCCGGGTGATGGTCGTGCCGATCCGAAGCTCCTTCCCGAGAGGCACGCTGACGTCTCCGCCAACGTAGAAGCCGTTCTTGTCGACTGCGGCCAGTTCCGGCAGGTCGATCAACTCGGCCGACGTCCTCATCAGGCCCCAGTTGTACCACGCGTACTCGCCGAACACCGATGCGTGCGGCAGCAGCCGATATCGGGCGGACACGACCGTCGAATGGTCTCGGTGCTTGGAGGCGTAGAAGTTCGGGAGCGGTTCGACCTTCGACCCCGTGTACCCGGCCTTCTGCGCGATCCGCAGGTCGAGCGACGGCGTAAGGCGCAGGTCGCCAGACACCATCGCCGTCATCGCGGAGTTCGTGTCGAACGATGAATCGATCGAATAAAAGTAGTCGTAATCGTGAAAACGGTTGCCGTCCCCGATAAAGGCCGCGGCGTTGACCGTCGCGATCCGCCAGTTGAGCGACAGCAGGATGCCGAAGTTCGCCTCGGCATTGATCCGCTGGATGTGCGTCGAGTCCTTGGCCGTGAGCGATCCGGCGTCTTCCCAGTCGAAGCCGATCGGCAGCTGGAAGCGTCCGAACTTGCCCCCGACGAAACCGCTGGCCGTCTGATAGCTCAGGTACGCCTGCCTGATCGGGCCCTGCTGCTCCAGGACGTCCAAGGCGACGAACTTATAGTCGTCCACCCTCAGGCGGCCGTCATTGTCGCAGGCGACATTCGGCCCGAACGTCTGCGGCTCGTTTGGATAGAAATAGTTCCGATCGCCGCACGCAGGCAGCGGCTGGGTCTCGTGCACCGGGTTCAGCTCGAAGAAATAACCGAAGCGGTCGTTAATTTTGCCGGACAGCTCGATGATCGCGTAGCCGACGCGGCCCTGCGCCTCGTTCCCGATGTCGTAGTGGGACCGATCGACACCGTACCCGGCCATGAACCGGACGTTCAGCCGCAGGCGCTCGGACTCGGGCAGGACAACGCCGGTGCTGCCGCCGCTATCGTCTTGCGCACGCGCCGGCGACCCGACTGCAAGCAGGCAGACCATCAGCCCCGCGACCTGGATCACTCGCATTGCCACGTCCTCGTTGACATAGCCACGCCAGCAGACCCGTTGGATGCGCGCGGCCGAGCTAATATTGTAGCGGAGCGAGCGATCGATGATGCCAGCCTGATAGCGCGGTCTGACGCTGGCAGGCGTGATGTCAGTAGCGTTGCTGACGGCTGCAAACGCGCGGGCCCAGGTGACCGTGGAGTATTTTCAAGGCACGGCCTTCAATGTGCCCACGACGTTGACGATCACGCAGTCGGGCTACCCGACAATCTCGCTGCAGGCAGATTACTCGGTCCGTCCGTTCGATAGCCGGTGGTACTACGACGCTCGCCTCGGCTACTGGAAGGATGACGATGGCTGGCTGCTGGAGTTACTGCACCACAAGCTCTACCTCGACAATCCGCCGCCCGAAGTCGAGAGCTTCGAGGTCACGCACGGCTACAACATGATCACACTCAATCGCGCGTGGCGAAGGCGCACGCTGACATTCCTCGCAGGTGGCGGTGCGGTCGTCGCTCACTCGAACTCCCTGGTTCGCGGGAAGGAACGGTCGATCACGGCGCCGTACACCCTTGCGGGGGTCACGGCCCAAGGCGCCGTGGGACGCAGCGTCACGTTCACGAAGTGGCTGTTCGGGAGCGTGGAGGGCAAGGTGACGGCGTCGTGGATCAGGGTGCCGATTGCGGACGGACAGGCGACCGTTCCGAACGTCGCGTTTCACGTCCTGGCGGGCATCGGCGGCAAGTTCTGATGGAAACCTGAGCCGCACTACAATCGACTCGATGGAGTTCCGACTGGCCGAGGCCACGGAACGCGACGTTCCGGTCATTCTGTCGCTGATCAAGTCGCTCGCCGAGTACGAACAGCTCGCGGATCAAGTGGAGTCCACCACCGCGGACCTGCGCGCGTCGTTGTTCGGTCCGCGCCCAGCGGCCGAAGTGCTCATCGGGTACGCCGGTGACGAGCCGGCCGGGTTCGCGCTGTATTTCCAGACGTTTTCGACTTTCGTGGGCCGACCAGGACTGTATCTCGAGGACATCTTCGTCAAGCCGGAGTGGCGCAAGAAGGGTCTCGGCCAGATGTTGCTGGCGCGTCTCGCCAGAATCGCTGTTGATCGCGGGTACGGCCGGATGGAATGGTCGGTCCTGAACTGGAACGAGACGGCGCTGCGCGTCTACCGCGCCGTCGGCGCGAGGCCGATGAATGACTGGACGGTGTACCGGCTGAATGGCGACGCGCTGCGGGCGCTGGCGGCGCGTGACCGAGTGGCAACGAGTACGGAGGTACGGAGGCAACGGATTAACAACGGAGCACCGTTCCTTCGGTGCTTCGTTGTTTATCCGTTTCCTCCGTACTCTCCGTTTTCTTTACGCGGCAGTCCACGCAGCAGCTCCGCGACCGTCTGGCCAGTCACCGGATCCTGCAAGCCTGGCGCAATCTCGACCAGCGGCTCGAGCACGAATCGGCGCTCCCGGAACCGCGGATGCGGCACGGTGAGCGCGGTTCGTCGATCACGACGTCACCGAACAGGATCAGGTCGAGATCGAGCGTTCGCGCGGCCCCGGCGTAGGGCCGCTCGCGGCCCGCTTCCCGCTCAATCGCCAGCAGCTCGCTGAGCAACGCGCGGGCATCGAGCCTCGTCTCTCCGACCGCGACGGCGTTCAGAAAACGCGGCTGATTTCCGGGCACGCCGACCGGATCGGTTTCGTGAACTGAGGAAACGCGGAGCGCAGCGAGATGACTGGCGAGGTGCGCGATCGCTCGATCGAGATGAGTCTGCCGATCGCCGAGGTTCGACCCAAGAGCAACGACAGCGATGACTCGATCCGGCAAATCGATTACCCGATTACGAGACTACTCGATTACCGATCCGACGTCCGCCTGAAGGCGGACACTACGACCGCTACTCGACCCATCGTGTCGGCAGCACCTCGCCCACACGCGGCCCGACGGCATCGCCACGACGGCCGAGGAGATCGAGGTTGCCGGCGGCCGCCTGCTCGAAGAAGCGTTTCTGCTCGAGCATCTCGCCCAGGATCACGCGGAGCATGCCGCGATGGCGCGCGTTGGTCATCGCCTCGACCCGGGCGCGCCAGCGATCGACGAACTCCTGCGCTTCGCGCGCGTCGCCTCGCGAGAGACCGCGCCAGGCGTCCGCCCCCTTCTCGACCCGTGCGGGCTCTGCCGCCGAGGACTCGGGAGCACCGCCGAGCGACGCGATCGCAGCCGACAGCCAGGACAAGTGGGTGTCCTCGCGGTTGATGATGTACTGGTAAGTGTTGTTCGCGTCGTATTGCGCGACGGCTCGCGCGCCGGCCTCGTGCCGCAACAGCATGGCCAGCTTTTCGCGGTAGAACTCCTGCAGGAGCTGGAGCAGATCGTTCACGAACCCTGCTTTTCCTTGCAGGTGATGCACACGCGCGCCCAGGGAATCGCGTTCAGCCGGGCATCGGCGATCGGCTCGCCGCAGTCGCGGCAGACGCCGTAGGTGCCGTGTTCAATCCGCCAGAGCGCTTCCTCGATGGCCCGCAGGATTTTCGCGTCGGTCTGCTTCAGCTTGAGCTGAATGTGGACTTCGTTGTTGCCGCTCGCCTGATCCGCCATGTCGCCCTGGCGGGTATTGTTCTCCATCGACGCCTGCAGCGGCTTGATCCCGCCCGCGCCGAGGATCTCGCTGCGCTTCTTCAGCAGCGCGTCCTTGTAGACCTGCACGTCCATGGAAGTTGTCGTCTCCTGAATCCCACATCATAGCATCCACGGAGCCCCCGCCGCCCGCGCCAGCGTCGCCGTGCCTAGCCGCGCAGGAACAGCGTAACGAATGACGAAGAGCACCGCGAATACGTGCAGCAACGGGTGCACCTGCGCGGCCGCGGCCGGTGACCAGTTTCAGGACGGCATAGCGCCACGACGCCGAACGCCACGCCCTCGGTGATGCTCACCGCCAGCGGCATGACGATGATGGTCAGGAACGCCGGGATCGCCTCGGTCGGGTCCTTCCAGTCGATGTCGCGCACCGTGCCGATGATCATCGCGCCGACGATGATGAGCGGCGACGCGATCACCGGGTAGAGCGTCGATGCCGCCGTCCACGTAGCCGCCGCCGATCATTCGGACCAGCGGCGAGAGGAACAGCGCGGCGAGAAACAGGCTGGCCGTGACGAGAGCCGACAAGCCGGTCCGGCCGCCGGCGGCGACGCCAGCCCCGCTCTCGATGTAGGCCGTCACGGTTGAGGTGCCCGAGCGCCGCGCCCGCGACCGTGCCGACCGCATCGGCGAGCAGCGCCTCCCTGGCCCGCGGCAGGGTATCCGCCCCGCATCAGGCCCGCCTGCTGGCCGACGGCGACCAGCGTGCCGATGGAGTCGAACAGCGCCAGGAAGAAGAACACGAAGACGACCGGGATCATCGCCGGCGCGAGCGCGCCAGCGACGTCGAGTTGCATGAACGTCGGCCCGAGCGACGGCGGCGGGCTGGCAATCCCGTGATACTGCACGATGCCCAGCGGGAAGCCGGCAGCGGCGCTGGCCAGGATGCCCCACAGCAGCGCGCCGGGGACGCCACGCGCCATCGAGGCGGCGGTGACGCTGAGACCGACGAGCGCGACCACGACCGGCCGGCTGTGCAGAGTTGCCGAGGGTGACCAGCGTGCCCGGCGACGCGACGATCAGGCCGGCCCACTGCAGGCCGACCATCGCGATCAAGCAGGCCGATGCCCGCTGCGATCGCATGCTTCAGCGACGGCGGAATCGCGGTAATCACGCGCTCGCGAAGGCCGACGCCGGCCGTCAGCACGAAGACGACGCCCGGCGATCGCGACGGCGCCGAGCGCCACCTGCCACGACACCTTCATGCCGACCACGACCGAGTACGCAAAGAAGAAGTTGTGGCCCATCGCCGGCGCCACGGCGATTGGATAGTTGGCCAGCACCGCCATCAGCGTCGTCGCGATGGCGGTCGACAGACACGTCGCGACCATCACCGCGCCGAAGTCCATGCCGGCAGCGCTCAGCACTGCCGGCTGGACGAACACGATGTACGCCATCGTCAGGAACGTCGTCAGTCCGGCGAAGCGCCTCGGTCGCGACAGTCGTCCCGTGCGCGGACAGTTGAAACCGCCGCTCGAGGAAGCTCGACAGGTCTACTCGGCGCGCAGTGTCGCGAGCGGCTTGTGCCTGAGGACGTCGAGGCTCGAGAGCACGCCGATGGCGGCGACCAGGACCATCGTGATCAGCACGCCCAGCGTGTGCTCGAGTGCGTAGACCCGCCATGGGATGTCGATCGCGAAGCGGCTGATGCCCCATGAGAGCGCCACCGCGGCGACCGACCCGATCGAGCCGGCCAGCGAGGCCGAGCACGCTGTACTCGAGCAGGAGCATCCGGGCGATCGTCTTGCGTGTTCGCCCCGAGCGTCTTGAAGACCGCGGCCTCGTAGACACGCTGGAACTTTGTCATGGCCACGGCGCCGATCAGGATCAGCACGCCGCTCAGGAGCACCAGTCCGCCGACGATCGAGATCGCGAGCGTCACCTTGTTCATGACGTCGCGCACCGTCTGCAGCATCTCGCGGAGATCGATCGACCGACACGTTCGGAAACCGCTCGACCAGATCGTGTTGAAACCGGGCACGCTCGGCAGCGTTCTCGGGACCTTTCAGCGGCGCGATCATCATCTGCGGCGCGTCGTCCAGGACACCCGGCCGGAAGACGAACATGAAGCCGCCGCTTCTGCGCATCGCGCCACTCGACCTTCCTGACGCTCGTCACCCGCGCGCTGACGATCCGGCCCGAGGATGTCGAACCGCACCGTGTCGCCGACGTGGATGTTGAAGCGCTCGCGGAGCCCTTCCTCCATCGACACCTCGGCCCCGGTGGACGGTGAGTTCCAGAAGGCGCCCTCGACGACCGTTTCGTTCGGCTCCAGATGATCGCGATAGGTCACCGTGTATTCGCGGCCAAGCGAGCCGCGCTCGCGGACGTCCTCGAAGCTCTCGAGTTTCGTTTCGCGCCCCTCGACGCCGGTCACACGCGCGCGCAACACCGGAATGAGCTGAAACCCGCTGGCCCCGCGCGGAAGGATCCGCCAGGAACTCGCGAACCCCCGCGAGCTGATCCCGCTGGATGTCCATCAGGAACATGTCGGGCCCGGCAGTGCTCGCGCTCATCTCCAACTCGTCGAGCAGGCTCGACTGCATCGAGCGAACGCCGATGATGAAGAACGCCCCGAGGCCGACCGCCAGCAGGATGACCCGGGTCTGGTTGCCCGGGCGTGAGATGTGCAGCACGGCATGCCGGAGCGGGAACGACGGCGTGGCCGAAAGCGGCGCGATGACGCGGACGAGCAGTCCGCCCGGTCCAGTGCAGGGCGAACGCGACGCCGCCGAAGCCGGCACAGACGATGAGGCCCACGCGAAGCGAGGCGGCCTGCCACGCGGTCAACGCAACCAGCGCGGCGCCGACCAGCACGATCGCCGTCCATCGCACCCAGTCGTAGGCGCGCCGCGCTCGACGATTCGTCGCGCAACAGCAGTGACGGCTTCACCAGCCGGACCTGGAGGAGCGGGACGACCGAGAACAGCAGCGAGACGAGCGCGCCGATGCCCATGCCCTGCGCGGCCGCGCTCGCCGTCACGCCGTACTGGACGTCGGCCAGCATCGGCGTCTCCGGCGGCAGAAACAGCGGGATCGCGGCAATCGCCACACGAGCGATCCCAATCGCCGAGCACGCTGCCCGCCAGGCCGAGCGCCAGCACCTGCAGCAGGTAGACGGCGATGATCTGACGGCTGCGCGCGCCGATGCACTTCAGCACGGCGATGCTGCGGAACTTCTGAAGGATGAAGACCCGCGTCACGCTCGACACGGCGATGCCGCCGAGGATCACGATCACCAGGCCGACCATGCTCAGGTAGTTCTCGGCTCGATCGAAGTCCTCGCCGATCGCATCGTCCGTGGCCCGGAACGAGCGCGCCGTGACGAATTCGTCCTTGAACTCCTCCCGCAGGCTGCGCACCAGCGCCTCGACGCGGTTCTCCGGGGCACGCACGAGGATCACCCGGCGAACCTGGCTGCCGAACCCGATCAGCCCCGTCGCACCAACATCGGCGAGGTCGACGAGGACTCGCGGGCCCGAGGCTGAAGTTGCCCATGCTCCGTCCCGGCTCCGTGGTAATCACGCCTCGAATCGTGAAGTCGCCTTGCCGATGACCAGCCGATCGCCGACCTTCATGTCGAGGGCGGTGAGCAACTCTGGACGAACGAGCGCGCCGTGGTTCGCGAGCAGCGCATGCGAGTAGACCTGGCCACCCTCGAGCCCGACCGTTCCGTATAGCGGAAACTCCGGGCCGATAGCGCGCAGCTCGACCATGCGTCACGGCCCGAGGGCTTGCGCCGGCCGGAGCGGGCCCTTCGTCCTCGAACGGGCGGACCATGGTCGGCGTCTCGATCGTTTCGGTCCGTGCTTCTGCGCCCGCCACTTCGAGCTGACGCTCGATGGTCTGCCGCGCCGCGGACGTCCACTCCCGCCTGGTGGAGATCGTCACGTCCGCGGCGATCAGGCCGCGCGCCTCCTGGGTGAAGACGTCGCGGACGTTCTGGATCACGGACCGTAGCGCCACGATGGCCGCAACGCCGATCGCAATGCAGATGAAGAAGAACAGCAGCCGCCTCCACGACGCGCGCGTCTCGCGGACCGCCATCGAAGACGACTCATCGAGGCGCTCGCCCGCCGGTGACACAGCTCCGCGGCGCATGTCTGCTCCACTACCGCGCCGTCGCGCAGGACGATGCGTGCCTCGGCGACGGCCGCCAGCTCGCGATCGTGGGTGACGAGCACCAGCGTCGTCTGCCGGGCGCGATGGATGCCCTGCAGCAGTTCGAGGATGTGACGGCCGTTCGCGGTATCCAGGTTTCCCGTCGGCTCGTCCGCGAGCAGGATCGGCGGGTCGTTGGCAAGCGCGCGGGCGAGCGCGACGCGCTGCTGTTCGCCGCCGGAGAGCTGCGACGGATAGTGATGCCCGCGATCGGTCAGCCCGACCTCGTCCAGCAGCCGGCGCGCGCGAGCGGCAGCGTCCGGCGCACCCGCGATCTCCATCGGCACCAGGATGTTCTCGTAGGCGGTCAAGCGACGGAATCAGATGGAAGAACTGGAACACGAAGCCGATCTTCTCGCCGCGGAGCTTCGCGAGCGCGTCCTCGCCAAGCCGGGTGATGTCGATGCCGTCGATCACGACCGAACCCGACGATGGCGCGTCGAGCCCGGCGATCAGGCCGAGCAGCGTCGATTTGCCGCTGCCGGACGCGCCGACGATGGCCAGAAACTGACCCCTGGGAATGCTCAGCGACAGCGGCTGCAGGATGGTGAGCGGATGGGTGCCGCTCGTGACGGTCTTGGAGACGTCGCGCAGCTCAATCATTCGGTTTCACGATCGGCCGCAAGGCGCTCCAGACCGTGTCGGCCACTCGCTCGGCGCCGGCCGCGGTCGGGTGAATGCCGTCGCCCTGGTTCATCTCGGGCAGCCCGGCGACGCCTTCGAGGAGAAACGGGATGAGGACGGCGCCCTGCTCCGCCGCCACTTCACGGTACGTCTGACGGAACGAAGCGGTATAGGACGCACCGAAATTCGGCGGCGCCTCCATCCCGCAAGAATGACGTGAATACGCCGCGCCTTTGCGCGCTCGACGATCGTCGTGAGGTTCTGACGAAGCTGCTCCACCGGGAGTCCTCGCAGCGCGTCGTTGCCGCCAAGCGCGACGATGAGGACCTTCACATCCCCGTCGAGCGCCCAGTCGATTCGCCGGAGGCCGCCGGCCGAGGTATCGCCGGACACGCCGGCATTCACGACTTCGTAGCTTGAGTCCTGCGGCGTCGAGACGCTTCTGGAGCAGCGCCGGATACGCGTGATCAGGTTCCAGTCCGAGACCGGCGGTGAGGCTGTCACCCAGCGCGACGATGCGCGGGCGCGATGCGGCAGGTGCGGCCGCGACGGCCGCGGGTCTGTTCCGAAGCCGCAGCCGGCGCGAGCACGCAGCGAGTCCCCGGCTCCTCCGACGCGCACGCCGCGCATCACGACAACGCAGGCGAGAAGACGCGCCGAACGCGCGGACCATGAGGGAACGACTACAGTATCCTACAGCCATGAACAGCGCGCACGACCTCGAGACGCGACCGGGCCTGGCACGAAGCCAAGCGTGCTCGCCTGCAGGACAGCCTGTCGTTGTCGCCCGGACCGCTCGAGCAGGCGATCGGCAGGTTTGGCGCGCATTGCGATGCGCGCCGCTGCCGGACTCTTCCGAGCGCGATCCTTCCGTCTGGATCGAGCGATCCGGCTGCGCAGCAGAAGATCGCCAATCGCCTGGGATGGCTGAGCGCGCCGGCCCTGATGTCCGATGCGCTTCCTCGACTTCGCGCGTTTTCGGCAGCGCGTTCAACAACTACCAGTGCACCGACGTCGTCTTGCTGGGCATGGGCGGATCGAGCCTCGCGCCGGAGGTCTTGCGCGCGGTCCTCGGCGTCGCTCCCGGCTGCCCGCGCTTCCGGATGATCGATTCGACCGATCCCTGCCGCCGTTCGGTCCGTCACGTCGCCACCCGAGCGGACGATGTACATGCTGGCAAGCAAGTCCGGAACGACCATCGAACCGAATTCACTGGCGGCGCACTTCCGCAGGATCGCTCGAGCGCGCAGGCGTCGGCCGTTGGGCCGATCACTTCGTCGCGATCACCGACGAGGGCACCGCGCTCGCGGCCCGTGCGAGGACCGACGGGTTTCGCGAACTCTTCATCAACCCCGCAGACATCGGCGGGCGCTACTCGGCGTTGTCGTATTTCGGGCTCGTGCCGGCGGCTCTGATGGGTCACGACGTCGAGGCGATCCTCGGTTGGGGCATCGCGATGCTCGACGAAGCCGCAGCCATAAACGAGCCGGCGGCGAATCCAGCCGTGGGCCTCGGCGTCGCGATGGGCGCCGCCGCGCGAAGCGGCAGCGACAAGGCCACGCTGGTGATGCCGCCGCTCTTCGAACCGTTCGGCCTCTGGGTCGAGCAGCTCGTCGCCGAAAGTACGGGCAAACAGGGTGTGGGCATCGTGCCAATCGCGGGCGAACCCCTCGGATCGCCAGACGAGTATGGGAACGATCGGCTCTTCGTCCACCTGCGCAGCGGGAACAACGACGAGACGCACGCGCGCGTGATCGGCAGGCCTGCGTGCCGCCGGCGCGCCGATCGTGACCGTCGACGTCGCCGAGCCCGCGGCACTCGGGGCCGAGTTCGTCCGCTGGGAGATTGCGACGGCCGTCGCGGGCGCGATTCTCGACGTCAATCCATTCGACGAGCCGAACGTCCAGCAGGCGAAAGATGCGACCCGGGTTCTGCTGGAGGGATACAAGGCGAACGGACAACTGCCGGCCGATGCCGCCCGATACGCTCGATGGCCGGTGCCGCGGCCTCGCTGACGGGCGCGCGCGCGTCAGAAGTTGGCGGCCGTCCGGCAGACAGCTTTTTCTCGCTCATCGGACCAGGCGACTACTTCGCTCTTCTCGCCTACCTGGGACCGGACTCGAATGTCGAGGAGGCCGTCGCGGAGTGTCGCCGCGCGGTGCGGGCGCGCACCCGCGCCGCCACGATGTTCGGGTACGGGCCGAGGTATCTGCATTCCACCGGCCAGCTGCACAAGGGCGGCCCGAACAACGGCGTGTTCGTCGTGATCACGCGCCCGCACGCAGGAGGACGTCGTGATTCCTGGCGAACCATTCACGTTCGGCACGCTCGAGCTCGCGCAGGCCATCGGCGACTTCCAGTCGCTCGATGCCGACGGGCCGGCGCGCCCTGCACATCCACCTGCCCGCACCGGACGCATGCCATGCTGAAAGGGGTGCTTCGACGCACTGCTGGAGGGTTTGACATGCGATACCTCGTCACGGCCCGCCTGAAACCTGGCCAGGAGTCGCCGCTGCACGACGCGATCGCCGACGGTACGCTCGGCCAAGGATCCGTCGCCGGCGGCGAATACATGCGGAACATGCGCGCCGCGCGACGTCCATGACGACGGCCGCGTGCAGTGGGTCGAGGTCTGCTTCTGTCCGACACCGCTCCAGGAAGAGCGGGAATACTGGGAGGAGTACTTCACCCTCGAGAACGTGCAGGACGCACACGCGCGCAGCCGGTGCCGCGATCTGACCGGCGACGAGCCGTGGGCGTGCTGCGACTGCGACTGTTCGAGCAAACTGGAACGGAAACTCGCCACGAGAGGGCGAGCGTTTCTTCGGACGAAGTCGTAGGCCGACTCTTTTAGGGTCGGCTATCGCGATACTTCACAGATCGGCACGACGAGGCGGACCTGAAGGTCCGCACGACGTCCGGCGGCCCTAAAAGAGGCCGCCCTACATACCGGTTTTCCTTATACTCCCTCCGTGGCGTCACCCACTCTCCAGGCACTGCTCGCGCGCGCGGCCGTCGCGCTCGAGCGGGGCCGCGGCCCCGACGCCGTGCAGCTGCTGACGCCGACGCTCCGGTCGGGCAACCTGATGCGCGACGACGAGCTCGCGATCCGCGCGGCGCTCGCCGAGGCGTGGCTGCTGCAGGACGACCTCGATCAGGCGGCATCGGCTCTCGGACGCCCGCCCGATACGTTTCGCGACACCGTCTCGCCGAGCCGGCTGTCCACGCTGTGGCGGCTGCACGGCCGGCTGGCCTCGGCCCGCGGCGATCAGTCGCGCGCGATCGCGATGCACGGCCGCGCGCTGAAGCAGGCTGAAGCCGCGCACGAATCGCGCGCCATCGGGCTCGCGCACTACGAGCTCGGCCAGTGCTACCGGAAGGTCGGCGACATCGCGATCGTTCGCGAGCACATCGCCAAGGCCGCGTCCGCACTCCACGCGGCCGGCGATCGCCGCCACCTCGCGCTCGTCCACTCGCTGTCGGGCATCTCGTTCGCGCAGCTCGGACGCTACGAGGAAGCGATGACGGCGCTGCGGCACGCCGAGCGCATGGCGTCGCTCGTCCACGCGAACGACGTGCTCGCCACGGTGTGCGGCAACCAGGCGAGCGTCATGGTGCTCGAGCACCGCTACGAGCAGGCGCTCGCGCTGGCCGAGCGCAGCGTCGCGCTCCACGAGGCGCACGGCTCGGGCCACGGACTGGCCGTCGCGCTCGGCACGCTCGGCCAGATCTGCGTGCGGCTCGGCGACCTGGCGCGCGCCGAGGACGCCCTGCACCGCGCGCTCGACGTGCGGAGCCCGATCCAGTTCCACGAGACGACCGGCGCGGTGTTCGACACGCTCGCGCAGATTCACCTGATGCGCGGCCGGTACGAAGTGGCCAGCGAGTTCCTGGCCCGCGCCGTCGAGGCGTACGGCGCCTACGGCCGCCAGACCAGCCATTGGTACGAATGGTCGGTGCGCATCCTCGGCGCGCGGCTCGCGCTCCGTCGAGGCGCGCTCGACGAAGCCGTCACGCGGGCCGACGACATCCTCGGCGGCCGGCGCGCCGCCCTTCGACGCGCTGCAGGCGATGCTGATCGCCGCCGAAGCGCTGACGCTCGCCGGACGGCTGTCCGAGGCCGGACAGCGCCTCGCATCGGCCGCCGACATGCTGGATCCGCAGGTGGCGCCGGCCGCCTGGGGAGAGTTCCTGCGGCTGCGCGGCGAGCTGCACGCCGCGACGCAGCGAGCCGGCCGACGCGTATCACGACTTCGCGCAGAGCGCGACGCTGCTCGACCTGCTCGGCGAGCGGTACCAGTCCGCTCTCAGCCACCTCGCGATCGGGCGCCTCGTCGCCGCAGAGCGGCGCGCGCTCGGTCGCCGAGCACCACCTCGACAAGGCGTTCGCGCTCTTCAAGCAGCTCGGCGCCGAACGCGATCTCGCCGATACCGAAGCCGCGCGCGCAGCTGCTGACCAACGTCGGCTCCGGCGAGTACGTCATCTCGCCGGCGGATGCCGACGATGCAATGGTGCGGCGCATCGTCGATGCCGCGGCGCTGCCCGATCTGCTCGGACGCGAAACCGCCGCGGCGCTGCGTCGAAGCGGCGGCGGCCGACGGCGCCGATCGTGTTCGTGGAGCCCGCCGGCCGGCGACGTCCGCGTGCTGGCCGCCGCCGGATTCGATCACGACACAGCGCGCGCCCTGGCGCGCGCCGCGCACCAGGGCCAGTCCGTACGGCCGCGGCACGCTCATCGTCGAACGGCTCGGCCGCGGTCCGGACGGTCCGCGATACGCGCTGCTCGCCTCGCCACGGCCGATCGGCCACCCGGTCATGCGGCGCGTGCGGATGATCGCGACGGTGGCGCGCCAGGGGTACGACCTGTGTGCGGCGCGCGACCGGTCGTCGATCGAGGTGGGCACCGCCGTCGATCGATCGCTCGAACCGCTCCTGCCCGGCTTCCTCTCCGCGAGCGCGGCGATGAGCCGGGTCGTCGAGCAGATCCAGCGGATGCAGGGCAACGACCTGACGGTGCTGATCACCGGCGAGAGCGGCACGGGCAAGGAGCTCGTCGCACGCGCGATTCACGTGGGATCGCACCGAAGCGCGGCGATGTTCCTGCCCTACAACTGCACGACGACCGGTCGCGATCTGGCCGACAGCCAGCTGTTCGGCCACCGCCGCGGCGCGTTCACCGGCGCGGTGTCGGATCAGCCGGGGCTGATTCGATCGGCCGCGGCGGGCACGCTGTTCCTGGACGAGATCGGCGATCTCCCGCTCGACGTCCAGCCAAAGCTGCTGCGGTTTCTCGAGCAGTCCGAGATCATGCCGATCGGCGAGGCGCAGCCGCAGCGCGTCGACGTCCGGGTGCTGGCGGCGACCAATGCCGACCTCGAACAGCGCGTCGCCGAGGGCAAGTTCCGCGAGGATCTGTACTACCGGCTCAGCGTCATCCGGATCCACGTGCCGCCGCTCGCGCGAACGGCGCGAGGAGATCCCGCACCTGAGCACGTTCTTCCTGCGTGAGGCATCGGAGCGGCTGGGCAAGCCGGACATTCACCTGAGCTCGGCTGCACTCGACGCCTTCGCGCAGTACTGGTGGCCGGGCAACGTCCGGCAGCTGAAGAACGAGATTCAGCGGGCCGTGGCGCTCAGTGCCCCTGGCGGCACGATCGAAGCCTCTCACCTGTCGCCCGAAATTGGCGCGACGAGACTGCCCGGGACGGCGGCTCCCGTTACTCGTCGAGCGGCAGTCCCCACCAACCTGGCGGAAGCCGTCGAACAGGTCGAGCGCGAGCTCATCCAATCGACGCTCGACCGCACCGGCGGCAACATTTCCGAAACCGCACGCGTCCTCGGTCTCACCCGCCGCGGCCTGTACCTCAAGCTGCGACGTCTCGGCCTGGCCTCCCAGAGCGAGTCCGAAGTCGACGTCGTCTAGTCCTACCCGAGGAGGCTTCGCCCCTCGGACTCCCCAACACGCTCCCTCGCCCTTCGACTTTGCTCAGGGCGACCCTGAGCCTGTCGAAGGGTCGCGCGCCGCGGCGCCGGCGCGCTTCCACCTTCGCTGAAGCTACGGTGGACGGGCCGTTCGCGCCTGCCCACCGTAGCAGCGGCGGCGTTCAACGCTGCGAAGGTGGGTGGGGCTCGCTCGCGCTCACGCTCGCGGCGCAAGTCAGCTGGTGATTGAGATGGCTAGATGCGAATGTGGATACTGAATACTCGGTTTACAGCCCGCCTGGATACAAAGTATCCCTGCTGCACGATCGTTTCGATCAGTGCACAAATCTTTAAAGCGTTGTAATAGGACTAGTTAGGTGTCTTGCCCGAGCCTTTGGTGGACCTGAACGCCCTGCGGCCCTCAACTTGATACGCACTACAGCATTTCCCGGAGCTTCCCGTGAACCAAATCTGGCCTGGCGAGAAATCTCAGTCGATGTCGAACAAGCGGACCGCCGAGCGGCGCCCGATCTGCCTGCCGGCGCGCCTGACCTGGAAGGACCAGCGTGGCACGACGCGGTTTGCCAGCGTCATCACGCGGAACGTCAGCGATCTGGGTGTGTTCGTCGAGTGCCAGGGAGCGGTTTCCATCCCGCTGTACCGGCTCGTGCAGTTCCAGCTGGAGCGCGACGTTCGCGACTCCGATCCGCTGCCAGCCTCTCTCCGGTCGGGACGCGTGCTGTCCGCCGTCTACCGGGTCACCGCCCCGACGCCCAGCGGCGGCCGGCAGGGCCTCGCGTTGCGCCTGATGGTCGACCCCAAGCGTCGCGCGCTCGAGGTCCCGGACGTCCACGCGGCCACTGCGTAGTCGCCAACGGACTGCTCCCTCACCTGAGCGCCATCACCTTTCGCAGCAGCTCACGGCGGTCATCGTCACTGCCCTGACGCGACATCCTCGACAGGAACTGCCAGTAGTCGTCGGGCGTAGGAGCGGGCACGCGCGAACGGGCGTCCTGCCGGTAGCCGATCTGACGGAGGGCATCCGGGAAGTCGGATGGCCGCGGAAAGGCGGAAGGTCCATACCGAATGCCACCCGAATTGAAGCCCGGCCGTCTGTAAATCGCCACGTTCTTCTCACAGGCTTCAAGTGAATCGTACTGGTCGTTGACATGAAGGAATGTCCCGATGCGCGGCAACTGCGCGCACAGCGTATCGTTCTTCGTGTTGTACGCGATCGACATGAAGCAGCGCGACCGCAACAGCGCCATGCGCTTGCTCAGATCGGTGAAGGTCGCGTTCGGGGATACCTTCGCGCACAGGCCGGCGTCCCCCGTATCGATCGCGACCATCTGGTAGAGGAACTCGGCCGCCCCCGCCGGCCGCAGTTTGTCGGCCAATCGCGGTTCGAAGAAGCTGGGCGCCGTTCGCAGCCGCTCGATGAACCTCGGGTCCGTCAGCAGCCGTTCATAGACCGCCTGCGTCTCACTGTTGTAAGGATTCTCGTCGTGGCGGTCCGCGGCCACGCGCGCATCGTCATAGCCGAGCCGCCGCATGTAGCGGACGAACGGTTCCATGAAAGAAGGCACCGCAATGTCGCCGCCGCCGTTGCCGCTCACCCCCTCGAGGCAGTACGCCTTGTCCATCTTGCTGCCGTCGAGCGGCCCGCTCCTGACCGGAATGACCTGATCGCAGAGCTTCGGATCGTGAAGGTCCCAGGCCAGGCTGCGGTAGCAGGACGAGCGCATGCTGGAGATCTGGTAGCCGCGCGGCGACAGCCCGCCGCCGCCGCCGTCGGCAGACGGACTGATCTTGCCGCACACCTCTGGCGCTTTGAAGTTCAGCGCGATCACGTAAAGGAAGTTCTCGAGCTCCGTCGGCCCGCGCAACTCCACGGACGGCAGCCGCGGCGGCACGACCGGCCGCGTCACGCCTGCCTCCGACGCGCGCGCCGGTCTTTGCTCGGGCAGTGTGAATCGTAGCTGAACCCACGCCGTGCCCTTCATCGGCCGGCCATCATCTGTCGCCGGGTTGAACCGCCAGGAGCGCACGGCTTCAATCGCCTTCTCGTCCAGTCCGTAACCGAGCCCCTGCTGCGTGCGGATTTCTCCGATCGCACCGCTCTCGCCAACGTCCACCAGCAGGACGACGGTTCCCTGGATGCCTTCGTCCCACGCCTCCTGCGTGTACTCGGGCTGGTTCCGCTCGATCGGTGTCGGCATCGTGATGACACGCGCTCCGGGCCCCGGCGGCACCGATGGAGGCGGCGCGACAGGTGGCGGCGCCTGATCCTGGTGCAGCCTGGCGTTCCTCGGCGGCTGGAAGTCGAACAGTGTCGCCGAGAGCGTCGGATTGCGATCGAGCCGCTCGTAGGTCACGGTCTGAGCGATGTGATATCGATCGGGACCGGCGTCGGTGTCGGCCTCGAACCGATCGCGCAGGATGAGATTGCGCGCGCGATCGATGCACATCCGGCGTGTGACGCGGCCAAGCTTCACGACCGTGCCGGGTGGAACCATCAGCGCGTTCACGACGCGATAGCGAGCTTCCACCTCGGTGCATGCCCGATCGCGCCCTTCGAACCGCACGCGCGACGGTCCAATGACCACCGCCGACATCACATCGTCGGCGACGTGCGAGAAGTCGGTCAGCATGCCCGCCGCGCAATACCCGGCGGCGTCCTCCGCGTTCAGACGCTCGTATGTCTTTACTTTGTCGAGGTACAGCCAGCCGCCGCCGTCGCGGCAGACGGCGAGGTACGGCAGCCCGGTCATCCACTCCTCGCCGCCGCTGATTTCAATACGCGCCTGCCCCGGTTCACGCGTGGCGACACGAAATCGCAGCGTTCTCTGGCCGCCGCCGAGTCCGATGTCCAGGTCCTGTTCGATTCGCCCTTCGGCGCGAAAAGTGGTGACGTCGCGAGCCGCGTTGGCGACGCCTTGCAGCAGCGCGCGAGCGTCCTGATCGGTCTGGCCGAGACCGCCGGCCGCCAGCACCCACGCGAACATCGTCCGCAGAGCCATACATCGTAGTATCGACTCTTCTTCAACGAGTGTTCAACGGCCGGAATTGTGATTCACGGTTACAAGACCGTCCCGCATTCAGACTCCTGATTTTTTTCGCCAGTACCTCGCCAGTCCGCGCCAGCTCAAATCGAGGCGGCCGGCGACCTCGTACGATCGGCCTTCGGCATCGCCCAACCGGCGGCGCAGCTCGCGCCGTAACTCTTCCGAGAACCAGATCTCGCGGTCCTCATCGGATCCGTCCCGCGCAAGCGATGCCTTGACGAGGTCAGCCGCCAGGGCGAGATGGTCGCGCAGCTCGGCAATGTGCGCCCCAGAGGCGCCGTGGGGACCAAAGTGCGTCAGGAACAGTGTCTCCGGACGCCGCGATTCGATCGTCCGCAGGCTCTCGTCCCACGCCTCGAGGTTGATGTCGGGGGGCGGCGTTGGCGGCAGGACGTATCCGTTCTCGACGAGCTTGATGCCGGCCGTGTCGCCGACGAAGGCGATCCCGGTGTCGCCGCTGAAGTAGCTCACGTGGTGATACGCATGACCGGGCGTATAGGCCACCTCGAGCTGCCGCCCGCCTTCCTCGACGCGCTCGCCGCCTTTCAGCACGATCATCGCGCTCGCCGGCACCGGGCTGACCTCGCCCCAGAGCCGATCCATGGCGTCGCCGTAGAGCAGAGACGCGCTCGCCAGCAGTTTCGAGGGATCGACGAGGTGCGGCGCGCCGCGCTCGTGCACATAAACCCGCAGCCCGGGATTGTCGCGCACGAGAGGGCCGGTCGCGCCGGCATGATCCAGGTGGATGTGCGTGAGCAGCAGCGCCGTGACGTCGCGCATCGACAACCCGGCGGCCGCAAGGGCCGCGTTCAGGGCCGGGAGCGTGCTCGACGGTCCCGGATCGATGATCGCCGCGCCGCCGGCCCCATGAATGAGCGCGGCGGCCACGATCCGGGGGCGCGACTGGAAGTTCAGGTCGCAGTAAGAGACACCGGCAGCGAGTCGGAGCATTCTGCCAGTGTAAGAGAGGTGTCAGGGTTCATCCGCGACAATCCGGAGCGGCGTGCCCCAGTCGTCAGCGACGGTCCAGGCATCCGCCTCGATTGCGGGTACATGACCGGCGCTGGCCAGGCTCTGCGCCGCGGCCTCGGCGTCAACGCGGCGAGGAACGATGAGGTCCCACGACAGCAGGCGTGCGTGGTGCTCGTCAGCTGGCGGGCCCGGGGACCATGTGTTGGTGCCGAGGTGATGATGGTAGCCGCCGGCCGACAGGAACAACGCACCCGGGTAGGTCCAGACGAGTTTGTCGAAGCCGAGCGCCCGATGGTAGAACGCCTCGGCGGCACTGAGATCTCCGACGTGCAGATGCACGTGCCCAATCGTGGCACCAGGCGGCATTCCGGTCCAGGCGGCGCCGCCGGCAGCCGCGACGACACTGCGGACGTCGAGCGGCGCGGTCGTCATGAAGAGCTGCCCTGTTGAATCACTCCGCCAGGCCGTGCGCGGCCGGTCGGCGTAGACCTCGATGCCGAGGCCATCCGGATCCGAGAGGTAGATCGCTTCGCTCACGGCGTGATCAGCCGAGCCGGCGTAAACCCCGAGGTCGGCGAGGTGTGCCATGAATCGCCCCAACGCCGCCCGATCGGGCAGCAAGATGGCGAAGTGGTACAGGCCGAGCAGGCCGCCGCGCGGGACGGGCTTCACCCCGCGCCTCTCCACGACCTCGATGAGCGCACGAATCTCCCCGTGCGGCGCCAGTGCGGCACGTTGCCCGTCTCGCGAGAGCACGCTGAACCCAAGCACGTCCTGGTAGTAGTCGAGAGAGCGACCCAGGTCCGCAACCTGCAAGCGGACGACTCCTATCCGCGTGTCGTCAGGCAGGCGGTAGCCGCTGGGCCTAATACCGTACGCGTCATTCACCGGCAGGTCCTCATTGTACGGCTCTGCTTGACCGGTCCTCGCCGGGCTCTGACAATGACGCGTCCAGCTTGCACATGGCGGGTAAGGCGATCGACATCCGCCTCGCGGACGTGCCCCTCTCCGCATTGCGCGCGGCAGCGCTCGGCTTGAAGGCCGGCGGCGTCGGCTTCTATCCGGAGTCAGATTTCGTGCATGTCGATACGGGCCGAGTGCGCATGTGGTGAAGAGCGAGAACGAAGGTGAACGAAAAGCGATAGGATCCCCGCGTGGAAACCCCGCTCACTCCCCTCGAGTTCGCCAGGCGCGCACGCCGGCTTTATGCCAGCCGCGAGGCTGTCGTCGATGGCCAGCGCCGCTTCACGTACGAGACCTTCTTCGCGCGGTGCGACCGCTGGGCCAATGGACTGCAGCGCCTGGGCGTCGCACGCGGCGAACGCGTCGCTTACATTGCGACGAACACGACGCGCCAGCTCGAGTCGTTCTACGCGGTCCCGTCGATCGGCGCCGTCCTCGTGCCCATCAACTTCCGGCTGACCGCGGCCGACTTCTCCTACATCATCAACCACAGCGGCGCGACCGTCGTCTGCGCCGATCCGGAGTACGCGCCGGCTGTCGACGGCATTCGCCACGAACTACAGACCGTCCGCCATTACGTGACGCTCGACGAGCGCGCCGCGGGCCCGGGGTGGCTCGCGTACGAGGAGCTCCTCGCCGCCGCCTCGACCGCGTTCAATGCCCCGGAGATCGGAGAGCGCGATCTCCTGACGATCAACTACACGAGCGGTACGACGTCGCGCCCGAAGGGCGTGATGATCACGCATCGGAACGCGTACATGAACACGGTCGGCACGCTCGTCCATATTCCGATGACGTGCGCCGACAGGTACCTGTGGACGCTGCCGATGTTCCACGCGAACGGCTGGACATTTACCTGGACGGTGACCGCCGCCGGCGGCGTGCACGTGTGCCTGCCCAAGATCGATCCGCACCGGGTCTTCGACCTCATTCGCGACGAACGAATCACGCTCCTCTGCGCGGCTCCCACGGTCCTCATCAGCCTCGCGAACGCGCCTGAGGACGCGCGGCGGGGCGTCCCGCGGGGTGTGCGCGTGATTACCGCCGGCGCTCCGCCGGCCGCGGCCACCATCCAGCGGATGGAAGGCGAGTTCGGGTGGTCGTTGACGCAGGTCTACGGACTGACGGAAACGGCGCCGTTCATCACGGTGTGCGAGGCGCTGCCCGAGCACGACGCGCTGGCGCCTGATGACCGCGCCGTGATCAAGTCGCGGCAGGGCGTCGAGTTGATCACGTCCGGGGAGCTGCAAGGTCGTCGACGAGGCCGGGCAGGAAGTGCCGCACGACGGCGCGACCCTTGGCGAGATCGTGGTGCGCGGCAACGTGGTCATGGACGGGTACTACAACGACGCCGCGGCGACGGCGTCCGCGATGCGCGGCGGATGGTTCCACAGCGGCGACGCCGCCGTCGTCCATCCCGACGGTTACGTCGAGATTCGCGATCGTTTCAAGGACGTCATCATCAGCGGCGGCGAGAATATTTCGTCCGTGGAAGTCGAGGGCGTGCTGCTCCGCCACCCGTCCGTCATGGAAGCGGCGGTCGTGGGCGTGCCGGATGATCGATGGGGCGAGGCGCCGCACGGCTTCGTCGTGCTCAAGCCGGGGGCGGCAGCCAGCGAGGACGACCTGCGCGCATTTGCCCGCGAGAAGCTCGCGCACTTCAAGGTGCCGCGCGCGTTCACGTTCGTGCCCGAGCTGCCCAAGACGGCGACCGGCAAGATCCAGAAGTACGTCCTGCGCGGCGGCCGGACCGCGATTTCCGCTCAATAGCCTCCATCGCTCGCGGTTGCCTCCAGCTTCATTAGGAATCCGTCAGGAAGCCGACCGCGTACAGAACTGTCTGCTACTTTGGATCGTCCAACGTGACGACATCGGTGGCGCCAGCCGCCCGCACCGATCGCTGAAGACGCGCGGCACATCGGAGGCTTTCGTGACCACACTCGTGCGACGGCTCGGAATTGCAGTGGTCTTTGGGGCACTCACCCTGGCTGCGGTCCCAGCATCGGCACAGGAGGTGTCCGTCGGCTATCAATGGCAGAAGGTCTCCGTCGATGACGAGGAGGACTTTCTGCGACTGCTGCACGGCGCCGTTCGGGATCAACTTCGATGCGGCCTTCCCGATCACGCCGGCCATCGACGTCGTGGGGCAGCTCGACTGGTCGCGCTGGAGCGACTCGGAAGTCATATTCGGGACCAGCGTCGACGTCGCGGCGGACTTCACGACGTTCGGTGGAGGCATCCGCTGGAGCGCGAGAGGCAATCCAAGCGCGACGCCGTTCCTGCATGCCTTGATTGGCGCCGTCCATACCTCGCTCGGGTGCGAGGTCGGCGGAATCGACTGCGAGGAGTTCATCGGCGAAGACACCAGCTCGAACGATCTCGATGTTCCAGATTGGCGGAGGCGTCGTGGTGCCTGTTGGCGGCATTGGCGTGGTCGGACAGTTCGACTATCGCCGCTTTTTCTATGAAGGCGAGGGCATGAACAGTATTCGCTTCGTCGTCGGCATCCGCGTCGGCGGCCTGCGGTAGATCCGTCAGCGGACCTGAAGGTCCGCACTACAGCCGGGGGCGACCCATGGAAAACCGGGTCGCCCTACTTCAACAGCAGCTTCTGCACCCGCCAGTTCGACGTTTCCGCCGCGTACACTTCGCGTTCTGACGGGCACGCCAGCTGGTGCACGCCCGAGAACTGCTTCAGCTGGCGGCCCGACCGGCCGATGACGCCCAGCACCTTGCCGTCGAGCGACACCTTGAACAACCGCCCGGGAAACGTGCTCTCGCCGACGAACATCACCTGATTCGGCCCCGGCGTGATGCAGATCGAATTGGGCGCACCGATCGTGTCGGCGCCAGCGCCGCGCCCGGTCGGCGTGTTGCCGTTCACCGGACGCGTTCCTGGCGGCGGCGGCACGTCGATCGTGAACATCCGCAGGAACTTCCCGTCGCGCGTCGAACACCTGGATGCGCCGGTTCGATCGATCGCCGACGTACACGTTGTCGTTGCGATCGATCGCGATCGCGTGCGGCAGGCGGAACTGCCCCGGACCTGTTCCCCGCTCGCCCCAGGACTTCACCCAGTCGCCGTTGCGGTCGTACTTGGCGACGCGCGAATTGATGTAGCCGTCGCTGATGTAGATGTTGCCGTCCGAGTCCCAGGCGACGTCGGTCGGCTGCCGGAACAGTCCGTCGACGTGGCGCGCAGCGGCGGATCCGGCCGTTCCCACGGTCCGGTCTCGCGTCGGCCGATTCGCGGCGCCGTCCGAACACCATCATCGACGCGGCCGGCCGGGTTGAACTTGATGACCATGTCCGAGCCTTTGTCGACGGCCCAGATGTTGTCGTCCTTGTCGATGCGGACCGTGTGCGCGAACGACCACGCGTACAGGCCCTTGCCGATTTCACGCAGGAACTTGCCGCGTCGGACCGAACTCGAGCAGCTGCGCCGCCGCCGGCGCGTAGGCCGGTCCGCCGGCGCTGTTCGAGCGCGTGAAGACGAAGACGTGGCCCTTCGAGTTGACCGCGACGCCGGACACCTCGCCGAAGTTCATGCCGTCGGGCAGCTTCAGGAAGTCGGGGACCGAATCGAACTCGATCTCGGGAACCGCCCTGGCCCGGGCGGGGTCGAGGGCCTGCTGGGCCGACATCCGCGAGGCGATCGTGACGAGCAGCAGCGCGACAGCGAGCGGTTTCATGGCGGCCTCCCTACTTCGTGCGTTTGCCCAGGTACACGATCAGCACGGCGATGCCGGCGGCGAGAGCCACGAACGGCATGGCCAGGAGGACGATGGCGATGATCGGATTCATGGCGGGATGGTACGCGCCAGTCTACCTCCGGCGAGCATGATTCGCGTGAGGGCGATCAGGGGGCGATCAGTGGGTGGCCCAGCGGCCGATCAGCGGGCCGTGACCTTCGTCGCGGTGCCGCGGCGATGCGGCGCAGACGTGCCGGGTTCCCCGGTCAGGCGCAGGGACATACGCCTGCAGGCGTTCCGGGCGTCAGCGCTCAGCAGATCGACGAGATGCGAAGCGACCTGCCTCGTCGTCAGCGGCTCAGTGCGGACCGATACCAGTTGCTGCCGAATGGCGTCGCACACGGCGGCAGGATCCGGTTCCGACTCGATCAGCGAAAACGTCGGACCCAACTGATGCAGCCGGTGGACGTCGGCGTTCCCGACCACCGGCTTGCCTCGCCGCCGCGCCCACTCGAGGCTCGGGCGATTGAAGTCGAGATGGCGGGTGTAGAAGGCGTTCAATTCCAGGGCGTCGAACAGGTCCGGGTACGCGTCCAGAACATGGCGTCCGAGCGACGTGGGGTGCGGAAAGAAAGGGTGCGGCGCGATGACGAGGCCGCCGTTCCGGGCCTTCAGCCGCCGCAGATCGTCGAAGTCCGCGACCGACTCGGCGTACGCCGCCGGAAAATTGAGCAGCAGCACGTGCTTGCCGCGTATGGTCCGCTCGATGCCGGGAACGAGGACGATCCCCCGTTCGCGCGCGTACGGCGCCAGGACCGCCAGGTCGAGCTGCCGATCGTGAAGCGTCACGGCGAGCGCCGTGTATCCGAGAGCGGCTGCCCGATCGACGAGCGCTCGGGCGTCGTACGGGATCAGGTCGACTGGATCCTCGCTCGAATGCGTGTGGAGTTCGGCCTTCAGCATTTCACGTCCGCCGCTGACTACAAGTCTTCACTTCTGGTGACTAACGCCGGCAAGGCTCGCGATCCACGAATGAATCGACGTCTGCCGGCCTCCTGGCGACCGTAGAGCAAGCGGCGGTCCATCTCCATTGTGCGCAAATGCCGGAAATCGTATCCAGCCTACGAACATTGACGATTCCCGACAGTACTGTGATTCACCTGCGCGAAACGGCGCCCGAAACCCCTGAATGTGCCCCGGCACAACCGTTGCCCATTCCCCAGGGAGCGCTCTGACGCGCCACTGACGAACCGTGCAACTCTGTCCTCACTGTAATCAGGCCCTCGACGATGGACTGCTGCCGATCTGCTGGCATTGCGGGCGCGCCATCGAACTCGACACCTCTGGTCCAGCGCCAGCTCCGGCGAAGCCGCCCGTGAGCGGCGAGGAGATGTCTCACGCCATAACGTCGTTCGACCTTGCTCAACTGGTGGAGCAGCTCGACCTCGAGCCGGACGTCGTCTCGGCGGAGCCTGTGACGACTACGCCGGTGATGACCGCGCCGGAGAGGCCGCCGCTGACGCCGCCGGTAATGGCATGGCCTGAGGCGATCGGACCGCAGCCGGTCGCCACGTCCGCCAGGGAGTCGGCCAAGCCGGCCTTTGCACCGCAGGTTGCGCTGGCCGCAATGGCCGCGCAACTGCGAGAGCGCGTGCCCGACTGGCGGCGCTACAAGCTTCCGATCCTTGGAATCGCCGGCCTGGGCCTGGCCGTGCTCGCCCTGTCCGTGATGGGACGACCGAACGCTGATACGGAAGTGGCAGCGACGCCCGCACCGGCGCCCGCCACCGCGACACCTGGCTCTTCGGCGCCAACGGTGGCGTCGATGCCGGTTCCCGCGACGACGCCAGGTCCGGAGACATCCGGCCCGGCCACGCCCACGCCCGGCCCGGCGACACCGAGTCCGGAAAAACCCGTTCAGGCGTCAGCTGTTCCAGCGGCGCCTCCTCCGCCGGCGCCGGCCGCAGCAAACGTGCAGATCGACGAGGCGCCAACCTGGGTGGTGCCGCGCCGTGTGGGCTACGCCCGCGACGGCTCGCGGATGCTGACGCTGCAGGTCGCCGCACTTCGTGACATTCAAGTGTCGCGGCAACCTGTCCGCCCGGTTCTCGCGGTGCGCTGCCTGTCACGGATGACCGAGGTGTTCGTTTCGCTCGGGACATCCGCCAGCATCGAAGCAGGGGACACTAACCGCGTGACCGTCCAGCTCGACGATGAGACGCCGTCGGTGCAGCAGTGGGTGCGCACCGACACCTATCAGGAGCTCTTCGCGCCCGACGGCCTGATGCTCGCCCGGCACTTCGCCGGTGCCAGCCTGATGCGCTTCACGTTCACGCCGTTCAATTCGAAGCCGGTCGTCGCGGAGTTCAACGTGAAGGGATTCGACCAGCACGTCGCGACCGTGGCGCGGACCTGCGGCTGGCCGGGTGCCGCTGGGACCAGCGCGCGCAAGAGATAGCCGAACTACCCGCCGGCCCTCCGCCTGGCCCATCGGCGCTTTTGCGCCAGCGAGATTGCGCGCCTGGCTTTCGCCGACAGCTTCCGCCGCTTTCGCGATTGACCGGCGGCGCGCTTCTTCCGCGCCAGCTTCGGAACCCCTGCCCCGCCGAATTCGAGCGACGAGATCGCCGCCCGGATACCTTCGAGTTGTTTCTCCAACTCTCGTTCTGCCTGACGGAGTCGTTTGATCAGGTGCTGAAGCGCGGCCATGTGATCTCCCCGAAGAGAGTAGCAGGCAATGCTGGCGGAGGAGCAGTTCATCGAGCTTCGCCGCTCACGCCGCCAAGGCGGCCCACGTCCAGAGCCGCGTGAAGGCCCGCTGAGTTCTCTTCTTGTCGCGCCAAGGCGTGACTATAGCCAGCGCCGCAGACGGCTTCGTCGAACCGCCACAGGAGCATTCACCACGAGATTCGCCGCGATGCTCGTCGTCAAGTGGCCGACTGGCAACGAATTACCACCTACGCTGGCACGCAACTGCGTTCGGCTGCACTGCTGGACCCCGTTTTGCTCCAGGTCGCCCAACCACATTCTTGTAATCGACACGTTCATACGTAACCGTTTGTCCGATTAGCCAATGGAGCGGCCGATGAAGGTCCTTCGAACAGTATTGTTTGCTGCGGCCCTGGGCGTCAGCTCGACGCCGGCGCACGCGGCGCTGATCGGCATGAGTGGCGGTGACTACGATCCCCCGCCCATTACCGATATCACTTTCCAAGATCTCAATTCCTGTGCTGTAGGGAATTTCGATCTTCCTTCCTCCTTTGCGTGCGCCTTCTACGAGTTTGCAGATGTGGACGACTTCGAGGGGGACGACCCAGTGAGCAGCATCGATTTTCGTTTACTCGATGGCTTGGGAAACTACATCGCCTTTGAGACTTTGACCCTCGATAACCAGCGTAGCGATCTGACTGGCGCACTCATCCTGTCGCCACTGTTCGCTGATGGCGTGACGTTCAGGTTGTCGGGCGGGATCGAGCAAGCGATTTACCCCTGCGGCGAATGCGAACTGCCGGCTCTGGCCTTCTTCGCCGGACCGGATGATGGCGACGAACCGCACAGTGCCGCCGATGTTGCTAACTTCTCCCTGTCAGTAGTGGGCGTGAACGGGCAAGCCAACCCCGGAGCGACTGCCGTTCCGGAACCAGCGACCCTGCTCTTGATGGGACCGGCGGCGGCCGCGCTTCTGATGCGGCGTCGTCGCAAGACAGGCTAGAACGACGCGGCACTACTTCGGGCGGAACTTCTCGACGATCGTCTGAAACCCGGCATCCCCCGCGAGCGGGCGGATGTCGGGATCGCTCTGAGCGGCCGAGAGGGGATATCCGGCCTTAAGCGCTTCCTCCAGCAACGCCAACGCCTCCGGCACACGACCAGCCAGCGCGTGAATCGTCGCTTCGAAATACGTCAGATTGACGTTGGTGCGATCGATGGTTCGCGCGTTCGTGATCATGCGACGCGCCTCGACATGGTCGCCCTTCTTCGCGTAGTACATGCGCGACGTTGCCTCGCGCCATCGCGTTGCGAGGATTCACCTGCAGGTCCTTCAGGGCAAGCGCGATGGCCTTGTCGTAGCCGCAGCCGCTTGCTCGGGCCGTCCCTCCCCAACGATAGCCGTCGCCTAGGTTTCCGATGAACTGTTCCGCGTTCGAATTCAGCTCGACGGCCTTCTCGAATGCCGCGATCGCTTCCGGTGCCTGCCAGCGTACGCGTTGGTGATACCAAGATTCGTGTACGTCTGTGCGATTGGCTGGATCTCGAGCGCCTTCGTGAACGCGGCAGCGGCTTCGTCGTAACGACCCATTTGCAGATACGTCGCTCCGAGGTCGTTGTGGCCGGACACATTCGACGGCTCGAGCTCGATCACTTTCTTAAGGGCTTCAGCGCCAGGTCCGTACGCGCCAAGCTGCACGTGAGCATTTCCGAGCGCGCCGTAGCTGACCCAGTAGTACGGATTCACGGCCACGGCCTTTTCGTATGCCTTAATCGCATCTTCGCCGCGCCCCGATTGGAGGTACGCCCTTCCGAGCCGCCGGAACACATCGTCGGAGCTGGGCGCCAGCTCGGAAGCAACCGTCAGCTCGGCGATTGATTCAGCCGTCCGCCCGGTCGCCTGGTAGACACTCCCGAGCGCCAGACGAACCTCGAGCAGCTTCTCGTCGAGCCGTTGTCCCTGCTGGGCCGACGACAGCGCCTTCTCCGCCCACGCTGGATCCTTGGTGGTCCGATACAAGCGCAGGGCGCTGTCGGAAATGCCCGCGTACGCGCGCGCGAATCCGGCGTCGTGCTTCAGCGCCTCTTCATAGAACCCGATGGCGGCCTTGACGTTCTTGTCGTCCTGCTGGCCGCGCATGGCGTTTCGTCCACGCAAGTACAGCTGATAGGCCTCGATGTTCTCAGTCGGATGCGAAAGGCCGCGCGCCAGCTGCTCGCTCGACGGCTTGACGTCCATCGAGGCGATGAGGCTGCTGTAGATCTGATCCTCGAGCGTCAACAGATCGGCCGGGAGACCCGAGAAGTCCTGCGACAGGATCCGCTGGCCCGCTTCCGCATCCTCCAGATTGACGGTGATCCGCAGGCCATCGCCGACGCTTTGCACGGTGCCCGAGACGAGAAGCGGGGTGCCAAGATCCCTGGCAATGGCGGCGAGCGATTCCTTGGCAGACGCGCGCTCGACAGCCGCAGCCGACGCCACAGTAATGCCCGGGAGCTGAAAGAGCTTCGTCGATAGCGCTTCTCCGATGCCGGCCGCGTACGGAGTGAGCGCAGCCTGATCCCCGATGATCTTGAACGGAAGGACGGCAATTCGCTTCTGAATCGGAACGAGCGCCGCTGCTGTTGGAGTCTGTCCTTCACTAGGCGCAGTCACCAGGCGACGGACCACGGGTACGGCGGCGGCGAGGCTGAGGAGAACGACCGCAACGACTGCCGCTTTCGACCGTCGAGTAGTCGGAAGCGGGACCGTCAGCGAAAGCGTTCGCTTCCCAGCCAGTGGCGCCGAATGCTCCGATTCGAGATCGGTAAGAAGCTCGTGCCCACTGGCGTAGCGCTGTTCTGGTTCGCGCTCCAGGCAACGCATCACCACCCGCCGGAAGTACTCGGGAACGTTCTGCTTGAGTAGCGCGACATCCTTCGCAGGCTGCTGGACGCGCTGGTACATCAGCTCGATCGCCGAATTGGCGGTGAACGGCAGCTCGCCGGTCACCATCTCGAAAAAGATCAGACCAAGTGCGTACAAGTCGCTGCGGTGATCGGCAGGCTTCCCCAGAATCTGTTCGGGCGAAATGTAATGCGGTGTGCCGATCAATTCTCCGGGCCGCGTCAGCGCAGCCATCGTCACCGGCTCGAGCGACTTCGCAAGACCGAAATCCGAAATGTACAGATTGTCGGCCGCGTCGACCAGGACGTTCTGCGGCTTCATATCACGGTGAATCACGTCAGCGTCATGAGCCGCCGTGATGCCCGAGACCAGCTGCTTGGCGAACGCCAGCGCCCGAGCGAACGGCATCGGCCCCTGTTGAATGATCGCCGCGAGGCTCGTCCCTTCGACGAACTGCATCGTGATGTATCTCACGCCTCCGGCATTCCCCAGATCGTGGATCCGTATCACGTTGCGATGGGTCACCTGGCGGGCCATCAGCAGCTCTTGCTTGAACCGCCGCTCGAAGTCTTCGGCCATGCCCGGCGTGCCGATGACATCCGGGCGAATCACCTTGAGCGCGATCGGTACTCCGAGATCCTCGTCGAAAGCGTGATACACGGCGCCCATTCCGCCGGCGCCAAGCAGCTTCTCGATCCGGTAGCGCGACCCGAAGACGTAGCTCGCTGGCATCGATGCCGGCGCGAACCCTCCGTCGAACCCTGCACCGAACGGACTGGCAGGTCGAGACGGCGTCTGAACGACGGTCACCACGCCCTCGAACGTTTCCGACAAGGATCTGCGATGTGCTTGCGCGTGGACAGACGAGGCCCCGATCGGCGCATGGCACGCGACACAAAGCGCCGAACCGTCCGGCGTCTCGTGACTACAGTGCGGACAGCGCATACAGGGGCGCGGAAGGCGACTTCACACTTCGCGGAATTGAATGATTATCCGACAAGGTGAATGACAGGATCTAAGAAATTCGATCTCCGCCCTCAAACTCTTGCTGGAGGACCAAAATTCGACTGAATTCGTCGATGAGCCGTTTCGCGCGCGCTTGACGCGTATAGGAGCCAACGGGACATCACGGAGGTGAGCGTCATGGTGCGTCAGCAATCCGCCCTCGTCATAGCCGCCCTGTTACTTGGTAGTGTCGCGCCGCTGGCGCAAGCGAAGCCGCAGGCACCGGCAAAGCCAGCGCCCAGGACGCCGGCCGGGCCGGCGCCGCAACCGGCAAAGCCTGCGGCGCCCCCGGCTCCGGCACCCCCTTCGGCGGCTCTACAGCCGCCCCCGCCTCCTCCGGCCACCGACGTCCGGTTCAAGACGTCGATTACCCACGGGGCGCAGGTGTCTCATAACGTCACCTACCTCCAGGGCCCGCGCCAGCGCGTCGAGTTCCCGGGCGTTGTCAGCCTCGATCAATGCGATCTCGAGCGGACCGTCATGCTGAACGTGCCGGCCAAGCGCTATCAGGTGGAGCCCTATCCGGACGTGGCGGCATCGCCGCCAACCGCTTCGGTGCCGGATCCTCAGGCGGCCCAGATCGCGGCGGCCCAGAAGGGACAGCCGCGCGGGGGTGTCGTGACGCTCACAACGTCGATTACCGACACGCTCGAACGGCAGACGATCCTCGGACTCGAGGCGCGGCGGATCAAGACCGTCATGGTGAAGCAAGCCAGCTCGAACGCGTGCGACAAGTCGCCGATGAAGGTCGAGGTCGATGCATGGTACGTCGACTTGCCGCAGCAGTCGGCGTGCGAGCGGCCATCCGGGACGACGCCGCCGCCGCCGTCGGATCCGGCGCTCTGCACGGATCGGGTCGAGACGCGCGTGGTCGGCGACGCCAAGCTCGGATTCCCTGTCAGGAGCGTGACCACGACGACCGGCGGCGAGGGAGACAAGGCAGACGTATCGACGTCGCTGCAGGAAGTTACCGAGCTGGAAATTTCGCGGCTCGATAAGTCGCTGTTCGACGTGCCGGCCGACTTCGTCGAAGCGAAGAGCAGTGCCGAGATCGTGCGGGCGATCGCCACCGGCGAGTCGCTCTCCGACGCAATCTACGGCTCGACCGCGGACGGCAGCAGCGATGCAGCGCCGAAGAAGCCGGGCACGATCCGGATAGGCGTGCTCGAGCCGGTGAACAAGACCGACCGCAACCTGCCCCCGTCGCGCCTGCGCCAGGATCTCGTGACGCGCCTGACCAAGGCGCCGTACGAGGCGGTCGCCCTGAAGGGCAGTTCGCCCAGCGCCATTCTCGCCGACGCGGCGCGCCTGGAGTGCGACTACGTGATGCTGGCGGAGGTGGTCGAAGCCAAGACGTCGAAGCCCGGGAAGCTGGGTGGAGTGATGAAGCTGACGGGTGGCGGCGCGCCGAAGGATTCGCACGACGCGAAGGTCGACTACAAGCTGTTCGCGGTGACCGCGCCCGAGTCACCCCGCGTCAGCGGCAGCGCCAAGGCGTCCAGCGGCGGCGTCGGCATGTCGGCATTGGCTCGATGCTCCGCGTCGCGTCGTTCGCCGGCCAGATGTGGTTGGGCGGCGGGATGGCGTTCGGCGTGGGCGGGCCGATGGGAATGATGACCGGCCTCGGTGCAATGGGCGGCGGCATCCTCGACCC
Organism: uncultured Acidobacteriota bacterium; assembly: GCA_963825245.1. Taxonomy (GTDB): domain Bacteria; phylum Acidobacteriota; class Vicinamibacteria; order Vicinamibacterales; family CAVVIG01; genus CAVREM01. The sequence goes on from CAWGSJ010000001.1 coordinate 925,609, forward strand.
ACGAGCAATGGCGGTCAGCTCGATAGCGACTGGCATGTCGACCAGCGCGATGTCGGCAATCGGCGACATGAGCGGCGCGGCGGCGTTCGCCGATCCATCGGAAGCAGAGCTGCGGCAGACCGTGTCAGAGGCGCTCACGAACGGCGCCAAGGCCGCCATGGAACAATTGACCAGGAAGAAATAGACCTCAGGTCTGCTGCACATACCCCGTGCACGCATTCACTGGGAGTTGGGGGTACTGGGAAATTGCGGATCGATAGCGGACATCCGGCACAGAACGAACGCGGATCCACGCGCCGACGTGATTCGCTCTGAATGACGGCACGTCGCACAAAGTCCGGCCGGAATGTCGGGTCTGGCTCCTTTGGGCAACGCCGTCACGTCAGGAATTGTCGTCTACTGTCTGGCAGAAGGGAGTAGGATTCGTCAGCCTCCCAATTCAACAAAGTGACCGGTCGGGCAGCGCATCGAATGATCCGTTGCTGCGCGTCCAGCCATTCCACAGGGAGCGAACAAAGGAGCTCGGCGATGAAAAGTCTGAGAGTCTCGGCGGTCGCGGTTTCAGTGCTGGCGCTCTGCATGACCGGACCCGCGGTGATGGCCAAAAGCAAAGTGCCGGCCGCTATCACGGTCGCGTTCGGAACCGGCAACCACAATGCACAGGCGGGCAGCACGCCGAATCATCACATCATCCCGCAGGAGTTCAAGGTTCGCATTACGAGCGCCCGGAAACTGGACGGCACCCTCGTGTCCGTCCCGGCGACGGTCAACTTCGTCGTGTCGGGCTTCCACTCGGTCTGGGTGTACAAGAATGGCGTCAGCCTAGAAGAGGTCGCAGCCCGCACTCTGCTGCCTCCCACCGGTCCATTTCTCAACTATGAGACGGCCCCCGTTAGCAACGTGCTGGTGAAGGGCATCTTCCCGGGCACCCCCCAGGGTTCACCGACGGCGCCCAATATCCGCTCTCGCCCGCTCAGAACCGCACCGACACGATCGCCTTTTCCGCCCCTGGGACGTACCTGGTGATGTGCAACGTGCGCGGCCATTTCATCGATGGCATGTACGCCTGGGTCCACGTCCTGGCCGAGGACGACGACGACGATGACGATGACGATCGAGGCGGACGCTAGCAAGCGCCTGGCGACAAGCGCGGGGAGTCGCTGGACTTCCCGCGTGAACCGCTAGTTGTCCCGCGGGGTTTCCACACCGAGCGCAAATGGAAGGGAAATATCAACATCATCGTGCTTGACCCCGTCCACATGTCGGCCGGTCATGACGTAAAGTTCGGGAAGCTGGAGCCACGCCGGTACGTGAGCATCATCATGCAGAACGTAAGCGGACTCCCAGCCTGCGCCTATCAGCTGTGCCTGCCAGAAAATCTTGGCGATGAGATGAAAGAAATCGGGGTGCCCGGAACTCACGGGTCCGGAACTCAGCTCAAGTCCGCCATCGGCAAGGTTTGCTATGCGATCGCGCATCGGTTCATGAGCTATTGCTGTACCTCGTTCGAGGACGGACCATACTCGGACAGAGATATTGCGAACCTGTTCGCCCGTGTTCTTCTCGAAAACCCTGCGACGTTCGACCAACGATCCGGAATGGTCAAGTCTCGTCCGACCGTCGATTATGACAAGAAGCCAACGCCTCGGGAGCCGACGCCTCAGGCCGTTGGACGGGCGGGACATTTTGCCAAACCGTACCAATACAGAGACAAGGATGGCTTAGTCCGGAATCTGAAGCCGGACCAGTACGGCATCGACTATCGCAGGTCGCCGTACTTCCTCAACGAAGTGCATGCTGGTTGCTTCCGGAGGGCCTTCAAAGGAATCTATTCCCGGCTTCGTGGTTACGCCGCTCGGAAACTAGACCAGTACGCCGCTCAGAAAGTGAGCCACCTGCGGGGCGGTTATTCTACGCCGATTGACCGCCGCTGATTTGTTCTCTTCTCTCCTTTGTAGACAAGACCTTGAGGCCCTGTGGGAGCGGTGGGAAACTCGTTCTCTGAGTTTTCCACGGCTTCCATAGGGTTTCGTCGTCACGATCGTGACGCCGCGCGCGCGGGCGGCTTTGGCGCGGACGGCGTCGGCATCGTCGTCGCCTCGGGGTCACGGCGTTTGCGCATCCGGTAGCTCTTTCCTTTGGTGGTGATCACGGTCGCGTGATGCGCGAGCCGATCGAGCAACGCCGTCGTCAGCTTCTCGTCGCCGGCGAACACGGTCACCCACTCGGCAAACGCGAGATTGGTCGTGACGACCGTCGCGCGTCGCTCGTACCGATCGGTGATCAGATTGAACAGCAGCTCGCCGCCGACCCGGTCGAACGGGACGAACCCGACCTCGTCGACAATCAACACGTCGACGCGGAGCAGCCGCTGCTGGAGGCGGGTGAGCTCGCGGGTATCGCGCGCCTCGATGAACTGACGGACGAGATCGGCCGCGCGAGCGAAGAGCACGCGTCGCTTCTGCTTCGTCGCTTCGACGCCGAGCGCGATCGCGAGGTGGGTTTTGCCGGTGCCGATCGGGCCGGCGAAGATCAGATTCTCGGGGGCCGTGACCCATTCGCCGCGCGCCAGCGTGTGGATCTGGGTCGCGCTGATGCCGTCCGCGGTGGTGAAGTCGAAGCTGTCGAGGGTCTTCACCTCAGGAAAGCGCGCCTCGCGGAGACGCTGGCGGATCACCGACTCGTGCCGCGACGCCTGCTCGGCGGTGAGGACCTCATGCAGATAGTCTTCATGCGGCCAATGGGCATCGCGCGCTTGACGCGCGAGGGCTTCGAAGGTGCGCGCGACGCCGGGCAATTTCAACGCCCGCGTCTGCGCGACGACGAGATCACGGGCGAGGGTGGCGGCGGTCATGCCGCACCGCCCAGGAGCCACGCGTCGTAGTCGGCCGCGCAGCCACTCGGCACGTCGATGTCGCGGAGCGCGATCGGCACCGCGTCGAGCGCGACACGGCGTCGGCGCCGACCGCGCCGGCGTGAGGGCGAGCAGCAGCGGCGTCCCGGTCGCGAGCGCACGGGTCAGTGCGGGCACGACGATCGCCGCGCCGTACGTATCGAGCTGGCCGAGGACCTTCGCAAACAGGCGCGCGGCTTCACGCGGCCCGTGCGCCCCGTGAAGCTGATCCCAGATCGCCGGAAATGGATCGCCCAGATCGCGCAAGAGATCCGGCAGCACCTGACGCACCGCTTGCGGCTTGCGCGCTAACTCCGACAGGTAATGCCGGTAGTCAATCGACCGCTGGCCAAACCGCTTGCGCGGATGCCGAATGGGCGTCCCGTCGCGCCCGACGATGGTGACGGTCGTGGCGCCGATGCGGACGACCAGATCCAAGCCGGCCCAGCGACTCGGCACGGAGTAGACGGCGCCCTCGAGCCGCACCAGCGCACGCGGCGACACCGTCGCGAATGTGGTCGCCTCCGGCGCGAACGGCGTGGGTGCGCGTCGACAGTGACGCTGCTCCTCGACGAAGCGCATGCCGATGGTCTGGCGCCGGTCGCATCACGCTGGGTGTCGAGGCGCGCATCCATCTGCGCCAGCAGCGTCGCGTTGATGCTCGCGAGTGTCACGCCGACCGGAATCGGCACGAGCGCCTGCTGTCGAATGGCCTTGCCACGCGACTCGACGCCACCTTTATCGTGGCCCTTCACCGGGTCGGCAGAAACAGGCTTCGAGTAGGTAGTGCGAGGCGAGCGCCGCGAACCGCGGCGTCAACGTGCGCGCACCGCCGACCAGGATCCGGACGACCGCCGCTCGCAGATTGTCGTAGGCGACGCGCGCCGGCACGCCATCGAAATGCGCAAAGGCCCGGACGTGGCCGTCGAGAAAACTGATTTGATCCTGCCGCTCGTAGATCCACGCGAAGTCGCGGCCCGAGTACATCAGCCGCATCAGGAACAGCCACGCTTTGCGGCGGATTCCGTCGACGTCGACGAGCACCTCGAAGAAGTCGACTTCGGCCAGATCGCCCGGGCGATAGGTCAGCGGCACGAAGACCTCGCGACGCTGTCGCTTCCATTCCGCGACCGCGTCTTTCACGACGGTCACGCCCACCCGATGTCCCTCGCCCACCAACAACGCGTGCAGCCGCGTGGCGGTCAGCCGCTGCTTGCCGCCCGTCCATCGGACCGAGTCAGCCAGAACCGCCTGCACCCGCTCGGCGATCGCATCCCACACCGGCCGCGGCCGAGGCGCAGCCTCCGCCTTCCGTGCCGGCGCCGCCTGGTCCACGTATTTCCCAACGGTCGTCCGAGAGAGGCCCAGCTCTCGCGCCACCGCTCGCTGCGTCCGTCCTTCGACGAGCACCTTATGCCGCACAACATGCACGAGATCCATCCTGAGCATCCTCTCAGCGAACCCCGGATCCCTCGATCCGGCAAGTCCGCCATCAGGCCCTCAGGTGGCCTACTTTCCGAGCGGCGTTTGGCCTACTTTCTGAGCGGCGCGCCCATCCAGAGCGCGTCGCGCGCGGTTCAAGACATGATCGTGCTTGCCGTGAAAGGTGAATTGCTGAGTAACGACCAGTATCGCCAGAAGAGCATGATCGAATTACGAGACGACCGGAAACTCCGGTTTCTCCTGGAGGCCTACTGTCTGGACTTTGACAAGGACAACCCGAGTAAAGGCGATGAGTTTGTCGTTGGTGACCCCAACGGAGTGCTTCCACTCGTGGTCGATGCCATTCCTGAGAAGGAGCGTTCGGTCGCGGCTGTTCAGACGGCCATATGGCTCACACGTGGCGTCCCTGGCTCTTCGATTCGAGAAAGATTTCAAGTCAATGATTTCGAGATGCGTGTCGCCGAGCGTGCCGTCGCGACTGTTCGTGCGCCCGATGAGGCGCCGCTAAGTCGTACGGGCTCGGGTCAAGCAGGCGAATCGGGCAAACCCGAGTCGCCTGCGACTGTCGCCGCACCCGCGATGCCTTCGTCTTCGCGCACCATCGACTTGGCTCCGCTCACCGCTGCACTCGACGCCGACATGCGACTGTCGGTCCCTGGCTACGTCGCGTGCCGGCGGTTCACCGTTATCGGCACCGAGTGGCAAGCAGGGTTGCTCACGCCGGCCGAACTTCATGAACGGATTCTTGACGACGTCTATGGCTTCTGCCAAAAAGCGTCCGAACCGGCTCTCAAGCGGCAGAGCGTCCGGCTCATGGCCGCCGCTACCGCGCACTTTCTTACACGAGGCGGCGATCTCCAGGAGACGGTCACCGCCCTTGAGGACTTCGGCAAGACCTGCCTCGTGGCGCACGAAGCGGCACCGTTTTCGTTCAAAGGGTTGGAACCGATGGACGAATACAAGCACCTGCCAGAACTGAAAGACGAGAACGGAGGTTGGCGATGAAATCATCGCCCCACGGGGCCACCCTGCGAAGCGTCGACCTGCCCGATGCGAGTAACGCTTGGTAACGCGGATCGTGTCAACAAACGAAAGATGCTCGCATCGGATCGCCACCGGCCTCGCCGGCTAATTGAGAAGCAGAACAGCAGTGATATGGATCGTGAATCACCGAACGAGAGCCTCGCGCAACACGATGACTCATCTCGGTGCCTTCCGGGTGTCGCCCTTGCTGTGGCGACGTCCCGGAATCACTTGATTGCGGGACAGTCAAGCGACACATCAATCGCGCGAAATTCAGGGCAAAATTCAAACAGCGATTTCGCAGGATTTCGGGACAGGCTCTTCCGATGCAAGACGGAACGTGGGACGCCGACGGTCTGCGCGGCATCGCGTACCGATAGATGCGCGGTGCGGGTCAGGTCGGCCAACATCACTCGGGTTGGCCGTCGGCCAAGAGGGAACTACAACGTTGCAATACGGCTAGCTACGCCAGCGAGTCCCTCACCCTGAGTCCCGAGTCCCGAGCCCGAAGCATCGCCGCCGCCTCTGCCATCGCGGCGATCTTCCCCGCCGCCACTTCGGCGCTGTTCATCGCGCGGGTGGTAAACGTCGCGAAGCCGCAGTCGGGGTTCAGAAACAGCCGGTCCGGGGGGACGTGCTGAAGTACCGTGGCCACGCGATCGACGACCGCCTGCGCCGACTCGATCCGTGGATCGCGCGGGTTGACCACCCCGAGACCGATCGATTTGCCGGCGACCGGTACGAAATCGCCCGCGCGCGGGGTCGCGTACTCGAGCACCAGCTGATCGACCTGCATCTGTGCGAAGTAGCTCGTGAGCGGATGGTACGACCCGCGCAACAGCGTCGTTTCATCCTGGCTCCAGTTGCCGCGACACACGTGCAGCCCGATGATCGGTCGGTGGCGCGTGGAACCATTCGTGATCGGTTCCACGACCCGATTGATCAGCGAGACGGCGAACGCGAGCTCCTCGGCGGGGTCCTTGCGCGCGGCCAGCGCGGCGCACATGAACGTCCGCGTGTTGCCCTGCGTGAACACCAGCTCGGTCAGGACCGGCTCGTCGAGCTGGATGAACGCGACGCCCGCCTCGGCCAGCTCGAGGACCTCGTCGCGCAGGAGCTGCACCACGTCCTCGCCGAGATCCTCCTTGGACGGGTAGAACGTGCGCGACACCTCCTTGACCCACATCGCGCGCGTCAGCAGGTACGGTCCCGGCAGCGTGACCTTGATCGGCCGATCGGTATGCCGCCGCAGGAACTCGAAATCGTCGACGGCCAGCGGCTCGCGGCGCCGGATCTGGCCGACGCACGTCGGGTTGCGAATCGAGAAGGCCGGCACGTCGAGCGTCGCCAGCAGGCGGGCAAAGCCCTGCTTGTCCTCGACGACGTCGAGCATCTCGGCGAGCGTCATCATCTGGACGCCGTCGAGCTTCTCGGCGACGAACGAATAGAAGTTGTCGCGCCGCTGCTCGCCGTCGGTCACCAGGTCGACGCCGGCCTGCTCCTGCGCGCGCGAGCGACGCGAGGACTGCCGCGATCCGCGACCTGGTCGAACTCGCGCCGGCCCAGCTCACGGCGGTGCCGCAGCGAAAAGGCGCGCAGCAGCTCCGGCGTTCGCGGCCAGCTGCCGACCGTCGTGACCGGGAAGAGCGGCAGGCTCATGACGTCGCGGGTCCGAAGAAGCCGCTCTCGCGGACGGCCTCCGTCGAGCGCGGCGTAACCGCTGGTGCGGCCCGGCAGCCACGCCTTGAGACCCTCGAGGTCCATCATCTCGCGGTGCGCCGGGTTGTCGTAGCGCATGCGGAACAGAACACTCGCTCCACTCCTCGGCGCGATCGGCGGGAAACGACTCGAGCGCGGTGAAGTTGCAGTGATCGAACGGCGGGGTCGACGCGAGCACCTGCAGCCGGTTGGGATCGATCGTGCCGTCCGCGCACCAGGTCTGCCAGTTCAGATCGAGCATCGCCGCCGCGTCCGACTCGCCCGCCTCGAGCGATCGCAGCGCTTCGCGCTCGCCGCCGACGTGATCGCCGTGCTTGCCGACCAGCACGTCGTGGCGCCGCACGCCGTAGTCACGCCCCGGCGCGAGGCCAGACCGCCGCAGGTGCTCGATCGGCAGGAGCGTCGCCTGCGGCGAGTCGATCGCCCCGGTCGCCAGCGTCCGGCCGCGCAGGTCGGCCACCGCGCGCACGCCGTCATTCCTGCGGACGACGATGTGCGAGACGCGATCGCGATCGGTGTCGCGCATCGCGATCGCGCGGCATCGCCCGCCGGTCCGCGCTGCGCGTCCACCCACGCCAGCGGCGAGTTCCACGCGATGTCGATGTGCCGGTCGAGCAGCGCGTCGACCTGCAGCTCGTAGTTCGTGTAGAAGACGCAGTCGATCGGGCAGCCCTCGGCCGCGAAGAAGGCCCGGATGATGTCCCAGATGATCGAGACCTTCGGGTCGTAGATGACGGCTCCGACGAGGATGGGCTTCATTACCTCACTACTTTCAGCGATATGGTCACCGCGGTACAGCGCGTCAGCGTGTGGTACAGCGGCGAGCGGTCGAGAGTGCGTTGCCACGCCCGCTGGATCGCGCCGTCCTCGGCGTCCGAACCGACGTAAGCCGTGCCCTCGATTGCGGCGAAGCCGGGATGGCCCTGCTCGCCGACGACGCCGAGGTGCGACGAGGATGTTGTCGAGCCGGCCGTTCAGCGCGATCTCGATGGCGTGGAGCAGAACGCCCTGCCCCTCGGCGGCACGCTCGAAGCCGCACACCAGGTCCCCGCCGAGCGCTCCCAGCGACGTACTCCACCGCACTTGGCTGCTCGTCCGAATCGCGCAGCCCGGCTTGTGAACCGACATCGAACGATTGCGCGCGCGCGTAAGCGCGAGCCACGCCAGCGGTCGTGCGCTGAATACGGACGGGAAATAGATGTTCAGGCATGCGTCTCTGTGTCCTCTGCTTCCTCTGCGTCCTTCCCGAGCGAAGTCGAGGGATGCGTCCTCGGAACGCGTTAGAACAGCGGCAGCCCCGTCAGCGCTCTCCCCGCGAACTCGCGCAGATGATCGACGGTCGGCGCCATGACCCAGCCGGCGCGCGCGTCGCGGAACACGCGCTCGAGATCCAGGTGGCGCGAGAACGCGGCGCCGCCGCACGCCTTCATCGCCAGGTCGGTGACGTCGACCGCCGCCTCGAGCGACGGCCAGCCGCGTCAGCAGCACGAACAGCGGCGCCTCGGCCGCGCCCCGCTCGATGAGAGCGATGGTCCGGTCGAGCAGCGCGCCCGCCTGCTCGGTGCGGACGCTCATGTCCGCCAGCCGCGCGCGCAGCGTCGGCAGGTCGCGCAGCGCCGTCCCGGTGTGCTCGAAGGCGCCCGCCTGCAGGTGCGCGGCGGTGGCGGCGACGGCGGCGCGGCACAGGCCGTTCGCCATCGCCGCCGTGCCGATGCTGAACCACGGCAGGATCACCTGCAGCATCGCCGCGGCGCCCTCGCCCTGCGGGGTGATCAGGTCGCCGTCCGTGACGCCGACGCCCTGCAGCGACACCGGCGCCGAGTCGTTGCCGCGCAGGCCGAGGCCGTCGAACGCGCGCTGCACCCGCACGCCCGGGTCGGCACGCCGGACCAGGTACAGCGTCGACTCGAGCGGCGATGCCGCGCCCGGCTTCTGCGCGCTGGCGACGTACGAGTCGGCGTTGCCCGCCGAGGTGACCCACGACTTCTCGGCCGACACGGACATCTGGCCGTTCGCCTGCGCCATCTGCGAGACCGGCGCCCAGAACTGCGAGCGCGATCCCTTCTCCGAGAGCGCGAGCGTCGTCAGGTGCTCGGCCGCCGGCGATCTCGCGGAGCAGCTCCGCCTTGCGGGCCAGCGTCGGCGACGCGGCGATCGCCTGCACGGCGCTGACGTGCATGACGAACACCATCGCCGTGGAGCTGCAGCCCTGGGCCAGTTCCTCGGCGACCGCGGCGAAGGCGCGCAGCCCCTGGCCGCCGCCGCCGTACTCGGCGGGGACGCACATGCCGAGCAGCTCGGGACCGAGCGCCGCAACGCTTTCCTTCGGAAACCGTCCGGTCTGGTCGACGTTGCGCGCGTGTTCTTTCAGGATGCCGGCTGCGAGCGTGCCGGCGCGTTCTCGATAGGTGTCGACGACGGGCATGGACTCCTCCTCCAGCGAAACGATCGGTTAGCAGCTGGATCAGCGGGAGGAGAATCGGGGAAGGCTGCCGTTCGCCGTTCGGATCGTTCGACGTTCGTCGATGCTGACGAACGCCGAACGAGCCACAGCGAGCGAACGACGAACGATCTGAAGGCTACTGAGTGCGCTGCTTGATGCCGAGCGCCTTCAGCTTGTTCGCGAGGTCTGCCCCGGCCGTGCCGGTGCTGACCGCCTTGTCGATGTCGAGGATCTTGCCGTCAGGCCCGACGTAGAAGGTCCAGCGACGCGCGAGGCCGGTCGGCCCCAGCACGCCGTACTTCGTGGCCACTTGCTTGGACGGGTCGCTCAACAGCGGGAAATCGGCGCTTTCCTTTTCCGCGAACGCCTTGTTCTCCTCCGGTGTGTCGACGCTGATCATGAAGTACGCAACGTCGAAACCGCGAATGACCGGGCCGTTGTCACGCAACGACCTGCATTCGGCCGTTCAGCCACCAGTGAAAGCTTTCGGGAACCACGCCAGCACGAACGCCTTCCCTTTCAGGCTGGCCAGCGAGTAGGTCTTCCCGTCGGTCCCGGGAAGATTGAAATCGGGCGCCGGATCCCCGGCCTTCAGCTCCTGGGCGAGCGCGGGCTTCGCCGAGAGCAGGCCGCCGACGATCGTGATCGCCAGCGACCACATCCAAAGAGCTTTTTTCATCATTTACCCTTTTCCGCGGAGCGAAGCTGAAAGTCCGCACGACGAAACGGCGGACCTAAAAGGTCCGCCCTACCTGGACGGCGGACCTGAGAGGTCCGCCCTACTTGATGTTCACGCGCACGAACACCGTCGTCCAGCAGCACAGATCGCCGCCGCCGCCGTTGCCAGAGGCGTCATTGATCTGGCCGCGGACCATGTACTCACCCGGTTCGCTGAAGTAGGCGTTGGTCTTCGCCTCGAGAAACAGCTTCGGATCGCCGTTGTTCTGGAGCCGAATCTCGTCGGTGTCGTAGGTGATGTCGCCGGGTCCGCGGTGTTTGTGCCAGCTCACGCGGATATCGGCCGGCGGCCCTGCGCCGCCACGGCCACCACCACCACCGCCGCCACCGCCGCGGCCGCCGCCGCTGATGACCTGTGAACCGATGATGGCAACCGGCGGTTCATCGCCACGCCCTCTTCCGCCGCGCCCGGCAGCGGGATCGCCGCCGCGGCCCGCTGGATCAGCGCCGCGCGCTGCACCGGCGCGACCGCCCGCTGGGGCCGCTTCCTCGTCCACGTAGGTCGCCTTCTGATCGGACGCCCACAACTTCAGCTCCACGGGTCCCCACGGGACACCGCTCAGGGTCTGCATGATGCCGCGCGGCGGGCCCGTCGACGTCGGACCGTCAGGCGCAAACTTCACGATCGGCGGCTCGTTGCCGCTCGCGCCGTGCTTGAAGTGGTCCACCCAGTACGGTGGATTCCTCCAGAACTGAACGACGGCCGTCTGACCGTTCGCGACGAGCGTCCAGGTCAGCTTCTTGGTGCCGAAATCCTTCGGCAGCGAGATCGCAAAGACGCCGTACTGGCGTACGAGCTCGAAGTGCGTCGGCTGGCCGTAATCGGGACCGCCCGGCTCGATCCGGTTGTTGGGTCCGATCGGGATGTCGAGCACCTGGGCCTTGTTCCGATTGAAGTAGCCGAGGAGCAGTACGTCCGTGCCGTCCTTATGAGGTCCCCATCCTTCGAATGCTGGATAGATGGCTTCGCCGGATTCCCCGAGCGGCTCGAGCTGCATCGGTAATTGATTCGCGCCGGCCGGCGCCGGCGCCTGATTCGTCGGCTTCGGGGGCGCGGGCGGCTGCTGCCCGGAGCCGGCGACTACCCAGCTCGCAACCACGATCAGGGCCGCTATACCGGCGGCTGCCGACCGATGAGTCTTCATGATGATTCCGATTCTCCTGATTTGGGGCGGAGGAAAGAAGAAGCGCCGCTCGACTGCGAGCGGCGCTTCGGGTCGTCTGTGCCTTCGTCGCCGGACCAAACGATCCGGCGCGCGACTTACTGCTGCTGTTGTTCCTGCGTCTGCTTCTCGCTGATCTTGCGCCCGACGCGAGTCGACTTCGGCCTTGTAGTCCGCGTCGTTCATGTAGGTGACGTTCACCCACGCATGCGCCATCTCATCAACCGTGCGATCGCCGTAACCGACCCAGACGTTTGGATCCGGGTTGTTGGCGTTCGCCGTGGTGTTGTCGTGCCACCCGGTGACCTTGATGATCGTCCCCTTCGGCAGGAGCGGCGCCGCATCGTCGGCGTAGACGTAGCTGTTGTGCCAGTTGAAGTTGAAATTGCCCACGTGGCTCATCATCACGACCTGGCCGGTCGGCAGAATCGCTTCCATCGACATCGCCTTGCCGCGGAGGTGCATATGCGGCTGGAAGCTCTCGATGCGGCCGTTGTCGCGCATCACGAAGAAGCCCTGCGTCGCCTTCACGGTGTTCGGCGGAATGTCGACGCCGCTGCTGTTCGTACCGCCCATCAGGTGGAGCACCTGGCGGAACTTCGGCTCCTGGCCCTTCGGGTAGAAGTAGATGCCGAGCTCGACGACGTCGGTGACGTCCTCGCCCGTGCCCGAGAAGTGGACGTCGAAGTGAATCTTCGAACCGGGAAGCATCAGCTTGCCGCTGTTCGGCCGCATCAGCTCGCCCTGCTTGCCGACGGCCCACTCCATGAAGGTGCCGGCCTGCTGCTGCCCGTTCTGATCAAGGTTGATCGCCAGCGGGTCGGTTTCGTCCTGGACCAGGCGCTCGACCGCATGATGGGTGATCTTGCGGCCCTTCACCGTCCCAGGGCGCACTTCAATGCCTCGCACCCAGCGCGCCTCGGTCAGGCCCGTCGCCACGGTTTCTTTCCACCACGTGTCGTTGGCACCGGCCTTCTGCGTGTACGGCGACGGTGCGGATGACCAGGTCGGGCTCCTTCTGTCCGAACATCGCGGCGAAGTTCCAGCCCTGCTCGCTCGGCCAGACTTTCGGCGCGGGCATGTCCTTCGGGTCGCCCTTGGGCGCGCCCTGGTCGACCCAGCGAGCGATCGTCTCGACCTGCTCGTTGCTCAGCGAGCGGTCGTTCTTGAAGTCCTGGATGCCGACGGTCTTGTCGATGTGCCAGGGTGGCATCTGACCGGCCACGACTCGGGTCTTGATCGATCGCGCCCAGGGCCGCGCCTCCTCATAAGTGACGAGCGACATCGGGGCAATCGAATCGGTGCGATGACACGCTTCGCACTTCTCCTGGAAAATCGGCGCAATGTCTTTGGTGAAGGTCGGCTTCGCCACTGCTTCCGCAGCGACGGCCGGCGCAGCTGCGACGACGGCAAACGCCGCGGCAACTGTGGCGATCCCCAAGGCCCTCGTCATACTCATCGGCGAACTCCTTTATGCCCCAACGAACAAAAAACTACTGAACCTTAACATCCCTAAGCCACTCCAGTCCAGAGACTTTCGGGACGAATGGTACCGTCGTTACGACGCTCCTCGCCGGGCTGTTTACCAGCGGATGACCTGTCGGCGGCGATCCGTGGCGACGACAGGGCTAACTGCTGACAAGCCGATGACTTACGGTCGAGCTTGCTGCGGCAGGAGCACCACAGAGGCGCCGACGCCAGACTTCTCGATAATCGTCCCGGAGCCAGCCGAAAGCCTCGCGAGATCCTCGAGCATTTCGGCCCGTCTCTCCCCGGCCGCGATTCGAGCGACCCCATCCGCGTCGATCTCCAGCGGCTCCAGCCGCACGCCGGTCAAGCTCTGTCCCCCAAATTCGAGCTGTGCCAGGAGGGAGGCGCCGCCTGAGGGCCGGTCCGGCGGGCCTGTCGCGGATCCCGCCCCGAGCGCCAGCGCGTAGAGGTCAGATCCGCCGTCGAACTCGCTGGCCGCACCCGCCTTCACATCCGCTGTCTGGTAGAAAAAGTCGCCGACGCTGTACAGGATGATCCCGCGCCCATACGCCTCCACCGCCCGCATTCGATGCGGGCCATGGCCGACGATCGCGTGCGCTCCGGCATCGATCGCGCGGCGCGCGAAGCGGCGCACGAACTCGGCGGGTTCGGCGCTGGCGTTTGCCGGCTCGTGACTGTGGACGGAGACGATGACGAACTCCGCGGCGCGTCGCGCCGAGCGAATCGTCTCGAGGATTTCACGCTCGTCGCTCTCGTCGACCACGAACTCGATCACGGTCCGATCGCCTCTCCTGATCGTCGTGCCGAACAGCGAGATCGCATCGGCGCCCTGCGGCCCGCCGCCCCCGACGCCCGAAGCGGTTTCGGCCAGCGCCTGGAATGTCTTCGGGTCGGCCGTGACGTCGGCTGCGTAGCGCAGCGGATTCAGCCCGGCGCGTCCGAGGATATCCGCCCGGGATGCGGTGGCCCGCGACGCCGCGGTCGACGACGCCGCGAGCGCGATCACCGCGACGCGAGCGCGTCCGTCCGGCGACCGGCCGATGAACAGCGGACGGCGCGCCGCGGCGAGATCAGGGCCCGCCCCGACGTCGAGCAGGCCGGCGCGGCCCAGCGCGCGCCGGGTGGAGGCCAGGCCGTCTGCGCCATAGTCAGTCACATGATCGTTGGCGAGCGAGACGACGTCGACGCCGAGCTGTCGAAGCGCGGCGGCGTCGCGCGGCCGCGCAAATGGCCACGACACCGCCCCCGCGCCGCCCGCCGGCGGCGGCTCCTCGAGGATGTTGACGTTCAGGTTGGCAAACGCGAGCGTGGCGCCGCTCACGACCTCGCGGACGGCCGCGATGCCGGCATCACGCAGGTTGATCGGGCGGGTCAGCAGGGAATCTCCGGCGACGGCGATTGTGATCGGGCCGCTCGGAGGGATTTCGTCTGCCGCGGGCTTCGACGTGTTACAGGCGCCTTCAAAGACAAGCAGAGGCACCACAAAGAGTGCCCGTCTGTCAGGACGCAACAAGGTAAGGCTTCAGCGCGGCGAAACGGTATTCGATCTCGTCGATCGCATCCGGCGGAAGCGCGAGGTGATTGACCTTCGGCGGCTGTCCCGGCACCGGCGCGCCGGCGCGGGTGACGGTCGTCTTGAAGATCCCGCGTTTCTTCATCACGTAGAGGCTCGTGCCGGGCACCTGCTCGTCGAGGTTTCGCATCAGCAGGAACTTGCCGTAGGCGTCGCGCAGCTGGTCGCGGCGCCCGGCCGAGTGCAGCTCCCAGATCCGCGCCATCAGGTCGGCATACATCGCGTTGCCGGTGATGACGCCGTCAAGGCCGAGGCGCATCTCGTAGAGCCACCCGACGCCGAAGCTCGCGCCGAAGACGCCGCGCATCGGCGGACGCTGGCGCACCTCCTCACGCATGCGGTCGAGGACGGGCGCGCTCTCTTCTTTCACGTAGCCGCAGTTCGGGAACTGGCGCGCGAGCTCGACGATCAAATCGACCGGCGGCACGAGGTTGCGCGCGCCGCCGCTGGTCTGCAGGATGACCGGGCGTTTCGCGGCCAGCGCGAGCGCACGGAAGTAGCTGCGGTAGTCGTCGAGCGAGGTCGCGCCGGTCGGCGGCATCGCGATGACCGCGTCCGGCGCGAGCGCTTCGGCCCGGGCCGCGTACTCGAGCATTTCGGCGGTGTCGCGTCCCTGCACGCCGAGGACGAGCGCGACTTTGCGTTCCTGCACCGCCTTCGCGAGCACTTCCATGCCGCGCAGCCGCTCGTCTTTCGTCAGCGTCGAGACGCCGCTCGATCCCTGGGGCCAGACAATCCCCTGGCACCCCGCCCGATCGACGAACGCCACCTCGCGGCCCAGATCCTCCCAGTCGACCATGCCGTCGGCCGTGAACGGCGTGTGGAGAATCATGAACGCGCCGCGCAGCGGCTTGGCGGCAGCCTCTGCCGAGTCGCTCTTGAGATGCGCCGTGACCGCTGCGGCGGTCATCGTCGCCAAGAATTCACGGCGGGAGGTCAGTAAGGACATGTAATTTGGAATTATGAATTAGGAATTTGGAATGCGTATCTGGGTACGAATTCCAAATTCCAAATTCCAAATTCATAATTACGTGAACAGAAGCACATCTTCTTCCACCTCCCCAATCTCCACCGTCTTCTCGGTGACCGCCGTCACGCGGAAGCGGTAGAGGCCGCGCGGCGCGGGGCCGCCGAGGCGGCCGCCGTCGCTCGCCTTGAACGTGCTGTTGTGGCACGGGCAGATGAAGACCGGTTCGGTGGGAATCGACGGCAGCTCGGCGAAGGCCTCGGGCGGCTGCGATTTCGGATCGCGCACGAACTCGACGTCGCAGCCCTCGTGCGGGCAGCGCACGCAGACGGCGTTGAACTCGTCGGGTGAGGCCGCTCCGCTCGCTCCGTTCGCTCCCCCTCCCGCCCTTCCTGCCCCCCCTGCCCCTCCTGCCTCTCCAATCCGTACGATCGTGCCGCTGACGCGGATCGGCTGGTTTGGATTCGCGGCCGACGGCAGGGTCGTGCCGTCGGCGATGAATGGCCGCGCGCGCCACGCGGCTGACAAGTCGTCGAGCGGCACCACGGTCGGCCGGGGCAGCGGCCGGAACTGGATGCCGGCCTGCGCGAACAGCCGGCGCGTGACGTTCAAGGCGGCGAAGCCGCCGGCGGCGATCTGCGCGAGAAACGTTCTACGACGCAGCACCACGTACCCACGCCGCCAGGGTCTGCCACTCGGGGTTGCTCTTGCGACGGCCAGTGCTTGCCGCCGCCGTGCCAGTGACTGCCGCCGGCCTCTTCGGCCAGAGGGTTCATCAGCAGGATGCTCTTCAGCGGATCGCCCGCCGTCACCAGCTTCGAGACGCGCTCGAAGTTGCGGCGCGACTGCTCCTCCGTGTACGAGCTGGCTCCCCTCCGGCAGCGGCTCGAGGTATGCGTTGCCGCCGCCGCGCGAGTGGCACGAGAGGCATCGCGCATTGCCCTTGCGCGAAGCCATCAGAATCGGCTCGACCTTCGTCCGGTAGACGTTGAAGTCGAGCCGGCTTGCCGCGGCTGCTGGCGGCGGCGCCGCCGATGCGGGCGCATCGCTCACGGCGCCGGCAACGCCGCGCCGATGGCGAACGCACCCATTCAGCGAGCGTGCGCCACTCCGGGTTCTCCTGCGACTGCCAGTGCTTGCCGCCGCCGTGCCAGTGGCTGCCGCCCGCTTCTTCCGCGAGCGGGTTGATCAGGAGGATGCTCTTGAGAGGCTCGCCCGGCACGACGAGCTTTTGAATGCGCTCGAAATTCCGGCGCGTCTGCTCTTCGGTGTACGTCGCGGCGCCCGGCGCGAGCGGTTCGAGGTACGAGTTGCCGCCACCGCGCGCATGGCACGACAGGCAGCGCGCGTTGCCTTTGCGCGCCGCCATCAGGATCGGCTGCACGCGCGTCTTGAACGTCTCGTAGTCGAGCGCCGCGCCCGGCCGCGGCTGCGGCGGCAGCTGCTGCGCGCCCGGATGGGCCGCGACGACGATCGCAACAAGTAAGCCGAGGCCAGCGGTGCGCATGGCTACTGAGTGGTTCCCGTGAACGCGGGAATGATCGCCGTGATGTTCCGCTTCGGGACCTGGCCCACCTTGATCTTGGTCAGCTCCTTGCGCGCCGCGACATCGATCACCGACACCGTGTTGTCGTGGGCGTTCGCGACGTACATCTTCTTGCTGTCCGGCGTAAACGTGATCCAGTCGGGCACCTTGCCGACCTTCACCTCGCCGAGGTACTTCAGGTCGGGCATCGAATAGGCGTAGACCGCGCTGTTGAACTTGCTCGTCGACCACAACGTCTTGCCGTCGGGCGCGATCAGGATGCCGTGCGCCGGCGCGCCCTGGATCCCTTCGTTGTTGCGCTGTGCGGGCGGAAGATCGGGCAGATTGATCCGGCCCACTTCCTTGCGCTGCGCCCAGTCGACGATCGCGAAGCCGTGCAGGTTCGTGATCTGCGCGAACATGCGCTTCGTCGAGCCGTCCGGATTGGCTTCGAAGCAGATCGGCCGCACGCCGCCCTCGAAGTGAATCGACCACACCGCGCGCTCGAGCTCGGTGTCGATCACGGTCGCCACCGACGCCGCCGGTCGAACCGGCCACCACGAACTTGCTGTCAGGGGTGATGAACGTGTTGTGCACGCCGCCGAGGATCCGGATGTGCTTCGTCCGCTCCTGCGTCACCAGGTCGATCACGTCCACGCCGCCCTGCGCGCCCGCGATGGCGACGTAGGCCTTCTTCCCGTTCTTGTTGATCGCGATGTTGTTCGGCCGCCCGGTCAGCGGAATCCGCTTGGTGATCCTCATCGTCTTCGTATCGACAACGTCGACGGTGTCGAGCGCCTCATCGCTGAGGTACAGCCGGCTGCCGTCAGGCGCCGCCGCGGCGCCGTGGATCACCTCGGCCTCCGGAATCTCGACAGCGACCTTGTCGGTGGTCGGGTCGATCAAATGCACGCTGTCGCCAGCCGAGTTGGTCTGCACGATGTAGACCTTGCCCGACTGCGCCGCGAGCGGCAAGGTCAGGAAGGCGCCGAAGGTCACGAGTGCGAGCAGGTGCTTCATCGCTGTCCGCCTCCAGAGGGCAGTCATCATTGATCAGAATCCGAGCCGTGCGCCGAGCTGATATTGCCGCGGAAACCCGCCGCCCTGGAGTGAATCCGGCACCAGGAAGCTGGCCGACCGCATGTCTCCCGTCGGGTTATTGAAGTTCGCGTCGTTAGCCACGTTGAACGCCTCGAGAAATACATCAAGCGTCCGCCCCTGGCCGATGTTTCTGACGCGGTAGCCGAGGCGCAGGTCGATGTTCCTGTACCCGAGGCCGTACGCGCCGTTTCGGCCTCCCTCGTTGTCGACGGTGATGGCGTTGGGCCCGGTGCCGCTGTAGGGCCCGGCCGCGACCGGATCGAAGCCGACGCCGTTGCGGTCGCCGTCGACGTTGGTGTCGTGGATCGTAAAGGGGATGCCGCTCGTGAATTTGGCGACCCCGCTAGCGATCAGGCCGGGAATCCACGGCACTTCCACGCGGCCGCTCAGGCTGAAGACGTGGCGCCGATCGGCGCTGGTCGGCCCTTCGTTCAGGTGCAGGTTCAAGTCGCCGAGCACCTGGAAGTTGTCGACCGCCGTGGGACCGCCATCGGAGTTTCCTCGGCCAGTAGCCGATCGTGTAGCCGACGCGGCCGGCCCAGTAGCTCGAGAACCGCTTCTCGAGCTGCACGGAGAGGCCGTCGTATTCGGTCTCGCCGATATTCTGCCGGGTGTAGACGTTGTTGAGGAACGGCGACAGCCCGAGTTCGCTCGGCCAGCCCGAGCAGATCGGTGCGCACGACCGGCGTCGTTCGTCCGGTGTTCGGCTTGATGCCGGGGTTGAGATTGAACGCGGACCGGCAGCATCCGGTTCGACATGTGCGTGTAATCGGCCGACACCGAGAAGATGCGCGCCCAGCATCCGCTCGTAGCCGAGCGAATCTGGTTCGCGTATGGAAGGATGCGATCCGGGTAGTCCAGCCAGACCGTCGCCCGTGTTCCGGACCAGCGATCCCGGCGGAACGAGCTGATCGATCAGATGCACGGTTCAGCACCGGCCCGTTGACGAGCAGCGGGTCGGTCGGGAATCGCCCCGGCTCGGACCGCGATCGACGTTCGCGACGGGGTACAACGCCTGAAAGGAGGTGGTGAAGACAGGGTTCTGCTGGAAGGTGTTGAACCGGTCGACGTACTGCTTCTCGAAGAACAGCCCGTAGCCGCCGCGGAGCACTGACCGATTGCCGATGTTGTAGGCGAAGCCCGACACGCGGCGCGAGGTTGTTCTTGTCGATCGGGTAGGCGCTCGGATCGTCGAACAACGGGTTGCCAGTCCCACCGTACAGCGGCGAGACGTGAAGGTCGTAGCGCAGCCCGACGTTCAGGGTGAAGCTGGTGGTCATCTGCCACTTGTCCTGGACGTAGAGGCCGAGCGAATGCGTCCGCGACAGCCATTCGCCCTTGCCGGGCACGCGGATCTCGAGCCGCTCCGGGTAGGAATACGGGTCGGCGGAGTCGAACGGCTGATCCGAGAAGAACCGGAACGCGCCGTTCATGAATCGCTGGTTCTCCTCGAAGTGCTCGCCGTAGGTGTACTGCGAACCGAACTTCAGATCGTGGCTGCCGCGCGCGCCGGGGATGAACCAGCTGAAGGTGTTGTCCAGGCCGTACGAGTCCATACGCGATAGTCGGCGCGGTTGATGTCCGCCTGGTCGGTGAAGTTCTGGAAGACCAGGCTGGGCGGCGCCAGCGTCCAGTCGCCGGTTTCCTGATAGAGCTGCTGCCCGCGGACCGGCCTTTCGTGGACGAGTGCGGCGCGCAGCGTTGTACAGCTTCGTCGAGCCGATCACGCCGGTTGTAGCTCCCGACGAGTGTCCAGTCGTTGTCCTTGTCCTGACTGAGCGTCGCCTCGGTCGGGTTGCCGAGCGGCTGATCGATGGTCGGTTGATGATCCCAGAGGAAGCGGACCGAATAGTGATTGTTGCTGTTCAGCTGATGATCGAGGCGGCCGATGACGTTCTGCATGCGCGTTTGCTGGAGCGGTCGAGAAACTCATGTCGGGCCTCGTCACGTAGCTGAAGCTTCGACCTTCGTCGCGATCCTGCTTCTCGTAGCCGACGAAGTAGTGCATCCGGTCGCGGACGATCGGCCCGCCGAGCGTGACGCCGTAGCGCATGTTCTGGGTCTCGGGCTTCACGCCGCCGGCCTGCTCCGACAGAATGTCCTTCGACGTCATCGCCGCATTGGTGAAGAAGCCAATCAGGCTTCCGTGGTAGGTGTTGGTGCCCTGCTTGGTGACGGCGTTGACGACGCCAGACAGCGCGGCGCCGAACTCGGCGTCGAACTGGTTCGTCACCACCTGGAATTCCTGGATCGACTCGAGCGCCGGACGGGTCTGCGCGCCGGCGCTGCCGCCGCGCAGGTCGTCGTTGTTGCTGCCGCCGTCGAGCTGGTAGACGACGCCGGTGCCGGGCTGGCCGTTGATCGTCACGTTGTCCGACTGGCCGTCCGACGCCCGGTTGTAGACGACGCCCGGGAGAATGGCGATCAGCCCGGTGAAGTTGCCGTTGCCGGACGGCAGGTTCGCGATTTCAGCGGTCGACACGTTGCCGCCAACCTGCGCCGCCGTGAGATCCACCTGCGGCGCTTCGGCGCGCACCGTGAGGTTCTCTTCGACGCGCGCCCACGCGCAGCGTCAGATCGACCTGCAGCGTCGTCCCGACGCGCACGACGAGGTCTTCGCGCGTCAGACGGCTGAATCCTGGCAGCTGCGCGGTGACGTTGTAGGGGCCGGGAATCAGACCGGGGACGAGGTAGGTGCCGTCCGGCCCGCTGACGGTTTCGCGAACGGTGCCGGATTCTGCGTGGGTGACCGTGATCGCGACACCGGGTAAAACGGCATCGGCCTGGTCGACGACCCGCCCGCGGATCGCCGAGGATCCCTGTTGCGCTGCTGCTGTGCCGGCGACGAGGAAGCTGCAAAGGATGACTGAACTCACTCGGTGCGGCCGCATATGAGCCCCCTTTTTCCTGCAGTCGTCTGACGCGCGAAGGTAGGTGAATCCGGCGAGACCTCCTACGGTGAAGTCTGAACTCTGAAGGCTGACGTCTATGGCTTTCCTGAACGGGCGCCGTGTTCGGTCAGAACGTCCACGACCGACTGGTACTTCAGCGCACGCGCCGCGTCGAGCGCGGTCCGACCGTCGAGATTCGCGACGTTCGGATCGACGCCAAGCTCGAGAGCCAGCTTGACGGCATCGAGCACGCGTGGTTCGGGCTCGGCGCGCGTTGGGCGGACCCAGGCGCGCACGCCGCCCTCGCCGCCTGTTCCGCCGCCAATGCCGACGGCGGCCATCAGGACGGTGGCGCGGTCGCTGCGCGGCTCGGCCGGGTCCCCGCCGTGGTACGACGCGTTGTGTACGAACAGCGGGTCGGCGCCGTGTTCGAGCAGGAGCCGCATCAGGTTTGGCTGCGCAAATCGGGCGGCGAGCCACAGCGGCGTCGCGCCGACGAGCTCCGGCGGGAAGTTCCAGTCGCGCGACGATCGGCGCATCGGCGTCCAGGTGCCGAGGCGCGCGTCGGCGTCGGCGCCGTGCGCGAGGAGCGCCGCCGCCATCTTCTCGTCGCGGCGCATGATCGCCTCGTGCAGCGCGGCAAAGCCGGCCTTGGCGGCGTTCGGGATCGGCGCCCCTGTCGAGCAGGAACGCCACGAGGTCGGCAAACCCGGAGTGCGCCGCGAGCACCGTCGCGCTCACGCCCCACGCGTCTTCGTCGTCCACCCCGGCGCCCGCGTCGACCAGGAGCTTCGCCGACTCCAGGTCGCCGGCGCGCGCCGCGAACAGCAGCGCCGTGTCGCGACCGTGCGGGATCGGCCGGTTGTAATCGAGGATGCCGTGCGGGAAGACGGCCATCACCTGGCTCCACGCATCGGATCGCGCGTGGATGTCGGCGCCGCGGGCGATGAGCACCTTGACCACCGCCGGGTGCTTCTGCGCGACGGCCCACATCAGGGCGGTCTGGCCGCGCGTCGCGTGCGCGTTGACGTTGGCACCCTTCGCGGCGAGCAGCTCGACGACCTCGGCGCTGCCCGCTCTCGCTGCGACCATCAGCGGCGTCTCGCCGGCGACGAGCGCCTTGTTCGGGTTGGCGCCCGCCTGCAGCAGCCGCCGCGTCATCGCCGCGCTGCGGTTCTGGGCCGCCAGCCAGAGCGGCGTCGCGCCGAGATCGTTCGCGGCGTTGGGCGTCGGCGCCGGCGCGCAGGAGCACGTCGGCGATCTCCAGCTGGTCGCGGTAGCTCGCCCAGTGCAGCGCCGTCGCCCCGTCGCCCTCGGCGGCCTTGACGTCGGCTTTCTGCTGAACGAGGGCGCGAACCGCCGCCAGATCAGCGTTGCGAGCGGCGGCGATGAGCGGCGAGGTCTCGGCGGCCGCGACCTTGGCAGCGACCAAAACGACCCCTAGGACAATCTGGCCAACTTTTTTCCACTGGCGGCGGGGCCCCACCCCCGCCGCGAACTTACGCAGATGCCTCGCCTCGGATTCGCTCGTCCTCGGCTCGGCATGGCCGCAGGCGCTCATCACCTCTCCTACACTCCGGACAACGTGTCGATCGGCAACCGCCCCGTGCTTCCACCAAGCTTCTCGACTGGAACCTCCAGCTTGTCCATCAGCGTCACGAGCAGGTTGGCCATCAACGGCTGGTCGGTGTACTTGAGATGGCGGCCGCCCTTGAGCGTGCCGGCGCCGCCGCCGACCAGCATCAGCGGCAGGTTGTCACCGGCGTGCGCGTTGCTGTTCGAGATGCCGGACCCGTACAGGATCGTCATGTGATCCAGCAGCGTGCCGTCGCCGTCGGGGGTCGCGCGCAGCTTCGCGAGATACGCGCCGAAGATCTGCGTGTGATAACGGTTGATCTTCGACATGTGCGCGATGATGTCCGGCAGGTTGCCGTGGTGCGACAGCGGATGGTGCGCCTCGGGCACGCCGATCTGCGGGTACGGCCGCGCGCTCTGTTCTTTCGAGATCATGAACGAGATGACGCGCGTGAGATCCGACTGGAACGCCAGCAGCTGGAGGTCGAGCATCAGGGCGACGTGATCCTCGAACACCGGCGGTACGCCCTGCGGCTGATCGATCGCCGGGATCTCCAGATCGCGCTGCTCCTCGGCCTTCTGGATGCGGCGCTCGACGTCGCGGATCGATTCGGTGTACTCGTTGATCTTCCCCTGATCCCCGGGGCCGAGCTGGCGCCGCAGGCTGGCGAGCTTCTCGTTCACCGAATCGAGGATGCTCTTGCTCTGGCGCAGCCGCGCTTCGCGCGCCGCCCGCTCGGTGCTGCCGGCATCGCCGAACAGCTTCTCGAACACCGCACGCGGGTTGTACTCGACCGGCAGCGGCTGGGTCGGGCTCCGCCACGACAACGTGTGCGTGTAGACGCAGCTCAGGTTGCCGGTGCAGGCGCCGGCATTGGCCGGCGGATCGATGGCGAGCTCGAGCGAGCCGACCTGCGTCTCCCTGGCGAACTGCCGCGCGAGCAGCTGGTCCATCGAGACGTCGGCGATGATCTCCACCTCGTTCCTGCCACCGCGCGTCGTGCCGGTGAGGAACGACCCGGAAGCGCCCGCATGGATGTAGTTCCAATTCGCCTTCAGCCCGCTCAGCACCAGCACCTGGTCGCGGAACGGCGCCAGCGGCTCGAGGATCGGCGACAACTCGAACGCGGCGCCCTCGCCCTTCGGCGTCCAGTACTCCATCGCCATCCCGTTCGGGACGTAGAAGGTCAGGAAGCGGTGGGCCGGCTTCCCCGCCGCTCGCGCGCCCGGCGCGAAGGCGGGGACCATCGCGTCGAGAAACGGCAGCGCGAGCGTCGCGCCGAGGCCGCGCAGAATCGTCCGACGGGGCAGCGATTTCGTCGTCACGAAACTCATGGTCACTCCTGCACCGCGCGCATCTGGAACGCGGGGCTCTTTGCGATTCCCAGGACAATCGACGACCAGCGGAAGTCGCTCGCAGCGGCGTCGCGAACGATCTGCCGCACCGCCGGACGATCGTAGTACTCGAGCCGCCGGCCGATCGCGTACGACAGCAGCTTTTCGGTCACGGTCTGCGGAAAGCGATCCGGCTTCTCGAGCAGGTAGGCGCGCAGGCCCGTCAGCCCTTCGAGTGTCCGGCCGTTGACGAGCGTGCCGACGGCATCGACCGGCCGTCCTGCCTCGTCCACGGTCCGCAACCCGCCGATCGCGTCGAACTGCTCGAGCGCGAAGCCCGGCGGGTCGATGGCCGAATGACAACTGCTGCACACGGCGTTATTGCGATGCTGGGCGAGCCGTTCGCGAATGGTCGGCGGCGTCGCGCCCGGCTTGGCATCGGGCAGCGTCGTGTCCACGCCGGGCGGCGGCGGCGGCACCGGCAGGCCGAATATGTTGTCGAGCAGATACTTTCCCCGCAGGACCGGCGACGTCCGCTCCGGGTACGACGTCGTCGCCAGGATCGATCCGTGCGCGAGCAGGCCGCCGCGCTGGGCGGGGTTCGGCAACGTCACCCGGCGAAACCGGCTCCCATAGACGCCCGGGATGCCGTAGTGGCGCGCCACGCGCTCGTTGACGAAGGTGTAGTCGGCACGAAGCAGGTCGAGGACGCTGCGATCCTCGCGCAGCGTGCTGCCGACGAACAGCTCCGTCTCCTCCCTGAAGCCGTTGAGCAGGCTCTCGTCGTAGTTCGGGTAGAAGTCGGGGTGGACGACTACTTCACTGAGGCGACGCAGATTCAACCACTGCGCGGCGAAGTCGTGCACGAGCGCATCGACCGCCTTCGGATCCGCCAGCATCCGGCGCACCTGCTGCTCGACGACCTGGGGCTTCGACAGCTCGCCTCGCGCGGCAAGGTCGATCAGACGGTCGTCCGGGATGCTGCTCCATAAGAAGAACGACAGCCGCGACGCCAGCTCGATGTCGTTGAAGCGGTACGCGCCGGCCTTCATCTCCGCCGGCTGGTGATAGACGCGCAGCAGGAAATCCGGATCGACGAGCATCCGCTCGAGCGCGAACTGGATGCCGCTGTCGAAGGTACCGCCATCACGGAGGCCTGCATCGAAAAACGCCAGCAGCGTCGGCACGTCAGCCGGCGTCACCGGGCGCCGGTACGCGAGCCTGGCCGCGCGCGAGAGGATCGAGGTGGCGCACTTCTGGTCGGACGCGATCGCGGGCTGGCACGTGAAGATCGCGCGGCGGCTGGCGGTGTCCTTTGCCGTGCCGGTCACGGTGAACGGGCCGCCGATCTGCACGGAACCGATGCTCGCGTTCTCCATGTAGATCTGATCGTTGGTGAGCACGCGTCCGCGCTGCAGCGGCTGCGGCAGGCCTTCCGGCTCGAACAGCTGCCGCACGAACGACACGGCGACCGTCCGCGATCCGGCCTCGATCGGGACGCGGACCTGCAATCCCGCGTCGCCGGTCACCTGCATGAACGCTTCCCACTCGGGCGCGCCGGCGAATCCGGGCTCGCCGTCGCCGGCGTAGCTCGCCGCCGCCGGGCGTCCGGGCGCGTCGCCGCCGATCGTGAAGCGTTTCACCAGCCGGCCGTCGAGCCGCACGTCGACCTGCTGCGGCCACCCCATCCCCATGATGTAGTCCTGATACTGCCGGCGGAGCCGGATCTTGATCAGGTACTCGCCGTTGACCGGGAAGTGATACGGGATCGCGATCCCGCCCCGGGATCCGAACGGGAGATTCTCGCTCTGCCGGTCGTCCTGCACGACGTGCAGCGGGATCTCGAACCGCTGGAGGCCGGGGCTCGCGGGCGGCAAGCCGATCGCCTGCCGCGTCACCTGGCGCGCGACCGACAGGTACCGCTCGAGATGAGCCGTCGAGATCGTCAGGACATCCGCAAAATTGTCGAAGCTGCCGTCGGCCGTCTCGTCGCCCGGCAGGAGCGTCGCGACGTCGACGTCCAGCGCGAACAGATCACGGATCGCGTTCTTGTACTCGGTGCGATTCAGGCGGTGGACCGCGTTGATTCGGCCAGGATTCGGATGGGCCGCCCACGCGCGATCGAGGTCCGCTTCGAGCCGGCCGGCGATGGCGTCGTAGGTCGCCGCGTCGGGACGCGGCGAGCCGGGCGGCGGCATCGACCCCGCGCGCAGCTTCGCGACAACGCGTTCCCACAGTTCGGCGTTCGCGCCCGGATTCGTGGCGTCGACGCCCTGGAGCACCACGCCACCCGTGCGCAGACGCTCGGAATGGCAGCTGATGCAGTATTTGTTGATGACAGCGGTTGCGTCGGGGCTGGAAGCTGGAGGCTGGGGGCTCGGAGCCTGGGGGCTGGAGCCTGGGGCCGGCACGGCATGGATCGCCGTGTAGGTGCCGGCCAGCCACATGGCACACACCACGACGACGGCAGCCGCGAACCGGCGCCTGAACATCGCCCAATCTTCGGGCCTGAACGCCGCAATCTGCAACTGCTTTCTAAGTAAGATTGATGCACCTGAGCGGGACTCGGGGCTCGAGGTTGGGCCTCGTAACGCAGGCCTAAGGCCTGCACTCCAGCTGTGGCTTGAAGTGCGGACCTCGTAGTGCGGACCTTTAGGTCCGCCGAGCCCCGAGCACCGAGTCCCGAGGCTCCGAGCACCCGATATGCGACCACTCGACAACCTCAAGGTCGTCGACCTCACCCGCGTGCTGGCCGGTCCCTTCTGCGCGATGCTGCTCGGCGACATGGGCGCCGACGTGATCAAGATCGAGGAGCCGGCCGCTGGCGACGATGCGCGCGGATGGGCGCCGTTCGTCGGCGACTGGAGCGCGTACTTCCTTGGCGTGAACCGCAGCAAGCGCAGCCTCGCGCTCGATCTCAAGCAGCCGGGCGCCTCGGACGTCCTGCGCCGGCTGCTCACCGGCGCCGACGTGTTCATCGAGAACTTCAAGCCGGGCAGCCTCGACAAGCTGGGGTTCGGGTACGAGCAGACGCGCGCGCTCAACCCGCGGCTGGTGCACTGCTCGATCAGCGGCTACGGCAAGAATGGCCCGCGCCGCCACCTGTCGGGGTACGACCCGATCGTGCAGGCGGAATCGGGCTTCATGGACATCACGGGCACTGCCGACGGCCCGCCGGTCCGGACCGGCATCGCGATGACCGACTATCTGGCGGGCCTCTACGCCTTCAGCGGCATCCTCCTTGCCCTGCGCGATCGCGAGCGCACCGGCCGCGGCCAGCACGTCGACATCGCGTTGTTCGACTCGGTGCTGTCGACGCTGTCGATGCCGGCGGGCATCCTGCAAGCGACCGGACGGAATCCGCGACGGATGGGGAACGATCACGCGGCGATCGCACCCTACGAGACGCTGCGCGCGAAAGATGGCACGGTCATGATCGCCGCCGCCAACCCGCGGCTGTGGAAGCAGCTCTGCGCCGCGGTCGGCATCCCGCACCTGGCCGACGATCCGCGATTCAGGACGAACACCGATCGCGTGAAGAACCGCGCCGAGCTCAAATCGGAGCTCGAACGCGCCTTCGCGCCCTACACCGTCGTCGAGCTCGCGCGGATCCTGGAACAGGCGTCGGTACCCTGCGGACAGGTCCGCACCGTCTCGGAGGCCGTGGACGATCCACAGGTCGCCGCCCGTCAGATGTTCTTCGGCTTCGACGACCCCGAGCTGGGCGGCTTCAAGGTCCTCGGCAATCCGATCAAGCTGTCGGACCACACGGACCTGCCGACCAGGCGTCCGCCCAAGCTGGGCGAGCACACACGTGAGATCCTCCAGGAACTCGGGTTCGCCGACGACGAGATTCGTCGCTTCATGCAGCCCGCGTTGAACGCCGGGAACGGCGCCCGACAATCCTGAGAGTAATCACCGCGGCCACCGCCGCAACAGCGACCAACACGATTGCGATGCGGCCGATCGTGATGCCGCCCACGAGAAAAGTGGCCGTTCGACTCTGGGGCGTGAGCAGCGCCTGGAGGGTCTCGCCGCTGATGTCGGTTCGGACGTGATGGACGTGACCGGGCGTGGTGACGGCCTCGAGCGTCGACTCGACGCGCAGTTCACGGACTGGCCGGTCGAACGTGTAGACGAGATCAGCCTGAAGGACGTGCTCTTCGACGATCTGCTGCCGCTGCATGACGACGCGGGCAGGTGGTGCTGGAGTGGCGAGGACGTAATGCTGCTTGATGGCGCCGAAGACGTCCTCGATGCGCGCGTCCAGCTCGTCGTAGCTCACCCGATCGTCGCCGTTCGCATCGACGCCGCGAAATTCGAGGAGGTTGATGGCGAATTGCACATGAACGGTCGCGCCCGTGATTGATAGCTTGGATTCGCTACGGGATAGCTCGTGCGCCGAGACGTAGCTGACGCCGAGCACCAGGACAATCAGCAGCAACAGCCAACATTTTTTCAATGGCGCCGGGGCCCCACCCCCGGCGCGAACTGACGCCGATGCCTCGCCTCGGATAAAAAACGGGTCCTCGGCTCGGCATGGCCGCAGGCGCTCTTGACGGTAATCAAACATCCAGATATGCCACCAGGTTTTCACATGCTCCTAGAAGGCGCTGGAAGTCTGAGACGCTGACGGTCAGGGTCGCCGTGTTGACGTTTGGATGAAACGAGATCCGCGCGGCGGTCTTCAGATCGCGATCGATGAACACGCGGACGTGGTGCTCTCGGTCGTTGATCAACCCGGCCGGCGAAACCGACCCGGGCGTGACGCCGAGGTAGGTCATCAAACGCTCCGCCGACGCGAAGCTCAGTTTGCCGTCGCCGATCTGGTTCGCGACGGCGCGCAGGTCGGCGCGCTTCGTGTGCGCGATGATCACCAGGTAGTGGCGGTTCCCCTTCTGGTT
This sequence comes from uncultured Acidobacteriota bacterium, assembly GCA_963825245.1. Classification (GTDB taxonomy): domain Bacteria; phylum Acidobacteriota; class Vicinamibacteria; order Vicinamibacterales; family CAVVIG01; genus CAVREM01. The sequence goes on from CAWGSJ010000001.1 coordinate 954,393, forward strand.
GCGGAGGAAAAGGTTCTTGCAGTGCGCAGCGTCGATGCCGGCCCAGTGTTTCTGGGCGTCCTCCACCGTCGGCGCCGGCGGATGCTCGAACCGCTCGTAAGCGATGCCGAGTGAGCTCAAGTGGTCGAGGACGGCGCGTTCGGCAGAGTCCATCGCTGCCTACATTAGAGCCTCAGGGCATCAACACCGCGGCACCCTGGATGCTGCCCGCGCGCAAATCGGCCAGCGCGCGATTCGCGTCGGCGAGCGGGTATTCGGTCACCTGCGTTTTGATTCGCGTCCGTCCGGCCAGCGCCAGGAACTCGGCGGCATCCTGTCTGGTCAGGTTGGCGACCGAGCGGACGACCCGCTCCTCCCACAGGAGCGCGTACGGAAACGACGGCACGTCGCTCATGTGGATGCCCGCGCAGACCACGGCGCCGCCGGGGCCGACGCGCGAAAGCGCCTCGGGCACGAGCGCGCCAACCGGCGCGAAGATGATCGCCGCATCGAGCGGCCGCGGCGGCGCTTCCGTGGACGAACCGGCCCACACCGCGCCCAGGCCCAGCGCGAACTTCTGGGCCGCCGTGTCGCCCGGCGACGTGAACGCATAGACCTCGCGGGTCTCATGAACGGCGACCTGCGCGATGATGTGCGCCGCGGCGCCGAATCCGTAGAGACCGATCCGCCCGGCGTCGCCGGCCATCCGGTACGATCGAAAGCCGATCAGCCCGGCACACAACAGCGGCGCGGCCTCCGCATCGCCGTACGCCTCGGGTAGCTTGAACGTGTACCGCGCGTCGGCGACCGCGTACTCGGCGTACCCGCCGTCGAGCTGATAGCCGGTGAAGCGAGCCTCGCGGCACAGGTTCTCCCTGCGCTCCTGGCAGAAGCGGCACTGATCGCACGTGTAGCCGAGCCACGGGACGCCGACCCGGTCGCCGACGGCAAATGCCTCCACCCCGTCGCCGATCTGCTCGACGACGCCGACGATCTCGTGACCGGGCACGATCGGCAGCTGCGCGTCGGGCAGCTCGCCGTCGGCGATGTGGAGATCGGTGCGGCAGACGCCGCACGCGCGCACCTTGATGAGGAGCTCGCCGGGCAGCGCGATCGGTCGTCTCGCGCTCGACCGCGACGAGCCCGGTTCCCGGCCGCGTCAGCACCATCGCCTTCATCGCAGGAAGAAGTACACGGTCATGCCCCACGCGATGACCATGACCAGGCTCCGCACGTACCGCTGATCCACGCGGCGGGCTGTCGCCGCCCCCACATAGCCGCCCGCAATCCCGCCCGCGACCATGATCACGCCCGGGCGCCCAGGCAATCGCCCCGAGCGCGACGAACTCAGCCAGCGCGACGCCGTTGATCGCCACGGCCAGGACCGATTTCACCGCGTTCATCTGATGGATGTCGGTCATCCCGGCAATCGTCAGGACGGCCAGCGTCATGATGCCCATACCGCCGCCGAAATAACCGCCGTAAACGGAAATGAGGAACTGTACGAAGAGCACTGCAAGGTGCTGGGTGCCTAACGCTGTAGGGTGCTCGGTGGCTACGCCTCTAGGGTGCTCGGTGACTAACGCTGTCGGGTGCTTCGCGGCTTCGCCTGTAGGGTGCTGCCGCGCAAGGATTCGCTGGAGCGCGCCGCCACATGAAAATGTCACGGCGGCGAGGAGCAGCAGCCATGGCAGCAGACGGACGAACGCAGCGTCGGTCGTCCGCACCAGCAGCAGGCCGCCGATAAGGCCGCCGGCGAGGCTCACGCCGCCGAGCGACACGATCCACGCGCGCGTCGCCGCAACTTCGCGGCGGTACGCCCAGGCGCTGGACAGCGACGCGGGCCACAGCGCGAGGGTGTTTGTCGCGTTCGCGGACACGGCGGGCACTCCGGCAAAGATCAGCGCGGGCAGGGCGATGAACGATCCGCCGCCCGCGACCGCGTTCAGCGCTCCGCCAACGAACGCCGCGACGAAGAGAAACAAGCTCACGGACGGATCGCTGATTGTACAATTTTCGCGTGCCCAGGAATGCCGAGGTCATCCGCCAGTGGACGATCCTCCGCGAAATCGAGCGCGCACGAGCGGCCGGCGTCACCATCGACGAACTCGCCACGCTGTGCGACGTCACCACGAGGACGATCCGCCGCGATCTGCAGGCGCTCGAGGAAGCCGGCTTCCCGATCTTCGACGATCGCTCGCGCGACGACGGACGGACGCGGTGGGTCCTGAACGGACAGGCCTTCAAAGGGCTTGCCGCCGGCTTGACCGTGGCGGAGCTCTGCGCGCTGTACTTCAGCCGCACGCTCGTCGAGTCGCTGGCTGGCACCCCGTTTCGGGACGAAGTACGAAGCGCCTTCGAGAAGCTCGGCGCCGGCACTCACCCCGCACATGCGCCAGTTCCTGGATCAGCTGCCGCAGGTGATTGCCGCCAAGCCCGACCCGCTGCGGCGCCGGGTGGACGACGCCCAGCAGCAGATCGCCGCCCGCGCTCTCGAGGCCACTCTCTACCATCGTCAGGCGCTGGTCACCTACCACTCGCGATCGAGTGAGCGCACGAAGACCTACCTGGTGCATCCCTACCGGCTGGCCTACGCGCAGGGCGGCCTCTATCTCCTGGCCTTCGTGCCTGAATACGGCGAGGTGCGGACCTTCGCGGTCGAGCGCATCCAGGAGCTGTCGCTGCAGGAAGAACGGTTCACGCCGATCGAGGAACTCGGCGACGACGCCTTTCCCAACTCGCTCGGCGTGCATTCCGGTCCAACCGAACGCGTCGCGATCGAGTTCCAGCAGGCCGTCGCGGACTACGTCCGCGCACGCGAGTGGCACCGGTCGCAGGCGCTGACGGCCGCCGAGGACGGGGCCGTCCGCATGACGCTCGACGTCTGCCTCGATCAGGCCCTCAAGAGCTGGATCCTGAGCTTCGGGCCGTTCGCCAGGGTCGTGGCGCCGGAGTCGCTGGCGCGTGAAATCGCGGAACAGTTCGAAAAGGGACGGGCGTTGTATTCATGAGGCTCGCTTCACCGCCCCGACGCTCGGCCAACTTTTTCCTATGGCGCTGGGGCCCCACCCCCAGCGCGAACTTACGCTGATGCTCGCCCTCGGATTTTCTTGTCCTCGGGCTCGCATGGCCGCAGGCGCTGCTGGCCCGTCCCGATGATCCGCTTGCTCGCAATAGACATTGACGGGACGTTACTGGACAGTCGCGGAAAGCTGCCGGACGTGCATCGCGAAGCGCTGGCCGCGGCCGTCGATCGCGGCATCGGCGTCGCGCTGGTCACGGGCCGGAGCTTTCACTTCACGCGCGGGGTCGTCAATCGCCTCGACTTGCCCGTCACCGTCATCGTCAACAACGGCGCGGTGGTCAAGGAGCGCGACGGCACGACCGTGCTGCGCCACGCCCTGCCCTGCGAAGTGGCGCGCGCCGTCCTGCTGCATACGCGCGCTTTCGAAGACAGCGTGGCGATCGTCTTCGATCGGCCCGACGTCGACGACGAGCGGCAAATCGTCTACGAGCGAATGGACTGGACCCATCCGCACCGCCGCGGCTACTACGAGAAGAACAAGGCGTTCATCGCCTCTGCGCCGTCTTCGCTGGCCGACGCCCTCGCCGGCGAGGATCCCATTCAGGTGATGTTCAACGGTGGCGTGCAGCCGATGCGCCTGCTGGTCCGCGAGCTGCGCGCGGCGCCGATCGCCGATCGCTACTCGGTGGCGATCACCGAGTACGAGCTGCGCGACTTCTCGCTGGTGGACGTGAATGCGGCCGGCTGCTCCAAGGGAACGACGCTGGCCGGCTGGGCGATGGCGCAAGGCTACGCGCGCGACGAGGTGATGGCGGTGGGCGACAACCTCAACGATCTCGAGATGCTCGATTTCGCCGGGACGGCGGTCGTCATGGGCAACGCCGCCGACATCGTCAAGCACGCACGGCCGTTTTACGTGACGGGGACAAATGACGAGGGCGGGCTCGCCGACGCGATCAAGCGCTTCGCGCTAGGCGGATGATTCTTCAAGGTGCTGGGTGGATCCTGCAGGGTGCTCGGTGGGCGAGTTATGGCGACGTCGATCCGATGTCGTAGACCACCTTCCAGGCTCCATCCTTCTGCTTCTGCCAGGTCGTGACGTACTGACCACGCGCTTCCGAAGTCTTCCCGTCGGCAGCCTTAGTTCGGCGGGTCCATGATCCGATGGTGATCCCGACGTCGCCTCCAACCAGCACCTCTGCGCTGGTCGGCTCCCAGGTGAGTGTCGGCCCATTGGGATCGAAGAACGGCGACCAACCCTTGAGGATCTCGTCGTGGCCGCGCATCGGTCCGTCGCCGACGAAGACAGCGGTCTCGCTGATGAGCGACAGGAACGTCTTCTTGTCGCGCGACGCGACGGACTGGTTGAAGTCGCGGTCGGCCTGCATGATCGCCGCGGCGGCCGCCTTGGTGTCGATTGTCTGCGCGTGCACCACGGCCGGATTCAGGGTCGGCAGGACCGCGTTGACGAGCGTGAAGATGGTGGTGTTTGCCCCGATACCGAGCGCGAGCGACAGCGCGGCCGTGACGGTAAAGGCCGGCGTCTTGAGGAGTAATCGGATGCCGTATTTGAGATCTTGAAGCAGAATAGACATGACCCTGGTTCGAAAGGTTTCGTGGCGTCCGCCTTTAGGCGGACGTCGTAGTGTCCGCCTTTAGGCGGACCTTGATCAAATGCGTACATCACTCGGTCCCTCGACCCGCCGCGCCGAAGGTCATGCACGCGTCTCGCCACCAGCCGCCAGCGTGACCCCCGGCAAGAAGTCCTCCATTTCCTCTGGCGCGTGGGAGGAAGCTCGCGCGCTCGTCTGGCAGCACCGCCACCGGCTCGCGCTCGGGATGGCGATCATGGTCGTCAACCGGCTGGCCGGCCTGGTGCTGCCCTTGACGTCGAAGTACCTGATGGACGACGTCATTGGCCAGCAGAACTGGGACCTGCTGCCGAGGCTGGCCATGGCCGCCGGCGCGGCGACCGTGGTCGATGCGGCGACGTCGTTCGCCAATTCGCAGATCCTCGGGGTGGCCGCGCAGCGGGCGATCACCGACATGCGCAAGGCGGTCGAGGCGCACGTCATGCGCCTGCCGATCCGCTATTTCGATTCGACGAAGACCGGCATTCTCATCTCGCGGATCATGACCGACGCCGAGGGCATCAGGAACCTCGTCGGCACCGGCCTGGTGCAGCTGACCGGCTCGGTCCTGACCGCGATCATGGCGCTGTCCATCCTCATCTACCTGAACTGGCGGCTGACGGCGGTGACCATCCTGGTGCTGGGCACGTTTGGCTTCGTGATGGCCACCGCGTTCAAGCGCCTGCGTCCGCTGTTCCGCGAACGCGGCCAGATCAACGCCGAGGTGACCGGGCGGCTCGGCGAAACCCTCGGCGGTGTCCGCATCGTCAAGGCGTACACGGCGGAGAAGCGCGAGGAGCTCGTGTTCGCCAAGGGCGCGCATCGCCTCTTGCGCAACGTCGCGCGCTCGATGACCGGTGTCTCGGCGGTCGGCGCCTTCTCGGCGCTGGTCATCGGCCTGATCGGCATCTCGATGATGCTGGTCGGCGGCTCGTCGATCCGCGCCGGTGACATGACCATCGGCGACTTCGTGATGTACCTGACGCTCACCGCGCTCATCACGGTCCCGGTCGTCCAGCTGGCGAGCATCGGCACACAGATGACCGAGGCGTTCGCCGGCCTCGATCGCATTCGCGAAATCCGCCGCATGGCCACCGAAGACGACGAGGACGCCAGCCGCCTGCCCCTCCCGGATGTCCGCGGAGAAGTGGCGTTTCGCGACGTCACGTTCGAGTACAACGAGGACACGCCGGTCCTGAAGAGCGTCACGTTTCACGCGCCGGCCGGCTCGACGACCGCGCTGGTCGGGTCGAGCGGCTCGGGCAAGAGCACACTGATCAGCCTGGTCATGACGTTCAACCGGCCGAAGGCCGGGGAGGTGCTCGTCGACGGGCACGATCTGACCACGGTGCGGCTCCGCGACTACCGGAGTCACCTCGGGGTGGTTCTGCAGGACAACTTCCTGTTCGACGGGACGATCGGCGAGAACATCGCCTACGCCGAGCCGCACGCCACGCGCGACGAGATCGTTGCGGTCAGCCGCATCGCGCACTGCGACGAGTTCATCCAGGGCTTCGAGCAGGGCTACGACACGATCGTCGGCGAGCGCGGCGTCCGGTTATCGGGCGGCCAGCGGCAGCGCGTCGCGATCGCGCGGGCGATTCTTGCCGACCCCCGCATCCTGATCCTCGATGAGGCCACCTCCAGCCTCGACAGCGAGAGCGAAGCGATGATCCAGGACGGCCTGAAGTCGCTGCGCCGCGGCCGGACGACGTTCGTGATCGCGCACCGTCTGTCGACCATCCGCAGCGCGGATCAGATCCTCGTTCTCGAGCACGGCGAGATCGTCGAGCGCGGCACGCACGACGAGCTGCTGGCAAGGGACGGGCGCTACCGCCAGCTCTACGACAAGCAGTACCGGTTCGAGCGCGACCGCTTCATCAACCCGGGCGAGGATTTCACCCCCGAACCGGAACCAATCACGCCAGCGGTGCGGACCAGCACTGCGCTGTAACGGTGAAATTTCAGATTTAAGATTTCCGTCTCCGGAATGAATCTGAAGAGCCGCCTGACAGGTCTGCTCGTCGATCCCAAGCGCGAGTGGAGCATCATCGCCGGCGAGCCGGCCGATGTCGTCTGGCTGTACCGGCACTTCATCGCCATCGTCGCCGCGATTCCGTCGGCGGCCCTGTTCCTGCGCTTCACCCTCGCCGCATCACCAATCGTGGGTCTGGGTGCGGCCGTGGCGAGGTACATCATCGCGCTGGCCACTCCGATGGCGGCAGCGGTGATCGTCGAAAAGCTCGCCCCGAAGTTCCGGTCGAGCGGCAGCACCGCGCAGGCACTGAAGCTGGTTGCGTACAGCGCGGCGCCGGCCTGGGTGGCGGGGGTCTTTTATCTGCTTCCGGGTGTGGGTGGAACAGCGGCGCTGGTGGGGCTGCTGTACGGCATCTACCTGTTCGCGCTTGGACTCCCGCGGCTGATGCACACGCCACGCGAACAGCTCGTGCCGTTCATCCTCGTCTGCGCACTCGTACTCCTCGTCGTCAACATCGTGCTGACGCTCCTCGTGTCGGGTTCGCGGGCGATCTGATTTACCGCAGGGGCCTGGAGGCTAGGGGCTGGAGGCTGGCGCGCGAAGGTTCGTGTGCGCCCCTAGCCCCGAGCCCCCGCTTGGCAGTACCCTTCTTCCATGTCCTCACATCGCACAGCTCTCACCATCGCCTCGCTGATCGCGTTTGCGGCGTGCTCGACGGCCGCGCAGCCCATCCGGCAGCAGACGGCCGACGATGCGGTGGCGACGGTGGGAGGGGCGCGGATCACGCTTGGAGAGGTCGACGCGCGGGCACTGACGGTGCCGGCAGCGAATTTCGGAAACCTGCCGCTCGCGCAGGCGCTGTACGAAGCGCGCCGGGCCGTCCTCGACGAAATGATCGGCAACCGCCTGATCGATGCGGACGCAAAGGCGCGCGGGGTCGATCGTGATGCGTTGGTGCAGCAGGAAATCACGGCGAAGGTCACCCAGCCGACCGACCTCGACGTGGCCGAGTGGTACAAGGCCAACCAGGCACGCGTCCAGGGCGCAAGCCTCGAGCAGGTCGCCGCGCCGATTCGATCCCTGCTCGTCCAGGAGCGTACGGCGGCCGCTCGACGAAGCTACGTGGACCGGCTGAGGGCGTCGACGGCTGTCACGATCAGCCTGGATCCTCCCCGCGTCGCCGTCTCGGACGGGGGACGGCCCTCCAAGGGGCCGGCGAAGGCGCCCGTACAGATCATCGAGTTCTCCGACTTCGAATGCCCGTTCTGTTTCCGCGTCAACCCGACGGTGGCGCAGGTCCTGAGCACCTACGGCGATCGCGTCCGCCTCGTCTACCGGCACTTGCCGCTGCCCAACCATCCGAACGCGCGGCCGGCCGCGGAGGCCGCGGGGTGCGCCAACGAGCAAGGCAAATTCTGGGAGTACCACGATCGGCTGTTCGCCGATCAATCCAAGCTCGCCGCGGCGGATTTGAAAAAGCACGCGGCCGATCTGGGGCTCGACGCCGGCAAGTTCAACGCCTGCGTCGATGCGCGCCGGTTCCAGAAGGACGTCGACGCCGACATGGACGCGGCCCAGCTGCTGGGCGTCTCGGGCACACCTCACTTCTTCATCAACGGCCGGCCGCTCAGTGGCGCGCAGCCGCTCGAAAGCTTCAAGGAGATCATCGACGAAGAGTTAGCGCGGAAGTGAGCCGGGCCTGCAAGCTCGTCCAATTCGACACTGCTGGCGCGAAAACGCACAAGCTGTCACGTGAGCTGACCCGATCCAAAAATCAGCACAACGTAATTGCGACTCGCCTGAGCACGGCCACGAAGAGCGAATCTTCCCGTTGACTGCGCGGGAGGATCGACTATCATCCCGCCGCGTAGTCGTTTCGAATAAATACCGTCGCCCGCAGCCCTTATTCGTTCGACCGTCGATGCTCGACTTCGAAGGTCCGCTCGCCAAGGAGGCTGCCCATGGTCCGTTCCGCGTTCGTCGGTGCCCTGGTGCTTGGCGCCGCGCTGGCGCTCCCCGCATACGCACAGCAGACGAGCAGCATTGCCGGGATCGTGCGTGATACGTCGGGCGCGGTGTTGCCCGGCGTCACGGTGGAAGCCACGAGCCCCGTCCTCATCGAGAAGATCAGGACCGTCGTCAGCGACGAGCAGGGCCGCTACAACATCAGCGACCTGTTGCCCGGCTCTTACATGGTGACGTTCCGCCTGCAAGGTTTCAGCACGATCCGGCGCGAGGGGATCACCCTGACATCGGGATTCACGGCGTCGATCAACGCCGACCTGCAGGTTGGAGCCCTCGAGGAAACGATTACGGTCAGCGGCGCCTCGCCGATCGTCGACACGTCGAACGTCAGGCGCCAGACCGTGGCTTCGAGCGAGCTGCTGGCCACGCTGCCGGTCAGTACCAAGAACATCCAGTCGCTCGTGACCCTCACCCCCGGCTGGTCCGGTATCGCCGACGTCGGCGGCCGCTACACCGCCGAGGTCGGCTCGTTTCATGGCAAGCGCGGCATCAAGGTGTCGTTCGACAGCATGGTGATCGAGAACAGCGACGGCAACAGCAGCTACCAGATCAATTCGCAGTCGGTCTCTGAGATGGTGGCCCAGACGAGCGGCGTCACCGCCGAGGTCAACGCCGACGGCCCGGTGATGAACATCATCCCCCGGGAAGGCAGCAACAAGTTCAGCGTCATCGGGAACTCGCTCTACACCAACTCCAATCTCGAGAGCAGCAACCTGAACGACGAACTGCGAGACCGCGGCTTCACGAACGTCAACAAGACCTATCAGATGTGGGATCACGGCGCGACGATCAGCGGCCCGATCATGCAAGACCGGGTCTGGTTCCTGGCCGCACCGCGCACGTGGGGATTCTCGCGTCAGATTGCCGGCGCTTACTGGAACAAGACGCAGGACGTCTTCCTGACGCCGCCCGGCGCCGAGCGGAAGGTCGTCCTGTGGACGCCCTATACGGACCGCGAGCTCAACGAGGACAGCGGCCGGTACGAATGGTACAACTCGGGACTCGCTCGGGGGACCTGGCAGATCTCGCAGCGCAACAAGCTCAATGTTTTGTTCGACTATCAGCGCGCCTGCAACTGCTACGGCGCGACGCCGGCAAGCGCGCAGGAAGCGACCAGCGACTACAAGTTCCAGCCCAATCGCCTGGTGCAGACGACCTGGAGCTCGCCGCGGACGAACCGGCTGCTGCTCGAGGCGGGCGGCGCCTTCTCGATCTCGCAGTGGAACGCCTACTGGCATCCCGGCGTGACGCCCGACATCATCCGCGTCAGCGATCAGACGCTGGGCATCAGCTACGGGTCGCAGACGAGCTACCGCGGCTGGCCGAACCACACCGACCGCTACTCGCAGCGGGCGTCGGCCACCTACGTGACCGGGACGCACTCGTTCAAGGCCGGCATGCAGAACGAGGTGCTCGTCACCAACGCGCAGTACATCACCAACGGCAACGTGAACTACGGGTTCCGAAACGGCGATCCGGCCAGCATTACGCGGTACTCGACGCCGTACTTGCGGAAGGACCGTGGCAACGATTTCGGCGTGTACGCTCAGGACCAATGGAGCGTCGGGCGCTTTACGTTCCAGATGGGCATTCGCTACGACTGGTACTACGGATGGGTGCCGGCGCAGAGCACCCCGGGCGATACCATCGGGTGGCCGGGCGCGCCAAACCACAACGAGTGGCTGGGCGAGCGTTCGTACGGCAAGGTCACCGGCGTCCCGTCGTGGATGGACATCAATCCGAGGGTTGGCGCGGCCTACGATTTGTTCGGCAACGGCCGCACCGCGCTGAAGTTCGCCATCGGCCGCTACGTCGCGAAGACCAACGTCGATGTGCCGGCCGCCAACAACCCGATTACGACCTCGGTCATCACGACCAGCCGCGCGTGGCGGGACCTGAACAAAAACTACGTGCCGGATTGCGATCTGGGGAACTTCGGCGAGCAACCCGAGTGCGGCGCGATTGACAACCAGTTCTTCGGCCAGAACAACCCGCGGGCCGTCACGTGGACCGATGGCGTTCTGCATGGGTGGGGCGCGCGCGACTCCAACTGGGACCTGTCCTCCGAGATCCAGCATCAGCTCCTTCAGGGGCTCTCGGTGACGGGCGGCTACTACTTCAACACCGGCGGCTACTTCCGGAACTCCGCCACGCTGAGCAAGAACCGCGACACGGACAACACGCTGGTGGGGCCGAACGACTTCGATCCGTTCTGCATCACGGCGCCGACGAATCCAGAGTTGCCGGACGGCGGCGGCTACCCGGTCTGCGGGATGTATGACATCAAGCAGGACAAGTTCGGACAGCGGCAGGACACGGTCGCGCTGGCCTCGAACTACGGCGTCCCCGAGTACCGCAATCACTTCTTCAACTTCACACTGGACGCGCGGCTGCCTGGCGGCGCCAGGTTTGGCGGCGGAGTCGATACTGGCTTTTCGGTCCGCGACACCTGCTACATCGTCGACAGCCCGCAGGAACTGCTCTACTGCCGCGTAACCACGCCCGTGAAGGCGAACACGCAGATCAAGTTCAACGGCAGCTACCCGATGAAATACGGCATCGTCGTGGCGGGCACCTTCCAGAACCTCGCGGGTCCGTCGTACGACGCCAATTACCCCGCCTCCTCCCTGGAAGTGGCGCCATCGCTCGGCCGGCCTCTGGCCGGCGGCACCCGATCCGTCACTGTCCCGCTCGTCGCGCCGAACGTGCTCTTCGAGGACCGGACCACACGCCTCGATCTCCGCGTCAGCAAGATCTTCAACATGGGGACCTATCGCCTGCAGGTCAACCTGGACGCGTACAACGCGCTGAACAGCAGCTCGATCCTGTCGGTCAACAGCACCTACGACGCGCGGTGGCGGCAGCCGAACTCGGTGATCGATCCGCGGTTGTTCCAGGTGAGTGGACAGATCAGCTTCTGAAAACCTGTAATTAGGAATTCAGGATTGGGAATTAGGAATGCGTACAGCGCGCATTCCTAATTCTTAATTCCTAATTCCTAATTTCTGTCCTCAGAATCGCGGCGGTCCCTGGAGCAAAGAGGCGCCGATCGCGGCGAAGGTCGCGAGCAGCAGGAGCATCGCGACGACGACGTGGTCGCCGCGCTCGCGCGTCAGCGGATTGAAGAACATCGACGTCGCATACCCGCCGAGGAAGCCGCCGGCGTGGGCCCAGTTGTCGACACCGCGAATGAGCAGGCCCATCACGAACAGGATGATCGCGTAGCGCGTCGCCTCGCCTCGAATCAGGCTGCTGCCGCTCTTCCGTCCGTAGTGGACCATGGCCCCGAGCAGCCCGAAGATGGACGCGGACGCGCCAACCGTGAACCCGCCGCCGCCGCCCATCAACGGAACCGGACCGATGTATGCGCCGGCGGTCGAACTCAGCAGGAAGCCGGCCACGCCGGAGATGACGTAAATGATCACGGTCCGTCCCGGGCCCACGAGGTCGACCACCACCGGACCCAGATCGCGGACCCACATCATGTTGAACAAGATGTGCAGCAGCCCGCCGTGGAGCCAGCCGGCGCTGAGCACGGTCCACCAGTAGCCGAGGATGAAGACCGGGATGGCCCCGCTGGCCCCGAACCAGATCTGCGCGCGCAGGTTCGGCGCCAGGATCGAAAACATCCCCCCGCCCATGATGTCGCCGCCCGAGGCCGCCAGCGCCAGGCCGTAGAGGATCACCGAGGCGCCGATCACCAGCGGCACGAACCCCATGTCGCGCCCAAGCGCGCGGATCGCCGGCCCGAAGCCCCACAGCCCCGGATTCGCTCGCCCGCACGAGTAGCACTTGTCGTCGCGGACCCCGACAAGCGACCCGCACGACGGGCAGACGACGGAGCCTTCGGTCTTACGCTGAAACACTCAATCCCTGCTCTTCGGCCTCATGTTGGCGGCGAGGATCCGCTTCCGCAGACGGATGCTCGACGGCGTCACCTCGACCAGCTCGTCGTCGTTGATGAACTCGATCGCCTGCTCGAGGCCCTGCTTGCGCGGCGGAATCAGCCGGATCGCTTCGTCGGCGGTCGACGCGCGCATGTTGGTCTGCTTCTTTTCCTTCGTGACGTTGACGTCCAGGTCGTTCGGACGCGAGTTTTCGCCGACGATCATGCCTTCGTAGACCTGCGTGCCCGGCTCGAGGAAAATCTCGCCGCGCTCCTGCAGGTTGTAGATCGCATAGGCGGTCGCCGGGCCGGGACGATCCGCGACCAGCGCACCAGTGGCACGGGACGGGATCGCGCCGTGCCACGGCTCCCAGCTCGAGAAGATATGGTTCATGATGCCGGTGCCCTTGGTGTCGGTCATGAACTGCGATCGGAAGCCGATCAGGCCGCGGGCCGGGATTCGGAACTCGAGCCGGACGCGGCCACTACTGCCCGCGGAGCGCCCCGCGCGACGCGTGGCGGAATCGGCGACCATCTTCGTCATGACGCCCTTGCGCTCGCCGACCTGCGCGATGACGATGCCCTGGTGATCCTCGGGCACGTCGATGACGAGCTCCTCCACCGGCTCGACGATCTGGCCGCCCCGCTCCTTCGTGACGATGTCCGGGCGCGACACCTGCAGCTCGTAGCCCTCGCGCCGCATCATCTCGATGCAGGATCGACAGCTGCAGCTCGCCGCGGCCGACGATCTTGACCTGCTCGGGCGAGTCGGTCGGCTCGAGGCGGATCGACACGTTGCCGAGCAGCTCCCGATCGAGGCGATCGCGCAGCTGGCGCGATGTCACGTACTGCCCCTCGCGGCCCGCCATCGGCGAGGTGTTGACGCCGAAGATCATCGAGACCGTCGGCTCGTCGATCGCGACCGGCGGAATGGCGATTCGGTGCTCGACGTCGGCAATCGTCTCGCCGATCGTGATGTCCTCGATGCCGGCGAGGCAGACGATGTCGCCCGCGGCCGCTGCCTCGATGTCGACGCGCTTCAGGCCATCGAAGGCGTACAGCTTGGTGACCTTCGTCTCCTGCACGGCGGAGTCCAGCTTGCACACCGCCACCGGATCGCCGATCTTCACACGACCGTTGAAGATGCGGCCGATGGCGATCCGTCCGAGGTAGTCGCTCGAATCGAGGTTGGCGACCAGCAGCTGGAGCGGCGCGTCCGGGTTCCCGCGCGGCGGCGGCACATGGGCGATGATGGCCTCGAACAGCGGCCGCAGGTCCGATCCCGGCACGGCAACGTCGCGGCTGGCCGTCCCGATCCTGGCGTTGGTGTAGAGCACCGGAAATTCAAGCTGCTCGTCGGTCGCGTCGAGGTCGATGAACAGGTCGTAGATCTCGTTGAGCACTTCCTGCGTCCGGGCGTCCGGCCGATCGATCTTGTTGACCACGACCAGCGGAGGCAGCCGGCGCTCGAGTGCCTTGCGAAGGACGAAGCGGGTTTGCGGGAGCGGTCCTTCCGACGCGTCGACCAGCAGCATCACGCCGTCGACCATCGACAGCGTCCGTTCGACCTCGCCGCCGAAGTCGGCGTGGCCGGGTGTGTCGACGATGTTGATCAGGTGATCGCCGTAGTGGACGGCGGTGTTCTTGGCGAGGATCGTGATGCCGCTCTCGCGCTCGAGGTCGGTGTTGTCCATCGCGCGCTCGGCCACCCGCTCGTTGGCCCGGAACGTGCCGCTCTGATGCAGCAGCGCATCGACCAGCGTCGTCTTCCCATGATCGACGTGGGCGATGATGGCGACGTTCCTGCGGAGCGGATTTGCGACGTCTGCGCGGGCGGGCACACCTTGACGGGGTTCTGTGAACGACGGCATCTACTCAGTATAAGGGTTCCTGTAGGGTGCTCAGGGATCCTGTAGGGTGCTCACTGGATCCTGTAACGTGCTCACTGGATTCCGTAGAGTGCTCGCTGGATTCTGTAGGGTGCTGCGTTTGGCAATTTCGATCCGGCGAACGTTCTCTTCGTACGATAGTGAGGCTCCCTCGCGCACTACTGGATAGCCTGGCGATCGATACACGTCATACGCCTCGGTGCGAAGGTGCGCGGTCATGTGGTGGCCAATGCGCGTCGCGCGCTCGTGGCGCAGCGCCGAGATGTCGATCGGGGCGACGACGATGCGCTCACCGGGTCCGGACGACGCGTCGGCCAGCAGGCGGCCGTCGAAGTCGACCACCTGCGATCCGCCAGGCCACGAGTACGGCGGGTAATGGCGCAGGCTGGCGCCCTGGTTGGCCGCGACGACGAAGGCGATGTTCTCGATCGCCCTCGCGCGGTTAATCAGCGTCCACCAGCTCATCGGATCGGTAGCGCCCCATGGATCCATGTACGCCGACACCCGGACGAGGATTTCCGCGCCGTTGGCGGTCAACTGACGCAGCGCTTCGGGAAACAGCCAGTCGTAGCAGATGGCGCAGCCGATCCGGCCGATCGGCGTCTCCGCGACCGGAAACAGCGGTTCGTCGTAGCCGGGCAGGTCGTGAGGGCTGGTGTGCACCTCGTACGGGATCCACGGATTCACCTTTCGGTACTTGAACAGGATGCCGTCCGGGCCGATGAGGCACGTCGCGTTGAAGACGACGCCCGGCCAGCGTGGATCCTCCTCGAGCATGGTGCCGCTCTGGATATACACGCCGTGCTCGCGTGCCTTGGCCGTCAACCGGTCGGTGTGCTCGTTCGGAATCTCCACGGCCAGCTTGTCCAGCAGCTCGTGGACCGTCGCATAGATCGGCGCCGCGTGCGCGAACTCGGGAAAGACGACCAGCTTCACCGGTAAGAACGGCGCGCTTCCGGCGACCGCCGAATCGATCATGCTCAGCATCCGGTCGGTGTTCGCCTTCATCGAGTGCCGGTCGATCGGGTTCGGCATGTCGGTCTGGCACGCGGCGGCGGCAAATCGGATATGACTCATTGGCTGCTCATGGAAAGGCAACCACGAAGACGCGAAGAAACTACTATCTTCTTCGTGGTTGCATTTGTTCTAGTCTCGGAACGGGCCTGACAATCCGCCGGGTGTTATAGGTCTCACGATACTGCTGGTGCACCGGTGTATCCGGATAGTGTTCCGTCGATGGGTAGGGATACGCGCTCATGCGATGGAACGGCAGCGGCTCGACATGGTCCGGCGTCGCGGAATTGATGTCCATCTCCTTGCTGAAGCCGTCGGCAAACAGCAGGAACGTACGCGTCCAGCCGTCCGGGAGAACCGGCAGACCGGCGGCGTCGAACTGCAGCGCGACCTCGTCGCCGGGTGCCGCGATGACGAACATGTCATCGGATGTGGCGACGAGATCGCGGACGTCGCCTTCCCGGGTGTATCGGCCGGTCATGACCTTCCACGGCGAATGTGGTGTCACGCGCGAGTAGTCGTAGACGACCGGCTCGGTGCCTTCCGGCCGGAGCTCGGCGGAAAAACCGCGCGACCTCAGGGCAGCAGTGACGGGGGCGAGCGTCACAGGTGACAGCCGTCCGGAAGGGCGCGCGCGGCCGACGGCAATCCGGTCCCAGTAGACCCGCATAGTGGTGACGATGCGCAGAACGTGCTCGCCCGGGCGCAGGACGCCGGACAGGTCTACGGGAACCGTTTGCGGCCGTCCGACCGGCAGGCCAATCTGCTCGATCGCGCGCCGCCACCGCCCCTGAGCATCCTTGACCTCGAGCGCCGGCGCGAGATGCGAGAGACCGGCCTGCGACGCGGCGACGTTGTCGCTCGAGAACGCGTAGTCGGTCCACGCGGTCAGGAGCAGGACGTCCGCGGAACGCCCCCGCGCCAGGCCGTCTCCGAGGTCGAGCATGAGGGCGTGTGGCTTGGCGTAGCCGCGAATCGGCTCGAGCGGAAAGCCGTCCGGATACGTCCGGTCGGTCGCCGCAATGTGCCCGGTCATGTCACGGCCGCTGTCGTCGGCCGCTGACGGCGTCCACTGATCGGCCACCGCGAACAGGCGGAACGGCTTGGGTGGCGAAGTCATCCCTTCGTTCGGATGCACGTCCACGTCCGATGGATGGGCGACCGCCAGCAGCTGGACGCGATCGAGAAACAGCGTCTCCTCGAGCTCGTTGGTCATGCGCAGCTCGAGACGGCCGTTGCGCGGCCGGAGTTGTTCGCCGCGAATCCGGACGTACTCGATCGGATCCGGCACGCTTCGGACCCCCGGCGCCTCCCAATACCCCATTTCGCCGGCCCCGAGGAAATCGGTAACGAACTCGAAGCGCTCGCCGTTCCACGTGAACAGGAACGGGCACGACGATGGTTTGCGATCGAGCTCCTCGATCACCAGGGCGGGAGAGGCAGGAGGGGCGGGAGGGGCTGGACTGGACGGAGGGGGCGGAGACACGGGGAGCGTTTCCGATTGCAGAATTCCCGATGGCCAGAGGACACGGACGGCATCGGCCGATGGCCGTGTGCCGAGACCGAACACGATGCTGGCCGGAGCGATCATCGGCGTCGCCGCCGAAGTCTCGACACGGGCGCTGAGACTGCCCGCGCGGACCTGCACCTTGGCGCCGATGCCCGACCGGTTGCCGACGCGGCCCTTCAGCTGGACGCGCAGCGAATGGCGGGCGGGATCGCCGCGGTTCATCAGCGCGTTGAGGCCGCCGGCGCTCAGCACCACGATGTCGGCCGCCCCGTTCCCGTCGAGATCGCCGACGGCAATACCCCGTGGATTCTCCGGAACGATCGTCGACGACGAAACCATCGCCTGGCTCGTCACGTCCGTCCACCGGCTGCCCAGGTTGCGAAAGGCGCGCCCGCCGGCCGTGGACCAGGTGAACAGGTCGAGGAGGCCGTCGTTGTCGTAGTCGATCAGCTGCGCGGCCGCCGATCCACGGACGCCCTCCGGCGGCGGTGACGAGCGGAAGCGCCCGCGCCCATCGCTCATGGCGACGACGGCTTCGGTGCTCGAGCCGAAGAACAGGACATCGGGGAAGCCGTCCTTGTTGATGTCGCCGATTGCCGCGCTGGCGAACTGCGCGGGCATCCCGAGCCCGGTCAGGCTGGTCTCGCCGGCGACATTCACGAACGTCCCATCCCGGCGATTCTTGAACAACGCGGGCGCTCCGGCCGCGTTGACGATGAGCAGGTCGAGATCCCGGCGATTGTCGAAATCGGTGGGTGCGATCGCGATCGGCTGGACCGGCGACTGCAGCCCCGCCTCGCGCGTCGTGTCGGTGAACGTGCCATTGCCGTTGTTGCGCAGCACCTGGAGCGCCCCCTGCGGCGATCCGACGACCAGGTCGACGTCGCCATCGTGATCGAGATCCGCCCATGCGGCCGTTGCCGGCGGATTCGGAATCCGCAAGCCCGCGCGTGAGGTGACATCTGCGAACCGGCCGTCCCCTTCGTTGCGAAGGAGCGAGCTCCCACTGCGCCTCAGGACGAAGAGATCCGTTCGGCCGTCGTTGTCGTAGTCACCGGCGACCGCGCCCAGAGCTTCCCCGCTTGCCGGACCAAATGCGTGGCCGTCACGTCGAGCCATCGTCCGCCGCCATCGTTCTTGAACAATCGGTCACCTGCAGACGCGCCGGCGAAGATGTCCAGGTCTCCGTCTTCGTCGGCATCGAACAACGCGACGCCGCCGTCGGCGCCTGGCATCGACGTGATGACCGTCGACGTGAAGGCTGCACGCGACGGCGCCGTGTCGACAAGCTGGGGTTCCGCGCCCGTCGACGCCACCGCTTCCGCATAGGAGCCCTGCTCGAGGTACCCATTGCCGAAGGTCACCGCGTAGCCGACCGACCTCAGCGATTGCGCCCGCTCGAGCGCTTCGCGCCCCTCGCTCTCCTGCCCGGCGCGTGTCAACGCCAGGCCGAGGTTGTAGACGGCGGTGACGTTGTACGGCTCGAACGAGACGGCGCGGCGAAGCACCGTGATGGCCTCGTCGTAGCGGCGCTGTTCGAGGAACAACTGTCCCAGATTGATGTTGGTACCGGGGTCGTCGGCATCGATGCTCCGAACCTGCTCGAACGCGCGCAGCGCGGCGTCCTGGCGGTTGTCCGCGCGTGCAATCAGACCGCGGACGTACGGCGGCTGCGGTGCATTCGGCAGGAGACGCGCGGCCTCAGCGGCCTCCCGATCCGCCGACGCCAGATCCTGACTGTAAAGAAGCGCGAGGCTCAGATTCACACGCGCGATCCCGAGCCCTTCGTCTATCTGCAGCGCCTCCCGGAACGCGGCGGCAGCCTGCGGATAATCGAATCGCTCGAGAAACGCGATGCCGCGATTGTTCGCGCGGTAGGCACGCTCACGCCGCTCCGAAGCGGCCGGCTCGCCCCGGCAGCCTGACGCGACAACCATAAAGGACACGAAGGACACAAAGGCCAGAACCGACCATGACCGGCCGGTCCGCTGAGTTGTTCGCGAAGGTTCAGCGCTTGATGGCGATGGGCGTCGCGCGCACGACACCCTTTCCTTCTTCAATCGTCAGCACCTGGTTCGCCGGTTGACCGGCGGCGGTGTCGACACGGCCGCTCGGCCATGTCACGCGGACGGCGTCGACGCTCGACGCCGCGCCGAGGCCGAACGTGAGCGGCAGTTCGCTCTGGGACGCATAGCTGGAGCCGGTCTTGACGATCTGCCACGCCCGCCGCCCCCCTGCCGCGGTCACGTCGACGCGGGTGCCGATGCCGTCGCGGTTCGACGACGTCCCGATCGTCCGGACGCGGATGACATTACTACGGTTGCCGCCGTCGTTGCGCAGCAGCCGCGCCGGTCCGTTGTTGACGTTCAGCAGCACGTCGAGGTCGCCGTCGTTGTCGTAGTCGGCGTAGGCCGCTCCCCGCGCGACAACCGCCCGCGCGAAGGCGGTGCCCGCCTTCGCGCGCATGTCCTCGAACTGTTTCCCATCGATGTTACGGAAGAGATGAGGTGCCTGGGCATACGTGACGCGGGACTGTACTTTCTCGATGTCGTCGCTGACGTGCCCGTTGGCCGCGAAGATATCCGGGTGGCCGTCGAGATCGTAGTCGAAGAAAAAGCAGCCGAAGGTCAGCGTCAACAGCGTCGCCCGGCCGATCGCCAGCCGCGGCGCATCATCGATGAAGAGCCCCTTTCCCTCGTTGTGATACAGGGCCATCATCTCGTTCGAGAAGTTGCCGACGATGACGCTCGGACGGCCGGAGCCGTCGTAGTCGGCGGCGTCGACGCCCATCCCGGCACGCGCGACGCCCTGCTGGCTGAAGGCGACCCCCGCGCCGACCGCCACATCCTCGAACGTGCCGTCGTGCCGGTTCTTGTAGAGACGGTTCGGCTCGGTGTCATTCGCGACGAACAGGTCCATCCAGCCGTCGCCGTCGAAATCGAGCATCGCGGCGCCGAGGGCCTTGGACGATGTGTGGAAGACGCCGGCCTTGCGCGTGACGTTTTCGAACGTACCGTCGCCGCGGTTGCGGTACAGCGAGGGGCTCTGCCCCTTGTAGGATTCGGGCGTACAGTAGGTCTTGTTCTTGCCGTCGAGCGTGCAGTGCAAGTCGCCGGCCGCCGTCCACTGCACGTAGTTCGCCACGAACAGGTCGAGCTTCCCGTCTTTGTCGTAGTCGAACCACAGCGCGCTGGTCGAAAAGCCGCCGTCGGCAACGCCCGCCTGCTTCGTGACATCTGAGAAGCGGCCGCCCCCGAGGTTTCGAAAGAGGCGATTGCCGCCGAGCGCCGTGACGTAGAGGTCCGCCCTGCCGTCGTTGTCGAAGTCGGCGGAGGTTCCGCCGATGCCATAAATATCCACGTCGAGGCCGGACCCGCGCGTGACGTCGGTGAACACACCCTTGACGTTCCGATACAGCGCCGGCAGCGTCCGCTTCGCCGCCGGCGTTGGGTTCAGGCTTTTCCCGTTCACCAGCAGCACGTCCTGCCAGCCGTCGTCGTCCATGTCGAAGAACACGACACCCGATCCGATCGTTTCCGGCAGGTACTTCTTGCCGAACCCCCCGTGGTTGTGGACGAACGTAATGCCCGCCGCCGCGGTCGCGTCGACGAACTCGATCGGCCCAGCCGCAGAGATCGCCGCACCGGCGATCATCAGTGCACCCCCAGCCGCCAACAGATTCCGGACTCTCGAATCACGCATTCCTAATTCCTACTCCCAGCCACACGTGTATTGACGCAGTTCCGTCGCGAATCCGTCTTCCGGTGGCCGGGTCGCGCTGCGAGGACCGCCGTGGACCGCGTGACGCGAGCTCCGTGAGCTCGCGGATCCCCAGAGTCTTCTCGCGCGACCGTGGATCCTGAGACGGCCACCTCCAACGGCTTCGCGCCAGAACCGCGTCAACACACGCGAGTCCGGGTGAGGATGAGGCTTCGTGTAGTCGGCGCGGTTCCCTCGGTGACGGCGGAATTCACCCTCGCGCCGTTCGCGCCGGGACCCGTTTGGAGCAACCCGTCGCCGTTCACGAAAAACACCGCGCAGGCCCACGACAGGGCGCGCCGGCCTTAATGGCGGCGCGCCGCGTTCCTCGGACCCAAGGCCGGAGCGGTGTTTTTCCGGGTTGCGGAAACGGGTCCCGGCGCGAAGGGCGCGAGAGTTCCTAATTCCGATGCTCATGTATCGCCTGCCGCTCGTTGTTGTCTTCCGGCGACTTCAGCCGGTACGGGCCGGTGATCGCCTGCGCGGTCTCGTCCGCCTTGAAGCGCGTATACAAGGTCCGTTCGCGCTCGGCGTTCGCGGAGTCGCCGGCGCCCTGGTAGGCGAGCATCAGATTGTAGTGGGCGTCGAGATCCTCGGGGTCGACGGCGAGCGCCCGTTTGAACGCCGCGATCGCATCGTCGAAACGGCGCTGGTAGAAATGGACGCGCCCGATCTCGTTCAGCACGACGCGATCACGCGGATACTGCTCGGCGGCGATCGCCAGGTGCTCGATGGCCTCGTCGTAGCGCCCCAGCGTCTTCAGCGCTGTGCCGAGAAAGAAGTGCGCTTTCGCGAGCCGCGGCGACAACTTCAATGCCGCTTCGAGCAGCGGGATCGCGGCATCGACCTCACCTTCCTGAATCCGGGTACGCGCCACGTTGACCGGACCGTCCGCGTATGCCGGATCCATCGCCACCACTTTCTCGAATGCGGCCTGCGCCGATTTCAGGTCGCCCTGCAGCAGCAGGCCAATCCCGTAGTCGTTCCACCGCTCACGCACCGACGCATCGAGCAGCGGCTGAACGGGCGGATGCGGCGCGCGTTCGTCAATCACCGAAAGAGCCGCTTCGGCTTCGGCCATCACGGTGATCGGGATGTCGGGAATCGCCTTGATCTGGCCCGAGACCTTCGAGGTGTCGCCAGTGAAGACCCATCGTCCGTCGTCGTACGAGCGGCTGACCGCCGGATTCACGTGCGCCGGATCGCGCACGCCCGCGAACGCCCACTGCGTGTTCCACCAGGCGAATTTCCGGTAGTTGACCCTGGCGCGCAGAACAATCTTCGATCCCGCATCCTTCGGGATGTCGAGGCGGTAATGCACCGTGTCGGCGGCGCCGGGCGGGATGAGACGGACGTAGGCGACCGAGCGCGTCGCCCAGGCGTTGCGCTTGTTGATCGGGTTGCCGTGCTCGTCGAGCTGCCGGCTGCGATAGAAGTGCGCTCCTGGATCGACCGGGCCCTTCCTCTCATCCGCGACCGCACCGCTGTGCAGCAGGACGCGGCCCTGGTCGTCGACGGCCTCGAGCTCGACCCAGACGTCGAAAGCGTCCACGGTCCCGCCGGGAAAGAAGTGACCGACCTTCCGCGTCCGCACGACGACCTCGACGCGGACCGATTCGCCGCGGCGCACAACCCCGTTGATTTTGTCCAGCGGCGCCAGGACCTCGGCCGCCGGAGCCACGGCACGGGCGCGGCCGGCCGCGAACGACGCGGATTCCTCGCCGACAGCGAAGGTGCTCGACAGCTGAGGGCCCCCGGCTGCGGCTGCCTGATCGGCTGCCGACCCTGAAAGGGTCGGCCTGCCATCTGCCTCGCTTCGCACGATACCGAACACGTCGACGGAAATCTGTCCATCACGCAGGAAATCCTGCACGACCTTCAGCTGCACCGGATCGCGGTTGACGTAGGGCAACGCGGTGTTCGCCGCCGGGAAGCGGTGCGATCGGACTTTGCCGTTCTTCGCCGCCGGATCGTTCGAGTCCACGAGCGGCATGTGGCAATCGGCGCAGCGTTGCGGCGCCGGCGGATAGTAGAACGATCGCGCACCCTGCCCCGACACGCCCGACGCCTGCCAGTTGTCGTAGTCGTTGAAGCCTCGAATCCACCGGTAGCCGTTCACGGGAACGTCGAGGTGCACCTTGTGGCACGACGAGCAGAACTCGGCCGTCTGCTCGCGGTGGAAAGGCTTCATGAAGGTCTCGCGGTGCGGCCGCGGCGCCAGGAAGACGAGCTGATCGTGCATTCGGCGGAGCACCGGATTCTCGCTCGCCGCCAGGTCGTGCAGCGGCGGGTATTCGATCGTGAAATCGCCCTGCCCCATGGAACTGTGGACGCGGGTGATCGAGTGGCACGAGGTGCAGGCAAGACCGGCCTGCGCTTCAGGCGTGTCGATCTGCTCCTTGATCGGCCGATCGAAGCGGCCGTTGAAGAACACGGCGTGGTCGTGGCACCCGGCACACCACTTCGACGGTTTCGTGCCGATCACGTCCTGCATGTACTCGATCGACTTGCGGTACCACTGGTTGTTGAACGACGAGAAATGGTGCGCCGACGAGTTCCACTGGTCGTAGATGTCCTTGTGGCACCGCTCGCACGTCGCGGAGGTCATGAAGAAGTTCGCCGGGATGATCCCGTTGACGTTGGTGTTGGCCGACGAAGGAAAGAACGGGCTCGCCGGGCCTGCGCCTTCGTCCTCCATTCGCAAGGGGACGCCGGCCGGATTGACGATGCGGTGCTCAGCGCGCCAGCGATCGTGCCGCACCTGTCCGGCAACGATCAGCGCCAGGACGCCGACCAGCGTCATGGCGATGCCGGTGCGAATCGTGGTCCGGCTGTCCCCTCCGCCAAGGCTACGGGGGCCAAGAAAGCCGGACCCTAAAACGGACGCGAGGAGCGAAATCAGCAGGACGGCCGCGCCTGCGGCTGACAGAGCGACATGCGCGTTGACGAGCGGGCGATAGGCGGTCGTCGCGCCGGTCGCGAACAAGGCGAGGCCGAGCAGGAGTCCAACGCCGCATATGACCAGGCCTGCCCCACCGAGCCGCCCCGCCTCGAGTCGGCGTCGCGCCAGCCCCAGCACGATCGCCGCGGCGAGGCCGATCCCGACAAGTGGGTGCAGCGCGACCTGCGTGAAGTACCACAGCGTCGGGTCGGAAAAGCTCGCCAGATAGGCGGAGTTGATCAGGAGCAGCAGGAAGCCGCCAACGATCACACGCGACCACAGGCTGGGGGTGTTGATTCGCACTCGCGTCGCCGACTCGGGAATGTACGTCACTGGCCGCCGGACGCGGAATAACCGAAAAGCACTAGGCCCGGCCCACGCCCAATGCGTCGGCGACCCGATTGATGTAGTTGAACCAGGCGGCAATCAGCGTGATCTGCAGGATCCCGCGATCGTCGAAACCCGCCTCTCGCAAACATTCGTGGTCCTCCCGGCTCACGCGAGTCGCATCGACGGTGAGCTTTGCCACATAGTCGAGCAGGACTCTGTCAGCGGGCTCGAGGGGCGCGGTCCGGTAATCGCGACGGATCGCTTCGACCAGCGCCGCATCGAGACTGACCTGACGCAGAAACTCTGCGTGCGACTCGATTCAATAGAAGCAGCGGTTCTGCACCGAGACGAGCGTGGCGATCATCTCGTGCTGCCGCCGCGTCAAGGGGAGATCTGGACGACATCAGGGCCCCGAACGTCGCGAACGCGTGCTCGAGCGCCTCGGGAATCAGGCTGTGCGACGCGACGATGCTGTCGCCGGCCACCTCGGGAATCGCGTTGGGCTGGCCGTACTCCGGCGGGTACATCGGCATCACGGCGTGATAGGCCTTCCGCAGCGGCCCGTCGGCTTCGGACACCTCAGGCATCGGAATCGTCTTGATCCAGGTCATGGCCGGAGTCGGAAACTCTAATGGCTGGGCGCGCGCGACACAATAATGCGGAAGAACTAGTCTTATCCGAGGGGCTTCGCCCCTCGGACTCCCCGACACGCTCTCTCGCGCGCCGCGCCGCCGGCGCGCTCCGTTCGCGTGGCTCGCTCGCGCGCTCGCTCGCGACGCTGCTGGTCTGTGAGACAGCTTTTAACCGCTATCGGGTAGCCGGTGCGATGCCGCGCCCTTCAGTACAGTCGTAGGCCTGCCCGGTCGCGACATTGACGAACTCCTCTGTCCGCCCGCTCGGCCACTGGACGACGACGCGATCGACACGGTCACGGCGTCCCACGCCGAACGTCACAGCCAGCTCCGACTGGGAGAGATAGCTGGATCCGCTCTTCACGAGCCGCGACTGCGAGGTCCCGCCGTGGAAGATCCGGACCGAGCCGCCAATCCCGTCGCGGTTGGACTTGGTGCCGATTAGCCGGATGCGGAGGCTGCGGTTGCCGCCGAGTTGATCGTTGCGGAACAACCGCGCCGCGCCGTTGTTGGACGTCATCAGCAGGTCGAGATCGCCGTCGTTATCGAAGTCGCCGTACGCCAGGCCGCGCCCGACGCGCGACTCGACAAACGCTGATCCGGCCTCCGCCGCGCGATCGCGGAACGTGCCGTCGCCCTGGTTGTGAAACAGGTGCGGGGGCTGCGCGTAGCCGACGTTCCCCCTGATATTGCGGACCGTTTCGTCGATGTGCCCGTTCGCGACGACGAGATCGAGAGAGCCGTCAAGGTCAAGATCGGCGAATACACATCCGAAACCGAGCGTGTTGCGGGAGGCGCTGCCAATCCCGGCGCGCACCGCGGCATCGTCGTAGACCCCGGGCGATGCCGGCCGGTACAACCCCACCATCTCGTTGTCGAAATTCGTGACGGCGACCGACGGCCGGCCGCTGCCCTCGAGGTCGGCCGCGTCCACGCCCATCCCGGCGCGCGCCTTGCCGTCGGCGCTGAACGCCAGCCCGGTCTTGACGGCCATCTCGGCGAACGTACCGTCACGCTGGTTGCGATAGAGCTTGTTCGGCTGAGTATCGTTCGCGACGAAGAGATCGGGCCAGCCGTCCTGATCGACGTCCAGCATGGCGACGCCGAGCGCCTTGGAGCTCGTGTCGAATACCCCGCTCTTCGCAGTGACGTCCGTGAACGTGCCGTTGCCGTTGTTGCGGAAGAGCCACGACGTCGTCCCGCGGTAGGCCTCGGGCGTGCAATAGGACTTGCTGCGGCCGTCGAGGCTGCAGAACACGTCCGTGTCCGTCGACCAGCGGACGTAGTTGCAGACGAACAGATCGAGCAGGCCGTCGCGATCGAAGTCCACCCAGGCCGCCGACGTGCTGAACGCCTGTCGCGCGTCGAGGCCGCTTCCCTTCGTGACGTCGACGAATCCGCCCTTGCCGGTATTGCGGAACAGCCGGTTCTGACCGACGCAGGTGACCAACAGATCGGGGAAGCCGTCGTTGTTCCAGTCGCCGACCGCCACGCCCATGCCGTACATCTCGAGATCGAGCCCGGCGGCGCGGGTCACGTCCGTGAACGTGCCGTCGCGGTTGTTGCGATAGAGCGCCAGTGTCGACCGCTTTCGCACGTGACCGGGCCAGTCCATCCCGTTGACCAGCAGGATGTCCTGCCATCCATCGGCGTCGTAGTCAAGGAAGGCACACCCGGCGCCGAGCGTTTCCGGCAGGAGCTTGCCGCCGTACGCGCCGCTGTTGTGCGTGAACACGACGCGCGAACCGGCGGTCACGTCCACCAGGCGAAACCCGAGCGGGTCTTTTCCAATCTGCGCCGAAGCGGAGTCGAGGGCCCTGGCCTGAGCGCAGTCGAAGGCCCACGCGCCGCCGAGGCCTGCGAGAAACGTCCGGCGATTCACGGAAGGTGAACCAGGCCGTTGCGAATGGCGTAGACGACGAGTTCCGCGGTCTTGTGGATGCCGAGCGTGTTCATGATATTGGCACGATGGACCGCGACGGTGTTGACGCTCAGATTGAGCGCCGCGGCGATCTCGCGGTTGGACTTGCCGTCGCAGATCAGCTGCAGCACCTCACGCTCGCGAGGCGTCAGCACCGAGCCGCGATCCCCTTTGCGCCCCTGGCTCGCGGTCAGTCGCGGATCGAGCACCACCTCGCCTGAGGCCGCGCGCTTGACGACGGCCGCCAGATCGAGATCGATCGCGCTCTTCAGGACGTAGCCCCGCGCGCCCGCCTCGATGGCCTGGCGGACCAGGGCGTCCTCGGAGTGCATGCTCAGCACGACGACCGCCGTCTCCGGAGCGTCGCGAAGAATCGCCCGCGTGGCGGCGACGCCATTCATGCCGGGCATCGCGTAGTCGATGAGCACCACCCGCGGACGGGCGGCCTTCGCGAGGCGTACGGCTTCGTCACCGTCGCCGGCCTCCGCGACGACGACGAGCGCCGGATCGTCCTCGAGCATCCGGCGGAACCCACGGCGGACGAGCGGATGGTCGTCGGCGAGGAGTACGGTAATCCTCTCGTCAGTCATGATGCCTTTCGACGGGCTCGCGCGCGCCTGACGGCGGGCACGACCAGCCGGACCAGGGTCCCCCCGCCCGGCGGGCTGAGAATGGCGATCGACCCGCCGATGAGCGACGCGCGCTCGCGCATGGTGACGACGCCGAGTCCGGCGGCGCCGGGACGACGCCGCGCGTCGAAGCCGAGGCCGCGATCCTCGACCTCGAGCGACAGCGAGGCCGGCTCAAACGTCAGCCGCACCCACGCCTGGTCGGACTCCGAGTGGCGCGCCACGTTGGTCAGCGCCTCCTGGAGGACACGGTAGACGTGAATCGCCACGCCGTCCGCCACCGGCCACGGCGTCCCGAGGCACTCATACGACACCTTCAGGCTGCCTTGCCGGCGCGCCGTCGACAGATACCATTGAATCGTCTCCACCAGCCCCGCGTCGTTCAGGATCGACGGGTGCAGGGTCTGCGAGAGGCCGCGCACGTTGTCGAGCGCGGCCTGAGCGATCGTCGCCGATCTCGCGCAGGTCCGATTCGATCGCCGACCCGCGCGGCGCCTGCCGCACTGCCCGGCCAACCATCAATCCCATGGCGGTCAGCACCTGCCCCAGATCGTCGTGAAGCTCGCGCGCGATTTCGCCAAGGGTCGACTCGCGCGTCGTGATCAACTGCTGGGCGACGTCGCGGCGGGCATCCGACAGCGCCGCCAGCTCGCCGAACAGGCGGCGGTTCGATCGGATCAGGTAAAGGCTGGTGAGCAGGATCGTCGTCACCACGGCCGCGACCGACCAGTACACCTGGCGCTGGACATCGGCATAAATCGTTTGCACCCGCTCGGCGGTCGCCTCTTCCGCCTCGTTGTTCTGGACGAGCAGGCGCGCGACCGCCGTGGCCAGCGCGGTCTGCCGCGCCTGCAGCGAGAGCCGGACCTGCTCGCGGGCTTCGGGCTCGCGACCATCCCGGGCCAGCGCGAAGATCCGGTCGACGGCATCCCAGAATTGGCTCAGCGAGGCGCCGAGAAATTCGCGCTGCTCCGGCGTTTGCAGCACCAGGGCGACCGCCTCCTGCCGGCGCAGCGCGTCGTCGAGATCGGTGCGGATCCGATCGAACTGCGCCTGCCAGGCGGTCAGCGGGTAGCCGTCGTCGTTGTCCAGCATGTCGCGCATCGCCAGCCCGATCGAATTGAGGTCGTTCTGGATGCGCAGGAGCTGGAGCGAATCGCGGCGATGCCGGTCGGTGATGTCGGTCTGGAGGGCCCTCAGGCCGGAAATCTGGCGCGTGACGTAGACGCCGCTCACCACCACGGCGGCGAGGGTGATGGAAGGCCCAGGAACAGGCCGGGCGTCGGCGTCGGGCGCCGGAAGGTGCACATATCCGCTACGGTGTGGAAGTTCACCACAAAGGACACAAAGGACACAAAGTAAGACCCAGGCTGACTTGCCTTAGTGTCCTTGGTGTCCTTCGTGGTGAGAACACCCGTTTACCGCAGGCGATTCAGGATATCGCGGGCGCGCTCGGCAAATTGCTCGTCCCCGACGACGCGCTCGGCGTATTGGCGCGCCTCGTCCTTGTTGCCGAGATTGAAATTGGCGACGGCGATGTTGAACCAGGAGGTCGTGAGCATACGGGCAGCGGCCTCGATTTGCGCCTCACGCCTCGCGATCTGACGCATCTTCCGGGCCGGATCCCAGTTCGATGCCTCGATGGTGCCGATCTCCTTCCTCAGCCCCTCGCGCGCGCGGTCAATGCAGCCAGCGGCGCCCTCGAACACGGTTCTCGTCGCCGGCCAGTCGCGCAGCTCGGCGTGCACGATGCCGAGATAGTAGGCAGTTCTCGCAATCGTCCGGGGCCAGCTTCTGAGCCGCTGTAAAGCGTTCGACGGCGGCGGGCCGCTGCCAGTCGGCGATAGGCGATGATTCCGCCCAGTTTCGACACCTCGGAGTTCACCCACAGCCGGTTGGCCTGTTCGATGGCGGTCCAGGCCATGTCGAGATCCTGGATCTGCGTGAAGTTCCAGGCACGCCAGTAATAGACCTCTCCCGGAAAGACACGCCCCCCTCGGCGGCGAGCACGGCGTCGATGGCCGCGAACGCTTCCTCGGGGCGCCCGAGCAGGCTCAGTGCCTTGATCCGGCCGATCAACGCCTCAGGGTGATCGGGCGACGATCGCCAGCGTGCGATCGAAGAATTCGAGCGCGCGCTCGTTTTCCTCGAACGCCGCGTACAAGTTGCCGAGATTTGCGGTGACAGCCGGCCAGCGCGGCCGCCACTTGAACGCGATCCCGAACAGCCGCTCGGCCTCCTCAATCTGCGTGCCCGCCAGCGCCACCTGAGCCAGCCAGTAGGTGATCTCCACGAATCGCGGTTCGCGATCGAGAAGCGCCTCGAGCGGTTCCGACTGCGTGCCCCAGGCAGGTGGCGGTCCGATAGTCGACGATCGGCAGGTCGCGTATCAGGACGAGCGGGCCCCAGCAGCGTCGAAAGCGATCGATCGTCCCGGCTGTCGCTGTGGGTGCAATAGAAGGCCAGCCAAGAGTAGGCCGCCAGCGGGTTGGCGTCCGCCCCGAGCCGCCGCTCCTCGACAAGCGCCGGAAACTTCGCACGCAGCTCCTGCATCCGGCGCAGTCCGTCAGCTCCGGTTTGCGCAAGAAATCGCGCATCGCGGCGCGGTATCGATTCGACGGTGTACAGATGAGGCGCGAATGCTGCAAGGCGATCCCCGCGTGTCCCAATCAGCTCCCGCGCCCGCTGCAGATACCCGTCGTCAGTCATCCCGAGCTCGCGCTGGCGCAGCTCGATGAGGAGGGCGGCCCCGATCGCCCCGTCAGTAGCGGCCTCGGCGTCCACCGGCCGAAGGTTCGGGACTTGTCGAACGGCGTCGTATTCGGCAAGCGCTTCCTCGAGGCAGTCGAAGCAGCCGGTGCGCATCAGCCCGCCGGCTTTCGCCAGGCGGCCGCTGACGTCGGGGACAGGCGAAACTGCAGGCATCTTCGGCCTGGCGCAGCCGCCGAAAGCCAGCATCACGACCAGGACACCCGCCACACGAAGAAACATGGCCTGTTAGACCCCTTCACCCGTCAATCGGGTAATCTACATCCATGCCTCTTTTCGAGTTCGCCTGCCGCGATTGCGGTCATCGCTTCGAGTTCCTGACGCGGCAGGGTCAGGAGCCCGCCTGCCCCGCCTGCCACGGCGAGGCTCTCGAAAAACAGCTGTCGGTCTTTGCCGTCAGCACCGGTCCGAATACGGATTCCCGGATCGCCAGCGGTCCTTGTGGATCGTGCGGCGATCCGCGCGGCCCAGGCTCCTGTTCGATACATTGACCGCTGTATTCTTTCTTGAATTTCGAGGGCGTTTCACGTGTAGTGTGCGCTCCATTATTCGGCGCCGTGCCATAAAGCGTTCTCGGCTTTCTCCGCGGATGACCAGAGTCGGACCCTGGGTTTCGGGAAGCATTTCGAGGAGGCGTATGCCTAGCGCGAAGCGTGTCTGGTTTCGGTCTCGTCGTCACCTTCGTGATGGCCGCAGCGCCCGCATGGGCGCAGGACGCCGGCATTGCCGGTGTCGCCCGCGATGCGTCAGGCGCCGTTCTGCCGGGCGTCACTGTCACAGCCACCAGCCCGGTCCTCATCGAACAGCAGCGCGTCGCCGTCACCGACGGCGAGGGACGCTTCTCCATCACGCAGCTGCGGCCCGGCACTTACCGCGTGGCTTTCACGCTGACCGGATTCAATACGGTCGTGCGCGAGGGAATCGTCTTGAGTGCTGGCTTCACGGCGAACGTCGCCGCCGACATGCGGGTCGGCGGCATCGAGGAAACGATTACCGTCACCGGCGCCAGTCCGGTGGTCGACGTGTCGAACGTCCGCCGCCAGACCGTCGTCAGCAACGAGCTTCTCGAAGCCCTGCCGACGAGCACCAAGAGCGTCGGGCAGCTGGCCACGCTCACCACGGGGCTCACGGGCCTCGGCGACGTGGGCGGCACGTATCAGGTCGAACCCGGCCAGGACGTCGTGTCGGGCGGCGGCGCGTTCCACGGCAAATCGGGGACGAAGGTGTCCTACGACGGCATGGGCATGGAGAACAGCTCGGGGAACAGCAGCTATCAGCTCAACTCGGCTTCGGTCGAAGAAATGGTCATGTCGACGAGCGGCATCTCGGCCGACACCAACGCCGACGGCCTCGTCGTGAACATCATCCCGAAAGAGGGGGGCAACCAGTTCCGCACCACCCTCTCAGGCCTGTATACGAACGACAGCCTCGAAGCCAGTAACCTCAGCGACGAGCTGCGGGCGGGTGGTCTCACCGCGTCGAACAAGACACTGAAACTGTTCGATATGTCGGCCACCCTCGGCGGGCCGATCAAGAAGGACCGGCTCTGGTTCTTCGTGGCGCCGCGCAGCTGGGGCATCGCACGCACGCAGGCCGGCGCGTACTGGAACAAGACGCAGGACGTCTTCCTGACGCCCCCTGGAGCCGCGCGCAAGGTGGTGAAGTGGACACCGTGGACGGATCGGCCCGAGGATGTCGACAGCGGCCGCCGCGAGTGGTACGACTCGATCCTGAGCCGGGTCACGTACCAGATGAACGCGAAGAACAAGTTCAACGTCACCTATGACGAGCAGCGCGCCTGCAACTGCGGATCGGTGAGCGCAACGACCTCGCACGAGGCCTACATCTCGTCGTACCGCTTCGAGCCGAACCGGCTGTTCCAGACGACGTGGAGCTCGCCGATCACGAACCGGCTGCTCCTCGAAGCGGGCGGCGCCGCGACGATCTCGCAGTGGAACATGTACTACAACCCGGGCGTGAGCGAACGACATCGTCAACGTTTACGACTTCCTGACCGGCCAGCAGTACGGATCGCCGGCTGTCTATCTCGGGCACCCGAACAGCCGCGACCGGTACACCTACCGCGCATCGCTGTCGTACGTGACCGGTACGCACAACTATCAAGACCGGGTTCCAGAACGAGCTGCTGAAAACGGACACGTACTGGCACGCGAACGGCAACACCAACTACTACTTCTTCGGCGGCGTTCCGATCGGGCTCCTGCAGTACAGCTATCCGTACCTCGCCCAGGCGCGCGGCAACCACGACCTGGGCATCTACGGGCAGGATCAGTGGACGATCACGAACAAGATGACACTCACCCTCGGCCTGCGCTGGGACTACTTCAATAGCTCCGTACCTGCGCAGACGGGTGGGTTTTCAGGGGAGCAGGACGGCTACTGGGAGGGTGTGCCGGTTGCGAACGAGTGGATCGCGCCTCGAGCGTACGGCGAGGTCAAGAACGTCCCGAATTGGAAGGACTTCAACCCACGTCTCGGGCTCGCGTACGATCTCTTCGGCAACGGGAAAACCGCGCTCAAGGTCACCCTCGGCCGCTACACGGCGAAGCTCGGCACCGAAATCGCCGAGACCGCGAACCCGTTCAACACTGAGGCGAGCTCCACCTTCCGGAATTGGAACGACTACACCTACGGCCTGGGCGATCCGCGAAGCGGGAACTTCGTGCCCGATTGCGACCTCGGGAACTTCGGGATCAACGGCGAGTGCGACCGCGTCGCCAACAACAACTTCGGCCAGAGCAACCCCACCGCGACGACGTACGCGCCCGGCGTGCTCGAGGGCTACGGGAAGCGCGACCACAACTGGGACTTCACCACCGAAATCCAGCACGAGCTCATCCAGGGTCTCGCGGTGACCGCCGGCTGGTATCACAACACGGGCGGCTAC
The DNA here is from genome assembly GCA_963825245.1 of uncultured Acidobacteriota bacterium. Taxonomy (GTDB): domain Bacteria; phylum Acidobacteriota; class Vicinamibacteria; order Vicinamibacterales; family CAVVIG01; genus CAVREM01. The sequence continues at coordinate 987,219 of CAWGSJ010000001.1, forward strand.
TACCGGTACGCGTTCGGCCAGCCGTTCAGCAGCAAGGAACGGGTGACCGACAACATCCTGGTCGGCCCCGGGGACTACGACGAGTTCTGTGTCACAGCCCCTTCCGATCCGAAGCTGCCGGGCGGCGGCGGCTATAGAACGTGCGGGCTCTACAACCTGAAACAGAGCAAGTTCGGCCAGAATCAGAGCATCGTCAAGGAGACGAAGGAGTTCGGCGAGTTCAACAGCACGAACGACTTCCTCAATCTCACCATCGATGCGCGCCTCGCGCACAACATCCGGCTCGGCGGCGGCGTTGACACCGGCCGCACGGTTCGCGATCGGTGCCTGGTCGTCGACAGCCCACAGGAACTCCTGAACTGCAGGGTTGTGACTCCGTTCAACGGGCAGACCCAGTTCAAGCTGCACGGCGTCTTCCCGTTGCCGCTCGAGTTCCTGGCGAGCTTTGCGTTTCAGAACCTCTCCGGTCCGCAGCTCACCGCGAGCTACACCGCTCCGGCCAGCGCGATCGATTGGGTGGGAGCCGATCGTCCGCTGGCCGGCGGCGCGGCGAGGTCACCAACATCCCGCTCGTTGAACCTGGCACGGTGTTCGGCAACCGCATTTCGCGGCTCGACCTCCGGCTGAGCAAGGTCTTCCGCATCGGCCAGAAGGTCGCGGATCCAGGCGAACATGGATTTCTACAACGCGCTGAACTCCAGCGCCATCCGTGCCTACAACCTCGTGTATGGCCCGGGCGTACCTCAACCCGGTTCAGATTCTGGACGCCCGAATCATCCAGTTCGGCGGTCAGATCAGTTTCTGATATGGAGAGACCGTGTCAATGACGCGGTAACTTCGTATTCATTGCTGCTGGCCCGCTCCTCTCGGCAAGGGGCGGGCCTTATTCCATTTTCCTGAACGACGGCCGCCCCACCTGGGCTCCTGTTCGATTTGTGTCTTGAAAAACGATGCTCGCCGGCTATAGTGTCGCCGGTTAACAGTTTCGTAGTAGTCCGTTTCATATCGGTTCGACGTCGCCCTCTTTCGTCCTTTCGTACCAGTTCCGCTCAGGAGGAGGCCGGATGTCTCGATTCATTCGCGTAGGAGTACCGTGTCGTTGGACTGCTGGCGCTACTGTTGAGCGCGGCGCCCGCATGGGCCCAGGATGCCGGCATCGCCGGCGTGGTGAAAGACACATCCGGCGCCGTCCTGCCCGGTGTGACCGTCACCGCCACGAGCCCCGTGCTGATCGAGCAGCAGCGCGTCGCCATATCCGACGCCGAGGGACGCTACACCATCACCCAGCTGCGTCCCGGCGAGTACAAGGTCTCCTTCGCCCTCGACGGGTTCTCGACAGTCGCCCGTGAGGGCGTGCGCCTGGCCGCCGGGTTCACGGCCAACATCGAAGCCGAGATGCGCGTCGGCAGCCTCCAGGAAACCATCACCGTGACGGGCGCGAGCCCGGTGGTCGACGTCTCCAACGTCCGGCGTCAGACCGTCGTCACGAACGAGCTCCTCGAGGCGCTGCCGACCAGCACCAAGAGCATCGGCCAGCTGACCACGCTGACCACCGGCGTCACGGGCCTCGGCGACGTCGGCGGCACCTACCAGGTCGAGCCGGGCCAGGACGTCGTCTCGGGAGGCGGCCGGTTCCACGGCAAGGGCGGCACCAAGGTCTCCTACGACGGCATGGGGATGGAGAACAGCTCGGGCAACAACAGCTACCAGCTGAACGCCGCCTCGGTCGAAGAGATGGTCATGTCGACCAGCGGCATCTCCGCCGACACCAACGCCGACGGCATCGTCGTCAACATCGTCCCGAAGGAGGGCGGCAACAACTTCCGGACCACCATCTCGGGTCTGTACGCGAACTCGGCGATGGAGAGCACCAACCTGTCGCAGGAGCTGAAAGACAGAGGGCTCCTGACGGCCAACAAGACGATGAAGGTGTTCGAAGAATCGCTCAGCGTCGGCGGCCCGATCAAGCGCGATCACCTCTGGTTCTTCGTGGCGCCGCGCACCTGGGGTGTCGCACGCAGCCAGGCTGGCACCTACTGGAACAAGACGCAGAATGAATTCCTGACGCCCGGGGACGCCCCGTGGAAGGTCGTCAAGTGGACCCCGTGGGTCGATCGGCCAGAGGATCGCCTGAGCGGCCGGCTCGAGTGGTACGACTCGATCCTCTCGCGCGTCACCTGGCAGGCGACGGCCAAGAACAAGTTCAACTTCACCTACGACGAGCAGCGGGCGTGCAACTGCGGGTCGGTGAGCGCCGCGCAGTCGCACGAGTACTACCTGTCGTCGTACCGGTTCGAGCCGAACCGGTTGTTCCAGGCGACGTGGAACTCGCCGATCACCAGCCGCCTCCTGCTGGAGGCGGGCTACGCGGCGACGATTTCGCAGTGGAACATGTTCTACCAGCCGGGCGTGGCGCCCGACATCATCAGCATCACCGACATCGGGATCAACCAGAGCTACGGCTCGGCCAACTCGTACCTCGGCTTCCCGAACTCTCGCGACCGGTTCACGCAGCGCGCATCGCTCTCCTATGTCACCGGCACGCACAACTTCAAGACCGGGTTCCAGAACGAGCTGCCGCACAGCAAGGTGTACACGCAGGCCAACGGCAACATGACCTACACCTTCCTGAACGGCCGCCCGCGGTCGCTCACCCAGCGCGCGACGCCTTATCTGGCCGACTCGAAAACCAAGTACGACCTCGGTCTCTATGCCCAGGATCAGTGGAACGTCAATTCGAAGTTGACGGTGAACCTCGGACTGCGTTGGGACGGCTTCAACGGCTACGTGCCGGAACAGCAAGCCGGCGTCGTGGGATTGACCGATGGCTGGCCCGGCGCGCTCGAAACCAATCAGTGGCTCGGCGAGCGCAAGTTTGACGCGAGATACAACATCCCGAACTGGAAGGACTGGAGCCCCCGCATGGGCATCGCGTACGACCTGTTCGGCAACGGCCGCACCGCACTGAAGGCGCAGCTTGGAAGGTACCTGTCCAAGCTGGGCACCGATCTCACCGAAGGCCTGAACCCGATTGCCACGTCGGTGGTGTCGACGACCCGGACCTGGACGGACAGCGATTTCGACTTCGTGCCCGATTGCAACCTCGGGGATTTCACCGCGAACGGCGAATGCACAGCGATCGACAACAACAACTTCGGGAAGAACAACCCGAACGCCACCCGTTGGGATCCGGCGATGCTGGAAGGCTACGGCAAGCGCGACGCCAACTGGGACTTCTCCACCGAGGTTCAGCACGAGCTCAGGCCCGGCTTCGCGGTGACCGGCGGCTACTACTACAACAACGGCGGTTACACGCGCCAGGGCGGCAGCCGCAGGCGCGTCACCGACAACCTCCTCGTTGGTCCAGAGGATTACGACACGTACTGCGTCAAGGCGCCGTCCGATTCACGGCTGCCAAACGGCGGCGGCTACGATGTGTGCGGTAACGCCAACATCAAGCAGACCAAGTTCGGACAGGTCTCGAACCTCGTCACCGCCAGGGAGCCGTTCGGCGAATACGAGAGCCGCAACGACTTCTTCAACGTGGCGGTCGATGCCCGGCTCGCGCAGGGCATCCGGCTCGGCGGCGGCGTCGACACCGGCCGCTCGGTGGCTGGCAACTGCTTCATCGTCGACAGCCCCGGCGAGCTGCAGAACTGCCGCGTCGTGTCGCCGTTCCGCGGGCAGACGCAGTACAAGGCGCACGGCGTCTTCCCGCTACCGGCGAATTTCGTGGGGAGCTTTGCGTATCAGAACCTCTCGGGACCGTCGTTCAACGCGAACTACACCGCGAGCAACGCTGAAATCATCCCGTCGCTCGGCCGGCCGCTCTCGGGCGGCGCGACGACGGCAACGATTCCCCTGGTAGCGCCGCAGACGATGTTCGAGGATCGCATCACGCGACTCGACCTCCGGCTCTCGCACTCGTTCCACATCCAGCGATTCCGGATCCAGCTGAACGTGGACGCCTACAATGCGTTCAACGCCAATTCGATCCGTGCGCTGAGCAGCACGTTCGGATCCGGCGGGCAGGCATCGGCCGCGTGGCAGCGACCCACGCAGATTCTCGATCCGCGGTTGCTGCAGGTGGGGGGGCAGATCTCCTTCTAGGGTAATTCGTCATCCGCGAACGGGCGGCGGGACGGTTCTCGCCGCTCGTACTTCTGCAGGTTCTCTGTCGCGCGGCGCACGACCGCCTCCAGGTTGGCGGTACGCGCCGCGGTAAGGACGCTGCGTTGCGCGTCCACCGCTTGATCGAAGCGGCCGACCTCGGCCAGGCCCATCGCCGCAGTCTCGGCGAGCTCGATCGTCTGCGGCCCTTTCATCAATTCATCGATAATCGCCATCGCGCGGCGACCGTCGCGAAGCCGATCGTCCGGCGCCGCAGCCAGCAGCCGGGCCAGCGCGAGCTTGAACAGCGGCTGATCGGGAAAGCGCGTGGCCCCGTCGGTAAAGCTGTCGCGCGCCTCGCGGTAGCGGCGCAGGCGCACGAAGGCCATCCCGCGTCCGTAGAGCGCTTCTGACAGAGAGGGGTCGGCCTCGAGGGCCCGTGCGTACTCGGCGACCGCTTCGCCGGGACGTCCTGCGCGCGCCAGCGCTCCGGCCAGCTGCACGCGCGCCTGCACGTAGCCGGGCTCGTGCTGAATCGCGCTCTGGAACCGGGCAATCGCCTCGTCATACCTCCCGGCATCGTTCAGCAGGACGCCGAGGCTGAAGTGCGCACGTGCATGGGCCGGATCGCGGCGGATCACGTCCTCGAACTGCGCGCCGGCGCCCGCCGCATCACCCATCTGCGCCAGCGCGGTTCCAAGCCGGTGGCGCAGCGAGACGTCGGCCGGGTCGATCTCGAGTCCTTTGCGGAAGTACTCGGCGGCCTGGGCCCACTGGCCGGAGTCGAGCGCCTGCCCGCCGCGGACGTTGTAGGCCTCCGGGGTCTGGATCAGCGTGTCGATCTCCCCCATCAACGGATCGGCCGGACGTGGATCATCCTTTCCTTGCAGCTTGAGGTGAGCCTCCGCCTTCGCAAGATCGCCGAGGCCGCGGTACGCCATGGCGAGCGGGTAATGGGCGGCCGTCGCCCGCGGCTGGCGCGTCAGCGTCTGTTCGAGATAGGTTGCCGCCGCCGGAAAATCACGTGCGGCGAGCGCTGCGCGTCCCGCTCCGTAGAGCGCGGCGGCAGACCCGGAGTCCCTGGCGAGCGCCCTCGCGAACAAGGGCGCCGCGGCATCCGGGCGGCCTTCCGAAAGACGCATCTCTCCCAGCCAGACCAGCGCAGCGAAGTCGTCCGGACGCATCCGGAGCACCTGCTCGAAAGATTCCACCGCCTTTTCCAGCGGGCCGCGAATCCGGTAGACGTGCCCCAGGTAGTACGGCCAGCGCGGGTCGGACGGCGCGAGCGTTTTCGCGTTGAGCAGACACGATTCGGCGCGTTCGAGGTCGGTCGCCGCCATCAGCAGCTTGCCGGTCTCTCCGTATTCGCGCGCGAGATCCTGTTCGCTGGCCCGGTTCGAGAGCGCCGCCTGCAGCGCCGCCTGGCGCGCCTGCATCTGCGAACGCGCCGGACCTTCCAGCGTCGAGACGTCGGGGAAACTGACCGGCTGCAGTCCGCGGCCGGGATTGGCGAGACTTGCCTGCCCGCCCGATCGACAGCCGATCGACAGCGACGCTGCGAGAAATGCAACCACGAAGACGCGAAGACGCGAAGAGGACATCTAGCGGGCACCCTGGGTGATCGTAGTCCACCGGTCGATCGGGACCTCGGCCCGCTCTTCCGTAGCTCCATCCGGCCAGGTGATGCGAATGCGGGTCACGCCGGCGGCGTCGCCCAGGCCGATGAGCACGCGGGGATCGTTGGCTGACGCGTAGCTGCCGTCGGCGTGCGACCGCCTGTGGATGGTGACACCGTCGGACCGCACGACTTCCACGCGCGCGCCGAGCATGTCGCGGCCGCGCGCGCCGCCGACCACGCGAAGGCCGAGCCAGTGGCGTCCGTTGGCGGCCTGATTGATGAGCAGCCGCGCCGGCGCGTGGATGTTGCTGATCACCACGTCGGTGTCGCCGTCGTTGTCGATGTCGCCGAACGCCGCGCCGCGGCTGACCTCAGGCACCGCGAACACGGCGCCGCCGCGCCTGGTGACATCCTCGAACCGGCCGTCGCGGAGATTGTGGAACAGCTGTTTCGGTTCGTCGTACGGGAAACGGGCATCGGACGGACGGCCCTTGATGGCTTCGATCGCCCCGTTCACCGCGAGCAGGTCCAGCCAGCCGTCGTTGTCGTAGTCGAACCAGCCGGTGCCGAAGCCGCTATGACCGAGGCTGAGAGGCCCGAGCCCAGATTTCGCGCTCAGGTCCTCGAACAGCCCCGCGCCGTCGTTCACGTAAAGGTTGTTCCCCTCCGACGGCAGCTCGGTCATGTAGAGATCGTCGTCGCCGTCGTTGTCGAAATCGCCCGCATCCACGCCCATGGTCGCCTCGGCCTTGCCGTCGCCAGTCAACGCGGCGCCGGCGAGCAGCCCCTGGTTGCGGAAGGTACCGTTGCGCTGGTTCATCCACAGCAGGTTCTCCGCGCCGTCGTTCGCCACGTACATGTCCATCCAGCCATCGCCGGTCGAAGTCGGCGCGCGACGACGCCGAGTGCCGGACCCCAGCGTCCGCCGGCAAGCGCCTTCGCCGTGACGTCCTCGAACGTGCCGTTGCCGCGGTTGTGATACAGCCGATCCGGCTGCGGCGACGTACACCTTCGGTGTGCAGTAGTCGCGGCGGCCGGTGAGGCCGGTGCACGGTTTGTCGGCCGCGATGTCCCACTGCACGTAGTTGCCGACATAGAGGTCGAGCCATCCGTCGCGGTCGTAGTCGAAGAATGAGGCCGAGACACTCCAGCCCGGATCGTCGGCGCCGCTGGCGCGCGAGACATCCGAGAAGGTGCCGTCGCAATTGTTGTGGAACAGCTGATTGGGTCCGAGGTTCGTGAGATACAGATCGACGCACCCGTCGTTGTCGACGTCGCCGGCGGCCACTCCCATGCCGTAGCCGGCCGCCTCGATGCCGCTGGCCGCGGTGACGTCGGTGAACCGCAGCGATTTCGCGCCGCCCGAGGCTGAAAGGTCGTTGCGGAACAGGCGCCCCTTCAGCGGCAGCGCGTCTTTCGCCGGGGCCATCCGCGCCTCGCCGAGCGGACGGCTCTCGGGCAGCATGCGGCCCTGCGCGAAGTAGACGTCGAGGTCGCCGTCGTTGTCGTAGTCGACGAGCGCGACGCCGCCGGGGAGCATCTCGGGGAAGTAGTACTGGCCCGACATGCCGTTGAAGTAGGTGAAGGAGAGACCGGTCTCGGCGGCGCGGTCGACGAACCAGTCGCTTGACGCAGCCGACGCAGGCAGGTTCGCGGGTTCAGGCGGCTGAGAGGCCGTGCCGCAAGCAATCGCGATCGCGGCGACAAGCGCGACGCTTAGCGGGGCGGCCAACTTTTTTCCACCGGCGCCGGGGCCTGCTTGGCTACTTCTCCATCCCCAGCGCCCAGCGGATGCCGCCGGTGACGTGTGCCTGGAAGACCGGATCGACGGCCCAGATGTCATCGCGATGGCCAAACGAGGTGTAGAACACGCGGCCCTTGCCGTAGTCGCGCACCCATGACTGCGGGTAGTCGACGCCGCGCTTCATCGAGGTGCCTTCGAGGTTCGTGCGTTCGGTGTCGACGCTCAGCAGCACCTTGTGCCGCTGCCGCGAGAAGGCGACCGGAATCTTGTTCTTGAACAGGGTGTCGACGTCCTCGCCCGGCACTTTCGGATCGCCGAAGATGTAGAACTCGTCCCACACCGGCCAGCTCGGGCCGAGCATGCGCGTCGCCGGGTGCGTCTGATCTTCGACCTTCAGCACGACGATCCTGCGCTGCGCGGAGTTGGTCAGCGACCGGACGAAATAGCCGCCGAGCATCTCGCCGAACGCCGGGTAGTCGTAGAAGGTCAGCGACGAACAGTGCGTGCCGATGAACCCCTTCCCGCTCTTCACGAAGTCGAGCAGCATCTCCTTCTGCGCGACCGTGAACGGCAGGTTGCCGTTGGTCATCATCATGATGCCGTCGAACTGGTTCAGGTACTCACGGGTGAGGAACGAGAAGTCGAGCTTGTCCGCGTCGTACTTGTAGCCTTCGACCGTCGTCACGGCGAACCCGTTGCGCGGTGCCCATGTCCTTCACCGCCTGCTCCGCCGGCCCCAGGCTCGTGTGCTTGTACAGCCCGGCGTGCGTGAGGAAGAGCAGCTTGTGCGTCGCCGGCGGCGGAGGTGGCGGCGTCCCCCGCCCGCGGCCGGCCGGCTGCTGGCCAACAACGGCTGTCGATGCCGCGATAAGGGCGGACAGCGCGGCGAACGCGAACGTCGCTCTACGGAAGCGCATAAGTCACCAGTTCAGGGACGGGGGTGGCCGCCACCGTCAGGGCGATGTACTGCTTGCCGTCGATCATGTAGGTCATCGGCGTCCCGATCGCGACGCCGGGCAGGTCGATCGACGCCACTTCGCGGCCGGTCGCCTTGTCGCGCGCGACCAGCTTCGGCCCGCCCTTCGTGCCGCCGCGCGTGAGCGCGCCGATGAGCAGCGTCTTCGTCAGGAGCGGCCCGCTCAGTCGAACTGTCGCCGCCGAGTGGCGGCAGGTTGAGCCCCTTCAGCAGCCGGATGCTCGCGGGCAGCGCCGTCGCCGAGCGGCACCATCCACGCGTGATCGCCGGTGTTCATGTCGATCGCGGTCATGCGCGAATACGGCGGCTTGAAGAGCGGCAGCCCCTGCGGCATCTGAGGCCCCTGACCGCCGCGCCCTTCCATGTATCTGCAGACTGCCCTTGTGATCCGGGCCCGGCGCTTCGAGCCGGAACACCGAGAACGTGTTCCGCGACTGCACGTACAGCAACGCCCGTTTCCGGATCGACCGCAGCGCCGGACCAGTTGGCGCCGCCGCCTGCGCGCGGGGCTGGCGAGCGTGCCGCGGTTGCGTCTGGCGTGCCGAGCGACGGCGGCGTGTAGAGCGGTCCCATCCGGAAGTTCTTCACCGCTTCCCTCGCCATCGCGCGGATCTCAGGCGTGAAGTCGACGAGGCTGTCCTCGGTGAACCCCTGGTACTCGAACGGCGCCGGCCTGGTCGGAAACGGCTGCGTGCGCGACGCGCGCTCGCCCGGCACGTCCGACGGGGGAACGGGACGCTCCTCGATCGGCCAGATCGGCCGGCCGGTCACGCGATCGAACGTGAAGACGAACCCCTGCTTGGTGATCTGGGCGACGGCCTTGATTCGTCTGCCCGTTCACGGTGACGTCGAGCAGGTTCGGCGCGGCGGGCGGATCGTAGTCCCACAGCCCGTGGTGCACGAACTGGTAGTGCCAGACCCGCTTGCCGGTCTCGACGTCGAGGCAGACGATCGACTCGCCGAACAGTCCGTCGCCGAGCCGGTGTCCGCCGTAGTAGTCGGGCGCCGCCGTATTGAGCGGCAGGTAGACGTATCCGAGCTCTTCGTCGGCGCTGTAAATCGACCAGCCGCTGACCTTGCCGGTGTAGGCCCACGAGTCGTCTTCCCAGGTGTCGTTGCCGAACTCTCCGGGACGGGGCACGGTGTGGAACGTCCATTTCAGCTTGCCCGTCCGCACGTCCCAGCCGCGCGTCCAGCCGGGAATCTGTTCCTTGTTGATGTTGAACGAGGAGATCGACGCGGGCACGATCACCGTGTTGCGCACGACAATCGGCGGCGACTGGACCGAGTAGGTCAGCGCGTTCAGCCAGTCGCGCGATCCGCGCTTCGCGTGCGGCAGGCCTTCCATCAGATCGACCTTGCCGCGGTCGCCGAAGCTCGATACTGGAATGCCGGTCTTCGCGTCGACGGCGAGCAGATAGCCGTCGCCGGTGCCCCACAGCATCCGTTCTTCCTTGCCATCGGTCCAGTACGCGACACCGCGCTGATTCCACCGCGCGCTCATCGTCGTCGTTCCGGCCTCGTAGCTCTTCGGGTTGTAGACCCAGAGGGTGTGGCCGGTCTTCGCGTCGATCGCCGCCCCGATCGAGGACGGCGTATTCAGGAACAGACGCCCTCCCACCATCAGCGGCGTGGCCTTGAAGTTCTGGACGAACGGCGCCTGCCGATCGCGCCAGCGCTTGGGATCTTCCTGATCGAGCTGCGTCGAAGATGTCGCCCGAGCTGCCCCACACTTCGCCGCCGCCCGGCAGGGTGCGGCTGATGAACCCGTCGGCCGACTGCCAGCGCCACTGCGAGCTGCAGCTTGCCGAAGTTGTCGGCGTCGATCTGCGTCAGCGGCGAGTACTTCGTGTTGCCGAGATCGCCGCCGTAGGCGCGCCACTCGCCTTCGGGGCTGGCACCCTGCTGCCCTTGAAGCGGCCAGAGTCCCGCGGCGAGCACGAAACAGATGACCGCCACGTGTAGGCCGACCCTTTTAGGGTCGGCGATGCGGAGGTTGACCTTCCGACGGTCGGCATCGAGCCCATGAAAGCGCATCAGTCTGACTCCATGAAAAATTCGCCGGCCGGAGCTTAGCACGCGCTGCCCCCTCCGACGATTACTTGCGCAAGATGCCCGCGATGTGCCGCTCGAACAGCTGCACGACGCCGGCCCGATTCAGGTGGTCTGTGTCGAAGTACAGGGCCGGGTCGTCGATCGCTTCGGACAGATCGTGCAGCTCGGCACCCGTCCTGGCGGCCGCCCCTCGGAGCGCGGCATCGAAATCAGCCTCGCCCGGGATGAGCGCGCGGGTCCGCGGGGGAAGCGGTGGCCGCAGCAGGATTACGCGCGCACCGCGTGCGCGCGCGCCTGTGACAAGCGTTTCAAGCTCCGTCAGGTAGCGCGCCAGGTTGACGCGCGCCGCATCGTCGATCGCCGGCCGGATACAGGTACGCGATCCGCTGGCGATCAATCTGGTCGACAGGGCGGTACCTCCGGTCGAACCGGGCGGCTTCCGCGGGGCGATCGAGGCCGAATCGATCGGGATTGTTGATCTTCGAGAAGCCGCTGACGTAGTCGAACGCCACCATCAGTGGCGCGCCGCTTCGCAGCAGGAGGCGCGCCAGCGCCGGATCGAACGGCGCGCGTTGAAACAGGCGGGCATCCTCGAGGCGGCGCCCGTTCCACTCGCGCGAGTAGAACGCGAACGAATCGACGACGTAGACGATTGCCGCGGTGCGGTGGCGTACGGAGAAGTAGTCGAGCAGGAGGCGGTTCACGACAACGCCGCCGCCAACCACCGAGAGATTCAGGATGCGCGACCGGGTCATCTCCTCGAGCCGTCGGTTCATGTCGTCGAAGTCGAAGACCGCGGCATGTGACGCGCCGAGAATCAGGACGTCATATTCGGTGGGCGTAGCGGTCCGCACCATGAAAAAGCGGTTGCGATCCCCATGGCGATAGACAAGCCACTCGGCAACTGCGTACAGACCGATGTACAGGGCGACACCGATCGCGACAAAGGCCGCCGCGCTCCGCAGAAATGCTCGAGACTCCGCTCAGCGTCCTCTGCACCCTCTGCGTCCTCCTCAGAATTGCATGTAAACGAACTGTCTGAGGTTCCATGTACCAAGGACGACGAGCGCCGCGAGGAGCGCGTAGTAGACCGCCCAGCGAAGCGCGACCGGTCGCGCGCGCAGCCGTTCCCAGATCGGGCGCCCTTCGTCGGCGATTTCAGCCGCGACCAGCACCGCGATGGTCGTGATCGCGAGCAGGATGTTTGGATCCTGCAGCCGGACCCACAGCAGCCGCGGCAGCAGCGGAACCGCCCGAACCGTGCGCTCGAAGATCGTCGCGGCATCCGACAGCGATTCGGCGCGGAAGAACACCCAGGTGACGAGCACCGCGTGGAACGTGACGATCGCGCGCACCGCTCGAACGGCGGCGCGCGGCCGGTCGGCGGCTCGCTGGCGGCGGAGCGCAATCGAAGCGACCACGTAGAGCCCGTTCAGCCCGCCCCAGACGACGAACGTCCAGTTCGCCCCGTGCCACGCGCCGCTGAGCAGGAACACCGTCATCAGGTTCAACGCGTGGCGCAGGCGCGACGTCCGGCTGCCGCCGAGCGGGATGTAGACGTAATCGCGGAACCAGGTCGCGAGCGAGAGGTGCCAGCGGCGCGACCAGAACTCGGCCACCGACGCCGAAAGATACGGCCGGCGGAAGTTCTCCATCAGATCGAAGCCCGAGTACGCGAGCCGTGCCGATCGCGATGTCGGAATACCCGGAGAAGTCGCAGTAGAGCTGGAAGGCGAAGAAGTAGGTGGCGATCACCAGATCCGCCGGCGGAGCGAAGGCCGGCTGCCCGTACGCGCTGTCGACGAACGCTGCCAGCCGATCGGCGATCACGACCTTCTTGAACAGGCCCCAGAGCATCAGCTGAAGGCCGGCCACCACGCGCACGCTGCTGAAGACGACCGGATTCGCGAGCTGCTCGAGGAACGGTCGCGCCCGTTCGATCGGGCCGGCGAGCAGCTTCGGGAAGAATGCCAGGTACAGGAGGAGGCGGCCGAAATGCCGGTCCGCGATCAGCTCACGGCGATAGACATCGGCGAGATAGCTGATGGCCGAAAGGGAGTAGAACGACAGGCCGGCGGCGCCCGCGAAACCGGCCTGCGGAACGAGCTTCGACGTCGCCAGGATTCCGACAATCGCCGCGATCGACGCAGTAAGTACAGCCCGTCGCGTCGCCAGCACGGCTCGCCCCGTAGCGTCCGCCTTCAGGCGGACCTCCGCAGCGGGCCGGGCGATCAGGAGTGCCGCACCGTACGCGACACCGGATACGACGAACAGCAACGCCAGGTACTCAATCCTGAACGTCGCGTAGAAGAACAGGCTGGCCGCGACCAGCAGCGGCCAGCGGTAGCGGTGCGCGGTCAGGTAGTAGACGGGGACGAGAACCGAGAAGAACGCGAGGAACCCGAACGAATTAAACAGCACGTTATTCGTTAGCTCACGGCACCCGGCACACCCCGGACCCAGACCCGGCACCCGTCAGTACGACGTCCACGTATCCAGCAGTGCCTTGGGCAGCGTCGGCACCGGACGACCGGGATGGAAGTTGGCTCTCAGGTACGTGTAGAGGGTCTTGAACTCGTCGTCGGTCAGCGACGTCACGCGGTCGCGGTGATCGAGGCTGTTCCGCGTCCAGGCGTCGTCGTCCATCTGCAGCACGACGATCGGCACGAAGGTGTGGCAGTTCTGGCAGTTGTTCAGGACGAGATCGCGGCCATCGCCGGGCGGGAAGATCTCGTCGATGTTCACCTTCGAGGCGACCGTCTTGGCGTCGGGCTGCGGCGGCAGGGGCCGTCCAGCGCGGTCTGATGGTTCCGAGCAGGCCGCAGCGGCGATGGCGGTCACCGCTAGGATCACCTGGCACCGCCGCACCGGGCACCGCACCCAGCACCCTGCACTCTGCACCCGGCACCCAGCACCCAGCACCCGGCACCGTGCTAAAACGGCGTGCATCCGCCTTCGAGGAATCGCGGAGGAATCTTCGGCTCGGGTTTCGACGCGTTGAAGTTGGCGGCCAGGTACTCGAACATCGCGTGCAGTTCGCCGCTGGTCACCTTCTCCTTATGTCCTTCCTCGAGCGCGCTCCAGCGCTCGGTCGATCGTTGGCCGATCGCGGAACACGCGAGGTTGTGACAGTTGCCGCAGCTGTTCATCACCGCTTCGCGCTGCGGGCCGGGAGGAAAGATGTCGGCGACGGTCTTCGGCTCGGGTGCCGCAACCGCCGACGCTGCGGGCGCCGGACTGCTGGTCGCCGCCGGCTTGTCCGTCCCCGGCGCGCCGGCTTCAGTACATCCCACAGCCAACAACGCAGTCAAGGCAACCAAGCCCGCGCGGCTAGTCAACTTTTTTCCACTGGCGGCGGGGCCCCACCCCCGCCGCGAACTGACGCTGATGCCTCGCCTCGGATTCACTTGTCCTCGGCTCGGCATGGCCGCAGGCGCTTCTGCTTGGGCGCCCTTGCCGTGCAAGTCGTCAATCAACATAGGTGTCATCTGGTAGCGCAGGTCTCGCCATGATCCGACCGGTGAGCGAAAAGACCGGAACCTCAATCTGTCGATCGGCCTTGTCGGGCGGGAATCCCTCCTCAGCCAACCGTCGCAGCGCGTCGCTGACCTCGTCGTCGTAGAACTGCTCCAGGCACGCCTCGCAGACGAGCGCGGGAATGTCCTCGACGATCGCGACGCGATCGCCCTGCCAGATGGTGGTGCGGACGATGGTGGCTGCAAGGTGGCCGCCACACCGCGGACACGGCGACCGCGGTGCGGCGGCTTGTGCATCCATGAGAGGCGACCGGCTACCCTCGCATCATCTGGACGGCGGCGTCGACGATCTTCGGCGCGTCGGGCCGCAGCCAACGCATCATCCCGGCGGCGCCCGGACCAGGCACGTCGGGGAAGGCCAGCTTCTTGGCCTTCACGCCGGGCACCGCCTGCACCACCTCGGCGATGACGTGCGATCCGAAGCCGCTGGTGTAGTGGCCGTGCTCGACGACGAGCAGCCGCCGCGTCTTGCGGACCGACGCGACCAGCGTCGTCGACGTCGAGCGGCTTCAGCGTCCGCGGGATCGATGAACTCGACGCTGATGCCGGCCTTCGCCAGCTCGGGCAGCGCGCGCTTGACGTCGACGGTCGCCGGCGCCCAGGCCACGATCGTCAGGTCGCTGCCCTGCTGCCGCACGACCGCCTTGCCGAGCGGGACTTCATACGCCTCGTCCGGCACGTCGGGCTGCTCGCCGCCCTTCACCTCGCTGTAGTCGAGGTAGACGACCGGATCGGGATCGCGAATCGCCGCGATCATCAGGCCCTTGGCGTCGTAGGCGTTGCTCGGCGCGACGACCTTGACGCCGGGCAGCTGCGCGTAGAGCGCTTCCATGCCCGACGTCGGTGTGCTGGCCGGCGCTGCCCTGGCTGCGGCCGGCGCCGTCCTGCCAGAGCACGAACGGCATGCTCGCCTGCCCGCCGGTCATCGAGCGAATCTTGCCGGCCTGGTTCTGGATGTACTCGATGGCGTAAATCGGCGCCATCGACGGGATGCGCGCGACCGCCTTCGAGCCGGCGGCGGCGGCGCCGATCGCGACGCCGACGATCCACTGCTCGTCGATCGGCCAGCCGCGGCCCGACGTCCGGTGCTCGCCGAACTCCTTCGCGAGATCCAGCACTTCGCCGGTCGGCAGCGTCGCCGTCGGCGTCTGGTACTCGTAGAAGAACACCATGTCGGCGTTCGCGCGCATCTCCTGGGCGACCGCCTCGAGCTGCGCGTAGTTGTACGATTTTTTCGCCATGGCATCTCTCCGTTCCTACGTCAGTCCGCGGCTGCGGCGATGCCCTTTGCGGTTGAAGAACTGCGTCGCCTCGGCCGCGCCCTTCGCGTAGGTGTTCAGCACGCCGGCTTCCGGATTCGGGATCCGCGCTCTTGCGCGCGAACTCGATCGACGCCTCGACCGCCGCCTGGGCCTTCGATTCGATGCTCGGCCAGCTCGGCCTCCGTCGCCGAGCCCCTTCGCCAGCAGCCAGTTCTTGAAGCGCACGATCGGATCGCGCGACATCCACTGCTTGACTTCCTCGTCGGAGCGGTACGGCAGCCCCATCGCGCGCGTCCTGGCCGACGCTGGCCGCCGGCAAACCCGGCGTGGTCGTACCAGCGGTAGGTCATCGCCCTCGATCATGCTCGGCCCCTTGCCGGCGCGCGCCCACTCGACCGCTTCGCTGCGTCGCCGCGTACACGGCCGTCACGTCGTTGCCGTCGACGAGATGATGCGGGATGTCGAGGCCCTTCGTGTACTCGGAGATGTACTTGGTCGGCACCGTGAGCGCCATCGGGACGCCCATGTACTGGAAGTTGTTCTCGTTGACGAAGATCACCGGCATCTTGAGGTTCGCGCAGCTGCGGACGGCGCTGAAGTAGTACGGCGAGGCCGCCGCGCCGTCGCCGAAGAACGCGACGCGCCACCTGCTTCGTGCCGCGCACCATGCGCGCGCAGCGCGGCGCCCGGCGGCCATGTAGTAGCTGGCGCCGACGATGCCGTTCATGCCCATGATGCCCTTGGACATGTCGGTGATGTGCATCGAGCCGCCGTAGCCCTTGTTGTAGCCGGTCTCCTTGAAGAAGATCTCGGCGGACATCTTGTTCAGGTCGCCGCCCTTGGCGATGAGATGCCCGTGGCCGCGATGCGTGCTGGCGATGTAGTCGTCGTCGTTCAGCGCGCTCATGACGCCGACGGCGATCGCTTCTTCGCCGACGTAGGTGTGGAACGCGCCGTAGAGGCCGTCCTTCGCCGCCGAGGAACAGGTCCTTCATCGCCGTTTCCCACTTGCGGCTGGCGCTCATCCGCTCGTACATGCTGCAGCAGCTTTTCCTTCGGCAGCGCCGCCAGCGACGTCGGCCGCCGCGCCGCGCGTCGGAATGTCCTGACGGCGGCAGGAACTTGACCGCGTCGCCGGGCTGCCAGTTCGTGTTGCCGCCGGGGCCGGCCGTCGCCAGCGGAACCGACTTGTCGAACTTGCCGCCGGTGAGGCCCTGCGCGCTCACCGACCGGTCGAACGGCGAGCAGCACGGCCGAGATGACCGTCGCCGTCGCGCCGGCCGACCCCATCAGCTTCAGCAGGGTGCGCCGATCGATTCGTGATGTCGTCGTTGCCATGCGATACCCCTCCCGCTTACCGCGACCCGGTGGTCGGCTTCGCGGCTTGCTTTTCGTCCATGCGGGCGCCCTTGAGAATCCCTTCCATCCCGTGGTTCCCCTCGTGGCACGCGTACTCGTAGATCGGCTCGGCGCTGCGGGCCATCGGGATCTCGGCGGTCCATGGTCTGACCCAGGTCGCCGGATCTTCGACGGTGAACTCGTACAGCAGCGTGTTTCCTCCGTCGAGCCGGAACTTCTCGGTCAGCTTCATCTTGTCACTCGAGCCGCCGAACGACGTCGGCCCTTTGAAGTTGATCGTCTCGACGACCAGAGTATCCCCCTCCCATCGTCCACGCGACTCCCCCGCCCAGCGGACGAGCTTCCGCGGACGGCCGTCGAGCGGGACGACGCGGGCGTCGTGCACCATCTCGTTGAGCAGCACGACGTGGTCCTTGGTCTGCACGATCTGCACGTTGTTGTTGTAGGCGCTCGGCGCCATCGGCGGGCCGGCGTTGAATCCGACGATGCACCGCTCGGCGAGCATGCGGTCCTCGGGCCCTTCGGCCGGCCGGCGCAGGCCGGCGAACTGCGACGCCATCCGCTTCTGCGCTTCCGGCGTGTAGGCGGGCTGCTGGCCGTCCGGCGGGTCGATGATCAGCGACGTGCGCAGCGACGCCGTCGACCCGAAGTCCCACCAGAAATCGTTGTAGGCGCGCTCGACGTCGACCGCGCCGCCGCCGCTGCGTGTGTCCATGTTGCGGCGCGCACGGCTGTCTTCGGCGTACTTCTTCGCTTCGTCGGGGGTGAGGACTGCCTTGGTGCCGAACTCCTTCGGCCGCTGCATCGGTGTGAGCGTAGCGAAGCTCCAAGTGCCCTGGAGATCGGGTTTGCCATCCGGCGTCCGAGGGGCTCCGGATTGGGCCTGAACCGTGGCTCCGAGCACGGCGAGCACGCCCAGCACGAGGAGCGCAGCTGATGAGGACAGTAAGGTTTTCTTCATGCCGGGGTTAGGGTAAGCAGCTTCCCCCGGAAAGGCAATAACTGTTTGACGATAGCCGCGGGCGCCTGTAGACAGCCCCTAGGCCCCAGTCTCTACGCCGTAAACCGCTTCACGTCGATCGCGTACTTCCTCACCTTGTAGTTCAGGACGCGCTCGGTCGTATCGAGCAGCCGCGCGGCCTTGGCGCGGTTGCCGCGCGTGGTCTTCAGCGCGTCCTGGATCAGGTCTTTTTCGAACCCCGCCACGGCGTCGCTCAGCGAGACGCGCGTCACCGTCCCGGACGCCTCCGCCGTCTGCAGCGACGGCGGCAGGTGGTGCCCGTGCACGACCTGGCCGTCGCACATCAGCACCGCGCGCTCGAGCGTGTTTTCCAGCTCGCGCACGTTGCCGGGCCAGTGATAGCTCATCAGCATGTCGATCGCCGGCGTCGAGATCCGCTTGATGCTCTTCCGGTGCTCCCGCGAGAACTTCTCCAGGAAGTGATCGACGAGCAGCAGCAGGTCGGCTTTCCGCTCGCGCAGCGGCGGCACGAAGATGGTGAAGACGTTCAGCCGGAAGTACAGGTCTTCGCGGAACGTGCCGGCGGCAATCGCGCGCTCGAGGTCCTTGTTGGTCGCGGTCAGCATCCGGACGTTGACCTTGATCGTCTCGGTGCTCCCGAGCCGCTCGAACTCCCGCTCCTGCAGGACGCGCAGCAGCTTCACCTGCGTCGCGAGGTTGATGTCGCCGATCTCGTCGAGGAAGAGCGTCCCGCCTTCGGCGAGCTCGAAGCGTCCCTTCTTCCGCTGCTCGGCGCCGGTGAACGCGCCCCGCTCGTAGCCGAACAGCTCGGATTCGATCAGGCTGTCGGGCAGCGCCGCGCAGCTCACCTTGACGAACGGCTTGTTGGCGCGCGGCGAGTTGTAGTGAATCCCGTGCGCCACCATTTCCTTGCCGGTACCCGACTCGCCGCGGATCAGGACCGTCGTGTTGGTCGCGGCGACCTGCGCCATCTGCTCGTACATCTGGCGCACCGGGCCGCTGCTGCCGATGATGCTCGAGAAGTCGTAGCGCTCGCGCAGCTCCTGGCGCAGGTGGAGGTTCTCGTCGACCAGCCGCTTCTTGTCCTCCTCGACCAGGCGCTGCATCTTGACGGCCTGCGCGACGCTCGACGCCACGATCCCGTAGAACTGGATGCTGCGATCGTAGTCGCGGTCGGGGTTGAACTTGAGGTCGACGGCGAGCGCTCCGACCGCCCGCCGGTTGAGGAGAATCGGCACGCAGATGAACGTCAGCTCCTCTTTCGCCAGCTCGCTGCGCTTCGACGCGCGGTTGAGAAAGGCCGGCTCCTTGCTCACCCGCGGAACGACGATCGGCTTGCCGCTCTCGACGACCTTGCCGACGATGCCCTCGCCGAGGCGATAGCGGACCGCGTGCGCCGGCGCGTCGAGGCCGTCCGAGGCCTCGACGTGCAGCTCGCCGTTGTCGTGGAGCAGCGTCACCATCGACCGGACGGTCCCGTGATGCTTGGCCAGGATTTCCAGCACGCGGTGCAGCGCCGAACGCAGGTTCAGCGTGCCCGACAGCGCCTGGCTGACGTCGAGCAGCGTCGAGAGCCGGCGCGATTCCCTGGCGTGAGTCGCGGGCGAGACCGCGACGCGGGCTTTAGCCATTCGTGCGCGTGCCGACGCCGACCACTTCCTCGTCCGCGATCTTCACCGGCTTGAGGAACGGCATCAGCGCGCGCAGGTCGCCGCCGACCTTCTCGATGACGTGCGCTCGTTCCTCGCGACGCCGCTCTTCGAACCACTGCCGGCCTGACTGGTTCTCGTCGATCCAGCCCTTCGCGTACTGGCCGCTGCGGATCTCGTCGAGCATCTTCTTCATTTCCTGCTTGGTCTCGGCGGTGACGATGCGCGGGCCGCCGGTGTAGTCGCCGTGCTCCGCCGTGTCGCTCACCGAGTAGCGCATGTAGCTCAGGCCGCCCTGGTAGATCAGGTCGACGATCAGCTTCAGCTCGTGCAGGCACTCGAAGTACGCCACTTCGGGCTGGTAGCCCGCTTCGACCAGCGTTTCGAACCCGGCCTTGATCAGCGCGCTCACGCCGCCGCACAGCACCGCCTGCTCGCCGAAGAGATCAGTCTCGGTCTCCTCGGCAAATGTCGTCTCGATGACGCCGGCCCGCGTGACGCCAATCCCCTTCGCATAGGACAGCGTCAGGTCCTTCGCCGTGCCCGGTCGCGTCCTGGTGCACGGCGATCAGCGCGGGCGTGCCGGCGCCTTCGCTGTAGAGCTCACGCACGCGGTGGCCGGGCGCCTTCGGCGCCACCATCGCGACGTCGACGTCGGGCCGCGGCGCGATCGTCGCCGAACCGGATGTTGAACCCGTGCGCGAACAGCAGCAGCGTTGCCGGCGGCCAGGTTCGGCTCGATCGCTTCCTTGTAGAGCTTCGCCGCGGTCGTGTCCGGAACCAGCACCATGATGACGTCGGCCCACTTCGACACGTCGGCGACGTCGCCCACCTCGAGGCCGGCAGCCTGCGCCTTGGGCCGCGACCGGCTCGTCGGCCGGGAGCCCGACCTTGACGCTGACGCCGCTGTCCTTGAGGTTCAGCGCGTGCGCGTGCCCCTGCGAGCCATACCCGATCACCGCCACCTTCTTGCCCTGGATCAGGCCGAGGTCGGCGTCTTTGTCGTAGTACATCGTTGCCATGGGTTCTCCGACTTCACTGGCGCGGCACGCCGGTTCGCGACGTCGTGGAACTTGTCTCGCGGCATGGCCGCAGACTGGCGGCCCCACCCCCGCGCGAACTTACGCCGATGCGTCGCCTCGGATAAGAACCCGTTCCTCGGCGCTCGCATGGCCGCAGGCGCTCGTGTTTGGCTGATTGTAGTCGCTGGCCCGAGTCCCGAGCCCGAGTCCCGAGTCGGTCCCGAGTCCCGATGAGATCTACACCGATCCGCTGCCGGCGTCGTCCAGTCCGACCACGTGCGCGGCTCGCGTCTGCGCGACCACTCGCGGCGTGGTCGCCGGCGCCGCGGACCATCTCGACCCGGCCGGTCCGGACCATTTCGACGACGCCGTACGGACGGAGCACCTCGAGCAGGCTGTCGATCTTGTCCTCGGTGCCGGTGGTCTCGATCACGAGCGAGTCGGGGCTGACGTCGACGATCCGCGCGCGGTAGACGTCGACGAGCTGCATCACGTGCGTCCGGCGCGTCACCGGTGGCCGACACCTTGATCATCGCCAGGTCGCGGGCAATCGTCGACAGCTGCGTGATGTTGTCGACGCGGCGCACCGGGATCAGCTTGTACAGGTTCGCCTCGACCAGCCGCGCGCCCCGCTCGTCGGTGTCGACGACGATCGTCATCCGCGACAGCCCGGGCATCTCGGTGTGCCCGACGGTCAGCGACTCGATGTTGAAGGCGCGGCGGCGGAACAGCGACGCCACTCGGTTCAGCACGCCCGGCTTGTTGTCGACGTATACGGCAAATGTTTGCATAAGCTCTGTACTTTTTTCACTGGCGCGGGGCCCCACCCCCGCGCGTTCTTACGATGATGCCTCGCCTCCGCTCGCATGTCCTCGGCTCGCATGGCCGCAGGCGCTGCTGACGGCCTCCGCTCCCCAGCATGTAGGCCGACCCTTTCAGGGTCGGCTAATCCGCTGCTGTTTCCGCGATCGGCGACGGCCGCCGGATCATCTTGTGGAGATCCGCGCCGGCCGGCACCATCGGGTACACCGAATCTTCCTGCTCCACCCTGAAATCGATCAGCGCGCCGCGCTGACGACGGGCGGCGGCGACGGCACCGGCGACCTGGTCGCGCGTGGTCACGGTCGCGCCGCGGACCCCGAAGGCCTCGGCCAGCTTCGCGAAGTCCGGACCGGAGATCGGCGTCGCGGCGTAGCGGCGCTGGTAGAAGAACTCCTGCCACTGCCGCACCATGCCCAGATAGCCGTTGTTGATGATGGCGATCTTCACGTCGAGCTCCTCCTGCACCATCGTCGCGAGCTCGGGCATCGTCATCTGGAACCCGCCGTCGCCGACCACGACCCAGACCTCGGCGTCGGGACGGCCCACCTTCGCGCCGATCGCGGCCGGCAGGGCGAAGCCCATCGTGCCGAGGCCGCCCGACGTGATCAGCGAGCGCGGCTTCTCGTGGTGGTAGTACTGCGCTTCCCACATCTGGTGCTGGCCGACGTCGGTGACGACGACCGCATTGCCTTCGGTGATCCGCCACAAGTCGTTGATCACGTGCGCCGCATACAGATGCCCATCGTCGGGCAGGTTCTGGATGTCGCGGACCGCCGAATCGCCCTTCAGGTCGGTGATGTACTTGAGCCACTTGGAGCGATCGCCGCGCGAGATATTCGGCAGCCAGTCGCGTACGGTAGCGCCGACGTCGCCCGAGATCGCCGAATCGACCCGGACGTTCTTGTTGAACTCAGCCGGGTCGATGTCGACGTGGATCTTCTTGGCGTGCGGCGCGTAGGTCTTCAGGTTGCCGGTGACGCGGTCGTCGAACCGCATGCCGAGCGCGATCAGCAGGTCGGCTTCCTGGATCGCCGTGTTGACCCACGCTTCGCCGTGCATGCCCATCATGCCGAGGTTCAGCGGATGCGACGCCGGGAAGCCGCCGATGCCGAGCAGCGTCATCGCCACCGGGATCTGCGCCTTTTCCGCGAACGACTGCAGCGCCGCTTCGGCGCCGCCGAGGATGATGCCGTGGCCGGCGAGAATCAGCGGCCGCTCGGCCGCGTTGATCAGCTGAAGCGGATCGACGCCGCTCGACTGACCCGGCCGGGCCAGCGACTCGAGGTCGGGCGCCGCTCGCGTCCCAGTCGAATTCGCACGAACCGAGCTGCGCGTCCTTCGTGATGTCGATCAGGACCGGCCCCGGCCGGCCGCTCGCGGCGATCGCGAACGCTTCGCGCACCGCGGCCGCGACCTCGGACGCCCTGCGTCACGAGAAAGTTGTGCTTGGTGATCGGCAGCGTGATGCCGGTGATGTCGGTTTCCTGGAATGCGTCCGATCCGATCAGGCTGCTGCCGACCTGTCCGGTGATGCAGACGATGGGCGACGAGTCCATCATCGCCGTCGCGATGCCGGTCACCATGTTGGTCGCGCCGGGACCGGAGGTGGCCACCGCGACGCCGACCTTGCCGGTCGCGCGCGCGTAGCCGTCCGCCATGTGCGTGGCGCCCTGTTCGTGGCGCACCAGAATGTGGCGAATCGGATAGTCGAGCATCGCGTCGTACGCCGGCAGGATCGCGCCGCCGGGGTAGCCGAACACGACCTCGACGCCCTCGCGCACGAGGCAGTCCCACAGGATCTGCGCGCCGGTTAACGTCTGTTTGGACATAGCGGTCTACTTTTTTCCAATGGCGCTGGGGCCCCACCCCCAGCGCGAACTGACGCTGATGCCTCGGCTCGGATAAGAAACGGTTCCTCGCCTCGGCATGGCCGCAGGCGCTCCGTTACTCCCCCACCTGCCTTACCTGCCCTTCCCGCCTTTCCTGCCCCTATCCCGTCACCGCTCCTATCGCCGCCGACGACACCATTCGCGCGTACTTCGCCATCACGCCCGGTCTGATATCGCGGCGCGGGCGCCGTCCATGACGCCATCCGCTCCTTGATCTGCGCGTCGGTGAGCTCCACGTCGAGACGGCGGTTCGCGACGTCGAGCACGATGATGTCGCCGTCACGCAGCGCGGCAATCGGTCCGCCGCGCGAGGCTTCCGGCGACGACGTGGCCGACCGTGAACCCGCGCGTCGCGCCCGAAAAGCGGCCGTCGGTCATCAGCGCCACCGAATCGCCGAGGCCGGCGCCGACGATCGCGGCGGTGACCGCGAGCATTTCGCGCATGCCCGGGTCCGCCCGCCGGCCCTTCGTATCGGATGACGACGACGTCTCCGGCCTTGATGGCCTGCTGCTGGACAGCCTCGAACGCCAGCTCTTCGCTGTCGAAGACGCGCGCCGGCCCGCGATGCTGCGCCCGCTCGGTTCCCGACAGCTTGAGCACCGCCGCCTTCCGGCGCCAGGTTGCCGAAGAGGATCACGAGGCCGCCGTGCGGCTTGAGCGGGCGATCGATTCGGCCGGACGACTTCCTGGCCGGGCGCTTCGGTAGCCTTCGCCGCTTCCTCGGCCAGCGTCCGCCCGGTGACCGTCGGCGTCGAGCCGTCGATCGCGCCCGACTCGACCAGCCGCCGAATCACCAGCGGGGTGCCGCCGGCCGCATGCAGCTCGGTGGCGACGAATCGGCCGGACGGCTTCAAGTCGGCGATGAGCGGCGTCTTCGCGCTGATGCGATCGAAGTCGGCGAGCGACAGCTCGATGCCGGCCTCGCGCGCGATCGCGAGCAGGTGCAGGACGGCATTGGTCGATCCGCCGGTCGCGGCGACGACGGCAATGGCATTCCGGATCGCGCTCGGCGTGATGATGTTGCGAGGCTTGAGACCGGCGCCCGCCAGCTTCACTGCCTGCTCGCCGGCCGCGCGGCCGACCGCCGACTTCAGCGGGTCGGTGGCCGGCACGCTGCCGCTGCCGAGCGCGGCGATGCCCAGCGCCTCGCAGACGATCGCCATCGTGTTCGCGGTGAACTGGCCACCGCAAGCGCCGGCGCCGGGGCACGCGACGTCCTCGAGCGTCTGGAAGTCTGCGTCGCTCATGATGCCGGACGCATGAGCGCCGACCGCCTCGAAGACGTCCTGAATGGTCACCGGCTTGCCCTTGAACACTGCCGGGCGCGATCGATCCGCCGTAGAGCACCACGCCGGGGACATTCAGCCGGGCCAGCGCCATCACCGCGCCGGGAATCGTCTTGTCGCAGCCGACGAGGATCACCAGTCCGTCGAACCCGTTGCCGCGTGCCACCAGCTCGATCGAGTCGGCGATCACCTCGCGGCTGACGAGCGAGGCGCGCATGCCTTCGGTGCCCATCGTGATGCCGTCCGAGATCGACACGGTGTTGAATTCCATCGGCGTGCCGCCGGCGGCGCGGACGCCTTCCTTCACGTCCGCGGCAAGCGTGCGCAGGTGGTAGTTGCAGGGGCCGATCTCGATCCAGGTGTTCGCGACGCCGATCAGCGGCTTCTTCAGGTCGGCATCGGAGAAGCCGACCGCCTTCAGCATGGCGCGCGCCGCGGCGCGCGATGGCCCGGTGGTCAGCGGGTTCGATCCGTTGGTGCTCACGCGAGACTCTCGAAGTTCTGCGCGGCCGGTTTGTCGGCCACGCCGGCCTTGAAGCTGGGATACGAGCCGAGCACGCGCAGCATCGGCGCGAACTCGGCGAGGTGCGCCAGCGCGCGGGCGCATTTCAGGTCGTCGCGCGCCGCCGACGAGATCGGCGTAGAACAGGTACTCCCACTTCCGGCCCGGAATCGGCCGCGACTCGAGCTTGGTCAGGTCGAGGCCGCGCAGCGCAAACACGCTCAGCGCCTTGAACAGCGCCCCGGGCTCGTTGGCCAGCGTGAAGACGATCGTCGTCTTGTCCGCCGGCGCGTCCGACAGCGGACGCCTGCCGATGACCAGGAACCGCGTGACGTTGTGCTCGTAGTCCTGGATCGAGGAGTGCAGCGGCGACCAGACCGAAGACCTCCGCCGCGCGCGCCGACGCGATCGCCGCGGCGTCGGACATCTTCTGCTCGGCGATCAGCTTCGCGCTGCCGGCGGTGTCGTAGGTGGCAATCACCTCGACGCCCGACAGCGTCCGCAGGAACCGATCGCACTGCGCGAGCGCCTGCGGATGCGAATAGATGCGCCGGACGCGCTCCATCGTCACGCCGGGCAGCGCCAGCAGGTGATGGACGACCGGCAGCTCGATCTCGCCGATGATCGGCAGGTGGTGCTCGAGAAGCAGATCGAAGTTGCGGTGGATGCTGCCGCCAATCGTGTTCTCGATCGGCAGGACGCCGTAGCCGGCCGGCCCGGCCTTGACCGAGTCGAACACGTCCTCGAAGCTTCGGCACGGCACCAGCTCCGCGTCGGCGCTCACCTGCCGCGCCGCCGCCTCGCTGAACGCGCCGGGTTCACCCTGATAGGCAATGCGCATAAACAAAAAAGGCCATCATCTTTATCGGATGATGGCCCCTGTCTCTGACCCGTTGGATGCTGCCATCATCCGGCCGAATTGGTCCCCCTAACGGCGACACCAATAAAGGGCGCAACGGGAATCACGGCCGAAAGGGGCAGCCCGAACAACATGTCTCGGACATTACAGCGCGTCCGGGTCTGATAAGTCAAATTAATACAATTTACAAGAACATAAGGCATCTGAATCGACACGACAGGCGCGCACTGTACGGCGAAGCCCGTGAGCACTCTACGGCGAAGCCACCGAGCACCCTACGGCGAAGGCACCGAGCACCCTATTTGAGTGCAACGACAAAGTCCCACATCTCGCCGCCCCGCGCGACGATGGCGTTGACGTCGTCGGCGAGCAGGTAGCGATCCTTGACGAGGTCGTCGGCAGCCTTGCGGACACGCCGGAGGTAGTCGTCTTTCGAGTCGTACCGCTCTTCGACCGATTTCCGCGGGTCGCCGAATGTGATCCGCTTTTCCTTCGTTGCCGCGAACGGAATCGATGAGCCGGCGAGCGCGACGAGCTCTTTCGTGCCGCCGACTTCCGGACTGCGGAAATTCCAGCCGGTATAGGTGGCGAGCGGGACGGCCACGTCGGGCAGACGAATGCCGGCGAGTTCGTTGCCGTCCGCGTCGACGCGGCTGACCAACAGTGGCAGCTCACGGCCCCGATCGCGTCCCGGCGTCACGATGTCCGGCGACTGCACGCCGGGGATCTTCGGAAACATTTCCCCTCTGGCACCGAAGAAAAGCGAGGGCAACATCGTGTTCACGTCCAGGTAGCCGTTGGGAACGAAGGCGATTCCCGTCGCGGTGCTCTGCGGATATCGGCTGGGCGGCGGGTCGACGTCGTCTGTCACCCACCGGGTCATCGCCACGAGCAGCGCCCGCATCGGCCACCAGTACTGCACCGGGTTGTCCCGCAGCTGCTGCGCGGCGCTCTTGCGCGGTGGAAACTGGCCGGGGGAATGCTGTGTGCCCGCGAACAAGTAGGCACGAACGTTCTTGGGCAACTTCTCATCCATGCCCGACGGCTCCAGCAGCGTGTGTATGAGCGCGGCGGCGCGCCCACCGCCCCAGTACTCGACCGAGCTGTTCGTATAGAACACCTTCGGCGCATGGCCGCGTGCGCGCGCTTTCTCGAGCAGGCCGTCTTTCTTGCCCGTCACCGAATCTTTCTGCACCGTATCCGAGAACGGGAACATCGTCGCGGAGTACATTCCGAGGCTGTTTGGCGTGGCGCCCTCCTCGTTGAGGCTCAGGCGCGCCGCGCCCGCGATGTGCGCGATGACGCCGTCGAACACCTGGCGTCCCCGTTCGTCGGTGTTGAACCCCTGATACAGGAAGGTGCGCAGAAACCGGCCGCTCTGGGACGATCCGAAGGCGATCGTGAAGCGCGGACGCGACGGCGCCGAGGGGTTGTGCTTGAGCCACGACGCCGTGTCGCGGAACGCGGCCAGGCCGACCCCCGCAATCGCCGGGTTCTGCGTGCGGTAAGAGATCTGATAGGTGCGCCCGGGCTCGAAGCCGCCGGGCATCGACACCACAGTGCCCTTCAACTGGAACCGCGCGCGCGGAATTTCCTGCGGCTCGCCGAAGGGACCGTCGCGAACCGTCAGCGAGGCGTCGCTGCCGTCTCCGATCACGGGATAGCCAACGAGATCCGTGACCGTCACGTCCGGGCTTCGATCGTTCGGCGTGAACTCGGCGCGAGCCGTGACGGTGACGCCGGCGGCACGCGGCACTTCGATCCCCATCAGGTTGTTGCCGCGCTGGACGTCGAATTGCCACCCGACCCAGACGAGCGTGTAGCCCTGACGGGTCAGGAAACCGTCGCCGAGATCCGCTTCAGTGGCGGGATCGAGCGTGCCGCCGCGGCTGTAACCGTTGAGCGTCATCTTGCGGCCGCGGTTGACGACATCGACCAGCGCGACGCCGTTCGAGCGCGACGCATCGCGCGGCTGCAGGATGTAGAGGTCGGCCGAGAACTCGACCTTGCCCGAGGCGTTGCGCGGCGCCTTGTCGAGCCCGACGATGACCTGGTTGCCGGGGTCTTTCGGGTCGATTGCGAAGTGGATCGTCCCAATGATCTTCTCGTAGCCCGACGCTCCGACGTCGGCGCGCTTGGCGATGTCGACGCGTGTCACGTCGGCGGTCGCCTCGACGGCAAACAGGGCCACGAGCGCGGCGGTGAGAGTGCTTCGGATCATGCGCGGCAGTATAGTATTGTCGGCCTTGGTATGAACCTCGAACGTAAACGGCGGCTCGCCGGCATGATGCTCGCGGCGACGTTGTCCGGCGCCTGCGGAGGTGTCGTCGATCCGTCGCAAAACAAGGTCGAGCCTTTCAACGGGACTCTCGCGCCCCTCGGCACCCAAGGCCACCAGTTCCGGGTCGACAAGAACGGCGAAATCGACGTCAAAATAACGGCACTCTCGAACCCTGACGCGATCGTGGAGCTGATTTACGGTATGGGCGGCTGCACGAGCCTGGCCCCTATCAACGCCGGATACAGGCAACTGAACCAGGTGGGAATCGGCGGACTGGTTTCGCCGGGCGATCACTGTGTCGTTATCAGGGATTCGCTAGGGACTCTGCGTCAACCCGCGACGTACACCATTACCGTCTCCCACCCCTGAACTCGGCGGCTCTGCGCCTCTGCGTCCTCTGCCACCTCTTGCGTCCTCGTTAAGATATTCCCCGTGAGTCTTGACGCCCAAATCGACGAGCTCTACCAGCTGCCGCTCGCCGAGTTCACCGCGGCGCGCAATGCTCTGGCGAAGACACTGGCCGGCGCCGACGCCTCGCGCGTCAAGCGGCTCGAGAAGGCGACCGTCGTGCCATGGGCGGTCAACCAGCTGTACTGGCGCGAGCGCTCAGCGTGGGACCGCCTGATGAAGGCGGCGCAGCGCTCCGGACCGCGCAGATAGCGGCTCTCGAGGGAAAGAAGACCGATGTGCGCAAGGCCGGCGACGTGCATCGGAAGGCACTGGCCGAAGCGGTCGAGCGCGCCACCGAGCTCGCCGCCGAACACGACGCCAAGCCTGGAGCGGAGCCCCTGGCGCGGATGCTTGAAGCGCTGTCGATCTCCGCGGCGCCGCTGCCCGATCCTGGACGCCTGACCGAGGTCGTTCAGCCCGCCGGCTTCGAGGCGCTGACCGGCGTCACGCCCAGCGCTGTCCCCGCGTCTTCGTTTCCAAGAAGGCACGAGGCGACGCCGAAGACGAGTGCCACCCAGAAGCGGGCTGACGTGATCGAGATCGACCGCGAAGCCCTCCGGCGCGCCGAGGCGGCGCGCAGGGAAAAAGAAGCAAAGATTGCCGCCGCAACCCGGAATCTGGAGCGCGCCCGCGCCGCCGAAGCGCAGGCGCGCCGCGCCCTCCAAGAAGCGGAGAAGGACGTGCGTGACGCCGAAGGCGTATTGGCGCGGCTGAAGCGCTAGCCGTCAAACCGGTTCCCTTGGCCACCGTAGCGCGAAGCGCACAGGTTGCTCGGCTCGGCATGGCCGCAGGCGCTCCCATCTGATACTGTTCCAGCATGTTCGACGTGATGCTTCTGCTGCACTCGTGGCTCCGTTGGCCGGCGCTCATCGCCGGCATCGTGGCAACCGCAGCCGCCTTCAACTCGCGGCCTCTTGGCGCGGAGAAAACCGCCGCCGATCGCTGGGGCGCTATCTTCGTGGGGCTGATCGACCTTCAGATGCTCCTTGGACTGCTGCTGTACTTCGTGCTGAGTCCGACCACCGCCGCCATCCGCGCGGATTTCGGTGCCGCCATGCGCGACCCGGTGGCGCGGTTCTGGGCCGTTGAGCACATCACGCTGATGTTCGCCGCGGTCGTCGTCGGCCACGTCGGGCGTGTGCTGGCCCGCAAGGCCAGGACGCCCGGGTCCAAGCGCATGCGAATGCTCGCGTGCTACGCCCTCGCGACCCTCGCAATCATTGCGGCGATTCCATGGCCGGGCTTCCGAGCGGGGCGGCCGCTGTTTCGGTTCTAGGAGGTGGGCAAGCTGCGCAGGGTGCACTACGTGCGTCCGCTGCTGTGCAGTGTCTTGATGATTCTCGCGGCGGCGGCATGCGGCGGGACGGATCGCGACGTGCCCGACCCTGAGCCCGGAATTCCGCTCGCAGTGGCCGAGGCTCGGGCCGCGCGGATCGGGAACGTCCGCTACGACCTGACGTTCGCGATTCCCGATCTGGCGACAGAGCCCATCACTGGAACGGCCGCGATCCGCTTCGATCTGAAGGACGCCGGGCAGCCCGTCGTCATCGACTTCGCACCCGGCGCCGACCATCTCATGTCCGTGGCAGTGGCCGGCAAGCCTGCCTTGTATCGCGCGGTGAACGGCCATATCGTGATCGGCTCGCGCGCGTTCGCCAGCGGTGCAAACGTCGTCGAGATCGCGTTTCGCGCCGGTGACGCGGCCCTCAACCGCAACCCGGACTTCCTGTACTCGCTTTTCGTCCCGGCACGCGCGCACCTGACGTTTCCCTGCTTCGACCAGCCCGACATCAAAGCGCGATTTACGTTGGCGCTTACGGCACCTGCGAGCTGGCAGGCCATCTCGAACGGGGCCGAAACGGCCCGCGAGATCGCCAGCGCTCAACTGCGCCTGCGGTTCGCCGAAACGCAACCGATTTCGACGTACCTCTTCGCGTTCGCCGCCGGGCGCTTTCAAGTCGAGACTGCCGAACGCGACGGACGCATGTTTCGCATGTTCCACCGTGAGACCGACGCCGCGAAGGTCGCGCGCAACAAGGATGCGGCGTTCGATCTCCACGCGGCGGCGCTGCGGTGGCTCGAAGACTACACCGGCATCCCCTATCCATTCGGCAAGTTCGAGTTCCTGCTCGTTCCCTCCTTCCAGTTCGGCGGGATGGAACATCCCGGATCCGTCTACTACAACGCGGCGTCGATCCTCCTCGACGAATCAGCGACCGAGAACCAGGTGCTCAACCGCGCCAGCGTGATCGCGCACGAGACCGCGCACATGTGGTTCGGCGACCTGGTGACGATGCGCTGGTTCAACGACGTGTGGATGAAAGAAGTCTTCGCGAATTTCATGGCCGCGAAGATCGTCAACCCTTCGTTCCCGAAGGTGAACCACGACCTGCGGTTTCTGGTCACACACTACCCGGCGGCCTATGCCGTCGACCGGTCCGAGGGGACGCACCCGATCCGGCAGGAGCTCGACAATCTCAGCGAAGCGGGCAGCCTCTACGGCGCGATCATCTACGACAAGGCGCCGATCGTCATGCGCCAGCTGGAGTACTTGATCGGCCCGGACCAGATGCGGGACGGTCTCCGCGCCTATTTGAAGCAATTCCAGTTCGGCAACGCGACCTGGCTCGATCTCGTGCGACTCGTCGACGAGCGCAGCGATCGCGACGTCACCACCTGGAGCAAAGCGTGGGTTGAAGGGGCGGGCCGGCCGACGATCCAAACCTCGATGCAGATCGATGCCGACAAGAACCGCATCGCCCAGCTCGCGTTCACCGGCGGCAAGTCGACTCAGCGGATGCGCGTGTTCGTGGGGTCGGCACTCCACCACCAGGCGTTCGACGTGGAGCTTTCCGGCGACCGCACGGTTGTCGAAGGCGCGCCGGGCCTGCCGCCTCCGAACTTCGTGCTGCCGACCGGTGGCGGGCTGGCCTACGGTGCGTTCACGATCGATGTCGTCACGCGCCGCTATCTGCTGAGCCGGGTCGAAGAATTCACGGATCCGGTCACCCGCGGCGCCGCGTGGATCACGTTGTGGGACCAGTTGCTCGAGCGTCGTATTCCGCCGGCGGACTTCCTGGAGGCCGTGCTGCGGGTGCTGCCGCGCGAAACGACCGAGCAGAACGTGCAGCTGCTTTCCGGCTACCTCGACGAGCTGTTCTGGACGTTCCTGTCCCGGGCCGATCGATCACGCCTGGCGCCGCGCGTGGAGGCGGCCCTCCGATCGGGCATCGGCCGCTCGCCGTCGTCGTCGATGAAGTCCACGTACTTCGGAGCCTTCCGCTCAACGGTCACGTCGCCGGACGGCATCCGCTTCCTCGAGCGCGTCTGGCGCCACGAGGAGAAGATTCCCGGGCTGACGCTGGCCGAGCCGGACGAGGCCGGCATGGCTCTCGACCTGGCCGTGCGATCGCTTCCGAACGCCGCCGCCATTCTCGAGGAGCAGCGCGGGCGCTTCATGAACCCCGACCGCAAGGCCCGATTCGAGTTCGTGATGCCTGCGCTGTCGGCCGACGCGTCGACACGGGACCTGTTCTTCAATAGCCTGCACGACGCCGACCATCGCCGGCGAGAGCCCTGGGCCATCGAAGCGCTTCGGTATTTGAATCACCCGCTTCGGGCCGATTACGCACGCAAATACATCCGGCCAGGCCTCGATCTGCTGATCGATATCCGGCAAACCGGCGACATCTTCTTCCCGCGAAACTGGATGGACGCGCTGCTGGGCGGCCACAACTCCCCTGAAGCCGCCGAAACGGTGCGGGGATTCCTCCGGGAATTCCCCGACTATCCGATCCGCCTGCGGCGAGTCATCCTGCAGTCTGCGGACCTGCTGTTCCGGGCGAGTTCATAGACGAGGACGCAGAGTGAAGCAGAGGACGCAGAGGGGCAGAGGCAGTAGTTAGAGCGACGCTTTCTAGCGTCGTCTTTTTCACGAATTGAACACGTAAAGGATGATCAGAATCACCAGCACCAGCAGCGTGATCTTGATCCAGCTCCACGGACGCTCGCCGGCGATCTTGCCGGTCACGCCGTTGACGATCACCTGATACGACTTGACGTGGTAGACGTAGCTCACGAGCCACACCGGTGCGAGGATGTGCTTGAACTGCTGCTTCGTGAAGGTCGCGTCGACCTCGAGGTTCCGGTGCGTGTCACCTGGAACCTGCCGCGCGCACATGCTGCGCAGCGTCGCCCGCATCTGCTCGAGCGCGGCGGCGGCTGCCTGGCGCAGATCGATCTGGTAGCGCTCCACGACCCAGCCCGCCACGAAGCCGGGATCGTACGGAATCACTTCTTTCGTTGGAAACGGCTCGACGGCGCGGATGCGGCCGCTGTGGATGCCCGTCGACGCGCAGACCAGCTCGTCGTCGAAGACATGGGAGAGCTCGCCAGCCGCCGGGCGCCACCGCACGTGACGCTGACGGCTCTTGCCGCTGCCAGTGTAGTAATACGTGCCTGATTCCGCCGTCCACCTCGCATACGCCTGCGCGTC
Source organism: uncultured Acidobacteriota bacterium (assembly GCA_963825245.1). Taxonomy (GTDB): domain Bacteria; phylum Acidobacteriota; class Vicinamibacteria; order Vicinamibacterales; family CAVVIG01; genus CAVREM01. The sequence goes on from CAWGSJ010000001.1 coordinate 1,020,117, forward strand.
GAAGGTCCAGAACGGCAGATAGATCGCCTTGACCGTATCGGTGAGCGCCCGCTTGCCAAGCGCGTTCGGCGCGAACCATTGACGGCCGTACCACCGGCGAATCAGGTCGCGGGCATTGGGTTCGGCGATCTTGAGGGGCAGCAGCGATTCGGGCCGGAACGCCGGCTCGGCCTCTTCGTACGGCAGCAGCTGCGCCGAACCGCAGAACTCGCAATTGCGGCCGACCTTGCCGACGTCGAAGACTGAGACGGCGCGGCAGCTCTGGCAGCGGACGGACGTCTTCTCGGCCTTCCAGCCCTGCTCGTCAGGCACGCGGCCGAGCGCGGCCACAAGATCGTGTTCGACGACGACCGTCGTCGCGTCGCGCGCGGGAAGCTCGAACGGTGACTCGGCACCGCAGAACGGGCAGACGAGCGCCTGCTTTGCCGGATTCCAGTTCGCGTCCGCACCGCAGGCCGGGCAATGGAACTTCTCGCGCGCGTCGGCGACGTCGCGAGGCGGCGGCTCGGGGGCCGGCTGGTCCACGCTAGGACAGGAAGGCCGCGAGCTGCGCGCGCGTCACGCGCCACTGCGCGCCGATCTTCTTGCCTTTCAGGTCGCCCGCCTCGAGGCTGGCGATGACGTCGGCCTCGCTGACCCCGAGCACCTGCGCGGCCTGCGCCGGGCTCAAGGTTTCGGGCACTGCGGTGGCGCCTGGCGCGTCGGGCGCCGCGGCCGGCGTCGCCTGCGCGCCAATGCCCCCGGGCTGATTGACCATCTGCTGCGCCATCGCCATGCCGACGGCCATCTCGGCGCCGACGCCGGCGATGCCGGGCCCGCCCTTCTCGAATCCCTGCGCCATCTGGAATTTCACGTAGTCGTTCAGGTTGCCGACAGCGGCCATGCTCGATCGCTTGTCGATCGCCGCCTCGACTTCAGGCGGCACCGACACGTTCTCGAGGACGAACGTCGCCATCTCGATGCCGTACTTGTCGGTGAGGACCGGGTTGATCAGCGGCAGCAGCGCCGCGCCGAGCTCGCTGTACCGCGTGGCGATGTCGAGCGCCGGCACCTTGCTCGAGGCGAGCGCCTCGCTGAACACGCTGACGATGCGGGAGCGCATGACGTCGGCGAACTCGTCGAGCCGGAAATGAATGTCGGTGCCCGCGACTTCCTTGAGGAAGCGCGGCACGTTGACGACCTTGAAGTCGTAGGTGCCGAACGCGCGGAGGCGCACGATGCCGAAGTCCTGGTCGCGGACCATGACCGGGTTCGACGTGCCCCACTTGTTGCCGGTGAACAGGCGCGTGGTGACGTAGTAGACGTCGGCCTTGAACGGCGTCTCGAAGCCGTACTTCCAGCCCTGGAGCGTCGTCAGGACCGGGATGTTGTCGGTGGTGAGCGTGTGCTTGCCGGGAGCGAAGAGATCGCCGAACTGACCGAGGTAGACGAACTGCACCATCTGCGATTCGCGGACGATCAACTGAGCGCCGCGCTTGATTTCCTTGTCCTGGTCGGGAAAGCGGTACGAAAGGGTGTCTCGCGAGTCATCGGTCCACTCGATGATCTCGATCAGCTCGCCCTTGATGAAGTCCATCAATCCCATTCGCGTCCTCCTGAAGGGAACGACGGCCATTGTGTCACAACGACCTCAAAACTAAATACGCGCGAATGGCGGGCGATGTTCGCCACTCGCGCCACCGCCGGCCAGGGCGGTTTTCTTTCTTTCGACCGTTAGTCTTCCTCATCGAGTCCGTCCAATAAGATTGCGGGCGATTACGCCGCCACGGATTTGCGCGTCTCCCGGCCATCGGCTGCCCGCCTGCTCCTCACCCAGCTCGTGAACCGGCGGAAGGCAAGCGCGAGACCGGTATAAACGAGGACCACCGCGCCACCAGAGACGACGCCGGCGATGGTTTGCCCAACCAGGCCGTAGTACTCGCCGGTGTGAGTGAATCGGCTCCAGCTGCGAAGGCGGCGGCCGGTTGTCTGGCTTTCGAAGGGCTCCCAGCGGACGACCTCACCGGTCGCCGGGTTCAGCGTCAGCGTGGAGCGCAACTGCGGCTGGCCGCCATTCCCGCGGTCGATCGCGAAGACAGCCGGCTGGTCCGGCGACGACGACAGCCGGAGGTTGATGCTCCGCCAGCCGGCAACCTGCTGCTCGGCGCGCGCCCAGAGCGCATCCAGTCCCAACGTTTTCCACGCGCGGCAGTTGATGGCGATCCGACCCGCTGCGCACGCCGTTCTCGGCCGGGCGCTCGCCGTTCGCTGCCGCACGCGGGGCGGCCGGCGGTGGAGACGCTTCGCCGACCAGGCGATAGACAAGGGCGTTTGCCCACGCGAACGAAATCGGCGTCGCCGTCGCCACGACAATTGCGAGCGGGACAGCGGACCAGATGCCGATGACGTTGTGACAGTTGAAATCGCGCGCCTTTCCCGGGAGACCCCGGCGGAAGAACACGACCGCCCGGACGGCGCGCCAGTTCACGACGCGTGGAATCCAGAGGAACATCCCCGAGAGCACGATGAAGAGAAACAGCAGGTTCGACCATCCGCTGATGGCCTTGCCGAGCGGACGGCTGCCGCCGTCGAGCGCCATGTAACGGTGCCAGACACGCAGTTCGCTCATGGCCGCGCGAACACCGGTCGCGGGCTCACCGAGGAGACGTCCTGTGTAGACGTCCTGATAGACCGTGCTCTGTCCCAGAGTGACCGCGGCAGCCGCTTCGCGGTCCGAGCGCAGCGTGATCGCCGTCGCCCGCTGATCTGGACGTTGTTCGGCAGCCCGGACGAGGAGCGCTTCGACCGACAGGCGGGAGGCACCGTTCTGCGGTGCCACACTCCGGTAGTGCCGATCGGACCACTCGATCAGCTGCCGCTCGTACATCAGCAGCACGCCGGTGAAGGACATCGTGAGGATGACGAGGCCCGCACACACGCCAGCGGTGAGATGGGCCCAGAACAGCACGCGACGGAACGTCATAGTGAGATCAGCAGCGGCAGAATGGGATGTGAGACGAGATTGAGTCTCACTTTCAGAGGACGGAGTCTATCTCCGACCTATTTGGTCCGTCAAGCCCATGCCCACCTCATCGACACGGCGGCGTTCCGGCCGGTGTGCGCCCTTTGTCTTATGCTGCGGTCCACCGGAGATTCACCATGCAGATGACGGCGTATCTGAGCTTCAAGGGACAGTGCGAGGAGGCGTTCAGGCTTTACGAGCAGTGCCTCGGCGGCCAACTCGGGACGATCTTCCGCTATAGCGGCTCACCGATGGCCGACCAGGTGCCCGCAGACTGGGGGGACAAGGTGATGCACAGCAGCCTGACGGTTGCCGGGCACGTCCTGAACGGCGGCGACGTCGCGCCCGATCGATACGAAGCGCCCAAGGGCTTTTCGCTCTCGCTGCAGATCAAGGGCGAAGCCGATGCCGAGCGGATCTATCACGAACTGGCGAGAGACGGACGGGTCATCATGCCGCTCCAGCGGACGTTCTGGGCGCTCCGCTACGGGCACTTCGTCGATCGCTTCGGGATCCCGTGGATGATCAACTGCGAGGAGTCGGAGCAGCCCCAGGGGTGAAGGTCCTGCGCGGTCGGCTGGCGAGGGACCAGATTTACCCTGGCAGCACGAGAACTGTACGACGAAGGGCCAGCGAGAAACGCATCCGGGTTGGAAAGACGGGCGCTCGCGCCTGGTACACCCATTGCGCTGTCGCTTGGCGCGATGACACGCTTCTGCACGGCGCTCGCCGCACTTCTCTTGTCGCCCGTTGTGGCAACCGCGGCGCCCGCTCGACCCGCCCCACCGCTTGCGCCGCCGTCAGGCGCCGTCGTGCAGGTTTCGTCCGAGAGCCAGCTGCGAGCGGCGGTCTCGCACCTCGCTTCGAACACGACCATCGTGCTCACGGCCGGTGTCTACGTGCTGCAGGACACCGTGTACATCAACGGTACCTTCAGCAATGTCGGCATCCGCGGCGCGTCGGGCAACGCCGACGACGTGGTGTTGAAGGGGCCTGGGATGACCAACCCATCGATCCCTCACGGCATCTGGGTGGGCGGCAACGTCACCGGCGTGACGATCGCCAACCTGACGATTCGCGACATCTACTACCATCCGATCATCTTCAACGCCGGGACGCAGTCGCCGCTGGTGCACAACGTCACGCTGATCAACGCGGGCCAGCAGTTCATCAAGTCCAACCCAAACCCGTCCGGCGGCGGTGTCGACCAGGGTATCGTCGAGTACTCGGTGATTGAGTACGAGACCACCAGCCGCGACTACTACACGAACGGCGTCGACGTGCATGGCGGGCGCAACTGGACGATTCGCCACAACCTTTTTCGCAACATCCGGGCGCCGCAGGGACAGCTGGCCGGGCCGGCGATTCTGATGTGGAACGCCTCGTCGGGCACGATCGCGGAAGGCAACACGTTCATCGACTGCCAGCGGGAAATCGCGTTCGGACTGGTCGAACGCACGCCGGACGATCACACTGGCGGCATCATTCGCAACAACTTCATCTATCGGCGGCCGTCAGTCGCCGGCGATGCGGCGATTGGCGTGTTCGACTCACCGGCCACGCAGGTGCTGCACAATACGATCCTCGCGTCGGGTACGTATCCCTCGTTGATCGAGTACCGCTTTCCGCAGTCGACCGGCGTGCAGATCGCGAACAACCTGCTCGATGGCGGGATCCTGGCGCGCGACGGCGCCACTGGGACGCTCAGCGGGAACGTGACGTCCGCGCCGCCGGCGTTGTTCGTCAATCCCTCGGCAGGTGATCTCCACCTCGCACCGTCCGCGACGACGGCGATCGACCGCGTCGCTGTGGTTGCCAATGCCGCAACTGATTGGGATGGTCAAGCACGCCCTCGCGGCGCCGCCGCTGACGCGGGTGCGGACGAGTACGTGCCGTCGACACCACCATCATCGCCGCAGAATTTCAGGATCCTCCACTAGTCTCACCGAGGGGCTGCGCCCCTCGGACTCCCCCACACGCTCTCTCGCGCGCCGCTGCCGTCGGCGCGCTCCGTTCGCGTGGCTCGCTCGCGCGCTCGCTCGCGACGCAGGCCGGCTGGTTTGTGAGTTAGCTTCTCTCTAGAGAGACCTCCGACGGCGCTGCCCCAGGCTCGCTTTCGTGTGCTAGCATTCGAGGGTTCGTTACTCTCACCTATCAGTCCCCATCGTCCAGAGGCCTAGGACGTGGCCCTTTCAAGGCCAAAACACGGGTTCGAATCCCGTTGGGGACGCCAACACGGTGGCAAGCCGGTGATCCCGCGAACAACCGACCGAAGCCGATCGTCCCTGTGAACGCGACAGGCCATCGCGTCGCTCTCGGCGTGAATCGTGATGCGGTCCGTGCGAGCACTTCTCGCAGTAACTCGCGACCTTCGGACACGCGTCCGGTCAGCAGCGCGCGCCAGCGCGTCACGCGTGCCAGGACTTGCGCGCTGCGATCGTCGGTCGCGAGCTCACGCGTCGCACATCGGCCGCGTTCCGGCAGCTCGCAGCGCATGGAGCTCGACGCCGCTGCGCTGCTGGCGCCCGTCAGCGCCGTCCGAGCAGCGACGCCAGCTCGCCGCCGCGCGGCGATCGCCTCAGCGAGCCGCGCCATCTCGCGATCGAGCTTCGGCGAGCTCGACGCGGACCGTTCTCGCAGCCGATCGACCTGAGGCACGTCGGGCCGAACGCGTCGCACACGCCGTCGAGCACGGCCATCGACGACGGCCGGACCGCAAGACCTCGCCGCCGAGCCGCCTCAGGACCGCCTCGTCGATCCGCGTCCATTGCGCATCACGAGGCTGTTCGCGCAGACCGTTGCGCCCCGCCGATGGTACGCGGAGCACCCGTACAGAAGGCGCCGCTTTCGACCGTGACTGACTGGTCGAGCGGAAGAAGCTGCCGCCACAGACCGCGCAGCGCGCGAAGCCGGTCAGAGGAGATACTGCGGATCGAAGCCACGTGCGCGGACGCCGAAGCTGTGCCGCCGGTGGCGCGTCAGTAGGTCGCCGCGAGCCGGCTCGGCAGGCGCTGCTGCACCGCGCGCCACAGTTCATCGGAGACGATCCGCAAGCTCGGGCGCGTCGATCGTGCAGCCACTCGGCCGGCGGCCGCTCTGTCGGCCTTGCTGGCCCCAGCGGTCGCGCTTCCGCGTCTGGTTCCAGACGATCTCGCCGCGATAGAGCGGCCGGTGCAGCAGACTCCGTGACGGACGACGGGCCCAGCCAGCCGGCCGTCCCTGCTGCGGCGCGGCGACGGCGCGCCTCCGCGTTCAGCCGCTTCGCGATCCGCGTGCAGCCCGTGCCCGTCCGCGCAGAGCGTCGAAGATTCGCCGCACGACGGCGGCTTCGCGCTCGTTGATCTCGCGCGACGTGCGACGTTGCCGTCCGGTCTGACACGCGCGACGTTGTCGTAGCCGAACACGCGGCCGCCGGTGACGTGGCCGGCTTCGCCTTCCGGAGCATCGCGTCGTACGTGCGCTGCCGCGCCTTCTCGCGCTCGAGCTCGTCGGCGAAGGCCGTCAGCGAGAGCATGATCTTGTCGGTCGGGCAGTCGAGCGTCGCGTTCGCGATCCTCCAGGTAGAAGAACACGCGCACGCCAGCCGTGATGAGCTGCTTCAGCGCGTACGCGGTTTCGATCGCTTCGCGGCCGAGCCGGGACTCTTCCGACATGACCAGGACCTGAAACGGCGGGCGCGGCTTGAGCGCATTCATCAGCCGCAGGAAGCCGGGCCGGTTCGCGAACTCGGCGCCGCAGATGCCGTCATCGACGTAGAGGTGTTCGTCGGCGACGATCCAGCCCTTGCGCCTGGCATACGCGCGCGTGGTCGACCTGGCGGGCGACCGATTTCTGATCGTCGGCGACGCCGGTCTGGTCGGTGCTTTTGCGGGCGTAAATGGCGGCGATCATCTGGAGCAGCCTTCGGCCAGGGCGGCAGGCCTCCCTACACTGAGGGCAGCTCGGCGCTCGGGCTATCACGAGTTCCGGGTGAGGGCCGTACCGCGCGGCTGAACGCGCGTGCGGTCCGATTCAGTTCTAGTAACCGCTGAGTATTCCCTTTTGGAATTTTCTTGGTATATCCATTTGGAATATTTTTACGCGCCGAATTGCGGCTCGAGCCGGAGGAGATCTCCGGCTCCGTCGTCGTAGCATTCGCCACAGAGCAGCGTCGTGTCCGGCTTGGCCCACACGTTCAGCCCGCAGCCCGGGCAGGAGTATTTCGTCTTGCTGGCGGCCTTGGCTTGCTCCTCGCGCCGCTTCTTCCGCATCCCAGGGTGCTGCCGGGCGGCCCGCCTGCCAGTTCAACGTAAAGCCGGTCTTGAGGAGGCGTGCGGTCGCCTTCGCGAACGGTCCGCTGTCGAGGATGTAGTGCGACACGCGCTGCCCGGTCATCGCCCCGCCGCGCTTCCCGGTCGAGGACGGATGCAGGCCGAGGTCGAGCATCTTCGCCGCCCATTCCCGGTTGTGATAACGGCCGCGGCCTGGATGGCCGTGCTCCTGTTGCCAGACGTGCGCCATCTCGTGAGACGAGCGTCGAGAGAATCTCGTCGTCGGTGTCGCCGAGGTACTTCGGGTTCATCGCCAGCTCGTGGACCTTGCCGGGCCGGCTGCGGCCGCTGAAGCCATCCGCCCGGAAATAACCCATCGATCGCGACTGCCGCGGCAGCGTGACCAGGACGTGCGGCAGCGTGTCGTCGAAGAGTGCGTTGTTGTAGAAGTCGTAGGCTTGCTGGAATGCGGAATACTCGACGGTCGTCACCGGGACCGCGCTCTGGGGTGTCGTTCTCATACTTTGTATCGTACGATACAAAGATGATGTTGTCAAGCCTAGTGGGCAATGCGCCGGAATCCCGCGTACTTTCTATCCGGTTGCCGGTATGCCTCGGAGGTATAGCCTCGGAGGTATAGCCTCGGAGGTATAGGGCTATGTCGCGCGCGTGACACCGACCGCCTGGAGCGCGTCGTCGACGCTCCGAATCACCGGCCACGCGGTCTCACGCTGCGCGGCGGTCGGTGTGCCCTTCGTCGTTTTTATCTCGAATGCCCAGAGCTGCCGGCCACGGCGGACTAACAGGTCCGGCGCCCCCGGGCTACTGATCCGCGTCACGTAGTGGCCGGTGCGCTCGAGCGCGGCGACGATCTCGCCTTCGTTCGCGTCGCGTTTGCGGACCTGGCCGACGCGCATGCAAGCTCAGATCAGTGCACGACCGGGTGCAGCGCGCGGGGCGCCCTGAGCACCGGCAGCGTGCGCGCGTCCTCGTCGGCCACCTGCGTCCACTGCTGGAGCCATGATCGCAATTCGCGGAGCGTCCACCGCTCGCCGTCGGCCGGCGCCAACACCGGTTCGAGCTGCGCCTCGAGCGCCGCCAGCGTGGCGAGCCGTTCGGCCAGCGCCGGCAGCGCGTCGCGCCATTCCAGAATGAACGTCGCGGTCTCGGGCTGAATGCCGCGCGCGATCGCGGTCAGTTCTCGCCGGAGCGCCACCAGCCGGTCGATGAAGTCGATGCCTTCTTCAGCCGTCATGTTGTCGCCTCAGGCAATCACGGCAAACTGCACGCTGCCAGGCGCTTTCGCCCAGCCGCACACGCGGATCAGCCGCAGGCCGATCAAGTTCGAACTCCACAGCGGGACCATGACCGTTGCCGCGACCGCCGGCGAGGCCGGCGTCGCTTCCATTTCGATCGTCGCGTCCTGGCTCGGGACCACGTCGGCGCCCCCGTCGAACCCGTAGATCGCCTCGGCGTCCAGCAGGATCAAGTTCGCGCCGGCGCCATTCGTGACCACGGCGGGAATGCCGTTGAGCGAGCCCCCGGTCACGAGCAGATCCCGATGTTTGTCGTTGCCGTTGATCTTCGACGCGGTCGCCGGCGACAGTACGAACGTCGGCGCCAGCGGCTGCGGTCGCGCGGCATAAAACGCCGCCGTCAATGCCGCAATCGTGTCATCGGTCGTCGCGCCAGGCGGCGTCACGGTTACGCCGGCCGTGAGCGACGCCGGGTTTTTCCCCGCGACGGCCGTGACGGTTGGCAAGAGCAGTTGCTGATCCACGAACAGGCTGCTCGCCTGGACGAGGCGCGCCGACAGCACGCGGGTCGAGCCCTGCGCCGTACTTTTCACCAGCTCTTTCGTTTGCACGAGGATGCCGCCAAACTTGAACGGTGCGGCGGTGACCGTGGCGAGCGTGATCTTCGTCACCGGCGTCGGCCCGTTCTCGGGGATCCACGTCATCGCCGGCGCGGCGCTCTCGTACGGGATCGGAATAGTCGGCGGGACCGGCACCGAAATCTTGCCCAGCACGCTCCCCGCTTGGATCCGGCGCACGAGCGGCTCCCACATCGCCGGCGGGAGCAGGGCCCCCGCATACCCCACGTCCGTCGTCGAGGCCGGCGCAATCGCTTTCTGGTACAGCTCGACGCTCGCGATCGCCTGGCGCAACTGCAGCGCATGCACGGAGCGCGGCTCACTTTCCACGAACTGTTCCGCGCCGGTAATCAGGCTGCCGCCGTGCAGCGCGCCCAGCGCGATCAGCTTCATGGCTTCGGAGACGGCCATCGTGTCGCGAATCGATTGCGTGAGGACTTCAGACATGCGCGCATCGTGCGCGCGGCGCGCCCCGTGGCGCAAGGGTGTGAGTGCTAAGCGGTGTCCACCAGCACGATCCACAAGCGGCCACCGCTGGCGCGCTTACTGCGCTGGATCTGGTACGGGCCGACCGATCGACCGACCAGCGCCCGCAGCTTCCAGCCCACCTGTTGCGAGTCGCGCGTGCCCAGAGCGGCCGCCAGTTCCGGTTCCCGCGCGCTCCTGGCGAGGAGTTCAGATGCCGTGAACGGTCCATCGGCGCCAGCCGCGATCGCCAGCACGAGCCGGTCAGCCGGATCGCGTTCGAGCGTGGCCACGCGCTGACGAAGAGCGGCGAGTTCGCGCTCTAGTTCGAGGAGGCGCGCGGCGATCGTCAGATTCGGCCTCCGTGCAGAATTGGCCTCTGACGGCTGAAAATTCCTCGCGACGTTGCCCCAGGAACGACGATCGTCGACCCGATCGACCGTCAGCATGGGGGGATTTGGCATCAGCCGACCACGAAGACCTGATACGTTGGCTCCGGGACGCTCGCCTGCCGCAGATGGCCGCTGATCGCCAGCAGCAGCGCATCGATCGCGTCGATCTTCCGCGGACTCTCCGCATGCACCTTCGTCGGCATCAGCGAGTCCTCGTACCGGCGGTTGACGACGCAGTTACTGCCTGCCAGGCCAGACAGGAATTCCCGTCGTGCCGGAACAATCCCGCCAGCACCCGCGCTTCCAGCTCGCGCGCCGCGCCCGTGAATGTCTTCGGATTCTTCGGTTCGACCCGCGCCGGCAGCCCGCTGTTGAACAGGTTCGACGTGATGTGCGCCGAGCCGTACTGATCGAACACGAGGTCGCGGACGTGGAACTGGCGACACCAGCGCGCGGAGGTCGGTTTCGATCTGCGCGAAGTCGGTCATGTCGCCGTCGGTCAACGTCAACACGCCGTCGCGGCTCCAGTGGCGGTACTCCGGAATCGCCCGACTGCGCGCCTCGACGACCCGCGCCGGCAGGTAGCAGCGCACGAATCCGACGAGCTGCGCGTCCCGCTTGAACACCAGCGCCACCGCGGCCAGGTCGTCGAGCGACGCCAGGTCACGCGCCGATCCAACAGGGCTGCCCCGCGAACTGCTCGAGCGACAGCGACGGATCCGCGCACTGCGTCCAGGCCGCCATCGACAACCAGGAGGACGACGACTGCAGCCACCAGTTACACACCTTGGTTTGAAATTCGCCCTGGAGCCCGGGCGCCTGCTGGCGTCCGTGGCAGTACCGCTGCACGAACTCCCTCGTCGGCGTCACGCCGAGCATCGGCAGCGCCTTCGGCCAGACGGTTTCGTCGTTCCAGCGATCGCCTTCGTCGCATTCGTACAGGACGGCAGAACGTGTGATCGGACTCGACGACGCCGTCGAGGATCTGCATGCTGTGCTCGCGCAGCGCGTAGCCGACCGAGGTCATGTCGTAGCCGGCCGTCGTCGGACACCAGATCATCCCGTGCCGCCGTGCGCCCATCGCACTGACCAGCACGTCGCGCAGCGCGAAGTCCTGCGCGTGACTCTCGTCGAGGCTGATGAAGCTCGGATTCAAGCCGTCTTGCGTTTCGACTTTGCGTTGATCGGCCGCACGTTCGATCCGAGGCGCCTCGAGCGTGATGCGTTCGCGTACGTCTTCAGGCCGGCATCGCGCAGCCAGCCGCGCGCTGTCACCATCGCGCCGCATGATGTCGAACACGATCCGTGCCTGTTGGCCTGTGCTGGCGGCCAGCACGACCTGGCTGCCCAGTTCCTGCTCGCCGAGCAAGTGGTACAGCGCGGCGGCCGCGACGAGCGTCGACTTCGCCGACTTCCGGCCGACGCAGAAGAACACGACCGTCGTCAGCCGGTCGCCTCGTGGTCCGGTACCGGAATCCGTAGCAATGCGCGAGCACGAAGATCTGCCAGGGCTCGAGCTGGATCGTCGCGCTGGGCCACTGGCCTTGGACATGCGGCAGCCGTTCGACGAACGTACAGACCTTGGTGACCTCGTCGGCCGCGAAGCTGTACGGACAGTCAGGATCGGTCTGTGCGCGCGTACAGAACCGCTGGAACCGCTGACAGGCCAGGATCGTCCACTTGCCGGCGACGATCCGTCCGGTCAGCGACGTCGTCGACGTAGCTCGAGGCGATCGCCACGTAGTCGCGCGTGGAACTCCTTGCCGGTCTCAGGGATTTCTTTCCGTTTCGAGGATTCTTCTTCCCGTTCCGGCGCTGGAATGGTTGCAGCGTGCCGCGCAGCAGCTTTTTCGCTTCGGGCACGTACGGACGGCCGCCCTTCGCCGCTGAATAAACGTGTGTAGGTTTATTCACGCGCTTCCCAGATGACGTCATCTGGGGGTGCCGGGCCGGCGCCGCGGCCTTCATCGGCGGGTGGCGTCGAGGTTGGGCCATGGTGCAAGTTTGTTGAGTGCACTAACCAACATTGATCATCGCCAGAAAACTGCCTCTGAACCCGTTTGGCCGTGATGGCGCCGCAGACATTTTTAGACCCCCCGTCAATTTTGATGCGGATTCATTAGGGTTTTGGGCGGTTTGGCGGGTTGGGCATCTCCGCATGCTGGGCACGTCGGTGTTTCTCTCGATGGTGTCGAACGCACAGTGATTGAAGATTTCTCGGATCGAGGCGCAACGGATCCTGCCGGTTTCGGAACGGGATGATGTGATCGACTTCGCGCGCGAGCTTGACGAACCCTTCCGCCTCACATTTGTGGCAGAGGATGTTCTCGGGTCGACGGATGAACCAGTTGCGGGAGGCGCTGCCACGGCTCGTCGTAGCCGCGGACGGTGCGGCTCCCATGCGTGCGGTCGCGCACCTGGCGGTTCTCTTTCGGATGGCCAAAGGGCGGGCGCATCGGGCTCATGTCGACGACTTTGAGGTATGGCGCTGCCTTCGGCACATACGTGAGCAGGGCCAGGACATGCGGCTTCCAGCGCCGCAGCGCCGCCCGGTCCTCGTCGGTGAGATGGTCCGGCGGCCCGACACAGAGGGCGTCGCCGTCTTCGATCCACAGCTCGATGCCCCGCCGCTCGAGGTCCAGGGCGAGTTCCACCGCCGGCAAGGGCACGACCAGGCCGCCCTTGAGCACGACGAAGTCAGAGGCGCTCATGGCGAGCCCGCTCCCGGTTCGGCTTGGGATCTGCGGGAGACGAAATAGACGAATTAAACGAACCATCCTCCCCGCTGGGCTGGGTTATTTCGTTTAATTCGTTTATTTCGTCACCGGCGTAGAACCAGCGCTCGACGGGCCGGCCCGTGCCGGCTCGGTCGTGGTCGGTCTTTGCCAGCCGGTAGTCGACCAGGAGGGCCAGGCCCTCGTCGATCCGGCTGGCGGGTTGATTGCGGTTGAACAGCGCGGAAATCTCCGACTTCGTGACGCTGGCCGGCGCGTCGCGTCGCAGCTTCGCGAGGATCGCGTCGGCCACCGGATGGCCGATCCGGTCCCCGAACAAGTACGCGGCCGACTCGAAGCAGTAGCGCCAGAGTTCGAGGGCCGCCGTCAGGTGCGTGGGGGTGATGACGGGCGACGCATCGGCGAGCGCGTACAGGCCGGAGAGCCGCAGCGTTTGCGCCTCGGCCCGGGCAGTCATCCCACCCCACATCCCTGGCCGACCGGCCGAAAGGCGCGAATAGACGCGTTCCCAGAGGCGGTTGGCCGCGGCATCCCGCCGGAGTTCGGGCGCGCGCCGGGCATCGCTCACGGCGGCACTCAGTCGAGGGAGGAAGGCGTCCAGGTCGACGAGGTCACCGCCGTGCGGCAACTCCTTCGATCGTTTCGCGAGCACCCAGAGAAAGCGATTGCCAAACCCATTCGCCGTCTCCGTCTCCTCGAGGCAGTGGCGCAGTTCGTCCGCGGTGACGTGGGCGATGAGGCTGACGTGCGGCGCCGTCGATTGCAGGGGGCTGTTCTTCGTCGGATTGGGTGAGGTCTTGCGACCATCCCACGCTTGCCGCAGCACTGGCGACAGCGTGTTGCCTTCGCGCGTCATCACCTTCAGCGGGCTGGCCAGCTCGGTCTCAATCGCCAGGAGGCGTTTGTCCTTGATCCCGGGGTCCACCACGACGTCCTGATACTTGTCCACGAGACCAGTTTTGCTTCTTTGAGTCGGTTCCGTTTCGTGACTTCGTCGCGCACGTGGAAAATCACGCCCTCCCCCGAGGAGAGGCCGCCCTTGATGCAGGCCTTGGTCCAGTCCGGATCGATCGGCTTGAAGATTCGAGCGCCTGGTTCTTGCTCATGCCCTTGCGCCCTTTCGCGGTCGTCCCGACAATCGCCGCGAAGAGATTCAAATGATGGAAGTCGGCGCGACGCGAAACCGCGGCGTCCGTCCGATGCAGTTCCCGAGCATCACCAGCAACTGCACCAGGATCGCCGCCGGATCCGCTTCGGTCTGCGGGGCCACGGCGTTGACAATCTCTCCAAGCACGCCGTGATACGCGCAGGGCTTGAGCGGAGTCGGCCAGGGCGCGCTCGTCATGACGACTCCGTCAAGAGGACGCGCGCAGCCGGCGCGATTCGTCCCGTTCGCGGGCGAGCGACTCGCGCGTGACGTCATGCCGGCGTGTTTCAGCCGCGAGCGCGTGGATCGCTTCCTGCGCCAGCGTTCGATACGTCTCGCGCGCATCTTCCGCGGTAATGAGACGATCCGTGAGGATCTCGATCGCGAGGTCGCGATAAGTGGGTGGGGCGTGTGCTATCGTCTGGGCTTCCATCACAGGACTCCCTCGGGTTCCACGAGCGCCTCGGTCTGGTCACCGGGGCGCTCACGTTCTTTTCCGACGTCTTCTTCGCCTTGCAGCTCCTTCACGAGCGCCGACACCAACGCCTGGACGAGCGCCTGCTCGAGCGGCGTCAGCGGAGCCTCGTCTGCGCTCATTTACTGGTCCGTGTCTGGATCGTCTTTGCGTTGGTCGCGCAGCCCCTTCGCGATCAGGCGCCGGATCACGGCGGGGTGCTGTTCGCTTTCCTCGCGAGCGGCTTTACGCAACTCGTTCGAGAGCTGTTTGGGAATGCGGAGGGTGAGGCGGTCGTGTGTGCGATCATCCGTCATAGCGACGGAGAATCGCACGCGATGTGGTTCAATGCACGTGCGATATCAGGAACATCCGTGTGTTATCAGGAACATCATCGGGCGCCCCGGCTCGCCCGACGTTTCTCAATTCGTCGGGACGTCTCCGCTCGCAATTTGTTTGCGGCTTTCGTGCAAGTCGGCTTGTAGCAGATGTATTGACGGCCGTCCTTCCCGAGAAACCAGAGGCCACAGTGGGGGACAGCGGCGAGAATAGTAGCCGGCACGCGGCATCACCAGGTTGCCCAGGTTCGCGATGGGAATCGTCAGTTCGTCGGGGCCGGTCAACGTAAAGGGCCGACCGAGACTCAAATTAGTGAAGATGCCATCCACCACGCGAGCAACTCCGGTGAGTCGGTGGTGATGGGTTGCGCCAGATTCGCGTACCTGATGACGCGATGAATGCCGCACCACAGTTCGGCTTCGCCTTACGACTCGGCCCTTTGGCAACGGTGTAGTGCGTCGGCCACTTCCGCCGTGGCATGACTGCTCCGCAAGCAGCTCCGCAAAGGAAGGAGAACAGCGGGCAGCCGGCGCGGAAAGCCGGTGTTCGGGGATCGGCCTAGCCCGCTGAGTAAAGTATTGCATCATTCACGCGCCCGTCAGGCCGCCAGGCCGAGCAATTCCACGGTGCATCGCGGTCCGGTCTCGCTTGGGGACGTTCCCAAAATGCCGCTGCTATGGCTCCGCGGAGGACGCCTGCCGATTGCCTTTCTCCCACGTCCGCGCATTGGTCAGCCTTAGCCAGGTCACAGGAGTTGGCGGTTAAGGACGATAAGTAGTTCTGGACGTGTCCAACGATGGGAACCAGGTACATTGCGACCGGTGGTCTGCGCCGCAGTCTGAGCGAACCCTGGGACGATCGCAGCTCACCGTCCTCTCAAGCGGGATCTAACCTCTCGTGACATCAACTAGAAGAGGGAGAGGTTTCGAAGTCAACCATCATGCGGATGACAATCAGCGCGCTGGTCATGCTTTTCTGTTGTGCGGCGTTTACACACGCGCAGACTCGCACTGTCTCGTTTGCCGAACTTCACACTCGCCTCAAGATTGGCGACTCGATCATTGTGACCGAGGAGGGAGGCAGGACCACCAAAGGTGAACTGCAGCAAGTTTCAGACACCATGCTCGTCGTCGGACGCCGTATGGATGCCGTGAAGGTAACCGAGGCCAGCGTTTTGCGCGTTGCCAAGCCGGTGCGATTTCTTCGGAGGGGCGCCCTGACAGGGTTGGCCGCGGGGTTCACGTTCGGTGCAGTCACGGCAGCGAGATCAGACTGTGGAATCGTGTGCTTTTCGACGCCTAGCGGGGTCCTCCTGATGGGCGGGCTGTTTGGTTCAATCGGCATGGGTGCGGGTGCCGCTGTGGGCACCTTGATTCACACAGAACGTGTCGTATTCTCCCGGGCGGTGACTACTCGAGTTGAGGCTGGAATTGCGCCGGTACTGTCACCAACAGGCGCAAGTCTGCGAGTCCACCTGGAATTTTGATGGACGAAGTTTCAATCGGGCGACTCGTTGCGCCCGCCTAAATAAACGAACTAGCCTTCTAGACGCTGGCCGTCCTACTGAGGGTGGACCGATGCTGGTGTAAATCCCTCCAGCGGATTGGGTGCGACAGCGTATGGGGGGATGTTTCCGGAGGGCAGTTCGGAGGATGCCACAGAGCCGCGGAATTCGCGGAACCCGACTCCGCAATCGTGCGCCGCGAGGAAGTTCATGAAGCGGCGATAGTCGCGGGTCGACATGCCGAACAGCTTGAGCAGCGCCTTGTAGCGCCCCTTCGACTCCCGGAGACCGCGACGAACGAGCTCGCGCAAGTCATGGCGCGTGATGTCCCGGGCGAGGAACATCGGATAGACGTGCTCCCAGAACGAAGCCCCGTGCTTGACGAGCGCGTCGTAGAGGCTCGTCGGCGGTCTGACGCCGGCGATCATCGGCCGGCACCATCAAGCCCGACCCGCTCCGCATCGACGGCGGAAGATGCTCGACGCCGACGTTGCCGGTCGGGGCCAGCCAGAGAAGCTGCTCCACCACGTTCAGCAGCTCGCGGACGTTCCCCGGCCACCGATATCGCTGGAAAGCCAGCAGGGCCTCGTCGGTGAGGGTCAACCGCCGTTCGCCTCGATCGAGAAAATGAGCCGCCAGAGCGCGAACATCTTCGGGCCGCTCTCGAAGTGGAGGAACCTCAAGACGGATGACGCACAGCCTGTAAAAGAGATCTTCGCGGAATTGGCCGGCGGCGATCATCTCCGTCAGGTTGCGGTTGGTCGCGGTAATCACGCGGACGTCCACCTTGCTCTGCGGCTGATCCGAACCCACGGCCTGGATCTCGCCGTTCTCGAGAAACCGCAAGAGAAGCGCCTGCATTCGGAGGCTCATCTCGCCGACTTCGTCGAGGAACAGCGTGCCGCGATGCGCGAGCTGGAGCTTCCCGCGCTTGTCCCGGTAGGCGCCGGTAAAACTACCCTTGACGTGTCCAAACAGCTCGGATTCGAGGAGCGTTTCCGTGACGCCGGCGCAGTTCACCGCCACAAACGGCGCATGCTTGCGCCGGGAGTGGCTGTGCACATAGCGGGCGACCAGGTCTTTGCCCACACCGCTCTCGCCGGTGATGAGAACCTTGGCGCCACTCTCGGCGGCCCGGTCGGCCAGCGCGAGGAGCTCGGTCATGCTTCGGCTGGCGACAACAAGGGGAGGTTCGGAATCAGAATGACCGTGACGTTCGGACTCGGAATGCATGTGGGGGGCGCACAGTTCAAATCGCCAACCGCGAGTGACAATCTGTAAACTATTGAAAATAGGAACGTTGTGACATCAGGCTCGCGGGGCACTGACGTCGGGCTACCTAACGGACAGCGGTCAACTGATGAATGGGGACTCTCTTGTGATCGGAGATGAGTGACTAAGTAAGACCATTATAGACCATAAACGAACACCGCTACACTTATCGGCACTCTCCCGCCCAGCAATAGGTCCGGCTGGGGGGCAGGAGTTCCCTGTCGAACCGCCGAGCTGGCGCGGATCGAATGCGCGAGTGGATCACTTATGCACCTGCAGGCAGTCGCAATGGAACGAGCCGCTCTTAGGTCACATACTCGTCGATGTGCGCCGGGCACATCGACACTATCGCCGCTCGACCCAGTACGTGGCGCCCCTCGACGGCAGGTGACTGCTGTTGGTTGACGTCCAGGTGAACGACTCGGTCCTCGAGCCGTCCTCACATTTGCGGAACAGCGGGCGGCTGTCCTTCTCGTGCGAGGACGACCCGTTCCGCCACATCAGCACGGCCCGCCCTGTCTCGATGTTCTGGTAGGTGTAGGTCACCACCACGGTGACCTTGCCCTGCTGTTCGACCACCGATACGCCCCCCGAGAACTTCGGCGGCGTCGTCACCCCGCACGGTGGTGGTGGCGGTGGCGGCGGTGGTGGTGGTGGCGGTGGCGGTGGCGGCGGCGGCGGCGGCGGTGGTGGTGGCGGTGGCGGCGGCGGTGGTGGTGGCGGCGGCGGTGGTGGTGGTGGTGGTGGCGGTGGCGGCGGCGGTGGCGCGCAGTCAACTCCGCTGTTGATCACCCGCCAGGACAGCATCGTGTCCTGCCCACTGGCATTTTTCAGGATGATTCCCAGTTCCAGTCGACCGCATTCGAGATCGCCCGCTTCATAGATAAAGCGAGTCTGCCCCGATTCTCCCGTCGCGTAATGCCGCTGACCGATGACCGTCATCGTCGCCAGCGAATGGATCGTGTTCGCACACCCCGCTACGGGATCGCGGAACGCATGCTCGTAGAGCCGCACGAGTTCAGGCGCCGCCGTGACCGTTACGATCCACTCGAGCCCTTCGGTCGCGGGCTGACACCCTGGCGGGAGCGGCCCCGTGAACGACACGCCGGCCGGGACCGATTCGGACGGCACGGGCGCTGGAGTGTCTGCCGGCGGGGGCGAGTTCGACGCCTGCGCGGAGATTCCCGATTCCACGAGCGTGGGTTCGGTGACGGCTTGATTGCACGCCGCCGCCGCCACGACGAACAAGCCCAACGCCAGGGGAGAGCGCAACGGTTTCATCGAGCGGCGAAGGGGCAATAGCTGAGCCAGATTGATCGATGTCGAGAAGCGGAAGAATTCTTCAGGTTCGGGTTGCGAAAGGCCGGCGAGGGGCAGACTTTAGCCGCTCCTGGGCGCTACACCGCGCCGCATCGGGCCAGTCCGCCTATGCGCGGTGAAAGGGCGAGTAGGTCAGGTGTTTCCGCATGTCAAGTGGGCGTGTTCGGCGGCCACCGAGCTTCGCAAAAGTCAGCCTGTCGGGTGAACCTTGCGTCGTTAACCTTCCCCCCACGGTCCACGTATATGGGGTGTGGCCGTTCTTCTCCAGGATCTCCGTTACGGCATCCGCACGCTCATCCGGACGCCGGGCTTCACCGCGATCGCCGTCACCCTTCTGGCAATCGGAATTGGGGCCAACGCCGTTGTTTTCAGCTTCGTCAACGCGTTTTTCCTGCGGCCACTCCCGGCGTCCGACCCCACGAGCATCGTCCGGGTGTACTCCAATCGCTACTCGAATACACCCTACCGCTCGTATCTCGAATATCGGGAACGAAACTCGACGCTTGCCGGCCTGGCTGCATCGCAGCTGCAAACCTTCGGGCTCCGGATCGCCACCGAGACCGAGCACGCCTTCGGCGCGATCGTCAGCGGCGAGTACTTTCCCGTGCTGGGCATCGTGCCTTCGGCGGGCCGCTTGATCGGCCCGTCCGACGATCTCGCCACGGCCCCACCGGTCGTCGTCTTGTCGCACGCCTTCTGGAGGCAGCGGCTCGGCGGCGCGCCTGACGCCGTGGGACGAACCATCGCCCTCAATGATCATCCGTTCACAATCATCGGCGTCGCACAGCCGGACTTCCGTGGCATGACGCCGCCCGTCGTGGGCGACCTGTGGGTGCCGCTGGCGGCCGACGCCGTGCTGCGGCCGGCGCTGGATCCGGCTGTCCGGCTCGACACGATCAGTCTTCAGCTGGTGGGTCGTTTGAAGCCCCGAATCGATCGCGCACGCGCCCAGGCCGACCTCGACACCATCGGGCGTCAGCTCAGCCGGGACCGCGGAGAGCCCGGCGACCGACAGGCGGTGACGGTGTACGGGAGCAGGGTGCTCGTGCCCGAGTTCTCGTCGCCGGTGGCTGCGTTTCTTGCGGCTCTCATGACACTCGTCGCGCTGGTGCTCCTCATCATCTGCGTCAACCTGGCCAATCTCGTGCTCGCGCGCGCGGCCGGCCGAAGGGCGGAACTGGCGATTCGGCAATCGCTCGGCGCCGGGCGCGGGCGACTGGTGCGCCAGTTGCTCACCGAAAACGCGCTGGTCGCTTTGACGGGCGCGGCTGCGGGTGTCTCGCTCGCCATCTGGTGCACGCGTCTCCTGATGCTGATCGCTCTCCCGACACCGTTCCCGCTGGCACTCGATCTGTCAGTCGACGTGCGGGTCGTCGCGTTCTCGGCCGCCGCCGCGATCGCCGCGGCGCTCGCATTCGGCGTGCTACCGGCATTGAGCGCATCGAGCATCGATCTCGTCAGTGTGGCCAAGAGCAGCGGCGGCGGTTCGCGTCACGGCCGATTGCGGTCCGCGTTCATGGTGGCCCAGGTGGCGCTGTCGGTGCTGCTTTTGATCGCAGCGGGACTCTTCGTCCGCAGCCTTCGCCACGCCCGGTCCATCGACCCGGGCTTCGATGCCGCCGGCATCCTGACCGCGTCGGTCGACGTCGAGACGCACGGTTACTCCGAATCGCGCGGCCGCGCGCTCATTCAGTCCCTCACGCGCCGTTTGGAGGCGGCGCCCGGAATCACCGCGGTCAACATCGCCGACATCGTGCCGGTCACGCTGTCCAATTCCACGACCTTCCTGCTTCGCGACGCCGACGCACCGCCCGCCCCGGGTCAACGTCCGCCGACGCCGCCGGTCTACACCAACGCGGTGTCGCCCGGCCACTTCCGGACGCTGCGCATCCCGATGCTCGCCGGACGTGACTTCAGCGATCGCGACGACGCGGCCGCGCCACGCGTGGCGGTCGTCAACGAAACGCTGGCTCGAACCTTCTGGCCCGGAGAAACCGCGTTGGGTCAGCGCCTGCGGCCAATGCGAGCGGGCGAAATCATCGAGGTCGTCGGAGTCGTTCGCGACACCAAGTACGTGACCCTGGGCGAGCCGCCGAGGCCGTTCATGTATCGCCCGCTTTCGCAGGACTACACGCCGCGCCTCACGATGCTCGTCCGATCGGTCAACCCGCCCGAGTCTGCAGCCGCAACGATCAGGCAGGCCGTTCGAGAATTGGATGCCGCGCTTGCGGTCTTCAACGTCGCCCTTCTGTCCGACGCGATGTCGGTGTCGCTCCTGCCGACACAGGTTGCCGGAACCCTTCTGGGAGGGCTCGGCATTCTCGCACTGGCGCTGGCTGGGCTCGGAGTCTACGCCGTGCTGTCGTTTCTCGTACGCTCGCGCACACCCGAAATCGGACTCCGGGTTGCCCTCGGCGCGACGCCGCGGGCCGTCGCGACGCTGGTGGTGCGTCAGGCCGCGACGTGGATCGTCGGCGGGATCTTGATTGGGATGGTGATCGCGTTTGCCGCGAGCCGGCTTCTCGGGGCGTTTCTGTTCGGAATCAGTCCGACCGATCCGTTGACATTTGTCGGCGTCGCGTTGCTGCTGGGGCTCGTCGCTCTGAGCGCGGCGCTCGTTCCCGCGGTGCGTGCCAGCCGCATGGATCCGCTCGTGGCCCTGAGACGTCTTTAAACTGCTCGCCATCCAGCAAAACGATGGCGGAAGGGCTCCAAGAATCTTCTTCGCGTCTTCGAGTCTTCGTGGTTGCATTTCCCGCTACGTTAGGTTGAAAACGCGCTCTAGTGCCGGGCGGTGTTCAATACGGCACTGCGCGCGGACTGTCACGGGTCTACATTCGTGCCGCTCCGGCAGATCGCTCCTCAGTGGCTGGGACGCCGACAGGAGTGTCCGAGCGCATCAACTGTCTGTTTCTCGCCCAAGGAGAATAAACCCATGCGATATCTCGTCCTCGGTGTGTGTATTCTTGCGACGGCCTGCGCTGGCGAAACACCGGGTTCACTGACATCACCGACCAGCGGGGCTGTCGGATCTGCTCAAACTGAAGCGCGGGGCGGCGCAGAGTTGCCGTTTCACGGCTCCTTCGAAGCAGTTGAGAGAGACGTTGTCGTTCCCCCCTCTCTCCATGTGAACGGAACCGGAACCGGAACGGCTACCCATCTGGGTCGCTTCACGTCCACATTCATGCTGACCGTCACCCTGTCGACGGGTTCGGCAACTGGGAGCACCAGGTTGATCGCCGCCAATGGCGATCGCCTCGACGCGACGCTTGTCGGCCAGGGAACGCCGACGAGTGAGCCCAATGTCGTCAGTATCGAGGAAATGGCGACTGTGACCGGCGGCACGGGTCGATTCGCCAGTGCAACGGGCGCATTCACGATCCGTCGCATTCTGAATCAGGTTACAGGTGTGTCCTCCGGTTCGTTCGACGGGACCATCAACCCGACGCACTGACCTCTTTCCGATCCCGGGAGGGCCTCCGCCTCCCGGTCTCTTGTTCAACTCATCGTTCCTTTGAGCAGCCGCGATGTCGCGCGTGTGGCGCACACCTCATTGACCGGCTTCGGGTTTGGTGCCAGACTAGCCGCCCTTCGAACCCCAACCGGACGTCGGTCAAACGCGAATGTGGAGAGAAACCATGCGCAGCGCACTGCGGAGCGTCCTGACGGCAATCTGCTTGGTACTAATTCATTCGGCGGCAGCGTTGGCGCAGGAGACCTCGATTGCCGGGGTCGTCAGAGATGCCAGCGGCGGTGTCATCCCCGGCGTCACCGTTGAAGCGTCGAGCCCGGCCCTCATCGAAAAGAGCCGCACGGCGGTCACCGATGGGCAAGGCCAGTACCGGATCATCCAGCTCGTGCCGGGAACGTACACAGTGACGTTCACGCTCGAGGGATTCAACAAAACCGAACGGACCGGCATCGAGCTGCGTGCCGAGACGACTCTACCCGTCAACGCCGAAATGCGAGTCGGCGCGCTGGCGGAGACGATTACCGTCACCGGCGCCTCGCCGGTTGTCGACATGCAGACGGTCTCGTCCGTGACCGTGATGACGCGCGAAATACTCGACGTCGCGCCGATTTCGAGGAACCTGCAGACGGTCGGCATCCTGATCCCCGGCACCTCGCTGCAGGGGTCGGCGCAGGCGGTGACCCGAGACGTGGGCGGGTCGTCGCAGGGCGACCAGTACCCGCTGACCTATCGCGGTTCGACTGCGTCGGTGACGTCCGTGGACGGGATGCGCGTCAGCGTCGTCGTCGCCTCGGGCCAGTACGGCCTGTTCCAGAACGACGGAGGGGCCCAGGAGATCAGCTACAACACCGGCGCCGATTCGGCGGAGATGGGACAGGCTGGTCTCCGCATCAATGTTGTTCCACGGGAAGGCGGCAATACCTTCAGGGGCACGATCAGCAGCAACTTTACTGGCGGCGATGCCTGGAACGCCTACAACCTGAGCGACGACCTCGGGAATCGCGGTATCACGTCCGTGAGCAGGATCCGCCACGTCTACGACTTCAACCCCGTGTTCGGCGGACCCATCAAGCGGGATCGCTTCTGGTTCCTCACCACGGCGCGCTGGCTGGGCGTCACCAAGACCGCCACCGACACCTTCTACGACGCCGATCCGAATCCCTACAAGTACGCGCCCGATCCGAATCGCGAAGGGTACGATGACAGCCGGCAGACCAGCTTCCTCAACCGCCTGACGTGGAAGGTGACCGATATGAACAAGGTCACCGGCTACATCGACAAGCAAACGAAGTACATCGGCCACATTGCCGTGAGCTCGACGAACTTGCCGGAGGCGTCGTCGTGCCAGTGTCTACCCTATCAGTGGGTGGGCAATGTGAAATGGACGTCCACGTTGGCCCCTCAGCTGCTGCTCGAGTCGGGTTGGGGCCTCTACAACGTGGAATGGGACTACACGAACCAGCCCGACGTCCCGATCACAACCTTCCGCATCAACGACCAGACGACGGGACGAACCTTCGCCGCGCCGACGTCTCAACAGCGGAACATCTCCAGCTTGCACAGCTACACGGCCAAGCTGACCTGGATCACAGGGACGCACAGCCTGAGCGGCGGACTCAACGGGAATCTGGGGTCGTATCAAGTCATCACTACACGCGGCAACGGCGACGTCTCCGTGATGCGATACGGGGCTATCGGCGTGGGCGCCCCGGGCGCGGATGCCACCGGTTACGGTCCGAACCAGGTCACGCTCAACCTTCCCACCGACAACTTCAACAAGATCGACGGCGACAACGGCTTCTGGGTGACGGACCGGATGATCTACAAGCGGGCGACGATTACCGCCGGGCTGCGGCTCGACTGGTTCATGGGATCGGTGGGCGACTCGGCCATCCTGCCAAACAAATGGGCGGACTCGGCGACATACCAGGGGTTCGGAGACTCGCCGAACTGGAGGGACATCAGTCCGCGGCTTGGCTTCGCGTACGATTTGTTCGGCAACGGCAAAACGGCCGTCAAGGTGGGCGCGTCGAAATACCTCAACGCCGAGACGGTGAATACTGCGGGCAGCGTCAACCCGATCAATACACTGACCTCCAGCCAGGCCCTCACCTGGACCGACATCAACGGGGACCACACGATCTTCAACCCCGATGGCACGGTGCAGGACAAGGACCTGAAAAACGGCAATCCCACGCAGGATGAGCTGGCGCCGATACCTCCCAGCTCGACGTTCGGCCAGCTCGTTCCCAGCACGACGATTACAGACGCGAAAGTCCGGGACGGCTTCGGCGTCCGCGGGTACTCGTGGGAGTTTTCCGCGGGCGTGCAGCACGAGCTGCTGCCGCGCGTCTCGGTGAGCTTCAACTACTATCGCCGTCCGACAAACCTCAACGATGTCACTACGGACAACGTCAACGTCGGTCCGTCGAACTATATCGGCCCGTACTGCGCCGCGGTTCCGACCGACCCACGCCTCCCGCAAGGCGGCGGGTGGCAGCTGTGCGACATCTATCAGCAGTCGCCGGCGTCGTTCTTGATTCCGACGCAGAACGTTCAGACATTCACGAAGACTCACCTCGAGAACGCCAACTCCTCGTTGAAGCGGATCACCTACAACCACGGATATGACTTGACCGTGAATGCGCGCACGACGCATGGGACGATCGTTCAGGGGGGCATCAACGCCGACCGGTCGATTAACGACACCTGCTATCTGTCCGTGCTCGCCAGCCCGCAGAATTCGCAGGTCAACCCGATCACCGGCGAGCGGTTCTGCCGAACCGTGACACCATTCCGGCCGGACGTGAAGCTCATCGCCGCGCAGTCGCTGCCGTGGTGGGACCTGCAGCTGTCGGCCACTTACCAGCGGACGCCGGGTCCGGCGCGTCTGGCGACCTGGACGATCAACCAGGCTGCGGCGAACCAGAACGGGTGGACCATTACCACCGCCCCCGGGTCCACGCCAGCTCAGATCGCCGCGGCCACTACCAGCTTCAGCCTGATGCACACGGGACAGCAGTACGAGGATCCGTTGAATCAGGTCGACCTCAGGCTCGCAAAGCACATCAACATGGGTGTGAAGCGGCTGCAGATCAACGTCGACTTGTACAACGCCCTCAACAGCTCCTGGGTCTACACGCAGAACAACACGCTCGGCACCAACTACGCGGTCGCAAGCACCTGGCTCCGGCCGGCCCAGATACTCCAGGCGCGCATGTTCAAGATCGGCGGGCAATTCGATTTCTAGGTTCCTGGATGGGTCCGCAAGGGCCCATCCTTCTCCTGTCCGACTGCTGCGTCATCCCGCGGACCCGCCGTTTGCCCCTTGTCGTCAGGGCACCTTCTCCGCAGGAAGCAGCGGATCGCAATCACAACGACATGGCAGACCCTGACCGCGTGCAAACCGTCGTGGATGAGGCCGAGCGGGCGGCAGCCGCGAAAGATTTCGCCGCGGCTGAACGACTGCTACGCGAGGCGGTCCGGTTGCAGGAAGCCGATCTGGGTCCGCACCATCCCGATCTCGCGAATACGCTCAACAATCTCGGCGTCGTGTGCGAGATGGCCGAGCAGCCGTTGGAAGCAGAGACGTGTTATCGACGTGCGTACGCGATCGCGGCGGCAGCCCTCCCGCCGGATCATCCTTTCGTTATCACGAGTCGCGAGAACCTGACGGAGTTTTGTAAGGCGCGAGGCAAGCCGATCGACTTGCCGCTTCCGGACCGGGCTGTCCCATCCGCGGAACCAGTCGAGCAGGCGCCGGCGGAAAGTAGGCCAGTCCTCCCAGGTCCGGCGCAACCACCGCCAGTCGTCGAGAAACCGGCAGTTGTCACCTCGCCGCGCGCCGAGACACCACCGCGGTTTTTGCCCGGGATGTCGTTTCGACTTGCCATCGCCATCGTCGTCGTCATCGTGCTGATGCTCGTCATCATCGCCCTGATGCGTTCCGCAGACCCTGGCGGCTCACCCACCAACGGCGTAGCATCGCCACAAGCGGGTCTCGCGTCGCCAGAGCCCAGTGCCTCGCCGGCCACGCCATCCCCGGCCCCTCCGGCTGCAGACCCGAAGGCGTCCGGCGGAGCGAACACGAACCCTGGTGAGGCGCCGCCACCACCGTTGGTGGCTTCAGCGCTTCTCTGCCAGCGTTTCACGCCCCGCGGGGCCGACTGGGGCTGTGAACAGGCGCGCGGCCCGGTGGACCGCGGCACGCTCGTCTACTACACGCGGATCAAGTCGGTGCGTCCGACCACGGTCGAGCATCGGTGGTACCGCGGCAACGATCTCCACCAGAGTGTCAGTCTCGACGTGCTCGCGAATCAAGGGGGCGGATACCGCACATACAGCCGCTATACAGTGACGACGACGGGCGCATGGCGGGTCGAGCTCAGGACGATGGACGGGGCGCTGCTCCACGAAGAACGCTTCGACGTTCGGTGATCGGCCGCTACTTCATGAACATGCTTCGCATCACGAACCACACGTTAGCCGGCCGCTCGGCCAGGCGGCGCATGTACCAAGGAAACCACTGTTCGCCGTAGCTGATCAGGCACCGGACGACGTGGCCTTCGGCGGCCAGCGCGCGCTGGTCAGAGGCGCGGATGCCGTACAACATGTGGACCTCGAAGGCACCGCGCGAGAGCTCGAGTGCCGACGCACGCGCGACGATCTGGCGCACGAGTGACATGTCGTGCGTGCCGAAAATCGGCGACACCTGCCCCAGCCGGGCGGCGGCGAGCAGGCGGACCGCATTGGCGAGATATTGAGCGTCGACGTCCCGTTTCGCTGGATAGGCAAGGTCCGGCGGCTCGGCGTAAGCGCCCTTTACGAGGCGGATCATCGGCCGCAGGTTCAAGAGCCCTTCGATGTCCTGAGGCGACCGGCGCAGGTACGCCTGAATGGCAACGCCGACCGGTTCGTGGAGCGAGCGCACCTGACGGTAGAGCGCCAGGGTGCGATCGACGTAGGCCGAGTCCTCCATATCGATCCACAACTGGCTGCCCGTTTCGACGGCCCGCTGCGCCAGGCGCAGAAGCCGCGCGAGGCACAGCTCATACGAGCCGTCCAGGCCCAGCTGGCTCGGCTTCACGGAGACGACAGTCGGAAGGCTCTCGCGTCGAATCTGGTCGTAGGCGCCGAGATAGTGATCGCACACCTCGTCCGGCCGCGTCTCCCCAGTGAGGGACTCGCCGAGACGGGTCACGAGGCTGCCGATGCCCGCGCCGGCCAACTGACGTGCAGCGCCGAGCGCTTCATCGAGCTTCTCCCCGGGCATGAACCGCCTGACAGCGCGTCGCGCGAAGGATCGCCGCATGAACTGCTCTGCCAGCCACCTGCTTCGAGCAGCCCGGAGGAAAACGTTCCTCGGGATTGACATCTGAAAAGTATGGCTCACCGCGTTATACTCGCGACCGAGGGGACCGGGGCTCCTCGTTAGCCTCATCTGTGAAGGAGAGACCGATGGGTTCGAAGCGCATTGATCGAAGGGAACTCCTGAAGGGCGGCGCTGCCCTGGCCGGTGGTTTGACCCTGGGAGCGGTGACGCCCGCGATGGGCCAGACACCAGCCTCCGGTGCGGTGTCTGGAGCGGCGTCCCCACCGATGATCAGGGGCGACGAGGCTCAGATCATCGCCTACGGCAATCGCTCCAAGCATGTGACGTCGGTCCGCATCCCCCACGGCGGCCGGCCCTCGCCCGATAACTTTGGGCTTACGTTTCATGTGGCTGCGCCGCTTCAGGACTCCGTCGGGGTGATCACGCCGTCCTCGCTCCACTACTTCGCGACGACCCGTGGATCCTTCCTCCCGGACATTGATCCTCGTGAGCACACTCTGATGATCCATGGCCTGGTAGACCGTCCGCTGACGTTCTCCATGGAGGACTTGAAGCGCCTTCCGTCCGTCACGCGCCTTCATTTCATCGAGTGCGCAGGAAACCGGACGTCGCCCAGGGCCAAGACGGTTCAAGAATCACACGGGATGACGAGCTGCGCCGAATGGACCGGCGTCCTCCTCTCGGTGCTGCTCAAGGAGTGCGGAGTCAAGGGCTCGGCGAAGTGGTTCGTGGCAGAAGGCGCGGAGGAAGTGAAGGGCGCGTCGAGCATGCCGATCGCGAAGGCCATGGACGACGCCCTCCTCGCCTACGGCATGAACGGCGAGGCTGTGCGGCCGCAGAATGGGTTCCCGCTGCGGCTGATGGTCCCCGGCTTCGAAGGCATCTTCCACACGAAGTGGCTGCGGCGCATCAAGCTCGTGGATCGGTACTACATGAACTACAACGACTACGGGCATCTCGATCAGGACCCGAAAGTCGCTGCGCTGGATTACGTGATCGGGCCCAAATCGGTCATCACGTTCCCTTCTGCCGGACAGCAACTGCCTGGGAAAGGCTTCTACGAGATCAGCGGCCTGGCCTGGTCCGGTGGAGGAGCGATTCGCAAGGTGGAGGTATCCACCGACGGCGGCAAGCGTTGGAATGACGCCGCGATCAAGGGGACACCACAGCGCATGGCGCATACCCGGTTCGGCTATGAATGGACCTGGGACGGGAACGAGACCGAGATCCTTTCCCGCTGCACGGACGAAGTGGGCCAGGTTCAACCGTCGCGGGCCCAGCTCGCCAAGTTCTGGAACAGGCCGCTGGAATCATTCAGCGTGCCCGGACTGGACAACAGCATCCAGCCATGGAGAGTCGCCAGCGATGGGAGCGTCAAGAATGGCCTCGCTTAGGCTCGTCACGTTCGTGCTGCTCCTCGGGGCCACCGTGTTGGCGCAGTCGTCGCCAAAATACGGGATAGGAACCACGCCGAGCGCGGAAGAACTCCGTGCCTGGGATATCTCGATCGGTCCGACGGGCGCGGAGCTCCCGCCAGGACGAGGCACCGCCAAGGAAGGCGCACAGGTCTACAGGGCGAAGGGGTGCGCGGGATGCCACGGGGCGACGGGCATGGGGGGCACGGCTCCGGTGTTGAAAGCGAAAGCCGGGCCCGATGTCGAGACCTGGCGACGCGGGCGAATCCTACCGGTCCGTGCGCCTCACGCCACGACGGTCTGGGATTACATCAACCGCGCCATGCCTCTCAACAGAGAGGGAACGCTCACCCCCGATGAGGTCTACGCGCTGACGGCCTTCCTGCTCAACATCAACGGCGTCATCCCGGAGGACGAGGTCCTCGACGCCCAGAGTTTGCCGAAGGTCAAGATGCCAATTGGAGATGCATACGCCGACCTGCCTGACTGGAAACCCAGGACGCGACGGCTTCAGGGGTACCCCTACTAGATTCAAGCTCAAGGCGTACCTTTCGCCCGGCTGCATGAGCAAGGCGTTCACGAAGGAAACCGACAACGAGGACGACGAGCACGACGACGCCGCCGAAGAGCGCGCACACGTCCAGCTCGTCGGAGTCAAGAACTACATCACGCCGGGCGGCTTGCAGCGGCTCAGAGACGAACTGCGATTCCTGCTCGCCAGGGAACGGCCGGCGGTGACACAGGTGGTGGCGTGGGCGGCCGGGAACGGTGATCGCAGCGAGAACGCCGACTATCAGTACGGCAAGCGGCGGCTGCGCCAGATCGATGGTCGGATTCGCTTTCTCAGGAAACGCATCGATGCCGCGGCGGTGGTCGACCCTGAAGCCCCGCGGGATGGACGGGCGGCGACGCACGTCTTCTTCGGGGCGACCGTTCGCTACGCCAACGCTGCCGGAACAGAGCGGGTTGTCCGCATCGTCGGCATCGATGAGATCGATCTGGATCGTAACTACATCAGCTGGATGTCGCCGCTGGCGCGCGCGTTGATGAAGTCTGGACCAGGCGACTCGGTGGCCCTTCACGCGCCGGGAAGCACGGAGCAATTGCAGATCCTCGAGGTGCGTTACGAGCGCATCCCCGTGGAACCGTTCAGCGAACCGCCTGGCGCCGAGGCTGCGTCGAAGCACCACGGCCGTGATCGCGATCCGTGATACTGTGTTGCCGGAAGCGCCTCTGATTATCACCGCCGTCCGCGTCTAGATCGCCTTCTCTCTACTCCCAAATCAACGACGGAGTTGTGTGTCCGCGCGTCGGACACCGAAGGAGATCGATCGTGGATGTACAGACAAATTGGTGGGAAAGCTTCTTCGAGGGCGTGGCCGTGACGATGTGGCTTCACGCGCTCCCGGCCGAGCACACGCAGCGCGAGGCCGACTGGCTCGCGCGCCTCCTCGCCGCGTCACCGGGCGCCGAGATCCTCGATGTGCCCTGCGGCGCCGGCCGGGTGTCGCTGGCGCTGGCGGAGCGCGGCTATCGTCTGACAGGCGTCGACTGGTCGTCGGAGTTCCTCGGTCATGCGCGATCACGTGACGCCTTGCAGCAGGTCACCTGGGAACGCCGAGACATGCGCGACTTGCCATGGCCCGGGCGGTTCGACGGCGTCTTCTGCGTCGGCAACAGCTTCGGCTACCTTGACGATGAAGGCAACGTTGCCTTCTTACAGGCGGTGCGGGCGGCACTCAAGCCAGGAGGGCGGTTCGTTCTGGAGACGCCCATGGTGCTCGAGAATCTCTTGAACCATCTGCAGCCTCGACCGTGGTGGAAAGCGGGTGATGTGTATCTGCTCGTCGAAAACCGGTACGATCCGGCGAGGGCGCGCCTCGACATCGAGTACACCTTCGTGTCGAACGGCCGCGTTGAGGTGCGGCGCGGATCGCACCGGGCGTACACCTATCGGGAGCTGATGGAACTGCTTACGGCCTCTGGATTCGCGGTGGAACTCGCCGAGGCATGGACCCGCGACGCGCACTCAGTGTCGCTCGTCGCGACGAGGATATAGCCAACACCGACGCCCGAGCTGGCCTCGATCGTCGGTATACTGCCGGTCCGAGCAACGTTGGGAGGTCTCATGACCGACAGACATCGTCGCGTCCGACCTGGGCGGCACCACGTTCTCCTGCTGCTGGTCGTCGCATCGATCGGCGCGAGCGCCTGGCAAGGCCGTAACGATCCACCGGCCGGCGCAATGCAGTACGCCGTCGATCCTGCCTGGCCACAGCCGTTGCCCGCGCCACGAAACGCAGCCGGCCAGACGCAGCAATGGGTGACCGGTGATGTCTCCGGGAGCTGCATCGACGCACGCGACCACCTGTTCGTCGTGACACGCGGGTTCCAGCGCGGCGGCATCACGACGACCGACGGCACCCAGTCGATCGCCTCCCCGCCTGTCCTCGAGTTCGACGCGACCGGCGTCGTCGTGAACAGCTGGGGCGACCCCGCTGTGACCGAGTCGGGCGGCAACGCCGTCATGCCCAATGCCACCCACGGCTGCTTCGTCGATTTCGAGAACAACGTGTGGATTGGCGGAAACGGCGATGGCGTCCTGCAGAAGTGGTCGCGTGACGGGAAGCTGCTGATGCAGATCGGCGAGAAGGGCAACTGCGACGGCGTCGATGCCCCGCCGCCACCACCGGCCGGTCAGAATTGGTTCGGGCGGCCGAATCGAGTGTACCCGACCTGCGCGGAACCGGGGCTGAACGCGAGCCGCACCCGACTGAACGGCGTGGCCGACGTTTTCATCGATCCCGCGCTGGATCCGGTGACAAAGCAGCGCGGCTCGATCTACATCGCGGATGGCTACGGCAACAACCGCATCGTCGTCTTCGACGCGAAGGGCAACTACCTCCGGCAGTGGGGATCGGCAGGAGGCGGACCGGGCCAGTTCAGCATCTACGGAGGTGGACATCCGCACTGTGTTCTCATCAGCAACGACGGCCTGGTCTACGCCTGCGATCGTGAGAACGCGAGAATCCACGTGACTGACAAGACGGGTCAGCTGAAAGACACCATCCGCATCGATCCACCAGATCAGAAGTCGGCGATCTGGCGCGCCACGGATATCGACTTCACGCGGGACCAGGCTCAGACGCACATGTTCGTGATGGACCTTGGCAGCGGCAGGGTGCGCATCCTCGAACGCAAGACCGGTCGAGAGGTTGGCGGGTTCGGTCGATCGGGACCCATGGCCGGCGAGTTCCGCTTCGCGCACACGCTCGCGGTCGACTCGAAAGACAGCGTCTACGTGGCGGAAACGGCCGGAGGGCGCCGCGTACAGAAGTTCAACCGAGTGCGGTAAGGAGCAACACGAATCGCCGCTCCACACCCGTCATGTGTTACGGCAACCCGCATCGGATAAACGGAAGTACAGGGCGCCAGTCGATTGCGCGGGTGCGGACAAGGCACAATAACGCTACACTTGTAGCCCGGCTCGGGCTCAAGTTGACCACGATCATCGCGGAGAATCACGACATGCGCACTCGTTTATCTCGTTTGATTGGATGCTTCGTCGCGGCGGCCGCCGTGGCCTGGCTCGCATCTGACCGGCCCGCGGCGCAGGCGCCAAACCGGTTGCCGCCGAAACCGGCCGGAATCCCCCGCATGCCGGACGGGCGTCCCGACCTCCAGGGTACGTTCAACGTCGCCACGATTACTCCCATCGATCGGCCCGCGGAGTTCGGCAACCGGCTGGTGCTGACCGATGCGGAAGCCGCGGCCATGGAACAGTACGAGGTCCAGCGTAACGAAAAGGACCGAGCACCGAGCGCAGCCGATCGCACCGCCCCTCCGGTCGGCGGAGATCGTTCGCCGACGAAGTCCTATCTCGAAGGGCTGTTCCGCGGCGGCGGTGGCGTGGTCGGCGGCTACAACCTGATCTGGATCAATCCAGGCGATCGCGTGCTCACCGTGGACGGCCAGAAACGCACCTCGATCATCGTCGATCCCGTCGACGGCCGGGTGCCGGCGATGAAGCCGGAAGCGCGCAAGCGGAATGCGGCCTTCCAGGCGCGACAGGTGAGTCCCGACGCGGCGGAAGGCGCGGCCGGTGGTCCGAGTGGTCAATATGACGGACCCGAGGCACGGCCACTCGCCGAACGGTGCATCCTCGGTTTCAGCTCGACGTCGGGACCGCCAACGATGCCGAACTACTTCTACAACAACCTCAAGCAGATCGTGCAGACGGGCAACACCGTCATGATCCTCAACGAGATGGTGCACGACGTCCGCTTCATCCGCATCGGCGGGACACATCCTCCTGCCCATATCAAGAAGTGGCTGGGCGACTCGATCGGCCGCTGGGAAGGCGACACGCTGGTCGTCGAGACGACGAACTTCACCGACAAGACCCAGTTCCGCGGCTCCGGCGAGAACTTGAAGGTCGTCGAGCGCATCACGCGACTGGAGAACGGCGACCTCCTCTACCGCTTCATCGTGGAGGATCCGACCACGTGGGAACGGTCCTGGACAGGCGAGTACACATGGGTCGCCTCGACCGAGCCGATTTACGAGTACGCGTGTCACGAGGCCAACTACGCGCTGGAAGGCGTGCTCAAAGGCGCGCGCCTCCTCGAGTCCGAAGCGTCGAAAAAGCCGTAGGAGCGGTCCCGTCTTCCACGCCTGGCGTCGAGCGCGTCGACGCCGAGCGTGGTTCACCCCCTCAGAAGACCTCCGCCCGCAATTTACAATTGTAAATTTCGGATACGGCGAGGAGGCGGACCTGAAGGTCCGCACTACAGCGGGTCTCGATTTCTGAGTCCCGATTCCCGAGCCTCGAGTCCCGAGCCTCCAGTAATCAGCAGCGTGCGGGAGGCCGTCGACCGCGACATCACGTGGGCGAACAGGCTCACCGTGCCGGCGATGTAATAGACGCTCGTCCAGGTCTCGACCACCTGCTCGAGCGAAGCGAGAGACGTGCCTCCGGCGAGGACTACGCCGAGCACCACGGCGACCAGGAGCGGGGTGATGCGAAGGCTCTTCCGCGCCTGTGCCAAGAACGCAAAGCTGTAAAGACCGACCAACTCCTGGCAGACCCACAGCGAGGAACGGCCGTGGGCGATCTCTTCCATCAGATCGCCGACCAGAGCATCCCGTGTACCCGGGGCACTCGTTCTCGTCAGGAACCACTGCGCGAATCGAGTCAGGGCCATGTTCATCCCTCGTGGACCGGTATGCCCCGCCACAACACCGTCAGCGCCTTCTTGGCCGCCCTGACCTCTTTGAGTCCTGCCCTGCTGATGGAAAAGTACCGCTTGGCACGCCCACCGCGCTCGGCCGTCGGCTCGCCGAAACTCGACGTGACCAACCCCTTCTGTTCGAGCCGCTCGAGCGTGTTGTACACGCTGGCAAGGATGACACGTTTGCCGGTGCTCTCCGCGATCGCATTCGCAATCGGCACACCGTAGGCCTCGTCTCCGGCGCGGAGCAGCGCCAGGAGCACGAGCAATTCGAAGTGTCCAAGCGATTCCCTTGACATATGGCCACCTTTTACTACTAAATGACCACGGACGCAAGCCATGCTCGAAGTGCGACACCTGACGAAGTACTACTCGGCCATCGCGGCGATTCGCGACGTCAGCTTCAGCGTCGCCCCGGGCACGATCGTGGGGCTGCTGGGCCCCAATGGCTCCGGAAAATCGACCACGGTCTCGATCCTGACGGGGCTGCGCGAAGCCTCTGAAGGCGAGGTGTGGTTCAACGGATCCAACATCGCGCCGGCTCTCGTCGAGTACAAGGCGCGCGTCGGGTACGTGCCGGAAGAGGCGCATCTCTACAGCTTCCTGTCCGGCCGGGAACAACTCCAACTCGTCGGCCGCCTGCGCCGCATCGCAGAACCCCTGCTCACGAACAAGATCTCCGCGCTCCTGGAGCTTTTCGGGCTGACGTCGGCCGCCGACCAGTCGATGAGCGGGTACTCCAAGGGCATGCGGCAGAAGGTCCTGATTGTGGCCGCCCTGCTGCACGACCCCGATGTGCTCATCCTCGATGAGCCGGAGTCCGGCCTGGACCTCACGGCTGGCCTCGTCCTGCGTCATCTGATCCCGGTCTTCGCGGCCCGCGGCAAGATCATCGTGTACAGCTCTCACCTGCTCGATCGCGTGGAACGGCTTTGCGCCGACGTCGTGGTTCTCCACCGCGGCCGCGTCGTGGCGCAAGGCCCGGTTCCACAGCTGCGCGCCATGATCCAGAACAGTGCGTCGCTCGAAGACGTCGTCGCCGAGCTCGTGAGCACAGTCGACCCCGAGCGGACCGCGCGTGACATCGCTGATGTCGCGGCCCTTCGGCACTAACGTTATGAGTGCCGACAACATCCCGGCGGTTCGCCTCCTGACGCGCCTGTTCGTTCGACGGCTGCTGGACAACGACGTCATTTCGCCCCATGCCGACCGGCACGACTCGCTCGGCGTCCTGTATGCCGTGATCGTCTCGCTGGCGGTGTTCGTGACGTTCTTCGTCTCAACGCCCTACCTCGCGGCGTACATCCAGCTTCCTGGACAAACGGCTCTGAGCGCATTGCCTGATCGCTTCCTCTTTATCGCCGCGTCGCTGGCCATCTCCGCCCTGGCGGCCCTGCTGGTCTGGGACGCGCTGGGCCTCGAGCCACGCGACGCGGCGATTCTCGGGCCGTTGCCGATTGCTCCCTGGGCGATCACCAGGGCGAAGCTGCTGGCGGCCCTCGTCTTCGGCGTCCTGTTCTCGATCGCCATCAATGTCGTGC
Organism: uncultured Acidobacteriota bacterium; assembly: GCA_963825245.1. Classification (GTDB taxonomy): domain Bacteria; phylum Acidobacteriota; class Vicinamibacteria; order Vicinamibacterales; family CAVVIG01; genus CAVREM01. Next base: position 1,055,860 of record CAWGSJ010000001.1, read on the forward strand.
CCACCATCCTCTATCCGACGTTCATGACCATGAACCTGCGCGGAGTCAGCGTGGGCGGGATCGTGCGCCTCATCGCGGCCCAGGCTATCAGCGTGACCATGGCGGGCCTCCTTGGCTTCTTCGCGGTCCTCGCGGCACGTGGCGTGTTGCGCCTTGTATTGGGGGAACGCGGGTTCGGCCGAGTCTCGAGCGGAGTTCAAAGCATCCTCGTCGTCGCCGCGGTCACGGGCCTCATGCTGACGCCGACCATCCGCGGGAAGACGGTGACAGAGTGGGTCGCCGGCAGCGTCGTTCCACCCCGTTACTTCGCCCTGCCGGTCCTGTGGCACCTCGGCGTGAACGAAATCGTGGCGGGCGACGTGGTCGTCGACGCACCAGCCGTGACGCCACGTCGACTCACGCTGCCGGCGTGGTTGCGCCGGGAGGACGACGAGCATCGATCCGCCTACCGGGCGTTGCGTGCGAATCTCGCAACGCTCGCGCGTTGGGCGTGGCTCGTCGTTCCAGCGGTTGTCTCCCTGGCGGTCCTGACGTTCGTCTGGAACAACCGCCGCCTGCCTGAGCAGGTGGCCGCCCGACCCGCGCACTCTCGCACCCGAGCCGCAGTTCGCGCCATTGCGCTGCGGCTCACCCGAGGGGATCCAGAGGCGCAAGCTGGATTCTTCTTCACGCTGCACGCGCTGATGCGAAGCGGACCACATCGCATGATCGTCGCGATTGCCGTGGCGGCCGCGCTGACGCTTTCGTCCGTCATGCTCATTCTGGGCAGTGCCCACCTGCAGGAGCGGATGTCGTCGGTTCCGCTCAGGCTCCTGGGGATGCAGGTGATGGTGCTGCTGGTCCTGATCGGCGCTTTCCGGTATGCCGTCATGGTTCCGGCGGAACTGGTCGCGAACTGGTCGATTCGATTGGCGTGGCGCGGTGACGAACGTGGATATCTCGCCGGGGTCAAGCGTGCCGCGCTCCTCTGCACGGTGGTCGTGCCGATCGCTCATCCTCCTGCCACTGCATGTCGCACTCTTCGGGGCCGCCACGGCTCTCGTTCACACGCTCTTCGGCTGCCTGTTCTCCGTCGCGGCACTGGATGGCCTGTTCCTGTGGTACCGAAAAGTACCATTCGCCTGCGCCTATCTGCCGCTCGGCGACCCGAAGCTGCTGTGGTCGGGCGGGGCCGCGGCGTTGTTGGTCGTGCCCTACGCCTTCGCGTACATCGAACGGGCGGTATTGGAGTCACCGGCGCGGACTGCGGCGCTCGCTGCAACGCTCGCCGGAATCGCCCTGGGAATCAAGATCATCGATCGCGCTCAACGCCATGAACGCCGGCAGCTGGACTTCGACGAGCGCCCGGCACCGCCCACGCAGCGGCTGGGAGTCTTCGAGAGCATGGCTATTCACGACTAAACGATCTTGGAGGTGTCTACGGAAACTCCGAGCAGCGATCTGTAGCGCTCGGCCCGCTCGAGGGCGGCCTCGCGGGACACGGGAGGAAACCAGAGTGTCAGGTGGCGTTTCCGCACGGAACGGTGCACCAGTTCCGCCTGATAGGCCGCACCACCCGTCTCGCTGGAGGGATAGACCCGGACGTGCGTGTAGTGCGCGATCGGCTCTTCCCAGTCGCGCGGCGCGAGCCAGCCGGTATAGCTGACCGCGACCCTGTGACGGTGAAGCTCGATTCTGCGCTGGCGCGTGAGATAGAGCGCGCCTTTGAGGAAGACCACGCCGATGACGATCTCCATCCAAGTGCCCAGGTAGCCGAGGGCGAAGAGAACGGACTGGCCCAGGACGATGACAAGGACACCGAGAGTCAGATATTTGCCGATGGTCTGCAAGATCGGATGGCCTCGCGTAAGAACGATGGGCAGGCGATCGGGAACAGGCGATGTCATCGCTGCGTCAAAAGTCTCCGGCCAATCGATTTTCAGCGGCTCCGCTCCGGGGTTCTGGCGCGATGTGAAAATCGCGTAGGCCCTTTGTTCCGCCGCGGCTGGCGTGAACGAGCCGCCCCTGAGCGACATCGTCGGCGAGATCAGCGCAAACAGGAACAGCGCCGTAGAGGGAATCGAAAAGATCAGGAACGGGGTCGAGACGGTCAGCTCGAAGTGAGAGAGGGTGGGGTCGCTCGACGAGAGAAAACGCCGGATGGCGAGGACCATGCCGGTCTTCTGCGATCCGCCGAAGTTGGATGACAGAAGGCCGACGGGGATTCGTCCGTTCTCGGCCACGATCTCCACTCGGCTGGCGAGCTCGTCGTGGGCGAGGTCGCGGGGGCTGCTCTCTTGGGAGACCGACTGCACGCCGACCGCCGTGCGCCTGATGTCGATGATTCCGAACAGGTACGCGTCTGAGACCTGGCAATCGACGCGCTCCGAAACGCGCGCGCACTCCACGGACGTGCGGTTCCAGCTCACGGCCATGAAGACGGGGCCGAACACGCCGAAAAAGACCACGCTGAGCATGTAGCCTATGACTTTCATAAGCTCCCTCGCTGTTCGGGAAGGTCTCGCGAAGGTCTCTGCTGATGTGTCGGCGTAATCGGCGGCGTGCGCGCGGAGCAGGTCTCGCGTTAGACGGCTTTCGGCCAGTCCGTGACTGGCGGTGTCGCGGACAGCGCGGCGTCGATCGCGTCGAACGGCAGCGTTTCGGCGAGGCGTTCGCGTGCGGTGAGCACCGGCCGGCCGGCATCGAGCGCGGGCGGCCGGATCGCCAGCGCTCCGTGGTTCACCTTCTCGAGCACCCGTCTCAGTTCGATGAGTTCCAGCGACTGGGCATCGATGACGTGCTGGAGGCGGTCGCGCGAAGCGGCGAATGCAGCACGCTGTTCCTCGGCTGCCCTGGTCGCGGTTTCGCGGGCGTCATGCAGCTCCTGCTCGAGTCGACGCGCTGTCTCGTCCCAGTCAAGGGGGTCTGCTTCAGGCTCCCCCGCCATCCGCGTCTGGCGCACCGCACGAACGCTCTCGAGTTCTGCTTCAGTCGATTTCAGCAGGTTGGCAAGGTGATTCGCCCGGTCCCGTTCGCTGGCCGCGACTTCGGTGGCGGCGACAACGATCGATGTCACCGATTCGAGCGACACGAAGCCACCCTTCCGAAGGCGGTCGATCGAGTGTTCGCAGCACTTGATGAGATGCGCGCGCAGATCGTCCAGCTCCCGCCCGACACGCTGGCTGGCTTCATCCCGGAGGCGGTCGAGCAGTTCGAGTGCAGGATCCTGGGGAGAGGATTCAGTCGACACTGAATCAGGCTCGCTAAACTAGTTCGACGGGCTCGCGTTCGGCTGCGTGGCGACAACCGCCGTCACAGCCGCCGCTCCCGCGGCGCCGAGAACCGCCAGGCTCGCCGTGGGACCAAGCCCAAAGAGGCTGAAGCCGCCGCCTGACGCCGAAGCCGCCGTCACGCCCAACCCGGTCGCCATCACGGAGACGGCGACAGGCCCTTGGCCAGCCACCACGAAGGGCGGCGCCGTCCCAACAAGCTTGCCGCTGAAGTCCATCAGCTCGATCAGATAGTTGCCCGCGGGTACCCCGCTGAACGCGAATTCGCCAGATGGTCCAGTCGTCGCTGATGCGAGGATCGCCCCATTGCCGTCGAACTGGCGCAGCCGCACGGTCGCGGCCGGCAGCGGTTTGAAATCGGTCCGCAGCGCACTTCCGGACACGGTTGATCCGGCCGGTGCCGGTGACGTCGGCTGTGCGCTCTGCGCGACGCCTGCCGGTGCCGTCGGCTGCGCGCTCTGCTCGAGGCCTGCCGGTGCCGCCGGCTGCGCGACCGGTGTGATGTCCTGCGCACCAGCCAGCAGGACTGGCTGCAGGCCTGGAACGATCATCAAGGCCATTGCGATTGACGCGATCAAGCGGCTGCGCATCTCGTCTCCTGGTGTTTCCTGCCCGAACGTGATCATCACTCGCGCGATGGCGGATCGCGCGAGTGCCTGGTCGGCCCAGCGACGGAAATGGTGAGGCAAGCCACAAGCCAGTGTTCTCAATGACGGAATGCGTGCATACGTGAGTCGTTGCGTATATCCTTCCTGCCGCTCGACCCCGCACGGCTCACGAATTTGAGGGCCGATCACGTTTTTGTCGAGTGGTCGAGGGCCGCCTCACAGATGGAAAACGTCCGCTGTCAAAGAGAACTCCTCGAGCCGGCGGACGGACACAGTGGTCAGCCTGGCGAAATGCATCTCTCTAAACACTTCTAATTTCAATGACTTAGCGCCTCGACCTGGATTTTCGCGTGTAGGCACCCGTTGTGATGATTTTCGATAGGCGGAGGTCCTTGATGACCCGGTTTGCTCCCCCCACCGTTGCATCCGCTTTCTTCGCCGTCGCGTTCGCTACGTCCACGCCGGTCGCCGCGCAGGAGCATCCGACGCTCCTGACGGCGGCGCAGATCTCCACAGCCGCGATGGAACTCGACACGCCGCCGACGATGGCTCAGGCAGCGGGAGGGTTCGATGTGGCGCGACCGCAGCGTCCCGATACTCTCCTGCCGCTCTACCTCTCGTATGCGACGCTCCAGGCGCTCGATATTCATTCGACGATGCGCGCACTCGATCGCGGCGCGGTCGAAGCGAATCCGCTGATGAAGAACCTGACCGCGAGCCCGGCGAGCCTCGTCGCGGTGAAAGCGGCAGGCGCTGCCGGCGTGCTGTACACGACGGAGCAGCTGTGGAAGAAGAACCCGACGGCCGCCGTCGTGTTCATGATCGCCGCCAACTCAGCGATGGCCTGGGTGGTACAGAACAACTACCGGGCGGGACGGAATTGACGGCTCATCCGTCACTTCCAACCGACGAGCGCCGCGAGCCGCGCGACCATGCCTGGGTCGCGGCTTGCCGCCGATGCCTCGCTCAGGATGTGCAGGCACTCGTCAATCGAGACGGCCACGCCGATACCGAGTCTTCGGGCCGTGCGCGCTGTCGCATCGTCGCCCGGCGGCACGATGAGAAGGGGACGCGCCTTCGAGTCGGACAACACGTCGAGGCAGTTCTGGGCGAGATCGTCGACGTGATAGTCCAGCCGCAGCGCACCGGCCGCGGCGCCCCGGGAGCCGGCGATCACGAGCACACTCGGAAGGTCGAAGCCCTGCGCCACCAGCCATCGCTGTGTTTGTCGCTGGACCGTGTCACCCCGGGTGGCGGGCCGCTGCGTGATGAAGAACACCTCCCAGCGGTACGCCAGCATCATCTCGTGGATCCGCCTGACCGCGTTTGCCTGGATCGGCTGAAGGGTGGTCCAAAAATCCGGTGTGGCTCGAATCTCGCGCCAGACCGCTTCGTGACGCCGCCTCTCCTCGCGCGATTTCGACGCCTCTGACGCGGCAGCCGGACGTTCCTCATCCCCACCTGGTTCGCCGGCACCGGTCGTTCCGGCTGAACCGAACAATCGCGTCTCCACATCGCGGAATGCCGATCCGAAGTCGGCAACAACCCCGTCCATGTCAAAGCCAATCTTCAATGTCACCACCTGATCACTGAAATTTAAGATTGCAGATATCTGAAATCTTAAATTTCACCTGCCGCTGGTCGACGAGGCGCAGCCCGCGCGCAGTTCGAGGCGCCGACGGCACTCGATGGTCATCCCCGCGACTCACCGGGGCACGCTGGAGTCCGATGGCACACACGACCGCGAACAACGCGGCGTTGCCCGGCATCTGCAGGCTGAACTCCACCGATTCCTGGATCGCGATGGCCACGAGCGAGGTCACGGCGCCCGCCCGCAACCACCACTCGGTCGAGCCACGCTGGTCACGCATCGCGTTGCGAAGGTCGCGCACGAACAGGACGAGGCAGATCAGTGCTGGAATCGCCAGGAGCAGCCCGCCTTCCGCCACGACCTGCAGGTAGTCATTGTGGGCCTGCGCGAAGAACGAGGCGAGCTCGTGGCGCTGGTAGAAAAGCGACGCAGCCCAGTAGGTGTTCGCGCCCGTGCCGGCCAGCGGAAAGTCCTGCACGACGCTCCACGCGTCGGCCCAGGCGCCCCGCCGGTTGTTGAACTCGCCCCAGTCGGCCGACGCAAATCGGCTGGCAATAACGGTCGGCCCGGTCCACAGGACGACGGCCGTCAACAGCAACACGAGGCACGCAGCCGCGCTGATTCTCCGGGAGCTGTTGTCGAGCGTCCGGACGACGAACCAGCCGGTAATCAAGATCGAGACGACGAACGCCGCAATCCCCGAACGGGACATCGTCAACATGAGGGCCAGCGCCATCACGCCGGCGGCGGCGCCGATCAGCATGAGACGGTTGGCCTCCGGCGACGACAGCCACAGCACCTTGTGCCGCAGGCCGGGCTTGATTTTCGACATGCTTCGGGCGATGCCGGCCACGAGCAGCGCGAGCGTCAGCGGCAGAGCCATCACCATCCACCCGGCAAAATGGTTCCTGTTGACGAACGGCCCGAATGGCTGGCGGCCGGGGTCGAGCTGCCAGAAGCCGTAGATCGCGCCGGTGAACAACGGCTTCTGAACGATGCCGACGAGCGCCAGGACGACGCCGAAGATCGTCAGCGCCTCGACGAATCGCCGGGATCCAGCCGCTGAAAACAGCGCGGACAGGCCGACCAGCAGCAGCGACAGCGAGGCGAAGAGCGCCAGCGCGATGCCCGTGTCCTTTGGCCATACCGACAGGGCATGCCAGGGGACGAGTCCGGCGGCAAACGACGGATCGAGATCGTTGAGCAGGTGCACCGATCGGGGGCTCAGCGCGCCGAGCGCTGTCACCGGCAGCGGAATCAATTGGACGAGCATCGCCACGCCAACGGCGATGAGCGCCCCGATGAACGCGCGGCTCACCGGCGCCGAATGGAAACCACCGACGATCAGCCCGGCGGTGCCGGCCGCAGCCGCCGCAGCCGCCAGTGGCCAATACGCCCACGGATACACGCAGCCAAACGCGAGGGCGCCCCATGTGACGACGCAGAGCGCGGCCATCTGTGCGCCTGACGAGGCACGGTTGGGCGGTTTCAGTGCAGGTCCCTCGGGGAAAACCCGCGCCGAGTGGGCCGGACCGCGTGCAGGGCGCTGTCGAGAGAGCCCAGGTCGGGTGCGTCTGGCGTCGTGATCGGATCGAAGTCGCCGAAGTCGAGCGGGATGAGCCAGCCGCGCCAGCTGCAGTCGTCGCACCGGAAGAGCCGCCGCGCGGAGAAGTTGCGGCGGACGCGCTCCGGCAGATTCCGCACCCGAGACCGATGGATCCGCGACGATCCGCATTCAGGGCAGTGCTGGGCCAGGCGATCGCCGTCGGAAGGCGACGATTCCAGTGCCGTTTCCGGCGCACGCGCCGCGGCAACCTCCGGCTCGATCCGGCTCCCGGGCGCGGGATGCTCGTCGGCGGCCGCCAGCCCCGCGAGATCGCGCAGCGCGGCCAAGACGTTGTCGCGCCGGCCGCGGGCCGCGTCGCCCTCGAGGCGGGTCACGACGTCGAGCAGATCCGCCCGCGGCGGCGTCCGGCTCGTCACACGCAGGATCTTTTCGATCGACGAGGCGCCGACCTCTTCATCGACCCCGACCAACTCCTCGTAGAGTTTCTCGCCCGGCCGCAGGCCCACGAACTCGATTGCGATGTCCGATTCGGGCACGAAACCCGACAATCGGATGAGGTCCCGCGCCATGTCGAGCACCTTCACCTGCTCGCCCATCTCCAGCACGTAGGTGGCACCGGCGTCGGCCTGCGCCGCCGCATGCAGCACGAGCTGAACGGCTTCCGGAATCAGCATGAAGAAGCGGCGAATCTCGGGATGGGTGATGGTGACCGGGCCGCCCTTCTGGATCTGTTCGAGAAAACGCGGCACCACGCTGCCATTGCTGGCGAGCACGTTGCCGAAGCGCACAACGGAAAACGATGTCCCGCTGCCGGCGGAACGAGCGCGAACAATCAGCTCCCCGACCCGTTTCGAGGCACCCATCACGCTGGTCGGGTTCACCGCCTTGTCGGTGGAGATCAGGATGAATCGATCCACCCCGCACTCCTCGGCCGCCTGCGCGAGCAGTCGCGTCCCGCGCACGTTGTTCTTGACGGCCTCGCACGGATTCTCCTCCATCAGCGGCACATGCTTATGCGCCGCCGCGTGGAAGACGATCTCGGGTTCGAACTGACGCATCACCTCCGCGACACGAATCGGATCGGTGACGTCGCCAACCACCGCATGCAGGCCGAACCGCTGGTGCGCATCCTCGAGCTCGATACGAATCGCGTGCAGGCTGTTCTCGTAGCGCTCGAACATCACCAGCGAGGCCGGCTTGAGCCTGGTAATTTGCCGGCACAGCTCGGACCCGATCGATCCGCCGGCGCCGGTCACCATGACCCGACGGCCTCCGATCAAGCACTTGACAGGCGCCGGGTCGAGGCCAACCGGTGCGCGGGCGAGCAGGTCCTCGACCGACAGGTTCCGGATTTCCGACAGCGCGATCTTGCCGTCGATCATGTCGCGCAGCGCCGGCAGCGTCTTGATCGGCACCTTGAACTGCTCGAGCGCGCGGACGACGGCGCGAATCGCCACCGGATCGGCGTGCGGAATCGCCAGGAGGACTTCCTCCGGGCGGTATCGCCGCACGATCGATGGCAGGTCGGCGCGCGTGCCCACGACCAGCACCCCATGAATCCGCAGCCCGACCTTCGACTTGTCATCGTCGACGAACCCGATCGGGTGATAGCCGTACGAGGCGCTCGTCTTCATGTCGCGCACGATCAGCTCGCCGGCATCACCGGCACCGAAGATCAGCACCCGCTTGCCAGGATGCCGCCGCGGCAGTTCGGCCAGCAGCCGCTTGCTCATGCGCACGGCGCCGAGCAGGAGCATCAACAGCAGCGCATCGACGATGAACACCGATCGCGGGTAGATCGGTGGACCGAGCGGAGTCTGTGTCAGGAGGAAGAACAGCCCGGAGCTCACGCCGATGCCGCCGACCAGCGCCCGAAGGTCGTACAGGCTGGTGTACCGCCAGACACCTTCGTACAGGCGGAAGGGCACGAAGACGAACGCGCGCACGGCGACGAGCCATGGGAGCATTTGCCAGAACGCCTCGTCCCCAAACGGCGGTACATCGCCGTCGAATCGCAGCAGGAACGCGACCCGGTTCGACGCGATCACCAGCGCAAGCTGAACCGCGACAGCGAGAGGCCTTTGCAGACGCTGGGCAAAGAGCCGCAATGCGGCAACGCTCTCAGCCATGGACCATACCTCCGGCTGCGCCAGCCCGCGGCGCGCATCGCTCCTCCACCGCCTCGATGACGAGGGCCTGTTCCGACGCCGTCAAGGCCGAACCGCTGGGGAGGCACAATCCCTGTTCGAAGAGCCGTCGCCCGACCTCGCCGCCACGGACCTGGCAGGAGCGGAAGACCGGTTGCAGGTGCATCGGCTTCCAGACGGGACGCGATTCGATGTTCCGTGATTCGAGGTGCAGACGAATCTCCTCCCGGGTCGTTCCCAGCCGCAGCGGGTCGACCATGATGCACGTCAGCCATGCATTCGATCTTCCGTAGTCGGCTTCGGGGAGGAAGTCGATCCCGGCGTAACCAGCGAGCGCGTCGATGTACGCGCGCCTGATGCCTCGCCGGCGCTCCACCTTCACGGCGAGGCTTCTCAACTGGCCGCGCCCGAGTGCCGCCAGCAGGTTGCTGAGCCGGTAGTTGAAACCGATCTCGGAGTGCTCGTAATGCGGCGCCTGGTCCCGGGCCTGCGTCGCCAGGTGCCGCGCCCGATCGACGATCGCGCGCGAGTGCGAGACGAGCATGCCGCCGCCGCTGGTGGTGATGATTTTGTTGCCGTTGAACGAAAAGATCCCGCACGCGCCGAACGCGCCCGCCGCACGGCCGCGGTACGACGATCCAAGCGCCTCGGCAGCATCCTCGATCAACGGCACACCGTGCCGTTCGCAGAGGGCCGCGATACGGTCGTAGTCACAGCACTGGCCGTACAGGTCGACCGCGATCACCGCCGCGGGCCGGCGGCCGGCACCGACGCGCGCCGTCAATTCCTCTTCGAGCAGGTCAGGATCGATCGTCCATGTCTCCGGCGACACGTCGACGAAGACCGGCGTCGCGCCGACATAGGCGATGGCGTTGGCGGTCGCGGCAAACGTCAGGGTTGAGGTCAGGACTTCGTCGCCGGGTCCGACACCGAGCACGGCGAGCGACAGGTGAAGCGCGGCCGTACCGCTCGAAAGGGCGACGGCGTGCGGCACCTCCGCTACGGCCGCGACTTCACGCTCGAATGCGTCGACGTGCGGTCCGAGCGGAGCCGCCCATCCCGACTCGAGCGCGTCGAGAACGAGCTCTCGATCGAGACGGCTCAGATCCGGCGGCGACAGGTAAATTCGCTTCATCGATCCACCAGAAGATGATTCGTGACTTCGCGGCCCGAGGGTGATGGAAACAGCCGCGCCGGCACCCCGACCGCCGTCACGCCGTCAGGCACATCGCCGATCACCACCGCGCCCGCGCCGATGGTGCACCCGGCGCCAACGCGGCAGCGCGGAAGAACGACCGCGCCAATGCCGACCAGCGTGCGCCCGCCAATCGCCACCTCGCCGCCGAGATGAACGCCCGGTGCGATGTGCGCGTAGTCGCCGACCTGTGAGTGGTGATCGACGGTACAGCCGGTGTTGAGGATGACGCCCCGGCCGATTCGCGAGCCGGTGACCACGACCGCACCGGCGGACACCATCGTGCCATCGCCGATGGTGACGTTCCGGGAGACGGTGGAGTGCGGGTGCAGAATCGAGACCAGCTGCCGGCCCGTGGACTGCAGCTGCTGGCCGATCCGCGCGCGTTCGGGATTGCGTCCGATCGCGACGACGAATGCGTCGGCCGCCACGCGCCCGATGCTGCCCAGGTTGCCAAGGACCGGTACGCCACCGACCACTGCCCCAACCAGGCCGGGATCGTCGTCGAGGAACCCGGCGAGCGTCGGCACGTCATCACCGACGCGCGCGCCGGCGGCGATCATGTCGGCGACGACCTGGCCGTGACCGCCCGCACCAACGATCACGACTCTCATCGCGTCACCGTTCCCGTGAATTCTTCAGCGGTCGCATGACCTGGCTGAGTGATGTCGCGGCGCAGCAGGACGTGCCAGATGGTCCGCGCCAGGATCCTCACGTCCAATGCCAACGAGCACCGGTCCACGTATTCGAGATCGAGTTCGAATTTCTCCTCCCAGCTCAATCCATTCCGTCCGCTGACCTGCGCCAGGCCGGTGATGCCAGGCCGGACGAGATGGCGGCGGGCCTGACGTGGCGTGTACCGATCGAGGTACGCCATCAACAGCGGTCTCGGTCCTACCAGGCTCATCTCGCCAACGAGCACATTCCACAACTCAGGCAACTCGTCCAGGCTGGCAGCGCGAAGAAAACGTCCCAGCCGTCCAAGCCGTTCCACATCGGGCAGCAGGTTGCCTGCGTGGTCTCGGCGGTCGGTCATCGTCCGGAACTTGACCAGCCGGAATGGAACGCCGTTCAAGCCGGGCCTGGACTGGTGGAAAAGTACTGGTGAACCAAGGAACACGCGCACGATCAGGGCGACCGCGGCGGCAAGAGGAAGCAAGACGATGATCGCGGCGGCCGCACCAACGATGTCGAACGTCCGCTTGCCGACGCGGCGGTGCCACCCGCCTTCAGGCGCGGTGGCGCGATCGGCGGCGTGGCTGGCATACAGATCGAGCAGGCTTGACGCGAGACGTGACGGCGCAAAGTCGCGCACCGCGCGGTCGCGAGCCGCCGAGCCGAGGGCGCACCGCAGTCCAGGGTTGCCGACTACGTGACGCAGGCAGGCGGTCAGGTCCGCGACGTCGCCTGGCTCGTGCAGCAGACCCGTTTGCCCGTCGACAACGGCATCGACAAGTCCGTAGATGCGCGACGCCACCGCCGGCAGACCGGCAGCGGCCGCCTCGATGACGACGCTCCCGAATCCCTCGCGGTAACTCGGAAGGCAGAGGACGTCGCCGGCGGCCATGATCTCTTCCGGGCAGGTCGTGTAGTCAAGGAAGTGCAGCCGCTCGACGTGCTTCCCGCAGAGACCCGCGACCGCCGGCCGCACACCCTCTTCGTCTGGTCCCACGACGAGGGCATGCACGTCGGGGAGTTCGGCCGCGACGGCGGCGAACGCCTTCGCAAGATCGAGCACGCCCTTGTCACGGCTCAACCGCCCCACGAAGAGCAGCACGATGCTCGCGTCCGGAATGTGGAACCGTTCGCGGACCTGGCGGCGGCGGCCCGCATCGGGCCGGAATCGTGTGGCATCGACCCCGCTGACTGATCCGCTGCCCAGCACCGCGATGCGATCCGGCGCGACGATCCGCTCGCGAATCAGGAATTCCCGCTGGGAATGGCTGTCGGCGAGCGTGGAGGTGGCGCACCGGGCGATCAGTTGGTCGGCGAGCTTGAGAATCGCTCGGGAGAAGCCCGTGCGAGTGGCCCAGACCTGGCCGGTGAACGTATGGAGACGCACCGGGATTTTCGAGAGGCGTGCGGCGACCATCGCGAGAAGCCCCGCCTTCGGGGTCATCGAGTGCACGAGGTCGAACCGATGCCGGCGCATCAATCGCCCGAGCGCGAGCAGGGCCCGGACATCCGCCACGACCGAGATGGCTCGCCCGATCGGTATCCGCATCACCGCGCCGGTCACACCCATTTCGCGAAGCAGCCCGGACGCTCGCGAATTCACGACGACGGTCACGTCGTAGCGGTCCTGCATCGCCCGCAGCTGCGGGCCCAGGAAGGCACGGACGGTCATCTCGCTGGCGACGACGATGCACGCCTTTGGCTTCATCGGCCAGCCTCGTGGGCCACCAGCTCCGCCAGGCCGGCGGCAATCGAGACGCGGGGCACGTAGCCAAGCTCGTGCTGGATGCGATCGGACGCGTAGCGCGCCCGGCTCACGAGCGCGTCGATGCGAGCCTGGGTCAGCGGCAGCGACGCGATTCGGCTGCCCGCATCGACCATCAGGCGAACCGGACGTTCCGGGAGCCGCAGCCGGGGCCGCGGACGGCCAAGGGCGTCGGCAATCACCCGGGCGAAGTCCTCGACCGTGGTCCAGTCCGACAGGTTGTAAATCCGGCCGGAGGCGCACCGTGACGTCCCGCACAGCAGCAGCGCATCGACGACATTGGAGACGTGCACGTAGTTCGCGGAGGCACCACGCCTGCCGATGAAAAAGAACAGGCCCCGCTGGATCACGGCAATCATCTGGGCGATCGACCGGTTGGGCATGCCGGCACCGAAGACGATGGTCGGCCGCAGCACGGCGACCGAGACGATTCGGCGCTGAGCGGCCGCTTCGAGGACCAGCCGGTCCGCGTGCGCCTTGCTCGTCTCGTACTCGCCCTCGGGCGTGACCGGCGTCTCCTCCGAGACGACGCCGTCGCGATAGCGCCCGTAGACGCCCGCGCTGCTCAATTGCACCCACCGCCCGATGCGCCCGGTTGCGGCGGCGAGGAGCGCGGCGGTACCTTGAAGATTGACCCGACGCATCCAGCGCTCGTCTGAAACCTCCCCGGCGCAGTGATACAGGACGTCCAGGCCATCGACGAACCGCGTCAGCCGCGCGTCTGATACCGTCAGGTCGCCGGAAACGAACTCCATCCGTCCGTCGCGGCCGGGAAGGCGACGCCGCGACAGGCATCGAACGGCGTCGCCACGTTGGAGGTGACGCTGCACGACCGCCGAGCCAATGAAACCGGTTCCCCCGGTGATGCCTACCAGCATGGCCTTCGGTCTATTTCTTGCGCGCCACCCACAGGCACGTGCTTCCCCACTCGCGGACGATCGGGATGTAGTCCAGTGGCAGCGCCAGCGCGTTCCTCATGCGACCAGGCACGCGCCAGCCCGCAAATCTGACCAGCGTATCGAGCGCGGCATACGGCCTGACTTGCAGGACCTCGAATCCCATCCCGCCAAGCAGCTTCGCCATTCCCGACGGTGCGAACGCGTACTCGTGAAAAGCGGCGCGAGGCGGTGCCTCAGCGAAGGCAAGCGACGCCGTGCGTCGCTGCAGCCAGCGGTTGAAACAGGGCGTCGACACGACGGCGATGCCGCCGACGCGAAGGACTCGACGGGTTTCCTGCAGCACCGCCACGGGTCCGTCCTCGAAGTGCTCGCAGACGCCGGGCGAATACACCGAGTCGAACGTGCCATCGGGAAATGGCAGGCTGCGGACGTCGCCGACGTGCCAGGGGATCGATGGAAACCGCTCGCGCAGCCGCGTCACGGTGGGCTCGGACCAATCGAGGCCCTCCGCACGGTACTCGAGCGCATGCGCGGCCACGGTAAAGTGACCCAGGCCACACCCGGCTTCGAGCACGCTTGCGCCTGGCTTCACCCAGCGCTTCCACGTGGTTCGCAACTGATGTGGCAAGTGTCCTCGGCGCTCGCGTTCGTACGAGACGTCGCGCGCGGTCTGCCATCGCTCGGTCCAATAGTCGACGTCCGCCGCCCTGGAGAAAAGCTTCAGGCGCGGTCCGGTCTCTGCGGCGTGGTCGACGACCATCGGCTCACGCACAGGTCGTCACCGCGCGGCCGGCAAGGCTCGCGTCGTATACCGACTGGCAGAACGCCCGCCGGATAGCCGCCTGCTCACTCTCGTGATAGGAACGCGCGACAGACGTGTTCCGCGCGCCCGCCGCCTCCCTCGCCGCTTCGGCCGTCATGAGCCAGTCAATGCGCTCAGCAAGCTGTTCCGGCCGGCCCGGACGTACCAGGAACTCCGGCGGCAACAGTTCGGGAATGCCGCCGACGGCGGACGCAATGGCGGGCAATCCTTTAGCCATCGCCTCGACCAGTGCCCGCGGGAGCCCCTCGGTGAACGACGGCATCACGAACACGTCGGCAGCGTCCAACGCGCGTCTCACGCCGGTGCGGTCGAGCTGTCCAAGAAAGTCGACCTTCGATTCCAGCCCGAGAGTGCGTGCGCGTTCCTGAAGGGCCGGCATCAGGCGGCCGCTGCCGACGATCCGCAGGCGCACCGTGACGCCCCCGCGTTGTAGGTGGGCGACTGCGTCGAGAAGCACCGACGTTCCCTTGTATGGCTGGTCCAGCGCGCCGACCGTCACGAGCGTGAAGGGCATCGAGCTTTCGCGCGGTGGCCGGCGCCCAAACGCCGCATCGTCGAGGACGACGTCCGAGGCGGAGTACACCTTGCCCCTGGTCGGGTATTTGCGTTGGAGCGCCTCATTCGTCACGAAGAGGACCGCGATGGCCCGCTGCGAGAGCTGCACTTGAGCAGAGGTGGCGATCTGCCGGAGCGGTCCGCGAAGCGGATGGCTGAACGCCCCCCTCGAGAACACCTGGTCGGGATCCCCGACGATGTGAGCCCCGTAGCCTCGTGCGCTGGATGAGACCTGCCGCGCCGTCAGGTAGGCAATAGCCGAAGGCGATCTGACGATGACCGCCGGGCAATCGTCGACGGCCTGGCCGAGGGCGGCCTGCACCGCCTGGAAGCGCCTGCACAATCCCGCCAGCCCCGAATAGAGCGGCAGCGAACAGAAGTCGATGCCTGGACCGGATGCCTCGACACAGCCGCTCGATGGCTGCGAGACATCAGCCACTCTCGCCGCCATCACGACGCCGGAAAACACCTCCAGGTACTGTCGCCACATGGCGCTGCCGTAGGCGGCTGCCCCCCACACCGTGCCGTCGGGCGTCCGCTCAAACTTCGCTTCGGATGTAAGCAGGACGCGCATATGAACTGAAAAAAATCGAACCGAGCACGTGGCGCATCGCCGTCAGTGACAGGATCAGCGCGACGCCGAACGCCCAGTGGGCGGGCACAGACACGAATGAATTGCGGATGTTCACCAGCAGCGGACCGTACACAATCGCCAGCGTCAACACCGCCGTGCGGCGGCTGCGCATCGTGTCGATCGCCGCCATCCCCGCCCCGATGAGAGCGAACACGATCCCCACACCAAGCGGCCCGAAATTGCGGTAGGCCTCGGCAACCGGGGAATACCCGATGGCGCCGACGCGGTCGGCCACCAGCACGTTCGCGATCCGCTGATCGTCGTCCGCTGCGACGCTCGTCAGGCCCGGCAGCAGGCGCGCCGCCGCTCGCTCGATCGGCGCCCAGTACGAACGACCCATGTCCAGCGGGTCGCCCTGCGCTCGCCATCGGACGACCTTTTCAACCGGATGGAGCGATGCGCCCATCTCGGCAAAGGCTTCGGAGATGCGCGGCGCGAGGACGGCCTCAGGGAGCCCGCGCAGGCCCGTCTGCCTCACCTCGCGGACGATTGGAATGAGGGCAAGCAGCCCCAGCACCAGCGCGGTCGCCTTGACCGGTTTCAGGATGCGGCCGCATCGGCCGGCGGCGACCATCGCCGCCACACCTCGAAACATGACCTCGCCCCGGAGGCCCATCGGGAGCACCACGATCGATAGCAACGCGAAGGTGGTTGTCGCCGCTGTCCGCAGCCATCCCGTCCTGCCGGTGACCGAGAGCACCAGGCCGCAGCCCAGAGCCAGCCAGATGACGCCCAGCAACGCGCCGTACTCCGCGGTTGCCTGGAGATAATCCCCGTACGAGACGAAGAACCCTCCCAGCCCGCCGGTGGCCAGGACGATCGCGCTCCACATCGCCGCGCCGCCCAGGACGAGCATCGATCCGGCAGTCCCGTGAGGATGAGCGGGCTCCGGCGATTCGACCGGGGTGGTGTGGAACAGCGCGGAGCGACGGCAGGCAAAGACGATGGTCACGCCGGACGCAAATGCGAGTGCCCCGGCAAGCGCCACGACTGCCGCCTCGGCCGCATGAGGACCAAGCAGCCAACTCAAATCCCACACGGAAAGGTCCTCGACCTCGGCATAGCCGGTCGCCAGGACGGCGATGAGGCCGAAGTGGAAGCACCAGAAGACAAGCGCGTACATGCCGACCGCGGTCCAGACGCCGCTCATGGCCACCAGCGAGCCGATCACGGCGACGGAGGCGATCGCAATCCAGGTGAAGTGACCGAGCGGCTCTGTTCCCGGCATCGAGGACAGCAGGCCTGCCACGACCGCCAGGCCGCCAGTCAACAGCGCATACCCGATCAGAAGCAGGCGGTGACCCGAAAACTGGCTAGGCATGCGGCCGGCTCCAGACGTCGTAGAGCGCTTCACAAGAGCGATCGAAGGCAAACGGGCTCCGCGCAAGACGCTCCGTGGCGTCGGCGACGCCGGGCGCTCGGGCGTTGATCAGTTGTTCGGCGGCCGCCGCCCATGCCTCGTCGTCCTGGTGCAGCGACATCAGGTGCAGATGCGGGAAGTAACGCGCCAGCTCACGCGTGCCCGGCAGGTCGGACGCGAGGACGGGCGTGCCAAGTGCGCAGGCTTCGAGGACGGCACACGGCAACCCTTCCCAGAGCGACGGCAGCAGCATCAAGTGCGCGCTGGCCATGAGCGGCATCGGCTCGGGAACCTCGCCGACAAGGCTGACCCGGTCGGCCACGCCGGCTTCGGCGGCCGCTCGTCGCACTCTCTGCCCGTAATCGCCCACCTCGCGGCCCACCAGGCACAGCTGCACACCGGGAACACGCCTGACGAGGCGCCGCATCACCTCGATCAAACGGGCCTGGTTCTTGAGCGGCTGCACGGATGCGACATTCACGACGGTGGGGACAGGCGTTCGGGCGCAGAGCGCCGAGCGCACGCGGTCGGCTCGAACGCCAAAGTAGATGACACGGCACCGCGGATCCGCAGTCCACTTCGGATCCCACGCCACCTGCATGGTCCCCTCCCCGCACGCGACGATGTCGGTGGCGTGCTGCTGAAGGAGCCCGCGACAGACTGCCAGCTGGACGCGCCGCCGGAGCGTGTTCCTCCGGCCGTTGACGACCGCGGTATGGAGATGCGCCACGCGGCCCGGGACGCCGGCGGCACGGGCAAGGGCGAGAATGAAGCCCGACGAGTAGTGCACGTGTGAATGCACGACGTCGTAGCGGCGCTTCTTGAGCAGCCGATAGAACGCCATCGCAAACCTCGCATCGAGGCGGCACTTGAAGACCTCGCCGCCCGCTTGCCGGACGCGCTCGTCCAGGGCGCCGTCGAGCCCGGTCAGCGCGACGAAGTCCGAGTGCACGCGATCGCCAGGGAAGTACTCGGCGAGCTCCACCGCACGCATCTCGGCGCCGCCGCGCTCGAGGCGTCCGAAAACATGCAGGACCCGGAGTGGACGCGTCCGTCGGGTCATGGCTGGACGCTGCCGGCAAGCGCGTGAGGCACGAGGTTGCGCGTTGGCCGCGCGCGCCTGAAGTCGCGAACGGTCAGCGCCGTGTACGCGCCGAGCTCGACGATCGAGCCCAGGAGGAGCGAGCCGGCCGCACCATTCAGACCGAAGCGCAGCACCAGCGGCCCGAGCGACGCAGCTACGACAACGAGGGATGTCGTGCTGATCGCGAGCTGCGCGCCGAAACGGCCGCGCGCCGTCGTTCCAGCACCGAGGAACACCGATGTGAACGTGATGACGGCGGTCGCCATCATCCAGGACAGGACGCCGGCGTGCTCGGCGTACTCGTGGCCGTAAATCGCGCCGAGCATCCTCCGCCCCACGGCGATCGTCAGCACCAGGGCGATGCGATCCGAGGCCAATGCTCGACGCCACGAGACCGGACAAGCGCGCCTGATACGACGCCGGCATCTGCTGCGCGTCTCTTGCCAGCACGGGCAAGGCGGCCTGCGACGCGGCGTTCACGGCGAGGTGACCGAGGAGAGGGATGTGCGAGATCGCCGCAAAGACGGCGAGCGGCGCCGGACCAAGCAGCGAGGCGATCGCATACCGGGGCAGGTTGGACTGCATGCTGCCGACCGCGGAGCTCAGGCCAAGCGGCAATGAACGCACCAGCAGCGACTGCACGCCCGTCCACGTCTGCTGGTGCTCGGCCGAGCCTCCGCGGCGCGCGTTCAGCATCCTGGCGGCGCGTGGAAGGTCCCACGAGATCAGGGCGATGCAGGATCCGGCCGCGTAGCCCGACGGCGGCGAGTGGCAGCGACTGCCAGAACCCGAGCGCGCCCTGTACCAGCAGCGCGCTGACGATCCCGTTGATCATCAGCCCCGCCGCTGCCGTACGCATGTCAAGCCCGCGCTGGAACAAACCGTGGCAGATGTCCGACACGGCATCGCAGCTCCTGGCGAGCGCCACCAGCACGATGACGATCAGCGTCTCGCGGCTCGAGGTTGAAAAGGCACCGATCGCCAAGGACGCGAACAGCGCACAGCCGGTCGTCAGGAGACGCGTCGTCAGGTAGTCGCGGAAGTCTCCTGGCGATGCGACCGCAGTGGCCAGCACGTGTCTCAACCTGACGCCGGCCAGCACGAAGATCGGCGACGTGACCGCCAGTGCGTACGCGTATCTGCCGACTTCCGCGGGGCTGAGGGCGTTGACCAGGAGGACCAGCACGGCCCATTGACCGCCGGCATAGACCGCATGCCCGGCGAACGCCCACGACGTGTTCACCCTCATCACGGAGCGCCTACGACGATCGGGCCGCCTGGTGGTAGGTACTGGCCGTACTCCCGCCGGTAGTAGTTGGAGTAGTAGTAGCCGTTCCGCTCGAGATCGACGCGGTTGAGGACCGCGCCGATGAAGCCTGGCCGGCTCTTCTCCAGCTGCTCGACGGCGGTTCTCGCCGCCTGGCGGCTCGTCATCTCGGCACCGACCACGAAGACGATGCCGTTGGTCGAGCTCGCGGCGATCGCCGCGTCGGTCACCGCCATGATGGGCGGCGAATCGATGATCACCGAGTCGAAATGCTCGCGCAGCGTCTGGATGAAGTCCTTGAAGCGCTTCGAGCCGAGCAGCTCCGCGGGATTCGGCGGAATGCGCCCGGCGGTCAGCAGCCACAGGCCCGGCACGCTGCTCTTGCGCATCGCCGTCGCTCGGCGCGGCCTGGCCGACCATCAGGTTGGACAGGCCAGGCTCCTGGCGCTGATTGAACATCGTCGTGCACGCGGGGCCGGCGCATGTCGGCGTCGATGAGCAGCACGCGCTGGCCGGCCTGCGCCAGGCTGATGGCGAGATTGGTCGCGACCAGCGTCTTGCCTTCGCCGGGACCGGTGCTCGTGACGACGAGGCTGCGCGACGCCTTCCTCGGTCGACGAGAACAGGACGTTGGTCCGGATGGCGCGAATCGCCTCGGCGAAGTTCGGCGGGACGCCGCGGCTGATCAGCGGCTCGGCGCCGGTCCACGTGTTCCGGCGTCAGCGCGGGCACCATGCCGAGCGACGGCAGGCCGAGGTAGCGTCGTGATTTCGTCCGGCGTCTTGATCCGGCTGTCCAGGTACTCGAAGAAGAACGCGAGGCCGAAGCGCGAGGAAGCTGCCGCCGATCAGCGCCGAGCGACAGGTTCAGCGCCTGTCTGCGGCGACACCGGGGTCCGCGGCCGTTCGGCCTCGTCGACGACCCGGATGTTGCTGGTCTTGAGCTCGTGCTGACACCGGTCTCCTTCGCGCGCTGGAGCAGGCTCTCGTAGAGCTGCTTGCGTGCTCTCGACGTCGCGCTCCAGCACGCCGTAGTCGATCGCCTTGCGGTTCATCGCCAGCGCCTCGCCCTTCTGCTGATTGAGCGCGGCGATCAGGCTGTTCTCCTTGGCGAGCGCCGCCTGGTACTCGTTTCGCACCGACTGCACGACCTTGGCGATCTCGCCGTCCAGCTTGATCTGGGCCATCGCGATCGCCGGACCGCACCCTGATGATGTCCGGGTGCTTGTCGCCGAGCTTCTCGCGACAGCTGAGCCTGCTGGCGCTGCAGCTGCGCCAGCTCCGCCTTCTGCTGCTGGATGTAGGTGTTGCCGAGGATCGCCGGGAAGCTGTCGAGCGCCGCCGGATCCTGCGCCAGCGACTGCAGCTGCCTGTACAACGCCTCCTTCTGGAACCGATCGGTTTTCGCCTGCGTGACCGCGGTGTTCAGGTCGGAGAGCTTCTGGACGACGATGTTCTCGCGGTCCTCGAGCGAGATCGCATCGTTCTGCTCGCGATACCGCTGGAGCGCGGTCTCGGCCTGCTCCACCTGCTTGCGCTGCTCGGCGAGGCGCTCGCCGAGCCAGTCGCTCGCCCCTTTCGACGTGACGAACTTGTACTCGAGGTCCTGTTCGATGTAGTTCTTGGCGAACGGCGTTCACGATGCGCGACGCGAGCGCCGGATCGTCGAGCCGGTATCTCACGTCGACCAGCCGGCTGTTTCGAATCGGCGACACCGTCAGGTTGCGGAGGAAGCGATCGATGGCGCGCGACTGCTCGGCCGTCTCGGTCGCCGTCGGGACCGGCTGGTCGCGGCGGCCGCGACAGGACCGGCCGCAGCAGGCCCGCGAACCAGCCGCCGCCGCCCGGCGCGAAGCGGGTATCGCCCCACAACTGCAGGCTGGTCGAGCGTCCTGCGCGCCAGCGCGCGGCTCTGCAGGATGTTGTACTGCGTCTGGTAATAGTCGGCCTTGGTCCCCTGCTCGTCGATCACTTCCTGGAAGTTGAGGACGTTCGGGTTGTCCGATTCGATCAGCAGCCGCGTTCGCGCCTCGAACACCGGCGTCGCCGTGAAGGTGTATACGGTCACTGCCACGACGACGATCAGGAAGGCGGAGAGGGCTGTCCAGCGGCGCTTGTGCAGAATCCGGAGGTAGTCGACCAGGTGGCCCGCATCGGCTGCCGGATCGGCGGGCCGCCGGTCCGCCTGTGGACCGGGCGGGGCGAGTCGAAGCAGCCGTGGCGAGCCCTGCGGTTCGATCGGCGATGCGTCCATGACGTCTCTTCCCTTTCGCGGTGTTGCTTCGAGTCCCGACTCAGAAATACCGCTGGGGGACCATGATGGTGTCCTCGGGCCGGACCCGGTCGGTCAACTTGACCTTCAGCTCCTTCTTGGAGCCGTTCTCAATGCGGATGACCTGAATGCGGTTCATCGCCGCGTTCTCGGTCACCCCGCCGGCCAGCGACAGGGCCTGGAGCACGGTCGTGTTCTTCTGGATGCCGTACGCGCCAGGATTCTTGACATGCCCGAACACGTAGACCGATTCCGCGCGCGGCACGAAGATCGTGTCGCCATCGCGCAGCTGGATGTTCTGCGACAGCGCGCCGCTTTCGAGATCGCGGACGCTCGCCCGGAAGATCTCGGTGCCCGCTTCCAGGTCGAGCGTGCCCGGGCCCGAGACGCTGTCCGGCGCGGCTCGCACAATGGCCACCTCCCCGGAGGCGGTCGGGAGCGTCGAGCCGGCCCGTGCCAGCGCCTCGATGAGCGTCATGCCGCCGGTGAGCGCGACCGGCCCGGGCTGGCGAACCTCGCCCATGACGAACACGCGCTGACTGCGATACTGCTCGACCGCGACCGTTACCTGTGGATTGCGGAAGTAGCCGTCGGCGAGCCGGCGGTGCAGCTCGAGCTCGAACCCGCGCAGCGTCAGGCCTCCGGCCTTGATGCGTCCGATGAGCGGAAAGCTGAAGGTGCCGTCCGCTTCGACCGTGAACTTGCCTCCGAGATCAGGCTGATCGAACACCTGGATGGTGAGCACGTCCTGTGGTCCGATCACGTAGTCGGCTGCCGACTGCGCGGCCCCGGTCAACGTCGCGAGGATCAGCAGAACCATCAGGCACACGGCGGTCTTCGTTCGATGCTGCATGGCTAAAACCCGTAGGTCATGCTGCAGCCGATGTGCAGCTTGTCGTAGTCGCGGAACACTCTCGTGTTCGACGTCCGTTCGAGATAGGACACGCCGAACCCCACGCGGCCGTCGGTGCCGAGGCGGTAGCCGAGGCTGCCCGCGTAGCGCCAGGTCGTGTCGAACCGGTCCGGCAGCGCCGGTCCGTCGAGTGGAACGACGTTCTGATACTCGTAGCGGTGCCGATCGGCGGACACCAGGACGTCGAAGCGGCTGCCGAGCGCGCGGCGGATCGATGCGCCCACGGATCCGTCGATGAAGAACGGCTGGAATTCCTCGGTACGAGTAGGTCAGGTCGCGGCGATAAGAGACGCCGAAGTTGGTGGCGCTGAGCAGCGTGTAAGACAGCGACAGGTCGGCAACCAGGCCCTGGAAGTCGGGCAGAAGGTTCGGCGACTCCGGCACGAACTTCCGGTAACCCACCCACGCCGCGCCCTTGATCAGCGCCTGGGGCTGGAACTCGACACCGGGCATGATCCGCTGGCTCGTCGAATTGCGGACCGGCGAGAACTCGAACCGATCGCGCAGCCTCTCGACGCGCGCGGCGATCGTCGTGAGCGGCGTGAGCCGATGGCGAACCGCCACGTGCACGCCGTCGGTGTCGCGGTTCAGCGTGCGCTGCAGCGCGGTGCCGTTGAACATTTCATCGGCGTCGTACTCCACCGTCAGCTGCCGGACCGCCAGTTCAACGCTGAGGCGAGGCGAGATGGCGACGTCGGCGCCCACGGTGACGCGATCCTCGACGTGCCTGGAGCGAACGTCGATTTCGTAGTTGGGACGCTGCCGGGTGTTGAGGTAGGCCGTCTCGCCGAACAGCATGACGCGGCTGAGGTAGCCCTCGGCGCGGAGCGTCAGCTGCGGATCGATCGATCGTTCTGCCTCGTACTGCGCGTAGTAGACGAAATCGGCGCCGGTCGTCGTCTTCAGCAGCGCGCGGCGCGCCACCGGCACCCAGATCTCGAACATCGGCGCGACGGTCATCGTGAAGTCGGACTTCTGATCGCCGGCTTCGTTGAAGACGTTGCTGTCGGTGCCGACTTCCTTCAGCAGGAGCTGCGGTTTCGCATAAAACGGTCCGGCGTGCAGTTTCGCGTCTTCCCGGACCGCATCGATTCGCGTGGTCCACGTCGTCTGCGCCGCGGCCGCGGCAGGTGTCGCGAGCGCGATCATCGTCGCGATGATCCGTTGCAGGGCGGCGTTTCTTCCCACTGTTGCCTCGCACTGCGTTGTCTCTCGCGCGATCACCGCGTCACCACCTTCACCTGTTCACACTTATTCCTGTTGCTGAGGGAAGCAGCGTCCACCGGGTTATCGACGCCGTATCCGAGACCTTTAGCGTGACGAAGCGCAAGCTCGTGCACAGCCCCCACGTTCTTGAGTACCGGCGCGTCATCGGCCGAAACACCCTAGCGATGAGTGCTCGTGCGCTTCTCGCGATCCTGGCGGTCGCCACCGTGACGGCGTGCGCGGATGCCGAGAAAGAGCGGCTGATACGGACGACGGTGCCGACCTACGACCGCGCCACCGGCAAGCTCACGCAACTGACCTACGACGCGGACCGCAACGGGCGAGTGGACACGTGGACGTCGATGGACGGGACCCGGCCGCTTTTGTCCCGCATCGATCGCAACGAGGACGGCCGGATCGATCGATGGGAGTACTACAGCGACACCGGTGCTCTCGTGAAAGTCGGATTCTCACGGAAGGACGACGGCAACGTCGATGCGTGGGCGTTTTCAGGATCCAACGGCCAGGTGGAGCGCATCGAATTCTCTTCCACCGGCAGCGAGAGCAGCATCGATCGGCGCGAGTATTACCGGCCTGCAGACTCGGATACGGCGCAGCCGACGCTCGTCCGCGCCGACGTCGACGCCGACAGCGACGGCCGGATCGATCGGTGGGAAACGTATGAAGACGGCGCCATTCGCACCATCGCCTACGACCAGGACGGCGATGGCGTACCCGACCGGCGCCTCACCTACGCTCAGGCGGCGCTCGTCCTGATCGAATCGGACCCGGACAGCTCCGGTGGATTCGCGACTCGCCGGCGCATCACGCAGTAACACGCGTCACGCAGCAGTTGACGCACCCTCCTGCAGGATTGCGTTTCCAGGTACGAGAATCGTCAGTCCTTCGCTGTTTCTCGGCCCTTGGTCTCCATATAACAACCTGCATCGTCAACGAGTTACTCGGTCGCCACCGGGACGCGGCCGCTGGCGTCGTCCTTGCCGGTGACGATCGAACTCGTTGAGAACCGCTCACAAAAGGACAGCGTCGCCCATGAAGAACCTTGGTATCGCCATCCGATGCGCTCTGCTGCTGACCCTGTGCCTCCCCGCGCGGTGCTTTGCCGAGAAGGTCACTGTGGCGTGGGATGCGAATACTGAGCCCGGGGTCACTGGCTATCGCGTTTCGTACGGGACCGCT
This sequence comes from uncultured Acidobacteriota bacterium, assembly GCA_963825245.1. Classification (GTDB taxonomy): domain Bacteria; phylum Acidobacteriota; class Vicinamibacteria; order Vicinamibacterales; family CAVVIG01; genus CAVREM01. Next base: position 1,080,889 of record CAWGSJ010000001.1, read on the forward strand.
TCGGGTGTCCACCCAACGACCCTGGACGTTGGGAACCAGACCACGGCGGCGTTCGCGGGGCTCGCACCGGGCCAGCGGTACTACTTCGTGGTGAGGGCCTATAGCTCGACGCAAGTCAGCCCCCCGTCAGTCGAGGTCACCGGCGTCGCACTGGGACTGGTCGCGGTGACGTCCACCGCGGGGTCTTCGACGATTCCGACCGGCGCGCCGGTGACGTGGACGGCTCTTGCTACCGGGGGCGTGACGCTCGAGTACCAGTTCTCGCGGCAGCATCAGCCGTCCGGTACCTGGACGGTCGTCCAGAGTTACAGCAGCTCGAACATCTTTACCTGGACACCCGCCGCCGGAGAGGAGGGCACGTACGTCATCCGGGCCTGGGCGCGAGTGCCGGGATCGACTGAAGCGTTCGATACCCAGCGGTCCACGAGTCCGTTCACAGTGAGCAATGTCGCCGCGAAGCTCGGTGCAATCGAGGCGGATGTTGCGCTGCCCGCCCCGGTGGGCAGCCCGATTACCTTCAAGGCAAAGGCGACCGGCGGACCGGCACCGCTTCAGTATCGATTCTTCCGGCTCAATCACCAGACGAGCGTGTGGACCCTGGTACGCGACTACAGCCCCGTGGACACCTACACATGGACACCCATCGCCGGGGATGAGGGGTCGTACACCATCCAGGTCTGGGTCCGCGGCGCCGGCTCGACCGCTGTCTACGATTCCTGGCGAAGCACCGATGCATTCTCGATCGCAGCCGCGCTGCCGAACATCGCCATCGTGAAGTCCGAAACGTTGTTCCCGACGGGCACGGGTGCGCCGATCACCTGGAAAGCGGTAGCCAGCGGAGGGCCCGGGCCGCTTCACTATCGCTTCTACCGGTTTGCGCAGGCGACCAACACCTGGACGATGGTGCAGGATTACGGGCCGCCCAGCACATATACGTGGACGCCGACCGCAAGCGACGAAGGCAGCTATGTTCTGCAGGCGTGGGTACGCCGCGCTGGTACCACTGTCGTCTACGACAACTGGTCCAGCACACCCACTTTCCAGATCGTGAACGCCCCCGCCGTGATTCGCAACGTGACGTCAGACGCCGGTCCTCCGGCGCTGGCCGGCGCACCGATCACGTGGACGGTTGACGCCACCGGCGGTCCGGGCGCGCTTCAGTATCAGGTACCTGGCTGTACAGCGTGACTCGCGATTCGTGGTCGCTGGTCAAGGACTACTCGACCGCCAATACCTTTACCTGGACGCCGGGGTCTTGGGACGCGGGCTCGTATCGAATGCAGGTTGCGGTTCGCAAGGCGGGGTCCCCGGCTGCCGCCGACGCCTTGTCGGTCACACCCCCGTTCGATGTCGTGGTCGATACGATGCCAACCGTCCTGTCCGTCGTGAGAACCTCGGGCACGACGCTCAACCCCGGCATGCCCATCGTCTGGACGGCCAATGTGGCCGGCGGTCTCGCGCCGCTGGAGTATGCATTCGCCCGCTGGAACTACGCCACGTCGCAGTGGACGCTGGTCCAGGGCTACAGCTGGGACAACAGCTGGGGGTGGATGCCGACGCCTGGCGAGGAAGGAAACTACGTCCTGCAGGTGTGGATCCGAAAGGCGGGCAGCACGGCACCCCAGGATACGTACACGACGACGCCGATCTTCGTCGTCAACTGATCTTATCCGAGGGGCTTCGGCCCCTCGGACTCCCCCACACGCTCTCTCGCGCGCCGCTGGCGCCGGCGCGCTCCGTTCGCGTGGCTCGCTCGCGCGCTCGCTCGCGACGCAGTAGGGCGACCCTTTCAGGGTCGCCGGCACCATCCGGTATCTGCTCGGGATGCCGTTCCCCTGCTGGTAGAATCCCGCCGCGCGTGTCGACCCAGTCCATTCCGTCCGAGATCGCCTCCATCGAGCTGCCGAGTCCGCAGCTCTTGAAGTACTACGTGCTCAAGGTCGTGGCGACCACCGTCGCCTTCCCTCTGACGATGGTCCTGTTGTATTTCCGGTACCACAAGCGCGCTTCGTCGACTTCTGGTTACGGACCAGGCGGGAGCTGGACCTGGAGCGCACTGACTGCAGAACAGAAGAGATGGCCGGGTCGACACGGCTACACGGTCCAGTGTATTAATTACGCATCAAATGGCGCCGATTAGGCTTGGTACGGCCTTGCAGAAGATCGGCGCCGTGCCTGCCGAGACTATCCACTGGACACTCTCGAAATCCGCCGAACGCGTGACCTGTGTCGAGCGACCCTTCCAGAGCCAGATTGAAGTCTGCGTCATCTACGGCAGCCTGACGATTGCCAGGCGGCACTGCAAGAACGCAGACGAGGCGATACGCTGGTCGGGACAACGCCGGGACGCGTGGGAATCCTACGGCTGGAAGAGAAATGAGTAGTGCGGACCTTTAGGTCCGCCGCCTGCCGCGCCATCAGAACGACGGGCGCTGGATACCCAGTTTCCGCATCTTCGAATGCAACGTCGTCCGCTGTAGCCCGAGTCGCGCCGCCGCGCCGGTCGGTCCACTGATCACGCCCCCTGATTCCCTCAGCGCGCTCAGGATAGCGTCTCGTTCAGCATCCTTCAGCGTCGCCGCAGGTTTCGAACCTGAGGCCCCACGTCGACTTTTCGGCTGAAGATCCTGGAGCGGCAGCTGAAGGGTCGGACCGGTCGTCAGGATGACGGCACGTTCGATCACGTTCTGCAGCTCGCGGATGTTCCCCGGCCACTTCCATTGCTGCAGCGCCTGCATCGCGGCAGCCGGAATCGCCGGCACCGCACGGCCCATGCGGCGCGCGCACTAGCGCCGCGAAATGCCGCGCCAGGGCCGGAATGTCGTCCACCCGGTCGCGAAGCGGCGGCATCGTGATCGGAAAGACGTTGAGCCGGTAGAACAGATCGCTCCTGAACGTCCCCTCTTCGGCCATGCGTTCGAGATCGCGGTTCGTGGCCGCAACCACCCGCACGTCGACGCGCAGCGTTTTCGCGCTGCCCAGCCGTTCGAACTCGCGCTCCTGCAGCACCCGCAGCAGCTTCGGCTGCATCTCGGCAGGGATGTCGCCGACCTCGTCGAGGAACAGCGTGCCGCGATTCGCGAGTTCGACGCGCCCGGCGCGGTTCGCCGTCGCACCAGTGAACGCGCCCTTCTCGGATCCGAACAGCTCGCTCTCGAGCAGGGTCGCCGGCAGTGCCGCTACGCTCGTTCGGATGAAGCTGCGGCCGCGCCGTGGGCTCAGGTTGTGGATCGCGCGGGCGATCAGTTCCTTGCCCGTGCCGGTCTCGCCCAGGATCAGCACTGTACTGTCGGTCGGCGCCACTGTCTTGACGGCTTTCAGGACCTGCTGCACGGCCGGGCTGACGCCGATGATGTCTCCGAATTCCTGCTGCAGCTCGACCTCGAGGTATTGCTTCTCGTCGGTCAACTGGGAGTTGAGGGTCGTGACCTGCTGATAGGCGCGAGCATTGTCGATGGCGATGGCAATCTGCGCCGCGGCGTGGCCGATCAGCGCCACATCGCGGCCGGAGAATGCGTCGGGTTTTGCGCTGCCGACGTGCAGAGTGCCCAGCTTTCCCTTGTGCGTCACGAGCGGTACGCAGCACATCGCTTCGATGCCGGCCGCCTTCATGATCGCCGCGCCGTCCCATCCGAGCCCTTCGAGTTCGGAACGGCGATACAGCGCCGGAACACCCTTCTGGAAGGTCACGCCGCCAACCGACGCGTCAAGCGGCATTGAGCCGCCCAGGCTCGTGAATCCGCGCGCTCTGTTGTAGATCACGTCTGGCCGGAGCTCGGCCGATTCCTCGTCCCACAGCGCCACCGCGATGTGATCGGCCTCGACGATGCGTTGCACGGCTTCACAAATCGCCTCGAGCAACGCGTGGTAATCGAGGCGGGAGACCACCAGGTTGTTGATGTCCAGGATGAACTGCAGGCGATCCCTTTCCTCCCGCAGCTCGAGGTCGTACTGCTCCGCCCGTTCGCGGTTGATCCCGTGCGCCGATGCGATAGCCGCTTCATCCGCCATGGGTCCCCTGGGCGACGCTGACGCGCACATCAGTCAACGGCGCGAGCGTTGTCGCCAGGCCGCCATGGTGCTATCGCGCCCGAAGGCGTGTCAAGGTCGCGTCAGTAGGGTGTTTTCCTGATACGCCACCGTCGACGCCGAGCCGGTATCTGCCGTCTGGATCAAGTTTCCACCCGGCGTCGCGGGAGGCGGCGGTCCGACGTGATTAATGGACCAGCAGGGCCGCCGAAGCTTGCCAGGCAGGAATGTGCACGGCTGGTGTGACGATCGACGATTCCGGACTCCAGTACTCGATGACGCGCTCGAGGATCTGTTCGAGTTGTACCGTGGGTTCGTATCCGACGAGCCGCCGGATCTTGCTGATGTCCGGCACGCGCCGGGACATGTCCTCGAAATTGTGTCCGAACACTTCGTGATACGGGACGAACTGGATATCCGATTCACTGCCGGTCATCGCCACGACCATGTTGGCGAGCTCGCGGATGCTGACCTCGGCACCGTTTCCAATGTTGAACACCTGGCCGACGCTTCGCGGCTCGGCGGCGAGCGCGAGCAGCGCCCACACGACGTCGCCCACCCACGTGAAGCTGCGCGTCTGCAACCCTGTGCCGTGCACGGTGAGCGGCTTGCCGGCGAGCGCCTGGCGAACGAAGTTGGGGATCACCATCCCGTAGCGACTCGCTCTGCCGAGGACCAACCGTATTGAAGAAGCGCACGACGATGACGGGCACCTGCTGCTCCTGCCAGTAGGCAAGCGCGAGGAACTCGTCGATGAGCTTGCTGGCGGCATATCCCCACCGCGGTCTTCGTAGGTTGACCGAGCACGAGGTCGGCATCTTCGCGGAACGGGAAGACCGTGCTCTTGCCGTAGACCTCCGACGTCGATGCGACGACGACGAGCTTCTTCCCTCTGGCAGCCTGGCGGAGGACTGTCTCAGTACCGTGCACGTTGGTCTCGATGGTATGAACGGGCGCGTTCAGGACGAGGCGCACGCCGACTGCGGCGGCGAGGTGGAACACCACGTCGCACTGGTCTATCAAGTTCGCCGACCAGCCGCTCGTTGGTCACCGAACCGACCGTGAATGAGAATCGAGGCCACGCCGTCAGGTGTGCGATGTTCTCGAGTCTGCCCGTGGACAGGTCGTCGAGCACGACGACTTCGTCGCCCCTGCTGGAGAAGCGCTTCCGCGAGGTGCGATCCGATGAATCCTGCTCCGCCGGTGATCAACGCGCGCATGAACCTGTCGCTCCTGTCTAGAACCGCCTGATGACTGTCACGCCAGCGCCGTACCCGCGGAATGCGCCGCTTCCGAGCCGCTGGTTGAGGCTGCCGCCGGCGCTCACCTTGAGCGCCCACGGGTCGTAAATGCCGAAGGTCGCTCTCCGCCGTCACATGGCCCCCAGGCCGGAAACTGGGACTGAAATCATCCCGCTGCGCGCCCACGGCCAGCGACAGGCCGAGACCCGTGTTCTCGCCAGCCTTCCAGTACGGATAGGCCGTGACTGCGTAGAACTCGTACCGGGCGGGATCGTAGTAGCCGTGGTCGTAGTTGGTGGTCGTGCGGAGCTGCGACACGGTGAAACCGAGATCCAGGTTCACCCGCTCGGTCCGCGCCAGGCTGCGACGCGGCGACACCGTGAATTCCCATCGACGATTGCCATCCGACAGCGTCTGCTGCCAGACGTCAGCCGCCACCTGCCAGCGGACACCTGGCGCCCACGTCGAGGCTGGCGCGGTGGCTGATCTGCCGTCAATCCCAGCCCGATGGTTCGGGGCGACACGACAAAGAAGCCGCGTCGCGCCCGAGAGAGAGCGTGAGACCGTCGGCCGGGTGTCAGATCCGCCGCGATTTCATACGCTGTCAGGTCGCGTGCCGCCGTTCGCGCCTGACCGATGCGGCCGCGAACGGCGACGCGGCCGAACCGCTGCGCCGCGCTCACCCAGACCTGGTCGTGCCGCGCGTTCTCGGTGCCATCGACCTGCTCGAGGCCGCTGCCCCGCTGCGCCGTGAGGCGTTCGTGCTCGGATCCGGCGGCGAGCGTCGTGCCCGTTGCGAATGTCATCGTCGCGCGCGGTGCGAGGCGTTGGACCGTGAGCGTGCTCGAATCGCTGTACACCTTCACCGCCGGGTCGATGACTGGTGCCAGTGCGGCTCGAAACAGTCGCTCGGCCGAGCGGGTCTCAGCGCGTATCCGGCTGGAGACGCCGCACCGTCTCGAGCGCGGCCGCTGCGTCGCGCCCGCGCTGCAGCGTTGTCAGCGCAATCGTGCGTGTCAGGTTCAGTTCGTAGTCGTCCGGATGCTGGCGAAGCAGCGGCTCGAGCGTGTCGAGCGCCTCGTCGGGCCGGCCGGCCCGAGCCAGCACGGCCGCCTTTTCACGGGTGTACCGTTCATCGCCGCCGAAACGCGCCTGGTACTCGTCCAGGTTGCGCAAGGCCGCGCCGTAGTTGCCGCGCCACCCTTCTGTCCGCGCCAGCTCGATCCAGGCGACGGCCGCGTCTGGCTCGACGCGCAGGTACCGCGTATAGGCGTCAACGGCTGCGTCCGTCTTCCCGGCCCAGGCGCTGACGCGCGCGAGGTTCAGGACCACGTCGTGATCGTCCGGCAGTAGCTTGGCGAGACGTTCGTAGGAATCGCGCGCCCGGCCGTAGTCGCCGCTCCACGTTGCCAGCGTCGCTCGGGCGCGGAGGAATTCCACCGACTCGGGCGAAAGCTCGAACGCCCGCTCGATGGCCTCGAGCGCCTCGGAGGGCTGGTCGAGCACGGCGAAGGTCTGTGATAAAGCTGCGGCATCGTGCGCATCGCGGTCGCCCTGCGATTGCGCGAAGCCCTCTGCCGCACCACAGAGGAGGAACGCCAGTGCCAACAGAGTGCGAGCCGTCATTTCCGCCACCTTCGGTTCCCGGTCAGCCACAGGTCTGACGCAAATCGCGCGATCGTCAGGAGCTCGAACGCCAGCAGCGCGTAGCGAACCGGCGTGACGGCGATGCCCTTGACGAGATACTCGAGACGCTGTCCCTTCATCACCAGCATCAGCGCCACGACCGCCAGGAGCGTCTCGGCGCCGACCGTGATGAGCAGCCCTTCCCAGTTCCGGAAGACCAGCATCAGCAGCATCACGGTCGGGAAGGCGATCTTTTCCACCGACGACGCCAGCAGCACCCACCCGGCCGGCCGGCCGTAGATGCGCGTGTGCTCGCCGCCAAATGCCTGGCGGTACGGTTCCTGGACCCGGCGCCGCTCGCGCCCCGCGAAGCCCGCGCGCCGCGCCGGCCGACGTCCAGATTCGGGGCGCTCCGATCGTGAGGTTCGTCATCGCGGAGAACAGTCCCGAGACAGGCGCGGGTACGGTCGCCCGCATAAGCAACCGATCCCGCCGGCACCGCCGCCGGCTCGAACCTGCGGCCCGATCCACCGGCGCCGCGGCCGCGCCGCGTACCGCTTGATGACCTTGAACGGGCTCTTCAGCAGGGCGTCGAAGTAGAAGGCGGACTGCAGAAATGCAGACGACCACAGGTAGAGCTGCTTCGGCAGCCGCTGCACCTCGGGCTCGACCGTGCGGGCGAGGACGTCGAGGACCTGGATGTTCCGGTAGCCCTCGTTGAGCATCCCGAGCCCGATGAAGATGTCCTCGGAGTTCGTCAGGTCGTCGCCGAGCTGCGGTTCGACGGTGTCGAACAGGGTCTCGAGGTAGGCGCGCCGGTACGCCACCGCGCAGCCCGCCGGGTTCGACACCGTTCCGAACATCGCCATGTGGCCGCGAAAGACGACGCGCTGAAGAAAGAGGTAGAGCACCTCGCGGTAGGTGTTCGTGATGCCGGAGGCCAGCCTGCGCCACCAGCGTTTCTGCGCGGACCGGCTCGTGCGACGGATGGGCGTCGGCGAACCACTGGACGGCCGGCAATTCGTCGGCGGCTCGTCGATCTCGCTCTCGAAGCGGCAGGATGCTTCCGCACGCGCTGGCGATCCCGACACCCTGATACAGCTCCTCGACGAGTCGCTCGATATAGGTGTCCGACTCGAGAAGCGTATCGGCGTCGAGCACGAACAGCACGTCCGAGTCGAGCGTGCGCGCCTGCTCCTTGATCGTCGGCGTCTTGCCAATCGACGTGACCCGGCGGACGATGCGGACATTGCGCAGCCATGGAACTCGGCGAACGCCCGTGCGCGCGCGGCCGTCGCGTCAGTGCTCCCGTCGTCGACGACGACGATCGCTCGCGGCTGCCGCGTCTGGCGCAGCACTGACGCCAGGCAGCGCACGATGTTGTCCTGCTCGTTGCGCGCCGGGATGACGACATCGACGGTCACGCTGCGCCAGTCGCGCGCCGGCGTTGCCGGCGTCGTGTCGGGACCGCGCATCAACCCGATCGCGCTGATCAGCGTGCTGGGACTGAAGACGAAATGGGGTAGTTGCGCCACGGCTGTTAGTCGCCCGACAGTTGAGCAACCACTACGCCCGGTGGCCTGGAGTCCGAACGTCGCCGTTGACGTAACCCCTGTGGTTCGTGTCACTGAGAGCGGGAAGACGAGCTCGCCGGACCAGCGATCGGCGAGCGCTTCATTGAACAACTGGGTGGAAGCAGAAGTCTTGGCGGGAGTAGATTTCCCTGGGTGTGGCGATCTGAATGAAGTCCTTTCTGAGTCCCCTTCTTCGGGCGGGCCAGCCGCCGTTCGCGCTCACGAACACTCGCAACGGTCGGCTCGTGGCGCGAACCCTGCTGACCGCCTTCGATTCTTCGAGCCGCCGAAAAGGTCTGCTCGGTCGCGACAGCCTGGCGGACGGCAGCGCGATGATCATCGCCCCGAGCAGCGCCGTCCATACGTTTGCCATGCGCTTCGCGATCGACTTGATGTTCGTGTCGAAGGATGGCCGCGTGCTCAAGGTAAAACGAGAGGTGAAGCCTCGTCGGATTGCCGCGGCGTGGCGAGCGTTTGCCGTCGTCGAGCTGCCCGCGGGAGCGATCGAACGAAGCGACACCCGTCCCGGCGACCGTCTTCAGCTCGACGCGCTCTGAAACAATCTGGCCGGGACCAGACAAATCAACTGACTGAAGCCAGAGAACAGCCCGCCGTGCAGTGCCCTGTCGCGTGTTTGATGCAGGTCTGACCCGCAGATTCCGCCCAACTCCTCGTTTTCAATCCCACACAGTGTCGTGGCATGTCAGTTGCTGCCTGATGCGGCGTGACGGATCGAAGACGCGACAAGAGATTCAGCATCACGGAACCAAGCGAGGGCTCGCTCACGGTCTTCCCCGATGTGATCGTGCAGGAAAACAGCGCGGGCGAGTGGAGCGGGATCAGCCGGCAGCCGTTTGCCGCTGGCGACACGTTCGTCCTTGATGTCGTTCAGGTCGACCCCGTCGAGGGAGAAGTTCGCCGCCGACTCAACGTCTGCGTGATCGAGAGCCAGCCGGTGCTCGTCGACGGAGAGCTGTGCCATCGCATCCGCCTGTACAGCGGCGCCCTGACGTCGGTCGAGTTCGAGCAACACGTGAGGCGCGGATGAGGGGCCTGTTCGAGTCCGAGGCAGTGCTGACGCAGGAGCTCAGCATACGGGTCATCAACGTGAGCATCGGGGGCTGCCTCGTCGAAAGCCTTCGGTGGATCGAGGTCGGGACCATCGGCACGCTGCGGATAAAACTGGGAACCGAAGAATGCACGGACGACGTGGAGGTGGTGCGCTGTGACGCGGTCAAGGGCGCTCGAACCGTCTACCACGTCGGCGTACGGTTGTTGAAGACGAAACCGCGCCAGGCCGGGTCGATCCGCCACGCCGTGGCACGCTGCGTCATAAGTCTGGATCAGCGGCAAACGGGCCGCGTGATGTAGCAAGCCAGTCGCGGTCGCTCGCGGCCTCCCGGAATTGCCCACCGCGTCTGACACGCGAACTGCTGGTAGCGGTCCGCCGCGTCATCTGACGTCGTCAGGTGTGTTGCCCTTCGTCACGGACAACTAGGCCAATCCAAGAAACTCAACTGAATCAATGAGTTACGGGATCCACGGCGCTGGTAGCCGGCTTGCTCTCTGAGGGGGCATGAACAAAGACCTTGGATTCGTCGTCGCGAGCCGGGCGATGACCGACCTCCTTTCGATCGCGGAACGGGCAGCGAAGAGTCCGGCGAAGGTGCTGATTACCGGTGAGAGCGGTGTCGGCAAGGACGTGATTGCGCGATTCATTCACAGCCAGTCCGCCCGCAAAGCGGCGCCGTTCGTGGCGGTGAATTGCGCCGGCGTGCCGGAAACGCTCCTCGAGTCCGAGTTGTTCGGACACGTCAAGGGCAGCTTTACCGGCGCCTACCGCGACAAGCGGGGCAAGATCCAGCTCGCCCAGCACGGGACGCTGTTTCTCGACGAAGTCGGCGAAATGAGCCTTCGCATGCAGGCGCTCCTCCTGCGATTTCTGGAGAATGGAGAAATCCAGGCGGTCGGATCCGACCAACCACACTCGAGCGTCGACGTCCGCGTCGTGGCCGCAACCAATAAGGATCTCGGGTACTCTCGTGGCCAGCGGACAGTTCCGCGAGGACCTCCTCTATCGCCTGCGCGTCATCCATCTGGACGTTCCCCCACTGCGCGAGCGGCCCGAAGACATCCAGCCGCTCACGAGGCACTTTCTCGCCCGCGCCGGCCGCGAGCTGACGTTCAGCGAGGACGCGCTGCGGGCGTTTCAGCGATACCGATGGCCCGGCAACGTCCGCGAGCTGCTCAACGTCGTCGAACAACTGGTCTGGTTGTGTCCGTATGGGGTGATTGCACTCGAGCACCTGCCCGTGTCGATGCGGACCGCACCGGGTCCGCTGGCGCCGGTCGAAGATCGGCGGCGCCGGATCGCCGACGACCTCTACGAGGCCCTGGTCCGGCAGGGCGCCTCATTCTGGGACCACGTTTACCCGATGTTCCTGGCGCGAGACATCACCCGCCATGATTTGCGGGAGCTCGTGCGTCGAGGCCTGCGCGAATCACGCGGCCGGTACAAGGCGCTGCTCACGCTATTCGGGATGTCGACCCGCGACTATCGGCGCTTCATGAACTTCCTCGCCGCCCACGACTGCAGTGTCGATTTCCGCGAATTCCGGGGAGAAGCCGCGTCCGCCGCGCCCGCGATCTCGTCCGCGATGCCGCCGGTGTCCGCCGTTCGCGCAGTTCTACCGGCGGAGTCTGCCGTCGCGTAGTGCAGGCCTTCAGGCCTGCCCGCGACAACGATTTCCATCGAGACAGCCTCGCGTGATTCGCCTCACCACCCCGAAAGGGCGCCAAGTCGGTCCTCGACCTGCTCTCGTGGCGGCGGAGCTGTGAGGAGTTCGTCCAGCGCCACGCCCTGCCTGTCGAGCAGATAAGCAACCATCAACTGATAACGCAGGTAGAGACCCGAGCGCCAGGGATCGAGCTCGCGCGCACCTTCCTTCATCTTGCTCAGAGCCTCTCCGAGATCGATGTCCCGCGCAACGTAGTCAGCGTATCCGTCGTCGACCCACTGCGGCATGCGCGCGTAGCGCCAGCGTCCGACGGCGCGGGCATTCGCAACGTGCATCAGTTCGTGCGCGATGAAATACGACAACGGCCGATCGGCGGCCACCGGGCGCCCGCTCGGGCCGATCAGGCGGTCGTTCTGCATATCGCTTTCGCGCAGGAAGACGTGCTGGCCGACCAGCCAGTCGGCGACGCCGCCGACCCGATAGTTCTGCCGTGCGAACAGGCCGAACAACCAGGCCGGGTCGCAGATGAAGACGTGGACGTCCAGGGTGCCGGCGCTCAACGGACTGCGATCGAGCCGCGCCCGTGCCCGTTCGAGCGTCGTCTTCATCGCCTCGGGGATAGGCTGCGTCGAGTGGATGGTGATGCCGGCGGAAGTCAGTTCATGGGCGAACAGCGGGTGTGGGTACGCCAGCAGAAGGAGATAGAAACAGCTTGCGCCGAACAGCGCCAGCAGCACACGCCGGGAAGTCTTCATCGGTGTTGCGATTGTAGCGCCGATTAGTCGAGTCCCGAGCTCCGAGTCCCGAGACAAGCTACGGATCGACGACGCAGTCCATGACGCGAAGCTTGCTCGTCCGGTGCCGAAACTCGAAGACTCCGCGACACCACAGGCACAGAAATCGATCCCACTGCTCGATCCGCCTGACGCCAGACAGAAAACTCTGAAGATAGACCATCGACTTCCGACACCTCGGGCAATCCAGTGTCGGTGGATCCTTCGGCGGATACCTTGTGACGCGGGTCCGTGATTGTCGCATCAGCCCCAAGCCGCTACACGTCCCACGGAGCAATCGCCTTGCCGCGGAAAAATGCGCGCGTTTTGCGGCTGTCATGTCAACGCAGACGGACGCGGCGGTCCGGATCGAGACAGGGATGAGCGGTTTCGGGACACGGAGAATTCGGAGGGAACGGATTAACAACGGAGCAGCGGAGCAACCAAGGACGAACGGAGAAGACAATCATTAGTTTTTGAATTCTTCTCCGTTTTGCCTCCGTTGCTCCGGTGCTCCGTTGTTAATCCGTTCCCTCCGTCACCTCCGTTCTCGTCAGAGATATGATCCGAAACCGTGGCGGACAAGCCCACCGGCAACTCCCCCCGCGGATGGCGGCAGGCGCTGTATCAGTGGTTGATAAGCCCTCCAGAACCCTCCCAGGCTGACACCCAGCCCTCGAGTCATCCTTCCGCACCGGTCGTGCCGGCGCGCATCGGTCACTACGTCATCAACCGGAAAATCGGCGAAGGCGGGATGGGCGTCGTGTATGCCGCGCGCGACGAGCGCCTGGAACGCGTGGTCGCGCTCAAGACGATGTCGTCGCTGGCCGGCGGCGACGAGACGGCGCGTCAACGGTTCTGGCGCGAGGCACGCGCCGCCGCGAGCGTCAATCATCCGAACGTGTGCCAGATCCACGAGATCGGCGAGGACGCCGGCACGCTGTTCATCGCGATGGAGTTGCTCGATGGCGAATCGCTCGCCGACCGCCTGCGAGCCGGGCCGCTGCGCCTCTCCGAGGCGGTCCCGATCTCGCTCGGCATGCTGGCCGCGCTCTCGGCGCTCCATGGCCGCGGCCTGGTCCATCGCGACCTGAAGCCGTCGAACGTGTTCCTGACGCCGCATGGCGTCAAGCTGCTGGACTTCGGCCTGGCCCGGCCCGAGCTCTCGGGACTGACCGGTTCGGCCCCTGGACTGACGCAAAGCGGCATGGTGATCGGCACGCCGCGCTACATGGCGCCCGAACAGGCGCTGGGCGACCCTGTTGACGCGCGTTCGGACCTTTTCTCGGCCGGGGCCATTCTGTTCGAGATGATCGCCGGCCGTCCCGCGTTCGGCGGCGCGACCATCGTCGACGTCCTGCACGCGACGGTGCACGAGCAGCCGCCGGCGCTCTCCGGTTCGCCGGCGATCGCGGCGGCCGATCGGGTGATCCGGCGGGCGCTCGCCAAGCGGCCCGCCGATCGGTTCGCGACGGCCACCGATCTGGCGGATGCGTTACGTGAGCTCCCGAGTGGGGACGGCGACGACAGCCGCGCCGTCGCCCGGGCGCTGACGCGGATCGTGGTGCTGCCCTTCCGCGTGCTGCGCCCTGACCCCGAAACGGACTTTCTCGCCTTCAGCCTGCCCGACGCGATCGCGACCTCCCTGTCCGGCGTCAGTTCGCTGGTGGTGCGCTCGAGCGCGATGGCCGCGCGCTTCGCGGCGGATGCTCCCGATCTGAAGCTCCTGGCTTCCGAGGCGGACGTCGATCGGGTGGTGATGGGCACGCTCCTCCGCGCCGGGGACCAGGTGCGCGCGACAGCGCAGCTGGTCGAAGCTCCCGCCGGCACTCTGATCACCTCCCAGACGGTCCACTCGTCGCTCGGCGATCTCTTCGCGCTGCAGGACGACATCGCCCGTCGCATCGTCTCCGCGCTGGCGCTGCCGCTGGGCGGCGACGTGATGTCGCCGATGCCCGCGGCGCCGCGCCATCCGCGCGCCTACGAGTTCTACCTGCGCGGCAACGAGGCGGCTCGCTCGTACGAGACGCTCATCCAGGCGCGCGACCTGTATCTGCGAGCGCTCGAGCTCGATCCGGAGTTTGCACCAGCCTGGGCGCATCTGGGCCGCTGCTACCGTGTGATCGGCAAGTATGTCGACAGCACCCCCGACAGCGACACGCAGGCCGAAGCGGCGTTCCAGCGCGCGCTGTCGATCCAGCCGCACCTGTCGATTGCGCACAAGTTCTACGCGGCCCTGGAAGCGGACATCGGCCATGCCGAGCAGGCAGTCGTGCGCTTGCTGCGTGAAGCGGCGCGTCACGGCAACGATCCGGAGTTGTTCGCCGGCCTCGTCCACACCTGCCGCTACGGCGGGTTGTACGAGGAATCGATCGCCGCCCACGCCGAAGCGCGGCGGCTCGACCCGAACATCTCTACCAGCTTCGAACAGACCGTGCTGATGACCGACGATCTCGAACGCCTGCTCACCGTCGAACTGCCGCCGGCCGCCGGCAGCGGCGACGAGGGCATCCGCGTCATGGGGCTCGCGCTGGGCGGACGTCGCGACGAAGCGCGGCAGCGGTTGATCGCCATGCGCCAGAGCATCCGGCTGCCGGCGTTCGAGCAATGGACCGACTACCTGATGGCTTGGCTCGATCGCCGGCCGTCGGAGATGCAGGTCAAGCTCGATCGCCTCAAGACGTTGAAGATCCAGCAGGATCCGGAGGCGATCTTCCTGGAGGGCTGGCTGCAGTGCGAGGTCGGCGCGCACGAGAGCGGCCTCGAGAACCTGCAGCGGGCGGTGGCAAAGGGCTACTACGCCGCGCCCACCCTCGTGCGCAGCCGGCACTTCGACGCGCTGAGAGCGCTTCCTGCCTTCCGTGCGGTGCTGGCGCAGGCCGACGCCGGCCGGCAGCGTGCGCTGACGGCGTTCCTCGACGCCGGTGGAGAGCGGCTGGTAGGGCGTCAGGCGGTCCGCGGTGCGGCATGAAGACGCTGGCCAACACGCGCGATCGGGAGACCCTCGTCCAGCGGTTGCGATGCGTGCGCCCCGACAGCGCCCCGAGATGGGGACGCATGTCGGCGCATCAGATGGTCTGCCACCTGGCAGACGCGCTTCGCATGGCCACAGGCGACAAAGCGGTGAGCGAGGCCTCCGGGCCGCTGCATCGCACGGTGGTCAAATGGCTCGTGTTGTACGCTCCACTCGCCTGGCCGGCCGGAATACCCACCCGCCCTGAGATCGATCAAACGATGGGGGGCACGAAGCCGCTCGACTTCGCCCGCGACGTGGCACAGGCCGAAGCGCTGCTGGGTAAGACCGCTGCGCACGACGCGACCGCCTGGCCGCCACATCCGATCTTCGGGCGAATGTCGCAGAGCGCCTGGCTCCGATGGGCGTACCTTCACACCGACCATCACCTGCGGCAGTTCGGTGCGTAACACTGTCCCTCACGCCAACGGCGCCGCAGACCAGGTTCAAATAATATATAGATGTGATATGGTATCGATATGCCGAAGAAAGCCGTGTCGCTGACGCTCGACGAAGCGAACCTCGTCTGGCTGAAAGGGCGGGGATACGGGCAGGGCAACCTCAGCGCCGCGGTGGACGACCTGATTACGGCGGCGCGCGCGGGCCGGCTTGGCGCCCCTGCTCCGGTACGGAGCATCGTCGGCACCATCGATCTCGCCACCGACGACCCGCGGCTCGAGGGAGCGGACCGAGCGGTACGCGACCTGTTCGCGGCGTCGTTGGCACGACCATTTAGAGTCGCTGAAGCGAGCCCGCCGTACGAACCGGCTCGGCGCGCCAAACGCTCACGCCGCCGTGGCTGATCTCCCGGCCGCCGTTGCCGACACTCACGCGCTTCTTTTCTACGCATCGGCGAGCGCGGCACTGGGCCGCCGGGCGGCGGCCCACTTCGAGGCCTGCGAGCGGCAGCAGGCGCTCGTCTACGTGCCGGCGGCGGTGATCTGGGAAGTGAGCCTGCTGGCGCGCGCCAGCCGGATCAACCTGCGTCGGCCGATTCGGGCCTTCTGCGAGGATCTCTTCAGCAACCCGGCATACCACGCCTTCGACCTGACCCCGGAACAGGTCTTCCTGGCCGACGAACTGCGTTTCACGCGCGATCCGTTCGATGCGCTGATCGTCGCGGCCGCCAGGACGCTGGCGCTCCCGCTGCTCACGCGCGACGCGGACATTCGCGCATCCGGCGCCGTCCGCGTCGTCTGGTAGGGCCAGCAGCCGCGGGACCGCGACCTGCCCCCACATTCAAAAACGAGCTGACCTGCGCCGCGAGCGAGCGCGCGAGCGAGCCACCCACCTTCGCAGCGGTGACGCCGCCGCTGCTACGGTGGGCAGGCGCGAACGGCCTGTCCACCGGAGCTTCAGCGGAGGTGGAAGCGCGCCGGCGCAGCGGCGCGCGAGAGAGCGTGTTGGGGAGTCCGAGGGGGCGAAGCCCCCTCGGGTAGGACTAGAACGCGAAGACCCAGATCGCGGCGCCGCCCCTGAGCGTCGTGACAGTCTCACCTCTGTTCTTGCGGAAGGCGCTGTACGTCCCCGACAGATCGTTGATGTGGTTGTTGCGCAGGCCCGACGACGACCGCGACGTACTGCGTCGGGCCGACGCTGTAGGTGATGATGCTCGAGCTCGGCAAGTCGTCGAGCGCGGCCTGCCACAGCAGCTTGCCGGTCGCGTCGTCGAACGCCTTCAGCGACGGATCGAGGTCGCCGGCGAAGACCACGCCGCCGGCCGTCGCCAGCACCGAGGTCGAGCAGCGGCGCACGCTGATGATGCACCCACGCCAGCTTCCTGCCGGCCACGTCGATCGCCTGCAGCCGTCCCATCTTGCCGTCCGCAGCGTCCGGATGCTCGGCGGGCATCAGCCCGACGCCGGAGGTGAGCAACTTGAATCCCTCGGGACCGAAGCTCATGCACCACTCGGTCAGCGGCAGATAGAGCAGCGCGGTCTGCGGGCTGTACGACGTCGGCGGCCAGCTTCTCGCCCCGGAGACGCCCGGACAGATCGACGGCCGGCCGCTTCGGATCGGGCCACTTTTCGGATCGATCGTCTTGGCGCCTGTCTTCGGATCGATGCGCGTGATGACGTTCTGTGTCCCCGCGTCGACCGAGAACAGGTACTCGCCGGTCGCGGCGTCGAGCGCGTCGAGGATCGCCATCTTGCCGACGTTCATCACCACCTTGCGCCGGCGTCCGTCGATCGTCATCTCGACGAGCTGGCGCTCGAACACCCAGTCGAGGTCCCACTGATCGTTGCTGACGTGCTGGTAGTGCCAGACCAGCTTTCCGGTGTCGGGGTTCAGCGCGATCGTGCAGTTCGTGTAGAGCGCATCCGATGGTCACGCCGGCGGTCGCCCGACGGCTGCAGCAGCGGCCGCGTGTCGTAGGTCGGCGCGACGCCGAAGTAGATCAGGTTCAGGCTCGGCGTCGTAGGTGCCCTGGTGCCAGACCGATCCGCCGCTCCGCTTATCCAGCGGCAGGCCGTTCCAGCTGTTGCCGCCGGGCTCGCCGGGCCGGGCGATGGTGTGGAATCGCCAGAGCTCCTTCCCGACTCGATGTCGAGCGCCGACGATGAAGCCGCCGCCGGCGACGAAGCTCGCCGTCACGCCCTGGATGACCTTGTCGCCGACGACGAGCGGCGCGCCGCGCATCTGGTAGCGGCTTCGCGCCGACGTCTGACTGGCCGTTGCGATCTCGTGGTTCCAGACGAGCTCGCCGGTCCGCGCGTTCAGCGCCAGCACGTGCAGGTCGGAGGTCGGCACGAACACCCGTCGCCGCGCAGCGCCAGCCCCATCTTCTGGCTCGACGGCACCGGTCGGCGTGTACTGATACCGCCACAGGATCTCGCCGTTCGAGGCGTCCAGCGCGAGCACCGTGTCCGGGAATCGTCTGCAGGAACATCACGCCGTCGTGGACGAGCGGCGTCGGCATGCTGAGGCCGGCGCGCAAGCGGCACCCGCCACGCCGGCTTGAGGTTCTGCACGTTCTCGCGGGTGATGAGCTTCAGCGGGCTGAAGTTGTGGCCGTCGTAGGTGCGTCCCCACTGCAGCCAGTCCCGGTCGGGCGGGTTCCGCAGCATGCCGTCGGTGACTGCGCTCAGCGCCGGCCAGCCGCGCGGCTCCACTCGCCGACGCCACGACCGGCGCCGGTGGCGGATCCGCTGTCGTCCCGTCACGACGCGGGATCGTCAGCGCCGCGAGCGCGTTGGTGTCGGAGGGCAGCGCGCTCGGCCGCGGGTTGCTGGCCGTTGGCCTGCAGAAGGTAGGCGAGGATGCTCGCGTAGATCTCGTCGCCGAGCCCTCCCGGTTCGCGACCCGGGTTCGGCGGCATGCGGCGCAGGTGAAACATCAGCGCGCCGGCCGTCTTGCCCGCGCCACGTCCGATCGAACCGCTCGCCGCGTGAGGGCTCGGCGCCAGGTGCTCGCCCTCGAGCTGCGGCGCCGTGACACGACGCGCAGTGCTGCTTGTAGGCCGCAGCGCCGGCGGCCGCCTGCGCCGGGGTGAACGCCGGGGCCTGCGCTCCGACCAGCTGACCAAGGAAGACAGCCACGCACGCACTGAGCGCAACGGCACAACCGCCACCGATCCAGGCCCGTTTCGTCGTTTTCATGAACATCCTTCCAGCCGATGAAGAAGAGACGGAACGCCGCCCTCAAACGTTCCTCAATTGATCAACAACCGCCGCCTGATCGTCCCGTGGACTCTTGGCAGTCGCATCCCGCGGCCCTTCTCTTTCTAGCAGGCCGACCCGTTCAGGGTTGGCACCCGGCTTCAGCCGCGCATCAAATGCCTGGCCATCGCATGATAGGCCGGCAGCGACATCGGGTCGAGATTCACGTTGGCTCCCAGCGGATGTGACGCGAAGCGGGCGATGACCATCTCAGCGGCAGGATCGATGTAAATCGCCTGCCCATGGATCCCGCGAGCCGTGAACGCACCGTGCTCGTTGTGTGACACCCACCACATGTTGCGATAGGTCCACCCGGGGAGGAGCGCGTAGCCGGCCAGCGTGAAATGATCCCGGTTGCCGCCGCGCCGGATGTCGTCGACGACCTCCGCCGGAATGATCTCCTGATCGTTGAACCGGCCGCCGAGCCGCATCATTTCACCGAAGCGCGCCATGTCGCGCAGCGTAAGGTTGAGGCCCCCACCGGCGAATTCGACGCCTGTCTCATCGACCGAAAAGTACGCGTCCTCCTCGACGCCGAGCTTCGACCACAGCCGCTCGCGCAGCAGCTCGCTGGCGCTGCGACCGGTGACGCGGCGCAGCACCCACGCGAGCGTGTCGGTGTTGACGGTCTTGTAGGCGAAGCGCTCACCGTGCGAACTCTCCTTCGCGATGGTCCGGATGAAGTCGTAAAACGATTCAGGTCCCTCATAGCCGGACGGACGCGGCCGGATCCCGCCGGCGCGGGTGAACTCCCAGACCGACGAGCTCTCGTCGGTGTAATCCTCCGAGTAGTTCAAGCCGGTGGTCATGTCGAGTAGCTGCCGGATCGTGGCATCGGCGAAACCTGACGAAGCGAGTTCAGGCAGGTACTGCGGCACGGTGGCCAACTCGTCGATGATGCCCTCGTACACGAGCGTGGCGGCCAGGGTCGCGACGAACGACTTCGTGACCGAGTAGGCGATGTGCGGTGTGTGAGCGTCGAGCACTCCGAAGTACCGCTCGTAGACGATCCGGCCGCGGTGGAGGACCAGGATGCCGTCGGTGTAATTCGCGAGGAGCGACTCGGCCCAGGTCATGGCGTCGACACTGCCAGGCGGGACGAAGGAGACCGCGTCGAGATCGGTGCGCTCGTCGCGCGGAAGCGTCCGAACCGGTCGATCGGCGCGCCGCACCACGCTCGTCGGCAGGAACTGCCGCATGTTCGAGTACGACCAGCGCGTGCAGGGAAACCGGGAGAAGCTGCTGTCGGCAAAGCGAATCAGCCTGTCAGGCGGCGGCGGCGACCCGATCATCCAGCCCATGCGAACCGGGTCGCTCTCAGTCGCATCGAGGTAACCGGGCGCGAGGGGCTCATCGAGGTGTGCCATGGGTCTGGCGATTCTATCCGCGGCCCGCCAATTTGACGGTCGTTCATCGCGAGTGATAGATCAACGTGAAATCCATATGCCGGAAGACCCGTCAGATCCCGAGCCGTGGCTGGCCTACGGCAGGATTCTGCTCGACGGCGGCGAGCCCGAGGCGGCCCGAGTCATTCTCGAGAAAGGCCTGCTGCTGCCCGAAACCGGGCAGAACCCGGTAGCCCCGGTAAACGGCTTCATTCTCCTGGCAGCGTGCCACAGCCGGTTGATGCGGTTCGATGACGCGGAAGCGGCCTACGATCGAGCCCTTCACCTCGCCGACAAGACACTGGACCCCGAACACATTCTGCGGGTGACTCTCATCTGTAACTGGGCGGTGCTCGAGCGGAGTCGAGGCGCGCTCGAGCATGAGACGCAGTTGTGGCTGCTGGCCCTGCCAGTTCTCCAGCGTGATCCTCAATTCGCTGGGCTGCTGGCGGAATGTCAACGATCTCTCCAGGAACTCGGCACCCTGGGGCCCGAGGAGCGCCGGCTCCGGGAATCGTTCGAGCTGTCTCGTGCAGGGGATCTGTCGGGCGACAAACGGTTTGGCGAGCGCGTCGCATCGTTCCATGCCGTCCAGCGCAACGCTGGCGAGCTCACCACTCTCCTCGGAAAAATGCGCCGTCATCGCGAGCGGAACGTGGCGCTGCGCGACGGGCTCATCATGCGGCCCGAGGAGATCTGGCGCAAGCTCACTGCAACCGGGAGCTCGGGCCGACAGCCAGTGCTCGACGAGCAGCGATGCCGGCTCAACCTGTTCCTGGCGAAGACCTTCCAGGATACGCCACCCGCGGCGGCCCAATCAGCCCTTGAAACGCTGCTGTGGCGGCGCGGAATCGGCCTGGAGATCCAACGCTCCGCGAATCGCCTGGCCCGTCGCGACGCCGAGGTTCGCGAAACACTCGACACGCTTCGGTCGAACCGGTCGGGCTACGCGGCCATGCTCTTCGAAGCGCCGTCCGATGCGGCACTCCGGCCGGCTGGCAGCACGAAGATGGTGCTCGAGCCGATCGAGCAGAGCTTCGACTATCAATCGTTGGAGCGGCGACTGCTCGACCGGCTCGAGCCGCAGATCAACCGCTTCGTGTCGCGCCCAGCCGACTGCGCGGAGCTGGCGTCGCGGGTGCCATCCGACGCGTTGCTGATCGAGTATTGGCGCTGTACGTGGCCGGTCGATGAAGGTCCGATCGTCGCGGCGTACGTCGCGTTGGTGCTGCCTGAGAATCGACCCGACCGGGCCAGCATCATCCCACTTTGCGAATGCGCAGCAGTCGAGGATACGCTGCTCGACTACCTCTCCCTGTTGTCGGGACGCAGCAAGAGCGCCGACTCCGCGAACGTGGACGACGTCAAGAGGGATCCGGTCAGGGCGCGCGAGCTTGGGCACACGCTTCGGACGTTGCTGCTCGATCCGCTGCAACCCTGGACGAGCCGCGCGAAGCACCTGTTGCTCGTGACGGATGGCCTCCTCGATCGCCTGCCATTTTCAACGCTCCCAGTGGACGACGCCGGCTACGTCATGGATCGGTGGCTGCTCAGCTACCTCCACACCGCGCGCGATCTGTTTGGCGCCGACGACGCCCCGGGCGCGCCGGGCAGCCCCATCGTCTTCTCCAACCCGGCGTACGACTGGCCGGGCCTGTTCGGCGAAGGCACCTTCCGCTTCGATCAGCTGGAGTGGGCCGCCCAGGAAGGTCAAGCGATCGGCGCCCTCCTGGGCGTCACACCCATCACCGACACGCAGGCCACCAAGTCGGCGCTCACGGCATGCCGGTCGCCGGAGATCCTGCACCTCGCGACGCACGGCATGCTGCTGCCCGCCCGGCAGGATATTGCCGAACTCGGTCGGATCAATTCGCTCGTATGGCGTGATCCGGGGGAGCTGCGTTTTCAGATCGCCGGCCTCGCCGTGTTCACGCAAGGCCTCGGACGACTGTCGGATCGCCAACTGCCGGACCAGGCGCTCCGCTCGGTCCTGGCCGTCGCCGGCGTCAACAGCTGGCTCGATGGTTATCCGATACCCGAAACGGCGGGAAACGGGCTCGCGAACGCAGAGGACATCGCGGCACTGGATCTCGCGGCCAACAAGCTCACCGTCCTGTCGGCGTGCGAGACCGGCCTCGGCGTGATTGGCATCGGCGAAGGCGTGCTGGGGTTGAGAAGCAGCTTCATGATCGCCGGTGCGGAAACCGTCGTGACGAGCCTGTGGTCAGTGGACGACAAGTCGACGAACGAGTTGATGTGCGCCTTCTATCAGAACCTCATCGAGCGAAAGATGGGACGGGCCGAGGCCCTTCAGGAGGCGCAGCAAGCGATCAGGCGGCAGTATCCGGACGACCCGTACTATTGGGGTCCATTCGTCCTGCAGGGAGCCATCGAGCCATTACGTCAGTAGCTCATATGCGATTTCTGATTCGACTCCTCACCATCGCCGCGGCCCTGTGGGTGGCCACAAGAATCGTCCCGGGGGTGACGTACGAAGGTGGCTGGCTGCCTTTTCTGGGTGTGTCATTGATACTCGCCGTGATCAATGCCACGCTGCGCCCGCTGATCAAGCTGCTCACCTGTCCGCTGATTCTCCTGACCCTTGGCCTGTTCGCGCTGGTCGTCAATGGACTGATGCTCTGGCTGACGAGCTCCGTCTCGCAGTCGCTCGACCTCGGCTTTCACGTCACCGGCTTCTGGGCAGCGTTCTTCGGCGGCCTCGTCGTCAGCATCGTCAGCACACTCGTATCGATCGCCTTGAAGCCGCCGAACGTCCACGTCGAGGTCCACGGCCGCGAGTAAGCGGCGTCAGTTGAATGTACAAGATGACGCCCACCGCCGACCGGACGCCGAACGCAGAACCTTCAGTCTCGGCAAAGGACAAAGGCGACGATTCGGTCTGCTGCGAGGCATAGTTGAGTCCGAGCTCGCCGAAAACGCTGAACCGCCGGTTCGGCGAATACTGGGCGCCGAACGATCCCGCGAACGAATAAGTCGATAATTCGCTGCGGATGTCCAGGCTCGGTATGGGAATGGGAAGGGGCCCCGGCAGGCTGATGGAAAAGTCGGGGCCTTCAGACTCCGCTGTGATCTTGGCGTACGCGAATCGAGGGCTGAAGTACGTGCTGACGTTGTCGTTCCTGCTGACGAAGAACAGCCCCGCGATGCCGACGCCGAAGGAGTCGGTGTGCGTCTCTCGCCCTGATCCTGACAGAGGCAGGCTTGTATCGATCTCCGACGAGCTGAGCGCGAAGGTGAATTCCCCCTTAATCCCGACCCGCTCGATGGCGTGCCAGACGACGCCGATCGCCGCCGGATAGCCCATCGTCAAGCCGAACTGTCCGTGTTCCTGCGCGATCGCCTTCGAACCGCCTAGCAGGACGACTGCCGCACCCATCGATGCCACGAGACCAACCCGCATCATCGACCTCCAACGACAGAGCCTTCGTTACCGCTCCCGCCCCTGCGAAAGCGCCCGCTCCAGCTCGTCGAGCCGGGCGTTGAAATCGGTCCACCGTCCCTCTTCCGACTCGACTAGGCGCATGAGCTCCGCCTCCTCATTCCGCAATTCCTGCGTACGCCGCTGTTCCTGCTGCACCGTGTAGCGCAGCGGGGCCAGAATCTGGCTGTTCGTCTCCATCGCCGGTCTGATTTGGTCGGTCGACGGCGCCAGCCTGATTCGCGAATCCGCGAGCTGCTGGCGCACGTTCGCCAGCTGCTGTGCGGCAGTGCTCAGGCGCAGTTCCTGCAGCGTCATCCGGGCGGTGAGCAGTTGTGCCCGGATGCTCGCCGAGGCGGCACGGTTCATCTCGCCGCGCATGGCCCGCACCTCGGTCACGAGATCATCGAGTGTCGCCGGGGGGCGCTGCGCCTGCCCCGCGGCGCCACTGACGACTCCCAATGCCAGGCAGATGCCGATCACGATGCCGCGCCACATGGTTCACGTCCTTTCGTCGAACACACTGATCCTCGACTGTGGTCGCTATTCTTGATCAGGCGAGCTCAAACCGGTTGGGTGAACGCTACTGAATCGCAGGCAATGGCTCGAAGGACTGCGTTCGGCGGTCGATCACCGTGACCTCAATTTCTGGCGTCAGCCGCCGGGCCTCCTCGTCCGCCATGTCGCCGCTACGGACGAGAAGGGCGGCAGTGGACCGGAGCGTCTGCTCGACGGGGCGCCGGTGCTCGTCGATACCCGCGAGGAATCCCTCGAGATTCGTCCATTTGATCTCTGCGAAGTTGGTCGCGTACAGCCGCGATGTCGAAACACTTCGCTTCACAAGGGCGTTGATGTAGCGAACGCGCTCGAAGTCGGTTGGACGAAATGCATCGAGCTCACCTGGCGATTGAACGGTTGGCGGGGGTGGAGATACTCGTCGCACGTAGTACACGGTCACCGGGCCGGAGGCCAGAACGGTCGCGCCCGGTTGTTCCACGGCGAACAAGTAATAGGGATGGACGGCATGCCTGACGCAGCGAGCACGACTCCCCCACGTTCCGTGACCGATCCCACTGCATTGCCGTCGAGGGCGCCGGTGGAATTGGGTGTGTCGATCACCTGGACGGTCGGTTTCAGACGAAGACCATCGAAGAGCCGGAACGCGAACCCGGGCGCCCTCGCCTGTAGCAGCAGGTTGGCCACGGCGTTCCAGGCCAGGCCGCCAGTCGAACTGACCAATGGCAGCAGCGCGGCGTCGCGACCCTCCGATGCGTTTGCAAGCAGAATCAGCGACTCAACCGGCCACCGATTGAAGTACGGCAGCCGCCGGGAGGCGCGCATCGAGCTGCACCAGGGCATCGAGCAGCGCTTGTTCAAGTGCCCACGCGGATGGCCCGCTGGCGTCATACGTCCGCGTCAGCGCCGCTTCAATCAACGGACGAAGCGCCAGGACGTGATACTGGGCCGACACGACGGCGCCCCCGGCAACTTCCCTCGCGTCGTCAGAACGCAACTGCCGCTCTGCTTCTGCGACGACGACGGCGACAGGACTTCCGGGGATCGGCTGGCCGTAGGCGCTAGGCGAGCAGACGAGCAGGAAACCCGTCGCAACAATGAGCATCTTCACCGTCGTCTGCTTTATCGGCTGCGGACTCAAATGGATCAGTCCTGGCGTTTCGCCCAGCTTCAAACCGTCATCGTCGCGAGCCGGGCGCGATCGACTCGAGCATCTCCAGGATCGCGGTAACCACGACTGTGTGAGCCTCGACGGGCATGTAGTGCCCGCTTTCAGGCACGTGTGTGTAACGGGCATTTGGAGCGCGGCTCGCCGCCGCCTTCCAGGCCTCGTGAACCCGCTGCACTGACCTGGCCGTTCCAGCGGTCAGGACATGGACGGGAACCGGAGGGAGTTCGGGACACTCGCGGCGCAGCGCCGCCAGCGAGCTCCGCACACCAGTGGCTTCGGCGCGAACCGTCCGAAGAACTCGAGCCCAAAGAACACGGTCGGCGAGGGTGTGCTCAATGCGGGCCCGATAAGCGGCCGGGGAGCCAGGGGGACAAAACATCGCGATGAGCCTGTCCCGGACGAACTTTGCCCGGGAAGCAAAACGCATGAGCGAGCTCGACGTCCCCGATGTCGACCTGCCGGTGATGCATTGCGAGGTTAGACGCCGGTTTGTTCGCTGGGGCCTCGCGGGAATACGAGGCAAACCTGCGGAGTTGTGCCCTATCGCGATCCTGGCTTGCTTCGAAACGGAACATGCAGAACTGGGCAAGGAACGGATTCGAGGGCGTTTAGTGAGACTTTGCGCGGCACGGATCATGGACTGTCATGGAACCATGACCTCGACCGCCGGTGACCGGTCGAACGCCTGCGCGTTCGACGTCGATCTGACCCCGCAATGCCCGAAGTGCGGCTGCCATCGCGTTCGCGTAGTGGGGCAACCGCCGGAGTCCGCACTGCGTTTCATGCGATGCGAGGAGTGCGAATCGACATCGGCGCTGTTGACGCGACACCGCGCGTAGCCAGCGCGATTGCACAAGATCGACAGGTCGAGCGAATCCCGGTCGAGTGATGCGTTCGACGATGCTACGATTTGCAACGTCGGCATGGACCCCTGGACCAGTGAAGCCATCGCGCTTCGAGGCGACATTCGAGGAGTTGAAGCAGCCCTTGGGGCGCGCATCGACGATCTCGAGCAGCGGCTGACGGCCCGCATCGACGACACCGAGCTACGCCTGACGGCCCGCATCGACGACACCGAGCTACGCCTGACGGCCCGCATCGACGACACCGAGCTACGCCTGACGGCCCGCATCGACGACACCGAGCCACGCCTGACGGCCCGTATCGAGGACACGGAACAACGACTCACGGCGCGTATCGACGACATGGCCCAACAACTGCGCGGCGAGATTGTTGACACCCGCCGGCATTCTGACGTCCTGTTCGAAAGCCTCCGCGACGACATCCGGTTGGTAGCCGAGGGCCTTGCCGTGATCGGCGCGAAGGTGGACCGGCTGACGCGATGATCAATCGCTGAAGGCGTCTCAGGGTGAGCATTCGATCGCGGACGGCTCGGTACGTCTTGCTCCTCGCCCTCGGTATGCCCGCATCGGGCGCGCCTCAAGTTTCCCAGCTTCCCCCCGGTCCATTGGTCTTCGGCGGATTCACGGCGGTGCTCGGCGCAGACGGCTCGTTCGCGCTGCGGGGCGGACCGAATGCTCCGGGATGGCCCGAATTCAAGGGCAGCTGGACGGCATCGGCAAGCGAGATTGCGCTGCAGACGTCAGGCGGGCCGCCGGAGTGCGCAGCGCCGGGTCGTTACCGGTTTCGCGTGGCCAATCGGCGCGTGACGTTCGACGCCGTCGACGATGCGTGCGTCGACCGCCTGATGATCCTGGATCGAAGCACGTGGCGTCCCGCGGGAGAAGTCGATCCGATCCCCGAACGCCGCCTCGTCGTGACGCGACCGGAAAAGCGGCTCGCTTTGCCGCCCTCCTCGAGCCCGCAGGGCAGCTGGCCGTCGTTCCGAGGCGCTCAGGCGGCCGGCATCGCCGAGGGACAGAGCTTGCCAGACTCGTGGGACGGTCCATCGGGCCGGAACATTGTCTGGCGCACAGCGATTCCCGGCCTCGCACATTCGAGTCCTATCGTCTGGGGCGATCGGCTGTTCGTCACCACCGCGATCAGCAGCCGCGGCGATGCGACATTCAAGCCCGGGTTGTACGGCGACGGTGATGCCTCGGATGACCGATCGTCACATCGCTGGATGGTTTACGCGCTCGACAAGCGGACCGGCCGAGTGCTGTGGGAGCGGGTCGCTTACGAGGGCGAGCCACGCAACAAGCGGCACATCAAGTCGACATACGCCAGTTCCACGCCCGCCACAGACGGCCGGATCGTCGTGGCCTGGTTCGGATCGCAAGGCGTCTACGCGTCCAGAGTGGACGGCTCCCCCTTGTGGAGCGTCGATCTCGGGCGCCTCGACATCGGCGCCTACGACATTCCGACGTACGAATGGGGACCGGCCAGCTCACCGATCATCTGGAACAACCTGGTCATCCTGCAGTGCGACACCCAGGCAGACTCATTCGTCCTGGCCCTCGATGTCGAGACCGGCGCCACCGTGTGGAAAACGGCCCGTCAGGAACTGCCGTCCTGGGGGACACCCAACGTCGCGGCGACGAATGCCGGCCCCGAGCTGGTGACCAACGCCTCGAATTACATTCGCGGCTACGATCCGCGGACCGGCCGGGAGCTGTGGCGGATCGGACAAAGCTCGAAAATCACCGCGCCGACGCCGGTGTTCGGCGGCGGTCTGTGGGTGATCGCGAGCGGGCGTGCACCTGAGCGGCCCATCTTCGCCGTCCGATCCGGCGCGCGCGGCGACATCACGCCGCCGGAAGGCGCGTCCGCCAACCAGGCCGTTGTCTGGAGCCGGACCAACCGGGGCTCCTACATGCCGACGCCCTTGATCTATGGAGACCTGCTCTACGTCCTCGCCAACAACGGCATCCTCGACGCCTACGACCTGAAGACCGGCGACGAGATCTACCGGCAGCGTCTGCCGTACATCGGCAGCGGCTACAGTGCATCCCCCGTCGCCGCCGACGGAAAGATCTATCTGTCGAGCGAGGACGGCGAGATGATCGTCGTTCGAGCCGGCCGGACGTTCGAGCACCTGGCGACGAACTCCATGGGCGAGACGTTGATGGCCACGCCAGCGCTTTCCGAGCGCTCGATGTACGTCAGAGGCGCGGCCAACATCTTTGCGGTTGGCCAGACCCGTCAGACCCGGCGTTAAGACTTCTGGCCCCTCCATCCGAAAAGATGACAGATGTGGGATCGGGCCAATCGCGGCTTCGTCATCACCTCGATGGTCGCGAACGGCGCGTTGACGAGCGCGTTGGTCACGGCGATGGCGGCTGGGGTTCGGCCCGTCTCGAGCCTCGACCTGGCGGCGTGTGTAGGGCTGTTCTGCGGGTTCCTGAACGCGGTCGGCGACCTCATCGAGGCAGAGCACCCAGTCGACGACGCGGACGACGTGCCCACGGCTTCGGTCCTGCACATCCTCCGGCAACGGGGCCAGACCGGCGGATCCGAAGGCGCCGACCCTGAAGGCGTTCGTCTTGAAGGTCTCGAAGCGTTCCGCACCGAACGCTGAGCATCAGACAATTCAGTCGCCAATCCCGTCAGATCCGACAATCGTGTCCGGCGGCGGCTGGTCCAGGGGCGGCAATTCCTCGAAAAACTCCATCACGCGAAGCGATTCGACGGTACAGCGCTTGCCACAGTTCGTTGCATGCTACGCGACGATGATCTGATTCCATTGCGGGGCTGGCGCCCGAACATCCTGCTCGTTGGACCCTCCGCCGCCAGCCTGCTGCCGAACCTTCTCTCTCAATGCCGCGCGCCAGTGCACGAGGTCAGTGCGAAACGCGTCACGCTGATGCCCGACGCCGGGACAGTGGTCCTGCGCGATGTGGCTGATTCCGACATGGACGCGCAGCGCATGCTGTTCGATTGGCTCGACACGCAGGGTGGTCATGTGCAGGTGATCACCGTCGCGCCCTTGCCGCTCTTCCCTCTGGTCGGCGAGGGCGGCTTGTCTGAAGCGCTCTTCTACCGGCTCAACGTCGTCACCGCGGCAGCCTCGCACCAGTAACGCCCTCTCACAGGCTTGTCAGACTTCGTTCAGTTTCGTCGCCCCGACCGATGCGGAACTGAAAGGGTCTGGCGCGTTTTGCGGCGGCCGGGCCGGACCGCGGCTTGCAATCGGGCCGACGGGCTTCGGCCGGACGTGCGGGTCCGGCTCTTTCCAATCTGGATAGCGTCATGTCCGTTTGGGTTCGCTACTCGCGCCAGCGCTTCATCTACACCGGCCGGATCGGCCGCGCGCCGTTCTCGCGCTGGGCGCAGACCGAACAGGGGCGCGCCACCGTCGACGAGCTCGCCGAGACGATTCGCTTCGCGTTCTTCGGCCGGCAGTGGGCCGCGCGGCGACGCCTGTGGCGCGCGCTGACCGCGGCGGCCGGCGACGACACGGTCGTCGAAATCGTCCGGGCCGAGGCGCATCGGTACTTGAAGCACCTGGGCGACCTCGCGTACTCGGACGGTCTTCCGCGCGATACGATCCTGCTGCGGCGCCTCGTCGCCGTCCCCACGGTTCTTCTGAACGGCAACGCGTACGGCGCGCTTGATACGCAGCTCGCCTCGCATCACGCGTTCTCAGGCATTGAAGGCGGCGATGCGCTGCGGCAGTTCTTCGTGCTGAAGCTGGTCGAAGATCTCGAAGCGGGCGCCGCGCGCGCGTGCCCGTCGATCAAGAGCCCGGTGCCTGCTGGACGCGGATGGGTGATCGTTGGCAGGAATCGGACGTTCGACTGGCGGTTACCTATCCTGAACGAGCCGCTGTGGGCCGGCCACCACTACGTGCTGGAGTTGACGCGCGAGCCGATCACGCGAGCGGTGCGAAAGGCCGTGGCCGCGAGCATGACGGCCATGGAAAAAGCACTCCCCTCGCTCGCCCGCCTCGATCGCAACGACATCCTCCGCCGCGCGCGCCCCGTGATGTAACTCCGAAATTTACAATTTGGAATTGTAAATTGTAAATTTCAGACGATCTCCAACTACGCCGCGCGCGTTGATCGGCGAAGCGACTCGGGCAGCCACCGATCGATCGCCTCGTCGGTCAGGCCGCTGCCGCCGTTCAACCTGACGCTTTCGAAGGCGCGCTGGTCGGCAGGGAACGCCTGATCGTAGGCGGCATGCACGCGCTCGATGAGCTGATCGCGCCGCCGCAGGAGCACCGACGGATCGATCAGGCCGTCCTGCAGCTCCGTCAGCAGCGATCGGTAGGCTTCGGCGATCACCCACAGCCGGTGTCCGCAGGTCCGGTGCGCCTGCACGCGCGTTTCCAGCCCCAACGCCGCCTGCGCCACGTACGCCGCCAACGCGAGCGACGACGCGATCGCGACAGAGACGTCGAAGTTCCAGGTGGGCTGAACGATCGCCGCGACGGCGGCGATCACGGTCATCCCCAGCAGCGCCAGAATCGTGATGCGGACCTTGAGGACATAGCCCGCGAGACGCTCCGCGGCTTCGGCGTGGACCGTGTAATTCTGCGCGACCTGCCCGAAATCAAGACGGATGTGATCCACCACGCTGAGACAGAACATGCGCGACTCCTTGGCAAAAAGCGCGAGTTTCGTGCCGGTTGCCCGGGAAGGCTGCTCTGCTATTCACGCTTCGTTCCACGCCGCCGGGCGCTCGGGCGCCGTATAATCGCCAGGAGTCGGAGACCGACTGCCAGGAGGGCTTGCATGCGGAAACGCATCGTCACAGGAGTCAGCGTGTTGGGCGTCGCCCTTCTGTCGACGGTCGCCCTGTCCGGCCAGTCACCCCCGCGCCCGTCGACCGGCGCGGTGAGCACGCCCGTTCCGCGCACGCCCGACGGCAAACCGGACCTGCAGGGCATCTGGGACTTCCGCACCGTGACGCCGATGGAGCGCCCGGCGGAGTTCGCCAACAAGCCGTTCCTCACCGAGAAGGAAGCGGCCGATTACGAGAAGCGGATCACGGAACAGCGCAACGCTGACGCCAACCGCGACGAGAGCAAGAAGACGTCGCGCGGCCAGGTAAACGGTACCGAGGTGACCGCAGACGTGGCGCTCGCCTACAACGACTTCTGGTGGGACCGCGGCACGAAGGTGATCGGCAGCCGGCGCACCTCGCTGGTCATCGATCCGCCTGACGGCCGGATCCCCGCGATGACGCCGGCGGCGCGCGCCCGCGTGGAGAAGCTCGATGCGGCGCGCGAACGGCTGGCCGAGGGCCCCGAAGATCGTTCAGTCGGCGAGCGCTGCCTGCTCGGCTTCAACGCCGGGCCGCCGTTCGCGCCGGGCGGGTACAACATGAACATCCAGATCGTCCAGACGCCGAAGCACGTGATGCTCATGAACGAGATGGTGCATACCGCGCGGATCATCCCGATGGACAGCCGCCCGTTCCTGAACCTGCCGCAGTGGGTCGGCACGTCACACGGCCGCTGGGAAGGCGACACGCTCGTCGTCGAGACGAAAGGGTTCAAGGGCGAGACGTCGTTCCGCGGTTCGAGCCCGAACCTGCACCTGATCGAGCGCTTCACCCGGAGCGACAACAACACGCTCGTTTATCAGTTCACGGCGACCGATCCGACGACGTGGGTGCGTCCGTGGACTGTGGAGATCCCGCTGCGCCGCAGCGACGACCAGATCTTCGAGTACGCCTGCCACGAGGCGAACTACGGGATGACGAACCTGCTGCAGGGCGCCCGGGCGGTCGAGCGCGAGGGGGCGACCAAGACGACCAGCGCGTCTCGCCAGTAGGGCGACCCTTTTATGGTCGCCGGCGATCTAGCTACAACACCGTCTCGTCTACTTTTTCCACAGGCGCTGGGGCCCCACCCCCAGCGCGAACTAACGCTGATGCTGCAGGCGCCTTCTCAGTGTTGCGGCAACCGCACGAGTGCAGACAAAGTAATCGGCTGCGACTGGCGTACCCGCGCGCCAGTCGCGCTGACGAATTCGGCACCCGTCAATCGAATCGTCGCGCGATAGGTTTCGGGTTCGCGGACCCGAAACACCGGCGACAGCTCGACCGCGATCGTTCCGGCCACCGCCTGCCATTGCTCGCCTTCATCGCCGACTAGATGGACGTCGCTGCAAAACGGCCAGTCCCGCCGCCGCCGGTCGGACACGTGTGCAACCGCCTCGAATCCAGGTGACTGGCCAATAGTGAATGTCGACCTGGAAGAACCACCTTGGAAGGCGGCCGGGCCGAGGCGGAGCGCGATCGCCTCGGCCCGGTCGGTGGACCAGCCGTACGCCAGCGAACCGAAGCAACTCCCGGACGCGGCGTACGCAAACGACGGGGCGCGCTCGATTGGTCGGCGCAGCGACCAGTCGACCTTCTGATCAGCCGCGTCTCGCGCGCGCTTTTCTGCGGC
The DNA here is from genome assembly GCA_963825245.1 of uncultured Acidobacteriota bacterium. Lineage (GTDB taxonomy): Bacteria > Acidobacteriota > Vicinamibacteria > Vicinamibacterales > CAVVIG01 > CAVREM01. The sequence goes on from CAWGSJ010000001.1 coordinate 1,113,356, forward strand.
GAGTTCCTGCCGCTCGGCATCCGTTTCGATCACGTCGCCGCGCTGATCGGTGCCGTTCAGCACGACCCATTCGGCATCTCCGTCCGCATTCACACGCACCGTGGCAAGGCGTCGCAGGTCGGCGGCGTCGAGGCTTGGATGGTGATCTCCGTCAAAGTTCCCGACTTCCTCGATCGTGACCTCCACGAGCGTATCGCGGACGATCTCACCGACGAACCACATCAGTGTCCAACGGTTCACCTGGAACGGCACAAGGAGAAATGCTTCGAGAAAGTGGCGCGCCTCCGGGCGTGGCCGCAGCGACGTCAATTCCGTCACGGTGAGGGGCAGCAACCGGCTGCCGGTTATCCGAGGTACCGGCACTTCGACGCGGGTTTCCTTGCCGTCGTACTCGATGCGAGCCGAGATACCACGCTGTTCCGGCCACGAGTCCTCCAGTCTGATCCAGTGGCCAGGCGCAAGCGAGAAGGTGACGGGTTGGAAGTCGCTATCGAAACCGACGTCCACGTAGGACATACATCGTTGCATCTGCTCAGGCGCAAGACGCGAGTTGTAATCGTCGGCGAGCGTCTGCGCCGCGAAGATCAAGGCGCGCCCCGGCCGAGGTCCATCTCCGAAGGGGAAGGCCGTGCGAAGGAGCAGCGCGCATGCACGCACCGGATCGGGCGCGACGCCCAGCCCGTTGTCGTACATCATCGCCATGAAGAAGGCCGCGATGTTGTCGTGTGGCAGATGCCATCGCTCGGCCGCCGGCTTCAGAATCTCGACCGCTCGCGCATAGTCGCCGCGGACGAACGCCGCGACGCCCTCGTTCGTTCCGCCAGTCTGTCCGCTCGCGCCGGCCGGCACGACAAGCATCACGCCGAGAGCGAACGCCGGCACCAGCGGGTGTTTCATTGGACGCTCCGGGCGGGAAGCGGAACCCTCCTGGCATCGGCGCCGATGACGACCCGTTCGACATCCCCGTTGGCGGCAGCCAACAGGCGAGCAAATTCGTCGACCGGGAACGAAGGCGGCGGCGACGCACCGACCGTGGTGGCGACTCCGCCATCGCCGGGCAAGCGGATCACGTCGGCGCCGACCACCTCGTACGCAAACCAGAGAAGGCTCCATTGCGGCGCGTCGACGGGCGTGTGCGGAGCCCAGACGAAGAACTCGATGAAGTACCGTTGCGACTGACCGGGCGGCGGGATTTCTACTTCGGTCAGACGGATAGGCAGAAACTGCCAGCCACCGCCGCCCCACCCTCCCGGCGTCAGCTTCGATGCGCCTTGATGCTCGACTGAAAAGCCATCACGGTCGATGCGCACACGATGCCCCGGCGACAGCGTGAATGTCGTCCACGCCGGCTCGCCCCAGCCACGCGTCGCAGCGATCTCGCACTGGTTGCGTGCGAGCCCGGAGTTCATGTGTAACTGCCTCGCCAGCAGTTCCGCCTGCCGCATCAAGGGACTCGACGGTGTCTCAGCCTTCATCAGCAGGCCGCAGCTGCGCATCGGATCGGAGGGACCTCGGCCACCGAATTGATACGCAAGCGCGAGAAAAAAGGCTGCGAGAGGATCAGGTTCGGCACGCCCTTCGACCAGCGGGCTGAGGATGCGAATCGTGGCAGACGGGTCGTCGTCAATCAGGGCCAGGACGCCGTCTGCGGCAGCCGTCTGTGCAGTTGTGTAGGCGGGAATTACAAGAATGCAAGCGGCCAGCAGCGCAGGCAGTCGCATACAGGGTTTGACACCCGCGGATGCATTTCAGCCGCCACTTGCCTGCCTTGCTTTTTTCCAATGGCGGCGGGGCCCCACCCCCGCCGCGAACTTACGCTGATGCCTCGCCTCGGATTCGCTTGTCCTCGGCTCGGCATGGCCGCAGGCGCTCGTACCGTGTCACAGCACATGTCCCACCCACCGGCCTGACAACATGATGCCGATCCACAGCAGCAACGAGCAGGCGCCCGCGAACCTGGCGGCGACCGTCGTCGGCGCCGCCGTGTCCCACGACGCGATGCCGCGGGCAGACACGAGATGGAAGACGGCCATGTTGATCGCGGCGAGGACGAGCAGCGCCATCTTGATTTGAAAAGCGGGGATCTCGGCGTAGCGGCTGGCGCGCGTCACGAACATGCCGACGCCGGTGACCACCGAGACCGCGCTCGCCGCATAGGTCCAGGGGATCACTTCGCGAATGATCCGGGTAACCGGGTACCGGGTCCCGGCGAGATTCAACAGGCGGAGATCCACCATCAGGATCGATCCGACGATAAATGTTGACGAGACCACATGAAACGACTCGAGCAGGGGAAACCACCACGTCGCCCCGATCTGCTCGGCGATCGGCAGCGTCTCGAGCGCCGCCCAGAGTTCAGCGAGCACGCATCACTCCACGGGTAGCAAGTAGTCCACGTAGGCGATCCAGCGCCCGGCCATCGCCACGCCTATCCAGAGACACAGCGACAGGGCGCCGAGAATGGTCGCCAACCGTCCACGGGCGTCGGGCCGTCGATGAAACGCCAGCGTCGTCGCGATGGCCGGCACCATCAACGCGAACTTGAGACGGAAGATCGGGTTGTCGAAGTATCGATAGGGCTGGGCGACGATGAACACCAGCCCGGACAGCGCGAGCATCGGCAGCGCGCCCCAGGTCCACGGCGCCAGGCGCCGAATCAGATCGTCGGTGGACTGTCCCCGCAGCGCCACGCCGAGCACGCGCAGGTTGATGAGGACTGCCGAACCCATGACGACGGAGATGCCGAGCAGATGAACAGTCTGCACGATCGGCGGAGCGCCCGGCACGTTGGACAGCAGGTAGAGAGCCGCCCGATGGAACGGCGTGCCGTCGATCGCCTGCCCCAGGAACCTGGCGACGTCGCTCAGTTCAGCCCTCCCGTGGCAGTCGGCGAGGCGGTCGAGGAATCCTGCACAACGTACTTGCCGACCATCCCGGCGAGCAGGTGCGGGCCCGTGTGGCAGTGGAACAGCCAGGTCCCGGCGGCATCGGGCACCATGTCCGCGACGAGCATCCCCATCGGCAGCAAGCCGAGGACGTCGGTGCGCATGTGGTTGGCGATCACCGTGTTGCCGTGCCAATGGGGCGCGTGGACTTCGAAGTTCGTCGACCCGAAGAGATACCAGCGCACGCGCTCCCCTTTCTTCATCGTCGGCGAGGGCAGGTGGCCGTAGATGAACCCGTTCAGGCTCTCCTTCAGGTTCACCAGGTAATCGGGCTCGGCGAAATTTTCGACCTTCCGCACTGATTTCGGCTCGACCGCCATCGCGATCGACTCGTCGAAGTGCCAGCTGAGATTCTCGTCCATCTCGATGAAGCCGATCACGAACTCGCGGTCGACGTCCTTGGGCGAGCCGTCCGGCTTCGCGGCGCCACGGCGAGTAATGACCATCGGTCCGATCAAGCCCGCGTTCACGTCCAGGTTCTCGTCGGCATGCGAGTGGTACATCCACATGGCCGAGCTGGTTTCATGCTCGGTCGGGCCGGCGCGCTCCGGCACCTGCCATTCGTAGTCATGTGTCGCCCCCGGGGCGGTAACGCCGCGGTTCATCGTTGTACCGTCACCGTACTGCGCGCCCTCTGACGCCTTCTCGTAGAACACGCCGTGCGGATGCATGCTGAACGGGTGCTTGCCGTTGTTCTTGAAGACGACCTTGATGGTGTCGCCGACTTCGGCGCGGATCAACGGGCCGATGAAGCCGAGGTGCTCCCAGCCGGACGATCGCGGCTTGAGCGTCGTGAACGTGGCATCCGTGTACTCACGGTAGATCGTCTTCTTGTATTTGCTGCCGATGACGCCTTTCCCCGGCACAGCGACCAGGCGCTCGAATGGATTGGTGAAGGGTTCGCCCGTCACCTGATTGCGTCCGGTCGACGCGTAGTCCCAGACGACCTCGTCGGCCGCAATGAAGTAGGCGCGCACCTGACCGGCACCGGCCGAGGCCGTCCCGGCCGGCTGGGCCTCAGCCGCTGGCCCGCGGCCGAGTCGCGGCAACGCTACGAGCCCGATGACCAGCAGGGCCGCCGCGGCCAGGCCGATCCACTTCACCATGCAGCCTCCTCGTTAAAGATGGGTTGGAGCGCCCAAGTGTAGGGTATTCTGTCGCGCGCTGCCAGGAGTTCTCATGAGAGGTTCGCGTTTGATTCCGCTCGGCGCCGTGTGCGTGCTGGCGTTGCTCGAGACCGTCGGCGCGCAGAATGCGGCTTTACCGGGCGACTGGCCGATGTATCGCCGCGACGCCGCCGGCACCGGCCACTCGCCGCTGGCGGAAATCACCACGGCGAACGTCGCGCGTCTCGCTCGCAGTTGGACGTACCGCCTCCAGACGGAGGGGGCGCCGAACGTCAACTCGCAGGCCACGCCGATCGTGATCGGTGGCGTGATGTACGTCCCTGCCGGGGATCGGATCGTCGCGCTCGATGCGGCGACCGGCACCGAGAAATGGCGTCACGTGGTGAACGGCGGCACGCCGTCGCGGCGGGGCGTCGGCTACTGGCCCGGCGAGGGCACGACCGGCGCGCGTATCGTGTTCACCGCCGGCCGCCGGCTGATCGCGATCGACGCAGCCAGCGGGGCGCTATCGACCGGGTTCGGCACCAACGGCGAGGTCGATCTCGGCATTCCGTATAACTCGGTTCCGCTCGTTCACGACCACGTCGTCGTCGTCGGGGCGAACACGCCGCAAGGAACACCTGGCGGGATCGGCAACGCGCGCGCCTACGACGCACGCACCGGCGCGAAGCGGTGGGAGTTCAGCTCGGTGCCGCAGCCGGGCCACGTCGGCCACGACACGTGGGAAGGCGACAGCTGGAAGGATCGCCTCGGCGCGAACGCGTGGCCGTTCTACTTCACCGTCGACGCCACGCGCGGCACGCTGTACATTCCGCTGGCATCTCCGATTCCCGGCGCCTGGGGCGGCGACCGCGGCGGCGCGAACCTGTTCGGCAACTCCGTCGTTGCCGTCGACCTCCAGACCGGGAAGTACAAATGGCATTTCCAGACGATTCACCACGATCTCTGGGATGCCGATCCGCCGGCGCCGCCGGGACTCTTCGACGTGGTCCGAAACGGCAAACCGGTGCCGGCGCTGGCGCTGACGACGAAGTCGGGCTACCTGTATCTGTTGAATCGCGAGACTGGCGAACCGCTGTTCGGCGTCGAGGAGCGGAAGGTCGCGGCGAGCAACGTTCCCGGCGAGAAGGCATTTCCCACACAACCGATCCCGGTCAAGCCTCCGCCTCTTGGGCGCGTCACGTATCGCAACGAGGATCTCGTCGCCGCGGCCGATACGACGCCCGAGCACGCGGCGGCGTGCAGCGAGCTGGTGCAGAAGATGGGCGGAGTGAGGAACGAAGGACCGTTCACCCCCTGGCAGCTCCGCGCCGAGAACGCGCCGTGGTCGCTCGTATTCCCGGGAGGTCTCGGCGGCGCCAACTGGGGCGGGACCGCGTCGGATCCGAAGACCGGGTTGGTGTTCGCCGTCTCGCAGGACGTCGGCGCGCTCGGCGGGATGCAGCCATCGAAGCAGGGTTCGACCGTTCCGTACGAGAAAACAACCCCGGGTCGAGGCACGTTCGACGTCCGGGTCCAGGGTGCCGAGGTGCCCTGGCCGTGCCAGAAACCGCCATGGGGACGGCTCACCGCGATCAACACGGCAACTGGAGACGTCGCGTGGCAGATCCCACTCGGGATCACCGATCAGCTGCCGGCGGGACGGCAGGTCACGGGCCGGCCCGCGCTCGCCGGGCCGATCGCGACCGCCGGCGGCCTGTTGTTCGTAGCGTCGACCGACGACAATCGGTTTCGCGCGCTCGAAACGACGAGCGGCAAGGAGCTGTGGATCACGCGCCTCGACCGCCGCGGCAATGCGAACCCGATCACCTACACGTCGGGCGGCGGCAAACAGTTCGTTGCGATCGTCGCCACAGACACGCTGGTGACCTACGCACTTCGGTAATTCCTAATTCCAAATTACTTGTGCCGTTCACACCGGCAACCGATCCCCCGGAAGGAATTCTTCCGGCGCCTGTCCCCGTCTGAACAACCGCGCGCCGGCTCGCCCTTCGAGCGTCACATCGCGGTCGTCGACCATCAGCCACGCGCCTTCCCGCAGTCCGACCACCGGTGGCAGGTTCTCTTCGTGAAACTGCGCGATCCGCTCCTCGCGCGTCTCCCCCATGTGCGTCGAGCCTGGCACCGGTTCGAGATAGTGCGGGTTGATGTTGAACGGCACGAGGTTCAGCGCGTCAAAGGTCGGCGGCTGGACGATCGGCATGTCGTTGGTCGTCTTGATGGTGACGCACGCGACGTTCGACCCGGCGCTCGACCCGATGTACGGCATGCCCGCGCGAACGCGCCGGGCGATCGGCTCGATCAAGTCGTTCCGCCAGAGCGCGTCGAGCAGGCGAAACGTATTGCCGCCGCCGACGAAGATCGCCTCGGCTCGTTCGACGGCCGCGACCGGGCGGCCGGTGGCCTCGTGAATCGAGTCCAGCTCGAATCCCATCCGGGCGAAGCGATCGCGGGCACGGCCGGCGTAGGCGTCGCGGTCAAACAGCGCGTAGGGAACGAACAGCACGCGCGACACGCCCGGACGGAGAAGCCCGTCTATCGCCGCCGCGCAGTGATCCAGGTAACCGCCGCCGTACAGGGTGGAAGTGCTGATCAGGAGCAGGCGCATGCGCACTGGTAGCACGAACCGGGAGCCGGGATCCAGCGAACGTCAAAGGCTGGCTTGTCGTTCGTGACGCCTACACGATGTCGAGTTACGAATTGACCGCGCGCAGCCGCCGGGCCTGCGGGTGGGCGTCGTAGTTCTTCTCCAGGTGATCAACGCCGTCGGCCGTGATCACGAACAGCGAGCTGTCCGACCGCTGCACGAACTTGCGGTTGCTGAGATACCACATCGTGAACTCGAGCTGCTCGCGGGCGCGGCCGGTGAACTTCTCCAGGTCGAGCGGCGACAGGCCGTCGCCGTGCGGATCGGTCCGCCGCTTGGTGTACAGCACCTCGAGCACTGTCAGCCGTACCCGCTGCTCGAGATCGAAATCATGATCGGCGTTCGAGCCGGTCTCGACCAGCCGCCACCGCTCCTTCTGCTGGCGATCGTGGACCACGTCGTAGCGGGCGCGCTTTTCCGGATCGCCCAGCTCCGCATAGGCCTCGGCGATCTCGCGGAACCGCGCCGGGTTGCCGGTGTCCTTGTTGTCGGGGTGAAAGCGCTGCGCCAACAGGCGGTAGACGCGGTGGATCGTGTCAGGTTCCGCGCTGACGCCCACCTGCAGCACGTCGTAGTAGTCGACTGGTGCGTCGTGATCCATGCAGGGGCGTGTGCAAGGCACGGACCCCTGATCCATACGCAATTCCGCGCAGAGCGCACGGATTCAGCGACGAAACTGCAGGCACGCTGACAAACCCGTCATGACGGGTCGCAGGCCGCCGCCATAAAGAACAACCGTGCGGCTTTTTTCGCGCGCGGAGTGTACACTCTGGAACCCATCATGGTTACGGGCTGATGAACATGCTGACCGCGGCACGGTCAGAAGAAGGCAGCAGATAACCGGCGGAGGTTTTCGATGAGAAGGAAGAGAGTACACGCCGTGGCCACGGCCGCGGCGCTCATGGCCATCACGGTCGCGGCGGCGGCGCAGCAGCCGACATTCAAGCGGACGGAACTGCAGCGCGCCGATCTGTCGGCCCCGGGGCGCGAAGTGGTACAGGCGATCGCCGAGATCCCTGCCGGCGTCTCCGCTGGCCGGCACACCCATCCGGGCGAGGAAGTCGGCTACGTGCTGGAAGGCGCGGTGCTGGTCGAGATCGACGGGAAGCCCGCGTCCACGTTGAAGGCGGGTCAGGTACTTCATCATCCCCGCCGGGGCCATTCACAACGCAACCAACAAGAGCAGCGGCGGGGCCAAGGTGCTGGCGACCTACATCATCGAGAAGGGAAAGCCGGTGGCGACCCCGGCCAAATAGTCGTCAGGCGACTGTCGACTGCTCTTGGTTTATTCGCAACGAGTCGACTAAATTAGGGTCGTGACGTACACGCCGCTCGCGCGAGCTCTGCACTGGGCGACTGCCGTACTGCTGCTCGTGCTGTTCGGGCTCGGCATCTCGATGACGCGTTGGGTGCCTGACGAACAGAAGATCCGCGTCTTCAGCTGGCACGAATGGGCGGGCATTACCGTCTTTGCGCTGACCGCGCTGCGCCTGGTGTGGCGGCTGACGCACCGGCCGCCGCCGCTCGACGTGCCGGCCTCGGAGAAGATCGCGGCCGGCATCGTCTACGTGGCGATGTATCTGGTCCTGGTCGCGCAGCCGATCGTCGGCTGGCTGATGAGCACAGCCTTCGGCTTTCCAGTGGTCTACCTCGGGCTGCTGCCGCTGCCGGCGCCGGTTTCTGAAGATCGCGAACTGGCTGAGCGGCTGCAGGGAGTCCACGAAAGCCTCGCGTTCGTGCTCGCTGCACTCTTCGCCGTCCACCTGGCCGGCGTGCTCTATCACCATCTCGTTCGCCGTGACGCCGTTCTCAGCCGGATGCTGCCGTCCGCCTCGCCGCCACCAGGCGGTACCGCATGAGTCCGCGCCGGTAGAGCCGTTCGAGCATCAGCCCGCCATACAGCGCATCGATCAACTCGCCCGCTCCCGTCCAACCCGCCCACGTTCGCCATCGGCGGTTGCTCTTCGTCAGCCGTTCGAGCGCCCGAGGATCGCGCAGGGTGACGAGCGGCGTCAGGTCGTGCTCGGTTTCCACGGTCAGGCCGGCTTCTGAAAGCGCCTCGAGGAGGACGCCGAAGCGCGCGATGCCCGGGCAACGCCACCCGGCCCGAAAAGCCGCGAAGTCGTCGTCCGCCAGGACCAGCCCGTCGTCCGGCACGTCGTCCACCACCACCAGCAGTCCACCGATGCGCAGCGCGCGGGCGAGGTTGGCGATGCTGCGCACCGGGTCTGGCGAATGGGCGAGCGATTCAATCGCCACGACGAGATCGGCGCCGCCAGGCAGGATGCCGCCAGGGTCGTCGTCGTACGACCGCAGGTGGAAACGGCATGCGGAAACGACGCCACGCCGCCTCGCCTCGCTCTCGGCATGAGCGCGCTGCGTCGGGCTGACGGTCAGGCCGTAATACTCCCCGCCGAGCTTCCGGTGGAGATAGAAGATCGTGCCGCCGAGGCCGCAACCCGCATCGATGACGCGCGGCGCCTGCGGGGAACCGACCACCGCCAGAATCCGCTCGTGAACCACATCGGCGCTGGCAATCGCGGGATCGCTCGACTTCAGCAGCCGGTGAACGGTGAGCGACTGATATCCGCCACCCTGCCCGGCCCAGCTGGTGACGCGCTGAAACCAGGACAGCCAGTTGTAGTAGCGCGAAAGGGTCAGGTGGGTGGCACGTAGCACCCTTAATGCGTCATCCCGTACATGACGTAATTGACCCCGAGCTTGTACGCCTCGTTGGTCTCGTCGAACGGCCGCAGCCCGCGGCCCGACCATTCCCAGTACTGCGAGATGTCGGTGTTGTAATTCACGATCATCTGCAGCCGCTTGCTCGGGTCGTTGTCCTCGTACAGGCCGCGGAAGACCGGCTCGCCGGCGTTGTAGGCCTGCGGGAAGTTCCGCAACGTGTGGATCTCGAAGAACGAATGGAAGATGGGGTGGTCCGGCTGCATGTCGACGAAGCGCGCCCCCGGCAGGACGCGGCGCATGTTGGCCTCGAACAGGTCCCATCCGCCGCCGCCGTTGAAGTTCGGCGTCTTGAAGTCGTCGACGATGACGAAGCCGCCCTTCGCGAGGTAGGCGCGCAACGCTGCCGCCTCGCTGTCGGTCAACGTCCACCACCCGACCTCGATGATGTAGGCCATCGGATACTTGAACAGCTCGGGGTCGTCGAAGGCGAAGACATTGAAGCCGTCGACACGGCCACGCAGGAGCGTGACCTCGTTCATGATCCGCAGCAGGTTGTCCTCGGAAACGGGATACCCGTGCGACCACGACGGCATGCCCTGGTACCAGTAACCGCCTGGCGCGGTGGTGTATTTGATCCGAGCGAAGGTGAACCGGCCGTCGTAGGGAACGTTGTGCAGCCGCGGCTCGCGCGCGTACTCGTCCCACATGCTCCGGCGCTGGGCCGCGTCGCCAGACGCGACCGCCGCCGCGAGGAGATGGAAGAAAATGAGGGCGGCCGCCGCCGTCCGTCTCACTTCTTCGACGCGGCGCTCTCTTCCGCGCGCGTGCCCTTCAGGATCCCGAACATCCCTTCGTTGCCCTCGTGGCACGCGTACTCGTAGATCGGCTCGTCGCTCCTCGCCATCGGGAGCGAGACGGTCCATGGGCTCGTGTACCAGGAGGGATCGTTCACGGTGAACTCGTACAACAGTGTATTGGCGTCGGCGCGGCGGAACCGCTCGACGAGGCGCAACCGCTCGGTCGTGTTCCGGAAATTCGTCTTGCTCGAGAAGTTCGTCGTCTCGACGACCAGCGTATCGCCCTCCCACCGGCCGCGCGACACACCCTGCCACGGACGCACCGCCGTGGGCGCTGTCGCTCGCCCGTCGAGCGGGACAATGCGAGCGTCGTGGATCATCTCGTTCAGGATCACCACGTGCGTCGGCGTCTGGAAAATCTGCAGGTTGTTGTTGTACGGTCCCGGCAGGATCGGCGGACCGGCGCCGAACATGATGCAGCGCTCCGAAAGGCCCCGGTCCTCGGGCCCGTCCGCAGGTCCGCGCTGCTTGCGTACGGCGGCACGTTCCTGTGCTCTCGCCTGCGCTTCAGGCGTGAGCGGGGGGATGCGTCCGTCGCGCGGATCGACGACGAGTGATGTGCGGCGCGTCCCGACCGCCGTCGTACCCCGGTCGTACCAGAAATTGTTGTAGGCCGAGCCGACATCGGCGGTCGCGCTCTGGCTGCGCCGGTTCGCGTCGACGTCCCGCGCTTCGACCGTCTGGCGCGCGAACGTCTCGGCTTCCTCAGCCGTGAGGAACTCCTTGTCGCCCAGATCGCGTGGACGTTCGAGCGGCGTCACCGTCCCGTAATTCCAGACTCCGTGAAGGTCTGGCTTTCCATCGGGAGTCCGCGGCGGCTTCGCCGCGCCTTGACCCGCCGGCACGGCCGGCTGCAGCAGGACGGTGATGAGCGTCAGACAACCGGCGACGGCGACCGACCTCATCTTTGCCTCCCCTCGGGCCTACCCTCGGGCCCCTCGGCGACCCGGGCGTTTTTCAGGATGTTCTGCAGGCCGTAGTTGGCCTCGTGGCAGGCATACTCGTACATCTGGCCGTCGCTCCTCGCCAGCGGAAACGTCACGGTCCACGGTCGCGTCCAGGTCGCGGGATCCACGACTGTGAACCGGTACTCGATCGTGTCGCGATCGACCCTGGTGAAGCGTTCGATCAGCCGGAGATGCTCGCTTGCCCCGCGGAAGTTCGTCTTCGGCGAGAAATTCGTCGTCTCGACGACCAGCGTGTTGCCTTCCCAGCGGCCCCGTGAGTCGCCGAGCCAGGAGCGGATCGCGGCCGGCGCGTGTGGACGGCCGTCGATCGGCACGATGCGCGCATCGTGAATCATCTCGGAGACGATCACGACATACGCCGGCGTCTGCAGGAACTGGACGTTGTTGTTGTACCCCGCCGGCAGCATCCCTTCGGGCAGCCCGCGTGTGATGCACCGTTCCCACAGCGTGCGATCTTCGGGCGAGTCGGCGGGGCCGCGCCCCTTGGTGGCGGCGCGCCGCTCGGCGGCTTTCCTCTGCGCATCGGCGGTCAGCGCGGGGATCCGCCCGTCCGGTGGATCGACGATCAGCGACGATCGCCGCGTCGCGACGACCTTGCGTCCGTAGTCGAGCCACCACGGCGGGTGCACCGACGGATCACTGCGCGGATCATCCGGCGGACGTCCATCGTCGCGCGCCGCGGCACGGCGCTCGTAGTCAGCGATCTCCTGGTCGCTCAGGAATTCCCTGCCGGCGAACTCAGCAGGGCGCTCGAGTGGCGTCGCCGTCCGGTAGTCCCAGACGCCGCCCAGATCAGGCTGTCCGTCCGGCGTCCGCGGCACCACCCAGCCAGTGGTCCCGGCAGCCGCGGCTGACGTCTGCGCCGTCGCGGGCGCCGGCGTGACGACGACTGCCGCCAGCAGGACGGCCGCAGACCGCATCACGGCCGGCTGCCCTCCTGATACCTCGCGCCGCGCAGGACGTTGCCCACCGCCTGGTTTCCTTCGTGGCAGGCGTATTCGAAGATGCGGTACTCAGGATCGCGCGTGAGCGGAAACGCCACCTTCCAGGTTTGCGTGAAGATATCGGGATCGTCGATGGTGGCTTCGTATTGCAGCGTGTCGGGGCCTGTCCGCGTGAACCGCTCGACGACGTGCAGGCGCTCGGTATGTGGAACGCCCTTGATCCGGCCGCCGGCTGCGCTCGAGGCGATCCATCCCCTGTTGTTGTAGTTCGTCACGTCGACGACCAGCGTGTTCCCTTCCCAGCGGGCTCGCGAGTCGCCCATCCAGTTGCGGATTGGGGACGGCGCGTGCGGGCGCGGACCGATTGGGATGATGCGGGCGTCGTGAATCATCTCGTAGAGGATGATCACGTAGCCGGGCATCTGGAGGATCTGGTAGGCGTTGTTGTAGCCGGCGGGAAACATCGAGCCGGGTATGCCACGGCTGATGCAGCGGTCCCACACGCTCATGAACTCGGGATCGTCGAAGCTGCGCTTCAGATTCTCGTCGCGCACCTTCTCGGCCGCCGGCCGCACCGGCACGCGGCCGTCGGCGGGATCGACGACGAGCGAGGTCTGGCCGCCTGGCAAGACCTTCGTGCCCGAATCCATCCAGAAGTCGTTGTAGGCACCCGGATCGGTCGCCTTCGCCGGCCGCGGAGCGGTCTCGGCCTGCGCGCGCCGCTCGAGCGTCCGTCGCTCGAGGTCGGCGGCTTCTTGCGGCGTCAGGAACGCCTTTTCGGCAAGATTCGCGGGACGCTCGAACGGGGTGATTGTGGCGTTGGTCCAGACACCCTGGATATCGGGGTGGCCGTCCGGTGTGCGAGGCGCCGTCCATGGCTTGGACGGCGGGTTGCCCTGGCTGGCGAGCGTCGCCGCCAGCGCGGCCACCATGGCGAGAGCACAGCCGATAGCGCGCATGTGGAGTAGCACGAGATACATAATACGCGCGTGCGGGGCGCCCTTCACGTCGTTCTCGCCGCCGGCCTGGGCGCGACCGCCCAGGCACAAAAGGCCGCGCTTCCGACCGCGTCGGCCGTGCGCGCGATGACGCGTGACGCGCAGGCCGAGGGCAAGGGTGACAGCAGCGCGATCGTCCTCGCGCTCGACAAGCGCGTGCGCGCGCGGTGGGGCGACTTCGAGACGTTCCCCGTGTCGATCGTGCGCAGGCAGGACCTGACGATCTACCTGGCCACGCCGTACATGGCCTATCGCCGCGCGGTCATCGAGCATCTCCGGATGCGCGAGACGCTCACCGCGGTGCCGTGGACCGACGCGGCCGTGATCAGCGTCGGCCCCGAACGGATCGACGCTCCCGACATCACCGCCGTCACCGTGACGCGCGATGGCCGCGAGATCACGCCGCTCCGGTCGCAGTTGCGGCCAATGCAATTCACCGACGGCAGCGGCAAGTCGGCATCCCTGCACGCGGGGGAGGTCCACTTCCCGATGACTGCCTTCTCCGCCGGCGGGGTCGTCGTCGTCAGAGTGTTATCTGCCGCCGGCGAGCCTTTCGTCGTCACCCTGCAGGACGACCAGCTTCAACAGCTGAAATAGTCCCCTCCGTTACCTCTGTTGCCTGCTTCGGCTCTCCCGAACGTGTCTCGAAACCGGACAGCGGCACTTTGCGTGCAACGTTTCGGTTGGTTCCCCCATAAGTCATTAACATCCGTGCCGGCTCGCGTTCCTTCAGCACCGGTTCTGTAAGTTCCCGGCTCGTTCCGGGACATTTGGAGGCTGTCATGCGCCGTCGTGCCGTTGTCTACCTCTGTGTCCTTGCCGGGGCCGTGGGCGCCATCTGGCTGCCGACGTCCGCGCAAAGTCCCGGCGGCGGCAGGATCGAGCGGGTTGGCGGACGCGACGCCGTCGCGCGCGAAGCGCTGGTCAAGTTCCGGCGAGCGCCGCGCGCAACCGATCTGGATGCACTGCGCGGCGACGACATCGAGGCGGAAGCAGTCGCGGCGGTCGGACGCACTGGTGTCTACCGCGTGCGATCACGGCGCGTCGACGCGGCGGCGCTCGTCGCACGGCTCGCGCGGCGCGGCGACGTTCTGTATGTCGAGCCGAATTACATCCTCCACATCACGACCGCGCCCAACGATCCGAGCTTTCCGAGCCTGTGGGGCCTCGAGAATCTTGGCCAACCCGTTGCCGGTCTGCCTGGCGTTCCCGGCGCCGACATCCGCGCGACCGCCGCGTGGGATGTCTCGACCGGATCGCCGAACACCGTGGTGGCAGTCATCGACACCGGGATCGACTACACGCACGAAGATCTCGCGGCGAACATGTGGACCGCTCCCGCTCCCTTCACCGTCAACGTCGGGGGCTCAGTCGTGCACTGTCCAGCGGGCACGCACGGATTCAACGCCATCCTCAGAACCTGCGACCCGATGGACGACCACAACCACGGCACGCACGTGGCGGGCACGATCGGCGCTGTCGGGAACAACCAGCTCGGCGTCGTTGGTGTGAACTGGACCACCCGGGTCATGGGCATCAAGTTCCTCAATGCCGAGGGCAGCGGGGACACGGCGGGTGCGATCGACAGCATCCGCTTCGCGATCGAAGCGAAACAGGCATTCGCCGCGTCCGAAGGCGCAAACATTCGCGTGCTCTCGAACAGCTGGGGCGGCGGGGCCTTTAGTCAGGCGCTGCTCGACGAGATCAACGCGGCGAACCAGGCGGACATGCTGTTTGTCGCCGCGGCCGGCAACAGCGGATTGAATAACGACCTCTTCGCCCACTACCCGTCGAGCTACGCCGCCGACAACGTGATCGCCATCGCCGCGACGAACAACTTCGATCAGCGCGCGTGGTTCTCGAACTACGGCGCGGCGTCGGTGCACCTCGCCGCGCCTGGCGACAACATCCTCTCCACGACGATCGGCAACTCGTACGAGGCGTTCAGCGGCACGTCGATGGCCACGCCGCACGTGTCGGGCGCGGCTGCGCTGCTGCTTTCGGTCTGCCAGCTCGATACGCCCGCGCTGAAGGAGGCCCTGGTCGGAACGGTTGACGCTGTCGCCTCGCTGGCCGGCAAGACGATCACCGGCGGCCGCCTCAACGTGAACAGCGCCGTGCATTCGTGCCTGGCGCCGCCGCCGACCCCGGAGAATCTCACGGCAGAGCCCGGCGACAACCGCGTGCTCCTTTCGTGGTCTGCATCGCTCGGCGCGACGCGCTATCTCGTCAAGCGCTCGACGACATCCGGCGGCCCCTACACGACGATCGCGCCGAACGTGAAAGGCAACGCCTACACCGACACGTCCGCCGTCAACACCACGACCTACTATTACGTCGTCTCGGCGGCGAACTCGCTCGGCGAGAGCGACAACTCGAACGAAGCGTCCGCCACGCCGCATGCGCCTGCCGACCTGAAGATCACCTCGATGCAGACGCCTCCACCGGCTGGCGCAGGGGCATCGTTCACCATCACCGTCACGACGCAGAATCAAGGCGCCGGCGCGTCTGAAGCGACGACGACCGCCATCTACCTGTCCGCCAATGCCCTCTTCGAGGCCACGGACCAGCGCGTGTTCGAGGTCGGGATCGGGCCCCTGGCACCGGGTGCGTCGGTGACGTCGACCGCGACGATCACGGTTCCTTCGGAGATGGCGGCGGGCTCGTACTACCTCCTCGGCGTCGCCGACGCCGATCAGGACGAGGCCGAAAGCAGCGAGAACAATACATTCATCCGGCCGCTCCGGATCGGGCCCGATCTCGAAGTCACGGTCCTCACGGTTCCGCAAAGCGCGGCGCCCGGGGCCGTCATCAGCGTCAGCTCGACCGTGTCGAACGAAGGCGGCGGCAGCGCGGGCGCCTTCGCGGTGACCTTCTATCTGTCGACCAATTACAGCTTCGATGCATCCGACACGCTGCTGCCGGGCAGCCGCTCCGTGTTGTCGCTGGCCGCGGGTGCGGCGAGCGCCGGCGCAGCCAACGTGACCATTCCAGCCGACACGCCGATCGGCACCTACCAGCTGTTCGCCAAGGCTGACGGGCTCGACCAGGTGGCCGAGTCGCTGGAGAACAACAACACCACGAGCCGGACGATCAAGATCGGCGGCGATCTCGTCGTGACGTCCTTGACCGCGCCGGCGATGGCTGGTGCGGGCACGGTGATCTCGGTCACCGATACGACCACCAACCAGGGCACGGCGACGGTGGCCGCGTCGACCACGCGCTTCTACCTGTCGGCCAACTGGCAGCTCGACGGTGGTGACACCCAGCTCGATGGCATCCACGTGGTGCCGCAACTCGATGCGGCAGGCGCCAGCACGGCGACGACATTCCTGACGATTCCCACCGGCACGCTGTCCGGTGCGTACTACCTGCTCGCCGTGGCCGATGCGGCGGGGGTCGTGGCGGAAACCTCAGAATCGAACAACACCGAGTCGAGAGGCATTCAGGTCGGCACCGACCTCGTCGTTTCGGCATTTACCGCGCCGGCGAAAGGCGGCGCCGGCGTGCCGCTGGCCATTTCGGAAACGACCCGGAACCAGGGCACGGGAACGGCGTCGCCGTCCACGACGAGATACTTCCTCTCTGCCAATTCCTTCCTCGACGCCAACGACACGGCGTTGACGCCCGACCATGGCGTTCCGCAGCTCGAGTCGGGCCTCAGCCATTCAGCGTCGCTCTCGCTCACGATCCCGGCGAATACGCCGGCGGGCACGTACTACCTCATCGCGAAGGCCGATGCCACGAGCGTGGTGACGGAGACGAACGAAACGAACAACTCGCTCAGCAAGTCGATTCAGATCGGCGGCGACCTCGCCGTATCGACTTTCACGGCTCCGGCGAAGGCTGGTGCCGGGACATCGATCTCCGTATCCGATACCACGATCAACCAGGGTGCGGGACCGGTGGCGTCGACCGCCACTCGCTTCTACCTGTCGGCCAACTCTGTGTTGGACGCTGGCGACACCCTGCTGTCCGGTCCCCAGTCTGGTACCCATACCGTTCCATCGCTCGACGCTGGCATCAGCCACACCGCATCGACCACTCTGGCAATTCCTCAGAACCAGGCGACGGGTGCGTACTACCTGATTGCCAAGGCTGACGGAGACGCCCAGGTGATCGAGAGCCAGGAATCGAACAACACCAGCCTGCGGGGATTCCAGATCGGACCCGACCTCACAGTGTCCAATCTCTCGGGACCGTCGAAGGGTGCAGCGGGAGTCCCGTTCGTGGTCACCGATACGACGACCAACCAGGGCGGCGGCGATGCGGGCGGATCCACGCTTGAGTTCTACCTTTCGGCTGACTGGATCTTCGATGCAGGCGATACGAGCCTGAACGTGAGCCGGTCGATAGCGCCTCTCGCGGCCGGCGGTACGTCGTCAGCGCAGACGATGCTGACGATTCCGGCCGGAACGCCCTCTGGCGTGTACTACATCATCGCGAAGGTCGATCCGCCGAACGCCATCGTGGAAACGCAGGAAGCCAACAACACGGGGTGGTTCTCGACGCGAATCGGACCCGACCTCTGGGCCAAGAGCTTCTGGATGACGCCCACGAAGGGCGTCGCCGGCGCCACAGTAACGGCCAATGACACGGTCATGAACCAGGGCGGCGCTCCGGCCGGCGCCTCGACGACCCGCTACTACTTCTCGACGAACACCACGTTGGACGTGAACGACACGCTGGTCGGCGAGCGCGCCGTCCCTGCGCTGGCTGTCGGCGCGTCGAGCAACAGCGCGACTCCCCTCCAGATTCCGCCGGGGACCGCGGCCGGCAACTACTACTTCATCGTGCAGGACGACGCCCTCGGGGTCGTGGACGAGAGCCCCGAGACCAACAACGTGACTTACGCGCCGATTCAGGTGACGATCGTGCCGTGACGTTTCGTCCGCCCGTCGCTGCCGCCGCGTGCTCGGCCGTCTTCCTGGCCGTTCATCTGGCCGCATGCGGCGCGTCGGAGCCGGCAGCGCCGGCGGCCAAGGTCGAGCGGGCCCGCGTCGCGATGGGCTCGGAACTGCGGCTGACGGCGTGGGCAGCCGACGAAGCGGCCGCGATCGCGGCGTTTGACGAGGTCTTCGCGGAGTTCGATCGGCTCGAGTCGCTGCTGAGCATCTGGCGGGACGGCAGCGACGTCCAGCGGCTGAACGCCGCGGCCGGCATCCACCCGGTCGCGGTCAGCCCGGAAACCCTCGAGGTCCTGGCGATGGCCCGCCAGATCGGCGACTGGACCGAGGGCAAGTTCGACATCACCTTCGCGGCGCTGTCAGACCTCTGGAAATTCGATCACGATCAGGACAACTCGGTTCCCACGCCGGACGCCATCCGCCAGCGGCTGCCGCTGATTGACTACCGGCGCGTCGAGCTCGCTCTAAACGCGCACACCGCGTTCATCACGCACGAGGGGACGCGCGTCCACCTCGGCGGCATCGGCAAGGGGTACGCGGTCGATCGCGCCGTTGCCGCGCTCAGGCGACGCGGCCTGCGCGATTTCATGGTGCAGGCGGGCGGCGACATGTACGTCGCCGGCAGGCGGGGCAACCGAATGTGGCGGCTCGGCATCCAGGATCCGCGGGGACCCGCCGACAGCATCTTCGCGTCGCTCGAGCTGTCCGACGCCACGTTCAGCACGTCCGGCGACTACGAGCGGTCCTTCATCAAGGACGGCCGGCGCTTCCACCACATCATCGACCCGATTCTCGGTGAACCAGCCAGTGGCTGCCGCAGCGTGACGATCGTCAGCGATCGCGCGGTCGTCGCGGACGGGCTGTCGACCGGTGTGTTCGTCCTGGGTCCGGCCAGGGGGATGGCGCTCATCGAGCGGCTGCCGCAGGTGGAGGGCGTGATCGTCACGGCCGAGAACCAGGTGCTGGTGTCGAGCGGCCTGAAAGAGCGCCTCGAGATCATCTCGGCGCCAACCGGCGGTCTGTAGGCTGGGCCAAGCCGGGCCTGAAGGCCCGGCCTACTTCTTCGGAGGCGTCAAGAGCTGGGTCGCGACACGCCGGGCGCTGTTGCGCACGGCGCGCGACGCGCTGCCCACGGTCATCGTGGCGCGCGACACCGCGTCCACGTCCGCGCCCAACCTGAACGGATCGCGGATGTTCTTGCCCTTGAACTGCGCCGAGAACGCGGGCACGTCGACCGAGAAATAGCCGTACGGCTCGTGGTGATCGACCACGAGCACGCCTGCGAGGACGCCGGCCGTGTCCATGCCGACGAGCATCTTGATCGGGCCGTCGTAGCCGCGTTCGAGCGGATCGAGCTCGGTCGTCCAGAACGCCAGCCCCGCGAGCACGGGCGACCCCGTCGCTGGATCCTTCTTGAAGACCTTGAAGTGGGGCGGCTCACCGCCCTTCGGCGAAAACGACACGGCGTCGGGAAAAATCCGGCGCAGCTGCGCTTCCTGCTTGGAATCGACGGGCGCCTGGGCGGCGAGCAGGGCCGCGCCGGCCATCACGATCGCAAGGATCCTCATCTCCTTCGGGATTATAGTTACAACCCCTCCGCATGGTCATCAGCAGGCGCGAATTCCTTGCCGCCGCGGCTGCGCTGCAGCCGGGGCTTGTCCCCCGAAGCTCGGTCTTTATCCAGCCGAGCGAAGGGGGAATCTATCCCCTTGGCTTCGACACGCACCGGGACGGCCTGGTCTACGTGCCCGGTGGGTACCGCGACGGCACGCCGGCGAAGCTGATGCTGCTCTTCCACGGCGCCGGGGGATCGGCGTCGCGCTCGGCCGCCTGGTTTCCCCTGGCCGACGCCTTCGGCGTCGTCGTGCTCGCGCCGGACTCCAGGGATGAGCGCAGCTGGGATGCGGTCCTTGGCGACTGGGGACCCGATGTGGAGTTCGTGGCCCGCGCCCTGCGGCAGACCGTCGATCGCTGGTCGATCGACCGGAAACGGATGTGCGTGGCAGGCTTCTCCGACGGCGCATCGTACTCCCTGTCGTTTGGAATCGGCGCCGGCGACGTGTTCAGTCACGTCGCCGCCTTCTCGCCGGGCTTCATGACGCCCCGGGACGCGCGCGGCACGCCCCGAATCTTCATCTCGCACGGCACCAGCGACGGAGTGATGCCGATCGACGAAACCAGCCGCAGGTTCGTGCCTGCCCTGAAAAAACTGGGATACGACGTGACGTTCCGGGAGTATGAAGGCGGCCATTCGGTCCCCGAACCGGTCGTCCGCGAAGCGTTCTCTTGGTTCGCGAAATGACGTAGCGCGCAGGTGCGCGTACTATACAGAGATGGCGGCGGGCGCAGCGGTCAGCCAGTTTGTCGGGCGTTATCCTGAATACTCCTCGACCGAGGCGATCGATCGGCTGCGAAGACACGATTACAGCCGGCTCGATCGCGACGATCACATCTACCTCGACTACACCGGCGGCAGCCTCTACGCCGAGTCGCAGATCCGCGCGCACGCCGACCTGCTTGCGAGCGGCGTCTTCGGCAACCCGCATTCGGGCAGCCTCAGCTCGATGGCGTCCACGTCGCTGGTCGAGCGAGACGCGCCGCCGGATTCTCGAGTTCTTTCATGCGCCGGCCGGCCTCTACACTGTCGTCTTCACGCAGAACGCGACCGCGGCGCTGAAGCTCGTCGGCGAAGCCTATCCCGTTCACCGCCGGCAGCCGTTTCGTCCTGACGTTCGACAACCACAACTCGGTCAACGGCATCCGCGAGTTCGCGTGCGCCGGGGGCGCGGCGGTCGAGTACGTCGCCGCTCACCCTGCCCGATCTGCGCATCGACGGCGAGCGGCTGACCGCTGCCTTCGACAGCGCGGATCGGCGATCCAACAACCTGTTCGCCTTCCCGGCGCAATCGAACTTTTCGGGCGTGCAGCATCCGCTCGAGCTCGTCGACGCGGCCCACGATCGAAGGCTGGGACGTCCTGCTCGACGCCGCCGCGTTCGTCCCGACCAACCGGCTCGACCTGTCGCAGGTCCAGCCCGACTTCGTGACGATCTCGTTCTACAAGATGTTCGGGTACCCGACCGGCGTCGGCTGCCTGCTGATCCGGACCGAGACGATCGCGAAGATGCGGCGCCCGTGGTTTGCGGGCGGGACGGTCAACTTCGCCACCGTTCAGGGACGACGCCACGTCCTCGCGCCCCGCGAGGCGGGGTTCGAGGACGGCACCTGCAACTACCTGAACATCCCGGCGGTCGAGATCGGATTGCGGCACCTCGAACGAATCACGATCGACACCATCCACACGCGCGTGCGGTGTCTGACAGGATGGCTGCTGGAGCAGCTACTGGCGCTTCGGCACGCGAACGGCCGGCACATGGTCCGGATCTACGGACCTGCGACGACCGAGATGCGCGGCGGGTCCGTGACGATGAACTTCTACGATCCCGACGGCCATCTGCTCGACTACCGCCGCATCGAGGAACTGGCAAACCTCCGTCGCATCTCGCTCCGCACCGGGTGCTTCTGCAATCCGGGAGCGGGCGAAACGGCGGAAGGACTGACCGAGGAGGACATGCTGGCCGGGGTGGCAGCCGGTGCCGACATGACGCTGCCCCGTTTCATGCAGGTGATCCAGCACCGCGGCGGCAAGAGCGCCGGCGCCATCCGCGTCTCGCTCGGCATCGTCAGCAACTTCGCCGACGTCGATCGCTTCGTGCAGTTCGCGTCGGAGTTCCGCGATCAGACGCGGCTGACGATGGGCGAAGTCACCTTCGACATCGAATCGTGCAGAGTGATCAGAGACGGAAGCTGAGGAACTAACTCAGTTCCTCAGTTCCTTAGCTTCAGTACACGACCGCCCCTGTCGCTTTGATCTGATACGCGACCGGCGCGTCCTTGCCCTGAGCCTTGGCGTGCTCCGCCGCCGCCGAATGGCTCTCGTGGTCTCCGCCGACGCGCTGGACGACGCCCTGGGCGGCGGCGCGCTTCCCTTTCGCACTCACCGGAAAGACGATGACGCCGTCGTCGACCTTGATCATCAGGGTCGATCCGTCCTTGGCCTGGTCGGGGGCCAGCGCCATCCAGCAGCCCATCTCCGTGCAGACCGCCGAGATCGTGCCTTCGACACGGACGGTCTTCCCTTCGAAGTCAGACGGCCGCGCAATGATGCGGTCGATCGGAGTCGTGTCCTTCAGCGAGACGCCGGTGCCGAAGCTTTCCGGCGCCGCCGCGGCGACGGAGCCGGCGGCGATGGCAAAGATGGTCAGAGCAACAAAGCGGCGAATCATGACGTGGCCTCCTGCGCGTGGAATGGTACGCCGGAACGAGGTGCGGCGCCAGCTAGGACGCTTTGACAGCTACTATGCAATGGAGTCCTACATCTGATTGCGCGGCATCGTGGGCGGGCGCGGATCCGGTGCGATCATGAACAGCTCCGTCATTGTGCAGAAATACACGACGCCGGTAGGACCCGCGCCGATCGCCAGGATCGGACCGACCGCGCCGCTGAGCAGGTACTCGCTCGACACAATCCGGCGGCGGTTGTTCGGATCGAACCTCAGACGCAGAATCGCCCCACCGTCGGCGCTCGCAACCAGCAGATCTCCGGCCAGGCCCGGGATCAGCCCGCCGCGGTAGATCATCATGCCCTCAGGATCGGTACCGGCCGGCAACCGGTAGTTCACCATCGCCGTCGCCCGCCTCGCTGCCGTCGATGTATCGCCGACTCCCTGCAGGCGCAGCGACTCGGCGATCCACAGCGTGGAGCCATCCCAGTCCATGCCGCGCGGCTCGTTTACGTTCAGCGCGTACACGGGCGTGCCGCCGGCCTGATCTGGCGGGGTCGTTCCGTCGAGGTTCAGCCGGAGCACCTTGCCGTTGAACGATCCCAGATCGCCCGGGCGTGACGGATCGCCCGCGTCGTCGAGCCCGAGATAGAGCTTGCGGTCGGGCCCGAATCGAAGCGTGGCGGCCGGCGTGGCCAGCGTCGCTTCGATGCCATCCACGACCGTGGCAGCCTCTCCGAGCGTGTCGCCGGCAGCTCGATAGCGGACGACGCGAAAGCCGTTGGGAGCCGTGTAGACCGCAAACAGATGGCCGGTCTTCTCGAAGTCGGGATCGAGGGCAATCGCGAGCAGGCCGCGCCGATCGGTGATGACGACATCGTCGATCGCAACCGCCGCAGGCAGGAGACGGCCATCGCGGAATACGCGAACGCGGCCGGTACGCTCGCCGATGAAGACGCGGCCGTCCGGCGCCACCGCGAAGTCCGTGGGATCCTCGAGACCAGCCGTCAACGAGGCCACCGTGAGGTGAATGCCGTCGGCCGTCACGAGGGTCGAAGGAGCCGTCGGACCGGCTGTTGTGGCAGCCTGGCCGACGGTCACCGTCAGCGCGGCCGAACGAGCGCTCTCGAGCCGCGAGCCGGCATCGATGAAAGCGGTGATTTCGAGAACGTGCCGGCCGGGCGCCATCGATGGCAGCGCTCCACTGCACGGATAACTGCCGGACGATGCTCCCGATCCGCAGGATACGCCCGGCATCTCCGTCGCGACGTTGTCGACGTAAATGTTGTAACGAAAGGTCGACAACTCGGCGGCGGTCGCGGCGGCCTGCTGCCATCCGATCCGCTCGTTGCCGGTGATTTGCTCGACGTTGCCGGGAGGCGTCGTTTCCGGGGAGTCTGGCGCCTCCTGGTCGCAGGCGGCTAACGCCAGGCTGACGCAGAGACACCCGAACGCACGTTTCAACACTCCTTCGGATGATAGCGCGGTTAGAGCCGACTTCGCCGCTACTCCGCCCGGAGCGCCACCATGGGATCGACGCGGGCCGCCCGGCGTGCGGGGACGTAGCCGGCAAGCGTCGAAACGGCCAGCAGGACCGCCACGGCAAGCACGATCGTGACGGCGTCGGTCGGCTGCAGCCCGAAGAGAAGCGTGGCAACCAACCGGCCGCTCGCGAGGGCCGCCCCGATGCCGATGACGACGCCAACGCCGACCAGGACGATCGATTCGCGCATGATCATGCGAACGACGTCGAGACGCTGCGCGCCGAGGGCCATGCGAAGGCCGATCTCGTTGACCCGGCGCGCCACGCTGTAGGACATCACGCCGAACAGGCCCACGGCGGCCACCAGGAGCGCGAGGCCGCCGAACAGCGCGTACGCCTGGGCGAAGAGTCGCTCCTGCGAGAAGCGCGCCTCGATCTGCTCCATCTGCGTCGAGACGTTCATCAGCGGCACGTTCGGGTCGGCCTGCCGCACCGCTTCCCGGATCGCGCCGACCGTCGAGGCTGGATCGCTGGCCGTGCGCACCTCGAACGCCATTCCACCGACGGGACCCTGCGTGTACGGCACGTACATCGTCGCCGGCGCGTCCTCGCGGACGCTGTTGTACTTCGCATCGCGGACCACGCCGATCACTTCGATCTGGCCGCTCGTCTCAGGATTGCTGCCGAATCGCCGGCCGAGCGGACTTTCGTTGGGGAAGAACTTGCGGACCGCAGCCTCGTTGATGATGGCGACGCGCGGTGCGGCAAGGTTGTCGCCCACCGTGAACGCCCGGCCGGCGACGAGCGGAATGCCCATCGTGTCGAAGAAATTCGCGGCGACCCTGACGCGGTTGACGTCGTTCTGCTGGCCGCGCACGAACGGACGCCCCTGGACGACGAAGCTGGTGCCGTTGACGCTGCCCGACAAGAGCGGCGGGTTGGAGAGCGTAACGGCCCTGACGCCCGGAACGCCCTGCAGACGCTCGATCACCTGCTCGTAGAACGAGGCCGTGCGTGTCGAGTCGTAGCGGTTCAGCCCCGGGTTCATGCGAAACAGCACGAGGTTGCGGGGATCGAACCCGACGTCGACGTCGCGCAGGTTCTCGACCGTGCGCAGGAACAGGCCGGCGCCAATCAGCAGGACCAGCGAGATGGCCACCTGGACGACGAGCAGCAGCTTACCGAGGAGCGCACGGGAACCGGCCACGGTTCGACTGTGCTCCTTGAGCGTCTCGCCGACCGCGACTCGAGTGGCCCTGAGCGCGGGAGCGATCCCGAAGAGGACCGCCGTGGCGATCGCGAGCCCACCGGCAAAACCGAGAACCCGCCAGTCGAGCGGGGCCTGGCCTGTCTGGCCCGGCAACAGCTGTTTGCCCCAGTACGCCATCAGGACGCCGACGGCAGCGCCAGCGAGCGCGAGCACCACGCTTTCAGTGAGCAGCTGGCGGACGAGGCGGACCCGTGTCGCGCCAAGCGAGAGCCTCACCGAGATCTCACGCTGGCGCGCCGCGGCGCGCGAGAGCTGCAGGTTGGCGACGTTGGCACAGACGATCAGCAGGATGAGTGCGACGACGACGCTCAGAATGGTCACCGTGCGCATTTCGTTCGGTGTGTTGTCATAGAGCCCGGCCGCGGCGGAGCTGACTTGAAGCCGGGACACTTCGTCGCGGTCCTGGAACATCGAAGACCGCTGTTCTTCGGCGGGCATCGCCGCGAGCACCGACGCAAACCCGCTCCGCGCAGCCTGCTGGAAAACACCGCCGAGGTTTCCCTCGACTTGCGCCATGGTCACGCCCGGCTTCAGGCGGCCGATGACCTGCAGCCAGTAGAGCGTCGGGTCGTCGAGGCGAGGCGTGCCCTTCGCGTCGGCTGCCTGCGCGTTGATGCGTCCGTCGAGCGCGAGCGGAAAGCTGATGTCGGCCGGCGTTGCCACCGCACGCTGAACGCCGGTGAACTGCGGCGGCAAAACACCGACGATCGTCACCGGGATGTCGTTCACGTTGACGACCTTGCCGATGACGGCTGGGTCGCGCCCGAAGCGTCGGGTCCAGAACCCGTGGCTGACAACGGCGACCGGCGCCGCCGACGGCTGGTCGTCGTCAGGCGCGATCGGTCGTCCCAATGCGGCCGGCACCCCGAGCAGCCCCAGGAAGTTGCCCGACAGGATGTACGAAGACCCGATCTCGGCCTTGCCCTCGACCACCACGTTCACCTGTGAGTACGGGGCCCCTGCGGCAAGATCGACGAGGGTCTGGTTGGCGTTCCGCAGCTCGCGGAACATCGGATAGGAAAAGGTCGTGCCCACCGGAGTGCCGCCCGGGCGCGTCACCGCCCCGTACTCGCTGACGTTCTGCGACATCTCGTTCCGCCCGACGTGGCGGAAGCGAACGAGCGAACCGGGATCGCCGACCGGCAGGGTGCGCAGCGCCAGGCCGTTGACCGCGGTGAACAGCGCGGTATTGGCGCCGATGCCGAGCCCGAGCGACAGAACGACCATCGCCGTCCAGCCCTTGCTGCGCAGGAGAATCCGCAGGGCGTAGGTGACGTCTTTCAGCATGTTGGCCGCCGTTACGTAGTGCGGACCTTCAGGTCCGCCGTATCACAGACGGAGGAGATTCGGATACAGCCGCTGGTACCCGCGCTCCCGCGCCCAGAGGTCCAGCGGCAGGCTGGCCAGGTCGTCGACGGTCGGCACGGCCAGCCCGTCCGTGGTCAGGTCGATCGTCTTGATGTACGTCCGGCAGGTGTCGCAGGCGTCGATCCGAGCGTGTGCCGGAGCGTCAGCCGTATAGACGGGTAAAGCATCGAATCGGTTTTCTTCGCACGCCGGGCACTGG
The DNA here is from genome assembly GCA_963825245.1 of uncultured Acidobacteriota bacterium. GTDB lineage: Bacteria > Acidobacteriota > Vicinamibacteria > Vicinamibacterales > CAVVIG01 > CAVREM01. The sequence continues at coordinate 1,140,036 of CAWGSJ010000001.1, forward strand.
ATCCGCAGGTAGTTCCATTCGTGGAAGCAGAGCGCACAAAGCAGCGACCGTCTGGCGCCCTGCCCCTCCTCGCGAAGAGCCGCCACGACCGGCAGGCTCCCGCAGATCGGACACCTCGCGGTGTACGTAGTGTCCGCCTTTAGGCGGACCTCCGCCGTCTCCGCCGCCCGTTCGACGAATGGCTGGAGCACCGCCTCGACGATGAATGCCGTCGGCCCATCCTCGTCACTCTGCCCTTCCTCGACGCGCTGCGCCAGGAGCGTCTTCCATTCCTGAAGCGGCCGTGCGCGGCCTTCGGCCGCCGCCGCTGCGAGCGGCGAGGGCGCGTGACCGTGCAGCCAGTCGAGGAAACCGGCGGTGAACCCGGCAGCTTCCTCGGCGGCGCCGAGCAGGTCGGCTCGAGGGCGGGAGTTGCGCGTGATGTGCTGCTGGAATTCGGCGAGGCTGGCGTAGAACGCAAGGATGGGCGACGCGATCGAAGAGCCTTCGGCGAGCGATCGCGCGCGCGCGATGCGTTGCTCCCAGCGCCCGGCCTGAAAGGCCGGGCCTGCAGGCGCGCTCACGAGGGCCTGCGCCAGGCCGGATGGTGATGCCGTGCCCACGTCTCGCTCACGTCGCCATGGACGATGGCGTGCAACCCGCCCGGCACGACGGCGATGCCCATGTACACGTGCACGATGAAGGCGCCGATGGTGACGAGCGCCGCAATGGCATGGACGAGCGGCGCGACCGTCCGCAGCCCCATCGATCCCACCGGAACGAACCACATGACGAGGCCCGAGGCGAGCAGCACGAGCCCGGCCCAGAGCATCACCCAGAACAGCAGCTTCTGCCCGTAGTTGAAGCGGCCGGCAGCTGGAACGCTCGCATCCTCATTTCTGATGTAACGCCCCATCGCGCGGCGCCATTGCTTGTCGGCGGCGGTGATGCGCATGTCGCCCCACCAGCCGGCCGCCATCGCCAGCACGGCACCGGCGAACAGGAGGCCGATCCATGGGTGCAGCACACGCGACAGGAAGCCGCCGCCCAGCATCACGGCGATCCAATAGAGCGCGGGCGTCCAGAACGCCAGGCCGGTCAGCAGCAGATAGACGAACGAGAGGCCGGTCACGGCGTGAATCAGCCGCTCGCCGAACGCGTACCGGACCACACGTGTTTCCTTCATCACTGCCCGTCGTCTACCCGCTTCCGTCCGAAGCGGATGAAATGGGCGGCCGCGGCAATCACGCCGCCGAAGATCGCGAGATTGCCGAGCGTTTTCAACGGACCCTTCCACAGGCGCACGGCGAGCGGGATGGTCGGGTTCCGTGGAAGTCCGTAGAGCTCGGGTTGATCCGCATAGGCCAGCACCGTGACGACGCCGGTACCGCCGACGCCAGGAGGGTCGTAGATGCCGGCCTGCGCGAAGCCGTTGTCGCGCAGTTGATCGACCCGCTTCTGCGCCACCTCGAGCATCTGCTCCTTCGTTCCGAACTGGAGACAGCTCGTGGGACACGCCTTGATGCACGCCGGCTGCAACCCGACCGACGTGCGGTCGACGCACAGCGTGCACTTGTACACCCGTCGCGTCTTCTGGCTGAACTTCGGGACGTTGAACGGGCATCCCGACATGCAATAGCCGCAGCCGATGCACTGATCCTGCTGGAAGTCGACGATGCCGTTCGTATATTGGACGATGGCGCCTGGAGCGGGACAGGCCACGAGGCAGCCCGGGCTCCGTGCAGTGCATGCACTGGTCTTTCCGCATCAGCCAGCGCAGGCCGTTCTCGCTCGTCCTCGTGCTCGCGGAACCGAATCAGGTTCCAGAAGTTCTCGGTCATGTCGGGGAGCGTCTGGTACGTCCCCATCTGCACGGTCGTCTCGGGCGGAAGATCGTTCCACTCCTGGCACGCCACCTCGCACGCCTTGCAGCCGATGCACGTCGACGTGTCGACGAGCTTCGATACGGTCGGCTGGAGCCGGATGCCCGGCGCCGGCGCCGAGGATGCGGAGATGCGGAGAATCTCGAGCGTTGCCATTAGTTAATCGTCGCGGGGCCCCACCCCCGCTCCCAGACGCGCTCGCACGGTGGTGCTCGCGCGTATCCAGAACAGGACGTCAGGACGTCACACCTTCTCCAGTTTCACCAAAAATCCCTTGTACTCAGGCGCGAACGAGTTGGGATCGACCACCGTCGGGGTCACGAGGTTGGCGAGCGATCCGAGCTGCTGGCCGCGGCCCAGGAAGCCCCAGTGAATCGGGAACCCGATCTGGTAGGTCGTCTTCCCGTCCACCTTCATTGGCTTGATCCTCCGCGTCACCATCGCCAGTCCTTCGAGCGCCCCTCGCGCTGAAGTCACGCGGACCTTATCGCCATTGGCGATCGCCTTTTCCTGCGCCAGCTCCACGGGGATCTCCACGAAGAACTCCGGCTGCAGCTGCATCGAGTACGGGTTGTTCTTCGTCCAGTAGTGAAAGTGCTCCGTCAGCCGGTAGGTCGTGCAGACGATCGGAAATTCCTCAGGTTTGCCGAGGACGTCGAACTCGGTGGTGAACAGCTTCGCGGCCGGGTTGAAGCTGTGGGCCGGGTGCAACGGATTCGCCACCGGCGATTCCGCCGGCTCGTAGTGCTCCGACCAGGGGCCGTCGACGAACTGCCCGGGCACGAACAGGCGCGCGACGCCTTCGGGATTCATGATGAACGCGCCGAGGTTTGCGTCGGGCGGACTGTCGGCGGTGTAATCGGGGACGTCACCGGTCCAGCGCTGGCCGTTCCAGGCGATGCCCACGCGCGAGGCATCCCACGGCCGGCCCTGTGCGTCCGCGGAGCAGCGGTTGTAGAGGATGCGCCGGTTCGCAGGCCAGCTGACCGTCCACTCCGGATACCGTCCGAGCCCGCTCGGGTCGGCGTACGATCGCCGCTGCGTCAGGTTGCCGGCATCCGTGTACATCCCGACGTAGAGCCAGTTGCCCGACAGCGTCGAGCCGTCGGCCCGCGTATCCAGGAATCGCGAGAGCTGCTGGCCGGCGCGGAGCACGACGTTGCCGGCGGGATCGCGCACGTCGTCGATCGCCCACCCGTTGATCTCCTTGCACACTTCCTCGAGCGACGGGTTCGCCTGGTTCGTGTACCACCAGTTCAGATTGAGGATCGGCTCGGGAACGACGCCGCCTTCGGCACGATACAAGTCCCGGATCTTGAGAAACAGCCTGGCGACGATTTCCTGGTCGGCGCGCGCATCGCCCGGCGGATCGACCGCCTTCCACTTCCACTGGATCCACCGCGCCGAGTTGACGAACGAACCGTCCTTCTCGGCGAAGTTGGCGGCGGGCAGCATGAAGACTTCGGTCTGCACGTCCTCGGGCTTCAGATCGACCAGCGAGAGGATCTCCGGCTTCCAGAACGACGCGGTCTCCTGCTCGAAGTTCTCGGCGACCACGAGCCATTTCAGCTTGGCGAGACCGGCGATGGCCTTGCGCGAGTGCGGGCCGTTGCTGACGGGGTTCATCCCGAAGCTGAAAAAGCCTTCGACCTCGCCGCGGTACATGTGGTCGAAGATGAAGGCCCAGCTCCAGTTCTCGTACCCGCCGGCTGCCTGGGGCAGCTTCGGGTGGTAATCGTAGGCGAACTGGTTGGCCCGCGTCGCGGCCGCTCCGTAGTACGCCTTCAACTGGCTGACCGTGAACCGATCGGTGTTCGACCAGAAGTTCGTCGATTGCGGGCGGAGCGGCAGCGGCGTCACGGCCTTCAGGAACGCCTCGAGGCTCTGCTGATCCGCTTTCGGAATCGGGATGTACCCCGGCAGGTTGTGGTACGCCATCCCGCAGTCGGTGCCGCCCTGGATGTTCGCATGACCGCGCAGGGCGTTCAGGCCGCCGCCCGGCCGTCCGATGTTGCCCAGCAGCAGCTGCAGCATCGCGGCCGCGTGGATCAACTGCACCGAGTGGCTGTGATGCGTCCAGCCGAGCGCGTACATGATGGTCCCGGCGCGATCGGCCGTGTAGGTCGACGTAATCAAGTCGGCCACCCGGGTGAAGTCCTCGGCCGTGCAGCCGCAGATGTTCGCGACCATCTCCGGCGTGTAGCGCGCGTAGAAGCCGCTTCATCACCTGGAAGACGGACCGTGGATGCTCGAGCGCCGGATCGACGCGGGCAAACCCGCGCTCATCGAGCTCGTATTGCCAGCTCGATTTGTCGGTGTAGGCCTTCTGCTCGGGATCCCACCCCGAGAACACGCCGGCCGTCTCGTCGAACGCATACCGCTCGTGGACGATGAACGGCGCGTTCGTAAAGAGCCGCACGTACTCGTCGTGATACCGCTTGTGGGTCAGCGCGTAGTGGATCAGCCCGCCGAGAAACGCGATGTCGGTGCCGGCGCGAATCTGGACGAAGCGATCGGCGACGGCAGCCGTCCGGTTGAAGCGCGGATCGACGCACACCAGCTTGGCGTTGCGGTTCCGCCGCGCTTCCATCACGAACCGGAAGCCGACCGGGTGGTTCTCAGCCGGGTTGCCGCCCATCGCCAGGACGACGTCCGCGTTGCGGATGTCGGTCCAGCCGTTGGTCATTGCGCCTCGTCCGAACGTGGCGGCCAGACTGGCCACCGTGGGGCCGTGTCATATTCGGGCCTGCTGCTCGAGCGGGACCACGCCCAGCCCGGCTCGAAACGCCTTGACCAGCAGGTAGTTCAGCTCGTTGGTGTCGGTGCAGCCGCCGATGACCCCGATTGACGTCAGCGCGTTCAGCGTCCGGCCGGCGTCGTCTTTCTGCCGGAGCCGTCTGGTCGCGCGTGTCCTTGAACAGGCGCGCGATGCGGTCGAGCGCGAAGTCCCAGTCCTTCTCCTCCCACACGACGCTGCCCGGCGCGCGGTACATCACCTTCGTCAACCGCCGGTCGTTGACGATGTTCTGCTTCAGCGTGATGCCCTTCGGACAGAGCGTGCCCTGGTTGATGGGATGGTCGGGATCGCCTTCGACGTGCACGACGGTCGGCGTGACATTGCGCGACCGGTCGCCAAGGGTGTGGATGATCACGCCGCAGCTGACCGAGCAGTACGGGCAGGTCGACCGCGTTTCGGTGGTGCGCGAAATCTTCAGCTCGCGCACCGCGGCGTAGGCCGGCTCGAGATCGAACCCGAGGATCGACACGGCCACGCCGCCGACGGTTGCCGCCTTCAGAAAGTCCCGACGAGTAGGTTGCACTTCTGCCCTCGTGAGATCGCCGCGTAGTCTACTCGATCGTTCGCTGTCTCTCCGCGTCTCCGCCCCTTCCCGCCTTTCCTGCCCCTCCCGCCTTTCCCGCCCGTCCTGCCTTTCCCGCCCTAGATGTGCGCGGTCAGCGGTTCGTGCATCCGCCGTCCGTGTTCGAGCGACGTGAGAATGATGTCGGCAGTGACCGGAGCGCGGCGGAACACATCGTCGCCAACGGCGTCGGCAATCGCGTTCAGCACCGCGCCGTACCCGGCGCCGACGGGAGGCTCACCGACCCCTCGAGCGCCGACCGGCGTCTCGGGATCGGGAATGCCGAGTGCCTCTGCCCGCATGTCGGCCGGCACGTCGAGGATCGTCAGTGGTTTGTTCGTGTAGAAACGGTTGGCCAGCGGGACGCCGTAATGCTGGTCGTATACCCACTTCTGCATCAAGGCGTGGCCGATCCCGAGGCAGCAGCCGCCCAGAATCTGGGCGCGCAGGCTCCGCGGATTGATGACCGTGCCGACGTCGCCTATACCGACGTAGTCGATCAGCCGCGTCTCGCCGGTTTCGACGTCCACTTCGACTTCCGCGAAGCCGACGACGAACGAATAGGTGTCGCCGTCACGCGGATAGTTGTCCTTGGCGATGCCCATGAGCCCAAGGCCGGCCAGCGCCGCCGCCGCGGCTTTCGTCATCGCATGGATATCCTGCGGTAGTTCGTGACCATCGAACGCTCCGCCGAGCGCGATCGCCCGCGCGGCAGCCTGGCCATAGCTCATACCCCGCGCCGGATTGGCCTTGCTGTAAACGCGCTCGTTTCCGATCGCATACTCCTGCGGCGCGCCACCGAAATCCCTCGCCGCGAGTGCGAGCAGCTTCGCCTTCGCGTCTTCAGCGCCCGCCAGGCTCGCCCTCGTCATCGCGTGCGTCGTCTGGCTGCCGACCGACATGCACGACCACGGCAGATGCTTCGAGGTGTCACCCCAGGCCACTTCCACCTTTTCCCACGGCATGGCGAGGACATCCGCCGCGACGCGCGCCACGTCAATCACCGAATGCGTGCCGAGATTGCCGATACCCGACTGCACATACAGCCTGCCATCCGGCCGGATCGTCATCAGACCGTCGTAGCCTATCGATCCAGCGCCGTGCGGACCGACGGCGACACCCACGATCTGCGATGGATCGACGCCCACCCACCGCGCGAGCGGATCGACCGTGCGCACGACGCTCTGCGTGGACCCGTAGAGGTAGCAGCTTGCCGTTCTGCCATCGGGAGCCGTCCCTCTCGCGCCTCGGCCGCTTGCTCGTCAGTCCACTTGACGGATCGGATCTGCGGGCGCGATGGCGCGCCGCCCTCGGCCGGCGGCGCTGGGAACCAGACGTTCCCCTCGGTGCGGGCGTTCTCGCCGCCGGGTCGAAGGCTCGCGACCGGGTCGACGACAAACGCCAGCGGTTCGAAGTCGACGGCGATGCGTTCCACGGCTTCAGCGGCGGTCAGCTCGTTCGGGCTTCAAGGTGTCCGCAGGACGCAGCCTCGCCGAACTCCGAATCTTGAACCGCGAACCTGAACCTGAACCTGAACCTGAACCTGAACCGAACGTGAACACGAACCGAGCAGGGCGATCCGGGAAGAGCGAACTGCCACCTTCGCAGCGGCGTTATAATCCGCGCCGCCATGCCGTCGAGACGAGAGATGCTGCTGGCGCCGGCTGCCCTGCTGGCGCTGCGCGCCGCTGCGAAGGCAGCCGACGGCAAGATGACGCTGGCGCTGCACCAGAACACGTCGTCGAGGGCCGGCTTCCGCGGATCGCTCGAAGGGTGGGCCAAGGCCGGGATCAAGGACGTCGAGATCACGAACAATCTGCTCGACGCGCTTCCTCAAGTCCGAGACGCTGGCCACGGCGCGGCGGCTGATCGGCGATCTGGGCTGACGCCGGTCTCCGGTGCGTGCGGCGTCAACGGGCTGATCGAGCCGAATCCCGAACCGCGCCGCGGCGCTCGACAATTTCAAGCGCCGCTGCGAGATGTGGACCGAGCTGGGGCTGCCCGTCATCTACTCGACGACGGCGACGACGATCAAGCCGGCGCCGGACGACTACAAGGCAGCCGCCGACAACGTGCGCGAGGTCGGTCAGATTGCCGCCCAGTTCAAGCTGACCGCGGCGTTCGAGTTCGTGCGCCAGTCGACGTTCGCCTCGACGCTGCCGACGATCCTGTCGATCACACGCGCCGCCGCGCAGCCCAACGTCGGTCCGCTGTTCGACTTCTACCACTTCTGGTCGGGCAACAACCGGCTCGAGGACATGGACGCGCTTCGCCCCGGCGAGATCAAGCACGTGCACTTCCAGGACGTCCCCGACATGCCGCGCGAGATGCTCGACGCGCACGACCCGGTTCATCCCGGGAGACGGCGTGTCGCCGATCGACGCGATGCTGCGCAAGCTGGCGGAGAAGGGCTACGACGGCCCGTTGTCGGTGGAGCTGTTCCTGCCGCGGTTCTCGGAGGGCGATCCGTTCGAAGTGGCGCGCGAGATCAGGAACAAAGCCGAAGCGGTGATGCGTCGCGCGAAGGTTCTCTGATTGAACGACCTGCTGGCGCGCGACCGCGCGCACCTGATTCATCCCCAGCACGATCGCGCCGCCTGCGACACCGCGCACGTGTGGGTCAAAGGCGAAGGCGCCCTCCTGACCGACGCCAGCGGCGCGCAGTATCTCGACGGGCTCGCCGGACTCTGGAACGTGATCGCCGGCCACGGGCGCACCGAGCTGGCCGACGCCGCCCGCGATCAGATGGCCGCGCTCGGCTTCGCGTCCGGGTACGCCGGCAGCACCAACCTGCGCGCCATCGAGCTCGCCGAACGGCTCGCCGCGATCACCTATCCCGTCGATCAACCGGTTCTTCTTCACGTCCGGCGGCGCCGAAGCGAACGAGACGGCCATCAAGATCGCCCGCTCGTTCTGGAAACAGCGCGGCAAGCCGAACAAGACGAAAGTGATTTCGCGCGAGCTCGGCTACCACGGCGTGACGCTCGCGGCCATGAGCGCCACCGGCATCAGCGTCTTCTGGCCGCGGTTCGAGCCGCGCGTGCCCGGGTTCATTCACATTCCGTCGCCGTATCCGTACGTCCGCGGCACCGACGGAATCAGATCAGGTGTCGCGGCTGCCAACGAGCTCGAACAGGCCATCCTGCGGGAAGGCGCCGACACCGTCGCGATGTTCCTCGCCGAGCCGGTGCAGGGCGTCGGCGGCGTGATCGTCCCGCAGGACGACTACTTCCCGCGCATCCGCGAGATCTGCGACGAGCACGACGTGCTGTTCGCCGCCGACGAAGTGATCACCGGGTTCGGCCGCACCGGCCGGATGTTCGCGCTCGAGCATTGGGGCGTCGAGCCCGACCTCATCTCATTCGCGAAGGGGATCACGTCCGGGTACTTCCCGCTCGGCGGCGTGGGGGTCAACGACGAGATCGCGGCGGCCCTCGACAGCGATACCACGCCGTGGATGCACGCGTTCACCTACAGCGCGCATCCGGTCGGCTGCGCCGTCGCGCTGCGCATGCTCGACATCCTGGATCGCGAGGCCCTTCCCGCCCGCGCGGCCGCGCTCGGGCGGCAGCTCCTCGAGCGCCTTCACGCCGCGCTCGGCGATCACCCGAGTGTCGGCGAGATTCGCGGCCTCGGCCTGATGTGCGCCGTGGAGTTCGTGCAGGATCGCGAAACCGAAGGCACCGTTCCCGGTGAGCGAGAAGGTCGGCACGCGCATCAACGCCGAAGCGCAGCAGCGGGGGCTGTTCAGCCGCAACCGCGGCGACATCTACATGCTCGCGCCGCCGTTCGTCATCACGAGCGAACAGATCGATCGCATTGTCGACATCTTCAACGACTCGGTTCGCGCGGTACTTGTAAGCTGAGAGCCGCCGACAGACACGCCACGAAAGCTCGAAAACACGAAACCTAACTCTGGTTTTTGTGCTTTCGAGTTTTCGTGTTTTCGTGGCTGTTCTTACCGTGGCTTAACGGCAGTCGCGATCTGCTCGAGCGTCGCGAACCAGACGCCTGGTTTCGATTTCATGTAGGTGACGAGCCTCTCGATCTGGGCGAGCCGGGAGCGGTGCCCTGACACGTGCGGGTGCAGTGTGATGATCGCCATCGTCCGCTCCTCATATGCCACGTCGAACTCGTCCTTGTAGATCTGGAATACCGCCTCGGGCGACGGCAGCGAGCCCGACGCGTTGCCGCTGTAGTACGGAAAGTCGTCGAGGATCCATTCGATAGGGAGCTCGACCAGGCCGGTCGGCTTGCCGTCCGCCATGACCTCGTAAGGCTCGTCCATCGCCATCATGCTGCTGTCGTAGAGAAAGCCCGCCTTCAGGACATGCCCCAGCGTATGCGCGCTGAATGCCCAAGACGGCGCTCGAAACCCAACCGGGCGCTTTCCGGTTGCTTTCGTCAGGTAATCGACGGCCCGCGTCATCAGACGCTCCTCGACCGACGGGTCCGCAATCGAGGGCAGGTTCTCGTGAATCCATCCATGCGCGCCGATCTCGTGGCGTCCTGCTTTCACGATCGCCGGAATCATCTCGGGATGCAGCATCGCCGACACGCCCGGGATGAAGAACGTGGCCGGAATCTGGTGGCGGTCCAGCATCGCGAGAATCCGCGGGAGGGCCGTAGTCGCGCCGTACTCGCCCTGCGACAGGGGAACCGGGAGAGGATTCGCTCGCGCCAATAGCTCGTTGTCGATGTCGAAGGTCAGTCCGACGGCGACGCGCGCTCCGCTGGGCCAACTCTTCGGAGTCAGCTTACGGCCGGCCCGCACCTGGTTGACGGCTTGCCTGATCTGGTCGTCGGTCGCGTCGTGCTCAAGCGGGTGGACCGCGTCGGGTCGCTGCGGTGTCTGTGCGAGGACGATTCCAGAGCAGAGAACCAGAAGGGACGCAGCCGCAGCCAGCTTCGACATGAGACCTCCCACCGCAACTGAGAAACTGAGGACCTGAGGACTGCACTAGGGACCGAAGCGCTCGCGCAACCGATTCAGTCCGAATGTAATCTGTTCGAGCAGCGGCCGGGCAAACGCCTGATCCGGCACTTTTCGAGCAAGGCGCTCGACGAGCCCTTTCAGATGGTCGATCTCCTGCGGCAGCGGCCCCAGGCCGGGATCTCCGGCTCCGGCTTCACCTGGCGTTCGAAGCAGGTCGAGGATTTGGCTGCGGACCGTCGACAGCTCGAAACCGTTCTTCGTCAACACGGCGCTCGCCAGCGACGATTCTTCACGAAGCAGCCCGAGCAGCATGTGCTCAGGCCCGATGTAGTTGTGGAGCAGTTGGTCGGCTTCCTCGGCCGCCCTTTGCAGAGCCCGCATGGTTTCCGCGTTGAACGGAATTTCGACCGACGTCGCAACCTTCTCGCGGGAAACTATTCGCCCTTCGATGTCTTTGCGGAGGTTCTCGAGCGAGCGCGCAAGAATCCGGCTGGCGAGCCCTTTCTCCTCGCGGATCAGGCCCAGGAGAAGGTGCTCGGTCTCAATAGAGAGGCTGCCGAGCTGACTGGCCTCGTAGCGAGAGAAGAATAGCACCCGTCTCGCCTGCTCGGTATACCGCTCGAACATTTCAAGTCACGCAGTCGACGACGTCGAACGACGAACGCCGAACGTCGAACGGCGGCGTCGTTACCACCCGACCGCCTGTCCATCTTTACGATGGTCCGAACCCGCCCGATACAGCCCGTTGACCGGCCGATCTTCGTCGATGCTGCGCTGGTCGATCGTCGGCTGTGGCAGGTTCGGATCGCGGGTGAACAGGATGCCCTGATAGCCGCCGACGGCGCCGCCGTCGACCGACCGCACCTCGTGGCCCTTCGCCTTGAGCGCGGCGCCGACCAGATTGAACAGGTTGGTCTCGAGCGACAGGACGTTGCCCGTCTGGTTGTGGGTGAAGCGCGCCGCGTCGGTGGTCATCTGCACGTTCATCCCGAGGTCGATCAGGTTGACCATGTGCTGCGCGTGCGTCTCGGGCTGGACGCTGCCGCCCATGTTGCCGAAGGTCATCAGCGGCTGGCCGTCCTTCATCACGAAGCCGGCGATGATCGTGTGGAACGGCCGCTTGCGCGGCGCGACGAGGTTCGGGCTCTTCGGGTCGAGCGAGAAGGCGCCGCCGCGGTTGTGCAGCACGAAGCCGAACGGCGCGCACCGTCGCGCGGCTGCCGTAGACGCTGAACACGCTGTGGATGAGCGACACCATGTTGCCCCAGCGGTCGGCGGTCGTCAGATAGATCGTCCCGCCACCGGTGCCGCCGGTCACGCCCGGCTTCGCCGCCCGATCCGGGTTGATGCGATCGCACAGCGTCGCCGCGTACGACTTCGAGAGCAGCTCCTTGACCGGCACGGCGGCGAACTTCGGATCGGCGTTCTTCGCGAGCAGATCGGCGTAGGCCAGCTTCTTCGCCTCGACCAGCAGGTGCCAGTACGTCGGATCGGCCGGACCGAGCTTCGCCAGGTTGAAGCCCAGCTTCGGCACGCACACCTCGAGGATGTTCAGCATCTCGAGCGCCGCCATGCCCTGCCCCGGCGGCGGCAGCTGGAAGACGTCGTAGCCGTGATAGTTGGTCGAGATCGGCTCGACCCATTCCGGCTGGAACTCCGCGAGGTCCTCGCGGCTCATCACGCCGCCGTTCGCCTGGACCTTCTTCACGATCGCCTCGGCGATCTCGCCGCGGTAGAACACGTCGCGTCCCTGCTGCTGGATCAGCCGCAGCGCCTTCGCGAGGCCGGGATTCCGGATGATGCTGTAGAGCGCGCGGCGCGGCGTCGCCGGCGAGAAACGTCTGCCGCGAATCCGGATCCGCGAGCAGGCCTTTGACCGCGCCGCGCAGATCGTCATGCCGCCGCTCGGCGAGACCCCAGCCTTCTTCGGCGATGCGGGCCGCCGGCTCGAAGGTTTCCTTGAAGCCCGCTGCGTCCCGAACTTCTTCAGCAGCGCGTCGTAGCCGGCGATCGCGCCCGGCACGGTCGCCGCGTTGACGCCGCTGTTCGGGCACGCTCTTGACGCGAAGACGGTCGGTGAAGAACTGCGGCGTCCACCCGGCGGGCGCCCACCCCGCCGAGGCGAGCGCGTAGAGCTTCTTGTCGCGAGCCGACCAGACCAGCGCGAACAGATCGCCGCCGATGCCGGTGTCGTTCTGCGAGGTGACGTCGAGCACCGCGCCGGCCGCGACGGCGGCGTCGATCGCGTTGCCGCCGCGCCGCATGATCTCGAGGCCGGCCTGCGCCGCCAGCGGATCGCTCGTCGCCACGACCCCGTGCCGCGCGAGCACCTCGGATCGCCCCTGCGCCAGCCAGCCCTGCGCGCGGGATCCCGGCACGGCTGGAATCGCAGAGGCCGGCACCGGCTGGTCTGCGGTGGGAATGCCGAATGGCGTCTGCGACTGGGCGGCAAGACCGAGCACGGCCGAAAAGCCGATGGCGACCAACACAGCAACAGTCATGCGCGGCATTTGGCCCTCTATTTTTCACTAGCGGCGGGGCCCCACCCCCGCCGCGAACTTACGCTGATGCTCGCCTTCAGATCTACTTGTCTTCGGGCTCGCATGGCCGCAGGCGCTTTCCAAATGGCGGCGGGGCCCTCCCTCTTCGCTCGCTGCCACCATACACGAGCTACGGGGGACAATCACGTCCCTTGGCCACCGTAGCGCGAAGCGCGCAGGTGGCTCGGGCTCGCATGGCCGCGGGCGCTGCTGAAAGGAGCAAGCACCGAGCTTGCCTTCTCCGTTTTCTCCGCCCGTTGCGATGGAGGTCCGGCTACAGCCGGACCCTTACATATCCGAGCCCCGAGTCCCGAGCCTCGAGCCCCGAGTCGACTACCGACTAATCCAGAACGGTCGTCTTGACCGCCAGTATGTTATCGCCGGGGGCCGACAGCGAGCCGAAGAGATCGCCGAAGCCCACCGGGGCAATAGTAGGCCTCCGGGCCCCCGCGACTCTGCTGCCAGACGAGGTAGAGAATGCTGCCCGGCCGCCATTCCCAGCGGAGCACGACGTTGCTCTGAAACGAGCGGAGGTTGAAGTCCCGGTTGGACAGCGTGAAGCTGGCGGCGCCGTCGGTCACCTGCCAGCTGCCGTCCGGGAGGCGCTCGAGTGTCGTCCCGTCGGTACCGTACAACCGCAGGTCGCGGCCGCGCGCGACGGCAAGCTCGCCGAACCCGCTGTAGAGGCCGCTCGCCGCGAACGGCTCGACGTACACGTCGAGGTTGACGTCCGGCTTGAAGGTGTAGCTGGCGCGAAACTGCGTCGAGAGCGTCCGGCGGTCGATGAGGCCGAAGATGTAGCGGCGCCCGTAGGTCTCGGGACGGCCGCCCGGCCAGCGTGGTGACGTACTGCCGGTTGATCGGCCCGCTGAACGAGGTCGGGCCCGTTCTCGACGACGTATTCCGGGGCGACCGAGAACTGCAGCGACGGCGAGGGCCGCGCGCTGAGCGATCCGTTGACGCTCAGCGCGCGATCGCCGAACTCATTCGTGCGCAGCGACACGTTCCCATTCCAGCGCGTCGTTGCGCCGCCGCTGTTGCGCAGCGAAGCCGACACGCTCGACCCGAGCGGCGTCTGCATGGCCGGACCGCCGCGCGTCAGCTGCGCGTCCTGGCCGCGCAAGTACTGGTTCACGTTGAGCGACGTCGACCAGAAATTGAGGAACGTCAGGTTTGCGCTGCCGCCGAGCGTGTGGCGGACGCCGAGATCGCTGTCGAAGTACCAGTAGTTGTTCACGTTGGCGCTGAACGAGTACGAACGGAACAGCCGTCCCGGACGCGTCTCACGGTAGGTGATGCGCGGGTTCGCCGTGTAGTCGCCAGCGTAATTCAGCCGGCCGAAGTCGAGCGTCTCGAACTCCGGCGACTCGATCATGATGTTGCTCGCCCCACAGCCAGTGGCGGCCCGCGATCTTGTTGAAGCTGCCGTTGATCTGCGCGCCGCCGAGCGTCCGGCGCGTCGGGTCGAGCCGGATCGTCGGTTGATCGACGCCGCTGCAGGTAATGGCCGCTCGCGCGCTGGACGCGTTCGATCGCCGCCGGTTCGCCGTCGACGTACGTGAGCCCGATGCTGAACGCGGCTTCGTAGGTTCGGTTGTCGAAGCCGGACGCGCGTGTCGAAGCCGCCCGTGATGGCATTCGCGTGTGAGCACGGCCGCGAGCGGATCGCGCTCCGACATGTCGCGGTGGACGAGGGTGAGATGGGCACCGACCGTCGAATCGCGTCCGATTTCCTGGATGACGCGGCCCACGCCCCACGCCGTCCGCGGCGCCACCTGCACCGACGAGATCACCCCGGCGGTGAACGGTGTCTGCGAACTCGCCGCCAGTCACGGCTCCGAGGACACCGAGCGATGTGCCCGACTTCGGTGCGGCCCGTCAGCTTGGCGGCGCCGAGGATCGTGTTGGTCGACGGATAGTCGACGTAGTCGCCGGTCGCCGCGCCGGTCGGCCGCGCACCGATCCGGCGCGAGTAGTAGAAGTTCGACGTGCCCGGCCTCGAGCACGCTGTTGCCTTCGATGAAGAACGGCCGCCGCTCGTCGAAGATCGTCTCGAATACCGTCAGGTTCACTTCGGCCGGATCGGCTTCGATCTGGCCGAAGTCGGGGTTGATGGTGGCCTCGAGCGTCAGGTTCGATCCGACCCCGATCTTCACGTCGGCGCCGACCCGTCCGCCCATGATCACGCCATCGTCGAACGGATTGTTGCGGATCGCGGTTGCCGCTCATCCGCGACGACGCGGCGACGTACGGCAGCACCTCGAGGCGTGTGGTCGGCCGCACGCCGTCGATGCCGCGCAGTTCGCCGAACCGCGACGACCATCCGCGCTCGGTGCGGCCGACGACGACCCAGTAGTCCTCCTCGTTCAACTGCGGCCGCCACCGCTTCGACGTTGAGGCCCCAGATCCGCTCGCGGCAGATCGTTGAAGCGCAGCTGCGAGAACGGTACCCACAGCTCGGCGGTCCACCCGTCCGCGTCGACGCTGCGTCCGAGCCTCCCAGACCGGGTCGAACTGCGCGTCGCTGTCGTCTTCGTTGTCGCTCGGATGATAGTGATCGAGGCGGACGCCCGACGCGGTGACGCCGAACATGTAGGCGGTTCGGCGATCGAGGTAGGTGTCGAGCTCGATCTGGATGTACTCCGCCTGCGCTGCCGTCGTCGCGGCGGCTCATCGGCGCCTGGATGGGCACACCCGGAGCGCTGCGCATTCGCGCCCCGACCCAGAGCGCGTTGTCGTCGAACAGGAAGCGGACTTCCATCGCGATCGGTAGGGTGCCGCCCCCTCGTTCGGCTCCGCCTGCACGAACTCGGTGATGGGCGCAGCCTTGCTGCCACGCTTCGTCGTCGAGCCGGCCGTCGAGGCGAATCGCTCCCGCCGCCAGGCGAGCTGCCCTCGCCTGCTTTCGCCCATCAATCACCGGTTCGTCTGCACCCAGTGTTACGGTTGCCGCGCAGACGAACAGGAACTCTAGAAGCGTCAGTCGCCCCAGTGACATTTCAGATTTAAGACTATCTGAAACCTTAAATCTTCATCCCAGCCGCCTTCCGGTCCGACGATGACCGACGCGTCGTGCGGCGCCGCCGCACCGCTCTTGCGAGTTCACACGTCTTGGCGCATGATCCGGCTGCCGAGACGGTTTCACGACAGGGCGCAAACTTCAGGAGATCGCACATGCGCGCACCGAGGCAAAGACTGCTGACCGCCACTCTTCTTCTGACGACGCTGGCTGCCGGCGCCGCGCCGGCCGCTCAGCGAGCGCAGGTTGTCACGCGCCAGCAGTTCGACGCCTGGATGCAGGAGATCTCCAATTGGGGGCGCTGGGGCAAGGAAGACGAACTGGGGACCATCAATCTGATCACGCCCGAGAAGCGCAAGGCTGCGGCCTCGCTGGTTCGAGATGGCGTGTCTGTGTCGCTCGCGCTGGACCTCAACAAGGAGCGCGATGCAAACAACGGCAGCCCGTTCGAGCATCAGCTCTCGCTCAGCAAGTTGGGTGAACAACAGGTGGCGGGCGACCGCTATTCGGTCCAGTATCACGGCTTTGCGCACTCGCATGTCGATGGACTTCCGCACTTCGCCCACAAGGGAAAGTTCTACAACGGGTTCGCGTACGAGGACGCGCAAGCGAACGGAGCCAGCAAGCTCGGTATTCAGAACATGAAGGAGGGCATCGTCACGCGCGGCGTACTGGTCGACGTGCCGTGGCTGCGCGGCGTGGACTTCCTCGAGCCGGGAACTGCCCTCACGAGCAAGGACCTCGAGGCGTGGGAGGCGAAGACGGGTGTCAAGGTGGGTAGCGGCGACGTGCTGCTCATCCGGACAGGCCGATGGGAGCGCGTCCGTCAGAAGGGATCGTGGAACTTCATCTCGGAAGGGGCCGGTTCGCATGCGTCGGTCGCCCTGTGGCTCAAGGCGCGAGACGTGGCCGTGATCGGTTCCGACGGCGTGAGCGACGTCATGCCCTCCGGCGTGGAGGGGCTGATCAATCCGCTGCACGAGCTCGTGCTGGTGGGACTCGGCATGCCGATTCTCGACAACCTGGACCTCGACGCAGTCGCCGGCGCTGCTCGGACGCGCAACCGCTGGACCTTCATGTTCGTCGGCGCGCCATTGAGAGTTCCGGGCGGCACCGGCTCGCCGCTGAATCCGCTCGCGATCTTCTAGGCCGCAGGAGATTGGTCATTTGGTGAAAGCACCCTCGTCGATTCTGTTCGTGCTATTGCCATTCGTGTCGACAGTGTTGCAAGCCGGTGGACAGGCTCCTTCAGCAACCAGCCAGCAAGCGCCCGGCTACGCGACCGTCGGTGCGGCGCCCTGCACGCCGGTCGGAGAGATTCGGTTCATCTGCACGCTGGTCAGTCCTGAAGACCTCGCGATTGTTCCAGGCACGGAGTGGCTGATTGCCTCGGGAAACCGGGAAGGCGGCCGCCTGCACCTCGTCAGCGTGCGACAGAAGACCGCCACCGTGCTGTTTCCGACGCCGAAGCCCAACGTGCAGTTCGACCGCAAGGCCTATCCCATCTGCCCTGGTCCGCTCGATATCGAAAAGCCGGATGCGTTCAGAGCGCACGGTCTCTACCTCAAGCCGGGGGAACGTGCGGTGCACACGCTGTACGTGGTCCATCACGGCACGCGCGAATCGATTGAAGTATTCGAACTGAACGCGGGAGCCGCACCTCCGATCCTGACGTGGGTCGGCTGCGCGCCGGCGCCGCCGAAGCAGGTCTTCAACGGCGTGGTCGCGCTGCCGGACGGGGGGTTCGCCGCTACGAGCAACAGCGCCGATGTCAGGCAGTATTTGCCGGCGACAGGATGGAGCCTGGTCCCGGGGAGCGAGGGCACGGCACCGAACGGAGTGGAGATCTCAAAGGATGGGCAGTGGCTGTACATCGCCGGATGGGCCGAAGAGAAGCTCACGCGCCTGTCGCGTGGCCGGACTCCGATTCAGAAGGACGTGATCAAACTCGGATTCCGGCCGGACAACGTCCGGCTGTCACTCGACGGTTCGGTCCTTTTTGCTGCAGGCCATACGGACAAGGACGGACGGTCGATCGTCGAACCGCGCGAACCGCTGCGCGAGAGGTCCAACGTGGCGCGGATCGACCCGAGGACGCTGGAGTTCCGCCGAATCTTCCAGCATCCTGCCATCGACGGCTTCGTGACGTCCACGACGGGCATCCAGATTGGGAACGAACTCTGGCTGGGATCGCAGCGTGGCGACCGGATCGCGTTTCTTCCGATGCCCAAGTAGGAAGGCTGTATCTGAATTCTTAAATTCCAGCTAGACAGATCCGTCCCACAGGAAGTTCAGGACGCTGAGCGCCGCGATCGGCACGGCGTCGGCGCGGAGCGTGCGATGCCCGAGCGAAATCAGCTGCACGCCGCGAGCCTGCGCCGCGCGCCCACTCCCGTTCGTCCCAGCCGCCTTCCGGGCCGACGATGACGGATGCATCGTGCGGCGTTGGCAATCCGCGAAGCACGCGCCAGCGATTCGGTGTCGACGTCGCCCCCCGGCTCGACCAGCATCAGCCGTATCGCGGCAGGCGGCTCGTCGAGATAGGTTTCGAAAGTCAGCGGTGTCCGAATTTCGGGCAGCACGGCGCGCCGCGATTGCTTCACCGAGGCCAGCGCCATCCTGCGCCAGCGGTCGGGGCGCGCGCCGCGGAGCAGGGCGGCGATGGTCATTTCCGTGCGGCGCGTCACGACCGGCTGTATTGCAGCCACGCCGAGCATCACGGCGTCGCGGACCACGTCGTCCATCTTGTCGCCCTTCAGAATGGCTTGCACGAGCGTCACCGCCACCGGCAGTTCGTCAGCCGGCTCGATGCGCGACAGAAGCTGGAGGCGGACATCGCGGCGGACCGCGCCAATGACCCGGGCCAGGTATTCGTGACCGCGCCCATCGAAGACGGCGACTTCGTCTCCGGCGGCGATGCGCAGGACTCGAGTGAGGTGCTCCGCCTCGTCACGCGGGAGCACCACGGTCTCGTCCCCGGCATCGAGGGATGGCGCGAAGAAACGGTGCACGGGGCGAATTATAGGGTGCCGGGTGCCGGGTGCTGGGTGCCGGGTGCTGCGAGGTGGCCCCGAGATCTCGCGCTACACTGCGCGCGACGTACCGGAGGACTGCTTATGCGCTGGTTCAGCCTGAAAGCCTGTTGCGTGATTGGCGTGGTGGCGCTCGTCGCCTTGCCGACCCTGAAAGGGTCGGCCTATATAACGTTTGCGTCGGCGCAGCAGCCGCCGGCGCCTCCGCCGCCAGACGGCGGACCGTTCACTGGATCCGGGCCGGGGGGCGGCGCACGCCAGGAACCGGGCCAGAACCTGATGAGCAATCCATTCCGGATGATCGAGAACTGGCCGGCGCTGAATCCCGGGCATGAAGTGGGGACCGGCCATCAACTTCCTGCCGGATCAGAAGGGCGGCACCTGGGCGCTCCTCCGGACCGAGCCGCCGATCGTCCACTTCGACCCGTCCGGCAAGATCGCCCAAAGCTTCGGCAACGGGATGTTCGTGTCGGGACACGGCATGTGCCGCGACCGCGACGGCAACATCTGGGCGGGCGACAGCGGCCCGTTCGGCGATGTCGCCGGCGCAGCCGGGCAAGCGGCTTCGTCGTCTACAAGTTCAGCCCGGAAGGGAAGCTCCTGCTGACGCTTGGCAAGCTGGGCGTGTCGCAGGCCGGCCAGGACACGTTCGTCGGCCCGACGTCGTGCGCGATCCTCCCGAATGGCGACGTGATCATTGCCGACGGCCACTGGCCGCGGCCGTCGACGGCCCAGCAGGACGGCGATCGCCTCGTGCGCTACACGACGAGCGGCAAGTTCGTCGCCGCCTACGGCAAGCTCGGACGCGGCGCAGGCGAGTTCATGGGGGCCGCACGCCCTCGCCGTCGATTCACGCGGCCGGCTGTTCGTCGCCGATCGCTCGAACAACCGGATCCAGATCTTCGACAAGGACATGAACTATCTCGATTCGTGGAAGCAATTCGGCGGCCGAGCGGCATCACGATCCTCAAGGACGACACGATGGTCGTCGCCGACTCGGAGTCGGGCATCCGGCTCGCCGGCCCGGCGGCGTCGTTCGAGGGCGGCGGTCCGCAGTTCCGCAACGTCGGCTGGAAGCAGGGCATCCGCATCGGCAGCGCCCGCGACGGCTCGCTGATCAGTTCATCGAAGGCACCAATCCCGAGGGGATGGCGGCCGACGATGCGGGCAACATCTTCGCGGGGCTCGACCGGTGGGTGCGGCAACAGCAAGTCGGGCGGGTGCGTTCAGAAGTGGGTGAAGAAATAGCGACTCGGGGCTCGGGACTGGGGACTCGGGGCTGGGGCTGATTTGCTCGCACCGGGGCGGGGGCGGGCCGAGATCCGTGCAGGCTGAAGCGCACGCAGGGCGCCCCGGTTGACATCGGCCGCCGAAGCGTCCTACGCTGATGTAGTACACAGGCCATGCCGTTCAGCCTGAGACTCGATCCCGAGACGGAAGCCACAATCAGGAAGCTGACGGTGGCGACCGGCCGGTCCCGCTCAGCGGTGATCCGCGAGGCGGTGGCACGCTACGCGGCCGAAGGTGACGCACGCGCCGCGGAACGCTCGCCCTTCGACCGTCTCGAGCCGTTTGTCGGCGTGGTCAGTACCGGCGGCGCCAACTACTCTATCGATACGCACGCCAAGTATCGCGCGCTCCTCGGGCGGAAACGCCGTGCCCGACGTCCTCGTTGACGCCGGCGCCCTCATCGCGCTGCTGGATCGCGACGATCGCCACCATGAGCGGTGCATCGCTACTCTGAAGCAGATTCGCGATCACCTGGCGACAGTCTGGCCGGCCTTGACCGAAGCGATGTACCTCCTGGGCGACACGCCCGCAGGCCGAGACGCGTTGTGTGACATGGTGTTCGACGGTGCGCTGAAACTCCTCGCGACCGAGCCGCGCGATCTGGTGCGCATCAAGGAGCTGATGCGGAAGTACGGCGACCTGCCGATGGATTTCGCCGACGCGGCGCTGGTGTGCGCGGCTGAGCGCGGGCAGTTGACGAGGATCGTTACCTTCGACCGCCATTTCGCGATCTATCGGCTGCCACGCCGCGGCCGGTTCATTGTCCTGCCGTCAACACGCGATCCCGTCGCTCGTCGAACCAGTTGATCACGCAGCTGAAGGGCAGGCGACGACTCTCGACGGACCTAACGGCTCCCTTCGCTGGCGACACCGTCGACGACTGGAAAAGCGTCGCCCGCCAGCCGGATTGCGGCGGCATCGAAGGGCTGTGCTATGAGCGTGCCGTCGCGATTGAACAGAAGATGACCGGATGCATAGACCGCTGCCGATTCGACTTCAAGGATGACGCTGGCGTCGGCGGTGTCTAACGCGCCGACCTTGATGCGGGCGGGCTTGATTGCCGGACAGCACGTTCCGACTGTCGCCACGTACAGAAGGTGCCGGCCGTCGGGCAGGAACTGCGGAAATCGGTGACTCGTTTCGCCCGTACTCCGTGTCGAGCGTCGACACCGGCGTTGGACTGCCGCCGGCTGCCGCTACTCGCTGCAGCGTACCCGCCGCCGCGGACGTGAACACGATCACGTTGCTGCGGTTCCAGGTGCCTCCGCGGCCCGACGCTGCGTCGCATAGCGCGACTGGCGGTCCACCTGCCACCGGCACACCCTGAGTAACTTTCCGCGCGCGAAGAACGCGAGGTGCCGGCTGTCAGGGGACCAGAAAGGGAAGGCGCCCCCTTCGGTGCCCGGAAGCGCACGCGCCTCGAGCGTACCCATCGGACGCACCCACAACTGGTTGCCACCTGGTCCGAGCGCCACGAAGACGACGAGCCTGCCGTCAGGCGACACAGTGACCTGCGGGGCAAAGCCGGTGCCGCCGCCCCCGGGCGTCGCATACGTCGCGCCCGCGGGCGGCGGTATTGGGAACTGGACCGTCTCACGCTCGCTTGGTCGGCTCGTGATCCGCGCCGCGAGGAACGCTGCGCCGCCCACAAGCGCCGAGAGCGTTGCGGCCAACCACCACATTCGTCGACCGCCAAATCGCGGCGACGAAGTACTGGCGACGCCTGATGCTGCAACGGGTCCGGCCGTCGCCGCCCACTGAAGGTCGCGCAGAAGGTCGCGCGCGCTCTGATACCGATCGTCCGGATCCTTGGCGAGGCAGGTGGCGACGATGCGATCGAGGGCCGGGGGTGCTGCAGGCTGGAGCTGCGTCACCGGCGTCGGATCATCCTTCAAGATCGATCCGAGCAACGCCGCACGCGTCCTGCCTTCGAAGGCGGTTCGACCGGTCACCATCTCGAATAACAGCGAACCGAACGCGAAGATGTCGGAGCGCGCGTCAGCGTCGAGCCCTTCGATCTGTTCCGGGGCCATGTACTGAAACGTCCCGAGGATCGTTCCCTGGGCAGTGACGTTCGGCGGGGTCGTCGGGAGCATCGACAGCCCCGACGTCGCCACCGCGGGTGCGGCGGTCTTTGCCAGTCCGAAGTCGAGCAGCTTCGCCGTGGGCGACGACGAAGACCCGCCCTTGCGCACCAGGAAGACGTTCGCCGGCTTGAGATCGCGGTGAACGATACCTGACCGGTGCGCCTTGTGGAGTGCGTCGCAGACCTCAATGCCGATCTTGATCGCCTCGGCGAAGGGCATCGGGCCGATGCGTGCCAATCGGTCGGCGAGCGTCTCCCCTTCCAGAAACTCGAGGACGAGAAAGCGAATCGCGTCGGCCTCGCCGACATCGAACAACGCGCAGATGTGTGGATGCTGAAGCGACGAGATGGCCCGCGCTTCGCGCTCGAACCGTTCGCGAAATTGCGGATCAGCAGCGAGCGCGGGCGACAACACCTTGACGGCAACAGTGCGGTCGAGTCGGGTATCGCGCGCGCGGTAGACCTCACCCATCCCGCCGGCGCCGGCGGGCCCGACGATCTCATAGGGGCCAAGGCATGTGCCCGCCGCAAGCGGCATGGAGCACGCGCATTAGACGGGAGCTTGCAGTCGTCAGGCCGTGTGGCCCAGGAGGGTTATCGGGCGGCCGATGTTTCGAGGCGGCAGACCTCGCGCACCCAGCCGTGCCGGTCGGCGGCGCGGCCGTACTGGATGTCGACGAGTGCGTTGTAGAGCTTCGTCGTGGCCGCCGCGGGGACGGCGCCGGGCAGCTCGAGCGACGAACCGTCCTCGAACATCAGCCTCTTGATGCCGATGACGACGGCGGCGGTGCCGCAGGCCATCGCGTCGGTGATCGTGCCGTCCTTCACACCGGCGACGACCTCGTCGATGGCGATCGGCTGCTTCGCTGATCTCCAGGCCGAGATCGCGCGCGATCTCGAGCAGCGAGCGCGCGTGACGCCGTCCAGGATGGTGTCGGTGAGCGGCGGCGTCCGCAGCGGTTGCCCTGCACGAACATGATGTTCATGCCGCCCATCTCCTCGATGTACTGGTGATCGCGCGCGTCGAGGAACAGCACCTGCGCGCAGCCGAGCGCCTTCGCGTCTTCGGTGATCTTGAGCGTGCCGGCGTAGTTGGCGCCGGCCTTCACGCTGCCCATCAACGCCCGGCGCCGAGCGCACCATCGACTTGCTGACGAGCACGTCAATCGCACCCGGGACCTTCGCCGGCGTCCTTGAAGTACCGGCCCGACGGCAGCGTCAGGATGAAGAAGATGAACTCGCTCGAGCTCTTGACGCCGAGCGCGGCGTCGACGCCCATCAGCCGTCGGCCGGATGTAGAGGCAGCCGGGCGCCGCCGGCACGAAGTGCCGCTCGTTCTCGACCAGCGCGCGAACGGCTTCGAGAAAGAACGCGTCGTCGACGTCGCGGAATGCGCAGCCGATCGGCCGACAGCTGGAACCGCGCGCGCGTTCATCTCCGGCCGGAACAGGACGATCCGGCCGTTGTCGTGACGGATACGCCTTCAGCCCCTCGAAGACCGTCTGGCGTAGTGGAAGACCAGCGACGCCGGATGCAGCGAGAACGGCTCGAGCGGCTGGATGCGCGGATTGCACCATTCGCCGTCGCGGTATTCGGCCACGAAGAAGTTCGGCGTGAACATCTTGCCGAATTCGAGCTTGCGCGCGGATCGAGCGGCTCGGCGGGCGTCGGGCGTGCGAGGTTGGTGATCTTCATGCTCCGCCATTTTCTCCCGCCGGGGCCGCCGTGCGCAAATGCACGTCGCCGGCCGGCGGCACGTCGCGCGCATCGAGCTGCTATACTCGCCGCGTGTTTTTTCGCGGCCAGATCATCGGCAAATACAAGATCCTGTCGACGATCGGCAGCGGCGGCTTCGGCACGGTCTACCTCGCCGAAGACACCTGGATCGACAAGAAAGTCGCGCTCAAGGTCCCGCACAAGCAGGGCGTCGATTTCGGCGAGCTGCTGCGCGAGCCGCGCCTGCTCGCCAGCCTCAACCACCCGAACATCGTCACCATCCTCACGGCGGAGAAGCAGGAGAACGTCTTCTTCATCGTGATGGAGTTCGTGCCCGGCGAGACGCTCGAAGCGATCATCGCGCGCGACGGCGCGCTCGATCTGGCGCTGGCGCTCGACTACACCTGCCAGATCTGCAACGCCGTCGATCACGCGCATCGCCACGGCGTGCTGCACCGCGACCTGCGGCCGTCGAACGTGCTGGTGACCGACAACGGCATGGTGAAGGTCGCCGACTTCGGCACGTCGCGCTTTCTCGAGATCGCCGCGCACGGCACGACCGTCATCGGCAGCCCGCCGTACATGGCGCCCGAGCAGTTCCACGGCAAGGCGGTCTTCGCGTCAGCGACATCTATTCGCTCGGCGTCACGATGTACCAGATGTTGACCGGCATCCTGCCCTACGACACGCCGTCGCCCGCCGATCTCGATCGGCTGATGCGCGGCGAGCTGCTGACGCGCGCCGCGACTGAAGAATCCGAAGATTCCCAAGGCGATCAACGACATCGTGATGAAGGCGATGGCGCCGGACATCCCCGCCCGCTACCAGCGCGCCAGCGATCTGCTCGACGACGTGCTGGCGCGCGCGCGCGCACGGCGCGCGGCGGCCGGCGGACGCCGACGCCGGCCGAGTGCCGCACGACGAGCAGCGACATCCAGTCGCGGCTGAAGGCGCGCGAGACGCCCGCAGCCGCGCTTCTGCTGGCAGTGCCGCAAGCCGCTGCACGCCCGGTCCGATCGCTGCCCCTTCTGCGGCGAAGCGCAGTAGACCGATAGGGCTAGCGACCAGACGGGAGCTCCTGGAACTCAGGTCCGACCCATGCACGTCAACGATCTCCTGAAGATCGCCGTCGACAACGGCGCCTCCGACCTGCACCTCAAGGTCGGCAGCTACCCGATGATGCGCGTCCGCGGCGCAGCTCGTCGCCGGCCTCCGAGGACAAGCGGCTCGACCACGAGGACGTCGTCGCGATGAGCGCGGCGATCATGTCGACGGCGCAGCGCCAGAAGTTCAAGGAAGCGCAGGAAGTCGACCTCGCCTACAGCGTGCCCGGGCTCGGCCGTTTCCGCTGCAACGTCTTCCAGCAGCGCGGCACCATCGGCCTGGTGCTCCGCGTCATCCCGATGCAGATCCGGACGATCGACGAGCTCGGCCTGCCGCCGGTGCTCAAGACGATCGCCGACGAAGAGCGCGGCCTGGTGCTGGTGACCGGCACGACCGGCAGCGGCAAGAGCACGACGCTCGCCGCGCTGATCGACCACATCAACCGGACGCGCGCGGCGCACGTGATGACGGTCGAGGATCCGATCGAGTTCCTGCACCGCGACGAGCAGTCGATCATCAACCAGCGCGAGGTCGTCGGTCGACACCCGGTCGTTCGCGCAGGCGCTGCGCAGCGCGCTGCGGCAGGATCCCGACGTCATCCTGGTCGGCGAGATGCGCGACTTCGAGACGATCGAGACCGGCGCTGCTCGCGGCCGAAACCGGCCATCTCGTGTTCTCGACGCTGCACACGCTCGACGCGACCGAGACGATCAACCGCATCATCGCCGTCTTTCCGCCGCACCAGCAGAAGCAGGTCCGCCTGCAGCTGGCGAGCGTGCTGAAGGCGGTGATCTCGCAGCGGCTGATTCCGCGCGCTCGACGGCCGCGGCCGCGCGCCGGCGGTCGAGGTGATGATCAGCACGCCGTTCATCCGCGACTGCATCGTCGACAAGGAGAAGACGCACCTGATTCCCGGCGCGATCGCCGCCGGCACGTCGCAGTACGGGATGCAGACCTTCGATCAGTCGATCTTCGGCCTGTTCGAGCAGGGGCTCGTCTCCTACGAAGAGGCGCTGCGCTGGGCGTCGAACGTCGACGAGTTCAAGCTGAAGGTGCAGGGCATCTCGACGACCTCCGACATGAGCCGCGACCAGATGGCCAAGACCGTGGTCGGCGGCGGCTCGCCGGAGATCACGCGGTTCAGCCGGTAGCCTCGCCTGCAGGTCCGGCTGCAGCCGGACCTTCCACATAATTGCGGCGCCATGGCATGGCCGACGCCTACGTGGACGGCTTGAAGCTCGCGGCCGGCCGCGAGCTGTCCGAGGCGCAGGTCCGCCAGCGCCTGCGCGCCGCAAGGGCACGCCGCGGCCGACATCGACGCCGCGGTCGCCCGCCTGACGCGAAGAGCGCGCGATCGACGACGCCCGCGTCGCCGGAAACGATCGCGCGAACCGAGACCTCGACCAAGCGGCGCGGCAAGCTGCGCGTCCGCATGCAGATCGAACACGCCGGCATCTCGCCCGCGACCGCGCGCAAGGCCGTCGACGACGTCTTCGGCGAGCTCGACGCCGACGCGCTGCTCGACGCGGCGCTCGACGCGGCGCATGCGCGGCCGCGAGCGCGATCGAGGACGACAAGGAGTTCCAGCGCCTCTATCGGTACCTGCTCGGACCAGGGCTTCGACGCCGACGAGCGTGTGCTGAGCGCCCTGCGCGCTCGGCGAAGAAGAACTAGCGCGTTCGAGTCACGGCCTCCGTCCGGCCGTCGCAGGTACAATGACCGGATGACCTCGAACGAGATTCGCAGCTCGTTCCTGCCGCTACTTCGAGAAGAACGGCCACCGCGTCGTCCCGAGCTCGTCGCTCGTCCCGGCCGACGACCCGACGCTGCTGTTCACGAACGCCGGGATGAACCAGTTCAAGGACACGTTCCTCGGCCGCGAGAAGCGCGACTACACGCGCGCGACGACGCTCGCAGAAGTGCATGCGGGTCAGCGGCA
This sequence comes from uncultured Acidobacteriota bacterium, assembly GCA_963825245.1. Classification (GTDB taxonomy): domain Bacteria; phylum Acidobacteriota; class Vicinamibacteria; order Vicinamibacterales; family CAVVIG01; genus CAVREM01. The sequence goes on from CAWGSJ010000001.1 coordinate 1,166,919, forward strand.
AGCACAACGATCTCGACAACGTCGGACCGTCGCTGCGGCATCACACGTTCTTCGAGATGCTCGGGAACTTCTCGTTCGGCGACTACTTCAAGGAGGACGCGATCCGCTTCGCGTGGATGCTGCTGACCGAGGTCTGGAAGCTGCCGCCGGACCGGCTGGTGCGTGTCGATCTTCAAGGGCGAGAACGGCATCCCGCGCGACGACGAGGCGTACGAGCGTCTGGCGCACGCTCGTGCCGGCCGACCGGATCCTCGAGCTCGGCGCCGACGACAACTTCTGGCAGATGGGCGACACCGGCCCGTGCGGCCGCTGCTCGGAGATCTACTACGTCCGCGGCACCGGCAGCGACCCCGAGATCGAGATCTGGAACAACGTGTTCATGGAGTTCGACGCGGACGCCGACGGCACGCTGACGCCGCTGCCGGCGCCGTCGATCGACACCGGGATGGGCCTCGAGCGCATCACCGCGGTCCTCCAGCGGAAGGACTCCAACTACGACACCGACCTGTTCACGCCGCTGCTCGCGGCGGATCGGCGAGCTCGCCGGCGTCCGCTACGGCGCGCGACCGCGAGCGCGACGTCTCGATGCGCGTCGTCGCCGACCACGTCCGCGCGACGACGTTCCTGATCGCCGACGGCGTCATCCCGTCGAACGAGTGGCGCGGCTACGTGCTGCGCAAGATCATGCGCCGCGCGATGCGCCACGGCAAGCACCTCGGCCTGACCGAGCCGTTCCTCCACCGGCTCGTCGACGGTGCTCGATCCGCGAGATGGGCGACGCGTATCCCGGAGCTGCGCGCGCAATCGCGAGATGATCGAGAAGACGATCCTCGCCGAGGAGCACCGGTTCGACACCGTGCTGACCGACGGCCTGCCGCGCCTCGAAGCGGAGATCGCCAAGGCGCTCGAAGCGACCGGCGCGCGTGCTGCCGGGCGACGTGGCGTTCCGGCTCTACGACACGTTCGGCATGCCCGTACGACTTCATCGAGGACACGGCCGCGACGCAGGACGTGCGCGTCGACCGCGCCGGCTACGACCTGGCGATGGAGGTCCAGCGCGACAAGGCGCGCGCGAAGAGCGCGTTCGGCGGCAGCCGCGCCGCGGCGGAGTTCGCACGTCGCGACGACGCGGCGCTCAAGGCTGCGGCGGACCAGTTCGACGGCTACACCGCGACGCGGGTGGCCGGATGTGCCGGTCGTCGCGCTGTTCGACGGCGGACGCCAGCCGGTCGACGCGATTCGGCGCCGGCGAAGCCGGCTTCGTCGCGCTCGCGCGGACGCCCTTCTACCTCGAGGCCGGCGGCCAGGTGTCCGACACCGGGCGCCTCGTCGGCGCCGCGAGCGGCAGCGTGGCCGTCGTCGAGGGCGTGAGCCGAATCGGTCCCGGCCTGCCGCGGGCGCACCACGTGCACGTCGAGTCGCGGCGCGCTGCACGTCGGCGAGACCGTGACCGCCGAGGTCGACGCCGAATCTGCGCGACGCGACCCGCCGCAACCACACGGCCACTCACCTGCTGCACGCGGCGCTTCGGCAGGTGCTCGGGCGGACACGTCAAGCAGGCGGGTTCGCTCGTCGCGCCCGATCGGCTCCGTTTCGACTTCGTCCACTTCCAGCCGGTGACGCGCCGACGAGCTCGAGCGGATCGAGCAGATCGTCAACGAGCAGATCGTCGCGAACACGCCGGTGCAGACCGAGGTGCGGCCGACCGCGGAGGCGATCAAGGCGGGCGCGATGGCGCTCTTCGGCGAGAAGTACGGCGACACGGTGCGCGTCGTCTCGCGTCCCCGGCTTCAGCATGGAGCTGTGCGGCGGCACGCACGTCCGCGCGACCGGCGACATCGGCTTTTTCGCCATCGTCGCGGAGAGCGGCGTCGCGGCCGGGACGCGCCGGATCGAGGCGGTGACCGGCCTCGGCGCGCTGCAGTGGGCCAGCAGCAGCGGGCGGCGCTCGACCGGATCGTGGACGCGCTGCACGTCGAACCCCGATCAGGCGGTCGACGCGATCGAAAAGCTGCAGGGCGAAACCAAGCGGCTCGCGCGCGAGGTGACGCAGCTCAAGACGAAGGTGGCGCTGGGCGGCGGCGTCCGGCTCGACGGCCGACGACACGATCGAGGTCGCAGGCGTGAAGCTGGCGCGGCGCAAGGTCGCCGGATCTCGACAAGGACGCGCTGCGCGGCCTCGCCGATTCGCTGAAGGCGAAGATCACGAGCGGCGTCGTCGTGCTCGCGTCGGCGAACGACGGCAAGGTCCAGATCGTCGTGTCGGTCACGCCCGATCTCACCGGCCGTGTCAAAGCGGGCCAGATCGTGAAGGAGATCGCCCCCATCGTCGGCGGGCGGCGGCGGCGGACGCCCCGACTTCGCCGAGGCCGGCGGCCGGCAGCCGGAGAAAATCGACGAGATGCTGGCGGCGGCAGAAGGGGCGCTCCGGAAGCAGCTTGGCGCCTGACCCCTAGTCCCTCAACGGTTCAGGACCGATAACACATCTGTGGATTGTCCGTCCTTACGGTCGGGGTGTAAACTGTTGAGCTGGAAGCAGATGTTGCTCATCCGTTCGTTGCTCGCAGCGACCCTGGTCGCCACGGCCGTGCCAGCTCAGGCGCAGATTTATTCGTGGCGGGACGACGCCGGCATGCTGGTGCTGTCGAACAAGCCGCGCGAAGGGGCTGCCCCCGTGATCTCGTACGCGGTCCGGAAGACCGAGGCCGTCCGTGCGACGCGCTCCGCACCGGCCGAGCGTGGGCGGCTCTACGACGAGGTGATCGTCGAGCACTCGCGGATGCACAACATCCGGCCCGACCTGGTGCGCGCCGTCGTGCAGGTGGAATCGGCGTTCAATCCCTACGCGGTGTCGCCCAAGGGCGCCCAGGGGCTGATGCAGCTGATGCCGGCGACGTCGCAGGCGCTGGGCGTCCTGAATCCCTTCAACCCGATCGAGAACATTCGCGCCGGCGTCCGGTATCTGCGGCAACTGCTCGATCGTTACAACAACGACGAAGCGCTCGCGCTCGCGGCTTATAACGCGGGCCCGGTCGCGGTGGCCAAGTACGGCGAGACAGTGCCGCCGTACCGCGAAACCCGCAACTACGTCACCAAGATCAACCAGATTGCCGGTACGCCTGCCAAGCCCGCTCCTCAGATTTACCGCGGCGCTGACGTGACCGCCGACGGGCGCGTCATCCCGAAATACACCGACAAAAAGCCTCAGTAGCCGGGTCTCGGGACTCGAGGCTCGACGTTACGTTTCGGCGCCGTAGGAGATCTGCATGCGCCGGACGGAGATACTGCCGATCCACAGGACGAACGCTGTCAGCAGCAGCAACCCGAGAATCGCTCCGGGACGCGAGGCGGGAGCGGCGGGCGCTGCCAGCAACCGGATCAGCGCCGGGGCGTCAGTATCCATCGGCGCAGGGACAGGACAGAGGGACTGCAGGTAGTACAGGATGCTCATCCTCTGAAACACGTGCGGAAGGATGCCGTTCATCCCCTCCCAGGTGAGCAGCACGGCCGCCGGGATGATGGGATTGCGGACGTACAGTCCGACCGCGAGAAAGACGCTGCCGTAGCCGACGCAGCCGAGCACGGCCGCCGCCGCGTACCAGAACACGTGTCCCATGCCCCCAGCATTCCAGAAGGCCTGGACGTCAACCGGATCGTGCGGCCAGAGCATGGCCGCGATCGCGAGCAGGGCGCCGGCGCCGAAGATTGCGGAAGACGCGATCAGCCCGGCGGCATACTTGCCCGCGAGCAGCACGTCGCGCCGCGCCGGTGCGAGAAACCAGAAGTGCAGCGTCCGGTTGCTCATCTCCCCGCGGAAGAGATACATGAAGATGCCCAGACAGCCGAAGAAGATCGCCAGCCGCAGGTAGAAGTACTGGAAGATCGCCGCGAAGATCGCCCGGTCCTCTTCGAAGTCGAGCACACGGCGGATGTTCCTGCCTTGAAGGATGCCGTCGACGAACAGGAGCCCCGCGGTCCGCCGCCCGTCGAAATAGGTGATCTGACGATACTCGGTCCGCTCCTCGACGAACCCGGCGCCCGTCGACGATGCAACGGTGTTGAAGGTCTTTCCGTCGTTACTCACCTGGATATTGAACTCGCGGGTGTCGGACTCCTCGTTTTCGCCTCCCGCACTGGCGTGCTTCACGATGAAGCGCGTCACAGGACGAACCGCTCCCAGATCCACCTGCAGGAACAAGGGCCAGTCTCCAGCGCACCAGGCGTCGGCGCGGCCTCCCGCCACGCTGCCGTTCACAGCCTTCTCCGGCCCCTGCTCCTGGCTGCACGGCAAGCTTCCAGTGACGGGACGATGCAGCGCGAGGTTCACCCGGCCGTCCGGCCCTGGCCCGAGCGAAGTCGAGGGCCCGTAGACCTCGAACTCGTAAATCCTGGCCACCGGCTCGCCGCTGTAGGAAGGACGGACGACATTCAAGCGGACGAAGCGGGTGTCGACCGTCGGGTCGATGACGTGGGTTGTCGTCCCGGCATCCGTGGTACGCTGCCGGACGCGGCGGCTCCGCGTCGACCAGCGTTCCTCGGCGGGTTTTCCCAGCCGCTGCTTGACGGCCTCGGCCGATTCTCCTTCCTGCACGCTGTCCATCAAGACCGGGGTGATCAGGCCGCGCCGGGTCAGGCGCTCGCTCCGGAGCTTCACGTCGACACCGTGCCCGAAGAAGATCACCGCGGGCAGGAGCGCCAATCCATAGACCCAGAAAGAGCGCCTGGCAAAGAAGACACGCGACAACTCGATCTTTGCGATTGTCCATGTCTGCAGAGCCCTGGAACCCATAGTCACGACTCACCGCCGATCAAATACTCGTACAACGCGTCGACGTTCTCGTCGGCCGGCACCACGCTTTCGATCCGGTGGCCGTCGAGCGCGATTCGTCCGAGCGCACGCGCGAACTGCTCCCGGTCCCGGGTCATCACCAGCATGCCGAGCCGGTCGTCGTTCAGCTTGATCTCGGTGATGTGTGCCTCACCGAACAGCAGCGCCGCCACGCCGGATGCGTCCCCGTCGCGGCAGCGGACGATGTACTGGCTGGGATGGTCCTGGATCTCGTCGCGCACCTTGCGGATCTTCCCCTCGGCCACGATCATCCCGTTGGCGATCAGCACGACCTGATCGCTGATCAGGTCGACTTCCTGGAGCACGTGGCTGGAAATGATGACGTGCTTCCCTTCGGCGGCCCACCCGCGGAACATGTCGATCGTCGCCGCGCGAACCAGCGGATCGAGGCCGTTCAGCGGCTCGTCCAGCACCAGCACGTCGGGATCGTGCGCGATGGCCTGCGCCAGCCGCACTCGCTGCCGCATGCCCTTGGAATACGCCGCGACCTTGCGGTTCGCCGCGTCGGTCAGCTCGAGGCGCTCGAGCGCCTTCCACGCCCTTTCCTCCGCCTCCGATCGCCCGTAGCCGAAGAGAAGGAGCCCGGTCGTGACGAAGGTGAAGCCGGTGGCCCAGCGCGGAGCGGTGTCGTACTGGGTGGCGTACCCCGTCATTCGCATCAGCGCTTCGGGATCGCGCGGCGAGATCCCACGCATGAGGATGCGGCCGTGGTCGGGGAAGATCAGGCCGGTCATCAGGTTCATCAGCGTCGTCTTGCCGGAGCCGTTCGGCCCGACCAGGCTGGTGATTCCCGGCGGGATGTTCAACGAGACGCGGTTCACGCCGAGCACCTCGCCGTAGAACTTCGAGACCTCGTCAAAAATTACTCCGGGGGGCTTCGCCCCCGCGGACCCCCCTACGCCGTCGCTCGCGGGGGCCCCATGGCCCCGCTCCGCTCCGGCGGCTCGCGTCGCTGCGCTCGCTCGCGTGACGCTCATCGCACCACCTCGACCGGGCGCAGCTTGCGTTCGATGACCAGGACGAGCAGGAGAACGAACGCCGCCAGCGTCAGCACGGAGGGTCCGGCCCCCGGGCCCTCCGGCGGAGTCACGCCGAGCAGCGTGCACCATACGCGGTTGACCGCCCAGGCCGGATCCAGGACGTGCCCCCACGTCACGCGAAAGACCGTGTCGATCATCTCGGACACGCCGCTCAGGATGAAGAAGACGGCGAGGCTGACGGCCCCGGCCACGACCCTCCACTTCACGTACGCGGAGCTGGCCATCGCGACCAGGCTGAGGACCAGCAGCCAGAGAAGGAACCCGATCACGACGCCGGCACCCAGCGTCCAATTCGCCACGAACCACCAGCCGCCGGCCATGCCGACCTGCAGCCCGAAGAGGAGGAGCCCCGGAATCCACGTGACGACCGACAACATGCCGACGATCACGGCCAGCCGCGCGAGCGCGTAGCTCCAGCGCGTGAGGGGCCGGCTGAAGTACAGCGGGAGCGCGTTGTTCGCCAGATCGGGAGCCACCAGGCCGGGCCCGGCCAGTGCCGCGAGGAAAACCGCGAAGCCCCCCTGGACGTACATGAAAATCGAGAAGAACCTGCCGTCAACCCGGATGAAGTCGAGAAACTCCTGGTCGAGCCCCTGGAGCAGGTCCACGTGATTGGTGAGATAGACGAAGGCGGCGCACAGGAGCGGCCACACGAACGACACCGTCGTGAGCAGGAGGACCAGCCGCTGCTGATAGAGGTTGCGCCAGGCGTAGCGCGGAAGGACCAGAAACCGCGTCCACCGCCCCGTGAGCGGTCCCGCGTACCGCTTATAGCCCCGCTTATAGACCGCCATCGCGTGTCACGCGCGGGCGGTGTCGACCGCCCCGCCCTCACCGGGTGTGTGCGCCAAATGGCCCATCGCCTTGAGGAAGATCTCCTCCAACGTATCCATGCGATGCGTGAGCTTTCTGACCAGCAGGTTCTGCCGCGCCGCGAGCGCCCAGATGGCTTCGACCTCGACCCCGGCGGGCAGGACGATACGCCAGCGCCCGCCCCCTTCGGACACGCCCTCGGCGCCGATCTCCGGCAGCGCCATCAGAAGGTTCCGATCGTCGCCCGTCACCTCGAGCTCGACGAAACACCTGTTCGAGCGCCGCTCTTCTTCGAGGTTGCAGTGCTGCACGATCGCGCCGTCCTTCAGGATCACGGCCTCGTCGCACACCTGCTCGATGTCGCGCAGCAAGTGGGAGCAGACGAGGACGTTCATCCCCTGTTCCTCCTTCATGTCGGCGACGAGCTTGAGCATGCGCCGGCGCGCGGCGGGATCGAGCCCGTTGGTCGGTTCGTCGAGCACGACCAGCTCCGGCCCGTGGACAATCGCCTGGGCGAGCTTGGCCATCTGCTTCATCCCGTACGAGTAGGTTCGGAGCTCCCGGTACCGCGACTCCCCGAGCCCCACGTGGAACAGGACCTCATGCGCTTTCTCGAGGGCCGCTTTCGGCGGGAGGCCGGACAGCTCGGCCATCTGGCGCACGAAGGTGACCGCCGTCATCTCCCCGACAAAGGAGTCGTTTTCCGGCATGTAGCCGATTCTCGACCGGGCCTCGCCCATGTTGCGCCGGCTGTCAATGCCCAGGATGCGGGCGCGCCCGGCGCTGGGCCGGAGAAACCCGAGCAGCGTCAGGATCAGCGTGGACTTGCCCGCCCCGTTCGGGCCGAGCAACCCCACGGCCTTTCCCGTGCCAGAAACGCCGAGACGGCAGGTGATCCCGTGGAGGATCTCCCGCCGTCCCAGCTTCACCTTCAGGTTTTCCAGCTCTACGACTGGTGTGGTGTTTTCCATTCTCAATCGAGGGGCTTCGCCCGGCGACTCATTGTCCCTGGGTTGCCCGGCCCAGGCTCTCGAACAGCATCACGTCCATGATCAATCCTGAGATACGAGTACGGCTCCCCCCGTGGATCTGATCCGCCGTTCCATCGAACACGGCGAGAATCGGATCGCGCGAGGCCACGAGCTCGGCGAGCCTCGCGTTCGTGGTCAGCGCCGACAGGATTCCGAGCGCCCCCTTCGCGTTCAGCCACGCGAAGGCGGACGGGTGGAGTCCGGCAGACCAGGGGAGCTGGCCGACGAACTCGGCGGACCAGATGAGTGGGGAGCCGCCGTTCCGGGTCGCGATGGCACGCTCCGCAGACCCGCGATCGGAGCCCGCGACCATGTAGCCCCCGTCGTATGTCCAGGTGATCCCGAGCAGGAGTCCTCCCGGTTTCATCGTGGTCCAGGTCCGTCCGCCCGCGCTCTCCTGCTCCAGCACGATCCGCTTGCCCTGCTCGTCGGCCCCGAGCTCCGCGTTGAACGCTTCCACCAGCTTCTGGAGGGAGCTGTCGATGACCGCCGGATTGTACGCGACGCTCGCCATGACCCACGTCGGGCCGCTGGTGGAGAGCCCCGTCAATGCGAGGGCCGCTTCGGTCCCCAATGCCGCGGTCAGGTTCTGGACGAAACCGGTGCCGAGCTTCTCGTCCATGCTGGCCAGGCCGCGTTCGAAGTCCGGCACTAACTTCGTGATCTGCGCGGTGAACTCCTCGAACAGCTGCAACGGCTCGCGGATCGAAACGTAGCCGGCGACGAGGGCATCGGCAGGCAGATATTCCGCGGCGCCTCCGGAGCCGGCGTCGGCCAGCCACGACGCCATTCCGGCTCGTGCGCCCTGGAACGCGAACGTGACCTCGTTCTCTACCGCGCCGGCTGGAGCGCGCTGCTCGAGGAAGAGGTACTTCATCCCGATCATGCCGGCGAGCTCAATCGGAGGTGCGTCGTCGTTGGACATCGCCGTGACCAGTGGAGGCGCATCGATCGCGATCAGCCAGCCCACGCCGCGCCGGTACCGCTCGCCGATGGCCGCCGCAAACGGGGAGCCGGCGCCTTGCCCCAGGTGCGCGAGGGCCCACGCCAGGTGCGACGGCGAATCTGAAACGACCATCAGATCGTCGGAAACCGAATACGAGGCGGTCTCGCCTGCCGCGGCGAACAGCCCTTCCAGAGCGGTCGCGAGCTTCGCCCTGCTGCCAGGCTGCACCCGGGCCATTACGATCGGCAGCGGGACGTCCATCTCCGGGGGTCCGAGGACGCTGGCGCAGGAGACGATTTCCTCCCCGAGCAGCGGGCTCACCGACTGGACGCGATCCGTCAGCTGTCTCAACAGCTGTCCTGTCTCCGAATTCCACCAGGTCCCGAACGTCGCGTTCCGCACCGCCTGATCCTCGGCGAGGAAGAGGGCCCGGCCGATCGTGACGCCAGGATTCGGGACCGTGCCGTAGACGACAGCGCCTGCCGGAAGATACGAGAGCAGCGCCGAAGTGGTCCGCAGCTCGGCGGGGAAAGTTGCCAGATCGCGTTCGATCTTCTCGAAAGAACCGAGCAGCTCGATGTAGTACTCCGCCTCAGGGCTCCAGGAGACCGCTTGCGCGACCGTAGTCGCCAGTGCGGCCATGGACGCGGCCTGCTGGCCCGGGCTGAGGAGCACTTCCCGGCCAGGCTGGTTCACCGCCACCGATCCCTCGACCACAGAAACTACAGAGCCGCCCATGCCCGCAGACACCGCGAAGACAGTTCCCTTCACCGAGGCGATGGAATCGCGGGTCAGGACTCGAAGGCGGCCCCGGCGCTGTTTGGCGGCCTTGACGATGATGTCGCCGCGCTGGAGGTGAATGGACTGGCCGCTCCAGGCGGCGGTTACGAACAGCTCCGTTCGCTCGTTGACGTCCACCATCGATCCGTCAGCGAGCCGCAACACCGCGTGGGCTCCCGGGCCCGTGCGAACCGTCTCGTGTTCGCCGATGGCAGCCTCTGCTTCGAGAATGCCTAACGGCAGGCGGTGCAGGCCGCCGTCGGCGGAAACGACCGTGGCCCGCGGCCCGCCGGGAGCCATGATGCCGTCGATGGCGTCGCGCCCGAGATAGAGGACCGCGAAGAGCAGCGCGGCCGCAGCGGCCAGACCTCCCCACTGCACCTTGCGGGAGGAGGACCCGCCTTCGCCAAGGCTACGGCGGGGCAAGCCGCGTGGCATGGCCACGATCGGTCTCTCGCCCTTCAATTCGGCGATCTCGGCGCGACAGCGGCGGCAGCGGCTGAGATGATCTTCCACCAGCATGCGGCGGCTGCCGGCCAGCTCATTGACCAGATACGCGTGGAGGTCCTGGCGGAACTCCGCACAGGGAGCGCCGCCTGCGTTCGTCATCTTCTGCCAGACGCGCGCCCGCGCTGCTTCGACCGTGCCGGCGTCCACGTCTTCCGCTTTCATCTCCTGGAGTGCTTTTTCCAGAAAGTCTTCGGACATCCCGACCTCCTAGCGTTCCATTTCGGCCTGCAGCCGGTGCCGGATCCGGTGGAGCCTGACGGCCACGTTGTTCTTCTCCAACTTGAACATCCCGGCCAGCTCTTCGATCGTCAGCCCCTCGACATGGCGCAGCAGGAATAGGCTTGCGTCCTCGCTGTCCAGGGAGGCGATGGCGCGCCGAAGCCGCTCCTTCAAAAGCAATGACGGCTGGACGGCAACGTGCGGCGCGCCATCGTCGTAAACCGATTCCGCATGAAGCTCTCGCCGGCGCAGCACGTCGACGGCCGCGTTGACGGCTGCGCGCCTGAAGTAGGCGGCCGGCAGGGCCTCGTCTCCCCCCCGGGCCAGGATGCGCAGGAAGACGGTCTGCAGGACGTCCTCTGCGTCGGCCGGATTCCCTGTGACGCGCAGGGCCGTGCGGAAGACCGTCTCGTAGTGGCGCTCGTACAGCCCGGCAAACCCCGCCAGCGGGGTCGTGGAAGTCATGCGATGGAGGATCGGCAGTACGTCGATCTGCGTGCTGGCTGTGGGCACCTCGTTCGCCTCACCAACCTAGACGCACGAGGAGGCCGACGATTACATGGCGTAGGGGAAATTGTAGCGGGGCCGGACCCGCCTACGCTCCACAGGCTCTTACGCTCGCGTAGGCCTGGGCACCGGTGGTATCATTTACGTTTTCCGGAGGGCACGAATTACGTGGCAAGTCATGCATCGGCGCTGAAAGCGCACAAGCAGAGCCTGAAGAACCGCGAGCACAACCGGCAGTTCCGCGCCCGGCTGCGGAACGCCCTGAAGAGCATCCGCACCGCGATTGACGGCAACGACCTGCCGGCCGCACGGTCGGCACTCAAGGACACGATCTCGCTCATCGACCGGATGGCCAGCAAGGGCATCATCCACAAGAACGCGGCGGGACGGTATAAGTCGCGGCTGACGACGAGGATCGCCAGGTCGAAGGCGGCGTAGGGCACGCCCGGCCTGAAGGCCGGGCCTACATACGTAGGGCGGGCCTCTTAGGCCCGGCGCCTCTCTCGCACAACTCCACCACCAGCCGTTCCAGCAGCACGCGCGGATCACCGGCGGTCCGCTTCAGGTCGATGTCCGTGCGGAAGACAGCCTCGACCGACTTCCGCAGCCGGCCCGGCGCGAACTGCGGAAACTTCGCCCGAACCATCCAGCCAAGCTGTCCCAGCACTTTTTCCGGCGGCAGACCGGCGTCGAGCATGAGCGCCAGCTGCCGCAGCGCGGTGGGGCCGTCGCCTGCCTCGATAGCATTCGTCATGGCCCAGTCGTCCTGCAGCGCCGCCGGGCCGACGATCTCCCGGACGTCGTCCAGCTCGATCGTCTTCTGGCCCATCGCGTAGAGCAGCAGGCGCTCGACGTCGTTGCGCAGCCGCTTCACGTCGGGCCCGCAGCGTTCCGCCAGCAGGCGCGCACCGGCCGGGACCATCGCCACACCGGACGCGGCAATCCTGTTGCGGATCCACCGTTCGGCGTCCGCCACCGTTTCGAGGACGCCGCACTCCACCAGCGCCGCATGCTTCGAGAGCAGTTTGAACACGCGGCCGCGCTTGTCGACCGACCCGGCGACGATGACGAGCGTCGTCTCTGGCGGGGGCGAAACGATCAGGCGTTCGAACTCCTCGAGGGCGCGCGTGGCGGCCTCGCTCTCGCGCTTCGGCATCAGGACCGCATCGGCCTGCAGGAGCAGCACGACGCGGCGCGGCACCATCATCGGCAGCGTGCGCACGGCCGCCACCAGCCCCGCGACTCCAGCAGCCAGCCGATCGCCAGTCGTCCACTCGCCGGCATGCAGGCGCTCGACGTTGAACGCCCGAAGCCCCTCTTCGACCAGCTCCTCGAAATCGTGGGCCAGCGCCGCTTTCTCGACGTCGTCCTCGCCGAAAAGCAGGTAGATGGGATCGGGCTGGGCGGACTTGATTTGCTGAAGAACGGTAGAAGGAGATGGCACGTCTCAGGAGAATTTACAATTCACGATTGTAAATTTACAAATTGTAAATTTCAGAACGCTTCCAATATCGCACTGACAATCGTCCTGGCGAAGTCAGTGCTCATGCGATCCATGGCGTTGCGATCCTGGCCGAAGAAGGCCGCGGGATCGAGCGGGTTGGCGGTGTTCTGAGACTCGAACTCCTGCCGGAACATCAGGTTCGGGTTTTCCCAGAGGACCTTGTCGCCGGCCACCTCGCGCAGCTGCACGCGTGCCGACATCATGATCACGTAGCGGGTGGCGAGCTGCTGCGTGTTGAAGCTGGCCGGCTGGATCGTGACTGCCGTCACCTCTCCGGTGAGGACGGCGTCGACGCCCGACCCGGCCTCCGGCAGAATCCTGTACCGGCCGCGCCCGATGAACTCGGAGCGCACTTCCTGCGTCAGCTGCGTCTCCAGGTTGAAGATGTTGGTCCGGTTCGCGAAGACCGGGACGCCGATGGTCTGGATGCTCGCCGGGAGAAAGGAACCGCGGCCTGCGAGCGAATAGCCGCATCCGATCCCGAGGACGCAGAGGAAGCCAAGGACGCAGAGACGCAGAGCGCAGAGGCGCCTATCCAACCACGACACTGACCAGTGGCCCCTTCGCCACCACAACCTTGCGAATCGTTTTCCCGCTCGTGTGTGTCTTGACGGCCGGGTCCTCGAGCGCGCGGTCCTGGAGCTGATCATCGGACAGGCCGGCGGGAACCGTGAGTCGCGCGCGGACCTTGCCGTTGATTTGCACCGGCACCACGACCTCCTCGGCCCGGGCGACCTCCGGGTCGAACGCCGGCCATGATGCCTGGGCCAGCGACTCCGGGTGGCCGACCATCTGCCAGAGCTCCTCGGCGGTGTGCGGCGCGAACGGCGCGATCATCCGCACGAGCGCGTCGATCGCTTCGCGCAGCACGGCGATGGTCTGGGTACGCTCGATCCGCCCGACCGGGGGATCGGCGCGGCTTGGCGCGCCATGCGGCGTGCCGTCGCTGAACGAATACAGCTCGTTCACCAGCTCCATCAGCGACGACACGGCCGTATTGAGGTGCATCCGGTCTTCGATATCAGCGGTGACGCGGCGGATCGTGTCGTGCGTCTTCCTGCGCAGCGCGCGCTCGGCATCCGAACAGTCGGGGCCGCAGGCAGGCACGCCTTCCCCGCCAATCGTTTCGGCCCAGTGGTCGACCAGCCGCCACACTCGCAACAGGAACCGGAAGCTGCCCTCGAGGCCCGAATCGCTCCACTCGACCTCTTTTTCGGGGGGCGCGACGAACATCACGTACAAGCGGAGGGCGTCGGCGCCGTACTTCGCCGATCATGTCGTCGGGATCGACGACGTTTCCCTTCGATTTCGACATCACGGCGCCGTTCTTCAGCACCATGCCCTGCGTGAGCAGCCGTTTGAACGGCTCATCGAAGTTCACGAGCCCTTCGTCGCGGAGCACCCGCGTGAAGAACCGCGAGTAGAGCAGGTGCAGGATGGCGTGTTCGACGCCGCCGCTGTAGAAATCGACCGGCATCCAGTAGGCGGCCTTGACCGGATCGAACGGCAGCTCCCCATTCCGCGGATCACAGAACCGCAGGAAGTACCAGGACGAATCGACGAACGTATCCATCGTGTCGGTTTCGCGGCGTGCCGGGCCGCCGCATTTCGGACACGTCGTGTTCACGAACTCCGGGACCTGGGCGAGCGGCGAGTCGCCGCGCCCGCTGAATGCGGCGACCTTCGGCAGCTCGACTGGAAGCTCGCCGTACGGCACACCGACCACGCCGTCCTTCGGACAGTGCACGACTGGAATCGGCGTGCCCCAGTAACGCTGACGAGAGATGCCCCAGTCCTTCAGGCGGTATTGCACTTCGCCGGTTCCGATGCCGCGCGCTTCCGCATCGCCGATCATCCGGGTGATCACGTCCGGCGCCTTCTGGCCCGAGTAAGGGTCAGACTCGACGAGCGTGCCGTAATTCGTCGTCGCCTGCGTGAGCCGCGCGTCGTCACGCTCCGCCGGATTCGACGGATCCGCGACGACCACGACCCGAATCGGCAGCCGGTACTTGCGGGCAAACTCGAAGTCGCGCTGGTCGTGCGCCGGCACCGCCATGATGGCGCCGGTGCCGTATTCGGCGAGGACGAAGTTCGCGATCCAGATCGGCACCTCTTGGTTGGTGAACGGATTGAGCGCTTTCCTGCCGGTGTCGAACCCTTCCTTTTCGATCGCTCCGGTCAATCGCGCCTCGCGGTCGAGGGCGCGGAACGCCGAGAGGCGCGTGCGGAAGTCATCGGGATCCGGGCTCGCGGCGGCGAACGCATCCACCATCCGGTGCTCGGGTGCCAGCAGGACGAACGTCGCGCCGTAGATCGTGTCGATTCGCGTCGTGAAAATCTCGATGTGATCGGTCGAGCCGGCGACCGGAAACCTGATGCGCGCGCCGTCGGAACGGCCGATCCAGTTCCGCTGCATCACGACGACCTTCTCCGGCCACTCCTGCAGCGTGTTCAGGCCCTCGAGCAGCTCGTCGGCGTACTGTGTGATCCGGAAGAACCACTGCTCGAGCTCGCGCGTCACCACCGGGTTACCGCACCGCCAGCAGGCGCCGTCGACCACCTGCTCGTTGGCCAGGACGGTCTGATCGGTCTCGCACCAGTTGACCGTGGAACGCTTGCGGTAGGCCAGCCCGCGCTCGAACATCCGGAGGAAGATCCACTGGTTGAACGTGTAGTACTCCGGCAGGCAGGTCGCGATCTCGCGCTCCCACGCGTAGCTGATCCCGAGCCGCTGCAGCTGCCCCTTCATATGGGCGATGTTGGCGAGGGTCGACGTCTCCGGATGCGTGCCGGTCTTGATCGCCGCGTTCTCGGCAGGCAGCCCGAAGGCGTCCCAGCCAAACGGATGCAGGACGTTGTAGCCGCGCATCCGCTTGGTGCGCGCCATCACGTCACCGATGATGTAGTTGCGGACGTGCCCGACGTGCGCGTGCCCTGACGGATACGCGAACATCTCCAGGCAATAGAACTTCTCGCGCGAGGGATCGACGTCGACCTCGAACGCTTTCGCCGAGGTCCACTGCTGCTGCCACTTCTTCTCGAGCTGCTGCGGCTTGTACTCGGTCATTGACGCCTAGATTGTACACTGCGGTCCGACGTCCCTTGGTCCGCCGCGGCCTGTGATCGCTCGCCGCTCTCGCGGCTCCCGGAGATCCGCTAGACGCGTGCGGCAGCCTGCTTCAGCAGGGCCGTCGCCGCAACGAGAAGCACGCTCAGCGCGACGCCTTCGGCGGCGGTGGCGATCGTGGCCAGGTCTGGAAACGTCGGCGCGATGCGGATGGTGCGATCGCGAGGATCACGTCCGAACGGGTAGGTGGCTCCTGCAGGCGTCAAGGCGACGCCCGCCTCGGTCGCCAAGCGGACTACTTCCTTCGCACATCCGTCCAGTACATCGAGGGTGATGAAGTAGCCGCCGCGCGGCGCCGCCCACGACGCGACACCGGTGCCGGCGAGATGTCGCTCGAACGTGTCGATGACCGAGGCAAATTTGGGCGCGACGATCGTCCGGTGCCGATCCATCAGAGCCAGCAGCCCGGCGGTGTCGCGAAGGAAGCGCACGTGCCGCAGCTGGTTCACCTTGTCGGGACCGATCGTGCGCTTCCCCATCCGGCCCATATACCAGGCGACGTTCTGCGCCGAACCCGCGACGAGCGCCACGCCGGCGCCGGCCAGCGTGATCTTCGACGTCGATCCGAACACGAACGCACGGTTCGGGTGCCCGTGGCGCGCGCAGGCCTCGACCAGGCTTGCGATCTCGACCCGCTCCGGCGTGAGGTGGTGAACGGCGTACGCGTTGTCCCAGAAAATGCGGAAGTCAGGCGCCGCCGCCGGCATCGCCGCCAGCCGCTCGATCGTCGCAGTCGAATACACCGTTCCCGTCGGATTGCTGTACTTGGGAATGCACCACATGCCCTTGATGCCGGCGTCTTCGCGGACCAGGCGTTCGACCACGTCCATGTCCGGCCCGTCGTCCCCGAGGGTCACGGGGATCATCTCGATCCCGAAATCCTGGCACATGGCGAAATGCCGGTCGTAGCCCGGCACCGGGCAGAGAAACGCCACCCGCGATTCCTTCGACCAGGGACGCGGGCTGCCCACCGTCCCGCACAGCAGCGCATACACAATCACGTCGTGCATGAGCGCGAGGCTCGAGTTGTTGCCGAGCACGACCTGCGCGCCGGTGACGCCAAACAGCGGTGCCAACAGGGCACGCAGTTCCGGCAGACCCTGGGGCACGCCGTAATTCCGCGTATCGGTCTTGTCGGCCGCCAGGTAGTCGTCGCCGGGAAGCGACAGCAGGCCGTTCGACAGCTCGAGCTGTTCGCTGGACGGCTTGCCACGCGTGAGATCCAGTTTGAGGCTCCGCCGCTTGAACGCGTCATAGCCGCTCTGAACCTGGTCGCGAAATGCCGTGAGGTCGTCGGGCGAGAGCGTGCCGAGTGTGGACATCAGCCGTATAGGTTACATTTCCCGGGGCGGGTATGTCTCGGTCCGTGTTAGCGTTCCCGCCATGAAGACCGCGTTCGGCCTTGGAATCGCGCTCACCCTGTGCAGCGCCGCCTGCAACGCGAATCGCGCGGCGAGCCCCGGCGCTGCGAACGTCGTGAGCGGTTCCGTCGCCGTGGACGGCGGCAGCCTGTATTACGAAACCCTCGGCAAGGGCGCGCCGGTCATCCTGATCCATGGCGGGTTCGGCGACCGGCGGATGTGGGACGCGCAGTTCGAACCGCTGTCGCAGGCGTTCCGGGTCGTCCGCTACGACCACCGTGGCTTCGGCAAGTCTTCACCGCCCGACAAGCCGTACTCCCCTGTCGCCGACCTCGTGGCGCTGATGGATCATCTGCAGCTGAAGCGCGCCAACCTGGTCGGCAACTCGATGGGCGGCACTCTTGCGCTCGACTTCGCGCTGCTTCAACCAGACCGCACCGGTGCCGTCGTCGTCATCGCGAGCACCGCCGGCGGGTATCCGGTGCCGGAAGAAGACGTGAAAAAGGTCGACGACGTGATGCGGGCCGCGCGCGATCAGGGGCCGGGGCCGGCCGTCACCTTGTGGCTACGGCATCCGATGGTCAAGGTCGCCGCGCAGCATGCGACAGCGGGCCCCCTTCTTCGTACGATGGTCGAAGACAATCAGCGCATGTTCCTCGCCGAGCACTGGCCACAGGAGCCGATGACGCCGCCGGCGTACGAACGGCTCGCGGGTTTGAACGCCAACGTACTATTCGTCGTCGGCGACCAGGACGTCACGTCAGTTCGCAGCGGCGCCGAAGCCAGCGCGGCCCGCATCAAGAAGTCGAAGGTCGTGACAATCAAGGATGCCGACCACCTGCCTCAGATGGAGCACCCCGAAGCCGTCAACAAGCTGCTCGTCGAGTACATCAGCCTGAACGGGTGCTGAAGTCTGAAAGTCTGAAGTCAGCCAGGAAAGCCTGGGAACCCACCGCGACTGCTGGGGTCTAACCAATCAGAATTCGAGGGAGGACCCGATGGCCGCCCACCGGCACTTCGGCGCCGAGACGGTTGTGTTCGCAGAGCGCCCGCGGGCCAGCGCCGACCTGAACGTCACGCCACTCATCGATGTGCTCCTGGTGTTGCTCGTGATCTTCATGGCGACGCTGCCGCTCGCGCAGCGCGGGCTCGACGCGGACCTGCCGGCACGGACCACTCGTACGCCTGTCCCGGAGTCGTCGAACATCATGCTCGAGTACACAGCCGATCGGCAGGTGTCGATCAACCAGCAGCCCGTCACGCTCAGCGAGCTGCCGGCGCGGCTCAGCGCGATCTACGAGAGCCGTCACGACAAGACGATGTTCATCGCGGGCGCTGGCAGCCTGCGCTACGGAGACATCGTCCAGGTGATCGACGCGGCGAAGGGAGCGGGAGTGCAGCGCGTCGGGATCGTGACGGAAGGGATGCGACGGTAGGCCGGGCCTTTTAGGCCCGGCTTCACGGCAGACCTGCCAGGTCCGCGACTAACGTCCGCACCTACGGAGGTCCGCCCTACAGTTTCCAGTGCGAGCCCAGCGCCTTGCGGGCGGCGTCGACCGCGACACGCCCGCGATTGGACCGCGCCTCGGTCCGTGGCCACTGCGCGCGCCGCCGGCGGACCGGCCAGCACGTCGACGACGGTCCGCATCGAATCGGCGAGCGCACGCAGGTCGTAGCCGCCTTCGACGATCGCGGCAATGCGGCCCTCGCAGCACGCCTCGGCAACGTTCCGCAACTCCATCGTCATCGCGCCGAACGCGCCGGTCGTCAGCCGCATCCCGGCGAGCGGATCCCGCTCGTGGGCGTCGAACCCGGCCGAGACGAGGACCAGATCCGGATCGAACTGCCGCACGATCGGGAGCACGAGCTCGGCGAACACGAGGCGGTAGTCCTCGTCGGTCGCGCCGACTTCGATCGGCGCGTTGACGGTGAAGCCGGAGCCCGCGCCCAACCCGATTTCGCCGGCCGCACCTGTGCCCGGATAGAACGGATACTGGTGCAGCGACACGTAGAGCACTGTTGGATCCGCCTCGAACATGTGCTGCGTGGCGTTGCCATGGTGGACGTCGTAGTCGACGATGGCGACGCGTCCGACGCCGGACGCCCGCGCGTGTGCCGCACCGACCGCGATGTTGTTGAACAGGCAGAAGCCCATCGCCCGGCTGCGCTCGGCGTGATGACCAGGGGGACGGACGAGCGCCAGCGCACGCTGATGCTCGCCGCCGAGCACGCGCTCGACCATTTCGACGCCCGCTCCCGCCGACAACAAGGCAACCTCGTGGGTGTCGGGTGAGGTATACGTATCGGGATCGAGCGCCACCGAGGTGCCCGCCGTCTCGGCAATCCGGCGCAGGTGCTCGGCGCTATGCACGCGCGCCAGCTGCTCGCGGGTGGCCTGCCGCGGGGCCACGACCTCGCCGCGGCGCTTCCGCCACTCCTCCGCAATCACGTCCATCACCTCAGCGCGCTCGGGCGCCTCGGGGTGGCCCGGCGGCGTCTGATGGTCGGCGAACCGCTCGGACGCGATGACCACGAGTGACATGACGGAGCGCCATTCTACATTGGTGAGTTGGTGAATTGGAGAGTTGGTGAATGGGTGAATGCATCCGACTCACAACTCACCAACGCATGAACTCACCAACTCACGCGGAGTAAGATCAGCGCGGGATGAAGAGCCAGACGACCGTCACCCGCCCGCCACCAACCGCGATCTGGCGCTGGGCGGCGCTCATCGCGATCAGCGTCGCGATGTTCGGCAACTACTACGTCTATGACGCCGTCGCGCCGGTGGCGGATCTGCTGCAAAAGCAGCTCGGCTTCACCGACACCCAGCTCGGCACGCTCAACGCCATCTACAGCCTGCCGAACATCATCATGGTGCTGATCGGCGGCATCATCGTCGATCGATTCGGGACGCGGCTGTCGACGCTGGCGTTCGCGACGATTTCGCTGGTCGGCGCGGCGGTGACGGCGACTGCATCCTCGTTTCCGATGATGGCGTTCGGCCGCCTGCTGTTCGGGCTCGGCGCCGAATCGATGATCGTCGCCATCACCGTGGCCATCGGGCAGTGGTTCGTCGGACGCCAGCTGGGGTTCGCTTTCGGGGTGAACCTGAGCATCGCGCGCGCCGGCTCCTACAGCGCCGACATGTCGCCCACCTGGTTCAGCGCCGTCTACGAGCGCGGATGGCAACCACCGCTGTTGCTTGCCGTCGGCTTCGCCGCAATCACGGTCGCCGCCTGTGTCGCGTTCTACTTGATCGAGGTCCGAGCGGCGCGAAAGTTCACGCTCGTCCAGCCGGCGGCGCCCGATCGAATCGTGTGGAGCGACCTCTGGCGCTTCGATCGCTCCTACTGGTACATCGTCGGGCTCTGCGTGACGTTCTACTCGGTGATCTTCCCGTTCCGCAGCACGTTCGCCATCAAGTATTTCCAGCACGCGCACGGGCTGCCGCTCGAGGAAGCGGGCGCGATGAACGGCTACGTCTACCTGGCGGCGATCTTCGCCACACCGCTGTTCGGCCTGATGGTGGACAAGCTCGGCCGCCGCTCGGCCTTCATGGCCGTCGGCACCGCGCTGCTGGTCGTGGTCTTCCCCATCCTCGGCTACACGAACCTGAACCTGTGGGTCAGCACGGTGCTCATCGGCATCGCGTTCTCTCTCGTCCCCGCGGTGCTCTGGCCGGCCGTGCCGTACGTGGTCTCCGCAGAGCGCCTCGGGACGGCGTACGGGCTGATGACGATGGTGCAGAACATCGGCCTGACGGTGTGCAACCTCGCTGCCGGGATGCTGAACGACGCCAGCGGCGCAGGTCCGGAGAATCCTTCGGGCTACATCCCGATGCTGTGGATGTTCTGCGTCTTGAGCCTGTTCGGGTTTGCTTTCGCCGCGGCCCTGCGGCGGCGCGAGACCGGCCCCGAAGGACACGGCCTGGAAACGATCAAGGCTGGTGCATAGGCTCACTCAGCATCGCGCGGGCACGCTCTTCAAGAACGCCGAGGCGCGCTTCGAGCTGCTGGCGCGCAACCTCGATCTCGTCCTCCCCGGCTTCTGACGGGACATCGAACGGCTCGCCAATGGCGATCGCGACCGTCGCGAACGGCTTCGGAATCTGCGTGCGGTCCCAGCTGTTCAGCGTCCAGTGGCGGCTGGCCTCGAGGTGAAACGGCAGCACCGGATTGCCGGTCGCCTTCGCCAGCCAGACGGCGCCCGGCTGCGCGACGCGCGCCGGACCGCGCGGACCGTCGACCGTGAAGCCGGCGGGCCTGCCGGCCGCCATGTCGCGCGTCAGCTGCAGCAGCGCCCTCCGTCCGCCGCGCGACGTCGAACCCCGCGCCGTGCCGTAGCCGAACCGCTCGATGATGCCGGCAATCCACTCGCCGTCGAAGTTCTCGCTCGTGATGACGACGATGCCGCGGCGGCGGAAGTAGTAGGTCGCCGGCAGGATGCGGCCGTGCCAGAACGCCATGATCGGCTGGCGGCCGCTCGCCGACGATCGCGTCGAAGTGCTCGAGCCCCTCGGTCCGCCAGCGGAGCGTCGGCGCCAAGCGCCGCGACCAGCACGGTAGCCGGCGGCGGCGATCGCGGCCGCCTCGAGGCGCTTGCGTCGCGACGCGCGCCAGTCGGCGCGTCAGCTCACGCGCTTGGCTCAGCCGGCCGTTGACGAACGTCATCAGATCGACGAACTGCACGTCGCCACCGCCCGGCGCGCTCGTCTGCGCGCCCTTCAGCATGATCGAGCAGAACGGACAGGCGGTCACGACCGTGTCGGCGCCGGTCTCGCTGCAGCTGCTTGAAGCGGACGTCGCTGATGCGCGACCCGGGCTCCTCTTCCTTGTCGGCGAACAGCAGACCGCCGCCGGCGCCGCAGCAGTACGGGTTGTCGCGGTTGCGCACCGGCTCCTTGACGTCGGCGCCGAACCGCGCGAGCAGCTCGCGCGGCTCGTCGACCTTCCCGCCGTAGCGCCCGAGATAGCACGGGTCGTGATACGTGACCGTACCGCCGTCACCGGCTGCCGGGCGGACGATCGCGCGTGCAGCTCCTCGACGAAGACCGCCGAATGCACGATCTCGACCTCGTAGCCGAACTTCCGGTAGTCGTCGCCGATCGTCTTCACGCAGTGCGGGCACGACGTCAGGATTTTCTTCGGGCCGGCGGCCTTGAGATCCTCGATGTTGGCGTTGGCCAGCTCCTGGAACATGTACTCGTTGCCGGTCCGCTTCGCCGGATCGCCGTTGCAGCGCTCCTTCGACAGGACGCCGAACGTCACCTGGCGGGCGCGCAGGATCTCGAACAGCGACCGCAGCGACTTCTGGAAGTCGGCCTCGAACGCGCCGGCGCATCCGAGCCAGACGAGCACGTCGTGCTTCGCCGGATCGAAGACTTCGAGGCCGGCGGACTCGACGAATTTCTGCCGCTGGTCGTAGCCGAGGCCCCAGATGTTGCGCGCGGCGCTCGAGGTTGTTGTACATCGCCGCCGAGATAGTCCGGCGCGTCGCCGTTCGACACGAGGCCGCGCCGCGCGCCGATGAGGAGCGGCAGATGCTCGATGCCGACCGGGCACTGGTTCTCGCAGGCGCCGCAGGTCGTGCACTGCCAGAGCACCTTCTCGGTGTAGATCTCGCCGAGCTTCGCGTCGCCGCTCGCCGGCGAGCAGCGCCTCCTGCGTCTGCAGGATGATCGTCTTCGGGTTCAGCTCCTTGCCGGCACCCCACGCCGGACAGTTCACCTGGCAGCGGCCGCACTCGACGCACGTGAACGCGTCGAGCACGGTCTTGCTGCCCAGATCCTTCACCGTCTCGAGGCCGACCTGCTCCTTCTCGAAGTCGAGGTTCGGCACGTTGCCGAGCTCGGGCGACTTCAGGAAGACCGTGATCGGCGAGAGCACCAGGTGAAAGTGCTTCGACGCCGGAATGAGCGCGAGGAACGCGAGGATGACGAGCGCGTGGATCCACCAGTTGACCCGCCCGGCCGGCGACTCCTCGTCGAGCCGCCAGCCCAGGAGAAACGTCACCATCAGCGTGGCGATGAACAGCGCGATCACGACCGACTCGACCGAGACGCGTCTGCGCCGAGCGCGACCGGCCGGACGAACGCGCGCCGGACCAGCAGGAAGAGGATGCCGGCGAGGACGGCGACGGCAAACGGCGTGAGCACGACGCGGTAGGCGTGGAACCACCGCGTGTCGGTGAGATCGACGATCCCGAGGCCGTGCAGAAACTCGGCGACCGTGTAGCCGCCGAACGCGACGAATCCCCAGAAGACGAACGCGTGCGCGAAGCCCGGCGACCGGCCGCTCGCGGATCGTCTGCCGCTGCAGCGACGACGTCGACCAGGAAGCGCCGGACGCGGACCGCGGGTCGTCGAGCGAGAAGGTGTTCGGCGCGGCGGCGATGAGGCGGACGCGCGTCGCGACCTGCGCCGCGAACGCGCCGACGAACACGAGGACGAGCAGCCAGAGGATCAGCGTCCCCATCTGGGATCAGAGCGGCGGTTAATCCTTCAAGCGCGTCGATCAGCGCCGGCACGATCTCGAACAGATCGCCGACGATGCCGTAGTCGGCGACCTCGAAGATCGGCGCGTCGGGATCCTTGTTGATCGCGACGATGGTGCTCGCGCCCTTCATGCCGACCAGGTGCTGAATCGCGCCGGAGATGCCGAGCGCGAGATAGAGCTTCGGCGCGACCGTCTGGCCCGAGCTGCCGACCTGGCGCTCCATCGGCAGCCAGCCGGCGTCGCAGATCGGCCGCGACGCGGCGAGCTCGGCGCCCAGCGCCGTCGGCCAGCTGCTGCGCCAGCGGGATGTTGCTCTGCTCCTTGATGCCGCGGCCGACCGAGACGATCCGCTCGGCCTGCGACAGATCGACCGCCTGTTTCGCTTCCTGGAACGGCGCTTCCGGCTTCTGCCGGATCGCCGGACGCGATCGAGCGGCGACTGCAAGCGTCGCGCACCGGCGCCGGCGATCGCGCCGCGCGCGGCCTGATCGGCGCGGAACGCGCCGATCTGGAACGTGACGAAGTGCGGCGCCGGCCCCTGCGGCACGACGTCGGCGGTCAGCTTGCCCTGGAACATCGGCCGCACGAAGCGCGCGCGTCCGCCGCCGACCTGCCTTTGATCGCCGGTGACGTCGGTGACGAGCGCGCGATCCAGCCGCGCCGCCAGCTTCGGCGCGAAGTCGCGCGTCTGATAGGTGTGCGGCAGCAGCGACGATCGCCGGCGTCAGCTGGTCGATGGCGGCCTGCAGCGCCGCCGTGTAGCCGTCGGGCGTGTAGGGCTCGAGCGCGGGGCTCTCGACGGTGACCACTTCGGCCACCGCTGCCGCCGCGAGTTCAGCCGCGACCGCCCGCGGCGTGCGCACTCGAACCGGGCACGGCAATCGCAATCGGCTGGCCGCCGGCCAGCTGCTGCGCCGCCGCGACCGTTTCCCAGGTCGCGCGATTCAGCTTGCCGCCGCGCTGCTCCGCGACGACGAGGATCACGCGATCACCCGCGCTTCCTCGCGCAGCTTGCGGACCAGCTCCTTCGCCGCTTCGGCCGCCGACCCGGCGATCATCTGCGTCTTCTTGGTCTTCTCGGGCACGTAGAGCCTGACGATCGTCTGCCGCGACGCCAGGCCGGCGGGCGCGGCCGCCTTGCGGATCTCTTTCTTCTTCGCCGCCATGATGCCCTTGAGCGTCGCGTAGCGCAGCTGGTTGATGCCGCTCTGAATCGTCAGCACGGCCGGCAGCGGCATCGCCACCCACTGAAACCAGCCGCCTTCGAGCTCGCGCTTGACGCGCAGCGACCCGTCTGATCGACCTGCACTTCCATGATGATCGTCGCGTGCGGCAGCCCGAGCCGCTCGGCGAGGATGACGCCGGTCTGCGCGAAGCCCTGGTCGTCGGACTGCAGGCCGGTGAGGATGAGATCGAACTGCTCGTCCTTCATCGCGGCGGCGAGCGCGCTCGGCGACCGCAAACGCGTCCGCGCTCGCCAGCCCATCGTCTTCGACGTGGATGGCGCGATCGGCGCCGCGCGCCAGCGCCTCGCGGATCACCTGCGCGACGCGCGCCGGCCCGGCCGAGCAGACGACCACTTCGCCGCCGTGCTTTTCCTTGAGCCGCAGCGACTCCTCGAGCGCGTACGCGTCGGGCTCGTTCATCTCGTAGGTGGCGTCCTGCTCGCGAATCCAGGTCCCGGCGTCGTTGAGGCGCGGCTGCCAGTCGCGGGTCGGAACCTGCTTGATGCAGACGGCGATCTTCATGAAGAATCGGCATGCGAAGCCTGACGATGGATCGCGCTGGTCGTCATCGTCGATCGCTTGAACAGGAGCGCGGCGTTCGTGCCGCCGAACCCGAACGAGTTCGAGAGCGCGTACTTGATGGGCATCGCGCGCTTGACGTTCGGCACGTAGTCGAGATCGCACTCGGCGATCCGGGCTCGTCGAGGTTGATGGTCGGCGGCGCCATCTGATGGTGCACGGCGAGCGCGGTGATGCCGGCTTCGAGGCCGCCGGCGGCGCCGAGCAGGTGGCCGGTCATCGACTTGGTCGACGAGACCGCCAGCTTCCGCGCGTGATCGCCGAAGCAGCGCTTGATCGCCAGCGTCTCGAGCTTGTCGCCCTGCGGCGTCGACGTGCCGTGCGCGTTGATGTAGTCGACCTGCGTCGGGGCTCGATGCCCGCGCTCTCGATCGCCGCGCGCATCACGCGGAACGCGCCGTCGCCGTCCTCCGACGGCGCGGTGATGTGATACGCGTCGGCCGACATGCCGTAGCCGACGAGCTCGGCGTAGATCCGCGCGCCGCGGCGGCGGCGCCGCTCGTAGCTCCTCGAGGATCAGCACGCCGGCGCCCTCGCCGACGATGAAGCCGTCGCGGTCCTTGTCGAACGGGCGGCTGGCGCGGCCCGGGTTCGTCGTTGCGGGTCGACAGCGCGCGCAGCGCGCCGAACCCGCCGATGCCCATCGGCGTGATCGCCGCCTCCGAGCCGCCCGCGATCATGACGTCGGCCGCGCCGCGCCGGATGATCTCGTAGGCGTCGCCGATCGCGTGCGCCGACGCCGAGCAGGCGGTGCAGGTCGCCGAGTTCGGGCCCTTGCGCGCCGAAGCGGATCGACACCTGGCCGGCCGCGAGGTTGATGATCGCCGACGGGATGAAGAACGGGGAGATCTTGCGCGGCCCGCCCTCGAGCAGCGCCTTGTGCTCGCGCTCGATGGTCGTGAACCCGCCGATGCCGGACGCGATGAAGACGCCGACGCGGGTGCTGTTCTCGGGCGTCACCTTGAAGCCGGCGTCGTCCATCGCGAACTGCGCGGCCGCGATCGCGTACTGGATGAAGACGTCCATCTTCTTGACGTCTTTCTTCTCGATGAACTGCAGCGGATCGAAGCCGCGGACCTCGCCGGCGATCCGCGTCGCGAACTGCGTGGCGTCGAACTTCGTGATCGTGCCGACGCCGCTCCGGCCGGCGGTCAACGCCGTCCAGTTCGCCTCGGTGCCGATGCCGAGCGACGACACCAGCCCGATGCCCGTGACGACGACTCGCCGGTTCGCCATCATCCTTGGTATCCGGGGCCCCATCCCCGGCGGTTCGTGCTCACTTCTTGCTCTTGGCGTGCGACTCGATGTACTCGACCGCTTCCTTGACGCGGGTGATCTTCTCGGCGTCCTCGTCGGGAATCTCGATCCCGAACTCCTCCTCGAACGCCATGACGAGCTCGACCGTGTCGAGCGAGTCGGCGCCGAGATCGTCGACGAACGACGCATCCGGCGTCACTTCTTCTTCGTCCACGCCGAGCTGCTCCACGATGATGCTCTTGACCTTGTCGGCTACCGCCATTCACGCCTCCTAATCGAGAACGCTGAAATTTCAGATTTAAGACTTCAGATTTAAGATTGGTGGCTTGTCGCGAGACGGGCCGCCAATCAGATCGGCGCCAATCTGAAATCTTAAATCTGAAATCTTAAACTCCACCGCTACATGTACATTCCGCCGTTGACCGCCAGCACGTGCCCTGTAATATACGCTGCCTCGTCCGAGGCAAGAAAGCACGCCGCGGCCGCCACGTCGTCGACCGTGCCCAGCCGGCCGAGCGGGATCTGCGCGGCCCAGTCGACCTGCGCCTTCTCGGCGATGGCTCGCGTCATGTCGGTGTCGATCATGCCCGGGGCGATCACGTTCACCGTGATGCCGCGCGACGCCACCTCGCGCGCGAGCGCCTTGGCAAAGCCGATCAGACCCGGCCTTCGACGCCGCGTAGTTGGTCTGCCCGGCATTGCCCATCTGGCCGACGACCGAGCTGACCGCGATGATCCGCCCGCCGCGCTGCTTCAGCATCGGGCGCATCGCGGCCTGCGCGAGCGTGAAGGTCGCCGTCAGGTTGGTCGCCATCACCGCGTCCCAGTCGTCGCGCTTCATGCGCATCAGCAGCTGATCGCGGGTGATGCCGGCGTTGCTCACGACGATGTCGAGCCGACCGTGGCGCTCGACGATCGACCCGGGCAGCTCGGCCACCGCGGCGTGATCGGTGACGTCGACGCCGACGCTCTCGGCCCGCCCTCCGCTCGCTGGCGATCGCGGCAGCCGTTCCGGCCGCGTTCTCGCCGCGCGCCGCGGCCACGACCGTCGCGCCCTGCTCCGCGAGCCGGACCGCGATCGCGCGGCCGATGCCGCGCGACGCACCGGTGACGAGCGCCACCTTGCCGGAGAGATCGAACATCAGAGAAGCGCCTCGACCGCGGCCAGATCGTCCGGGTCGCCGAAGCTCGCGATCGACGCGTCACGGTGGATCTTGCGCACCAGGCCGCTCAGGACCGTCCCCGGACCCACCTCAACATACGTTGTGACGCCCTCCGACGCAAGGCGCCGGACGACGGCTTCCCAGCGGACCGGCGCCGACACCTGGGCGACCAGCGCCTCGATCGCCTCGCGCGCGGTGCGCTTCGGCTGCGGCGTCGACGTTGGCGACGATCGGGACGCGCGGGTCGTGGACCTGGAGCGCGCGCAGTTCGGGCGCCAGGCGCTCTTCGGCCGGCTTCATGAGCGCGCAGTGGAACGGCGCGCTCACCTGCAGCGGGATGACGCGCTTCGCGCCCAGCCGCTTTGGCGCGCTCGCCGGCGCGGGCGACGGCGGCCTTCGCACCGGCAATGACGACCTGGCCGGCGCCGTTCAGGTTCGCGGGACTGACCACCTCTCCCTCGGCCGCCTCCTCGCAGGCGCGCGCGACCTGCTCTTCGTCCAGTCCGAGAATGGCGGCCATCGCGCCCGTGCCGACCGGCACCGCCTCCTGCATGTAGCGTCCGCGCCGCCGCACGATCCTCAGCGCGTCGGCAAACGTCATCGTCCCGGCGGCGACGTTGGCCGAGTACTCGCCCGAGACTGTGGCCGGCGACGAACGCGGGCTGGCAGCCTTTCGACATCAGCAGCCGGCACGCGGCGACGCTGACGCAGAGGATCGCCGGCTGCGTGTTCTCGGTGAGCATCAGCTGATCTTCGGGACCTTCGAAACACAGCTGGCTGAGCGGCTCGCCGAGCGCGGCGTCCGCCTCGGCGAACGTCTCGCGGCAGACGGGAAACGCGTCGGCCAGCGCCTTGCCCATGCCGACCTTCTGCGCGCCCTGTCCGGGAAAGACGAAGGCAAGGAGGCGATCGCTCAATGCGAAACCCCGCTCCCGCTGGCATGGGTCGAGGCGGCCGCGATCTCGCGCTCCACGCGCTCGATGAACTGAGTCGACGACAAACCGGTAGGCCATCGCGACGGCGTTGCGCACCGCCTTGGCGCTCGAACGGCCGTGGCCGACGATGGCGATGCCGGCGACGCCGAGCAGCGGCGCGCCGCCGTATTCGGAGTAGTCGACGCGCTTCCGGAAATGCCGCAGCGCGCGGCTGGTGAGCAGCGAGCCGACGCGGATGGTGATCGTGCTCGAGAGTTCGTCGCGCAGCAGATTCTTCGACCACCTCCACCAGTCCTTCGCTCACCTTCAGCGCGATGTTGCCGGTGAACCCGTCGCACACGATCACGTCGGCCGCGCCGCTGTAGAGTCGCGCGCCTCGACGTTGCCGATGAAGCAGAGCGGCGAGGCCTTCAGCAGCGGTGCGCCTCGCGCGTCAGCTCGTTGCCCTTCGTTTCTTCCTCGCCGATCGACAGCAGGCCGACGCGCGGCGTGTCGATGCCGAATGCCACGCGCGCGTACATGCTGCCCATGACGGCGAACTGCAGCAGGTGCTGCGGCCGGCACTCGACGCTGGCACCGACGTCGAGCAGCACCGCGGGTTGACGCCGGGTCGGAATCGTCGCCGCGAGCGCCGGACGATCGACGCCGGGCAGCATGCCGAAGCGCCGTATAGGCCGCCATCACCGTGGCGCCGGTGTGCCCGGCGCTGAAGAGCGCGGCCGCCTCGCCGCGCGCCACCGCCTCGGCGGCGATCCGGATCGACGCGTTCGGCTTGCGGCGCAGCGCCGCCGTCGGCGCTTCCGCCATTTCGACGACTGCGTCCGCGTGCACGATGCGGACGCGCTCGCGATCGACGCCGGGATGGCGGCTCGACTTCGCTGCTCGAGCCGTTCCGCGGGACCGACCAGCGTGACGCCAAGATCGAAGTGACGCGACGCCGCGAGGGCGCCGTCGACGATATGCCCCGGGGCCTCGTCACCGCCCATCGCGTCGACGGCGATCTGAATCATCTCGGGTGCTGGGTGCCTATGCCGGTGCCTGGTGCCGGGTGCTCTGCGGCTACTCCTCGTCGACCGCGCGGGCCTGGCGGCCGCGATAGTACCCGCAGTTCGGGCAGACACGGTGCGGCGGCTTCGGCCTCGTGGCAGTGCGGGCATTCGCTGAGGCCGACCGCCTTGAGCGCGTCGTGCGTGCGGCGCTTGGCCGTTCGCGTCTTCGAGTGTCGTCGTTTTGGATTCGGCATGGTGCTTACGCTCCAGAGGACGCAGAGGATGCTGAGATCGCAGAGGCGTGAACCGCCGCGGTGCTCAGTATCTGTCACGCCTCGTCTATGAGTCCCTCCGTAGTGCTTTCAGGGCAGCAAGGCGGGGATCCTCCCATTGATTCGTGCAGTCGCAGGTGCCCTTGTTCCAGTTCGTCCCGCAAGACGGGCACAACCCCTTGCACTCGTCCCGGCACAGCGGCTTCATCGGCAGCACCAGGTAGAACTGCTCTCGCATCAACTGGCCGAGATCGATCGTCGTCGTTCTCGTAGAACGCCGTCGTCAGATCGTCCTCTTCGATCTCGCGCTCGCCTTCGCCGGTGTTACGGGCGTGCGGCTGATACCGCAGGTCGAACGACGGGTCGACCGGCCACGTGAACGGCTCGAGGCAGCGGCTGCACGGCAGTTCCAGCGTCGGTCTGCACGCTGCCGACCAGCCGGAACTGGTCCTTGTCCTTGTAGATGTCGAAGGCAAGGGTGACCGGCGCGGCAACACGCAAGGCATCGTCGGAGCTGCCCAGCTGTTCGGGGCCATAGACCTGCTCGAACCGCTCGTGGGCCTCCCTGATCTTCGCGAGGTTCAGCGAAAGCATGAACCTCTCAATATACCTTGCTCGCGGGGGATCCTCCAAGGTGCCGACGTTTTACGGGGACGACGGCCTGAAGACCTTCGCGCCGTCGAAGTACCGGCTTTCGCGGCCGTTGAGCGTAACAGTCGAGAACATGGCCGTCGCCGCATAGGTGTTGTCCGGCGTGCGCACCGTGTGCGTGAACGTCGCCACGGCGGACGCGCCGACGTCCGGCCGCCCTCGCAGCGCCTCCGCGAGCGGCCGTCCGTGCATGGTGGCGGGAACCGCCAGGCGGAGAAGCGTCAGGAACGTGGGCGCGAAGTCGACGTTCGCGCTCGGCGCGTCGATCGTCACGCCCTGCTTCACGTCCGGGCCGGCCGCGATCAGCGTGTTGTGGACGTCCCACGGGCTCGAGCTGCCATGGCCCGCCACGCCGCCTGACGACACCGTGCCGCGCAGCCCGTGCGCGTTCTCACCATCGGTCCAGTCGGGCGAGAAGAGGATTTGCGCCGATCGATCGTGATCCCACCGCACGGCATCGAACGACAGCGTGCCCGGGACGCCTCCGTCGAGCAACTGCCGAGCGCTCGCGCGGGTGAAGATCGCGCCGACGCCCGGCGTCCGCTGCAGACCGGCGACGATTGCGGAGACTTTCGCCTCATCGCCGTCCCGCACGTAAATCGCGCCTCCATTGGACACGATTCGCGGAGATCCGTCAGGAAGCGAGCCAGTGAAGGGCTTCAGGATCGCGTCGAGAGCGACGGCGCCGGTATGCGTCGAAAACCCATGATCGGACGTGACCCAGATGTTGAAGTCGTCGAACACGCCCGCGGCCCTCAGGCCGTCTTCGATTCTCCTGAGTTCCGAATCGACGCGCCGCAGGACGTCCACCGTCGCCGGATCACCCATGCCCTTGTCGTGTGCCGTTGAATCCAGATCGCTCAGCCACATGACCGTGATCGAGGGATCGATCCGTGGCAGACCAACTTTGAGGAACGCATCGACGGCGAATCGATCGAGCGAACCAGCCGGCGCGTCCTCTCCGGGTGGAGGGCCCAGCGCCTTCATGTCTTCGGCGAGCGACTCGGGCAGTACGTAGCGATAGTGGAGGATCGCGCCGCCTGACACGGTGTGGTTGTTCAGAAATGCCGAACCGGTCGAGCCCGAGCTCACGACGAGCATCTTCCGTCCCGCCGCCTGCAGCAGCTCGCCGAGCGTTGGCGCCGTCAGCAGGCG
Source organism: uncultured Acidobacteriota bacterium (assembly GCA_963825245.1). Classification (GTDB taxonomy): domain Bacteria; phylum Acidobacteriota; class Vicinamibacteria; order Vicinamibacterales; family CAVVIG01; genus CAVREM01. The sequence continues at coordinate 1,198,330 of CAWGSJ010000001.1, forward strand.
GCCCTCCGCGTTTGCGATATCGACGAGGTTCGCGCGATCGGCCGTATCGAGGAACCGCGTCGCGTTGACCCGCGAGAAGAAAACCGAGTTCCCCATCAGGCCGTGCGCTTCTGGGTACGAGCCGGTCGAGATCGATGACGCGTTTACGCGCGTCACCGTCGGATACACCGAATGGTGCTTCGTAAACACGACACCGCGGCGGGCCAGGGCCGTCAGCGTCGGCATCACCTCGGGCGTGACGTAATCGGGTCGCAGTCCGTCGACCACGATCAGCAGGTGCCGCCGCGGCGCAGGCGAGGAGCAGGCCGTAGACGCAACGACCAGCGCCATGAGCAGAATGGTTCCCAGTCGGGCACTCCGGCGCGGCATATGGTGCGGGATCATACCTCCTGGCAAGGTGTTGGCCAGGAGGCGACGACCGACATATTGGAAATGACGGTTACTTCGGCTTTGGCTTGAGATTGAAATTGATGGCGTTGCATCCGCAGCGCAGGGACTCGGGAGTTCCGCGCGGTGTGACGTGGACCCAGGATTCACACGTTTCACAGCGAAAGCACGCCAGAAGTTCTTTGAACGCAGTGACAACCGGCTGGAAGTCTTTCTTCCCGAAATTGGCCCACTCGTTGTAGTGGACGGCCCTGTTCACTGCCCAGTTTTCAGGACTCCAGGCACCCGCCGAGGTGGAAAGCGAAGCCTTTCGCGTTGCTACATTTTTCCTCTCACCCTCGTTTCCCCATGATTGGGCGGCGACCGCTGCCTTTCCGTACAGATCTTTCACGCGAGCCAAGACAGCAGGGAGAAGGTCGCCGAGTTCGTAATTCCCGTCTGCGCGGAATTGGGGTGTTGCGCCGATCTGGTCGGCCAACAGGCGGGACACGTACTCAAGATGGTGACGGAGTGCGGCGGCGGCCACCTCGACCTTGCCCTTCCCAAGCGCGGCGGCGATCTCGTCCCAAATTTCCTGGTTCGACTCGACCAACGGACCGGTGTCGATCGTCCAGCTGTGAAAAGCGAGCGACGTCTTGGCGCTGACGAGACCGGCCGACTTCAGCTGCTCGGCCCACAGGCGATCATGCGTGGTGATAATGAATTGCGTCTCGGGGAAATGGGTCTTCAACAGTTTGCAGAACTGATAACGATGTCCGGAATCGACGGACATGACCACGTCGTCCAGGAGTGCGAACGTGAATCGATCCCCGAAAAGCCGCTTCATGAGCGAGAGATAGAGGCAGACGCCCATGCTGTCTTGGTGTCCCTCGCTGTGATAAGCACCCGGCGGAAACAGTCCCCGCTCATAAAAGTTGACATCAAAATCGAGCTTGCCCTCGCTCGGTGTGAGCTTCGCGGTGAACTTGCTTTCGTCGTCTTCGTTAATCGCGCGATAGAACGTGCTGAAGTCTCCCTGAACCTCGTCGTAGAGCGTGTTCAGCTCATGTTCCAGCACGCTGCAATAGTTGTCGTACGCGGCCTTCGCGGAATTCCATGCGATCTCCGCCGCCTTGTTCTTCCGCATGGCCTCCCTGTAGTCGCCGAGGCGAAGCTGCGCAGTCGTCAGGAACGTCTGCGCATCAAGAGCCGCCGCCTGGTCAGGCTTGGCGTCTATCGTCTCCGTGAGACTCTTCAGGCTCTTCGGAAATGCCTTCGGCATCTCCAGCCAGCCGGCTGCCAGCCGCTGCTTCAGGCCTGTGAGGCCGTCCACAGTGGTGAGCTTCGCTTTTAGTGCCTCCAGATCGGCCTTCCAGGTATCAAGAAGTTGCTTGGACGCAGCGTCGCCGTGTGTTTCTGCCAGCGTCTGGATGGGCGCGAGAAGGCCGTTCACGCGTATGGTCGCCTGCGCGATCGCCGTGCCGTTGTTGAGAAGAGATTGTTGAAGCTTTCGTGCGGCCTCCGACTTCGCCAATTTCGCTTGCAGGTGGTCGCGGAGGTGTTGCTCATCCTTCCACGGCGTGTCGCAGAGGGGACACACGGGGCCATCGACGAGCTCAAGCCCCTTTTCGATGAAGGTGCGTTGCTGCAAGGCGGCCAGAAGCGCAGGATCGTTCTCCAGTGTCGCAAGGTCGGCAACGATTGCGGCTGCTTCCTTGTTCGCGAGGTCCGGGAACCCCGCGGCTGCTTCGGCAAGGGCCTTTAGATCTCTCAGGGCGGACTGCTTGTTGAACTCGCGGCCCTTGTCGACAGCCGAGAGGCCGGCATCGAGGTTCGTATCCGCGGTCAGCTCGGCGATTTCGGTCAGACCGAGCACGCGTCGCCCTGCATTGACGGCCTCCAACACATCTGCCTGGAGCAACGTTGGAATCTGAAGGTGCAGCTGCAGGGTATTCCGGCTCGACTGCACTTGCGCAGTTGCGGTCTTGTGCGCAATCTGAAGCTTGTTCTGGGCGGTGTTGAAGGCGCTCCGTGTCTCGCCAATCTCATCGAGTTTGAGAATGGTTTGAATCTCCTCCGAGCGCTTGGTCGGTTCAACCAGGATGAAGCGAAGAATCTCCCGGCGCGAAAGCATGACTTCGGGATGGTCGGCGATCTCTGCGAGAGCGGCTTTTACGTCATCGTCAGCGGGTACGATCTTGGGTTTCTTCGGGGAGGAGACCTTCCGGGTGATGGTCGCCGTCTTTTTGAGCGCTGGAAGAAAAACTGTCAGCTCGACGTACGCGGCGTCCGGAAACTTGGTTTTGTCAACGTGAGGACCATGCTCCGAAACAGAGAGGCCCTTGGTCCCCCTGCCGGTGAGCCGGCCCATCTGTCCGGTCAGCCCGAATTCGATGGCGTCGATGACGCCGCTCTTGCCAGACCCATTCGGGCCTGAAATCACAAAGGTTCCTTTCCGGAAGTCGATAACCAGCTTCCGGATGCCTCTGACTTCTTCAATATGAGCGGTTTCGAGCTTGATCACTTGAGGTCCCCGCCGGCTGGCTGCGAGAACAGCTTCACGAGGTCGTCTGCCTTGAGCTTTTTACTATCGGCGAGCAAGATCCGGAGCTGCTCAATTCGCTCGGCGTCCATGGCCTTGGATTCCGCGAGCTGTCTGAGAAACTTCTCGACTATTTGTTGCTGAAGCGTCGGCATGGGTTCTTCCCGCTTGATCCGTCGTGCATTGTCGAGTCGCATCTTAGCTGGCGAATCGCGTTTCGAGCACAGGGGCGTGCGGAAGCGACGTGCATATCACGCCTCAGCTGGCCCGGGGGCCCAGCAGCCTGGCAACGCGTCGTGCTACGATCGTTGCCCGGTTTCTCGCCCGGCATCGCATGACGATGAGCCGACCTCGAAAACGTCCCGCCTCGCCGAATCGACCTGCCGACGACGAGATTCGCAACCAGGAAGTGTTGCGGGCGACGCGCGAATTGGCGGCGTACTTCAAGGGACGGCGAACCGAGCGTGAAGCCCGTGCGGCGTTGAAGATCATCAAGGCCTTCATCCGCGAGCGCGAGCGCGCCGACCCGGCAACGCGCCGGCCGTTGCCGATTGCCGGCCGGACGAAGGGATTGTCGAAGGCGGCGGCCGGCCACCTGTCGGCAGCGCGGCCGCGGCGCAGGCGGATTCTGCGGCCGGTTGCGACTCACCCGGCGGCTCGTCCGCCCGCACCACCCGGCCCGGACGAGGTTCCACCGACGAAAGACGACGAGTAGCGCACCATGTCAGTGTTCACGAACCCGGCATCTGGCGCGGCGGAGCATGCGACCGCTTATGTCGCCGCGGTGCTCGACCTCCTCGGCACCCGCGATCCGCTCGCGGTGATGCGCGAAACGATCGAGATCCTGCCGCGGGCGATCGCCGGCCTGTCGCCGCAGCAGCTCCGCCAGCCCGAGCGCCCCGGTAAGTGGTCGATTGCGCACGTCCTGCAGCACCTGTCGGATTCGGAGATCGTCGGCGCGTGGCGATTCCGTCTGATCCTGGCGCAGGATCGCCCGCAGCTCACCGGCTACGACCAGGACATCTGGGCCGATCGCCTCCGCTACGCCGATGCCGATCCAGGAGCCGCCCTCGAATTGTTCACGGTCGTCCGCCGCGCCAACCTGCGCCTGCTCGAACGCGCCACGGCCGACGATCTGACACGCGTCGGCCTGCACGCCGAGCGCGGCGAGGAATGCGTCGGCCACCTGCGCGATCTCTACGCTGGCCACGATTTGCTGCACCGCCGCCAGATCGAACGCATCCGCGACGGGATCAGTTAGTCGCAGTCGCGGTACCTAGCACCCGGCACCCGCACCCGGCACCCCGGCACTCGGCACCCTGCACCCAGCCCTCGGCACCTCTCACCTTGACATTCTATGTGAGCAGGTCTACCCTCACCTAGGATGTCTACCAAAAACAAGATCGAGCTCCTGCAAGGCACGCTTGATGTGCTGATCCTGCAAACCCTCGAGGGCGGGCCCGCCCACGGCCATGCCATCGCCAAGGCGATCGAGCAGAGTTCCGACGCCGTGCTGCGCGTCGAACAGGGATCGCTGTATCCCGCGCTGCACCGGCTGATCAAGCGCGGATGGGTTGCCTTCGACGATGGCACCTCCGAGAACAACCGCAAGGCAAAGTTCTACCGGCTCACCGCGAAGGGCCGCAAGCAGCTCGCGATCGAAACCACCAACTGGGATCGGCTGGCGCTGGCGATCGGGCGCGTGCTGAGGCGCACATGACGAAGCATCCCCTGTCGGACCTCGACGGCGAGATCCGCGACCACATCGAGCGCGAGACCGCCGACAGCATCGCCCGCGGGATGCCGCCGCGCGATGCCAGGCATGCGGCGCTGCGCAAGTTCGGCAGCGTGGCGCGCGCCCAGGAGGACGCCCGCGCCGTATGGATTCCGGTCTGGCTCGATCAGCTCCGGCAGGATCTGCGCTACGGCATCCGGATGTTGGGCCGCAATCCGGGATTCACGACCGTGGCGGTCGCGACTCTGGCGCTCGGCATCGGGTTGACGACCGCGGTGTTCAGCGTCCTGAACGCCGTGCTGATCCGCCCCTTGCCCTACGCCGACGGCGAACGGATCGTGCTCGTGCGGGAGACTTTGCGACAACCGGGCAATGCCTCGGTCGGCCACTTCCACGATTGGACCGAGCACAGCACGGTGTTCGATCACACGGCGGCGGGACAGGGTGTGACCTACAACCTCGCGGACGCTGGCGACCCGGAGCGCATCCGGGGCATGCGTGTGACGCCGGGTTATTTCGAGGTCGCCCACATGCCGCCGGCGCTCGGGCGCTACTTCACTGCGTCGGACGTCGACTTGGGTGGACGGGTCGTCGTCTTGAGTCATTCGCTGTGGCAAGCGCGATTCGGCGGCGACCGCGCCATCATCGGCCGGTCGATCCGTCTTGGCGACGAGTCGCATACCGTCATCGGCGTTGCGCCGGCGGCCTACGCGCTGACGGATCCCACCCGCGCCGGCGTCACCGGCGGTTTCAGCTCGCAACTCTGGACGCCGCTGATGTTCACACCAGAACAGCGCGCCAACTTCGGCAACCACTACCTCGGGGTTCTGGCGAAGCTCAAACCGGGCGTCGCGCTGGCCCGCGCCCAGGAAGATCTGGAGCGCGTCACGCTCGGCATCGCCGAACGCCATCCCGAGGAAATGGCGTCGCGCGGCGTACTGGTGCAATCCCTTGAGGAGCAGCTGGTCGGCGGCGGGCGCGGGCCGCTGTTCGTGTTGATGACGGGCGTTGCATTCGTCCTGTTCATCGGCTGCGTCAATATCGCCGGCCTGCTGACCGCCCGCGCAACCGCGCGCCGCCGGGAAATCGCGATCCGAGCGTCGGTCGGCGGCGGACAGACGCGGATCGTCCGGCAATTGCTCACCGAGAGCGTGGTGCTGGCACTCGCCGGCGGCGCGGGTGCCTTGATCGTCGCCCGTCTCGGCATCGATTATCTGGTCCAAAACGGGCCGCTCAGCCTGCCACGGCTGAGCGATGCGGGACTGCAGCTCGAAGTGCTTGCCTTTGCGTTCGCGGTCACCGTCCTCGTGGCCATTGGATTCGGCCTGGCGCCGGCGATCCATGCGGCGCGGGCCGACCTCGTCGGCTCGCTTCGCGACGGGGGCCGAACCGCATCGATCGGCTCTGGCCGCAACCGTCTGCGGACGCCTATGGTTGTCGTCGAGACGGCGATGGCCGTCGTGCTGCTCATCGGCACGGGGCTGCTCGTCCGCAGCGCCGACAAGCTTCGTCAGGTGCCGCTCGGGTTCAATGCTCACGCCGTCATCACGGCTCGTCTCGCGCTGCCTGCGGTCCGCTACGAAAGCGACGCGCAGGCTGCGGACGCCTACCGGCGCATCCTCGCGCCATTGCGAGGCACAAACGGCGTGAAGTTCGCGGCGGCGGCGAGCGGCATTCCGTTGGTCGGCAGCATGACCGATTCCAGCACGATCCCGGAAAGATCCGACATCCCGCGCCGTGCCGGCCCGAGCCCGGTCATCCGCCTCATCACCGACGACTACTTCGAGGCCATCGGCATGACGATGGCCATGGGCCGGTCGCTGCGGGAAGCCGACGTGGCTGCCTCTGCCCCGCCGGTCGTCGTGATCAACGAACGGCTCGCCGCCGCGTTGTGGCCCGGAGAACGCGCCGTCGGCAAGCGGCTCTCCACCTGGTACGGCACCGAACCGTTCTGGCGCGAAGTCATCGGCGTTGTCCGCGACGTCCGGAGCGCCGGGCAGGAAAATCCCGCGCCGATGGAGCTCTTCATTCCGTACACCCAGGCTCCCGACGGCGCCTGGAGTAATTTCCAGCGGAGCATGGCGCTGGTGGTGCACGTCAGCGAGAACTGGCCGGAAACCTACGTGCCGGCGATGCGAATGGCCGTTCGCGATGTGGATCCCTCGATTCCGCTCTACGAGGTGCGAACCCTGGAGGGCGTCGTCGTTGCGGTCACGGCCACGCGCCGTTTTTACATGCGTTTGGTACTCCTGCTCGCCGCGACCGGACTCGCCCTCGCGATGCTTGGACTGTACGGCGTCATCGCGTATTTCGTCGCACAACGCACGCCGGAGATCGGGCTGCGGCTGGCTGTCGGCGCCGACCGGTGGGAGGTCGTGCGGATGGTGATCGGTCAGGCCCTCCGCGTCGCCTCCATTGGAGTCGCGATCGGCGTGCCTGCGGCATTAGTGCTTACGGGTGTGATGAGGACGCTGCTCTACGAAGTCGAGCCGACCGATCCCGCGACCTTTGCCGCCGTCACACTGCTGGTGCTCCTCACGAGCGTGGCCGCAGCGCTGATCCCATCCGCCCGCGCGGCGCGCGTCGATCCGCTGGTCGCGCTCCGCCACGAGTAACGCCCGGCCGGCCCAACGGCCGGCCATCCGCGTCTAATCTCTGAATCCGCCGATACATAGGCAGAGCTTGCCGCGCCGAAGCCCCGGGGGATCTCCGGGCATAGGCGGGCGGACCATGTACGTGATTGCCCTGTTCTTCACGTTGATCGGCCTGGGCATCGCCGTGCTCCCGATAGTTGCCCTGCTGCGGCAGATCGGGTTCAGCCGGAGGCTGAGAACCTTCGAGCAGGAACTCAACGAGCAGCGGCGGACGATTGACGAGCTGAGGCGCCGGCTTGCCCAGACTGAACGGGCCGCTGCGGCCCAGCAGGCGGTGCCGCCAACCGCGCCGCCCGCGGCGGCCCAAACCCCGCCGGCACGGCCTGTCGCTTCAGAACCACCACGCGAGCGCCCGGTTCCGGCGCCCCCACCCGCTTCGCCGCGACCGGCTGCCGCACCACCTGGCGCCATGCCGCCGGTTATCGCGTCTCCGCCTCCTCGGCCGATCACGCCAAGGCCGCCTGCGGCGGATGTTTCGGCCGTTCCACCAGCCATGCCTTCGCGACCCGTTTCCGCGGCGCCGTGGGCCGGCTTCGACTGGGAACAGCTGGTCGGCGTCAAGCTGTTCTCGGCCATCGCCGGAATCGCGCTCGTCCTGGCCGCGATTTTCTTCTTCCGGTACTCGCTCGATCGCGGCTGGCTTGCTCCGCCTGTCCGCGTGGCGATCGGCGTCGTCGTCGCGGTCGGTCTTCTGCTGGTCTGCGAGCTGCGGGCAGCGCAACGCTACCGCGTGACGGCGAACGCGCTCGATGCCGCCGCCATCGCTATTCTCTTTGCGACCTTCTTCGCAGCCCACACGTTGTGGGGCCTTATTCCATCGACGCCGACCTTCGGTCTCCTGATCCTGGTCGCGGTCGTGGCGGTGTTGTTGTCGATCCGCCGCGATTCGATCTTCATCGCCATCCTTGGCCTTGCCGGGGGGTTCGCCACGCCGGCGCTGCTCTCCACGGGAGAGAACCGGCCAATCCCGCTGTTCACCTATCTGCTGCTCTTGAACATCGGGCTCGCGTGGGTGGCGGTTCGCAAGAAGTGGGCGTCACTGACAGTGCTGACGCTGGTCTTGACCACGCTCTACCAGTGGGGCTGGGTCATCAGATTTCTCTCGGCAAGCGACTTGACGCTCGGCATGGGCATCTTCCTCGTTTTTGCCGTCACGTCCTTCGCGGCGCTGACCCTCGCGCGCCAACGCGCGTCCGGCGGCGCGATGACCGCGGCGCTCGAACAATCAGGGCTTGCCGCATCCGCCATGCCGCTGGTGTTTGCGGTGTTCCTGTCCGCAGTCCCTGAGCACGGTGCCCGTGCAGACCTGCTATTCGGGTTCCTGCTGATCGTCGTGCTGGGCATCGCGGCGGTCGCCATCGCGCGCCGCGACGGTGTTCTCCATGCGATGGGCGGCCTCGCGACGTTGCTGGTCTTCGGCGTGTGGCTCGCCACTTCCTATGCGAGCGCGTCCTGGCAGACAGTCGCGGCATTTGCCGTCGCCTTCGCTGCGGTGTTTGCCGCCACTCCGTTCGTGGCTGATCGCTTGCGTCGGCCGCTGCCGGATGTCGGGAGCAAAGCCTCGTACGTCGCACCAATCCTGTTGTTCACGATCGCGGTGATCGTTCGCATCGAGCCGCAAACCGAGGCGCCGTTGACGATCTTCGCGGCGGCCTTCGCGATTCTCGCGATCGTGGTGTGGCGGGCGTTCACAGCCTGGGACGCCGGGCTGTACTTCGCGGCAGCGTTCTTCGCGCTGGCGGCTGAAGCGTCCTGGTCGGCGACGCATTTCAGTCCGGCGCGCTTGTGGACCGCGGTGGCGTTGTACGGGGCCTTCGCGGTGTTCTATCTCGGCGTGCCGCTGGCCTGGCGGCGTCTCGGGCGCGTCATGGAGCCAACGTGGGGCTCCGGCGCGGTGCTTCTCGCAAGCCTCGCCATGTTGCTGTTTCTCGCGGCCGGCCCGCGCGCCAGCGGCGCGCTCTGGGGCCTCGCGCTGCTCCTGGCCATTCTGGATGCCGGGCTGTTCATCGAGGGCGCCGCGGGACGGACGCCGGTTCTGACGATGGCCGGCGGACTGCTGTCGTGGGTCGTTCTGGCGGTGTGGTGGAGGAACGCCGGCACTACCGTCGGCGTCTTGCCGTCGCTGCTGGTACTTGTCGGCTTGACGATGATCATGTTCGCGGGGCACGCGTGGGCCGCCCGCCAGGCTCCGTCGGCGCCAGAGGAAAGCGGGCAGAGCGGCTTCCGCCAGGGCATCTATCTCGGTCTGGTCGGTCACCTGTTCCTCTTTTATGTAGCCCAGGACGTCCGCTGGGCCGCGCCACCGTGGCCGCTACTCGGCGCCCTTCTGGTCATGACGCTGGCGGCGACCGCGGGATCGCTCAACGTGAGGACGCCGCACCTGCACGCAGCCGCCACCGTTGCGGCCGCGATGGTCGTGCTGGCTCTTGCGATGAACGTGCCCACCGTCTGGGCCCTCACCGCGCTCGCGGCGATGGAGGTGGTGGTCGCGTATGCCGCTGGTTCACTGTTTGTCGGACAGTTCGCGAGCACGAAGCCCGCTGTGCGGGCGATCGGCGCGATCACCACAGCATTTGTCGCCGAGCTCGGCGTCATTGCCGCGGCGGCCGTTGGTGCGGATTCAATACTTCCGCTGGCCACGCTCGCTCATGTCGCCAACATTTCGCTGATCTTGTGGCTGACGTGGCAGCAGCAGTGGCTCTGGGTCGGCATGGCCGCGGTCGCGCCGGCGTGGCTGGCCACCGCCGCGTGGCAATGGGATCACACGGCGCCGGGCGAGTGGCGCGGCACTCTGGCGCTCGCGGCGGTGTTGTATGCGTTGTTCGCCGCCTACCCGCTGATTCTCCATCGACGGGCGCTGAAGGATCGCGGACCGTATCTGACGGCCATTCTGGGAGCCGTCTTTTTCTTCTTCACGGCCCGGCAGGCGCTGCTCGTCGGCCAACTCCGCTCGGTCGTCGGGATCGTGCCGGTGGTCGAAGGCCTCGTGCTGGCGTTCACGTTGCGACAACTGCTCCGCCTCGAGTCGGCCGGTCAGCGCGACCTGGGCCGCCTCGCGCTGGTCGCTGCCAGTGCGCTGGGCTTTGCCACCGTCGCCATTCCGGTGCAACTCACCAATCAGTGGGTCACGATCGGCTGGGCCCTCGAAGCCGCAGCACTTGCGTGGCTGTACCTCCGGGTGCCGCACAAGGGCCTGCTTTACGGCGCAAGCGCGCTGATGGCGATCGTCTTCGTCCGCCTGGTCCTCAATCCGGCGGTCTTCGTTTACGAACCCCGAGGGAGTGAGCGGCTCCTCAACTGGTATCTCTATGCGTACGTGACCTGCGCGGTCGCCATGTTCGCGGCCGCGCGCTGGCTCCAGTCGGCCGACGATCGCATCGTCGCCGGCGCGCCACGCATCTCCACGCTTCTCACGCCGGCCGGGGTCATCGTGCTCTTTCTGCTGCTGAACATCGAAGTCGCGGACTTCTTCGCGACCGGGCCTGAAATCACCTTCCGCTTCGGCGCCGGCGTCGCGCAGGACCTCACCTACACGCTGGCGTGGCTGGTGTTCGGCATGGCGTTGCTCGCCGTAGGCATTTACGCGCACAACCGCTACGGGCGCATCGCCGCCCTCGCTCTGATCGCAGTGACGACGTCGAAGGCCTTTCTCTACGACCTGGGATCGCTCGGCGGCTTGTATCGAGTGGGCTCGCTGGTTGGTCTCGCGGCATCGCTCGCGCTGGTCGCCCTCGCGCTACAGAGGTTCGTGCTTCTCACCCCGAAAGAGCAACATGACATTCCGTGAGGCGGCCATCGCCGCGGTTGCCGCGGGCCTGCTCGGCGCAACGTTGCTCGGGCAGACACCGGCGCCGACGCCATTTCGGTTCGAACGGCCGGTCGTCACGGCGGATCCGGGACTGCGGCGGCTGCCGCTTGATGTCGCGCTCGTTTCCGGCGGAAGCCCGTTCCGCGTGCGTTTCCGTGTACCGGACGATCCCGACGCTGGGGCCGTGGCCACCGGCGGCCTGGCTGATCTCCGATTGTTCGATGCAGCGGGCGCGGAAATCCCGCATCTGCTCGTGGCGAACCCCGATACGGCGCCGATCTGGCGGGAGGCGTCCGCGATTCTTCCGGTGGCCGCGGTCGAGACCGAACGGCGGCGGACGAGCGGCTTCGAGGCCGATCTGGGCGAGGCCGTGCTCGTCGATCGATTCACGCTCGATCGCCTGCCGCCGCCCTTCCTGAAACGGCTTCGCCTGGAGGGCAGCGGCGATCGCGCGCACTGGACGCTGCTCGTCGACGAAGGCACAGTGTTCGACCTTCCCCAGTCGGGCCTTCGGCAGGTTGAGCTGGACTTTGCTCCGGGATCGTATCGGTATTTTAGGGTCACCTGGGACGACAGCCGGAGCGGCCGAATCGGACCGCCTCCATCGGCTTCCGCGCGGATTGTGTCGAATGTCCTGCCGGCTCCGACGCTCACGACAGCGGTGATCGTGGAGCGGCGGCCGAGCGAGCCTGGCCGCAGCCGGTTTCATCTGCGCCTGCCGGGCGCCCGCTTGCCGATTGTGGGGCTGGACCTCGACGTGGCACCGGGCCATTTGATGCGCGACGCCGAGGTCTATGAGGCGCGGCTCACCGGCGCCGAAGCGACACCGGCGCTCATCGGCCGCGGCACATTGAAGCGGGTCGAAGAGGAATCGATCACGGCTGAAGCGCTTCGAATACACATTCAAACGCCGGTCGAACCCGAGCTCGACCTCGTGATCGACGACGGCAGCAATTCGCCGCTGGACTTGCGCGGCGTCACGGCCAGATTCGCGGAGCTTCCGTGGATCTACTTCGAGAGCAAGGGGACGGTGCTGGCCCGCTACGGCAATTCGACGCTGCCGCCACCCCGGTACGATCTCGAGGCGGTCCGGCCGTCGCTCCGAATCGAGCAGGTGCCCGAGGCGCGTTGGGGTGAGCCGCGGACGCGGACGGAGATCGCCAATCAGGCGTCTGCCGCCGAGCTGCCCACGGGGGGCGCCGCCATCGACGCCACGAAGTTCAAGTACGTCCGCGACGTTCCGTCCGGGGAGCCGGGCATGGTTGCCCTGCGCCTCGACGAAGCGGCGCTCGCCCACAGCCGCGGAATCGGTTCGCGCTTCGGCGACGTGCGGGTGATCGGCGAAGACGGCCGGCAGGTGCCGTACCTCGTCGAGCGATCCTCCGAGCCGCTGTCGGTGGACGTCATGCTGGAGCGGCTCGACCCTGTGCCTCCGTCGCTTCGAACCAGGCCGAGCGAAACCGTGTACGGGATCGCGTGGCCGCACGAGCGAGTGTCGTCGGCCCGGCTCGTTCTGACGACCAACACGCGGGTGTTCCGGCGGCGCGTCAGCATCGCCACCGAGCGGCAGCCCGATCGCCTGCGGCGCGATGCCTGGTTCGAAACGCTCGCCTCGGCAGAGTGGGTAAACGCCACTCAGGAAACGGCCGCGCCGGCACTCACGCTGCCCCTGCCCGACACCGAGGCCAGCCGACTGCTTGTCGTGGTGGACGAGGGCGACAACAGCGTGCTGCCGATCGCGTCGGGCCGGCTGCTCTTCCCTCAATACCGGCTGCGGTTTTTCCGGGAATCGCAGACGACGGTCCGCCTCGCGTACGGCCAACCCGAGCTGGCGGCGCCGAGTTACGACCTCGCGCTTCTGGCGCCGCGACTTCTCGGCGTGAGCGCCATGGAAGTCGCCGCCGGCGCCGAACGGGCTGACAGCAATGCCCCGACCGAGTCGCTCTTATCACCGAGCGTGTTCTGGGCCGTTGTCGGCGCTGCGGTTGTGGTGCTGGTGTCCCTGATCGTCCGGCTGCTGCGAACGAGCAGCGTGTGACTAGCGTGTAGTGAACGGAGCCTTCCGGAGGCAACGGATTCACAGCGGAGAACCGACGCAACGTAGACACAACGGAGAAGACAGCTGGGCTTGTTGTCTTCTCCGTGTCGTCTCAGCGACCAGATAGAGTTGTGGCCAGCGCTCGTCCAAGCAGGTACCTGGGCCGCGGTTGGTCCGCCGCTGCGGCCTGCCACCCGCTCTCATCCGCCCTGTCGGAAGGGGGAGAGGCAGGCCGTGCGGTACCTGGCTGAGTCCCAGGGTCTGAGAACGGACGTTCCGTCAACCGCGAACCCCGCTAATCCTTCCTATCGTCTACGCCAAGAGATCCGAGAAGCCTTGGAGGTCAGGATGGGGTGGTAATCGCGTTTCATCTCGGCCTGAGCATGCTTCGGACAATGCGACTTGAAATTGGCGAGCTTGTGCGTCGTGCACCGCTGCACCCGCACGCCGTCCCAGCGCTCCAGCTACGCCAGCGATGGCCTGGCCGCCCGCGCGGCATACGACGCGTTCGTGAAGAAGTGGTCGACGCTGTGTCCGGCCGTCGCCAAATCCCTCGAGGAAGCCAGCCTGGAGCTGTTCACCTTCTACGACTTCCTGAAAGCGATGTGGAAGTCGCTGCGGGCGACCAATACGCTGGAGAATCTCAATCGCGAATTCCGTCGGGGCACGAAACGCAGGCGTCATTCGGCACCGAGGACGCGGCGTTGATCATCCTGTACGGGCTCGTGGCCTTCGGGCAGATCCAGTTGCGGAAGATCGACCGCCATCAGCAACTGCCGTCGTTTATCGCGAAGGAATGGCAGAAAGTCGCGTGAGGAGATAGAGTCGTCAACCGTTCAGCAGCCTGGTTAAGCCGCCCTGGCTATTTCCACAAGATTCGGGACGGGTCCGGCAGGCGTTGCCTCGCCGCGCAACTGTTCGACGTGCGCGCCATGCAGCTGGAAGAAGGTTCGGCTCGTATGAATAGGCTGCTGATGTCGAGACGATTAGGCCCACAACACCAACCACCAGGAGTAACGGCTGCTCATAGGATCCTCGGTGCGCATCGCCGCATTTCGGCGCGCTCGCGATCGGGGGGCCGTCACAATAACGCTTCAATGTCGAGCTGGCAACTTAGGCTTGACATGTCGAAGGGAGGATCTCTATCGGAGCGAGGATCTCGAGCGGGTGGGCCAAGAACGACGGCGGCCTGTGAGAAGCGCTAGGCAACGCATACGTCAAGTCATCCTCGAACTCCGAAATCAGGGTTGGGGAGAATGGATGATCGACCTAGTCGCGCGTTTACGCGAGGCACCGAGGAAGCGCTCAAACGCCTGCGGGCAGAAATCATTCCGTCGAACGGACGATTCCCGGAAGTACCTTGAACCACGACACCGGCTTGCCGCTCGGAATCGCTAACGATCCCCCACCTCGCGGGCTGAGGTCTCGACCGCTCGGAGCGAGACGTGGGACCAGAAAACGACGAGAGCGGCCCGCGCCCAGGGCCCGCCCTACTGGATCTCGTGAGACGAGCTACTGTGGCCCTGGTCCGTCAAAAAGCACTGCCTTCTCTGTATCTCCAGGATCACAGGGCGCCCCCCGTTGAACGACTTCACAACGAACCGGATCGGCCAGCGTCAGGTTCAGCGCGTAGAACTGAAGGGTGAAATCGTAGAACAGCTGCCAGTACACCTTTCGTCCGCTACTTGACAGCAAACGGGCCAGGACGGAGCGCGCCGGCTCTTTGGAGCCGCTGATGTGCGCCTTGCTCGTACTCAGGTGTCCCGTCGGCACTGTGCCAAGACTCACTTTTCTCTTGGTCGCTTTCGCAAGCTCCGTCACGAATGAGGCGAGCACGTCAGTGGTGCGCCCTTCCCCTTC
Organism: uncultured Acidobacteriota bacterium; assembly: GCA_963825245.1. GTDB lineage: Bacteria > Acidobacteriota > Vicinamibacteria > Vicinamibacterales > CAVVIG01 > CAVREM01. The sequence goes on from CAWGSJ010000001.1 coordinate 1,213,333, forward strand.
CGGTACGGACATCTGCACATCCAGCACCGACCCGCGCACTGGAATTACGTGCAGCCCATTGGCGGATGCCTCCACTCGAAACTGCGACTTTTGGCCCTTGTAATCGTACCATTGCAGCATCGTCGTTACGGCACCGCTCATATCCTGAGGACCGCTCATCGTCGTCGGGCGCTCGTAAGGGAACGAAAAGCCGACCCCTTTCGGAACGTAGATGCGCCGCGGTGGGTTCTTGACCCTACTGACACTGTCGGTCACATCCATGATCTCGGCGCTGTCCCACAGCGGATCCTCGTAAGTGATCACGCACCGACAGTCTTCGACCAGCTTGTCCACAGCATCTGCGACAGGCCGAGGACCTTCGACCCACACTTCTCGCGCCTGTCCTTTGACTGGCGACTCGTTTATGCAGAGAACGAGACCAGCCAACGCGGAAAAAGCGACTCTTGACCGGTGCATATTCCACCTCACCTGTAGAGAAGCCTTACTAGCCGTGGGGCGTCGTGGGTGATTGCGTGTATCGGGCGCCTTGCGGAGCAACGCACCATCAGATCATGGTGATCCAAGTTTCGATACTGCGTAATCCCATCGTTTGGTGGGTCATCTCTCCAACCGACATGATCAAAACCCCAACTGTCGCCTGATTGCACGAACCAAGTTCCACCACTCAGGTGATCGCTCGGGTTGGTGAACGGCCCGCCCGGGTACCAACAGGTATCGACACCCCCACCACCGTCAGTTTCAATCAGCCGCCGGCCGGCCATGCTGAAGGAAGGCTCCGGGTTGTCTAACGTCATCCAAAATGCGGCCAGCGTGGCAGGACTTCCCGCCCAGTAAATAAAATCGCTCACCTCGCCCGACGGAAATGGAAAGCATGGATCCGGATTCACGGTAGCGCTGTCCCAGCCCGTGTCGTCCCAGTAGGGCTCCTCCGAACAGCCGAAAATGCACCACGTCACTGTCCAATATACTCCCCCATGAGCCCAGTATGTCGCCGACTGCATGTTCTGACCAGGCGTGCTATCCCAGCCGTAGACGTCAATCGACGGCTCCTGGCCGTAACTCTCTCTGAATGCATAAAATCCGTCTGAGCCGCTCACCTCGATGGACGCATAGCCTGTGTAGTAGCAGCTCTCATAAGTGTGACACCAGTATTGGGGGTCATAATCACTGTAGAGCCAGGCGGTGACGTCGATCCCGTCATAGCGATAAAACGGGTTCGGTCCCGCGTAAATGTCTGTTTGCGCCAGCGCGATGTTGGGATAGCTCGCAAGGAGGACAAGAGCGACGAGCAGACGTCGAATGGTCAGTTGCATACTCACATCCCTCCTATCGCCGAAGCAGCCGACGACGCTATAGAACACGAGACGGCGGTAAGCGACGAACCGGGCAACTGGGGATTACGACGAACCGGGGAACCGAGGGATACGGAGGGAAAGGCGCTGTGACACAGGTCGGCGAACGGATCGCTTCAGCGAAAGGTAACTATTAGTAAACGATTCAGCCAACGGACAGACCAGTGGATCAACCTAATTGACGATCCATTAAGAACATCCGTGTAGCCGCATTGAACGCGTGACGCGGGCGCTGTGAATTGCTTTGCGACAACTCAATGCGGTAGCGCGGCCGAGCAAAAACCTGTAGGCATCGCTTGTTAGGTGTGACCTACCTTCCGTCGTCACGCGCGTGTGCGAACCCGTCTACTTTCGTTTCGTCAGCGTCCGACTTACATCAATGATTGGGAAGTACTGACTTGACATCGACAGGAGTGTTTTCACAGTCGGGCCGCAATCCGTTCCACGCGTTGGTTCACGCTGCTGATCAGAGAAGTCGTGAGCCACGCGCATGTCGGCGTCTGTCCTACAGATACCGTTCGTTTAGAAAGCTGTCGGAAGGGGGAGAGGCAGGCCGTGGCTGAGTCCCAGGGTCTGAGAACGGACCTTCCGTCAACCGCAAACCCCCGCTAATCCTTCCTATCGTCTTTACGCACGCATCGCGCGCTCGTGCAGGTTCGTGAGCGCCGTCCACGCTGACGCGACGGCGCCCTCGAGCCAATCAGGTGAGGCATACGGCGCGGTCGCCGCCGAGCCGATAACGATCCGGTTGTCCATCGCCGCGAGCGCCTGGCGGCGCGGCGCGCCGCCGCCGGACGCGTACCCGCCGAGGCTGTACTTCACTTTGCGCCACCAGACCGCGTAGGCGCTCTCGAACTCCTGGCGAATCTGCGGGTGAACCTTGCTGGCGTGTGTCAGCACGTGATCCACACGAGCCTGCACCGGCTGATCAAGCAGGTCGCCGACCGGTCCGTTGGCGTAAAGCCCCAGCAGCACGCCCTTCGCTGAGAAATAGTCGTTCGACGGGTATGAGAATTCTCCGAGCGGCAGGCTCGAATACAGGTGTCCTCCGAAGATCTGATCGTCCTCCTCCCAGAACCGGCGCTTCATGGCGAGCCCCATCTTGGCGCTGTTGCTGTAGGTAGTGGCCTTGACGTGGGTCATCAGATCCGGCGACAGGTTGATGTCGACATTCGCGAGGCACGACAGCGGCATGCACACGACGACGTAATCGGCAGTCGTTTCCGTCTTCTTCCCGCTCTTCGTGTCCGCGTGCACGATCTTCACCTCGGTCTCAGTCTGATGGACCGACAACACCTCCTCGTTGAGCGTGATGCGGTTCCTGGCGAGGACGCGCTGAAACGCGTAGGTAATCTGGTCCATGCCGCCGATCGGCTGGAACATCAATCCGGTCGACGTGCCGGAGCGTGCGGCGATCGAACGCATCCGGTTCGCGAAACCGCCCCGCAGCAGCACATCGAGCGCGTAGGGATCTCCGCCGCCGCGGGTCTCGAACGCGCCATAGGTATGACTCTTCGCATCGAGGTAGCCGTGCGCGGTCAGATAGGTGACGAACCGCTCCCTGTCCTCGCCCGTCAGTGGCAGGTCCAGTTGGTGCTGATCGATCGCCTTGACGATGAGCTCGTTGGTATGGCCGATCATGTCGGCCTTCACCTCGCGCAGGCGCACGCGTTTGCCCGCCAGCGGCCCGGCCTCCTTGTTCTCGTAGAAGAAATAGGCGTTCTCCGCCTCGTTGACGAACAGCTCCATCGGCACGCCGAGTTCTTTGCAGTAGTCCAGCACGCCGGTATGCGTGTACGGGATTCGCCAGGGTCCGACGTTGATGTAAAGGCCCGGATCGAATCTGCAGACCTGCCGCTCGCCGCCGATCTCAGTGTGCTCGGTTCCGCGGCGCACGGTCCACGCCACGCCGCCGACCCGGTCGCGAGCTTCGAGGATGCGGTAGTCGTAGCCCAGGCGTCCCAGCTCATAGCCGACGACGAGCCCGGACATGCCTGCACCCAGCACGACGACGCGGGATTTCCTGGGCCGGCCCGACAAGGAAGGGCGCGCGCCGGCCTGCCCGGCCATCAGGTCGAGCGAGCTCATGGCGGTCATCACCAGCGAGCTGCCGCCAATCAGGCCGAGACGCTCGAGAAACCCGCGCCGCGTGACGACCTGACCATCAACCGTGCTGATAGATTTCAGCATGCCGCCACCATACACAATCGGCCGAGGACTATTCAATCGCCCAGGGCTTCGGAATAAAGAGTTGCTCGAACAGCCGGATGGCGTAACGGTCGGTCATGCCGGCCACGAAGTCGCGCGTCGCCGCGTCGAGCCCCTCTTCCTCGACGGTCTTCGCGTCGAGAAACTCGGCGGGCCGCTCGCGGACCTTCTCCCACAGGCCCGACAGGATATCGGATGCCTTCCGGAACTCGGCGGTGGCGATCGTGTTTTCATAGACCGCGTCGAACAGGAACGCGCGCAGTCCGAGGACCGCGTCGAGAATCGGCTTGCTCATTCGAATCTCGGCCAGGTTCCCGTCGAGCGTCTCGGTGACGACGTCCGTGACGAGCGTGCCAATTCGTGCGGACGACGTTGAACCGAGCGTGGCGACCAGGTCACGCGGCAGGTCCTCCGGGCGAATCAGCCCCGCGCGCGTCGAATCGTCAATGTCGTGGTTGACGTAGGCGATCAGGTCCGCGACCCGCATGATCTGGCCCTCGATCGTGCTCGCACGAGCCGCCGCCGGCATGCCCACCGGCGCTCCCGACTTCCCTTTCGAATGCTTCGCGATCCCGTCGCGGACTTCCCAGGTGAGGTTCAGGCCGCGGCGATCGTTTTCCAGGACGTCGACGATGCGGAGGCTCTGCTCGTAATGATTGAACCCCCCGGGCATCAGCCGGTCGATGATCCGCTCGCCGGCGTGGCCAAACGGCGTGTGCCCGAGATCGTGGCCGAGCGCAATCGCCTCGGTCAGTTCCTCGTGCAGGCGCAGCACCTTGGCGATCGTCCGCGCGATTTGTGACACCTCGAGCGTATGCGTCAGCCGCGTCCGGTAATGGTCGCCGGTCGGCGCGAAGAAGACCTGTGTCTTGTGCTTGAGGCGCCGGAATGCCTTGCAGTGGATGATGCGATCGCGATCCCGCTGAAAGGCCGGCCGGACGTCGTCCTCCCGCTCCGGCCGCAGCCGTCCGCGCGAATCGGCGCTCTTGGCCGCCTGCGGCGCGAGGATGTCGCGCTCACGCGCCTCCAGCTGTTCGCGCAGCGTCGCCGCGCCTTTATCGCTCGAGGATCTCATGCAGGAAGCTCGTGCCGTGGGCGAGCGGATCGACACCGAATAGGTCGGCCAGCGTCTGGCCGAGATCGGCGAAGGTTTGTCGCGTGCCCAGGTCGGTATTGGCGCGGACGGCGGCGCCGGCGGCAATGATCGGTACGTATTCGCGTGAATGATCGGTGCTCGGCGTCGCCGGATCGTTGCCGTGGTCGGCCGTGACGACGAGCAGGTCGTCGTCTCGCAGGCGAGGCAGAAGCCCGGCAAGCCGCACATCGAACCGTTCCAGGTTCTGCGCGTAGCCCGCAACATCGTTGCGATGGCCGTACTGCGTGTCGAAATCGACGAGGTTGGTGAAGATCAACCCGTCCCGCAGGGACGCCATCTGACTCAGAACATGGTCCATCCCCTCCTCGTCGCTCGCTGTGTGAATCGCCGTCGAGATACCGCGGCCGGCAAACAGATCTTCAATCTTGCCGATCGCCACGACCGGGCGCGAGGCCGACTTGAGCCGATCCAACAGTGTCTCTCCGGCCGGTGGCAGCGCAAAATCGCGGCGATTCGCCGTCCGCTTGAAATGGCCCGGTCCGCCAATGAAGGGACGGGCGATGACCCGGCCGACACCCAGCCCTTCCCCTGCCAGTCGGTAGGCGACTTCGCACGCACGATAGAGCTCGGGAACCGGCACGATCTCCTCGTGCGCGGCGATCTGAAACACGCTGTCAGCCGACGTGTACACGATCCACTTGCCGGTCTTCATGTGCTCGGCGCCGAGCTCGTCGATGATCACCGTCCCCGACGCGGCCTTGTTGCCGAGCACGCCGCGACGGGTCTGGCGCGAGAAAGCGTCGAGGAGTTCCGGCGGGAATCCTTGTGGAAAGAGCGGAAACGCGCGATCCAGCACGATGCCCATCATCTCCCAGTGACCCGTGACGGAATCCTTTCCGGCCGACGCTTCGGCCATGCGGCCGACGGCAGTCGGAAGGCTGGAACTGGTGCCCCGGCTAGAGGCCGGGCCGAGCGCGGCGACGCGACCGAGACCAAGCGCGCGCAAGGTCGGCAAGGCCAGCGGCACGGCGCTCGCGATGTGGCCGAGCGTGTCGCTGCCTTCGTCGCCGTACGACGCGGCATCCGGCAGCGCGCCGATTCCTACGCTGTCGAGGACGATGACGATGGCTCGGATGGGCGCGGCCACGCGCTAGTGAGCGGAGAAGGCGTGATTCAGCATCTCGCCGACGGCTGCGATCGTGGCAGGCGACTCGCCGGGGCCGTCGAACCACCGTAGATTAGGCTCTTTGCGGAACCAGATCAACTGCCGCCGCGCGTAACGGCGGTTCTCCTGCGCGATCAGCGCCCGCGTTGCCGTTTCGTCGCGGACTCCGTGCAGGTGTTCGAGCGCCTGCCGATACACGAGCCCGCCAAACGGACGTGCGCTCTCGGGCACACCGCTCCTGAGCAGGCCGCGAATCTCGTCGAGCAGGCCGCGCTCGAACTGCTCATCAACCCTCCTCGTCACGCGCGCCGAGATAGCCGCTGCCGGCATCCGCAGCCCGATGGCGAGCACGTCCACGTCGGGGATCGGCGAGGTCGTTTCGGCGAAATGGGCGGTGAGCGGGCGGCCGGTCAGGAAGAACACTTCGAGGGCCCGAACGATCCGCTTCAGGTCGCGCGGCTGGATTCGCTGCGCCGACTCGCGATCCACGCGGGCGAGCATGCGGTGCAGGAACGTGACGCCGCGTCGCTCGGCGACATCCGCCAACCGCTGCCGGAGCGCCGCGTCGCTCCCCGGCCCAGGGAACAACCCCCGCGTGAGCGCGCGGTAATAGAAGCCGGTACCGCCCACCACGAACGGCAGGCCGCCACGCGCGTGTACCTCGCGGATCACGCTCGCGGTATCCCTGGCGTACTGGGCCGCCGTGTATTCGGCCGTGGGATCGACGATGTCGATCAGATGATGCGGGATACCGCGCCGATCGCCGGCAGCGACCTTGTCGGTGCCGATGTCGAAGCCCCGGTAAACCGCGGTCGAGTCGCAGTTGACGATCTCACCTCGACGCTCGGCGGCGAGCGCGAGCGCCAATGCGCTCTTCCCCGTCGCCGTCGGCCCGAGAATCGCGACGACGAGCGGACGGTCGGTCGCGGCGCCGGCTGTCGATTTACCCACCAGTCCGCAGAAGCACGTACGCGATGAACACGAACAGCAGGATGAGCAGGCCGAGTTGCTGGGGGCGGGTGAGCATCGTAAGCACTACCGCGGCGATTCGTTGTAGAAGAACGTGACCGTGAAAAACGCCTTGTCGGCCGGATACTCGGGTGGCAGCGGGATGGTCGGGTTCGACGAGACCATCGCGCCGTACGCCGCGTTGTTGAAGCCGTCGATCCGCGACGGCTGCACGACGGTGAGGTCGGTGATCGTGCCGTTCTTGTGGACGTTGAAGGTGAGCACGGTGTGGCCGCTCATCGACATCGCCGCCTGGGGAATCAGCGGGAACCAATTGCGCTCGACTTGCGCTTTGAAACGCAGGATCCAGCGGCCGAAGTCGACCCCCATCGTGTCGAACTGGATCGCCGGACCGAAGTCGCCGGTGCCGCCGCGCGGGTTGCTGAGCTGCTGATCCTGGACGTACCGCTCGAGGTTCCGCAGGGCGTCGCCGAGCGAACCGCCCGAGGCACGGCCGCCCGCGCCCGTCGTCGGCGGTGGCTTCGGAGGGGCCGGCAGCGCCAGCGCCGACTGCTGCTCGGGCAGGGGCGTGTTGTCGGGCGGACTCGGCTCCGACGGCGGGCCGGCCTGCGGCTCGGGAACTGGGCCGCGGCCGCGTGCCCGTTCTCGCTCTAACCGCTCGGCCAGTTCCTGTGAGTTGCCCCGCGAATACGGCAAGGGGTTGGTCGGCTTCTCGGCGCGCTCCGGTGCCCGAGCCACGCGATCCTTGTCGGAAAGGTCGGCGCGCGGCGGCGGCTTCGGCGCGGGCGTGTCCACTCTCGGCTGGACGAAGACGAACCGGAGCGGCTCGTCCTTGTCGTCGTTGGCGGCAACCACGGCTTCGGGGACGCGCGCCACGCGGGTGACGAGCCACTGCGGTGCCGTCAACAGCACGATCACCACCGCCATGTGGACGATGATCGAGATGAGGACCCCCTCGCGCCACGAGATGGCGCGGCCCACCGGCGAGATGTCCGGACGGTGGTCCTCGAAATCGAAGTACATCAGGTAGTTAGCCAGTATACCAGCGGCGACTTCTGGTGGAGGACGGCCCGCGGCCAGTCAGTTGGTGAATGAGCGAAACTCTCCAACTCTCACCAACTCTCCAGCTAGGGTTTACGCGCGCTGTACAGCACCACGGCCCCGGCCGTGAGCGGGCGTATTGAAACATCGACAAACCCAGCGCCACGAAGGAGCGAGGCAAACTCGGCAGGCAACGCAAACGCGCCGACCGATGCCGGCAAGTACTCGTAGGCCGTGTCGTGGCGCGAGATCAGCCGGCCCAGCCGCGGCAGCACGTGCTTGAAGTAGGTCATGTACACCGAGCGGACCAGCGGCGACGAAGGCACGGCGAACTCGAGGACGGCGAGACGGCCGCCTGGGACGAGGACGCGAAGCATTTCCCTGCAGGCAGCCTCAGGATCTTCCACGTTCCTGATGCCGAACGCGATCGTCACGGCGTGGGTCGAGCCGCTGGGCAGGGGCACCCGCATCGCGTCCGCGCGCACCAGTTGAACACGATCGGCGAGTCCGCGCCGCCTCACCTTGTCGAGGCCGATCGCCAGCATGGCCGCAGCGAAATCGACCCCGACAACCCGCGCGGCGCCCGGATGTCCGGTGCGAAGCGCAATCGCCAGGTCGCCGGTGCCCGTGCAGAGATCGAGCACCCGCTCCGAGCCGGTCAGGTGCAGGCTGCGGACCGCCTGGGCCCGCCAGTAACGATCGATGCCAGCGCTCAGGAAATGATTGAGAAAGTCGTAGCGGGCGGCGATCGCATCGAACATGCCTGCGATCTTCGGCGCCGCCTTCGAAACGTCGGTCACGGTACAATCGACAATCTTAAATCTGAATTCGCGGATCCCCGCCTCGCTGCGCCGCCCCGCCGGGATCGGCGCACTCGCTGCGCTCTTCCTCGGCCGTCTCGCCTTCGGCCTCTCGTCGGAATTCTGGTCAGAAGACGAGACCCAGATCTACCTGATGGGCCTCCGGTACTACGCGACCGGCAACTGGCCCTATTTCGGCCCGGATGTCGTTTGGACCAGGAGCCAGATCGCCGGAGCACTGCAGCCGCTGCTCGTCGGTGTGCCGCTCCGGATCGTGCCCGTGCCCGAGGCGCCCTTCCTGTTTCTCAACATTTTGTCGTTCACCGCCCTCTGCGGGCTCGCCGCCTACATCTGCCGCCGCGAGCCATCGCTCCCTCGATGGCTGGTCTGGGGATGGCTGCTCACCGCGCCCTGGACACTGCAGTTCTCGACCCACGTCAATAACCCCTCGTATGTGCTGCCGGCCGCGATACTCTTCTTCGTCGGCTTCTTCGAGGCAGTGCCAGCGTTGGCGATCGGCGTGGTCTCGCCGCGCCGCGCGTTTCTGGCAATGGGCGCGGCCCTCACCTGGATCATGCAGGTCCACATGTCGTGGCCGCTGCTGCTGCCGTTCGCCGCGATCGCGCTGTACTTGCGCGGCGTCCGCCACGTCGGGTGGCTGGCGGTGGGCGCCGCGATTCCTGCGGTGTTCCTCGTACCAACGTTCCTGAAGTTCGGGCTGGGCGGCAGATCCGGCGAAGCGGCGACCAACCTGTACCTTCACGTGGTCGCCCCCGATCGACTGCTCGTCACGCTGGCGCAGTTCTTTTCGTTCGCGAGCCTCGAGATCAGCCGGTTCATCGCCGCCGACAACGCGAAGCGGCTGATGTTCATCGTCGGGCACCTCTGGATCGCGCCGTTTGCCGTGCTTGTGCTCGTGGCCGGCTTTGTTCAGCCGGTGTGGATGCTGGTATCCGCGTTTCGTCGGCGCCACGACCGCCCTGACTGGCAGGCTCTCCGCGGTCTCGTCGCTCTTACCGTCGTCCTGGTCTACGCAAGCTACTGGTTCGTGAAAGAAGAGCCTCAGGCACATGCATTCTTCGCCGTGGCGCCGATCGCCTTCATCTTCGCCGCATCGTGCTGGGCAATCATCGACTCGCCCCGCTGGCGACGCGTCGCGGGTGTCGTGCTGGCTGTCAATATCGCGTTCCATGCGGCGCTGGCCTGGGTCCAGGGCCCCGTGCAGTCGCTCTACAGCAACCGCGAGGTGGTCGCGGCCGCGATTCGACAGAAGCAGCCGGAGATCTTCGGACACCGGCGCCCATATGCGATCGAAGCCGGCCCGCGCGCCATTTCCGATCCGTCCCGGCCGCACGGCTTCAAGGATTTGAGGATCGCCGAGAGTACCGTGCGCATCGCAATCGGCGGTGCAGCCGTCTGGACAGTGACGGTGACGAACGACAACCCGCGGGTCGCGTTTAGAAGCTTCATCTACCGCGCCATTTACACAGACGGCGACGTCGTCCAGCGGCGTGAAGACGTGATCAACGACGTCCTGCAGCCGGGAGAGACGAAACGGTTCGAAGTGGTGGACACGATATCGGCGCCGTTTCAGAAAGCGACGTTCGAGATCGCCAACGCGGAAGGACTGCTGCCGGCGGACGGCTCGTAGGACCTTCGGTAACGGAGCTCGCTCGGAGTCAGCGTTCGACCTGGCCCGTCCACTGCGGATACAGGTCGTGTTCGAAACCGAGCGAGCTGAGGATCTTGCCGGCCATGAAATCGGCGAGGTCGTCGAGGGTTTTCGGCAGCTGGTAGAACGCCGGCATCGCCGGCAGGATCATCGCGCCGGCTTCCGCGCAGAGGACCATGTTCTTGAGTTGCGGCAGGCTCATCGGCGTCTCGCGGGGGACGAGCACGAGTGTCCGCCGCTCCTTTAGCATGACGTCGGCGGCGCGCTCGATGAGGTTCCGCGACAGCCCGTGGGCCACGCCGGCCAGCGTTTTCATCGAACACGGCACGACGACCATCCCGCTGCAGCCGTGACTGCCGCTGGCAATCGTCGCCCCGAGATCACGATTGTTGTGGATCGTGACTGTTCCGGCGGTGACCGCGTCACCGTATTTGCCGGCCAGAAAGGGCTTCAACCGGTCGATCGACGCCGGCTCCCCGAGCTCGTCTCGCAGCAGGCGGCGGCCGTAGTCGGAGATGACGAGCTCGACGTGCAGGCCCAGCGACAGAAGCGCCGCGACGGTCCGCGTCGCGTAGATCGCGCCGCTGGCCCCGGTGATGCCGACCGCGATCGACTTCATCTCACCCGAGGGGCTTCGCCCCTCGGACTCCCCCACACGCTCTCTCGCGCGCCGCTACCGCCGGCGCGCTCCGCTCGCGTGGCTCGCTCGCGCGCTCGCTCGCGGCCCAGGTCAGGAAGAACTTTGAAGTCTCTGAAAGAAGCGTTCAGGCCTGCCATAGCGAAAGCGCCAGTACCAGCAGGTACAGGATTCCGACGTAGCCGTTCAGATCGAAGGCCCGCTTCACCTGTGACAAATCGGTGGGCCTCACGAGCGACTGCTCGTAGACGAGCAGGGCCGCCACCGCCCCGACACCCGCGTAGTAGAACCAGGGCAGCGGCGTCACGGCGCCGAGCGCCAGGAGACCGACGACGGTCACGGCGTGCATCGCCCTTGAAATCGCGAGCGCCGACCGCACGCCGAATCGTACCGGGATGGAGCGCAGGCCGTGGGCGCGATCGAAGTCGAGGTCCTGGCAGGCGTACAGCACGTCGAAGCCGCCCACCCAGGCGCCAATGGCGAGTGCCAGCAGCCATGGTTCGAGTCCGCCGCGCCCGCCGACAGCCAGCCACCCCCCGACCGGCGCGACCGCCATCGCGAGACCGAGGAACAGCTGGGTCCACGCCGTGTAGCGCTTCGCCAGCGAGTACCAGAACACGATCGCGAGAGCCACCGGGGACAACGCAAAGCAGATCGGGTTCAGACGCCATGCGGCGTAAACGAACACCGCCGCCGCGGCAACGACAAAGACGACCGCTTCGCGCGTGGACATGGCGCCGCGCGGGATTTCGCGATTCGCCGTGCGCGGGTTCAGCGCATCGAAACGCGCGTCGACCAGCCGGTTGAACCCCATCGCCGCGCTGCGCGCGGCCACCATGGCCACCAGGATCCATACAATCGTCGGCCAGGTCAGCGGCGCGTGGCGCGCCGCCAGCAGCGCGCCGGCCAGCGCGAACGGCAGCGCGAAGACCGAGTGGCTGAAGCGCACGAAGGACAAGTAGGTGGCCACCCGTTCGAACACGTTACGGTCGCTCACGTTTCCAGCCATCGAATCTGGTCCGGCCCGATCCCGGACACCAGGTATTCTTCCACATCGGTCGTACCGGGCGGCATCGCCACGGCCAAGAGGCGGGCGCGCTTGCCGGGCTCGATTGTGCCGAAGTCGGCATCGAAGCCGAGCGCTCTCGCACCTTGCCAGGTGGCGCTCTCCAGCAGCGAGGTCGCCGGTATCGACGGCGCCAGCGCTCGCATCGTCGCCAGCTCCGCGAACACGTTCAAGTCGGGCGAGCTGGCAAGGCTGTCGGTGCCAATCGCCACCCGAACGCCCGACGCGTAGAAGTCCTCGAGCGGCGGCGCGCCGGCGCCGGTGTGCCCATTGCTGCGCGGGCACGTGACGAGCGTCACGCCGCGTGCTTCGAGGCGCCTCAGGTCGTCCGGAGACATCTGGACGCCGTGAACGGCGAGGACGCGAGCGTCCAGGAATCCGCAATCCTCGAGAAATTGCACGGGACTGACGCCGGGTGGGACCCAGGCCGCGTCCCAGGCTCGCACCTCCTCGAGGAACGTCCGCCAGGGGCCGCTGCCGGTCCGGATGAACTCGACTTCTTCGACCGATTCCGACAGGTGGACGCTGCAGGGGGCGAGCGGATCCCGGCGCGCGGCTGCGCGGATCGCCCGAAACATCAGCGGCGCCACTGAGTAGGGTGCGTGCGCCGCCAGGCCTGCGCGCACCAGGTCGGTCGGGACCAGGCCGTCCAGCTGCCGCATCGCGTCCGCCACGACCCGTTCGGCGCCCTGAGCGGCGAAGCGAATCAGTTCGTAGAACACGACACCGGCCAGGGCGCTCCTGGCAAGCGGATCGAACGTGACCAGCGTGTTGCTGATATCGCCCACGATCGCGGTGCCGCAGGCCATGGATTCGGCGATGGCGGCTTCGACACCGCTCATGATCTCGGCGGACTTCGGATCGGGACGCTGCCGCCGCGCCGCGACGACACCTCGAATCCAGGTGACGAAATCGGCCGACGGATCGACCTGATCCCGAAGGTAGGACAGCTCGAGGTGCGTGTGGGCGTTCACGACGCCCGGCAGAATCGCCACGTCGCCGAGGTCGAGCTCGCCCTGGGTGTCGCCGGGCGCGGGACGCCCGTAGGCGACGATCCGCCCGCGATCGATCGCCACCCACCCATCCCTGATGGGCGGCTCGCAGATCGGGACGAGCCACCGCGCACGGTAGCGGATCAATGTGAGATGACGCGCAGCTGTTTGCCGGAGCGGCTGCGCGCGGGATAGTTCAGCAACTCGTCGGGTACGCTGGTGTCGCCGTCCGCGCGCGCCGTGGCCAGCTCCAGCATCCGCGGCACCTCGCGCTCGCGGAACATCGGCCCGCCGAGGATTTCGTAGTGCATGTTCCGGCGGCGCGCGGCAAAGCCGGCGTCCTCGATGTTGCGGACGATCTCGACTTCGTCCATGCAGTAGCTGGCCCCGGCGGCCCGGACGACGTTCTCCTCGATCATGACGCTGCCCATGTCGTTGGCGCCGTAGGCGAGGCTCAGCTGCCCGACCTTCCCGCCCTGAGTCACCCAGGACGCCTGCAGGTTGTCGAAGTTGTCGAGCACGATCCGCGCGGTAGCCAGCGTACGGAGGTAGTCGACGCCGGTCGCCTCGCTCCCGGCCAGTTCGGTGTGTTCAGGCTGATAGCTCCACGTGATGAACGCGGTGAAGCCGCCGGTCTCGTCCTGGAGCGCGCGCAGCCGCAGCAGGTGCTCGAGCCGCTCCTCGTCGGTCTCGACCGTCCCGTACATCATCGTCGCGGTGGTTCGCAGTCCTGCGCGGTGCGCGTGCCGCATCACGTCGAGCCACTCGTCGGCGCGTCGCCTTGCCGTCACAGTGCAGCAGCTTGCGGACGCGGTCGACGAGGATTTCAGCGCCGCCTCCCGGGACGCTGTCGAGACCCGCGGCGATGAGGCGGCGGAGCACCTCGGCAACCGGCAGCTGCGACAGCCGGGAAAGATGGATCACTTCCGGCGGCGACAAGGCGTGAAGCTTGAACGACGGATACCGATCCTTGATCGCGCGGAAGAGATCTTCGTACCAGGTCAACGGCAGGTCGGGGTTGTGCCCTCCCTGCAGCAGCAGCTGGACGCCGCCGACGGCGATCGTCTCGTCGATCTTTCTGAACAGCTCGTCGAAGCCGAGCACGTACCCTTCGGCGGATCCGACCGGGCGGTAGAACGCGCAGAAGTTGCACCTGGCGACGCAGACGTTCGTGTAGTTGACGTTGCGGTCGATGATGTAGGTGACGACGCCGTCCGGGTGCTTGCGGGCGCGAACAGCGTCCGCGAGCAGGCCCGAGCAGGCTCGTCGGCGCATGGCGATAGAGCTCGAGCGCCTCCTCGCCGCTCACCCGCGCGCCCGTGCGAACCTTGTCTGCGATCGCTTCGATCATCGTCTGAAACGGCGGACCTAAAGGTCCGCCCTACCGCCGACTCGCGGACCTAAAGGTCCGCACTACACCAGCTGTAGTGCGGGCCTTCAGGCCCGCCCGAAGAACCTAATAAAACCGCAGCGGTTGAGCGGCCTTCACCACACCCGCTTCCGCCGCGTACCGGTAGAAGAGCTCCAGGCCGGCGCGCTCGTCGTCACCGAGATCGTACTTGATATTATCCCGCAGGTAGCGGGCGCCGATCGCCTGTTGCCGCGGGTCGCGGAAACAGCCCGCTGCGATCTCGGCCACACGGCTGACACCCTCGTCGCGCGCCCGTCTGGAGCGCGGCCACGTCCTCCTGTGTCAGCGCGTCCGGCCTTCCAGCCCAGAACGCGTACACGAACGGCAATCCCGTCATGCGCGTCCACACCTCCCCGAGATCGATCTTGTCGAGGACGTCCGGCCGTCGGACTCAATGAACAGAGCGGTTGTCGCCGATGAGCAGCCCCGCGTCCGCCTTGGCGAGCATGTCGTCGAGGCGCGGACCGCTCGAATACGAGCATCGGCCGGATCTCGAATTCGCGCGCGCAGAGGACGCGCACGAGCGCGACCGAGGTGCGCGAGCTGATATCCAGCGCAATCGACCGCACGTCGCGAACAGCCTTCGCGGTGAAGAGCGCCACGGACGCGACCGGCCCGCGCGACGCGATCGAGACGCCCGGCACGATCCGGTAGGTATGCGGCGCTTCGGCCGGTCCGCGCAGGTACTCGATCGAGGGAATCAGGCCGAGGTCGACCGCGCCGTCGTGAAGCAGGTCGGCGCACTTCGACGGCACATCGAACCGCACCTGGAAACGCGGCGAGCGATCGAGGCCATAGACGTGCGGACGGGCGTTGAGGTACCCGACCGCGCCGATGCGAACCGTCGTCACGAAGTCGCGGCGATCGAAGCGCCCGTCGCGCTCGATCGGCTCGAGGCCGGCAGCCTGAATGTTCCGGCGGATCTCCTCGAGCGGGAGCGCGGCGCGGCCCCGTGCCGGCATCGTCGGCGGGCGACACGGCGTCGACATCGTCGGCCCCGACCGTCAGCGCCACCTGCGCCAGCTTCGGACCGTAGAGCGTCCAGTCGACCTGGATCGAAGGAATGTTCTCCACGAAGAGCCGGGCCAGCGCCACGCGCTTGACATCGTCGTAGCCGGTCGTCGGCACCGCCGGCATTCACGCGGCGCGGCAGCGGCGCGAACGCGCGAATCACGCCGACCTCCTGCTGCAGCATCGACGACCGTCTTCATCAACTCGGGGACCTCGGCGGACGGCAGCTGGTGGATGGTCAGGCGGGCGAGCCCGAGGCCGGCGATGTTGACTTCCTCGATCGACCGGCGGCGGTCCTGCAGCTGGTCGAACGGCGCCTCGGCGACCAGCTCGAGACCTGCGGCGCGAAGCTCCTCCAGCAGGGCGCGCAGCGTGACGCGTTCGCGCGCCCGCGAGCTGTTCGAGATCGGCCAGCGAAAACCCGGAGACCGGAATCGACGTCGACGTCGCCGCCACTTCCCTGACCCTGGCAACAGCGGCGCTGCGATCCGATGGCACGCCGACGATCCGCACTTCGCCGGCCGCCGGCGCGACGACGATCGGCGCATCCCGGTTCGGCCGTTACGTCGGCCACGCGGACAAAGGTCGTCACCGCGCCGTGCCGCTCACGGCGCGCCTCGTCCGCCATCATCCCGATGGCGATGATGTCGTGGCTGGAAGCGAGGGAAGTGAGATCGGCAGTCGAAGGCATGGGTGCGGCTTGTAATTATGAATTAAGAATCTGGAATTTGGGAATTCGTACGCCGATTCCAAATCCCTAATTCCAAATTCCTAATTGCAGCTCTCTCTACGACACGGTCGGTCCGAACATGACACCCAGCACCAGGGCGATCGCGATCGCCAGTATCCAGCCGAGCGCGCAGACCGCAACCGCCGGACCAGTGGTGCGGTAGTCGAGGGCCTGTCGGACCGCGACGATCATCGCCAGCAGCATCCAGACGGCCGTGACGACGAACACCGGGATCGCGACCGCGGGCATCACGCCGAGGATCCGCAGCAGCCCCGGCGTCGATGCAAAGCCAATCGTTCGCAGCAGCTGGCCGACGTCGACGCGGGTCTGCGGTTCCGGCATGAGGCGCGCGCCGATTTCGAACGTGATCAGCGCCCACGCCGCCCACGAGACGAGCGCGATCGCGCTGTAGAGCAGCACGCCCGACATCGTGACGGAGGTGAGCCCCTGGGCGCCAATCCCGGCCGCGAGGCTCGACGCGATGACGATCGCGAACGCCTGGGGTAGCGCCGCCGAATCGCTTTCCACCTCCTCGTAAATCGCCGCATCGAGAGCGGCCGCGCCAATCAGCCGTTGCAGCAGAGTGTTACGGACGACAGTGGTAGCCATGCGCAAAGCTCATGCAAAAGGCAATCCGGCCACTTCCTCAATGCCATCGGCTGGCTACTCACACTCGTCGCCGAGGTTCCGGCAGCTACGCCGAGCGCGAGCAGTGTCACATCACCACGCGATGTCGTAGGCGTAGTCGCCGAATCCCGGAAGGCTGTAGGTCAGTTCGAAGCGATGCGGAAGAAACGTGTCGATATCGATCCACAACGTCTGTGCGGCATCGAGCTCGGAGTGCGTCGGCCTCCCTGGACCCTCGATGCCGCGCAGGGTCCGATTGTCGGCGCTTCGAATTCCTGCATCGCTGACGGGAACGCCTCCACCCAGCACGGTCAGGACCTCGGCGCGGCCCTTCGCATCCAGCGCACGGACGGCGCCCTGCTCACGCACACGAACCGGCCGGCCACCGACGGCCGCGAGCGTGTAGCTGACCAGCTGGTTCACCTCCGCGTGCGTCAGCGAGGCGGGCGTCTTGAGCCGTTCCTGGAAACGCGCGCGCGTCGCCTCTTCAGGCGATTCGCACGCGACCGCCATCAGACACAGGGTCAGCAGGAACGCTGCAGCTCGCATGGGCCCTTCAAAACAGCCTCGGCCGGTCGAGGCGCGGCGGCGGCTTCGCGGCATCAGCCGCGCGTGAGGCGGCCCCAGATGTCGGCGGCGCGCCGATCGACCGCCTCATCCATCCGGATTCGCGACGGCCAGTTGCGCGTGTAGCCTTCCGACGCCCACTTGCGCGTCGCGTCGATGCCCATCTTGCCCCCGTACGCCGGCAGCTCCGCGGCATCGTCGAGGTCGTCGACGGGCCCCTTCGTCATCTGGACGTCACGCACGGGATCGATGTGCGTGCCCGACGATCCACGCCACCTCGCGCAGGTCGTGCACGTTGACGTCCTTGTCGACGACGATGACCGTCTTGGAGAACATCAGCTGACCGAGGCCCCACACGGCGTTCATGATCTTGCGCGCGTGGCCGGGATAGCGCTTGTCGATCGAGATGATCACCAGGTTGTGGAAGATCCCCTCGCCGGGAAGTGCATGTCGACGATTTCCGGCACCGTCTTCTGGATGAGCGGCAGGAAGATCCGTTCGCTCGCCATCCCGAGGTAGAAGTCCTCCATCGGCGGGATGCCGACGATCGTCGTCAGGTAGGTCGGCCGCCGCCTCATCGTCACGCACGTGAGGTGGAACACCGGAAAGTCGTCGGGCTGCGAGTAGAAGCCGGTGTGATCGCCGAACGGACCTTCGCGCCGGCGCTCGCCCGGTTCGACATACCCCTCGAGCACGATGTGCGAGCTTGCCGGCACCTCGAGGTCCACCGTGACGCACTTGACGAGCTCGATGCGGCGGCGCGCGAGGAAGCCTCCCAGGAGCAGCTCGTCGAGCCCTTCCGGCATCGGCGCGGTCGCCGCAGTAGGTCAGGACCGGCTCCGGACTGAGCGCGACGGCGACCTCGAGCCGCTTGCCGAGGCGTTCTGCGACGCGGTGGTGCTGCGCGCCGCCCTTGTGGCGCTGCCAGTGCATGCCGGTCGTGCGGCCGTCGAACACCTGCATGCGATAGGTGCCGATGTTGCGGACGCCGGTCTCGGGATCCTTGGTGAACACCAGCGGCAGCGTGATGAACCGCCCGCCATCGCCGGGCCAGCACTTCAGGATCGGCAGGGCGTCGAGCGTGCCGTCGCGCTGCACGACTTCCTGGCACGGGCGCGTCCTTGACGGTCTTCGGCATCAGATCGCGCAGCCGCCCGACCATCGGCAGCATCTTCAGCGCGTCCATGATGCCCTCGGGCATCTGCGGCGTCATCAGCTCGTTGATCTCCCGCGCGAGATCGTCGAGCGTGCTCACGCCGAGCGCGAGGCACATCCGCTCCAGCGATCCGAAGACATTCGTCGCGACCGGCATGTCGAAGCCGGCCGGCTTCTCGAACAGCAGCGCCGGCCCGCCGCCCGCGCTCTTGCACGCGCGATCGGTGACGGCGGAAATCTCGAGGTCAGGACTGACCGGTTCGGCGATCCGCGTCAGCAGACGGCGCTTGTCGAGATCCGACGAGAAAGTCTGAGAGGTCAGCGTACATGTCAGGCTAGCCACGAAAGCACGAAAGACGGCCACGAAAGCACGAAGACACGAACAACAGAATCATCAAAGAGGTTTCGTGTTTTCGTGTTTTCGTGCTTTCGTGGCATTGCAGTTCGATCGTCATTTTATCGGTTATCTGCTGCGCCAGCGCGAGCGCGCGGCGGCCCTGTTCGCCGGTGACGAGCGGCGGCCGCCGGGTCGCGACCGCCTCGCACGAAGTCTTCGAGCTCGCGCTTCAGCGGCTCCTCGTTCGGCGACGTCGACCTCGCCGCCTTCGATCGTCGGCAGCGGACCGTCGCCCTTGACCAGCCGCCAGACCTCCAGCTTCTGCGCGGCGTAGTCGATCGACACGTAGGCGGACGGCTGAAAGAAACGGATCTTCCGCACGCGGTCGCGGCTGATCCGGCTGGCGGTGATGTTCGCGATGCAGCCGTTGGCAAACCGGAGGCGCGCATTCGCGATGTCGACGCGTCCGGTCAGCACCGGCACGCCGACCGCTTCGATCGTCTCGACCTCGGCGCCGACGAGCGACAGCGCGATGTCGAGGTCGTGAATCATCAGATCGAACACGACGTCGATGTCGAGGCTGCGTTCGGGAAACGCGCCGAGGCGGTGCACTTCGATGAAGCGTGGATCGGTGAGCACGCTGCGCGCCGCCGCCACCGCCGGGTTGAACCGCTCGGTGTGGCCGACGGCCAGCGCGCGCGCCGCGCACGGGCGGCCGCCGCAATCATGGCGTCGGCCTCGGCGACGGTCCGCGCGATCGGCTTCTCGACGAGCACCGGTATGCCCGGCTTCGAGAAACGGCAGCGCGATGGCGGCGTGCGACTCGGTCGGCACGGCGATCGTGACCGCGTCCACCTGCCCATCGAGCTGACCCGCGTCGAACAGCGGCCGCGTGCCGATGCGCGGCGGCGATCTCCTCTGCCCGGGCTCGATTGATGTCGACGACCGCGGCCAGGGACGCACCGGGCAGCGATCGACAGGATCCGTGCGTGATGCTTCCCCAGCGCACCGACGCCGACGACTGCGACGCGCAGCGGACTCATGCGCTGGCGTCGGCCGCCCGACGATCGCGATGCCTGCATCGTCGGCGGCGCTGATGATCGCGTCGCCGTCGATCATCAGCGTCTTGCCGGCATCGACCGACAAGAGCGTCGCGCCGGCGGCCTTCATCGCCTCGATGGTCGAGACGCCGACGACCGGCACGTCGAAGCGCATGTCCTGCTTCGGCTTGGCGACCTTGACGATCGCGCACGCCGCGGCCGGCGAGCTGACCGGCGCGGGCGATCACCGCGTCGGTCCCCTCCATCGCCTCGACCGCGACGACGGCCGCCGCCTTGACGGCGATCGTCTGGCCGATATCGAGGCCGGCAATCGCATCCGCGACGCCGTAGCCGAACGTCAGGTCCGCCTGCTCGTCGGCGGCCGGCGCTCGTCGCGTCAGCACGCCCTCGCGCGCCAGCAGCGGCGCGAGAAACGCCGTCGAGTCGAGCAGCGTGATGCCGTGATCGCGCAGCACGTCGGCGACGGCCGAGATGATCGCGTCGGTGTTCCGCGCCTTCAGCTTCGTGATGAGGCTCAACGCCGTCAGGTCGGGACGGATGTCGGCGAACAGCTTCGTGTGCTTCACCTGTCCGGCCATCACCGCCTGCGTGACGCCGGCTTCCTTCAGGAGGCTGATGCACTTGCCGAGCTGTCCGATCGAGATCCAGTGCACGTCGGCGGCAGGCGGCCGGGCGGCCACGGCCGCCAGGTCGGGAAACGCCTCGTCCTTCAGGGCGATAACCGTCACGTGATGGCCGGACGCGCGCGCGGCGTCGAGCACCAGGAACGGAAAGCGGCCATTCCCTGCGATGAGCCCGAGCCGCATTATTCGTCCGCCAGCGGCATCATTCGTCCGCGAGCACTTCTTCCTGCCGCCGCGTGGCCCGCCTCAGGATGACGCCGCGCTGCGACGTGCGGATGAACTCGATCAGGTACTGGACTTCGGCGCACGCGAGCGTCCGATCCCGCTCGATCTGCCGCAGCGCGCCGGTCGTATTGAGCTTCGACTGCAGCAGGTAGCGGAAGGTGCGTTTGAGCTTCGTCATCACCTCGGGCGCGAAGCCGCGCCGCGACAGCCCGACGCTGTTCAATCCGAAGATCCTCGCCGGGCGGCTGCCGACCGTCTTGCCGAACGGCAGCGCGTCCTTCGTGACCACGGAGTAGCCGCCGATGAACGCGTGCCGGCCGACGCGGCAGAACTGGTGGACGGCCGAGCCGGCGCTGATGTTCGCGATAGTCCTCGACCGCGACGTGACCGCCGAGCGTCGCATGCGGGCCGAAGATCGTGTCGTTGCCGACGTGGCAGTCGTGCGCCACGTGAACGTAGGCCATGAACACGTTGCGATCGCCAATCCGGGTGACGCCGCCGCCGCCGGCCGTGCCGCGGTTGATGGTGACGAACTCCCGGAAGATATTCCGGGCGCCGATCACCAGCTTGGTCGGCTCGCCGCGGAACTTCAGGTCCTGCGGCACGAGCCCGATCGACGCGAACGGAAAAATCTCGGTGCCTTCGCCGATCTCCGTCCACCCGTCGATGACCGCCGACGCGCCCACCTTGCAGCCGGGCCCGATGCGGACGTGTGGTCCGACGACGGCGTGCGGCCCGATGGTCGGACCCGTCGCCGACCTCGGCGGACGGATCGACGATGGCGGTCGGATCGATGTCGGCGCCATCGGCCGCCACCCCGAGGAGCAGCTCGCACTCGGCGACGACCTGGTCGTCGACGAACGCCGACGCCTGCGCGACGGCGAGCGCCCCGCGCCGCTTGCCCAGCGTGACCTCGAGGCGGAGCCGATCCCCCGGCACGACCTGCCGGCGGAACTTCGCGTCGTTGACACCGCGCAGGTAGACGCGCGTTCTAGCCTCGCCGGCAGATCAGCATCGTCGCCACCTGGACGAACGACTCGATCATCAGCACCGCCGGCATCAGCGGCGTGCCCGGGAAAATGTCCCTGGAAGAACTCTTCGTTGACGGTGACGTTCTTGACGGCGACCAGCCGGCGTCCGGCCTCGTGCTCGAGAATCGCGTCGACGAGCATCGAGGGATACCGATAGCAGAGGCGATCCAGCGTCTGCTGGGATGTCGATGGCCACGGGGCGATCAGTCTATCAAGAACGTAGATCGACGTTCGCCTCGGCGTAGAACGGTCCTTCGGAGCCCCGCCGGCCATCCTGTCGAGCCGGACGTCGTACATGGTAAATTCAGAGGAAACCATGTCCACGAAGCTGTTCCCCGCAGTCATTCTGGCGATAGCGCTCGGGCACGTGGCGTGCTCGGAAGACATCAATCCCGCGGTACCGTCGCAACCCAACAACCCCGTCACCGAAACGTTCACCGGCACGCTGACGCAGAACGGCGGCGACACGCACCCCTTCAGCGTGACCAGCTCGGGAGCGATTCGCGCCACCATCGCCAGTCTGGCGCCGGATTCGACGGTCACCATCGGCTTGAGTCTGGGAACCTGGAACGGCACGGCGGAAACGTGTGCGACAGTGATCTCGAACGATAACGCCACGGTCGGGACCGGCATCACGGGAGCGGCCGACCGCGAAGGACGGTTGTGCGTACGGGTGTACGATGCGGCGGGAACGCTGCCTCAGGCCACCGACTACGAGCTGACCGTCATCAGACCCTGACGTGGTCGAACGGTCCGGCTGAAGCCGGACGCTACGTCACTGATAGCCGGACGCGACGTCACCTGACGCTACTTGACTCCCCCGTCGAGACGTTTGACGGCTTCCTCGGTCAGGTTCAATCCTTCGTCGGCCCAGATGAGACCGGCATCGGCGGCGCTGAAGAGCAGGTGCAGCCCCTTCTCTTCGGCCATCTTCTGCAGCACCGGAAACAGCTTCTTCTGGAACCCGTCGTTCAGCTCGACCTGCATGTCGTTCAACTCGGCCTGCGCATCCTGCTGAAAGCGTTCGAGCTCGCGGGTCAGCTTTTCGACTTCCTTCTCGAGCTGCGCGCGCGCCTGCTCGTTCATCAGGGTGCCGCCGGTCTGGAGCTTCTGCTGGTTGGCCTGCAGCAGCTTCTGCCGTTCGGCAATCTGCGCCTGCTTCTGCGTGGTGAGCGACTGAACCTTCGCGCCGGCAGCCTTGCCGTCGGCCGAGAGCTGGAAGACCGCCTGCAGGTTCACGAACGCCACCTTGGCGCCCTGCGGGAACGGCTTCGGCGGAGCGGGGGGCGGCGCCGGGGTGGGCGCTGGCGCGGGCTTCGGCGCCGGCTGCGCCGGGGCAATTGGCTTGGGCTGCCCGGGAGCCTGGCCCGCGGGCGGTGCGGCCGGTGCCTGGGCGAACGCCGACATGGTGCTCACCAGCAGCGCAGCCAGCACGGCGACAGCAAGACGTCTCATTACGCGGAGTCCTTTCGGTGATTTAAACGGGTAATTATAGCAAGGCAGGTCGAAGCAAGCCGGGCGGGCACGGCAGGCGCGCGGAAAATCAACCTGGTCGCCTCGCCCGCCTCGCCCGCCTGCCTGCCGTGCCCGCCGTCTGTTAGAACGTCGTCCCCACCGCGAACCGGAACTGGAACGCCTCCTGCGGCCGCAGCGTGGACTGATCCATGACGCCGTCCCGGCTCGGGTTGTAGGCGAAGATCAGCCGGAACGGCACGTTCAAGACCGGCATGAAGAATCGGACCTCGGCGCCCGTGGACGTCTTGAACGCCTTCTGCGTCACGAGCTTCATGGGAACCGCCGGAGCACTCGGATCGCTCAGGCCGCTCGTGTTCGGATCGAACAGAATCGGCCTGTCAACGGAGAGTAGATCGACCTGCAGCACGTCCTGGGTCCAGCCGAAGCCCTGGCCCTGACGGCGGACCTGGCCGGCATCGAAGAACAGGATCAATCGCACCGGGCCGGCGATGTTGATGTTCTGCTCGACGTTGAACAGCAGGCTCTTGTTGCCGCCGAGGACGAGACCAGTCACGCGGATCGGTCGGCCCGATCGAGCGGATGTCGAAGCCGCGGACGCTGTACTCGCCGCCGAGAAACAGCTTCTCGAAGATCGGCAGCTGAATGGTCCCGGCATACGGGTTGATGAATTCGAGCTGCGCGCGCGAGGCCAGCGAGAAGCGGCCGCCCTGCCGCCAGATGTAGATGCCCTCGAGCATGCGGCTTGTAGAAGGCTCGTGTTGCCGCCGAGGCCCGCCAGATCGATCGAGGCCGACAGCCGTTTGCCGGTCATCGGGAAGATCGGCTGATCGACGGTGTTGTGAACGATGCTCGGCGTGACCTTGCTGATGCCGCCGCTCGCCGTTGAGGCCGATGAGCAGCGAATCGAAGAGGAACGGGTTGCGGCGAAGCAGCGCCGCGTCCTGGTACGCCTGGCTCAGCTCGGTGACACGAACCCGCTCGTAGCTGTAGTTCGTGAACATCCGCGTGAAACCGCGGCCGATCGGGAATCCGAACGTGAGCGCGCCGCCCTCCGATTTCTGGGTGAACTGGCTGATGTAGCGGTATTCCTGTTTGAAGAGATTGACGCCGGCCGTGATGTTGCGGTCGAAGAGGAACGGCTCGGTGAAGGCGACCGTGAAGTTCTGCGCCCGCTGCCCGCCCTGGAGCGACACGGTGAGGCTTTCGCCGCGGCCCATGAAGTTGGCCGTCTGGAACGACAGCTGGCCGAAGAAGCCCTCGAACTGCGAGACCCCTGCGCCGAAGGTGAGCTGGTTGCGATTCTGCTCCTCGACCTTGAGCGCGACGTCGAGCCGGTCGTCGCGGCCCTGCGTCTTGTCGATCGTGACGTCCTTGCCCGGTCCTTCCAGCGGCTTGAAGTAGCCGAGCTGATTGATGCGCTTGATGCTGTTCTGCAGCGCCATCGTGTTGAAGACCGAGTTGTTCTCGTACAGTCGGATCTCGCGCCGGATCACGTTGTCGCGTGTCGTCGTGTTGCCGACGAACGTGATGCGGTTGACGAAGTACTGCTTCCCTTCCTGCAGGCGCATGGTGATGTCGACGACGGGGGGTGACGTCGATCGGCTTGAAGCACCGTCGGTCGCCGGCTTCGGGACAGCTGATCCGCTGCCGTTGCCGTTGCCGTTGCCGTCGCCATTCCCGTTGTCGTTGCCCGCGCCGCGAGCGACCGGCTCGGGATATCCGGTGAACTCGTAATAACCCATCGAGCCATAGACTTCCTGGGTCTTCTGGAATCCCTTTCGAATCGCCTTCTGGCTGTACCAGTCGCCCTCGTTCATGACGAACAGCGTCCGCAGGGCATCGGCCTTCACGACCGTGTTGCCCTCGAACGTGAAGTTGCCGACGCGGTGGCGGTCGCCTTCGATAACCGGGACACGCAGTTCGACCCATCGCGTATCGCCATCGTCAGAGTCGCCGAGGTACTTCAGTTCGGGCGCGCCGACCTGCGCGAAGATGTAGCCTTCCTCGCGGTACTTCTCGATGATCCGCTGGGCGTCTTCCTCGAACAGGTTCTCCTGGAAGGTGCCGCGGCCGGTGATCCACGACCAGGTCCAGCGTTCCTTGTTCTGCTTCATCGCGCCTTGCAGCGTGCGGTCGCTGAGCGCGCGGTTGCCCATGAAGTCGATGTTCTTGATCTGGACCTTCGGGCCGTCGTCCATGTGGAACGTCAGCCGGACCAGCTTCGGCCCACCCGCCAGTTCCTCGATCTCCGGGCGCACCTCGGCGAACTGGAATCCCTTCTCGCGCATGATGTCGCGGATGATGCCGCTCGCCTTCTTCAGGAGCGCCGCGTCGATGAACGTGTCGAGGCGGATCTCGGCGCCCTGCTCCTTGAGTTTCTCGTCGATCTTGGTGTCCTCGAACTTCTTCGAGTGCTGGTACTGGACGATCTTGACCCGCTGCCGCTCCTCCATGTTGTAGAGGAGGATCTTGCCGATGACACCATTCGAAAACGTGTAGTCCTGGGTCTCGATCGAGATGTTGTCGAGGAAGTTCGTGTTGTACAGGCGCGTGAAGTCCTCGCGCATGAGCTGCTCGACGCTATCGTCGTAGGTCACCCACACGCCCTCCGAGGGCCGGCTCCGTTTCTGCTGGATCTGCATGTAGTACAGATAGGTCTGGGGATCGACGAGCGTGACGTTGCCCTGCTTGTCGAAGCACGGCACGATCTGCCAGACGACGGGAGCGGAGTTGGCGGGCGGAAGCGCGGCCGGCGGCTGCAACGGGATGCCGCAGGCGGTCGCGGGATTGCGCGGCGCGTCGGCGCGGGGCTGATCCTGCGCGGCGGCGGCCGGCACCATCGGTCCGGCCAGCGCTGCAGCGAGTGCTAAGTACTTGAACATCCGGGCTTTCCTGAGAACCGACGCCTAAGTTTACTAGATAATTAGACGGGGCTCGACGGCCTTCGGCCGTCTAAATCGAGTAATCGGGTAATTGGATAGTCGGGTAATTGGATCTCGCGAACAAGCGGACGGCCGGGGGCAACCTGGCAATCAATCACCCGATTACCAGACTACCCAATTACCCGATGCTATGCGAGCTTTCGGCCCGTTTCGAGTTCCCCCGCGGGCCGGTACGCGAGCGTACCTGTGTCGAGGTACACCTCGATGTCCCCCCCTCGCAGGTGCCCTCGGATGAGCTCCTCCGACAGCGGATCCTCGACATAGCGCTGAATGGCGCGGCGCAGCGGCCGCGCGCCGTACGAGCGGTCCTTGCAGGTAACCTCGATAATCCAGTCGACGACGTCCGGGGTGAGCGAAATCTTCAGCTTGCGATCGGTGAGGTTCTCGTTGAGCTGCGTGACGAGCAGGGCCATGATGCGCCGCAGGTCCTCGTCAAGGAGTGCCTCGAAGACGATGATCTCGTCGATGCGGTTGATGAATTCCGGGTTGAAGGTCCTCTTCACTTCGCCGAGCACCATATCCGAGACGCTCTTGTCGATGGCGCTCGTATCGGAGGTCTGGAACCCCATCGAGCTCTTCTTCTGGATGAAGCGGGCCCCGATGTTCGACGTCATGATGATGATCGTGTTCTTGAAGTTCACACGATTCCCCAGGCCGTCGGTCAGGTGGCCATCCTCGAACACCTGGAGCAGGATGTTGAAGATGTCGGGGTGCGCCTTCTCGACCTCGTCGAGCAGCACGACCGAGTACGGATTGCGCTTCACTTTCTCGGTGAGCTGACCGCCCTCCTCGTGCCCGACGTATCCGGGCGGCGAACCGATCAGCTTCGACACCGAGTGCTTTTCCATGTACTCGGACATGTCGAAGCGGATGAGCGCATTGTCGCTGCCGAACAGGAAGTTCGCGAGCGCCCGCGCGAGCTCGGTCTTGCCAACGCCGGTCGGGCCGAGGAATACGAAGCTGCCGACCGGGCGGTTCGGGCTCTTGAGCCCTGCACGCGAGCGCCGGATCGCGCGCGAGATCGCCGAGATCGCCTTCTCCTGCGAGATCACGCGGCGATGCAGCTCCTGCTCCATGCGCAGCAGCTTGTCGCCCTCGTCCTGGTTGATGGACGCGATCGGCACGCCGGTCCACTTCGACACGACTTCGTCGATCTCGGCCTTGCCGACGACCACCTTCCGCGTGCTCGACTTGACGTCGAACTTCTCGCGGATCGACACGAGGTTCTCGCGCGCCGCCATCTCCTGCTCGCGGTAGAACTGCGCCTTCTCGAAGTCCTTCTGTGACGAGGCGCTCTCCCACTGCTCGACCGCGACGCGGATGCTCTTGTTGATTTCGCCGAACTCCTCGCTGTAGCCCGCCTCGCGCAGCTTGGCGCGCGCGCCGGCCTCGTCGACCAGGTCGATCGCCTTGTCGGGCAGGAAGCGGTCGGTGATGTACCGGTTCGACTGATAGACCGCGGCCTCGATCGCCTCGCGGGTGTACTCCACGTGGTGGAACGTCTCGTACCGGTCCTTGACCCCGCTGAGGATCTCGATGGTCTCGCGCTCGCCCGGAGGATCGACCTTGATGGCCTGGAACCGGCGTTCGAGCGAGCGATCTTTCTCGATGTACTTGCGATACTCCGCCGGCGTCGTGGCGCCAATGCACCGGATTTCGCCGCGCGACAGCGCCGGCTTGAGGATGTTCGCGGCGTCGAGCGACCCCTCGGCCGACCCGGCGCCGACCAGGGTATGAAGCTCGTCGATGAAGACGATGATGTTCGGGTTGTCGGTCAGCTCCTTCATGATCGCCTTGAGGCGCTCTTCGAACTGACCCCGGTATTTCGTGCCGGCAACAATCAACGAAATGTCGAGCGCAAGGATCCTTTTGTCTGCCAGGAAGTGGGGTACGTCGCCGTAGACGATTTTCTGCGCCAGCCCTTCGACGATGGCCGTCTTGCCGACGCCCGGTTCGCCGATGAGCACGGCGTTGTTCTTGGTGCGGCGGCAGAGCACCTGCTGCACGCGCTCGAGCTCGTGTTCGCGGCCGACCAGCGGATCCAGCTGGTTCTTCATCGCCGACTCGGTGAGATCGCGGCTGAATTCGGCCAGCAGCGGCGTTTCCTTCACACGGGTCAGCGTCGTCTTTTCATTCAGGAGCTGAACGATATCCTCGCGGACGGCGTTGAGCCGCATCCCCTTCTCCATGAGGATGGAGGCAGCCACCGACCGCTCCTCCCGCAGGATGCCGAGGAGCAGGTGCTCGGTCCCGATGTAGTTGTGGAGCAGGCGGTCGGCTTCCTCGGCGGCAAACTGCAGAACCCGCTTGGTTTCCGCGCTGAAGGGAATTTCGACCGACGTCGATACCTTTTCACGGAAAACGGTTCGCCCTTCGATGTCTTTGCGGATGTTCTCGAGCGACAGGTGCGACCGGGCAAAAATCCGGCTGGTGAGCCCTTTACCCTCGCGGATCAGGCCCAAAAGGAGGTGCTCGGTCTCGATAGAGATGCTCCCGAGCTGACTGGCCTCATAGCGAGCGAAAAAGAGAACTCGCCTGGCCCGTTCGGTGTACCGTTCGAACATCCGGCCTACCTAGGTGAAAACAGATGCAGTTGTGGTCACGGAGGCGATGACCACATTATACAGGCGCCTCCCGCGAAACCCAACCGCATTCTGCGTATAACTTACTGTCATCATTAGGGTTCACGCCCCACCATTTAGACGCTGGGATCGCAACTCGCGTGCCCGGTCGAGGTACTTATCGGCAGGTCGCCAGTTCGGGAGGCTGGCTCAAACCGGTACACGAGGTTTCAAGCCGCTGCCAGGCGGCCCCCTTCGAGCCGCAGGATGCGGTCGCACGCGGCGGCCAGGCGCGGGTTGTGGGTCGCGATGATCGAGGTGAGGCCGTAGGCCGCGTGCATGTCGCGCAGGAGCGCGTGCAGGGCATCCGCGGTCTGTTCGTCGAGATCGCCCGTCGGCTCGTCGGCGAGGAGGACGCTCGGCCGCATGATGAGTGCCCGCGCCACGGCGACGCGCTGCTGTTCGCCGCCCGACAGCATGCCGGGCCGGTGGGTCAGCCGTTCACCAAGCCCGACGCGCCGCAGGAGTTCGTCGGCCCGCGCGCGCGCCTCCGCCACGCGGAGCCGCGCGATCCGCATCGGCATCTCGGCGTTCTCGACGGCGGTGAACTCCGGCAGCAGGTGATGGAACTGGAAGACGAAGCCGACGTGTTGATTGCGGAACGCCACGCGCTCGCCGTCCGCGAGCCGGGTCAGGTCGATGCCGTTGATCGCAATCGTCCCACCGTCGACCGCATCAAGGCCGCCGAGCACGTGCAGCAGCGTGCTCTTCCCCACCCCGGACGCGCCGACCACCGCAACCATCTCGCTCGCTTCGACCACGAGATCCAGGTCGCGGAGCACGACCAGCCGCTGCGAGCCGACCGTGTAGCTCTTGGTGACGCCGTGTGCTTCCAGGAAGGACATGAACTAAATGCAACCACGAAGACTCGAAGGCACGAAGAAGGCCCTTTGTAAGACCTTCGAGTCTTCGCGTCTTCGTGGTTGCATTTTCACTCGTATCGAAGCGCCTGCGCGGGATCGAGCCGCGCCGCCTGGCGCGAGGGATAGATCGTCGCGACGAAGCAGATCAGCATCGCGGACGCGACGACAATCACGAGGTCGATCGGCCGGACCGTGAACGGCATGTAGGACACCATGTAGATGTCCGGGGCCACCGAGACGAGGTGATAGCGGTCGGCCACCGTCGCGGCGACGACGCCGGCAATCGTGCCGACGGTCGTGCCGATGACGCCGATGATCACCCCTTGCAGCATGAAGACCGTCATGATGCTCCGCGCGCTCGCGCCCATCGTCTTGAGGATGGCGATGTCGCGGTGCTTCTCCATCACCATGAGGATCAGCGACGCGACGATGTTGAGCGCGGCGACCATGACGATCAGCGCGATGGCGAGCGAGATCGCCTTCCGCTCGAGAGACAGCGCACTGAACAACGACTGGTTCATGTCGGCCCAGTCCGAGGTCAGGTAGTCGCCTTCGCCCATGTCATCGATCTGCGCGGCAATCTGCGGCGCGGCCCAGATGTCGTCGACGCGGAGCTGGATGAAGTCGATGTCGGTCCTTGCCAAGCGTCCGCTTCGCGGTCTCGATCGACACGTAGCCATAGGTGGAGTCGAACTCGGGCAGGCCGAGCTCGAACGTCCCCGCGACGCGCAGCGGCCGCGGCCGGAGCGAGAGGCCCGTCGGGGCCAGGTCGGGCGACACGACTTTGATCTCGTCGCCGACCCTGACACCCATCTTGACCGCCAGCTGCGCGCCGAGCAGGATGCCCGGCAGCCGGTCCTCGGACGCCTCCAGATCGTCGAGGCTCCCGCTCCGCAGCGCCGATTGAATGTCGGTGACCTGCTGCTCGAAGTGCGGGTCGATCCCCTTGATCTGGATCGGCGAGCTGATGCCGCGCGCGTAAGCAAGCGTCTGGTCGAGAATCGCGGGCGCTGCGCCGAGCACGCGCGGCACCTGCCGGAGCCGGTCGGCTTCGGCGCGGTAATCGGTGATGCCGCCGCGCTTCCAGACGTAGATGTGCGGGTTGGACGCGAGAATCCGGTCGCGGACTTCCTGCATCAGGCCGGTCATCAGCGCCAGGGCGATGACCAGCGCCATCACGCCGACCGTCACGCCGAGCGCGGAAATGAACGAGATGACCGAGATGAACGCCTGCTTGCGCTTGGCGATGAGATACCGGAAGGCCACGTGCAGCTCGAAGGGGACGTTCATTCCCTCTTTCTCATCAACGGAAATAGTATGACATCCCGAATCGACGGACTGTTCGTCAGCAGCATCACGAGCCGGTCGATGCCGACACCTTCGCCGGCGGTCGGCGGCAGGCCGTACTCCAGCGCACGGATGTAGTCCTCGTCCATCGCGTGTGCCTCGACGTCCCCGCCGGCGCGGCTGCTCAGCTGGGCCTCGAACCGCCGCCGCTGTTCGACGGGATCGTTGAGCTCACTGAAGGCATTGGCCACCTCGAAACCGCCGATGTACAGCTCGAACCGTTCGACGGTCTCGGGGTCGTCCGGCCGCTGCTTCGACAGGGGTGACACCTCCGTCGGGAAGTCGTGGACGAACGTCGGCTGCACCAGACGATCCTCGCACAACGCCTCGAAGAGGCTCATCGTGATCTTGCCGGCGCCGTCCCCCGGCTTCACTTCGACGCCCAGCCTGCCGGCCAGCGCCGCAGCCGGTTCGCGCTGCCGGAGTTCCGACTCCTCGACTGACCGGCCCAGCCGCCTGGCCGCGGCTTCACGGGCCGCGTCTCGCAGGGCCACCCGGACGAACGGCGCCTTGAAGGAGATGCGGTGTTCACCGAAGGTGACTTCCTCGGCGCCGATCGCCTCGCGAGCCACGGCGGCAAAGAGCTCCTCGGTCAGGGTCATCAGCGCCTGGTAATCCGAGTAGGCTTCGTAGAATTCCATCATCGTGAACTCGGGATTGTGCTGCGTCGAAATCCCTTCGTTCCGGAAGTTGCGGTTGATCTCGAACACCTTCTCGAGCCCGCCGACCACCAGCCGCTTGAGGTACAGCTCCGGCGCCACGCGAAGGTAGAGCTCCATGTCGAGGGTGTTGTGGTGGGTGACGAACGGGCGCGCCAGCGCGCCGCCGGCGATCGGCTGCATCATCGGCGTCTCGACCTCGAGGTAGCCGCGCGCGGTCATGAAGCTCCGGGTCGCCGTCACGACACGGCTTCGCACTTCGAACACACGCCGCGCGTCGGGATTGACGACGAGGTCGAGGTAGCGCTGGCGATACCGGATTTCCACGTCGGTGAGCCCGTGCCATTTCTCGGGCAGCGGGAGGAGGCACTTCGCGAGGAAGTGCAGCCGCGACGCCCAGACGGTGAGCTCGTTGGTCTTCGTGCGGAACAGCCGGCCCTCGACGCCAATCCAGTCGCCGAAATCGAGCAGCTTGAAGATCTGGAAGTCGAGCGGCGGCAGCGAGTCCTGCCGGATATAGATCTGGATCTTCGCCGACCCGTCGGAGATGGCCAGGAAGTTCGCCTTGCCGAACGATCGGATCGCCAGGATCCGGCCGCTCGTCACTGTTTCGGGCCGTTCGGCCTCCGAGCTCGTCGTGACCCTTCGACCCGTGCGCCGCGACCAGATCGGAGATGGTGTGGCGCCGATCGAAGCGGCGCGGGTAGACGTCGATCCCCAGTTGCCCGAGCTGCTGAAGGTTCGAACGGCGTTGGGCGATTTGTTCGTCCTGCGATGACATAGCTCTACGACGCGACGCGCTTCTGTTCGAATGGCGTCCAGCATCCCGTTGATGAACTTGACGGATTCCTCGGTGCTGAAGGTCCGTGCCAGCTCGAGGGCTTCGTTGATGATGACCGGCGGCGGCGTGCGAAGCCGGGCGCAGCAGCTCGCAGATGGCCAGCCGCATGATCAGCCGGTCGATGACGGCCATCCGCTCGGGGCGCCACCGCTCGGTGGTCTCGGCGATGAGCGCGTCGATCCGCGACAGATGCCGGACGGTCTCCTCGGCCAGATCGGCTGCCTGCGACCGCAGTTCCTCCGGCGGCGGCGTCTCGTCGGGCCATTGCAGCGAGAAGAACGTCTCGGTCGCACACGGCACGTCGGTCTGCCCGATTTCCCACTGATACAGGATCTGCAGGGCCGCCTCGCGGGCGCGATGCCTCAGGTCTTTTTTCAAGCGTCGCGGGGCCCCACCCCCGCTCGTGCTTCGACGTTGCTCAGCACGACCCTGAGCCTGTCGAAGGGTCGCTGACGCGCTCGCACCGTGGTGCTCGCGCGTATCCAGAACAGGTCGTCGCAGTGGGCCATTACGTGTGCCGCGCCATCTTTGCGAGGAGCGTGGCCATTTCGACGGCCGCCATCGCTGCCTCCCAGCCCTTGTTGGAGGGACCGTCGCCGGCGCGCTCGAGCGCCTCTTCCACCGAGTTGGTCGTCAGCACGCCGAAGGTCATCGGCACACCGGTCGCGCCCGGCGGCATCGGTCAGCCCATGCGATACCGCGGACGAGATGTACTCGAAGTGCGGCGTGGCGCCGCGAATCAGACAGCCCAGGCAGACGATCGCGTGGAAGCTCGCCGGTCTTCGCCGCCTGCCGGGCAGCCGCCGGAATCTCAAAGGCGCCGGGACCCGCATGACCGTGATGTCGCCACCGTCCACACCCGCGGCGTCCAGGGCCGCGAGCGCGGCCGCCTGCAGCCGATCCGTCACGAAGTCGTTGTACTTCGACACCACGACCGCAAACCGCATCCCTTTCGCCGACTGGCTGCCTTCCAGAGTGATCATTTGCCCTTGAACTCGGCCTTTCGCTTCTCCAGAAACGCCCGGGTGCCCTCGCGCATGTCCTCGGTCGACGCCACGAGGCCGAAGAGCGTCGCCTCGAACACCGCGCTCTCGGCAAGTCCCATCTCGACGCCTTTGTTGATGGCCGCGATGATGTAGCGGACCGCCACCGGCGCCTGCGCTGAGAGGTGGCTGGCGAGCTTCTTCGCCTCGCTCATCAGGTCCGCCGCGGGAACGACGCGATTGACGAGCCCGATGCGTTCCGCTTCCGCGGCGCCAACCGGCGTCCCGGTGAGGATGATCTCCATCGCCTTGCCAGTCCCGACCAAGCGGGCCAGGCGCTGCGTGCCAGCATAGCCGGGAATGAGGCCGAGATTGATTTCCGGCTGACCGAGCTTCGCCGTGTCGGCGGCCAGTCGAAGCGTGCATGCCATCGCGAGCTCGCAGCCCGCCGCCCAACGCGTAACCGTTGATCGCGGCAATGACCGGTTTGCCGAGATTCTCGATCACGTCGAGGACGTGCTGTCCGGCGAGGGCATGCTCGCGGCCGGCGGTCGGCGACAGCTCCGCGAGCTCGTTGATGTCGGCGCCGGCGACGAACGCCTTGTCCCCGGCTCCCGTCACGATGATCGCCCGCACGCCGTCGTCCTGCTTCAGGTCCAGTACCACGCGGCGAAGCTCGTCGAGGGTCTGCGTGTTGAGGGCGTTGAGGACGCGGGGGCGGTTGATGGTGATAACCACGACGGCGCCGTCGCGATCGACGAGCAGGTTGTCAAAGGGCATGGGACTAAGAATTTACAATTTACAATTGGGAATTGAAAATGGTCGAGATCATCGGCCCAGGCGCGACCAGACGGCCTGCACCGCGTACAGCCCCGTGACGGCGACGACGGATCCGAGCAAGTCAGCGGCGAGATCGGCGAGTTCAGCCGTACGAGGCGGGACAAATATCTGATGGATCTCGTCCGTCACTCCGTAAAGCGTCGAGAGCGTAATCGCTCCAGCCGCGATGCGGATCCCGAACGATCGCCACCACCCGCCGGCCAGCGCGCGGACCAGGAGCGCCGCAAGGCCGGAGTAGAGGATCGCGTGTGCGCCCTTGTCGCCAATCGACGTCGACAGATCCGGCGGACTGGAGATTGAGGAGATGCCGAAGATGAGCGCCATGTAGATCGCCACTGGCGCCCAGAGTTGAACCCGACGGCGAACGGCCTCCTCCATCGCGCGCACACAAGGGTCAGGTCTGACCCCCTCTTTCAGAACGGAAACGGAAACATCAGCCAGCTGATCGCGATGGCCGTCCCGAGGAACCCGGCGAAGAGCAGCCCGCCGAATTTCAGTTGATCCCGCGGATGGTCCTTGGCCAGGACGGCAAATACCAGCGAGACGAAGAACGCAAACCCCGCGAGCAGCAGCAGATGGCTCGCCATCACTTGCGGCCCAGCGCAACGTCGTACACGTCGATGACGACCAGCAGGTTCAGCAGGCCGGCGACAATGATGTAGGCATTGCCGGCTTCGTAGGTCACCGCGCGGACGTTGCCCGCCCCGGCCCCGATCGCGTTGGCCACGAAGTACGGCACGCCGATGCTGATGTCGGCCAGGGCCTGCAGCGCCACGAGCGGCTGGCTGAAGTCGAAGGGAAACAGCCGGCCCGACAAGGCCAGCCCGACGGCGAACATCAGCGGAATGGCGACCAGGAAGACCAGCCCCTTGGCGCGCCGCCCCAGCCAGAGATGCCCGGCGCCGGGGATTGCCCACGCGGCGACGCACAGGAGCACGAGCGCACCCGTCTGGAAGTCTTCTGCAACGCCGTCACGCACCGACCGGTAGTTTACCTTGTTGAATCGACCGCAGCCAGAATGACATACGCCACGGCGCTGCCGAGGACGATCCCGGTTCCAGCCCGAACCATGTTGGATGGCACGTCGCCGGTCGCCCATTCGTAGACGAGCGACGCCGCCATCGGCACGGCGGCGGACGCGAGCAGCAGGCGGGCGATGCCAGTCCCGGCCGCCCCGGAGGGAAGGCCCTCGACTCCGCTCGGGCCAGGGCCTTCGGCTCGGCTCAGGCCAGGGCCTGATTTGCGGATGCGAAAGAGCCCAACGTACCAAATGGCCGCGATCGCTGCGCCGGCATAGAGTCCGGTGCAGCGAGCGCACACGGGAAGCTGCTCGGCGAAGAGGTGGAACGACCGCTCGTCCCGCTGATGGCAGATCGCGCTGCCGAATGCGTAGACGGCGAACGCGAACACCTGCGCGGCCGGCCGATCGGCAGGCAGTGCGGCCGCGTAGGCAGCCGCCGGCAGCATCGCCGCCCAGACAACCGCCGCCCCCGCAACGAGCAGCCCGGTCACGATGAGTGGGCGCTCATCCTTGTGGAACGGCCCGCACATTGTCAAGGCAGTAGACTTGTGCCGTGCGTACCCTCGCCGCCGTCGCGGCCATTGCTGCTTCTCTCCTCATGACCGAGCTCGCGCTGACGCGTATCTTCTCGGTCGTCATGTACTACCATTTCGCGTTTCTCGCGATTTCGATTGCCCTGTTTGGGTTGAGCGCCAGCGGTGTTTACGCGTACCTGCGCCGGCGCGCGCTCGAACGGCACGAGACCGAGGCGCTGCTCGCCCGCCAGTCGCTCGTCTACGCGGCGAGCACCTTTGTCGCCCTGTTCGCGCTCGTCCGCTTGCGCGTCGGGCTCAACTACTCGCTCTCGAATCTCGCGCTGATGCTGGCGATCTACGCGCTGGCGGCCATTCCGTTCTTCACCGGGGGCCTCGTCCTCACGCTCGCCATCAGCCGGCTGGCAGCGCGCATCAATGTCGTGTACGCCGCCGACCTGACCGGCGCCGCGCTCGGGTGTCTGGTCCTCATCCCCCTGCTGAACCTCCTCGGGGCGCCCGGGCGTCGTACTGGTGGCAACCGCTCTTGCCGCGCTGGCCGCCGTCCTGTTCTCCCCACCATCCCGTCGCAGCACGGTTGGGCTGACGGCGGCGGCGGTCGTGCTGGTTCCGCTGGCCTCCCAGCTCTCCGGCCTTGGAACCTTCAACGTCACCGATACGAAAGGACACCAGGGCGACCGCATCCTGTTCAGCAAGTGGAATTCGTTCTCCCGGATCGGCGTGTACGAACGCGCCCACGGCGACTGGTCGCTGAGTCCCACCTATTCGGGTGAGCTTCCCGATACGAAGTTCATGGACATCGACTCGGCCGCGTCGACGCCGATTGCTCATGTCATGCCCGATCTCTCCAATGCCGGCTACCTGCGCTACGAGCTGACGGCACTCGCCTATCACCTGAAGCCATCAGGGTTCACGGCGCTGGTGATCGGGCCCGGGGGTGGCCGCGACCTGGCCTCGGCGCTGGTCTTCGGGGCTGCACGCGTCGACGGGGTCGAAATCAATCCCATCATCGCCAACGACGTCATGCGCGGCGCCTTCCGGGACTTCTCGGGCGGCATCTACGATCACCCGCACGTCCGCATCGCCGTCGACGATGGCAGGAGCTTCGTCCGGCGCTCGGCCGACGAGTACGACGTCATCCAGGCATCGCTCGTCGACACATGGGCTGCTACGGCGGCTGGCGCCTACACGTTGACGGAGAACACGCTCTACACCGTCGAAGCGTTCACCGACTATCTCGATCACCTGAACGACAACGGCATCCTGACGATTACCCGATGGGTGTTCGATGGCCTTCGGCTCGTGTCCCTCGCGCAGGAGGCCTGCGCGAGGCGCGGCTGGGATGCCGCCTCACGCCTGGCGATCATTCAGCAGGACAGCGTGGCGACGTTCCTGCTCAAGAAGTCGCCGTTCACGTCCGAGGAGGTTTCTGAGCTCCGGACGGTCGCCGACCGCCTGCAGTTCCGCATTCTCTATGCGCCTGGCAACGAGGGACCCATCGCACCTCCGCCTGGCGAGTGGGTCGAGGGCACGGAAACCGCTGCGTACGCCAACCTCATCGTCGCCCCGGATCGCGAGCGCTTTTACGACAATTACGAACAGGACATCAGGCCGACGACGGACGACCGGCCGTTCTTCTTTCACACGACGAAGCTCAA
Source organism: uncultured Acidobacteriota bacterium (assembly GCA_963825245.1). Lineage (GTDB taxonomy): Bacteria > Acidobacteriota > Vicinamibacteria > Vicinamibacterales > CAVVIG01 > CAVREM01. The sequence goes on from CAWGSJ010000001.1 coordinate 1,250,893, forward strand.
GGACCAGTTCGCCGTGGCGTTCGGGCGGGCGATGCTGTTCGGAAACGGCCTCAGCGCGCTGCTGACGCTCATGGGTATCTCAGCCGCGCTGGTCGCCGGGTTCGTCGTGGGTCCGCTCATCGTCGCGGGCGGCGACCGCCCGGCCGGCTGGCTGTCGTGGCTGGTTTACTTCGGCTCGCTGGGAGCCGGATTCATGCTGATTGAAGTGGCCGTCCTGCAGCGGTTCGTCCTGCTGCTCGGTCACCCCGTGTACTCGTTGACGGTGACGCTCTTTTCGCTGCTCCTGGGCACTGGCATTGGGGCGGCGTTCAGCCGGCGCTTCGCGCCCGAATCGCTGCGCCGCAGCACGGCCGTCGCGCTGGTCGCGATCGTCGCGCTTGGGCTCCTGGCGATTGCCGTCGTCACGCCGTTCATCGCCTGGGCGATCCCGTTCTCGCGGACTGGGCGCATTCTCCTGGCTGTCGCGACTCTCGTGCCGGTCGGGATGGTCCTGGGCATTCCGATGCCGGCCGGCATCCGGCTGCTGGCCTCGCGGTCGCCTCAAATGCTGACCTGGGCCTGGGGGATGAACGGTGCCCTCTCGGTCGTCGGCGCCACGCTGGCGATTTTCATCGCCATGAACTGGGGATTCAGCGCGACATTCCTCGCGGCATCGATGACGTATCTCGTGGGCCTTGCCGCGCTGATGGGAGCCGCAGGAAGCCCGAGCTGAAGCTCGGGCCTACCTCTCTGTAGGCCCGACCTTCAGGTCGGGCGCTATGGCATCGTTCCCTCATCGCATTCGCTCCAGATCAGCGGCGGCCGCTTCAATCAAGGCCGCCTCGCGATCAAGCGCACGCGCAATGCGAACGACCTCGGCCTCCGCTTCGTCGTAGTGCTTCTGCTCGATCGCCTCGCGCACGCCCGGCAGCGTCTTGACGGCGTAGCCGGTGTAGAAGCCGGGCGCATAGAGCAGGTGGCGGTACCACGGGCGCCGCGGCAGGCCGCCTTCGTCGGTCAGCTGTCGCTCACTCTGAATCAGCCGCGCGTTGACCGACCGCAGGACGTCGGGGTGCGAGGCCAGGCGCGGCCGGACCGCACTGGCGGCCTTCTTGTAGCGCTCCGCCGCGCGCGCGAGCGCGCCCGAAGCGTTCTCGAGCGGCGCGAAGTTGATTGCCGGCGGCACGGGCTCGACCTTCGGCGCCTTGATTGGACGTCGCGGATCGGCCAGTGCCGCGAACACCCCATCCTCGATCTGGCGGTTGCGTTCCCTGGCCGTGTCCTGCGCCGTCTTCAACAGCTCCTGCACCTCCTTCACGTAGATCTGGACCGTGTCGGCGAGATTCGTGAACTCGAACGGCAGGAGATCCGCGTCGGCAAGACGTATGACAGCAGTCCCGACGGTCTGCGCGAGAGCGCGGCCGTAGCGGAAGTCGGTGTCGAGGAACTTGGTGAAGTGGTAGAAGTCGTCGTAGATCGAATGGTAGATGCCGTCCTCGTCGAGCCCGCCGAAACCGAGACTGAGCGTCGGCGTGCCCAGATGCTGGAGAAACGGCGTGTAGTCCGATCCGGATCCGAGCGCATCGATGCGGAGGTCGGGGCGCGTTCGGGCGGCGGTCCGCTCCTCGGGGGTACCGCTCGCCACGACCGTGGATTGCCACCGCTTCCAGACGCTGACGCCGGCATCCGGGTCCTCCACGTCACGCGCCACGCCGTTGATGAACGTCTCGAGCGGATGCGACCCGCCGGCGCTCAGCGATCCACGGCCGTTGCCGTCCGTGTTGATGTACACGACCGCCTTCTGCCGTAGTTCGTCGGCATGGTGCTCGACCCACTCGGTCGATCCGAGCAACCCGGGTTCCTCGCCGTCCCACGCCGTATAGACGATGGTCCGACGGGGCCGCCAGCCGCGGCGGACCAGCTCGCCGAGCGCCCGCGCCTCTTCGAGCTCAGGGGCCATGCCGCTGACCGGATCCTGGGCGCCGTTGACCCATGCATCGTGATGGTTGCCGCGCACGATCCACTCGTCGGGAAACGTCGAGCCTGTGAGCCGCGCGACCACGTTGTAAATCGGCTTGATATCCCAATTGAACGCGAGCTTCAGGTGGACCCGCGCGGGCCCCGGGCCGTAGTGATACGTGATCGGCAAGCCGCCGCGCCAACCGGCCGGCACGACCGGCCCGGCCAGCGCCGCGAGCAGCGGTTGTGCGTCGCCGTAGGAAATCGGCAGGACCGGAATCCTGGTGAGGGTGGGCGCGGCGCTGACGGCGAGCCGCTTGGCGCCCGGCACCGAGGCAGTGAAGGGCGTCAACGGGTCGCCTGGATGCGTCGGCATGTCGAACACGCTGCCGCGCTGAACGCCGTCGCGGCTGCGCATCGGGCCCTGCGGGAACACTTCGTCCACCACGTAGCCGTCGTCGGCCGGGTCCGAGTAGATCAGGCAGCCTACCGCGCCGTGCTCCGCCGCGACTTTCGGCTTGATGCCGCGCCATGATGCGCCGTACCGCGCGATGACGATCGCGCCTTTGATCGAGATGCCCTGGCGTTCCAGCTCCTCGTAGTCGGCCGGCCGGCCGTAGTTGACGTAGACGAGCGGACCGGTGACGTCGCCGTCGATCGAGTACGCGTTGTAGCCCGGCAGCTGCTCGGCCGTCTGCCCGGAGGTGGGATCGATCGCCAGGGCAGGCTCGCGCAGCGCCGCCTTGAACGTCGTCGGTGCAACCATCTCGACGACACGTTCCCTTGGTGTCGGGAACAGGACCTCATAGGTTTCGATGCGCGCGTCCCAGCCCCACTCCTTGAATCGGGCGGCCATCCATTCGGCGTTGTCCTTGCCGTACGGGGAACCGACGTGGTGCGGCCGCGCGCTCAACCGGCGCATGTACTCGCCGATGTTCGCGGCGCTCGTCAGCGCGCGGAACGCCGCGTCCCACGCCTGCGGCGAGTCCTGCGCCGCCAGCGGCATCAACGCCGCGCCAATCGCAACGACCAACGCCGCGAACGCGCGTTTCATGGATCCTCCCCGAAGGTCAGTTTTCGAGTTCCTGGGCTTCTGCCCCGACAGGCAACGGGCCAAAATGGCTCTCGAACCGCTGTGTGAACTCGTCCCACGTGTAGGCATGGCTCTGGCCGCCCAGATGCTCGAGCGCGTAGGTCGCCGCCACGCTGCCAATGCGGGCGCACACGCCGTACGGCAGGCCCAGCGCGAGCCCCTTCATCAGACCTCCTCGAAACGCGTCGCCGACCCCGGTGGGATCGACGATCCGCCGCGGGGCGACAGCCGGCACGTCCGCGCGGCCGCGCCGCGTGTACACCCAGCACCCGTGCTCGCCGCGCGTGACGACCAGGGCTTCGCTCCGCTCGAGGAGTTCGGGTTCGCCGAGGCCGGTTTTCTGGCGCAGCAGCTCGAACTCGTAGTCGTTGCAGATGACAATCGCCGCGCCCTTGACGCCGTCGGCCAGCTCGCCGCCGTCCATGCGCGCGCACTGTTGGCCCGGATCGAAGATGTAGCGGATGCCGAGTGCCCGGCACTCTTCGGCGTACTGCACCATTGCTCCAGGGTCGTTCGGAGAAATGATCGCCAGGTCGCAGGAGTCGAGCGTCCGGAATGACAGCTCGCCGGCGTTGGCCATCGCGCCGGTGTAGAAGGAAGCGATCTGGTTGTTCGCCTGATCGGTTGAGCAGAAGAAGGACGCGGTGAACTTCCCGCTTACCTGCTTGACCTCGGACGTATCGACACCGGCCGCCTCGAGCCAGTTGCGGTAGTCGCCGAAGTCCTCGCCTGCCGTCGCCATCAGCAGCGGACGCTCGCCGAGCAGCGCGAGCGTGTAAGCGATGTTCGGCGCGCACCCGCCACGCCGCTTGTCCATCGTATCGACCAGGAAGCTGAGGCTCACCCGGTGGAAGTGCTCCGGCAGGAAGTGCTCAGTGAACTTCCCGGGAAACGACATCAGGTAGTCATAGGCGATCGAACCGGTCACAACCAATTTCATATCGCTTCTTCGCTCCAACAACGACTTCGCTTTCCGACGACGGCTCGCTGTAGAGTGCTTCGCAACTTCGCTGTAGGGTGCTGGGCGCCTTCGGATTCAAAGTGCTGGCGCGCCGAAAGACAAGCGCGCGCCAGCACCCTATATCGTCAGTTCAAGGCACCCTACATCGTTAGTTCCCCATGTATTTCCCGATTATTGGTGCAAGTTCCCTTTTCGTTTGCTCCGGCACGTTTTCCGGCCGCGTGATGATCGCGGTGGCGAGGGCGTCCTTGCAGCCGCAGGTCCGTTCCGGCGGCAGGCGCGACACCGCTTCGGCGATTGTTTTCTGCGCCGTCGCGGCATTCTGCATCAGGTTGGCGATGATCAGGTCCACCGTGACCGAGTCGTGGTCCGGATGCCAGCAGTCGTAGTCGGTGACGAGGGCCAGCGTCGCGTAACAGATCTCGGCCTCGCGCGCGAGCTTCGCTTCCTGGAGGTTCGTCATGCCGATCACGTCCATGCCCCACGCCCGGTACAGCTTCGATTCGGCCAGCGTCGAGAACTGCGGCCCCTCCATGTTCACGTACGTGCCGCCGCGATGGACCGTCGCGCCGATCGCCTCGACCGAATCGGCGGCAACCCTGGCGAGCTCGCCGCACACCGGGTGCGCGAACGCCACGTGCGCGACCAGGCCGCGGCCGAAGAACGTGCTGATGCGGCCCCTGGTGCGATCGAAGAACTGATCCGGCACGACGATGTCGAGCGGCCGATACGCTTCCTTCAGGCTGCCGACGGCGCTCGCCGAGAGGATCCGCTCCACGCCGAGCACCTTGAAGCCGTAGATGTTCGCGCGGAAGTTCAGCTCCGACGGAAGGATGCCGGTGGCCGGCGCCGTGGCGCGCCAGGAACGCGACGCGCCGTCCGCGCAGCGTGGCGAGGACATACGGGCCCGACGGATCGCCGAACGGCGTCGTGAGCCGCTTCTCTTCGCGGTCGGTCAGCTCCGCCATGTCGTACAGGCCGCTGCCGCCGATGATGCCGATGGTTGCTGACGGTGTGCTCATACGGGTTGAAGGGATCGCCGGCCGCTCTGTTCGACGATGTACGCGGCCTGAATCCGAGGTTCGTGATCGAAGAGGACGAGCGTTTGCCGCGCTGCCGCCTCCTCCACGAACGCCTGCTTTGAGGCCAGCGTCTCGAGCGGGAACAGGTCGACCGCCGCAATCCACGCCAGCGACAGATGCGCGGCCGTCGGCATCAAGTCGGCCGGAAACGCCGCGCACTGCCCGTTCGACTCGATGAGCACCATCTGGTGGTGCAGCGTGTGGCCGCCCGTGCGCTTCACCTTCACGCCAGGCATGATCGTCTGATCGTCGTCCACCAGTTCGAGCACGCCCGCCGACATCAGCGGCAGGAAGTCGTCGGGCAGATAGTTGCCGCGGGTCCTGGCATTGGGATTCGTCGCGTCTTCCCACTCGCCGCGGCGCACGACATACCTGCGCCCGCGGAAAGCGGGGACGGAGCCGGCCATCCGCATCGCGGACCGTGAAGCCGCCCGCGTGGTCCCAGTGCAGGTGCGTCGCGAGAACGATGTCGATGTCGTCGGGAGCCACGCCGGCATCGGCGAGCGCGTGATCCAGGTTCCGCCGCCGATCCAGGGCGAACTGCTGGCGGAATGCCTCATCCGTCTTGTCGCCGAAACCCGCGTCGATGAGCATGGTGCGCCTGCCGCGCACGAGAAGCTGGCGGACCGCGATCTCGACGCGATTCCGTTCGTCGGCCGGGTACCGTTCACCCCATAGCGCCTTGGGCACCACGCCGAACATCGCCCCGCCGTCGAGGCGGAACGAGCCGTCGCACAGGGAGACGAGCTCTAGGTCGCCCAGGCTGTGGCGTGAAATGTCAGACTTCAGATTTCCGGCGTCAGACTTCGGACTCTTGAATTCAGAGTGGCGAGGCTGCTTCAGCTCCACCAGCACGCCGTGAGCGCTCGACGGGTGGACGAACGCGACAAGGGCGCCCTCCGCGCCCGGCCGCGGCTGCTCGTCAATCAGCCTGGCCCCGCGGGCCTTCAGCTGCACCAGCGCAGACGCAATGTCCTCGACCCGCAAGGTGATGTGGTGCAAGCCGGGGCCGCGCTTGTCGAGGTATCTGGCGATCGTCGAGTCGGCGCCCGTCGCTTCCAGCAGCTCCAGGCTGGATTCGCCGACCGGAACGAAATGCGCGCGCACGCGCTGCGAGTCGACCTCTTCGGACGCTTCCACTTCGAGACCCAGCGCATCGCGATAGAAGGCCAGCGCCGCGTCGAGATCGCGCACGGCAATACCGATGTGATCGAGGACGGCTTTCATTTTTCAATGGCGGCGGGGCCCCACCCCCGCCGCGAACTTACGCTGATGCCTCGCCTCCCAAGCGGACGTCCCTTGGCCACCGTAGCGCGAAGCGCGGAGGTGGCTCGGCGAGGCATGGCCGCAGGCGCTCTGCACATCATCGCCCTCTGGAGAGGAGACCCGCAGCGGCGGTATACGGATCGATTTCGCGTGCCGCGATCCTGGCCGCCACCGCCGTCAGCTCGCCGGGTTCCAGGACGTTCGTTCCAGCTTGTCCATGAATCCGCGCGTCACCAACTCGCGCAGCTGATGCTCAGCGCGCGCGCGCCGGCGCGCTTCGGCCTGCGCCGGGCGCTTCGCCGGTGCGCCCGGAACGTCTCGATCGCCGCGACGAGCTCGGCCACCCCGTTGCCGCTGGTCGCGACCGTCTTGACGATCGGCGGACGCCACTGCCCGGGCGCGTACGCCTGGAGGCTCGAGCGTCCCCTCGACGGCCGCCACAAGACGGTCGGCGCCCTCGCGGTCGGCCTTGTTGACGACGAAGATGTCGGCGATCTCCATGATGCCGGCCTTGAGCGCCTGGACCTCGTCGCCCGCGCCCGGCACGAGCGTCACGATCGAGACGTCGGCGGTGCGGACGATGTCGACTTCGTCCTGACCGACGCCGACGGTCTCGATGATCACGAGATCCTTGCCGGCGGCGTCGAGCACCAGCGCGGCGTCGGCGGTCGCGCGCGACAGGCCGCCGAGATGACCGCGCGTCGCCATGCTGCGGATGAACACGTCCTCGTCGGCGGCGTGCGACTGCATCCGCAGCCGATCGCCCAGCACGGCGCCGCCGGTGAACGGGCTCGTCGGGTCGACGGCGATCACGCCAACCTTCGTCGCTGCGTCGCGAAACGCCGCGGTCGAGCCGATCGACGAGCGTGCTCTTGCCCGCGCCGGGCGGGCCGGTCACCCCGACGAGATACGCGCGGCCGGTGCGGCCGAAGATCGCCCGCATCAGCTCGGCGCCCGCTGCCTCGTCGTCTTCGACCAGCGAGATGGCGCGCGCGATGGCACGCGGCGTCGCCGGCGAGCACGCGCTCGGCCAGGCCGGACGCGGCGGTCATCGCGCCAGCAACTGCCGTGCGATGACGAGCCGCTGGATCTCGCTCGTGCCCTCGCCGATCGTCGTGAGCTTCACGTCGCGGAAGAATTTCTCGGCGGGATAGTCCTTCACGAATCCGTAGCCGCCGTGGATCTGCACGCAATCGTCCGCCGCCCGGACCGCGATCTCGCTCGCGTACAGCTTGGCCATCGACGACGCCATGGTCGTCCGGGTCGCGCCGCTGTCCTTGAGGTAGGCGGCGCGATACGTGAGCAGGCGCGCCGCCTCGATCCGCGTGGCGTTGTCGGCCAGCTTCCACTGAATGGCCTGGAACGTGCCGATCGTCCTGCCGAACGCCTGCCGGTCCTGCGCATACCGCAGCGCCGCTTCGTACGCGCCCTGCGCCAGGCCGACCGAGAGCGCCGCGATCCCGATGCGGCCGGCATCGAGCACCTGCATCGCGTCGACGAAACCCTGCCCCTCCTCGCCGAGAAGCGCGTCGGCCGGCACGCGGCAGTTGTCGAACAGGACCTCGCTCGTGTCGCTCGCCCGCATGCCGAGCTTGTCTTCCTTCTTGCCCGGACGTCATCCCGGGCGTGCCGTGCTCGATGATGAAGGCGGAGATGCCCTTGGACCCGGCCGCCTTGTCGGTGACCGCCATGACCACCATCACGTGCCCGACCCGGCCGTGCGTCGTGAAGGTCTTCGAGCCGTTCAAGCACCCAGCACGCACCGGCCCGGACGGCCGTGGTGCGCATGCCGGCGGCATCGCTGCCCGACGTCGATTCGGTGAGGCCCCAGGCGCCGATCTGTCTCCCCGCGCGCGAGCGGCGGCGAGATACGTCTGCCTTCTGCGCGTCGGTGCCGAACAGCAGGATGTGCGCCGAGCACAGGCCGTTGTGCGCGGCAACCGACAGCGCGACGCCGGGATCGACGCGGGCCAGCTCTTCGATGCAGATGCAGTAGTCGACGGCCGACATCGCCGGCGCCGCCGTACGCATCGGGCAGCTGGATGCCCAGCAGGCCGAGCTCGCCGAGCCGCGGCACCAGCTCGTCCGGAAAGTGCTGCGCCTCGTCCCACTCGCGTACGTGCGGGCGGATCTCGGCTCTCCGCGAACTCGCGAACGCTCTGACGCAGCAGCTGCTGATCCGCGGTCAGCCGGAAGTCCATGTCGCGCCGGCGATTGTACCTATCATGCCCGCCGGAGGCTCGATGCGCAGCGCGCGAGCGACCGTTCTGACTGTGGCGCTGTCCTGTTTCTGGTCGCCGCGCCGGCGGCCGCCGATGCGACGCTCTTCCTCGGCGCGAACACCACGCCCGAGAGCCGGAAGACCCAGGGGTTCGCCGTCGGCGCCGGACTCCTGCTGATCGGCTTCGAGTTCGAGTACGCCAGCACGTCGGAAGACCTGCGATCGCTGGCGCCTGCGCTCAAGACCTACATCGGGAACGTGCTGCTGCAGACACCCTTCACGATCTTCGGCATCCAGCCGTACTTCACGACCGGCGGCGGCGTCTATCACGAGGAGCTCGGCACTCCGGGAAGACCGGCTTCGGGCTGAATACCGGGGGCGGGGTGAAGGTGAACCTGGTCGGCCCGTTGCGCCTGCGCGTGGACTACCGGGCGTTCAGGCTGGGAGACGGTGCGCTGGACTCGCCAGCGCACCGCATCTACGCAGGTCTGAACCTAAAGTTCTAGAGGGCCGGCGAGACTACTTGGCCAGGTCCTGGAGCAGCGTCAGCGTCAGCTTGTTCGCGCTTGGATTGGCGCTGACGTCGAGGTACTGCTTGTAGAGCGCCTGCCCTTCGGCCGGAAACGCATCGTTGATGATGAGCGGGATGTAGTAGTCGGCGTCCTTGACGGCCGGGTCGATCACCGACACGTACATGATCGCGCCGGCCGCGCCGGGCTCAGCCGCCTTGAAGAGTTTCCATGAAGCCGCCTGCGCCTTGCGCTCGGGCTTCTCGCTCTTCGCGAGCGCCTCTTTCAGCTTCGCGACGAGCATCTCGAAGTCTGCCGTCTTGTCCGGCTTGATGAAATGCAGGATCACGCCCCCGTCGCTCTGGAACACGAACGGGCTCTTCTGCGCCTGCTGCCTGCTGGGCGGGCGCGCAGCTGGGCTCTGCGCATGGACGGGCGCGGCAGCCAGATAGCCCGACCACCAGCGCGGGTGCAATCCATCGAAACATCACGGCCTCCTTCGAGGATAGGTTCAAAAGGGGGTTACTGTAGCGTACTTCTTGACGTCTACACGAACACCGCCATCACTTCGTTGGCAAGCAGCATGCCGCGGCGGGTCAACCGCATCCGTCTATCCTGCCGCATTAGCAGGCCAGCTTCAACATAAGGGCTGGAGATCTGAGCCCGTACCGCTGCCAGACGTCCACGCCGTAGCGGCGCTCGATCGCCTGTTCGTCGACGCCGTCGGAGAGCCGAAGGCCCATGAACAGGGCGTCGCCGAGGCGCTCCGCGTGCGGTCAGGCGCCGGACGTCGACGCCGGGCGGCACGCCGCGCGCTGACGCGATCGACGTACTCCTCTGTGGCCGACACATTCTTCCAGCGGACGCCGTCGCGGGTCGAGTGCGCGCCGCACCCGAACCCGAGCCACTCGCCGTCGGTCCAGTACTTCAAGTTGTGCCGCGATCGGCGTCCGGGCCGCGCCACGTTCGAGATCTCGTACTGCTCGTAGCCGGCGGCTTCCAGCCGCTCCATCGCCGTCACGTACATCGTCGCCGCATCTTCGTCGGGCGCCTGCGACCACTGCGCGCGCGCCATCTCGTCCCGGAGCGGCGCATTCGGATACACCTCGAGCAGGTACAGCGACAGGTGCTCGGGCTCGAGCGCCGCCGCCTCGTCGACCGACTCGAGCCACTCGTCGACCTGTCTGCCCCGGCAGCCACATCATCAGGTCCAGGCTGACGTTGTCGAAGCCGGCCGCCCGCGCCTCGCGCGAGCGCCGCGCGTGCCCGCTCAGCACCGTGCAGCCGCGACAAGCCGCCGGAGTTCGTCGTCCCTGAAGGATTGGACACCGAAACTGAGCCGATTGACGCCAGCCCGGCGATAACCCTCGAGCCGCGCGGTCGTGACCGTTTCGGGGTTGGCCTCGAGCGTGATCTCGCGGTCGGCGGCGACGTCGAAATGCTCCTCGCAGGCCTGGATGATGCGCGCGACCTCTTCCGGCTCGAGAAGCGAGGGTGTCCCGCCACCAAAGTAGATGGTGTCAGCCGGCACGCGCCCGCGGCCATGCCTCGCCGAGGACCCGTCTTCTATCCGAGGCGAGGCATCAGCGTCAGTTCGCGCTGGGGGTGGGGCCCCAGCGCCATTGGAAAAAAGTTGGCCGGTTATCTCGGATAGCAGTGCGCCGACGTAGCGGTCCTTCAGGTCGGCGTCGAAGAGTCCACGATTGAAGTTGCAGTAGTTGCAGATCGCCGAGCAGAAGGGAACGTGGATGTAAAGGCCTAGCACTCGACCCAATTCTAGGATCCCGCGCGCCCGCCTGGCCATTTCAGGTCGGCCCGGCCATCGCGGACGGCTGGCTCTCTCAGCTGGGCGCGGGCCTGGCGGCCGGCCCGGACCGGCAGGGTTTTCTTGCGCGTCTTCCACAGCGCAATCAGATCGTCGATGCCGCCGTTGACCGGCATCTGCCGGTAGTCGCCGCCGTCGAGGACCTCGAAGTCGCACATCTCGTGCAGGCGCGACCGCATCCGGTGGCCGATGCGGAAGACGAGCGAGTTCGGTTCGGTGTCGTCGGGAATGTCCTCGTAGTTCGACGTGAAGATCGTCACGCGCTGCTCGTTGTAGCGCGTGTTGACGATGAGGTTCATCGTCTCTTCGACCCACTCGGAGGTCTTCTCGGCCCCGAGATCGTCGAGGACGAGCAGGTCGGCGTTCATGACCGGCCGCAGGATGTCGAGCTCAGTGGTGCGAATCGACGGCGTCGTAGGTGCTGCGGATGAGCCGCAGCAGGTCGCGCGTGTCGTAGAACAGGCCGCGCGCGCCGGTCGTCTGGATGACCTGCTTCAGCACCGCGACCGCCAGGTGCGTCTTGCCGACGCCCGGCTGCCCTTCGAAGAACAAGCCCTTGTCGACAACCGGAAATCGTTCGGCGAGCTGCCGCGCCTCGTCGGCGGCGCGCTCGAGCGACTCGTTGTAGGCGGTGAAGTTCGCGATCGTGCAGTGCTGATAGCGCTTCGGGACGTTCGCGTCGGCCAGCCGCTGCTGCCCGACGCTCTCGCGCCAGCAGTCGCAGCGCACGACGCGCCGCACGCCGTCTGCGTCGACGGGTTTCCAGCCGGTGTCGTCGCAAAGCGGGCACGGCATGCACCGAGCATTCTACCTTCGTCGCTCGACTTTGCGCGACGACTTTCAGTTTTGGGCTTTCGACTTCTCGGCGTCCTGACTCGGCGGCGTGGCGCGCACGAGATCGGTCGGGGTGGATTTGACGAGCGCCGTCGACAGCCGCTGCTCCCAGTCGTCGATGCCGCGCGCCAGCTCGCGCTTGACGTACTCCATGAACTCGTTGACTTCGCCCTGCATGCGCTCGATCTTGCGCCGCATGTTGAGGATGATCTCGACGCCCGCCAGGTTGACGCCGAGATCTCGGGTAAGCGACAGAATCGTCTCGAGCTGCTCCAGGTCCTCTTCCGAGTAGAGCCGCGTGTTGCCTTCCGTGCGCGACGGCTTCAGCAGCCCTTCGCGCTCGTACAGGCGCAGCGTCTGCGGGTGGATGTTGTACTTCTGCGCCACCGCGCTGATCATGAAGTACGCCTTGCCCGTTTTCTTCATGCTCGCTCAGCCGGCTCATCCCGTTCGCGGACATCCTCCGCAGTTCAGCCGGCCGAACTCGCGCAGCAGCTCCTTCGACCGCTCGTCGAGCACGCGCGGCAGCACCAGCCGGACTTCGACGACGAGATCGCCGCGGCGCCCGTCGCGAGCCGACGGCACGCCGCGTTCGCGCAGGCGGAAGCGCTGGCCCGACTGCGTGCCCGGCGGCACGCGCAGCCGCGCGTGGCCTTCGAGCGACGGCACGTCGACCTTGGCGCCAAGCGCCGCCTCGTGGACCGCGATCGGCACGCTGAGGTGCAGGTCGTCGCCTTCGCGGCGGAACACCGGATGCGGCTCGACGCGGATCGTCACGTACAGGTCGCCGGGCTCGCCGCCATTGCGGCCCGCATGTCCCTTGCCGGGCACCCGGACGCGGGCGCCGTCGGCGAGCCCCGCGCGGCATCTGGATGCTGAGCGTCTCGGCGCGCATCTCGACCTGCGCTCCGCCGCAGACCGGGCACCGCGATCTGCGCCTGCCGGCCAGTGCCGCCGCATTGCGCGCACGGCTTCGAGAACACCATGTGGCCCCGGGCCGACTTCACGCTGCCCGCGCCGTGGCAGTGCAGGCAGCGGCTCTCAGCCGCCTGCAGCCGGCCCGTCCCCTGGCAGGCGCGACACGTGTCCTGTCTCGTCAGCGTCGAGCTGGCGCTGCGCGCCGCGCATCGCGTCCTCGAACGGCAGCGAGAGCGACTGGTGCAGGTCGGCGCCGCGCTCCGGCGCTCCGTCGCTGCCCGGGTCGTGCCGCTGATTCAGCACGTCGGCAAACAGATCGCCGAAGGTCGGCGCCGACGCGCCGCTGACGCTCACCGAAAAATCGAAGCCCTCGAAGCCGAACGTCGACTCGACACGCGAGCTGGTGCGAACCGCCGCCGCTGTCGTAGCGGCGGCGGCGATCCGGATCGCTCAGCGTTTCGTACGCCTCAGCGATCTGGCGGAACTGCGACGCCGCCAGGCGATCGCCCGGGATTGATGTCCGGGTGATACCTGCGGGCGAGCCGCTTGTACGCACGCTTGATGTCGTTCAGCGTCGCGCCACGCTCGATACCCAGCAGGATGTAGAAATCCATGGGAAAATTGCAGAACTTCAGATCGATTACGGCTTCCCCTCGTCCACGACTTCCGCGTCGATGACGTCGCCGTCGGCCGGGCGACCTGCGTCGCCGCCGGAACCGGCCGACGAGCCCGCAGCACCGCCGCCGCCCGCACCAGGCGCCGGGCCGGCACCGGGGCCGGCCGCTGACGCCTGCTGATAGAGCGACGCGGCCGCCTTGTGCTGCGCCTGCGTCAGCTCCTCCATCGCGCGGTTGATCGCCGGCCGCGTCGTTGGCGTCGATGGCCTTCCTGAGCGACTCCGCTGCGCCCTCGATCGCGGTCCTGTCGGCCGCCGAGAGCTTGTCGCCGGATGTCCTTGACGAAGCGTTCCGCGCCGTAGACCGCCTGGTCGGCGCGGTTGCGCGCCTCGATCTCTTCGCGGCGCTTCTTGTCCTCGTCGGCGTGCGATTCGGCCTCCTTCATCATGCGGTCGACTTCGTCCTTGCTGAGGCCGCTCGACGAGGTGATGGTGATCTTCTGTTCCTTGCCGGTGCCAAGATCCTTCGCCTGCACGTTGACGATGCCGTTCGCGTCGATGTCGAACGTCACCTCGATCTGCGGCACGCCGCGCGGTGCCGGCGGGAGGCCGATCAGATGGAACTTCCCGAGCGTGCGGTTGTCGCGCGCCAGCGATCGCTCGCCCTGGAGCACGTGGACCTCGACGCTCGTCTGGTTGTCGGATGCCGTCGAGAAGATCTCGCTCTTCCGCGTCGGAATCGTCGTGTTCCGCGGAATCAGCGTCGTCATCACGCCGCCCATCGTCTCGATCCCGAGCGACAGCGGGGTGACGTCGAGCAGCAGCAGATCCTTGACGTCGCCGGCCAGGACGCCCGCCTGCACCGCGGCGCCGACCGCCACCACTTCGTCCGGATTGACCCCCCGGTGCGGCTCCTTCCGGAACAGCTCCTTGACGATCTGCTGGACCTTCGGGATGCGCGTCGATCCGCCGACCAGCACGATCTCGTCGATTTTCGAGGGATCGAGGCCGGCGTCGGCAAGCGCCTGTTTCGTCGGCCCGACCGTCTTCTGCGAGCAGATCCTCGACCAGTTGCTCGAACTTCGCCCGCGTCAGCTTCATCTGCAGGTGCTTCGGGCCGCTCTGATCGGCGGTGATGAACGGCAGGTTGATGTCGGTCTCCATCACCGTGGAGAGCTCCATCTTGGCCTTCTCGGCCGCCTCCTTCAGACGCTGAAGCGCCATGCGGTCCTTCGTCAGATCGATGCCGTCGCTCTTGCGGAACTCTGCCGGCGATCCAGTCGATGATCCGCTGGTCGAGGTTGTCGCCGCCGAGGTGAGTGTCGCCGTTGGTCGCCTTGACCTCGACGACGCCTTCGCCGACTTCGAGGATCGAGATGTCGAACGTGCCGCCGCCGAAGTCGTAGACGGCGATCGTTTCGTCCTTCTTCTTGTCGAGGCCGTAGGCGAGCGCCGCCGCGGTCGGCTCGTTGACGATGCGCATCACCTCGAGGCCGGCGATCTGTGCCTGCCTCCTTCGTCGCCTGCCGCTGCGCGTCGTTGAAATACGCGGGCACGGTGATGACGGCCCGAGTGACCGGCTGAGCCGAGATATTCCTCCGCGGCCTGCTTCAGCTTCTGCAGAATCATCGCGGAGATTTCCGGCGGCGCGTATTCCTTGCCGAGCGCCTTCACGCGCACATCGTTCCCGGCGGCGGTGACCGTGTAGGGCACCATCTTCATTTCCTCGCTCACCTCGTCGTGGCGCCGACCCATGAAGCGCTTGATCGAGAAGACGGTGTTCTCCGGGTTGGTGACCGCCTGCCGCTTGGCCACCTGTCCCACCAGCCGTTCGCCGGTTTTCGCGAAGGCCACGACCGATGGCGTCAGCCGTCCGCCTTCGGGGTTGGTGATCACGACCGGTTCGCCGCCCTCCATGACCGCGACGACGGAGTTCGTGGTGCCCAGGTCGATGCCGATGATTTTGCTCATTGAGTCCTCGTCAGGTCGTATCGCGCAGCCATTGCTGATACTGATCTGAGGATAAAACCTGAGTGTAGCACTGTCAAGGTTACAGGGTACCAGTGCTGGGTGCTGGGTGCTGGGTGCTGGGTGCTGGGTGCTGAAGAAATGGTGCCTGGTGCGGGCACGCCGAGCACCAGCACTCGCCGACGAGCACCCGGCACCTGGCACGCAGCACGTGGCACCCGGCGAAGTCGTATAATTCGGATCGCCAGCCGGTCCTGCCACTCGACGTGTGAGGCGCTTCGTATGGGTTCGTCCACCTCAGTTGTACGTGTGTTCGCGCTCACACAGACTCTGCTGCTGCTGACCTGCGTCAACGGTTGGGCACAGGATTCCGATCAAACAACGCAGTCACCGCCACACCTGTCCTACGTGGACGGCACTGCAACCCTCGAGCGCGAAGGTCAGACCGAAACGGCAGTTTCTGGCATGCCGTTCGTCCCGGGCGATCGTCTGCTGACCACGCGCGGCCGCATCGAGGTGCTCTTCTCCGACGGGACGGCACTCGCGATCGACGAGTACACGACGATCGAACTGCAGGATGGGGCGCTCCTCCGGATGATGGCGGGACGCGTGCAACTGACGGTCGTGGGCGTGAACGATCCGGGGAACGCGGTTCGGTATCAGATCGACACGCCGTCAGCCTCCGCGGCGACGGACGGCCCTGGCGAGTATCGCGTCGCCCTGATGAACGGACGCGGCGATCTTGAAACCGAACTCGCCGTGTTCCGCGGGTATGCGACGCTCGCGACGAACGTCGGCTCGACAGCGGTTCGCGCGGGTGAGCGCACGCTCGCGCGCGACGATGCTCGCGCCCAGCCAGCCGCTGCCGTTCAACTCCGCGCGGTTCGACGCGTTCGATCGTTGGGCGAGCGCCCGGCGCGATGCGCGAGCCGGCACGACGTCGACCAGATACCTGCCGCGTGATCTCTACGCGTACAGCAGCACATTCGATAGCAATGGCTCGTGGGGCTACCAGGCGCCCTACGGCAACGTGTGGTATCCGACGGTCGCGCCCGGATGGCGCCCGTACTCCTACGGCTATTGGTCTCCGGTTCCGGCGTATGGCTGGACCTGGATCGGCTACGACGCGTGGGGCTGGCCAACGCATCACTACGGTCGCTGGGGATTCGCGGGCCGTTGGTACTGGGTTCCGGGAGCGAGATGGGGCTCGTCCTGGGTCTCGTGGGCGTCTGCGCCGGGGTATGTCGGCTGGTGTCCGGTTGGCTACTGCGGGGCGGGTGGGTTCTCGTTCGGCGTCTCGTTCGGCAATCCGTGGGGATGGGTCGTGGTGTCACAGCCGTACTTTGGATACAGGTATCCAGTCCATCACCACGCGCTGCCGCCCACCACGATTCCATATCGGACGCCGTTTGTCGTCCAGGCGCGCGCGCCGCTTGCACCGCCTGTTGCCGTGCCGCGACCACGAGCGATCCGCGAGATCTCCGGCGGGCGGCCCAGAACTGAGCCAGAGCGCGCGCTCCGCTCCGGGCCGCCAGCCTACGACGGTTCCGGGCGTCGCGCCTGGCGTCGCACCGCCTCAACCTGAGCTCGGTGGCGCGCGCGCGACTTCGCGCGGCCGGCCGTCAGCAGCCGCCAGTGCGCCCGCGGGCGCGCGAACGCGTTCGACGTTCGCCCAGCCGCCGGCCACTCATGACAATCGAGACGTGCCTGACACACGTACGCTCGGCGGCCGTCCGCCAACGGCCATCCCGCGCCGAGCGACACCACCCCCGCCTGCCTCGAACGACAGTGCGACTGGTGCCTCACGCCGCTCGTATCCGCCGGTCACGACGACGCGATCGCGCACCGAGCAGCACTCAACCGTCGCTCCGTCACCGTCGCCAGGATATCGGGCGGCGCCGGCGCAGCGAGCGCAACCGTCCATGGCGTCCCCGAGCGGGCCACCGGTAGCCGCCCAACCGCGCCGTCCGGCCGGGGCGCCTCCCGTATCCGCCTTTCAGCCGCCGCAGGTGACCAGACCGCCAGCATCGCCTCGGGGATCGTTCGGCGTTCAGCCGGCGAGTGCGCAAACGCCGCGTGGGGCCGTTGCCGTTCCGCGCGCGGCCCCGCAATCGGGCCCGACCCCGCAGTCAGGCGCGGCGCCGCAGGGCGCTCCAGCTCAACCGGCTTCGTCTCCCGCTGGCGCGAGAAGCCCGAGAAGCCGGTAGTCAGCTAATAGTCGACGTCCAATCGCCGCGAGCCTTGGTACACTGGTCATCGCACGGAAGGACAGACAATTAGCGACTACTGACTACTGACTACCGACTAATTTGGCCCACTACGTCATTCGCTACGCGCGCAACGCCGGCATCGCCGCCTTGTTCCTGGTGGCGGCGGGACTTGGCGTGCTCACCGGCGTCGTCTTCGCGTACGCCGGCGATCTGCCGCAGATTTCGGCGCTCGACAACTACAGCCCCAGCACGATCACGCGCGTCTACGGCGCCGACGGCCAGGGGATCGGCGACTTCGCCGTGGAACGGCGCCTCGTCGTCGGCTACGACGAGATCGCGCCCGACCTGCGTATGGCGATCATCGCCGCGGAAGACGGCGACTTCAATTCGCACTTCGGCCTGAGCATCTCACGCATCGCGGTCACGGTGGCGCGCGACGTGTTCGAGTTCGTGACCGATCGCATCCGCGGCCGCACGTCGCGGCCGGCCGGTGCCAGCACCTTGACGCAGCAGCTCGCCCGGATCGTCTTGCCCGAGGCAGTCGGATTCTACGAAGGAGAAATCAGCCTCGAACGCAAGGTTCGCGAGGCGATCGTCGCGATTCAGATCGAGAAGCGGTACACGAAGCGCGAGATCCTCACGATGTTCGCGAATCAGATGTACTGGGGCCACAACGCGTACGGCGTTGAGGCCGCCTCACGCCTGTACTTCGCGAAATCGGCGAAGGACGTCACGCTCGAGGAAGCCGCGATGCTCGGCGGCATCATCCAGGCCAACGTGCGGCAGAGCCCGTATGTGAACATGGACGCGGCGGTCCGGCGGCGCAACTACACGCTGGATCGTATGGCAGCCGAGGGCTTCATCTCGACCGAGCAGGCCGAGGACGCCAGGGCCAAACCGATCGTCGTTCGGGGTGAGCCGCGGCAGCCGCCGTCGATAGCGCCCGTACTTCCTCGAAGAGGTCCGCAAGCACCTCGAAACCCGCTACGGGGCGAAGCGGCTGTACGAAAGCGGCCTTTCGGTGAAGACGACGCTCGATCCAGTCCTGCAGGACGCGGCAAACCGCGCGGTCGCGGCCGGTCTGCGCCGGCTCGATAAGAGGCGTGGTTACCGCCGGGCGACGAGGAACGTGCTCGCCGAAAAGCAGACGCTGCAGGGCTTCGCGCACGAGCGCTGGACGCGAACGATGGCCGCCGGCGACGTCGTGCCGGCCGTGGTGACCGCCGTCGGACGCACGCCCTCGGCCGGCGGCATCAAGGTCCGCATCGGAAGCTACCAGGCCGAGTTGACCCGCGAGAGCCTCGCTGCATGGCCGCGGCCGCCCTCGCCAGCGTCGTTCGCCGTCGGCGATCTGATCGAGGTCGGCCTGATGTCGCTCAACGAAGGCACGAAGCAGGCCAGCGGTGACGCTCGAGCAGACGCCGCTGGTCGAGGGGGCGCTCGTCGCCATCGACAACCGCACCGGCCAGATTCGCGCGATGGTCGGCGGCTGGAGTTTCGGCCGGAGCAAGTTCAACCGCGCGATGCAGGCTTACAGGCAGCTCGGATCCACGTTCAAGCCGATTGTCTATACGGCCGCCATCGACCGCGGCCTGACCCCGGCAACGCTGATCGTGGATCAACCAGTCAGCTACCCGGCGGGCAGCGGCGGCCTTTACGAGCCGCAGAATTACGACCACAAGTTCGAGGGGCCCGTGACGCTGCGCCGCGCACTCGAGAATTCGCGCAATATCCCGGCCATCAAGATGATGGAAGAGGTCGGCCCAGCGAACGTCGTCTCGTACGCGCGGCGCTTCGGATTCTCCCGCGAGTTCCCGCCGTATTTGCCAATCGCGCTCGGCGCGGGCGAGGGCACGCTGCTCGAGGTGACGAGCGCCTATAGCGTGTTCCCGAACCGCGGCGTCCGCGCGAAGCCGTATTTCATTCAGACCGTCACCGACCGCGCGGGCAACCTGCTCGAGGAAGGGCGGATCGAACCGGTCAACGTCATCCGCGCCGACACGGCGTTCATGATGACGAGCCTGCTCGAAGGCGTCGTCCGCAGGGGTACCGGAGAAGCCGCATCGAGCATCGAGTGGCCGCTCGCCGGCAAGACCGGCACCGTCGACGAGAACACCGACGCGTGGTTCATTGGGTTCGATCCCGACATCACGGTGGGAGTGTGGACCGGGCACGACGCCAAGAAGACGATGGGCGCGAACGAGACAGGAGCGGTCGCGGCGCTCCCGATCTGGATGGACTTCATGAAGGCCTACGTCGCGACGCGAACCGATCCGCCATCGTTCGTCGCCCCGGAGAACATTGTCTTTCTTCCGGTGGATCGCGCGACCGGGGCCGTGGTGCCCGGCCAGACGCCGGGGGCCATCACCGAAACGTTCATCGCCGGTACACAGCCCGGCGGCATCGACGTCGAACGCTAACGCGCCACGCTCACTTGCGCGCGGCCGACCCGAGCCGCTCCAGCCGCTCCAGCCAGCGATACAACGCCCGGCGGCTGATGCCGAGCAGCCGCGCGGCTTCGGTCTTGTTGCCCCCGACCCGCGTCAGGACACGCTCGATTTGCCGTCGTTGAGCGCTCGACAAGAGGTCGGTCTCTCTCCCTCCATCATGCACCTCGGCGGAGGCGCGTGCGACCGTTTCGCCGGACGCCGCGGCAATGGCGGCGAGGATCTCGCGCTCACCCAACAGGCGCGCATCGCCCATCGAGCATGCGCGCTCGACGACATCCTTCAGCTCACGGACGTTCCCGTCCCAATTGGCATGCTGCAGGACCCGTTCGGCGGCCGTCGTGAGACCCGAAATCGCGCGAGTGGTGCGGAGGGCGTGACTCATAGAGAAAAGCGGCCGTCAGGAGCGGGATGTCTTCACGGCGTTCCCTTAACGCCGGGACGTGCAGGCGCACGGCACTCACCCGCTTGATGAAGTCTCGCTGCAGTCGTCCGGCCGCCACTTCTGCCCGCAGGTCGCGGGCGGTGGCCGCGATCACACGGACATCGAAGCGCCGTGCGTCAACTGCGCCCATTGGCTGCGCCTCGCCAGTCTCGATCGCGCGCAGCAGCTTCGGCTGGACGCTGGGAGGCACGTGGGCAATCTCGTCGAGGAACAGCGTGCCGCCGTCGGCCTCCTCGAAGGCGCCAACCCTCGCTTCGATCGCGCCGACGAACGCCCCGCGCACGTGACCGAAGAGCGCGCTTTCGAGCAGCGTCGCGCCGGCCATTGAGCAATGCAGCGTCACAAAACGCTGATCCCGCCGCGGACCCACCAGATGGAGCGCACGGGCGACAAGCTCTTTGCCGGTTCCGGCCTCTCCGGCGATGATCAGGCTCCAGGCGTGCGGCGCAAGCCGCCGGATGGCGTCGAAGAGGTCCTGCATCGGCGCGCTGCGGCCGATGATCCCGTGGAACTCGAACTGCCGGGCGGCCTGCGCGTCCTGCTTCAGCCGCGTCTCGCGCCGTCCGATCCCCTTGACCACCGTGGTCAGCGCGTCGCGCAACCGATCAAGCTCGGGAGGTCTGCTCAGGCAGTCGAGCACGCCGAGTTTCACCGCCTCGATCGTCGAATCGACGCTCGCCTGCCCGGTCACGAGGATGACGGCGCACGAGGGATAGACGTCGCGCATCGCACGGAGCGCTTCGATTCCATTCGTGCCCGGCGTCTGCAGGTCGACGACGACCGCGTCTGGCCGCAGCTCTCGAATGTCCTTGAGTGCGTCGGCGACACCGCTGCGGCTGACGACGTCCAACCCGTGATCGCGCGAGGCGTGCTCGACGACCGCAAGCGCCTCGGGGGCGTCGACGACTGCGAGCAGATTGACGCGTTTCTCCAGGAGGGCAGGATGGCGAAGAACGCGCTCGACCGTATACATTTCAGACTTTGGCACTGATTCCTCTGAGTTAGAAAAGGTTGCGCGTCTAATGTTAGTACTTCTGGACATCTAGTCTGTCAGTCGGTGTCTGACACCGAACACTTTTAACGGACCGTAGGTGACACGCTGTAGGTGTTCGTCCGACGAGGCCGGCTGTGCGTGGACATTCATCTGGATCTACTGTAGGAACCACTGGTAATGCGCGACCCCGCGCGATTCGTCGCTGACACTCTTTTTCGTACGGTCGCAGACGATGCGCCCGTCATGCTGTGGATCTCGGAAGCGGACGGTCTCTGTACGTTCTTCAATCGGGGGTGGCTGGCTTTCACCGGGCGATCGCTCGTGGACGAGCTCGGACGGGGCTGGTGGCAGGGTGTCCACCACGAGGATCGCGATCGACTGGCGCGCCATCTCCAGCATGCCGGCGAGAACCGGTCTCCTTTCAGCTTCGAGTACCGGCTGCGCCGGGCAGACGGTCAGTACCGCTGGGTCATCGGCCACGGCTCGCCGCGGCTTGGGCCTTCTGGCGAGCTGATCGGCTACGTCGGATCGTGCGCCGACATCACGGATGAAAAACAACGGCAGCGCGAATCGGAGGAGCAGCTGCGGCAGCTTGCGGCTCGCGTCCAGACCGCGCGCGAGGAAGAACGCGCCAACCTCGCGCGGGAACTGCACGACGAACTCGGTCAGACGCTCACGGCGATCAAGTTCGAGCTGGCGCGGACGACGAGCGCGCTCCGCAGCGATCGCGTCGATCGTCAGACCGTCGATCGCGTTCAGTCGCTGACCGGCCTCGTCGACATCGGTCTTTCGACCGTCAAGCGCATCGCCACGAACCTGCGGCCGGCGACCCTCGATCACCTCGGGCTGGCAGCGGCGATGCGGTGGGAGGCGTCAGCGTTCCGCGCGTCGACCGGCCTCCGCTGTTACCTGCGGGCGGCGCGCGAGTCAACCGGCCTGACCGGCGAGCAGCAGATCGTGGTGTTCCGCATCTTCCAGGAGGCGCTGACCAACGTCGATGCGGCACGCACGCGCGAGCGCCGTCTACGTCACGCTCGCCGAACGCAAGGGGACGTTCGAGCTGCGCATCCGCGACAACGGCCGCGGCATCAAGGACTCGGAGCTGACCCACCCCGGGGCGATCGGGCTGCTCGGCATGCGCGAGCGCGCGGCGCTGATCGGCGGCGCCTTCGCGATCTCGGGTCAGCCAGGTAAGGGTACCGTGATCACGGTCCGCATTCACACCGCGAGCCGTCGGCGGCGATGATGCGCATCCTTCTCGTAGACGATCATCCGGTCGTGCGCCAGGGCATCCGCACGATTCTCACCGATCGGCTCAAGGGCGCGGTGGTCGGCGAGGCGGGCGACGCGGTCAGCGCGCTGATGCAGGTGCGCAGCGCCAACTGGGACGTCGTCGTCGCCGACATTTCGCTGCCCGGCACGAGCGGGCTCGAACTGATCAAGGAGCTGCGGCGCCTGCAGCCGACGCTGCCGACGCTCGTCGTGAGCATGCATCCCGCCTCGCAGTTCGCGCGCCGTGCGCTGGCGGCTGGCGCGGCCGGCTACCTGACGAAGGACAGCCCGCCCGAGGAGTTCATCGCCGCCATCGAGGAGACGACGCGCGGACGGCGCTACGTGGGGCGCGATGCCGGTGAGGTGCTCGGCCGCTGGTCGACGCGCAACGCTGCCGCTCCGCACGACTCGCTCTCCGATCGCGAGTATCAGGTGCTGCGCTTGCTCGGCTCGGGCCAGACCGTCTCCGACATTGCGCGCGATCTGAGCCTGAGCGTCAAGACGGTCAGCACCTATCGGATGCGCGTGCTCGAGAAGCTGGGGATGCGCACGAACGCCGAGCTGATGCGCTACGCGATCGAGAACGGGTTGCTTGAATCGTAGCGGGCCACGGAGATTGCGTGAGGCCACGGATCAACACGGAGCAACGGAGCAACGGAGCACGCGCGGAGAAAACACTGCGGCGTGCGACCAGCGCCGGCGGAGCCGGCGCCTGCTGACGACGAAAGGGCCCGTGAAAATGCAAGCCATCGCGATCCAGGGCTTGTATTTTCACGGGCCCTTTCGTCGTCAGCGGCCCGCTTCGCGGGCCGGTCGGCCGCTCTGTCTTCTCCGTGTGATCTCCGTGCCTTCGTGTCTCCGTGTTGAAACCGTGACCTCCGATCAACTCCGTCGACGGAATCGCCGCACCAGCGTCCCGGCCTCCGGGATGCCGCGCAGCAGCGCGCCGCCGACGAACAGCGCGCCGTACGGGCCGAGGATTGCCGCAGCGGCGATCGCCGGATGCAGCGGCGGCAGGACACTGCGCACGCCCCACGACGCGGCCGCCGACGCGACCGCGAGCAGCCACAGCGTCGCGACATAAGGTGCCGGCAGGCCTGTGGGTCCAAGGCGCGCGTTCAGCGCACGGCGGAGCAGGAGGAGCTCGATCCACCCGGCGATGCTGGCGGACAGCGTGAGACCGGCAGCTCCCCAGACGCGGGGAATGCCGAGCGCTGCGGGGGCACGCACCGCGAGGATGTAGCCAAGGATCGTGCCGACGCCTATGCGGACAACCGCGAAGGCCAGCGGTGTCCGCGTGTCGTGCAGCGCGTAGTAGCTCGACGAATACAGGCGACCAAGCGTCGACGCCAGCAGCCCAATCGCCGATCCGGCAAGAATCCCCCAGACGTAGACCGCATCCTCGGTGCGGAAGCGCCCGGTCTGCAGCAGCGCCGCGGCGATCACGTCGCCAAAGGCCAGGAATGCAACCGCCGACGGCACCACGAAGAAGGCGATCCGGCGCAGCCCGTCGTCAAGCCGCGCGCGAAGCGCATCGCGTGCGGAACCTTCCAGGCCGCCCTCGACGGCCATGGCCGGCAGTTCTGCAGCCGCGACGGACATCCCGAACAGACTGACCGGCAGCGTGTACAGCAACTGGGCATTCGCCAGCCCGGTGACCGCCCCCGTCGGCAACAGGCTCGCGATCAGCGTGTCGACGAACGCGCTGATCTGGACAACGCCCCGCCCGACGAACACCGGGACGAAGTTTCGCGCGACCTGGCGCACGTGCACCGAGCCGCGATCGACCGAAAACCGCAGACCTGGCGCCGCGCGCAGGACGGCCGGCAGTTGCACGGCGCACTGAAGCGCGCTGCCTGCTACCGAGCCCCACGCGAGGAGGACGGCAAGGCGCGGCAGCGGCGTCGAGGCGCCGAACATGACGAGCGTCAGCGATCATCGCCGCGTTCCACATCACCGGGGCAGCGTAGGACAGCAGGAAACGGCGATGGCTGTTCAGCACGCCCAGGCACCAGGCGGACAGGACGAGCAGTCCCGCCCCCGGAAACAGCACGCGCACGAGCTGAATGGTGAGCTCACGCTTGCCGCCGTCGAAGCCCGGAGCGATGACGGCGACGAGCGCCGGTGCCGCCGCGACGCCGACCGCGACGAGCGCGGAGGTGGTCAGGGCCAGAAGCGCGCCCACGGCGCCGGCGACGCGATCGGCGAGTGCGGGGTCGCCGCGGCCGACGAGCGACGCGTAGACGGGGATGAACGATGCCGACAGGGCGCCTTCGCCGAACAGGTTCTGCAGGAGGTTCGGAATGCGGAACGCCGCGTTGAACGCGTCTGCGGCGTCGGACTGCAGGCCGAAATAGTGGGCGAAGGCGCGAAGCCTCACGAGCCCCGCGACCCGGCTCACGAGGATGCCGGCGGCAACGAAGACGGCGCCTCGCGGTTCAGTCGCCTTGGTCGTCGTCACCAGAGTCCGCCGCACCGAGCGTGCCGCTCGCGCGCTTCATCAGGAACGACTTGATGAAGGCATCGATGTCGCCGTCCAGCACGCGGTTGACGTCACCGACCTGCTCCTTCGTGCGGTGATCCTTGACGAGCTGATAGGGATGCAGCACGTAGCTGCGGATCTGGCTGCCGAAGGCAATCTGCTGCTTCGCGCCGCTGATCTGTTCCAGCCTCGCCTGCTGTTCCTTCGTCCTGAGGTCGTAGAGACGCGCCTTCAGCACCTTCATCGCCGAGTCGCGGTTGCGATGCTGCGACCGCTCGTTCTGGCACGAGACCACGATGCCGGAGGGCATGTGCGTGATGCGGACCGCCGAGTCGGTCACGTTGACGTGCTGCCCACCGGCGCCGCTCGAGCGGTAGGTGTCGATCCGGATGTCTTTCTCGTCGATCTCCACGTCGACGTCTTCCGGAAGCTCCGGCCAGACGTAGAGCGAGGCGAACGACGTGTGCCGCCTCGCGGCCTGATCGAACGGCGAGATCCGCACGAGGCGGTGCACACCGGCCTCCGCCGACAGCAGCCCGTAGGCGTAATCGCCCGTGATGGTGAGCGTCGCGCTCTTCAGGCCCGCCTCGTCGCCAGGCTGGTAGTCGATCAACTCCCGTTTGAACCCGCGGCGCTCGGTCCATCGCAGGTACATGCGCAGCAGCATTTCGGCCCAGTCCTGCGATTCGGTCCCGCCCGCCCCCGGATGGATCGTGACAATCGCATTCTTCCGGTCGTGCTCGCCGCCGAGCATCTTCTTGATCTCGCCCGCCTGGACCTCCTGATCGAGCGCGTCGAGCGCGGCGGCGAATTCGCTGTCAACCGACTCCCCCGCGTCGGCCCACTCGACCAGTACCGCGAGGTCGTCGCTCTTCTTGCCAAGCGACACCATCAGGTCGCGGTCCTGTTCGAGGCGCCGGCGGCGCTGCAGGACCTTTTGCGCTTCGGCCTGGTCTTTCCAGAAATCGGGCGAGGCGGTTCGGGCCTCGAGGCGGGTCAGCTCTTCCTGCGGACGGGCGGCTTCAAAGATAACTCCGCAGATCGCCGGCACGCTTGCTCAGTTCTTCGTAACGGCGCATCAGATCGTCGACTGTAGGCATGTAGCTGGATCCTCGAATTCAAGATTTAGGACTTCAGATTCAAAAGCGGCGACGGCCACTTGAGCGCTTACCAATCTTAAATCTTAAATCTGAAATCTTGAATCTCGCGATCAGCAGGGCGATCGTCGTCAGCACCGCCATGTAAGCGAATAGATCGCCGATCCGCGTATACAAGGTCTTTTCCGTCCGGTAGGTCACCGTCGCCGTCACCACGGCGGGCTCGAACAGCCGGCTCTGGACGAGGACGCGGCCGTACGGGTCGACCACGCCGCTGATCCCGGTGTTGGCAGCCCGGACCAGGTACCGGCCGTTTTCGACCGCTCGCATCGACGCCTGCGCGAAGTGCTGATGCGGCGCCGACGTATCGCCGAACCACGCGTCGTTGGTAATCGTCGTCAACAGTTCGCTGCCGGCAGCCACGAACCGGCGCACGAGATCCGGGTAGACGATCTCGTAGCAGATCGCCGTGCTGATCGAATGGCCGTCGACCGGCATCAGCACCGCGGAGTCGCCCGCCGAGAAGTCGGAGACGGCTTCGACGAGAGGCTCCGCGAAAAACAGCAGGCGCTTCAGCGGCACATATTCGCCGAACGGCACCAGGTGCATCTTGCGATAGACGGCGCCGGTCGAACCGTCCGCGCGGACCAGGTAGGCCGAGTTGTAGTACCTGGTCGGCGCTCCCCGCTCGATTTGATCGCTGCCGAGGAGTATCGGCACGCGCGCGTCGCGAGCGATCCGCCGGATCGAGTCGGCGGCGGCATGCTCCGTCTCGAATGTGAACGGCGTGGAGGACTCCGGCCAGACGACAAGGTCGGCGCCTTCGGCAATCGCCTGGCGTGTCATCCGGAGGTAGTTCTCGAAGATATCGGGGGCCTGGCGCGGATCCCACTTCTCCCCCTGCGCGACGTTCCCCTGAACGAGCGCGACGCGAACCGCGGGTCCGGCGGTCAGCTCGCCGCGCGCGACGCGGAGGCTGCCCCAGGCCGCAAGGGCGACGACAAGGATGAGGGCGGCGGCGAGTGGTAAGGTCCGGCTGAAGCCGGACACTACATTCGGTACGTTCACCGCGTAGTGTCCGGCTTTAGCCGGACCAGGAATGATTGTCACCGGACCGACCGAGAACGCAATCGCCGCGCTGACGGCCGCCACAAGAGCAGACAGTCCGTAGACGCCGAACAGGCTGGCAGCCTGCGCAACCGGCAGGACCGATAGCTGGCTATAGCCCAGCAGGACCCATGGAAATCCCGTCAGCAGGTACGTCCGACCAAGCTCGGTCGTCACCCAGACGAGGGGCGCCGCGAGCAGGGCGCGCGGCCCGTATGAAAGAACGAGGCGGCGTGTGGCAGCCGCAAAGAGCGCCGGGAAGAGCGCGAGATAGGCGATCAGGAGGCTGTTGACGAGCACCGCCACGAAGGGCTGCAAAGCGCCGTACACCGCCATCACGCGCGTGATCCAGTAGAGCGTTCCCGTGAAGTAGACGAGCCCGGTCACAAAGCCGAGCGCCGTGGCTCGTGAGAGAGACGCACCTCCCAGCGCGACCAGAAGCGGCGCAAGCGCGACCCACGCGACGGCAGGGTGGCCGAACATCGGGAAACTGAAGACGAGCAGGATCCCCGAGGCTGCGGAGAGGAGGAAATCGAGAGAGCGGGAGACTAGCGGGCGGCGACCCAGGGCTTGAACTGGCCTTCCTTCTCGAGCTTGGCGGCAACGGTCTCGGCTTCGCCGCGCGTCGGGTAGTTGCCGACGCGGACGCGGAAGATCGAAGGGCCACCTGCGGCGGGGTCCTGCACGTATGCTTCGTACCCCTTGGCCGAAAGTCGCTTGGCCATCGCATCGGCTTCACCGCGCGAGTTGAGCGCGGCGAGTTGCACAGCGAAGCCCGGTTTCCCTCCGGGCGCCGCCGGCGGCGGCGCTGCAGGTGGCGTGGTTACTGGTACCGCAGCGGGTGTCTGCGTAGATGCCGGCTTCGCTGACGGTGGCTTCGCCGATGGCGGCTTCGCTGCGGGCGGCGGGACGGCGACCGGAGGCGGCTCGGCGGCTCGTGCGGTCTCCCGCATGTCGGGCGCCGGCGGCTTTGGCGAAGGCTGTTTCAGATCGTCCTGACCTGCTTCCGGCTTCTCCAGCCGCTTGAAGTAACTCAGGTCGTCGACTGCTGTCGGTGGTGGGGCCGATGCGAGGGTCGGAACTGGCAGGTGGCGTACCCGTTGTCGCAGTTGTCTGGTCGACGATTGGCACGTCCACGAGGCCGGCCGAATCGGGAGCGCCTCGCTCGGCACGCACTCCCCGGCCGACGAGCACACCGCAGAGGAAAATCACGACGGAAACGACCGTCGCAGCCATGAAGAGGAAGACCAGCTGCTTGCCGTTGAGCTGGATTTCGTGGAAGCCGTCGTCAGGAGGATGAGACGTCAAACCGCGAGGATTGTACCACGGCCTCGGCTGAAGTACCAGTGCCCGCGGCTCATTTCGGCGCTCGAGAATCGCGTCTCGCCGCCTGGTCGCCTGGCATCCATCGCAAGCGCGCGCTCCGCCTCGGAGCGGGCCGCGTCGATCTCCTTCGCCGCCAGATAGGCCTCAGCGAGCGTCGTGTGAGCCTCGGCGGTCTCCTCGCTCCAGAGCGAGATCTTCAGCGCGTCGATCGCTTCGGCCAAACGACCGTTTCGCAGGTGAATGCGGCCGACCAGCAGGTGCGCCCGCGCCTCGTAGGGCGACAGGAACAGCTGCCCGGTTCAGCTCCTGCAGCGCATCTCGATCGCGCTCCTCCAGGAACATCCGCTGGCCCGCCTCCAGGTGAAAGCGCGCAAGCTCGCGCTGCTCCCGCTGTCCGCTGGCCGCGAGCGAGTCGCTGAGGCTGGGCGAATGCGGCAGCTCGACGTCGCTCTTCACACGCTCGAGGCCGGCAGGCACGGGATCCGCCGCTGGGCGACGATCGATGTCCTCGTACCTCGACGAGAGACGCTTCGCCAGCTCGCGCTCACGGGTGGCTTCGAGAGTCTGCCCCGCCGACGAGAGCGCCGCGGCGAGCACCAGGTGCGCGTCGCCGTCGGTCGGATCGCGCCGCACGGCTTCGCGAAGCCAGTAGATGGCGGCCGGGACGTCGCGTTGCAGCCAGTAGGCGTAGCCGAGATTGAAGAAGTAATCGACATCCAGGGCCGCCATCTCGGCAGCGCGGTTGAAGTAGTACGTGGCCAGACCTGTTTCGGCCGATGCGCCTCGACGCAGCTGGACGACGCCAAGGTTGTTGAACACCGCGGCCGTCGGACGCTCTTTCAGCGAGCGACCGTGAAGAGCCGAAAAGCCTCGTCGAAGCGCTTTATCGCGAGCTGTGACAGCGCCGCCAGGAAGGAGGCGCGGCGGCCGAAGGGAGCTGAAACCGAAACCGCCTTGACGGCCGCCAGGGCCCGCTCGTGATCCCCCTGATCGGTATAGACCTCCCACAGCGCGAGCCGCGGCACGGTCGAACGACGGGTACGCCTTCAGCGCGGCGTTGAGATAGTTGATCGCCGTCGCCGGGGTTTCTGCGAGCAGACCCTTGATGTAGTTCTCGAACGCCCTGACGGGCGGGTTGTCGGGCGGGTTGCCGGCGGCGGCTGGAAGCCGTGCCCGGCGGTACAAGCTGCCGCGCCCATGCGCTCGAAGATCGAAAACAGCTCGGGCAACGGTCCGCCCTCGCGTGGCGCTGGTCTGGATGCGGCCCGCTTCGAGGGCGATGCTCCTGGCGCGAATGAGCAGCGTCTCGCCCTTGCAGCTGCAGCGTGCCGACGATGACGTGCGAGGCGCCCACGAGCTGGCCGATGCGAATCACTGTCGCATCGGTGAGGACGGCGGCCGGCGGCACCTGCAGCCGTTCGAACGCGGCACGCCGCTCTTCGCGCGTGATCGCGTTGGCGCCGAGCGCGTTCAGGTTGTCGGCGAGCAGCACCGCCGCGGCCTCGGTCAGCCAGAAGATCCGGCTGTCGCGCGCGACGTTCTCGAACGGCATGACCAGGATGCGCGGCCGCGCCTGCGCCTCCGCGCGGACGCTGAGGGCGAGCGCGCCCGCGAAGGCGGCAGCGAGAATCGCGCGGTGCCTCATGCGTCGCCTCCGCCGTCGTGCGATCCGTTGCTCAATGCCATGCTCATCACGCACGCCGGTTCGCCGGTGCCGCGGCACGCCAGCACCTCGGCCCGCGTCCGCAGGTTGAACAACGTGAGCAGGCGCGTAAAGGCGGCCGCGTAAAAACCGCACAGCGCGTGGTCGACAGGCTCGCGCACGCTGCAGAAAATACTCGCGCGAACGTCGATCCGTGCCGTGCCGCCGCGAACCTTCGAGATCGCCCGGCTGCCCCGATAGCTGTTCCGCACGAGTTGACGGGCGAGCCGCACCAGCAGTCGCCCGCGGAGCCATGCGGGCGATGCTCGAATCACCGCCCGTTGCAGCGGCGGCATCGATTCGACCGTCCACTCGGCTGCGTATTCGCCGGCGCGGCTCGTAATGATCGTCGTACGCCTCACCTTCCTGCCGCAGGAAGCTCAGCACCGCATAGAACGGGGCGAGGCCGATCGTGCCGTCGCGCAGGCCCTCGGTATTCAGCCAGTTCTCGTAGAAGCCAAGCCGGTTCGGCAGGATGTCGGCGATGCCTTGATGCAGGCTGGCGACGAGCACGCGACCGATACCCTCTTCCCGCACCTTACGCACCGCAGGATAAGATCGACGCGCCATGCCCAGTGCGGCAATCCTCGCCGGCGGACGCGCGAGCCGTTTCGGCGGACGCGACAAGAGCGCCCTGATCGTGGGCGGACTGCCGATCCTCGACCGCCAAATGGCCGAACTGGAGGCGCTGTCTGACGACGTCATGCTGGTGGTCGGCGAGTGCGCGCCCGCGACGGTACCTGCCCGGCTCCGTGTGGTTCGCGACCGGGTGCCGGCATGCGGGCCGTTGGGCGGCCTCGACGCGGCGCTGGCCGCGGCGCGTCACGACGCCCTCGTGCTCGTCGCGTGCGACATGCCGTTTGTCACCGCACGGCTCCTGGCACATCTTCTGGCGCTCACGTCCGAGGCGGATGCCATCGTACCGCGGACCGAACGCGGCTATCATCCGCTGTGCGCCGCCTACACGCGTGCCTGCCAGCCGGCCATCGCCGAACGTCTCGACCGACGGCAGCTCAGGATGTTGGATTTTCTCGCTGATGTGCGGGTCCGCGTGGTATCCGGCCAGGAGCTCCAGGCGCTGGGCGATCACCATCGGCTGCTCGCCAACGTCAATACGCCGGCCGAGTACCGATGGACTCGGCCCGACCATTGGTCACGAACTGTAATCGTATCACGAACTTACCGACGCTCCGGTCGTCCCGATGATTCTCCACGTCCAACGCCAGGTCCACGATGCTGTCGCCGGCGCGGCACGCGTGCAGTACAACCTTTCGGAGTTGCCGCCATTCGCTGTAGAGGTGCCGCCGAACCGCGCCCTCGGCGATCTCGCGGTCACGCTCGCGTTCCAGCTCGCGCGCACGCTGAAGAAAGCGCCGCGCGCCATCGCCCAGGAGCTCGCCGCCCGGCTCGGGCAGCTGCCCGGTATCGCGCGCATCGACGTGGCGCCGAACGGCTTCCTCAATCTCTTTCTCGAACGATCCGCCCTTCCTGCTGTCGCGCGTCCGCGGCGAGGTCGCGGCGGTGCGGGCGGACGAGCCGAAGACGATCGTCGAGCACACGGCCATCAATCCGAACAAGGCGGCGCATATCGGCCACCTCCGGAACGCGGCGCTCGGCGACACGCTGGTCCGCGTGCTCCGGTTCCGCGGACACCCCGGTCGAAATCCAGAACTACATCGACGATACCGGCGTCCAGGTGGCGGACGTCATCGTCGGATTCCGGGAGCTTGAACAGCAATCGATCGACGGCGTGCGCCGCATCGCCGACTCGACCCGATTCGATTACTACTGCTGGGACCTGTATTCGCGTGTCACGGAATGGTACGCGCAGGACAACAGCCGGCTCGCCATCCGCGCCGCCACCCTCCACGATCTCGAGCACGGCACCGCCGAAACGGCGGCGATGGGTGCGTTCATCGTCGATCGAATCGTCCGGACGCACCTGGCGACGATGGCGCGGCTGAACATTGCCTACGACCTGCTCACTTACGAAGGCGATATTCTGCGCCTGAAATTCTGGGCCCAGGCGTTCGAGATCCTGAAGGCGCAAGGCGCCGTCTTCCTCCAGACGGAGGGGCGACTCGCCGGTTGTTGGGTGATGAAAATCGACGAGGGCGCAGAGGCGAGCCAGAGCGCGACGCAGAGGCGCAGAGCGCAGAGGCTGAGAGCCGCGAGAAGGTTATCGTCCGATCGAACGGCGTCGTCACGTACGTCGGCAAGGACATCGCCAACCAGTTCTGGAAGCTCGGACTGCTCGGCAAGGATTTCCACTACCGGCGGTTCACGACGCAAGCCAACGGCAAGACGCTGTGGGCGACCACCTCCACCGGCGGCGAGGAGGGTGCGCCGCCGTTCGGCCATGCCGGCCGCATCTACAACGTCATCGACTCGCGCCAGATGTACCTGCAGGCGCTCCTCAAGCAGGCGCTCGAGACGCTTGGACACGCACGCGAGGCGGAGAACTCGATCCACTTCTCGTACGAGATGGTCGCGCTGTCGCATGCGACGGCGCGCGAGCTCGGGTACGAAGGCGACGCGGCCGCGGACGACAAGCCGTTTGTCGAGGTCTCCGGCCGCAAGGGCCTGGGCGTCAAGATCGATGACCTGCTCGATGTGCTGATGGCGAAGGCATCAGCCGAAGTCGCCAAGCGCAACCCGGAATTCTCCGAGCGACGAGCGCAGCCAGACCGCGGCGCGGATCGCGGTCGCCGCGATTCGCTACTTCATGCTCAAGTTCTCGCGCGGCAAGCTGATCGTCTTCGACATGGAGGAGGCGCTCAGCTTCGAGGGCGAGACCGGCCCCTATCTGCAGTACGCGGTGGTGCGGGCGAACAACATCTTCGGAAAGCTGAAGGAGCGCGAGGGTCTCACCGAAGCCGACCTCATCCCGGAGTCGGGCGCCTTCCCCGCGGATGAAGACGGGCTGTGGGCGCTGGTGCTGGAGGCGGCGCGGCTCGACGAGGTCGTCGAGCAGGTCGTGCGCTCGCTGGAGTTCTCGTCGCTGGCGAAGTATGCCTTCGGGCTGGCACAGTTGTTCAATGCGTTCTACCATCGCTCCCCGATCCTCAACGAGGAAGACGTCGATCGAAAGCGGTGGCGGGCGGCCGGCGTCGTGTATTTCCGCTCGCAGCTGACGCGTGCGCTTGACCTGATGGGGATTGCAGTTCCGGCGCGAATGTAGCAGGATGGGCAGTCCCGTCCCCGTTCCACACCCATGCCCCTCATTGGATTGACAGCGTGCCGCAAGATCGAGGACTACCGTCAGGCTGTCCTTCATGTCGGGGGCGAAGTGCGCATTGTCGATCCCTCGATGGCGGCCGGCGAGGTGCTCGACGCGATCGACGGCCTGCTGCTGACCGGCGGTGAAGACATCGCGCCGGCGCGCTACGGCGAAGCGCCGCATCCGGCCGTGGTCGACGTCGACCCGGCGCGCGACGAGTTCGAGATCGCGCTGGTCGGCGAGGCGCGCCGCCGCAACCTGCCGATTTTCGCGATCTGCCGCGGCATCCAGGTATTGAACGTCGCCTGCGGCGGCACACTGGTGCAGGACATCGCCTCCGAGGTGGCAGGTGCCCTCGAGCACCGCTGGACGGTGCCGCCGCACAAGCCGTACGACCTCGCGCACGAAGTCTGGGTCGACAAGGACACGCTGCTCGCGCGGCTGATGCGCGAACGGTTGAGCGACACCGACGCGTGCGAGGCGAACAGCCGCCACCATCAGGCGGTCAAGAAGGTCGCGGACGGCTTCCGGGTGTCGGCGACGGCGCCTGACGGCGTCGTCGAGGCGATCGAAGACCCATCCGCGCGCTTCTGCCTGGGCGTCCAGTGGCACCCCGAAAACTTCTTTCGCACCGGCGAATTCCGTCCGCTGTTCGAAGGCTTCCTCGAAGCCGCTACAAAGCGCCCGTAATACCGTCGCACGAAAACGCAACCACGAAGTCGCGAAGACGCGAAGAAGATCAGTATTGCTTCGAGTCTTCGAGTCTTCTATGTTGCAGTGTGTTTCGTAGTCGGTCGATACGCGTTTTACGAGGCGATCGCGCGCTCCAGCTTCACGACGGTCTCGACGTGGGGCGTGTTCGGGAAGAGGTCGAATGCGTCTACCGCCGCCAGGCGGTAGCCGGCATCGATGAACCTGCGCACATCGCGGGCCAGCGTCGCCACGTCGCAGGACACGTAAACCACCACGGCAGCATCGAGCGGGATCGCGCGATCGAGCGCCTCACGCGACATCCCGGTGCGCGGCGGATCGATGATCAGAACATCGAGTGCACCGCTGGTGGTGCGCACGAACGATTCCACCGGCCGGGCAATGGCCTCGACGGCGTCCTTGTACGCGCCCGCGTTGAAAATCAGATCGCGCGCTGCGGCACGGTCGCCTTCCACCGCCTGGACGTGGGCTTCGCGCACCGCCGCCGCGGCGATCGAGAACAGCCCGACACCGGCGTACAAATCGACGACCTCGGCGCGGCGGGGCACGTGCTGCAGCACCCGGTCGACGAGCGCGCCGAGCAGGAACCGGTTGCCCTGAAAAAACGACTGCACGTGACGCCGGAAGCCGAGCTGACAGCCGTCAATCGCCAGCGTATCGACGACGTGAGGATCGCCGCCGAGGAGGTGGGGACCAAGCGTCAGGCCGGTAATACCGGCGCCGGCGGCCAGCGCCGCGACCGGCCGGGGATCGAGGGGACCTGCGGTTTCGAGATGCAGCGCACGCTGGTCGGCCGCGATGTTCTCGGAGACTTCGACTTCGCGCACAATGCTCGCGCCAAGGGATCGCAGCACGGCAGCGGACCGATCGAGCA
Source organism: uncultured Acidobacteriota bacterium (assembly GCA_963825245.1). Classification (GTDB taxonomy): domain Bacteria; phylum Acidobacteriota; class Vicinamibacteria; order Vicinamibacterales; family CAVVIG01; genus CAVREM01. The sequence continues at coordinate 1,286,011 of CAWGSJ010000001.1, forward strand.
CGTCGCACGTCTCCGGCAGCAGCTGCCGCGTCGCCCGCGCGTCGCAGATCTCGTGTGTCGCTTCGCGGAAGAATCCGATTCGGCCATCGCGAACGTGCAGCCGAGCGCGCATCCGGTAGCCTTCGGCCGGTGAAGCCGCGACCGCGACGAGCTGCCTCATCGGAATTCGGCCGATGCGGGTCAGCGCGTCGGCGACCACCTGCCCCTTGATTTCGAGCTGGCGCGGATACGCGATGTGCGCGTACAGGCATCCGCCACAAAGCGGATCGGTGAACGGATCGCGGCGATCGACTGATGGATCGATGATGGAGACGACACGCGCGAATGCCAAGCCCTTGCCGGACCGCTCGACGCGGGCGAGGACCGTCTCGCCGGGAATCGCCCCGGACACCAGGACGACCTGACCGTTGTTCCGCGCGATCATCCGGCCGCCAGCCGCCGGCTTGTCGATCCGCAGGCGGAGCTCGTCGCCAACAGCGAGGCTCACGGGTTCATAGTACGCGAGGGTCCGGCTAAAGCCGGACACTACACGCCGTCCGGCTAAAGCCGGACGCTACGGGAGAGTCGCCCTCGCCAGGACGACGGATGATTCGCCAGCCATCTGGTCGTAGTACGAGACGAAACGGCGTGGCTCGGCTGCGTCGTAGCTCGCCAGGTTGCGGGCCCATCTGAACGCGATCGGCTGGTATTGAAGCTCCGCCTCGATTGCGAAGGGACCCCGAGCGCCACTCACATCAACACGATACGTCACGCGATCGCCGCCGCCGACGAAGGTCTCGTCCTCGGTGGCGCCTCCTCGCACCGCGATGTCGGCGTCGGCTGCGTCCTTGTCGAAGCCGTCCGGCAGCAGCCGGTTGTCCTTGACGAACGCGATGCCACGGAGGAGCCCTGTCGTCGGCGCGCCCGAAGAGTCGGCCATCACGGACTCGTAGATCTGGACCTCGCCGGAGCTGTCGATCTCGTCGTAGTGCGGCTCGTACCGCAGCGGATCATCATCCTGATCGTTGCCGGCGATCGCGCCGCGCGCGTCGACCGCACCCGACTCGAACACCGTCCGCCCCGTGCCGTCCCGCACGGTCACGTGCAGCCAGGCGCGCCGCGACGGATACCCGGTCGGAAGCTTGTGGCCGGTCTTGTTGGTGGCGGCCACCGCGAATCGCAGCCGGCCATCGGGATCGATCGTGGGGGATCCAATCGAGATCGTGGCCGTGTCCGATTGCAGCTGACGCACGGTCGCGGCGGCCACGGCGTCGAGCTCGCCCGGCAAGGCGGCGACGCCCAGCGCCGTCCGATACCGGTTCAGCATGCGGAGCATGAAGAAATTGCCACCGAGAAAGGTGTGGCGGCTCAACCCTTCGCGCGGCTCGCCCAGCACCGAGGCGATCGGCGTGGGATGATCGACCGCCGGCATATGGCAGGCCTGGCAACTCTGGCGATCACGGAACGAGCTGTGGCGCCATTCGAGATACGGCACCTGCTCGGGCAGCGAGCCGATCGGCTCGCCTCGCTCGCCGAGCGCGGTCGTGAAGAGCGTGTGACAGGTCGCGCACAACTCCGACTCCTGCACGTAGCGCGCCTCACCCGGCGCGACGCCGGTCGCCGACCGCATGACGGCAGTGCGGCCGGCGTCGATCTCGAAAGGCCCGAGCATCGTGCGCGTCCCTGACCTGGGATTCACAATCGAGAAGCCGCCCGTGAAGCTCGCGCGAGTGCCAAACCCCTGGCGATCGATCTGGTGGCAGACGGTGCACGAGACGCCATCCGCCGCCAGAGTGTCGTCCAGGGTCGATCGCTCGCCTATCGGGAGGTGGGCAAAGACTTCGCCGTGCCTTCCCGACGCTTTCGCGCGGGTGCGCGCCATCGGCATATGGCAGATGGAGCACTCGTCCTCGATCTCGCTGGCAGCCGAAGGGTGATCGATCGTCTCGCGCCGGACGGCGGCCTGCCAGTACGGGTCGCGCGAGGAGTTGGCCATCATCGACGCGCGCCACGCCAGGCCGATTGAGACGTCCTCACCCGACCCGGTGGTCAGTCCATTGTGGCAGGCCACGCAGTTGTCGGCCGACTGGAAAATCGGGTCGTGGCCCGCTCGAACCTGGCGGCCAGGCGGCTGCGCGCCGCGCGGCGCTGCCGTCAACACGATCGCCGTGACCCAGACCAGGCCTCCCGCAACGACCAGCGACGCACCGGGGCGCCGGCTACCGCCAGCCATCGAAGAACCCCCCGTCGAACCAGTCCCAGAGCAGGTAAGTCAGGAAGGCTCGGCCCCGCTCTTCGCGGGCGTTGACGGGTTGGCGAATACCGGCGCTGACCATGATGTGCTGCCGGCGGCTGAGGGTCACCTGCACCTGCGGGACGATGTCCCACTCTGTTTCTGCACCGCTGGTGAGCTCGCGGGCCGCGAGCACTTCCACCATCGGCGACCACGTGCGGCCGAATCCATGCTCGAGGAAGCTCGTCCCGAACGCGGCGCGCCAGAACGCTTCCTTGTCCGCACGGTCGGAATCGGATGGAAACTCGACCCCTGCCTGAAGGTGCAGGAAGCTGTCACGCGGCAAGATCTGACCGTAGGCGGCGAACGGCTCGAACACGGTGAGCCCCGAACCCAGACCTCGCGACTCGCTACCGGTCGGCAGCGTCACCTCCGCGGCGGCACTGAAGATTGAGCCGCGAGCCAGGTTGTGGTGCAGCACGTGCTTGAAGGCGACAGCCATGTCGCCGAGACCCTGGGTCCAGTTCGAATCGGCTTCATTCGCCTCGAAAGGAACCGCGAGCTCGAACTGGCTCCGCGCGCCGAGCCGGTGCTCGTAGATCGCCGCGGTGGCGAATTCGTTGCCACCGGTTGCCGCGATCGTGAATACGGCCTCGTTTTCCGGAAAGGCCTTTTCGGTTACCAGGGCGCGAGGCAGATTCAGGTCGCCGCGCGGCCAGGCCCGTGCACCGGCACAGAAGCCGCGCACGTGATCGAGCACGCGTAGAATCTCGGCCTGGGACAGCACCTCGCCAAAGGCGGGCATCCGGCGGTCGAAGGCACGGACCGGACCGCCTCGCTGAACGATTGCGGTCCAGTCGGCGTCGGCTTCGGGCGTCGCAAAGCTGCAATCGGTGAAGTCGGGCAGCGGCGTCTCGAACCCGACCCGGCTGCGCGGCTGCCCACGCCCATCACGTCCGTGGCAGGCGGCGCACGCCCACTCGAACAGCTCGGCCCCGCTCCTGGTCTGCGCGCCGGCGGCCGGCGCGAACAGGATGCAGAGTGCGGCGACCCACGCCACGATCCGCATCGGCGTCAGTTGATGGCGACGTAGCGTTCCAGGCGCGCAACCTCGCGCTTGTCGACGTACTTGCCGATCTCGCGGCGGAACTGCTCGATCGCCTTGTACGGGCGATACTCCTTGAACTCGTGCAGCATCCGGTTGCCCAGGCCGGGGATCGTCAGGATGTCGGCGTCGCTGGCGGTGTTCAGGTCGATCGGCACGAACACGTACTGCTCGAGCCGCGCCAGCTCCTTGTCGTCGACATACTTGTCGATCTCGCGATGAAACTGGGCGAGCGCCTTATAAGGTCGGTACTCCTCGAACTCGTGCGCCATACGGGGACCGGCGTTGGGGATGAGCAGAATCTGCTCGCGCGTCGCCGTGTTGAGATTCAGGTGGACGAACAGGCGCCCATAGAGCTCGGTGATCTGTTCGCGCTTCAACGATTGGCTGAGAAGCGCGTCCAGATCGCTGATGCTCGCAAACGGCCGCCGATCGAGGATCCCCTTGACCGTTGCCGCGGTGAGGTGCGGCATGGCCGCCAGTTCCTTTTCTGACGCGAAATTGGCGTCGACGATGGTCACCGACTTGCCGACCTGGGCCCACGCCACCGCTGCAGGGCCAAGCACTGCCGCCGCGACGATCACCAGCTGAACCACTCGTGCATGAATCATCTTCGTCTCCTCGGCTCTATTCACGTATCCCATATGAAGCCATCAGCCCGATGGCGCCGAGCAGCGCCATGGTGCCGGGCGCGAACACTGGCGTCGCGCCCGTCAATGTTTTCCCGATCAACTCCATTCCCGCCAGCGACGGGTACATCTCGCGCTCGAATTCGACGTTGCCGCGGTAGTGCAGCGCGGTGCCAACGCCGCCGCTCAGGACGAACAACACCATCAGCCACCGTAGCGCCGGCACGCTCGCGCGCGCGGATGCCAGGTGCCACGCTGCCGTGACGAGGCCCGCGGCGAGCAGCAGGAGCGGAACGACCTGAGTGATCTCCTCGAAGTGGCCGAGCAACAGCAGCTCGAGGCCGGTCCCGAGGCTGCCGGCAGCCAGAAGCGCGAGCAGCAGCTTGCGGATCCGGGCGAGCACTCTGCTGTCGTCGATCACGAACGTGACCCGTAGGCTAGCATCAGCCCGATGCGGTCGAACATGAGATTACGTCTCAGGGAAATGGTCCGCCTGAAGGCGGAACTACGCTCGTACCACGCTCGTACGTCAGTGTCCGGCTTTAGCCGGACAGAGAATCATCCGTACGTCAGGACCGGCAGGCCGAGACGCTCACGGATGAGACGATCGCTCGCCGCCGCGCACGCGCGCCGGTACGCCGCTTCCGGCATGCGCTCGCGGAACGCGGACAGCTCCTCCTCTGCCTCCTGCTCGATGGCGACGCGCGCGCGCGCGTCAATCGACGCACGCGCGACCTGGAGCAGCTCCTCGTCCAGCGCGGTCAATCGTGCGATCGCCTCCCGTCGCGCCTCGCCGCGAACGCCGTTCGCCGCCGCGCGGGCGGCGTCGAGCTCCTGAGCCAGGCGATCGATCACCGCGTCGGCTTCGGCGCCGATCGCCCCGGTCGCGCGCGCCGTGGTCAGCCGCAGCGACGCCCGCTCGAGGTGCAGCGGCAGCGAGGCCGTGCGAGACGCGGCGTGCGCCGCGGGTTCGTCGGCCGGCGGCCTGGCCAGGCCGACCGCTCGCCGCCACTCGTCGAAGACGTCGCGCACGTCGGCGTCGCAGAAGTCGATCCGCACCGGCCGGCGGCGTGGTCCCTTGCGATAGTAGCGCTCGACGTAGCGATCGATGCCCTGGAAGGCGATCTTGAGCGGGATGCCCTCCGCCTCCCAGCCCGAGACGAGATCGAACGACGGGCCGACCACGCGGATGAGATGTCCGTCGTTCTTCCGACAGAGGTAGGCTTCTATCTCGCGGCAGTAATCGACTGGTTCCGTTCCCACACCATTCTCAGCCCACGCAGGGTCAGGTCGAGGTCCACCTGTTCGATGGCAGGAATCTCGCTCGCGATGGTCGCGGCCAGGCCGCCCGTCGCCACGCACAACGCGTTGCCGCCCAGCTCGGCGCTCATGCGCCGCATCAGCCCCCCGACCATCTCGACGTACCCGTAGAACAGGCCCGACTGCATCGCGCCGACCGTGGTCCGTCCGATCACCGTGGGCGGCTTGCGCACGTCGACGCGCGGCAGGCGCGCCGCCCGCTGAAACAGCGCGTCGGCGGAGATGGTCACGCCAGGGCAGATCGCGCCGCCCAGATACTCGCCCTTCGCCGTGACCGCGTCGAGCGTGGTGGCCGTGCCGAAATCGCAGACGACGAGCGGCCGCCGCGCCTCGCGTCCGAACATCTCGTAGGCGGCAATCGCGTTGAGAATCCGGTCGGCGCCGACCTCGTCGGGGTTCTCGTAGAGAATCGGCATCCCGGCCTTGCGCGGATCGACGATCAACGGATCGCGGTCGAAGTAGCGCTTGACCATCGCCCAGACGGTGGCGGTCAACGGCGGCACGACCGAGCCGAGGATGACGCCCGTGACGCTCGATGGACTGAGGCCCCGATGGGCGAACAACCCGTCGACGAGCAGCCCGAGCTCGTCCGACGTCCGTTCGCGCATCGTCTGCAGCCGCCAGCTGTGGATCAGCCGGCCGTTGTCGAACACGCCCAGCACGATGTTGGTATTGCCGACGTCGATGGCGAGCAGCATGAGAGCCCGTCAGATCCAGCGCACTTCGCCCGCCACGATCCGCTCGACCCGATCGGACACCCTGACCAGCAAGGCACCGACCGCGTCAATACCATCAGTGATGCCGGATTGCGGACCGGCGGGCGTATCCCAGACAACGCGCGCGCCGCGATGCGTCGGGGAGCGGCGCCGCCACGCGTCGAGAATAGCATCGAAACGGCCGCTGACGAGGTCGTCGTAGCGCGACGCCAGCGCGGCGAGCGTCTCGACGGCGACCACGGCGCGATCGATCGGACGTCCGAGCTCCGTCTCGAGCGACGTCGCGCGGTCGCGAAGCTCCGGGGGATACGCCATCGGGCCGACGTTGATGCCGTATCCCAGGACCACCACGTCGCCGAGAGCCTCTGCAAGAATCCCAGCGAGCTTGCGCCGCGCGACCAGCAGGTCGTTCGGCCACTTGATGGCGGGCGACAGGCCCGTGGCGCGCTCAACCCCTTCGGCGAGCGCGACGCCCGGCGGCAAGCGTGAGCAGCGTGGTCGCCCTGTCCGGGTCGGACACCGCACGCGAGGGCGACAGGATCACCGAAACGTAGAGGCCGCTGCCGGCGGGAGAAAACCAGGTGCGGCCGCGGCGCCCGCGGCCGGCCGTCTGGGCATCCGCAATGACGACCGTGCCGAACGATCCAGGCTCGGCGGCCAGCGACGCCGCGACGTCGTTGGTCGAGCCAATCGTCGTGAAATACAGGACACGCACGGCCAGCGATCCCAGTCGGTCGCGTGCGCGCTCGAGCGCTTCGTCGAGCTCCGGCGGCAGCGCCGTGTCAGATCGGCTCGATCTCAAAGCTGATGTCCACGGCGGGCGCCGAATGGGTTAGAGCGCCGACCGACACGAAGTCGGCGCCGGTCTCTCGCAGTTCCGGGATCCGCTCGAGCGTCACGCCACCAGAAATCTCCACCTTGGCGCGTCCCGCGGCGCGGCGGACGGTCTCGCGAATGTCGACCGTGCTCAGATTGTCGGCGAGGATGATCTCTGCGCCAGCCGCCAACGCTTCATCGACCTGGGTCAGGCTCTGCGCCTCGACCTCGACCCGCAGGCCCGGGTTCTGGCGGCGCGTGCGGGTGACGGCCGCCTCAACGCCGCCGGCGAGCCGGATGTGATTGTCCTTGATGAGAATCGCGTCGTAGAGACCGGCGCGATGGTTCGTCCCGCCGCCGGCGGCCACAGCGTATTTTTCCAGTGCCCGGAAGGTCGGCGTCGTCTTGCGCGTGTCGAGGACCGTGATGCGGCCGGCCGCGGCGTCGACAAACTGGCGTGTCCGCGTGGCGATCCCCGACAGCCGCTGGAGGAAATTCAGCGCCGTCCGCTCGGCCATGAGCAGCGCCCGCGCCGGGCCCGTCACGATCGCGATCTCGTTTCCCGGCGCGCAGCGTTCGCCGTCGAGCCGGCGGCAGGCGATGGCGACCGACGCGTCGACTTGACGAAACGTCTCGGCGGCCACGTCCAGTCCGGCGAGCACGCAGGGCGCCTTCACGATGAAGACGCCGCGGGCCCGCAGCGCGGGATCGACCGTCGCATCCGTCGTCACGTCCCCGGTGCCGATGTCCTCGTCGAGGGCACGGCGCACGAGATCACGATAGACGGCCGGATCGAGCCGCTTCACGCCGCCTCGTATCCCTCCACGACGATTTCGCGCACGTCGGCCGCGGCGATGGTGAATGCCTTGACGCGAAGCGCCGATTTGAGGTCGGCCTCGACCTGCGGGATCGCGATGAGGGCGCGGAATACGTCCGGCAGGACGACGCCGGTGATGGGAACCTTGATGGGCTTCTTGTCCTCGGAGCGCCGCTTGCGGACTTCGAAGAGCACCTCGGTCGCCTGTTCGTAGATCTCCCGGTCGCGCTCCTGCGAGGCGGGCGAATCGTCAGCGATCAAGCGTTCGAGCTCCCCGGCGGTCGGCCACTCCGACGTGTGGATCGAACCCTCCTGCCACCACGACCACACTTCTTCGGTCACGAACGGCAGAAACGGCGCAAAGAGCCGCAGCAGCACCGACAACGCCGCGACCAGCGCCGAGTTGGCCGACGCGGCGGCCTCCGGTCCCTGGTCGCCGTACCTGCGCCCCTTGACCAGCTCGAGGTAGTCGTCGCAGAAGCGCCAGAAGAACTCCTCGCTGCGCTGCAACGCTCGTGCGTAGTCGTACCCCTCGAGATCGCGGGTCGCCTCGTCTACCAGCCGCGCGAGACGCCGCAGCATGGCGCGGTCGACCGAGGCCGTCACCGCGCCTTGCGGCTCGGTCGACGCGAGCGCGAACCGCGACGCGTTCAGCAGCTTGATCGCCAGCCGCCGGCCAACTCGCATCTCGTTCGGGTCCAACGCCGTGTCGGTACCCGGCCGGCCGTTCGCGGCCCAGTAGCGCACGCCGTCGGATCCGTGCTCTTCGAGGAGCGCCAGCGGCGTGACGACGTTCCCCTTCGATTTCGACATTTTCTTGCGGTCCGGATCGAGCACGAACCCGGAAATGGCGGCGTTGCTCCACGGCAGCGAATCGTGCTCGAGGTGCGACCGCAGGACCGTGTCGAAGAGCCAGGTCCGGATAATGTCATGGGCCTGCGGCCTCAGGTCCATCGGGAACGTTTGCTTGAACAGTTCCTGGTCGTCCGGCCAGCCGCACACGATCTGCGGCGTCACCGACGAGGTCGCCCAGGTGTCCATGATGTCCGGATCGCCTACGAATCCACCAGGCTGGCCCCGCTGCCCCGCCTGGTAGCCTGCCGGAACGTCGGTCGACGGATCGATCGGCAGCTGCTCTTCAGGCGGCGTGATCGGCCGTTCGTATTCGACCCGGCCGTCGGCCGTGATGGGATACCAGACCGGAAACGGCACGCCGAAGAAGCGCTGGCGGCTCACGCACCAGTCGCCGTTCAGGCCATTGGTCCAGTTCTCGTAGCGCGTCTGCATGTACGGCGGGTGCCAGCGCAGCTCGCGCCCGCGCACCAGCAGCGCCTCTCGAAACGCCATCGTCTTGATGAACCATTGCCGGCTGGTGATGATCTCGAGCGGCCGATCGCCTTTCTCGTAGAACTTCACCGCGTGCGTGATCGGGCGCGGATCGCCCACCAGGTCGCCGGCCGCCTGCAACTGACCGACGATGACGCCGCGCGCTTTCGCCGCGGAAAGCCCCGCCAGGGCGTCGTACTGCTGCTGCGCGCGATCAGCGGCGACCGACTCCCAGCCCGGCGTGCCCCAGGTCACGCGGCGCAGCGTGCCGTCCTGCTGAATGACCGGGCGGACCGGCAGATTCAGCTCCCGCCACCACGTCACGTCGGTCAGGTCGCCGAAGGTGCAGATCATGGCGATGCCGGTTCCCTTCGCCGGATCGGCCAGCGCATGCGGCCGCACCGTGACCCGCGCGCCGAAGAGCGGTGTGATGACCTCATGTCCGAAAAGCGGCTGGTATCGTTCGTCGTCCGGGTGGGCGACGAGCGCGACGCACGCCGGGATGAGTTCGGGACGCGTGGTTTCAATCTCGACGGTCTCAGAGGTCCGGCTAAAGCCGGACACTACGCCGGACGCCACGTCTGTCAGAGCGAACTTCACGCGGTGATACGCACCAGCGACTTCTCGATCCTCCAGCTCCGCCTGCGCGACCGCGGTCTTGAAGTCGACGTCCCAGAGCGTTGGCGCTTCGACCTGATAGGCCAGGCCGCCCTTCAGCATGCGCTGGAATGCGATCTGCGACACGCGCTGCGCCCGCGAGCCGATGGTCGCGTAGGTCATCGACCAGTCGACCGACAGCCCCAGGAACCTCCACAACCGCTCGAACGCCTTTTCGTCCTCCACCGTGAGCCGGTTGCACAGCTCGATGAAATTCGGACGCGATACCGAGACTGGAGGCTTGGGGGGTGTCTCCGGCGGGACGAAGCCCGGATCGTACGGCAGCGACGGATCGCACCGTACGCCGTAGTAGTTCTGCACGCGACGCTCGGTCGGCAGGCCGTTGTCATCCCAGCCCATCGGATAGAACACGGCCCGGCCGCGCATCCGCTGGAAGCGCGCGATGAGGTCCGTATGGGTATAGGAGAACACGTGACCGACGTGGAGCGACCCGCTCACGGTTGGTGGCGGCGTGTCGATCGAGTACACATCGCCGCGCGGCCGCGACGGGTCGAACCGATACACGCCGCCCGACTCCCAACTCGCCATCCACTTGGCTTCGAGGCCTTCCAGGGCAGGCTTGTCGGGCAACCGGAGGCGTGCCGGATCCAGCACGGTCAACGGACGAGGCATCCGGAAATCGTATTACGAAATGCTTTTCTTGATGCGCTCGATCTCTTCGCGGACGAGGCGCTCGGCGATCTGCGAGACCATGTCGGCTACCGTTTCACGAACGGTTCGATCCGACATCTGCTCGAGCACGCGGCGCGTGACCTGGTCGACGAGGTCGGAGGGCGCAATCGCCGGCGGAGCGGCCGCGGGCCACACGGGCGCCGCCAGCGCAGCCGGTGACTTCTGCTCGGCCTCGAGCAGCGCCGCGAACGCATCGGCCAGCGGCGGGAACGCCGCAGGCGCAGGTTGGGATTGGGCGACCGGGGCGGACGGCGGCGCGGGCGCAGCCGGAGCGGCCTGCGGGGGAACAATCGCGACAGGTGCCGGCGCGTTGTGCGGCGCGGGCCGCGAGAACCAGTCGATGGCGTCGCTCGAAATGTCCTCGGCCACGCGATCGCGTGCCGGGCTTTTCGGGACCGACGTCAGTGTCGCGAACGCCTGATCGAGCTCCTCGAAGTACTCTTCGTTCACCAGCCGGTGAGTTTTCGGCTGCGCAGGGGCGGGCAGCTCAGGCGACGCGACCGGCTCGGCGCGCACCGGTGCGGACGGCCGCCGCGAGAGCAGTTCCTTGACACGCCCGATGACGAGTTGCGGCTCGAAGGGCTTCGCGAGCACCCCGTCGCAGCCGACGGCAGCCGCGCGGGCCTGGTCAATCGGCTCGAAGGCGCCCGTGAGCAGCACGACAGGGATGTGCGCGAGACGCGGCGTGTTCTTGATGTGCTGGGCCACCTCGTAGCCATCCCGGCCCGGCATGCCGACGTCGGCCAGCACGATGTCTGGCGTCCGCTGATCGACCGCCGCAATGGCCTGTTCGCCGTCGCTGACGGCCATCACCTCAACGTCCTCATCGGCAAAGGTCAGCTCGATGACCCGCTGAATCGTGACGCTGTCGTCGGCCAGGAGCAGGGTATGCGGCACGTGTCCTGTTATCGGATGCTCGGGTCCCGGACTTCAATTTACCGACTACCGACTCTCGACTACCGACTCAAACCCTCGCTCGTGCATTGGTGTTGATGAAGTCAACGATCTCCTGCATCGGGGTCCCCGGCAGGAAGATGCCCTTCACGCCGATTTCCTTGAGCCTCGGCACGTCGACGTCCGGAATGATCCCGCCGATGACCACCAGCACATCGTCGAGGCCCTTCGCCTTGAGCAGCGTCATCAACTGCGGGGCGATGTGGTTGTGGGCGCCCGAGAGGATCGACAGCCCGACCACGTCGGCGTCTTCCTGCAGCGCCGCCGCCGCGATGTGCTCAGGCGTCTGGCGCAGGCCGGTGTAGATCACTTCCATGCCGGCGTCGCGAAGGGCCCGCGCAATCACCTTCGCGCCCCGATCGTGCCCGTCGAGCCCCGGCTTGGCGATAATCACTCGCAGTTTGCGCATCAGACCTGAAATCTTAATCCGAAATTTCACCGTCAGATGACCGGCACTTCCTCGTACTCGCCCCACACGTCTCGCAGCGCGTCGCACATCTCGCCCAGAGTCGCATAGGCGCGCACCGCCTCGAGGATCGGCGGCATGACGTTGGCCCCTTCCCGCGCGGCAGTGCGAAGCGCGTCGAGCGAGCGGCGGACCGGATCGCCATCGCGCGACTTCTTCAGTTGATCCAACTTGGCCAGCTGTCGCTCGGACGCCGATTCGTCGATGTACAGGATCTCGATCGGCGGATCGTCCTCCTGGACGTAGCCGTTCACGCCGACGATGATTTTCTCCTTGCGCTCGACCGCCTGCTGGAAGCGGTAGGAGGCCTCGGCGATCTCCTTCTGAGGGAAGCCGTTCTCGATGGCCGCGACCATGCCGCCCATCCGATCGATCTGGTCGAAGATGCCCTGGGCCTCTTCCTCCATGTCGCGGGTCAACCGCTCCACGAAGTAGGAGCCGCCGAGCGGATCGACCATCGCGGTCACTCCCGTTTCGTGGGCCAGGATCTGCTGCGTGCGCAAGGCGAGGGTGGCGGCCTCGGCGGTCGGCAGGGCCAGCGCCTCGTCGAGCGAGTTGGTGTGGAGCGAGTTGGTGCCGCCGAGCACCGCCGACAGCGCCTGCAGCGCGGTGCGGACCACATTGTTGTACGGTTGCTGCGCTGTCAGGGAGACGCCGGCGGTCTGGCTGTGGAACCGCATCTTCCACGATCGTTCGCTGCGGGCGCCGAACCGGTCTCGCATCGTACGCGCCCAGAGGTTGCGGGCGGCGCGATACTTGGCGATCTCCTCGAAGAAATCGCAGTGAGCATTGAAGAAGAAAGACATCCGCGGGACGAAGTCGTCGACCTGGAGCCCGGCGTCAATCCCCCACTGGACGTACTCGATTCCGTCGCGCAAGGTAAAGGCGAGTTCCTGCAGCGCCGTCGCCCCCGCCTCGCGGATGTGATAACCGCTGACCGAGATCGTGTTCCAGCGGGGCACTTCGCGCGCGCAGAATCCGAAGATGTCGGTGATGAGCCGCATCGACGGCCGCGGCGGGAAGATGTACTCCTTCTGCGCGATGAACTCTTTCAGGATGTCGTTCTGAATCGTCCCTGCGAGCGCCTGCCAGCCCACACCCTGCTTGTCCGCGACGACCAGGTACATCGCGAAGATCATCGCCGCGGGCGAATTGATGGTCATCGACGTGGTGACCTGCCCGAGCGGAATCCCGTCGAACAGCGCTTCCATGTCGGCGAGCGACGTCACGTTGACGCCGCACTTGCCGACTTCCCCGAGTGACAGCGGATGATCCGGATCGCGGCCCATCAGCGTCGGCAGATCGAAGGCGACGCTGAGGCCGGTGCCTCCGGCGGCGAGCAGCTGCTTCAGGCGGCGGTTCGTTTCCTCGGGCGTGCCAAACCCCGAGAACTGCCGCATCGTCCACAGCTTGCCGCGATAGCCGCTGGAGTGGATGCCGCGCGTGTAAGGAAACTGGCCCGGCTCCCCGGGATCGGCGCCGGTGACGTCGTCGGCCGCGTAGAGCGCCTTGATGGGTCGGCCGGAGATCGTCGTGAACGCTTGGGCGCGCTCGGCCTGAGCCTTCTCAGCCTTCTCCGCCTTCTCCGCGGTCTTCACGGCTTCATTATATCGACGCCCCTGGAGTCGTGCGGACCTTCAGGTCCGCAGCCGAGATGTAGCAAGTAGGCGCACGGCCGGATAGGAGCATTCCACAAACCAACTGCGTCGCGAGCGAGCGAGCGCGCGAGCGTGTCGGGGAGTCTGAGGGACGAAGCCCCTCGGGTAGATTAGTGGACGATCTCGCTATCCACGACGTCGTCGTCCGGCCCCTCGAGGTGCGGCAGCTCGAGGCGCCGCAGCTCGCGGATCGCCGCGTCGAGCGCCTCACAGCGCGCTCTCCGGCCCGCGGCGCGCCACTGCCGCCGCAGTGCACGCAGCCTGCGCAGCACCTGCGCGCGGTCGAACCGCTGCCCCTGACAGTGCTCACAAAAACTCATGGGCCATGATGACACGACACGTCTGTGGCCCGAACACCCATCCCACCTTCGAACACCGGCTGTTTGCCCGCCGCAGCGCGAAGGCGGGCCGGCGGCTGTTGTGCTAGGCTCCAGAATTGGGCCGTCGGGCCTGAGGAGCGTCATGTCGACACACGGATCGGTCTTCGGGGCCATGCTTCAGGAGTTCGACGGCGCGGCCCGCCTGCTCAACCTCGAGCCTGGCATCTGGAAAATCCTCACGCATCCGAAGCGCCAGATCACTGTCTCGTGTCCCGTCCAGATGGACAACGGCGAGATCGAAGTGTTCACCGGCTACCGCGTGCAGTACAACATCACGCTCGGCCCGGCGAAAGGCGGCATCCGGTATCACCCGGGGGTCACCCTCGACGAAGTCACCGCGCTCGCCGCCTGGATGACGTGGAAGTGCGCGGTGGCGCACATCCCTTTCGGCGGCGGCAAGGGCGGCATCATCTGCGATCCGACCCGCATGTCGCGCCGCGAGCTCGAAGCGCTGACGCGCCGCTACGTGGCGGAGATCATCGATGCCATCGGTCCCGAGAAGGACGTCCCTGCCCCCGACGTCAACACCAACGAGCAGACGATGGCGTGGGTGATGGACACCTACAGCATGCACGTTGGCCACACTGAAACCGGCGTCGTCACCGGGAAGCCGGTCGAGCTCGGCGGTTCGCTCGGGCGCCGCGAGGCAACCGGGCGCGGCGTGATGATCGTGACGCGGGAATCGGCCAGGCACGTTGGCATCGACATCAAGGGCGCCACCGTTGCGGTACAGGGGTTCGGTAACGTCGGGTCGATCAGCGCGGAGCTCCTCGCGGAGCTCGGGGCCCGGATCGTGGCGGTCACCGACTGGAAGGGCGGCGTCTACAACGAGAAGGGGCTGGACGTCTCCAAGCTCGGCCAGCACGTCTGGCAGCACAAGACCGTCGCCGGCTTCCCAGGCGGGGAGCCGCTCGGCAACGACGACCTCTTCGGCCTGGACGTCGATATCCTGATCCCGGCCGCCCTCGAGAACCAGATCACGAAAGACAATGCCCCCCGCATTCGCGCGAAAATCCTCGTCGAAGGCGCAAACGGCCCGACGACGCCGGACGCCCATCGCCACCTGCACGACCGGGGGGTCTTCGTCGTCCCGGACATCCTGGCGAACGGCGGCGGCGTCACGACCTCGTACTTCGAATGGGTTCAGGACCGCCACGGGTACTTCTGGACCGAGAAGGAGGTCAACGAGCGTCTCGAGACCAAGATGTGCGAGGCGTACAACGCCGTGCTGCAGACGGCAATGCGTTACAAGGTCGACATGCGGACCGCTGCCTATGTCGTGGCGATCAACCGGGTCGCGACAGTCACACGACTGAGGGGAATGTACGCGTAGTCGGTAGTGAGGAGTCGGTAGTCAGTTGACAGATTTGTTGGATCTGCCGACTGGACGAACGAAAATGTAGGGCTGACTACTGACTCAGTCTCTGAACCGTCGCCAGTCGACGCCCAGCTTGCGGACGCGGTAGTTGAAGATCCGCTCGGTGGTCGACAGCAGGCGCGCCGCTTTCGCACGGTTGCCGCGCGCGCTCTTGAGGGCGTCCTGCAGGGCGTCCCGCTCGACCGCTTCGAGCACCTCGCGCAGCGAGCGTGTCGATACGGTGCCGGTCGCTTCGGCCGTCTGCAACGTCGGCGGCAGGTGGTGGGCGTGAAGGACCGGGCCGTCGCAGACGACCACACCGCGCTCGATGGCGTTGGCCAGTTCGCGAACGTTGCCCGGCCAGTGGTAGCTCATGAGCATGTCGATCGCCGGCGTGGCCACGCGGCGCACGTCCTTGCCGTGCTCGCGGGCGAACTTCTCCACGAAGTGATCCGCCAACAGCAGGATGTCGGGCTTCCGCTCCCGTAGCGGCGGGACGAAGATCGCGAAGACATTCAGCCGGTAGAAGAGGTCCTCGCGGAACTCGCCCACGGCAATGGCTTTCTCCAGGTCCTTGTTGGTGGCGGCCACGAGGCGGATGTCGGCGCGGATCGGCTGGGTGCCGCCCAGACGCTCGAACTCTCGTTCCTGCAGCACGCGCAGCAGCTTGATCTGGGTCGCGAGGTTCAACTCGCCGATCTCGTCGAGAAACAGCGTGCCGCCATGCGCGAGCTCGAATCGCCCTTTCTTCGCAGCGTGCGCCCCGGTGAACGCTCCCTTTTCGTAGCCGAACAGCTCGGATTCGATCAGGTCGTGCGGCAGCGCAGCGCAGCTCACCTTGATGAACGGCTTGCGCGCGCGCGGCGAGTTGTAGTGGAGGGCGTGGGCGATCAGCTCCTTCCCCGTTCCGGACTCCCCTCGCAGCAGCACCGTCGTGTTGGTGCGCGCCACCTGCGACACCTGCTCGTAGACCTGCCGCATCGGCCCGCTCGTGCCGATCAGATTCGAAAAGTCGTAGCGCTCCTTCAGCTCCAGGCGCAGGTGCGTGTTCTCGTCGACCAGCCGCTGCCGATCGGCGCGGATCAGCCGATGCACCTTGACCGCCTGTGCGATCATCGAGGCGACCACGCCAAGAAACTTCACGGTGCGGTGATAGTCGCGGTCGGCCTTGTATCGAAGGTCGACGCCGACCGCTCCGACCGTCCGTCCTTCGAGCGAAATCGGCGCGGAGATGTAGGTGAGCTCCTGCTGCGCCAGCTCGGGCCGATCGGCGGCGCGGCTCAGGAACGCCGGCTCGCGGCTCACGCGCGGCACGACGATCGGCTTGCCGCTCTGGACCACCTGGCCGGTAATCCCTTCGCCGAGCCGGTAGCGCACGCGCTTGCCGGGCGTGACCGCCCCCGCCGACGCCTCCACCTCGACGTCGCCGCTTTCATCGTTCAGCAGCACCACGGTGCTCCGCAGCGCGCCGTGATGGCGGCCGAGGATTTCGAGCACGCGGTGCAGCGCCTGCTTCAAGTCAAGTGTCGACGAGAGGGCCTGGCAGGCTTCGAGGAGGGTGGAGAGCTTCCGCACCTCGCCGGCGTGAGCTTGCTCTGGCTCCATCCACTTCGCGAGGCTCGACGGCATAAGGGATCCGGGGAACGTCCGTCATCCAGGGAAGCAAAGACAGTTCCACGACCGCGCCGTCTGCTGGCGCCCGACCCCCCCAGAATCCGGCCATTTTTGCCGAAACGCGGCTGCGGCGTCCGCTCGGTGACCCTACATTCTTGTCGAAACGGCGGGGTCTACTCTACAAACCTGTCGCGCCACGACTGCCGCCGGCTCGCTCGCTGCGTCTCGGCGGCGACCGCGCGGCCGGCGTGGATTGCGCGCGTCGTCTCGAACATCTGGTCCGTCGAGAGCCACACGCCCTGGTGACCGGCGGCGAGTGCGGGCAGGTCCAGCCCGTCGAGCTGCTCGATGACATGCTCGAACTCGTGGGCAATCCATTCGACCGGGTTGAGCCGCGGGCTGACGTGGACGCGCGCGAATATCTCGCCCGACGGAGCGCGCGCAATCGTCGTCCGCGCACGGTAGCTGCGCTCGACGAGCCCCGGATCGATGCGGATCACCACGCGCAGCGAAGGCGCCTCGGCGATCCGCCGGCACTGCGCACGGAACGTCGCGGACATTGCCAGCATCGACTCGACGTGGCGCCGCAGGTCGCCGGGAATGGAAACGGTTACAGGAATGGCCGTGGGACTCGTTTCTTCGGCGGTCACGACGACGGCGTGAAGAAGAATCGCCGCCAGCTGCCATCCGATCCGGTGCGCCATGCGCCGCGGACGGAGCAAAAGCACCGCCGCTCAGCGACGCAGCGTTTTTCGAATGAAATCGCCTGCGCCGAGCACACGGCGCCGCGAAAGCGACAAGCGTGCAGGCCCGCGCCTATGCCGGATCGACAACGATGTCGAGAATGTGGCCAGAAAGCTTCAGCGCAGGTGGAAGCGCGCCGGCGCCGCAGCCTGCCCACCGAAGCGCCTTTGCCTTCGTGGGCGCGAAGG
The DNA here is from genome assembly GCA_963825245.1 of uncultured Acidobacteriota bacterium. Classification (GTDB taxonomy): domain Bacteria; phylum Acidobacteriota; class Vicinamibacteria; order Vicinamibacterales; family CAVVIG01; genus CAVREM01. The sequence continues at coordinate 1,303,663 of CAWGSJ010000001.1, forward strand.
CGGGGCGCGCGAGAGAGCGTGTGGGGGAGTCCGAGGGGCGAAGCCCCTCGGTTACTACGGTGTCACGCGGAAGGTGACGCTCTCCGACGTTTCGCGTGCCCCGCTGGCCGCCGAAAACTGCACCGAGTACTCGCCCGCCGCCAGGCCCGCGAGCGGGACGTCGACCTGATAGACGTCGGCGATCGCCGTGGTCTCGACGTCGAGAACCCGCATCTGGCCGCCGACCCTGTTCAGCAGCCGGGCGGCGACCCTCGGCTCTCCGTCGGCGGCGTACGCACCGGCGCGTACCCAGAGCCGCTCCGTGCGGCTGAAGACACGTGTGGCGACCGGCACGGCGGCAGGGTTGCCGCCGAGCAGGCTGTGTTCGCGCGCGGTCCGCGACCGGAGTACCTGCGGCGTCGCAATCACGACCGGCCCGGAAAGCGGCCGCACGACGACGTCCCGCACATCCGTGTCGATCACCCGCGTCGTCGCATCTTCAATCATCATCTCGACGCGAAGCCGTCCCGCCGGCGCCGAGAACGCCAGCTCCGCTGGTGTATCCGGCGGCCCGAGCGGCGCACCGGCGGGACGCACCGCGCCTTCGTAGATCGTGCGGCCGTCCGTCCCGATCGCTTTGAACTGGATCCGCGCCGGCATTGCAGAACGGCCGCGCTCACCCGGCACGCGATCGGCCGGCTCCCAGACGAAGCTGAGTCGCGACGCGCCCTCGGCGTCGCGCGTCACACCAAACCATGGCCGGATGAGAGGGCTTGCCCGCCGCGGAAGGGGTGGCGGCGGCGCGGGCGCGCGCTCCCGGTCCGCCTCGGACGCACGAAACAGGTCGTCCGGCGTCGGCGACCAGTAGCCCTTGCGCGCGCGGACCGAAATTCCGGGGCGGCGCACTCGCACGTCCACGGCGTGAAACCGGCCGCCATCAGGAGTGTCCAGTCCCGACAGCGTCAAGAGGTAATGCGCGCCCATCTCGCGCACGATCCTGTCGAGCCCTGGCTTGACGGCAGCTGCAGTCAACATCGCGACGCCGTCAGTTTCGACAGCGAGCCTGGTGAGCACGTCGGCGTCAGCCGCCTGATCCGGGTCCGCCGAGGGTCCATCGACGGGGCGAGGATCCGCGGGCCTCGAGGGCAGCAGCCCACGCGGATCGATCGAGGAGATCGACACGGCGCCGCGATTGGCGGTGCGGAACACCGAGTCGACCGTCGGCAGCGCGCCTTCGCCGCGACGCCTGACTGGCGTGGGGAACCCCTCGCTGACGACGATGAGCGACTTCCGCGCGATGCTCAGCCCGCCGAGGTGCGCCGCGATGGCGTTCAGCGCTGAGGTCACCACCTGAACCCGAACGGCATCCGCCCGCTCACGGCTGCCGGCCGTGATGCTCGCCTCGAGCGCGGAGCGCGGCTCGTAGATCCCCTTGCGTCCCTCGAACTGCGCAATCGAGCGCCGGACGGCATCCAGGTCGCGCGTCATGCGCAGCGTCAGGAGCGAATCGAGCGGCTTGACGACGAGCACCAGGTCGCGCGGCCCGAGCGCCCGTTCGACAAAGCCGGCCAGCACCGTGCGCGCCTGCGCCGCGCCGTCGCCGGGAGTCACGTGATAGTCGTCGAGGAAGATCGCGAAGAGCCGCGTTCCGTCCTTCGCCGCCTCTGACTGTTCGTTGGACGCGGACTCGATGGGCTGGGCGCCCGTTCCAGGCTCGAGCGCGCCGTTCGCCCTGATGAGGGTCACCGAGGAGACGTCCCTGCGGGCCCCGTTCTCGACGACCTCGAAGTCCGCGGCGGTCAGGGTCTCGACGGGCCGGCCCGCGCGGTCCTCGGCGACGACGTCGACGCGAATGGCCGGAGACGAAGCGGCGGACGCACCGCCGCCTGCCGCGACCGCGGCTGCGCACGCGAGGGCGAAGGCCGCCGCGCGCACGTCAGCCCGAGATGCGGAACGCGACGAGCTCTTTCAGGTCGTTGCCCGCTGCGCTGATTTCGAGGATGTACTCGCCCGACGGGATCGAGGCGAGAGGCACCTCGAAGACCGCGTCGGTGCCTTCCATCGCAACCGGTACCTCGGACATCGCCTGTCCGGCTCGGTTCAGGATCTTCGCCGCAACTGCCCCGGTGGCGTACGCTGGAACACGGATCAGCAGGCGATCGGTACGCTGGAATTCCCGGACCGCGGTGGGCGGCAGATCGCGGTTGGCGCGGAACTGCTGGATGTCGCGAGCGGTTCGGGCGCGATAGATCGCCGGTGTGCCGAATAAGGTCGACGCGAGATCCGGAACCGTCACCTCGCGCGACTCGGAGTCCAGCACTTGCGCGTCGGCCCCCTCAACGGAGAGCCGCAGCTGCATTGGACCGGGCGGCGCTTCGAAGGTCACGTGCGCGCCAGCTACGGCGGCTGCCGGCGCGGCGGCAGCGCCCAAGTTTGGCGCGGTGGCCGGCACGCGCCCGCGGAAATACGGCGAGCCGTCGGTGCCGACGGCGGTCACCGACACGCGCGCCGGCTGCTCGGTGTCGCGCGCGGGCGCCCCCGGGGCGCGGTTTGCCTCCCACACGAAGGTCACGCGCGTCTTTCCGTTCTCCCCACGCTCGGCGCCAATCCAGGTGCGGATGACTCGCATCCGTGTCGGATAGGCGAGCGACGCGAGCGCGTTCTGTACAGGCTTGGGCACCGGCGGCGTCGTCGCCACCTTCGTCATCCGCTCGACGTCGGCCGGAGAGACGGCCCAGTATCCCTTGCGCGACCGGACCTGGACGCCGGGCCGGCGGATACGCACCTTAATCTCGTGGAACTTGCCGTCCGTCGGGGCTGACGCGGAGCTGTAGCCAAGCAGGTAGTAGGCGCTCGCGTCGCGCACAATCTGCTTCATGGCGAGCGTCAGATCGTTGCGGTTGAGGATCGCGCGTCCGTCGGTCTGCTCCGCCATGATCCGCAGCGTGTCCATCGTCGAGTTGAGATAGGTGCGATCGGTGCTCGAGTTGATGTTCTCGGAGATGTCGAACTCGTTCGTGGCGAGACCGCGCGGGTCGAGGGCGTAGATCGAGACGTTGTTGCGGTTCGCCGCCTGATAAATCCGGCGGAGGTCCTCCTGCATGTCGAAGCTCGAGAACGCCTGAGCCCGGAACTCGTTCGGATCGTCCCGGCCCGCGTTCGGATCGTGAGCCGCGGGGTTGCCGACGCCCGGCACGGACGCCACCGGGTTGCGCATCTGCGGCGGGAGCATGTTGCTGTAGCCCTCGCTGACGAGGATCATCGTCTTGCGCCCCTCCTTCAGCCCACCCATGTGCGAAACGAGCGACTCCATCGCCGACAGCGAGATCTGGTTGCGCACTTTCTCGACCGTCTCAGTCGGGTAATACGCGATCTTCTGCTCGAACTCGTTCTTCGGCTCGTACTCGAACTTGCGGCCGACGAACTGTTCGATTGCGCGGCGGATCGCGTCGTGGTTGCGGGTGAACCGCATGCTGGCAATCGGCTGCAGCGGGTACATGATCGCGACCATGTCGGTCGGACCGAGCTGCGTCTCGATGAAGCGGGCGATCTCCTGGCGGCTCGCCAGGCTCGATCCGCGGCGGACGTGGTAGTCGTCGAGGAAGAACGCGAACAGCCTGACGTCGTCGCGCGCAGCCTCGACCTCTTCGTCGGCGTCGGTGCGGATTTGCCGGGGCGGCGGCCCGCCCGGATTCTGCATGAGACCGCCATCGAGCTCGACGAACTTGAACGTCTCGATCTTCTGGGGCTTGCCGTCCTCAGTAACGTCGAAGTCCTCGGCCTTGAGGTCGGAGATGATCGTGCCGTCGCGAGCGCTGGCGATGACGTCGACCCGGACGAAGTTGATGCCGCCGCGGAAGGTCGGCTGCTGAGGCGCCTCAGCCGCCGGCTGTTGGCCGGACGCGGGCGGGGCCGGTTGATTCGGCTGCTGCTGGCCGACGAGCGTGACGCCGGCCGCGACGACGGCGCAGGCGAGCAGTGCGCCCAGGCCTCTTCGGAAAGCCGCCATGATCCCTATCTTAGACGCAAAAGCCGACGGCAAGACCTACAATGCGGCCCATGCAGATCACCGACGTCGCCCGATCGCCGCTGACCATCCTCTCGGATGACGAGCGGCTGTTTTACGACGGCATGTACGAGTTCGCGGATCGCGAAGTGCGCCCGCTGGTCCGCCAGATGGATGAGCAGGCGAAGATCCCGCGCACCTTGATCGACCGGCTCTTCGGGCTCGGCGTGATGGGGATCGAAATCCCCGAAGCGCTCGGCGGCGGTGGCGCCAGTTTCTTCCACTCGGTGCTGGCCGTGGAGGCGCTTCTCCCGCGTCGACCCGTCGATCGGCGTGTGCGTCGACGTGCAGAACACACTGTTCATCAACGCGTTGATGCGGTACGGCAGCGACGACATCAAGCACCGGTACCTTCCCAAGGTCGCCACCAGCGTCCTGGGTGCTTACGCGCTGTCCGAGGCCGGATCGGGCAGCGACGCGTTCGCGATGGCGACCCGCGCCGTTGACCGCGGCGATCACTGGGCGCTCACCGGCCGGAAGCTATGGATCACCAACGCCGGCGAGGCCGACCTGTTCATCGTCTTCGCGAACGCCAATCCGGAGGCCGGCTACCGCGGCATCACGGCGTTTCTCGTCGAGCGCGGGTGTCCGGGCTTTTCGGTCGGCAAGAAGGAAGACAAGCTCGGCATCCGCGCGAGCAGCACGTGCGAGCTGCTGCTCGAGGAGTGCCGCGTGCCGCGGGCGAACGTCCTCGGCGAGGTCGGCAAGGGGTACAAGGTGGCGATCGAGACGCTGAACGAGGGGCGGATCGGGATCGGCGCGCAGATGGTCGGCCTTGCCCAGGGGGCGCTCGATCACACCGTGAAGTACACGCGCGACCGGAAACAGTTCGGCAAGCCGATCGCCGAATTCCAGGCGGTCCAGCACCAGCTGGCCCGCGCCGCGACCGACGTCCATGCGGCGCGGCTGACCGTCTACGAAGCGGCGCGCCTGCGCGACGCGGGACGGCCCTTCCTCACGGAAGCGGCGATGAGCAAGCTGTTCGCGTCGGAAGTCGCCGAGCGGGTGACGTCGCTCGCGGTCAACCTGTTCGGCGGCTACGGCTTCGTCAAGGACTACCCGGTCGAGAAACTGTTCCGTGACGCAAAGATCGGACAGATTTACGAGGGCACCAGCAACCTGCAGCTGCAGACGATCGCCAAACAGGTGCTCGGATAGATCTCCGCGGGCCTAAAGGCCCGCACTACTCGGTGGAACGTCCCGGCAGGAGCGCCTCAGTGTCGCGCGTTTCGGCGCCGTTTTCAGTACAGGCCGCGAACGTCGACGCGTACATCGACACGCCGGCGAACTCGCCCTTCGCATTCAGCACATAGAAGTTCAGGCCGAAGTTCGGCAGTCCGCGCGAGTTGAGGAGGCGCTTCTCGACGGTGTTCTTCTGCACGCGCCTGAGTGCGGTGATGGCCGCATCCTTCGGATGGGCGCCGCGCCGCATCTCCTCGACGATCAGGAACGAGCACAGGTTGTAGAGATTCGCCTCGCCGCGGCCTGTCGATCCGGCGGCGCCGACTTCGCCGTCGACGTACAGCCCCGCGCCGAGAATTGGCGAGTCGCCGACGCGCCCCGGAATCTTCCACGCCAGGCCGCTCGTCGTCGTCACGCCGCCAATCTCGCCGCGCGCGTTGACGGCGTCGCAATTGATGGTGCCCCAGTAGTGATCGGGATCGATCAAGCCCTCGCGCACCATCTGCAGGCCAGCTTCGTGCCACGCCTGCGCCCGTTTGGCGGGGTCGAGGTAGTGGTCGGGATCGATCCGGCGCTTCCACTCGAGCCACCGCTCGCGGGAACGCGGCGTGTTCAGGTCGCCTTCGATAGTAAATCCCAGGCTTCGGGCGAAGCTCTGCGCACCGCTGCCGACGATCAGATGATGATCGGTGACGTCCATCACCTTCTGCGCCACGTTCGACGGCGTCCTGACGCCCTCGAGGCTGGCGACGCCGCCCGCGCGCTTCCGGGGCCCGTGCATGCAGCACGCATCCAGCTGGACGACGCCGTCCGCGTTCGGCAGGCCGCCGTAGCCGACGCTCGTATCCTCGGGATCGAGCTCGTTCACGTTGACGCCGGCAATCAGCGCATCGAGGACATCCGCCCCGGCGGTCATCGTCGCAAACGCCTTTTCGACCGCCGTCTGCGTGCCGCCGTTCCGAAAGCGGTTCCCGTTGGCCGACGCGATGACGACAGGCTTGACGCCGCCCGTGCGGACAGCTGGAGCCTGGGCAAAGGCAGGGCCGGCCGACGCGACCAGAGCGCCCACTCCTGCGGCTTTCGCGAATTCACGGCGGCTGAGAGGCTTCAGCATGGTGGCCAACTTTTTTCCACTGGCGGCGGGGCCCTCCCCCTTCGCTCGCTGCCACCATACACGAGCTACGGGGGACAAGCACGTCCCTTGGGCACCGAAGCGCGAAGGTGGCTCGGGCTCGGATGGCCGCGGGCGCTTCTACTCTGCCCTAACCATGCGAAAGGACGCCATTCGCAATAATCATCCGCTGCGCTTCCGAGGTGCCCTGATAGATCTCCGTCGGCGCGCACGTCTCGGAACAGGCGCTCGGCCAGCGATCCGCGGCGATACCCGGCCGAGGCGAGAATCTGCATCGCCCGGTCGGCAGCCTTGTGCGCCGCCTCGGACGCCGCCACCTTCGCCATCGCCGCTTCAACGGCCCCGCGCTCCTGGTAGATCCGGCCCGCGGCAGCCTTCCAGGTGAGCAGCCGCGCCGCCTCGAGGTCGGTGGCGATGTCGGCCAGCATCCACTGAATCGCCTGGTAGTTGGCAATGGGCTGGCCGAACGTCTCGCGCCGCTTCGCGTAGGCAATCGCCTCCGCGATGGCCGCTTCGCCGATCCCGAGCGCCTGCGCCGCAATCGCGATGCGCCCACCCTCCAGTGCCCACATGGCAATGCGGAACCCGTGATCCACCGAGCCGAGCACCTGTCCCTCGTTCACCGTGACGTCGAACTCCAGGTCCATGCAGCCGAGCCCCCGAACGCCGAGCGAATCGGCGCGGGCGATCCGTGTGATCCCTGGGGTGTCCATCGGTACCAGAAACGCCGTGATGCCTTTCCCGCGCTGCCCGGGACGCGTACGCGCAAAGACAATCGCCACCGACGCGACGTCGGCGTTCGCGACCCACACCTTGCGGCCGGAAATCCGGTAGCTGTCGCCAGCCTTCACGGCGCTGGTCTTCTGGTTGGCGGCGTCAGTCCCCGCGTCAGGTTCCGACAGCGCGAAGGCGCCGATCGCGTCGCCGGATGCGAGCTTCCGGAGCCACTGCTCTTTCTGGCCGGTCCGGCCGGCGTGGGCAATCAGGTCGGCGACGAGGGAGTTCTGGACGACGAGCGATACGGCGACGGTGGCGCTGGCCGCGGCGATCGCCTCGATCGCCAGGACGTAATGGAGAAAGTCCAGGCCCGCCCCGCCCCACTCGCGGGACAGGGTCGCTCCCAGCAGGCCGCGGCCGGCCGCGGCGCGAATCACGTCGAGCGGATACTCGCCCGACTCGTCGATCGCCGCCGCCCGCGGCGCCACTACCTCGCGCGCGAACTGCTCGATCGACTTCCGGAAGGCGACATGTTCAGCAGAAAGCTCGAGAACCATAACTCACGACAAACGCAGAGCTCGCTGAGACCGCAGAGTCGTCAAGGCTTTTCTGCGTGCTCTGCGTGCTCTGCGTTGATTGTCTTTGGCGTGATGGAGGGTTCGCGATCTCCCTTGAGCCGCTCGAAGATCGGCTTCAGCCGCGCGACCGTCTCCCCCATGTCCTCCGGCAGCACACGCGTCCCGCCGATGACCGACATGAAGTTCGTATCGCCGGTCCAGCGCGGCACCAGGTGAATGTGAATGTGATCGATGATGCCGGCGCCGGCGGGCCGCCCGAGATTGATCCCGACGTTGATCCCCTGCGGCTGGTACGCCTCGTGGAGCGCGATCTCGGCGTCGCGCGCGAACGCCATCATTTCGGCGAGCTCCTCCGCACTGGTCTCGACGAGCGACGCCACATGCCGGTTCGGCACGACCATCAGGTGGCCGTTGTTGTACGGATAGAGGTTGAGGATGACGTAGGCGCGTGCGCCGCGAACCAGCACGAGCGAGTCGCGGCCGGAAGGGTCGGGGGCGGGATCCGCCGCGTCGCAGAAGACGCAGCGTTCCTTGTCGCCGGTCTTACCGGTCACGTAGGCGAGTCTCCAGGGAGACCAGAGGCGTTCCACAATTTACAATTTCAAATTGTAAATTGTAAATTTCGGAGCTTTATACCGCCAGAGCGTCCGGCGGCACCTGGCCGGTCGAGGGCGTCGCGTCGGGCTCGCGGTTGATGAGCTCTTTCAGTTCCTTGCCCGGTTTGAAGTACGGCACTTTCTTCGGCGGGACGTCCACCTTGTCGCCGGTTTTCGGATTGCGCCCCTTGCGCGGCTCGCGCTTGCGAAGACGGAAGCTCCCGAAGCCCCGCAGCTCGATCTTCTCGCCGCGATGCAGCGCGTCGATGATGCTCTTGAAGACCGTGTCGACGATGACCTCGGAGTGCTTCTTCGTGAGATCGGAAACCCGTGACACTTCCTCCACGAGCTCCGCCTTCGTCATGCTGCCGCCATTCATGGTGGATCCTCGCAATTAGGAATTATGGATTTGGAATTAGGAATGCGTGTTCAATGCCGCGCCGCTGCCACGAATTCCTAATTCCTAATTCCAAATTCTTAATTACCGATTTCTGAAATGATCTCCCAGCGTCGCGGTACCGTCGCCCGATCCCTCCTGGTAGCTCTCCCAGTCGGCGCGGAACTCGTCCGACTTCATCGCGCGGATCGAGAGGCCGATCTTCCGCTCCTCGGGCGCGAGCTTGATGATCTTCATCGGGTAGGTCTCCCCCACCTTCAGATCAATCTTCTCTTCGGCCTTGCCCTGCCGCGTAGTCGTCGAACTCCGACACGTGAATCAGCCCTTCGATGCCTTCGTCCAGCTCGACGAACGCGCCGAAGTTCGTCATCCGTACGACCTTGCCCTCGATCGTGTCGCCGACGTGATGCCGGCCGAAGAAGTCGTCCCAGATATCGGTGGCGAGCTGCTTCAGGCCCAGCGACAGCCGCTGGTTGTCGGCGTCGATGTTGAGCACCATCGCGTCGACCACGTCGCCCTTCTTCAGGATCTCGGACGGGTGCTTGACGCGCTTGCTCCACGACATGTCGGAGATGTGGATCAGGCCGTCGATGTCCTCTTCGACCTCGACGAACGCGCCGAACTCCGTCAGGTTGCGCACCTTGCCCTGGATGCGCGAGCCGACCGGATACTTGTCGGCCAGATCGTTCCAGGGATTGCTCTCGACCTGCTTCAGGCCGAGCGAGATGCGACGGGCGGTCGGGTCGACGCCGAGCACCATCGCATCGACGGTGTCGCCGACGTTCAGGATCTTCGACGGGTGCTTGACGCGCTTGCTCCACGACATCTCCGACACGTGGATCAGGCCTTCGACGCCCGACTCGAGCTCGACGAACGCGCCGTAGTCGGTGAGGCTGACCACCTTGCCGCCGACGCGCGCCCCGACCGGGTAGCGATCCATCACGTTCGCCCATGGATCGGTGATGAGCTGCTTGTGCCCGAGCGACACCCGTTCGGTCGCCGGATCGTACTTGAGCACGATCACGTCGATTTCGTCGTTGACCTTGAACAGCTCCGACGGATGGCCGACGCGCCCCCACGACATGTCGGTGATGTGCAGCAGGCCGTCGATGCCGCCGAGATCGATGAACGCGCCGTAGTCGGTGATGTTCTTGACGACGCCCTTGAGCACCTTGCCCTCGGCAAGCGTCTCGAGGGTGTGCTTCTTCTTCTCGGCGTTCTCTTCCTCGAGCAGCGCCTTGCGCGAGAGGACGATGTTGCCGCGCTTCTTGTTGACCTTGATCACGCGCATCCGCAGCTCCTGGCCGCGCAGCGCGTCGAGGTTCCGCACGGGACGGACGTCGATCTGCGAGCCGGGCAGGAACGCGCGGACGCCGATGTCGACCGCCAGCCCGCCCTTGATCCGCTCGATGACGCGGCCGATCACGACCTTGCGATCCGCGTAGGCCTTCTCGACCTCGTCCCAGATCTTCATCTTCTCGGCTTTTTCCCGCGACAGGACGACGTAGCCGTCGCGGTCCTCGGTCCGCTCGAGCAGCACGTCGACGATGTCGCCGGCCTCGACCGTGACCTGGCCGGTCTCGTCCAGGAACTCGCCGATCTGGATGATGCCTTCCGACTTGTAGCCGACGTCGACGATCACCTCCGACGGCGTCACCTTGAGGACCGTCCCCTTGACGACCTCGCCTTCCGCGATATTCCGGAAGCTGTTATCGTAGGCCTTCAGGAGATTGTCGAACTCGGTGGGGTCGATCTGCTCGTCGTCGTCCCGCCGCAGGGCCTTGAGCCCGCCGCGGTCCGCTCGGTCGTCGCGGTCCAGAGTGCCTGCACTGCCCCGGACCGCACCGGGAGTGTGTTCGTCTTCAACCTTCGCCATGCCTTACCTAGTCCTCCTCGTGTCGTCCCTCGTTGGCCCGTAAGGTGACTGAGCCGGCGCGCAGGGTCGATCGATTGTCGGCGGATGGGTCGCGGGGGCCGACGCCCCGCAGGTTCGGGTTCAGCGGCGTCGGGACGGGCGCGCGACGTTTCGCGACGTTTCGCACTCGCACTGCACGGTCAGCTGAATTCCGATAAGCAACAGAGAGTACGACACTTATCGCAACACTGTCAAGGTTGCCCAAGGAGCCGGGACAATGGCCAAACGGAAGGCCAGGGGCGGCGGCAAGAAGGCGAAGACGTCGCGAAAGCCCAGAAAAGCCCACGCCCGCCGCTCGATGCGGTCGAAGGCGCCAAAACGCAGGGCGGCGCCTAAAGCAGCGCGCAAGCCGGCTCGGCGAAAGAAGGCGGCCGTCCGCGCGAGCGCGCCTGCGAGAAAGGCGGCCGCGCGCGCGAGCGCGCCCGTTGGGAAGACACCCCGTCTCGATCGGCCCCGCCGGACCCTGGACGACGCCGACGACACCATCCCAACGCCGCCTTCGTCGCTGAACATGGACCGCCGGGGTTCGGCCGCACGCACCGGCAGAGCCGAGCTCGAGCAGGACCGCCAGGTGCATGGCTCGATGACGCGGGGCATCACGGGCGGCGACGTCGACGTTAACCTCGAGCAGGCGTATTTCAGCGGCGACGAAGCGCCCGGCGGCGACAATCCGACACCAGACCAGGATGTCGTCGACAACATCGGCCGCGCCATCGGGGTCGAGTACCAGGACAACGAGGAGCTGAGAGCGAGCGACAAGGTCGCCGACCGCGACAAGCACCGGTGGGAGCTGGATCCGGCGTCGGCGGAGGACTACAAAGAGCGGAAGTGACCTACTCGGGGCTCGGGGCTCGTGGCTCGAGGCTCGACACGCTTCTTGCTTCGATTACCTCGAGCACTTCTTTCACCACAGCTTCAATCGGCTTGCCGGTGGTGTCGACGACAACCGCGTCGGGAGCGGCATAGAGCGGCGACGTCGTTCGCGTAGAGTCGAGCCGATCGCGCTCGGTGAGAAGCGTCGCCACCTCGGCGACGGCCGTCGGCCCGCCTGTGTGAGTGGGATCCGCAGCGCGCCGCCGGGCGCGCTCCTCCGCGGATGCGTCAAGATAGATCTTCACGTCGGCGTGCGGGAACACGACGGTGCCGATATCCCGCCCTTCCATCACGATGCCCCCGTTCTCGCCGAGCTCACGCTGCCGCGCCACGAGCACCGCACGCACTTTGGGCAAGCGGGCGACCGATGCGGCGGCCCGATCGATTTCCGGCGTCCTGATCGCGCGGGTGACGTCGTCGCCGTCGATGGTCACGCGGTCGGGGCCAACGTGAATCACTGAGGCCTCGGCGAGACGGGCCACGGCGTCCTCGTCGCCGAGCGGAACGTCGTCGCGGAGCGCTTTCCAGCCGACGCCGCGATACATTGCACCGCTGTCGACGTGGCGATATCCCAGTTGTGAGGCAACTGCCCTGGCCACCGTTCCCTTCCCGGCACCCGAAGGACCGTCGATCGCGATAACCAGGCTGCGCATCCGCTATCCAGAATAATCTTCTTCGCGTTTTCGAGTCTTCGTGGTTGCCTTTTATCAATGGAGCGATTGCAAAAGATTCTGTCCCGGGCAGGAGTGGCGTCGCGCCGGGCATCCGAGCAATTGATGCTCGACGGCAGGGTCACGGTGAACGGCAAAACGGTCCTCGAGCTGGGCACGAAAGCCGATCCCGGGGCCGACGACATCCGCGTCGATGGTCGTCGCATCCGCCTGCCGGAACGTCACGTCTATCTTCTGCTGAACAAGCCGCGCGGCTACGTGACGACCCGGTCGGATCCGCAGAAGCGGCCGACCGTGGTCGATCTGGTTGGTGCCCGGGAATATATCTATCCCGTTGGCCGCCTCGACTTCGACTCCGAGGGTCTCCTCGTTCTGACCAATGACGGCGACCTGGCGGCGCGTCTCACGCATCCGAGCCACGGCGTCGAGCGGGTCTACGAGGCGCGCGTGCTCGGCGTGCCGGACGGGCACGACCTCCAGCGCCTGGCCCGCGGCATCGCGATCGAAGGGCGCCGCACGGCGCCGGCGCAGGTCGAATTGCTGCCGGTGAGGCGCAGCGATGCCAGTAGCACGCTACGCATCACACTGCATGAAGGCCGGAACCGCCAGGTCAGGAACATGTGCGAGGCGATCGGCCACCCCGTCGATCGCCTGAGACGGGTGGCGATTGGTCCGATTCGGGACGATCGGCTGAAGCCGGGCCAGTGGCGGGCGCTGACGGCTGATGAAGTCGATCGATTGCGAGACGCGGCCGGCTCGCGGCCACGGATGCAACGTGGCGCTACCGGTTCGGCGTCGGCGCGCCATCCCGCGCTTCGCGGTCGGCGTAGCGCGCGCCGCTGAGGATGTGGGCCAGGCCGTAGTTGCCTTCGTGGCACGCGTATTCGTAAAGCCGGCCGTCGGTCGCCAGCATCGGGATCTCGGCGCTCCACGGCTTCGACCACGTGCCCGGATCCTCGAGTGTCACGCGGTACATGATCGTGTCGGCGCTCACGCGGGTGAAGCGTTCGATCACGTGCAGGTCGGGCCCGGAACCCTGAATCGACGCCTTCTCGTTGAAGTTCGTCGTGTCGACGACGAGCGTGTCGCCCGCCCAGCGGCCGACTGAATGGCCGGCCCAGGTGCGAATGCGATCCGAGGGGTGCGGCCGGTTGTCCATCGGGATGATGCGCGGCGCCGTCGCCAGCTCGCGATACACGATCACATAGCCGGGCATCTGCATGATCTGCAGGATATCGTTGTAGGGCGGCGGCATCATCGGCGGCCCCTCGTGCGTCCACACGATGCAGCGCTCCTGGGCGGGACGCGTTTCATAGCTGTCGAAGCCGACTACCGCTCGGCGCGCCGCCGCCCGCTTCTGCCCTTCCGGGGTCTGCGGTGGAATGAGGCCGTCGGGCGGATCGAAGATCAGCGACGTTCGGCGACTTGAAAGCGTCTTCGGTTTCGCGGTCGCGAGCCACTCGGCGTTGTTGTAGTGCGTCTCGTCGGTCTGATCGACACGCTTCAGCCGCTCCTCGTCGCTCGCGCCGAAGATGTTCGTGGCCAGCGGATCGACGCCCGCCTTCGCCAGCAGCTTGATCAGCTCATCGGCTTCGGCCTCGGTCAGGAATTCCCGGCCGGCGTAGCGCTTGGGCCGCTGCAGCGGAGTGAACGTCTGGGTGGTCCAGGTCCCCTGGAGGTCCGGGTGTCCATCTGGAGTTCGAGGCACTTTCCACCCCGGCGCCTGGGCGAAAGAAGGCGCCGCGAGCGCCGCGACAATCATGCCGATGGCGAGCAGCAGGCGCTTCATCGTCACTCCCCGACTGATTGTAACGGGAAAGCCGTTCGGACTCACGGCGACGTCACCGTAATCACCGCTCGGCGCAGCGGCCGACCGGAATCGCCGGCGAGAACACGTCCTTTGATGACGGATGTTCCAGTCTGCGCGGGCTGTCGCTGATCTCGAGGCGCTGGCCTCACTTGAGTCATCGAACACCTTTCCTGAGCGCACTTAGTGTGCTCCCCTCCGCGAATGGGTTCAAGTCATTCGGCCTTCGGGATCAGTGGACCTTCGGAGGTTCGACGGCGATCTCGCTATCGCTCTCGTCGAGGGGCAGCTGCTCGTCGGGTACCGTGCGTTCGACGAGCACTGGCGGCGTGCCGCCTTCGATCCCGAGCGCCTCCGCCATGTCCTCGACCCTGGGCAGATCGCTCAAGTCGTTGAGCCCGAACCGAATCAGGAATTCCTTCGTCGTCGCGTACAGGAACGGACGGCCCACCACCTGCTTGCGGCCGACGATCTTGATCAGGTGCCGCTCGAGCAGCGTGTTGAGCACGCCCGATGTATTCACGCCGCGCACTTCGGTGATCTCGAGTGCCGTAATGGGCTGCTTGTAGGCGATGACGGCAAGGGTCTCGAGCGACTGGACCGACAGCTTCTGCGTCGATCGCTCCTGGAACAGCCGCCGCACCCATTCGTGCAGATCGGGCCGGGTGACGATCTGGTAGCCGCCCGCGACCTCCACGAACTGGAGCCCGCCGGGGCGGTCGTAGTCCTTCTTCAACTCTTCGACCGCCGCCTTGATGTCGTCTTTCGATTCGGTGTCGAGCAGCTTGTAGATAGCCTTCGGCGTCAGAGGATCGGGCGACGCGAAAATCAGCGCCTCGATGATGGCCTTGAGCTCCGCGGAAACCTGAGGAGCTGGCTCACTTTTTTCCAATGGCGCTGGGTCGCCTTCGCGCTCCGCGCTTCGGCGCGCAAGGGCCTGCCCCGCTGTAGCTCGCTCGTCTTCTTCGCGAGCGGAGGCGGGCCGCAGGCGCTCCTGCCCTTCCAGCCCTGCCGGCGCCTTGTTCTCAGCCACGATGTGTCTCCGGATCGCCAATCGGATGCGGCGCGTCGGCCGGCCGGGCGCGCTTGTACACGCGGATCGGGCCGAAGCTCCCGGCCTGGAAGACGCGCACCAGCTTCAGGCGGATCATCTCGAGCAGCGCGAGAAACGTCACGATCAGGCCGCTCCGCTCGTGGACGTCAGCGAAAAGGTCTTCGAATCCGCACGCTTCCGTTTCGGAGAGCCGCGCCAGGAGCTGGTCGATCCGCACTTCGACCGGGATCTGCTCCGGCGGAAGCACGACCTGGGGCCGGTGCTTCGCGCGCTCGACGACGGCCTGGAACGCGGTGAGCAGGCTGAACAGGTCGACTTCGAGCTCCGGCTCGTACTCGTCGCCAGTGATCGCCGCGATCCGCTCGTCGGGACGTCCCCACTGCGCCGCCCGCACCTGCTCGCGCTCGTGCAACAGCTCGGCCGCGGCCTTGAACTTCTGATGCTCGAGCAGCCTCCGCACGAGTGCGTCGCGAGGATCTTCTTCGTCACCCTCGACGCCTGCGGCGGTTTCAGGGCGCGGGAGCAGCATCTTCGACTTGATGTGAATCAGCGACGCCGCCATCACCAGGAACTCGCCGGCGACGTCCAGGTCCAGCTCCTGCATCAGCTCGATCGTCGCCAGGTACTGCGAGGTGATGAGCGAGATCGGGATGTCGTAGATGTTCACCTCGTGCTTCTTGATGAGGTGGAGCAGCAGATCGAGCGGCCCTTCGAACTGTTCGAGGTGGACCGGCATCGCGTCGGCCGACGATTCGAAGTCGTGGGTTTGATCCATATCACTCTCACCGCTGAGGACGCAGAGGACGCTGAGATTCAATCTGGGTGTGTCTGTTCCTCTGCGTCCTCTGTGTCCTCTGCGGTTGACTCATTTGTACGCCATTCGCATCGAGTCCCGCACCCTCATCATCGTCTGTTCGGCGACGGCCCGGGCGCGCTTCGAACCTTCGTAGAGTATCTCTTTCAGACGGTCGGGCTTCGCGAGCACGGCCGCACGGCGCTGGCGGATCGGCTCGAGGTGCGCGTTCAGCGCAGCCGCGAGCTTGGTCTTCACCTCGACGTCGCCCACCTTGCCCGCCCGATAACGAGCTTTCAGATCCTCGACTTCTTCCTTGTTCGCGTTGAACGCGTCGTGGTACGTGAAGACTGGATTCCCCTCCACCGTGCCCGGGATATCGGCGCGGACCCGTTTGGGGTCCGTGTACATCCGCATCACCTTCTTCTTGACGTCGTCGGCCGTGTCCGAGAGCTCGATCGCGTTGCCAAGGCTCTTGCTCATCTTCTTGTCGCCGTCGAGACCGGGGAGGCGGCTGACCGACGTCAGCAGCGGCTGGGGCTCGACCAGGACGTCGCCGAAAAAGTTGTTGAAGCGCCGGACGATTTCCCGCGACAGCTCGAGATGCGCAACCTGATCGTCACCGACCGGCACAAAGCGGGCATCGTACATGGTCACGTCGGCCGTCTGCAGCAGCGGATAGCCGAGAAAGCCGATCGACGACAAGTCCTTGTCCTTCAGGGTCTCCTGCTGCTCCTTGTAAGTGGGAACGCGTTCGAGCCACGGCACCGGCACGACCATCGAGAGCAGGAGCGAGAGCTCGGCATGCTGGGGGATCAACGACTGGATGAAGAACGTGCTGCGCTCCGGGTCGAGTCCCGCGCCGATCCAGTCGGCAACATTGTCGTAGGCGTAGGAGGTGAGCGGGCCGGTGTTCGCGAACTCGCTGGTCAAGGCATGCCAGTCGGCGACGAAGTAGAAGCAGTCGTACTGGTCCTGAAGCCGCACCCAGTTGCTCAGGGCGCCGACGAGATGCCCGACATGCAGCCGTCCCGTCGGCCGCATACCCGAAACGACCCGCGGCCTGGCCGCCGATGACATCACAGGAGCAGATCGATCAAGTAGTTGGATGGCCGGGCGACGAGATAGACGAATGCGTCGGTCAGGATCACCGCATAGAGCAGCAGGAACCCGTAGGGCCGAATCTGGTCGAACATCGCGGCGATATGGCGCGGCAACAGCCCACTGAGCACGTTCCCGCCGTCGAGCGGCGGAATCGGCAGCATGTTGAACACGGCCAACAACACGTTCAGCACCACCATCCTCGTCAGAAATGCCGCCAGCGGCGCGGACGCGTTCGTTTCGCCGAGGACGACCGGCGAGATCGGCATCGCGGCAAGAATGACAGCGGCGCTCACGGCCATGATGATATTGCTCGCCGGGCCGGCCGCCGCCACCAGCATGTAGTCGCGCTCGCGATGCCGCAGCCGGCGGATATCCACCGGCACGGGCTTCGCCCAGCCAATCAACGGCGCGCCGGTCACCATCGCAATCAGGGGAAACAGCACGGTGCCGATCGGGTCGGCATGGGCGATCGGGTTGAGCGTCACGCGCCCGAGGAT
Organism: uncultured Acidobacteriota bacterium; assembly: GCA_963825245.1. GTDB lineage: Bacteria > Acidobacteriota > Vicinamibacteria > Vicinamibacterales > CAVVIG01 > CAVREM01. The sequence goes on from CAWGSJ010000001.1 coordinate 1,321,024, forward strand.
GCGCGCGGTCGGATCGCCGAGACGATCCGCGGTCCAGGCGTGCGCCATTTCATGGACGGTCAACGAGAACAACAGGACTGTGAATCCGATTGCAATCTGGGCGATGTCGAAGCCGGACAAGATTAATGAGGTTACGGCCGGCCCGCGAAAAACGCAAGGACCGCATCGGCCACTTTGGGCCCCACTTCGGCCGCCAGCTCTTCGCGGGTCGCGCGCCGGACGCCGGCGAGGCTGCCAAACTTCCTGAGCAGCGTGCGCCGCCGCCGCGGCCCGATGCCTGGCACGTGATCGAGCTCCGAATGGAGGTCGCGCATCGAACGAGCGCGTCGATGAAACGTCACCGCGAAGCGATGTGCCTCGTCGCGAATCCGCTGCAGCAGCAGCAACGCCGGGGCGGCCGGCGGCAGCGCGATCGGCTCGTCGCGATCGCGCGTGTAGAGCAGCTCCTCCTTTTTCGCAATCCCGGCAGCGACGAGATTCGCGAGCCCGAGCTCCTCGAGCGCCGCGTACGCCGCCGACAGCTGGCCCTTGCCGCCGTCGATCAGGATCAAATCGGGGAAAGGTCCGCCTTCCTCGAGCAGCTTGCGGTATCGGCGAAGGACGACTTCGTGCATGGCGGCGAAATCGTCATTACTTACTGCGCGGGGCCCCACCCCCGCGCCCGACGCGCTCGCACCGTTGTGCTCGCGCGTATTGAGAACAGAGCGTCGCAGCCCGGAATCCGGCGCGAGAAGGTCCAAACGCTGGATCCCGAGTCGTTGGGCACCGAAGCCCGAAGGGCGAAGGTGGCCCGAGCCCCGGATACGGAACTTTCGATACTCCGAGCGCTTCATCCGCCCGTCTTCGCAAACGACCATCGACGCGACGGTCTCGCTGCCCTGGATGGTGGAGATGTCGAAGCATTCGATGCGGCGCGGCACCGCGGGCAGCGCCAGGACGGCGCGGAGCGTCTCGAGCGCATCGTACTGGGCGGCGGTCGCCTGGTTGAACCGGTTCTGATAGGCAAGCGCCGCATTGCGGTTCGCGAGATCAATCAACCCGCGCTTCTCGCCGCGCTGCGGCACGAGAATCTTGACGCGCCGGCCGCTTCTGTCGGCGAGCCAGGTTTCGAGCGCGTCGCGATTGTCGGGTTCGGCCGGCACGTGGACCTCAGGCGGCGCCGCACGGAGCTCGTAGAACTGCTGAATCGCGGCCTCGAGCACTTCGCCCTCGGTGGCGCCGACGATGGCGGCCTCCGTCCCGAGTTCGACCCGCTCCACCACGCGACCGCTGCGCACCTGGAAGACCTGCACGACCAGCCCCGCCGGTCCGAGCTTCAGGCCGAAGACGTCGCGGTGGCCCAGCTCGGTCCGTGACATCTTCTGCTGCCGGTCGTGCAGGGTCTGGACGGTCCGCATCGCGTCGCGGAGCTGCGCCGCTTCCTCGTAGCGCTCGCCCTCTGAAGCCTCGATCATCCGGCCCTTCAGCGTCTTCAGCAGCTCATCGTTGCGCCCTTCGAGAAACAGCTCGGTGAGCGCGACCGCGCGGCCGTACTCCGCCGCGGTGCAGATGGTGTCGACGCACGGCGCGATGCAGCGCTTGATGTCGTACTCGAGGCAGGGTCGATCCCGCTTGCCGGTAATCACTTCGTTGCACGACCGGATCCCGAACAGCCGGTGGGTCAGCGCCATGGTCTTGCGCGCGAACCGCGCCGGCATGAACGGTCCCGCATAGAAATTGCCGTCGCGCTCGACCCGGCGGGCAACCAGCACCCGCGGAAACGCCTCGGTGGCCGTGAGCTGCAGGTAGGGATAGTTCTTGTCGTCGCGCAGCCGGATGTTGTACTTGGGTGTACGCTGCTTGATCAGGCTGTCCTCGAGCGCGAGCGCCTCGACCACCGAATCGGTGACGATCACTTCGAGTCGCGCGACCTCGTCCAGGAGGGCGTCGGTCTTCGCGTCGGCGCCGTACGCGCCGAGGTAGTTGCGGACCCGGTCGCGCAAGGCGCGTGCCTTGCCGACATAAATGGTCTCGCCCGCCGCGTTGAAGTACAGATACACCCCGGGCTGCTCCGGCAGCCGGGCGATCTGATCCTTGAGTTCGCGGATGGGCATACGTTACTATGACGCGTTTTTTCGTGGTTTCGAACCCTCCATACTAGCAGTGATTCCGCATCCGAAGCCCGCGCCGCACGCCATCCGGCCGCGCCAGCCGGTGACCGTCACTGGCCTGATCGGGACGATCTGCATGTTCCCGCTGCGGGCCATCATCAATGCGTGTGTCGCGCTCAAGATCCACCCGAACACGCTGACGCTGGTCGGCGTGATCATCAACGTCGGCGCGGCCTGGGCGCTGGCGCACGATCGCTTCATCCTCGCCGGTTTCGTGATGATCGTCGCCAATATCTTCGACTTCATCGACGGCAAGGTCGCGCACCGGCTGCAGCTCCAGTCGAGGTTCGGCGCGTTCTGGGACTCGACGCTCGATCGGTTTTCCGACCTCGCGCTGCTGGTCGGCCTGATCCACTTGTATTCGTCGCTCGGCCGGAGCGACTACGTGCTGATCGCGGCGCTGACGCTGACCTTCTCGATCATGACCAGCTACGCGCGCGCGCGCGCCGAGTCGCTGGTCGAGAAGTGCAAGGTCGGCTTCATGGAGCGGCCCGAGCGCATCGTGCTCTTCATGATCGGGGCGTTCACCGATCGGATGGCGGCCGTCCTCTGGGTCATCCTGGTACTGTCGATCCTGGCCGTGGCGAACCGGATCTACTACACCTACCTGGCGCTGAACGGGCGGCCGATGCCGCAGCGCGACGGCTTCCGCGGTTTCTTCAACCGCGCCTTCTTCTGGACCGACGAACGCACGACGATCCCCTACGACCTGTGGGTCATTGCCATCCTGGCGTTCGTCTGGCTGACGCCCCCGGATTGGCTCGGTGATCCCACGGCCACCGGGCCAGGGCTCATCGGGATAGTCAGACAGTTGCTCTGAGGGCTGCCGTTCGGGCGTTCGACGTTCGTCGAGGCGCCGACGAACGACGAACGAACTCGATAGTAAGCGAACGACGAACGTCAGTTTTTCTGTTCAGCGCGGTTTTCGCGCGGACGCCCGAATACCCACGCGACGACGATCCCGGCGCAGTAGAGCGCGAGCATCGGCCCAGCCAGCAGCAGCATATTGCCGGGATCCGTGGTGGGCGTCAGGACGGCGGCGATCACCACACTCACGAACGCGGCGTATTTCAGCTTCGCCAGCAGGAAGCGGGCGTCCACCAGACCAATCCGGCTGAGCACGAAGACGATGGCCGGAATCTGAAACGACAGGCCGAAGGCGACGAGAATCATGAAAAACAGGTCGAAGTACTCGACCGTATCGATGATCGGCGTCAGGTGCGACTCGACGATCCACGCCAGCAGGAAGCGAAGCGCCGTCGGGAACGCGATGTAGTAGCCGAACGCCCCGCCGGCCAGAAACAGCATCGACGCCAGCAGCACGAACGGCACCGCGTACCGGCGCTCGTGCGGATAGAGGCCGGGCGAGATGAACAGCCACGCCTGCGCCAGCACGAACGGGGCGGACAGGAACAGCGACGCAACGAGCGTGACCTTGACGTTCAGGCTGACGATGTCCTGCGGCCGCGACAGTGTCAGCATGACCGCAGAATTCGCCGCCAGGATCGGCGCCTTCGCAAACTCCAGGAGGTCGCCGGCGGCAATCCAGCACAGGCCGAACGCCGCGGCGACGAACACGACCGACCAGATCAGCCGCCGCCGCAGTTCCTCGAGATGTTCGATGAACGACATCTCGCGGGTGAGCGCGGCCAGACCGGCAGCAATCTGGACGGCAATCCGCCGCCAGTCCCGTAGAAGATATGAAGGGTAAGGAGCGGGCTGCGCGCTGACGGACATGTGTCCTCCTGCGCGCGATTCTATCGGAGAAACCTGCCGAAGACCGCTACGCCCGCTTCCGTTTCGCGGCGGGCTGGGTCGACGCCTTGGGCGCGACGGCCTTCGCCGTCTTCTTCTTGCCCGCGCTGACCGCGTCGAGGCTCTTCTTCAGCGCGTCCATCAGGTTGACGACCTTCGGCGGCGTCTCCACCTGCGGCGCGACGATCTCTTCGCCCGCGATCTTGGCGTCGATGATCTGCTGGAGGCCTTCGCGGTACTCGTCCTTGTAAGTCTTCAGGTCGAGAGGCCCCTCGAACGTCTCGATCACCTGCTTCGCGAGCTTGATTTCTTCCGGCTTGACCTTTTCCGGCACCGAGTTCAGCTCGTCCACCGCGTCGATGCCCCGAATCTCCGCCGCGTGGTGCAGGGTGTACATCACGATGCCGCGCTGCTGCGGCTTGACGGCGACCAGGTACTCGCGGCCGTACAGGGCGAGCTTGCCGACGCCAACCTTGCCCTTCATGCCTTCCCGCATCACCGCGAAGGCATCCGCCGCCACCGGACCGTCGGGGGCCAGGTAGTAGGCGCGGTCGACGAACATCGGATCGATCGACGAGTCGTCCGCAAACTGCACCAGGTCGATGATGCGGGTCGACTCGGGGCGCACCTTCTCGAAGTCGTCCTCGGACAGGATGACGTAGCGGCCCTTCTCGAACTCGTAGCCCTTGACGATCTCCGAGTGCGGCACTTCGCGGTTGCAGTGCGGACACCAGCGCTTCTGCTGGATACGCGTCTGGCACTCGCCGTGGAGTTGGTTGAACGAGATGGCGCCAGCCGACTCGGTCGCCGGGAACACCTTGATCGGGATGTTCACCAGGCTGATCTTCAGGTAGCCTTTCCAGGTTGCTCTTGCAGCCATAACGTCGCCAGTCAACAGTCGTCAGTCAACAGTCCCAGTCGAGCCCGAGTCCCGTCAGTCTACCCTTTGTCCGTCGTTCTCCTACATATCGGCCAATCCGTGCAGAGCTGTACGGGGTGTCACCGGCCGGGTCCTGAAGCGGCTTGTGGACGGCTCCGACTACCGACTGCTGACTACTGACTCCCGACTACCCACTATTCCGTAATATTGTCAGCGTGAACGCGCAGCAGTTGGTCCCGGCGGCCCTCCTGGTGCTCGGGGCGGGGTTTCTCGTCGCCAACGCCCGGCTGGTGCTCGACTATAGGCGCTACCGCAAGCGGCGGCCAACGGCGCTCCTCGTGTGGCGCGCCCGCCAGCCGCCTTACTACGGGCTCGGGCTCGGGATGGCGGTCGTGCTCGGGCTCGTGATCTTCTACAAGATCATCGTCTCGGGCCAGCAGGCTGTCGGCGAGACGATGATGTTCATGTACTACGGCTACCTGATCCCGCTCAGCCGACGCATCCGGCGCGGATTCTACGCGGACGGGATCTGGTCCGATACAGGCTTCATCCCATACAACGATGTCGGCGGGCTGAGCTGGCGCGAGGGCGAGCACTTCGTGTCGCTCATCGTGATTTCACGGCTGCGCAACCTCGCCCGCCGCCTCGCCGTGCCTCCTGAGCACTACGGAGCCGTGCGGCGGCTGCTCCGCGACAAGATCGCCGACCACGAGATCCATTTTTCGGGCGTCGGCCTCGGCATCGAGGCGCATGACGAACGGGACAACGCGTGAACTCTCGGGGCTCGAGGCTCGGGACTCGGAAATCAGCCTTCAGACTTCAGACTTCCGAGTTCGGTCGTCGCGAGCTTCGGATCGAAGCAGTGGCGGCAGCGCGCCTCGTAGACGCCGCTCGCGCCGACCAGCACGCGATCGCTGCTGGCGACGAGCCGCTGCGTATGGTTGGCGGGGTCGCCGCACACGACGCAGATGGCGAGCGTCTTGGTGATGTACTCGGCGATCGCCAGCAACTGGGGCATCGGCTCGAACGGGCGGCCCAGGAAATCCTGGTCGAGCCCGGCGACGATCACCCGCTTGCCGCGATCCGCCAGCATGTTGCAGGCGGCCGGAAGATTCAGGTCGAAGAACTGCCCTTCGTCGATCCCAACGACCTCGGTGTCGTCGTCCACCGAACGCGCCAGCTCGTCCGAGCTGCGCACCGCGGTCGAGGCAATCCGCATGTCGCTGTGCGAGACGATGTGATCGTCGCTGAACCGGTTATCGACGAGGGGCTTGAAGATCTGGACCTTCTGGCGGGCAATCTGCGCGCGGCGAAGCCGCCGGATCAGCTCCTCGCTCTTGCCGCTGAACATGCTGCCGGTGATGACTTCTATCCACCCGTGCTGCGGCAGCTTCCGGACATCCATATAGAACTCTGAAGTGTGAAGTCTGAGGTCTGAAGTTCTTTTCAGACTTCTGACTTCAGACTTCTGACTTCACACGCGTCCCTGATATTCCCCGGTTTCCGTATTGACGCGGATCTTGTCGCCTTCGTTGACGAACGGCGGCACCTGGACGACCACGCCGGTTTCGAGCGTGGCCGGCTTCACCTGGGCGCTGGCGGTCGCGCCCTTGATGCCGGGGACGGTCTCCTTGACCACCAGGTCGACGGTCTGCGGCAACTCGATGCCCACCGGTTCGATGTCGTAGAACTCGACCCGGATCAGCATGTCGGCCACGAGGTAGTTCTTCGAGTCGCCGAGCGCCTCCTGCGAGATGTGGACCTGCTCGTAGGTCGACGTGTCCATGAAGTAGTAGTTGTCGCTGTCGTTGTAGAGATACTGCATCTCGCGCTCGTCGAGGGTGGCCCGTTCGACGTCTTCCTCGGCGCGGAACTTGTAGTCGGCCAGCGTCATCGTCCGGATGTTCCGCATGCGGCACTGGATGTGCGCGCGCTTGTTGCCGGGCGTCAGGTGGTGCAGATCCAGGATCCGGAACAGGTCGTTGCCGAGCTTGATGAGCATGCCTTTCCTGAGCCGGGTCGCTTGTACGGATGAACTCATTCGGATTAGTCCTCGAGGCCGCGTCGTGCCTGTATATCCTTGCAATCGTAGCACATATGGTCGCGGCCTGTCGCCTCGTGCTAGATTGTAGAACGTGGCTTTTACACGATGGGATCCGCTCCGCGATCTGCTCGCGCTGCAGGAACAGATCGGTCAAATCGTCGGTACCGACGCACCTGGCTGGACGCCGCCGGTCGACCTGTACGAAACGGGCGGCGCGTTCGTCCTCACCGCGGAGCTCCCGGGGCTGAACCGCGACGACATCGAAATCCACGCCGAAGAGAGCCGCATCGTCATCCGCGGCGAGCGGGCCGGCCAGGTCCCGTGCGAGCAGTATCACCGCGTCGAACGCGGGCACGGCCGCTTCTCGCGTGCCTTCCTGCTGCCCGAGCCGATCGACATCGAGGCGGTGACGGCCGACCTCAAGGACGGACTGCTCACCATCACGCTTCCGAAGGCTGGCGGCCGCGGCGCGCGGCGGGTGGACGTGGCGTGAACCGGCTGATCGCCTCGGCCCTGCTGATCGTGCTCGGCTTCGCCGGCGGGTTGACGGTCACCAGCCGGACGCGAGCGGCGGCCGGGACATCATCCGCGATCCGAACCAGCGCCGGCCGCAACGGCTGCTGCCGCCGCCGTCGAAGCGCAGCGGCCGCAGCGCCGGCGCCGATCGCCGCCTCCGGGCCCGGATTTCACACGCGTCGCCGCGGCGGCCGTCAAGGGCGTCGCCAACATCTCTTCGGTCCAGGTCGTGCAGCGCCGCACGTCGCCGTTCGCCAACGACCCGTTCTTCCAGTACTTCTTCGGCGATCAGGATGATCTGTTCGGCGGCCGAAGCCGCCGCTCGTTGAGCCTCGGTTCGGGTGTCATCGTCTCGAGCGACGGCTACGTCGTCACGAACAGCCACGTGATCGGCGAGAACCTGCGGTCGCTGCCCGAAGTGACGGTCGCGCTCGCCGACAAGCGCGAGGTGCGCGGGACGATCATCGGCCTCGATCCGCCGACCGACATCGCGCTCCTGAAGATCGACGTCAAGGGCCTGCCGGTGGTGCCGTGGGGCGACTCGAGCCAGCTGCAGGTCGGCGAATGGGTGCTCGCGATCGGCAGCCCGTTTCAATTGAGCCAGACGGTCACCGCCGGCATCATCAGCGCGACGGGCCGCGCCAACATCGGGTTCAGCGAGTACGAAGACTTCATCCAGACCGACGCCGCGATCAATCCCGGCAACTCGGGCGGCGCGCTGGTCAACACGCGCGGCGAACTGATCGGCATCAACACCGGCATCTTCAGCCAGAGCGGCGGCTACCAGGGGATCGGCTTCGCGGTGCCGAGCAACCTGGCCCACTCGGTCGTCAATTCGCTGATGGAGTACGGCGAGGTGCGCCGCGGGACGATCGACGGGATCCGCGTCGAGAGCGTCGCGCCGGCGTACGCTCGCGAAGTCAACGCGCCTGGCACGAGCGGCGCGCTCATCGTCGAAATGAGCCGCGCGTCCGAGGCATACGCCAGCGGACTGCGGCCTGGCGACATCCTCACGGCGGTGAACGGGCAGACGATCACGGATCCGTCGCATTTGATGCGGCTCCTCGCCGACGCGCCGATCGGGTCGCACGCGGCGATTCGTGTGTGGCGCGAAGGGCGTTCGATCGACGTCCGCGTGGCGATTGCGAGCAGCGGTCGCAGTCGGCGGCGGTGAAGGTGCCTCGCAGGTAGTGCGGGCCTTTAGGCCCGCCACCCCTCCGGCGGACCTAAAGGTCCGCACTACTCCCACGCGGATCCAGCTAAGATCATCTCCCATGTTCGCAATCTGGCTGCTTGCGCTGCAGGTGGCGGCAGCGCCGGCGGCGGAGCTCGCTCCGGGCGCCGTCTACGATCCGAAGATCCCGACGATCAAGCAGGTCCTCGGGCACGACTACGGCGAGAAGATCAGCGACGCCGGAAGAGATCCCGATCTACCTGCGGGCGCTGAACCAGGCCGCACCCGACCGGACACGCCTGACCGAGTACGCGCGCTCGTGGGAAGGGCGCCCGTTCTGGCTGTTCGTGATCGCGTCGCCGGCGCGCCTGGCGGCGCTCGATTCCGTGAAAGCCGACCTGCGCCGACTCGCGGATCCGCGCGGCCTGTCGGACGCCGACGCCGACCGGCTGGTGCGCACCCTTCCCGCCGTGACGTGGCTGATGCACGGCGTCCACGGCAACGAGATCTCGTCGTCGGACGCCGCCCTCGCAGAGGCGTATCACCTGCTCGCGGCGCAGAACGATCCCGACGTCGAGCTGGTGCGGCGCGACTCGATCGTCGTCATCGATCCGATGCAGAACCCGGACGGCCGGGCGCGCTTCACCGTCAACAACCTGCTGGGCGCGGCGGCGTTGCCCGATTCGAATCCGTTGTCTGCCGAGCACGACGAGCCGTGGCCCGGCGGGCGATCGAACCATTACCTCTTCGACATGAACCGCGACTGGTTCTCGCAGTCGCAGCCTGAAACGCGCGGCCGGATCGCCGCGATGCTCGACTGGTTTCCGCACGTCGTCGTCGACCTGCACGAGATGGGCGGCGACTCGAGCTATTACTTCGCCCCTCCGGCGCACCCGATCAACCCGCACGTCACGCGGGCGCAGACGCGAATCGTTCGATCTGTTCGGCCGCGCGAATGCGGCGAAATTCGACGAGCGCGGCTTCGCGTACTTCGTGCGCGAGAACTACGACGAGTTCTATCCGGGCTACGGCGAGTCGTGGCCGATCTTTCACGGCGCGATCGGCATGACCTACGAGCAGGCGTCGCCGCGCGGCCTCGTCTGGAAGCGGAGCGACGGCGATCTCCTGTCGTATCGCGACGCGCATCGTCCACCACTTCACGGCCGCGCTGACGACGGCGGCGACTGCCGCACGGCACCGGGAGCGCCTCGTGCGCGAGTTCCTCGAGTACCGCCGCAGCGCCATCTCGGAGGGCGAACGCGGCCCGGTTCGCGAGTACGTCATCGTGCCGGGCCACGACCCGTCGCGGGCGCGGCTGCTCGCCCGATCGCTCGCCACGCAGGGAATCGAGGTGCGTCGCGCTGACGAGGCGATCAGGGTGGGCTCGCGGACGATCGAAGCCGGCGCGTACCTGGTGTCGAACGCGCAGCCGGCCGGACGGCTGCTGAGGAACCTGCTCGACTCCCATACGGCGCAGGACGAAGCGTTCGTCAAGGAACAGGACCGCCGCCGGCGGATGCGACTGGGCGACGAGATCTACGACATCACCGCCTGGAGCCTGCCGCTCGCCTACGACGTCGAGATCGTGACGAGCGGATCGGCCCTGTCGGCCCGAACGACCCCCGTCGGCCGCATTCGACAACGTCCACGCGCGCCGCTCCCGGCGGCGCGGGTGGGCTACCTGCTGCCGTGGGGCAGCGCGACGGCGGCGGCCGTTGCCGATGCGCTGCGCGCCGGAATCCGCATTCGGCACGCGGGGCGCCCCTTCACGCTCGGCGGCCGCAGGTACCCGATCGGCACGGCCATCGTTCGCGTGTCGGACAACGGCAAGCGATCTGGCAGCAAGGCTCGGTCCGATCCTGGCGCGGCACGAAGCCACCGCCGTACCCGTCGACAGCGGCTACCAGGACTCAGGCATCTCGCTCGGCAGCGGGAGCGTCGAGGCGATGAAGGCGCCGCGGGTGCTGCTCGCCTGGGATGAGCCGGCACAGGCGCAGTCGGCCGGCTGGGCGCGTTTCGTGCTGGAGCGCCGCTTCGGCATTCCGGTGACCGCCGTCCGGCTCTCTGCGATCGCGCGCGTCGCGCTGCACGACTTCGACGTCATCGTCCTGCCGTCGGGAACCTACGCGCCGCTCGCTGGCGAGGAGTCGCTGCGCCGGCTTCGCGACTGGATTCGCGGCGGCGGCACGCTCGTCACCATCGCCGACGCATCGCGCTGGGCGGCCGGAGAGCGCGTGAACCTGCTCGAAACGCGCACCGAGCTGCGCGGCGGGCGGCCGGAGAGCGAACCGGCGGGAGCAGGCACGGCAGGAGGAGCAGGCACGGCAGGAGGGGCGGGAACGGCAGGAGGGGCGGGAACGGCAGGAGGGACGGGAGGGGCAGGCGGGGCGGGAACGGCAGGTGGGGGAAGCAGCGGAGGCGCCGCGCCGGCGCCGTTCGACTACGACAAGTCGATCCAGCCCGAACGCGAGCGGCCGGAGAACACACCGGGCGCGCTCGTGCGCGTCACGATCGATGAGGAACACTGGCTGTCGTCCGGCCAGGATGGAGAACTGCAGGCGCTGGTCGAAGGACAGCGCGTGTTCACGCCGATCCGGCTCGATCGCGGCCGCAACGTCGGCGTCTACGCGAATCGCGACCGCCTGGTCGCGAGCGGACTCGTCTGGGACGAAGCGCGCGACCAGCTGGCGCGGAAGGCCTACCTGATTCACCAGCCGCTCGGCCAGGGGCACGTGATCGCGTTCGCGGAGGATCCGAACTATCGCGCGTTCACGGAAGCGTCGGAGCTCCTGTTCATCAACGCGGTGCTGCTCGGCCCGGCCCGATGAACAAGACGCGGCTCGAGGCGTTCAGCGACGGCGTCATCGCCATCCTGATCACTATCATGGTGCTCGAGCTCCAGACCCCTCACGGCGCCGATCTCGCGGCGCTCCGTCCGCTGGTGCCGATCTTCCTGACCTACGTCCTCAGCTTCGTGATGCTGGGCATCTACTGGAACAACCATCACCACATGCTCCACCTGATGGAGAAGAGCACCGGGGGCATCCTGTGGGCCAACCTCCATTTGCTGTTCTGGCTGTCGCTGATTCCCTTCGTCACCGGCTGGATGGGGGAAAACCATTCCGCCGCGGTGCCTACGGCTGCTTACGGCGTCGTGACGCTCGGCGCTGCGATTGCCTACACGATTCTGCAAACAAGAATCATTGCCGTCGAGGGGCCGAAATCCAGGTTGGCGACTGCCGTGCGGGGAGACGTGAAGGGCAAAGCCTCGTTGTTGATTTACATCTCGGCCATTGTGCTGGCCTTCGTCAACCAGTGGCTTTCTGATGCACTGTATGTGGCGGTGGCGCTAGTGTGGCTGGTCCCGGATCCCCGGATCGAAAAACGGCTGGGAACCCGTTGACAGGGGCGGCGCCGAAGCGTAAAACGTCCAGGGAGAGGTGCTTATGAACGGTCGACGCCTGAGTCTTGCCGCCGGCCTCGCAGCGGTCTGTTCGATGGTCGCGCTGACGGTGGCCCCCGTCGTCGGGCCAGTCGAAATCCGCGATTCCGCGCGATCCGAATGGCCGTCCCGATCTCCAGGGCATCTGGAGCTACGCCACGGTGACGCCGCTCGAACGGCCCGACGCACTTGCCGGCAAGGCGACGTTCGCGTCCGACGACGAGCTTGCCGAGTTCGAGAAGACGACCGTTCAGAACAGGAACCAGGATCGCCGCGACGGCGCCGGCACCAACGCCGACGTCGCGCGCGCCTACAACGACTTCTGGTGGGACCGCGGCACCAAGGTGCTCGGCCGGCAGACGTCGCTCGTCGTCGATCCGCCCGACGGCCGCGTCCCGGCGCTGACTCCCGCGGCGCAGCAGCGCCAGGCCGCAGCGCACCGAGGCGCGACGGGCGATCACGACCGACGCCGACAACCCGGAGGATCGGAGCCTCTGGGAACGCTGCGTCACGCGCGCGCTGCCGATGCTGCCGGGCGCGTACAACAACAACATCAAGATCGTGCAGACCAAGGACTACGTGATGGTCATGCAGGAGATGATTCACGAGGCGCGAATCATCCCGACCGACGGCCGGCCGCACAGCAAGATCCGGCAGTGGCACGGCAGCTCCCGCGGCCACTGGGAGGGCGACACGCTCGTCGTCGAGACGATCAACTTTACCGACAAGACGAACTTCCGCGGCGCCGGTGAGAACCTGAAGCTCGTCGAGCGCTTCTCGCGAACCGACGCCGACACGCTGACTGTACCGCGTGACCATCGAGGATCCGACGACGTTCACGAAGCCGTGGACCGTGCAGATGCCGATGATGAAGAGCGCCGAGGACGTGTACGAGTACGCGTGCCACGAAGGCAACCACGGCCTCGAGGGGATCCTGAAAGGGTCGCGGCTGCAGGACAAGCTGAACGCGACCGGAACGACGCAGGGCCGGCAATAACGTACGTAGGGTCCGCCTTTAGGCGGACCTCCCGACGTCCTGCAGTAGTGTCCGCCTTCAGGCGGACACCAGGTCCGGCTAAAGCCGGACGCTACAGTTCGATCGACACCACGAAGCGACCGGCGCGGATCTCGGCCATCACGGCCTCGAACGACTTCAGGTCGGGCGGGCCGCCGGGATCCGCGACGTTCCCCACCGACGCTGCCGGGTTGATCGCATTCCAGTCGCCCCCCAGCTGACGCGCCACGAACGTTTCCGCTTCCCGCATATAGAACGCCTCGGGCAGCTTCTGTGCCTCCTGAACCGTTCCGGTCAGGAGAATCAACCGCGGCGCCGGCTTGCCGCCGGGCTGCGCGGTCAGGCCGTACGCCTTCAACGCGGGATACACGGCAGCGACCTTCAACGCGCGCGTGAACGCCAGGTGGTGATCGTACTGAACCTCGAAGCCGGGTGGAAACACCAGGATGGTCGTCGCCGCGCCGAGGGCAATGTCGCGCGCATTTTTTGCCGGGGGCGGCGCGAGCGGTTCGTCGACGCGCAGGCGCTCCTCTTCCCTCTTCGCGGCCATCCGCGCTTCCCACGCCTTCAGACGGGAGTCGAAATCGCTTACCATCGACGCTTATCGTACAAGAATTCGGCGAGCGCCCACCTCGAGGGGCGTAGCATGATGCCCGCGCGACGTGAACCTCGCCGCTTCGATACTCGTCATATCTCGCGCATGCGTCCATCCTGCGAGACCGTGATGTGACCAGCCTGCTCGGGGATCTCAAACACGGCGTCCGGCTGATTCGCGAAGCGCCGGGCTTTGCGGCAGCAGCGGTGCTCACGCTGGCCCTGGCGATCGGCGCCAATACCGTCATCTTCAGTTTCGTGAACCTCCTCGTGCTCCAACCGCTTCCCCTGGCCAGCCCGGAGCGGCTCGGCTGGATCATGTTCACCAATCCTCAGAATGCGATGGATCGCTGGCCGGCGTCGCTCCCCGAGTTCGCCGAGTTCAAGGACGGCGTGGGCTCGTTCGAGAGCCTTGCGGGGCGTCAGGAGCGGACCTTTACGCTGAGCGAGCAAGGGACCGTGGCCGAGCGGGTGTCGGCCAGCGTCGTGGTCGGCGATCTGTTCGCCGTGTGGGGCGTCCAGATGCTTCAGGGCCGTGGTCTCACCACGATCGACGAGCAGCCGGGATCACCGGCAGTCGTCGTGTTGAGCCATCGATACTGGGTGCGCCGCTTCGGATCCGCGCCGGTGATCGGGCAATCGCTGTCGCTCGATGGCCGACCCTCCACAATCGTCGGCATCGTCTCGCCCAGGATCGAGCTCGGTGACATGGCTGAGATCGATATCTGGCTGCCCTTTCAGGGCACCCCTGCCTTGGAGTCGCGTGCCGACCGATCGTGGCAGCTCACCGGCCGGCTGCTCCCCGATGCGACGCTCGCGCAGGCCCACGGCCAGGTCGCGGCGGTCGCCGAGCGGCTCGAACGCGAGCACCCTGATACGAATCGCAACTGGCGCGCGCGAGTCACCCCCACGCGCGAGGCCATCGCGGGACCGAACACCTGGGTCGCCCTGGCCGTCCTCCTCACGATTGTCGGATTGCTGCTGCTCCTGGCCTGCGCGAACGTGACGAACATGCTCCTCGCGCGCCTGACGGCGCGCCGGCAGGAACTGGCCGTTCGAGTGGCCCTCGGCGCGACCAGGCTGCGAATCGCGCGCCAGCTGATCACCGAGGCCCTGCTGCTCGGGGTTACCGGTGCCGCCGTTGGTCTCCTGATCGGCGGCGCCGGGATGAGGTTGATGCGGGCGGCATCCGCCGAGCCGATCTTCGAGCAGGTCGCCATCGACACCAACGTGCTGCTGTTCGCGATTGGCCTCGGGTTGCTCACGCCGATCCTGTTCTCGACGATCCCGGCAATCAGCACGCTCAATGCGGACCTGCGCGCTTCGCTCGCCGACGGAGGCATGAGAAGCATCGGCGGCCGGTCCGGGCGACAGCGAGCCGCGCTCGTCGTGGCGCAGATCATGGTGGCGGTCGCGCTGCTCGGCGGTGCCAGCTTCGCGCTGCAGACGATGATGGCGATCCTTCATGTCGAACCAGGGTTCACGCCCGGCGGCCTGCTCACCTGGCAACTCGACGTACCGTCGTGGAAGTATCCGGACCTCGAGGAGGTTCGCCGCATCCGGGAGCGTTTGTTCGACGCGCTGTCGCGCGATCCAAGAGTCCAGGGTGTCGCGTCAGTCACCACGCTCCCGCTCATTCAGTTCGAGACGACGTCGCCATTCGAGATCGCCGGACATCCGCCCGCGACCCCGGAGGACCGGCCGTGGGCCAGCACCGGCGTCGCGAGCCATCGATATTTCGAGGTCGCTCGGATTCCGGTGCTTCGCGGCCGTTCATTCGCCGATTCGGATCAGGCCGCTACCGAGCCTGTCGCCGTGGTGAGCCGGGAAGCAGCGCGGCGTTACTGGAAGAGCGACGACGGCGCCGACGCGATTGGGGCTCAGGTCCGCCTGGTCGCGGAAGGACCGCGCTCTGGATGGTCCGCGCGAGTGATCGGCATCGTCGCGGACACGGCGAACCCGGACGAGGAGCAGGGGCCGATTCCGCACATCTATTTCCTCGACGCTCAGTACCCGCAGCGGCAGTATTCGGTCATCCTGCGCGCGATCGACCCCGCGTCGTTGACCGAAGACGTGCGTCGCGCCGTTTACGCGACAGGCCCTGAACTGGCCGTGTATCGGCTGCGGACGGTCGTGGATGCGATCGCGGACGAGCAGTCGTCCAACAACATCGTTTACTCGCTGTTCCTGGCGTTCGCCGCCGTCGCGCTGCTGCTGGCCGCGTCCGGCTTGTACGGCGTGATGGCGTTCAGCGTCAGCCGGCGGGCGCCGGAGATCGCCGTTCGGATGGCGCTTGGCGCCTCGGCGCGGCGACATCGGGTGGCAAGTCGTCAGCGAAGGGTTGCGGCTGACAACGCTCGGGATCGGTCTCGGACTGATCGGCGCCATCGGCCTCGCGAACGCGATGGCCTCGATGCTGTTTGGCGTCACGCCTGGCGATGCGCTTCCCTACGCGATCGTCGTCGTCCTGACGCTCCTGGTCGTGGTCCCTGCCCTCCTGATCCCGGCCCGTCGCGCGATCAGCGTTGATCTGATCCAGAACCTGAAGCAGGCATAACCGGGTTGAACCGGTTCAGAACGGTTCGTTGGTCCGCTCGCCCTTCGTGGAGGGCGTGTTGTCCTCGACCTGGCCGTCGATGGACAGCATGATGCCGGTGAGTGCGGCCGCGACGCCACCGGCGATCAGGATCTTCCAGCGCAGTACCCATGCCGCTGCCTTCCAGCCCGCGCGCCGCCTGCTGGAAGTTGGCTTTCGGATTCTTCGCAACGGGTTTCTTCACAACCGCGGCTGTTGGGGCTGCAGCGGTCCGGTTCGCACGCGCCGCTGCCGCCTCGGCCGCGGCCAACTGGTCGGCCGCGCGCACGGCGGCCTGCCGCAACGTGTCGCCGGCAAACGCCGCCGGGACATGGCACATCGAAACCAGCACTACGATCGCGACGATCCGCATGAGGGCCCCTAGAGATGAAGCGACGGCGGCGCAGAAGCGCCGCCGTTACGAATTGCCGACCCTGAAAGAGTCGGCCTACCCAGTCCTAAAACGTCAGCGACGCGGTGATCCGCAACAGACGCGCTGACAGGAACTGCGTCGGCGCCGTCCAGCGAGCAGTGCCAAACGCGCTGACCACCTGCTGCACGGACGAGGAGTTCAGCGCGTTATAGAGATCGAGACTCGTGGTGAGCCGCGTCACGCCCAGGTTCCACCGCTTGTTGAGCGCCAGGTCGAGCTGATTGAATCGATCTCCGTAGATCAGAATTCGGGGTATAGAGCGGAATCGTCTTCGTCGCCGCACTCAGGTCGGACGACGGCCGTCCGTTCGTGAAGCGGATGAGCGGCGAGCCACGCTGGAGCGTGAGGTTGGCGTTGACTTCGGCGCCGGGGGTGTTGCGATAGACGAAGCCGGCGCTCATGTCGAACGGCAGCGGTGCACTCCCGCGGAGGCGGAAGTCGAGCAGGTTCGCCCACGACGTGACGATCTTGCAGAACGGCCCGCCGGCGAGCTGCGCGCCGGTCAAGCCGGCGGGCTGGTTGGGAACATCGACGGTGTAGCAGTGATCGTCGACCTGGCGGCCGAAGTCCACGCCGCCCCCCAAGGTGGCGCCGCGCGGCAGGCGCCCATTGGCGCTGATGTTGAACCCGTCCCAGTACCGTTGCTGTTTGCCGTAGGCGTCGGACGTCGTCACACGGTTCACGCCGGTTCCGACGAGCGATCGCTTGACGTCGTAGTGACCGCATTGTTCCTGCCCGGCGTTCGGCAGGCGCGAGTCGTTCGGTGTCGTGATGCAGAACTCGTCGAAGTCGTTCGGACCGAGGGCGAGGTTATCGATGACCTGGAATGTACCGTCCCAGTTGCGGTTGTACTCGAAGCCGACCGATAGGCCGCGCCTGATCTCGTGCTGCACCTGCGCGACGAAATCCCACAGGAAGTCGCGGTTGTCCTTGATGACGGCGTCGTCATATTGCGTGGCGAGCGGGATGAACTGGCCGAAGAACTGGCTCGGACATCGGACCGCATTCGCCGTTCGGCTGTAGATTCGTGACGTTGCAGTCCGGCATGTAGTTGCCGGCGCGTGGGATCGCCAGCCGGGTAAGGCACGAATGCCCCGTTCTCCCATGACCCGAAGTCGTTCCAGTCGCGCGAGTCGCCGTGCTGACGGACGAACTGAACGGGTGGAACCGCCGCGTCATGTCGCTGCGGCTCAGCTGGTTGTACCGCCCGAACGACACCTTGACCGCGGTCCGGCCGTTGCCGAACACGTCGATGGACGCGCCGACACGCGGGTTGATGTCACTCCACTTCGGGACGCCGCTGAGCTCGTCGACATGGCGCGGCGGCACGTATAGTCGCCAGCGGGCAGGTCGGCGGCCGGGAATCCCATCGTGATGTAGTCCCACCGCAGACCCAGGTTCATCGTGATGCGACCGAGCGTCCAGGCGTCCTGCGCGAACACCCCGATCTCGTGGTTCTGGCGTTCCTGCTGATAGAACGGCATCGCAAGGTACTCGAGTCGAACCGGGCGGCCGAGATTGAAGGCCCAGTTGATGCCGTCCGGGTTGTTGACACTTCGCGATTCGTCGTTGAATCCCTGCTCGTCCGAGATGCCGACCTTGAGGTTGTGGCTGCCGGTCACGTACGAGACCGAGAACCGCTCGGCGGAGCGACCCGTCCGGGCGATTGGCGCCGTCAGGAACTGCGTCGCGCCATAGCGGTAGTTCGTCGACAGCTCGACGATGGAGCGATCGTCGCGCGTTACGCCGGTCTCGGAGAAGTTCACCCAGTTCGTCGTCTGCCATGACAGCCCGGCCTCGAGCAGCAGCCGGTTGGTCAGCGGCGCGGTCCAGGTGCCCTGGACGACGCCGGCCGGCCACCAGTCCCATCCGCGCTCGGACTCGATCGCGTTCGCGCCGGTGAACGGGCCGGTCGTGCAGCGACACGACTTCTGGATGTCGCCGAACCAGCCGATTCGGTGCCGCTCGGCGACTTGCCATGTCGCCCGCAGCGAGTGCGTCCGATACCAGTCGAAACCCGCCGCCGGGCGGCTAGTGTCGTATGACGCGTTGGCGTATGGCGTTCCGGGCTGCCCGGGATAGAACAGCGTCCGTGCCGCAGAATTGCCGATGCCTTGCAGCGGGTTGAAGTACGCGCCTGGCTGATTGACGCGCGAGCCCCAGCGGGCCAACTGCCGCAAAGAACCACACCTTGTCGCGCATGATCGGCCCACCGAACTGTGCGCCGATCCGATAGATGTCCACCACTTCGGCGGCCGAGTTGATGTTGAACGAGCGCAGGTAGTCGTTCAGGTTGTTCGCCCTGCATCGCGCCGTTCGAGAAGTAGCCGTCGAGCGGTCGTGCGATAGCTGTTGCCCCCGCTCCGTGGTATGGCGTTCAGATTGGTGCTGCCCGAGCCCGCATCCGCGCCCATGCCGCTCGTCTCGAGCTGCATCTCTTCGATCGTGCCGCTGTCGGTGATGTAACCGACGCCCGATGCCGCACCGATGAAGTACTGGTTGCGGAAGCCGTCGAACGACGCGCGCGTGCCGGTCTTGCCGTGATAGAAGGTGTACGCGCCCTGCGCGGACCAGCTATCGCGAGTCCCGCCGACGTCTGCGAGCGTCGTCGCAAAACCGGGCGTGATATAGGCGAGCGTCTGCAAGCCGACGTTCCCGCTCGGCAGTGCATCGAGCTCGGTCGAGTTGATCGTCTGCTGTTGACGGATGCTTTGAGTATCGACGACCGGTGCCGCGCCGGTCACCGTGATGGATTCCTCCAGAGCGCCGACGCGGAGCTCGACACTCACTTGCGCCGTGAAACCGCTGCCCAGCTCGACGCCCTCGCGCCGCACCGTAGAGAATCCGGTGAGACTGAAGACAATCGTGTAGACGCCTGGACGCAGATCGACGATCTGATACCGACCTTCGCCGTCGGTCACGACAGTCCGCGTCTTCTCGATCAGCGCGGGACTGGATGCCTCGACGGTGACGCCTGGCATGGCCAGGCCGGAGGTGTCTCGCACGACGCCGGCGATGCTGGATGCCTGCTGCGCCCAGACCGCTGGAGCCGCCGTCGACACTGCGAGCACGGTGAACAAACAGATGCCAAAGCTCTTGCGCCACCGGGAGGTCACTGCGGTCAAGGACGCCTCCTCCAAATTCAGCTGCTGGGTAACTGTTTTCCGTTACAGCAGCGTCAATCTACGTAGACCCCGTACGTGTGTCAAGCAGAGTCTGGGTGACAATTGGGTGACAAGTGGCTGGTAGATCCAAGAAAGCGAAGGTAACGGCATGGTCCCTGGTGCTGGTTGGATTCAGCGCCGCCGCACAGCAGCTGCCGCCGCCGCCCACCTTTGTCGACGCCACCGAGGCGGTTGGCATTCGATTCCGCCACGATAACGGCGCATCCGGCCGGTTTTTGTATCCGGAGCTGTTTGGCGGCGGGGTGGCGGTCCTGGACGTGGACGGCGATCGCTGGTCCGATCTGCTGTTCGTGAACGCCTCCCGAGCCGCACGCCACGGCTTGTATCGGAACAACCGCGACGGGACGTTCACGGACGTCTCGGCCGGCAGCGGTCTGGCCGCAGCAGATCTGTACGCGCTCGGCGCCAGCGTCGCCGATTACGACAACGATGGCCGCGACGATGTGTTCCTGACGTCCGTCGACGGCGGGCGGCTGTTTCACAATGCAGGCAGCGGACGGTTCGTCGACGTCACCCGAACCGCCGGCATCACCAACAGCGATTTTGCCGTCAGCGCCGCGTGGCTCGACTACGACCGCGACGGCCTGGCCGACCTGTTCGTCGGCAACTACGTCGAGTGGTCGCCGGAGCGCGAGGTGAATTGCACCAGCGGTGGGACGCGCGGATACTGCGGTCCGGACACCTACCGGCCGCGCGCGCCGAAGCTCTATCGGAACCGCGGCAGCGGCCGTTTCGAGGACGTGACGCGGACCGCCGGGCTCGGCGAGCCGGTGGACAAAGCGATGGGCGTGGCCGTTCTCGACCACGACATGGATGGGTGGCCCGACGTATTCGTGGCCAGCGATCGGGTGCCGGCGCGATTGTTCCGGAACGATCGCCGCGGCGGCTTCGTGGAAGGCGGCGTGCCGGCCGGAGTGGCGCTCAGCGAGAACGGCCGCGCGCGGGCGAACATGGGTGCGGATGGCGCCGACTTCGATCGCTCAGGGTTCCCCGATCTGGTCGTGGGCAACTTCACCAACGAGATGCTCGGGTTGTATCGGAACGTCGACGGCGCGCACTTCGCCGACGTCGCGCCGCGCTCGGAGGTCGGCCGCGCGAGCCTGTTGTCTGTGACGTGGGCGGTCTTCTTCCTCGACTACGACCTGGACGGCTTCCTCGATATCTTCGCGGTCAACGGCGGCACCGACGAATCGCAGGGGCGCGACTCGCGCGCCCGTGTGAGCCAGCCGCCGCTGATGCTGCGCAACCGCGGCGACGGCACGTTCGAGAACGTGACACCGTCGCTTGGCGCCGCGCTGAACCAACCGATCATGGGCCGTGGCGCCGCCTATGCGGACTTCGATGGCGATGGCGATCTCGATATTGCCGTGTCCACGCTCGCCGGTCCGGCATTCCTCTTCCGCAACGACGGCGGCAACCGCCGCAACTGGCTTCGCGTGCGCACGGTCGGTTCCCGCTCGAACAGGAGCGGACTCGGAGCCGTCGTGCGAATCACCAGCGCCTCCGGCCGTCAGTGGCAGATGGTGCGCAGTGGATCGAGCTACGCGTCGCAGAGCGAGCTCGCCCTGACCTTCGGGCTCGGGCAGGATCGCACGGTGTCGACCCTGGAGATTTCGTGGCCGTCAGGCGCCACTCAGACATTCTCCGACGTTGCCGCGAACCAGCTCATCACCATCGACGAGGCGAAGGGAATCGTGCGCTGAATCACCGCTTCTGACTGACGAGCTCCTCCTCGATGAGCCGGGTGAAGAACTCGAACGGCGGCAGGAACGGCGGCGGGACCGGCGCGAGGCGGCCGTTGACCAGGAAGCTCGGACTACCGGTGATGTCGTAGCGGCGCGCCTCCTCGAGCGCGTCATGGATCGCACGCCGGAAGCGGCCGCTGTCGCGACACGCCTCGAACGCCGCGCGATCCAGGCCGGCAGCCGCGGCGAGCTCCGCGGTGCGCGTCGCGCCGAGCGGCCCGGACTGCGCGATCACCCGGTCGTGAAATGCCCAGAACGTTCCCGGTGCCTGGGCCTGGGCACAG
The DNA here is from genome assembly GCA_963825245.1 of uncultured Acidobacteriota bacterium. Lineage (GTDB taxonomy): Bacteria > Acidobacteriota > Vicinamibacteria > Vicinamibacterales > CAVVIG01 > CAVREM01. The sequence goes on from CAWGSJ010000001.1 coordinate 1,342,816, forward strand.
GCGGCCGCTTCGGCCGCCGCGAGCGATTCCGGATCGCCCGCGGGCAGATGCTTGAAGACGACCCGCACCCGGTCGCCGAAGGTCTCGCGCACCCGGTTGAACGCTTGCGCGAACGCAGCATAGCGGCCGTTCCGCAAATCGCCGAACGCGACGATCTGCACCGTGGCGGACGCGGATCCGAGCGAGGGATCGGCGTCGCTCGACGCCACCTCGATTCGGGGCGGCGGCAACAGCACATCGGCCCGGGTCGACACCCGCATCAGCTCCTCGACGTAGTTCATCCGCGCGAGGTCCGGCTCCGTGAACCGCGCCAGCCACGCGCGCAGCGCCGGCCGCATCTGGTCCAGCGATGCGCCGCGCGCATCGTCCCCGAGCTGCTGGTAGAGCGCCAGCACCGCCGAATCGGGCAGCGGAACGGTGCGTTTCGGGATCTCCTCGCCGAGCAGCGCCTCGACCGACACTCCGCGCGCCGCGGCTTCCCGCGCGAGGAGGTCGTCGGCCACCATCTTGTCGGCGACGCGGCGGCGCATCTCGTGAATCCGTCGCGCGACGCCGACGTAGCTGCCGGGATCGGTGCGCTGCCACTCGCGATCGACGTCCGCGATCGCGATCGATCGATCGCCGACCTTCGCTGCCACGCCGTCTGACGAGCCGAATAAATCCGTTCGAGGTGCGGCGCCCGGTGGTGGCGACGGTGGTCCGCCGCCCAACGGCACGTCGAACGATGCGGTGTCGCCCGGGGCAGGTCCGCGGCTGACGGTCAGGAGGTACAGACCCGGAGGCATGATCCCGATCGGCGCCGCAGCGACGATGCGCGTGTCGATCGCGACGCGCACGGTCAACGGGATCAGGTTGAACGTCACGAAGGGACGGCCCCCGAAGCCGCTGCCGGCGATCGTCAGGGTGCCGCTGCCCGCGTCGGCGTCAGCGCCCGTGACGACGAGAGATGGGCGGTCCTGGAGCTCCGCCGCGGTGGCGGCTGTGGAACAGAACAGGGAAACCACGAACAGGACAACAGCCGTCATGGTGAGTGCGCCAGCAGCCGTTCGATCACGGCTTCCATCGCCGCGGGATCGTACTCACGGGCGACATAGGCGATCGTGCCGTCGCGATCGACGATCACATCGACGGGAAACGGGTTCGCGCCGCGGAAATTCTCCGCGAACCGGAGGTAGCTCCCGGTTTCCTCGACGCCCGCGGGAAACGTGACCCCGAGTTTGTCGGTGAACCGTTGCACTCCGGCAATGTCGTCGGTCGCCGCTGCGCCCCGGATCCCGCCCCTTCCGCCCGGATTCAGTCCCACGACCTTCAGGCCGCGGTCGCGGTACTTGCGCCAAAACCGCTGTTCGATGTCTGGCAACTCCAGACTGCACACCGGTCAAAAGGTGGCGAAGTACGCGAGCAGGGCCACATGGCCTTGCAATGCCGTCGACGCCCATCGTCCACCGTCGACCAGCGCGGCGCTCGCATCCGGAAACCGCTTGCCGACGCCGAGGCCGGGCTGGTTCCCAACCAGGTAGCCCTGGCGCGTCGGGTTATCCGGATCGTCAGTGGAGAACTGCAGCAGCGCAGTCGCCTTTTCAGGGGACTTCGGCTCGTAGCCGAGCGTGAACGTGGCGGTCTCGCCAGCAGCCACGCGCAGCGCTCGTGGTTCGACGCTGAACGCGGGATCGTCGATGACGGCGTCGACGATGGTGAGCGGCGCCGTGCCCTGGTTGCGGACGGCGAGCGGCACTTGCACGCGCGCGCCGGGCGCCACCGGTCCGAAGTCGACGAGGTTGACGTCTTCCGGTAACACGAGGCTCGGGGCGCGCCGATCTGCATGCACACGGAAGGAATGGATGACGTGCCAGTTGCCCGCAAACATCACGTCGCCGTGTGCCGCGACCCCTAATGTCCGCGAGGTGACTTCCGGCCGGCCGTCCCCTTCACGCCCGATATCGCGCATCATGCGCGCGGCGCCGACGAATCGCGGTGCCGCGGGGTTCGACACGTCGTAAACGCGCGCGTCGTTCCATGCGGCGACAAAGGCCAGACCGCTTGAGTAATCGACCCGGATCGCGCTGCCGGAAACCCTGGCCGCGCCTTGAAGCTTCGGCGCGCGCAGATCCGAGACGTCGACGACGACGAGCCCCGCCGAGCCGGCGGCGACGTACGCGTGATTGCCGTCGACCGCAAGACCCCGCGCCTGGCCGTCGATCGCGGCGCGCCCGACCAGTACGGGCGCTGCCGGGTCCGTCACGTCGACGATCGCGAGGCCCGCCAGTCCGTCGGTCACGAACGCGGTATTGCCGCGCACGCGGACCCCCCACGCGTTCTCGAGACCCGCGAACGTTCCGACGCGCAGGAACCCTGATGCGGTCCGGCGATAGATCCCGAGGCCGTGCTGCCGCAGGGCCACATAAATCAAGCCACTGGCGGTGTCGATTCCCTCGTAACTGACCCCTGGCTCCTGCAGGACCGGCAACTGCACGGTTGTGAGCTTCTCCGGAGTGGCTGGATCACGATGAAGGAGCCAACCCGAGAGAAACGCCGGGTTGTCGATGTTGCCGCGGTGGCTGGTGTAAACCGCGTCACCGTCCCAGGCCAGATGAATGCATCCGGGCTGCCGACGGTCGCCTGGAACGCGGTGGCGCAGCTCCTGGGCCAGGTAGACCATCCGCGCCGGGTCCCGCGCGTCGATGACGCCGAAGTTGTAGCTGCAGTGAAACAGGAGTCCGTCCGTTTCGCGGTAGCGGACTTCGTCAGTGTGCAAGTGGTCATTTCCGCCGACGAGCTGTTGGAGTCGTACGAGCGGACTCTGAAAGGTGCCCCGCTCGAGGGGCGGCGGCTCACCGGCACACCCGACCGCAGCCATCAGCAGGATCGTGCAGGCCGACCCTTCAGGTTATAGGCCGACCCTTCGCCCGTAGGCCGACCCTTTTAGGGTCGGCAGGGACTTCCTCATACGGTTCCTTGGTCCTTGACAGTCACGGGCGACCGCCTGAATATAACCTGTCAGCGCGTCGCATGAACCGGAAGGGCGGGAAGTGCTCCCACCTTCCAGAAGAGGTCCGGTATGCATCTGAAGCCGTGGTTGCCTCTAACCGCCTGTCTGCTCGTTGCGCTCTCCGCTTCCACGACTCCCTCTTCATACGCGGCCGACGAACGGGTGACGTATTACGAGCACATCGCGCCAATCCTGCGCGACAACTGCGTCTCGTGTCACCAGCCGGCCGGGTTGAATATCGGCAGCCTCGTCGCGCCGATGTCGTTGATGACCTACGGGGAGACACGGCCCTGGGCGCGCGCGATTGCGCGCAAGGTGGAGAATCGCGAGATGCCCCCGTGGTTCGCGGATGAGCCGAAGGGCGTCTTCTCGAACGAGCGCGGCCTGAGCGAGCGCCAGATCCAGACCATCGTCGCGTGGGCTAATGGCGGCGCGGTCGCGGGCGATCAGTCCAAGGCTCCTGCGGCGTCACGTGGCGCGGTGGCAACCAGCGACGGTTACGCGCTCGGCAAGCCCGATCTCGTCGTCAAGATGGAAAACCCCTACTTCGTGAGCGACGAAGCCGAGGACGTTCAGGGGACGTTCCACACGAAGCTGACCGAAGACATGCTGCCGCGGGACGTGGTCGTTCGCGCGTGGGAGTTCCGCGCCGGCACGTACCTGGCTGGTAAGGACACCGTCCACCACATGTGCGGTGGAGTGCGTCCGCCCGGTTTCGTTGCTAATCCCGCAGATGATGCGGAAGGCGAAGGGGCCGCGGGGTTGTCGCTCGGGTGCATCGCCGGCGGCGCGGAGGCGCAGCTGTTGCCGCCGGACTTCGGGATGGAGTTGGCGAAGGGCTCCACGATCACGATGAACATGCACTACTACAAGCAGCCGGGCGTCGGGACCGGATACTGGAACCAGGCGGAGATCGGCTTCTATTTCGCCGACAAGCCGGTCAAGCATAAAGTCCGCAGCAAGTCGATCGGGACGACCGGCTTCGAGATCCCGCCGCACAAGGTGAACTACAAGATCGGCGCGGCCGAAACGCTGCAGAAGGACACGCTGATGCTCGCGTACTGGCCGCACGCCCACCTGCGCGCGACTGCCGCACGCTACACGGCGACCTACCCCGATGGGCGCAAGGAAGTGCTCCTCAACGTGCCGAAGTACGACCAGACCTGGCAGGTCACTTACAAGTACAGAGAGCCGAAGCTCCTTCCCAAGGGAACCCGCATCGACGTCGAGATGTGGTACGACAATTCCCCGGCTCGGGGCGCGAAGCGCCAGTTCAATCCGGAGCTGACGATCCGGAACGGACCCCGGACCCAGGACGAGATGATGCTTGGGTTCATCAGCTACACGGAGCTGGACAGCGGCGCTGCTGCCACCACCGCCCAGCAGGATTGATCGTGCGGCGCCTGCTCGTCGCGGTCGCAACGATGGTCCCGCTGATCGCAGCGAGCGGGTCGACCAGCCAGTCGAGCGCGAGCGCCCAGGCCACCCCCGATGGCCTGTTGCGCTCGGAACTGTCGCTCGGCGGCTACACGACAACCCTGTCATTTCCGCCGTCGCTCGACGCTGACGACCCGGCGCATCGCGCGCTTTTGTCCTCGAGCCCTGCCGGCGCGCGCGTTCGCGTCGGCACGATCGAAGCGAACGCGGCTGTTCGTATCGGCACCGTCACGCTCGAGCGGCCGGAGCGCGGCAACAGCCGCCACGAGCTCTGGTTGAAAGCCGCAGCCGGCGGCTGGAACCTCGAGATCGCCCCGCCCGAATCCGCAGGTGATCGTCCGGCTCCTGTTGGCGAGACCGCCCTCGTACGCGAGGCGGCCCCGAGCTCACCCAGTCTGACGATGGCTCTCGTGCCCGAACTCGGGTCGAGCGCCCGGCTCCTCTTGCGCTGGGGAGCGTTCAAAGCAGCTACAGACGTGGTCATCACGGTGCCGCCGCGATCGCAGCGTGTCACCGAGAACTCGCGGCCGAACACCACGGTGAACCGCAGTCACAACGAGGACACGAGCGCCTTATCGCGCGCGCGCCTGCTGGCGCAGCGCAACGAAACGGCGATGGTGCTGACGTCGGGCGATCGGCTCAGCGCCTCGTTCCAGCGATCGTTCGCGCCGGGCGAGCGGGCGGCGGGCGGCGGAACGCCGCGCACGCGCGGTCTGTCTGCCGACGGTCCCGACTTCGCGCGGCTCGCCTCGACACGGGATGGCGCGGTCGTGATGCTCAGCGAGGCCTCCGTGCCGCGCCTGCGGATCGAGCGGCCGCTGCGGTTCGGCGCCACACAGGTGGCGGTCAGCAACCAGGTGCCCAACTCACCAGGATCGTACGGATTGTGGCTGAAGCGCGCCGGAACCGGATGGAAGCTGGTGTTCAACCACGAACCCGATGCGTGGGGCTCGCAGCACGACCCGAAATTCGACGCCGCCGAGATCACGCTGCAGCACTCCGAGGGACACGCGCCCTCGCGCCCCTTCGCGATCGGCCTCGAACCGACCGGCGCCGAGCGCGGCCGGCTGCTGATCGTCTGGGGGCCGCACGAGTGGAGCGCGGACTTCAATGCTGTTTCCACGCGCTAGCAGCGAGACCAGTTTTCACAAGCTCGCAGCAACGAACGATCCTTTGCGGTTGAAGATCGTGTCAGGCAGCGACCACGCCCAATCGAAGAACGCTCTAACGTAGCATCCGGCTTTCATCGGACATCCTCGCCGGCGTTGCACAGAGTGTGCGACGATGCCACCCGTCGTCGCTCCGGTCGGGCACGGTGCTCGCAGGCGCCTGGGCCGGAGCCGGCGATGCCTGAGCCAACGTTGACAGAACGCGCGGAAAATCTCGAAAGCGGGCTTATCGACCGCGATCCTCCGCTGGCTTCTCGATCCGGATCTGCTTGAGTGCCTCGGTATCCGAGGGGAGGTCCGTGGCACCGGGCGCCAGTCCCCGCGAGCTGATGAAATACGCCAGGATGTCGGCGTACTCTTCGGGCTTGAGCGATCCCGGGTTGTCTTCCGGCATCGCCGTGCTCATGAAAGTAAAGAGCTCGGCTGCGGGTGTGCCGTCGTAGTTGTCAATCGCGGACGGAGCGAACTTGGGATCGCCGTGACACGCCGTGCAGCGCGCCGCGAACGCCGTCCCACCCCGGTCCGCCTGCGCCTTCGTGTATACGCCGTCACGGATCGATTTCCCGGTTCCTTGACCGCCGAACCCGGACACCGCAACGCCGAGCACAATCGTTGAAACGAAACAGGTAATGCCTGCGCTCTTCGGTATCCTCGCTCGAGTCATCGTCGACACACCGCGCGGTTCGACTTTAACCGAGGGGCTTCGCCCCTCGGACTCCCCGACACGCTCTCTCGCGCGCCGCTGCGCCGGCGCGCTCCGTTCGCGTGGCTCGCTCGCGCGCTCGCTCGCGGCGCATGTCAGCTGGTTCTTGAGATAGCCTCTCGACTCAGTGCCGCGAGGCGCCTGCCTTCGCGACCCCGGCGGGCAACGCGAACACATAGAGCATGCTGCCTGCGCGACGGAACCGACCCTCTGCTTCGGGCTTGTCTTCAAATCTCACCGGCGCGTCGGTCGGCGCCTGACTGGCGATCACCGCGACGTATTGGCGGCCGTCTGGCCCGATGTAGGTGATCGGTGAGTTGCGGAAGTTGGTTCCGGTCCGGAACGTCCAGACCACCGTTCCATTGCGCGCATCGATCGCGCGGAACACTCCCTTGTCCGAACCGCCCTGGAAGAGCAGGTCGCCGCCGGTGGCCATGACAGGCGTCTCGTTTCGGGCTCCCCAGGAAATCGTCCACACGTTCTTGCCGGCGACCGGATCGTTGGCCTGCAATTCCGCGGTGCCCTGAGCCGCGCCCGGGCCCGCCGGCGTCGCCTCGGCGCCAGCTGCGCCGCCGGCAGCTGCACCGCCGGCGCCCGCTGGACCGCCGGCGCGGCGCAGCGTGTAGTTCTCTCCCGGGACGTACTGGCCCTTGATGACCGTTTGCGATCCGCACCGATCGATCGTCGGCGTATAGACGAGCCCGGTCCTGGGAGAGTAGGCGTCGTTCTGCCAATTCCTCGCCGCGATGCCCGGACACCATTCAACATTTACATCCTTCGCATCCGGTACGTATTTCTGCCGGTCCGCCAGGTCAGTGAAGTTGATCTTGTCGAGCTTGTACATCGGCCGGCCGGTTCTCATGTCGACGCCTTTGAACAGGTCGTTGTTGTTGAACATCCACGGCTCGCGTATGAGCTCGCCGGTCAGGCGGTCGAACACGTAGAAGTAGCCGTTGCGCGCCGGCTTCACCAGCGCCCGGCGCTGCCGGCCCTCGATCTGAAGATCGACCAGGATGTTGGCGCCAGGCTCGTCGAGGTCCCACTGATCTTGCGGCGTAAGGTTGTAAGCCCAGACCAGCTCGCCGCTGTCGCCGTCTCGAGCCAGGATCGAAGCGCAGTAATTGTTGCGGTAGCCGATCAGGCCGCCGATCTCGTCCAGCTCGACTTTGCCCCATTCGCGCCTGTAATCCGGATTCCAGGGACTGCAGTTGCTGGTGCCGTAGTAGAACATGTTCAGCGTCGGATCGAAGGTGAACCAACCCCACACAGCGCCCCCGCCGCGGCGCCAGGAATCGCCGAACCAGGTATCGAGCGCCGGGTTCGGGACCTTGTCGTCGGCGTAGAACGGCTTGAACTTCGCACCGATGCCCACCTCGTTGTTGGGGCCCATGCTGTAGTAGCGCCAGCGCAGGTTGCCGGTGTCGATGTTGTACGCGCTCACGTGACCACGGACGCCCCGTTCTCCGCCCATCACGCCGACGATGACCTTGTCTTTGATCACCATCGGCATCGCGCTCATCGTCTCGGAGATGGCGAGGTTGGAATTCTCGACTTTCCAGACGACCTTTCCGTTTTCGGCGTTCAGCGCGTAGACAACGCCGTCGAGCGTGTTGTAGAAAATCTTGCCGTTCGCGTACGCGAGACCGCGGGTCTGCGCGCCGCAGCAGGCGCGCTTGGTCGCGAGGTCTCTCTGCGCCGGCGTCATGTCGGGACGGAACTCCCACTTGATCACGCCGTCCTGTTTGAGATCGATCGCGTACAGGTAATTGGGCTTCGGCGTGACGATGTACATCGTGTCGCCGATCACCAGCGGGGACGCCTCGAATGAGTCGGTGATGCCGAGCGGCAGGGTCCACGCCACCGACAGGTTCTTGACGTTATTGAGGTTGATCTGGTTCAGCGGGCTGTAGTTCCAGCCGGAATGGTTGGCATTCGGCATCACCCACTGGTTCGGATCGTCGAGCGCGCCCGGCGCCTTCTGAGCGAACACCATCACGGCCATGCTGACCGCAAAGACGAACCCGAGCAGGAGCGCCCAGCACTCTGCGATCGCCGCTGAACGTAGCCGCCATGTCTCCGTCTCCTTTTGCGTCAACGTAGTGTCCGGCTTCATCCGGACCATCACGAAGTCCGCCTAAAGGCGGACACTACCTTGGTGGCGTCAGCATGCTACGCCGACGCATTGCCCACGGCAACAAATAGTCAGCGCGAGCTGCATGTCGGAGGTGTTATAAGGTCTGGCGGAGGGCGAACGATGAAGCGCCGAACCCTCAAGTCGCTTCTCTGGCTTGCGCTGCTGATGACCGCCGTGAACACTGGCGCACAGCAGGCGCCCGCGCCAACCGATCCCGATCGGCTGGCGGCGGAACCGCAGGTCTTCCGCAGCACGGCCCACACGTTCCGTGTCGTGCCGATCAAGGGATTGGACCGCCCCTTCGGGATGGCCTTTCTGCCCGATGGCGGCATCCTCGTCACCGAGCGCGCAGGCAAGCTGCGCATCGTCCGTAACGGGGCCGTCGACCCGCAGCCGATCGCCGGCATGCCGGAGGTGCTCGATCTCCGGCTGAAGGGGCTCCAGGATCTCGCGCTGCATCCAGCGTTCGAGCGCAATCGGCTGATCTACTTCACGTACTACAAGCTGAAGGCCGGCGAGAAGGACGTCGCGACGGCGGTCCTCGGCCGCGCCCGCTGGAACGGCGGATACGCGCTCGAGGACGTGCGCGACCTGTTCATCGCCGACGCCTGGTGCGCAACCCCCTCGGCGTCGCGCATCGTGTTCGATCGCGACGGCAAGATCTTCATGACCGTGGGCGTCCCGATCCGCGGCCGCACCGGCACCGCGCAGCCCGAAGACTCGCAGTCGCCTTCGAGCCATGCCGGCAAAGTGCTCCGGTTGAACGACGACGGCAGTGCGGCGGCGGACAATCCGTTTGCCGGCAACCCGACTTACCGCCCGGAAATCTACGCCTTGGGAATTCGCAACATCCTGGGCCTGGCGCTGCATCCCGAAACCGGCGAGCCGTGGGAGCACGAGAACGGTCCGATGGGCGGCGACGAGATCAACATCGTCCGGCCCGGCCGCAACTACGGCTGGCCCGTGGTCTCATATGGCCGCGCCTACAACGGCGATCCGACCGGAGATTCGTCGGGCCCGCTGACCACCGACAATGCCGGCCCGGGCATGGAGCCGCCATTCCTGTTCTGGGTGCCGTCGATCGCGCCGTCCGGTCTGGCCTTCTACACCGGCAATGCATTCAAGGGCTGGAAGGGCAACATCTTCGTCGGCGCGATGCGTGGCACGCTGCTGCAGCGCATCGTGCTGAACGCGAAGGGGCTGCCGACGGTCCGCGAATCGCTGTTGACCGAGCTGAAGCAGCGGATCCGCGACGTCAAGCAGGGGCCTGACGGCCTGCTCTACCTGCTCACCGACGAAACGCACGGAGCCTTGCTCCGCCTGGAGCCCGCGGCGGAGCTGAGGAACTGAGAAGCTGAGAAACTCAGGAACGAAGACAGGTGCCGGCTTGGGACTGCGGCGCCAGGTTGTCGAGCCGACGTTCCCTTGGCTCAAATCCATTCCGTCGTTTGCGCGTTCGTTATGACGAATGGGCCGACATCCCCGAAGCCTTTCCTCTCGTCGGCTGTGTCCGCTTTGCCGGCAGTCGCTGCGCAATGGCTGGATGAGCGTCTGAAGGCCTCGCGAGCGCGCGCTTGGTCGCTCGACACTCGGCGACAAGGCGGGAGTCTTGCCTCAGCTGTCCGCCTCGCTCGCCATCCATCCTCGGGCGCGGTCGCCCCCGAGTTGAGGGCTCGGTATACTCGGTGCAGTTCGATGCAGCCTCGGAAACTGCTCGCCCGAATCTCACGGGGGGACCTGCGGAACGTCAGCTTCGGCGACTTCTGCCGACTGCTGGAGGCGCTGGGGTTCTCCAATACGCGAACGGCGGGAAGCCACAGGATCTACGAACATCCCTCGATCTCGGAGCTCGTGAATGTTCAGGACGTTGGCGGGGAGGCCAAGCCGTACCAGGTTCGCCAGGTGCTACGGCTGGTTGAGCGATACAATCTCAGGCTAGGGGATCGGTCGTGAGCGACTACCACATCAACATCTTCTACAGCGACGAGGACGGAGCGTACGTCGCGGACATTCCGGATCTCGAAGCCTGCTCAGCGCTGGGCCCGACGCCGGAGCAGGCGCTGAATGAGGTCGAACGGGCGAAGCAGATCTGGCTGGACGCCGCGAAAGCGTCCGGAAAGCCGATTCCGCTTCCGCGCTATCGGCCGGCCATCTACCAGGCTCGGTAGATTAACGCCGATAGGTCGATCTGGCCCCCACGGCCGGGCGGGCTCCTCTACCCATCGCGACTACACGGGAGTAATCCGGAGCACTGAGACTCCGGTCGGCAGATGCGGGCGGGCGCGAAAGGGATCAGTTCGCCGGCACGAGCTGCTTCAGCTCTTCGCTCCAGTTCAGGACGACGACAATCTGAGGTGGCGCCGCGTCGGTACCCGCGTCTCCGGCCTCTCTCAGCAGCAAGAAGCGCTGCCCGTCGCGCGAGACGCCGTTGTGGCTACGAATCCGGTTGTGTGTCGATCGAATCGGCCTCGCGGCCGATACCAATCAGCGTTCGCCGTCAGCGGTTTGATACAGGCTCTTAGGAATGGTTTGCTGTTGCGTCGTTCTGAGTCTTCCGTTCTGAGTTCCTAAGTTCCTGAGTTCCTGAGTTTCAGCGCAGCTCCTCCTCACTCCACGGCGTGCGGCACGGCTCGCCGCGCTCGTAGCGCAGCAAGTTGTCCTTCAGGCGCCGCACGACGTCCTGCGCTCCCGCCTTTTCGCCGCCGGCGATGAGGTCCCTCTGGATCGCGATCGCTTCGCCGTAGCGCCCAAGCTCGGCGAGCGCCATCGCCATTGTCTCGCCCACGTCCGGCGTCCGCTGATTCCGCAGCAGATCCTGAACATGGGTCAGCGCGCGCTGGCCGTCTCGAACCTGATCGTCGGGAGCCGCTGCGAGGAGCCGGGCCAACGCATGGGTAAAGACCCGTTCGTGCGGGTAAGCCCTGAGCGCGTCCGCCAACTTATCGCGCGCGTCACGATAACGACGGAGCTGCACCAGCGCCAACGCCTGACCCATGCGGGCGTCGACGTTTGCGGGATTCGCCACCAGCACCCGTTCGTAGTGCGCGAGCGATTCGCCGGGTCGTTGCACCGCCCGAAGACTGGCCGCCAGCCTGAGATGTGCTTCCGCATAGTCGGCTTCATGTTGGAGCGCGGTTGAAAAGTACTGGATAGCTTCAGCATGCTGGCCTTGCGCCGCAGCGAGGACGCCGAGGCTGTAGTAGGCGCGCGCGAATCCGGGCGAGGCACGGATAGCGCGTTCGAACTCCACGCGGGCAGCCGCATGCTCGCCGCGCATGTAGAGAGCCGTGCCCAGCCGATGGCGCAGGGCGGCGTTCTCGGGCTCGAGATCGAGACCGCGCCGGAACTGCGCGGCGGCCTCGCTCCAGTCCTGTTGATCGAGCGCGCGGATGCCAAGCGTCTCGTAAGTCTGGGCGCTCTGAAGAAGGCCGTCGAGCTCGACCATCAACGGATCCGCCGGCAGGATGTCGTGCTCGCGCCGCTGCTTCAGGTGCAGCTCCGCTTTGCGTGCGTCACCGAGCCCGCTGTACGCCAGCGACAGCGGATAATGGGCGCCGGCCGCCTGCGGATCGCGCGACCAGCACGTCTTCGAGGTACTCGACGGCGCGCTGGTACTGCTGGTTCGCCAGTGCCGCCCGTCCCAGTCCGTAGCGGGCGGAGAGCGAGCTGGGCTGCCGCTCGAGCACAGCCGCGAAATGGCGCTGCGCGCCATCGGGATTTCCCTGGGCCAGATAGATGTCGCCGAGCCAGAACGCCGCGGCAATCTCGTCCGGCTGCAGCTCGAGCGTGCGCTCGAACAGGGCCGCGGCCCTCGGCAGATCGCCCTTGCGCCGGGCGAGATGCGCCAGGTAGTACGGCCATCGATGGTCACGCGGGTCGAGTGCCTGGGCATTGGCGAGGTACGGCTCGGCCGCGTCGGACTGTGCCGCCATCAGCAGCCGGCCCATCTCGCCGATAACCCGACGCCAACTCCGCTGACGAAGCATTGCGATTCGGCCAGCCTCTTCATCAGCGCCGCATGACGTTCGCGGATCTGCGCCTGGACCGACTCGGAGAGCTTCGCCAGGTCGGGCAGCGTCGACCGGCTGCAGCGTCGACCCATCCGGCGCGTGGTCGTAGGTGGATCTACAAGTCGTAGTTGAACCGAAGAGTAAGAAGAGAACAGTAGCGCCCGCGGCCATGCGAGCCCGAGGACAAGCAAATCCGAGGGCGAGCATCATCGTAAGTTCGCGGCGGGGGTGGGGCCCCGCCGCCAGTGAAAAAAAGTGAGCCGCCTCACTTGCCTTGACCTTGTGTGAGCGTCGTATAGCGATCGATCGCAACCGACGGCCACTCCTCGGTCTCGCCCGTTGGCCAGATCACGCGCACACGCGGCGCCTCAGTCGACGCGCCGAGCCCGACGAGCACGCGCGGATCGTTCGCCGAAGCGTAGCTGCCATCGGACCGCACACGACGCCAGAGCGCCCTACCGTCAGATCTGCACGATCTCTACGCGGGCGCCGAGCATGTCGTTCGTCCCTTGGCGGCCGACCAGTCGCAGCCCGATCCAGTGATGGCGGTTGCCGATCTGGTTGATCAGCAGCCGCACGCGTCCGGCCGCATTGCCGACGAGGACGTCGACGTCGCCGTCGTTGTCGATGTCTCCGAATGCCGCGCCGCGCCCCGACTCCGACAGTCCGAACGCTGCGCCGGCCTTCGCAGTGACGTCCTCGAATCGGCCGGTCCCGAGGTTGCGAAAAGCACCTTGCGCTGGTCGTACGGAAAGGGGTTGCGCGGTCTGCTCCCTCATTCGCCACGATCGTTCCGTTGGCCGCGAAGGTGTCGAGCCACCCGTCGTTGTCGAAGTCGAACCACGCGGTGCCCCAACCGGTGTACGGCAGGCTCATCGCGCTCAGCCCGGACGCCGCGCTCGTGTCGCGGAACTTCGCCGTGCCGTCGTTGACGTACAGGTTGCTGCCCTCGCCGGTCAACTCGGTGATGATCAGGTCCTCGTCGCCGTCGTTGTCGAAGTCGCCGGCGTCGACGCCCATGCTCGCCTCGGCCTTGCCCTCGGCGGTCACGGCCACGCCGGCGAGCAGCGCGGACTCGCGGAGCGTGCCGTCCCGCTGGTTGATCCAGAGCAGGTTGTCCTCGCCGTCGTTGGCGACGAAGATGTCGATCCAGCCGTCGCCGTTGAAATCGGCGGTCGACACGCCGAGCGCGGGTCCGAACCGGCCGCCGACGAGCGCCTTGGCGGTGACGTCGGCGAACGTGCCGTTCCGCCTGATTGCGATACAGCTGATCGGGCCGGCCGCCGTAGATCTGCGGCGGGCAGTAGTCGCGACGGCCAGCCGGGTTCGGACACTGCGTCTCGTTTGCGACGGTGTAGTTCACGTTGTTGGCGACGTAGAGGTCCAGCCAGCCGTCGCGGTCGTAGTCGACGAACGCCGCCGACACGGCGAAGCGCTGGTCGTCGGTCAGCCCGATCGCATGCCGTCACGTCGGCGAATGTGCCATCGCCGTTGTTGCGCCACAGCTGGTTGGCGCCGAAGTTGGTCAGCAGCAGATCGACCCATCCGTCGTTGTCGACGTCGCCCGCGGCGACGCCCAGTCCATATTGGGTCGCGCGGATCGCCGCTCTCACGTGTCACGTCGGTAAAGCGCAGCGACCGCGTTCCGTCGGGTCGCACCTCGAGATCGTTGCGAAACAGCCGGCCCTGAGCGCCGAGGGCGCTGCACGCGTTCCGAGCGGCGCCCTGCACGAGGTAGACGTCGAGATCGCCGTCGTTGTCGTAGTCGAACGAGCGCAACGACCGGGCCCCAGAATCTCCGGGTAGTAGAAGTGACCCGATGCGCCGTTGACGTGCACGAAGTCGAGGCCCGCCTGTTGGGCGACCTCGGCAAACCAGTCCTCGCCGGTCGATCCCTGACCGGCCCGCCCGGTGGATTCTCCCCGACTCTCACCGCCGACTGCCGCACCGGTCTGTGTGGGAGGAGTGCCGCACCCGAACGCCAGCACGCCGACGAGAATTGGCGCCAACCTGATGGGCATCTTGAGGATATCGGCGCGTCGCCTGTACTCGCGGCAAGTATAGCGCCGGGTTGACGCCCTATAATCGAGCCTCGATGAAGCCCGACCGCCGCGCGCGTCGTCGGCATCGCGAGACTGATTCGCCCACCACACGATCACGCCGCTGGATGATCGTGCGCTGCTGGGCGTCGCCGCCGCGCGACCGCCGTGATGGTCTTGCGCCTGCCGGTACCGGCGCCGCCGCTCCAGGTCGGGGCGCCGGCAGTCTGGCCATGGCGAACCGCCTGGCCGCCATCGCCGATACCGCGGATACGGTCGGGCTCGAACAGGCCGCGGGGATGGTGTTTGGGACCAACCAGCCGCACCTGATTCCCGTCCTGCGGCGCATGGTCGGGGAGACGAACGATCCGGTCGAGCACTTCTGCGGTCCGCGTGCAGGCTCGCCGCGCAGCTGCTTCAGGCCGGGTTCAGCAAGGAGGCGCTGCAGGAGCTCGAGCCAGCTCGGGTCTCTGCTGGCGGCGCCTTGCCGCCTCGCGCATTCCTCCAGGAGCAGAAAGCACAGGAGGCGGCCCGGCTCGACGGCGCCATCGGGCTCGCCGCGCTGCGCATGGGCGAGCAGGAGAACTGTCTGCTGAATCATCGCGCGACGTCGTGCATTTTTCCGATCGATCGCAGCGCCACCCACACGCTGCAGGCCGGAGCCCGGCGCGCCATCGAGGCCTTCACACGGCGGCTCAAGGCCGAACCGTCAGAATCTCGCGACCAGGTGGCTGCTGAACATCGCCTACATGACCGTCGGCGAGTATCCCGGACAAGGTGCCGCAGCACTGGCTGATTTCTCCGGATGTCTTCACGTCCGAGTACGACATCAAACAGTTCCCGGACATTGCCATGCACAGCCGGCGTCGACAAGATCGGCCTCGCCGGCGGGAGCATCATCGAGGACTTCGACGGCGACGGCCTGCTGGACATCGTCGCCTCGTCGTGGGGCCTGCGCGATCAGCTGCGCTTCTTCAAGAACGACGGCACGGGGCCGTTTCGTCGACCGCACGCGCGAGGCCGGCCTGCTCGGTCAGCTTGGCGGCATCAACATCAACCATGCCGACTACAACAACGACGGGCATCCCGACATCTACGTGATCCGCGGTGGCTGGCTGCGCGAGGCCGGGCTTCATCCGGACTCGCTGCTGCGCAACAACGGCGACGGCACGTTCGAGGATGTCACCGAAGCTGCGGGCTTGCTCAGCCTTCATCCGACCCATTCGACGGCGTGGGGCGATTACGACAACGACGGCTGGCTCGATCTCTTCGTCGGGCACGAAGACTGGGGACTGAACGCCCATCCGGTGCAGTTGTTCCACAACAACCGCGACGGCACGTTCACCGATCGAGCGCCGCCTACGGTCTCGGCGTGATGGGCGTCGTCAAGGGCACGGCCTGGGGCGACTACGACAACGACGGATGGATCGACTTGTACGTTTCGCGGTTCGGAAAGCCCAACCTGCTGTTCGCAACGAGCGCGGCGTGCGGTTCGCCGATGTGACGCAGGCGGCCGGCGTCGCCGAACCGGTGAACAGCTTCCCGACGTGGTTCTTCGACTTCGACAACGACGGCTGGCTCGATCTGTTCGTCGGCGGCTTCGACGAGGCAGGCGCTGATGCGGTGGCAGCCCTCTATCTCGGCACGAAGCGGCCGGGCGGAACGCCTCGCCTGTACCGGAATCGCGGCAACGGCACGCTTCGAGGACGTCACGATCGCCGCGAAGCTCGATCGGGTACTGCTGGCGATGGGCGCGAACTTCGGCGATCTCGACAACGACGGCTTCCTCGACATCTACGTCGGCACCGGCGCGCCCGATCTGAACACGCTCGTGCCCAATCGCATGTTTCGCAACGACGGCGGCCGGAGTTTCCAGGATGTGACGACCTCAGGCGGCTTCGGCCATCTGCAAAAGGGCCATGGCGTCTCCTTCGGCGATCTCGACAACGACGGCGATCAGGACATCTACGAAGTGATCGGTGGATGGTTTACCGGCGACACCTACCAGAGCGTGCTGTTCAGCAATCCAGGCCACGGCAACCGGTGGATCACGCTCGCGCTGGAAGGGACCCGCTCGAACCGGATGGCGATCGGGGCGCGGGTGAAGATTCAGGTGGCCACGCCGTCCGGCACGCGCTTCATCCACCAGGTCGTCTCGAGCGGCGGCAGCTTCGGCGATTCGTCGCTGGAGCTCGAGACCGGGCTGGGCGACGCGACGGCCATCGAGGCCATCGAGGTGACGTGGCCTGCCACCCGCGAAACGCAGACCTTCCGGAACGTGCCGCTGGATCAGTTTGTCGCGATCCGCGAAGGAGATCCGACGGTGAGACCGCTGGTGCGGCCGAAGATTTCACTCGCCGGCGCGGGTCCGCACTGATCTCCAGGTCACGGACTGGATCGGAGGGCACGGTTCAACACGGAGACACGGAGCAGCGGAGGCGACACGGAGAAGACACCGCGCGACGGCGCCCCGCTTCGCGGGGCGGTCGCGCCGCAGCGTCACAGCCTCCGTGCGTGCTCCGTTGCCCCGTGGCTCCGTGTTGCATTTCGTCCGTGATCTCCGTCTGCTCCGTGGGCAATCAGCGAAGCATCGCTTCCAATTCCTTCAGCTTCGGCTGATCCGGATGCACGCGCCGCGCGCGCGCGAGCCACTCGCGCGCTTCTGGCGTGCGTCGCAGGGTCGATCAGCGCCATCGCACCGCCCATCCATGCTTCGGGCACCGCTGGGTCGATGCCTGATCGCCTCCTCGTAGTGGGCGAGTGAGGCCTCCGGCCGTCCCGAGACACGAAGCGCTTCGGCGAGACCCAGCCTCGCTTCGGGGTGGTGGCGATCCAGCTGGAGCGCTGCCGCGAATCGATCGATGGCGCGCTGGTAGCGGCCGTTCAGATTGTCCAGCAGGCCCAGGCTGACGTGCGCCTTCACGTAGCCCGGATGCCGGCGGAGCACCTCCTCGAACTCACGCGTCGCGCCCGCCTGGTCGCCGGCGGCGTAGAGCGCCGTCGCGAGCCGATGGCGCAGCGCCGCATCGTCCGGATCGAGCTCGAGGCCCTTCCGGAAGGCGGCGATCGCCGACGGCCAGTCCTGCGCGCCAAGCGCCTGCACACCGCGGCGCTCGTAGAGGCTGACGCTTTCGATCAGATCGGCCTGCTGCTCCCGCAGCGGATCCGAAAGAGCCGGCCAGACCTCGCCGCGCCGGCTCAGGTGCGCGTCCGCGCTCGTCCGATCGCCGAGCGCCCGATACGCCATCGCCAGCGGATAGTGGATCGCCGTAGCGCCGCTCTGGATCGCGAGCGCCCGCTCGAACCGCTCGACGGCCTCGCGATACGCCTGACGCGCCAGCGCGACGCGTCCCGCGCCGAATGCGGCAGCAGCGGACGAGGGCTGTGCGGAGAGCGCCTTGAGGAACAGCGACTCGGCATGCGTCGAAGCGTCCCTCGTCGAGCCGCGTCTCCGCGAGCCAGACCAGCGCCGGCTCATCGTTCGGACGCAACTTCAGAGCGCGTTCGAATGCGGCGGCTGCCTGCGCCTGACTACCTTTCGTCAGGTAGACATGGCCGAGCATGTACGGCCACCGCATGTCGTCGGGCGCGAGCGCTTCCGCGTGGCGATAGCAGAGCTTCCGCCTCGTCGCCGAGCTTCGCCGCGAGGAACAGACGACCAAGGTCCGCCGTACGCGCCCGCGCGTTTACCAGCAGTGGCGGAGCGATCGTCGATCGCGTCCGAAAATAACTCGAACTGCGCTTTCGACCTGCTGCTGAACGTGCCGGGGCCAACCGGGAGAGATCAGGCAGGACTATCGGCGGGAGCGGAGCTGTCGTTTGGATGCCGGCGCACCGCACGCCGACAGGGCGACCACGAACAGGCGGCCAGTATCCTCTTCAAGGCTTGGTTCCATCACCCTGACGCAACGTTGTGTACCGATCGACCGGCACGGCATGACCATTCTTCCGGTTCACCCGTCGGCCACACGACGCGGACGCGCGGCGGCTCCGTCGAGTCGCCCAGCCCGACGAGTACGCGTGGATCGTTCGCCGACGCGTAGCTGCCGTCGGCACGCGCGCGTCGCCAGAGCACGGGGCCGCCGGTTCGCACGATTGCGACCCGGGCACCCACCATGTCTCGCGGCACTGTCCCGGCCCGACGAGCCGCAAGCCCACCCAGTGCTTGCGCTGGCCGATGTTGTTGATCAGCAGCCGCGACGGGGCCGGCGCCGTTGGCGACCACGACGTCGGTGTCGCCGTCGTTGTCGAGGTCGCCGAACGCCGCGCCGCGGCTGGCCTCGACGAGGTCGAAGACCTTGCCCGCGCGCTCCGGTCACGTCCTCGAACCGCCCGCCGACGTTGCGGAACAGCTGGTTCCGCTGCCCCAGCGGAAACGGATCGCCTGGGATGCGCGAGCGCCGCGGCGTTCTGGTTGACGTCGCCGTTGACCGCCAGGATATCCAGCCAGCCGTCGTTGTCGACGTCGAGCCAGGCCGTGCCGAACCCCGTGTACGGCAGGCTCGCCTGGCGAATGCCGGCGCGCGCGCTCTGCTCCTCGAACATCCCCGTGCCGTCGTTCACATACAACGTGCTTCCCTGGCCGATCAGCTCGGTGATGAACAGATCCTCGTCGCCGTCAGCGTCGAAGTCGCCGGCGTCCACTCCCATGTTCGCCTTGCGCTCGCCCGAGGCGCCCAGCGCCGCGCCAGCGACCAGCGCGGTGTTCGTGAACGTGCCGTCGCGCTGGTTGATCCACAGCTGATTCTCCTGCTCGTCGTTGGCCACGAAGATGTCGATCCAGCCGTCCCCGTTGAAATCGGCGGTCGACACGCCGAGCGCCGGACCGAACTGGCGCGCCACACCTGAAGCGATCGTCACGTCGACGAACGTACCGTTCCCCTTGTTGCGATAGAGGCGGCTGGGCTGCGGGCGATACGCGCTTGGCCGGCAGTAGTCGGGCAGCCCCGCGACGCCGACGCAATCGATGTGCGTCGCGAGGCTGTAGCGGAGGTAGTTGCCCACGAAGAGGTCCAGCCAGCCGTCCCGATCGAAGTCGACGAAGGCTGCCGACACTCCCCACGACGCTGGGTCATCGGTTCCGCTCGCCGCCGATACGTCCGAGAACGTGCCGTCGCCGTTGTTGCGAAACATCTGGTTCCGGCCGAAGCCGGTGACGTAGAGATCGACGTCGCCGTCGTTGTCGATGTCACCGGCGGCCACGCCCATGCCGTAGCCACGCGTGCGGATGCCGCTCGCACGAGTGACGTCGGTGAACCGCAGCACGCGCGTCCCGTCGGGCCGGATCTCGAGGTCGTTTCGATACAGACGATCCTCGATCACCGGTGGCGCGGCGATGAGGGGAGTTCCCGGCGCGAGCGTCCCGCCCTGGACCAGATAGACGTCCAGGTCGCCGTCGTTGTCGTAGTCGAACACCGCGGCGCCGGCGCCCATGATCTCGGGCTGGTGAGAACCGTCCGCACGATCCCGTTGAAATGAACGAAATCGAGGCCGGTCTCAGCCGCGCGGTCCGTGAACCATTCGGCGGCACTGTCCGGCAATGAAGCGGCCACCGCGGGCCGCGCGTCAGGAGAATCTGCGGCCCCACAGGCCGCAAAGAAGAGGATGAAGACGAGGGGATGAACGAGTCGGGACTCGGGGCTGGGGACTCGGGGCTCGGTAGATCTGAAGGAAACGGATTCTTCCAGCCCCAAGCCTCGAGTCCCTAGCCCCTGAACGTCTTCTACTACTGCTGCTGTCCTTGGGCCGCGTTCGCGGGACGCGCCTGCGGCGGCGCCGGGACGTTGCACAGCGGGCAGCCGATCACGTGATCGTTGCGCGTCAGCTTCAGCTTCGCTCGCCGAGCGGCCATCTCGGCCTCAAACTGCTCGTCGGTCAACGCCACCCGCATGCCCAGGTCGATGAACATGTTCGCCACCGACCGGTTCCCAGACCCTTGCCAGTTCCGCGGATCCGGGATGTTCTTGTTCGCCGGCGAGTTGTCCATGTAGCCGATGATGTGCAGGATCGTCCCCTTCGGCAGGATCGGCGCATGGTCGTCGTCGTACGCGTAGCCGCGCACCCAGTTATGGTCGTAGCCGGCGCAGGTCAGCGTCTCGATGTTGATCCCCCAGATCGCTTCCAGGCACATCCGCATCCCCGGCGCGTGCAGGTGCGGCTCGAAGGTCACCAGCTTGGTGTGCTCCTGCAGCACCGCATACGCGTGCAACTGCTGCCCCGCTTCCATCGGCTTGATGTCGATGTCCACGCCGTTGCCGAGCGCCACGAGCGCGGGCCGCAGCTTCGGCTTGTAGTCCTTCGGATGGAACTTGAAGCCAATCTCGAGATGCGCCGTCGTATCGCGGCCGTTGGAGTGGAGGTGCACCGAATCGGAGACGATCTCGGAGCCCGCCTTCAGCATCCGGCCGGCATCCTGATCGAAGAAGTCCGGATTCCGACCGACCTCGTGAACCGGCCAGAACCCGGCGAGAGGATCCTGCTCTTCCGTGTTCGGCACCGCCGTTCGCCAGATCATGTGGTGGACGACGAACCGCCCGCCGACGGTATGACGGCCGTCGCCGGCCGCCTTGACGTCGTTGACTTCCTTGATTTCGAGCGCCTCGATGAACCGATCCTCGGTGAGGCCGGTCGGCACGCTCGGCACCTCACCCCACCAGTCGGGGGCATTTCCCTTGACGACGATGTCCTTCATTCGAACGATCAAATCCGGCTTGCCGATCCGCCAGGCGGTGTCGTCCGCCCAGACTCTCGCGGGCGGCATGTCGGCGGCATTGCCGAGCGGCGCGCCGCTGTCGGCCCACTTCGCGATCTTGGCCACTTCCTCGTCGCTCAGTGACGGATCGTCCTTGTAGTGCTGGATCCCGACGTTCTGCTCGATGTACCACGGCGGCATCACGCCGGCGCGCCGGCCGATGCCCGTGCGCGTCTTGATGGAGCGCGCCCACGGGCGCACTTCTTCATATGTGACCAGTGACATCGGCGCGACGCCATTCGGCCGGTGGCAGTTCTGGCAGCTGCGCTGCAGGATCGGCGCGACGTCCTTGGCGAACGTCACCTGGGCGCCGACGGCAGGCTGCTGTGCACCACCGACGGCAGACCCGAGCGTTGTCGCTCCAAACAACGCCAGCCCGAGCGCCGTGATTCCAGGGAAAAACCTCTTGGTCGCCATCAATGCTCCTTGTCGCCGGTTACGGCGTCACGGTCACGGTAATCTCATCATCAGTGTACAACGCGCCATCGTCGGCGCGTCCGCGAAGCACGTAGGTGCCAGGCTGCGCAAACGTTACCTGCGCGTTCCACTTGTTATCGGGCGGCAGCGCCGGCGGCTGCCACAGGGGCGCCCACGGCGAATTCCCGCCCGCACGCGTCTCTTCCCAGGTATTCACCTGCGGTGGATCGAACGAGACGTTCCCGCTCCCGCGATACACGAACCACGCGAAGTGGAGGCCGTTGGCCTTGCCCACCGTGATTCGCGATGGGGGGTTGTAAGCCGGATTGCGATTCTGGCCGGCGAATGCGGCCACCGGATTGCCAGGATCGGCCGCTTGCGGGTCCGGATTCTGCGCGCCGCGTCCCTCTGCACCGCCTTGCCTGCCCCGCCCTCCCGGAGCACCGGGCTGCTGACCACCGGGACCACCGCCTGGCCCGCCGCGGCGGCGGGGAACGCCGTCGTCGGTGACAATCGCGCTCAGAGCGATCGGCTGGCCGACCTTCGCGGTCAGCTTCTTGTCGCCTTCGACGTTCACGACAGGCCGCGTGTTCGCGCGGGTCTCCGGACTGCTCGTGCCGGCGCCGAGCGCGCCGGTTTCCGACGCGATCACGACGTTGTCGATCTTGTAGTCCTGACGCAGCGTGGCGTACGCCTTCTCGCTTTTCCCCTTGGTGGTGAGCGTCCAGATCATCTCGTCGGTTTCGGTGAAGGCCTTCGGCACGCGTACCCGGAACATGAACCGATTGCGCCGCGGCTGAAAATGCGTCGGCTGGCCGAGGTCCGGCCCTCCGGGTTGAAGAGTGTTGTCGGGACCGACGGGGACATCGATCTCTTCAGCCCAGTTGCGGTTCATGTAGCCGAATAGAAAGTAGCGGGAGCCGTCCGCATCCTCTTCCCAGCCCTCGAACGCGGGCGACACGTTCTGCCCGTGGGTATACGACTGCGCGCCGGCCGACTGCCAGACCAGCACGAACGCAGCGGCCGTCAGCATGGCCAGATGCGCGGTGGAAGCTCGCTTCACGATTCTCATTCGTTGTCCTGCCTCACACGTACACGGCGGACCTCAAGGTCCGCCCTACGTAACACGGCGGACCTAAAAGGTCCGCCCTACGTACCTAACGTCAATTCACAGGTCAGGGCGCCACGGTCACGGTAATCGCGTCGTCGGTGTCGGCCGCCCCGTCGGAGGCGCGGACTTTCAAAACGTAGGTGCCCGGTTTGTCGAAGGTGACCGTCGTCGTCCACTTGTTTTCGGGTGGGGGCGGCGGGGTCCGCCACAACGCGGCCCACGGTGAGTTTGCGCCGGCGCGCGTGTCCTCCCACACCTTGACTTGCGGGGGGTCGAACGCAACCTGCCCCTGGCCGCGAAACACGAACCACGACAGGCGTAACCCCGTTTCGCTTCCGACCGTACTTTGACGAGGCGGGACGGTACGCGGGGTTCCGCGGCGGCGTGGCACCGACCGGCAGGTCGGTGCGGGCTCGTACGCGCGCCTCATCAGAGCGGCGGGGCTTCGGCACGCCGTCGTCGGTCACCCAGGCGACCAGCGTCAGCGGTTGACCAACCCGCACCGTGTGCTGCTTGGCGCCGTCGACCTTCAGCAGGGGTGCCTTGTTGGCGCGAACCTCAGGACTGCTCGTGCCTGCGCCGAGCGCGCCCGTTTCGGACGCGCGCACCATGGCGTCGACCCGATAGTCGGTCGCCAGCGTCGCAAAGGCCTTTTCCGTCTTCCCCCTGGTGGTCAGCGTCCAGGTCATCTCGTCCTTTTCGCCGAAGCCCTTCGGAACCGGAACCCTGAAGGCAAACCTGTTGCGGCGAGGAAGGAAATGCGTCGGCTGGCCGAAATCGGGCCCGCCTGGTTCGATCGTATTCTCGGGACCGACCGGGACGTCGAGCTCTTCCTCCCAGTTCCTGTTCATGTAGCCGAACACGAAGTAACGTGTGCCGTCGGGGTTCTCTTCCCAACCCTCGAAGGCCGGAGACACGTTCTGGCCGCGCAGGAATGTTTGCGCCCGAAGAACTTGACCGACACACAGCCCCGCCACAACGACAACAATCAGCCGCGCTGATACAGATTTCATTGTCGTGAACCTGACAGAGGACTGAATCGGGCAATCGAGTGATCGGGTAATCGCGTCATTGAATTGATCAAACGATTTCCCGATTATCCAATTACCCGATTACCCGATTGAGCTACTGCTGCTGTTGCTGCGCCTGCGTATTCGCCGGGCGCGCCTGCGGCGGCGCCGGGACATTGCACAGCGGGCAGCCGATCACGTGATCGTTGCGCGTCAGCTTCAGCTTCGCCCGCCGTTCCGCCATCTCCGCCTCGAACTGCTGATCGGTCAATGCTGCCCGCATCCCCAGATCGATGAACATGTTCGCCACCGACCGGTTGCCAGACCCCTGCCAGTTCCGCGGATCCGGGATGTTCTTGTTCGCCGGCGAGTTGTCCATGTAGCCGATGATGTGCAGGATCGTCCCCTTCGGCAGGATCGGCGCATGGTCGTCGTCGTACGCGTAGCCCCGCACCCAGTTATGGTCGTAGCCGGCGCAGGTCAGCGTCTCGATGTTGATCCCCCAGATCGCCTCCAGGCACATCCGCATTCCCGGCGCGTGTAGATGCGGCTCGAAGGTCACGATCTTGGTGTGCTCCTGCAGCACCGCATACGCGTGCAGCTGCTGCCCTGCTTCCATCGGCTTGATGTCGATGTCGACCCCGTTGCCGAGGCTCACGCTGGCGCGGCGGTACATCGGCTTGTAGCCTTTCGGATGCAGCTTGAAGCCGATCTCGAGGTGCGCCTTGGTATCGCGGCCGTTCGAATGGAGATGGACCGAGTTCGAGACGACATGTGAGCCGGCTCTGAGCAGACGTGCCGCGCGCGGATCGAAGTAATCGGGGTTGCGCCCGACCTCGTGAACCGGCCAACCGGTGCTGTCTTCCTCTTCGCCTGTGACCTGTTCGCGCTCAGCGACCTTGTCGAGGATGCGCGTGCTCCAGATCATGTGGTGGAACACGAAGCGGCCACCCACCGTGTGCCGGCCGTTGCCGGCTGTCGGAACGTCGTTGACCTCCTTGATTTCGATCGCGGCCACGTATCGATCCTCGGCGATCCCGACCGGCACGCTTTCGATCTCTCCCCACCAATCGGGAGCGTTGCCCTTGACGACGACGTCCTTGGTCTTCACGACGAAGTCGGGCTTGCCGATGCGCCAGACGGTATCGTCCTCCCAGACCCTCGCCGGCGGCATATCGGCGGCGTTGCCGAGCGGCGCGCCGCTATCCGCCCACTTCGCAATCTTGGCCACCTCGGCCTCGCTCAGCGACGGATCGTCCTTGTAGTGCTGAATCCCGATGTTCTGCTCGACGTACCACGGCGGCATGACGCCGGCGCGCCGGCCGAGGCCGGTGCGCGTCTTGATGGAGCGCGCCCACGGCCGCACTTCTTCGTACGTGACCAGCGACATCGGCGCCACACCGGCCGCCCGATGGCAGTTCTGGCAGGAGCGCTGCAGAATCGGCGCGATGTCCTTGGCGAACGTCACCTCGGAGGCCGTCGCCTGCTGAGCGATCGCGATGGACCCGAACGACCCGTCAGCCGCTGGCCCGATGATTGAGGGAGCAACCCATGCTGCCCCAACGGTCATGATCCAGCCGACAATCCTCCTGGCGCGCATCGGATACACTCCTTCCGCAATCGGAACAGAATTCCGCTGCCAGAATAGCGGTTTTGCCGGGATCGCTCAATGACATTCCGGTGATTTTTGACGGCCCGTCCGGACCCGCCCAGCTGCTCCCCCCATCGGCCGGATCCGGTTCTGCTCTAAGCGCTTGCGGCCGTGCTCCATCAGCCTCGGGACGGCCTACAATCATCTCGCATCCGTATGACGGCCGACGACAGTCGCTCCCGCGTGTTGATTGTCGAGGACGAGGAGGCGATCCGCGATCTCGTCGGCTTCCACCTCGACCTGACCGGCTACGACTGCACGAGCGTCGGCGACGGCCGGGAAGCGCGCGATCTGGCCGTGCAGCGGCCCTTCGACGTCATCGTCCTCGACCTGGGGTTACCGAACCTCGACGGGGTGACGCTCTGCCGAACGATCCGGCAGGAAGGGGTAAACCGGGACGTCCCCATCCTCATCCTGACGGCACGCCGCGAAGAGGGCGACAAGGTCCTTGGCCTCGAAAGCGGCGCGGACGACTACCTGACGAAACCATTCAGCGTCCGGGAGTTCCTCGCGCGTGTCAACGCGCTGATGCGGCGCCCGCGCAGCACGTGGCGCGCGGCGACCGTCCCGAGCCAGCGGCCCATCGTCGCGGCACACGGCGTGACCGTGGACCCGGTCCGGCGCCGCGTGACCTGCGACGGACGCGCTGCGTCGTTGACGCCACAGGAATTCAGCCTGCTGTACGTCCTCATCTCGCATCCTGGCGTCGTGTTCACGCGGGAAGACCTGCTCGGACGCGTCTGGGCCAGCAGCGTGTACGTGACTGTCCGCGGAGTCGATGCGCTGGTCAAGCGCCTGCGGCGCAAGATCGAGGCGAATCCGTCCCAGCCGACGCGGATCCTCACGGCGCGGGGCGCTGGCTACAAGTTCGGCGAGGATTGATCGATCATGAGTGCGTTTTCCCCCCACTCCGCCAGCATCACCTGGCGTCGTCGTCTGTCGGTCCGGGTGGCGCTCGGATATCTGGCGCTGATCGCCGGCGTCCTCACAGTCCAGGCCGTCGTGCTGGTGCGCCTGGTGGATCAGGGCGAGTCGACGAATTCGCTCGAGGTGAATCAGTCGATGGCGACGAGGCTGGCGAACGACCTCACCGCCACCCCTCGTCTCGACCTCGACAAGGCGCTGGTGCGGCTCAATTCCACTGAGGCGGTGTTCGTGGTGATGAAGGACGGCCGCGTCAGCAGCCCTCGCAAGGCGGTGCCCGGCGGTGTGGCGGAAAGCGTCACCGCGCAGCTCGCGCGCCCGATCGACGAATCGGTGCTCAGGTCATGGGTCGTCAGCCGCTATCGCGGCGTGCCGGTGGTTCTCGAGGGACAGGTGATCGGCGCGCTGGGCACCGTGCCGCTCACGACCGTCGAGCGTTACGGAACGACCATCGCGGGCATCGGCGCGGCTCTCCTCATCATCGGGGCGTTCGTCGCGTCAGTGCTGATCGTCGGACCTGTCCGTTCGCGGATTCGCGAGCTGCAGGGCGCCGCCGCACGGCTTGGCACGGGCGAGCTCACCGCACGCGCGCGCGAAGACGGCGCCGACGAAGTCGCCGAGCTGGCGCGCGCGTTCAATGCGATGGCCGACGAGCTTCAGCGCCGTGCCGCGGCGCTCGATGCCTCCGATCGAGCGCGCCGTCAGCTGATCGCCGATGTCTCGCACGAGCTGATGACTCCGCTCACCGCCATTCTCGGCCACCTCGAAACGCTGACGATGACCGAGGTGCGACTCGACGACGAGAAGCGGCTGCAGCAAATCGCGATCACGACGCGCGAAGCGAAACGCCTCGAAAGACTGATCGGTGACCTCCTGGACATGGCGCGCCTTGAGGCCGGCGGCCGCGAGCTCGACATCGAGGCCGTCGAGACGCGGGATCTCTTCGAACAGGTCGCCGCGCACCACGAGCACGACTGCCGGACACGGAATATCCGCATCGTCACATCGGTGGCCGGCGGCGCCGAGACCCTTTCCGTGGATCCGTTCCGGCTGGAGCAGGCCATCGAGAACGTGACCGCCAACGCGCTCCGCCATACTCCGGATGGCGGCACGATCGAGCTGCGCGCCGAACGCGCTGGAGAAACGGTCGCCGTGACCGTCACCGACTCCGGCGAAGGGATCCCGCCGGAGCATCTGCCACACATCTTCGATCGCTTCTACAAGACGGCGTCGGCCAGGGGCATGGCCTCCCGCGGCAGCGGCCTCGGTCTGTCGATCGTCAAGGCGGTCGTCGCGAGGCACGGTGGACGGGTCAGCGCCACGAGCAAGGTCGGCGTCGGGACGACGATCCGCATCGAGCTGCCCTCGCCGGTCGCTCTCCTTCTCGCCGTCGCGACGCTTGCGTTCAGCGTCAGCACGGCCGCGGCGCAGGACCGCGTCACGTTCAGCGAACACATCGCGCCAATCGTCTACGGCCGCTGTGCGCCGTGCCATCGGCCGGGCGGCGCGGCGCCGTTCAGCCTGATCACCTACGATGACGTGCGCCAGCGTGCCACGCTCGTCGCACGCGCCACCGGCAGCCGTTTCATGCCGCCGTGGAAGCCCGACGCGCCGGCCGGTACATTCGTCGGGGAACGGCGGCTTTCCGACGAAGAGATCGCCCTGTTCGATTGGTGGGCCAGGGCCGGCGCGCCGGAAGGCGACCGCCGGGCGATGCCAAAGGAGCCACGCTGGAGCGAGTGGCAGCTCGGCGCTCCGGATCTGGTCGTCGCTCTGCCCGAATACACACTGAGGCCCGATGGCCTCGATGTGTTCCGCAATTTTGTCGTCGCGATCCCCGGCAGCAGCGTGCGCTACGTGCGCGGCCTCGAGTTCCGCCCGGGCTCGCCCGCGGTCCACCACGCCAACATCCGCATCGATTACACGACGACCGGCGAACGGATGGACAAGGCCGACCCGGGCCCTGGATACGAGGGAGTCATTCCACGCACGGCCGACTACCCCGATGGCCATTTCCTCGGATGGACGCCGGGGCAGGTTCCGCCGGTCGCGCCAAAGGGTCTGGCGTGGCGCCTCGATCAAGACGGCCGCTTCGTGGTCCAGCTCCACATGCGCCCGACCGGGAAGTCTGAACTGATTCGTCCTGCGATTGGTCTCTTCTTCACCAAGGATGCGCCGACTGAGTTGCCGGCGATGCTGCGTCTCGGGCGTCAGAACATCGACATCCCGGCGGGCGAGACTCACTATCGCTCGGTCGACGAGTACACGGTGCCGGTCGACGTTCAAATCAATGCGGTTCAGCCGCACTCGCACTACCGCGCGGTGGAAGTGCGCGCGTCCGCCGCGCTGCCCGACGGCACGACGCGCTCGTTGATTTCCATCCCGCAATGGGACTTCGCCTGGCAGGACGTGTATCGCCTGGCCGCCCCCTTCTGGCTGCCAGCCGGCACCCGGATCCGCACCGAGTATGTCTTCGACAACTCCGGGGCCAACCGGCGCAACCCCGAGAGCCCTCCCAAACGGGCGAGGTGGGGATTCAAATCGTCGGATGAAATGGGAGACGTCTGGATTCAAGTGATGCCGCGCACCGAGTCGGACCGGCTGAAGCTCGTGCGCGACTTCCGGCCCAAGGATGAGGCCGAAGAAGCGATCGGCTACGAGATGCAACTCGCCGTCGCCCCTAACGACGCGGCGGTTCACGACGATGTCGCGCTGCTTTATCTGGAGCTGGGGAAGGCCGACGCGGCGCTCGCACATTTCGAAGCGTCGGCGCGCCTGCGGCCCGGATCGGCGGCCGCCACCTACAACATCGGCACGGCGCTCGAAGCGGCCGGGCGCCTCGGCGACGCCGCGGCGCGCTACGAGGCCGCGATGAAGATCGATCCGTCGTACGCCCCGCCGCGCGTCAACCTCGGCACGATCCGCCTGATGCAGGGACGCGCGGCCGACGCGTTCACGCTGTTCGCGGAGGCGGTCCGTCTTCAACCCGACAACGCGGACGCGCAGAACAACCTGGGACGCCTGCTGTTCGCGCAAGGCAAGTACGACGAGGGTATCGATCACTTGCGCGCGGCGCTGCGGGCGCAGCCGGCGCATGTCGCCGCGCATTTCAACCTGGCGAATGCGCTGCTGCAGGGCAAGGGCGACGCCGCGGGGGCCATCGTCCATTTCCGCGAGGCGATCCGCCTGCGGCCCGGGTGGACGCCGGCACCGATGGCGCTGGCCTGGGTGCTGAGCAGCCACCCCGATAGCAGCATCCGCAGGCCGGACGAGGCGATCGAGCTCGCGCGCCTGGCCGTGGAGCTCACCAACCGGGATCCGTCCGCGCTCGACGCGCTCGCGGCGGCCTGCGCTGCCGCCGGGCAGTTCGAGGAGGCCGTGAGCGTCGCCTCGGAAGCGGCGGCAACGGCGAGGAAGGCCGGCGCCACACAGCAACTCTCCGACATCGAACGCCGACTCGCGCTCTACCGCATGCGTCGTCCGTACGTTGAACAGCTGCGATGAATGCCCACCGAGCTTTCGGAGGTAAACGGTTCAACACGGGGACACGGCGACACGGAGAATCACGGAAAGACACGAGCGTGCGACCGCCGCGCGTGCTCCGTTTCTCCGTGTCTCCGTGTTGAGCCGTTTCTCCGTACTCTCCGCGGCCTGCAGGATCAGAACCGGAACAGCCGATTCACCTTCACGATCAACGCCCGGTTACGCAGGTCCGGGAAGCCGCGCGTCAGGCTGTTTCGCTCGTCGTTGTAGACGACGAAGAACTCGCTGCCTGGCTGGTACTCCCAGCGCAGCCGGATATTGGCGCTGACCAGGTTGGTGCTGGAGTTGTACTGCATCAGCGCGCTGACGAACATCAGCGGCGTCACCGTGTAGGTGACGCGTGAGCCGACCAGCGTGGTCGTGAACGACCCGGTCGGCAGGTCGACCCAGTTGATCGAGATGGTCGGCTCGAGCGAGAAGTGCGCCGTCAGGTTGACACGGCTTCGATTGAACCCGACCGCGGTCAGGTTGCCGTCATAGAACTCGCCGCGCTCCACCGAGAGGTTGCCGGAGACCGGCCGCTGTTGGCCGAACGTGTACGCGGCGCGGGCCGAGACGAAATCGTATTCGCCGATCGGGATGCGCACCCCGGGCGCGATCGTGAACGGCGCGACCAGCCGCTCGAAGTTGTCGGTCAAGCCGACGCTGAATCGATCGCTGTTCTGGTATTCGACCGCGAATTCACCGTCGATATCCTGCGTTTCCAGGCGCCCCGCGTCATCCTCGATGTAGTCGACGGTGCCGATCCACGAGAACTTGCGGATCGAAGGCATCGACGCCGGACGCGGACTGAATCGGAAACGGCCCAGGCTCCGCCGCATGTTGTCGCGGCGCACGAATCCCGCTTCAGGGTTGAAGTTGTCGCCGACCACCATGCGGTCGATCTGCACACCGTAGCGGTCGCCGATGTAGTCCAGTTGCCCTCGATAGCTCGTGTCGTGCCCGTGCAGCCCCTCGGTCTGCGTCTTGGCCCAGTATGCGTTGACGAACAGGTTGCTGTAAAACGCGAAGCCGGCATCGACCCCGAACGTCTGGTTCGAGCCGATCCGATTCTGGGCAATCGACCGGTTGGTGACGATAGCGCCGATGCTGCTGCGGCGCAGGATGTCCCGCTTGACGCGCACGACCGAGAAGTTCGTCGATGGCGTCGGCAACTGGTTCAGGGGGACCTGTTCGTCGGGCTCATCCCGCGTCTGCATGTTGAGGAGGCCGAGGCTGAAACGGCCGATCCTCCCGGTCATGCGGCCGCCGCCGCCAATCGGGATCTCGCGGTTCTGCTGGAGTCCGATGCGGCGGCTGTAGAAGAGGATCGGGACGTCGCCGCTGCCCCCCATCTGGTTGCCGCCGGCGCCCGCGAACGCAAACGTTCCGGCATTCTCGAGAAAGAACTCACGCTTCTCGGGGAACAGCAGGCTGAACCGGGTGAGGTTGACCTGCTGCTCGTCGGCCTCCACCTGCGCGAAGTCGGTGTTGTAGGTGAAGTCTGCGGTGAGATTCTGGGTGATACCGTATTTGGCGTCTACGCCGATATCGCCGTCGACTTCGTTGGTGACGCGCGGCGAGGCGCCGAGATCGGTGGTCAGGTCCGTGGTCGCGTACGGTTTCACCTCCAGGTTCTTCGATCCCGCCGGCGCGTCGATGCCGACGACGGTCGCGAAGAGGCTCGCCGAGAAGTCGCCGCGCCCTAGCCCCATCGCTGGCGGAATGCGATTGAGATAAGAGATTTCGTTCTTCCACTTGCTGATGCGGCGCGCGTTGAACCCCCAGACCTGCGCGCGGCCCGGACGGTAGCGCAGCGACTTGAACGGAATCGCGGCCTCCATCGTCCACCCGCCCTGAAACCGGCCGACCGCCAGATCCCACACGGGATTCCAGTCGGCGCTGTACTGGCGTTCATTCGTGCTCTGTCCGTCGGTGCGCGCGCCGAGCGGATTCACTTCGAACTGGAACGCGTTGCGGCGATCGTAAAAGGTGTCGAGCGAGAACCCGATGGAGTCGCCCTGCCGGATGTTGTTGCTGTCGCGGCGCATCTCGTTCGCGATCATCCGATCAGGCTGGCTCTCCCACGCCCGGATCGTGACGTACATGTTGCGCTGGTCGAAGAACAGCCAGATATCGGTCTTCTCGGTCGCCGGCTGTCCCCCGGCCGGCTCCATCTGGATGAAATCGGAAATGGGCTCCAGGCCCTCGTACGCCGCTTCGTCGAGCCGGCCGTCGATCTCGAGGGGAGTCGTGAGACGGACGGCGCGAAGGGTGATTCGCCCTTCCTCGTCCCGCGCCACGAGCGCCGGCGGAACGGGAGGCGGCGGGCCGCTGAAAGCGGGTGTCGGCGGATTGGCGTCGGCCTGCGCCCACGCCTCCGCTGCCCCGGCAAGAGTGGCAAGCGCGATGAGCAATAACGAGCGCGGCAATGACATAAAAAAAGGACGCAGAGGCCCGGGCCTCTGCGCCCTCTGCGTCCTCTGCTACCTCTGCGTCCTCAGAAATTGAACTGCGCCCCGAACTTCACGTACCGCCCTTGAAGAATGTTCAGCGGCTGCAGCCAGTTGTTCCCGTAGGTGTTGTTGATGCCAGGCGGCGTCTCCCCGGCCTGCGAATTGGCGCCGACCGGCGCGTTCGAGTTGAACGTATTGTAGATGTCAGCCATCACCTGCAGGCGGCGGGCGCCCGCCAGCCGGAAGGTCTTGCCGAAGCGCAGATCGACCTGCGTGCGGCGGCCGGTGAACATCGTGCCCGGTGCGATGAGGTTAACGGTCCGCGTCGTCGTGGCGTTGCCGCCGGCGAAATTCCGGTCGAGCGTGGTCGCCGCGCGCGTGTAGCTCCAGCTGGCGCGGATTTCCTGCCCCTGATGGTTCTGGACAACGCCGCCGATATTGATGTCCCACGGGAGCGTGTACGAGCCCGTCGCCTTCACCTGCGTGATCCACCCGGACGGGGCATGGCAGTAGACCTTCTGCGGGCTGTCGACGATCACGCCGCAGTCATCGTCGACGTCCTGACCGGTCGCGAAGCCGCCGTTGATGAAGAACCGGCTGGTCGGCCTGGCGTTGAAGGTGACATCGACGCCGTTGAACACGACAGATCGTTTGCCGAAATGATCGGCGTAGGTCACAAAGTTGTCGTCGGCGAACTGCGCGCCGAACTTCGACGGGTTGAGGTCGTAGAGGCCGCAGATCTGCTGGCCGCTCGTCGGCAGCCGGTCGTCGACCGGCGCCGTGACGCAGTACGGGTCGTAGTCGGCCGGCGTGACGTCGCGGTTGTCGGTGACCGTGTAGTCGCCCTGGACGCGGCGGAAGTAGGCGACATCGATCGACATCCTGGGCATCAGCTCCTGCGTGATGCTCGTCGAGAACTCCCAGTTGTTGCGCCGCTTCAACCAGCCGGTGATCGTGTCCGGATCGTACGTGGTCGATACGATCAGCTGGCCGAACGTGCTGCCGAGCGGCCCCATCTCGTTGACCTGGGGAATCCCGTCGCCGTTGGTGGGCAGGTTGTTGCCCGACGGCGTGGCCGTCCCCGGAATGAAGTCGACGTCGTTCCACGTC
The DNA here is from genome assembly GCA_963825245.1 of uncultured Acidobacteriota bacterium. Taxonomy (GTDB): domain Bacteria; phylum Acidobacteriota; class Vicinamibacteria; order Vicinamibacterales; family CAVVIG01; genus CAVREM01. The sequence continues at coordinate 1,376,249 of CAWGSJ010000001.1, forward strand.
CGGCTCGCGGTGTTCACCGTCGTGTTGAGCGGATTGTTCGCCCCTGCGGTCGCGAGCGTCTGGCTCCCCACGTACCGGCTGAGCGTGGCCTTGAGCGCGGTCTTGCCGTTGCCGAACAGGTCGTAGGCGATGCCGAGCCGCGGCCCGAGGTCCTTCCAGTTCGGCACGTTCGGGATCTCACCGTTGCTGCGCGGTCCGATCCAGGTTCCACCCGCGTTCTCCTGCGCCTCGACCTTGGCGTTCAGGTAGTCGAAGCGGATGCCTGCGTTCACGGTGAAGCGTTTGATCGTCCAGGTGTCCTGGGCGTAGAGGCCGAGGTCCGCCACGAGCTGCTCGTGGACGTCATAGGGTGTGGTGCGGACCGTCACGGAATTCGGCCGGCCGTCGCGGACGCTGATGGCCATGTCGTGGCTGGTCCAGAAGTGAACGTCCTGCGGGCCTTCAATGAGATTGAACCCGAACTTCATATTGTGCGAGCCCGGGACGTAGGACAGCGAAGCCTTGTACGAGCGGACCGACGTGTAGTACTCCGAGAAATTGCCGCTGTACGCCCGGAAGTTCACGCCCGTGTTCAGCTCGGTGACCGGGATCATGCGCGCGGCCTCGACGCCGTTCAGCGCTGCGGAGTCGCGAACCGGCTCGCGCGTCCACGTCTCGCCGGTGTTCCCGAACCCGAGGTCGAGCAACATCCGGCTGTTGAGCGTCGACTTGAACGTGAGCGTCGAGAAGTGATTCCGGTTGACGACTTGAAGATTCGAGGCTTCGGGCTGCCGCGTGTTGCTGACGATCCAATGATTGGTCTCGCGCGGCGCGTAGCTGACGTACCCCGACAGCTTGTTCTTCTGCGAGATCTGCCACGTGAGCCGCACGTCGTTACTGGTGTTCGGCTGGGAGTCGGTGCCCGGCCGTGACTCGTCGGCATCGTAGACGAAATCGAACGGGTTCTTCTCGTAGAACACGCCCGTCCGGAAGATCGAGTAGCCCCAGTAGCGGTGTGCCGTCCAGAACCACAGCTTGTCGCGCTTGATCGGGCCGCCGAAGGCAAAGCTCGAATCGTAGATGTTGTCGATGCCGTCCGTCGACTTCACGCCAACATCGATGAGTTCCTGCGTCAGGTTCTTGCTCTGCAGGCTGCTGTTGGCATAGTTGGCGAACGCGGAGCCGCTGTAGCTGTTGCCGCCCTCTTTCGGGATGATGTTCACTCGCACGCCGCCGCTGCCTGTCTCGGCCGAAATCGCGCCGATCTCGAAGCTGAGCTCCTGCGTCGAGGCGTCGTTGGTCGACACCCCCACACAGGAATAGCCGCACACCAGGTTCGCGATCGTCATCCCCTCCATCTGGACGAGCCGGTCGTTGAACGACCCGCCGTGCGCCTTGAGCTGATTCTGGTGCTCGCCCGACGAACCGCCGACGTCGTTCTGGTTGCTGAAGACGCCGACGGTCATCACGCCGATGGTCGACCAGTTCTTCGAGGTCGGCATCGCCTGAATGGTTTCGGTGTCGACAACCGACCGCCGGATGACGCTGGTGGTGTCCACGACCGGCGCGTCGCCGCTGACCGTGATGGTTTCCTCGAGCGCGCCGACCCTCATGTCAATGCTCAGCGGCGCCGTGAAGGACGTCGCCAGCTCGATCCCTTCGCGCCGCACCGTCGAGAACCCCGTGAGCGTGAACGTCACGGTGTACACCCCGGGGCGGAGATCGACGATGCTGTAGCGTCCCTGCGAGTCGGTCGTGACGGTTCGAACCTTTTCGATGAGTGCCGGACTGCTCGCTTCGACGGTAACCCCTGGCAGGACCGCGCCGCTCGTGTCTCGAACGAGCCCGGTGATGCCGCTTCCCGCCTGGGCCCATGCTGCCGCCGGCAGGCACAACATGGCTGCCGCCAGGGCCAGTGCCCCTCCAATCCTCCGCATAGCTTCAGCCTCCCCCGCCGCGCCGGCGTGTCGGCGCCGCACGCGACGGCGAGGAAACTACGCCCGCGCCCGGCTCAAGTCAAGCAACGGCGGGGCGACAATCTCGTGACAAATCCGTTTGGATTCAACAGGTTGGATCAGCGGATCTTGACGACCATGAGGGTGACGTCGTCGCTGGCCGCCGCCGCCGCACAGAACGATGCGAGGTTGCGCTGGATGGCATCTACCACTTCGGTGGCCGATTTGCCGGCCGCCTGCCCGAGCCACCCAGCCAGGCGGTCGTCACCGACTTCCTGGCCAGCAGGGTTTTCCGCTTCGGTCACGCCGTCGCTGAAGAGCACCAGCATGTCGCCGGCCGCGACCCGCTCACGACCCGTCTCGTAGGCACCGTGGTCGAACAGCCCCATGACCGTCCCACCGGCTTCGAGCCGTCTGACCCCACTGCCGCTCACGAGAAACGGCGGATTGTGTCCGGCATTGCAGTACAAGAGATCGCCGTCGGGGCCGAGCTGGCCGTAGAACGCCGTGACGAAACGTGCGCCGATCGCTCGCCGGCACAGCGCGTTGTTCACGCGAGTGACCACGACGGCGGGTGCGTCGAGCGATTCGGCCTCGGCCGCAAACAGGCCCTGCACGACGGCGTTCAGCAGGGCGGCGGACGTCCCCTTGCCGGCTACGTCGGCGACCGCGAAGGTCAGCTCGCCGTCGGGCCGCATGACGTAGTCGAAGAGGTCGCCGCCGACCGCGCGGCAGGGCGTCGTGACGGCGAACAGTTCGGCGTGCGGCGCCAGGTGATACGCAGGCGGCAGCAGCGCCTGCTGCATCTCGGCCGCGATGCGAAGCTCCTGGGTGACGCGTTCGCTCTCGACCACCTCCTGGTACAGCCGAGCGTTCTCGATCACCACCGCAGCTTCCGCGGCCAGCGCGTGCAGGGTGCCTGCCTGCTGGAGGTAGCCCCGCTCACGGCTGTCGAGGTACAGGACGCCGAGGCGCCTGACCTTCGAGCCGTGCTCCGCCGGGCTGTACTGCACGACGTTCAGCGGCGTGCACAGCACGTGGCGGATGCCGAGCGCAACCGTTCCGACATGGTGAGACGCATGAGCGCTGTCCAAGAGATCGGTGACGATCCGATCGCTGCCCGTCGCGAAGACCTCATCCGGAATGCGCTGGCTGATCTGCGCCGTCACGAGCGTGACGCCGCCCTGGCGCGGGCGAGGCGCTGCACCAGCTTGCCGCCGGCATCGGCGAGGATGATGAACCCGCGCTCGGCGCCCGTCACCTCGAGCGCGCTGTCGAGCACGATCGCGAGCACTTCGTCGAGGACCTTGCCCGACCCGAGCGCGCGCAGCCCGGCCAGCAGGGCGTTCACCTGCCGGAAATCGAAGCTCGCGGAGCTGGTCGACGCGGGGTCGCCGGTCTCGAGGCGCAGTTCCGTCTGCCCGATCCGGATCCGGTCGCCGATGTTGATCGCGGTTTCTTCCACCCGCGCATCGTTGACGAAGGTCCCGAAGCGCGAGCCGCAGTCGCGAATCCGCCACCCGCCAGCCGACTCGACGATCTCGGCGTGCCGCCGCGACACCTGCGCGTCGGTCAGCTGCAGCTGGTTCTCGGAGCTCCGGCCGATCGAGAACGGGCTGTCGTTGACCGCCACCGATCGCCGGCCCGCGGCGTCGGTCACTGTCAAGTGGAGCGCGGCGGTGGTCATCCGGTCCTCACACGGCGGCGCGGAAGCTGGCGATGGCGACCGGCTCGTTGTCGAACTGCTCGAACACCGTGGCCAGCTTCGTGATCACCAACAGGTCGTGCAGCTTCTTCGTGGAGTTGAGCAGCTTGACACTGCCGCCCTGCCGCGTCGCGGTGGCGTATGCGTGCACCATCGCCCCGAGGCCGGTGCTATCCATGTAGGGGACACCGGCCAGGTTGATGAGCAAGTGCTTCTGCCCCTGATGGAGCAGGCTGCGGACCTTGTCCGTCAGCTGCTCGGCGCCCGGGCCGATGGTGATCGGTCCATCCACGTCGAGAATGCACACGGTGCCGCTGGAGCGCTCGGAAATCGTCATTTGACCCTCTCGCCGTCACGTTCACGTTTCAGTTGTGTGAGATACGAACCCTCGGCGGAGGATACGAACTTCTTGTACCCGTCCGGATCGACGAACGGATTGCCGCGGCCGGCGTTCATGCGGGCGACTTTCTGCTCCATGTCGAACATATTCGGATGCTGCGCCAGAAAAATATCGGCCGGGAGCTCTTTCAGCACTTTGAAGGTGCGCTCGTAGTCGGCCACGATCGACGGATGCCGCGCATTGCCGAGGAGCCGCACGCCCGCGTTGATCGACGTCCCGCCGACGAACACCACGCGCAAGGGCTTTCCGCCATCGACGACGGTCGTCGTCCAGGTCGTGCATCCCTTGGTGTGCCCCGCGGTGAGATGTGCCGTCAGCGTGACGTCGCCGAGCGTCACCGTGTCGCCGTCGCGGAGAACCCGTCCGACCTTCACCGGTTTCCACCCCGGGCCGCCGAGCGCGGAATTGTCGCGGCCGGCCGACAGGGCCGCCGCATCCTCGCCGATGGCCATGACGGTCGCGCCGGTCAGGCGCTGCATCTCGGCATGACCTTCGACGTGATCGAAATGCGCGTGGCTCGAGAGGATGATCTTGATATCGCGCAGAGCGAACCCGAGACTCTCCACGTTGCCGCGGACCTGCGGCACCGCCTGCTCCATCCCGGTATCGATCAGGATATGACCGGCGGAGGTCGTCAGCAGGAACGACGAGACTCCGCGCGTGCCGACGAAGTACAGGTTGCCGGCCACGCGGAACGGCGCGAAGGGTTCGGTCCACGACGGACTGCCCTGCGCACCGGCCAGGCCGGCCGATGCCGCCAACAGTAGAGCTGACACCGCGGCGATCTTCGCCATCGCCGGGAGATGATAGCTGAGCCAGCCCGCTCCCGTCTCCTGGCAAACGGCTCGCATGCGATTAGGTCCATGCGCATGCGTCTGAATCCCGCCTGGGTGCCGACAGCGGCGATCAGCAAGGACTATCCGTAGCGTCCGGCTTCAGCCGGACGTCGATCTGGCGCAGGTCTGACGTCCGCCTAAAGGCGGACGCTACTCGACGCGCAGGGCGACGACAGGATCGACTCGCGCCGCATGCAGGGCCGGGAACAGGCACGCGCCGAGGCCGACGATCGCGACCACGGCCCCCACCGTGCCAAGCATCAACGGGTCGGTAGCCGGGATGCCAGGCAGCCAACCAGCGACTGCACGCGACAGCCAATACGCGGCGACGGCACCCAGGACGTAGCCCGAGGCCATCAACCGCGCGCCGTTGCCCATCACCATGAGCGCGATCTGTCGCCCCAGAGCGCCGATCGCGACGCGAATGCCGATCTCGCGAGTACGCGCCGACACGGCATAGGCGATCACGCTGAAGACGCCCGCGGCCACGAGTCCCAGCCCGATTGCCGCAAATGCGCCGAGCGTCACGAGGTCGAACTGGGGATCGCGGTAAAAGTCGCGCAGCGATCCTTCAATCGATCCCGCCGCACCCACGCCGACACGCGGATCGATTGCCCAGATCGCATCGCGCACGGTGTGCTGCAGCGAATCCGGATCGACGGACGTGCGGGCGAGAAAGGTCCTCCAGCTGAACCCCTGGACGCTGTAAGGAATGAATGCCTGGGGCACGGTCTGCCATTCGCCGCCCCAGGTCTTGTGATTCGCGACAACCCCGGCGATCTCGAAATACGCGTTGTGCGGTGCGTCGAGAAACGGCCGATCGAGCACCTGAAACCTGACCCGCTGGCCGATCGGATTTTCATCGGCGAAATACTGGTCGGCAAACGCCTGATTGACGACCGTCACCAGGCGTCGCGCCAGGACGTCCGCCTCTGTGAAGAGCGCGCCGCGGACGAGACGCAGCCCGAGCACGTCGAAGTAGGTCTCGCTGCATACCTCGAACCGGGTCTCCCACCGTTCGACGTGCGGCTTGCCTGGAATGATGGTGTCGCTCCAGTCGTGCGTCAGCGGCGGAACCAGCATCGACTCCCCGGCCGACAGGACGCCCGGCACGGCCTTCAAGCGCTCGAGCAGCTGCCGCGTAAAGGCATTCTTCTTCTCCGCCGAGTCGTAGTCCGCCGGAAACCACGGCCGGACGAAGAGCACGTTGCGCGGATCGAAACCGAGATCGACCCGCGTCAGCTGAAGATAGCCCTTCAGCAGGTGACCGGCGCCAGTCAGCAGCACCACACAGAGGGCCACTTCGGCGACGACCAGCGCCGACCGCACCTTGCCGGCACGGGCAGCGCCTGTCGATCGAGAGCCCGCCCCCGCCCGCGTCTGCAGGTCGGCATCGACCAGGTGCAGCGCAGGAGCAAGCCCGCACAGGACTGCGGTCGCCACCGCGATGACCATCGAGAGCGCGAGGACGGGCGCGTTCATCTCGATGACTGTCTCGGCCGGGATCATGCCCGCCGGCATCAGCGCGACGACCAGTCGCAGGCCGAGCCACGCCAGCCCCAGGCCGGCAGTGGCCGCGGCCGTCGCGAGGACGAGGCACTCAACGAGCAGTTGCCGCAGGAGCCGGCTTCGACTGGCGCCCAGCGCGGCGCGCACGGCCACTTCCCGTTCGCGGACCGTCGCCCGCGCGAGCAGGAGGTTGGCCACGTTGCTGCAGGCGATCCCGAGCAGCAGCAATACCGCTGCAAGCAGCCCATAGAGCGTGTTCCTGAAATCCCCGACCACGGTGTCGAGGTACGGCCGGACGACGGTGATGAACCGATCCGGAAAGTTCCCCGCCGGATTCGCGACGGCGAAACGCTGGGCGATCGCGTCGAGATCCGCGGTGGCCGTCGGTGCGGTGATGCCCCGCTTCAACCGGCCCATGAGCGCAAGCCCGGATCCCCACTCCGTCCCGCTCATCGGCATCCAGAGATCGGCGCCGTAGATCTGAAACCGCGCCGGCATGACGGCGACGAGCGTCGCAACCGAACCGTTCAGCCGAAAGGTCTTTCCGACGATCGCCGGGTCGCCGCCGAACTCGTTCCGCCACGCCCGGTAGTTGATCGCGAAGACGGCTGGCGCTCCGGGCTGCGCGTCTGCGCTTGTGAACGATCGTCCGAGGAGAGGCGGAACGCCCAGGTAGTCGAACGCGTTGCTGGTGACCTGGGCGCCGCGAAAGATGCGGGTGGACGCGCCATCCTCATAAAGGACCGTCGCGGTACGCCCGCCCATCACGTCTTCGAACACCTGGGTCCCGGCGCGGAACGCCGCGAATTCGTCAAAGGAAAAGGACGTCCGTCCCTTCCAGCCGCCAACATCGGTGACGCCGCGCAGGGTGACGACGATCGAGCGATCGATGTCTCGGTACGGCAGCGGCGAGATGAGCAATCCGTAGACGACGCTGAACATGACGGCCGCCGCGCCGACGCCGAGCGCCAGCGTGAGCACGGCCGTCACCGTGACGCCTCGCGTCCGGCCCAGTGCGCGGAACGCGAATCGAAGGTCCTGCGCGATCGACTCGAGCATCGTCACCGGGCGGCGGGTCTGGTCGGATCCGGCGAGACTCGCACCATCAGCTTCCCGAAATTCGACCCGTCGAACAGCTTCAGGAACGCGGCCGGCGCGTTGTCCAGTCCTTCGACAATGTCTTCCCGATACTTGATTTTGCCTGCCCTGAGCCAGGCACCGCAGTCACGCAGGAAATCTCCGGCGCGATCGGCGTGATCCGAGACGATGAAGCCCTTGATCATGGCGCGACTGACGAGCAGCGGCCGCAGGCTGGGCCCGCGCGGGGCCTCGGTGGCGTTGTAATCGGCAATGAAGCCGCACAACGGGATGCGCGCGTTCCTGTTCAACAGCTTGAACACCGCCGCCTGGACGGCGCCGCCGACGTTCTCGAAGTACACGTCGACACCCCGCGGACAGGCTGCGGCGAGGTCGTCGCGGAACGTGGGGCTCTTGTAATTGACGCACGCGTCGAACCCGAGCTCCTCGACCACGTACGCGCATTTTTCCGGGGAGCCGGCCACGCCCACGGCGCGGCAGTCCTTGATCCGCGCGATCTGGCCGACGACCGATCCCACCGCACCCGACGCCGCGGACACCACGACCGTCTCGCCCGCCGTCGGCTGCCCGATGTCGAGCAGCCCGACGTACGCCGTCATCCCCGGCATGCCGAGCACGCCGATCGCCGTCGAAATCGGCAGCAACGGATCGAGCTTCCGCAAATCCGTCCCCTTCGACACGCCGACGTCGCGCCAGCCGTCGTACCCGGCCACGAAATCGCCCACGGCGAACGCGGCATTGCGCGATTCGACGACCTGGCTCACGGTGTGGCCGACCATCGGCTGGCCGACCGCCACCGGCGCCGCGTACGACGGCTCGTCGCTCATCCGCCCGCGCATGTAGGGATCGAGGGAGAGATAGAGGGTGCGGCGCAGGACGTCGCCGTCAGCGGCGGTCGGCGTCGGCGTCTCGACGATCTCGAAGTCGTCCGGCCCAGGGCGGCCGACGGGACGGCGGCGGAGGAGGATTTGGCGCATAAGGGCCGTTCTCGGTTCTAGGTTCTCCCGTTCTCCCATCAACCTGACACGACGAGAGAATGAAGAACAGAACGAAGAACCCAGAACGAAGAACGATCGCGTTCGAAGAACGGTCCTCTTATTTCGCTCGCGTCGCCGACCAGGTCATGTCGCCCATCATCGTGCTGGCCTTGCCGGCCAGTCCGTTCTGGCCCAGGTCGCCGGTGAACTTGATCGCCATATCGCCCTGCGGCGTCTGCACGTTCATGTCCATCGTCAGGGCGTTGCCGGTCATGGTGCCGGTGATCGGAACCTCTCCCATCGGCCCGTTAATCGTGCCCGACACTTTTTCGCCCGCCTGGACGAAGTTCGCCGTGAACGGCATCTGTCCGCCGGGCGTGTCCATCAGGACGTCCCACTTGCCGGAGATTCCTGCACCGGAGGTGGCGGCTGCCGCCGGCGCCGCCGCCGACCCCGTTGTGGCTGTGGCTGCCGGCGCCGCCGCGGGAGCGGCCGCGGCCGACGCGGTCTTGCGCTTCGCCTTCCACGGCACTTCGCCGAGCCCGGCGATCGCCACGAGGCCGTCGATCGTGTCGCCCGCCAGCTTGCCGGTCATCGTGATGTCGAGGTTCTGGCCCTGCATCGGCACAGAGTAGCTGAACTTCAGCTCGTCGTTCTTGAACGTGCCTTTGAGCTCGACGTTGCCCATCGGGCTGGTGATCATGCCGGTGAGCGCCTCGCCGTCCTGCTTGAGGTCGGCATCGATCATCATTGCGCCCTGGGGGCTGTCAATCGTGACCTCCCACGGTCCGGAGACGTTGGCCTGCGCTGCGGCCACCGCCGGAACGGCGAGCGAGAGGGCAAGCAACGCGGGCAAACAAACCTTCAATCGGGACATCAGTTCTCTCCTGAAAAGGCGCGTGAGCTTCAGAGAATAACATGGGGGATAATGCGGTGTACGCAACGGATCCGTAAGAATTCCGGTGCTCGACCACAAGGAACATGAATGGCCGGCAAGGGAACATGGCGATTTCTCGTGTGTCTCGTCGTGGCCGCCGCGGCGAGTCCCGCGGCTCAGCAGGCGACCGCGCCCAGCCCGGAGCGTGACTTCCTCTCGCGCATCCGCCGCCTGACCGTCGAAGGCCGCCGCGCCGGCGAAGGCTACTGGTCGCCCGACGGCAAGCGGCTCGTCTTCCAGAGCGAGCGCGAGCCGGGCAATCCCTTCTACCAGATCTACGTCCTCGACCTGGCGAGCGGCGACGTCAAGCGCATCTCGCCCGGCATGGGCAAGACGACGTGCGCGTTCTTCCGGCCGGGCAGCGACGAGATCCTGTTCTCGTCGACGCATGCCGATCCGAAGTCGAAGCAGCTGCAGGACGAAGAGCTCGCGTTCCGCGCGTCGGGCAAGGAGCGCCGCTACTCGTGGGACTACGACCCGGAGATGGACATCTACGCGTACAGCGAGAAGACCGGCGCGCTGAAGCGGCTGACGACGCGCGCGGCTACGACGCCGAGGCGAGCTACTCGCCCGACGGGCAGTGGATCGCGTTCTCGTCGATGCGCGACGTCTACGGCCGCAGCTGACGGACGCCGAGCAGAAGCAGCTCGAGCTCGATCCCGAGCTACTTCGCCGAGATCTACATCATGCGCGCCGACGGCTCGGGCCAGCAGCGGCTGACGACCGTGCCAGGCTACGACGGCGGGCCGTTCTTCACCCACGACGGCACGCGCATCGTCTGGCGGCGATTCGACGAGCAGGGGCTCATCGCCGACGTCTTCACGATGAAGCTGGATGGATCGGACGTGCGAGCAGATCACCGACTTCGGCGCGATGAGCTGGGCGCCCTACGAGCATCCGTCGGGCGCAGTACATCATCTTCGCGTCGAACAAGCTCGGCTTCGAGAACTTCGAGCTGTTCATGGTCGACGCGCGCCGGCACGAAGGAGCCGGTGCGCGTCACGTACTCGGACGGCTTCGACGGCCTGCCGGTGCCCTCGCCGGACGGCCGGCAGCTGGCGTGGACGTCGAGCCGATCGGGCGGCTCGGCGCGGCCAGCTGTTCCTCGCGCAGTGGAATCACGAGAAGGCGCTCGCGGCGATCAAGAACGCGCCGCCGCGAAAGCCGAGCAGGAAATGACGACGCGCACTGACTTCGTCGCGCGCCGCTCGCTGTCGCTCTGCGCTCATCGCGTCGCGCCGCGCCGCTGCGCGGCGCAGACAACCGCGCCGCATCGCGCGACGCGGCCGCACGTGACGGCGCTCGCGTCGCGAGCGCCTCGAAGGGCGGCTCGCCGGGTCGACCGGCGAGCGGCTCGCCGCCGACTACCTCGTCTCGCAGCTGAAGCGAATCGGCGCGCGGCCGCTGCCGGGCCAGACAGGACTACCGGCTGCCGTTCGAGTTCACCGCCGGGACGCAAGCGACGGCGGCTCGCGCCTGACCGTCGGCGCCAGGCAACTCGATCCGTTCACGCAGCGCGTCGGAGCATCCAGGCGCTGTCGTTCTCGGACAACGGCGAGGTCAGCGGCCCGGTCGTCTTCGCCGGCTACGGCATCGTCGTGCCCGACAGCCAGGACTTCGGCTACGACAGCTACGCGACGCTCGACGTCAAGGACAAGATCGTCCTCGTGCTGCGCTACTTCCCCGAAGACGCCGACCAGAAGACCAAGGGCATCCTCGCGCGCTATTCCGACCTGCGCTACAAGGCGATGGCCGCGCGGCAGCGCGGCGCGAAGGCGCTGCTCGTCGTCACCGGCCCGCGCTCGCCGAACGCCGGCGAAACGATTCCGATGACGTTCGACACCGCGCTCGCCGGTTCGGGCATCGTCGCCGCGAGCATCAGCGGCGCGCGTCGCCGACGCGATCTTCGCGCAGCACCGGCAAGACGCTCGAGGACGCGCAGCGCACGCTTCGACTCCGGCAATCCGCACGTCGCCGGCTTCGAGATTCCGGACGTGACGGTCACCGTCGCACGCGTCGGTCGTCCGCGAGAAGCGGACCGGCTACAACGTCGCCGGCTATCTGCCGGCCGACGGCCGGACCCGGCGCGCCGGCCGAAGCCGTGGATCGCGCTCGGCGCGCACTACGATCACCTCGGCCGCGGCGAGAACGGCAACTCGCTCGCCGACAAGCGACGAGCGCGGGCCGCGTGCACTACGGCGCCGACGACAACGCGTCAGGCAGCGGCGGCCGTGCTCGCGATCGGCGAGATGCTTCGCCAAGCAGACCGCGGCGCCGCAACGTGCTGCTCGCAGTTCTGGTCGGGCGAGGAGCTCGGCCTGATCGGCTCGGCGGCGTTCGTCAACGCGCCGCCGGTGCCGCTCGATCAGACTCGCCGCGTACTTCAACTTCGACATGGTCGGCCGGATGCAGGACAACAAGCTGACCGTGCAGGCCGCCGGGCACGAGCGCCGGCGTGGGCGCGGCTCATCGAGCAGGCGAACGTCGCCGCCGGCTTCGACCTGCGTGCTGCAGGCCGGATCCGTATCAGCCGACCGACGTCGCGAGCTTCAACCAGGCCGGCGTGCCGTGCGCTCAACTTCTTCACCGGCACGCACGCCGACTATCACCGGCCGACGCGACACGGCCGACAAGATCGACTACGACGATCTCGATCGCATCGTCGCGTTCGCGGCGGCGATCGCGCGGCGCGTCGGCGACGCCGACGAAGCCGCCGGCGTTCACGAAGGTCGAGCAGCCGACGCAGGGCGGCGGCCGCGCCGGCGTGCGCGTCTTCACCGGCACGATTCCCGACTACTCGACCGAGGTGAAGGGGCTGCTGCTCGGCGGCGTCATCGGCGGCGGGCCCGCCGAGCAGGCCGGCCTGCAGAAGGGCGACGTCATCGTCGAGATCGCCGGACAGACGATCGCCAACATCTACGACTACACGTACGCGCTCGAGGTGCTGAAGATCGGCGAGCCCGCGAAGGTCGTCTACATGCGGGACGGCCAGCGAGCGCGAAACGACGCTGACGCCGGCGGCGCGGAAGTAGCCGGTCAGCACGCGACGCGACTGCCGACCTCAGACTGGCGACTCGACGCGACCGACGAGCCGACTCCGACTGCGGTAGCTACTCGGCTCGAACGTTGCCCGCGCGCGGCCCCTTGGGCGACTGCTCCTCGTCGAAGCTGACGCGCTGCCCTTCGCTCAGGCTGTCGAAGCTGCCCTGCACCGAGCTGCGGTGGAAGAAGTACTCCTGCCCGCTGTTGTCGCGAATGAACCCGAACCCCTTGTCACGTGCGATGCGTTTGATCGTGCCGGTCGCCATCCGAGAACTCCTTGTCGTCGAGCGCTCGTACGACGACGTGCGCGCGCTGCCCAGCGGCTGGACCATACCACTATACGCCGGTTCGGCCCTGAGCATCGCCGCCAGCTGGGCTTTGCGCAGGATTATGATGCGGCGTGCCGCCGCGCAAGAAACCGGTCCGCCGCAGGAAAGCCGCGCCCGCCTCGGTCGGGCTGACGCCGTCGGAGACGCGGCAAGCCGCCGACGCCGCGCTTCGGCCGCTGACGGCCGCGATCGAGCGCGACGGCGGTGCGGTCCTCGGCCAGTATCGCGACCCGTTCGGCGGCACGCCGCTCACTGCTCGCGGCGCTCCCGCTCGACCAGCGTCGAGCCGACGCCCTACCAGCGCGATCCCTCGGATGCGCACGTCAAGCGGCTGATGGGCGTCATCGAGACGATCGGCCTCTTTCTCGATCCGATCATCGCGATCCGCAAGGACGACGGCTACCTGACGCCCAACGGCAACCATCGGCTGCAGGCGCTGCGCAAGCTCGGCGCACGGACCATCGTCGCGCTGGTCGTGCCCGACGCCGACGTCGCGTTCAAGATCCTCGCGCTGAACACCGAGAAGGCGCACAACCTGCGCGAGAAGTCGCTCGAGACGATCCGCATGGCGCGGGCGCTGGCGAAGACGTCGAACGAGGCCGAAGCCGTCCTTCGCCTTCGAGTTCGAGCAGCCGGCGTTCCTGACGCTCGGCGTGCGCTACGAGGAGCGGCCGCGCCTGAGCGGCGGCGCGTATCAGTCGATCCTGCGGCGGGTCGACGAGTTCCTCGACGAGCCGATCGCGAAGGCGCTCAAGGAGCGCGAACGGCGCGGCAAGAAGATCCTGAAGCTCGACGACGCGGTGTCGGCCGCGGTCGAGAAGCTGAAGGCGCGCGGCCTGACGAGCCCGTACCTGAAGCCGTTCGTCGTCGCGCGCGTGAACTACACGCGCTTCTCGAAGGCGACGTCGTTCGACTACGACGAGGCGCTCGACAAGATCATCGCCAGCGCCGCGAAGTTCAACGTCGATCGCATCAAGCAGGAAGACGTCGCGAAAGCCGGCGGCGGCGCGCCAGAGGACGAGTGGATAAGGCTAACCGGGCTACGGCTTGGGGCTTGGTGCTCAGGCTCTGAGCTTAGCCGAGCCTGAGCCTCCAGCCCTGCTGCTCTGCTCGCGGTAGAACCCGATCATGTCCATGCTCTTCGCCGGCTGCGCGCCGAGCTGACGCAGCATCGTCGTCACCTGACCGCGGTGGTAGCTGGCGTGATTCACGATGTGCTGCAGCATCTGCCAGAACGGCCGATGGCGCCCGGCTGCCCGCTGAGCAGCTTGAACTCGATGACCCGGGTGATGCCCGTCTCGCCGAGGTCGCGCGAGAAACGCGCGACATCTTCTTCTCGAGATCCGTCCAGCGCGCCGCGGATGGTCTCCACGTCCGGGAAATCTGTCGGCCGGCAGCAGCGACGTCGGCGACACGCCGTGCCAGCGCGAATACCACGCCCATTCGGCGGAGTAGGTGTGCACGAGCGTGTCGCGCACCGACTTGAAGCTGCTGCCCAGATCGCGCGTGAACTGCTCCGGCGTCAGCTTCTCGACCGCATCGAGCACGCGGTCGCGCGCCCAGTAGTGGTAGTCGAGGAGGGTCTCAAGATCGCGCAGGTTCATGGAGGGGATTATACTGAAACGTCAGGAGCTGAGGCACTGCAGGACTGCAGGAACTGCAGAAGCGTTCCTCAGCTCCTCAGCTCCTCAGCTCCTCAGCTTCGTTCAGGAAGGCCGTACCGTCACGAAACAGATCGCTGCCCTGCACGATGCACCAGCAGCAGCAGCGGACGATCGGCCGTGCTCCGCACCGCGGCGCGGAGTTCGTCGACGCTGGCCACGGACTTGCGGTTCACTTCGACGATGACGTCGCCGGGCTGGATGCCGGCGTCGGCGGCGCGGCCGTCCGGATCGACGTCCTGCACGAGCAGCCCTTGCACGTCGCCGCGGATGCCGGCCCGCGCGGCGGCTTCCGGCGTGAGCGGCGCCACCGCCGACGCCGAGCGCCGTCTTGATCGGCCGCCTCCGGGGCGTCGCCCGCGATGCGCGCGCCGACCGGTTCGCCGCCGCTTCGTCGAGCTTCACGGTGAGCGTCTTCTCGCTGCCGTCGCGCACGATGCCGACCGTGGCGCTCGCGCCCGGCTTCGCTTCGGCGACGCGGTTGCGCAGCGCGTTGAACTCGGTGACCGGCTGGCCGTTGAACGACACGATCACGTCGCCGCGCTTGACGCCCGCGTGCTCCGCGGCGCTGCCCGACGTCGACCGAGCTGACGATCGCGCCACGCGTCTCTTCAGGCCGAGGCTCGCCGCCATGTCGGACGTCACCGGCTGCACCGTCACGCCAAGCTGCGCGCGGCGCACGCGGCCGTCCGTCCGCAGCTCGTCCATCACGTGGCGCGCCATGTTGGCCGGAATCGCGAAGCCGATGCCGATGTTGCCCTTCGGACACCGACAGGATCTGCGAGTTGATGCCGACGAGCTCGCCCTTCGTGTTGACGAGCGCGCCGCCCGAGTTGCCGTGGTTGATCGGCGCGTCGGTCTGCAGGAAGTCCTCGTAGCTGCCGTCGCCGACGCCGGTCGATCGGCCCTTCGCGCTGACGATGCCCATCGTGACCGTCTGGCCGATGCCGAGCGGGTTGCCGACCGCGAGCACGACGTCGCCGACCTGCACGGCGTCGGAGTCGCCGAGCGTCGAGCGGCTGCAGGTTCGTGGCCTCGATCTTCAGCAGCGCGAGATCGCTCGGCTGATCCGATCCGACCAGCTTCGCCGTCGAAGCTGCGGCCGTCGGTGAATTCGACGCGAATGTCGGATCGCGCCGTCGATCACGTGATGGTTGGTCAGGATGTAGCCGTCGCCGGTCACGACGACGCCCGACCCGAGCCCGCGGCTGCGCGGCGCCGGCGTCCGCCGCTGCGGGCTGGTCGCCGAACTGGTCGCCGAAGAAGCGGCGGAACAGATCGTCGTCCTGGAACTGCGTCGGCGACACCCGCGCACGGCCCTCGACGCGAATCGTCACGACGGCCGGCGTGACGACCTTGACGATGTCGGCGTACGAATCCCGGCCGCCAGCTCGGCGATCCGGGCGGGCGCGGTCGCTGTCACCGCCTGGCCGGCGCCGCGGCGTCCGTGCCAGCCGCAACGCCCTGCCAGACGGCGCCGGCGGTCAGCGCGCCGCCGCAAGCGCAAGAGCCGGAATGATGCGTCCTGTCTTCATGGTCTCCTCTTATCTAAGCGTCAGGTCCTTCCTCTGATCCATTAGACGGGACGCCTGCTGTCGCGGACGTTACAGGAGCATTACAACGGTGAAAGGATCCGGGCCGATCGCAAGGCGGACCTGAAGGTCCGCAGCTACGAGCGTGGCAGCGAGATCGTAAACGTGCTGCCGCGGCCGGGCTCGCTCGCGACGCGCGACGCGTGCCGCCGTGCGCCTCGACGATCGCCTTGACGAGGCTCAGGCCGAGGCCGAGCCCGCGCTCGCGTCCGGCTGCGGTCGCCGCGGAACAGCCGCTCCCAGATGCGCGGCAGCTCGTCGGCGGGAATGCCGGCGCCGGTGTCCTCGACCACGAGCTCGGCGCGATCGCCGTCGACGCCGCGACCGAGACCGTCGACGCGGCCGCCCGCGCGGCGTGTACTTGACGGCGTTGTCGATCAGGTTGGCCGCCACCTGTTCGAGCCGCACGCGATCGCCCGACACGATCGCCGCCGGGATCGCCGTGCACCGTCAGCGACACGCCCTTCGCTTCGGCCACGTCGCGATACAAGTCGACCGCGCGCTCGAGGACGTCGCCGAGCGGCAGCGTCTCGCGGACGAGCGGCATCGCGCCGCTCTCGGCCTCGGAGATGTCCATCAGCGTGTTGAGCATGACGAGCACGCGGTCGGATTCCTCGATGCAGTCGGCGAGCGCCTCGCGGTAGCGCTCGGCATCGGCCGGCGCCGCGCAGCGCCATCTCCGCCGACGCCGCGCAGCCGCGTCAGCGGCGTGCGCAGATCGTGCGACACGTTGTCGAGCGCGCCGCGCATCCCCGACGACCAGGCCTTCGATCCGATCGAGCATCGCGTTGAACAGCGCCGTCAGCTCGTAGATCGCATCGTGCGGCTCGCGCACCTGGACGCGCTGGTCGGTGCGGCCGGTGCGCACGATGCGGCGGACGGCCGCGGTCAGCCGGCGAATCGGTTCGAGCGCCGACTGCGTGACCAGCCAGCCGCCCGCGAGTCCGATGCCGACGATGAACAGCGTCACGAGCGCGAGCGCGGTCCGGAACCGCGACAGCAGGTCGCGGCGCGCCTCGGTGCTCTTGCCGACCTGGACGACGCGCGCCGTTCGGCAGCTGCAGCGACGCCGTCTCGAGCAGATCCGGGTCCCAGCCCTCCGGCATGCTGAGCGACCAGCACGTCGCTGCCGCGATCGACGACGCGCACGAACAGCCGCTCCGGCGCGGTCAGCTGCTCGGCGCGAACGGTCTCGGTCAGCGCGCGCGAGGCCGCCACGCCGCGTACGACGGTCGGCGTACTCGCCGAGCTTCGACTGGAGGATCTGGTGATCGCGCTGCGCGAGCGACGCCGCGGTGACGTAGTAGGTCAGGTAGACGATCGCGATCGCGCCGAGGACGAAGAGCGTCGCGTACCAGGTCGCGAGGCGCAGGCCGAAGACGACCGGCCGCACGCTATTCGAGGACATAGCCGACGCCCCGCACGGTGCGCAGCAGCTTCGCGCTCGAACGGCCGATCGATCTTCTCGCGCAGGCGGCTCACCAGCACGTCGACGATGTTGGTCTGCGGATCGAAGGTGTAGTCCCAGACGTGCGACAGGATCATCGTCTTCGAGACGACCTTGCCGGCGTTGCGCATCAGGTACTCGAGCAGCGCGAACTCGCGCGGCCGGAGGTCGATCGGCGTGCCGCCGCGCGTCACCTTGCGCGTCAGCAGATCGAGCGTCAGATCGCCGAGCGTCAGCGTGGTCGGCTCCGGCGCGCGCGTCGCGCGGCGGACCAGCGCCTGCACGCGGGCGAGCAGCTCGGCGAACGCGAACGGCTTGGTCAGGTAGTCGTCGCCGCCCGACTGCAGGCCGCGCACGCGGTCGTCCACCGAGCGCCGGGCGCTCAGGATCAGGACCGGCGTCGTGCGGCCGCGGCGCCGCAGCTCGTCGATGAGCGACAGGCCGTCGCGCTGCGGCAGCATGAGATCGACGATCGCGACGTCGTACGGCTCCGACAGCGCCAGCTCGAGGCCGGTCTCGCCGTCGGCCGCCTGGTCGACCGCGAAGCCGGCCTCGCGCAGGCCGCGCGCGACGAACTCGGCGATCGTCCGATCGTCCTCGACGATCAGCGCACGCATCGCGCCGGATCATATCGGAATGCGCAGTGGCCGGAACGGTACGCGGCCGCGGCAACAGCGACGGCCTTCTGCCGTGCACAGTACCGCACCGCGATTCCGCGCGCGAACGGTTGTACACTGAAGACGTGCGCGCGGCCTGCGTGATCGTCGCGTTCGTCGTCATAGCGGTTGAGACGGCGGACTGAAGTCCGCACTGCTTCACGTACAGGCGTCAGGCCCGCGTCGCAGAGCCCTCACCGCCTGCGGCGCAACCGCCCACGCAGCCGACTCCCGCCGTCAGGAACAGACGCGACCGTCGTTCTCCGAATGGCTCGCCGAACTGCGCGTCGAAGCGATCGCGCGCGGGCTCCGCGAGGAAACCGTCGACAAGGCGCTCGCCACGGTCGACGAGCCGCTGCCGGTGGTGCTCGAGCGCGATCGCGCGCAGGCGGAAACCGTGCTGCCGCTCGAAACCTACATCGCGCGGCAGACGCGCACGTCGATCGTCCGCAACGGCCGGCAGATGGCCGCCCGCCACGCCGATCTCCTGAAGCGGATCGACGAGCGCTACGGCGGTGCCGCCGCAGGTCATCATGGCGGTCTGGGGCATCGAGTCGAACTTCGGCCGGTTCACCGGGGTCCGGCCGATCGTCGGCGCGCTCGCGACGCTGGCCTGGGATCCGCGGCGCTCGACGCTCTTCCGCAGCGAGCTGTTCAGCGCGCTCGAGATCCTCGATCGCGGGTACATCGAGCTGGCCGAACATGCGCGGCTCGTGGGCAGGAGCGATGGGCCAGCCGCAGTTCATGCCGTCCAGCTACCTGAAATACGCCGAGGACTTCGACGGCGACAGCCGCCGCGACATCTGGAAGTCGCCCGCCGACATCTTCGCGTCCATCGCGAACTACCTGAAAGGATACGGCTGGGTCGCCGGCGAACGCTGGGGACGCGAGGTGAAGCTGTCGCCGGACGCCGAGCGCATCGTTGCGGCCGACGTCGCCCGGCGCGAAGGACGGCTGCCGGGCCCGGCGCGAGATGACCGTCGCCGCTGCCGCTGTCCGAATGGCAGCGAATCGGCGTCCGCCAGATGGACGGCACGGCGCTGCCGACGGCCGACCTCGAGGCGTCGCTCGTCTCCGGCTCGTCCCGCCATTTCCTCGTCTACCGCAACTACGACGTGCTGCTCGACTACAACTGCGCGCACGCGTACGCGCTCAGCGTCGGGCTGCTGAGCGATCGCGTCGCCAACTGAAGCGTCGAGATCGCGCACTATGGCGACGCCATCGCATCACCCTCGACGAACGCGGCATCATCGTGGCCTGCCGCTCGTGCGGCCAGAAGAACCGTCTGCCTTACAACCGCCTCGATCGCGCCGGTGCGCTGTGCGAACTGCAAGACCGCACTCGCGCCTCCCTCCGAACCGATCGAGGTGACCGGCTCCGACGATTTCGACCGGCTCGTCAGGGAGTCGGCCATCCCGGTCGTGGTGGACTACTGGGCGCCCGTGGTGCGGCCCCTGCCGCATGGTCGCGCCGGAGCTCGTCAAGGTCGCGGCGCGAAACGCGGGACGGTTCCTGGTCGTGAAGGTGAACACCGACGCGCTCGACCGATCTCGGGGAGCGATTCGGCATTCGCAGCATTCCAACGCTGGCGGTCTTCGCCGGAGGCCGCGAGGTGGCGCGCACCGCCGGCGCCCGGCCGGCCGCCGACATCGAAGCGTTCGTCGAGAATGCCTCGAAGACGGTCCATCACTGAGCCGCCATCAGCCGCGAATCGCCGAGACACGGGAGTCGCATGATGGCGGGTCGTCGCACGATGGCGCTGAAGTGGCTGACGATTGGCGGCGCTGATGTGCGTCGCCTGCGGGACGGCGAGCGCATCCCGCGGGCAGAACGTCCGGCGGCGGCGGCCGTGACATTCGATCTCGAAGAGGCCACGATCGCGGACCTGCAGGCGCGGATGACGAGCGGCCAGGACACCGCGCGATCGCTCGTCGAGAAGTACACGGCGCGGATCGCGCAGATCGATCGGCAGGGTCCGGCCTTGCGCAGCGTCATCGAGCTCAACCCGGACGCCGTGTCGATCGCCGACGAGCTGCGACGCCGAGCGCAAGCAGAAGGGCGCGCGCGGTCCGCTGCACGGCATTCCGATCCTGATCAAGGACAACATCGCCACGGCCGATCGCATGACGACGACCGCCGGGTCGCTCGCGCTCGAAGGCGTGCGGGCGCCGCAGCGACGCGTTTCTCGTCGTCGCGGCTGCGCGACGCCGGCGCCGTCATTCTCGGCAAGACGAACCTGAGCGAGTGGGCGAACTTTCGATCGACGCATTCGACGAGCGGCTGGAGCGCGCGCGGCGGCCAGACGAAGAACCCCTACGCGCTCGATCGCAACCCGTGCGGCTCGAGCTCCGGCTCAGGCGTCGCCGTCGCGGCGAACCTCGCCGCCGCCGCGATCGGCACCGAAACCGACGGATCCATCGTCTGTCCGGCGCACAGCACCTCGCTCGTCGGATTCAAGCCGACGGTCGGGCTCGTGAGCCGCACCGGCATCGTGCCGATCTCGCACAGCCAGGACACCGCCGGCCCGATGACTCGAACGGTCGCCGACGCCGCGGCGATCCTGAGCGTGCTCGACGGGGCCGGACGCAGACGATCCGGCCACCGCGGAAGCGGCGAGACATGCCTCGCGCGACTACACGGCCGCGCTCGATCCGAAGGGCCTCCAGGGCGCGCGGATCGGGGTCGTGCGCGACAAGCTGTTCGGCTATAGCCCAGCGGCCGATCAGCTGGCGCGAGGCCGCCATCGCCGACATGAAGAAGCGCGGGCGCGGTCATCGTCGACCCGGCGAACATCCCGACGCTCGGATCGTTCGACGCCAGCGAACTGGAAGTCCTGCTCTACGAGTTCAAGGCCGACCTGAACAAGTACTTGTCGTGGCTCGGGCCGGGCTCACCGGTCCGCACGCTGACCGATATCATCGCGTTCAACAACGCGCACCGCGAGCAGGAGCTGAAGTACTTCGGTCAGGAACTGCTGGAGATGGCCGACGCGAAGGGACCGCTGACGAGCGAGGCGTACCTGAAGGCGCTCGCCACGAACCGGCGCCAGGCCGGCGCGCTCGGGATCGACATGGTGATGACCAAACACCAGCTCGATGCGCTCGTCGCGCCGACCTTCGGTCTGCCGTGGCTGACCGATCTGGTCGCCGGCGACGTGTTCCCGGGCGGCGCGTCGAGCCCGTCGATCGGTCGCGGCGGTCGCCGGCTACCCGCACATCACCGTGCCGATGGGATATTTCCGCGGCCTGCCGCTCGGCTTGTCGATCTTCGGCCGCGCCTGGAGCGAACCGACGCTCCTCAAGATCGCGTACGCTTACGAACAGGCGACGAAGCACCGGCGGCCGCCCACGTTCGCGCCGACGGCGGACCTCCAGAACGCTGACCGTTCTGCGTTCTGGTTCTGCGTTCTGAGCGGAAACGGAGAACGAAGAACTGAGGAACGTAGAACGAAGAACGAAGAACGAAGAACGACCACAACGTGGCGGACCTAAAGGTCCGCACTACACTGGGCTCTGATAGACCGCCCGCCCGACGAAGAACGGACCGAGCCGCTCCAGGTAGAGCGCCGTCTGTTGCGTGCGGCGCATGTCCTGGACGATCCGCGACAGCGGATAGAGCTCCTTGCCGATCGAGTCCGACGACGAAGTCGTTGTCGTCCTTGTCGAGACCGTGGCAGGCGAGGCGGATATCGTGCGCGTAGTCGCCGGCGCCGTACGACATGCCGATGGTGCCGTGCTCGGCGAGAATCACGCGCTGCTCCTCGGCGGGCAGCTGCGCGAAGCGGCCGCTCCGCCGCAAGCGGATACCACACCGCCCAGGTCCACGCCGGGTTCAGGACCGTCCGCCGCGGCCGATCGAGCAGCGTTTCGGTCAGGTCGGGCTCGTAGCCGATCGCGTAGGTCCGGCCCAGCATCGTGTATTCCGGCTTCTGCGTCAGCGACGAAAACGGCGCCGCGTTCAGCAGCGGACGCAGCGAATCAGAAATACGCGCCGGGTCGCGGCTGAACGTCAGCAGCGCGACACCGCGCGGATCGTTGACGTCCTCGTAGAGCACCGCGTCGAGCCCGCTGCGCGCCACGGCGCCGCCGAGCGCGGCCGAGTCGGTGCAGCCGCCGAATGCGACGAGCTGCATGAACAGCCGATCGTTCGATCGCTGAGGCTCTCCGTTCTTGACGCCGCCGCGTTCGCTGATGTCCGGCGGCTCCGGGCCGCGCCGTGTTTCGGTCGCCATGGCCTGAGTATAATCCGCGGCTCCATGCCCCACTATCGCGTCCGCCTGGCGACCCTCGGCGATGCAGACGTGCTCGTTCACCACCGGGAGGCGATGTTCGCGGAGATGGGCACGCCGGCGCCGCAGGTTGCCGGTGCGGGACCGATGTTCCGCACGTGGCTGGCGGACGCCATGCCCAATGGCACCTATCGCGCGTGGGTAGTCGAGACCGACACCGGTGAGGCGGTTGCCGGCGGTGGCATGACCGTGCTGCCCTGGCCGCCCGGGCCGCTGCATCCGGGAGGGCATGTCGCTTTCGTCTACAACGTCTACACCGAGCCGGATCACCGCGGCCGAGGCCTCGCGCGGCAGGTGATGAATGCCATCCACGACTGGTGCCGCGGCGCCGGGATCGAATCGATCGCCCTGAACGCCAGCCGGTTCGGCCAGCCGCTCTACGAATCGATGGGGTACCGTGTGTCAGAAAGCCCGACGATGGTCCGGCGTATCGGGTAATCTCGAAGCTGTGGACCTGATGACCGCGCTCGGCCAGACGATGCCGTTCGCGTTTGCGTCGGGCCTCAACCTGTACGCGACGATCGCGGTGCTCGGCCTGGTGCAGCGTTTCCAGCTGGTCTCGCTGCCGCCGCAGTTCGAGCCGTTCGGCCACCCGGTGGTGATCGGCGTCGCGTTGGCGCTCTACCTGGTCGAGTTCGTCGCCGACAAGATCCCGTGGGTCGACTCGGTGTGGGACATGGCGCATACGATCGTCCGCCCGGTCGGCGGCGCGCTCGTCGCGATCACGGCCCTCGGCTCGCCGTCGCCCGGCATGGACGCTCTCGCCGGCGCGCTGGGCGCCACAGTCGCGCTGACCTCGCACCTGACGAAGGCGGGCACGCGCGCCGCGGCGAACGCCAGCCCCGAGCCGTTCAGCAACTGGATCCTGAGCTTCGTCGAGGACCTCGTCGCGATCGGCCTCGTCTACTTCGCGACCGAGCACCCGGTCAATCGCGCTGGGGATTACGCTGCTCCTGCTCACGCTGATCCTGGTGTTCGCGACCGTTCTCGTGAGGTTCGTGCGCCGGCGATTCGTCCCGCGAGCGCGCGGCGGCGTGAGCGGCCGGCTGGCGTCTTGCCAGCAGGTGTCGCTCAAGGTATAATTCATCGGTTTGGGCGGCCGCCTTGCGACAGGTCCGCGTAGAGGTGCGTCCGCCTGACGGCGGACACCACGAGACAACGGAGATTCGCGAGCATGCCGTTCATCATCACCGACCCCTGTATCGAAACGAAGGACACCGCCTGCGTGGACGTTTGCCCGGTGGACTGCATCCACCCGCGGAAAGACGAAGCCGAGTTCGCGCAGGCGACGATGCTCTATATCCACCCGGAGGAGTGCATCGATTGCGGCGCCTGCGTGCCGGCCTGCCCGGTCGCGGCGATCTACGAGAGCATCGACGCCACGCCGTCGCACCAGAAGGATCTCATCGAGGCGAACGCGGTCTATCGCATCGGCGACGCCGACGCGATGGCGAAGGCCGAGGAGATCGTGCAAGGCGCACGTCGCGTCGCATGCCGACATCATGGCCATCCCCGCGGCGGAACGTCAGGCGGCGCACGCCCGGTTCTGACACGCCGCGCTCAGCGTGAAGATCGCAACCTGGAACGTCAACGGCATCCGGGCGCGGTACGCGCAGGTCCAGGAATGGATCGAGCGCGAGCGCCCGGACGTCGTCTGCCTGCAGGAAATCAAGGCCGTCGTCCGACCAGCTGCCCGTCGGGCTCTGTGCGAGATGCAGGGCTACTGGTGCTACTGGCACGGCGGCAAGGGCTACTCCGGCGTCGGCCTCCACATCAGCCAGGCGGTCGCTCCCGAGCGGCCGCTCTTCTCCCATCCCGCCTTCGACTACGAGAACCGCATCGTTTCAGCCGACGTCGCCGGCGTGACCGTCGCCTCGGTCTACGTGCCGAACGGCGGCAAGGACTTCCCCGCCAAGATGCGCTTCCTCGAAGCGATGGACGAGTACGCGCGCACCTTTCAGGATGCCGGCAAGCCGCTGGTGATGTGCGGCGACCTGAACGTCGCGCGCACCGACCGCGACGTGCACCCGAAGGAACGCAAGCCGCGGGCGATCGGCCAGCTCCCGGAGGAGCGGGCAGCTGATCGAGCGGATCATCGGCCGCGGCCTGGTCGACGTCGGCCGCGCGGTCGATCCGGACAACGACGGGCTGTTCACGTGGTGGGCGCCGTGGCGCAACATGCGCCAGCGCAACATCGGCTGGCGGCTCGATTACGTCCTGGCCAGCGCGGCGCTCGCCGTCAACGGTCGTATCATGTCCGGTCCAGCAAGGACGTCGGCACCAGCGACCACGCTCCTGTGTGGCGACGTTCGGACGTAATTAGGAATTCGGAATTAGGAATTGGAATGCGTACCTCCGCAACACGCATCGAATTCCAAATTCCTAATTCCAAATTTCATGGTTCGCCTTGTCGATCGTCGTCCAGAAATACGGCGGCTCCAGCGTCGCCGACGTCGCGCGCATCCGGCAGGTCGCCGAGCGCGTCGTGCGCACGAAGCAGGCCGGCCACGACGTGGTGGTCGTCGTCTCGGCGATGGGCGACACGACCGACGAGCTGCTCGCGCTCGCCAAGCAGGTGTCGCCGAATCCCGAACGGCGCGAGCTCGACATGCTGCTGACCGCCGGCGAGCGCATCTCGATGGCGCTGCTGTCGATGGCGATCCGCGAGCTGGGCGGCGACGCGATCAGCTTCACCGGCAGCCAGTCCGGCATCATCACCAACGATCGCCACGTCGACGCGCGCATCGTCGAGGTGCGGCCGTTCCGCGTCCAGGACGAGCTGGCGCGCGGCAAGATCGTCGTGGTCGCCGGCTACCAGGGCGTGTCGTACCGGCGCGAGGTGACGACGCTCGGGCGCGGCGGCAGCGACACGACCGCGGTGGCGATGGCGGCCGCGCTCGGCGCCGAGTACTGCGAGATCTGCTCCGACGTCGACGGCGTCTACACGGCCGACCCCCGCGTCGTGCCGGACGCGCGCCGCATCGGCACGCTGTCGTACGAAGAGACGCAGGAGCTCGCGGAAGCGGGCGCCAAGGTGCTGAACGCGCAGGCGGTGGAGTTCGCCAAGGAGAAGGGGATCGCGATCTACGCGCGCGCGACCGCCTCGCCGCTGCCGGGCGACGATCCCGCCGCCGACGGCACGGTCGTCCGGCCGCTATCCGCCGCGGATGCCCGGGAACGGTGGTCGGCGTGGCGAGCGAGCGCGACACGCTCGTGCTGGCGCTCGCGCGCGGCGCGACGACGGGCGAGCGGCCGGTCGCGGATCTGCTTGCGCTGCTCGACGCGCACAGCGTCGCCGGCAAGCAGCTGCACGACAGCGCCGGGCCAGCTGACGCTGATCATCTCGCGCGAGAACCTGCACGACGAGCCGCGCGTCCGGACGGCGCTGGCGGATCGATTCGGCGGCGCGGTGACGCATCGCCGGACGATCTCGGCGCGGTCAGCGTGATCGGCGCCGGCATCAACGCGTCGTTCGACAACCTGCGCCGCGGCAGCGCGGCGCTGGAGGCGGCGGGCATCGCCGTCCACGACATGGCGACTTCGTCGTTCCGCATCACCTGGATGATCCCGCGCACGCGCCTCGATGACGCCGTGCGCGCGCTGCACGCGCTGTTCATTTCGTGACGCGCACCGCGCACGGAGGCGGCGAAGATCACGAAGAAATGCAAACACGGAGACACGGTGACGCGGAGCACGCACGGAGGCTGTCACGCTGCGGCGTGTGACCAGGCGGCCGGCGGAGCCGGCCGTGCCAAGGGAGAGGCGCCTCCTCTCCCTTGGCGCCCCGCTACGCGGGGCGGTCGCACGCTCGTCGTCTTCTCTGTGTCGTCTCCGTGTCTCCGCGCCTCCGTGTGTTGCATTTATCCGTGACCTCCGAAACCTCCGTGCCCGACATGAACTCACCCGTCCTCGAACGCTTCCTGCGCTACGTCCGCTACGACACGCAGTCAGACGAGAGCTCGACGACGTTCCCGAGCACCGAGAAGCAGCTGGTGCTGCTCCGCGACCTCGCCGCCGAGCTGCGCGCGCTCGGCCTGACGCGACGCGGCCGATCGACGAGCACGGCTACGTGATGGCGACGATCCCGGCGACCTCGCGCAAGGCCGGCGTCCCGACGATCGGCTTCATCGCGCACGTCGACACGTCGCCCGAAATGCCCGGCGCCAACGTCAAGCCGATCGTGCACCGCGCCTACGACGGCCGCGATCTCGTGCTGCCCGACGATCCGTCGGCGGTGCTCGGATTGGCTGACCTCCCGGAGCTCGCGACGGTCATCGGCCACGACATCGTCACCGCCTCCGGCACGACGCTGCTCGGCGGCGACGACAAGGCGGGCGTCGCGGCGATCGTCACGGCGGCGGCGCACCTGATGGCGCATCCCGAGATCCGGCACGGGCCGATCCGCATCGCGTTCACGCCCGGACGAGGAGATCGGCCGCGGTACGCTGCACTTCGACGTGGCGCGCTTCGACGCGCGCTGCGCCTACACGCTCGACGGCGGCGGCCGCGGCGAGATCGAGACCGAGAGCTTCTCGGCCGACGCGATGACGGTCACGTTTCACGGCTTCAACACCCATCCCGGCTACGCCAGGGGCCGCATGGTGAATGCCATCAAGGTCGCGGCCGCCTTCATCGATGCGCTGCCGTCCGACGGCCTGTCGCCCGAGACGACCGACGGCCGCGACGGATACGTGCACCCGTACGTCGTCGAGGCGAGCGTGGATCGCACCACCGTCAGGCTGCTGGTGCGCGACTTCGAGACCGGTCGGCTCCGCGACAAGGAGGACGCTCGCTCGAACGGCTGGCGCGGGCGGCGGTCGCGCGCTACCCGGGCTCGCGCGCCGAGATCGCCGTCACCGAGTCGTATCGCAACATGAAAGAGGTGCTCGACCAGCATCCGCGACGTCGCCGCGCATGCGCGCGAGGCGATCCGCCGGGTGGGGCTCGAGGTCCGCGACACGCTGATCCGTGGCGGAACGGACGGCTCGCGGCTGTCGTTCATGGGGCTGCCGACGCCCAACCTCTTCGCCGGCGAGCACACCTTCCACTCGCGCCTGGAGTGGGTGTCGGTTCAGGAGATGGAACTGGCGGTGCGGATGATCGTGGAACTGTGCAGGGTGTGGGAAGAAAAAAGCGAAGTCTGAAAAAGAAAAGCGGGGAGGCTGGCGAATGACCTCCCCGCTCAGGTGCGATCCGGAATTTACAATTTTCAAATTGTAAATTTCAGATTTTCTCTACTGCCCGCCGGTCGGCCGGGACTCGGACGCGCCGAACGTCATGGTGAGCGCGGTGAACTGCATCTCCTCCCACGTCTGCTCGCCCCAGTGCACGTCGACGGACGGATCAGGATTCGACTTGTTACGGGTCGAGTTGTCGTACCACGCAAGCGTCTTCAGGCTCGTGCCCTTCGGCAGCTTGAGCGGTTCCTTGAAGACATAGTCGGTCTGCCAGTTGAAGTCGTACTTCGGCACGGCGAGGACGACCTCTTTCCGGCCGTCGGGATAGGTGACCTCGACCTTCCACTCTCTGCCGCGGACGTGGGTATGCGGCAGGATGCTCCAGATCGTCGTGTCCATGTTGAAGGTCATCTGCGCGTCGACCTGCGTGTTCGGAGAGCCCGCCGGCAGCGTGAAGTTGCCGTTGATGAGCGGCACCGTCACCAATTCCTGCTTCGGCGCCGACTTCGCCCAGACGAATGCGATCTTCGACCGGTCGGTGACCGGCTTCCCGCCCGCCGTGTAGTGCACCTGGAAGATCAGCGTCGATCCAGCGGGCAGCTTCATCGCGGTGCCCTCCTGGTAGACGCGGATCGCCTGCCCCGGAGCGAACCCGCCGACGAAGGCGCCCAAGCCCCTCCTTCGGGACCGGCCGATCGTTGGGCGTCGCCTGCTTGGCCATCGCGGTGCGGTGCTCGGCCGGCGTGTTCATCCCGGACGCCATCGTGAACGGCGGGGTGGGCCGGGGAGCGCCCGCGGCCGGAGGGGCAGCCGGCGGTGCCGCCGCGGCCGCCGGGGCAGGTCGGCGCGGTGGACGCGCATAAACAATGATGTGATGCACGACGGCGCGCGCTTCAGGCTTGAACTCGAACGCCTGGATCCACTTGTCCTCGGTGAGGTTGGTCGGCACCTCGAAGTGCTTGTAGTCGATGGTCCCACTCGCAGGCACCGGATAGGCCTCGGTCATCTGGAACACGGCGTCGGGCTGCCCGATGGCCCAGCCTGACGGATAGGTCGGCGCGGCTGGCAGGTCGGCGCGATTCCCTTCGGGCGCGCCCGCGGCCACCCACTTCAGGATGGTGTCCTTGTCGGCGTCGCTGAGCCGGCGGTCGTTGATGAACGTGCTGTAGGCCGGATCGGCGTGCCACGGCGGCATCGTGCCGTTGGTGACCTGCGTCGCGATCGCCTTCACCCAGGGCCGCGTCTCGGCATACGTCAGCATCGAGAACGGGCCGATTTCGCCCGGCCGGTGACAGACGGTGCAGTTCTTATAAAAGATCGGCGCCACATCCTTGGTGAACGTGGGGGCGGCGGCAGCGGGACGGCTCTGAGCGCCGGCCAGGGCCGGCACGAGCAGGGCGGACACGAGGGACAGTCCGACGCAGACGAGTGATCTGTAACTCATGGTTCCTCTGACGGAATTGACCGGGACAGGGTTCACTTCATGGTAGCACGGCGGTTCAGTGCACGTGTGCCGGCCCGCTGGCCTGTTCGTCCATCAGGAGGATGACCCCGCGAATCTCCTTATTGCCTCCCGTCAAGGGAGTGGCCGTGACCCGGCAGGAAATGGAGCGGCCCCGCCGGTTGGTGGCCGGCACCACCTGTTCCAAGTGTCGCCGTCGCCGTTGAGGCACGCGCGGATGCCGGCGCGGAGCTGCTCGGTTGGCAGGCCGATGTCCAGGTTGAGAAAGTTTTGTGACCGCACTTCTTCGGCGCGGAGGCCCCACAGGTCCTCGGCGCGCGGGTTCCAGGCGATGACGTGCAGCTCGCGATCGAGGACGACGACGCCGCTCCGCAAGCCGGTGAGGATCGACTCGAGGAAGCCGTTCGAGCGGTTCAAGTCGTCGCCACGCTGCCGCAGCTCGTCGTTGATGGTCTGCAGCTCCTCGTTGCTCGACTGGAGCTCCTCGTTCATGGTCTCCAGCTCCTCGTTGGTCGACTGCAGCTCCTCATTCGTCGTCTCGAGCTCCTCGACGGTCGACTGCAGTTCTTCGTTCGTTGTCTCGAGTTCTTCGTTCGTCGACTGCAGCTCCTCGTAGGCGGTTTCCAGATCGTGTCGCGAGCGATTCAGCTGCACCTGCAGTTCCTGGGCCCTCGACACGTCGTTGAACGAGACACTGATCCCGAGCGTCCGGCCGGCGCCGTCGGTGAGCGGAACGACCGACACGTCGAAGAACCGCGGCTCGCGCCCGACCGTCTGCCACTCGACGTCGTTGACGGTCAACGTTCGGCGCTCGCGGCACCGCCTGGTCGATCAGCGACCGGAGCTCGACCGGGCGGTACGACATCTCGAGGTCCTGAATCGGCCGCCCGATATCGGTCGGCACGATGTTGAAGATCGAGCGCGCCCGGTCGTTGAACATCGCCAGCGTTCCAGCGTTGTCGATCGCGATCTGCGGGTGGGGCGAGGCGTCGAGACATCGCGGTGTACATCAGGCGGGTCGGGCCGTTGCGCCGTCCTCGTCGGCCGCCCGGTTCAGGATCGCCATCCGATCGCGCCACCCGTCCTTGGCGATCTTCTTGAAGACCCGGCGGCGCAGGTCGATCGGCGTGAACAGGCGCGAATGGGTGAACAGCATCTCCGCCTTGCCGAGGAACAAGACGCCCGTCCGGGACCAGCGCGAAGTGGAACCGCGCCAGAATGCGGTTCTGCGCCTCGGTGTTGAAGTACATCAGCGTGTTGCGGCAGATGCAGGAGGTTGACGCGCGAGATCGGCGCATCCTGGATCAAGATCGTGGCGCCCGAAGATGACCGAGCGCCGGAGATCCTTGTCGAACACGAAGCGATCGTTGTCGCGGACGAAGTAGCGATCGAGGAAGGCGGGAGGCACCGGCTGCACCTGCCGCTCCATGTAGGTCGCCGCTCGCGCCTGGCCGAGCGCCTGACTCGTCGACGTCGGTCGCGTAGATCTTCACGCGGTCGCGGAACGCGTCGCGCCCGAGCGCCTCGGCCAGCAGCATGGCGATCGAGTAGGTCTCTTCGCCCGACGCGCAGCCCGCACTCCAGATGCGCACGGCCTGCGTCGCGTCCGAGCTCGCCGATGACAGTCGGAATGACCTCGTCGCGCAACAGATCCCACGCCGATTCGTCGCGGAAGAATCCGGTGACGTTGATCAGGATGTTGTCGAACAGCTGCTCGAACTCGTCGGGATGGACCTCGAGGTAGTCCGTGTAATCGGCGAACCGCTCGATGCCGACCGTCTGCATCCGCTTCTGGATGCGCCGCATCAGGCTCGGACGCTTGTAGGCCGTGAAATCGAACCCGCGCGTGCGGGTCAGGTAGTCGAGCAGCGGTTCGAAATCCTTGGGTTCTCCAGCGTCGCTCATGCCACGGTCCTCGCCAGCTCCGTCAGCGCCGGGCCGATCTCACCGAGCGGCAGAACGTACGCCACCGCGCCGGTCTCGATCGCGGCCTGCGGCATGCCGAAATGATCCGAGGTCGCCTCGTCCTGGGCGATCACCACGCCCCCGGCCGCCTTGATCGCGACGACGCCCGCCGCGCCGTCCACGCCGGCGCCGCTCAACACGACGCCGATCACGCGGCCCTGCTGCGCGCCGGAGAGAAACGAACGATCGGCAGACGGCCGGGAGAAATGAACCGGCGCTGTGTGTGTCAGCAGAATCGCACCACCGAGGAACTCGGCGTGGAAGTCGGGCGGTGCGACGTACACGTTGCCCGCCGTCAGCACGTCGTCCTGCGCCGCCTCCTTCACGGGCAGGCACGTTCGACGCCCCAGGATAGCCGCCATCTGGCTGACGTGATGCGGATCGAGGTGCTGCACGACGACGATGGGCAAGGGGAAGTCGGGCGGCAGGCTGCCGAGCACCGCCGCCAACGCGTTCAACCCACCCGCGGACGCCGCGATGATCGCTACGCGGTACCGCAGATCGCACCCGACGCCACGAGCCGCGTACGGGACGGCGCTCACGTGCACACGCTAGCACATCTGACCTACCGTGATGTCGCCGTGATCGGCGCTTCGTCGGGCGAGTGCTGCACCCTCCAGTACCGCGCCCTCCCCTGGAAACCGAAGAAAATAGATGCGCTGCCTGATATCTCCTCGTCCAGCTGCGGCGGTGCTGCGGAACTGCGCTCGATCCAGCAGCGCCGAAAGCAAGAGTTGTGCGCGCGCTATTGACGTGGTTGACGGGGTTGACCACAGCGCTGCAATACGGCCCACGCCGTGTTTCGGTACACAACGTGTGCTTCACAAAGGCCTATCTCACAAATCACCCAAATACGCCGAAAATGCTATTCTGATGACTTCATGGACGATGTGAGTCTCGACGCCGCCTCCCCACTGGAATCGGCAGTCCTGGATCAGCAGCACGACGAGGCAGCCCTCACGATTACCGAACCGATACCGGCCGAGACGCCGGCGCCGGCCGCGGAACCGATCGTGCCCCAGGCGAGTGCGTGGAAGCGCATTGGCCAGGAAGCGGTCGCCGCCGTGCAGACCCTGCTCTCGGCGGCGGTCTACGCGACGCTCATCGTCACCTTCTGCGTGCAGGTGGCGCGCGTCGACGGATTGAGCATGGCGCCGACGCTCGAGGATCAGGACCGCCTGATCGTCAACAAGCTCGTGTACCAGTTCGGCGATCCGCAACCGGGCGACATCGTGATGCTGTACTACCCGGTCGATCCGGACAAGATGTTCGTGAAGCGGGTGATCGCGCAGGAAGGCGACACGGTCCGCATCGTCGACGGCCGCGTCTACGTCAACGAGCTGCCGCTCGCCGACGACTATGTCCCGCCAGAGTTCCGCAGCCACGACGATCTCGGTCCGACGGTCGTGCAGCCCGGCTACTACTTCGTGATGGGCGACCACCGGAACAACAGCCTCGACAGCCGCCACTGGGGACCGGTGCCGAAGAAGTACATCGTCGGCAAGGTGAACGTGCGGTGGTGGCCGCTTCAGGACGCCAGGCTGTTCTGATGCTGCTCGCGCAGCTTGTACTTCTGAATCTTTCCTGACGCAGTCATCGGGAATTCGCCGACGAACGCGCACGTACTTCGGGACCTTGAACCGCGCGAGCCGCTCCGCGCACCAGACGATCAGGCTCTCGGCGGTCGGCCGGCTGAAGGTCGGGCTACATCGGACCGTCGCTGGAGTCGCTGTAGGCCCGACCTTCAGGCGGCGTGCAACCGGACGGCCGCCGCCACGATTTCGCCGAAGAAGTCGTCCGGCAGCCCGTAGACGTACGCGTCGGCGACGGCCGGATGCTCGCGCAGGCAGTCCTCGATTTCCTTCGGCGAGATGTTCTCGCCGCCGCGGATGATCAGGTCCTTGATGCGCCCGGTGATGCGGACGAACCCGTCGCGCATCGATGCTGGCCTCGTCGCCGCGTGTGCAGCCAGCCGTCCGGCATCGATCGCCTGCGCGCGTCGCCTCGGCGTTGTTGTAGTAGCCCTTCATCACGTTGTAGCCGCGGCACGCACAGCTCGCCGCGCTCGCCGGCGGCGCGTTCCGCGCCCGTCGCGGGATCGATGATCTTCACCTCGAGCTCCGGCAGGACGACGCCGACCGTCTGGCAGCGGCGATCGAGCCGGGCGGTCGCGCGGCGTCAGCGTGATGCCGGGTGACGCCTCGGTCAGGCCGTAGGCGATCGTGATCTCCGGCATGTGCATCTCGTCGATGACGCGGCGCATCAGCGGCTCCGGGCAGAGCGACGCCGGCCATCACGCCGGTCCTGAGCGACGTCAGGTCGAACTGCCGGAAGTCCGGATGCTCCAGCTCGGCCAGGAACATCGTCGGCACGCCGTACAGCGCCGTGCATCGCTCGCGATCGACGGTTGCGAGCACGCGCCTCGGCTCGAACGACTTCGATCGGGCAGAGGCAGGCGCCGTGCGTGTAGGCGCCGAGCACGCCGATCACGCAGCCGAAGCAGTGAAACAGCGGCACGCACAGGCACAGCCGATCGGCCGGCGTGTAGCCCGAGCTTCCGGCGCCGAGCGCCTCGCCGTTGTTGACGATGTTGCGGCTGGACAGCATCACGCCCTTCGGGAAACCCGGTGGTGCCCGACGTGTACTGCATGTTGATCACGTCGTCGACGCCGACCGCCGCGCTGCGCGCGTCGAGCTCGGCGTCGGGCACGTCCGCGGCGCGGCGCGAAGCGCCTCGTAGTGCGTGAATCCCGGCGGCGCGGCCTCGTCGCGGCCGATGAAGAACAGCCGGTCGCAGCGCCGGGAATCGCGCCGCGCGTCGGCGCCGATTTCGTCGGAGCGCGCCGACGTAGTCCACGTCGCGGAACCCGCGCGATCGTCACGACCGTCGCCGCCTCGCTCTGCCGCAGCAGGTAGTCGATGTCGCGTGGCGCGCAGCGCGGTGTTGGCGGTGACGAGGATGGCGCCGATCTTCGCCAGCGCGAACTGGAGGACGATCCACTCGGGCACGTTGGTCGCCCAGAGCACCACGCGCTCGCCCGGCTCGACGCCTTCCGCGATCAGGCCGCGCGCGATCGTCGCGCTTCGCGCTCGAGCTCCGCGAACGTGAAGCGCGGCGCATCGTCGTACAGCAGCGCCGGCGGTCGGGCAGCGCAGCAGCCAGCTCGGTGAGCAAGCGGCCGACGGTTACATCTCTGTAAGGAGGCATCCGCCATGCGCGAGCCCGAGTATACTTTCTGAAGTGTCCGACGCGTGCACCGTCCTGATCGCTTCGCCCGAACCTGCTCGGCGTTCTGAAGGAGCGGGCGGCCGAAGCCGACGGCCAGAACGAGATTCTCACCTTCGCCGACGTCGACGCGCTGCGAGCGCTCGACACGATCACCAGGCGCAAGCCGGCGGTGATCGCGCTCGAGCGGCTGTTCGCCGTCGACGCCGCGCGGCGCCGCGCTGATCAACCGGATCAAGGCCGACCCGTCGCTGGTCGAATCGGAGATCCGCGTTGTGTCGCCCAACAGCGACGATACGCGCATCACCACGAAGCGGCCCCCGACGCCGGCGCAGGGCGGCGGCGCGGGCAACCGCGGCGGCGGCCACGGAAGTGGCGCCGCGCGTGCAGCCGCTGGACCACTACGGCACGCGCCGCGCGCCGCGATTCAAGGTCGCCGGCACGGTCGACGTGCTGGTCGACGGCAACAGCGCGACGCTCGTCGACGTGTCAACCGTGGGCGCGCAGGTCCTGACGCCCACCGTGCTGAAGCCGAACCAGCGCATCCGCATGGCGCTGTCGGAGGACGGCGGCGCGATCCGGTTCAATGCTGCCGTCGCGTGGGCGAAATTCGAGATCCCGCCGCAGAGCGGGCCGCGCTATCGCGCCGGCCTCGAGTTCATCGACGCCAACGCGAGCGCGCTCGACGCCTACTGCGCCAAGCACAAGTCCTGAGCGCTAGGAAGTGCTGGTCTATTAGATCCTGAAGCCGGGAAGACGGGCTCGCCAGCACATCTTCCCGGAGGACGGTGTCGTCGCGCTCCGAGCCGGTGGAGATGATCGCGGCCGGTACGCCGGTGACCTCTTCGAGCCGCGCGATGTAGCGGCGCGCCGCCTCGGGCAGATCGCCGAACGCGGCGGATGCCCTTGGTCGGCGTCGACCAGCCCGGCATCGACTCGTAGACAGGCTCGCACGCAGCCAGCTGCCCGATGTCCGAGGGAAATTCCGTCAGCGTGCGCGAGCCGCAGCGGTAGGCTGTGCAGATGTCGATGCGCTCGAGGCCGTCGAGCACGTCGAGCTTGGTCAGCGCCAGCGCGTCGAGGCCGTTGATGCGGACGCCGTAGCGGACGGCAACCGCGTCGTACCAGCCGCAGCGACGCGGCCGGCCGGTGACCGCGCCGTACTCGTTGCCGCTGTCGCGCAGGCGCTGGCCCATCTCGCCCGTCAACTCGGTCGGCAGCGGTCCTTCGCCGACGCGCGTCGTGTAGGCCTTGACCACGCCCAGCACGCCGCCGATCGATCGCGGCCCGATGCCGAGGCCCGTGCAGACGCCGCCAATCGACGCGTTCGACGAGGTGACGTACGGATAGGTGCCGTGGTCGATGTCGAGCAGCGTCCCCTGCGCGCCCTCGAACAGGATCGACTTGGCCCGCCCGCATGACCTCGTTCAGCATCAGCGACACGTCGCAGACCAGCGGCCGAAGCCGCTTCGCGTGCTCCATCAGCTCGTCGAACACCTGGCGCCATTCCATCGTCGAGTCGTGGACCAGGCGGTTGCGCGCGTTGACGTTGTCGCGGACGTTCTGTTCGAGTCCCTTCGGGTCGGCAAGATCGCCGACCCGGATCCCGCGACGGGCGATCTTGTCTTCGTAGGCGGGCCCGATGCCGCGCGAGGTCGTCCCGATCTTCCGTTCGCCGCGCCGCGCCTCCGACAGCAGATCGAGGTCGCGGTGGTACGGGAGGATGAGGTGCGCCTTGTCGCTGACGACGAGCCGCGTCCCGACCTCGACGCCATTCTTCGCCAGCTCGTCGATTTCGGCGAACAGCGCGCCGCGGATCGATGACGACGCCGTTGCCGATGACGCAGGTGACGCCGGGATGCAGGATGCCGGACGGAATGAGCCGGAGGACGAACTTCGTGCCGTTGACGTAGACGGTATGGCCCGGCGTTGTGTCCGCCCTGATACCGGGCGACGATATCGAAGCGCGGCGTCAGCAGATCGACGATCTTGCCCTTGCCTTCATCGCCCCATTGAGCGCCAAGGACGCACAGATTCATATCGTTCACGCTTCGCTATGTTACGGTCTACGGTCTACGTCTACGGTCTACGTTCTACGTTCTACGGTTCTACGTTCTACGTTCGGTTCTGGGTTCTGGGTTCTGGGTTCGTCGTTCTACGTTCGATCCGGCGGTCGGCGGACCCATGATTCTACCTTGAGACAATGATTGAGCTGGACGGGCAGTCGCTCACGTTGGACGCGCTCGTCGCGATCGCCGACGGCGGCGAGCGACGTGGCGATCGCACCGGCGGCCGCCGCGCGGGTTCGCGCGGCGCGCGTCGTGGTCGATCGGAAGGCGCACGGCGACGAGCCGGTTTACGGCGTCAACACCGGGTTCGGATCGTTTGCCGAGGTCAAGATCGCGCCCGACGCGCTGGAAGCGCTGCAGCGCAACCTCGTGCGAAGCCACGCGGCCGGCGTCGGCGATCCGCTGCCGGTGCGCGACGTCCGAGCGGCGATGGCGCTGCGGGCCAACGTTCTCGCCAAGGGCTACTCGGGGATCCGGATCGAGACGCTGGACGCGCTCGTCGCGCTGCTGAACGCCCGCGTCCACCCGGTCGTGCCGTCGCGCGGCTCGGTCGGCGCCAGCGGCGACCTCGCGCCGCTCGCGCATATCGCGCTCGTCCTGATCGGCGAGGGCGAGGCAGAACTGGGGACTGGAGAATCGGGGCTGGCGACGCGATCCCGACCTGTCCAGTCCGCCAGGCCCCAGGCTCCAGCCCCGAGTTTCCAGCGCTCTAGCCGCCGCCTCTATACAGGCGCAGAGGCTCTGCGACGAGCAGGACTGGCGCCGGTCACGCTGGGCCCCAAGGAGGGCCTGGCCCTGATCAACGGCACGCAGCCGTCGACCGCGGTGCTGGCGCTCGCGCTCGCCGGCGCCGAGATCGTGGCGCGGGCCGCCGACATCGCGGCGGCGCTGTCGATCGACGCCCTGCGCGGGTCGATGCATCCGTTCGAGGCGCGCATCCACGAGGCGCGCGGATTCCCGGGGCAGATCGCCGTCGGCCGCTAACATCGAGCGGCTGATGCAAGGGAGCGCCATCAACGCGTCGCACCAGAACTGCGGGCGGGTCCAGGACGCCTACTCCATGCGCTGCGCCGCCCAGGTGCACGGCGCGACCCGTGACGCGCTCGCGTTCGTGCGCCGGACGGTCGACACCGAGGCCAATGCCGCGACCGACAACCCGATGGTCTTCGCCGACACCGACGAAATTGTCTCCGGCGGCAACTTCCACGGCGCGCCGATCGCGATCGCCGCCGACCTGCTCGCCGCGGCGCTCGTGCCGCTCGCGACGATCAGCGAGCGGCGGACCGATCGGCTCGTCGATCCGCTGAAGAGCGGCCTGCCGGCCTTCCTGACGCGCGACGGCGGGCTGCGATCGGGGCTGATGATCGCGCAGGTCACCGCGGCGGCGTGCGCCTCGGAGCTGAAGTCGCTCGCGCATCCGGCCGGCGTCGACACGATCCCGACCTCGGCCGGCCGGGAAGACCACGTCAGCATGAGCATGACCGCCGCGCTCAAGGCCGCCGCGCGCGCTCGAACGCGCGCGCGACGTGATCGCCATCGAAATCTTGTGCGCGTGCCAGGCGATCGACCTGCTCGCGCCGCTCGCCACGTCGCGATCCGCTCGCGCGCGTGCACCGGCTCGTGCGATCGACGGTGCCGACGCTCGACGACGATCGTCCGCTGTCGCGCGAGATCGCCGCGATCGCGCGCATGATCGCGTCGCAGCGAGCTCGAAAGCGCGTGTCGCCGGACTAGTCAAGTGAAAAATTTTTCATTTTCAGATTGACAACGGGCGCGCCGCTTTCTAATTTCTACTCTTCCGTTGATGCGCGTTCGACGGCGGCGTCGCATCAACCAGCATCCAGGTCATGGCCATCGCCACTCGGTACGATTCGCGCGCCGCGCGGCACCGCGCTCACCTGCAAGGGCTGGCCGCAGGAAGCGGCGCTCAGGATGCTGATGAACAACCTCGATCCCGACGTCGCCGAACGGCCGGAGGATCTGGTCGTCTACGGCGGATCGGGACGCGCGGCGCGCAGCTGGCCGGCCTTCGACGCGATCGTCCGCGCGCTGACCACGCTCGAGCACGACGAAACGCTGCTCGTCCAGTCCGGCAAGCCGGTCGGCGTCTTCCGCACGCACGCCGGCGCGCCGCGCGTGCTCATCGCCAACAGCCTGCTCGTCCCGGCGTGGGCCACCTGGGAGAATTTTCGCGATCTCGAGCACCGCGGGCTGACGATGTTCGGCCAGATGACGGCGGGCAGCTGGATTTATATCGGCACGCAGGGCATCGTCCAGGGCACGTACGAAACCTTTGCAGCCGTCGCCCGCCGTCATTTCGGCGGATCGCTCGCCGGCCGGCTCGTCGTCACCGCCGGGCTCGGCGGGATGGGCGGCGCCCAGCCGCTCGCCGCCGTGCTGAATGGCGCGGCGGCGCTCGTCGTCGAGGTCGACCCGCGGCGCATCGAGCGCCGGCTCGCGACGCGCTACCTC
This sequence comes from uncultured Acidobacteriota bacterium, assembly GCA_963825245.1. GTDB lineage: Bacteria > Acidobacteriota > Vicinamibacteria > Vicinamibacterales > CAVVIG01 > CAVREM01. Next base: position 1,415,031 of record CAWGSJ010000001.1, read on the forward strand.
GACGAATCGACCGACAGCCTCGACGACGCCCTGGCACGGGTCGAGCGCTACCGGCGCGACCGGGTCGCCGGTCGGTGGGGCTCTGCGCCAACGCGGCCGACGTCCTGCCGGCGCTCGTCGCGCGCGGCGTCGCGCCCGACGTGCTCACCGATCAGACCTCCGCCCACGACACACTCAACGGCTACGTGCCGAACGGGCTGACGCTCGATGAGGCCGCGCGGCTGCGCGAAGCGCAGTCCCGAGGAGTACGTCGAGCGCGCGCTCTCGGCGATCGGCGCGCACGTCGCGGCGATGCTGGAGCTGCAAGGCGCGCGGCGCCGTGACGTTCGACTACGGCAACAACATCCGCGCCCAGGCGCGCAAGGCCGGCGTGGATCGCGCGTTCGACATTCCCGGCTTCGTGCCCGAGTTCATCCGGCCGCTGTTCTGCGAGGGCAAGGGCCCCTTCCGCTGGGTGGCGCTGTCGGGCGATCCCGAGGACATCCGCGTCACCGACGAAGCGGCGCTGCGGCTGTTCGGCGATCAGCCATCGATCCGGCGCTGGATCGAGCTGGCCCGCGACCGCGTCGCGTTCCAGGGCCTGCCGGCGCGCATCCTGTGGCTCGGCTACGGCGAGCGCGCCCGCTTCGGCCGCGAGCTCAACGCGCTCGTCCGGACCGGCCGCGTGCAGGCGCCGATCGTCATCGGCCGCGATCATCTCGACGCGGGATCGGTCGCGTCGCCGACGCGCGAGACGGAGAACATGCGCGACGGCAGCGATGCCATCGCCGACTGGCCGGTGCTCAACGCGCTGCTTGAACGCCTCGAGCGGGGCGACCTGGGTGTCGGTCCATCACGGCGGCGGCGTCGGCATCGGCTACTCGCTGCATGCCGGCATGGTCGTCGTCGCGGACGGCACCGCCGAAGCCGACGAGAAACTCGAACGCGTGCTCACGTGCGATCCCGGACTCGGCGTGCGTCCGCCACGCCGATGCCGGTTACCCTGAAGCGCTGGCTGCGGCCGCGCGCGGAGGCCTTCGAATGCCCATGCGAGAGGAACGCGCATGCTGACTCCTCGTTCCACACTGACTCGCCGCATCGTCGCCGCGCTCGACGCGTCGCCGTCGCGCATTCCCGTGCTCGTCGGCGGATGCGGCAGCGGCCGCACGACGCTGCTGCACCAGCTGCGCGATCGCATCGGCCGCACCGCGGCGCAGTACATCGACGTCGAGCGCACGGCGACGACGCCCGAGCGGTTCCTGCGCGCGGTGACGGCGACCTCGCCGTTTCCGGCCGGCGAGCCGGCGCGCCGGCCGGCGCCGCGCGCGGCGTTCGACGCGACGCTCGGCTTCTTCGACGCGCACGCGCGCCGGCGGCAGCGAGCCGGCGACGTTCCTGCTCGACGAGTTCCTGGAGCTGCGGACGTTCGAGAGCTTCCCGGGCCTGCGCCGCGTGCTGCACGAGCTCGTCGACGGCCTGGCGGCCAGCGGCAACCGCTTCGTCCTGACGAGCCGCTACACGGCGCGGGCGCTGCGGCTGCTGCGCGATCGCTCGGCGCGCTTCGAAGTCATTCACATGCCGCCGCTCACGGCCGAGGACACGCTCGACATCCTCGGCCTCGCCGGCGCGGCCTGCGCGGCGACGCGCACGACGCCGAGTACGTCGCGCGCACCGTGCAGGCGCTCGCCGACGGCCGGCCCGGCGTACGTCCGCGCCATCGCCGACGAGCTGCGCCGCGATGCGCGAGCACGGCGGCGGCGACGCCGATCAGCGCGCTCGCGGCGCTGCTGGCGCCCGACGGCCGGCTGTCGCAAGCAGTGCGGCTTCTGCTACGAGCTGCGCCTGCACCGCGCGCGCGGCTACGGCGCGCTGAAGGCGATTCTCGAGATCCTCGCGGAGGAGGAAGGGCTGACGCTCACCGAGATCTCGCACCGCCTGCAGCGCACGCCCGGATCGACCAAGGACTACCTGTCGTGGCTCGAGGACGTCGACCTGGTGACGTCGCGCCAGAAGCGCTACAGCTTCACCGATCCGCTGCTGCGCGTCTGGGTGCGCCTCCACTGCCGCGCCACCGCGCCGACCGAAGACGATCTCGCGCGCGAGATCCACCGCTACGCGCTGCCGCGCCTGCCGCATGCAGCCGCCGGCGAGCGGAGCCGGCGCTACGCCGATGGTCGGAGCAGCCGTCGGGGATCATCGAGATCGACTGAATTTAGAATTGTAAATTTACAATCGTAAATTACTGACGCTCGCGTTCGCAGCTTCTCCAGCGCGAGCCTCGCCGCTTCCTGCTCCGCTTCCTTCTTGCTCGGCCCGGTCGCCTCGGCCAGCGCCTCGCCGCGGACCACGACCTCGACCTGAAACAGCTTGCGATGATCGGGGCCGACCGTGCCGGCCAGGCGGTACTCGGGCAGCGGCTCGTCGCTGCGACTGCAGGAACTCCTGCAGCGCCGACTTGTGGTCCTGGCCGGCGACGCCGTGCGCGCTGGACGTCGGCGAGCAGCGGCGCGAACTCGCGCGCGATGAACGCGCGCGCCTGCTCGATGCCGCCATCGAGGTAGATCGCCGCGATCAGCGCCTCGTAGCCGTCGGCGAGCAGCGCCTGCTTGCGGCGGCCGCCGGTCTTCTCCTCGCCGCGGCCGAGCAGCAGGTGATCGCCGAGCGCCAGCCGCTCGGCCTGCCGCGCCAGCGTCGTCGTCGAGACGAGCGCCGCCTTGATCTTCGACTTCTGCCCCTCGTTGAACTCCGGAAACTCGTGGAACAGCATGTCGGCGACGACGAAGCCGAGCACCGCGTCGCCGAGGAACTCGAGCGACTCGTTGTCGATGACGCCGCCGCTGACGTCCTCGTTGGCGCGCGAGGTGTGCGTCATCGCGTGCTCGAGCAGCCCGCGATCGCGGAACCGGTAGTCGATCGCCTGCTGCAGCGTCGTCGAACTCGTCGCGCAGCCGCACCACCTGGCCGGTCTCGGCAGCTCGGTGCGGTGGCTCTCGATGATGCGCCGCGCCTCGTCGGCATCCTCGGCGCGCACCGAGATCCGCACCTCGCCGAGCTCGTTGACGGTCAGCGGGAAGACCGAGTGCGCCACGGCCGACGACAGCGATCGACTGCACGCCGTGCGCCTCGAGCAGCCCGCGCACGATGCTGGCCTCGACGTCGGACTGGGTGCGGAAGATGACGACCGGCTCAGCTCACGCGCGGACCTCTGCGACCTCTGCGACCTCTGCGACCTCTGCGCCGTCGCCGCCTGCGGCGCGCCTCGCGTCCGAGCGTCCTCGACCTTCAGCAGGATCATCGTCATGTCGTCGTGCTGCGGCGCGTCGCCGACGAACGCCGCGATCTCGCGCAGCACGCGCTCGCGCAGCTCGTCGGCCGGCAGGTGCGCGTGCTCCTCGACGAGCGCGGCCGAGCCGCTCCTCGCCGAAGCAGTCGTCGGCGGCGTTCATCGCCTCGCTGATGCCGTCGGTGAAGAACAGGTAGAGGTCGCCGGCGCGCAGCGGGATCGTCTCCTCCTCGAGCAGCCGCTCGAACATCTCGCCGTTGTCGAGCTTCAGGCCGAGCACCAGGCCGTCCGGCGCCAGGATCTGCGCGCGCCGGCCGCCGCTGCTCCGGCGCCCGGCACGTAGATGAGCGGCGTGTGCCCGGCGCGCGCGTAGGTCATCGTCCGCGCGCGCAGGTCGACGACCGCGTAGGTCATCGTGATGAAGCTGCGCGCGTCGAGGTGCTCGGCGATGATGCGGTTCGCCATCGATCAGCAGCTCGCGCGGCGAGGTGTGGATCCGGCTGAGCGACAGCACCAGCCCCTTCAGCTCCGCCATGTACAGCGCCGCCGACGTGCCCTTGCCCGAGACGTCGGCGATCAGCACGCCGACGCGGTGCTCGTCGAGCGGCAGGAAGTCGTAGTAGTCGCCGCCGACCTCGCGCGCCGGGACGCAGAGCGCCGTCACCGACAGCCCCGGCATCCGCAGCGGCCCCTGCGGCAGCAGCGACATCTGGATCTCGTGCGCGATGCGCAGCTCCTCTTCGAGCCGCTTCTTCTCTGCCGCCTGGCGCAGCAGATCCTCGATGCTGGCGGTCATCGAGTTGAACGACTCGGCCAGCTCGCCGAGCTGATCCTTGGCGCGTGACGGCGATCTTGTGCGTGAAGTCGCCCTGCCGGACGCGCTCGGTGCCGGCGAACAGCTCGTGCACCGACCCGGTGATCGACCGCGCCAGCGCCAGCCCGGCGACGAGCGCCACGACCTCGATGATGAGGAACAGGACGCCGATGACGACCAGCACGAGGAGCAGACCCTGCCCGAAGTCTGCGCCGGCTGACGCTCGCGGCCGAGATCCGGTCGTAGATCTCCGCCGACGCTGAGCTGCATCGAGCGCGATGCAGCGACGCCGGTCATCCCGGTCGCCCAGTCGCGGTACTCGAGACATGCATGAACGACGGCAGCGGCAGGGCCGCCGTCGCGGCGTCGGCGTCGACCGGCGGCGCGTAGTCGGGCCGCGCCGGCAGCGGCTCGACGCTCGCGTCGACCAGTCGGCGACGACGCGCGTCAGCTCGACGCCGGTCTCGGCGCGGAGCTGCTGCGCGCACCTGGCCGCTCGACCGGCAGGTCGACGATCGACGGCGTAGCTCGGGTTGCGCACGATCGGGAAACGCCAGCGCGCGAATCAGCATGTAGCGTGGTCGCGGATCGATCGCCGAGCGACACGTCCTGGCCGCTGACCGAGATCCGGCGCGGCGGTGGCCGGCGCGCCGCGGTCGTCGCCGGCGGCTGCTCGCGATACGCCAGCAGCCCGTCGAAGCCGTCGCAGCCGATCCAGTCCGGGCACGTCCGCCGGCGGCTCGACATGCGCCCACGGGCCGGCGGTCGCCATCGGCGGCGGCGCCGGTCGCGGCTGGCCGCGGTCGGCGCCGGCTGCCGCCGGCAGCTCGCTGCACGGCCGGCGCATCGGCGACGACCGCGATCGACGCGCCCGGGAACTCGCGCGTCGCCGCGACTCGCGCTGCGCCGACGAATCGCCGTCCACGTCGCGGCCGCCGGCGCGCTGGATCTCGAGCGCGGTCGTCTTGGCGATCGACTCGCGCGCGCTCGGCGAGCGCGCGCAGCCGCGTCTGCACCAGGTACGAGCTGAAGTTCGAGAACAGCAGCACGCCGCCGAGCAGGAAGAACGCGACCATCAGGATCGCCGGAACGAACCCGATGAAGATGTAGGAGATGATCAGCTTGCGCCGGACGCGCCAGAGCAGCCGCCGCTGCGCGAGCGCCACGCCGCGCACGAGGAAGTACGCCGCCGCCGGCCACCAGCGCGATCGAGGCGACGGTGTCGACGACGCCGACGAACGCCGGCAGCGCGCCGGCGATCGCGCCGCAGCACGAACACGGCGATCTTGACCGCCAGACCGATGACGATCGCGCGGCCGGGCAGCGTTCGGAACAGCGCGTGCCTCAGGCCGTCGTGACGTGCGTTCATCAGACTCGCGATATTATGGCGGATCGTGAAGCTCGGACGGAACGCGCGATTCAGCACGATCTGCCTGCACGCCGGCCAGGAACCCGATCCGTCGACCGGCGCGATCGTCACGCCGATCTACCAGACGTCGACCTACGTCCAGGACGAGCTCGGCCAGCACAAGGGCTACGAGTACGCGCGCACGCAGAACCCGACGCGCGCGGCGCTCGAGGCGCAACCTCGCGGCGATCGAGGGCGGCACGGCGGCGTTCGCGTTCGCGTCGGGCATGGCCGCGATCGACGCGATCGCGTCGATGCTCGAAAGCGGCGACCACGTCGTCGTCTCCGACAACGTCTACGGCGGCACGTTCCGGCTGTTCGACAAGGTGCTGTCGCGCTACCAGCTGTCGTTCACCTACGTCGACACCGGCCGATCTCGACGCCAGGTCGAAGCGCGCGATTCACGCCGGCCACGCGGATGCTCTTCGTCGAAACGCCGAGCAACCCGGTCATGCGGCTGACCGATCTCGCGCGCGGCCGCCGATCTCGCGCACGCGCCACGGCGCTGCGGCTGGTCGTCGACAACACGTTCGCGAGCCCGTGCCTGCAGCGGCCGATCGAGCTCGGCGCCGACCTCGTCACCCACAGCACGACGAAGTACCTCAACGGCCACAGCGACAGCGTCGGCGGCGTCGTCGTCGCGATCCGCGACGACGACATCGAGTGGCTGCGGTTCGTGCAGAACGCCGCCGGCGCGATCCTCGGCGCCGTTCGATTCGTGGCTGGTCCTGCGCGGCACCAAGACGCTGCCGCTGCGGATGGCGCAGCACAGCGCCAACGGGCTCGCGCTCGCGCAGTTTCTCGCCGACCATCCGAAGGTCAGACACGTCTACTACCCCGGGCTGCCGTCGCACCCGCAGCACGAGCTGGCCCGCCGCCAGATGCGCGGATTCGGCGGCATGCTCGCGTTCGAGCTCGGATCGCTCGAAGCGGCGCGGCGCGTCCTCAACGCGCGTGCGGCTGATGTCGCTCGCCGAGAGCCTCGGCGGCGTCGAAACGCTCATCTCGCATCCGGCGACGATGACGCACGCGTCGGTGCCGGCAGCGCACCGCGACGACGCTCGGCATCACCGACGGCCTGGTGCGGATTTCCGCCGGCATCGAGGACATCGACGATCTGCAGGAAGATCTCGCCCAGGCGCTCGACAAGGTGTACCAATGGCCGACCTCATCGATCTGGTCCTCCACGTCGACGTCTACCTGCTCGACCTCGTCAAGACCTACGGCGCGTGGATTTACGGCATGCTGTTCGCCATCGTCTTCGCCGAAACCGGGCTCGTCGTCACGCCGTTCCTGCCCGGCGACTCGCTGCTGTTCGCGGCCGGCGCGCTTGCCGCCAGCGGCGCGCTCGACGTCCGCGTCCTGCTCGTGCTGCTGGTCGCGGCGGCCGTCGCCGGCGACGCGGTGAACTACTCGGTCGGCCGGGCGATCGGCACGCGCGTCATCCGACGCGCCGGAAGTCGATCCCGCGCTGGCGCCGCTGGATCAATCCGGCGCACATCGCCAAGGCGCACGAGTTCTTCGAGCGCCACGGCGGCAAGGCGATCGTCCTCGGCGCGCTTCATGCCGATCGTCCGGACGTTCGTGCCGTTCGTCGCCGGCGCCGCCGAGATGACGTACCCGTCGTTTGCGTTCTACAACGTCACCGGCGGCGATCGTCTGGGTCGGCGTCTGTGCTGGGCGCCGGCTACGTCTTCGGCAACGTGCCGGTCGTGAAGGAGAACTTCTCGCTCGTCGCGCTCGGCATCGTCGCAGTCTCGCTGCTGCCGATGGTCATCGAGTACATCAGGCATCGGAGAGCATCGAGCCCATCGATGTAGGCCCTGCTACGCCCATGGTGTTTCACCGCGGAGAGATTGCCGCTGGTCTGGTCAGCCCGCGAGGAACCCCGCCAGGTGCGCCGTCAGATCCCTGGCATCGTCCTCAGCCCCCTGGATGAAGCTCGACTTCCGGCGTCGGAGGACCGGCAGGCCGATGGCGTACAACCCGGGCGCGTCGACGACGCCGCCGTCGTGTCGCAGCTCTCCTTTGTCGTCGAGCACGGGCACGTGCAGCCAGCTGTAGTCGGGGCGAAACCCGGTCGCCCAGACAATGGAGCGCACCTCGCCGCTACGCAGATCGAGCTGGAGGCGCGACCGGGCTGGCACACGGGTTGGCTCGAAGCGTTGCGGAGAGCCGGCCGGGCCCTCGCGCGATTGGGTTCGGGCCCACTCGTCGAACGTGTCCAGCAGGCGCTCCATCTTCAGGTCGGCCAGCGCGCAGTGATTGCGCAGGGCCCCGGAAAACAGCGCCTTGCCGTCGCGAACCGCGGACAGCCTGCCGACGAGCTCGACGCCCTTCGCGGTCAGGGCGTTCAGGTCGAGCGTGACGCGCTCCGGCGTCCCGACCAGCTGCGGCGACGGCAGCCGCCTCGCACGAGTCAGGTCCTCGACCTCGTCGTAGCGCTGGTTCCACACACCCGACGCGTCCATCCACCAGAGCACGTCCCGGCCGCGATAGGTTCGCGGCAGCCGCACGTGCTCGCCAACGGAAAGGATGACGCGGCGGCCGGATCGACAGATTTCATCCGCCAGCTGTACGCCCGTCGCTGAGGCGCCGACGACCAGCACGCCGCCGTCGGGCAGCCGGGTGGGATTGCGATACTCGAACGGCGTGACGTGTTCGATCGGCGCCGGCGTCGAATGCCGCAGCGGCGGCACGCTCGGGACGTTGCAGGCGCCGCTCGCGATCACGACCGAGCGGCAGTCGATCTCGCCCGCGCTGGTCACCACCTGATAGCCGGCGTCGGTCCGCTTCACGGACGTGACGGTCGTCTTGGTACGGACCGGGGCACGCGAGACGGACGCGAATCGCGAGATGAAGTCAATCACCTCGCCCATCGACATGAAGCCGTCGGGGTCTGGGCCGTCGTAGGAGAAGCCTGGCAGGCGGCTCTGCCAGTTCGGCGTGAGGAGCCGCAACGAATCCCAGCGCTCACACCGCCAGGAGTTCGCCACCTCCCCACGCTCGAGCACAACGTGATCGATCGACCGCTCCGTGAGGCACCGGCTCACCGCGAGGCCGGCGTGCCCGGCCCCGATGACGACGGTGGTGACGCGTTCGATGGCCGCCGCTCCGCTGCGGGACGGCTACGCGACTTCGACGGTGACGTTCACCGGGTTGGTGATGACGTCGTAGACCGCCGACCGCTTCTGCGACTGCGCGACCAGCGCTTCAATGTCCTTCTTCGAAGCGTCGGCGTCGATCTTGAACGTCACCTTGATGTCGTCGTAGCCGTTGCGCACGTCGCTGTCGATGCCGAGGATGCCGCGGATATCCATCTTGCCTTCGAGCTTCGACTCGACAGACCGCAGCTGAATGCCGCGATTCTGCGCCACCGCCGCGACCCCGGCGGTGAGGCAGCTGGCCAGGCCGACCAGGACGTACTCAATCGGCGTGATGCCTCTGTCTTCCGACGCGAAGATCTCCGGGTGGTCCGCGTCGAACGAGGTTTCGGTCTTGTGCTGCTGCTCCTGGCCCAGGCCGAAGAAGCCGTTCACGTTGGTCTTGCTGTGCGTTCCGTTGTTCCACTTGCACGATGCCCGCCACGTGAACTGCGCCGCCTCGGGCGCGCCTTTCAGTGCCTCACGTGCTTCGAGCAGTGCCTGAACGTTCACTCCATTGTTGACCGTCGCCAAAGCCATGGTATCCCCCTTCAATCAGCGATTCGTGTGCTCAGCGTCTCGCGCAAGTCACGGATCATACACCGCGACGAGCGGGCTGGCGACGCGATCGTGGAAGCTGCCCTGAATCGGGTACAAGGTTGCGGAGGCCACAGATAAACACGGAGAAACGGAGCAACGAAGCACGCACGGAGGCGGTCGCGCTCGGTTGTCTTCTCCGTGTGATCTCCGCGTCAGGCCTTCGAGTCTCCGTGTTGGTCTGTGGCCTCCGTACTCTCCGCGGGCTATTATTCCGGGAATGGCCATCACAGCCCCCAGGGCCGCCGCGGGCTCCGTCGGTACCGTCGAAACGCAATTCCTCGATCTGCCGCGGCCGCTCGCGCTCGACTGCGGGCGCACGCTGCACCCGGTTCGCATTGCTTATGAAACCTACGGGACGCTGTCGCCCGCGCGCGACAACGTCGTGCTCGTCTGCCACGCGTTGAGCGGCGACGCGCACGCCGCCGGATTCGCGAAGACGCCGCCGCCCGAGAGCACGAGGGACGGGTTCGCCGCCGAGGATCGCGACGGCGTCAGCGGCAAGGGGTTGGGCTGGTGGGACGGCATGATCGGTCCCGGCAAGGCGTTCGACACCGATCGGTACTTCGTGGTCAGCACCAACCTCCTCGGCGGGTGCCGCGGCACGACGGGGCCGTCCTCGACGAACCCGGCGACCGGCAGGCCCTATGGTTCGGACTTCCCGGTCATCACGGTCGCAGACATGGTGCGCGCCGAACGCGCGTTCCTCGATGCCATCGGCATCAGGCGGCTCGCGGCGGTCGCCGGCGGATCGATCGGCGGCATGCAGGCGTTCGAATGGGCCATCGTGTATCCGGATCAGGTCGACGCGATCGTGGCGATCGCCAGCACGCACGCGCTTCAGCCCCAGGGCATCGCCTGGAACGCCATCGCGCGGAACGCCATCAGCGCCGACCCGAATTGGCAGGGCGGGCACTACTACGGGACCGGGCTCAAGCCTGACGGCGGCATGGGCGTGGCGCGCATGGTCGGCCACATCACGTATCTCTCGGCGAAGTCGCTCGGCGACAAGTTCGGCCGGCGCCTGCAGTTTGCCGACGACGTCCGCTACACGCTGACCGACCCCGAGTTCGAAGTGGAGAGCTACCTGCGCCACCAGGCGGACACGTTCGTCCGCCGGTTCGACGCGAACACGTATCTCTACACGTCACGGGCGCTGACCTACTTCGACCTGGCGCGGCAGTACGGCAACGGGAATCTCGCCGACGCCCTGCGCAACGTGTCGGCCAGGACGCTGCTCATCGCGTTCAGCTCCGACTGGCTCTATCCACCATCGGGCTCGCAGGAGCTCGCCGACGCGCTGCGCGCGGCGGGGAAAGAGGTCGAGCTCCACGTGATCGAGGCGCCCTACGGCCACGATTGCTTCCTGTTGGAGGAGGCACGACAGACGCCGATGATTCAGGAATTTCTCGCGCGCGGTGACGTGGCGCGCTCGATCTAGGAGTCCGAGATGTCGGAGATGTCGGAGATGACGGAGAGAACGGGTAAACAACGGAGTAACGAAGGAACGAAGAAAGAACGGAGAAGACAGATCATGGATCGTGAATTCTTCTCCGTTTTTGGCTCCGTTGCTCCGTTGCTCCGTTGTTAATCCGTTTCCTCCGTACTCTCCGTGGCAGCGCAGCACGCTAACGATCAGGAGCCAGGCATGGACGCCCCCCGGCGCATAGAAGAAGCCCGCCAATTCGGATTCGAAACGCGCCAGGTGCACGCGGGGCAGCGCCCCGACCCGAACACCGGCGCGCGTGCGGTGCCGATCTACCAGACGACCAGCTACGTGTTCGAGGATCCCGAATCGGCCGCGGCGTACTTCAACCTCCAGGAGTACGGGAACACCTACTCGCGCATCATGAACCCGACCGTCGCGGTCTTCGAGGAGCGCATGGCCAACCTCGAAGGGGGCTGCGGCGCCGTGGCCTTCGCGAGCGGGATTGCCGCGCAAGCGGCAGCCTTGTTCACCCTGCTTCAGCCGGGCGACCACGTGGTGTCGTCGTCCGCCCTGTACGGCGGCACGGTCAACCAGTTCAAGCACATGCTGCGCAAGATGAGCGTGCAGCTGACCTGGGTGGATCCCGACGATCCGGACGCCTGGAAGGCCGCCGTCCGCGAGAACACGAAGGCGTTCTACGGCGAGACGATCGGCAACCCCGCCGGCAACGTGCTCGACATCGAGACGATTGCCTCGCTCGCGCACGACCACCACCTGCCGCTCATCGTCGACAATACCTTCGCCACACCGTATCTCTGCCGGCCGATCGAGTGGGGAGCCGACATCGTGGTGCACTCCGCGACGAAATTCATCGGCGGTCATGGCACCAGCATCGGCGGCGTCGTCGTCGACTCTGGCGGGTTCAACTGGTCCAACGGCCGCTTTCCGGTGATCGCCGAACCGTCTCCGGCGTATCACGGCCTGCAGTTCCACGAGACGTTTGGCACCTACGGCTACTGCATGAAGCTCCGGGCCGAGACGCTGCGGGATCTCGGTGCGGCGATGAGCCCGTTCAACGCGTTCCTGTTTCTCCAGGGTCTCGAAACGCTGTCGTTGCGGATGGCGCGGCACGTCGAAAACGCCGCGGCGGTGGCCAACTGCCTCGCCTCGCACGAGCTCGCGTCGAACGTGACCTACCCGGGCCTGGGGACGAGCCGGTACCGGCAGCTCGTGTCGCAAGTACCTCCCGCGCGGGGCAGGGGCGGTGTTCTCGTTCGATTGCCGCGGCGGACGCACCGCGGGCCAGGACTTCATCCGCGGCGTCACGTTGTGGTCGCACCTGGCGAACGTCGGCGACTCGAAGAGCCTGATCATCCACCCGGCCAGCACGACGCACCGTCAGCTCAACGACGACGAACTGCGCGCCGCCGGCGTCGCACCGGGGACGATCCGCCTCTCGGTCGGCACCGAATCGATCGACGATCTCATCTGGGACCTCGAGCAGGGGTTCGCGCGCGTCGCCGCATCGGCGGCCGCTGGAGTGGCCTCGGTATGAGCGGGTCTGTCAATTCCGGACTCTTTGATCTCGTCCGCTACCAGGATCCGCTGACGATCCAGCGGGTTCTTCACAATGCCAGGACGATCGCCATCGTCGGTCTGTCGAAGAACGAGCTGCGGGCCAGCTACTTCGTTGGCTACTACCTCAGGCGTCATGGCTACCGTGTGGTCCCGGTCAACCCGCGCGAGACGGCTATCCTGGGCGAGCCGAGCCTGAAGAGCCTCGCCGACATCCCGGTGCCGGTGGATATCGTGAACGTGTTCCGCGCGCCGGAGGCGCTGCCCGGGATCGCGCAGGAAGCGGTGGCGATCGGCGCCGGCAGCCTCTGGTGCCAGTTCGGCGTGATCAACGAGGAAGGCGCACGCATCGCCGAGGCGGGCGGACTGTCAGTGGTGATGGACCGCTGCATCAAGGTCGAGCACGCGCGCTACGTCGGCCGAATGCACTGGCTCGGCTTCAACACACAGCGCATCACGTCGGTGCGCGGCGGGCTGCAGTAGCCCCACGAATGTCTCTCTCCCTGTATCATCTGTCCATGATTTCACCCAGGCTCGTTTTCAGCGCTGCAATGATCTTCACCCTCGCGGCCGGACTTCCGTCCGGAACGCGGGCGCAGAGCGCCCCGCGCGATTATCCGCAGTGGCGCGGCCAGTCCCGCGACGGCTCCGCGTCCGGCTTCCAGGCGCCCACCATGTGGCCTCAGAACCTCTCGCTGAAATGGAAGGTCGAGGTCGGCGCGGGGTATGCGACGCCGATCCTGATCGGCAACCGGGTTTACACGCACACCCGCCAGGGCGAGAACGAAGTGATGATGGCGCTCGACGCGGAGACCGGCAAGACGGTGTGGCAGACGCCTTACGCGGCGCCTTACAAGATGAATCCGGCGACGAAGAACCACGGCCAGGGGCCGAAATCGACGCCGCTCCACGCGGATGGCCGGCTCTTCGCGCTCGGGATCAGCGGGATTGTGTCTGCGTTCAACGCCGCCGACGGCAAGCTGCTCTGGCAGAAGCCGGCGCCGCCGGTCGATCCGCTCTACGGCACCGCGATGTCGCCGGTGTTCGATCGCGGCAGCGTGATCTTCCACGTCGGCGGACAGGACAACGGCGCGCTCACCGCCTTCGACGCGGTGACCGGCAACGTGCGGTGGGCCTGGTCTGGCGACGGTCCCGCGTACGCGTCGCCGATCGTCGTTGATCTCGGCGGCACCCGCCAGGTCGTCACGATCAGTCAGCGCAACATCGTCGGCGTCGACGCCGGCACCGGTCAGCTGCTGTGGCAACGGCCGTGGGTGTCGCGATCGACCAACAATTCGATCACGCCGATTCTCTACGACGGTACGCTCGTCGTGACCGGCCACGACCTCGGCACCGCCCGGCTGCGCCCGGTACGGAGCGGCGCAACCTGGACCGTCGAGACCATCTGGGAAACCCAGGACGTCGGGATGTTCATGAGCAACCCGGTGCTGGTCGGCGACACGTTATACGGGCTCTCGCACAAAGCCAGCGGCCAGTTCTTCGCCCTCGACGCGCGAAGCGGCAAGGTGCTGTGGCTCGGCGAGGCGCGCGAAGCAACGAACACGGCCGTCGTGAAGGCGGGCAATCTGCTCTTCCTGCTGAACGACGATGCCGAGATGATCGTCGCCGGGGTCACGCCGAACGGCCTCGAGCCGGTGCGGCGCTACACCGTCGCCGACAGCTCCACGTGGGCGCAGCCGACGATCTCGGGTAACCGCGTGTTCATCAAGGACGTGGCGCACCTGGCGCTATGGACAGTCGGATAACGCCGTCTGTAGGCAACGGAGCTTGCGGAGGTCACGGTTCAACACGGAGAAACGGAGCAACGGAGGACGCACGGAGAAAACACTGCAGCGTGCGACCAGCTCCGGCGTAGCCGGCGTGCTGACGACGAAAGAGCCGGCGAAAATACAAGCCATCGCCATCCAGGGCTTGTATTCGCCGGCTCTTTCGTCGTCAGCGGCCCGCTTCGCGGGCCGGTCGCACGCTCAGGTCTTCTCCGTGTCGTCTCCGCGTCTCCGTGCCTCCGTGTTGCATTTCGTCCGTAACCTCCGCAGGCTCCGTGCGCTGACCCGATCAGCGGGTGGCCGGCGCGCCTTTCGTCTCGGCCCAGATCGCCTGCGCGTTCGCCAGGACGCGCATCGGATCGGCCTGGAAGCCCTTGTACTTGGCGGGAACCTGCCAGGCCTTCGCGAACGCCTCCGCGCTGACGCCCTTCTTGACGGCCTCGCGGGCCGCGGTCAGGAAGTCGCGGTAGAACTCGGTGTAAACGACGAAGTCGTTCCACGTCACGGGCGACGGCGTGTGGCCACCGATGACGGTCTCGACGTTCTTGATCGACGAGACCGCCTTCTCCAGCGTGCCGGCGAACTCGACCGCGGCGCCGCCGCTGTTCTCGACGTCGATGAACGGCATATGCGCGCGCGGGTACATGTCGCCGGTGTGCATGGCGCGCAGAGCGGGAAACACCACGAACGTGTCGCCGCTCGTGTGGCCTCGGCCGAAGTGATAGAGGTCCACCTGGTCCGCGCCGCTGAACAATGTCAGACGGTCCTTGTAGGTGCGCTTCGGGAGGTACTTGGCGTTGGCGCCCTTGAAGGCGTCGCAGTTGGTGACTGGTTCGCAGGTCGCCCGCGCCATGTTCGCGCGCGTGCCCTCGTGCGCCACGAACTCGACCGTCGCCGGGAACTCGGTGTTGCTGCCGGAATGGTCGAAGTGGGTGTGGGTATTGATGATCGTGATCACCGGCTTGTCCGTAATCGACTTGATTCGTGCGAGCAGGCTGGGGCCGGCGCCCGCCAGCATCGTGTCGACCACCACGACGCCCTTGGCGGTGACGAGCACCGCGGTGTTGCCCCCCGTCCAGGTGCTGCGATCGTAGGTGTCCCCGCCGGACACGAAGTACAGGTTGCCGCGCACCTGCTGGATCTCCCGGACCGGAGGGAGTTTCTGGGCCTGCTGCAGGCCGGCCGCTCCGATTGACAGCCCGCCCACGGCGATCAGGGCCATGGCAACGACCGCTCTTCTCATGTCACACCTCCCCGGCGGAGTCTACCGCAAGTAATCGGTAGTCGGTAGTCGAGAGTCGGTAGTCAGAGCACTGACTTACCGACCGGACTACCGACTACTGACTACAGACTACCGACTATGCTATGTATAGCTATGACTGATATCGATGCACGCATGCTCGACCGCGAGCTGAAGAAGGGCTCGGCGGAACTAATCATCCTGTCGATCGTCGAATCACGTGCGAGGCACGGCTACGAGATCAGCAAGCTGATCGAGGCGCGGTCGGACGGCCAGCTCAAGTTCCACGTCGCGTCGCTCTACCCGCTCGCTCTACCGGCTCGAGGAGCGCGGCTGGCTGCGCGGCCGCTGGGTCGAGAAGGCGGGCGAGCGGCGGCGGCGCTTCTACAGCCTGACCGCCGAGGGCCGCCGCGTCCTCGCCCGCCAGCGCAAGACGTGGAAGGCCTTCGTGCACGCCATGGGCCTCGTCACGGGAGTCGATCATGCCTGACTGGAATGACGAACTGCGGCGACGGCTCGCCACGCTGCGGCTCAGCCCGACGCGTGAAGCGGAGATCGTCGAGGAGCTGTCGCAGCACCTCGACCAGCGCTACGAGGAACTGCGTGCCGCCGGCACGAGCGACCCCGACGCGCGACGCCTCGCGATGCTGGAGCTCGCCGATTCTGAAGCGCTCGCCCGCCACATGCGGCCGCTCCGCCAGGCCTACGTCCCGCCGCCGATCGCCCCGGGCGTGCCCGGCCGCGGTTCGCTGCCCGACCGAGCTGTGGCAGGACCTCCGCTACGCCGCCCGCACGCTTCGCCGGCAGCCCGGGTTTGCTGCCGTCGCGATCCTGACGCTGGCCCTCGGCATCGGCGCGAACAGCGCCATCTTCGCGCTCGTCGACGCGACGCTGCTGCGTCCGCTGCCGTTCGGCAACCCGGATCGGCTCGTGATGCTCTCCGAGCGCAGTGCGACATCGCGCTCGCGGCGCGGTGTCGCCGCTGAACATGACGCGACTGGAACGAACGGAACCGCACCTTCGAGGTCATCGCCGGCTACATCAACGGCGTCGGCGGCATGGTGATGACCGGCGCCGACGGCCTCGCCGAGAACGTCACCCGGCAGTGGGTCACGGCCGGGTTCTTCGACGCCCTCGGCATCCGGCCGATCGCCGGCCGCACGTTCCTTCCCGAAGACGATGCCCGCCGCGCCACCGTCGTGGTCCTGAGCGAGACGGTCTGGCGGTCGCGCTTCAACGCGGATCCCGGCATTGTCGGCCGCGACATCAGGTTTGACGGAATGCCGTTCACCGTCGTGGGGATCGTCCCGCGGGAGTTTCAAGCTTCTCGGCGGGACGGACATGTGGGCCGTGCAGCCGATTCTCGGCGCGCCGCCGGCGGCGCGCACGCAGTACTGGTTTCGCGCGGTCGGGCGGGTGAAGCCTGGCGTCACGATCGAAGCCGCCCGCGCCGACCTCGCCGCAGTGGCCGACGGTCTCGCCAGTGAGTTCCCCGCCACCAACAAAGGCCGCGGCATCACGGTCGAGCCGCTGCACGATGCGCTCATCAGCCGCGAGATCCGCTCCACGGCCCTGCTGTTCGTCGGCGTCGTCGGCATCGTCCTGCTGATCTGCTGCGCCAACGTCGCGAACCTGCTGCTGGCGCGCGCGGCGGCCCGCAGGCGCGAACTGGCAGTCCGGTCGGCGGTCGGCGCCTCGCGCCTGCGTCTGATCCGCCAGCTGCTGACGGAGAGCGTCTTCCTCGTCGTTTCTCGGTGGAGCGCTGGGCGCTGGCCGTCGGCGCGGCGATCCTCCAGGTGGCGCCGGTGCTGATCCCCGAACAGCTGCTGCCGGCGTCCGTCACGCTCACCTTCGACCTGCGTCTGGTCGCCTTCTGCGCGGCCACGGCGCTCCTCGTCGGCGTCCTGTTCGGCCTGGCGCCGTCATGGCAGGCCACACGGTTATCGCTGGCCGAGGCGGTCGCGTCCGACTCGCGCACCGTCGACGGGCCGCGGCGGCCTCGTCCGATCGCTCCTGGTCGTCGCCCAGGTCGCCACGGCCGTGCTGCTGCTCTTCGGCGCGGGCCTGCTGCTTCGCACGCTGCTCGCGCGTCGAGAACGTCGACCGCGGATACCGCGCACGACGGCGTGTTGACGATGGTCGTCGACCCGCTCGCGTCGCAGTTCCCGACGCGGCCAGCGCTGCTGCAGTTCTTCGACGACGTCGAGCGCGAGGTGATGGGCCGTGCCGGGGGTGCGCAGCGTCGGATGGGCGAGCACGCTGCCGTACGGGGAATCGATGTTCGGCCGGTTGTTCTTCGAGGTGGTCGGCGAAGCGCCTCCCGACGAGAGCCGGCGGCCCAGCGCCGACTATCAGATCGTGAGCCCGGGATACTTTCGGACGCTCGACCTGCCGCTCGTCGACGGACGGAATTTCGACGAGCGCGACACCGGCGACCGATCGCCGGTCTGCATCGTCAACGAAGCGTTCGTCCGCCATCACCTTCAGGGCCGGCCGCCGATCGGCGCCCGGATCGCGACACGGACGTCAGCCTCGCCGCAGGCGAAAGTCGTCGTTCGCGAGATCGTCGGCGTGGCGCGCCAGATCAAGGGACGTCCCGACGAAACCGAAGACCTGCTGCAGGTCTACGTGCCGATTGCACAGAACGCGGTCGACGACATCTTCCTGCTCGCGGCGCCGGCGACCGGGCGCGGCGACGCGCTGGCCGCGCCGATTCGCGCGGCGATCGGCCGCGTCGACAAGGACCAGCTGGTGGGCGCCCGCTACGTGATGACCCTCGAAGACGTGGCCTGGGACGCAACCGCCCGCTACCGCTTCCGGGCAGTGCTCGTGGCGACCTTCGCCGCCCTGGCGCTGCTGCTCGCGATGGTCGGTATCTTCGGGGTGCTCGCCTACACGGTGCAACAGCGAGTGCGCGATTTCGGGGTGCGGCGCGCGCTGGGCGCCACATCCGGAGACGTGCTCCGCCTGGTCGCTGGCAGCGCGGCACGCGTGATCGCGGCCGGAGCCGTCATCGGGCTTGGCGCGGCAGTCATCTTCAGCCGCGTGCTGACGACGATGCTGTTCGGCGTGGAGCCGCTGGATCCCGCGACCTTTGCGTTCGTCGCGGTGGCCCTCGTCGTGACGGCCGCGGTGGCCGTCGCCGGGCCAGCCTGGCGGGCCACCCGGATCGATCCCGCAGTCGCGCTGCGGTCTGAGTGAGTTCGCGACCGGACGGCCGTTCCTGACGAGCCCGTCAGGAATTCTTCAGGTTCGCCCGCTCTGCATCTTCAGTACAATTTGAAGGACGCGTGTTTTTCTCGAGAGCGGCAGACCGCTCGCTGGAGTCAAGCATGTCAGCCCTTCACACCAGGTTCACGTTCGCCGCCGGTCTGCTGGCCGCTGGCCTCGTCGCTGCCGCCTGTTCCTCCTCGTCGACGTCGGCCACGTCATCCTCTTCATCGGGGTTCGTGGTCACGCCCCAGCTGTGGGGTGAGCTGAAGCCGGTTGTCTCGGTCAAAGAATTGATGCGCGACATGCTCGACCCGATCGCCGACAACATCTTCGATGCGATCGCGATCATCGTCGACAAGAACGGCACGGTCGAGCACAGTCCGAAGACCGAAGCGGAATGGGCGACCGTCCGGATCGGCGGCGTCACGATGGCCGAGGGCGCCTACCTGCTGAAGGTCCGCACCAGACCGTGGGCGCCGCCAGGAGATGAAAACAACAGCACGGGGCCCGAGGCCGTCGAGTTGTCGCCCGCCCAGATCACCGCAAAGGTCGAAAAGGATCCGGTGGAATGGAACGCGAGAATCGAGGCGCTCCGCAACGTCGGCCTGCAGGTCATCGATATCGTGAACCGGAAGGCCACCCAGGAGCTCTGGGACGCCAGCGAGAACCTGGATGCGGCCTGCGAAGCGTGCCACCGCAGCTACTGGTATCCCGGTGAAACCCTCGAATACTACGGCCGCCTCGATCGACGGATGCGCGAGCACAACTACCCGACAGGCACGAAGCTGCCAGAGCCTGAGAAGTAATACGTTCGCCGGTCCGACGTCAGTGAAACCGGACGATCACGCCGGCCGTGAACTCGGCCTGCCAGGCGACGCTGACGTGCAGGCCGACGAGGCAGACGCCGGGCGTACACGCGACCGCGTTTCCGCCGCCGTCCAGGAACGTGGCGAAGACGCGGCCGTCCAGCCGCACGCCGACGCGAGACGCCGGCAGCAGTTTCACGCCGCCGCCGGTGCTCACCGTGAAGCGGAATTCGCTGTCGCCTTCCGCGGCGTAGCGTGTCAATCCCAGCATGCCGATCGTGAACCCTCGCACGCGGCCACCGCTGAATTCCTGCAGGCCGCCGGCGAGCCAGTGATCCGCGGAAACGCGCCACGGAATGGCCGGACGGCCGGGTCCCGGCGGCGCCAAGACCGTGGCCGCCTGGTGCGTGAACAGTCCTTCGAAGTAGAGCCCTTCGTCGTAAACCGGAACGTCCAGCGCGACGCCACTGGCTGGTGCCCCGTCGAAATCGAACGGTTGTGCCGTGTAAAGCTCGAAGAACGTTCCGCCGAATCGATAGCCATAAAAGGGTGAGACCTCGATCCCCTGCGCGCAGACCGTCGATGCGCTGCTCAGGATCACGAGACAGATCGCCGTCGCACCAACGCGCCGGTCTGCCGGCGATCTGATTTTCAGATGCACTATTTCTCTATCTTCGCACCCTCTCTGTCTCTGAAATTCTCGGATCGACGCGATCGTCGACGATCTCAATTTTGAAATCGTCGTACTGCAACGGATCGCGACACGAGCACATGTCTGATTACGAAATTGGTCGCCCCAAACCGTCGCCTGCCCGTTCTCCCTGCTCGTCCATCATGATCGGCGGCGGCTCGAACGCGGCGAGGTACTCGAACTCGCGGCGGAATTCGAGGAGCGGCACCTTGGCGGTCGCGGCGAGCTTCGCGAGCTCGTGGGGGTCCTCGAAGTCGTCGCGGCGCAGCCGGATCATGTAGCGGCGCGCGATCGCGTAGCGCGTCGACGTGATGTCGACGAGGCGGACGCGGGTGCGCCCGGTGTTGGGATCGAGCAGCGCGCGGAACGGGATCGGCGCGAAGTGACCGCCGTCCATCGCGATCATCGCCGCGTTGCCCCCCGCGAGCAGATATTTGGCGGCGCAGTACCCGAGGTCCCGCGTGTATTCCATGTCGAACGGGATCGGGTCGGCACACCGCAGCTCGTAGCCGATGTTCTTGGCGGCGATCGTCGTCTTGATGCCGAACGCCTTGAGTCGCTGCGCCACCAGGGCCTTGAGGATCTCGCCGATGTTCACCTCCGCGATGCGCAGGTGGCCGTGGTCGTCGCGCTCCACCTCGTGCAGTCCCTTGAGGTCCTCGGGCTCGACATCCAGCACGACGCCTTCTGCGATCACTGCGACGCCGTCGCGCCTCCCGTAGCTCAGCCTCTTGATAATCGCACCGACCAGCGTGTCGACGATCACCTTCAGCCGGAGCGGCCGCGGGAACTCCTCGCCGATCAGTGTGAGCGTCGCCCCTGCCGCCTTGCCGATGCCCAGGGCCAGATGACCGGCCTTGCGGCCCATCGCAATCACGAAGTACCAGCGCGAGGTCGTCTTCGCGTCGACCATCAGGTTCTTGACGATGTCGACGCCGTAGTGCCGCGCCGTCTGGAAGCCGAAGGTGTCGATGTGCGGCGGCAGATCGAGGTCGTTGTCGATCGTCTTGGGAACGTGCACGACGTGGATCCGCCCGCCGCCATGCTGCTCCAGCCGCATCGCCGAGAACGCGGTATCGTCGCCGCCGATGGTGATGAGCTGTGCGACGTTCAGGCGCAGCAGCGAGGTGACGGTGTTCTCGAGGTTCTCGGGAGCGGTGGTCGGGTTGGCGCGCGAGATGCCGATATAGGAGCCGCCGCGAAAGTGGATGCGGCTGACGGCGTCGATGGAAAGCGGCGTCACATGATCGATGTCGCTCTTCATCACCCATTCGAAGCCATCGCGCAGCCCGAGCACTTCGATCCCTTCGAGCCGCGCGCGGATCGTGGCGGCACCAATGACGCTGTTGATGCCGGGCGCCGGACCGCCGCCCACCAGAATCGCCAGGTTCTTGTGATGTTCCATCAGTTCGTTCCGCCCACTGAAGCTCACTGAGCGCGCGCCGCAACAACCGCTGCGGACGCCACCCTCAAAACGCGAGCATCCACAACCCGGCCGCCAACAGCAGCACACCGCTGACGCGCGCGCCGTGGGGACCTAGCGGCGCCAGCTTCTCGAACGCGACGAATGCGGTCAGCGCCAGGATCACGGCGAGGTTCATCACGCCGCCGGCGAACAGCAGCAGCATCAGTGCCCAGCAGCAGCCAACGCAGAAGGCGCCGTGCTCGATCCCCATGCGCAGCGCGCCGGACCATCCATCGCGCCAGCGGCTCACCAGGAATCCGAGAGGCGATTGACAGGCCCGGAGGCACGCCTGCTTGATCGGGGTGAGCTGGTAGATGCCTGCGATCAACAGCAGCGCCGCGCTCACCCTGGAGCTGGAGGCCTCCATCATCGGTGAGAGCAGCAGCAGCTCGGTCAACATCCGCTGCAAGGCGGTGGCCCCGAGGCTGAATACCACCCAGACGGCGAGGTAGCCTGCCGCGAGCGAATAGACGTGCCGCCCCGCCAGACCCCGGGCGGACCGGCGCGCAGCGACGGCGTACAGGATCATCAAGGGTGAGGCGGACGGAATCATCATGCCCGCCATCATGACCGCCCACATCGCCCAGAGCAGTATCAGGTGCGCCGCATCCCAATGGCGGGTCATCATCCACGCGCTGGCGCCCGTCATCGGTCCGTACATGTCGCGCGCCATCACGACGATCCACAGCCAGCAGACCACCGGCAGCAGGACCAGGAGCGCCAGGTATGGCGCGAAAGCGGACCGCAGCGCCGACTCGAGGATCGTCGCGCGCGGTTGGCCGGACGGGCTAGCCGCGCCAGGAAAATGGCGCGTACTGTCCATTGTTTCTACCGGTTGCGTCTTCCCACGCCAGACCGAGGGCCTGCACGCGGCTCTTCGACGCACGCGCCAGCGCGAAGCGATCGGCAGCCGGATGTCCCGTATTTTCGAGGTACATCGGCTCGGTGGCGTTCGGATTCAGTCCCTTGACGCCCTCGGCCGACATGTCGACGAAGGTCGAAGCGTTCACAGACCACTTCGCCCCGCTGTGATCGAAGCGGATCGGCGCCGACTCCACGCCCAGAAACTTTCCAACCAGTCCCGAGAGGGCAGCCATCGGCCCACCCGCGGCGCCGCTCGCAATCGCCGTGATGGCGTCGCGCTGCTCGGCGGACGCCCTCTCGTCCGCGATGACCCCGACCGACCAGTTGCCCTTCCCCATCTCCTCGGGCGTGAACCCCAGCACGATGAATCCGAGACCGTCGAGCGACACGGTGCCGTACACCCCGCGATCGACGGCGAACGCCATGGCAAAGATGCACGAGCCCTTGGTCGGCCGCACCGCCAGCCCGCCCGGGAGACAGGGACACACGAAATCACAGCTGCACGTTTCGTAGTACTGGCCGCTCACCTGCCACGTCGTTGCCATCAATCACCTCGGCCGACGATTGTAGCGCGTCATTGCGCGTCGAGGCCCGGACAGGTTATCCCTCGCGCCGGTATCATCTGGTGAACATGAACGGACGCATATGACTGATGCAGTGGTCATTCTCACCACGGTGCCCGCGGACAACCGAGGTGAAGCGATAGGCCAGGCGCTGGTCGACGAACGCCTCGCCGCCTGCGTGAACCTCCTCCCCCCGATGACCTCGATCTACCGCTGGCGTGGCTCCGTGGAGCGCGAAATGGAGCGGCAGATGATTGTCAAAACAACTCGGAATCGCGTTCCAGCCGTGCAGGCCCGCCTTGCCGCGCTTCATCCTTACGAAGTGCCCGAGTTCTTGGTGCTGTCAGTCGCCGACAGCAGTTCGGCCTACTTCGAATGGGTCGTGAATGAGACGAGTGAAGATGTGTAAATTGCCGAGTCCCGAGCCTCGAGCCCCGAGTCCCGAGATAAGTGCTCAGCTTGTACTTTTGCACGCGTTGATGTATTTTCAACGCTTCGCGTGGCAAAGGAATCGAGGCGCTCAGGACAAAAGCGGCCCGACCGGACGCGGCGGATCATCCAGGCGCTCCTGCTCTTCATCGCGGCGGTGATTGTCGTCGACGCGCTGGTGGGCGAGCAGGGGCTGTTCGCGATGCTCAGGGCGCGGCGGCAGGCCGAGGAGCTGGCGGCAACGATCGCGCGGCAGCGCGCCGAGAACACGCGCCTGCGCGAGGAAGTCAGGCGTCTCAATGAGGACCCGGCCGCCATCGAGGAGGTCGCCCGCCGCGAGCTGGGACTGATCCGGCCGGGCGAAAAGGTCTTCATCATTAAAGACCTCTCGCCGGCGGACACTCGCTGACCAGCCCGGCCTGAAGGCCGGGCCTACATTTCGCGCTCGCCTGTCCTGATTTTGTAGCTCTCCCCCACCGGCAGCACGAAGATCCGGCCGTCGCCGATCTCTCCGGTTCTCGCCGCCTGCGTGATCGCCTTCACCGCGTCGTCGACGGCCGAATCCGGGATCACGACTTCGATTTCCATCTTCGGCAGCAGGCTGACGTTGTACTCCTGACCGCGGTAGATGGCGGTGTGCCCCTTCTGCTTGCCATGCCCGCGGACCTCGGTGACGGTCATGCCGGAAATCTGCAGCCGCTCGAGGGCGTCCTTCACTTCATCAACCTTGTTGGGCCGTACGATTGCCTTTATCAGTTTCATGAGCGTCCCTCCAGAACGCGGTGCAGATTGGCCGTGACTTCCTGTTGCTGCGCCGGGGTCAGTTTCCTGCCGCCGCGAGTGACATGGAACACGTCGATCGCGCGGCGGCCTTCCGTAGCGATCAGCACCAGATCGACGTCGCACCCCGACTCCGACATGGCGCGGCTGACCCGGTACAGCAGGCCGAGCCGGTTTTCGGCCACGATCTCGAGGATCGTGTAGCGGCGTGAGGAGTCGTTGTCGCAGTGGACCACCGGGGAGAAGCCCGGAAGGCGCTGCCGGAGCGCGCCTTCCTCCCGCCCTTTCAGACGGTTTGCGATATCCGCGCGCCCCGCGATGACCTCCTCGAGCCGCCGGATGATGAGCGCCTCGCCGTCCTCCGGATTCAGCTCCAGGAAGCGCTCCTCGTCGACGAAATGGAACGTGTCCACGACCAGGCCGTCGGGCTTCGTGAACGCGTAGCCGCGCAGGATGTCCATGCCGTACGACGAGAGCACGCCCGAGATGTTCGAGAACAGGAACGGCTTGTCCCTGGTGATGACCGTCAGCTCCCAGGCGGCATCGGTCTTCTCGACCCACGCGTGGAGCACGTCGCGGCCGAGGCCGCGCGACAGCCGCACGTGCCGATACACCGCCTCGCGCGAGAACAGCTGCAGATAGCGCCGCGGCAGTCCCTGCAGGAACTCCTCGATCTCCTTCGCCGCGAGATCGGAATCGCGGCCGTCGACCACCTCGGCGATCGCCGACTGGTTCCGGTCGATCACCTGGTCGCTGTAGGACAGGGTGAGGAAGTTGTAGGTGTCGACGTACAGCCGCCAGAGGAGCTCTTCCTTCCACGGCGTCAGCGTCTCGCGGCTGACCGCCTCGACGTCGGCCAGGGTCATCAGGCAGAGCATTTTCAGACGCTCTTCGACGCCGACCATCTCCGCGAACTGCCGGACGATCTCGGGATCTTCGGTGTCGCGGCGGAACGCCGCCACCGACATGTCGAGGTGATGCGCCACCAGGAAGTCAATCGTGTCCCGCGCGTCCTCGTCGAGGTGGAGGCGCTCGACCATCAGCCCTGCCATCCGCGCGCTCTCGAGATGATGGTCGTCCTCGCGCGACTTGCCGACGTCGTGGTAGAGCAGCGCCAGCACGAGCAGCTCGGGCGCGTCGAGCTCCCCGAGCAGCCGCGCGAACCGTTGCCGTTCCGGCGCCGCTTCGACCAGGCGCTCGAGGTTCCGGATCGTCAGCAGCGTGTGCTCGTCGACCGTGTACTTGTGATAGAAATCGCGCACCACGCGGCAGCTGATCGTCTTGAACTCGGGGAACATCTGCCCGAGCAGGCCCGAGTCGTGCATCTCGGACAACCGCGCGTATAGCCCCGTTCTCGGCTTCAGGAAGCGAAGCAGCGCGTCGCGGGCCGCGGCGTTCGGAAAGAATTCTTCGGGCGGTGAAGCGCCCCGCGTACTGCTGCACGCAGGCGAGCGCTTCGTCCGAAACCGCGCATCCTTGATCGATGGCCGCCTGAAACAGCGCGAGCCAGGTCTCCGGACGGGCGGCCGCCTCGCGGCCGTCGACGAAACGAATGCCGTCCGCCGACCGCACGAGGTTCGGGCCGATCGGCACCGGCGCGGTCCGCAAGCGTCCACCGGAGCGCCCGGTCGACGGCGCGGGCATGACGGAAGTAATCGCCCATCAGCCGCTCGACGCGCTGCCGGGTCGTGTCGCCCGGGTAGCGCAGGCGTTCGGCCGCGACCTCCTGCAGCTCGTGGCCGAGGACGTCGTGGTGGCGCTTGGTTTCGAGATGGAGGACCGAGCGCACGCGCAGCAGGAACTCCTCGGCGTCGTCGAGCGCTCGCGGATCGCCCGCCAGCACGGCTGAAGAGCGCCGGATCGGTCAGCTTCGCGATGGTCTGCGCGCCAAAGAGATCGCGCAGGCCGCCCGGCGCCTCCTTCACGTCGGGCTCGAGCTGGTAGAAGGTGTCGTTGAAGCGCGCGTGCCGGTCGGCGATGAGCGTCTTCAGCGCCTCGAACGTGCGCGCCGCCGCAACCGGACCGGACGACGCGGCGAAGAACGCGTCGAGCAGCGTCGCGTCGCCGGCGATCGCTCGCGCGTCGGTCAGCGCGAGCTGGAACTCGGGGTTGTCAGCGTCGAGGCCGGCACCCTCGGCCACCTCGCGGACGTGATGCCCGATGGTCAGGCCGATGTCCCACAGCGGGTTGAGGAACGCGTGCAGGAAGCGCTCGTCCTCGGGCCAGAGCGGGCCTGCGAAGAGGATGAGCACGTCGATGTCGGAATGCAGACAGAGCTGCCGGCGTCCGTAGCCGCCGAGGGCGAACACGCCGACCGGCTGGGCCGCGCCGGCCGCTGCCTCGACGAACAGCTGCTGGAGCAGCGCGTCCATGCGCTGCGAGTACCTGCTTCAGCGCGACGCGCCCGCCCTCGCCCCGCTCGGTCGCGGCACGCAGTTCGGCCGCGGGCCGCTTCGAGACGCGCGGCCCGGCCCGCCCGCGCGTCGGACGCGGACACCAGAGGCGTGACATTCGGCTGGTCCATCAGAGCTGGGCTACGTGCAATCCTTCCGGGAAACGTGCGGCCCGCACGGTGCGGGCCGTCAGTATGGCACAGCGTCCTCCGGCCGCCGCGAAACGCGCGACGTCGCACGTCCGCGGCCGGCTGGTCGACCAACGGGGTCGCGCAGTCCAAGGTCACCTGCGAGGCGGCCCGGACCACGCGCCCCCCTGACGGTTGCCGGCTGCGGACGGCGCGCGTCAGTACGTCAGGCCGATGCCGAACAGGAAGACGACCTTGGTGCTCTCGGCTCCCCGTCGTGGTCGCGGTTGAGGGCCTTGGTCGTATCGCCGAGCATGAGCAGGTCGAGACCGGCGTGGACGTTCCAGGACCCGAAGCTGCTGGACACCTTGGTCAGCGGGAACGTGACGAGGCCGCCGATGTCGAAGAAGCCGAAGCCGTAGTCGGTGAGGGTGCCGTTCTCGTCGATCCGCTCGTAGTAGTCGCCCAGGCTGAGACCCAGCTTGACCGGCACCGCCAGTGTCGCCACGCCGTCGCCGAGCGGCCAGCTGGGTCCGACGCCCAGTTCGAGGTAGGTGCCCTTCGATCCGCCGAAGGTGTGTCCGCCGTCTGCCTGGCCGCTCTCGTCACCGCCCATCTCGAACGCGAGCACGCCGTACGGCGCGAGCATGTGGGCCTTGGACACCTTGAAGCTGAGCTCTTTCACGGTCGTGAACAGCCCGTTCGGACTCGTGTAGGCGGTGAACGTCGTGCCCACGGTGATGCCGCCGCCGAAGCCGAGCCCCAGCGTGGTGTAGAAATCCTCTTCGTAGTGCAGCCGCCGGTCGGCCCGTCGCTCCCCGACGTGCCGGTGTGCAGACTGTTCCACACGCCGAAGTTGACGCTGACGCTCTTGAGCCCGCCGTCGCCGGAATACGCCGCGATGCCGAGATCGCCGAACGGCCACATCGTCAACCCGGCGTCGCTTTCCTGCCGGATGCCGCGGAAGAAATACAGCGACGGGAAGTCGAGCCCCGCGGTGACGGTCAACGCGCCCGGGTTCGGGTCGGTTTGCGCGGAGGCGGTCGCGGCCGCGCCCAGCATCGTCACTCCCACCAGCATTGCCACTCGAAGCACACCACAGGTTCTTGTCGTCACGCGCACGAGCCCACCTCCGATGAGGAATACGTTACGAGACCGGGCCCGGCGTTCGCGCCGCGGCCCGGGTGTTCTGACTTGAGGTCATTCAGTGAATCTCGGAGGCGCGCATCTCCTGCTGCACGAAGCCGGCGTAGGCCTCCATCCCGTGCTCGCCGACGTCCAGGCCCTCGATCTCTTCGCTCTTCGACACGCGAATCCCGATGGTGCTCTTGAGGAGCAGCCACGCCACCATGCTCGAGGGCGAACGTGGTGGCGCCGACCGCACCGATGCCAACCAGCTGCGTGACGCTCTTCCCGAACCCGCCGCCGAAGAACAGGCCGCCGTCGGTCGCGAACAGCCCGACGCACAGCGTGCCGAAGACGCCGTTGACGAGGTGGACGCTGAGCGCGCCGACGGGATCGTCGATCTTCACCTTGTCGAAGAACAGCACCGCGTAGACGACGAGCACGCCGGCGACGAACCCGATGACGATGGAGCTGCCGACGCTCACGACGCTGCAGGGGGCGGTGATGGCGACCAGGCCGGCAAGCGTGCCGTTGATGATCATGCTGAGATCCGGCTTGCCGAGGAGCAGCCACGCGACGAGGGTGGCCGACAGGCAGCCGGCCGCGGCCGCCATGTTCGTGTTGAGGGCGATCGACGCGATCGCGGCGGGATCCGCGGCCATCGTGCTGCCCGGGTTGAACCCGAACCAGCCGAGCCACAGGATCAGGCAGCCGAGCGTGGCGGACGTCATGTTGTGGCCCGGGATCGGCTTGACGGTGCCATCGGGCTGGTACTTGCCGATCCGCGGCCCGAGGACGATCACGCCGGCCAGCGCGGCCCACCCGCCGATGCTGTGCACGACGGTCGATCCGGCGAAGTCGAGGAAGCCCATGTCGGCCAGCCAGCCGCCGCCCCACGCCCAGTGGCCGCCGATCGGATAGATCACCCCGACCAGGATGAACGAGAAGACGACGAACGTGCCGAACTTGATGCGCTCGGCGACGGCGCCGCTGACGATCGTGGCGGCGGTGCCGGCGAACACGAGCTGGAAGAAGAACTTCGCGTAGAGCGGCACGCCGGTCCAGTTCAGGGCGGAGTACACGCCCTGGTAGGCGTCGCCCATCGCCGGGCTGTTGTCGGCGCCGCCGAGCCCGAGCCCGGCGAAGCCGATGAAGTTGCTGCCGTCGCCGAACATCAGGGCGAAGCCGATCGCCCAGAACGCGAGCGACGAGGCGGCGAACACGATGAAGTTCTTGGCGAGGATGTTGACCGCGTTCTTCGCCGGCACAGCCCGCTCTCCACGAGCGCGAACCCCGCGTTCATGAAGAACACGAGAAACGCCGTGATCAGCACCCAGAGCGTGTCGAGGATCACCTTGGTTTCGGGCGTGACCGCCGGCGCCGGCGTCTGGGCGAACGCGGGCATCGACAGGGCCGACATGAGTAGAACCGCGGTTGCGACTTTCCGTCTCATCGCTCCTCCTCCTGCGATAAGCGTGCTCGATGGTGCGGAACGCTTGTGATGCAGGCAGTGCGTGCGGATGAGCCCGGCTGCAAGAGGAACGCCAGGCGCGGCGCGCCGCGCGCCAGCGTGGCTCCGGCCGGTTTTGCGTCGGAATCACGGCGTCGGGCGGCGCGCCCGCGGGCCCCGCGGCCGGCCCAGAAGGTCAGACAATTCTGTCTCCCTAAGAAGCTATAGGGACATTTTTGTTGCACCATCCTCGCGCGCCCCCCCGCCGCGCCGCGCGGCGCCCCGGCCGGCTCCGCCCGGGCCGGCGGCGGCGCCCAGGCGGCCGAGCGCAGCGACGGAACACTTTTGTCGAGACTGCGCGTTCATGCGACATTTCTGTAGACTTCGAGCTGGTGCGAGCGCGACCAGATCGCGGCCGCGGGAGCCATGGCCCCGTCAGCTCGACGCCGGTAACGCGTTGACCTCCGGCCGCTTGCCCTGGGGGGCGCCCGGCGCGTGCCGCGCGCTGTCCCTCCGACGATCCCGCGCCCGAGGCGGCCTGTTCTTTGAATGTTGCCCCGATCACGAACCTTGGCGATCGAGTCCGGAGGTCTCGACAACCCATCCCCGAACGTGGCCGTTCAGACGCTGGGCCCGGTCATGCTGTCAGGCGGCGCGTTCGTCGCCGCCTGCGCCGTCGTGAGCGTGGCGCTGCTGCGCATCGGGCCGGCCCTGCAAGTCCCCACCTGGGTGCTCGGCGCCGAGGTGCTCGCCACGGTCCTCGGTCTCTTCCTGCTGGGATCCTTCAGGTACCAGGTCCACAAGAACGCGCTCACCTCCGGCATGGCGCTCGTGATCCTCGGCACGTTCTCGGCGCTGCCCACGTCGCCGTGGCACGTGGAAATCGCGACCGGCGGCTGGCGCGCGTGGATCGACCATCACCTGCTCTCGTTCGAGGGCCTCGACGCCCTGATCCACGCCGACACGATGCTGTTCATCCTGGGCCTGACGTTCTTCGTGTCGGTGATCGCGCAGACGCGCCTGCTCGAGTGCGATCACCTTCTTCCTGCTCCGCCGCTCAGGCGGCGCCATCCTGCCAACCATCGTCGCGGTCACCGGCGTGGTGGCCATCGCCTCGGGGATCTTCGACGGCGTGTCGATGATCGGCCTCACGATCCGGACCCTGCTGATCGTCCTGCTGCTCGGCGCCGCCACGATCGCGGAGGCGCGGTACGCGGTGATGGTGTGCACGCTGGTCACCACGATCTGCGGCGTGTGGATGGCGTACGGAGAGCCACCGAACCTCATCATGCGGGCCAATCTGTTCCCGCATCTGAATGATCGCTTTTTCCTGCGCTACTGCGCACCCGTCGCCGTCATCAGCTACATCGTTGTCTGGCGCCGCCTACGGCGCCGCCTCGGCCACGAGCGGATCGACCTCGATCGCCTGGATGTCATCGATGCCAACGCGGGTGACGTCCGGTTCCTGCAGGCAATGCGCCACGGCGAGGTGCTGACGACGGTCGAGCTCGTGCAGACTCATGCTGCCGATCTCGGGCCGCGGGCGGGGGACGTGCTGGCTCGGCTCCGCGCGGGCGAGTCGTTGGGCATCGCGCTCGTTCGGGCGCGAGTGCCGGAGCCCGTGCGCAGGAACCTGCTGGGCCATTTCGTGAGCGAGGAGCTCGCGGAGTCGCTGAACCGTCATTACACGCTCGACGTCGCGGGCGATCACGACGGCGCGCTGGCCGCGCAGCGCGTCGTGGACAAGGCCATTGTCACCCTCGCCATCCTCCGCCGCAACGCCGTCCGCATGGGCGCCCTGGCCATCGTGCCGTTCGTGGCGCTGCTGGTGCTGCACGGCGCTAACCACCGCGTGCCGCTGTTCCTGGCCTCATTCGCGGGCTTTCTCGCCGCCTTGCCCGCGATCCTGACGATCCCCAAGATGCGCCGACTGGCGCTCCGCGAGGCGCGCCACGAGTACGCCGAGTACTTCTTTCTCCTGCCGCTCTTTCTGTCGATTACGCTCCTGACCCAGGCGGGCTTCTTCGACTCGCTGCGGGGCGTGGTGCACGACGGCGTCGCGGCCCTGGGCCACGGCCACGTGGCCGTGGGCCAGTTCGTCGGATCGGCGCTGCTCTCGGCCGTCCTCGACAACAACATCGTTGCCGACTTCGCCTCGCGCGCGCTCGACGGCCTCGACACCGGCGTCCTGCACCTGTTCGCGCTGGCCCAGATTGCAGGCTACGCGGTCGGCGGCTGCTGGACGCACATCGGCTCCGCGCAGTCGGTCGTCGCGTTCGCCTTCATTCGGCGCGAGATCGACGAGGGCTTCACGCCCGTCCAGTGGATCAGGGAGATCACGCCCGTCATCGCCGAGATCGGCCTCGTGCTCGTCGGCCTGCTGTACGCCGAGAGCGCGCTGCTGCGGTGGCTCGGGTGAAGGCCCACCTCCCCTGAGGCCGCCTGTCCGCCGCCTGAGGAACCCCTTGTCGGTCGGAGTCCTGGATGCGACAATCCTGTCGCTCACAACCAACCCGCTGTGCTTGCGACGCGTTCCGACGCGCTGAGGTGACGCGATGAACCAGGCTGACACCGCGTGGATGCTGATCTCCACGGTATTGGTCTTCTTGCGGCCTGGTCCGCTCGAAGACCGCGCGCAACTCGCCCTGCTCCGCGGAGTCGGCCTCGGCGTCGAGGGCGCGATCGTGCCGGCGGCCCTCGTCGTCGGCAAACGCAAGGATTTCAAGAAAGCCGCGCGGACCCGAAGGTCCGCACTACTCCAGTCAGGGCGGACCTGGAGGTCCGCACTACTCCAGAAGGAGATGAGCTCGTGAACCAGGCCGATACTGCGTGGATGCTGATTTCGACCGCACTGGTGCTGTTGATGACCCCGGCGCTGGCGTTCTTCTACGGCGGGCTCGTCCGCTCGAAAAATGCCCTCAACACGATGATGATGAGCTTCATCTCGCTCGGATTCGTCGGCGTGCTCGTGGGCGGTCGTCGGCTATTCGCTCGCCTTCAGCGCCGGGAACAACTGGCTCGGCGACCTGTCGCGCCTGTTCCTCCGCGGCGTCGGGCTCGAGCCGCAGGGCACCATTCCGCACTACCTGTTCATGGCCTACCAGGGCACGTTCTGCATCATCACGGCCGCGCTCATCTCGGGCGCGATCGTCGAACGGATGCGCTTTTCGGCCTACGTGATCTTCATCACGCTTTGGGCGCTCGTCGTCTACGCGCCGATCGCGCACTGGGTGTGGGGCGGCGGCTGGCTGGCCGACATGGGCGCGCTCGACTTCGCCGGCGGCACGGTCGTGCACGTCAACGCGGGCGTCGCGGCGCTCGTCGCCGCGTTCGTCGTCGGCGCGCGCCGCGACTACAAGAGGTCGCCGCTCCTGCCGCACAACGTGCCGTTCACGCTGCTCGGCGCCGGACTGCTCTGGTTCGGCTGGTTCGGATTCAACGCCGGGAGCGCGCTGGCCGCCAGGCGAGCTGTCGGGCCTGGCGTTCACGACGACGTTCCTGGCGCCGATGGGGACGCTGGTGGTCTGGACGCATGCTCGACTACATGCGGTCCGGCAAGCCGACCGCGGTCGGCGCGGCCACCGGCATCGTCGTCGGTCTCGTGGCGATCACGCCGGCGGCCGGCTTCATCGGCCCGATGAGCGCGATCGCTCTCGGCGCGATCGCGGCGGTCCCCAGCTACTTCGCCCTGATCTCCGCGCCAAGACCCAGCTCGACGATTCACTCGACGTCGTCGCCGCCCACGGCGTCGGGCGGCACCGTCGGCGCGCTTCTCACCGGGGTGTTCGCGCAGAAGGCGCTCAACTCCGCCGGCAACGACGGACTGCTCTTCGGCAATCCCGGCCAGCTCGGCGTGCAGGCCACTGCTGTCGTCGCCGCGATGGTCTACAGCGGCGTGGTCAGCTTCATCCTGCTGAAGATTATCGGCGCAGTCATCCCGCTGCGCGCCACGGCGGCGGACGAAGGCGTCGGCCTCGACGTGACCATGCACGGCGAAGAGGCGTACGTTCAGCCAAGCGCGTCGATGCACTGAGTCCTACCCGAGGGGCTTCGCCCCTCGGACTCCCCGACACGCTCGCTCGCGACGCAGCCGATTCGGGCGTTCGCGGCACACGAATGCAGCGGAACGATACGTTTCGCTGTACGTCGTGAAACCATGCATGGCCGAAAGCCGAGATGTTCCATACTGAAGGTATGGACCGCGTCGACGGGCTGCACCACATCACGGCCATCGCCGGACCAGCGCAGGAGAACCTCGACTTCTACGCGGGCGTCCTCGGGATGCGGCTCGTCAAGCGCAGCGTCAACCAGGACGATCCCGGTACCTATCACCTGTTCTACGCCGACGCGGAAGGTCATCCCGGCACTGATCTCACGTTCTTTCCCTGGTCTCACCTCGCACCGCCGCGCATCGGACATGGCCTTGCGGTAGAGGTTGGCCTCGAAGTGCCCGCCGGGAGCCTCGATTTCTGGGCGGCTCGCTTCGAAAAATACGGCACGACATTCCAGGACCAGGAGACACGGTTCGGCGACCGCGTCCTGCCGGCGACCGATCCTCACGGGCTGAAGATCGCGCTGGTCGAAAGTGGACGAACGATGCGACGGCCGTTCACCCCCTGGGATGAGAGCCCGGTTCCTGGCGAGCGTCAGGTACGAGGGCTGTACGGCGCGCAGATCTGGGAGCGTGACGCGGCGCCGAGCGTCAACTTCCTCACGTCGGTCCTCGGGTTCGAGCGCCTCGGCACGGAAGGCGGCTGGACGCGCTACGGTTTCGCCGACGCCCCTGGCGTCGTCGACGTGCAGGAAACGCCGTTGGCGCGCCGCGGCGCGTGGGGTGTGGGCAGCGTTCATCACCTCGCGTGGAGCGTCAAGGACGAATCCCACCAGCTGGCTGTCCGCGGGCAGGTCGAATCGGCCGGGGGGCACCCCACCGAGGTGATCGATCGCTTCTGGTTCAAGTCGGTCTACTTCAAGGAACCGGGCGGTGTGCTCTTCGAGATCGCGACGGAAGGTCCTGGATTCGCGGCCGACGAGGATCCGGCGCACCTGGGGGAATCGCTGGTGCTGCCGCCGTGGCTGGAATCGCACCGTCCCGCGATCGAACGGTCCTTGCCGGCCTTGACGCCCGTCCCGGGCGGCCGCCATCAGGCGGCCATGGAGTCATGACCGATCAACTTGGCTTTCAGCACGTATACCAGCCGCCGACCACCGAGCGATCGGATTCGCCGACGCTGGTCGTGCTGCACGGCACAGGCGGGTCCGAGATGGATCTCCTGCCGCTCGCGCGCACGCTCGCGCCGCAAGCCGGCGTGCTGAGTCCGCGCGGCAAGGTCCTCGAGCGCGGCATGCCCCGGTTTTTCCGACGCCTTGCCGAAGGGGTGTTCGACGAAGAGGACCTGAAGTTCCGGACCGGCGAGCTTGCCGACTTCATCGCCGCCGCCGCCGTGCATTACCGCTTCGACGCGCGCCGCGTCGTCGCGGCCGGCTTTTCCAACGGGGCGAACATCGCGGCGAGCCTGCTCCTGCTGCGTCCGGAAGCGCTTGGCGCCGCGGTTCTATTCCGCGCGATGGTGCCGCTCGTGCCCGCCGAGCTGCCGCATCACGCGGCGACGCCGGTGCTGCTTTGCAACGGCCGCCACGACCCGCTCGTCTCGACGGCTGAAACCGAGCGCCTGGCCGGCCTGCTGACTCAGACCGGCGCGACGGTCACGGTGAGATGGCAACCCGGCGGCCACGAGTTGACGCCGAACGACGTCAACGAAGCCAAACGCTGGCTTGATTCGCTGCCGGTGGCTGCCCTCAGTTCGTGACGTTCCTCACCGCACGCGGGAGGTGGGCCGGGGCATTCCGCAGGGCGCTGCGGCGATAGCCGTACGCGAAGTACACGATCAGCCCGAGGATCAGCCACACCGCCAGCCGCACCCAGTTCTCGACCGGCAGCGAGAACATCAGCACCAGGCAGCTGAGGATGCCCAGGATCGGCACGACCGGGCCGAGCGGCGCCCGGAACGGCCGCTCCGCCTCCGGATGCGTCCTCCGCATGATCAGCACCGCGGCACAGACAATCACGAAGGCGAACAGCGTGCCGATGTTGACCAGCTCTGCCAGGATCCGGAGCGGGAGAAACGCCGCCATGATCGAGACGCAGATGCCGGTGAGAATCGTCGACTTCCACGGAGTGCGGAAACGCTCGTGGACGGCGCCGAAGAAGCCGGGCGGCAGGAGCCCGTCGCGCGCCATGGCGAGGAAGATCCGGGGCTGGCTCAACATCATCACGAGCAGCACCGATGTGATCCCCGCGGTCGCACCCACCGAGATCAGCAGCTGCGCCCACGGCAGCCCGGCCTGCCTGAACGCGTCCGACACCGGCGCATCGATGTTGATCTGGTCGTAACGAACCATCCCGGTCAGGACCGCCGCGACCGCGATGTACAGCACCGTGCACAACACGAGCGATGTGATGATGCCGATCGGTACGTCCCGGCTCGGATTACGCGCCTCCTCGGCGTGGGTCGAGATCGAGTCGAAGCCGATGTAGGCGAAGAACACGATCGCCGCGCCCGCCAGCATCCCGACCGGTTCGCCGGCCGGACCGGTCTGCCCGAACAGCGTGTTCCCGAAGAAGCTGATCCCGGTGATCCCGAACGGCGCGAACGGCGTCCAGTTGGCAGGGTTGATGTAGAACGCCCCGACGACGATCACGAACACCACGACGACGAGCTTCAGGACGACGATGCCCGCGTTGAACGACGCGCTCTCGCGGATGCCCTTGACGAGGATCATCGTCACCAGCACGGTGATGAGGATGGCGGGCAGATCCAGCACCGTCCCGGTCGAAACCAGCAAGCCGGTGGCCGGGTCGAAGTCGAAGGGCGCGTTCGTCACGGCGTGAGGCAGGTGCACACCGAAAAAGGCGAGGAAATCCTGAAAGTAGTGCGACCACCCGTGGGCGACGGTCGACGAGGCGACGGCGTACTCCAGGATAAGGTCCCATCCGATGATCCACGCCATGAGCTCGCCGAGGGTGGCATAGGCGTACGTATAGGCGGACCCGGCGACGGGCACCATCGAGGCGAACTCGGCGTAGCAGAGCGCCGCGA
Organism: uncultured Acidobacteriota bacterium; assembly: GCA_963825245.1. Classification (GTDB taxonomy): domain Bacteria; phylum Acidobacteriota; class Vicinamibacteria; order Vicinamibacterales; family CAVVIG01; genus CAVREM01. Next base: position 1,451,293 of record CAWGSJ010000001.1, read on the forward strand.
ACACGCAGGTTAGCCCGGCCGCCACAAACGACAGCATCAGCGCCGGACCGGTGCGATCGTGGGCCGCGACACCGACCAGCACGAAGATGCCGGTGCCGATAATGGCGCCGATGCCGAGACTGGACAGCTGCACCGGACCCAGCACTCGACGGAGCCTTTGCTCGCCGTGAACCTCATCGAGCAACGCTTTCAGCGGTTTTCGTTCGAAAAGATGCGTCAACGGGTGCCTCCTCAGCAGGCGAGTCTGAGGGTAGCACAGTGTCGACGCGGGCAGCCGGATGGGCCTCAGCCCATTCAGGCGTCAATCGCGGCGCCGGAACAGCCGGAATTCGGTCCCCTCCTCGGCCTCGCGGGCCAGGTAGCAGATATTGCCGCACTCGCTCGAGTAGTGGTAACCGAACTGCCGTTCGTCGTGCAGCACTTCTTCCCATTCGTCCGACAGGCCCATGATGGCGTTGGCCGCGGCGGCCACCTGGTCGCGTCTCGAACCCGGAAACCGCCGGGAAAGGATCGTTTCGAGCTTTTGTCGATCGAGCATGATTCCCGCTCCTCCGGCTTACCGCTTGTCGATTCGGGCGAAGAAACCGCCCACGACCAGCAGCACGCCGGCCAGGGCGACCACGACGCCCACGGGCAGCATGATCATCGTTACGCCAAGGCCGAGGCCCACGATGATCAGGACCAGTCCCAGGACCACTGCCGCCGCGTGTTCCAGGAAATGGCCGAACCCGAGAAAGATGCGCCCGGTTGTTGTGTGTGTCATGACCATTCCCTCCATCCGTCCGAGGGGCAAGCGACATGCCTGGTTTGATGCCGGAATTCCGGAGGATGGCGTCGATGGCGGGAGTCCGACGGCAGGTCGGAACGACCGGGTGCCGGATTCCCGGCATCCAGCCCGAACTCGGCGCTGGCGGCGAGCTGCTGCACATAGGGAAACAGGATCTGCTCTTCTTTCATCATGTGCGTCTGGAGCTCGCCTGACAGTTCGGCGAAATGGCCCGCGATCTGCCTCAACTCCGGGTGGCGCTCGCCATGGACCGCGACGAGCTTTTCCAGGTGGCCGGCAATGACCGGGAGCTGTTGGCGCACGTAACTGTGATGGCGGCGGACGATGTGGTACGCCAGCTCGTCGACCGGCGAGGAGGCATTGGGAGCGTCGCCAGCTCCTGGCGTAGGAGAGAGCATCGCCAGCTCGGCGCCGACGGCTTGAGCGGCGGGTGGCTCGTCAGCGTCGTGGCCGCGCAGTCCGTCAGCGTGCTCGGAACACAACTCGCCGCCGGGTTCGGCGGGCGCGAGCCGCTGGTCCTCTTTTTCAGCCTGTTGCTGTGGCTGGGCGGCGGGATGCTCTAGATCTGGATCATCTCGCTCATCTTTTTCCGGTACACGTTCTTCGTGATGGAACCGTCGGACCTGGGGCCGCCCTACTGGATCAACATGGGCGCGGTGGCGATCTCGACACTCGCTGGCGCGCTGTTGGTGGCCGCGGCGCCTGCTTCGCCGGTCCTCGACGAACTCCTGCCGTTCCTGAAGGGCATGACGCTGCTGTTCTGGGCGACCGCCACCTGGTGGATCCCGATGCTCGTGATCCTGGGCGTCTGGCGCCATCTGGTCCGGCGCTTTCCGCTTCGATACGACCCGCCCTACTGGGGAGCGGTATTCCCCCTCGGGATGTACTCCGTGAGCACATATCGGCTGGGCCAGATCGTCGACATTCCTACGCTCATGGCGATACCCCGACTGTTCATTTGGATGGCTCTGCGCACAGGTCGAAGAAGCCGGCAGGCGCACCTGCGGTCGATTTCGCGGTGTTGCATGCAGCCGCCGCGGGCATTTCCTTCGTCGTGGCGTGCGCGATCGGTCTCTACCTCGTCTTTGCACCGCCTTCCGACATGTCACTTCGTCTGGCGATCGCGTACGGCGTGTTCGGACTCGTGGGATTCCTGGCCCAAATGGTGGTCGGGATGCAGGCCAGGCTCGTGCCGCTGCTCGCGTGGTATCTCGCGCTCGCCGATTCGGATTCAAGGGACCGGTGTGCCGCCGTACGCCATGCCCATCCGTTCTCTCCAGCAGGTCATCTTCACCGGCTGGGCTTTCGCGGTCCCTTCAATCGCGGTCGGATTCGCGCTGAACGCGATTCCCCTCCTCTCGGCGGGCGCCTGGACACTGCTGGCCGGCGTCATCCTGTCTGCCGTGGGCAATTGGGCTGTCGCTCGCCCGGCACTGTCGAATATCCGGCACTCGTCGTCGGTACCGCTCCAAACAACGCGCGTTGGCGTGAGCACCGGACCCGGCACCCAGCACCCAGCACCCAGCACCTAGCTACAGCATTTTCAATACCTTCCGGTGTGGCGGAAACCCGTCAGTGTCTCTGCACTCGCGAAAAACCGCCGCGCTTTCCGTCGCGGCGAGGTGGCATGCCGGATGCTCAATCAGTTATCGGTCGCCACTCGACAGTCGTCAGTCTGACCCTGACTGTTGACTCTCGACTGTGGACTGTAGACTTTGAGAGGTCAGCCATGATTACGCTCAAGAAGATCCTGGTTCCGACTGATTTCGGCGAAGCCGCGGATGCCGCGCTCAACTATGCGCGAGCGCTCGCCCGTAATTTCGAGGCGTCCGTCGACGTCGCTCCACGTCGCGGAGGACGTCTCATCGCGCATGTTCGCGGGCGAGGTCTACGTCGCCGTCCCGCCGACCCTGCAGAAGGACATCGAGGAGGCGGCGCGCAAGCAGCTCGAGCAGCGGCTGGTCGACAACGACCCGAAGCCGCTCGCCGATGCGGCCGGTCGTGGTGACGTCGAACGCGCCGGCGTTGGCGATCGTGAACTTACGCGAAGGAGAGCGGTATCGACCTCATCGTCATGGGCACGCACGGCCGCGGCGCGATGGCGCACTTGCTGATGGGCAGCGTCGCCGAGCGCGTCGTTCGCCTGGCCGGCTGCCCGGTGCTCGTCGTCCGGCATCCCGAGCATGAGTTCGTCGTCCCCGATACGCTGGCGGTCGCCGCCAAGGCCTGACCATGCGCAAGGTGCGCCGCCGCGCTCCCGGTCGGCGACTACCTCGACAACCCGCGCATGCGTCCTGCGCGACGGCACGGTGGCGTCGGTCCGCGTGGCGACCGACGCACGATCGCGAGGCGATGCGCCGGTTCTTTCACGATCTGTCGCCCGAATCGCGGCGGCGGCGCTTCTTCACCCCGGCCGAACCGACCGATGCCCTCGTCCAGCGCCTCGCCGACGCGCACGATCCGGGCCGCGTGCTGACGCTCATCGTCGATCGCTATCTGGGCGCGGAGCAGACAGAAGCGCCGGCCGGCGTGAGCCTTCGGCCGATCGCGACCGCCTCGTATCTCGCCGTCAGCGATCGCGTCGCCGAAGTGGCCTTCGCCGTCGACGATCGCTTCCAGGGCAAGGGGCTCGCGACGAGCTGCTCGAGCGGCTCGCGGCGATCGCGGCCGCGCCACGGCTTCGAGCGGTTCCAGGCGACGACGCTGACCGACAACACGCCGATGCTCGAGGTGTTCCGCGATTCCGGCTTCGAGGTCCGATCGAAGACTCGGCGCGGCGCGCGTCGACGTGCAGCTGTCGCTGACGCCGTCGGCGGAGGGCGTGCGCGCCGCGGAAGAGCGCGACCGCGCGGCGACCGCGGCGTCGCTGCGGCCGATGCTCGCGCCGCGGCGGTCGCGGTCGTCGGCGCCTCGCGCGATCCCGTCGAGCATCGGCCGCCGCGTGCTCGACGCGCTGCGTCGCCGCCGGCTTCAGCGGGCCCGATCTATCCGGTCAACCCGGACGCCGCCGAGATCGACGGCCTGCGCCTGCTATCGCATCGGCGCGCGACGCTGCCGGCCGGCGTCGATCTCGGCGGTCATCGCCGTGCCGCGCGAGCGGCGTGCTCGCCGTCGTCGACGACTGCGCCGCGGCCGGCGTCAAGTCGCTGGTCGTGATCACCGCCGGGTTCGCCGAGGTCGGCGACGACGGCCGCGCGCTGCAGCAGCAGCTCGTCGAGCGCGTCCGCGGCTACGGGATGCGGATGGTCGGCCCCAACTGCATGGGCCTGCTCAACGCGTCGCCCGACGGTGCGCCTGAACGCGTCGTTCTCGCCGATGATTCCGCCGGCCGGGCAGCGTCGCGTTCTCGTCGCAGAGCGGCGCGCTCGGCCTCGCGATTCTCGAGCTCGCGCGGCAGCGCGGCGTCGGCCTGTCGACGTTCGTCAGCGTCGGCAACAAGGCCGACGTGTCGGCAACGACCTGCTCGAGTACTGGGAAGAGCGATCCGGCCACGCGCGTCATCCTGCTGTACCTCGAGTCGTTCGGCAACCCGCGCCGCTTCGCGCGGCTCGCGCGGCGCATCGGCCGCACCAAGCCGATCGTCGCCGTGAAGGCCGGCCGCACGCGCGGCGGGCTCGCGCGCGGCGGGCAGCCACACCGCGGCGCTCGCGGCCAGCGACGTCGCCGTCGACGCGCTGTTCCATCAGTCCGGCGTGATCCGCGCCGACACGATCGACGAGATGTTCGACATCGCCGCCTGCCTCGACGCGCAGCCGCTGCCCGCCGGCCGCCGCGTCGCGATCGTCACCAACGCCGGCGGCCCCGGCATCCTCGCGGTCGACGCCTGCGAGGCGGCCGGGCTGACGGTGGCGGCGTTCTCCGACGCGACGCGCGACGCGGCTCGCGCGCCTTTCTGCCGCCCGACGCCAGCCGTCGGCAATCCGGTCGACATGGTCGCGTCGGCCGGACCGGACGAGTACCGGCAGGCCGATCGAGATCGCGCTCGCCGATCGACGGACGCCGACGCGCTGATCGTCATCTTCACGCCGGTCGACGCGGCGCACGTCCGACGACGACCGTCGCGGCGATTCGCGAGGGCATCGCCGCCGGCGCGCCGCGCCGGCGCGACCGGCGAAGCCGATCCTCGCCTGCGTGATGGCCGAATCCGGGCACGCTCGCAGCCGCTCGACGCCGACGGCGAGCGGATGCCCGCCTACGCGTTTCCGGAGAACGCCGCCCGCGCGCTCGGCAAGGTCGCCGCCTACGCGCGAGTGGCGCGTCGCAGCCGCCCGGCGCTGCTTCTGGGGATTCGACGACGTCCACCCGGACGAGGCGCGCGCGATCTGTGCCGCGGCGCCGCTCGACGCGCGGGGCGACGACTGGCTGACCGACGAGGAAGTGCGGCGCGTGCTGCACGCGTTCGGCCTGCCGCTCGTGGCCGGCGCCGCTGCGCGCACACCGCCGACGATGCGGCGGCGCTCGCGGCGCGTGCTCGGCTTCCCGGTCGTCGCCAAGCTTCAGTCGCGCCGCATTCTGCACAAGACGCGACATCGGCGCCGTGCGTGTCGAACCTCGCGATCGGAGCGACGCCGTCCGCGGCGCGTTTCGACGAGCTGTCGGCCCGCGCGGCGGCAAGCCGGCGTGACGGCGCCGTGACGACGGCGTGCTGATCCAGCCGATGATCACCGGCGGCGTCGAGACGATGATCGGCGTCACCGACGATCCGCTGTTCGGCCCGCTCGTCGGCTTCGGCCTCGGCGGCATCCACGTCGAGGTGCTGAGCGACGTGCACTTCCGCATCGCGCCGCTCACCGACCGCGACGCCGACGAGCTCCTGCACGAGATCCGCGGCTATCCAGCTGCTCGCAGGGCTATCGCGGCCATCCGGCGGCCGACATCGACGCGCTGCGCGACGTCCTGCTCCGCGTCGTCGCGGCTGGCCGACGAGGTGCCGGAGATCGTCGAGCTCGATCTCAATCCGGTCATCGCGCTGCCCGCCGGCCACGGCTGCCGCATCGTCGACGCCCGGATTAGGGTGGCACGACGGTGATGGGGATCGCGTGCCGGGTGCTGAGTGCCGGATGCCGGGTGCTCGGTACAGAGTGCTGGGTGCTTGGTGCCATAGTGCGCTGAGCACCTCGCACCGGATCCGGCACCAGGCACGTGGCACCAGGCACCCAGTGCCAAGCACCCAGCACGCAGCACCCCGCACTCGGCACCCGTTCTGCACAGACCTGAAATACTCTTGGACTGGAGGTTCTTGTGGCCAGCGACTCGAAAGCTCAGCTGATTGAAGGATTGAACGAAGACCTGAAGGGCGAATTCCAGGCCATCATCATGTACCGCCTCTACGCGAGCATGGTGCAGGGGCCGTATCGGCAGGAACTGCGGGCGTTCTTCGCGAACGAGATTCCCGAAGAGCTCCGCCACGCGCAGGTGCTCGCCGACAAGATTTCAGCGCTCGGCGGGACGCCCGCCAACTCGCCGGCTCCGGTCCCGGTCGTCGCCGAAGCGAAAGCCATGCTCCAGGCAGCTCTGAAGGCCGAGCTCGAAACGATCGACCGTTACGTCAGTCGCCGCAAGCAGGCGGAAGCCGCCGGCGAACACGGCCTGGCGGCGGAATTCGACACGATCATCGCCGACGAAACCAACCACCGCGACGAACTGCGGCAGATGCTCGCGAGATGGCCGTAGCGGTAAGGAACTCTGAAATCTACAATTTCAAATTGTAAATCGTAAATTCAGATCCCTGCCCCGATCACCAGCAGGCCAACGCCTGCGATGACGCCGCCCGCGAGGACGTCTCCGTAACGGTCGACCCACGTCGTGCGAACCGCATCGGCCATGGCGCGCGCGGGCATGACGAGGGCGATCATCGTTGCGATTGTCGCCAGCTCATAGGCCGCGACGACCAGCAGCGCCGCGCTCCAGCCGGCGGGAACCGCGGCGAACATCAAGGGAATGACCGCCACGCACGGATCGGCACAAAACAGCAGGAAGAGAGCGCGCGCGGTCGCCGGGCTGTGCTCGAGATGATGATGGCGGTGGTGATGATGATGCTCACCCGCGATGTGCATTCGCTGGTGCCACCGCTCGCGAATTAGGCGGCCCAGGCTCCAGGCGGCGTAGGCGAGACCGAAACCGATCAGGACGAGCGGCGCCACGCCCTCGAGCCGGGCGCCGAACACTTCGAAGAGCCCGACCCCGAAGACGGCTCCCGCCACGCCAATCGCCACAGAGGCGCTGACGTGGCCGGCGCCGCAGACCGCCGTGACGGCGGCGGTCCGCGCGCCGGACCATCGCTGGCTCCGCGCGAGGGCGGCGAATGGCACCCAGTGATCGGGCGCGAGCGCGTGCAGGGCCGCGATGCTGATGGCGGCCACCATGAGCGCGCTTACCATGACGGTGCTCCGACCGCGCACGCGGCGGCGCGCGGCACTCTGACCCCCTGGAGCCAGCGGACCCACTGATCGATGCCCTCCCCGCTCGTCGCCGACACGCAGATCATCGCCGGCTTCGGCATGACATACGTGAGGTTCTCCTCGATGCGGTCGACCCGGATCTGCGGCAATGCCGGCAGCAGGTCGATCTTGGTGAGCAGCACCAGATCCGCCTTGCGGAAGATGATCGGATATTTCAGCGGCTTGTCCTCGCCTTCGGTCACCGAGAGCGCCACGACGTTCACGTCCTGCCCGAGGTCGTAGACCGCCGGGCAGACCAGATTGCCGACATTCTCGATGAACAGATACTCGAGGCCGCGCCACGGCAGACGGTGCAGGCCTTTGTGCACCATGTCGGCGTCGAGATGACACGCCGAGCCGGTGGTAATCGCCTCGGCGACGATCCCGGCCCGGCGCACTCGCCGGGCATCATTGTCGGTGGCGAGGTCGCCGACGAGCACGCCCAGCTTCGCTCCGGCGCCCAGCCGGTGCGCCGTGGCTTCGAGCACCGCGGTCTTCCCCGCTCCCGGCGAGCCCATCAGGTTGATCACTGTGACGTGATGATCGTGGAAGTGCTCGCGATTGTGCTGCGCCGTCCGATCGTTGACGGCCAGAATTCGCTCGTGCACCGCGACCGGCACGATCTCGCTGTCCCCGCATCCGCATGTGTCGCACATCACGGCACCTCCAGGTCCAGTCTCATCAGCGTGATCTCGTCGCCGGCTTCCAGGCGCGCCGGACGGCCGCACGCCCCGCAGGTAAGCGGCCGACCGTCCGGCAGGGCCCCATGGCCGTCCGGACACACCCATCGGGCGGGAACCTCCTCAATCTCGAGGCGCGCCGCGTCGCAAATGGTCCGCTCCTGAAACAGCTCGAAGGCGCCTCGAAAGAGCGTCACGTCGACGCCGGCGGCGCTCCCGACCCGGACGGCGACGCGCCGCACCGCGGTCGCGCGGCGCTCCTGCGCCACCTGTTCAATCCGATCGAACATCGCCTGGACGATGCTGTACTCGTGCATCTCGTTCACGCTTCCATGCGCTCGATGAAGCGCGCCGCCCGCTTCTCGAAAAACGCGCGGAGACCTTCGAGAAACTCAGGGCCGTCCGCGACGCGCGTCAGCTCGTTCAGCTCGCGATCGAGGTGCGCCTCGAGGCGGTCCATGCCGGCCGACTGATTGAGCAGCTCCTTGGCGATCGACAACGCGTGAGTCGGGCCTGCGGCAATGCGCTGCGCGCCGGCCATTACCTCGCGATCGAAGCTCTCGACGTCGTACACCGCCGTGACCAGCCCGTAATCCCGGGCCTGAACTGCGGTCAGGCGCGGGTTGAGCAGCACGAGCTCCATGGCGCGCCGCAGGCCGATGAGCCGCGGCAGCAGGAACGTCGCGCTTTCCGCGCCGGTCAGGCCGGTCCTTCCGTATGCCCACTCGAAGGTCGCACGGCTCGACGCGAACACCAGATCGCAGCTCATCGCCAGGCCGAATCCGCCGGCGGCCGCGATCCCGTCGACCGCGGCGATGAACGGCTTCGGCGCCCTCCGGATCTCGGAGATGGCGCTGTGGAGGTACTCGAGGATCTGCTTGAAGACCGCACCGTACCCCGCACCTTGCGCGCCCTGTGCACCTTGCGCATCCTGTGCGCCGGTGAGATACGCGAGGTCTCCGGCGTCGCCGCCATCGCGAATGAACTTGAGGTCCGCTCCGCTGCAGAACATCTCCGGAAGGCCGCGCAGGACCACTGCCCGCACCTGCGGGTCGCGCGCGAACTGCAACCCGGCCCGCCGGAGATCCTGGGCCGTCGCCACGTCCAGGGCGTTGAAACGCCCTGGACGATTGATCGTGATCACGCCGACCGGGCCGTCACGCCGCGTGTCGATATGAGATGTGGCCATGAGGATCCACCGTCCACGGAGTGACGCCGGCCGGATCCGCCGCCGCCAGGGCGCGCAGATCGATCGTGCCGTCCGCGATCATCCGAAGCGCCGACGCCACGAGCGGTTCCGACGCGGCGCGGATCATCCATTCCTGGTGGGCGAAGACGTACGCCTTGAACATCTCGTGCGCTCGCAGCGCGAGCGCATCCGCAACCAGCGACGACACCGGAAACGGCCACGACTCCACGATCGGCGCCCCGCCATCGGGTTCCCCGTCGACCAGGTGCACCGTCGCCCGGGTCGACGCACGGCCGTCGGTCAAAGCGTCGCGCACCGCCCGCAGCCCTGGATAGCGCGGCCGCCCGTCCGGATGACGAAGCGTCAGGTCGCTGAAGTGCAGGTTCAGCACCCGCGCCGGATAGGCATCGAGCAGCTCGCGGGTGGCGAGATAGAGATAGCCGTCGAGCAGCACGATGTCCGGCGAATAACGGGCGAGGATCCTGACGGTCTCGCGGTCGAACGCGGCGCGCGTTCGCAAATCGCGGTATACGTGCGCGTCGCGGCGCCGGTAGAACTCGTGGATCGCATGAGCGCGCGTCGGGACGCCGTGGGCTGCGACGCGCGTCTGCCCGTCGAACGCGAGCTCGCTGGTCACCGCCGCGACGATCTGGTACGGGCGGCTGCCGTCCGGATGCCGCTCGAGGAGATCGAGCAGCCCCGGCGCCCGATGCGAGCATAGGACCGCCACGCGAATCGGCGCCCGGGTCAGCATATGCGTGGCATCGGTTCGCCCTCGGGCTCCACGACGAGCCTTCGGCCGAATCCGGTCTCCAGCACGACCATCCCGGCCCGCTCCTCGGTGCACACCCCGATGACGGCCGCCTCGCGACCCAGCGGATGGGCGCGCAGCGCGGCGAGCACTCCAGCAACGGCGTGCGGCCGCACCGCCATCACGGCCTTCCCCTCGTTGGCGACGAGCAATGGATCGATGCCGACGAGCTCGGAAATGCCGCGCACTTCCGGCCGCACCGGTACGGCCTGCTCATCGACGACGATCCCGACGCGTCCCTTTTCCGCCATCTCGTGCAGCGCGCTGGCGACGCCGCCGCGGGTCGGATCCTTCATCGCGGTCACGGCGCCCGGTTCGACGGCAAGCGCCGCAGCCACCAGGCCGTTGAGAGGCGCCACGTCGGACATCACGCCGCCATCGAGCCCCAGCCCGTGGCGGGTCGCCATCACCGCCATGCCGTGGTCGCCGATCGTCCCGGTCACGAGAATCCGATCGCCTGCGTGCAGGCCGCGGTCGGTCACGACGTGATCCGTCAGGGCGATGCCCGCCGTGTTGATCACGATCCCGTCGACCTCGCCGCGACCCATGACTTTGGTATCGCCGGTCAGCACGGCCGACTTCGCTTCGTCGCATGCTTGCCGCATCGATGCCAGGATCCGCGTCAGATCCGCGCGCGGAAATCCCTCCTCGATGATCACGCTGCAGCTGAGGCCGAGCACCTCAATGCCACCCATCATGGCGAGGTCGTTGATCGTGCCCGAGACCGACAGCCGGCCGATGTCGCCGCCCGGGAAAAAGAGCGGCTGGATCACGTACGAATCGGTCGTGAAGATCAGCCACCGATCCCCGATTCGCACCGCGGCGCCGTCGTCCATCGCGGCCAGCCCGAGGCGGCCGGCCGGCTCCTCGGGCTCAGTGTGGAACGCGGCGAGGAACGACTCGGCGATCAGGCGCCGCATCGCGCGGCCGCCGGCGCCGTGCTTCAGCATGATGCGATCGTCGGCGAGCGTCAGAGTGGACATGTCGCCCCTCCGTACTGATGCCAGATCTTGCAAGTGCCTTCGCTGCTGACCATGCACGCGCCGACCGGCATTTCCGGCTGGCATTCCTTCCCGAACAGCGGGCAGTCGTTCGGCGACGCGATGCCTGCCATGATGTTGCCGCAGATACACTGACGCAGCAGCGTCGACGGAGCGCGGTTCCAGAGCGACGCGACGTCGATCTCGAAACGACGACGCGTGTCAACCCGCGCGTACTCGTCGCGAAGCCGCAAGTTGCCATTCGGCACGTGGGCGATTCCGCGCCAGTGCCCGCCGATCGGCCGGAAGACGCGCCACAGCTGCTGCTGCGCGTTGCGGTTACCCTCGCGAGTGACGCAGCGCGGGAACATGTTCACCACGGTCGACTGGCGATCGCGCACGAGTTCGACGAGGCGCAGCAGTGCCGCCAGGATGTCGAGCGGCTCGAATCCGGCGACGACGACCGGCGTGCGGTGGCGCGCGACGAACGGTTCGAAAATGCCCCAGCCGGTGATGGTCGCTGCGTGACCCGCCGCCAGAAAGCCTTCGACGCGGGAGCCGGGCATCTCAGCGACGATCTCCATCACCGGCGGAATGTACTTGTGCGCCGACAGCACCGAGAAATTCGGCGGCGGGTCGGCGAGGATCACCGCCGCGGTCGCCACCGCCGTCGTTTCGAAGCCGGTCGCGAAAAAGACGACCTCGTCTGCGCTCTCCCTCGCCAGCTCGACGGCTTGCGCGATGCTGTAGACGACCTCGATTCTGCCGCCGGCCGCCCTGGCATCGCCCAACGAACCCGCGGTCCCGGGCACACGCAGCATGTCGCCGTAGGTCGCGATGCGCACGCCCTGCAGTGCTAGCGCCACCGCCTCGTCGATCTCCGGCATGTCGGTAATGCACACCGGGCAGCCCGGTCCCATGATCACGTTCAACCCGCGCGGGAAGCTCGCGCGCAGGCCGAATCTCGCGATCGCCTGCTCGTGGCTGCCGCAGACGTGCATCACGGACACCGTGCGGCCGATCGACGCTACCGTCTGGGACAGCGCCGCCGCCAGGTCGCGCGCGCGCGCCGGATCGCGGAACTCGAGGCGGTTGGCGGCAACTAGCATTTGGGCTGCCCCGCATTGATCTCTGCGCGGACGTCCGCGGCCATCAAATCCTCGGGGCCGCTGCCGGTGTTCTCGCGCAGCAGCTGCTCGTAGAGCTCGAGCGTCGTCGTCACGTCCTCCGGCGGAATGCGGCGGATGGCAAAGCCGACGTGATTGAGCACGTAGTCGCCGGCCCGGACCGGCTCGTCGACGAGATCGAGCCGCACGCGCCGCCGCACGCCCCAGAAATCGACGAGCGCCGTCAGCTCATCGGCTTCGACGACGAGACCGGGCACTCCCAAGCACATTCGTGTCCTCCTTGTCGTTCGTCGCTCGTCGTTCGCCGACGAACGCCCGAACGGGGCCTATCCGAGCGAACGTCGAACGATCACCGTTCCCGCAGGACCGCGTCCGCGATGACCGCCTGTCCGAGCGCGATGCCGCCGTCGCCCGGCGGCACGTCACGTGGGACCCACACCTCGAACTCGGGGACAAGCGAAGCGCGCACGCCCTCGGCCAGGCGCGCATTCTGAAAACAGCCCCCGCTCAACACGACCGGCATGTGGCCATGCGCGGCGGCGGCATGACGCACGATCGCCGCGCTCGCGTCGGCCAGCGTGTTGTGGAACGCGGCCGCGACCTCGCCGATCGAGGCGCCATGCGCTTCGTGCTCCACGGCTTCCCGCACCGCTTCGCGCATGTCCACCTCCCACGGGTCGGCGCCGCCGCGGATGTCGAACCCGTACTGCCCGGTGCCGTGGGGATCTGCGGCCTGGTTCCACTCGAGCGCGATCTGGCCCTCGAATGCGGCGTGGAAGCGGCCGAGAAACAGCGCACCGAACGCATCGAAGTACCGACCCACCCCCCGCGCCAGCGGCGCCGCGTTCGCCCGGATGATCGAGATCGCCCCCGCGAGCTCGTCGTGGGAAACACCCGCGAAGCGGCGCATCACCGCTTCCGGCGGATCGCCGTGATAGGCGTCGAGGACGAGCGCCAGCGCCAGCCGCCAGGGATGGCGGATCGCCTGGTCACCGCCCACCAGCGGCAGCGGTCGGAAGGTGCCGACCCGCTCGAACCCGGACGGTCTGGCGATCAGCAGCTCCCCTCCCCAGCTCGTGCCGTCGGTTCCGTACCCGGTGCCGTCGTACGCCAGGCCGAACACCGGCCGGTGCAGATGGTGTTCGGCCATCACCGACACGACGTGCGCGTGATGATGCTGGACGGCGACGCGCACCGTCTCGTCGCGACCGCGGGCATAAAGCGTCGACAGGTAGTCGGGATGCAGATCGTGGGCGATCACCTCCGGCGTCACGTCGAGAAAGCGTTCGAAGCGGCGGATGGCGCTTGTGTACGAGTCGTAGGTCTCGAGGTTCTCGAGATCGCCAATGTGCGGCCCGAGCCACGCGCGATTCCCGCTCGCAAGACAGAAGGTGTTCTTCAGAAGCGCGCCGCACGCCAGCACGGGACGGACAACCCCGGGTGCCAGCTCGAGCGCGCGCGGCACATATCCACGCGAGCGGCGAATCAGCAGCGGCTCGCGCGCGACGATCGTCGCCACCGAGTCGTCGACCCGCGTGACGATGCCGCGGTCGTGGAGCAGGAACAGATCGGCGATGTCGCCAAGCCGCCGAATCGCGTCGCCGTTGTCGAAGGCAATCGGCTCGTCCGAGAGATTTCCCGACGTCATCACCAATGGACGCCCGGCGTCGGCCAGCAGCAGGTGGTGCAACGGCGAATATGGCAGCATCAGGCCGACGTACTGATTGTGCGGCGCAACTCCGTCGGCGAGACACGCCGTCGCACGCCTGGGGACGAGGACGATCGGTCGCTCGCTCGACGTCAGCAGACGGCGCTCGGCATCGCCAAGCACGGCGATCGTCTCCGCCTGCGCCACGGTCGCGACCATCACCGCGAACGGCTTCTCATCGCGACGCTTTCTCGCCCGGAGGCGCGCCACAGCCTCGTCCGACAATGCGTCACACGCCAGGTGGAAGCCCCCGATGCCCTTGAGCGCGACGATGAACCCGTCGCGCAGCTCCTGTACGGCACGCGCGATCGGGTCCTCGACCGGAAGGAGATCGCCGTTCGGCCAGTGCGCGGTCAGCTTCGGACCGCACACCGGGCAGGCCACCGGCTGCGCGTGGAACCGCCGATCCGCGACGTCCTCGTATTCACGGCGGCAGTTCTCACACATCTCGAACGGCGCCATCGTCGTCGCCGGCCGGTCGTACGGGACGTCGGTCGCGATCGTCAGGCGTGGCCCGCAGTTGGTGCAGTTCGTGAACGGATACCGGAACCGGCGATCGGCCGGGTCGAAAATTTCCGCGACGCACTCATCGCAGGTCGCGAGGTCGGGAGGAATCGAGACTCGGCGGTCTGGGGATCGCTGGCTGTCGACGATGACGAACGAGGCCGGCCGTTCGGCCTCGATGGTCGTGACATGAAAGTCGCTGATGCGAGCGGCGGGTGGAGGGGAGACGTGGAGCGCCGCCTCGAAGCGATCGAGCGTCTGATGGTCCCCGAACGCATCGATGGTCACGCCAGCCGAATCGTTGAGGACCCGGCCGGTGACCCCGGCGTCGACCGCGGTGCGGTAGACCCAGGGCCGGAAGCCGACTCCCTGGACGATTCCGCGAATCCGGATCCGACGCCCCTCCCCGGCAGTTGTCGCCATGTTCGCCGAAAGGGGTGACGGCAAGCCGGCTGCCAGACCAGTTTCCACGGATTTCCTCGCGTTTCCGGATGATGTGCCGCTTATCCGGCAGCCAGGATCGGGGAATAGTTCGCCCGGTACCCAGCCGCCGGCGTGGTCAGGAGTCGACAATCGACCGCCATGGGTAGTAGATTTTCTCCCACCTATGCCGAAGGCGACTTACGAAGACAGTGACGACCTGCTGCGAGGCACGCTCGACCTCCTGATCCTGCGCACGCTACAGTCAGGCCCTCAGCATGGCCACGGCGTCGGCGTGGCGATCGCCGCCAGCTCGGACGACATCCTGCAGGTGGACCATGGATCCCTGTATCCGGCGCTGCACCGGCTCGAGCGGCGCGGCTGGATCGACGCCGAATGGGGTCTTACCGAAAACAAGCAGCGCGCGAAGTTCTATCGGCTGACGCCGGCCGGGCGGCGTCAGCTTCAGGAGGAGCGCGATCGGTGGACGCGCCTGTCGCGCGCCATCGTCCGCGTGCTCGGGCAATGATTCGGCTCGGCAAGCTGCTCCGCCGTTCAGTCTTTCGTCGCCCGGCAGACGACCGCGAGCTCGACGACGAGCTTCGCTTTCATGTCGCACAGGAAGTGGAGCGGCGCATCGCCGGCGGCAGATCCCGGGCCGAGGCCGAGCGGACAGCGCGGATAGCGCTCGGGAGCACTGCCCTCGTCAAGGAGCGGACCCGCGCCGTGTGGGTCTGGACCGCGCTCGAACAGCTCGCCCAGGACCTCCGCTTCGGATTCCGCATCCTGACGAAGTCGCCCGGGTTCAGCGCCACTGCCATCCTGCTCGTTGCCCTCGTCATCGGCGGCAACGCGACGATCTTCTCGATGGCGCACGGCATCCTCGCCAAGCCGTCGCCCGGGGTGCATGCAAGCGGCCTCCAGACGGTGAGCTGGGTGGCTGAAGACGGCTTCATCGAAACGCACAACGGCTACCGCGTGTTCAGGCATTTCTCCGAGCACGCCACCACGCTCGCGTCAATTACCGCGTACGATTTCCGGCGCGTGACCCTGATGCACGAGAACGGCAGCTATGCCGTGCGGGCGGGCATCGTGTCGCCGAACTACTTCGATACGCTCGGCGTCCGCATCGTCAACGGGCGAAGCTTCACGGTCGACGAAGCGACGCGCGGCACGTCCGGGCTGGTTGCGGTGATCAGTCACCACCTGTGGCAGACCACGTTTCAAGCCATCGACGGCATCGTCGGCCAGGCGATCACGCTGAACGGCAAGCCGGCGACGGTGATTGGCGTGGCCGAGCCCGAGTTCCATGGCGCGATCATGGCGGAGCTCGCAGATCTGTGGCTGCCTCTTGCCGGAGAGCTCCCCGCGCATCTCGACCAGGGGCGCGGATCGGCGGTGGCGATGATCGGCCGCCTCGCGCCGGGCCGCTCGGGCGGCGAAGCGCACGCCGAGCTTTCAAGCCTCTGGTCCCAGCTGCAAACCGCCGATCCGGCCGTAGCGGTCTTCGGACTGGTCGCGCAGAAGTACAAGGTGCGGCTCGTGCCGTATTCGGCGACGGCCGGCGGCAACAGCCTCGTTTCCATGTTCGGCTACCGGATGCTGGCGATTTTTTCAGTGGTCACGCTGCTGACGATCCTGATCGTCTGCGCCAACGTGGCGAACCTGCTGATCGCGCGGGCCGTCGTCCGGCAACGCGAGATCGCGCTCCGACAGTCGCTCGGTGCGTCGCGGGTCCGCGTCGTTCGCAGCCTGATTTCCGAGGGGCTGGCGCTTTCGGCGATGGCGTGGATTGCCGCCTGTCTGTTCGCGTGGTGGGTGTCCCACGCAGTTGCCACGTACCTCATACCGGCGATCGCGCCTGGCCCGGTGGTCTTTCCCGCGCTGACACCGGATTGGAGCGTGGTCGGCTACGCGCTGACGCTGGCGGTGCTCTGCACGCTGGCTGTGACCGTCGGCCCGGCGCTGAGGACGTGGCGTCAGCCTCTGCTGCCGTTCCTCAAAGTCGGCGAACAGGGGCTCGTCGCGTCGCGCTCGAAGCTTTCGGGCGGGCTCGTCGTGATGCAGCTTGCGTTCTCGGTGCTGCTGCTCACCAGCGCTGGTCTGGCCTACCGATCGTTCTCGGTTGCCGACGGCACAGACGTCGGGTTCAACACCCACAACATCCTGCTGGCGACCGTGAACACCGCTGGCAGCGCTACCGGCGCCGACGGCAACCTTGCGCTCGTCGAGACGCTGCGTGCTCGGCTCGCGGGCATGCCGCTGGTGGAAGGCGTCTCGTACGTGCCAGGCACCCGCGTCTATCCCTGGGTGGATTTTCCAGTCCGGAGGGATCGGTCCAGCGATCCCGTTCTCGCGGGCGATCCGCGCGTTGCGCCAGATTTCTTCAGGACACTTGGCGTACCGCTCGTCGCCGGCGCCGATTTCCGGCGCGAGGGCGGCGCGAACGCGGGCCACGCGATCATCACGCGTCAGCTCGCGGCAACGCTCTGGCCTGGCGAGTCGGCGATGGGGAGGGTGCTCTTGGCGGGACCGTCCGACCGTTTGACCGAGCTCGAGGTGACCGGTGTGGTCGGCGACGCGTATTTCAGCGGCCAGGCCAGGGAGGGCGCGCCGCGGTTCATCTTCACGGCAATCGATGCCCGCCCGAACCCGCCGGGCGAAACGACGTTCTACATCCGCCACAGCGTCCCGATGGACGTCGTCGCGCCGGCAGTGGCGCGGGCGCTGCGGGAGGCCGACGGCCGCGTCCCGATCGCCGCCATGCGCTCGCTCGAGAGTCAGGTCGCTTCCGAACAGGCGCCTTTCTGGATGCTCATGATGCTGTTGACGTTGTTCGCCGGCGCTTCCCTACTCGTGGCGGCCATCGGCCAGTACGCGGTCGTCGCCTTCGAGGGACGCCGGCGCACGCGCGAGTTCGGCCTGCGCATCGCCCTCGGCGCTTCGGCGGAGCAAGTCGTTAGCTCGGTGCTGCGCGAGAGCTTCAAGCTGACGGCAATCGGCCTCGCGATCGGTTTCGTCCTGAGTGC
Source organism: uncultured Acidobacteriota bacterium (assembly GCA_963825245.1). Taxonomy (GTDB): domain Bacteria; phylum Acidobacteriota; class Vicinamibacteria; order Vicinamibacterales; family CAVVIG01; genus CAVREM01. Next base: position 1,468,968 of record CAWGSJ010000001.1, read on the forward strand.
GGCAGTTGGCGTCGTCATGGCGCGCTTCCTGTACGGCATCACGCCAACTGATCCGCTGACCTACTTCGGCGTGTTCGCGCTGCTGGCCACAGCTTCTCTCGTCGCTTGTTACCTGCCTGCCCGCCGCGCCGCACGAATCGATCCACTCGTCGCGCTGCGCACGGAATAGCAGTTGCGGGGCGACCTTTCAGGGTCGCCTTGAGAGTCGAGCGCTTTCTTCAGCTCGGAGGAGTAGCCCCCAAACACCACGGGCGTCACCAGGACGGCCAGGTCGCTCCTGACGAACGCATGCGTCACCACGCCGGCGTCGTCGCGCGTCGGACAGACGCCAGGCGTCTTCACCCAGCATCCGAAGCATCCCTTGCAGTACGCGATCGTCAGATCGCGCAAACGGATCCGCTCCACCTCCCAGCCGCGGGCTGCCAGCGCCGACACAAGGTCCGCTTCGACGGCCGCGCTCGTCTCGTCGCCGGCAAAGGCGCCGTCCAGGATTACCGCGCGCACGTCTGCTCTCCTGCTCGAATGGGATCCGTGTCCCACCACCATGGGCAGTCGCCGTTCTCGACCAGCCGAGGACTCGTGCGCGGTCGCGCCGGCACACCGAGACGTCGGAGTCGGTCGGCGATGGCACTGACGACGGTCGGAACGGCCGAAGCGACGGGATCGCTCAACCTCGTGCCGATTGCCACACGGGCAGGCACGACGCCGATCAATGTGACGCTCGCAGGGGCCCGTCCCGCGAACTCCAGGGTCAGCAGCGCTTCTTTCAAACCCGGGTCATGCGGGGAAACCCGCGACATCGGCGCGTGTCTGAGAATGTCGGGTTTCTCGTACACCTTCACGGTGCCAGGCGGTGCGCTGGCGCGAACCGTGTCGACGATGATGACGTTCCGGGCGTCGGCGAGCCACGGCGTGAGGTCAAGCCCGGGCGTCCCGATGTCGATGACCTCGGCCCCGGCGCCGACCTCGTATTCCGCTTCGAACAGACGGGCGACGTAGGGACCGAGCCCGTCGTCGCCCATCAGGACGTTGCCGAGACCGAGAATGAACGTACTCGGCAAACCCAACCTCCCGCCATCTTTTTTCCAATGGCGGCGGGGCCCCACCCCCGCCGCGAACTTACGCTGATGCCTCGCCTCGGATAAGAACCGGTTCCTCGGCTCGGCATGGCCGCAGGCGCTCTGTTACAAAGCACGCACTCGGGCCAGTTCGTGACCCTCGACATCCAGGGTGTGCACGGCACAGGCGATACAGGGATCGAACGAGTGCACCGTGCGCAAGCACCTCGAGCGGGCGTTCGGGATCGGCCACCGGATTGCCGACGAGCGATGCTTCGTACGGTCCTGGCTGGTTCTTCTCGTCGCGCGGGCCCGCGTTCCAGGTCGACGGCACGACCGCCTGGTAGTTCTTGATCTTGCCGTCCTCGATGACGACCCAGTGCGACAGCGTGCCGCGCGGCGCTTCGTGGAAGCCGAAACCCTGCTGCTCGCCCTTCGGGAACACCGGCTGGTTGAAGATGCGCGTGTCGCCCTTGCCGATGTTCTCGACCAGAAGCTGCCAATGCTTGTCGGCGGTCTCGGCGATGATCGCCGTCCGGATCATCCGCGCGGCGTGGCGGCCGAGCGTCGAGTGCAGCACCGCCGGCGTGAGCGTGGTGCCGGCGACCTTGCCCGCCGTGGCGAGCGCCTTGGCCGCCCAGCGCGTCGTCGGCTCGTGGCCCTGCGCGAAGCCGACCAGGACCTGTGCCAGCGGACCGACCTGCATCGACGTGACCATCGAAGCGCGGCGACTTGATCCAGGAGTACTTGCCATCCGCCTCGAACGTCGTGTATTTCGGCACCGTGTCCTCGTCGTACGGATGCCGGCGCCAGTCGCCGTCGTACCAGGAGTGCGCGATCGACTCGGTGACGTTCTTCTGGAAGTACGGATCCTCGAACGAGGCGATCGGCTTCACGCCGGCGAGGTTCGCCGTCGAAGATCGTGCCGCCCGGCAAGTCGAACTTGGTGCCTTTCGTGTCGAGCGGCAGATCGGGCACCGCCAGGTAGTTCGTGACGCCCGACCCGTAAGTCAGCCAGTCCGCGTACATCGCGCCGATCGCGCACACGTCCACGAAGTACACCTGCTCGATGAACTGCTTCGCCGAATCGAGCAGATCCTTCACCTGGTAGAGCTTGGCCATGTTCAGCGTCGCCTGGTTGTCGAGATTGATGGCGTTCGCGACGCCGCCGACGGCGAGGTTCTGGATGTTCGGGGTCTTGCTGCCGAGGATGGCCACCACCTGGTTGACCTTGCGCTGGTAGTCGAGCGCCTGCAGGTAGTGAGAAACGGCCAGCAGGTTGACCTCGGGCGCCAGCTTCATCGCGGGATGTCCCCAATAGCCGTTCGTGAAGATCCCCAACTGCCCGCCGGCGACGAACCCTGCCAGCCGATCCTTCACCGCCTGCAACTGCTTCTGACTGTTACCCGGCCAGTCCGAGAGGCTCGCCGCGAGCGCCGCCGTCTTGGCCCGATCGGCCTTCAGCGCCGAGACCACGTCGACCCAGTCGAGCGCCGACAGCTGATAGAAGTGCACGATGTGGTCGTGCATCGCGTGCGCGGCGACGATCAGGTTGCGGATGTACTGGGCGTTGGGCGGAATCTCGAGCTGCAGCGCGTTCTCGACGGCGCGCACCGATGTGATCGCGTGAACGGTCGTGCAGACGCCGCAGAAGCGCTGGGTGAACAGCCACGCGTCGCGCGGATCGCGTCCCTGCAGGATGCGCTCGATGCCGCGGAACATCTGCCCGGAGGACCATGCCTTGGTCACGCGGCCGCCGTCGACCTCGACGTCGATGCGCAGATGGCCCTCGATGCGAGTGACCGGATCGACGGTGATGTGCGTGGCCATTACGCAGCCTGCCTTTCAGGAGCCGCCGGATGGGTGCGGCCTGCCAGAATCGGGAACGTCTTGACGATGACGATGTAGGCCATAATCTCGGCGGCCACCAGGCCGGTCGATATCAGCATCTCGGGAACGCTCGGGAAATACGACCAGTGGGCGCCCGGCGTGAACGCCACCAGGTACGTATCGAAGCGGTAAAGCGCGCCGGCGAACATCATCACGCATCGCGGCGCGGACCAGATGGCCGAGATCGCGGCGGCTCGCGGCCGACCGCAGCATGACCACCGGCGCGAGCATCAACCCGAACTCGAGCAGTGCCAACAACGAGCGGACGTCACCAGCCATCAGGAGGCCGAGCTGACCCCGCCACAGCGAGGTCGACCACTCGCATCGCGACAGCGACGAGCTGAATCGGCACGATCGCCGCGGCGAGGCCGGCCAGCATCGACGTCTCGGGCCGCCGTTTGAACGCCACGCTCGAGAAGGCTGACTCGAAGACCACCACCGCAAAGCCCATCGACACGCAGGACAGCAGGAACATCAGCGGCAGGAGACGCGTGTTCCACAGCGGATGCAGCCGCGAGTCGGCCAGGAGCATCAGCGTCCCGAGCGACGACTGGTGCATCGTCGGCAGCAGCAACCCGAGCGCGATGATCCAGATCGCCGCCTTCTCGAGCGCCCGGCAGGCTGACGCGCGAGACGCGGCGGAGCAGCAGGTTCGACGCGTCACTCCATTTCTCGAGGAACGCCGGGACGAGCTCGATCCACAGCACCACGATGTAGGCCATGATGCAGAGCGCCACTTCGAGCAGCGCCGAATCGAAGTTCCAGTGCCAGAAGTAGACCGGCACTTTCCAGATGTACCACCAGCGGCCGATGTCGAGGAACACGCCGACGCCGGCCAGCGTGTAGCCGAGCGCGCTCGTCAGGATCGCGGGCCGCACCAGCGGGTGATAGCGGCCCTTGTTGAGGATGATAGACGAGGATGCGCGACCGCGTAGCCGCCGCACGCGAGCGCCGTGCCGGTGACGACGTCGAAGGCGATCCACAGCCCGAGCGGGTAGCCGTCGTTCAGCGCGGTGGTCGGGCCGAGCCCCGCCGACAAGGCGCCAGAGCATCACGACCGCACCGATGCCGAACACGACGGCCAGCACTCGCATCGCCGGGGTGAGGAGCGGGCCGCCGACCGGTTCCGCGTGCGATGCTCATGACTGCCCTCTCTGTCTCCGCCGGTTGCGCCAGGTCACAGCTCCAAGCACGCCGTAGAGGACCAGCGGCGCGATGAAGTCTGTGATAGACGCTGTGCTGGACGCCCCGCGCCTGCTGCGGCGCCGGCTCGTCACCGAGCGCCGGCAACCCCAGCTTCTCGAACGGCACGTGCGAGAGGTACAGCACCTGGGTGCCGCCGCCGTCGGTCTCGCCGTACACCTTCGGCACGTAGCGGCTCGGGCTCGGCGGCAATGCGTTGCTTCGCCTCGTGGAGCAGGTCGCTTCGCTTGCCGAAGATCACTGCGCCGCGCGGGCAAACCTCGGTGCACGCTGGTTCGAGCCCTGCCTTCAGCCGGTGCGCGCACAGCTCGCACTTGACGATCTTCGGCGCCGCCTTCGCCCACTCGAATTTCGGGACGTTGAACGGGCAGGCGACCTCGCAGTAGCGGCAGCCGATGCAGAGGTCGGGGTCGTAGGTGACGATGCCGAACTCGCGTTTCTTCAACGCGCCGAGCATGCAGGCCGCCGCGCAGGCGGGATCGACGACAGTGCATGCACTGCGCCTTCATGAACGAGCGTCTGGCCTTCCTCGGCATAGAGCTTGATGACCGTCTTGGCGCGCTCGCTCAGGTCGAGCGGCGCGTGGTAGTTCGGCCCGAGTCCGGTCGGATCGGCCTCGAGATCGTTGGCTTCGCGACACGCCGACGACGCAGGCCTTGCAGCCGATGCACAGCGTCGCGTCGTAGAGCAGGCCCACAGCGTCGTCGGGCGGCAGCGTACAGCCGCCGCCGACGTCGGTGTCGGCGCCGGCCGCGGCCGCGCCGCCGACCAGCAGGCCTTTCAGCGCCGCACGTCTGGAGATGCCCATGGCTCACTCCTTCGACTTCGGCGAAGGCGACGGCGGCTCCTCGGCGTCGCGGTCGACAGTTTCCTGGACGCCATGAAGCCGGCCCCGACCAGCCCGCCCACGATCGCTCCAGCTACGCCGGTCGCAATCGGACTGACACCGCCCTGCGGCGCCTGGATCGGCGGATACGTGTCCGGCGGCGTCGGCCGTTCGATCTGCACCGTCTGGTGCAGCGGGATCGCTGAACGCGATGTTCTTTTCGGTGCAGCCGAAGCAGGGATGCCCGAGGCCGATCGGCCAGGCATCGACGATCTCGCAGAAGTGCTGCACCGAGCAGTTCGCGTGGGTCTCGGGCCCTTTGCACCCGAGCTTGTAGAGGCAGTAGCCGAGGCGATGCCCTTCGTCGCCGAACGTCTCGGCGAAGCGGCCGGCGTCGAAATGCGCACGCCGCGGGCAGTGTTCGTGAATGGTTCGGCCGTAGGCGAACATCGGACGGCCTTCCGCGTCGAGCTCCGGCAGCGTGCCGAACGTCGCGAACTGGAGAACCGTGCCGAGCAGGTTGTACGGATTGGCCGGACACCCGGGGATGTTGACGACCGTCTTGTCCTTGAGCACCTCGCTGCACGCCGACGGCACCCGTTGGATTCGGGATCGGCCGACGGGATACCGCCCCACGACGCGCACGATCCGATCGCGATGACCGCGCCGGCGTTGCCGGCGACTTCCCTGACCAGATCCAGCGCCGTGCGGCCACCGATCATGCAGTAGATGCCGTTGTCCTTCGTCGGGAATCGCGCCTTCGACGATGCACACGTACTTGCCCGCGTGCGCCTTCATCGCCTGTTCGCGCGCGGCTTCTGCCTGGTGGCCGGCGGCCGCAAAGAGGGTCTCGTGGTAGTCGAGGGAGATCAGATCGAGGATCAGGTCGTCGAGCGGTCGGGTGGGTCGTCCGCAGCAGCGACTCGGTGCAGCCGGTGCACTCCTGGAAGTGCAGCCAGATCACCGAAGGCTTGATCCCGGCCGCCGCGGCTTCGGCGAAGCGCTGCGCCGCCAGCGGGCCCAGGCCGACCGCGGCCGCAGCCGCCGTGCAGACTCGCAAGAAATCGCGGCGTGAAACCCCACTGGTGCCCGGCGTCATCAAGGAGAACGGAGCTAGCAAGGAGCACCTCCGGGACACGACAGATTTTGAACAGATGTTCAGCAACGGCAATGCCAGGTCGGTTGCCGGATTTCCGGCAGTCCTGCCGCCGCACCGCGCGCTCCGCGCGGGCGCGACGATCGCTCTCGCGATTTACCGGCGCTCCTCTCGGGTAAGATCCGCTCTGGTGGAAGTCATTTCCGGAACCACCTCTTTCGATCGCCGCTCCTTTCTCGACGCCGTGCTCGGCGTCGGGTTCGTGTCCACGGCGATCGCGATCGCCTACCCGGTCACCCGCTTCCTCATCCCGCCGGCGAGCGGCGAGGCGGCCACGGCGAGTGCCGTCGCTGGACGCGCGGCGGTGCTGAAACCGAATACCGCGGTCATCTTCAAGTTCGGGAACAAGCCGGCGATCGTCGTCCGCAGCGCCGACGGCGAGCTGCACGCGTTCAGCGCCGTCTGCACGCATCTCGATTGCACGGTGCAGTACAAGCCGGACATCTCGCAGATGTGGTGCGCGTGCCACAACGGCTTTTACGATCTGGGCGGCAACGTCGTATCGGGCCCGCCGCCGCGGGCACTGGAACGCTTCGCGGTCAACCTGAGGGGCGAACCGGGAGAAGAGGAAATTGTCGTCTCGCGTGCTTGAGTGGCTCGACGAGCGGTTGGATCTGTCGGATGTGCGGCAGTTCATCGCGCACAAGACCGTGCCGATCCACCGCCAGAAGTTCTGGTACTACCTGGGCGGCGTCACGCTGTTCCTGTTCGTGGTGCAGGCGTTCACCGGGGTCCTGCTGCTGCTGTATTACCGGCCGAGCGCCACCGAAGCCTACGAGAGCGTGCAGTTCATCGTCACGCAGGTCGAGTTCGGCTGGCTGATTCGCAACGTGCACAGCTGGTCCGCGAACCTGCTGATCGGGGCGGCGTTCGCGCACTTCTTCAGCGTCTTCTTCCAGAAGTCCTACCGCAAGCCGCGCGAGCTCACCTGGCTGTCCGGTATGGTGCTGCTGTTCCTGATGCTGGCGTTCGGGTTCAGCGGCTACCTGCTGCCCTGGAACGAGCTCGCCTTCTTCGCCACGAAGGTCGGCACGGGCATCGCCGGCGCGGTGCCGCTGGTCGGCGACTTTCTGCTGCGCCTGCTCCGCGGCGGCGACGATGTGACCGGCGCGACGCTGTCGCGCCTCTACGGTTTGCACGTCGCGATCCTGCCGGCGATCGCCACCGCCTTCGTGAGCCTGCACCTGCTGCTGGTCCAGCGGCAGGGCATGAGCGTGCCGCTCTCTATCGCGCGCCGGCTCCGCCCCGGGGACAAACTGGCGGAAATGAGGTTCTTCCCGAATTACGTGCTGCGTGACGTGCTGCTCTGGTACATCGCGCTGGCGATCCTCGTGGCGCTGGCCGCGTTCTACCCGTGGGAGCTCGGACGCAAGGCCGACCCGTTTGCGCCGGTTCCGCCGGGCATTCGGCCGGAGTGGTACTTCCTGGCGATGTTCCACACGCTCAAGCTGCTCCCGAGCCACATCCTGGGTCTGGAGGGCGAGGTGGTGGGCGTCGTCGGGTTTGGCTTCGCCGTGCTGTTCCTGGTGGCCGTGCCGTTCCTGGATCGGCGGGCCAGTCGCGGCGATCGCAGCCCCATGTTCACGGCGATTGCGATGGCTGGTCTTCTGTATCTGGTGGTGTTCACGATCATCGGTCACTACGCGTCGTGATGAAACACTTGCTCGCACTCGTCCTCGTGCTCGCGGCATCGATCGCCGCGGCCGGCCAATCGCCGCCGGCCGCCAACTCGTGCCTCGCGTGCCATTCATCGCTGGCCGAGGAACGGCTCGCGGCCCCGGCGCGGACCTTCGTGGAGCACGACGTCCATCGCGAACGCGGCTTTGCCTGCGTCGATTGCCACGGCGGCAACGCGTCCGCGGCCGAAGCCGCCAGAGGGCACGATCGCGCGCGCGGCTTTCGGGGGCGCCCCGCGGCGGGGATCAGATCAAAGCGTGTGCGCGCTGCCACAGCGATGCCGAGCTGATGCGGAAGTTTGCCCCGCGGCAGCGGGTCGATCAGGAAGCGGAATACGCGACCAGCGTCCACGGCAAGCGCCTCGCCGGCGACGATCGGGGCGTGGCGACCTGCGCGAGCTGTCACGGCGCCCACGGGATTCGCCTGGTGAACGACGCGAAGTCGCCGGTCTTCGCGACCAACGTGGCCGGCACGTGCGGCACGTGTCACGCCAGCGCCGACCACATGCGCGGCCGCACGCTCCCGGGCGGCGGGCCGCTGCCCACCAGTCAACTGGTGGACTACCAGAAGAGCGTCCATTACGCGGCCCTGACCACGGGCAACGATTTCTCCGCGCCGACCTGCAACGACTGCCACGGCAACCACGGGGCCGCGCCGCCGGGCGTGGGATCGGTAGCGAACGTCTGCGGCACCTGCCACGCCGTGTTCGCACAGAAATTCGAGACCAGCGTGCACGCGCAGATCTTCGAGCGCGGCTGCGTGGAGTGCCACGCCAATCACGCGGTTCTGAAGCCATCCGACGAGATGTTGAGCACGGCGCCGGGTGCGGTCTGCGCGACGTGCCACGAGGGGCCGGACGACAACGGCGTCAAGGGCGCAGCAGCGATGCGCAGGGCGATCGAGCGTCTGAAAACCGCGCTCGACGGATCGAACGCCGCAGTCAGCCGCCTCGGCAACGCGGGGATGGAGGTCGGCAGCCAGGAGTTGAGTCTGGCGGAAGCGCGCACGCATCTCACCCTCGCGCGGACCGAACTGCACACCTTCGACCCGCCCAAAGTCGACGCGATCATCGAAGGCGGCCTGAAGCTGGTCGCCGACGTGGACAGCGCTGGCGATGCCGCGGCAGCCGAACTCGCGTACCGCCGCCGCGGCCTGGCGTTGTCGCTGGGAGCGATCCTGCTGTTTGTCGGGGCGCTTGCGCTGAAGATACGGAGGCTGGAGGCTAGAGGCTAAAGGCTGGGGCTGGTCCGAGTCCCCTGTCCCCAGTCTCCAGCCCCCAGCCTCCTCTGTCGCTACGCGGCCTTGATCGTCTTGGGCGGCGCGGCCTCGTCGATGACGAGCCTCCGTTTCTTGTCCTCGACCTTGGTTGTCGGAATGACGACCTCGAGGACGCCGTCGCGAATCACCGCTTTGGCTTCGTCAACCTTGGCGCCCTCCGGCAGGGTCAGCGTCCTGTAGAAGCTGCCGTAGGTGCGCTCCGCCCGGTAGTAGCCCTCGTTCTTCTCCTCCTTCTCTTGCTTCCGCTCACCGCGCAGCATCAACTGGCCGTCGGCAAGCTCGACCGTTACCTCCTCCTTCTTCATGCCTGGGATGTCGGCGCGGACCACGATGTCGCCGCCGCGCCTGAACATCTCGAGGTCCGGCGTCCAGACGGTTTCGACCGGCTGGACGAAGTTGCGCTCGAGCCCGAAGCGATCGAACAGGAAATCGATTTCCCGGCCGAGACGCCTGAACATCGGGAAGGTAAATGCCCCCTCGAAGAGGCTCGGAACCTGCGGTTCGATCTCGCGTCTGACTGGCTTGTTGGTATCCATACCGGCCGCCCTTTCCTCCCTCCAACTAGAGAACGTGGCTCGCCCACTGGCCTTCGCCTTCTTCGACGTCGGCCTGCTCCCGCGAGCGCCCCTTAAGCGGCGCCGACGGGAAGAGCGCGACCTTGAGCACGCCGTCGCCCTGATGACTGAACAGATCGAAGGCGTCGTGGATGTCGTCGAGCGTGAATCGATGCGTCACGAGCGCCGAGAGGTCGACGCGGCGGTTGGCAATCATCGCCATCAGGCGGCGCATGCGCTCTTTTCCGCCCGGGCACAACGTAGTGATGATCTTCTGATCGCCGAGGCCGGCGTGCAGCGTCTCGTACGGCGCGACCAGCTTGCCCGAGTAGACGCCAAGGCTCGACACGGTGCCGCCCGCCCGCACCGCGCGCAGCGAGTTCTCGAACGTCTCCTGCCGGCCGAGCGCCTCGATGGCGACGTCCACTCCGCGGCCGTCCGTCAGCCGCTTGATCTCCGGAATGGGATCGCCGTCGTGGATATTGAGCGTGACGTTCGCGCCGAAGCGCCGCGCCGCCTCCAGCCGTTCCGTCGACGCGTCGATCCCGATGATCAGCGACGCGCCGCGCAGCCTGGCGCCGACCGTCGCGCACAGACCGATTGGTCCCTGGGCGAATACAGCCACCGAATCGCCGACCTTCACGTTGCCGCTCTCGGCGCCCGACAAGCCCGTCGAAAAGATGTCCGGGCACATCAGGACGTCCTCGTCGTCGAGCCCGGTGGGAATCGGCGCCAGATTCGCACGTGCGTCCGGCACGAGGAGGTACTCGGCCCATGCGCCGTTGATGGTGTTGCCGAAGCGCCAGCCGCCCAGCGGCCCCCCACACTGCGACCGTGCGTCGTTCAGGCAGTAGAAGCACTGTCCGCACGGGGTGATCGCGCCAACGATCACGCGCTGGCCCACGTGATACAACCCCTCGAGGCCTCCGCCGAGCTCGTCGATCACGCCCACCGGCTCGTGGCCGAGGATCAAGCCGGGGCGCACCGGATATTCTCCGCGGACGATATGCACGTCCGTGCCGCAGATGGTCGTCGCGGTGATCCGAATCACCGCTTCGCCGAATCCTGCGCGCGGCCGCGGCACGTCTTCGACGGCAATGCGGTCCTTTCCCTTGAACACGACAGCTTTCATGGTCCGCATACACAGACTCCTGAACTGAGGAACTCAGGTACTCAGGAAGCACACGGCGCGCCACAAAAAACACTCGAGGGAGAGTGACAGAAGTGGCGTGAGGTCAGCCACTTGCGAACGCTGCGGATCTCCGTCCGGGCGGAGCGATGGAGGATCGACGGTTTGTCGGCGGCCTACTTCGGGCTGACCCTCGTGCTGTGCGCCGAGACGCATCGCCAGTCGCCGTCGCGAAGCACCCACACGTCGGTGTAGTTCAGCGTCAGCTCGGCACGCTGTCCCTGCTTGATCCCGACCAGGTGCAACGTGAACCAGACGACGGCGGTGTTCCCGAAGATTTTCACAGTGAAGTCGTCCTGGACGGCTGACTCGACCGCCTGATCGAACGAGGCAGTCAGCGCCAGTTCCTTTGCCTTGTCGGCGCGGCTGCCGTCCTCAAAGGTCGCGATGTACTCGTCGGCCAGGATACTGGCGATGAACTTGACGTCTTTCTTGTAGAAGGCCTCGTTCCAGCTCTTTTCGAGCCCGATGATGACCTCTTGATCCGACTTGACCGGCTGGGAAGCCCCGACCGCTGGCGGCCCGGCAACTGCCACGGCCCAGACGACGATGCCGACCAGCGCGACGGCTGCGGGCGCACGCACGCCCGCATCTTAGCGCACGTCGATCAAAGCGCGACCAACCTTCACATCATCGACGGCCGAGCTGCGGCACCCGATTCGCGAACACTGACTGGATCCAGGTCGGGACGATACGTGCAGAACGGCTCTTCCGCGAGGAAGCTGCCGGTCGCCGCGTACGCACGGGCGCGGCAGCCGCCACAGATCGCCTCGAAGCGGCAGTCGCCGCACTTCCCTTCGAGCGAGCCTGGATTGCGCAGCTGCTCGAAGACCGGCGACGATCGCCAGATATCCGCGAACGGTTCGAGCCGTGTATTGCCGGCGCTGACCGGCAGGTAGCCACACGGATACACGTCGCCTTCGTTCGAGATGAAGCACACGCTGGTGCCGGCGAGACACCCGCGCGTCATCGCCGACAGGTGCTGGCCGTGGCCGCCGCCGCCATGGAGCAGCCTCGGCGCCGCCTTGGCGCGCGTGCCCGGCGCGATGAACGATTCCGAGAAGTCGCCGCTCTTGCGGGCGATCTCCAGGCGCTGGGCGCGAATGCGGTAGTAGTGCGGCGCACAGGTGGCCTTGAGGTCGATGGGACACGTCTTCGCCTGCTCGTCGAACCAGTGCAGCACCCGCTCGTATTCGTCGGGCGGGAGCATTTCCGCAGGCGCGATCTCGAGGCCGCAGCCGACCGGCACCAGCATGAACAGATGCAAGGCGTCGGCCCCGAGCGCCAGCGCGAAATCGAGCATCGCCGGCAGCTCAGCGACGTTGTGCCTGGCGATCGTCGAGTTGATCTGGACCGAGACACCCTCATCCCGCAAGGCGCGGATGCCCCTGACGGCCAGCGCATACGCGCCGGGCTGGCCGCGGAACCGGTCGTGCGTGTCCTGAATCGCGCCGTCGAGGCTGATCGCGACGCGCGAGAAGCCGGCATCGGCAATCCTGGCCGCCATCCGGCGGTCGACCAGCGTGCCGTTGGTGGCCAGGGCCATGCGGAAGCCGGTCTCGACCCCGTACTCGGCCACGTCGAAGAGATCGGGCCTGAACAGCGGCTCGCCGCCCGACATGACAAATACCGGTTTCGCGACCGCCGCGATCCCGTCAATCAGATCGAACGCCGCGCGCGTCGTCAGCTCCCTCGGGCCGAGCGATCGCTGCGGCACGGCGCGGCAGTGCCGGCAGCTCAGGTTGCACGCTTTCGTCGACTCCCAAAAGACGAGACGAAGTGGGGGCGCCATGTCTACTCCTCCGCGAGCTTGACGAGAATGGATTCGGCTACCGAGCGCTCGATCGCCAGCTCGGTCTGGTCGCACAGGAAGACGATGCCGGGCGAGGTCTGCAGGACGACAATCGATGCGCCCGGCGTCACCCCGAGCGCGAGCAGCCGATCGACGCGGTCGCCCCGGTGCGCGGCAACGTGATGGACCGTGCCGGATTCACCCGGCCCGAGCGCAGCCAGCGGCTTGACGCCGTCAGAACGTGATGCCAAATGCATGGAGAACAACGTTCAGCCCCGCACCGGTGACGATGGCGATCGGCGTGATGACCGCGAGCATGGCGAACGCGACCCGGGGGCCGCGCTCACGGACGATCATCAGGAAATTGGCGACACACGGGATGAACAGCGTCATCACCGTCAGCGCGACGACCGCCTGCACGGCAGTCAACTGCCCCGCCTCGGCAAGCCTGAAGAGACCTGCGGCGCCATAGTCGCGCCGCAGGAACCCCATGACAAAGATCTCCGCCGTCTCGTCCGGCAGTCCGAGCAGCCCGTGAACGATTGGCTGCCCGGCGCGGCCAATGGCACCGAGCACGTGCAGCTTGTCCAGCGTGAACAGAAGAACCGTTCCAGCGAGGAACAGCGGAACGGCTTCGCCGAGGTACCACCAGACGCGCAGCCGCGTCTTGGTGAGGACGTTCGACAGGCGCGGCAGCCGGATCGGCGGCAGCTCGAGAATGAACTCCGACCGCTGGCCGGGCAGGAGCCGCGCGGCGAGCCAACCGACCAGGAACATCTGGGCGACGACCACGACGACCAGCGTCAGCAGCGCGCCGAACGAGATGCCGCCGAGGATGCCGAGGATCGTCGCGAGCTGGGCCGAGCACGGAATGCCGAGCGCCAGCAGCAGAATGGCGATCAGGCGCTCCTTCGGCGTCGCGAGGATGCGGGTCGTCATGGTCGCCATCGTGTCGCAGCCGAGGCCCAGGACCATCGGCAGCACCGCCTTGCCGTTCAGGCCCATCGCACGGAAGATGCGGTCGCTGAAAATCGCGAGCCTCGGGACGTAGCCGCTGTCTTCCAGCAGGCCGAACAGCAGGAAGAACGTCGTCACGACCGGCAGCACGATGGCGATGGCGTAGGTCAGCCCCATCGTGACCAGGCCGTAGTCGCCGACGAAGAAGTCGCGCACGAGCGGCAACGGAATGAGCGAGACCAGTGAAATGGCGGCCGGATTGACGAGCCTGCCGAAGACGACCTCCTCGACGAAGCCAACCAGCGTCTGCGCGCCGAACACGCCGACGAACAGGTACAACGCGTACAGGACCAGCGCGAGGATCGGCAGGCCGGTCAGGGGCCGGCGTGTCGCGCGCGACAGCGCCTCCTGCATCGTCGCGAGCGAGAGGGTCGTGATGTGGCGCACGCGAGAGGTGACCTCGTGCGCCCACGCCGCCTGGGCTGCGACATCGGCCAGGGCCGCGACGCTGAGGGGCCGCGCCTCGGCCAGGCGGTCGCGCAGCGTCTGGAGGCCGCGCCCCTCGACGGCGACCATCTCGACGACCGGCACACCGAGCTCGCGTGCCAGTTCAGTCGCGTCCACGGCGATGCCCCGCGCCAGCGCCTCGTCGACCATGTTCAGCGCGACCAGAACCGGCTTGCCGAGGCCGGCCAGCTGCGCCGTCAGCATCAGCGCCCGGCGGATGTTCCGGGCATCGACGATCTGGATGACGATGTCGGCGGCGTCACCGGCGACTACGTCGCGGGTGATCCGCTCGTCTTCACTGAGCGGCCCCTCGAGCGCGTTGACTCCCGGCGTGTCGATCACTTCGCAAACTTCGGCACCGATCAGCGCCCGGCCCTTGGTAACCGCGACGGTCGTGCCCGGGTAGTTGGAGACGGTCGCGTACCTGCCAGTCAGACGGCTGAAGACGACGCTCTTGCCGACGTTGGGGTTGCCAACGAGCGCGACCCGCAGCGGGCGCGACCGCAGCCGGAGCATGACTGGCCGGCCGCCGGCCGACTTTTCCATGACGTGGCAGGACATCGGCGCCGCTTTCATGGGCAAAGAGGGTGCCGCGGTCACCCGTGCTTTTGCTAGGAGTTTGACTATTTGCCGCAGGACGAGCGGGAAGAATCCCCGAGGCGTCGGGATAATTCCCCGACGCTCGGGCCGACCCTGAAAGGGTCGGCCTACCTATGTGGGTGTAGGCCGACCCTTTCAGGGTCGGCCGTGGGCGAGCGGCAAACCAACAACTAGAACTTGTAAATCACCCGCGCCTGGAAGGTGTTGCCCGTATAGGGGCGGTTGCCATACCCCATCGTCAGCCCGCCAAGCCAGTCGAGCCGCGGGTCGCCGGTCTCAGCGGCAAAGCCGGTCGGCCCGTCCGTGTCGAGCGTGTTGAAGTCGACGACGTCGAGATTTTCGAAGTACCAGCCGATGCCGATGCCGACGCGGGTATTGAGGAAGTGCTGGACGTCGACCGACGCCCGCTGCCAGGTGTTGTCGACGTCGGGCAACGGGATGAACTGGTTCGCCGCGGCCAGCGAATCGATACGCGGCCCGCCGTGCACGAAGGCGTTGTTCGAGTCGCTGAGGTCGTACCCGAAGCGGATGTCGGTGTTGCGTGCGGCGCGCAGCAGGTCGAGATACACGCTGAACGTATTGATCTTGTCGGTGTTGTCGAGAGTCCAGTTGCGGTTCGGATCGGTCCACGTCGGATCGGGGGGCGGGTTCGCGTTGCGCGACAACTGGAACGAGTCGTAGCTATCGATGCCGTAGTTCGCCCCGAAGGACAGCATCTCGTTCGGGTGGACGTTGATCCCGAAGTTCCAGCTGGTCGAATCGGCGCTCTGCAGGCCGAACAGCTCACCGGGCCGTTCGACGGGGACCGAGTCGTCCGCAAAGTACTCGTCCCATCCTCCGCCGAACTGCACATACACGTCGTAGGTGTCGCGCGGCATCACCGTCGCTAGCAGCGAGAACCGCTTGCGGTTGCGATCGGATTCGTCGTAATAGCGCAGCGTCGGCTGCGTGCCGCCCGGCCCTTCCTCGTAGTCGATGCCGGTTTCGACGAACCCCTCGCCGCGGCGCCATCCCATGTCGTAGCTGGCGCGAAACGTGAGGTACTGGCTCGTGTAGGTGTCGAACGTCGCACGGAGGATGTTCTCACCGACGTCGCTGAAGCCGCGGCCGCGCCGCTCGACCCCCTCGTGCCCATAGCCGAGGCGCAGCGTGCCCCAACTGACCGGCACCAGGGCGAAATTGGCGTCGAAGATCTGGCGCGACGTATCGAATTGAGGTGACAACCCGTGCTCGACCTCCTCGGGCACCGCGTCGAAACGCACGTATTCAGTGGCATCGAAGGTCGGCGTCTTGACGTCGCGCTCGTTGTAGCGATATCGCACCGTGAACGTCCCGTGACGGAACGGCCGCGAGGTGAGGTTGATGAGCGCGTTGATGCCCTGCGCCTCCGCTTCGGCTGTCGGTCGCGGCAGCTGCGCCAGGTGGGGGAAGGCGCCGTGGACCGTCGGCGAATCGATTAATGGGTTGATGGTCCAGTCAATCAGGTCGTCGTCCTGGCTCTGATTCGTGAACTGGAGCGTCCCGTTGAGCGTCGTCCGCGCGAGGAGCTTGTACATCGCGGTCGCGCTGACGACGTTCATCGAATTGCTTGGCGCGAGCGCCATCCGGCCCTGCGCCGGACCGTTGCCGTTGCTATAGCCGCTCGGATCGTACGGTCCGTTCGGCGGCAGCAGACCGTTGTTGAAGTCGGTGAGCCGGATCGGGTTGTCCCAGACGAGCGTATCGTTGTTGTTGTTGAACCACGACCCGTCCCAGCCGAGCCGGAGCATGCTCCGCGCGTTGGTCCACGTGGCGCCCAGGGTCACGTCGTTGGTCCGCTGATCGAGCGTCTGTGGCAGCTCGACCGAGTTGTTGAATGCGAACGACGCGCCCCATGGCTGCTGTCCCTCGCGCCTCGACGAGGCGAACCGCGCGTCGATGTCGACCGATTCCGCCGCCGAAAAGATCGCGCCGACCGTTGCGTTATCGCGGCCGTGGCGCAGGTCGATCGGCGCCGCCAGCGACTCGTAGATCGAGCGGTTGGCTTTCGCCTGGCCGGCCTGCGTCGGATTGCCGCAGGTCGCCGGTGGAGCGCCCGGCGCGCAGGGAACACCCACTGCGGTGCCGTCGTTGGTCGCGTTGGTCGGACCCTGCACGGCATTCTGCGCGCTGTTGTCGAGCGTCAGCGTATTGCCGCTGATGGTGAACGGCGTCCGCGTCAGGTAGCTGTAGTTGAGCGGAATCGACTGCCAGTCGAAGTTGATCCGTACCCGCGAGCCGATGAAACGGGCGTCGTACCGTTGATCGCGGTAGCCGATATGCGACGCCGACGCGTCGAACAGCGATCGCTCGTTCAGCCGGCTGACGTTGATCCCCGTGTACAAGCCATCCCGCATGTCACGGTATCGTTCGTACCTGGCTTCGTCGCCGTCCGTCCCCGTGAACAGCCCGCCGACGTCCACAGTCCCCGTGAACCCGGACAGCACCTGCGGAATTGCCGGCTGTTGCGCCAGCCCCGGCCGGGGGGCGAGGCACAGCAGCGCTCCAATGAACAGGACTCTGTAGCGCATCACATCCTCCTCGCCTACCGCAGGAGCGTCTTCCCGGACGGGGAGTTCGAGCCGTGCACGAGCTGGTGGCACACCGTGCACGATCGTCCGAAAATCTTGTTCGCGTTCTGCGAGTTGTTCAGCAGATAGCCCTCGTACACCGTTGGAGGGTGTCTGGAGGTGACGTGACACCGCTGGCACAGAAACGGTTGTTTGCTGACCAGCATCCGATCGTTGTTGGAGCCGTGCGGGTCGTGGCACGTGGTGCAGGCCTCGCTGACCGGCGCGTGCTC
Organism: uncultured Acidobacteriota bacterium; assembly: GCA_963825245.1. Taxonomy (GTDB): domain Bacteria; phylum Acidobacteriota; class Vicinamibacteria; order Vicinamibacterales; family CAVVIG01; genus CAVREM01. Next base: position 1,486,476 of record CAWGSJ010000001.1, read on the forward strand.
CCACAGATAGGGTCCGCGCTTGTCGGCGTGGCAGCTCGTACAGCTCTCGTCGACGGTCGTCCCGGCGCGCAGCAGCTTGACGTTGGTGCTGCCGTGCACGTTATGGCACGACCCGCAGTTCATGGCGCCTTCGCGCACCGGCATGTGGTTGAAGCGGTACGTCTTGTTGGCGACGTTCTTGTGGCAGGTGCTGCAGAGCGCCGTCTGGCTCTTCGCCGCCAGCTGCGGCTCGCCCTTCGGCGGAATGGACGCTATGGCAGCTCGCGCAGCTGACGTTCCGCTGATCGTGCTGGCTGCCCTCCCAGAGCGCGTGCGTCGCACGGTTGTGGCACGACACACAGGCCTGGCTCGACTCGACCGCCGATGCCTTGTTGAAGCGACGAATGAGCGATGCATCGCCGCTCTCGGCGTGCGCCTTGCCCGGCCCATGGCAGCTCTCGCACCCTTGCGTGGCGGCTGGCGTCCGCGCATTGAACGCCAATCCGTGTGCGGTTTGCTTGTAGGCCTGACCCTCGTGGCAGGTCAGACACGTCGCCTCGCCAGCGAGGGTATCAGCAGGTTGTGATCCCGCTCCGACCGGTTGTTGATCGGCGGACGTTGGCGGCGGCGCAAGCGGTGTCGCCCGTGCGGTGCTAAGTGCGGCCAACCAAAGGGCTAAGCCGCATACGACCCACAGAGTCGGATTGAGTCGTGACGTCATGGTGATACCACCGTAGCAAAGCCGGGTCCGCCGTACAACCGTTTTTCCATAACGCAACGGGTGGCCCCCGACGAACGACAGATGCCCGGCAGACGGCGTGGAGGGATGGACCGTCCGCCGGGCATTTCAAGGCGGGCCGTGGCAGCGGCTCGCCCAGTCTCGAGGCATTGATGAAAGCGAAAAAGGCTGGAACTCCTGGAACGCGGGCAGTGGGATTGCCGACCGACATGGCCTGGAGCTCCTCGCGACGAGTGCGCCGGGTTTCCGGCGAACCCGCCGGACCCGGCGTGGAGGGCTGCATCAGGGATGCCACGAACAGGTAGGACAGGCACTGGCGATCGCGATCACGATGACGGTCACGAGATCGCGATCAACCAGCGCGACAAACGCTACTGGCCGGTCGTCTGCACGGCCGGCCGCACGGTGACGAGGACGTGGGCGCTGGTCCAGCAGCACTGGAACCCTCCGCCTCCCTCGCCGGTTTCGTCGTTGGCTTCGGCGCGCAGCATGTACTCACCCGGACGATCGAAAACGGCAGTCGTGATCGTCCGGCTGTCCGGCTTCGTCACTTCCGGCGTGGCATCGGCGAACACCACGTTGCCGGGGCCCCGGAACTTCGTCCACGTGATGTCGAGGCGCTCGCGGGCATTCGGGCGCGCGCGCTGTCCGAGGTTGGTCGTCGGCTTCACGTCGGTCGCGTACAGCGTCAACCCGAGCGGTTCGCCAACCGTCGTCGTGAGCTCGGCGCTAATGCCGGCGGGCGGACCGAGGAACGGCCGGCCGGACGGCTCGAACCGCAACGCCGGCGGCCGGTTCAACGAGGCGGCATCCTCGAATGGCTCGACGAACCAGTTCGGATCGAGGTGCATCGGGACGGACGCGTTGAGGCCGTTGACGTTGATCGTCCAGACGATTTTTTTCGTTCCGAAGTCGGCCGGCACCTTGATCGTGAACACGCCCCAGCCGCGCCGCGGCTCGAAGTGCGTCGGCTGGCCGAGATCGGGGCCGCCTGGCTCCACCTTGTTGTTGGGACCGATCGGGACGTCAATGGCCTCCTTCGCGTTGCGGTTGAAGTACCCGAGCAGGAACGTGTAACTCCCGTCGGCGTTCTTGTACCAGCCTTCGTATACCGGATACACGCCCTGTCCCCGCTCCTTGATCGGCTCGAGCGGCAGCTGCTGTGCGCCGCCGGTGATCGCGGCGGCCGCGAGCATCAGGGAGGTCCAGAACCACACGGACTTTATGAATCGCATCGCAATCTCCTGAGTCAAGCCGGGCCTCACTGTTGCTGCGTGTTGCCAGGAGCGGCCGCCTTGCGCTTCTCGACTTCGGCCTTGAAGTCCTCGTCGTTCAAGTAGGTGATGTTCACCCACGCATGCCCCATCTCATCGACCGTTCGATCGCCCCAGCCGACCCACTGATTCGGATCCGGATTTCCCCGTTTCGAAGCCGTGTTGTCGAACCACGTCGTGAACTTGAGGACGGTTCCTTTCGGGACGAGCGGGGCGACATCGTCCGCGTAGACGTAGTTGTTGTGCCAGTTGAAGTCGTAGTCGGTGACGGCGCTCAGCATCTGCTTCGAGCCGTCGGGCAGAATCGCCTCCATGCTCATGCCCTTGCCGCGGAGGTGCAGGTGCGGCTGGAAGTTCTCGATGCGCCCGTTCTGCCGCATCACGTGGAAGTTCTCGGTGACGACGACCGAGTTCGGCGGGATCTCGAGGTTACGGTTGCCGCCCTGGATCCCGCTGAAGCTCGCCAGCACCTGCCGGTACTTCGGCTCCTGCCCCTTCGGGTAGAAGTAGAGGCCGAGCTCCACGGTGTCGGTGATCGCTTCGCCGACCGCGTGATAGTGGATGTCCCAGACGATGCTCGAACCGGCCTTGATCAGCTTGCCGCTGTTCGGCCGCATGATCTCGCCCTGCTTGCCCACCGCCCATTCCATCAGCAGCCCGGGACCGACGTCGGATGCGGCGCCGAGCGCCAGCGGCTCGGTCTCCTCCTGCTGAAGACGCGCAAGCGCGTGATGGGTGATCTTGCGGCCGGGGACCGTCGACGGCCGGATCTCGATGCCGCGGATCCAGCGATCTTCGGTAAGGCCAGTCGGAACCTCCGGCTTCCACCAGTGATCCTGCGCAAGCGCCGGCATGGTGTACGGTGTCGACTTGATCACCAGATCAGGTGGGCCGCCGAACAACTCACTGAGGTTCCACACGTCGTCGCGGGCGAACTCCTTGGCGGGGGGCAGATCTTTCGGGTCGCCCTTCGGCGCGCCGGCGTCAATCCAGCGAACGACCGTGTCGAGCTCCGCGTCGGTCAGCGATCGATCGTTCTTGAATTTCTGAATCCCCACGGTGCGGTCGATGTGCCACGGCGGCATCTGACGCCCGGTCACGCGTCCCTTGATCGAGCGCACCCACGGGCGCACTTCCTCGTAGGTCACCAGCGACATCGGTGCGATGTAGCCGGCGCGGTGACACGCCTGGCACTTCTCCTGGAAGATCGGCGCGACGTCCTTCGTGAAGGTGGGCGAGGTGGCCGCCTGGGCTGCGCCGGCAGGTCGAGGAAGACCCAGCAAGCCGACTGCGACCGCGATCGAGGCCGCGACCCGCCAGCGAAACCTTATACGCACCATCTCGAGCTCCTTTCAGCCGACAGTCGTCAGTTGTCAGTCAACAGTCGACGTCGCGAGTCCTGTTGCTGCGCGAGCCGAGCAATTCGAATGCCGGGCGGAGCGCGCGGAGGAGGCGCGCCGCTGGCGGCTGATTCTTGAGATCGAAAAAAGGTGGTGCCGGAATTTCGTCGCACGGCCGCCGCGAATCCGTCACTCCCGCCGGATTTCCGCCGCGGGGCGTGACGAAGTCCTGGCGCCGGGATTTCGCCGGTCGATGTGCTACCTGCTTGCGGCCTTGACGACCTTGCAGCGAATCGACGTGTCGCCGAAGCCGCTCGGCCCTTCAGGGTCGCGATAGACCTGATGACACGCCGCGCACGCATCGGCGAGCGGTTCCGCCAGCTCGATCACGCGATCCCGATCCCTCGCCTGCGCCGCCTTGCGAATGTCGTTGGCGACGGTTCGAAGGCCCTCGGCACTCCTTCTGTACTGCGGTTCGTTCACGGGCGCGGGAATGCCATTGGCACACAGGCGCGGCTTCAGCATGACGTCGATGGCCTCGTCCAGCATCACCGCCGCGTTCTCGACGACCTGCCATCCCGTATAGACATTGGAAAAGTTGGAACTGGTCGGTCGTTCCGGGCCCGGTGTTGTGCGGCTGCGGCGGCGCGCCGGGATCGACCTGCTGCACGTCGAATATCAGGTTGGCGTCGCGGAATACCGACCCGCGCATCACCTGAATCAGATTCCCGACCGATTTGGTCTGCGCCGACGTTGCCGTCTGCGCGGCGGCTGCCGCCACCACGACTGCCAATGTCGACGCGATCGCTAGCTTCCGCATCCTCGCACCTCCGTGCCGGCAATGGCTCGATCGTCAGGAACGATGAGTGCGGGAGTGCAACGGACGTGCCCGGGCTGAAGGTGAGCTCTAGGAGCGGGGCGACCTTCAACGAGCGCTTTCGACGCGTCGAACGCGAATTTCAAACGGCGGGGACGTGGAGCTCTCGACGCGTTTCCCCTCAACCGGAAGCTCGAGCGCGCCGAGCAGCACCTGGGGCTTGGTTTCCGCGTCGAAGATGACGACCAGGACGGTCTTCTCCTGCTTGTCGCGGAACCGCACCTCGAAGGCGAGCGTGCCGAGATCCTTGATGGTCGTGATCAGCGTCTCGTTCTCGCGGACTGACACAGCGACCGGCTTGGCGTCCTTGGTGACGAACACGTCCAGGCGTACCAGCCGCCCGCTCGGCTGGGCGGCCAAGGCGGCGGCGAGCAGCGGGAGTGCGACGACGAGCAACCGACCGCGTGCCTTCAGCGGCATACCCATTCGCGCCTCAACGTCCACGCTACATTACGCCAGTCCGAGAGGACCTGAAAGCCCGCCTTCGCTCATGGTTCGAGCGAGCTACGGCGCGGCAAGCCCGCCAGGCAGCATCGGGCGTCCAGCACCCGGGCACCAGGCACCAGGCACCAGGCACCCGGCACCCGGCACCCGGCACCCGGCACCCTATTCAATCGCGTGACACGTCTCGCAGTCCTGGCGAGATCGTCTTGCCGTCCGACGTCTTGTGACTGTCGTCGTGACAGCGGAAGCATCCCGGAAAATCCATGTGGCCGATGTTGTTCGGATACGTCCCGAACTGCACGTTCATCTCGGGAAAGACGTTGCGCTGGAATACCTTCTGTGCCGCCGCGACCGCCCGTTCGACGTCCTGACGCCGCGACATGTACACCGACTCATGCCCGGTGCGGTAGAAATCGCGGAGCGCCTTGGCGATGCCGTCGAGGGCCGCGCTCTCGCCCGGATACGACGCTTTCACGGCCTTCACCGCCTCCCGGCGGATGAAGGGCAACGATCGCGCGATTTCTCCGCGCGCGATGATGGCGTCCACGGCCCGTTCGGCGCTGGCCGCCATCGGGTGGCTCGGACGGTTGTGGCAATCCATGCAGTCCATCAGCCGCCGTTCACCATTCTTGAGATCCTCGGGCTTCACACCTTCCGCGGTGTACTCGCGAACCTGACCCGTCCGCATCGGTGACGTCGTACCCACGGAATGACCTGACGCTTGTCGTCGGTGGCGATGTACTCGACCTGGTTCGCGACGCTCATGTGCCAGTGAATCCCCGTTGCGCAGCCCGAGCCGCTCGCTGCCGCCGCCGACGTGCACCCGCAGCGTCGTCACCGTCTCAGTGTTCTGCTCGTCGTCGGCGTACTCGACTTCTGCGCCACCTTGTCGCCGTGGAACTTCTCGGGCCAGTGGCACTGCTCGCAGGTGTCGCGCGCCGGGCGCAGGTTCTCAACTGGCGACGGAATCGGCCTCGAATAGGTGTTCAGCGCCACCGCGAAGACCTGGCGCGTGCCCGACAGCTTCGATCGGGCGAACCACGACGCGCCCGATCCGATGTGGCACTGGACACAGGTCACGCGTGAGTGCGGCCCGTCCTGGTAGGCCACGAACTCCGGCTTCATCACCGAGTGGCAGACCTGGCCGCAGAAGGCGACCGAGTCCATGTACTCGACCCCACGATACGCGGCGAGCGAGACGATGACGATGTTCGCCATCGTCAGCGCGAAGAGCAGCACCGCGGTGCGCCGCTGCACCGGATCGTTCAGGTCGATGCCGCGGCCAATGAATTTCGCTCGGCGCCCTGCCGCTGGCCCGGCGCCGCCGCTCGATCCAGGCGCCGAGCGGGATGAGCACCAGCCCGACCAGGAAGATTCCCGGCAGCACCAGGAAGAAGAGGATGCCGAGCGTACGGGTTGGTGTGCAAACCGAACAGGTCGGCGAGGAAGACGATCAGGAAGAGCACGGCGCTGACCGTGGTGAGCACCATGCCCGCGACGGAGATTGGGCTCCTGATCAGGCGGACGTCGTGACGCATGCGCCTGGTTACTCTACTAAAGGACCGCCTGCAGGATCAGGACGAAGAGGAGCAACCCCAGGATAAGACCGGTCGTGCCGACGACATAGCCGCGGCGGCGCTGAGCCTCGCTCGGCGCGGGCACCGCCAACGCGCCGAGCTGCCCGCTCCGCGCGAGGCGCTCGTACTGGCCGCCGCGCTCGTGGCGGAGCTCGTCTTCGGTGACACTGCCCGGTGAAGATCACGAGATCCATCGGGAACTTGTCCGGCCGCAGGTGCCCGTTGAAGAAGTGGACGACGAAGATGAAGCCGATCGCCAGCGTCGCCTCGGCGCCGTGCACGAACAGCGCGACGTTGAACATCCAGCCGGGCAGAACGGTGGCGGCTGCCTCCGGGAACCAGAGAATCAGCCCCGCGGCGCCCATGATCGCGGTGCCCCACAGGACAGCCCAGTAGTCGAACTTCTCCCAGTAGGTGAAGTGCTCGAAGCTGCGGGTACGGACCACGGCCGAAGAACCATTGCAGCTGCTGCCAGAACTGGACGAAGTCGCGCGGCTGCGGCATCATCGACGTCGGGCCCCAGAAGAGTCCGCGCTCGCCGCGCACGAATGCGCGCCAGAAGACGTTGCCGACGTGCCACACGACGGCCAGCAGCAGCACACCGCCGACGGCGCGGTGCACGAGTCCGGCGCCTGTGAAGCCGCCGAACAGCATGGCCAGCGCGCGGCCCCAGGCGGCGTCGCTGAAGAGGAGCGGCATCCCGGTCGCGGCGAGCAGCAGGAATGTCACCATGATGACCACGTGCAGCGCCCGTGTCGGGCGATCGAAGCGCTGAATGTGCCGGCGCGGCGGCGCCGTCGGTCTCGATTCCATGGCCCCCTCCGCGGCCGGTTGTTCCAATGTCGCCGTCGTCATGGCCGCCTCTTTTCCTGCCGCTCGCGCCGGAACCAGAGCAGGCTGTGCAGGCCGAAGGCCCCGAAGCAGCCGGCGATCAGCACCCAGTAGAACCGGTTGATCCACCAGAGCAGTGGGCTGCGCGCGTGGCTCCGCGGGTTGGGATGGGGATCGTACTGGACGAACTTCTCGTTCGCCCCCTGGTGGCAGCTCGCCGCAGGTCTCGACCAGCCGGCCCTTGGCGATCGTCGAGGCCGGATTCGACGCCGGCAGGATATCGTGAGCACCGTGGCAGTCCGCGCAGGCGGCGACTCGCGTGAAGCCCAGCTCGGTCACCTTGCCGTGGAAGGTCCGCCGGAACGTCTCGACCACGTCCTGATGGCAGCTGCCGCATTCGGCAGCGACACTCAGCCGCCATGCGTCGGTACGTCGGCACGCTGGGTGGCGTGCGCGGCGTGACAATCGGCGCAAACCGGTGCGCCGCTGCTTCCGCTCTTCAGCACCGCCGCATGGACGCTCTGGTTGAAGCGGTCGGTGACCCCCTCATGGCACTTCCCACAAGTGGCCGGCACGTTGTCGCGGTGCGTGCGGCTGGCGGCGTCAGCCTTAGGGGCGATGTCGTGAGTCCCGTGGCAATCGGCGCAGGCCGGCGCCATCTTCAGGCCGGCTTTTTCTTTCGCCCAGGCGTGAATGCCGTCGTGATACTGCGATGCAATGTCCTCGTGGCAGACGGCGCAGCTGACCGTCGCGACTGTCTCCGAGTGCGGAAACTCCTGCACCTTGGACAGGTCCGCGTGACAGTCCACACAGGATGCGGCCGCATGGGCGGACGCGACAAAGGGCTTGGCGACGTCCTCGTGACAGGTGAGGCAGTCCTCGTTGGCGGGAGGCTTGACCGCCGCGGCGGACTGCGCGCCGGCCGCGACGGCGCCAACCAACAGAATCACCACCGCGAGCGGAGCGCCGAACCGGAACGCCATCGCTACTCTCCAATCGCCCCCGCGCCGTACTCGAGTGACCCGACCGAAGTGGCCGGTCTACTTCTTCAACGACGCCAGATAGGCGACGAGCGCGTCCACGTCTTCCTTGGGGAGCGAGTAGGCTCGCATCTCGGGCTTGCGCGGCGGTTTCGTCTTCGCGGTCATGCCCTTTGAGTCGACAATCCACGCTCGGATCTCATCGGCCGTCAATTTCGTGCCGACTGCATCGAGCACCCCTTTGGGGTTGCCCTTGCCGGCAATCGAATGGCAAATCGAGCACTTCTGAGCGTTGAACACCTGCTCGCCCTGCGCCTTCGCATCCTGCGCCGCCGCTGAGCCCGCCACGACCAGCACCATCGCTGCACCAAGGACGATCGAACGCATCGGGAATTCCCTCCGCCCGGATGATTGAGCAAGCACATTGCCACGCCATATCGCGCCAAAAGCGGCTGGAATCTTCTCGTCGGCGGGCCGGATGCCGCGGGTTAATTCCCGGCACTGCCGGAATTTCGGCATTCCACCCGCCTTCGCGCTACGCGCTTCGGCGCGGCAAGCCCTGCGCGCTGCGCGTTTCGGTAACAAGCCCGATTCGCGCTTTCGCGGCTTTGGCGCCGCAGGGGCCTGCGCTCTCACCGCACAGGCCGGTGGTCATTGGCCCTCGGCACACCTGTTGCGACCACCACTGATGAGTCCATGCGCAATCCGTTCCGCCGCGACCTGGTGCTCGTCCACCCGCCGGCGATCTATGACTTCCGCTCGCGAGACGCGTTCCTGGGGCCGGTCGCCGACGCGGTCCCGTCGACCACGATGTTCGAGATGTACCCCGTCGGCATGACGAGCATCGCGGCGTTTCTCGAGCGGAATCATTACAACGTCCAGATCGTCAACCTCGCCTACCGGATGCTCCACGAGCCGTCGCTCGACGTGCCGGCGTGCCTGGCGGCGATCGATGCCCCGGTGATCGGGCTCGACCTGCACTGGCTGCCGCACGCCCAGGGAACGCTGGCGGTCGCGGCGCTGTTGAAGACGCTGCATCCGGCGGCGAAGCTGCTGGTCGGCGGGCTGTCGGCCAGCTACTACCACGAAGAGCTCGTCCGCCATGCCGATATCGATTTCGTCATTCGCGGCGATTCGACGGAGGAGCCGGTCCGACAGCTGCTGCAGGCGCTTCGTGAGGCACGCCCCCTGGACGAAGTCGAAAACCTGACCTGGAAGCGCGCCGATGGCAGCGTCGCGGTCAATCCGCTGACCTTCGTGCCCGAGACGCTCGATTATGTGGATGTCCCCGCCTACGACTACGTGCTGCGGTCGATCTTCAAGTACGGCAGCGTCGAGAACCTGATGCCGAGCCTCGAGTGGCTGCGCCAGCCGATCACGCTGCTGTTGTCGGCGCGCGGCTGCGTGCACGACTGCGCCATTTGCGGCGGATCGCGCAGCGCCTACCGGCGGATCTGCGGCCGGACACGCCCGGCGTTTCGCTCGCCAGACAAGCTGGCAGAGGACGTCCGCCGGATCGGGAGCTTCTCACGCGCGCCGATCTTCATGGTTCACGATCCGCGCATGGCGGGCATGCAGAGCACGGCGCGCTTCTTCTCGCTCCTCGAAGAGATGCAGCCGCCGAACGAGATGATCTTCGAGCTCTACGCCCCGGCCGACGATCGATTCTTCGAGATGGTCGAGCGCAGCGTTCCGGCGTGGAGCCTCGAGTTGACGCTGGAGTCGCCCGACGAGCGGCTCCGCCGGTTGAACGGGAAGTTTCCGTTCGCGAACGAAGCGGTCGAGCGCACGATTACCAGCGCGCTCGCCCACGGCTGCCGGACGGTGGACGTCTTCTTCATGATCGGCTTGCCGCATCAGACCTACGACGCCGCGCTGGCCATCCCGCCGTACTGCGAGCACCTCATCGAGTTGGCCGGTCGTGGCCGGATCCGGCCGTTCGTCGCGCCGCTCGGGCCGTTTCTCGATCCCGGCAGCCGAGCGTTCGAAGAGCCGGAGTTCGGGTATCGGCGGTTCTGTTCGACGCTGGCCGACCACAGCCGGGCCGCACTGCAGCCGACCTGGCCGCAGATCCTGTCCTACGAAACCGATGGCATGACGCGCGAAGAGATCGCTCGCGCCACCTACGACGTGGCCGAGCGCTTGAATGCCATCAAGCGCCGGCACGGCCTGATCGATGCGGCAACGGCCGACGGCGTCGCCTCGCGCCTGCGCGTGGCACGCGAACTGCTCGTCACGGAAGGACGCGCGATTTCACCAAGCCACGCCGCATTCGAGATGGCCAACCACGGGACGATGTTCGGTGACGATGAGCTCAAGTGGCCGGTCGGCCACCGCTTCCGGATGGGACCGAGGCTGCTGTGGAGCCTGGCCGCCGGCCTCGGCCAGGAGATCGTGCACAGCGCAGCGCGGATGGTGGGCCGCTACGATACGGCCGCCTTGCGATGCCGGGCCTGAAGGCCCGGCCCACGACCTCACTTCTTCTTCAGGCTCGCCATGTAGGCGACGAGCGCGTCGAGGTCTTCCTTCGGCAGGGTGTAATTGTTCATCAACGGCTTGCGCGGCGCGTTGGTCTTCGCCGTCATGCCTTTCGCATCGACAATCCACGCGCGAAGTTCCTCCAGCGAGTACTTGCTCGCGACGTCGTCGAGCGGCCCCTTCTTGTTGCCCTTGTCGCCAATCGAGTGGCACATGGCGCACTTCTGGTCGGCATAGACCTGCGCGCCCTTGGCGAGCTTCGCATCCTGCGCCGACGCGGTCGCCGCCAGACCGATCGCCGCGCAGAGCGCGAACACGATGGACCGAAGCATCGGACCCTCCTCAGCGAGCGGGCTGGATGAAGGCGCTCAACGGACCACCCGCCTGTAAAGTCCGCCGCCATTACGAACCAGCAACCCTTCGGCGACGAGCGCGTCGAGCAGCGCGCGCGCCTTCGGTTCCCGTACAGACAACAGCCGCGCGGTCTGCCGCGCGGTCAGGCACAGGCCAGGCATGGCGAAAAACTCGGTGCGCAGCCTGAGGAGGTCGCCGTCGACCGGTCGTGCGAGTGTCGTCACCATGACATGCCTCCCCGACGGCATTCCGGCACTTGGAATGACCCCCAACGGCTCTTCGCAAAGCCGGTACCGAGCGCGAATGCCCACATTGCCTGTGCGCCGTTTCGGCAGTGGCAGGATCCCGGCAGATTGCATGGCACGTCGCGTGCGACGAACGCCGGCATGGGCGCATTCGTCGCGATCACCGGCACCCGCGATCCGACACTGGTCGCGAGGCTCGGGGGCGTACTGGTCAGCGCGCCGTCGCCGCTCGATGCGACCGCTGACTGCCTCGTCGAGGACCTGGCCGGCCGCCACGCGCTCGCGCTCGTCGGACTCGCGGCCCGATCCGGTGTCCGGAGCGACCAGTTGTCGAGCGGAGAGCGCTGGCGACTGGCGATCGCCCGCGCCATATCGACCAGGCGCTCGCCGCTCGTCGTCGACTGCACGACGCCGTTCGCGCCGCGGGCGGAACTCGTCACCCTCGCCCTGGGCCTGCGGCATGCGGGTGTCACCGTGTACATCGTCACCGACGACGAACGTCTGGCCGGGTACGCGGACCGTGTCGTGTCGGCGACCCGCAGCGGATTGAAAGCTGGGCCGTCGAGCGCGTCGACGCTCGACCGCACGCGGATTATTCACGAGCTCTTGCGTGGCATGACATGAGCGAACGGAAGGAAGGCTGAAGATGCGTCGGGTCATGAGCACCATCATCGTCGCTGCAGCCGCCGTGCTGCTGCCGGCAGCGGCGTCTGGCCAGTCGTACCGCAGCACGTGCGCCGACTGCCACTTCGCTCGCCCGGAAGCACCGGCGCAGGATCACCTGTTCAACTGGAACCATTCCCCGCACGGCCGCAACAACGTCGGCTGCGAGAAATGCCACGGCGGAGACTCCACGACGTTCGAGATCCTGCTCGCACACCGCGGGCTGCTCCCGGCGTCGAGCTCCAAGAGTCCGACCAACCGGCGCAATCTGCCGACCACTTGTGGCGGCTGCCACGTCGGACCGTTCGTCGCCTTCCAGGACAGCCGTCACTACCAGCTGCTCGAGTCCGGGAAGGAGTATGGGCCGACCTGCTCGACGTGCCACGAGACCGTCGGCGGGCGGCTGCTCTCGCCGAAGGCGCTCGAAGGGCGCTGCGCGAGCTGCCACGGCGTCGACGAGATCGCGCCGCGCGCGGGCCGGGCACAGGCCGCGCGGCAGGCCTATGACCGGTTGGCGGCGCTCCGTCTCGACCTCAAGGCCGCACAGGGCAGCATCAAAAAGATCGCCGACCCGGCACGGCGGACGACGCTGCTCGACGCATACGGACAGGCCGAGGTGCCGATGATTCGCGCCGTGAATGCGGGACACCGGTTCGTCTACGACGATCTGCTCGAGTACGTCGCGCTGGCCCAGAAGCGCGTCGATGCGCTGCTGCTGCAGATCGATTCACAGCAGGCCGGACGCTGAACGAACGGTCGCGCAGAGAAACACACGGATGATGCGCTGCCGAGATTCCGGCGCCGCCGCTGCCCAGTGGCCGATCTACGGGTGGTCAGCGCCCAGCAGCGAACTTGCAGTGAGGACGGCAGGATCGTGGTTACACGGTCCAAGGGGGACGCGATGTACCGTGCACTTCAAGCTGGGTGTGCCGCGCTCGTCATGCTGACGCTGTCCATCAACGCATCGGCACAGCAGCCAGCCGCTTCCGAGTGGGAGCATGGGACGACCCTGAACGCATTCATGGGCGCGGGCACAGATTCATCGGAAACCGGGCTCGCCGCGGGGATGGCGATGGGTTGGGAAGCGACTCCGCGTCTCGCGTTTGAAGGAAGCGGTGCCTGGTTCGATCGGGGCGCCGGCGCCGATGCTTTTGCCGCGGCGCTGAAAGTGCAGGCCCGGCCGCGGCCGGGTCGCACGGTCGTGCCGTTCGTCGAAGCAGGCTTCGGGCTGTACCGGGCGTGGTTCGACCCGGGGTCGACCGCGATTCCGGAGTTCTATGAGTCCCGAGTCACCGCGACGGCGCGGACGTTCACCGATCCGGCATTCGTCTTTGGCGGTGGTGTCAGCCTGTTTGCGTCGCGCCGGATCTCCATTCGGCCCGATGTCGAAACAATGCTCGTTCGTCGTAACGGGCAGAACTATGTTGTCACCACCTTCGCGGCGCGCTTCGCTTATCACTTCGAAGACCGGCCAATTACGCCGGCGGTACGGTTTCAATGATGTGTCGCGCGCGGGCACTGCCGACGAGGCCCCGATGATCGAGATCCGCCGCATCCTCTGCCCCATCGACTTCTCCGACGATTCACGGCACGCGCTCGCACACGCGACCGCAGTCGCGAGCTGGTACGGCGCGGCCATTACCCTCCTGCACGTCAGCCAACCGGAGACGTTCACCAACCCGCCGCTGCTGTTCGACGACTTCCCTCGCGGGACGGGGCTGATCGAGACCGCGCTTCGCGCGGCCGAGGAGGAGCTGCCGAAGTGGTCGCAGTCTGTCACGGCGGCCGGGGTCAGCGTGGAGATCCTGGTCGAACGCGGCCATCCGGTCCGGCACATTCTCGCGCGCGCCGCGGCGCTTCCCGCCGATCTCGTCGTCATGGGCACGCACGGCCGCGGCGGATTCGAGCGGCTGGTGCTGGGTTCGGTTACCGAGAAAGTCTTGCGCAAGGCGCCGTGCCCGGTCATGGCGGTGCCGCCACCTGCTGAGGCAGTCGGGAAGCTTCCATACCTCCGGCTGCTGTGCCCGGTCGACTTCTCGGCTTCCTCCGAGACGGCGCTGCGCTTCGCGTGCTCGATCGCCGAGGAAGCCGATGCGCGCCTGACGATCGTCCACGTCTTCGACTGGCAAGCAGACGACCTGATGACGGCGCGGTTTGACACGGCGGAGTACTTCGAGGCGGTCGAACAGCAGTCGCGCGAGCGGCTGGATGGCCTCGTGACCGACGAGGCGCGCGTGTGGTCCAAGCCGGAGACGGTCACGGCTCGTGGCAAGCCGTATCGCGAGATTCTCACGCTGGCGGAGACAAAGGACGTGGATCTGATCGTCATGGGCGTCCGCGGCCGCAACCCGGTCGACCTGGCGCTGTTCGGATCGACGACGAACCAGGTCGTGCGGCGGGCGCGGTGTCCTGTCTTGACGATACCGAGCCGCCAGCATGCGTAAGGAGGTTGCGATGATCCCAGCTGTCGCTCGAGGCGCCTTTGAAGAAGCGTCACAAGAGGCGCGGGTGTTGGCTGCAAAGGCCGGCGACACCGTCCAGGAAAGCGCCCGGGCGACGAAACGCAGCTATCGAGTGGCGATGCGCCGTGCCGAAGATGCTGCCAACGATGCGACGACCTGCATCAGGAAGCAGCCGCTGACGGCGGTCGGCGTGGCGCTTGGTGCCGGCCTCGCGCTCGGCGCCGTCGCGGGGTTTCTGGCGGCGGTGGTCGCCAGCCGGCGCGCCGAGCGCGAGACCTAGTCAGTGCCGGATATCCGGCACCACGCGCTGCTCCGATCACCGGCGCCATGTGAATCCGCACTGAAACGGCGTCGGGCGCAAGGGGTGACACCATTCCCCTTGGGCAGGGCCCAGCGTGGCCCGTGGCAACCATTGAACCCCGTCGCGCGCTCGTGTTGGATATGAGGAACATGGGCAGCATCGATTGGGTGTGGCAGTTCGGCCTCTACCCGGTCGACGAGAAACGAACACTCCTCGTGTCGCGCAGCCGCGTGCACGCACGGACGGTCTGGGCCTGGCTGCTGACGTCTGCGATTGAGCCCGCCGGATTTGTCATGACGCGGCGCATGTTACTCGGTCTCAAGCAGCGGGCCGAAGCGTTGAGATCGGCACCCAGCGATACTCGCAGTGCTCGGGACGCCGCCGCCTGAAGCGCTCGGTGACTACCCCGGATCTTGTCATTGAGTCTGCTTTCCGATCGAGAGTCCGGGGATCTGTGTTCGCAGAAAGCCTTCGGCCCCGCCGAGCAGGGCGATCACCGCGGCTCGCCTGGGGAGACACTCTGCCACAACACCGAAAACGGCATCGTCGTAGAATGCCGGCGCACCGAGGCATCCGGGGAGCCCGGAGAGGTCCTGGTCACTGATGACGAAACGTGTCGAAGCCGTTCGCACGTTCAACACTCTGCTCGTCAGACCCTCGCCGTCGTTCAGCTCTACGACAAAACGATCGCCGGGATGAGGCGACTCGAGCGATACGGGCGCTGGCACGAGTGCGCTTTCACGCGTGACAATCTTCAGGACGGCGATGTCCAGAGCCGTCTGTGAAGAAAGAACGACGCCGTCCTTTACCCAGCCCCCCGAACCGGCCGTACGAACGCCCGGCCCGTGACTGCCTAGGCCGCGTTGGACCTGCGCGCTGGTCAGAAGGTACAAGAGCACGTCCTGTTCGCGTAGTTCGCGATGGACGAGTACGGCGGTAGCCAAGGTGTCTTGTCCCTCTCCAGAAATCTCCAAGCGAACAGTTGACCCGACGGCAGCAGACCGTTGCGCATGGATCGAAACGGGGACCAGAACGGCCGCGACGCAGAGTGTCACAATCGCAAGCGCTTGCCGTGAAGAGACATTCAAGGACGTCATCTGGACCTCCAGTGCGCACTCACCTCAGGCTGCAACTACGCGTGCTGCCGCCGGCGCGTCTCACGCTCCTCTCGAGCCCCTCAGAGACAAGCCCCTGAAGTTCAACATTCACGTACCTGCGCCTCCCGACCGTACCGATGCCGCGATCAGCAAGTGCAAGTCGGACGCCGGGACATTTTCCTGCAGAAGAACCTACTCTTGTGGGCCGGCTGCCGGGACTTCGGCGGGCGCGGGCTGACGCTACTGGTGTGTGCGCGGGTTCTCCCATCATCAGCTGTTCCGCGTTCGATCGGCTGAACCTACAGACGCAGGCCTGCCAGCCAGTTTGGAAATGCGGCTGGAAAATCGCGCGAGGACTCACGTCGATCTCCTCACTCGTTTGAGCTTTCCCCCATCCGCGGCATACGTCTGCAGGTCAGGGCCGGGATGTTCAACGTGACCAATCACGTGGTATCTCATCTTGCCCGTGGCGGACTTCCCCTCGCCGACATCGGACGCATCCTTTCGGCGGGTCACGCTCGATTGATGCAGTGTGCGGTGAAGCTGCTCTTCTGAGCGGGTTGACATTCGCATCACGCTCACATCGCTGACAACCGGCGCTTCGTCAGCTCTGTGGTTACGACATACAGCAACGTGATTCCACAGATCGCGCCCACGAGCACGCCCGGCAACGGCACGAAACCAAACACTCCTGCAAACGGCAGAAAGGGTATCCCGAACGTCACCACGATGAGCCCGATCGTTGAAATCAGGAGCACCTTCCCTGGTCGACTCTGAAACAACGGCCGGCGTGTTCGGACAACCAGCGCGATGACCAACTCCGTCAGCAGGGATTCGACGAACCAGCCCGTGCGAAACAACTCCGGCGTCGCTTGAAAGATGATCCGAAGGGTTCACGCTGAGGATGGCGGGCAGGAGCTCGGGGCTGAGTCCGACGGCGAGCGCAACCGAGAAGAGCAACGTCTCGACAGGTGGACGGCCGGCGAACATGTGCCCGACGAACACCGCCAAGACCATGATCAGCATCGCGGTTGTGAGCAGGTACCCGAAATGCCGAATGCCGCGATCGAACTCGGTCTCGGGCGGTCTCAGGGTGAGCCTGTGCGCGATGCCGCCGAACTCCGTGGCCGCACCCGTCTTGACAATGAGGCACCGTGCGCTTCCGCTTCGGACGTTGGTGCCGAGGAACACACAGTTGCCGCGTTCATGGAGCTCGGCGTCCGCGTCGAGCGCGCCGGCCGCTTTGTGCACGGGGAGGCTTTCGCCGGTCAAGACGGCTTCGCTGACGAAGAAGTCCGTGCTCTCGAGGATGACCGCATCCGCCGGCACCAAGCTGCCAGCCGAGAGCAGCATCAGATCGCCTGGCACGACATCTTCGATCGGAACGTGCTCCTCATGGCCGTCGCGGACCACCGTGCATCGGGTACGGATGCGGGCCCCCAGAGCGGCAGCAGCTGTCTGCGCGCTGTACTCCCTGGAGTAGCCGATGGCGACTGAGATGATCACGATGATCATGACGATGGCAGCATCGAGCCACTCACCAGCCAGCAGGGACGCGATGGCAGCGAACACGAGCAACAGCAATAGCGGGCTGCGCAGTTGGCGGCTGAGCACGTCCAGCCGCGAGAGCTCCCGGCGCTCGCGCGTTTCGTTGGGTCCATACGTCCGCAGGCGCCGAGTGGCTTCTTCCCCTGACAATCCGGATGAAGTGGATTGAAACTGTTTGGCGACCTCAGTCGGGTCGAGAGACCAGTAGGCCGCAGCCGTCAAACCGAGGGCAGGCAGAGACGTCGAGTCAGCGGCCACCTTGAACATGGCCGGTGGCGTTCCGGGGCTTATTGGCGCCGCGATGGCCCCGTGCGCTCATTGCATGTCGCAGGGCGGGTAGCTCATTTCGATAGCCATGCGCGTCACCATAATCGAGAAACCCGGGGTAGCGCTGATGCGGAGCTGGGACGACGCGAGCGTGTTTGATCGGGCACCAGTACTGCTCGGTGCGGGCGGCCACTTCCCGCACGTACGCGATCACCCCGCTGGCGTAGCTGCAGAAGGTGCAGTTGACCTTTTCGATCCCGTTCAGGTACGCCAGCCTGTGTCGATCGACCGCGAAGTACCGGCGGCGTGGCACACGCGCCATCGCGTAAACGGGGAAGCAGATCCACTGATACAGCGTCACCCAGAGATCGAGGATGGCGAGGGGAACCAGCAACGAGTAGATGACCGGAGCGGTCAGAAGGCTGAAGAGATTGCCTTCAAGGATGTATGCGGGAATGCTCTGGCGCAGCTTCCGATGCGTCTCGCGGAGTTCCTTGTCGAACCACACCCGGCCGCGGTGAACTCGATAGTGCCATCGGCGCTGCTGGTCGTTGACAAGCCGATCGACGAGGCCTTCCGCATACGGTGACATCGGGACACTCCTCTGGACACGCGGTGAGTGCGCCGCGTGGTCACCAGGCAGCCACAACTCCCTTCGACTTTCGGTGCGGTGCGCGGTGACTCAGTGTCCGTCGCGTGGTTGTAACAGCTCCGCGATCGAGACCACGGCCGACGAGTTCGAGCAGGTCAGAAACGGTCACGATGCCGATGGCGTGACCCGACTCGACCACGACGAGACAGCCGATCGAGCGGCCGCGCATCACGTTGGCCGCTTGACGAACGGTCATCGTCGGTTCGACGGTCACTGCCGGTGCCGTCATGAGGTCGGCAACCAGGCTGTTCATCCTGATAGAAGTACCGCGACGCCCACCCGCGTCACGCTCCGAAAGGACACCAACGACTCGCTGTTCCTTCGTGACGACGAGATGATGGATCCGATTGAGGCGCATCGCGTTCCAGCCGTCCTCCGCGGCTGCTGTCGGCGCGATGGTCTTCACGCCCTCGGTCATCACGTCTTGCATGCGCATGACTGCCTCCAGTTCCAGCAAAGAATCGGGGCACGTCTCCGCGCTTCTCTTCGGACGTGCGTCTGCGGATTCGTGCGCACCCAGGCGCTTATTGCGCGCCTCGAGCTCTCGTCACGATCCCGATCCGTCACGTCCGCATGGGAGCGGGTGTCGTGCCCCTGCACACCACCAAGCACAGAACGGACCATCGTCGTGAATAGGAGAATCACAGCGCCTCGGTTACCGATGCAGCTTGAGACGAGCTGTCTTGTCGTCATGACCGCGGCTCTTCCTGCATCCGCTCAGCAGATTTCGTCCCAATCGTCCATCTTCGAGTCGTGGAAGGACTGCACCGTAATCCGGTTGTCCACGTGGGCGATACCCGGCGAATTCGCAGCACCTCGGGGTCCCAGTCGAGCTGCCTCATCACAGCATCACGCACTCGAACGTCGGCCTCGGTAAGCGTTGCTGTCACGGTGCCCCTCCATCACTGCGTCTCTGGTGCCGTAGACATCCCGCCGTTCGCCACCGAGATCGCGAATGCAGTCGTAGGGGCAGGCGACGTACCGAGCGGCGATGAACCTGAACGTCTGTCGGCGAGCATTCCTGTGTTGCCACTCGGTCCCGTGAGCAGTTCACCGCGGAAATCTCCTCACCTCCTGCGAGTTTTTCCGAGAGGCCTCGTAACCTCATGCGTGAGCGGACGCGTGGACTCATGCGGTCCCGCTCGATCACGCGGAAGCGGGAACCATTTGGCGGGCATGTTTGTTGCCCTTTATGCCTTCTGCAACCACCAGCCCGCGCCCGCGGCTGATGCCAGACAGGAGGATCTATGTCCGAGAAGAAGCAAAAAGTCCGGATCGAGGAACCGAAGACGGCCGCCAAGAGCGCGGCGTGAGGGGGTTTGCCGTGAAAGTCAAAGACATCATGACTGGGGAGCCCCGCACCTGCTCGCTCGGAACGAATTTGGCGGCTGCAGCCGCGCTGATGCTGGACGGCGACTGCGGCATTCTTCCGGTGGTGGAGAACGGCAAACTCTTCGGGGTCGTCACCGATCGCGATCTGTTCATCGCTCTGGCGACGCGCAACAAGCGAGCGTCGGAGATGACGGTGGGTGAAGTGGTAGGGGCGCCCGTCTACACATGCTTTACCGATGACGACGTTCAGGCTGCGCTGGACACGATGAAGCAGCACCGTGTGAGGCGTCTGCCGGTCGAGGGGTTCGGCGGAACGGTGGTGGGGATCATCTCGATGAACGACATCGTGCTCACATCAGGCCCACGAAAGCCGGTGCGTGACACGGACGTGGTGAGCACGCTGCAGGCGATCTGCGCGCACCACCATCCATCTCCCCACATCGCAGCGGCGTGAGCACCTCGAACCGCGATGCGCGGTCACTGATCCGGCACGCCCGGATCGGTGACCGTGTCAGTCAGATCCAACCACAGCCGTGGTCCGCGATACTCCGGGGATGCCGGCCGCCTCAATACTCGTGGTCGCCGACATGGTGACCTCGATTAGGGATCACTTTCCCCGGAGCGTAAGAACCGGACAAGTGGCCTCGCGAACGACGTGCTGCGTTGTCGATCCAAAGAACAGAAGGTCGGCTGCTCCTCGACCGTGCACCCCCATCACGATCAGTTCGGCCTGACGATCAGAGGCGATCCGCAGGATCTCCCGCCCTGGCTTGCCGCGGAGAAGCATCGTTTCCGTCTTGCAGTAGACCCCCGCACTCTCTGGCACTGCCCGCTCGAGGAGGTGCCGCGCTTCTTCCTCACATCGACGCTGATAGGCGGCCAGGCTGAGGTGTTCTTCTCCAATACCGACTGGCCCCACGAAGTCCGGTGCTAACACGTGCACGACCGCCAGGCAGCCATCGGCTTCTTGTGCCAGCGACAACGCATATTTCAGCGCCTGCATTGAACACTCGGAGAAATCCACCGCGCAGATGATTCGCTTGAAGACCACAGGACCCGTTGGCACGGCATCCGGAAGCCGCCGCGGGACCGTGAGCA
Source organism: uncultured Acidobacteriota bacterium (assembly GCA_963825245.1). Lineage (GTDB taxonomy): Bacteria > Acidobacteriota > Vicinamibacteria > Vicinamibacterales > CAVVIG01 > CAVREM01. The sequence continues at coordinate 1,507,014 of CAWGSJ010000001.1, forward strand.
CCGGACAGCGCGCTTTCCGCAAGACTTTTTCAGCCACCGACCCGAGAAGAAGCCGCTCGAACCCGGATCGTCCATGCGTTCCCATGACGAGCAGATCCGCGTTCATGCCGGTCGCCTGGTCCACGATCTCTGCGGCGGGATTTCCTTCACGAACCACCGCGTCGAGGACAATGCCCGGCGCAGCCTCCGCTTCGATGAAGGCTTTCGTGTCGGCAAGCAATTGATCACGATCTACAGTCGTCAAGACGATTGGCTCGAAGACAACGGGACCCGGGCCGTACGCGGCAACGGGAGCCGGTGAGAACACGTAGAGGGCTGTGACGGTTGACTCATACCATCGAGCGATCGCGATGGCGTGATCGAGCGCACGACGTGAGAAGTCCGAAAAGTCGACCGGGCAGAGGATTCGTCGAATGTCGATCATGGTCGTCCCCTGACATCCGTGCCTCCGACGTCGAACGGAAGGCGACGGGCTCTCTCCGATTCAGGCAGTCGGTCGTACCGCGAGTCGTGGCACGTGCCTGCGATAGACGCGTGGAGTGCTGCCTGCCGTGGACAGCAAGCCCTGTGCCGCAGCTCGCTAGCTGCGGCTTCGGAGCTCGGAGGGCAGTCGTCCTTTCCTAACCCTTGCGCTCCGAGGAGAACGGCCGCGGCTTGCTCCCCCGCCCGCCGAGCAATTCCCATGTATGGGGACTTCTCCGCGATGCTCTTGCATCGGATCTCGTGGTCCCGGGCGAGGCCGTGGCAGGTCACTTGCTCGATTGCAGAAGGAGCTACCTGTGAAGCTGTCCGTCATCGCCTTGGACTACGACGGCACCGTCGCTCGCGGCGACGTCTTGGACCCATCGGTGCGGGACGCGATTGCCGACGCCCGCACGCACGGCATCGTCGTGCTGCTGGTCACCGGGCGGATCCTCGATGAATTGCGGCGGGTTGCTGGTGACCTGCACTTCGTCGACGGTGTCATCGCCGAGAACGGCGCGGTGATTCACTTCCCTGACAGCGGACGGACCTCGGCGCTGGCTCCTCCGGTCCCTGAGGGCTTCGTCGCCGAATTGCGCCGTCGCGGGATTCCCTTCGCCGCTGGACAGTGCCTGGTCGATGCGGACGCCAACGAGGCTCCACGCCTGCTCGAGGTCATTCGGACACTCGAATTGCCACTCGTGCTCATCTTCAACCGCGGGCGCGTGATGACAGCACCGCAGGGCGTGAGCAAGGCGACGGGACTGCACGTGGCGCTCGAGACGCTGCGGCTCTCGGCCCGCAACACCGTCGCGATCGGTGACGCCGAAAACGACCACGAGCTCCTGCGACTGGCTGAAGTCGGCGTCGCCGTCGAGTGGGGCAGCAAGGCATTACAGGCGGCCGCCGACGTCGTTCTCAATGGCAGCGGACCGGCGGCCGTCGGCGACTATGTGCGAACGCTCGCGGCGACCGGGAATCTTCCGATTCCCCCGCGCGGCCGCCGTCGTCTGTTGCTCGGATATCTGGAGGACGGTCGTGAATTCTCGCTCGCGGTGCGCGGCCGCAACGTCCTGGTGACCGGCGACGCCAAATCCGGAAAATCCTGGGTCGCGGGTCTCCTGTGCGAACAGTTGATTCTGCACGGCTACTGCGTCTGCGCCATCGATCCCGAAGGAGACTACAGCTCGCTCGAAGGCTTGCCCGGCGTGACCGTGCTCGGTCGCGACGACGCTCCGCCAACGCCTCGCGAGCTGCTGCGCGCGCTCCGGTACCCGGACCGCAGCGTGGTCATTGACCTGTCTCGCCTCCCGCACGATGAAAAGCTCCATTACGTCCGAGCGGTATTGCCGGCGCTGAACGTCCTCAGGCGCCGAACCGGACTTCCGCATCGCATCCTGCTCGACGAAGCGCATTACTACTTGCACGACACCGACGCACCGCAACTCCTCGACTTCGAGCGCAATGGGTACACGGTCGTGACGTACTGCGCGTCGCGGCTGCCTCAGGCCCTGCTCGCCGGCACCGAGGTGATGATCGTGACGTGCGAATCGAATCCCGCCGAGATGGAAGCGCTCCGGGCACGTTGCGCGGGATGTGCCGACATCGATGTCTCGCGCTGGGCGATCCTCGGCCACCTGAAGGTCGGCCAGGCAGTCGCGCTTCCAATCACCGAAGAGACCGGTGGAGAGTTGCGACTCTTCACGATCGCCCCGCGCCTCACGCCTCACGTCCGGCATCGCGAGAAGTACGTGGACGTGCCCGTGAGCTCCCATCGTGCGTTCGTGTTCAACGCGAACGGTCAACCCGCACACAGGATTCGTACGCTCCGGCAGTTCGTGTCCGAGCTGGAAAACACGCCGCCAACGCTGTTGGCGGGATACATCATGCGCGGCGACTTCTCGCGCTGGATTGGGGACGTGTTCGGCGATCGTGCGCTGGCCGACGAGCTCCGGGCGCTCGAAGAGCGATATCGAACCGGATCGCGCGAGGAGACGGTCTCGGAAATGGCCAGCGCCGTGCGCGGCCGATACGACCTGGCTGAAGACGAAGCCGAGCCCGTGGCGCCTTGGTAAACGAGGACATCTCCACCTGTCGGAATGGATACGGTGAAGCTCAGCTTATACCCAAGCAAGGAACCAGACGGCCCGTGTGCCGAGATTCCCGCACCCTGCGAGATATTCCCGGGGGGGGTGCCGGCCGACCGGCGGATCAAGCCGTTGGTTCGTGGGCCTTCAGGGACTCCTGGGCCAGGCAGTATTCATGCTTTATCAACGATCAATGCCTTCTTCCGATCTCGCGACGCTTGGCGCAATGCTCGTCGCTTTCAGGGCTCGTCGAGGCACCTGATGGTCGCTAACGTGAACGGTGGCTCTCGAGAATGGACTCCCTCGACCGGGGCGGCCGCCTAACATTGCGTAGTGTCGCCAGGACCGGCACACGACGGGACTTTACAAGGTCTGGACGGAATGAGCGTGCCGACGATCGCGAACGACATCGTCGCTGGTTCGAATCGAGAGGCGCGGGGACTCTCCAGCAATGAAGCGGCTGAACGTCTCTCGAGAGTCGGCCCGAATGCGCTGCCAGAACGCCCTCCCGATCCGCTCTGGCGACGGTTCGTCCGCCAGTTCGCCAGTCCGCTCATTTACATCCTGCTTTTCGCGGTCGCCTTCGACCTGGGCGTCTGGTTGTACGAAGGCGCGGACAGTTGGCCAATCGAAGCAAGTGCCATCGGACTCATTCTTCTCTTCAACGCAGCACTGGGGTTGTATCAGGAACAACGCTCAGAGGCCGCGCTCAGTCGCTTGAAGGCGTTGGCCGGGGCGCATGCATGGGTGCTACGAGATGGTCGCCTCGTTCACCTCCCGACGCACGCGCTGGTACCTGCAGACATGGTCCGCCTCGAGGCCGGCGACCGAGTGCCGGCGGATGGCACGCTGGTCGACGCCCGTGGCGCCATGCTGGATGAATCCATTCTCACCGGCGAATCCGTACCCGTGGACAAGGGTGACGGCGAGGAGGCATTCAGCGGAACGCTTCTGGTACGCGGAAAGGCCTATCTCGCCGTCACGAGAACCGGGAGTGCGAGCGCGATGGGTCGCCTGGCGACGATGCTTGCCGACATCAAGGCCGTGGAGACGCCGCTCGAGCGGCGTGTCGACCGCCTCGGTTATCAAATCGCGCGCTGGATCCTGCTGCTCGCTGCGGCGCTCGTGGCGTTCGGCATCGTGGCCGAGGGCCTCGAACGCACGCCAGCGATCGTCATCTTCGCAGTCGCGCTCGCCGTAGCCGCGGTCCCCGAAGGCCTGCCTGCCGTACTCACCGTCGCGCTGGCGCTTGGCGTTGAGCGGATGGCTCGGCATCGAGCCGTGGTCCGAAGGCTTTCGGCGGTCGAGGCACTCGGATCGGTCACCGTGATTGCCACCGACAAGACAGGCACGCTCACCGAGAGTCGCATGGACGTTCGATCGCTCGACGCGCTTGATGTGCCACGCGCGCTCCGGGCGCTTGTGCTCGCCAACGATGCCGACGTGACGACAGGTGCCGGCGATCCGCTCGACTTAGGGCTGCTCCGCTTTGCGACGCTGCATGGCGTCGATGTCGCGCAGCTGCGCCTCGAACATCCGCCCGTGGCTGAGCGCGCATTCGATAGCGCGTGGAAGTTCGCTCGTGCCACGGTGAAGGAACACGGACGGTTGGTGAGTTACCTCAAGGGCGCACCGGAGGTCATCATCGACCGCTGCTCGCTCTCAGACGGCGATCGCGAGTCCTGGCGTGAAAAGGCCGATGCCTACGCGCGCGAGGGATTCCGGGTCCTGGCGGTCGCCTGGGGCGAAGGCGAAATCGAAGAGCGACTGTCACTGCTCGGCCTCGCCTTGTTCTGGGATCCACCACGTCCGGAGGTGCCAGACGCCGTACGCGTCGCCCTTGCGGCCGGAATCCGCGTGGTGATGATCACGGGCGATCACCCGGCCACTGCCCTCGCGGTCGCACATCAGATCGGCATTCCTGGCGTGCGCGTACTGACTGGCGAGGATCTCGATGAGTATCAGCCTGCCTCGCTGAGGGACGCGATCAACGAAGTCAACGTCTTCGCACGAGTACGGCCGGAGCAGAAGCTGCAGCTCGTGGAAGCATTGCAGGCCCAGGGCCAGATCGTCGCGATGACGGGCGATGGCGTCAATGATGCGCCCGCGCTGAAACGGGCGGACGTCGCCGTCGCCATGGGGCAGCGCGGCTCGGACGTCAGCCGGGAGGTGGCTGATCTGGTCTTGCTGGATGACAACTTCGCCACCATCGTTCGAGCAGTGGAAGAAGGCCGCAGCATTTACGAGAACATCCAGAAGTTTCTGCGTTTCCTGTTCTCGACCAATCTGTCAGAAGTGCTGCTCGTCGCCTGCGGCGTGGTGCTCGCCTTTGTTCTAAACCTTCGCGACGAGACGGGAGCCCTGATGGCGCCGGTCACTGCCGCACAGATCCTGTGGATCAATCTGCTGACCGATGGCTTGCCAGCTCTGGTGCTGGCGTTCGATCGTACGCCAGGCGTCATGCGACAGCCGCCGCGTCCAGTCGATTCGCCGCTGCTGGATCGCGCCTCGGCGCGATTCGTCGTCAGCGCCGGCGGGATGAAAGCGCTCCTCGCATTGGCTGTACTGGGTCTTGTGCCGCGGCTCGGGTACGATCTCGACATCGCCCGCGCAGTCACGTTTCACTTCATGGCCGTTGGACAACTCCTGCTTACCTACCCCTCCAGACACACGTGGACCCGTCCGCTTTCGAATCCGTACCTGCACGCGGCTGTGGCGATTGGCATCAGTGTCCAGATCGGTGCGGCTTTTCTGCCATTGACGGCGGATCTGCTAGGAAACGCCGCTATTCCAAACGTGCTCTGGGGTCTCGTGTTTGCCGTCGCGTTGCTCGCGTGGGCAGCCGCCGAAGCCATCTCACGATTCGTGTGGCGTGAACGCGGCAAGTCAGAAGGCGGGTCGAATGCGAGCGACAGGGAATGATCACACACGATCTCTACGAGAGCCGCTACCATCGCAACACTCCCATCAGCGAGCGCCGCCACAACGGCGCGATCAATGTCTAATGGTTGTCAGCGCTGCGGTCGTCGCTCAACCGCGCCGCAACGTCAGCATTGGGGACGCCGACCGGTCATCGACACATGGCAGTCGACACGCCCTGGGCTGATGCGGCTGGCTGCTGCGGGGGTGAAGGGCCATGCTGATCCACCAGCTTCCATTGGAAGCCGCGCTTTCGACGCTGCGCAGCACGCCCGCAGGTCTGTCGTGGGCTGACGCGACGGCCCGACGCCTCGAGTTCGGACCCAACCGCATCGAACGCCTGAGCAGCGTCTCTCTGCCCAAGCGCTTCGCGGCTCAGTTCACGCACTTCTTTGCCGCGCTCTTGTGGGTAGCGGCTGTTCTGGCTTTGATCACTGATGTTCAGATGCCAGGACAGGGAATGGCGACGCTCGCGGCGGCGATCGTGGGTGTGATTGTCGTCAACGGCGCCTTCTCATTCTGGCAGGAGTACCGGGCCGAGGAGACGATGGCTGCACTCCAGCGCCTGCTGCCACATCAGACCAGAGCGCAGCGTGACGGTGCGGTTGTCGTGATGCCGTCCGACGATGTGGTCCCTGGCGATGTGATCTTGTTGAGCGCCGGTGACAACGTTCCCGCAGACTGTCGTCTACTCGAAGCATTCGGCGTGCGCGTGAACAACGCGACGGTCACGGGAGAAGCCAGGCCAGTCTCGCGGGACCCCGGCGTCTACGAAGAGAATGACCTGCTGCGAAGTCGGAACGTCCTACTAGCCGGCACGTCACTGGCCACAGGTGAAGCGAAGGCGCTGGTGTTTGCGACGGGCATGCAAACCGTCTTTGGCGGTATTGCCCGTCTCACCCAAACCACGCCCGACGTGCCGTCGCCATTTCAGAAGGAGATCGCCCGTCTCAGTCGCGTCATCGCCATCCTCGCGGTCACCATCGGCCTTCTCGTGTTCGGCATCGGCGCATTGATTGGATTGCCGACCCGCATCAGTCTGGTCTTTGCGATTGGCATCATCGTGGCGAATGTGCCGGAAGGCCTGCTCCCGACGGTGACACTTGCGATGGCCATGGCCGCGCGGCGAATGGCCCGGAGACAGACGCTGGTGCGTCACCTGCCGAGCGTCGAGACACTGGGATCCACCACGGTGATCTGTACGGACAAGACCGGGACGCTGACGCAGAACCGAATGGAGGTGCGAGCGATTTACGTGCCTGACCGGTTTGTCACGTTAGCCGATGCCACGAGTGCCGTGTTTGGGCCAGCGCATCGACGATTTCTCGAGTGCGCCCGCCACTGTCATGACTTGAAGATTGCCAGCAACGGTCCGAGCACAGAATGGATTGGCGATCCGATGGAGCTTGCTCTGGTCCGGATCGCTGAAGCGGCAGGCAGCGGTGGCGTTCTCGATCGCATAGACGAGATCCCCTTCGAGCCGGAACGCAAGCGCCTCGTCACAGTCCACCGCGGTCCGAATGAGGTGGTCCTCTTCGTCAAAGGCGCGCCTGAAGAGCTCCTGCCGAGGGCACGCTGGATCGACCGCGAAGGACACCAAGAGCCGCTGACCGCCGATTCGCGTGGGGCATACGGTCGGGTGGCCACGGAGATGGCGGATCGCGGACTCCGCGTGCTTGCGTTCGCCCATCGTGTGCTGCCCACCAGGTATGTCCTCGCGGACGCGGAGGAGGATCTCGTGCTGACTGCGCTCGTCGGCTTCGAGGATCCACCACGTCGCGAAGTGCCTTCAGCCGTTCGCCGGTGCCGGGAAGCCGGCGTCAAGGTCGTCATGGTGACCGGGGACCATCCGCATACGGCGCTCGCGATTGCCCGGGAGATCGGCCTGGTCACGAACGCCACGCCGTGCCTGCTGACGGGAGACGATCTCGCTCGTATGTCGGACATTGAGCTGCAGCTCGCGCTCGACGCACCGGAAATCGTGTGCGCGCGCGTCACAGCCGACCAGAAGCTGCGCGTGGTGACGGCGCTTCAGCGCAAGCGCGATGTTGTCGCCGTCACGGGTGACGGCGTGAACGACGCGCCGGCGTTGCGGGCAGCCGACGTCGGTATCGCCATGGGCATCTCCGGGACGGATGTGGCCCGAGAAGCGTCTGATGTCATCCTTCTGGATGACAACTTCGCGAGCGTCGTCAATGGAATCGAAGAAGGTCGCGCCGTCTTCGAGAACATCCGCAAGTTCCTGACGTACATCCTGACTTCAAACATTCCCGAACTGGTTCCTTATCTGGCGTTCGCGTTCGCACGTGTGCCGCTCGCCCTGACCATCATCCAAATCCTGGCGGTGGATCTGGGTACCGACATGGTTCCAGCACTCGGCCTTGGCGCAGAACCACCGGATTCCAGAGTCATGTCACGTCCACCACGCCGACGACAGGGTCGTTTATTGACGGCCGGTCTTCTCGTGCGGGCCTACGTATGGCTCGGCTCGTGCCAGGCCATTGCGGCCATGGGCGCGTTCTTCTTCGTGCTTACCGGGGCTGGGTGGGAGTGGGGACAGACACTCCCACGCGACAGCACGGTGTATCGCCAAGCCACGACCGCCTGCCTGACCGCCATCGTGATTATGCAGGTCGTCAACGTGCACCTATGCCGAAGCCGGAGGTCGTCCGTCTTCTCGCGACCGCTCTTCAGCAACAAGCTGATCACAGGCGGGATTGCCGCCGAGATCGTCATGATTGTGTTGATCGATTACACGACAGCCGGTCACCTCCTGTTCGGCACCGCAGCTATCGACTGGAGCGCCTGGTTGATCGTTCTGCCGTTTGCGATCGCCATGCTGGTGCTCGACGAAGCCAGGAAGGCATTGCTCCGTTCGCCACGACGGGAATTCGTACCTCAAGGCAGCGAGGGGGTTTCCGCTGAAAAGTCCAACAACTGAGACGATGCGACCAAGGCCGCTTTGAGAAAGAGTTCTTCAGGAATAACTTCGAACGTACGTGGCCCCACCTCTAGCGTTCGGCATGCCGATCCAGCGCAGACAGAACAGCAACGGCTGCTGCCAACATTCGCACCAAGCCATCACACTTCCACCGTCGAATGCCCCTGGACGATCCCGACGAGGGCGCCGGCGATAGCGTCGAGCGGAAGAATGCGATCGACGACTCCGGTCTTGATGGCGGCGGCAGGCATCCCGAAGTACTGCGATGTCGCTTCATCCTGCGCGATGACCATGCCCCCGTGGGCCTTGACCGCCTGCACGCCGTCCGTGGCGTCGAAGCCGGTCCCGGTCAGCACCACGGCGATCAGCCGATCGCGGAAGACGGGCGCGGCCGACTCGAGCAAGGGATTCGCCGACGACAGTACGCCTCGAACACGCATGCCGTTGTGATAGGCGAATCGGACGTCCGCGGTGACGTGCAGATGCCATTCCGCCGGCGCGATGTAGATGGGTCCCGGGGCGAGCCGCTCGCCCGGCTCGGCCAACGTCACCGGCAGGCTGGTGTGCCTGGCGAGAATCTTGTCGAGCAGCGTTTGTCGCGTCGCACGCCGGTGCAGCACGATGACGATGGACGCAGGAAACCCGGGAGGAATGTGGCCAAGCACCTGCGTGAGGGCCGCAATGCCGCCGGCGGATGCCGCCATGGCAATCAGCCAATGCCGATCGAGCTCGGTCGCCATCGCGCTTCACGCGTGCGCATGCCGCGGACCAACGCCGCGGCGATGCGCGAGGTCGGACCGCCGGCGCGCGAATCGGCCCACCTGGAGCAGCCACGCCGCGCCGAGCGTCGCGACCGCGCCCACGACGCTGAGCAACGCCCCGAGCGCGATCTCGGCCCGCACCGGACCGGCGGGAAACACCCCGACGGCCATGAACAGCGCGGTCGTGAACCCGCTCGATGTCGCCAGGGCGGCGACCACCAGTTCGCGCGTCCGCAGCTGCAGGGGCAGACGCAGCCCCGCGGCAACGATCGCGAACGTCGCGAGGAGGATGCCGAGCGGCCGCCCCACCAGTGAGGCGGTCAGCACCGCCCACGTCCCGGTGCCGTACCGCTGCAGCTGGACGCCGGCGTTCACGAGGCCGAAGAGGAACACGACCAGCTGCACGCCGTAGGTCCAGTCGTGCTCGGCCTGGCGGATCGGATCCGGCGAGGCCGGAGGGTTGTCTTCGAGCAGCTCGACGTGACGCGCTTCATGGGGCAGGAACGGAACGATCGGGACGAGCGACAGCGCGGGATGGAGCGCGCCCCAGTAGAACGCCAGCCACGACATCGAGCCGCAGACGACGACGTACGGCCAGAAGGCGCGGACCTTCAGGCGTCTGAACGCATACGCGAGCGCCAGCGCGGCGATCAGCAGCGCGCCCGCTCCAGGCTTGATCTCCAACTGGTCGTAGCGAAGCGCGACCACCATGAGCGCGATCGCGTTGGTGACGATGGCCAGAATCAACAGGAACGCCACGGCGCTGCTTCGTCCAAAGATCGCTTTGAGCAGGTAATACCCGGCGACCAGATCAATGGCACACGCCACCGGCCACGCCGGTTCGAGCAGCGACTCATAGCGCAGCCCCACGTAGGTGACGTACACCAGCCCGGCGCTGGCAAAACCCCCGGCGGCGGCGACCACCGGGACGATCCATCGGCGCCAGCGGTGAAAGGGCCCGCCGGGCAGCACCGCCTCGACGATTTCCTGCGCGATGAGCGCGAAGAAGAACGCCATCAGCACGTCGTTCACCAGAAAGGCCGTGGACGTCGAAAAGCGGAAGTAGCTCTCGGGCCGCGTGTTGGCCCAGATGAGCGCCAGCACCGCCCCCGCCGGCAGCAGCAGGTAGCGCTCGGCGACGAAGTCGACCGCCCGGGCTGCCCTGGTATGGCCCCGGCCCGAGAGGGCGCGCGTCAGTCGGCTGGAGAAACCGTGGTGTGTCATACAAGGCTCCTCGGCGCTCACGTGGTCGGGCGGCGCTCGATGACGCCCGAGTCGACGATCGCACCGGTGCGGGAAATCGCCTGAAAGTACATGTGTCCGCCCGCGATCTCGACGATCGCGAACGCGTTGTCGGAGTCGAACGCCGCGGCGGTGCTCGATGATCGCCTCACGTCCCCGGGCGAGAGCTTGCCGCTCGATCCGGTCACGAAATAGGTGATCCCTTTCTGCGGCGTGAGACGTTCGTAGATATGGTCGTGCCCCGAGAACACGGCCGCAACCCCGTATCTCACCAGCAATGGCTCGATGATCGTCCGCAGCTGGACGTCAGACCCATGACGTCCCGCGTTCGAATACAGCGGATGGTGAAAGACGGCGATCTTCCACGGCTCGGACGATTCCCGGAGCGCCGTTTCGGCCCACGCCAGCTGTGTGCGGTCCATGATGTTGGTGTCGAGCACGAAGAACCGGACGTGCGGCCGCGCGAACGTGTAGTAGCGCTCCCCGTTCATGTGGAACGGCGGGTAGGTGCGGGTGCCCGGATCGTCGTGGTTGCCGAGCGCGCCGTAGAACAGGACGCCCGCCTGCAAGAGGGGGGGCGTAGGGACGATCGAACTTGGCCACGATGTCCTCGGGACGCTGACGGCCATACAGGTTGTCGCCGACCATCAGCACCAGGTCGTAGACGAATCTGGCGCGCAGCGCTGCCATCTGCCCGGCGACGTCGAACTGCGGGCGCGCGCCGGTGCCGATGTCGCCGATCACCGCGAACCGGACCGAACCCTGGGCATCGGGCAGCTCGACTCCAGCGGCAGCCAGCCATGCAGCGGCCGCGAGGACGAGACATACGGACAAGACTGAACGTCGCACGGATAGCCCCTCCTTACGGTCTGACGGTCTTGACTTTCTTGATCTCCCACTCGACCGACGGCGCGACCCTGCCGGTGCGCCCCGCATGATGCGGGTGGCCGTCGAGGCTGCGAATCAGCTTGGTGAGTTTGCGGATCTTCTGCTGATACGGAATCGTCACTTCGTAGCGCAGCTCGTCGGGCGATGAGCCGCGCAGCTCGAAACTGATCCCTTTCTGGTTGAGTGCGTGCTCGACTTCCGGTTTGAGGCGGTCGCTGTGCCGGGCGTTGATCTTCAAGTCGAATGTCGACCGCGCTTCCGGTTCGAGCGACTCGAGCACCCACAGCACCGCGATGACGACCATGCAGGCCGCGGCGGCGAACAGCAGCTGACCGCTGCCGGTGGTCAGGCCCACCGCCAGGGCGACCAGCATCACGCCCGCATCCTTGGGATCATCGATGCGCGCGCGGTAGCGCACGAGACCGGCCGCGCCGACAATGGCGAAGGCGCGGGCCAGGCTCTCGGCGACCACGATGATGATCATGGCGCCGACAATCGCGAGGAGGATCTGGGCGTGGATGACGTGCGCCGAGCGCGGCACGATCTCACGCCGCACCGGGCGGAATACGCCGAGTGCCGCACCGAGCAGCGCCGCGACCAGCAGCCACCACACGTGCTGGCCGAGCGATGCCACGTCGATTCCGGCGCCGAGGTCGCCAATCATGATTCACTCCCCGACCGGCACGCCCTCGGGACGTTCGTCGAGGTTGCTGGCCACGGTCACCTTGAGCTGCAGTCGCGCGATGAAGCGCTGGGCCGTCTGCTCGTGATAGCCGCCGGCGCGGAACGCGTCGCGCCACTGCCGGTAACTGAGCTCCCCGAGCAGCTCACCCGCCCAGCGGACGTCCTCGGGCGTGATGCGCCGCCGGATCAGCTCCTCGTGATAGCCGGCATAATCGAAGTTCACGTACCCGTCGTCGATGCCCTCGATGAAGCCGTGCTGCTCGAAGGCCTCGATGTCGCCCCGCGGCGGATTGACCCTCCCGGTCAGCCCGAGGCCGATGCCGAGATCGCGGACGACGAACCAGTGCTGGCGATAATTGCCGACGCGAACCTGGTACAACGTGTTGTTCGAGTTCTTGAGGTCTGAGCTGTTCAGCATCATCAGGATGACGAGCAGCCCGTTATAAGGCCGGGTGCCGACGAATGGATTCTGCTGCCACGACCACGAGCCGCGATCCTTCAGGCTCTCGTGGTCGAGGCGGAAGCGACCGCCCGGCTCGGTGCGTTCGCCAAACGTGTCGCGCAGCGTGAAGGCGGGCAGGTAGTAGACCGGCGGCTGGTGGTAGCCGACCGCCGACAGAATCCGCGACACCACCACCTCGATGGGTCCCTCCGGCGCGCGCGCGGGGTCGTGGCTCGCCTGCTTGACGCTCCACTCGAGTCCGTGCGTATCGATCACTCTCATACCGGGATTCGCCCCCTGCGTCTTCGGTCGCACGAAGCGGTAGGTCCCGCCTGGATCCGGCGCGTGCTCGCGCCCCCAGGGACCGTAGAAGAGATCCTGACGCGCGATATCGACCGGCCTGACCCAGAGCTCGGAGATATCGACCTGATCGGCCGGCATCGTCGGTCGAAGCTCCGGTGCCGGACACATCGGCAGATAGATTCCGAACACCAGCGGCGCGAACATCAGCATCGATTGCCTGGTCATGACGCCCTCCCCTAGGGCACGAACGGCACCGCGGTCGCCAGCCGCGTCAAATGTCGGAGCCTGAATGGATCGTTGAGGCTGAAGATGACGCGCCAGCCCTCGCTGCCGTTGGCGATGTCCACGCGCGCGGTCGTCGCCTGGTGCGTATGGAGCCGCAGCCCGACGCCGTACGATTGCTTCGCGAGATCGAGATCACCGAAATCCGGCGCGACGTTGCCCCTGTCGACGAACACGGCCGCATCGACGTGCGTGAAGAGCGCGATGCGCGACTCGATGCTGGCAAGCAGCATGTGGCGATCGTGGAAGCGGAAATCCGAGAACGAGCGGAGTGTGCTTCCCCCGCCAAGGCTCGGCAGCATGTACACGGGCAGCCTCTGATCCGGTCCCGCGTCGGACGCGACCGTCCAGGCGTGGCCGAGCAGCGTGACCCGTTCAGCGACGATCGGCACCGCGTGGAACGCCTCGACTTCGTAGCGCTGGAAGGTATAGCGGTCCCACGTGCCGTCAGAGAGCATCGTCCAGGCCGCGCGATACAGCCCGCCGCTCATCGGATGGCTGGGATAATCGCGTGTGTCCACCGCGATCGAGAGGTCGCCGTGGAGAAAGGTTGGTTGACGATCGAGGCTGACGGCCGGCTCGTCGACGAACCGCTCGCGCGCGTCGGGATACCCGCGATCGAACGGTCCCGCCGGGGATGACAGCGTGACACGGTTCATCCACCCCAGACGGCTGCCGATCGCCAGCCATCGGACGGGGCGGTAACGGGCGTAGCCGACGAAGTCGGTCGTCTTGATGCGGTACTCACTGCGATTGGCTTCGCTCGAGTCCGGCCCCATCCCGAAGTAATTCACCTGCATCAGGTCCTGCCAGGTGACGTGCCCGCCGACGCTCAGATGACCGTTCATCAGCAGCGGCAGCTCGAAGCGGCCCTGACCGAGCTTGTAGCCGCGCCACGACACCGACCCGAATCCATCCAGGACGGCCCGGTCGTTCAGGAGGTGGTGCCGATAGCCGCCGCCGACCGACAACCAACCGGCGCCGCTGTACAAGCCGCTGAAGACCGGATAAAAGCCCTCGTGAGTGCCGGTCTCGCCGCTGCCGATGTACTTCCCGGCGAAGTCGAAGGCCGTGGTCATGAGCCGTGGCTCGGGCAGGAGTCCGGGCTCGGCGTGGGTTCTCGCCACCGGAGGCGCTTCCTGCGCGACGGCAGGCGTGGTCGTTCCGCAAACGAAGAGGGCGAAGGCTGCGGCGGCGAAAACCACGTGCGACCGCGACGATGGAAACATTGAAGGTGTAGCCATTTCTGGTGCCGAAAATGGCGTCCTTGAAACCCAGTTCGCCGCTGAACAGTGCATATCCATCGCCGCGAAATGGTCTGAAGAATCGTGGCAAATGTGAGGAATGTGCCGAAATGTCGCCATCAGGCGGCTGGCTCGCGCAGGCTTCCCGGCGAGCGCCGGTAGTCGCGCGCACGTGGCAAACGCCTTCGAAAGAGGGTCAGCGCGACACGTCTGTGTCGGTCACTGGCGGATCGCCGCTGTCCAACCGGTCCCGCAAACCGACGAGCGTGTCTCCGGCCCGCGCCTTAATCTCCCGTTCGACCACACGCCGCAGGAGGCGGCCGAACAACCCGCCGAGCCGGTCGACGCGCGCTTGGTAAAGGTAGGCGAAATACGGCTGCGCGGGGCCGTCGAGGGCGTCGCAATGGGCAGCGAGCCGCGCCGGGGTGACGAGCGTCAGGCCCAGGGCGGTCGAGGCAGTGCGAATGGTCTCGCGATGCCGCCAATTCGGCACCCTGGCGGGCACCACGCTTGCGGCGGATATCTCGGATGCGCAACCAGCCACCCCAACGGCACCCGGGAACCCTCTCGCGAGCGGCGCAACGTAGCGCGCGATGAGATCGAACTTACCGAAGGAGGATAGGTCCCATGAAACGTATTCGCCGCGTTCTTTACGCGACCGATTTCTCAGAAGCGTCTCGTCCAGGGTTCACCGTGGCTGTGTCGTTAGCCAATTCGCTCGCAGCTCGGCTCACGATCCTCTATGTGATCCCGCCGGTCGCACCCACCGTGCCGGAGGTGTATCTCGACGCTGTCACTCTCGATCAACTGGATAAGCAGGCCCGACGGTGGAGCACACAACAACTTGAAAAGCTGAATGCCCGCGCGAAGCGAGCTGGCGTCAGAGTTACGGCGCTTCTTCGCGATGGCGACGCCGCCGATCAGATTGTCCGCACATGTCGGTCGACAAAAGCAGACCTGATCGTCGTCGGCACGCATGGCCGGCGCGGATTGCCCAGGTTCTTTCTCGGAAGCGTCGCGGAACGGGTCGTCGCGAAGGCGCCCTGCCCTGTCGTGACGGTTCGAGGGAAGTAGATCTCCTGCACGTCCGCGGTTCACGACCAGGGTGGCCAGCGCCTCGCCTTCAACATCGTCTGCAATCACCAGCAGCGCTTTGCCGCTCTTGGCGATTTGCTCGAGGAGCGGCATCAGATCGGGCATCGTGCTGATCTTCTTCTCGTACAGCAGGATCACCGGCTCGTCGACCACCGCCTTCATCTTCTCGGGATCGGTGATGAAGTACGGAGAGAGGTAGCCGCGGTCGAGTCGCATGCCTTCCACGACTTCGACCGTGGTCTCGGTTCCTTTGGCCTCTTCAACAGTCGTCGTGCCTTCGGCGCCGATCTTCTCCAGCGCGTCGGCGACGGTCTCGCCAATCGTGGAATCGTTGTGCGCCGAGATCGTCGCCACCTGCACCCGCTGCTTATGGTCAGCGACCGGCCGTGACAGCTCCTTCAGACGTAGACGATGGGGCGACCCCACTTCTTTTCGATGAGGACACACTTGGATTTAGGGCCAAGCGTGACGCGCATGGCGTCAACCAGCGCCATGGCGCCGTGCGGAATCTTCTCGCGTGCGGCGGATCGCACAAGCAGATGTCTGTGAGGCACCACTGAACTCCTCGGCTTCTGACCTCGGCTGCCGGATTTTCGGCACCCATAGGAATGCCGAGCGGCCAAGTTGCAAATAGCTTGCTCAGGAGCGCGCCCTGCGGCCCCCGGTCGCCCGGTATCACGTTTGCGTGAGCGGACAATGGCGAGGTCGACGATGCAGACGGTTGAAATCCCCCGTGAAGCCTGGGTCCATAAGTTGAACGAATTCACGAGAATCCATGAAGGCTGGCTCGTCTCGCTCGACGTCCTGGCCGGAGACCTTGGCGCCCAACCTCAAATACGCAATCTGCCGCTCCTGGGCGTATCCGCCGATCGCATCGATCGCGACGGAACGATCGCGGTGTCTGTCGCCCGATCAGCGAGTGAGCACTTCACCCGCATCATTGAGGCGGTGACGGGGATTCAGATCGAGCGGACCGACGACGGCGCCGACGCGGCGCTGCAGATCGAGACAGCTGACGGCACGAGAACGATCCTGCGATTTCGTGCCGCCGTCCTTCCGGAGACCGTTGATGGCGTTGCCTATCGCTAATCACATCCACACGGAGCACCCCATGACCATTGGATCCATTTGCAGGCGAAACGTTGTCATCGCGCCGAAGGGCGAAAGCATCGTCGATGCGGCCAAGCGGATGCGCATGTTGCACGTCGGCACCGTCATCGTCGTCGAGGAGCGCCACGGCACACAGGTGCCCGTCGGAATCTTGACCGACCGCGACATCGTTCTCAGCGTTGTGGCGTCGGACGCGGAGCACCTGCCGTTTCTCGCCGTGAATGACGCGATGAGTGACGACCTGCTCACGGCGGCCGAGGATACGAGCCTGCCTGACGCCCTCAAGCTGATGCAGGAGCGAGGCGTGCGACGCCTCCCGGTCGTCGACCATGCGGGAGCCCTGGTCGGTATCGTCACGGCAGATGACGTCATCCGCTTCCTCGCCGACGAGCTCGGTCAGGTGGTGAAGCTGATGAATCATGAAGAGCAGGCCGAGCGGCGGTATCGCGTATAGACGGGCAGTGCAGCGACGTGGCCTCAGTCGCGTATTTCTCGATGGAGATCGGCGTGCGCGCCGAGATGCCGACGTATGCTGGCGGCCTTGGTGTCCTCGCCGGGGACACGCTGCGATCGGCCGCTGATGCCGGCGTACCGATGGTCGGCGTCACACTGCTCCACCGCAAGGGATACTTCCGCCAGCGGCTCGAGGGGAGCGGACGACAGATCGAGGAAGCCGATCCCTGGGACGTCCAGCAATTCCTGACCGAGCAGCCTGCGCGAGTCAGCATCACTATTGAAGGCCGAACCCTCCACCTCCGCTGCTGGCGTTACGAGATCAAGGGCACCGAAGGCGAGGTCCCGATCTACTTCCTGGACAGTGACCTCCCTGAGAATGCCGCGGGCGATCGCACATTCACCGATGTCCTCTACGGCGGCGACGAGCGATATCGGCTGTGTCAGGAAATCGTGCTGGGCATCGGCGGCGTCCGTATGCTGCGGGCGCTCGGCTACCGAGAGATCGACCGCTTCCACATGAACGAAGGGCACTCGAGTCTGCTCGTGATGGAGCTGCTCCTCGAACAGGCGCACGCGGCCGGCCGCACCGCCGTCTCGCCGGAGGACGTGGTGACGGTTCGCCAACAATGCGTCTTCACTACCCACACGCCCGTGCCCGCCGGCCACGATCGGTTCTCGATGGACGAGGCGCGTCGGATTCTCGGCGAGAGCCCGATGTTCGCGCTCCAGCATCTGTGCTGTCACGAAGGCATGCTCAACCTGACCTATCTGGCTCTGAACTTCAGTCATTACGTCAATGGCGTCACGATGCGGCACGGCGAAGTGTCGCGAGCCATGTTCGGCGGATACACCATCGATGCGATCACGAACGGCGTCCATGCAGCCACCTGGACGGCCGATGAATTTCACGCGTTGTTCGATCGGCATATCCCCAGCTGGCGGCTGGACAATTTCAGCCTCCGCTATGCGCTGAGCATTCCGCGCGAGGAAATCTGGCAGGCACACATCGGCGCCAAAAGGCGCTTGATCGAGCGGATTGCCAACGATACTGGAGCACGATTTGATCTGAACGCCTTCACCATCGGCTTCGCCCGTCGCGCGGCCGCGTACAAGCGAGCGGACCTGCTCTTCTCTGACATCGAGCGCCTGAAACGCCTCGCCGCGGCGGCTGGACCGCTGCAAATCGTCTACGCCGGCAAAGCTCACCCTCGCGACGAGGCGGGCAGGCAGGTGATCGAGCGCGTCTTCAAGGCCAAGGTCGCCGCCGGTTCACAGATCGCCATCGTCTACTTGCAGAACCACGACATGGCGCTCGGCAGGCTGCTCACATCGGGCGTCGACCTGTGGCTGAACACCCCTCACCCACCGCTCGAAGCGTCGGGCACCAGCGGGATGAAGGCGGCGATCAATGGCGTCCCTAGCCTCAGCGTGCTCGACGGTTGGTGGATCGAGGGGTGCATCGAAGGGGTCACGGGATGGGCCATCGGGAACGATGGGCCATCCTCACCGGGCGACCGGAACGCCGCGGACGCCTCGTCGATGTACGACAAGCTGGAGCACGCGATCCTGCCGCTCTTTCATCAGCATCGCGACGGCTACACGGACGTGATGCGGCATGCGATCGGGTTGAACGGTTCGTTCTTCAATAGTCATCGCATGGTGGAAGAGTACGCCTTGAAGGCGTACGCCACTGACCGTGGGACGAGCGCTGCGGATCTCGATCATGAACGCTAGTTCTTCCACGCGTCGATCCGGTTCCTCGACACGCGGAACAGTTTGATCCACTCCGCCGCGCAGGCCTGCTGATACTCGATGCCTGCGTTCACGAGCGGTTGGAGGCAGATCTCGTCCTCCCCCCAACGGAACATCCCGATTCCAGGCACGGTTCGTTCGTAGCCCTGCACGCCTCGGTATACCGTCGTTCGACCTGCGCGCAGGCTTTGAGGGAGGGCTGCCGTTGGTCGATGCTCAAGAGATTGACAAGGACGTGCTTCGGCAGGTGACCTTGTTCAGCGAACTTCATCAGCCGGTCCGGACTCCCGACTCGTCGGGTGACGTCCTCCTGAACGGCGAGGGCACTTGCCGGCGTCGCTCGCTCAACGATCAATCGACGGCTCGAAAAGTCGAACCGGTATTCCTGACACTTGCTCTCGGTCAGGCCTAACTCGCGAGCGACATCAGCAAAAGACTCCCCTCCAAGCTTGACGTACACCTTGCCGTCAGGATCAACGAGGTACAGAATGACGTCCATCGTCGACTCCTCTCCAAATCAACAATCCGGCTAAAGGTCAGCCTCGACCGAGCGCTGGCGATGCGGCAGGCGGCTCAGTGAGGGTGGTGATCTGGTGATGCCCGACATCCCCTGATTTCAACTGCGGAGGAGGTGATCACGACGAAACGCGCGGCTGTGGAAATGACGCTCCTGCGGAAATCACAGAATGATTCCCACAGGAGCTTGGAAATCTCGCCCAGAACGCGAGATTCCCACATTCCCACAAGCCAATCCCTGTCTTTGAGAGGAGAAGAACGTAGAATGAACCGCCCTCGGAGTGGATCACTTTCCGAGCGGCGCCTCCAGAGAGTGAGCTCGTGCGGTATGCGATTCGGAACCGCATCATCGAGCCGTGACCGCCCGGGCAGAAGACGTCCATAGCGCTCGACAAGCGGCCTAGGCGATTCGCACTCCCTCCTGAAGATACGGAATCCGCCGTATAGCAACTTGGCTCAGCTGTTTTCTACCCGAGACAGTCCCCGCGATAGCGGCGCGACGACTCTCGGGGCCGTGCGCGAGGAGGGAGCGATGCCCTACATTTGGCTTGAAGTGGACGAGTTGCGGGCCGTGCGGGCGGTGATCGACTGGCGGGCACGGATCGGGCAGCCGCTCGATTGGGCGGCCTATGACCGGGGGATAGCGCGGCTTGCGACTGGGCAGACGTTTCACGTCCTGCCGGCGGCACCGCCGGCAGAAGCCGCCCGCACGCCCGAGGCGACAACGGCGTGAGTCGCGGACCCATTCGGCGAACAGAGTCGACGATGGCGCAATTGTACCAGTTGCCGGGGCCGCAACGATCTGCCCCGCCCGCATTGACGCGCATCGATGCGGTCCTACGGCGCATTCGGAACAAGTACCTTCAAACGCCAGAGTTCCGCCTCACGCTTGAAGAAGCCCAGGATTTGTGGCAGCTCGAGCGGACCGAGTGCGAGGCGTTGTTGATCGCTTTGGTCGATGCAGCTTTCCTGCGTCGGGTCGGCGGAGCCTTCATGCACTCCGGCTCGACCAGGTTGGTGCCCTGACGGAGGGATTTCACAATGCCAAGAGCCAAGACAGACGAGAGAGCCGCAATCGCGGCCGACCGGTCCCCGAAGCCAACCGGGCAACCCGTGACCGCTGGGACTGACAACGTTGCCCGTCGCGCCTATCAGCTTTACCTGGCACGTGGATGCGAACACGGCCATGACATTGATGACTGGTTGCAGGCGGAGCACGAACTGCGAGGGACATCGACGTCCGCCGCCGCGTGACGATCGGAGAGCTTGACATGCCACACAATGCACTCGTGACGCGTATCCGCGGCGAGTATTTGGAAATGCCCGGCTTGCGACTGACCCTTGAACAGGCGCAGCGGCTCTGCGGGGTCGAGCGGACGCTCTGCAAGCGGGTCCTTGATGCACTCGTGGAAGCGAAGTTCTTGTGCGTCAGATCGGACGGGGCGTATGCGCGGTTGATCGACGGAGACGTTGGTCGTCCGCATCCGGCGAAAGCAGACCTCGGCGCTCAGAGGCGTGTCGTGATGGCGTCGTAGCTCATGTCCCCAAGATCCCGGCCGGATTCGAAGGGCGCTCAGATGCCGGATTTCCGGTTGCGAATCGGTTTCGTGCGTCTGTCTCCTCTATCGGCGCCACGTCAGCACCGGACATGTGGCTCGCCGCACGACTTGATTCGTCGTCGATCCGAACAGGGCCAGGTCGACCGGGTTGCGACCCTGTACGCCGATGACGATCAGGTCCGTCTGTTCCTCCGCAGCGATCTGCAGGATTTGTAAGTAAGGTTTGCCGTTTCTGAGCCTCGTGGTGACATGAGATGTGGGAAGCGAGTCGGGAATCAGTGACTCCAGCCGCTTCTTGGCGCTCCCTTCGGAGTACCGGCGGAACTCGGCCAGGGCGAATCCTTGCTCGCACGGAAGCTCCTCGATCACTGGAGGGGGAGGCTCTTCCCACGGCCACTCGAGTACATGCAGCAGCGTCAATGCGGCGTCGGATTCCGTCGCCAGCGACACGGCCAACGGGAGCGCCGCTAACGAGGAATCGGAGAAATCAATTGCGCAGAGAACGTGTCGGAACGGCAAGCGAGAGGTCGCTTGCGCGGCCGGCGGGACCGTGAGCACAGGACAGCTGGCCTTCCGCAACACTTTCTCCGTCACCGATCCCAGCACCAGGTGTTCGAAACCGCTTGCGCCGTGCGTCCCCATCACAATCAGATCCGCAGCGAGGCTGACGGCCCGTTCGAGAATACGGCTGGAGGGCCGACCCACCTCGATCGAGACGTCCAGCCGGATCGCATGGCCGCTAGGCGCACCGAATTGTGTCGCCACTGCCGTTCGAAGACGGTCCATCTCGCTCTCTTCGATCAATTCATCTTGAACCGGCGTCGCGAACCCCGGAACCGTCAGGATCGGGCTGACCACGTGGAGCGCCGTGATACCTGCCTTGTAGTAGCCGGCCACAATGATCGCCAACTCAGCCGCGTGGTCGGACGCTTGCGACAGATCGGTTGGGCACAGCAGGCGTGTGATCGTCATGTCACGACCTCACAGACGGTGTGTCGCCATCGCCGGTTGCAGATGGTGTTCGAACCACGTGCCCGCGAGCTTCGCGACGCGCTCCAGCGTGCCGGGCTCTTCGAACAGATGCGTCGCGCCCGGCACGATCTCGAGCTTGACCTCTCCCGGCAGCTGCGTCATCGCATCGCGGTTCAATTGGATGACGGGCGTATCGAAGCCGCCGACAATCAGGAGCGTCGGGGCGGTGACCCTGGCGAGGGCCGCGCCGGCCAGATCGGGCCGGCCCCCGCGGGACACGACGGCAGCGATCTCGCGGGGCCGGTCGGCCGCCGCAATCAACGCCGCACCCGCGCCGGTGCTGGCGCCAAACAGGCCGATCGGCAGTGGCGCTCGCCGACGCAGCCAGTCGACGATCGTGACGAGCCGATCGGCGAGCATCGGAATGTCGAACCGATACTCGGCGGTCCGATTATCCAGAGCCTCCTCTCGCGGCGTCAGCAAGTCGATGACCAGGGTGGCCAGGCTCCGCCGCTCCAGGGTCCGCGCGACGAACTGATTCCGCGGGCTGTGCCGGCTGCTTCCGCTGCCATGCGCGAACAGCACAATCCCGTGCGGATTGGGCGGCATCCCCAGATCGCCTGACAACGACTGGCCGATCGATCGGCACGACCACCGGGATGCTTGCGGCCTCCGAGTGCTTCTGACGTGCCATCGCGCACCTCGCTTCATCTCACCGCCCGAGCGGTTTCAGGAGCACGCGGAGTTGTCCCTACAGACCAGAGGGGAACGTCTCGGCCACTTCGCCCGCCTCCCAGAGCGCACATCGTTCGAGCGGCTCGAGTGCTCGCGTCTCGTCGAAATGCAGGACGAAGTCGAACTGTTCGGACAGCCGCGCGTGGAAGTAATGGCTGGCTCGTTCAGTTTCGGGCAAGTACAGCACGCCAATCGCCCGTTCCAGGCGAGGCACCGCCAGCGCGGACGACAGCTCGAGATCGGTCCGCAGCGGCACCAGGAATCGTGGCAACTGGACCTCATGAAACAGCCGTTCGTAGCTGCCGGCCAGCGCAGGCCTGACGTGCTTCCGGTGCGCGGGCCCGTCCCATTCCGACGCGGCCGTCACGGTGCCAGTGAACGTCGTGAACCCGACGAGGACGGCCGACGCCCCATACCGTTCACGGACCAGTTGTCCGACGTTCAACTCGCCGCGCTCGCTCATTTCCGTTGCTCGCGCGTCGCCCAAGTGCGAGTTGTGAGCCCAGACGACAATGCGCGGCTCGGGCCGGGTGCGACCGAGAAAGCGGCGGAGCTCCTCGAGGGTGTCGACCATGTGCCGGTCCCGCAGGTTCCACGACTCGTCCCGCCCACGAAACATCGTCCGGTAGTACTCTTCCGCGTTCTTCACGAGCCGTGCATTCTGCTCGGCGTAGAAGTAGTCATCGGCCGCGACGCGGCCATCGCGACTGGCGTACTCCGCGCGCTGACGATGGAGCTCGATGAGTTGGGTGACGACTTCGCGTTCGCATGAGGGATGGAGGCCGAAGCTGGCCGCATAGCCGTACTCCTGCATTTCCTCCCCAAACTGATCGAAACAGCCGTAGCGGCGGCGGGCGCGGCGGGCGGCGTCAGGATCGACCTTGTCGAGATAGCGCAGCACCGCTTCCATCGAGGCACGCAGGCTGTACAGGTCGAGACCATAGAAGCCGGCCCGCTTGTCTACCGCTTGCGTCTCATTGTGCGTGCGAAGCCAGCCAATGAAGTCCAGGACGTCGGCGTTGCGCCACATCCACGTCGGGAAGCGACCGAAGTCCGCGAGCGCCTGCACGGCTTCCTCGTCGGCGCTTTCCCCGCGGACAAAGTGATTGATGCGGTACGCGTCAGGCCAATCGGCTTCAACCGCGACGGCGGTGAACCCTTTCTCGCTGATCAACCGCCGCGTAATGAATGCCCGCTCCCGATAGAACTCGTGTGTGCCGTGCGTCGCCTCGCCTAACAGGACGACACGCGCATCACCGATGCCATCGATCAAGGCGTCGTACTGGCACGGGTCGCCTTTGAGTGGAATCGCGCGCTCGCGAACAAGGCTCACGAGGTCGGTCTTTTGTGACGGCTGTGGACTCACCGGTGTCGGCCGGGCGCCGGCTGCGAGCAGCCGTCTCACTTCTTCATCGGTCGTCTGCGAGAACGCCTCGTACCAAAGGCCTACGGCATTGAATGGCTCGGGTGTCGCGACACAGACGACCTCGTCAGCCATCCGGCGAAGCCGCTCACAGGTTTCGTGCGCGCCGACCGGCACCGCCACCACGAGGCGGGCGGGATGCTGCTGCTTGAGCGCCAGGATCGCGGCCTCCATCGTCGATCCAGTCGCGAGCCCGTCGTCCACGAGAATGACCGTTCGATCCCGCACGATGGCAGGGCGACGCGAGCCTCGATACAGCGTGTCGCGCCGTTCGAGTTCCAGCCGTTCGCGCACCGCGACCTGTTCGATGAGCACCCGCGGAATCCCCAGATCGCGAATCAGATCACGACTGAGGACCTCTATCCCTCCCTCGGCGATGGCGCCCATCGCCAACTCCGGATGCCCAGGGACGCCGAGCTTACGCACGAGGAACACGTCGAGCGGCGCCTTCAGTCGCGTCGCCACTTCGTGTGCCACGGGAATGCCACCTCGCGGCAGGCCGAGCACGACGACGTCCGACCGTCCCGCGTACGTGGTCAGCTTGTCAGCAAGCTGACCTCCGGCATCACGGCGATCGCGAAAGCGCATGGCGGGCTCTCCCGTCTACTCCCGGTACGAGAGCCGATATGCGGCGTCGCCGTCGAACGGTGGATCCGCAAAATGGCCGACGATCGGATTCACCATCTTCACGAAGTCGTTCCAACGCATGGCAATGGCATCGCGATGCGTGCCGGCGTTGAACACGATCTCCGGTTCTGATGCGAGAGCCGCGTCGACGAATACCGTCTGCCCGTATAGCGGGCCGAACGGCGGCATCGCGCCGACCTCGCAATCAGGGAACAACCGCCGCAGTTCCTCTTCACCGGCGAGGCGGATCGCATCTCCACCGGCGAGTGCCAGGAGCTGATCGAAATTCACAATCGACGGAGCGGGCAAGACGGCCTCGACGGGTTCGCCGTCTACAAAGCAGATGACCACCTTGGCCCAGTCGCGCCCTGGGACGTGTGTGGCGGCCGCTTCTTCCTGGGCCGTAAACGCGGGCCGGTGCGGCACGACCGTGTAGGGCACGTGCGCTTCGCGCAAGAACTCATGGATCGCAGACATGCCGGGCATGAGGCATCCTCCGTCAAGTCTTCACTGACGCAATCGCGATACCACTCGTCACGCCCTGCAGGCATCCGATCACGCCGATTTCTTCCGAGATTGCGGCGGCACGTGCCGGGAAGTCGGGACTCTGCCTCTGGTGGTCCGGTTGGACGGCTGACCCCGCTCACGAGACGCCGTCCTGCCACGACCTTCAGACGGCGGCCGCCGTCTTCAAAGCCAGGGTTCCAGCCGCACCGCAGTGACTTTGTACTCGGGGGTGGCGGTCACGCCGTCTCGGTTCGCGCCGGTGAGGGCGTTGACGAGGAACTCTTTCGTCTGAAAGGTCGCGAACAGCTGACCACGCGCTACCTCCGCGCACACCCGTATCGGCAGCACGGCCGCGCCGTACTGGCTCACTATGCGTACACGCTCGCCATCATGCACGCCCGCTCTGATGGCATCGTCGGGCGAGACATCCAGGACATCACCTGGGCGAAGCTCGTTGTTGCGCGTCCGGGCGGTCATCGTGCCGGCGTTGAACTGGTAAAGCGATCGACCAGTGATCAGGAGAAACGGGTACTGCGGTGTTGTCTGTTCCGATGTTGGGCGGTACTCACCGCACTGCAGGGTCGCGCGGGCACCATGACCGAACTCATGCGTGTGCAGCATCGCAGTGCCCGCGTGACCCTCGGACGGGCACGGCCACTGGAGGCCAGCCCGGTCGAGTCGCGCATACGTCATCCCGCGCGCTCCTGGACAGAGCGACCTGATTTCGTCCCAAATCTCTTCCGAATTCCTGAAGGCGAATCCATCGTGGCCCATCGCGCGGGCAATCTCCGCAACGATCTGCCAGTCTGGCTTCGATCCGCCCACCGGCCGCAACGCGGCGCGGACCCGCTGGATGCGCCGTTCCCCGTTCATGAACGTCCCGTCTTTCTCGAACGACGAACACGCGGGCAGGAAGACGGTGCCGAACTCGCGTGCGGTCTCGTTCAGAAACAGGTCCTGGACGAGGACAAAGTCCAGCGCCCGCAGCGCCTTCGCGGTCTCGTTCGCGTTCGGGTTCGTCATGAAGACGTCATAGCCGATCGCCCAGAGCCCCTTGAGGTGCCCGGTGGATGCGGCATCCATCATCTGGAGCAAATTCAGGCCGCGCGTCTTTGGCAGCGGCATCCCCCATCGCTGCTCGAACAGCGGACGCCCCTCTTCGAGAGGAATCGATCCCGGCAGCGAGTCGGGCTCACAGCCCATGTGCGCCGCGCCCTGAACGTTGTTCTGCCCACGCAGCGGATTGACTCCGCTGCCTGGCTTCCCGAGATTGCCGGTGAGCAATGCCAGGTTAATCAACGCCATGACGCCGTCCGTCCCTTGCACGTGCTCGGTCAGCCCGAGGCCGTGAAAGCGTCATCGCGGGTCCTTGTGTCGCGTACAGTCGAGCCGCGACGCGGATCGCATCCGCGTCAACGCCGCAGATCGCCCCGGCACGAGCGGGCGTCCACGCTTCGACAAAGCGGGTGAACGCGTCGAGTCCATCGACGCGTCCGTGCAAGAAGTCCCGATCGCACAAGCCCTCGGTGACGATGACCTGCGCCATCGCATTGAGGAGCGCGACGTTCGTTCCAGGCTTGAGCGCGAGATGACAGGTGGCGTCCGCCGTCAACTCAATCCGCCGTGGATCGATGACAATCAACCGCGCACCTCGACGCGCGGCCTGTCGGATGCGTGCGCCGACGACGGGATGATCTTCTGTGGCGTTGGCGCCGCACACCAGGATCGTTCGGGCACGCTCGATGTCGTCGAACGAATTCGTCGCCAGGCCTGCCCCGAGCACGCGCTTGAGTGCCGCGGCGCTGGGCGCATGGCACACCCGCGCGCAGCAATCGACGTTGTTCGAGCCGATGACGGTCCGCGCGAACTTCTGGGCCACGTAGTTGTCTTCGTTCGTCGCCCGCGCCGAGCCGAGCACGCCGATACTGTGTGGGCCGTAGCGGTCGACGAGATCCTGCAACCGGCTCGCGACAAAGGCGCGGGCTTCCGTCCATGAAGCGCGCCGCCACCGATCGCGTTCCCGGATGAGCGGCTGCGTGATCCGATCATCCGCGTGGACGAAGCCGAACGCGTAGCGGCCCTTCACGCAAAGATGCCCCTTGTTCACCGGCGCGTCGAGCGCGGGTCGAACCGCCACGAGACGGGCGTCCCGAGTGCCCACATGCATCTCGCACCCGACGCCACAATACGGACAGGTCGTGCGCGTCCACTGCGACGGCATCAGCAACGGTGAGGCGCCGGCGTCTTCCAGCGCGCCCGTCGGACAGGTGTCCACACACGCGCCACACCCGACGCACGAGCTCTCGCGCAGGCTGGGACCATCCGGCACGACGGACGTCTCCAACCCGCGCTCGCGCACATGCCACACCCGCTGCCCCTGGACGTCGTTGCAGATGCGGACGCAGCGCGAGCAATCGATGCAGCGCGACATATCGACGGCCAGATACGGATGTGAGTGATCGCAGCGCTCGGTGTCGGCCACGCCGCGCGCGTCACCCACCAGCCCATAGGCGCGCAGCACGCGGTGGAACGGCTTGTCCGGAAACTGCTCGACCGCGGCCGCGGGATAACGCCACGCCAGCATCTGCATCAGTGTTCGGCGGTGGTCGTTCAGCTCCGGCGTGTGCGTTTCGATCGCCATGCCGTCCTCGACCGTCGTCGCACAGGCGGGGACGAGTCGTGTCCGATCCGTCAGGCCGACCAGGCAGGACCGACACTCTCCAGTCGGCTGCAGGCGATCGTCGTGGCAGAGAGTCGGGATCTCGATCCCGATCTGTCGAAGGACATCCAGGATCGACGAGCCCGCCTCACAACTATGCGCCCGGCCGTTGACGATGACGTGCATGCCCACACCCCGTCACCACGGCGGGAGCGTCATGAAGAGGAATTCCTTCAAGTACGCGTTTTTCGACGCGCGCAGCGCGGCCGCACTCCCCTCGAACTGAATCTGTCCGTCGTGCAGCACCATGAACGTGGCGCGCCCGGTCTTGGTCTCGTCGGCGGGCGTGATCCGCACGCGATCGCCGGTGCGGACGGCCTCGTGCGCGGCGACATAGAAGGCGTCACGAATCTGGTGCGTCACGGCAATGGACGTCACGTGTTCCAAGTCACGCAGCTTCACGATTTCATCATCGATCGTTGTCGCAGTGATGGGATCGAGCCCTGATGTCGGATCGTCGAGCAGGAGCAGGCTGGGTTTCGCGGCCATCGCGCGCGCGACCGCCACGCGACGCCGCTGCCCGCCTGACAGTTCGGACGGCATCCGGTCGATGTAGTCTTCGAGGCCAATGAATCCCAGGACCTCCTCGACACGCCGGCGCACCTGCTCCTTCGGCATGTCGGTTTCCTCGTAGAGCCGGTAGCCGACGTTCTCCGCCACCGTCAGCGAATCAAAGAGCGCGCTCTCCTGGAACAGCATGCCGATGTCCGCCCGGACCCGGGCGAGCTCGCGCTCGGCCATCGTGTCGATGCGCTCACCGTTGACGAAGATTCTGCCCGAGTCGGGGCGAAGCAGTCCGAGGATGAGCTTCAGCACGACCGACTTCCCGGCGCCGCTGGGGCCGAGCAGAATCGTCGTGCTGCCCTTTGCCACGGCAAAGCTCATCTCGCGGAGCACGACGTGGTCGTCGAAGGCGAACGACACGTTTTCGAACGCGACGGCCGGTGATGCGGCGTCGGAGTCCGACCGCTCTACGCTCGCTGGCTTGGCGTCAATCGTTCCCACAGGCAAGGGCATGCTCATCGCGCATCGAGGCAAGAGCGATTCCAGGGGGCGAGCCAGGCATGGTCCTCGCAAGACAGGGTTCACAGGCCACGAGCATGCGCTCGGGTGCCGAAAAACCGGCAGCGACCGGCCTCCAGGCAGATGGCTGAATCCGCGATTTCAAGCGTCGGCGCGCGATGGTCGCCGATCGCCAAGACACCGAGTGATTGGGCCGTCACGCCCAATCTCGTCGACTATTCCCGAACGTGTGCTACCACGACCTATCGCGAAGCCATTCGCACCGCCCTGCGCGAAGCCCTCATCAAGGATGCGCGGGTGTTCCTGATGGGCGAGGATGTCGGCGCATACGGCGGTTCGTACGCGGTCAGCAAGGGACTCCTCGAGGAGTTCGGCCCGGATCGCATTCGCGACACGCCGCTGTCGGAGTCCACCTTTGTCGGTGCCGGGATCGGCGCCGCGCTCGGCGGAATGCGGCCGATCGTCGAGGTGATGACCGTCAACTTCAGCCTGCTGGCACTCGATCAGATCGTCAACAACGCGGCGACCCTCCGCCATATGTCCGGCGGTCAGTTCAGTATTCCGTTGGTGATTCGCATGGCCACGGGCGCCGGCCGCCAGCTCGCGGCTCAACACGCGCACAGCCTCGAAGGCTGGTACGCCCACATTCCGGGCATTCGCATCGTCGCGCCCGCCACGCTCGAGGACGCACGCGGCATGCTCTGGACGGCCCTGCAGGATCCGGACCCGGTGCTGATCTTCGAGCACCAGACGCTGTACAACATGGAAGGGACGCTGGCTGACGCTGCCGGTCCCGTGGACATCGATCGGGCGGTGGTCCGGCGGACGGGCACCGATGTCAGCTTGATCACCTACGGTGGGACGCTCCACAAGACGCTGGAGGCCGCCCTCACCTTGGCCGCGGACGGCGTCGACGCGGAAGTCATCGATCTTCGTACCTTACGGCCGCTCGACATGGCGACAATCCTGACATCCATCAAGAAGACCCATCGGGCCGTCATCGTCGACGAAGGCTGGAAGAGCGGGAGCCTGTCCGCCGAAATCATGGCGCGTATGGTCGAGCAGGCCTTCTACGATCTCGATGCCCCGCTCGCCCGCGTCTGCACGGCCGAAGTGCCGATTCCCTATCCCAAGCATCTCGAGGATGCCGCCCTGCCCCAACCGCCGGCGATCGTCGCCGCTGCCTCCGAGCTGGTCGCCCGCCGTGTCTGAATTCCGGATGCCATCGCTTGGCGCCGACATGGAAGCCGGCACCCTCGTCGAATGGCTGAAGCATCCGGGCGACGCCGTCAAGCGCGGCGACATCATTGCTGTCGTCGACACGGAAAAGGGCGCGATCGAGATCGAAGTGTTCGAGGACGGCGTGCTCGACAAAACGACGATCGAGCCCGGGCAGAAGGTGCCGGTCGGGACGGTGCTCGCCATCATTCGTGGGACCGCACCCGAACCTCAGTCCGCACAACCCACCGTTGCCCCGTCTCCGCGTCCACCCGCAGCAACAGCGCCGTCCTCACCGGTCACGGCGTCTCTCGACCGGGCGAGTCGCGCACGAATCTCGCCGATGGCCCGCACAGTCGCCGCCGATCTCGGAGTCGACCTGGCCAACATCACCGGGACCGGAGCCCAAGGTGCGGTCACGCGCGACGATGTCGAACGCGCGGCGGCGGCGGCGAAGGCTGCTGCGCCGACTGGGGGCACACCGCCAGCCGATCGCCTCATGGCGATGCGTGGAGCGATCGCGGCAGCAATGACCCGATCGAAGCGCGAGATTCCGCACTACTACCTGTCGACGACCATCGACCTGAGCACAGCGGTGAGTTGGCTGCGTACCGAGAATCAGCGCCGCACCATGGCCGAACGGCTGCTGCCGGCCGCGCTGCTGATCAAAGCGGTCGCGCTGGCCCTGCGAGACGTGCCCGAGCTGAATGGCTACTGGACCGACAACGGCCTCCGTAAGGGCACCGGGATCCACATTGGTGTCGCCATCTCGCTTCGGGGTGGCGGCCTGGTCGCGCCCGCCATTCACGATACCGATACGTTGACCCTCACGACGTTAATGCGCCAGCTCCAGGATCTCGTCGCACGCGCGCGCGCCGGCTCGCTCAAGAGCTCCGAGCTGGCGGATCCCACGATCACCGTCACGAATCTCGGCGAGCAGGGCGTGGAATCCACCTTCGGCATCATCTACCCGCCCCAGGTCGCGCTCGTCGGGTTCGGCAGGATTGTCGACCGCCCGTGGGTCGTCGGGAACAAGATCGAAGTCCGGCCGCTGGTCACCGCCACGTTGTCGGGCGATCATCGCGCCACCGATGGTCACCGTGGCGGTGTGCTGTTGTCGGCCATCGACAGGTTGTTACAGGCACCGGAGAAACTATGACGTCATATGAGATCAGGCAGGTGGTCATCGACGCGCTGACGCGGATTGCACCGGAAATCAACCCGGCATCGATTGACGCCAACGCCAGCTTTCGCGATCAGCTCGATCTCGACTCGATGGATTTCCTCAATTTCGTCCTGTCGCTCGGCGATCGCCTACGCGTCGAGATCCCCGAGGCCGACTACCCGCGCCTCTCCACGCTCGAAGGCACCGTTGGCTACCTGGCCGGACGACTCGCGCCGCAGCCCGACACGCCGCAGACAAATGACGCCATCGGGACACGATGATCGCCAATCCCGCCAGACTCCACGCGCGGGCGAAGCCGGCCGGAGCAGCTGGACGCGGCCGAGCACGGCGGCAGGATCTCGCTTCGTTGGCGGCCGTTCTCCGTCAGGCCCGACCAGGATGGTTCCGAATCTGCGTGCAAACTGACGTGGGAGCTCGGGTCAGTGGGAGGTAGGTCAGCAGTCGCCTGGGGCGCCTGGGCCGGGCCTGCAGGAATCCGCCACTCCTGCGGAATATCCCGCAGCGTCTCGAGATTGAACGACTACCGCCTGAAAGGCGGTAGACTCCGCGCGCGACTGAAAGTCGCCCCGCGCGTGCAGTGGTCAGCTCCGCGGTAGTCGTTCTAGGGCGCGCTCCGCGCGCCGCTAGTGCGGGCGCGTGACCACGCGGCCGCCCCAGGCCCACCGGCTGCGGCGGGATTTCGGCGCGAGAAACGGGCTTCAATAGTCGCTGAGCTCGCCCCCGGGAACGGCGGCGCGCAACGCATTGAGTACCGCTGCCAGATCGATGACCTCCTGGAAGATGGCGCCGCCGACTGGCGGTAGCCAGCCGCCGAAGGCGATCAACATCCCGACGATGCTCAGCGCCATCCCGCCCACGGCGCTTTGAAGCGCAATCCGCCGCATACGCCGCGCAAGGTGAAACAGTTCATCGACACGTTTCAGTGAGGTGTCCATGATGACCGCGCCAGCCGCTTCGGCCGTGATCTCGCTCTGATGACCGAACGCCAGTCCGACTGTGGCCGTCACCAGTGCCGGCGCGTCATTGATGCCGTCGCCAATGAACAAGGTGGGGGCGCGACTGGTTTCCTCGACGGGTGATGGCGACCTTCTCCTCGGGCGTCCGTCCCGCGTAGACCTCGTCGATGCCGACTTGTTCCGCGAGGTACCGCACTTCACTCTCCCGATCGCCTGAGACGAGCAGGATGCGCTCGAGTTGGTGCCGAGGCCCAAGGTGCCTGATAAACGATCGGCTGTCTGCGCGCGGAGCGTCATGGAACCGGTACGTCGCGGCATACCGGCCGTCGACCAGGATCACGCATTCGAGGCCCGTTGACACTGGCGGCAGCGCATCGGCGTGTCCCGCCGCCTCGGCCTGGCGGCGCCCGATGATGCGCACCTGTCGGCCGTCGACCTCGCCCTCCAGGCCTTCGCCTGGTCGCTCACGAACCGCGCTCGCGTCGAGCAGCACAAGACGCTCCCGCGCTGCCGCTTCGAGGATGGGTCTGGCCAACGGATGCTTCGAGTATCGTTCCACGCTCGCGGCGGACTGCAGCGCCAGCGCATCGTCCATGCCTGGGGCGGGCAAACGGTCGGTCAGGGTGGGTTCCCCGTACGTCAACGTGCCCGTCTTGTCGAGGACGATCGTGCGGCATCCGTCGATGCGCTCCAGGACCGCCGGATCGCGAATGATGATGCTTCGCTTCGCCGCGAGCGAAATGGCGCCGATGATGGCCACCGGGATGCCAATGAGCAGCGGACACGGCGTCGCCACGACGAGCACGGCCAGGAATCGCACCGGCTCGCCGCTCCACATCCAGGCCGCAATCGCGAGCGCCAGCGCGATTGGTGTATACCACGCACCCAGTTGATCACCCAGCCGGCGGAGCTGCGGACGCCGTTGCTCCGAGTCGCGCATGACGTTCATGATGCGGGCATAGCGCGAGTCAACCGCCAACCGACCTGCCCGCAACGTCAACGCGTTCTCGCCGTTGATGGCGCCGGAGAACACCTCGGATCCAGGTGCCTTCGGCATCATGAACGGCTCGCCGGTGAGATACGACTCGTCCATGACGCCGTGGCCGTCGATGACGACGCCATCGACCGGGCAGATCTCATGCGGGTACACGATCAGCTCGTCGCCGATGCGCACGTCGTCCAGCGGCACCTCGATGACCTGCCGATTGGCGCGGCGATGTGCGACGAGGGGCATTCGACGCGCGAGCGCCTGCAGCACCGAGGACGCGCGTCCGAGCGCGAACGCCTCGAGGGCTTCCCCGCCCGACAGCATCAACACGACAAACGCGCCGGCGAGGTACTCCTCGAGCAGCACCGCGGCGACGATGGAGATGCCGGCCAGCAGATCGGAGCCGAACTGGCGCCGAACGAGCTTGAGCGCGAGAGACAGCACGAGCGGTACACCGCCGGCTGCGAGCACGACGTACAACGGCAGGTCGCGTGCGGCCGGCGACGTATCGCTGCCCCAGCGCAATGCCAGATGCGCGACGATACCGGCCACCGCAAGGGCAGCGATGATCGATGCGCGCGCAGTAGTACTTGGCCACCACCGGCGTGGCGGGGAACCGGAGCTTTGCCGCACTGCGATGGATGGACTCGCCACGTTCATGACGGACGACCACGCGTCGGGGACGCCCACGCACCCGCTAGCGCTCGCGCTCGTGCGCCTCCTGTTCCGGAGTGCCGCCCAGGGTCTTCGCCAGGCCACGCGCGAGGCGGTCGCGGTCCGCCGTGCTGAGGCGCGCGTGCGCATGCATCAACAGGTACGCTGCCGGCGGCATCTCACCTTCCAGCAGTTCTTCGGACGCTTTGCTCGCCTCCTCCTGTGGCCGCTGCCACTCGGAAAAGTTCAGGACGGCGCGACCTTCGTCCACGTCGTGCTGAACGAGCCACGATGCTGGCGCGATGCTCGCGTAGGCGGGCCACTCGGTCTCGTTGCTGTGGCAGTCGAAGCACGCCTGCTTGGCCAATGCCCGGGTCGTCGGCGAATCCCACAGCGGCTCGCTTCTCAGCGACGGGTTGCTGTGGTCGCGACCGTACGGCACCAGCTGAATCGCCAGGAGGGCCCCGAGCAGGCCAACACCAACCCGGTACAACCACCGGTTGAGGACGTTCATCGACACCTCCACGGAATGCAGTCGGACGCCGCCGGATGAGAGAGCAGAACGCATGCCGGCCTCGAAGTGTCAGTTGTCGGGTGCGGAGGCAGCCCCGGCGCGGGCGAAGTCGGAATGGCCCTCTGCGTGAGGCCGAAAATGCCTGGGTCAGCACCTTGCGGAATGTCGGCAGTCTGGTCGGCGGGTCGCCGGGCATCCGACGCAGCGATGCCACTCAGCTCGGAAGGCATCCGGAGATTCCCGGTACGGCGGCGACCGTCAAGGGCCTCTGGTCACAGTGAAGGCGTCGGTCTTGCAGTGAGAGAGGTGGTCGTGACCGACCTGCGAACCACTCATGGTGCCCTCTCTCCGTCTCGTGTTTGTTGCGGCTGCGATTTTCGTGTGCGCGGGCGCGCCTCGTCCCTGGGCAGCCGGCCCTGACCCACCCGACGTCGATACTCTGCTCCAGCGCCTGGACGACCTGTATCGCTCCAAGAGCAGCATCGCCCGCATCCAGATCGACGTCACCAGCACCCGCAGCACCCGCAGCATGCGTCTGCGGGCGTGGACCCGCGGCGAGGAGGAGGTTCTCGTCCTGATCGAGGCGCCGCCGCGTGAGGCAGGCACGGCGACTCTCCGCGTCGGCAACAATCTCTGGAACTATCTCCCCAAGATCGCCCGCACGATTCGCGTGCCCCCTGCGGCGATGCTCGGCTCGTGGATGGGAACGGACTTCACCAACGACGACCTGGTCAAGGAATCGTCGCTTCGAAAGGACTTCGCCGCGCGCATCGACCGGCGCTCTGACGCACCGGCGGGTTGGTGGCTGGTGCTCGACGTCAAACCGGACGTCGTGGGCCGCTGGGCCCGAATCGAGATGCTGGTCTCCGACGAGCGACTGCCAGTCGAGGAGCGTCACTACGACCGCAAGGGTCGTCTTGCGCGCACCATGCACTTCGATGAGGTGAAGGTGCTCGGTGGCCGCAGGCTCCCTGCCCACATTGCACTCGTACCAACCGACTCGGTCGGCCAGCGCACCGAGATGCGCTATCTCGATGTCCAGTTCGACATCCCGCTTCCCGACGACACGTTCAGTCTCTCGAGACTCGAACAGACGCGGAATTGAGGGCGGACATGCATTGGACTGGCAGCACGGTACGCATGGCGTGGCGGAACCTGTGGCGCAACCGGCGCCGAACGGCATTGGCCTTGGCCGCGATCGGACTGTCCGTGACGCTGGTGCTCGCCTACACGTCGATTCTTCGCGCCTATGGTGAGTGGATTGTCGAGACCATCACTGGCCCGATGCTGGGTCACGTCCAGGCGCATGCGCCGCAGTGGCGCAAGGACCAACTGATGGATCGCACGCTTCGCGGCGTCGACGCGCAGGCTCGCCGAACTCCGCCGCGATCCCGATATCGCCGGGGCCACCGCTCGTGTCTACGCGCCCGGCGCTAGCGGCGCGCGGCGAAGAAGGTTTCGCGGTCATCGTCATGGGCATCGATAGCCGCGCGGAATCCGGTCCGGCGCGGCTGCTCACCGATATTGCCGAGCCGCTCCGCGATCGGGAAGCGTTCATCGGCCGTCAGTTGGCGGAGCTGATGGGCGTGCGCGCCGGTGATGAAGTCGCGGTCGTGGGGCAAGGCGTCGATGGATCGCTGGCCAACGATCTGTTCACGGTCAGGACTCCGGTGACGACGTCCGTCGACCTCGTCAACCGGCAAGGCATCCTGATCGAGCTGTCAGAGGCGCAGACGCTCTTCGCGATGCCCGATGAGGCGCACGAGATCGTGATTCACGCACGACGACCGGAGCTGTCGGCGGCGCTGGCGCGGCGTCTTGCGGCCGCCGAGACGTTTGCCGACGCCGAGGTGCTCGATTGGCAGACGCTCGCGCCAGAGATGGTGACGCTCGTCCGGATTACCGATCTGGCCGGCACGCTCGTGCTCGTGCTGGTCTTCATCGCGGCGGCCGCGGGTGTCGCGAACACGATGGTGATGGCCACCTTCGAGCGCACGCGCGAATTCGGCATGTTGCTCGCCCTGGGCACACACCCTGTTCGCCTCATGAGACTCGTCGTCGCTGAATCGATTGCACTCGGACTGATCGGCGCCGTCATCGGCACGTCGATCGGCATCGCGCTGGTCGTCGTCACGCATCGGACCGGGATCGATTACTCCTGGCTCGCGGGTGGCGGACCCAGCGAGCTGTCCTTCGCCGGGCTTGCGCTGGTCGCTCCGGTTCTATCCGACGCTCAGCGTGGTGGATGTGGCCCGCGCGATCGCCGCCGTCTGCGTCACCTCGCTCCTGGCCGCGACATGGCCGGCGCTCCGCGCGAGCCGGCTGCAGCCCGTGCAGGCGTTGAGGGGCACGTGATGGGCACCGCCTGGACGTACGCGTTTCGCAGTCTCCGGCGCAATGCCCGTCGGACCGTGCTCTCTGTGGTCGGGCATCGGCATCGGCTGCGCGCTGGCGCTCTTCATGGAGAGCCTGAACAGAGGCCGCGACGAACTGTTTGCGCGCATGGGCGCCTACGCCGGCGCCGGGCACGTCCGCATCGTGCCGGACGGATGGCGCGAGCGTCGGGACCCGCGGTTGCGTCTGGCGAATCGGCAGGCTGACGTTGACGGCGGTTCGCGAGCTCTCAGGCGTGGCGGCGGTGACGGTCACGGGCGCGGGCGCAGGCGCTGCTCGCCATGGGCACGCACGTGGTCCCCGTGGAGATCGTCGGCGTCGACCCGCGCACCGAGCCGAGCACGTACCGTTTCGTGCGCAACGATGCGCGCAGGGCCGGTATCTCGGTCGTCGGACACCGGCGCCGTCGTCATCGGTCAGGCCATCGCCGATCGACTCGTCGCTGGACTCGACGACGAGATCCTGGCGACGGCCGTCGGCAAGAGCGGAGATATCGAGAGCACGCTGCTGCGGATCGTCGGCATCGTGCGCACGGGCAGCGACGAGATCGACGCGACGATCTGCCAGGTGCGTGCTCGCGGACGTCGAACGGCTCACCGGATTGACCGGCGCCGGAGAGGTCACGCTCATCCTCGAGGACTGGGAACGCGCCGACGCGGTCGAAGGCCGCATTGAGTCAGGCCGTGCGCCGCCGGTGACGAGGTGTTGACGTGGGGCGAGATCAGCCCGGAGTTCAAGGGACATCTCGAGCAGGACAACGCCGTGTCGCGGCTCGTGAGCGGCATCATCCTGCTCATCGTCGTGCTCGGCGTCGCGAGCGCGCAGCTGGCCGCCGTGCTCGAACGCCGACGGGAGTTCGCGGTGCTCGTCGGCGCTCGGCATGCGCAGCCGCACGATCGTCGCGGTGCTTCTGCAGGAGGCGCTCGCGATCGGCCTGGCGAGTGCGGCGCTGGGCCTGGCGCTCGGCTTGCCGTTCGTGTGGCGCCTGGCGACGCGCGGCATCGATTTGAGCCGGTACATGGGGACGAGCTACAGCTTCCAGGGCGTGCTCATCGAGCCGGTCATTTACGGCGACTTTGGCTCGTGGACGGCCTGGTACGTGCTCGCCGTGGCGATTGTCGTGACCGTGCGTCGCGTCGCTGTATCCGGCATGGTTCGCGGCGAGGACGGATCCCGCCGACGCGTTACGGGTGGCGTGATGAGCGAGCCGATTCTCGTCGCACGCGGCGTGACGAAGGTCTTCGAAGTTGGCCGTCAGGAGGTGCGGGCGCTGCGCGGAGTCGACCTCGACGTTCGCGAGGGCGAGTTCCTCGCGCTCGTCGGTCCTTCCGGAAGCGGCAAGACGACGCTCCTGAATCTCGTGGGCGCCCTCGACGTGCCGACATCCGGCGAGCTGATGGTGCTCGGGCAGCAGATCGCGGCGCTCTCTCGACGCGAGCGCGCGCGATCTGCGGCTCCGGTCGATCGGCTTCGTCTTCCAGGCGTTCAACCTCGTGCCGGTGCTGACCGCGCTCGAGAACGTCGAGTTCGTGCTGGAGCTCCAGGGCGTTGGGCCGGACCGCCGCGACCGCGCACGGGCGGTGCTGCAGGAGCTGGGCCTGGCGGACCTCGCCGATCGGCGGCCCAGCGAGCTGTCGGGCGGCCAGCAGCAGCGCGTCGCGGTGGCACGGGCGATCGCCGCACGCCCGGCGCTCGTCCTCGCCGACGAGCCGACCGCGAATCTCGACGGCGAGAACGCCGAGATCCTCATGCACATGATGCGCGACCTCCGGGACCGGCATGGCATGACGTTCATCTTCTCGACGCACGATCCGCGCGTGGTGGCGCACGCCGTTCGCGTGGTCACGCTGGTCGATGGCCGCGTCGCCCGCGACGAAGTCACACCAGGCGAGGCGCCGCACGAGATCGTCCCCGGGATCGGCAAAGCACCAGCTAGCCGCGAGTGCGTGAGCATGCGGCGTGTCCCGGCATCGTGGTCGTCGCCTGCGGAGTGGTCGTGCATGGCCGCGCTCTCGTCGCCGCCCAGGAACACGACGGCGAAGAGTCGCCCTCGCTGTTGACGGTTCGCACGTCAGTCAAGGCGACCGGCTTGGTCTCGAGGTCACCGGATGCGCCGGATCTCTTTCCCGACCGGACGACCGCGGACTCCATGTTCCGCTTGCGAATCGAGCCGGAGATTCGTCGCGAGCGGGAACACCACGTTCAACGTCGCGTACGAGCAACGACTGCGACTACGCGTCAGGCGCCACGGGAATCGCGGCGATCGGGATTCTCCCGTCCGAGGCCGCGACGCCGTTTCGGATTCGACCGCTCGTCTGGCGTCTCAGTGAAACACCCACGGGCGGCGTGGCGCCACGAGATCGATCGCGCGAATGCTCAGGTGCACGTCCGGCGCGCCGACCTGACCATCGGCAGGCAGGCGATCGGCTGGGGACGAGGCGTGATGTTCACGTCGGTCGATCTCTTCGCGCCGTTCTCGCCGCTGGAGGTCGATCGCGAATGGCGCTCAGGCGTCGATGCCGTCCGGGCGGACATCAAGCTCACGGACCGATCATCGATCGATCTCGTCGGCGCGTTTGGCGGACACGCTGGATCGACTCGGCCTTCGCGGCACGCGCCAGAGGGTATGCCGGCACGATTGACCTCGAGGTGGTGGGCGGGCGGCGCGCGCAGGACCTGTTTGCGAGGCGTGACGACGTCCGCCGCGGTAGGCGACGCCGAAGTCCACGCCGAGGCGGCAGTGTTTCGCGTGCCTTCTGACGCTGCGCCCGACGACTTCATCCGGTGTGGAAGGTCGTTGTCGGCGGGTCGTATCGGTTGCCGATCGGGTCGGGCATCCTGGCGTACACCGAGTATCACTACTCCGGCTTTGGGGCCGCGACGCCCGGAAGACATTCGGGCGCTGCGTCGCGACACCGTCGTTCGTCGGAGCGGTTCATCCGCGGCGACATGCAGATCCTCTCCAGACACGCCGTCGGCGTGACAGGCTCCTACGAAGTCTCACCGGAGGTCACGTGGTCCGGACAGTGGCTGCACAACCCGAGCGATCACTCGGGCATCGTCGCTCCCGGACTGACGTACACGTTCAACGATGCGGTGTCGCTGCTCGCCACCGTCTACGTGCCGTATGGCCGGCCGCCAGAGGATGGGGTGCTCCGCAGCGAATACGGAGCCGCACCGCTCTCAGGGCTGCTGCAGTTGCGGCTGTACTTCTGAAAACGACGGAAGACCTCCGGATAGAAACACCACTGCATGGTGAATCGAGTGCCGAACAAGCCGACTCGATGTATTCCCATTTCGTAAACGACGTCACGCGTTGCTTCGACGATGCTCACCATCGGTACCGGGGAGCGCGGCGCCTCAAGACAAGGCGACACGGCATGGAACGATTCCTCCGGATCTGCCTCGGTGGTGCTGCGGGCACCGGTATTCGCCATCTCATTGCCGTCCTCCGTGCCTACTTGTATGAGGCACATGGAGAGAAATGGATTCGGAGGCTGGAAGATCTCCATGATCACCCGAACGGCACTTTCGCGAACGCAGTGGGATCGCTGACGAGGAGCGGACTTCGCGCCTGGAATGGCTCCGCATAGCGCACGCCCAGAAGGCTGCCGTAGTACCGGTCCTCTGCGGTGTACCGTTCGACCAGATGCGCCTGATCACCCTGGAACACTGATGCGTACGCCGTGATCGCTGCCCGCTTCCGCTCGTACACGTCGGAGATATCGACGGTGAAATCGACCGAGCTCCAGGCCGGCTCCATTCGGCAACGCGCGAAGAAGAGGCGGTCGATTTCGTGGGGCTCGGTTCCCTCGATCGCACCTGGGGCTCCGTTCACCTCGTCCCACTTCGGCAACCGTGCGTAGAAGACACCGTTCACGACGATGTCTGTCACCGCTTGGTGGTCCGGATGGACTCCTGACCCTTTGGTCGTAAACACGTAGCGAGGTCGATGGACTCGGACTAGGCGCGCGACCTGAAGACGGGCTTCAACGGTGTCCTGAATCAATCGGTCCGCGAAGTCGAGTGTCAGTCGCGTCACACCGAGAATTCGGGCGGCTTCGGCGGCCTGAACTCTGACGGGCTCCTCGGCTCGCGTGCCGAGTCGGTTCACCGTCGCACAAGTCGACGAGGAGCGTCGTCAGCCCCGTTGTCTGACAGCTTCGCAATCGTCCCGCCCATCGCGACTTCCACATCGTCGGGATGCGCGCCGAACGCGAGTACGTCGAATCGCTGAGTCACGCACATTCCCCTTGGGCGTTACGTGTTCGCGCCCGACCACTGTCGCGTTATCGCGTACTTGTGACTGGCGTCCCCGGGGCAGTGGCGTCTGGCAGGCCGCCCTTTCGCAGGATCACCATCATCGGACACCAATTCGTAAACGCGGACTGGAACAGGTTCACTCCCACGAACAGCGTGAACCACAGGAAATTCGCGTTCACGTAGATGCCCAGCAGCACACTGAGGGCCACGAACGCCCCTGCTATCAAACGAAGCGCACGTTCGACTGTCACGACGGACTCCTTTCGACGATCCCATCAGTTGAGGGGACGAACATCACGCGACGAGCGCTCCTGCTGGCGATGGCACCACGGACGCAGCCGTGGTGTGCCGCTTCTGGTGACTCATGAAATACAACACGGGAACGGTGACCCGCGAGAGCAGCAACGACGCCACCTCGCCCGCCATCAAGGAAATCGCCAGGCCCTGGAAGATCGGATCGAAGAGGATCACCGCCGACCCGACGATCACCGCCGCCGCCGTGAGCGCCATCGGGCGGAAGCGGACGGCGCCGGCGTCCACGACGGCGTCGGCAAGCGGCATGCCCTCCCGCAGTCGCATCTCGATGAAGTCCACCAGGATGATCGAGTTCCGCACGACGATACCGGCGCCAGCGATGAAGCCGATCATCGACGTGGCCGTAAAGAAGGCACCCATCGCGGCGTGCGCTGGCAGGATGCCCACGAGCGAGAACGGAATCGCCGCCATGATGGTCAGTGGCACGCCAAACGCCTCGAACCACCACACGACGAGGATGTAGATGAGAATCAGCACGGCGGCGAACGCGAGTCCGAGGTCGCGGAAGACCTCATACGTGATGTGCCATTCGCCGTCCCACTTCATGGCGTACTTCGTCGTGTCGAACGGCTGACGCGTGTTGTAGATCTCGAACGCAGTACCCTTCCGGCAGCGTCACGTTCGAGATGACGCTGTTCATGCGCAGGATCGCGTAGACCGGGCTTTCGTCGGCGCCAGCAAGGTCGCCGGTCACGTACGTCACGGGTAGCAAGTTCTTGTGGTACAGGCTGTCCGCCTCCGTGCGCGTCTCTTCGCGCGTCAGCTCTCCGACGGCGACGAGGTTCGGGCCCAGGCGCAGCTCGCGCACTGCGGCCAGCGATCCCTGAGCCGAGCGCGGCAACCGCAGAACAATCGGGACATCCTCGCGCGCATTCGCATCGTGCAGGAGGCCGACGGTGCGGCCTTCGGTCGCCATCTGGACGGCAGCCGACACGTGCGAAGCCGTGACGGCGGCGGCACTTGCGCGCGCCTCATCAACGACGAGTGACGTCTTCGCCTGCGGCGCCGCGACGTACCAATCGACATCGACGACTCCTGGCGTCTGCTCGAGCACGGATTTCACCTGGCCGGCGAGTTCCAGACGACGCGACGGATCCGGACCGTAGACCTCCGCGACGAGCGTCTGCAGCACCGGTGGCCCCGGGGGCACTTCCGATACCTGAATCGTGGCGTTGAACCGTCGTGCGATCGGCACGAGCTGATCCCGCACGCGCTTGGCGATGTCGTGGCTCTGCTCGCTGCGCTCGTCTTTCGGCGCGAGGTTGACCTGAAGGTCGGCGAGGTGAGGGCCGCGACGGAGAAAGTAGTGACGCACCAGGCCGTTGAAGTTGTACGGAGACGACAGGCCGACATAACTCTGCACGTTGACGACGCTCACGTCCTTCAGGACTTCATGGGCGAGCTCCGAGGAGACACGAGCCGTGTGCTCGAGGGGCGTCCCCTCAGGCATATCCACCATCACCTGGAACTCGCTCTTGTTGTCGAACGGCAGCATCTTGACGGTCACGAGCTTGAGCGGCACGAGCGCCACCGACGCGAGGAGCAGGAAGGAGACGCCGGCCAGAAATGCGAGCCGCATACGGCCGTTCCCAATGAGGCCGGCCATCGCGCGGCGATACAGCCGCGTGGCCGCGCCCTCTGGCGCGTGGCCGTGAGCACTCTCGGCCCGAAGCAGGCGGGCGGCGGCCCACGGGGTGACCATGAACGCGGCCGCCAGCGAAAACAGCATCGCCGCGGACGCGCCCACTGGAATTGGCCGCATGTAGGGGCCCATCAGCCCACCGACAAACGCCATCGGCAGAATCGCGGCGACGACGGTGAGGGTCGCGAGAATCGTCGGATTGCCGACCTCATCGACGGCGCGGACCGCAATCGCGACGAGGCCTGACCCACCCTCCGGCCTCATGCGGGCGTGCCGGACAATGTTCTCCACGACGACGATCGCATCGTCAACGAGGATGCCGATCGAGAAGATCAAGGCAAAGAGCGTGATCCGGTTCAGCGTGTACCCATACGCCCAGAACGCGAACAACGTCAGGGCGAGCGTGACCGGAATCGCGATCAGGACGACGAATGCCTCCTTGAGCCCGAGCGCCAGCGCGATGAGGAGAGACACCGACACGACGGCGAGGAACATGTGGTAGAGGAGCTCGTTCGATTTCTCTGCGGCCGTCTCACCGTAGTTTCTCGTGACCGTGACATTCAGATTGCCGGGCAGGAGTACCGGCCGCACCGTCGCCAGCTTGGCTTCGACCTGATGCGCGACGGTGATGGCGTTTGCGCCCTTGCGCTTCGCCACTGCCAGGGTGACCGCGGGATGCGAGCCGCCGTCTCGCGAGTAGAAGCGGACGTACGACGTCGGCGGGGCATCCGCATCGGTGACGCGTGCGACATCGCTCAACCGGATCGACCGTTCGTTCTGCGCGGAGACCACGACGTCACGCAAGGCGCCGACGGTGTCGACGTGGCGACCGCTTTCCAGACGCGTCACGTCACCGGCCGACACGGGACCGGTGCCCGTCGCTCGTGCGTTGGCGGCTTCAAGTGTCCGCGACAACTGCACGGGATCGATCGTGGCTGCAGCCAGCCTCGCCGGATCCAGTTCTACGCCGATCTCGCGCGGGCGTCCCCCAAGCAGCGTCACTTCCGAAACATCCGGCACTTCGGCCAGCGCCTCGCGCAGCTGCGCGGCGAGGCTGCGAAGCACATCGTCCTCGTAGCCGTGTCCCCACAACGTCACTGCGGCAATCGGCACGTCATCAATCGAGCGTGGCTTCACAATCGGCGACGACGCGCCGGGCGGAATGCGATCGAAGTTCGCCTGCAGCTTCTGGTTGAGACGTACGAGCGCCCGTTCCTCGTCCTCGCCGACGAGGAAACGGACAATCACCATGGACTGCCCAGGACTCGAGGTGGAGTAGAGGTACTCCACGCCCGGCACTTCCCACAGCAGCTTCTCCATGGGGCGCGTGACGCGTTGTTCCACTTCCGCCGGCGACGCGCCGGGCAACGCCACGAAGACGTCGACCATCGGCACGATGATCTGGGGCTCCTCTTCGCGCGGGAGCGCCGCGATCGCGAACGCGCCGAGCGCCATCGACCCGACAATCAACAGCGGCGTCAGTTTCGACGGAATGAACGTGGCTGCGAGGCGTCCGGCAAGACCAAGGCGCGCGGTCATGACGCGCCCCCTGGGCGAGTCGGCACATTCCCAACCGTGACGCGGGCTCCATCTACCAGGCGTGTCAGCGGCGAGACGACGATCGATTCACCGGCGTCGAGGCCGGCGAGCACCTCGACGCCCTCTGACGATGAAGTGCCCACGCGAATGAGGCGCAGTCTCGCCACGCCGTCCTGCACCACATAGACCGACAACACCTGGCCGTGCCGCTGAATCGCGTGTGCCGGAACGAGCAGGGCACGGCGAGGCGCGCCGCGGAAGACGACGCGGGCAAAGCTGCCTGTGCGAGCCGTCACCGTTGATGGAAGGCTGACCTTGACGGTGAATGCCCGTTGGTCCGCACCAACGGCACGCGCCACCTCGGCGACGA
Source organism: uncultured Acidobacteriota bacterium (assembly GCA_963825245.1). Classification (GTDB taxonomy): domain Bacteria; phylum Acidobacteriota; class Vicinamibacteria; order Vicinamibacterales; family CAVVIG01; genus CAVREM01. The sequence continues at coordinate 1,551,802 of CAWGSJ010000001.1, forward strand.
CGCCCTCGAGTCCTTTGTCGTCCGCGCCATGTTCGGCGGCTGCATCGATCAAGACGGTCACCCGGTCACCGGCGTGGACGTAAGCGGCGCGGGCCTCATCCACGCGGACGACAACCTGCCGCGCACCGTCAGACTCGATCCTGAGAAGTGGGACGCCGGGTGCGGCCAGATTGCCTGGATCGGTGAGGCGCTCGGTCACCAGACCGTCGAACGGTGCCCGCACGGTCGTAAAGGATTCGGTCGCCGTGGCGACGCCGACCGCGGCCCGCGCCGATGCAAGATGCGCATCGGCGCCTTCGATGCCCGCCTCAGTGCCCGCGAGCCGCGCCGCCGCCGCTGAGAGACGGGCCTCGGCCTCGTCACGTTCTTGATCCGTGGCCGAATTCCGTGCGTGCAGCGTCGCGATGCGCTTCTGCCATGCCGTGGCCAATCGATGTTCGGCCTCGGCCGCGCTCTGCTCCGTTCGGGCTTGCGTCAGCGCCTTCTCCGCGGCGACCGCACTGGCCCGCGCCTGCCCCGTGTGCTCCGTGACATCTCGGGCGTCCAGCGTGATCAACACGTCACCAGCGCGAACCCGGTCTCCGGCCTTGACGCGTATGCCGGCAATCGTTGCGACGATTCGACTCGAGATGGATGCGGATTCCCGTGCGGCCACAACGCCGCCGGCTTCGAGCCGCTCGGCCGTGTCGATCGTCGCCACAGGAGCGACCGTGACCGGGATCGGCTCTCCTGCCTTCGCCTGGGGCCGGTCCTCGCCCCTGCCGCAGGCGGACAGACCACCCGCCACCACACTGAGCGCGACGATTCCAATCAATCGATTCATGACCATCACGTCCTTGGCTCCGAGGGCATCCTCCCTAGAGCCGCCCGAGCGCGCGCTCGAGCGCCACGGTCTGGAGAATCACGTCCATTTCGGCTGTCGTGGCCCGCGACTCTGCCTCCAGCGCCGCTTCGGCGGCTCGCAGCACGTCGGTCACCGTGGCCAGCCCGCCCTCGTACCGATCACGGATGATGCGCTGCGACTCGCGAGCCTGCGTCAGGGCTGCGCGTCCGGCCTCTTCTCGTCGCGCGCGCGGTGGCGAGTTGCGCGAGCGCCCCGCGCACGTCCACTTCGATTCGTCGCTCCACGCGTTCGCGCTCGGCGGTCGCGCGGACGTGAGCGTGGTCCGCTTCGGTCATGCGCGCCGTGTCCGCAAACCCGCGGAAGACGTTCACGCGCACCTCCGCGCCAATCACCCAGCTCGATTGCTGGGCGCCGAGCGTCGCGCCGTTGAACTCCCAACCACCCTGCACGCCGACCGTGGGCAACAGCGCGGCACGAGCGGTACGCCGCCCGTTCTCGGCGAGTTGAAGATGGACATTGGCCTGCAGAAGCTGCGGGTGCTTCGTGAGCGCTTCCCGGACGAGGGCGTCTCCGTCGGCAGGCGCCGGCCGTGAGGCAGGCCGGACCGGCGCAATCGAGGCGGTCAGCGGCAAACCTACGGCTTCGGCGAGCTGCATGCGTCCGACCGCGAGGTCCCCGGCCGCCGCGATTTGCCGCTGGCGCATGTCCGCCAGCTGCACGTCGACCGCGAGGACATCCGCTTCGGTGACGAGGCCGACCTCGCGGCGGTCACGAGCCCGCTGGCGATCGCTCTCTGCCGCCGCCACGGCCGCGTCCGTGGCTCGCACCGTCGCCTCGAGCTGCAGCACGCGCACGAACGCCTGCGCTGCCCGGAAGCCCAGTTCCTGCCGCGCCGTATCCAGCGTCGCCGTGGCCATGTCGCGCTCCAACGTCGCCGCCTGTACTCCGAGCCGCGTCAATCCAGCGTTGTAGACCGGCTGCTCGAGTGTCACCGCCGTGCGTGTATTGGTGACAGGATCGGGATAATTGAGCGCCGGAATCGCAAAGTTCGCGGCGGTAAATCGCCGCTGCGAGAGCAGAGAACTGAAGACGTAGACCGGCTGGTTGCCGCGCTGCACCGTCTCGGTCAGGTCGACTCGCGGCCAGTATCCCGACTGCGCCCGCTGGATACGCGCGTTCGCCTCGTCGATCGACGACGCGAGCGCTCGTGCGTCGGCAGTTTCGCCCTGTGCGCGCCTGATGGCGTCCTCGAGGGTCAGCGTCTGTGCAAAGGCGGCATCCAGCCCCGCCGACTCCCATAACAGCACAGCCAGCACGGCCCATATGCGCAGGCGCACGCCCGTCACGGTGTCATCTCCTCGCTCCACGACCACGGTTGGTAAGAGCCCGCGGACGCTCAAAGGGTTCAGGCAGTCTGCGGAGCGGACTCGTGTGAGAATTTACCGATGGGCGCGGATATTCCAGCCGGCCAGGCGGCCGGATTGCCGAGCGACGACGAGCTGTTAGCGGCCGCGCGCCGGGGGGACGCCGCGGCGCTCGAGACGTTGCTCGTGCGGTACCAGCCGCACCTGTATCGGTTTGGCCTGAGGATGTGCGGCAACGTGGAGGATGCCGGCGACGTCGCGCAGGAGAGCCTCATCTCGATGGCCCGCTCCGTCCGCGACTTCCGCGGCGACTCCTCAGTCTCCAGCTGGCTCTACACCATCGCGCGCCGGTTCTGCATCAAGAAGCGGCGCCGAAGCAAGTTCGCTCCTACGCGAGAAGAGTCGCTGGACACGCCGGAACCGACGTTGCCCAACACCTCGCCGATCCGAGGCCGAACCCGGAGCAGACAGCGACCAATCGGGAACTTGCGACCGCTCTCACGCACGCCATCGACGGACTGGAACCCTCTCAGCGCGAGGTGCTGGTGCTGCGCGACGTCGAAGGGTTATCGGCGCCAGAAGTGGCCAGGATCCTGGGCATGAGCGTCGATGCCGTCAAGAGCCGGCTGCACCGGGCGAGGGTCGCCATCCGTGAGGAGCTTGCGCCGGCGTTGGGACGCCCAGGAATCGCACCACCCCGCGGAGCGCTGTGTCCGGATGTCCTGACGCTCTTCTCGCAACATCTCGAAGGCGAGATCGATCCGAGCGTGTGCGCGACGATGGAGGCACATCTCGCGCAATGCCATCACTGCCGCGACGCCTGCGAGTCGCTGAAGCGCACGCTGGCGATCTGCCGGCAGTTGCCGACGCCGGACGTGCCCGCATCCCTGGCCGCGTCCGTCAAAGCCGCCATCCACGCGTTCCTCAACGAACGCTAACAAGCCATAGCGCGCGGGGATTGCGCAGGCATGGGGGATTTTCCCGCACTGTGCGGGCTGCGTCTGGCCCCGGTCGGTTCATCGCCGCCCTGCTCGCCCCCGGACAGTCAGGCGGCACTCAAGCGGGTCCCGCGCTTCCCGATGCAGTGCCATCAGGCCCCGTGGTCTTCAAGCGAATCATTTGTGCGCTGGATTTCTCACAGTGTTCAATGCAGGCGTTGAAATATGCGTCGTCGTCGCTGGCACAAGAAGCCGATGGCTGCTTGACGGTCGTGTTAGCACCGGACCTCGTGGGGCCAGTCGGTATTGGAGAAGAACACGTCAGCCTCGCCACCTTTCAGCGTCAGCATGAAGAGGAAGCGCGGCAACTTCTCGAGAAGGCCGTGCCAGACAGCGCAGTGGTCTACTGCAAGACGGACTCGATGCTTCTCCGCGGCAAGCCGGGGCGGGAGATCCTGCGGATCGCCTCTGATCGTCAGGCCGAACTGATCGTGATGGGGGTGCAAGGTCGAGGAGCAGCCGGCCTGCTGTTCTTCGGGTCGACAACGCAGCACGTCGTTCGCGAGGCCACCTGTCCGGTTCTTACGCTCCGCGGAAAGTGATCCCTGATCAAATGCGACCACTGATCCGGCCACGCCGGATCAGTGACCGTGGGACGCGGTTCGAGGGATTCACGCCGCGGCGATGTGGGGAGACGGATGGTGGTGCGCGCAGATCGCCTGCAGCGTGTTCACCACTTCGGTGTCGCGCACCGGCTTTCGTGGACCCGAGGCGAGCACGATGTCGTTCATGGAGACGATCCCCATGACCGTGCCGCCGAACCCTTCGACCGGCAGCCGCCTCACGCAGTGCTGCTTCATCGTTTCGAGCGCGGCCTGAACGTCGTCGTCCGGACCGCAGGTGTAGACGGGCGTCTGGACCACCTCACCCACCGTGATCTCCGACGCGCGCTTGTTGCGCGTCGCCAGCGCAATGTACATGTCCCGATCGGTGACGACCCCGACCAGTTTTCCGTCTTCCACCACAGGCAGAATGCCGCAGTCGCCGTCCAGCATCAGCGCCGCGGCAGCCGCCAGGTTGGTGCCGAGCGAGCAGGTGCGGGGCTCGCCAGTCATGATGTCTTTGACTTTCACAGCAGACCCCCTCACGCCGCGCTCTTGGCGGCCGTCTTCGGTTGGCATCAGCCGCAGCGCGGGCTGGTGGTTGCAGAAGGTGCGAAGGCAACAAGCATGCCCGAGAACGGTCGCGTGGTTCCGGGCCGATGGAGCAGAGACACGGAGCTCCAGCATCGCCTCGCACGAGGCGGACGAGAGCCTCGCGGAAAAACTCCCAGGAGGTGAGGAGATTTCCGCGGTGAACTGCTCACTGTCCGCGCGTGGCAACACAGGATTGCTGACCAGCGCACGCTCGGGCCTCATCGTCGGACGGTACGTCGCTTGCCCCTCTGACGGTATTCGCGATCTCGGTGGCGAACAGGCGACGTCTGCGACACCAGAGACGCATGAAGGAGGGCACCGTGACGACAGCAACGCTTACCGAGGCCGATGTTCGAGTGCGTGACGCTGTGATGAGGCAGCTCGACTGGGACCCCGAGGTGGACGCGAGTGCGGTGGGCGTCGCGGCCAAGAACGGGACGGTGACGCTGAGTGGCTTCATCGACACGTATTCCGGCAAGCTCGCGGCCGAGCGAGCCGCCAAGCGGGTGCACGGCGTACGGGCCGTGGCGAACGATATCGAGGTTCGCCTTCGCCTCGAGCGGACGGATGCTGATATCGCCCAGGACGCTGCCCGTGCGCTGGAGCTTCGCAGCATGATTCCCGAGACCGTCCAAGCGGTCGTCCACAACGGCCATCTCACGCTCACGGGCAACGTGGAATGGTTGTATCAGAAGGAGAGCGCCGAAAGGGCTGTTCGACACATTCGCGGCGTGCGCGGCGTGTTGAACCACATCACCGTAGCGCCCAAGGCCGCTGTTCGTGACGTCCGCCACCGCATTGTCAAAGCGCTGCATCAGAACGCCGACGTGGATGCCCGTCACATCACCGTGACGGTGTCGGGCGATACGGCGACGCTGACAGGCACGGTTGGCACCTGGCTGCAGCGGGACTCCGCCGAACGCGCGGCAGCGAATGCGCCCGGTATCGCCCACGTGGACAACCGGATCATCGTGCAGTCCTTCCACGACTCGAAGATGGACGACTGGGACGAAATCTGCTGAAGCGCATCGCGGGAGGGCTGCGGCCATGACGACAAGACCTGTTCAGATCAGTTTTCGCAACATGAGCGTCTCCCCAGCCCTCGAGGAAGAGATCCGTTCGCGAGCGGCGTGGCTCGAATCGTTCTATCCCGGAATCGTCGGGTGCCGAGTATTGCTGGAAGTACCGCACCGGCATCGACGACGCGGCCGGCCCCTCCACGTTCGAATCGAGCTGTCGTTGCCAGGTGAGGACGTGATCGTCAATCACGAACCGACGCTGGACGCGACAGTCTCGACCAGCACCTCGCAAGAGCGACGAACTGGACGGCCGCCACAAGGATGCCCATGTGGCGATACACGAGGCGTTCGACGTCGCCCGCCGTCGCCTCGAGGACGTGGCGCGGCGACAGCGAGGTGACGTCAAGACACGCGCGGCCGCAACGTGAGTGGTGAGGTCGGCATGCTCGCGGAACGCTTGCTTCATGACGTCGGCTTGCACCGGCCCTCGTTCAGCGCCGTCCAGGCAGACGAGTGGGCGCGGCGCGTGCTCGCCTGCGTGCATCGCGGATTGTGTGCGATGCGCGGACACGATCTCATCCTTCACTGTCGAGCCTCGTCGCCTGTCTCTTCAGTGCGTCGATTGCGGCTGGGAATCATCGGGATGGACGATCGACAGACCGCGGTTCTCGTACACACGACTCGCCGTCGGGACGTCAGCGCGCACGGCGAACGGCTCGAGCAGTCGCAGCTGTCACCGAGCCTCATCAGCGGCGACGTTCAAGGCGTCGTGCAGTCGCTCGCGGACGCGGTCCATCGCGGATGACAACACAGAGGCCGCCGGCACCGATGCGTCAAGACGACACCAACGGATGTCGCCGGTGTCTTGAGCGCGCTGCATGCGAACGACGCTGGCGTCCGCATCGGACGCATCGTTGCGGCGCTGGGCAGTCCGGTCGATCAGCAGGGACTCTGGCGCGTCGAGCCACAGCCCGATGAACGGCACCGAGGCGGCCTCGGCCACCTGTTCAATGACGCGTCGGTCGGCCGCCCGCGCATAGACCGCATCGACGACGACGCTGTGGCCTGCACGAAGGACGAGTGCGGCCTGTTCTGCCACGGTGGAGTACACGCGCTCGGACACGTGCGACGAGTATCCTTCCGGACCGAGGCGCTGCAAGAGAGGGACACCGCACAGACGCTTCCGCGTCTCGTCGCTGCGCAACACGACCGCACCAGGGACGGCGCCGACCGACGGTGCAAGACTGAGCGCGAGTGTCGACTTCCCCGAGCCCGAGAAACCTCCAACCGCCACGAGGCAAGGATGCGGCGGATGCAGTAGTTGTTCGGCCATTGCGAGATATTCGCGCGCCATTCCCTCGAGCTCACTGCGGCGTTGCGCGTCGTGTTGAAGTTGTGCTGCCGTCGCGCTCGTCTTGGCGCGAACAGCCGCCCTGCAGGACAGAAACAGCGGCAGGAGAGAGACGCCGTCGAAGTCTGCCGTCTCGACCAGGTAGCGGTTCCACACGGTGTTGGCATGCCGCGGCAGTCGTCGCCGCCAGAGATCCATCAGGAGAAACGCGAGATCGTAGAAGACGTCCGTGCAGGAAATCTCGTCGTTGAACTCGACGCCGTCGAACAGCGTCGGTCTTCCGTCCAACAGCACGATGTTGCGCAAATGGAGATCGCCGTGACACTGCCGAACGAAACCGGATTCGCGCCGCCGTTCGAGCATCTCCGCACGGCGATCGAGCTCGCGACGAGGCGTCGTCAGTCACGCGATACGCCGCCGACGGCTCCAGACACGCTCGCCCGAACTCGGCGAATCCGGCGGCGTTTCCTTCGATGACCCAGGACATGCCCGCCTTGCCGCCGTGATCCGAGCGATGCTCGGCGGACTTGTGAAAGTCGGCGATTGCCGCCGCCAATGGGGACATGAGCTCGATGCCAAGGGCACCGACCGATGCCAGTCGATCGAACAATGCCTCCTGCGGGAACCGATTCATCTCCACGAGCCAGTCGACGGGCCTGCCCTTCCCCCCGAGCGCATACGATCCGTCATCCTGGCGAGTGACGGCGACGACTCCACGATAGAGCGTCGGCGCCGTCCGGCGGTTGAGGCGAACTTCGGCCTCGCACAGACGTGCGGCGGCGCTCGGACGTTGAAAAGTCGAGATAGTCGAACCGCACGGCCCGCTTCAGCTTGTACGCCCGCGCACCCGCGAGAAAGACGATGGATGCGTGCGTGTCAATTCGCTCAACCGTCGCGCCGCCGTGCGTGGATGGCGCGGCCAGGAAGTCGATGACGGCTGTCTGGTCTTCGGTGATCATGGGCTTCGTTCGGGGATGTCGATCTCGGTCATGGACGCAGACGGCAGTTCCACCGTCGCTCGAGAGCCACGTGAGCGAGCGCCACGGTGGCGGCGCGTCGAAATCGTAGCGCCCGACGATGAGGACTGGAGTTCCCGGCTTCAGCACTCGCGTCCCGCTGGGATCGAGCACCCAGGTCTGTCCCCATTCAAAGAGCCACTGGGCGTCTCGTTCGAGCAGGCGAATGCAGCCGTGACTGGCGGGATATCCGGGTAGCGAGTACGCATGGAACGCCAGACCTTCGCGATTGCCGAAATTGAAGTACCAGCGCATGAACCAATCCGGATCGACGGTGCTTGCCCGTCCCGTCGACCGCCAGTTCAAGGCGAAGGTTCCTGCGCTCGTCGGGTTGTTCCGGCTGCCTGAGCTCACCGGGCCCCACCGCACGAGCCTGCCGAATTCATAGGCACCGAACAGCTGACCCGGCAGGTAGACAACCAGGAACGTCGGCCACGCCTCGCTGGACGGATAACGCGTCGGCAACACGCTGTACGACAATTCGTCACTCCACGATTCGGGCACGACGAGCTCTCGCAGTTGTTCCAAGTGCCCGACGTCGGCTCGATTCAGCTTTTCCAGTAACGCCAGTTGAGACTCGCTGAATCTCTCCAGGAGGGATCCGGTGCGCTCGGCCCTGGTCTCGATTCGGTATCGTGCGGCACCTTGCGCCCGAACGGTGGTCGGCTGAACGGCTACCAGGCCGACCAGGGCCGCGCAACAGATCGAAAGAGCCAACACGTGCCATCGTCGCATACAGGTATTCGGAGCAATCTCGCTCGTGTCATCGAGTCGTCGTCGCTCAAGGTTCGAACGCGTAGCGAAGTCGGTAGAAATACATTGTCGGCCCGTTCGCGGACGGCCTGGCGAGGAGCTCGAGCGTGGCAGTCCCGCGGCCGGTGAGCGGCAGGTCGAACACGAGCTTCGGCACGAACCGCGGCACTTCGAATCCCCTGAGGTTGCCCGAGAAGGTAAAGGGAGCGGTCACCGAGACCAGCGTGGGATCCTCGGTGCCCGTCGGCGTCGGGAGCGTGACAACGCCTCCCGCGAGGTGAAGCTCGCCGCCGAATTCGAGGAAGACCTGGCAGGGAGCCGACGTGCACCACCATGACCGCCCCGCGACGATGGCCCTCCCTCGCGCGAAGGACACATCGCCGTGTACCGTGTCGCTTTTGAACGAACTGAACAGCCCGACCATCTGGCCGGGCACACATCGCCCAGGCCCTGACACGTCGCAGGTTCCCGCCGGCTGAACCACTCCGCCGTCGTAGCTCCCTTCGATGAGGAATTCTTCACCCCGCAGCGTGAAGCGGCCAAACGGCCCGGGGTACCCGATGGTCCATTCGCCCTCTGTCACGACCAGTGTGCGGTCGAGCATCACGCTGACATCGTCGATCACGACGTAACCGGGGGCAGCCGGCGAGTACATCCACACGCGAATCGTGTCGCCGGGCGACGCGTCGAACGACATGCTGTATGCGGAACCGTAGGTCCGGAATCCCCGCACGTCCACGTCACGGTAGGCGGCGAGCGTCGCGTTGACATTGACGCCCACGAGACCGCCCGCTCGATCCGCGTTGGCATAGAGTCGCAGCGTGTACGAGCCGGTCACGGGGGCGATCACATCCTGATACAGGCCGCAATCCAGGTATTCGGGCGTCCAGCAGGCGCCGTTTCTTGTGCCGGAATGCGGCTGGTTCGTTTCGCCCTTTGCCGGTATCTGGCGAAAGGCGTGGTCGGAGATCCAACCAATCGGGCCCAGCTCCGGACGCGGTCCGAGCTCCGATCCGTACTCTTCAAAGCTTTCAAACATCAGGAGATTGTGCGCGGGGGGTGACACCCTGACACTGTCGAAGATGGCGTGATTCACGCTGGTTGGTTCGTGGCTCGTCACCGCCAGTCCAGCCATGAGATCCGACGGCAGTGACGTCAAAGCGATCGTCCCAATCGTCGTCCAGTTCAGGCCGTCGCCGGAGTGTAGCCCGGTCACCTCGCTGCCCGATCTGACCAGCTTCAGCCATGGCATCGGCGCCGCTTGTCCTCCGCCGATGAACACGGTGTCGTGCCCCGCGGCGGACCGCGCCATGAGTTCGAGGCCGCCATCGGGCTTCACGTCGAGGATGACGTGGGGGGACGATGGATCGAGGCTCGAACGAAGCATCACGCCCGCCTTGGCGAACGGATGCGTCGAGTCCTGGGCGACGACCCGCGCCACAATCTCGCCCTCGTCGGTGAAGAACTGGTACACAAATCGAAATGCGTCCGCCGTGCCCCAGATATCCGCGCCGGCCCCGTCGACGAAAAAGGTTGGGCTGAACCCCTCGGAAGCCGCCGCATGTCCCATTTGTCCGACCGATCCCACATCGGTCGTGTACCAGGGCGGCCGAAGGCCCGGTGCGAAATCGTACAGCACGCGATCCACGCGCCACGCGCCGGGGAACGATTGAGACGGCGTCAGAGACACCCAGGCCAGGCCTCTCCCTGCCAGTGAGTCCGCGGCGCCGATTGGGTGCCGGAACGTAGCCCGTGAGCGTGAACGGGGCCGACACGGTCGCCGACGGCGCGAGTGGCGGCAGCACGAACGATCCAGAAAAGTTCACCGACATCGAGCTTGGCGAGTTCGGACCGCCGACATCGGGATAAGTGATGCCGTCCAACGTCGCCGTGCCGCTGATGGCGGAACCCAGCCAGACTGCGCGGAGGCTGATCGTCGTGCCGGGAAGGCAGGGAGATTCCAGATTGCACGCGCCTGGTGCGAACACACCCGCGAATTCGCTCACGGCGGTCTGGAAGTAAAGTCGAGGACCGCTGAAGTCGATCCGGCCGACATGCGTCCTCAGATCCATGTCGAGACGACCGTGGTCTATCTGTACATTGGGCTCCTCGGCAAAGGATGGGCTGACGGTCATCAGCGCTGCGAGAACCAGCGCGGCCTTGAAGAGCCATTTGCATCTCAGCGTCTGCTCGACGCTGACACGCGCGCCGTCGAACAACGCGAGGAAGGTCAACATGGTCTCACCTCCAGTGCGAAGGCCAGCCATGGCCTGGTGGGCCGTCATCGGTGGCATGTAGACGTGCCTTCGGGGCAAGCAGCTGCGCGACCGCCCGTGGGTTCCCACGAATCGCCATTTGACCCGAGCGCAATCGTCGTGCCTGCCTCGGCTGCCGCGATTTTGTGCAATTCCGCCTGCGCCCGTGACGGATTGGCGGCCGCTGCCGGATATCCGGCAGCGGTGCGTTACCTGTGGGTGCGTACCAGTTGCTCCCGGGCGTAACTAGGCTGCGGCGGGGTTGACCGAGATCGACCGAACGCGCGAGGTGACGATTCGTTTGCCACAGATCGACAGTTCCAAGCAGAGGCCTTGAACAATCCAACCGAGCTTCAGCAACGATCCACCGAGCGTACAGCCCTCAATCCGCGCTGTCGTCTCTTGCGGGAAATAGCGACCGCCCTGAACGAGCGCCTTCCACCCATCAAGCATCACGACGCGGTAACGCGAGTTGCGGGTCTCGACCACCAGTTCTGTGCCGGATGGGAGCGCGCCCAGATCCACAGCCGTCGGCGTCTCCCCGGGCTGTAAGGAGTCAGCAATTGCCGGAGCAGCGTCGGACCGATGACCGCATCCGAGCGCGATTGCCGCGACGAACCGTTCTGGTGGACTGAACATTCCTGGCCTCCGACTAGCCTGTAACGCAAGGCCCGCGCCAGCACCCGCCGCGTGTGGCATCGGACCTCTCAGTCAGGCCGCGTGCGACGAGCGGTCACTGCGCGCTGCCGCGAGCGCTTCGGCGCGCTCTCTCAGGCCGAGGAGCATGCGACGGGTCATGAGAAACGCCGCTGGCTCGACCACACGAACCGCTCGCGACGCAAGGGAGATCACGCCGGGTTTCCGCGTCATCGCGTTGGCCTCCGGGAAATCCTGCGCGCCACTGCGGAATTTCCGGCAGTGCCCCTGGCCCCCACACATTCACACGCGGTCAAGGACACGTGTTTCGGGCCTAGCAGGACCGAAGGCAGAGGTCTCGTAGGCTGGCATTCAGTATGCCGTGAAGGCATGGGGGAAGACTCGAGCTTGCATCGGATCGCTCATGACGACCGTCTTCGCGATTGTGCTCGTCGTCCACACGCTCATCCACCTGCTCGGTTTCGCCAAGGCATTCGGATTCGCCGAGCTGCCCCAGTTGACACAGCCAGTCTCGCCGTTTCTGGGCGTACTGTGGCTCCTCGCGGCGGTTCTGTTTCTCGCGGCTGCTGGATCGCTGTTCGTGTGGCCGCGCTGGTGGTGGACCATCGGGGCATGCGCCATTGTCGTGTCGATGGTGGCGATAGTCCCGTCGTGGAGCGACGCAAAGTTCGGGGCACTCGCCAATCTCATCGCGCTCGTCGGGGTGGTCTTTGGTTTCTTGTCTCTGGGACCAACCAGCCTGCGGGTGGCGTTTGAGCGCGACGTGGATCGTGCGCTGGTGCGCGTCGCACCAGCGGAGCCGGTCGCGGATGCGGATCTCGCGCATCTCCCCGCACCTGTGCAGCAGTATCTCCGGACATCCGGCGTCGTGGGGCAGCCGCGCGTCCACAACTTTCGCGCTCGCCTGCACGGCCGCATCCGCAATGGCCCCAAGGCGCGATGGATCTCACTCGTCGCCGAGCAGTACAACGGCATCGACGAGCCCACGCGTCTGTTCTACTTGACCGGGTCGATGTTCACGATCCCGGTGCAGGGATACCACCGCTATGTGGGCCCGTCGGCGACGATGCTCGTGAAGGCGGCCGCGCTTGTGCCGGTCGTCGACGTGTCGGGCCACGAGATGAATCAGGGCGAGACCGTCACGATGTTCAACGACATGTGCGTGATGGCGCCGGCCACGCTGATCAATCCAGCCATCGTGTGGGAACCGGTGGACGCGCGTACCGCCAGGGCGAGCTTCACCAACGGCGGCCACACGATTCGAGCGGAGCTCTCGTTCAATGAGGCTGGAGAGTTGACGAACTTCTGGTCCGACGATCGTTATCAGACATCTCCCGACGGCAGGACCGTGACGCGGGTCCGCTGGTCCACGCCGCTCGGCCTTTATCGCGCGTTCGGAGCCGTGCGCCTCGCGTCGGGCGGCGAGGGACGCTGGCATGAGCCGGGGCAGGAGTACGCGTACATCGAGCTCACCATCGATGATGTGCAGTACAACGTGCGCTCGCGCTGAACGTAGTTGAGGGGAGGGTTCGTCCATGCCAAATCATGCTCTACATGCGCTGCTCACCATCGGCGCTGTGCTCGGCGCACTCTCATCGATCCATGGCGCTTCATATACCTTCACCACAATCGATGTATCGGATGCTCTGTCCGTCTCCGCCTTCGGAATCAACGACCGCGGCCAAATTGTGGGCAGTTATCTCGATGCCAGTTTCAGAAACCATGGCTTTCTGTGGAACGAGGGGGTGTTCTCCACGATCGATTTCCCGGGTGCCATCACGACCGTCGCGGCCGGGATCAACGCGCGCGGCCAGATCGTGGGCACGTACGACTTCTTCGCTCCGCGGACGACGGCTGGGTTTCTGTGGGACCAGGGCGTCTTCACGACCATCGATGTGCCGGGTGCCTTCGATACCCATCTCGGCGGGATCAATGCGCGCGGCCAAATCGTGGGCTTCTACGGCGACGGCACCGGGGTGGCGCATGGCTTTCTGTGGGAGGCGGGTGTGTTTGCGGCGCTCGATGTCCCCGATGCCCGCCAGACCTTGCCCAGGGGGATCAACGGACTCGGCCAGGTCGCAGGCTACTACGTCGATGCCGGTTTCAGAGTCCATGGTTTTCTCCTGGACCAGGGGGTGTTCACCACGATCGACGTCCCGGGTGCCTCCTTCAGTTTCGCGTCCGGAATCAACGACCGCCGTCAAGTTGTGGGCGGGTCCGATACCCAGCATGGTTTTCTATGGGACGACGGAGTGTTCACCACGATCGATTTCCCGAATGCTTCAGGTACCAATGTCAACGGAATCAACAACCGCGGCGCGATCGCGGGGTCGTACCTTTCTCCGGGCAGAACTCATGGCTTCGTGGCGCTATTGACAGACGAGAGGCCGCCGACTGTTACTGTTTCTACGATTCCCACAGAGGTGTGGCCGCCCAACGGCAAACTGGCGACGGTCGCGGTGTCGGGGACGATCGCAGACGACTCCGGGGGGGCGGGGGTGAATCTCGGCAGCGCGGTGTATGAGGTGGTGGACGAGTACGGCCAGGTTCAGCCGCGCGGCAGTCTGACGCCCGGGACGGACGGCCGCTACGCGTTCACCGTGGCGCTCGAGGCGTCGCGGCTGGGGAATGACAGGGACGGCCGTCACTACGCAATTACAGTGAGTGCGACGGACAATGCAGGCAACCGGGGAAGTGCGTCGACCACCGTCACGGTGGTCCATGATCAGCGATCCCGTCCTTGAAGGCCCCACCAGCTCGAGGCCGTCTACCGACTATGTCCTGAAGCTGCCGCGAATCCGCTTCCTGCTCGCCGATGATCCCAGCTGACACATTCGCGCGGCCCGGATACCGGACATCGTCGAAGGTGGGTCCGCATCGAACTTCTCGCCGGCACTCGCCACTAGGCTGACTTTCAGCGGCCCTACTGACGTGCATTCATGAGCACAACACGGCCGTCTCGCGGTTACCATGACATCCGTTCTCAGCCTCTCGTCAGTCCCCTTCGACAGCACGCGACGTCAGCACCCCGATAACGCGGACCGGCGGAACACCTGCGGCGCGTCGGCAGGGTCCCTACGATTGGTTGGCCGGTACTCTACTGTTATCAGGTCAGCAGGGCGCTACGGCGTGATTCCAGTCGGCGATCCGTAGACTTCGAACTCCCACAATGAAAAGCCCCACGGTGTCGCCGCGCCGGTGTAAGAGCAGACCCACATACCGACCCCGCGCGGTCAGGCCGGTGAGTTCATCGACACCGCCATCGGCGTCCGTGACGGTTCGAATGGTCCTCCACGATGAGGCATCGTCCGACACCAGGAGTTCGTAGTCAGCGGCGTAGCTGGCGTCCCATTTCAGCACCACTCGATCCAGCGTCACGGTCGAGCCGAGATCCACCGCCAACCACTGCTCGTCGGCGAACTGGCTGATCCAACGGGTGCTCGGATCGCCGTCGACGGCAAAGGCCGCGGGGAAAAGCATCCGCTCAGTACTGCTCGCGGTCATCGGGCGACCGGCCGCGATGTTGATCCCATCGCGGTAGACCTCGAACTCAAAAAGAGAGTAGCCCCAGTGTGTGGCGCGCCGCAGCCCCCGCATTCGGATGTACCGAGCAGAGCTTCCGAAGCCGGGAAGGTCGTCCACATCGCCGCTGGCCGCGACGCGGTGCAGGGTGCTCCAGTCCTCACCATCGCTCGAGACTTGAATCTCGTACTCCACAGCTCGTGCTAATTCCCACCGGAGAACGATACGGTCGAACAGGGTGTCTTCCCCGAGATCCACCTGAATGAACTGGGAATCGCTGAACTCGCTCGACCATCGGGTGGATGGGACGGTACCCAGATCGATCATTCCACCCCCCGCGGTCCAGGAGAACGCATGAATGAAGTGTTCCCCAGCAGAATTATTGAAATTGCTTTGCCCCACAACCTGGCCCGCATCGTTGACATCAGATGCTCCGCTCTGTTGGGCACCGGGGAGGACACCAAGCTCCGTCATGCCATCCATGGCTGTCCATGAGAATGCAAATACCGAAAAGCCTGGCGGCGAGGGAGCCGAGTGGCCCACGACTTGCCCTCTCGCATTTATGGCCAGGGGGACGCTGGATGGCAGCCCACGGAGGGTACCGATGTCGACCATGCCTCCTTCAGGCGACCAAAAGAAGCCATGGGTTCTGGTCGGAAATACAACAGATCCTTGATTATTCGCACCGACGACTTGATTGCTGTCGTTCAATGCTGTCGCCTGACTAGACGAAGACCCGGGCAACGTACCCAAATCGATCATTCCTGTCAGAGGCGTCCAGAAGAAGGCATGCGTGTCGCCGTTCCCCGTTTGGCTGGATCCGGCGACATGGCCCAGCGCGTTGACGGCGCTCGGACTGCTAGACGCTCCGCCGAGCGTGCCGAGATCAACCATGCCGCCGTTGGGCGTCCACACAAATGCGTGCCGTTCGCCGTTGGCTGTTTCGCTATCGCCGACGATGTGCCCCGACGCGTTCACCGCGATAGCAGTACCTGAAGCGTCCCCCCAACGTGCCGAGATCGACGAGCAGTGTTCAGTTTGTGCGTGTGCCCTCTCAGAAGAAATCCATAGGGAAACAACTAAGATGAGCAAGGCGACGCCCGCCAGGCGACTACCGCTTCTTGTGCGACAAGACGAAAACATCATCTGAGATCTCCTGACTGGTTCCAGCGGAGGCTTGAAGGATGGGGAGCATCGTGAAGGTCCGACTGCGCGCGAAGCGCGCGCCCGGAAACTCGGCATGTTCGGACCACTGGCGCTCCAGACCGACGGCTGCCCCGCCCACGACTGCGATCAGAAGCCCGACGTGTTCGAGGCGCTCATGGAGAACCATGTCCTATCACGATGGCCGCGGGCGCCGGTACAACATGTAGCGGAAACGGCCGTGGAGCCACGCCTCGCCAGCCGCGTCGTCGTGCTTCGTATCGATCGCTTCGTCGTGGACGTGCACGAAGTGGCCACTCAAGCGCGCGACCTCCTGCACCAGGCGGCTCTCCGCGTTGGCCATCAGCTCCCGGTAGCATTGATCCCACAGCTCGTCACGATGCGCGATCGTCCCTGGGACACGGCTGCTGTTCGCCTCGACGGTGTGCTCCGCAACGAGTTCCGCATCGAGCGGCGGTAGCTCCCGATGCCAATACACAATCTTTGGTTCACTGTCTTCCATGGCGGCAGTCACATGATGCCTTAGAGCTACGCTGGTGATGACTCGCGGACGTGCAGCGCGGCCTCGGCTTCGTAGCCTCGCATGAGATAGAACAGCGCGAGGTCGAAGAACTCGCCCACCTGGTAGTTGAGCTCCTGGATGCTGTGGAGTTCGAGCGGCAGGAGTTCGACCGGCACCACGCGATCACCCGCGAAATCGACGAGGCCATGCTCGCGGATGTACCGTCGAAGATGCTTCTTCGTGAGGATGATGGCGTAGACCAGCTCGCTCAGGGGAACGCCCTGGCGAAAGCGGGTCCCCCCCATGTCCTCGTACTCGTCACGCACCGCCTCATCGCTGGGATTGCCAATCCATTTCGCCAGGTTGGTGAAGAGCAGGGCAACCCGTGACTCGAGTTCCGGCCTGCGGAGACGCCGGAACGACGGCGTGCGATCGTTCGTGATGAGGTCCTCGAGGGTCCCCTCGGTGAGTGGACCGACATGCGACTGAATCAGCGAGAGCAGACGAGCGCCGAGCATACATTCCTCCAGTTCACCAAATTCGGAAGTCCAGTTGGATGATGAAGCATGACGAGCGCGTCCGATCCATTGAACAGCAAAGGCAGATCCGCTTGGTGCTCAACACAGGGCCTGAAAATCGAGCCACCCCGACCCTCGCGCCGTTTCGAGGTGCCGGATTTCCGCCACCCGCGGCGATTTGTCGAGTGTTGCGCTCGCGCGAAGGCAGTCATGCCCGAGCCTCTGCGCCAACGCGGTGTCGATCAGTTGGCGAGCCCGATGGTTAGAGATCCTTGCGGTCCAGGGACGAGCCCTGGAATGAGCCGGTGCAGCAGGCCGCGCGCCGCGGAGAGTAGCGTGATCAAGGGTGGCTGTCCGGTTCCACACTCGGTGACGATGCCGATTACGCCACTCTCGGTGAAGACCGGCGCGCCAACACATCCGACTGCCGACGATATGTCGATGTCCCCCATCGCGGAGCGGGCGGAAACCTTCCGCGCATGTTGCGGGACGACAACAGGCTGGCCGGCCGCGTTGTAAGTGACGACAAAAATTGGTTCGCCTTCTCGGGGTGGTTCGAGGACCATCGCCGCCGGCATCAGCGAGCTCTTCTCGATGAGGATTCGAATGACCGCGATACTCAACGTGCTGGCTTCTTGACGGCTCGCCCCCTCTCCCTCGGATTCCCAGCCGGGCGTCGCGAAGGATTTTGCCGGCATGAGCGTCTCGCTCGTCAGGAAGAAGAGCACAACTCCGCGCTTGCCGTCCTCCCGGTGTACGAGGACGGCAGAAGCGAGTGTTTCCCTGCCCTTCTCGATCTCGATTGTCAGTTGAACCACCGCCGGCGGTGCGGTGAACAACAACTGCTCGCCGCTGACCGCCGTCGCGACCAGGAGACCCAGGAGCACGCCGAGCGGCAGACGCATCGACTTTCCCCCGACACCGAAGCCCGAATTCCGCGTGAACGGCGCGTCAGCGGGCCCCCGGGCTGGGACCCGCAGGCCCGTGGCGACGTGTGATGGAATCTCAGTGGATGTGAGAGTGGTTGATGCCCTCGCTTGGAAGCGCCGGCTTGAACTGCTTGTGACAGCCCTCGCACGCGTCGACGAGTTGGCTATTGGCAGCCACCAGTGCGGTCTGGTTCTTCGCTTCGGCCGCGCTGAGCGCCGCCATTCCGGCCTTCGACACAGCGGCTCCGAACTTCTGCCAGTCAGGGTGCTGGACGAACGTACGGTCGTTGGGGCCCGTGCCTTCCAGCCGGATCAACGCTCCGGCCGCGGCGATTTGCGTCGCGTGTTCGACGACATTCTCCCAGTCCGGATCCGTCTTCGGGGCCATGCCTTCCTTCTCTGTATTCCACAACTGATGGGCGGCATGGTCGACGACCCTGACCATTTCGGCGTTGATGCTGACTGAAGACTGGACCGTCGAACTGGGGCCCGGAGCCGTGCCACTCTGCATCGACGGCTGCGGCTTTTCAGCCGGCGCGCTGCATCCGGCGGCGAGACACGCCCCGAGAGCACCAATCAGACCCGCGTACTGCAGCTTGTCAATCATTGAAGACTCCCTCCTGCGACGGCCCTAATCTCTTGGCCCTCAGCCTTCGGCCTCAGCCCTCAGCCCTCAGCCCTTAATGCTGAACGTCAACGTGACTGTGAGCACGAACGGCGTCGGCACACCGTTCAGGATGAGCGGCTTGTAGCGCCACTGCTTGACCGCATCGATCGATGCCTGCTCGAGGAACTTCACGGGCCGCAGCACCTTCACCGATTCCACGGTCCCGTCGGTTGCGACGACCGCTTCGAGGATCACCGTGCCGGTCACCTTCGCCATGACGGCGATCTCGGGATAGACCGGCTCGACGCGGCGCAGCAACTCGGGCGCAGTGATGACACCGCCAATCCGCACGGGCTGCGGCGGCGCGGGTGGCGCCGGCGGTGGTGGTGGCGGCGGCAGAGCGTCAACCAGGCCGCCCACGAAGCCGCCGAGGCTCCCGCCCGCGACGCCGCCCTCGATGCCGCCCTCGACACCTTCGGAGTCGTAACCGGCAAATGCCGGCTCGGGCCGGATCTCCGCTGGCGCGTCAATCGGGGCGGCATTCGGATTCGATTGATTGGCCGGCTGCGGTTTGGCCTCGGGCGCGCGCGCCGGCGCCTTGGGAGGCGGTGGCGGAGGAGGCGGTGGTGGCGCGACCGGGCTCGCGACGAACGCCATCATCGTCGGCACGACCGGCAGTTGTCTCGGTCGCAAACAGCAGCGGGATCAGGATCGCTCGCGGACAGCACCGCGCTGTGCACGGTCACTGACAACAGCTGCGGGGCGACCGTCCGGCCGTGAAATGGGTGACGCGCTCCCCCTGATATGAGATCGAACATACGCCCCTCCGTCATCGAGTCGAGACTTTCAGCGCTACGATTCGGCCGGTCCGGTCAGTGTGCGCGGACGGCTTGCCTGGCCAGCGTGTCTGCCGCCACGTCCTCGGCCGGCGTGTCTGCCACCACGAACCCGTGCTGTGGATTCCTGACGGTGAGCACTGGACACGGCGCGGTACGGACGACTCTCTCGGCCACACTGCCGAGCACGACGTGGGCGACGAACCCGCGGCCGTGGGTCCCCATCACGATCAGATCGGCGTTGCAGTCATTCGCGTACTTCACGATCTCGGCCGCCGGCACTCCCGAGCGGAACTCGAAAGTGGGCTTGAACTCCATCTGCTCGCGAGGCGTGAGGATCTTCACCAGCCGTTCGCGGACGGCGTCCTCGAGCGTGCCGTCGAGGCCGAGCGGGAACTCGGTCGCCATCTCGAAGCGGGCCTTGTCGCTGACATGCAGCAGACGCAGCTCGGCGCCGAAGTTGTGCGCGAGCGCGATGGCATAACGGACAGCGGCTTCAGAGGTGTCGCTGAAGTCGTGCGGGACGAGAATTCGTTTCAGAGCGATCATGGGCGTTGCCCTCCTCTGGATGCCAGACGGCAAGCGGCGTGCCGCGGGCGAGGGGCTGAAACACCGCTGGTTTTGTTCTGGATCTGCCGGATCCCCGGCGCCGGTTGACGCCGGACGGCTGCGGAAAAACCGGCGCTGGTGGGGGATATTCCGGTGGGACACGCCGACGCTTACGCGCGGCGCCCGGGGCGATCGGTGACGAGCTCCGGATACTGCCGGCGGAACGCCTCGGCGACGTGGCAGTCCCAGCACACCGGCCGTTGCCTAATGAGGGCCTCGCGCAGGCGCTCGGGCGGGACTTCAGGCCATTCGATCGTCGTGAGATCCGGCTGGAGCAGCGCCGCGTAGTGATCGAGAAACGCCGTTCGCTCGATCTTCTTCCCGCAGAACGCGCACGCCTTTCCCTTCAAGGCGCGCTCGACGATCGCTCTCGTGGTGCTCGCCGGGTCCGCCGCTTCTTGAAGACAGGGCGCGTCGCAGCGGCCGCGCTCGTCCCATCGGGAGCACGTGCGCAGCCGGATCTGGGGCGCAAACTCGACGAGGCCCGACGCGACGGCGTGCCGCACGTCGATGGTGACGGCCGCCGGACACCCGGTCTCCGGACACGCCACAACCCGTGCGCCGCGGAGCTGCCTGGAGATCCTGAGGGCGCGCGTGACGTCCCACACGGCCCATGCACAGACGAACGCCGCCAGCAGGAGGATCACGACGACGTTGGTATCCATCCTCGGCCTCGGGTGCAAACGGTGCGCCTTGCAGACCGCCGGTTATCCGGCAGATCCATCACGGCGCCCGCGAATTCCCCGGGCCCCGCGGCTGGCACTGGGGTTGCGAAGCTTCGGCCAACGGCTCGTTCATGCTTCCGAAGAGGTGTCCCATGTCCAACGATCGACGAGTGCAGGAGCGCGTGCTCGAAGCACTCGAGCGAGAGTCAGGCCTCGATGCGGCGCAGATCGGCGTCTCCGTGCTGGACGGCGTGGTCACGCTGCAAGGTGTCGTACCCACCTTCCGCCAGAAGTGGCTCGCCGAGCGCGCCGCGCGCCACCTCTTTTCAGTACGCGCCGTCGCCAACGACCTGGAAGTCGCGCGGCCCGACACCGTGCCGGGCGACGCGGCGATCGCGCAGGCCGTCGCGAACGCCATCGAGCGGGATGACGAAGTTCCGACCAGCCGGGTCAAGGCGACGGTGCGCCACGGATGGGTCACGCTCAGCGGGACGACGACGTGGCGGTTTCAACGCACTGCCGCGGAGCGCGCCGCGGGGCGCGTCGCCGGCGTCAAGGGCGTGGCGAACTCAATCGTCGTCGAGTCGCAGATCATCGTCCGCGATCTGCAGGCGCGAATCGAAGCCGCGCTTCGGCAGGCGGCAGAGCGCGATGCGCACGGCATCGCGGTAGAAGCACACCACGGCACGGTCGTGCTGTCTGGAACCGTCCACTCGCTATGCGAGCGCGAAGCCGCCGAACGGGCGGCACTGAGCGCGCCGGGCGTCAGCCGCGTGGACGACCGTCTCATCGTGGCCTCGTGAGCCACTAATCGCCAGGAGGGTCTATGAATCTACGAACTTTGGCTGTTCTCGGCCTTGCGCTCTCTCTGCCTGCAGCCGCCGCCGCGCAGGAGCACAAGTGTGCGTGCTGCGCCAAGGGCGGACACGAGGCTCACGCGACCACGCCGGCCCCGGCCACACCGCCTGGCGCCTCGAACGTCGACCCTCACGCAAGCGTCGCGGCCCCGCCCTACGAT
Source organism: uncultured Acidobacteriota bacterium (assembly GCA_963825245.1). Classification (GTDB taxonomy): domain Bacteria; phylum Acidobacteriota; class Vicinamibacteria; order Vicinamibacterales; family CAVVIG01; genus CAVREM01. The sequence goes on from CAWGSJ010000001.1 coordinate 1,573,565, forward strand.
GTCGCGTACGAAGGCGTTTTTGCCGGAACGATTGTCTCGGTCATGCGCCACCCCGGCATGGACGTCCAGCTCACGCTCGGAGTCGGCGAGAAGAGCTTCGAGGTTCTCGTGGCTCCGATGTCGTGGCTTGATGCAAAGCGCGCGGTGTTCCGACCGGGTGAACGCGTCGAGATTCTCGGATCGAGGTACGACCGCGGCACCGGCGACCAGCTCGTCGCACGCGAGCTCTACACGAGCGATCAGACCATCGTCGTCCGGGACGCCGAGGGACACCCGCTCTGGAACTGATTGCGGATCACGCTGGTATCTTCCCAATCATCCGCCAAACCCACCGGTGCGCCATATGGACGCCGGTGGGCCTCGCGAACATCAGGATGCACTCACCAGCGACAGTCTCGAGTCCCAGCTCGGCACACACGTGCTTCAGCCGCGGCGATTCAGCGCCCTGCTGCAGCCAGACCCGCGTGATGCCGGCCGCCGCCGCCTGGCGGACGACGTCGATCGCCTGCTCTGGCGGCACGACGACGAGGACGCCGCCGACCGGCTCTGGCAACGCCGCGAGCGAGCGGTAACACCGCTCGCCGTCCACTAGATCCGCCTGAGGGTTGACCGGGTAGACCCGGTAGCCTTTCCGTCTGAGCTCCCGCGCCGCCACGTTGCCGAATCCCTTGCCGGACCGCGACACGCCGACGACCGCGAGGGCGGGCTCTGCCAGAAACGCGTCGATCAGTGCTTTCGAGGACATGACTGCCGCTCCTTAGTGGCCTTCAACGCTCTCCTGCAAGGAAGCCAGGTACTGAACGAGGTTCTCGATCCGGATCTCGACCATGTCGGCCGACGGTTCGAGACCGCGGAACACGGTGCCCCACACCGGCATGTCGGCGGTGCCGTGCCCTACGAGCTTGGGCGTCGCTCCGAATCTGATCACCTCTCGCACGCGATCGCGAGGGAAGGCTCCATGGTTCAGCCGGGCGAGGACCGTGAGGTCGGGTGGCGCCAGAGAATCAGGCGAGCGCGCCGTTCCGCCCCTCGCGGTTGCGCCGTGACAGCTCGAACAGTAGAACTGATACAGGTCGGCGCCGTATGTCGCCCGGAGGACGAGCGGCGGTTGGGACCGAGGCGGACCCTGCGCGGCCGCTCCGACCGCGAGGGCGCCCAGGAAGGACGCGACAGCTACGAATACCAGCTTCGACGCCGTCATCGCGACACCTCACTTTCGCTGACAAAAAAGATTCGCCGGCACCGCGCATTTTTTGTCAGTTGATTTCGTCATCAAGCGTCGTCGCAACGGGCGTACCGCGCAAATACCCGATATGCCGTGTGATTTGTTCGCGATTCGGCCGCAAGTGTGGCGATATTCCGGCACCCGCGGCCTGGCCGAGACTTTGCACAAGGGTCGGGCATGGCTGCGCGAAAGACCATCGACCGTCGCCCAGGGCCGCTCCCTGACATCCAGATGGATGGCGACAGCGTCATCTTTACGTTCGACCTCGTTGACCCGCTCGACTCGCGACTGGTAATGCGCTGCGATGCCCGCGGCGACGTGTACGCCCACATCCCCCCCGCCGCGCCGAAGCCGTTCTATCCTTTCACCGCCGACTAGCGGCTCACTGCCGAATCGTGAGCACCGGGCAGGTCGCGCCCCGGATCACCTGGCTTGTCGTCGATCCGAACATCGCTACGTCCAGCGCATTCCGGCCATGCACGCCAATGACGATGAGATCGACCGCCTGATCGCCGGCAAACGCGAGTACCTGCTCGTAGGGCTTTCCGTGAACCAAGTGCGTGGACGGCTCGCACCAGTCGCGAGCGGCTGACGGCACCAACCGCTCCAGCTCCGCCGCCGCCTCGCGTTCGCGGTAGATGCGGTACTCGGGCACGTTGAACTTCGGCAGCGGCGGTGGTTCGTGGCCGATCGGCCACTCCAGGACGTGCAGCAGGAGCAACTCGGCCTCGGCTTCCTGCGCCATCGATAAGGCGAACCTCAGGCTGGCTGCTGACGCCGGCGAAAAGTCGATCGGGCAGAGAATGCGCCGGAACGGCAGTCGCGAAGAGGAGTGGGCCCTTGGCGGCACCGTCAACACGGGACAGCCCGCCTTGCGCACGACCTTCTCGGTGATTGACCCGAGGAGCAGCCGTTCGAATCCGCTCGCCCCGTGCGTGCCCATCACGATGAGGTCCGCACGATGCGCGCCTACGCCGTGGAGGATTTGCAGCGCCGGCGATCCTTCCTCGATCACCGTCTCGAGCGGCACGCCGCTGGCGGTGACCGGCGCGAAGGCGTCCTTCAGCTGCAGCTGCAGCCGCGAACTGCCGGCCGGACTCGCGAAGGCTGTGCCCTCGTCGTCCGCCAGGCCGACGCTGCCCACCGGAACGTATACCGGGTTGTAGACGTGCAGACCGATGATCGTCGCTTCGTACCAGCGCGCGATGACGAGCGCATGGTCGATGGCATGACACGACGCGTCGGAGAAATCAGTCGGACACAGGAGGCGCGTAATCGCAACCATGGCTCGGGCTCCTCCGGACGTTCCCGTGTCTACAGCAACCGACGAGCCGTGGCGGTCAGAGCGTCCGTTTCCTGGGTCGATCGCGCCAGAAGGCATGATTCCCCATCCTGCGTTCGCGACGCGCGCGCCGGTCGGCGACGTCCCGCTCTGCGTCAGCCAGAATTCGTGCAATTGCTTCGTTGACCCGGTCGGCAATCGCCTGCAGGCCCTCCAGGCCGGCCGGCGGCGCTTCGTCTTCTGATACGAGCCGCCCGACATCCGCTATCACGTAATGCGCCTCCCGCGGCCGGAACGGCCACTGACCCAGCTGGTGCAAGCCCGACGCCGGCCGTATGTCCGCAGAACGCGGACTTCGCGAATGCCGATTGCCGGAGGTCCGGCGGTATCAGGCCGTGGTTTGGTAGGCGCAGCGAATGATGGCGGCGACGTCGGCGACCTCGAACGGCTTCGTGACCACGCGAAAGGCCCCCAGGTCGAGCGCGTGGTTCATGACTTCCGGCGTGCCGAAGGCAGTCATCAGGATCACCTGCCCCCGGGGCAACAGGCCTCGAATGGTCCTGAACAGGGACAGCCCGTCCGAATCGGGGAGCCGATAGTCGAGCAGGACGACGTCAAGCGACTCGGCCGCTTCGGACGCGTCGGCGACTGCCCGCAGCGCGCTTTGGCCGTCGCCGGCCACCGTGACCGCGAAGCCGTGATCGGTCAGCGCCTGCTGGAGCGCCCACCGAATCAGCGGCTCGTCGTCGACGACCAGCACGCGAACCGCGGAAGTCACTGTACGGTTGTACCGGCGAGCACGTACACATCCCGATGAGTGCGGCGCAGGAACCGCGCCGTGACGAGGGCGTCGAACATCGCCGCGCAGGTCGGCGCATCGAGGCCCCAGAGCCGTTGCGCCTGGCGAATCGTCAGCTGCAGGCCAGGCATCTCCAGGTACTCGGCCCGGATCACCCGAAGAAGGTCGTTCGCGCGAACTTGTTCCGTCTGCATCGCTGGTGTGCCTCTCATGACGCCGGCGCCGCCGGGACAGTGGTGGGGCTCTCGTGCTGTGGCTCGTGGCTATCCCTCTCGCCGCCGAGGCCGCAGCGGTTGATCCGGTCGCCGAGCGTCGACCGCTTGATCTGCAGCAGCTCGGCCGCGCGCGACTTGTTGCCGCCGCTCACCTTCAGCGCCCACCCGATCAGGTTCGCCTCGACCTCGCGCAGGCGATCGTCGAGCGAGATCGGCGCTGCGTCGGAGACGGTCAGCTGGTGGCACGACCAGATCCGCCGGCTGCGCGCCGGCGCGGAACAGGATGCTCGCCGACATGCAGCCGATCCGGACCGTGCCGCACGAGCAGGTCTGCGCGATGCGCTCGCACGCGTTCTCGAGCTCGCGCACGTTGCCCGGCCAGCGAGTACCGCATGAACGCCTGCTTCACCGCGTCGGAGACCGGCGGCACGTCCTCGTCCCGCCGCGCGGAAGTACCGCTCGAGGAAGTGCTCCATCAGCACCGGGATGTCTTCGCGCCGCTCGCGCAGCGGCGGCAGCGTGACCGGCAGCACGTTGAGCCGGTAGAACAGGTCCTCCCGGAACTTGCCCTCCGCCACCAGCTGCTTCAGATCGCGCTTGCTGCCGGCGATGACGCGCACGTTGACCGGCACCGTCCGCGTGCCGCCGAGCCGCTCGATGGTCCGGTTCTGCAGCACGCGCAGCAGCTTCACCTGCATCGACAGCGGCACGTCGTCGATGTCGTCGAGGAAGATCGTGCCGCCTTCGGCCAGCTCGAACCGGCCGGGCCGATCCTTGATCGCGCCGGTGAACGCGCCGCGCTCGTGGCCGAACAGCTCCGATTCGATGAGCGTCTCGGAGAACAGCGCGCAGCTGACCGCGACGAACGGATGATGCTTGCGGCGGCTGTTCTGGTGGATCAGCGTCGCCGTCACTTCCTTGCCCGTGCCGCTCTCGCCGGTGACGAGCACGGTGCTGTCGCTGTTGCCGATGACGCGCAGGAACTCGAACACCGCGCGCATCCGCGCGCTGCTGGCCGACGACGACCGAGTCCAGGGTGATCTGTTGGGGACCAGTCATGATTGCACCTCAGACGAGACGCAGCGTTTCGAACTCGGGAATCTCCTCGCGGAGCGCCGCTTCGACGCCGACGTGCAGCGTCATGTGCGCGCTCGGGCACCCGGCGCACATGCCGCGTCAGCCGGACGTCGGCGGAGTTGCCGGTGACCGCCACCAGCTCGATGTCGCCACCGTCGGCCTGGAGGAACGGCCGCACCCGACTCAGGACGCTCTCAACCCGCTCTCGTGAAACCATTTGGATGCCTCGCCGCCCAGAAGGGCAACGGATGTGCCAGCGCCGGGCGACGGTTTTCCGGTGGCTTGGCGGGTTTCCGGCGGGTGGGCGGGCGCCGACGCGGGGATTATTCCCCGGACTGGGGAAATAGCCGCAGCCTCGGAAACTGAGGAACCGGGCTCAGCTCGAGGGGGTTTTCTCGAGCTGGAACTTCTCGATCCGGTAGCGGATCTGATCGCGATTCAGGCCGAGCAGCGCTGCCGCGCGGGTCTGGTTCCAGCCGGTGCGCTCGAGCGCCTGGACGACCAGCGAGCGCTCGAGCTGCTCGAGATCGATGCCGGACGGCCGGCAGCTCGACCCGGTCGCTGAGGCGCACCGCGCCGGCGCCGCCGCCGGTGAAGTCGTCGGCGGTCAGCGTGTCGCCGTCCGGCGAGCAGCATCGCGCGCTCGATCGGCATTCCGCAGCTCGCGGACGTTGCCCGGCCACGCGTAGCGCTTGAAGCCGCTTCATCGCCTCGGCGTCGACGCCCCGCGCACCCGCTTCTTGAACTCGGCGTTGTAGGCGTCGACGTAGAAGGTGACGAGCAGCGGGATGTCGTCGGCCCGCTCGCGCAGCGGCGGCAGCACGATCGGCAGCACGTTCAGCCGGTAGAACAGGTCCTCGCGGAACGTGCCCTGCCGCACCTCCTCCTGCAGGTTGCGGTTGGTCGCGGCGATCACGCGGACGTCGACGTGGATGTCGGCGGACCCGCCGACGCGCTTGAACGTCTTCTCCTCGAGGAACCGCAGCAGCTTCGCCTGCAGCGCCGGCACCATCTCGCCGATCTCGTCGAGGAAGACCGTGCCCGCCGTCGGCCGATCTCGAGCAGGCCGCGCTTCTGGCGGTCGGCGCCGGTGAACGCGCCGCGCTCGTGGCCGAACAGCTCGCTCTCGAGCAGCGTCTCGGGCAGCGCCGAGCAGGTGATGTTCATGAACGGCTTGCGACGCGCGGCTGCTGTCGTAGTGAATGACCTTGGCCGCGAGATCCTTGCCGGTGCCGCTCTCGCCGGTCAGCAGCACCGTCGACGCCGGGCTCGCCGCGATCTTCTGCAGCAGCGCCTTGACGGCGATCAGCGCCGGGCTCTCGCCGACGATGCGATCGAAGCTGTAGGGCTGCGCCTGGGTGGCGCGCAGCGCGCGCACCTCGCGCCGCAGCCGCGTCGTCTCGAGCGCCTTCTCGACCAGCAGCGCGATCTCGTCGAGGTTGAACGGCTTGTTCGCGTAGTGATAGGCGCCGTGCTTCATCGCCTCGACGGCCGTGTCGACGCTCGAGTAGGCGGTCAGCAGGATGACCAGCGTGTCGGGGTCGCGCTCCTTGATCTGTCTTGAGCACCGACAGGCCGTCGCCGTCGGGCAGCCGGTAGTCGAGCAGCACGAGATCGACGCCCTCTTCGCTGCGCTGGCGAGCGCGTCGGCGGCGGTTTCCGCTTCGACAACGCGATAGCCTTCCGCCGTCAGGCGGTCGGTCAGCGACCAGCGAATCAGCTGTTCGTCGTCGACGACGAGAATGGTCGGCGCAGGCATGAAGAGGTGATGGTACTAGCGGGTGACCCAGGTCGCCCTGCGGCCCGCACCTGTAGGGCGGGCCTCTTTAGGCCCGCTATTATACTCAGCTGGATTTACTGCCGGGCGAGCAGCCGCGCGATGAGGCCGTCCAGAATGTCCAACTCGAACGGCTTGTCCAGCACGCAAGCTGCGCCGAGCTCGAGAGCTCTCTCTCGGATCTCGCGCGTGGGGAATGCCGTCATCAGCACGACGGTCGCGGTCGGCGCGAGGCGCCGGACTGTTGCGAGCAGCGAGAGGTCGCTGCAGTCGGGCAGACGCAGATCCAGCAAGACGACGTCCGGCGGCCGCCCGCCGTCGATCAGCGCCCGGACCGTCGATTCGGCGTCGCCGGCCTCATCGATGTCGTAACCCGCTTCACCGAGGGTTTCGGCGACCGACCAGCGGACGAGCGGCTCGTCGTCGACGATCAGGAGCCGTAGCGCGTGTTTCCCCGCATGGCGTGCGAGATCTCCCGCAGCCGCCGGGAACCTGTCGGGGGCGATCGGAATTGTTACGGTAGATTCGGCTAGCATGGGACAAACCCTAACCACGGACCTTCAAAAGACGGACCACATGAACCGGGCGGCGTCTGCGTCGTCGGTGCCGGGGACCCGGCTGTTCAGCCGCGCCACGATTTCGGCGGCAGTGCTGGCCGCCGTGATCTTCACGATCGACGTCGCCACGGCGCATCCGGCTGGCGTCGGGATCCTGTACGTCCTGCCGCTGCTGATTGGCACGCTGGAAGGCCCGCCGCGCTTTCAGTTCGTCGCGGCGACGGCCGTGTCGGTGCTGGCGGTCGCCGGCCAGATCGTCGCCCCTGAGACCGACGCAAGTCTGTTCGCTGACAGCTCTCGCCTGATCGCCATCCTCGTCATCTGGACAACCGCCATCGTGCTCCGGCAGTTCCGTAGGACGTGGCTCGACCTGCAGGCGCGCTCCATCGATCTCCAGTCGAGGACCAAGGACCTCTCGGACGTCAACTTCGCCCTCGATCAGTCGGCGATCGTCGCCACGACCGACAAAACCGGCAAGATCACCTACGTCAACAGCAAGTTCTGCGACATCTCGAAGTACTCACGCGAGGAGCTGCTCGGCCAGGATCACCGGATGGTCAACTCCGCCTACCATCCGAAGGAGTTCATCAGAAACCTGTGGGTGACGATCGCGAACGGCCGCATCTGGCGAGGCGAGATCCGGAATCGGGCGAAAGACGGAGCAATCTACTGGGTCGACACGACGATCGTGCCGTTCCTCGACGAGCGCGGCAAACCGTATCAGTACATGGCGATCCGCTACGAGATCACCGACCGCAAGCGATCGGAGGAGCGGCTCCGCGAGCAGGAAGCATTGGCGCGTCTCGGGCAGATGGCCGCCGTCGTCGCCCACGAAGTGAAGAACCCGATCGCCGGCATCCGCGGCGCGCTCCAGGTGATCGGCTCTCGGATGGCGGCGGACGCTCGCGACAAGCCGATCATTGGCGAAATCATCGCCCGCCTCGACGCGCTGAACCGGATCGTCCAGGACCTGCTGGTGTTCGCGCGGCCGCGCGAACTGCGCGCCGAGCCGACCGACGTCACGGCGCTGCTGACGACCACGATCGAGCACCTGAAACGCGACCCGGCGCTCGCGGGGGTCGCGATCGACGTGTCCGGCGACGGGGCCGTCGTCAACGTGGACGCCGAGCAGCTGCAGCTTGCCCTTCAGAACGTGCTGATGAACGCCGCACAGGCGATGAACTCGCAGGGGCGGATCCAGGTCAGCATCCAGCGTCAGGGCGCCGAGTGGACCATTGCGATGGCGGATACCGGGCCGGGCATGCCCGACGATGTGAAGGAGAAGGTCTTCGAGCCGTTCTTCACCACGCGCAGCCGCGGCACCGGGCTCGGCCTGCCGATCGCCAAACGTGTGGTCGAAGCCCACGGCGGACGGATCGCCATCGACACCCCGCCATCAGGCGGCACCGTCGTGTCCATGTCGCTTCCTGCTCACCGATAGGCTGCGGGAAATCCGGCAGGCCGGGTGGAAGAATCCCCGCCGCCGCAGGCGTGCGCCGCAGACTGCGCCGATTTCGGCCGATTCGTCGGTCGGCGGCGCTGGCACGCAGCCTGCTGTCGTGTCGTCATCATGTCCATCAGCGAGCGCGTGACACGCAGCCTGAGCACATTGCTCATTGCGGCGGTCGCTGCGACGACGGTCGGCGGGACCGCTGCCGGATGGGCCGGGAGTCTTTGCTCGCCGCAGGAACATTCGTGTGCGCCACAGGCGTCACTGACCTGCTGCCATCACTCCTCGCCCGACCCATTCGACGCGGCCCGGCTGCCGAACGTTGCCCCGCTCCCCGGCTCGCCGTTGCACGGCTCGCTGATGGATCTCGAATCGCCGATGACCTGCCCATCTTGCGGTCACGCGACCTCGCGTCACCTGCTGCAGCGCCTCGATCTCAACATCCTCCATCAGACTCTTCTCATCTGACGCCCGCAGTGCGGAATTCCTAATTCCTAATTCCTAATTCGTAATTCCTAATTTCGGATACCTGCCTCTTACGGGTGCGTCAATGAAAGTGTGCGTGGTTGCCCTCGCGCTGACGAGCCTCGCGTCGTCCGCCGCCGGCCAGGAGCGGGTGTCGTTGACCGCCCTGGTGAGCGAGGCGCTGGCGAGCCACCCGCGCGTGTTGGCGGCGGAGAGGCGAGTCGACGCCGCGATGCTGCGCGTCGCACGGGAGCGGAGCCTTCCCGATCCGATGATCTCGGTTGGCTACACCTCGGTCGGCAGGCCGTGGCCCGGCGCCGGCCTGGGCGTCGATCCCAACGCGGCGATCGGCGTCATGGTCACACAGCCGTTGGCAATCGGCGGCAAGCGCGAGCTCGCCGGACGCATCGCGACCCGCGAAGCGGACGCGGAGCGACAGGAGATCGACGCGGCCCGCCTCGCCATCGTCTCGCGGGTCAAGCAGGCCTACTACGGCCTCGCATATACCTACGCCATCGGCGACGTGCTGACCCGCAACCAGCAGCTGCTCGAGACGCTGCTCGAAGTCAGCGAAGGCCGCTACGCCGTCGGCCACGCCGCGCAGCAGGACGTCATCAAGGCGCAGACCGAGTTGAGCATCCTGGCGCTGCGCCTCGAGCGCAACCGCCAGGATCGCGCGGCGCGCGAGGGCGAGATCAACGCGCTGTTGAGCCGCGCCCCCGGTTCGCCGCTCGGCCAGCCCGAGGATCTCGTCCTGGTCGCCTTCGAGCATTCGCTGGTGACGCTCGTCGAGCTGGCGGTCGGGCACGCGCCGATGCTGAAGCGCGATCAAATCCTGGTCGAAAGCGCGGCGCTTGGCGTCGATGCGGCCCACCGCGAATATCGCCCCGACTACTCGCTGTCGGGCGGATACGCGTCGATGGGATCGATGCCGCCGATGTACGAGTTCCGCTTCGACGTCACCATACCGTTGCAGCGCAGCCGGCGCGCTGCGGCCGTCGCCGAGAAGAGCGGCCTCCTTACCGGCGTCCGCCACGAGTACGACGCCGATCGCCTCGACGTCCAGGCGCGCATCCAGGACGATTACACGCGCGCCTCGACCTCGCTTCGACTGGCACGCCTTTACCGCGAGACGGTACTGCCGCAGGCACGCCTGGGACTCGAGTCGTCGATGGCCAGCTATCAGACCGGCCGCGTCGACTTCCTGTCGGTGCTCACGAGCTTCGGCTCGGTGCTGGAGTACGAACTGTCGTACTTCGACGAGCTCGTCCAGTTCCACGAGTCGGCCAGCCGCCTCGAGGAAATGACCGGCACGCCGCTGGCGCATTGAGGCAGTCATGAAGAGGACGGTCACCATCGTCGTCGGCCTGGCGCTGCTCGGGGCGGCGTTCTTCGGCGGATATGCCGTCCGCACCGCACGCACCGCGACCGCGTCCGCGACCGGCCGGCCGATTCTCTATTGCGTCGATCCGATGCACCCTGCGTACAAGTCGGACAGCCTGGCATCGCGCCCGACTGTGGAATGGATCTGGAGCCGGTTTACGGGGATCCCGGCGGTGCGCAGGGTTCACAAGATCGTCAAGGTGCCGGACTGGCCCCGGAGGGGTTGCCGGCCGGTGCTATCCGAATCCCGGCCGAACGGCAGCAGCTGATTGGCGTCAAGTTCGCGACCGTGGAATGGGACGAGAGTGGCCGATCACTGCGGACGGTTGGGACGGTCACGTTCGACGAGACGCCGCGTCGCGCACGTCCACCCGCGGTTCGAGGGGTGGATCGAAAAGGTCTTCGTCGACTTCACCGGTGAGGTCGTCTGGCCGGCCAGCCGATGCTGACGATCTACAGCCCGGAGATGCTGGCCTCGCAGCAGGAACTGCTGCTGGCCGCGCGCGCCCGCGATCTGATGGCCAGCAATCCGCTGGCTCGAGGCGGCGAGACACGGGGAGTCACTGTTCGCGGCCGCCAGGCGCAGGCTCGAGCTGTGGGATCTCAGCGCCGATCAAATCGAGCAGGTGCTCACCACCGGGCAGACGATCCGGAGCGTCACCATCCGGGCGCCGATCGGCGGTTTCGTGCTCGAGCGCAGCGCGTTCCCGAACCAGCAGGTCACGCCTGACAGCGATCTCTACACGATCGCGGATCTGAGCCGCGTCTGGATCATGGCCGACGTGTTCGAGTCGGACATGACGTCGATCTCCGTTGGCAGCCCGGCGTACCTCATGTTCCCGAACGAGGGAACGCAGGCCGCTGGGCGCGAAGGTGACCTACGTCCAGCCGCAGGTCGATGCCGACGACGCGGACGCTCAAGGTGCGGCTGGAGGCGGCAAATCCCGGCCTGCGGATGAAGCCCGAGATGTTCGTGAACGTCGAGTTCGGCATCCCGGCGCCAGAAGCGGCTCGTCGTCCCGGCCGACAGCCGTGCTCGACACGGGCGACCGGCACACCGTGTTCGTCGACCTCGGCGACGGCTACCTCGAGCCGCGACCGGTCGAAGTCGGGCGAGCGATTCGGCGATCGGGTCGCGATCGCGAGCGGCCTCGCGGCCGGCGAGCGGGTCGTCGCCTCCGGCACCTTCCTCGTCGATTCCGAGAGCCGGCTGCAGGCGGCGCTGGCCGGCATGGGACGGCCATCTGCCGGACAGCCATCCGCGGCGCAAAAGCCGGACGGGCACGTCCATGATTAACGCGATCATCGAGTTCTCGGCGCAGCAACCGCTTCGTCGTGTTCCTGCTCGTCGCGGCCGCGACCGTCGCGGGTGCGTGGTCGATGAAGACCGTGCCGCTCGACGCCATTCCGGATCTGAGCGACACGCAGGTGATCGTCTACTCGCGCTGGGACCGCAGCCCGGACATCATCGAGGACCAGGTCACCTATCCGATCGTCACCGCGATGCTGGGCGCGCCGAAGGTGAAGGCGGTGCGCGGCTTCTCCGATTTCGGCTACTCCTACGTCTACATCGTCTTCGACGAAGGCACCGACATCTACTGGGCGCGGTCGCGGACGCTGGAGTATCTGTCGGCAGTGCTGCCGCGCCTGCCGCAAGGACGTGCAGACCGAGCTCGGCCCCGACGCGACCGGCGTCGGCTGGGTGTTTCAGTACGCGCTGGTCGACACGACGCGGCCGGCACAGTCTCGCCGAGCTGCGGAGCTATCAGGACTGGTACCTGCGGTACTACCTGAAGTCCGTGCCGGGCGTCGCCGAGGTCGCGCCGCTCGGCGGCTTCGTCCGGCAGTACCAGGTGCAGGTCGATCCGAACCGGCTGCGCGCCTTCAACATCCCGATCTGCGAAGGTCATCGACGCCGTCCGCGCCGGCAACAACGACGTCGGCGGCCGCCTGCGTCGAGATGACCGGGCGCCGAGTACATGGTGCGCGGGCGCGGCTACGCGACGACCGCCGCGGATATCGGCGACGATCGTTCTCGCCCGCAACGAGCGCGGCGTGCCGGTCCGCGTGCGCGACGTCGGCACGGTGACGCTCGGTCCCGACCTGCGCCGCGGCGTCGCGGATCTCGAACGGCACCGGCGACGTCGTCGCCGGCATCGTCGTGATGCGGCAGGGCGAGAACGCGCTTGCGGTCATCGAGCGGGTGAAGGCCAAGCTCAAGGAGCTCGAGCCGTCGCTGCCCGCCGGGCGTGAAGGTGGTCACCGCCTACGACCGCTCGGAGCTGATCCTCCGGTCGATCGACAACCTGAAGCACACGCTGCTCGAAGAACTGCTGATCGTCGTCGGCGATCATCCTGATCTTCCTGTGGCACGTGCCGAGCGCGCTCATTCCGATCATCACGATTCCGATCGCGGTCGTCATCGCCTTCATCCCGATGCAGATGATGGGGATGAGCTCCAACATCATGTCGCTCGGCGGCATCGCCATCGCCGTCGGCGCGATGGTGGACGCCGCGATCGTGGTGGTGGAGCAGACGCACAAGAAGCTCGAGCAGTGGGAGCGCAGCGGCCGCACCGAGCGACTACCACCGCGTCGTCATCGACGCCGTGAAGGAAGTCGGCGGCCCGAGCTTCTTCGCGCTGCTGGTGATCGCGGTCTCGTTCCTGCCGGTGCTGACGCTCGAAGCGCAGGAAGGACGGCTGTTCAAGCCGCTGGCGTACACGAAGAACTTCTCGATGATCGTCGCCGCGGTCCTGGCGATCACGCTCGACCCGGCGATGCGGCTGCTGTTCACCCACATGCAGGACTATCGCATTCCGGCCGGCCTGGCTGGCGCGCCTCGTGAACGCCGTGCTGGTCGGCACGATCCATTCCGAGGAGAAGCACCCGATCAGCCGCGTCCTGATCCGGCTCTACGAGCCGGTCTGCGCCTGGGCGCTGCGCTGGAATGGTCGTGCTGGTCACGGCGGCCGCGGCGCTGGTGATCGCGACCGTTCCGGTTTACCAGCGGCTCGGAGTCGGAGTTCATGCCGCCGCTCGACGAAGGCACGCTGCTCTTCATGCCGTCCACGCTGCCCGGCATCTCGGTCACCGAGGCGCAGCGGCTGCTGCAGGTGCAGGACCGGATCCTCAAGCGATTCCCCGAGGTCGAGCGCGTGTTCGGGCAAGGCCGGCCGCGCCGAGACGTCCACCGACCCGGCGCCGTTCTCGATGATGGAGACCGTCATCGTCCTGAAGCCGCACGACAGTGGCGCAAGTCGACACGTGGTACCCGACTGGGCGCCCGAGTGGCTGAGCCGTGCTGCGCCACATCACGAGCGATCACCTCTCGACCGACCAGCTGGTCGCCGAGATGAACGAGGCGCTGCAGGCTGCCCGGCGTCTCCAACGCCTGGACCATGCCGATCAAGGCCCGCATCGACATGCTGACGACCGGCGTCCGCACGCCGGTCGGCATCAAGATCTACGGCGCCGACATCCACGAGATCGAGCGGATCGGCACCGAGATCGAGGCGGTCCTGCCGTCGGTCGCCGGCACGCGCAGCGTCTTCGCCGAGCGGACGTCCGGCGGCTACTTCCTCGACTTCAACTGGAAGCGCGACGAGCTCGCGCGCTACGGCCTGTCGATGGACGACGCGCAGATGGTCGTGATGACCGCCATCGGCGGCGACAACGTCACCACCACCGTCGAAGGCCGCGAGCGCTACCCGGTCAACGTCCGCTACTTACCGCGACTACCGCAGCGACCTCGATCAGCTGCGTCGCGTGCTCGTGCCGGCCATGGACGGCCAGATGCAGATCCCGCTCGGCCAGCTCGCCGACGTCCGGCTGGCCACCGGCCCGTCGATGCTGCGCAACGAAAACGGCATGCTGAACGGCTATGTCTACGTGGACGTCGCCGGCCGCGACATCGGCAGCTACGTGGCCGAGGCCAAGCGCGTGGTCGCCGAGCACGTGAAGCTGCCCGCCGGCTACTCGCTGTCCTGGAGCGGCCAGTACGAAGCGATGGAGCGGGTCCGCGAGCGCCTGAAGATCGTCCTGCCGCTGACGCTGTTCCTCATCTTCCTGCTGCTCTACCTGAACACGCGGTCGATCGCCAAGACGGCGATCATCGTCCTGCTGGCCGTGCCGTTCTCGGCGATCGGCGCGATCTGGCTGCTCTATGCTGCTCGGCTACAACATGAGCATCGGCGTCTGGGTCGGGCTGATCGCGCTGATGGGCGTCGACGCGGAGACCGGCGTCTTCATGCTGCTCTACCTCGACCTCGCGTACGACGAGGCCAGGCGGGCCGGGCGGCTGCAATCGCTGGCCGACCTGCGCGACGCCATCCTGCACGGCGCGGTGAAGACGGATCCGGCCGAAGTTCATGACCGTGGCGATGATGTTCATGGGGCTGGTGCCGATCATGTGGGCCGACGGGCGCCGGCGCCGACGTGATGAAGCGGATCGCCGCGCCGATGATCGGCGGCATCTTCACGTCGTTCCTGCTGGAGCTGGTCGTTTATCCCGCCAATTTACGAGGTCTGGAAATGGCACTTCGGTCTGAAGCAGGAGCTGGCACGAACGTAGGGCGACCCTTTCAGGGTCCGAACGTAGGGCGACCCTTTCAGGGTCGCCTGGAGGAGCAACAGCCATGAGCGCGCGAAACCAGCGGGTGATCATCCGGGAGAAGAGCTACGACGAAGAACCGCCCTATACGTGGATCGTGCTGGCGCTGATGATGTTGATGATCGGCGCTCTTGGCGGCTACGCACTCTCGTTGCCGGCGCAGCGAACGGTCGCCGCGGCGCCCGCGGCGCCGCCGCAGACCGCGCCGAACGCGACCCTGGTCGACGAGAACGCCCTCGCCGTCTATCGCGACATGCTGGCGCGCGATCCGAGGAACGTGCAGGCCGCCGTCTCGGCAGGCAATCTGTTGTACGACGCAAAACGGTACGCGGAGGCGATCCCGTTCTATCAGCAAGCGATGGCGATCGATCCGCGGAACGTCAACGTCAGCACCGACCTCGGCACCGCGTTGTGGTACTCGGGGCGCGCCGACGAGGCGCTCGCCCAGTACACGCGGTCACTCGAGATCGACGCGCGCCACGCGCAGACTCTGTTCAACGTCGGGATCGTGAAGTCCGAAGGCAAGCGCGACTACGCCGGTGCGGTGATCTCGTGGCAACAGCTGCTGGCCGCGAACCCCTCCTACCCCAACGCCGCGTCGGTGCGATCGATGATCGATGAAGCGCGAAGAAAAGCCTCCAGCTAGATCGATCGTGTTCGAGCTTGACAGAACCGGCCGAGGGCGGCACATTAGGGATACTCGAATTCATCCGTTCGTGAGCCGAGGAGTCCGGTCATGAGCGAGAGCCTCACCATCGTCACCAGCGCCCAACTGCTTCGCCGAATCAAGGCCGAGTACATCGAGATGCCCGGCTTGCGGCTCACCGCCGCGCAGGCCGGCCGCCTGTGGGGACTCGATGGACCCGTATGCCTCGATCTACTGGAGCGCCTGATCAGCGAGCGATTCCTCCAGCGCCGGCCTGACGGCACGTACGCGCGTCTGACCGAGGGCTTACCCTCTCAGACCCCGCTGCGCATGATCAAAGCCGGGTAACCGGCCGTCCCGTCGGCCATGCGGCGGTCCGCCGGAAGATCGGCAGGCGACGCGTCGATCCATGCAATACCAGGACGTTTTCGCGGGTGCGCGATTTGCAGAGTGAATCGGTAGTTGGGTCAGCCGGCAACGCGAGCGCCGCGGGATCTCCGGGAGGCCGACCGCTCAGGACGTCCATTCGTGGTCGATCCCAGCGGAGCCTCGGGACGGTCTTCGGGCGCGGAGCGGTTTCCGGCTGGCCCGGTTCGTTCAACGTCAGTCGCATCAGGATCAGGAGGAACGACCATGGTGGACGACGGGCGACGGGTGCTGATCGATTTACCGTTCGAGGCGGCGGTCGGCGAGGCCACGCGCGCAATTCAGCTCGAAGGGCTGACGGTCATCGCGCGCATCGACGTTCGGGATCACTTCAAGAGCGCCCTGCGCCACGAGTTCCGGCAGTACATGCTGCTGGAGGCGTGGGTGCCGGCGTTGGCGTTCGAAGAGATACGAGCGGACCTCGACGAGGGCTCGCGGGCGCCGATCCGGTTCGCCGTCTATGAGCTCGCCGATGGCGAGACCGCCGTCACGGTCGACCAGCGCATCGCGCCAGCTGCGCGCGTAATGGGACGTCTCCGCCGTCTGCCGCGGGCCGCTCCCCTTACCCCCGCTGCGTGAGCGTGCTATTTCGCCGCGTGCCGCCGCTCGGCGTCGACCAGCCAGCCGCGACGGAGCGTGTCGGCCGGTACGCTCGACAGATACGGCTTGATGTCGAGGATGGGCGTGCCGTCGAGCATGTCGAGGCCGCGGACCTGCAGATGGCGCCCATCGCGCCGCAGCAGTTCGACGACCGACAAGCCAATCGGATTGGGGCGTCTCGGCGATCGCGTGGCAAAGACGCCATGCGGCCTGTCGTCGATCGGCGGCGTGCCCAGGAGCTCGAATCCTTCCGATCGGTCGAACACCCAGATCACGTATAGGTGAGAAAACCCCTCGATGTCGGTCAGGCCGGCCTCGAATTCATGGCGCACTTCCAGAACGCCTTCCGCGTCGTGTTTAGCACCGAACCCTTTCGGCACTTCGCTCGTCCGTTGATACGCGCTGCGGACGAACCCGATCGGCGTCGGTACGAACAGCACCGGGCACATCGTTTGCTCCTTGGAACGATCATCCGTCAAGAGTGCCGGATTGTCGCCGGTGGAGATGCAGCCGGCCGAGGGAAGCCGTCCAATGCAAAATCATAGCGCCTCGACGTGTCGCTGGGCCTGCCCCACCCTCTACCTGGCGACGCCGATTTGGTTCTACGCGTGGGACGCGTCCTGGACTTGTCTCCGGTCGTCGACCGCGAAGGTGCTGGGCTCGACCGAACGGTGCCAGACCTGCCCGCGATGGGAAGCTCCCGCCGAAGCGCCGGATCGCCGCCGAGACGACGTGCGCGATTCCGCGTCAGGCTGCTGACGCCGGGAGCGATTCCGGCAGACATTCCTCGCCGTTCACGATCTGCACGTGCAGGCGAACCGGCGCTTTCAACGAGTTAGCGACGAGGCACCCGCGCTCGGCCTTCTCCGCGGCACGTCGCGCCAGGGTGCCGTCCGTCCCTTCAGGCACACATAATTCGGCGTGCAGCTCAAAGGCCGTGAACTGCGTGACGCGCTCGATGCGATCGAGCGTGCCTGTGACCTTGCATCGGAGCGCAGTCCAGGGCAGCGTGGACGCGCGGGCGACTGCCCTGAACGTGAGGATGAAGCAGTCGGCGATCGCCCCCACGACCAGCGTCTCGGGCGACCAGCGGTCGCCGGGGCCGCCGAACTGGGACGGCGCGGCGCTGCTCAGTGCCGGAATTCCGGTGCTGGTAAGGATCACGTTGTCTGCGTCGACCACGGCGGCCGCGTCGGCCGAGTAATAGTGCGGAAACTCCTTCATGATCGCTCTCCCGGGAATTGTCTGCATGCCACCGATGCATTCGGGAGGCCAGCGGCCGCGCGGTAAACTGACGCCGCGATGAGCCTGTTCGTCTTCGAGCCGTTCGCACTCGATCCGGCCCGGCGGCGGTTGACAAAGTCCGGCGAGCCGGTGGCCATCTCGGAGCGCCAGCTCGAGGTCCTGTTGCGCCTGGTCGCGCAGGCCGGACAGATTGTCGCGAAAGACGATCTGATTGCGGCGGCGTGGCAGGACGTCGCGGTCGCCGACAACAGCCTCGAACAGGCGATTTCCTCGCTCCGACGCATCCTCGGTACCGATCCGTCAGGTGGCCTGTACATCGAGACCGTCCCCCGCCGCGGCTATCGGTTCGGCGCGGCCGTCCAGCGCAAAGCGGCACGCGAATCCGACGCTGGACTCGACGCGCTGCTCGCGCCGCACCGGGCGTTTGTCGAGGGCCGGGCGGCCCTTGAAACGCTCGAAGCGGGACAGATCGCTCGTGCGCTGGAGGTCTTCGAAGGCGCAGTCGCCGCCGTCCCGGAATACGCCGCCGCGCATCTCGGCCTGGCGAACGCGTGCCTGATGCGGTTCGAAACGACGCGCGCCGATCCGGCGCCTGACGGCGACGCGCTGGCGCGTGCGGTTCATCACGCCCGCGATGCGTGCCGTCTCGATCCGGCGTCGGCCGAAGCCTGGGCCACCCTCGGCTTCGTCCTTGGCCGCACCACCCATCGCGTCGACGCACTCGCGGCGGCCAACCGCGCGACAGCGCTCGAACCCGACAACTGGCGTCACCATTTCCGGCTCGCGTACGTCAGTTGGGGCGAAGCCCGCCTGCGCGCGGCGCATCGAACGCTGGCGCTCCTGCCCGAGTTCCCGCTCGCGCACTGGCTGGCGGCGACCGTCTACGTGGCCCGCCAGGCGCTGGACGAAGCGGAGCGGGAGCTCGACGCCGGCCTGGCTCCCCAATTGGGCGGAGACGTCCCGCGCGCCAGGTTCGGCGCGGTGGCGCTCCACTGGCTGCGCGGGCTGGTGCACCTCGCCCGGGGCGACGACGATCGGGCCCTTGCGGAGTTCGAGCGGGAACTGGCGGACGAAGGTGCGGGACACATGTACTCGCGCGAGTGCTGCTCGAACACGTGGTACGCCATCGGCGCGCTGCGCGCCCGCCAGGGCCGGGCGCAGGACGCAGTCGCGGCATTTTCTCGAGCGCTCGATCGGATCTCCAACCACCCGATGGCGCTCGCCGCGCTGGGTCGGGATCCGATCGGCCATGCGGATCGGTACAGCCTTTCGATGGCCGGCGCTGTCCGGCTCGCGATGGACGACGCCCACGGCACGGCAGCGCGGTCTATCGCCGATGCGCTCGCCGCCGCGGACGAAGGGAATGCGTTCTGGCTGCTGCCCGTCGAGCCGATCCTGCACGTGACGGCCCAGGCCGACATCTGGGCCGAACCGCTTGCCCGCCTCAGAAGCCGCGCCGCCTGACGAATTCAGGGTTTTTCAGGACTTCCCAAAGGACTTCCTCATCTCGGGGGCCGCACCATGGCTGCCAAGGAGGATTCGTCATGAACACGTTCTCGATCGTCCGTCGCGCGGCGCTTCTCGCAGCCGTGACGCTCGTCGCAGGTGCACCGGCCTTCGCGCAGACCCTGCCGAACTATGCGCACAGCGCCGACCTCTCGGGACCCCGGTTCGGCCTCACGCTGCTCTCCGACGGCATTGTCGACAAGCTCGCGGAACGGCAGATCGCGGTCCGTCCCTATGTGTCGCAGTTCGGGTGGCAGTTCGAGAAACAGTTCTTTGCGAAAGATAGCGGCGTGACGATGGTCACAGAGTGGATCGGCCTGCTGGGCGGGCTCGAGCAGAGCGTCGCGCTCCCGAGTTTGAGCTGGCTGGTGGGTATACGGACCCGGGACGGGGCGGAATTCGGCATCGGACCGAACATCACCCCGGCAGGCACCGCCCTGGTCTTCGCGACCGGCATGACCTTCAGGACCGCCGCGGTCAACGTGCCGGTCAATGTCGCGGTCGTTCCTTCGAAATCCGGCACGCGGGTCAGCCTCATGACCGGATTCAGCCTACGGACAAGGTAACTGACGAGGTACGAAGCCTGAGGTCTGAAGTCTGAAGTCTGAAAAGTACTTCAAACGTCAGACTTCAGCGTTCAGAGTTTCAGAGCCTCCTCAAATTTCACTGTCACGCTGCGGTCCGTCCTGACACTAGAATCAGGAAAGCGTCGCGTGAGATCGAGCCATGGATTTTTCAGAATTGCGCCACGCCAGGGAGCGACTGGGCCTCTCGCTTCGCGATATCGCAGATCGCACGAAGATCCGCACGACCATCCTGGGCGCCATCGAGAACAACGAAGTCGCCCACCTGCCGCCGCCGATCTTTACGCGCGGATTCGTCAAGGCATACGCGCGAGAGGTCGGTCTCGATCCCCAGGCGTTCGCCGGGACGCTTGCCACGCCGCAACCGCTTGCCGCGGCGGCGGGCGACGTTCGTGCGATTGAAAGCGCGTTCGAAGATCGGTCGGAGCGGTACAACCTTTCAGAGCGCGAGACCTCGAGCCTCGTCACCGTCGCGCTAATCGTCCTGGCCGGGCTGCTGCTCATCCTGACGGATCCGTGGAAGGCGATTGGCCCGGCACCCGCCGCCGTACCCGCGATCTCAACGAATGAACCCGCGGGTGGGGCGGCGGTGGCCACAAGCGGAGCCGCACGCCCGGCCGCGTCGTCTCGCTCGACAAACATGCGCCTCGAATTGCAGCCGCAAGGTCCGTGCTGGGTTGAAGCGACGGCAGACGGCACGCGCGTGATCTACAAGCTGCTCGACGCCGGAGATCGTTACGCGGTTGAGGGCTACGACGATCTGGTGCTCAGGGTCGGCGACCCATCGGTGCTGGCGTACTCGATCAACGGCTCGAAGGGCCGTCCGTTCGGTCCCGCGGGTCGGCCGGCGACCGTCCACATCACCCGCGAAAACAGCCACGAATTCACCGGCTCGTAGGGTCCGGCTCGTAGCGTCCGGCTTTAGCCGGACGTCCGCCTAAAGGCGGACGCTACGGTGAAACTCCACCGACATGAACGGCTCCCAGGCGCCGTCCTTCCCGCGGACGTTCGAGGTCTGGACACGATGGCTGTCGCTCTTGAATTCGATCACGTCCTGATACGTGCTCATCGTGCCGTCATCGGCCATGCTGGGGCCTTCCGACGTCAGCGAGAGGACCCGGCCTGACGGATCGAGCTCGCCGTCGTAGATCCACAAGTGGGTCATCATCGAGCCGATCCAAGTCCCGACGAAGCGCTTCGTGTCGGGGTTGTAGCCGAGCGTCATGATGGAGGTCATCGGACCTGCACCGGGCATTTCGCCGCGGGCCTCGCCGACGACCCACAAATCGCCAATGCCCCGGAAGGTTTCGCTGCCCGTGGCCTCGTGGGCAGGCTGCCCCGATGCGGCCGGGACATTCGTCTTGTAGGTCCATTCCCCGAGAAATCGCCGGAGCCATTGATGCTCCTTCTGCGGCTTAGCCAGTGTCGGCGCGGATGCAGCGGTCGTATCAGGCTGGCTCATGGATGTCCTCCTTCGCTTTCTGAGAGGGACCTGACCCCTTTTTAGATAGTCGATCACGAATGGGGGATTCGACAAGCAGAGCCGTGCCCGCCGTCAGGGATTGCTTGCGGCCGGACCGCAGGGCACGCCGTGAGCCGCCATTTGACGATACCTACTGTCGGAATCCAGGGTGAGGAAGCCGGCTGCGCACAGCCTTGCGAGCACCTGCCGGGTGGTCATCTCGTCGAGGTCCCAGAACCGCGAGGCCTCGCGGACCGTTACCCGGAGGCCTGGGGCTTCCTCGAACTCTTCCCTGATCCGCTGCGTGAGCTTATAGAGGAGGAGCTCCGGCTGCATGATCAGAACCCCGCGCCCGACGCGGGGCGAAAGAGCCCGCGCGGCGCGGGCGCTGTCAGCAGGACAACGTTGGCGCCTCTCAGCCCCACCGACTCGCCCGAGCCGGGCGGCGGCGCCTGCTGGACGGCCTCGAAGAACACGAGCGCCGATTCGTGGTCGAGCGTCGTCCGCAGCAGGCTGACCTCCGCCTGGAGCAGATCTCGCTGCGCCTGCGTCACCAGGAACGTCGTCGACAGCCCCACTTCATAGCGGCGCTGCTCGACGTCAAGCCGCTCGCGGGCGAGCGTCGCACCGGCGCGGGCCGTGTCCATGCGCTCGGCGGCGCTGCGAATCTGACGGCCCGCACGCCGAACGGTTTCGGCGGCTTCGAGCCGGAGGCTCGCGATGCGCTGCTCCACCTGCCGGCGCTCGACCTCGGCCTTCGCCGCGCCCGCCTCCTCGAAACTGCGGCCCAGCGCATAGTTGAGGGTGACGCCGACGCTCCACGCCGGGTAGTCCGGCGTGAACGCCTGGCCGAGCGCGTTACCAAACCCGCGTTGCCGCGTGCCGGTGATCGCGCCGGGAAATCCTCCTGCGCGCAGGAACTCGGTGCCGGCGAGCCCGTTCCCCCGGTAGGACAGCTCGACGCGAACATCGGGCAGCTTCTGGTTGTTGAACAGCTCGACGTCGGTGCGCGCGTTCTCCAGGTCCTGGCCGGCACGCGCCAGATCGTAGCGCGCGCTGAGCGCTCTCGACACCGCCGCCTCGATATCCGGCAGCGCGCCGGGCGCCGACGGATCCTCGACCGGATCGAGCCGCACCTGCCAGAACGAGGCGTCGGACGGCTGCATGATCAACCGCCGCAGCCGATCCTCGGCGTCCTCAGCGGTCGTGCGCGCCTCGATGAGATTCTCGCGGCGCTGGGCGACTTCAGCCTGCGCCTGCACGAGATCGATCGGCGCATTCTGTCCGGCGTCGACGCGAATGCGGTTCTGGCGGGCGAGCTCCTCCGCCAGATCCAGCGATCGCTGCTGGACGTCGACGTGGGCCGAGGCCGCCTTCAACGTCCAGTACGCCTGCTTGACCGCCGCGACCGTCTGCACGATCGACTCGCGGAACCTGAGCTCGGAGGTCAGCTCGTTGCGCTTCGCGATGATGTACTGATGGCGGGCCGGATCGATCGCGCGATCGCGCAGGAGCGGCTGCGAATACGCGAACAGCACGCCCGATTGCAGGCTCGGGTCGAAGCTGGTGATCGGGCTGTTGGTGGTGGTCCGGGCGGTGTCCCACGTGACGCTCCACGCGCCGGCCCCCCACGGCGCACGGCCACGGAATCCCGAGGATGCGAACCAGTCGTCGACGTCGACGCCTTGCTCCCCTGAGAGCAGCGTCGACGGCGGCGTCACGATGCTCGATCGACCGAGCGTGGTCGAGAACATCGGGACATACGCCGCGCGGGTCTGCGCCGTTCGCGCCGTCTCGACTTCCCGTTCGAGCCGGACGACGACGAGATCCGGGTTGTTGTCGATGGCACGGCGCACGGCATCGTCGAGCGTCACCTCGATCGTCCGCGCGTCGGCGGCCGGCGGCTTCGAGCCGCCGGCCTGCCCGAAGGCGGGTTCGGCGGCGACCATCGCCGCGAACGCCACCGCCGTGGGAACTGCCGTCTTCAGAAACCTGGCCTTCATGCGACTGCCTCCGTGAACTCGAGTTCCCGCGCCGGTTCGGCATCCTGTTCCGGCACGACGGCGACGCGCGTGCGCGCCACCAGCATGTAAATCGACGGCACGACGAACAGGGTGAAGATCGTCCCGACCGCCATTCCGGTCACGAGCATCGTGCCGATGCTGTTGCGCGAGCCCGCGCCGGGACCGGTCGCGAGGATCAGCGGGAAATGACCGGCGATCGTTGCGGCCGTGGTCATCAGGATCGGGCGCAACCGGGTTGCCGCCGCCTCGACGATCGCGGCGAGCTTGCCTCGTCCCCTCTCCTGCAGGTGGTTGGCGAACTCGACGATCAGAATGCCGTTCTTGGCGATCAGGCCGACGAGCGTGATCAGACCGACCTGGCTGTAGATGTTGAGCGTCGTGAAGCCGAGAAACGAGAACATCAGCGCGCCGGCGACGGCGAGCGGTACGGAGCCCGCGAGGATGATGAACGGATCGCGGAAGCTCTCGAACTGCGCGGCCAGCACCAGGTAGATCAGGATGGCCGACAGCAGGAAGGTCGCGAGGAACCGGCCGCCCTCCGTGCGCAGCTGGCGCGACTCGCCCGCGAAGTCGATTTTGAAGCCGGGCGGGACAATCGCCCTCGCCTCGTTTTCGAGAAATGTGAGCGCCTGGTCGAGCGGCACCGGCGGCGGGATCACGCCCTGGATCCGGACCGCGTTCAGCTGTTGAAACTTTCGCAGATCCCTCGGCTGCGCGCTGGTCTGAAGGGTCGCGAACGTGGACAGCGGCACCAGCCGGCCATCCCCGCCGGTGATGTACACCTGCGAGAGCTGATCGGCGGTCAACCGCTCGGTCCGTTCGACCTGCGGAATCACCTTGTAGCTGCGTCCCTGGTTGCTAAACCGGTTGACGTAGTTGCCGCCGACCAGCGTCGCCAGGTCGAGACCCGCCTGGCTCAGGCTGACGCCCTGCGATCGCAGCTTGTCGCGATCGAAGACGACCTCCGCCTGCGGCTGATCGAACTTCATGTCGGCATCGGCGAAGATGAACAGGCCGCTGGCGAATGCCTTGCCGACCAGCGTGTTCGCGATCTCGCGAAGGCGTTCAGGCTCGCCGGCCGACGCGATCACGAGATCGACCGGGAAGTCGCTGCCGCCCGGCAGTGGCGGCGGAATCATCGGGATCGCGCGGATACCAGGGATCTGCGACAGCGGCGCCGCCAGGTCCATCAGCAGCTGCTCAGTCGTGCGCGTGCGCTCACTCCAGGGCTTGGTGACGAACCCGCCGAACCCGCCGGTCGGATTGGTGATCTGGAAGATCCCGGCGGTCTCCGGGAACGAGCGGTACACGTCGGCCACTTGCTCGGCAAACATCCGCGTCTGATCGAGCGTGGAGTTGGCGGACGTCTGCAGGACCGAGAACACCACGCCCTGGTCCTCGCTCGGCGCCAGCTCGCGCTGCGAGAACATATAGAACGGCACCGTCAGCGCCGCGACGATCGCCCAGAGCACGAGAACGACCGGCCGGTAACGGAGCGTGCCGGCCAACGTCCGGGTGTACGCCTCGCGCAGGCTGTCGAACCGGCGGTTGATCCAGCCGGCCAGGCCTCGCTCGCTCTGCCCCGCACGCAGCAGGTTCGCGCCCATCATCGGCGAGAGCGTGAGCGCAACAACGCCGGAGACGATCACCGCGCCCGCCAGGGTGAACGCGAACTCGCGGAACAGCGCACCGGTCAACCCGCCCTGGATCCCGACGGGCGCGTAAACAGCGGCGAGCGTGATCGTCATGGCGACGATTGGTCCGACCAGCTCCCGCGCCGCCTGGGTCGCGGCCCGGAACGGCGGCGTGCCCTTACGCAGATGACGCTCGATGTTCTCGACCATGACGATCGCGTCGTCGACGACGAGCCCGACCGAGAGGACGATGGCGAGCAGCGTCAGCAGGTTGATCGTGAAGCCGGCGGCGAGCATCAGGAACACCGCGCCGACCAGCGAAATCGGGATCGCTGCGATCGGGATCAGGACCGACCGGAACGAGCCGAGAAACAGGAAGATCACCACGATCACGATCAGCAGCGTTTCGCCGAGCGTCGTGAGCACCTCGTCGATGGCGTCCTGGATGTAAGCCGTCGCGTCGTAGGGAATCCGCGCCAGCATGCCAGCCGGCATGTCGGCCTGGATGAGCGGGATTTCGTCGCGGACGTGCTTGATGACCTCGAGCGAGTTGGCGGTCGGCAGCACCCACACGCCCATGAACACTGCGGTCTCGCCGTTGAACCGGACGTCCTCCTCGTAGTTCTCTGCGCCGAGCACGACCTCGGCGACGTCGCCGAGCCGGACCACCACGCCTTGGTCCTCCTTGACGACGAGGTTCCGGAATTCCTGCGGCGTGCTCAGGTTGGTGTTGGCGATCAGGTTCATCGAGGTCATCGAACCCTTCGTTCGCCCGAGCGCTGAGAGGGAGTTGTTCCGGGCCAGCGCGTCGCGCAGCATCGTCGGTGAAATGCCGTGAGCCGCCATCAGGTCCGGCTTGAGCCAGATCCGCATGGCGAAGGTCCGATCGCCGAGGATGTCGGCGCGCTGGACACCGGCGATCGCGCTCAGCCTCGGCTGAACGACGCGAATCAGGTAGTCGGTGATCTGGTTCTGATCGAGATCCGGCGACGAGAAGCTGAGGTACATCGCCGCAAACTGGGTCTCGGCGTTCTCGACCTCGATGATCGGTGCCTCGGCCTCGGGCGGCAGGTCGTTCCGCACCTGCGCCACCTTCGACTGGATCTGCGTCAGCGCATCGTTGGTGTCGTAGTTGAGGCGCAGGTGGACGGTGATCGTGCTCAGCCCCTGCGCGCTCGCCGACTCCATGTAGTCGATGCCGTCGGCGCTGGCGATCACGCGCTCGAGCGGCGTCGTGATGAAGCCGCGGACCAGGTCGGCATTCGCGCCGACGTACGTCGTCGAGACGCGGACGATGGCAATGTCGCTGCGCGGGTACTGGCGGACGCTCAGGGAGCGGATCGACTGGAGGCCGGCGATGAGAATCACCAGGCTGACGACGATCGCCAGCACCGGCCGCCGGACGAAGATATCGGTGAACCTCATCAGCTGTTCTCCGGTTTCGGCGCTGGATTGTTGCCGGGCCGCACCTTGTTGTTGACCACCACCGCCGCGCCGTTGCGCAGCCTGAAGACGCCGGAAGTGACGACCTCGTCGCCGGCGTTGAGGCCCGACACGACCGCGATCTGATCACCGCGCGCCGGCCCGAGTTTGACGAACTGCTGGCGGACGCCCCGGTAGGTCTGGCCCGCTTCATTCTCGAGATCGGTGACGACGAACACCGAGTCACCGTAGGGGGCGTAGAAGATCGCCGACGCCGGGACCGACACGACGGCGTCGGCGGCGCCGAGGGTCACCTCGGCCTGCACGAACATCCCGGGCCTGAGCCTGCCATCCGGGTTGGCCAGCGTCGCCTGCACCTGGACGTTCCTCGTCGCTTCGTCGACCACCGCATCGGTCGCCGTCACGCGACCGGTAAAGGCCGTTCCCGGCAGGCTGCCGGCGGTGATGCGCACCGACCGGCCGGCGCGCATCTGTCCCGCCGACTGCTGCGGCACGCCGAAATTGACGTAGATCGGATTGAGCGACTGGAGGCCGACGAGCGGATCGCCGGCAGAGAGGTACTGCCCGAGATTGACCTGACGGAGTCCAAGGATGCCGGCGAACGGCGCACGGATCGTCTTCCGATCGATGGCCGCGCGAATCTCGCCGACCCGGGCGTCCGCCTGCCGGTCCTCCGCCGCCGAGCGATCGAACTCGGCCTGCGAAATGACACGCTCCTTGAGCAGACCCTGCATGCGCTCGAAGTTGACGCGCGCCAGGTCGCGCTGCGCTTCAGCGGCAGCCAGCTGCGCCCGCTCCTGGCGCGTGTCGAGCAGCGCCAGGATGTCTCCCGTTCGAACGCTGTGCCCCGACTCGAACGCGATCCGCTCGACCGTCCCCGGAAGATCGGCGCTCACCGTCACGCCCTGCACCGCCGCGGCCGTGCCGATTGCGGTCAACGTCGACGGCCACTCTTCCCGCTCGGCGACTACGGTCGTCACCGCTTCGGGCGGCGGCTGGAACGCCGCGCCCTGCGCGATCGCCGCTTGAATCTGGCGGAACTTCACGAAGCCCAGTCCCATGACGAGGACGGCGGTAATCGCGAGCATCAGGATCATTCGCTTCAACATGGGCAAGCTCCTCGAATCGTCGTTCTGCGTTCTTCGTTCTTCGTTCTTCATTGCGTCGACAACTGTCGCGCGCCGATGGGCCTCGCCACAATCGGGCATGAGCGCGATCTGCGCCTCCGCCTGGCGCGCGATACTTCAGGCTGTCGTCCGGGCGAGCCGGATCTCCGTCTTTCGACCGATGCAGTCATCGGCCGAGCGGACAACTGGAAACGCCCGGCGACTCTCGGTCAAACTGGCGGATAATCGTTTGAGGAGAACACCGTGAACTCAGCGGGACGCCAGGCGGTCGATGTCGCAGGGGGCGGCTGCGGTACATCCGAGCGCGAACGCCGTCATCTGGCCGATTTGGCCAGCTCCAACGATCCCGAGGCGCTTCGCGCCGCGCTCGTTCGGGAATCGTGCGAGCGCCGCCGTGCCGAGTGCCGCGCGGACATGCAGACGTCGGTCGCCAAGCTGGCCCTCGATCTACTGGTGCGCGAGCCCGACGTCGAAGGATTTTTCGGTGCGTTGACCCGGACGATGGTCGAAGAGGGCGAGAGCCACGCGTGCGCACTGTGGCTGCTCGACGAAGCCGCTCAGCGCTGCGAACCGTGGATGGCGTACGTCGAAGATCGTTTGCTCAACCTGCGCACCCTCGCCGGTCCTGTCGTCGGTGAGACCCCTCGCTTCCCGTGCGAGGTGATGGCCGGCCATCTCTACGCGTACTCGCCGGGCTGGACGCAGACCATCGAGTATCGCGGCGACGATCCGCGGCTGCCGACCGAGGTCCGCGACTTCGGCCGCATGAAGCGATGGGACGTCACGTTTTCCGCCCCGCTCATGCTCGGTGCGCGCACACTCGGCTGGATGACCCTGGTCGCGTCAGACGCCTCGGACAGTCAGGACAATTGGTGGCGCGTGGCCCTTCTCGAAGCGATTGCCCGCCAGGCCGCGCTCGCGCTCCATTACAGCCGGCTCGTCGAGCTGAATCGCCTCGAAGAGAGGCGCAAGGCGACCCTCGACGAACGCAACCGGCTGGCCCGCGACATCCACGACACCCTCGCGCAGGGGTTTGCCGCGATCCTGATGCAGCTCCAGGGCGCGCAGCGCGAGGTTGGCGCCCTGCCGCCAACCGTCGCGAAAGGCATCGAAACCGCCATCGATCTGGCGCGTCTGCACCTGACCGAAGCGCGCCGATCCGTCGGCAGCCTCCGGCCGAACGTCGCCAGCGCCGAAGACATCGCCACCTCGCTGAAACGGCTGGCCGAGACCGGCCGCCGGACGGCCAGCATGCCGATCGAGCTGGAGATCGACGAGATCCCGCGCCTCGGCGACGGCGTCGAACGCGAGATCGTCGGCATCGCACAGGAAGCGCTGACCAATGCCGTCCGCCATTCACGCGCCCGCCGGATTACGATTCGCGCGTCGACGGTGCAGTCAGTCGGCCTGAGGCTCTCGATCACCGACGATGGGCGCGGGATCGTGCGCGACGCGGCGACATCCGGGTTCGGGATGACGAGCATGCAGGAGCGCGCCGATCGCATCGGCGCGTCGTTGACCATCGTGACGGCGCCGCGCAACGGCACCGAGATTGTCCTCGCGTGGGAGCCGTCTTCGCTGCCGACGCAGATACATGCCGCAAGCTGACCCCCTTCACCGTAGTGTCCGCCTTCAGGCGGACGCTGAGAGTCCGGCTAAAGCCGGACACTCCGATGACGGTGCCGCCCGGGCCGGCGTGCTGCTGGTCGACGACCACGCGCTGTTCCGGACCGGCGTCGCGAACATCATCAACCAGGAACCCGACCTGCACGTCGTTGCCGAAGCTGGCAACGGCGTCGACGCCATCGAAGCGTACCTGCGCCATCGTCCGGCGGTAACGCTCCTTGATCTCCGAATGCCGGTGATGGAAGGCGTCGAAGTCGTCCGACGGATTCGCGAGCACGACCCGGCAGCCCGGGTGATCGTGCTGACGACCTACGACACCGACGACGAGATCTCGCAGGCGCTCAAGGCCGGCGCGAAGGCGTACGTGCTGAAGGACATCCCGGTGGACCAGCTCGTTGGCTGCATTCGTGACGTCCTGGCCGGCAAGACCTACATCGCACCGGCCGCGGCCGCCAAGCTGGCCGAGACCGTGACGCGCGTGCAACTGACCCCGCGTGAGCTGTCGGCGCTTCGCCTGTTGGCCGACGGCAAAGCCAACAAGGAAATCGCGAACGAGCTCCACATCAGCGAACGGACCGTGAAGACCCACCTCGAACATCTGTTCGAGAAACTCGGTGTCACGAGCCGAACGGAAGCGGTCAAAGTGGCCACCCGACGCGGTCTGGTTCGTCTCCAATAAAGCTCATCCCGGAACCGCCGGGCTCTCCCCGGCGTCTCTGAAATACATAGCCAATCGATGTCACGAAAAGCGGTCGCCGATCGTCTCTTCATCAAACGTCGATTGGAGGCTGACTCGTTCGACCACATCGCGGAGGATCTCGTGCTGCACATCACCCCATGGGAGCGCGCGGCGCTTGAACAGCTGGCGGACGGGACGCCGACGGGCGTCCTGGCGGAGCGTCTCGGGACCAGCGAAGTCGATCTCGAGGCTCGGTTGTCGACCCTGTTCGCACGGATGGGCGTGCTCGGGCGGGCCCAAGCTGTCGACGCGGCGTTCCGTCGCGGACTCGTTACACGGACCTCACATACCAGCGAGAATTGACCCGTCAGGGTGTTGCAAAGTGTTACAACGGCATCGGCGATGCCCGGACGACCGGACCGGACGGTCTCACTCAAAGCCGCGTAGTATATTGGCGCGCGTCGGACTCTCGCAGGAGGCTCCATGCAGCCAGCTCGTTTGTTCCTGATCACGGCGGCAGCCGCGTTGGTGCTGACGGCCGGCGTTGTCGCGCAGCGGCCGGCCCCGGCCGGCGCCGGCACGCTCTCCGGAACCGTGACGGCCGATGCCGGCGAGGTGCGGGCGCTTCGCGTGAAGGCGCGCAATACCGCGACTCGTACCGCCTACACGGTGTTCACCGTGAAGGGCCGCTATCAGATCCACAACCTGCCGGCGGGCTCGTACGAGGTGCAGGTCGTCGAAGAAGCGTTCGAATCGCCGGTCCAGAAGGTGCAGCTTGCCGCCAGCCAGACCGCCACTGCGAACATCGGCGTCAAGCAGCACGCCGCATTTGCGCGGGGCGCCGGGAACGCGGGTTCGATCGCGCAGACCAGTTACGGCGCGACGCCGCAGGACGCGGTCGATCTCAGCCAGATTCAGCTCGTCGACTTCGACACCCTGTATCCGCCGAGTCCCGCCCGGGACCTGATGGTTCAGCACTGCTTCCCCTGCCACGGGGTGTCGGGGTGGCACGGACGCAAGCTGAACGACGTCGGATGGCGCCGCGTCGTCAACCGGATGTTCGCGAAGGACGGGCGCGTGGCCAACATGGCTGTCGGCGTCCCTCAGGTTCCGTATACGCGCGTCTCGGAACAGCAGAAAGAAGAGATCATCAAGTACCTGACCGCCAACTTCGGGCCGGGCTCGAAGCCGCGCGACTTGAAGACCGATCCGCTGGTCCGCGACGAGCAGGCGCTCAGCACCGCGCTCTATGTCCAGTACGACCTGAAGCGGTCGGTCGCGGATCGCAAGTTTGCCAACGGCCAGGCGCCATCCCTTGGCGGCCACTCCGCGTACGCCAGCCTGGCGAACGCCGGCGTCGTCTACATCTCGGGCAACTCGTCGAATTCGATCCTGCGCGTCGACACGCGGGATCCGAATTACGACACGCGCACCAAAGAGTTCTGGATCGACAATCCCGGCAACGTGAACACCACACCACACGGCATCGTGGAAGTGAACGGCAGGATCTGGTTCACCGAACTGGCCGGCGATCGCATCAGCACGCTCGATCCGAACACCGGCCAGTTCCAGCGCTACCGCATCCCCACGGAAGGAGGCGGTCCGCATTCGCTGTGGAATGACTCGAAGGGGAACTTCTGGTTTACCTATTTCGCCGCCGCGGGCAAGATCGGACGCTTCGACTCCAAGACCCAACAGGTCCGCGAATACGACTTCCCCGGGTTCAGCGGCTACGGCCTCGTCGTCGACAAGCAGGACCGTGCGTGGGCCGTCGGCCTCAACACGCCCGTCGTGTATGGCTACGACCCGTCGAATGACAAGTGGACGACCTACAAGATCACATCGCCCGCGCGGCGGGTGGCGATCGACTCAAAGGGAATAGTCTGGGCGTGCGAGTACTTCGGCAACCGGATCGCGAGGATCGATCCGGCCTCCGGCAAGGTGACCGAATTCGATCTGCCGCTCAAGTGGGGCAACCCGTACGATCTCTGGCCCGACGCGGACGACAATATCTGGGTCGAGAACGCGGTTTATAACTCCCTGGTGAAGTTCGACCCGCGTGCGACGCGATGGACCTACGTGCCGTTCCCCGACCTCGGCGCCCATACGCCGAAGCTCGATCGGGACAAGGAAGGCACGTTGTGGTTTACCCTCGGTAGGTCGCCAAAAGGGCTGGCCGCGTTCAAGCCCAAGGGCAACGTCCCGTCCGGGAGCACGCCAACGGCAGCCCAATAGAAGTGAAGCTTCGCCTCGCTGCCTGCGGGTGTGTGGTCGCGCACACGCTGCTCATCGCACAGGTTGATACACGCGTCATCCTCCAGCAAGCCGACACGCAATCCGAGGCGATGGATCTCGCCCGCGAGTTGACCGACGTGTACGGTCCGCGCCTGACCGGCTCACCGCACATGAAAGCCGCGGGCGACCTCGTGATTCAACGTCTCAAGCAGTGGGGCGTCGACTCCGCGCGATTCGAGCGCTGGGGACCGTTCGGGCCCGGCTGGACCTCGGATCGTTTCGTCGCGCTGGCGGTTGCGCCCGCGGCATTTCCACTCCAGGCCTACCCGAAAGCGTGGACCCCCGGCACAGCCGGCGAGATCGTCGCTGAAGCGGTGATCGCTCCTGTTCACGATGAAAAAGGCTTCGACATCTACCGCGGGAAGCTCCGGGGCAAGTTCGTCCTCACTTCGCGGCCCGGTGACGGACCAACGGCGGGTTCCCTCGAGTTCGCGCGGCGCCGGATGGCCTTCTTCGTCGCCGAGGGGGTGGCCGCGCTCGTCGAGCCTGGCGGCATGGGTGGCTCCGTCGTCGTCACCGACGGGCGGCTGCGCGACGATGCCGCGTTCGGGGGCAACGGATTCTATCCGTGGCCCGATGCCGTCGCGGCGCAGGTCGTCTTAGCCACCGAGCAGTACAACCGAATCGCCCGCATGCTCGAGGCCGCGATTCCCGTCACGCTCGAGATGAACATCGCGAACACCTATCACACGGCGGAGCCCGACTCGTTCAACATCATCGCCGAGATACCGGGGACCGACCTTCGCCAGGAAGTGGTGATGCTCGGCGCGCATTTCGATTCCTGGCACGGCGGGACGGGCGCCGCCGACAATGCCGCCGGTTGCGCAGTGGTGCTCGACGCGATCCGAATCTTGAAGGTGCTGCGACTGGAAACGCGCCGCACGGTGAGGCTGGCGTTATGGACCGGATCCGAGCAGGGACTGCTCGGGTCGCGGGCGTACGTGGCGGGACATTTCGCCGATCCGACCGTCATGCAGCTGAAGCCGGAGCATAAGCTGGTGTCGGCCTATATCAATGTGGACGGCGGACGCGGCCCTATTCGCGGCATCCAGGTCCAGGGAAACGACGCCGCGGCTCGTGCGCTGGAACCCTGGCTGGCGGCAGTGCGGGAACAAGGCGTCGCGACGCTGAGCCTGGCTACGACCAGGACCAGCGATCACGCCGCGTTCGACGCCGTCGGGCTTCCGGCCTTCGACGTCATTCAGGATTCGCCCGATTTCGCGGCGGCGCGGCACTCGAGCGCGGATACCTACGATCGGCTCGCTCGCGCCGATCTCGTCAGGAACGCCGCATTGGTCGCCTCGTTCGTGTACTACCTCGGCAACCGCGACGGGCTGATGCCGCGAAAGCCGTTGCCGCCGCCGGACGCCAAGGCGGCGGGCCCGTGGTCGCCCGGTCGCTGACGCGACCGGAATTTACAATTGCAAATTTACAATTGTAAATTGCGGACGACTCGCATCACTGAGTAGCCCCCGTTGCCCGCGCAGTATTGCCCTTTGGACGCAGCGAGGCGAGGCCGGAGGGCCGGCCGAGCGTGAACCAGAAGTTGCCGTCTCGGATCCCGATCCAGCTTGGGCGTGTGCGCGCCGAGCTCGGGGAACGGATAGTAGGTCCACTTCTTCGCCGCCGGCTCGAACTTCACCAGCGAGTTGTAGACGGCGTTCTCGACCCAGATGTTGTCTTCGGCGTCGGGCCAGAGGTCGTACGGGTTCCCGTACTTCAGCGGCAGGTCGTATTCGGTCACCTTGCCGGAGTCGGGATCGAGCATGGCGATCTTGTTTCCGAAGTACTCGCAGACCCAGACCATCCCTTTCTGAGTCGATTGTCACGCGCCGCGCCGGCACCGAGATCGGGTACGGTGTCCACTTGTCGGTCGTCGGGTTGTAGCCCATGATCACCGGCGTGTTCAGCGAGACCGCCCAGACGCGGTCCTTCTTGTCGGTGACGATGCCGTAGCCGCTGAAGCCCTTGCCGATCTCGTATTCCTTGGTCTGCTTGGTCTTGGAGTCGAAGCGGGCGATCTTGCTGGCGGCGGCAAAGTACGTGTACCAGAAGTTGCCCTTCGAGTCGGGCCACACCGAGTGCATGCCGCCGCCCTCGGTCGGGACTCTCCAGCGCTCGATCTTGCCGGTCTTCGGATTGAGCTCGGACATCCGGTCGCCGGTCAGCTCGACGAAATACAGCTTGCCGTTCGGCAGATCGAACAGCCCATGCGGCTGGACCATCACGTTCTCGGGGTTGTCGATCCGCCATTCGCTGCGTCCGCTTCACCGGATCGAGGACGCGGGTGTCGACGGCGACGATCGACCCGGATCGGTTGCCGGACATGTAGACGACGCCAGGATTGGCGACGCTGACCCAGGCCGAATGCAGCGATCGAGTCGGCGGACCGCCGTAGGTCCCGATCTGCTTGAACGCCGCATGGGTCGGCGGCGCCACTTCGTACTGCACGTAGATCGCCTGACTGAGCGCCTCTTCGTCCCTGATCAACGGATCCGTCTTGAGATCGCGAGGCTTGGATCCGGGTCCGAAGTTCGCGGTCAGGTACTTGATGATCTGCTCGACCTGTTCTTTCGGACACGTGGTCGTAGGTGGTTTGCGGCACGCCTACGTTCATGCCGGCGACGCGGCCGTCCGCGTCGAACATGCGCTGCACCGCTCGTCGCCACTGCGCCTCGCTGCGCGGCCCGCTGCGATGCCAGCCGGTCGGGCCGTGGCAGGTGAAGCACTCCTTCACCATGACGTCGCGCGCCGGGCTCGGCGGATACAGCGGTCGAAGTCGAGGAGCTCTGTCACGGTCCCGTCGGCGGAGATTCCGGCGGCACCGTAGTTCGACTGCGCCGCGGCGCCGGCCGCGCCCGCGCCCTGTGCCGATCGACCTGCTTGTACTTGAGCGCGAGGTTCGCGGTCTGCGTGCCGGCGGCCGTGACGTCGAGACGTTCTGCACAGGCCCTTCGAATTCCTCTTCGACAATCGCGACGGAATAACTGCCTGGCGGAAGGTTCGGGATCTGGTAGCGGCCCTTGTTGGTGAATACCGTGTAGGAGATCTTGTTCACCGTATCGGTCGCCTTGACGCGAAGCGCGCGAACCTCGCCGCGGTCGGCCGTCACGGTTCCCTCAATTCGTCCCGCGGCCGGCCGGTTCTGGGCGATGATCGTCACGTTCAGACCGACCAAGCCCGCGACCGCCGCCGCCATGGTGAATACCACGAGCTTGCCAAGCCTTGTCATGCGAGTCCTCCAGAAGTGCCGGCCAGTCTACTTTTCACTGGCGCTGGGCCCCACCAGCGCGTTCTGAGCTGATGCCTCGCCTCGGATAAGACTGGTTCCTCGGCTCGGCATGGCCGCAGGCGCTTCCTAACTGTCCCGCCCTGCCTGCCCGGCCCGCCCTTCCTGCCCTTCCTGCCCGTCTGCCTAGATCCCGACAGGTAGTCGAGCTGGCCGGTGCTGTCGCCGAACTGGTCCATCGGCAGCGCCCAGCTTGTCGAGCAGCGCCACATACAGGTTGCGAGTCGGCGTGTCGTCGCGTAGCGCAGGTGCCGGCCGCCCTGCAGCGTCCCGGCGCCGCCGCCCACCACCACCATCGGCAGGTCCAGGTGGAAGTGGATGTTCCCGTCGCTGATCCCCGACCCATACACGAACATCGAGTGGTCCAGCAGCGACCCGTCCCCATCGGGCGTGTTGCGCAGCTTCTCCAGGAAATACGCGAAGTGCTGCATGTGGATACCGGTTGATCTTCGCCAGCTTCTCCAGCTTCACCGGGTCGTTCTGGTGATGCGAGCACGCATGGTGCCCGTCCGGCACCCCGATCTCCGGATACGACCGCCCGCTCACTTCCTTCCCGATCATGAACGTCGCCGACCCGCGTCAGGTCGCACTGATACGCCAGCGCCAGCAGGTCGTACATCAGCCGCGCGTGCGCGTCGAACGTCTCCGGGATCCCCATCGGCTGGTCCACCACCGGCAGCTCCCGCGCGCTCTGCCGCTCGGCCGTCTGGATCCGCCGCTCCACGTCCCGCACCGCGTCCAGATACTCCGTCAGCTTCCCGCTGGTCGCTCGCCCCCAGCGTCCGCTTCAGCGCCGCCACTTCGCCGTCACGAAATCCAGAATGCTCCGGTCCTGCTGCGATCCGCGCCTGCCGCGTCGCCGCGTCCGTGCTGTCGCTCGCCCCGAACAGCCGCTCGAACACCGCCCGCGGGTTGTTCTCCATCGGCAGCGGCGTCGTCGGCGTCCGCCACGCAATCGTGTTCGCATACGCGCAGCTATACCCTGCGTCGCACGCCCCCAGCACTTCCACCGAGTCCAGCGCCAGCTCCAGCGACGCCAGCTGCGTCTCCTGCCCCAGGTGCTGCGCCGCGATCTGGTCCAGCGACACGCCCGCGCGGATGTCCGGCCCTTCGGTCTTCTTCACCCGCACGCCCGTCAGCCACGTCGACGACGCTCGCGCGTGGTCCCCAATCCCTTCGCCCGGCGCCGGCACCGCCGACCTTGTCCGCCAGCCCGCTCAGCACGAACGTCTGCTCCCGGAACGGCTCCAGCGGCTCCAGGATCGGCGAGAACTCGAACCCCGCCCCTTCGCCCTTCGGCGTCCACATCCGCATCTCCACGCCGTTGGGCACGTAGATCGCCCCGAACCGCTTCACCGCCCGCGCCGGCGTCGTCCGCAGCGCCGCAAACGCCGGCACCATCCCGTCCAGCAGCGGCAGCGCCACCGACACGCCCAGCCCCCGCAAAAACGTCCGCCGCGGCAGCGCCTGCTTCATCGCGATATGCATAAATCCTCGTAGTTGGTGCGTTGAGGAGTGCAGGAGTTAGAGAGTTGAAGAACTCTCCAACTCACCAACTCTCAAACTCACCAACTCTCCAATTTCCTCCCCAACATTAACCAAAGCAGCATTTGCCTGGCTGTGACAAGTTGTCACAACCCGCCGCACCTGACGAAGATACGCGGCTGTGCCAGAATCATGCAGAACATTTTCGGGGCAGCAGCATGCAGATTTTCGAGCCACTGTCCTGCCGGTCGCTCTGCTCGGCGTCATCGCCCTCCAAGGGGCCCTGCCGGGGCGGCGCGCCTGCTGGTCCCGTCGGACAAGCTCGGTCGTCCGGTTCCTCATCGGCAGCCGCGGGGCGTTCGACCAGCTCGGCTTCATACGGCGAATACGGCCGCGCCCTGCCCAACATCGACTTGGTCCCTGTCGAAGGCACGCGCGGACCCGGCCGGCTGAGGAGATTCAGCTCGGCGAGGCCGACGTCATCATCAATGCGTCGCAGACGGCCTACGTGGCTTTCTCGGGACAACTCGATACCGCCCCCGAGCGGTTCGATCAGCTCCGCGCGATCACGACGTTGGGAGTCGTTCCGCTTCACTTCGTCGCTGCGAGCACGGTCGGGCATCAGTTCGTCGTCGATCTCCGCGGACGCCCGGTCAGCCTCGGCGTTCCCGACGGCGAGACGTACCGGCAGCCGTCGCCGTGCTGGAGGCGTTCGGCGGCGATCCGGCATCGACGTCCGCACCAATCGACTTCCCGCAGAATCGGCCGCCGTAGAACTGCAGGCCGGACAGATTCGAGGCGATGTTCGTCGTCGGCAGCTATCCCGGCGGAGGCGGTCGTCAGGGTCGATCGAGGGCGGCAGTCGCACATCTCGTTCCGATCGATGGGCCGCCAGCCGATCGACTTCGAGCCAGACAGCGGATTCCTGTCCCGCGCTAATTCCGGCCGGCACGTACCCCGGACAGACCACCTCGATCCGTACGCTGGGCATTCAGAACCTCCTCGTGCACACGGCGCGATCTCGCCGAGCCGCTCGTGTACGAGCTGACCAGGAAATTCTTCGTCGCGCTGCCCAAGTTGTCCGCCCTCGTGAGCTCATTGCGGCACCTCGACGTCGACCGGCCTCGGCCACATCCATCCCGCTCCACGACGGCGCCGCGCGCTACTATCGCGAGCGCGAGTTGTCCCGGTGATTGCCCGGCTCGCCTCGTTCGTCTCCACGCGAATCGCCTGGGTGCTGGCGGCGGGCGTGTGCTCGTCGGTGGCGCTCGTCGGCTTGTTCGCATTCCGCGCCGTGCGCGAGTGGGAGCGGACGGCGACGCTCCTTGCCGAACGGCATGCCCAGGAGGCTGCCGATCTGCTCGCGCTCG
Organism: uncultured Acidobacteriota bacterium; assembly: GCA_963825245.1. GTDB lineage: Bacteria > Acidobacteriota > Vicinamibacteria > Vicinamibacterales > CAVVIG01 > CAVREM01. The sequence goes on from CAWGSJ010000001.1 coordinate 1,611,847, forward strand.
CGTTGACGCGCGACATGCGCGGCGCGCAGGAATCAGTGCTCTCCAACTCGGACTGGTCCGAGTCGATGTCCGACGGCTGCGTACGACTTGAGCGGCCTCGTCGCCAGCGCGTTCGCCCGCTTCCCCTATCCCGAGCTGTTCTTCTGCCTGGGACCGGCGCGGGATCCGACGAGTGCGGTCGCAGTTCTTCGTGCGCGCCGACCGCTGCCGCCCTGGCTGGGCGAGGTCTCGACCGAGGACGCGCTTCCCGGTGCTGGTCAAGGCCGCGCCGCAGCGGCCCATCCGACTTCTGGCGCGCGTCACGAAGGACATCGACGACGCGGCGGCTGTTTTCGATCTTCGATGTCTCAATCGACGACATCAGTATCAGGTCGTCACGCGGCTGCAGTATCGCGACGCCTTCCGGGAGGAGCCGCACGTCGCCTTCGGGTTCATGGTCAATCTGCAGCTGGGTCCGCGAGCACTACTTCCCGGTCATTGCGCGGACAGGTGGCGCGGATCGTCCGCGCCGACTCGAGCTCATCGCGTTCTCGATGTACCCGGAGGGCGACGACCGGACAGCGCCGGCGCGGCTGCGACCCCCGACCGGACGGCGCGTCGTGCCGATGACTTTCTTCGACCCTACCTCGTCGCCGTCGACCCGCCGCCGGATCTGACTGGTCGACAACTGGACGCTGCAGGCGCTGCTCGACCGACGACGCCGCGCTGGTATCGGCGCGGGTCGGCGCCGGCCGGACGCTGCTCGTGATGGCGACTCGGGGACTCGGCGTTCGCGCTCGGGCTCGCGCTGACGCTCTACTCGATCCGATCGCACGCCAAGCTGGCCCAGCTCCGCGCCGACTTCGTCGCGACCGTCACCCACGAGCTCAAGACGCCGATCGCGACGATCCGCGCCGCCGGCGATACGCTCGTCGCGGGCCGGGTGAGCGACGGCGAGGCGTCGCGACGCTACGCCCAGCTGATGGTGGACGAGTCGAAGCATCTGACCCGGCTGCTCGACAACCTGCTCGCCTACGCGCGGATCGCCGACACGACCGAGGTCTACTCGTTCGGCGCCGATCGCGGTCGCGCAGCTCGTCGACCATGCCGTTCGCAACGCCCGCTCCCGGCTCGACGGCCGCCGGCTTCGCGGTGAAGCTCGACATCGCCGCCGATCTGCCGCCGGTGCGGGCGGACTGGACCGCCATCTGCCTCGCGCTGGACAATCTCGTCGACAACTCGATCCGTTATTCGAAGGACGAGCCGCTCGCTGGGATATCAGCGCCACGTCGCGAGACACGGTCGATCAGGATTCAGGTGGCGGATCGGGGCATCGGCATTCCCGCCGGACGAGCTCGCCGCACGTCACCCGCCGGTTCTTCCGTGGCCGCGCGACGCCGGCCGGCGGCAGCGGTCTCGGGCTGGCGATCGTCGAGCGGATCGTCGGCGACCACGGCGGGACGCTGTCGATCGACAGCACCGTCGGCGACGGCACGCACCGTGACCATCGACTCTGCCGGCCTGTGCAGGCACGGCATGAAGCGCCGCATCCTGATCGTCGAGGACAATGCCGGGCTGGCCAGCGTGCTCTCCGACAACCTGATCGCTCGAAGGCTTCGACGTCCAGACCGTGCGACGACGGCGACCTCGCGATCACGGCCGCGCGGGACTTCTCGCCCGACCTCATCGTGCTCGATGTCATGCTGCCGGGGACGGACGGCTTCGAGCTCTGCGGCCTGCTGCGCCACGGCCGCAGCACGCCCGATCGTCATGCTCACGGCGCGCAGCCAGAAGGACGATCGCATTCGCGGGCTCACGCTCGGCGCCGACGATTACGTCACCAAGCCGTTCGACCTCGAGGAGCTGCTGGCGCGCATCCACGCCGTGCTGCGCCGAAGCCGGCCGGACGTGGAGCACCTGACGCTCGGCCGCGTGACGATCGATTTCCGCACGCTGCAGGCGTGGACGGGCCCGAGGATCCATCGAGCTGACGCATCGCGAGTTCGAGCTGCTCCGCTATCTGGCCGAGCGCCAGGAGGTGGTCGTCGATCGCGACGCAGCTGCTGCGCGAGGTCTGGGGCTACGCATCGGCGCCGCACACCCGCTCGGTCGATCAGGCGATCGTCCGCCTTCGAAAGAAGATCGAGCCCGATCCACAGCATCCGACGTTCATCCATACGGTCCACGGCGACGGGTACTGTCTGACGACTGAGCGCCGCCGCAGGAGGAGGCCGGGCGATCGGGGCTGACAGCGTGGCAGGGCGAAGAAGAGCGGCTGACAGGAAGCCGGCTCGGCCAGCCCGGCGCGAAGCCGGGCTGGCCGAGAATCGCGGATGACGATCCGGGTTAGATGTCGGTCAGGTAGTCGAGCTGGCCGGTGCTGTCGCCGAACTGGTCCATCGGCAGCGCCCAGCTTGTCGAGCAGCGCGACATACAGGTTCGCGATCGGCGTGTCGTCCTTGTAGCGCACGTGCCGGCCGCCCTTGAGCGTCCCGGCGCCGCCGCCCACCACCACCATCGGCAGGTCCAGGTGGAAGTGGATGTTGCCGTCGCTGATCCCCGACCCGTACACGAAGATCGAGTGGTCCAGCAGCGACCCGTCGCCGTCCGGCGTGTCGCGCAGCTTCTCCAGGAAGTAGGCGAAGTGCTGCATGTGGATACCGGTTGATCTTCGCCAGCTTCTCGAGCTTCTCCGGGTCGTTCTGGTGATGCGAGCACGCATGGTGCCCGTCCGGCACGCCGATCTCCGGATACGACCGCCCGCTCACTTCCTTCCCGATCATGAACGTCGCCGACCCGCGTCAGGTCGCACTGATACGCCAGCGCCAGCAGGTCGAACATCAGCTGCGCGTGCTCGTCGAACGTCGTCCGGGATCCCCACCGGCTGCTCGACCACCGGCAGCTCCCGCGCGCTCTGCCCCTCGGCCGTCTGGATCCGCCGCTCGACGTCGCGCACCGCGTCGAGATACTCCGTCAGCTTCCCGCGGTCGCCCGCGCCCAGCGCCCGCTTCAGCGCCGCCACCTCGCCGGTCACGAAGTCGAGAATGCTCCGGTCCTGCTGCATGCCGCGCCAGCCGCGTCGCCGGGTCCGTGCTGTCGCTCGCCCCGAACAGCCGCTCGAACACCGCCCGCGGATTGTTCTCCATCGGCAGCGGCGTCGTCGGCGTCCGCCACGCAATCGTGTTCGCATACGCGCAGCTGTAGCCGGCGTCGCACGCCCCCAGCACTTCGACCGAGTCCAGCGCCAGCTCGAGCGACGCCAGCTGCGTCTCCTTCCCCAGGTGCTGCGCCGCCAATCTGGTCCATCGACACGCCCGCGCGGATGTCCGGCCCTTCGGTCTTCTTCACGCGCACGCCCGTCAGCCACGTCGCCGACGCCCGCGCGTGGTCGCCGATCCCTTCGCCCGGCAGCGGCACCGCCACCTTGTCCGCCAGCCCGCTCAGCACGAACGTCTGATCCCGGAACGGCTCCAGCGGCTCCAGAATCGGCGAGAGCTCGAAGCCCGGCCCTTCGCCCTTCGGCGTCCACATCCGCATCTCCACGCCGTTGGGCACGTAGACCGCCCCGAACCGCTTCACCGGCTCGGCCGCGTCGTGCCGCAGCGCCGCAAACGCCGGCACCATGCCGTCCAGCAGCGGCAGCGCCAGCGACACGCCCAGCCCCCGCAGGAACGTCCGCCGCGGCAGATGCTTCTTCGTGATCATGCCATGACTACTGCGACCTCCTCGATGCGACGTTCGACTGGCTACTGCGCCGCTGCTGTCCGCGTCCCTGCGGGCTCGGCGGCGCATCCGCATCTGAAACGGCGTGCTCTTGCACGATGCCCGAGAATGATCGACGACCAGCGGTAGTCGGTCGGCGCCGCGTCGCGCACGATCTGCCGGACCGACCGGCATGTCGTAGTACTCGACGCCCGCGGCCGAGCGCGTAGGTCAGCAGCTTCTCGGTCACGGTTCGCGACGAACTCCACGCTTGCGCTTCAGCAGCAGCGCTTGCGGAACTCCGGCCGGGCCCGTCGAACTTGCGTGCCGTCGGGCAGCGTGCCCGACGCGTCGATCGGCGTCTTGCGCTTCGGCATCGAGCTGCGCCACTTGCCGATCGCGTCGAAGTTCTCGAGCGCGAACCCGAGCGGATCCATCTGCGCGTGGCAGCTCGCGCAGACCGGATTCTGCCGGTGCTGCTCCATCCGCTCGCGCACCGTCGTCGGCTAGCCTCGCCTTCGCCGTTCTCCCGCAGCGCCGGCACGTTCGGCGGCGGCGGCGGCGGCGGCGCGCCGAGCAGGTTCTCGAGCAGCCACTTGCCGCGCACCACCGGCGAGGTCCGGTTCGGATACGACGTCACCGTCAGGATGCTGCCCTGGCCGAGCAGGCCCGCCCGCCGGTCGTCGGGATACGTGCACGCGGCGGAAATGGCTGCCGTAGACGTTCGGGAATGCCGTAGTGCCGCGCCAGCCGCTCGTTCACGAACGTGTAGTTGGCCGTCAGCAGCTCGACGACGCTGCGATCCGTCCCGCAGCTGGTCCTGCGAGGAACAGCTCCGTCTCGCGCTGGAAGCGCCTCGCGCAGGTTGTCGTCGAACTCGGGGAAGAGATCGGCGTTCGGCGACGGCGACCGCAGGTTGCGCAGATACAGCCACTGGCCGGCGAAATTGTCGACGAGCGCCGCGACCGCGGGTCGGCCAGCATCCGCTCGCACCTGCTGCTCGAGCACCGCGGGCTGCTTCAAGCGTGCCCCGCGCCGCCACGTCGAGCAGCTCGTCGTCGGGAATGCTGCTCCAGAGGAAGAACGACAGCCGCGACGCCAGCTCGAGGTCGCTGACCCGATACGGGTTGCCCGGGCCGCGCCTGCCGGATCCTGCTCGACGCGGAAGAGGAACTTCGGCGACACGAGCACCGCTTCGAGCGCCCACTGGATGCCCGTTCTCGAAATCACCCTTGGCGCCGGCCGGCGTCGTACGCCGTCAGCAGCGGCTTCGATGTCGGCGTCGGTCACCGGCCGGCGGTAGGCGCGCCGCGCAAGCGCGCCGACAGGATCCGGCGCGCGCAGGCCTTCTTCTTCGCGCGCCGTCGCCGGCTGGCAGACGAAGATCCGCTCGCGGCTCGCGCGTGTCTCGCGGCACCTTGCCGTCGTACGGGCCGACGATCTGAATGTTGTTGACGGCCGCATCGATCGGGTAGAGCTGGTAGGCGAACGCGGTGCGGCGGCGGCGGCGCGGGACGCCCGTCGCGCGGCAGCATCTGATCGACCGCGCCGACGAAGCGACACCGACACCAGGCGCGTGCCGGCCTTGACCGGCACACGGCACTTCGACGCGGCGCCTTGCCGCTGCCCATGCCGCGCCTTCGCCGCATCGACCGTCGATGCGCTGCGACCAGCTGCGCGATCGAGCGCGGACGTCCATCTCGTGGACGCCGCGGATCTGGCGCGCCGTCGAGATTCCGCGACAGATCGACCTTGATGACGTATTCGCCGTCGAGCGGGAAGTGGTGACGGACGGCAATGCCGCCGCGCGATCCGAACGGCAGGTCCTCGCTCATGCGCGATCGTTCTGCAGCAGCAGCGGCGAGACCTTGTAGGTCGGCGGTCGTCGGCCGCAGCGTCGGGTCGCCGAGCGCCAGGCGGCTGATCTTCGCCGCCGCGAGCATGTAGCGCTCGAGCAGGCCGGGCGACACCGACAGCACGTCGCCGATGTTGTCGAAGCCGTAGCCGGAGTCGTCGGCCGGCAGCAGCGCTCGGCCGTCGACCTCGAGCGCCAGGAGATCGCGAACCGCGTTGGTGTACTCGGCGCGATTCAACCGGTGCACCGGCGCCGGACGCCCCGGACTTGGGCGCCGCGGCAGCGGCGCGATCCAGCGCCGTCTCGAGCGAGCGCACCCACGCTGCGAAGGTCGCCGCCTCGGGCCGCGGCATGCCGGCCGGCGGCATCGCACCGCTCTGCACCTTCCGCACGACCTTTTCCCAGACGTCCGGATGCTCGGCCACGTCGTCGATGTTCAATTTGTCGAGCATCAGCGGCGCGCCGGCAGGCGTCTGACGCCGCTCGTTGTGGCAGGTGACGCAGTAGCGATTGACCAGCGCCTTCTCGGACGAGACCGCCGGCGCCCGCTGAGCGCCGCGGCGTCTGCGCGTTGCCTGCGCGGCGCGGCCGCCTGTCGCAGCTGTGTCACGGCGACGCCGACCGCACCCGAACGCAAGCCGGTCAGGATGACTGCGCGTCGCCGCTCGTCAACACATCGGCGCCGTCGTCACGTGACATCGCCATCTACCGTCTTCGGCGCGGTCGTGCCCGCGTCATTCTTGTTTTCGACGTAGCCGGTGATGCCGAAGCTCAAGCTGCGTCCCGGCGTTGGGATCGGCGCCGAGCTTCCGCAGCAGCGCGGACGCCTCGGGATACCGGACGAACGTGCCGCTGTAGAGGTGGCCATCGGCGACGCGCAGCGGCGTCTGGTCGGCCCAGTTCGTGGCGTTGATGTTCGCGCCGCGCTCGACCAGGAACTGAATGACCTTCAACGCTGCGTGATAGGTCGCTCCGTGCAGCGCCGTTTCGCCGAACTCGTTCGCCGCGTTGATATCGGCGCCACTCTCCAGGAGCAGCGTGATCGTCTCGATCGCCTGCTCCTCGTCCCACGTGTAGTAGCGGATGAACGTGAACATGTCGGTCGCCTGGCGCTTGCCGAGACCGGCGGCGAGGATCATTGCCGTCGTGCCGCTGTCGGCGGTCCGCTTCGGATCGGCGCCGCTCGCCGCCAGCAGCCGCATCATCTCGGGATTCGACCGCCTTGGCCGCCAGCATGAACGGCGTCGCGCCGATCTGCGCGAGCCGGCCGGTCTGCAGCTCGGGGTTGTAGGGAACGAAGGTCGCCTGCAGCCGCAGCGGCATCGTCGAGCCGGGCGTTGATGTCGGCACCGCGCGCGAGCAGCGCCTTGGCCACTGCCGTCTGACCCGTCAGCGCGGCGCAGTGGAGCGCCGTGAACCCGGCCTCGTCAGCGTTGACGTTCGCGCCCTTCTCGATGAGGTACAGCGCCACCTCGTCGTTGAACTTCACGATCGACACGATGAGCGGTGTCATCCCGTCGGCCGCCGTCTGGTTGATGCCGGCGCCGCTCGCGAGGAGCGTCTTCACCGATTCCAGATCGCCGGACATCGCGGCATGGAGCAGCGGCGTGAACCCGCCTTCGGGCCGCGGCGGTTCGCCGTCGCCCTCCTTCGGCAGCTGCGCGACGGCAATCGCCTGTCCTTTGTAGAGCAGCTTCGGCTGGCCGTCTTCCTGCGTCCCGTCGGCGCGCCGCTGCGTCTGGCGCGCCGCGTACGCGTTGCCGGCGCCGGCCTTCCCGCCGACCTGCGCGCGGGCGTTGACGTCGGCGCCGGCCTCGAGGAGCACGCGCGCCACGTCCGGGTGCCGCTCCGCCGCGGCAAACATCAGCGCGGTGTCACCGGTCTTGGTCTTCGACGTTGGGATCGGCGCCGTGCGCGACGAGCAGCTTCACCGACGCGGCGCTGCCGGCGCGGGCCGCCAGCATCAGCGCCGTTTCACCCGACGGCCGGGCCGTGTTGGGTTGTGCGCCCGCTTTGAGCAGCCGCTCGATCATCGCGCTGCTGCCATTGACGGACGCCAGCATCAACGGTGTGACACCGAGTTCGTTGGCCAGGTTGACATTGGCCCCGGTGGTCAGCAATCGATCGGCGATCTCCAGATCATCCCAGTGCGCGGCCCAGGCGAGAGGCGTCGCGCCATCCGGCTGTGGCGCGTTGACGTCGATTCGTTGTTCGAGGAGCTTCGTTACCACCGACCAGTCACGGCGCTGGACGGCGTCGGCGAGCCGTGACTCCGCCGCCGCGGACGAGGCAAAGACGAGCAGACCGGCTACTGCCACCGCGAGAACCTCTCCGGACCGCCCAGTGGTCTCAGGCTTCCGCACAGTTGCTCCCCTCCGTCGTAGTGTCCGGCTTTAGCCGGACTTCGATCGTCCGCCTGAAGGCGGACACTACACAGCCGGGCCAAGACGTAGACCCGCTTTTGACTACGTTACGCTCGGGCCTGTCCAAGGTCAACGCCGGCAACATGATAGAACCTCTAAAAACCCCTGAGAAATCGGCCGCTGCCCCGATTTTGACCCTCGGCACACCGTCCTCCTCGGGTCGCTCACCGAGGGACGAACTTCTGGACGCGTCGACCGTCAAGTGTCTCAGCCACGAAGAGGTTGCCTTTCGAGTCGATCGCCAGGCTGTGAGGCGATTCAAACTGTCCGCCCCACCGCCCGCGGCGTCCGAACGTCGAGACTACCTCGAGCGATTCGCGTCGCAGCGTGTGCACGCGATGGTTGCCGCCGTCCGCGAGGAAAATGTAGGTCTGCGCCGGGTCGGTCGAAAACGCAATGTCCCACGGCGTGCCGCCGCCGACGCCGTCGGCGAGCTTCGCGTTGATCAATGCGTCCTTGACGAACGTGCCGTCCTTGCGGAAGACCTGGATCCGCTGGTTGCCGCGATCGCAGACGTAGACGAGCCCGTCGTTCGCAATCGCGAGACAATGGGGCGTATCGAACTGCTGGCGCGGCGGGCCGCTGCGGTTGAACGCCGGCATCGGTGCATCGTCGGGCGGCTTGCCGAAGGCGCCCCAGTGACGTTTGTAGGCGCCGGTATTCACGTCGAAGACGATGACGCGGCGATTGGTGTAGCCGTCGCTGAAGTAGACCTCGTTGGCTTTCGCATCGACGGCGACGTCGGTCGGCTGGCCGAGGAGCGTCGTGCTGTTGCTCCCGGCCGTGCCTTCGCCGAACTTGCCGAACTGCTTGAGAAACTTGCCGTCCGGCGTGAACTTCAGGATGTTCGCGTTGTCGGTGGTCGCACGCGACTTGAGGTCGTACGGAAGGCCGCCGCCGAATCCCACCCAGACGTTGTCCTGATGGTCGACGTAGAGGCCGTGCGTCTGCGTGCCCCAGTCATACCCTGTTCCAGGACCGCCCCAGCTGCGCACCAGAGTGCCGGCCTGGTCGAACGCGAGGACGGCCGGCGTCTTCTCGGCGCCCGTCTGGCTATTCGGCCGGTGGACGATCCACACGTTGTCGCGCGAATCGACGGCGACGCCCACGACGTTGCCGACGAGCCAGTTGTTCGGCAGCTCCTTGGGCCACGTGTGATCCCATTGGAATGACGGCACGCGAGGGCCGGCCGGCTTCGACTGCGTCGACGCCGGTTGCGGGCTCATCGCGGCCATCGCAGGCAGCCGGCAAGCCACGCCGAAATGATTGAGGAACGTCTCATCGTCTGCTCTCCCTCGCCGACGCGGCGCCCGCCAGCGCGGCGCCAGAATCGTAAGCTAACTGGCCGGACGGCCCGGTGGTGTGACGTTTTGTAACAACGAGGTGTAGGGTCCGGCTTCAGCCGGACCTTGCGGGGTCCGCCTAAAGGCGGACCCTACGAGGTCTACCAGTCAACCTGCACGCCGAACTTCAGCAGCCGGGCGGTCAGGATCTCGGTCGGGCGCAGCCAGACTGCCCCGTAGCCGGCAATCGAGCCGATGACCGCGCCAGAGTTGGTGACGTTGTAGATGTCGAACCGCGGGATCACCCGCATCGTCCCGAATCTCGATCGGCCGGCTGAAGCGAAGATCGAACTGGTTGTAGCGATCCTCGAACTGCGCGTTGAGTTCGAGGACCCGGACGACTTGCGCTGTCGTGTTGGTGAGCGGACGTCCCAGCGAGGGTTGAATCTCCGCGTTCGTGTACGACCGCGTCGCCGCCTGCGGCAGGCCCGGGGCGCCTAGATACGTGCCGGCGAACTGGAAGTCATACGGCAGCGGGTAGGACACCTGGAACTTGTACTGGGTCTGACCCGCCCACGGCATGTAGTAGTGGCAGAACTGCGCCGGCACATCGGGCACGTCGCAGTTGTTGTATTCGGTCTTTCCGAACGAAACGCCGCCATTCACGCAGCCCGCCGCGGCCGAACCGCCACCGCATGCCGACGTCGATGCCGTTGAACACCTCGGTCTGCGTTCCGTCCGGCGCGCGAATCACGAGATTGTCGAACTTGCCCGCGCCGCTCTGGTTGACGTCGTAGGCGCCGCACACCTGATAGCCGCCGCCGTCCGGCAGACGAGAGTCGACGGGCGCTGGAACGCAGTACTCGGTGTAGTCCGCGCTCGTGACTAGGAGATTGTCCGTAACCGTCTTGTTGCCGTACCACGTGCGGAAATACCCGACCGTCAAGCCGAATCCTGGCATGACCTCGTGCTGGACCACTGCCGAAATCTGCTTGTTCCACGGCCGGACCTGCCAGCCCTCGGTGACGTCTTGCGCATAACGAGTGGTGATAACGGCGGTGCCGAAGTTCCGGTTCAGGTATGGTCCGCACTCGCCGTTCAGGAGCGGGTTGGCCAGATCGCAGTCTGGAATCCAGTCGTTGTCGGCGTCAGTCCAGGCGCGATTGGTGTGCGCGGAGAGCGCGTTGGCCGGGTTCGTGAGCTTGGTGAGTCCGGTCGTCTCGTAATTCACGTACCGCCCGAACGACACCTTCAGCGCCGTCCGGCCGTTGCCGAAGAGATCATACGCGGCCCCGAGCCGGGGACTGATGTCCTTCCAGTTCGGCACGTCGTAGACCGCCGGGAAACTGATCGGCCCGAGGAAGCGGCCGCCGGGCCGGGTCTGCGCCGGGTTGTACGCGTTCAACCCGTCGTAGCGCACACCGAGATTGAGCGTGAGCCTCCCGAGCGTCCACTGATCCTGCCCGTAGAGGCCAAGCATCAACTGCAGCGTGCCCTGCTGCCGGTGCGGGTACGCGCCCAGCTTCAGCTCCACCGGCGATCCCTGCCGGATGATGTACTGGAAGTCGTAGAGCGGCGCGACGTTGCGAATCTCCGAATTGCCGTGCATGGTCTGCATGCCGACCTTGAAGTTGTGCGATCCGGTGATGTACGACATCGACGCACGCGTCTGGTATGCGTACTGATTGCCCATGTCGCCGTACTCGGTGTCACCGACAATCGTCGTCGACACGAAACGGGACCCATAGGCCACCCCGCTCGTCTGGTCCAACACCGGAATCGCATCGCCAGTCTCCGGGGGCACGCCGTTGAACTGCCGATCCTGGCGCAGCGAGACGCCGGCCTGGAACAGCAGGCGATTGGTCGCCGGGTAGCGTCCAGGTGGCCATCCAGTTGTTGTTCGGATAGACGTGGAAGTCCCACGCGGCCTCCGGGTTCGTGATGAAGTAGCTGTAGCACCAGCAGTAGTCCTGAACGTTGCCGTTCAACGCGATCTTCTGCTTGGTCGTCGCCTGGTAGGTGAGTCGCAGCGCCGCGTCCTTGGTGAAGCGGTCGTAGATCGCCGGCCGGCTGGTGTCCGCGCGGTAAAGGGGCGGGTTCGCGGCGGACAGGTTTTTCGGGGAAAGCGCCGCCTGATTGGCATTGAAGTAGACGCCCGCCAGCGCCTCGACGCTGCCCCACGACCGGACCGCCCCGTAAAACCAGAGCTTGTCCTCGAGGATCGGTCCCCCGAACCCCGCGCCGACGTCGTAAATCTTGCGGACCGAACTCGCCGCAGTCAGTCCGCGGGCGCGCAGGTCGTCGCTCAAGTTACTCGACTGGAAGTTGTCGTTGGTCCCCTCCAGGTTGAAGCTGCCGTGATACTGGTTGCCACCGTCCTTGGGCACCATGTTGGAGTTGAGGCCGCTGCTCTCCGTTTCCGCGGAGGCGGCGCTCGTCTCCATCACGATTTCCTGCACCATCATCTGGTTGAACTGGTTGCGGGACGCCAGCGACACGTTGTACGCGGAGCTCAGCTTCATGCCGTCGAGCGTGCGGATGCCGTTGAGCGATCCGTGGATCTGCGCGAACCCGAACACCGGCTCGCCTTTGCTGCCGCCGGCTTCTCCGCCGCCGAGCGCGCCGGTGGTCAGCGCACCGAGCGTGACAGCCGCGAGGGCCTGCACGCTCTTGGACGTCGGCAGCGCGTCGAGGATCTCGCGGGTAAGCACGTTCTGCGATCGCACGTTCGTGATGTCGACGACCGGGCTCACTCCGGTCACGGTGATCGTCTCTTCGACGCCGCCGGACGCAGATCGGCGTTGATCGTCGCGGTGAAGCCAGTGTTCAGCTCCAATCCCTCACGACGAAACGTGTTGAAACCCGGCAAGCTGAAGCTGACGTTGTAAACGCCGGGCCGGAGTTCGGTGATCTGGTAGCGGCCAGAGGTATCGCTCACGACCGTCCGGGTCTTCTCGATGAGCGCCGGACTCGACGCCTCCACGGTTACACCCGGCAGCGGCAGCGCCGGTCGCGTCGCGAACTTCGCCGGCGATCGCCCCGGTCGTGGCTGACTGCGCCGACGACAGCGAGGGCACGAAAATGGTGAACGCCGACAACAGGTACAGCACGACTGGCTTCAGAACGGCTGTGCGCATTGCCTCCTCCAGTTAGACACTGACGGTCGATTGGCGGCATACATTACCACCCTGATACGTAACCGACACATGCCAGAGCCGACATCCGGCGGATCTCAATTGTCACAATCTGTAACAGTAAGGGGAACATCGCGACGGAGGGAAATGCTCCGCGGCGCCCGCGTGGAGGAGCAGGCGGTCGGCAAGGGCAGATCACCGCAGCAAGCGAGGTTCTGGTCGACCGTTCTTTAGCCAGGCAGCCGATACGCGATGTATTCGCCGACGTAGTTGCCACCGCCGATCGCGACGACGATGTACTGCTTGCCGTTGACCAGGTAGGTCATCGGCGAACCGGACTGCTGCGCCGGCATGTAGACGGCGCCGGCTTCCTTGCCCGCTCGCCTTGTCGTACGCGCGCAGCATCGCGCCGCGCGTACCCGTCGACGTCGTCGTGATGCTGCACTCACCGCCGATGACGAACGTCCTGGTGACGACCAGTCCTGCCAGACCGGCGCACGGCTGGCCCGTACGCGGGCAGCGTCAGCCCTTTGAGCTTCGCGTGATTGCGCACGTTGTCAGGCGTCTCGCCGTGCGCCATCTGCCAGAGGATGTCGCCGCGATCCAGGTGAATCGCCGATATGCGGCCGTACGGCGGCTTCGTCAGCGGCAGCCCTTCGACATTCAAGCCTCCGAGCCCGCCCTGCCCGAGACCGCTGTCGGGATTCCCCTTCAGGTACCGCATGTCCGACTTGCTCGGGATCGGGATTCGGAATCAAGATCCCACAGGTAGAAGCTGGCGCTCTGCGAGGGCACGTAGAGCAATGTGCGTCTCGGGATCGTACGCGCCGCCAGGCCAGTTCGTGCCGCCGCTGCCCGCGCCAAGCGAGATCGTGCCCTGGCTGCCGCCTCGGACGTCGCGAGACTCGGCGGCGTGAAGATCGGCCCGCGCTTGTATCGCGACGCCATCTTCAGCGCCGCCTCGCGCAGCTCAGGGGTGTAGTCGATCAAGATAGTCGTCCGAATACCCCTGCCGATCGTACGCAGGCGGCTTTGTCGGAAACGGTTGCGTCGGCGCGTACCACTCGCCGGGCACGTCGCCCTTCGGCACCGGCCGCTCCTCGATCGGCCATACCGGCTCGCCGGTCGCGCGATCGAACACGTACAGGAACGACTGCTTGCCGGGCTGCGCGATCGCCTTGATCGGCTTGCCGCCGACGATGATGTCGGCGAGGATCGGCGGGCTGGCGATTGTCGAATCCCCACAGCGGATGGTGCACGAGCTGGAAGTGCCACTTCCGCTTGCCGGTCTTCACGTCCACGGCCACGATGCTCTCGGCAAACAGGTTGTTGCCCGGGCGGTGGCCGCCGTAGTAGTCGCTGGTCGGCGTCTCGATCGGCAGGTAGACCAGGCCGAGCTCGGGATCGGCGGCCATCTGCGTCCAGACGCCGTTGTTTCCGTTCACCGCCCACGAATCCTTTTCCCAGCTCTCGTTGCCGAATTCGCCCGGCATCGGAATCGTCCGGAAGATCCACAGACGTTTGCCGCTGCGGATGTCATAGGCGTGGACGAGGCCCTTGGAATTGTTGTGCGTGGTCGGCAGCGTGCCGCTCTGCTCCGAAAACGCCGAGCCGACGACCACGACGTCGCCGACGATGAGCGGTGTGTTGTTGACGCCGATTTCTCCGCTCACCGGATCGATCTTCTGGCCGCCCCCGATGATCACCGGCTCCTTCAGATCGACGCGTCCGTCCCTGCCGAAGCCGCCGACCCGTGAACCGGTCTTCGCATCGAGCGCGACGAGCTGGTAGCCGATCGTGATGTAGACAATCCGGGCCTCTTTGCCGTCGCTCCAGTACGACAGGCCGCGCCCGGACAGCAGCCGTGGGCCGGCCGCCCCGCGCGCGCCCTCGTCTTCGCCGTGCACCCATCGCAGCTCGCCAGTGGCGGCATCGAGCGCGATGACGGCGCGCCGCGTCCCGGCCGTCGCGTAGAGCATGCCGCCGACCATCAGCGGGGTGCCCTCGAGCTTGAACTCGGGGCGCGGACCGAGATTGTCGGTGCGGAAGCGCCACGCCAGCTCGAGCTTGCTGAAGTTCCCCGCGTCGATCTGATCGAGCGGCGAATAGCGGCTGTTGGCCAGGTCGCCGCCGTAGGTGAGCCACTCGCCAGCGGCGGTCGAGGGACCGCCGGTCACGGCCGCGCGCGCGCCGAAGGCACCCGCGATCAGCAACACCGCGAGCGCCGCTTTGTGGCGAATGCGAAACATCTGACTGCTCCTTCGTCGGTCTCTAGATTCCCAGCGAACGCACGTAATTCACTACATGCCACATTTCTTCGTCCGTCAGCTTCCCCTTGAACAGCGGCATGTGGAAGTCGGGACCGATGCCGTCGCGGATCACGAGAAAGATCTCGCCGTCGCTCGACCCGTGCTGCCATTCGCTGTCGGTCAGGTTCGACGGACGGCCGCCGTAAGCGGCCATCGCCGCGGCCAGCCGCCCGTTGCCCAGGCCATACGGGCCGTGGCAGTTGGCGCAGACCTTCGCGTAGACGACGCTGCCGGTTTTTGCGGACTCGGGCGTTTTCGCGACCGGGTTGACGAGCGCTTCCCCGTCCGGATGCCGATGGGGCGTCGGCGGGTGCTCCTGCAGCGCGCGGGCCGCGGGAGCGAGCAGAAGCCCCGCGATCGCCGCCGCGCCGATCCGCGTCAACCCGCTGGGCATCAGCGCTCGAAGCCGCTAGAAGATCGCGACCGGGTTCAGCGGCGATCCGGTGCCGCCGGGCGTGGCAATCGGTCCGGCCACGAACATGAACTCCCAGCGCTTCAGGCGCGCCGCCGTCGCGGCAAGCGGCGCGAAATCGGCATTGTCGATGATGTTCATGCCGAGCGCGACCAGCACGTACTTGTGGAGCGGCAGCGTGTGGTTCGGGACCTGGCCCGCGACGTCGAGCGTGCCATCGGTCGCGACGAGGGCGACGTCCCGCGCCTTCAACCAGGGCGCGACTGAGATGTCGAATCCCGACGTCCGGCCGGTCGTCCATCGTCCGGTGTGGAGGAAGATCGCATCGCCGGCAGCAATCCTCACGCCCGCCTGCTTCTCCCACGCTTCGATGTCCTCGACGAAGACGGGCGTGCCGCCCTCGAGCGCCTGGACACCCTTCAGGCGCGGGATGTCGATCAGGACGCCGCGCGTCACGACGCCGCCTTGCAGGTTGTGGATCCCGAGCTTCTGACAACCGCGTTCGCTGACCATCTGCTTCAGCGGGTAGCCGTTGTAGATCTTGCCGTCGTAGTCGCCGTGGCACAGCGCGTCGATGTGCGTGAACGTCGACCCGTGGAACGCCAGCATCTGGTCTTCGGTCGTGAAGCCGACGTCGAGCATGTTCAGCTTGATCTCGAGGTGGGCGCCGGCGCCATCGGCTTTCGCCTTGGGTATCAGCTCCGGCCGGTGGGACAGCGACACGACAGTGGCCGTCGTGGCGAGGGCGACTGCCTGCTGGCGCTTTGCCGGCGTGATCAAGTTGATCGTGCCGAGCTCGTCGTCCTTGCCCCACCGTCCCCAGTTGTTCGCTTCCTTCATCCAGCGGTCGACCTGCTCGCCGGTGACGGGAGGCCGCGACGTGTTGGGAGCCTGCGCGCCGAGGCCAGCGGCGCACAGCACGCCGAGCACGCACGCCGATGGCAGTCCACCCAGCTTCTTCATAGTGCTCCTGGCGTTGTCGGCTTGCTACCTGGCGCCGAGCTTGCGCAGCACCGCGACGGTTTCCTCGCGAACGACGCTGAAACCCACGCCGTCGTCGCGCCGGGCCACGTCGATCGGCGATCGGCCGGCCTTGTTCTTCGCGCTGAGATCAGCGCCGCGTTCGGCCAGGAACGATATCACCGTGTTCATCCCGAGCGCGGCGGCGGCGTGCACGGCGGTGTCGCCGGCCGCGTTCGGACGATTGACGTCCGCGCCCAGATCGATGAGCGTCCGCAACGCCTCGATGACCTGGCGCTCCTCTTCAGCAGGAATTCGAGTGGCGACCGCAAACGACTCGGAGTTGTACGACGAGAAATCGCGGCGATCCTTGATGAAGGCCTCGGTGCCGCTCGCGCGGCTGTAGCCGGTCCCGGCCGCGGCCATGAGCGGCGTGGTGCCGTCCCGCGCGGCCAGCTGCACATCGGCGCCCCTCGCCGCGAGCACGCGAATCATGTCGAGCTCGAGGAAACGCGCCGCCAGCCACAGGGGCGTCGCGCCAACCCAGCGCTCGAGCAGCGCGAAATCGTGGCTCCAGCGACGGACCGGCGTTCCCTTGGTCACCCGCGCGTTGGGGTCGGCGCCGTGCGCGAGCAGCGCGCGAACGAGGGGCACGCCCGCGCCGGGGTCGTCATTCTTCACGCCGCGGTCGCGCAGCGTGCCGCGCAGCACGGCGGCATGCAACGCGGTGTAGCCGAGCGGCGCCGCCCTGGCATCGGCGCCCTGTTCGAGGAAAAACGCCGCCAGCGTCCCGTGCCCGCTGTGAGCGGCCACGATCAGCGCGGTGTTGCCATCCGCCTCCGTGTCGTTCACGTTGGCGCCTTTCGCGACGAGCATCCGCGCCGATTCAATGTCGCCGGAGCGGGCGGCAAACATGATCGGCGTGCTGCCGCCGAGCGGCACTTCTTCCAACGGCGTGTCGGCGGAAGCGCTCCCGGCCGATCGGTTGCCGCCCATGTTGTAGACCAGCTTGCGCGTCTCGGATCGGAGGCGGACGTCGGCGCCGTGCTCGAGAAGGATCTCGTGACGGTCGGGATGCTTGTTGACAATCGCCCACATCAGCGCCGTCTGCCCACGCGTGTCTTCGCGGGCGTCGACGTTGGCACCCCTGGCCAGCAACGCCGTGACGGCTATATCGCTACCGGCCCGGGCGGCAAACATCAACGCCGTCTCGCCGCTCTCGAGGCTGGCGTTCGCGGCCGCGCCGGCGCCGAGGAGTTTCTGAACCAGCGGCCCGTTGCCCGCCGTCGCCGCCATGACGATGGGCGTTACGCCGAGATCGTTGGCGAGGTTCGGCTTTGCCTTCGCGGCCAGGAGGCGATCGACTAGCTCGACGTCTTCCCAGTGCACGGCCCAGTGCAGCGCCGTCGCGCCGTCGGGCTGCGCCACGTTCACGTCGATGCCCTGCTTGATGAGCGTTAACGCGCGGCCGCGGTCCTGTTCCCGCACGGCATCGATCAGCCGCAGATCGCGGCGCACCACGGCCGCACGCTCCTGGGCGGCGAGCGGCAACGCCGATGTCAGCAGCACCGCAGCGACGAGACGCCCGATCCGTTGGCGAGTCGCATTCACAGGATCCATCCGGCGGGTTATGGCGATCACGCGGATGCGCTGAGATCAAGAGCGCCGGTCGCGTCGTGCAGCCGCTCGACGCGCAGCCCCAGCTTGTGCAGCACCGTCGTATGGAGATTCGCCAGCGGCGTGGTGCCCGGAAACTTCAGATGCCGTCCGGGCTTCTCGACGTCGCCGAGGAGCACGAGCGGCAGGTTTTCCGGCACGTGGTTGCCGTTGCACATCCCGGCGCCGTAGTAGAGCACGATGTGATCGAGCAGCGACCCATCGCCGTCCGGCGTATCGCGCAGCCGCTTCAGGTAGTACGCGACCTGCTGCGCGTGATGGACGTTGATGCGCAGCAGCTGCTCTTGGCTCGAGACGCTGCTCTCGTGCGACAGCGGGTGGTGGCCGCCCGGTGCGCCGATCTCCGGGTAGGTCCGGCTGCTGAACTCGCGGCCCATCATGAAAGTGATGACGCGGGTCAGATCGCTCTGATACGCCAGCACCTGCAGGTCGAACATCAGCCGGGCGTGCTCCTCGAAGGTCGCGGGCACGCCGGCCGGCTCGTCGAAGCGCGGCAGCTCGCGGCTGCTCTGCTCTTCGCTGCGCTGGATCCGCCGCTCGACGTCACGGATCGCATTCGAGGTACTCGGTCAGCTTGGATCCGTCGCCCGGCCCGAGACGCTTCTGCAGCGTCGCGACCTTGGCGCTCACCGAGTCGAGGATGCTGCGATTGCGCTGCCATCCGCGCCAGCCGCGACTGCGATGTCCGTGCTCCCGCCATCGCCGAACATCCGCTCGAACACGACGCGCGGGTTGTGCTCCATCGTGCAGCGGCGTGGTCGGACTGCGCCAGCGTGATCGTGTGCGCGTAGGTGCAGCTGTATCCGCCGTCGCATGTGCCGGCGCCGACATCGCCCGACTCCAGCGACAACTCGAGCGACGCCGAGCTGCGTCTCGCGGCCGAGCTCGCTCGCGATCACCTGATCGAGCGAGACGGCGGCGTGGAACTCGTTGCCTTCCTGGCCGAACGGCCGCGGGATCGCGCCGGTCAGGAACTTGGTCGCGCAGCGGCCGTGCACCGCGCCGCTCTTGCTGGTCTCGCCCGTCGCATTCTGGGTCAGCCCGCGACACGACCAGCAGACGATTGCGGAACGGCTCGAGCGGCTTGAGGATCGGCGAGAACTCGAAGCCGGCGCCCTCGACGGCCGGCGTCCACTTGTCGATGACGACGCCGTTGGGCACGTAGACGACGCCGAAGCGCTTGAGCGGCCTCGCCGGCCGTCTGCGCGAGCGCGGTGAACGCCGGCACCATGCCGTCGAGCAGCGGCAACGCCATCGACGGCTCCCAGCCCGCGCAGCATCGTCCGCCGGGGAATCGCCTTCTTGGTCACGATCATGACGTCGGCCCTCCGCATCGAAACGGCGTGCTCTTGACGATTCCGAGCACGAGCGACGACCACCGGTAATTATCGGCTGCCGCCTGCGCGCGAGATGCGGCGGACGACGGGCGCATCGTAGGATTCGAGTCCGCGGCCGACCGCGTAGGTCAGCAGCTTCTCCGTCACGGTACGCACGACCTGCTGCCTGCGTTCGAAGCAGCACCTGTCGCAGTTCGGCGGGTCCCGTGAACGACGTGCCGTCGACGAGCACGCCGGACGCGTCGATCGGCGCGTTGGCATCGACCGTGCGCCACTTGCCGACCGCATCGAAGTTCTCGAGCGCGAAGCCGAGCGGATCCATCGGCGCGTGGCAGTTCGCGCACGCCGGATTCTTGCGATGCTGCGCGAGACGCTCGCGGACCGATCGCGGCTGCGCCGTCGGCGCCGGCCTCTGGTGGGAACGGCGGCACGTCTCCCGGCGGCGGCGGCGGCGGCGTGCCGAGGATGTTCTCGAGCACCCACTTCGCCCGCAGCACCGGCGACGTCCGATTGCCATAGGACGTGACCATCAGGACGCTGCCCATGTCCGAGCAGCCCGCCGCGCCGTTCGTCAGTGTGAGTCACGCGCCGGAACCGGCTGCCGTAGACGCCCGGAATCTGATAGTGCTGCGCCAGCCGCTCGTTGAGGAACGTGTAGTTGGCGGTCAGCAGGTCGAGGACGCTGCGATCCTCGCGCAGCTGGCTCTCGAGAAACAGCTCCGTCTCCTGGATGAACGCCTCGCGGAGGTTTTCGTCGAACTCGGGGAACACATTCGGATCGGGCGCCTGGCCGTGGGCCGCGCGCAGCTGCAGCCACTGGGCGAAGAAATTGTCGACCAGCGCCTTCGAGCGGTCGTCGGCCAGCATGCGCCGCACCTGGCGCTCGAGCGCGGCGGGTTCGCTCAGCTTGCCGCGCTCGGCGAGCGTCGAGCAGCTCGTCGTCGGGAATGCTGCTCCACAGGAAGAACGACAGCCGCGACGCCAGCGTGAGATCGGACACCGGATGGATGCGGCCCGGAGCGACACTCTGCGGGATCGTTCTCGATGCGGAACAGGAATTCAGGATCGATGAGCAGCCGCTCGAGCGCGGTCTCGATGCCGCCTTCGAAGCCCCTGACGGCGCGTCCTTCACCGTAGAACTCGAAAATCGGGTC
Source organism: uncultured Acidobacteriota bacterium (assembly GCA_963825245.1). Lineage (GTDB taxonomy): Bacteria > Acidobacteriota > Vicinamibacteria > Vicinamibacterales > CAVVIG01 > CAVREM01. Next base: position 1,632,072 of record CAWGSJ010000001.1, read on the forward strand.
GAGGTCGGCGCTGGAGACCGGCCGCCTGAATGCGCGCCGCGCCAGGTTCGTCAGGATTTGACGGGCGCAGCGATCTTCGTCGCCCGACGGGCGGCAGCTGAAAATCCGCTGACGGCTCGGCGGTCTGGCCCGGACCGGCTGGATTGTAGGGGCCGTCGATCGTAATGCTCTCGAGACCCGGTCCCTCGGGCTTGGACGACGTGTCCGTGATTTCGGTGACCGTCGCGCCGTACTCTCTGAGCGGCGGCTGCAGGATGCCCTCGGGCGCCCACGATTTTCCGACGAACGATACGGCGACCAGGTGCGTCCCGCCGGTGACGTTCACCTTCAACGTCAGATGCGCGTCCGCCGAGGTCAGGTAGTCGTCCCACTCCTGCGTCGGGAACCCCGCGCCGCCCGCCGCCATAAAGGTTCCCGAGAAGCTGACCGGCGCCGGCTTCCCGGCCTGCACGCCGCCGATCGGGAAACGCTGGAGGCGGACGCCGTCGAGTCGGACATCGAGATTGTGCGCCTCCTCGAGGTTGACGATGTACTCGTAGACGCTCTTCTTCAGCTTGATACGAAGGTGGTACTCGCCGTCGAGCGGAAAATGATGGCGCACCGCGAGACCGGCGCGCGAACCGAACGGCAGATCCTCGCTCATGCGATCGTTTTGTGTCTTGTTGATCGGCACGACATAGATCTTCGAGGTATAGCCCGGTCCGATGGAGGGGTCGCCGATCGCCAGCCGGCTGATGCGGCGGGCCGCCGACATATAACGTTCGAGGAGGGCCGGCGACAGCGTGAGGTTGCCGGCGATGTTGTCGAATCCGTGGCCGACTTCGTCGGCCGGCAGGAGCGCCGGTCCGTTAATCTCGAGCGCCAGCAGATCGCGAATCGCGTTCGCGTACTCGGCGCGGTTCAGGCGGTGCACCGGAACACGGCCGGGATTGGGCGACGCGGCTGCCGCGCGATCGAGCTCCGATTCGAGGTACGACGCGAACTGATCGATGCTGGCGGCGTCCGGACGCGGGCGGCCAACTGGCGGCATGATGCCGCCGCGGAGCTTCCACACCACCTTTTCCCAGGTCTCAGCCGCGTCACCGACCTTCGAGAGATCGAGCGCCTCGAGCGACAGGCCGGCGGTCTTCAGACGATCGCTGTGGCAGGACGTGCAGTAGCGCCGCAGCAGGAGCCTGTGCGGCGATTCAGCGGCGGGCGAGCCGGCGGACGAGCCGACGATCGGGGCCGCAGGTTGCGCTGGGGGCGCCGGGGGCGAAGACGCGGAAGTCTGGCCATCGCCCGGCTGCGCCCGGGCAGGCTGTAGCTGGATCACGCCGTTGGCCCCCGCCAGTACAGCGACCCACGCCAGGACGACCTTTGAGAAGAACGACATTACTTACTAGGCGTCTCTCGGTGCCTCGCCCGTCGCCCTCGACGGCGGCAGTCAGGCAATGGTAGGACACCCCCAAACAGCTGTCAAAAAACGGCGAGACAACGACTTGCGGGGATTGTACTGAGGACCGGAGAACGCCAGGTGTCACGAGTTGTAACGGACGAACGCCCGCCGCGTTGTCGCATCACCTGCCGGTCGGTATACTGGCGACCGTCTCCGCGGCCGACTCGCCAACCCCCCGATTCCTAATGACCCTCTTGTGGCTCGCAGCGTTGGCTCTCGTCGGAACGGTCAGGGTGGCCGCGGCGTTCGCAGAGCCGGACCCTCGACAGGAACCATTGCAGTGCTGGTGGCGAACGAGTGCGGGCGCGGTTCGCGTTGCTGAGCCGTTTGCGCTGCTTCTCACCTGTGCGATTAACGAGTCGAGCCGCCAGCATGTCGTCGTCGATCAGGCGAAACTCGGCCCCGAAGCAATCCCCTTGTCACCGTTCGAGGTGATTGGAGGCGGTTCGTTGATCGAGTCGCAATCGGGTGATCAACGGTTCTTTCAGCGCGCTTACCAGGTTCGGATCCTCACCGAGACGATGGGCGCGGACATCGAGATTCCGTCGCTCGTCGTCAGCTATCAGCTCGAAACCAAATCGCCGGCCGGCGGGCAGGCGCGAGGCATCGAGCGGCGCCACGAACTGCCCGCGCTGCCGATGCGCGTGGTGTCGCTCGTACCCGCCGAGGCTGACGACATCCGCGAAGCGGCGATCGATACATTCGAAGAGGTGGACGATGCCGCGTTTGGCGCATCGCTCTATGGCACGGCCGGGCTGGTCCTCATGGGCGTCGGTGCGATCGGCCTCGTCGTGGCACTCGCGACGGGATTCAGGGCTCGCCAGTCGAGAGAGGGCGATCCGGGACCGCTCGAGGACCGCCTGATCCTGCGGCACGTCGATCGTGAACTGCAGGGCATCCGCGCGACGCGAGAACAAGACGGATGGACGCCCGACCTCGTGGCGCGCGCGCTCGCGTCAACCAGGGTCGTTGCCGGCTATGCGACGGGCCGGCCGCCGGCCCTGAGGACCGTCGACGCGTATGGCCACGTACCCGAGGGAGCGCTCGTGCACAGCGATCGCCGCGGCCGGCGAACGTTGATCAGCTCCACGCTGACCGCTGCGACTCTGCCAGCGGCGCGACGCGACGAAAACACCGACCGGCCCTCCATTCGCGAGGCGCTTGCCGAGCTGACGCGAGCGCACTACGGACGCGAGAAGCCGCCGGATCCGGCCCCGCTCGACGCCGGATTGAACGCGGCCGTCGCAGCGCTCGATGATGTGAAACATGAGCACGCATGGACGACCCGCCTGCGGGCGGCCGCTGGGGCGCGCTACCGCGCGATCAGGATCCCGTGGTTCCGCTGACGGCGCTCGTCGCTCGGCTGCGCGCGGACCTGGCCGGCTGGAGCGAAATCGACGTCGCCGATCTCCTCTTCGCCCACCGGCGGGACGCGGCGGCCGGTCTGGTCGTGCTCCTGGGACTCTCCCTGATCATCGTGTTGTGGCGGTTCGCCGGCAGGCGCCCCGCCGACTCGCACGTCGTTCTGCCGGCAATCGTCGGCCGGCTTGATCGTTCCCGGATCCGCGCACTCCGGCACGCACCGTTCGTGCTGGCGATGGCCGCGATCCCTTTTTTCGCCGTCGCGCTGGCCGATCCACTGATGACCGTGGCGCGAACCACCGCCTCGTACCCCGGCCGGCGAATCGCCCTTTTGATTGATGCATCGTCGAGCATGATGGTGCCGTTCGCGGCCTCGAAGCTGCGCGACGGGTCGAGCAACGATGCCGCGTTCCTGACGACGATCGCTGCAGCCGATGTATTCGTACGGCAGCGCAAGGCTGGACCGTACCGTGATTTGATCGCCGTCATCGAATTCGGTGACGAGGCGTACGTGGTGACGCCGTTCACGACGGATTACGACAACGCCCTGCTCAGCATCTCGCTCATCGGCGACTGGAGCGAGTACATGCGCTTTCCCGACGGCGGTACCTCGATCGGGCGGGCGATCGATCAGGGCACCGGCCTGTTCAAAGCGTTCGACTTCCTCGATGCCGCCGGCAACGTGATGGTGATCTTCAGCGATGGCGAGGACACGCAGGTCGCGTCCCGCGGCAAGCGGCTCGCGGACGTGCTGGCCGGTGCGGTCAGGGCAAAGATCCCCGTGTATCTCGTTCGGACGAGCAGCGGCAAACGGCTTGGAGAGGCGGTGCCGGACGCGATCTGGAAGCCGGCCGTCGAGTCGACCGGCGGCCGGTTCTACGCGGCCGCGCAGGAAGCCGACATCGTGAGGGCGATTCGCGACATCGACGCCCGCTCGACCGGCACGATCGACGTCAACGTCTACACCACACGTGAACCCCGGTTTGCGCCGTTCGCACTGATTGCCGCGGCGTTGTGGATCGGCTCCCTTGGCCTGAAGGCAACCGCGCCGTTTTTCACGCAGTTCCCCTGAAAGGCGATTTCCATGCGTGTCGTCCGAAATGTTGTGTGCGCGGTCGTCGTCATCGGAATCGGCGCTGGACTGTGGGCGGCCGGTCAGCTCCAGTCCCGACATACGAAGGCACGGCGGGCGTTCCTGATGATGCGGTACACGGCGCCCATCCAGGAGTACGACGCGGTCGAACCCGCCGGGCGTTTCCTTCCCTCGACCTGGCGCGCCGATCTCCAGACCCGCCGCGCGGTGTCTCAGGTCCTGGCTGCAACAGTATTCGTTGCTGGCGCGTCCCTCGGACAGCGAGCGCGACGCCGCGGATAGGCCTGGCGGCGCGCACCTGATGATCATCGCCAATGCCGCGTATCGCGAGATCGCCGGGCCGGTGAACGAGGACCGGCTTGAAGGGGTCGCGCGGCTCTACCTGGACGTGCTGGAACGCGACCCCGAGCGCATCGACGCCGCGTACAACTATGAATTCGTCCTCCGGCGGCGGAACGCGCTGGCGCGCGACCGTGCGGCGAAACGACCGTCCAATACGCCGCCCGCCGGACCGCACGCGGAATCGACCCTGCACGGCACGCCAGGCACGGCGCCAGCGCAGACTGACATGGGCGACTTCAAGATCATCGTTCCCCAGCGTCCGGAGGAACGCCGCTCGCAGCCCGACGCCGGCTCCGGCGCGGCGAAGGTACGCAAGGGATGACGAGCATCGAGCTGGCCGAGCCTGCGTACGCCTGGCTCTTCGCGATCGTCGCGGTGCTGGCGCCGCTGGTCGCGTGGAAGGCCGTCCTGTGGCGTGTGGACGCCCGCGCGATGCGCGCGCGGCGGATCGTGCCGGTCCGTGAGCGCATTTCCCTGCTCGGTCCGTGGCCCTTCTGGGCCTGCGTGCTCGGCGCGCTGTCTCTCTCGATCCTCGCCGTGGCGCGTCCTCAGGTGAAGATCGCCCGCCCGCAAACGCCAGGCATCGATCTCATCGTGCTGCAGGACGGTTCGGCCTCGATGCACGTGCGGGACGTGGGCGCGACGAGATGGCAGCGCTCGATGCAGTTTCTGCGGGCGCTCACCGAATCGATCCAGTGGACTGACGATCGCATGGCCCTGGCGCTGTTCGCGCGCATTGCTGCTCCGCAAATCCGCCTGACACGCGACCCGAACACCATCTTCTTCTTTCTCGATCACCTCGATCGGCAGTCGCCGTTCCCCCTGGCCGATGACGCGACATGGGACACCAACATCGAGCTCGGCCTCTACTGGGGCATGCGGCTTCTCGAACGCGACGAGGAACTGAACGGCACATCCGATAATGCCAAGGCCTTCGTGCTCGTCTCGGACGGCCAGGCGTGGAGCGGGAAGGTCGAGGCGGCGCTGACACGCGCGCGCGATCGGCGGATCCCCATCTTTGTGGTGGGAGTGGGCACGCAGGCCGGCGGCATCATCCCTGAGCCGCCGCCCGATCCGTTGGCCCCCGCCCGCGAGGTCAGCGCACCCATTCGATCGACGCTCGATCGGCCGGCGCTGCAGGCTATCGCCACAGCGGGGCGCGGTTGGTACTACGACCTCGGCCGCCAGGGCGACGCAGGCCTTGCCGCGACGATCGTCGATCGCGCCCGGAGAAGCGCCGGGACCCGCGGCGTGGAAGAGACGTCCGAAGACCTGTACTGGTGGTGCCTCGCCGGCGCGGCGGTCTGTCTCGCGGCGAGCGCCCTTCTCGTCCGGGCTCGAACCGAGGCTGTCCTGCAGTCAATCGGTGCTGCCGTGGCCCTCGCCGCCGTCCTATCCGTAATCACGTAGGCGGCCATCCCATCCTCCGTCATCTGGCCGGCCACTGCCACCTCGGCGGGTCGTCGTCGCCCGCGACCGAGGTCTGGCCGAATTTCTTCTCCAGCATGATCGAGCGGCACGCCGGCTGCGATTGCAGCGCGTCGATGAGCGTGCCGGCATGCGATACCACCAGCACCTGCGATCGGTCGGCGGCTTGCGCAATCAGCCGGCCCAGGGCCGGCAGCAGGTCGGGGTGGAGGCTCGTTTCGGGCTCGTTGAGCACGAGCAGTCCCGGCGGCCGCGGCGTCAGAAGAGCCGCGACCCACAGCAGGTACCGGAGCGTGCCGTCGGAGAGCTCGGCGGCCTTCAGGGGACGCAAGAGCCCGTGCTGCTCCATTTCGAGATCGAACCAGCCGCTGCCGTGGCGCACAACGACCCGACTTCCGGGAAAGGCATCGTCGACCGCCTGATCCAGTGCATCCGGGTCGCCGATCTCGCGGATCGTCTGCAGCGCCGCGGCCAGGTCTGAACCGTCGTGGCTCAGCACCGGCGTATGCGTCCCGATCTGCGGGCTGCGTGCCGGCGAGGTGGCGTCCGCCCGGAAGTGATCGTAGAAGCGCCAGGCGCGCATCTCCTCTCTCAGCATCAGCATCTCGGGCGTATTCCGCGGATCGGCGCAGTGCGTCATCATGCTGTCGAAGCTCGCCAGCTGCTGAGTGATGATTGCCCACTTCCCGGCCGCGTCCCGCGCTTTGACAAGCCCGCCGCGGCGGTCGACGAGCACCGCTGACGGCCGCAGGGTCATGCCGTTCCAGACGGACTCACGCTTGATCTCCGGGTCGTGGGCGAAGGCCCCGCACGGAGGTGGCGGCAGGCCAAGATCGATCGCGTAGCTGAAGTCACTGGTGGCGAAGCCGAGCCGCAGGCTGACCGGCCCCTTGCGGAGCACGCCCTGAACCGGCTGCTCGCCGCGCAGGACCGCGCGCGAAAACTGCTCCGGCCCGGCCCACAGCGTCGACTGCAGACCGCCCTCGCGCGCGAGCGACGGAATCACCCGGCCCTGCGCCGTCTCGGCGAGCAGACGCAGCGCACGGTACAGGTTCGACTTCCCGCTGCCATTGGGGCCGGTGACGAGGTTGAGCCGATCGAGCGGGAGGACGAGGTCGCGAAGCGAGCGGTATCCGGCGACGGCCAGCGTGTTGAGCATCGGGCAGGAGGATCCTCTCCCGAATGGAGCGTACGGAGCAAACGGTCACGGAGGTCATGGAGGCCACGGATTAACAACGGAGGAACGGAGCAACGGAGATCGAACGGAGACACGCGCGACGACCACCGGCCGGCAACGCCGTCTCCTCTATCTCCGCGCGCTCTACGATTGTTGGATCGACAGCTTTCTCAGCAGCGTATCGTCGCTGAGCATCTTGCCCGCGCCGATGACGACGCAGGAGAGGGGATCGTCGACCATCTGGACGGGCAGCTGCGTTTCGTCGCGGATGCGCTTGTCGAGATTGCGCAGCAGCGAGCCGCCACCGCACAGCGCAACGCCGCGATCGAAGATGTCCGACGACAGCTCCGGCGGAATCTGATCCAGGGTCTCGCGAATAACGCGAAGGATGGTCTTGAGCGGCTCGGCGAGCGCCTCGCGGATCTCGGCGTCGGTGACCATGACCTTCACCGGCACGCCCTTGCTCAAGTGACGCCCCTTGACCTCCATCGTGAGCGGCTTCTCGAGCGGCGTGGCCGAGCCGATCTCCATCTTGATCGCTTCGGCAGTCCGCTCGCCGACCAGCAGGTCGTGGCGCTTCTTCATGTAGTGGATGATCGCTTCGTCCATCGCATCGCCGCCTACCCGTACCGAGCGGCCGATGACGACCCCGGTCAGCGAGATGACGGCGATGTCGGAGGTGCCGCCGCCGATGTCGATGATCATGTTGCCGGCCGCGTCAGCGATCGGCAGGCCCGCGCCGACGGCGGCCGCCATCGGCTCGTCCACGAGGTACACCTCGCTGGCCTTGGCGCGGTAGGCGGAGTCTTTCACGGCGCGCCGCTCGACGGGCGTGATCTCGGTCGGCACGCCGATGAGCACCCTGGGCCGGAACCAGGCGCGAATGAGCTGGTGCGTCGTCCGGATGAAGTGCGCAAGCATCTTCTCGGTGGCGTCGAAGTCGGCAATCACCCCGTCCTTGATCGGCCGCACGGGACGAAGATGACCGGGATTGCGTCCGAGCATCTCCCGGGCGGCGCCCCCCACGGCCTCGACGACGCCGCTCACGGCGTTGAAGGCAATGAGGGAGGGCTCGTTCAGGATGACGCCGCGTCCTTTGGCGTAGACGCAGGTATTGGCGGTGCCGAGATCAATAGCGAGATCGGTTCCGAAGTGCGTCAAGGCCATGGCGATGCCCGCCCATCGGCAAGGAGCATTCCAGGTGCGACCTGATGCCGGGGCGAGCGATCACGTCACAGGCGGATCGATTCGCATTACGTAATGCGATCGAATCGAACATTCCTGTCGTTAGGCTCGTTCAGCGCGCGGCGGGGACAGGCTGCGTCGCGGCGGGGACGATCTGCGTGCCGGTGTATCCCGCCTGGTCGAGCTTCGTCTGCGCTTGTTCGGCCGCCTCCCGTGTCTTGAACGGGCCGGCCAGGACCTGCTCCCAGCCGTCGGAGGTCCGATGGCGGACGGGTTGACCAAGCGCTTCCAGTTCAGTCGCGACCTGCGACGCGCGTGTCATTGTGCGAAATGATGCGACGACGATCTCGAATGCCACGGGCGGACCGCTGGGCGGCGGTGGCGTTGATTCGGTCGACTGGGGAGCGGGTGAAGGTAGCGCAGCCGCAGGCGTCGCCGGACTCGGGGCCGGCTCGGGCGGAGTTGCGGCCGCAGTGGGCGGTGCATCCGTCGCGGGCCGGTCGGCCGGCGGTGCAGCCGTCACGGGCGGCTCGGCCGGGGAAGTCGCGCTCCGGCCCGACGGATACAGAGCGCGGACGCCGAACCATGCTGCACCCGCGGCGACGACCACCACCGCGGCGACGAGGAGAGGCCGGCTCCGCGGCGGTGCGGTGGTTTCAGCCCCCGCCGCTCCGCCGAACACGATGGGCATCTCCTCGAGCGGCGCCGGGGCCAAGGGCTCCCCTGCCTGTGTCACCGATGGCGACGCTACAGCCGTCGCGTCGGTTGGCGCCGCGACGGTTGGCATCGCGCCGCTTCGCGCGGCGATCGCGGGTGCCGGAACAGCCGAAAGGCCGAGTTCGGCGGCGGCCGCGTCGACGAGCGGCCCTCCGACCGAATGCGCTTGTTGTTCGTAGGCGGCCTCGAGCGCGCGATCGCACAAGAGATTGATCACCCGTGGGGTGCCGCCCGACAGCCTCCAGATGGCAGACAGCGCTTCGGGCGCGAACGCGACCGCGCCGTGCGACGACGCCGCGCCGTTCCGGGCCACCGCAAGCCGGTGATCGATGTACTGCGAGAGCTCGGCGATGCCGAGCGGCTCGAGCCGGACCTGCCGCGACACGCGCTGCTTCATCTGCCGCAGTTCCGGCCGCGACAGCACGGCGTCGAGGCTCGGCTGGCCGACGAGCACGATCTGCAGCAGCGTCCCCGCGGCGTCGTGAACATTCGAGACCAGCCGCAGCTGCTCCATCACGTCTGGCTGGAGGTGCTGCGCCTCGTCGATCACCAGGACGGCGTGCGCGTGCAGCGGAACCAGCGCCAGCAGGAATTCCTGGAGCGCATGAACCAGCTCGTGGCGCGTGATCGGCGCCAGCCGGGTCCGATCCTTCGAGATGACGCCGAAGTCCTGGAGCATCTGCTTCAGCAGCTCGTCGCGTTCGAGCATCGGGTCGTGGATGATCGACAGGAAGGTCCGGCGCTCCAGCTTTTCGACGACGCTGCGGCAGAGAAGCGTCTTGCCCGTCCCGATTTCGCCGGTCACCACGACCAGCGGCTCGCGCCGCTCCAGTGCGTGGGCCACTTGTTCCCGCGCCGCGGCGTGCGACGCGCCGTCGAAGAGGAATCGCGTGTCGGGGGCCAGGCTGAACGGCGGCTCGCGAAAACCGAAGAAGACCTCGTAGCCTTTCACTCGCGGGGACCGATCGCTGCTCATTCGGGCTACAGTGTAACGAACCGGTTGTTCGATCGCTACAGCTGTGTACGTGCGAGGTGAGTCGAGGACGCATCCCTCGACTGCGCTCGGGATGCCCTGAGCGAAGTCGAAGGGCAGAGGAAGCCGAGGACGCCAAGGCGCAGACCGCAGAGGCCCTAACTGGGCCGGGACGCGAGCCTGGCCACGACGTCAATGAGGCGGCCGGGATCGACCGGTTTCGGAAGGTGGATCTGAAAGCCGGCCGCCTGGGCTTCTAACGCGTCCTCGCGGCGGGCATACGCGGTGAGGGCGATCGCCGGCGTTTCAATGCCCGCGGCACGCAGCGACTGCATCAGCGCGTAGCCGTTTTCCTCGGGCATGCGGATGTCGGAGATGAGCACGTCTGGCGGATCGGCGAAGACCTCGCGACGAGCGCGCGCGGCACTCGGGACGCCTTCCACCACCGCCCCCGCGCTTTCGAGCATCGTTCGCAGCAGTTCGCGCGTGTCATCGTCGTCTTCGACGACAAGAATCCGGACGTCCTCGAGCCTCTGCCGGGTCACAACGACCGGCGCGTCGCGTTCTGGCTCGGGCTTCGGCGCGTGTACTGACGGCTCGTGGATCGGCAGCCGCACCGTGAACGTGGCCCCCCGCCCTTCGCCAGCACTCTCGGCGTACACGCTGCCGCCGTGAAGCTGGACGAGGTGCCGGACGATCCCGAGGCCGAGGCCGAGGCCCGACTGGCTTTGCGATTTCGCGTCGGCCTGACGGAACCACTCGAACACGTGAGGCAGGAACTCCGAGGAGATGCCGACGCCGGTATCTGAGATCGAGAGAATGGCCTCGTGGCTCGCCCGCACGAGTTGCACACGAACCCGGCCCGACGGAGGGGTGAACTTCACCGCGTTCCAGGCCAGGTTCCAGACCACCTGCTCGAGCCGTCGAGGGTCGCCGAGGACGGGCGCCCGATCCGACAGGATCGTTTGCACCTCCACACCCTTCGCGGCGGCTTGCGGACGCACGGCATCGAGCGCGGCCTCGACGACGTCTCCCAGTCGAACGGCTTCGCGCGCCAGCCGCAACCGGTTCGCCGCAATGCGCGACACGTCGAGGAGGTCTTCGATCAGCTGCCGCTGGGCGCGGGCATTGCGCTCGATCACGTCGATGCCGTGCCGCATCCGATCGGGCGGCAGCTGTTGCTGTTTCAGCATGTGCGACCAGCCCAGGATCGCGCTGAGCGGGGTCCGCAACTCATGCGAAACGGTCGCGAGGAAGTCATCCTTCGACTGGTTGGCCGCCTCGGCTTCGCGCCGCGCCGCCTGCTCTTTGGCGACGAGCTCGGCGAGATCGTTGCCCATCGCGTTGAACGCACGGCCCAGCGCGCGCACTTCCGAGGGACCGGCGAGTGGAATGGGCCGATCGAAGCGGCCGGTCTGCAGCTGTCGGGCCGACATCACGAGCCGTCTCAAGGGCGACGAGATCCAGTTGGCGGCGATCAGTGAAAGGACGGCGCCGGCGAGCACAAACCATGCGCCTCTCGCCACCAGATCGGCGCGCAGGCGGGCTGCCGGCGCGAGCGCTTCGTCGTAATCCACGCGCGCGACGATGCACGCACCAGCGAGCCCAATCAGCGGCCGGAAGCTCTGGATGGCCCGGACCCCGCGATAGTCGACGCCTTCGACTTCCGTTTCACCGGACGCGCAATGCGCCAGGAGCTCCCGCGCCGCATCGGGCGGCGCCACCCGAGAGGCCCCGGCGCGCGGCGCGGTCAGGAACTGACCATCGGCGTCGACCAGGAAAAGTTCACCGCCAGCGCCCAGTCCGGCGGCGCCCTCGAACAGGGCCCAGACATCCTGATGCCCGAACTGCGTCGTGAGGACGGCATCGCCAAGCGTGGCGGTCATGGCGTACTCGATCGCGCCGTCCGGCTGCTTGATGATGCGGGCGAGCGCATCCCCGGGGACCGCACCCCGATCGCCCGCCGCCCCCGATCTGATGATGACTCGCTTGCGATACGTCAGCAGCACCCCCTCGGCTCGTTCGCTCGCGCGAAAGTCGCTGACCAGCGTCTCGACGCAGTCGGGTGCCCACGCGAGGCGGCCGGGTCCCGCCTGCTCACCGCACAGCGACTGCATACTGACGAGAAGTCCTTCGGCACGCTGCTGCCGCAGGTTGAAGAGCTGGGTGAGGGACTGCTCACGAGTTTCGGTTGCGAAGATCACGTCGCGCCGGACCTCGGCTTCGAGGCTGGCGCGCGACGAGGTGTACGCAGCAGTCGTGAGCGCGGCAGTCGTGCCGATGATCAGACCAACGAATGTGAAGACGAGCTGGACTGACAGAGGCACAGTCCGGATCATGCAACCTCCCGCAGACCTCTGCGGCAGTCACTGCCCGGACTGGGATCGGGGCAGGCCCTACTATTCTAGGAAATGAAGTGTCTGAGCTGGCTCAACCGTTGTCAAGTGACAAGAATTGCGCGTGAATCTACGTGAATGTTGATCGCCGCAAGGCGCCTCGCAGCCTAGCGCCAGCGGAAGAGCTTCAGCGCAAGGGCAAAGCAGACGACGGTCCAGGCCATCAGCGTCCCCAGCTGGGGCGTGAGTTGGATGAGACTGGCGCCCTGGAGCATATGAGCGCGGAGCGCGTCGTTGACTGCCGTCAGCGGCAGCGCGCGAATCAACGGCTGCACCGCGCCCGGAAAACGCTGCGACGAGAAGAACACGCCAGACACGATCCACATCGGCACCTGGACCAGGTTCACCAGTCCTGACACCGCTTCGATGGTGCGCGGAAGGGCCGCCAGCAACAAGCCGATCGCGCTGAACGACATCGACGCGATCACGCAGATCAGAATCAGGTCGAACAGGCGCCCCCGGACCGGAACGCCGAACGCCAGGACGCCGAATCCGATCGGCACGCCGACCTCGATGCCGAGAATCATCATGCGCCAGGCGAGGTACGACAACAGGTATGAGGTCCGCGACATCGGCGTCGCGACCAGCCGCTTCATGAGCTTCCGCCGCCGCGAATCGACGATTGAGAATCCGATTCCCCAGAGGGCGTTGCTCATGATGCCGAGGCCGACCAGTCCCGGCACGACGAAGTCGACGTACCGGCTGCCGGGCTCGCGCACCAGGTCGTCACGCGCGGGCGCGGGATCGACGCGGCCAGCCGCGCGTTGAACCGCGCGATCCACGAGCAGCCGCGCGGCGCGTCCGTCCGGGTTCGTGTCGTCGTATCGGTAGACGATCCCGTGATCGGGCGCTGGTTGAGCAAACAGCGCCGCCTGGCCGTTGAGAAGCATCTTCAGCGCGGCCGATTCGTCCATCAGCTGCACGGACAGGCCCGGCTCAGCTTCCAGCGCGCGGGCGACCTCGGCCGACGACGTCACGACGGGAACGACATCGACCGACCCGCGGCCGAACGCGATGCCCAGGGCCGCCGTCAGCAGGATCGGGAAGAAGACCGCCCAGAACACCGCTTCGGGCTCGCGCGTGAACTCGCGCACGCGCGCCAGGATCAGCTGCCCGAGCGAGTAGAGGCGGTCGCTATTCATCGCGAAGATGCCGTCCGGTCAGCGAGACGAACACGTCCTCGAGGGATGCGGAATGGGTGCGCAGCTCGCTGATCGGTGCGCCCCGCTCGCGAAGGTGCTCGACGAGGGCGGGCAGGACGCGATGGAGGTCGGCGGCCTCGATCATCACGCCGCCATTCTGGGCACGCGCGGTGCGGACACCGTCGATCCGTTTCAGGGAAGCCAGATCGACGCCGGCGCCGTCGCCGGCCGCGAACTCGATGAGGTGGCCGATGCCGATCGAGGCAATCAGGTGCGCCGGCGTCCCGAGGCCGATCACCCTGCCGTGGTCGACGATGGCGACGCGATCGCAGAGCCGTTCGGCCTCCTCCATGTAATGCGTCGTCAGGACAATCGTCCGGCCGGATCGCTTGAACTCCTCGATGAGATCCCAGAGCTGACGGCGGGCCTGCGGATCGAGCCCGGTGGTCGGCTCGTCGAGAAACAGCAGGTCGGGATTGCCGACCAGGGCAATCGCCAGGGCGAGGCGCTGTTTCTGCCCGCCCGACAGCGACACGATGCGCGCGTCGCGTTTTTCCTGGAGCTGCACCAGGGCAACCAGTTCGTCGGGTGAGGGGCCAGCAGCGTAGAAGCTGCGGAAGAGCCGCAGCGTCTCGACGACCGTCAGCTTGTCGGCGAGCTGGGTGTCCTGCAACTGGATGCCGAGCCGCTGGCGCAGCTTCGTGGCATCCGTGGCCCAGCGCAGGCCGAGGACCTCGACATCGCCAGCGTCCGCGACGGTGAGCCCCTCGCAGATCTCGATCGCCGTCGTCTTGCCGGCGCCGTTCGGGCCCAGCAGCCCGAAGCACTCGCCGGCGGCGACGTCGAGGTCGATGCCGTCGACGGCAACGACCTCCTTGTATCGCTTGCGAAGATCACGGACCCGCAGCGCCTGCGGCGACCCGACAGCCATCCCAATAGTATGGCCCGGGCAGGGATCTCTGAATTTGAGGATCTGAGGATTTCAGGATTTCAAATCCTCAATTCTCAATTCTCAAATCCTCAGATCCTCAGATCCTTAAATCTCACCTAGGCATCCTGACCATCGGGAAGATCGGCGGCGCGGATCCGACGCGAAGCTCCGCGACCACCTCGAACCCATGGCGCCGGTACAGCGGAACGCTCCGCGGGCTCGTCGATTCGAGGTAGGCCGGCAGCCCTTCGTGATCGCAGCGTGCGGCCGCGTGCTCGAGCAGGATCGAGCCGTAGCCCTTCCCCTGCTGCAACGGCGTGACGCCGATCAGCGGCAGATACCAGTGCGGTTCTGCCGGATGGTGGCCGGCCATCTGCTCGAACAGCGAAAACGCGGTCGCTCGATCGCGCGCGTCGACGCTTTCCTCGATGAGCGCGACGAGCGGTGCTTCCTCCACGTGAGCGCCCGGTGGCAGCCAGAGCGCGGCGGCGCCGTCGCCGACGACCTGCGCGCAGCGGTACTCGATGGCGCTTCCGCCGAACACCTCGACGAATCGCGGGAAAAAGCGCCAGTACTGATCGTCGTCCGGATACAGCCAGCGCGACGGCGGATCGGTGGCGAACGATCGCGTGATGATGTCGACCAGCCGGGACCGATCGGCGGACGACGCGAGGGTGACGGTCGGTTCACGCAGCGCAATCATGAGGCACGCTCCATTTCCTCGAGCAGACACGCGTCGCAGATTCGTTCGATGTGCCGATGGTCGGTGCCGCAGCAGCCGCCGAGCACGTTGATCCATGGAAACCGCGTCCGAAGCTCTCGATACCGCTGCCCGAGGTCGAGCGGATCACCGGCGTCGAGCGTCGTCGCCTCGTCGAGCTCGGCGTGGCTGCGCGTCGAC
This sequence comes from uncultured Acidobacteriota bacterium, assembly GCA_963825245.1. Taxonomy (GTDB): domain Bacteria; phylum Acidobacteriota; class Vicinamibacteria; order Vicinamibacterales; family CAVVIG01; genus CAVREM01. The sequence continues at coordinate 1,647,157 of CAWGSJ010000001.1, forward strand.
GCATTCGCGCGCAGGCCGCGAATCCGGCCGACCCAGCTGGCGCCGGCCGCCATGACGTCGGCGAAATGGATCGGATGGGCGCAGTTGATCATGAAGTACGCGGCCGCTCCACCTGTCTCGCCATCGACCGCGGCGATCGCCTCTGACAGGGATTCGCCGCTCGGCAGCTGTCCGTCGGTCTCGACCGTGAACGAAATGACGACCGGCAGGCCTTCGGCCTGGGCGGCGCGCACGATGCCGATCGCTTCGCCGCTGTTGGTCATCGTGATGGCGGTGGCCAGGTCGGCGCCGGCAGCCGCGAAGACCCGGATCTGTTCGGCGTGATAGGCTCGCGCCGCCGCGGGCGTCATCACCGCCTCGGGCCGATACCCGTCGCCGCGCGGGCCCACGCACCCGCTGATCACCATCGGCGAGCGATCCGTTTCGAGCTCGCGCCGCAGATCGTGGAGGAGATCGATCGCGGCACGATTGGCCGCCGCGAGCTCGCGTGCCGAGTAGCCGAGGCGCACACCCCAGTCGGCGCTGGCCCGCCAGGTGGCGCTTTCCAGTACGAACCCCACACCACGCTCGCGCGCAATCGAGGCATGGCGCGTGTAGTAGCGGCGCAGCGCCGCAATGCCCTGCTCGCTCCGCAGCAGGTGAAACGCCGCGAAAAAGGGCAGGTCGAATCCCTCCTGGTAGATGAGGGTGGTTTCGATCCCGCCGTCCGTCAGGAACAGGCCGCCGGCGAGCTGCGGCAATCGCGATCTGCTGGTTTTCATGGCATCACCTCGTCTGATATACGCTTACGGATCGGACCACCCGCCTGGAATGACCGGGACGCCGGATTGCTTGCTCGATCCGCCAAAGGACGCTTTCTCGAATTCAACATCATGGACCCTCTGCTGGAGCTCGTTCGCGCGATGCGCCTCTCGGGCGGTGTCTTCCTCGACGCCGAGTTCACCTCGCCCTGGTGCGTCAGCTCTCACGTCGGGCCCGAAGACTACGGCGCCTTTCTGGCGGCGCCGGCTCATGTCATCGCCTATCACTACGTGACGGAGGGACGTCTGGTGCTGCGTGTGGGCGGCGGTTCTCCGATTTCGGTCGGCGCCGGGGAAATCATCCTGCTGCCGAGGAACGAACCGCACCAGCTCGGGAGCGGCCCGAACATCCGTCCGGTCAGCGTCGATCATCTTGTTCAGCCGATCGGCGATGGCCGGCCGCCGCGGATTGTCTACGGCGGCGGCGGCGAGCGGACGCGGATGCTGTGCGGATTCCTCGGCAGCGACTCGCCGAACCCGCCGATCGCCAGCGTCCTGCCGGCGGCGCTCACCCTCGCCGTCACGGAAGCGGCGGCAGGCGCCTGGATCGAAAGCTCGTTTCGCTTTGCCGCGCAGGAGCTGGGCTCGGGATCAGGTTCGCCGACAGTCCTGGCCAGGCTCGCGGAGCTGCTGTTCATCGAGGCCGTACGCCGGCACGTCGAATCGCTGCCGTCGCAGGAACATGGATGGGTCGGAGGGTTGCGCGATCCGATCGTCAGCCGGGCGCTGGCGCTTCTGCACGGGCCAGGCGCGCATCGCTGGACCGCCGATACGCTCGCACGGAAAGCCGGCGCGTCGCGCTCCGCGTTCGCGGAGCGGTTCCGCGCGGTCATGGGAGAGCCGCCGATGCGCTATCTGGCGCACCGGCGCCTGCAGTTCGCCGCGCAGAAGCTCGAAGAATCCCAGGAGGCGGTTCGCGGGATTGCGCTGGAAGCCGGCTACGAATCAGAGGCCGCCTTCAGCCGCGCGTTCAAGCGCGCCTTCGGGCGGCCGCCGGCGGTATGGCGGCGCGAACAAAAGAAGTCTGAAGTCTGAAGTCTACTTCTGTCCGGCGATCGACGGATGCACGTAACCGGCGGTCAACACTCGCTGCGACGGACGGAAGCTCAGGTAGTCGACGTGGTCGGGAATCGTCGACCAGCCATGCGGCACGCCCGCCGGGATGATGATGATGTCGCCGACCTTCACTTCCCTGGTCACCACGTCGGGGCCCATGATGCTGCCGCTGCACGACGGACCGTTGAGCGTCGTCGTCACCGCGGCGTCCGCCGCGGACTTGCGTCCGTTGACGATGCGGCCGCCGGTCACCATCGTGCCAGCGCCTGAAATGATGTAGTAGCCCTCGGTTTGCGACTCGTGGAACAGCCCGTTCGGTGTGCCGGCCGGAGGCGGCGCGCTGGCCTTTTCGCCGCACGGCTCGGCGGCGGGCGCGGCAGCGGTTCCTTGTCTCCCCGCGGCTCCTCCAGCTGCCGCGCCGCCGGCTGCGCGAGCGCCGCCACCCGTTGCACCGCGATGGATGACCCCGACCGCGAAGTTCTCGTGGCCGATGTCGAACACCTGAATGGTCCGGTCGGTGCCCGGCTGCTTGTTGACCGTGTCGACCTGTTCCTTGGTGATGTAGGTGGCAGCCTTGTTCTGCGCAACCAGCACGACCGGCGCGCAGACGAGCGCAGCCGCAATCGCTGAGAGGACTTTCATCTTCGGCATGCTCATCTCCTTACGCAACCAAAACCGGTATCATCCGCCTGTGAAACATACACCCGCATAGAAATTTGGAATTACGAGAATCAGACGAAGGTGGGCCGCAGTTGCTCGTGGGCCTTGCGACCGACGCGCGCGACGATCCCGGGTAGCGCTTCGACGTCAGCTCGACTCGTATGGAAATTGACGATGCATGCCCGCAGCAGGTAGCGCCCGCCGACGACCGCGTTCGAGACGAAGGCCTCCCCTCCCCGCTGCAGCCGATCGAGCAGTTCACGGTTGAGCGCGTCAAGGTAGCGTTCGGTCTCCGCACTCCCTGGCTGGGTGCGAACCTCCTGCGGGACGAACCGGAAGGTCGTGATGCTGAGGCTTTGCGTGACGAACTCTAGCTCGGCGTGGCTGCGGACGGCCTCGGCCATCGCCCGAGACAGCCGGATATCGTCGCCGATCATCTGTCTATAGCCGGCCGCGCCCACCTGCCTCAAGGCGAGCCAGACTTTCAGCGCGCGGAACCCGCGCGAGTTCTGCGGGCCGTAGTCGACGTAGTTCGTCGCGCGCTCCTCGAAGTGGTAGTACGGCGGGTGATAGGCAAACGCGGCACGGAGCGCTTCGGCATTGCGCACCAGGGCGCAGCCGGCCTCGAGTGGGGCGTAGAGCCACTTATGTGGATCGACCGCAACCGAATCCGCCTGCGCGAGGCCTCGCAGATCGTCCGGCGCGTCGGGAACGGCAGCCGCGAAGCCGCCGTAAGCGCCATCGACATGGAACCACGCCCCATGCTCGCGGCACACCGCGGCGATCTCCGGGAGCGGGTCGACCGCACCGGTACTGACCGACCCGGCGGTGCCGACGACCAGACACGGGACGTCGCCAGCAGCGGCGTCTGCCTCGATGCTGCGGCGAAGTGCCGCGATGTCCATCCGGAGACTCGCATCGGTGGGGATCCAACGGATCGAGGCGGTGCCGAAACCGGTGATATCGGCGGCCTTCTGGATCCACGTGTGGGTTTCCGCTGAGGCATAGACGCGAAGCCTCCGGTCCTCTCCGCCAACGCCCTGCTCGCGCACTTCGGCGCCACCTCTCGCCGCTCGGCCGGCAAGGAAGCAGACGAAGTTGGCCATGTTGCCGCCGCTGACGAGCAGCCCGCCGCAGTCGTCTGGGTAGCCAATGAGGGAGGCGATCCACCGCACGGTCTGGCACTCGACCTCGGTCGCTGCCGGCGAGAGCATCCACGCGCCGACGTTCGGGTTCACGGCCGACGCGAGAAAGTCGCCAAGGATCCCGATCGGCGCCGGTGGCGCCGTGATGTACCCGAAGAAGCGCGGGTGGCCGTTCAGCAGCGAATGATCGAACAGGAGCCGCGCCGTCTCCTCGAGGAGCCGCGCCGGATCGGTACCGGACTCCGGAAGCGGTCCGGTCAGGCCCAACGCTTCGCGCACCTGGGACGGCGACTCGTCGCGGGTCACCGGGCGCCCCGGCACCGATTCGAGAAACGCGGCGAGCTGGTCCACCAGCTGGTGCCCCAGCGTCCGGAACGTCTCGATGTCGATTGCAAGCGGAGCGACTCGTTCTTCCGTTTGGCTCGTCATCTGCGGATCCCTTCGAACAGATCGGTTTCTGGCATTCGTCCGCCGTTGACGGTGCTGAACGCCCGATAGAACGACTGCGAGCCCCACAACGCCTCGTGATGGGCCGGCGACAGCTCGCTTAGTTTCTCGTAGGCGGCCATCTGAGATTCATGGCACGAGACCGCCCGCCACACGCTCGGCCAGAAGCTCCGCGTGTCGATCCGGGTGGTGATGGCCCAGTCGGCCCACGGGACGGCCTGGCGTTCGACGCCATCGACCGTCGACGTCAGCTTCTTGACCGCGGATTGGTACGCCGCCCACGTCGATTGCGGCCAGGCAATGTAGTACAGCTTCGCGACCGCATGTGGCCGGGCGCCGTCGTCGCCCTTCGAAGCAAACATCGGATCGGCGGCGGTCACGATCGCCGCGGACGTGAACTGCGAGATCGCGATGTGATCGGGATGTCCGTAGGCGCCGTCGGGTCCGAAGGTGATGACGACGTCGGGACGTACTCGCCTGAGATGTCCCGCGATGACCGCGGCCGCGTCGTGCGGGTTGGCGCGGTCCAGATATCGATCGGCATAATCGAGCAGCGCGACGTCGCGGACTCCCAGTTCGGCCGCCGCGCGCCGCAGCTCCGCTTCGCGAATGCCGCCGAGCGCCGCTGACCCGGGATGTTCCGGATGACCAGGTGAAAACGTCTTGTAGCGCCCGCCATCGCCGCGCGTGGCGGTCAGGAGCGACACCTCGCAGCCTTCGGCCGCGTACTTGATCAGCGTCCCTCCCACTCCGAGCGACTCGTCGTCCGGATGCGCAAGAACCGCCATCAATCGCAAGGCACGCATGTCCCAGGACTGATTCTATGCGGGGCCTGAACCGCGCGGGTCCGACGTCGCCGTTCTTCCGGTGGAACGGCAAACTAAACCGGACGTTCGGCCATGCGGCGACTGCCGGGAACACCGTAGGCTATCTATAAAGGACATGCTGGCCGTTCAAGTGCCGGCAGCCATCGAAAGGACAACCCATGCCGAGTTCCCGTGCAAATGCCCTGGCCGATCGCCTCGAAACAGGCGCCGCCGCGCTTGTCTCTCTGGCGAGCAGCCTCACCGATTCGGAGTGGCAGACGCGCCTGCCCAAGGACGGCCGGAGGGTTAGCGTCGTCATTCACCACGTCGCCAGCGTCTACCCGATCGAAATTTCTCTGGCGCAGACGCTGGCTGGCAGCAAGCCGGTCGAGGGCGTGACGTGGCCCGTGATCCACGAGATGAACGCGGGCCACGCGAAGGATAACGACGCCGTCACCAAAGAGGCGACCGTCGAGCTGCTGCGGAAGAATAGCGCCGCCGCCGCGGCCTCGATCCGGGCGCTGAGCGATGCCGAACTCGACTCGGCGGCACCGGCGTCGCTGTATGAGGACGCGCCGATCACCTGCCAGTTCATGCTGGAGGATCATGCCGTCCGCCA
>CAWGSJ010000002.1:0-562897 GCA_963825245.1 uncultured Acidobacteriota bacterium
CGGAGATCGGCGCGTCCGCCCGGATCGGCGAAGAGGCCACGACCGCGCTGCTCGGTCCGACGGCCGGCCGGCTGCTGGCGGCGGCGGTGCTCGTCTCGGTTTTCGGCTGCCTCTCGTCCGCGATCATCGGCGCGTCGCGGCTCGGCCTCCCGATGTCGGAGGACGCGCCGGCATTTCGATGGATGTCTCGGATACACCCCCGGTACAAGACCCCGACGGCCGGGATCGTTACCCTCGGTGTCTGGTCGATGCTGCTCGTCCTGTCGGGCAGCTACGAGCAACTGTTTCAGTACTCGCTGTTCTCCAGCATCATCTTTCACGTGATCACGGGCCTGGCGTTGTTCCATCTCCGACGACAACGTCCGAACACGCGAAGGCCCTACCGCGTCGTTGGCTATCCCTGGGTGCCGGCACTGTTCGTGGTGGCGATGACGGGACTCGTCCTCAACACCTTCTACGAGCGGCCGCTTCAGTCACTACTCGGTGTCGGACTGGTGGCGCTTGGCGTGCCATTCTTTCGATGGCGCCGTACGCTCACGGCGCGCTGAGCAACGGCGTGAGTCAGGGGACGAAACGCAACCACGAAGATGCGAAGACGATCAGCGCGTTTCTTCGAGTCTTCGCGGTTGCATTTTCCCCGGTTACTTCGCCAGCGGATCCGGTCTCAGCTGGAACTTGACCAGCGCGCTGCGCGCGTCGGTGCCGCCTTCGATGTGCCACACCAGGTTCGTGCCGTAGTCGGCCCAGACGCCGCGCCCCTTCCAGCCGGCCTTCGGATCGTCGATCCGGCCGTCGAGCCCGCGTGAGTAGAAGCCGAGCGGATACGGCACGCGCAGCACGACGAACTTGCCGTTCGGACTGAGGGCGAGCAGCGAGTCGGAGCCGGTGCCGGTCATGATCGGCACGTTCGCGCCGAGGCCGAGCGTGTCGAACTGATCGACCCAGTTGTAGTACGTGAAGTCGGCGCTGCCGGCGATGTCGGTCCCCTTCATCTGCGGCCCGGGCGCCGGATAGAGCGTCCAGCCTTCGGCGCAGTGCTGGCCGGTCGCGGTCGGCCCGTTCAGCATCTTGCACTTGCGGCGGTCGAACGACGCCATGTGCGGTCCGCCCGACAGGCCGGTCCAGATGCACGCCGTTGCGATCGACGTCGATGCCGCGCGGCGTGAAGCCGGTGATGACGTTCGGCGGGTTGTACGGCGGCTCGAACACCTCCGTCTTGCACGTCAGCGGCGGGTTGCTCCCGAGCTCGAGGCGGCCGATGCGTCCGGGCACGCCGGCGTTCGCCCACCAGATCGATCCGTCCGTCGGATTGACGATGATCCCGTAGGCGAAGCCCGCGACGCGCATGTCGCGCGTCGGATCCGGCGTCTCGTTCGGCTGCGTGTAAGCGCCGATCTTGCCGTCGCCGTTCGTGTCGACGATCATCGGGCACCAGCCCTGCGCCTTCGCGGCGTCGCCGGTCTCGTCCCAGATGCGCGTGTTGATCCAGCCGATGACGTTCGTGTCGCCCGAGAAGTAGAGCGTGTTGTCCTTGTCCTCGGCGAACTGCAGGTGGTGCGTCGCGAAGCACGTGTCGACCGGCGTCATCTTCTGCGTCCGCGGGTCGTAGACCGCCGCCTGCCGGCTGCTCTGCTGCGATCGGGATAGTTCTTGCCGAAGGCATTGCCGTCGGCGCCCTTGCAGTAGTCCGGGTTCGGCGACGGCCGCACCGCGGCGGTCATCCACACGCGCTGACGCTGGTCCATCATCGGGTTGTGCGGATGGACCGGGTTGTTCCAGATCGACCTCGTCGCCCCAGTACGGCGACGGCACCGTCGATCTTCTGCGGGCATGTACGACGGCGCGCCCGGCTGCGAGCACCGGAATCGGGATGCTGCCCGATCGTGTGCTCGACGCGGATCGACCCAGAGCAGCGAGTCGCCGGTGAAGTCGACGCCGTAGACACGTGCCGTCGCGCGCCGACCGTCGGATTGCGCTTGTCGGCCGCGACCTCGTCGTGGATGTACGAGTGCGCGCCGCCCCAATCCCACTGCGTGAGCACGAGGTTGCGCTCGACGCCCTGCGGACGCGGCGGCGCGGCGGCACCTCGCCCTTGCTGATGCGATCGGTCCAGTCGGCGAACATCGCGAGCGCGCGCTGGCGGCCGAACCGGTCGAGCGCGCCGCTCATCTGCGGTCCACGCTGGCCGGCCTGCACGCGCTGGTCCCATGCCTCCGCGCGTCGAGTGCGCGTTCGGAATCGGCTTCACGAACTCGCGCGTCGCGCGGTTGCCCATCTGGTGGCACAGCTGGCAGCCGTCCTTCAACTGCGCTGATCCAGTCGGCCTGCGTCCGCATGTTCGGCGAGATGCCGTTGCCCTTCGGGCCCGTGCCCGGGAACTCGCTCTTCTCCGGCACCTTGATCAGCGAATACCAGTAGTTCGCGGGATAGATCGCCGCGGCGTCCTGCGGCGTCGGCCGCGATGGTGGCCTGGAGGTTCAGCTGCTGTCCGGGCCGGCCCGCGACCGGCTTCGAGTCGGTCAGGCCGTAGCCGCGCACCCACAGCGTGTAGTTGCCGCGCGGCAGGTCAGGCACGACGATAGCGGCCCGCGTCGTCGGTGACGACGATCTTCCGGAACTTCGTCCGCAGGCCGGTCGTCTCGGCGATCGACCCAGACGCCGGCTTCCGGGCCTTTCGGCGCTCGTCACCACGCCGCCGATGTCGTCGTCGTCGATGGCGACCGCGCGCGCCTGTTGCTGCGCGAGCGGAGCGGACATGAACCCAGCGAACAGGAAGGCGATCAGTGCGGCGAACGGTATTCTCAGCATCATCGTAGTACCACCACTTCTTCGTTGCCCTCTCCCATTCCGACCGCGACGACGACGAGCCCGCCGCCGACCGCGACATCGCGCGCCGGCGCCGCCGTCTTGAAACCGCCGACCAGCGCCGGCGAAGAGGGGTTGGAGAGATCGACGATCTGCACGCCTTCGCGCCCGTCAGTCGAGGTACCCACGCGTCGCCGTCGATGGCGATGCGCGCCGGGACGGCCGCCCGGCGTCTTGAAGCTCGAAAGATGGACCGGCTTGGCCGGGTCGGTCACGTCGTACAACTGCAGCGCGCCGCCGCCGACGAGACAGGCGACGACGCGGCCGCCGTGCTCCATCACTTCGATCATCTGCGGGGCGGCGGCGGACTGCACCTGCCCGACGGCTTCCGGCGGTCCGGGCCGCGCCGGATCGAGCGCATAGAGGCCGGTCGGCGCATCCACCGCGAACGCGAAACGGCTCGACGCGGCGACGTCGCGCGCATAGCCGTCGACGAAGAACGACCCGCGCAGCGTCGGCTTGTCGAGCGACGACAGGTCGACGACGTCGACACCGGACATGTGATCGGCGACAAACGCCGTCGTCCCGACGAGGGCGACTCCCTTGGCCTGGCCGGGCGTCTTGAACGACGCCCGGAGCTTCGGCGCCGCCGGGTTCGAGATGTCGAGGATGCCCAGGCCATAGAAGTTGGCCGCGACATACGCGTACGAGCCCACGAGGCGGAACGACCAGATCTGCTCGGGAAATGTGTACTCCGCGACCTTCTTGGGCGACGAGGGCTCGGACAAATCGAGAATCGTCAGCGTGTGCCCGCCGGCCACGAACGCGTGCGTCCCGCGGATTTCAACGGTGTCGGCGGGTACTCGGAACGATCCGACCTGCTTGAGCGCGACAGGCTGGGCGAATGCGACTCCGCCCGCGAGCAGCAGACGTACAAGAATAAAAGACACAAAGGACACGAAGGAAAAACATCATCTCTGTGGCTTCGCGATCCTGTACAGCTTCGACTGCGTGCGGATGAAGCACGCTGCCGCGCACGACGGCCGGCGTCGCGAGCGACATCTCGTTGAGCGAGTTCTTGCCGAGCAGCTTGAACTCCGGTCCCGCCGCGACGACGAACGTGTCGCCGTCCTCGCTCAGCAGGAAAATCTTGCCGTTGTACGCCCACGGCGACGAGGTGAAGCCGGCGGCCTCCGGCTGAGATCCGCTGCCGGCCGTACATCTGCTTGCCGGTCTTCACGTCGTGGGACGAGCAGGAAGCCGCGATCGAGCAGCGTGTAATAGAGGTCGCCGTAGACGAGCGACGACGTGTTGTACGTGCCGAGCAGCGGCTGATACCAGACGACGAACTCGTTGCTGGTCTGATCCGGCTTCGAGCGAGATATCGCCGGACGCGCCGGGCCGGACGGCGTAGACCGGCCGCGGCGACGCGCCCGGATAGCCCGAGTTGATGAAGACCAGCCCGTGGCTGGCGAACGGCGTCGGCGTGACGTTGACCGTCATGCCCGACAGCTCCCACAGCACCTTGCCGTTCAGATCGTACGATCGGACCTTGCGCAGGCCCGACGTCACGATCTCGGTCCGCAGCTCGTTCTCCCAGATGAACGGCGTCGCCCAGTTCTCGACCTCGTCGCGCTTGACGCGCCAGATCTCCTTGCCGGTCCGCTTGTCGTAGGCGGCCATGAACGATTCGGTCGCGTTGTCGTGGACGACGATGACGCGATCGCCGTGCAGGGCGGGCGATGCGGCGGTGCCGAACGCCTGACGTCCGTCGTAGGCGCCGAGCTCCTGCGTCCAGACGCGGCGGCCGTTCATGTCGAGCGCCGTCAGCAGGCCGATGCTGCCGAAGTAGGCGTAGACGCGCTCGCCGTCGGTGACCGGCGTTTCGGACGCGAAGCTGTTCTTGATGTGGCGCTGGACCTTCGGCACGCCGCGCGCCAGCTCGTGCTGCCAGCGGATCTTGCCGGTCTTGAAATCGACGTCGTAGATCATCCAGCGGTGCTCGGCCGGTGGCGCGCGTCCGGCCGTTCTCGTCGCCGGGGTCGTAGAGCCCCTTGATCGGCTGCGGCTCGGACGCCGCCGCCGATGGTGGCGGTGAGGAAGACGTGATCGTCCCAGACGACGGGCGAGCTCCATCCGGTGCCCGGGAATGTCGGTCTTCCACGCGGACGTTCTCGGTTTCGCTCCAGGTTTCGGGCAGGGCCGGATCGTCGGCGATGTTGCCGTTGTCGTGTCCGCGGAAACGCGGCCACTGCTGCGCCGACGGCAGGGCCGCCGCCAGCATCGCGATCACGAGGCAGCACAGCGCGCGGAGACGCATCGGGCGGGAGTATACCGCGCTCCGCGGGCAGGCAGGCGACGCAGGTGTTGGGTTGTTGATTCAGCCCCCAGCGAGTGTTAGCCTGCGCCGGCGGAGGATTCTGATGACCGTGACCGTCCGGACGATCGGCCTCATTCTTGTGCTTTTCGGTGCCGTTGCCGCTCCCGTCGCTCAGCAGAAGCCCGATGCGGCGGCCGTCAAGAAGCAGCTGATCGGTAGTTACAGGCTCGTGTCCTACGTCAACTACGACGAGAAGGGCACCGAACGCCCGACGAACTTCACCGTCGGCCAGATCAGCTACGACGCCGCTGGCCGCATGTCGGCGCAGCTGATGGCGAAGGACCGGCCGTCCGCTGGCCGCGGCGCGAGCGATGCCGAGCGCGCGGCCGCCGCGGCGGGATACGTCGCCTACTTCGGCCGCTACGAGATCGACGCCGCGCGCGGCGTCGTCACGCATCACGTCGAAGGATCGGTCAGCCAGGGCATGGTCGGACAGGCGATGCCGCGTTGGTACGAGTTTTCGCCGGATGGCCAGACGTTGTACCTGATGACCAAGAATGGCGACCGCGTGACCGGGAGGCTTCGATGGGATCGACACAAGTAACGGGACTCGGTGCTCGGGGCTCGGACTCGCGGTCGTGGTTGTCGCAGCGATCTCGCTGATGCCGATAGCGGCGGGCGCGCAGAGCAAGGTGCCGCGCACGCCTGACGGCAAGCCGGATCTGCAGGGCATCTGGGACTTCCGGACGATCACACCGCTCGAGCGGCCGAACCAGTTCGCCGGGAAGGAAACGCTCAGCGCGGACGAAGCGGCGACCCTCGAGCAGCGGAACGCCGAGACGCGCGTCGATCGGGCGCCGCGCCCCGGCGATCCCGGCACCTACAATCAGTTCTGGTTCGACTTCGGCAGCCGGGTCGTCGACGACAAGCGGACGTCGCTCATCGTCGATCCGGCTGACGGCCGTCTGCCGCCGCTGACGCCCGAGGGCGAGAAGCGGGCGGCCGAGCGCGCCGAACGCATGAAGCAGCCTGCCGAGGGACCTGAAGATCGTCCCACCTGGGAGCGATGCCTGCTCGGCTTCAACTCCGGCCCGCCGATCATGCCGAGCGGCTACAACAACAACGTCCAGCTGATTCAGACGCACGACTACGTCGTGATCCTGAACGAGATGGTCCACGACGCGCGCATCGTGCCGATCTCGAACCGGCCGAAGCAGCGGCGGTCGCCGCTGGCTGGGCGAGTCGCGCGGCCGATGGGACGGCGACACACTCGTCGTCGAAACGCGGAACTTCACGACCAACGGCACGGGCACGATCGGCCTGCGCGTCCCGCCGTCCGAACAGCTGCGCCTCACCGAACGCTTCACGCTGCGGGATCCCCAGACGCTGATCTATCAGTTCACGGTCGACGACCCCGGCACCTGGACACGTCCCTGGACGGCGGCAGTCCCGATGCAGAAGAGCACCGAGGATATCTACGAGTACGCGTGCCACGAGGGCAACATCGGGATGATCGGCATCATGGCAGGCGCGCGCGAGCAGGAATCGTCGCGCTGACGGAAATGACTGTCCAAAAGATCCAACACGGACACGACGCCGCTTTCGTGGTTTCGTGCTTCCGCGCATGTAGTTCTCGTTAGCCCTGCAATCTCCGGGCGGCGTCTCTCCGTGTTAGTCTGTGGCCTCCGTCTGCTCCGCCGACGCTGAAGGGTCGGCCTACGGCTCTCTCGACCTGCAGGAGGTTTCCATGAAGTCCTGGGTACGTGCGTTTGTTCTGGTCTCGCTGGTTGGCGCGGGCGGCTATGCCGCGCTCGCGCAGCAGGTCGCCCCGGCACGGCAGGAAACCGCGCGCCCGGCGCCGCCGCGCCCCGCCGCGGCGGCGGCGACACCCGAAAGCGTCGGCATCTCGACCGAGCGGCTCGGACGCCTGCACCGCGGCATGCAGGCGATCGTCGACTCGCCGCGAAGCCGGCGGCATCGTCACGCTCGTCGCGCGCGACGGCAAGGTGGTCGACGTCCACGCGACCGGGTTCCAGGACGTCGAGAGCAAGACGCCGATGCGCGAGAACACCATCTTCCGCATCGCGTCGATGAGCAAGCCGATCACCAGCGTGGCGATCATGATGCTCTACGAGGAGGGCAAGCTGCGCCTGAACGATCCGGTGTCGCGCTTCATCCCGGCCTTCAAGCAGCAACGCGTCGCCGGCGAGAAGGGCGAGCCCGAGAACGCGCGGCGCGGCATGACCATCCGCGATCTCCTCACCCATCGTTCGGGCCTGTCCTACGGCTTCCTGAACAACGGGCCCGTCGGCAACGCCTACCGGACGGTCGGGGTCGTCGACGGCCTGACGACCACTGACATGACGCTGGAGCAAGGCATCGACAAGCTCGCGGCGCAGCCGCTCATGAGCCAGCCGGGCGCGGCGTGGAACTACAGCCTGTCGACCGACGTCCTCGGCCGCGTCGTCGAGGTCGCCTCGGACCAGCCGTTCGACGTGTTCCTGCGCGAACGGATCTTCAAGCCGCTCGGAATGATCGACACCGATTTCGTGGTGGCCGACGCCAAGTGGTCGCGCATGGCGACGGTCTACTCGCCCGACACGGCGCGGCATCCGCCCGATGAAGGATCCGGAATCGTTCGGCAACACGCACATGTCGCCGCTCGCCTACTACAAGGCGGGGAAGAAGTACTTCTCGGGCGGCGCGGGCCTGACGTCGACGATTCGCGACTATGCACGGTTCGCGCTGATGCTGTCGGGCGGCGGCGCCGTCGACGGCGTCCGGCTGCTCAGCCCGAAGAGCGTCGAGCTCATGTCGGCCAGCCACACCGGCGACCTGACGACGCCGGGCCTCCTGCTCGGACCGGGGGTCGGCTTCGGCCTCGGCTTCAGCGTCGTCACCGATCTGGCCGCGACGCAGGCGCTCGGATCAGAGGGCATGTACGGCTGGAGCGGGATCTACGGCACCAATTTCTGGGTGGATCCGAAGGAGAAGCTCGTCGCGATCGTCATGGTTCAGAAGTATCCGAACCCGACGGTCGCCGCGGCGTTCCAGCCGCTCGTCTACCAAGCACTGACCCGCTCGAATTAGGAGTCCCATGGTCCCTTCACGTGTGCAGATCATCGCGCTGTCGATGACGGTGGCGCTCTTCCCGGTCTCGGCCCTTGCGCAACAGCCGGCACCGGTGACCGCCATCAGCAAGGCCGATATCGCCGCTGTCCTGCAGCACAAAGGCACCGAGGGGGCCGGCGTCGATCGTCAGATGAAGGTCGTCGACCTGGGTAAGTACAACCTCGCGGTCGGCATCCTGCGGCGCGGGCCGACCAAGCCCGGTGCGCCGGTCGGCGCCATTACGCACTCGCAGGTCACCGAGGCCTTCTACGTCGTCTCGGGCTCGGCAACGCTCGTCACCGGCGGCGATGTGATCAAGCCGGTGCCGTTCCCGGCCGACAACGAAATCGTGAAGATCGCCGTCGGGCCTAGCACGAACGGCACGTTCAAAGCCGGCGACCGCTTGCCGATCTCAGCCGGCGACATTGTCATCGTCCCGGCCGGAGTGCCGCACGGCTTCGACGATATCAAGGAGGAGCTGACCTATTTGAGCATCCGTCCAGATCCCGATCACGTGCTGCCGGCCGGCTACGTGCACCCGGCTTTGCGCAAGTAACCGGCGGGCCGGTGGCCTCGCTCGCCGACCTGGTTCACGCGTACGACCCCGGCGCACCGCTCGAGCGCGCCTCGACGATTCCTGCGCCGTGGTACCTCGATGAACGCATCTTCGAGCTCGAGCGCCGCAGTGTGTTCGCGCGATCGTGGCAGGTGGTCGGCCGTGCCGAGCAGGTCAACCAGGCCCGCCAGTTCATTTCCGGCACGACCGCTGGCGACGAACCGATCGCGGTGGTGCGCGGCGAGGACGGCGCGCTCCGCGCCTTCTTCAACGTCTGCCGCCATCACGCCGCCGCGGTCGTGACCGAGCCGGAAGGCTCCGCGCAGACGCTCCGTTGTCCGTATCACGGCTGGACCTACGGTCTCGATGGCGCGCTCAAGGGAACGCCCGATTTTACCGGCGTGTGCGACTTCGATCGGACGGCCAACGGACTTGCGCCGCTCCCCGTCGGCGTGTGGGAGGGTTGGGTCTTTGTCGCGGTCGATGCCACGTCCCCTCTCGAAGCGTTTCTCGGCGCCGACCTCGTGGCCCGCGTCGCGCCGCTCGGCCTTTCGACGCTGCGGTGGATGGAGCGCCGCCGCTACGTCCTCGACTGCAACTGGAAGGTCTTCGTCGACAACTACCTGGACGGCGGCTACCACGTGCCGCACCTGCACAAAGGGCTGGACAGCGTCCTCGACTACGGCGGCTACACGATCGAGAACGGCGCGCGTTTCTGCCTGCAATCGAGTCCGCTCGTTACGGATGGCGCCGAGGCGGCCACCGGCGCCGTCCGCCGCGGCGATCGGGCGCACTACTTCTGGATCTATCCGAATTTCATGATCAACACGTACGGCGACGCGATGGATACGAACCTCGTCGTCCCGCTCGGCGTCGGCAAGACCGAGGTGCTCTTCGACTTCTACTTTGCCGACGTCTCCGAGTCAGCGCGTCCGCACAATGAGGCGAGCATCGAGATCGCCGATCGGATCCAGGCCGAGGACGTGGGCATCTGCCGGTCCGTCCAGCGCGGCCTCGCCTCGCGCGCCTACACCAGCGGCCGCCTGTCAGTCCGCCGCGAAGCGGGCGAACATCTCTTCCATCGGCTGCTCTCAGCCGACTTTCGGCGGGGGCTGCGCGAGGACTAGAAGATATCAGAGACCAGCGGACCTGCGTCGCGAGCGAGCGCGCGAGCGAGCCACGGGAACGGAGCGCGCCGGCGCCGCGGCGCGCGAGAGAGCGTGTCGGGGAGTCCGAGGGGCGAAGCCCCTCGGTAAGACGTCGTCCGCTGAGACCGCTACCTGGTCATGTCGACGGCCACGCCCGCGGGCAGCGGCGCGCCGCAAGGGCTGCCCACGACACCCACTCCGCTCGTCCAGGCCAGCGTCGAGTTGCTGGCGGTGCCCGACACGGTTGCCGTGCCGGTGCAAGTGGCCCCGTCTAATGCGAGGCCGGTAAACGTCATCTGGCCACTGAACGACCCGCTGCTCAGCGTGCCCGACACCTGACCCGACCACGCGATCTCGGTGCCGCGCCACGTGCCGCTGATGCTCCCCGACGATTGGGTGAGCTGCATGGTGATCGTTTCGGAGGGATTGTTCGACGAGCTCATCACGCCGGTCCACGAACCGGAGAGATTCAGCGACGAGCCGAGCGATCCGCCGTCACTGGACGGCGCCGTCGCGCTCGAACAGGCCGACGCAACGGTTAAGACGATCAGGATCAAGAGCTTGCGCATGCGGCCGTACCGGCAAACCGTCCGCCAGCGCCGTCGCGTGAAATTCCGCGTCAGCCGGCGCATGTCGGATCACAGATTCGTGTGCCGCCCTACATCCTCAGATCGAGGACCTCTGCGCCTCTGGGCCTCTGCGTCCTCTGCCCCCTCTGCGTCCTCGGTATGTTATTTTTATCACACCTATGCTATAAACCTCGCATGTCTCGACCGCTCCACGCGCTCCTCACCCGCCGCGAGCGCCAGATCATGGATGTCCTGCTCCGCCGCGGCCGTGCCACGGCGGCCGAGGTCATGAACGATCTACCCGGTGGCCAGGCCTATTCGACCATCCGGACGCAGCTGCGCGTGCTCGAGGAAAAGGGCTACGCGCGGCACGAAGACGACGGCGTGCGTTACGTATACACACCGGCAGTCGATCGGAAGTCAGCACGCCGGTCCGCGCTCAAGCATCTCGTCGAGACCTTCTTCGAGGGTTCTGCCGAACAGGCGGTCGCGGCGCTGCTCGGCGGCGAAGCTTCGCGGATCTCGGACGAGGAACTGGACCGCATCGCCGATTTGATTGCCGACGCGAAGCATCGCCACGAGCACGTCACCAAGAAGGAAGGATCGCGATGAGGCTGCTGGCCGCCGCCGTAATGGACGTGTCGATCGTGCTCCTGGTGGCGCTCGCCGCGGTTGCCGCGCTGCGCAGGCATTCGGCGGCGCTGCGGCACTGGATCCTGACCGTTGCGATCGCCTGCGCGCTCGCGGCGCCTCTGCTCGAGCTCGGACTGCCCGCATGGCGCCTGCCGGCCGGAACTTCCCGGTGGGCCACCACCATCGTCTCGCCGGGGACGCTTGCCGTGTTCGAGTCGATCGTCGCAGATGGAACGGCCGCTACACCAGCAGCGACGCCCACCGGCAGCTGGACGCCCGATGCCGCGACACTCCAGGTCGTGCTGGTCGCGGCATGGGGTATTGGCGCGGCGGCGGCGCTCTTGTTGCTGCTGACGCGATTGGCGCACTTGAAGCGGCTCTCGCGCCGCGTCGAGCCCGTTGACGATCCCAGGTGGCAGGGGCTTCTCCAGGCACTTGCGCGTGCTCACGGCGTCAGCCGGCGCGTGGATCTCGTGCGGAGCCCGAATCCTGCCATGGTCGTCACCTGGGGGCTGTTCCGGCCGCGCATCGTCGTCCCCACCTGCGCCTGGACCGATGCGCGCATCCGCGTGGTCCTCTGGCACGAGCTCGCCCACGTGCGGCGCAACGACTGGGGAGTTCAGCTCGCGGCCTCAGTACTCCAGTCGCTGTATTGGTTCCACCCGCTGGTGTGGATGGCCGTCCGCACGCTTCGACGCGAGGCCGAGCGCGCCTGCGACGACCTCGTGCTGAAAGCCGGGGTCGCCGGACCAGAGTACGCGGGGCACCTGCTTGCGGTCGCGCGTGCGGCATCATCGCGACGGGCTGAGTCGGCGGCCGCTGCGATCGCCCGACCCTCCACTCTCGAAGAAAGGATCCGCGCCATGTTGAACGTCCGCCTGAATCGGGACCCGCTCACCCGCCGCAGCCGAATCGCTGCGGTGCTTGCCGTCGCCTTCGTCGCGCTCGCGGCGGCGACGTCGTCGATCGGCGCGGCGGCACAATCAGGCCTCGGCTCGATTTCCGTGGTGATTTACGACCAGGCCGGCGGTTTCCTCCCTGGCGTGGCGCTCAAGGTCGTGCAGGTGGAGACGGGCCGTGAATATGTGTCGAAGACGACGACGGATCGTACCGGCTCGTTTGCGATGAATTCCGTACCCGCGGGCGTGTACGAGCTCACGATGAGCCTCCCCGGCTTCGCGACGGTCAAGGCGACGGTCGACGTCAGGCCGGCGATCGGATGCAGCGCAGCGTCGTGCTGCCGCTCGGTTCGCTCGAGGAAACGCTGACCGTCGTCGGCGGCGGACCGAGGGACCCGTGGCGCCCGCACCGCGGCCGGTCCGGGAGATTCCGCCGCCGCGCGGACCGGCGTCGATAGCCGGGCGGATCGGCGGCAGCATCAAGGTGCCGAGAAAGGTGATCGACGTGAAGCCGGGATATCCCGCCGAACTGGAGGGGAGCGGCACCGCCGCGACCGTGACGCTGAGCTGCCGCATCGCGAATCGACGGCTACGTGCTCGACCTGAAGGACGTGAGCGCGACGCCGGCCCATCCCGCCTTCGTCGCGTCGGCGCTCGAGGCGGCGCGGCAGTGGGAGTTCAGCCCCACGCTTCCTCAACGGGGCGCCGATCGAGACGAACATGACGATCACGATCCGTTACCGGCCGCAGTAGGCTGCTCTTTTGACGCCTCGGTTGGACGGGCTTTGGGCTACACTCTGCGCAGGGGCGACAGGCCCCAGCGAAACCGTTCAACCGAGGGACTGACAATGGCCAACGAAAGCACGCCGGCGTGAAGTACTGAGGGGCGGACTCGCGGTCGCGGGACTGGCGGCGCTTGGCATCCCCGACTGGGCAATTCCGGTGCTCGCGCAGGACGAGGTCCTCGTCCCGTTCACGGACATTCCTGGCGGCAAGGTCAACACGACCCCGGCTCCGGACCGGCGGAGTCTCGACACGCAGACGATCACCGGCCTGCTGACGCCGCGCGATCAGCACTTCACCATCCAGCACTACGGGCATCCGACGATCGACGCGGCGGCGTTCCGCCTGCGGATTGGCGGCCTGGTCGACAAGCCGCAGACCCTGACCGTCGACGACCTGCGCAAGATGAAGAGCGTCGAGGTCGTCTTCGGCTTCGAGTGCTCGGGCAACCGCGGTCCCGTGCAGGCGCTATCGAGCTGCGGCCGCTGGACGGGCGTGCCGCTGCGCGACGGTGCTGGGCGTGGCGGGAGTCAAGGCCCAGGCGCGCGAGTTCGTGTTCTTCGGCGCCGACCGCGGGCCGGAAGACGTCAGTTTCGCACCACGGTCACGAAAGGCATCGAGCAGCAGTTCGGGCGCAGCCTGCCGCGGGACATCGCGCTCTCGAACGAACCGTTCATCGCCTATGCGATGAACGGCGAGCCGCTGACCATGCACCAGGGATTCCCGCTGCGGCTGATCATCCCGGGCTGGTACGGCGTCTGTAACGTGAAGTGGCTGTCCGACATCAACGTCCAGGAAGATGCGTACCTGGGCAAGTGGCAGGCGCGCGACTACCGCACGCTCAAGGGCGAGATGATCAACGGCGAGATGAAGTGGGTCGAGACCGCGATCAGCCGCATGCACCTGAAGTCGTTCGTCGCGCGTGTCACCAAGACCGGCGGGGCGCACAAGGTGTTCGGCGTCGTGCTGCACGACGGCACGCCGATCAAGGGCGTCGAGGTCCGGGTCGACGATGGCCCGTGGCAGCCGGCGATGATGGACGTGCAGAGCGGGATGCAGAAGTACGCGTGGAAGTTGTTCACCTACAACTGGAAGGGCGCCACGCCGGGCGAGCACACGCTCGTCTCGCGCGTCACCGACATCAACGGCAAGGTGCAGCCGACGGCTGAGGACCTCGCGAACAAGAAGACGTTCCTCGAGGACAACTCGCAATCGCCGAGGAAGATCACGATTGCCTAGTTGGTGAGTGAGAGAGTTGGAGAGTTGGTGAAGTAAGGACTCACCGACTCTCCAGCGCTCACCCCGTAACTCTCCAACTCACTAGCTCACCAACTTTCGCCTTCCGCTTTTCGTCCAATCTCCACATGGAGACTCTGCTCAAGGATCTGACGCACGCGATCCGAATGTTTCGCCAGAACGCGGCATTCACCATCACCGCCGTGGCTGCGCTGGCGCTCGGCATCGCGGCCAACACCGCGATCTTCTCGGTGGTCAACGCCGTCCTCCTGAAACCGGTGCCCTTCCCGGAGCCGGACCGCCTGGTGATGTTCATGAACACATCGCCACAGGGACAGGGGACCGCCGCTTCGCCGGCCAAGTTTCAGCACTGGCGCTCCCAGGCTGAGGTCGTCGAGCAAGCCGCTGCGATTCGCACCGGCATCGTCAATCTGACCGACTCGGGCATCCCCGAGCAGCTCCGGTCCGGGCAGGTCAGCGTCGACTACTTCCGGCTGTTCGGCGCGCCGATCATCCAGGGTCGCTCGTTCTCGGCGGAAGAGGATGCACCCGGGGGGCCCCGTGTCGCCGTCATCAGCGAGGGGCTGTGGACCCGCCGATACAGCCGCGATCCGGCGATCGTCGGGCGGTCGATCTCGTTGAGCGGCGACCCGCACGTCGTGATCGGCATCGTCAGCACGGCCTTCGACGCGTCCGAGTTCGGGCCGCGCCCGGACGTCTGGACCGCGTTTCAACTCGACCCGAACACGGCCGACCAGGGACATTACTTCATGGCTGCCGCCCGGCTGAAGCCGGGTGTCGAGCTCGCCCAGGCGCAAGCGCGGTTGAAGCTCTCGGCCGAGGAGTACACGACCAAGTATCCAAACGCACTCGGGCCGAACGGCGGTTTTTCGGTGGCGCCACTCCAGGATGCCTTCGTCAGCAACGTGCGGCCCATCCTGCTCGTGATGAGCGTGGCGGTCGTTTTCGTCCTGCTCATCGCCTGCGCCAACGTCGCGAACCTGCTCCTGGTCCGAGCCACGGCGCGACGGCGCGAAATCGCGATCCGCTCCGCGATTGGCGCGGGCCGCGGACGGATCATCAGGCAGCTGCTGACCGAAAGCGTCCTGCTGTCGGTCGCGGGCGGCGCGCTCGGCCTGGTGCTGGGCGTCGCCGGCATCCGCGCCCTGTTGTCGATCAATACCGCCGGGATGCCTCGCATCGGCGAGAACGGATCGCTCGTCGGCATCGACTGGCGCGTGCTCGCGTTCACCGTCGTCGTCTCGCTGGCGACCGGCCTCCTGTTCGGCCTGATTCCTGCGCTGCACGGATCGCGGACGGATCTGAACATCGCGCTCAAGGAAAGCGGCGGCCGATCCGGAACCGGTTTCAGGCAGAACAAGATGCGATCGGTGCTGGTCGTCGCCGAAGTGGCGCTGGCACTCGTTCTCCTGATTGGATCGGCGCTGCTCATCCGGACGAACCTCGCGCTCGGGGCGGTCAACGCCGGCTTCGACGCCCACAACGTGCTCAAGATGGACATGTCGCTGTCCGGCGCCCGCTTCCAGACGTCGATGGGCGTCGACCAGATGGTCCGGGACGGCGCCGAGCGCCTTCGAGCGCTGCCGGGCGTCGAGTTCGCCAGCGCCACGTGTTGTGTGCCCCTCGAAGGCGGCTACGGCCTGCCGTTCCAGATCGTCGGCCGGCCGCTCGAGCAGGGGCCGTTTCACGGCGGCGGCGCGTGGCTGACCGTCTCGCCTGGCTACTTCGACGTGTTCAAGATTCCCGTGAAGCGCGGCCGCGCCTTCACGGATCGCGATACGGCGGCAGGGCCGCCGGTCGTGATCATCAACGAGGCGATGGCGCGCCAGTTCTGGAAGGACGGCGATCCGCTGAGCGAGCGGTTGATCATCGGCCGCGGCGTGATGCGGGAGTTCGCCAGCGAGCCCGAACGCCAGGTGATCGGCGTCGTCGGCGACGTGCGCGGCGGCGGCCTGAACAACGAGCCCGGTCCGACGATGTACATCCCGCAGGGACAGGTGCCGGACGCGGTCAACGCACTCAACATGCGGATCAGCACGATGAAGTGGGTGGTGCGCACGCGCACCGAGCCGTATGCGCTCAGCAGTGCGATTCAGGAACAGCTCCGGCAGGCGACGGGGCTGCCGGTATCGGAGATTCGGACGATGGACGACGTGGTCGCACGGTCGACGTCGCGTCAGCGCTTCAACATGCTGCTGATGACCGTGTTCGGCGCGGCCGCGGTGCTGCTCGCGGCGGTCGGCATCTACGGGCTGATGGCGTACTCGGTCGAGCAGCGGACGCAGGAAATCGGCATCCGCCTCGCGCTTGGCGCCGAAACCGGCCGGGTGCGCCGCATGATCGTCCTCCAGGGGATGAGCCTCGCGGCGATCGGCGTGGTTGTCGGCATCGCATCGGCCCTGGGCCTCACGCGCTTCATGGCGAACCTGTTGTTCGGCGTCCAGGCACGCGATCCGATGGTCTTCGTGGGCATTCCCCTGCTGTTGACCGCCGTCGCTCTCGCAGCCGTGTGGCTTCCGGCGAACCGCGTCACTCGAGTCGATCCCCTCACTGCGCTCCGGTACGAGTGAGGAACGGGCAGTTGGAACTCACCAACTTCAGCCTGCAGAATTTACATGCCCGCGTCCGAATCGACACCTCAGGGTGACTCCGTGGGTCGATGATGGGCGCATGGAGCTTGCCGCTGCGCTCACGATGATTCAGATGGATTACCTGGAGAAGACGATCGATCCTCTCACCTGGACGACCGGGCACAGCGCGGCGTGATAGCGGACCTAAAGGTCCGCACTACGAATACGGCGGACCTAAAGGTCCGCCCTACGGCTCTGTGCTGTTTCGGCACCCCGAGTTGGCCCACTTCGGCACAATCCGGCGCTTGCAATCCTGTCAACGTGCGCAATCCCTTGATTTTCGAGCACAACACGCGGCGCCGTTCCGGGCAGCGGATTTGCTCAATCAAAGCATCATGAAAACCATCGCCACTCGCACACTGACCTGGTCCGCGCTCGTCGGTCTCTTCGCTGTCAGCCCGCTTGCCGGAATCGCCGCCCTCGCGGCTGGATTCGGTTTCATCGCGGGCGGCGCGTACAGCCCGGTTCGAGTTCGCCAGCGGTAGCTATTCACTTTTTGGCGACGGCCGCCACGACCTCGTTCCACGGGGCGGCCGCGCCGTGAATCGGGACGACGCGCGACACGTCGAGCCCGAGCGCGCGCACCTCGTTGACCAGGCTGCGCGTGGCCGGTGAGACGCCGGCGGCCCGGCCGGCGTGCGTGTCGAACAGGTCAGCTTCAATCAACAGTCTCTCGGCCGGCAGATACGCCATCAGCATCCCCTCGGCGTGCTGCAGCGGCTGCACGTAGTAGATCTTCATCGTCCGCCGGGCGTCGGTCAGCGCGTAGTTCTCCCTGATCGTTTCGACATTGTAGCCCTCGGTCAGCTCGGTTGGCGGCCAGCGCGACACCATGTCGGGCATGACCGTGCGCGGCGTGTAGTTGAGCACGTCGCGGTTATAGAAGTCGTAGTTCTTGACGTGCGTGATGATCGTCGCGCCAATGTGCAGGTAGGTCCGCAGCCCGCCGATGTGATCGAAGTGCTGATGGGTGTTCACGAGGAATCGGATCGGCTTGTTCGGGATGAGCCGGACGATTTCCTCGATCACCGCCAGGCTGCGCGCTTCGCTGAGCGGCGCCTCGACGACGGCGATGTGATCCTGGAACTCAACGGCGACGCTGTTGTGCGACGCGCCGCCGAGGACGTACACGCCGTCAGCGAGCTTCTGCGTTTCCACGCGTTCGGCCGGCGGCCCGGCGCGGACCGCATCGGGCACCGGGACCGGCGCATCGCAGCCGGTGGCGGTCACCTGCTTGAAGGTGCCGCCAAAACCGTTGTGTCCCGCGGTGACCGTCTGGGTGTTGTAGTTGTCGTCCCATCCCTCGTGGTGGTGCCACCCCGTCGGGAACCTGACGCCTTTTCCGGCGTCGACGTAGCTGGCATTCGTGAACTCGTGCTCGTAGTTCATGTCGCCGAGCACCGGATCCGGCACCCACGTGTGGATGCGCTGGAGCATGTTCTCTTTGTTGACCGTCGCGTCGACGCGATACTTGCCGAGCATCTGAATCGAGACGACCGTGACTTTCTCGGGGATGGTCGTCGGTCCATCCCTCCCCATCTCGCCGAGCTCCCAGCGCCACACCGCAACCGGATTGGCGCCAGGCATGCGAGCTGCCTTGAGAAAGCCGTGCGGGTTCAGCCACAGTTCCACCTGCGCGCGTTCAGTATCGAGCGCCGAGGCGGCCACCGGCGGATTGGTGCCGTCGACGCTCCAGGCGAACTTGTCGTTGACGGCAAAGGTCTGACGCGACTGCTGCTGAACCGGCGTCCCGCCGACCCAACCCGCACCCCATTTCCAGGAAGCAGGATTCACCCCGGGCTTGCGATCGAACGACTCGACCATCGTCCGGGCGGCCCAGTTCATCGTCCGCGTGTAGTTGGCCAGCGGCTCGCCGCGGGGCCAGTCGACGTTCTTCTCGGCAAGCTGCTGCTGCCCGACGATCCCGGCGTAGCCACTGCCACTCATCGTGATGCAGGTGGCCTGGTCGGCGCCGATCGCCGCCGCGGCCGCCTTGAGGACCGGCTCGGGATCGACGAACCCCGGCGGGAAGCGCTGCGCCGACACCAGCGTGCCAGCGAGCACCACGATCGTCAGCGCCACCGGTCGTCGTCGCATCACACCCTCCTTGACGGTCGCGATTATAGAATCAGGCATGCCGATCGAGCCGGTCTACGTCGCGGATCTGCCCTGGGATGCCGAACGGCCGCAAACCGTCGTCGTCACGTGCGTCGACGGCCGGTGGTATCGGCACTTCCAGGAATTTGCCAGGGAACATCTCAAGGCGGGACCGTGCACCGACTTCATGGCGGTACCCGGCGGCATCGAACCGATGACGCTGGCGGATGACGTGCCGAAGGATTTCAACTTCTTCCGGCGGCGTCTCGAGGCGCTGGTCGACGCTCACGGCACGCGGCGGATCGTGCTCATCGCCCACCAGGACTGCGCCTGGTATCTCACCCGGATGGGCGCGGCACCTGGCGACGCCGTTCGCGCGAAGCAAATCGCCGACATGCGCCGCGCGGCATCATGGCTGCGCGCCCGGTTCGACGGAGTCGTCGTCCAACCGTACTTCGCGCGGCTGAGCGGCAGCCCGCCCGAGAAGGTGGTTTTCGAATCCGTGTGATTACCAGTAGCCATCATAGAGGCCGAGCAAGCCGCCAACGGCTATCATTCCGGCTGGAAACAACAGCAGGCAGAGCACGATGCGCGTGACCTTATCGAATGGAAGCCAGACCGAGGCGGCGAGTTGCGGAGCCGAGACGGCCGCCATCACGGCCGTATAGCCGGCGATGCCCCTGCTGCAAATCGGACAATGGCGAACGCCGGCGAGGTGCACGTTGCACAGCGCATCGGCCCCTGCCCAAAGGGAGCGGCATCCGCAGTCGAACATCCAGTCACATACGTTGATAAAGAACAGGCAGGTCACCGTGAAAGAGATCGCGGCCGGGAGTAGCCGATCTTTCACGGTTGGATTATAAGACGTCATGTTCCGCTGGTTCGCGCTCGCGGTGCTCGCAGGTGCTGTCGTTGTTTCGGGCCTTCACCGGCGGCGTGCGCGCTCGCGGAGCGGCACGATCCCCCGCTCTGGTGAAGAACCTCTCCTGATCGCAGGTCGGCTGCTGGTGGCGTTGCCGCTGTTCGGCGGCTCGATCGCCTACATCATGAACCCGGCGTGGATGGAGTGGAGCTCGTTCGAGGCCCCGGCATGGCTCCGCTGGATTGGCGCAGGCCTGGGCGTGTGCGTCGTGCCGGCGGTCCACTGGCTGCTGACTGCGCTGGGCTCGAACGTCAGCGAAACGGTGCTCGTCAAAGAGCGTCACGAACTGGTCACGAGTGCGGGTCCCTACCGGTGGATCCGTCATCCGCTCTACACGACCGGCATCACGCTGTTCATCGCAATCGGGCTGATGACGGCCAACTGGTTCGTCCTTGGGCTGGCGCTGATCGCCCTGATTCTGATCCGAACCGTGGTCGTGCCGCGCGAGGAGGATGAGCTCGTCAAGCGCTTCGGAACGGCCTACGAGGATTACCGACGGCGGACCGGCGCCATGTTGCCGCGTTTCAGATCCGGGTAACGACGCGCCCGGTCAGCGGGCGACGGCGGCGCGATATTCCTTGTCGGTCACCTCCTGCATCCACTTCACGCCGCCGATGCTGGTCGAAATCCAGGTCAGCCCTTCGTCCGGCGCCGCGCCATGCCAGTGCGGCACACCCTGGGGAAGAAACACCGGCTGACCCGGAAGCATCCCCTGGACCGGCTTGCCCTGCAGCTGGAGCCGCCCGAGGCCTTTTTCGATCAGCAGCACCTGAATGCCGTCGTGGACGTGCCAATAGCTGCGTGCGCCGGCCTCGTACTGGAACCGGACCGTGCGGAGGTCGGCCGCGTCCAGGCTCTTGACCGCTCCGGTGAAGTTGACCATCTGGGCCGACAGCAGCGCGGCAACACCAACGACGAGAACCCCGGCGACAGCAATTCGTCTCATAGTACGGTGAGGATACCGCAACCAGACGGAGGCAGCGATGAGCGATGGGATGATTCTGACCACGACGCCGGCGATCGAGGGCCGCAAGATCGTTCGCTATGCCGGCGTCGTGACCGGCGAGGCGATCCTCGGCGCAAATATCTTCAAGGACCTGTTCGCCGGCATCCGCGACATCGTCGGCGGGCGAGCGGCGGCCTACGAGGAGGAACTGCGCCGGGCGCGAACGATCGCGCTCACCGAGGTCCAGCAGGCGGCGAGGGAGCTGGGCGCCAACGCCGTGGTCGGCATCGACCTCGACTACGAGACCGTCGGCGGCCAGGGCAGCATGCTGATGGTCAGCGTCAGCGGAACGGCAGTGGTTGTGGAATGACGGACAAATTGCAGAATGCAATTGCAGATTGCAAATTTATTGGGCAATTCGTCAATAAGTCTGCAATCTGCAATTTGCGATCTGCAATGTTCAGGTCGCTAGTCTCTAAGCGTGAACGTCACCAACGTATGACCAGAGATCACTGAGACGTATTGCTTGCCGCCAACCATGTAGGTGATCGGCGCCATGACGATCTGGCCGCCGAGGTTCGCCTTCCAGAGCAGCTTGCCATCTCGTGCGTCGAGCGCGTAGAAGTAGCCCTCGCGCCCGCCGGTGAACAGCAGGTCGGATGCCGTCGTCAGAATCCCGGAATCGTTGACGTCGAACTGCTGGAACTTCCACTTGTGTTCGCCGGTGCGCGGATCGATGGCGATCGTGGCACCGCTGGCGACTTCGTCGGTCCAGTTGTTGATCGGGCTGCGCCGGCCGATGCCGACGGTGGGCGCGCCGGGCGTCGGCGACAGCACGGTAAATCCACCGCCCGAGAAGTTGCGGCCGGGCTGGTAGGTCGCTTCTTCCTTGCGGTAGATCGTCGCGTAGTTCTCCCACGCCGAGACGTAGAAGAGGCCAGTGCGGGGACTGAACGATGGCGGATACCAGTTGGTCGCACCCTGGTTGCCGGGCCAGGTCGGTGAGCCGAACGGCTGCGGCGTTTGAACGGGCCGTCCCTTGGCGTCGAGCGCGCTGGCCCAGTTCACCTTGACGAACGGCTTGCCGAGCAGGAACTCGCCGGTGGCGCGATCGAGCACGTAGAAATAGCCGTTGCGGTTCGCCCACATCATGACCTTGCGCGGCTTCCCCTGCCACTCGATGTCGGCGAGCACCGGCACCTGCACCGAGTCGTAGTCGTAGGCGTCGTTCGGCGTGAACTGGAAATGCCATTTCAACTTGCCGGTGTCGGCGTCGAGCGCGACCACGGAGTCGGTGTACAGGTTGTCGCCGCGCCGCTGATCCGGGTTCCAGTCCGGACCGGGATTGCCGATCCCCCAATAGGTGAGGTTCAGATCCGGATCGTAGGAACCGGTGACCCACACCGATCCGGCGCCCGACTTCCACGCGTCGCCCGGCCATGAATCGTGCCCCGGCTCGCCCGGGCCCGGAATCGTGTAGAACTTCCAGGCCTCCTTGCCGGTCTTCGCGTCGTAGGCCACCACGTACCCGCGGATGCCGAACTCGCCGCCGCCGACGCCGACCACCACCTTGTCCTTGATGATGAGCGGCATCATCGTGATCGAATAGGCGAGCTTGACGTCACCGACCTCGACGTTCCAGAGCGGCTTGCCGCTGCGCGCGTCGAGCGCGATCAGGTGCGCGTCCAGCGTGCCGAGGTAAAGCGTGTCGCCGAGAATCGCCACGCCGCGGTTGTTCGCGCCGCAGCAGACGCGTGCGTCCGGCGACGGTGTGTAGCGATACAGCCAGAACATCTTGCCGGTCCTGACATCGATCGCCATCACATCGTTCGGCCGCTGCGTGACGTACATCATCCCGTCGACGACCAGCGGATTCGATTGCCAGGCGCCGAACACCTGATTCTGCACGACCCACTTCGATTCGAGGTTGGCGACGTTGGACGGCGTGATCTGGTTGAGCCCGCTGAACCGCTGGCTCATGTAGGTGCCACCGTAGGTCAGCCAGTTCTGCGACTCCGAGGCGGCTTTCAGGATCCGTTCGTACGTGACCCCAGCTGATTGTGCGTCAAGAGTCAGGATGGCCGGGCCAGCTAGGAGGGCTGCCAAGCAGGCTCTCACGCCAGCGCCTGCGGCCATGCCGAGCCGAGGACAAGTGAATCCGAGGCGAGGCATCAGCGTAAGTTCGCGCCGGGGGTGGGGCCCCGGCGCCAGTGAAAGAAAGTTGACTAAACGCTTCATATTCACCCTTTGAGCGACAGCAAGTAGGCAATCAGATCGGCGATTTCGTCGCCGGACATCTTCCCGGCGACCGACGGCATCGTCGAGGTCGCGGCTTTCTCGTACTGCTTGATCTCGGACTTGTCGATCGCCACGAGGCGCTCGTTCGCGTCGATCAGCTGGATCGTGAACGTGTCCTCGTTCAGCCGCCGGCCGCTGATCGTGCGGCCGTCGCGGGTGACGATCCGGACCGGGCGGTTGATCGGCCACATCCCCTTCGTCGGTTCGATGACCGATCGATGGAGCGCGGCCGCCTGGCGGGCCGAGCCGATGTCGCTGAGATCGGGGGCGACGCGCGAACCGACGCCGTTGACGCGATGACAGGTGGCGCACTGCCCCTTGCCTTCATAGACCGAGCGGCCGCGCTGCGCATCGCCGATCCGTACGGCCGTGCCCGCCCGGGTCGAAGCCGGCGCGGATGAACGCGATGATCGCATCGAGCTCCGCGGGCTGGAACTTGAACGGCGGCATGCCGCTCTCGGTGATGCCGGTGGTCACGATCCGCCGGATGTCGTCGTCGGACGCAACGCGCCGGAACTGGCCGCGCCGCAGGTTGATGCCGGAGATCTGATCGCCCATCTGGCCGTGACACTGCTGGCACTGGGTGGCGTAGAGCCGAGACCCGGCCTGGATGTCCGCGGCGCTGTACTGATGGTCCTGCACCTGCGCGGCGCCTGGCGCCGCGGCGACGAGGCCGCCGACAAGCGCGCACGACGCAAGGCGAATCAATGACTGAAATGAGCGCATGTCCGGATTTGTACCTAAATCGCCAGCGCGTGGAAAGAAAAAACTCGCCTTAGCCGGACGTCTGACTGCTCAAAGCCGCCACGACTTCCGGCCTGGCTTGAATTTCTTTCGACTCGAGCCACTCGCTCTTGACCTGCGCACCTGCTGCCACCAACTGGCGGACGACCTGGTCGTGCTGTCCGCGTCGTTCCTCGGGCGGCGTTTCCATCCAGCCGTGCAGCGCCCAGCCAAGCGGCGACGACTGGAATTTTCGATCCTCGGCGTTCACGTCGGCGCCCGCCTCGATCATCCGGCGGACCAGACGGTGCAGGCCCATGTTCGCTGCCCAGTGAAGGGGGGTCTCGTCGAAGAGCCCGTGGATGCCGATTGCCGCTCCCGCATCGAGCAGACGCAAGCCCACGTCTTCCGCGCCAAGAGAGGCTGCGCCCATCAACGGCGTCTCGCCCTTGCCGGGTTCGTGGAAGTCGACGTTCGATCCGGCGGCGAGGAGCGCATCCACGAGCGGGACGGCCTTCGCCCGGTCGAGAATCCCCTCGAAGATCGCGTCGCTGATGTAGTGCAGCGGATGCGTCCCAATGCAATCGTTCTTGCCCCATCGAATGAGGGCATTGGCGCGCGACCGATCGGCTGCCAGCAGTTCGCGCAGGCGATCCACGTCGCCGGCATGGATCGCCTCCTTGATGTCAGTTGGGCTCGGCGAC
Organism: uncultured Acidobacteriota bacterium; assembly: GCA_963825245.1. Taxonomy (GTDB): domain Bacteria; phylum Acidobacteriota; class Vicinamibacteria; order Vicinamibacterales; family CAVVIG01; genus CAVREM01. Next base: position 24,402 of record CAWGSJ010000002.1, read on the forward strand.
ATCGCGCTGAATCGTCACAGGGAGATCGCGATTGGCGGTGGCGACGTTGCCATTGATGTCGGCGGCCCAGATCCGCAGGATGTAGTCGCCGGGCGGAAGCTCGGTCGTGTCCCAGAAGCCGCGCGCGGCCACGCCGCCGCGCAACGTGTTCGTGATGACATAGCAGGAAGCGCGTCCGGCGGTTCCCATAGGCTGGAATGCCGCTGCCCGCGGCATAGACCAGATGCGCCGCCTCGGGGTCGATGGTAAAGCGATCGAAGCGCATCGTGTGGCGCACGGTCTCGAATCCCGGCGCGGGTGTGCCGTCGGGGAGGAGCACCTGGTACCCGAGGTCGTACAGGCCCAGGCGGCGGCCCGGCCGGCTTTCGTTGGCCTGATCCCAGGCGTCGACGATGATCGCCACGGGGCCGCGGACTACGATGCGACCTCGGACCCGTTCCTTGATCGGCTGCTGTGCAGCGTCCAGGAGCCGGACGCCTGCGGGCGCGATCATCGGCGAGACCGAGTCCTCGAACTGCACCAGCCGAAGGCCGAGCGCGTTGTATTCTTCGCCCGACCAGCCAATGTTCAGGTGTACGTGGTTGAACCCGTTCACCGTGCCGACGGCGTCTCCCGCCGCGAATCGCGCCCCGCGGCGCACCCGCAGGTCACGCAGCTTCCCGCCCTCGTCGTAGCGGGGAACGAACCGCAACCGGTCGAACACCTGGTTCCCGCGGGCGCGGCCGGCGCGGACGTGGATATAGGTAGCCGGGCCGATGGTGATCGTTTCCGAAAGCGTGCCGAACGCTTCGAGCGACGTCGGGCTCGCCGCCGCACCGTCGCGAACGGTGTGCACGAGTGCGCCCTGGTCGGCGCGCACGTCGATGCCGAGGTGCATGCGCTCGCCGCCTTCTCCGCGCGCCTCACCCACCGTCCCCGCAACCTCGTGGGGGCCCTCGATCGGCGCCACGGGCCAGACCAGCGGCTGGGAACGAAACGTCTCGATGTCGAACCGCGGTTCGATGTGCGGCGCGGGCGGCGCTCGGAACTCCAGGCTCGCCGGCGCGGCGATCATTCGGACGAGCGCGTTGCCGGCGTCAGCGACGATCAAACGTCCCGGGCCGGCAAATGCCACGCCTGTCGGCCGCCGGAAGCGGGCGTCGAGCCCCGGGCCGTCGCGGAACCCGGGAATCGAGCCCGCCACGGTCCGCGAGGAACCATCGGCGTGAATCGCGACAACGCCGCCGCGCTCGTCCGTGACGTAGACATCGCCGTCCGCGGCAGCCGCGATGCCGATCGGCCTGTAGACCGTCGGAAACCCGAACGGGATAGCCGAGGATCCGGATGGATCGATCTGCTGGATGAGCCGGTTCCTGGTGTCGGCGACGTAGACATTTCCGGCCGCGTCGACGGCGACGCCGCACGGGGTATCGAAGCTGGCCTGTTCAGCGAGCGTGGCCACGCGGCCGTCGGGCTCGACGACACGAATCCTGTCGTTGTAAGTGTCGGCGACGAACACGCGGCCGGAAGCTGCCACGGCGACGCCCACCGGTCCATTGAATCGCGCCTCGCGAGCAGGACCGTCCTGGGACCCGGCGACCCCGTCACCCGCGAGCGTCGTCACCATGCCGTCGCGGGTGATCCGGCGAATCGCGTTGTTGCCGGTATCGGCGACGTAGATCGTCCCATCAGCAGAGATAGAGATCCCCGAAGGCGTGTCGAATCGAGCGTCGGCGCCCACGCCGTCGCGGAACCCTCGCTCCGCTCCTGCCAGCGTGGTCACGCGCCCGTCGGGCAACAGCGCGCGGATGCGATGGCTACCGATCCCGTCGGCGACGAAGACGGTGCCGTCGGCCGCCACGGCGACGCCGAACGGATCCGAGAACCGCGCGCGATGCGCCTCACCGTCCCGAGGCTCAGCGACACCGTCGCCCGCGAGGACGGTGACGACGGCGTTCCAGTCCCGACCGAGCGGCTGCGCTTCGTCCCCCGCCGCAGTGCGCCACCACACGGCAACTGACACAGCGGATACAGCGGCGGCCGCCAGCAGCACCAGCACGACGCGAAGCGCGCGCATTATCCTCAGTGTCCCACAGGCGGCGAGGGCGGGTGCCAAGTGCCGGGTGCCGCGTGTCGAAAAGGCACGCTTTAGCACCCAGCACCCAGCACCCGCGCTAAGGGGAGGGAACGCGCTTTGCTCCTGACCGCCCCATGGCAGTGACCGAACAGCTCAGTCAGTATGCGACGCGCCGCGCGACGAAGCGGCTCTACCGGGCGATGCCATGGATTGGCGGGATTGTCGCGGTGGCGACCCTGGGCGCCGCGATTCGCCGAAAGGGGTTGATCGGCGGCACGGTGAACACCGTCCTCGATTTCATCCCGTACATCGGCGGCGCAAAGAACCTGGCGGAGGTGGCCCGCGGTCGCGACTTCATCCGCGACCGGAGGATCTAAGAACAGTTTCCTTGCTTGGCTTTACTTGATTCGAGATCCCGAGAATTTCCCGAGCGGCGATCGTCCGCCGCCCGGGAGCGTGAACTCACCCCGGATTGTGCCATCGTCGCCGATGACACCCGCCCCGTTCAGCCGTCCGCCCAGCCCGCCGACCTGCACTTCGGTCGTGAACGTGAACGCGTTGCCGTTCCAGGTGATGTTGGTCACCGGCACGTCAATGACGATCGCCGGCCGGGGCGTCAGGTACCACACCCCATCGCCCGAGCGCGGCAGCGTCATCGCCGTCGCCATCTGACGGAAGACAAACGGGACGGTCATCAGGTAGGTCGAGTCCGCCGGCAGATCTTTCGCGATCACGTCGATGCGCAGGCGATCGTTGGGCGGCCGGACCGGGCTGACGCCCTCGACCGGCACGAACTCGAACGTGCCGAACATCATCTCGTCGCTGGTCGTCTCGCCGAACCGCACCGCGAGACGCGGATCGGGATTGGCGCGGTTCGCCGACGAGTTGTCGTAGTGGGCGACGACGTCGACGCGAGTGCCGCGCGAGAGCGTGATCGGCTCGCGCGGGTAATAGAACAGCTGCCAGTTGAAGTCGTAGTTCGGCACGTTCAAGAGCACCTGCCGCCGCCCGTCGGGGAAGGTGGCCGTCATCGTCATGTTTTTCCCCCGCAGATGCATGTGCGGGAAGAACGACACGACGGAAATGTCCTGGTCCGCGACATAGACGCCACGCATCTCGTAATTGGTGGCGTGCGGCGGGATCTCGAAGGTCACGTTGCCGGCGACGGCGGTCGCGACCTCCTTTCCGAGCGCTCCGGTCCCGAAGTAGAACCCGACGCGCATGCGGTCGGTGCTCGCCGTTCCATTCGGGTGATAGTGGAGGTTCGTGGCGATCACCTGATCCTTGCGCAGCCAGCGGCCGGTTCCTGTCGGATAAACGGTCGGCGGCGTGCCCACGGCCCACACGGCCAGGACATTCGCGGGATTCGAGCTCTGAAGCAGCCCGTTGCCGCCGGCGAACAACACGGCGTGGTGCGCCACCTGGCGGTTCGACGGCCGGATCTCGACGGCGCGAATCCAGCGGTCCTGGTCCATCTTCACGGTGACCGCCGGCAGCGGGAACAGATCCTCGCCGGTCGCCGGAATCTGAATTTCCGGAAGGTCGACGACAAGGTCGGGCTCGCCGAGTTGCCACCCCTCGGTGAACTGCGGAACCGGCGGCATGTGCGCCGGGTCGCCCTGCGCGGCTCCCGAATCCGCCCATTCGACAATCGTCGCGATCTCGCGATCGGTCAGGCTGGGATCGTTGACGAAGGCGCCTGTCGCACGGTCGGCCGGCCACGGCGGCATCTTGCGCGCCACGACCCTGTCCTTGATCGCCCGTGCGAATGGGCGGGCCTCGGCAAACGTCCGGAGCGGCATCGGCGCCGCCTCGCCGGGGCGGTGGCAGCTCACGCATCTGGCGTGGAGGATGGGCGCCACGTCGCGCGTGAACGTGACGTCTGCCGCGGCCGGCATCGCGCCGGCCATGGCGGCCGCAAAGACGGAAGCCTGGATGGCGATTGTCGATAGTCTAGGCATGATCTTGTGAATTGCCGGGCCTGAAAGGCCCGGCCTACGGGGTAACCGTGACCTTGACGATCGTATTCGTCCAGCAGCACACCTCGCCGCCGCCGCCGTCGCCCGAATAGTCGTTCGCGGTCACTTGCAGCAGGTACTCTCCCGCCGCGCTGAACTTCGCCGTGGTCGAGTACTTGCCGCGGAACGGCTCGCCGATGTTGCCGCCCGCGAGCTTCTGCATCTCCGGCTTTTCCTTGTCGAACGTCACCTTGCCGACGCCGCGGTAGTGCGTCCAGTTGACCGTCACCGGCGGCGGCGGGGTGCGCGGCGCCGTGCCCTGGCCGGTCGAATAGGTCGCGTCGTCGTCCGCCCACACGTCGAGCACGAGCGGCAACGACAGCGCGGTCGTGCGCGTCAGCACCGGCTTCGAGGCCGTGGCGGTCGGTCCCTGGATGGGCGACCCTTTCTCTTCGAGCCGGATCACGGGCGGCGTGTTCGTCACTGTCGCCGTGTGCTGAATCTTGAACGGGCTGACGTTGTAGTCGACGTTCATCTTGAGCGGGATGCTGGTCGTCTGGCCGTTGACGGTGAGCGTCCACGTGAGCCGCTGATCCGGCCTGAACTCCTTCGGCACCGTCACGGTGAAGATGCCGATGCGCCGGCCGGGCATGAAGTGCGTCGGCTGGCCCAGGTCGGGGCCGCCCGGCTCGATGCGGTTGTTCGGTCCGATCGGCACGTCGACCTCTATCGATCGGTTCCGATTCAGGTAGCCGACCAGGAATGTATGGCTGCCGTCCGGGTTATCGAACCAGCCGTCGTACGCCCCGGTGATGCTCGTACCGAATCCGCGGGGCGGCTCGCTCGGGAGAATGGGCGCCTGCTGCGCGGACAAGACCACGGCGCCCGCCGCGAGCGCGAGGGCGAAGAAAGCTGATAGAGGTTTCATCGTTATCTGGTGCGAAAAAGGCGGGCTCGTAAGCCCGCCCTTCTGCTGGAAAAATGGGCCGGGCCTGAAGGGCCCGTCCCACACAGCGAGCCTAAAAGGCTCGCTCTACTACTGCTGCTGTTGCTGCGTGCTGCGCTGCGTCTTGGCCTTCCGCTCCTCGACGATCTGGTTGTACTCGTCGTCGGACAGGTAGAAGACGTTCATCCAGGCGTGCGCCATCTCGTCAACCGTGCGGTCGCCGTAGCCGACCCACTGCTCCGGATCCGGGTTGTTCTTGTTCGCCGTCGTGTTGTCGTAGTAGGCGCTCACGTGGATGACGGTCCCCTTCGGGAACACCGGCGCCGCGTCGTCGGTGTAGATGTAGTTGGTCATCCAGTTGAAGTTGAAATTGCCCACGTACGCAGATCAGCTGGCGGTTGCCGTCGGGCATGATCGCCTCGACCTCCATCGCCTTGCCACGCAGGTGGAAATGCGGCTGGAAGTTGGTGATCATCGTGTTCTCCTTCAACACAGTGAAGCCTTCGGTGCGCGCGATCGAGTTCGGCGGGATGTCGAGCATCTTCGTCCGGTCGATGCCCGTGAACCCGACGAGGTAGCTGCGCTTCTTCGGCTCCTGGCCTTTCGGATAGAACCAGAACGCCAGCTCGGAGCCCGTCGGGATCTCCTCGCCGACCGCGTGGATGTGCTGATCCCAGGAGATCTTCTCGCCAGGCATCAACAGCTTGCCGGTGTCGTCGCGGTACCGATCGTAGCCCTTGCCGATGGCCCATTCCATGATCATCGGGCGGCGGTTGACCGCATCGTCGGCGCTGACCGAGCTCGGCCCCGGCGCGAGGCCGGTATTGATCGACTGGACGTTATCCGGGCTCAACACCTGGTACGCAACCGAGTGGTGCAATGTCTTCCGCGCACTCAGGTTCGACGGCCGAATCTCGACCATCCGGATCCAGCGCGGCTCGGTGATCGGAATGTCGCTCTGCGGCCGGTACCACACGTCCTGGTGCTTCGCCGGCATCTTGTGCTCGGACGACTTGATGACGAGGTCGGGCGGGCCGTAGCCGTTCAACACGCCCTGCCACTCGTTGCTGGTCACCGGCGGCTTGGCGGGCGGCAGGTCCTTCGGATCGCCCTGCGGCGCGCCGCCGTCGACCCAGCGGACGATCGTGTCGATCTGCTCGTCGCTGAGCGACATGTCGTTCTTGAAGCTCTGGATGCCGACGCTCTTGTCGATGTGCCACGGCGGCATCTGGCGCGAGCTGACCCGTTCCTTCATCGACCGGGCCCACGGGCGCGCCTCCTGGAATGTCATCAGCGACATCGGCGCGATCGAGTTCGGCTGATGGCACGCCTGACACTTGGCCTGCAGAATCGGTGCGACGTCCTTGGAGAACGTCGGTGTCTCGGCAGCGGCAACCGGAGCCGCAAGCGCGAGGGCCACGCCCATTCCCATCAAGCCCGCCACTAGTCCGCGTCGCCCGTAACCCGCACTCATACGTGCCTCCTGCAAGCTGATCATCAATCGCTCCCCTGGGCGGATCTTCCCATCCGCCTGTACCGCCTCAAGTTTACCCGCAATCGGCCCGTAACGGGGTATTCTCTTGAGGCGGAATTGTCTTCGTTCTTGCGGTCCGGCTGGCCTTTCTGATGAGCGGCAGTGCTCATCGGGGGACGTGAGAGACGAAGACGCGGCGAAATCGGGGACTCGAGCATGCAGAACATGAAGCGAACGGCTGTGACCGCATCGCTGGTCGTCGTCGCGACGGGGATGCTGCTGGCCCAGGCTCAAGCTCCGGGCCGCGCCGGGCAGGGCGGCGGACGTGGTGGCCCGCCGGCGGGCCCCACGGGCACGCCGCCCCCGGCGGTGGTGGACGGCATCCCGAACCTCGCCGGCACCTGGGACGGCGGCGGCCGCGCCCGCCCTGTAAACGGCGAGAACGTGCCGTGGGTCAAGGGCAAGAACTTCCCTGAATTGAACGAGCGGGGCCTGGCGTTCGTGAAGATCTTCGACGAGGCGCTCGCGCCGAAATACGATTGCTTCCCGTCGACCTCGCCGGCGATTCAGTACGACCCGTACAGCATGGAAGTCGTCCAGTGGCCTGACCGCGTGCTGCTCCGCTACGAGAAGGACGATCAGCTGCGCACGGTATGGATGGACGGCCGCAAGCCGGCGGCCAACGAGTTCAGCATCCAGGGCTTCTCGGTCGGCAAGTACGACGGCAACGCTCTGCTCGTCGAAACGACGCAGTTCGCCTTCGACATCACGGGCTTCGACGACTACAACGGCATTCCTTCCTCGCAACAGAAAATCGTGCGGGAGCGCTATTGGCGCGACGGACACGATCTGCGCGTCACGGTCTCGGTCGAGGATCCCATGTTCCTGCGGAAGCCGACCGAATACACGACGCGGTGGATTCCGACGGCGCCCGGCTACCGGCTCTCGCCGTTCGATTGCGATCCGGAATCGGCGCGCGCGTCCATCAAATTCTTGCCGCCGAAGTACAAGTGACAATCACGACGAGGACGCAGAGGAAGCACAGACCACCAAGGCGCAGAGCGCAGAGGATTCAAATGAGTAGTGCACAGACCATCAATGGCGTGAAGCGGTACCTCGTGGCCGGCGGAGTGGCGGTCATGCTGTCGCTGGGCTGGGCTGCGATACCGGCGCTTGCGCATCACTCGAATGCGCCCTTCTACTTCACCGACAAGAAGGTCGAGACGCAGGGGAAGATCACGAAGTTCGTGTTCATGAACCCGCATGCGTTCCTGCATCTCGACGGCCCGGACGAGACCGGCAAGGTCGTCGATTGGCAGATCGAGCTCGGCGCGCCGATTTCGCTGCGGCGGACGGGCTGGACGCCGGAGACGCTCAAGTTCGGAATGGAGATCAAGGTCGTCGGCTCGCCCTCACGAGCCGAGGGCTCGCACGGGATGTGCTGCGTGCGGATGACGCTCCCCGACGGCAGTCCCGTGGCGCCGGGCGGCCGGGTGCAGGAAGAAACCGTTCCGAAATGATGTCGCGCTGATCGACCTGCCTGAATGATCGGTTTCAGTTTTGGTGCCGCCGCACCCAGACCTGAAGACCGATCACGCATCCGCGCGCCCCAAAATGGCGGATCGCGCACGGCACAAAGCTTGCCTCGGTAGAGGCACCCTCACATCCACGGCTCACGGGAGGAGCGATGCGCAAGGTCTCACTTGTCGTGCTCGCCGTGTGTTTCGCCGCGAGCCCGCTTCGCGCTGAAGATCAATGGGGCATCAGCGTCGGCTTGACGCCGGCGTGGCATACCGCTGCCCCGTCACGGCAGCTGTTCGGGGCCGATCAGATCGACATGACCGGATCGGAAGTCCGCTTCGGTGTCGTGCGCGGCGATCTGTTCGAGGGCGACTGGGGAATCTCCTACGTCAACAAGTCCATCGACGAGAACTCGACGCTGGAGATCGATCGGGCCGCCTGCCCGCTCGGCACCTGTGGGACGTTCTATCGGACGCAGCCGCTAACGCGCCTGTCCGGCGTCGAGTTCCACCAATTCCGCCCGTTCAAGACGTGGAAGGAGCGCGTCCAACTGGGCCTGGTGGGCGCGGTCGGCGTCGGCTGGATGCGCGGCAACGCTGACAAGCGGATGGCGACCGAGCAGGGCGAGGTCCAATCGGTCGTCACGGCGGATGAGTTGTTCCCGCCGAGCACGAGCATCGTGCCGCTGATGAAGCTGGAACTCGCCGGAACCGGCATTGTCGCGCCCGGGCTGCAGATTCGCGTCGGCGGCGGCTTCAGCATGCCCGGCTATTACACGTTCGGCATCACCGCCTCGTACCTCGTCCCGAACCGTTGATCCCCGTCTAGGTAGGGAGGATCGACGATCGAGCCGATAAGTTAGCGCGGAGGGCTCGTCACAATGAGGTCGATCTTTACCCGCCGGGGCGAGTCGCCGGCGTCCTTCAGGATCAGCTGGCGGGGGTACGACCGAACCGAGGTCGACGAATTCCTGAAGCAGACCGCGGCCGACCGGCAGCGTCTTCAGGAGGATCTCGCCCAGCTCGAGGCCATCATGGCGCCGAGCGGCGACGAGCGCCGCGAGATTGAACGGCTGGCCGCGGTCCGGCGCGAGGTCGCCAGCTGCCTCGAGACGAGCATCGGCGCGCTCCGGACAGCCACCGGCCTTCTTGCGTCGGCGGCGCCCTCTTGCGTCCCGCTCACCCCACCGGTTTACGCGCCCGCTCCGCGCCTCGTCACCAGTCCGCCACAGCCCAGCTACGTCGAGAATCGTCGACACAGTCCGGCGACGCTCAATGCGTCGCATACGGCGGCGCTCAATGCGCCGCCTGTAAATAAACTTGCGCGCTTTGGCGCCCTTCTGGACCTGAGGCAAAAACTGCCGTCGTGGCCCGTCGAACGCCGCAAGCCGCTGCTGATCGCCGTCGCGTCGATTGCTGTGCTGATATTCGCGGGATTCATGTACCAGAATCAACCGCGCGCGAGCGAGATGCCGGCATCTCAGCCAGCTCCCGAGCTTCAAGCCGCGATTCCGGCCGCGGCGGTCCCAGCGTCGTCACCCGAGCCGGCGGCCGCGGTCACGCCCGCGCCCGCAAGAGAAGACGGCCTGGTACTGACCCTCACGGCGCGGCGGGCATGCTGGATCGGTTCGACGCTCGATGGAGGCCAGCGTCTCGAGCGGCTGCTGGCGTCGAATGAGACGATCATGCTGCGCGCTACCAATGAGGCCGTCCTCAGGATCGGTGACGCGACCGCGCTCTCGGTGTTGATCAACAACCAGCCGACGCGGCCTCTGGGGACCACCGGGCAGGTGGTCACGCACCGCATCACGCGCGCCAACTATAAGGGCCTGCTCGAGAATTGACGCGCCCGCGGGACTCCTGGCTCGGGCCTCGAGGCTCGGGGTTGTAGGGCGGCCCCGGTCTCGTCACCTCCTATAATCCCCGGATGCGATTGGACACCCTCGAGGTGCTCCGATGTCCGTATTGCGGCGGACGCCTGGAGCTGGTCACCTCGTCGTTTCACCGCCTCCGGGACGATTCGGACATCCAGGACGGGATCATCGCCTGCCACTGCTGTGTCTTTCCGGTCATCGACGACATCCCCGTCATGCATCTCAACGAGCCCGCGCCCGCGGCGAAGGATCAGATCGAAGCCGGGCGTCCCGACCTGGCCCGCCGGGCGATGCTCAATCTCGAGGGCGAGTACGTGGCGCGCTTCGAGGCCGTCGCCACCTCGTCCGCGGCGACCTACCGCGAGGCGCTGGCCGCGCTCGGACCGGCGTACGAAAGCGGCTATTTCCTGTACCGCTTCTCGGATCCTGGGTATGTCGTCGCCCAGCCCTTGATCCGGGCGATCGCCCGGACCGTCGTCAACGGCGGCCGCGTGGTCGATTTGTGCGGAGGCTCGGGTCACCTCACGCGCTCACTGATGGACCTGACCCCGCAGCCGCCGGTGCTCGCCGATCTCTACTACGCCAAGCTCTGGCTGGCGCGGCGTTTCACGGCGCCCGGCTGCGAAGCGATCTGCTGCGACGGCAATTCCCCGTTTCCATTTGTCCGCGCCTCCTTCCGCTTTGCGATTTGTGCCGATGCGTTCATGTTCATCTGGACCAAGAGGCAGTTCGTCCAGGAGATGCTTCGCGTCGTGGATGAGGGCCGCAACGGCGAAGCGGCGGCCATCACGCACACCCACAACCAGCTGCAGTGGAGCCCGTCCCTTGGTCAACCACTGCCCCCGGGCGGCTATCTGGATTTGTTCGAGACGATGCCAGCCCGTCTCTTCAGCGAGATGGAACTGTTCGCCGACGTGATGCGCGGCGGGCCGCTCGACCTGTCACGCCGCGATTCGCAGGAATCGATCGACGCCGACCCGGCTTTGATGATCGTCGCGTCGCGCGACGACCGGGTGTTCCAGCCGCACCTGGTGGACAACGGGCCTCCCGGGCGCGGCGAATTCCGCATCAACCCCTTGTACGAAATCCAGCAATTCGACGAGTTCGTGAAGCTGCGGCTGACCTTTCCCGACGAAGACTACGCCGCCGAGTTCGGCGCGTGCCGCCAGTACTTGCCCGATGCGCTCAGCATCGATCGCGCATCCCTCGCCGCGATGGCGGCCGGCGAGCTGAGTCCCGAGCTGGAGGTGTTCCTCCGCCGGAGGATCATCCTCGACCTGCCGCGGCGCTATTATTAGCGCCACCATGACGCGAACACCCGTCGCCGCAGCCGCAGCCGCGCTCCTCTCGATCGTCGTCGCCGGCGCCCAGGGGCCGGCTCCCGCGGCGCCGATCCCAGAGGTGCTCCGGTCGTACCCGCCGGTGACCGCCGACCGCCTGAAGCGCCCCGAGCCGCAGAACTGGCTGATGATCCGCGGCACCTACGACGGGTGGGGCTACAGCCCGCTCGATCAGATCACGCCGGCCAACGTCGCGAACCTGCAGCCGGTCTGGATGATGGCGACCGGGATGGACCGCGGACACGAAGCGGCGCCGATCGTCAACAACGGCGTCATGTTCGTGTCGACGCCGGGCAACCAGGTGATCGCCATCGACGCACGGAGCGGACGGCTGCTCTGGCGCTATCGCAATCCGCCGCCGCCCGACATGATCAACCTGCATCCGACGAGCCGCGGTGTCGCGCTCTACGGCGACAAGGTGCTGTTCGCCCGGGCGGAAGCGGTCCTCGTCGCGCTCGACGTGCGAACCGGGCGAGAGGTCTGGTCGGCGGTCGTCGAGGACAATCGCAAAGGCTATTACATCTCGCTCGCACCGCTCGTTGCCGACGGCAAGGTGCTGGTCGGCGCGTCGGGCGGCGAGCTCGGCGTGCGCGGCTTCGTCGCCGCGTACGACGTCGAAACCGGCAAGCCGCTGTGGCGGACCTTCACTGTGCCGGCGCCGGGCGAGCCCGGCAGCGAGACCTGGCCGGCCGGCGGCGAACAGTGGAAGACCGGCGGCGGATCGGTCTGGGTGACCGGCAACTACGACGTCGAGACGAACATCGCGTACTTCGGCACAGGCAACGGCGGACCGTGGATGGGCGATCAGCGGCCCGGGGACAACCTCTACACCGCGTCGACGATCGCCATCGACGTCGCCACCGGCGCGATCAAGGGGCACCATCAGTACTCCCCGAACGAATCGTGGGACTGGGATGAGGTCTCGCCGCCAATTCTCGTCGACTACACGCGCGGCGGCCGGTCGGTGAAAGGGCTGATCGACGTCGCCCGCAACGGCTACATGTGGTTTCTCGAGCGGACGAACGGCCCGATCAAGTTCGTCGACGCCAAACCGTACGTGAAGCAGAACGTCTTCCGCGGCGTCGACCCGAAGACCGGCCGGCCAGACGTCGACCTGGAACGCAAGCCGGGCACCGGCAAAACGGCCTCTTTCTGCCCGTCGCTCTGGGGCGGGAAGAACTGGCCGCCGATCGCGTTCAGCCCGCGCACGCGGCTGATTTACGTTCCGGCCAACGAGAACCTGTGCGGCACCATCACCGGGCAGAACGTGCGCTACGTCGCCGGCGGGGCGTTCGTCGGCGCGCAGGCGACGATGCAGGTGCAGCCGGGCGCGGATCACGTCGGCGAGGTGCAGGCCTGGAACGTCGATACCGGCCAGCGGGTGTGGACGCACAGCTACGGCATGTCGCCGAACTGGGGCCCGATGCTCGCGACGGCCGGCGGGCTCGTCTTCACCGGCGGCACCAACGATCGCCGCTTCCACGCCTTCGATGCCGCTTCGGGCAAGCTGCTGTGGGAGTCCCCCACGTCATCCGGCATCATCGGCCAGCCGTCGACGTTCGTGGTCGATGGCCGTCAGTACGTGGCGGTGCAGTCTGGCTGGGGCATCGACTCGCGCGGGATGCAGGGGCGCCTCAACGCGCTCTTCCCGGGTCAGTATCCGGAAGTGCCTGAGGGCGGGTCTGTTTGGGTGTTTGCAGTGAAGTAGTGTCCGCCTTCAGGCGGACCTCGTAGCGTCCGTCTTCAGACGGACTGCTCTCCACGGAGCGTGCGGAGAGCACGGAGAAAGGCAACACACGGAGACACGAAGACACGAAGACGACACGGAGAAGATAGCACGCGCGACGTGCGGGCCGGCATCGCCGGCCGCGTGCTGACGACAAAAGAGCCGGTGCAAAATACAAGCCCTGAATCGCGGTGGCTTGTATTTTCACCGGCTCTTTCGTCGTCAGCGCCCCGCGACGCGGGGCGGTCGCGCGTCACAGGCGTCTATCTCCGTGCGTCACCGTGTCGCCGTGTCCCCGTGTTGAACCGTCTACCTCCGTCCGCTCCGCGAGCTGTACGTGTCATCTACCCTGGTCGCTCGTCGCCCGCGGGAACAGCGCGTCGGCAACGCGGGCGGCTTGCAGGTAGCGGTCCGCGTCCTCCTGCAGCAGGAAGCGCTCCTTGACGAGCCGGCGCGCGGCGTCCTCGACGGCGCGGACGAACCCGTCCTTGCTGCCGTACCGCTCTTCGAGCGACGGCCGCGGATCCTTGCTGGCCTCGCGCTCCGCCTTCGTCTTCGCGAACGGGATCGTCGCGCCGGTCAACCCGCACAGATCGTCGGGCCTGCGCCCGGTCGCGCGGACGTTCCAGCCGGTAATCGTCGCCGTCGGCGCCGAGACCTCGATCGACCGGATGCCGCCGACATCCAGCCCGTCGCGATCGGGCTTCGGCAGCAGCACCTGGTACTTCGTCCCGAGCGACGGCGGGAGCTTCGACACGCGTCCGCCGGTCGACGTGAAGCCGGCGCCGAAATCGGGCAGCGCCAGCTCGTTCAGCGCGGTCGGCAGTCGCACGCCCGGCACCGCCGGAAACGCCCCGCGCAGATCGGCGAGGCCGACGAGCGTGCCGTCCTCGATCCGCGGGTAGTTGCTCGGCGGCGGCGCGACGCCGCGATCCGCCCACTCGTCGAGCGCGATGAGCAGTGCGCGCAGCGTCGGCGCCCAGCCGTTGCCTTGCGTCGCCATCTCGCACAGGCCCGGCTGCCCCGGCGGATTGAGCAGTCCGGCCACGCCCACGTGGTGGAAGCTCGACGCGAAGTAGAGGCGAACGTTGTCGGGGGTCGGAACCGGCCGTCCCTGCCCATCGTGGACGTTGAGCGACGCGTTCATCTGCCAGAACTCGTTGGCCGAATCCACCTGGAAGACGAGCGGATCGGTGGCCGGACGCTTGAGAATGCCGTCCCGGATGCCGGAGATCGGGTCGCTGGTCACGGCAAACGTCAGCGGCGGGTACGAGTACGACAGCGAGTCGTGCCAGATGTCCTGCCGCGAATAGGTGTTGGGATCGGCGAACTCGACGTTCGCGAACAGCCGGTGCGTGCCGGGGATGGTGATCTGGACGGCGTCGAAGACCTTCCGATGCGCCTCGTCCTCGTTGAAGCCGAGATACAGGAAGTCGCGCATGTACATCCCGGTCGACGAGATGCCGCTGCCGTACGCGCGCCGGATCCCGGTGTCGGCCGATCCGCCGGCGAGCGGGTTCGGATTGCCCGCCTCGTCGCGGAGCTCGATACCGAAGGAACGACGCGACGTCGCGGGTGACGACGTAGCCGAGGCCCATCACCATCGGGTTGCGGGCCGGATAGATCAGCTCGTAGACGCGATCGCGGCGCGAACCCGTCGAACAGGCAGATGTCTGTTCGCGTCGGCACGAGGCTCGCCCGGCCCGTCTGACAGCGGCCGAAGGCCCATCGATCGGACGCCACCGGAACACGCGCACCGCCCACCTTCTCGCGGACCGTCAGCGTGCGATCGCGCCGGATCGACGTCCGCCGCCTCGTACGCGCGAAACGCGGCGCCTCCCTCGAGCGGGCGCGTGAATCCCTCGGCGTCGGCGTACTCGACGCGGACGCGACCGACGATCGGCCGGCCGTCGGCTTCCGTCGCCACCGGCAGGCTCGGGAAGAGGCGGTCGTTGCCCGGCGCCACGTTGCCCTGCCATCCGGCATCCACGTACGCGTAGCCGAGCCGGAACAGCAGCGCGTCGCCGAAGTCGGCGGCGGTCAGCGGATTGTTGGTGGCACTTGCCGTTGCGGGGTCGGTGCGCGGAAGAATCGTCCGCCACGAAAAGTCGAGCTTGTTGCCCCGATTGTTCACGCCGTAGAAAATCTTCCGGTTGCCGCGCGCCACGTCGACCGGCTTCAGGATGAAGAACGGCGACGAGAAGCCGACCAGGCCCTTCGGCGTACGCGGAGCCTTGTCGAGATTCACGATCCCCTTGTTCAGCGGGTCGCGCGGGTCGACCTCGATGTAGACCGTGCCATCGAGCCGCTCGTACGGCCCGACGTCGCCGAAGCTCTTGCCTTCCGCGACCGGACGCTTCTGTTCGACGACGAACCGCACGACGCGGGCTTCGCTCGCCGACGGCCAGCCGGAGAGCATCAGTAGCGCGGCGAGCATTACCCCGTGAACACGTACACTCATGGCGCTCTCCTTCGGTCTCAATGCCCCTGAATCTGTTTCGCGACCTTTTCGACCTCGCCCCAGACGCGTAACAGGTTTCCGCTCCAGATCTTGCCGATCTGTTCCTCGGTGTAGCCGCGCCGCACGAGCTCGAGCGTCACGTTGAACGTTTCCGCGGCGCTGTTCCACCCGACGATGCCACCCCCGCCTTCGAAGTCCGATGAGATGCCGACGTGGTCGATACCAATCAGCTTGACCGCATAGTCGATGTGGTCGACGAAATCCTTGACCGTCGCGCGGGTCGCCGCCGGCCACCGGCTGTTGATCTCCGCCATCCGGCGGTCGTACTCCGTCCGGCGCTCGGCGGTGAGACCTGCCAGGTTGACCGTATTCGTGGGCGTGGGCGCGGTCGGTTGACCAGGTTTTTCGACCGGACACGATGGTATCGCCCGCGTCTGCCCTGACGCGCCGCGCCCTGCGGTGGACCCCACGCCGAATGCTCTCTGGAGCGCCGTGATCGCCGGACCGCGCTCCGGCGGGCTGGCCTTGAGGTAGCTGGCGAAACCGACGATCTGAATCACGCCGCCGTTCGTCTTCAGCGCCATCAGCATCTCGTCGTCCATGTTGCGGCTGACGTTCGCGAGCCTCCGCACGGCCGAATGCGACGCGATCACGGGGGCTTTCGACAACGCCATCGCCTGCATGACCGCGCCCTTTGACGGATGGGAGACGTCGACCATGATCCCCCACCGGTTCATCTCTTCGATGACTTGCTTGCCGAGGGGTGACAGCCCGCCCCACATCCACTGATTGTTCGCTTCGCCGGTATTCGAATCGGCCAGCTGGCTGTGGCCGTTGTGGGCGAGCGACAGGTAGCGCCCGCCGCGATCCCAGAACTCCTTGACGCGACGGATATCTGTGCCGATGGGATAGCCGTTCTCGATTCCGATGACCGCGACTTTCTTGCCGCTCTTGGCAATGCGCAGGACGTCGGACGGCGTCAGGGCGAGCTCGATCTCGGTCGGGGCAATTTTCTCGGTGAGGGCGTGCACCGCGTCGAACTTCGCGACCGCCTCGCGGTACGCGCGTTCGTAGCCCGACGGCTGAAATGCGTCCGGCGTCTGCGCCGGATTCGGCTGCCCGACATAGACGACCATGAACGAGACGTCGAGGCCGCCCTCCTTCATCTTCGGCAGGTTGACCTGTGTCGTCAGCCGCATCGTGTAGTTGCACGTGGGCGTGAAGTGGAGGGTTCGATGTCGTTGTGCGTGTCCAGCGCGATCACCCGATCGTGGATGGCGCGAGCGCGGGCGAAGATCCGGTTCCGCCTGCGCGCCTGCATCCGGCCGCGGTGCGGCGAGCAGAATGAAGGCGGCCGTCACCACTCGCGAGAAGTCGTCTCATACGTCGCCCTGCCCTGGGACCGGCCGAGTGCTGCGGTCCGGCGTCTATCAACCAGAGGCCAAAGCATAACCTGATTTGGCGTTAGCCTTAGATATGCGGCGTCTTCTTCGGCGTCCGACGAACCGCTGGGAGTGGATCGCGTTCGCGCTGGTCATGGGCCTGCTCGCGAGCGCAGCCGTCACCGTGTGGTGGCTCGGGCGCTACACCGTCGCGGTCAGCCGCCTGCGCCGCGGCGTCGGCGACACCGTTTTCTACGCGGCCGACGGCAAGCCGTGGTTCCGGCTGGACGAGCAGCGGCGGGATGTGCCGCTCGCCGACATCGCACCCGATCTGCAGCACGCGGTGATCGCGATCGAAGACCACCGCTTCTCCTACCACCCGGGCATCGATCCGATCGGCCTGGCGCGCGCGGTCGTCCGCGACATTCGCGGCGGCGGCCGCGTCGAGGGCGGCAGCACGCTCACCCAGCAGCTCGCCCGGACGCTCTTCTTGTCGAACGTCCGTACCTTCGGACGGAAGATCAAGGAAGCGGCGATCGCGTTGATGATCGAGGTCCAGCTCTCGAAGTCCGACATCCTGGAGTTGTACCTGAACCGCATGTACCTCAGCGCCGGCGTCTACGGCGTGGAGGCCATGTCGCAGCACCTGTACCGGAAGCCGGCGAAGAACCTGACGCTGGCCGAAGCGGCGCTCGTCGCCGGCCTGCTGCGCGCGCCGTCAACGCTGTCGCCCTGGAACAACTACGAGGGCGCGCTCGAGCGCAGTCACGTCGTACTCCGGCGGATGCGCGAACAGAAGTACATCACGCCAGCGCAGGAGGCGGCCGCCGCCGCAATGCGGCCGCGGATCCAGCCGTATCGGTCGCCTGTCGAGACGCGCGGCGCCTGGGCGAAGGACTTCCTTCGTCAGCAATTCCGCAACGAGTTCGGCGGCGACCACCCGCCCGACTGGCAGGTGCGGACCACGTTCCGCCCGAACCTCCAGGAGGCCGCAGAGCGTGCCGTCGAGAACGGCGTGCGCCGCCTGAACCGCCGCACGCTTGAAGCGGCGCTCGTCGCCCTCGACCCGCACACTGGCGACGTCGTCGCCCTGGTCGGCGGCGCCGACTACACGCGCAGTACGTTCAACCGCGCGACCAGGTCGCGACGGCAGCCCGGCTCCGCCTTCAAGCCGATTCGTCTTCGCCGCGGCGTTGGCGCGCGGCTACTCTCCGGTGTCGGTCCTGACAGATCTCGATAGCGTCAGCGCCCCGAACGATCCGGAATGGCACCCGAGGAGTGTCTCGCACGGCGACGACGGTTCTGGGGCAATCACGCTGCGCAAGGCGCTCGCCGAGTCGAACAACGCAGCGGCGGCCTTGCTACAGCAGCGCCTGGGCAGCCGCGCGGTGCTCAGCGTGGCCTCTGAGGTTGGCCTGCGCGATCTTCCCGACGTGCCATCGCTCGCGCTCGGCAGCGGCCTGGTGTCGCCGCTCGACCTGGCCGCGGCCTACACCGTGTTTCCTGGTGGCGGCGAAGTCGTCAGGCCGCGCGCCATCGTGACGGTCGTCGATGCGGACGGCTCAGAAGTCCTGCGCCGGCCGGTCCAGACCGATCGCGTCCTCAGCCCGGCGGTCGCGTTTCAGATGGTGACGATGCTCCGGGACGTCGTCGACGTTGGTACCGCGGCAGGCGTTCGCACGATGGGCATCACCGGGCCGATCGGCGGAAAGACCGGAACGACGGACGGCTACCACGATGCCTGGTTCGTCGGTTTCTCGACCTCGCTCGTCGCCGCGGTATGGGTCGGATTCGATCAGCCCGCGGCCATCGGTCCCGATGCCTACGCGGCACGTATCGCCCTTCCGATCTGGGCCGACTTCATGAAGCGCGCGGCGGCAACGATGCCGGTGCGCGAGTTCCCGATCCCTCCCGATGTCACGGGCCACGAGTTGTGCCGCGTCTCGCATCTCAAGCCGCTCGACGACTGCCCGGTTTATACGGAATATCTCAAGGAGGGCGACGAGGTGCCGACGAGCATGTGCCCCGTCCACCGGGGATCGTTGAAGCAGGTGGCGGCGCGAGCCGTCCAGGGGGTGCTCCGCGAGATTGGCCGCGGCATCGCCGGCATCTTCAGGCGGAATTAAGAAAGCTGAGGAACTATGGAACTTAGTTCCTCAGTTTCCCTATAACACCACCCGCAATCCAGTTGGCGCCACCGGACCGAGTAACGGATAGAGCGAGCGGACGCCGGCAATGTCGTCGGCATCCAATGTCCGGTTGCCCGTGTTGCACGTCGAGACCGAGGGGTACATGGTCGCGCCAACCGTCGCCGAATGGCCGAGGCCCAGGGTATGGCCGAATTCGTGCGCGGCGATGTCCTCGATGTAGAACGCCGAGGAACCGGAACAGCCGCTCGAGCCGGAGAAAAACGTGAACGCTCCATCCCAGAACACGATGTCCGCGTCGACGATGCGGGTGCCGCTCGACCAGTAGTAAGCCGTCGCGATCGCCGAGCCGCTCGACGCGTTGCGAAACATCACCAGGTTGATGCTGTCGAACGTGTTGGTTGTCTGCGAGCTCGAACCACCGTAGACGAAGCGAAACGCGCCGGACTGCTGCAGCCAGGCATCCGCTCCCGAACGAACCGCGTTTACCGCCGAGAGCTCCGGCAGATCCAGGTTGACCGCGTTGACGAGGTACGACATCTGCGGCTGGGCCCAGGTCGAACCGTTGACGGCGTAGGCCGACGGCTCGACGCCGCCGAAGACGCCAACGATGAGTGCGACGGCCATTGTCGCGACGCACGATGCGAATAACGGTTTCATGACAGTGCTACCGGATGTTGGCCGCCGCCAGCTCACGCCGGATGTCGGCGAGCGTCAGGGAGCTGTCTTGCACACGGTTCGAGGCATCCACCTTCAACAGGCTCTGGCCGCGCAAGTGAGGCGCGAACGTGCCGCGGGGCGTGCGCCGCAGGTAGAGGACGGCGCGTTCGCCGGGGACGAACGGCGCCTGGTCGGACACGTGAAGTGTCAGGTCGCCGATCGTGCCGCCTTCGATCTCGATGTCGAGAACCGCCGTCGTCGGCCCTTTGAGGGTCTCCTCGATCGCCACTCGCACGACGGACACAATCAGGCGGTCACCGTGCTCGTTGACCTGCCATACCGACGTTGAAGAGGCGGCGCGGCCGACCACGACGCGTTCTGCCCCGCGAGCCCGCTCGAGCAAGGGAATCGGGGCCTGCGCGCGAACGGTGGACGTCGCCGCGAGCAACACGGCGCACGAAGCGATGACCCGCGAAAGCCGCCACACGCTGCGCATTTGTTTGCACCTCGGTTCAATAAGAATGCCGCGGCCGTGAGTTTGCTTTTCTCAGACCCTGGCAAGCATCCGGCGTATTTTTTCGAGTTTACCGCCGCAGCGGATGTCAGAACCGTTATCGGCTGGTCAAAGTCGTATTGCAGATGAGGTGCACCATGCTTCGTCGCCTAGCGGCAGCCTTCGTCGTCGTCGCGGCGATCCCGGCGACGGTCGTCGCCCAGAACGCGGTCATTACCGTGACCACCGCGTCAGCCGACGTGCACAAGTCGCCCAGCACCGGCAGCCCGGTGATCGGCCATGCCGCGCGCGGCGCGCAGTTGCCGGTCACACGCGAACTAGGGAGCTGGGTCCGTGTGACATGGCCATCTACTCCGGAGGGCGTGGGCTTCCTGCACGTCTCGATGGGACGCATCGCCAACGCGGCTCCTGCCGAGGAGGTCCGTGCCGCGGCTGGTGACGCGGTGAGAGCGATCCCCGAAAAAGCGGCCGCCGCCGCACAGCAACCCGTCGCGCTTCGAACGGCGCGCCCGAGTCAGCGGCGCGCGTACGACACCCCGGTGCCGCACGTCGTCGGCATCGGCGGCGGGATGGTCGCGGCATCGCCGGTCGGCTTCGGCGTCACCGCGCGGGCGTGGCAATGGCGCAATGTCGGAATGCGGTTCGACCTGTCGCGGCAGTCGCAAGGCGTGGCCGCCACCTCGCACGCCACGTCACTGCAGTTCGAACCGAGCGCGATCGTGTCGTTCAACGACTACATCACGAACTTCGTGTGGCTTCGGCCGTATGCGGGCGCGGGCATCAGCTTCCGCCACCAGACGTTTACGACCGGCCTCACCGGTGCCAGCACCTCTCTGTCGGACAACTCGACGGGGTATCAGGTGTTTGGCGGCACCGAAGTGACGGTCGCCAACGCGCCGCAGCTGGCAGTCGGCGCCGACGTCATTTACCGCTCGAAGCGCGACGCGTTTGGTGCCTTCGACGTCGGCGGCGTCGGCATCGGACTGTCCGCGCACTGGTATTTCCGGTAGTTCCTTCTCGGGGCTCGGGCCTCGTGGCTCGGGCAGGCCTAAAGGCCTGCACTACAGCAGTCGTAGTGCGGACCTTCAGGTCCGCTTCGAGCCTCGAGTCCCAAGTCCCTGGTCCAGCTACACTTGGCAGCATGCCGACGCCCTTCGAGAGCGCGCTGCTGAACCTGCGTCTGTTCGAGCTCAGACGCGAGCCGATCCTGCGCGACGCGCGCGCCTGGTTCCTGCGCGACTTCAATCCCGAGACCGTCGACGAGCTCGCGGCACTCCTGGGCGGCGAGCGCAACGCGTCGTTCCGGATGGTGCTCGGCTACTGGGACATGGCCGCGTCGCTCGTCACGACCGGCGCAATCGACCCCACGGCATTTCTCGCCGCCCACAGCGAAATATTCGGGACCTTCAGCAAGATCCATCCGATGCTCGAACAGCTCCGCCAGGCGACGAACGAACAGGACTTCTGCAAACACCTCGAAGCCGTGGTGCTCGCCGCCCCGGAT
This sequence comes from uncultured Acidobacteriota bacterium, assembly GCA_963825245.1. Taxonomy (GTDB): domain Bacteria; phylum Acidobacteriota; class Vicinamibacteria; order Vicinamibacterales; family CAVVIG01; genus CAVREM01. Next base: position 45,964 of record CAWGSJ010000002.1, read on the forward strand.
GCCAAGGCGATCCTCGCCCGGCGCCGCGCGTCCTTGGGGGCAGCCGCGGCGAGTCGCCGGCTCGAATCACCCGACGCCGCACCGGCTCCCGACTCTGACTCCTGACTACCGACTACCGGCTACTGACTACCGACTCTCCGTCCCTTCGTCAGCGCCAACGTCACTCCCGCGAGCACGAGCGCGCCGCCAACAGCGGTCAGCGGCGTCGGCCGCTCATCGAGGAACACGAAGCCGAGGACGAGGGCAATGGCCGGCGTGAAGACGCTGATGAAGCTCAAGCTCGTCACGCTCCAGGTCTTGAGCAGCGAAAAGTACGCAAGAAAGCTCACGACGCTGCCGGCGACGGCGAGGTAGCCGATCGCCGCCACAGTCGGCAAGTCGTGCGGCACACGCAACCCGTCACCCGTGGCGATCGACGCCCCGGTCAGCGCCGCCGCGCCCGCGAGCATGGCCGGCGCGTTGAGCGACGCCGGGTGCAGCGCCGAACCGTGCCGCTTGGTCGCGACGCCGGCGATGGCGGCACAGACTGCGGCGACGACGATCGCCGCCATCGGGATCGCCTGTTCCGGGTCGAGACGGGTGTGGTCGCCGAAGAGCGCCACCGCACCGAGAAACGCGAGCAGCGTTCCGCCAAGCTTCCGCATCGTGATCGGCTCGGCCGGCAAGTACCAGTGGGCCACCAGGATCGTGATGAGCGGCAGCGTCGCGAAGAGAATCGCCGTCAGGCCGCTGTCGATGAACTGCTCGCTCCAGTAGATGAGGCCGTAGTCGGCGCCGAAGAGCACGACACCGACAAAGACTGCGAGCAGCCATTCCTTCCTGCCGCGGGGCCAGCGCGCGCCGACCAGGGGCACGATCCCCGCGCACAGCACCCCCGCGACGAAGAACCGGATCGCAGCGACGTTGAACGGTCCGAGGCCGCCGTACCCAATTTTGATGACCAGCCAGGTCGAGCCCCAGATGAAGCAGAGGAGAGTGTAGAGAGCGAACTTGGAGGCGTGCGACATGGTCGGAGGTGCCGAGTACTAGGTGCCGGGTGCCTCGTGCAGGGTGCTGGGTGCTGGTGCCGGGTGCTGGTGCAAGGTGCAGCATGTGGGCTCCGACCCGCACTCAGCACCAGGCACCTGGCACTCAGCATGTGCACCTGGCACCTGCACCGGGCACCCAGCACCCAGCGTTCATTATATGTATCCATCCTGCGCTACTCTGTGATCGTGGCCGATCCGCACGAACGCACCGACACAGCTATCAAGGAACGCGAGGCCACGAAGCAGCAGGAGCCCACCCAATTCAAGGTGGTGCTGCTGAACGACGACTACACGACGATGGCGTTCGTGATCGAGGTGCTGGAGTCGGTGTTCCAGAGATCGCCGGCGGAAGCCTACCGGATCATGATGCACGTGCACTTGAACGGCCGAGGTATCGCGGGCGTGTATCCTTGGGAGGTCGCCGAAACCAAGGCCGAAGCCGTACAGACGCTCGCGCGAGGAGCGGGTTTTCCGCTGAAAGCGGTCGTAGAGGAAGTCTGAGTATGTTCTCAGCGTCTGTCGAGGCCATTTTGCACATCGCCTACCGCGAAGCAGTGTCGCGGCGCCACGCGTACCTGACGCTCGAACACCTGCTCTACGCGCTGCTGCACGACACCGACGGCGAACGGATCCTCGCGGCCTGCGGTGCCGATCCCGCCGTGCTGCGGCGTCAACTGAACGACTACCTCGACGAATCGATCGAGCATCTGCCTCGTGGGCGCGACCGGGAGCCGGAGCAGACTGCCGCGTTCCGCCGGGTGCTCCAGACCGCCGTCGTGCACGTGCAAAGCGCGCAGCGCGACGAAGCGCATGTCGGGGACGTGCTTGCGGCGATCCTGCAGCAGCCGAAGGCCCACGCCGCGATCCTGCTCGCGCAGCAAGGCGTCACGCGGCTCGACGTGCTCGAGTTCATCTCGCACGGCATCGCCAAGAATCCGGTCATCACGCCGGGCGCGCCGGGCGAGAGCGCTGGCGCTGGCGGCGGAGAGGACGAACCGGCGACCGCGCGCGATCCGCTCTCGACCTACTGCGACAACCTGACGGCGCGGGCGCGGGACGGGCGTCTCGATCCGCTGGTCGGCCGCGCCGCCGAACTGCAACGCACCATCGAGGTGCTGTCGCGGCGGCGCAAGAACAATCCGGTGTTCGTCGGCGATGCGGGCGTCGGCAAGACGGCGATGGCCGAAGGCCTGGCGACGCGGCTCCTCGGCGACGAGGTGCCGGACACGCTCAAGGAGGTCGAGATCTTCGCGCTCGACACCAGCGCGCTGCTCGCCGGCACCCGGTTCCGCGGCGACTTCGAGGAGCGCTTCAAGGCGGTCATCAAGGCGCTGTCGGCGCGGCCGCGGGCGATCCTGTTCATCGACGAGATTCATTCCACCGTCGGCGCCGGCGCGGTCACCGGCGGCACGATGGACCTGGCGACGATGATGAAGCCGCTGTTGACCGGCGGCGAGCTCCGCATCATCGGGTCGACCACCTTCGAGGAGTTCAAGCAGATCGAGAAGGACCGCGCGCTCGCCCGCCGCCTCCAGAAAATCGTCATCGACGAGCCGTCGACCGAGGAGACCGTGCGGATCCTCGCCGGCCTGCGCAGCCGCTACGAAGCCCACCACCGCGTCAAGTACGCGGACGCGGCGCTCGACGCGGCGGCGAAGCTCGCCGCGCGCCATCTGCGCGACATCCGCCTGCCCGACAGCGCGATCGATCTCATCGACGAGGCCGGCGCAGTCGTCCGCCTGAAGAATCCAAACTCGCCCGACACCCTGCCGGTCGAGGCATCGGACATCGAGCCGATCGCGGCGCGCATGGCGCGCATCCCCGCGCGGCAGGCATCGGCGTCCGATCGCGAACGGCTGCGGACGCTCGAAGAGTCGCTCGAGCGCGTGGTGTTCGGCCAGCACGAGGCCGTCCACCTGGTCGCCCAGGCCATCAAGCGGTCGCGCGCCGGCCTGGGAGCGCCCGAGCGACCCTCCGGCTGCTTCCTGTTCACGGGGCCGACCGGGGTCGGCAAGACCGAGCTGGCGAAGCAGCTCGCGCTGCAGCTCGGCAACGAATTCATCCGCTTCGACATGAGCGAGTACATGGAGAAGCACGCGGTCGCGCGGTTGATCGGCGCGCCGCCCGGCTACATCGGCTTCGAGCAGGGTGGCCTGCTGGTCGACGCGGTCCGCACGCACCCGTACAGCGTGGTGCTCCTCGACGAGTTCGAGAAGGCACACCCCGATGTCTACAACATCCTGCTGCAGGTGATGGACCACGCCGCGCTCACCGACAATACCGGCCGGAAGGCCGACTTCAGAAACGTGGTGCTGATCCTGACCTCCAATGCCGGATCGCGCGAGATGAGCGCCGCCGCGATCGGTTTTTCGGACGATGCGAAGACGCCGGCGAGCCGTTCCAGGGCGGCAATCGAGCGGATCTTCAGCCCCGAGTTCCGCAACCGGCTCGACGCGATCGTCACCTTCGCGCCGCTCACGCCGGGCGCGATGGAATCGATCGTCGAGAAGTTCATCCTGCAGCTGGAGGCGCAGCTCGCCGAACGGCGCGTCGCCATCACGATGACGCCTGAAGCGCGCGTGTGGCTCGCGGCCAAGGGCTTCGACCCCGTCTTCGGCGCCCGCCCGCTCGGTCGCGTGATTCAGAAGGAAGTGCGGGATCCGCTCACCGATCAGATCCTGTTCGGCGACCTCGAAAACGGCGGGACCGTCACCATCGCCGCGGAGGGCGACAAGCTCACCTTCAGCTACGAGCCTCGCGAGGCCGCGTGACCTAAGCTTCGAGTCCCGAGCCTCGAGTACCGAGCCCCGAGAAGCGGCGCTTCGCATGCCCCCGGCGGGTTGCAAGCTCCGCTCCGGCCACGCTGATGCCACGGCCGGGCTTGTGACGAAGCCCCTGAAGTCGCCGCTCGCCGCGAATGGCGTAAAGTAATGCGCTCAAGGAGAATTCATCATGCTTCGACGTTTGTTTCTCATCGCGCTCCTCGCGGCGGTCACCGTGCCCCTCGCCGCACAGGCTCCGGAAGGCTGGATGGTCCGGGTCGACAACAGCACGAACGCCAACGACCCCGACGACAACCCCAAGGTGAAGTTCGTGTCAATGGGCAAGGGGTTTCACATCACCAGCGGCCCCGCGGGCACCTATTGGCTCCCCAGCAACACAGCGACAGGGAACTTCACCCTCCGAGGGACGTTCATCCTCTTCAAGCCGAGCGGTCACACGAACTACTACGGGCTGGTCTTCGGCGGCGAGGATCTGGGCGGACCGAAACAGAACTACATCTACTTCATGGTTGCCCAGGACGGGACCTACACCGTCATCCATCGCGCCGGCGATCAGACGCACCCCGTCCAGCGCGCCAAGCACGAGGCCGTGCAGCAGCCCGGCGCCGACGGCCGCTCGACGAACGCGCTCGAAGTGCGCGTCACTGCCAAAGACATTTCGTACGTCGTCAACGGCACCGTGGTTCACACGACACCCAAGACCGGCATGACGGCGAAAACCGATGGCCTCGCCGGCGTCCGCGTCAACCATCTGCTCGACGTCCACATCGACGGCTTCGGGTTGCAAAAATAGAGTCGAGAGTCGGTAGTCGAATGACGGTACGAACCGCGCTCGTTTTCGTGCTCGCCGCCGGGTTGGCTGTCCCGGCGGCGGCGCAGCAGGACGACGCCGTCAAGACCATCGTCGAGCGGCTCGATCTCGAGCATTACAAGGCGACGATCAAGGGGTTGACGGCGTTCGGCGATCGCCGCGAGGGGACGGACAGGAACCGTGCGGCGATCGATTGGATCGAAGCGCAGCTCAAGAGCTACGGCTGCCCGACCGAACGGCTGCGCTATGAGTTTCAGCCACGTCCCGCGGCAGCGGCTCCGGCACCAGGCGGAACGGCGGCGGCAGGCGCGGCCGGAGGAAACGCCACCCGCCCTGCGTCGGGCGGCGGACGCTACCGGGGAACCCGGAACCCGACCAGCGTCAATACCGATCCGTCGCGGCAGCCCGACGAAAAGCTTCGCGCGCTCAACTCGCAGCCGTCGAGTGGCGCCGGCCAGCGCGAGCAGGTGTACTGCACAAAGGTCGGCACCACGCGGCCCGACGAGATGTACATCGTCAGCGCGCACATGGACGGCCACGGCTGGGGCGAGGCGGCCAACGACAACGGCTCCGGCACGGCGATCGTGATGGAACTGGCGCGCATCCTGAACAGTCCCGACGTACCGACCGATCGCACGATCCGCTTCATCCTCTGGAACAACGAGGAAACCGGCCTGAACGGGAGCGCCGCCTACGCGGCACAGCGAAAGGATCTGCAAGGCAAGGAGGAGCCGCTGGGTTCACGACGCTACCCCGAACCTCGATGGCTCGGCGTCATCCAGCACGACATGATGCTCTTCGATCACGGCATGCCGCGAGCTGACGGAACACTGAGCCCCGAGCAGCGACCGGAAGCCGACGTGAACGTCGAGTTTCAAGTGAACTCGAAGATGGCGGCGCAGTCGCAAGCGCTCGCCTGGGTGCTGCAGGTGGCCAACGAGAAGTACGCGCACGGACTACCCGGCGTCGGTCGGCAGCCACATGACGAATACCGACTCGGGGTCGTTTCAGGATCTCGTCGCGTCGATTTCGGTCCGCGAGAACGAGCGCGGAACGCAGATCGGCTCGGGCTGGGATCCGCACTGGCACCAGCCCACCGATCTCTACACCACGTTTTCGGACAAGGACTTCAGGCTGGGCCTCAACGCCGCGCAGACGACGCTCGCCGCAGTTGCGCAGCTGGCCGGTGCGACGCTGGTCGGGCGACCCTGAAAGCGTCGCACAGCGGCCGCCCGTTGGCTGGCTGCGAGCGGCGTGGTCGCGAGGCGATTGACCGTTGCCGACTGAAGGAATGGGACGAAGGCGTTGGCGGGATCATCGTTTCCACGCCGACGGTCCGTCCTCCCACTTGTCGTGAGTCAGGCGAAACACCGCCTTGTCCTCCAGGCGGATCGCGTGCAATTCGCCGTAGGGTTGAGGCAGAAACATCACCCTCAAAAGTGGCAGCTCGTCATTCAGCCCGCCACGCTGCGACGTAAACAACAGCCACCTGTCGTCCGGAGAAAATCTCGGGTGCATGTCGCGACCGGGAGTGTTGGTGACCCGCTCCAATTGAGCGGGGCTCCCATCCGCGTTGAGCTGCAGAATGTAGATCTCATAGTCGTCATCCCGCAGCGACGTGAACGCGATCCGGTCGCCGCGCGAAGAAAAGGCTGGCATCGTGTCGGTGGCCTCGTGCTGCGTCAGACGGCGCACGTCGGTTCCGTCGGCATTCATCAGGTAGATCTCCTGGTTGCCGTCACGTGCGCTTCGAAAGACGATGCGGCGACCGTCCGGGGAGAAATCCGGCCAGGCATCATTGGCGGGCGAATCGGGCGTGAGGTTCACGGCCTGGCTGCCATCGGGACGGCTCTTCCAGATGTCGACCTTCTCGGAGCCCGCCCCAAACGGCGCGCCCACGCCGAAGGCGAGCCACGCGCCGTCCCCGGACCAGGCAGGACCCCATGCGGAATTTTCCCCGCGATATCGTTCAGTTTTCACGCGGTCGAAGATCGTTCGCTTGCGCGAACCATCGAGCCGCGAGATCACCAGGCGCGAAAAGGCTTCGCCGGTGGCCACCTCGGAGCTATCCGGGCTGAGCGCCGGGATATAGCCGCGGACGGCATACAACGACAGGGTCCGGTCGGGCAGATCGACTCGGGGAGAAGTGTGCGCAAGGAACGGTCCCGGAAGATCGGTCTCGAAGTGTGACGTCTCGTCGGTAGGACCTGGCTCCGTAACAGACGATGCGTCCAGACGACGGATCGTACGCCGGCGCCCAATAGTCGCGGGCGGTGTCGCTCTCGACGCGGAGGTCCGACCCGTCCGGCCGAGTCGAGACGATCGTCCATCGGCCGTTGCGACGAACGGTGAAGCTCAGACGACCATTTGGCGCGAACGTCGGTGACAGCGCCGTTTCACCCTTGGTGCTGGTTGCCTGAGATGCGGTGCCATCTCTGTTCATTCGGAAGATCCGTGGTTCGCCATCCTGCTCCGAATAGAACACGATGGCCTGTCCATCCGGCGTCCAGGCCGGCGACCCATCCCAGCCTTCGTGGCGGGTCAGTCTCTGAACCCCCGTCCCATCGGCACGCATGACGTACACATCGCTGGCCTGGTAGGTTCCCGCCACCCCGGTCGACGCGGCTGAAGCTCCAGGCGTGTCGCGGTTGCTCGAGAATGCGATCCATTGACCGTCGGGTGAGAAGGCCGGCTGATAGTCTCCGGCGGGGTGGCGCGTCAGGTTTGCGGCCTTGCCTGCCGCCGAGTCGGGGGCCTCGGGCGCAAACGGCATCACGCTGATGTCGGGATTGCCATTCTCCGTGCTGACGAACAGCAATCGACGTCCATCGGGGGAAAAAGCCGCCGCGTCTTCCATCGCCGGGCTCTTCGTGAGCTGTCTTGGCACGGCGGGATTCTGAAGGTCGAGCGCGTAGAGATCGGGGCTGCCGTTGCGCTCCGACGTGAAAACGATCCAGCGCCCGTCGGGGGAGAACGCCGGACTGTAGTCGAGGCCCGGATCCATCGTCAGCCGGCGAGGCGTTGCACCGGGGCGATCGAAGACGTACAAGTCCCAGTTCGCCGGCTGGATGCTGCTATAGACGACTGTTTCGTGAATGGGCAGCGGGACTTGCGACGTCGTGGAGTGTCCGGCTGCGGCCCAGACGGCAACTACGACCAGGACAGTACCCGCAAGCGACATGATCTTCGTCACGGCTGAACCTCCCCGACATTGTCGAGCGTATCCCTCGGGGTTCGTCGTGCGGTCCGCTATGCTCGCGCGGTTGGGGTCTCACTTTACACCTTATCCATTCCCGCTGGGCGCCCGCCCACTGCGTGTGCGAAAGCACGCCAGGCGGGACACAAGTTTCGTGTCCTTTGTGGTGTCTCAGAGCGAAGCCGCTGGGAATCAGTGAATCGCGACGAGCCGTCCTGCGCGCAGCAGGAACTCGTCCGGGTCGCACGGCGCGATGAGAAAATCGTGCGCCTGATCGTGCAGGGCAGGCGTCCAGCGCGCAATCGTGCGCGGGTCGCCGACGAACAGGACCGCCATGTCGGTCCCTTCGGCATCCCAGTCGAGGGCGGCGTTGATCGCAACGACGTCGAACACGGGGCCCTGGCTGGGCACCGGAACCGAGTCGCCCTCCTTCAGCACGCAGGCGACGGCGTGCGCCCGCTCGAGCGCGTGGACGATCGCCGCGGTGTCGTCAGCATGCAGCCCCACGAGGGCGACGGTCTTGCCGGCGAGGGCATCGACGTCGGTGTTGCCGGGCGATATCACGTGCTCCCCTCCTGATTCGGCGGCCAAAGAGGCCCGCCCTACGCTTTTCGGCGTCGGTCCGTCGGATCTTCAACTTGTCGAATCTGAACGGTCGCCGACGGTGTCTAATTCCCCTTCAAAGGAAAGTCAGCGATGTCGCGTCTGCTCAAAGTTGCCCAGTGGGTGGCGGGGGCTAGGTGCCGGGTGCTGAGTGCGACGTCCCAGGGTGCCATCGTGCTTAGTGCGAGGCGAATGTGCCGGTGCAGGCACTTGGCACCCGCACCCAGCACCCAGGCACCAGGCACCCGGTCAGATAATCGCAAATGGCGGCGCGTCTTCGGCCGGTCCGATCTCGATCGAATCGAGCTGCCGGACTGCGCCGGACGTCGTCGCGAGTCACGTCGACGCGGACGATCCGATCGGGCAGATCGACATCTTTCAAGACACGCGACGAGATGACGACCGACCTGCCCCCAATCCAGTTGCTCGTGTCGAGGACGACGTATCGGATGTTCCAGTTGTCCTCATCGACGAGGACGTCGTCGACGTGCCCGATCTCGCCGTCCGTCGCCTGGACGTGGAACCCGTTCAGCTCACTCGAGCTCATCAGATGACGATCGGACGGCAGCACTTCGGGCGAGCTCCTGCTGACCTCATCGCGCGTGAGCGACACGGGCACCTCCGCCGTATTCCACGGCGCGCGGACCGCCGACGGCGCAATCAGAACGACATCTTGCGGCGCACCGGAATCGGTTTTCACAGACGAGGTACTTCACTCGCCACTGCTGGTGTCGAAGTACAGGTCCTGCACCGTTCCGACTTCGCCGTCGCTTGCCTGCACGGCGGTTCCCCTAAGCTTGCTGGCTTTGTGTAGCACGCCAGAAATCAGACGCAACGCGGGTGCCAGAATAGTCCGGCTGAGCTCCCAGTTACGCGGTTCGCGGTCGCTTCAAGGGCAGGAAGACGCCACGCTGGTCAGCGCTGTGACGTTGATCGCGTCGCTAGAGCCGCGAATCAGGAACCCCTTGACCTCGGCCCGATGCCCGTCCAGCTTGGCGGGGCTCGGAAAGGCATTCAAGAGGCGGAACATGGCGTCACCGCGGCTGGACTGCGTGGCGCAGTCGCTCATCCTCCGGAGAGGGTTCGGGATTCGTGGTGCGAACAGGCGCCGTCGCGCTGGTGACGAGCCACTCGCCTGGCGTCCTGCTTCTGATGCAGCCGAAGAGCTGCACGAGCGCGAAATCCGGCACGGCGTCCGATCGTTCGCCGGACTGAAAACGAATGTCGTCAAGCCGTTCGATCGAGAGCGTCTCTCCCGGCGGAAAGCCGTTGGCCGCGAGGATGTGCGCCAGCAGTTCCACCGCCGCGTCCTCAGGCTGCGGCGGCGCACTGGGTGGCATCGTCCGGATGCGTTCGAACAATCGGGCGAGCGGCAGACCGCCCCAGTCGCGCTTGAACTGCTCTCCCTTCAGCGCGCTGCCGACGCCGCCAGACAGGTCAGCAGCATGGCAGCCCTGACAGCTGGCGGCATACCGTCGCGCGACCCCGCTCGGCCTGGGCCGGAGCGTAGACGCCGTCGGCAGTGGACCGCTGGGCTTGCCAGAACGGTCAGACCGATGAGGATCGCGACAATCACCGTCAAGCGCATCGCAAAATTCCCGCTAAACCGCACAATCCGGAGCAAGATCGTCGACCCGGCCGGCACCCGGGGCGTGTAGGATATGACGGTTCGCGGGAGTCACAGATGAGTGTGCGCAGGCTGGCGTTCGCGACGGGACGGCCGCGGTGCTTTCCGCAGGCGTCTTCGTCCATGCCGTCGAACCGCAGACACCGTCGCCTGCGGCGGGCGGTTCCGCATCCAGCGAGCGAACTCTCCTCAATCAGTACTGCGTCACGTGCCACAACGATCGCACCAGGGCGGGCGAGCTCGCGCTCGACACGGTCGACCCGGCTCGCGTCTCGCAGAATCCCGAGCTCTGGGAGAAGGTCGTCCGGAAGCTGCGCACGCGCGCCATGCCGCCGGCCGGCGTGCGGCGTCCCGGACGAACGCGGCTACGAACAGCTGCTTTCGTATCTGGAAGGCGAGCTCGATCGGCGCGCGGCAACTACTCCTGATCCAGGCCGTACCGATACCTTCCGCCGGCTGACGCGCACCGAGTACCAGAACGCGATCCGCGACCTCTTCGCGCGTCGACGTCGATGTCACCGAGCTGCTGCCGAAAGACGACGCGAGCTTCGGCTTCGACAACGTGAGCGCAGTCGGCCTTTCGCCGACGCTGGTCGAACGCTATCTCACGGCCGCGCAGAAAGTGACTCGCCTGGCCGTCGGCAGTCCCCTGCCGGCGCCGGCGGTGCGCGTGGTGACGCTGCCGCCCGACCTGACGCAGGAAGAGCACGTCGACGGCCTGCCGTTCGGCACGCGCGGCGGCACCCTCGTGCGGACACACGTTTCCGCGCGACGGCGAGTACGAAATCCAGGTCCGCCTGATGCGGAACCGGAACGAGAACGTGGAGGGGCTGAACGAGCCGCACCAGGTCGAAGTGATCCTCGACGGTCAACGTCTCCAGCTGTTCACGGTGACGCCGAATCGCAACCGAATGGGCGACTACTACGCTGACGAAGGCGTCGACAAGCACCTGCAGCTTCGCACGCGAGTCAGCGCCGGACCTCATGACGTCGGCGCAACGTTTCTCCGCAAGAACGGCGCGTTCGTCGAGACCGAGCGCCAGCCGTACGACGCGCACTTCAACATGAACCGGCATCCGCGGCTGACGCCGGCCGTTTACACGCTTTCCATCACCGGGCCATTCGACGCCGGCGCTGTCGGGGACCCTTCGAAGCCGGATCGACCGCAGTCGAGGGTCGAGTGCCGAGCCGTCAGCGCATCTTCGTCTGCCGGCCGGCGGCGCGCGCAGACGAGGCCGCTTGCGCCCGGCGGATCGTGTCGGCGACCGCGCGCCGCGCGTACCGGCGTCCGGTCACGGACCACGATATCGCGGTGCCGCTCGAGCTCTTCGACGCAGGCGCGCGCGGAGGCGGGTTCGACGCCGGCATCGAGGTCGCGCTCCGGGCGATGTTGACCAGCCCGGAGTTCCTGTTCCGGATCGAGCGCGATCCGTCCGGCACGGCGGCAGGCGCCAGCTATCGCATCACCGATCTGGAGCTGGCTTCGCGCGTTGTCGTTCTTCCTGTGGAGCAGCATTCCCGACGATCGGCTGCTCGACGCGGCCGAGCGCGGCCGCCTTCGCGAGCCGGCCGTGCTCGACGCGGAGGTGCGTCGGATGCTCGCCGATCCGCGGGCCGATGCGCTCACCACGAACTTCGCCAGCCAGTGGCTGTATCTCGCGCAATCTCGCCGCGGCCGTGCCCAACCTGCGGCTGTATCCCGATTTCGACGACAACCTGCGGCAGGCATTCCGCCGCGAGACCGAGCTGTTCTTCCAGAGCATCGTCCAGGACGACCGCAGCGTGCTCGACGCTGCTGGACGCCGACTACACGTTCCTGAACGAACGGCTGGCCAGGCACTACGACGTGCCGAACGTCTACGGCGACCGGTTCCGCCGCGTCGCGCTGCCGACCAGGACAGCGAACGCCGCGGTCTGCTCGGGCCACGGCAGCGTCCTGACGGTCACCTCGCATTCCACGCGCACGTCGCCGGTGCGGCGCGGCAAATGGATTCTCGAGAACATCCTCGGCACGCCGCCGCCTCCGCCTCCGGCGAACGTGCCGCCGCTCAAGGAGAACGGATCGGGCGGCGGCGCGAAGACGATGCGCGAGCTGATGACGGAACATCGCAGCAACGCGGTCTGCGCGGCGTGCCATCGCAGCATCGATCCGCTTGGCCTCGCTCTCGAGAATTTCGACGCCGTCGGCCGCTGGCGGACACGCGGCGAAGACGGGACGGCGGTCGACGCGTCCGGGAGCATGCCGGGCGGCGAAGCCTTCGACGGCGTGGACGGACTGCGGCAGGCACTGCTGGCGCGGCCGGATGTGTTCGTCGGCACGCTCGCTGAAAAGCTGATGACGTATGCGCTGGGCCGCGGCGTCACCTACGGCGACGCGCCCGCCGTGCGCGCGATCCATCGCCAGGCCGCTGCCGATGGCTACCGCTTCTCCGCTCTCGTGGGAGCGATTGTGCGAAGTGCGCCGTTTCAGATGAGGCGCGCCGGCGAGAGCGAGCGTCGACGGCGCCGGCGCACAGTGAGTTGAGAATGCTAGGGCGGACGCTGTTCAGGTCCGCCGATCCGCCGGGCCTGCCAGTCCCGGCCTACAGGAGACTGAAGAGCCATGATGTTGAGCAAGCTCGCGCTGCCCCGGCGGACCTTTCTGCGAGGGATGACGGCGGCCGTGGCGCTGCCGCTGCTCGATGCGATGGTGCCGGCGCTCACGGCGATGGCGCAGACGGCCGCGCGGCCGGTCCGCCGGCTCGGGTTCGTCTACATCCCGATGGGCATGAACCCGGTGCCGTGGACGCCCAAAGGCCGAGGGGCGCATCACCGAGCTGTCGCCGTCGCTGGCATCGCTCGCACCGTATCTCGATGACCTGACCGTCGTCAGCGGCCTCGAGGTGCGGAATTCCGCCGTCGCCGGCGGCAACCATGCCACGGCGGGATCGGCCTTTCTGAGCTGCGCCCGCGCGAAGCGGACCGAAGGGAGCGACTTCGAGCTGGGGGTCACGGTCGACCAGATCGCCGCCAGGCAGGTGGGCGGCGACACTCCGATTCCGTCGCTCGAGATCGGCACGGACCTGATCGCACAGGTCGGCAACTGCGACAACGGCTTCGCCTGCGTGTATCAGAACAACCTGTCGTGGGCATCGGCGACCGCGCCGTTGCCGAGCGAAGCGGACCCCCGAACGCTGTTCGAGCGGCTGTTCGGCGACGGCGGCACGCCGGATGCGCGCCGCGCCGAACTGCGCCGCAACGCGAGCATTCTCGACTGGGTCCTCGACGACATGGCGCGGCTGGAAGGCCGGCTCGGCGCCGCGGATCGCCGGCGGATGAGCGAGTACCTCGACGCCGTGCGCGAGGTCGAGCGGCGGATTCAGCAGGCCGAGCGGCAATCGGTGGAATCGCCGCTGCCGGCACTGAAGCGGCCGGCCAGCATCCCCGCGGAATGGGAAGATCACGTCAAGCTGATGTGCGATCTGCAGGTCCTCGCGCTGCAGACCGACATGACGCGAATCGTGACGTTCCAGCTGGCGCGCGAAGGCAGCACGCGCACCTACCCGCAGATTGGCGTCCCCGAGCCGCATCATCCGGTGTCGCACCACACGAACGACCCCGAGAAGCTGGCGAAGCTCGCGAAGATCAACGCGTATCACGTGTCGCTCTTCGCATACCTGCTCGAGCGCCTCGCGGCCACGCCGGACGGCGACGGTACGCTTCTCGATCACTCGACGTACCTGTTCGGCAGCGGTATGGGGAATCCGGACATCCACGATCATCGCAACCTGCCGATCGTCGTCGCGCGCGGCGGCATCGGCGGCGTGAAAGGCGGCTATCACCTCAGGTATCCGGACGAGACGCCGCTGGCCAACCTGCATCTCACGCTGCTCGATGGCGTCGGCGTGCATCTCGACAACTTCGTCGACAGCACCGGCCGGGCCGGGGTCATCTCGGAGCCGTTGTCGCTGTGAAACGCTGGGCTCGCCGTCGCGCTCGCCCGCCTGGACGCTGCTGGCCGCTCACGACGCGGCCGCAGCGACGCCGCTCATCGACGCCGCGCGGCGTGGCGACGTTGCCGGCGTACGGGTCGAGCTGCAGCGCGGCGCCGACGTGAATACGCTGGAGGCTGACGGCACGACTGCGCTTCACTGGGCGGCCTATCGGGACGACGTCGAGATTGCCGACGCGCTCGTGCGGGCCGGCGCGCGCGTGGACGCTCGCGAACCGCTACGGCGTGCGGCCACTCTCGCTGGCCGCGACCGGGGGCCACGCCGCGATCGTCCGTTTGCTCCTCGAGGCGGGCGCCGACCCGAACACGCAGCAGTCGGACGGCGAAACCGTGCTGATGCTGGCGGCCCGGTCGGGCAGCGTCGGCGCCGTCGAGGCGCTGCTGGCGCGCGGGGCAGCGGTCGACGCGCGCGAGAGCCTGCGCGCGCAGACGGCGCTGATGTGGGCCGCTGCGGAAGGACACGACGACGTGATACGCGCGCTCGTCGCGAAGGGCGCCGATCTCGCGGCCCGCTCGAAGAATGGCTTCACCCCGCTGCTGTTCGCCGCCCGCGAGGGGCACCGGCGCGCGGTCGGCACGCTGCTCGATCTGGGATCTCGACTCGACGAGTCGCTCGCGGTGAGTTCGGCGGAGACGGCCGGTGGCGTGGCGCGCGAGCAACGCCAGGCGAACCTCGACGCCTTCCTGCTGGCCGCCAGCAACGCTCATTTCGAGCTGGCGGCGTACCTCCTGGACCGGGGCGCCAATCCCAATGCGGCACCTCGTGGATGGACCGCGCTTCACCTCGCGTCGTGGGTCCGGAAAATGGGCGAAGCCGGCAGCAACGATCCGCCGCCGCAGGGCTCCGGCAACATGACGAGCCTCGAGTTCGTGAAGGCGCTCGTCGCGCACGGCGCCGACGTCAACGCGAAGGTCACCACACGACGCCTGCCAGTGGGCTCATCGCAGCTCAATTTCGTCGGCGCGACGCCGTTCTTCCTCGCGGCCCGCACCGCCGACCTCGAGCTGATGCGGTTGCTCGATCGAGCTCGGGGCCGACCCGAACATCGGCGACCGCCGACGGGACGACGCCGCTGATGGTCGCCGCCGGAGTCGGCAGTGCGCTGCCCGGCGAGGAGCCGGGCACCGAAGCCGAGGCGCTCGACGCGATCAAGATGACGCTGGCGCTCGGCGCGGACGTGAACGCGGTCGACGCGACCGGCAATACCGCGATGCACGGCGCCGCCTACAAGCATCTGCCGGCGGTCGTTCGATTCCTGGGCACGGCCGGAGCGCCAGGCCGAGATCTGGAACCGGCCGAACAAGGACGGCTTCACGCCGCTGCAGATCGCCGCAGGCATTCAGCGCGGCATGAACTTCGTCTTCTCGCTCGAGACCGCGGCCGCGATCCGCGAATTTGCTCGGAACCTGCCGAGACGACCGGCACGGCGGCGCGCCGGTAAAAATCCTCCCTTACGTGTAAGCTACGCTCGTCCCGAATCCCGATCCGAGTCCCGAGCCTCGAGCACCGAGCCCCGAAGGAGTGCACGCATGCGACGAGCGATCATCGCCAGCATCATCGCGGCGTCCGTGCATTGGCGTGGCCGACGCCCAGCGGGGCGGATCGAACGAATGGCGCTTCTACGGCGGCGACGCCGGGCAGCTCGAAATACTCGCCTCTCGATCAGATCAACGCGGCGAACGTCGGGCAACTGCGCGAGGCGTGGCGATGGAGCTCGCCCGACAACGCGATCGCGGCGGCGAACCCCCAGGCGCAGCCGGGCACCTACGAGGACACGCCGCTGATGGCGAACGGTGTCATGTACACCTTCACCGGTCTCGGCGTCATCGCGGCGATCGATCCCGGCACCGGCAAGACGATCTGGCAATTCGATCCTGAAACGTGGAAGGCCGGCCGGCCGACGAATCTCGGGTTCCTTCACCGCGGTCTTTCGTACTGGACCGACGGTACCGTCGAGCGGCTGTTCGCTGGCACGCACGACGCCTACCTGATCTCGGTGGATGCAAAGTCCGGCAAGCTCGACCCGCGTTCGGCACGGGCGGGCGCGTCGATCTCACCGAACGGCTCGCCTTCGTCGAACGAATCCGGAATTACACCGTCACCTCGGCGCCGGTCGTCGTGCGCAACGTGGTGATCTCCGGCGCCGGGATCTCCGACGGACCGCAGCAAAAGGAGATGGTGCGCGGCGACGTCAGCGGCTTCGACGTGCGCTCGGGCAAGCGGCTGTGGACGTTCCGATCCGTGCCGCAGCCGGGCGAGTACGGGAACGATTCCTGGGAAGGCAACGCCGCCGAATACACGGGCAATACGAACGTCTGGTCGCTGATGAGCGTCGACGAAGCGCTCGGCTACGTGTACCTGCCGTTCGGCACGCCGACCAACGACTATTACGGCGGCCATCGCCTCGGCAACAACCTGTTCGCGGAAAGCCTCGTCTGTCTCGACGCCACGACCGGCAAGCGCGTCTGGCATTTCCAGGCGGTGCACCATGGACTGTGGGACTACGACTTCCCTGCGGCGCCGACGCTCGGCACGATCACGGTGGATGGCCGGCGGATCGATGCCGTGATGCAGATCAGCAAGCAGGGGTTCGTGTACGTGTTCGATCGCCGGACCGGCCAGCCGGTGTGGCCGATCGAGGAGCGCCCGGTCCCGCAGACCAAGGTCCCCGGCGAAAAGACGTCGCCGACGCAGCCGTTTCCGACCAGGCCGCCGGCCTTCGATCATCAGGGGTTCGTCGACGCCGACGTGATTGCGTTCACGCCGGAGATCAAGGCGCGGGCGCTCGACCTGATCAAGCCGTACGTTCGCGGTCCGCTGTTCACGCCGCCGTCGATGGAGGGGACGATTCAGCTGCCCGCCAACGGCGGCGGCGGCAACTGGAGCGGCGCGTCGTTCGATCCGGCGACGGCGATGCTCTACGTGCCATCGATTACGAGCCCGTTCCTCGTCCAGCTGGGCCCGCCGCCCGATGCATCGAAAAGCAACATGCGGCTCCGGCGCAATGGTCAGGCGGTGATGCCGACGCTCGACGGCCTGCCACTCGTGAAGCCTCCCTACAGCCGCATCACCGCCTACGACATGAACGCCGGGACCATTGCCTGGCAGGTGCCGCTCGGCGACGGCCCCCGCACGCATCCGCTCTTGAAAGCGCTCAACCTGCCGCCGCTCGGCGGCGGCCGCGGCTATCCGCTGCTCACCAGCACGCTGCTGCTCATCGGCCATCGCGGCGGTCAGCTCGGCGGACCACAGGCGGTGCGCGAACCGCCGTCGCTGCGCGCCTTCGACAAGAAGACCGGCAAGGAGATCGCGAAGATTGAGCTGTCACTCGGGCCGTCGACGCCGATGACCTACGTCCACGGCGGCAGGCAGTACATCGCGATGGCCACCGGCGGCGGGGCTCGCGCCGAGATCGTCGCGCTCGCACTGGGCAACTGACCGTCTGACGACAAATCAAGCACGGAACCGCGAAAACGAAATGAAGCCGGCCCAGAGCGACCCGCTTCCTCTGGCGTATGGCCGTGTCTCGCTGCGACGCCTGGTGCTTGCCGATCTTCCAACCTTCCAGGCGTATCGGCAGGACGCGAACGTCGGGCGGTACCAAGGCTGGGAGCCTCAGTCCGATCGAGATGCGGCGCAGTTCATCACCGACATGAGCGGCATCGCGTTGTTTCCACAGGGACAGTGGATCCAACTCGCCATTGCGGCATGCGACTGCCGCACCACGGCTCATCGGCGATTGGGCATTTGCGTGGCGAAAGACGGAACGTCGGCAGAAGTCGGGTTTACGTTGGCTTCCGCGGCGCAGGGAATGGGGTTCGGGACCGATGCCGTGAAGGCGGCCATCCGCCTGACCTTTGATCATGCGCCTGTTGCGCAGATCGTGGCCGTGACCGACGCGCGGAATCTGCCGGCCCTGCGGTTGCTGGAGCGTGTCGGCATGCGAAGGGTCAATACCGTCGCCGCAGTCTTCAGAGGACAGCCGTGCGTGGAACACATCTACGCCCTAACGCGCGGCGACTGACTGCCGCGACGAGCTGAATGCAACCACGAAGTCTCGAAGACGCGAAGAAGATCCTCGTCTCGACTCTCTCCGTGTCCTCCGCTTCACGAATTCCTAATTCTTAATTCCAAATTCCTAATTGCCTGCAGCACGATCGCCCCTGGCCGCCAGATGAACACGCCCGTCGCGGCCAGCATCATCAGCAGCGAGGTCGTGCCGGCGTCGACCGAGACGCGCCAGCGGCTGATCCACGGGACCAGCGGCCCGGCGCCGATGAAGGCCAGCGTCAGGGCCATCCACATCATCGGGGTGAGGTAGACTCGACGGTCGAGCCGGCGGCGCCGGTCGCTCCGATCATCACCGACGCGAACGACAGCGCCGCGGCGGGACTGTCGGCGCGCAGCAGCATCCATCCGACGGTGACGACCAGCAGCACGTACACATGGCGCAGCGGCCGCGGCCATCTCTGGACGACGTCGTGGAACCCGACGCCTTCGATGGCGAGCAGCGTGCCGAAGAAGACGCCGCAGACGATCGCGCTCCAGCCGATGCGGTGCCACAGCGCGATCAGGCAGAAGCCGGCACGATGTTCAGATAGAGGCGGGGCGTCGGGCGATCCTGGCCGGCGATCGGCAGCGACAGGTAGTCGCGCAGCCAGGTGATCAGCGTCACGTTCCAGCGGCGCCAGAACTCGCGGAGGGAATCGGCCGTGAACGGCCGGCGGAAGTTCTCGGGGTACCGGAAGCCGAGCATGCGTCCGACGCCGATCGCGATGTCGGCATAGCCGGAGAACCGGAAATACACCTGGAGCGCGAAGCACGCCGCCGCAAACCAGGCGGCATCGGCGGTCGTCTTGACCACCGGCGCGCGAAGACACGATCGATCGGCCGCGCCGAGGACGTCCGCGATCAGCAGCAGCTTCACCAGGCCGGTGACGACGCGCCGGACGCCGTAGGCGAAGGCCGCCATGCCCGACGTTGCGCCGCGCCAGCTGGCCGCTGAACTCCGAGTAGCGGACCAGCGGGCCGCCGGCGAGCAGCGGAAACTGCACCAGGTAGAGCGCCGACCGTCCAGGGCCGGCGGACGATCGCCACGCCGCGCCGCACGTCGACACTGCAGGCGATCGTGTGGCAGCCGACGACCGCCACGACCAGCGGGTCGTCGATGTAGCGCGCGACCACCGCGGCGCTGGCGGCCAGAAGCAGCCAGGCGCTCGCCGCCGGCGACACCGCGTGCACCAGGAAGTACGCGGCGAGAATCGCCGGCAGGACGACCAGCAGAAACCACGGGTCGGTGAAAAACACCGGTCGTATACTGCCGGAACTTCGGAGGAGGGTGCAATGACGCGACGTTCGGCCGGCTGCTTGGCGATCCTGTTGGCCGCCCTGGTATCCTAACTGAGTCGCGATGCGGTCCGTAACGAGTGCAGCAGCTGTTCTTGCTCTCTTGGCGCTCTGCGCGGCGCCGTGCACGCTTGACGCGCAGAGCCCGATCTCTCGAGCAGCTGCTGGATCGGGCCAGCACCTACGTTGACCAATTCTTCAAGCAGTTCGCGAATGTCGTCGCCGAAGAGCACTATCTACAGGAAGCCGAATGGCGCGGGGAACCAACGAAACAGACGCGGGTCCTGCGTTCGGACTTCCTCCTGGTGACCTTTCCCGGACTGAACGGCCGGATGTCGTTTCGCGACGTGTTCGAAGTTGATGGTCGCGCCGTGCGCGACACGAGCCAGGCCGATCGTCTGGTCAGGCTGTTCGGCGACGCACCCCCTGACGTCGTGCGCCGGGCGCGCGAGATCACGGAGGCGAGCGCCGGGTACCACCTCGCCCATATCGAAACCGATCCCTTCGTTGCACTGGGATTTCTTCAAGCGGTCTTCCGACCACGGTTTCGTTTCCAACGCGGCGACGGCGACAGCGGCGCGGGGCCCAACGTCAGCACGGTCAGGTTCGAGGAGCGGCAACGGCCCACGATTCTCAGGACGGGCGCAGACAAAAACCTCACCTCTCGCGGCCGCATCTGGATTGAGGAGCCGACCGGCCGCGTCCTGAAGACAGAGCTCCTCCTGAGGTTGGAACGGGACAGTCGCGAAATCGTGACGACCTATCGGTGGGATGACGAGCTTCAAATGCACGTCCCGAGCGAGGTGCGAGAGTCGTACGTAACCCCGCCGTCCGTTGTTAGGGGGCCTACGTTCCGGGGCGTTGCCACTTACAGTCGCTTCCGCCGCTTCCAGGTGCGTACGGAGGAGACAATACGCTGAACGGCGGTGACGTCTAGCGCGCCGGTTCGGCCGCCGTCACCGTGAACGGGACGTGCCGCGATACCTCGAGGTTCGCATCCAGGCTCGTCCTCGCTTCCAGGCTCAAGGAGTAGTTCCCTGGCTTGAAGGTCCAGAGCGGGATCCTGGTGGTGTGACGGTATGCGCCCCGCGCTCCCTGCAGCTCGCTGGACTCGTGCTCCTCGGCGTTTTCGAACACGACGTCGCCGTCAGCCGATCGAACGGTGGTCACGACCTCGACCTGATGCGGCGGCGCCGCGCCGTCGTCGTACACCTCGGCGAATACGGCGATCTCGTCGTCTTGAGAGAAGGTCCGCGTGGCGCTCGGCGGCCCTGGCAGCATGCTCCGAATCTGTTCGTCCGCATGCGCCGTGACCATCGCCGCGCCGAACTTGGAGATGAGGGCGACGCCGCTCACTGCGAAGTTCGTCTTCCCGAACTCGGGTACCTCGAGGTCGTGGATGAGCGACCCGGACCGGTTGCTGACCGGGTTGTGTGCCGCGACATGCAGCCGGTACCGGCCCGGCGGCAAGTCCATGAGCTCGAGAACACGGACGCCGCTCTGCTCGGCCCGCGTCCGCATGGCCGCCTCGAACTTCATGGTCAACCGGTCGGTGCGCAAGCCGTGCTCGTCGCCTTTCGCATCAACCGCTAGATAGGAGATCTCCACGGGTCCGCCGGCATCGAGCGGCAGGTCGCCACCCACGAGCTCGATCCCGACCACCACCGAGGCCTGCGCCGCCGCCCGGAACGGCGTGGCGACCACGCGCATGCGGAGATCGCTCAGCGGAATCGGGCTGTTCAACGCCGCGAGTGTCGGGGAGGATGCCCGGGCGGCGGTGGTGACCGGTGCCGCCGGCGCATCCCCCTTGGGCGCCGTGTAGCCACGCCGCGCTCCCACTTTGACGTCATTGCGCTTCACGCGCACATCGATCGCGTGAAACTTGCCGTCGCGCGGGTGCACCGGGTAGTACGCCATCTGGTAGTAGAGGCTGTTCTCGGCGACGATCCTGTCGAAGCCGCGGCCGATGTCGCCGTTGTCCATCACGACGAACCCGCCGGCGCTCTCCGTGAGCATCGTCAACTGTGAGGTCGCCGTCTGCACGGCGCCCTGGTTCGTGTCGACGGCGTAGACGCTCAAATTCATGCGGCCAATCCCGGGACGGGTATCGAGGGCGAGATCGTCTAGAGCGTACGGAAACCCGTCAGTGATCAGAACCACCGCCTTCTTACGGCCCGTCATGCCGTCGAGCCATGCGGCCACCGTGGTCAGCCCCCTCATCACCTGGCGTCCGCTACTGACGAACTCCCTGCCTCCAGCAGCCGTGAAGACAGGCTCGTCGGAAGCGGTGCTGACACCACCGCCGGATGCCCGGGCCAATCGGTTGCGGCAACGTCCGTTCGGGTATTTCCTGGCCCACGAACGTGTCGACAGCCGACAGCAGCAACCGTTTGTTGCTCGTGAACTCCTGGGCCGGCGCGTTCGCCTGCGTAAATACGATCGCCATCAGGTCGTTCGCTCCCAGGTGCCGCTCGATGAACCGGCGCGCGGCGTTCTTCGTGCGAGCGGTCCGATCGGGGTGGGTATTGAGGTCGTCCAGGAGCATCACGTACGCGCGGCCGTCGACACGGCGCTCGTTACTCTGGACATCCGGCTCAATCGGGGAGGAGCGGGAAACCGGCTGGCTGGACGGCTCGATCGGGATGTCCACGAGCGAGAACGTCGTAACCGTCTGCTCCTTGCCGTCCTCGAAGATCTGGAAGTCGTCCTTCGTCAGATTCCTGACGAAGTTGCCCTTCGCGTCGGTCACCCGCACGTCCGTCTCGACGACCTCGACCTGCAGCCTGAACGTGGGATTCTGGGGCTCGGGTGCGGCGCCCGAAGGGCGCGCCTGCTGCCCGGCCGACGCGGTGGTGCAACAAAGGGCGGCCGTGAGGACGATTGAGAGGACGCGGTGGCGCATGTAAGACCTTTCCGCTTCCGGCAAGCCTAGTCCGATCAGTATAGCGGGCCGATAGGCAGGATTAGCGGGGGATCGAGGTTGCCGGAAGGTCCATTCTCAGAAAGTTCTCGGGAAACCTGAACCCCAGCATGCGGCCGAGGCCGATCGCGATGTCGTCGTATACTGCCGGAACTTCGGAGGAGGGTGCAATGACGCGACGATCGGTCTGCTGCCTGACGCTGCTGCTGGCCGCCCTGGTATCGACCTCCGTCTCGGCCCAGCGCATCACGCGGCGCGTCTTCGTCGCGGCAACCGCTGCCGGCTCGCCGGTGCTCGATCTCACCGCCGCTGACTTCCAGATTGTCGAAAACGGAACCAAGCGCGAGGCGACGCGCGCGGCGCTCGGCAAGGCGCCGATGCGCGTCGTGCTGCTCGTCGATTCGAGCGGGGCGATCCCGCAGATGCTGAATCACTTCCGGGCGGGGCTGAACGCGTTCTTCGATGCGCTTCCCCCGGAGCACGAGGTCGTGTTCATCACGACCGGCGGGCAGATCCGGATCAGGGTTCAGCCGACCACCGACCGGGCGGCGCTGAAAACGGCGGCCGGCCGGTTCGCGGCGGACGGCGGCGCGAACTCGTTCCTCGACACGCTGCTCGAGTCCGACAAGCGCTTCCTCAGGCCGGTGACGCAGTGGCCGGTGTTCGTGATCCTGACGACCGACAACGGCGACGCCAGGGTCGCTCCGCGTATCAACGAGTACAACCAGTTCCTGGTGAGCTTCCTGCAACGCGGCGGCAGCGCGCACGGCATCGTCATCAAGGGCAAGAGCAGCGGTCAGATCGCCGAAATCGCCGAGAACCTGATCCAGAACACCGGCGGGATCCACAACGTCGTGAATCAGTCGACCGCCGTCGAGGCGCAGCTGAAGGCGATCGCGGAACGGCTCGCGTCGGACCACCCGAAGATGGCCAACGTCTACGAGATCGATTTCCCGAGCGACGGCAAGATCGAGCAGCCGGCCATCGAGATCAATACCGGGCGCGCCAATGTCACCTTGCGGCTCTTCCAGCGGCGGCCGCTTTGATCAGGCGGACCTAAAGGTCCGCACTACGGTCGCTGCCGCGGCGCCATCTGCGCTACACTGGCGCCCGTGAAACGCGCCGCCCTCGCCGTCCTGGCGGTGGCGCTGTGCGCCGGAGCGCCGTTGTCGGCGCAGCGCGTCCAGCGCCGCGTCTACGTGACCGCCACGGACGGCAGCGGCACGCCGATCCTCGACCTGACCGCCGGCGAATTCGAGCTGCTCGAGAACGGCGTCAGCCGCGAGATCGTGCGCGCCACGCGCGTCGGCGGCCCGATGCGGATCGCGCTGGTCGTCGACTCGAGCAGCGCCGTCGCGCCGCTCCTCAACAACCTGCGCGCGGGGCTCACCACGTTTCTCGACGAGCTGCCCGGCGAGCACGAGATCACCTTCATCAGCACCGGCGGTCAGATCCGCATCCGCCAGCCGATCACGACCGATCGCGCAGAAGCTGAAGACGGCCGTCGGCCTGTTCGCGTCCGACGGCGGCGCCAACTCGCTCATCGAGACGATGATGGAAGTGGATCAGACGCTTCCTCAACGGGCGCCGCGGCCAGTGGCCGGTCTTCGTCATCGTCACCACGGACCAGGGCGCGACGCGCTGGGAGCCGAACTACGATCGGTTCAACCGGTTCGTCAGCGATTTCATCGTCGCGCGGCGGCACCGCGCACGCGATCGTCCTGCACGGCCAGGCCGGCGGCATCACCACCGAGTTCGTGATGAACGTCGTGGAGAATACCGGCGGATACTACGAGTCGATGGCGATTGCCAACGTCCTGCCGGACAAGATGAAGATGGTGGCGGAGCACATCGACGCGAACTACAAGGCGATGTCGAACTGGTACGAGGTCGAGTTCGTCGGCGACGGCCGCGCCCAGGCGCCGCGCGTCCAGGTCGACACCAGAGCGGCGGCGTCTCGCTCAAGCTGTCGACGCGGAGACCCTTCTAGCGAACGCCGTTCGTCGTTCGCGCGACATCTCTTCGTTCGTCGTTCGTCGTTCTGCCCGAGTCCCGAGTCCCAGCCCCGAGCCCCGGTTACCTCGTCCACTCACCCCGCCGCATCAGCGGTTCCGAGACTGCCAGCAGGAAGCACGCCGTCGACGTCGAGCTCGCCCGACCCGATCATGAAGTCGACGTGGACGGCGCTGCGGTTGCCGCCGGCGCGCGCGAACGTGTCGTCGTCCATCGCCTCGCCGCCGTCGAGCGTGAACTTGTACGCCGACCCGAGCGCGACGTGGCTGGCGGCGTTTTCGTCGAACAGCGTGTTGTAGAACAGGCGGCCCGATTGCGAGATCGGCGAACTGTGCGGCACGAGCGCCACCTCGCCGAGCCGCCCTGCGCCATCGTCGGTGTCGATCAGCCGCCGCAGGACGTCGTCGCCGCGCTCGGCCGACGAGTTGACGACGCGCCCGTCCTCGAAACGCAGCGCGAAGCCCTCGATGAGCGTGCCGCCGTAGCTGAGCGGCTTGGTCGACCGCACGGTGCCCTGCGACGTGGCTCGCGGTGCGCGATCGTGAAGACTTCCTCGGTCGGAAGGTTGGGCGCAAACTCGATCCCGGACTGGCTGAACGAACGGCCCGCCGACCCAGGCGTGTCCCTCGGGAAGCCCGATCGTGAGTGCGGTGCCGGGCCGGTGTAGTTCAGCGCGGTGTAGCGCTTCGCGTTCAGGAAATCCCGCCGCGCCGCGAGACTCGGCCAGGTGCGCTTCCCACGCGGCGATCGGATCGTCGCTGGTCGAGGCGGCACAGGCGTCCGATCGCGTCCCACAACAGGTCGACCTGCCGCGCCGGGCGGCGCTCGGCGAAAGACCTTCGCCGCCCATCGCGCGCCCGGCGGCGGCGACGACGGTCCAGTTGATCTGGTTGCGCGAAATCTGTTCGCGGAACTCCCGCACCGCGCGGGAGGTCGCCTGCTGGACCTCGGTGATCAAGATCCGGGTTCTGATCCTTCAGGTGATCGGGATCGTTCGCGTAGACCGAGAGCACGGCGTGGTCGTGCTGGACGTGTTCGAGGAGCGTGCGCGGGCAGCCATTCCGAGAACTGCCCGAACGAGTCGCGCGGGCGCGTGCTGGAAGCGCAGGAGCAGCAGCTCCTCGTCGCCCCACAGCACTTCGACGAGCGGAGCGCCAGCGCGGTAAGCGCTCACCGCGATCCGCCGGATGAGCGGCGCCGCCTCGAGCGATGCGCCGCCGTTGGCGAGCGGACCGATGATGAGCAGCCGCTGGCCGGCGCGCAGGTTCAGGCCGACCTTGACGACCAGGTCGCTGTACGCGTCGAGTGATTCCGCGGTAAACGCCATGCACCCCCGCCGCCGTCTAAACCGGCACGAGCCAGTGCGTCAGCTGACGCTCGACGTTCCTTTTGCGGTGCGCCGCGACACGCGTCGAGCAATGGCAGCTGCACGGGGCACGCGGGTTCGGCGACTGAATCGTGGCCGACGAGGAGGCCGGCGCTTCGGGCGGTGACGCACGCAGGAGCAGACCGCGGGACGATTCGAGCAACGGCCGCGGCCTGACACGACGACCGTTCCGCATCGTCGACCAGCGCCCCAACAGGCGCGTCACGATTATCGGCTCAGCGCCCGTGTCGAGCGACGAAGGCTCGGGCCGGGGTTACGACGGCCGCGCCGGCTGGGACCGTAACTTCATCGGCACCGGGCTTCGCACGGTGGAAGGTGACGAGCTTCAGGATCTCGCGCGCGAGGCCGAGATGCTGCGCCCACTGCAACCTGGAAGCCGACTGCCTGTCTCCGCAAGTCGAGGAAACAGCGTCCACGACCATCGTGCGGTGCCGGTTTGGCCACGGCCGCGCCGCGACGCTGCACTTCGATCGGAACAGCCACCTGCTGGCTCGTCAGGACATCCAACTCGACGCCCAGCGGACGGTGTCGTCGTTCTTCGACGACGTACCGCGACGTGGAGGGCGTGAAACTACCGTTCCGGCTTCGCTTTACCGCGCCGGGCGCGGATGCGACCTACACTGCGGAACGAGTGCGGGTCAACGAGACCATCGCGGACCGGTTGTTCCAGCGCCTTAGTGCCCGCTGTCACTGCTGCGGATCAACGTGTTCTTCTGGATTCCTGCTCTCCGTGATATCTGGTTCAGCTGCTGAGTCGCCGAACTCAACCTGCAGCATGTGAACACTATAATTCGGTCAGGCATGGAAGAGGCGTGGCGCATCGTGCAGGCGGCGGCGCTCGCGGCGGAGGCCGCCGATCGCGCGGACGACCTGGAGCTGTTCGCGCTCGGACCGGATCTGCAGCTTCGCGCCTGCGGCCGCGACGAAGCGGTCCTCGCGTGGCACCGCGACTCGGGCTGGGAAGCTGCTCCTGCCGGACGACGACGCCCGTCGTCCGCTCGATCGATCTGTATCTGCCGATCTGCAGCGCCACCAGCGCCCGGCCGATCGCGGTCGGCCATCTCGGCCAGAGCCTCGACGGGTTCATCGCGACCAACGCCGGCGAGTCGCAGTACGTCACCGGTCCCGAGAATCTCCTGCACATGCACCGCATGCGTGCGCTGTGTGATGCCGTGGTCGTCGGCGCCGGCACGGTCGCCGCCGACGACCCTCAGCTCACGACCCGTCACGTCTCCGGCCCGAGCCCGCTGCGCGTCGTCCTCGATCCGACGCGCCGGCTCGAAGAGCATTACCGTGTCTTCAGCGACGACGCCGCGGCGACGTTGTATGTGGTTGCCCGTTCGGCGACCACGCCCGGGGAGGGGCACTTCGGCCGCGCGACACTGGTGGCGGTGGACGATCGGGCAGGACGGCGTCGACTTGCCCAAGCTCGTTCGCCTGCTGCACGCGCGCGGCTGCTCGAGGATCTTCATCGAGGGCGGCGGCGTGACGGTCTCGATGTTCCTCGAAGCGAACCTGCTCGACCGGCTGCAGATGGCGATCGCGCCGCTCATCATCGGCGAAGGCCGGCCGGCAATTCGGCTGCCTCCGCCTGCCTCGCTGGCGAGTGCCATCGCCCGGGCTACCGCGTGTTCCGGATGGGCGGCGACATCCTGTTCGACTGCGACCTGCGCGCGCTCGTCAGAGGGCGGGCGGGCGAGTCAGCCGGGCGTCGAGCGGATTGTCTAGTACAGAGAGGCAGCGTCAGGTCTTGTGAATCGCGCAGCACGGCATGTTGAATCGCGAGCCTGCCCCTTAGTCATGCCTAGAGGCACGGCCGCCAGATCCTGATGGCCAACGACCAGACGCGAACGGCCGCTGGCCACGTGGTCGAGCCGCCTGCGTCGCCAGGCCGCGACATGGCCGCGCCTGATCGGGCGCGATTGCCGCGGCAGCTTCGGCCCAACCATCGATCAATTGCTCCTGCAGTGCATCGGGGGCCGACGATGCGGCTCAGCACCCAATCGCTCGGGGCAGTTCGGACGTCGTAGCCGGCGCTCCGGAAACAGATCGACGGCGGCCCTGACCGCGGCAGGCCCCAGCGCCGGACCAAATCCCTTGTCGGTCTCCTGATGACGGTTCACGAGGTCGCGGACCAGCGGAGTCCTCGGGCTCCCGCCGGCTCGAATGCCATGCGTCCGTCGTAGGTGAGGGCGAACAACGCCGCCGATCGGTGGGCGCGGCACTGCGCGGCAAGGCTCGCGCAGCCACGCTTCGGAGACGAGATCGAGCAGCGCCGACGCGGTCACGAGCGATCGCCCGTCGAACAGGCTGGCATCAAGCGACGCGAGATCGCGCTCGACCGTCGTGACGTTCGGCGCGGCCGGCACCAGCGCAAGCAGCGACGGATCGTGATCGACGAGCAGCCAGTCGGGGTCAGATCTTGTTTTTTGACGTCCCGACGTCTCAGTGTTGAAAAGCAAGATCTGACCCCGAGGTACCGCAGGTTCGATCCCGTGCCGCACGCCAGGTCGAGAATGCGGAGGTCATCCGAGCGGCAGCGCTTCGAGCACGTCGCGGCGTGAGCGCGGCCGAACGCGCCGCGTGATCGATCGGCTCACGCAGCCGCAGCCACGCGGCGCTGAAGTCACCCATTCACAACCGACTCGAGAATCGACGCCCATCTTCGCGGCCGCCATCGGCCACGTCGGCAGCCTGGCGCGCGCGCGGCGGGCGCCCTCTGCCAGGCGGCGGCGCCGCGACGGATCGCTGCAGCACCGAGGCGAGAGCGGCGGTCAGGGCGCTCACGTCGCCCGGCGGCACGAGCACGCCCGCGTGGCTCGGGAACGATTTCGGGAATGGCGCCGGTCGTCGTGCTGACGATCGGCAGCCCCCGCGCGAGCGCTTCGGCGACCGCCATGCCGTAGCCTTCGTACAGCGTCGGCAGCACGAACACGTCCGCGCCGTCGTAATGGCGCGCGATCGCGGCGGCGTCTGCTTCGCCTTCGAACGTCACGTGCTCCGTCAGCCCGAGCTGCCGCACCAGGTCGCGCAGCCGGCGGCCCACGATCGGCGTCGCGCTCGCTGCCGACACAGCGCAGCCGCCAGTTGCGCTCCCGGCACGTCCGCCAGCGCCTGAAACAGCAGATCGTGGCCCTTGCGCGCGATCAACGTCGCGACGCACAGCAGCTGCACCGTGCCTCGCCGCCCGAACCGTTCGCGAGCGGCGCCGGATCGGTGCCGGGCTCGACGACACGGATCTTCTCCGCAGGCACGTCGTAGTCGGCCAGCGCGCCGACCGTCGCATGGCTCGTGACGACGACGCGCCGCACGATCGCCAGCGCGCGCCGCTCGCTCTGCTCGGAGCGTGCGCCTCAGCGCATCGGGCAGCCCGGTCTCGAGCGCCAGCGGATGATGCACGAGCGCGACGACGCGCAGCCTCGACGCGGCCGCGCTCGATTTCGTCCGGGAGCGCGCCGAGCGCCAGGCCGTCGACGATGACGACGCTGCGCGGCGGGAGGTTCGCCAGGACGCGCGCGGCCTGCTCGCGTTCGGCCGCGGTCGGCATCGGGAACCCGCCGCCCAGCTCCCGCACGTCGACCCACCAGCCGTCCTCGCGCAGGGCCTCGACATGCGCCGATCGTATTCGTAGCCGCCGGTGCGCGTCTGCAGCCGCCCGGGCACGACCAGGACGACCGAGCGCATGCTAGTCGCCCAGCCGGCCTTCGAACGACGCCGACGCGACGTGCGATTCGTGCAGCGTCACCCGCACACTCTCGATCGCCTTCGCGCCGTCGCCGAGCGCGCCTCGGCGGATGGCCGCGGCGATGCGATCGAAGACGACGCGCGCGAGGAACTCGGTGGTGGTGTTGCGGCCGGCGAACGCCGGCATCGTCGTCGAGGTTGCGGTAGGAGAGTCCGCCGACGACCTGCCGCAGTTCCTCGCCGGCACGGCCGATGTCGACCACGACGCCGTCCGAGTCGAGATCGCGGCGGCGGAACTCGACGTCGACGACGTAGGTCGCGCCGTGCAGCCGCTGGGCCGGGCCGAACACTTCGCCGCGAAAGCTGTGGGCGATCATCATGTGATCGCGAACCGTGACGCTGTACATGCGCTAATACCTTATTCGATGGCAGATGGTGCCGGCCGGGGCCGGCGGCCAGGCGCGCCATCACCTGCGGGAAGCTCGTCGAACGGGCTTTCGCCCGTGATCAGGACGTCGAGCGCCGCGTCGTCGAGCAGCGAGAGTGCGACCTGCATCCGGGCGCGCCGATCGAACTGCGCCCGCTTCGGCCGGGCGACATGCCCGACCTGCGACGATCTGATCGTCAGGCGCTGGGCGTGAAACGCCTCGCCGAGCGGCAGCGCGACCGGCTGACACCCGTACCAGCTCATCTCGACGATCAGCGGCCTCGAACGCGGCAATCCGCAGCGCCCGTTCGAGCCCGGCCGGCGAACCGCTCGCATGGACGACGACGGTCGCGCCCGGCGACGCGTGCGTCCGGATGCGCGAAGCGGACACCTAACGCGCGCGCGATCGGCTCGCGCGCGGGATTGATGTCGACCAGCTCCACGTCGCAGCCGATCGATCCGCCGCGCGACGTACGCGACCAGGCAGCCGACGGCGCCGGCGCCGATGACCGTCACGCGATCGTCCGGCTGCGGTTCCGCATCCCACACGCCGTTGACTGCGGTCTCCAGGTTGGCGGCGAGAATGGCGCGGGACGGCGGTACGGCCGGCGGCAGCACGTGGACGTCCGCGGCGGGCACGACGTAGCGCGACTGATGAGGAAACAACGCGAAGATGTCGCGTCCTTCGAGATCGCGCGGACCGCGCTCGACCACCGTGCCGACGCTCGCGTATCCGTACTTCACCGGGCCGGGCAGCTCTCCCGCCTGAAACGGCGCGCGCATCCGCTGATACTCGGTCGGCGGCACGCGACCGCTGGAAGACGAGCGCTTCGGTGCCGCGGCTGATGCCGCTGTAGAGCGCCCGCACCACGATATCGCCCGGACCCGGCTCGGGCAGCGCCTCGTCGCCGGATCTCGCCGACGTCGGGCGCAGCTATCCAAAACGCCCGGGCGGTGGTGTCCTCTGCGCCTCTGCGCTCTGCGTCCTCTGCGTCCTCTGCCACCTTTGCGTCCTCGTCATTGTTCTATCATCGGAACGTGTCTTTCGGTCCTGCCGACTGGGTGACGGCTCTCCGGGCAGTCTTGACGGCGGTTCTGGCGGCGATGCTGATACCGGCGCTCGCGCCCGATGCCGCGACGTCGGTCGTCATCGCGTCGGTGGCGGCCGCGCTCGACGGCGTGGACGGCTGGATCGCGCGGCGGACGCGAACCGCCAGCGCTTTCGGCGCGCGGTTCGACATGGAAACCGACGCGCTGCTGATCCTGGTGCTGTCCGCGCTCGTCTGGAGGTCGGGTAAGGCGGGCGCCTGGGTCCTGGCGTCCGGCCTGATGCGATACGCGTTCGTCGCAGCCGCGACGATCTGGCCGTGGATGCAGGAGCCGCTCGAACCGAGCCGGCGGCGGCAGGCGGTCTGCGTCGTGCAGGTCGTCGCGTCTTCTCGTCGCCCTGCTGCCGTCGCTCGGCGCGCCGGCGGCCAGCGCCGTGGCCGCAGCGGCGCTCGCGGCGCTCGCTTGGTCTTTCCTGGTGGATATCCTGTGGTTGTGGCGATTGCGCGCCTCGCGGCCGCTCTTCTCATCCTCAACGCGTCGCTGACGTTCCAGAGCCTCTGGCCAACGCCCGCCGTCCGCTGGGAGGGCGAGCTGTCGATCGAGTTGGCCGCCGGACTCCTGATCGCCATTGCGGCGACGCTCGTCGGCGCGTCCCCGACGTCGCGGCGCGCCATTCGGTGGCTGACGATCGTGTGGCTCGTCTTCGTGCTCGGACGGTACGGCGACGTCACGGCGCAGGCGCTCTACGGACGCGATATCAACCTCTACTGGGATCTGCGATTCATCCCGGACGTCGCGTCGATGCTGGCACGAGCGGCGCCGTGGTGGCTGATCGTCGCGGCTGTCGCGGGGACGGCCCTGGTAATCGCGCTGTTGTACGTGGTGATCAGGTGGGCCATCGCCCGGGTCGTGGAGGCGATCCAGGCGCCCGCGGCGCGCGGCGTGCTCGGAGCCGCGGCGATCGCGATCGCGGCGTTGTTCGCCGTCGAATATCCGCAAAACCTCGACGCGCACGAGCGCTGGTTCCCCACGCCCGTCACGACGACAGTACTTCCGGCAGGCGCGGCTGACCGTCGACGCGCTGCGCGGCGGCCGCTCGGTACCCGGCCAGCCCGCCGATGAACTCGGACTTCTCGCGCGTGCAGGGCGCGGACGTGATTCTGCTGTTCGTCGAGTCGTACGGGGCCGTCACGTTCGATCGTCCCGATTTTGCCGCGCCGCTCGACGACGCGCGGCGGACGCTCGACGACGCGATTCAGGCGCGACCGGCCGCGCACAGCGTCTCGGCGTTCGTCGAGTCGCCGACGTTTGGCGGCGAGTCGTGGCTCGCGCATATCACGCTGATGTCGGGCGTCGAGGTGCGCGACCCGCATACGAACGCGGTCCTGATGACCCAGCACCGCGACACGATCGGCAACGCGTTCTCGCGGCACGGCTACCGGACGATCGCCAACATGCCCGGGTTGTGGTGGGACTGGCCGGAAGGATCGTTCTACGGCTTCGACGACATTTACGGGGCGCTGCGGCTCGATTATCGCGGTCCGCAATTCGGGTGGTTCACGCTGACCGATCAGTTCGCGCTCGCCCGCATCGACGCGCTGGAGATCGCGCGGCAGCCACGGCCGCCGGTGTTCGTCTTCTTTCCCGACCGTCAGCACGCATGCGCCGTTCACGCCGACGCCGCCGTATCAACCGGACTGGGCGACGCATGTTCGACGAGCATGCCGTACGATCCCGCCGATCTCGATCGCAGCTTCGAAGAGGAGGCCGACTGGCTGGACCTCGGACCGGGATACGTCAAGGCCGTCGATTACACGCTGCGGACGCGTCGCCGGCTACCTGCGGCTGCGCGCCGATCGCGATCTCGTCATGATCGTGATCGGCGACCACCAGCCGGCGGCCGCCGTGTCGGGCGAGCGCGCCCCGTGGGATGTGCCGGTTCACGTCATCGCCAGCCGCCCGGAGCTGCTCGCCAGCCTCGAGGCGCACGGCTTCGCGGACGGCCTCACGCCGAAACGGCCGATCCCGGGAAGATGCACGAACTCCTCCCCAGTCCTCCTCAAAGCGCGTTCGGGGCGACCGACGAACGCGAACGATGAGCGAAGCGAGCGAACGTCGAACGCGTGTTCTTGACCGCCGTGAGACGTGGCTGGCGGAAGCGTTGTCCGCACTGCGGCGTCGGTTCCTTGTTCGCGGGACGCTGGCGTCACCTCGAGAGCTGCTCGCAGCTGCGGCCTGCTCTTCGAGCGAAACCCGGGCGACACGTGGGCCTTCACCGTGATCGGCGATCGCCTGCCGATTGCGGCGATCATCGTGGTGATCTACTTCGGCCTCGTGCGCCGCAATTTCGCGCTCGGGCATTAGCCGTCATTGTCCTGCTCGGCGTGTTGATCGTCTGGACGGCGCCGAACCGATGGGGCGTCGGGCATCGCCTTGCACTACATTTCACGCGTGATCTGGCCGGATCCGGCAGACCCGATTCCGCCGCGGTCCGGCCTGAAAATCTTCAGGACGATGGGTCGATCGGGTCGCGTGCGAAAAAAATCGCCGCGCGCGAGAAAACTGGCGAATTTTTCGACCTCCGGGCCCCGAGTCCCAAGCCGCGAGGCCCGGGTTTTCGGCTACTATTTCGTCGTGATGGGTCGTTTTGTCGCCCTCGGAGCTCGTCGTGTGGGTGTGCGTCGCGACGACTGGCGTCCGTCGGCGCCGTCGATCAATCCGCGGCTGCACCGCAACCGGAGCGTGCCGCGCCGACACCGCAGCGGGCGGTCCTCGACCGTTACTGCGTGACGTGCCATAACACGCGTCTCAAGACCGCCAACCTGGCCCTCGACGCCCTCGACGTTTCTGCCGTCGGCGACCACACCGAGGACTGGGAGAAGGTCGTCCGCAAGCTGCGCGGCGGCCTGATGCCGCCAGCCGGCCGCCCGCGGCCCGATCGAGCCGACGCAGGACGGGCTCGTCGCGTCGCTCGAGAACGCAGCTCGACGCGGCGGCGGCGGCGCAGGCCGAATCCCGGCCGGACCGAAACGTTCCACCGCCTGAATCGCGCGGAGTACCACAACGCCGTGCGCGACGTGCTCGCGCTCGACCTCGACGTGGCGTCGCTGCTGCCGGGCGACAGCGCGAGCTACGGCTTCGACAACATGGCCGGCGCGCTGAAGCTGTCGGAGTCGCTGATGGAGCGCTACCTGTCGGCGGCGCGCAAGATCAGCCGCGCCGCGATCGGCGCGGCGCCCTCGGTGCCGGCCGCCGCAGACCTACAACGTGTCGCCCGCCCTGCTGCAGGACGAGCAGGTCGAAGGGCCTGCCGTTCGGCACGCGCGGCGGCACGCTCATCAACGCATCAGTTCCCGCAGGACGCCGAGTACGTCTTCAGCTTCAACCTGGCGAACACGACCGGCGGCGCGGAACTCGACGTCCTGCTCGACGGCGAGCGCCTCAAGCTGTTCAACATCAAGCGCGGCGCCCGCGCGGTCGACGCCGACGGCAACGAGCTGCTCGAGAAGCTCGAGATCCGGATGCCGGTCACCGCCGGCCCGCACGAGGTCGGCGTCGCGTTCGTGAAGACGCCGACGGTGCTCGCCGAG
Organism: uncultured Acidobacteriota bacterium; assembly: GCA_963825245.1. Lineage (GTDB taxonomy): Bacteria > Acidobacteriota > Vicinamibacteria > Vicinamibacterales > CAVVIG01 > CAVREM01. Next base: position 80,421 of record CAWGSJ010000002.1, read on the forward strand.
GCGAACCGCCGGCCGTTCCTGAATCCGACCGTGAGCCGGCACCGGCGTCGCGTCCTGCGCGGCGTCACGATCACGGCCGTTCGACAGCAAGGGCGTCAGCGACACGCCGAGCCGCCAGGGTCGACCCGAGCGGATCGATGTCGCACGCTGAGCCGGAGCGGACTTGTCTGCCGTCCGGCAGCCGCGTCCGCGGAAAGCGGATGCGCGCGAACGATTCTCTCGACGCTCGCCCGGCGCGCGTACCGCCGGCCGGTCGACGACGAGGACATGAAGATCGCTGATGACGGCCTACGCGCAGGGCGCGCACGGACGGCACGTTCGAGACCGGCATCGAGCGCGGCCTCCAGCAGCTGCTCGTCAGCCCGGAGTTCCTGTTCCGCGTCGAAGCCGAGCCGGCATCGCGCGAAGGCCGGCACCGCCTACCGCATCAGCGATCTCGAGCTCGCGTCGCGGCTGTCGTTCTTCCTGTGGAGCAGCGTCCCGGACGACGAGCTGCTCGATCTGGCGGCGCGCGGCCAGCTGCGGCAGCCGGCGTCCTCGACCAGCAGGTGCGGCGCATGCTCGCCGATCCGCGCTCCGAGGCGCTGACCGCGAACTTCGCCGGCCAGTGGCTGCAGCTGCGCAATCTCGCCGCCGTCACGCCGTCCGAAGTGCTCTTCCCCGACTTCGACGACACGCTGCGCCAGGGCTTCCGGCGCGAGACCGAGCTGTTCTTCGACAGCGTCGTCCGCGAGGATCGCAGCGCTGCTCGACCTGCTCGACGGCCGACTACACGTTCCTCAACGATCGGCTGGCGCGGCACTACGGCATTCCCGACATCAAGGGCAGCCACTTCCGCCGCGTGACGCTCGACCGACGAGAACCGGCGCGGCCTGCTCGGCCAGGGCAGCATCCTGACGATCACGTCGCAGCCGGTGCGGACGTCGCCGGTGTTCCGCGGCAAGTGGATTCTCGACAACCTCCTCGGCACGCCGCCGCCCGATCCGCCGCCGAACGTGCCGCCGCTGCCCGAGAAGACCGGCGTCTACGCCGGCGCGGATGCCGTCGATGCGCGAGCGGATGGCGGAGCACCGCGACGAACGCCGACCTGCGCGACCTGCCACGCGATGATCGACCCGCTCGGCTTCGGCCTCGAGCACTTCGATCCGGTCGGGCGCTGGCGCGACGTCGACGAGAATGTTCACGCCGATCGACGCGTCGGGCGTGCTGCCGGACGGCACGCAAGTTCGACGGCGTCGCCGAGCTGCGCGCGGCGCTCGCGAAGCGCCCCGATCGCTTCGTCACGGCGCTCACCGAGAAGCTGACTCACCTACGCGCTCGGCCGCGGCGTCGAGTCCGTACGACATGCCGGCGGTCCGCAAGATCGTGCAGCGACGCCGCGCCGCCGACTACAAGCCTCGTCGCTCATCCTGGGAATCATCAAGAGTCTGCCGTTTCAGAACAGAGAACCGCATCATGATCATCACGAAGATGGCGCTGCCCCGCCGGACCTTCCTGCGCGGCATGGGCGCGACGCTCGCGCTGCCGATGCTCGACGCCATGGTGCCGGCGCTCGCCGCGCAGGCGGCCACGGCCGAAAGCCGGTGCCCCGGCTCGGGCTTCTTCTACGCGCCGAACGGCACCTACCTGCCGAATTTCCACCCGGCGGGCGTCGGGACGAACTTCGAGTTGACGCCGGTGCTCAAGCCGCTCGAATCGCTGCGCGAACGACATCGTCGTCGTCAGCGGCCTCGCGAACAAGGGCGCCGAGAACCTGAGCGAGGGCGGCGGCGTGCACACGCGCGTGCGGCGCGGCGTGGCTGAGCGGCATCCGGCCGAAGAAGACGGAAGGCGCCGACATCGAGGCCGGCACGTCGATCGATCAGATGGCCGCGGCGGTGATCGGCCAGGACACGCCGCTCAACTCGCTGCAGCTCGCGCTCGACTACGACTTCGTCGTCGGCAGCTGCGAGAACGGCTACAGCTGCGTCTACCAGCGGACGTTCTCGTGGAAGACGCCGACGACGCCGATGCCGATGGAGAGCAATCCGCGCGCGGTGTTCGAGCGGATGTTCGGCGAGGGCGGCACGGCGGCGGAGCGGTTCGCGCGGATGCGGCAGGACCGCAGCATCCTCGACCTGGCGATCGAGGACATGGCGCGGCTGCGCCGGCGGCTCGGCGTGCGACGACCGCGTCGACGGTCGACGAGTACCTCACCGCCGTTCGCGACGTCGAGCAGCGCATTCAGCGCGCCGAGAACGCCAGACGCAGACCTCCGCGATCGCCCGTCGGTCGAGCAGCCGGTCGGCATCCCGGACCAGTTCGACGACCACGCCAAGCTGATGCTCGACCTGAACCTGCTCGCGTTCCAGGCCGACGTCACCCGCGTCGTCGCGTTCCAGATCTCGCGCGAGCTGAGCGGACGGCCGTATCCGTGGATTGGCGTGCCCGACGGCCACCACTCGGTGTCGCACCACCAGCTCGATCCCGAGAAGATCACGAAGGCGACGAAGATCAACGCGTATCACGTGTCGCTGTTCGGCTACCTGCTCGAGAAGATGAAGAACACGCCCGACGGCGACGGCACGCTGCTCGATCACTCGATCATGATGTACGGCACCGGCATGGGCGACAGCGATCACCACACGCCGGTCAACCTGCCGGTCGATCCTGGCCGGCGGCGGCTGCGGCCAGCTCAAGGGCGGACGTCACCTCGTCTACCCGGACAACACGCCGATGATGAATCTCGGCCTGACGCTCCTCGACAAGGTCGGGCTGCACAAGGACAGATCGCGGACAGCACCGGACGACTGACGGATCTGTAGAGGACAGTGCAGCAGCGCCTGCGGCCATGCCGAGCTCGAGGACGAGCAAATCCGAGGTGAGGCATCAGCGTAAGTTCGCGGCGAGGGTGGGGCCTCGCCGCCATTGGAAAACAGCTGGCACTATGCGCCTGATTCCTCCTGGTCGCGATGACGTTGCTCTCGGCGGCGGTCGCTACGGCGGCCGGCGCGTCCGCCGCTCGTCGACGCCGCGAAGGCAGGCAACGCCGCCGCCGTGCGCGCCGAGCTGCAGAAGAAGGCCGACGTCAACGCCACCGAGCTCGACGGCTCGACCGCGCTGCACTGGGCCGTGCACCGGACGCGCTCGACGTCGTCGATCTGCTGCTCGGCGGCGGGCGCCAATCGCCAAGGCCACGAACCGCTACGGCGTGACGCCGCTCTCGCTGGCCGGCCACCAACGGCAACGCGCGACATCGTCGAGCGGCTGCTCGAAGGCGGCGCCGATGCGAACACGGCGCTGCCGGGCGGCGAAACGGTGCTGATGACGGCCGCACGAACGGGCGATGTCGCGGTGCTGAAGGCGCTGCTCGCAGCCAGCGCCGACGTCGAACGCGCGCGAGAGCTCGCGCGGCCAGACGGCGCTGATGTGGGCGGCCGCCGAAAACAACGCGGCCGCCATCAAGGTCCTCGTCGAGGCCGGCGCCGACGTCGAACGCCCGGACGAGCGAAGGCGCGGCGCCCGCCGCGCGCGCGCCGTCGCTCGACGGGCGGCGTGTTCTCGGCGCGCGACCGGCGCGCCGGCGCCGCGGCCGGCGCACGCGGTCCGTCCTTCAGCGCGCTGCATGTTCGCCGTGCAGCTCGGCCAGCTCGAGGCCGTCCGGGCTCTGCTTCGAGGCCGGCGCGAACGTGAACGACACGCTGCCCGACGGCACGAGCGCGCTCGTGCTGGCGACGCAGAACGGACACTGGGAGCTCGGCGCGTTCCTGGTCGACCAGGGCGCCAACGTCAACGCCGACAAGCAAGGGTTCGACGGCGCTCCATCAGATCGCGCGCATCCGCCGCACCAACATCGGGTTCCTGCCGCCGCCGATCGGCAAGGGCACCATGAGCAGCCTCGATCTCGTCAAGAAGCTGCTGGCCAGCGGCGCGGACGTCAACGCGAAGATGACCAGGGACTTCCGCGACGGCTATCGCAATCGCCTGAACCGCGTCGGCGCGACGCCGTTTCTCCTGGCGGCCAAGAACGTCGACACCGAGCTGATGAAGGTGCTGCTCGCGGCCGGCGCCGAACCCGCTGACGCCGAACGCCGACAACACGACGCCGCTGATGGTGGCCGCCGGCGTGGACCTGTGGAACCCCGGCGAGGACGGCGGCAGCACGACCGACGACGAGCCCGAGGCGCTCGAGGCGGTGAAGATGCTCGTCGAGCTCGGCAACGACGTGAACGCCGCGAACGATCGCGGCGAAACGGCGCTGCACGGCGCGGCCTACCGCGGCGCCAACACGCATCGTGCAGTACCTCGTCGACAAGGGCGCGAAGCTCGACGCCCGCAGCAAGCAGGGCTGGACGCCGTGGACGATCGCCAACGGCGTGTTCTACACGCTGTTCTTCAAGGAACAGCAAGCACACCGCCGATTACCTCGCGAAGCTGATGGCCGAGCGCGGCATCTCGACCGAGGGCATGGCCGACGATGGCCGGACCTGCTTCGACTGCGGCCGCAACAACCGCGTCGCCGCGCGACGCCGAGGGCCGCCGCGTCGCCCAGCCGGCGCCGGACGCCGTTCCGCGGACGGATCTCGAGAAGCCCAAGCAATAATCCGACAAGGCGCTGGTGCTGCTGCGCTAACCGCGCAGCAGCACGCGTACGGCAGGACGCTATCGCGGCAGCGTATAGAGCACTGCTGCCTCACCGACTTTCGCGATCTTGTCCTCGAACAGCTTGACGATGCGATCGCGGCGGGCCAGCACGGCATCGACCTCCGGTTGCAGGAGGTTGTCGCCGACCGCCTTGGTGAGCTCTTCGCGCGTCAGCCGCCGCAGGCCGGCAAAAAATGCGCGCTCGCAGCGTTCCAGCAGCTTGGGAGTTCTCAGCTCGGGATCGGTGCGGAACGCGCGAGTGTGGTCGATCATCCACATCGTCCAGTCCTTCGTCCAGAGCAGGTTACCTGCGTTGCGATCGCGATTCTGAATCAGCTCGTCGAACACGCGCAGGATGTGGATGTATGCCGCCGTTCGCGCGGGGTTTGGTCCGAGCCGATCCCTCGGCGACAGCTTCAGCCGGGCCCCCTCGTCCATCGCCACATCGTCGATCCACCACGTCACCGCCGACTGCTTGGCCTCGACCAGGCGCGGGACCGACATCGGCACATTGTCCAGACCGACCAGCCGCGCGAGCCGGTAGGCGGCGATGTTGTAGCGATAGGTGTCACGGAAATTGAATTCGGTGTGCTTGGGGGTGACTTCAAAGACGGTCCTGAAGATGTCGACGTTCTGCACCTGGGCGTCGTGCGTCCGTTGTCCGTCGGAAAGGGTGACGCGGAACGCGTCAGTCACTCCTTTCGAGCTGCTCTTACGGTCCGTGACGCGGCCCTTCGATAGCAGGGCCTCCATCTCGTCAAGGGTGTACTCGGGCCGGCGGTCGGCAGGGACGTCCTGGGCGGCCGACGGTCGGACCGCGACGGCCGCCATCAGCAGGGCGAGGGCGGCCAGACGGCGAACTGGGACGGCGAACTCCAGGAGGGATCGCATCAATCTCGCTCCTTTTCCCGCGAACAGACGGTCGCCGTTGAAGCAGTTCCAGGTCGGGGAAGCTCAGCCGCGACGGCGAAGGATACCGTACGCAGGCGATTGCGTCTGAAGAGTATTTGCCTCAGTCCGCCGGACGGAACCTGAACGTCTCGCCCTTTTGATTACCGTCGCTGACGCGCGCTTCCAGCGTGCCATCGGGCTTTTTCGCGTAGGCAATCACCTTCGGAAAGTCGTGCGCCTTGTTCTCGAAGGTCGCGCTGTCGGGCGTAATCGCCGAGAGCCGGAATTCAGTGGGCGGAGTGCCGTTTGGCTGCGCGACGTAGACGAGCGTGCCGTCGCGCTCGACGATGCGGAGGAATTCGAAGGCGACCATGCGGTCGCCCTTGATCGTCCGCGAGACCGCGAGCATCGCGCCGCCCGCGGCGGGCGTCCAGCGTTCTTCGATAGCGACGGGGCCGCCACCGCCCGACCACGTGCCAGCCAGCCATGCCATCTGTGAGATGGACGCGCGGACTGGCGGACCCGACTGACCCCGCAGGGCGGTTGCGAAGACGAACAGTGCGATAGCAATAGAGAGAATCTTCATGAGCACAGGCTATCCAGTCGATGCCTCGGCGGCTTGAACAAATGCGACCGCACACACTACTGTAGGCAGACATTGTCAGGCCCGAACCGTGGATCGCGATGAAATACCGCCAGCTCCCGGCCAGTCCCGATCTGCAGCCGATTGTCGAATGCATCTGGACGCTCGAGTCTGAACCCGGCGAGGCCGGGGGCCACGTCGAGCCGGTGTTGCCGGACGGCTGCCCCGAGCTGGTGATGCAGTTCGGCGATTGCTTCGAGCAAGTGTTCACCGATGGCACATGCGAGCCGCAGTCGGAGATCCTGTTCGCTGGCCAGTTGACGAATCAGATCGCGCTGCGGCCGACGGGCACGGTTGCGACGCTCGGTGTGCGTTTCCGGCCAGGCAGCGCGGCTGCGATTCTCCACATGCCGCAGCAGCCGCTTCACGGGACCACGCTCGGCGTCGACGTTCTGGACAGCCGCCTGTCGGGCGAGCTCGCGGCAATCAGAGATGGTTCGCGCTCGCTGGGCGACGCGATCGACGCCATCCAGGGCTATCTGCGCGCGCGGCTCGATTCCAAGTGGCTGGATCCACGGGTCCTGGCAGCGGTCAGGACGATCCGGCGACATCACGGACAGGTCGGAATGGACAACGTCGCCAGGCGCGTGGAGATGACGCGGCGTCACCTCGAACGGCGCTTCGACAGGACCGTCGGCATCTCGCCGAAGCGTCTGGCGCGCATCGTTCGCTTCCAGCGCGCGCTGCGCATGCTGCAACAGCCGGCCGGCAGCGGCGCGGCAACGGCGCTTGAATGCGGCTACGCCGATCAGCCTCACTTCATCCGCGAGTTCAACGAGCTGGCCGGATGTTCGCCCGCAGCGCACCTCCTCCGGCACGCAGAACTGAGCGGATTTTTCGCACCCTACAGCGACAGCGCGCAGCACCCTACCGCGTGAGTGCGCAGCACCCTACCGCGTGAGTGCCCAGCACCCTACCGCGTGAGTGCGTAGCACTCTACGGCCGGTATTCCACGAAGACTGTCTTTAGGGCTTCGAGATCCGGCGGCAGCTCGGACGAACCCGGAGGCATGTCGTTGCTTCTGAGCAGGAAGCTGATGATGTCGATCACGATCTGCGGCGTCAGCGTATCCGGCTTGTTCTGGGGCATCGTCGTGCCGATCGTCACGAACATGTCGGCGATCGGCTGATCGCGCCAGCGGATGGTGAAGATCGGTCCCTTGAGCGCCGGCGCGCCCGCTTCGCTGCCGCCGCCGATCAGATCGTCGCGATGACAGTATCCACAGTGCGCCTTGTACAACTGCTGGCCGCGCACAGCCTGCGCAGCGGTGTAGACGCCGTCCCAGACCGTCTTTCTTGCCGCCTGCGGTGCGGCGTAAACGTGCAGGCCGCTCACGACGAGAGCGAGCGCGAGCGCGACCCAGCGCAGTGACGGCCCCATGTCCGAGAAGTTTAACGTAGAATCGGAAGCTTGCGAATCATTCTGCAGACCCTGCCCGTCGGCGAGCGTGTCGGCATTGCGTTTTCCGGCGGCCTCGACACCAGCGCGGCGCTCCACTGGATGCGGAAGAAGGGCGCCATCCCGTTTGCCTACACGGCCAACCTCGGACAGCCCGACGAGCCCGACTACGACGACATCCCGCGCCGCGCGCGCCAGTACGGCGCGGAGCGGGCGCGACTGATCGACTGCCGTCCGCAGCTCGTCGCGGAAGGCCTCGCCGCGCTGCAGTGCGGCGCGTTCCATATCTCGACAGCGGGCGTCCCGTACTTCAACACCACTCCGATCGGACGGGCGGTGACCGGCACGATGCTCGTCCTCGCGATGAAGGAGGACGACGTCCACATCTGGGGCGACGGCAGCACGTTCAAGGGCAACGACATCGAGCGGTTCTACCGCTACGGCCTGCTCGCCAACCCGACCCTCCGCATCTACAAGCCCTGGCTCGACCAGGCCTTCATCGACGAACTGGGCGGGCGCAGGGAGATGTCGGAGTACATGCGCTCGGCCGGACTGCCGTATCGCATGAGCACCGAGAAGGCGTACTCGACCGACTCGAACATGCTCGGCGCGACTCACGAGGCCAAGGATCTCGAGCGGCTCGATACCGGCATCAAGATCGTCGAGCCGATCATGGGACGCGCGTTCTGGCGCGACGACGTCGCGATCGCCGCCGAAACGGTGGACGTGACGTTCGAGGAGGGCCAGCCGGTCGCGCTGAACGGCCGGACCTTCGCCGATCACGTGGCGCTGCTGCACGAGGCGAACGCCATTGGCGGCCGCCACGGCCTCGGCATGAGCGATCAGATCGAGAACCGGATCATCGAGGCGAAGAGCCGCGGCATCTACGAGGCGCCAGGCCTGGCGCTGCTGTTCATCGCCTACGAGCGTCTCGTGACGGGCATCCACAACGAGGACACCATCGAGCAGTACCGCGACATGGGACGCCGCCTCGGCCGGTTGCTCTACCAGGGCCGATGGTTCGATCCGCAGGCGCTGATGCTGCGCGAGATGGCACAGCGCTGGGTGGCGCGCGCGGTGACCGGTCGCGTCACGGTGGAGCTCCGGCGCGGCAACGACTATTCGATCCTCGACACGGCCAGCCCGAACCTCACTTACAAGCCCGAGCGGCTGACCATGGAAAAGGGCGACTCGGCGTTCAGCCCCCAGGACCGCATCGGGCAACTGACGATGCGAAACCTGGACATCGCGGACACGCGTGAGAAGCTCCTCTCCTACCTGAAAAGCGGGGTCCTGGAGCCGGCCGGCGGCGCCGCCCTGCCACTGCTTCCGGCGCCCGAATCGGCCGAAAAGAAGACGTAGACCCCGACTGTCGGTGTGGGGTCATAGCTATGGCTCCGCGCCCTAAGTCGCCGTCAAATCAATCAGATAGCGCCATCGACGCGGAGGAGACCCTCAGCATCGATCACGCTCGCTGGAGCGGCTTCCGCGACGGTCTCGGCGAGCGGGAAAACGGCGTCGACGAACAGGGGTTCTCGATCGAGCTGCTGCGGCTTCGGAAGGAGTTCAATCCCTTCGCGCTCGCCCTGACCGACCGGATCCTCCGGCTTATCGACTTCGATCGGCCGGGCGCCTCGCGCGCGCTGAGGGTCGATCAGGATGACAACTCTCCCCGCCTGGTCCTGGTCTCCGAGCGCGCGCCAGGCTTCCGGCTCTCCGAGCTGCTCGAGCGTGCGGCCGAGCGCGGGGTGATCCCCGATCTGGGCGCGGCACTCTACATCATGCGCCGGCTGCTGGCGACCGCGGCCGGCATCCATCGGACGACGGGACTCGCTCACCTCGCGATCGCGCCCGAGCGCGTCCTGATCACGCCTCGCGGATCGGTCGTGATCGTCGAAGCCGCGATGGCCGGCGGGATCGAGGCCTTCGGAGACAGGATGCCGCCGCAGGTTCGCAAGGCGCTTCGCCTGTCGAGGCTCGAAGATACGAACGCCGGAGCCCACGTCGACGTGGCGAGGATTACGATCGCCGGCATGGCCATGATCGTCGGACGTCCGATCGACCCCTGGGAGGACATCGATCCGTTGAGCCCCGTCGTGCAGGAAGTTGTCGACGTCGCGGCCGTCCGCGCCGGCGACCAGTTTGCCGCGGCCCTCACGCCCTGGCTCGATCGCGCCATTTCCGTCGATCCCGCGCTGGCGTTCGGCGACTTCGCCGACGCCTCCGGCGATCTCGAGGAAATCGTAGCTCCAGCTGAGGCGCGTTGTCCGATCTCGCGCGCGCCGCTCCGCAAGTTCCTGGCGGATCTCGCCATCAGCGGTGCAGATCTCGAACCGCTCGAGCAGGATCGCCTTCGTGAAATCCGCGCGCGCCAGGTCCGTCGCGCCGCCGAGCCGGATGAGCCAGAACCGGGGCTGGGAGCGGCTGCCCCCCCGGACGATCCCGAGGATCCGGCGGCGGCCATCATGGATATGCCGGTCGCGGTCGAGGACCTCTCGTCGGAGATCCTCAAGCAGCCGGTCGTGATCGAGGATCAGCCGTCGGCGATGGCGTCCGTGATCCGGCAGTCGGCACCGGACGAGCTGCCAGCGAGCCCACTGGGGGACGGAGACACGAGCGAGTTGGTGTGCATGCCAGATGATCTGGTCGACACGCCAGGCAGCCCGCTCGACATGCCTGGTGAGCTGGTCGACATGCCACACGCGCTGGTCGACACGCCAGGAGAAGAGCTCTTCGTCGAAGCCGCCGAGCCATCAATTGAACTCGCCACCGACGTCGTCGGCTTCGATGAAGAGTCGCTTTCCGCCGACGTCGCCGACACATCCGCGGACGACCAGGAACTGCTCTCTCCGACAATCGACTACACGTTCGCCGCTGAACCATCGCTCGACGATCTTGTCGACGAAATCCTTCGCCGGGGGGTCGAGCCGGAGCTTCCCGAGGTTTCTGGCGACGAGGAAGTTCTCGAAGATCTCCCCGCTGTCCTGGATTTCGTCGAGCCGATGGAACACGTCGAGGCGATCGAAGGGTTTGACGCGCCGCCAGAACCGGGTGTCGATGAACCGCCAGCCGGGGAACCGCCAGTCGATGAGCCGGTGAAGGAGGAGCCGCCGGCCGAAGAACCGCCGCCGTACGAACCGCCGGTGCAGGATCCTCCGGAAGACGAGCCGCCGGCCGACGAGCCCCCTCCGATCTGGCTTCGCGCGGCGATCGAACAGGTCGCGCGGGCGCGCCAGGATCGGCCGGTCGCGCCGCCGCCTGCAGGTCGAGCCGAGCCACGTGGTCCGGTCTTCGAGTTGCCGGACGAGCCCGAGCGCGAGCTCGAGCCGGAAACGACCACGCTGTCCGACATCGCGAAAGAGCTCGGGCTGACAATCCCGGTGGCCGCGATCAAGCCGGCGATCACGGAGGATGTTTCGACGGAGGACCCGCCCCCGCCGGCAGAGGAAACGATCGACGAGGAGGCCGGGTGGGAACCCGACTTCCGGCGCCAGCTGTTCGCCACCGATCCGGAACCGGCGCCCCTGGCTGAGCCGCCGCCGGCGGTCTTTGCTTCCTCACCGCCGCCACCGGAGTTCGTGTCCCCGCCGCCGCCGGTGTTTTTCCCCTCGCCACCGCCGCCGGTTGAACCAGAGGACACGTTTACGCCGCTGCCGCCGCAGCTGGCAGTCGAATCGCCGTCAATCGATTTCTCGAGGACTTTGTCTCCGCTCGGGCCAGGGTCCTCGACTTTGCTCGGACCGGGGCCGGCGGTTCCGGTCGTGTCCGACACGCCGGCACCGGCAGCGCCTCGTCGCTCAATCGCCGAGCGCACCGAGGATCTTCGGGAGTCCGGGGGGCGCTTCCTCAAGGTGGCGGCCACGCTGGCGCTTGTCGTCGGTGGCCTCGGAGCGGCTGCGTACGGCGGCTGGCGATACTACTCGAGCATCACCACGCCGGGCACGCTGGTCGTCGAGTCGGCACCTCCTGGTGCGCAGGTCGAGGTCGACGGCATCCAGCGCGGAACGACACCGGTCACATTGGAGGTTCCGCCGGGCAGCCACCGCGTCGCGTTGACCCGGCGCGGTATGACGCGCCAATTCGACGTCGCCGTCCGCCCGGGTGAGCAAACGAATCAGACCTTCGACTGGTCGAAAGTGAAGGAAACCGGTTCGCTCGCCGTCAGCACTGATCCCGCCGGGGCAAAGGTGTCGGTCGATGGAAAGGCCTACGGCGTCACACCGCTCACCATCCCGGATCTGCCTGCGGGCCGGCGGCGTGTCGTCCTCGAAGGCCAGGGCGGGACGGTCCGCCGCGAGGTCACGATCGATGCCGACCAGACCGCCACGCTCAGCGAAGCGATTTTCTCGGGGTTCCTCGCGGTGTTCGCCCCGGTCGAGTTGCAGATTTTCGAAGGCAGCCGGCTGATCGGCACGACCGAGAACAGCCGGATCATGATCCCGGCCGGACGGCACGAACTGACGCTCGTCAACCGGGAGCTTGGGTCACGTATGACGCGCACGGTGGAGGTCGAGCCCGGCGAGGTCGCCGCGATCAACATCACCGAAGTGCCCGCCACAGTGCAGCCAGCGGCCAACCCTGCCCCACAAAACTAGAAACGAGCTGACCTGCGGCGCGAGCGAGCGCGCGAGCGAGCCACGCGAACGGAGCGCGCCGGCGCAGCGGCGCGCGAGAGAGCGTGTCGGGGAGTCCGAGGGGCGAAGCCCCTCGGATCTTTTAGGGATTCAGCGTCTGCAGCTCGGGCGCGACGAGCGGTGACTTCTTCGCGCCCTTCCGCCTGAGGATGATCCAGTGCGGGCACTTCTGCTGGTCGAGGTAGAGGCGCTCGCAATCGTCGCACCGGACGCATTCGGTCATGACGATCCGCGGTCCCTGGATCGCGCCCCACTGGCAGGCCTTCTCGCAGATCTTGCAGGTGTTGCACTCGGACCACCGCTTGATCCGGAAGACGGTCAGGTTCGAGATGACGCCAAGCGCCGCTCCGACCGGACACAGGAAGCGGCAGTACAGGTTGCGCACGAAGATGCTGGCGACGAGCAGCGTCGCCAGCCCGATCCACATGGCGGTCGACTCGGCCAGGCCAAACATCCAGAAGGGCTCGACGTAGCGGTAGACCGACATCTCGCGCGTCACGACGAAATACGCGACGACCAACGCGAGCAGTCCGTACTTGATCCAGGCGGCGCGCTGCTCGACGCGGAGAGGGACGTCGTAGCGCAGTTTCGCCGGCAGGACGGCGTCCATCAGCTGGGTCAGCGCGCCGAAGGCGCAGATCCGGCCGCAGTAGAGCCGGCCCCATAACACCGTCGACGCGACGGTGAAGGTCGCGAAGAGGTACCAGGTGAGGTTGTACTTGACGATCGGCAGGTTCCAGTCGATGACGCCGAAGACGTTGACGATCGAGATGAGGAAGCTCTTGGCGAACCCCAGGTAGAGCACGGCGGCGACCAGCGCCACGTACTTGAGGCGCTCGCTCTTGCGGAAGAAGCTGACGAGTGCGAAGGTCAGGAACAGCGTCAGCAGCACGAGGTCGAGCGCCTGCGGCCGCAGGATCTCGGCCCACGTCTCGACCGGCTGTTCATCAAATCCCCAGGGGTCCATAAGCTGTCTACTTTTTTCCAATGGCGGCGGGCCGCCGGACGGCCGCGGGATCGAGGAAGGCTTTCGCCATGATGCGCGAGCCGTCGCGGATGGCACGCGTCGCGCTGTTGATCGTCAGCGAGGCACGCGACACGGCGTCGATGTCCTCGCCCACCCGGAACGGATCGAAGATGCTCTTGCCCTTGAACTGCTCCGGGAACTCGGGCGGCTCGACGGAGAAGTAGCCGTAGGGCTCCGAGTGATAGTCGACGATGATGCCGGTGATGGTGCCCGTGAGATCGAGGCCGACGAGGATGTGCAGCGGCCCGTGGTAGCCGTGCTCGTTCGGCGCCATGTCGGTCGTCCAGAACACGTAGCCAATCGGCCGCGCCGTCAGGTTGGTCTTCGGATCGGCGCCGTAGGCCTTGAAATGGAGCGGCTCGCCACCGAGCGGCGAAAAGGCCGCCGCTGCCGGAAACAGCTTCTTCAGCTCGGGATCGGGGTGCGGGTTCGTATAGATGCGCCGCTGCTGTGCCGAGGCAGCGAGTCCGGCAGCACAAATGAACGTGACCAGCGCGACCAGGGTCCCGGGGGGTCTGGGCATCAGATCTCCAGCGGGCGATTATATCGTCCGCCGGTGTATGATTCGCGCCTCGCGGGATTCGTGGAATGGGGCTTCGACCCCGCCACAGGAGCACGGCCATGATGACCAGAATCCACTCGCTCGCGGCAGCGGTCGCCTTCGTCGCCCTGGCAGCGGTCGCCTCCGCGCAGCAGCAGCAGGACTTCAGCGCGGTCCAGATCAAGGCGACCAAGCTCGCCGACAACTTCTACGCGCTCGAGGGCCAGGGCGGCATGATCGGCGCGCTGGTCGGCCCCGACGGGGTGTTCATGGTCGACTCCCAGTTCGCGCCGCTGACTGAAAAGATCGTGGCGGCGATCAAGCAGATCACCGATCGGCCGATCAAGTTCCTGGTCAACACCCATCAGCACGGGGACCACACCGGCGGCAACGAGAACTTTGCCAAGCTGGGCGTCACGGTCATCTCGCGCGACGAGCTCCGCGGGCGCCTCGCCGCGACCACGGGCCGCGGCGCGGTCCCGCCGGCCGCGCTCCCGATGCTCACCTACAAGGGCGCCGTCACCCTGCACATGAACGGTGAAGAGGTGCGGCTCATCCCGGTGCCGGCGGCGCATACCGATGGCGACACGATGATCCATTTCGTCAAGGCCAACGTGCTGATGCCCGGCGACTTCTACCGGTCCGTGCAATACCCGAACATCGACCGCGCCAACGGCGGCAGCCTCAAAGGCATGCTCGACGGCTTCAACACCATCATCGAGATCGCGAACCCGACGACGAAGATCGTGCCGGGCCACGGCGGGGTCGTCGACGAGAAGGCCGTGGCCGAGCACCGCGACATGGCGATCGCGCTGCGCGACCGCGTGGCCGCGCTGATAAAGAAGGGGCAGACCCAGGAGCAGATCGTCGCGAGCAAGCCGACCGCCGACTACGACGCAAAAGTACCGCAGCCAGGAACGACGGGAGATCGGTTCATTGGACAGCTGTACGCGGATCTCGGGGGGAAGTGAACCGAACTGAGAAGGTAGCGCACCACGTCTATCCCGAAGATGAGCAGCCCTCTCGCGCACGCAACGCCTACGGCGGGGCTCGGCATGCGCTCGTGTCCCCATCAGCCTGCTAGGCATCTCGCAAGGCATCGATGGGATTGATGCGGAGCGCTCGCCGGGCCGGGCCCAGAGCCGCGAGCACGCCGGTCGCGAGCATCACGAGCGCCGTCACTGCCAGCCAGGGCACGAAGGGCGCGATGTCATCGGCCGGCCGGCCGCTCGCTCCCCGAACGCTCACAATCCACAGTAGTAACGCTCCGCCGCCGGCGCCTCCGCTCGCCATCAGTATCGCGGCGCGCGAGAGCACGCTGACGACGACCTGGCGTGGGTTGGCGCCGAGGGCTGTGCGCAGGCCGATCTCACGCGTACGCCGGGAGACGTTGACCGACATCAGCGAGAAGATCCCCATCGCCGACATCGCCAGCACCAGGAGCGTCACGCCTCCCAGCGCGCCCACTAGCCCGAGGCCTGTTCTGTCGCGAAGCTGGACGATGTCGTTCAACGGCAAGGCCTGCTGCACGATCAGTCCGGGATCAACGGCCGCCGCCATGACCGGGAGGCGTGCCGCGAGGCGACCGGCGTTGCCGCGTACGCGGATGAGTGTCATCAGCCGCCCCACCGTGGCCGGCGAGGCGGCGAAATAGACAAACGCCCCCTCCTCGTAGGCGTCGCCGGAGGGATCGAGACCGATATCTCGCGCGACGCCGACGATCTCGTACCACGGTTCCTGGGCGGTCTCGGGGCCAGGCCCGCCCGCGCGGCGGCGCACGCGGGCGCCGATCGGCGATCCCTGTCCCGTATTGCGCTGGAAGAGGCGGGCGAAGCCTTCGTTGACGACGACCGTTCGCGCGCTGCCGGTGCGGTCGCCTTCCTGAAAGTCACGACCGGCGACGATGGGACGGCCGATGGTCTCGAAGAATCGGGGTCCGACGGCAGGGGTCAAGACGAATGCGTCAAACGCCGGTGCGCCGCCCGCCGTGGACTCGACGTCCACCGGTTGCGCCAATCCCTCAGGCGAAGCCCCGGGTACGTAGGTGGCAAACGTGACGGCAACCGTCTCGGGGGCCTGCATGAGTCGCCGTTCCAGCTCTGCGTACACCTGAGTCCGGCGACGCTGAAAGGCCGGAGCGTCGATCGCTTCCACGGTGGATCGATGCAGGTCGATCCCCGCGGTCACGAAATCCGTGCTTGGGAACTCGTTGCGGATGCTCACGCCTCGTGCAACGGCGTTGGCAGCCGCGAGCGCGGCCGGAAGTCCCATCGCGGTCAGGGCCACCTGAGCGATCATCGCGCCCGTCCACACGCGGCCAAATCGCAGCGTCGCACTCCCGGCGCCAAGGTTCGCGAGGCGGGACTGCAGGTCCGTTCGCGTGGCTCGCAGCGCCGGCAGCACCGACAGCATGGCCGCGGACGCCACCGCCAGGCCACAGGCGTAGAGGCTGGTGGTGAATCCGAGCCCGCGTATGGACCAGAATGGCGCGGCGTCGAACCTGTCCGACACCAGGTCGAGCCCGAACCTGATAGCCCGGTCGGCCGCCAGCAAGCCGATCGCAGCCGACACGAGCGCCAGCAGCAGCGCCTCGACGAACAGCTGCCCGACGATGCGCGCGCGGCTGGCGCCGAGCGCCGACCGCACGGCGATCTCACCCTCGCGCATCGCGGTGCGTGCGTAGATGAGTGTGCCCACGTTCATGCACGCGACAAGCAGCACGAGCAGCGCCGGCAGGTTCCTCGTCGCGAACAGCGCCCGTCCATTCATGTCGTCGCCGCCGAGCGGCATGACGCGCGATCGCAATTGCGCGTGGGTGTCCCGGAGCGCGGATGCGGCGCGCTCGCCGAGCACCCGCAGCTCGGCATCGGCCTGCTCTCGAGTGACACCGGGCGCCAGTCTGCCAATGACGCTCAGCGGTTGGTCCTCGAGTGGGCTGTATGAAGCGCGGAGTTGCAGCGATGCCCAAGCCTGATGGTTGTATGGGTACGCGAAGCCCTCCGGCATGACGCCAATCACCGTGGCCGGCGTGCCGCCGAGCGTCGCGACCAAGCCGACGACATCCGGCCGACCGCTGAGGGAGCGCTGCCAGAGGTCGTAACCGAGCACGACGACGGCCGGCGCGCCGGGCATCTCATCCGCGTCCTGCAGGCCGCGACCGAGCACGGGCGCTACCCGGGCGGTCCGAAATGCGCCGGGGGTCATCTCAGCACTCCGGATGGCCATGGGTGGGGCACCGCCAACGATCAGACTGCTGATGCCCGTGCGGTACGCGCCCAGCTCCTCGATCGTCCGCAGCTCGCGCCGCCACTCGAGGAAGTCATGCGCCACCCGCAATTCGGGCTGGTTGGTCAGCGTGTTTCGCGTCTGCACCAGGACGAGGCGATCACCCTCGGGCAGTGGGATTGTCGGCGAAAGGATGTTTCCCCAGACCTGGTACCAGCCGGCGCCGACGCCGATGGCAATGGCGAGCGCGAGGCCGCCGGCAAGCGTCAGGCCCGGATACTTCAGGAGCATCCGGAATCCGAGTTTGAAGTCCTGAGTCATGGTCAGCGGCATACTCCGGCAGGATCCTCGTTCACGCCGCCCGAGTCCTCAGCGTTCGGTGAGCATGGTGTGAGATGTCGGTGAGAACCGCGCTATTGAGCGAATCGCCGCGCGTTTCGGTGTCGCCGAATCGGCAGTACTAACGAAGGCACCGATGGTCCTGTGTAGTCGCGCAGTGCTGACCTCACGTTCACCTTCTGACATGCCTCTCCAACATCTGCCTCCTCACCACAGCACCGTAGACATTCCCTGCGCTGTCGACGCCGACGCCTTCGGCGCCTGAGTGGTCGGGCGCCATCGGCTCCATGTCTTCGATGAAGGCAGTGACGGATCCATCACGTGCGCTGCCGATGCGGATGCCCTTCTTGATGCCCGGGAGCTCGTGCGCGCCGGTGTCAGGACCCGATTCCGAGTCGGCGACGTAGATCGTGTCGTCGCGCGTGATGTAGATCCCGCTCGGCCGGCCGAACTGCCGCCACTCGTCGAGGGACTTTCCCTCCTGATCGAAAAGCTGGATGCGGTTGTTCTCGCGATCGCCGACGAACAGGCGCCCTCGCGAGTCCATCGCGATCGTGTGCGGTTCGCTCAGCTCGCCGCCGCCCGAGCCCTTCTTCCCCCACTCCTTCGCGTACTTGCCGTCCTTCGTGAACTTGACAACCCGGTTGTTCGCGCCGTTGCGGTGGCTGTCGGTGACGAAGATGTCGCCATTCGGCGCGACGACCACGTCGGTGGGCTGATCGAATCCGTCGGCGCCGGAGGCCGACACGCCGGCCTTCCCGAGCGTCATCAGCACCTTGCCGTCAGGGCTGAACTTGAAGACCTGGTGCCCGATGCGCTTGTCGCCGCGGGCATCGGTCACCCACAGGTTGCCGTCACGGTCCACCGTGGCGCCATGCGGAAACAGGAACATCCCCTGGCCCCAGCTGGCCAGGAGCTTCCCGGCGGCGTTGTACTTGAGGATCGGCGCCTCGGATCGGCCGGCACACGAATTCTGGAAGCAGCGGTGGACGACGTAAATCGAGCCGTCGGGTGCGGCTTCGATCGCGGTGACCGCAGCCCACTGCACCCCTTTCGGCAGCTCACCCCAGTCGCGCGTCGTGCGATACGGCTGTGGCAGATCGTTTCGCGGCGCACCCGGCTGCTGCGCCGCAGCCGACGCGGCCAGCAGAGCGACCATGCCGATGACAGCACTCTTGCGCATGAGACCTCGGCCCTTTACTCCCAACTCAAATCCGGCAATCTTAATTCTGAAATCTTAAATCTTAAATTTCACCGATCAAGCTTGACCGGCTGCACCAGCGCTCCATTTCCCGCAGAGTCCCACACGGCGAAGCGGACCCACTTCTGGTTCGCTCCGTCGAACGGGATCTCGAAGCGGTGCCGTCCGAACGGGGAGAGCTCGGTTGCCGGAACGACGCGGCGGCCGGTCGTACGGCCATCTCCCCAGACCACCTCGACGAACTCGAGCGGAAAGGTCCATTCGACGTCGGCGACAATCGTCCGCTTCGCGCCACTGCCCTGGACGCTGAACGAGGGGATCAACACCTCGCCCGAGGTCACGAAGTAATCGCCGCGATGGATCGCGTCGATGAGGGGTGTCATGTCGTCCACCGCCGGCAACTTGTCGAGCTTGATGTAGTTGACGGGGTTGTTCGCGTAGATGTCGTCGCCCGGATGCTTCTCGTATGTCTCGGTAATCGCCAGGATCTGCTTCGGGGCCGTCGTCCAGGCGGGTGCTGACGCCATCCAGTTGTTCATGTCGTCGAGCAGCGGCAGCACACGGTAGTCGGACAGCCGGCGCTCCGACAGGTCGAGGCCCATCCCCCATCGCCAACCCACCCCGAGATACCGATCGTCGCGAAAGTGTTCGGTGTCCTTGATGCCGTCGGGATATCCCGTCGAGCCTTTCGTGCGCGGGTGAGGCATGAAGATCAATGCGTTCTCGCGACGGATCATTTCCAGGATGTCGGCCGGCGAGCCCACGCGATAGACCGTGCCGTACTTCGGATGGTTCTCGACCAGTGGCTGACCGGGCTTCCGATCGCGCGTCCAGTAAAGCGGCTTCGACAGGAGCAGGTCCCAGTGTCCACCGAGGAGCTGGCTCACCTCCTCGTTCGGCATGATCAGGAAGTTCGTGTCGGAATGCCGCCGGGCGGTCTCGTAGTAGTCGTGGAGAATCTCCAGCCGGTTCTCGCCCGACGGCCGGTCGGTCGGGCTCACGATGTTGATCCCGGTCGCGCGCAGCGCCTCGAGGTCGGGCAGCTTCGTGTCGAGGCTGCCCGACGCACGCGTCCGCTGTCCGAGGTCCATGTGGAAGTGGCTCGCCATCACCTGGTACCCGGGCAGCGCCTTGTAGCGATCGTTCCGCGTGAACGCCAGCGCGCCATCGAGCGCCGTCTGGGCCGGGCCGCGGCTGACGTAGAAGTAGATCGGCATCCGCTGCACGGTGCCGGGCGGCGCGCTGTAAAGCGCGAAGTTCGCCAGGTAGCGCTCTTCCTCTTCGCGCTCCGCCTGGCGGATGCCGATCGCGAACCGGCCGCCGGCGTCCTTGCGGTACCACACGTAGCCGAGGTTCGTCTCGACCTCGCGCGTCCAGAAGAACGTGTGCGGCGCGGGAAACGCCGCCAGCGATCCGGACCGGCCCTCGGCAGCGACCAGGCGGTTGCTCGCCTTCAGCGGCACCGCCGTCTCATTCGGCCGCCCGCCAAGCCGGTACTCCTGCGTGAGGTTCGACAGGTCGCGCCAGACGACGCGCGCGCGATCGTCGACCGCCAGGCCGCCCAGGCCCGCGTCGTACTTGTAAGCGACGCCCCGTTCCGTGGTGCTGGCGACCGCCTCCATCCGGATGAGGGACGTGCCCTTGTAGACGGTGAACTGCAGCGCGCCCGTGAAAACACCGAGCTCGAGGCCCGGAAACGATGCCTCGAGACGCCCTCCGTCGCGCTTCACCTCACAGCTCGTGGCGCGGTAGACGGCAGTCGCCCGGCGGATCTCGTCGGGCCGCCTGGGCAGCCCCGGCTGGTTCGCGATGCCTTGCGCGGGAGGAGGATTGCCGCCGCGGCCCGGCGGACTCAGGTCGAGCGGCGCGTCCCAGAAGGCGTCCCACTTCTTCGCGTCCACGACCTCCGGGGTGATCTCGACGCCAAGCTCGCGAAGGGGCGCGAGCTGCTGGTTGCTCATGCGCCGCAGGCCGGTGACGATGCGGAACTCAGGCGTCGCGCGGCTGACGACGCTGGCCCATGCCCCGCCGCGATCGCGGACAGCGAGGTCTTCAACAATCGGTACACCGCGATCGACAACGAGGCGCAGCCTGGCTTCGATGCCGCGCTCAGCCTCCCACGCGAGCGTCAGGGCGTCCGATGCCGCGGTCGCGCTCAACCCGGGCTGCGCGGTGTAGTCGCGGAGCGTGCAATTCAGCGGATCAGCAGCCGCCGAACTGGCCGCGACGACGAGGAGGGATGCGACCGCGATTCTCATCATTCTCAGCCGCCGTCATGCGGACCTTCAGGTCCGCCGTTCAACGCGGCGGATTATAGCGCCGCGGCCGCAATTCTCGCCTCACACCACGTCGTGGCGCCGCTGGAGCTGGCTCCGCGTCCTTGGCCCCGAGCCCGATTTCCATCAAAGGTGGAATTCACGCAGTGGTACTCGCAAGCACCTCGTCAGCCCTTCGCGCTTCAACGACGGTGCCGGCCTTCATCATTTTTCGCCTTTGCCTCGGGCCATTTTCGGAATTCAAGAAACGCCAACAACTGCAGCGTCAGGCGGGAACGATCTCGACATCCAAGGAGTCTATTGTGAAATAATTCGTGGCGTTATCGGCATCGAGGCCACATGAACACGAACAGAAAGGCTGAGGCAGAGCGGCTCCATGGGGACGGGGTCGCCAAGCGCCCGTACCAAGTTCGCCTTCCGGGTTTCACCGCAGGACTGGACATCGGACTCGGAGACGTCGTCAAGAAGCTGACCTACGCCGCAGGCATCGAGCCGTGCGGTGGCTGCCAGCGACGCGCGGCCGGGCTCAACAGGTGGATGCGATTCGTCGGACGATGACGGGTTGAACGGAGGCTTCTGAATGGACGCGAACACGCCGAACGCTGCACCACCAATGCCCTCAGCCGACGCCGGTGTCGTGCCGACCTATGAACATCCGCCGGTGGAAGCGCCGCCACGGCCGGCAGCGTGCAGCACGTGCGGCAGCCCTCACGTGGAGCGCTCGTCGATGCCGTTCGTGTATGCGCTCGGCCGGATCGAGCCGCGTTTCCCGAAGCTCTCGGTCGAGAAGGAATTCGCGCAGGCGCTCAGCCGCGAGGACATGCGTGGCCAGTCCGATCGCCAGGCGCTGAGTTCCATCCTGTCGAAACGTGAGTACCGATATATCGCCCGGCAGATGTGCTGGGTGTTCTCCATCGAAGGGCTCGAAACGTATCTCCTGTTTCCGCGCGACCCGTCTGACCTCGATCTCTTCATCGAATCGCTGCGGCCAACGCCGAGCCCGATCGACATCGACGCGGTGATCGGCGTGCGCGGGCCGGTCGCGCCGCCCGATATGTGCAATGGCCTGACAGTGCCGATGGTCGTCGTCGATCATCTGTACTCGTTCGATCGAGACGCGCTGCTCGCTTCCGTGCCGCTGCCTTCGACAATGAAGAATGACGAGGATCAGTTTCGCGCCAGTGCGGGCGAGCTGCTCGATCGCATCCTGCAATTGACCGACAATGCCGGCGCGACACCCGAAGACCGCGCGCTGAACTATCTTGTCCTTCGCTATCCGGCGGTTTACGAAAAGATGGCCGACGAGCTCGCGAGCAACGCTTCACTCAGCGGTGTGGAGCTCAAGCCGTCTTCCCTTACCAACACACGCAAGATCGTCGAAGTCATCTTCTCGTTCCGCAACCGGCAGACCGATGTCGTCGAGAAGTCGTTCGTGCGGGTCGACGTGACCGAGGAATTCCCGTTTCTCGTGACCAAGCTGTCGCCCTATTACGATCGCTAGTCGTCAATCGAAAGGAGCTGGACCTGCGCATGGGCCTGCCAGGATTCTCCGCGGACGCAACGCTGTATAGGCCGCACAACAGCTACGTCACCACCGGCGTCGGCGCTGCGATGAGCGAACTGCTGACACCCGCCTCGTGGGTGGACGTCACCGGTCCGATCCTCGGCGGCATCATCGGGCCAGGGGTCGGCATTGAGGTCGATATGAAGTGGTGGTGGTGCGACACGCCCGGGAGTCCGTGCTGCAGCCGCGACGCGAACGTGAAGACCCGCCACTGTCACAAGAGTCTGGGCTGCAATATCGCCACGAACGAATGCGAGCCATGCGGCGGCACAGGACAGGTTTGCTGTGACGGCGACTACACGGGCTTTTCGCTGCGAGGATACAGCGGCTTTCTCCTCGACTCGCAGGAGCGCACTTCCACGTGCAGCTCCGGCCTGCGCTGCGACGCGGCCCTGGCGCCGGACGGGATCACATGGATCGGGACGCGACGATGTCAGCCGTGCGGGACGACGAAGAACGGCCCGTGCTGCGCGCCCGACACCTCGTACGCGCTCGGTCGTTGCTACAACGACGCCACCTCGGGCGAGCGGCTGGTCTGCA
The DNA here is from genome assembly GCA_963825245.1 of uncultured Acidobacteriota bacterium. Classification (GTDB taxonomy): domain Bacteria; phylum Acidobacteriota; class Vicinamibacteria; order Vicinamibacterales; family CAVVIG01; genus CAVREM01. The sequence continues at coordinate 103,323 of CAWGSJ010000002.1, forward strand.
GCGATCCGTGGAAGGGCGGCGCCGGGGTTTGCATCCCGTGCGGCAAGATGGCCGGACAGCCCGAGTGCATTGCCAACGGGCCGGCCTGCGATCCGGGCATGGTCGCCGATCAACATGGTATCTGCCGCCCGTGCGGGCACCCCGGCATGCCGACCTGCGACGACTGGCCACGGTGCCGGCCAGGCTCGGTGCCGCACAAATTCCGCGACGAGTGTGTGTCGGCCGGCAGACCGCACGAGCCGTGCGATCCGACAATGCCGAACGGCTGCATGTATCTGGGGACATTCTGCAACGCCCAGAAGATCTGCGAGCCGTGCGGTAGCCCCGGACAGCTGTGCTGTCCGGCGCACGCGATTCAGCCGGGGTGGATGACCGCCAGCGGCTGCCACAAACCGGGGGAATGCCGAGACTCGCCAACCGGCCGCCGTTGTACGGGGTGTGGTCACGCGAACGGCCCGGTATGCCAGCACGAACAGCCATGTCAGGGTGATGAACCAGTCGACGGCTGGTGTCGGCCGTGCGGCCACGAGGGGCAGGTGTGTTGCTTCTCTTTGAGCATCAAGTGCCACGACGGCATGCAGTGTCGCGACGGGGTCTGCCGCCGGCCGGCTGGTGGCGGCGGCAGCGGCGAGCAGTGGAAGACCTGCAGCGGCCAACCGTACACGTGGTCCACGGTCGCGCGGCCAGTGACGATCGAGAAAGACGATGGGTGTACGGCGGTGGAGAGCTTCATCGCCAGCACAGACGAAGAGGCGCGGCAATGTGCCGCGACGAAATGGGGAGCGAACGCCGTCGTCGCGAACCCCAGTTGGTTCCACGTCTGGCTCGACTGCGACAACGGCGACTGCAAGTCGCAACAGTTCTGGTCGCGCGACTACAACAAGGCAAAAGACTGCGCTGAGGCACTTTCGCCGAGCTGCGAGGTCCGCAACACGCCGTGTCCGTAGCGGTGGCCGTCGGCGCACCATCACCGCGCGGGCAGAAAAGGCTTCAGTGCGACCCGGGCGCGCAGGCTTCCAACACACCGATCCTCGAAAGACGCGCCAGCAGCGCCCACCCTGCCTCGCTGGTCGCCTCGCGTTGGACGACGCGCATCGTGCGCTGCGCTCGCGCCCAGCGAAACACCTCATCGTCGAGCTCGAACACGCGCGGCGGACCGCTCGCGTCAACGTCAGGAGCGTGGCCGGGGGGGACGATTGCCAACTGCACACGCCGGCGTTCAACGATCGCGCCTACCGCATGCCTCGAGCGAAGGAGTTCGCGCACGTCATTGTCTACGGTACGGAAGATGGCTCCCGGGTTTCGCCGAATCAGCATCGCCGTGCCGGACCAGGCGTCGGGAGGCGGGACAACCGGTCTGACGCGCTGAGCGACTGCCGCGAGGGCGATCTCGCACCGCGCGAGGTCTCTCGCGAACCCTGGGAAGTGTGGTGATCGCAACAGGCGGCGGCACGCGAACCGGTAAAACTCCACTGCGTTCGCATAGCTCCGTGCTTCGCGCAATGGGAATTCAATCCGGAAGGCGTCCTGCCATCGGGGCGCATGAGCGATGACCAAGCCAAGCGTCCCGGGCATCACGCGGGCAACTTTGCTCATCCGCTTGGAATGAGCCAGTCTCGCCATCAGCGCCAGCCGGTCGGGGTCGATCCCGACGACGCTGGAAGAACACGCCGCACCAGCAAGCGCCGCCGTCAGCTCCTGCTGGAGGCGGAGGAGTGCCGCACTCATCGCCTTGGCGGCCGGTCTCGTCGCTGCTCGAGTTCGACGTCGCCCGCTCGACTGGCCAGGACGCGGCGTGCGCGGCGACAGTCCTCGATGACATCGGCGAATCGACCCAGCTCGTCGTCGCGCTCGACGATGATGACGTCAGGCGCTTGTGTCTCCAGCGCGCGATCGAGCAACGCCCACACGTGATCGGAAACCGGTCGACTGTGACTGTCGATGCGCAGATCGCCTTCGGAGATTCCTCCGGCCAGGTGCATGGCCCGCACCGCCCGCCTCGGCAGTGCGTCGATGAACGCATCGGCGTCGAGGCCGTGATTGCGCGCGTTGATTGAGACGTTCTCGAGATCCAGCAGCAGAAATGCCCCGGTCGAATCGAGGACGCGCGTCAGGAACTCGAGCTCGCTCAGCGCGTCGGTCGGATACGTAAAGTAATACGTGATGTTCTCGAGCAGCACGGGAACGTTGATGTGCGCTCGAACGACTTCCAAGTTGTTGGCGACGACGTCGAGCGCCGCTTGCGTGCGTGGCAACGGGAGCAGTTCGGAGAGATCGGTACCCGGGACGCCGGTGAAGGCCAGATGCTCGCTGTACCATGGCGCCCGCACTCGCTCGATGAACGCGGCGACCTGATCGAGGTAGGCGCGGTCGGGCTCAACGGCCGTGCCGATCGACAGGCCCACGCCATGCACGACGACGGGTTTACGATCCGCAATCTCGAGGATGCGGTCGCGGACGCGCGGACTGCCGTAGATGTAATGGTCGACCGTGATCTCGAAGACATCGAACTCGTCGATATTCGCTCGAATCTCACTCCATACATCACGGCGGAATCCCGCGCCGATAGCTTGCGCTTCGAAGAGCGGGTAGGATGCCGCCCCCTCAGCTCCGCTTCTTGGTAAGGACGCCAAGGTCGAGATTATCGGTGCGGAGCACCTGAGTGCCGATCGCGACCGGATCGAGGACGACTTCGGCATGCGACGCCGGCATCGCATAGCACGAGCACACCCAGCTGCAGTTGCAGGCGCAGGCCGCCACGTCGCCCGGGTCGAGCGGTGTCACCTTCCATTCGACCAGGACGTTGTGCTTTCCGGCAATGTGCGAGATCTGCTTACCGAGCTCCAGCGGTGCTCGGGTCGGCAGTCCCGCTTCCTTACGCTTCGCGACGCCGCGCTTGATCGCGTCCCTCGTGTCCCGCTTGGTGACGATCGCTTGACCGCCAGTGGCGGTCTTTGGGGCGGCGCTTTTCGGTCGAGGCATCGATCCTTCTCCTTGTGTAGGTCGGAATCTGTGCACCTGGCACTGTCGCGATCAGAACCCCCTCTCGGAACAACACTGCGATCGACGTCATCGCCCGCGATAACTCCTGATCGTCCACGACGCCCCGCGAGCGCCGCAGCACCGTGACCACATCCGATCGGCCGTCGAGGTTGTTGAGGAACTCGTGCACGAAGGCTCCCAGTCGAATCGGACGCGTCCGCGGGCTGTGGAGGTGTTGAACGGCGTAGTGCGTGAGCTGCTCGGGCCACACAGCCGGCGGTCGGCGTGCGCCTGTGGTCGCGCGATGAAGCGCCTCCATATCGTACCGAAATGTCAGCACGTCGACGTTCGGCGCCAACGACGCGATCGCGTGCGCGACATCATCGCCGTCGCACGGCATTCTAAAGAACAGTTCGTCCGCGCCCGCTGCTTTTACGGGATCCGGAATCTGCCACGACTGCCAGCGATCGAATTCGCGCGCGTACGCAGGACGCCGCGCGTCGGTAGGCGCGGGCTTCGCTGCCGGTCTCCTGACCATGCGACCCTGACGCGCGTCCGCAAAGATTTGTTCGTAGCGCCGCACGACCTCGGCCGGCGGTGTGGTTGGCAGGCAATCGTGCCCTCTGCGCCCAACAGCGGCGACGGCCTCTGGATCGCTGCACACGCGATCGAGAACGGCCGACAGCTCGCCGTGGTCGCTCGGATTGCGGACGAGCAGCACGTTGTGGCCGTGCACCAGCGCCGGCGCGAACCGCTGTTTCCTGGCGATCTCGACCGTGGTCACCAGCGGCGTTGCGACCGCAAGCACCTCCTGCGGAATTCCCGGGCTGTGCCGTTCGATCGGAAAATCGTGTTCGAGGAAGCAGGCGACGTTCACGGCGCGCAGAAACGCGGGAATCCGCCAATGGGCGATGAACGGCAGCAGGCGGGTGTCGCGCTCGAGACCTCTGGCACTGACCAATTGCTGAAATCTCTCAATCCAACGCGGTTCTCCTCCGCCCACGACGATGAGTTGGAACCTGCGACCGGCGGCCCGGAGGCGGCCAAGCGCGGACACCAGATCGAACGTCCCTTTCGTCGGACCGATCTTTCCGTAGAGTCCGACGATCGGCAGGGATGGATCGACGGGCGGCAAGGCGCGCGCATCCGCCTGCGATTGCGCCGAGGCGACGAGCGACAGCAGGTCGTTGAGGTTCGCACGTGGCGCAAGCGGATGGAATACCTCACGAGGGACGACAAAGCCCGGATCGAGGCGGAGACGCGTCTCGGCGACACCGAGCGCCGCAAACTCGCGGACCGTCGGCCCGCTACCGCACACAATTGCGGCGTCGCGTAACAGCGCCGCATAGCACGGACCAAGCTGCGGATGGTGCAGCAGCCGCCCGACGTCGCTGCCCGCATGACGCACGATCAACGGCCGCCCAGTGAGCTTTGCGGCCATCCACGCCGCGACCGCGTACGGTTCGAAATAGCTCCCGACGACTGTGTCGAGGCGCTCGCGCTCGATCGCCTCGATGGCCAGCGACGCGAGTTTGGTCACGAACGGATTGTGATCCGGAATGTGCCGAGCGCTCGCATCGTGCGGTTGCGTCTGCGACACGCGCAGGCACCCTCGCGGCGGGACGATCGACAACCAAGCTTCGTCGCCCGGTAGGTTGGGGAAATTCGGATCCTGGGGAAGCAATGTGATCCGGAACGCAGGTTCGACCTCGGCGGCGTTGGTGACCACGTGGACGTGGTGCCCGCGTTCGGCGAGCCATCGAGTGATCCAGTAGTTGCGCGCGCTGACGCCTCCCTGGATGGGCGGATACTTGCCGATGAAACAGATCCGCATGCCGCTCGCGGCCCGTCGCGATTGATTCGGTCGCGGACGCGAACAGCCCGCTGCCAGTAGTTGCGAAGAGCGTGCGTAGTCTAGCATGGCAGCAACGGCGAACCTCCTTTCAGCCGGGCTGGAATGAACGGAGGTCGCCATCTCGACTGCTAATCGCTCTTCTACGTTTGCCGTGACACTCACATAGCGCTTTTCGTGATCGCCCTCCCAAATGTGCGCCGAATTTCAGCCGTCACACGGTCCGGTTCCCGTACTGCACTTCGGCTATCTCATTGCGGCTGAAGACCTTGCCGCTCGGCGCCTCCTCCGGCACAGCCGTTGCCCCGATGAGGTGCACTCGGAGGTCCTCACATGCTGTGCCTGACCCGTCCCGCTATCGGCCTTGCCCTGGTCGGGGTCTGCCTGCTCGGCACGCCCACGTTTGCCGCGGACCTCGTCGCCGCCGTTCTCGCCCTGCTTCAATAACGCAACCGATTGTTAGTATGCAAACCAGCTGACCTGCGTCGCGAGCGAGCGCGCGAGCGAGCCACGCGAACGGAGCGCGCCGGCGCCGCGGCGCGCGAGAGAGCGTGTCGGGGAGTCCGAGGGGCGAAGCCCCTCGGGTAAAACTTAGTCGCGTGCGGGCGCCACGTAGCCGTTGCGGGCCCGCACGCGATAGTCCCGCCCCGTCACCCGCACCCGGATGCTGTGAAACGCACCATCGGCACCTCGCGGTGACGTGTAGCCGAGCAGGTACTGACTGTTCAACTCCTCGGCAATGCGTGCGATGGCCGGAACCATGTCATCGCTGCCGTGCACGACCTCAGTGCGTCCGCCGCTCGTGTCGGTGATCTCCTGCAGCGCCACGGGATTCACACGCGTGTTGATGGCCTGCCGCTCCGCCGAGTCGATGGCGACGGCGTAGGCGAACGCGTCAGTCCGAAACAGGGCGCGGCGCACTTCGCGCAGCGTGGCGTCGCTCGCCGTGTCGGCGCCGTCCGAGATGAGCACCAGCGCTCCCCGCTGGTTGTTGCGGACGGTGAATTGCGGGATCGCCGCCAGCACGGCGTCGTAAATGGCTGTGCCCCCGCTCGGCCGGATTGGCTCGAGCATGCTGGTCACGCGCGTCCGCTCGCGCGTCCACCACGACAGGAAGTATGGCTGGTGATTGAACGCCACCAGGATGAACTCATCGCCGGGATCGAGCAGGTCTTTCAGGAACGTTGAGACCGCCATTCGCGCATCGTCGATGCGCCGGCCGTACATGCTGTCGCTGATGTCCAGGAGCACCACCAGGCTCACCGGCACGCGTTCGTTGGTGAACTGGGTAATCTGCTGGCGGACGCCGTCCTCGTAGATCTCGAAGGCGTCGCGCGTCAATCCCGTGACGAGCCGGCCGTCCTGATCGCGGACCGTTGCCGTGATGCTGGTCAGCTCCACCGCGGAGCGGAAAACCCGCCGATCGCGGAACGGCTGATCCTGCCTGCCCTCGGCGGCGCCGACGGCGGCCCCGATGGCAGCGGCGATCAACGCAAATCGAAGGACCATGTCACCGGCTGAGCCAATAGGTCATCTTAACCATGAACGCCCGTGAACCGTCAGCGCCGAATGTGTCCTTCAAATCGCGCCACGGCTGAAAGACGCCCGGTCGCGACGGATCGACGGTCGAGAGGTTCCACGCGACGAAGAGCGTGCTGCCCCGGATGTACTCCCACCGGAGCACGACATTGCCCCGCAGCGACTTCGTGTTGAAGTCGGGGTTCTCCTCGATCGTCACCGGCTCGAATTCGTACGACCGCGGCTGGGCCAGGCGGCGGATGTCCGTGTAGTGGCCGACCGCGACAAACGGCTGCAGGAACACCTGCACGGTCATGTCGCGGTGCACCGCAAAGGTCGACCGCACGGTCACGTCGATCACGTCGCGATCGAGTCGTCCGTAGACGTAGTCCACGACGCCGTCGCCGGTGGCATCGACGTTCTGGATCCATTGCGCGTCGTCGAGCCCGGTCGTGTAGTTGGTGCTGAGCGACAGCTGCAGGCGGCCCGACGGCTTGAGGTTGAGCCCCGGCCCCAGGCGCACGCTCCACCCGCCGACTTCGTCGTTGTTGATGTCGCTGCCAAAGTTGAACCGCCATGTCTTCCGGCTGTCGCTCGATACGAAGAAGTACTGGGACCACTCAGAGGGCGTCACGATCGGCGGCCCCCCTCTCGTGTCGAGGTCGTCGATGGCTTCGAACTGATGATTGCCGCCCGACTCGAACCCCCAGTAGTTCCTGAACTGCGTGAAGAAGTTCCAGCCGACCCCGCGCGCCAGCGGATCCTTCTGCTCGTTCCAGCCCTTGACGGCGAACATGTTCGCGCCAACGCGGCGGAAGATCTTCCATGGATCGGGCTGCTGGGCCGAGGCGCCTCCTTCGATACTGGTGCGGTTCGCGCGGCCGCGAAAGAAGCCCAGATCGTCGACCCGGAACGTGGGGTTGAAGTGGTCGAAGTGCGTAGAAGAACCCGCCGTGCTTCCGGTCGAAATTGAAGTTCGAGACGCCGCCGAACCCGGACCGCATCACGCCGGACACCGGCGCGCGGGTCGCGGCCCAGTGGCCGTTCCAGTTCACGCGATTCCGGTCCCAGCGCAGGTTGAAGTCGCCGCCGGCCGCGGCCGCGTCGAGATCGTTTTGTCGCATCACGCCGGTCGCGATCATGCCGACGTTCGACGTGCCTTGGCGCACGTCGCGCTGCAGGCGGACAACGTTGTAAGAAGTGGTCGGCTCCGCCGGCCGCTCCGCAGGCAAGCCGTCTGCCGTGAGGACCTCGACCTCCTCGTCCGCCGTCAGGGCGGTGAGCGCTCCGTAAGTCCATCCAGACTGCTTGCCCGTCAGCTTCACCGCTCCCGAGAATCGTCGTCGCCTCCGGACGATCGAGCTCGACGTCGCCGGGCTGCAGCCCGTAGCGAGTCGGCCGCCTGCCGATCCGGCGCGAGTGGAACAGCTGAAACATGCCGTACGGCGGCACGAAGGTGCGGCTGTCCTCGAGAAAGAAACTGCGCTTCTCGGGAAAGAAGGTCTCGAACACCGTGAGGTTGAGCACGGCCGGATCCTGCTCGACCTGGCCGAAGTCTGGATTGACGGTCGCCGACAGCGTCGCGGCGGAGCCGATGCCGACCCGCAGATCCACGCCGACGCCGCCGCTGAAATCGGTGCCGCGGCTCAGGACGTTCGATGCGCCGCCGCGGACGTACGGAATCCACTCGATCCGCCGCGGCGGATCGAGCGCCTCGTCGAACACGAGATGGCCCCATCGCGACACGATCCCCTGCTCGCCGCGGGGACGGGCGGTCCAGTCGCCCGTCTCGTTCAAGCGCTGGATGATGCGGCGGAAGCTGAAGCCCCAGATCTGCCCCGGCGCTGGAGCCGAGACGAACCGCATCTGGGAGAACGGGACGCGGTACTCGGCCACCCACCCTTCGCCGGTCAGGGCCGTTCGTACCTCCCACACGCTGTCGTAATCGCGGTCGGCCGAGGTGTCGTTGTAGAACGAAAAGTCGGACTGCACGCCCGACGGGTTCGTTTCGAACACGTAGCCCGTCTGATGGTCGTGCCGCGGATCGAACCCGATGCCGATCCGGTCGCTCGGGGGCGGCTCGTCGCGGCGGCCGAGCCCGCCGACGATCCGATCCGGCGTGCGATCGTCGCAGCGAATCACTACGTAGACGAAGCGATCGTCGTAGGCGACCTGCAGCCGCGTCCGTTCGGTCATCGGATCGCCGTTGTCGGGATCCCACTGGATCAGCCCCTCGATCGGCTGCGCCAGGCCCCACGCCTCGTCGTTGGCGAGCCCGTCGATGCGCGGCGGAGTGCCGGTGATGCGGTGCGCGTGGAGGATCTTGTCGCGCTTGAACTCAGCGGCAGGTTCGGAGGCGTCGATGATCGGTGCCGGCGCGCTCTGCGCGAAGACCGGCACCGGAACGTGCGTGGCGAGGAGGATGGCGCAGACGATGAGACGCAGTGTCGCCAAGCCCATTCATGTTACGGGATTTTCTCGGGGCTCGGGACTCGAGGCTCGGGACTCGGTTATCTCAGGTCTTCCCGGGCACCGAGCACCGAGCCCCGAGTCCCGTCATTCGGTCGTCCACATCGACACGCCGGTCGCATCCTTCACGAAAATGCGATTGCCCGAAAACGACGGCGCTCCCCATGTCACGGACTCGGCGACCTTGTAGGTCCTGATCGGCGTCAGCGCGCTCGTGTTCGATCCGTCGGCCACGATCAACTGGCCGTCGGTCTTCAGGACCAATAGCAGGTTGCCCGACTTGGCGACGGCGGCGTTGTCGGCCACGCGTGGCTCACCGGTCCACAGCGTTTTTCCGGTTGCGGCGTCGATGAAGAAGAACTGACCGCGATTCTGCGGCGACAGCCCGAACAGCGCGTTGCCGACGATCACGCTGTTCGACAGGCGATAGAAGAGCGCATCGTTCTCCCAGGCGTTCTCGGTGACCCACTTCCCGCCCTGGCGCGCGACGCGAAACGCCGTGATACCGGCGTCCTGGCCCGAGACGATCACCATGTCGCGGAACACGATCGGTGTGCCGGCGTTGACCTGGGACGGGGCCTTGAACGGCCTGATCCACAACTGCTCGCCGGTCTCGGCGGAGACGCCCACCAGGTTGTCGAGCGTGAAGGTGACGACCTGGCGCACGCCGCCGAGTTCGGCCACGATCGGCGAGCCGTAGCTCGGGCCGTCGCCGGTCCACTGCCACTTCGGATTGCCGGTCGCCGGATCGAAGGCCGTCAGCGCGCCGCCTTTGGCGCCGCCGACATGCACGATCAGGAGGCCGCGATCGACCATCGGCGATTGCGACGTCGTGAACGTCGGCCCTTCGGCTGGCGCCGGCTTCTGCCACAGGATCTTCCCCGACTTCGCGTCGAGCGCGGTCAGGATGCCGCTGATGCCAAACGTAAACAGCCGGCCGTCCGCGTACACGGGCGTCGCCTTCGGTCCCATGCCGTGGCCGGCCGCCGCCTTGACCAGCGTGTACGGCGCCGGATAACGGGCCTGCCACAGCTGCTTGCCGGTGTTGGCTTCGAACCCGGTCACGACCTCGTTGTCGCCGCCGACCTGCCGCCCGAACGCATAGACCAGGTCGCCGACGACGACCGGCGTGCTGTAACCCTCGCCCACGTCATGCCGCCACTTCATGGTCAACGTTTCGGGCCATTTGGCGGGCGGGCGGAAAGTGCTGGTTCCGCCGTCGCGGTTGGTGCCGCGCCACTGCGGCCAGTCGGCGGTGCCGGTCTGTGCCCGAAGCACGGCCGTGCAGAGGATGAGAGCGCTCGTGACGATCAGCAGGTTGAGTCGGACAGACATGCGCGAAAGTATAGAGCAGTGCGGCACATGCCGTGCACGGCCAAGGGCCCTCGGAGAACGCTCAGGAGGAGGGTCCGATGAGCTCCAGGGTGTTGTCAAAGGCGTTCATAGCGGGATGCGGGCTCGCAGTGGCGATTTCAGGGGCAGCGTGTAACCGTAACGATGCTGCTGAGGTCGATCGCGATACAGATCGCCTCGCGGCGGATATCATCGAAACAGCCCGGCCATGAAGGGGCGCCGATCACGGTAACCGGGTGCCTGCAGCGCGGCAGCGGGATGAACAACTTCATCCTGACGCAGGTCAACTCGCCGTCCGACACGCCCGTTGCGACGAGCGGCAGCGGCTCGAGCGGCGCGGCCGTGCAGCGTGAGCAGATGCGCGAAGCGAAACACGCCTACACGCTTGGACGGCGACATGGACGCGATGCGCGACCTGGTCGGCAAAGAGGTTCGTGTGACCGGCACGATCGCGGAATCATCAGAACTGCGCCGTGCCATGCCCGAGAACCGCAGTGCCGGCGACCGCCGCGAAGGTCTCGACATCGACGCGGGCGATCTCGCGAAGGTCGAGGTCCAGGGCATCGTCCGGTCGCCGACGTGTGCGGCGACCCGAGGTAATGCGCGTGTAGGGCGGCCTCTCAGGCCCGCCGGCGCAAACAAAAAGGGCTGGAGCGAAATCGCTCCAGCCCTCAGCATTCCTAATTCCTAATTCCTAATTCCTAATTCCGTTGGCGGATCTGGCGGACCTCAAGGTCCGCCCTACTGCTGCTGTCCCGTCCTCGTCGGCGCTCGCCGTGCGCCGCTTCTGGACTTCGGCTTCGTAGTCGGCGTCGCTCATGTAGGTGACGTTCACCCACGCGTGCGCCATCTCGTCGACCGTCCGATCGCCCCAGCCGACCCACTGGTTCGGATCCGGGTTGCTCGGCAGCGCCGCGGTGTTGTCGTGCCAGGCGGTGACGCGGATGATCGTGCCCTTCGGCAGGAGCGGCGCCGCGTCGTCGGCGTAGACATAGCTGTTGTGCCAGTTGAAGTTGAAGTTGTTCACGTGGCTCAGCATCTGCGTCTGGCCGTTCGGCAGGATCGCCTCCATCGACATCGCCTTGCCGCGCAGGTGCATGTGCGGCTGGTAGCTCTCGATCCGGCCAGCCGACCTCATGACAGTGTTGCCCTGCGCGACCGAGATCGAGTTCGGCTGGATGTCCATCTCGCCGAGCGCGGCGGGGAACAGCATCAGCGACTGGCGGTACTTCGGCTCCTGGCCTTTCGGATACAGGTAGATCCCCATTTCGACGAACGTGCTCACCTCTTCACCAGCCGTCGAGTAGTGGATGTCCCAGTTAATCTTCGATCCCGGCAACAGCAGTTTGCCGCTCTCGGGCCGCATGATCTCGCCCTGCTTGCCGACCGCCCATTCCATGAACGTGCCGGAAGCGCCGAACGGCCCGCGCGCCGCCTCCCTGCACCGGAACCGCGCTCGCCGCCGGATTGTCTTTCTCGTCCTGCTGCAGGTAGGCGACTGAGTGGTGCGTCACGCGGCGGCCCTTGACGGTATTCGGCCGGACCTCGATCGCACGAACCCAACGCGGCTCGGTCAGTCCGATGTCGACCTGCGGCTTCCACCAGGAATCCTGCCCGCGCGCGGTGACCGTGTACGGCGTCGAGCGGACGATGAGATCCGGCTCGGTCTGGCCGAACATCGCGGCGAAGTTCCACGCCTGCTCGTCGCCCCAGTTCTTCGCGGGCGGCATGTCCTTCGCGTCGCCCTTCGGAGCGCCGGCATCGATCCACCGGACGATCGTGTCGATCTGCGAGTCGCTCAGCGACCGGTCGTACTTGAACTGCTGAATCCCGACGCCCTTGTCGATGTGCCATGGCGGCATCTGCCGCGCGGCGACGCGCGTCCTGATCGACTTTGCCCACGGGCGGGCTTCCTCGTAAGTCCGCAGCGACATCGGCGCAATCGAGTCCGGCCGGTGGCAGGCCTCGCACTTCTCCTGGAAGATCGGCGCGACGTCCTTGGTGAAGGTCGGAGCCGGGCCCTTCTGCTGGGCCTGTGCCAAACCGGCAAAAACCAGGAGAACGGCTGCCGCCAGACCGCACTCTCTGGCGCCACGCTCGAAGGTCGACAGTCGCATGCTGACTCCTTGCCCCTTTTTCGACGGTTTCCTCACTGAAAGGGGGTTCATCAGTGTCGCAGGCGAGCCGCTCCCTGTCAATTAAGGCCGCATAAAAATTTCGGGATACCCGGTCGCAGTTATACTCCCGGCCTCATGGCCAACCCCACGGCCGTCCTGATGATCGTCGTTTATCTGGCGGCAACGACCCTGGTCGGCGTGCTGATGGTGCGCCGCAGCCGGCGGAGCGACGACTGGTCGGTCGCCGGGGGCCGGATGGGCGTGTTGATGATTGCCGTTGGCATTGCCGGGACCCGCATCGGCGGGGCCGCCACCTACGGGGTCGCCGGGGACGTCATCACCGGCGGCGTCTGGAACATGTGGTGGTACGGCATCTCGGCCTTCCTGGCGATGGCCCTCGTCGGGCTCTTTTTCGCGGTCCCCTACCGGCGGCTCAAGATCCAGACCGTCGGTGAAATGTTCACATTGCGCTTCGGCTCGCGCCGGTCACAGTGGGTGACGAGCCTGTGCGTCCAGACCGAATACGCGATCGTGAACGTGATCGAACCGCTGGTCATCGGGCGCATTCTCGCGCCGCTTCTTGGCATCCCCTTTGGCGCCGCAGTTGCGATCGGGGCCGTGTGCCTGATTTCGTACACCGCTCTCGGCGGGTTGTGGGGTGGCGCGGTCACGAACCTGATCCACTCGATCGCCATCCTCGCCGGGCTCGGCCTGGTCGGACTGGTCGGCGTCGGTCACCTGGGCGGCTGGGACCAGGTGGTGGCCTCGGTCGACGCGGCGCTGACTGCGGCGGGCAAGGATCCTGAGGCGTGGTGGGGGCTTGCCGGCGCCGGCTGGCTCACGGTCGTGGCGATGATCTTTTCCGCCGTCATCCACACGCCTGCGGCTTCGGTCTACGTCAACTTCGCCACCGCGGCGCATAGCGAACGGGCCGTGCTGCCGGCATTCGTGCTCGGCGGCCTCATCGCGGCGCCGATGCCGATGCTCGCCGGATGGGTCGGGATCGAGTCGCTCGCGAAGTACGGCGCGACCGCACAACTGGCGAGCTACCAGACGGTGACGCGCCTCGCGTCCGAGATCAACCCGTGGCTGGGCGGCGTCGCGCTGGCGGCGGTGCTTGCGGCCGTCGTGTCGTCCGGCGGTCCGATCCTGCTCTCGTCCGCAACGATGTTCGTCCGCGACTGGATCCCGGCGTCTCACGCATGGGACGGCGCGCGCCGGCTGCGCGCGTACCAGACGACGACCATCGTGTACGGCCTGCTCGCCGCGCTGGTGGCGTGGCTGGGCCTGGTCGGATCGATCCTGGACCTGCTGCTGTTCGGGTTTGCGATGGTCGTGCCGCCGGCGATCGCCGCCGGTTTCGTGTTGTACTGGCCGCGGACGACCGAAGACGGGGCGTTCTGGGGAATCGTCCTGGGGTATGTGCTCGGCCTGCTCTGGTACCTGGTCATGCCGGACGACATCGACCCGTCGTATATCACCACTGTCGTCCCGCTCGTCGTCGTTCCGCTGGTGTCGCTCCTCACCAGCGAGCGCCGCGAAGGGCGCGACGCGTTCTACCGGACGATTCGCACGGCGCCGGCGTAGTAGCCGCCGCTTTCGGTCAGCGTTATCGGCGCCTCGAAGACGGCCGTCAGGTTCGCGCTGGTCAGCGTCGTCGTTTTCGGCCCCGCCGCCGCCACGCGGCCACGCTTCAGCAGCACGATCGACTCGATCTCCGGGATGATCTCCTCGACGCGGTGCGTCACGAGCATCAGCGTCGTCCCCTGTCGCGCGATGTCTCGAATCGGATTCGAGGAACTGGTAACGGACGACGAGATCGAGCCCGGTCGTCGGTTCGTCGAGCAGGAGCGCCTCGGGACTGGTCACGAGCGCGCGCGCGATCAGCACGCGGCGCGCCTCTCCGGTCGACATCCGATCGATCGTCGTGCCGGCGAGATGCGCGACACCCATTCGCTCGAGCACAGCGTCGGCGGCGTCCCTCATCGCGGGTGTGATGTCGCCGCCGAAGACGAACCCGTGTCCCGTGAAGAACCGCGACAGGACGGCATCGCGCGCGGTGATCGCGCCCGCGCTGTTTCCGTTGACGAACCGCTGGTGGAGATCCGCGCTGACGATGCCGAAACGCGATCGGAGATCGAAGACGTTCCAGCGATCGGAGCCGAACAACCGGATGGGCGGCGGGGCATCGATTCCGCTCGGGCCAGGGCCCTCGACTGTGCTCAGGCCAGGGGCTTCGCCGCGGGCGAGCGGACGGTCCTCGTGGGTCAGCAGGTTGACGAGCGTCGACTTGCCGGCGCCGTTCGGACCCACGATCGCGGTGTGTTCGCCGGGGCGGATCGTGAGGCTGACGGCGTCGAGCACGGCGGCGCCGCCCTTCATGACCGTCGCGTCCGACAACTCGAGGATCGGCGGACGGGTCGTCAACGGCCGCCGGAGTAGGGCTGGTGCAGGCGCACCGGCTTAGCCGATGAGCGCCGGACGCGCATGTTGATCATCTCGACGAACACTGAGAAGCCCATCGCGAAGTAGATGTAGCCCTTCGGGATGTGCATCTCGAACGCGTCGCCGACGAGCGCCAGGCCGATCAGCAGCAGGAACGACAGCGCCAGCATCTTGACGGTCGGATGCCGCTGCACGAAGGCACTGATCGGCTCGGCCGAGAACATCATCACGCCGACGGCGAGCACTACCGCGAGCACCATGATCGAGATGTCTTCGGCCATGCCGACCGCGGTGATCACCGAGTCGAGCGAGAACACGATGTCGAGCAGCATGATTTGCACGATCACCGCGCCGAAGCCTGGCGTGACCTTGGCGGTGCGATGCCCTTCCTCGCCCTCGAGGCCGCTCGTGGATTTCGAGCGTCGCCTTGCCGAGCAGGAACAGGCCGCCGACCAGCAGGATGAGGTCGCGGCCGGAAATCTCCTGGCCGAGGAGCGTGAAGAACGGAGCGGTCAGCCCGATCACCCACGCGATCGACACGAGCAGGAGGATGCGCATGACCATCGCCGCTGCCAGCCCGACGCGCCGCGCCTTCCCTTGCTGCGCCGTCGGCAGCTTGCCGCTCAGGATTGAAATGAAGATGACATTGTCGACGCCGAGGACGATCTCGAGAAAGGTCAGCGTGACGAGGGCGAGCAGTCCGTCGGCGGTCAGGATCGCGTCCATGCCAAACATTGTATGTGGCTTCGCTGAACGTGCTGCGGCCTCGCTGAACGTGCTGCGGCTTCGCGGAGGGTGCTTGGCGCTTCGCGGTCTTCGCCCTTCGCGCTCGGGTGTTTTGGCTTCGCGGTAGAGTGCCTTCGGCTTCGCTGTAGAGTGCTTAACAGCTTCGCGGTAGAGTGCTGAGATGCGGGAGGACATCGCCGCTCCGGACCACCCGCTGACGCGCGTCCTCGATCAGCTATCGCACCTGCTGCCAGCGCAGGGGCCGATCAGCATCTTCATCCACCACAACACGCTGCATGCCTTCGAGCATCTCCGGTTCGAAGAAGCGGTCGAACAGGCCGCCGCGCAGCTGGGACGCGAGCCATTTCTGGACGAGTCGCGATACCGCGACAAGCTGGCGTCCGGCCGTATTCGTGCGAGGGACGTCGACGCGCTGCTCGTCGAGCAACTAGGCGCCGGCGCTGCCGAGGACGTGGCCGGCGTCGGATCCCGCCTCGACCTCTGGCGGGCCATGGTGCTGCACGGCATTCCGGCAGCGGCAGGACGGGAACTGTCCTGGATCCTCGACGAGACCGACGCGCTGTCCCGGTTCCGAACCGACGTCCCGGCTCACGCCCGATCCGCGTTGGCGGCGCTGGTCGGGCCGGACGACCGCCGCGGCGAGGAACGGCGCGCGGTACACCGGCTCTGGCAGGCCTGCCTCGACGCCGTGGCACGGGCTGACCAGCCGCCTCCGCCTCCCGCACGGGTTCCGGTTCGTCACCGCGACTGGCTTCTCGCAGTCCACGGCCTCGACATCGACGCCTGGATCCATCCGCCGCTGATTCGATTCCTGGCCGGCTATCTCGATCAAGGCCTTGCGCATTGGTCCATGCCGGAACGAAGTCGTGGCATCCACGGCTGCTTTCTCGAGCTCTACGGCGCGTCACTTGCCGCCCGCTGCGGCGACTGGGCTGGAACGCTCCCGGACATCGTCGCCGACGATCGCGCCGTCGAACGCAGTGCGCTCGGCTCGATCGCGAACTCTCTAGAAAAGCTTGGCATCGCCGACGACGAGTGCGCCGACTATCTAGGCGCCGAACTGCTCGCCCTCCGAGGGTGGGCTGGCATCGTCCGGCAAATCGAAGAGCGGCCCGACCGCGTGCCGGCGCGGGACCTCACGGTGACGCTGCGCGGTTACCTGGCCGTTCGCCTGCTGTTCGAACGCGCAGCGCTCGATCGAGCGGCGCGACAGGTCGGCTTCGAGGGTCCGCTCCCGGAGCTCCGTCTCTGGCTCCGCGACCGGCGCCGCGGCCGCCCGGCCCCGACGACGGTCGAGCGCGCCTGGCCGCTGTTTCATGCGGCGCAGCTCTGCGGACTCGATGCGTCGATCGTCGAACAGTGGACCGCGCGGCACGTCGCCGATCTCGAATCGGAGTTGCAGCAAATCGACGGCATGCGCCAGCGTCGAATTCTGCACCAGGCGTTCGAGCGAGCGATTCGATATCGGCTGTACGACGCGCTCGTGCAGCACGCGCCGGAGGGCCCCCGCGAGCGCCCGGCGTTCCAGGCGGTGTTCTGCATCGACGAGCGTGAGGAGTCGTTCCGCCGCCACCTGGAAGAAGTCGAACCTGCATGTGAGACGTTCAGTACGGCCGGGTTTTTCAACGTCGCGATGTACCACCAGGGCACGACCGACGCCCACCCGCGGCCGCTGTGCCCGGTTGCGATTCGTCCCGACCATTACGTCGCCGAAATCGAGGCTGATGGCAACACCCTGATCGGGCGATCACGGCGGCTGCAGCGACGCGCCGCAGGGTTCCTCGGCTACAACGTGCATCTGGGAAGCAGGTTGCCAGTCAGCGGCGCCCTGCTCATGACGGCGTTCGGGTGGTTGGCCCTGATGCCACTCATCCTGCGCGTGGTCTTTCCTTGGCTCTCATCGCGATGGCACCTCATCCACCACACGGCGGTCACCGCCCGGCGCACCCGCCTCCAGCTGGATCGCGACGACGCGGCGCCACCGATCGGCAGGCATTCCGGGTTCACCGTGCGGGAGATGGCAGATATCGTCCGACGCGTGGTCGAAGACATCGGAGTTCGCGATCGCCTCTCGTCGCTCGTCCTCGTTGTCGGACACGGATCGATCAGTCTCAATAACCCCCACGAGTCGGCTCACGACTGTGGCGCGTGCGGCGGCGGACGGGGCGGGCCAAACGCGCGAGCGTTCGCGCAGATGGCCAACGACGCACGCGTGCGACACCTGCTCGCTGCAGTGGGGCTGCCGATCGAGGCACACACCTGGTTCGTGGGCGCCCAGCGCAACACCTGCAACAACGAGGTCACGTTCTTCGACGAGGATCTCGTCCCGGCGGCGTGCCGACCGGCGTTCGAGCGGGCGGTGGAGGCGATTGAAACGACGAGGCGTCGCGAGGCGCACGAACGGTGCCGCCGATTCGACGCGGTTCCGCGCTGGTACCCGCCGGTGGCGGCTCTTGCGCACGTGCAGGCGCGTGCCGTGGACCTGGCGCAGCCGCGGCCGGAGTACGGCCATGCGACTAACGCGTTCTGCATCGTCGCCCGCCGGGCGCGGACGCGCGGATTGTTTCTCGATCGCCGCGCCTTTCTGACCTCGTACGACCCCGACCGCGACCGTGATGGCGCCGTCCTCGCGCGCATTCTCGCCGCGGTGGTGCCAGTCGTTGCCGGCATCAGCCTCGAGTACTACTTCAGCTACGTCGATCCCACCGGGTACGGCTGCGGCACCAAGCTGCCACACAACGTCACGTCGCTGCTCGGGGTCATGGACGGTGCGCAGAGCGATTTGCGCAGCGGGCTTCCCTGGCAGATGGTCGAAATCCACGAGCCCACGCGACTCGCGATCGTCGTGGAGAGCCCGCGGGATCGCCTCTGGCGTGCGGTGCGCGGCAACCGTGACATCGAACGGCTCGTGCAAAACCGTTGGGTCTGGCTCGCCTGCCTCGATCCCGAGTCGGGCGCGCTGTGGGAGCTCCGATCGGCAGGCTTTGTCGCATATGCGCCCGAACATGCGCTGGCTGTGGTCGCGGGCGAATCCGCCGCCTGGTACCAGGGCAAGCGCGGGTTCCTTCCTCCGGTGGCCATCGTTCCGACCCCGGTCACGCCGGATGAACGGGCGGCCCGGGCACACACCTCGGCATGACGCCGAGCATTCCCCTTACCGTGTTGGTGCTGGTCGGCGTCGGATCGCCGGCGGTCCTCTTCGGGCTGCTGGGCACTGCGTTACTCGTCAACCGTCCATTGCCGGAGCGATGGACGGGCCTGCTCGCTGGCATCTCGATGGCGACGGCATGCGCGGCGTCGCTTCTGGCGCTCGTCGTGTACGGGACCACCGGAACCGGCATTCAACTTCTTTCCTACGGCGCCCGGTCCGCGACCTATGAGGGCGGCATCGCGATCGAATTCCTCGTCGATCGGCTGTCGCTCGGCTTTGCGACACTCACGACGGCGATCGCCGGCGTGGTGTCGGCGTTCTCGAGTCGGTACCTGCACCGCGAGTCAGGCTACGACCGCTATTTCGTGCTGCTGGCGATGTTCGTCACGGGCATGATGCTGGTCGCGCTGGCCGGCAACGTCGCGGTTCTCTTCATCGGGTGGGAGCTTGTCGGACTCAGCTCGGCGCTGCTCGTCGGGTTCTTCCACGAGCGCCCTGCAGCGGTGGCGAATGCGTTTCGTGTGCTGTCCGTCTACCGCATCAGCGACGCCGCCATGCTGTCGGCTGCGGTCCTGCTGCGCCACACCGCCGGCACGGACAGCCTTTCACTCCTCTTTGGCCGCGGTACGGCTTCGACAATTGGGCTGACGGGCGCTGACGCGACAATCATCGCCGTCCTCCTCATCGTGGCGGTCGCGGGCAAGAGTGCGCTGTTGCCGTTCTCGAGCTGGCTGCCGCGAGCAATGGAGGGGCCCACCCCCTCGAGCGCCGTCTACTACGGATCGCTCTCGATTCACGCGGGATGCTTCCTGTTGCTGCGCGCGGCGCCGCTGCTCGAGCAGGCGCCTGCGGCGCGGCTACTCGCCGGTTGCCTCGGCCTGGCCACCGCCGCGTTCGCTGGCACGACGACGCGCGTGCAGAGCGACGTGAAATCGTCGCTGGCGTATGCCTCCCTCACCCAGGTCGGCATCATCGTTTTCGAAATCGCGATCGGCTGGTACACGATCGCGTTCCTGCATCTCGCCGGACACGCGTGTTTCCGCTTGCTGCAGTTCCTGAGCGCGCCCAACGTCCTCCACGATCTGCACGGAATCGAGAGCGCCATCGGCGACCGCCCGTCACCGGGCGGCAGCCGGCTCGCCGTGATGATGTCGGATCGCGTCCGTCGGCACCTGTTCCTGATCGCCCTCGAGCGTGGGTTCCTCGACAGCCTGCTCGACCGTGTCGTCGTTGATCCCTTTATCCGGGTGGCGCGCCTGCTGACGCGTCTCGACGTCTGGTTGTGCTTGGCTGGCCGTGGCAGCGAAGCCGCGGAGGCGGAACAGGATGAGTGACGCCCGATGGTACTTTGTCGAGCTCGTCGCGCTGCCTGCTCTCGTGATCGGCGCCTCGTTCCTGAGGATCGAGGTCGAACGCCTGAGACGCCTGGCCGTCGCCTCGGCGATCGCCATGCTGCTCACGGCGCTTGCCATCGCGGTCTCTCCGCGTCTTCCGGACTTCTCGATTCGCACGCTCGAGCTCGGCTCGAGTCGCGGAGAAGCCATTTTTCGCGTTGACGCCCTCTCGGCCGCACTCTTGCCGTTTGCGGCTGGACTGTGGCTGCTGACCGTCGCCGTCACGCCGCGCGCGGCGCTCGATCGGAGCGGGTTGCGGCGGACGGCGGTTGCGACCCTGATCACGGCGGCATCGTTTCTCACCGAGAGCGCTGTGCTCCTCCTCGTCTTGTCGACGGCTTCTGTCTGGACGTTCCTGTCCGCCCTAGGGGATCCGGCGCATCGGTCCCAGCGACGCGTCGTCTCCGTGTATCTCGGCGTCTCAACGCTGCTGTTTGCCGCAGGCGTCGCCCTGCTGGTCGGTCCAGGCGTGCAGAACCCCGCGCTCGAAACGACCGCGATGTGGCTGATCGTCATCGCTGCGCTGGTACGGAAGGGGATCGTGCCGTTCCATGCCTGGCTGCCGGAGGTATTCGACCACGGACGACTGGGACCGGCCATCCTGTTCAACGCACCGCAGCTCGGCGCCTACATGACCGTGGTGCTGATCGTGCCGCGCGCTTCACCGGAGATGTTGCGGTTGATCGCCCTCCTCGCGCTTGCGACCGCAGTTTATGGTGCGGCGCTCGCGCTGGTTCAGACCAGCGCCCGCCGGGCCTGTGGCTACCTGTTCATGAGTCAGTCGGCGCTGGTGATGGCAGGGCTCGACTGCACGAGCGTGGGCGCGCTCGCTGGCGGCCTGCTCGTCTGGCTGTCTGCCGGATTGGGGTTTGCCGGACTGGCGCGCTCGGTCCTGGTCCTCGAGGCGCGGCGCGGGCGGCTCGATCTGACCACCTATCACGGTGGTTACGATCGCATGCCACTGCTGGCGACCAGCTTCCTCTGCATGGGGCTCGCCTGCACGGGCTTCCCAGGAACACTCGGCTTCATCGGCCAGGAGCTTCTCGTTGACGGCGCCGTTGACTCTTTTCCGGTGATGGGATTCGCCGTCGTCGTGGCGTCAGCGTTGACCGGCTTGGCCGTGCTTCGGATGTACTTTTCGCTGTTCTGCGGCCGGCCCAATGTGCTCGCGCATCCCAGTCTCCGACTCGGCCTGACGCGACGCGAGTCGTGGACATTCGTGGCGCTCGTGCTCACACTCATTGGCCTGGGTGTCTGGCCACGCGCCCTCGTCGATTCACGATTTGCCGCGAGTGACGAGATCCTCCGCCACCGTCAGGAAAACATCGCGGCTGTCTCCCGACCGTTGGCACGGTCGACGGCCATTCGATGACCCGCGCTGTCTCGAGCGTCTCGGCTCCACAGCGTGGACCCGTCTGCTCGCCCTCGGACGCGCAGTGTTATCATTTCGGCCCTTTGCCCCTCGCGCCCTGGTCATCTGCGTGAAGGCGTCGTTGTGGTTACCGATTCGATGAACTCAAGGAGGAGGACATGAGGCTCGCTTTCACCTCGGGCGCAGCGGTCATCCTGTTCGTGACGCTGTCGGCGATGGCGCAGGGTCCCGGCCCGCGGCGCGATGGCAACTGGCAGGTCACGATGGAGATGGAGATGCCGGGGATGCCGCAGAAGATGGCGCCGATGACCCTCACGCAGTGCATCACCAAGGCGGACGCCGACGACCCCACCAAGCTCGCGCCCCAGGGTCGTGGCGCGGCGCCGAGCAACTGCAAGGTGTCCGACTTCAAGACTGAAGGAAACAAGGTGACCTGGTCGATGCGCTGCGAGGGCGACAACCCGACAACCGGCACCGGCGAGTTCGTGTACTCCGGCGACACCTATAACGGCACGATGAAGATGACGACGGGGCGCGGCGGCCAGCCGATGACGATGACGATGAAGTATTCGGGCAAGCGGTTGGGGGACTGCACGAAATAGCTTCTTCGCTGAAGGTGCTGGTTACCTTCGGCTGTAGGGTGCTCGGCGCCTTCGGCTGTAGGGTGCTCGACGCCTTCGGCCGTAGAGTGCTGGGCTCTTTCGCCGCAGAGTGCCCGGCTCTGGGGTCCCCGTTTTAAACCGCCTGCCACCGCACTTCGTCTAACCCGCTGACATGCTTTCAGAACTTCGTCTCGCCGTGCGGTCCCTGGCCCGGAATCCCGGATTTACGGCGGCTGCTGTCCTGACGCTCGCGCTTGGGATTGGCGCCAATACCGCCATCTTCAGCGTCGTGAACGCCGTGCTGCTGCGGCCGGCGCCGTTTCACGAGCTCGAGCGCATCGTGATGGTCTGGGAGACCGACCGCAACAGCAACACCACGCGTGAGCCGGCGTCCGTGCCCGACTACCTCGACTATCGAAGCCAGAGCACCAGCGTCGAATCGCTCTCAGCGCTGATGGCTGCTCAGGTCAACCTGGCGGCCCAGGACGGCGAGCCCGTCCGGGTCGCCGCGCTGCGGGTCTCGCGTGAACTTCTGCCGATGCTGGGCATCGGTCCCGTGGCGGGCCGCGGGTTCTCGGCGGAGGAGGATGCGGTCGGCGCCGCCGATACCGCCATCATCAGCGAGTCGCTGGCGCGGCGAACCGCCGGCAGCCCTGGCGCCGCCGTTGGCCGCGAGCTGCGCCTGGACGAACGGCCGCACACCATCGTCGGCGTGGTCGCCGACGCCAGCGATTTCGGCACACTGCAGGTGTTGTCGGCGGCGGCTTACTCGCGCAGCTTCGCCGATCGCGGCGAGGCGACGCGTGTGGACGTCTGGATCCCGCTGCGCGCCGACCCGAAGACGCTGCCACGCGAGACGCATCCGATCTTCATGCTCGGCCGGCTTGCTCCTGGGCAGACGACGGCATCGGCACAGCGAGAGCTGGCGACGCTGGCGACGGACCTGGAGAGCACCTATCCGGCGGCGAACCGCGGCCGCGGGGTGAATGTCGAGTCGCTCGCCGATGTCGTGCTGGGCCGCGTGCGACCGACGTTGTATGTGCTGCTCGGCGCGGTCGCACTCGTCCTGTTGATCGCCTGCGTGAACGTGGCCGGGCTGCTCGTGGCGCGCGGCGCCGCCAGGGTGCAGGAGGTCGCGGTGCGGCGCGCGCTCGGCGCCTCGCCGGCTCGCGTCGCACGCCAGTTCGTCGCGGAAGGACTCGTGCTGTCGGCCGCCGCGGCCATCGGCGGCGTCGCGCTGGCCTTTGCCAGCGTCCAGGTGCTCGTTGCCGCCGCGCCGGCAAATATTCCCCGGCTGGCCAGTGCAACGATTGATCTGCGTGTTCTTTCAATCACTCTCGCGGTGTCGCTCGCCGCCGGTCTCTTGTTCGGCCTCGTGCCTGCGCTGCATGCACGCGGCGTCGATCTGCAGTCCACGCTCAAGACCGACGGCACGCGCGGCTCGGCGGGCGGGCCGCGGTCTGCCTTTCGATCGGTGCTCGTGGCCGGCGAGCTCGCGCTGGCCATCGTGCTGCTGGCGGGCGCCGGTCTGCTGATCCGCAGCTTCTGGAACCTGCTGAGCGTCGATCCCGGCTTCCAGGCCGGGGGCGTGCTGAAGGCCGAATACCAGCTGCCGCGGTCGCGCTACCCGGCTGACTTCGCCGCGTGGCCGGATTTTCGCGAGCAGCACGCCTTCGTCGCGGCGATCCTCGCGCGCGCCGAGGTGCTGCCCGGCGTGGCGGCCGCCGCGATCGCCGGCAATCATCCGCTCGATCCGGGCTTCACCAACTCGTTCCTCATCGTCGGCCGCGAGGTCGAGGCCCGCGAACCGGGCTGGCCGGAAATGACGATGCGCCGCGTGACGCCCGGATACTTCTCGACGGTCGGCGTGCCAGCTGCTGCGCGGCCGGCTGCTGAGCGGCGCCGATGGCACGAGGAGCGTGCCCGTCGTGCTGATCAACGATGCCGCCGCTCGCCGCTTCTTCGGCGAGCGCGATCCTCTGGGTGCGCAACTTCGCTTGTACGGCGTGCCGCGGACCATCGTCGGCGTCGTGGCCAACGAACGGAGCCGGGGCCTGGACGAAGCGCCGCCGCTCGCGACCTACCTGCCGCTCGCGCAGGCGCCTTCAGTCGACGGCGCGGGGGCACTGCTCGTGCGGACGGCTGGCGATCCGATCGCCTCGGCGGCTGCGGTGCGCGACATCATCCGCGAGCGCGATCCCGCGCTGGCGGTGTTCGCGCTCGAGCCGCTCGATCAGACGGTGTCGCGCTCGGTGGCCGAACGCCGGTTCGCGATGCTGCTCGTCGGACTCTTCGCGGCGCTGGCGCTGGCGCTTGGGGCGATCGGAGTCTACGGGGTGCTGAGCTACGACGTCGCCCGCCGCGTGCGCGAAATCGGCATTCGCATGGCGCTCGGCGCAGAGCGCGGCTCGGTCCTGCGGATGATTGTCGGCCGGGCGGTCGTGCTTACCGCGATTGGCGTCCTGGCCGGCGGCGCCGGCGCCTTCGCGCTTACCCGCACCCTGTCGACGCTGCTCTTCGGCGTCACGCCGCGCGACCCGTCGACGTTCGCCGCCGCGGCAGGCGTCCTGACGATCGTCGCACTCGCCGCGGCCGCCATCCCGGCGTGGCGCGCAGCTCGCGTGGATCCGGCGGCGGCTTTACGCGGCTAGACGTCGACGAGCACCCTACAGCGCTAGTTCGAAGCACCGTCTGCGAAGCCGCAGCACCCTACGGCGCTAGCGCCTAGCACCGTCGGCGAAGCCGTAGCACCCTACATCGATAGCGCCAAGCACCCTACAGCGTTCGCACCCGTCAGTTTCGCCCGGCGAGCATTTCGACCGCCGTGAGCAGCTCGCCGGGATCGATGGGCTTGGCGAGGTGAGCCTGGAAACCGCTGCGAAGCGCGCGCGTGCGGTCCTCCGGCTGCGCGTACGCGGTCAAGGCCGCGGCGGGAAGGTGACGAATCGACGGCGGCAGCTCGCGAACCCGGCGAATCAGCTCGAAGCCGTCCATCACCGGCATCCCGATGTCACTCAAGAGCAGATCCGGAGGGTGCTGCTCGATCAGCGTCAATGCCTCGTCGGCCGAGAATGCGGTGGTCACGCTGGCACCTGCGCTCTCGAGCAGTTCGCGCACCATGCTCAGCGCATCCGCATCGTCGTCGACGACGAGCACGCGAACGCCCTCCAGCCGATGACGGCCCGGAGGGCCGTGCTGGACCGAAGGCAGCGCCTCAACGACCGCCTTGACGGCGTGCGTCACGGGCAGCCGCACGCGGAACATCGAGCCCTTGCCGAGGCCTTCGCTCGACGCCAGGATTGTCCCGCCGTGCATCTCCACGATGTGCCTGGCGATCGCGAGCCCCAGCCCAAGGCCACCGAACTCGCGCGCGAACCGGCTGTCGCCCTGACGGAAGCGCTCGAACATATGCGGAAGGAATTCGGGCGCAATGCCGACGCCAGTATCCGCGACGACGATGTCGACGTGCCCGTCGGCTGGTTCGAGCCGAACCGAGACCGTCCCACCGTTCGGCGTGAACTTGACGGCGTTCGAGAGGATGTTCCACATCACCTGCTGCAGCCGATCCGGATCGCCGATCACCGGCGCCGCCGCGGCTCCACGACCGCGTGCAGGGCGATGCCCTTGGCCTCGGCGGCGGGTTGGACAGTCTCGACGCAGGCCGCGACGACCGGCGCGAGGTCGAGCGTCTGGGTCTTCAGCCGCAGCTTGCCCGAGACGATTCTCGACACGTCCAGGACGTCTTCGACGATCTTCGTGAGCGACACCGAGTTCTTGTGGATGATTTCGACCGCGCGCGGCAGCCGCCCTGGATTCACCATTCCCGACTTGAGCATGCGCGCATACCCGAGGATCGCATTCAGCGGCGTGCGCAGCTCGTGAGACAGCGTGGCGAGGAACTCGTCCTTCAAGCGATTCGCACGCAGGCGTCTGCTCGTAAGCGCGTGCGCTCTCGACCGCCATGGCGGTTCGCGACGCCAGGTCCTGAGCGAACTGCAGATCGATCGCGTCATACCGGCGGCCCGACTCGCCCGACACGAACGAGATCACGCCGAGCGTGCGGTTGTGCGCCCGGAGTGGCACCGACATGTACGACCGCACGCCGAGCTCGCGAAGCGCCGGCGAGATGCTCCGGGCTGCGCGCGCGCGCCTCGAGCATCGCGTCAGTGACTTCTGAAACGAGGATCGGCACGCCGGTGCGGAGGACCTCATGAACGCCCGAGGAGGAGTTCGGATCTGGCGGGTATCGTCTCCTGAAGCTGTCGAGCCCTCTCGACCTTGTCCGAGTCCGACATGGGCCACCGCCACCCGCTCGACGCCACCGTTCTCGCGCTGCGAGATCGACCGCACACCAATCGGCCATCTGCGGCACGACCAGCTCGAGCAATCCGTCGGAGCGGCTCGCGATAGTCGAGCGAGCCGGCGAGTGCGTCCGTCGCCGCGGCGAGCAGGTCAGACTGCTCGCGGCTCCGCCGCTGTGCGTCGTACAGCTCCGCGGTGGTAATCGCGGCCGACACGAGGTTGCCGAGCGCCCGCGCCGTTTCGATTTCCACCTCGCTGAAGTGATGCGGCTTCCTGTAGTAGGCCGCCGAGCGTGCCCGGACATGTCCGCGCCGATCCGGAGCGGAACAGCCAACAGCGAGACGATCGCCTTCGGCCGCGTAGGCGTCACGCTGCTTCTCGAGCATCGGCTCCGCCATGACGTCGGTGACGATCATCGGTTCCGCGAACGGCGCGTCGCCGGCAGGAGCACTGCGATAGGTCGAGATCGACGCGGCTCGCGAAGGATTCCGAGACGCCGTGGAGTGCGCCCAGTGCGCCAGCCGCCCTGCGTCAGGCGCCACATCGCACAGCCATCCGCATCGAGCAACTGCGTCACGAGGTTCAGCGCGGCAGGCATCACGTGCTCGACACGCGGCGACACGAGCAACGAGCTCGAGGCGGCCACCAGCGTCATCAGCCGGCGCTGCAGATCGACCTGGCGCGACGCGTGCGCTCTCGAGACCCGCTCGGCGCGGCGCCGTTCGGACAGATCGCGGGCGATCTTCGAGACGCCGACGATCTGCCCGGCTTCGTTGCGCAGCGGCGACACGGTCAGCGAAATCGGAACGAGCGTTCCGTCCTTGCGGCTGCCGGATCGTTTCGAAGTGCTGAATGCTCTGGCCGCGCCGGATGCGGGCCAGCACCTCGTCCTCTTCGCTTTGCCGATCCTGCGGGGATGATGATGCGGATGGAACGGCCGATCGCTTCCTCGGCCGTGTAGCCGAACAGCAGCTCCGCGCCGCGGTTCCACGACTGAATGGTGCCGTCGAGGTCCTTGCTGACGATCGCATCGTCGGACGACGCGACGATGGCGGCCAGCCGGAGATCCGCGGACGCGAATGCTCGCTCGCCCATGCGTGAATTCGATATTAACCGACCGACAGATGGATGAGCTGGCATGGCACGCGATACCGTAGCGGTCTTCGGCACGCACGACGATCGAACCGTTGCCCAGCTGAACCGCTGCGTGTCGGCGGAGCGCGGCGCCCGCGCGGTTCTCTGCGCCGACGGCCACGTGGGCTATTCGATGCCTATCGGCGGCGTCGTCGCTTATCGCCGCTTCATCTCGCCGTCAGGCGTCGGGTACGACATCGCGTGCGGCAACCTGGCGGCGAAGACCGATATCCGCGCGGCCGACGTCGGCGACTGGCGACGGTTGGCGGGCGAGATTCAGCAGCGAATCAGCTTCGGGATCGGCCGCGCCAATCGCGATCCAATCGACGAGCACCCGGTCTTCGATCGAATCGCGCAGTCGCCGGTGCGAGAGCAGCGCGGCCTGCTGCAGCTCGCCCGTCAGCAGCTCGGCACCGTCGGCAGCGGCAATCATTACGTCGATCTCCTCGAGGACGAAGAGGGCAATGTCTGGATCGGCGTCCACTTTGGCTCACGAGGATTCGGCCACCGCACCGCGACAGGCTTCATGCGAATCGCGCAGGGCGGCGGCTTTGACGATGGCCGCGGGGAAGGCGAGATGGATGCGCCTCCCCTGCTGCTGGCGCTCGACGCGCCGGGCGGCCAGGACTACTTCGAGGCGATGACGATCGCCGGCGAATACGCGTACGCCGGCCGTGAGGCGGTCGTCGAGCGGGTGCGGCGAATCCTCGGCGCGAACGTCACGGAGAGCGTGCACAACCATCACAATTTCGCGTGGCGCGAGACGCACGACGGTGAGCCGCGCGTCGTCGTGCGCAAGGGAGCCACGCCAGCATTTCCGGGCCAGCGCGGGTTCGTCGGCGGCAGCATGGGCGACATGTCCGTCATCCTGGAAGGGGTCGAGTCGTCGGCCTCGCGCGCAGCGCTCTATTCCACGATTCACGGCGCCGGGCGGGTCATGAGCCGCACGCAAGCGGCAGGGCGCCGGCAGCGGCGCACCGGGAAAATTCTGAAACCCGGCGCGGTCGATTGGGAGGCGGCGCAGCGATCCGTGCGCGACCGCGGAGTCGTGCTTCGAGGCGGCGGTCCCGACGAGGCGCCGCAGGTCTACCGGCGGCTCGACTCCGTGTTGAGCGCGCACGCCGGCACCGTGCGCGTGCTCCACCGCCTGCAGCCGCGCGTCGTCGTGATGGCAGGCATGCACGAATTCGACCCGTACAAGGACTGACTCTTGGTGGGTGCCGGGCCAATCACCACCCAGTCTTTGTTCCCTGCAACTGAGCTGTCTAGCCACTTGTCGAGCGGCGCGAAGTAGTCGAGGATGGCTGACGCGTCCATCTGGCGTGAGCCCGTGAGCGCTTCGAGGGCATCCGGCCACGGCCGCGACAGGCCCATCGTCAGCATCGCGTTGAGCCGCTGTCCCGCTTCCTTGCTTTCGTAGATCGAGCAGCGGTGCAGCGGGCCCTTGCAGCCAGCCGCCTGCGACAGCGCGCGGTGGAACTGGAACTGGAGGATGTGGGCCAGGAAATACCGCGTGTACGGCGTGTTGTCCGGCACGTGGTACTTGGCGCCAGGATCGAAGAAGTCCTCGCCACGCGGCGTTGACGGCGCCACGCCCTGGTACTTCAGCCGCAGGTCCCACCACGCCTTGTTGTAGCTCGGCCGGCGACACTTCGCCGGCAAACACTTTCCAGCGCCACTGGTCGATCAGCAGGCCGAACGGCAGGAACGCGACCTTCTCGAGGGCGCGTCCCATCAGGAGCCCGATGTCGCGCGACGCATCCGGGGCCTTGTCGAGCAGGCCGATCCGCACCAGGTACTCCGGCGTGACCGAGAGCGCGATCGCGTCGCCGATCGCCTCGTGGAAGCCGTCGTTCGCGCTGTCGCGGAGGATGACCGGCTGCGCCTTGTAGGCGCGCTGATAGAAGTTGTGCCCCAGCTCGTGGTGGATGGTGTTGAAGTCCTCCTCGGTCGGCTGAATGCACATTTTGATGCGGACGTCGTCTTCCGAATCGATGTCCCACGCGCTGGCGTGGCACACGACGTCGCGGTCCTGCGGCCGCACGAAGAGCGACCGCTTCCAGAAGGTTTCCGGCAGCGGCGCGAAGCCGAGCGAGGTGTAGAAGCGCTCGCCGATCTTCACCATGTCGGTGGCGCCGGTCTTGCCGCGCTTCAGGATGTCGGTCAGCGAGTAGCCGGCGTCCGCGTTAGGCGGCGCGACGAGCGGGTAGACGTTGCTCCAGTCCTGCGCCCAGATGTTGCCGAGCAGGTGCGCCGGCAGCGGACCGTCGGCGGCCACGGCGTCGCCGTACTTCGCGCGCAGCTTCATCCGGATGTAGGCGTGCAGCTTCACGTACAGCGGCCGGACCTGTTCCCACAGCCGATCGAGCTCCTTCGTGAAGTCGTCGGCCGGCATGTCGTACTTCTGGCGCCACATCGCGCCCGTGTCGACGAACCCGAGCTCCTTGGCGCCCTTGTTGGACAGCTCGACGAATCGCGCGTAGTCCTTGCGCATCGGCGGCGAGATGGTGTGCCAGCCCTCCCACACGCGCCGCAGCTCCGGCTCGCTGCGCGATTCGGCCATCACCTTGGTGATGTCGTCGATGTTCATGCAGGTCTGCGGCTTCGCCGGGTCGGCGCACCATTTGCCGCGTCCGTAGGCGCTGCGCAGGCCCGACGCAATCTTCGTCAGCTCGGTCGACTCGCCGGGATCGGATGGCGTCACCATGACCAGCGACAGCTTCAGCAGATCGAGCTGACGCCGGGCGTCGGGCGGAACCTGCACGCCGTTGTAGGCGGCCGCTTCCTTGGCGTACCGGGCCACCGCCTCGATGATCTGCTGCGACGCGCGCGCGTCGAGCGCTTCGGTGTCCTCGGTGATGTAGGTCTGCGCGACCCAGCCCGCCTGCGCAGCCTCGATGCCGAGCTTCAGCATCGTGTTGTTGACGTTGGTCAGAAACTGCTTGGCATCGTCTGCCGACTTCGGCGCCGCGGTCGTCTCGCTGCCGCCGCATGCGACCGCCACCACGCTCAGCATCAGGACCAGACCCGGCACGAACCGCTCGAGCCTTCTCATCACGCGCTCCTCTGAAAAAACTGATTTTACTTCCTAACGCCGTAGGGTGCCGCGCGTCTTGCGCTGTAGAGTGCTGCGGCTCCGCCGACGGTGCTAGCGGACTCACGCGGTAGCGTGCTGTGACGTCGCCGACCGTGCTTATGGACTGACGCTGTAGAGTGCTTTCCTGCTGACGCTGTAGAGTGCTGCGGCTTCTCGGACCGTGCTTTGCTCCTGACGCTGTAGAGTGCTGCAGCGTCGCCGAGTGTGCTTGGCGACTGACGCAAGCCAGCACCCTGCAGGAGCCGCACCACCCAGCACTCCAGCGAGCCACCCAGCACCCTACAGCGAGTCGCCCAGCACCCTACGTGAGCCACCCAGCACTCTGCAGGATCCACCCAGCACGTACAATGGCTTTCGAATGGCCGAACCCGCCTACCCCGCCGCGCGCGCGATTGCGCCGCATATCCAGGAGCAATTCGCCGGGCATCTTGCGGCCGCAGGCCTGATCAACGCGCACGAGCTCACGCTTCCTCAGGCGGCCGACATCGAAGCGGTCATCGACGCGGCGTTCTGGGCGAGCCTCCGCCGTGAGGAAGGCTATATCCCGAAAATCTCGCTCGCGCTCCTGCCGCCGGAGCGAGCCGCGCAGCCGCTCCTCTTCGAGCACTCGCTCCCGCTGGTGTCGGCGGCGCTCGTCAAGGTCGCGCCGGCCGTCGAGCGCCGGGGCATCCACCTCGGGGTCTGGCGCCAGGACGGCGAGCTGCGCGTGTGGGGCACGACGCGGCATATTCCGATCTTCTGTCTCGTGCTCGAAGTCGCGGCGCCAGGCCTGCTCGTCGTCAAGCACCACCGCGGCGAGGTCGGCAAGTTCATCAACGTCGCCGTGCTCGAGGGCGATCAAATCAAGGTGATCGACGAGGCGGCTTCGAGCCTGCCCGATTGCCCATCGCTGCTGACATCACTGCTCGGCTTCGACACGAGGACATGGCCTGGCGGCCTCAACGTGCTCGTCGAGCTGGCGGTGTCGATTCGGGCGCACGGCCGCGGCGGATCCTTGCTGGTCGTGCCGTCAGCAGAGCGACGAGTGGCTGGAGTCGATCGTCCGGCCGATCTCGTACGCGGTCCAGCCGGCGTTCAGCGCGCTGGGCGAGCTCGTCAGGCGCGCGCCCGGTGAACAGGACCTGAGCTCGTGGAAGGACGCGTTCCGGGACGCGATCGAGGCCATCGCGGGACTCACGGCCGTGGACGGCGCGACGATCATCAACGACCGCTACGACCTGATGGCCTTCGGCGCCAAGATCCTGCGCCGCCGCGGCTCGCCAGTCGTCGAGCAGGTCGTGGTCACCGAGCCGATCGTCGGCGGATCCGCGGAGGCCGTCCATCCGACGCGGCTTGGCGGGACGCGCCACCTGTCGGCCACCCAGTTCGTGCACGACCAGCGCAACACGCTGGCGCTCGTCGCATCCCAGGACGGACGCTTCACCGTGTTCGCCTGGTCGCCGTGCGAGGAAACCGTCCATGCGCATCGGATAGAAGCGCTACTTCTTTAAGTGGATCCTGTAGGGTGCTCAGTGGATCCCGTAGGGTGCTCGGTGGATCCCGTAGGGTGCTGGGGACTCCTATCTTTTTATTCCTCAGTCTTAAAGGTGACGACCAGGACGTCTCGGTGCGCGGGTTGAGACGAATCGATCGCCTCGACCGGCGTCACGCCGTGCGCTACGCGGCTGTCGTCGACCAGGGCGGCGTCAAGGGGATCGGTCAGCGTGAATTGACCGAGAGTGCGGCCGTCGAGTGCGTGGATGCTCGTCGTGCCCCTGGCGATGTTGCGCCGACTCACCAGCAGCACCAGCACGTAGTCGACGCCGTCTCGATGCAGGCCCTCGGGCGTCGGGCGTCCTGCCTCACGGCCGCGCGCTTCGATTCGAAATTGATGGACCTCGATCCGCCAAGGCCGCGCACCAGCGGCCAACGCTTCAAAGAGCTGGCGGCAGAACGCGAGGACCGTCTGAAGGGTCTCGCCGTCGGCCACCTGCGGCGCGATAGGCTCGAACCATCGCGCGATCCCGCCATGAACAGGGTTGTACTCGAGCGCCTGATAGTGGGGTTGATGCGCCTGCCGCTCGATACCTGATCCGGGGTGAGCGCCGAACACCGCGTGCCGGCGGCGACGATATCTGCCGCCGTCAGCCATGTACGTATCGAGCTCGAGCGCGCTCCAACTCGCCGCGAAAGACTCCCAATCCCCCAGAGTACCGGACGCCGCGAGCAACGTGCGCATCTCGTCGCCGTGCACGAA
This sequence comes from uncultured Acidobacteriota bacterium, assembly GCA_963825245.1. Classification (GTDB taxonomy): domain Bacteria; phylum Acidobacteriota; class Vicinamibacteria; order Vicinamibacterales; family CAVVIG01; genus CAVREM01. The sequence goes on from CAWGSJ010000002.1 coordinate 136,094, forward strand.
CGCGAACCCCTCGCCGCCGATCGCCTTGACGAGATCCGGCGCACGCTGGTCCGTAATGCTGGCCACGAGGGGATCTTAGCGTCTCCTTACTGGCTGGGTAACCTGAACGTGAGAAATTCGGCGCTGTACCCGGGCCCCGAGATCGGCACCGTGATGTACTGCCGGCCATTGTGCAGGTACGTCATCGGCGATCCGGTCTGCGGCGCGGGCATGTAGACCGCGCCGGCGTCGGCACCGGTCGCCTTGTTGTACGCGCGCAGCATCGCGCCGCGGCCGTTGGGCGTCGTGACGAAGCCACCCTCACCGGCGATCACCAGCGTCTTGGTCGTCAGCACGCCGATGCGTCCCTGCCGGCCCGTCCGCGGGATGGTCAACCCCTTCAGCGCCGGATGATTCTTGATGTTGTCCGGCGTGTCGCCGTGGGCGATCGTCCAGGCCAGCTCGCCTTTGTTCATGTCGATCGCCGTGATCCGTCCGTACGGCGGCTTGTTCAGTGGCAACCCCTGGACGCTCAACCCACCGCCGCCCTCGCCGCCGCCACCACCGCCACCTGCTGGCGCCTGACCACGGCCACCAGCCGGAGCCGCGCTCGGAGCCGGCGGCAACCCACCGCGGCCACCGTCGGGTGGCGTACCGGCCGCCGGCGCTTGTCCCCGGCCGCCTGCTCCCCCACCAGCCCCACCCCCGCGCGCACCCGGAGGCGGCGCGTTCGGATCGCGAGCGGTTCCCTGGATGTACGCGAAATCCTTGTTCCGTTCAGGATTCCCCGGCACCATACCGAGCGAGCTGATGCTCGTGTTGGTGAAGATGTAGAACATCTTCGTTTCCGGATCGAAGGAACCGCCCTGCCAGTTGGCGCCGCCCGTGATGTTCGGCAACAGGAGGATTCCGAGCGGTCCCGGCCACGTGCTCACAATCGGAGGCGTGAACAGCGGTCCCATCTTGTAGCGCGACGCCACCTTGATTCCTTCAGCCCGCAGCTCCGGCGTGAAATCGATCAGATCGTCGACCGAGACACCCTGCCGCTCGAACGGCGGCGGCTTCGTGACGAACGGCTGCGTCGGCGAATACCACTCGCCCGGCACGTCGCCCTTCTCGACCGGCCGCTCGACGATCGGCCACACCGGCTGCCCGGTCACGCGATCGAACGTGTAGATCCACCCCTGCTTGGTCGGCTGTCCGACGGCCTTGATCGGTTTTCCATCGACGACGAGGTCCATGAGGATCGGCGCGCACGGAATGTCGTGATCCCACAAACCGTGATGCACGAGCTGGTAGTGCCACTTGCGCTTGCCGGTTCTGAGATCGACCGCCACGATGCTCTCGGCGAACAGGTTATTGCCCGGCCGGTGCCCGCCATAGTAGTCGCCGGTCGGAATCTCGATCGGCATGTAGACGGTGTCGAGCTCTTCGTCGACAGTGATCTGCCCCCAGACTGCCGGTGTTGCCGGTATAGGACCAGGAGTCGTTCAGCCACGTGTCGTTGCCGAATTCGCCCGGCCGCGGGATCGTGTGGAAGATCCACAGGCGCTTGCCGGTGCGCACGTCGAAGCCGCGGATGTAGCCCTTGACGTTCTCTTTGCCGCGCGGCGAGCCGCCCGGCAGGTGCGCGGCCCCGACGATCACCACGTCCTTCGCGATGACGGGGGTCGCGTGCAGGCCGATCTCGGCAACTTCATCCAGTTTCTGATCGATGTCCTGCTTGAGGTCGACGATGCCGTTGCGGCCGAAGCCCTGGACGCGATCGCCGGTCTTCGCGTCGAGGGCGATCATCTGGTAGCCCGGCGTCACGTAGATGATCGCGCTCGTCCTTGCCATCGGTCCAGTACGAGAGGCCGCGGCCGGAGAGCTGACGCGGCGCTTCCTCGCCGCGCTTGCCTTCGTTGAGGCTGTGCATCCAGAGCAGCTCGCCCGTGGCCGCGTCGAGAGCGATCGCCGCGCGGCGCGTGCCGGCCGTCACGAACAGCCGCCCGCCGACCATCAGCGGGGTCGCCTGCAGGTTGAACTCCGGACGCGGACCGAGGCCGTCGGTCTTGAAGCGCCAGGCGACCTCGAGCTTGCCGAAGTTCTCGGCGTTGATCTGATCGAGCAGGCGAATAACGGGTATTGGCGAGGTCGGCGCCGTAGGTCCGCCACTCGCCGGCCGCGGCGGCCGGCGCAGGCTTGGACTGCGCGGTCGCGTCTGGCGAGCTGACCCAGACGGCGGCCGCAATCGCGAACACGGCCACACCCAGCGCCGCAATCGGGCGCGATGATCTTCGACTCATAAGGGCTCCTATCCGGAGCGACATTGTATACGACGCGGTCGGGTGCCAGGTGCTGGGTGCCGCGTGCTGGGTGCTGAGTGCTGCCTGCTCTGGGCGTTGAGGCGGACCTAAAGGTCCGCACTACTTCGGAGTCGTCCGCCCTACGTCACGAGTCGTCCGCTCTATGTCAGGAGTAGTGCGGGCCTTTTAGGCCCGCCTATGCAGGATGTCGTCGAGCGGCGAGGGGCGGAACTGCTGCACGTGGTGCTCGAGGAAGTCGATGACGTGCCGGTAGCAGGCCGGATACTCCGGGTGTGCCAGGACGGCTTTTCGTGACCGCGGCCTCGGAAACGGGAGGCAGAGCACGTCGCCGACGGTCGCTTCGGGGCCGTCGGTCATCAATACCAGGCGATCGGCCAGATAGAGCGCTTCGTCCACGTCGTGCGTCACCATGACGACCATCCGCCGGGGATCGTTGCAGACACCGAGCAGCACGTCCTGCAGTTCGAAGCGCGTCAACGAATCGAGCTGCGCGAACGGCTCATCCAGCAGCAGGATCCTCGGCTCGAGCGAGAGCGCGCGGGCCAGCGAGACGCATTGCTGCGTGCCGAGCGACAGCGCGGCCGGCAGCTGGTCGCCGGCGTCCGCTACCCCGACCAGCTTCATGTAATGGTCGGCCGCCTCCGCCTGCCCGGCCCCTCGGCGTCTCGCCAGCTCGACGTTCTCCCGGGCCGTCAGCCATGGGAGGAGACAGGGCGACTGAAAGACCACGGCGCGGTCCGATCCCGGGCCGCGAACCTCGGTCCCATCGATCACCACGCCGCCGTACGACGGCTCGTCAAGCCCCGCGACGATCGACAGCACGGTCGACTTCCCGCAGCCGGAGTGGCCCAGGATGCACACGAACTCGCCCGGCTGCACCTGGACGTTCACGTCCTTGACGGCGACGTACGGGCCCGACGGCGTCGGAAAGACCTTCGTGAGGCCGGTGAGCTCGAGCGGCGGGATCAGCATGCGAGCAACGCTTCCACGACGGTCGTCCGCACGCGCAGCGCCTCCGCGTTCGACCCGAACGAGGCCGGCCGCGGACGCGCCAGCGGGACTGGAATGGGCGTCCTCAGCGAGGCGCGCGGGCCCGGCGTCATCGGCACGATCCGATCCGACAGCAGGATCGCCTCGTCCACGTTATTGGTGATCATCAGCGTCGTGATGCCGCGCGTTTCCGAGCAGAGCCTGGCCAGTTCCTGGCGCAGCGTGTCGCGGGTGAGCGCGTCGAGCGCGCCGAACGGCTCGTCGAGAAACAGGATCTCGGGCTCGATCGCGAACGCCCGGGCGATCGCGACGCGCTGGCGCATGCCGCCCGACAGTTGTGCGGGCCGGCGGTCAAGCGCCCCGCCGAGCCCGACCAGTTCGAGGCTGCGGCGCGCCTGCTCCAGCTGTTCGGCGCGCGAGCGCTTCGGAAACGCGGCCTGCACCGCCAGCCGCACATTTTCCAGCGCGGTGAACCACGGCAGCAGCGAGTAGTTCTGGAAGACCAGGGCGGCGTTGGGTCCATTCCCATTCCCGTTCTGGTCGCCGATCCGCACCGTCCCCTGGTCGGGCGCGATCAGGCCCGCCGCGATGTTCAGGAGCGTCGACTTGCCGCTCCCCATGCTGCCCACGATCGCCACGAACTCGCCGCGGTCGACCGAGAGGCTGACCCCCTGCAGGACGTCACGTCGCGTCCCGTTTGTGCCGAACGACTTGCAGATGCCGGCCAGCTGGATGAATGCCGCCATCCGTCAGGTCGTCCGCAGGCGCGCTTCTGCCATGCCCATCAACCGATCCAGCAGGAAGCCGACGATGCCGATCGTCAGGATGGCGAGGAGGATATGCGCGTAGACGAGGCTGTTGTATTCCTGCCAGAGAAACCCGCCGACGCCCGGCGTGCCCGTCAGCATTTCCGAAGCGACGATCACCAGCCACGCGATGCCAAGGCTCAGCCGGTACCCGGTGAAGACGTACGGGAGCGTCGCCGGCACGACGATCTTCAGGAACGTCGTCGTGCGCGAGAGCCGAAGGACCTTGACCACGTTCCAGTAGTCCTGCGGGATGGCGTGGACGCCGGCCATCGTGTTGATGACGGTCGGCCACATCGAGCAGACGGCAATCGCGAACAGCGCGGCCGGTTCGGACTTCTGGAAGATGATCAGGCCGAGCGGCAGCCAGGCGAGCGGCGAAATCGGCCGCATCACCTGCATGACCGGGTCGAACATCCGCGTCAGCGCCGGGGAGACGCCGAGCAGAAAGCCGAGCGGCGTCGCGATCGCGATCCCGAGCAGGAACCCGCGGATCACGCGCACGAGGCTGTAGTAAGCGAGCAGCAGGATGCCCTGGTCCATCTCGCCGCGCTTGGTGAGCGGCTCGAGCACATAGAGCCGGCTCTCGCTCCACGTCTCCAGCGGCGATGGCAGGTCAGGAACCGCGCGGCTCGCGCCGGCCCAGGCCAGCACCGCCAACCCGATGCCGCACAACGGGAGAAGGAACCCGCCGAGGCGTTGCAGAGACGTCACGCGACCGCCTTGACCGGGAACGACAGCGCGTACTGGTCAGGGTCGCCGCCATCGAAGGCGCCGTCGAACAGCGTGATCTTTTGCTGCTCCTGGATCGTGACGGGGTTACCCATCTCCTTCATCGCTTCCAGGTACAGGTCGGCACGCATGACGCGCTTGGTGACCCCCTGGTAGTCGGGCGCACCTTTGACCATGCCCCATCGGCGGAATTGCGTGAGCCACCACGTGCCGTAGATCTGGTGCGGGTAGTTGCACTGCCGATCGGAAAAGATCATGTAGTTCGGGTCCTGCTCGACACGTCCGTCGCCGTAGTCGTACTTGCCCATCAGCCGTTCCAGAATGATGTCGGGCGGGCAGTTGATGTAGGTCGGCCGCGCGATGACCTCGGCCGCCGAAGAACGGTTCGCCAGTTTGTCGAGATGCGCGCTCGCGAGGTGCAGCGCCTTCAGGATGGCCTTGACGGTGCGCGGATTCCGCCCGGCAAACTCCTCGGTGAAGGCGCAGACCTTCTCCGGGTGATCCTTCCAGAGCTGCTGCGTCGTCACCGCCGTGAAGCCGATGCCGTCGGCGATCGCCCGCTTGTTCCACGGCTCACCCACGCAGAAGCCGTCCATCTTGTCGATCTTCATGTTCGCGACCATCTGCGCCGGCGGGATGGTGATGAGCGAGATGTCACGGTCCGGATGAATGCCTCCGGACGCCAGCCAGTAGCGCGTCCACATGGCGTGCGTGCCCGGCGGGAAGGTCATGGCAAACGTCATCGGATCGCCGGCCGCCTTCGCCTTGTCGACGAGCGGCTTGAGGGCGGCCGGGGTGCGCACGCCCGCCTGCTTCAACTTATTGTTCAGCGTGATGGCCTGCCCGTTGCGATTCAGCAGCCACGGGATCACCATCGGCTTCACCGGTGATCCGGCCAGCCCCATCGTCGACGCCAGCGGCATCCCGATGAGCATGTGCGTCGCCTGGTTCTCGCCGAGCGAGAGCTTGTCTCGAATGACCGCCCACGACGCTTCCTTGGAGACGATCGACGAGATGCCGAACTTCTTGAAGAGGCCGAGCTCGTGCGCCATGACGATCGGCGCGCAGTCGGTCAGCGCGATCATGCCGAAGCGGACGGTCGACGTCTCCGGCGAATCGTCGGCGTAGACGCCACCGGCCCATCCCGCGGGCAGTCCGCCCATCAGGACACCAGCCGCAGGGCCGGCGGTCTTCAGAAACTTGCGTCGAGATGGCTTCATGTGTTGCTCGTCACCTCTCTGAAAGGAAGACGTACGTCACCATGACGTACGGATAGCTGTAGTCGGCGCCAGGTGTCGCCTCCTTCAAGAACGCTCCCGTAAACATGTGGGCGTAGCCGCCCGAGACCAGAATCTGCGGAACGATCGCGCGCGTGAGCTGCACGTCGATCTCCTGCCCCACATAGGTCGAGGCGGCGCCGCCGGCCACTCGCGCGACGGGGTTGCCGCCCGCGTTGTAGAGGGAGTCGTGTCGATTGGCGAGCCACCACGCGTGATGGCTCGCCGTCACGGGCCACCCGCGCACTGGTGAGATCTCGAGGCCGGCGCGGGCATGACGGATGTTCCGCCAGCCAACCTGGTCTGCGAGGCCGAGCTTGTCGTGGCCGGTCGGGTACAGCTGATCGAACGTGCCGCGTGCGCCGTCGGTCGGGTTCGAGTCGCCGCTCGCGTAGTTGAACTCGCCGACCAGCTTGAAGTTCAGCGAGCCGGTGAACGACTCGCGGAGCTGCCAGTGGCCGGCCCAGGCGCTAATCGAGTCGGAGCCGAGCGATCCGTCCTGGACGGCCATTTCGACGCCGTAATCGAGTCCGGCCGGCAGCCGGCCGTTGAAGCGCGTGCCGATCGTCTTCTGATCGAGGTTGCCGGTGGTGGCGGTTTCGGTGCGCAGCCCGCGATCGGCGCGCCAGAAAAAGTACGGCTCGACGACAGCATTCTTGACGAGCGCCGACAGTGTTCCGTAGGCGCCGCCGAGTTTGTTGCCATTGCCACTCTCGTCGAACGAGTCAGCCTGAATGCGCACGACCGACGCACCGAAGACATCGACCTGATACCCACCGCGCCGGATAGTGGCGCGGACGCCATCGAAGCTCCGCGCGGTGTTGGTCCAGTTCAAGTGTCCGATCAGCCGCTGCTCGCCGAACGCAAGCTCCTGCCGTCCAGCACGGACTGACACGAGGCCTTTCTGCACGTCGCCGATGTCCGCGTACGCCATGCGAAGGTCGAGCGGTCCGCGAAACGGCGGCGTGGTCGGGCCAACCTGTTTCTGCGCGACCCGCGCGTCTTGAAGCTGCACGGTCGCCGAGAACAACCGGGCCGGCGCGACGACCGCGTTGATGCGAAGGCGGCTGAGAAAGTAGCTGTCGTCACGCTCGGGCGTGAATCCCCCGTGCGAGAAGCCTTCGAAGCGTTCGCGAAATTCGCCGCGGACGCGCAGCCATGAAGGAAGCGCTTCATTGGCCCGATTCGGAAACGGCGGTGACGGCCGAACCGGAGGCGATTGTTGATCGGCCTGCTGCGCACCGATCGTGGGCGCTCCCAATGCCAGCACGATCGTGAGCACGATGGACGTTCGTCGCATGCCGCGCGCTCGAGCAAGGACCGTTCCGACGAGTTCATTCGTCGTAGTGTCCGGCTTTAGCCGGACTAATTTGCTTGTCGGCTCGGTGTCAAACGCGTCGATCGACAGCTTTGTCGCTCGCGCGGCAGGCGATCATGGACATTCGTGTCGATCGCGGCGCGGCCGCCGGGCCGCGAAGCTCGATCGAAGCGACACGTTTGTCGGAACGGCTGAATGACGCGGGAATTTCGCGGCAATTGACGCGGGCATGTCGATTGCTCGTTCGAGCTGGTGGTGAGCGCGCCCATATCGTCAACTGCCACGCACTGTCCGTACTGCGCCTTGCAGTGCGGGATGCATCTTTCGAGCGAGCACGGCGCGACGGTCGTGCACGGCAACGCGAGGTTCCCAGTGAACCGCGGCGGCCTGTGCGTGAAGGGATGGACGGCCGCGGCGACGCTCGCGCATGCCGACCGCCTGCGCGAGCCGCTGGTGCGCGACACCAGCGGCAGCCTGCGTCCCGCCACCTGGGATGAGGCGTTGAGCCGCGTGGCGGCGGCATTCAACCGGATCCAGGGGCGTTACGGGAACGATGCGGTGGCCGTGTTCGGCAGCGGCGCGCTGACGAACGAGAAGGCCTATCTCGTCGGCAAGTTCGCGCGCGTCGGGCTTGGCACGGCCAACGTCGACTACAACGGGCGGTTCTGCATGTCGTCGGCGGCAGCCGCGGCCGTGCGCGCGTTCGGGATCGATCGCGGGCTGCCCTTTCCGCTCGACGACATCCCGCGTGCGCAGGTCATCCTGCTCGTCGGCGGCAACCCCGCCGAAACGATGCCGCCGCTCATGCAGTTCTTCGAGGCGCAGCAGCGCGCCGGCGGCTCCCTGATCGTCGCCGACCCGCGGCGCACGCCGACGGCGTCGTGGGCGCAGCTGCATCTCCCGCTGCGGCCGGGAACCGATGCGGCGCTGGCGAACGGCCTGCTGCACGTCCTGATTCGCGATCGGATGATCGACGAGGCGTACATCGCCGCCCGGACCGAGGGCTTCGGCGATGCGCGGCGGGTTGCGGCGTCCTACTGGCCCGAGCGGGTCGAGCAGATCACCGGCGTGCCCGAAGCGATGCTGATCGGCGCTGCGCATCGGCTCGGGAAGGCGTCGACTGCGATGGTCCTGACTGCCCGCGGGCCGGAGCAGCAGGCGCAGGGCGTGGCGAACACGCTCGCCTACGTCAACGTCGCGCTCGCGCTCGGCATGTGCGGACGAGCCGGGCGGGGGCTTCGGGACCCTGACCGGCCAGGGCAACGGTCAGGGAGGTCGCGAGCACGGCCAGAAGGCCGATCAGCTTCCCGGCTATCGCTGGATCGACGACCCCGCCGCGCGCCGTCACATGGCCGACGTCTGGAACGTCCCGGTCGAATCGATTCCGGCGCGCGGAAAATCCGCATACGAGTTGATCGAGGCATTCGGCAGCGACGTCCACGGCCTTTTCGTCGTCGGCTCGAACATCGCGGTCTCGGCGCCCGACGCGGTCCGCGTCGAAAAGCGGCTGAGCGCGCTCGACACGCTCGTCGTCGCCGACTTCTTCCTCTCCGAGACCGCCCAGCTCGCCGACGTCGTGCTGCCCTCGACCCAGTGGGCCGAGGAGGACGGCACGATGACCAACCTCGAGGGGCGGGTCATCAGGCGGCGGCGCGCGGTCGCGGCGCCGGCAGGGGTGCGGTCCGACATCGAGATCCTCTGCGGCCTCGCCTCCGCACTGGGCAAGCGCCATGCGTTCGGGTTCGCCACCGCCGCCGATGTGTTCGCCGAGCTCCGCGCGGCGACTCGCGGCGGACCCGCCGACTACTTCGGCATTACCTATGAGCGGCTCGACGACAGCGACGGCGTGTTCTGGCCGTGTCCAGCCGCCGATCACCCGGGCACGCCGAGATTGTTCGCCGACGCGTTTGCGACGCCAAGCGGCCGCGCGCGATTCCACTCGACGCCGCACGGCAACATCGCCGACGCACAGGAGCGACGAGTTCCCGCTCCTCCTGACCACGGGCCGCGTGCTGGCTCACTACCAGTCGGGCAATCAGACACGGCGCATCGCCGCACTCCAGGACGCGTTGCCGGAGCCGCTCGTCGAGATGCACCCGGTCGTCGCTCGACGCGCGCGGCATCAGCGCCGGCGATACGGTCACCGTCGCCACGCCACGCGGATCGACGACGTTCCGCGCGAAGATCACGCGCGACATCCGCGAAGACGCCATCTTCGTGCCGTTCCACTGGGGCGGCATGCAGTCGGTCAACCGCCTGACCAACCCTGCGCTCGATCCGATCAGCCGGATGCCGGAGTTCAAGGTCTGCGCAGCCAGCTGCCGGAGAGACGATGAGTAGCCGCCGGCTGGTGATCGTCGGCAACGGGATGGCAGGCGCTCGCTTTGTCGAGGAAGTGGTCAGCCGCGGCGGCCGCGGCCTGTTCGACATCGCGGTTTACGGCGACGAACCGTACGGGGCCTACAACCGGATCCTGCTCTCGAGCGTGCTCGCGGGCCATCACGAGCCGGACGATATCGTCACCAATCCGCTGGCCTGGTATGCCGCCAATGGCGTGGCTCTCCACGCCGGCGTCAGCATCCAGGCAGTCGAGACCGACTCGAAGACGGTCCGTTCGTCAGATGGCTGCGCCGCACAGTACGACGTCCTCGTCTTTGCCACCGGCAGCCGTCCGATCCTGCCGCGCATCGAAGGAATCGAGCATGCGCTCGTCTTCCGGTGCCTGGATGATTGCGCCCGGATCCTGGAACGGGTCGGCGACGGCCGGCGGGCAGTCGTGATTGGCGGCGGGCTGCTCGGGCTCGAGGCCGCCCGAGGCATGTTCAATCACGGCGTCGAGGTCCACGTCGTGCATCTCGCGCCGCACCTGATGGAGGCACAGCTCGATCAGCCCGGAGCCGAGGTCCTGCTCCAACAGCTCACAGCGCTTGGCATCAAGGTGTCGACGTCGCGCTCGACAACCGCGATTAAGGCCGATGGCGATCGAGTCACGGGGGTGCTGTTCAGCGACGGAAGCGTGCTCGACTGCGATTTCGTCGTGGTCGCCGCCGGTGTCCGGCCTGCCGCCGACCTCGCGCGCCGGGCAGGGCTTGCCGTGGCTCGCGGCATCGTCGTCGACGACCACCTGGCGTGCTCCGGGGCGGGCGACGTATATGCGATCGGCGACTGCGCCGAGCATCGCGGCCAGTTGCAGGGCCTGGTCGCTCCCGCGTGGGAGCAGGCGCGCATCCTCGCCGAGCGGCTGACGGGACGAAATCCCCGGGCGACCTATGCCGGCTCGCGGGTGGCGACGAAACTGAAAGTCGCCGGTGTCGATCTGGCGGTGATGGGGGTGAAGGAGCCGGTCGACGACGACGAGGTCGTGAGCTACGCGGAGGTCAAGCGCGGCATCTACAAGAAGTTGATCGTCCGCGGCGACCGGATCGCTGGCGCGATCATCATCGGAGATGCCGGGGCGATCCCGAGGCTGACGCAGGCCTTTCACGAGTCGGCCGTGCTACCGCTCAATCGGTCCGAGATGTTGTTTCCGCTGATCGGCGGCGATCCTGGACCGCCGATCCCGGCCGCCGAGCTCCCGGACAGCGCGCAAATCTGCGATTGCAATGCGGTCTCGAAGGGCAGGATCGTCGAGGCGGTGCTCGGCGGCGCCCGCAGCCTGCAGGCGGTCCGCGACGGCACGCGCGCATCTACCGGCTGTGGATCGTGCACGCCCGAAGTCCAGAAGATCATCGATTTCGTCTGCGGCGGCCTCGATCAGGACGCCCAGCACGCCGGCAGTTCCCCCAACAAGATCGAGAAGATCAAGGCCGAACGCGACGGCCTCGACGTGCTCGACGACGTGCCGCGGCTGGCGAGCCAGGGCTGGGAGTCAATCGACGACGGCGATCGCGAGCGGCTCAAATGGGGCGGCGTCTTCTTCCGCCGTCAGACACCGGGCAAGTTCATGATGCGGCTGCGCATCTCGAACGGGCTGACCAACGCGGAGCAGGCGCACGCCATCGCCGCGGTCGCCGAGGAGTTCGGCACGCCGATTCTCGATATCACGACGCGGCAGCAGATCCAGATTCGCGGCTTCGACATCGATCGTCTGCCGGACATCTGGCGCCGCCTGGAGCAGGTCGGTCTTTGCTCGCTGCAGACCGGCATGGACAACATTCGGAACGTCATCGGCTGCCCGGTCGCGGGCCTCACCGCGCGGGAACTGTTCGATGCGTCGCCTGTCGTCCACGAGTTCACGAACGTCTTCCTGAAGAACAAGGCGTTCACCAACCTGCCCCGCAAGTTCAACGTCGGGATCAGCGCCTGCACCGAACACTGCACGCACGGCGAATCGCAGGATCTGGCGTTGACGCCGGCGGTGAGAAAAGAAGACGGGCGCGATACCGCCGGGTTCAACGTCGCGATCGGCGGCAAGATGGGATCGGGCGGATGCCGGATCGCGACGCCGCTGGACGTCTTCGTCGAGCCCGGCGACGCGGCCGCCCTGTGTGCGGCGATCGTGTCGATCTTCCGGGATCACGGGCCTCGTGGTTCGCGGACCAAGGCGCGGCTGGCATTCCTCGTCGACGAGTGGGGCGCGGCGAAGTTCCGGACCGCGCTCGAAGCGCGGATCGGCCGCATGCTGCTGTCGGCCGGGCGTGACGCGCGCGTCGGGCACTGCGCCGATCACCTGGGCGTCGAGAAACAGAAGCAGCCAGGGTTGAACTACGTCGGCCTTGCAGTTCCGGTCGGCCGCCTCACGCCCGCGCAACTCCACGGGATCGCCTGCCTGGCGTCCAGGTACGGGAATGGCGAGGTGCGGATCACCACCGGCCAGAACTTGATCGTGCCAAACGTTTCCGACGATCGGCTGCCCGCGCTCCTCGCAGAACCGCTCCTTGGCGAGCTGCCGGCCACTCCGCATGGCGTGTTGCGCGGGCTGGTGGCGTGCACGGGCATCGATTACTGCCACTTCGCGTTGATCGAGACGAAAGAGATCGCGCTCCGCACGGCCAGGCTCCTGGCCGAGCGGCTGCCGGCCGAGCGTCGTGTCAGCATGCACTGGTCCGGGTGTCCTGCGGGCTGCGGGAACCATGCGGCCGCCGACATCGGGTTGCTCGGCAAGAACATCCGTGTTGGCGACGAGCTCATCGACGCGGTGGACGTCTTCGTCGGCGGCCGGATGGGGCCGAATCCGAAGGCCGGGCTCAAGGTGCTCGAAGACGTGCCGTGCTCGGACCTGCCCCAGGCGCTCGAGGGAATCATTCCTTACGTCGGTGCCCGAACCCGGGGCCATGCCCGTTCTTGACGGCCGCACGATCGCGCTGCTCGAGAGCCGCCGCGGAGCCGAGCTCGCCGCCCTGGTGCGGCAGGCGGGAGGAACGCCGCTGCGGGCCGCTTCCGTCCGCGAAGTCGCGCGGCCCGACGATGTGGCGCGGTTCGCTGAAGGCCTGGCAGGCGATCGGTTCGACGTCGTCGTCTTTCTGACGGGCGCCGGTGTTCACGCGCTGCTTGATGATTCCCTCGAGGGAGCGGTCGCGGCGCTGCGCCGTTGCACCGTGGCCTGCCGTGGCCCGAAGCCGCTGGCCGCCCTCAAGCGGTACGGCGTCGCCGCGCATGTGATGACAGCGAAGCCTCACACCTCTGACGAGCTCGTCGATGCCCTCGCGCGCGTTGATCTCGACCGGCGCCGCGTCGCGCTCGTGCACTACGGAGAGCGCAATCCGTCGCTGGGCGCGGCGCTTCGCGGGATGGGCGCGCGCGTGACCGACATCTGCGCGTACGAATGGATGCTGCCCGACGATGTCGAGCCGCTCGTCTTACTGGTGGATAGAATGCTGGCGGGAGACGTCGACGCGCTGCTCGTCACGAGCCAGATCCAGTACCGGCACCTGTGCGAGGTCGCCGCACGTGTGGATCGAGAACAGCGGCTGAACGTGGCGCTCCGGACCGACGTCGTCGTGGCCGCGATCGGCCCGATTTGCGCGGACGCCATCCGGCGGTCGGGCGTCATTCCGGACGTGATGCCGGAAGCGTCCAACCTCCCGTCACTCGTTCGTGCGGTCGGGGATTACTTCGAGTTGTTTGGATGATTGTTCGTTGCCGTTGTCAACCACGAAGGACACAAAGGACAGCAAAGCCTAATTGGGGTTTTCCTTTGTGTCCATCGTGTCCTTTGTGTTTCAAACATCAGTTCGCAACCCTGAACGTCAGCAACTCCGCCCCGTAACCGGGCGCACTGATCGCGACGGCAATGTGTTGGCGGCCGTTCAGCGTGTAGGTCATCGGCGAACCGGTCTGCGGCGCCGGCATGTAGACTGACCCGGCATCGGCACCGGTCGCCTTGTTGTACGCACGCAGCAGGGCGCCGCGCTGGCCCGACGCCGTCGTCACCATCCCGCCTTCCCCCGCGATCACCAGGGTCTTCGTCGTGAGCACGCCAATCCGTCCTTGCCGGCCGGTCCGCGGGATGTTCAGCCCTTTGAGCGCCGGATGGTTCTTGATGTTGTCGGGCGTATCGCCGTGCGCGATCTGCCAGACGAGCTCACCGCGGTTCATGTCGAGCGCGGTAATCCGTCCGTACGGCGGCTTGACCAACGGCAGCCCCTGGACGTTCAACCCGCCGCCTCCACCACCACCTTCATCTCCGCCGCCGGCTGCTGCCGCAGGAGGCGCGCCACGTCCCTGAGCTGCCGCAGGCGCCGCACCTCGTCCCTGCCCTGGCACCGCTCCGCCGCGCCCCCCGCGTCCTTGTTCCCCCCGCCCCGCCGCCGCGAGCGCGGGATTCGGCGCCGTGCCACCCACCCATCCGAAATCGGATCGCGACGGATCGGCCGGCACGATGCCGCGCGCGCCGATTGAGGTGTTCGAGAAGATGTAGAACATCCTCGTTTCGGGATCGAACGAACCGCCCTGCCAGTTGGCGCCGCCGGTTGCCGTGGGCAGCGTCAGCGTGGCCGAGCGGTCCTTCCCACGTGCTGACGATGGGAGGCGTGAACAGCGGCCCGAGCTTGTAGCGCGACACGAGCTTGACCGCTTCCGCGCGCAGCTCCGGCGTGAAGTCGATGAGATCGTCATTCGTGATGCCCTGCCGATCAAATGCGGGGGGTTTGGTCACCCACGGCTGCGTCGGCGAATACCATTCTCCGGGCACCTCGCCCTTCTCCACCGCCCGTTCTTCGATCGGCCACACCGGCTGGCCGTTGGTGCGATCGAAGACGTACACCCAGTTCTGCTTGGTGGGCTGCCCGATGGCCTTGATCGTCTTGCCATTCACCGTGATGTCCATCAGGATCGGCGCGCACGGGATGTCGAAGTCCCAGATGCCGTGATGGACCAGCTGGAAGTGCCAGCGGCGCTTCCCGGTCTTCAACTCGACGGCGACCAGGCTCTCGGCGAAGAGGTTATTGCCCGGGCGGTTGCCGCCGTAGTAGTCGCCGGTCGGCAGTTCGACCGGGAGGTACGACGAGCCCGAGATCCTCGTCGACGCTCATCTGCGCCCACACGCCGGCATTGCCGGTGTACGACCACGAGTCGTTCAGCCACGTGTCGTTGCCGAACTCGCCGGGCCGTGGAATCGTGTGGAAGGTCCACAGCCGCTTGCCGGTGCGGACGTCGAACCCGCGCACGTAGCCCTTCACGTTGGTCTTGCTCCGGGGAGCGCCGCCGGCCAGGTGCGCCGCGCCGATGAGGACGACGTCGCTCGCGACGACGGGCGCCGCGTGCCAGCCGACCTCGCCGGTGACGAGATCGATCTTTTGGTCCATGTCGGTCTTCAGATCGACCATGCCGTCCTGTCCGAACGAGCGAATCGGATTGCCGGTGCCGGCGTCGAGCGCGACCAGCTGGTAGCCCGGCGTCACGTAGAGAATGCGTTCCTCTTTTCCATCGGTCCAGTACGCGAGGCCGCGTCCCGAGAGCTGCCGCGGGGCGGCCGCGCCGCGATCGCCCTCGTTGACGCTGTGCATCCACAACATCTCGCCAGTCCCTGCGTCGACGGCGACGGCGGCGCGCCGGGTTCCTGCCGTGAAGTACAGCTTTCCGCCGACCATCAGGGGTGTCGCCTGGAAGTTGGTCTCGAGCCGCGGCCCGAGCGCTTCGGTGCGGAAGCGCCACGCGACCTCGAGCTTGCTGAAATTGTCGCCGTTGATCTGGTCCAGCGGCGAGTAACGCGTGTTGCCGAGATCGCCGCCGTAGGTCCGCCACTCGCCCTTCTGGGCGCCGGCCTGCGCGGCCGCGCGTTCGAACGGCTCCTGCATCGGGAAGACGGACAGGAGCCACACGCCGGCAATCGTCGCGACCACCGGCCGCCACCACCGGCGACGAAGTGAAGCGGACCTAAAGGTCCGCACTACGGGGCGGCGCGTTGGAGGGATCATGAAGCCTCTCCTTTATGTAGATGATGACTGCGCCTGGTCTCGCGGACGAGTTCCACCGGATGACACCGCACGCGGAGAAAAGCCTGCAGGACGCCGCAGCAGCGAATCGACGGTCGACCACGCCACTTCGTAAGCCACCTGCGCAGCTGTCAGCCGCCCACCTTCCCTGAACCATCGCGGCACCCACAGAATGGAACCCATCACCATGTAGGTGGCGACGGTCGGATCGATCGCGCGCAGCCGTCCCGCGGCCGCGAGCTCCTCGACGACGCCGTGAACGAAGGCGACGTATGCCCGCATGCGCTGCTGGACCTTGCGGCGATTGACCGCGGGCAGGGCCCTGACCTCGTCGGACAACTGCAGCGACGGCGCCGCCGGCCCGCGTCGCGATGCGGATGTGGCGGTTGACAACCTCATACAGGCGCTCCTGGGGATCGGCAATGCCACGAACCGGCGAGACGACCTCGGCCTCGATCTGATCGAGGCCGAACATCATGATTTCAAACAGCAGCGCGTCCTTGCTGTTGGTGTAGTGGTAGAGCCCCGACTTGGAGATACCGAGCGCTTTCGCAATATCGGCGAGCGAGGTCGCCTCGAACCCGCGCTCCCGGATGATCTGGGCGGCTGTCCGGCAAATCTCCGCGCGGCGCTCGGGACGTGGACGTCTGCCCATACGGTTGAGAGTGCGAAATTATACCGTGCCGCCGATGGCCGCCTCGCGATCCAAGAATTGGATCAGCCCGCCGCCAGGCCGGCTCACGTCAACAAAAACAGCGCACCTGACCGTTGACCCCCTGAAGCCGGGGTGGTAACGTGCCGCGCAAAACCGACGCTCCGGTCGGTCAATCCGGTAACCCGTTGTCCGGTGAGGGAGAGGCCATGCGCCGAGTCATCCTGCGGATGTTCCCCGGGTTCTCCTCCAAGTCCCTTTCCATCGGTCTAGGTCTCCTGTTGTTCCCGGCCATCGCGTTCGCGCAGAGCGGGATCGCCGGCCAGGTCACCGACACGTCGGGAGCGATCGTGCCCGGCGTGACGGTCGAAGCCACCAGCCCCGCGTTGATCGAAGGCACGCGCACGACGGTCACCGACGATCAGGGCCGGTACCAGATCACCGCCCTTCGGCCTGGCGCCTACAAGGTCACCTTTTCGCTGCCGGGCTTCCGGACGATCATTCGCGAGGGCATCGAACTGACCGCCGGCTTCACGGCGACGGTCAGCCCCCAGATGGCGGTCGGCGCCGTCGAGGAAACGATCACGGTCGCCGGCGCCGCGCCGGTCGTCGACGTGCAGAGCGTGACGACGCAGACCGTGATGACGCGCGCCGTGCTCGACGCGGTGCCGACCGGCCGCAACATCCAGGCCGTCGGGATCTTGATTCCCGGCACAGGCCTGCAAGTGGGCGGCGGCGCGGCGTATTCAGTGGACGTCGGCGGATCCGGCGGCATGCAGCAGTCACCGCTGGCGTTCCACGGCAACACCAACTCGGTGCAGCAGATCGACGGCATCCGCTACAACAACTTGGAGGGCGCCGGGCAGTACTCGGGGATGTACTGGAACGACGGGATGATCCAGGAGATCCAGTACACGACCAGCGGCGACTCGGCCGAGACGCAGGCCGGCGGTGTCCGCATCAACATGATTCCGAAGGAAGGCGGCAACGCCTTCAGGGGCACCGTCTTCGGCAACTTCACCTACGACAAGTGGCACGGCAACAACCTCGACCAGCAGCTGCAGCGATCGCGGGCTGCAAAGCGTCGGGAAGATCCAGGAAATCTGGGACTTCAATCCGTCGATCGGCGGGCCGATCGTTCGGGACCGGCTCTGGTTCCACTACTCGTTGCGCAACTGGGGCGTCAATCGAACCGTGCCGGGGAGCTATTCGGAGATCGATCTCGAGCGGCAGAGCATCGACGACAGCTACATCAACAGCAACGTGCTCCGCCTGACCTGGCAGATCAACGGCACGCACAAACTGGGCGCTCATTACGATCGGAACCACAAGTACCGCGGACACTGGGGTCTGGCGTCGAACGTCTCCGAGGAGGCGGCGGCGATCGAAGACATGCCGCAGAGCTACAACGCCAGCGTCAAGTGGACGGCCACGCTGACCAATCGCCTGCTCGCGCAGGCGGGACTGGGCCTCTATACGCAGCAGTACCGCGAGATTTACCGTGAGGAATTACCGACGTCGCCCGGGGTCACGTTCCACGCGTTCCCGAATGGAGCGCTCTACGATCCGTATTACACCGCCTTCGACGTGTCGACCAACCTGGTCCGCGGCGCGTTCCGCGGCCGGAATGTCTTCCACATCTCCGGCGTGAGGAACTACATCGCCAACCTGTCGTACGTGACCGGTTCGCACACGCTGAAGGGCGGATTGCAGCTGCAGCAGGGCATCAGCCGCGAGGCCGATCGGCAGCGCGGCGACATCGAGGTCCGGTTCTCGAACGGCTTGCCGAACAGCGCCGTGCTGCGCGCGACGCCGCAAAACGCCGTCGAGGAAATCACCGACCTCGGGCTGTTCATCGATGACAAGTGGTCGGTCGGCCATGTGACGCTGAGCGGCGGCCTTCGGTACGACTACTTCAACGGCACGGCGCCGGATCAGTGGAGCCCGGATGGAACATGGGTGCCGGCTCGCCTGACGACCCGCGTCGAGAACGTCCCGAACTGGCGCGACATCAACCCGCGCCTCGGTCTGGCGTGGGACATCTTCGGCAACGCGCGGACCGCGTTGAAGTTCACCACCGGGCGCTTCGTCGATCAGGCGGTGGCCGCTCCGACACGGGCGCTCAATCCGATGCGCCAGATCTCGGCGACGGACACCCGGTCCTGGACCAACGATGCCAACGGGAATCGCGTTCCGGAGGTGAACGAGCTCGGGCCGACCAGCAACTCCCGATTCGGAACGGTCGTCCAGAGCGTGCGATTCGATCCAGCCTACGTGGAGGGATACGCGGCGCGGCCGGGACACTGGAACTACCACGTCTCGCTGCAGCACGAGCTGCGGCCTGGCCTGGGGATTTCCGGGACCTACAACTTCGTCAGGCTGTTCAACACGCTGCTGCCTGCGACCCGCGCCGCCGCGGGGTTCGGCCGCGGGCCCGACAACCTGCGCTGGGGGCCGGGCGACTTCGACGAGTTCACCATCGTCGTGCCCGACGATCCGCGTCTGCCGGCGGAGATCCGCAACACGACGGTCACGGGTCTGTACGTGATCAAGGACGCCTCACGGCCGAACGTCGACGACTATCGCACCTACTTGAAGAACTACGGTGACTACAAGGAAACCTACACCGGCGTCGACTTCAACGTGAACTGGCGGATGGGCAACGGCGGGACGCTCGGCGGCGGAATGACCTACGGCAACTCCCACATCAACGACTGCTTCGTGGTCGACGACCCGATGCAGCTCCGGTTCTGCGATCGCAACGTCGATCCGAACTCGGGACTGGTGCGCGGCGGCCTGCAGGTGAAGCTGCTCGGCGCCTATCCGATCTTCGGCGGCTGGCAGTTGAGCGGCAGCTTCCAGACGGTCCGCGGACCGGAGATCACTGCGGCGTGGAACAGCGTCACGTTCAACAACACCATCAGGTTCCCGAACAGCTACCCGCACGAGTCTCGGGGCGACTCCGAACATGACGGTGCAGCTGATCGAGCCGGGCACGATCTACGACGACCGCCTGTACCAGGTCGATCTCCGCGGCTCGCGTTCGTTCGGCCGCGGCGCCCGGCGCGTCAAGCTGATGTTCGATCTCTACAACGCGCTCAACGGCAACGCCGTGCTGCAGCGTGCGGCGTTCGGCGGGGTCGATCCGTACTCGTACCCGACCGCCGGAACGTATAACCGTCCCCTCGGCATCCTCGAAGGGCGGTTGTTCAAGATCGGGGCGCAGTTGGATTTCTGATCGACCGAGGACGCAGAGGTAGCAAAGGACGCAGAGTGCAGAGGCGCAGAGGCCTCTGCGACTCTCGTCTAGCCTCTTCCTCTGCCCTCTGTGCTCTGCCCTCTGCGTCCTCTGCTTCCTCAGCGTCCTCTGACTCCGAAGTATTTCCAGGTTTCGTACCGCCGGCTGGAAGCTGGGCTTCACGGTCACTACCCGTTCCAGTTGCGCGATCGCCTCGTCCAGCCGGCCGTCGCGAACCAACGCACCCGCCAGGTTCGTCCGCGCTTGCGGATCGGCCGCATCCAGCGCCAGTGCCGCCTCGAACTGCGCGATCGCCTCGCTGACGTGGCCCTGGGCCAGCAGCGCGTTGCCGAGATTCGAGTACGCCTGCGTCTGGCGCGGATCGAGGCGGAGCGCTTCGCGGTAGTGTTCGATCGCCGCTGCAGTCTGGCCGCGGCGCGCGAGCGCGACGCCCAGGTTCGAATGGGCTTCCGCATGCGCGGGGTCGAGCCGCAACGCTTCCTGCAGTTGTGGAATCGCCTCGTCGACCCGCCCCTGGAGCAGCAGCGAGCCGCCGAAATTGTTGCGCGCCTGGGCGCTCTGCGGCACGGCCTCGGCGACCAGGCGATCGCGCTCGAATCGCGGAACCGCACCGCGCGTCTGCGCCGTGCCAAGCCATGCCACGGGAATGACGAGCGCTGCCCATTTCAGCCCGTGAATCCACGACGCGGGACCTGCCTCGCTTCGGCCCGCACTGAGCGTCCGCCCTGCCCTGAGCTTGTCGATGGGCCGAAGGCCGAGCGACTCGCCCACCGCGGGCTCGCGGACCTTCCAGATGAAGCCGTCGTAGTAGAAGTGCAGCAGCGCCGACGCCGTCAGCAGGCCGATCAGGATGCGGCTGGTGGACGGGCTGGCAACCGTGCCCGGCACGTAGTTCAACGCGCCATACGCGGCGACCAGACCGACGTACAGGCCGGCCAGGCTCCAGCTTCTCCGGAACAGGAACCGGGCAAACGCCCCGACGCCAGGATTGCGGTCGACGCGATTGACGTTGAAGATCCACACGATCGTCAGGTACTGCATGTCGTGGAACACCTCGAACAGCGCGATGCCGACGAGCATGTTCGAGACGGCGACGTTGCTGTACCACCAGAACGCCACGCTCACCGCGAGCAGCGCGAGCTTCGCCGGGCTCTGCCGCTCGCCGCGCAGCCAGCCCCAGGCGAGGCGTCCGAGAAACGCCACCGTGATGATCGCCGTGGCGAGCACCCAGAGATCGGCGCCGACCGACAGCGCCACCGGCGGCACGACGCGCACCGCCCGCGTTGTAGTAATCGGTGACCAGTTTCGTCATGCGCGTCGGCGACAACAAGACCGCGGCGACGAACCAGCCGACGCACATCGCCATGTCGAGCCGCGCCGTCGTCGAGTTGACCGACCCGACCTTGGCGTCGTAGATGCGCAGGAACCCGTAGGTCTGCATCAGCCCGTGCCAGACGCCCCAGACGTACGCGACGAGCACCATCGCGGTCAGCTCGCGAACCGCGAAGAGCACGCACACGCCGCCGAGCAGGAGCGGCGTCAGCAGGAACCGGTACTTGAAGCGAGTGAACAGGAAGCGATCGCCGTAGGCGCGCATCATGCCGGGCAGATGGTGCCCGACCGCGCCGAAGGAGGCGACGAAGAGATAGATCTGATCCGGGCGGAATCGCGATTGCGCGGCCCACAGCGCCGGAAGAATGACGAGCGGCGCGCAGACGATCAGCAGCAGATCGCGGAACGGATCGATGATCCAGAGTGACCGCGGCGACTGGGCGACGACCGCCGCGGCCTGCGTCGAGCGGTTCCTCCGACTCATTCCTTTGCGCCTCTGCGCCTCTGCGTCCTCTGCTCCCTCTGCGTCCTCCAGTTAGTGGTTGCCGATCTGTACCTGGGCTGACGTCATGCTCTGGGCGAGGTTGGCGATCGCCGCCCCCGCCCGGAGCTCCACGTTGTCGAGCGGCGAGTAGATCTCGAGGCTCGCCTGGAGCAGCTCGCCGCCGTGGAGCGCCGCGGCTTCGTCCGCGTTGAGCGCCGATCGATAGAAGACGAAATCGCGCGCATCGAGCCCCGCGGTGCCACCGAGCGCGAAGCGAGTGGGCTCGAGCCGCTCGTCGATCGCGCCCGCCAGCGTGCCGTCGACGAACAGCAGCGTCTGCCCGCGCGCCGTGTAATGACTCACCAGAACCTGGTGCCAGCTTCGATCGGCGCGTACCTCGGAACGGATGAGCCGACCGTCGGCGCTGCGATACGCCCAGCGCCCCTGGTCGACGATCACACCTGATACGAACGTCCCGTTTGTCGTGAGCGTCGCAGACTCGAACTCCGTCGTCCGCCCGCCGCGGTCCAGCTTCTTCGGCTCGATGGTGATGTTGAGCCGGTTCCCGTTGATCGTTGCCACCGTTCCGTTTTGCTGAGCTCGCGCAGTGAAGCCGACGGCGAATGGATGAACCGGATCAGGCGGCGAAAACGTAATTCGCAAATCACCAGGCGTGAGGTGGGCGAAATTGTCACTGGCGACGCGTTTCGGCATCGGCTTGCCGCGTTCGAGCGCCTCGAACAGTGAAGGAACGAAGGTCCGGGTAATTTCTACATGCCCCGCAGCATTGGGATGCAGGCTGTCGAACCAGAATCCGCGTGCCCACTTGCCTGTGCCGTCGTCGACGGCCCCGAGGAAATTGACCGTCGGCACGTCCCAGGAATTCAGGAGCAGGTTCATGCGGCGCGTGTACTGGTACTCGACGTCGGTGAAGTCCATGCGCGTATAGCACAGCGTGACGATCGGCACGATCCCGTTTTGGCGGCTGCGATCGACGAAGCCGCGCATCCCCTTCGCGAACTGATCGAAGATCGCGTCCTTCTCGGCGCGCGCCTCGACGTTGCGGATGCCTTCGTTGCCCAGCGAGAGACCGAGGAGCACGTAGGTCGGATTGACCGGCAGCAGATATCTGACGTTTGGTTCAGGCGCGCCTTCCGGCGCAAAGCGCGGCGCCATGCGGATCGTGTTGTCGCCGCCGCGCGACTGATTCAACACTTCCCATCCGCGCGGCGCGAGCAGCTCGCGCAGCCGGCCCGTGTAGCCTTCCTTCGCGAGCTCGTCGCCCGTGCCGTTGGCCACCGACGATCCGAACATGGCGATCCGCCGCGGCTTCGCCGCGCCGTTCTGCGCGTGCGCGACGGCGAGGCCCGCCACCGCGGCGACGATCCACACCAACGCAAAGCGGCGAACACGGAACGGCTTCATGGTGGCTCCTTCTCTTTTCCGCGGATTCGCTGAATTCTACGCCTGAGTTGCGCGCGCGGCGCCAGTCAGTTTTGGTTGCTGGCCGAAGCTCGTCCTCCCCTGTTGACAGGAGGCACAAGTCCTGCAGCCGGAAGCGAACGGCCAGCGGCAACGACTGAGCTTGGAGGTGCCTCGCAAAATACTGAATGACGATGAGCTGCGCGGAAAGGCCCGACGCGGGACATTTGACAAACCACGTCGCAAGGTTGGCGAAACGATCGAGGACATCGACGACGAGATCAATCGGTAACGACACTCGTGGATGACTCGCATTTTCAATCGGTGAAGGAGGAACGTCTATGTATCGTGTAGCGATCGGAACATGTGTGGCGATGGCGTTTGCCGTATCGCTTGCGGCTCAGGCGGGAACGCAGGCGCCGGCAGCCGGTCAACAGCCGCCGTCGACAACGGCTCAGCCCGCAACACCGCCGGCGACGCCGGCGCCGACACAGGCGCCGAGCAGCAGCGCGGCCCCGGGAGAAATGACGCTGACCGGCTGCCTTCAGAAGACCGCCGACGGCTTCGCGCTGGCCAACGTAATGGCCGATTCGAAGTCGCCAAGTGGGAGCAGCGGCGCGGCCGCCCCGACGGGCACCGCCGGCGCGGCGACTCCGGGCGCGGCGAGCAGTGCGACGTCCGGCGCAACCAGCACGTGGAACCTGCGCGGCGGTAGCGATCTGGACAAGCATGTCGGCCATCGCATCGCCGTGACAGGCAAGGCTGCGGCCGCGATGAGCGGCGCGGGCGCCGCGGGCGCGACGACGACCGACCCTGCGAGCCGTCCGGCCGCGGGCGCAGCGGGTTCCAGTGCGAGCAGCGCGCGCACGTTGGAAGTCGCGTCGGTGAAGATGATCGCGGCGACCTGCCCATAGCGTAAACAGGTGCCTGGTGCTCGGTGCCGGGTGCTGGGTGCTCGCGGACCTGAAGGTCCGCACTACTCCTGTGTGTGTGTAGTGCGGGCCTACAGGCTCGCACTCATCTGTAGTGCGGGCCTTCAGGCTCCGTGCACGTGGCACCCCGCACGCGGCACTTAGCACCTAGCACCCGCACCTAGCACCCATTTCGGCACGTGATTTGTAGAGGTTCGGGACTGGTGCCTCATGCGGCCGGATCTCTGCGTCCCAGTCGGAACCTCAGCCGCAGACCCGCACTGAACTGCAGGGCTGGATCCGCGACCACCTCAACCTGCCTTCAGGGCTCGAGTCGGCCCTTCTCTCCGCTATCGACGTCGTGTTCTCGCGCCACGAGCGGCTCTGGCAGGAATCCAAGCACGAAGCGATTCAGGCGCTGTCGAGCGGCTTCGCCGACAAGATGGCCCGCATCAAGAACGAGCTGAGCGCGAAGGACGCCACCGTCAGCAGCATCTCGCGGTACTTCGAGCAGCTCGTCGCCGATCTCACCGACAAGTCGCACCGCGACCCGAAGACGAAGTTGATGAACTTCGACCGCTTCACCGAGCAGCTCGAGTCGTTTCTCGCGCTCGAGCAGCGCGGCCGCTGGTCCGCGGTCGGACTGGTCGATATCACCGGCTTCAAGTGGTACAACGACGCGCTCGGCCATGCCGTCGGCGATCAGATCATCGAGCGCGTGGCGCACCTGCTGCGCGAGCAGGTCCGCTCCGACGACCTGCTCTCGCGGGAACGGCGCCGGGACAACCTGTCGAAGGAGCTGCACGCGCGGTTCGGCGGCGACGAGTTCTGCTTCCTGATTCCCGATCTCGACGAATACACGCAGGCGTACGCGATCGCCGAACGGTTCCGCGAGGCCGTCGAACGTCACGACTGGACGCTCGAAGATCGGCGGCTCGCTGTGCAGCCGGTTCGCGTCGACGTCGGCGTCGTCTGCCTCTGGCTCGGACGCGTGGCCGACCGCCGGTTCATCGCGCGGCGCCTGGCGGCCGCGCTGATCGAGCGCGCGGACAAGTTGATGTACGAAGCCAAAGGCGAGCGCGCCAGCCACATCTACCTGATGCGCCTGAAGGTCGTGAACGGCGGGCTGGTGGAAGTGACGGACGCCGACCAGACGTCCGACACGCCCGACGAACATCAGGTGTCCGCAGAGAGAGTCGACTGATCTGCTACACTGTTTATTTGCAGTTGGAGAGTTGGTGAGTAGAGCGTTGGTGAGTTCGGGACGTCGTGTCCCCCACTCTCCAACTCCGGAACTCCTCAACTCACCAACTCGCGTCTGTGTGGTGGGCGTAGTTCAGTGGTAGAACGCCTGACTGTGGCTCAGGAGGTCGCGGGTTCGATACCCGTCGCCCACCCCAATTAAGTTGTTCCAGCCCAATCGACTTTTCTAGGGCCTGCCCGTAGTAACCGCTTACACGGGCGGGGCGCCAAAGTGTTTCCGCCGCTCGACGATGTTCCCGGCGATACTGGCCTGGTCATTCGTGGTGACCGGGCGGCCGGAACCGTGGCGGACGTCTCGCGCTTCGACGATGAAGATGACGTCCTCGGCGATGTTCGTGGCATGGTCGCCGACTCGTTCGAGATGGCGCGAGATGAGAATCAAGTCGGTCCCGGGCTCGATCGTCCGGGGATCGCCAAGCATGTACGTCAGCAGCTCCCGGAAGATCTGATTCTTCAGACCGTCCAGCCAATCGTCCTGCCTGAGCACATTCCGGGCAAGACGCACGTCAAGCGACACAAACGCTTCAAGTGCCTCGTTGAGCATCAAGAGCGCCAGATCTCCCATTCTCGGCAAGTCGATCAGCGGTTTGACCGGCTGGTGCAGGAAGTATCGTTGCGCCGCCTCGCCGATATTCACGGCAAGGTCTCCCACGCGCTCGAGATCGGCGTTGATCTTGATCGTCGACACGACGGTTCGCAGATCGACGGCAACCGGCTGATGCAGCGCAAGGAGCGTGAAGCATCGATCGTCGATTTCGATCTGCAGCTCGTCGATGCGTGAATCGCCGGCAATGACGAGAGCCAGTGTGTCGTAATCGCGGTTCACCAAGGCTCGCAGGACCATGCGCAGGCGCTCTTCGGCCAGGCCGCCCATCGCAAGCAGGCGGCGCTTGAGTTCTTCGAGCTCTTCGGCGAAAGGCCGGCGGGCCTGATTCATTCCTTGTGAGTCTTCGTCAAGTGTAGATGCTCGACTCACAATCGATCGCGCTCTCCCCCTTTCGTTACGCTCTCGTTACGTGCCCGAAGAAACTGCGGCTGGCACGTGTTGTGACGATATGGTTCGGTTTACATGCTCGGATGCGACAACTCCCATTGGGCAAGTGACTGAAAACACAAGGCTTGTTCGATGTCTCGGCTCTGAACCGGGTCGAGAACTACGCGATGTTCTTCATGAACGAGAAGGCCCTCTCGCAGCTCGATAACGCGAACGGCTTCGAGGTGGGTGTCGGACCGAGCGTCGTGCTGGTCGATGAGGGCATGGCGAAAACCACGACCACGACCACGCTCAAAGACGACATCTACGCGTTTGTCTTCGGACAGAAGGGGCTGATGGCGGGTCTTGGCATCCAGGGCAACAAGGTCACGAGAATCCAACCGAAGTAGGATGAGAGCATCAATCTCCAGCCTTCGCTACGAAGAAGTCAGCAGAATATGATTCGCCTCGTGCTCAGGCATCCGGTCCAGGTGCTGACGCTTCTCGTCGCCGCGCTCGCGTCGGCGGGTGTCGCGGCGCAGGCGCCACCCCTCCCCAACCGGCCGGGTTCGCTCAAGTTCGCCGCCATCGGCGACAACGGTACCGGGGACCGACCTCAGTACGAGGTCGCCGAGCAGATGACCAACGCGCACTCGACCTTTCCGTTCGACCTCGTCATCATGCTCGGCGACAACCTGTACGGCAGCCAGCGGCGCCGCCGACTTCGTGAGGAAGTTCGAGCTGCCCTACGCGCCGCTGCTCTCGGCCGGCGTGAAGTTCCAGGCGTCGCTGGGCAACCACGACCGGCCTGAGAACGCCTCATACAAGCTCTGGAACATGGACGGTCAGCGCTACTACTCGTACGTCCGCGGGAATGTGCGGTTCTTCGCGTTGGACAGCAGCCGCATGGATGCGAAACAGGTGGCGTGGATCGAGACGTCGCTGCGGGAGGCGCGTGAGGACTGGAAGATCTGCTACTTCCATCATCCGCTGTATTCGAACGCCGGGCGCCACGGGTCCTCGGTCGATCTGCGCGTCCTGCTGGAACCGATATTCGTCAAGCACGGCGTCAATGTGGTGTTTGCGGGCCACGATCACGTGTACGAGCGGCTGAAGCCGCAGAAAGGCATCGTCCATTTCGTCTCGGGGGCAGCTGGAAAACTGCGACGAGGCAACATGAGGCCGACGGAGCAGACAGCCGCGTTCTTCGATCAAGACCTGAGCTTCATGCTCGTGGAGGTTGTGGAGACGAATCTGCACTTTCAGGCCGTCTCGCGCACAGGCACGACGGTCGATTCAGGTGTCATCCAGAGGCAGTCACGGTGAGCGAGACACGCGTCTGGCGCACCACGTTTCCGCGTCTCTCGCAATTCGCTCTCGAGCACCTGCTTCTGCTGCCGCTTCGGCGCACTGATTGCCCTGGTGTGGGTCAATACGGCCCCCGAGAGCTATTACCGCTTGACCTACGCGGTGTCGTTTGCCGTCAACGACGTCGCCATGACGCTGTTCTTCGCGCTGATGACCAAGGAGGTCGTCGAAGCCACAGCGCCGGGCGGGGTGCTCCATCCCTGGCGGCGTGCGATCGTGCCGGTCATCGCCGCAGTTGGGGCGTCAGTGGTGCCGGCACTGATTCATCTCCGCGTGGTCGACCTACTCGAAGAACCGGTGCTGGCGGTCGGGTGGCCCGTCTCCCTGGCGACCGATCTCGCCATGAGCTACTTCGTGGCGAGACTGATCTTTCGCCAGCATGCCGTGATCGCATTCCTGCTCTTGCTGGGCATCGCGTCCGACGCGCTCGGCTTCCTGGCGCTCGCGCTCTTCGATCCCGTCAGGGACCTTCGCCTCGTGAGTGGTGCACTGCTCCTCGCCGTTGCGATCGGCGTGGCCGCCGGCCTTCGACGCTGGCGGGTCAAAAGCTTCTGGCCGTATCTTCTCGTTTCCGGCGGCGTTTCCTGGTACGCCTTCTTCTCGAGCGGCGTGCACCCGGCGCTCGCGCTCGTTCCCATCATGCCCTTCCTGCCCCACGCCGCGCGCGATCCAGGGTTCTTCGTCGACGCACCGCCTGATGCCCGAGACACACTGAATCAGTTCGAGATCTGGTGGAGATATCCCGCTCAGGTCGCGCTGTTCTTTTTCGGGCTCGTCAATGCGGGCGTGCCGGTTGGCGCCCTCGAGCTGGGCACATGGGGGCTGCCGATTGCCGTCATCGTCGGGAAGCCGCTGGGGGTGCTCATCGGGAGCGGTGTCGCCAGGCTCGCTGGCCTGCACCTGCCACAGCGCGTCGGATGGCGGGAGCTGACCGTGATCGGGTTCACGGCCGCGATGGGATTTACGGTCGGGCTGTTTTTCAGCACCGCGCTCCTGCCCCCGGGCCAATTGCGCTCTGAGATGAGCATGGGTGTACTCCTGAGCCTGGTCGGAGCACCGCTGGCACTTGCGTCCGCGAGGCTGCTCCGCGTCGGCCGATTTACAGCCTGATGATTCAACGGACCACTCTGCTGCGCGCCTTGCTTGTCCCGGTTGGCGTGTGCGCATCGCTATCTATCGCCAACGCTCGAGCCGCGGAGCCCACCGGTGTGGGGACGTGGGCCCGTCAAGTCACGACCGGTGACGGGCGCGTCGTTGCGACGATCACGACACTCGACGGCACCGTGCACATCGCCGGCGTCGACGTGGAGCTGCGTGCCGTCGACGGGAACGTGATTCTGGCGAAGACCATCACCGATGGACAGGGGCAGGTGACGTTTCCAGATGTCCCGGCCGGCCGCTACATGATCAGGGCATCGCGTCCGGGCTTCGTGCCGACCGACTCCACACCCTTCGATGTACGCGGCGGTCAGGTCGCGCAGGTGCTGCTCGACATCGATCTCACGTTCGTCGCAGAGAGCCTGGAGGTGCGGGCCCCGATCTCGCCGACCCAAAGCATTCAGCCGGTGTCGACCAGCGACATGATGTCGAGCTCGGTCCTCGAGATCGCGCCGATCGAAGGCGACGATTTCCAGAGCCTGCTGACCCTGCTGCCCGGCGTCGTCCGGGGCCCCGACGGGCGGCTGCGTGCGAAAGGCGGACAACCCACACAGGGTGCGCTCCAGATCAGCAGCGCCAGCCTCGTCGATCCATCGTCAGGTGACTTCGATCTCGAGCTGCCGGGGTCGAGCCTCGAGTCAGTGGAGATGCTCGCCAACCCGTTCGCAGCCGAGTACGGCCGATTCTCGACGAGCGTCACGCGGATCGACACGAAACGGGGAACCAACGAGTGGCGGGTCGAACCAGGCAACCTCGTGCCCCGCTTCCGGAAGGGGTTCAGCGGCGTGCGGCGATTCGAGCCTCGCTTCTCGGTCCGCGGCCCGCTCCAGAAGGATCGACTGTTCCTGGCGCAGGACCTCCAGTTCCGCTACGTCAACGATCCGGTCAAGAGTCTGCCGGGCGAGCCGGAAATCGGGCTCACGAGCTTCGATTCGTTCACCCGAATCGACAGCGTGCTCTCGGCTCGACATACGCTCGGCGGTCTCGTCGTCATGTTCCCGCGCGATATCGAGCATTTGACGATGAACACGTTCCGCCCGCCTGAGGTAACGCCCACGTTCTCTCAAGATGGCACGTCAGTGGGAGTGCAGGATCGCTTTGCACTGTCGCCGATGATCGTGATCGAAAGCACGTTCGCGGGCCGGTGGTTCGAGATCGACGTCGGGACTGACCGCCAGGGTCCGATGATCTACACGCCAGAGACACAGGCCGGCAGCTTCTTCAACGATCAGAAACGCGAAGTCAGAAGCGCGCAGTGGGTCGAGACGCTGTCGCTCGCTCTCGACAGGGGGCAAGGGGAGCATCTGTTCAAGTTCGGCTTTGATTTTCAGCATTCCGGGTACGAGGGCACGAGCGCAAGCCGTCCCCTGGAAATCCGTCGCCTTGACGGATCGCTTGCCGAGCGCAGCGTGCCCGGTGCGGCGACGGAACAGGAAGTGACGGCGGCAGAGCTCGCGGTGTTCGCGCAGGATCGCTGGCGGATCGGCTCGCGCGTGACCCTGGAGCTGGGCCTCCGCCTCGATCGCGAGGACATCATCCAGCGGGTGAACTGGTCGCCACGCGGCGGCGTGACCGTGGGAGTGTTGCCCGAGGGCCGGGGAATTCTCAGGGGCGGTGTCGGACGATTCCGGCAGCGAACGCCGCTCAACGTCGGCGCGTTCGGCCAATTCGAGGAGCGCTCGGTCACGCGCTTTGGAGCCGATGGGGCTCCGCTCGGTCCGCCCGTGACGCTCGTGAACATCCCTCCGTCTGAACTGGAGACGCCCGAGGCAGTGACCGGCAACGTCGAATGGAACCAGCGGTTCGGCCGGCGCGTGCTGTTCAAAGCCAACTACTTGAGGCGCCACGGAGAGGACGAGTACATCCTCGAGCCGGATCTCGCGCGTGGCGAAGTCCGCCTGCTGAGCACCGGTCGGTCTCGAGTACTGGGAATTCGAAGCGACCGGCAGATACCTTGGGGGCGAGCGCCGGGATATCACCGTGTCGTACGTGCGGTCGCATGGCTCGGCTGACCTGAACAACTACGACCAGTTCTACGGCAATCTCCGGAATCCGATCCTTCGTCCGAACGAGCACAGCCTCATTCCCACCGATGTGCCGCATCGCTTGCTGGTTCGTGGCACCATCGGGTTGCCTGGTCGATGGGATCTGGCTCCGGTTATAGAGATCCGGTCCGGGTTTCCGTGGTCCGCCGTCAACGAGTTCCAGGACTTCGTTGGCGCACGGAACCGCGCCGGGCGCCTGCCGAGAGTTCGCAACCTCGATTTCGCCCTGACGCGGCCGTGGACCGTCTGGAAGTACCGTGTTCGGGCGGGGATCAGGGTCTACAACATCTTTGGCGCATCGGCCGAGCGGGACGTCCAGAGCAACACTGCGTCACCAGGCTACGGACAGTTCTTCAATCCACTCGAGCGATCGATCGGCTTCGTGCTCGGGTCTGCGAACTGAACACCTGCACTACGGCTTGACCACGAACGGACCCGCTTCCACCTTTCCCTGCGTATTGGCGAGGGCGCCCAGTTCGGCGGCGGCGCCGCGAGCGATGTTGGCCGTCTCGCTGCCAGCCTGGAAACAGCTGAAGTCGGGGCGATCCCGCCACGCCAGCGGGCCGCAGAGCCGGATGTTCGCTTTGATCGCGGCGTCGTGGACGACGTTGATGGCGCGCTCGTAGTCGGGCGAGCCCTGTCGATACCCGGTGAAGTTGCCGAGATCGCCGCTCGCCGCGAAGATGCCGGTCACGCCCGGAACCTTGGCAATCCCTTCCGCGTTCTTGACGCCCTCGAGCGTCTCGATCATCAGAATCAGCACGATGTTGTCGTTCGCCGTATTCCGGTAGCCGCCTGGAACGCCACCCCACATCGCCTCGTCGAACGCCGCACCGCCGCCGTTACTGCGTCTGCCGAGCGGCGGGAAGTACGTCCAGTTCCTGGCTTCGATCGCTTCCTCGACGGTGTCGACCGTCGGGACCACGATGACGAGAGCGCCGGCGTCCACGGCGTGCTGGATCTCGCGTTCGTCCGAGTACGCGACGCGCGTCCCAGGGACAGCCTTCGCGTGGGGGCAGGTCCGCCACATCCGGGCGGCGGCCTGCCAGTCACGCTGATCGTGCTGCATCTCGGTCCAGATGAAGTCGTAGCCGGCGTTGGCCATCGCGCAGTACGTCGAAGGGTCCGTCGCACCGAACACGGTTCCCCCGGTGACCTTTGCGCCCTGCGCCATCTTGAGCCTGACCGGATTCCAGACCTTGGTTCCAGGCGGCGGAGTAAACGCCGGCCCGTACTTCCAGGTGGCGGGGTCGAAGGGGCCCTGATTCACCGCGCCGGCCGGCGGCGTCGCGATGGCATTGCTGTCCTTTCCCGCCGGAGCGGCCAACGGAAACTTCGCCGCGCCCGGATTCGGATTGTTGGCGTACGGGTCGGCGGTTGGTTTCGGCTGCTGCGCGGGTGCATTCTGCGTCTGCGCGACAAGCGTCGCCAGGCCGAGGGCGGCGCCGACGGCCGCCGGGAAAATCAGGTGCCTCACGTTCGTCCTCCTGCTGTGCAATGGGTTGCACGCGGAGACTATGCACCTTCAATCCTTTGCGAGCAAGCCGCACCCTCGACCTTACTCTGGCAAGCCCGTCCGCGGCCCGACCGTCCCGCAGCGGAGCTTGATCATAGAGAAAACTTTTCACTGGTGCCTGTGGATTCGGGGAATCTCGTCTGCAGGGTCCTCCCGAAATCATTGCTGTTTGTCGCTTGGCAGGAAACGTGCCCATACGGAATGGACGCGCTGATCCGCAGCCCGTCTGTTCATATGAGAGGAGTTGCTAGTGATGCCGCGATATTTCACCTCGACGCTAATTGCATGCGCGCTTGCCGCCAGGGTGAACGTGTTTGCACAGGAGCCGGCGCCTGCGCAACCGGAGAAGCAGCAAGCCCCCAAGGAAACACTCTCGGGTTGTGTCATGGAGGCGAAGACGACCGACGGGGGCACGGCCTACGTGCTGAACAATGTCGAAGGCGGGCCGGCGACGATGTACGTGCTCACCGGGTCATCGCAATCCGAATGGGCGGCCAACGTCAACAAGAAGGTGGAAGTGACGGGACCGGTGCAGCAGCCAAATGCGCCGCCAGCAGAAGACGGAGCGTCGGGCAAGCCGAAGGTGTTGCGTCCGCCGATGATCCAGGTCGAGTCCGTGAAGGTGATTGCCGAGACCTGCAAGTAGCGCCCCTCGCCTGCCCCGCGCGCGGGCGTGGGGCAGATCTCGCCTACGACTTTCGCTGACCGTGCTGCGGCTTCGCTGAGGTGCTGCGACTTCAGGGTATTGTATGGATGGGTTCCGTGTGAACCTGAAGGAGCGCTGATGACAATCGTCCGATCGGCCTTGATGATATTGGTGGGCAGCGTGCTACTGGCGCCAGCAGAAACGTCCGCGCAAGCCACGAATCCGCTGAGCGCCGGCGCGAGGGTGCAGTTCACGGGCATCAGCAGCTTCGTTACGCGAAGCGCCGAGAAGATCCCGGAGAACCTCTTTTCATTCCGGGCGACACCAGATGTTCGGACGATCTCGCAGCTGTTCGGTCACATCGCCGACGCGTATTTCGGCATGTGCGCCGCCGCCGAGGGCAGCAAGCCGCCACAGCAGGGACTCGAGAACTCAGCCACCACGAAGGCCGCCCTGGTGAAGGCGCTCGCCGACGGCGTCTCCTACTGCCAGTCGGTCATGGAGCGAATGACGGATCCCAAGGGCGCCGAGAGCGTCCCCTTCGTCTTCGGTCCGACGCCCCGCCTGAGCATCCTCTACTTCGTGACCACGCACACGTACGAGCACTACGGGAACCTGGTTACGTACATGCGGCTGAACAAGATCGTCCCGCCATCGAGCGAGGCGTCTGCCCCAGCCAAGTAGCGGAGCGGAGCGGGCGGCGCAGGGTTAGCGCTCAGCGCTCTCGATGAGCGTCTCATCCAATGCGCCGATACTCGGAACACCAAGGAGAGCAAGCGTACGTTCGATGTCTGTCCGCAGGATTTCAATCGCGCGCGCCACTCCAGGCTTTCCTGCGGCGGCGAGTCCGTACGCATAGGCGCGGCCGACCAGTACTGCCTTCGCCCCGAGACAGATCGCCTTGACGATGTCGCTGCCACGGCGGACGCCGCCGTCCATCAACACCTCGATCCGCGTACCAGCCGCCGCGACAACTTCAGGTAGCGCTCGGAGGCTGGCAGCGACGCCATCCAACTGCCGTCCGCCGTGATTCGACACGATGACGGCATTCGCACCCGAGTCCTCGGCTCGCCGCGCATCGTCGCCCGTGAGAATGCCTTTCACGGCGATCGGTCCATGCCATAACTGCCGTATCCAGTCCAGGTCGCGCCAGGTGACGACCGACTGGGCAAGCGCCGGCCCGACGGTCGCGTACTTCATCGGCCTGCCGCCAGGCAGAACGACATTCGGAAACTGCATGAGTCCACCGTCGAGGAGGAAGCCCCACAGCCATCGTGGACGCGCCAGCAGCTGGCCAATGTGCGGCATCATGGCGACAGGATTGCCGCTCAGCAGCGCCGCTGTTCCGTTTCGAACATCGCGCTCGCGCATTCCAGAGACTGGCGTGTCGACCGTCAGCACAAGAGCCGTGAAACCGGCGTCCCGTGCCCGTGCAATGGCTCGCTCGGCGACATCACGTCCACCAACGAGATACACCTGATACCACGCTGCGTGCTTGGTGGCCGCCCTCACGTCCTCGAGGCGACAGCCGGAAAGCGTCGAAAGGATGTACCCGGTTCCGGCATCGCCGGCTGCCGCCGCCGCGTGCTCCTCGCCGCGCGGGTAGAACATGCGACTGCTGCCAATCGGGGCGAGCAGAAACGGCAATTCGAATGTCTGACCAAGCACCGTGGTACGGAGGTCGACGGACGGAACAGCGACCGCGCCGCGGGGACGCAGCGTGACCCGATCGAATGCGGTGCAGTTGTCGCGAAGCGTACGTTCGGCTTCCGCCCCGCCATCGATGTAATCAAAGACGACGCGAGGAAGGCGGCGCTTCGCCAGCCGCCGGAGGTCGCCGATGTTGACGACCTGCGAGGAGTGCAATGCCATCAGGCGACTTACCGGCTCGGGCTCGTACCCGGCAGCCGGAACGCCACCATTTCCTGACCGTTCCGCACGAGCAGAATGTCACCCACGACGACCGGGTGGTTCCATGTCTTGCCGTTGAGAGCGGGAATGCGCGCCAGCTCCGTGTACTGGTCGGGCGTCGCTGAGACCAGCGCCAGTTCGCCTTCCTCGGAAGTGACTACCAGCAGATCCTGATCCGCGAGCAGCAGCAGCTGCCCATTGCCGTAGCGTCCGCCCTTCCACTTCCGCGAGCCGTCGGCCAGGTCGATCGACGAGAGAATGGCGCCGTCGAACCCGTAGGCATGGCCCTTGTGCACGACGTAATCGTTGAAGGCCGGCTTCAATCCGCGCGAGTTCCAGCGTTCTTCCGTCGCCCAGCCCGTGGCGGTCCGCGACACCGCCACGCGGCGGATGCCGTTGCCGACCATCGTATCGCCGTCGCTGATCAGCACATCGCCGTCGTCGGTGAACGCCGGCTGAACGATGGCCACCGATGGCTTCCCTGTCGAGAACTCCCACAGTAGCGTGCCGTCAGCAGGCGCGACGCTGATGGTGCGAGCCCCTCTGATGATCAGAACCTGAGGAACGCCGTGCAGGGTGACCAGGTGCGGGGAGCTGTAGCCGCCGCCGCCCGCCGGGCCCAGCCACCGTGGCGCGCCCGTCGCCGCATCGTACGCGGCGAGCCGGCCCGCGACGCTGACGATCACGAGTCCGTTGAATACGACGGGCGAGCTTGCGACGCCCCAATCAGGAATCGCGTGCTCGGTGTCGGTCGGAGCAGTGCGCGACCAGATGACCGCGCCCGTTCTGGCGTCGAGCGCGTTGACCAGCCCGGTCGCACCCATCGCATAAACGCGGCCGCTGTCGACGGTCGGTGTCGCACGCGGACCGGCCCCGCCTTCCGACTCCCAGAACCTGATCGGATCGCGATGGCGCCACACCGGCTCGCCCGTGCTCAACCTGTAGGAGGAGACCACCTCATCGTCGCCGCGTTGTTCCTGCGTGTACACCAGGTCGCCGCGAACGGCGAACGACGACCAGCCCGGCCCGATGGCACGCCGCCAGATTTCTCGAGGAGGTGAGGACGCCCAATCCGTGTTGATCTGGACGCCATGAACGACTCCGTCGCGGCGAGGTCCGCGAAAACCCGGCCACTCCGCTGGAATCGCCCTCGCGGCATGCGTCGTCGGCTCGGAAGCGTTCGCGGCCGGTGAGGTTGGTGTGGACGGCGACGGCGTCTCTGCCAGGCCGGATGCGGATTCGACGAGGGCGGCGGGCTTCTCCGCAGCGGGCTCGGGCAGCGGCCGAGGCTCTTCCTTCTCCTGCGACAGCATCCGCTCCTCAGGCGTCGGCGTCCAGCGGAGGTGCAACTCGGCGCTCGCGCCCAGGATGCCCGCCGAACGGACGAGCGTCCACGGCAGGCACGCGAGCATGATCGCGACCAGAAGCGCAGCGCCCCGCGCTCCGGCCGCGAAATTCCGGCTTGCCGCCGCCCATGCCGCGAGGGCAAGGCCCAGCGGCGGGACGGCGTAGAGAATCAACATGTAGCCCATCATCCCGCGTCTGATCGACTCGTCGACGATGAGCCGTGTGACGAAGAACGCGGTGACTATCAGCGCGACGGCAGCGAGACGGTCAGGCCACGGCGCGCGGCTGAAAAACAGCCACCAGACCGCGATCGCGACGGCACACGCGACCCCGCCGATGATGCCGATGATGACGACAGGAAACCCGAACACCTCGGCTTCTCCGACGACAAGCGGCAGGACATATCGCGCCAGCACCAACAGGCTGGCGAGCGCGACGGCGGGCCACAGACGGAGAGGGTGGCGGCCGGTCGTGGGGACGGCTTGCGTGGTCATGATTTACCCCGGTAATTGCCGGTGATCGTATTCTTACCGAGGGGCGTCGCCCCTCGGACTCCCCCACACGCTCTCTCGCGCGCCGCTGCGCCGGCGCGCTCCGTTCGCGTGGCTCACTCGCGCGCTCGCTCGCCGGGGCAGGTCAGCGGGAGGCGATCTCCGTCGTAGACGGAGGCGGCCCAGTCGCGGTTCCGTTCGTCCTATGCGATCATGGCACCTCTGGAGCTGCGGATTATCACGATAACCGGCAGGCAACGGGGTTCCTACGGCGGCGGCCGGATCGCTTCGGGCGCTCTCGCGCTGACGTGTCTTGCGTTTGCAACAGCCGAACGTC
The DNA here is from genome assembly GCA_963825245.1 of uncultured Acidobacteriota bacterium. GTDB lineage: Bacteria > Acidobacteriota > Vicinamibacteria > Vicinamibacterales > CAVVIG01 > CAVREM01. Next base: position 172,995 of record CAWGSJ010000002.1, read on the forward strand.
TCCCGGCGCTCGGCGCCCCCCCTCCCCAACCGGGGCTGGTCACGCTGTCGATTGTCGGCACGAGCGATCTGCACGGCGAAGCTTTTCCGCGAAACGGCCTCGGCGGCCTCCCCCTGCTCGCTGGCTACGTCAACAACCTGCGCGCGGCGAGGGCGGCAGATGGCGGGGCCGTCCTGCTGATCGACGCCGGCGACACCTACCAGGGCAACGTCGAATCCAATCTCAGCGAAGGCGCGGTCGTCGTCGATGCCTACAACGCGCTGGGGTATACGGCGCAGGCCGTCGGCAATCACGACTTCGATTTCGGATCGATCGATTCCCCGATGGCACGGCAGTTGCCGGGTGACCTTCGCGGCGCGCTGAAAGCCCGCGCCGCGCAGGCGCGATATCCGTTCCTTGCGGCGAACTTGACGGATGCCGCGGGCGGCCGGCCAGTCGACTGGCCTCACATCAGGCCATCGGTTCTCGTGGACATCGCCGGCGTCAAGATCGGCATCGTCGGCATCATGACGATCGATGCGCTCAGGTCCACGATCGCCGCCAACGTGCAGGGACTGCGCATCGCGCCGCTCGAGTCCACGGTCGCCGCCGAAGGTGCGAAACTGCGCGCCGCCGGCGCCGAGGTCGTGATCGTCGCCGCCCATGCCGGCGGGCGCTGCGATCGATTCGATCGGCCCGACGATCTGTCGTCGTGCGATTCGGAGTCGGAGATCTTTCAGCTGGCGAGAAGTGTCCCTCATGGCCTGGTCGACGTCATCGTCGCGGGGCACACCCACGCCGGCCTCGGCCATCAAGTCGACGGCATCGGCATCATCCAGCCGTACTCACGGGGCCAGTGGTTCGGGCGCATCGACGTGATCTTCGATCCGGCGGCCAGAAAAGTCGCGAGGCTCCAGCTCTTTCCGCCGCGACAGGTTTGCAGCCGCCAGGATCCCTCGACCGGTAATTGTGCCTCTGCGACCGCATCGGGTGTCGCCGCCGAGTACGAAGGACGGCCCGTCACACCCGATCCGGCCATCATTCACGCGATGGAGGCGGAGCTCGGACGCGTCCATGCAATCCAGGCGGCGCCACTCGGTGTGTTGCTGGAGAAGGCCATCTCTCGAGTCGACGATGGCAGGACGCCGCTCGGCCACCTCGTCGCGGAGGCACTGCGCGACGCCGTGCCGGGCGCGGACGTTGCGGCAATCAACAACGCCGGACGCCTTTGGACCGACCTCCCCGGCGGTCCACTCACATTTGGACAGCTCTACAACGTGTTCCCGTTCGACAATCGCCTCGCACGGGTCACGCTGACCGGGGCCGAGCTTGCCCGATGGCTGGCCAACGAGATCGGCCGTCGCGGCACGGTTGGCATTTCAGGCGTCGACGTGCAGGCCAGATGTATGCCGGACGGCGTGCACGTTGATCTCTTTCGGGGAACGGAGCGGATTGACGACAACGAGCGGTTGCTCGGAGTCACGATCGGGGCGCCGACGCTCAACGGCAACCTCGCGTCGCCGGATTTCCTGGGTGGCGTCGGACCGATCGAAAACAATCCAGTGGCCCGCGAGGTTGTCGAGGACTGGTTCCGGAAACTCGGGCGGCTGACGCCGAGCGAACGTGAACGTGTCCTCGCTCCCCGCCCGACCGTTGGTTGCGCCGCCTATTAGCTGAACTCTGAAATTTCAGACCCTCATCGTTGCCGCCCTATTCGGTCCGCCAGGTCCAACCGTCGCTCATCCGCGTGACCTGTCGCAGCAGCGCAATCTCCAGTGACGCCGGATCACGAGGCGGACACCCGACGACCTTGACGCGGTCACCGGCCTTGAACGTCGTCGGCGTGCCCCCTCGGCGCTGGACGCCGCCTACGCCCTCCCACAACGCGGTATAGAGGTCTCCAGCGTCCGTGCGAATCCTCATCGTCACATGAGGGTTTGCGTAAACGATGTCCTCGAGCACACCCTCGACGGTGACCCGCCGGTCCTTGTAAAAGTCGTCATAACCATGGTGCGCCGACGCAACCGCTGGCGCGATCAGCGTGGCCACCAACACAGCCGCGAGATACCTGTGTTTCATCGTGCCCTCAGCGCGTCGAGAAATTCACCGTGACCGTCATCCTAACCGGGACCGGTTGTCCATTGAGCAGCGTCGGCTCGTACTGCCATGTTCGCACCGCGGCGAGCGCGGCCTCATCGAGCAGGGGGACCGACCGCACGACCTTCGCCTCTGTGACACGCCCCTGCTCGTTCACGATGATTTCCGCGATGACCACGCCCTCGATGCCGGCGGCCTTCGCCTCGGGCGGATAGACCGGGTTCCCGACACGGCGCGGCGGCGCCATCGGCCCACCGATTCGAACAACACCCTTCTCATCGCGTTCCGCCGCTGGTGACGGCGGCGTGGCTCGGGCGGTTTGAACGCTCATAGCCGACACTCGTCGGGCATAGAACTGAGCCAGTGCCTTGTATGGTTCAACATCCTCGGGATGCTGACGCCGTGCCTCGACGAGCGTTGATTCGGCGACGTCAATCCACCCGCGATCTTCCTGCAAGCGGGCCAGCCGAAACACAGGCCTGAGATCGCCTGGCGTCAGCGCGATCAGCTCACGGAGCGCGAGATCGGCGTCGTCGAATGCCTGCAGATGGGAAGCATAGACCGTGGCAAGGGCGTCCAGAGCCAGGACCTTGACCTCGCGGTTCGAGGTCAGATTCGCACCCTTTCGATAATGTTGGGCAGCCGCCTCGAATCGCTTCCGCCGTTCCGGGGAGTCCTTGGTCGCCGCGTTCCCTCGGCGCCCCTCCTCTTCGGCGAGGCAAATCTCGGAGGCTGCCGCACCGAACGCGGATGCGAGCGCCTGGGTACAGATGGGCGACTGCGTCGCCAGCGGTTGAGCGGCCAGAAGCAGCGCGAGCATTGAGACCACGAGAAGCTCCTTGCCGTCGTTAGACACCGCGAGCGCGGGTCCGGACTCAGCTCTCGCGCAACAAGGCGGCCGGGTCGATCCGCGCGGCCTTCAGGGCGGGCAGCAGGCCCGCGACGAGGCCGATCGCCACGAGGACGCCCACGGCGCCCATGAGCGTCACCGGATCTTTTACGGGCAGCTTGCGGAGAATCAGGCTGTCGATCAGGGAGAAGATGGCGGTGTTTGCCCCGATGCCCAGGGCGATCGAGAGGGTCGCAACGACGGTCACGACGGGCGCGGCGCCGAGCGCGCGTCCACGACTGAGGTTCGCGAATTCCTAATTCCTAATTCCTAATTCCAAATTACCGTGTTCAGTCACTCCCTGCCCATTGCATCACCTGAAACCAGGTAAACACCAGCAGGCCCATGCCGACGACCGCGAGCATCAGCCGCAGCAACGCGGCCTGCCGCTCCGGCGCGTTGGACTTCAGCATCATGGAGCGCCTCCTGCTGTCAGTTCTGTCGTAGCACGTCGGCCGGATCGATGTGCGATACGCGGTAGGCGGGCAGCCAACCGGCCACCGCGCCAACCGCCGCCAGCACCAGCGCGGCGCTCGCGAGCGTCCCCGGGTCGTGCGGCCCGAGGCCATACAGGAGGCTGGCCACGAACCGCGTCAGAAGTGCGCTGGTGACGGCGCCCACTATAACGCCAATCGCGACGAGAACGAACACCGAGCCGAGCACCTGGCGGACCACGCGGCCCGGCCCTGCGCCGAGCGCGAGTCGAATACCGATTTCGGATCGTCGCCTGGCCACGCTGTAGGCGGTCACTCCGTAGAGACCGATGGCGGCAAGGAGCAGCGCCAGGCCCCCAAAAAATGCCGACAGGATCGCTAGCAGCCGTTCGTTGGCGAAGGTGGCGGCCACCCGCTCCGGGAGCGAGCGGAAAGAGAACGCCAGATTGGGCTCGAGTGACGACAGCGCGGCGGCGACCGCGCCCGACAGCACCGCCGGGTCGCCCGCCGCCGATCGAATGCTGAGCGGGATGGTCGTCGGACCTTGCCCCTGACGGACCAGGACCAGCGGCACGAACATCACCGGCCGCACACCGCCGCGCAGCGAATCGTAGACGGCGTCGTTGACCACACCAACCACCCGGCGCTGGGTGCCCTTCTGACTCCCGATCCGATGCACGACCAACGACCCAAGCGGCTCGCGATCGCTGAGGAACTTCCGCACGAACGCCTCGTTCACGACCGCCACCGGATCGGCGTCGGCGAGATCGGCGTCGGTGAAGGCGCGCCCGCGGTGGAGCGTCATGCCGTAGGTCGCAAACCAGCCTGGGGTCACGATGTTCAACATCGAGCTATTAGCGTTCCAGAACCGAGGCAGCCCGTAGGTCGACTCGCCGGTCGGGTTGGAAACGCCGCCGGCCACTGAAATCTCGTCGATGATCCCGCCGCCGCCGATCGGTGTGATCCGGGAAGCCGCCACCGACTCGACGCCCGGCAGCGTGCGCAGGCGGTCGATGATCGAAGAAATGAAGGCGGTCCGGTTCGGCGGCGCAATGGCCGTTCGGGCCACGTCGAGGTTGACCAGCAGGATGCGCGCGCTATCGATTCCGAGATCGAGCCGTGCCAGCCCGATCATCGTCCGGATGAAGAGCCCGGACGCCACGACCAGGATCATTGAAAGCGCCATCTGGGCGATCACCAGGGCCGGCGACACGGCGCCGCGCGCCGTCACGGTGCGGCCAGCGGCCTTGAGCATGTCGCCGGGTGCGACCCGCGTGACGCGCCAGGCCGGGGCGGCACCGAACACCATGGCGGTCAGCAACGCCGCCGATGCGCTGAAGACCATGATGAGCGAGTCGGGCGTGAGGTCGAGCATCACCGGGTTGTCCACCGTGGACAACTGCTGCACCAGCAGCCCCCCCACCCATACGGCGAGCAGCGCGCCCAGCACCGTCCCGGCGGTCGACAGTATTAGGGCCTCGACGAGCACCTGGCGGACGAGCCGCCAGCGCCCGGCACCGAGCGCGAGGCGAACGCTCAGCTCGTGGCGCCGCGCCGTCGCTCGTGCGAGGAGGAGATTCGCGAGATTGGCGCAGGTGATGAGCAGCACGATCCCGACAATCGCCATCGTCGCGATGAGCGGCGTTTGGTACTGGCCGCGCAGCGACGAGATGCCGCGCGCCGCGGCCACCGGCGTGAAGGGATCCTTGAGGAACTGCGCCTGGTAATCGGGTGGGAGCGTCGGCATCGACTCGTCACGGATCCGCGGCTGCAGGGTGCGCAGGATCGCGGCCGCGTCGCCGATCGACTGATCGGGCTTGAGGCGCAGCATGATCCGCAGCGCGTAATTCCCCGACTCGCGGCCAAGGGTCGTTGCCGCGCCCCGCACGAGCCGTTCGGTGTTGAGCGGCGCCGCGATGTCGAAGCTGCGCCCGACCTCGGGGCCGAAAAAACTCTGCGGCGTGATGCCGATGATCGTGAATGCCACGCGCTGCAGGCGTAGCGTCCGTCCGATGACATCCTCGCCGCCAAAGCGCCGCTGCCAGAAGCCATAGCTGATGACCGCGACCGGGCCGTCCGGTCCGGCGCCGACTTCGTGGACGTCATCAGCACCGGTAAACAGCCGGCCCGCGAGCGCCTGGATGCCGAGGACGGAAAAGAAGTCGCCGCTGGCGTATAGCCCCTCGACCGGCTCGGTCTCGCCGTGCTCCGACAAATCGAAGCGCTGTCGGCTGAACGCGAACGCTCCGTCGAACAGATCCGAGCGGCGCCGGAACGCATCCCAGATCGCGTAAGTGAAGGACTCGTCGATATCGTGCGGCGTCCCGACCGCGATCAGGCGCTGCGGTTCGGCGACCGGCAGCGGCCGCATGAGCAGGGCATGCGCGATCGAAAACATCGCCACGTTCGCGCCGATGCCGAGTGCGAGCGTCGCGACGGCGACGACCGCAAACGAGGGCGTGCGGCGCATCTGCCGCAGCGCGTAGCGCGCATCCGCGCCGACGTCGTGAAGCCAGCCGAGTCCGCGCGCTTCCCGTCCCTGCTCCTTCCAGCGCAGCCGATCGCCGAACTCGAGGCGCGCCTGGCGATCGGCATCCGCCTGCGACATGCCCGCCGCGGCGAGGGCGGCTGCCCGCTGTTCGAGATGGAAGGTCCACTCGTCGTCCATGTCGCGGTCGAGCCGCTGGCGGCCGGCAAGCGCGCGCACGAACGATCGCAGCCGGACAATGAACGTACTCACACATCACCTGCTTCCGCGTCGAGCACCAGTCCAATGGCGGCTGACAGACGCTGCCAATACTTGATCTCGTCCGCGAGCCGGCGCCGGCCGGCGGCCGTGAGCTTGTAGTACTTCGCCTTGCGGTTGTTGTCCGACACGTCCCACTCGGACGCGACAAGGCCCTGATGTTCGAGCCGGTAGAGCGCCGGATACAGCGAGCCCTGCTGGATCTGCAGCTTGTCGCGCGAGACCTGCTGGATCCGCAGCAGCACGCCGTAGCCGTGGGTGGGACCGAGCGAGATTGCCTTGAGGATGAGCAGGTCGAGCGTGCCCTGCAGCAGCTCGGTGGTGGTGGTGGCCAGGGCTCTCTCCTTGGATGACCAAGAGAGGCTACGCCCGCCCTCCTAGGATGTCAAGGAGAGCTGATCATTGGAGCCGACCCTAAAAGGGGTCGGCCTACATCAACGCTGCTCGACGCGGGTGGCCCACGTCCATCCGTCGGAGAGCCGGACAATCCGCTTCAGGTGGATTTTTGACCCCTGCGGGTCGCGTGCAGGGCTGCCCGTGATGATCACCCGATCGCCTGGCTTGATCGTGTCCTTCCTGATCTGCGCCTGGGCGAGCCGCGCCGGGTTCGACCACTCGGCACCGACGATTCGCTGGATCCCGGTGTCGTCGGCCGCCGAGATGTAGACCCAGGTATGCGGGTTCACGTAGTGGAATTCAGTGACGACCCCTTCGATCGACACCGACTGATCCTCGAAATAGAACGCGGCGAACGAGTGGTGAGCGGCAGCAGGTGCACCCAGCGCGATGAGGCCCAGCGTGACAAGAGTCCGCGTGATCATCGGTTCACCTCTTCACGGGCTGCCCTTTCTCGTCCACCTCGCTCTGCACGGTCTTGACCGGCCCCGGGCCCATGATCTGGACGATGACGTCCTCAAATCGTAGAGATTGCCTGGACTCTCCAGCCGTCGTCGCGCCGGACCACCAGGATCATCGCGTCGTAGGTCGACATGATCCGGCCGCTGCGATCGCGGCGGCTGTAGGTCAGGGCTATATTGACGCCGTTCGCGCTCGTTTGCACGACTTCGATCCGGTCGATCCGCGTTTCGAACCAGGTGCGCAGGCGTCCCGGCTCGGAGCCGCCGCCAAACGCGGCAGCGGTTCGCGAAATCTCGACGGCGCCGTCGGCAATGCGGACGTGGGGATAGTGGACAGCCGCGGTGAGCGCCGGCAGATCGTGGCGGTTGATCGCCGCGAAGTAGGTCTCGAGCGCCTTGCGGGCGGCGGCCCCGTTCGCCGCAGCGGCGGCGGCATCCAGTCCGCTTGGCCCGGCCGCGAAGCGCGACAGCACGCCCCAGCGTCCGGCCTGATTCGTCACGATGTAAGTGATGTCGTTGCCGACGAGCGGCCGGTCGTCTTCGGTGTAGCGCATCCAGCTGCCTGCCACGTGCGCCTGATTGAGGCCGACGTGCAGCACACGCCTCGACGTCCACTCGGAGTGGTGCCATCCCGTCGCCAGCGTCTGGCTGTAGTTGACGCCGGCGGCGTACTGCTCCGGCGTCTCCGAAAGCTCGAAGGCGCCTGGACCGGGGCGGACATGCGGAAAGTGCAGCGAGGTCGCCCAACGCTTCGGATCGCGCGAGTTCCACGTTTCGAGGTAGCGATCGAGCGCGGCCATCGGCCTCATGGGTCCGAACCTCGAGACCCTCTTTTCCGAGCGGGACCTGGGCCGAGACTCCGGCCGCCGCGACGAGGAGCAGCAGGGCAAGCTTCGTCTTAACCGAGGGGCTTCGCCCCTCGGACTCCCCGACACGCTCTCTCGCGCGCCGCGGCGCCGGCGCGCTCCGTTCGCGTGGCTCGCTCGCGCGCTCGCTCGCGACGCAGGTCAGCTGGTTTGTCAGATGAGTTCTAATCCTCATTCCGTCAGCGACAACGCAAGGTCTGCGACCGCCGCGGCGTACCGGCCGATGGCTGGCACATCCACCGAGACGGGCCACCGATCGGCGAGACTATGGAAGTATGGTCCGCTGCCGAGCAGCGACGCGTAGCGGCCTCCGCCGACGTGAATGTTGCGCGCCTCGCCGGCCGGCACGGTCCCCCGCGGGACACGGTCCGCCACCGACGTCGCGGCCCGCGCGAGCGCGGCCGATGCACGCTCTGCCATCTGATCGTCGGAGGCCTGCAACCGCATGCGGCCGCCGGCGGCGCCGATGTTGGCGCCGAGATGGATCCACGCCGCCGCACCCTTGACGAGCGCCCGCCGCTCGGCGATGAACGCATCGAGCCCCAGGTGACCGAGCTCGTGGCCGCTCGACGCGACGAACTCGATGGTTCGCGAGGGACGCGCCGCCGCGGCCGCCCGGATCGTCTCGAGCCAGCACGCCAGGCCCCCGCCGCGCTCGCTCGCGCAGTGCCACCAGCCGCTGCGAGGTGTCATGACAACGACCGGCGGAAGGTCCGCGGTGGTGCCCCGTACCGTTGCGGTCACGTTGCCGGCGGTCGCGGCCGTTCGGACGACATGGGCGACGACCGTCACGCGCTCGCCTCGACTGACGAGACCGTGCAGCCAATCCGCCTCGGTCGACGCCACCTGCACCACGGGTAGGCCGAACGGCTGCGCGAACTGACCGGCGTTCATCGGCGTGAGCCCGGGCTGCGCGCCGCCAGTGATCCCGACGACCGCGTGATGACGGCCGCCGCGGCGCAGGGCATCGAGCGATCGCCCTTCGCTCGAGATCGCCGGGCCGTCGAGATCGACGAGCGCAATCTCCGCGCTCGAATCCGCGCCACCCAAACGCCCGCTGATGCCCTCCGGCCGCGTGAATCCTCCGTCGAACAGCGGCAGCCCTTCGATGGACTTGCCCCCGCCGCCGACCGTGCACGCCCGGACGTCGACCCGCGACAGGTGGAACCGTTCCTGCGACGCGATCGCGCCGGCCGCGCGCACCTGCTCGACCAGCCACGCGCCCGACGTCTCGTCGGATGCGGTGCCGGTCCGGTGGATACCCTGTGCGTCGTAGTCCTGGATGATGCGGGAGATGCGCGCAAGCGCATCGGACTGCGGCTGCGCGGCCAGTGCATGAAGCGGCGGCAACAGCCACCCCGCCGATGCCGCCGCTCCCATTGTCAGAAACTCGCTGACGCGTGAGTTTCATGTCTACTTCCGTCCGGGGTCGATTCCGCTTCGAGTGGCCTTCGCGACTTCGGTCACGAAGAACGTGTAGAACCGCGCCGCGCGCTCGAGGCCGGGAACGGAGATCGACTCGAGCACGTCCCCGCTCGTGTGATACATCGGACCTGAGTGGATCGCCTGGACGCGCGGAACCTTCAGCGGCTCGTACCCGCCGAGATCGCCGGGCACGGAGGTGCCGAACTCCGGGTTCAGGTTGAACCCGTAGCGCTCCACGCCCCGCTGGCCGAGCTCGATGAGGAACGGCGCGGCGTTCGAGATCCCGAAGCTCATCGGCTGTTCGGTCGGCTGCACGTTCCACGGGCCCGGCATGATGCGGAATTGCGCGATGTGCTCGAGGTTCAGGACGACGACCGCCTGCGCGGCGAGCTCGCGATTGAGCCGGACGAAGTTTGCCGGCCCGTTCAAGCCCGTGCTGTGATGTCCGCCGCTGGCCACGAAGACGAGCGTGCGATCGAGACGGTTTTCCTGCCGGGCGAAGTGCCGCGCCATCGCGACGAGCACCGCCAGTCCGTCACCATTGTCGCCGGCCGCGTCGTACCAGCCGTCGGCGTGCGCGTTGACGATGATGCTCTCGCCGCTCAAGGAGCCGCTCTTCGACGGGATCAGGCCGAACGCGTTCTGCCCTCTCAGCCCGCTCCGCATCGAGCCGTCCAGGCGCAGCTGGACGCGGACCTCGGCGCCGGCGCCCGTCCGCACGGCGTTCTGGATCGCGCCGTCGAGAAACGCCCCGTCGGCGGTACCGATGTTGAAGCACGGCGCGCCGCAATTGCCGAAGTCGCGCACGTGCATGTTGCCGGTCTGCTCGACGACGTTGAGGATGGCGACCGCGCCGCGCTTGGTCAGCTCGCGCGCCCGTTCCGTCGTGCGCCCTCGCTCGGAGTACGCGCCCCCTGCCGGCTTCAGGTGCTGGACGGCAACCTTTCCCTTGACGTCGACCGCCGGCAGCGCCGCATCGGTCACCGACCCGACGTTGACGAGCGGTGCGGTAATCGAATCGCCGGCGATCTGCGATCCGCTCGTCGGCACGGCGCTCTCGAGAATCACGTCGCGGCTGCCGGGGCCGTAGGCGGGGGAAGCAATGACGCGCACCTCCCACGAGGTCGCCCACCACATCGGCGCGCTCGCCTCGTAGGGCTGCACCTGCACGTTCTGCAGCCCGGCGGCGCGGAACTGCTCCGCGACCCACGCGTGCGTCGCCGCGGCCGAGGGGAATCCGGTGACCCGGCCCCAGACGCGATCGCCGGCGGCGCGGCTCTGCTTCGAGAAGCCGACAATGGTTTCGAGGTCGCGGCGAATCTTCGCGCCCGCGAGATCGCTGAACCGCTCTTCGCCGCCTGGCACGCGCACGCCTGGTGGCGTGACCGTGCGGACGTCGACGACCGGGCGATGAGGATCGCCAAGACCGTTTGGCGGCGCCAGGCCGAACCACGCCCCGCCCTGTGTTTGAACCTGGATGACGGCGAATACCGAGAGGGCGCCGGCGAGGAAAGATTTGCGCATAAACAAAAAAGGCGACGGCCTGGCGGCCGTCGCCTCTCCAGACGCGCGTGAGTTTACTGCTGACCGCCGGTCGGCGTCGACGCCGCGGTCACGTCAACGAGCGTGGTGAAGAAGCCGATCATCATCTCTTCCCACGTCTGGTCGCCCCATCGGACGTTCTGCGTCGGATCCGGGTTGTAGGCGTTCTTCGTCGAGTTGTCGAAGTGCGCGATCACGTCGATGCGCGTGCCTTTCGGCAGCACCTTCGGCTGCGCCAGCTCGTAGACGATCTGCCAGTTGAACGGTACTTCGGCACCGACAGCAGCGTCTCGGATGCGCCCGTCGGGATAGGTGCGCGACGTAGGTCATGTCCTTGCCGCGCATGTGCATGTGCGGCATCAGGTGCGTCAGCACCGTGTCCTGCGCGAGCGTCTGGCGTCCCCTTCACCTCGTGATTGTCCGCGCCAGGTGGAATCGCGAACCCCGCGTTCAGGATCATCCCGCCGCCCAGCGCCTTCTTCGGCGGCTCCTTCGCGTAGATCACGCCGACGCTGGTGCGATCGGTCGTCGGCGCGCCGTTGGTCGTGTAGTGCATCTGCAGGATGATCTCGGAGTTCGCCGGGAGCAGCCGCGCGATGCCCGGGTCGTAGGTTACGCCGGGCATGTTCGGCGTGATGCCGCCGAGGCCCACGCGGCCCGGCGTCCGCTCGTTGTTCGGGGCGCCGCCCACGGGCTGCGCGTTGGCGATGATGTGGTGCACGACGCGCCGGGTTGCTCGGGCGGAACTCGATTGCCTGGATCCACTTGTCTTCGGTCAGGTGCGTCGGCACGCGGATGTACTGGTACGGGATCGTGCCATCCGCCGGAACCTTGAACTCCTCGGTCATCGTGAAGATCGCGTCCGGCTTGCCGATCGTCCAGCCTTCGGAAAACTTCGGCGCGGCCGGCAGATCGCTGTCGTTGCCTCGCGGCGCGCCCGCGTCGACCCACGCCGCGATCGTGTCGATGTCCTTCTGCGACAGCCGCGGATCGTTCTTGAAGACGCCGTGCGGCGCGTCAGCGCGTCCACGGCGGCATCTCGCGGCGGACGACGCGCTGCTTGATCGCCCGGGCCCACGGCCGTGTCTCTTCGTATGTCATCAACGACATCGGCGCGAACATCGTCGGCCGATGGCAGCTGACACAGTTCTTGTACAGGATCGGCGCGACGTCCTTGGAATAGGTAGAGGTGCTCTGAGCTGCTGCCTTCGTCGGGAGCGCAGCGAGCAGCCCGAGGGCCACGCTTGTCGCGACGAGCCACTTCACGGCGTTCTTCACAAGAGGCCTCCTCAAAAAGTAACCTCTATTATTGAGCAGCTCGACAGGAGGTACGGGTGACTTTTTTGGTGGTCGCTTTGAGCATGGCGCTGGCCGCTGGTGGCGCGGTCCAGCAGGAGCCGGCCGGCAGGGGCCGTGGGCGCGGCACACCGCCGCAACCGCAACAGAAACAAGGGGTTGAGTACTTCGCTGGCTCATGGAGCTTTACCTGGACCGGCCGCGAAAGCCCGGTCACGGCCGGCCCGCGCAAGGGGACGATCGGTATTTACGAGCGCCCCGGGGGGGAATGTTCTCCAGATCCAGACCGAAGGGACCATCGAGGACAACAACGCGAAGTTCACCGAGAGCGGAACCGCCGAGTGGGACGCGGCCAAGAAAACGCTGGCGTTCAAGGAGACCGTGGCCAACGGCACGACGCTCTCCGGCGTCGGCGACTGGTCGTCGCCGCTGGCGATCCGCTACGAGAGTGAGCCGGCGCGCGCCGGGACACAAAACGTCAGGATCCGGCGAACGTACTCGATCCTCTCGGCGCAGTCGTTTTCCGTCGCAGAGGAAATCTCGATCGACGGTGGTCCCTTCCAGCGCCTGGGCAATGGAGTGTTCCAGAAAAACTGATACGTCGCCTTGCCCTTGCCGATTTCCTTGATGAGGTACGGGACGAGCAACGCATGTGCCGGACAACTCTCAGATCTGGCAGCCGGTTTGAAGACGGCTCGAGTGGAGGTACCTCATGCGCGTGCTGCGATTCCTTGTTGTGCTGATTCTGATCGGCGGCCTCGCATTCCTCCTGCTGGGGTACTGGGCAGGCCGAACGTCGAGCCGGAATGATGGAGTAACGGTCGGAACCACGGGCATCGACACCGAACGTGCGCGCGAGCGCGCCGCCGAACTGGGTGAGCGCGCCGCCAAGGCGTCGGCGAGAGCCGGCGAGGTCGTACACGACGCGTCGATGACGTCCAAGATCATGGCGAAGATGGCGCTCGACGACCTGGTCAAGGCCAGGACGATCGACGTGACGACCGACGGTCCAGTCGTCACGCTGAGCGGCCGCGTGCATTCGGAGGCCGAGCGCGAACGCGCCGTCCGCATCGCCCGCGAAACCGAAGGCGTGACGCGGGTCGTCGACCGGCTGCGAGTCGAGCCGTAGAAAGCTGAGCCAGGGCCGTTTGGAGCCGCGTTTCAGGAAGAATTGATGGCGGCGCTGGTTTCAGCGAAACCGCAGGCAGTCAGAGGCGCCAGATCGTGGCCCAAAATGAGCCACGTGTTCCAACCTGAACCACAATCACGTAAGTGATTGTCCTGGTTACAACTAGAAGGCAATCCGGGGCCTGGCCCAAGACGTTACTGTCATGTAAACGCACATGGGCCATGTGCCCGGACGCTGGTCCTGTCAGCGTAACCCCTACACAAGCTGGAACTTAGAACTACTGTCGGGCTTGGCTCCGAAGTTGCTCGATTCGGGCTCAAGGATTGGTGTGGTGCACGAAACAGGCATCGCGTCTTGGCGCCGGGAGTTGCCGACGTTGACCACGCGTCTCGTGACGCTGCGCGAGCCGACGTCCGAGGATCTCGGCCCGCTGGTCGACCTGCTCTCAATCGAAGACACCTCACGCTTCGGGATCGAGGAGGCGATCGACGAGGTCGGCGTGCAACTCCTTGTCGACCGAGCCACGCGCGACCGCGAGGCAGGGGCGGCGTTCACCTATGTCGTGGTGAACGGCTCGAATCGCGGCGCGATGGGGCTGGTGCAAGTGCGGGCGCTGGATCCGGCCTTCGAAACGGCGGAATGGGAGTGCACGCTGGCCCCGTCGGCACGGGGTTCAGGCGTGTTCATCGAAACGGCCCGCCTGGTCTGCGGGTTCGCGTTCAAGACCATCGGCTCGCACCGCCTCGAGGCGCGCGTGCAGCTCCAGAACGGGCGGGCGAATGGCGCGCTCCGCAAGCTCGGCGCCGTCCAGGAAGGGATTCTGCGCCGTTCGGCCAGGCGGCGCGGTGAATACGTCGACCAGGTGCTCTGGTCGGTGCTCAAGGACGACTGGAGCGACCATTGGGTCGCGACGTCGCTGCGGGTTCATTGATGGACCGGCTGCCATTTCACGCTCGCCTGTACGTCACGGCGGTCATCGCTGCGGGGGCGCTGCTGTTCTTCGGCCGGCTCGCCTACATCCGCGTCGATCAACCGCTGCTCTTCCTGATCCTGACGGTTCTCTCCTCGGCCGCGGCGGCGCTGAAGGTGAAGCTCCCGCTGACGTCGGGCGGCTCGACGATGTCCGTCTCGTACGCGGTCGACTTCGCGTCGCTCCTGGCGCTGGGCGCGCGACGCGACGATGGTGGTCGCCGCGTCGAGCGCGTTTGCGCAGAGCCATCTGAACAACAAGCGCGAACGCAGCCCGCTCCACCGGACGCTGTTCAACATTGCCTCGCTGATCGTCACCGTGCAGGGCGCGGGACTCGCGTTCCGCCTGCTGGCGCACGCCGGACCCGACAACGCGTTGACCGCTCTGGCGCGGCCGCTGGTCGGCGCGGCCACGGTGTACTTCCTGCTTGAACACGGGGCTCATTGCAACGGCCATTTCGCTGTCGTCCAACGAGCGCATCACGACGACGTGGCATACCAACTTCCTGTGGAGCGCGCCGAGCTATTTCGTCGGCGCCGGCACCGCGGCGCTCGCGCTGTGGCTGATCGCGCAACGCCGGCTGGTGGGTGACACCGCTGACGTTCGCGCCGGTGTACCTGATGTACCGCACCTACAAGGTGTACATGGGCCGCGTCGAGGACGAACAGCGGCACGTACAGCAGACGTCCGACCTGCACCTGGCGACCATCGAAGCGCTCGCGCGAGCGATCGACGCCAAGGACCAGCCCACGCAGTCACACATCCGACGCGTGCAGCTCTACGCCGTCGGCCTGGCGAAGGCGGCCGGCCTTGCACCGGCCGACATCCAGGGCGTCAAGACCGCCGCGCTGCTGCACGACATCGGCAAGCTCGCCGTGCCCGAGCACATCCTGTCGAAGCCCGGTCCGTTGACGCAGGAGGAGTTCCAGAAGATCCGGGTCCACCCGCAGGTGGGCGCCGAGATCATCGCCGCGGTGCCGTTCCCGTACCCGGTCGCACCGCTCATCCTGAGCCACCACGAGCGCTGGGACGGAAAGGGATATCCGCAAGGGCTCGCCGGCCAGAACATTCCGATCGGCGCCCGCATCCTGACGATCGTCGATTACTACGACGCGGTCACGACGGAACGGCCGTACCACAAGGCGATGAGCCACGACAGCGCGATCAGCCTGCTCCAGGACGAGGCGGGGCGCGCGCTCGACCCGCGGCTGACGTCGACGTTCATCGAGATCCTGCCGGGCCTGATGGCCGAAGCGGACGCCGCGGAGTTGATCGCTGAGGCGGCCGCCCCGTCGGCCGTGGCGACCGGTGCAACGGCTGCCGGCTTGACGCACGGCGCGGGCGCCAATGCGTTCGAGAACATCGCGCTCGCACACAAGGAGATTTACGCGCTGTACGAGATCGCGCAGTCGATGGGAACCAGCCTCGGCGTCGCCGACACGATGGCGCTCATCTCGTCGAAGCTGAAGAAGATCGTGCCGTGGTCGGGCTGCTCGCTCTTCGTGCTGCAGCCGGACGGCCTGACGCTCAAGTGCCGCTTCGTGTCCGGCGCCGGCACCGAGCCGCTGCTGAACACGACGCTGGCGGTCGGCCAGGGACTGGCGGGCTGGGCCGCGCGCAACCGCCGCACGCTGGTGAACGCCGACCCGCGCCTCACGTTCGAAGCGCTCGGGATCGAGACCGACCACGGCCTCCATTCAGCGATCGTCACGCCCCTTTCCGCGAACGAGACCTTCATCGGCTGCCTGACGTTGTTCCATACGCAGCCGAACCGCTACACCGAAGATCACCGGCGGCTGGTCGAGCGGGTCGCCGAGCAGGCGGGTCCGGTCGTCCACAACTCGATCGTGTTCGAGCAGACGCAGGAAGACTCGCTGACCGACCCGCTGACGTCGCTGCCGAACCGACGGTCGATGTTCGCCCACCTGGCGCGGGAGCTGGTCCGCGCCGAACGCCTCGACCGCGAGCTTGGGCTGATCGTCATGGACATCGACGAGTTCAAGGCGATCAACGATACGTGCGGGCACCACGTCGGCGATCGCGCGCTGCGTCAGGTCGCCGAGACGCTGCAGAACACGCTGCGCTCGTACGATCTGTGCGTGCGCTACGCGGGCGACGAGTTCATCATCGTCCTGGCCGAGTGCACGCGCGAGGCGGTCGAGGTCAAGCGCCGCGAACTGCAGGAACGGGTCGGCCAGATTCAGATCGAGGTCCGCCCCGGAAAGATGCTGCGCCTGGCGGCCAGCGCCGGCGCCGCCGTGTTCCCCCACGACGGCAAGAGCTACGAAGCGCTCCTGGCCGAAGCCGACCACCGCATGTACCGCGATAAGGCCGCCCGCCGGGCCGCCGCCAGCGAATCGCGGACACCGTGGCCCGAGTTGATGCTCACGTCCGTCTACGCGCCCGGCACGCAGCCCGCGTTGTAGCGTCCGCCTTCAGGCGGACGTCCGACCCGAGCCCCGAGCACCGAGCCCCGAGTCCCGACAACGTGAGAAACTTGTGGGCGGTATGTCCCACCCGTCCGACCTCGTCGCGCGGCGGCGCAAGTACATCGAGCGCCAAATCACTCTCGACAAGGGCGCGGTGAACGTGAAGTTCCGCGGCCAGCCGCCGGAAGGCGGCGGCCCGCCGAACCGGCACGGGATGCCGCAGCTTCCCGTCGGCCAGCACGAAGTGAAGAACTGGCCGGTGCTGGATCTCGGCGAGCAGCCCGACGTCGATCGGCGGAACATGGAAGCTCGAAATCGGCGGGCTCGTCGAGAACCCGTTCACGCTCGACTGGGAGCAGTTCCTCGCCCTGCCGCAAGCGGACGACGTCAGCGACTTTCATTGCGTGACGACCTGGTCGCGCTTCGACAATCACTGGCGTGGCGTGCGCTTCAAGACCATCGCCGAACTGGTGGTGCCCGAAAGACGAGGCGCGCTTCGTCTTCTGCACCGGCTACGACTTCACGCCCGGCACCTTCATCCCGTACACGACGAACCTGCCGCTCGATCGCGCGATCGAAGACGATGTGCTGCTGGTCCACACCTGGGAGGGACAGCCGCTGCCGCACGAGCATGGCGGTCCCGTGCCGCATGATCACGCCGAAGCTGTACGCCTGGAAGGGCACCAAGTGGATCCGGAAGATCGAGTTCCTGGCCGAGGATCACAAGGGATTCTGGGAAGTCCGCGGCTACTCGAATTCGGCGGAACCGTGGTTCAACGACCGGTACTCGACGGTGGAATAGAGACCGTGCCTCGACTCGGCTACGCCTGGCACGGATAATGATTCAGCCGCAGCTGTGCGAGTGTGGCCAGGCGATCCCTATCCTCTCGGCGCGACGTGGACCGGCGTCGGCGTCAACTTCGCGCTCTTCTCCGCGCACGCGACCAAGGTCGAACTTGTGCTTCTTCGACTCCACCGAGGCGACGCACAGAGATCGGCGCGCATTGCCGCTGCCGGAACAGACCGACATGGTCTGGCACGGCTTCCTCCCCGACATCCGGCCGAACCAGCTCTACGGTTACCGCGTTCACGGCCCCTACGAGCCCGGCGCAGGGCCATCGTTTCAATCCGAACAAGGTTGTCATGGATCCATACGCGAAGTCGGTCGCGCGTACGATTCGCTGGGCCGACGAGATGTTCGGATATCGCGTCGGCGATCCCGACGCCGACCTGTCGTGTCGACGACCGCGACAACGCGCGCATTCGCGCCGCTCGCCGCCGTCGTCGATCCGGCGTTCACCTGGGGCGACGATCGGCCGCCGCGCACGCCGTGGCACAACACGGTCATCTACGAGATGCACGTCCGCGGGTTTTCGAAGCGCCACCCGCGCATCCCCGAACGCATGCGCGGCACCTACGAAGCGCTGACGACGGAACGCGGCGATCAACCATCTGAAGCAGCTCGGCGTGACGGCGGTCGAGTTGATGCCGGTGCATCACCACGCGCGCGATCGGCACCTCGAGGAAAAGGGGCTGACGAACTACTGGGGCTACAACAGCTTCGGCTACTTCGCGCCCGAGCGGCGCTTCGCGGCGTCGCGCACGCCGGCCGGCGCGGTCCGCGAGTTCAAGCGAATGGTGCGCGCGCTCCACGCCGCCGGCCTCGAAGTCATCCTCGACGTCGTCTACAACCACACCGCGGAGGGCAATCACCTCGGCCCGACGCTGTCGCTGAAGGGGATCGACAACGCGTCGTACTACCGGCTCGTCGGCCGACGACCCGCGCTACTACATGGACTTCACCGGCTGCGGCAACACGCTGAACATGCAAAGCCCGCAGGTGCTGCAGCTGATCATGGACAGCCTGCGCTACTGGGTGCATCGAGATGCACGTCGACGGGTTCCGGTTCGACCTGGCCAGCGCGCTCGCGCGCGAGCTGTTCGACGTCGATCGGCTGGCGCGCTTCTTCGACATCATCCACCAGGACCCGATCCTGTCGCAGGTGAAGCTGATCGCCGAGCCGTGGGACCTCGGCCAGGGCGGCTACCAGGTCGGCAACTTCCCGGTGCTCTGGACGGAGTGGAACGGCAAGTATCGCGACACGGTGCGGCGGTTCTGGCGCGGCGACGGCGGCACGGTGTCGGAGCTCGCGACGCGGCTCTCGGGCAGCAACGATCTCTACGCGCACAGCGGGCGCCAGCCGTACGCGAGCATCAACTTCGTCACCGCGCACGACGGCTTCACGCTGAACGATCTCGTCAGCTACAACGAGAAGCACAACGAGGCGAACCTCGAGGACAACCGCGACGGCGAGAACAACAACCTGAGCTGGAACTGCGGCGTCGAAGGACCGACCGACGATCCGGCGATCGCCGAGCTGCGCGCGCCGCCAGATGCGCAACTTCCTGGCGACGCTGCTGCTGTCGCAGGGCGTGCCGATGATCAGCCACGGCGACGAGCTCGGCGCGCACGCAGCAGGGCAACAACAACGCCTACTGCCAGGACAACGAGCTGACCTGGATCGACTGGAACCTCGACACCCGACAAGCAGAGCGCTCTGCGAGTTCGTCGGCGCAGCTCGTCCACTTCCGGCTGTCGCAGCCGATGCTGCGGCGGCGCCAGTACTTCCAGGGCCGGAGCATCCGCGGCGGCGGCGTGAAGGACGTCGCGTGGCTCGCGCCGGACGGCCGCGAGATGGACGACGAGGCCTGGAACGCCGACTTCGTCCGCAGCATCGGCATGCTGCTCTCGGGCAACGCGATCGAAGAGGTCGACGAGCGCGGCGAGCCGATCACCGGCGACACGCTGCTCGTGCTGCTGAACGCCCACACCGACAAGGTGCCGTTCACGCTGCCGCCGCTCGAGGCCGACCAGCAGTGGCAGCGGGTCGTCGACACGATCGACGCGCACGCCGCCGACGCGCGTCTTCCAGCCCGGCGTCCGCTATCCGCTGCAGGGCCGCTCGGTCGCGGTGTTCCAGCTCGTCGCCGCCGCTGCGCGAACGCCGCCGCATCCCGGCGCGCGCGCAAGGTCAGGCTGAAACGGAGACTGCGGCCACCCCGAAGCCGGAACCGGTCGCCGTCGGCGCGGAGAGCTGATGCGGAAGCGTCGAGAGTCGGTCAGTCGGCAGTCGTGAGTCGGCAGTCGACAGTCGAGAGTCGAGAGTCGACCGACGACTACAGACCACCGACGACCGACTACCGACTACGCCACGGTCGCGTCATCATCGACGAAGTCCGTCCAGCGATCGACGGCGGCCGGTTCCCCATCAAGCGCACGCTCGGCGAACGCGTCGACGTCACCGCCGATCGTCTTCGCCGACGGCCACGACGTCGTGGTGGCGGTACTGCGCGATCGCTCGGTCAGTGCAGGCCTCTAGGCCTGCTTCGGCGAATTCGGCGCGACCTTGAAGCGGACCTAAAGGTCCGCACGACGCCAGAAACACAAGGCTGGCGCGAAACGCCGCTGACACTGACCAATCCTGGCACCGACGAATGGACCGGCGCGGTTCGACGTCGGCGATGTCGGCTGGCATGAGTACGCGATCGTCGCCTGGGTCGATCGGTTCGCGACCTGGCGCCGCGACATCCGGCTGAAGTTCGACGCCGGCGCAGGACGTCTCGCTGGAGCTTCTCGAAGGCGACGCTGCTGGTTCGCGAGGCGGCGGCGCGCGCGGATCAAATTGGCACAGGGAGGCGACGCTGCGCACTGGCTGCTCGAGCCGCGCCGATGCGCTCGCGGATGCCGGCGGCGACGGCGCGTCGCGTACGGCTCGGCACGGCCGACGACCTGGCCGCGCTGATGCACACCTACGCCGACCGCTCGCGCGCGACGGCGTCGCCGGTCTATCGCGTCTGGGTGGATCGCGAGCGGGCGCGCTTCGGCGCGTGGTACGAGATGTTTCCGCGCTCGGCCGGACCAGACCCGACACGCAGCGCGACGTTCCGCGAGGCGAGCGCGCCGGCTGCCGGCCATCGCCGACCTGGGCTTCGACGTCGTCTACCTGCCGCCGATTCATCCGATCGGCACGAAGCTTCCGGAAGGGACGGAACAACAGCCTGCCGGCCGCAGCCCGGCGATCCCGGGCAGCCCGTGGGCGATCGGCTCGGCGGACGGCGGCCACACCGCCATCGAGCCGGGGCTCGGCACGCTCGACGACTTCGACGGCGTTCCGCGAGGAGGCCGAGCGGCTCGGCCTCGAGGTCGCGCTCGATCTCGCGTGGCAGTGCTCGCCCGATCACCCGTGGGTGCGCGAGCACCCCGACTGGTTCCGCCACCGGCCCGACGGCACGATCAGATACGCGGAGAACCCGCCGAAGAAGTACCAGGACATCTACCCGCTCGACTTCGAGTGCGACGACTGGCCGGCGCTGTGGCAGGCGCTGCTCGACGGTCACGCTGTTCTGGGTCGACCGCGGCGTGCGGATCTTCCGCGTCGACAACCCGCACACCAAGACGTTCGGGTTCTGGGAATGGCTGATCGGCGAGGTGCACGCCCGCGAACCGCGACGTCATCTTTCTCTCGGAGGCGTTCACGCGCCCGGCGGTGATGCGCTATCTGGCCAAGGCCGGCTTCACGCAGTCGTACACGCTACTTCACCTGGCGCAACACCAAGGCCGAGCTGATCGAGTACTTCACCGAGCTGACGGCCACCGATGTCGCGCGAGTACCTGCGGCCGAATCTGTTCGCCAACACGCCCGACATCCTGCACGCGTACCTGCAGCACGGCGGCCGGCCGGCGTTCGAGGCGCGGCTGCTGCTCGCGGCGACGCTCGGCGCCAACTACGGCATTTACAGCGGCTTCGAGTTGTGCGAGAACCGCGCGGTGCGGCCCGGCACGCGAGGAATACGCCGACTCGGAGAAGTATCAGTTCCGGCAGTGGGACTGGGATCGGCCCGGGCACATCAAGGAGCTGGTCGCGCGCGTCAACGCGATCCGGCACCGGCACGCGGCGCTGCAGTTCGACCAGACGCTGCGGTTCCACGAGACCGACAACCCGGAGATCATCGCGTTCAGCAAATCGGCCCGCCGGCTCGCGCCGGACGATCGCATCGTGACGATCGCGTCTTCGTCGTCGTCAACCTCGATCCGCACTACATGCAGCACGGGTTCGTGCGCTGTCCGCTCGGCGCGGCGGACGGCGCGTACCGGGTGCGCGATCTGCTCGACGAGACGGTGTACACCTGGCGCGGCGAATGGAACTACGTGCGGTTCGATCCGGACATCCGGCAGGGACATATCCTGAAGCTTGAAATCAGGAATCAGGAATTAAGAATTAGGAATGCTTGATGCGCCGAACCTGTCGGTGCCGGCCGACGCTGCCGCAGCCGCGCCCGTGGGGCAGGACGACGATCCACTCTGGTACAAGGACGCGATCATCTACCAGGCGCACGTCAAGTCGTTCTTCGACAGCAACGAACGACGGCATCGGCGACTTCCAGGGCCTGACCCAGAAGCTCGACTACCTCCAGAGCCTCGGCATCACCTGCCTCTGGCTGCTGCCCTTCTTTCCCTCGCCGCTCAAGGACGACGGCTACGACATCGCGGACTACCTGAACGTCCATCCGTGCATACGGCACGCTCGACGACTTCAAGGCGTTCGTCGCGCGCCGCGCACGACCGGCGCATCAAGGTGCTGATCGAGCTGGTCGTCAACCACACGTCGGATCAGCACCCGTGGTTCCAGCGCGCGCGCCACGCGCCGCCCGGATCGCCGGAACGCGAGTTCTACGTCTGGAGCGACACCGACAAGAAGTTTCCCGAGACGCGGATCATCTTCACCGACACCGAGAAGTCGAACTGGACCTACGACCCGGTCGCCGGGCAGTACTACTGGCACCGCTTCTTCTCGCACCAGCCCGACCTGAACCACAACAACCCGGCGGTGGTCGAGGCGGTGATCGACGTGATGAAGTTCTGGCTCGACATCGGCGTCGACGCGCTGCGGCTCGACGCCGTGCCGTACCTGTGCGTGCGCGAAGGGCACCAACAACGAGAACCTGCCCGAGACGCACGCGGTGCTGAAGCGCATCCGGCGCGAGCTCGACGCCGCCTACACGAACCGCATGCTGCTCGCCGAGGCGAACCAGTGGCCGGCCGACGTGCGGCCGTACTTCGGCGACGGCGACGAGTGCCACATGGCGTTCCACTTTCCGCTGATGCCGCGGATGTTCATGGCGCTCAGCCAGGAGGACCGCCACGCGATCACCGAGATCCTGAACCAGACGCCCGGACATCCCCGAGAACTGCCAGTGGGCGCTGTTCCTGCGCAACCACGACGAGCTGACGCTCGAGATGGTCACCGACGAAGAGCGCGACTACATGTACCACGGTCTACGCCGACCGATCCGCAGATGCGGCTCAACGTCGGCATCCGGCGGCGCCTGGCGCCGCTCGTCGAGAACAGCCGCCGCCGCATCGAGCTGCTGAACACGCTGCTGTTCTCGCTGCCGGGCACGCCGATCATCTATTACGGCGACGAGATCGGGATGGGCGACAACATCTACCTCGGCGATCGCAACGGCGTCCGGACGCCGATGCAGTGGAGCAGCGATCGCAACGGCGGCTTCTCGCGCGCCGATCCGGCGCGGCTCTACGCACCGCCGATCATGGATCCGGTCTACGGCTACCAGGCGATCAACGTCGAGGCGCAGGAGCGATATCCGTTCTCGCTGCTCAACTGGATGAAGCGGCTGATCGCGATGCGCAAGCAGCACCGCGTCTTCGGCCGCGGCTCGCTCGAGTTCATCTATCCGGCCGAACCGCAAGGTGCTCGCCTACCTGCGCCGCGACGAGCACGAAACGATCCTCGTCGTCGCCAACCTGTCGCGCAGCCGTGCAGCCGGTCGAGCTCGACCTGAGCGCGTTCGCCGGCCTGATCCCGGTGGAGATGACCGGCGCTCACCGAGTTCCCGCGGATCAGCGAGCGGCCGTACTTCCTGACGCTCGGACCCGTACGCGCTCGTACTGGTTCACCCTGCAGCCGACGCCGATGCAGGTGACGCAGGTGCCGCCGCGGGCGGATGGAGACTCGAACGAGGCGCTCGCCGCAAGCCTCCCCGCCCTGCTCGTCGGCGTCGACTGGGAGGGCGTGCTTGAGCACCGGCACACGCGCTCATGCTCGAGCGGCAGGCGCTCGTACCCGTTCCTGAAGCGCCAGCGCTGGTTCGCCTCGAAGTCACGCGAGATCAGGCAGGCACGCTTCAGCGACTGGGCGACGATCCGCACCGGCAGCACGCCGGCGTTCATCGCGCTGGCCACGGTGAGCTACACCGACGGGTGGGCGGAGACCTACGTGCTGCCGCTGGCGGCCGTGTCGGGCGAGGCGGCGGACCGCGCGATCAAGGACCACCCGTCCAGCGTGCTGGCGCGGGTGACCGGCGCGCGCAAGGGCGCGATCGTCGACGGCATCTTCGACGAGGACCTGTGCAACCGGTTGCTGGGCCTGGTCGAACAGGCGCGCGAAGTGCCGACCGGCACCGGCAGCCTGCGTGGCGTGCTCACCACGGCCGGACTCGATCTGGCGTCCGAACGCCGCTGGGTGCGCAGCACGTCCGACCAGAGCAACAGCGTCGCTGTTCGTGAACGACCGGTACGCGCTGAAGATATTCCGACGCGTCGAGCCTGGTGTGAATCCCGAGTTCGAGCTGCCCGCCCACTTCGCCAGGCGCGGGTTTACGAGAGTCCCGCCCCTGGCAGGCGGGGTCTTCCATCACCGTCGAGGAGTCGAGCCGGGCACTCTCGCTGTCGTCCAGGGTGTCGTCAGCCATCAGGGATCCGGCTGGGACTTCACGATCGACGACCTGCGCCGCTACTACGAGGCGGTAGCGGCACATGCCCGCAGCGCCGAAGCGCCGCTCGAGGCCCCTCTGCTGAGGAGCGTCCCGCCGGCGTTTCTCGCCGCAACCGAGCGCTCGTACCTGGCAAGCGCACAACTGCTCGGCCGGAGGACAGCCGAGATGCATCTGGCGCTCGCGGACCCGAACGACCCCGCCTTCGCGCCCGAACCGTTCGGCGCCGAGGCCCGTGAAGCGGCGTATCGCGAGATGACCGCGCTTGCCGAGCGGGTGGCCGAGCTGCTGGCGTCGAAGCGCGACGTCATCCCCGATGTGCTTCAGCCGCCGGTGGAAGCGGTCCTCGATGCCGGGCCCGCGCTGCTGGAACGCCTCGACGCGATCAGGGGCGAGGCGGCCGCCGGGATGCGCATCCGTATCCACGGCGATTACCACCTCGGCCAGGTACTGCGCACCGAGGAAGACTTCGTCATCCTCGACTTCGAGGGCGAGCCGGCTCGAAGCCTCGCCGAGCGCCGCCAGAAGCAGCCGCCCCTCAAGGACGTCGCCGGGATGCTGCGATCCTTCAGCTATGCGGCGTATGCGGCCCTGTTCACACAGACGCTCAACGCCGCCGACGACTACGCGCTGCTCGCGCCATGGGCCGACGCCTGGCAGCACTGGGTCGGCCAGGCGTTTCTCGCTTCGTACCGGAGCACCGTCGGAGCGGATCTCGGCGTCCAAGACTCGGAGGAGTTCGATCGCCTGCTCGGCGCGTTCATCCTCGAGAAGGCGCTCTACGAGCTTCGATACGAGTTGAACAATCGTCCCGGCTGGCTGGGAATTCCAATCGTGGGTATCCTCGGCGCGCTATGAGCTGGCGTCCGGCTTGCCGAGCTGGTGCGGTACCGTCGGACTTCGAACGCGACTGAACAATTCACGACGGCGTGTGACTGATGTCGTCAACGCCGGGAATGACATAGAGGGATGGCCATGGCGAAGAAAGCACCACGATCGACGGCGAAACTGAACAGTCCCGCGGACGGGCCGGAAAATATTTCCCGGGCCCTCGCTAAACCAGACTCGGACCAGCGGGAACCGACCGACGAAGATGTCCGCGCGCGCGCCTACCAGATGTACCTCGAGCGCGGCGGCCACGACGGCCTCGACTTCGACGACTGGGTGCGCGCCGAACGCGAGCTCAGGCGGCGGTAAATTTCCTTCGGGCTGCATCCATCAATTTGCAATCTGCATTTTGCAATTTGCAATGTTAAAGCCGATGCTCGCGTCGCTCGACGACGCGCCGCTCGAGGATCCGCAGTTCGTCTACGAGCCCAAGTACGACGGCATCCGCGCGATCGCCGAAGTGCCCGCCCTCCGGTCCGGTGCGCTTGTGGTCGCGCCTGGGCAACGAGAAAACCTCGCAGTTCCCCGAGATCGCCGCCGCTCTCGCCAGGTGGGGACGCCGCCAGAAGCAGGCCGTCGTGCTCGACGGCGAGGTCGTCGCGCTGGACGAGGACGGCCGGCCGACAGGATTCCAACGGCTCCAGGGTCGCATCCATCTGACGATCGACGAGGATCGCAAAGGGGGCAGAGGACGCAGAAGCCCGACGACACCCGCCGCGTCATCGACGACGTCCACGGCCTTTGTCATCTTCGACGTGTTGATGGAGGGCGCCCGGGACCTGCGCGATCTGCCGCTTCTGCGGCGGCGCCAGGTCGTCGAGCGCCTGTTCAAAGGCAATCGCGATTCCTGCCTGCGGGTCAGCGAGATGGTGCGTGGCAACGGCCGTGCGTTGTACGAGCGCGCCCTCGAGCAGGGATGGGAAGGCCTCATCGCGAAGCACGCGGACTCCCTCTACAAGTCGGGCAAGCGGACGCCTGACTGGCGCAAGATCAAGATCACCCAGGAGCAGGAGTTTGTCGTCGGAGGCTGGACCGAGCCGCGCCAGACACGCGCCTGGTTCGGCGCGCTGCTGCTGGGCGTCTATGAAGGATCGCGCCTCGTCTACGTCGGCCATTCCGGGACAGGATTCAACGAGCGCGAGCTCGTGCGGGTGATGAAGCTGCTGCGCCCGCTCGAAACCGACGAGTGCCCCTTCACGCCGGAACCACGCACCAACGAGCGCCCGCACTGGGTCGAGCCGCGCCTGGTCGCCCAAGTCAGGTTCACCGAGTGGACCGCGGACGCGAAACTGCGGCATCCCGTGTATCTCGGCCTGCGCGACGACAAGAACCCGCGCGATGTGGTGCGCGAGCAGAAGGACGGCGGATAACGTCCGCTGAAGCCGGACACTACGCGTCGCGGACCGCCGCGAGTGCCGGCTTTAGCCGGACGAAACCCGCCCGCGCAGCGTCCGGCCTGACCCAGGCGACGCTCGCCGCCCTCGTCGATCACCTCCGCGCGCTCGAAGACGCCCGGCGCGACGGCGCGCTCGAATTGCCGGGCGGCCAGCGGCTTGCGGTGACCAACCTGCACAAGGTGTTCTGGCCGAAGGAGAAGTTGACCAAGGGCGATCTCTTCCGCTACTACGCGCAGGTCTCGCCGTACATCCTGCCCGCGGTGGCGGACCGCCCGCTCGTGATGAAACGCTTTCCGAACGGCATCGACGCCAAGCCGTTCTACCAGCATCGCGTCGAGGATGTCCCGCAGGGCGTTCGGATCGAGAAGGTCACGGTGGCGGAACAACGCCCGCAGATCATCGGCGGCGATCCGCTGACGCTCTTGTACACGACCCAGCTCGCGGCGATCTCGCAGGATCCCTGGTTTTCGCGCGTGCAGTCGCCCGAGTTCGCCGATTACGCCGCCCTCGACCTGGATCCGATGCCCGGCCTGCCGTTCAGCCGGACGCTCGAGGTCGCCCGCTGGATCCACGACGAGCTCGACCAGCTCGGCGCCACCGGCGTGCCGAAGACATCCGGATCCGAAGGCCTGCACATCTATCTGCCGCTCCCGCCGGGCACGCCGTACGAGGCCGGTCTGCTCTTCTGCCAGATCATCGCGACGGTCGTGGCGCAGAAGCACCCGAAGCACGCGACGGTCGAGCGGACCGTCGCCGCGCGCGGCAAGCGCGTCTATGTCGACTTCATGCAGAACGTGCTCGGGAAGACGCTGGCGACGGCTTACAGCGCGCGCGCGAGCGCATTCGCAGGCGTATCGACACCGCTCACGTGGCAGGAGGTGCACGACGGCGTCGATCGCGAGGCGTTCACCATCCGGACCGTGCCGGCGCGGCTGTCGGCGACCGGTGATCCGTGGGCAGCGTTGCGCAAGAGCAAAGGGGTCGACCTCGAGGCAGTGAGCCTTTATCTCGACAAGGCGAGAGGCCGTTCGAAGGGCGACAAGAGATAGTGTCGAGACCTTCGAGCTCGTCCGGTTTGGCCGATGTCGCGACGAGGTGAGAAAGGGATCGCGCCCGACAGGATTCGAACCTGTGACCTTCGGCTCCGGAGGCCGACGCTCTATCCAGCTGAGCTACGGGCGCACGAGTGAAGTGTGATCGTGGAAGCTCGAGTTCCGAAGGGGAGATTCTATCAGTACCGCATGCCAGGCTCTCCCCCGGACAGGACCAGCCATGTGCACGCGTGTAGTTCGCGCTGACATCGCGCTGTTGAACGGCGTGAGCGCGGCGCTCGCCCGCCTCCGCGAGTTGTACGCACGCTGGTCGCTCGGGGGCGGGATTGTGGCCGAACCCAAGTCCATCAATTAGGATCTGAAGGTCACATGCGAATCGTCGTCGCCCTGGCGCTGCTCGCGCTGGGTGCCTGTGCAACGGCGCCGTCGGACCAGGACAGCATTGATGTGCTCGACTACGTCATCGGCCAGCCGGAGACGTGGCCGCGATTCGGCCCGCTCCATAGCCAACATCAGAACCTCGAGGCGGATCGCGTGTGCTGGACGAAATACGCCCTGCCTTGGAGCTACGAATGCTGGAAATGGGACAGCGCGTACATCTATCACGCGGTGGATCACGCCATTGACGGCAACCGGCGCTGGGAGCATTACATCTTCAGCGATGGGCGCTGGCTGCCGCGGCGCCTCGTGAAGGGCGAGGCGTGGAGCCTCGTACTGCTCGACAACCGGCTGACGTGGTTCGATGCCGACTGCAACCGAGCCGACGATCGGCCGGCACCGTATCGGGTGCGCGCGTGGCACGCGGGGTTGATGGATGCCGGCGGCGATCTCGGCGTCCGTGACGTGCTGCTGCTCGAGTATCAGCCGAATCCCGAGCTCGCCGAGCCGAACACCGAGGAGCGGTTCTACTTCGCGAAGGGCGCCGGCTGGTATCGATGGACGCGGGGTGTGCGGGAGGTGACGTTCAATCAGGTCGGCGGCCCGGCGCGATCACCGACACCGCTGTGCGCGCGAGACTTTCAGGGGTAGCACCCAAAGGTCACATTCCGCGAACAGGTCGTCGGCGACGACGACAACACCACCGCGTACTGGTGTTACCTGGCCGCGCGTCAAGAGAGCGGCTATCTGCTCGGCCTCGCGGTGGGCTTGCTGCTCGGCTCCGGCGGTGCGCGATCAGCGGCATTCACCGCCAGGGTGACTGCGACTCGGCGTACCCGAAAATGCCGAACACCCTGGCAGCCCGGTCAGCGACGTCAGCGGCGTCGTCCAGCGAGCACGGCTCGGTAACAACGGCTGTGTCCCTGATGAAGACTTGCACGGACAAGCGGCCGGATCTATGGCGGTCGAGCACGCATTGCAAGTCATCGCGTTTCCAGAAGGTCTGGACGATCATCGCTTCACATGGACTGCAAAAATCGATGGCGATTGTTACTGTCGCGCTAGAGAGCAACCGGAAGGTTGGATGGCTGGCGGGATCGTCTCAAAAAGCAACGCTGTCGCAGTGAAGGCGTTATATGGGCGAGCGCGACCGTTTGCGCGCTGAGCGCCGTCTAGGGACCGGGCAAGCGATCACCTACGGGATGACCTGATGGCGCTGGCGACGTCGTGGCGTGAGGAGCTGACGGAGGATCCGCTCGACGCGCGGCCGCTCATCTCCAGCTTGTTGAACGGACGCGTGACCATCACGCTGACGTCGAAACACGCGTGGAGACTGACGGGCGAAGGCACGTTGGCGGGATTGTTCGAGCACGAAGTGGGGAACGCAAATCAGGCCAGATCCGCGTTCCCTTTGGTTGGCGCGCCCGGAGGGACTTGAACCCCCGGCCTACAGGTTCGAAGCCTGCCGCTCTATCCAACTGAGCTACGGGCGCAACCGTCTCCGATTGTAGATCGCACATGATGCTCTGGTAGAATTGGTTTTTCCCGCACGTCGACATTCCCGTCCTGTGGGCCGGTAGCTCAATTGGCAGAGCAGCAGACTCTTAATCTGCGGGTTGTCGGTTCGATTCCCACCCGGCTCAACTCCACTCAGTCGACACCATCAAGCACTTATGGTCGCGACCGCCATCGCGGATAGGAATCGAACCCGTCCCTCCGGGCACCCAATCCGCACATTGACTAAACCTAGCGGTAGGTTTACGATGGCGGGTGACCTGGGCCGAGGTGATCCGCAAGCTGAAGGCCGCGGGGTTCATCGAGGTCCGGTCTGGAAAAGGCAGCCACCTGTTATTGAAGCACCCGACTACCGGCAAGGAAGTGTGGGTGGCGGTTCACACGAAGAAAGATGCCGGGCGGCTCGGCAATCGGATCCTGCGCGAGGCAGGTGTCGAATGACCATGCTCTACCCGATCGTCCTCGAAACCGAACAGAACGGCGCAGTGAGCGCCTACGTGCCGGGGCTGCCCGTCTATGCCGCAGCCGATTCGCACGCGAAGGCCGAACGCGCCATCCGTGCGGTCCTGACGGATTACCTGAACGCGCACCCGGCCAGTCGGCCAGACGCACGAGTCCGCGTCGCACGCGTCTCCGATCGAGGGAAGACGCGAATCAGCGTCGTTGGCGTTGCCGCTCTGGTGGGCGCGAAGCGCAGCGGCGCGAAGGCGCGTGCGTCGCGTGCCAACGGCCGGCTCGGCGGACGCCCTCCCAAAAATGCGACCACGCGAACGGCTCGGACGAAGGCATCGCGCTGACTCGCCGCCAAGGCGGCATCGGCTCTGACCGTCACGCCGCGCGCCACAGCCTGTCGACTTGCCGCAACCACTCGTCGAGCTGGTTCCAACTCGCGAAAATGCGGCTCGCCAGCTCCAACCCGTTGATTCCACACGATGGAAATTCCGATTCCACACAGTCAATCGAAGCCGCCGCGCCACAGACCAGGAAGCAGCATCTTGTCGGCTGTTTTGGCCCGACGGCAATCGGATTAGATAGCCGTCCAGATGCGGAGTAAGTCGGACGGCGGCAGCCGCCGAGGGACGGCTCGGCCATCACGCGATCGCCGCTGACCGATCATGAACCCTTGGATCGCCAAGGCGGTGATGCGCGAGGTCGTCCTGCTGACTCTCGCATGGATGGGGTTCCTCGTTCCGTTGATCTGGGTGGTGTCCCCTCTCTTCTCGTTCGCGGAGTACTCGCTTCGTCCTTGGCCGTTCGGCGCCGGAGTCTTGTGCCTGGTAGGGGGCCTCTGGTGGTTCCGCCGGTCACACTCGGACCTGAGCACGTACTGGTCGGTCACCCTTGAACTGCGCGAGAACCATCG
This sequence comes from uncultured Acidobacteriota bacterium, assembly GCA_963825245.1. Taxonomy (GTDB): domain Bacteria; phylum Acidobacteriota; class Vicinamibacteria; order Vicinamibacterales; family CAVVIG01; genus CAVREM01. Next base: position 204,041 of record CAWGSJ010000002.1, read on the forward strand.
ACTCATAACGCAAGGGGTCTATCGCTATGTCCGTCATCCAATGTACGCAGCACTCTTCCTTTACTCCATCGGCCAAGCGCTCATGCTTCCGAACTGGGTTGTAGGGCCGTCGTACTTAGTGGCGTTTGGAATTCTGTTTACACTTCGTATCGGTGCAGAGGAAGGGATGATGCTCGAGGCATTCGGCGACGAATACGCGGCGTACATGGCAAGGACAAAGCTGCTCGTGCCAGGAATCTGGTGATCGGGCGTGCCGGCGACCCTCGCCCCGGCGCCGCCATCGGTCCGCGGCACGAGCTCAAGGCCGTGCTCATGCCACGCATCGAATCGTCAAGGCGCCTGAGCCATTCGCGAATCCGGTTCCGACTCGCGAACGTTAGGCTCACCAACTCGTTGAAGTCTCAGTGGTTCTCGCTGGCATCCGCCGCTCGGAAAGGGCACGATGGCCGACTGCTCGGTCAGCGGGCTGCTGGCGCCGGAGGGCGTCGAGCCGCGGGAGCGCAGTGGCGTCAGGACCAGTCAGAGCGGTCGTTAAGATCACCGCGCGAGACAAAGTGACTTAGGAAATCGTCGATGTAGAGGTCTTGGTGCGCGACCTCCGTCGCTGCCAGACCTTGCTTGCCGCTGCCGCACCAGCACCAACGCCAAGGAGAAGTAGGGTCGTGGGCTCGGGGACTGAGCGGATTGGATTCGCCTGCTTGTCTTTCTTGTCGTTCTTCTCGGCTTGGTCTTTCGTGTCGACGCCCTTTGGATTCCCCTTCCCCTGCCCAGCGAGCTCCACTGAAACAGGCACCAGTATCGCGAGTGTAAATATCAGAACACCGAGTCGATTCACAAGCCTCATGTTCGCGCTCCGTTTGACAACGTCCAAACTCGTACCCTGCCGCGTCGGTCCTTGACTGGCAGCGTGTCGTGCAAGGTTCGTGACCAAGAGCCGGGGCGGATCTAAAGGGTTAGCGGCAGTTGGGTTGAGACTTGTCCGTGCCAGGGCCAGAGTTCTTGCCAGGGCCAGACGTCGCGACGATTGGAAGATCCGTGCGCGCAGGTTCAGCGGCTGAGGTACGTGATCTTCGCGCCGGCCGCTTCACTCGCGCAGGAGGGTGACCACGAAGGCGCTGCCCGAGGGGTCGCTCGATCGCAGGCTCAAGCGCCCACCGTGCGCCTCGGCGATCCATTTCGCGATCGGGAGGCCGAGGCCAGCGCCGGAATAGGACGAATCAAGGCGGACGAACCGCTGGAAGATCCTCTCTCGATCTGCTGGCGGCACGCCGCGGCCATCGTCTGACACCGCGATCTCGATGTTCCCGCCCGAAGCCGTCACTGCCACGCCTACCGTTGTTCTGGCATGGCGGATCGCATTGTCGACGAGGTTCGTTACCATCTGCCGCAGGAGGCGATCGTCACCCGTGAACATCGCCTCGTCTCGACGCGCGGTTTCAATGTGTACGTGACGCTCCGAGGCGAGAACGCGGAGTGCCCGCGCGCATTCGTCGACGATGTCATCGAGGTAGACGTGCTCGCGGACCAGAGGAAGACCGCGCGCCTCCGCGCGCGACAGGAGGAACATCGCATCGACAAGCCTGGTCAGGCGATCGCCCTGTTCCCCGACGATCGTCAGGGCTTCGCGGTATTCGTCAGTCGAGCGCTCGTCCTTCGCCAGCATGACCTGCGCCGTCGACCGGACCACGGATACAGGCGTGCGCAGCTCGTGGGAGGCATCCGCCATGAACTGCCGCTGGGCGTGAAGCACGCCCACCAGTCGATCGAGAAGCCCGTTGAAAGCGCGTGCGAGGACGCCCAGTTCGTCGGCCGGATGTGGCGCGTTCAGCCGTCCGACGGGATTGTCCTCGGCGATCGCGTGCGCCTGCGCTGCCATCTCGGCCAATGGACGCAGCGACTGTCTGGCGATGACCCATCCGCCGACGGCTGCGAAGACGAGCCCGAACAGAACGCTCAGCACCAGCGTGCGCCGGAGATTACCCTGCTGGCGCTGAAGGCCCTCGAGCGGCGCCCACACCGACGCCAGGTACTGATGGCCGCGATCCTCGACCGGCTCGGTCAGGAGACGTCCTGGCGACCCGTCAATCGAGACCGTCTCCAGCGTGCGGCTGCTGACCTGCGGTGGACGCCACGCTGAAGCGACCGGACTTCCCCATCGTGCGAGCAGTCGGCCATCGCCGGAGATGAGCGTGAGAACCCGGTCGGGCGCCACAACTTCGATGCTGGCTTCATCCGCCGACGCCTGCAGGGTAAGCCCCTCGCCGAACTCGGTGTGCATGACGCCCTGGAGCGTCAGCATCAGCCTCGCCAGCTCGTCGTCCAGGCTGCGGCGCGCAACGCGGTCCTGCAGCAGTGCCACAATCAGTGCCACCGCGATCAGCACAACAACCACCACACCGCTGTACCACGCCGTGAGCCGCGCACGAATCGACAGGGTCATGACGTCAAGACTGCTGAACCGACAACATGTAGCCCTCGCCGCGGCGGGTGACGATCAGCGACGGGCGGCCGTCCCTGTCGATCTTCCGGCGAAGCCTTCGCACACACACCTCGATGACGTTCGATGCAGGCTCGTCGGGCGCTTCCCAGACGCGCTCGGTGAGGATCGCGCGGCCCACCACCGTGTCCACGTGAAACATCAGGCACTGGAGCAGCGCATATTCGCGCGCGCTCAAGCGCAGCAACGAGCCGTCGAGACGGACCTGCCGCGCCCGTGTGTCGAGCTCCAGCGGTCCAACGGTCAGAGCCTGTTGTGCCGGTAGAGCATGGCCGCGGCGAAGCAACGAACGCACCCTGGCCAGCAGCTCGCCGAAGTCGAACGGCTTGGTGAGATAGTCGTCCGCCCCGCTGTCGAGCCCTTCGACGCGAGCCTCGACCGCGTCGCGTGCGGTCAGCATGAGGATGGGGATGTCCGATCCTTCGTCGCGAAGCTGGCGGCAAACGGCGAGGCCGTCCCGGCGCGGCAACCCGATGTCGAGAATGATGAGGTCGAAGTCGCCGATGGCAGCCAGATACAGCGCTTGATCGCCGTCGGACGCTACATCGACCGCATAGGCCTGCTCCCGTAGGCCCTTCGACACCATCTGGGCCGCGCGAGGCTCGTCTTCGACAAGCAGGATGTGCACGTCAGGATCCTCACGGATATATCATGCGCGGTGAGGCCGGATGAAGGTACTCCTGGTCGAAGACGAACCGCGAGTGGCACGCATCGTGGCCCAGGGGCTGCGCGAGTCCGACTATACGGTCGACATCTCGCCGGACGGCGGCGCGGCGATCGCGCTCGCGGCCGCGATCAGGTACGACGCAGTCATTCTTGATGTCCGGCTACCGGACCGCGACGGTCTGTCTGTGTGCCAGCACATGCGCAGCACCGGTTCCACGGTTCCCGTGTTGATGCTGACCGCGTGTGATGCTGTCGAGACGCGAATTGCCGGGCTCGACAGCGGCGCCGACGACTACGTGACCAAGCCCTTCGACTTCTCCGAACTCCTTGCCAGGCTCCGGGCGGTGATCAGGCGAGGGCATCGTCCGCTCGCGCCGTTGATTGTGCGGGTGGGCCCGCTGGCGCTCGATTCGCGCGCCAGAACCGCCATGTTGCGCCGCCGCGCGCTCGCGCTCACGACCCGCGAGTACGCCCTGCTCGAATACCTGATGCTGAACGCCGATACGCTGCTCGGCCGCGCGGAGATCGTCGAGCACGTGTGGGACTCATCGCTCGACCCGCTCTCGAACGCCGTCGAAGTCTGCGTCCAGCGGTTGCGCCGCAAGATCGACGAGCCCGGCCGCGCTTCCCTCATATCCACCCGTCGCGGCGAGGGCTACATGCTGTCGGCCGGCTAGCAGCCGTTATCTTCCGATCATCTTCGTTCTGGCAGCATGGTTCGCCAGCCATGATGCGACGCTGCATCCTCTCGTCCCTGTTGACCTTACCTGTCGTCACCTCGGCATGCGCCTCTGGCGGGGTCGCACCCGAGACGGCGCACGTCAGCGACGCCATCCGGGCGCGCACCGGTGCCGGCATCCGAACGGAGCCGGACGCGGCCGCCCTTCCTGCCGGCGTGTCACTCGAGGACGGCATCTCTGAAAGCGATGCGATCGCGGTGGCCTTGTGGAACAGTCCGTCGTTCCGCGCGACACTCAGCGACCTTGGCATCGCCCGCGCCGATCTGGTCGAGGCGGGAATGTTGCGCAACCCGATCTTCTCGCTGCTCTTTCCGTGGGGACCCAAGCAGCTGGAATGGACAGTCCAGTTTCCCCTTGAAGTGCTCTGGCAGCGGCCAAAACGGGTAGCCGCGGCGGAGGTGAACGCCCGAGCCGTCGGGGAACGGCTCGTTTACGACGGCTTGACGCTGGTTGGCGAAGTGCGGCGTGCGCATGCCGAGACGCTCGCGGCGCAGCAGCGCGCCGATCTCGCCGGCGGGATTGCCACGGTCACCGATCGCATCCGTGACATCACGGAGTCCAGGCTGCGCGCCGGCGATATCAGCGAGCTGGAATCGAGGACGGCGCGGAACGACGCGGCGCAGGCCGCGGCCCTGGTCGCGACGCTCGCCCACGATCGCGAGGCGAGCCGGATTGCCCTGCTCGGGCTGATGGGTGTCGATCACGCGGCACCTTCCGCCACGGTTGTTCCGAGGAGCGACGGGAACATCGCGCCGTGCAGCAGCGACACGGCCGGCTTGCTCGAGACGGCGCTGGCGTCGAGACCCGACGTGCGCGCCGCAGAAATCGGCATCGAAGCCGCGGGTGCGCGTGCGAAATGGGAACGCACGCGCGTCGTCAACCTGATCGCCGTCCTCGATGCCAACGGTCGAGGCAGCCAGGGGTTCGAGCTCGGCCCGGGCCTCGGCGGCGAGGTGCCGATCTTCTCGCGCAACCAGGGCGCGATCGCGCGGGCCGACGTCGAGATCGAGCGTGCCGGATACAGCTACGCCGCCGTGCGGCTCCGCGTCAGCACCGAGGTGCGGACCGCGCTGGTCCGGTTCAACCAGGCGCGGCAGGCGAACGACATCTGGACGCGCGAGATCGTACCCTCGCTCGAAGCGGAACAGGGACAGGCCGAAGCTGCCTATCGTGTAGGCGAGCTCGCCCTGATTGCGCTGCTCGATGTCAATCGCCGCCTTGCCGACGCGCGGCTGCGCGCGCTCGACGCATCGGCATCGCTGGCCCGCGCCGCGATCGCGCTGGATCAGAGCGTCGGGCGGGTGTGCGCCCGTGACGAGGATTCAAGTCGATGAGACATCTGATCGTCGTGGTACTCATGCTCGCGGCGGCGGCTTGTCAACGGGGACCGGAAGCGCCGGCTCCGAAACCGGCGCCTCCGGCCGCCGTGGCACACCCGCGTACCGAGGCCGAGCTCACGACCATCACGCTGACGCCGGAGGCCGTGCAGCGCCTTGGCATTCAGACCAGCGCGGCCGTCACGGAGCGTGTCGCCGCGACGCGGACGCTAGCCGGCGAGGTGGTCGTACCCCGGGCCGCAGCGTCGTCGTCAGTGCCCCGGTGGCCGGCACGCTCTCCGGCGCCAACGCCGTACGGCCGGGTGCACGAGTACGTCGCGGCGAGCAGCTGATCAGGATTGTGCCGTTGGCGCCCGCCGAGCGCGAACAGGGCATCGAGGCGCGGCGAGCGGTGGCGGCCGGCGAAGCCGAAGAAGCGGCCGCGCGGCAGCGGCTGGAGCGCCTCGAGCAGCTGCTGAAGGATGGCGCCGCCAGTGTACGAAGCGTTGAGGAAGCGCGCGCCCAGCATCAGGTGCTCGCGGCCGCTCTGGCCGCGGCACGTGAACGGTTGAAAGGCGCGGCGGCCACTCCAGTTGACCGGGAGGGTGAGCTCATTATTTCCGCCCCATTCGACGGCATCGTCCAAAGCGCGACCGCCGCGCCGGGACAACCGGTGGGGGCGTCGGCGCCGCTCTTCGAGATCGCTCAGGTCGACAGCCTCTGGGTCCGCGTGGCGGTGTATGCCGGCGATGCGAGCGAGATCGACGAGGGACAGCCGGCCGCGGTGAAGCCGCTCGGCGACACCGCGGCGCCGCGGCGGGCGGTGCGTGCCGCCGCCCCGCTCCGCGGCGATCCGTCAGCCGCGTCCGTCGACTTCTATTACGCGCTGTCCGGGGCGGATGCGGTGCTCCGTCCGGGCGAACGCGTGTTCGTCGAGCTGCCGTTGAAGGCCGCCGCGACCGGCCTCGTCGTGCCCGCGGCCGCCGTCCTCTACGACATCCACGGTGCAGCATGGGTCTACGAGGATCTCGGCAAGAACGTCTACGCCCGGCGCCGGATCGAGATCGCCCGTCACGCCGGCGACCGCGTGGTTGTCACACGCGGCATCACCGGGGGAGCAAAGGTAGTCACGGCCGGCGCCGCGGAGCTCTTTGGCACCGAGTTCGGCGCGGGGCACTAACGTGCGCTGGCTGGTCGCGCTGTCGCTTCGCAACCGCGTCGTCGTGGTCGCGCTCGGCGTCCTGCTCATCATCCTCGCCGCACGAACCCTCCGGACGACACCGCTCGACGTCTTCCCCGAGTTCGCACCCCCGCTGGTCGAAGTGCAGACTGAAGCCCCAGGCCTTTCGACGAACGAGGTGGAATCGCTCGTCACCGTACCGCTCGAAGCGGCGCTGAACGGGGTTTCCGGGCTGGACACCATCCGGTCGAAATCGGTCCTGGGCCTTTCGTCGATCGTCCTGATTCTCGATTCCGGCACTGACGTCATGACCGCCCGTCAGATGGTGCAGGAGCGCCTGTCGCGGGCGTCCGCACAGCTGCCGGCCGTCGCGCGGCCGCCGGTCATGCTGTCGCCCCTGTCGTCGTTGAGCCGGGTGATGAAGATCGGGGTCACCTCGGCGAAGCAGACACAAGTCGAGCTGACCACGCTGACGAAGTGGACGATCCGGCCGCGGCTGATGGCCATTCCCGGCGTGGCGAACGTCGCGATCTGGGGGCAGCGCGATCGGCAGCTCCAGGTCCTCGTCGACCCCGAGCGCCTTCGAGCACACGGCCTCACGCTCGATCAAGTGGTGCGCGCCACGGGCGAGGGGGTTTCCTTAGAGGCGGGCGGCTTCCTCGACACACCCAATCAGCGGTTGGCGATTACGCACGCATCGGCAGTCGGCTCGGTGCGCGATCTCGAGGCGATCGTCGTGTCGTCGCACAACGGCGCCGTGCTGCGCATCGGTGATGTCGCCACGGTCGTCGAAGGATTCCCGGCGCCGATCGGCGATGCCGTGATCAACAGCGGCCCTGGCCTGATGCTGATCGTCGAAAAGCAACTCGGCGCGAACACCCTCAGCGTGACCCGCGGCGTGGAGGCGGCGCTCGACGACATGAAAGGGGCGCTCGAAGGCGTGGCGGTCGACCCGACGATCTTCCGTCCGGCGACGTTCATCGAGATGTCGCTCCATAACCTCAGCCGCGCGCTGCTCATCGGCTGCGTCCTCGTGATACTCGTCCTCATCCTCTTTCTGGCCGACTGGCGCACAGCCGTGATTAGCAGCATTGCCATCCCGCTCTCGCTGCTCGCGGCCGGCCTGCTGCTCCACTACCGCGGCGGCACGCTCGATACGATGGTCCTCGCCGGTCTGGTGATCGCTCTCGGCGAAGTGGTGGACGATGCGATTATCGATGTGGAGAACATCGTCAGACGGCTGCGCCTGAACGCGCAGTCGGGGCATCCCCAGACGGCAATCAGGGTCGTGCTCGACGCCTCCATGGAGGTGCGGAGCGCCGTTCTCTACGGCAGCCTGATCGTCGTCGTCGTCTTCGTGCCGGTCTTCATGCTCGACGGGCTGGCAGGAGCCTTCTTCCGGCCGCTGGCGCTCTCATATGTGCTGGCGATCTTGGCGTCGCTGTTGGTGGCGTTGACGATCACGCCTTCGCTGGCGTTGCTGCTGCTGCCGAAGCATCTCGAACATCGCGACTCGCGCCTCGTCTCCGGATTGAAATCGCTGTATCGGCGCATGATCCCAGCGTTCGTCGACCGCCCGCGAACCGCCCTGGCGGCGCTGGTGCTGATGCTCGCTGTGACAGGTGCGATCGTGCCGTTCCTGGGCGAGGAGTTCCTTCCCCACTTTCGCGAGTACGACTTCCTGATGCACTGGGTCGAAAAACCTGGCACGTCGCTGGATGCCATGCGGCGCATCACCGAGCGCGCCAGCCGCGAGCTCATGGCCGTACCCGGCGTCCGGAACTTCGGTGCGCACATCGGGCGCGCCGAAGTGGCCGACGAGGTCGTCGGCACGAACTTCACCGAGCTCTGGATCAGCCTCGACCCATCGGTGGACTACGAGCCGACCGTGGCGAAGATCCAGTCGATTGTCGACGGCTACCCGGGGTTGCAGCGCGACCTGCTGACGTACCTCCGCGAACGGATCAAGGAAGTGCTCACCGGCGCCAGCGCCACCATCGTCGTCCGCATGTACGGTCCTGACCTGGACGGGCTGCGGGAGGAGGCGCAGAAGGTGAGAGCGGCGATTGCCGACGTGCCAGGCATCGCGGATCTCATCGTCCAGGCACAAGTCCTCGTGCCGAAGGTGGAAGTCCGGTTCGATCCGGACCGCGCCGCGGCGTTCGGCCTGACGCCGGGCGAGGTGCGCCGCGCGGCCGCCATCCTGGTGCAAGGGATCAAGGTCGGTGAGTTTTACGAACAGCAGCGGCTCTTCGACGTGGTCGTCTGGGGCGCACCGGAAGTACGCCGCAATCTCGACGCGATACGCGCGCTCCAGGTGTCTATCGCCAACGGCGGCCTGGTGCCCCTCGGCAGCGTGGCGAGTGTCGAAGTGACGTCAACGCCCAACGAGATCACGCGGCAGAACGGATCGCGCCGGATCGACGTCACGGCCAACGTGCGCGACCGCGATCTCGGTGCGGCGGCGCGTGATATTCAGGCGCGGCTGAACAGCCTGTCGCATCCGCAGGGATACTACGCCGAGATGCTCGGCGAGTACGCCGAGCGCCAGGCTTCGTCGAACCGCCTGACGCTGCTGGGCGCGATCGCCGTGGCGGCCGTGTTCCTGATCCTGTTGTCGGACTTCGGCTCGGCGCGCGTCGCCCTGCTGGTGTTCCTGACGCTGCCGCTCGCGCTCGTCGGCGCGATCGTTGCCGCGTTCGTGACCGGCGGCGTCCTGTCGCTTGGCTCACTCGTCGGCCTGGTCACCGTCATCGGCATCTCGGCACGAAACGGCATCATGCTGATCAGCCATTACCGGCACCTCGAACTGGAGGAGGGCATGTCGTTCGGGCGGGCGCTGATCCTGCGCGGCTCGGAGGAACGGCTGGCGCCGATCCTCATGACGGCTCTGGCAACCGGTTTGGCCCTCGTCCCGATCGTCCTGGGAGGCACGCGCGCCGGCTACGAGATCGAGCACCCGCTGGCGGTCGTCATCCTCGGCGGGCTGGTCACGTCAACCCTGCTCAATCTCTTCATCGTTCCGGCGCTGTACCTGATGTTCGGACGTTCGGCTCGCGCGACGGCCGAAGAGACCGTGTGAACGTTCGGCGGACCTCAGGGAACGACGTCCGGAACGCGCTGCCGATCTGGCCGGCCCGGCTGAAGGTCGCCCGGATCGTAGATCCTCACCTGATTCGAATGCAGGAAGGCCATCGGTATCCAGTTGAGCGACGCCAGCGCACTGTGTCCCTCGAAGCGCTTGCGGAACAACGGCTCTTCCCATTCTTCCACGGCGATAAAGGGCGCGTAGTCGAGGCTTCGCAGCTGATCGAGCACCCGATCCAGATCCGCCGGTTCGATGAGGTCGTAGCGGACGGTCAGGCGCCCCGAGTAATGCCGGATGGCGCCGCTGTGCTGCATGGACAGCAGCACAGCCCGATCTGGAAGCGTCGACGCCACATAGTTCCCGACGGTCGCGTATCGCTGCTCGGCTTTCCACTGCAGATGGGCGCCGCGTTCGATGGAGAAGCTCGTACAGCGCCAGGCGACGACGGCGACGATGACGGCTGCGGCAATTTCACCGCCGCCCCTCAGCGCACGCGAGAGAGGCGCCAGGAGCGCCAGGAGCACCGCGCTCGTCAGCACGAGCAGCGGCGGATATGCGGGCATCAGAAAGCGGACGTACCACCACTCCTCGAAGGGCAGATAGAAAAGATAGGAGACGAACACCGCGGCCACGAAACACAACCAGGCGGTCGCAACCCATCGAGGTGATCGTGGGAGATCGGTGGCCGGGGCGCGGGCCCTCGACGGCGCTCGGGCCAGGGCCCGCAGCACGAACGGCGCGGCCAGTCCAAGCAGCACGATTGGCGTTTCCGTTTCGAGAAGCCAGCGGGGATAGCGCGCCAGATTCGGGAGGAGATGCGACCACTTGTACAAGACGTCGAAGGGGGCGTACCCCGAAGAGAACGGCGATCCGTAGAGGCTGTTGTTGATGAGGGCGACCGCAATGCAAAAGGGAACCGATCCCGCGGCGAACCACAACACACGGGCCGTGGCATTCGACGTCGCGACCTCCGCAGGTACGCTCTCGCGGCGCGCACCGGTTGTTCGAAAGCGTTCGCGAGCGGCTTGCCACACCAAAGCCGCACCAGGGACCGCGGCGGCGAGTACAACATTCGGCCTGGTCAAAATGGCGAGCCCCGCGGACAACCCGGCCGCAAAGGCGGTTGCTCGACCTTCGTAGAGGAGCAAGGCCAGTGAGAGGGCCCACCAGGCGGTGCACGGTACGTCACTGGTCGGCGAGACGATCTCGAAGAGAAAGGTCGGACTGCCAGCCAGCAGCACCGCAGCGAACGCGCCGGCGAGCGATCCACTCAGACGCGCGCCCATGAGATAGGTGGCCCACACCGCAAGGCCGCCGAGCAGAGGCACGACGACATACACGGCCTGGGGCCCTGCCAGGCGCCTGAACACCGCCATCACCATCGGCAGGCCGGGTGAATAGATGGGAACGATGTCTGTCCCGTGCGGAGCCGGCCGGTGCGGACGGTACCCGAGGGGCGCGAGGGTGACGTCAGCGTTCGGCCATGTCATCGCTTCCGCGAAGGGTTGCCGGACAATTGGGCTGCCGCTGGCCCAGAGGTCGGCCTGACTGACGTATCCGTAGGCATCCGCCGCCGCAGCAACGAAGAGGCCGTAGTGCAGCCCGAACGTCACGACTGCCGCGACGGCGACCGCCGCGGCAATCGACGCGAGCGGATGCGAGTCCTTCATGCGCGTGTTCCCGAGAGTCAGGCGGCTTCGACGTGAACGGGACGCGTCGATAGTGTCATGATAGAAGCAACGACGTGCGTGAGTCGCTCGCTCGCGAGATCAGTTCAGGCGGGTTTGCAGACGATTGGATCGTGCGTCTGAAGCACGATGAACTGGACGTCGAACGACTGCTCGACGACATTCTTGGACAGCTTCGCGACCGCGCGTTGCTCATCGCGTAGAGGGCGCGCTGTCCGCATGCCGGGCATTCTCGCACGCGCGCGCGAGGATCACGTGGATCTTCCGAAATCGCCCGCCGTATCGAAGTCTGGTCCGGGCCAGACTTCGGCTCTGGTTACTCTGGTGACCACAAGACTCCTTGCAACCAGATAGCGTTAACCCCTTTAGATGCGTCCCCGTTGGTTGGTGACGGACCTTGCACTGCGTGGGAGTCAAGGCCGCGTGACTGGCCGCCTCAGCGTTCGTAGCTTCATTTCGGTCAAAGAGAGTGTTTGTCGTGAAGAACTTGTGTTTGTCGATCGGTCTTCTCATGGTCGCAGGCTTGGCGAGCCCAGGGCAGGCGAATGCTCAGAGCCCAACTCGCGTCGTGGTCAGCGCGACCGCCGCCCCGGTCCTCGTGAAACCTGATCCAGCGATGACTCCGCTACGTTTGGCCAAAGAAGGGTCCGTGCTGAATGTGATCGCCAGCGAAGGTGAGTGGTACCGAATCGAGTTCCAGGATCCGCAATGGGGCCGCCGGGTTGGGTACATCGAGAAGCGGCATGTCAACGTGATTGCCGTCCCTGTGCCACAAGCGGTCGATCTCAGCGTTGCAGAATCCAGGCTGCCCGCAGCAAACACGGTCGAGTCGGCACCGCGGCAAAGCGACCAGGTGGCCGCCGCGTCAGACATCCCCTTCTTCCCCGCCGCTGACACCTCAGTCGGTTGGAGCGTCATCGCGAATGATCCGGGCGACTTCCTCGGAGGGTTTGCGTTCGGCCCTTTCCAGCGAGATTTAGGCGCGACGGCGCCGCTGGGGTGGATGGTCTCCGACACAGCGAATCTCACGCCCTGGTTCGGACTCGTGGGCGATGCAAGCGGCAACTACAGCAACTCGGTCTACGGTATCGGAAGCAGCGCGCACACCTTCCTGTCAGGTCCACGTTTCGTGGGAAGGCGGAATGGCGGACGCGTGAGTCCGTTCGGTCAATTCCTGGCTGGAATCCGATTCACCAACGTATATGGTCTGGGATTCAATGAGTCAGTCATGAATTTCGCGATTCAACCTGGGGGTGGTGTGGACATCAAACTGTCCGCCTCACTCGCGCTGCGCATGCAACTGGATTACACGACGGATTTTGACGACGGTTTTCACTCAAGCACGTTTAGGTTTGTTCCAGGAATCGTGATTTCGAGAGGCCGTAAGGCGTTCTAACGTCCGAGCTTCCTTAGGTGTGAGGTTCGACAGAGAGCCGAGACGTAAACTCCGCTGGCTGCCAAACTCGCGTAGAGTACGGTCCCTCATGCAGTGGCTCGATCACCTCCCGCACCAACCGCCGATGCGACTCCTGGAGGTCGTCGTGGACGTTGTGCCTGGTGAGCGCGCCGTGGCTCGCAGGATAGCTGATTCGCGCGACTTCTACTTTCAGGGCCACTTTCCAGGGTCTCCGGTCGTTCCGGCCATCATCTTGATTGAGATGCTCGCGCAGGCTGGCGGCATCGCGGCCGCTTCGGGCGCTCCAGAGCTCCATGGACTTCAACTGCGCCTGGCGGCCGTCGGCCCGTTCAAGTTTCCTGCAGCCGCTGGACCTGGAGTGACGCTCGAAGCGACAGCGCGCGTCACCGGCCGGCTCGGACGCCTGTGCAAGATTGAGGGCGACGTCACGGCGGACGGTCGTCTCGTGGCGTCTGGCGCGCTGACCCTCGCCGGTTGAACCGACAGCGCCATTTACAGAGTCTCCAACGGTCGTCAGTTCCAGAGCCGACGAAAACAGAACCACTGGTGTGGCTCACGCTGAATCGCCCATTCGATCTCGCCGGCAAGACGCTGCATTGCGGCCGCCAGGTCGCCGTCCCGGTCGACGGTGGCCGGGATGCGGATCGGCGGGCGGGCGACCGTTCGCAGGCTGAACCGCCCGTCACGAAAGTTGAAGACGGGAAGAATCGGCACCTGCGCGGCTCGGGCCAGTACCGCAGGGCCGGTGGGCAACGGCATGGGTCTGTCGAACAGCTTCACCGTGAACGACCGCCCTCCCTCACGCGGGCGATCGCATTGCAGCGCGACCACGTCGCCATCCCGGAGCGCTTGGGTGAGCTCGATCGCAAGGGTCAGATCTTCTCCTGCGAAATGGGTGACGTAGTTGTCGCCCAGGCGCGCGAGGAGGTCTTCGACAAAGCGTTGCGCGCGCGGATCCATTTCCTTCTCGCGCACGATGTGGATGCGCCGGGGCGAATTCGACGCTCCGAACTGTGTCGCGGTTTCCCAGGGCCCGATATGGGCCGTGACGATGATCGCACCGCTCGTTCCGCCCATCACCTCGCGCCAATGCTCTTCGCCTTCGAGTGTTCCGCTGAAGCGCTCGGGATTCGCCAGCCGGCGATAGCGCTCGGCGAAACACCACGAGAAGGCCCATATCGTCCGGTACGACCGCGCGAGGGATTCGAGGACGCCTGCCTTCCCGAGAACCGGCTCCAGGTTCGCGGCGAGCGCCGCGCGGATCCGGCCAAGCACCAGAAAGAAGAAGATCGCCGACGTGGGCACGCTGATCCACTCGGTCCACGAGGGCAGCCGTGTAAATCCCCAAAAGGCGAATCGATACCAGAAAACGCCGGTGACGTGAAAACGCCCCAGGAGGCGGTGGCTGAGACCGAGGGCGGGCGCGTGCTGCGGAGCCGGGCGACTGGCGGTCGTCTGAGCCATCATCTTGTGGTCGTGTAACGCGCTCGCAGCACGCCGGCTGCGATGCGCAGGCTGTCCACTATCGGACGGTAGTGACTGGTGCTCCTCCCGTCGGCGTGCCCGAGCCGCACGGGGATGGTTGTGACACGAAAGCCGAGTCGCACCGCGCGCACAATCACCGCACTCTCCGCTTCGAAGCGAGGCTCGGGAAATCCAGTCCGGTCAATCAGCGCGCGCGTGTAGAGACGAAACCCGGTTTGCACGTCCGAAATCGGCTGACCGGCCGCCCAGGAGATGGCGCGCGATGACCACCGGTTGCTCAAGCGCCGAACCCGTCCCATTTCGGCGAACAGATGATCGCGCGTGCCGAGCACGAGATCGGCGTCGCGGGCTGCTGCCACCAGGCGCGGAGTCTCTTCAGCCAGATGTTGCCCATCTGCGTCGAGCGTCACGACGCCATCGAAGCCCCGTTGGAACAGGATCGAGAACGCCGCCCGCAGGGCTGCGCCCTTTCCCCGGTTCACCGGGAAGACATGGACCTCGGCGCCCGCCTCGCACGCGCTCCGTGCTGTGCCGTCGCTCGAGCCGTCGTCGACGACGAGGACATCCTCAACGAATGCCCGCACGCTGGTGACGACGAGTCCGACCGAACGGGCAGCGTCGTAGGCGGGAATGGCGGCGGCGACACGCAATGCTGTCTCGTCCTCCTTCCGGAACAATCCCCTTCACCGCGACTCCGTCTTCACGACTGCGCCAAACGCCTTGATGGAGCGTCGCGCTCTTGCGGTGAGCCTCATTCGGAGCCGCAAAAGGGCGATGATGGCGAAGAACGCGTGTAGTCGGATGCTAACCCTAAACGAGGGGCGCCAGTTGCCTCCCAGGACAGACAACACCGCTTCGTAGATGCCGAACCGTGACGAGCGTTTGAAGAACAGGTCGCGAAATGCAGGATCGTAGAAGCCGACCGCAAATCGCCGGAAGTGTTTGTAGCGGCGAACCAGCCGCCGCTCGTACGCGGCGAAGCGTCGGGCGGTGAGGTCGCCGATCCTCAGGCCTTCGCTGATCGCCTCCGCAGCCTCTATGCCGGACTGCATCGCCAGCAGCACACCGGTCGAAAAGATCGGGTCGAGAAACGCTCCGGCATCGCCGGCGAGCACGAATCGATCCCCGGAATGACGGCTGTGGAGATACGAGTAGTCCGCGTCAAAACGAGCGGATGTCACTGCCGTGGCGTCCGCCACCAGCCGCGCTGCCGCGGGCGTCTCGGCGAGAAAGTGCTCGAGCGTCTCCTCCGGCGTCGCCTGTGCGTGGGCGTTATAGACGGCTTGCGGTACCACCACGCCGACGCTGATCACCGTGCTGGAAATGGGTATGAACCAGAACCACCCGCGATCGGGCCTGGTCACCATGCGAATATCACCCGCGCGTCGACCCTCGCCGCGAGGAATTCCCTCGTACTGACGATGAACAGAGATGTTCTGCAGTAGTGGGTCCTTCCGCCGTTCGCCGAATCGCTTTGCGAGAAATCCGGCGCGGCCCGATGCGTCGATGACCGCAGCGACTCGAATCGACTGGAGACTGCCGTCGGCACCGGCATGAGTCACGCGGACGCCGTCTCGATCAAACTCCGCATCCTTCGTCGTATGTCCTTCTAGCACCTGTGCGCCGGATCGGGCCGCGTGCTCGAGAAGAATCTGATCGAACCTGGCTCTCGGCACCTGAATGGTCTGTGGCCGGGGGACGTCGAAGGCCTGCGAGAAGTCCGCGTACTGGTCGGCTTCACCGTTGGCGGTCGTGAAACTGGCGCCCCACTTTTGGACGAATCCCTCCGAGGCGACCGCCTCCTCCGCGCCAATCTTCTCCAGGACTTCGTTGATCCACGGCAGCTGCGATTCGCCGATATGGAAGCGCGGAAAGCGTTCTCGCTCGAGTACCACGACCGAATGGCCACGACGGGCGAGCAGGCTTGCCGCAGCCGAGCCTGCGGGTCCGCCGCCGATCACTGCCACGTCGCAGCTCGCATCCTTCGTCGACAAGCGTTGGGATAATATCTCCACCGTGGAGGGATCTCCAGCCCGGTGACCACGGCCGCCGGCGATGGCATCGTCAATGCGTTCTCCCGGCTCGTCGCGCTGCGATCGAATCAGACGATTGTGGCGGCACCAAGCCAGCAGGCGACGGTCGGCGACGTCGACGCGCTCTCGATCGCAATTTGCGATCAGTTCGTCGCCGCTCGGCTGCACCCAGGCGGTCTGGTCGGCCTCGCTGCCCACAACGGTACGGCCTTTCTCGCAGGTCTGCTCGCATTGCGTCGCGCCAATCAGGCAGTTCTTCTCCTCGACGTTCATGCGCCGCCGGAAGATCGGCGCCGCACGTGTCTGGCACTCGGCGCGGCGGTCGAACTCGAATGCCCGGACGCCTGGCCGTCGTCCGTCGCAGCGTTTCGTCTTGCACGAACAGGCGCCGCAGCGAGATCACGGGAGCTGCCGGGGGTGGCCGTCGTCAAGCTGACGTCCGGATCGACCGGAGCGCCGCGTGGAGTCGTCATGCGGGCGGAGCACGTGCTGGCTGACGAATCCGCGCTTTTCGCCACGATGGGTCTCCGCGACGATGACCGCCTGCTCGGTGCGGTGCCGTTCTCGCATTCCTACGGCTTCACCACGCTCGCGTTGTCGGCTCTGGTTCGGGGCTTAACGCTCGTGATCCCCGCAGATCGGGGCCCATTCTCCTTGCTCTCAGCCGCGCGCGATCTCGGCGCCACTGTTTTTCCGACGGTGCCGGCATACATCCAGGCGCTGTTGAGGCTGTCCCCGCCGCCTGATTGGCCTGCCAGCATCCGCCTCGTGATTTCAGCGGGCGCGTTGCTACCCCGCGCCACTGCCGCGCAGTTCCGGCAGACCTACGGACAGCCAGTGCATGTGTTCTACGGATCGAGCGAATGCGGTGGCATCTGCTACGACCGCGAAGGGGGCGCGGCCGAAAGAGGAACCGTCGGAACGCCGGTCAATGGCGTTCGGCTTTCGGTGAGACCGGTTGAGCAGATCGCCGCGGGAGAAGGGCTCGTGGTGGTGGAGTCCCCTGGCGTGGGCGACACCTATCTACCCGAGAGCGACGATCGACTGAGTGCCGGTCGTTTCGAGACGAGCGATGTCGCTGCGTGGCGCGGAGAAGAGGTTGTTCTGCTACGACGGCTCGATCGTGTGATTAACGTCCGGGGCCGGAAGGTCGACCCTTCAGAAGTCGAAATGGTGTTGTCCGGATTCGAAGGCGTGTCGGAAGTCGTCGTTCTCGGGGTGCCGTCGCCGGACGGTAGAGACGAGATCGTCCGCGCGGTCGTGGCCTGCCCGTCGGGTCGCCCCAGCTTCCGGGAGTTGACGACGTGGTGCCGGCATCGACTGGCCGATCACAAAGTGCCGCGCAGCATCGTGTTCGTGGATGCCATACCGCGGACACCGCGTGGCAAGATTGACCGGTCAGCGCTGCTCCGGACCCCGTCGACGCTCATCGCTGACTCCAACCCCGGCAGACGCTGGTGGGCATCCCCGGTCCTCCTGGCGACCGTTGGTCTCCACGGTACCGCGCTCGCCACGGTACTCGCGTTCCCCCACACCTGGAAGCTGATGCTGGCCACGCTGGCCGGCAACCACGCCGTCCTCGGTCTGGCCGGGCTGTTCCCACGAAGCTCATGGCTGGGACCCAACATCACTCGGCTGCCGGCAACATCTGCAGAGGGCGGCGTCGTGGCGCTGACGTTCGATGACGGACCCGATCCCGAGTTGACGCCGAAGGTCCTGGATCTGCTGGAGCAGGCGAAGGCCACCGCGACCTTCTTCTGCGTGGGCCGTCGCGTCGAAGCGTTCCCGGATATTGTTGCCAGCATTCGCGCCCGGGGACACGGTGTGGAGAATCACACCTACTCGCATCCGAACGGCTTCGCGTTTCGAGGACCGCACGGACTGCGACAGGAGGTTCAGCGGGCCCAGGTCGCGATCGAACAGTCCGGCGGTGGCCGGCCGACGTTCTTTCGCGCGCCCGCCGGCATACAGAATCCGTTATTGTCTGCCGTGCTGGCCGCGTCTGGCTTGTCATTGGTGTCCTGGACGCGACGCGGATTCGATACGGTAACCGGCGACGGCGCACGAGTCGCGGCGCGACTGGGACGCGGCCTGCGCGGAGGCGACATCCTGCTGCTGCATGACGGGTCTGCTCGTGATCGGAAGGTGAGAACGGTTGTCCTCGACGCGCTGCCGCGAGTTCTCGACGAGATGAGCCGAAAGGGTCTGCGGTCGCAGGCGTTGCACACCACTCTGGGAGTCAGCCAGCTCGCGTCGCCAGGAACTGGCTCAGGATCCCGCCTGTGACTTTCCTTGAGGCCTGTCCGAAGCCCGCGTCCCGGAGCGCCGCAAGGATCTGATCAGGGGGAACGCAGTTCTTCACGGTGTCCCAGAAGTAATCCATCATCCTGGCGGCCTCGGCGCCTTTCCAGAACCGGGCCACTCCTGGGATCAGCCTCCCGAGCAGCAATCCGTTCAGGTGGCGGCCGAAGCTCGATGCGGGCTGTGAGATCTCAAGGATGAGCACGCGTCCTCCGGGTTTGAGGACGCGCCGATACTCGACAAACAACGCCCGCAAGTCTGAGACGTGCCGCAGGCCATAGCCCATGCTTACCATCTCGAAGTGCTCACTCGAGAATGGGAGGCTTTCTCCACGCGCCTGGACCAGGGGCGCGTCGCAGTGCTTGCGGCACTCCCGCAGCATGCCGCGGCTCGGATCCAGCCCGATGGCGAGACTGACGTCCCCGGTCAATTCGCGCGCCGGGCGCAGAACCAGGCCAGTGCCTGTCGCGACATCGAGTACACGCATGCCCCTGCCGAGTCCGGCGGCGCGCAGCGCCTGCCTGCGGTACTGCCCGCCTGTTCCGAGAGACATGACGCGACAGACCCATTCGTAGGAAGGTGCGCCTCCTTCGAACAGGTCGTTCACGAATTCCGAACGGTCTTGGTCGGTCCTGTAGTAGCGGTCCAGGGTCGGATGGGGGCGGAGAGGTTCGAGGCTCACGGAACCAGCGGAACAGCGAGACCTTCGATTTCAACGAGTAGCTCAGCGCGGCACAGGGTGGCCTGCAGCCACTCGACACGGCAGCGCGAAGCGAAGGTATCGGCCACCAACACCGACAGGGTTTCCTGGTGTCCAGGGTGCGTATAGTACACACGCAGGTCACGGAACGTTGCCAGCAGTGTCTTGATCTCGCCCGACGTAGCATGCTCGGAGATCGTGTGGCCCGAGGCGGCCGCGGCCAGACTTGCCAGATTGTGGAACGTCTCGCTCGCCTGCGCCTTGAGATCTCCGAGGTGACGTGAGTCCTCGCCGGTGATGCTCGCGGTGCCCCCGACCAAGAGGAGGGGCTCATCGGCGTTGTCGCGCAGCAGCGTCGCGCGGGCAAAGCAGGGAGGCCTTGGACCGAACCGTCGCGAGTAATGATATGCCGACACTTGCCGAGGGTTTTCAACCTGAAGACCAGCCTCGTCGGCGGCGAGACAGTAGAGCACGAACTGATCGCCCTGGACGCCCACCGCAGACGCTGTCGGTAATGATCGCCCTAACGATGTGGGACTGCCGTAGTGCAGCGCGAAGGCGTCGTACCGACCCGCGTTAAACGCCATGTAGCGATCCAGACCGGCGCCCAAATCGTCGTGGATCCCTGGCACGAACGCCCAGAATCGAACGGGATGACAGAACTCCGACGATTCCAGTTGGTCGAAGACTGTTCTGTAGGTCTCGACGACTCGGTGCTGGAAGGTGAGGATGTCCATCCCCCGAGCGCCATCGAAACTGGCTGCCTCCTGACGGAACCGGGTGTTCGCCAGATCAGCCGCCCAGGCGGGCAAGGACGCATGGGGCGGCCACAGGGATGCACGACCCGCGTCGGACCCCTTGAACGGTCGGGCGTCGATTCGCATTCAGAACTAAGTGGAAAAAGCGGGATAGTGTAGCCCAGCCGCGGGTTCAGTGCCAGTTCGCGCGTCCGTCCGCGTCCGTCCGACCGGATGGTGTAAGCCAGCGGGTCCATTACCATGTTGGGATGGTTGAGTCCGTCGAGAGGTGGGGGCGCGTGGGCCTCTACTTTGTGGCGATGCTGGCTGTGTGCCTTTATTGCGAAGCGATCGGCCGCGTATGGTGCATGTGGTCGACCGCGAAAGGCTCGAGAGCTCGGGTCCGTCGAACAAATCTCGTCACGCGGCACTGGCACGTCGTCCTGACTGAGCTCACGCTGCGGCTGCTAAGGTCGAAGCTGGAGGTCCGCGGCACCGTACCTCCGGGCCGCTACATCGTCGTCTCGAACCATCAGAGCACCGCCGACATCGCCATTCTTCCCTGGGCGCTCCGGACGCTGAACGTGAAGTTCGTCGCGAAGGAAGAGCTCGGACGCGGCATCCCCACCGTGTCGATGGCGCTGAAACACTGGGGATCGGTGCTGATTTCACGACAGGCGACCCGGGACGACGTCGCGCGCATCAAGGCGATGGCGCGTGGACTGGCAGACTGGGACGCGTCGGTCGTGGTTTTTCCGGAGGGCACCCGATCGCGTGACGGGAGGCTGCTGCCGTACAAGCCGGGTGCCGTGCGGATTGTTGCGAAGGAAGCCCCGTTGCCATTGCTGCCGGTCGCTATCGACGGGACACACGTCGCCCCGGACCTGGCTGGATTCGCACGGCGCATGCCGAAGGCGCGGGGCACGGTCACGATCGGCCCGCCCGTGTCGCCTGAGTCGTGGACCGGCCGCCTGGAGGCGGCCGTCGAGGATATCAGGGTCTGGGCTCGGAAGACGATTGAATGCGGGAGGTGCGACGGCAGTGTGCCGCCGCCGATCGGTTGGTCCAAGGGCGAAGCAGATCTCGAAGCGTCTGTATCAGGTTCGAGGGCGAACGGTTGAGACGAGCGACTTCGAGCCGACTGTCTCTCCCGACCCGTCTACGACGGCTGGCGGTTCTCATTCGGACCGAAGGCGGTGGTCCGATTCACGAGACCGCGGCGATCGCGTGTGGAGTGTTCATTGGGTGCCTGCCGCTGTACGGGTTGCATCTGCTCATTTGTGGAGCCGTTGGTACTATCTTTCGCCTGAACCGGCTGAAGATGTACCTTGCCGCGAATCTGTCGAATCCGTTCATGGCACCGCTGCTGGTGTTCCTCGAGATCCAGGCAGGGGGATGGCTCCGTCGGGGCTCGTTTCATCAGGTCAGCGTGGCTGCGGTGAAGGACACGAGCGCTGTCACCTTCGGCGCGGATCTGCTGATTGGCAGCATCGCTGTTGGCGTCGTGCTGGCGGGGCTCGCTGGTGGGTTGACCTACGCCGTGGTGCGCCGGAAAGAACAAGGTGACGACTTCCACGAGCTTGTCCGCCTGGCGTCGGATCGCTACATCGACGCGGGCCTCGTGGCGTGGGAGTTTGCTCGCGCGAAGCTGAACGCCGATCCCATCTACAGAGCCTGCATCTCGGGCGGCCTGCTGACGTCGGTCACTGACGTGGATGATCCAACCGGCGTCGACTCAGGCCGGACTCTTCTGGATCTAGGCTGCGGCCAGGGCCTGACTCTAGCATTGCTCGCGGAGGTCCGCCGGGCTCAGGGAAGTGGTCGGTGGCCGCCGGAATGGCCGGCGCTAAAATTCGATCACCTGGTTGGCGTCGACATCCGCGAGCGCGTCGTCAAGATTGCGTCAGCGGCTTTGGCCGGTGACGCCGACGTCTTCCTCGGTGACGCTCGTACGATGGCACCACGTCGGGTGCAGGCCGTTCTGCTCATCGACGTGCTGCATCTGATGCGCCGGGAGGACCAGGAAGCGGTGCTCGGGGCGATGGCCCGCGCGCTCGATCCAGGCGGATTGATGGTCATTCGCGAGGCTGATGCTGGCGCAGGATGGCGCTTTACCGTCACCCAGTGCGGAAATCGTCTGAAGGCGCTCGCATTCGGATCCTGGCATCAGCCGTTCCACTTTCGAACGGCCGCAGAGTGGAAGTCCTGCATGGCCAGCCACGGGCTTCAGGCAGAAGTGCGAGAGATGTCCCAAGGCACGCCGTTCGCCAACATCCTGCTGCTCGCGACGCGACCCTCCGATTCGCTCCCGGACGAGCCTTAGTCCTCGTGCGAGCGCAATAACAATGCGGGAAGGACCATGACCGACGCCGCAGCGAGCGCCAGGGCGCCGACGACGGAAACGAGGCCGATCGAACGAAGCGGCGGATAGGAGGACGTGACGAGCGTGCCGTATCCGAGGATCGTGATTGCCGCCGCGACCAGGATCACCGGCGCGAGCTCCGCGGTGGCGGTCGCCGCGTTCCCGCGCTCGTGGTACCGGTGAACGAGGTGCACACCGTAGTCGACGCCGATGCCAAGGAGCGTCACGATGGCGAACGCAGCGAAGAGGTCGAGTTGGATGCCGGCGAGGGCCAGAATCCCGCTCGTCCACGTCAGGCCGAGGACTGTCGGCAGCAACGCGAAGAAGGACAACCGCCAATTGCGGAACGACGCCACGACGAGTACCACGACCAGCAGGCCACCGATCGTCAGTCCTTTGACAAACTGCGGTTCGAATGAACGGGCGAGCTCCCGGTTCACGAGCGGCAGTCCGGTGAGCGTCTGCCTGGGATCCACCTCGTCCACGATCGCTTGAACCCGCACAACTTCCTCTTCGGTCGTAGGAAAGACCAGCGTCGCGAGCTGCCATCGGTCTGCCTCGCGGACGATGAACCGGTCGATCAGGTCCTTCAAGCCATGGTCCACATAATCCTTGTAGTGCAGGCGCTGAGTGGTGTCCAGCAGCTGCGGCAGACGGTCAGCGAACGGCGCGAAGGAATCGGGCCGGAAACCGTGCTCAGCAGCGGCGTGTTCGAGTCCGCGGCGGACTTCCGCGACGGAGAGCCCGGAAGCGGCGATGCGCTCGGCGGTTCGCGCCTGGGCGGCCTCCGATGGAAGAAACCATGTCGGAGGCCTGACGCGGAGCGCTGGCAACGCCTCGGACATTCGCTGAACGACGCGCTCGTTCACGGCCAGAAGCGCATCCAGATCGGGGCCATCGGCGAGCACGACATACACATCGGCCGGCAAACCGAAGACCGACCCGATCCTTGCCTCGAGCTCGGCGGCTTGGGTGACGGATCGCAGCCGAGCGAGACTCGGGTCGACTCGAAGGCCGCTCGCCGACGCACCGAGGACGCCAGTCAGCACAGCAGCCATCACCAGAATGATTCGGCGACGCGCGGCGATCCACCTCGCCAGTCCCGGCAGCCTCAGCGTGCGCGTGTGTCCGCGGGGGGCGTGACGGGGCAGCAGCGCTGGCACGAGCAATAGCGTCAGGACACCGCAGATCGCCATGCTGTGGCCGACAAGCAAGCCGAGTTGGCGGAGACTGGGAAAGTCGACGAACACGAGGCCGTAGAAAGTCGCGGCCGTTGTCCACATGCCGAGGAGCATGCTGGCCGCGGGGCCCGAGATCCGCGAGCTCGTGTCGGTCACAGCCGTCGGGCCGTCCGGCAGCAGGTGCGCGGCGTACAGCAGTACGACGCCGTCAATGCCGAGACCGAACATCATCGCCGACACGCCGGTACCCGCCGCCGACAATCGCGTGCCGAGGAAGCCGAACACGCCCAGCACGACCGCAAGCGAGAGCATCGTTGGCAAGGCGCCCACGCCAACCAGCCACAGGCTCCGGAATATGACGAACAACAGAGGGAGGATGACCAGGAGCGATCCAAGCGTGTTGATGATGCTCTCGCGCCGGACCAGAGCTTCCGTCTCGAGGGCGACGCGATGTCCGCCGGCGAACTCCACGCGCAGGGGCGGAAGCGGTTCGTCGTCGGGCGCGTCCTGGCGTTCAGCCGCGGCGGCCGCGCGCACGGTGGTCTCGATGGCGCGCACTCGTTCATCGAGTGCGCGGGAAAAGTCAGAGTCGTATGGAGGTCGTCGAGGGCGTGCCATGACGACACGCGTGCGGCCGTCCTCAGCCAGGTAGCCGTCGAGCATGGTGCCCGGCCCCAACTGCATCTCGGCTCCCGCCAGCGTCGACTGGAGCAGTGTCAGCAGGCCGGCTGGATCCTGACGCACGAGCTCTACGACCTCTGCGGACGGCACCGTCAGCAACTGGCGGCTCTCGCCGACCGCGCGCGTCAATCCGTCCGGTTCGAGCCGTTGAAGGGCTTCGCCAAGAGCCTCGCCACGGAGCAGCAGCAACTGGCGGCTGGCGAGCCAGCCGAAATCGCGCGATCGTTCGACGACCCCGGTGTCGACGGCAGCGATCTCTGGAGCGTTCTGCAGTTGCTCGACCCACGCGTCGACTTGCGCTCGATAGTCGCCCATGGCGTACCCATCGGGAGCGGTGAACACCACGTACAACTGATCGAGGGTGCCAAAACGCGCGAGGAACTCTCGGAAGGCCGGAATGATGCGGCCGTGCTGTGGCAAAAGCGCGAGGACGTCGGAGTCGAAGGTCAGCCTCCTGGTGCCCTCCAGGGAGACGATCAACAAAACGATCGCACCAGCGAAAACGACAGCGCGCCGGCGGGTCGCCCAGGTGACGATGGCAGGAACTGAAAGCGGCGACACGTTACGGATCGAGCCTGAAGGTCGCCTGGTCGAGCGGGGCGTTCAGCACGACATCCTCGAAGTCCATCGTCTTGGTGTCGCCGTTCGAGAAGGTCATGCGAATCGCCCTCAAGAGAAACGACGACGGGTCCACCCACAGATCGAGCCGGGTGAGCGTGTCGCGAATGCGGTTGCCTTTCGGTGTCAGCACGAACTCATAGGTTCCCGGTCGCTCGCCCGGGCTGCGACGCTCGACGGTGAACTGACGGCGGAGCTCCTCGGGCGAGTCGCTCGCGAGGTACTTCTGGATGCGATTTTGTGACGACGACACGTTCGACACTTGCCGCAGGTTGCGCACCGGCCACGAGACCGTCATTCGCTCGCCCGAGATCAGCACGACGCGCTGCTCAGGATCGGCGAAGCGCATTGCCACCTGCGACGGCCGCTGCACGGCCAGCGTGCCGTGAGCCACCAGCGGGCGCGTCAGCAGTGAGGAGGTGGTGGTCTCCGTGAAGCGGGCGGTCAGTGTCTTGATGCCGGCGCCGGTCTGGTAACCGCGCCGGTAGAGCTCGTCGAATGATGCCGTCGATGACGTGACCGACTGCGCCGATCCCGGCCGCGCCGACGACGCCGCAATCAGACACGCGAGCAGAACCGCTATCGAACGCGTTGCGATCACGCCTGGCGCGCGGCTTGGCGGGCCCATAGCCCGATGATAACCTAGGCGCCGTGCGGCGACCTGTCATCGTGTCCGGGATTGGTGTGGTCTCCGCGTTCGGTACCACGCACGATGCCTTCCGAGACGGCCTGCTCGAAGGGCGCAGCGGCATAGCGCCGTTGACCTCATTCGAGACCGCCGACTGCCGGACGACGCTCGCCGCATCGCTCGCCGACTTTCAGTCGTCGGACTGGGTCCCGCCGATGAAGCTGCGGCGCATGGATCGCACGGGCGTCTATGCCATTGCGGCGACGAAAATGGCGCTCGCGGATGCCCGCAGGTCGATTCGCGACGGAGGGGATGACTCGGTCGGCGTGGTGCTGGGTACGTCGACGGCCGGTGGACAATCGACGCAGCTGTTCCTCGAGGCGCTGTTTCGAAGCGGGCCGACCGGGGCACCCGCGCTGCTGTTCGACAGCACTGTCGGTAACTCCGCCGCGAGCCTTGCGGCGCTGGACTTCAAGCTGCGTGGTCCGAATCTGACGCTCAGTCACAAAGAGGCGTCGGGGCTTGCAGCGATTGTGACCGCCGTTGATCTTCTGCGCGAGGGCAGGGCCTCGGCGGTGATTGCCGGCGGCGTCGAGGCGATCTACGAGACCGTCTTCAAGGCGCACGATCGCTTCAAGGTCATGTCGCAGGACAGAACGTTCTCGCGACGGCTGTCGCCGTTCGACGGCGAGCGATCCGGATGGGTGATGGGCGAGGGCGGCTTCGCGTTCTGGCTCGAGCCGGGCGATGGCTCGAACCCAGCCAGGCACGGTGAGATTCTTGGTGTCGCGTCCTCGAGCGCCGCAGTGCCTCTCAATCGGTGGCCCGATCAACCGGCGCCGCTGGCGCGGACGATGTCGCAGGCGATTGAGGACGCCGCCCTTTCCCCTTCGGAGATCGATGTTGTTTACGCCTCGGCGAACGGAACGCGTGTGCTCGATGCCACGGAGGCGCGCGCGATCGCGGACGTTTTCGGCGATGACGCACCGGTGGTGACGTCGGTCAAGGGCGCCATCGGCGAATCGGGAGCGTCCGGGACGGCGGCGTGCGCCGCGGCGCTCCTCTGCGGGGCCGTTCGGCAGACCCCGCCGATTGCCGGTCTGGTGGAGCCGTGCGCCAGCGCCGACGGGTTGCGCCTCGCGCATCAGCGGACGCCTACAGACGGCCCGGTCGCGTTGATCAATAGTTTTGCCAGCGGTGGAGCCCTGTTCAGCGTGGTGCTGCGCGTCGCATAGGCTGGTCGCCGTTGCCCGTGGTATACCATTCACGTGCTTCGCTCGCTGACAGATCTGGCTGAATGTCCGCATCACTCAATGAAATGAGCCTCGACGGTCGAGTCGCGGTGGTCACCGGAGGCTCGCGGGGCATCGGGCGCGCAATTGTCGAGAAGCTGTCCGAGCGGGGGGCGGCGGTCGGCATCGCGTTCCGCGAACGCGAGCAGCCGGCGCGCGAGCTGGAGACGGCGATCAAAGCGCGGGGAGCGCGGGCGTGGGCCGGTCAATGCAACGTCGCGGACGAAGCCGACGTGTCGGCTTTCTTCGAACAGGCGGTGGCTGCGCTCGGGCCGATCGACATTCTCGTCAACAACGCGGGAATCGCGCGCGATGCCAACGTGGTTCTGATGGGCAAATCACGGTGGGACGAGGTTCTGGGCGTGAACCTCGATGGTGCCTATCATGCCGTTCGAGCGGTCGTCAGCGGCATGCTGATCCGGGGCTGGGGTCGCATCATCAACATCTCTTCGCCAAGTGCCCGGATGCCGCTGCCAGGCCAGGCCGGGTACGCGGCCTCGAAGGCCGGCCTTGAGGGATTCACGCGCGGGCTCTCCCGCGACCTGGCTGCGAAGGGCGTGCTCGTCAACGCTGTCTCTCCCGGACTGATCGAGACCGAGCTCCTGGATACCATGCCCCTCGCTGCGCGTGCCGTTCAGCTGAAAGCCGTTCCCGTCGGACGTCTCGGCCGGCCGGCGGAAGTCGCGTCGATGGTGGCGTTTCTGGCTTCCGACGCGGCGAGCTACATCACCGGTCAGGTCTTCAGCGTCGACGGGGGCCTGCTGTGAGCGGCGAACCGATGACGGCCGAGGAACGCGCCTCGCTCAAGGCCGAGCTCAAGCAGGCGCTTGTTCGCGGGCTGCGTCTCCCAATGTCTCCTGAGGAGATCGGCGATACGACTCCGCTCATTGAAGGCCTCGGACTCGATTCGATTGACGTGCTGGAAATCGTGCTCGAGCTCGAACGCTCCTTTGGTGTGAAGATACGTGACGAGCAGACCGGCTCGGAGGCTTTGCAATCGATCGATGCGTTGGCCGACTTTGTCATCCGGAGTCGAAACGCCGAGTCAGCCTGACCATCGCGAGCATGTGAGACGGCCGGCTCAGACCATGCTTTGCCGGGACCTCGGGCGCCTTTGTTCAATTCTTGCCGCCGCGCTGCTTGGAACCGGGCTCTTCACCATTGCGGCCGCGCAGACCCCGGCCGACCTGCCCACCCGCGTCGCGCTCGAGGATGCGCCCGACGGTGGCGCGCTCCGCGTACTGGACGAAGCGGGTGCGCTGGCTTTTCCGGTCGCCGTCAGAGTCGAGTTGCGCGAACCGCTCACCACCACGCTCATCGAGACGCGACTTGCGGTCTTCGAACGCCGGCAGATCCCGCTGTGGCTCGCCATTCCAGCGGCAGCCTCGCAGTCGGACCTCGATCGCTGGCGGGGATCCCTGCGAGGGCTGCTGGAACGCCGCCAGTCCACGCTGACGATTCTCGAGATCGTCGTTGACCGTGAGCCTTCGGCAGTGGCCATCTTTTCCATGCAGGTCGCTGCCACGGAGGCGCGGGCACGGCGAGGAGCGGTTCAACTCGCGCTCGGCGGGCCAGCGATCGACGATCCGCAGCGCCGAGAGCAGATCTATTCCGCCGATCTTGCCCCTTACGTCGACCTGCTGGTGGTCGTCGGCGAACACACGGATGCGGTCGCCGGATGGCAGCAGCGGTTTGACTCGTTGCCCAGGATCGCGATGAGGAGCGCGGGTGACGCCTCGCTCGGGGTGGAACCGGCGCGGCGAATGCTGGACGACATCCTTCAGGATCCCGGGTCCGACGTCAGCATCCGCGCGTGGCGCGCTTCTGAGGTAACGGCGGATGCGCTCCGAACCCTCTCGCCGCTCTCGTCGCTTCTCACCCATCCCATCTCGACGCTGGACGCGTCGGCGGTGGAGTTGAAGCTGACAATCGCGCAAGAAGATGTGACGACTGCCGTGCGGCATCGTCTCCTGTTCGATACACGTACGTTCTCGACGTTCCTGATCTACTGGGGTGAGCCGGCCGCCGCGCCGCTTGGCGTGTCGTTGACGATTCCAGTCGAAGGGTTGCCGGGTGTTCACGACCTCCTGACCGGCGCTCGGCCCGCGGTGACCGGATACACGCGGAACACCGAGACCCGGAAGATCCAGGCGTCCGTGCCGCTGACGGGCCGACCGATGCTCGTCGATTTCAATGAAGGCGCTGGCGAAGTGCTGATTGAACGCTCGGACGTGTCTGCCGCCAAAAGGCTATCGGTCGCCGAGATCATCTCGCGACACCAACAGGCGCAACTCACCCAGGACGTGCTGGTTCGAAACTACTCAGCCACGGCCCGGATGCGGCAATTTTTCCGTCCGACCATCACCGATTCCGGATACGACGTGGTGACGGAGAATCGCTACTTCGTCGAAGGACCAGACATTGAATGGGAAGAGTTGTCGTTCTCGGTCAACGGCTCGAAGTGGGAAAGCGACCGCCCCCCGTTTCCGCTGCTTCAACCGGAGAAGGTATTGTCGATCCCGCTGCAACTGCGGTTCGACGATGGATACACCTACAGGCTGGAGGGGACCGAGCGAGTCGATGGTTTCGACTGTTACATCGTCCGGTTCGAGCCAATTCGCCGGGACAGCGCCCTCTACCGGGGAACGATCTGGATCGACGAGCGGACGTTCGCACGGATTCGGGTCAAGGCTGTCCAGAGCGGCCTCTCGGCGCCGGTGGTCTCCAACGAAGAGACGCATCGCTATGTCCCCGCCATGACGATCGGGAACCAGCCGATCTTTCTCTTCGGGGGGCTGACCGCGCAGCAGATCGTCCTGGTCGCAGGGCGGAACCTCCTGGTTGAAAAGGAAGTCGCCTTCAGCGACTTCATGGTGAACGACGCCGAGTTCGATGCCAAGCGCACCGCCGCGCGAGCGAGCGATCGCATCATGTTCCGCGAGACTGACGGCGGACTCCGCCATTACGTGAAGGAGGGAGAGTCGCGGGTCATCAGCGAGCGCCAGACGTCCCAGGTCAGGGCGTTGGCGATGGGGGTGTACGTGGATCCGTCCTACGCGTTTCCGCTGCCGATTTTCGGGCTCAACTACTTGAACTTCAGACTCGGCGGATCGGAGAACGCGCAGTTCGCGCTGCTCTTCGGCGGCGTGCTCGCCGCCGGAAACCTCCAGCGACCAAAGCTCGGCTCGACGGTGCTGGACGCCAGCCTGGACTTCTTCGCGATCGCCGTACCTTCGAGCGATCGGTTGTACGGCCCAGGCGGCGAACTGGAGTCCCAACGGGTGCTGACCTGGCCGATGTCCACCGGGCTCAATCTTGGATGGCAGGCATCGCCCTTCCAGAAGGCGACGCTCCAGTATCAGTTCCGCTTCGACGCCTACATCCGCGACACGACGACGGCGGAAACCTTCGAGCCGCCATCGAGCACGCTGACCAATGGCGTCGGCGGCGCCTGGGAGTACCGTCGCGGCGGATACAACATCACGCTGAACGGCACTTGGTTCGCGCGGGCTCACTGGGACGAGTGGGGTGAGCCCCAGGCCGGCGGCGCACGCATGACGACCTCACCGACCTATGCCAAGTACAGCGTCGGGGTGTCGCGAAACGTCTTCATCGGTCCGTTCCAGAAGCTTTACGTCAACGGGGCGTGGTTCGGGGGGAAGAACCTCGACCGGTTCGTGCAGTACCAGTTCGGAATGTTCGACGACACCCGCATTCACGGCGTCCCCGCCTCCGGCGTGCGGTTTGGCGAGCTGGCCATGGTGCGCGGATCCTATTCGCTCAACATTTTCGAGATTTACCGGCTGGATGTTTTCCTGGAGCATGCCTGGGGTCGCGAGCAGACGACGGTTCAGGACTGGCAGCCGATCCTGGGAACGGGCGCCGCCGTGAACCTTCGCGCGCCGTGGAATACCATTCTTCGCGCGGAGCTCGGCAAAGCCGTGCTGCCGGACCGCTACAGCGGGTTGGGGTCAGCGACACTCCAGGTGCTGCTCCTCAAGCCGCTGAATTGACTCACTGCACGGTCGACATGCCACGCGCGCCGCAGGGACCAGTTGAATGAGCCCAGCCATCGCCGTCACCGGGATCGGACTCGTGACCGCCCTCGGGGCCACGCGCGAGGCGACGTGGCAGCGGATGGTGGCGGGAGAGTGTGGGGTCCGGCCGGTCACGATCTTCGACACCGATGGCTACCGCAGCAGGATCGCCGCCGAAGTCGACATCGACGCCGTCGATGCGCGTCTCGGCTCGCTGAGCCGCCGGCGCTATTCGCGCGCGGACCGGATTGGCATTTGCGCGGCGGCGGAGGCCGTAGACGACGCGGGGATCGCGGACAGCGCGGTCGACGCCAGCCGGGTGGGCATCTTTTTCGGCGCAGGGACTGGCGATCTGCTGCGCAACGAGGACTTCTACCGGACCTGGATCGCGTCCGGCATCGAGCACACCCGGCCTTCCGACGTCTGGAATCACTTTCTCAGCACGCCGGTCGATGCGGTGGCGACGCAGTTCGGCTTTGAGGGCCCGCGCGGTTGCATTGTCGCCGCCTGTTCGTCGAGCACGATTGCCATCGGTCGGGGCGCCGAGGCGATACGTCATGGTCGTGCCGATGTGGTGCTCGCCGGCGGCACCGATGCGCTCGCGCGCCTCACCTTCACGGGTTTCAACCTGCTGCGGCTGATGGATCCGGAGCCCTGTCGCCCCTTCGCGCGTGGCCGCGACGGGATGAATATCGGCGAGGGCGCCGGGATACTCGTGCTCGAGGCGTTGGACCATGCCCGTCGACGCGGCGCGCACGTCTACGCGGAGCTCGCGGGCCATTCGCTCGCCTGCGAAGCCTTTCACCCGACGGCCCCGGAGCCTGACGGACGGACGATCGCCAACGTCATCGCCCTCGCTCTCGCCGCTGGTGAGATCAACGCCGACCAGGTGGATCACATCAACGCTCACGGGACGGCCACACCACAGAACGACACGGCCGAGGCGCGTGGCTTCAGGCGAGCGCTTGGCGATCGCCTGTTGCACCTGCCGGTAACGTCGATCAAATCCATGATCGGTCATTGCCTGGGCGCATCGGGGGCCGTCGAGGCCGCTGTTCTGGCGCTCACGGTTGCGCGCGGCGTGATTCCTCCGACCATCCACCACGCCGAGACGGACACGGAGTGTCCGGTCGACATCGTCGCCAATCAAGCCAGGGATTTCCCGGTACGTTGCGCGGTATCGACGTCGCTGGGGTTCGGGGGCAACGACTCCGCAATCGTGATGCGGTCTCTCAGTCGATGAGAAGTCCTGGCGCCGGCGCCCGGCGGGTGGAGGTCGCGCGATGCTGGCGGCGCGGCGCCGCTGGTGCGCTGGTTCTCTTGTTGTTCGCGGCATGGCCGGCCGCGGCGCAGGATCAGGGGCTGGATCCGTTGCTCCTCGCCAATCGCGACGAGGTAGCGTCCGCGCCGGACGTCGAGGTCCGAGGCGTCCAGCTGTATCGCCTGCCGTTCTCCTTTCATCTGCGCAGCCTGGACGATCATCCGTGGGGACTGCGGGTCACCCTTCCGGTGTCGCTGAGTTCACTGCGCATCACGGGAGTGTCAGACATCGGCCGCTTCGTCGACAAGCTACGCATCGCGGCCATCATTCCGGGCCTCGAGGTCGAGATTCCCGTGGGCAGCCGCACGCTGGTGCGTCCGTTCGGCGAAGTCGGATTCGGGAAAAGCGGTGATTCTTCGAAAGTGTTCTACGGCGCGGGTGTGCGCGCGCAGAACGTCGCGGACCTGAAGAGACTGCACCTCACTTATGGCGGCACTGATTGCCGGACGGAAGGCGCCGGCACTCGCCGGTTCGGCCGCTCGATACGTGAGTTTTGAAGGAGGGACCGACGTGCAGGTTCCTCTGGGTTTCTCCGTGCGCGGCGGGCAGGCGCGCGGAGGCATCTACGTGATCGGCCGCGTCTATGACGGGCTGGAAGCTGGAAAGAGAAAACCAGCCAACAATCGTGCTTCGCGGGCAATTCGAAGCTGGACTGAGTTTCTCGACCGCGCCCGATCTGCGCATCTGGATAATCCCGCTGCGTTGGCTGGCCGCTGGCTACCAGTTCGGCCGCCTCTCAGGCGTCCGAATCTACCTGAAGTTCCCGTTCTGACGCCGCCCTGCCGGGCCTGAGCCGCTTCGCCCCCGGAATTCGCATTAAGGAGAGAGGACAACTGTTCTTGAGGAGAAAGTGCGCAAAACCGGCAGTTTTCTGCCGGGTCAGCCTGCCCGTGCTGTTCGTGTTGCTCGCCGCCATCGCCGTGGAACGTCGCTGGCGCAGCAGCCGAGCTCGACCAATCCACCAGTTCTGGACGATGTGGAAGCGGCGTTTTCGCGCATCGAAACCCGCGGCGCGCACGTCACGGCGTGCGCCAGCGGGCTGATTCCAAAACCGCAGTACCGGACGACCCTCACCAATTTCCTCTTTGGTCTGCGGAATCACTTTCAAGGCATTCAACGGCTGCCCCAGCCCGACTACCTGGCGATCTCGGGGTCCAACAGGAACGGGGCGGATCTCTTCATCGTCCGTCTCGCGAAGGACGATCCGCAATCGTCCGGCTGCGATGGCGAGGTGGTGGCGCGGGTCCAACTTGATGATGTTGCTGGGGCATGCGGGCGGACTCAGCATGCTGGGATCGATTCTGGCGGTGCCGATGCACGGGGGCTCGCCGCGCGTCGCCAAGGTGGTGTTCTACGACCTCGCGGAACCGGAGTCGCCCCGGCGGCTGCCCGTCGAGATCGCGCGGCCGGGTCGGAAAGCGTCGCGCCACGGCTCTGACTCGACTTCCCAACGGACACTATCTCGTTGCGGTGCTCGCCGCGTTCGACGGATTGCCGCTCCGGCTTGACTTCTATCTCTCCCGCTCGACGGTGCTGGACGACGGGTTCCTCCCGGAGCCTGTGACGTGGCGCGTCTCCGGTGTCGCAGCGCGCCCCGATCAGGATCGAACGTTCAACCACTTCCAGACCATCAACTTCATCCGGCAGGCGGACGGACGCCTGTATCTCGTCGGCTTCCACAACCGCATCGGGCCGCACACGATCCTTCCCGGGCGCGACTACGCGGACCTGTACGAAGTGCGTGTTCCCGAGGGCCATGACGGAGGGTGTCGATCCGATTCTGGAGATGCCGACAGTAACCAAGGTGGCAAACCGGATGCTCCGCTGCACGGATGGATTCTGCAGCCTCGACGCGGCGGCGGGATTGTTCGTCGATCCGGTGACGAAGGCGATGTCGGTCTACGCCACACCAGGGTGGCTCGATGGCGACACGGTGAAGGTCACGATCTACCCGAGCGGTTCCGGAAAGTCGTTCAATGCGCAATAGCCTCGGTGACGCAGAGTTTGCCCGCGCTATGTCGCGGTTCGGGCGGCGGACGATCGCCGCTACGTCGCAGCACGCACGGCTTCCTGGACTGCTCTCGACTGGGCGGTCGTCCTGTACGCGATGTTCGTCGCGCTCGTTGCCGTCGTGTGGGCGGTGCCGCAGTGGCCCTACATCCTCATGGGCCACGCCGCGCTTGTCATCGGCCTTCTGTTGTTGCCTCCCAGAGGAGCGGCGTGGGAGGAGCCGCGCGCGGGTGAGTCGCGCTGGCGGTCTTCCGCGAGGTCGACGCTGCGATTCCTGCGATACACGTATCCGGCGCTGCTGCTGACCCTGTTCTTCGAGGAAGTGTCGCTCACGGTCAACGCGGCGGCGGCGGGCGCCCCCTACTGGTTCGACCAGTATCTCTTCGACGCCGACCGCATGCTGTTCGGCGGCGTTCCGGCCGTGATGCTCTCGCAGGCGGGCAATGTCGTCCTCGACGAGATCATGCACGCCTTCCACTTCTCGTATTACATCCTGATCATCGGCGGCATCGTCATCGCGTGGAACGGCGACCGCCGTGGCCGCGGAACTCCTGGGCGTGGGTTCCAGACGACGATGACGTGCATGATGCTGGGCTTCTTCCTGTCTTACGTGTGGTACCCGTTCCTGCCCGCGCCGGGGGCCGTGGGAACATCCCGAGGTCATGGCGGGCCTTCGTCCGTTCGGCGGCTGGATTTTCACACCCGTGCTGAAGCTGATCATGGCGGGCGCAGCGGTCTCGGGAGGATGCTTCCCGAGCGCGCACGTCTCCGGAACGTGGGCATTGACGTTCGGCCTGTACGCCACGGATCGCAAGGCCGCGCTCTTGATGGGCCTGATCGCAGTGGGACTCAGCGTGGCGTGCGTGTATACTCAGATATCACCACGCGGTCGACGTGTTCGCCGGCTTCGCGGTCGCCGCAGTGGCCGGCGTGATCGGGTATGCCCTGACGCGACGATCGCGGCTTCTGTAGGTGCAATTCAAGCCGCCGTGGGCGATGCCACGGCAGAGCGCGGGCGTTACCAGACGCCAGCGCCGATCTCAATGATGTAAGAAAAGCGGTCGATGTCGAAGGCGCCAACGTTCTTCACGCCGGCGCGGAAGCCCCAGAAGTTCGTGATCGAACCGAGGATGCGATTCGGCGCCCTGAAGCGGAGCTTGAAGCCGGCCTCGACCACGAACGCGCGGGTCTTCCCGGTGGTGCCGTCCTCGTTCTCGAAACGGTTGACGTCCATGCCACCGGCCATGTACTGGTCGAACCAACGCGATCCGGAGGGCGTGTACATCACCATCCAGCCCCAGTCGCGAAGGTTCTTGTCGCTGGTGTACAGACGGTTCACCAGATACCCGCCCGACAATGGCTCCGACACGTTCTTGACGATGAGCAGCGGAAACGCAGCGGCGAAGCCTGCCGTTCCGTCGTAGCGGTAGGCGACGGAGAACGGCTTGAGCTCGCGCCCCTCGCTGATCGCCTCGACGATCGGCCCGACGGACGCGCGGGGTTGAACGACCGGCCAGTTCTTCGTCTCCTTCTCTACCATCTTCTGGTGAAGGAGCCGATCGTTCGCGAGTGACGACGACGGGTACGGCCGAAGTTCGTAGACCGCGTTGTCGGGTGCCTCGCCGCTCCGGTTCAGCAGTCGCTCTCGCAGCGGGCTGTCCGAAGGTAACGGCGGCAGCACGCGGTGCTCTGGCCGGCGCACCTTGGCCATCCATCCTTCGAACTTGCCGCTCAGGAGCGAACCGCCGCGGATCGTGTCGCGCACACCCCAGGCGTCGTTGGTCCGGACGCTCACGTCGTAGCCGGGCGTGTAGTACCCGTCGGCGTTCTTGTCGGTGGCCATCCCGTGCTTGCCCTCTTCGACGAGCACATGAATCGGCAGCCGCGTATCGGTGTCAACCAGCAGGACGTTGTAATACCAGGGATTGCCGTGCGCTTCGCCGGTGACGCGGATCACCACGATCAGGTAGTCCGAGGCATCGCACACGAATCCCTGATTTCTTGCCAGCATGCCATTGGCGCGGCCAACCACCACCCGAACTTCCGTAGGCTCGATGTCGTGCAGGTGCTGGCCGACGCCCGATTCCTCGGGAAAATAGGCGGTGTACTTGATGCGAAGCGCCGTGACCGTGTCGAAGTCGACGACCGATTGCCCCTTGTTGGTGCGGTCGGTTTGCACCGTGGCGGCTTTCTCGCCCGGAAGCGTGTCGATCGCAGTGACCTGATAGTAGAGGACCGGCGCATCGGCCTTCTGCTCGAATGGCAGCGTCGTCGGGATGCGGATGTCCCGTCCGCTGCGCCGTTGCAGCGTCGGCTCGTCGGGCGAGAACCAGAGAACGGGCGCGACGTACGAGGCGAGCTGCTCGAGGGTCATCGTCCCGTTGCTGCCTCGCCATGCCACGCCGGGCGCCTGAAACAGCTCCTCGCACCCCCGGGCCGTGGTCGCAGGCTGCTGACCCATCGCGGGTGTGACGGCAACTTGGCTGAGAAGCAAACTGCCGGTAATCACACAAACGCCGCGCGATCGGTGCGAGTGCATCGCCACTCCTACGTCGATTGAGAACGCTGAAACGCACGGGGGGCAGACCTACCCGTACTGTGCGGTCCCGGCGCCTAAGCAATGTTCATTCCTGCACGCCCGAATCCGCGCGAGGAGCGGGAAGCAGGCGTGGTGGTTTCGGTAGGCCGTTGATTCTAGCGTGCGCTCTCGCCGGGCGACAAAGAGCACGTCGTCTGCTGCCTCCGACGGGCCGGAGGGAACCTGCACCTCGCTGGCATCGGAGCGAGCGACCCCGAGAAACCTATTGATGCGTTCCTTGCTGACATCATCGAGAGCGATTGGGTAGGCTTGCACACTCAAATGAACTGGAGCCTTCGCTACGCAATCAAGAGCTACCTCCTGTCTGCGATTTGGACCGCGCCAGTGTTAGCGCTGCTACTCGAGCAAGCGACATTCCGAATCGCGTATGTATACCAGCTGGATTTCGGGTGGATTCCCGGGTTCGTCGTCGACAGGGAGGGAACGATCGCCCTGGCGGACTACGCCATCTCGTCGTCGATTGCATTCATCGTCTTTACCTTCAGCTCGATGATTGTGGCGATCCAGGTGG
This sequence comes from uncultured Acidobacteriota bacterium, assembly GCA_963825245.1. Lineage (GTDB taxonomy): Bacteria > Acidobacteriota > Vicinamibacteria > Vicinamibacterales > CAVVIG01 > CAVREM01. The sequence goes on from CAWGSJ010000002.1 coordinate 241,129, forward strand.
CAAGCGGCCAGTTGACTCCTCGCATCATCGCGACGACGCTGCTGCGCGACAAGGCGATCCGTCGGTCGGTGGGCCTGTTCGTCTACGTGTTGCTGCTTGCCATTTCGGTCAAAACCAGAATCGACACGATTCCCCGTTTCCTGGTGAGCCTTACGGGAATCCTGGCGCTGATCAGCGTGATTGTGTTCATGTTCCTGATTGATCACGCGGCGCGGCTGCTGCGCCCGGTCAATATCGTGTGGCGAATCGCCCGGCAAGGCCTCAAGGTGATCGATGACGTCTATCCTGATCCGATCGGCCCCTCGACTATTGCCACGCAACCGCTGGAAAGGCGCGGCCCGCCGGAACGGACGGTCTTACATAGTCATAGTTCGGCGATCGTCATCGCCGTCAACGTGAAAACGCTGGTCGCGGAAGCAAAAAAGGCGGACGTGATCATCGAAGTAGTCCCGTGCGTCGGCGATTTCGTCGCGGAGGGCGATCCGCTGTTCCTGCTGCGAGGCAAGGGGGCGATGAAGGTCGACGAACGCCGTCTGCACAGTCAAGTGGCATTCGGGCGCGAGCGCACCATCGAGCAGGACTCGACCTTCGCAGTTCGCGTCATCGTCGACATCGCGATCAAAGCGTTGTCGCCAGCGATCAACGACCCGACCACCGCCGTCATCGCCCTCGACCAGCTTCAGCGGTTGTTGCGCGCGGTAGGGGATCGGGATCTCCATAACGAGCGGATACTCGATCGAGACGGGCAGCTCAGGGTATTCTTCCGGACACCAAACTGGACCGATTTCGTGCAGCTGACGTTCACGGAGATCCGCCACTACGGTGCCAGCAACCTCCAGGTTGCGCGACGCATGCGCGCGATGATCGAGAACGTCTTGCTGAGCCTGCCCGAGCCGCGGATCCCTGCGCTTCGTCATGAACAGGACCTGCTCGATCGCACCGTGGAAAAAGTCTATGTCTTTCGCGAAGACGTCGCGCTTGCCCATATTCCCGATTCACAGGGGTTGGGAGGAGCGTCGTGGCGCTAGCCTCAGAACTTGAAGCCGAAGCTGTTCGACCAGCCGTAGTCGTTCTTGGAAAATCCCTCCGGCGGCTGGCTGTCGTAGTTGTCGAAGAGCCCGAACCGCAAATACCAGTCTCCCGGTAAGTTGAAGTCCAGATCGAATCGGTAGACCAGCCGGTACCGGTCGTCAATCGTCAAGCTGGGATAGTACGTGAGCCGCGTGATGAGGTCGGTGATCTTCAGCTTCTCGGTCATGAACTCCGACCCGAAATAGGCCTCGGCGGAGTCCTTGTTCGGCAGCGTCGGGTCGGTGTAGTTCTCGTTGGTCCACGCCAGCCCCGCCCCGAGCGCCAGGTGCTGCGACGACGAGCGCAGAACGTACCGGCCGCCACCTCCACCGATCGTCGTCCGCAGGTCCAGCCCCTGTTCTTCGCTGTTCAGGAAGTCCTGCGTGGTGTTGGCGTACCACCGGCTGCCAAGCAGGCGGCGGAAGTCGTTCCCGAGGTCCCACCGCTTGGTGTCGGGAGCGTTGTCCTGCGAGCTGTCGAAGATGTTGGCGAAGATGACGTCGACATAGCGCTCGTCGCGGTACGAGATGTTCGTCCCGAGCGAGAGCTGTGTCGCCGAGTTGGTTCGCGTCATGCTGTAGCCAAAGTCCAGCGCCGTGTCCCACCGCGACCAGAACGCCCGCTCGAACGGCTGCACGACCGCCACCTCCGCCAGCGGCACGCTCGTTCCGGCGATCTGCACGACCGGCTTCTTGTCCGGGTCCAGGCTCAACGAGCCTGTGAGGCGCCTTCCGTCGAATGTCTCCACGATGAACTGGCGTTTGCTTTCGAGGCCGGCGACGTCGCCCCACTCGATCTTGAAGTCGGAATCCGAATACGCGGTCTCGAGCGTCAGGACGTCCTTTTCGACCCTCTTGATCTCGCCAACCAACCTGTCTCCGCTGGTCGTGATCACGACGTCCTGGCCGTATGCCACGCTGGCGCTTCCAATGAAGACCGCAAGGCAGAGGGCAGCCACTCCAGTCCGCGCCATTCTGTCCTCCTTCGTCACTGGCCCTGCGTGCCGGCCAGACGCGTATGAGGTTCGCAGGGTGGGCGCCCGAGCAAGATGTTTGCCGCAGGCTTATTGCGTGGCGTTGTGATCGATGTCTTCGCGCGATGCCTCATCGGCAGGCGCGTCTCGTCGCCGCGACGCATCGACTTCGAGGCCGTCGAACTTTGCCGGAGCGGCGCCAGCGGAATTTCGCTTCGCCCGCACCGCGATGCGGCGAAATCCAGCTTAGCCGTATGGCTCCGGTATTCCGGACGCCCTCTATCAGGTCGGATGAATGGCGCGCGTCGCACGCGCACGACCGTGTGAGGTCGACGTTATCGGGGAAATCTCAACGAATCCAGCAGCGTCGGCCGTCCCGCACGCGGTACGAGGCTTGCCGCCTGCCGGTCGTCCGAGGTTGTTCCGAATGTGTCGTCACCGGCTTCTGCTGTTTACCGAGCTCGCGAGCTGGGGTCTCGGCCTCGCGGGCGTGGTGTGGTGGGGCGCGTTCCAGGTGGGCGTGGCCCGGGCGACGCGGCACGATCTCGAGCGTTTCGAGCAGCTGCAGCATTTCGCCCTCGCCCCCACCGCGCCGGACCAGTCCCTGTGGGCGCCTACACGCGTGAGCGCCTGGCAGAAGGCGCTTCTCGAGCCGGCTCCTGATCCCCTCGCGGTGCTTCGAATCCCGAAGCTGCGACTCGAGGTAGCGGTGCTGCCTGGCACTGACGACCGCACGCTCGACCGTGCTCTCGGGCACATCGAGGGTACGGCGCTGCCGGGCACCGACGGAAACCTCGGCATCGCCGGTCACCGCGACGGCTTCTTCAGGGGACTGAAGGACATCGCCCCGGGCGACGTGATCGAGCTCGACACGGCTCAGGGAAAGGACGTCTTTCGCGTCGAGCGAACCTGGATCGTCAATCCGGAAGATGTCTCGGTGCTCGATCCGACGCCGACGCGCGCGCTGACACTGGTCACCTGCTATCCCTTCTACTTCGTCGGCTCTGCCCCCCAACGGTTCATCGTCCGGGCCGTGCGCGTGGCGCCTCACGCGCAGGCGGGCGCGTTGCCGCTTCTTCCCAGTCAAATCGCAAACCCTCGCGGAGAGCGCTCAGGAATGGAGAGAGCCTTATGAGACGTGCAATCACTCGGGTCGCCCTGGCGGCGGCGATCGTCTGTCTGACGGCCGCCGTCTCGCAGGCGCAGCAGACGGCGACGACGAGCGACACCAAGAGCTTCGAAGTGCTCGCGGTGGACGGCAACACGCTGGTCGTCCGGCTTCCGGAAGGCACGCGGGAGCTGACCGTTGCCGATGACTTTCGCTTCATCGTGAACGGGAAGCCGATGTCCGTCCGCGAACTGAAGCCGGGCATGAAAGGCACGGCCACCATCACCACAAAGACGACGGTCACGCCGGTGACGGTCACCGAGGTGAAGAGCGGCACCGTCGTCGTCCGCTCCAGTGCGAACATCATCGTACGCACCCCCGAGGGCGTCCGGAGTTTCACGCAAGGGGAAGTGGACAAACGCGGCATCAAGATTTTTCGCGATGGCAAACCGGTGCAGCTGTCGGAGCTCCGCGAAGGCGATCAGCTGAGCGCGACGTTCATCACGGCAGGGCCGCCGCGGGTCATGACCGAGCAGGAAGTGCGGGCGACCGTTCCGACCGCGGCCGCGACCGCGGGAGGGGCACCTCCGGCCTCGGCAGCAAGCGCTTCCTCGACAGCAAAGCCAGCACCTGCGACAGCAAAGCCAACAACTGCGGCGCAGTCGTCGACCGCAAAGCCGCCGCAGTCGTCGACAGCGACAACCCAGTCCGCATCTGCGGCGCCGTCTCAATCAGCCAGGACGCTGCCGAAGACGGCAAGCTCGTGGCCATTGGTCGGGCTCGCCAGCGTCCTCTTGCTTGTGGTGGGCTTCTCCCTGACTCTCATGCGTCGTCTGACTCCGTAGGCGGTTCTTGTCCCACGGCCGCGCGCGTCGACGCCGCGCGCGGCCGCATTGGCCGCATCCTCCAGGAGGACGATGGACGATGAGCGACATCACTTCGATGGTGGAGCACTTCGCTGCCGGCCGAATATCGCGCCGTGAGCTCGTGTGGAGACTGAGCGCGTTGGTCGCGGCCGCAGCTTCTGGAAGCGCAGCAATCGCTGGTGCTCAGCAGCGCCGCGGTACGTTCCAGGCCCTCGGTCTCAATCACCTGGCGCTGCGGGTCACGGATCTCGATCGCTCACAAGCCTTCTACGAGCAACACCTCGGTATGACACGGATTCCGAGCGCTGTGGAGTCTCCTCGCCTGATGGCGTGCGGGCCGCACGTGCTCAATCTGTTCAAGGCGGCGCAGCCTCAGATGGATCACGTGTGTTTCACCGTTCCGGAGTATGACCCCAAGGAGGCGGCAGACCGGCTTCGATCCCAAGGCATCGTGCCCGATGTCGAGGACGACCGCGTGCATTTCCTCGACCCCGATGGATACAAGCTACAGGTAGGCGGTCCCAACGCCGGCGGCCAGCGAGCCGAAACGCGGCCGGGGCTCTGAGCTTCGTCTCAAACGTGACTTCGCCTCGACGTAGTCACGACTACCTGACGGGTGTTCGAAGGACCTTCAGGTGCTCGACGATGTCCCAGACCTGGACTCTTCTCGGTCTTGCCGTCCTCGGGGATCAGCCAGCCTGAATACTGGGCGAAAACATTGGCCATCGATCCCAAGCACACCGCGAGAACGATCGCGCCAACGTGCCATCGAGCTGCTTGCCGCATTCACACGCTCCCGCGACGAGATTGGTCCGGTGACATCCGATCCCCAATAAGTCAGGCCGACGGACAGCAGGGGCACCCTGGACCGACCGCAACCGGGTTCGGGCCTGGCTGGTCACCGTCGGTTGATGCAAGCAACGACGCCGCGGCTGCCGTGCGAGGCCGCGCAGGCGGCTCCGCCTCCGCGCGCGTCCCGTCGCCCCGGTATCCGGTCACAATCTCGAACTGGTGCGCGTCGATCGTGGACGTGATCTCAATCGTTCGCGGCCCCACCGCCGAGAAGCGGTTGAAGGGCTGTCCGTTCAACCGAGCGGTCAGGTTCTCTGTGCTCGGCAGATTCGTCACGCGCCACCTCGTCGCAGCCCCTCGCTTGTCGGGAGCCGCCGCATAGGTCACGACATGCAATGTGCCGGTGGCCCGATCGTTCCACGCCTGCGAGACGCCGAGGGACGGGAACTCGATGCCTTCGACCGTGGGCGCGGTGTATTTGTCCAGATGCGGCGCCGCGAAGGCGCGCGTCCAGTCGCCGGGTCCGCCGATCTCGGCCGCCATCAACATCGCGCTGCTCTGGCCGCGAGGGAATCCCTCCTTGTTGTTGAAGAACCAGCCGAACTGCTCCTGGTGTTCGCCAAAGAACCTGGGCTCGTACTCGCGCTCGGCGGCCTCGCGCAGACGCTTGTACGCCACGTCGTCGCCCATTTCCCTGGCCATGACCAGCCCGGTGGTATTGGCCCTCACGTCGCCGGTCGCATTTCGCCACCCCAATGCGTTGGCCGCGGCATCGTAGAGCAGCCGACCGAGCTCGGGATTCTGCGGTTGCATCAGGTGTGCGGTTCCGAGCCCGCCGGCGACGCCGCCGCCGCTGTGAAACTTCTCGATCGGGTCGTAGAAGCTGGTGACGGACTGCAGACGGCCGTCGGTGCCCACCCTGATGTAGTTCTCGCGCGCGTAGCCGAGGAAATTCTCGAAGGCGCGATGTGTACTCTTGCCAAAGACCTTGTCGTACAGATGCATCCCGAGTCCGCCGGCCGTATTGCAGAACACCCAGATCTTGGTGTTCTCGCACTGCGGCCCTTCGGGATGCGCGCGATACTGCGCCTCGAGGCGCTCCGCAATGCGATGGGTATCCCACTCGAACGTCTCGTCGTGGTAGCCGGTCACCTTGAAGGGCTGCGCCCACTTGTCGTCACCCGAGACGTACTTGTAGGTGGCCAGCAGCAAGAGAAACCATGCACGGAAGAACAAGTAGCCATCAGCACTGATCGGGTCGGACTGCAGCCCCCACGGCTGAATGCCATTCGCGGTCCATCCGATGCGGTTGTACTTCCCGCGCAGGGCCTCGGGGATCCCGGCCATCATGGCTGGCGGATAGTTCGCCCGTTTGGGGTCATCACCAATCTGCGTGAACCAGTCGATAGCGCCCCAGTGCGTCGGGTAGCGACTGGCCAGTTCGTCCACAATCCGGGTGTAGACCTCTCGCCACGCCGGCGTCTGATCCGCCATCAGCAGCAGACCGTAGGCGGAGAACGAGAGATCGAAGCGGCCGTAGCTCAAGACGACGGGTGCGGTGTATCGATCCCACCATGGATGCGGAATTCCCGCCGCGCTCCAGTCGTCTCTCGTCGTCGCCTTCTCCCAGAGGAATCGAAGCCAACCCGCGCCGCGGGGGCTGAGCCCCGGGAACTGCGAGAGATTGCGAAGCGACAAAGGTGCGGCGGGAGCCACGGTCTGCGCTGACGACACTTGCGCCAAGGCACGCCCCGGCAGTGCAGCTGCACCAGCGGCGGCGGCCGCCGATTTGACGAAGCCTCGACGCGAAAGTGTCTTCTGTTCAGCCATGGCGCGCTCCCGGTTGTTCAGCCTCCAGCAACGCCCACTTGCGGCAGGCCGAGATCATTTCCTCACTGAGGACAGCCTCATCATCAGGACGGCGTCCAAGCTGTACCGGATTTCGGATCGCGAAAAGCCGACGCCCGGTCAGCGCTGAAGGGCGTCGAAGCGATCGAGATTCATGACCTTGCCCCATGCGGCCACGAAGTCGCGGACGAACTTCTCGTTAGCGTCGTCGCACGCGTAGACCTCCGCGAGGGCCCGAAGCTCGGAGTTCGAGCCGAAGACCAGGTCGACGCGGCTGGCTTTCCACCTGGCGTCGCCCTTCGCACGGCCGCGGCCCGTGAACGTTTCCGCCGCTCCAGACGTCGGCACCCACTCCGTGTCCATGTCAAGGAGGTTCACGAAGAAGTCGTGGGTCAAGGTCCCCGGCCGCTTGGTCAGCACGCCGACCTTCGACTGCGACGTGTTCGCGTCAAGGGCACGCAGGCCGCCCACCAGCACGGTCATCTCGGGCGCGCTCAGTGTCAGCCTGAAGGCCCGCTCGATCAACAAATGCTCGGCCGGCACCTCGTGTCCATTGCCCACGAAGTTGCGGAATCCGTCTGCGTCCGGCTCGAGCACGGCGAACGATTCCACGTCGGTCTGCTCCTGCGACGCATCGGTGCGTCCCGGCGTGAACGGCACTTGCACGTTGTATCCGCCGTTCTTCGCAGCCTGCTCGACGGCCGCACATCCGCCGAGCACGATCAGGTCGGCAAGCGAGACCGTCTTTGTCCGCCAGCTGCGCGTCGTTGAACTCCCTCTGAATCCCCTCCAGCGTCTTCAGCGCCTTCGCCAGCTCCGGTGGATTGTTGACCGACCAATCCTTCTGAGGCGCGAGGCGGATGCGGGCGCCGTTGGCGCCACCGCGCTTGTCGGTGCCGCGGAATGACGACGCGGACGCCCAGGCGGTCGAAACCAGCTGGGAGACAGACAGTCCCGATGCGAGGATCCTGGTCTTGAGCCCGGCGATGTCCTTCGCGTCGATCAGTTCGTGATTCACCGCCGGAACCGGGTCCTGCCACGGCTGCGGCTCCCTGGGAACCTCCGGGCCCAGATAGCGCGAGATGGGACCCATGTCGCGGTGCGTCAGCTTGAACCACGCCTTCGCGAAGGCGTCCGCGAACTCCTGCGGGTTCTCGTAGAACCGCCGCGAGATCCTCTCGTAGGCTGGATCGACGCGCAGCGCGAGGTCGGTCGTGAGCATCCCCGGAGCGATCGTCTTCGATCGGTCGTGAGCGTTCGGGACTGTGCCTTCGCCGGCGCCGTTCTTAGGCGTCCACTGCTTCGCGCCGGCCGGACTCGTGGTCAGCTCCCAGTCGTACTCGAAGAGGTGCTTGAAGTAGTCGTGCCCCCACCTGGTCGGCGTCGTCGTCCAGGTGATCTCGATACCGCTCGTGATGGCGTGGGCCCCGCTGCCGGATTCGTAGCTGCTCTTCCAGCCGAAGCCCTGCTCCTCGAGGTTGCCGCCCTCCGGTTCGCGGCCGACGTGTGTCGCCGGGCCCGCACCGTGCGTCTTGCCGAAGGTGTGGCCGCCGGCGATGAGCGCCACCGTTTCCTCGTCGTTCATTGCCATGCGTCGGAACGTCTCCCGAACGTCTCGCGCGGCGGCCTTCGGGTCCGGACTACCGTTCGGTCCTTCCGGGTTCACGTAGATGAGGCCCATCTGCACGGCGCCGAAGGGGTTCGCGAGTTGCCGGTCTCCGCTGTAGCGCTCGTCGCCGAGCCATGTGGCCTCGGATCCCCAGTTGACCTGCTCGGGCTCCCAGCGATCCTCCCGCCCGCCGGCGAAGCCGAACGTTTTGAATCCCATCGACTCCAGGGCGACGTTGCCGGTCAAGACCATCAGGTCGGCCCACGAAATCTTCCGGCCATACTTCTGCTTGATCGGCCAGAGCAGCCGGCGCGCCTTGTCGAGATTTGCGTTGTCGGGCCAGCTGCCGAGGGGCGCAAAGCGCAACTGCCCCGAGCCCGCGCCGCCGCGGCCGTCGTGGATGCGGTAGGTCCCGGCGGCGTGCCACGCCATCCGGATGAAGAGCGGCCCGTAGTGGCCGAAGTCAGCCGGCCACCAGTCCTGCGAGTTCGTCATCACCGTCGCGATGTCCCTCTTCAACGAATTGAGATCGAGAGACTTGAACTCTTCGGCGTAGTTGAACGCCGCTCCCATCGGATCGCCTGCAGGGTGGTTGCGGTGGAGGGCGTTCAGATTCAGCTGATTCGGCCACCAGTCGCGGTTCGATCTGCCGCTGTGTGCGTTGCTCGAGAACGGGCACTGCGTTTCGTTATCCATGTCGACGTTTACCTCTTCTGGTGTGGACCTTACCTTGGTGTCCTTCGTGTCCATTGTGGTGATAAAACATCGCTCGAGGGAACTGGAAACCGCCCTTAACGGAGCGGCGGCGTCGACACCGGCGGGCGGCGGTGATGGGTGGCCTGCTCGTAGGCGTACGCCAGCCTGATCAGTGTCGCCTCCGACCACGCGCGGCCATAGAACGTGATCCCCGCCGGCAGCACGCCGCGGGTGTAGCCCATCGGCACCTGAATCGCCGGAAACCCGGTCGTCGGCGAGAAGAACTGCGAGTTGTCGCCGGCCGGCGTGTTGAGATCCCCGATCAGCCGCGGCGGGTTGCTCCACGTGGGATAGACGAATGCATCCAGCTTGCTGGCGTCCATCACCTGCACGACCGCCTGGCGGACCTTCTCGCGATACTCCTGCTCCGCCTTGCACGCCGGCGTTTCGGGGCCGTTCTCAGGGCCCTGCTCCGTCTGCTCGAGCCGGCGCTGCACGCTCGGGTGAAACCGGCCCGACTTGACGATCTCGGTCAGGCTCTTCACCGGCACCCGGTCACCGTGCGAGGCGAGATACCGGTTGATGTCGTATTTAAAGCCCATGCACGGCCCCGCGTCAGGCGCGCGGCGGACGTCGTCCAGCGGCACGTGCGCGGGATCGACGATCGTGGCGCCGGCGCGCTTCAGGTCTTCGACCGCCGCCATGAACGAGGCGACGATTTCGGGATCGGTGGTGTCGCGCTCGTATGCCTGCCGCAGCACGCCGATGCGCGCGCCCTTCAAGCCATCGCGTTGCAGCGCCGCGGCGTAGTTGTCGCGCGGCCGTCCGCGCGAGGCGGCGGTGGCTGGATCGTCGGGATCCTCGCCGACGACCACCTGGAATAGCGCCACGGCGTCTTCCACCGTCCGCGTGATCGGCCCCGCGATGTCGGCCAGCAGCGACAGCGGCATCACGCCCGCGCGGCTGGTCAACCCCATCGTCGATCGAATTCCGGCCAGCGCCTGGTGCGACGCCGGCCCGCGGATGGAGTTCCCGGTGTCGCTGCCCAGTCCGACCGCACCGAAACTCGCCGCCACCGCCGCGGCGGTCCCGCCGCTGGACCCTGCCGTGACGCGATCGAGCGCGTACGGGTTCTTCGTGTAACCGGCGAGAATCGAGCTGATCGTCTCGAACGGCGAGAACGCCCACTCCGCCATGTTCGACTTGGCCAGCACGATGGCGCCGGCATCCTTGATGCGCTTGACCTGGAAGGCGTCCTTGCGCGACACGAACCCCGCCAGCGCAAGCGATCCGTTTGCGCTCTGCAGCCCGATGGTTTCGAAGTTGTCCTTGACGATCGTGGGGAGGCAGTGGAGCGGACCCACGAATCCACCGGCCTTGAAGCGGCGATCCAGGTCGTCGGCCTGTGTCAGTGCTTGCGTGTTGGTCACGACGACCGCGTTGATGGCGGGACCGTTCTTGTCGTAGGCGTCGATGCGGCGAAGGTATTGCTCCACCAGTGCGCGGCAGGTGAGCCGCCCCGCCTGCATGGCAGCGTGGATGCCGGCAATTGTCGCTTCGTGCACCTCGAATGGCGCGGGCGTCTGCGCTACCGGCTCGGCGACACATGCGCAGAGGACTCCAGCCAGGCCGATCCAACGCAACATCTTCGGAATCTTACCGCCGTGTCTTTCATTCCTTGACCGCCAACGGTCGAGTTCGTAATTCTGGCGAGCAACGGTAAACTCGACTTTGTTCAATGACCGTCGCTGTCGATCGACTGCCCCTGCCGGACGCACATGCACGGCTACCCACGTGGGTGCGGCTGCTCGACGCCACGGCGCTCAGCCTCCTCGTCACGGCGGTCCTGCTGATTCCGGGCGATGGCGTACGTTTCGCCGTCGGACCTGTCCGGATCTCGATTGTTTCCGCCGCCCGCGTGGCGATGTGGGCGGCACTCGTGATCGCCGCGCGCCACGCGTTCTACCGGACGCCGCCGCTCCCGGCTCGCGTCATCGAGTGGCTCCAGACCGGTGTGGCATGGGTCGACGTGCGTTTCGCCGCTCTGATCGTCCTCGCGACGCGCGTTCCTCCCATCCTGATCGGTCTGCTGGCCGTTGCGACGATCGGCAGCGCCGCACCGGTTGGGTACCAGCCATACGAGAACCCGTTGCTCAATCTGCCTGCGCGATGGGACGCCATCTGGTATTCACAGATTGCCGCATTCGGCTACACCTTCGACGGCAACCCGCTGCGCCAGCAGAGCGTCGTCTTCTTTCCGGGGTTTCCGCTGGCCATCCATCTCGTCAACCGGTTCATGGGCGGACATCTGTTCTACGCGGCGTGGGTCGTGGCCCTGGCGGCATTCGCGCTCGCAGTCCCCCGGTTCCTTCGCCTGGCGCGACACCACCTGGACGAGCGGTCAGCTGCCGACAGTGTGTGGCTGCTCGCCAGCTATCCGTTCGCCATCTACTTCAGCGCGCCCTACACAGAGGGCCCGTTCCTGCTCGCGTCGTGTTCCGTGTTTCTGGCCATGCACGAGCGGCGGTTCGGGGCCGCCGCATTGTGGGGCCTGGCCGCTGGCCTCATCCGGCCGAACGGTTGGCTGCTGGCGATCCCGATTCTCCTGCTGGCGTTTGACCGGCAGGTGTGGCCGACGACGGTGCGCGAGCGGCTGCGCCGTGTGATGCCCGTCGCGGCACCAGTCGCCGGCGTGCTGCTCTTCACGCTCTACCTTTATATTCAGTTCGGAGACGGGTTCGTCTGGATCAAGGCACAGGCGGCGTGGGGGCGGGCCTATCGCGGCCTGCATCTCTTTGCCGCGGATCGCCTTCTGTACATTCGGGACGCGGGTCTCGTGCGCTATCTCTTCGATCAGCCGATCGACGTGTTGAACACCACCGCCGCCCTGCTGGCGCTCGGGCTGGTGTGGCCGATTTCCCGCCGGCTCGGCCCCGCGTACGGCGCGCTCGTCGCCGTGATGGTGTTGCCGCCGCTGCTGATGGGCGGCGCCACGTCGATGGGGCGGATGACGTCGGTGCTGTTCCCGATCTTCATCTGGCTCGCCGAGCGGACCGAGCGTCATCGCACCCCGATCCTGGTGGTCTTCGCGACCCTGCAGGGATTCGCGGCCGTGCTGTTCTTCACGTGGCGGGAGCTGTACTGAGCGTTTGGCGCGGCGGCATTGCTTGGCGAGACTGATCCTGATCATCGTGGTGGTCTTTGCGCTGCTGACGGTGGCGCGCATGATTCGCGGCGTTCCCCCAAAGAACTAGTCGCGCGCCTGATCCAGCGCAACGTGCGCGGAATGCGACAGCCGGGCATTCATCGGCTAGAATCCGGGCGACCCCGAGATGACGGCACCGCGTCCCGAAGACTGGAAGCGAGTCAAGGAAGTCTTTGAAGCGGCGCTGAGCCGGCCTGTCGAGCGGCGCCTGTCGTTTGTCGATGAAGCGTGTGACCGCGACTTGGCTATCCGCGAGCAGGTCGTCGCGATGCTGGCGGCACACGACCACGCCGCGCAGTTTCTCGAAACCCCCGCGGCGTCCCTGATCGGTCGCGACGTGCGCCCGGACCTCACAGGCCGGCGAATCGGACCATACGAACTCGCGTCACGCATCGGCCAGGGCGGCATGGGCGAGGTCTATCGCGCGCGCGATACGCGCCTCGACCGCACCGTGGCCATCAAGGTGCTGGCGCCACACGCGCCGCTCGGCGGTCATGATCGCTTCGAGCGCGAGGCGCGCGCGGTGGCGGCCCTGACTCACCCTCACATCTGCACGCTGTACGACGTCGGCAGCGACGCCGGTATCGACTTCCTGGTGATGGAGTTCCTCGAGGGTGAAACGCTCGCTGAGCGTATCGATCGTGGACCGCTCACGTCCGGGCACGCCCTGCAGATTGCCATTCAAATTGCGTCCGCGCTCCACCGCGCCCACGCCAGCGGCATTGTCCATCGCGATCTCAAGCCGCGCAACATCATGCTCACGAAGTCCGGGGCAAAGCTGCTCGACTTCGGGCTGGCAAAGTCGACCGGCGCGGCGTTGGTCACGGCGGCGCCGGGGCGGGAGCCGTCGGAGCTCACCGCGCCAGGACTGCTGCTTGGCACGCTCCACTACATGGCGCCAGAGCAGCTGGAGGGGCTGGCTGCCGACGCGCGTACGGATCTGTTCGCGTTCGGCTGCGTACTCTACGAAATGGTGACCGGCAGGAAAGCGTTTGAAGCGCGCAGTTCGGCGAGCCTGCTGACGGCCATCATGACCGATACGCCGACGCCGGTCCGGGAACTGCAACCGGGCGTGCCGCCGGGCGTCGAGTACGTGATCGGCCGGTGTCTGGAGAAGGATCCCGGGAACCGCTGGCAGACGGCTCGTGATCTTCTCGCCGAGCTCGAGCGGACGACTGCGCAGCGTGAAGCGACGTCCGCGCCGGCCTCCCCGAACCGCAGCCGCCTGCGCGTGCTGGCAATGGTTGGAGCCGCCGTCGCCATCGCGGCCACGGCGACAGTGGTGTATCTGTCATCGCGGTCCGCTCCGGCGGCGGTCACATCCTGGCTGTCGATCCTGCCACCGCCCGGGGGCTTCGATCCGTCGCCCGATCCGATCATCTCGCCGGACGGCCGATACGTGGTGTTCAAGGCGGAGACTCCCTCGCATACGGCGATGCTGTGGCTGAAGGACCTCCAGGGCCCCGAGGTGCGCCCGTTACCTGGGACTGAGGGTGTGGCGGTGACAACCGCGCCGTTCTGGTCGCCCGACAGCCGATCGATCGGCTTCTTCGCGCAGGGCCAGCTGGTTCGTGTGGAGGTCGACGGCAGCGCGCCGCAGGCGCTCACGCGGGCGGCGGAATCACACGGCGCCACGTGGACGGCAAGTGGCGAGATCATCTTCGATTCCGGCAACCGTCTCCTCCACCGCATTCCCGCAACCGGCGGACCGCCGACACTGGTTCCCGGCACCGCACCGGGGCAGGTGCGGCTCTTCCCCCACGCCCTGCCTGACGGCCGTCATTACTTGTTCACCTCTCGCAACGTGAACGATCTGGGTGAAGGGATTTACGTCGCATCGCTCGACACTCCCGACGTGCGCCGCGTCTCGGACGCCTGGTCCCGGGCGGCGTACGCGTCGGGCCACCTCCTGTTCGCGAGGCAAGGCACGCTGTTCGCCCAACCGTTCGATCTGGCGCAAATGAGCACCACGGGGGAGCCACGCTCGCTGGCCGACGGCGTCGGCAATGGTTGTTGCACGCCGCTGAGCTATGCGTTCTCGGCGTCCCGGACGACGGTCGCGATGTGGGGCGGCACGTTCCAGGCACGCACCCAGCTGCGATGGCTCGGCCGGGACGGCAAGCACCTGGCAACAGTGGGTGAACCGACATGGCAAGCAGGGATCGCCCGCTCGCCGGACGAACGGCGAGTCGCCGTCGAACGGCAGAATCCGACGGCCAGCAACTACGACGTCTGGCTGCTCGATCTCGCGAGCGGTGCGAGCGCCTCGCGGTTCACGCTGGACGGCAACGCCACGCTGCCAGTGTGGTCGCCCGATGGCGCGCGCGTGCTCGTCATGTACCGCACGCGCGGCCTCGTCGCGATACCGCTGCGCGGCGGCGATGGCACCGTCGTGGTCGGAGGCGCCGAATCCAAGTGGCCCACCGACTGGTCGTCCGACGGTGACGTGGCGTTCTATGACGCCCAGGATGGCTGGCGCTTGTGGACAACGCCCGCGCAGGGACAGGGCAAACCGGTCCTCTATCGTCAGGCTCCCTTCACGCTCAGCGCAATGAAGTTCTTCCCGGGTGGAGGCTGGGTCGCCTACATTTCGGAAGAATCGGGCCAGTTCGAGGTGTACGTCGACTCGTTTCCGACGGCTGGGCAGAAGATTCGGGTTTCGACCAACGGCGGCACCGCCCCGGTGTGGCGGCGCGACGGCAAGGAGCTCTACTACCTCGCGCCGGATCGCGGCTTCATGGCCGTACCGGTCAGCGTCGAGTCCGGCACGCTGCGTGCGGCGCCGCCGATTCGGTTGTTCGAGGCTCCGGCCGTGGGCATCGATTGGTCGCGCACGCAATTCGCGTCCGACGCGGACGGTTCCAGGTTTCTCTTCAACGCCGTCGTGGAGGATCGAACCCCCGTCGGCCTGACCGTCATCGCGAACTGGCCGGCACTTCTCGCACGGCCATAGCGCCTTACCCGACCAGGAGCGGGACAGACGTGACCACACGCATCAAGGTCATTCTCGGGTCAACACGCCAGAAACGCTTCGGAGACAAGCCGGCCCACTGGATCTGCGAAGAGGCGCGGGCACAGCCCGATGTCGACGTCGAGTGCCTGGATCTGCGCGACTACCCCCTGCCGTTCTTCGACGAGCCCATGTCGCCGATGTGGGGCAAGGGCCAATACGGCAACGCCAGCGTCCAGCGGTGGGCCGATCGCGTCGCCGATGGAGACGCCTTCATCGTGGTGACGCCGGAGTACAACCACGGGTACCCCGCTGTTCTGAAGAACGCCATCGACTCGATTTACCCGGAATGGGTCAACAAGCCGGTGGGGTTCGTCAGCTATGGCAGCACCGGCGGGGCCCGCGCCATCGAGCAACTGCGGCTGGTGACGATCGAGATGCGAATGTGGCCCATCCGCTCGGCCATCCACATCCCCACCGCGGTCTATCTGGCGGTGATGAACGAGCCCGTCCCACCAAATCTCGAGCTGTTCAACCCGCTGAAGCAGGGCCGAATCGACCAGGTCGCGCGCTTCTTCGACGAGCTCTTGTGGGCCGCGCGCGCCCTGGCGCTGGCGCGCGCGGAACACGTGTGAGGTGTGTCAGACCAGTCCCGCGATGGCAGATATGCATTGAATTTCCTATTCCCAAGGCAGCGGTACGGCCGTAAAATCGGGTCGGCGAGGTACGCTTTATGTCCAGGATGCATTCCGGTTGGATGTCTCGGGCCATCGGGGTGGGAGTCGTCGCACTGGCGATTGTGGCGGCTTCAGCCGCGCCGGCCATCGCACAGCAGGCCGGAGGAAACGCGACGCCGGTGACCTTCGCCCGCGATGTCGCGCCGATCCTCCAGAAGAACTGCCAGCAGTGCCACCAGCCCGGCGCCATCGGCCCCATGTCGCTCACGACTTTCGAGGAAGTGCGGCCGTGGGCGCGGGCGATCAAGCAGCGGGTCGTGGCCGGCGAGATGCCGCCGTACCGTTACGACCGGCACGTCGGCCTCCAGCAGCTGAAATACGACCTGAGGCTCAGCGAGACCGAGATCCAGACGATCGCGCGCTGGGTGGACGGCGGGGCGCCGTTTGGCAATCGCGCCGATCTGCCGCCGCCCGTGACGTTCCCTGATCCCAGGGAGTGGCCGTTCGAGAAGATGTTCGGAGCGCCCGACCTCATCGTCAAGACGAAGCCGTTCTCGCTGCCGGCGCGCGGCCAGGACGTCTGGTGGCGGCCGATCGTGCCGACCGGCGTGACGAAGGATCGGTGCATCAAGGCCGTCTCGGTGAAGCCGTCGCTCAAGGGCCGCGCCGCGGCGCATCACGCGAACAGCGAGCTCGTCGAGTTCGATCAGAAAACGGGTGAGTACAAAGAGACCGAACGGGTTTCCGAGTACGCGCTCGGCAAGGCCGGCGAAATCGTTCCGACCGACTCGTGCCGGACGCTGCCGGCGAACTCGCTGGTGCGATGGGACGTTCACTACTACCCGACCGGCGAGGAGATCGTCGACGACGTCATCGAGATGGCCATCTGGCTCTATCCGGAGGACCATCAAGGGAAGTACAAGCAGAATCTCCGGAACTACTCGCTGCTGATGAAGGGCAGCGAGCTCGAGATCGCGCCGAATGGCCTGGCGATGACGCAGGGCTTCCACTCGTTCAAGACGCCGGTGCGCATCGACAGCTTCCAGCCGCACGGCCACTTCCGCCTGGTCGCCAAGACGCTCGAGATCTTCTATCCCGAGACCGGCAAGCTCGACATGATCAGCTCGGTCTCGAACTGGACCAACAGCTGGCACACCAGCCACATCTACGCAGACGATGCGGCGCCGCTCGTGCCAAAGGGCGCGGTCCTCGTCGTCACGGGTTACTACGACAACACCTCGGCGAACCTGCAGAATCCCGATCCCGAGCAGTGGGTGGGCCCGGGCAGCCGGACGGCCGACGAGATGTCGCATGCCTGGATCGCGGTGACGCACCTCGACGACGAGGGCTACCAGCGGATCCTGGCCGAGCGCGAGCAGAAGAAGAAGACGCAGACGCAGAACCAGAATCAGCAGCAGTAGCGCCGTGTTCCTACGATGGCTCGTCGGCGGGCTGGCGATGGCGCTGTTTGCCAGCGCCTCGCCTCTTCGCGCGCAGCGCCAGCCGCAGCAGCGGCCGCTCGGTCCGCAGCCGGATGTCGAGCTCAGGGTGGCGCCGTTCTTCGACGGCTTCTACACAAATCCCGACGGCACGATCACCTTCTCGTTCGGCTACTCGAACTTGAACCGTGAGGAGACTGTCGAGATCCCGCTCGGCCCGGACAACGTCATCCAGCCGAAGGAATTCGACGGCCGGCAGCCGACATCCTTTCCGCCCGTCGTCGCGGACGCGCCCGATGATGGCGGCGGAGGCGGCCGCGGGCGTCCCGACCGCCGCGATCGCCATCGGGGGGTGTTCACCGTGACCGTGCCCGCCGGTTACGGCGGCGACGTCGTATGGACCGTGCGCCACCGCGGACAGACCTACAGCGTCCCTGCGCGCGCGAAGAACAGCGCCTACTCGCTCCGCTGGCCGATGGCGATGGGCTCGATGCCGCCGCTCCTGCGATTCAGGCCCGACGGCCCGGCCGGCCGCGGGCCATCAGGCATCGACGCCGGTCCGCTGCAGGCTTCGGTTGGCGCACCGCTCTCCGTCAGCGTGGCGATCGTGGACGACAGCAAGCGCGAGAAGGAGCCGATCGAGGTCAAGGCGCCGGGCGCCAATCCCAAGGCGGCCCTGAATGTGACCTGGTACAAGCATTCAGGACCAGGCCCGATCACGTTCACGCCAGCCAAGCAGCCAATCGCGGAGCTCCAGGGGACCGCGACGACGGCGGCGACCTTCAAGCAGCCGGGCGAGTACGTGATCCGCGTGCGCGCCGATAACTTCGGACGCGTCGATACGTCAGCGGGCAACCAGTGCTGCTGGACGAACGGCTACATGAAGGTCAGCGTGAGGCCCTAGGCCGTGTCCCAAGGATCTATCCTCCTCGTCGAACCCCCGGAAAACGATCGGCCGATGTACGCGGATTACCTGCGGGACCACGGCTACAGCGTGACCGAAGTCGACTCGACGGATGCCGGCCTGTCGGCCGCGCAAGCCGCGGACCTGGTCATCACGGGCGTTCGCGTAGGCGGCTCGTTTGATGGCATCGAGCTGGTGCGGCGGCTGCGTGGCGACGACCGCACCAAGGCCACGCCGCTCATCGTGCTGACCGCATGCACGTTCGAGCCGGATCAGGCGCGCGCGTTCGCCGCGGGCTGTGATGTCTTCCTGCCGAAGCCGTGCCTCCCGGAACAGCTGCTCGCGGAAGCGCGGCGACTCATCGACGAGGCGGCCCGGCTCCGCGCGCTCAGCCGCGAGGTGCGCGCGGAAAGCCCCGAGAAACGCCGCGTGGCAAAGGCGCTCCTCGAGCGGTCCCATGATCTGGTCAAACGCTCGAAGCGGCTGCACAAGCCCAGTCACCGCTGAACCCCAGACTAGAGCCGTCGCGCCGGCGTCCAAATGACCGATGAAGAGGATTGCCTGGTCAATCACTTCCGCGCTTCTTCTCTTGTCAACACCGCTCGCCGCGCAGCTGGCCAAGGACGCCGCCATCGCCAAGGCGGAAGCCATCCTGAAGAACCTCCAGGACGGCAGGACCGCAGACCTCGTCAAGGAATTCGACGAGCGGATGGCGAAGGAGCTTTCCGAGGCGAAGTTGAAGCCGGTGTGGCAGGGTCTCGTGTCGCAGTTCGGCGCGTTCAAGGGCATCGCCGAACGGCGCGAAGGCCAAATGCAGGATCGCCAGGCCGTCGAGCTGATTCTGTCTTTCCAGAAGCAGACCATCGTCCATCGCACGGTGTTCGACAGCGCCGGGCGCGTCGCTGGACTGGTGTTCAGGCCGCTGGATGGGGCGGTTCTACCCGCGAACAAGTGATCGGCTGGGCCGCCGGGTCTCGGCCATCGCCTGAATGCCGGCGAGCGAGAAGCGCGTGATGTGATGCGCGATCGTCGAGACACCGTCGGCCGTGATGTGCCGCTCCGGCACGAGGCGCTCAGCGATCGGGTTCTTGACCAGCAGCGCGTGGATTTGCGCCTGCACGCTCATGAGGCAACGCGCCACGCGAGGATCGTCCTCGGCAGTCCCGATCAGTCTGGCGATGATTGAGGACAGGTAAGCCATCCGCGGACGCAGGACTTCATCGACCACCAGGTCCAGCGCCGGCGTCGGGTCCGACAACTCGTGCATCATCAGCCCGTGGATCCAGCTGTTGCGCCCCTCCACGACCTTCTGCAGGAAGATCGCGATGAACGCTTCGAGCTGCTCCGCCGGCGGACGGCCGGCGCCGGCGCGCTGCGCCGCCTCGGTGGTGCCGCGCATCGTCTGGATTGCGGACCGGAGCACTTCCTCGTAAAGACCGGTTTTGCCGTGGAAGTGGTAGTTGACCGCGGCGAGGTTCGCGCGGGCCCGGCGGCAGATGTCGCGGACGGTGACCTTGGCGAAGCCGCGCTCCGCGAAGAGCCGGGAAGCGGCCGAGAGCAGCCGCTCGCGGGTCTCGAGATCCTTGATGCTCACAGCGTCCGTTTGAAGAGTACCGTCGCGGCGGTCATCGCCACGGCGCCGAAGGCCAGCAGGAACGCGAGATCGAAGGCGATCGCGCCGAAGCCGGTGTTCTTGAGCAGCAGGCACTTGAACGCGTGTACGGCGTAGGTGAACGGATCGGCGACCGCGATCACCTGCATCCAGCCCGGAAAGCCCTGCTGCGGGTAGACGGCGCCGCTCGGGAAGTACAGCACGGTGTTGAGGACCCCGAACATCGCCCTCGGCATCAGCGGATCGGTGATCCGGACCATCAGCAGGAACATCAGGCTGATCAAGGCGAATGCGGTCAACGTGATCACCACGAACATCCGGACGATCCGCATCGGATCCAGCGGGTTCGGCACGCCGGCGATGATCGAGCCGACAACCATGATCACCATCCCGGCGAGGACCGCCTTGATCGTGCCCGAGATGTTGAACCCGGCAATCAGCTCGAACTTGGTGATCGGCGTCACCAGGTAGCCTTCGTGCAGCCCGCGCGCCTTGTCGTCGATGAAGATGATGCCGCCGCCGATCATCACCATCATGAAAATCGACATGACGATCGAACCTGGCAACAGGTACTGGATGTACGGCACGTACGGATAGACCTCGACCACCTCGAGCTGCGCGGCGCCCGGCACCCGCGGCGGCGTGCGAGGCGCATTGAACACGCCGAGCAGGCTGCCGAGCGTCGCCGCCATCGAGGCCGATACGACGGTGTCGGTGTTGTCGGAGATCAGCGCGACGCGCGGCTCGTTCCGTGACAGCGCGCGGCGCGAGAAGTCGGGCGGGATCGTCAGGACACCGTTCACTCTCCCGTTGCGCAGGTCGGTGAGGGCCACGCCCGGATCCGCGTACTCGACCAGATCGAGCGTGCGGGCGCCCGAGGACGCGGCGCCGGCGAGTTCGCGGATCCTCACGGCCGGGACACCGTGATCCTGATCGACAACCGCCAGCTTGAGGTGCTTGACGTTGCCGCCGAACGCATAGCCCAGGACCACGAGCTGAGCGATCGGCATGATCATCGACATGACGATCAGCATCGGGCTGCGGCGGAAACGCCGCATTTCGCGTTCGATGATCGCCATTGCGCGGCCCATCGCTCACCTCCTCATCATGAACGGGCTGTCGAGGGCCGACGGCGCCTGCAGCGCGTCACGCAGTGAACTGCCCGTGTAATGCACGAACACATCGTCGAGGGTCGTGCCGTGAACCGACAACGACTGCACGGCGATGCCAGCCTCGGCGGCGGCTCCCATGAGTGCGGTGGTCGTGGCCGGCCCGTTGCCGGACGCCAGGCGGAACACGTGCCCTTCGCTGGTGACGTCGTCGACGTGCGGCAGCGCCGCCAGCCGGCTGCTCCAGGTGTCGGGCACCTCGGAAAAGCTCACCTCGAGGAAGTTCTTGCCGGGGATCGACGCCTTGAGCATGAGCGGCGAACCGAGCGCGACCAGCTGGCCGTGGTCGACAATCGCGATGCGGTCGCAGAGCTTGTCGGCTTCGTCCATGTAATGCGTCGTGATCAGGACCGTCAGCTCGCGCTGTTCCTTGACGCGCTTCAGGAGCTCCCAGACGTGCACGCGCGACACCGGATCGAGGCCTGTCGTCGGCTCGTCGAGGAAGAAGACGCGCGGCTCGTGGACGAGTCCCCGCGCGATTTCGACGCGCCGCCGCATGCCGCCCGAGAGCATCCGCACCGGCTTGTCGCGCCACTGCGTCAACTCCACGGCCTCGAGTAGTTCGTCGATCAGCCGCCTGCGCTTGTCGCGCGGGACGCCGTACAGCTTCGCGAAAATGATCAGGTTTTCCTCGACGCTCAGCTCGAGGTCGCTGGTCATCGCCTGGGGGATGACGCCGATCGCGCGGCGGACATCGTCGGACTGGCGAGCGATGTCGAAGCCGCTGACCACGGCGGTCCCCGAGGTCGGCTCGATGAGCGTGGTCATCATCCGGATCAGCGTCGATTTGCCGGCGCCGTTCGGACCGAGCAGGCCGAAGATCTCGCCGGCCTCCACCTGGAAGCTGATCCCCTTGACCGCGGTGAAATCGCCAAAGGTCTTGACGATGTTCTTGACGTCGATGGCGATGCTCATTGCACGGGCAGCATCACGTAGGCGGTCATGCCGACCGCGAGCTTGCGATCGGCGTTGTCGACGCGCAGCCGGACCTCGAAGGTCCTGATGTCGCGCTTGGTGCGGCTCACGTCGCGCTGCGTCGCGAAGCCGGCGTCGGCGCCCCGGTAGAACACCTTGCCTTCCCGTGTTTCGCCGGATGGCAGCCTGACGGTCAAGGTGTTTCCGATCGCGACGCGATCGACGTAGGTTTCCTCGACGTCAGCGCGGATCCAGAGGTCGTCGGGATCGATCAGCGTCAGGACCGCTTGCCCAGGATTGACGACTTCTCCCGCGCGAGCGGCACGTACGTCGACGAAGCCGTCGATCGGAGCGTGGATCTCCGCGTAGGCCAGCCGCACGTCCGCCTTGGCGCGCTGCGCGTCAGCCGCGGCGTGCTGCTGCCGCGTCGCCGCCACCTGACTCCGTTTGACGGCCACTTGCTCGGCGTTCGACCGCGCCAGTTCGACGGTTGCACGCTGCGCGTCCATCTGCTTGATCAGGGCCGAGACGCGCGACTTCGCCACCTCGTAGGTGGTTCGGGCCTGGTCGAATTGCTCGGCCGTGCCGAGGCCCTCGGTCATCATTTTCTGACTACGCTCCAGGTTCACGCGGGCGTTCGCGAGCTCGGCGTCCGCCGCGGCCCGCTGCGACTCGGTGGCCTCGAGCGTCGCTTCGGCCTGCGCGATCTGCTCCCGCAGCTGCCGCTGCTCGAGCCGGAGCGCGGCCTCGCCCTCCTCTACCTGGACGCCCACGCCCTTGGCAGTGAACGAGTAGAAGTCCCGTTCCTGCCGAAGCTCGTCGAGCGCGAGCACCGCGACGAGCTGGTCCTTGTGGACGGTATCGCCCTCGTCGACCAGCAGCTTCTCGAGCCGCCCCCCGATCTGCGGGCTGACGACGATTTCGTGGGTGGTGACGATGCCGGTGAGCACCAGCGCCGTGGGCGGACGGTTGTAGTACCAGACGCCGGTGGCGACACCCGCGACAAGGAGGACGAGCACGAGAAGACGGCGCACCATGTGTGGGACAAACAACTGTATGAAACAGGTGTTTGAATGTCAAACCGCCAGAAACGGCCGGATGCGGTCGGCAGGGCGCGCCAGGATCGCGGCATCGCCGCGCTCGACGATCGGGCGCTGGATCAGGTCGGGGTTGGCCACCATCAGATCGACGATCTGGGCATCGGTCAGTTGTCGCTCGTCGATCTTCAGCGTCTTGTAGATCGGATCCTTCGTGCGCAGCAGCTCCCGCGGAGTCATTCCCAGCTTGCGCAGCAGCTCCTTCAACTTTCCCTTCGGGATCGGGTCGGTGTAGTAGTCCACCGCGTCGAAGTCGACCCCGCTTTCCTTCAGCGCCTTGTAGACCTGACGGCACGTCGTGCAGGTTGGCTTCTGATAGATGACGATTCTCATAGCCGAAAGAGAAAGGCCGGGCCTGAAAGGCCCGGCCCACAAGATTACCGATTACCGACTACCGACTACTTGCTTTGCGGCAATGCGAACGCCTGCAGGCCGTTCGCCAGCTGGACGACGACGTACTGCTTGCCCTGGTGCATGTAAGTCATCATCCCGTAGCGGCTCACGCCGGCCGTGCGGACCTTGCCGAGGCGCTCGCCAGTCTTCTTGTCGATCGCGAACAGGTGCGGTGTGCCGTCGGCGGTCTGGCCCGGCGCGAGCAGCATGGTCGCGGTGACCATCACGCCACCCAGACCGGCGCGTCCCAGGTTCGGATCGATGTTCACGCCTTTCAGCAGCGGGTTATTGCGGATCGCGTCCTGCTGTTCCTGCGGCGCGTCGCCGTTCGGCTTCATCCAGAGAACGTCGCCGGTGTTCAGGTCGATCGCGGTGATTCGGCCGACGGGGCCCTTGAACAGCGGCAGGGCGGCCATCGGATCGGTCGACGCTGCCTGCGCGCCGCCGCGTCCGCCGCGACCCGCGGCACCACGCCCGCGCCCGCCGCCGCCGCCACCACCACCTTCTTCGCCTCCCCCCGGGCCGCGGCCCTGGATCGATTCCAGCGTCACGCCCGCCTTCTTCGCCGCCTCCGGATACATCTCGATCGCCGCCGCCACCGACCCCGGCGTGCATCCGGCGCTCGTCGGCACCCATTCGTTCACCGTCTTGCCGGTCTGACCGAAGCAATCCAGCTCGCTACCGGGCACCACTTCGCGCGATCCGCAGCCGCTGCCCGACGGAAGGTAGATGACGCCGGTGGTCGGGTCGGCCGCGGGCGGATGCGTGATGTTCGTTCCACCGACTTCACCCGGGCAGAACCGGCCCGGGCCGGCTGGATCGCCGCGGCGGGTCGGCGGATTGAACGGCGGGAAGAGCGCGTTGGTCGCCTTCGCGCGTTTCAGCGCGAGCGCCTTGATCTCTGGCGTCCAGTCGTTCAGGTGATCTTCGTTCCTGCCGATGAACTCGTATGGCGCCGGCTTGATCGGGAACGGCTGCGTCGGCGCCAGCTTCTCACCCGGGACCTTCGAGGCGGGCACCTGCCGCTCCTCGAAGCCCCAAATCGGCTCGCCGGTCTCGCGGTTGAAGGAGTACAGGATCGCCTGCTTGGTTGGCTGGAAGACGCCCGGAATCCGCCGCCCGCCGACGTTGACGTCCATGACGATCGGCGCCGTCGACGTGTCGTAGTTCCACACGTCGTGATGCACCATCTGGTAGTGCCATTTGCGCTGGCCGGTCTTGACGTCCAGCGCGATCAGGCTCGCCGCAAACAGGTTGTTCCCCGGACGGAACCCTCCGTACATGTCCTGCGTGGCGCTGTTGGTCGGGACGTAGACGATGCCGCGCTCCGCGTCTGCCGAGAGCGGCGCCCACGACGAAACGTCGCCGGTCCATTCCCAAGCATCGTTCTCCCACGTCTCATGGCCATTCTCGCCTGGCCGCGGGATGACGTGGAACTTCCAGAGATGCTTCCCGGTGCGCGCGTCGTACGCCAGGATGTCGCCGGGCACGTTCTCGCGGCGGGTCTGGTGATAGCCCTGCTCCGCCGAGTTGCCGACGATCACCACGTCGTTGACGACGATCGGCGGCGACGAGCTGGTGATGTACCCGAGCTCGAGCGGGACGCCCTCGTTCGGGTCGTACTGCTTCTTCAGGTTGACCCACGGGCCCCAGTCACGAATCAGGTCCTCGGTGAGATCGACGACGCCCGACTTCGGGAACGAGCCCAGGTTCACCGGACGGCCCCAGTTCTCGAGCGGCTGCCCGGTTTGCGCGTCGAGCGCGAAGAGGAAGAACCCCGGCGTGGTGATGTAGACCACGCCGCGGCCGTCGATCTCGTGATACGCGACGCCCTTGCCGTACGCGGCGCGCATCGAGTACTTCGAGCGATAGGTCTCGGGCTCGACGAAATTCCACAGCAGCTTGCCGTCCGTCGGGTCCATCGAGATGACGTGCCGCCGCGGCCCGGCGACGCTGAGCAGCTTCCCGCCGACGTAGCTCGGCGTCGCACGCGCGGTCAGCGGGCCGACGACGTCAGAAGGGTTCGACCGCCAGGCCTCGGTGAGCGTCTCGAAGTTCGCGGCGGTCACCTGGTCGGCCGGCGAGTACCGCGTGCTCCCCGCGTCTCCGCCTTGATACCGCCATTCGCCTTTCTGTGGTCCCGCCGCGGCAGCCGGTACCGGCTGCGATCCGCTGGAGCAGGCGCCGGCCGCGACACCAAGCGCGAGCACGCTCGCGAGGATCGCCTGAGAGTGTCTTTCCATCCTCGATCTCCCGTCGCTGAAGTGGATGAATCGCTACGAAGCATGGGCAGCGTAAGGAGTTTCGCGAACCACGTCAAACGGTTCCTGAAATCCTCGAGTTGCTCGGTCGGTCGCATAGGCGAAGATACGGCGAATCTGCTATCCTGTCGCGGTGAATCTCCGGTTGTGTTCGGTGAGCTTCGCAGACCAGCGGGGCATCCGCCATAGCGTGGATGTCCAGGCGGAATCGCTGTTCGAGGCCGCCGTGCTTGCCGTTCAGACCTTTAGCCAGGACCCCTGGCTGGAACGGATTGGCCCCGCCACTCTCCTCGACGTCGAAGTCCGGCAGCCGGCGACGAAGCACGCGGTCACCTTGCAGCAGGTCGAGCGCTGGCTCGCCGGCGCCACGCCGAACCCGACGGAGGCGAGCAAGAAAGCGAAGCTGAAGATGATCCTCGTCAATCCGACTTCGGCCTCAACACGATCGATTGGTGGCCGAGCGGGCCCAGGCTGACGGAGCCTTCGTAACGCGGGAACGCGATCTCCGGCATGGCGACCGGCGGTGCCGGGCGATCGAGCAGTTGCTGGACCAGCTCTCGAAGCGCCGCGACCTCGGCGCTCAGGGCGTCGAGCTTCGCTGACACCGGCGTGAGATCGATCGTCGCGGGTGGCGTCGGTTCCGGTTCGGGAGTCGGTTCGGGCGTCACTCCGCCGAACGGCGGCCCCTGCAGCGCACGCTCTTCGCCGGTTGGATCAACGACCGAGGCCGGTGCCCAGTGCCAATCGCCACCGTCTCGAATGGTCCCGTCATGTGGTCCCCACATACCGCCGGTTGCGTCCATGATGTCGACCGACTGCAGGGTGTCTTTCCAGACGATCACGTCACACGGGACCTTGTCGTTTCGATCATGCTTGACCAGCACGCCCCATCTGCCGCGGTCGCCGGGATTCACCGCTTCCAGGTGCGCGATGAGCGCCGGCAACGACTTGCGGCGGTTTTCGTCGTGCCGCTCGGCGGTGAAGTGCTCGGGGTGGCTTGCGTAGAAAGTGCGGACGGTGGCCGAGCGATCGGGTGTGTTCATGGACTTCTCCGATCTGAGGACTCGCGTCATCCTGCCACAGAATTGCGGCGGGGAGCCCCACCGCGCGCGGGCTTTTCGTGTCGGACAAACGCTGACGCGTCCGCGCACCGATTGACACCGCCGGTCATCCAACTGACGAAGGGGTTCCTGGACTACTCGGGCGCGTAGAGCATTCGGAAGGCGCGCTCGGCGGCGTCGGCCTTGGCCTTGAAGTGCGCCTGGAGCTCGACGCCGAAGTGCTCGTAGTGGCTCGGATCGTACTTCGCCTTCGCCTGCTCGTACGCGGCTCGAATCGCGTCGGCCGTCGCGCCTGGCGCGAGACCGAGGACCGCATAGGGATCGAACGCTTGTTCGCGGTCGGGCGTGTCGTCGGCGCGGGCCCGCTGCAGCCGCCGCTCCTGCTCCTCCCGGCGGCGCTGCTCTTCTTCGGCGGCCAACCGAAGCGCTTCGTCGCGGCGCGCCTGCTCGCGGCGGGCTTCTTCCTTCAGTCGTTCGGCGTCGCGCTTCGCTCTCTCTGCCTGCAGGCGCTCTTCTTCGGCGCGCTCCGCTATCGCGCGCCGCCGCGCTTCGGCCGCCTCGTGGCGGCAGTTCGCGCACATGTCGCCGGAGCCTTCGACGGCTGCGCCACAACCGCGGCAGACGGTGTGCTGTGTGCGCTTTCCGCGCATCAACATGAATGCCGTGCCGCCGGCGCTCGCGACACCGCCAATCGCCAGGATCAGCCACAGTGTCCCCGATGAAGCTTCCGGTGGCGGCGGTGGTTCGACAGCGGGGATTGTTTCGACCGGCGCGGCCGATTCGCTTTCCTGTACATCTTCCTGGACGGCGGCTTCGCCTGATTTCGCCTTGGCGGCGCGCTCCTCCTTGAGCCGGACAAGCTGCCGGTTGAGGCAGGCGAGGTAGGCGTCGCGATCGCCGGCTGCCTGCATCTTCCCGCACCAGGCGTCGAGGCTCCGGCGGTCCGCGCGAGTGAGGTTCGACAGGTCGGGCCCGAACGGATCACGGAGCGCCTTGAGCTGCTCCGCGTAGCAGGACTGGTAAACCTCGGTCCCGATCATCGTGGGACCATGCACCATCCTGCACAGATACTCCACGAGCGCGTGCTCGATGGCCGACGGCCGCGGCTCATCCTGCGCCGACGCGGTCCCGGCGGCGACGGTCAGGAGAGCGGCCGCAACGACCCCTGTCACGGCGCACTGATTTTTACGCAGCTGCCCGGGACGCCGCAGTACAGTGCTGACAGAAATGGCGACTACGCTGTCTCCTCCGGTGGCCCGGGAGCGCATCACCCTGCCCTGGTACTTGTGGGCGGCGGCCGCAGCAGTCACATCTGCTTATATCGGCGGATACTGGGATATCTCGTGGCACCGGTCGATCGGCCGGGACACGTTCTGGAGCGCCCCGCACATGGCGATCTACGCCTGCGGCGTCCTGGCGGGGCTCTCGGCCGCCTATCTCATTTTCACGACAACCTTCGGCAAGGAATCGCCGCTCGCCGCGGTGAGCGTGAAGATCTGGGGCTTCCGCGGGCCGCTGGGTGCGTTCATCTGCGCCTGGGGCGGGCTGGCCATGCTCGTCTCCGCGCCGTTCGACGACTGGTGGCACAACGCATACGGGCTCGACGTGAAGATCATCAGCCCGCCGCATATGGTGCTCGCCGCCGGGTTCTTCGGGATCAATTTCGGCGCGATCATGCTGATGCTCGCGTTCCTGAACCGCGCGAGCGGAGCGTCGCGCGCCGGACTGCAGCGGATGTTTCTCTACGTCGGCAGCATGGCCGTGTGCGAGTCGCTGCTGCTGAAGCTCGAGTACATCAGCCGGCCCGAGATGCACGGCTCGGCGTTCTACGCCGTCGTGATCCTCGGCACGCTCGGCATCATCGTCGCGGTGGGCCTCGCCTCGCGCCATCCGTGGGGCTGCACGATCGTGACCGGCGTCTACACGCTGTTCGGCGTGGCCTTTCTCTGGATCTTGCCGTTGTTTCCCGCGCAGCCGAAGCTTGGCCCGGTCTATCACCCGGTCACGCACTTCATCCCGTGGGAATTTCCGTTGCTGGTGATCGTTCCCGCGATCGTCACCGACGTCATCTTGCAGCGCACGTCCGGGTTGCGACCGGCCGCGCGCGCCCTCGTGACCGGCACGGCGTTCTTCGCGACGTTTCTTCTCGTGCAGTGGCCGTTTGCGAATTTCCTGATGTCGCCCGGCGCGCGAAACTGGTTTTTTGGCACGACGTATCATGACTACGGCACACCGGCCACGTCCCTCTACGCACGGTTCGAATTCGTCCCGCTCGAACCATCAGAAACGCTGGCGCGCGGCCTGATTGCTGCAGCGGCGATCTCCTGCGTCATGGCCTATGCCGGCCTCCTGGCGGGCCGCGCGATGCTTCGGGTCCGCCGGTGAAACGGCGGCTGACGCTGGCGGTTCTGGTACTGGCCGCGTGCGCCACCGAGACCGCCTCGGCACACGTCGGCAGCCCTAACGTCTTCGCCGACGTCATGGCTGGTCCCTACCAGCTCTTGATCACCATCAAGCCGCCCTATGCGATCCCAGGCGTCGCGGATGTCGAGGTCCTGACAACCAGCGAGGATGTGCGCGAGATACGAATCGTGCCGCTGCCGCTCACCGGGCCCGGCGCCCAGTTCGCGCCGGTGCCGGACGTCGCGGTCCGTTCGGCCGCCGACCCGCGGTTATTCACTGGCAGCCTCTGGATGATGACCGCTGGCGCCTGGCAGGTGCGCGTCGCCGCGAGCGGTGATCGTGGGGAGGGCCAGATCTCGGTTCCCGTTCCAACGCTGCCGAGCGCGACGCTCGACATGCGTCCGGCGCTGGGAGCGCTCCTCATGGCGCTCATGCTCGTGCTGGGCGCCGGTTTCGTGGCCATTGTCGCGACGATGGCGCGCGAAGCCGGGCTGGAGCCGGGCAAAGCGCCAGATGTCGTGCGACGCCGCCGCGGCCGGATCGCGGGCGCGATTGCGTTGGCCGCCGTCGCCGGCGCTGTCTTTCTTGGAAACGCCTGGTGGAACGCAGAAGCGGAGGCATACGCGCGCTATGTCTACAAGCCGCTCGAGGCACAGGCAACCGTACTGAACGACGATCGCCTGCAAATCGATTTGCGGGATCCGGGCTGGCTCCTGGCCCGGCGGCTTGACGACTTCGTCGAGGATCACGGTCATCCGATGCACCTCTTCGTCGTTTCACCGTCGCTCGACCGCCTCTGGCACTTGCATCCCGATCCGGCAGCCGCAGGGAGATTCGTTCAGCAGCTTCCCTCGCTCGCAGCCGGACGCTACGAGCTCTTCGCCGACGTCGTTCACCGCACGGGCATTTCTGAAACCGTTACCGCTACGATCGACACCGCGGCGGTCGCTGGCACACCGCTGACCGGTGATGACAGCCAATGGCCGTCGGAAACGTCAGCCCTTCAAGGCGCCTCAGGGCAAGCCCTTCGACCGGGCTCAGGGCAGGGCCGCGTGGTGTGGGAGCAGCAGGGCGAGCGACTCGTGGCGGGTCAGCTGACGACGTTCAGGTTCAGCATCGAAGACGAGAACGGCGAGCCAGCGCGCGACCTCGAGCTATACATGGGCATGCCCGGCCATGCCGTCTTCGTCAGGCGCGATCGGCGCGTGTTCGCTCATATCCACCCCGGCGGCTCGGTACCCACGGCCGCACTCGCGATCGCCTCGCCACAGACCGCCGGGGAGCATGGAGCGCATCACGCGGCGCTACCGCCGATCGTCACCTTTCCGTACGGCTTCCCCGAGGACGGCGAATATCGGATCTTCGTGCAGGTGAAGCGCAACGGCCGCATTCAGACCGCGGCGTTCGACGCTCATGTAGGGCGTCCCTTTTAGGGTCGCCCTCCACCAGTCGCGTCATGTAGGGCGGCCCTTTCAGGGTCGCCACCGATTGGATTGGGTCGCCGTCAGCTATGCGCGCTGCGATGCCGCGCGGCGGCGTTGAGGACGAGCATCAACCGCTCGACCGGGCACGGTTTCATCAGCACCGCTGCGGCCCCGAGCTGTCGCGCACGGGCGGGCACATCCACGGCGTCGAGCGATGTGAGCATCACGATGGGGATATCGCCGGTCGCGGGATCCTCCTTCAACCGCCGGCATACTTCCCACCCATCCATTCCTGGCATCAGGACATCGAGGACCACTGCGTCGAAGTGCTCGGCGCGCGCGAGCCCGATCGCCTCCTCGCCTTGAGTGGTCGTGGTTGGAACGGCAAGGCCGTCGAGGAGTGAACGGTACAGCTCCAGATGAGCGGCGGAATCGTCGACCAGCAACACATGAGGGCGATACTGGTTGGATGGATTCGCGAGATGTGGGCTGGCGCTGAAGTCGGGAAAGTCGCCGCACTGCTCGCAGGTGAGCACGGCTCGTCCGTACCACCGGCTCGGAATCAGCGACAAACGGGCGCCGCAGTAAGGGCACGTGGGTTCGGAGTCTTGAACCATGGCAGGAGTCAGCCCGCTGACAGAGTTGTGCAGAGAAATGCAAATTACGTCAAAAAGACGTCGATCGCCCGCTATTTGTACGGACCCGAGCATGCACCGTGCCAGGGCGCCGGCGTGAGACCGAGTCGAGCGTGCGGCGTCGTCATACAAGGTCGGCCGTAGTGCCGATCCACTACGGCTGACCCTGTATCGTCGATAGCGCGCTAGACGACGGTACGTCGGCCGGTCAAGAGACCGACCAGGAACAACACGAGCGCGATGACGAGCAGCAGGTGAACGATTCCGCCGATGGCGTACGAGCCCACGACGCCGAGCAACCAGGCGATCAACAGAATCACGGCAAGCGTATAGAGCATCGCTTCGACCTCCGCGAGATTCTTACTGCAAGGAGCGATGCCTCGACAGCAGCGCATATGGGCCGTGATTTTGCAGCCTGAACACTGGAGGCGTGTCAGATGGCAGAGGTTCTGGCTCAGTTCGCCGATTCCATTTCGGACGAGACGGGCCGCAGATATCGCGCACAGGCGTGTGGTGCGCCAATGACCGATGGCCTGTGGGAAGCGTGGATCGAATTTGCGCCAATCGACGGCGGGCCGCCCGTGCGATCACCTCGCGAAACGACACAGCCCAATCTCAGGAACATCGCGTACTGGGCGTCGGGGTTGACCGCGATCTATCTCGAGGGAGCGCTCCGGCGTGCGCTCAACCCGCCGATCCGGCGCGTACCGGCGGTGGCCGAGCCGCTCTTCGACGGGCCGGCTGCAGACGTCATGGTCAGCACTCCACGTCCGTTCGGGGCGGATGCTGTCCTCGATCCGTTTTCGGTCTTCGAGAAAGGTGAAGTGCTCCTGCGCAAGGAGCTCGGCGCGTTGTCGGCGTGGCACCTCGTCAACATCATCAGGGCGTACCGTCTCAGCGACGAACCGATCGACGTCCTGAACCGGCTCCCCGGCATCGCCCTCGCCGACATCATCGTCGAAGGCGTGCGGCCGGACGCTTGAGACTTCATCCTTTATAGATCCTCAAATTCCACCCGCTCAGTGATAATAGAGCGTTCAACGGAGGAGCTATGCGACTGTCCGCCATACTCGTGCTCGGCGCGGCGATCGGCGCTGCGACCGCCGGACGCGCCGACGCCCAGACCAAGACGCTGCCCTACGATCACATCCACCTGAACGTACCCGACCCGGCCGCAGCCTCCGCGTGGTACGAGAAGAACGTGCCCGGAGCGCGCCGCATCACCGAGGCGCCGGACCGCCTGATGTACGGCAGCACGCGCTTGATGTTCCTGCCCAGCAAGAATCCGGTCGAGCCGAGCGCCGGCAGCGCCGTCGATCATCTCGGGTTTTCAGTGAAGGACCTCGACGCGACGCTCAAGGCGATGGAGGGGGCAGGCGTGAAGATCACGGCGCCCGCGCGCGATCTGCCCGGCATCTTCAAGATTGCGTTCATCGAGGATCCGTGGGGGACGCGGATCGAGCTCGTCCAGGACGCCGAACTGCTCGGGCTGCACCATATCCACATGCGCGGGCCCGACGTCGAGGAAACGTTCAAGTGGCTGCTCGGCAACTTCGGCGGCCAACGCGCCCGGATGAAAGACAAGCTCGACGGCGTCCGCTATAGCGCGGCGGGATTCAGCACGGTGTGGATTCTCGTGCAGAAGGGCGACGCGACCCCGACGCAAGGCAAGGCGATCGATCACATCGGCTGGCGCTCGGAGACCAGCCTCACCGACACGATCAACGGGCTGAAGGCGAAGGGTGTGACCATCACCAGCGAGCCGCGGCCGCTGAAGCTGCCGGCCGGACCGCCGATCAACTTCGCCTACGTGGCCGGACCGAACGGCGCGCGGATCGAGCTCGTCGAGCGCCCGGGACTGAAGCCCGGCGAGTAGCAGGATGTAGTGCGGGCCTTCAGGCCCGCTGCGCGGCGGACCTAAAGGTCCGCACTACGCCAGAGGCGGACCTGAAGGTCCGCACTACGGCTGATTCGTAATCACCACCCTGAACCCGATGAACGCGCGGCGTGCGCCGGGATCGGCGCCGCCGCGGATCGCGGCCCGCACATTCCGCTCGGCGTCGGCGAACGAGCCGCCGCGCATCACCCACAACGCATCAGCCTCCAGGTTCTTCCGGTCGTCGGCCGGATCGGCCGGATCGAACGGGTACGGCTGATACGGGCTACGCGTCCACTCCCAGACGTTGCCGCTCATGTCCGACAGGCCGAACGCACACTCCGCGCACGGAAAGCTGCCAACCGGCGTCGTCGCTGCGCGGCCGAAGTTGGCGCGATCGCGGCTCGGTTGATCGCCCCAGGGATAGATGCGCCCATCGGTGCCTCGAGCCGCCTTTTCCCACTGCGCCTCGCTCGGCAGGCCGACGTGCCAACCGTCGCGCAACAGTTGCTGAAGACGCGGCGGCGTGCCCGGCGACTGCTTCAGCGCCGACTCCAGCCATCGGCAATATGCGAGCGCATCAGGCCAGGTGATCATCGTCACGGGGTGACTCGCCGGGGCACGGAGCGCCTGAACGTCAACCCGGTGCGCCGTCTCGTCGACAAAGGCTCCAAACTGCGCGACTGTCACTTCGTACCGGCCGACGTAGAACGCGGGGAGATCAATGGTCGCTTGAGGCTCCGCGCCTGGCCATCGCTCGTTGTCGAACGCGAGCGGATCCTTCGCGGGATCGCTGCCCATCAGGAACGAACCCGCGGGAACCTCGACGAAACCGAGCAGGTCGTCGCCGGGAAGAAACCACGTATCTGGCCGGAATCCCTTGACCTCGCTGCCGGGAGGCGCCGGGTACCGAACAGGCGCCGCACCCGCTGCCGGTTGGGTCCGCGCCTGGAAGAGCACGGCGGCGACGATCGCCACGAGCACGGCGAGCACGGCCCAGCCGATCCACACCGCGCGTCGTGACTGATCCGTCGGAGGAGGCGCCAACTCAGTTCGAGGCCTGCGTCCTGCCGCACGCGTGCGCCCAGCCGTGCTCGCACGCGCGCGCAAAGAGATCGGCCTCGGGCATGTCGAGGAGGTTGAGGCCACCCTCGCGGAGAAGGAGCCTCAGGTCGAACACACGCGGCGGCGCGTGGCTGATCTCACGGAGGTCGAGGAGATTGAGGCACGCCGCCTGGAACCGGAGCTCGCAGGCGCGCGAGAAGAAGCCGAGCGCGATCGAAGGGTCGGCCGACACGAGCCGGCCCTCGGCATAGTGGGCGCCGAGCTCGTTGCAGGCCCAACCCGAGTTGTCGTCGCAATAGCTGCGTTCGACCTGCAGCAACCGCCGGCACGCATTCGGCCGGTTCGCTTCGCAGGCCTGCTGCCAGAACGGAAGGCTGTCGCCGATGTGGCGGCCGTCGGTACGGCCCGCCGCCGTCATGACCGCGAAGAAGACCACCCAGGCCCCCATGTGCGCCAGATTGCCTTTTCCCAGCGGACCTTCGAGGCGAAGGCTCGCCAGGATCGGCCGCTTCCCTATCGCGGCCACCACGCGATCGACGAGCGGCACGCTCAAATTCAGGAGCGGCACGCACATCAGCTTGTCGTAGAAGGTCGGCGCACCCATGGCGCCGAGCAGTGAATACAACCCGAACACACCGAGGCCGTACAGGATGCCGAAAAAGAGGCGGCCGAGCGGCGTCCGCGGGGAGGTGGACGGATCGGTGACGAGAAGATGCAACCCGAGGAACACCGCGGACGGAATCTCCGAGTCCAGGAAATAGGGAACGCCCGCCATCGATTGATAGAGGGCACTCAGCGAGAAGAGCGTCGCCGCCGCCGATGCCGCGACGAGCGTCACCGAGAAGAAGTACATGACGACGAGACCGATGCCGAACAGGAACACGTAAATGTGCGGCGCCAGGCTCAGCGTCGACGCGATTTCCGGTCCCCACGTGAGATGTGTCGTACTGGTGGCAATCAGCGCCACCGAGAACAGCGAAAGTGAAAACCCTGACGGGTTGAAGATGTGCACCAGGCGGCCGTCACGGTGCCAGCGGACGAACTCCTTCCCGAGGAACCCGACGGCGACGAGGATGAACTGCAGGTAGAACCAGTCGTCCCTGAACCAGAGGAACAGGTTCGTGCTGAAGATGATTGGAAACGGCCCGAACCCGAGGACGAAGGTGCCGCGGCGCGACCACGACAGCAGCATGTCGAACGCGTAGGCGAAGACGATTTGCGCGACGAGCAGCCACGCGTAGTCGTAGACCGGACGCCAGTACCACCCCCAGTACGCGTAAACCGAGATGTGGCACATCGCCTGGATGTAGTGCTGCGGGCGGGGCGGGGCCAGGACAATCGACAGACCCCGAGCGCCCCGAAGCAGGTAGAGCGCCGCCTGCCAGACGATGAGCGCACCGATTGTCGACCAGAACGAACGTGCGACGACCGCGTTGGCCTGAACGCGGGGCGTGAGGGAAATCAGGAGCAGCGCAACCGTCAGGGCCGGCGGAATCCACGCGGCATTCCCGATGGGGCTCGCCGCGGGCGCCGCCGCGCCAGCCGGGCGTCGCGCCGTCCGCGACCCTGTGCGGCGGTCCTTCGGCGATGGCATGACCGTTGACATGAGTACCGGTAAAGCATACCTTTGCGCGCCAGCCGGAATCGACCTCTCCAGGAGGCGGACATGAAAGTGTTCCGACGGGCGCTCGGCGTTATCGTTTGCTTCGCGCTCCCTGCCACGTTCGTCGCGCAGCAGCCATCCAGGAACAACCCGACCGGTGAGTGGCGGTACCAGAGCGGCGACGCCTGGGGGACGCGCTTCTCGCCGCTCGATCAGATCAACGCGACGAACTTCGAGAAGCTGCGCGTCGCGTGGACCTTCCGCGGCGACAATTTCAGTCCCGCGCCGTATCCGAACTCACGCTCGACGCCCAGCTACATCAACGGCATGCTCTATACAGTGGCCGGCCAACGGCGCACGGTCGTGGCGATGGATCCGAAGACCGGCGAGACGATCTGGACCTATCGCGAGCCGAACACGAAACGCTGGGAGCGATCAATGCGCGCCGGATACGGCAAGGGCGTCGCATACGGCGAAATCGACGGACGCGGTGTCATCTACATCACCACGCCCGGGTTCTTCCTGCACGCGATCGACGCCAAGACCGGACAGCCGGTCGAGAACTGGGGTCGTCCGGTGCCTATTGTCGGCTTCCCGAAAACCGGCGTCGTCGACCTGGTCGAGGATCTCCTGAAAGACTGGGGCGCGTGGGAGCGATGGACCGCGCGGACGAAGCAACGGTACGACCCGGACATGGGTGTGCCGCGCGAGCTGGGCTATATCACCAGCTCGTCGCCACCAATCGTCGTCAATGGGGTCGTGGTCGTCGGCAACTCCGCCGAGCAGGGCTACAACCAGACGCGCGTCGAAAACATCCCGGGCGACATCCTCGCGTATGACGCGCGCACCGGGAAGCACCTGTGGAAGTTCCACGTGATTCCACGGCCCGGCGAATTCGGGCACGACACGTGGCACAACGAAGCGTGGGCGTGGACCGGCGACGTCTCGTCGTGGGCGCCGATGTCGGCCGACCACGAGCGCGGCATCGTCTACATCCCGACCAACCCGCCGACGATCGACTACTTCGGCGGCTTCCGGCCAGGCGCGAACCTCTACGGCACGAGCGTCATCGCCCTGGACGTGAAGACCGGCAAGCGCGTCTGGCACTTCCAGACCGTGCACAACGATCAATGGAACTACGATCTGCCGAACGTGCCGATCGTCGCCGACCTGAACGTCGGCGGCAAGCCGATGCCCGCAGTGATTCAGACCACGAAGCAGGGGTTCATCTTTACGTTCAATCGCGTCACCGGTGAGCCGGTCTGGCCGATCGAAGAACGGCCAGTGACTCAGACACAGGTGCCAGGCAACTGGACGTCGCCGACACAGCCCTTCCCCACTCGGCCCGAACCGATGGAGCCGCAGGGGCTGCCTGAAAGCGATCTCATCGACTTCACGCCGGAGCTGCGCGCCGAGGCGCTCGAGATCGTGAAGAAGTACCGGGTCGGCGGTGCCTACGAACCGCGGCTGCACGAAGGACACAAGGCCGGCGTCGTGAATAACATCCGCTGCGGCGGCGGCCTGAACATCACGAACCCGGCGACTTTCGATCCGACCACCAACACGCTCTACGTTTCCCACTCGCGCGGGTGCAGCGGCGGTGGGCTGCAGCCGGGACAGAAAGCCGATAAACCGAACGAGATGGCGACGACCGGCACCACGATCTCCCAATGGGTGAACGGCACCGGACCTGGACTTCAAGGCCCACAGAGCCTTCCGATCTTCAAGCCGCCTTACAACCGGCTGTCCGCTTACAACATGAACACCGGGGAGCGCATGTGGTGGATTCCAATCGGTGATACGCCGGCCGCCGTCGGGAATCATCCGATGTTGAGGGGCAAGGATCTCAGCGCAACGGGCGGCGGCAGCGAGTCGATCCAGATGGTCACCGGCAGCCTGCTGCTCGTCAGCCAGCCGGGCGGCCCGGGGACGCTGGATGGGTACGACAAGCGCAGCGGGAAGAGGATCGGCAGCGTGAAGATCCCGGCGGCCGGACAGTACGGAATGATGTTGTACACGCACCAAGGCAAGCAGTACGTCGTCGTGCAAATCGGCGGCGCGCAGTATCCGGGATCGCTCGTTGCCCTGACTCTGCCCGAGTAGAACTCGGAAGCCTGCCCTTCGTCAGCGAGTGAAGCTAATCGCGGCGCTGCGTGATTTGCCTCCCGCGCCGACCGAGGCGACCGTGATCAGGTAGCTTCCCTGGCGCGAGGTTGTTCAGGAACGTCGTGCGATCGACGCTGATCTCGTTGGTGCCGCTCGGCGTCGGCTTGCCGAGATCGCTCGACGTCATCGCCGTCGCCGTCGCCGGATTGGCGGTCGACGGGAACACTTCGAGGAGGTAGCTCGTCACGATCGCGTGATCGACTGACGCCGTAAACGCCACGCGGCGTGTCGTAGTCGTCGGCGCATTGACGCTCACGGTCACGGTCGCCGATGACGCCGACCCGCCGTCGGCGTCGGTCGCGACCGCCTTCAGCTGATACGTCCCCGCAGGTACGGAGCTCCACGTGAAGCTGTAAGGCGCAGTGGTAACGCTGGCCACCAACGTCGCGCCATTGTAGAAGTCCACCTTGGTGAGCCGGTTCTCCGGATCTGATGCGTTCGCCGCCAGCGCAATGCTTGCCGGTGCCGTGAAGCTTGCGCCCGCCGAGGGCGAGGTCAATGACACCGTCGGTGGCGCATTGCTCGGTGGAGACGCCGCTGCTGCGCTTGCCTGCAGAATTGTCCCATCGTCGAGCCGCCACCCGGGTGGAGTGGTCAGGAACGTATCGGGGCTGATGACGATCTGATCGATGACCGCACCGTCTTCGCGCTGCTGCACGCGGATGGTGTGGGAACCGGTCGCGGCGAAGTAGACGTGCGCGCCGAGCGAGCCCCACCCGTTGTCGGTCCAACCCCATGCGCGCGGCGCCGGACCATTCGAGCCGTTTTGCAGGACCGCCTCGAAGGAGTTGCTCGTGCCGATGCGCGCTGTCGGTGACGAAGTGGACGTCACCGAATCGTTGAACTGCAGGTGAACGGAGTCGTTCGACATGGAGTTGCCGTCGGCCCGCATGCGTACCCAAACGTGATATGGCCGCCCGGCGTCGGCATTGAACGTCGCCTCGAAATAGCTGGCTGGGTTGCCAAGAGCTGGCGCAACCCTGGTCGCCCCCGCGTCGGGGTTCCGAACGGCTTGCGAGTCAGCGGCGGTCGAATCCGAGAGTGTTTGCCACGCCCCGAACATCCGTCCGGCAGCCGCTGAGGCCACCCTGATGACCGATGTTGCGGTCGACACGTTGGGCCCGATCCCAAGAGCGCGGGGGATGACTTTCGTATCTGACCGGCGGGCGCCCGGAGCCGCCGTCGCGAACGTTACAGGACTCAGCACTATCTGATCGATCACCGTTCCATCTTCCCGCTGCTGAATCCGAATGACATGCGTCCCGTCTGCCGCAAAGTAGACCGGCACGCCTAAGGAACCCCAGCCGTTGTCGGTCCAGCCCCACCCTTGAGGCGAGGCGCCGCTCGGTCCGTTTTGCAGCACCATTTCGGCCGAGCTCGTCGTGCCGATGCGCATGAATGACTGGCCGGTCGCATCGACCGAATCGCTGAACTGCACGTGAAACGAGTCGTTCCTCGTCGAATCGTTCCGGGCACGCATGCGGATCCACATGTGGTAGGCCGTCGCGCGCCTGGCGGTGAACCTCATTTCGAAATAATTGGCCGGCGCGGCGAGCGCCGCCGTCAGTTTCAGTCGTCTGCGGTCGGGGTTGCGGAGAACGACGCCACCGGCAGCGGTCCCGTCTACTTCGCGGACCCAGTCGCCGTGGACGTCGGCGGGAGACGCCACGGCTGTCCACAACACGACGTCGTCGGGAGCAAGGGCCTGAGCGGCTGATGTATCCGGCCACGCGATCACGACGAGGTTGACAGCGACCGCAAAGAAGACAAGACGGCGTAGCGCGATCCATGGGTTCACGCAGGCATCTCCCGTGTTGAAAACGTAGACGACCGCCGCAAACCTGATGGGAACGGTTTGGGGCTTTACCGAGCGGGACGCGCAAAGTCGCACACTGGGGAGTGCACGCGCCGCGCTCGACTAACAGGTCTTGCTGGTGAAGGAACCTTGGGGGGAGAGGAACTTCACCACGAGTGGTGACCGGGGTTTTCGCAATCAGCCCGCGACGGTAGTCGCAAGCTGAGCAGGCCCCTAAGTCACCGCCAGCGGTGACTTCGAGCAAGCACAGTGCCGAAACGGCCGGCTGAGTTTCTCCGGAACTGCTGAGATCTGACTTCTACACGGAGCCTTGTATGCGCCCCGACTCGTCCGAGGTACTTTTGGGCCGAATTGTGGGGCACCGCACTGTGTGAAACCGATGTCGGTGCTGCGCGCACCGAGCGCAGAGCCGCATGCCCGAGCGAGTTGAAACGAACGGTCCCGATACGAGTCCGTCAGAAAGTGATACGCCTAACAGTTACCTGTGCTGTGGTCTGCTCTCTACGGCAACGCCCTTTTAATGCCGGGCCGAATACCGGTAACTAAACGCTTTCCCGTGCTTTGCGGTAGTGCTAGAGTTTCCGGTTGCACCCGCCGCCCTGAGTCACTTTTTACGCGGAGTCGATAAGCATGTCCGGAAAACTCGTTCGGTTCCTCCCAGTCGTTGCCGTGCTGGCCGTTGCCGCGGCGTGGTACGCCCCGCAACACATTTCCGGCCAGCAGGTCCAGAGCCTTCAGCAGATAGCCGGGCAGTACCCGGCTCAGCCGGGCACGGCCAGCGGCGAGTGGCCGATGTATACGGCCGACCTGAGGGGCAGCAAGTACTCGCCTCTGGATCAAATCAACGCGAGCAACTTCAGCAAGCTCGAAGTCGCGTGGCGTTTCAAGACCGACAATCTCGGTCCACGGCCCGAGAACAAGCTCGAGGGCACGCCCTTGATGGTGAAGGGCACGGTTTACACGACTGGCGGCACGCGCCGCGCCGTGATCGCCCTCGACGGCCGGACCGGCGAGCAGAAGTGGATGTACAGCCTTGACGAAGGCGAGCGCGCGTCTCGGTGGGCGCCCCGCCAGCTGTCGGGCCGCGGCGTCTCGTACTGGACCGACGGCAAGGGCGACGAGCGCATTTACTACGTCACCATCGGCTATCGCCTGGTCGCGCTGAACGCGAAGACCGGACAGCCGGTGCAGTCGTTCGGGCAGAACGGCATCCTCGACCTGAAGCAGGGCGTGGTCATCGGCCGCGACAAGCAAATCGATCTCGAGCGCGGTGAAATCGGCCTGCACTCCACGCCGACGGTCGTCGGCGACGTGATCATCGTGGGCTCGTCGATGTTCGAGGGCCTCGGCTATCTCTACAGCGCGAATGCCAAGGGCCTCGTGCGCGCGTTCGATATCCGCACCGGCAAGCAGATCTGGCGGTTCAACACGATCCCGCTGCCGGGCGAATTCGGCAACAACACGTGGGAGAACGGATCGTGGGAGTGGTCGGGCAACAACGGCGTGTGGACGCAGATCACCGCCGATCCGGAAGCCGGCCTCGTCTACCTGCCGGTCGAGACGCCGACGATCGACGAGTACGGCGGCAACCGGCCCGGCGACAACCTGTTCGCCGAAAGCCTCGTCGCCGTCGATCTCAAGACCGGCGTCCGCAAGTGGCACTTCCAGCTGGTGCACCACCCGCTGTGGGATCACGACATCTCTTCGGCGCCGCTCCTGATCGATGCGAACATCGACGGCAAGCCTCGCAAGCTGGTGGCGCAGCCCTCCAAGCAGGGCTGGCTGTATACGTTCGATCGCATCACCGGGCAGCCGATCTGGCCGATTCCGGAAGTGGCGGTTCCGCAGTCGGACATGGGCGGAGAGAAAACGGCCAAGACGCAGCCGATTCCGACCAAGCCGCCGCCCTACTCGCGCACGTTCGTCAGCAAGAACGATCTCATCGACTACACTCCGGCGCTTCGCGCGCAGGCGCTCGAAAACCTCAAGCGGTTCCGCTGGGAAGAGACGCCGTTCGTTCCTCCCGTCGGGCCGAACAGCCCGCTGCTCGGCGCCATCAACATCGGCAACACCGGCGGCGGCGTGAACTGGCCGGGCGTCGGGGTTCGATCCTGAAACCGCCACGTTCTACACGCAGGCGAGCAACGCCAGCGTCACCGCGGCGAAGTACGACGAAGAGGAATTCCAGCGCGTGCGTCCCGAAACGCAGGTCAAGCTCAGTCCGAGTGGCCGCATCCCGCGCTGGGAAGCCGAGCCGAACTACGGCCTGGGCCGCGGCCGTGGCGCGGGCGGAGGACGCGGCGAGCCGGGCGGACGCGGCGCCGAACCGGGCCGCGGCGGACCACCAGCCGCGGGTCGCGGCGGGGCGCTGCCGCCGGCGCCGCCGGCGGGTCCGCCGGCCGGTCGCGGCGCGCTCACGCAGAGCCTCGAAGGGCTCTCGATCGTGAAGCCGCCGTACGGCGTGATCAGCGCGATCGATCTGAATACCGGAACGCTGAAGTTCCAGGTGCCGCATGGCGACACGCCCGGACGCGGTCCGAAACCACCCGATCGCTCAAGGGCCTGAACATCCCGAAGACGGGTCAGCCCGGCAGCGTCGGCATCATGATCACCAAGACGCTGGCCGTCGTCGGGCGATCCGCAGGTCACCGCACCGCCGGGACGCGCGCGCGGTGCGATGCTCCGTGCGTATAACAAGCAGACCGGCGAGCAGGTTGGCGAGGTGCTGATGCCAGCGCAGATCACCGGCCACGCCGATGACCTACCGCATTGCCGGCCGGCAGTACATCATCGTCGGCGTCAGCGGCGGCAACTACACTGGCGAGTACATCGCCTTCGCGCTGCCGGAGTCGGAGATTAAGCCGAGCGGCGCTAACTGAGCGGGAATCAGAAGGCTGAAGCTGAGGCTGAGGGCTGAGGACAAGGCGCGGCGTGGCAACCAGCCCTCTGCCCTTAGCCCTCGGCCCTTTTTTGTTACCATAGACCTACTGTCTGTTCACTTTTCGAGAGGTCACATGAGTTTGCAGAGTCGCCATCGTCGCAGCCATCGGACTTGCAGCGTGTGCGGGCGCGCGCGCCGCCGTGACGCCCGTCGCGGCCGTGACGCCTGTCGCCGTTTCGGCACAGGGAGCCAAGACGCAGTGGGACGGCGTGTACACCGATCGATCAGGCCAAGCGCGGCGAGAAGTTGTACGCGGAAAAGTGCTCGTCCTGCCACGGTCCCGACATGAACGGCGGCGAGATGGCGCCCGGCTTGACGGGCGGCGAGTTCACATCCAACTGGAACGATCTGATCGCTCGGCGACCTCTTCGAGCGCATGCGCATCTCGATGCCGCAGAACGCCCCGGGCAGCCTCAGCCGCCAGGACAACGCCGACATCCTCTCTTACATCCTGAACAAGGGAAACTACCCGCCGGGCAAGGCGGAACTGCCGACGCAGACCGAAGTGCTCAACGGCTACAAGTTCCTCGCCATCAAACCGTAGGAACTTGAATTTGGAATTAGGAAGGTCCGCCTCATTCCTTCAATCCCGCAGGCGCTGGGCGAGCCGGTGGAGGAACAGGCCGACGTCGGTCACGACGCCCATGGTCTGCGACGATCCCCGGTCGGCGAGCTTGGTGACGACCGCGGGGTTGATGTCAACGCACACCATCTTTACCCACGACGGCAGCATGTTGCCGACGCCGATCCCGTGCAGCATCGTCGAGAGCGCGAGGACGAGACTGACGCCCTCGAGCGCCGACGCATACCGGTCCTGCGCCTCGCGCAGATCCATGATCGTGTCGGGCAGCGGCCCGTCGTCGCGGATACTGCCGGCGAGCACGTAGTCGACGTCACGGCGGATGCACTCGAACATGACGCCGGACTTCAGCACGCCCTGATCGACCGCCTGCGCGAAGCCCGCCGGCGC
Source organism: uncultured Acidobacteriota bacterium (assembly GCA_963825245.1). GTDB lineage: Bacteria > Acidobacteriota > Vicinamibacteria > Vicinamibacterales > CAVVIG01 > CAVREM01. Next base: position 284,674 of record CAWGSJ010000002.1, read on the forward strand.
GGCTGATGGCGTTGATGGCTCTCATGTGATTGCGGTGCCCGCCTTCGATGGCCCTTGCCGGTATCGAGGTCGACACCGAGCGACGTGCCGAACAGCGCCTGCTCCACGTCGTGGACCGCCAGCGCGTTGCCGGCGAGCAGGACGTCGACGAAGCCGACTACGAACGAGCTCCTGGAAATGCGTCGAGCCGCCAGTGTGCACGACCACCGGGCCGGCAACCACCGCGATCCGTCCGCCGCGACGCCTTGATCTCGCGCATCATCGCCGCGATGCGCGCGACACCGACCTCGACGCGCCGCTCGGATGAGATCTCGTTCGTCATGAACGCGAAACCGTGGCGATCGCGTTCCTGGAACTCGGGAATCACGCGGACGCCGGCGACGCCGCAGACGACGTGATCGCCGCCGCGGACGTCGCGCAGCTTCCGGCACAGCGCACGCCCCTGCTCCACGACGATGACCGCGTCCATCCGCTGCTGCTCGACCTGCGTCCACTGCCCGCGGTGGCGGACCAGAGTCCGGTGGTTCGTCGTCGAATAGAAGTCGTCGGGGACGCAGCCGTCGCGATCGGCGCTCTTGAGCGTCGCATCCTGTGGCTCGGCGAGCCGGCACCCGAGCGCGACCAGCTCCTCGAGCACTTCCGCCAGCCCTGCTCGGTCGGCGAGGAAATCCGCATCGAGATGAACGACGGCTCGTCGTTGCTGCGCCCGATCGAGAACTTCAAGACGTCGAACGACGCATTGCGCCTGACGACGGTGTCGAAGACCACATTGAGTATCTGTGAGTCGATCAGATGCCCTTCTGCTTCGACCACCTCTGAGAAGGCTGGTGCCGATGCCTGGGCAGGCGACGCCGCACGCTTGGCAGTCATCAGCTGAAGATCGGCAGGGCCAGCGGGCGGCTGGACGTGGTAGTCGCTTTGCGCGACGTCGGCAAGCGCACGGTCGAGCACCGACTCCGAGCACTCCTCGAGCGTTGTCACGAAAGGTAGCCGGTCCTTGCGGAACTTCGGCAACTGCAGCACGCCCTCGATGTTGATGCCGTAGCGCGCGTAGGCGGTCGTGACCGCCGCGAGGATGCCCGGGTTTGTCGTTGACGGTGAAGCGCACGTAATGCGGCGCGACGAAGTCTCCGGCGACGTTGTGGAACGCGGTCGGCGCGGCGGCCGGTCCCGGATCGCTCCCGGCGCGTCGAACTGACAATACGTCCGAGACCACGGCCACGGCGGTCGGCGAGCCGCCCGCACCTGAACCCGAGAACGACGTTTCGCCGCCGAACACACCGCGGACTGTCACGAGATTCTGGCTGCCTTCGTTGCGGCCGAAGTTCGAGGTGAGCGGGACCAGTGCCGGGCGGACGGCGGCGAAGACGGCGCCGTTGTCTTCGGCCGACGCGCGGGCGATCTGGCGGATCGTGCAGCCAAGCTGGCGCGCGTATTCGAAGTCGACCGGTTCGATCGGCCGGATCGACCGCGTCGCGATCTCGGTGACGCGCACCGGCCGCCGCAGGCCGACCGCGGCGATGATTGCGAGCTTGGCGGCCGCGTCCGCGCCGTCGAGATCCTCGCTCGGATCCGCTTCGGCATAGCCGGCGCGCTGCGCCTCGGCGAGCGCATCGCCGAACGACGATTGCCTCGGCCTGCATGCGGCTCAGGATGTAGTTGCACGTGCCGTTGAGGATGCCGCGCACTTCGACCAGGCGATCGCCGGCGAGACCCTCCTGCAGCGCGCGCAGGACCGGGATGCCGCCGGCCACTGATGCCTCGAAGCGCACTTCACGCCCGCGCGACCGGGCCAGGTCCAGCAGTTCCGGGCCATGATGCGCCATCAACTGCTTGTTCGCGGTCACCACCGACTTGCCGGCCATCAAGGCGCCGCGGACCCACTCGTACGCGGGCCGAAGGCCGCCGATGACCTCGATCACGATGTCGGCGTCCGACGGAGGACCTCGTCGGCCGACTCCGTCCAGCACACCGAGGGCGGCACCCAGTCGACCCGTTTTCGCGCGATGTTGCGGTTGAAGATGTGCGTGAGGCGGACGTTCGGCACTTCACCGCTGCAGAGGATGCGGGCCACCGATTGGCCGACGGTACCGAATCCAAGCAGGGCCACACGCGAGCCGTGGGCAGAATCATTCCCTGGCGATGTCACTGAGCGCTCCAGTCTAGTCTTACCCGAGGGGCTTCGCCCCTCGGACTCCCCAACACGCTCTCTCGCGCGCCGCTGCGCCGGCGCGCGCCGTTCGCGTGGCTCGCTCGCGCGCTCGCTCGCCCACCGAAGTGCTGCAGGAGCGAAGGGCGAATATATCAGACGCCGTAGCCGTAGCCGTCTTCCTCGGGGGCGGGGTCGTCGGTCTCGGTGTGCGGCTCCGGCCGCTGGTCGTCAGGGTCGTCCAACTTTTCCCGCCGTGACGCTCCGTCGTCGCACGACATCGTTCTTCCCTCGTTCATGGCATCACCCGTTGTTCATCGAGCAAAAAAAAGAGCCATCACCGCTTGCGGGGTGATGGCCCTTTTAATCGCTGGTTCCTGGTTTCCGGTTACATCACCCGCTGCGTTCCCTGGTACGACCCGGGCAGGCCCAGGCCGATGCTAAGGAGGAGGGTCGCCGGCAGCGAGATCGCAACCGTGAACATGGTTGAGGCTTTAGAACAACATACCCGGGGGGAATCTGTCAAACCCGCCTCAGGCGGGCCTGAAGGCCCGCACTACGGACGCCGCCTGCCCCTAGAATCCTCGGATGCCCCGGTTCAAGCTGACGATTGAGTACGCCGGCACCAGGTACAGCGGCTGGCAGATCCAGAAGAATGCGCGAACCGTGCAGGGTGAAATCGACAAGGCGGTGCGCGCAGTAACGGGGCGAAAGGACTTCGAGCTCTACGGATCGGGACGGACCGACGCAGGGGTGCACGCGCTGGGGCAAGTGGCTCACCTCGACGTCAGCACGTCGCTGCCGCCGGACACGCTCCGCCAGCGTGTCAACGACGAGTTGCCGGCCGATATCAATATCCTCGACGCGCGCGTCGTGCCGCACCGGTTTCACGCGCGGCATGATGCGGTCGCTCGCGCCTACCTCTATCAAATTGGCCGGCGCCGCACGGCCTTTGCCAAGCCGTACGTGTGGTGGGTACGTGAGTCGCTGGACTTCGGGCGGATGCGGAGCGTGGCGCAGGAGTTCGTGGGGATGCGCGATTTCAAGTCGTTCGCGCAGCAGGACGACGAGCCCGGAGATGTGAACCCACGCTCGACAGTCGTGCTCGTGGACCGGCTGGAAGTCGCTGACGACAGCGAGCTCGTGCTCCTGCGGATTGAAGGATCGCACTTCCTCTGGAAGATGGTCCGCCGCGTCGTCGGAGTGCTCGTCGAGGTCGGGCGTGGAAACCTCCCGGCCGGTGATGCCGCCGCGTTTCTGACCACATCGTCGGAGGTGCCGGCACGCCTCACCGCGCCGCCGTCTGGACTCTTCCTCGACCGCGTCTATTACCCCGGCGATCCCCGAGCGGTGGAGCTTCGGCCCGCCACCCCGCTGCGACCCTCAAAACAGTCCGGCTGATCGGGACCCGAGCACGAGCCGTATCACCTGCGCGTAGCTCGCCGTCCCGGCTTCCACACGGTTGGCCTTCAGGTACCGGTCGTAGACCCGCCAGCCTGCCGCCGACACACGGGGGCGTACTTCTCTCCTCACGCGTTCTGCGATCTGCTCGAGATCGCGCCGCGGGCCCGGACGGAGCCGGCCGTCGACGGCCGCGCGGTCGCTCGCAGGCATCGACGCGATCGCCTGGCTGTAGAGGAACAACCAACCGCTGTACTTCGCAGCATCCGACCCCCGCAGGCACGCGAGCCACCCGACGAAATTCGCCTCGCCCTCGTCGGTGAAGCCCGCCAGGTGACTCCATTCGTGCGCGATCACGAATGGCTCCTCAAAGGGCAGCAGCCCGCGCACGACCAGCGTTTCGAGGAAGAAGGGATCGGTCATCCCTTCAATGCCGGCCGCACGGAAGTACGGATCGAGGAGCGTCCGCTTCGGGTGCGCCGGGAGCGCGGGGCGCTCGATCTGCAGCGCTTTCTGCACCGCCGCGAATCCGGATTCAAGACCGCGTCCCGTGCCGCCGCCGGTCAACACGAGCTCCGCGTGGGCGGCGACGTAGAGTGCATTCACCTCGTCAGCGGCTTGCCGGGCGAGGTCCTGGGACGCCGCGGGTGTGATGGCGCGCTCGTCGAACTTGATCCGCGCCGTCAGTGGCAGGCGCCGGTAATTGAGGCCCCACATCGCCGCAAACACCAGGTAGGCGACCGCGGCAGCCGTGATCGTCCTCGAGAAGATCCGCAGGAATACCCGCGGGAACGAGCGGTGGCTCGCGATATCGATGATGATCGCGCCGACCCACCAGAGCGCAACGCCGACGAGCAGCAGGTCGAACAGCGCGACGCCCACGAGATTCGACATGCCGGTCGCCCAGTGCTGCAGCAGGGGAAACAGGCGCGCGGAGTAGTGTTCTTCGACGAGGGGCCGGGGGACGGGACTCAGAGCCACGGCTACTGCGGCAATCACGAGGGTCGCTCGCCACCACACGTCAGGACTTCAGCTCTCGCATGCAAGGTCTCCAAAAGCTTCCCATAACGTCTCTGTATTGCACGGTCGACAGGAGTAAGGGTAAGGGACGCCCGAGCCGAAAAGATACGTAGCGAATTCCGCCATGCCCCGACCGAAACTCTTCGTGGCGCTCACGCTGGTCCTGGCGACGGGTGTGGAGGCTGCTGCACAAAACCGGGCGAGCCGGGCGGTCCCGGCGACAGCCGCTGCCGTCCAGCCAGCCACGCCAACCGTGCTGCCGGGGACACCCGCGACGGCGTTCGCGACGATCCACGTCAGCGCCGTGAGCGCGACGAACGCCGCGCTGCCCGGACGCCTCGTCCGGCTGCGCGATGCGCGGTACGGGCGAATGGTGGCCGCCAACAAGACTGATGATGCCGGCACGTTCACGTTTCGCGACGTCGACCCGGGAAATTACATCATCGAACTGCTTGGAGGCAATCAATCCGTCCAGGCCACCAGCGCGCTTCTCAGCGTCGATGCGGGCGCGGTCGTTTTCGCGGTCGTCAGGCTGCCGTCGCGGCTGGAACCGGCCGCCGGCTTCTTCGACCGGGGTATGGCACGGGCAGGAGCGGTCATCGCCGCCGCTGCGGCCGCCGGCGTGCTGGCGGTCCAGTCGACAACCGACGTGAGCGTGCGGTAGGCCGTCCATGAGCGACGCCCCGAATCATCCCCGGCTTCCGCCCGCTGCCGGCCTGTCCGGACCGATCGGTTCCCCCAAGCCGCCGCCGACCTATTCGACCGATCGCGACGTTCACCTTCTCGATCGGCTGGCGATTCTCTATCGGTACCGCCGGGTGTCCGCCGCGGTGTTCGTGCTCACGGCGCTGGTGCTGATGATTCAGGGCTACTCCAACGTCACGCGCTATGAGGCGCAGGCGCGTCTGCTCATCGAGGAGGAGCGGACAACGGCGGTGCCGGGCATCACGTCAGCGATCGACGCGTACTGGGAGGATCCGGTTCCGTACTACAACACCCAATACCGGATTCTCCGCGGACGCGAACTGGCGCGCCGCCTCGTCCGCAAGCTCCAGCTCCAGGACGTCCCGGAGTACAACGGCAGCGAGCCGCAGACGAGCACGCCGCGTGCCTGGCTGCACACGATGCGGCAGCGCCTGGTGGCGCTGGTGCGGCCGCGGCCCCAAGCGCTCGAACCGCCGAAGGTTGACGAGACGAGCGATGAGTCGGCGCTGATCAGCGCGTTCCTGTCGCGGGTCCGCGTCGTGCCGGTCCCGGACAGCAGGCTCGTCGACGTCTTCTTCCAGGGGCAGAACGCCAGGTTCACGGCGATGGCCGCCAACACGCTGGTCGACGAGTACGTGGCGCAGAACCTCGAGGTCAAGCAGCAGAGCACGCAGAACATGCTCGAGTGGCTGGAGCGCGAGGTCGCGACGCAGCAGGCGAAGGTCGAGCAGAGCGAGCGGGAGCTGGCCGCCTACCGGGACCGCGAGAACGCGATGTCGCTGGACGACAAGAACAACATCGTGCTGTCCCGGCTCAACGCACTGAACGACGCCGTGCTCAGGGCCCGCACGGTGCGCATCGAGAAGGAAGCGATTTACAAGCAGATCAAGACGTCGAGCGCCCCCGGGACGATCCCGGTGATCGCGCAGAACACGCAGATCAACCTGCTCAAGCAGCAGCTCGCCGAGCTGCAGCGCGAGAAGGCGCGCCTGACGGAGCGTTATCTCGAGAAGCACCCGGAGGTCGGCAAGGTCAACGCGCAGCTGGCCGACGTCTCGCGGCAGATCGAGGTCGAGACGGCGCGGGCCCTTCAGACGGTGAGCGCAGAATACGAGCGCGGGCTCCTCGAAGAGCGCACGCTCGCGGCGAACCTCGAAGACGCGAAGAAGGACGTCAAGGACCTGAGTCGGCTGAGCGTCAGCTACAACGTGCTCGAGCGCGAAGCGCGCAGCAACCGCACCGTTTACGAAGCGCTGCTCCAGCGCCAGAACGAGCTGCGCGTATCGAGCAACAGCCACGCGAACAACGTGCGCGTGGTGGAGCGCGCCGAAGTGCCAGGCGCGCCGATCACGCCGACCGGCCGCCGGACCTGGCTGCTGTCGCTGGCCATCGGCCTGGTCGCCGCCGTCGCCGTGGCCTACGCGCTCGACTACATGAACGACACCATCAAGACGCCCGACGACATCGCGCGGCACCTGAAGCTCGCGTTCCTCGGACTGGTGCCGTCAGTCGAGGGCGACGGCCATCCGCTGCTGGCCTCGTCGCACGTGCCGCACGATTTCGGCGAGTCGTTCCGATCGGTGCGTACCGCGCTGATTTCGAAGTACGACCCGAGCGGCGCCAAGATCCTCGTGTTCACCAGCGCCCAGCCGCTCGAGGGCAAGACGACCGCGGCGGTCAACGTCGCGATGGCGCTCGCGTTCGGGGGGGCCCGTGTGCTGGTCATCGACGGCGACATGCGCCGCCCCGGTCTCCACCGGCCGCTCCGGCTCACGAACGATCGCGGGCTGTCGCAGGTTCTCACCGGACAGGCGCGCGTGCGCGACGTGATTCAGCGGACCGTGGATCCGAACCTGCTCGCGATCACCGCCGGCCGTACGCCGCCCAACCCATCGGAGCTGCTCACGTCGGAGCGCATGAAGACGCTGCTCACCAACCTGGTGCATGGGCCATTCGACTGGATCATCATCGACACGCCGCCGGTGCTGGCGGTGACCGACGCCGTGGTGGTGGCGCCGCTCGTCTCGGGCGTCGTCTTCGTCATCGGCGCCGAGATGACACGCCGCCGTCTCGCGGAGCGAGCGCTCGAAACCGTGCTGTCGACGCGGCCGAAGCAGGTGTCGATTCTCCTCAACAAGGTCGATTTCGAGCGGAACAAGTACTACTATTCCCGCTACTACGGTCACCAGTACAAGAACTATTACGCACAAGCGGTCTGACCGCCGTGCGGCCGCTGCCCTGGTCGCGATCGCGGCGTGGGCGGTGTTCGCGCTGGCCGGCACGCATACCTGGACGCTGCCGCCGCTCGTTCTTGCCGCCGCCGCCCTGACCATCATCGTCCGGCCCGCGGTCGAGGGGCGATCGGGACTCCTGTATGGATCGATCTTCTGCTGCCTCGCGCTGACCGCGCTCCAGCTGATGCCGCTGCCCGAAGCGGCTCGTTCGGCGCTGTCGCCCAGTCGTGCTGTGGTGGAAGCGGCGCTCGTGTTCGACCCGCGCCGCGGCGGTCCGCTGACGCTCGACGCTGCCGCGACCGCCTGGGCGCTCGCGACCGGGGCTGCTCTCTTCTTGATCTTCCTGTCGGCCCGCGCGCTGTTCGAGCGCCACAAGGGCCTCCGGACCGTCTGCCGCGGCCTGGCATGGATCGGCCTGCTGCTCGCGGCGGGGGCCTTCGTGCAGCGCGCGCTGTCGCCCGCCGTGATCTATGGCGTCTGGCGCCCCGCCGGCCTCGCGTCGAACATCCTCCCGTGGGGCCCGTTCATCAACCGGAACGACTTTGCGGCCTGGCTGGTGATGGCGATCCCGTTGACGATCGGATACGTGCTGATGCGGATCGCCTCGCAGCCGGCGACCGGAAACCCGCGGGTGGACGTCAACCGCATCGTCGACCCGCGGTTGATCCTGCTGCTCGCATCGGCCATTGCGATGACCGGCGGGATCCTCGCCTCGCTGTCGCGATCGGGGGCGATCAGCCTGGCGATCGCGCTCGGCGTGCTCATGCTGATGGCGCGGACGCGCCTTGGCCGTACACGGCTGACACTGCTGGCCGCGGCGGTGGGTGTTGTGCTGTTGGCGGCGGGAACCTACCTGAACCTGCCGGCCCTCGTGATCCGGATGAACGAGGCGTGGCCGTCAGGCCTGGGAGGGAGACTGGCGGTGTGGCGGGACACGTGGCCGATGGTGCGCGACTTCGCGGCCACGGGTGTCGGCGTCGGCGCGTACGAGCGCGCCATGCTGGTCTACCAGCAGGGCAACCGGCTGCTCTTTTTCAACCACGCGCACAACGAGTTCCTGCAGCTCGTCGCCGAGGGAGGCATGTTGATGGGTATTGGCACGACGGCCGTGCTCGCGAGCGTCGCGAAGACCGCCGTGTCGAACCTGCGCGCGGATCGATCGCCGGTGTTCTGGGTGCGCGCCGGCGCGGCGTGCGGGATGCTCGGCATCGTCTGTCAGTCGCTCTGGGACACGCCGCTGCGAATGCCGGCAAATGCCGTCCTCTTCGCGCTCCTGGCTGCAGTGACGCAACACCGAGGAGTTGGAGAGTTGGAGAATTAGACAGTTGCTCAACTCTCCAACTCACCAACTGTTATGTTCTCCAGTTTGTCGATTGCGGGTGTCCGCGAACGAAAGGCCCGCGATGCCCAGCACCAGGCCGACGCCGGCGATCAGGGCGAGCACCGCGAGGTCGCCCCGCACGTCACGGACGGCTGCACCGTTCAGAAGCGTCGCGCGGACCGCGTCGAGGGCGTGCGTCATCGGCAGGAGGCTCGACAACTGCTGGAGTGGCGCCGGTAGGACGGCTACCGGGAAGAACACGCCGCCCAGCAGCCAGGACAGCGTCCCGAAGAGCCACAGCACCGGATCGCCGCGCTGCAGGATCAGCGTGAAGACCGCGGACAGCACGCCGACCGCCGCGAACGCGGCCGTTGCGAACGCACCGGCTGTCAGCACCGCGGCAACGTTCGCGCCCGTGAAGGACAGGCCGAGGAGCGCGCCAGCGCCGAGGCAGGCGACGGCTCCGGTCAAGGCGCGCAGCACGGGATAGACGGCGGAGAGCGCCAGGACGGCGCTCGAGTGCAGCGGGGCAACCGCCAGCGGCTTGCTGACGCCATACTGCCGGTCGGCACGCACCGCCTGGGCGAAGCACGTCAGCGTCGTCGTCATCGCGTTGTTGACGGCCACGCCAATCAGGAGGAACGCGAACGCGTCGTAGCCGTCGGGACGGCGGTCGCCCATCACCCGGGCGAAGTAGTAGAACGCGGCGGCGCCTATCGCCAGGTCGAGTCCTTCGAGGGCGATCGCCGTCTTGTACGACAGGTCGAGCGCAAGATCGCGCCTGAAAAACGCCCTGGTGAGATAAGCGGCCTGCCGGATCACGCGGGCACCGCCTGCCCGATCGGAGAGGATCGCGGGCGAGAGGAGACCTCGCGCAGCACACCGGCGTCCAATTCGCGGACGAAATCGGCCATCGCGACCGCTTCGCGGCGATCGTGAGTAGTCCAGACAACGGTCCGCGGCTCTCCGCGGTGGGTTGGCGAAGCCGCCAGCTTGCGCACCGAGTCCCGGGCCGCCTCATCCAGGCTCTTCGTCGGTTCGTCGAGCAGGAGCACCGGCGGATCGGCGATCAGCGCGCGCGCGATGGACAGGCGGGCCTTCATCCCGTCGGAAAACTCCTGGACGCGGACAGCCCCCGCGCTGGCGAGCCCGAGCGCGTCCAGCAGCACGGCGGTCCGGCGGCGCGCCCGACCAGGGTCGAGCCGGTGAATCGCCGCGAAGAACTCCAGGTTTCGACCGCCGGAGAGCTGCGGGTAAAACGTCTGGAGGTTCGACAACCCATAGCCGGCAATCCGGCGTATCGCGGCGCCTTCGGTCGCCACGTCCAATCCGTGGACGAATGCCTGACCGCCCGTCGGCCGCAACAGCGTCGCCAGGATCTCGAGCAGCGTGGTCTTGCCGCTGCCGTTTGCACCAAGGATGCACACGACAGCCCCCCGTGGAACCTCGAGGTTGATGTCTCGGAGCACCTGAAGCGTTCGGAACGCACGGGCAAGATGACGGATGGCGATCGCGGGCGCCGACATCACACCTCCGCGTCCGTGAGGATGGCCTCACGAACGTCCGCCAGGGCGTCCAGGCGCCTCGGGTATTGAAGCCGCCTTACGGACACACCTCGACACAGCGCGTGAGCACGGTCGAGCTGATCGACGGCCCGCGCCGTATCGGAGGCATCCAACGTAAAGGTGTGGCCAACCAGCGCCATGAGCGCTTCGCGGCCGGACAGCGCCGCAATGGTGATGTGATCGACCTCCTCGAGATCAAGGACATAAACCCGCCGTAAGGGTACGGGCTCCGGGCAGAAGGCCAGGCCTTCGCCGGGTCCCAGCCGCCGCTTGTCGGTGTACGAAGCGACGCGGGGCAAATCAGGGTCCTTTTGCATGGTCTCGAGCACATCGGGCCATACGCGAATGCCGGCATACGCGGGACGTGCGAGCCAGTCGCCGCCGCGCCTCTCGACCACCAGCGCGTCGTCGGCCAGCACGCGCGCGCCGTTCACGCCGAAGCTCGCGGTCAATGTCGACTTCCCTGCTCCTGCCGGTCCCATCAATGCCACCGCACCGGCTGAGGTCTCGACGCTGCTGGCATGAAGGACTAGCCGCCCCACGTGCGCGAGCACCAGCGGGACGACCTGGTCGATCAACAAGTGCCGGGTGGTGGCGGCATCGGCCGATGCCGTGAGCGAGGTGATTCGCCGTTCTGCGATCGAGACGACGAATTCGCCCCCGCCACCGAACGCGAGACGATAGCCTGCGGGTCCCGAGGCGACGGCGAGCCAGGATGCGGACGCCAGGTCGCTGGCACCGACCGACTGCCACTCCGCGTCGGTCGGGAGTTCGGCCGCAGACGTGACGAACAGGTCCGGATCAGCGTGGGCGTGAGTGGAAAGTTCCGGCAGGGGCACCGTGCTGGACAGCACCGCGCCGTAAGCAGCGTAAAGCATTTACCGTGTGTAGCCCGTCACCACCTCGCTCACGAACATCTGAGCGTCAGCAGGGGAAGCAAACAGATCGCCGTGCCGCGCGAACACGACCCGCTCCACTTCTTCGAGCGGTCGAGTGCCATCGCACAACTCGAGGACGGAACGGCGCGCCTCGCCCCGAGGCGTCAAGGTCGGGATGAACCGTGGATGCATGCGCGTCAGGTCCTCACGCGCGAACAGCATGCCGTTCATCGTGGAGTGCCGGAACGTCGCGATTGATGCAGCGCCACGATGAACCTGAACACGCCACGTCACGACCAGTGCCCCGGGGATGACGTGGATCCGGACCGACACGTCGTCGCCGGGCTCGACTGGAATCGCCTCGTCGATCGGCAGGAGCGCATTCCTGCGATTGATCCGGTCGGCCGCGCCGGGTGCATTGCTGACCGAGACCGACTGGGACAGCTGTGAGGTGAACCAGCCGCCCACGCCATGCAGCACGCCGCGCCGTGCGATCCGGAACGCGCCGCACATCTCGAACGGCTCCGTACCGCAACACATGATGTCGAGCGACGCCGCCCGCTGCGGCTCCGCGAGAAGGTTCTGCTCCTGTAGAACCACCGGGTAGCCGGTGTTGACGGCCCACCGCCGCGCCGGCGCGAAGTCGAATCCGGCGGGCCGCGATCCCCAGAACTGGACGTGCGCGAAGGCATCGGGCGATTCGACCGGCGCGACGAACAAATCGACGCGCCGCGGCATCATCACGCCGCCGGGCTTCAGGAACCGGCGGCGCGCATCGGTTCCGTGCTCGAGAATTCCCGCCTCGAAGCCGAATCGCCCGACCTGATCGCAGACGATGGCATCGACGCCCTCGGGCAGGACGACCTCGGTGGACATCCCACGAATGCCGACGAGCCGATCGCCGTATCCGTTGGCGGCCGCGGCGGCCCTGGCGATTTCAATCATGCCCGTGACTTCGACCGAGTAGACGCGCGCCGCGCCAGCCTCGCAGGCCAGCAATCCGAGAATGCCGCTGCCGCTCGCAAGGTCGAGCACCACGGAACCCGGCCTGACGATCTCGCGAATCGCCTGCCGGAACGCGGCGACTCGGGCGCTGTCAGACAGGTACTCCCGGTGCTCGTCGACGATCAGCGACACCGGAGGATCACAGGCACATCGCCATGCTGAAGCCGACGCCCTCGTTCATGGTGCTGAGCGCACCCTGGGTGAGCTTGGCGACTGACCCGTACTCGACGAGCTCAGGCCGCCGGTACGGCAGCTTCTTCGGCTGCGGCGGTTGCGGGCTTGCTGAACTGCTGTTCGTCTCTGCCATCCTGAAATCCTTTCGCGAACACCAGGCAGTACCACGATTCGACGCAGGCAATCATCCAGAGGTTGAGCAGCGCTCCCGACAGGCGGTCGTCGGCGTGGCGACGCAGCGACCGTACGCGCTCACACAGGTGATCGACACGGGCCTGCGACACCCAACCCTGCTGGGCGATGCGGAGCGCTCCAAGTGCCGTCGTCCCGCCAAGCGCTTCGAATGCCTGGACCACGCAGGGCGTGAAGTCGGCTTTGTCGAGCCGGCCGCGAACCGAGGCGGGCAGTGTCGGCATCGCCCGGCGGACCACATATTTTGTTTCGCGGCCGCGCCAGCGCTGCGATTCCGGAAGGCCGACCGCAAGCTCGACGATGCGGCGATCGAGAAATGGGTGCCGCTCGTCCAGACCGTATTCGGCGGCGCGGCAGTCGGTCATTTCATTGACGAGGTACAGCCAGCCGCTCGTGTAGTTCTCGCACGCGGTCCGGCGTCCGAACGTCGGCGCATCGATCGCAGCGCCGGACGCCCGCAGGCGATCGTCGAGTGCCACTCGCGATGCCAGATCATGTGAGATCCAATCCGGACTGGCCGGAAGGAGGCCTGTTCGCCGGGCCAGCGGCCGGACCGCGGTACGAATCGGCTGGGGGATCAGCGGCCGAATGCCACAGAGCAGCGGATCCCAGATTGACCAACCGTTGTCGGGCGTCGTGGCGTCGGCCCACAGCTGCCTCGCGAACCCGACGTAATCACGCTCTCGAAGGAAGTCGGCATAGTGATAAATGCTCCCGGCAAACGCGTGATCGCCGCCGTGGCCGGTGACGGCCACTCTCGCACCACGCGCTCTCATCGAAGCCAGGAGCGATTCCCCGATCGGATCGCACGGCAGGTCGCCAACGGTCAGCCGCCGTGCGATATTGCCGCGGACGGTGGCCAGATCAGTCCGCGGCGACACCACCTGATACGACGCCGCGCCGGACGATGCCACGACGTCCGCGATGTATCGGCTTTCGTCGAGCGACGGCTGGCCCGGAAAGACCATCGAGAACGATTCGACCGGTACGCCGATGACGGATGCGGCGGCGACGACCGACGAGGAGTCGAGGCCGCCGCTCAGGAAGAACGCCGGAGGGCCTCCCTTCAGTCGACAGGACACCGCTTCGCGGAACAGTTCCGCGAAGCGCTCGGCGTACTCCTCGTCGCTGTCACAGACGACATTGGCGGCCGGGTCGAGTTGCCAGTACCGGCGCAGCGTGATCCCCGTCTCGCTGACGGTCATCGTGTGCGCGGCCGGCAGGCGCATGATGCCGCGATAAAGCGTCTCGTCCTGGCTCTGGATCGAGGCCGACAAGTACTCGGCCACCATCGCCTCGTTGGGCTCGGCGGCGAGGAGGCCGCTGGCCAACACCTGGCGAAGCTCGGAAGCGAACGCAAAGTTCGCCGCTGCGGCGTGGTAATAGAACGGCTTGACGCCCATCACGTCGCGTGCGCAAAACACGGTGCGGCCGCGGCCATCCCATACGGCGAAGGCGAAGTCTCCGAGCAACCGGCTCGCGCAGTCCTCTCCCCACGCCTCATAGGCCGCGAGCACGAGAGCAGCGTCACCTCGCAGGGCGACGACTCGATTGAGGCGCAGGCAGTCCGCGATGTGGTCGCGATTGTCCAGGCGGCCATCGAAGACGATTGCGGTTCCGTCCGACACAATCGGCTCGCAGGCGAACGCCACCGCCCCGTCGGACCATGAGCGAGCCTCACCGAGACGGCGATACGGCGCGGCACCGGTCATCCGCTGCACCACCGTCGCGGCGCCGGGCCGCCGGTCGCGATGGAATAGGCCTGCGAGGCCGCTCACGATGCGCTCCTCCACATCGCCTTCCAACCCGCCGTCGAACCCTGGAGCGAGTCGCCATCCCGCTCGACCCATGCGTGCGACCTGAGTTGCCCGCCACGGCTGGACGCCCCGACGACGACCTGCGACGGCACTCCCGCTCGATTGAGCACCGCGTGCAGCACGAGCGCCCGGGTGAGGCAGCGCGCGCCGACGCGCGCTGTCGCGCCGTTCACGATCCGCGTCGTCTCCTGGTCGCCAACTGGCGGACTGATCGGCAGGCACCGCGCCAGCCGGCACATGATCGAGACCGCGCGCGGTAACCGGACGAGGCGGCTCGAGGCCGCCGCGAACGGCACGAGCAGCAGTGCCTCGCCGGCGAGGACGGCCCCTGACGGTGTGAGACGGAAGACGCTACGCATCGCCTTCGATGATCAGCCGCTTCTCGACCAGCGCGGCCACCAGGGCCTCGGCGTCGGCGCGCAGCGTTTGAGGATCGGCGTCGTACTCGTGCTCCATGACGCGGACAATCGCGTCGACGTCGCCGTGCGCCTCGATCAGCTGCCACACGCGCGTGCCAATCCGGTCGAGCCCGAAATAGATGCCCGATTCGATGTTCAGGATCACGGACTCGCCGTCCAGGTCGCGGACCACCACGGCGTCGCTGATGCGGAGATGCCGGAGCATTGTCAAAGGGGATGCCGCCAGGCGTTCAGGCCACGGACCAGCCGCTCGACGTACATCATCGGAGCAATCTGATGGGCACGATCGTCGGCGGACTGCCTCAAGTAATCGGCCGACGGCAAGACGTGTTCGTACAGCAGCGCGATTCGGTCGCGCCAGGTGGGCAGCGCGCGAAGGTCCGACCTGAGAAGCCGCAACCTTGTCATCGGAGCGGACACGAAGACGGCTGATGCCTCGTCGTCACACATCTCGAGCGCCGCGTCCACACCTTTGGGCACGTTCAGTTCGAACAACTCCATCGCGAGGCCCAGCGCACGCCGGCACACCGCGCGAAGCCGCCGGGCCTGCGCCTCGCGGCAGAACTCCTGCCACCCGGCTTCGGTCAAACCCCTGGCCAGCAGGACGATGTCGTAGAGGAGCAGCAGGTGGTCGGTGTCGAAGTGGTGGGCGGCGCGGTGCACGGAGGCCGCCAAAAGAGCGTGGATGTCGCCGATGCGCCGCGCGCCCGCAACCGGACCCGCCGACGATGCCGATTCGAGCACCTCATACGGCAGGGCGTCGGCAAAGACATGCGGATCGGCGATGCGCCAGTGCACGTCGTAGGCGAGCTCGATCGACTGCCAGCTGATCGTATAACGCGCCTGCTGGGTGACACGCGATCCGTTCGGGCGTGGAAACCGCACGAGCCCAAGCCCCGACAAGACGGCATCGACGACCGCCACATCGTCCTTGCGAACCAAAAAATCCGTATCGCCGCGGACCCTCAGCCACGGTTCGGGATAATGAGTGTGGGCGAGCACGGCTCCCTTGAAGAGCAGCGGCGCGACGCCCGAGTCGGCGAGGGCCGCGACGGTCCGCTCCAGGTGGGCGTGACGGACCGGCTCGACGATGAGCGCCTCGCGGGCAGCTCGAGCAAGGACGCCGCGTGCAGACCCGGCGGCCAGCTCCCAGTCGCCGCGCTCGACGAGCGCGCGGTACAGAATCGGCGCGACGCCATGTTCCACGGCCGCGGCGGCCAGACCGGAGTCCATCCGCGTGGCCGCCTCCCGCCCCGTGATCAAGGCCGCGAGCGTACGAGCCTGGGGAGTTGGAGCGTTCATCTGTGGCCGCACGTTACGCCAACGCGGCCCGGATCAGCACACGCCGGGCGGGCGGGTGCTTGAGGAGCGCCATGATGAAATCGCGATGCCGGTTGAACCGCGCCGTGCGGCGGACGATCGGCATCAGGCCGTCGGTGCGCGCGAGATCGAAAAGGCGATCGATCTCCCCGTCCGAAAGGCGTTGCGCGATCTTCCGCAACATGTGCTGCCATCGCAGCTCCGCCCCGATGGCATCCTGCCATGCGCGTTCGTACCTGTCGAGGCGCGCCGCCGACAGGACGTCATCAGCCAGCGCCGGCACGAGCGTCTCGGCAGCGAGCTCGGCGCTGAGCAGGCTGTAGTAGATGCCGCCGCCGGTCGTCGGCTTGACCAGGCCGGCGGCATCGCCGACCGCGATCACCCGATCGCGCGTGGTGCGCGCAACGGGGCCGAGCGGCAGGACCTTATGCCGCGGCACACAGGTGTCGGCCGCCCGCACGCCCCAGCGCGGCGTCACGCGCTCGACCATGCGGCGAAAATACTCGCGGGCGTCCGACGTGCACATGACGCCCACCCGCACCGTCTGTCGATCCCGCCGCTGGACGGGTACCGCCCAGGCAAAGCCGCCCGGCGCCGCGGCCGAGCCGAAATGTACTTCCACGTGGCCGAGGCGCTCGGCCGGCAGCTCCGCTTGCGCCGACTGGAGGACGACGCGCGGCCGCCCGAGCTCGAGACGCCGGTGGAGTGCGTAGCTCGCGCCACAGGCCAGTACGCAGGCTCGCGCCCTGACGACGACGTCCCCGCCAGCGACAGTCACCCCGGTCGAGTCGACGTCCACCTTCGTGATGCGCGAGGTCCGAAAGTTCACGCCGCTGGCCGCTGCCTGCCGGGCGAGCTGGCGGTCGAAGCCAACACGGTCGATGACGACCGCCTCGATCTCGGCGGGCGAATACTCGACCACTCGTCCCGACGGCGGATGAAAGCGGACCGTCGTCAGCTCGTTGAGGATGGTGCCCCGCGGCACGCCGAACCGTTCGAATGCTTCGCGCGCCAGCACACCGGTGCAGTGGACGGGTTCGCCAACCGCGTCGTGCTCTTCGACGAGCTCGACGCCAAGGCCCTCGGCAGCGAGGCGGGCGGCCGCGTGGAGCCCCGCGGGTCCGCCGCCGATGACCACGACGTCAGCTGCGTACGGCACTGGGCGGAGGCTGAGAGGACATCAAGTAGGAATGTGGAGTCACGAGATTATAGGAGGATTCGCGAGCCTTGGTACCAGGCGATCGTCCGCGCGAGACCGTCGCGCAAATCAGTCGTCGCGCGGAAACCGAAGAGCGCCGAGGCGCGCGACGTGTCGAGGCAGCGGCGTGGCTGACCGTTCGGCTTCGACCGATCCCACGCGATGCGCCCGCGGAACTCGCAGAGCTCGGCGACAAGCGTCGTGAGGTCGCGGATCGAGATCTCGAAGCCGGCGCCAATGTTGACGGGATCGGCGCCGTCATAGCGCTCGGTCGCGAGCACGATCGCCTCGGCGCAGTCTTCGACGTAGAGGAATTCGCGCGTCGCCGTCCCGTCGCCCCAGCAGACGATCTCGCGGGCCGACGAGTCGTTGGCCTCGAGGCACTTTCGCACGAGCGCCGGAATCACGTGGGACGACGCCGGGTTGAAATTGTCTCCCGGCCCGTACAAGTTGACCGGCAGCAGGTGAATCGCATTGAACCCGTACTGCTGGCGGTAGGCCTGGCCCTGGACGAGCAGCATTTTTTTGGCCATGCCGTACGCGGCGTTGGTTTCCTCCGGGTAGCCGTTCCAGAGCTGCTCCTCGGAGAACGGCACCGGCGTGTACTTCGGATACGAGCAGATGGTGCCGACCCCAACGAACTTGCGAACGCCGGCGCGGCGAGCCTGTTCCATGAGCATCGTGCCCATATGCAGGTTCTCGTAGAAGAACCGCCCTGGCTCCGCCTGGTTGGCGCCGATTCCGCCGACCACCGCTGCCAGGTGGATCACTATCTCCGCCTCGGATTCGCGGAGGACCGCCCGGACGTCCGCTTCGCGGATCAGGTCGCAGGCGGCATGCGACGGCGCGAAGACCGAGCGGCAGCCCCGGCACTCGAGCGCGCGCAGGATGTGCTGGCCTAAAAAGCCGGATCCCCCGGTGACCAGAATCCGCGAGTCAGCAAGCGGTCGGACTGTTGGCGTCATGCGGCCATCTCCGGTGTGGCCCGCTTCCGTCCGGCGAACCACACCTGTGTCGCGAGGTGCGGTCCGAGCCAGGGGAGCGGCGCGGCGACCGTCTCCTCGATGTCGAAGTACGCGGCGAGCTTGCGCCGCAGGACCATCCAGTTGAAGCCCTTGTGATCGTGGAAGGGCATCGGGCCGTCGACGCCGTAGATCGGTCGTTGCAGATGCGGCCGCGGTCCGGCGGTCACGCTCGACCAGAGCTCGCCGAGCGTGTACGGACTCGTGCCTGGGTAGTCCCCAATCCCCCGCCAGCCCGCCACCCGCCGTACCGTCTGCTTGACGATCAACGGGACGCCGGTCTCGACCGGCACGCTGACCAGCACCGACCCATCCGCCGCCAGCAGCCGCCACAGGCGCTCGAGGACCAGGTCGAGCGCCACGACGTGTTCGAGCACCTCCATGCAGACGACACCCTCAAACGCTCCACCGTAGCTGGTGTCGTCAAGGTCGGCGATGCGCATGAACCCCAGCGCAGGGCGTCCGGCGAAGCGCTTCCGGCAATCGTCCACCTGGACGTCGTCGAGCTCTGCGCCCACCGCCGCCAACGGCGGCGAGGGCGCCGCGCGCAGGAGAGCGAGAAAGGTGCCATCGCCGCAGCCGTAGTCGAGTATCCGCTTGCCGCTGAAGCGCCGTGCGAGGCGAAGCCCGACCTCGAAGCGGCGGCGATGGCTCCAGGCGATCAGGCTGTCGCGGCAGAAGATCTGCTTCGCCGCGTAGTGCCCCTCGCGCAGCCTGGCGTCAGAGTCTGAGATCGCGTCGAACATCAGAACTTCGGCTGCCGGGCTTCCCAGCGGCCGCGCATCGAAATCCAGAACGAGAGCAGGATCAGCCGCACGTCGAGCATGAGCGAACGCCGGCGGACATACAGCAGGTCGTAGCGGAACTTCTGGCGGCGCGTCACGTCGCGCCGGAGGTAGATCTGCGCGAGGCCGGTCAGGCCCGGCGTGACCGTGCAGCGCGTCGCGAAGCCAGGCACCGCTTCGAGCGGCATCGCCTGGCCGTCGCCGGCAGGCTCGATCTCGTTGGGCCTGAGCGCGCGGGGGCCGACGAAGCTCATGTCGCCGCGGAAGATGTTCCACAGCTGCGGCAGCTCGTCGATCGCCGTCGCCCGAAGCACGCGCCCGACCCGGGTGATCCGCGGATCCCGCAGGGTCGCTTGCACGGGTCCGACGCCGGCCTCGGCGTCGTGGACCATCGACCGGAACTTGATGGCGTCGAAATGGCGTCCGCCTTCGCCGACGCGCACCTGGGTGAAGAAGACCGGGCCCGGCGACTCGAGCCTGATGGCCGCGGCGATGAGCGCCCACAACGGTGAGGACGCGATCAAGCCGGCACCGGAGAGAAGCACGTCGAGCAGGCGCTTGGCGCTCACTGCACACCTGCCCGCACGACGCCGGCCGCGTGCTCGGCTGGCGGCATCCTCAATGCGTCGTCGACGACGCCCTTGAACGCATCGACCATCCGGGCGATTGAGAACATCGACGCCGCACGGCTGCGTGCGCCGGCGCCAAGCCTGCCTCGAAGGTCGGCATCGGCACCAAGGCGCGCGATCGCCGCCGCGAGCGCGGCGGCATCCCCGGGAGCCACGACGAGTCCGCTGACGCCGTCCTGATTCACCCAGGGGACGCCGGTCGGCAGGTCGGTGCTGACCACCGGCCGGCCGGCGGCCATCGCCTCGAGCTGAACGACACCGAAGGTCTCGGTTCGAGCGATCGAGGGAAGCACGAAGATGTCGGCGGCGTCGTAGTACGCCGGCAGGTCGGCGTCCGCCACGCGGCCGAGGATCTCAACACGATCGATGATGCCGCGATCGGCCGCGCGGCGCCGAATCTCCTCCTCGAGCGGCCCCTCCCCCGCCAGCATCAGCGTTCCAGGCGCAGAGGCCATCGCGTCCACGAGGACGTCGAGCCCCTTGTAATACACGAACCGGCCCACGAACAGCACTCGCGGACCGCCATGTCGGCGCCGGATCGACTCGGCCAGCGCGCGCTGGCGATCGTCCAGTCGGCTGAAGCGATCGAGGCAAATCCCGAACGGAACGATCGCCACACGCCGCGCCTGCTGGACGAGCTCGGATCCAGCCGCGAGCGGCGGACTCGACACGATGACGCACTCAGCGCGGCGATACAGCGCACGCTGCGCGCGGCCGTAGGTGGCCGGCGCCCAGCTGGGTCGCAAGAGATCGCTGTGATGCCAGACGATGAGACGTGGGGCGGGCGTGTGCGCCAGGAGCGCGGCGCCCGCGAGCGGGTTCGGTTCGTGCAGCACGACACAGTCAGCACGCGCGCGCCACAGGTGCAGCGGCAGCGACGGGCAGAGCGGCACTGAGTGCGCCTTTCCCAGCGAGGCGGTGCGCGTCACGGTCACGTCGCCGCAGCGTTCGATCACAGTCTCCGCGACGGTATTGGCAGCGACAACATGCACGTCCCAGTCGCCGGCGGTCCCGTCGCAGAGATTCTTGACGACGGTTTCCATCCCGCCCGGAACAGGCGGATAGAACTTCGCGGCGTGGACAATCTTCATGCGGGTGCCTGGACGCATTGGGGGCGCGCGCTGCGCCGCTCGGCCACGGCCGAGTAGATGCGAGTCATCTGCTCGGCGTATCGGCGCCAGGTGAACAATCCGGCCCATTCGGCACGTGCCGCCCGCTCGGCGTCGTCTCCTGGCTTCTTGATGACGTCGCAGACAGCGCGGGCCCACGCGGACACGTCGCCCGGCGGGCAGTACCTCGCGGCTGCAGCGCCGACTTCCCGAAGAACCGCGAGGTCGCTCGCGACCACCGCCGTCCCGCAGCGGAGCGCCTCGAGGACCGGCAACCCAAAGCCCTCGCGATCCGACGGCAGGGCGAGGACCGAGGCGCGGCGGTAGACCGCCGCCAGATGGCGATCGTCGAGCGTCGCCAGAATGGTGATGCGATCGTCTATTCCGAGCCGGCGCGCGAGGGCCGCCTGATCGGCCGTGAACGCCCCGCCAACGTGCACCAGCCGGGGCGCCGGATCGAAGCCCTGCAGGCCGGCGAAGAAGCGCAGGAGGACGTCGATCCGCTTGCGCGTGATGGTGGCGCCAACGTGTAGCACGATTGGCACGTTGTCCGGGAACGGCAGCAGGCGCGCGAGGCCAGCATCGGCGTCCGGAGCCGGCGTGGTCGTGAACTGCTCGCCCACGCCGAGGTGAGCGACGAACACCCGCTCCGGCGGAACGATCGACCGACGGATGAGTTCCTCCGCGATGACAGCCGTGTCGCACGCGATCGCGGACGCGCGTCGCAGACCACCCAGGATGTATCGCGTGGCGGCGCGAAACAGCGCCGAGCGGTGTTCCCCGGCGCTCTCGAAGATCGATCGGAACGCGTCGAGATCGTGGCAGGTCACGACGGTCCGGCCGGCCGGCAGGTGCCATGCGAGGTGCGCATAGCTGTGGTCGACGACGTGGTAGACGTCGTGCGGCCCGCCAACGCTCCTCAGATGCCGCGGGTAATCGATAAAGCGGTTGCACGCACGATCGGCGCTATACGCGAGGCGGCCGGACGACCACCGCATGACCCGCTTCCTGAACACCGGCAGCAGCACGTCCGCCGCGATCACGTCGGAATGGTGAGAACCGATTGCCGCCAGGAGTTGTACGGCAACCCGGTCCATGCTCGGCCATCGCTCCTCAGCGAAGTCCGGGCAGACGCCGATAGTCAGCGGACGGATCATGCGGATGCGGCGACGAGGTGTCGGCTGGCCAGCACTTCCTCGAAAAACGCCGCGTGCTGGTCGGCGATCGATGCCCAGTCGTACCTGGCGATTGCGCGCCGGCGGCCCTTCTCACCGAGGCTGCGGCGGGCGATCTCGTCGTCGAGCAGGCCCGTGATCGCCTCTCGCCAGCGTCGGGCGTCGCCTTCCGGCACCACGATGCCGGCGTCGCCCACGACGTGCGGGATTTCACCGCTCGAAGAAGCGACGACGGGCACGCCGCACGCGAAGGCCTCGATCAACATCCGGCCGAACTGCTCGCGCCATCGTGCGGTGGTCAGGCTCGGCGCGCAGAGCACGTCCATCGCGTTCAGCCACCGCGGCACGTCGTCGTGAGACGCGCCGGTCTCGATCGCGACCTGCTCCGGCCGGCGCGCGGCCCACGCGCGCAGCTCGGCTTCGAGCGGCCCGGATCCAACGAAAAGCGCGCGCCAGGGACAAGCGATCTCGTCAAGAACGCGAGTGAACCAGCCGATCCCCTTTTCGGCGACGAAGCGCCCGAGAAAGCCCACGACCGGCGTCCCATCGCACCAGCCGAGCGACTGCCTGACCTGCCGACGCGCGGCGGCGTCGGGAGCAAAACGGAGCGTGTCGACGCCCGGCGGAATGACCCGCACGCGTGCCGGACGAGGACGGCGCGTGGCGAGCACCGAGCGCACCGTTTCACCGAACGCAATCACGCCGTCGGCGCGCGCCAGCGTGCGGCGCTCGATCCAGCTGAACGGAGGCGGGTACCGCTTCGAAATGTTCTGGAACGTGGCGAAGACGAGCGGCACGTCGGGAGGCGTCCAGGCAGTCACCTGCCCGGCCGCTGCGACATACGGCTCCTCCCAGCAGTGGACAAGGTCCCACGGTTGTTGCAGGAGGTCGCGCAGGCGGCGGCCGTAAAGCATCACGTGCACGGGCCGAGTCATTCTGGGCGGGCAGCGCCTCCAGCGCGTACGGCTCGCCAGGTTCGCCATGAAGCTCGTGAGTGCGAAAATCTCCGCGAAAGCGCTGCGGGGCTGCGACCGTGACATCCCAGTCGCCGCGAACGGCGAGCGCCTGGGCCAGGCGGCGATTGGCGGCGACGCTGTACGAATGGCCAATCGTGAGCAGGCGCCGCTTTGACGCGAGTCTCATGCGACCCGGCCTGCCCTGAGCGAAGTCGAAGGGCTCACGCTTGACCGATGCGCCGCCTCGTGAATGATCCGGGCGAGACGCCGCCGGTAGTCGTCCGGATGCGCATCTCGCACGACCTGCTCGCGCCCGGCGCGACCGAGGCGATGCCGCAGGTCCGGCGACTCGAGCAGCGTTCGCAGCGCGCGGACGAGGCCCTCCCGATCGCCGGCGATCGCGAGGAGACCAGAGACGCCGTCGGTGATCATCTCCGGCACGGCATTGACGACCGTTCCAATGCGGGCGACGCCTGCCGCCGCCGCCTCCTGAAACACAAGCGGAAACGCGTCCTGGTGCGTCGGCATCACGAAGAGGTCCGCGTTCCGCCAGGCTTCCGCCCATTCGTTCGAATACGAGCCGATTCCACGAAGCACACGGACGCCCGGTGTTTCGCATCTATCAGCCGCACGATCGGTGACGATGTCCAGGTCGGCGATGCGCGCGAAATTGCCGGCGCGCCACGCCGCAATCAGGTCCGGACCGCCTTTCCGGTCGAAATCGCCGCCCACGAACAACACCCGCGGACGCGCCCCCCTCGCCGCACGAGTGCGGCGCTCGTCCATCCAGGACTCGGGAAAGAACTGCAGGCGGACGGGCGTCGACATCACATGCATCGGCGCGCGGCACGACGGATAACGCCGGCGCACGCAGTCCGCGGCCCAGCGCGAGGTTGAAACGACGGCCGCGGCCGCCTCGAAGATGCGCGCGTCGGCGCGAATGTTCGGCTGATACGTCCACCGTTCAATCGACGAGGCGGCGGCATCGACGACGATGTCCTGCGTACAGTCGATCGACACGACGCTCGGAACAAGTCGCATGAGCGGGACGCTTGTATACGCCGTCGCCTGACGGTGGAAATGGAGCACGTCCGGCAGACCCTCGCGGAACAGCCGGCGCATCCGGCGCGCCGCCTGGATGCCGGCGTGGTATTCGGCGCGAAACCGGAAAAGATCGAGGTTGTTGACGCCCAGCCAGCCGTCGCGCCACAGCCGGTTGCACAGCGCGCGTCGAA
Source organism: uncultured Acidobacteriota bacterium (assembly GCA_963825245.1). Taxonomy (GTDB): domain Bacteria; phylum Acidobacteriota; class Vicinamibacteria; order Vicinamibacterales; family CAVVIG01; genus CAVREM01. Next base: position 308,983 of record CAWGSJ010000002.1, read on the forward strand.
TCAGCCGCTCGCCTGTCGTCAGTCCTTCGCTGAGGTTCATGTGGCAGGCGTCGATGTCGGGCTCAAGCGCCATCGCCTCGCTGACGAACTTCGAGAAGGTGCCCTGGCCGAGGATGCCGGAGTTGACGAAGAGCACGCGCGTCCGGTCGGTCATGACGCGCTCGGCAACGGGAATGGCGGCGGCGACATCCGCAGCTTCCGCCAGCGCATGAACGTCCGCCAGGCGACCGGACGGCGGTTGCGGTACGCCGCCGGGCAGCGCACTCCACCAGTTCGCGGAGGATCCACGACAGGCCGCCGGGGTCGTCGACCCGGCCGTGTCTGCGCATCGATGCGTAGCGCATCAGACGCAGCGGCACCGTCGCCAGCGGCAGCGGCAAGCGGTTCGTTGTAGAAGCGCGCTCAGGCAATCGTTTCGAATCACATAGCGCAGGTACCGCGAGGCGCTCCGCCCGGATCGGTCTGGCACGTGCGCGACGCGCGCATCCGGCACGTAGACGACTGCGAAGCCGGCATTCAGCAGGCGCAGGCAGTAGTCCTTTTCTTCGCCGTAGAAGTGCAGCGGCTCCAGGTAGCCCCCGAGCTGGAGGAACACGCTTCGGCGCAGGAGGTGCGCGAAACCGATGTACGCCGGCACGTAGCAGGCGCGCGTCGCCGTCGCCGGCTGCATCGCCGCCGGCCACGCCGCCCCGTCCGCCTCGGCTTGTGCGAACGCGACGGCGCCAACGTCGCGCTGCCGCCCGAACACATCGACGCCGCGGCGGATCGCTGCCGCATCGATAACATAGGCGTCGTCGTCCATCAGCAGCACGCATTCGTTCCGGGCCAGGCGCACGGTCGTGTTTCGGGCGACGATCGGCCCTTGCCGGTCTGGCTGGACGATCACCCGCAGCTTGCTCGCGATCGATGGCGGCACCTCGGCGCCGAGATCACCGAGCGGCTCGTCGCTCGTGTCGTCGACGACGAGCACTTCGTCGATCATGTCTTCGACGAGCGACGAGCGAGGCCAGGCACCGCAGCAGAGAGCCGCGACGGTTCCGCGTCGCGATGCCGACGCTGATCAGCTCAGTGACGCAGGCCATTGCGCCGATCGGTGAGGGCACGCGTGTAGACATCGAGCGTGTTGCGCGGCGGTCCGGGACCAGGTGTACGGCCGGACCATCTCGAAGGCAGCGCCCGCGCATCGTTGCGCGAATGCCGGATCGTCGAGCATGCGCCCCAGCCCTCGGGCCAGGGCGGCCGCGTCGCGCCGCGCCACGACAAGCCCGGTCCGTTCAGGGTGCACGAGCGCGCTGGCACAACCGACCGGCGTGGCGACGACCGGCAGCCGCTGGCTCATCGCTTCGAGCAGCACCATGCCAAAGCCTTCGTAGGTCGAGGGCCACGCGAGCACGTCGTGCCGGCGGTAGGCCGCCATCACGTCGGCTTCCGACGAGCGATCGACGACCGAGCACCCTGTCGCGAACGTCGGCCGGAAAAGCGCCGCGGATGTCGTCGGCAGGCAGGCCGCCGCCGAGCACCGTCATTCGCGTCGAGGGCCGGGAGCGCGCGACGGAGGCGAACGCGTCCACCAGATAGGTCAACCCCTTGACGTGCGGTCCAGCTGCCGCAGAACAGGATGCCGGCGCCGCGGCGCCGATTCGCATCGGGCGAATCGTCGAGGAAACGCGTGCGATACGCCGTGCGCGACGACGTCGATGCGCCCGGGGCTCTTCCAGCGTCGCTCGACCGCGAAGTCGCGATCCGACTCGTTCAGGAGCAGCAGCCGGTCGGCGGCGCGTGCCGCCGCCGCCACCTGCGTCAGGCGCACGGCAGGATGAAACAGCCGGCGCGTCCACGGCTTGTGACTCAGACCTGCCGCGTGATCGTCGAGCATCCGCCGGTAGTTCAGGTGCTCGAGGCCGTTCGACCTCGCGATCACGACGGCGCCGTTCAGCGCGGTGCGCTTCCCCGCGGCCAGCCAGAGACCCTCGGCGCTCGCGACATCGACGACGTCGTACGGGCCGTTGCGGCTGAACATCTCCAGCACGGCGCTCCGCGCGACGACCGGACCGATCGCCTGTCGCAGGTAGGGATTTCGGGGTCCGCCGAGGCCGTCGGCCAGCAGCACATCGCAGCAGTGCCCCATCGCGCGCGAACTCCTCGCGCAGCTTGAGCAGCACCTTCGTCGAGCCGAGGCGCGGATCCGGCGGATAGTCGCCGACGAGGAGAATGCGCACAGCTATCCGCGTCGCGCGTACCCACTCGGTCCGCAGCCGGCGATAGCGCCGGCGCGCGCAGAGCGCCGCGGATGAATTGCCGCAGCGCATCCGGCGCCGACCGCTTCCACACGAACGATGTCTCGCACCAGCCGTTCTTCGTCCCCGTGGCGCTGCGGCGACGCAGTCGCCTCGAGGCGATGCCAGTACTGCGACCACAGGTCGAAGTAGCGCGCGTCGAGCGCCGCGAGCAGCCCGTTGTAGCGCGCCTCGGGCGTGGTGTCGCGCCACGCCGCCGCGTGGCGCTCGTGCAGGATCAGCGGATCGCGGTTCAGCAGCACGCCGTCCGAGTGGCACATCATGACGGCGGTGTAGACGTTGTCCCAGCAGGCTTCGCCGAGGATGTAGGGCCGGAATCTCGAGCGGTTGCGCTGCCACCACTGGACCGAGACCACGAACATGTCCTGCGCCGGCCGTGATCATGCGGCCGGGAGCTCCGTCGCCGACATCACAGCGGGAAACCGCGTAGGTGTCCTTGCGCGCCGCGCTGAACGTGCTTCGACGAGCGCGCGCGTGACGACGATGTCGGAGTTGATGTACGCAAAATACCGATGGCCGCGGGCCTGCGCCGCACGCGCCAACACGTCGAACATCTCGGAAGCGATCGGCTTCCGTCGTCCGCTCGAGCCCGTCACCTGCGTCGAATCGCTGGTGAGCGCCGGAAGGTTGGCGAGACGCGGATCCGAGCGCGAATCGCCGCCGTGCGCGAACTGGATGTTGAGCGCCTCGATGCCCTCGATCTCGAGCGAGCGCGTCGCAGGCGGCCGCCTGGCGCGTCATCGCACCCGCGTCGCCATCGAAGAGGTTCAAGCCGATCAGCACCTTAGGACACGGCGAGGAGCGGGCGTCGAACGCGGCTGAAGATCGTCTCGAGACGATCCAGGTGGGCGCCGAGCGGCATCTCGTCGGCGAGACGACGCGCGCCGCTGCGCAGGGCGGCCAGCCGCGTCGGTCGCCGAGGACGGCCGCGAGCGCTCCGCCAAACGTGTCGGCCGATGGCGGGCCGGGGACGGCCACGCCGTTGACGTCGTGGCGCAGCCACTCGCAGATGCCTCCGACGTCGAACGCCACCGTTGGGACGCCCGCGGCCGCCGCTTCGAGACCGACGAGACCGAACGGCTCCGGCCAGGTGCTCGGCAGCGCCGCCACTGACGCCCGCGCCAGCCAGGCCTGGCGTGCGTCGCCGGCAAGCCAGCCGGGAAACGTGCACTTCACCTGCAAACGCGCCGCAAGCGCCTCCCATTCGCCCCGGCGCGGACCATCGCCGGCCATGACGAGATGAATGGGCTGCCCGAGTCGCCGGGTTGCGATGTCAACCGCGGCGATCAACAGATCGCCGCCCTTCAGCGACGTCATGCGTCCGAGAAAGATCACGGTCGGTTCGGAGGGAGCTGGAAGCACCTCGCGGGACGGTTGGGTTGTCGGAAACAGCGGGTTGACGACGATCCGGTCCGCCTCCACGCCATTGCGTTCGAACTCCATGCGCATGTGGCGGCTCGCCACGACGATCGTGCGGTAGCGACGCCAGCAGCTTGTGCTGTGCCGACGTCCACCGCCAATAGGTCACCAGCGTCGTCGGATCCCAGCGGCAGCAGTGCCGCGGCAGGTAGAGTGCGAGGCATGCCGGGCCGAATGCGCGTTCGCAGGGTACCGGTGACGGAAAGGCGTGCATCTTCTGACCGCCGACGCACGTCCCGAAGTAGCCGTGCATGAACTTGACGACCGGGAACGCATCCAGCAGCGCCTGCTTCGAGCGTGAGGTCGTTCATGTTGTGGGAAAAGCAGACGTCGGGCGCCCACGCGCGGATCGAGGCGAGGACATCTCGCCGGCCGTCGCCGAACATGAACGACTCGAACTGTCGGTTGACAGCGCGCACTTCCGGCCGGCCGCTGTCGGAACAATGGACGATCGCGACGGCGTGTCCGCGCGCGGCGAGGCCGGGCAGCACGCAGTCGAGATAGCTCTGCACGCCGCCGACGTCGCTGAGCCCGTCGTTCGCGACGAGAATCCGCATCAGCGGGGCACCAGCCTGACGACCATTCCCTCGACGCTCCACGGATCGTCCGACGTGAGCGGCTCCACCTGCAGTCGCTGGCGCTCGAGCTCCGATTCGAAGTCGGCGCGCGTCGCTTTCCGCCGAGCGACCAGATCGACGGGTGGAGCTCGACGAACAACGCGAGCGCGTCGCCGCCGCGCCGGATCGTTTCACGCGCACCCCGAAGCACCGCCAGCTCCGCGCCTTCCACGTCGATCTTGATGAACGACGGCAGAAGACCTTCGCGCGCGCAGAAGCTGTCGATCGTGACGGTGGGAACGCTGATCGGTCCTGCCGCGTTCGACATCCGCCAGCCAGGCGGCTCTCGCCCGCCGTGTCAGCAACGATCAGATCGCCCGCACCGTCGCGATCGGCGACCGCCGCCGCGACGGGCGTGACGACGCCGTCCTGAGCGTTCAGTGCGATGTGGCGCGACGAGGCCGTCGAAACGCCGCCGGCGAGCGGCTCGAACGCGTACACCCGTCCCGATGCGCCCACCCACTGGCCGAGCAGCACCGCGTAGGCGCCGACATTCGCGCCGACGTCGAGCGCGACCGTACCCGGAGCGCACGGCGTCGCGGAACGCCGCGTACTCGATCGGATTCCAGGACATGTAGCGATGTTCGGGCAGCACGCGGACGAGCTCGCCCGATGGCAGCGTGCACGACAGGCCGCGGCCGCCAGTCTGCAGCATCCAGGCGGCGTGATAAGCCGCTCTGCCCCATCCGCGGAAGCGAGAGCCGAGCGGAAGGCCGCGCAGGCGCTCGCCGGCGGCGTCCATCAGCGATCGGCCGCGGTATCTTCCGGCGGGCGCGGTCGGCAGGGGCCGGCGTTCGGTCATCGAGTGGTTACCTGATGGCCATTGCGACCGCCGATCGCGCCGGCGAGAGCCTTCGCCGCCGCCATCGAGGTGTGAACCCATCCAGCGCGGCGGTCGGACGACGCCACCAGGTGCGCCGCGCACGCGACGCCGTCGCGGCGAATGGCGTCGTCCCAGCGGTCGTGGAACAGCAGCCCGTTGCTCACGACACGCTGCTTGTACGCCTCCGACAGCACACCGACCGTCGTGCTGCCAAGGTGGAAGTACGCGCCGAGCCGCTCGTAGCCGTGCGTCGCCACTCTCCAATCTGGCCGCGCGGATCCGGAACGACAGGTCGGCCTCGTCCCATTCGGTCGGCACGAATGCCTCGTCGAGCAGTCCCACCGATCGAGGCACGCCCGGCGGACCACCCACGGGCGAATGACGATGTCGACCTCCTGGAGGCGGATCCAGTTGAGCGGGCGCGGTCCGATCGTGCTCTGCAGACGCCGCCAGTCGACCAGGTCTTCCCAGGTCTCGATCGGTTCGTCGATCGGGATGCAGTTCAGCCCGCGGCTCAGGCACAGCAGGCCGAGGTCGGCGTAGCGATCGAAGGTGCGCAGGAGCTCCGGGCACGAGCCACGGCACGCGCAGGAACATGTCGTCCTGCCAGGCCATCACGAGCGGCGCGCGCGCCTCGCGGAAGCCCCGGTTGGTCGAGCGAAGCTCGTGCACGTTGTCTTCGTGAACCCAGCGGAGGCAACGACGTCCCCACGGCGATCGCGATCGTTCCTCGAGCAGCTGCCGTGTGCGATCGCGGCAGCCGTCTTCGACGACGATCGAGCTCGACATCGGCTGCTCTCCGGCGTGACGCTCCCAGCCGGCCAGACACGTGCCGAGCACGTCGACGTTGTTGAACGTCGGAATCGACGACCGAGAGCAGCGGCGCGTCCGTCATGCCCTCCGCCTGAGGGCCTTGACCGTGTGCGCGACATCGAAGCGGCTGCGGTACAGGGCCAGCCGCGCGCGACCCGAGCTGCGCTTGCCGCATCGGGTCCGCGAGAAGCGCCGCGACCGCAGACGCGAGCGCGGCGGGATCGGCAGCGGGAACCAGAATCGCCGCGTGGTCGAGCCCCCAGAACGGCCTCAGTCAGCGCGCCGGTGGTCGTCACGAGGGCCCGATCGTGCGCCAGCGCCGCCATCGCGCTCGTGCGTCGGGTGCTGACGCCGTCCGGATACGGCTGAAGCATCACGTCGCAGGCGTGGATGTGAAGAGAGACTTCCTCAGCGCTCAGCGCGCCTGTGCCATGCAGGCGATCCGCGAGGTCGGGATGTCGCGACGTCAGCTCGCTGACCACCGCGTCGCTGTGTCGTCCGATCAGCAGGATGGAACAGTCCGCCTGTTTCGCGAGCCGGGGAAGACACTCGCGCAATTCGGCGCGCAACTGCGTCCCGAAGGTGCCGAAGCAGCCGACGATCGGCCGGCCGGCCGAGTAGCGCCGCCGCGTCGCGGTCGTCGCACCAGGGTCACCGACCACCGTCACGGTCGTCGGCACCGGCAGCCACTCGATCGATGTGCCGGCAACGGCCAGCGATTCGACCTCGCGCCGCCAGGCTGGAATCGACACGAAGGCGCGATGGGCCGCCCGGCTCACGAGCTGGGCCATCAGGCGGTTCACGGCCGCCAGCGCGCGGCGCGCCAGGCGATCGCCGGCTTCGAACGGATACGCCACCTCGTGGAACATCACCCAGGGATGGCGGTCCCGCCGGAGCCGGAGCCAGACGCAGAACGGCAGGTTGCCGCCCTTCCAGCCGAACGCGTGCGGCACGTACTGCACCAGCAGGCGAGGTGATGACGTGGCATCCAGAGCACGGGACAGGACCCGAAGCGAGCGCAGCCCGTAGCGATCGGGCAGCAGACGGACCTCCACACCGGTATCAGAGGGCGGTTCCGCCGTCGTGAAGGGCGCCCAGACGGTCACCGAATCGCCGACGGCCGCAAGCCGCCGCGCGATGAGCCTCGTGTAGTCGCCGACGCCACCGCAGTCGGGCGGGTACTCGCCCGTGACGATGTGCCAGTCGATCGCCGAGGTTTGACGTTCGGGCCGCGCGACCCGTTCGTAGGGCTCGAGGGCGATGGTCATGAGGATTCGATCGCGACGGCAGCGGGCGACGGCAGGACGCCGGCGCGCACCAGCCGCCGCGTCCACTGCTCGCTCAACGGCAGATCCGAGAGCAGCGGCCGGACGGCCCAGAAGCATCCACCGACACAGATGGCCGTCACCGCAGCAGCCGCCACAAGTCCGGCATCGCGGACCAGGATGCCGACGCCCGCGCAGACGACCGCCGCAGGCGCAATCCGCTGCAGCCAGGGCGAGATCAGCTCCTGCCAGAACATGCGCACCGACATGCCGGTCGACGCTCTGAGAAGCACGAGACCGGCGGGGGCCGACGTGGCCAGCGCGGCGAGCGGGGCGGCGGCGGCAATGCCGCCAAGCGTCCACCAGAAGCCGAGGAGAAGCGCGAGTGCGGTCTGAGCCACGCCGTTCGCCATCGTGGCCGCACCGACCTTGAGCCGATTGCCGAGAACCGACGCGGTTGTCACGAGGGCGTGCACCAGCGATGAAGCCACGAGCCCGGCAGCCAGCCAGGCATTCAACACATCGCCGCCGTAGAAGTCGGACCCGACCCAGGCCATGACGAACGCGGGATTGAAGGCAAGAACGGCGCATGCTGTCACGCCCGCCAGCACGAGATGGAGCCGGACGATCATCATCACGACGCGGCGAACACGCGCCTGCGGCTGGCCCTCGCCGTGAAGCTGCGACAGGCCGATCAGCCCGCTGTCTGGCAACACCCACGCCAGCTGGGTGGAAACGGCGCTCAGCTTCGAGGTGCAGGCGTAGATCGCCACCCACTCGGGCCGACCGACGAGGGCGATCACCATGTTCGTGCTTGCTGCGACCAGCCGCCACCCGAAACCCGCGATCCACACCCCGATGCCGTTCGACAGCAGGAACCGGATCGTCGAAGCCTGGGGACGCGGCCACCCGGTCAGGAGATCGGGAGCGACGACGAGCGTCCGGGCGACGGACGCGCCGACAGAAACGGTGGTCGACGCCGCAGTGGCGAGCGCCAGCGCAAACAGGCCCCAGCCGCGCCACAACCCGGTCAGCGCGACGACAAAGTAGGTCGTGCTTTGCGCCACGCTGAGCGTGCCGTTGAACAGCGCGTCCTGCAGTCCGTTCAACAACGCGGTGAATGTCCGCAGCGGGTAGGCAACCGCCGTCACGACGACCAGCACCAGCAGCGGCCCGGCGAGCGACGACCGGTCGGCGGCCGGCACATTCACGGCCACCGGCACCATCGTCCACAGGAGACCGGCGACCAGGGCGTAGCCGATGCCGACGACGAAGCCAACCGTGACACCGCTGGCCACGAGGGCGCGAAGCCGTTCGCGATCGCGGCGGCCGTCTGCCTCGGCCATCATCCACGGCAGCACGCCGAGCACGCCGAGGTCGACCATCCCGGCGTAGCCGAGCAGCTCACCGGTGGCGAGCCACAGGCCGTAGGAGCGCGGGCCAACGGCTCCGATGGTCAGCGGCACGAGAACCAGGCCGCTGGCGATGGCGAGGGCGTACTGAAGGTAGTTGAACGACGCCGTCAATGCCGCGATACGCACGCGGCTCATGACGGCGTCCTCGCGAAGGCTTGCAGGTTGAGCGCCAGCGGCGTGTACGTACCGCCAGGCAAACGCGCGGCTGCATAGACCGCCAGCCGCAGTGCGTTCGCGGCGACGCGCGCACCGGCCGGACCCTCATACCGCAGCTCCGGCGCGCCAGGCCCAATCGTAATGTCGCGAAATCCCGCGCGCTCGAGCGCGAGGCGCAGGGAGCGCGGCGAAAAGTGGTTCACGTGAACCAGGTTGTCGGCCAGCGAGATCGACCGCGATGGATCGAGCGCCGACCGCACCTGTTCCTTGCGGAGCTGGGCAGGTCCCGACGGCACTTTCACGGCGACGATCCCGCCGGGCGCGAGCAGACGCGACGCCGACGTGAGCACTTGGACCGGATCGGGAATGTGCTCGAGCACGTCCGTGAAGGTCACGGCGGTAAAGCGGCGTCCCTCGGCCGCGATGGCGTCGATGCTCACGCGGTGCACGATCGCCCCGGTCTTCCGCTGCGCGCAGGCAGCCGTTTTCGGATTCACTTCGAGCCCTTCGACCTCCCAGCCCGCACGCTGAGACACGCTCATGAAGCGCCCGGCGTGCGCGCCGACGTCCAGGAGCCTCCGCGGAGCGCCGGAACGCAGGCGACGACTGAGTTGCCGCAGAATCGTCCGGAAGATCAGATCCTTGTAGCGGGCCTGGTACTCGCGTTCGACCCACTCGTCCGCCCAACGCTGGTCGTACATCCGCTCGAAGAAGCGAGGCAATTGAGGCAGCACCTCGGGCTGGCCGAAGCCGCACTCGCCGCACCGTACGAGCCAGACGTGACAGCCGCTGTAGTCCGCCAGCTCGGGGTCCTGGCGCATGTACTCGTGAAAGTCGAGCCGGCACTTGTGAAACCGCGACAGCCTCGAGGCGCCGCAAATCCAGCACTCCGTTTGCGGGTTGAATGCCGCCACGCCGGCGCGCAACGCCAGGGTCACGCCGCACCAGCCTGTTCGATTCGATTCACGATCGCCGATGCCATCGCGTCCCAGGTCCACGACCGGAGCGTCGCCGAAAACGGCAGGACCACTTCCCTGAGCTGCTCGATCTGGGAGCGCCAGAATCGAAGCCGCTCGGCGAGTTCGTCCGGATCGTCAGGGTTGGTCAGGAGCAGCGGCTGCAGCCCGCCCGGGTAGCGCTCGGCGATCCCGGCCGACGCGGACACGATCGATGGAATGCCACGGCAGAGGGCCTCGTGCACCGCCAGTCCGTACGCTTCGTAGCGCGCGGGGTGAACCAGGCCGTCGAGAGCCGAAAGGATCTCAGGAACGTCGCTGCGGAACCCGAGGAAACGGATCCGATCGCCCATTCCTGAAGCGGCGGCGCGTTGGCGCCACGCGGGCAGCTCGACGCCCGTGCCGACGACAACGAGATCGGCATCCCAGCGAACATCGCGGCAGAGCATCACCCACGCCTCGAACAGCGTGTCGAAGGCCTTGCGTCGATCGCCCAGCGCGCCCACGAATCCAACGAGCGGCCGATCGAGCGGCCACCCCAGCGTCGCGCGCGCCGACCGCCGCGCCTCCCCGCTCACTGGGACAAGCCGATCGGCATCCGTCCCGTAGTAGACGACGTGGACGCGGGTGGCGTCGAGCCCGTGCGATTCGACGGCCTGCCGCCGGGTGCGCTCGCTGTTGCAGATCACCACGCGGGCTCCCAGCAGCGCACGGCGTTCGGCGGCAACCTCGCGCTGATGGGTGAGCGCCTGCTTCGCGCGGCGCGTCGGCGACTCCGCGGGCGGCGGCACGAACGCGGCGTGAAGGTAGTGAACCCAGTTCGCGTCGGCGAGCGCACAGTTGCCGCCGTTGGCGACGGCGCGGGCGCCGCGAGCGCGCAGCGTTCGCCAGACCTGCCGGCCCTTGCGCGCCAGAAGCGGACTACCGAGCAGATGTCTGCCGAACGGCCTCCAGACGTGATGGACGTTCACGCCCGGCAGGCCGGTCAGGTCACCCCACACGCGATGCGCCACGACGTGCAGCTCCTCGCCCCGGCTGGCGAGGTGCCGCGCCAGCGCGAGATTGGCGACGTCCATGCCGCCGAGCGGCGTGAAATCGCCGGCGACGAGCAGCCAGGGCGTCACTTGCGCAGCCGGTGAACCATCGCGCCGTGCAGCGCGCCTTCGAGGAACCAGAACTGCAGGCCCACCTGGGTCGCGAACGGGACGAAGGTGAAGACCAGGGCCAGCGTGCCGATGTTGACGGCGGTCACGACGGCCGCCCACATCCGGTCTTCGCGGTTGAACAGCCTCGAGATCAGCCGCCATTCGAAAAATACCGCCGCCAGGAGCGCCGCCGAATACAGTCCGAGCAGGAAGATGCCGCCGTCGAGCATCCACGCATTCGGCTGGACCTCGGCCCAGAGCGCGGTCGAATCGAGATTCGAGGGATCGCCGAAGTAGCCGCGCATCATGCCCCATCGCGCCAGCCCGGCGCCGAACGGGTACTCGATCGAGCAGTTCGTTGAATCCGGTCGCCAGCTGCTGGCCGCGCGAGCTGTAGTAGATCGATCCCGGATCGTCCTCGAGGAGCGTCGAGAACCGCTCCTGGATGGATGCGCCGCCCAGGACCACCGAACCCATCAAGCCGACGACGACCAGCGCGCCGGCGAGGCCGGCAAACGCGGTCAGGCGTTTGCGCTCACCCTGGACGGCCAGGGTCACGGCGTAGACCGCCATCATGCCGAGCGTCACGACCAGGCTCGCCCGCACGTGACTGAGGTAGATCGCGGATATGCCGGCGAGCGACAAGGCAAGCGCGCCGAGACGCTTCCACCAGGCAAACCGCTCGAGCGCGAAGACGAGCCCGAGCAGCGCGGCCACCGTGCCCGCGCCGCAGACGGCGCCCGGCGTGTCGAACAGCCCCGGCGGTCGCACGATGCGCCGGCCGTCCGGGCCGATGTATGTCGCGATGTCCATCGCCATGCGGCTGCCGCTGTACACGAACGACAACTCGCGCGGCATCCAGCGGTCCGGGTCGTAGACCTGCAGGACGCCGACGACCGAGTTGATCCCGTTGCAGATCAGCAGGATCGCGAGGATCCGTACGAGCTGCCGCGGCCGCTCGACGTAGGCAGGCGCCCAGAAGACCGCGCAGAAGATGGCGACATACAGCATCACCTGTGCGACGCCGGCCAGCAGACCGTTCGTCAGCGGATGAAAGATCATCACCGCGAGGTACGCGACGGCGAGCAGCAGCCATCGCTCGGACGGATGCGGCACGCTCCGGTGCGCCCCGCGCTTGAACCACCAGACCACGAACCCGACGAGCGCGATCGTGTATGAGGCGATCCGGATCGGCAGGCGGAACGACTGCGCGCCGGGCACGTAGAGGAGAGCCGGAATCAGCGTCTGCGCGACGACGAACCATTCCGCGAGGCCCGTCGGCATCAGGCTTTCGCGATCCAGCGAGTCGTCGATGCCGATCGCATCGTCGAAGATCTCCCGGATCTCGGCCGGATCGCTGGTGTCGCCGACTTCGACGTCGCGCCACGCCACGACGCGCTGTCGGCGCGAGGAGATCAGGCGGCATATACGTCATGGGTATCCGAACGCCGCGGTGATGAGCCGCTGCAGCCGCGCGGCGTACGCCGCGGGAGTGGCGCCGGCGACACGGGCGATCGCGGCGGCGCCCATCCTCCGGCGCAGCTCGGCGGAGTCGACGAGCACGCGCATCGCGCGAGCGAGTGCGGATGGATCGCCGGGCGGCACCAGGATTCCGGTTCGCCCGTCGTCGACGATTTCGGGGATGGCGTTGATGCGCGTCGCGACCACCGGCAGACCGGCAGCCGCGGCTTCCTGGTAGACCATGCCAAAGGCTTCGTGGCGCGATGGCATCACAAAGCAGATCTGCCGCCCGCCACAACTCCTTCCACGCGTCGCTGTGCGGCGTGATACCGCGAACGATCCGGACACCGTCAGGCAGCCCGTCCTGCGCGGCTGGCCAGTCGGTGACCAGTTGCAGGGCGGCGCCGGCCGCGAGCCCGCCGGCGTGCCACGCCTGCAGCAGCTCCGATCCGCCCTTGCGCCGAAAGTCGCCGCCGATGAAGAGCACCTGAACGGGCCTGCCCGGTTCGGCATGGGTACGTTCGAAGCGCACGTCGACGATTGAGTGAAGAAACTGCGTCCGGACCGGATACGCCATGACGTGGACCTTGCCGGCACACGCAGGATGCCGCTTCAGAAGATCGTCAGCCGCCCATCGCGAGGTGGCCGTGATGACAGCAGCCCGACGAAACACGAGCGCATCGTGGACGACGTTGGGAGAGTACGAGGCGCGGCTCACGCTCGACTCGGCTTCGCGGCTCGCGAGGCACTGCGTGCAATCGATCGACACGATCGACGGCGTCTGGCGCATCCGTCTGAGGCTGGCGTAGGCCGCCGCCTGCGTGTGGAAATGCAGGACGTCGAACGGTCCGCATTCGAGTTCCAGGCGCGCGATTCGACGCCCGGCCAGCAGACCGACGTTCAACTCCTCGCGCCAGCGCCGCAGATCGACGTTTGCCGCCAGGCCGCGGCTCGGCGCGAGCCGAAGGCTGAACACGCGGCGAGCTGCACGATCCGCCCAGCTCAACTCGCCGCTCAGGTCGACGTGCACGGCGTCGATGCCGGGAAGCAGTGCGGCCACGTCGCGAAAGAGCCCGCCCACGGTCCGGTGCCCGAGGATCCCCGAATTGAGGAACAGCACGCGCCGAGACGCGTCAGGCACGAGGCTTCCTCGCCACGATCATCACGTTGTCGGACAGCGTTCGGGGCCATCGGCGCGCGACGCCAACCGGGTAGTGCCGGCCAGTCAACGGCATGCGGCCCCGGAGGCTATAGCCGACTTCGACGACCTCGAGGCCGCTGGCCTCAGTGACCCGGCGCAGGTCCTCTTCCAGGAGAGCGGTGCGGTGGACCGGGTACTGAGCGTCCTGAAACGCGGAGAAGCGCCGCTTCAGGATGAGCGTCAAGACGCTCAGCAGGCTCAGCTGATTCGGAGTCGTGACGATCACCCATCCGCCCGGGGCGGCCAGCGCGGCCAACCGGCGGACGAACGCCCAGGGATTTTCCAGGTGCTCGATCGTCTCGACCGCCGCGACCAGGTCGCCGCTGCCGGATGCAACCGGCCAGTTATCGCGGTCGAGATCGACGTGCGTGAACTCGGCCTCGTTGGGAAAGCCAGAGTAGCGAACGGCGTCCAGGCCCCGGTACTCCGTGAACCGATGCTGCAACGCCGCACGCAGCGACCCGTGGCCGCAGCCGACGTCGAACACCCGCGACCCGCTGATGTCGTGCCGCTCGATTGCTCCAGCGACCATCCGGTGGATGGCGTCGCTGCTCGCGCCGAGGCTCTGCCGCGCTCGAAGCTCGAGGCCGACGGACATCGTCATGCGGAAACTGGAACGAGGCCCATCTGAGCCAGCGCCGTGGACAAACGCTCCATCTGCCTGGCTGGGTCGCACAGGTTCTGCGCGCGCGCCCGGGCATCTGCCGCAAGTCGATGGCGGCGCGGCGCGTCGGTCACCAGCTCGCGCAGTGCGTCTGCAAGAACGGCCGGCTGCCGCGGCGGAACGAGAACGCCGCACGTCGCATCGACAATCTCTTCTGCCGCCCCCTGCCGCGTCGTCACGATCGGCAGCCCCGCGCCGAGGGCTTCGATGAAGGCAATCCCGAAGGGCTCCGGCTCGAGGTTCGGCTGGCAGTAGACGTCGGCTGCGGTGAGCAGCGGACCGACATCGGATCGTTCGCCAAGCCATCGAATCCTGCCGCCGATGCCGACGCGCACGGCCTTGTCGCGGAGTCGCGCCAGGAAGGTGCGCTCGTGCGGCCGCTGCGCCCCGCCGATCTGCCACCAGATCCAACCCGGCACGCTGCGAAGTGCGACGAGTGCGTGCAGCAGCTGCTCGTGCCCTTTCCATTCCTCACTGCGGCACGCTTGCACGATAACCACGCTGTCCGGTGGCGTCTCGACTGATGCGCGAATCTGAAGACGGACGACGTCGTCGGCAGCCCGAGGCAATTCGACAGGCGCGTACACGACAACCGACGGCACGCGCGGGTACAGCGTGCCGAGCGAGCGGCGAGTGAAGTGGCTGTTGCAGATCGCCAGGTCGGGTGTGGCGCGCCGCGCCAGCCGCTCGGTCCAATGCCGCCCGCTCATGACGTCGTGCGCCCAGAACACGAGCGGACACCCCGTGTGCCGAACCATCCCGCCGAACAGGCCCTGGCTCCACGGGGCGTGACAAATGACGCGATCGTAGGAGCGGCCCCGGATGAGCGCGCCAAGAGCGCGGCGTGCCGCGGTGACGCTGTGCGGCCGTCGCATCGAGACCCCGCCGAGCAGGTGCACCGGCACCCCGGCGTTGACGAGCTCCGCCGACAATCGACCTTCGAAGCAGAGGGCGAACTCGTGCTCGACCGCGCCTGTAGCTTTACGCGCAATCGTCGCGAGGACCGACTCGATCCCGCCGTAAAGGTTGCCGCTGTAGACGTGAAGGACGCGCACTCGTCTTACCCGAGTTCAGGAGAGGCTTCTACGAAGCCGCACGAAGCGGGATTCGGTACAGCGGTGCAAGCTCCGCGGCCAGGCGCCGCCGGTTGAAGCGCCGCTCGGCATTCTGCCGCGCGGCCAGGCCAAGCTGTTGTCGCAAGGATTCGTCGCCGGCGAGCCGCGAGATGCACTCGGCGAGGGCCTCGCTGTTCCCCGGCGGATGCGCGAGCGCATCAACGCCACGCGTGAAGATCTCCCTGGCGCCGCCCGCGTCGCTCGCGATGACTGGCCGCCCGCACGCCATCGCTTCCGCGATTACCAGCCCGAACGGTTCCGGGGCCGTGCTGGCGTGCACCACGATGTCGAGCGCGCGGATCGCTTCGTCGGCGGCATCGACGAAGCCGGTGAATCCGACGCGGCCAGCGAGTCCGTTCGCCTCGGCGTGCGCGCGCAGTTCCTCGAGTCTGAACTGACTGCCCGCCGTTTGATAGAGCGCGCCGCCGATCACGTACGCGCGAACCGGAGCCGCCGAATCGAGCCGCGCGATGGCGTCGAGGAATGTCATGTGACCCTTCCATCGGCCGAACGTGCCGATGAGGCCAACCCGCACCGTGCCCGAAGGCGCCGGCGGCATCCCCGACAAGCCGATCCAGATCGAGGCGGTTGCCGGACGGGCTGAAGCGCTGCAAATCGACTGCGTTATGCACCGCAACAACGGGAATCGACGGATGGAGTGCCTCGTGTACGTCCGCGGCGACGCTCGACGAGTTGGTCACGATTGCGTCGCAGTACCTCACGCTCCAGCGCAGAAACCGGGCGGTCGCCGGTCTCGTGCCGAGGTAGTCGTGCACGTGCCAGACCACGCGCGGCCGGTGGCGTGCGACCCGCCCCAATCCGGCCGCCCAGGCCGCGAGGATGTGCATCTTGAGACCGTGCGTGTGGATGACGTCCGGGCGCAGCTCGTCGATGAGACCGTCAAGTGCGATGACGTATTGCATCGCAGGCCCGGCGCTCCACGCGAGCCTTCCGGCCAGGGCGGCTGCGCCAAACCACGCGCTGCTTCGGCCCGCTTCGCCAAGCCTCGCCAGCGCTTCCCCGTAAGGAACCACTTTCGCCCCGGCGTCAAGCGCCTTCACCGCGGAAACGAGCGCGCCGTCGGCGCCCGTCACCACCGACAGGCGCCAGTCGGGGCTCGCCTGACGGACGCTCGTCAGGATGTCGAGCAGGCAGCGCTCGGCGCCGCCGAGCGCTCCAGTTGCGCTGAGATGCAGAACGTGCACTTAGAAGAAGCGCTGGCGGATGACGATGGTGTCGCCTGCCTGCACCTTGTCGTCGAATTTCACGTCGACGTCGGTCATTTTCCCGTTGACGAGCCGTCGCGCGACGATTCCGCGGTCGGAGCCTCGTTCCGACAGCCCTCCGGCGAGCGCAATCGCCTGCTGGACGGTCATACCGGGATCGAGCACGAACGTGCCCGGGTTTCTGACGTGGCCGTCAAGGTAGAAGCGCTGCGCCAGGGGCACGTGCACGATATCGCCATCCCGGAGCAGGACGTCCCGTCCCGTTCGGCCGAGCTCGAGATCGCGGCGGTTGACGCGGATCTCCTCCAGGTCGTCAGGCGCCGCGTTCGGCCGTCTCCGCGTGACGATGACCTCGTTGCTCGCTTCAGCGGTTGGCGAACCGGCAAGGGCGAGGGCCTCGAGCAGCGTCATCGAGTTGCCGGTCATCGTCAGCTTCTGCGGCGCACGGACGGAGCCGGTGACCACCACGCTCCGGCTTCGATACTGCTCGACGTCGACGCGCACCTGCGGATTCCGGATGTAGCCGTTGGCCAGCGTCGTCCGGAGGCGATCCTCGAATTCGGCAACGGTCAGACCGGCGGCGGCGATCCGCGAGATCAGCGGGAAGCTGATGAACCCGGCATCGTCGACCCGGTAGTGATTCGTGAGGTTGGGTTCGTCGTAGACGGTGATTGCGAGCTGGTCCTGCGGCCCAATCATGTAGCTGGCCGTTTCACGCGCTGGCTGCGGCGACGCAGGTTGACTGATCGCCGGCTGTTGCGAACCGGCCAGCATGAGAAGCAACGCTGCGAGGTGAATGGCCATGTTAATCGCCAATCCGGTTCACCGGGATTCCGAGTTGCCGCGCCTTCCTGTACAGGTTCGGCCGCTGGATGCCGAGCGTCTGCGCGGCTTCTGCCACCTTCCAGCCGTGATACTGCAGCACGGCAGCGATATAGTCGCGCTCGAAGCGCAGTCGCGCCTCGCGCAGCGTTCCGGCCGGCAAGAACGCGGTCATGGAGCGATCGAGCTGCAGCGAGGGCAGCACCTGCTCGATTTGCACGACCGTCTCCTTCGACTGGCCCAGGACGCGTTCGATCACGCCGCGAAGCTCGGCCAGGTTGCCCGCCCACGGCAGGGCGCTCATCACCGCAAGTGCGGCGTCGGTAAACCTTCTGGCGGGGCCGCCCTGTTCATCACGATGCTCCTCGACCAGGCGGGCCACAAGGGCCGGAATGTCTTCAGGACGATCGCGCAGCGGCGGGAGATCGATCCGTGACGCCGAAATCCGGCGGTAGAGATCGGGACGGAACCGATGCTCGCGCACATCGCGCTCGATTGTCGGCGGCGCGCTGGCCACGAACCTGCAGCGGGTCGGCACCGCCTGGCCGTTCAGGAACACTTCGCCATCCCGCGCGAGGCGCGCCAGCCGCGACTGGACCGCCGCCGGCAGTTCCGCGACGTCGTGAAGAAACAGCGTGCCGCCCCGCGCAGACGCGACCGCGCTATCGGGTGAAACCGCCACCAGATCGGTTGCACGACTTATCCCAGGAGCGCCAAACAAGGCGCGATCGATCGCCGACGCGTCGTCCGCGCACCCGACCGTGATCAACGGGGCCGCGGGACTGCGTCCGCCCGAATGCAGTTCGAGTGCGATCGATTCGACCTCGACGCCGCGCTCCGCGACGATGAGCACACCGGTGTCGAGCACGGCCGCGCGCTGGAGGAGCGCCTGCGTCCGCCCGACAGCCGCGGAGCAGCCGGCCAGTTCAATCGCGCCGCCGCAAACGCGGCGCGTCGACGGCCCGGCCAGAGCCTCAACCGGGTGTGTCTCTGCCATCTGAATGTCCTGGTTACAGCTTCGCCCTGTCACTTACAGGCGGAGCCAGCGATGGATCCTCTGAGGACCTGCAACGTGATGGTTTTGAATGACTTCTGTGAATTCAGACCCGAGCGCTTCCCGACACCGCGGCAGGCGGATTCGGCGAGACCGTTCGCAGCCGGTTGCGCTAGGTATCCTATCGGCGCGACCGGCTGTATCAATCAGGATCGGGGTGGGTTCAGGTCAGCTCCCGCCGAGTACGGAGGAGACGGAGGGGGCGGCGGGTTGGGAGGCTGGCCCGCCGGGGGAAATCGAAGGCTGTCACGCCGCTCGAAAACGCTGTTGACGAAAAACGCGAGCCCGAGGAGCACCAGAAAGCCGCCTACGCCCAGACCGATACTCCCTTCTGCGAGCATGCCGAGCATCAACATGAGCCCGAAGCCGAGCCCGATCAGCGTCACGCCGGCGCGGCGGTGACGTTCCGGGGCGCGGGAAGACCCGCGCGCGTAGCGGTCCTCAAACCGGTCGCGACGTTCCATGAGGTCGGCTGCGACCATCGCCCGAGCGAAGCCACGAGGGTCGGTTTCCGGGGGCGGAATGAGGCCCTTCTCGATCATGGCGATGCGTTCGCGAACCTCCAGTTCGCGGACCCGGGCCCACGAGATCGACTTCACGATCGCCAGCGTGATCCCGCCGACAATGGCGACGATCGGAATCCACAGCGGCGAAATCCAGACAAAATCCTCCACATCGCCCTCCAGGAACCACTGCCTGAACTGATTAGACTGGGCGGCCGGGGCAGATGTTTCACGTTCGTGACGTGAAACATTTGGCGGAGCCCCATGCTCTAATGTTTCAGTGAACGGAGCGCGCCGGCCACGGCCGGGCACCGCGCAGTGACCGACGACCAGCTGGTTGATGCCTGTCGTCGAGGTGACGCTCAGGCATTTCAGGAGCTCGTCGAGCGCCATCAAGGGCTGGTGTTCGCGTTGATCGCGCGCAGTGTGCCCGATCGGAACCGCGCTGAGGATCTTGCCCAGGACGTCTTCCTGCGCATCTACCGCGGGCTGCCGTACTTTCGCGGCGAGTCGCGGCTGTCTACCTGGATCTACCGCATCGTCGCGAACGTCTGCTCCCATGAGCAGACGCGGCGGCCCGCGCCGGCGTCGCTCGACGACGATGGGCAGCACTCGGTGGTGGCGGGTGCGGCCGATCGGCAGTTCTCGGATCTCGAGCTGCGCGAACGGCTCGAGAAGGCGATCGCGCGGCTGCCGGCGAACCAGCGGCTGCTCGTCGCCGCGCACTATCTCGAGGGCGTGCAGTACGAGGATCTGGCGGAGGCGCTCAATCTGCCGCTCGGCACGGTGAAGACGCACCTCTACCGGGCGAAGCAGCAGCTGCGCAGGATGCTCGAAACGGACTTGCGCTGAATCTTCCCGTTCTACGTTCTGACGAACGATGTTCTGTGATCAAGTCGTCGAACTTCTCGAACCGATTGCTGCAGGCGACCTCGTGCCTGACGAGGGAGTGACGCGGCACCTGGCGTCCTGCGCGCATTGCGCGGACGCGCTGGCATCTGCGCGGCGCGTGGATCAGCTGCTGCGCACGCGAAGCGTGCCGGCGCCACCGGCGCAGTTCACGTCGCGCACGCTCGCGCGCATCCGCCGCGACCGGTGGCGCCGCGAGCAGTTTTTCGACGCCGGCTTCAACGTGGCAACCGTGACCGTCATCGGCGGCGTCGTCCTTGCCGTGTGGATGGTCATGGATCTCAGCGGGCTCTCCGCGATCAGCCGCGACATCGTCGACCTGTTGAGCGTTGAAGTGGTGACCGTGGCGCGACAGATGGCGCCGACGGTGTCGCTCTACGCCAGCGCGACTGCCCTCATCGCCACCGCGCTCGCCATCTGGTGGTGGGCCGAGCGGGATGACGGGGTCAGATCTTGATTCTTGACCGTCGGTCTCAGGAGTCAAGAATCAAGATCTGACCCTACACCCCCGCCAGCCAGACCAGCTCGCGGCACGACGGGCACGCGTAGGCCATCCGCAGGTCGCCGACAAACGAGACAAACCCGCCGCGCGCCAGGCTCGAGCACCGCGGACAAATCGCGGCCGCCTCCGCATCGATCGTCGCGACCCGGAGTGGGCGCCCCGTCGTCGGACAGGGGATGTCTGACGGCCCGCTCTCGTGCCGGGACAGTGAACCTCGCCGTCGCGGACCTGCCACTGAAAGAGGCCGTGAGAGATCACTCCGTGTCGTCATGGGGGCGGGATAGTAGCATGGCGAAGCCGGGCGCCCCGACGCGATAAGATTGGTCTCGCGCGAAAGTGGCGGAACTGGCAGACGCGCCGGACTTAGGATCCGGTAGCCGAAAGGCTTTGGGGGTTCGACTCCCCCCTTTCGCACTCCTTCGCTCGCCTGAAATCTGAGCGAGCTTCGGAGTGCAGGCAGGCTGTCCACCGAAGCTGCGAAGCAGCGTAGGTGGACGTGCAAGCACTGTTCGCGAAGGCTGTTCACTGAAGCTACGAAGCGGCGAAGTTGACCCGAAGTCGTCAGTGAACTCACCAAATCACCAACTCTCGAACTCGCCAACTCTGTTTATGAAGGCCGAACTCGTCGACGTCAACGAAACCCGCAAGAACCTGACGATTGAGATCCCGCGCGATGTGGTCGACGCGCAGATCGAGCGCGTGGCGCGCGACTATTCCCGCAAGGCGCGGATTCCCGGCTTCCGGCCCGGCAAGGCACCGGCCCGCGTCATCAAGCAGCGGTTCCGGGACCAGATCCTCCATGACGTGGCCCACGAGCTCGTCCCGACGGCCATCGACGAGGCGATGCGCGAGCGCGGGCTCGAACCGGTCGATACGCCGGACGTGCGCGACGTCAACGTCGAGGAAGGCAGCGCGCTCACCTTCACCGCATCGTTCGACACCGTACCGGCCTTCGAGCCGGGCGATCTCTCCACCCTGTCGCTTCGCCGACCGCGCGTCGCGATCGACGACCAGGCCGTGTCGGATGCGCTGACACGGCTGCGCGAGCGCGCGGCGCGCTTCGAGCCGGTCGAAGGCCGCGGCGTGGTCGAGAGCGACACCGTGACGGTCGACCTGGATCGCAAGGATCCGGACGGCAAGGTTACGAGCCACAAGGACGTCGGCATCACGCTCGGCGCCAAGGCGAATCCGCCGGGGTTCGACGCCCAGCTCCTCGGGCTCGAGATCGGCGCGACCCGGTCGTTCACGACCCAGTACCCGGCGGACTACGCAATCGCCGAGCTGCAGAACACGACCGTCGACTACACGGTGACGGTCAAGGGCATCAAGCGGCGGGTGGTCCCCGAGCTCGACGACGAGTTTGCGAAGGACCTCGGCCAGTTCGAGAACCTGGACGGGCTGCGCGCGCGCGTGCGGGAGGACTTGGAACACGAGGCCCGGCACGCCGCGGAGCGCGAGGTCCGCGGCGACCTCATGAAACAGCTCGCCTCCCGGGTGCCGTTCGACGTGCCGGCGTCGCTCATCGAACGCGAAATCGATCGTCGCCTCGAGGACTTCGCGCGGCGGCTGATCGACCAGAACATCGACCCCCGGCAGGCTGGCATCGATTGGGATGCGTTTCGCGAGAGCCAGCGGGAACCGGCGCGCGAAGCCATGGCGAGCGCCATTGCCCTCGACGAGATTGCCCGCCGGGAGCAGTTGCAGGTCACCGAGGAGGAGATCGAAAACGAGATCGCCCGCTACGGGGAGCGTACCGGCCGGGCGGCTGCCGCGGTACGCGCGGCGCTCGAAAAGGAGGGCGGCCTATCGCGTGTTTCTGCGGGTCTTCGGCGGGAGAAGTCAATTGACTTCGTCATGGCGCGTGCTACAATCGCAGGAGAGTAAGAGACGTCCTCGCTCGATCCAATTCCCCAACACCAGAGTTCTGAAGCCGTTTCACGCTATGCCTGATCAGCCTGTGGGCCAACTCGTGCCGATGGTGGTCGAACAGACCAACCGCGGCGAGCGCGCCTACGACATTTTTTCGCGCCTTCTCAAGGACAGTATCATCTTCATCGGCACCCCGGTCGACGACTCGATCGCCAACCTCGTGATTGCGCAAATGCTGTTCCTGGAGGCCGAGGACCCCGACAAGGACATCCAGCTGTACATCAACAGCCCAGGCGGATCGATTACTGCAGGGCTGGCGATTTACGACACGATGCAGTTCATCAAGCCGGACGTTCAGACGATCTGCATTGGGCAGGCAGCCTCCATGGCCGCCGTCCTGCTCGCGGCAGGCGCCAAGGGGAAGCGCTTTTCTCTGCCTAATGCACGAATTGTCATTCACCAGCCACTAATGTCTGGTTTAGCCGGCCAAGCGACCGATATTGATATTGCGGCGCGGGAAATACTGCGAATGCGGGAGCGCCTCAACAACATATTGGTCCATCACACGGGACAGTCCGAAAAGCGGATTCAGGAAGACACCGAGCGCGACTACATCATGACCGCCGACCAGGGGAAGGAATACGGTATTATTGATGATGTCATCCGGAAAAGGGCCTGAACGTCGCAGGGCAAAGGGCTGAGGGCGAAGGGCTTACACGCATGGTGAAAAAGGCCGGGGAAACCGAAGTCCTGCGGTGTTCCTTCTGTAACAAGGACCAGAACGACGTCCGGAAGCTGATCGCCGGTCCCACGGTGTTCATCTGCGACGAGTGCGTCGAGGTTTGCAACGACATCATTGCCGACGACAACCGGTTCGAGAACCGGGGCGCGCGGTCGTCCCTCCCGACCCCGCAGGAAATCAAGAAGTTCCTCGACGAATACGTCATCGGCCAGGAACGGACCAAGAAAAAGCTCGCCGTCGCCGTCTACAACCACTACAAGCGGATCGAAATCCAGAAGCAGCCCCGCAGCCGGAACGACATCGAGCTCACCAAGTCGAACATCCTGCTCATCGGCCCGACCGGCACCGGCAAGACCCTGCTCGCGCAGACACTCGCCAAGCTCCTCTCGGTGCCCTTCACGATCGTCGACGCGACGACGCTCACCGAGGCCGGGTACGTCGGCGAGGACGTCGAGAACATCATCCTGAAGCTGCTCCAGGCGGCCGGCGGCGACATCGAGAAGGCGCAGCAGGGGATCATCTACATCGACGAGGTCGACAAGATCTGCCGCAAGGACGAGAACCCGTCGATCACGCGCGACGTCTCCGGCGAAGGGGTGCAGCAGGCGCTGCTCAAGATTCTCGAAGGCACCGTCGCCAACGTCCCGCCGCAGGGCGGCCGCAAGCACCCGCACCAGGAGTTCTTCCAGGTCGACACGACGAATATCCTGTTCATCTGCGGCGGCGCGTTCGTCGGCCTCGACAAGGCGATCGAGCGGCGCGTCGGCAAGAAGACCCTCGGCTTCAAGGCCGACGTCAAGTCGCTGCGGGGCCGCGATATCGGCGCGACCCTCGAGCAACTCGAGCCGCAAGACCTCATCAAGTACGGCCTGATTCCCGAGTTCGTCGGCCGCCTGCCGGTGATCGGCACGCTGCACGAGCTCGACAAGCAGGCGCTCGTCCAGATCCTGACGCAACCGCGCAACGCCATCACGCGTCAGTACATGAAGCTGTTCGAGTACGAGAACGTCAAGCTCCGCTTCACCGACGACTCCCTCGAGGCGATCGCGGAATCGGCGCTCGAACGCAAGATCGGCGCGCGCGGACTGCGGATGATCATCGAGGACCTGATGCTCGACCTGATGTACCAGGTCCCGAACCAGAAAAAGGTTCGAGAGGTCACGATCAACCGCGACTCGGTGATGGCGAAAGACAAGCCCATCGCTTTGATCGAAAAAGCCGGATAAACGGGATTGCAAAGGGCACATTGCAAATCGCAAATTTAACGTTGAAATTTGCGATCTGCAATTTGCAATGACTTAATGGAATCATCCTCCCTGGAAGTCTTCGAAACGCTGCCGATCGTCCCGCTGCGGGACGTGGTCGTCTTCCCCCACATGATGATGCCGTTCGTGATCGGACGGCCGAGCTCGACACGCGCGCTCGAACATGCGCTGATGAAGGACAAGCGCATCTTCCTTGCCGCGCAGCACGACGCCTCGGTCGACGATCCGCAGCCCGAAGACATCTACACGATGGGCTGCGTCGCCAATGTCGTCCAAAGCCTGAAGCTGCCCGACGGCAACATCAAGGTGCTCGTCGAGGGCGTCGATCGCGCCCGCGCCGTCGAGTGGAAGGAAGACAAGGGCTTCTTCCGCGTCGTCGTCAAGGTGCTCGCCAAGCAGCGCGAGACCAGCGGCGATGCTGAAACCACGATGAGCCGCGTCGTGGCGTTGTTCGAGCAGTACGTGAAGCTGTCGAACAACCTGCACTACGACGCGATGATCAACGCCGTGCGGGTCGACGATCCAGGCAAGCTCGCCGACACGATCTCGGCGCACCTCCTCGTCGGCGTCGACGAGAAGCAGAACCTCCTCGAAATCATCTCCCCGATCGAGCGCCTGAACCGCATCGCCGGCATCCTCGAAATCGAGGTCGACAAGCTCCAGGTGGACCGCCGCATCCAGTCTCGCGTCAAGAAGCAGATGGAGAAGGCGCAGAAGGAGTACTACCTCAACGAGAAGATGAAAGCGATCCAGAAGGAACTGGGCCGCAAGGATGAGAAGGGCAACGAGGTCGACGAGCTGAAAAAGAAGATCGAACAGGCGCGGATGCCGAAGGACGTCGAGGAGAAGGCCGTCCAGGAACTGAAGCGCCTCGAAGCGATGCCGCCGATGTCGGCCGAGGCGACCGTCTCGCGCAACTACCTCGACTGGCTGATCGCCGTCCCCTGGTACAAGAAGTCCCGCGAGAGCCGCGACCTGAAGCGAGCCGAGGAAATCCTCCACGAGGACCACTACGGGCTCGAGAAGATCAAGGAGCGGATCCTCGAGTTCCTCGCCGTCCGGGCGCTGGTGAAGAAGCCGAAGGCGACGATCCTCACGTTCTCCGGGCCGCCTGGCGTCGGCAAGACCTCGCTCGCCAAGTCGATCGCGCGCGCGATGAACCGGAAGTTCGTGCGCCTGTCGCTGGGCGGTGTCCGCGACGAGGCCGAAATTCGCGGCCACCGGCGCACCTACATCGGCGCGTTCCCCGGCCAGATCGTCCAGATGATGAAGAAGGCCGGCACCATGAACCCGGTCTTCCTGCTCGACGAAGTCGACAAGATGTCGATGGACTTCCGCGGCGACCCGTCCGCGGCGCTCCTCGAGGTGCTCGACCCCGAGCAGAACAACACCTTCCTCGACCATTACCTCGACGTCGAGTACGACCTGTCGCACGTAATGTTCATCTGCACGGCCAACGTCCTCCACACCATCCCGCAGGCGCTGCGCGACCGCATGGAGGTCCTCCAGCTCGCCGGCTACACCGAGCAGGAGAAGGTGGAGATCGCCATTAGATTCCTCGCGCCCAAGGCGGTCGAGGGCGTCGGCCTGACCAAGGACAACATCTCGTTTGTCGATGAGGCCTTCCAGGCGATCATCCAGCGCTACACGCGCGAAGCGGGCGTCCGCAACCTCGAACGCGAGATTTCGTCGATCTGCCGCAAGGTGGCGCGCAAGGTCGTCGTCGAGGGCAAGGGGTTCAGCGAAGAGATCACCGCCGACAAGGTGACCCAGTACCTCGGCGTGCCGCGTTACCGCAGTACGATGGCCGAGGAGAAGAACGAGATCGGCATCGCGACCGGCCTCGCCTGGACCGAAGTCGGCGGCGAGATTCTGGTCACCGAGGCGACGCTCATGCCCGGCAAGGGGCACCTGACGCTGACCGGCAAGCTCGGCGACGTCATGCAGGAGTCGGCCCAGGCGGCGATGAGCTACGTTCGCACCAAGGCCGAGGAATTCGGCATCCCGAAGGATTTCAACCGCAAGGCCGACGTCCACATCCACGTTCCCGAGGGGGCGATCCCGAAGGACGGTCCGTCGGCCGGCATCACGCTCGCCACTGCCCTCGTCTCGGCGCTCGCCCGTGTTCCGGTCCGCAAGGACGTCGCGATGACCGGCGAGATCACGCTCCGGGGCAAGGTCCTGCCGATTGGCGGCGTCAAAGAAAAACTCCTCGCGGCGCATCGCGCCGGGGTGAAGAACATCGTCCTGCCGAAGGATAACGAGAAGGACCTGGCGGACATTCCGAAGAACGTCCTCGACACGTTGAACGTCTACATGGTCCAGACGATGGACGAGGTCTTGAAGATCGCGCTCGCTGAGCCGCTCGCGCCCCGGATTCCCGCGGCTGCGCCGGCCGAGCCGGAAATCGCCGACGACACGATCACCCACTGAAGATTGCTGCTGATTTCGTCACGAGTGCCGCTTCCGTGCGCGACCTCCCGCAGGACGCCCTGCCCGAGGTGGCGCTCGTGGGGCGTTCGAACGTCGGCAAGTCGAGCCTGATCAACGCGCTGACGCGGCAGCGGCTGGCGCGGACCAGCGCCGCGCCCGGCAAGACACGGCTCGCGAACGTCTATCGCGTCCAGCGTGGCTCGGGTCCGCTGCTCTACCTCGTGGATCTGCCCGGGTACGGCTATGCGCGTGGTGGCGCGGCAGCGGCGAGTGAGTTCGAAGCGCTGACCGCAGCATACTTTGGGGTCCGGCTGAAGCCGGACACTACAACCGAACGTAGTGTCCGGCTTCAGCCGGACCAGAACGACCAACGCCCAGCCGCGATCCTGCTCGTCGATGCTCGGCATCCGGGCCTGGCGAGCGACCTGAAGGCGTGGCACTGGGTGAAACAGACCGCCGCCGACGCGGCGGTGGTGGCGACCAAGATTGACAAGCTCGCGCGCGGGGAACGGATCCGCGCGGTGAGAGAACTCGAATCCGTAGTTGAAGACTCCGTGCTGCCGGTCTCGGCGGTCACGGGCGAAGGACTGGACGAACTGTGGAAACTGATCGACAGGCTGGCGAACAGCCACAACCCGCAACCGAGCAAGCAAACCAGCAACAGGCCGGCAAGGGAAACGGCGCCGCGCCGGGCGAAAAGGGCGCGGTTGCCCCCGAGAAGATAGAGCGCATCGAGCTGGCGACGCTCAAGGACATGAGCGTCGGGGCGCTCACCAAGATCGCCAAGCAGCTCGACGTGCCCGGCGCGACCGGCATGCGCAAGCAGGAGCTCATCTTCGAGATCCTGAAGGCGCGCGCCGAGAAGAGCGGCCTGATCTTCTCCGAAGGAGTGCTCGAGACGCTGCCCGACGGGTTCGGCTTCCTGCGCGCCCCCGACTACAACTACCTGCCCGGCCCCGACGACATCTACGTCTCGCCGTCGCAGATTCGCAAGTTCGACCTGCACACCGGCGACACGGTGTCGGGCCAGATCAGGCCGCCGAAGGACGGCGAACGCTATTTCGCGCTGATCAAGGTCGAGGCGGTCAACTTCGAACCCCCCGAGCGCGCCCGCGAGAAGGTGTTCTTCGAGAACCTCACGCCGCTGTATCCGCAGAACCGCATCTCGCTCGAGACCGACGGCGAAAACCTGTCGGCGCGCGTGCTCGACCTAATGGTGCCGATCGGCAAGGGACAGCGCGGCCTGATCGTCGCACCTCCCCGCACTGGCAAGACGATGCTGCTGCAGAACATCGCCAACAGCATCACCAAGAACCACCCGGAGGTCTACCTGATCGTGCTGCTGATCGACGAGCGGCCCGAAGAAGTCACCGACATGCAGCGCTCGGTGCACGGCGAGGTGATTTCGTCCACCTTTGACGAGCCCGCCCAGCGCCACGTGCAGGTCGCCGAAATGGTGATCGAGAAGGCGAAGCGGCTGGTGGAGCACAAGAAGGACGTCGTGATCCTGCTCGACTCGATCACGCGCCTGGCGCGTGCCTACAACACCATCGTCCCGCCGTCGGGCAAAGTATTGTCAGGCGGCGTCGACAGCAACGCGCTGCAGCGGCCGAAGCGCTTCTTCGGCGCCGCGCGGAACATCGAGGAGGGCGGCTCGCTCACGATCATCTCGACGGCGCTCGTCGACACGGGCTCCCGCATGGACGAGGTGATTTTCGAGGAGTTCAAGGGCACCGGCAACCTCGAGATTCATCTCGATCGCAAGCTGACCGATCGCCGCGTGTTCCCCTCGATCGACATCCAGAAGAGCGGCACCCGCAAGGAGGAGCTGCTCATCCCGAAGGACGACCTGAACCGCGTCTGGGTGCTCCGGAAGGTGCTGACACCGCTCTCTCCGGTCGAGGCGATGGAGCTGCTGCTCTCGAGGATGGCGAAGACGAAGACCAACTCGGACTTCCTCTCGTCGATGAGCAACGGCAAGGGATAAGGCGAAGGAGCTCGACGCTGGGCGCCAAGGGCTGGGCCGGTTGCATTCTGATCGGCGTCACGGTCGCGGCGCTGGCCTGGGGCCTTCCCCCGCACACCTTCTACGCGGGCGGCCCGGGCGTCAAGCTGATCGCGGCCCGGCATGCGATCGCCGAGCCGGCCCGCCCCTTTCAGATTCCTCTGCCCGACATCGGCGGCGCGCCTGCCCCGTTCGTCGATCGCTTCTTCATCGTCCACGGCGAGCACTCGCACGCGGTCACGCCGGAGCTTTTCCCGCTGATCAGCGCCCCGTTCATCGCCGGGCTGGGAGTACGTGGTGCGTACGTCCTGCCAGCGGTGGGGCTGCTCCTCGTGCTCGCCTCGACGACCTGGCTGGCGCTCCTCCTCGACAGGCGCCGCAGACCGGTCGCCGTGCTGCTGACCGCCTTCCTCGGCACGCCCCTGCTCTTCTACGGGCTCGAGTTCTGGGAGCATACGCTCGCGGCCGGGATTGCGGTCCTCGCCACGGCGCTCTTCGTCCGCTCCGCTGACGACCCGTCGGCGAAACCCGCGCGCTTTTTCTGCGCGGGCCTGCTCATTGGAATCGCCGTCCTGCTGCGTCCCGAGGCGCTGTGGTTCGGGGCGGCGGTTCTCGCGGCCTCGCCGCTGCTGCGCTCCCGTCCATCGTGGATGCAGATCATGACGGCGGGGGCGGGATTGGTGAGCGCGCTCGTTCCGCTCGAGCTGTATACCCTGCTGCACTTCGGACACCCGCTGCCGCCGCACATCGCGGGAAATCCCGGACTGCTGGAGGGCGACTGGTTCGCCATGCGGCGGACGGTCTTCGTGTCGTGGTTCGTGTCGCAGAGCAAGAGCAGCTTCTGGCGCGTCGCGCCAGCTATCCTCCTGGCGTTCGTCTGGCGGCCGACGTCATACTTCGGCGGGTCGGCGCGACGCGGCCGGCCGTTCCTCCTCGCCGTCGCCGTGGCCACCGCCGCGCTCGTGGTGCTCACCGCGCCGAACGACGGCGGGGCGCAGTGGGGCCCGCGCTACCTGCTGCTCGTCTACCCGCCGCTGGCCATCCTCGCCACCGACACGCTCGCCTACGTGGTGCGGTTCCTGGGGATGCCCCGCCGCGCGGCGCGCGAAGGCGCGAGGCCGGCCTCACGCGGCGGCGCACAGCGCGCCTTTGCGGCGCTGGCGATCACCGCCGTGGCCATCCTGGCCATCGGCAGCGCCTGGCTTCAGCGGGCCGCCTACAAGGAGCTTCGGGGGGCAAAGCTGACGAACGAGCGCCTCGTGGGGTTCGTGGAGCACGAGACGGCCCCCGGCCGCCCGGTCGTGACCGACCTCTGGTGGCTCGACCAGGTGGCCGCGTCGCTGGTGGATTCGCGTCGCTTCTTTGTCGTGGCGGATGCTGCCGAGGCGTCGGAAGTCCTGCACCGGCTGAGTGAGGCCCATGAGCCGGCCATCACCCTCTTCCGGAGCCCGGTCGATTCGCCGGGGCCGTTCACCGCCTGGCTCACGCGCAGCTGCTACGCGTTCGACCAGGAACGCGGCGACGGCGAAGGGCTCATCGCCATCCAGGTCACGCGATCCTGCGGAATCAATAGTCGGTAGTCGGTAGTCGGTAGTCGGTAGTCGGTAGTCACGAACACGACTACCGACTCTCGACTACTGACTGCCGACTATGCAGGGAACCTCGAGCGTCAAGGATCCCCGCTCAGCGAACCACGCGCTCCCCTCGATGACGAGGTCGATGACGACGAGATAGTCGCCTGGCTCCGCAATCGGCGGCAGCTCCACGTCGATTCGCACGCGGCCTTCCGCCGGGACGTCCGCAGGCAACGGCGCCCGCAGCCAGTCGAAGTCGACGAGCGGCCGCGTTTGGCCGGACCGGTGGAGGTGAGCTCCGAGCCGCGTCCAGCCCGGCTGGTTCGGCTGATGCAGCCACGTCGTGTCGCCGGCATTGTACAGATCGATCGCAAGGCGCCCCGGCTGCCCGCCGCGCATGCTGACGCTCTGTCCTTCGAGCACCGCGGCGCCCGAGTGGTTCGAAGGGGGGCGCCCGAGCCGGAACGGCAGCAGGACCGGGCGCGCGGCGAGATCGAGGCCGGTGAGCGCCAGCGACCGCAGGCGCGGCACCTTACGGAACAGCGGCTGCGCGGCACGCCGAATCAGCTGCAGCATCCAGTGTTACCCGAGGGTCCTGTTATAATGGTTTTTTCCCAGTAGTTTGAAGGAGTTCGCCGTGAAGCCCTCTATCCACCCGAAGTATCACGAAGTCGACGTGCGGTGCGCGTGCGGGCACACCTGGAAAACCCGCTCCACGAAGCCGGAGCTGCACCTGGAAATTTGCTCGAACTGCCATCCCTTTTTCACGGGCCGCCAGAAGCTGATCGATACCGAGGGCCGCGTCGAGCGGTTCACGAAGAAGTTTGGCGCGCAGACGTCGGAGAGCCGCAAGAAGGCCGCGAAGGTCACCAAGGGCAAGAAAGAAGCGGCCGCGGCGCGCTAGTCGCCTGGAGCCGCGTCCAGCAGCAGTTGAATCGGCGGGTCGATCCCGGCCCGCCGGCCGATATCCTCCCCCAGTTTCCGATCGATCCGGGTCAGGCGGCGCCGCACGGCGTCGCGCCATGCCGGACCTCCAGGACTATCCAGGCTCTTGAGGGCGAACGCCCGGGCGGCGGGCAGATCCCGGACGCGATGTTCATGATGGATGGCCAGCGCTTCGGCGGCGGCACGCCGCATGAGCGCCGGGCAGTCGGGGGCGTCGACGAGCGCCTGCCACCGGACTGCGGCATTCTCGTATCGACGCGCATGCCGGTCGCTGAGCGCGAGCGCGTGCAGAGCCGCCGTGCGCACATGCGACCACCCGGGCGGCGCCAGCTCGAACGCGCGGGCGAATGCGTCGTGCGCGCGCGCATCAAGACCTGAGCGCCGATAGATGCGTCCCAGCGCGACTGCTTCCTGGGCGCTCCGGCATCGAGGCGGTCCGGCCGCAACCAGTTCGACAAGACGGCTGGTCAGGCCCGCCAGCGACAACAGATCAAGCCGGTTGTGCTCGAGGACGAGACCCAGCGGCCGCGCGTCCCCTGTACGCAGGAATTGAAAGTACCTCGCCGGAATCTCCATCCCTGACACATCGGTCATGCGCCGTGCGCCCAGCACCTGCGATTCGAGCACGACCAGCGAGCAGCCGCCGACATCTCCCCAGAAATGGCGTGACGGATGCAACGCATCGAGGTGCGTCAGGGTTCCGGCCGGCCACGCCAGGCGATGGAACAGATAGCGGGTTTCGAGAACCGGCGCGTCGAAAGACTTGCCGTTGAAGCTGACCAGCGCGCCAGCTTGCGCGAACTCGCCGGCGACCGCTCGCAGCATCGCGCGCTCGTCGGCAGGCGACACCATCAGGTGCTGTCGCACGGCAAACGAACCGTCGTTCGAAAACGATCCGCAGCCGACGAGGAAGGCATAGGTGCCCGCGCCGCCGCTGAGCCCGGTGGTTTCGAGGTCGAGGAACACGAACGGCGCCCGGGCCGGCGCGCCGCACGTCAGGAGCGAAGTGTACGCAGCGTTGGCATCGAGGGCGGCTGCGAGATCGCCCACACTCGTCCGCCCGTGGCGCTCCCCGGCATCGATGCGGCGTTCGACGACGAAATGACGTCCGCCAGCATGAGCGCGCCACTCGCCCCCCGTGGCCTCGTCGACGCCTCCTCCGCCTCCACTCGGGACGGAAGGTTCCGTTTCGGCGGCTGTCGGCGGTTTCAGGACCCCGCGAACTCGATCAGCGAGGTTCATCATGACGCCTGCACCTGTGGAGTCTCGTCCGCCGGCACGGCCATCTTCAGCAGGTCGAGGATGCGAAGAGCTGCCGACTTGGCGAGCGGTCCGGTATTGCCAACCGGCCCGACACACCCCGGGCAGCCGTTCTCGCACTCACACTCGGCGATCAGGCGACGGGTGCCTTCGAGGAGTTCGTCGTGCATGCGGAACAGCGGCTTGCTGAAGCCGATACCGCCGGGGTAGTTGTCGTAGATGAAGATCCGCGGGCTCGAGCCGTCCGGATCGCCCCCGTCGATTGAAATACCGATGTCGTGGCGCTCGCACATCAGGAGGAGCTGTGCCACCTGCCCGAGCGCGAACGACAAGCCGACGACGCCGTCCCGCCTGTCGTCGGCGGCGTACGGCAATGCCGCCATGACCTCTGCCGGAATGCCGAGCCAGTACGCGGTCGTGTGCATCTGCTGCTCGGGCAGATCCAGGTCGCCCGAACCGACGTTCTCGTTCGTGTAGAACTTGATCTTCTTGAAGCCGACCACGCGTGAGACGACGTGCACTTCTCCAGACGCTCGCGGGGCCGGGCCGCCATCGCTTTCGAACGTGTCGAGGATCGTCACCTGCGTATAGGTAATGGCGGCCGTGTAGTAGTCGCAATCGATCTCGCGAACGAACGCCTTGCGTCCATCGAAGTCGAGCCGTTCCACCTGGTAGAGCGCGCCTTCCACGATGTAGATCGCCTTCGGGTGGAGCGTGGCGGGCCCGCTGGTAAAGTCGGTCTCGCCGATGACGCGCGCCTCGTGGGTAGTATCGACGATCACAAAGTTGTCCGACGACACCGACCGCAGGCCGACCGCATCGGCCGGGTACGATTCGCTCGTCCAGGTCCACTGCGAGGCGTCCGGCTGGTCGGGATCGAGGCTGCCACCGCTCCGGTGCACGAGTCCCTGCTCGGCGAGAACGGCCAGGATTTCCTGCAGGTCGTGGCGGCCAAACACCTCGCCCGGCGTGAATGGCAGCTCGAAAGCGGCACATTTGATGTGATCGACCAGGATGTGAAGGTTGTCGGGATCTATCAACGCGCGCTCGGGAGAGCGGTCAAAAAAATACGACGGGTGGCGGACGACAAACTGATCGAGCGGCGCGCTGGAGGCCACCATCACCGCCGCCGAACGGGTCGAGCGGCGGCCGGCACGGCCCGCACGCTGCCAGGTGGCGGCAATCGTGCCCGGATAGCCGGCCATCACGGCCACGTCGAGCGCGCCGATGTCGATTCCGAGCTCGAGCGCGTTGGTCGACACGACCGCACGGACCGTCCCTTCGCGCAGTCCTTTCTCGATCTCGCGCCGGCGATTCGGCAGATACCCGCCGCGATACCCGCGAATCCGCTCGGCGGCTCCGGGCGTCGCCTCGAAATCGTCCTTGAGGTAGGTCGTCAGGATCTCGGTCGACAGCCGGCTCTGGGCAAAGACGATGAGCTGAAGGTTCCGCTTGAGGAATTCCGACGCGATGCGCCGCGTCTCGCTCAAGTATGAACGGCGGATGCCGAGCTGGTGGTTGACGACCGGCGGGTTGACGAAGACGAAAAACTTCTCCCCGCGCGGCGCACCGCTCTTCTCCACGACCTCGAACGGGCGCTCGGTGAGCCGTTCCGCCAGCTCTCGCGGGTTGGCGATCGTCGCGGACGAGCAGAGAAACACCGGGTTCGATCCGTAGTGACGGCAGATGCGGCGCAGCCGGCGGAGCACGTTGCACAAGTGGCTGCCGAACACGCCCCGGTAGGCGTGCAGTTCGTCGATCACGACGTAACGGAGATTTTCGAAGAGCTTCGCCCACCTCGGATGGTGCGGAAGGATCCCCGAGTGCACCATGTCGGGGTTGCTGAGGACGACGTGGGCCCGGGCGCGGATCGTGCGCCTCGCGTCCTGGGGTGTATCGCCGTCGTAGGTGAAGACGCCGATCGGCGTGTCGCTCTGCCGGTCGATGATCTCGCAGAGCCCCTGCAGTTCGGCCAGTTGATCCTGGGCCAGTGCCTTGGTCGGGAAGAGATACAGCGCGCGGCTCGACGGGTCCTGAAGAATGGCATGCAGGACCGGTCCGTTGTAGCAGAGCGTCTTGCCGGACGCAGTCGGCGTGATGACAACGACATTTCGTCCGCCGAGTGCGAGATCAATCGCGGCGGCCTGATGCGTATACGGCGCCGTCACGCCTCGGGTCGCGAGTGCCTGGCGGAGGCGCGGATCAAGGACGGATGGAAATTCGGCATACGTGGCAGCAACCGCCGGCAGCCGCCTCACTGCGGTCACCTGGAGGTCGGGGGTATCGGACCGATCCGCCACGTGCCCCGGCGCCAGGCGATCCAAGGCCGCATCCAGCGCCAGGTCTCGGCCCGAACGTGTTGCCAGAGCGCTGGTTGTCGGCCGCTCGGGGTCCGTCATCGGCCGCGATCCTAGCAGTCTGGAAGGGGGCGATCAAGAGGTGAAAGTGCAAAGAGATGGGAGAACGGGTGAGGTGAGTAGGAGTTGGAGAGTTGCCGAGCCGGTGACGTCGAAGGTGTGTGACTCGCCAGTTCGTGTCAACTCACCAACTCACCAACTCACACTCACCAAACTCTCACTCGCCAACTCTCTTTCGCCAACTCTCACTCGTCAACTCACAACTCACCACGCACATCACAGCTCATAACTCGTGAGCTCACGACTCTCTCAACTCACAACTCACCACCGCAGCAACGCCTCAACTCGCCAGTTCTCCGGCTCGCCAACTCTCGTGATGCGACGCCCACTGCCGTGTTGTCGCCGCGGGAAGTTGTGAATCGGTACTGCTTTTTGCTTTACCGGTAGGAACTTGACTGTTATTCTGCGGAACTGCGGCCGATACCGTACCAGGAGGAGCTTAAAAAGAAGGAGGACTGAAGATGGATGTAAGCGAGCCGCGTGTGCGGCGCCGAGGATTCTTCCTGCACGCAGACACGACCGGCGAGTACGACGCCGGCGACCACGACAATCCCGAAGGTGTAACCGTCCGTGTTCGAGTCTCGCGCCGCGCCACCGGGCGTCAGGCAACCGGCTCTGGTGGGCGAGCCCGCACGAGTTCCCGCCAAGTCGACGAAAGCCGTCCTCAGATCAGATCAGGGAGCGTGACTGGCAGCCGTCAACGGGCACACTTGCCCCGCTGATCCAGCTCGCGCGCGGCGAGACGAGAAACGCGACGACCGCCCCGACCTCTTCGGGGCGGCCAAACCGCCCGAAGGGCAGCTCCCGCGCGACGAAGTCGGCGATGCCCGACGGATCCTCCTGCTGGCGGCGGTGCCACGAGCCACCCGGAAACAAGATCGAGCCCGGCGCCACGCTGTTGACGCGGATGTTGTCGCGCGCCAGCTGCTGCGCCATGGCTTTCGCCAGGCTGATTTCGGCCGCCTTGACCGCGTTGTAGGTCATCCGGCCACCTGATTCCCGGCCATAAATCGAGGCAATCATCACGATCGAGCCCCCGCCGCGCCGTTTGAGGTGCGGCACCGCCAGCCGGGAGGCTCGGACCGCCGGCATCAGCGTTTGATCGATGGCTTCCTGCCACTCGGCATCAGACGTGTCGACGACCGTAGAACCCCTCGCCAGCCCGACGTTGTTCACGAGAATGTCGAGGCCTCCGAATCGCTCGACCGTCGCCGACATCACCGTCTCGACCCCGTCCGGCGTCGAAACGTCGGCCTGAAGCGGCAGCACCCGGTCGCTGCCGCCCTCGATGTCTTGCAACTCGGTCGCGGCGGCGAGGAGCCGCTCCCGCCCGCGTGCGCAGATCGTCACGCGGCAGCCCTCTTCCAGGAGCGCCCGTGCGCAGGCCAAGCCCAGGCCCCGGCTGGAGCCGGTGACGATGGCGACGTTGTCTCTGAGCTCGAGGTCCAAATTTGACTAGCGCCCTCCCCGGCCGGTCAGATCGTTCAAGGACCAGTCGAACGGGATGTAGACGACCTTGAACTGGTTCGGCTCGAGGAATTCGCGTTCGGTGGTGAGCAGGCGCGGCGAGATGAGCGCAAGGACGGCGCGTTCGATCGGGCTGCGGGCGGCGTACGCCTTGTCGCCCTTGTCGGCGTAGACGGCCGCGAACTCCTTCGCCCTCCAGGAGAATATCGAGCTGACCCGCACCTCGTTCGCGCCTTTGTTTATCTCCACGCACTGCGCGCGCGTCGCGCACTCGTCCGCGACTTCGGAAAGCTGCCGTTCGAGCGTCGCGGCGGCATACGCCTCGCTTCGCAGGCGGCCGCTTCCGATTGCGCCGCGGCCAAGCGCCAGGAAGACGCGAGGGTCGCCGAACCCGGCCAGAATCGTCTGCTCGATCTGATCGAGCGTCACGCTCTTTCCGGCAACGCGATGCGTGTCGCGCTCGAACGCGCCCGGGATCTGCCTGATGCTGCGCGCCGGGTACTCCTTCGATCGCTGGGCGATTGGATAGTGATCGATGACCGTCTTCAGCGCGATCGCGTTGTAGGCGTTGATCCAGAACGCGATCTGATCCTCACGCGGACGCCCGGCAACGTCGGTGCTGGCAATCGCGGCGACGTACCGGTCGAGGCGGGAGCGATCGCCTCTGAGCGCGCGGTAATACACGAACCCGTCGCGCACGTACAAGTCGAGCGACTCGTCGAGCAGCCGGGCGGTGTTGTCCTGTGCCGCGACCGCCGAGACGGCCAGTGCGATTGCGACACACGCGACGCCAACCTGAAACCTTGATGCGGCGATCTGAAATCTTAAATCTGAAATCCTAAATTTCATGTTCGCTGACGGACTATACCCGATGCTCGAGGAAGCGCGCGAGCGCGGCGTTGAACGCCTCCGGCTGCTCGAGGTTGGAAAGATGTCCCGCTCCCGGGATGGCAATGTACTCGGAGCCCTTGATCGCTTGGTACATCTGCTCGCTCAGCGCCGGCGGCGTGATCGTATCCTGCTCGCCGACGAGGATGAGCGTCGGCACGTGGATGGACGCGAGCAGCGGCGTCGAGTCGGCGCGGGTCATCAGCGCGGTGACCGCGTTGGCGATCGCATCTGCCGAGCTGGCCAGGATCAGCGCGCGCACCACCTGGGCGACGTCAGGCCGCGTGCGCCGCGTGTCCTCGCCCAGGAGCTTCGGGATCATTTCGTCGGCCACCGCCGCCGGTCCTTTCTCCCCCACCAGGGCCAGCATCTTGCGCCGCCCCTCCACGCCCTCCGGCGTATCGGCCTGCGGCCGCGTGTCGGCGAGCACCAGGCCCCTGACGTAGCGCGCCGCATGCCTCAACAGCGCGAACGCGACATAGCCCCCCATCGACAGGCCGCCGACGACCGCATCCTCGACGTGCAGTGCGTCGAGAAGGTCGATGATGTCGCCGGCATGCTCGTCCATGGACGTCGCCGCCTGATCCGTGCTGCCGCCGTCCATGCCGCGGAGCTGCGGAGCGATCACGCGCCAGCCGTTCGCCGCGAGCGCGAGTTGCGGCTCCCACATCCGCGCGTTCAAAGGAAAAGCGTGAATCAACAGCAGTGTGCCCCTCGGGCGTCCGGTACCGCCCGCGGCCGCTTCGAGGTAGCGCAGACGTCCAATGACTGGCATGCCGTCATTGTGACGTACCGTTGGGTGTAGGGCGGGCCTCTTAGACCCGCCGACCGGAAGCCGAGCCTGACAGGCTCGGCCTACAAGACGGGCCCAGCTACCGCCGCTCGGCCCGGACGAGTGCCGCCAGGACGCGGGTCTGCTCGTAGTCGGATTGGATGGTGTCGGCCGCGGCGATGAAGTCGGGCCTGGCGGCCCTATCGATGGTCTGGGCGCGGAGAACCGACAACAGCACCTCGGCTTGCTCGAAGTCCGATTGCATGGCGCGCACGGCCTGGAAAACACCCTGCAAGACGTCAGGCGGCAAGGGTTGGCGCCGCGCCACGGTCTTCAGGACCCGGCCGCGCTCGTGATCGGACCCGATCGTCGCGACCGCGTCAAAAAAGGCGGCGCTCGAATCACCGGAGAGCGCCTGCCTTTCCACGAATGCGATCAGGAGGGTGGCGCACTCGAAGTCCGAGGCAATCGTTGCGGCGGCCTCGAGAATGGCGTTGCGGCGTTCCGGCGCGTCCGACGAGGTTTCGAGCAGTTGTGATAACGCCTGGCGTTTTTCGAAGTCCGATCCGATCCGGGCGGCCGACCGCGCGATGGGCTCGATCGCGACACCGTTGAGGGCGGTGGCTTTCGCAAGGGCGTCGAGGGCCTGGCGATGCTCGAAGTCGGACGACATGGAGGCGGTCGCGTCGACGTAAGCGCGCACGGCCGTCGCATCTGCCGCCACGAATGGCACGGCGGCCTCGAGCGTCTGGCGCAGCTCGAAGTCGGATCGAATGATGTCGCCGGCGCTGGCCACGACACGCGCGGCCGTCGCACCATCGATGGGCGCAGCCCTGAACAACTCGCGGTAGTACAGCCGGCGGACGTAGTCGGACTCCAGCAGCTTGATTTCGTCAAGCACACCGTTCACGCCGCTGGTGTTCAGGATTCGCCGCGTTCGCGACTCGACCGCCAAGCCGGACCGCCGGACCAGTGAGGGCAGCCGGTCAGCCAACCACTGACGTCCTTCGGGATCCCACGGCTGGTCCGCCCCGGAGATGGCGAACTTTCGCGTGATGCTGCCCCGCTCGCCCCGCAGTTCGATGCTGCGCACCGTGAACCAGTTCCGATCGCGGATGGTCAGATAGGCGCCGTCGGCCATTGCGACCACGTCCGTCAGATCGTCCGAGAACGTGATGGCACCACGGCCGCGGACTTCGAGCTTGCGTAGAAGGTCGTTCGACTGCATCCGGAACTCGCGGCCGGACGTCACTTCCGAATCGCTTTGAGCCGGGGCCGCGGGTGCGGCTGGCGCGGCCGGCGCAGCAGGCGCGGACGGGCGCGGTGGGGCCGGCTGCACTTGTGCGAAGCCCACCGCTCCAACCATCAGCACCGCGGCAAGTACCGGCCCCACGACCCACCCGATGGACGATGATGCCGGCGTCGTCGGGCCGAGGATCCTTCTGATCCGGTGTACGAGGGGTCCGCCGGCGGCCGCCAGTGCAAACGCCGGGACCGCGCGCCGCGTTTCGATCGCCGCGAGTGCTTCCGCGTATTCGACCGCGTCGCCGCACACGCACAGCGCCACGTCGTCGCAACAGTGCTCGCGCTCGACTCTCAACTGGCCGGAAAGCCACCACACGGCCGGATGATAGAAGAGCAGGGTTTCAGCGACCGTCTGGACCAGGTTGACGAGGTAATCGTGCCGTTGAATGTGGGCGAGCTCGTGCGCCAGGATGGCGTCCGCCTGCGCGGGCGTGAGATTCGCGAGCGCCGCCACCGGCATGACGATGACGGGCCGGAGCCAGCCGATAACGGCGGGCGCGTCGACGAGGTCGCACTCGGCCACATGCACTCGGCGGCCGATGCCGAGGAACGCCGCGAGGCGAGTGACCGTCGACTGCCAGTGAGAGGGCGGAATGGCGAGCGACGCGCGATGAAGCTGCCGAACCCTGAGCCAGCCGAATACGATTCGCACGGTCAGCGCGGCAACCCCGATGAGCCAGAGCACCACCAGCAGCGGTAACCAGTAAGCAGATCGCCCGGACGGCGTCGTCCAGCGAACGGGACGTTCGGCGCCCGGGGTCGCCTGCTGGTCGAGCGCCACCGATGCGAACGCGCCCGTCGCATGGCGTTCGACGGCGATCATCCGGCCGGGGCGGTCCGGCGACTGCAGCCACCACGCCGTCATCGCTGGCGTCGCCAGCATCGCGCCAAGAGCCGCGCATGCGATCGCATATCTCGTCGAGGCTGTGGCGCGGCCTGCCAGGCGGAGCGCAACCGCCGCCGTGGCACCAATGACCGCCCCCTGCCAGAGAAAGCTCACGAGCGTCCAACCCGCGACGTGGATCAGTGCGGTCATCAGGTGCCTCCCCGGCGTTCGTCCAAGAGACGTCGAATTTCGGCGAGCTCCTCCGGCGTCGCCTTGCGGGCCTCGAGCGCGTGGAGCACGAGCTTGGAGGCCGACCCTCCGAAGGCGCGGTCGAGCAGGTCCGACACGAGCTGCCGCTGGGTCTGGTGCTCGGTAAAGGCGGCGGCGTAGACGTGCGTGCGCGCCGACTCGTCGCGCCGGACCAGGCGCTTGTCGGCCATGATCTGGAGCAGCTTGAGGATGGTCGTGTAAGCGCCGTCGCGCCCCAGGGCGGCCGCCACCTCTCGGACCGTGCTGGGACCGCGCACCCACAACACGCGCAGGATGGCGAGCTCGGCGTCGGTCGGCTTGCGGCGCGGCATGGTGGCGGATTATCTACGAGGCCCTTCGTAGGGTCAATACGAAGATGTTCGTAGTAAAGTTCACGAAAAAGCCGGCGCGCTGCTAAACGAAAAGCTCACTTCCCTCGCGCGCCCATCCGTTCGGTGGACGGCGGGACGATGTTTTTCGCACGCAAGTAGACGCCCGAAACGCCGTACATCTCGTTGCCGTGCGCGATGATGTTGGCGATCAGCGCGCCGCGGGCGATCTGGCCGCGGCCCTGCATCACCAACTCGGTTGCGTTCTGATCGGTGAGCGCCGCGAACGCCTTGTCGCAGATCGCGAACGAATCGGCCAGCGCCTTCACGAATTCGGCCCTGGTCTTCAGCTCTTGCTCGAGCTGCTTACCCTGGCTGGGATTGGGGACGCCGGCTGCCGCGGAACACTGGCCGAACTGCGCCTGCGCCAGGTGCCCCCAGAGCTGGCCGAACGTCCGTACTTCAGGCATCGTGCTCGGCTTGGAGCTGTAATCGGCCTCGGACATCTTCTCCGCCGACTGCGTCGCGTTCATCTTCAGCTGGTTGTAGGCGTTCTGCAGTCCCTGCGCGAGACCGACAGGACCCGGAGCCGGCGGCTGTGCCGAAGCGATCGACGCGGCCAGCAGGACCCCCGACAGGACACACACCAATCGCTTCATACGTGCTCCTTCAGAAGAATAGCGAAGGGGGAATGTACCAGAAGGATTGAAGAAGGTGCTGGGTGGATCGTCTAGGGTGCTCGGTGGATGCTGTAGGGTGCTCGGTGGATGTTGTAGGGTGCTAACTGGATCCTGTAGGGTGCTCGAAGTGACAGCCGGGCTCATTTGATCTACATTGTATAGCTAATGGCTGGCCCGGCGTACCTCGGCGAGTTCGAACACATCGTCCTGCTGGCGGTCCTGCGGCTCGGCGACACCGCCTATGGTGTCACGGTCCGCCAGGAGATCGAGATGCGAACCGGTCGCGACGTGTCGATCGGCGCAATCTACGCCACGCTGAGCCGGCTCGAAACAAAAGGTCTAGTCAAGTCGCGGGCCGGCGAGCCAACCGCGGAACGCGGCGGCCGGGCGAAACGCCTCTTCCGGGTGACCGCGCTTGGACGACGTTCCATGACCGAAGCGCAGCGTGTGCTCGCCCGGATGCTCGATGGCCTGAAGCCGCTAGAGAGCTTCTCATGACCTCCAAACCGCCGCGCGCCGCCGTCTGGCTCGTCGAACTGTTCGCGCCGATCGAGAGCGCCGAAGGCGTCCTGGGCGATCTCGAGGAGGAATTCGTCGGGCGACTCACTCGGTCAGGACATCGCGCCGCCCGGCGCTGGTACTGGCGTCATGCGCTCAGGACGGCTGTCCATCTGGTATGGGGATCCGTGCGCGCCGCGCCCTGGTCGACCACCGCGCAGGTGCTGGCCAGCCTCGTTGTGGGTTCGCTCCTCTACGGCGTGATGAACGGTTGGATCGTACGGCTGGTCAGTAACCTCAACATCTACGATTACGACACCTCGGTTTGGTCATGGAGGGCCGCCGCCCTCGTCAGGTTCGTCGCCGTGCCTGTCGCACTTGGCTGGCTGATCGCCGCGCTCGCGCGCGGTCGCGAGATGATCGTCACCACGCTTGTCGTCAGCGTGCTCGTCGGTATGCTGCTGATGACCCTTACGGTCAATGCGCGGCTTCTCTTCTTGGGGCCTGGGCAGCGGTTGGGTCTGTACTGGGCTCTGATGCAGGTGTTCGAAGTTTTTCTGGTGCAGACGATATTTCCGCTGAGCGTGCTCATCGGCGGGATGATGCGCCGCCTCCAGCAGATGCGCGGGTCAGCCAGGGTCGCGGCGTGACGCTCGACGAATTCCGCCAGACGCTCGCCGCCGCTTCCCTACCTCCGCTCCCGCCGCTGCTGCGAGCCCTGTGGCACGACGCGAAGGGCGACTGGGACGAAGCGCATCGAATCGCACAGGACGTCAGGGGCACGGACGGCGCCTGGGTTCACGCCTACCTGCACCGCAAGGAAGGCGACCTGTCGAATGCACGCTACTGGTATCGGCAGGCCGGCCAGCCGACTGCGAGCGATTCGCTGGAGGCCGAGTGGGACCGAATCGTGGCGGAGTTCCTAGCGCCGACCCTGAGATGAAGGGTCGGCCCACGCCGCGAACAAAAGAAAGGGCGGGTCGTTAGACCCGCCCTGTAAACGATCCCAGCCCCGAGCCTCTAGTCCCGAGCCCCGAGACTCATGCGCACCCCGACGTATTCCCGCAATTCACGCACTTGTAGCAGGC
The DNA here is from genome assembly GCA_963825245.1 of uncultured Acidobacteriota bacterium. GTDB lineage: Bacteria > Acidobacteriota > Vicinamibacteria > Vicinamibacterales > CAVVIG01 > CAVREM01. Next base: position 351,958 of record CAWGSJ010000002.1, read on the forward strand.
GCCGCTGCGGATCATGATCGAGCCGCACGTCGAGCACGGCGGCGCGTCTTCCTGGTTCTGAATCGTCGAGAAGGGCTTCGGCGCCGCGGCACCCGCCTGCGGGGTGCTCCCTGCGTCGGCCGTCTTGGTCAGCTGCCCGTGGCCGTTCGCGTCGTCGAGATCGCGCCCGTTCACCCCGGCGTAGAACTGCGCCTCCGGCGACAGGAACTTGGTCGCGAGCCACCGGAAGATGTAGTCGACGATCGACTTCGCAAACCGGATCTCAGGATTGCGCGTCATCCCGGACGGCTCGAAGCGGACGTGGCTGAACTTGTCGACCAGCGCCTGCAGCGGCACGCCGTACTGGAGCGCGTAGGAAATCGCCTGCGCGAAGGCGTCGGCGAAGCCCGAGATGGTCGAGCCCTCCTTCGCCATCACCAGGAAAATCTCACCCGGCTGGCCATCTTCGAACAGGCCGACCGTGATGTAGCCCTCGTGCCCGGCGATGTCGAACTTGTGGGTAATCGCGCGGCGCTCGTCAGGGAGCTTGCGGCGGACCGGCACCCGGTTCAAGCCGGAGACCGCATCGGCAACCATCTCCGCCGGCGACTTGTCCTTCGAGGTGTTGAGCGGCTGCGTGCGCTTGCTGCCGTCGCGGTAGATCGAGATCGCCTTCGCCCCGAGCTTCCACGACTGGATGTAGGCCTGCATGATCTCGTCGACCGTTGCTTCCTTCGGGACGTTGACGGTCTTGCTGATCGCGCCGGAGATGAACGGCTGCGTCGCGCCCATCATCTTGATGTGGCCCATGTAGTAAATCGACCGCTGGCCCTTGGCGGCCTTGAACGCACAGTCGAAGACCGGCAGGTGCGACTCCTTGAGCCCGGGCGCGCCCTCGATCGTCTCGTGCTCGTCGATGTACTCGATGATCGCGTCGACCTGGGCCGGCGTATAGCCGAGCCGCTTCAGCGCCATCGGCACCGTCTGGTTGACGATCTTCATCAGCCCGCCGCCGACCAGCTTCTTGTACTTGACCAGCGCGATGTCGGGCTCGACGCCGGTGGTATCGCAGTCCATCATGAAGCCGATCGTCCCGGTCGGCGCCAGCACCGTCGCCTGGGCATTCCGGTAGCCGTGCAGCTCGCCGAGCTCCACCGCATCGTCCCACGAGGTGCGCGCGGCGCCGAACAGATCCGGCGGGACATTGCGCGCGTTGACGTCGCGCATCGAGTCGCGGTGCTTGCCCATCACCCGCAGGAACGGCTCCCGGTTTTTCTCGTAGCCGGAGAACGGCCCGCCGCAGTCGCGGGCGATCCGCGCCGACTGCGCGTACGCCTCGCCGGTCATCAGCGCGGTCAGCGCTGCCGCGTAGTCGCGGCCGGCGTCGCTGTCGTACGGCACGCCGCGCGACATCAGCAGCGCTCCGAGATTGGCGTAGCCGAGCCCGAGCGGCCGGTAGGCGTGGCTGTTCTTCTCGATCGCCGGCGTCGGGTAGCTGGCGTTGTCGACGATGATTTCCTGCGCGGTGATCAGCGTGCGCACCGCCGCCTTGTACGACGCGACGTCGAACTCGACATTGTTGGGATCTTGACCAACAACCTTGACGAACTTCATCAGGTTGATCGACGACAGGTTGCACGCCGAGTCGTTGAGGAACATGTACTCCGAGCACGGATTGCTGGCGTAGATGCGATCCGTATTCGGGCAGGTGTGCCACTCGTTGACGGTGGTGTCGAACTGCATGCCCGGATCGCCGCAGACGTGCGTCCCCTCGGCGATCAGGCGCATCAAGTCGCGCGCCTTGTAGACGTCCATCACCTTCGACCTGTCGAGCACCGCGTGCGTTTCCCACGTGCTGTCGTCGAGCACGGCGCGCATGAAGTCGTCGGTGACGCGGACGCTGTTGTTCGAGTTCTGGAAGAAGACCGACGAGTACGCCGTCCCCGTGAACGACCCGTCGTAGCCGGCGTCCATCAGCGCCCAGGCCTTCTTCTCCTCCTCGACCTTGCAGTTGATGAAATCGACGACATCGGGGTGATCGGCGTCGAGGATCACCATCTTCGCCGCCCGTCGCGTCTTGCCGCCCGACTTGATCACACCGGCAAACGCGTCGTACCCCTTCATGAACGACACCGGTCCCGACGCGGTGCCGCCGCCCGCGAGCAGCTCCCGCGCCGAGCGGATCGGCGACAGGTTGGTGCCGGTGCCCGACCCGAACTTGAACAGCATCCCCTCGGTCCGCGCCAGCGACAGGATCGAGTCCATCGTGTCCTGGACCGAGTTGATGAAGCACGCCGAGCACTGCGGGGCCTTTTCAAAGCCGCAGTTGAACCACACCGGGCTGTTGAACGCCGCCTTCTGATACACCAGGATGTGTTTCAGATCGGCGCTGAAGGCTTGCAGGTCTTCCTCGCTCGCGAAGTACTTGTTCGAGCGGCCCCACTCGGTCATGGTGTCGACGACGCGGCCGATCAGCTGCTTGACGCTGCGCTCGCGCTCCGGCGTGCCGATCTGCCCGCGGAAGTACTTGGAGACGACGATGTTGGTGGCCTGCTGCGACCACGATTTCGGGATCTCGACGTCGCGCTGCTCGAAAACGACCTCACCGCGCTCGTTTCCGATCAGCGCGGTCCGGAGTTCCCAGTCGATCTCGTCGAACGGGTCGGTGCCGGGCTCCGTGAAGAAACGCGGGAAGGCCAGGCCCGCCGCCTTCTTCGTCCGAGGCTTTTCTGTCTCGACGTACGACGATGCGGCTCCCCCGGTCTCGACCGCCTGCTGGCCGGCACTCGCGGCCTGAAAAGCAGCGCGCTCCTTCATGTTTCAACTCCCATTCGCTCCGGGGATCGCCGGAGAACGCCCGACCCGCTCTGCCCTGAGCGGGGCGTCAGTCTGTTGTGGATTGGCGCCCCCGTCACACGAGAAGCTGGGGTGTTCTCGTTGAAGATCCGGTCGCGCTACGGCCGTCAAATATGCGCGCGAGAGCCGGGTTTGTCAACAGCGATCCTACAAGATATTGTGCCTTCGTTTTAGGTCAGTCGCAAGATGTGGATATCTGTTGAAAACGGTACCGTGTGCCAACCGAAGGGAGGGCTTGCCGTCCGTAGCTCGCGGGGATGCGCAGCCGATGCGAGCGAACGGGCTTGCCAACCGAAGCTCATGCGCTCGCACGTGAGCGAAGGATGGCAGGTGGGAGGCTGTCTTTCGACGGCCTCCCGTGGTGCACAGGCAGGGTTTACGGTGGGATCGTGTTCCCGTCGCAGGTTGCGAAAGGAACGAGGTTGCCGCCGTAAGGAGCAATCGAGGTGCCACGCTGTGCAGGTGAAAAAGGCCGCAAAAAACGGCTTGAGTATTGACGAACAGCCGGGTTTGGGAACGGGGTGCGCGCCTGTGGGTAGCGGGATTCTCAGTCTCAGCGGCCCGCAAGCTGAGCCGCCATGGTTGCGGCCTGGTCGGCCAGCGTCCGCGCGAAGACGAGGTTCGCCGGCTTCAACCGCATCGCCTCTTCGGCGCGCGTCGCGGCACTCTTCGCCTGCTCGTACTGTTCCTTGGCCTCGGGGCTGAGCTTCCCGTAATCCACGCGGCCGAGGTCGCGGTTCGCGCGAAAGAGAATGTCGCGGATCTCCTGCTCAAGCGCGGGTTCCTTCTCAGGCGGCGTCGTCTGCAGTGCGGTGGCCGGCGCGGCCGGTTCGGTCGGCGCCACCGTGGGCAGCTCAGTCACCGGCGCCGGCGGGGGCACGGATTCCGGCTTCTTGGTTTCAGGCTTCGGCCCTTCCACGCGCGCCGGCGGCCGGCGGCTCGAAGGCGCTCCGCTGGCCGGCGCATCGACGAGCGTCCCGGGATTGGGAGGCTCGGCGCCAGCGGCCTCGACCACGCGCGGCGGCGGTGCCGGCACGTCGAGCGGCGGCGGAGGCTCGGGCGCAGATCGCGCCGACAACCGGGTGCAGCCGCCCGCCGCCATCGCGAACGACACAACGGCACAAACCGTCAGGACTGGGTGGACCCTCGCCATCCTCATGCCTGGGGGAGCAGCAGCCGAAACGTCGTTCCCATCCCAGGAGTCGACTCTACCTCAACTTCACCATCGTGCATCTGTACCGTGCGATACACCATCGAGAGACCGATCCCGCTCCCCTTGTCCCTGGTCGTGAAGTAGAGATCGAAGATTCGCTTCAGATGATCGGGCTTGATGCCGACGCCGGTGTCCGTGAACGACACGCGAACGCGCCGGCTGCGCGCGGCTTCACAATCGATCCGCAATGTGCCGCCGCCCGGCATCGCCTGGCAGGCGTTGAGCCCGAGATTCAGAAATGCCTGGCGCAGCATCGCCGAATCGCCATTGACCGGCGGCGCGCCGTCGGAGGAGACGATGACCTCGACACCCGCTCGATCGGCCTCCGGCTGCAGGATGGGCACGATCTCTGCGAAGAGATCGCCGAGAGACACCGACTGGAGCTTCAGATCTTCCGGCCGCGTGAACTTGATGAAGCCCTGGACGACCTCATCGAGCCGCCTGATCTCGGCCGCGATCACGTCGACGTGCGACAGCGCGTCGGCCGTGTCCACTTCCAGCGCGGCGGGTGCGACGACGGCGGCGGCCGCTTCGCGCGACACGCCCCGGCGCATCAGTGGGGCCGGCTGGAACTGCTGCCGCAACAGCTCCAGGTGAATCATCATCGCGTTGAGCGGGTTCTTCACCTCGTGCGCGACGCCGGCCGACAAGCGTCCGAGCGCGGCCAGTTTCCGCGAGTAGCGCAGCGTCGACTGCACCTGGCTGAGGTATTCGAGGTTTCGGACGATCAGCATGATGCCGACGAGCGCGCCGGTTGCGTCCTGAACCGGATGCGTGAGGATCAACCGCTCCCCCTGTTCGCCGCGCCCGACGCCGAAGGACGCCGGCATCGGTCCGCGCGATTGACGACTGACGAGCGTCTCTTCAGCGAGCCGACGGAGCGCGTGATCGGCCGGCAGCAGCGCATCGAGCGGTTTCCCGGCTTCGATGCCGGGAAAGATGTGTTCGGCGGCTCCGTTGGCGAACAACACATCGCCCTTGGGATTGATGATCGCGACGGCGTCCTCGAGGTGCTCGAACGACGACTCCAGGTTCGCGATCTGCGACCGGTCGGCTGACAACTGCGCGCTGACGGTGTTGAAGAAGGTCCCCAGTTCGCGGAACTCGTCATCCTGCTCGAGGTCGAGCCGCACGCCGAACTCGCCCTTGCCGAGCCTGGTCAGGCCGCTGCGGATGACGTGAATCGGCCGCAACAGCACCTGTGCGAGCGCCATCGCGGCAAACACCGCGATCGTCAGGGCGAGGAGCGCCGGCACGACGGCCGACCCGAGCCCGGCTGCGAGGTCGCTGCGGATGAGCAACGTGGACACGCCGATCCGGATCGATCCGAACTCGGTGTTACCGAGCAGCAGCGGCTGCCGCAACTCGTAGGTTTTCCCTTCCGTGTTGTAAATCTCGTAGAGCTGTATCCATGCGCCGCTATTGATTAGATCCTCGAGGTTGCCGCCAGCCGTCGGGAGTTGGCGGCCTTCCTGGCTGGGGTCAGCGTGAACGATGGCGACGCCCGTGGTGTCGACGATCGACGCGAAGGTCACATTTGTGGCGTAAGCGCTCGCCTCGAGAATCGAGCGCAGGCCCGGATCGTTCCTGAGCGCCTGCTTCGGGTCGCTTGCGCCCTGCACGGCTGCGAAGGCGCGGTGGAAGATGGCATTGGCGACGAGATTCGCGCGCGACTTGCTCTCCTCGAGACTGACACTCGCGAGCCTCGCCAGATGCATCAGGCTCAGGCCTGCCGCAACCGCCCCGACGATCAGCGTGACGCCGAGAACCTGCTTGCCCTTGATGCCAAGACGCATGGAACTTGAGGCTGGGGCGAACCCCTACTCCTTCTTACTCGGTCGCAGCCTCAATTTGTTCAGTTTGTTGTGGAGGGTCTTCAGGCTAATGCCCAGAATTTCCGCGGCGCGCGTCTTGTTGTCGCGGGTGTGCTCGAGCGTCATCAGGATGAGCCGCCGTTCAGCCTCTTCGACCGTCGTGCCCGGGCCGAGCGACAACTGCGGCTGATGCTCGGGCGCCGGCTCGTTGGTCAGCATCGGCGGCAGGTGCCGCGGCTCGATGAACTGGCCGGTCGCCAGGATGGTCGCGCGCTCGATGACGTTGCGCAGCTCGCGGACGTTCCCCGGCCACATGTATTGCTCGAGCATGCGCATCGTCAAGTGGTCGACGCCGGCGACCGACTTCTGGTTGCGCGTGTTGAATTCGTTGATGAAGGCCTGGACGAGCAGCGGCATGTCTTCCTTGCGCTCGCGCAGCGGCGGCAGTCGGAACGAGAAGACATTCAACCGGTAAAACAGATCCTCGCGCAGCTTCCCCTTCTGGACAGCCTCGAGCGGATCGATGTTGGTGGCGGCCAGCACTCGGACGTCAACCACCTGCTCGTTCCGGCCGCCCAGGCGGCGGAAGCGGCGCTCCTGCAGCACGCGCAGGAGCTTGACCTGCGTCGTCGGCGTCATCTCGCCGATCTCGTCAAGGAACAGCGTGCCGCGATCCGCGAGCTCGAAGCACCCCTGACGGCGATCGGAGGCGCCGGTGAACGCGCCTTTTTCGTGGCCGAAAATCTCGCTTTCGAGCAGCGTCTCCGGAATCGCCGCGCAATTGATGGCGACAAACGGGAACGGCCCGCGCGAGCTGAGCTGGTGAATCGTCTGCGCGACGAGCTCCTTGCCCGTGCCCGATTCGCCGGTGATCAGAACGGACGCGCTCGTCGGCGCGGCCTGTTCGATCACCTGATAAATCTTCCGCATCTCCGGGCTGTTGCCGATCATCGGCCCGAAGGTGCCGTGCTCGCGCAGCTGGCGCCGGAGCGCCTTCACCTCGCGGAGCGTTTCCTGCCGTTCAACGATCTTGTCGAGCAGGATCTTCAGTCGCTGGATGTCGACCGGTTTCGTCAGGTAGTCATAGGCGCCTTCTTTCATCGCCTCGACCGCCGTCTCGACCGTGCCCTGCGCCGTGAGCAGGAGCGTCGTGACGTCAGCGCCCTGCGACTGGAGGGCGCGGAGCAGCTCCAGGCCGTCCATCCGCGGCATCACCAGGTCGGAAATGACGATTGATGGGCGGAAACTCGTGACCTTCTGCAGGGCGTCCTCGCCGTCGACGGCTGACTCGGCGACAAAGCCCCAGCTCTTGACCAGCTGTTCCAATCCCACGCGCGCCGCGCCGTCGTCCTCGACGATGAGCACGCGTTCGGAGACCGCTGGCGTCGTATCCGACCGGACGATTTCGTTTGTGGCGACGCTCAAGGACGCCTCTCCGCGGGCAACCATGTCATTTTTGCATTCTGAGCGCCCATGGCTCGTCTGTGCAAGCTCATCTTACCGTTAAATCTGCGTAATTTTGGAACACTTCAGCTGGCGGCGACCTTGCACCCCAGGTGGGGAGGCTCCTCTGGAGGGACCACAATGCGTGTGCCTATACGAGCAGCGCTGTGCATCACATCTGCCGCGCTTGCGATTGCGTGCGAACAGGGATCGGCGAGTTCTGGTTTCGACGAGCGAAGCGACGCCGCGAAGGCTGCGGCGTCCGAGTGGAACGACAAGAGCGCGTCGACGGCGGCCGCCAGGGAGGGTGACGCACCGCGCTGGCGAGAAGTCGTCCTGCCCGCCGGCACCACCCTGCCGGTCGCGCTCGACACGTCGGTCGGGTCCGACACGAGCCGCGTCGAAGACCGCGTGGCCGCGCACCTCACCAAGCCTGTGGTCGTCGAAGGCGTCACCGCGCTTGCCGAGGGCAGCAGCGTCCATGGCGTCGTGACCGGCGCGGAGCGCGCGGGCAAGGTCTCGGGGACGTCGCGGCTCGCGCTGCGGTTCGATTCCCTCACGCCGGCGCAAACCGACGAACGGTACGAGATCGAGACCTCGACCGTGACGCGCAGCGGGCCGACCGAAAAGAAAAAAGACGCGCTCAAGATCGCGGCCCCGGCCGCGGGCGGCGCCATCGTCGGCGGGATCGTCGGCGGCAAGAAGGGCGCGGTGATCGGCGGAGCGGCCGCCGGCGGCGCCGGCACCGCGGTCGTCATGTCGCAGCGCGGCAAGGACGTCCGGCTCGGGCGCGGCGCGGCCCTTACGCTGCGCCTCACGGAGCCGGTGACGATCAAGGTCAGAATCTAGCCACTTCGATTCCCGGCTCGAGCTCGCACAAGGTACGCTTGACGTGCCGGTATGAGCCTCGAGCCGCTTTCCGAATCGCAAGCCCCGAGCCCGCAGCCCCGCGCTCGGATCGACCCCTCCCAGCGCATGGTCGCTTTGCTCGAAGTGATCGTGTGTTCCGACTTCCCCACGCAGTTCGCGCTGGCGGCAACGTTCTACGCACTGGGCTTCAACCAGCAGAACCCCGACGGCAGCCTGAACCTCGTCTACGTCGCGGCATTGTCGCTCGTAGACGCCTTGCTACTCATTGGTCTCATTCTGTTCTTCCTGCGTTCCCACGGCGAGAGTCCGCGCGAGGTGTTTTTCGGCCGGCGGTCGATCGGTGAGGAGGCGCGTGCCGGCCTGCCGCTGTCGTTCGCCGCGCTCGCCATCGCGTTCACCGCCCTGCTCCTCATCCAGAGCTTCGCGCCGTGGCTTCGCACCGAGGAGAAAAATCCGCTGCAGGATCTCCTGACGACGCCGCAGGACGCAGCCGTCATGGCAGTGGTGCTCGTGGTGGCCGGAGGGATCCGCGAGGAGATTCAGCGTGCGTTCCTGCTCCGTCGCTTCGAGCAGTGGCTCGGCGGACCGGTGGTTGGCGTGGTGATCGCGAGCGTCGGATTCGGCGCCGGCCACATCATCCAGGGCGTCGACGTCGCCGTGGTCACCGGGCTGCTCGGGATGTTCTGGGCCGTCATCTACCTGCGGCGGCGATCCATCGTCGCCCCAGTGGTCAGCCACTCTGGGTTCAATCTCCTGCAGCTCGCACAATTCCTAGTCGCCGGACGGTAGTGACAACGTGAAATTAGGAATTCAATTGCTTTTATCTCTCCGCCGCCACCCTGACGTCGGCGCGCCGGCGAAGGCCGGACACCCAGTCGTTGACCAGCGCGCGGCGGCCCTGTGCCGTCAGGACCTGGACGATCTCGGACCGCGCGTCTTCGAACGGCAGCATCACGCCGTTCCGCGTGTACCGCTCGGGGTGCTCCCGGTAGTACCGGCCGATCTCTTCCTCGGGCGGCGGAACGGCGGTGAAACGCTGATCCAGGTACGCGTTCATCCGGAGATCCTGCCGTACGTACTCACGCAGGTGCCGTTCCTCGATCCCGACTCGCGCGAGCGCGGCGGCGAACGCCTGTGGCGACGAGAAGCGTTCGTGGACCAGGCCGACTCCCCTGTCAACCGACGCCGCATCGGGCTCCGGCGGCGCGAATCGCTCGACTTCCGCGAGGATGAGCGCCCGGTCGATCAGACGCGCGAGCGCCGTCGCGTCCGGGTCGGCGGCTTCGGTCGTCACGAAGCCGAACTCGCGCGCCGCGCGGACATCGCTCAGGAGAATGAGGTCGCCCGCGACGATCGCCAGGACGCGGTCCAGCACCTCGGCGCCCGGCGTCGCCGACAGCAGGACTGCAATCAGCCCAACGGCGATCTGCAGTCGGGTGCGAATCTGAAATGTGGCGCCAATCTGAAATCTGAAAGCTGAAAGCTGAAACTTCATGATCTCAGAACGCCTGGCCCAGCGAGATGTGCCAGGCGTTCGGGTCCTCGAGACGTCCGGGTGTGATTTCCTGGCGGTTGATCTTGAACCCGAGATCGACGCGGATCGGTCCGATCGGTGACTGGAACCTCAGACCAAATCCGGCGGCGCTGCGCAATCGGCCCAAATCGAGATCGGTCGCCTGCTTGAACACGTTACCGGTGTCCAGGAACCCGACCACTCCGACGCTGCGCATCAGCCGCAGTCGGAGTTCGGCGTTGAAGATGACGACCCCATTCCCTCCGACCGGAAATCCGTCGGCATCGATGACCTCGGGGGTGCCGAGCCGGTCGAGGGCAAAGCCGCGAACGGTGGTGTCGCCGCCGGCAAAGAAGCGTTCGCTCGCCGGCAGCTGCACGCCGGCCCGCAGCTCGGGATCGTCCGCCGCGAGGTCTGGGACGCGTGCGAACGCGGTCGCCAACCCCAGCCGCGCGCTCCCGGCGAACACCAGCCGGTTGGTCCGCGGGAGCATCCGGAATGCCTGCGCGGTGAAATACGACTTCAGCAGGCCGACTTCCGATCCGATCGCCTTGGCCGCCACCTGCCCGTTGGCGCTCAGGTAGTGTCCGACCGACGGATTCAGCTGATCGTTGCGTGTGTCGTGGATGCCCGCGACGGCGAATGACGACAGCAGGACCTGCGGAAACAGCCGGTCGATCAGCGGCTGGTCCGCTTCGTTAATCAGCTCGTCGAACAGCTCGGTCTCGTTGATGTTATAGCTGCCGATCAGGCTGAAGGCAGGAGTGAACCGCCGGACCATCTCGGCATTGAACCCGCGCCGTGCGAAGTTGAAGCTCGAGCGGTGCTGCTGCTCGACGACGGCGGTGAGAAACGCATCCGCCGCAGTGTTGAAGACGCGCGGCTCGCGGAACGTGCCCAGCACGCGGTACTCGGTGAATCCATAGCCGTCGGTGTCGTTCTGCGACCGGAGACTGATGCGCGTGAACAGGTTCACGGAGCGGTTCTTGCCGAACAGGTTGCGGCGCGTGATCTCGAAGAAGGCGCGCGGCCAGAACTGCAGCGCCTCATCCGCCACGCCGTCGGTTTCCTGAATCTCCGGTCCGACCTCGAACCCACCGCCGTAGCCGACCGTCGTCGGCGGGGCTTCCTCGACCGTGATCAAGAGGTCGCGCCGGTTTTCGTCGCCGTGCGACAACTGCGAGATGCGCGTGCGGCGGAAGAGACCGAGCGCCGTCATCCGGCGCTGCGTTTCGACGACGGCATCCTGGTCCATCGCGTCGCCGGCCTTGATCTGCAGCTCGCGTTCGATCGTTTCCGCGCGCGTGCGGCGGTTGCCGACCAGCAGGACGTGCTCGACGAAGATCTGCGGTCCCTCCCTTACCCGGAACACGATGTTGGCGCTTCGGCCATCGGCCGCAAGGCCCGGTTCGCTCTCGACTGTAGCGTGCAGGAAGCCGAGGTTGGCGTACTTCGCCTGGACGGCGTCGCGATCGATCGCCAGCTGCGTTGCGAAGAATTCGGCGCCGGGCCTCAACCCGAGCCCGGCCGTGAGCTCGACCTCCGACATCGCCGTGTTGCCCTCGACGCGGACCGATTCGACGATCGTCTGGGCGTGCTCGACGATCGTGATGCGGATGCCCAGCGCCACGTCGGCGTCGCCAGGGCCGCTGGCGACCCGCTCGACGGACGCGTCGACCTCGGCGGACGCGAAGCCGCGGCGGCGGTACAACTCCTGGATCGCCGACACGTCGGCCTGGAGGCGGGCGCCGTCGAAGGGCTGGCCGGCGCCCAGGCGCAGCTGCGGCTCGAGCACCAGCGACGGAAAGAACTGGTTCCCCTCCAGCGTCACCGCGGCCAGCCGGTAACGCGGGCCACGCTCGATCGCGAAATTGACGACCAGCTCGCCGTCGTCCTGCAATCGCTGATGCGAGACCCTGGCGTCGCGGTAACCCTGCGCGTGTAGATAGTCGCGGATCCGGTTGCTGGAGTCCTCGAGCAGATCCTCGTCGGTCGATCCCTCGCGCGCGATCGGCACCAACTGGTCGCGAACGTCGCCGGGCAGCTGTTCACCGGTGAAGACGATCCGGACGCGCGGTCCCTGCACCACATCCAGCGAAAGGTTGACGACGCGATCCTGGTCGGCGAAGCGCGGCAGGGCGGCGAGCCGCGCCTCGTAGTAGCCGCGATCGCGCCGGTCACGCAGGTAGTTCTCGATTCGCGTGGCGAGCAACTCGGGCTGGTAGGGAACACCGGGCGTGATGCCCAGCCGTTCGAGGAGCTCGCGCTCCGGGATGCCGGGGGCACCGATCACATCAACGGCGCCGATCCTGGTCCGCGCGCCTGGTTCCACACCGAGGACGAGCGTCGCACGGTCGGGCGAGTGCTCGAGCTCCAGGCGTTGCGACACGCGCGCGTGCAGGTACCCGCGCCGCCCCAGCTCGCTTTCGACCAGGCGCGCGATGTCCTGCGCCCGCCCGGGCGACGGCGACGCGCCGAACCGATCCAGCACGGCGCTTCGCAACCGTCCTTCGTCGGCGCCGGGCACGCCGGCGATGCCGGTGAACAGCACACGCGTCACCGGGTGGATGGGCGCCAGCTCGAAGAGCAGATCGACACCGTCGCCGCGGCTCGCCGCGTCCACCTGCACGTCCTCGAACTCGCCGAGGCTGAAGAGATGGGCCACCGTCTCGCGCACCAGCAGCATCGTCAGCGGGCGGCCTTCTTTCAACTGGATCAGCCGGCGCAGACGGTCGTCGGAGGCGGGGCGGCCTTCGATCTGCAAGCGGATGGACGCGATCGGCTTGCCGAGAAACTCGGCGACGTCGGCCGCCGCCTGGACCGGGACGAGGAGGAGCAGCAGAAGCAGCGTCCCTGTGGCCGGCGCCGGCCGGGCCTTCAGGCGCACGCGCATCAGAAGGTGTGCCTCACGCGGACCTCCAGCGAGTAGGTGTCGTTCTCGTTCCGCGAGAGGATCCACGAGAGCCGGTCGCTTTCGTCGTACTCGAGCAGGAGAATCTGATCGTTGATCGACGTGCTGAGGCTGCGCGAGAACGTCAGGTAGACGCGATCGGACACGCGCTTGCCGATCGTGACGCGCGCCGAGGGATTGATGCGCGGCGTCGCGGTCGTCTGGCTGTACGGATCGAACAGCGACGGCGTCACCTGGAAGGTGTCGACGCCGAAGGTCTGCTCGACGACGCGGCCGACTTCCGACGACACCGGACTGGCGAGCAGCTGGGTGGCGCGGGTCGTCAGGATGTCGGTCTGCCGCTCGTTCGCGCTCCTGAGCGCGCGCAACTCGGCGTCGCCCGGTTCCCGGCGGACCTCGCTGAAGAGCAGCGCCACCACGTCGGCGTCGGACGCGAGCGGCGGATCGGAGGTGAACTGCGGCACCAGGCTCTGGGTGGTGCCGGTGAGGTTGATGATCACGCGGTAGGTTTCGCCCGGCACTCGCACCCGCGTCTCGGCCTCGACGTCGAAGAACGGCTCGATCCTCGCCGGGTTGTTGAACTCGAGCGCGCCGCGCGTCACGAGATAGCGCCGTCCTTCGAACAGGATCTCGCCGCGGTCAACCTCCGCGCGGCCGAAGAGCAACGGCCGTTCCGTGGTCCCCCGCAGCTGCATGTCCGCACTGACGACCAGCCGCGCCAGGTTGTTCTCGATCCGGAGGGTGGCCGGCACGATCAGCTGGAGATCGAACCGGAGCGGCACCACCGCCGCGGCCGTTTCGCCGGTCGCCGCCGTCACCGCCGCACCGAAATCGAAGAGCTCGGCCGTCGGATCGATGCGGCGGTTCCAGATGGCGCTGCGAACCGTCACGGTCCCGCCGATCGTCGGCGCCTTGAAGTTGCCGCGCACCGACAGGTCCGCGTCCACGACCGATCGGACGCCTTCCGGCACGCGGAGTTGCAGCCCCTCGCCGCGCGCGGTGACGTTCAATTCGCCGGGCATGTAGCCCTCGAAGCCGACGCGGCCGCCGAACTGGATGCGCCCGCCGCCCATCATCGCCGTGACATCGTCCAGCCGCACGCCCCGCGAGTCGAAGCGGACGACCCCGTTGATCGCGTCGAGCGCGTTCGGCATGGCGAAGTGGCGGATGCGGCCGTTGGTGATGGTGGCGGTCCCGGAGAACTCGGGCGTGTACAACGGACCGTTCACCGCCGCCGTCAACTCGGCGCGCCCCGAACCGCGCATCTCGTTCGGGAAGAAGCCCTGGAGAATCCCCAGGTTCGCGTCGCCAAGCGCCTGCAACGCGATCCGCTGATCCTGGAGGCCGATCGTGCCGGCGATGCGCAGCTGCGTGTCCTCGCCGACGAGCTGCAGCTCCTGGACGCGGATGACGTTTTGATCGAGCGCAAGCTTGATGGGCCCGCCGTTCCGCAGCTCGTAGTCGAAAAGCCGCATCTCCACGCTGTCCACGGTGCCGTCAACGAGCAGGTGATTGACGTCGGCGAGCTGGCCGACCACACGCAGCGATCCACTGGCGACCGCCGTGGTGTACGGCGACAGCGTCGGCATGAACAGCCGGACGTAGGGATCGAGGGAGCTTTCATGGAAGCGGAACGAAAGCTCCGAGTCAGCCTGCGGGGTCAGGGCGATCCGGCCGGTGCCGGTAATCGCCAGGCGCGATGAGGTCACCTCGACTTCGCCGCTCAACTCGTCGCCGCGGAGCGCGAGCGTCCCGTTGGTCTGGCCGACCGGCTCGCTGGACACGGTGAGATCGGCGATCCGGAACTTGACGTCGTAGCGCGGGCTCTCGAATGTGCCGCTCCCGCCGGCCGAGAATTCGACCGTACCGGTGGGTCGCAGCTGCGGGTAGTCGAACGCGGCAATCTGGGCCACCGGCAGGCGGCGGCCGATCGCGTCGAACGAGTAGGTGCCGTCCCAGCCGATGAACGCGGCGCCAGTTACTGTTCCGGTCGACTTCGTGAGCGTCACACCGTCGAGCCTCACGCCCGACCCGTCGAACCGGAGCGCCGCCGCGCCCTTTTCAAACGGCTCGGCATACGCCGCGCCCTGCTCGATGGTCATCGAGCCGTATCCAATCGGCCGCTCGTACTCACCGGTCAGGTGGAACTCGCCTGACAGCCGGCCGGAGACGGGATAGTCGTCGATCTCGAAGGCGTGCCGGACGCCGTCGAGATCGCGGCGCGTGAGGCGGAAGCGCGCATCGATCTCTTCCCCGCCGTCGCGCCGCGGGTACCCCAGCGAGAAGCGTCCGTCCGCGCGGATCTCCGAGTCGCCGAGGCTGATCGCGCTATCGCGCACCGTGACATAGCTGTTCTCGACGACGATCCGCGCCGGACCCGGAGCCCCACACGGTGTCCCACGCGCGCAGGTTCTCTCCAGTGAACAGCCCCTCGACGCGCGGCTGGCGGAACGCGCCCGTCATGAGGCCGTCGAACTCGCCTCGCCCGCCGAACGTCACCGCGCGGGTCGGCGATCCGAAATCGGAAATGATGCCGGCGAGCAGCTGATCGCTCTCCTGCCAGTCGCCGCTGGTGACGTGGAATCGAAACGACGAGTCGGCGCCCCACGCCGTCGTCCCCTCGAAGCGCACGTGCGTCTGCTCGGTCGCAAACCGCCCTGCCTCGACCTCGATGCGCTCGGGCGCCAGGCGGTAGGTGAGCTCACCTGAAATCGGCAGGTGGCGCGGCATCGGCGGCGGCGCGAACGGCCCCCACTCGCGCGGCAGTTCGCCCGTGTCAGGCGGCAGGCCGGCGGTCATCGGCAGCATGTCGGGCGGCGGCGTCACCGACACGTGGCCGCTGCCCTGATTCTCGCTGAAACCGGCCGTTGGGCCACTCGAGCAGGTTCTCGCCCGACGCGCGTCCGGCGAAGCGCTGACCGCGCAAGTCGTAGAAGTCGGTCAGCTCGGCGAGATCGACGTCCGAGTACGACGCCTCGAACCGCGCGGTCGCGCCGCCCGGAGTCCCGAGAGGCTTAATCGAGTAGGCAAAGCGCGCGTCGCCCCCAAGGAGCTTCGACCCGGCGTCGGTGACCTCGAAGAACTTTGGCGTCCAGCGCAGCGAGCCGTACAGCTCAGGGAAGCGGTAATCGTAGACGCCAGCCACCGGGCTGGTGAACGTGCCGGTGAGATCGTGCCCGCCCTTGAAGAGATGAAATGTTCCCGTGAAGTGGCCGTCACCCGACAGCGCCCAGTTCTCCTTGTGGAAGAAGATCTCGCGCATGCGCGGGAAGTCGACGCGCGATTTCACGTCGAACGTCATTTCCGGGAAGCGGCTGAAATCGACCACCCCGACCCCGGTATTCTGCGAGCCGTCGGTGTCGAAGGCCAGCTGCTGCAGGTGCACCAGGCTCTCGTCGAGACGGAAGCGCGTCTTCATGTTGACCCACATCGGCAGGTAGTTCTGGATGACCACCGTGCCGCCGTGGAAGGCGGCCTCGCCGTGGTAGGTCGGGAAGTCCGTCATGTTCAGATCGATGTTGGGCGCGACCACCGACCAGGGCGACGAGTGATCCTGGTAGGCGAACTCGCCGCGCCAGGCGCGCAGGTACTTCATCTTCACGCGGCTCGGCCCCTTCCGGGGCTCGGCCGGCTCCTGCCGATCGCGCGTGAACTTCGGGAAGCTGTGGCCGCTCGACCACTTCTCGACGAGCATCTGCCAGTCGGTGAGCTCGACGGATCGGATCGTGATCGTCGCCGGCTGGGTGAAGACGGTCGACCAGTCGAGGGCGATCGACAGCCGCTTGGCGGTCAGGAAGGGCCGGTCGCCGTCGTGCAGGCCGCCAATCGAGAAGTCTTCCATCAGGAAGTGGCCGCTGAAGACGTGCAGGCGCATCGATCCGATGGCGACGGGGCGCTTCAGGTAGTCCGACGCGTAGCGCTCGGCCGGGTGCTGAAGCAGCCATCCGACGTCGATGGTCAGCGTGCTGACGACCGCCGCCGCGAGCATGGCGACGGTCAGCATCAGGCTGAACCGGACGTATCGAATCGTCTTGCGCATCAACTTGAGTCGCTGGCGTCGTTGGCGTTGTTGGCGTTGTTCACAACGGCAATCAACGTGCCGGCCTCGACCGACTGCCCTCCGGTCACTGCTAATTCGGCGATGACGCCATCACGCCCGGAGCGCAGCTCGTTTTCCATCTTCATGGCTTCGATGACGGCAATCGGCTGCCGCGCGCGGACCGGATCTCCTTGTTTGACCAGCACCCGGACGACTTTGCCGGGCATCGGGGCGAGCAGCCGCTGGGGGCCCGAGCCGGAATGCGCCCCTTCCTCTTTTCGGCCGGAACGGCGGCGCCCGTTGAGCGCCACCGGCACGACATTCGGCCCGATATGGACATTCATCAGCCCGGTCACAGCGTCCCCTGCCAGGGTCACCTCGTGGCTGAGAGTGCGGCCAAACCCGGACACTGCGCCCGTGCCGTTCGGGGTCCGGCTAAAGCCGGACGCTACGCTGGCCCCCGTAGTGCCGGCCTTCAGGCCGGCCTCCGTCGTCTCCGTGACGAGCAACGACAACGCGTGCCCGGCGGCCGGGACAGCGTCAACCGTCCACACGCGTCCGTCCACGTCGACCACCCACTTGCCGTCCTGACGCCTGACGACGACCTGGCGCACGCGTCCGTTGACCTCGACGGCGTACTGCATCAGCGTCTAGCGCAGCCCTTCGGTGCGCGCCGTGACCTTCCAGGGACGGCCGGGCGCCGGTGCGGCGCCGTTCGGCCGGGCCGACGCCGACTCCGCCGCGATCATCGCCTGCACGGCCGCGGCGATGGCCGCGAGCTCCTCGACGCTGTCATCCGGAGGGGTAAATGGCCGCCCTACACGCTCCGCCATCACCTGATCGAGGTACGTCGTGTGAAACCGGCCCGAAACGAATTCGGGCTGATCGAGAAGCCACCGGAAGAACGGGACCGTGGTCTTGATGCCGGTGACGACATACTCGCCAAGCGCGCGGCGCATGCGAGCGACCGCGCTGCGGGCGATCCTCGGCCCACGCCACCAGCTTCGAGATCAGCGGATCGTAGAAAATCGGGACGTCCAGTCCCGCGGCGATGCCGCTGTCATCGCGGGTGCCGGGGCCTGCCGGTGCCCGAAGATCGACGATGCGGCCGGGCGACGGCAGGAAGTTGTTGTCGGGATCCTCCGCGTAGATCCGGCATTCGATCGCGTGGCCGTTCGGCGTCAGCAGCCGTTCCGGGTCGAGGTCGAGGCGCTCGCCACGCGCGATGCGAATCTGCCACCGCACCAGGTCGACGCCGGTCACCATCTCGGTGATCGGGTGCTCGACCTGGAGCCGCGTGTTCATTTCAAGGAAATAGAAACGGCCGTCCTCGTCGAGCAGGAACTCAATGGTTCCGGCATTGGTGTAGCCGGCAGCGCGGGCCACCGATGCCGCGGCGGCGGTGATTGCGTGACGGATGGCCGGCGTCACCGCGGGCGAGGGGCGTCTCCTCGACGACCTTCTGATGCCGCCGTTGAATCGAACATTCGCGCTCCACGAACGGCAGCACGTTGCCGTGGTGATCGCCGAGAAGTTGCACCTCGACGTGCCGCGGCCGCGAGAGCCGTCGCTCGAGATAGACGGCGGTATCGCCGAACGCGGTGCCGGCTTCGGACCGGGCCGCGCGAACCGCCGCGCCAGCTCAGCACGATCGACGACCGTCCGCATACCCTTGCCGCCGCCGCCGGCGACCGCCTTGACCAGAAGCGGGTAGCCGATGGTTTCGGCCGCGCGAGCCATCTCCTCGTCGGACACGCTGTCCGCGAGCGCCGCGTCCGTGCCCGGCACTACCGTGACGCCGGCTCGCGTCGCGGTGGCTCGCGCCGCCGTCTTGCTGCCCATCAGCGTCATCGCTTCCGGCGTCGGCCCGATGAAGGTCAGCCCGGCGTCGCGGACGGCAGCCGCGAACTCCTCGTTCTCCGCGAGAAAACCGTAGCCCGGGTGGACCGCATCGGCGCCCGCGCGGGCGGCCGCGTCGAGCATGCGGTCGATGCGCAGGTAGCTGTCGCGTGGCGGGCTCGGGCCGATCGCGTACGCCTCGTCGGCATAGCGCACGTGCAGCGCGGCCCGGTCGCACTCCGAATACACCGCGACCGTCGCAATCCCCATCTCGCGGCAGGCTCGCGCAATGCGGACAGCGATCTCGCCGCGATTCGCAATCAGGATTTTGTTCACGAGCCAGTTATTGTAGTCCGGCTAAAGCCCGGACACTACATGCTTTACCCGCACTGGCGACCCTAAAAGGGTCGCCCTACAATCGTCGCCCTACAGCGGGATGTTGCCGTGTTTTTTCGGCGGGTTCCGGTCTCGCTTACTCTCGAGATTCCTGAGTGCGGTGATCAGCTTCCGCCGGGTCTCGCGCGGCCGAATGACTTCGTCCAGGAAGCCGCGCGACGCGGCGATGATACGGGTTGGCGAACTTCTCGCGGAACTCCGCCACCTTCTCGGCCCGCGCGGCGATCTTGTCGGCGGCCTCGTCGAGCTCGCGCTTGTAGAGGATGTTGACGGCGCCTTCCGGCCCCATCACGGCGAGCTCCGCGGTCGGCCAGGCGTAGTTGAAATCGGTGCGAATGTGCTTGCTCGACATGACGCAGTACGCGCCGCCGTAGGCCTTGCGCGTGATCACCGTCACCTTGGGCACGGTGGCTTCGGCGAAGGCATACAGCAGCTTGGCGCCGTGCCGGATGATGCCGCCGTACTCCTGCACCGTCCCCGGCAGGAACCCGGGTACGTCCTCGAACGTCACCAGCGGGATGTTGAAGGCGTCGCAGAAGCGCACGAAGCGCGCGCCCTTCACCGACGCATTGATGTCGAGCGTGCCGGCCAGCATCGCCGGCTGGTTGGCGACGATGCCGACCGGCCTTCCGTCGAGCCGCGCGAAGCCGACGACGAGGTTGCGCGCGTAGTGCTGATGGACCTCGAGGAAGTAGCCCTCGTCGGCGACCGCGTGCATCAGGTCGAGGATGTCGTAAGGCTGCGTTGGGCGACGCCGGCACGAGGCGATCGAGCGCCTCGTCCTCGCGATCCGGCGGGTCGTTCGACTGACCGCGCGGCGGGTCGTCAAGGTTGTTCGACGGCATGAACGACAGCAGATCGCGCACCAGCGCCAGGCACTCGCGATCGTCGGCGACCGCGAAGTGCGCGACGCCGCTCTGCGCGTTGTGCGTCATCGCGCCGCCCAGCTCTTCCTTGCGTGACTTCTTCGTGGGTCACGGTCTTGATCACGTCGGGGCCGGTCACGAACATGTAGCTGGTGTTCTTGACCATCACCGTGAAGTCGGTGATGGCGGGTGAGTAGACCGCGCCGCCCGCGCACGGGCCCATGATCGCCGAGATCTGCGGGACCACACCTGACGCGAGGGTGTTCCGCAGGAAGATGTCGGCATAGCCGGCGAGCGACAGCACGCCCTCCTGGATCCGCGCGCCACCCGAGTCGTTGAGCCCGACGATCGGGCACCCGAGCTTCATCGCGAGGTCCATGATCTTGACGATCTTGGCGGCGTTGGTCTCCGACAGCGAGCCGCCGAAGACCGTGAAGTCCTGGGCGAACGCAAACACCTGGCGGCCGTCGACCAGCCCGTGGCCGGCGACGACGCCGTCGCCGGGCACGAGCTGCTCCGCCATGCCGAAATCGCGGCAGCGGTGGACGACCAGCTTGTCGAGCTCCTCGAAGCGTGCCGGCGTCGAACAGCAGTTCCATCCGTTCGCGGGCGGTCAGCTTCCCCGCTTCGTGCTGCCGGCGGAGACGCTCGTCCCCGCCGCCCAGCTCGGCGCGGCGATTGAGATCGGTGAGAGTGTCGTTGGGATTCATGTCCGGGGCTTGGAGCTGGGGCCCCTACGCTTTCACCGCCTGTGCTTTCTCCCAGTCCTTCAGGAACTTCTCGAGCCCGATGGTGGTGAGCGGGTGATTGAACAATTGATCGATCACCGCCGGCGGGCAGGTGCAGATGTCGGCGCCCATGCGCGCGGCCTCGACGATGTGGATGGGGTGCCGGCAGCTGGCGACCAGCACCTCGGTGGTGAACTCGTAGTTGTCGTAGATGTCGACGATTTCGCGAATCAGCCCCATGCCGCTCGTCGCCACGTCGTCGAGGCGGCCGACGAACGGGCTGACGAACGTGGCGCCCGCCTTCGCGGCGAGCAGCGCCTGCGCCGCGCGTGAAGACGAGCGTGACGTTTACGCGGATGCCCTCGCCCGACAGCGTCTTGCAGGCGCGGATGCCGTCGCGCGTGAGCGGCACCTTCACGATCATGTGCGCATCGATCTTCGCGATGTCGTGCCCTTCGCGGATCATGCCCGCGAAGTCGGTGGCGACGACCTCGCCGCTGACCGGTCCGCGCACGATGTCGCAGATCTTCTTGAGGTTCTGCCGGTAGTCGCCCGGCTCCTTCGACAGGAGCGACGGATTCGTCGTCACCCCGTCGATGATGCCGAGCGCGGCGAGCGTCTCGATATCCTTGATGTTGCCGGAGTCGACGAAGAGTTTCATGGGTGTTCGTCCTCCACGGAATTCCTCAGTTCACCAACGCCTTCGACCTTCACCGTCACGACGTCGCCGGCCTTCATCGAGCCGATGCCGGACGGGGTGCCGGTGGAGATGACGTCGCCGGGCTCGAGGGTCATCACGAAGGTGATGAACTCGACGAGATGCTCGATCGGAAAGATCAGGTCGGCGGTCGACGAGCCTTGACGACGTTCGCCGTTCAGCCAGCCCTCGACCATCCGCGGCTCGCCGTTCAGGCCGGTGGCGATGCATGGTCCGAGCGGGGCGAACGTATCGAACCCCTTGCAGCGCGTGTACTGCGACTCCTTGTTTTGCAGGTCGCGTGCCGTGACGTCGTTCAGGCACGTCAGCCCGAGGATATAGTCCCACGCGCGCGCGGCCGGCACGCGGTGGGCGCGCCGCCCGATCACGACCGCCAGCTCGGCCTCGTAGTCCACGCGCCCCACGCCCGGCGGCAGCTTGATCGGCGCGCCCGGGTCGAGCACCGACGTCGATGGCTTGATGAACAGCAGGGGTTCGGCGGGCAGCGCCTTCTTCACTTCGGCGGCGTGGCTGCGGTAGTTGAGGCCCACGCAGACGATCTTCGAGGGCCGGACCGGCGCAAGCACGGAGACGCTGCCCAGGCCGCCGCTGATCGGCATGCCGATCGACAGGCCGCTGAACAGGTCCGCGCCCGCCGCGCGGAACAGGTCGCCGCCGCGCTCCATGGCGTAAAAGCTCTCGCCGCCCTGTTGCGCGCGGTAGATCCGATCCATGGGCAGCGACATTCTAGCTGAACGCGCTAACGCGCGGACTCCGCCGGGCTCTCGGCCGATGGGACGCTGCGGTTGCCGTTCGAGTCGACGGCCCGGATCGCGTAGACAAAGGGAGTACCGGCCGGGACCTTGTCGGTGAACGTGGTGTCGCGCAGCGGCTCGTGCGTCACCGTGGTGAACTCCTTCGTCGACGCGGGCGCGCGCAGCACGACGTAGCCGGCGAGATCCTTCTCGGTGTTCGCGTCCCAGATCAGGTTGATCGCGCCTTCCGACGCGACCGCGACCAGTCCCTTAGGGGCCGCGGGCGGAAACGTATCGGTCAACTTGTCGCAGACCGGGGGCGCCGGCTCGCTCTCGAGCGACAACGCGCCGATGGCGTGGACCGCCCGCACCGTGTAACAGCGCTCGATGTCCCAAGCGATCCGGGCGTCGACGAACGGCGATCCGGCGAGCGGCTGATCGGTGAGCCGGGTTTCAGACTGCTCCGCCGCCACCTCGTACACGTGGTATCCGACTGTCGGAGCGTTGCAGCCGATCGGCCGCGACTCGAGGCGCCCGCCGACAGGCGCCTCCACCGCCGGCGGACCCGAAGCAGCGGTTTGCCAGGCGATCGTCACGCCGCTCTCGTTGTACGTCACGGCGGGCCGCGGCAGGGACGCGGGCGCTGTCACCAGCGGCACGCTGGCCTGGCGCGACAACAACCCGCGCCGGCCTTGCACGCTGATGCCGAGGCCGACGTAGACGCGGGTCGGCAGCTCGCATGACGGTCCGACAAGCGGCGCTCCCGGCGCGACCGGGCGGCTCCCGCGGGTGCCCCCGGGGGCGGTCGTGGCCGCCAGAGTCTCGAACACCTCGCTGGTTGCGCCCTGATCGAGACCGGCCCCTTCAAGCGGCTCCAGGTCGCTCGCCGGCTCGTCCGGATCGATCGTCTTGTTCGGGTCGCGCGGCGCCTTCACCTCGACGCTCGCAATCCGCTCGCCGCGCGTGACGATGTCGAGATCCGACACGCGGGTCGCCGTCGTCAACGCGTAGATGTCGATCCGCTCGATGTTCGCCGGGCGCGTCTGGTCGGTGTTGGACGAGGGGATGACGAACTGGATGTCGACCGTGTCGCCGCGGCGCGTCGCCGTGAGCTCGCCGGGCGCGATCGGGGTGCGCACGAACGGCGGCAGCGGCGGGCCTTTGCGGCCACACCCGATCGAAAGGATCGCCCCGGTCACCACGCAATTGAGAATTAGGAATTTGGAATTTGGAATTCGTGTACGCATTCCAAATTCCTAATTCCAAATTCCTAATTTCACGTTTACAGAATATACCGTGACAGATCATCGTTCTTGACGATGTCGGCGAGCATCCGCGACACGTAGGCCTCGTCGATGACCACGTGCTTGTCCGTGAGGTCGGGCCCTTCGAAGGAGATCTCGTCGAGGAGCTTCTCCATCACCGTGTGGAGCCGGCGGGCGCCGATGTTCTCGGTGCGCTCGTTGACGATGGTCGCGAAGTCGGCGATGCGGCGGATCGCCGGCTCGGTGAACTCGAGGACGATGCCCTCGGTCTCCATCAGCGCGACGTACTGCTTCACCAGCGCGCTGCGCGGCTCGGTGAGGATCCGGACGAACTCCTCTCTCCCAAGCGCTTCGAGCTCGACCCGGATCGGGAACCGGCCCTGCAGCTCGGGGATGAGGTCCGACGGCTTGGACACATGAAACGCCCCGGCGGCGATGAACAGGATGTGATCGGTCCTGACCATGCCGTACTTGGAGTTGACGGTCGTTCCCTCGACGATCGGCAGGATGTCGCGCTGCACCCCTTCGCGGCTGACGTCGGGGCCGTGGCTGCCTTCGCGGCCGGCGATCTTGTCGATTTCGTCGATGAAGATGATGCCAGCCTGCTCCACGCGCCCTACGGCGGTGCGCGCCACGCTGTCCATGTCGATCAGCTTCTGCTGTTCTTCCTGCGCCAGGTACTCGAGCGCCTCCGGCACCTTCATCCGGCGCTTCTTGGTCTTGCCCTGGAAGAGCCCAGGCAACATGTCCTTCAAGTTGATGTCGACTTCCTCGACCGACGACCCGGCGATGATCTCGAACGAGGGAAACGCCTTCTCGCGGACGTCGATCTCGACCACGCGCGAGTCGAGGCGGCCGGCGCGCAGCTGATCGCGGAGCCGCTCGCGCGTCTGGTTCTGCTGGTCGCGGACCGCCGCCGGATCTTCGTCGGGCGCGATCGAGCGCGTCGGCGGCAGCAACACGTCGAGCAGGCGCTCTTCGGCGTTCTGCGCCGCCCGGCCGCGCACTTCGTCCAGCTGCTCGGCGCGGATCATGTCGACCCCGAGCTCCACCAGATCGCGAACCATCGATTCGACGTCGCGGCCGACGTAGCCGACCTCGGTGAACTTCGAGGCCTCGACCTTGAGGAATGGCGACTGCGCCAGGCGCGCGAGCCGCCTCGCGATCTCGGTCTTCCCGACCCCGGTCGGCCCGATCATCAGGATGTTCTTCGGCGCGACCTCTTCGGCGAGGTCGGGCGGCAGCTTCTGACGGCGCGTCCGGTTCCGGAGCGCGATCGCCACGGCGCGCTTCGCGGCCGCCTGGCCGACGACGTACTTATCGAGCTCGGCGACGATCTGACGCGGGGTCAGGGCGTCCGCCGATGTCTGCGCGGTTTCGGGCAGGTAGATGGGCACTTACAGTTCTTCCAGGACGATCCGGCTGTTGGTGTAGATGCAAATCTCGGACGCGATCGCCATCGACCGCTCCGCGATGGCGCGGGCGTCGAGGTCGGTGTGGCGCGCCAGCGCCTTCGCGGCCGCCAGGGCGAACGGCCCGCCCGATCCAATCGCCACCAGCCCGTCGTCGGGCTCGATGAGATCACCGTTGCCCGACAGCAGGAACGTGGTGTTCTTGTCGAGCACGACCAGCATCGCCTCGAGACGGCGCAGGATCCGATCGCTCCGCCAGTCTTTCGCGAGCTCGACGGCGGCGCGCTCGAGATTGCCGCGATACTGCTCGAGCTTCGACTCGAAACGCGCGAACAGGGCGAACGAATCGGCGGCCGATCCGGCGAAGCCGGCCAGGATGCGATCGTTGTAGAGCCGGCGGATCTTCCGGGCGCCCTGCTTGACGACGGTCTGCCCGAAGGTGACCTGCCCGTCTCCCGCCAGCACCGCCCGGTCCCGGTGGCGGACCGCCAGTATGGTGGTGCTGTGCATCGTCATGAATTTTCTGACTGTATCGGCCCGGCGATCGGAGTGTCAAGAAAACGGGACGCCGAATGTGCGGAACGATGGACAGCCGCGCCGTAAAATCAGCGATAAACGGCCGATTTTGGGCGGTCCGGCTGGCAGGGCCGTTGCTCTTGCGGATACTGGAGCTTCCTCATGACACGTCATCTGTCACGTTTTGGCGCACTTGTCCTGGCCGGGGTGGTCGCGCTGACGTTGGGAGTACCACTGGCGGCCTTCGCGCAACGGACGCAGACAGCTGGAGGCGACGACGGGTCACGGTCGGGCGGCGGCGACTCGGGCGGCCGGGCGATGGCCGTGCCGCGCGGCGACGGCGGCGGTGATTCGGGCGGCGGCCGCGCGACGGCGGCTCCGCCTCCCCCTTCGGCCCCCAGCGCCCCTTCCGCGCGATCAGAATCCTCATCAGGAAACCAGGGAGGCGGAGGCCGCGCGGTGCCGCGCCGTCCGCGTGAGGATCGTCCTCCCGTCGGGCAGGCGGTGCCTCGCTCGCAGGTTCCGCCGCCGAACATCATCATCGGCGGTGGTGGTGGTGGCTACCCCTACTATCCGTACTACCCAGGGTATTACCCGGGGTACTACCCGGGGTACTACCCCTGGGGCTATGGCGGCATCGGTTTCGGGTTCAGTTGGTACTCACCTGGGTTCTACGGCTCGTGGTACGGCCCGTCCTACTACGGCGGCGGCGGCGGCTACTATGCCCACTACGACGGCGCTGTCCGCCTGAAGGTCCGGCCAAGCGGCGCCGAGGTCCTCGTGGACGGGTACTACGTGGGGATCGTCGACGAATTCGACAACCCTTTCCAGCAGCTGCAGCTCGAGTCGGGACCGCACCGGATCGAAGTGCGCGAGGACGGATACGAGACGCTGTCGTTCGAAGTGAGGATCGTCCCGGGCAGGACGATTACTTACAACGGCGAATTGAAGAAGGTCCAGTAATTCAGAATTGCTACTTCTGAACCGCGGCCCCTTTTATATAGAAGTGATAGATCCCGGCGCCGGCGAGCACCGTCAAGAGGCTCCAGAGCGATGCGCGATTCCACGAGAAATACATCACCCAGGCATTCATCGAGACGTAGACGAGCGGGATGAGCGGATAGGCGACGCTGACCCAGCGTGACCGTTTCCAGCCTGGACGCCGGCGGAACTTGAACAGCGCCAGCACCGACAGCGCGGTGAACAAGTACAGCGTGAAGCCGATGTAGTTGATCAGGCTCTGCAGCGTCCCGGACATGATCAGGATGCACGTGCAGATGCCCTGGGCCAGCACCGCGATCCAGGGGCTGTGCCAGCGAGGATGCAGCTTCGCGGCGGACGTGAAAAACGCGCCGTTGCGCGCCATCGCGTAGTAGACGCGGGGACCGATCATGCACATCGCGTTCACGGTCGCGAGCAGCCCGAGCGCCATGGCCGCGCTGAACATGCCGCCCACGCGATCGCCGAACAACGCGCCAGCGGCCCTCGCGCCAACCGCCACCACGCCCTTCAGCTGCTCGAGCGGAAGCGCGTAAATATACAAAACGTTCAACAGGACGTACAACGCCGCGACCGCCACCGTGCCCAGGATCAGCGCGATCGGCAGCGTGCGTTCCGGCTCGCGGATCTCTTCGGCCACGTACACGGCGGCGTTCCAGCCGCTGTAGGCGAAGAACACGAAAATCAGGCTCGTCGCAAACTGCGTGGCCAGCGAGCTCGTCGAGGTGCGCGCCGCTTCCTGCGACACGTTGCTCCAGTCGCCGCCGCCGACCGTGAATCCCAGCAGGAGGAAGGCGGCGATCACCGCCAGCTTCGTCGCCGTGAGCACGTTCTGCAGCTTTGCGACTTGTGAGACCCCGATGACGTTGACCGCGGTGAACGCCGCGACAATCGCACACGCCAGGAAGGTCGCGCCGCCCAGGCGGAGCTGCATGAATCCGAGCGAGACCACCGAGACGTTGTCAGACGACAAGGCCGGCGAGAAGTACGCGAGGTAGGCCGAAATGGCGAGCGCGGTGGTGGCAATCGGCGCCGAGAACCCGGCGAAGAAGCTCACCCAGCCGTCGATGAACCCCCACGCCGGTCCCCATGCTTCGGAGAGATACACGTACTCGCCGCCAGAGCGGGGAAAATTGGAGCCGAGTTCGGCGTAGCACAGCGCGCCGGCCAGCGCCAGCGCGGCGCCGACGAACCAGATGCCGATCACGAGCGTCGGATCGCCAAGGTCGCCGGCCAGAAACCCAGTGGTCGTGAAGATGCCCGTGCCGATCATGTTCGACACGACGAGCGCGGTGGCGCTCAGCGTGCCGAGTTGCCGGACAAGGCCGGATTGACTCGCCGCAGCGGCAGTGCGAGCGGGCGCCGCGGCGGAGCTCATTGGACGAGGAGCCGCCGCTCGATCTGGTACTCGCCGAGCGGGTGCCAGTAGTTGGACCCGGCCTTGGCGAGGATGCGGACCTTGGCGTCGACGAACTGGGAGTGCTTCAGCATGGCGGCGCGCGGGTCCTCGCTGGTATAGCCGAGATCCGATTTCGCGGTGAGCGGATCGGTCGTGGCGCCGGGCGCCAGGCCCTGGCTGCCGGCCACTTTCAGGAAGCTGCTGCCCCACTCCTCGGCGCTGTTGACCCGGTGAAACAGGATGTTCGCCTGCAGCGTCGTCACCGGCTTATCCGACACGTTCTTCAGCTTGAAGGTGACCGACGGCACCAGCTTGTTCTGGCCGTTGACGATACCGGCGTCGAACCAGCCGCTGGAGACATCAAGGACCTCGATGGCGGTCGCCACGTCGGCGCCTGCGCTGCATGCCTGGGCGGACAGCACGGCGGCCGACAGGCCGGCCACGGCAATCAGGGATCGGAGCCCGCGCATCCGCGTATTCTAGAACACTCGGACGGTCATCCGCTTCCGCGCCTCGTCGCGGCCGATCTGCCCCGACAGATACGCCGTCAGGTCCGCGCCGGTGACCGAAATCATGATCGTCTGGACATCGTCGTTGAGCGGCCCGAGAACCGTGCGGTCGTCGCTGCCGCGCGCGGCGATCGTGAACAGGTCGGTCGGCGTGAGGCGAAGGGCGGCGCCATGGTCGAGCATCGCGTCCATCAGGGCATCACGGATCTCGCCGCGGAACGCCTCGACCGGATCGCCGAGCATCGGGTCGGCGATGGCGGAGGGGCCTGGTACTGGATCGGGAGCGAGAGCCGCCGAACCGGTCAGCGTCCGGGCGTCGGGCACGATCGGCGGAGCCGGAGCGTTCAGCGAAACCGGCACCACCTCCAACTCGACGCGTTTCAGCGCCTGCTCGAAGTTGGTGTCGCCGCTCTTTTCGACGAGCGAGCGCAGGGCGGTCAGCGCGCTCTCCAGGCCGAGGTTGTTCTGATCGAGCGTGCGCAGGCTCCACGTCATCGATCCTTCGAGCATCGGCACGGCGACGTCGAAGAAGAGACCATAGCCGTCGAGGCGGTAGCCGCGGACCCTCGCGTTGTCGCTCATCAGCATCTCGGGCCAGGAACTCGCCTGCAGGCGATCCCGCGTGACCTTCGCGCCATGCTCCACGGCGCCTTCGAGCACGCGTTCCATCGTCGTGATCTGGTAGCGCTGATCGCGCTGTTGGGGAGTGGGACGCGCCTGTCCCGGCTGCGCGGCGAGCGGCGCCGCCGCCAGCACCAGGAGGGCGGCCATGGGAATCGATTTGCGCATAGCCTGACCTCTGACCTTATTGCCGTTGCGACGCCCACGTCGCGAGGTTGTTCAGCACCCTCTGCTGCTTGACCATCTCACCGGTCGTCCTGTTTTCGAGCACGGTGAACGTCCCCTGGATCCGCTGCAAGTCTGACGTGCGCTGCACCTGGAAATCACGCGAGACTTCGGCGACACGCAACGCCAGCTCGCGACGCTGACTGCTTTCGCTGGCGGCGATCAGGGCACGCACCTGGCGGAGCACGGCGGCGCTGTCTGCCGCGGGGTCTCCCGCGGCCGCCGCCCGCCGCACGGCAGGACCTGGACTCTGGAGCTCGGCCCGCAGCGCGGTTTCGAGCGCGGCGAGATCGGCGCGCCATGGCGCATCGCGCTGCACGGCGGCCGCCGCCTCCGCCGCGCTCGCGGCGGTTGCGGGCGCGGGCGTCCATCCCGTGCGAACTGTGAACCCGCTCTCGTCGACGCGAAGATTGAAGTTGCCGATGCCGGCCGCGACGCCGACTGCGACACCGAGCACGAGCAGCGCCGCTGCCGCCTGCGTCCACACCGGAATCTCCGCCAGCGCCGACCACACGCGGCTTCGGGGCGCCGGCACGGGCGAGAACGCCAGTACGCGCGCGGGAGCGGGCGGCGTCCACTGTGCGAGGCCGCCCCGCACGTCGCGCAGATCGTCCAGTTCGGCGCGGCAGACGCGGCATCGACCGAGGTGCGCGGTGAACACTTGGCGTTCGTCAGGCTGGAGATCGTCGTACAGATACGCGACGAGAAATTCGTTGCGGCGTTCGAGCGTGCAGGCAGTATCCGTCATGATGTTCCACTCTTGGCCAGCTCACGGCGCAGCACCGTGAGCCCTTGATATAAGCGCGTCTTCACCGTACTCAAGGGACAGCCGACGAGATCGGCTATCTCCTGGAATGTCAGGTCGTGATATTCCTTCAACACGATCGCCGTGCGTTGCTCCTCGGGCAGGCTCGCCATCGCGCGCTCCACCGCGCGCGCGAGATCCTTCCGGGTCACCAGGTCTTCGACGGTCTCCGACGGCTCGAGCGCCGACGCGAGCTCGAGGAGGTCGACGTTCTCCGGCGCCTGGACGACCTGGGCCCGCCGCTCGCGCCGGATCCAGTCGCGGCACAGGTTCAGCGCGATGCGATAGAGCCAGGACGAGAACTTCGCCTGACCGCGGAAGCCCGGCAGGGCCCGGAACGCCCGGAGAAACGTTTCCTGGCAGACGTCGCGCGCATCCTCTTCGCGTCCGATGGTGCGGTACGCGAGGGCATAAATCGGCCGTTCCCATCGCAGGATGAGCTCGTTGAAGCTCTGGGCGTCGCCCCCGATCGAGCGGGCGACGAGCTCTTCGTCCGTCCACGTCATGCGGAGCGCGGAGGGTCCTCTCTGCTGGATTTAGACGGCGCCAGCGCGACCGAAGTCGGTACGAGGCAAGATCCTGGGAAGTATATCCGCCTCAGCCGCTAACACGTGTCTCATCTGAACGTTACAGGCAGTCTGTGGGTGATGCAGTACCGTTGGCGTGCTTCGTAAAGGTCGGTTACAATCGCCGCTCCGGCGCCAGGCTGACCATTAATGTCCCAAGAATCTCGAACGCGCCGGCTGACGCGGCCGACTGAGCGATTGGCACGGTCCCGTCCCCCCGGCGACGACACGGCCACGGCGGCTCCTCCGCTCATCTCCCTCGTCGCGCGCACGGCGAGCTTCCCCGATCTCCTGCCGCAGCTCCACCAGCACGCCGTCGAGGTGACTGGCGGCTCGTGCTCGCTTCTGTTCGAGCTCAATCCGCGCGACGGCGTCCTGCAGGCGACGTCGGGGTTCGGCCTCGACGAGCTCCGCACCGATCCGTGGATGCCTGGCGAGGCGGAATCGGCCCTCGTGTCGGACGCGTTCCGCCGCGGCGTGACGATGCTCGTCACCGACGCCAGCCGTCAGATGCCGGAGCTGGCGGCGCGCCTGCGAACATCGGGGGCCCTGCTCCTGCCGCTGGGGGCCGCCGGCGAGCGCGCCGGCCTCCTGGCGATCGGGTTCGTCGACACACCGCCGGACCTTTCCCGCATCGACGCCGGCGAAATCGCCGACGCGTTCAAAACCGCGCTCGAACTGTTCCGGCTGCGGCAGAACGAGGAGCTGCAGCGCGACCTCCTCGAGCTCCTCAACGACTTCGCGCTGGCCCTGGGTGCGACGCTCAATCTGCCGGCGGGGCTCGAGATCATCTGCCTGGGCGCCAAGCGCCTCTTCGGCGCCGATCGCACGTCGGTCTGGATTCACGATCGCCGCGCCCGCCAGCTCGTGCTGAAAGCGTCGTCGGAGCCCGAACACCTGACGCGCGAGGTCCGCGTCAGCGCCGACGATCCGCTGACGCCTGCAGCGGCGTCGATGCGCAGCAACCGTTCGGACATCCTGCCGTCGCCCGACGAAAGCGCTACCCGGACGGTCACCGTGCCGCTGCGCGGGACGCGGCGCGCGCTGGGCACGATCGTGTTCGACGGGGTTCGCGTCGAGGCCGGCGGCGAGCTGGCGCTGCTCGACCGCGCCGACGAGCTCGGGCGCCAGCTGTCGAGCGCCATCGAGAACATGCAGCTGCTCGAGGACGTCCAGCGGTCGCGCCGCGAGCTCGAAAACACGTTCGACTCCATCTCGCACCTGGTCGTCGTCTACGATATGCGCGGCCGGATCGTGCGCGCCAACGAAGCGTTCGCGAGCCGGCTGAAGCTGACGCGCGAGCAGTTGATCGATCGGCCGCTCGCCGAGTGCGTCGGCCCGGAGCTCGTCGCGTGGCTGCAGGCGCATGAGGCAACTGGCGGGGGGCAGGGCGAATCCGCCACGGTGCGGGAAATGTTCGACCCTGTTCTGAATGCGCCGTTCATCGTGACCTTGAGCGACCTGGTGAACCAGGAGCGGGAGCGCGTCGGCAGCGTCATCGTGGCGCGCGACCTGACGCCGCAATCGAAGCTCGAAGCCGAGCGGGAGGAACTGCGCCGCCGGCTGACGCAGTCCGAAAAGCTGGCCGCGCTCGGGCAGTTCGTCGCCGGCATCGCGCATGAGCTGAACAACCCGCTCCAGGGCGTCCTGGGACACCTCGAGCTGTTGCGGGCGACCGGCGCGTTCCCGAAGCACCTCCGGCGCGAAGTGCAAACCATCTACCGCGAAGCCGACCGGGCCGCGAAAATTGTCCGCAATCTCCTGGTGTTCGCCGGATCGCGTCGGCTCGGGCGGCGCAGCGTCAGCCTTGCCAGCGTCCTCCAGAAGGTCCTCGCGCTCAGGCAGTCGGCGTGCCGGGCCCAGGACATCGAAGTCGTGCGAAACTATGGCGAGAATTTGCCCCGTGTTCAAAGCGACCCGCTGTTCCTCCACCAGGTGTTCCTGAACATCATCCTGAACGCGGAGCATGCCGTCGCCGCCAGCGGCCGGCCGGGCCGGATCGAGGTGACCGCCGTCGTCTCGCCCGCGAAGGATCGCGTGGTCGCGACGATTCGCGATACCGGCACCGGCATCGCGCCCGAGGCGATGCCAAGGATTTTCGAGCCGTTCTTCACGACGAAGGAAGTCGGCAAGGGCACGGGGCTCGGTCTCGCGATCGCGTATGGAATCGTACAGGAGCACGGAGGGCACATCTCCGCCCGGAACCATCCGGACGGCGGTGCCGTTTTCACCGTTGAACTCCCGGTCGCTACGACGACCGGACGTTGACGGGGACCGGGGACTATGATTGACGAGACCTTTCTCACCACGGAAGAAGTGCTGGAGTACCTGCAGGTCAATCTCCGCACGGTCTACCGTCTGATCAAGGCCGGAAAGATCCCGGCGGTTCGCGTCGGCCGCCAGTGGCGGTTCCGGAAGCGTGACATCGACGCATGGCTCGACAGCCAGCGCGGTCCGCGGGCCGCGCGCACGGCGGCGGCACCCGCACCGCCAGCGGCCCGCGCCGCGACCGTCGCGTCGCGGCCGCGCGTCCTGGTCGTCGACGACGAGGCAAGCATCCGCGATCTCCTGGCGAAGACCCTGGCGCTCGCCGAGTACGAGGTCGACGTCGCTCCCGATGGCCGATCGGCGCTCGACCGGATGCGGATGTACCCCTACGACCTGCTGATCGCGGATCTGAAAATGCCTGGAATGGATGGCCTGAGCGTCATCCGCGAGGCGAAGCGCTACAAGACTGACCTCCCGGTCATCGTCATCACCGGCTTCTCGACCGAGTCGAGTGCGATCGAAGCGATCAACCTCGGCGTCTCCGGCTACCTGACGAAGCCGTTTCGCGTGCCCGAAGTCCTCAAGCAGGCTGAGAAGGCGCTGGGGCGCTAGCGCGTTCGTTCGTCGTTCGCACGCCTGGCGACGATCGTTCGACGTTCGTCGCGGATACCGCGCCTGCCCGTAGCGTCCGGCTTTAGCCGGACGTCCTTTGACCGGACGTTCCCCGTGCTAAACTAAGTGGTTCCGTTTCAACATGATCCAGCTGTCTGAGATCACCAAGTCGTTCGGCGACCGCGTCCTGCTGGACCACGTCACGTGGCAGATCACGGCACGCGAACGCGTCGGGCTCTGCGGCCCGAACGGCGCGGGGAAGACGACTCTGCTCCGGATGATGGCCGGCCTGGAAGAGACCGATTCGGGCGCGCTTCTCAAGCCCGCGGCGCTCACCGTCGGGTACCTGCCGCAGGATGGCCTCACCCACGCCGGCCGCACGGTCTTCGAGGAAGCGAGCAGCGCGTTCGCCCGGCTGCTCGCCATGAAGGCCGAGATGCACGCGCTGGAGGAGCGGCTGGGCGATCCGTCGATCCCGGAACCCGAGCATGACGCGATGCTCGCGCGCTACAGCGATTTGCAGGACCATTTCCGTCTGGGCGGCGGCTATGAGATCGAGCTCAGGACCGGAACCGTGCTTCAGGGGCTCGGCTTCAGGACGACCGACTTCGAGCGGCCGACCGAAACGTTCTCGGGCGGCTGGCAGATGCGCATCGCGCTCGCGAAGCTGCTGCTCGGCCAGCCGAACCTGCTGCTGCTCGACGAGCCGACGAACCACCTCGATCTCGAGGCCCGCAATTGGCTGGAAGGCTACCTGAACGAGTATCCGCACGCGGTCATCCTCGTCTCGCATGACCGGTTCTTCCTCGACTCCGTCGTCACGCGCATCGCCGACCTCACGCTCCGGACGTTGACCGACTACGTCGGCAACTACAGCCAGTACCTGGTGACGCACCAGGCGCGCATCGAACAGCTTCGGAAGGCGAAGCGCGAACAGGACGAAGAGGTCGCGCGCGTCAAGATGTTCATCGACCGCTTCCGCTACCAGGCGACGAAGGCGTCGCAGGTCCAGAGCCGGATCAAGATGCTCGAGAAGGTCGTGCCGATCGAAGTGCCGCCCGAGCGGAAGAAGATTCATTTCGACTTCCCGACGTCCGCCAAGAGCGGCCGGACGGTCCTCGAGCTGAAGCACGCGCGAAAGGCGTACCTCGACGTCACGGTCTTCAAGACGCTGGACCTGCACATCGAGCGCGGCGACCGCATCGCGCTCGTCGGCCCGAACGGGTCGGGCAAGTCGACCCTGATGCGGATACTCTCGGGAGAAGAGCCACCCGACGCCGGCCTGCGGACCGAGGGCCACAACGTCGTCATGCAGTACTTCGCGCAGGACGAGGCGACGCGGCTGGATCCGGCGCCAACCGTGTACGAAACCCTTGCGTCGGGGTCGCCGCTGCACATGGTGCCGGCCATCCGGAACATCCTCGGCGGCTTCCTGTTCACGGGCGACGACGTCCACAAGCGCGTTCGCGTGCTGTCGGGCGGCGAGCGTACGCGTCTCGCGGTGGCACGGATGCTCCTGCGTCCGTCGAACACGCTGCTGCTGGACGAACCGACCAACCATCTCGATCTCGACTCGAAGGAAGTCCTCCTCGATGCACTCGCCGCCTATGGCGGCACCTTGATCTTCGTCTCCCACGACCGGTACTTCGTCGAGCGGCTCGCAACGAAGATCATCGAGGTCGGCAACGGCGGCGCGGTCGCCTATCCCGGCACCTACTCAGAATTCCTCTGGCACAAGGAGCATCAAGACGAGGGAGCCCAGACACCGGACAGTAGCGCCCGCGGCCATGCGAGCCCGAGGACAAGCAAATCCGACCCCTCGACCAGCTCAGGGTCGTCCCGAGCGAAGTCGAGGGACGAGGGCGAGCATCATCGTAAGAATGCGCTGGGGGTGGGGCCCCAGCGCCATTGGAAAAAAGAAGACAAGAAGCCCGCCAGGGAAACAACTTCCCGAGAAGACAAGAAGCGCGCCGACGCGGATGCCAAGAAGAAGTCGCGCGCGGAGCAGGCCCGCCGCGTCCGCATCGAGGACCTGGAAACCCGCATTGCCGCCACCGAGCAGGCCATCCGCGACCTCGAACAGGCGATGGCTGCCCCTGGCTTCTACGACGATCGCGCGGCCGCCCAGCCGATCATCGACCGCCACCAGGCGCTGATGTGGCAAGTGGGCGATCTGATGCACCAGTGGGAGCAGCTCCAGTCGGCCACCGACCTCGCCACGGCCGCAGATGCGTAAGTCGGACAGACACGGACACCGACACTTCCGTTATTCGATTACAGTTTTGTTATACTGATCTTCGCCGTCCAACCGTAACCATCTGATTTTACGGAGCTTTGCAGGCAAATCGTCCACCCGGTTCCGGGCACAGGGTTTGCCGCTTGCTGTCGAGCTGACGCATGCCCCCCACGTCTAGTCGTTCTGGCGCCCAGTCGCGGGCGCGCCCGGTTCGGCCTGCGCCGAAAACGACCGGACGACCGGTTCTTCCGGCACGTCGTCAGCAGCATGCGCAATGGCGTCATCGCGATTCGCCGCGATGGCACCCTGGCGCTGATGAACAGACGAGGCGTACCGGATTTTCTCGCTGACCCGGCGTCCCGACGACCTGGGCCGCCCGTTCGGCGAGCTGTTCCGCGACCACCCGGACGTGGCGCGGGTGGTCTCGAGCGCGTTCGAGCTGACGACGCTGCCGAACCGCGCCGAGTTGCGGCTGAAGGACACCGACCGCGTGATCGGCTACACGCTGTCGGTGGTGAAGGACGACGCGGGCGCGCCGATCGGCGCCGTGCTGTTCTTCAAGGATCTGACCCAGGTCGAGCAGCAGGAGGAGCGGGAACGGCTGCGCGATCGGCTGGCCTCGCTGGGCGAGATGGCGGCGGGCATCGCCCACGAGCTGAAGAACCCGCTGGCGGGCATCGAGGTGATGGCCGGGCTGCTGCGGCGGCAGGTGCCCGATTCGGCCGACGGCGCAGTCGCTGCTGGCCGACATCATCAGCGAGGCGAAGCTGGCCAACGCGATCGTCGTCGAGATGCTCGAGTTCGTGCGGCCGATCCGGCTGCAGGTCGAGCAGACCGACGTCGGCGACGTCCTCCAGCAGTCGATGACGCTCGCCGAGAGCAAGGTGCAGCGCGGCGGCGTGGCGGTCGAGTGCGACGTCACCCCGGAGTTGCCGATGATCGACGGCGATCATCATCAGCTCTGCCAGGTGTTCACGAACCTGCTGACGAACGCCTTCGAGGCGCTCGACGGACGAGGGCGGATCGTGATCACGGCGGCGGCCGACGCCATCGAGCAGGACCCGGCGTTCGCCCACGAGCCGCACGGGCCGACGCGGGTGGTCATCGTGGACGTGGCGGACGACGGACCGGGCATCCCGGTGGAGCTGAACGATCGGATCTTCGATCCGTTCTTCACGACCAAGCCGCAGGGTTCCGGCCTCGGGCTGCCGATCGTGCGGAAGATCGTGGACGCTCACGACGGGCGGATCGACTTGAGCAGTGCGCCCGGGCAGGGCACGCGGTTCCGGGTCACGCTGCCGGTGTCGAGCGGGACGAGCTGGTTCAAGTAGCGGGAGCCGGACTTCGGACCGGCGCGCGATAACCGAAAGGCGTAGACATGGGTCGAATTCTCATCGCTGACGATCACGACGCGCTCCGCCGCGGCCTCGTGCGGGGGCTGACCGAGGCGGGACACGAAGTCGAGGAGGCCTCGAACGGCAACGCGGCGATCGAGCGGCTGCACGACAGCTACTTCGACGTGGTGCTCAGCGACCTCAAGATGGGCGGCAGCGACGGCCTCGACGTGCTGCGGACGACGCGGGCGATGCACCCGACGACGGCGGTCATCCTGATGACCGCGTTCGGATCGGTGAACACGGCCGTCGAGGCGATGAAGATCGGCGCGTTCGACTACGTCCAGAAGCCGTTCGAGATCGAGGAGATGGAGGTCAAGATCGAGAAGGCGCTCGAAGTGCGGCGCCTCAAGCACGAGATCGACTACCTCCGCCACACCCAGCAGGACATCTACGACTTCGACAAGATCGTCGGCTCGAGCGCCGCGCTGCAGCGCGTGCTCGACATCGTCAAGAAGGTCGCGAAGAGCAACACGACCGTGCTGATCCGCGGCGAAACCGGCACCGGCAAGGAGCTGATCGCCGGCGCGATCCACCACAACTCGCTGCGGCACTCGCGCAACTTCGTCAAGGTGAACTGCGCCGCGCTGCAGGAGAACCTGCTCGAGTCGGAGCTGTTCGGCCACGAGAAGGGCGCGTTCACCGGCGCCGACAAGCAGCGCATCGGCCGCTTCGAGCAGGCCGACGGCGGCACGCTGTTCCTCGACGAAATCGGCGACATGAGCCCGAGCACGCAGGCGAAGATCCTGCGCGTGCTCCAGGAGCACGAATTCGAGCGGCTGGGCGGCACCCGCACGCTGCGCGTCGACGTCCGCCTGATCGCGGCGACCAACCGCGACCTGCCGGCGATGGTCCAGGCCGGGCAGTTCCGCGAGGATCTCTACTACCGGCTGAACGTCGTCTCGATCGAGATGCCGCCGCTGCGCGAGCGCAAGGACGACATCGTGCCGCTGGCGAACTCGTTCATCCGCCGGTTCGCGGGCGAGCTGAAGAAGAAGATCGACGGGCTCGAGCCCGAGGCGCAGAAGCTGCTGATGCGCTACAACTGGCCGGGCAACATCCGCGAGCTCGAGAACACGATCGAGCGGGCGATGCTGCTGGCCGAAGGCCGCGCCATCGCGGCCGACGACCTGCGGCTCGGCGAAGTCGCCGACCGCCGGCGGCGGGCGCGACCAGGCGTCGGTCGTCAAGATTCCGCCGACCGGCATCCCGCTCGAGGACATCGAGCGGCACGCGCTGGTCGAGGCGCTGAAGATGTCGAACTGGGTGCAGAAGGACGCGGCGGAGCTGCTGTCGATCAGCCCGCGCGTCATGAACTACAAGATCAAGACGCTCGGCATCGAGTTCCCGCGCAGCCGCCGCCAGAGCGCGGCCGCGGCCGCACCCCCGCCGGCGCCGCCTGTCCCGCCGGTCGCTGCGGCGTCGTAGACTCGGCGGGCAGGACGGGCGGAAGGCGGACGGGAGCTCACGGAGAGTTCACTGACCTCCGGGCTCTCCCCTTCCTGCCCCTCCCGCCCTTCCGCGCCTCCTGCCCTTCCAGCCCTCGGATGCGCTTTCCGGTAGATCTCCAGCAGTTGCGCCGCGTTCACGTGGGTGTAGCGCTGCGTCGTGCTCAGTCGCGAGTGCCCGAGCAGCTCCTGGATGGCGCGCAGGTCGGCGCCTCGCTGCAGCAGGTGCGTGGCAAACGAGTGGCGCAGCGCGTGCGGGCTGATGCCGAGCCTCGTGCTGCATGCAGCGACGTAGCGGCGGACCAGACGATCGATGCTGCGCGTGCTCAGCCGGGTGCCGCGGAAGTTCACGAATAACGGTTCCCGCTGGCTGCGGCGTCCGCCCGCCATCGTCGCGTCCGGCTTCAGCCGGACGTCTCAATTGCTTCGCGATCCGGCAGGTAGGCCCGGATTGCTGCCGCGGTGCTGCCGTTGAACGGCACCATCCGCTCCTTCCCGCCTTTCCCCAGCACACGCGCCATCCGCGCCCGGAGGTTCACGTCGTCGACGTCGAGGCCGGCCAGCTCGCTGAGCCGCAGGCCTGACGCATAGAACAGCTCCAGGATCGCGCGATCGCGGCGGCCGAGCGGGTCGGCAGCCGACGGCGTCTCCAGCAGCGCCGTCATCTCGCGCTCTGACAGGTGCGCCGGCATCCGGATTTCGCGCTTCGGCGTCGCCACCAGCGAGCCGGGATCTCCCTCGACGAGCTCCTCGCGCCGGAGATAGCGCAGAAAGGTCCGGACCGCCGCGAGCTTCCGGCGGCGGTGGCCCTGACCAACCCGGCCGCGTGCACCTCGGCCAGGAAGCTGCGCACGGCGCCCCGATCCAGGGCCGCCGGCGCGATGTCACGCGGCTTCATGCCGCCAATCGCGGCGACATGGTCCAGGAACTGCCGGAGATCGCTCTCGTAAGCCCGCACCGTGTGCGCGGATACGTTTCGATTCAGCGCGAGGTGACCAAGGAACGCCTTCAGGTGATCGGTCACGCGCGGGGCGCTCCGAGGGCCCGTCGAGCCTCCGACCAGGCCGCCAGGTCGGCCAGCGCGCGCCCGGCAATGGCCGCCTTGCGGGCGGCCCGGTTCTTCGGCCCGCCGGCAAGCGGTTCGATGATCCCGAACGTGATGTTCGACGGCTCGTAATGCGCGGGATCGGCGTGCGACACGTAGTAGGCCAGCGCGCCGATCGCCGTCGTCCGCGGCGGAGTCGACAGCGGCGAGCCGGTTGCCAGCGCCGCGGCATTGATCCCGGCGAGCAGCCCCGAGGCCGCTGATTCGACGTAGCCTTCGACGCCCGACATCTGCCCCGCGAAGAAGAGCGTCGGACGCGAGCGCACCTGCCACGTGCTGGCCAGGACGGTCGGGCCGTTGACGTAGGTGTTGCGGTGGACCATCCCGAAACGCACGAACTCCGCGCTTTTCCAGGCCGGGGATCAGGCGGAGCACGCGGGCCTGATCGCCCCACTTCACCTGCGTCTGAAAACCGACGAGGCTGAAGTGATCGCCGGCCAGATTGTCCTGGCGCAGCTGCACGACGGCGTACGGCTCGCGTCCCGTGCGCGGATCGGTGAGCCCGACCGGCTTCATCGGCCCGAACCGGAGCGTGTCGACGCCGCGATGAGCCATCACTTCGATCGGCAGGCAGCCCTCGAAGAACCGCTCTTTGTCGAAGTCGTGAACCGTTGCCGACTCGGCGTGCACCAGCGCGTCGTAGAACCGCTCGTATTCCTCGCGGGTCAGCGGACAGTTCAGATAATCGCCCTCGCCATCGTCGGTCGCACACGTAGGCCCGACCTTCAGGTCGGGCGCTCGAAGGCTCCGATCCCAGCGCGACTGCCGGAACACCTTCGACATGTCGATTGTCTCGGCCAGGACGATCGGGCTGATCGCGTCGTAGAAGTACAGGTGCGCCGCGCCGACCAGGGAAGCGATATCGGCCGAGAGGGGATCCGAGGTGAGCGGGCCGGTGGCGACGACAACCGGCGCGCGCTCGCTCGAGTCGGGAATCGCGGTCACTTCGTCGCGGACCAGCGTGATCAGGGGATGACCGCCGATCGCGCCGGTGACGAGGTCGGCGAACTTCTCGCGATCGACCGCCAGGGCGGCGCCGGCGGGCACGCGGCTCGCCTCCGCCGCGCGCATCACGAGCGAGCCGAGGCGTCGCATCTCTTCCTTCAGGAGCCCGACGGCGTTGTCCAGCTTGTCGGCGCGGAACGAGTTGCTGCAGACCAGCTCGGCGAGCCTGTCGGTCTTGTGGACCGCGGTCGCGCGCGCCGGGCGCATCTCGTGCACCGTGACCGGCACGCCGCGCGAGGCAGCCTGCCAGGCGGCTTCGCAACCGGCTAGCCCGCCGCCGACAACGGTCAGCATTTGTGACGTCTCGCGGGGCCCCACCCCCGCTCGTGCTTCGACGTTGCTCAGCACGACCCTGAGCCCGTCGAAGGGTCGCTGACGCGCTCGCACCATTGTGCTCGCGCGTATCCAGAACAGAACGCCATAACCCTGGTCCCACCGGCCGAACCGCCCGCTGGCATGGCGCGGCGCTTACGCCGTGGTCTCGAGCAGTTCTTCCGCGCGGGAGTAGTCGCACTCTTCGTTGTTGCAGATCAGCTGGCGGCCGTGTTTCTTGGTCACCTTCTCGACGAGGAACGGGGCGCCACATTTCGGGCAGGCCTCGGCGATCGGCCGGTTCCAGAGCACGAAGTCGCAGTCAGGATAGTTCGCGCAGCCGAAGAACACCTTGCCGCGCTTCGACTTGCGCTCGACGATCTCGCCGCCGGCCGACTCGCCGTCCTTCGGGCACTTCACGCCGGTCGTCTTGTGCTTGACGTATTTGCACTCGGGATAGCTGGTGCACGCGGTGAACTCGCCGTAGCGGCCCTGCTTCACCACGAGGTTGGCGCCGCAGCGCGGGCATTTCTCGTCGAGGATCTGGTCCGGCTTGGCCGCCCTCAGGCCGCCCTGCTTGGTCGCGATCAGCTTGCGCGTGGTCTTGCACTCGGGATACCCCGTGCAGGCGAGGAACTGGCCGAAGCGGCCGCGCTTCACCGCCATCGGGCGCCCGCAGTTCTCGCAGGGCTCGATTTCTTCCTCGCCGGTCTCGGACTCGGGCTCCTGCTGTTCGACCTCGCGGGTGTTGGTGCACTCGGGATACGCGCTGCACGCGATGAATGGGCCGAACTTGCCGACGCGCTTCAGCATCGGCGACCCGCACTTGTCGCACGCCTCGCCGATCTCGATCCCCTTCTTGAGATCGATCATCTCCTTGCCGGCGCGCGCCAGGTCCTTCTTGAACTTCTTGTAGAAGTCGGCCAGGGTCTTCGAGTAGTTCGCCTTGCCCTGCTCGATCTTGTCGAGATCGTCCTCGAGCGACCGCGTGTAGTCGACGTCGATGATGTCGTCGAAGCTCGTCGCGAGCAGGTCGGAGATCATCCGGCCAAGGGCCGACGGCTTGAACCGGCCCTCGATCTTGTTCACGTACTCGCGGTCCTGCAGCACGGCAATGATCGACGCGTAGGTGCTCGGCCGGCCGATGCCGTTCTCCTCGAGCTCCTTGACGAGGGTCGCTTCCGAGAAACGCGGCGGTGGCTGCGTGAACTTCTGCTCGGGCCTGAGCGCCTTCAGCTCCAGCGTATCGCCCTCGCTGAGCGGTGGCAGGACGCCGGAGACGGCGCCGTCGTCGTCGCCCTCCTTTCCCTCTGCGTCCTTGTCCTTCGCTTCTGCGTCCTCCCCTGGCGTCAGCCCATACGTGGCCATCCAGCCGGCGAACTTGGGGACGGTTCCTTTGACGCGGAACAGGTAGTCACCAGCGGTTGCGTCGACGGTCGTCTCGTCGAACACCGCCGGCGGCATCTGCGACGCGACGAAGCGATTCCAGATCAGGCGGTAGAGCGAGTACTGATCGGGCGTGAGGTACTGCTTGACCGTTTCGGGATCGTGCTCCAGCGAGGTCGGCCGGATCGCCTCGTGCGCATCCTGGGCATCCGCCTTCGACTTGTAGACGTTCGGCTTCTCCAGCAGGAACTCGTCGCCGAACGCCGTCTTGATGTAGTCGCGGACCGCGGTCAGCGCTTCGTCCGCAACGCGAACCGAGTCGGTGCGCATGTAGGTGATCAGGCCGCCGGCCAGGTTCGGGATGTCGATGCCGCCCTCGTACAGCTGCTGGGCAATCATCATCGTCTTCTTCACCGGGAAGCGCGATGCCTGCTGCAGCTTGCTGGTGATGAACGGCGCCGGCGCGTTGCGTTTCCGCTCCTTGGTCGTGACCGACGACACGGTCCACGACGCGCCGTCGAGATCGGCGAGCACGGCTTTCGACTGGTCCTCGTTCGTGACCTTGATCGGCTCGCCGCCGCGCTTGAGGAGCTTGGCTTCGAATTCCGGCGGCTGCGGACCCGCGAGGCGCGCGAAGATGTTCCAGTACTCCTCGGGGACGAACGCCTCGATTTCGCGCTCGCGATCGCAGACCAGCTTCAGCGCCACCGACTGCACGCGGCCGGCGCTGAGACCGCGGCGCACCTTGTCCCAGAGCAGCGGGCTGATCTTGTAGCCGACCAGCCGATCGAGCACCCGCCGCGCCCGCTGCGCGTCGACCATCTTCTCGTCGATGGCGCGCGGGTGCTTCATCGCCTCCTGAACGGCTTTCTTCGTGATCTCGTTGAAGGTCAGGCGGTAAATCTTCCGCCGCTTCCCCTTGAGCTCCTGCGTCAGGTGCCAGCCGATGGCTTCGCCTTCGCGGTCCGGATCGGTCGCGACGTAAATGTCCGACACGTCCTTTGCGGCCTCCTTGAGCTCCTTGATGATCTTCTTGCGCGATTCGATCGAGACGTACTCCTCCGCGAAGTCGTTGTCGACGTCGACGCCGAGCTTGCTCTTCGGCAGATCGCGAATGTGACCCATCGACGCGACGACCTTGTAGTCGCGCCCCAGGTATTTGTTGATGGTCTTCGCCTTCGCCGGCGATTCCACCACGACCAGCGCTTTAGCCAATGGGATTCCTTTACCTCTTTCTTTTCACCCTAGCACGATCTGTCAAATCCGCACGAATCGTCCGCCCCCGGCGCGCCTGATCAAACCGCGCAGTTCGAGGTCGAGCAGGCGTGGCAGCACGCGCTCGATCGCGACCCCCGATCGCTCGACGATCGCGTCGAGATCGCAGCATTCGCCGGGCGGCAGGCACGCGAGCAGCCCGTCCGTCGCTGCACTTGCTTGCCCAACGCTGCCCGGACAGACCGTCGGCAGGTGCAGCTCTTCCAGAATATCGTCCGCGGTCTCGACAACCTTTGCACCGTCGCGCAGGAGGGCGTGCCCGCCGCGGTTGCGGCCGTTGAGGACGTTCCCGGGCACCGCCAGGACGTCGCGGCCCTGTTCGAGCGCGAGGCGGGCGGTGATCAGCGAGCCGCTCTTCTCGCCCGCCTCGATGACCACGACCGCGCGCGACAGTCCGCTGATGATCCGGTTTCGAAGCGGGAAGAAATGCGCCAGCGGTGGCGTGCCGGGGACGAGCTCGCTCAGCAGGGCACCGGTCTTCTGCAGATCGCGCGCGAGGGCGCGGTGCTCGGCCGGGTAGACAATGTCGAGGCCGCAACCGAGCACACCGATCGAGGCGCCGCCTGCGCTCAGTGCGCCCATGTGCGCCGCGGCGTCGACGCCGCGCGCCAGTCCGCTGACCACGACGACGCCGCGGGTCGCGAGGTCGGCGGCGAGCCGCTCCGCCACGGCCAGCGCGTACGGTGATCCGGCGCGCGATCCCACGATCGCGACCGCCGGCGCTCCGAGCGCGTGCAGGCTGCCCGTCGCCCACAGCACGGTCGGCGGGTCGGCGATCGCCGACAGCAGTGGAGGATACTCGCTGTCGTTCCACGGGATCGCCGCAGCTCCGATGAGCTCGGCGTCGGCAAGCGCGCGTGCCGCACGCGCACGCAGGCTGGCGGCCGTATCCGGCCGGCCGGCGGCGAGTGCCTCGAGGAGATCGCCGGGCGCCCACCCCGCACGAAGGCGCTCCGCGATCTGCCGCCACCACGAGGGTGGCAGCAGTGTGAGGGCGACCAGATCGCTCAGAGCCATCGCCGGTACCTCTGGCGGCGGCCCTCGAAAAACAGAAAAGGCCGGGCCGCAGACATGCGGAACCCGACCTTCGTCCTTAATTATACGGCGCACGAATG
Source organism: uncultured Acidobacteriota bacterium (assembly GCA_963825245.1). GTDB lineage: Bacteria > Acidobacteriota > Vicinamibacteria > Vicinamibacterales > CAVVIG01 > CAVREM01. Next base: position 396,350 of record CAWGSJ010000002.1, read on the forward strand.
CCATCGGCAGACTTTCGTAAGCGCGCGCGGACACCGTGCGCGAAAACCCGTGTGAATTCACAGCCCAGCCGTGGCACATGCCTTGCTCGTTTCGATCGGGGCAGTCCGGAAATGCTTGCAACCGTCTCCGGTGCGTGGAATAGTGCTCAGTGATCCACCTATGACCCGCCTGATCGTCACGTGCCTGCTGTTCGTCGTCACGTGCGTGGCACCCGCCTATGCGGACGCGCGAGCCGACGCGCGCGCGCAGGTCGAGTTCGGCATCGACGTCGCGCAGCGGGGGCTCTGGCGCGAGGCGATCTATCGGTGGGAAAAAGCGGTCGGGATCGACCCGACCTATGCCGAGGCGCACAACAACCTGGCCATCGGCTACGAGCACGAGGGCGAGTTCGAGAAGGCGCGGCTGGCCTACGAACAGGCCGTCAAGCTGGCGCCGCACAACATGCAGATCCAGCAGAACTACGAGCTCTTCAAGGAAATCAATGACCGCCGCAGCAACACGAAAGAAAAGCCGTAAGCTGGCGGCTGCGGCAGTCGCGGCACTCGCGCTGGCCGCTGCCGGCTGCGGTGTCAGCTACTTCGAGATCCCGCTCGAGACGCCCATCCAGCCGAAGCTCGACGTCACGGCATTCCAGCGCGTGCTGATCGCCGGATTCGTCGCCGGCGGCACCGACGACGTGGATGCGAACCAGGAGACGGTCCGGCTCCTGCGCAGCCAGCTTCGCTCGAAGTCGTCGCTCCGAGTCATCGACGCCGACGTGATGGAGCTGCGCGAGGTCGCGCAGGATCAGAACAAGACGACTCCAGCGCTCGAGGTAGCGGGCGACACGGGGCCGACCACCGACCTGGATCGTGCCGCGCTGCCCCTCGCGCTTCCGGAGGAAATCAAGAACGAGAAGGACATCGAGGCCTACGAGAGAATCTTCGCAAACACCGCGTACTGGCGGCGGATCGGCGAGGAATTTCAGAACCCGCTGATTGTCACCGGCACGATCCTCTTCATGCCGCAGCAGCGCGCCGGCTGGGTGTCGCGCGACGTCGAACAGTTCGACTCGTTCGGCCGGCGGCGCGTCGTGCCGCAGCGCAACTACGTCGACCGCAAGGGCTTCCTGCTCGCGCCCAAGTTTATTTTCATCGACGGCCGAACCGGCGCGACGCTCTACCGCGAGCAGTACAAGGAGGAAGTCATGTACTCCGCGCAGCAGACCACGCCCGCGCTGTCGTCGTACTTCGAGCTGATGGATCGGCTGGTGCCGAGTTTCCTGAGCGCGCTCAGCAGCCAGAAAATCCGTGGTACTCGCGTACTGCTGAAATAGCGACTCTCGAAATCGGGTGATTGGGTAATCTGGTAATCGAGTAATCGTTCTAAGGTCAATTACCCGCTCGCTACCCGTTTTACAATTACCCGATCACCAAATTACCGGATTACCCGATTGCCGGCCCGATGCCCTCGCCGCGCCCAGTTCTGAAGTGGGCGGGCGGGAAGCGCTGGCAGGTGCCGCATCTGCGTCCGCTGTGGACCGCGCACGCGCATCGCCGCCTCGTTGAGCCGTTCTGCGGGGGGCTGGCGGTAACGCTCGGCCTCGCGCCGGCCCGCGCCCTCCTCAACGACGCCAACCCGCATCTGATCAACTTCTATCGCTGGGTGCAGAAGGGCCTGGTCATCGAGATCGAGATGGCCAACGACCAGGCGCTCTTCTACCGTCACCGCGTTCGGTTCAACGATCTGCTCGCGTTGCACCGGGCGGACTCCCGGGAAGCGGCCGCGCTCTTCTACTATCTGAACCGGACCGGCTACAACGGCCTGTGCCGGTTCAACCGCAGCGGATTGTTCAACGTCCCGTTCGGCCGGTACGCGCGCATCGGCTACATCCGCGACTTCTCCGAGTATCGCGACGCGTTCGCGGCGTGGACCTTCGTGAGCCGCGACATGGAGTCGGTGCCGCTCGAACCCGGTGATTTCGTCTACGCCGATCCGCCCTACGACGTCGAATTCAGAAGCTACGCGAAAGACGGATTCGACTGGGAGCACCAGGAGCGCACCGCCGAATGGCTGGCGCGGCATCGAGGACCGTGCATCCTCATGAACCAGGCCACGCACCGCATCCTCCATCTCTATCGAAAGCTTGGCTATGACGTGCACTTCCTGGATGCGCCGCGCCGCATCAGCTGCAACGGCAATCGCACGCCGGCGCGGGAGGTGCTGGCCCTGAGGAACATCTGAACACCGCAGTCGTCCGCCTGAAGGCGGGCGCTACTACCGGATGCGCTGCGTGAACGTCATCCAGACGATGACATTCCAGACGACGATGCCCAGGATGAGGAGAACCCAGAGGAGCCAGGGGAAGGACGGCCTTCGGTTGTAGTACACTATTCCCTTTGCACAGGTGCCGATTATGTACGCAATCGTTCAGGCTGGCGGGCGTCAGGTCAAGATGACCCCCGGCGGCGTCGTAACCGTGGACGGGACGGCCGGCGAGCCGGGCGCCGAGCTGACTTTCGATCAGGTCCTCCTGGTTGAAAAGGACGGCGGCGACGTCGTCGCCGGCGCGCCATTCGTGGCCAACGCCCGCATCACCGCGGTGGTTGACGGCGAGAGCCGCGGCCCCAAGATCCGCGTGTTCAAGAAAAAGCGCCGCAAGGGGATGCGCCGCACCAAGGGACATCGCGCGACCTATACGCGCGTCAGGATCAAGGAAATACTTCTTTAGAGGCCCGAGCCTCGAGCCCCGACTGGATTCAGCAATGGCACATAAGAAAGGTCAAGGCAGCTCACGCAACGGCCGCGACTCGAACTCGCAGCGGCTCGGCGTGAAGGCGCACGACGGCAACCTCGTCACCGGGGGCACGATCATCGTGCGCCAGCGGGGGCGGCGGTTCCGGCCGGGCCTCAACGCAGGCCTCGGCAAGGACGACACGATCTTCGCGAAGATCGCCGGGCGCGTGAAGTTCGAGAACCACGGCGCCCACGGCCGCGTCATCAGCATCCAGCCGGTTGAGTAGCTCCCCGACGCCCTGTTCTCGATACGCCGAGCGCGACGGCGCGAAGGCGTTATCGAGCGGGGGTGGGGCCCCGCGAGCTTAAGAATTTGTTCGTCGACGAAGTCGACATCCACATCGAGGCAGGCAGCGGCGGACGCGGCTGCCTGGCGTTCCGGCGCGAAAAGTTCGTCCCCCGCGGCGGTCCGAGCGGCGGGGATGGCGGCGCCGGCGGCTCCATTTACGTCGTCGCCAGCCCGCACACCAACACCCTGATCAACTACCGGTTCCATCCCGAGTTCACCGCCGATCGCGGCGGACACGGCGAAGGATCGAATCGCACCGGCCGCACGGCGGAGGATCTCGAGCTGGCGGTGCCGATCGGCACGCTCGTGTTCGAGAAGACGGGCGACCCCGACGAGCCGCAGCGGCTGCTGGCCGATCTTGCCGAGGAAGGACAGCGCGTCCTGGTCGCGCGTGGCGGCCGCGGCGGTCTCGGTAACGCGCGATTCGCGAGCTCCACCAATCGAGCGCCTCGGAAAGTTCAGCCGGGCGAGCCGGGAGAGATCAAGGATCTCCGCTTCGAGCTGAAACTGCTCGCCGACGTGGGACTCGTCGGCTTTCCGAATGCCGGCAAGTCGACACTGATCTCACGGATCTCGGCCGCGCGTCCGAAGATCGCCGACTACCCCTTTACCACGTTGACGCCGAACCTCGGCGTTGTCGGCCTGAGCGACGACCGCAGCTTCGTCGTGGCCGACGTTCCGGGGCTCATCGAGGGCGCCCACCGCGGACTCGGCCTGGGCCACCGGTTCCTGCGGCACCTGGAGCGCACGAAGGCGCTGGTGCACGTGGTCGATGTGTCGGGCGCGAGCGGCCGGAACCCGGTCGAGGATCTCGACACGGTCCGGCGCGAGCTGGAGCTGTTCCGCCCCGAGCTCGCGGGCCGGCCGCAGCTGGTTGCCGCGAACAAGATGGACGCCGTCGACGACGAGTCGCGCGTAACCGCGCTGGCCAGGCGTGCGAAAACGCTCAAGCTGCCCTTGTATCGTATTTCCGCCGTCACCGGCGATGGACTCCCGGAGTTGACCGAGGCGATGTGGCGTCATCTGGCCGCCAGCCGGTCTACACTACCGGCAGGTGAGAGCGACGCCGATCCCGCGCCAGCCCCGGCTACCGTGCGCCGCCGGAGCGGCGTGAAGCGGCAGTGACCCGTCGACGCATCGGCATTCTCGGTGGTACGTTCGACCCCATTCATCGCGGCCACCTCGACGTCGGAACCGCGGCCGAAAAAGCGCTGGCGCTCGACCGGTTGCTGGTCATCCCGTCGCAGGCGCCGCCTCATCGGCCACCGCCCCAGGCGTCGAGCTTCCATCGCTTCGCGATGGTGGCGTTGATGGTCGCGGGACGGGCGAGCTGGCGCGCGTCGGATCTCGAGCTGCGGACGGCGCCGCCCTCCTACACTGCGAGCACGCTGAAGCAGTTCCACGCGCGCGGCTACGGGCCCGCGGAGTTGTTCTTCGTGATCGGGGCCGACGCGTTCGCCGAGATCGAAAGCTGGATGGACTACCCGGCGCTGCTCGGCTACGCGCACTTCGCGGTGGTCTCGCGGCCCGGGCACACGGTGCAATCGCTGCCGGTGCAGATGCCGCACCTCGCGCACCTGATGACCAATCCCGCGATCGGGCCGGAATCGTTCGACGCGCCGTCGATCATTTTGATAGACGCGGCCACCGCCGACGTGTCGTCCACGGCAATCCGCGAGCTGCGCGGGCGGGGCCGGCCGATCACGGGGATGGTGGACGTCGGCGTCCAGCAACACATTGAGCAGCACGGACTTTACACGTCGAGCATCCCGGGACGACGTGCGATGGACGAGCAGCCGAGCCCGGCGGCAGGCAGGTTGCATGGCCAAGGCTGAAAAACGCCGGAAGACGGCGCGCCTTCCGCGGCAGGTCGAACTCGCGATTCGCGCCGCGGAAGACAGGAAGGCGGTCGACCTGGCGGTCCTCGACCTCCGGAAGGCGGCCGGCTTCACCGATTACTTCGTCATCTGTTCGGGGACCAACCCGCGGCAGGTTCGCGCGATCGCCGACGCCACGACCGAGGCGCTGGCGGCTGAAGGCGCGAAGCCGGCGCACGTGGAAGGCTACGAACGATCGGAATGGATCCTCCTCGACTACTTCGACTTCATCGTTCACATCTTCGCGCCCGAGACACGGCAGTTCTATGGCCTCGAGCGCCTGTGGGGCAACGCCGAGCGGATCGAGATCGGCCGCTGACATCCGGTCGTGGAACGCCCACGCGTGAGCGCTGAACGGTTCGTCGCGCACGGCCGGCCGATGCGGGCGCTGGTCGAACAGGTCCGGCGGTTCGCGGCCATCGATTCCAACGTTCTCATCTCCGGGGAAACTGGAACCGGCAAGAACGCGGTGGCCCGCGAGCTGCACGCCCGAGGGCCGCGCGCGCGGCGGCCGTTCATCGTCGTCGACTGCGCGGCGCTGACGTCCTCGCTCATCGACTCGGAGCTGTTCGGGCACGAGCGCGGCGCGTTCACCGATGCGGTCGCAGCCAGGCCGGGACGCTTCGAGCTGGCCGCCAACGGGACGGTCTATCTCGACGCGGTCACCGAGCTGTCGATCGAAGCGCAGGGCAAGCTGCTGCGGATCGTCGAAGAGAAGCGGGTCGAACGCCTCGGCGGACAGACCTCTCTCGCGGTACCCGCACGCGTCGTCGCGTCCGCCGATTCACGCGTCGAGGACGCCGTGCGCGAAGGCCGCTTTCGCGGCGATCTGTTCCACCGCATCGGCGTGCTGCCGATCCGGATCCCGCCGCTCAGGGAGCGTCCGGAGGACGTCGCCCCGCTGTCGAGGCATTTCCTGGGCCGCGCGGCCGCGGCGGCCGGACGGGAGCCGCCGGGGCTGTCGCCTGACGTCGTGGCGGCGCTTCGCGATTACGCGTGGCCCGGCAACGTCCGCGAGCTGAAGCACGTCGTCGAACGGGCGCTTGCCGAGGCGGACGGCGGCACCGTCACGCTCCGCCACCTCCCGAACGAGATTCTCGACGGCCCCGCGCTCAGGCCGGAAGACGTCGCCGGCCGGCGGCCGACGCTCGACGAGGTCGAACGGCGCTACATCGCGGCGACGCTGCAGCATGCGCGCGGCAACCAGACCCGGGCGGCAGAACTGCTCGGGATCAGCCGGAAGGCGTTGTGGGAGAAGCGCAAGCGCTACGGGCTGGACTGACCGCCGCGCTCGACGCCGTGCTCTCGGTCGTTTTCGCGCCGGCGTGCGCCGCGTGCGATGGGCTGCTCGATTCCCCGACGCGCGGCCCGGTCTGCGGACACTGCTGGCAATCGATTCTTCCGTTGACACCGCCGCTGTGCGACGCCTGCGGCGATCCGCTTGGCACCTGGAGGACCGCCGATCGCGCGGATGGCCGACCAGAAGGTCGGCACGACGGGGGACCTAAAGGTCCGCACTACAGCGGTCACGGCGAACCTGAGGGTTCGCACTACAACAGATGCACCCGCTGCAGGCGGCAGAACCGCCGGATCGTCATCACCCGTGCGATCGGGTCGTACGACGGTGCGCTGCGCGCGATCGTTCACGCGTTCAAGTACGACGGCCGGCGATCGCTGGCGGCGAGGCTCGGGGCGCTCATGCAGGCGCGGGGAGCGGACGTGCTGCACGGCGCCAACGCCGCCGTCCCGGTCCCTCTGCACCCGTCGCGGCGGCGCGAGCGCGGGTTCGATCAGGCAAGCGACCTCGCGCACCATGTCGGCCTGCCGGTCGTTCACGCGCTGCGGCGAGTCCGGGCGACGGCGGTCCAGGCCAGCCTGGCGGCCGCGCGCCGACACGGCAACGTCCGAGGCGCGTTCGCAGCCCGATCCGCGGCCGCACCACTCGGCGGCCGCATCGTCGTCCTGATCGACGACGTGAGCACCACGGGAGCGACGCTCGAGGCGTGCGCGCGGGCGCTGGGCGATGCTGGGATTCGGGAAGTGCGGGCGCTTACAGCCGCGCGAGTCGTGTCTGCACCGCGGTGAAGACGTCGACGGCAATCTCGTCTTTCGACCGTTCGCCGTCCAGGCGCACCCAGTCCTCGCCGGTGGCGAGCCGGTCATAGCTGGCGCGCACCCGCTCCTGCATGGCGAGGTCGCGCTCGTAGCGATCGCGATCGACGGACTTGCGGCGGACGGCGGTCTCCGGCGCGATGTCCAGCAGGATGGTCAGCGCCGCGGCCGGCAGGTACTGCTGCATGTCGGTGAGCCACGCCGCGTCCAGCCCCTGCGCCTCGCCGTAGGCGATGCTCGAAGCCGTGTACCGATCGCACACAAGAATCAGCCCGCCCTCGAGCCAGCGCTGCAGATCCGGCCGGCGCTCGTACCGGTTGGCCACGTAGAGCAGCTGCATGACGTCGGGACCGTACTCGCGCTCGCCCTGGAGCGCCCGCGCGATCTCCTCTCCAATCGACGTCGCGTAGTCGGGAAACGCAACCAGGCGCGACTTGTGGCCCTCGCCGCGCAAACGATCGCGAAGGAGCTCGGCCTGCGTCTGTTTGCCGCTCTGGTCGAGCCCCTCGAAGGCGATGATCTGCCCGGTCATCAGTCGGATTCCAGCGCGATCATGTCGTCGACCGTCTGCCGGCGGCGGATGACGCGCCAGGTTCCCTCGTCGACCAGCACCTCGGCCGGCAGCGGACGGCGGTTGTAGTTCGACGCCATCGCCGATCCGTACGCGCCCGCGTCGCGAATGGCGACGAGGTCGCCCGGCTCGAGAGACGGCAGCGCGCGATCGCGGCCGACGACGTCGCTGCTCTCGCAGACCGGGCCGACCAGCTCGTATCGCTCTGTCGCGCCGGGACGAGGCCTGACCGGCTCGATGCGGTGAAAGGCGTTGTAGAGCGCCGGACGCAGGAGCTCGGTCATCCCGGCGTCGAGGACCGCAAAGGTGCTCGGTCGCGTCCCGCGGCTTGAGATCGACGACCCGCGCCAGCAGCACGGCGGCGGGCCCGACGATCGAGCGCCCCGGCTCGACGACAATCGGCAGGCCAGTCGGCCGGATCGCCGAGACGAGCGCCGACACGTACTCTTCCGCCGAAACCGCCGGGCTATCTTCGTACGCGACGCCGAGGCCGCCGCCCGCGTCGAGGTATTCGAGCCGGATGCCCGATGCCGCGAGCGCCTCCGCCGTGTTGGCGAGAAAAGCCCCGGCGCGCCGCAGCGGCTCGAGCGTGGTGATCTGCGATCCGACGTGGACGTGCATTGCGACCAGGCGCAGCGACGGGCGGCTCGCGATCGATCCGGCCAGCTCGCGGGCGGTATCGGCGGGCACGCCGAACTTGTTGATCCTCAGGCCGGTCGAAATGTGCGGATGGCTCCGGGCATCGATGTCGGGATTGATCCGGATCGCCACCCGCGCCGTGACGCCGGTCCGCGCGGCGATCGATTCGACGCGGGCCAGCTCCCCCGCCGACTCGACGTTGATCGCACGCAACCCGAGCGGGACCGCACATTCGAGCTCCGTGTCCGACTTGCCGACGCCGGTGAAGACGATGTCGGCGGGATCGAACCCGGCGCGCCGCGCGAGATCGACTTCCCAGATCGAGTTGGCGTCGACCGCGCTGCCGATCGCCTTCAGCAGCCGGACGAGGGCGAAGGTGGAATTCGCCTTGAGCGCGTAGTGGAGACGATGCGGGTAGCCGGCGAACGCGTCGTCGATGGCGCGGTAGCGCGCGCGAATCGCCGCGGCGCTGTACACGTAGGTCGGCGTGCCTGCGGCATCGGCGATGGCCGAGAGCGGCACGCCGTCGCACGCGAGCTCATTGTCGGAGTGGGAAAAGCCGGCCAAGTCGACTCACGACTATACCACCTGATATATGATTTCCACCCTCGCCACATGCCTGCCGATCAGCCGGCCGCGTCGCCGGACGCCGTCGAGACGCTCATCCAGCGCTGCCTCCAGGGCGATCAACACGCCTGGGATCTCATCGTCCGGCAGTACTGGAGAAAGGTCTTCAACGTCGCGTACAAGTTCGTCGGCAAGCACGACGAGGCGGAAGATCTCACGCAGGACATCTTCCTGAAGCTCTTCAAGTCGCTCGACACGTTCGATCGGCGCGCCAACTTCCAGACGTGGCTGATCAGCGTGAGCCGCAATCTCTGCATCGATCACTACCGGAGCGTGCGCAAGGAACGCGAGACGATCGACCGCGGCGTCGACGCGTCCGATCTCGCGCCGGCCTCGCCGGACGCCGGGCCGATCGCCGCCCTCGAGCAGCGCGATCGTGTCGTGCTGCTCCGCCAGGCGATGGCGGCGCTGCCCGAGACGCTCCGCACCGCCGTGCTGTTGCGAGACATCCAGGAACTGTCGTATCAGGAGATCGCCGACAAGCTTCGCCTGCCAGAGGGTACGGTCAAGTCGCGGATCAACCGCGGCCGCACCGAGCTCGCCCGGCAGATCCGCAAGCTGCGCGGCGACGATTCAACGGGAGCGCACTCATGAACCTCACTACCGACCAGTCGGGCGCGGTGTCGATCGTCCGGGTTGCAGAAACGCGGCTGATGTACCCATCCTGACCGATTTTTCGGCGGCGGTCACCGGCCTGTTGACCGCTGGCCGGCGAGAGATCCTGATCGATCTCACGCCGGTCACCTACGTCGACAGCGCCACGATCGGCTGCCTGATGGATCTCTACCGGCAGGTCAGCAGCAGCGGCGGGCACCTCAAGCTGACCGGGGTCCAGAAGCGCGTCGAGACGATGCTGACGATGACCGGCGCGCAGAACTTCATCGAGATCCATGCCGACGAGCCGACGGCCGTCAGAAGCTTCGGGGCCTAGCCATGACCAAAAGGAGGATCAGCACCACCACCGGCGCCGAGATCATCCTGGACGGCGACCTGCTGGCCATCATGGAGGCGCTCTACCGCGAGGTCACCGCCAAGCGGGAGCTGGAGCGCAGCTTCGAGGACATGGCCCGCGAGATTCGGCACCTGATCGGCCAGATGGACGACAGCGAGCGGCGGACCTACCTGGCGGAGAGCCTGTTCCTGAATACCGTCAAGTACGAGAACGACAAGCTCGAGGCGTATATGAAGAAGCTGTCGAAGAAGTGAATCGGGTAATCGAGTGAGTTGGCGAGGTGAGCGGCAGTTGCCAACTCACCCACTCACCAACTTCCTAAGGCGGGCCTGAGAGGCCCGCCCTACACGTTGTTAATTGCCCAGCGCGGGCGCCTGCTTGGGCGACGGCAGCGCCGCGAGGCCGGCCGGCGCGAGGTCGGCCGCGCCCACGAGGCGCCAGGCGTGCGTCTCTTCGAGGATCTTGGCGGCGAACTCCGTGTGGAGCGCATGGCCGGCGCGGTGCGCCACCAGGTGACCGATCACCGGGTAGCCGACCAGGGCCAGATCGCCGACCGCGTCGAGGATCTTGTGGCGGACGAACTCGTCCTCGAACCGGAGCGCGTTGTTCAGGACGCCCGTCTCGCCGAGGACGATGGCGTTCTCGAGCGACCCGCCGAGCGCGAGGCCGTTCTGCCGCAGCATCTCGACGTCCTTGAGGAACGTGAAGGTGCGGGCCGGCGCCACCTGCTCGGCGAAGATCTCCTCGGTAATCTGCAGCGTGCGCGACTGGTGGCGCAGCAGCGGATGGTCGTAGCTGATGCTGTAGGTGACCTTGAAGTGATCCGACGGGTAAAGCGCGATCCGCTTGTCACCGCGCGAGATCGCGATCGGCCGGACGATCTTCAGGAACTTCCGCGGCGCGCCGAGCGTCTTGATGCCCGCTTCCTGGATGAGGTAAATGAACGGCGCCGCGCTGCCGTCCATGATCGGCACTTCGGGCGAGTTCAGCTCGACCAGCACGTTGTCGATGTTCATGCTGACGAGCGCCGCGAGCAGGTGCTCGACGGTCTCGACAGAGGCTTCGTTTCGCGCGAGGCCGGTCGCGAGTTGAATGCCGGCCAGGTGCTGCACGGTGGCCGGCACTTCGTGGCCACCGAGGTCGGTACGGCGGAAGCGGATGCCGAAATCAGTCCCCGCGGGCTTCAGCGTGAGATTGACCTTGTTGCCGGAATGCAAACCAATCCCGACACACGAAATTTGGCGGCGAAGCGTACGCTGTGCGTCCATTAGCCTCTCACGCGATCGGGGCGAGCACAGTGCCGCTGAGCAAAGGCAATGCCCGTGAGGCGTTCACAGTAGCTATTTTTGTAACTGGCTGGTCGGTCACAACTTAGGTGAGGTCGGCACGTCGGTCTGAAAACGTCGTGACTTACGGTTGTGGTACTCCGGCCACGGGGGGTGCCCGAAAGTTGTGGCAATCTTACCACAGCATTTACAAAGCTTTACACGGCTTCCGATCGCACAGGACGTCCCTGTTCTGCCGCGAACGTCCCAGCCAGGAACCGGCCGGTCGCCGACGCCTCGTTCCGGGCGACCTCCTCGGGGGTCCCCTCGGCCACGATCCGGCCCCCGGCAGCCCCCCCTTCGGGGCCCAGATCGATAACGTAATCGGTGGACTTGATCACGTCGAGGTTGTGCTCGATGACGACGATGGTGTTGCCCTGGTCAACGAGCTTCATCAGCACGTCGAGCAGTTTCCGCGTGTCCTCGAAGTGGAGGCCGGTCGTCGGCTCGTCCAGGATGTACAGCGTCCGCCCGGTGCCCCGCTTCGACAGCTCCTTGGCCAGCTTGACCCGCTGCGCCTCGCCGCCCGACAGCGTGGTCGCCGACTGCCCCAGCTCGATGTAACCGAGGCCCACGTCCTGGAGCGTCCGGAGCTTGTTGGCAATCGCCGGGAAGTTCTCGAGGAGCGGCAGCGCCTGGTCGACCGTCAGGTCGAGGACGTCGGCGATCGACTTGCCGCGGTACTTGATCTCGAGCGTCTCGCGGTTGTAGCGGCGCCCCTTGCACTGCTCGCACGTCACGTAGACATCGGGCAGGAAGTGCATCTCGATGGCGATGACGCCGTCGCCCTGGCACGCCTCGCAGCGGCCGCCCTTGACGTTGAACGAAAACCGTCCCGCCCGGAAACCCCGCGTTTTCGCCTCCGGCATCATCGCGAACAGATCACGGATAAACGTGAACAGCCCCGTGTAGGTGGCCGGGTTCGATCGCGGTGTCCGGCCGATCGGCGATTGATCGATCTCGATCACCTTGTCGATGAGGCCGATGCCCTCGATCCTGTCGTGCGCGCCCGGCTCGTCGCCCGCCTTGTAGAGCGTCCGGGCCAGCGACTTGTAGAGGATGTCGTTCACCAGGGTCGACTTGCCCGATCCGCTCACGCCGGTGACCGAGGTCAGCACGCCGAGCGGAATCCGCACGTCGATGTTCTTCAGGTTGTTTTCGCGCGCGCCCTTGATGACGAGCTCGCCCTTGAGCGCCGGCCGGCGCGCTTTCGGCGTCGGGATGGTCCGGGCGCCGGTCAGGTACGCGCCGGTGAGCGACCCCGGATCGCGGTCCGATCCGCTCGCCAGGAGATCGGCGGGCGTGCCCTGGAAGATGACGTGGCCGCCGAGCTCGCCGGCGCCCGGGCCCAGATCGATGACGTAGTCCGCGGTGCGGATCGTCTCCTCGTCGTGCTCGACGACGATGACCGTGTTGCCGAGATCGCGCAACCGTGCGAGCGTCGCCAAAAGCTTCCGATTGTCGCGCTGATGGAGCCCGATCGACGGCTCGTCGAGGACGTAGAGGACGCCGGTCAGGTTGGCGCCGATCTGCGTGGCCAGCCGGATGCGCTGGCCTTCGCCGCCCGACAGCGAGGCCGCGCTGCGCGCCAGCGTGAGGTAGCCGACGCCGACGTCGTGGAGGAATCGCAGCCGTTCCTGGATCTCGCGCAAGATCCGCTCGGCGATGATCGCCTCGCGGTCGGTCAGGTAGAGCCCGTCGAACAGCTGCAGCGCCTCGGAGATCGGCAGGTCGACGTACTCGGCCATCGATCGCCCCTTGACCTTCACCGACAGGCTCTGGGCCTTCAGCCGGTGCCCGTGGCACGAGCCGCACGCCCGCAGCGACCGGTACGGATCGAGGTCGGCCTGCTCCGACCAGCTGCCCTCCGCGTAGCGGCGCCGCAGGTTCGGCAGGATCCCTTCGAACTTGCCGGCGCCGAACAGCAGCACCTCGCGCTGCTTCCGCGGCAGCTTCCCGAACGGCATCGTCAAATCGATCCCGAAATCGCGGCTGAGCGCCTGCAGCGCCTCGCGGACCAGCTTGCGGTCGCCCCGCGCCCACGGCGCGATGGCGCCGTCGGCGAGCGTCTTCGACTCGTCGGGCACGACCCGCCGCGGGTCGAAGTCGATCGTCGCGCCCAGCCCCTGGCAATCCGTGCACGCGCCGTGCGGTGAGTTGAAGGAAAAGGCCCGCGGCGTCATCTCCGGCATGCTGAGCCCGCAGTCGACGCAGGCGAGCCGGCGCGAGAACAGCCGGTCGCCCTCGTCGAAGGAGTTGATGACGACGATGTCGTCGGCGAGGTTGAGGGCGACGTCGATCGACTCGGTCAGCCGCCGCTCGACGCCGCCGCGGATGATCACGCGGTCGACGACCACCTCGATCGTGTGGTTGCGGCGCCGATCGAGCGTGGGGTCTTCGTCGAGCGATCGGAACTGCCCGTCGATGCGCGCCTTGGTGAAGCCGCGGCCGCGCAGCGCGGCCAGCTCCTTCTTGAACTCCCCCTTGCGGCCGCGGACGATCGGCGCCAGGACGTTGATGCGCGCGTCCTGCGGGTAGAGCATCACCATGTCGGCGATGCGCTCGAGCGACTGGCTGGCGATCTCCTTGCCGCAGTTCGGGCAGTGCGGCACGCCGATGCTGGCGAACAGCAGCCGCAGGTAGTCGTAAATCTCGGTCACCGTGCCGACCGTCGAGCGCGGGTTCGAGCCGGTCGTCTTCTGCTCGATGGAAATCGCCGGCGAGAGGCCGTCGATCAGGTCGACGTCCGGCTTCTCCATCTGCTCGAGGAACTGCCGGGCGTAGGCGGACAGCGACTCGACGTAGCGCCGCTGCCCCTCGGCGTAGATCGTGTCGAAGGCAAGCGACGATTTCCCCGAGCCCGACAGCCCGGTGATGACCACCAGGCGATGGCGGGGGATGTCGACGTCGATATTCTTGAGGTTGTGGACGCGCGCGCCGCGAACGGCTATCCAGTCGTGCGCCATTGTTTAGCCGAGGGGCTTCGCCCCTCGGACTCCCCCACACGCTCTCTCGCGCGCCGCTACGCCGGCGCGCTCCGTTCGCGTGGCTCGCTCGCGCGCTCGCTCGCGGCGCAGGTCAGTTGAGTATTGAGACAGCTTCTACAGTCCTGGTCCCGTTGGTGCGTCGAAACCACGATCTTAGCGCATTCCGTGTAGGGCGGGCCTTCCAGGCCCGCCGTGTTGTAGTGCCGGCCTTCAGGCCGGCCCCATCAATGCCACGTCCTATCCGGCCGCCGGCAGATCGAGCATCCAGATGTCGCCGCGATAGTTGCCGAGCAGGAACACGATCTGATCGCCTGCGATGATCGGCGCGGCAGAGGAAATCATCGCCGGCACGATGGTTTCCGACAGCGTGAGCACGTCGATCGGCTCTGCACCCACGCGTCCGTCGCGAGGATCGAAGGCTCGAGCGACCACTCGGTTTCGGATATCAACCGTCGGCGTCGTCGGCAGGTAATACAGCAAGCGTCCGTCTCGCGACCAGAAAGGGTGGCTTGCCGCAGTATTCAACACGTACCCAATCCGTTTCGTCCGCCGCGTGACCATCGTCGAGACGCGCGACGAGCACCGAGGGAGATCCACCGGGCGGTGTGGCGTCGAACGCCAGCCACTGGGAATCGGGCGAGAGACGGGGGTTCGACAATCGGCGGTCGCCTGACGACAGGAGCGGGCGCTGGGTGGCGTTGCGCGTGTCGAGGATGACAAACGTATTCAGTCCCGAACCGAAGGTCTCGGCCAGCAGCCGATCATCGTCGAGCCAGAGCCGTCCACGGCCGCCGCAGTCTTCGAAAATCTGCCGGGACGCTCCGTCCGCGAGATCCGCCACGAACACCGGACGCCGGACGGGTGGTCCCGGAACGATCGTGCCGAACGCGATCCGTTTGCCGTCGAGCGAGATCACGGGAAAGCCGCGATTGACGCCGCCCTCCTTGTCGAGGATCGCATCGGTGCCGCGCTGCATATCCCTGACGCGCAGTTCGACACCGCTCGATCCTGCAGCGAAATACGCGAGCGCGTTCCCGTCACGAGACACGGAGAAATGATTGACGAAGCCAGTGCCTCGTGTCAGACGTCGAGGAGCGCCCTCGGCCTTGCCGGTGCTTGCGTCGATCCCGACCGACCACATGTTCGAATCCGTGTGCACACCGACGAAGCCGAGTCGCTGGCGAGACACCGTCGGGAAGAACGCGGACTCGCCCCCTGGCGTCATGAGCTCCGGCGGGCCATTGGGCTCGAACGTCGCCGGCGAGACGCGTTGCCGCCACACGTGGATGCCTTGCCGTCCTGCCGCCATGAAGAAGATCGAATCGCCCGTCCAGGCGGTCGACATCGAGATGACGACCAGGTCTCGCTGTCGCGCCTGCCGCAGCACGCCGGTATCGACCGGCACGCCGCCATCCACCGGCACGATCCAGCAATCGTGGTCAGCCGAGGCATCTGGATGACCGACGACGAGCAGATGGCGAGAGTCGTCCGACCAGGTCGCGAACGAGATATCCACGAGGCCCGTGGGCAGCACGCGTTCTTCGCCGCCGCCTGATACGAGCCGGACCGCGTCCTGCGAATCGAGCGCGAGATACACGAGCCACTTGCCGTCGGGCGAGAACCGTCCGTTTCGCGCCGCACGCTTCAAGACCCGCGGCTGTCCGCCAAGGGCCGGCATCTCATACACATGCTGGGTCGAGCCGGCCGCGGCGGTGAAGATCACGCGGGTGTCGTCGGCAGAAAATGTCGGTTCCGCGCACTCGCGCATGCCCGTCGTGAGCTGCACGGCGGCGCCGCCCACCTGCTGCAGCCAGACTTGCGGTGTGGCACCGTCCCGTCCCGCATCCGACACGTAGACGACCATGCGCGCGTCCGACGACAGCGCCGGCCAGAACGTGGCCGCGGTCGGTACTCGTCACGCGCTGTAGACGCGGTTCATCGACCGTGGTGTCTGCCTGCGGCGGTTTGACGGCGGGCGCGATCTGACGGCTCTTCCACCACTCGGTCAGCTCCGCCGGATCGGCGAAGACGCTGCCGCGCTCGGCGTGGGCCAGGCGATGGACGGGCAGGCCTTCTTCGCGCTCCCAGCGTTGAACTGTACGGACGCCTCGTCCGAGATACGCGGCGATTTCCTTCCAGGAATCGAGCCGGCGGCGCTCACCCCCGTCTTTAGGCGGCGGACCTTCCGGGGCGTCACTCATGGCATCGACAGGATAGCGCGGGCTCGCCGCAGGTGCGCCATTAGACGCCATCGGCGGCTCGACGCCTGATGACGCTTGAGCGCTCGCAAGCCGAAGCGGAAACTCGAATTGCGAGTGGACGTCGAGACCGTCCATCCACAAAACCGAAGGAGGGTTCCATGACGAAGCATTTGAAGGTTCTGGCGTCCTTGACAGTCGTGAGCGCGATTCTCGCCACAGTCGTGGCGCTGACCGCCAACGACTCACGATCAGCGTTCGAAGGGGTGTGGCGAACGGTGGAGGTTGTCGTCGCAGGTCCGACGCCTCAGACGTTCAGGCCAGGTGCGACGCTGGCGATCTTTCACGGGAGGCACTACAGCCGGGTCGAGGTGCACGCTGAAGGCCCGCGGCCGGTCCTGAAGGATCCGGCGTCGGCATCTGCGGACGAACTGCGCGCGGCATGGAGTCCCTTCGTCGGCGAGGCCGGCACGTTCGACCTGAGTGGCAACGTCGTCACGATGCAGGCACTCGTGGCGAAGAATCCCGCGGCAATGACTTTCGGCGCAACAAGCGCCTATACCTATCAGCGAAACGGCGACACCCTGACGCTGACGCAGGTCCGTACGCACTCGGGCCCGAACCCCGCTCCCGTGACGATCAAGCTGGCGCGCGTCGAATGACGCGGCTTCGAAGGCGGCCGGGGCGCGCAGTGCGCTTCGGCCGTCGAGGAGTCCGGTCTCAGTCGTAGCGGAGCGCTTCGAGCGGAGCCACCTCTGTGGCACGCCGCATTGGCATCCAGCAGGCCAGCATCCCGATCACCGCGAACAGGACGCCGGCCGTCGCCAGCATGACCGGATCCGTCGGCTCGACTTCGAACAGAAACGCCCGCAGTGCTCGCGACAGGACGAATGCCGCGGCGATCCCGCTCACGACCCCGCCTGCGATCAAGCGAAGTCCGTCCGTCAGAATCAGCGAACGGATGTCACCGCGCTGCGCGCCCACCGCGCTGCGGATGGCGATTTCGCGGCGGCGTGATGCGACCGACAGCGACAATACGCCATAGATCCCGACCACGGTCAGGAGCGTGCCGATGACGGCGAACCCCACGAGCAGCTGCATGGCGAACGTGCGCGATGCCAGCGAATCGTCGCGGATCTGCTCCATCGTCTTGACGTTTTCCGTGGCAGCGGTCGGATCGACGGTTCGCAGCTCACGCTGGACGGCGGCCGCGATCGAACGGGGATCTCCGGCAGTCCGGACAATCAGATCCTTGGAGAACGCGGATCGCTGCCACAGTGACATGTAGATCTCGGGTTCGGCGACACGGGTCAAATCGTTCGTGCGTCCATTCATGACGATGCCGACGATCTCGGCCGACGGATTGTCCCTCGTGGATAGCCAGATTTTCTTTCCGATGGCCG
This sequence comes from uncultured Acidobacteriota bacterium, assembly GCA_963825245.1. GTDB lineage: Bacteria > Acidobacteriota > Vicinamibacteria > Vicinamibacterales > CAVVIG01 > CAVREM01. The sequence continues at coordinate 414,106 of CAWGSJ010000002.1, forward strand.
TGGTGCCCTTGAAGTACTTCTCCGCCAGCGACTGGTTGACGATGGCCACCCGCGGGGCTTCGCGGACATCAGTGTTCCGAAAGTCGCGCCCTTCGATCAGGCTCAACCCGAGCAGCGAAAAATACCCCGGCGTGACCGATCGCAGGGGCATCGCCAGCCGGTCGGCCGCCCTGGTTGGGGGCGGCTGCCCTTCGAGGTCGACCGAGCCGGGCCAGTTGTTGCCGGTGAGCGGCACGCCCCACGCGAAGGCCGCGCCCTCGACGCCAGGCAGGGTCGAGACGCGTTCCAGCGCACGCGTATGAAAGCCCATCCAATCGCCTTGAACCGCCGTCACGGTCATCGACAGGATGTGGTCGACGCTATAACCGGACGCCACCTTCGAGACGTTCATCATCGTACGGATCAACAGCCCTGCACCGACGAGCAGCGCGAGCGTTAGCGCCGTCTGTGCGATCGTGACGCCGGCCAGCAGGCGCCGTTCGACGCGTCCCGCGCTCGTTTTCGGCCCGGCACTCTTGAGGATCGCCATGGGATCGAGGCGCGAGGCGCGGATCGCGGGCACCAGGCCAGCCAGTACCGCCGCCAGGATCGCTCCGCTGAAGCCGAACGCCAGCACCGGCCAACCGGTTGACACCGCATCAAGGCGTGGAATCGCGTGTCCGCCGATGGCTTTCATGAGCGTCACGATCATGAACGCCAGCCCCACCCCGAGCGCGCCGCCGCCGAACGCGAGCAAGAGGCTTTCCGCGGCGGCCTGACGGAACAGCGCAAGGCGTCCCACGCCCAGCGCGGTGCGCACGCCGTACTCAGGCTGACGCTGAAGCCCGCGCACCAGCAGCAGCGCCGCGACATTTCCGCAGGCAATCAACAGCACGATCGCCGCAGCGCCCAGCAGCGGCAGCAGAATGCGGCGGCCGTCGCCGTTCATTTCAACCTGGAGCGGCTGCAACCGCGGACTGATTCCGCCGAAGTCGGGATCGGCCTCCGCCTGCCGTGCCGCCAGGAGCCGCAGCTCGGTTTGGGCCTGGTCGAGTGGCGCACCGCCTCGGAGGCGGGCGACCAGATCCCAGGTCGACTGCTTGAGCCGTTCCGGGTTCGGCGTGGCCGGCATCCAAAAGTCGACGTGGCTATTGACGTTGTAGTTCGGCTCCTGAGCGGTCGCCGGCGACGGCAGAAAGCGAATGCCAGGCGGCATCACCCCGACGATCGTTGGTGGGACCTCGCGGCGGCTCATCCGCAGCGGCTTGCCGACGATGTCCGGGTCGCCATTGAATTTCCGCTGCCACAGGTCGTGTCCGATGACAATTACCGGCGCGGCCGGAAAACCGGTTTCCGAATCCAGGAACGTCCGCCCGAGCACCGGCTGCACGCCGAGCACGCGAAAGTAGTCTCGTGTGACGACCATGCCCTCGAGCGACTCACTGCCCTCTTCCGAGACGAGAAAATTGAACGTCCAGCCGTACGCCGCAATGCCTTCGAACGAGCCGGCCTCTTTCTGCCATTCCATCCACTGCTGCGCCGGCCAGCGCCGGACGCCGGTCGAGGACTGACCGTCGGTCCGAACGGACTGGATCAGGGCGAGTTGTTGTGGATCGTTGTAGGGAGGTGGCGTCAGCAGGACGCCCTCGATCAGGCTGAAAACGGCGGCCGTCGAGCCGATGCCGAGCGCCAGCGTCAGGACGGCAAGGGCGGTGAAGCCAGGCTGCTTGCCCAGCATCCGGAGACCGAAGCGAAGGTCCTGCAGCATACGACTCCCTTATGACGCGCGGTCGAGGATAGAGATATGTTTGACGGGCCGGCAAGGAGAAAAGTTGGCTGGCGCCAAGCGCTCACTCGGGAGGCATGAACGTCCCGATCACACTCAGGATCAGAAGAAGCCCGCCTACCAGGATCCAGACGACATTCGCCGCTCCATACGAGCGGTTCCCCAACTCCGCGACACCTTGCGAGTATCGATCGTTCACCTGCTGCGCCGTTCGCTGCACTGGAATGATGGCGACGAGGGATCCAAAGCCAATCAGCCCCCACGGGCCGGGCAGCTGCGTCAGCCCGCTCAGGACGAGCCACGTGAGCGCAAGCGCGTGCCAACTCCAGCCATACGGCACGCCAGCCTCCGTTGCCACATCACCGATGCTTCTGAACAGGAAAAAGTTCCAGATGGGTGCAAAGAACAGTCTCCAGAATGGACTCAGGCGTTCGCCCGACGCTCTCTTGAGGCGCTTCCAGTTCTGATAGATCCAGTAAAACTGGTACAGGCCGAAGCTGCAGAGCGAGAGAACGATGAATTTGTGAGTCGCGACCGGGAACAGCGGGTACTCGAGAAGCGGCGGCGGCGCTGACGAGACCACGGTGTCGCGATGATCGACGAGATCGATGATCGGCATGGCGGCGACTGTCCTCCTGACCCCTACTGCGCAAACCGCGACGAGAACAGCTCAAGCGAACCGGTTCCGGGACCCCCTGCCCAGAAAGGCGCGATTCAGATGGCGAAGCTTTAACCTGGCGTCATTGCCCCAGCGAGACGTGTTTCTCGTTTCGCTTCCCTTCACTGCAGCGATTCCAGGCGTGGAGTATTGAGCTTGAGGTCGCGTTCGAGCTGCCGCATCGACCAAACCACCGGCATATCACACTCCTTAGCCCCGCCCGGCATCACCGGGGAATGCCGGTCTGGCCCTTCTCGAGCTGGACGCCGGCGCTGTTGAGATACATCGACACGATCGTGTACTGCCCGACCGTGAAGATGATGTCCATCATTTGGCGGTCGTCGAAGCGCTCCCGCAGACGCGTCCAGGTGGTATCGCTGATGTGCTGGTCGCGATGGAGCTCGTCGGCGGCACGGAGAAGCGTGGCGTCGGCCGGCGTCCAGCCGGCGGCGTCCGGTCCGCGCGTGATGCGCGTGAGCTCCTCGTTCGTCAGGCCGATGCGCAGGCCGAGGGCCGCGTGCTGGGCCCATTCGTAGTCCGATCGGCACAGATAGCCGGTGCGGAGGATTAGCAGCTCGCGATCGCGCGGCGTGATGCTGCTGCGGTCGCTCAGGATGTAGTTCGTGAACGCCATCCAGTTGCGGCACAGGTCGAGATTTCTCAGGCAGGTCTGAAAGACGTCGAGCGTGTCGTCGCCGCGGGCACGCGCGCCCAGCGCCTCACGATGGGCGTCGGTCCACTCCGACGCCGGCACGGGCAGCAGCCGGGCCTCGGGGACGCGCTGCGCCCAGACCGGCAGCGGCGACAAGGCAGCCAGCGTCGTTACGAGCGCGATCGGTTTCAACAGGGACATCGGGCCCTCCAGGTGGCAGTCATTATCTCCAAACCCGCGACGCTGCCCAGTCAAACTCTATGCATGAGTACAATCCCAAATCGATGACGTCATTCTCACCCCGCCGCATGGTATTCACGCTCGCCCTCGCCCTGCTTGCCGGCGGGCTCGGCCTCCCGTCGTCGATCCTCGGCGCCGCCGGCCAGACGCGCGCGAGCGCACCGGCCACGCTGCGCATCTATCTCGCCCGCCACGGCCAGACCGACTGGAACGTCGAAGGACGCATGCAGGGCGGCACCGACATACCGCTCAACGCCACCGGGCGGCAGCAGGCGGCCGCGCTCAAGGATCACCTGAAGGATGTGCGCTTCGATGCGGTCTTCTCCAGCACCCTCAGCCGGAGCCGCGAGACCGCGGAGATCGTGCGCGGGCAGGTGCCGCTCACCAGTTTGGCCGGCCTGGGCGAACGCCGATTCGGAAAGTTCGAAGGCCTGTTGAGCAACGCGCCGGATACCGGCCCCGAGTTCCAGCGGCGGCGATGGGAGCCGCAGGACACGCTGGACGGTGGAGAGTCGTGGGTCGTGTTCACCGATCGGGTCCGCGCGGCGCTTCTAGCGATTCGGACCAAGCATCCCTCCGGGGCGATTCTCATAGTCGGCCACGGCGGCACCAACCAGGCCATCCTCCAGATTCTGCTCGGTCTCTCGCTGGACGACACGCGAGCGATCACGCAGGACAACGACGAGCTGTATCTCATCGAGCTGGACGGGACCGGCGCTCCCCGGCTGTGGAAGCTCGTCACCGCGGCCAATCTTCGAGATCTGTAGGGGAACAAAACAAACTGAGAGCCTGCGATCACGCCATAATCAGATGATGCAGCGAGACGAACCGGGTTCACTCATGAGGCGTTCCTGGATTGGATGTCTCGCGCTGTCGGTGGCGGTCGGCGCGGGGGCGCGCGGCCTGGCGCTGCCGCAGACCGCTTCGGAGCTCACAGTCTCGGTACGCGCCCGAGCGATTCAGCCCGGTGCCGTCGTGCGACTGGACGTGTCGTGCACGTGCAAGGCGTCCGGGCGGACTGCCGCCGCGCGGGTGTTCGATCGCGAGATCCCGCTCGTTCCGATTCGGGCTGGCGCCGCGTGGTCGGGTCTGATTGGTATCGATCTCGAAACTGCCCCGGGAACGTATCCAGTTCAGGTCGCAGCCGAATCGGCCGACGCGCGGCCGCTGGCCGCGACACACCCGCTCGCCGTCGCCGCCAGGCGGTTTCCCACGCGTCGCCTTCAGGTCGCTCCAGTTTACGTAGAGCCGCCAGCCGACGAAATCAAACGCATCGCTGCCGACGCCGCACGGCTCGAGGCGCTCTTCAGGACCACGACGGGGCAGTCGCTTCCCGGACGGTTCGTAGCGCCGATCGCCGCCGCGCCGCAAGACACGTTCGGCGCGCGCAGCATCTTCAACGGACAGTCGCGCAGCCCTCATGCCGGCGTCGACTTCCGCGCACCACCCGGTACTCCGATCGCTTCTCCGGCAGCGGCCGTCGTCGTATTGGCCGACGATCTCTTCTTCACCGGCCGGACGGTCGCCTTGGACCACGGGCTCGGGTTGGTTTCCGTCCTCGCCCACTTGTCGAAGATCGCCGTGCGTGTGGGAGACGCAGTAAAGCCGGGCGATGTCGTGGGAGAAGTCGGCGCCACCGGCCGTGCCACCGGACCGCACCTGCACTGGAGCGTGCGCCTCGATGGAGCGCGAGTCGACCCGATGTCGCTCATCGAAGTCCTCGGCGCCGAACGCTGATCAAGGACCGGCTAGCTGAGTTTCTCGCGGCCACTCTTAGCCGACGTCGTGCTTCATTGCCCGTAGGACGTCGATCTCTCGCTCCCATCGCCCGGCGAGCGCCTTGCCATAGATGACGATCGCGATGTAGATGAACATGAACACTCCCACCAGCGCGGCAGAGATTGACCAGTCGACCGGCTGGGGGCCCCATGCCATTCCGATGCTGTAGAGCACCAGGCCTGGAATGGCCAGACCGATGCCCCATGGCCACGAAAGCGCGATGTCCCGCTGGCGCTCGAGCTGCCGTTGCTGACCTTCGATGAGCGCGTGCGAATCGGCTGCGCCGGACGCGACCGCCATGGCGCCATAGCGGCGTAGCCAGTAAATAGACAGCAGGGCCCAGCCGACCAGCAAGAGGCACCCGAGGCGAGTCAACAGGCCGCGGAGCGTGACGGCACCGAACCCAAACCCGAAGGCCACCAGCACGAAGCACAGGTGGTCCCGCAGGTTCCGGCCGCGAATGGATGCCTCGAGATGCTCGGCCCGCGCGCGGAGCTGCTCGGGCGTCATCAGCAATGCCGGAACGGCCTGACCGGCCCAGATCTCACGAAGCTGTTTGTCATGGCTCGACGTCATCTCGACCTCCGCTGTGGAGCGGGCCTAAAGGCCCGCACTGCCGCTGACCAATTCGAAGCGGCGCTGCAGCACCTTCTTGGTGCGGTGAACCTTCTGCGCGACGTTGTCGGGCGACAGGCCGAGCACGTCGCCGATGGACGCCGCGTCCATGCCCTCCAGGTAGAGCAGGATCACGTCCCGATCGATCGGTTTGAGTTGCCGGATCAGCTTGCGCAGCCGTTCGGTGACGGCCGCTTCGTCGTGCAGGCGCTCGAGAGGCGATTCCTCAGGCCGCTCATCGAGCTGCTCGAGGCTGACCAGGTGCGCGCGCCGGAATTTGCGATGACGGCGCGCGAAGGTCGATGCCGCGTTGTGCGCAACACGGTAGACCCAGGTTCGGAGCGAGCACTGATTCCTGAAGGTGGCGAAGCTGCGCCAGACCGCGACATGAATGTCCTGCAGCAGGTCCTGTTGCAGGCCCCGGTCCCGTTCACAGGCGGCCGCCAGGCGCGCGATCGCCGGCCCGAATTCGGCGATGGCGCTCGCGTAGAGATCGTCCGGACTCTGCCGCAGCGCCGGAGAGGGTTCCCCGACGGGGCGGCCGCTGGGCGCACGCGCACTCATGTGAAGGTAGTCGCCGGGAGCCGGGATTCCTGACACCCCCGGCGAGAGGACCTCATGGCGGCGGTACTGCCGCGGCCATCAAGGATTGCCGGCCCGCATTGTCGTCGGATCGCGCCGCAGGCGGCTGTGCGAGAACCCGTACGCGAAGTAGATCACCAGCCCCAGCGCGAGCCAGATGCCGAAACGCTCCCACGCGTGCCGCGGCAGCCCGAGCATGATGTAGACGCAGGCGGCCGCGCCGGCGATTGACACCAGCGGGAGAGCTGGAACGCGGAACGGACGGGGCCGTTCCGGGTCGGTCGACCGCAGCACGAGCACACCGATGCAGACGATCGCGAATGCCGACAGCGTGCCGATGTTTGTCAGGTCGTAGATCTCGTTCTCGTCCATGAACAGCGCGCCCACCGCCACCACCAGCCCGGTGACGACCGTCGTCACATGCGGCGTCCGATAGCGCGGGTGCACGCGCGAGGCCCACGCCGGCAGGAGGCCGTCGCGCGCCATCGCGAAGAAGATCCGCGGCTGGCCGTACTGGAAGACGAGCAGGACCGCAGTGAGGGACACGGCGGCGCCGAACGCCACGATGGCGCTCGCCGTCGGGAGCCCCGCGAGCCGCAGCGCCTCGGCCAGCGGGTCGGACGCGCGCAGCTGCTGATACGGCACCAGCCCGGTTGCGACGATGCCGACAACGACGTAGATCACCGTGCAGATCGCCAGCCCGCCGAGGATGCCGATCGGCATGTTGCGCTGCGGATCGCGCGTCTCCTCAGCGGCGGTGGAAATCGCGTCGAAGCCGATGTACGCGAAGAACACGATCGCCGCACCCTGGTGGATGCCGCGCCAGCCGTTCGGCGCGAACGGCACGAAGTTGTCGGCGTTGATGTGCGCCGCCCCGAGCACGATGAACAGGCCGAGCACCAGCAGCTTGACGACGACCATGACGTTGTTGGCGCGCACGCTCTCCTTGACGCCGATGTACAGGAGCCACGTGATCAGCATCACGATGACGAAGGCCGGGATGTTCAAGAGGATCGGAATCCCGGCCACCTGCGGCGCGGTCTGCAGCAACCCGTGGATCTCGGGATTGGAACTGAGCAGCGCGGTCCGGTAGCCGTGCGTCAGGAACTCCGGCAGGTGGATGCCGAAGGCGGACAGCAGCGACGAGAAGTACCCGCTCCAGGCGATCGCGACCGCGATGTTGCCAACCGCGTATTCGAGGATCAGGTCCCAGCCGATGATCCACGCCACCAGCTCGCCGAGCGTGGCGTACGAATAGGCGTAGGCGCTGCCCGCCTGCGGGATCATCGCGGCGAGCTCGGCGTAGCAGAGCGCCGCGAGGCCGCAGACCAGCCCGAGGAGGAGGAACGAAAGAATCAGCGCGGGCCCGGCGCCGTAGCGGACGATCTGGCCCGACGGCAGCGTCTCGCCGGCCGCCGCCGTGCCGATCGACGAGAAGATGCCGGCGCCGATGACGGCGCCGATCGCGAGCATCACCAGGTCGCCCGCGCCCAGCACGCGCCTCAGCGCCGGACCCGTTTCGGCGTCGTGCAACAGGCTGGCGATCGGTTTGCGCTGGAAGAGTTGTGACATGTGTAGGCCCGGCCTTTGTAGGCCCGGCCTTCAGGCCGGGCTACGCGGCCAGCCGGTACGCGGTCTCATTTGAACACACGACGGTGCCGCCGCGCGGGTCGAACGCGACGCCGATCAGGCCCGCGCCCGCCAGCACGAGCTCCGGATCGCCGTGCGCCGGCACGCGATACAGGCCGCTCTCGCCGGCGAGCGCTTCGACGACGTGCAGCGTGCCGCGGCGATCGATCGCGATCCCCTGCGGGCGGCCGAACCGCGTCGTCACCGCCGACGCATGGCCGGCGCGATCGATGCGGTAGACGGTGTCGTACGGCGCCAGCGTCGGCACCGAGACAAACAGCGTGTCGTCCTCGGCGATGGCGAGATGGAAGGCGGCGACGCTGGCCGGGAGCGTCGCGAACGGGCTCGCGCTGCCGTCGCGATGCACCTTGAAGATCGTGCCGGTCCGGTCGCCGACAAACAGGGTGCCGTCGCGCCCGAACGCGAGCCCGCTCGCCACGCCGAGATCGGTCGCGAAGACTTCCGCCGAGCCGTCGTCGTTCAGCCGATAGACGGTGCCCTCGAAGCGGCTCGACACATACAGTTGCCCGGACGGATTGATCGCCATCGACGTCGGGTTGACGATGCCCTGCGAGAAGGTTTCGCGCGTGCCATTCGGGCGCACGCGGAAAATCGAGACGGGCACCTGCTGGCCACGCGTGCCGCTGTAGGTGACGTAGAGGTTGCCGGCCGTGTCGAACACCGGGTTGTCCACCTGGTGCAGGCCGGTCGCCAGCGGCGCCGCGATTTCAACGAACGCCGACTCGTCGGACACGCCGGCAATCTGGACAGATACGCGTCCGCTCTCGGCGATCCCGGCCGGCACGATGACCGCGAGGCGCGTCGGCGACGCGTAGACGACCCGTGCGGGAAGGTTGCCGACCCGGACGTCGGGGAGGTGCGGCTGGTCGATTTCGAAGCCGGAACCGTGGATGATTATCCGCCCGCCCTCGATGGCCCGGCTCGGCTGGACGGCGGTCACGCGGGATGCTGACAGCATGAAGTCTGAAGTAAGAAGGCTGAAGTCTGAAGAATCAACAGACTTCAGACGTCAGACTTCAGAATTCTACGTATCGTCGAGCTCGACGTTCCAGTAGAGGTAGTCGCGCCAGCTCTCAGGAGCAGTCCGGATGGCGAACGTAATCTTGATCGACTTCGGGTCGGGACGATGCGGCGGCTTGAGCAGACGCATACCCGCCTCGGACGGCGTGCGGCCGCCCTTCCGGCGGTTGCAGGTGACACAGCACGTGACAATGTTCTCCCAGTCTTTCCGGCCGCCCTGGGCGACCGGCAGGACATGATCGAACGTCAAATCACTGGTGGGGAACTCGTCGCCGCAGTACTGGCACGCGTGCTCGTCGCGGGCGTAGATGTTGGCGCGCGAGAACGGCACGTAGTCGAATCGCCGCTTGATCTTGACGTAGCGGAGCAGGCGAATCACGGCCGGCAGCTTGAACGTGATCGAGACGGAGTGAATCTCGCGGTCGTACTCGCGGACCACCTCCACCTTGCCCTGGCACCATAGGGTGATGGCCTTCTGCCAGTGGACAATCTTGAGTGGCTCGTAGGACGCGTTGAGGAGAAGCGTCTGCTCCATTCAGGACCGACTCGAAATATTGCACGAGCCTCAGCCGGCGTGTCAAGCGAGCAACGCCGTAAACATCACGCAAATCTGTAGTTAGCTCACCGCGGCGGTGCGGCGGCCTGTCCGGGAAGTTGGAGCACGGATGGAGAAACTACGCGCAGGGATGGTTTGGGCAGTCGCCCTGGGGCCTTCGGGCTGTTCTCCGGCGGGTGCGCCTCGACCGGGTCGGTCCCAAAGCCCTTCCCGACCGCCGGTTCGCGTCCCGCGGCGAGGCGCCCGCCGACGCCACGGCCGTCGAGGCGGGACGGTCACTCCGCCCGATGCTTACGCCCTCGTCGGCACAGCCCTCGACCTGCGCGGCGTGCGCTACCGCAACGGCGGCGCCGACCCCGGCGGGTTCGACTGCAGCGGCTTCACGCAGTACGTCTTTGCACGCCACGGCGTGAAGCTGCCGCGGAGCGTCAGGGATCAGTTCGACGAGGGAACGTCGGTGCGGCCGGAGGACGTGCGCGAGGGCGACCTGCTGTTCTTCTCGACCGACGGCCCGGGCGCCTCGCACGTCGGCATTGCCGTTGGCGGCGACAGCTTCGTGCACGCGCCCGAGTTCGTCCGGCGTCGTCCGCGTCGAGCGCATGGGTTCGCGGTACTGGGCGAATCGGTTCGTTGGCGCCCGCCGCGTCCCGTAGTGCGCGCCCTTTCGATGGCTGGTTCGATTCCTGTCCGGCTCACCAGCTTCCGCTCGCGTTTGTCGCGGAGGCTGTCCGCCGGAGCCTTCGGCGAAGGCGGACCTCTAGCGCTCGCTGTGAGCTACGGCTGGCTTCGCCAGACGCAGAGCCCCTCTGGCACTCGAAGGGTTGCCACGAACGTGGACCGCAGAATCTGCGCTTCCTCAGAACGCACACTGTAGCAATAGCGTCGATCTGAGGTCGGCGACCTTTCAGATTTCCACAGTTTTCCTTAGCGACAGGACTGTGTCCCTGCGTGACGCCGTCGCCTGGCGGCGTGTACGTGCTCCGTAGCGGGCCGCAGCCGTCCAGGTTTCACACGGGGTTCACATGCGTAATCTCGGCGCGGCTTGAAGCTCACAACGCACGACTCTCACCACACACGGCAAGCGGCGCCTTGATCCGGCTTGCCATTCGTTTCAGCTTACCGCGTCGTCCGCGCCCGACATCTCGCAATCGTCGGTTTCGACCTCGGAGTTGGACGGTTCACTCGATTGCTCTTAACGCAGCGTCGACAGCGTGCCTGAGCAGCCGCTCGCGCCATCGGAAGCGCTGCGGGCCACACCCAGGCTAAAGCCCTGATCTTGCGAGCGCCAATGCCGCGCGAGAGCATCCTCTGCTGAAATCTACCGAACAGGTACGAGGCGCTTCAGTTCATCGAACCAGTTCTGCACGACGATCATCTGAGTGGGCGCCAGATCGGTCGGTCGGTCCTTGGTCAGCGCAATCAAAAAATGCTGTCCATCCGGCGACACGTCATAGCTACGTCCCCACGCGATGGCCAGATCGGCGTGTTCGAACACCTATGTGGTATCTCCGCCTGGAATTTCGGGCGCGCTGATGCGGACAGCGAGAAGTTTGCAGCAGTCGGGTGCCGTAGTCGGGTTGCACATAGAACAGTTCGCGGCCATCGGCGCCCCAGGCGGGCTGTTCGCCGCCGTTGTTTGAAATCAGGTGACGCTCGCCCGGGCCTGGATAGGGCTGCGCGTACACTTCATTGCGGCCGGATTCATTCGAAACATAAGCCAGCCAGTTGCCGTCCGGCGAAAACTCAGGCGACATTTCGTTGGAGGCCGTCTGGACGATCGGCCGAGTCTTCCGATCCGCGATCGACAAGCCCCAGATATCGAACTGAAAGACCCCCGAGGACGGTCCCTCCTCGACATAGGCGAGCGTCGTCCCGTCGGGCGACCAGGAGCCCGGTGTTTGGCTGCGCGTGCTGGTCGCGAGGCGTTCGGCACCCCCGGTTCCGTCGGCGGCCTTCCAATACAGGTTGCCTTCACCCCCGGCCAAGCCCGAGCGGAAGACGACTCGCTTCCCGTCCGGCGCAAACAAGCTGAAGGCGCTTTGCCCCTCAACCGTGATCGGATTGAGCGCGCCGCGTGCAATGTCGTAGCGCCACACGACACGGGTGTCTTGTTCGGTGACCGAGATGTAGCGCCCGTCGGACGACAGGCGGGGCGTCGAATACGAGCGCGGCGGCGCCTCGAGCGTCTGGACGCGCCCCTTCCGATCCACCCACGCGAGCACGCGTTCAGCCCCAGGCAGCACGCCGCCCGTCACATAGACGAGCGCACCCGTCTCGGAAACGGTGAATTGCCCGGCAAGCGTGTTCTCCAGGTCACTGAGGTTCGGATTCGCGGCCTGCATCACATTGTCAACCACACCGATAGCGCCGCCCGTCACGGCCAGTCGATCAAGGTCGAATGGTGCGGCCATCAGCGTTCCGAGTCGAACGTAGACGAGGTGACCAGTCGGCACATAGCGCCCATCGGCGCCGCCTTCGATGAGCACGGATTGCTGCCCGGTTGTCAGGGACCGCACGACGACCTGCGTGTTGTCCCACCGCCGAGCCCCCTTTGACATCGTGAAGATGACGGCGCGGCCCCCGGGCAGCACGTGGGGTAACCGGTGACTGTACTCGCCCTCCTGAGGCGTCGTGAGTGCCTGCGGTGTGCCGCCAGCCGCCGACACGCGCCACAAGCCGCCGTTCCGGGCAGTCGCAAAGACGATGGTGTCGTCGCTGCCCCAACTGGCCCCGAAGATCGCTGCGGCATCGCAGAGCTGGACCGCAGGGCCGCCGGCGAGAGGTACCTTCTGAAGTTTGCCCGCTGACCAGAAGCCGACCCATTGCCCGTCGGGCGAGAAGAAGGGATTCTGCGCGCCGCTCGTGCCCGCAATCGGTGTCGCCCCGAGTTGGTTCATCGCGCGCGCGTACAGCTGTTGAACGCCACCCCAGATCGCCCCGAAGACCAGCGTCTTCCCGTCCGGCGAAAGGGAAAGCGAGGTTCGTGTCGGCCGCGGCTCTCCCAGCCGTTGCTCCAGGGGATTCACTCCAACTGGCTGCTCGGTGGGCGCTACGCTCACGAGCGAGCGGGTCGTCTCCCGAGCGACGGGCGCGGGGCGCGCGGCCCATGCGACGATTGCACCCACAGTGAGTCCGGCAAGCATCAGGGCGGAGGCCCACACCAGCAACCCACGCCTGCGCGAGACGGCCAGGGCAAGAGGCACATCTCCATGCGCGCCGCTGAGAGCGTCGTCTATTTCCAGCCGCGCATCGGCGGCATCCGCGAGCCGGCGCCGTCGATCCTTTTCCAGGCAACGTCGCAGGAGGCGGCGGACGGATGTAGGCGTGTCGGGGCGAAGCGCATTCCACTGCGGCTCGGTCTTCAACACCGAGGCGAGGGTATCCGAGACGGTCGCGCCGTCGAACAAGTGCCGACCGGTCAGCATTTCCCAGACGATCACCCCGAACGCCCACACGTCCGCCCGCTTGTCGACTGCCATTCCGCGCGCCTGCTCGGGGGCCATGTAGGCGGCCGTGCCCAGGATCACGCCGCGCACCGTCATGGCCGGACTAGTCACCGTGGGTGCGTTCACCGCTGCGGCGCTCGATGCGGCCGAAGGATCGATCGCCTTTGCGAGGCCGAAGTCCAGCACCTTCACCATGCCATCGGACCGCACCATGATGTTGGCGGGCTTCAGGTCGCGATGAACGACTCCCTGTTCGTGCGCCGCCTCGAGCGCTTCCGCGATCTGTTTCGCGATAGGCAATGCCTGGTCCAGTGGAAGGGCGCCCTGCGCGATCCGCTGCGACAGAACCTCCCCCTCGACGAGCTCCATGATGATGGCGCGCACCTCACCAGATTCCTCGAGGCCGTGAATGTGCGCGATGTTGGAATGGTTCAGCGAGGCGAGCGTCTGGGCTTCGCGGGTGAACCGCGCAAGGCGGTCCGGATCACTGGCGAAGGCGTCGGGCAGGATCTTCAGCGCGACATCACGATTGAGCTTCGTGTCGCGGGCCCGAAACACTTGCCCCATCCCGCCTTCGCCGATCGACGCGGTGATTTCGTAGCAGCCGAGTCGAGTGCCAAGCGTCAGGGCCAAGTGCTGGGATTATACGGCTGGGCAGCAGCGGGGCACACGGTGTCGGCAAACACGGCGCAGCGTTTGCTGGCCAATCCAGTGAGGGAAAAGGGGCTCGAGCGCTGTCACCTTGACGGGCCCTCACGCAGCGCGACGGAGACCATCGAGTTGACGAAGCCAACGCCCAATGCGGTTCCAACTGGCGAAAGTTAGGCTCACCACTAAACTCCCTAATCTTTTCAATCACTTGCGAGGGCCGAAGGACCCGACCGCAGACAGGAATCGAATCGCTGCTTTGCGCGGACTCGGTTGAACCGCTTCCGATTTCAGCAATCGGTCGCTCAACTGCGCCGGGGTTTCGGCTCGTAGGGGATCTCCACTTCGCCGTAGCGGCCAGGCGCTGCGGTGCCATCGTGAACGGCCACGCCTCCGAACTTCGCCAGCCGCCGAGGGACACAAACCTGCCACGGTCTTCACGGAAACCATCAGGGGGGTCTGGGTTACCATGGCCCGATACTCCAGGATGAAGGTGTCACGCGGCGCCCGTCTAGGCTCGTATGAAATCCTTTCGGCCCTTGGCGCCGGCGGCATGGGCGAGGTCTGGAGGGCGCGGGACACGAGGCTCCGCCGCGATGTCGCCATCAAGACGCTACCCGATTCGCTGGCCCGGGATCCCGACCGCCTCGCCAGGTTGGAACGCGAGGCGGAACTGCTCGCGTCGTTGAGCCATCCCAACATCGCCGTCATCCATGGCCTCGAGGATCAGGACGGCACGCGGTTCCTGGTGCTCGAACTCGTGGAAGGCGCCACCCTCGACGACCGGCTGCGGCACGGGCCCTTGCCGGTCAAGGAGGCGCTGAAGCTGGCGGTGCAGATCGCCGAAGCCCTCGAGGCGGCGCACGAGAAGGGCATCGTCCACCGGGATCTCAAGCCCGCCAACGTCATCGTCACGCCGGACGGACGGGTCAAGGTCCTGGATTTTGGCCTCGCGAAGGTGTCGACGCCTGCGTTCGACGCCGCGCTGGCGGAGACCGCGATCGCGACGCACCCGGGCATCGTCGCCGGCACGCCGGCCTACATGAGCCCGGAACAGGCCCGGGGCGAGAGTGCGGGTCCCCAGTCCGACATCTGGTCGTTCGGCGCAGTGCTCTACGAGATCCTGACCGGCCGCTCTCCGTTCGGCCGGAAGACAGCCGCCGAGACGTTGGCGAGGCTGCTCGAAGGGCAGCCAGACTTCTCCGCGCTGCCGGCGGCTACGCCGCGGAACGTGCAGACCCTCGTCCGCCGCTGTCTCGAGCGGGATCGAAAACACCGGCGGCAGCACATGGGCGATGTGCGGATCGAGATCGAGGATGCGCTCGCCGCACTCGAGTCCCCCCTGGCACACGACGAGATGCGCGAGCCGGCGAGAAGGAGACGCGTGCTGTGGGCCGGCGGCGCGCTGGTGGTGAGTGCGCTCACCGGACTCCTTGGCTGGTACCTCGCCGTCCGATCGATCTCCTCGGTGCCTACGGCGTCGGTTCGTCTGTCGATTCCGTTTGTCGAACCGCCGGGCGTCCTGCCGGTCGGCAGCCGCCATGTGGCTCTGTCCCGGGATGGATCGCGCATCGCCTACGCGTCGCAGGCTCGCGTCCTTGTCAGGCGGATGGACAGCAAGGACGCCACGGCCGTGATCGACCAGGGGAGCAACCCGGTCTTTTCACCTGACGGGAAGTGGATCACCGTGTTCCGCCCGACGGATCTGGTGAAGGTGCCCGTCGACGGTGGACCTCCCATCAGCTTGGCCTGGACCTCCGCGCGGCCCGCCGGCGTCGCCTGGGGTGTGGACGGGACGATCGTGTTCGCCACGACGGAAGGGCTCTTTCAGGTCTCGCAGAGCGGTGAAGCACCCCGGCTCCTCGCGAGACCGGATCGCGATCGAAAGGAGCGCCTCTATGCGTGGCCGCACTTCCTGCCGGGCGGCCGATCGCTCCTCTTCACCGTCGTGCTGGATGGCACAGCCAACGACTGTCAGATCGCGCTGCTCGACCTGAAGACGCTTCAACGCAAGATCGTGATCGAGCGAGGCAGCGCCGCCCAGTTCGCCGTGACCGGTCACCTGGTGTATGCCGCCGGCCAGACGATGAAGACCGTGGGCTTCGACCCGGCCGCCGAACGCGTGTCGGGCGACCCTGTTTCGCTCGATGACATCGACGTCGCGACGACCGCGGACAACGGCGCGGCAGACTTCGCGCTGTCCGAGACCGGCACGCTGGCGTTCCTCTCCTCGTCCTCAGGTACCACGCGAACGCTGCAGTGGATCGATCACGGCGGACAGCGGCAACCCGTCGGCCTCGAGCCGGGCCCCTACGGATACCCGCGCGTTTCGCCCGACGGAAGCCGCGTGGCGCTGGACATCAGTGGTCGCAGCAACCGGGACATCTGGATCCTGACGCTCGACCGCTTGAACCTGACGCGGCTGACCGATGGGCCCACCGAGGACCTCTTGCCGCTATGGAGCAGGGACGGCCACCGGGTGTTCTTCGCGTCCGATCGGACTGGCAACTTCGACGTCTACTCGCAGGCCGCCGACGGTGCGAGCGAGCCTCGAGTGGAGTTCGCCGGTCCCGGACTGCAAATGACGCAGTCGATGACGCCCGACGGCAATCAGCTGCTCGTCAGCGAGGACTTCACGGACACGTCAGTCCTCGATCTGAGGGCACCAGGACGGCTGGCGCCGCTATTGAACCTCGCCGCCGTCCAAGTACTTGCGACGGTCTCACCCGACGGGCACTGGATTGCTTACGAGTCCGACGAAGCCGGCGCGCAGTTCGAGATCTTCGTGCGTCCCTTCCCGAATGTCAGCCAGCGGCGGGAGAAGATCTCACTCGAGGGCGGGCGTTTTCCCCTCTGGGGTCCGGCCGCCAGCCATGAGCTCTACTACGTTAACCTCAAGGGCGAGATGATGGCGGCGTCGATCACGCTGTCGCCGGCGCTTGCCCTCGGGCCGGTCACCAAGCTCTTCGACTTTCAGAAGCCTCCCGCCGGCCGGTCGGGCACTCCGTACGACGTGTCGCCGGACGGACGCTTCTTGACGGCCCTGGTCGCGCCCGCCGATACTCAGGCGCCGACGCAGGTATCAGTCGTCCTGAACTGGGCGCCACAGCCTGCTCGGCGCTAGCCCCCTTCGCCCGCGCCCTCACGCCACGCCTCGAAGGACTGCAAGCTGATTCCCGAGATTGGTGGCCTGGTCAGAGACCGCGCCATCGTGGCTCTTCGCTGTATGAGCCCGAAATCCCGAGCGTTGCGGATCGGCCTCGAGGTGCTCCTCTGGGCGGTGTGCCTCCGGCTCGTTATGGTGTTTGCCAGAGCCGGCTGGGCGGCACTGTTGCTCTTGTGGCCGCGCGCCGCAGCGTACGGCGCGGCGATTATCAGCGTCGTGATGTTGGGAGGCATGGGCACCCATGTCCTTGTCGAGCACCGCCCGTCCCGGGTGACGAGTGAGTTCGTGCATCTCGTTGTCGCGTCCATCGTTCTCGCTGGGAGATGGCAAATACGGATCAAACACTGAACGCGTTGATTGGCGTCGCGCGCGATGTGTCAGCGCCTGCGGCCACACGCCACCAGGCGTTCGAGGAAATCGTGCGCCGTTTCCAGGATCTGGCGCTGGCGTGCGCTCGCGCGCAGCTGCGCGATCCCGCCCTGGCAGAAGACGCGGCGCAGGACGCGTTCCTGGTCGCGTGGGAACGTCTCGCGCAGCTTCGCGAGACGGCGGCGTTCCCCGGCTGGATCCGCCGACTGGTTCTGACGCAGTGCCATCGTCGGCTGCGTGCCAAGAGACTCGATCTGCAGCCGGAGTCCGAATCAGAGAACGTGCCTGCGGCAACTGCTCCCACGGCGGACATCGAAGCCGCCGACGCCGCAGCGCTCGTCCGCATGGCACTCACGGAGCTCGGTCCCTCAGATCGGCTGGTTTTGATCCTGTTCTACGGATCCGAGCGTACTCAGGGCGAAATCGCCGACTGGCTCGGTGTGCCGGTGACGACGGTCGCTCGTCGGCTGGCGCACGCGAAACGGCGAATGCGGGGACATATTCTTCAGGCGTTGTCGGGCGGCCTTCGCGTGCAACGACAGACTGCCGGCGAGGCCTTTATCGTGGAGCTCTCAGCCCGCCTTCGGTCCGCCAACATCAATGACGACCCCGACATCTGCAGTCTCGCCAGCCGCCTGGGCTTCGGTGGCACACCAGCTATTGCGCCGGCGGCGCGCCAGTGCGCCTATCTCGTGGAGGATCCCGCGTCACGAATGCCAATCGCCTACGCTGCGGCGGCACAGACAATCTTCAGCCCCATTTACGATCTGCACCTCGTCATGGGGGAAGACGCGCTGAACAGGCACGCGGGCGACGTGTTGCTCACGCAAATCGTAAAGGATATGGTCGCGAGCGATGCCATCACGCTGCAACACCGCACATCCGCGCGGCACGCGGCGGTGATCAAGTTCCTGACTGCTCGCGGATTCCAGATCGTCAGGCGTGCACAGGACTGGCGTCTCGGCCCATGTGCAGCTGGATCGCGTGCAGCGCCGCCACCGACAGGCGCAGGTTGGGAGTTCGCGAGCCTCGAGGAACTGTGGCGCGATCCGGTGCTGTTCGAGGCAGCGCTGGAGTTACTGGCGGAAGCGACCGCGGACGATCCGTCGGGGCGGGCGTTCCTGCCGATCCATCCTGACACGCTGCGGCGCGGGCTGCGGATGCAGCGTGACGTGGTGCTGGCGATCTTCGACGGAACGTTGCACGGTTTGCTCACTTCGTCGGCCGACGACGTGATGCCGGATGCCCTGCGAGTCAATCTCGTGCTGGTCCGCAAGAGTCGACGCCGGGAAGGCATCGCGACGACGATGCTCGCGCACCTGCTTGCGGAGCATGGCGGCGCCCCTGCGCGACTCGTTGCACCGGCGGCCCCCGAACTCGCGGGCTGGCTGACGCGCTGCAGCTTCGTGCAGGTGGCTGACACGCTGCTCCTCGAGAGGCTACTGCGAAAGACCGTCCAGGTCGCGCCCCGGCTGCTGGACGAATACGTGGGCCGCTACGTCGCCGAGATGCCGCCCGGCGCGACGATCCTGATTGAGCGGCACGGCGCTTCGTTGATCAGCAAGACACGCGACATGCGCGATCTGCTGTTGGCCGCATCCGAGTCCGAGTTCTTCACGCGGCATCACTCCGGCCGCGGCCGGTTCGAGCGGGACGAGAGCGGGCTGGTGACGCGGTTGGTGTGTATCGAAGGATCGCAGGAGTTCGTCGCCATCCGGCAGTGAGGACGTGCTTCGCATCGCCACGATCGTCGCATGCGTGCTGACCGTCGCCGCTTGTATTCCGCTCGGAGCTTTTCAGGCGGGACCTGCAGCGCTCGACCAGCGTCTCAGGCTGTTCGCCCGTTATCTCGATGGACTTCGCGTGCAGGCGGGCATCCCGGGGCTGTCGGCCGCAGTCGTCGTGGATCGCCGCATCGTGTGGGAGCAGGGGTTCGGGTACCAGGATGCTGAGGCCCGCATTGCTGCGACTCCGGGCGCCCTCTATCCCGTCGCGTCGCTGACCAAGACGTTTGCGTCGACGCTGCTGCTGCAGTGCGTGGAAGCCGGGAGGCTCGATCTGGACGCGCCCATGCGTCAGTACACATCCGCCGTCCCTGACCCCTCGGCCACCGTCCGTCAGGTCCTCAGTATGACGTCCGACGCGCCGGCAGGCTCCGTGTATCGCTATGACGGCAACCGCTACGCGGCGTTGACGTCCGTCGTCGAGGCGTGCACGGGACGGCCGTTTCGCGTGGCGCTGGCCTCACAAATTCTCGATCGGCTGGGCATGTCCGATTCAGTGCCAGGCCACGATCTCGCCGATCCGCCGCCCGCGCTCGCATCCCTGTTCGCCTCGACGACGCTCGAGCGCTATCGTCAGGCGCTGACGCGCCTCGCGAAGCCGTATCGCTCGCTCGGCCGTCGTTACGAGCCTGCCGATTACCCGCCGCGCGGGATCAACGCTGCGGCCGGCCTCGTCTCCACGGTCCGTGACCTGGCGCGATATGACGCAGCGCTGGACGACCACGTCCTTCTCGAGGGCCAGACACAGCAGTTTGCGTGGACGCCTTTTTCGCTGCGTGACGGCCGGCGCGGCCCGTACGGGCTCGGATGGTTTACGCAGTCGATCGGGGGCGAGTCGGTGGTGTGGCACTACGGGCTATGGCCGTCCTTTTCGTCGCTCATCGTGAAGCGTCCGGACCGGGGCGCGACGCTGATCCTGCTGGCCAACGCCGACGGCCTGAACGCGCGATTCCCGATGGCGGACGGGGACGTTCGGGTGTCACCGTTTGCCCGTGCGTTTCTCAGCCTCCTGGACTGACCCCGATGCGACACGCCATTCGCACACTCACGCTGCTGATCGCGAACGTCCTTCCCGCGGCCGCCCAGGCGCAGTTCACGGTCAGGCCGTTCGCCGGCGTGAGCGTCGCGGGGCAACCCAGCTTTGTGGACCTGGAACAGACGGCCGGCGATCTGGAGGCGGTCTACGGGGCCGCAATCGACAGGCGCATGGCCCGGCGGTGGACGCTCGGATTCGAGGGAGCTCTGATGCCGCAGTTCCTCAAGGGTGATGGGGAGCTCGTGGAACGAGGCCGCCTGACGTCGCTGCTGGCGACCGTCGATTACGCGTTCTGGCCCCGCTCATCCTCCGCGGGGCTGCAGCTATTCCTCACCGGCGGCGCCGGCGCGGTGCGCGTCGAGATCGACGATGTGCTCGGCGCCTTCACAGGGTCCAGCAGACTACCAGCCGGCCACGTTGGGGTTGGGATCCTGTTCCCACTGCGCAGTCGCATGAGCGTCAGGAGCGACGTTCGCTACGTTCGCAGCACGTTCGAGCGCGGCGGGCGCGCAGCGTTCGTCGAAGAGCACGTCTCGTTCTGGCGCATCACATCGGGTGTTGCGATCGAGTTCTAGCTCCCAAAGCGTAATCGAACCTCAATTGAGCACGGCGCTCTCAATCGGTCGCTGAATCCGATGGTGGGATATACTTCGGGCTGAGGTGCGCAGGGGCGCCTTCCCGCCGAGAGAAGCCTTCACCCTGCTGCTTGGACGCTAACGGATTCGTTGCGTTTTCCAGTCGGCCTGAGGAGCGGATTCGCCGACAGGTGGAGACCGCAATGACTGATCCGATCCGTGAATTGAAGATCCGTGCTGCGATTCTGCAGCGCCGGATCGCCGACCACGAACCATCTGCCCTCGCACGTTTGCGGGCGTTGCCAGAGTTTCGCGCGTCTTCCGCCGATCACCTCGACTCGGCCGGGACACCGATCCTGCGCCGGCACTGTCTCGCGATTCTCGCGCGTGAACTTGGTTTTAACGGGTGGCCGCACGCGAAGGACGTCATCTCGGGCGCCCGAAACGTGTCAGATTTCGGAACAGTCCTGTATCCGAAGCGCTGCGGCGGACACCTGAATCTTTGGTACCGCTCGTATGACGACGCCGCGATCGGTCGTCGCGCATCTGGCGGTTACCTGCTCGCGTATCGTCGCCATTACATGGTGGTCCATTCATTGTTCATCGAGACGCTTGGATTGGACCCCGATGCATCGGATTGGCAACGACTCGGGCGTGACTGGGTTCGCCCACTCGATGTGAGCGCGCGAACGCGCCTGTACGGTGAACTGATCGCCAAGATGCCGCGCGAGGTTTGCTCGTGACGCCTGTTTTGGGACCCACCGAAGCTCGGCTGATTCTGGATCTCGCCGCGCTTCCAACCCTGCGCCTCGAGCACGTGCTGACGCGCCGAGTCATCGCGGCAATTCCGCCGGAGCACGGGGAATACCGGCCGCAGGCAGGTGCGCGTAGCACCGCGGAACTCGCGCGGCACATCGTTGGTGCCGAACTTCGGTTTTTGGGAGGCGCCGCCTACGGCACATTCGCAGACGTCCGCAACGTCGTCGACACCGCCCGTGATCTGACGTCTCTCGTGAGCGTCTACGAGACAGAGTTTGCGGCAACACTCGAGACGTTGGCCACGGTCACTGGCGACGAGTTGGTCCGCGTATTGGATTACCGTGGTGTCGTGCAAATGCCAGCCCTGGGATTCGTGCAGCTCGCGCTGAATCATACGATCCACCACCGAGGGCAGCTGTCCGTGCACTTGCGGTCGGTCGGAGTGAGCGTGCCACCGATCTATGGATGAACTCGGGGAACGAGTATTGGGGCGCTCAGGCCGCATGCCGGATCGCGTCTATCCCCCTCAGCCATTTTCGAATCTGGTTCCAACTCGCGAATGTTTGGCTCACCAGCTCTAAGTCCTTGATTCCCAACGACCGTAAACGGCATCCCAGAGAGTAGATCGAACCGGGGGGCTCGCGACTAGCCGCAGCCGGTGTCGCCAACCGCATTACGCAACTTCCGATTTCCTAGTGAGAATCGCAACCGATCCCTGCGCTGATCGCGGACCATCACTTCGCCTCATTGCCTAAGCATTCGTTCCGCGCGCTGTAACTTCACTGCGGCGGCAGGGTAGATCAACCATGAGGCAGATTGCATGAAGCGTTCGCGCCCCGAGGTCGCTGCGCCGCTCGTCGATTTCGCCGACCTGTACCGCGAGCACGCGGCCGACGTCCGCCGGTTCGCCTTGTATCTCTCCGGGGATGCCACGCTGGCCGATGACCTCGTCTCGGAGGTGTTCGTTCGCGTCTGGACCGCCAGGGATCGCGTGGACTTGACGACGGTCCGCGCGTATTTGTTCGCGATCGTGCGGAACCTGTTCTTGAAACATCGGCGGGACCAGGCCCGGCGGCTCCCCTTAGACGAGCGCATGGCCGCCGACGAGCCGGACCCGGAGCATCGGATGAGCGACCTGAGTGACTGGCGGGTAGTACTCGGTTCACTGGCCAAGCTGCCCGAGATCGATCGCGCGGCACTGCTGATGCGCGCCGACGAAGGCCTCCCCTACGAGGAGATCGCAGCGGCGCTCGGAATCTCGACGGCGGCCGCCAAGGTGAAAGTGCACCGGTCACGCCTGAAACTGGCCGATACGCTGAAGGCGATTCCGGGCAAAAGCAGCAAGGAGTGAAGACATGAAGATCACGCAGGACGTCATCAAGGACCTCTTGACGGTCTATCTCGCGGGCGAAGCGACAGCTGACACACGGGCGCTGATCGAGGACTGGCTGCGCACAGATCCGGAACTGGCCCGCCAGGTGAATCAGGCCCGGAACGCCGACCTGCCGGCGGTGCCACCGCTGCCGCCGACGATCGAAAAGCGCGCCCTCGATCGCACGCGCCGACAGCTGCGCTGGCGAGCGATCCTGCTCGGTACGGCCATCTTGGTTTCCATGCTTCCGCTCAGTGTCACGTTCAGCAGCGAGGGGTTTCGTGGCTTGCTGATCGAGGACTGGCTCGGGCGGGTGATCGTGATCGCTGTGGCAGGAGCGCTGTGGGTCGTCTACTGGCTCGTGTCTCGCCGGATGCGAGTGTAGTGTGTGACAGCAACGGCTTTGCGCGCTGCTCTTCTTCCCGCGGCGCTTTCCGACACCGAGATCATCGTGTCCGCCGCTTTGGTGCTTCAGGCGACTTGTCGCAAAGCCTTGAGCCGTCTCAGCCACTCGCCGATGCGGTTCCAACTGGCGAACGGTAGGCTCACCAACCTTCGCTCACGGTTGTCAACGTCGGCCTGAGCTACGATTGGCCGGCCACGCGTAGGTTGTCCGCGGCAGATCGCGCGTCCTGGCTCGCTGAATTCCACCGAGCTGTATAGTCGGCTTTACCGGGTCGACATCGCCAAAGGACCGAAGACAAAATCGCCGGGCGCGCAACATGAGCGAGTAGGGAGCCGATGCCCAACATCTTCGAATCCACCGACGCATTCGAGGCTTGGATGCGAAAGCGGACTGACGTTTCCAAGCGACTGCTCAAGAAGAAGCACAGCCAGATGGCCGATGGTCCGTTCCCGTTTCTTCGGTCGACGTTCTACCGGTGGGCCGAGCAGTGGCCGAAGGTTTGCCCGGAGCTCGCCGAGCGCGCCGAGGACGCGCTGCTAGCGGTGGGCGATCTGCACGTGGCGAACTTCGGCATCTGGTCTGATTCGCGAAAACGCCAGGTCTGGGGGGTCAACGACTTCGACGAAGCGTGCGAACTGGCTTTCACGAGCGATCTCGTGCGGCTCGCGACCAGTGCGCTCCTCGCTGCAGCGGAGGCGAAGATCGACGTCGGGGTGAATCAGGTGTGCGATCCGCTGCTCGCTGGGTACCGCGCGGGCCTCCGTGCCGGTCAGCCAATCCTGGTCACCGAGCGTCACCCCGCGCTTGTCACATTGACAAGACGGACCCGGGAAGATGCGAAGACGTTCTGGAAGAAGAAGCTCGACCCCAAAAACAACCCCACGGTCGACGCACGAGAGCTGCCTCGGGGGCTCGAGAACATGTTCCGCGCCTCGTTTCGACCCGGCGCGAACCTGACGTTCCTCGAGCAGCGATCGCCGGGCGGGCTCGGCAGCCTGGGCCGGCGGCGCTTCACCGCCGTGGAGACGAGGAAGGGCGGGCACGAGGCGCGCGAGGCCAAAGCGCTCGTGCCATCCGCGCTGTATTGGTGGACGGAACAGGACGACATGCCCTCGCAGACGGCGACGCTGTTGCAGCATGCGATCCGCATTCCGGATCCGTACTTCCAGGTGCACGACCACTGGTTGATCCGCCAACTCGCGCCCGACATCGCAAAGATTGAGATGCCATATCCGAAAGACAAACGGCTCGGGCTGGCACCGCACTTACTCCGGCTGATGGGTCGAGAGACGGCGAACATTCATCTCGGCGGCCGCACCAATCAGAACCTCGCGGAACGGCTCGGTAACCTGGATCAGAACCTCCGCGGCTGGTTTCCGGCGGCGACCGATCGAATGGTCGCCAACGTTCGCCGGGACCACGCGAAGTGGGCCGAACGACACCACGACTGATTGCCGCGGTTGGCGACGACGTGCAGTCGTCTCAACCAGAACGGCGTTTGCAGCAGCGCAAGCCGAGCCTCTGCGCATCAGCGGCGAGGGTCTGTCCTCCCGTCCGGTTGTGGGACGAGCGATCTGCCCGCACGTCGGGCGTCGCAGATCGATCCGACGCGGGCACTCAGATACGAATGCTCCAGGCGCGGTGCGCGAGTGACGCGCCAACGCTCAAGCGGCTCGTCGCAGATGTTCGAGTTCGTGCAGAAGCGTGCCGATGAGGTTCCAACTGGCGAGGGTTAGGCTCACCAGCATCTCCCCTCGGGCAGTCAACTATGCGTCTTTGCGGGTGCCTTCGCCGATGTGCTAGGTTACATGTAACCAGAGGCAGCCCCACATGGCAACCACTGCTCGAACGGCATCCCGCGACAAGGTCCGAGCACACCGCGCCCGATTGCGCAGGGCGGGGCTTCGCCCGGTGCAGATCTGGGTTCCGGACGTGCGGTCGAAGTCCTTCGCCCAGGCCGCACACCGTCAGTCGCTGGCGGTGGCAAAGAGTCCTCACGTCAAGAGGGACCAGGCGTTCGTCGACGCAATTTCTGCCTGGAATGAAGAATGAAACGTGGCGAGATCTGGACCGTCGCTGGTGGAGCGGCCTCTGCGGGCAAGCCGCGACCCGCCGTCATCGTCCAGGACGATCGGTTCGATGCGAACGATTCGATCGTCGTCTGCCCCTTGACCACCGATCCGACGCAGGCGCCGATCTTCAGGCTTTCCGTCCAGCCCAGTGCCCAGAGTGGACTGCGTGCACCATGCCGGATGATGGTGGACAAGTTGACTGCCGTGCCGAGGAGACGCCTCGGAAGGCTGGTCGGCTCACTGGCCTCCGAAGAAGTGAGGGCGCTCAACCGCGCCATTTTCGTATTCCTGGGTTTGGCAGGAACGGAGCCGTCGCAAGAGTAGGTGCTTCACGCCGCGCCTCGGAGCCCATCCAACCGCCTCAGCCATCTCCTAGCGAACCGACCCGAGTGCAAAACAGGACAGCCCAGACCTGTCGAAAAGCATAGAGTCCTGCGCGACGAATCGAACCTTCAGGGCCCTCTTCTCCGCGGCCAGCCAACGACCGGGGAGGCCAAGGACCATTGCGCTCACGGTCGATCTGCGCGCGATCGAGGCACCTTCCGATGTCGCTCATCACGATCGGCAATGATGGACCACTGGCAACAGGTCTCACGCCTTTTCCACGACGCGTTGGGGCGTACAGAGGTAGATCGCGCGGCGTTCCTGCATGAGGCATGCGGTGACGATCAGCCGTTGCGGCGCGAAGTGGATTCGTTGCTCGCGCAGTCGGCGTCAGCGCAGGGGTTTTTAGACGGTGAGGCGCTGGGGCGTGCCGCGCAGATGGTGAGCGACGTCCGCCCGCCGGTCCTCACTGGACGTCCGTCTGGGCGCGTATCAAGTGCAGGCACGCCTGGGCGCGGGCGGGATGGGTGAAGTCTACCGCGCGCGTGACACCAAGCTCGGACGCGACGTCGCGATCAAGATCCTGCCCCACGTGTTTACGAGCGATCCCGAACGCCTCGCCCGCTTCGAGCGCGAGGCGCGGATGCTCGCCGCCCTCAATCACCCGAACATCGGCGCTATCTACGGCCTCGAAGACGCGGACGGCATCCGCGCGTTAGTCCTTGAATTGGTTGATGGCGAGACACTGGCCGATCGGATTGCGCGTGGGCCCTTGCCCCTGAAGGACGCACTGCCGATGGCGCGCCAGATCGCTGAAGCCCTCGATGCCGCGCACGATAAGGGGATCGTCCATCGCGATCTGAAGCCCCGCAACGTGGCGCTGACCCGTGATGGCACGGTGAAGGTGCTTGACTTCGGGTTGGCGAAAGCGATTGTCCGCGATGGCGCGGCCGGAGAGGGTTCGCACGCGCCCACGATGACCATCGGGGGAACCCGCGAGGGCATGGTCCTCGGCACCGCTGCCTACATGAGCCCGGAGCAGGCGCGTGGACAGGCGGTCGACAAGCGCACCGACATCTGGGCGTTCGGATGCGTGCTCTATGAAATGCTGACGAGACAGGTCGCGTTCTCAGGCGAGACGATCTCAGACACGATCGCGGCGGTCCTCGAACGCGAGCCGAGCTGGGCGGCGCTGCCTGCCGCGACGCCACCGAACATTCGCCGATTGCTGCAGCGCTGCCTGGAAAAAGATCCGAGGCGCCGCTGGAGAGACATCGGCGACGTGCGCATCGAGCTCGACGACGCGGAGGTGATGCAGGTGCCGCGCGACGGGGTGGAGCACAGGGTCTCCCGCGGCCGTGAGCGAGCCGCGTGGGCGGCGTTGGTACTTGTGACGGCCGCCGCCGCGACGCTCGTGACGCCGGCGCTACGCGAGGCAGACGCGCCGCCGGAAGTCAGGTTCGACGTCTCCTTCCCGCGAGACATATCGCCGGACTTCGTGCAGCTGGCGATCTCGCCGGACGGTCAACAGCTCGTGACGGCGCCGAACTTCGGGGGGGCCGCCCGGGCCGCCCCGCTCTGGCTGAGACCGCTCGGCTCAACGTCAGGCAGAACGCTGCCAGGAACCGAAGGCGCCGGCTTTCCCTTCTGGTCGCCGGACGGCGAGTCGATCGGTTTCTTTGCCGATGGGAAGTTGAAGCGTGTCGATGTCGACAGCCA
This sequence comes from uncultured Acidobacteriota bacterium, assembly GCA_963825245.1. GTDB lineage: Bacteria > Acidobacteriota > Vicinamibacteria > Vicinamibacterales > CAVVIG01 > CAVREM01. Next base: position 441,299 of record CAWGSJ010000002.1, read on the forward strand.
GGCGATCGAGATTGTCGCCGATGGCCCGGTCCCGCGCGGCGGCGCGTGGCAGGCCGACGGCACGATCCTGTTCGCGCCAAACGCGATCGGTCCGCTGTTTCGCGTGCCGGCGACGGGCGGCCAGCCGACCGTCGCCACGCACCTCGAGAAGGGGCAAAGCGATCATCGCGCGCCGTTCATCCTTCCAGATGGCCGACACTTCCTGTACTACGCCAGAGGCGACCCGCAGGTCCGCGGCGTACATGTCGCTCGCCTCGACGGCTCCGAATCGAGACGGCTCCTCGCCGCGGATGCCGCAGCGGTGTATGCCGCATCCTGGGCAAACAGCTCTCCCTGCCGGACGAACAGGAGATGGCCGGCCGCCGAAGCGTTCAGCCCTGCCCTGGAGCGGCTGGCGCGGGCGTACGAACGCGATCCGGACAAGTATCGCGACCTGCTGCAGGAGATTCATGTCGCCCTCTGGCGCAGCCTTGCGCGCTTCGACGGCCGGTGCTCCCTTCGGACGTGGGTCTACCGGGTCGCGCACAACACGGCGATCTCGAAGACGCTTCGACCTCGAACCCGCGCTCCCACCCTCGTCGCGCTCGATGACAGCCTGGAATCGCTCGCTGCACTCAACAGCGAAGAGCAGGCGCTCGATCGCCGGCGAACGCTCGAGCGGCTGCACGAGCTGATCCGGCAGCTGAAGCCGCTCGATCGGCAGGTCATGCTGCTATATCTCGAACAGCTGGACGCGTCGTCGATCGCTGAGATCACGGGTCTGTCAGCGGCCAACGTCTCGACAAAGGTGCGTCGTATCAAGCAGCTCCTCATACAGCGTTTTTACGAAGGGAAAGGCGATGGAGAGTAGTGCCGACACCGAGATCCTGAGGCTCTGGGAGCAACAGTCGAGAGAGGAGCAGATCATGCCGCTCGATGACATCCGGACAAAGGCTGAGCGCCTGGACACGAAAACTCGGCGCTGGCGTGGGGCGACTACGGTGCTCGTCATCCTGCTGGTGATCGTGGAAGCGTGGCAGGTGTGGAGAGGAGAGCGAATGCTGGAGAGGGCCGGCGATCTGCTGACCATCGCGGCGTTCGTGTACATCGCGTACCGCTATCGCAAACGCCTGGCGGGGCCGCCGGTCGCTTTGGGGAGAACCAACAGCGTCGACTTCTACCGCGCCGAGCTCGCGCGGCAGCGCGATCTCTCGAAAGACAGATGGGCGTTTCTGCTCCCGTTCGTGCCCGGGGTGGCCCTCGCCCTCTTCGGTCGCGGGCTGGGCGAGCGGCCGCTCGGCCAAACAGTCGGCATCATCATCTTCGGCGTCGCGCTGTTCCTGGGCGCAGCCTGGTGGATCGCCTACACCGCGCGCAAGTTCCAGAACGAAATTGACGCACTCGATGCGTGATAGGTGAGCACCGGCCTCAGCGAAGGACGTCGCTCGCTTCAGCCTGCGTGATCATCGCGTCGGCGTCCTGCTGCAGCAGATACCGTTCCTGCACCAGTTTGGCCGCCGCCGCGCTGACGATCTGGACGTATTCCTCGTGCGAGCGGTACCGCTCCTCGAGCGACGGCCGCGGGTCGCCCTTCGCCAGCCGTTCAGCCTTGGTTTTCGCGAACGGGATGAATCCGCCGGAGAGGCCGCACGATTGCCCTTTGAGCGGACCCGATGCCGTCACGTTCCACCCGGTGTAGGTGCCGAGCGGCGCAGCCTGCAGCGGCGACTTCACGCCGGCCACTTCATTGCCATCGGCATCGACCTTGACGACGAGCTGGGGCAGCGACCGTTTGACCTTCACCGGCGCCTTGAGCACGCCGGAGGCGTCCTGGTAGTTGAACTCGGGGCCGAGGTCGTAGTCGAGCAGCGGCCGCATCACGGGTGCAGGTACGCCCGGGAATAACCGGAAATCCCAACGCCTCGGCCGTGTTCGGCACGAGCGTGCCATCGGCAATCGTCGGGTATCGGCTCGGCGGCATCGCCGCGCCCGTCGTCACCCATGCGACGAACGCCTTCGTCAACGCGGATCGCATCGGCGCGCTCGGCGCAGGATTCGCTGGCAGCTCGCAGCCGTTGGCTGGCGTCTCCGCACTGCTGAATCCGCCGCGGCCGCCGCCGTGCGTCACGCCGGGGAAAAAGTAGCGGCGCACGGTGTCCGGCAGCGGAATGTCGGCCTTGGCGTCGGTCCCGACGAGCATGAACGAGGCGCGCAGGTTCCAGATCTCGGCGCCGCCGAACGTTTCCATGATCTTCGGGCACGTGTTGGTCGCGCGGCAGCGATCGAGCAGCCCGGATGTTCCGCGTCCGCCGCGGCACGTCGTTCCAGTCTTCCCACCAGACCGGCGCCTCGGTCCCAAGCTCGTAGAGCTCGACGTCGCCGCCCGGCAGCGCGAATCGCCGATTCATGTCGATCACGCGCGCCGCGATGTTCGGATTGCTGCCCTCCCACACGATGCGCCCGGTCTCGTCCTGGTTGAACCCGAGCCTGATGAACGCGCGCAGGAACGTGCCGGACTGCGAGCTGCCCTCCGAGATCGCCCAGCGCACCACTCCCGCCACGGGATTCGGCGTGCCCGCGTCGTCCTGCTTTTCGTAGCGGAAGAACGCATTGAGATCGCGCGTGGCCGCGAACCCGATGCCGAGCACGAGCGGATCCTTCACGGTGTACTGCAGTTCGTAGAGCAGCGCGGGATCGAAGCCGTTCTTCAGGCAGATGTGCGCCGGATCCGGCGTGCCGGGAAACGGCGTGTTCTCGCACGTCGCGAACGCCCAGTCGGCGCTCGCAATCTTCACCACGCCGGCCTTGACGCCCTCGGCGCTTTCCGACACGGCGGAGACCAGCGTGGCTTTCGTGGTGTCGAGCGTCGCCGGCGGATACGGAGACGGCGTCCCGCGCGGAATCATCAGCCTGGCGGTGGTGCCGCGCTGATCGAGGAGCCGAATGACGAGCGGGCCGGTGATGCTGCTGCCGTCGGGATTTTTCGCGCGAGGCACCTGAATCGTCTGGTTGGTGGCGGTCGGCACGACGTCGCCCTGCCAGCCGCTGACGAGCGAAATGTGACCCTCCGCGCTCGCCGCCGCCGTGCCGTTGCCGCGATTGACGACCGAATAGATCAGCACGCCGCTCGCCTTCGACACGTCGATCGGCTTCATCAGCGAGAACGTGCCGACGTACTCGACCTTGCCGCGCGCGTTGCGCGCCGCCAGCTGGATGTCGGTGATGAGCGGCGTTCTTCGGATCGGCGGGATCGAGCTCGCCGTAGAACTTGCCGCTCAGCCGCTCGTAGGGCGGAATGGCTTCAGGCGCGCCGGACGATGGCGGATCGACGCGCTCCACCTTCAAAATCTCGATGCGAGTCACCCGCGCCTCGGTGACCGCGGAGCAGACACACACGATGGCAACGGCCGCGAACGCACGCTTGACCATCTCGGCCTCCCGGTGACCGGAGGATAGCACGCGCCCTTGCTGATAGAGGCTCAGAATCCTAGGAGGGTTGTCAGCGTTTGGCAGGAACTTGCGCGATACAGATTTTGCGGGAGCGCTGGTCGTCCGACAGCGGCGGCAGCGTCGAAGTGCCATCCGGTGGTTGGCCATACTTGATCGCGAGATCGAGCATGGACAGGTCTGAGACGACCGTCAATCCCGCCTCCTTGAGCGACCCGGCAGCCGAGTCGCCACGAAATCCGAAGATCCAGGGCTCACCCCAGCGCGCAAACCGGCTGGTTGGGTTGTTGAGTCGAGGATCGCTCGCGAGCATGTAGTCGAACACCACCTTGCTGTTCGGTGCCGACCGCTCGCGGATGAAGCGGAGTGTGTCCTTGATCGCCGCTTCAGGCAAATACATGGTGACGCCTTCCCAGATGTACAAGCTCCGTTCCTGTTCGGAATACCCACCCTGACGAAGCTGAGTCAGTTCGTTCGGATGAACATCGTCGTGACCGATCCGCGGTCCTGGGGGGAGGCGCTGAATTGCCGCCTGATAGTCGAGATCCAGCGCATCCATCGGGAAGTCATCCAGGATGGCTCGCTCGGCAGGTCCGAGAAACCTGATGGCGAGTGAGTCGGGATTTCGGAAATCGGGATCAGGGTTCTTGGCGCCGATTGCTCTCAAGCTCGTTGTCAGAATCGAGGTCTTCGACGGCAGACCAGGCTCAACCGCCAGGACACTGACTGTCAGCAACCCGCCGAGCAACACGAAGACAATAGTTGCGCGCCGTATGTCGAAAGCGGCTGAAGGCATTCCGTCCTCCTTACGGGTTCGCACGCCGCAGCCGACCTCACTGCTTGTCGTACACCGCGACGTTGTTCACCTGTTGCCCGCTGCCATTGACGCCTTTTGTCGAGACCGTCCGGGTCTTTCCATCACTCGAGACGGCGGACGTCTGAGTGGTCGTCGCCTTTCCACCTTTCTTCGAAATCGTCTGTACTGTGGTCGCGTCGATGCGCGAGCGCGCGACCACATCCGCGTCTGGGTTGTTCCCGGTTACAGGGCTATCCTTGCCGTCGTAGTTCGCCGTGAATTCCCAGTGCCTCACGGTGCCATCTCCTGCAACCTGATCGACGACAACCTTCGTGCCGGCTCCGGCGGCTTCGATCCTGGTCGTCGCGCTCTTCGGTGGTGGACCTGGGCTGTATTTCGACTTGGCGAGATTGATTTTCCAGACGCCCACCTGCGGATCGCTCTGTGCGAACGCCTCACCCATGAGGAAAGAGGACAACCCAAGGCACGCGACCAACGAAACCAGGGAACGGATCGTGAGTCTCATACGGTCTCCTACTGCACGGGCTATCCGGAGCCACTCCCGAAAGACGACCGGAGAACAGCCGGTAGAAACGGAGAGAGCCGGAAAGCGTGAGAGCTATCTCATCTGCATGTTGAAAGGCCGGTAGAGGGCAGCAGTGCTCAGGAAAGCAGGATGATGGAGTGGAGTATACGTTGCTGACGACCGCGCTGGGAGGAAACATGAAACCAGCCGTGCGGGCGTCAACCGCGGTAAGGAGCGCACGATGAAGAGAGCCACCCTCGTTGCTGGCCTGCTGGTGTTCATGGCCCCCCCGTTCGCCCTTGCCCAGAATCAACTATTCGCGGGGACCTGGAAGGTCGACGTCGCGAAGTCCAAATACGAGCCAGGCGCGGCGCCCAAGAGCGAAACCCTTCGATTCGAGCCAGTTGGTGATGGGTTTAAGGTGTCACTCGACGGCGTGAACCAGCAGGGCCCGTACCACTCAGAGGCCACCGGCAAGTTCGACGGCGTTGACGTGCCAGTCGTAGCGACTCCGGCGCGGCGGGCCGCGTTCACCTATGCATTGAGCCGTATTGACGAGCGTACGTGGGAGATTGTCATAAAGGTGAATGGCGAGCGGCAGCTGATGGTCCGCAACGTCGTGTCGGAAGATGGCAAGACCATGAGAGGGGTCTCGACCGTTACCAACCGGGGTCAGATTAACCAGGTCGTGATCTACGAGAAGCAGTAATCACTGCGGCGTCAGGAGTAATGCTGGCCGCAGGCGGAGCCGCATGATGCGTCCGATGCACTCTGAACTCGACCCTCGTGACGGTCACGCCAAACGGCGGCTGATGATCTCGATTCGACGCTCGAAGCTCCTTCCGGCGTATTGCAGCGATCTGTAGTAGGCCGCCATCGTCAACAGGACGATCATCGTGATCGCCAACGCCGAGACGCGCGAGCCGGACCGAAGCAGGACAATGACCGCCACCCCTGGCGTGCTGCCTATCAGCACGCTCACGAACTTCGTCAGAGGATCGCCATCAGCAGGCGCGAACCTATGCGGCTCCGCTCTGCGTGGCTCGAACACCGAGACCACGTTGCCCCACGCGAGATGCGCCAAAATCAGCACGATCGCCACCACAATCTCCGCTCCGAGTTGCATGAAGCCAGACTGCCACGCGCCTATCGCCAGAAGGACCATCAGCTGCACGGCCACGACAACCATGACCGCCACGTTCTTTGCCAGGAAGAGATCCTTCCCACGAATTGGAAGAATGAGGTAGCGCGTCAATCCGGCGGGTCGGTCCAGGCCAAGGCAGTTCAGCGTCACGTTGGTGTTCAGGGCACATACGATCACGAAGATCGTCTGGCGAAAGGTCGACGACAGCGAAGCAGAGAGCGACAGCGCGGCGGCTGCCAGCACCAGCAGCAGCCCGATCCAGAGGTCCAACACCGTGCTGACCGAGCGTCGCTCTTTTTGTATGAGAGGCCCCATACGCCCGGGAAGCCGGGCGATGCTCGTTGCGCGGCGAGCTGTCCGCTCGCTCGTTCCGTCAGGGAGGCTCCGGCGGACGCTCCAAAGAAGTAGATACCAGGCAGCGGCACCGCTGACGAGTAACGCTGCCACTGGAATGGCCATCGCAGACGGTGTGGTCGCGACCGCGACAGTCGTGACCAGGGTCGCCGGGTTCGCCGCCGTGAGACTCGCGCTCGGCGGCAGGGCACCATGCTGCGTTGAAACCAGTGCGAATGCCACCACCACGGCGCCGAGCGCCGCCGCGGCGACGCTGTCGCCTCCTCCAGCGAGCGATACCAGCTGGCTGAGACACACTCAGGCCGATACCGATGGTGAGCGCCAGGAAGAAGACAGCCGCCAGGCTGCCGAGCAGGGGGTGGGGCGCAGACAGCAGCGGCGACAGGCCGAGCAGCGACAGGATCGTGGCCAGCCACGCGATCGGCGACAGGAAGATCGAGAACAGTCTGAGCGCGAGCAACGAACGCACGTCGAGCGGAAAACGCCGCAGACGATCGCTGCTCAGGCTGACGTGCAGGTCTTCACCGAGCACGACGAGCCAGAGCAGCGACACCACCAGGAGCAACCTGTCCATGGACGCTGTCTGACCCGCGGCCAGCTCTCCGGCGGCTCGGGAAAGACTGTCCGGCAGCGCGACAGCAGTCATCCAGCCGAGCAGCGCCAGTACGGTCAGGTAGAACTTGACGCGCCCCGTGCGGAGGACGCGGCGCCAGAATGCGCGCCACTGGTACCGAAAGATCAGCGATGCCCGAGCCAACTCAAGTTCCCGGTGTCGGGCTTGCCTGCGTAACCGAGGTACAACTGCTCGAGCGTCGTCCCGGCACGCCCGAGATCCGAGACGGTCTGGCAGCAGACGACTTCGCCCCTGACGATGAGCGCAAACCGCTCGGCGAGCCGTTCGACGACCTCGAGGATGTGCGAGGTCAGAAACACGGAGACTCCGCGTTCTGCGAGTGCCACCAATAGATCTTTAATGTTGCGGGACGAACCGGGATCGATGCCCTCGAATGGCTCGTCGAGAAAGAGCACGCGTGGGTTGTGCAGCAGGGCCATCGCCAGTGCGCACTTCTTCCGCATGCCAAATGACGCTTTCTCGACAATGGTCGTCCGGCCTTGTTCCAGATCGAGGTGTCGCAGCAGTTGAATCGCTCGGGCGTCGGTCTCCTGACGGCCTAAGCCGTAGAGCCGGCCGCACAATTCAAGGTGCTCCCAAATCGTGAGATCAGGGAAGAGCGCATCATCTTCAGGCAGGATGCCGATCTCCCGGCGCAACTCGAGATCTTCGACCGACACCACGCGGCCGTTCACCCGCGCCTCTCCCGCCGTCGGCGCAAGCAGGCCAGTGAGCAGCTTGACGGTTGTCGATTTGCCGGATCCGTTCGGACCGAGGAAGGCGAAGATCGTGCCGCTGGGCACTTGCAGCGTGACGCCGCGTACAGCCGTCACCGTTCCAAACGTCTTGGTGAGACCGCGTGCATCAATCGCCCAGGTGTCGCCGTCAGTCGGCATCGATATGCCCTCTGCTCTCCATCAGTATCCTCTGCGGCAGTGGATTTTTCCCGACTTGTCGCCAAGGGCGGAGTAATCGCGCTCTGCATCAGTCGCCAGAACGGCGTATTGCGCGGACCTATCCGGTCCGCGGACTCTCTCGGCCGTATAATCACGCACAAACATTGGCTCTTAGGGATTTCAGCAGACACCAGAGTCGTTGGACGGTCCGATCAGCCACCTATCAACGCGAGGAGCGTCACATGCTGCAACATGTGGTTTTTGTGTACGGCGTCAACCTCTACATCGCGAAGAGACTCGTCGCAGACCTGACCGCCGAGCAGATGTGCCAACAGCCGCACGGAGTCGTCAATCACCCGGCGTGGAGCCTGGGTCACCTCGCGGCCTCATCGGTCGGGCTGCTGAAGGTTCTGGGCCACGATGCGTCGCTGCCGGTAGGCTGGAGAGAGGCAGCCTTCAGGACGCTGGCGGCATCCCGAGTAGTGATCCGTCGGGGTTCCCTTCGAAGGACGAGCTACTCTCGACGCTTGAGTCGGTGCACGATCGGGTCACCACCGCCGTCAAGGCCGCCGACGCCGCGACCCTCGCGACGCCATATCCAGATGAAGGCGCGCGCAAGTATTTTCCGACCCTCGGCGACCATGTCGTGTTTCTAATGACGTCGCATGAGATGGATCACCTGGGGCAGCTGGCGGCGTGGCGGCGGGCGATGGGGTTGGGGCCGGCCAAGATTGAATCGTTGAACTAACTCTGCACACGAGCCGCGCGCCGTCGCAATTCGGCATCGCGTCGGCTCCATTCGCGTGTGGGCCGGACGCGAACGTCGCTTATTCGACACTGGCTGCTCTGAGCAAGGGCTTCTTCCTATACGCACTCGAAATGGACACGAATCGCCCACCGGCTGAATTGCGCCAAGTGCTGGTGGCATCTCCAGCCCGCTGACAATCGATAGGTAACGAGCAGTCGCCATGTGGCTACGAATCCGCTGTCGAGTTCAGTGGCAGCGTGCCATTCTGGCGGCAGCAGATTTGTCAGTCCCCACCGCGCGAAACGGCGTAGACGTGCTCCACACAGGGCTGTCCTCTGAATACTGCGGCAACGGTATTGACCCTTCGCATGCCGACACGCTCCAGCAACCGCAGCGCCGGCAGGTTCCGCGCGTCTGTCACGGCCAGGATCTGCGCAACAGGCGCATGATCAAAGGTAAGGCGGACCGCCGCCCTCACGGCATCGGTGCCGAACCCCATTCCCTGCGCCGCGGAAGCCAACGTAAACCCAACTTCTGCTGACGTTCCGTCGTTCACCACGCAAATGCCCAGATCGCCAATGAGCCTGTTGGTGCGGGACTCCGCAATGCCGAGTTGGATCCACTGTCCCTGCGGAAACAGAGCAACGCCGCTCATGTCCGTGATGAACTGCGCAGCATCTCGATCGGACAGAGGCTCCCAGCCTTGGTACCGCCTGACGCTGGCGTCCTGCCGATACGCCTGGAACGTCGAAAGATCGGCAAGCACCAGGCGTCGCAGCGAGACACGGCCGTACGCGAGAGGAAGCGGATCGCTCTGGGCCGGCTTCATTGAAGGCGGATCAAGATTACATGCGTCGGCGCGTTCGACGTTGATCGCCAGATCGGCGCAACACAGGAGCAGTCGCGTAGAATGCCCGCGTCGTTTGACCCACCGCTCGGAAGTGCACTAATCAGCCCGGCCGTAGGAGGACGTATGCGGCGAATGTCGATCGTGATCCTGTCAGGGCTCATGCCATTCGTCGCAGCCTGTGGCGCTCCGCAAGCCAGCCCGCCCCAGGCGGCGGCGGGACGCGCCACAGTATTCGAGGGCGCGCGGCTGATTACCGGCGACGAGGCTCCGCCCATCGAAGACTCTGCGTTCGTGGTGCAGGATGGCAGGTTCATTTCCGTTGGCCGGCGCGGTGACGTACAGGCACCGGACGGGGCCGCTCGGGTCGATCTGACCGGCAAGACCGTCATGCCGGGCATCATCGAAACGCATGCCCACCTGGGGTACTGGAAGGATCTGAAGCCTTCGGCCGAGAACTTCACGCGCGAGAACGTGCTGTCGGACCTGCAACGTCTCGCGTACCACGGTGTCACGGCGGTTCTGAGCATGGGGGCGGATCGTCGAGAGATCGCCTGGCCCATCCGCGACGAGCTGCGGGCGAATCCGCGCGCCGATACGCCGATGTATCTCGCGGCCGGTGGGCTTGCCATGCCAACCGGCGGACCCTTCACGCCTCTTGCAGAGGCCGTTCGCGTGGTCACGAACGAGGAGGACGTCCGAAAGGAGATTCAGGAACTGATTGCAAAGAAGGCCGACTTCGTCAAAGTCTGGCAGGACAGCCGTCGTGAGCTGATGCCTCGGCCCCTGATTGAATTCCTCATTGCCGAGGCGCACCGGAACAACCTTCGCGTGGTCGCGCATGTTCACGCGCTGCCGGACTTCAAGCACCTGCTGGGAGCCGGGCTCGACGCGTTCGCACATCCGACGTGGCGCCAGACAGAAGTCGAACCCGTGGACGATGAGCTGATCGCGCTGTTCAAAGCGCATCCGGACGTGCCGATCATGGCCGGCTTCTGGACACCGCGCCACGAGATCTACGGCGCCCGGCCTTACTGGCTCGACGATCCGCTGCTTGCCGAGACGTTCACGCACGCCGAGATCCAGGCGTTGGAGAATCCAAAGACGCCCAGTGACGCGCCTCAGGCGTGGGCGAGCGGGCCCGTGCCCCGGAGCATTCAGAGGCTCAAGGCGGCCGGCGTGCTGTTCGTGCTCGGGACCGACATGGGCGGAGGCCTTTCACGTGAACATGACCCGACACCGGCGTATTACGGATGGAGTTCCCACATCGAGATGGAGAGCATGGTGAAGGCGGGCCTGACGCCGAGGGAGGTCATCACCGCGGCCACGCGCAACTCCGCTCGGTTCCTCGGGCTCGAGCAACTTGGCACGGTGGCCTCTGGCAAGAACGCCGACTTCCTCGTGCTCGACGCGAATCCGCTGGACAACATCGCCAACACGCGCCGGATCTCGCGCGTGTACCTGCGAGGCGGGCACGTCGATCGGGCGGCACTGCGAACACAGTTGAAGGGCTTGAACTCAACGCCGAGATGAGACACGCCAAAAACAGGGCTGTATTCAACACCGCCGCCAGTCGCACCCTGCCGAGTGCGCCGCATCGCTCCATTCGCGTGTCAGGCCGCGACTTCGACTGTTGCGTAGAAGTCGATCTCGCGTTGCCCACGTCTCGGTGTGACGCTGCGGTGGTTGGGACGAGGAACCGGTAATCCGTCCTCCCGCAGGCCGCGCACATGCAGCTCGATCGCCCGTTCGATTCGACGCAACGCCGTGTCGATCGTCTTGCCCGTCGCGACACACCCAGGTAGATCTGGAACGGATGCGCCCCAATCACTGCCGGGATCGCGGTTGATCCGCACCAGATACTGCATCGTTCTCATGATTTCGGGACCTTCAACCCTGCCTGTCGTCTCACTGAAGCGAGTGTTCCCTTCGGCATTTCGTCGCCGAGATTGCCGCTCACGGTAACCCGACCGGACTTGGTAGAGTGCTTGAACTGGCGGTGGCTCCCTTCCTGACTCACTAGCACCCAGCCGTCACTTTCGAGCAGCCGGATCACTTCGCGAACCTTCACCCGACGACGCTACCACAAGCGACACGGTTGCGATCGAAGGTCGATCCGTCTTGTGCAACTCGCAGCCCAACGCGCATCAGATTCAGGGGTGCCCGCTGCGGGTAATTTGCACCTTCCAGGACGAAGTACAGCGCTACGTTCCGCCTGATCTGAACGTCCGCATCCATCAGGCCGTTCTGAAGCGCAGGTATTGCCCCATCCCCAAGCGTCCGGAGTTTCACGTAAATGGCTGCGCGCTGCTGTTCGGCGGGCATCGGCAGGCCGGTGTCACTTTGAATCCTCGGATCGACTGCCGCTGGGAATTGCCCGAGTTGGCGCACTAACTGTGTCGCATCGCCCGGGTCCTGCGAGCCAACGAAGAGCGGCGAAATCAGCACGAGCGCGACGCGGTTCGACCATGCACGCGTCATCACATCCCCTTCCACGTGCAGTCCGTTGTCAACCCGTAACGGACAAGCGTGACATTCCCGTCGCGTCCCATCGTAGCGCGCATCCACTCGTCGAAGGTCGATAGATAGGCCCAGAACAAACATTCCCCGCAGTCCGTCTATGACGAGATGATGAAGTCGACGCGTCCGACTGGCGGATGGGTCTGGCTCGAACGGTCGTGGCACGACGTTCGCTACGGCGTTCGTCTGCTCGCGGCAAGTCCCGGGTTTACCAGCATCGCGGTGTTGTCGCTCGCGATCGGCATCGGCGCCAACTGCGCCATCTTCAGCTTCGCGGACGCTCTGCTGTTGCGGCCGCTGCCGGTCGCGCGACCGGGCGAGGTCTTCACGGTGGGCTCCAATTCCTCGGTCGAAGCCTTCGGCATCAGCTCCCTCGTCTCGTCATACCGCGACTACGTGGACATCCGCGATCGCGCCAAGAGTCTTGACGGGCTGGTGGCGTTCAGATACGTCACCGTCGGCGTCGCGACCGATCCCAACGCCGCGCCGCAGGTTGAGAATGGGCATGATGGCGAGCAGCAACCTGTTCGCCGTCATGGGCGTCGAGCCAACGATCGGCCGCGCGTTCAGACCCGAAGAAGATCAGGTCCCAGGTCGAGACGCGGTGGTCGTGCTCGGCCGGACGATGTGGGAGCAGGAATTCGGGTCCGACCAGGGAGTCCTCGGCCGCAGCCTGCGGATCAACGGCGAGCCGTTCACGGTGATTGGCGTTGCGCCGCCGGGATTCACCGGGTTGGACCAGTTCGTGCGCTCGGACTTCTTCGTCCCGGTGATGATGTCGGCGCGCCTGATCAACGATCCGAAGGCCGCATCGCTCGAAGCGCGCGACGCGCGGAACCTGACGCTCAAGGGACGCCTCGAGGCGGGCGTGTCGCAGGCCAGCGCGCAGAGCGAGCTGACGGCGATTGCCGCCGATCTGGAGCGCGCCTACCCGGACACGAACAAGAATCGCCGTTTCACGATACGCACCGAGCTCCAGGCTCGAGTCGCACAGGATCCGCCGGACTCGATGCTGATCGCGATGCTGTCCACGCTCGCGCTTGCCGTGCTGCTGGTCGCCTGCGCGAACGTCGCGGGGTTGTTGACCAGCCGCGCACCGGCCCGCGCGCGCGAGATGGCGCTGCGTCTCGCGATCGGCGCCGGACGCGGCCGGCTGGTCCGCCAACTGGTGACTGAAAGCCTGCTGATCGCGCTCGCCGGCGGAGTCCTGGGTCTCGCCGTCGGCTACGCTGGCATGACGCTCTTCCGGCAGATCGAGATACCGACGGATCTGCCGATCGCGCTGGCGTTCCAGCTGGATCGGCGGGCGCTGGTGTTCAGCCTGATCGTCGCCGTGGGAAGCGCGGTGCTCTTCGGCCTCGTCCCCGCGATACAGGCGACACGTACCGATCTGACCGCCGTCATGAAAGCCGCCGACAGCGTGGCGCCGGGTCGCCGTCGCCGCTGGGGACGCGCGGTGCTGGTGGCCGACGCAGGTGGCGATCTCAGTCGTCCTCCTCGCCGTGGCGATGTTCATGTACCGGGGATTCGGGGAACAGCTCGCGAACGGTCCCGGGTATCGCACCGACCATCTGCTGATGATGAGTTTCGACACGACGCTGCTCCGCTACACCGAAGTGCAGTCGCAGCAATTCTTCGAACAGGTGGCCGAGCGGGCGCGTGCCGTGCCGGGTGTGAAGAGCGTCACGCTGTCCACATCAGTACCGATGTCGAACGATTCGATCGGTTCCGAGACGGTCGTGCCAGAGGGATTTCAGTTCCCGCCCGGGAAAGACAACGCCACCGTTCTGGCGTCGAGCGTGGACGAATACTATTTCGACACGATGGCGCTCACCATTCTCCAGGGACGCAACTTCCGGATCGATGATTCCGTCAACGCGCCGCGCGTCGCCATCGTCAACGAGCAGTTCGCCCGGCATTACTGGCCAGGTCAGGATCCGATCGGCAAGCGGTTTCGACTCGTCGACAAGGACAACGCGTGGGTCCAGGTCGTCGGGCTCGCCCAAACCAGCAAGTACATCTTCATCGCCGAGCCGCCGACGGAGTTCGTCTACCTGGCGTACCGGCAGCAACAGCCGCAACGGATGATCATGCTCGCGCAATCTGCCGGCGATCCGTCGACGCTTGCCGGACCGTTGCGCGAAGTCGTCGCGCGGACTCGACGGCAATCTACCGATTTATGGCGTGCGAACGATGGAAGCGCTCTATCAGATGCGCGCGGTCGGTATCTTCAGGGTGTTGATCACGGTGATCGGCGCCATGGGACTGATGGGACTCGGCCTCGCGATCGTCGGCCTCTACGGCCTGGTCGCGTATGCGGTCGGCCGACGGACTCGGGAGATCGGCATTCGGATGGCCGTCGGCGCGGACCGCGCGGCAGTGGTACGAATGGTGCTGCGACAGGGCCTCGTGCTCGCACTGGTGGGACTGGGCGTTGGAGTGGTGGCGAGCGTCGGTGCGGGGCAATTGCTCCAGGCGGCGTTCCCGACCGGCGACGATCAGACCGACATCGTCGCGCTGTTCCTGGTCATCCCGGTCGTGCTCGCGGTGACGTTCCTCGCTGCGTACATTCCGGCTCGCCAGGCTTCGCGAGTCGACCCAATCCTCGCGCTCCGGCACGAATAGGGGGTTGAAGCGTGCCAGCGTTCGCTGGCGCTTACCGGCGAGTCAACGTCCAACCGTCGAAGGGCTTGACTCCGGCCAGTGGAATCTTCAATCGACGACTCCAACAGGTGCCTTCCTGTCCCGCGAACGTGCCGATGTCGATGTAGACAAATCGCTGGCCTCGGGGACCTTGCACGACGGGACCACGGAAATCGGGCGGGGCTGGTCTGCGAGTGCTGAGAGCGACGGCGAATTCAAAACGCAGGTCCTGGCCTGTGGATCGCTGCCTCTGAGCTGTTTCGTACGCAGCGCCTCGACCGACTTGCACACCGTAATCAATACCCGCTGGCGGCTTTTGCAAAACAACTCGGAAAGCCAGTTCGTGCTGCACTTTTCTTCCTGTCCCAGGCGCGCTGAGCCGTTGCTCGTCGTCCGGAGTGACGACGACAGTAAAGGTGTTCGCGCTGAGAGACGGATGAGTTCGGGCTGAGCTCAGCTTTTCCGCGTACGTTCTTTGCCAGTCGTTACGGCGTACGTAAAAGATGCGGGACGATTCGAATGGATTTCCCGGCTTCAGTCCACCATCTGTCGAGGGCAGCGTGATTGCATCGCGCGTGACCTCATCGAGGAGGTGGCATGGAGAATCAGCGCGACTCGGCGACTCACGATATCGTCACTCGTCGAGAGTTTACGGTGCAATCGGCCCTCGCGATCTTGAGCGGCGTCGTCATCACGGTTTCAGGATGTGACGACGACGAACCGGCACCCACGAGTCCGACGCTCAGCGATATCCAGGGGAACGTCGCAGCGAACCATCCAGAACCGCATGTCGTCACCGTCACTGCCTCGCAGATGACCGCCGGGACCACGGTCATGCTCACCCTGACGGGGACTTCGACCCACAACCACACGGTCGAGCTCACGCAGAGCGAGCTTGGGACGCTGCGGAACCGGCAGCCAGTGACGAAAACGTCCACCACCGACAATTTTCACTCGCATGGGGTGACGTTCACTCCAGCCTGAGACGCGTGTCTGAACCGCGTCCGGGCAAGATTCCTTGTGCTGCCACGTGCTGCCCGGGAATCGGACGCGCCACGCCTGGCGGACACGATGGCGGCCAGGGCATCGACTGCGCGCTCGACCTCATCGACCGTGTTGTAGAGATAGAAGCTCAAACGACAGCTCGCGTCGATGCCGAGCGCCTGGTGCGCGAGCGTCGCGCAGTGGCAGCCGGCACGGGCTTCGACACCGGCGTCGTTCAGCGCACGCGCCAGCTCCATCGGGTCGTGGCCCTGCACGTTGAAGGCGACCAGCGAACTGCGGCGCGCGGGATCGCGCGGTCCGTAGATCGTCAGTCCCGGGATCGCGCCGAGCCGCTCGAGCGCGCGCGCCGTGAGCTGTCGGTTCCATTCAGCCACGCGGCCCATCGCGCGCTCCGCCGCCTCGCGTTCGATCGGCCGATCGCTGCCGAAGTAGTGGGCCCGCGTCGGCGCGAGCGCCAGGTCGAGCAACAGGCGCAGGGCCTGCGCCGAGACGATCGTGCCGATGATGTTCGGTGTGCCGGCCGCGTACTTCCACGGCAGCGCGTTGTAGGCGACCCGATCCGCAAACACCTGCCCTTCAGCGACCATGTCGCCGCCATACAGGAACGGCGGCGACGCTTCGAGCAACGGCTCGCGAGCGACCAGCACGCCGACGCCGAACGGCGCCAGCATCTTGTGAAACGAAAACGCCAGATAGTCGGCACCGAGGGAGCGAAAGTCGATGAACGTGCCGGGCACGAGCTGCGCGCCGTCGATCAGCAGGTACGAGCGCCGCTCGCCGCTCGGCTGCGCGTAGCCGCTCGCATCGGTCAGCCGGCGGATCGCGTCGACCGGATTCTTCGTGCCAAGAAAGTTCGACGCTCCGGTGCAGCACACGAGCTTGGTGCGGGAGTCGATCAGCGACCTCAGATGCTCCAGGTCGAGCTCGCCGGTCAGCGCATCGAAGCGCGCGAGCCGCAGTGCCACGCGCCGCCCGAACTTCGGCAGGATGTCGTGGCACATCGCATGCCAGGGGACGAAGTTCGAGTTGTGCTCCATGCAGGTGGAAACGACGTTGTCGCCATCGCGAAACTCGGTCAGCAACGAATACATCACCGCGTTGATCGCCTCGGTCGTATTCCGCACGACCACGATGCTGTTGCGGCCGGGCGCTCCGACGAAGCGCGCGATGTCGTCGTAGGCCGCCTCGAAGCGCCGGGTCGTGCACTGCGATGCGCTCGACTGCCCGCGGTGCACGTTCTCGTATTGCGGCGCGAGCGCACTGTGCAGTTCCAGCAGCTCGCGTGGCGGCTGCGTGCTGGCCGCGTTGTTGGTGGTGATCCGACCGACACCTGGAAACAGGAAGTGCTTGCGGATGGCGTGGACGTCCAACGGGCTCGACATCATTGCGGTTGCTCCCCTGCGGCGATTCTTCGCCGGCGGAGAGCGACGTCGCTATAGTCAAATTGACACCCGGTTTCGCCGCGAGAGCGGCGCGCTGCCCGCGTGGCACGTCAAGCCTTGGCTTGCAATCGCGCCGCCAGCTCGGCGCGTGAATGGACCCCGAGCTTGACGAAGATGGCGTGCACCTGATTCGCCACCGTGTTCTCGCTGGTGTGCCGGCGATGCGCGATGTCGCGATTGGTCGATCCCACGACCAGATGTGCAACGACTTCGCGCTCGGCCTCTGTGAGCTTCTCTACCTGACGTTCGTTGACCAGCGGAAAGGAACCGACCAGCAAGGTCTCGCCGCTGATGGCGACTTCGGCGAGCTTGGCTCGTAAGCCGCACGGCGCGAAGAAGGCGGCAAGCTCGGTGCGCGGACGTCAAACCCAGCTTGTCTTGTGCCCGGGCGGTCAGGTTGGTGACGGCGGAAAACGACACGCCCAGGATGTACCCGATCTCCTTCGTCGTCCGGCCCAGGCCGACGAACTCCGCTACCTCTCGCTCGCACATCGTGAGGCCGCGGGGATCGGGGTGTGCGGGATCGTTCTGTACAGCGACGACGAACCGTTTGCCATCGGTGTCGAAGCGATCGACCAGAGACCAGCGCCCGTCGACCAGGCCCTCCCAGCTGTCCATTGCCGCATCGGGATCGCGTCGGCCTTCCGTGGTACGCGCTTTCTCGATGCGGCGAACCGCTTCTCTGAGCAATTCGCGCGCGCCAACGCTGGCGGCGCCCGCTCGTGCGTGCTGGACCCGTCCACCCGAATCCAACACGGCTTCGACCGGGGCGCTGTCAAGCTGCAAGCGGTGCGTCGCGGCGCGCAGCCGCATGCCCGCGCCGAGATGCGCGGAGATGCAGGACCAGCGCGTGCGTTCGACGGCCGTCGTGCGGCGAAACTCCTTCAACCACACACCGAAGGCCACGCCGAGCGATGTTCCGCTGTGTGCACCCGCCATGAACACGTCTCGCGCCAGGCCGCCCGTGACGCCGGCGACGATGCGCATCGTTTCGGGCAGCAGTGGGTAGGTCAGCTCGGTGCCGGTCGCGACCACCGCGCCGCTGCGGTAGGTGATGTCGAACCACCGCGCGGGCGCTGCCGCATGAGCGGCACGATGCATGACCTTCAGCAGTCTGGAAACGCGCGTCGGGTAGCGCCCGAGCTGAAAGGTCGTCGGCGTGCAGCGAAAGGTCCACGCGCCGCGCCCGATGCCAGGATCGAGCAAGGGCTCTGCCCGGTCGAACAAACGATCGAGCCAGTCCTGGTCGCTGCCGTCCAGGTCGTAGCCGGCTTCGACGAGTGCGATCCAGTCGTTCTTCATCGTGATGCCTACTCAACTGGCGCTCATGAACGGGGACGACCGAAAAACAGCACGTATCGTCGGCGTCCCTGAATTCGAATCCACGCAAACCATCATCGTCGACTAGTGACTCCGAAAACGTGCCGGGAATGGGAGACCCCCGCGGCGTAACTCACCAGTAATCGCGTAGAATCCGCGCCAGTGGCACTTGCCCCTGGCACTCGACTCGGCCCGTACGAAATTGCCTCGCAAATCGGCATGGGCGGAATGGGCGAGGTCTATCGCGCCACGGACACCAACCTCAAGCGACTGGTCGCCATCAAGGTCCTCCCCGACGCTGTGGCGACCGACAGCGAGCGATTGGCCCGGTTCCAGCGCGAAGCGGAAGTCCTCGCTTCGCTGAACCATCCGAACATCGCGGCCATCCACGGCCTTGAACGCGCCGACGGCCAGACCGCGCTGGTGATGGAGCTGGTCGAGGGGCCGACGCTGGCGGACCGCATCGCCCAGGGACCGATTTCCGTCGTGGATTCCCTGGAGATCGCGAAACAGATCGCCGGGGCACTGGAAGCGGCGCATGACCAGGGGATCGTCCACCGAGACCTGAAGCCGGCGAACGTCAAGATCACCCCGACTGGCACGGTGAAAGTGCTCGACTTTGGTTTGGCCAAAGCGCTGGAGCCCACGGGGGTCATGTCGTCGAGCGTCTCGATCTCCCCGACCATCACCTCGCCCGCCCACCTTCGCGAAGGCTACGGCGGGCAAGCGATGACGCAGGCGGGGGTGATTCTCGGCACCGCGGCCTACATGGCGCCAGAGCAGGCGCGCGGCAAGACGGTCGATCGACGCGCCGACATCTGGGCGTTCGGGGTCGTCGTGTTCGAGATGCTGACCGGGCGTCGGCCGTTTGGGGGCGACGACATCTCCATGACGCTGGCGTTCGTGATGACGAAGGAACCGGAGTGGGCGGCCTTGCCCTCCGTGACGCCGTCAGGTCTTCGACGGCTCCTGCGTTGGTGGCGACGGCGGATCAGCCGTTGATGGAATTTGAAATCACCGCGCCGGAGGGAACGTCCTTTGGCCGGGTGGGGCAGACTGCCGTGGCCGTGGTCTCTCCCGACGGCCGCCAGGTTGTTCTCGTTGCCCGCGCGAAGGACGGCACGCAGATGCTCTGGCTGCGCCCTCTTGCGTCAACGTCTCCACGAGTCCTGCCCGGCACAGAGCACGCCATAAACCCCTTCTGGTCTCCTGATGGCCGGTCGGTGAGCTTCACAGCGGGCGGCAAGCTCAAGAAGATGAGCGTGGATAGCGGCGAGCCTCAAATCATCGCTGACTCTAGCGGCGGCAGCAGCATTGGAACATCGAATGCGGGCGGCGTCACGTTATTCGCCGATATCGGCAAGCCTATTCAGCGCGTTTCCGCAGCCGGCGGCGTTCCCTCGCCTGTGTTCGAGCTCGACGCGTCCCGCGGCGAGATTGCTCACAACGGCCCCCAGTTCCTGCCCGACGGGAACCACTTCCTCTACATGAGCAACGCGCGAGAGATGGGTGTCGTGTTCGCGTCGCTCGACGGCACGACGCGCCGCTTCCTGTTTACTCCTCCGCAGTCGAACTCGCCGGTCTACTACGCGCCAGACCCTGAGGGGCGAACTGGATGGCTCCTGTACCTCGTCGGCAGCCAACTTTTTGCCCGCTCCTTCGAGCCAGCCAAAGGTGAGGTGACTGGAGACCCCGTGCGCATCGCGGATTCCGTCCAAGGTGGACCGACCTTCTCTTTCTCCAACAACGGCATCTTGATGTTCCGGCACATCCGCCCCTCGCAAACGCAACTGACCTGGTTCGCCAGGGACGGGAGACCAGTGGGCGTCGTCGGGGAGGCGGGCACGCTTGGCCGACCGCGTATCTCGCCCGATCAGCAGACCGTCGCTTTTTCCCGCACCACCGACGGCAACTCCGACGTGTGGCTCCTGGATCTGGCGCGCAACTCCACCAGGAAATTCACGCTCGAGCCGGGCGCGGATGGCAATCCCGTCTGGTCGGCGGATGGCCAGCGCCTGTTCTACTCGTCCCGGCGCCAGAACGAATTTCTCCTCGTGGAACGGCCCGCCTACGGGCTCGGCGAAGAACGAATTGTGACCCAGGGCCGGGCCGGAGCGGCCCCAATCCCGTTGGCGGCGTCCAGAGACGGGCAATGGCTCGTCGTGGCTGAAAGCGGTGTCGGACAAAGCCGACTTGCGCTCCTCTCGCCCGTCGACGGCAAGTCTGTTCCCGTGACCGAGACCGCGTCGGCATCGAGCGGCAGTGTTTCCCCGGATGGCAGATGGCTGCTCTACACGCTCAACTCCTCCGGCCGCCCCGAAGTGTTCGTGCGAACGCTCCCCAAAGAGGCCGGCGGCTCGGCCGCCGCTGGACGATATCAAATCACTTTTTCGGGCGGGGCCGAGCCCAAGTGGCGTGCCGACGGCAAGGAGATCTTCTACCTTTCCCCGGAGGGCGCACTGATGGCCGTGCCCGTCGAGTCCGGCGAAAACTTCTTCCGGCCAGGAACGCCAGTAGAACTATTCCAAACCAGGGAAGCCTCGTCCTTCGAAGTAACAACCAATGGTCAGCGCTTCCTGGTGAACCAGCGCGTCTCCGATTCGTCGGACACACCCGTGACCGTGATCCTCAACTGGCCCCAGCTGCTGAAGAAATGAACGCGGCCGTCAGATTCGTTGTGACGTGTTCTCGGGTTTGAGAACGACTGAGATGGATGACCAACGCTGGCGGCGGCTTGAGGACCTCTATCACGCGGCACGGTCGCTGCCGGCTGTTGCGCGCGCCGAATTCCTCGCCGACGAGTGCCGCGGAGACGAATCGCTGCGCAGCGAGGTCGAATCACTGCTCGGGCAACCCGACCATACGTGGGTACCAGCGGAACGAGGCACGCGACAGGATGCGCCGCATCTCACGATGGTCGGCCGGCGCATTGGCGGGTATCAGATTAACGCGCTGATTGGCGCCGGCGGCATGGGCGAGGTCTACCGAGCGCGTGACACGAGGCTCGGTCGGGACGTCGCCATCAAGATCCTGCCGCGGGCATTTGCAAGCGAACCCGAACGGATGGCGCGCTTCGAACGGGAAGCGCAGGCTGTGGCCGCGCTCAATCATCCCCACATCGTCACGATTTATTCCGTGGAGCAGGCCGACGGCCAGTTCTTTCTGACGATGGAGCTGGTCGAGGGGCGGTCGTTGGCCGAGGCGCTGCCGAAAGGCGGCCTGCCGCTCGACCGCTTGCTGCAGATCGCGATTCCGGTCGCCGAGGCGATGGCCGCCGCGCATCACAAAGGCATCACGCATCGCGATCTCAAGCCCGCCAACATCATGCTCGGCGAAGGGGAGCAGGACGGGCGCGTGAAGGTGCTCGATTTCGGCTTGGCGAAGCTCGCGGACGCGCCGCTGTCCGCGGGGCTGACCGCCCTGCCGACGGCCCCCATCACGGGGGAGGGGCGCATCCTCGGGACCGTCGCGTACATGTCGCCCGAGCAGGCGGAAGGCAAACCGATCGACGCGCGCTCCGATCTGTTCTCGCTGGGCGTCATCCTGTACGAGATGGCGACGGGCGTGCGCCCGTTCACGGGTGACACGAGCATGTCGATCATCTCGTCGATTCTGAAAGACACGCCGAAGCCGATCACGGACCTGAACCCCGGTCTGCCACGCGATCTCGGACGCATCATCCGGCGCGCGCTCGCAAAGACCTCGATCGGCGGTACCAGACCGCCAAAGACTTGCGCAACGATCTCGAGGAGCTGAAGGCGTCGATCGATTCGGGTGAGTTGCAGACCACGATGGGGTCCGGGTCGATGCCGGGCGTCGGAGCGCCGTCGAGCGACGTCGCGGACTGGCGATCGCCGTGCGGCCATTGTTGCCACCGCGGTGGTGGTGGGTGCGGGAACCTATTTGTTCACGTCGCGGCCCGCCCAGCCGGTGGCGTCTGCGCCGGCGGCCGCACTCCCGGATCTCGAGATCACGCAGTTAACGACCAGTGGCGACGCGGCGAGGCCCGCCCTCTCACCGGACGGCAAGTACGTCGCGTACGTCCAGCCGACGAAGGTGAGGGGCCCCGCGGTGGCTTCGTCTCCGCACGCGCGTGTGGATTCGTCAGATCGCGACGTCGAGCAACGCCCAGCTTGTCGCGCCCGAGCCGGGGGTGGATATCGGCGGCCTCACGGTGACGCCAGACGGCAACCACGTGGACTACATCCGCCGGCTTGGCAGACGGTTGTCATTGTGGCGTGTGCCCTTCCTTGCCGGTCCGCCGAAGCCACTGCTCGACGACGTGCATACGCCGATCGGCTGGTCTCCCGACGGCCTATACGTGGCGTTCGTGCGCGACGACCGTAGGCGAGGCGCATCCGAGTTGATGGTGGCTGAGGCCGACGGGGGGAATGCGCATGTGCTCGTAACCCGCCAAAGCCAACCTTCGTTCGATTCAGCTCAACTTCTTGGCGACGCAGCCGAGCGTCCGTCCTGCCTGGTCGCTGGACAGTCGTGTTATCGCCGTCCCGGTGCGCCAGCTACCCCAGCCCCGGCGCAGATCGTGTTCGTGGACGTCAATACCGGCACCCAACAGGCTGTGACGCTCCGAGGCGAAGGCATCGGTTCGGTCTCGACTGGCTCGACCTCGATTCGCTGGTGCTGAGTCAGGCAGTGGAATTGGCGGGATCTCGCAGTTGTGGCGGCTCGGTACCCGAGCGGTGCCGTGACGCGACTGACAAACGACCTCACGAGTTACCAGGATGTGAGTCTGACGGCCGCGCGCGACAGCCTCGCCACGACCAAGACTGACCTGCGCGTGGCCATCTGGGTGAGCGACGGATCGGGAGCGAACGGGAAGGAAGTGGTGCCCCCGCTGCAGTCGAGCGGGACATTCAGCACGTCACGTGGGCGGCCGATCGCGTGCTGTTCACGAGCATGAGGGGTGGCCTCCGCTCGATCTCGAGCGTAGGGCCGGATGGAGGAAGGCCTCAAGAACTCGTTGCTCAGGCGTATTTTCCCACGACGACCTCTGACGGCAGAACCGTTGTCTTCATCTCGACCGATCCTGCACACTTGGGCCTTTGGAAGATGACCGACGGCGGCCGGCCCGTTCCGCTGGACCACCATGCAGGCGGGCTGGCCCCTCGTGACAGGCGACGATCGCTCCGTCGTCTTCACGTCTCAGTCTGGCGACGGCCCGCAGTCATTGTGGACAATTTCGATCGACGGCGGAACGCCCACGCCGCTCCGGAAGGGATTCGCCTCGGGACCCCGTCTGTCGTTGGACGGCAAGTCCCTCGGATTCAAACTCTCCGGACGATCAGGGTCGGCCCGTGTTCATGTCCTGCGATCTGCCCGACTGCTCGTCGCTGCAAGCGGTGCGGTGCCGGAGGGTGGCCTCCCGGCCCGGTAGTCGGACACGTTCTTGGCCAACATGGGAATGCCCTACGTCACCGGGTCGCCCGCGAATGTCTGGGTCAAGACGCTCGATAACAAAGCACGCCAAGCGCCAGATCACGCACTTCACCGACGACCGCCAGATCCTCGACGTCGCCTGGTCGCGCGACGGCACGCGGCTCGCCGTCGCGCGCGCGACGCAGACCCGAGACGTCTCAAGGGCTGAATCGAGAATCATGAGCCTCGAGTCGTTCAGTTCGGCGCGTACGAGTTCCAAGGCGAATAGGCGTCCGAGGGAGCGATACTGGGCCATGGCTGAAAGCGCGTTCTACAGGCTTGGCCGGATCGCCGGGGGCCAGGTTCGCAAGGCCAAGTGGATGTGGGCGTCCGTCGCCGGCAACGAGGCGGACGGCATTCGCGCCGAGCAGGCCGTCGGACGCGACATGGCCGCGGTGGTTCTCGAGGAAACGCCCCGCGATTCCGATCGGATCACGCAGGCATTACTGGACGAGATTGGCGGGAAGCTCGCGGCGGTGGTTCGGAATCGACTTCACCGCTTTCAGACGATCGCCATCGAGAGCGAACGCCCCACGGCCTTTGCCCTGCCCGGCGGCTTCATCTTCATCGCGCGATCGCTTGTGCAGCTGTGCGACCGGAACAAGGATGACGTCGCCTTTGTCCTGGCGCACGAGATGGCGCATGTCATCCGCCGCCACGCCATCGAGCGGCTGCTCCAGCAGAAGGTCGTCAATGCGGTCGCGCTGGCGGCGCCGTCGAGAGGGGCGCTCGCGTCCTGGATCCGCAGGGTTGGTTTCCAGGGCCTGGAGCGAGCCTACTCGCAGGATGAAGAATTCGAAGCCGACGAACTGGGCGTCCTGCTCATGCGCGCGGCCGGCTTCGACCCTGCCGGCGCGATCCGCATGCTTCAACGCCTGGGCACGCTCGATCGGAGTCCTGACCCTCTCGGCCTGAACCGCTATCTGTCGACTCATCCTCCGATCGACGAGCGTGTGAATCGACTCCGTCGTCTCGCCGCAGGCTAGGCGCCATCCCGCGCCCACTTCACGGCTGGCCGCAGCCACAGGTTCGCCCAGCAGTCCGAATTCCGAATTCCGAATTCCTAATTCTTGATTACAGATGGCAGCTACGCGGCCCGGTACTGACCCTTGCGGATCAGGCGCTTCGATTGCGCCCGCATGAAGTGCCGCACGTGCAGGTCGTCTTCCGTGAACACCTTCTGGAGCTGCACGGAACGGAGCGGCTCGACCTGGACGCCTTCCATGTCGACCTCGCACACCGGCTGGTGCGGCACGCGCTCGATGAAGCGCTGCGGATACGACGGGAACGTCCGGAACGTGGTGCCGACCACGCCATGGAAGCGCGACTCGAGCGTCGCGAAGTCGTGCCGGAGAAAATCGTACGCCGACGGATCGGGATGCGTGCCGAGGTACTCCGACACCATCTCGGCGACCTGTTCGAAGAAGCGCGGGCTGTGGCAGTTCGTGGAATAGGTGCCGTCGCCGCGGTCAAGGCGCCGGATGCCGGCCTGATTCGGATCGACGTGAAAGAGCTCGTGGACGACCGTGTCGAGCTTCGCCGTCCAGGCGTGCGCCTTGCCCGGATAGAAGCGCTCCTTGCGCGACCGGCCGATCGTCTGATCGCTGAAGCGCGGCAGCGCGAACGAGATCATGTACTTGACCGGGCGGCTGCCGATCGACACGCTCGGCGACTTGGTGACGAACCATTCCGAGCGGCGCGTCACGCGGCCGGTGTCGCGGTCGCGCCAGAAGTAGTAGCCCGGCTCGCTCGGCGGCAGCGTGAGGCAATGGCAGGTCGCGAACGCGCCTTCGGCCGTCGTGCGGCCCTGCCGCGCGAACACCAGGACGTCCGCCATGTTGATAAAGGAAAGCGCCTCGACTCTCGTCACGACATCCTGCATCAGCAGGGACAGGCACTCGGTGTAGTTGATCATCGTAGGCGTTGCAAACTGCACGATCGCCCGCGCTGAGCACTCGTGACGGCCGCCGTATTAATACAATGCGGGGAAGAGCCCTTCCACTATAGGGACCCGATCACAAAAGAGTCAAGCTGAGCCGCCCACTTTTGCGCGGTTTTTTTACTGTTTCGGCTCCGCACGCGCCCCGCTATCGTCGGCCGGCAGCGGCGGCAGTTCGTCGGGCGTGACGGGCTGGCCAGGCAGCGGCTCGGGCGGCTCCGGCGGCGGGGTGAGTGGCCTGGCCGGCTCTGGAGGCGTGACGCCGCCCATGCGCTTCAGGATGATCTGCTGCCGGCGCAGCAGCCGCGGCGTCGGCTCGGCCGGGTTGAGCAGGCGCGGGTTGATGATCGCCCCGGCGAGCAGCGCCGCCTGCGACGGCCCGAGCGCCGCCGACGGCACGCCATAGTAGGTACGCGCCGCCGCCTCGGCACCCCAGATGCCGTCGCCCCATTCGATCACGTTCAGGTAGATCTCGAAGATGCGCGCCTTGTCGAGCTCGGCTTCGAGGCGGCGCGCGAGGATCAGCTCGCGGAACTTCCGAATCGGGTTGCGCGACGGCGAGAGGTACAGGTTCTTCGCCAGCTGCTGCGTGATGGTGCTCGCGCCGCGCATCAGGCCGCGCGTCCAGTCGAGCTCGATCGACTTCTGCAGCTCGTCGTAGTCCACCCCCTCGTGTTCCCAGAACGCCGCATCCTCGGCGACGAGCACCGCGCGCTTCAGGTTCGGCGAGATCCGGCTGTACGGCACCCAGCGCTGGACGCGGCGCGGCGTCTTCTTGCCGCTCGCGTGTGCCTCGCGCGCACGCAGCTCGACGAACGCGGTCGTCTGCGGATTGGTGTCGGCGAGCGGCCGGACGTCGGGCAGCGTGAGATACCCGTAGGCCAGCCAGCCGAAGCCGGCGGCTGCGACCCACCCGAGCGGGCGCAGGGCGCTCCACTTGCTGGCCCTGGCCCGAGCGGAGTCGAGGGCCTTCCGGCGCCGCCGCAGCACGTTGACCATCATGTCACCGCGGGAACGACATTCGTAGGGCGGGCCTCTCAGGCCCGCCGAAGGCCACGCGGCGCCGGTCCCAGGCGAGACCGGCGGCGCCGGGCGCCAGCGCACAGGCGATCGCCGCGAGCCAGAACGCCCCCCGCGGCCAGGGAAAAAGTGGATACGGCTCGGCGTGGCTCACGTACTCCGTGTTTTCGGCCGGCCGCCGCTTCTCTGCATCCTCCCGCTGAGCCGCCACCTCCGCGCTTCGCGCTAGGGTGGCCAAGGGCGGCCAGCGGCTGACCGCGGGCGCCGCGTACGACGGCGTGTCGAGGACCGGCGCGAAGAACGTCTCGAGGATCCGGTTCTCGCCCCAGGCGGCCGCGAAATCGTTCGCCTGCCACGACTCGTTGCGGCGCCGGATGTGCCACAGGCCCTCATCCATGTACTGATCCTCGCGCGACAGCCGGACCAGCGTCGCCGGCGGCGCCGTGCGCCAGCGGTCGGTGCGTTCCCGCGCTTCGGCCGCGAGCCTCCCGCTGGTGTAACGCGACTTGAACCGCGGCGTATCCGGATCCCGGATCTCGTATCCGGGTGCACGGTGTTGACGAACATCGCGAACACGAGGGCCGCTGCCCCCACTCCAGAGTCCAATGGCCGTGGCGGAGCCGCGCCGGAGCCTCCACGAAAACCGGGGGGGCTCGACGCCGATGCTGAATGCCAGGCCGCAGCCGATCGCGACGAGGTTCAGGAGCACGTCGCGCGCTTCGGCCACGCGGTTCGGGATGAACCACAACCACTCCCGGAAACGCCGACCTCAGGATCGCCCGAATCTGTCCCATGAACGGCGCGGACAGGACGACCGCGCCGGAAACGATCCACGCCGCCAGGTGCGCGATCATGGAGCGGGCGCGGGGATCGGCATACGCGCCCCCAAGTTCTACACCTTTCTCGCTCGGAGCGTCGCATGACGATGAATCCGTGAGAAACGCTCGCGCTTCCGACGCTGAACGGTGTAGGAATAGCGAAACGGCTTACGGGGTGATCGACTTTCGAGCGATGAGACTGTTGTAAGTGATGTATCCGAAGAACGAACCCATCTCTGCCCGCGTGCGGGCTTCCGCCTTCAATGCATCCGCGAGGGCTTGACCAATCTGGCCCGCTGATGCGAGCGCGTCTGCGCCACGATCCACGATGGTCAACATGTAGTCGGGCTTCGCGCTTTCCGCATAGCTATGACTCCGATAGCTGATCACCGTGAAGCCAGTCGCTTCGGCAAGTGTCGGAAAGCGCCGTGCCAGCCAACTGTCGTGGATGAAGAATTCTCTAAACGACTCCGCACAGAGCTGCAACGGATCCAAGTTCCCTGTCCCAAGGGTAGTCGAGGCGTAATCGCCATCGAACACTGCGAGCCAGCCCTCCGGCTTCAGTACGCGATGGGCTTCCCGCATAGCGCCCTCGGGATCTGACAGGTGGCACAGAGTGGTGTGAAAGATCGCCACGTCAAACTGGCTGTCCGCGAAGGGCAATCGGTTCGCATGACCTTCATGAAAGGTAAGATTCGTGAGGCCCGCACCCAATCGGCGGGCTTCTTCGACAAAAGCCGAGCACGCATCGACCCCGACGACCTCCCCAACGTGCAGCCAACCCGCGAGCCGACGGGCCACTGGACCGGTCCCGCAACCGATTTCAATGACGCGCGCATCGGTTGGAAATGCGATCTCCTCCAAATACGAACCCAACATGCGCTGTTGTTGGACATCTGCACCTCGAACCTCCAGGGCCCGGGCGATGCGTTGCACCAGGGCTGGTTCGGCTGACGTGATGGCGTTGTAGACATCCGGCATTTTCTAGGCGCCTTGCGTGATCCGGCTGCGGCCGCCCACGGCCGCGCGCTCGAGCGACGCGAGCAGGAGGGCCACCAGGCGGGCCGACGAGCTCGCGCCCATCAGGCCGACGCGCCAGATCTTGCCGGCCAGCGGACCGAGCCCGGCGCCGATCTCGATGCTGAACTCCTCGAGCAGGTGCTTGCGCACCGCCGGCCTCGTCGACGCCGGCCGGCACGCGCACGGCGTTCAGCGTCCACAGCCGCTCGCCCTCCGGCGGCAAGCAGCGACAGGCCGAGCGCCTGGAGCCCGTCGACGAACGCGCAGATGGTTCCGCTCGTGCCGCGCCCAGCGCGCCTCGAGCCCTTCTTCCTCGACGATCGCGAGCGCTTCGGCCAGCGCGTAGACGAGCGTCGACGACATCGTGTGGTGGTACTTGCGGCCGCATCCAGTAGTCCTCGAGCAGCTGCAGGTCGAAGTAGAAGCTGCGGCACTTGACGCGGCGCTCGAGCGCTCGCGGGCCGAAGACGACCGGCGCCAGCCCCGACGGCGCGCCGAGGCACTTCTGCGTGCAGCTGTAGCACGCGTCGATGTCCCACGCGCCGACGTCGAGCGGATGGCCGCCGAACGACGTCACGGCGTCGACGATCGTCAGCGCGCCGTGCTCGCGCGCGATCCGCGGCGAGCGCCTGCGATCGGGTTCAGCACGCCGGTCGACGTCTCGGCGTGCACCATCGCGACGATGTCGACCCCGCCTGCGGCCAGCGCGCGGCGCGAGTGCGTCGGGATCGCACGCGCGGCCCCACTCGACGTCGAGGCGCGTCACCGCGGCGCCGTAGCGCTCGCACATCTGCGCCAGCCGATCGCCGAAGTAGCCGTTGACGACGACCAGCACGCGCGTACCCCTCGCGCACGAGGTTGGCGACGACCGTTTCCATGCCCGCCGTGCCGGTGCCGGAGACGGCGAACGCGAACGAGCCGTCGGGCGCCCGGAACAGCCGCCCGCAGCCGGCTCGCGCACTCGTCGAGCAGCGCCAGCATGATCGGATCGAGATGGCTGACGGTGGGCGCCGCCATCGCGCGCATCACGCGCGCCGACGTCATGCTGGGGCCGGGGCCGAGCAGGATGCGTGGTGTCCGGGAGCTTCGTCATGCCGTGACTTCCTGCAGGCGGCCGAGCGCCTGTCTGAGCTGGGTGATGCCCTCGCCGGGAACGGGCGGCAGCGGCCGGCGCGGCTCGCCGGCGTCGATCCCGATGATCTGCAACGCCGCCTTGAGCCCGGCGACGCCGTGGCCGCTGAGCAGCCGGGCGAGCGGCACCAGTTCCTGCTGAAGGGCGCGCGCCTCGTCGTGGCGCGACTCCCGGGTGAGCGTGTAGAGCCGCACGCACGCGTCGGGCGCCACTGCCGCGAGCGCGAGAATCGCTCCGGCGACGCCGACGCACAGCGACGCGTAGGCCGTCGAGGCGGAGCCAGCCAGCACCTGGAACGACGCCGGCGTGCTCGCGACGAGATCGGCGATCTGGGCGACGTCGCCGCCCGATTCCTTCATGCCGGCGATGTTCGGATGCGTGGCCAGCCGCGCCACCGCGGCGACCGGCAGGTTCACGCCGGTGACCGCGGTGAAGTTGTAGAGAAGGACCGGCACCGGCGATGCGTCGGCCACGGCCGTGTAGTGCCGGACGAAGACATCGGCGGTCATCTGCGACTTGAAGAAGCCGGGCGTCCGGACCAGCACCGCGTCGGCGCCGAGATCCGCGGCGCGTGCCGTCGCCGCGATCGCCGCCCTGGTCGACTCGCGGCCGGTGCCGACGATGAACGGCCGGCCGCGCGGGATCGCCTCGCGCGCCGCCGCGATCGCGCGATCGCTCTCGTCGTCGTCCAGCAGCGGCGCTTCCCCGTTCGAGCCGAGCACCACGAAGCCGGCGAGCGGCCCCGCCGCGAACTGCTCGTAGGCGCGCGTCAGCCGCTGGAGGTCCAGGCGATCGTCGGCATCGAACGGCGTCGGCAGCGGCGCGAAGACACCTGAGAAGTGCATCGGCTCATTGTAGCGACCCGGGCCGGCCGCTCAATAAATGCTGGCAAGTCGCAAACGAAGCTGGAATTGTTGCTAGCTGGCCTCGTTGCGCCTGACCGACCACTGGGTCGGGAAATTTCACCCGGAGCCGTGATGGAGGGATAATATGGGCGTCTCAACCTGTCCAATCATGCAGGCCCAGCCGCGTGCAGCCTTTGACGTCGCGCCGCTCGCCCTCGTCGTCGATCGAGACGACGACAGCCTCCTCCTCTACTCCGAGTTCCTCGAGCTCAACCACTGGCGCGTCATCACCGCGGCCGGCGGGCCGGAGGCGCTCGCCAAGGCGATTGCCGAGCGTCCCGACGTGGTGGTGAGCGAAACGCGCCTGCCCGGCTTCGACGGCCTGACGCTTTCCGAACTGCTCCGGAGGGATTGCAGCACGGCGCACATCCCGTTCGTCTTCGTCTCGAGCGACGCGACCTCCGCCAATCTCGCGCGGGCCGTGGCGGCCGGCGCCCTGTGCGTGCTGACCAAGCCCTTCCTGCCTGAGGCGTTGTTGGAGACGATCGAACGAGCGCTGCAACGATCACGGGAGCTGCGGGTGAAGTCCACGGCCGTACAGGCCACGGCGCAGACGCGATCCGCCCGGGCCACCGCGGTGCAGGAACGGGTCCGGCAGCAGCGCGCGGCGGGCATGACGCTCAAGAAGGCCCTCCAGCGCGGCGACACGGTCGTGCCGCCGACGCCTCCGCCCGCCCTGACCTGCCCGAACTGCGACAAGCCGCTGCGTTACGTCCGCAGCCACGTGGGCGGTGTGAGCGTGAAGCACCGTGAGCAGTGGGACTATTTCGAATGTGCGCGCAGGTGCGGCACGTTCGAGTACCGCACCCGCACGAGAAAGCTCAAGCGCGTCTCGGACTGACGCGGCATCACGGCGTTTGAGGCTTCAGCGCCATCACCATCCACGACGTCCCGAACTTGTCCCTGAGCTGGCCGAAGCGTGTGGCGTAGAACGTTTCCGCCATCGGCATGAAGATCTGCGCGCCGTCGGCGAGCACTTCCCACACGCGCTCGGCCTCGGCGGCGTCGTCGACCGTGAGCGACAGGTACACGCTGCGCATCGGTTGAAAGCGCGCCGGCGGCACGTCGGATCCCATCAGCTCGGTCTGGCCGATGTTCATCGTCCCGTACTGGATCGACTGCTCCCAGCCGGGCCAGGTGTCGGGCGGCTGGTCGGGCGACCCGGCGCGCCGCATCAGCATCGTGATCGATCCGCCGAGGTGCTGTTCGTAGAAGCGGAAGGCCTCTTCGCAGTTCCCGCCGAAGTTCAGGAAGGTGTTCAATCTCATCGTTGCCTCGCCTCGGCATCCACGTCCGCTTCCCACTTGTCGGCCAGCCCGCGAAGCTCCTGCCAGAGCGCGATGTGCGATTGCGCCACGTCGTGCTGTTCACCCGGATCGGCCCGGACGTCGTAGAGGAAGTTCTGCCCCCGGTCCTGCAGATACTTCCAGTTGCCGCGCCGCACTGCACGCTGCGCCGCCGGCCCCGGGGCATTCGGCGGCGCCGGCAGTCTCCAGAACAGCGTGCGATCGACGATCGTGCCTTTCTGCAGCGGGCCGATGAGATCGATGCCCTCCGGACGATAGCTGGCCGGCGGCGTGATGCCTGCGGCCACCAGGATCGACGCGGTCAGATCCATCGTGATGCCTACTTGAGACGAGGTGACGCCCGGCTTGAGACGCGCGGGCCACCGCATCAGCAGCGGCACACGAATGCCGCCTTCCCACAACGTGGATTTGCGATGGAACAGCGGGGCATTGCGCGAGAGCCACTCGCCACCGTTGTCGCTCGTGAAGATCACCAGCGTGTTCGGCGCGAGCTTCAGCCGGTCGAGCAGTCCGAGGATGCGGCCAATGCCCTGATCCGCGCGCTCCAGCATCGCAATGTAGTCGGCGCGGGTGCCGCTTTCGATGGAATTGGTCAAGCCGCGCTTCGCTTCAGGCAGGTCCGGAGCCTGGAATGGCCAATGCGTCGCGTTGTAGGCCACCTCGAGGAAAAACGGCGCCGCGCTGTGTTGCTGGATGAAGGCTTCGCTGCGTGCCGTGATTTCATCAGTGAGGTACCCGGTCGCCCTGGTTGGCTCCTCGTTGTGATACAGGTCGTGGATCGGCGCAGGCAGTTTAAATAAAGGTGGGGTGACCGCGTTGTGGGTGTAATAGTCCACGGCGGCGCCGCGAAACCCCCAGAACTCATCGAACCCATGGCGATTAGGGCCCGCCTCGGCGCGCGCGCCGAGATGCCATTTCCCGATCAGGCCGGTCGCGTAACCGGCACTTTTCAACAGCCGTGGGAGTGACGTGTCCGAAGGCAGCAGTTCACGCGCGTCGTCGACCGCCCGCAGCGGCGACTCGATCCCATAGCGCTGCTGGTAGCGGCCGGTGATGAACCCGGTCCGCGTCGGCGAGCAGTTGGCGTGATTGGCGTAGAAGTCGGTCAGCCTGACGCCCTCGCGCGCGAGCCGATCGATGTTCGGAGTCTTCGCATCCGGCGCGCCGTAGCTCCCGAGGTCGCCGTAGCCGAGGTCGTCCATGATGATCATGACGATGTTCGGCCGCTGCGACGGCTGGGCGGCCGGGCCGGCGATGGCAAGGGCGGCGAGCGCGAGACCAAGGAAGAGAGGACGCACCATTCGCTTAGCCCAACACGAACTTAGGGCCTGCGCCCGGAGCTGCCCATCGTTTTGCGGCGCGCATCAGCGCATTCAAGATGCGCGATGCAACCGCGAAGGCAAATTTCATAATCGCTCGCACGGTTGTCATTGGCCTCCTCGAGACAGACCGAATATCCCATCGCACACAATAGACCAGGTCCCAATGTCTGAGAAGACCTGACCGACGGGCGGGTTGGCCGCTCGAACGAGTTCGTCGACAATAGATGCACCCACTGACTGAATAGATGCTGGAGACGCGTTCCAAACCCATCCCCTCGGGTGCGACCACGCGCTTTGCCATATAGCCGGCGGGGACCATCGCACTCGGGATCGTATCTGACCTAAAAGGTCCGCCCTACAGTCTGCGTCCTGCCGAGCAGCGTCACGTTCAGCGCGAGCACGACGACGAAGATCGCCGCGGCGGGGCTCAGCAGCCACGGGAAATCGCCGATCGCGCGGATCGTCGACGCTTCCTGCAGCATCGTGCCCCAGCTCGGCACGTCGGGCGGGAAGCCGAGGCCGACGTACGACAGCGTCGCCTCCGCGACGATGAAGCCCGGCACCAGCATCGTCAACTGCGCGGCGACGAACCCGCGCGCCGCCGGCAGCAGGTGCCGCGCGACGATGCGCAGGTGCCCGGCGCCGAGCGCGGCGGCGGCCGACGCGTAGTCGAGGCGGCGCTCCGAGCGCACGATGCCGCGGACGCCGCGCGAGATGAACGGCGCGCCGACGACGGCGAAGATCGCCGCGAGCAGCGCGAACACCGCGCCGGCCGGCAGC
Source organism: uncultured Acidobacteriota bacterium (assembly GCA_963825245.1). Lineage (GTDB taxonomy): Bacteria > Acidobacteriota > Vicinamibacteria > Vicinamibacterales > CAVVIG01 > CAVREM01. The sequence goes on from CAWGSJ010000002.1 coordinate 475,258, forward strand.
ACCAGCGGCATCACCGCCCGCAGCGCCAGCGCCACGTACATCGTCGGCAGGACGAGGACGAACTCCGATCCGCGCATCAGGGCGTCGTCGAGCGCCCCGCCGGCGTACCCGGCGGTGGCGCCGAGCAGGCCCCCGAGGATGGCCGCGCCGATGGCCGCGGCCAGCGCCAGCGCGAGCGACGTCCGCGCCCCATACAGCACGCGCGCGAACACGTCGCGGCCGTAGCTGTCGGCGCCGAGCAGCAGCAGCGGCGCGCGCGCCTCGTCGCTCGAGCGCGCCAGGCGGCCGCCGGCGAACCAGTCGATGGCCACCGGGCGCGTCCGCTCTTCCTCGTACCGCTGCTCCAGCTGGCTGAGGCGGGTCCACGGATAGATGAACGGCGCGCGCAGGCTGCCGCTGTCGTCCACCACGCGGACGCGCGTCGGCGGCGCGTTGAGGAGTTCCTGGTAGCGCGTGTTCGGATCGTGCGGCGCGAGCCACGGCGCGGCGAGCCCGGCGAGCGCCGTTGCGCCAAGCGTCAGGAGGCCGGCCGCCAGAATCGGTTCCTTCTTCATTCGCCCGCTCATTCCGTTGTCCGCGGATCGGCGACGGCGAGCGCGGCGTCGGACAGGAACGTCCCCGCCGCCAGGAAGATCGATCCGATCGCCGCGCACCCGGCGACCAGGTAGATGTCGCGCTGGCGGAGCGCGTTCGAGCATCAGCTGCCCGAGCCCCGGCCACGACGTGATGATCTCGACGGCGAACGAACCACTGAGCAGGGTTCCGACCACCAGCCCGTAGACCGACACGACCGGCCGCAGCGCCGGCTTCAGCGCGTCGCGCCAGACGATCCGCGCCGGCGGCACGCCGCGCGCCAGCGTGGCGACGACGAACGGCCGGCCGATCGTGTCGCCCATCGCCTCCGACTGCAGCCGCTCGAACATCGCCGACAGCGGCAGCGCGAGCGCGAGCACCGGGACGATCATGTGGCGCAGGAGATCGCCCGCCTGCCCGGTACCCGAGACCGACGACATGCCGCCGACCGGCAGCCAGCCGGTGCGCGCCGCGAGGAACACGAGGACCAGCGACGTGAGGAGCGGCGGCATCGACAGCAGCAGCACCGAGGCGGCGCGCACGGCCTGCGGGACGAGGCCCCGCCGCGATCCGGTGACGATGCCGAGCGGGATGCCGACCAGGGTGGCGAGGGCGAGCGCGCTGAGCGCCAGGATCGCGCTGTTGGCCGCGCGCTCCGAGATCAGATCCTGCACCGGCCGGTCGTAGACCATCGAGCGGCCGAAGTCGAAGCGGACCGCCTTCCCCAGCCAGTCGGCGTACTGGCCGCCGATCGACCGGTTCAGGCCGTAGCGCTCGCGCAGCGCCTCGGCCGCCGCGCGATTGCCCGTCTGCAGGAGCGTCTGGTCCGCGTAGTCGCCGGGCGCGAGGCGCGTGAGCACCAGCGCCGCCGAGCTGACCGAGAACACCAGGAGCACGGCGAACACGAACCGGCGCGTGAGGTAGCCGGCCATCAGCGTCGCACGGCGATGGTGTCGGGCGACCACAGCGCCTGCGGCCGCCGCAGCATCGGCTCGACGTTCAGCACGCGGGCGGACGTCGCCACGTAGATCCGCGGCGCCGCGAAGTAGAGCATCGGCTCGTGCTCGGCGAAGATCTTCTGCGACCTCGGTGAAGAGCGCGCGCCGCTCGCCCTGGTCGAGCGACGCCGCCTGCCTCGTCATCAGCTGATCGATCTCGCGCTCCCACGCCGTCGCCGGCGCCGGCTGCTCCGCGTTCCAGAAGTGGCTGCCGCCGCCCGACAGCCAGAAGTCGAGGTTGAGCGCCGGGTCGGTGTCGCTCGGGATCAGGCTGAAGTAGATCGCGTCGTACGGCTTCCCGCCGACGAACGTGCCGACGAGCGCGTTGCCGTCCATGGGTACCGTGTCGACGGCGACGCCGATCTTCGCAAGCTCGTCGCGGATCACCGCGACGCCGCGCTCGAGCGCCGTCTGCCCCTTCCCCGTCAGCAGCGTGAAGCGCGCCGGCCGGTTGGCCGAGTCCTCGAGCGTCCCGTCGCCGTTGCGATCCGTCAGGCCGATCGACGCGAGCAGCGCCTTCGCCTTCGCCGGGTCGTGCGCCGGCTGCGGCAGCTCGGCCGCGTACCACGCCTTGTTGCCCGGCGTGATCGGGCCGAACACCGGCACGGCGGCGCCGAAGTAGACCGTGTCGGCGAAGACCTTCCGATCGACCGCCAGCGAGATCGCTTTTCTGAGCTCGTCGCGCTGGATCCACGCGGCGCGCGGATCGCCCTTGAACGCGCCCGGCTTCAGGTTGAACCACAGCTGGTCGGCGTTGACCGCCACGCCGACGTCGTGCAGCTTCAGCGCGCCCCGCGTCGGCGGCCCGCTTGAAGATCGCGTAGTCCTCGAGCCGGATCTCGTTCGCCGAGACGTCGATCTGGCCCGATTCGAGCCGCACCGTCTCCGCGCTCTGATCCGCCACGATTTCGACGACGACGCGATCGACGAGCGGCAGCGGGGCGCCGCCGGCGTCCTTGCGGAAGTAGCGCGGGTTGCGCGCGAACACCAGCCGCCGGCCGGCCGCGTACTCGGCGATCGTGAACGGCCCGAGCCCCGTGATGTCGGCCAGGTTCGAGCTCGTGCGCCAGGTGGACGCCAGCCCCGACTCGCCCGCGAGCGTCTGAAGCTTGTGCTTCGGCAGGATCGGCAGGTTGTCGAGCAGCCGCAGGCCGGGGCCGAACGGCCCCGGGAAGGTGATGACCACCGTGGCCGGATCGACCGCCTCGGCCGTGAGGTCCTTCCCGCCGACGCGCATCGAGTCGGCGACGATGCTGCCGCCCTTCTCGTCGTACGCCGCGGCCAGCGAAAACACGACATCTTCGGAGGTGAACGGCGTGCCGTCGGCGAAGGCGACGCCCTGCCTGAGCTTGATCGTGTAGCGCAGGCCGTCGGGCGAGGCCGACCAGCTCTCGGCGAGCCACGGCTCCACCGTGTCGGTGATCCGGTTGACCCGGACCAGCCAGGCCTGCGTGAGGAGCGTCACCAGGTAGGTCGAGGAATCGTGGCGCGTGTACCAGTTGAACGACTGGGGGTCGGAGCGCAGCGAGACGATCAGGTCGCCGCCACGAGCGGGCTGCGGCTGTAGTGCGGGCGGGCAGCGGCCTCGCGCTCGGATCTACAGGCGACCGCCTGACGCCACCGAGGCGGCGATGGCGAGGAAGGCCGCCATGTTGCGCGTCTGTCTGGTCAAAAGCTGCCTCGGCGGCCAGAAAACTGGCCGCTCGAAATTGTGTGCAACTTGCTGCCGGGTGCTGATTCTGCGTGAAAAACGGCCGAGCGATCCCGGCTCAACGGTTCAAGCGGCCAATCCGTTGGCCCACCCCAGGGAAACCCCCTAGGGGGCGGCCCGTATGTTAGTACGCCAACCGCAGCGCCTTCAAAGACTTAGTTGCGTATCCCGCCGCCATCGTCCCCGTCCGCCGAGGTTGGTACTCCCCGTGCGCTTATGGACGAGCGTGGGAGGGACCTTCTCGATGGACAGCGGTGAGAACCCTGAGAGCGGCTTCGCACCTCGTATCGGCCGCAGCGTGTCGCTGGACCACGCGGCGGAGATCCTCGGCGTGTCCCGTCGCACCATCTACAACCGTATACGCGACGGGCGTCTTCAAACCATTCGTACTCTCGGCGGATCCCAGCGGGTGCTGATCGATTCGGTGCACGACACGCGAGACGCCGCTGAAGACCGGCGGCGCAACTAACAGACAACTCCCCAGTCGTCTGGAGTCCGGCATGAGGTCCAGGTCCACGTCCCTGTCAGGCGCTCACCGCACGTTTCACCTCACGTTCCTGTTGGCGCTGGCCATCTCGCTGCTCGCCGCGGCCCCGGCCGCGGCCGCCCGCAAGGCGCGGCTCAGCGCCGACCTCGCGGATCACCTCGCGCGCGGGCTCGCCCGCGATCGACGTCATCGTGCACGGCACGCGGCAGGAGGTGGAAGCGCTCGCGCAGCGCTACAACCTCCGCGATCCGGCGGCTGCTGAAGAGCGGCGCCGTGCTGCGCGTCACCGCCGGCGAGCTCGACGCGCTCCACCAGGACGAGGCGGTCGACCACCTGTCGGCGGACATCCGCTACCGGTCCAGTCGGGGCCGACATCGTGGCGCAGTCGATCGGCGCCGACCAGGTGTGGGCGGCGAGCGAGATGGTCACCGCCAGGGGGCCTGACGGGCGCCGAACGGGCGCGGGATCAGCGTCGCGGTGATCGACTCGGGGGTCGACCCGAAGCACGCGGCGCTGGCCGGGCGCGTCGTCGCGACGGTGGACTTCACCGGCGGCGACGGCATCGGACCGGTTCGGCCACGGGACGCACGTGGCGGCGACGATCGCGGGGGCGGCGGGGCGGCTGGCCGAGACGGCGCGACTACCGCGGCATCGCGCCGGCGGCGCGCATCGTCAACCTGCGGGTGCTGGGCGACGACGGGTCGGGGCTGGCGAGCGACGTGATCGAGGCGATCGACTGGGCGATCGAGCACCGGAAGGCGTTCGACATCCGGGTGATCAACCTGTCGCTCGGGGCGCCGGTGACTGCAGCCGTACCGGGACGATCCGGTGTGCGAGGCGGTGGAGCGGGCGGTGGCGGCGGGGATCGTCGTCGTGGCGGCGGCGGGGAATTTCGGGTGGACGACGGACGGGCGGCAGGTGTGCGGCGGCGATCACGTCGCCGGGGAACGATCCGGCGGCGATCACGGTGGGGGCGGTCGACACGCACGGGACGGCGCAGCGGTCGGACGACACGGTGGCGCGGTACAGCTCGCGGGGGCCGACGCGGTACGACCTGGTGCTGAAGCCGGACCTGGTGGCGCCGGGCAGCGGGGTGGTGTCGGCGGAGGCGGCCGGGTTCGTATCTGGCGGCGACGTATCCCGCAGCGGCACGTGGCGGGCGCCGGCGCGGACGCCTACATCCAGTTGTCGGGCACGAGCATGGCTGCGGCCGTCGTGAGCGGTGCACTGGCTCTTCTCATCGAGCAGACGCCAAAGGTAACGACTCGGAATGCGAAAACCATACTGCAATTGACGAGTTCCCGTATCTCTGGTGAGGGATTGGTCTCCATCGGTGCTGGCAGCTTGAACGTGGTCGCCGCTACAGAATTGGTTAACGCCACGCCCCGACAGCTGTCGCTTCAGACGCATGTTGCGGGTCAACTCGTAGACCCCGGAGGTTTAGCCTTCGCTTTCGATGATTTGGGAATCTACGGTGTCCTGGATTCTCGTGACAGGGAGAGGCTCCTTGGAGCCTTCGGTGACTCAATCGTCTGGGGCAACTCAATCGTCTGGGGTAACTCAATCGTCTGGGGTAACTCGATCGTTTGGGGCAACTCAATCGACTCAATCGTTTGGGGCAACTCAATCGACTCAATCGTTTGGGGCAACTCAATCGACTCAATCGTTTGGGGCAACTCAATTGACTCAATCGTTTGGGGCAACTCGATCGAGTAATCGTAGCGGGGGAATGCCGGGCAGATAACAGTTCGCTTGGCTGAAAATTCAAGAATCGATATAAGTACATACACCTCAACTATTTAGGTATCAAGATATGAACCGAATTATTGTTTGGGACTAGTCCAGCCGATAAGCTCAGGCGGGAATGCTACCTTCCCACCGCTTGCCCGTCCACGGCCGAGCCTACGTTTCGGCCGTGATCGTTCTTGGCTTCGCCGTTGTCTCGCATTCTGTCTACGAGCTGACCGTCCATCCGATTGGCTATCAGTGGTTCCTCCTGATTGCCCTGACGTTGGTTAGCGGCTCCGCTACGGTCAAGCTGCCTTCGGTACCCGCTTCAATCTCCATCTCGGAGACCTTCGTCTTTACGGCAGTACTCCTCTACGGACCCGCAGCAGGAACCCTAACCGTTGCTCTCGACGGGTTGGTCATTTCTTACTGGATGGCCAAGCGACGTCGCGAATCGTACCGCGCTTGGTTCAACATGTCCGCCCCGGCCGTCTCCGTATGGACATCGGCCCACCTGTTTTTTTCACTCGCCGGGATCGCTCCAATCGTTGCCAGCTCAGGCCCGTTGCAAGGAACTCTCAATCAGATACTGCCCTCACTGTTTCTCTTTGCGTTGACGTACTTCGGATTGAACAGCTGGCTAATAGCGCTAGCCATCTCGATCGAAACACGGCTCTCGCCACTAGCTGTATGGTGGAACAACTTTGTATGGCTTTCACTCAACTACTTCTGTGGCGCATCAGTCGCCATTCTTCTCGTGTTCTCGACACCAGAAGTCGACATTCGTTTCCTAGGTCTGATCCTGCCACTGCTCTTGGTCCTTTACTTCACCTTCAAGACATCAATGGCACGCGTGGAGGACGCCAATAAACATGTCGAGCAAGTGAGTCGGCTTTATCTCTCCACGATCGAAACACTCGCAATGGCTATTGATGCCAAAGACCAAATTACTCACGGTCACATTCGGCGCGTTCAGACATACGCCGTCGGACTAGCAGCGCGGCTGGGAGTAACAGATCCCGGTCTTCTCAAAGCGATCGAAGCTGCTGCATTGCTTCACGATATGGGCAAACTGGCTGTCCCAGAACACATTCTCAACAAGCCAGGAAAACTCACGGACAGTGAGTTTGACAAAATGAAACTACACGCTAGTGTCGGCGCTGACATCCTGTCGGCGATTGATTTTCCCTATCCAGTCGTACCAATTGTCAGACACCACCATGAACAATGGGACGGCAGAGGGTATCCAACCGGCTTAGCAGGAACCGACATTCCAATTGGAGCACGGATCCTTTCAGTTGTCGATTGCTTTGACGCCCTCACTTCTGATCGGCCTTATCGGAAACGTCTCAGCGACACTGAAGCCATTGAGATTCTGGTCGAGCGAAAGGGAATACTCTACGATCCACTCATAGTTGACACATTCGTTCGGGTACACGAAGAACTCGCCCGCGAGGCGCCTTCGTCAATGGTTCCGAAGCAGGCATTGAACGAAATTACGGGCTCGATGCAACCGACGCTCTCATCGAGTGTGCCAGCCAAACTTGAGGATATTGCTAATAGTGCTCATGAACTGTTGACACTCTTTGAGCTGGCGACCGCCTTAGCTGGTCAGGTTGGTGTCGATGATACAGCGGAAGTAATTACCAACCATGTCCGTCGACTTGTACCATTTACACAGTCACTGATGTTTGTGTACAATCCAGCTACCGACGAACTTGAAGCAAGGCACGCGATGGGTGAGGCGAGTGCGTCACTTAAGGGCTTACGCATTCCTCTCGGTCAGCGCATAAGCGGCTGGGTAGCAGTTAATCGTCAGACAGCACTAAATTCAGACCCAACACTCGATCTAGGTGACGTTGCCCGTTCGTTCACGCCACGGTTGAAGAGTTCCCTCTGTGCGCCAGTCGTTCACCTAAACGACCTCATCGGTGTTTTGAGCTTATATTCACCTGGCTCAAACGCATTTGATGAAGACGACAAGCGCGTAATCGAAATCGTCGCACAACACGTTGGACATACATTCAAGAGCGCGATTGCGTTCGATGATGCTCTACGGCGTGACCAGTTGACGGGCTTGCCCAATCTCAGGCAGCTCGAGAGATTAATGGAGTCAGCTTCAACGAACGCTCTCACGATCGGAGCCGAGGCAACCCTTCTGTTCATTGACGTCGTGGGCTTCAAAGAGTTTAACAGCGAGCACGGGCGTCAGGCCGGAGACGAGGCATTGAAGCACGTAGCAAGGTTTTCGCGAACTGGTCTGCGTGTCGCTGACATTCTGTTTCGGTATGGGGGGGATGAGTTCGTCGCTCTTCTTAACCGAACTCGTTTGGATGTGGCGATGATGATGGCTGATGGTATTCGGCGGAGTATCGCTGAGCACAGACTGATGCTTCGAGACGGTGAGATCGTCCAAGTGACGACCGACATCGTATGCGTGTCGTCGCCAGCCGACGGCACGACGCTGCGTGAACTGGTAAACTCCGCCCGTCTCCGACTAAGCGGTCACCTACCCCGACTGCCAACGCATATCCATTAGGTCTTCCGGACTTCCACGCGCGACCGCGCCGATTGCACAGAAACTGCATCTCGCCGCAAGGGCGACCGTGCTGGACGGTCAGGTTTGCAACAGAATCGGGTTACGCCGAGCGGCCAGGGGGCACATGGCACAATTCGTCTCCGCGGAAAAGCTGATTCGACAGGGTCGATTCTCAGACGCTCTACAACTCCTTGAGGTTTCGCCGGCAGCGAGTAGTGAGAAACTCGCTGCAGACGCTCTACGCGTTGAACTGCTAGAGCGAACTGGGCGGTACGGTCAAAGCAAGACGCTCGCTGAGCAAATGCTCCGAAGTCAGCGCTGTCCTCCAGCTCAACGAAGTGTTTGCGAAATGGCGTTGGGGTACTGCGCCTTCGAGGAGGGACTCATTGAATCGGCCACGAGTCACTTTCAGAAAGCTTTGTCTGCTGCGGAGAGAGCCGGTGACCTGCGCGCTATATGCTCCTGCCAGCTCAGGCTAATGAACGTTCTCGCGGACAGGTCCGGACATCAGGCGGTCGCACCACTGTTAGCACAAGTTCGACGCAACGTCATTCGGTTGGGTGATAGCGTCACATCGGCGGCACTGCATATTTCGATTGGAGAACTGGAAGCAAAGCGAGGATTTGTCAGCCATGCGGCCAGACACACAAGACTCGGACAGAATCTGCTGCAGAAGGATGTAAACATCTATTGGGATGGTGTTTCCGAGAACACCTTGATGGCTCTTGCGATTATTAGATGTGACCCTTTCGCAGGAATTGAGCATGGAAATCGGGCCGTGCGATTGGCCGAGGAGAGCGGTTCAAGTTCGCTTCGGCGCGCGGCGCTTGGGAATCTGGGCAATCTCTACTTATTGACGGGCCAATTTGCGCTTGCCAAACAATACCTGGACTTGGCGAAGAATGTTCCTCCAACTACTGGACCCTTATCGAATGGCGCGCTAGAAAGCTTGGCTGTTCTAGCTCTTGTTGAGGGCCGCTTGGAGGGTGCCGTCGCCCTCCTTGAAGAAATAAGGGCGTCGATTCGGACGCAGTCGGATTGGATGATTTATGCCAACCGCAACGCGAGATTAACGCTTGTAGAAGTGCTAGCCCGCCAAGGTAGATTACATGAAGCACTACAGGAAGTCGAACGCGTCGTCGAGCTAGGAGAACTCTCCGGCGATCGACGCCTACACATGAACGCACTATTGACCAAGGCGGAGTTACTGGTCATGTCGGGATGGCCCGATGAATCGATCCCCATTCTCCGCCGGACGGTAGACGCGCTGACTGAGCATCCGCCAGATACCTACGCGAGATACCAACGCGCAGTAGCTATGGCGTTCCTTGGACTCGGCCACACTGACTCAGCTGGACGCTTTTTCCTACGCTCCAAACGAACCTATGACGGGCTGCATAATGTGTGCGGCCGGCTTGAGCTGAGGCGGGTCTGGGAAGATGCCGGCGGTAAGACTGAGATTGACCTCAGTTCGAAACTTGTGAACGCCGAAAATGTCCTCCAGAACATTGCGGGCCTTCTGTTGCACGCCGGTCGCCCTGAACTTGTGGGCTCTGGCCTCGTTGCGATATTGGAAGATGTGGGCGGGATTGTCTCGGCGACGGCTGTGTCGAGAAGTGCAGATGGCTCGAGCGAGACACTTGCAACGCTCGGGGACATTGAACGAGCGAAGGGCCAATATTTCGACCACGCTTTTGATCTCGGGGCGGCCCGCGGTCGCTCAGTCGAAGTTCGAGTCCGACTTTGCGACGATATCCAAGCAATCGCTACGCTCAACGCAATCACGCTCCTCCTCGACACCATCCGCAACCTTGAGCGCGCGCACGTCGAGAGGGAAGAACGGTTAACTCTGTGGCCGATCGATGAAGCACCGCAGGAGGGTGAGCAGGCAGTCATGCTCGGACAGTTGAGTGAGCTCATGTCGTACGCCCGCCGCGTGGCAGGCACCAACGTGAACATCTTAATTACCGGCGAGAGCGGAACGGGCAAGGAGATTCTTGCGCGCGCCATTCACCGCTACTCCTCACGTGCCCACAAGCCCTTCGTGCCGTTCAACTGTTCTGCGATACCTCGCGAGATGCTCGAGAGCCACCTGTTCGGCCACCGGCGTGGGGCGTTCACCGGCGCCGATCGCGACAACCTGGGCGTGATCCGCGCTGCCAGGGACGGCACCTTGCTCCTGGACGAGATCGGTGAACTCAGTCCGGAACTCCAACCCAAACTGTTGCGGTTTCTTGAATCAGGCGAGATCTCGCCGCTCGGAGATCCGAACCCGCTCATTGTCGACGTTCGCATCATCGCCGCCACCAACGCCAACCTCGAGCAACTCGTGCAGGAGGGACGGTTCCGGGAGGACCTGTTCTATCGCCTCAACGTCATCCCACTCACGGTGCCGCCGCTCCGCGAACGCCGCGACGAGATTCCAGCGCTGGCCCACCATTTCGTGGCGCGCGCGGCTCAGGAATTCGGGAAGTCGCGCCTCCGGTTGACAGAGGAAACGATGGAGCACCTGATCCTCTACGCGTGGCCGGGCAACGTGCGCCAGTTGAATAACGAGCTGCGGCGCGTGGCGGCTCTCGCCGACTCCGACAGCACGATCACGCCGGCCGCACTGTCGAAAGAGATCCTGCGCTCCACGCCGCGAGCCCCGCGCGGGAACGTCGCCCCGGAGATCTCCGTGGCGCTGACCGAGAAGCTCGTGCCGGCGCTGGCTCGCGTCGAGCGCGAGATGATCAAGGCCGCCTTGAAAACCAGCGACGGGAAGGTCGACGCCGCCGCCCGCGCCCTCGGCATCTCGCGCAAGGGGCTGTACCTCAAGCGTCAGCGTCTGGGCCTGTAGCCCCGCGACCCTTGTTGCCGCCGCACGCGGGTCGCTCGAGCACGGTCCCTCCTTCGACTCACGAACTCACCCACTCACCCGCTCTCCAACTCGCTTTGGACAGTAGCGCCTTGCCATCGAGGTGAGCCCTTCGCTCCGCGCGTTTCGCACTTCCTGGAGAAGTGATGCGGAATCGGACCCCTTGCTCACTCTACGGGTTGGTAACCGTCGTCGCCAGCCTCGCTCCGCTCGACGCGCGGTCCGCGCGCAGAACCCGGGAGTCTGATTTTGGAAGCATCGGTCTGGTGTCGAGTACCGTCATTCTCGGGAGAACTCACTGCTGCTTAGCAGGATGCTGAAAAAGTGACGTTCAGCGCTCGGTTATCGTTCGCCCAATGATGATGGCGACATCGCTCGTGGCTCGTGGTCCCCATGCCTTGGTTCCGTCAGGCTGGCTGGGCCAGCAGTGTGCGCATCCGGACCAGGTTAAACGCCGCGGCGGTGAAGATGAAGTTCCAGTTGACGCGCGCGCCGCCGCGGTGTCGCAGCTTGCGCATCAGACCGACCGTCTTCATCCAGCCGAAACATTGCTCGACCAGCTTTCGTTTCTGCTGACTGACCGCGTAGCCCGGATGTCGGGTCGTGCGCGCATCGATCGCGCTGCCGCGAGTCGCCGTCTCGGGATACTGGGCCACATGCGGGGTGACGCCCATCGTGCGGAGTTGGTGCACGAAACCTTTCGTGTCGTAGTTCTTGTCGCCGCCGACCGTGACGCGATGGGTGTCGGGCAGATCGGCAATCATCGCCCCGGCCGCATCGCGCTCCGCCGTCCCCGTGGCGTGCGTGACGAGCGCGTCGATGATCAAGCCGTGGCGATTCTCCGTGAGCACATGCCCGAGATACGCCAGCTTGGCTTCCTGCCCCGAGGCTTTCTTGTACAGGCGCGCGTCCGGATCGGTGGTCGACGCATGCGTGTCGTTCGCCCGCTCCTCGCCGCGGAAGTTCACCGTCGGATTGCGGCCCGTCGGATCATCCGCCGGCGGATCCGGGCGGTCCTTGGGTCGAAAACTCTTCTGACTCGCCCAGGCCTCGAGCAACGTGCCATCCACGGTGAAGTGGTCATCCGAGAGCAAGCCGGCTGCCCCCGCCGCCGCCCGCACTTCGAGGAAAAACGCCTGCGCGATGTCGCCCTCCAAGAGCCGGTCTCGATTTTTGCTGAAGACGGTCGGCACCCAGACCGGGTCATCCATACTCAGGCCGACGAACCACCGGAACAACAGGTTGTACTGCAGCTGCTCCATCAGCAGCCGTTCGCTGCGCACGGTGTACAACGCCTGCAGCAACAACGCCCGCAGCAACTGCTCGGGCGGGATCGACGGCCGACCGATGTCGGAGTACAGCCGGTCAAAGCGAGGCGACAACCGCCCGAGCACCGCGTCGGTCATCTGCCGAATCGGACGCAGCGGATGGTCGGCAGGGATCCGATCTTCCGGCGACAGGTAACTAAACAGATGCCCGGTTTGCTGGTCGTCTCCACGCATCGGCAGGCTCCCTCCGTGAATGGGAGCATCGTAGTACGACGAGATCACGATGTCGATCCCGTGGGAGTCACTTTTTCAGCATCCTGTTAGGGTCTGAATCGCGGCGAAAGATCCGTCGTCCGAGCGCAGCCGCCTCCAGGAAGGCGGGATGGGCCGTCAGTTCCTCCTCGGTCAGACCCGTGGCTAACAGCACGAGTGTCAATTTCATCAATGCCGACAACAGCTTCTCTTCGTAGCCGATCGGGTCGTTGTGAGCCAAACGCCGGTGAATCTCTACCGATTCTTCGATAGCGGCACCCGCCTCGCCGAAGCGGCGATCCTCCATCAGACACTGATGGAGAGTGACCAGCGTCTCCGCCAGCAGGTCATCGAACCTACCCGGCATGCGCTCGACGAGCGCGCGGCTGCGGGTGACGGCCTCTCCCGCCAGATAAAGCGCAGGAGCCAGTTCACTCAACCGAAAGTACAAGATGGCGACGTTGTTCAATGCCTGGATGAATTCCCGTCCGAACCGCAGCGGATACTGATCGGCCAGTCGCTCGAAACTCGCCAGAGCCTCTCTTCCAGCAGCAATCGCCTCCCTGGGCCGGCCGGCGGCACGCTGGTGTCCCATGAGATGCAGAAGGCTCCGCCCGAAGTCCGGACCGAACTTGCCGGGCTGTGTATCCGCCAGGCGTCGGAAGACCTCGTTCGATTGCTGACTCATCTCGAGAGCGGCGGCCAGGTCGCCGCTCTCAGCCAACCGTTGTGCGAGCGTCTCATAGGCGAGGGCGAGCGTTTCCTGGTACCGACCTGACTCTCCTGCTTCGAGCCCCTTCGACACGTCCAACGCGCGCTGTGCCACGCTCATGGCCGTCGCGTCTCCGACATGGCTGAGGGCGTTGGACATATTGCGGAGACCTTCTGCCAGCATCGGCGCGAGTCGCGGATCACGGGACGATAACCGCTCCAGGATCGCCACGGCTTCCCCGCTTGCCTCGAGTGCGAGGTGGAGGAACTCGAGTCGCCTGGGTCCCTTTGGCTCGAGCTGCTGCGAGAGATTGAGGAGGCTGGTCGCGAGGTTCTTTGCGACTTGCGGCTCGTCAGGGGATTCCAGCGAGCGGTACTGTGCAATCGCCTGACTGAGCGCATCGAGTGACTGATTCGAACTCGCCCACTGCGAACAGGTGGGCAGAGAGATTGTTGAGGCCGTTGGCCAGGTCGAGTCCGGATGCGGAAGGATTGTCATGCGCAAGTTTCCTGTGGAGAGCCACCGCGGCTCGAATGGCCTCCAATGCCCCCTGACGGTCCCCGATCTCGCTCAGCCGGTTGGACTGATTGTTGAGGCTCGTGGCCAGCGCGGGTTCAAACGTCGCGGGGTCTCCTGACGCCAGGGCCGCGTACAGCTTGACGGCCTCGCCGACGGCCTCCACGGCCCCCGTATAGTCTCCGGTCGCCGGAAGAAGGGTGGACAGATTCATCAAGAGTCCGGCCCTGTCGGCGCCTTGCGTGGCCGGATCCGCCAAGAGCACATGGCCGACGAGGAGAGCAAGGCGCAGGGTCGCGCGCGGCTCGTGTTGCGCCACCGCGTCGCGCAGTAGCGTGGCACGCGATGGATCGCGTGCGACCATCGTGGCGAGCCATTCGCTTAGCCGCGCTTCCTCAGGTTCGTAGACGATGCTGATGTCGTGGGCGATGCGTTCGACACGATCGATCCATCCGTGATCACCGTGTCGTACTGTTGCCCACAGCCACTCCGGTGCCAGGTCATCCCGGTCTGACAACACCTCGAGAAATAACGCCGCCGCAATCGCGTCCGGAGTGAGCGCCGGAAGACGACTGCGTTCCCAGTACGGAAGGTGTTCGAGGGCATCGACGATGGCGGACGGCGCTGGCACACCGAGTGCCAGTTGCGGATCCGCCAGCCGTTGCACGTCGTTCCGATCGAGCGCGCCAGGAGCGGCGGCCAGGCCGACCAGCCGTGTTGCGCCATGGTCGCCAAATCCCTCGGCGCGGCCGATATTGTCGATGCGCCCCCGTTCTCGACGAACCAGGGCCTGCACAACCTCCCGTCCGCCCAGACCCACTTCGCGCTGATCCAGCACGCCGGCGATCGCAGCAGCCTGAATCAACAGCGGCACGCTGTGCAGACTCGGGTTCTTTGCCCGCCACCCCCCGATCGCTGCGCCGTCGACGCGCGGAGCCGGGCGTCCAAGGTGAGCCGCGAGGCGCGACGTTACGGCCGCGTACAGGGCAACCGTCTCCGATTCGTCGAGACTGTCGAGCGGAATTGGTGAGGCGTCGCAACTATCGGCCGCGTGGGCAGCGTCGATGGTACTTTCCCACCACTCGATATCCCGACGGCTGAGCATCAGGACGCGGACGGGCGCCAGCAGCTCACCGAGCTGCGCGACGCTCGCGAGCAGTGCCTGCGTCTGCGACCGGTGCTCCTCGGGGTAGTCGATGATCAACAGGAGGCCAGCGCTGGTGACGGGGAAGACTCTCGCATCGCCGTACGACGTGAATCCAGCGGTCCAATTCGCATCCTTCAAGTGCTGGGCGACCTCAGCGGCGAGACGCGTTTTACCTGCGCCGGCGGGGCCGGTCATGAAACGAATCCGCGGTTTCAGCCCTTGTGTGGCCCACGACAACAGCTCGCTCCGTTCCTGCGTGCGGCCGCTGAGCGGAGCCAACCGTGTTCGCCACGAAAGCAATCGAAAGATATCCACTTCGGCTGGAAGCTCACGCCATGGCAGCGAGGGCAGACTGGGGGGAGCGCCCCGGAAGAACAACTGTGTGACATTGCCGTGGACGTCACCGATGACGATATTGCCAACGACGTTTTCGAGGTCGAAGTTCGGCCTCGGCTTCAACCAGTTCATCATGGGCGCATGGAGTTCAGGTACACCCCTATTCCAGTCAGCACCACACCGATCACGGCGATTCCCCAACCGATGAACTCGCGAACACCGACCGTCGGTTTCTCCTGCGCGGGCGCAGGGGTTGCGCTCTTGCGTTGCGGCGTCGGGACCCCTTGTTGATAACTCTGGTTGACACTTCCGCCGACCTTCTTCGCGACCAGGACATTGCCCTTGTTCTTTTCGATGACGTTCCAGGGACGGCGCATCAACCCTCCGATGACGAGAATCACTCCGATGGCGACGAGAATCATCGGTTCGACATTCATGGCTACCTCCCTGTGGTCAACGGGCGGCCGCGAAGCGGTGCAACTTCGTTCGGCGCATGCTGTAGTGTGCACCAAGTAGATCAGATTTCCGGGGCGGTCTCTTACAGTCCCGCCCGTGAGGGCATGGATCTACGTGGCGCGCGGGTCGGGCCCAAGGCCGCCTTGACTAACGGGCCTGGAAGACACCGTTCATCGTGAACGCCGCCCAGTAATACGGATCGTCGAAGGGTCTCCTCTTCGGTTCCCCACCGCACATCGTGCGCTGAGCCCTTCGGACGATCTCTTCCTGGGGAGAATCCTTCGCGCTCGTCGCGAACCTCTTCAACTCTGCGGTCAGACGGCGGCACACCCTCTCCGCGGTCACCGTGCGCAGCCACAACTGCGCCCGGCGCAACGCCCCGGCCGCGCTCATGCGCTGGTGCAGGTGAAACCGGTACAGCCGTTCCATGAGGAACATCGTGGCCAGATCGTCGACCGGCCAGAGTGTCGACACCACCGCGGGGGCGCCGGCAAAGAGAAAACCCGCCGTCAGCCCGAGATACTCGTCCGCCAGGTCGCCCGGGTCCGCCATGCCCGTCTGACAGGCGGAGAGCACGACCAGCGACGCGTTGCTGATCGGAAACGCATCCTCGAACAGATCCGCAAGCCGCAGCCGCCTGCCCTCGCCAAGCTGGAGCCCGGATTCGAGCGGGTCGCTCCAGTTGTAGTCGCCATGGCAGGCGAAGTGAACATGCGTGGCGGTCTCCGCCCCCGGGTTTCCGTCGCCTGCGGCCGGCCTCGCGGCTCCGGCGGGCTTCGGAAAGAGCCGGGCGACGCTCGCCACTTCCGCGTGCGCGAACGGCAAGTCGCCGCTCGAACCGGACCACCCGTAAAATTGCGCAGGCCAGGGCACGCGGCGATCGCTTCGGGCACGGCAAATCTCGAGCAAGGTGGCGCTCGGCGCGTAGGCGACCTCGTACCGGTCGGCGAGGTACCGCTTGCGGCCTCCCGATTCGTGCCAGCAGGCATGCAGCGGCAGCACGTTCAGTCCGCGCGTCGGAATGAAGGTGATGCGGCGGATTCCCCACCGGCGCAGCCGGCGGACGATCGGGCCCACGACCTCGGTGTAGAGCCGGCCTAACGTCTCGGACATCAACCGTTTTGCCGCGTCCTCGTGTTCGTCGGACGTCTGCCGTTCCAGGGCTCGCAGCGGCTTCAGCCAACCGGATGCGATGAGCTCTTGCATGCGATCGAGCGTCCATGCGTGAAACGTCAACACGTCGTCGGACCTGCCGGGAAGGGCTCGTCGATCGTCGTCCCGCAACGCGCCTCGAAACAAATGGGCTACCGTGCCGTGAGCGGTGACCTGGAGCGCCACGATCGCGTGCGCCGACTCATACTCCAGCATCGCGCGCAGCCTGGCGAATGACGTCGGCTCGCCCCTGGCCACGCGCGTGACGTAACGCCAGTTCGTCTCGCTGAAACCGTCCCATGCCGATTCCAGCCGCTGTGAGGCCTCGTGCACCCGGCGCTTTCTGGGTTGGGCATTCGCCGGGCTTTGAAAGACTCCGCGCCACTTTGCGGGCGGATCGTTCGGCGTCCGGGCCCGTGCGGCCACCGAGACCTGGCCTTCGCCGCAAATCACGTTCAGGACTTCGAGCAGGGCCTGCAGTTCCAGCGTCCGCGCCTGAGAGTACGGCGGGAACATGTTCGCGAGCTCGCGCAGGCCGGGGAGGTAATCGGCGAGTGAGCCGAACGGCGCCGCAATCGTCCGCTGCAAAGAGATGGCATCGAGAGCTTCGCGGGTTCTGGCAATCCCGTCGAGGAACTGGTCCGGCGTCATGGCGTTGCCGCTCCCCCGCCGATTCAAGGCATCGTGGACGCAGGCACGAAGCGGACGGAATGCGTCCCGCAACCTTGACGACAGCGGATTCCCAGCCCACTCCGCGATCGCATCCCAGAGGTCGTCGATCAGTGCCAGTTGCCAGGTTGACGCCGGGGATTCAAGGAAGTCCGCATAAGCCCGGCGGTGCTCCGGTTCCAGGACCGGCGCGTCCTGCTCCGCACCGGCGGGCTCGATGCCCACGAGCTCGTGCAATCCTGGAGAAGGAGCACGGCCGGAGATCCCTTCCGCGGCTGCGCTGGCGCGACGCACGGAAGACCACACGACTTCCTCGACCTGCGAATAGGACTCCACGGGAGACGCCTGGCGCCGGACGATGAGGTCGCTCAGGTAGCGGGCCTTCGCGGTCTCGAGTGTCTCCCAGGCCTGGGCGGTGGCTCCCAGCCTCTGATAGCAGAGCGCCAGTCCGTCGTAGATCGCCGCTTTATCCGAAAAGAACGCGCGGAGCCGAACCTCCTCTGTCGGAAGGAAGAACCACATCGACTCGATGAGCCGGACCGCCTTTTCGTGGATCTCCAGCGTGGTGCGATCGTCGCCCGCTCGGGTCAGGGCCTTGCAAACGGTGCTCAGAGCGCTCCACACCTTCTTGTAGGTGCCCGCTACGCGCGCCAGTTCGAGGGCGGATCGAGCGATGTCGCCGGCAGCCCGGGCGTTGCCGGCTTCCACGAAGAGCTCGGTTCCGTCCATGCCGAGCGCCAGGGCAAACTCCGCGGCCTGCTCGAACGCGCGCTGCTCCTCGTCACCGGCCAATGCGCCAATCTTTTCCGTGTAGAAGGCCAGTGCGTTTGTGTAGCAGGCCAGCGCGGCATCCCCTGAATGTTCGCGCAGGCGGCGCTGCGCTGCTCCCTTGACCATCTCACGGAGCGTCGTCTCGCGGTTCTCCAGCAATGTGCCAAAAGGCATTCCGGCAAAGTTGGCGAGAGCGGTGCCGATCGACGTGCAGGTTTCATCGTCACGCGGCTCGATGTGCAGGTTCCAGAGGAATACGCCGATCGTGGTCTCGCCGGCACAGGCCGTCAACGCGCTGGTGACCGCAGCCCGGAGCTCTTGATTCGGATCATGAAGTCTGGCCACGAGCGCTTCGAATGCGATCGTCCCTGCGCCTGTTCCTTCCTGCGATCTCAGCTGCCCGAGCGATCGAATGGCAGCGTGCCTGACGACGACGGGCGATGTGTCGAGCGCGGCGATCAGCGGCGGTATGGCGCGTGCGTCACCGGAGCGGGCCAGCAGGGACGCCGCAACCGCTGCGGTTTCGGCATCAGCAGTCTGGAGCAAGCCGATCAACAGGTCGGTCGGGGGCTGGATTTGCAGTCCCTGTAGAGCGCGAATACCGGCGGCGACAACGGACTCGTGTTCGTTTCGGAGGCATTCCGCGATGTCGGCTCCCAATTCGGTTCGGCGCCAGCGTGCGATGGCATCCATTGCGGCGGCACGCATGTCCTGCCGGCCGTCCTGGCGCACCACGGCGCGCAAGGCCTGCGCCGCTTCCGGTCCGCGGCAGGCGGCGAGTGCATCGATGGCTGCACTGCCGGATGAACGGAGCTGCGTCCTCCAGTCTCGCCGTCAGCGGACCAACGGCTGGAGCGCCAACGGCGGACGACCGGCGCCAGTCTTGCCTCGCGATCCAGAATTCCGCTTGCTCGCGCTGCGTCCGCGGGCGCCAACCCAACCTGTCGAGTGCGACAGCCGCAGCCTGGCGCACGTCGTGATGGCTGTCCGTCAGCGCGATTCGCAGCGTCCGAACGCTCCCGGCATCCTGCAGGATCCCCAGTGATTCCGCTGCGGCCAGGCGCACACTCGGATTCCAGTCGAACATTCGGGCAGCCAGCCGCTTCACGGCGCTGCCGTCGACCCCGCGCGGCAGAGCGGCCACGGCTTGCCGCCTCACCTCGGGCTCCTCGTGCTCCAGCGCGGCGATCAGAGGCGCAGCGGCGGCGGCGGCGGAGACGCCGAGTTGAGCGAGGCTGCATGCGGCTTCCAGCCGCACTTTGTGGATCGCGGCGTCCCTCTCCCGTTCCTCCTTGTCATAACGAAGGCCGGCGGACGGGTTGAGGCCGGCGCGCAGCAGAGCGCGATGCAGGATCTTGCGGTCCTCCCCCGACGAGTTCCATGTCTTGCTCTCGAGAATGTCGAGCAGGAACGGAGTGGCGCGTGGATCGCGGAGGGGTCGAAGGGCCTGAATCGCCGACAGCACGGGCGTGGGTGAGTCCTGGCCGGGACAGAAATCGCACAGCGACGCCACCGCCTCCGCACCACCGATCGTGGCGAGCGTTCGAGCGGCGTGCTCCATGATGTCGGGGTCGTGATGCTCGAGGAGCTTGTCGAGTTCGGGGACCGCTGGAGCTCCGATCTCGACGAACGCTGAAAATACGGACCGCCGCTGGAGCCGTCCGCACTCCTTCAACGCCTGTGTGAGCGGCGCAACGGCCGACTCCGCGCGTGTCCGGCCCAGGCTGAACACCACGCTCTCGAACGAACGGCCGGAGACGTAGGAGTCTCGACGCAGGGATTCGCGCAGGGCCATTGCCAGCGGCTCGACGGCAGCAGCGCCCAGGCGCCAGAGTTCGCGAGTCACGCGACCTTCGCGATCGTCATCCCATGCCGGCTCTTCTCCGGATCCGAAGCCAAGAAGCTCGGCCGCACGAGGAGGATCCAGTTTTGCCAGTGCGACGATGAGGGAAGGCCGCGCGAACGATGGAGCATTCCTCCATGCGGCGGCTATCGGTTCGACGGCTGCGTTGTCGCCCAGCTCTCCCAACGCCCAGGCAGCGATCGATTGCGGGCTGTGTGCCTGCAACAGTCCATGGGCCGGGGGAAACGATGCGAGGAGATCGTCAGTTTCGACCGCCTCGCCCGCGACAGCCACCAGACCGATGAGCGGCTCGAGAGCCCGCGCGTCGCGAATCTGTCCAAGGGCGTAAGCGGCGTTCTCGACGACGGAACGGTTCTCGTGTTTCAGCAGGGAGATCAACGGCGCGACCGATCCTGCGTCGCGCAGCGCACCGAGGACCCGCGCCGCCGAATTGACGGCAGCCGGATGGCTCGCGGACAGCATCGATCGAAGCGCTCCGACTGATCGGCTCGCCTCCTTCGACAAGTGCTCTCTCCACTTCTCCCCGGACATGAGGAGGGCTGTCAGCCAGGAACCCTGTCAACTCGTCGACCGCATCCGCAGTGCCGAGGCGCACCAGCGCAATCAGTGCCGGACGCCGGTCGGATCGCCTGGCTCCTGTCTTCAACAAGGCGTTCAAGGCCTCGGCCGCGGATCGACCACCGAGACGCCCCAGCGCCTCGATGGCCGATTCGCGAACAGCGTCGTCTTTCATTGCTGCAAGGACCGCTGGCAGGGCGCGATCCTCTCCGAGGCGACCGAGCGTTTTCACGATCGCCTTTCTGTCGGCCGCCGCGATGTCGGCGTCCTGGAGCGCGGAGATCAGAGGTTCCACGGCGATTGATCCCATCGCTTGACACGCGTCCCAGTTACCTCGCGCAATCCAGAAGACCGCGCCTTCGATCGTGTTCGTGGGGATCCAGCCGGCCGCACTCAACGCCTGCGCCGCCAACTTCCGAATCGACTTGTCATCGCCTTGCAAGAGTGGAAGCAAGGCGGCAATCGCCGGTTGGCCCGCGCGCAGCAGGATCGCAACCGCGCCCTCGAGTTGAAGTGTGGTACTGGGACTGTCGATGACCTCGAGCAACGACAGAATGGTCTGCGGTACTCGCGCCACCAGCCGAACCAGGCACGCCAGCGCAGCCTGACACACGGCCAGGCGGTCCTCATCCCTTCGGAGATGGCGGGCCTCTTCGGGATGCACCGCGGGCGTGGCCAGGTCGACCAGGGCCTTGATGGCATGCGGCCGGCAGTCTTCCCGGCGAGCCAGATCGCGCAATACGGTCACGCTTCGCGGATGACCGATGTTTCCGATAGCCCACGTGGCCAGACCGCTCGACACCCGATTCGAATCCAGGCTTTCAAATAGTGGAGTGATGGCTCGAGGGTCACCCGTGTTCCCGAGCTCGAAGCACGCGTCGTCGCGCTCTTGCTCGTCACCGTGGGTCAGCAGGCGGAGATGCTCACGGAAAGCAGTCCGGCTCTTGTTCATTCTTTCTCGAATCGAAAGGCAGTATCGCTTGACCAGCGGCTTTCGCGGCGCGAGCGCGCGTGTGGCCGAAGAGCTGCTCTCGAGCCTCGAAGAACCGGACGGAAACGGGCGCTTACGGAGAAGCCCGCGAGATGATCAACGCCGCCTTGAAAAACAGAGGCCCGTCCAGTCGATTGCGTAGGCGTTTCTCCTACGAGCACAAAGCTCTTGCAAATCCCGACTTGACCCGCGA
The DNA here is from genome assembly GCA_963825245.1 of uncultured Acidobacteriota bacterium. Classification (GTDB taxonomy): domain Bacteria; phylum Acidobacteriota; class Vicinamibacteria; order Vicinamibacterales; family CAVVIG01; genus CAVREM01. The sequence continues at coordinate 497,036 of CAWGSJ010000002.1, forward strand.
TATTCAGCCGTCTCACGCATAGCAATGCCTTCATTCGCGGTGACGATTCTTCAACAAACATCGGAGTGCGGTTACGGACTCTTGCGAGCGATAGTAGCCGGAACATAGATCGTACCGACGCTGGGGGCTTGTTCAGCATGCGACCGGGCGCCGAGTAAGAGGTTTAGCATGACCACAACACACGACAGCAGTTCAGCACCTTATAGTGATTTGGTCGAGGTTCCGATCGGCACGTTTCGCCATTACATGAACTTCATAGTGAAGCACGAACTATGGGACGAGGTGACAAACGTGCTCCAAGCGGCCGGTATCAGAAACGTGGTGATCGGTGGGCCCCATGTCAAAGTCATCCGTGAGTTCGTGGCTACCAAGGGCGCTGAACTCAACAACGATCCGCGTCATGCCGGCGCGCTGGTCGTCCCCGAATGTTCGATAATCTGCCGCCCCCCGAAAACTCCCGCCGATCCCCCCAAGAAGTGAGAGTCGGTCACACGGTGACAACAGTGAGCCGCACGGTCATGGGGAGATGGCGTAGCGGAGAGCGGCGATGACCGCCGAAGGTCCGACCGACGACGTGCTGGAGGCAACCCGCCAGGCCAAGGACCGATTCCGGTACCAGCTTCTGGCTCACCCCGATGTGCAGGGCGTGGGCGTAGGTTATCGCAGGAGAGGCGGTGAGAAGACCGACGAGTACGCAGTCGTCGTTCATGTCCACCGGAAGCTTCCCCTCAACGACATCCCGGAGGCACGACGGCTTCCCAACGAATTGCGATTCGATAACGGCCGGGGCGGCGAGATCGTTGCCCGAGTCGATGTGCAGGAACATCTCAAGCCCACACCGGAGATCGGTCGGGTCAGGCCGGTCCCCGGCGGCGTGAGTGTTGGCGTCTCGGGCACGCTTGGAGGGTGGGTGTGGGACACGATCACCAACCAGGTGGTCGCGCTGTCCAATGCACATGTCTTCGGAACTGATGCCGGCACGACCATCCTCCAACCGTCAATCGAGGACGGTGGCCGGGAGGACGCCGATTTGATCGCCTCCGTGCTGCGGTCGGGCTCCCTCGACGCTGCCATCGCGGTCCCGGTCAGCCCAAGCGTCGTGAGCAGGTCGATTATGGATGGGGGGGGCGCCGTCTTCGGCATCGCAGAACCCGCGGTGGGAATGCGCGTGCAGAAGACGGGCCGCGCGACCGGCCTCACGTTCGGCGTCGTGGACCTAATCGATTTCGATTCCGACTATTTCGGCTCGCATTCTGACGTGTGGATAGAGGGTGGCCGTGACGACTTCTCGACTGGGGGCGACTCAGGCGCGCTTTATCTCGAGGCGGACGCTGGAGCGGGCGGCCGCCGCCGAGTTGTCGGCCTGCACTGGGGCGGCTCGGGCAACGACGGGGTGGGCCACAGGATCCAGGCGGTCTTCGACGACCTGGGCTTGACGGCGCTTCCCGCTGACGATGACTAGCGGACGATGAGCGCACTGCCAGTCGCTGACTGTCGGCTCAGTGCCGGCGGGAGAAGACGGTGGATCCGAGCAGTAACCGCGAAACCAACGCGGTTCGGTCGGTGTGCGGCGCTCGCGTCATCTTGACCGCCGTTGACGCGGTTGCTATAGCGCGGTCGTTATCCATCGAGCCGTCGCTGTTCGCGTGCCTCATCGCGGCGACTTCCGACGACGCCGTGGCTTCGTTCGCCCTCGACAACGGCGGTGGGCGCTACTTGTTGGCAATGCGTGTGCCGTGTCCATTCGTGTTGCAGACAAACGATGGCGGCGCGTTCTGCGGCCTGGCGGCGACGAGACCTGTATGCCGCCGCCAAAACGACCGGCACGCTTTGGTCGTGCACGGGCGCGTGGTGGACCGCTGGAATGCAATCGCCACTCGACTGCCACCGGAGTCCGGTTTGGGGTTGGATGATGTCTGCCGCTATCTCATGGACGTTGTGGACTGCTGAACAGCGAGACTGAATGGGCGCATTCGGCGGATGCACGACTTGCGATGGCCGGTGTTGCCGATACTACCTCGTGATGGTCAGCGGCCATGACATTGCCGCGATCGCGGACGTGACACTGCTGCGTCCACACCAGTTCGTCGTTTTGTGCCGCGACGATGAGTTGCCCTTCGAACCGCCCGGGGGGCTTGGCGTGCGGCTGGTCGCGGATGGCCCGACGATGTCGATGGCCTTGGACGAGCATTACGATTCGCCAGATCGGCCGCGCTGTGTCTTTCTTATGGAACTGCCGGGTGGGCAGGCTCGTTGCGCCGTGTACTCGCGCCGGCCCGCGGTATGCGCGGCGTTTCCCTTCTCGACCAGCGACGGTATCGTCGTCGTGCGCGACGATACCGTGTGTGGCCCTGGCAGCTGGCGGATCGCTGGCAGCGATCTGCAGTCCAAGCGGATCAACGTGGCGCGTCCCGAATTCGAATGGCGCGTACACGGGGCGGTTGTTGCGCACTGGAATCGGTACGTCGAGTCGCGACGGCCGCGTGTCTTCTCCCGCGCCGAACTATTCGACTACCTGCTGGACGCGGACCGTCGGATCCGACAACTGCGCTCCCAGTATTCCGATGAGGAGTTCACCCAGCTGGTCACAGCGGCCAGCGTCGAGGGCGACTCGGGCGCAGGCTCGGCGTCATCGAGTTTCCTGGCCGACGTCGCGAAGGCGTTGACCGCCCGAACCTAACATTCCGACGCGGGGCAGCGGATCGTTTAGATCCTGCGCTCCACGCCGCGAGCCACGCGCGGGAACATCGCCCCGGGGAACTCCGTGGTGCTTACGGAAAAGCCCGCGAGATGATCAACGCCGCCTTGAAAACCAGCGACGGGAAGGTCGACGCCGCCGCCCGCGCCCTCGGCATCTCGCGCAAGGGGCTATACCTGAAGCGCCAGCGCCTGGGTCTCTAGCGCCTCGGCGCCCAAAAATCCATGTTGTGGAGCAGAAAGCGGCTGCGAACGATGATCTGACCCTGGTCCGCAAAGATACCGCTCGGTTCAATGTTGAAGAACATACCCTCATTAATCTCGAACCCGTGGTCGTTGCCCTCGCTCTTTAACTCGCCATAGACTTGGCTGAAATAGTCATAGAGGTTCGTGGGCAACACCAGCACCGCGCCGTTCGACCCGTAGGAGTCGTTATCCAGACCTTCGATGATCTCTCCGATGATGACAACCGCGACAACAACAGCGACCAGGGGCCACAGGGCGGTGCACGCGGTGGAGAGTATGGCGGCGATTTGGGCGGCGGCCGCTGCGGCGCCCTTAGCGACCGCCACACCTGCGAGGGCGGCGGCCACTGCGGCTGCCGCCGCAGCCTTCAGGTCGGCAAGCACCTTCTTCATCTCCGCCCACACCGTCTCCAGGACAAACTCCTTCACGTCGCCGTACAGCTCCTTGATCCAGGGCGCAACGTCACCGCTGTCCTTTTCCATCACGGAGATGAAGAGGGTGTAGACCTTGGGCCAGGATGCGTCGTCCGGATTCCCCAGATCGATTTCCCATCCGTCTCTTGGTCCGATGTTTCCGAGTGGATCCGTTTTATCGGTGTCGATGTCCAGCTCCTGGTAGAACTGAAAGTCCCAGCTGGTCGTGCTGCCGTCCGACCGAGTCTCCGCCAGGAATCCGGCGATGTGGAACTCCTCGGCCCCCGACTCATTTGAGTCGATCTTCAGCTCGACTTCGGTCAGTTTGGCCGCAAGAGAAGTCAAGACATTGGCCCCCTGGAAGTGAAACGGGGTCTTGGACTTGAAGTACTTGATGGTCACCGGGGGTGACCAATCGCCGAGCATCTGCCAGGGAGTTCTGCCGAGCATCTGCCAGGGAGTTTGGGACGTGGGGGTGTGCTTGTACGCGGCGACGCGCACCTCGTAGAACTCCGCCCCGGTCGGCGGGGGCTGCGGTGGAAGCCACTTCGGCAAGTCGATCGTGAATATGGAGCCGGGAGCGCCGGTATTCCCCGAGGCGAGCAGTTGCCCCCTGCGAGTGCCGGTTTGCCCCGTGCCGAGCAGTTGCGCCGGGCCCTTCTTGACGAGCTGCCACTTGCCGGCATTGGCGCCCACTTCGGTCGTCGACCAACGGAACTCGAGTTTCTCCGGTTTGTAGAGTCCCGTGCCGTTCGTCCCTTCCGTGACGACATCCCCCGAGAAGAACCCGGTCTCGACTTTCGTGCGGGGCAACAAACGTTCGAGATCGATCTGGCCCGGCTGTCGGGCACGGCCATCGTTCGAGACCTGATCAGTTGACAACAGCCGGGCTTTGACCGCCCGTGTCAACTTGGTCTTCAGGGCCACGCTGAGATCCTTCCCGGCGGCGGCGACGGCCTGCGCGTCGCTGCCAGTTTCCCCCGCGTGCCCGAAATACTTCCGTCTCGTCGCAACGTCCGCTTTGAGGAGCTTGGCGGCGCGCGCTTGCGCCGCCGCAGCCTTGGGACGTGGCAACATCTTCCGGCACGTCTTCTGGACGCGACCGGCCAGGCTGCCCGCCGGAAAGGACATCTCCGGGTGCGCGACCGCGACGGCCAGGGCACGGCTGACCTCGTGGCCGAGCTCGGTAGCAAACTCGCGCTCCTCGGGAGTCAGATCCTTCGGGGTGTAGTGGAGCCGGATCTTGTCGGACATTGGAGTTTCCTCCTCGTGAGGTTCTGACGGAAGATCCTGCCCTTCACGCCGCGTGAATCGCAGTTACTTGGGGTTAGTTGTGCGATCGTTGACTCGCACTCTTCACGGGAGGTGACCCTTGGCGCCGTTTGCCCACGCGTGTGCCCCGCCTGGGAGGACCGACACGTCACCACATCGAGCCCCCCGTCTGACGCGATCGAAGTGGCGCTCGAGAAGCTGCTGTCGAGCGACACGCTCCAAAGCAGTCCTCGTCTGCGCCGTTTTCTGGAGCACGTCGTTCGACACTCCCTGGCGGGCCACGACGATCCGCTGAAGGAATACACACTCGGCGTTGAAGTCTTCGACCGCGGTGTCCGCTTCGATCCGCGTGACGATGCGATCGTGCGCGTCGAAGCCCGCAGGCTGCGGGAGAAGCTGGAGACGTACTATCGCACCGAGGGCGCGACCGATCTGGTGACCATCAGCATCCCGCCGGGGGCGTACGGGCCGATGTTCCGCCTGCACGACAACCCTCCGGCGGCGATTCTGGACGACCCGGACGCGCTCTGTTGCCAGGCGGAGTCACTGGTCCTCCGCTCCACGCCGGAGACGATTGCGCGGGCGCAACACTACCTGCAGATGGCGATTGAGCGCTGGCCAACCCATCCTGAGCTGCACGTCGTGCTGGCATCGGCCACGCTGACCGGCGTGGTGATGGAGTTCCTCGCCCCGAGCGCCGGACTGCCATCGGTGCGCTGTTCGGCCCACCAGGCGCTGCGGTCCGATCCTCGGAGGGGAGACGCGCATTTCTATGCGACGATCCCGGAAATCCTGCGACGTGACAAGACGACCGCCCTGGGAGGAGCACACCGGGCGCTGCGGTTTGCGCCAAGCAACCCGGTTACGCACTATTGGGTGGCGACCGTGTCTGCGGCGGAGCTCAGCATGGGCGACATGCTCACGCACATGGAGATGGCCGTTCGCCTGCAGCCGTACACGCTCTTCTTTCAGAGCTGGAGAGCCGTATCTCTCTTTTGGGCAGGCCAGGTCGATGTCGCCGTACGGCACCTGCGCGACATCCTGGCATTCGAGCCGCGCGACTTTCTCGCGAACCATTGGCTTGGCCACATGTCTGCGTTGAGCGGACAGTACGACGAGGCGCAAGAGGCCGCGTCCCGGGCCTACGACGTGTCCGGCACCACCATAGCGCTCGGCGCGCTTGGATTCGTGGAGGCGAGAGCGGGACGCGTCGAGGCCGCCGAATCCATCCTCGAAAGGCTCACCGACAGCGCGCGCACGGATTACGTCGCACACTCGAGACTGGCCGCCATTCACGTGGCGCTCGGCCAGCTGCCACTGGCAGCACGGTCACTCCAGCGCGCCCAGCGTGACGGTGACTGGGATCTTGGGTTTGCGCGCGGGGATGCACGCTGGGAGCAGGTCCGCGGAGCGCTCTTGGGACTCTGATCAAGACGCACGCACGGGACAGCAGGAGTGATGGCCGGGGTGTCACCTTCCGCAAGCCGGGTCCGCCTGTCTGTGGTCGCTGGCGGAGTCGTGCTGCTGGCAGTGTCCCGGGGCGCGGAAGCGCAGGAGGCGCGGCCCCCCGCTACCGTCGAGACGTGGGCCGGCTACGCGAGGGGCTGGGGATGGCCAACTGATCCAGATCGTACGGCTTGCCGACAATCTCCAGCGCGTGGGTCGACCCGACCAAATCTCTCAACGCCCGTTCGTTGGTCGTGGTAAGGACCACAGGCACGTTGCGTCCGTCCAGCAACTCCTTGAAGTCAACGAAGTGCTGCCAGTTCTCCTGGTAAGGGAAACTCACGTCGAAGATCACGACGTCGACGCAATGCTGAGACAGAAAGGCGTCGGCGATTTCGGCCCGCAGCGGATCGAATGCCGGCCAACTTTGGCCGACGACCTGAAATCCTTTCCCTTCGAAGAACAACCCGACAAACGCAACGGTATCTTCGCTGGCGTTGAAGACGGCGAGGGTCGGCCCTTGGCGCGCGACAGTGGGCACTGCTCATTGTCGCGGATGTGTACGCCTGACGCCAGCACTCGGCGTGCAGTCTCGACCGTACGCCAAGTACGTTAGCGGCACTACTGCCGGCCTTCGAGGCACGCACCTCGTTGGCTTGGCGCAACAATTGCGTTCACCAACGAACTGATTGGCAAGCCTGGGGCTGCTCACGATGCCCGAGATAATTGCAAACCTCGACTATACGGTGTTGGACCGGAGCGGCCGGTCGTACTACGTCAACGTCGCCGCCGAACACACCAATGAGGGGCGGTGGGAGGCCTGGCTGGAGTTCGTACCGCTAGATGACAGAGCGCCGCTGTTGACGGACACCGAGACGGTCCAGCCAACCCGAAGCGCTGTCGCGCAGTGGGCTGAGACGCTTGAAACCTACGTGCAGGGGGCATTCGAGCGGGCCACGCTGCAGGATGCCGCTCTCAGGCGGCAAATTGCGACTGGCCTATACGAGCCTGTGACCCTCGCGTCAGCCGTCGCGATCGATCCCTTCGAGGCACTGCGGCTCGGCAAGGACGTGTTGCGGATGGAGCTGCAGCCGCTCACGCGAGCGGAACTCCTGGCCGTCATCGAGCTGCACCACCTCAATCCTGCGCGCCTCAGTTTGGCCCGACTCAGCACGTCGCAACTGATTACGTTCATCGCGACTGCGACCGAAGCGCAGGTGGCGCAGGGGCGCCAATAACGGTCAATCCTGAACCTGTTGGCATCCGCCCCACGCCTGGCTGTGCTAGAGCGGCTCACGCGGCTTCGCTTGCTCCAGCAGCAGGCACCTCACCCGGAACTCGTCTGACTCTCATAGAGCGAGTTCGGCAGCTCCGGCCGGAACTCGACCGGCTGCGCGGGCACTGCCGCGACGATGCGATTGGGCGCCCGCTTGATGAGGTTCCAGATGAAGGGACCCGCAATGCAGAAGCCGAGCACCATGAACGTGTCGATGCCAGGTCCGTCAGTAATTGAGCTGCAATTGAATCGTTTGGGAATTCGATGATTGCTGAACTGGAAGGTCGTCCGGCAGGTACATCAGCGACAGCATCCCTTTGACCGCGACATCGCGCACCGCTCGGGAAGGGACCCCGGGGTTCAATGCAGTCTGGAGCCACCATGCACCTGACGCACGAATCCGCAGCGAGTCGCCCGGTTGAAGCAGCTCCATGCTGTTCGGCACCGCGGTTGCCCCATACAGCACCTGTAACGCCACGATCTGGCTTCCGAACACGCCATCGTCGAACGTCAGGCAGACCGACGCGAGCGTCGCCCCTGGCATCCCCCGGCGAACGATTCTCGGGTCTACCAAGGTCGGAAAGCTGAAAGCCCGCCCGCTCGTGTTCGTGATGACGACTTCGAAGATGACCTTGTCGCCCACGGTATACCGCGTGCGATCGAGCGAGGCCAGGGTGATCGTCACCGGGTTCACCGGTTGCGGCGAGTGGACGGGCGCCACTCGTCCTGTCGGCTGGACAAGCAATTGTTCCGAGTAGTCGATGTCGTCGGCTGAGGGCGGTACGACATCGACGAGATCCAGAAGGTATTCCGTGCCTCGCTGGGCGTGGACGCCGGCGAGGACCATGGCCCACGCCACACACACGGCGGCGACTTTGCTGTATCGCGGCATGCCCTCAGCCGGACCGCGAAGGTCGTTTCGTCGCAGGTGGCACCAGGAGCCCGAGGAAGACACGAGCCGGAACAGCCGGTATTGGTTGTGGTAGTCCGCCACAATCGAAGGCGTGGCAATACCCGCGCCACGAATTCTCGTCCTGAAATGACGAAGCCGGCGCCTTTGGGGCACGCAAGGCTGCACGGTTTCGTAATGGCGTCCGCGCCTTTCGACTGAGCGATCGAAGGCGAAGTGGCGACGATTCTCACCGTTTGGCGTCCGGGGCGACGCACGAGAAGTTCGCCGCCTCGTCCGTGCTTCCCTTGCCGCTATAGCGCGCCACCTGCGGATACGCGCACAGCGGGCGGGTGCGGTCGACCACGCCATTCGACGTGCGCGACGCGATGATGCGAGTCGGCGCGACGCAGTCCGGCACCGCACATCCGTCGGTGCAGCATCTGAGCGTGCAGTCAGTGCGGATGGTGGCAGTCAGCTGTCAGTGACAGCGTCTCCGATCATTGCGCTCGCTGGCGAAGATCAGCGACCAGGTCCTCTTCGGCAGGGGTTGCGCCGGGAAATGGCCGGCGAACGCTTGGGGTGTTCTCTAGGCCGGCCGATGCGACAGCAGGAAGCTGCGAACGTGGCGCACCGCCAGCGGAATCTTTTCCGGGGTGTCTTTCCAGGGGTACATGCTCAATTGGCCTTTTGGCGCGAGCATGGCGCTCTCGATCGCGACGGCCAGCGAGTGCCCCGCGGTGTCGTCCGGCAGTACCAGGACCGGCGTCTGACACCCCTTCACGAAGTCGCGCGTCACCGTGAACACGAAGTCGGGGTTGTTGCGGAACATCCGGTTGAGGAATTGGTCCGCCATTTCATTCGTGATCTCAGGGCGCCGCTTGACCAGTGGTGCGGCCCAGCCTGTCGTCTGGCTCTCATACAGCGAGTTCGGCAGCTCCGGCCGGAACCCGACCGGCTGCGCCGGCACGGCCGCGACGACGCGATTGGGCGCCTGCTTGATGAGGTTCCAGATGAAGGGACCCGCGATGCAAAAGCCGAGCACCATGAACCTGTCGATGCCCAGGTGATCCATCAAGCCGAGATGGTCGTCGGCGTAGGAATCCCACGGCCGATCGATCTCGAGCGGGCCGGTCGACTGACCGGCCGAGTTGCGCAGGTCCGCGAAGATACAGCGGAACTCTCCCTTGAATGCCTCGATCGTGTTGAAGGGATTGCCGCCGCGGATGCCCGCGATCGTCGAGCCGTTCAACCCGCCGCCCGGGATGAGCAACAGCGGGAAGCCCGAGCCGGTCTCCTCGTAACGGATGCGGACATTCCCCTTCTGGTAGAAGCGTCCTTCCTCGTTTCCGGCCTGCTGCGCGAGCACTGACGGCGTGGCGGCCATCGCCGCTGCCGCGGCGCCAGTCTTGAGAAGCTTGCGCCTGATTGCATCCACCATACGGCCGTCCTCAGCTTCTTTCCATTCGTGGGGCAGCCGGCAAACGGACCGTAAAGCAGCTCCCTTGACCAGGCCCCGCACTCGCCACGTGAACCGTTCCGCCGTGGAGTTCCGTCAGGCCCCGCACCAGGGACAAGCCCAACCCCAGTCCGCTCTGCGATGGATCGTACGGGTCGGGAACCTGCGTGAACGGGTCGAAGATCCTCTGCAACTGGTCGGCTGGAAGGCCAATCCCCGTATCGCGCACGTCGATGCTGAATGCGCCTTCTTTCACGGTCACCGCCACCGAGACGCGGCCGCCATCCGGCGTAAACTTCGCGGCGTTGTCGATCAGGTTCGTGAACACCTGCGCGAGACGAATCGGATCGGCTTCGACGAAGAGCGGAACATCGCCGAGGTCCACCGACACGTCGTGCTGCCGAGGCTGATCCGTTTGGCCCCACTTGGTGTCGATGATCTCTGTGAGGAGCGATCTGAGATCGACGACCTGTTTCTCGAGCTGCAGCTTCCCGCGTCCGACTCGTGCCGTATCCAGGAGATCATCCACTAACCGCGACACATGGCGAGCTTGCCGCGCGATGACGTCGAGCGGCCGCTTGACCGTGGCGTCGCTGCCAATCCGCTGCTCCAGCAACGTCGCGGCGGTGGTGATCGCCGCAAACGGGTTCCGCAGTTCATGTCCCAGCGCTGCCAGGAACTCGTCCTTGCGACGGTCGGACTCGCGCAGTGCCTCCTCGGTTCGCTTGCGCTCGGTGATGTCGTAGAAGCAATTGATGGCGCCCGCCGCTTCTCCGTCTTGGTTTTTCTGCGGCCGGATATTCACGACCACCGTGATCCGCGAGCCATCGGGGCGCTCGATGAGCACCTCTGCGTCACGGACTTCCGATAATTTGCCGCTCACCACTTCGGCCATCGGACACTGTTCGTGAGGCATGAAGGTGCCGTCCGGACGAAATAACCTGTACGAGCCGCAAAAGCGCTCGTCGGTATCCCCGGCAGCCGGCTCACGGCCCCACAGTTCCGCGGCCCGGCGGTTGAAGTTCTGAATCACGCCCGCGCTGTCACAGGCATAGACGGCCACCGGAACCAGGTCGAACAAGGTGCGATAGCGCTCTTCGCTCTCGCGCAATTCCAGGTCGAGCGTTGCCATCGCGTCACGGGACGCCTCCCGCCGTTGCATCAGGCTTGGAGCGACGCGGCCGGAGTCTTGAACGTCGACGCTGGCATGGGCACCGTTCGTCTTCATAGGAAATCTCCGAGGCCGATCATGCCAATCGAAGTCTGGTCGTCGAAGGGGCAGCGGCCAGGGTTGAAGTCATCGGCGCAACCCCTCGCGAGCGCGCTTCAGATGAAAAGGTCCGTGGAAAACGCACAGTCAGGGGAAGAATCTGAAGTGTAGGTTGGTGTTCAACGGTGTGTCAAATATTACGACGCTCCATATTCGTATTTATGCTAGCAACTAGCGATGCCTAAGAACATTGCCCTCTTCATTGACGGAACCTGGAACGAGCCGGCCGGCGAGGATGCGCTCACCAACACGAACGTCTACAAGCTCTACACGCAGGCGAAGCAGCACCAGGGACAGCGGACCTTCTACCGGAAGGGTATCGGTACAGAGCGATGGGGTGGCATCGCACGCGTAATCAGGAACGCTTTCGATGGCGCGTTCGGGCACGGTATCTCGCGGAGCATCAAGGATGTCTACCGGTTCCTGTCGAATGAGTACGAGCGCTACGATAACATTTACCTCTTCGGCTTCAGCCGCGGCGCCTTCGCGGCACGCTCGCTCGCGGGGTTTGCGGAAGCCGTAGGTATCCTCTTCCGCAACGATCCCGACGATAATCACCTGGAGGAGGCGTACGCTCTTCTACGAGAACGGCACGGATCCCCAGCACAGCAGGGTCCAGGAATACCTGCGCCGCTTGGACTTTCCGGAGACGCGTCCGGATCGGGAGCGCGGCACTGACCTCCCGATTTATTTCCTCGGCGTCTGGGACACCGTGGGAGCGCTCGGGTTGAAAGGCCGGCTGGAAGTGTTCTCGGCGCCGTTCACCGAGTATCACAAGACGGAGTTGCCGTCGAACGTGACCCACGCGCGTCACGCGCTCGCCCTGCACGAGCTGCGCGAAGACTTTGCGCCAGTCTTGTGGAACGGTACCTCGCCGGCGAATTCCAGTCAGACGCTCCAGCAGATGTGGTTCGCAGGCGCACACTCCGACGTAGGCGGCGGTTACGAGGAGCATGGCTACTGGTCGGAGGCTGGGCTCGCGTGGATGGCTTCCGAAGCTTCCGCGTTGGGGCTCCAGCTGTCGATGGCCTCTCCAACCAGCGCGCCGCCGGCGGACCCCGTCGTCAACAATTCGATCAGCGGCTTTTTTGCGACGGCCCAACCGATAGTCCGCTCATCGCTCCACGACCCGGACAAGAAGTACCCGCAGGCACGCGACACCTTCCGCGCTCACGAATCCGCCTTGAAGCGGCTCCTGCTCGATCGCACCACTGCCTACAAGGCTGTGGAGAGGCTCGTCGCTGACGCGTGGGACGAGGTGGATGAGCTGACGGTGAAGCTGCACGCGTACCGCGAGTTTCAGGGAACGCATCTGAGTGCGGCCCGCGCCGCCGAAATTCACAACTGGTGGCACAATCAATCACACGCGCGCGTTCTGGCACAGGCGCGTACAGACCTCGAGTCGTTTGTCGCGCTGCCACAGACACCTACGACGAGCGAAAAGGAGCACGTGGGTCTGGCGCTCTCAGGTTATCTGCTGTGTGGCGGGGCGGACGCGCTGGACGGTATCGGACGCGCAGTGGTCTCCCGAAGCGAGGATCGCTGGAGGCGAGACGCGCCACGGCAAACGGAGCTTCCAGAGCTGGAGGTCTGGATCGCCAGGCTCATTGTGTTCAGCCTGGGTCTGGAGCAGGCGGCCAGGGTGCTACCAGACAAGTTTCAAGAGCCTATCGAGACGTGGCAACGGACGCTCCGCGACGAGCAGGAATCGCTGCAAGGCAAACTAGCGGAAGCCCGCCTGCGTGCCGCCCGCACCTCAAGCAAGCCGAAGGGCGAATCCAACGAACCATCCCACTAGCGGCACATGGTATGGGCGCAAACCAACCTGCTGTCAAAGCAGGTTGTTATGGATGAGCTTTTTCGATAGCATCTGCCCCCATCTTTTGCGGCTGCGCCCGCTGCAATCGGAACCGGGTTCAGCTGATCCACTCGTCCCGGCATGTGACGTGGAGGCGGTATGACTATTTACATTCCATTTCTCCGCGCGGAGAGTGCGCAGCTCGCGGGACAGGCCCACCATTATCGCGAAACGATCACCTTCAAAAACGACGGCGCCCTCGCGGCAGTGAAGGGGGCACTGCGCGTCGTCGCACACGGGTCGAAGGACGGGTACCTCTTTCACGACAGCACCGTGACGAGGAATCACCGGATAACCCTCTCTCCCGGCGATCTCAAGTTGAGCCTGACGAAGGACGGGCTCACCCAATCCGTCGTGCACATTGATTTGAACTGCTGTGAGTTGGGATTCACTGACTTTCCCATGACGTTTTCCGCAATCATGCCGAAGGTCCTGATTACTGCGTATCCCTTCAGTTTGCAGGGTCCTGGACGCGCTCCCGTTGAAGTCGCCTTGAAAAAGCCGGCCGATGATGACCATCACCGGGACGCCCGAGTGTTTGGACGGACCGTGGCACAGATCAAATTCATGAATGGTCAGCGGGTCGACGAAGCGTGAGTGACGACCCGGCGATCTGCCTTCGCCTTGAAACGTTCTTCGCGCGCCCGCAGGTATTCGTCCCTCGGCGGGGTTGGTTGATCGATTGGCAGGTCGATCAGGGTTGGTGGGCTCATGGCGTCCTCGAAGCGGCCGAAGTCGATGGCGACTCGCTGCGGTTCAAGCTCGTGTCACGGCCCACTCATGGCGTGGCCGTCCTGACGAACGCGGCTGCCGGAACGTACATCTACAAGCCGCGCAGGAATTTCGACGGCACCGACAGCTTCACGTTCCAGGCAACCGATGGCACCGTCCGCTCCAATGTCGCCACTGTCTTCGTCACAGTCCGTGACGACGACGACCGGGAGAAGCGTCGCCGCAAGGGGCATGGAAGATGACGCACCTTTCCCTACGGCAGTTCTTTGAAAGGATTGAAGACCTTGAGTCCAGGCCGCTTGAAGTCCCGATCGTTTCCGGTGGCGATAGTGAGCCCGTGGCGACGCGCCGTCGCCGCGATGTAGCTGTCCTCGACCGGCATGCGCTGGCCGGCCTTGACCAGCAGACGTTCCTGTTCGGCCCACACGTGCGCCACCGACACATTGAATCCGTGGATGCGGCCGCGCAGCGCGTCGACCAGCTAGCTCACAGCTTCCGCCGTTTGGCCGGGGAGCGTCGACGTCGCGGCACATCATCCGGACTCACCGGACACTCCTTCATCACCGCCAGCCAGCTTTCCCGACCTCCCAGACGACGGAACACGATGGCGTCTTCCTCGGGATCAAAGCGCGCGTCAAAATAGTCGCCGGGCCGAGCGGGGGCGAGCGCGGCTGGCACGGTGAGCCGCCGCTTCGCATCAAGGGTCACGACCATGGTGGGATTATCCCACCGCGCGGAGGACATGTCCGATCGCCGTGCACCCCGCCCGGATCGTGCTGCCGTAGCCGTTCCGCGCTTCTTCTCGCACGGCGGCTCAAGCGCTCTCCGCGCCCTTCGTGGCCAGCCCGGACTTCGCAATCGGCAGGAACAACCGCACCGTCGTCCCCCGATCCTCCTCCGACTCGAGCGTGACGACGCCGCCGGACTGCCGCGCGAAGCCGTAGACCATGCTCAGCCCGAGCCCGGTGCCGCCGGCGCCGCCCTTCGTGGTGAAGAACGGCTCGAACACCCGCCCGGCCACCTCGGGCGCCATGCCGCAGCCGTTGTCCTCGAGAGCGATCACCGCGTAAGAACCCACCGCGAGATCGTCGGCGGCGGCAGGCGGTTCGGTCACCTCGGCGCGAAGCGTGCTGATCCGCAGCACCCCGCCGTGCGGCATCGCATCCCGGGCGTTCAGCGAGATGTTCAGGATGGCCGCCTCGAGCGTGGCGGCATCGACCAGCGCGATCGGGCTCGACGGAGCGAGGCTGGTCTCGAGGTCGATGGTCGACCCGACCGTCCGGCTCAGCATCCGCACCGTCGCGGTGACGAGCGCGTTCAGGTCAACCGGCTTCGGGGTGAGGTGCCGGCGCCCGGAAAACGCCAGCAGCTGGCTCGTCAAATCCTTGCCGTGCAGCGTCGCCCGGATGATCGCCTCGATCATCTCCTCGATCTGCGCGTCGCGCCGCTTCTTGGTCTGCAGGTAGTGCCGCATGAGCTCGACGTTGCCGAGGATCACCGAGAGGATGTTGTTGAAGTCGTGGGCGATGCCGCCGGTGAGCTGGCCGACCGCTTCCATCTTCTGCGACCGGAACAGCGCTTCCCTCGCCTGGGCCAGCGACTCGTTCGCGGCCTGCAGCTCCGTGATGTCGTGCGAGATGCCGAAGAGCCCGAGAATCCGGCCGTCGGCGATCGCGGTAGACGCCCTTGGTGACGAGGTACGCCTGCGTCGCCCCGCCCATGCCGGTGGCGACGCCCTCGAACGCCTGCGGCAGGCCGGTGGCCAGCACCTGGCGATCGTCCTCGACGAACTGGCGCGCCGTCTGCTCTACGTAGAGCTCGAAGTCGCGCTTGCCGATGATCTCGGCCGGCGAGCGCCCAACGAAGCGCGCCGCCGCGTCGTTGACGAGCACGTAGCGCCCCTCCAGATCCTTGACGAAGATCGCGTCCGGCGTGGCGTCGATCACCGCCTGCAGGATGTCGGAGCTGTTGGCAATCGACATCGGGTTTCTTCTGGTTATACCCCATTCTCCGGCGCCCTACAGGTGCACGGCGCACATTCTGCGAAACGTTCAGGGCCGATCGATCGGTTTTGTAATCAGGGGTGGTCTACGCACGGAAGTGTGATCGACCGTGTTCGAGAACGGCGGCCGTGGCACACGCCGCCGGCAGGCGGACGCGCGACATCGGCACCGGATGGCGCCCCGGCATTCCTCGGCGCGAGGTGATGAATCGCTACTTGGCTGTCTTCCGGCGGGCCGCCCAGAACTTCTTCATGCGGAGGCTGACCGCCTTGCGTGCGGCAGCGGACATCTTCCGGCGGCGCCGGCGTCCCGCTCCGCCTCCCGCGGCTTTCCGCCTCCGGCTGCGTGCGGCGCCGCCCTCGAGCGCGCTGATCGCCTGATTCAGCCTGGCGATCTCATTTTCGAGCGCGGATCGTTCGGAACGAAGTTGCTGCACCAGCCTGCCGTAGTTCCTCGCCATCAACCCTCCCGATGGCGGACCTGAGAGGTCCGCCCTACGCATCGTTCTACACGTATCGTTCTCGTGTAGGAGAAAGACGGACAACGCTATCACCGGCCCTCGCGTGCGTCAATTGAACGCGGCGAACGCCTGCTACCTTTCGAGCGCGTTTTCCGGGACGTGCCTCACGATCGCGCCCGAACGCTCGGCGGTCCGCGGCGGCAGCAGGAAGAGCGCGACCAGGAAGAGGACGAGGCTGAGGAGTGCGAGATACCCGGTGGCCGGGTGAGACGCCGGCTGCAGCAGGGCGCCCAGCGTGATGCCCTCGAGCAGCGTCTGCAGCACACGCTTGAGGCCGCTCGTCCCCGGCGCCGAGAGCTCGCGCAGGACGACGAACTTCAACAGGAACAGCGCGCCGAACGTCACGGCGAAGCTCCGCAGCAGCCGGATGCGATCCGGCGAGGCGGCCGCCGTGTTGAGCAGCAGGATCAGGAGGAACACCGCGAACACGATGCGCGGCAGGCCCGACTCGGGGATGAGGAGCGCGACAACCTGCGCCGACGCGAGCCACAACGCCGCGAGCACCACCGCGCCGTTCAAGTTGGCCAGCGCCGACCGCGACGCCGCCAGCAGCCGTTCCGGCGCAAGGGTTCCGCTTTGCACGACCACCCGCATGACCAGCAGGCCCAGCACCAGCGCGAAGGCGGACGGCGGCACCAGCTTCGTCACCTGCGACATCCGGACGCTGCCGAGCAGCAGCACCGTCAGGAACGCGGCCGGCAGGACGAGGGCTTCCCGCAGCGCGCCCGTCATTTCCGCTCCCGGAAGACGCGCATCGGGTTGAAGTCCGACGCTTCGCGCCGCTGCCCGGCCTCGAGCTCCGCTTTCAGTTCTTCTCCAGTGCGCATCTGCAGGTTCTCGTCGTCCACGACCAGCCGTCCACCGGGCGCGAGCGCGATCGCGCGGTCGATCGCTGTCAGGCCTTCGGCGTACAACGCGTCGTCGTGGTACAGCCGTCCCCAACCCTGGCGGTAATAGCTGTAGGCGATATAGAACTGGGTGCGCGCGTCGCGGATCGCCGGATCGGCGCGCGCGAATGCCAGGCGCGCCTCGACGAACTGATCGTTGCGGAAGAACCGCAAGCCGTCGGCCAGCGACCGGTCGTCGACGCTGTAGGCGCCGATCGTCGCGGCGAGGCCGCCGGTGATCTGCGCGACGGTTTGCGGCTGGCGCGAGAACAGCCAGCCGATCAGCGCCGCGTAAGCGATCGTGACCGCCAAACCGCCGAGCCGGGTCAGGCGGTCGGCGCGCTGGTCCGACACGTTGGTAGCTTACCCGGCAGACCGCGGTGCGGCGAAGCGGGCGCCGCAAATCGTTCGAGAGAAGTGCTGTTTTCCGAACGGTTTGCAGTGTCTGAAAATTCGTGAGCCCAATGTTGGGCCCACCCGAGCGGCGACGCGTTGTGAAGCTGCGCGACGAGCGGCAACGTCTCGCAGTTCGCGCTCTTCACCACATCGTGGGACAATGACGTCATGCCGAACGCCACGATCACCGTGGACGCCGCATTGAAAGAGCGACTGGCGGATCTCGCCAGCCAGTCGGGACAGCGTGTCGACGAATTCGTCGAGGCGCTTCTCAGGCGGATCGCGAACGCTGATGTTCGATTCGATCGCGGCGTCCCAGTGTTTCCACGACGCCCCGGCGCTCCAACGCTATCCGTCGAAGACGTCGACCGCCTCGCCGACGGCGCCGGCGAATAGTCTTGGCCGTGGTCGGCCTTCTGGACGTCAACGTGTTGGTTGCGTTGCTTGTTCCGGAGCATCAGCATCACGACGCCGCGATCGAGTGGTTCGCGACGGAAGGTAATCACGGCTGGGCGACCTGCGCTGTGACAGAGCTTGGAGTGATTCGCGTTTGCGTGCAGCTGCCTGGTGGTCCTTGGCCGCCCGAAACAACACGCCATATCGCCTGCAACAATGGCCGAAGTTCGCACGGCGACTACCGCCAAGCAGATCACGGACCGCTATCTTCTCGGGCTCGCGCGACGACATGGTGGCCGCGTGATCACCTTTGACGGTGGACTCGCCGCAGCCGGCGGAAACGACGCGAAGAACCTCCTGTCGTAGGCGGCGGGCTTGCCGTCCAACACGCTCTGCCGCGCCGGACGCGACAGCCAGTCGATCGCGTTCTTCAGCACGCCCGGCATTCTACCTTTGTGTCCTTGGTGTCCTGTGTGGTTTACCGATAGTAGTACGGCAAGCACTGAGCGAGAAAGCCAGGTCCTTCAGGTCCGCACGGAAACGGGCGATGAAACGTGATCAGGCGTCCGGCGACGATGACGCCGATCCAGAGGGAGAGCGACGCGACGGCGATGATCCTCGCGAGCCGCGGCGCTTCGTCCGGCGCCCCGGGCGCTGTCGCCTTGCGATACGACGTCACGTAGAACGCCGAGGCGTTGAGGCCCGCCGCCGCCATGAACAGCAGCTTGAACTGGAACGCCGGGTTGTAGACGTACTGATCCGGCTCGGTCAGAACGAAGAGGATGCCGCTCCCGGCCGTCATCGCGAACCCGGCGAGTCCCCAGGGAATCAGCCGGTGCAGCGCGCCGATCGGGATGCGCTTCCCGAAGCCGATCAGCCGGAGGTCGAAGAGGAAGATCGCGCCGACCAGCAGGCACAGGCCGATGAAGTGGACGCTCTCGGCCGCCGGCCATCCCCACGCCGTCTTCATCATCGCCGCGACCGGCGTCGCGCGGGCGAAGGTCCTGACCAGCCAGATCTGGAAGTCGACCATGGATCACCAGCTGGCAAGAATGCGGTGCGCCGTGTACGCGAGCAGGCGGCCGGTCGTGACCGCGCCGGCCCAGCACGCGAGCGAGGCGGCCCCGTAGTCGGCCCGGCCTTGCAGGCCGGGCATCGGCACCCGCGGCTCGTCTTCTCCATCGGACAGGAGCTGCCGCGTCATCAACACGTAGATCCACATGCCGACGGCGATCAGCGACAGCTTCAGGTAGAAGACCGGATTGGTCAACGCCTTGGTCGGATACCCGATCAGTAGCAGCAGGCCAGAGGCCGTATTCAGCCAGACCCCGATCCACATCACAGGGGCGAAGCGGAGCAGCTCGCGGGGCGGAACCCGCGGCGCGAAACCCAGCAGGCGAATCGCGATGGCGGCGTTGACGCCCGCGGCCAGCCCCATGCCGATGGCATGCGCCGACAGGATGGCCGGAAACGCGAAGACCGACGTCGACTCCCGCACCCAGGTGCTGAGCGCCGTCGCCTCGAGCCACAGAAAAAATGCGTTCAATTTTCTTGCGTGTTCGTAGCGTCCGGCTTTAGCCGGACGTCGCGCCAATGATATTTCGGATGCGGCTAAAGCTGGGGATCGATGTGGAGACGGTGCTTGAGGAAGTGCGCGTCCTGTTCGCTGAGGCGCCACGGCACGGACGGACGATCGGAAGTTTCGCCGGCCTCGTTCGGCATCGGCGAATTCGGCTCGTCTTCCTCCGGCGGGATGGCCTCGCGCCGGAGCCGCCGCAGGAACGGATAGAGGTTCATCTGGGATTACATATCGGCTCGAGCCGGAATCGCTTCACGGTTGAGCTGTACCGCGCGGCCCGATCGTGTTACCTTCAGTGCACCCTCTCGCCCAACAACAACAGCGGTGGTGCATCCATGCGAAATCCCCTGGCCGGGATGGTCGAAATGCTTCGCGAGACAGGACACGCGCGAGCGGCAGAGGCTTACCACCCACGCGGTCGGCCTTGGCGCCGTGGGCGCGGCGGTCTTCGTGCGCTGGGCGCTCGGTGTACGCCGACGCGCCGCAGTTCTGGCTGTTCTCGCCGCCATCGCGGTGAGCGCGGCCGTCGGAGGCACAACGCCGGCGCTCGTCGCGGCGCTGTCGTCCTTGCTGGCCGTGCGGCTCACCACCGATCTCCCGATGACGTCCGGCCTGCTGTTCGTCGCCGAGGGGCTCACGGTCGCGCTCGTCGTCGCGTTTCTGAGGACGACGATCGAGCAGGAGCGGGAGCGGATGAGCGCGATGGAGCCGTGGATGCGCGAGCTCAAATCGACAGAGCGGCAGAGCCGCCTGGTCGAATCGGCCTTCAGCCAGTTGGACGAAGCCGCCGATACCGTGGTCGTCGTGCTCGACAGCAGCGGCCGCATCAGCGGCTGGCGTGCGGGCGCCACGCGCCTGTACGGGTGTGCGGCGGCCGACGTCGATCGGCATGAGCCCATCCCCGCTGTTCGACGAGCTGCCTGAGGACGGCTTCGCGCGGATCGTCCTTGCCGCCCGACAGGGCGAAGCGGCCTATACGGGCCGCCAGAGGCGGTCCGACGGCAGCACGTTCGACGCCGAGGTGCGCGTCCGTCCGCTGTCGCGCGGTGGATTCGACGGCTTCGCGATGATCGTCCACGACCTCACGGATCGGCAGGCGTACCTCCAGCTCCGGCAGGAAGCCGACGTGGCCAACCGTCAGCTGTGGACGCTCCGCAACCTGACGGACCCGTCGCTCAACTCGCTCGCCGGCGGCGAATTGGTCGCCACGCTGCTCGATCGGCTGCGCGCGGCGATCGACGCCGAGGGCGTCGCGCTGGTGTACATGGAGAACTTCCGGCGGCGCGTGATCTGCGCCGAGAGCGGCCTGCAGAGCGAGCGCGGCGTCTACCGGCCGCCGCTGGACCTGCGCCGGGCCGACGCCGGCCGCACGCTCATGATCCACAACGACGCCGCGGCCGTGGCGGAATCGAGCGCGGCCGGCTGGCCGGCGGACGTGTCGTCGATGATGGCGATGCCGGTGGTGCGCGCCGGCGCGACGCTGGCGATGGTGGAAGTGGCGTACCGCACCGGCCGCCGCGCCACCGAGTGGGAGATTGCGCTCGTGCAGGTCGCCGCCGCCCGGATCGCCGGCCTCCAGGACGATCGCTACGCCGACTCCGGCGCGGTCGCCTAGCTCGAGGCTCGGCTCCTTAGAGAGGCTGTATCAAACCCCCGCGGCGCGCTCTCGTCCACCGAATCATGCCCACCACCTTTGCTGAATGCGACTGAACCCGGTGGCACCGCGTCATGCGGCGGGCGGGAGCCGGTTATCGCGCGCGGTCCGCAGGTGGAGCCGCACGAGGATCGGCAGGCATCGGATCACAAACGCGAACGACCGCTCGGTACTGCCGACGCAGCGACAGTAGCTGTAGCAGCGTCGGGCTCGCGCCGAGGCGTCGGTTGAAGAACGCGACCTCCTCCTCCAAAGTGGTCGTCCGCTGGTGATAGCAGAAGAAACAGCTGTGTAGTGAATGCTTGAGCGCCCCCATGGCGTACTTGGTAGCGTCTGGGAGCAGGGGGAACGTCAGCGCGCTCAGGACCACCTGGCTGGAGAACCCAAAGAGCGCTCGAAGGATATCGAGCCGACGGATGAACGGCACCGGCACTTGCGGAAGGAGGTCCTCTCCCCAGACGGTCGCCGCCGAGGCAATGATGCTGGCGAAGACGATCCGGTCGACGAACGGCGCCTCCCAGGGACGCAGGTCGAGCACCCGGGCGACGTCCCCTGAGATCAGATCACTTCGCGTGCAGACGAAGCAGGAGATTCCGTGACCCACCGCCCGCTCGATGCGCGCCCGTACACTTCCCGGCGATGGCGTCGCGGCTGGACGCAACTCGTGGAGGGTCTCGAGGCGCGCGATATCCGCGCCGAGTCGAAGCCTTTTCGCGCGTGACAGTTCGTCGGAAACGACGATGATGACGTCCACGTCGGAGATATCCCCCGAGAAGCCCCCTTTCGCCGCACTGCCGAACAGGGCGACGCTCACCAACGGGGTGCGGTCCTGCGTGCACGTGTGGACGAGCGCCTCGATGTAGGTCTGGACACGGGGCGGAAGCCGAGCACCAGAGGCTGCATCGGAGGTGGACCGCATCGTCATGCCTAGGCGTGTTCAATATCGACGCAGAAGCGGAGTCCGTTGCTTCCGATCTTTCAGACCTGGAAACAGTCGTCCAGCGTTGCGCTGCGAGGTTCAGCGTCGAGCGAGCTCGATGTCAAATCGCGTGTCACCGTTGACAGTTGCAATGACCGCCCCATTTGCATTCGGCACTGGGCCGACGACGTCGTAGCCGGCTTTTCCAACGAGGAGAGGGGTGGCTCCGTTCTGCGACCACGCAAAGCTGTAGAGGCCGTCTGCGTCGGTATACGCCTGAGTGTGACCATCGGGGCTCCCGCAGCCATCACAGTAAACACCGACGCCCTCAATGGGCACGCGCCCGGTTGGCATGACTTCGAAGATGGTGCCAAACAGGATGTAGGTCACGCCCAGCGTGGCGGGAGCAGGAGCGGAAGTAGGGACGGTAGGAGCGGTCGGCGGCCGGCCGGTGCCATCACAGGCCGACAGGAGAACCGCGGCCATCAAGATGGTTGATAGGTGTTTCATGACAGTCTCCCCTGTGCCGGCCCAGCCGGCGAATGTCGTTTCGATCTACGGCGCGGAAACGCGCCGGGAATATTTGCGCGGGCGCGATGACGTCACGAGGCGTCCCTCGTGTTCGACCGTTCGCGCCAGAACTCCGATGTCGTCCTGATCGACTTGCCGAAAAAGTAGCTGCGGGAGCGAGCGTCGACAACTCAACGGCCGGGATCGATGGCGCTGTTGGGGAACCGGATCCGCCGCAGCCAGCCAGTCCAGCGACGACCGACATCAGCGCCAACGTCGTTCGCGTTCCTCTCGTCATTGCCTTGAGGCTTGCGAGCTGAGTCAGGGACAAATTGAGCCAATCAGTCACGACGACATTCCGCTGCGACGCGTCACCTTGGCAGTGAAGAATTGTGTCGGCGACGCCGAGCGCGGTGACATGATGGTCGTCTCGCCATGGAATGCGGGAACGGGCCGCATTCCAGGTAATACCGTCGAAAACGTTAAGGAACCTGCAGCGCATTGCGCGCAGAAGACGCCTTGTGTCACCCGCACCACACGACGTGACCCAGTTGCTGCGAGCCTGGAGCGACGGCGACAAGACCGCCCTCGATCAGCTGGTGCCGCTCGTCGAGTCCGAGTTGCGCCGGCTCGCCCGCGCGTGCATGGGCCGCGAGCGGAAAGACCACACCCTGCAGGCGACAGCGCTCGTCAACGAGGCGTTTCTCCGGTTTACCGACGCTCGTCAAGTCCGTTGGCAGGATCGCGCGCACTTCCTGGGCATCGCCGCTCGGCTGATGCGACGGGTACTGGTCGACCACGCGCGAGCGCGTGGCTATCAGAAGCGCGGCGGCGGAGCGGAACGCGTGATTCTCGACGAGGCGCGGCTCGTGGCGGCTGAACCGCCGCTCGATGTCATCGAGCTGGATCGCGCGCTGGAAGCCTTTACGACTGTGGACGCGCGAAGGAGCCAGGTCGTGGAGCTACGCTTCTTCGGTGGGCTGACCATGGAAGAGACAGCCGAAGTGCTTCACGTATCCGCTGAAACCGTCAAGCGCGATTGGCGATTGGCCAAGCTCTGGCTGCTCCGTGAGCTGAAGGGAGGCGCGGGACGCGCTCTCCGCGACCACCGGACATGACAGCGAAACCGTGGGCCCGCGTCGCGCCGATCGTGGATGCCGCGCTGCTGCACGACGAGCAGGCGCGCGCCGCGTTCGTCGCCGAGGCCTGCGGCAATGACGTCGACCTGGTTCGAGAGGTCGAGTCGCTGCTCGCTCACGCGTCAGGGGATGCGGACTTCTTGAGCACGCCGGCCCTGGCGATGGCGCGATCGGTGTGGAGCGAGCGGCCACTCGCGATGTTGCCGACGACCGAAGGGCCTGACGAGACACCGACCGACGCGCCCCGCCTCGCGCCCGGTCAGCGGGTCGGACTGTACCGGATCGAACGTCTGCTCGGGCGCGGCGGCATGGGTGAAGTGTATGAGGCCGAGCACCTCGAGCACGGGCGCCGCATCGCCTTGAAGGTGTTGAGTCCGGGGTTGAGCGATGCCATCGATCGCGCGCGATTCTTGCGGGAAGGCCAGCTCGCCGCCGCCGTGAACCACCCACACGTCGTCTACATCTATGGCAGCGAGGACATCGCGGGCATGCCGGCAATCGCGATGGAGCTGTTGCCGGGCGGGACATTGAAGGAGCGGGTTGAGAAAGAGGGGCCGCTCGCGCCCATCGAGGCGGTTGATGCGATCCTCCAGGTCGTCTCGGGACTCGACGCCGCTCACGAAGCAGGTGTCCTCCATCGCGATATCAAGCCGTCGAACTGTTTCGTCGATGCGGACGGAACGGTCAAGGTCGGGGACTTCGGCTTGGCGATCCCCGCGCTGGAGCACCTGCAGCTCACGGCGATCGGAACTATTCAAGCGACGCCGCAATTCGCATCCCCTGAGCAGCTCCGCGGCAAACCGCTTGACGTGAGGTCGGACATCTACGCGGTCGGAGCGACGCTGTACTACCTTCTCACAGGCCGGCCACCATTCGACGATCGCGACGTGATGGCGCTCGTCTCGCGCATCGCGACAGAGGCGCCGACCTCGCCGCGTGAGGTGCGGCCGGAGGTTCCGAGGGCGCTGGCTGCGATCGTCTTGCAGTGTCTCGCGAAGAGTCCGGCTCATCGGCCGGCGAGTTATCGCGTTCTCGCGAACCTGCTCGAACCCCTCGGTTCGACCGTCAAGACCCCGGCACCGCCTGGGATTCGGTTCGCCGCCTATGCATTCGATACCTTCCTCTCGGTCCTCCTCCTGAACATCGTGCTGGGAACCGTCCTGCTTCTCGCCAGGCCATCGTCGGTGTTCGGCGCGAAGCCGGTCGTGGCCACTCTCCTCGCGGTGTCCTACTTCGCGATCACCGAGGGCGTGTGGGGCGCATCGCTTGGGAAGGCACTCTGTGGCTGCCGAGTGGTGACGGAAAGCGGAGCCCCGCCGCGGTTCGCGCGAACGCTCCTTCGAGCGCTGATGTTGCTTCCTGCCCCCGTGGCTGGCGTCCGGCCTGGTCCTCTCGATCGCCGGTCTCGTGTATTCCATGCAGGGGAGCAGCGCACTCCTGACCATCGTGGTTCAGATCGTCGTCGGGGCGCTGATGTTTGTGACGGCGCGCCGAGCGAATGGATTTGCAGGCATTCACGAATGGGCGACCAGCACACGAACGGTGTTGAAGTCCGCTGTTGGGGTGCACGGGCTCAGTCCCGTCTGCTCCCAGGCCCGATCGAAGTTCCTGCGGGTCCACGATGGGTTGGACCGTACCGGATCGTGGACACCTCCAGCTCGCAGCCGAATTGCGGCGCCGCCCTCGGATACGACGATCGGCTTCGGCGCACGGTTTGGCTGCGGTTCCCCGGAGTGGATGCCGATCCGGTTCCGCACGTGAGACGCATTTTGCGGAGACCCACACGGCCCCGCTGGTTGGCCGGGCAGCGCGCCAGCGGGCTGGCGTGGGATGCGTACGAACAGGTGCCCGGTCAACCATTCGACACGTTGGTGACGCGGGCGCGGTCGTGGGAGACGGTTCGCGGATGGCTCTGTGATCTCGCGGAGGAAGTGCAGGCCGGGCTCCGTGATGGCTCGCTTCCCGCCCTCGAGTTCGATCGCGTATGGATTGGGAACGATGGTCGAGCGTGGCTGCTGGATTGGCCGGCGCCGAGCGATCGCTCTGATCGGGCGGGCTCACCGCCGCCAAAGCAAGCGGTCGATTTGCCACAGGCTGAACGTTTCTTGTATCGAGTTGCGGTGTCCGCCCTCGACGGGCATGTTCTCGCCGACACCCACGCTGATGTTCGTACACCGCACGTGCCGCTGCCAATGCGCGGCGACTGATTGTCTCGCGAAGCTTGGCGAACAACGGTTCACAACGTCCGAAGACATGTTGACCGCGGTGATGTCTGCAGCTCGTGGCCCCGCAGCGATCTCACGAACGAAGCGCGCGGTGCACTTGTCGCTGTGCGCCGTCCCGACGATGCTCATGCTCGTCATCGGCCTGCTCACCGTGTATAACGTGAGGCCGCGTCGTCGAGACTACCCACGTACACGTTCGCTCCGTCAGCGCCGGCGAGGCGGCCGACCGAGCCGGCATCAAAGCCGACGACGTGATCGTCGCGGTCGACGGTGAGCCGATCACGTTCGCGTCGCAGCTCCGGGACGCGACTGCAAAGCATCCCGATCAGCCGATCACGCTCTCAATCCTCCGTGATGGCCAGCCGCTGATGATTCGCGCGACACCGACGCGAAGGGCCAACCAGGGGCAGCTCGGGATCGAGATCGCGAACGAGACACCCGAGCTGGGCGATGGGGTGACTTGGCGGTATTTGTGGCTGCAAACGATGGCCGGCCTGATGGTCGCCGGAACCCTCGGCCTGCTTTCTGCGCTTGCCGCTCGCGGCGGCATCGTGCTGCGCTTGATGAGTATTGCGGTTGTGACGAGGACTGGAACCCTAGCGTCCGGATCGAGGACACGGTGGCGGGCCGTTTTGAGCTGGTTGCCCGTGCTGGCCGCGGCCGCCGCGGCGTTCGCAGGTCATTCGCCGCTCTTGACGCTCACCCCGCAGGCCGCGCAATTCTTGGTCATCGCTCCGATGGGTCTGCTCGTCTTCTTCCCGAACGAACCATCGATCCCGATCGTCAGACTGGCGATCATCACGCTTTCTCTGGCCGTGTTCGCGCTCGCTGTGATCGCGGCTCTTATCAGACCCGAACGCGGCCTCCAGGATCGCCTGGCCGGCACATGGTTGGTGCCGCGTTAGGTTCTTGGACCCCTTGACTTTTCGAGTCAGTCCCGCAGCGCCGCTTCCGCCACCTCGTCGAGAGAGGATGGCGGGGCCGACCGTCTGCCTTTCTCCCGCCACCTCCACGTCGCCAGGGGGACGTTCCACAATTAGGAAACAGCGCCAACCGAATCCGCGGTGAGTTGCCGGGCGTGGTCCGGCCTTCGAAGTGATACTCGCGGCCGACCGGACGACACCGAATCGGACCGATGAGCGCTTCGCGCAATACCTGCCGCCCGTCAGTCGTCCGCATCGTCCGCCACTGATTGATCTGCCCGAGCACTCTCGGTCGAGCTCCTTCTGAGCCATTTCATGCGGCCTCTGCGCATTACGCATCGGAGGCCGACGTGGCACATGTCGCAAGCGGGGTCCGCCTGTCTGTGGTCGCTGGCGGGGTCATGCTGCTAGCGGTGTCGCGGGGCGCGGACGCGCAGGATGCGCGGCCGCCCGCTGCCGTCGAGACGTGGGCCGGCTATGCGACGGTCGCTGACAGTGGCAATCACGCTCTGGTTGGCGCGGGTCTGCGTTTCTACGTGTCGCCCCAACTCAGCCTCAGTCCACGGATGAGGTATGCCCGGTTGTTCGGCGATACGCCGCCCGAGCACACCGACCTCTACCTGGAGACGGCGCTCACGTACGAGTTTCGACCGCCCGCTAACGGGCGCCCGCGCATGGTGTCGCCGTTCCTCGTCGTCAGCGGCGGCGTTTGGGTCCAACGCACTGACGAGATCCGCGTCAGCAGCGGGGGCAATGTGTACCACTATCCGGAGATCCGCTCTTCCAGGGCAGCCTGGGGCGTGATGGTCGGCGCCCGACTGTTCCTGCCGTTCGCCCGCGGCAGGATGTATGTGGCGCCCGAAGTTGGATTCGAACTAGGAACGACGGGGATGGTGGCGGCGCCGGTCACGTTGGGAATGCGGCTCCGCGGTCAGGACGATCGCGCGACAGCGACTCAGTGAGTCAACAGCGGGCCTGTCGAAGCGCAAAACAGGTCGACGCATATCAGGAATGTCAGCGCTCGTAGTGTGACAGGTCGTGCAGCACCCTTTCCACCCATCCTCCGAGCGCAAGCGCACTACGCGGCTTGCCCGGCACCCACCGCCGGGACCTCTCCTGGAATTTCGCGCGTCCACTCGGGTAGGCCCCCGCTGGGGACGCCACCAACGTTGTGTAGAGGGCGTAGGCGGCTCTAACAGCAGCGCCCACACCAAACGTCAGGGGCCGGGTTGCGCCACGGCAGATGGTCAGCTGCTCTATGGCAGATCGGCGGCTGCGCGAGCGGGGCCTGAAAGCTCGAGGATATGCATCCCGGTGTTCGCACGGTCGACGATGTAGATGTAGCCGCGGTCGTCGACCTCGACGTTGTTGGTCTGGATGGCGATCTTGCAGCGCTCCTTGCCGTCGATCGCCACGCAGCGCTTGTCGGTCTTGTCGGTGACTGGCGGGAATGTAGTACGCCGATTTCCTTCGGGCTGAACGGGTTCTCTGATGTCGACGGCGCGCACGCCGGCGTTGAAGTGCGCGAAGAACATCACCTTCTTGTAGTAGATCGAGCGAGAGGTTCTCGTTCGACGAATGCGTGCCGAAGCGGCCGCCGCGGCCGCAGAAGCCGCCGCTCGCTTCGGGAACGGTCCAGTTCGACACGCCAAACGGCTTCGATTCGGCCGTGATGTCGGCGAACCACACCATCTGCCGCGCCTCGCGGCATTCGTTGGCGGTCGACTCGTTGGTGATCACGAGGAAGTCGCGGACGGCCGCATCCTGGTGGCGGCCGAACTCCGGGATTTCCATCCGCAGTACCGGGAACACCGTGTGCGCGCCGATGTTCGGCGGCAGATCGAGTCGTGCCGATCTGCGGATAGAGCAGGTTCTGGTTGGTCGGCTCCTTCGGACCGTTCAAGAGCTTTTCGCGGTCGACGATCTGGACGATGCCGCCCGCAGATGTGCCGTATCCGAAGTACACGCGGTTGCCGTTCGGTCCCGTGGAGATCGCGCCGTGCAGACCCGATAGCGGCGGACCCTGCCCGCCAGGTTGCTGACCGGGCAGGCCGAAATCGCGGATGAACACGGGTTTGGCCGGATCGCCCAGGTCGTAGATCTGCGTCATGCGATCAATGCGCCATCCGGGCGCGCCCGACACGAGGTATGCGATACCCGTGTCGCATTCCCACCAGTTCTTGTGCGTGCCTCGGAGACCGCTGACGACGAGCGTGACGCGCGTCGGCTTCGTGGGATCGGTGACGTCGAAGATCTCGTGGCCGGTGTTGCCGGCCGTACGAAGGAGATAGATCTTGCTCTTGTCGGCTCGCGGCAGCTGACTGCCTTCGCAGACCCGCACCATCTGCGCGCCGCCTGCTTCATTCTGTCCGGCTTCACCCGGAATATGTGCGAGGTACCTCGGCTGCTTAGGGTTCGTGACGTCGATGATCGATGTGCCGTTGCTTTCCTGCTGGCCGGTGAGCGGGTTGAGCGCCGTGCCGCCGTGATGGCCGACATAGGCGATCCATCGATTGCCGTGCCGCTTGATGACGGGCTGATACGCGCTCCTGGCCTGGAGATCGTGGTATCCAACGAGCTCCAAGTTCTGCTTTTCTTCCCGACCTGCGCTTGACTGCTGCGCGGCCGTGACGCCATTCAGGAAGATGCCGAGGGTTGCGAGACCGGCCGCCGCGACGCCGAACCGCAGATATCGCACCACGGAGTCCCTCCGATCGCTGAGGTTGGGTGTTTGGAGCCGACTAGACGATAGGAAATATTGGGGCGTCTCGCGGTCAGCATGACGCTTGCGGACCCAGGCAGGCACGACGGCCAGCCGGTCCTGATGAGGTTCGCCCAAGTCGGATCGTCGCCTCGTACCGGCCCAGGCGACGGGCACAGCTGCCGATTGAAACGCACTCTCGGACAGGACTGACCCGCGGCGCATCGTCCATCATCAGCGCCGTCGGGTCCAGTCCGTGTTAGCCGGCACACTACCTTGTACGCGTTACACCCGACCGTTAACCCATCGGGAGTTACCGCCGGACGGGGATGCACCATAGCGGGAAGGTCTTCGAGTGTGGTTCGGCGATCGTAACGGCACCTACTTCGAGAACCGCCGTTCTGCACACTTCCACGCTGGTGTCAGG
The DNA here is from genome assembly GCA_963825245.1 of uncultured Acidobacteriota bacterium. Classification (GTDB taxonomy): domain Bacteria; phylum Acidobacteriota; class Vicinamibacteria; order Vicinamibacterales; family CAVVIG01; genus CAVREM01. The sequence continues at coordinate 526,873 of CAWGSJ010000002.1, forward strand.
GACGACGAACGTACTCAGACAGCGAGAAGAAGTCCCCACCTCTTGCGACATTCAACGGCGCAGTCGTGGTTATGGTGCCAGTTTGGTCGCTGATCTTCAGGCTCAGGCGGCCAGTTGCCGCAGAAGCCACCGAATAATAGCCCTGCAACCACATTGTCACGGTGCTTCCAGGCGTGAAGGCGCCTTGGTTGGCCTGACCCGAGGAGATGCGCAGCGCATCCTCTTCTGTGACCACCATGACCGCAGTCGCTTGTCGCCCCTGGTAGGAAGCCGTGACCGTCGCCTCTCCAGCCGACTTCCCCGTACTTACCCCAAGACCGTCGACCGCCACAACGTCAGGGCGTGAGGACAACCAGGTCGACTCGAACGAGACCAGCGGCTGCCGGCCAGAGCCATAGCTGGCAACGGCGATACAGGGCGCCCGCTCACCGATGAGTAACGCGGCCTGGCACGACACAATGAGCGCAAGCAGTTGATCACCGGCGGCTGGAGTTGGACTCGGTGTCGTGAGTCCGACCGAACCATTGCCGCCACAGGAGGCAATACCTAGGATCCCGACACCCGCCACCATTCGGGGGATTCGTGTACGCCAATAGGCTCGAGAGAAGTGCCTCGACATCGATCGCACGGTTCTTGATCGTCTGGCTAACCCGGCTCGTGTTCCCGATAGTGCATCCGGATCACGATGCCGAAAAAGATCGAAATGACAGGCATGAATCGAGCACAGCATCGTCAACCGATCCTGTCGGCCCAACTATTAGTGGGCCGCGAAGCGGCGGGTATCCCATATCGTCCTGATCCGGTCGTCACCCGAGCAGTCACCCGGAATCGAAGGCGATTCTAGCAGGAGTCTGGCCGCCAGACGGCGTGGATACGCGCGAAGGCAATCGCGAACCCCTCCGCCAAATCGCTGATCGTGACGGATACGCGCTGATGCTGGCGCGTATCCAGGAAAGAACGAGGAGGGCCGTTGCCACACGAAGCTGTTCATCGGCATGAGTGTCCGGGCAGGCGGCGCGATCAGCGCGGCGGTGGATACGCGCGAGGCTCGCGCGTATCCACTCACAGTCGATCCATCGGGCTCTTCACACCCAGGGCGCCACGGTTCATCACGTGGAGATACGTCATCGTCGTCCTGACGTCTCGATGACCGAGCAGCTCCTGCACCGTGCGAATGTCATACCCAGCACCATGACGATCAGTCGCGGCGTGCCGGTGAGCTGCTTCAGGATCGTGCCGATCTCCTCCCGGCTGAGCACCACTGGCAATCGTTCAGGAACGACGATCGGTGCGCGGACTGCATCGACCAGGGCGGGGGGCGTGAGATCGAGGGACACGCGTGTGCGGCTGTGGGTGACCGCGGGTCGCGGCGACAGATGAGGTAGTTCTCCCCGAAAGTCGCCTAGTGACTTCCGAAAACGCGGTGAGAATCGGGAGTTGCTAGCGCGGCTCCTTCTTCGCGGCTTCGGCCTCTTTCTCACGGGCGCGCGCGCCGGCGAGCATGTGGACCATGTCGTAGTTGTCTTCGTGACACGCGTACTCGTACAACTGGTCGTCGGTCTTGTTCCAGGGGATCATCGCCGTCCAGGGCTTCGTCCAGGTCCTGGGATCTTCGACCGTGAACGTGTAATTGATCGTGTTCGGATCGACGCGCGTGAAGCGTTCCACGATCCGGAACGTCTCCGGATCCGCATCTCCATACACCACCCCATCGTCCGACCTGAAATTCGTCGTCTCGACGACGAGCGTGTTCCCCTCCCAGCGTCCCCTCGAATCTCCCAGCCACTGGCGGAGCGTCTTGCCGATAGGCAGACGGCCGTCCACCGGGATGACGCGGGCGCTGTGAATCATCTCGACGCTGATCACGACGTATCCCGGGCTCTGAAAAATCTGAAACGTGTTGTTGTAGATGATGGGAAGATACGGCGGCCGGTCGGTGCGGATGATGCAGCGGAACGGCAGGGCGGTATCGAGGTGGTTCTCCGGCAGGCCGTCGTTGAACCGGCGCGTCGATTCGGCGCGCGCGACTCGCCGCTTTTCCCTTTCAGGAGACAAGGGCACCAGCGGAGGAATTCTTCCGTCTGGCGGATCGATGATGAGCGACGTCCGCCGATCGGCGGTGATTTGCAACCGTTTCGGGTCCATCCAATGCTCGTTGTAGGCGCGGTTGACGTCCGCAGCAGCGCCGCCGTCGCGGCGATCGCGAGTCAGGCCGAACGCCAGCTCCGACGCGAACTCGGAGACCTCCTCATCGGTCAGCACCGGCTTGCCATCGACGGTGGCGGGACGCTGCAACGGGGTGCTGGTGGCGATGTTCCAGATGCCGTGCAAGTCAGGATCGCCCCACGCCGTGCGTGGAGGCGTCCAGGCCTTCGCAGGCGGTTTCGGGGTGGCGGCGGGAGCGGGCGCCTGACCGGCGACGCGGGCAGCCGCCAGAGTCGTCGCGACGATCACCGCCAGCAGAACACCGGATGACCTCAAACTTCGGCGATTCATCCGACACCTCCGTCTCGCGTTCATTCGCCCGGTGGTTTTCCGAAACGTCCGAACAACACATCTTCCGAGAAGGGCACGCACTTGAACTCCAGGACCTGAACGTTCCTCTCCATCCGGCGATAAAGCGGAAGGCTGATCTTCCAGGGCCGCGTGAAGACCTGCGGGTCCTCGATCGTGGCTTCGTACTGAAGGTGATAGGGACTGAGGGGTGTGTAGCGTTCCACCACGTGAAGGGCGTTGCTGTGAAAATTTCCGGCCCGGTCGAACCAGGTCTCCGCCCGCAGTCCGCTCACGTCGACGACCAGCGTGTCTCCCTCCCAACGGCCGCGAGACCAGCCCATCCACGAATCGACGGGCGCCTCTCCCTTCCAGTTCATGCGGATGGTGCGCGTGGCGCTCGCATACTCGTAGACCATCAAGATGAAATCGCCGGGTCCCTGCACGATCTGAAACGGGAACGGCATGTAGGTCGCGCGCGGCACACCCGGCAGGTAGCACTTGAGTTCGGGATCGCCCGTCTCGTGCCACTTCAGATCGCTGCTCACGTCCACGGTCATGCGTTTCGCGAAGTTTTCTCTTTTCTTGGCCAGAGCCCACGGCTGGTACGGGATCTCATTCCCTTCCACGATCCCCTGGCCGGCTGGCCCGGCGCCGTAGGTGCCCATCAGCTCGGGATGCGCTCCGGCCTGCGCCTCGTGATCCTGGATGTCCCAGTTTGCGGTGGTGAAGGCCTGCCAGATTCCATTGAGGTCGGGATGCCCGTCCGGTGCTCGCGGCGCCTTGTACGGAGGGAATGTCGCAGAGGCGGGAGCCTGGGCCGCCGCCGGAAGGGCGGCCAGCCCCAGGAGGACAGCAAGGGCGGCGGTCCGAATCGCACTCGCGCCCATGAACCGCTCGCGCATGTGAGATCTCCTCTCGTCGGGTGCCGCCGGCGAATTCCCGCTAGGATACGACCATCGGAGCGGTGCCAAACAGAAATTCTGCAATATCAGCGTTCACTAGCTGGTCGCAAGGCTGGTCGTACGGCCGTCTGGTGCCGCGCATGTTAGATGATGCTGCTCGTGTTCGTGCGGTTGCGGACGTCACCGTGACGCGCCTTGGGAGGACGTATGATTCGAGGAACGATCGCGTGTTGTGGAACCGCGGCGGCCCTGTTGTGTTCAACGCTGTTGGCACAAGCTCCTCCAACCCCGCCACGTCAACGTGCGCCAGAGCCCTGGCGATTCGCGGGTGAGCGACCCTGCATGAGGCCTGACGGCGGCATCCTGCAGTGCTCTCCTGCGCCGCGGACGCTGGCCATCCGCGCCGGCCGCCTCTTCGACAGCGTAACCGGCCAGATGAGGACGAAGCAGGTGGTGCTCGTTCAAGGCGAACGCATCACCGACGTCGGTGCGGAGGCTCAGGTCCGGATTCCTGCGGGTGTCCAGGTGATCGATCTGAGCCGGGCGACCGTGATCCCCGGCTTGATCGACGCGCACTCGCATATTTTCGACACCCGCAGACCGAAGATGACCACCGAGCGATCGACGCTCATCGCCATTCAGAATGCGCAAGCCGATCTGATCGCCGGCTTCACCGCGATGCGCGACATGAGTTCGCACGGTAATGGATACGGCGATGTCGCCATTCGAAACGGGATCAATCTTGGAGATATCGACGGTCCGCGGCTGCAGGTGGCCGGCCGCGGAATCGCGTGGGGCGCCAAGCCTCGTGATCCGTCCGTTCCAGAGAATCCGCTGGCAGGCGCCGTGGTCCGATCGGTCGACGAAGCGCGTGCGGCGGTTCGCGAGCATGTTGACCACGATGTGGACTGGATCAAGCTCTATCCGACCGGAGGCTACTCGTTCACCGCCGCGGGCGAGGCGCAGTACGTCCTGATGTATCCATTACCGGTACTTCAGGCGCTCGTAGACGAGGCGCATCGACTCGTTCGGAAGACCGCCTGCCACAGCTTTGGAGGTGAGGGGCTCCAGTACGCCATCACAGCGGGCTGCGACACCGTCGAACACGGATACGGGCTGACGCAGCCGCAGCTCGACACCATGGCGCAGAAAGGCCTCTTCTTCGATCCCACGCTCGTCCGCTACACGGAGCCATATATGGACGACAACGATGTCAAGACCACCGGCGGCAAGTATCGAATGATTCCGATCTTCGACAAGGCGGTCCAGATGGCCGTTGCCACCAAGGGGCTCAAAACGATGGTCGGCAGCGGCGCCGACGGCTCGACGTTTCCGCATGGCACGCAGGCGCTCGAGTTCGAGTCGCTGGTCAAGCGGTCGGGCATGACTCCCGCCAGAGCCATTCAGGCGGGAACCCTCGTCAACGCAGAGGCCATGGGTTGGCAGGGGCAGATCGGGTCGATCACCGCAGGAAAGTTCGCGGATCTGGTCGCTGTGTCTGGCGATCCGATCGCCGACATCACCGAGCTTCAGCGGGTGAAGTTCGTGATGAAGGGCGGAAAAGTGATACGCAACGATCTCACCGAGGGCGCGGCACGCGCAACGCGGTGACCGCCGGTTACACGGCGGAACGCGTCGCCTCCGCCGCGTCGCGCTCCGTGGCCAGCGGCGCGCCGTCGATCGCGCAATAGTGGCGGCGATCGAGCTTGGCCGCAGGACACGGGTCTGCACGACCCGCGACCGCGTTGCGGATCAGCGACCACGCGAGCGCCCCACCGGCCGCGGCCAATGCGGCGCTGATCAGCATGGCCGCGCGAAACCCACTCGCGAAGACAACCGGGTCCCGATAGGCGTCGCCGGTCAGACCTGTCAGCCCCGGAATCACCGCGACGGCGACGAGCCCCGCGCCGCGCGAGATCGCATTGTTGACAGCCGAGGCAATACCCGCATGCCGCGCGGCCGCAGCGGCGAGGACGGTGGCGGTCAACGGCGCAACGGTCAGCGTCAGTCCGAGGCCGAACACGAGCAGCCCAGGCAGCACCGTGCCGAGGTAGGTCGCACCCGCCTGCACGCGGCTCAGAAGCGCGAGCCCGGCGGCGATGCCCAGAGGCCCGACGGTCATGGGCAGGCGCGGTCCGATGCGGTCGGCCAGCCGCCCGGCCCGCGCGGACAGGACCAGCATGAGGGCAGTCACCGGCAGCGTCGCGACGCCAGCCTGCAGAGGCGAGTAGCCGAGGACCTGCTGAAGGTGGACCACGAGAAGGAAGAACGTGATGCCAAGGCTCCCATAGACGACGAACGTGACGAGGTTGGCGACGGTAAACTGGCGCGAGCGGAAGATATCGAGCGGCAACATCGGGTGGCGAGTATGCCGCTCGACCGCGACGAAGCCGGCCAGCGAGGCCAGGCCAACAGCGACGGCCGCCAGCGCCGCCCCGGTCACGCCCCGCTCGCCGGCCTCAACGAGCGCCCAGCTCACCCCGGCCAGCCCCACAACGGTCAGCGCCGCGCCGGCGACGTCGATGCCGCGAGCGGCGCTGGGATCGCGCGTCTCGGGAACGTGACGGACCGCCACCGCAACAACGGCGACGGCCAGAGGTACGTTGATCAGGAAAATCAGACGCCACGACCCTGCGCCAATGAGCCACCCGCCGACGAACGGCCCGATTGCGGCGGCGATCCCGGAGAGCCCCGACCATGCGCCAACCGCTCGCCCACGGTCGCCTGGTGCGAACGAGGCCTGAAGGATGGCAAGGCTGCCGGGCGTGAGCAGCGCCCCTCCAACGCCCTGGAGCGCGCGGGCGGCCACCAGCGACGGAGCCGTAGGCGCGAGGCCGCAGAGCAGCGACGCAGCAGCGAACCACACGATCCCGATCAGGAAGATTCGCCGACGCCCGAATCGGTCGCCCAGGGAACCGCCGATGAGTATGAGGGACGCCAGCGTGAGCGTGTACCCGTTCACGATCCACTGCAACCCGGCGACGCTCGCGTCCAGAGCGGTACCGATCGTGGGCAGCGCCACGTTCACCACTGTGGCGTCCAGAAACGCGATGCCTGATCCCAGCACGGTGGCCAGCAGCACCCAGCGCGCTGTCGGTGTCCCCCATGCGACGGCCTCGTCTCTGGCCAACGGTGCCGGCACGTTCCCTTCCACGAGGACGATCGTCCTCGACGGACGTCCCCGGGTCAATCAGACCTGCGGCTTCGCCCCGTATCGCCACGGGACTTTACTTATCTCGATTCAGCGTTGTCTTTCCCTATAATTCGAACCCAATACTGCATGACGCCTGATCGCTGGGCAGAGGTGGAGCGGCTCTATCACGCGGCCTTGACGCGTGGGTTCAGCGACCGCGCGGCGTTCCTGCGCGAGGCGTGTCCGGGCGACGAGGGGTTGCGGCAGGAAGTGGAGGCACTGCTCGCACAGTCCGCGACGGGCGAATTCCTGGCCGCACCGGCAAACGCGGTTGCCGCCGGCTTCAGCACACCTGGCGTGTCCGCGTTGATGGGCCGGCGGATCGGCGTCTACCAGATTCACGCGCTGCTCGGTGTTGGCGGGATGGGGGAGGTCTACCGCGCGCGTGACACGAAGCTCGGTCGAGACGTTGCCGTCAAGATCCTGCCGCAGGCATTTGCAACAGACCCCGAACGCCTGGCGCGTTTCGAGCGCGAAGCGCGGATGCTCGCCGCCCTCAATCATCCCAACATCGGCTCGATCTATGGATTCGAAGAGGCGGATGGCATCGTGGCGTTGGTCCTCGAATTGGTCGACGGGGGGACGTTGGCGGACCGCATCGCGCAGGGCGCGAGTCCGGTGGAGGAAGCGCTGTTGATCGCGAAGCAGATTGTCCACGCGCTGGAAGCGGCGCATGAACAGGGCATCATCCATCGCGATCTCAAGCCGGCCAACATCAAACTGCGGCCAGACGGCACCGTCAAGGTACTCGATTTCGGGTTGGCGAAAGCGTTCACGCCCGAGTCGGACGCCCGGGCGACCAACCTGTCGCAGTCTCCCACAATCACGAGTCCTGCCGCGATGACTCGGGCCGGCGTGCTGCTAGGTACCGCGGCCTACATGAGTCCGGAACAGGCGAAGGGTCGAGCCGCAGACAGACGAAGTGACGTCTGGGCCCTGGGCTGCGTGCTGTTCGAGATGTTGACTGGACGCCGCGCGTTCGAGGGCGATGACGTCGCCGACACGCTGGCGAACGTGCTGAAGACCCAGCCGGACTGGAGCGCGCTGCCCCCGGACGTGCCTCCTGCGATCCGCGTGGTCATCAAGCGGTGTCTGGAGAAGGACCGGACGCGGCGCGTGGCAGATGCCGCAACGGTGGGCTTCGTTCTCGATGAGGCCGCGTCGTTGACGGTAACGGACGGATCCTCGGCGCGCGTCGCCGAATCGCCCAGTCGCGAGGCGGGGCGGAGGCGTCTGGTCGCGCTTGGCATTGCCGCGCTGCTGGCGGCGATAGTATCCGGTTTCGTCTTCTGGCCTCTCGCGCTTTCGACGCCGGCACCGCAGGTTGTCCGACTGACCATGCCGCTGTCCGACGATGGCGGCGGGGGTGCGCCGACCGGCCAGCACACGATCGCCATATCGCCGGAGGGCGCCCGCTTCGTCTACGTCGCCCGGGGCCGGCTCTTTCTACGAGACGTTTCTCGATTCGATGCCAGGGTCGTGCCGGTCACGAACGCCGGTCCGGGCGTCCACACACCCGTGTTCTCACCGGACGGCCAGTCGTTGGCTTTCTTCTCGGCGGACCGGACCATCAAGCGCGTCGCAGCAGATGGCGGCGCCGCCGTGACGGTCTGCGGCGTGGATGACGTGTTCGGCATGACCTGGCATGGAAGCGAGATCATCGTCGGTCGGGGCCGCGGAGGCATCGCACGCTGCCCCGCCGCCGGCGGCGCCGTGGAACAAGTCGCGGTTGTCGAAGACGGTGAAGAGGCGCATGGACCGCAGATGCTCCCCGGGGGTGACGCGCTTCTGTTCACGATTGGCGCGCTGGGCGTCGGGCGCCAGCAGTGGGATTCGGCGCGGTGGGATCGGGCTCGCATCGTCGTGCAGTCGCGATCGTCCGGCGCGCGCCGGACGCTGATCGAAGGCGGCAGCGACGCTCGCTACGTCCCCACGGGTCACATTCTGTATGCAATCGGCGGCGTCGTATTCGCCGTGCCGTTCAATGCGGCGCGACAGGAAGTGACGGGACCGGCGATCCCGGTTGTCGAAGGCGTCAGGCGAACCATTGCCGGGACGACTGGCGCAGCGCAGTTTGCCGTGTCGCACACGGGGAATCTCGTGTACCTGCCAGGGCCCGTCACGCCGCAGACGGCTGAGTTCTCAATCGGTCTAGCCACGCGCGCCGGCGAAGTCGTACAGCTGCCGGTCCGCCCCGGTCGATACACACATGTCCGAGCCTCGCGCGACGGCACTCACATCGCCGTGGGCAGCGACGATGGAAAGGAGGCCGCCATCTGGATCTACAGCGTTGGCGGAACGGGCGTGCTGCAGCGACTCACGCTGGAGGGGAGGAACCAGTATCCCGCCTGGGGACCGGACGGCAGCCGGCTTGCGTTTCAATCGGATCGCCTCGGCGACCGTGCCATCTTCCTGCAGCGTCTCGACGGCAGTCCCGCTCGGCGTCTGACGAACGCCGGCGAGGCCGAGGCGCACGTCCCCGAGTCGTGGTCACCCGACGGTCGCCACCTCCTCTTCTCGATCGAGAAGGGTCCGACGTTCTCGCTCCATGTACTTTCGATCGCCGATGGCAAGGTTCTTCCACTGGGCGTGGAGTCACGTGAGCCAATCGACGCGGTGTTCTCTCCCGACGGCCGCTGGATCGCGCACAGCTCCGCCCCGATACGGGACACGACCTCGCCGAATCGAGGTGTATTCGTGCAGCCGTTCCCGGCGACGGGCGCCCGCTATCCTGCGCCGAAAGTGAGAATCGACTACCAGCCCGCCTGGACGCCGGATGGCCAGGAGCTGATCTATGTCGCGTCGATCACAACTGGGCTGATGGCCGCGGTCACCGTGACATCGCAGCCGGGTCTGACGTTCGGCCGTCCCGTGACGTTTCCGTCCTTCGTGACCGGCGAGATGCTGCCGGACCATGGCCGGGCGTACGACATCATGCCCGACGGCCGCTTCGTCGGCCTGGTGGCATCGACGAAGCCAGAAGCGCGCATCGCATCCGAGCTTCGCGCAGTGCTCAATTGGACGGAGGAGCTGAAGCGCCTCGTGCCGACGAAGTGAGAGCGGCGTACGTCACGCACTCACGACGCCAGCCGAGACACGTCAACGCCGGCGCTCCACGAGGCCTGCTTCCTCGAGCAACGTGCGCAGGTGCTCCTTGATCTGAACGGATGGCTCAGACGCGTGCCGTTCGCCCACTCGTGAAGAAGGTGACCGCCAGCAACAAGGACGCGGAGAGCTTCAATCAGGATGTGTTGCCACTCGGGCGTCGGGGGAGCTGAGAAACGCGCGGACTCGGTCGAACGCGGCAGCCGCTTCAGGAACCTCGATGGCGTGCCAGCCGTGCATCGTGTTCGGCCACGTCTGGACGACCACGCGGGATCGCTGTGCGTTCGCCTTGTTCGCATAGCGAACCGCGTCATCGAGAAACATCTCGGACCCGGAGGCCTGAATGAGCGTCGGCGGCAGGCCGGAAAGGTGGCCGAACAGCGGCGAGATCGTCGGATCGCTGGGATTGATGCCGTGCATCATGAAGCTCATCCAGAGAGCCATCGGCTTCGGCGCTTGAACGGCCGGCGCAAGGCCGCCGCGCTGCACGATGTCCGTCGCCAGATTCGTCGTGCCCGGCGTATCGCGTCCGCGAGCGTCTCACCGGTCATCGCCCGGAAGACGCGATGCCAATGATGGGGCGACATGCACGCCACGTCGGCCACCGCATCGAGACTGAGGTCGCCGTCGAGATGGTCGTAGATGTACGAAAGGACTCGCAGGAGCCTTGCCTCGTAAATCTGCTGATCGGCGCCCGGCATGCGGGTCGTGCTCTTCTGATCGGTCACTCTCCGCATCATACGCAGCTCGGTTTTGCGAATCTTGCTGACTTGGGGACGTCTGAGACACGGCGACCCTGGCGGAAGGGCGAGCTTGGCATCGGAAGCCACGACGGCGTTTTCCATTACTAATCCGCCAGAATCAGCCCATCTTCTATAATCCCAACCACTTCCATGGCTCTCACGCCGGGCACGCGACTCGGCCCGTATGAGATTCTGTCCGCCCTTGGCGCTGGCGGCATGGGTGAGGTTTGGAAGGCGCGAGACACGCGCCTCAATCGGTTGGTCGCCATCAAGGCGAGTCACAGCCGTTTCAGTGAGCGTTTTGAACGTGAGGCTCGGGCCATCGCGGCGGTGAACCATCCTCATGTCTGTTCGCTCTACGACGTCGGCCCCGACTACCTCGTCATGGAGTACGTCGAGGGCGAGTGGCTGCGCGGACCGGTGCCGCTTGCTCAGGCGCTCGCACTGGCCGATCAGATCCTGGACGCGCTCGACGCCGCGCACCGAAAGGGCATCGTCCACCGCGACTTGAAGCCCGGCAACATTCTGCTCACCGAGAGCGGCGTGAAGGTTCTCGATTTCGGACTCGCGAAGGTCGAGCACGCTCCTGCTGTCGACAGCCGCAGCCATGTGGAGACTCAAGCCGCTTCTCTGACGGCGGAAGGCTCCATGTTGGGCACGCTGCCCTACATGTCGCCTGAGCAGGTCGAGGGCCACGAAGCTGACGCGCGCAGCGACATCTTCGCCTTCGGAGTCGTGCTCTACGAGTTGATCGCAGGCACGCGACCTTTCACGGGCAAGACGCAGGCCAACCTCGTCGCGTCGATTCTCAAAGAAGAGCCGCGACCTCTGTTCGAGATGCAGCCGCGAACGCCGCGCGGCCTCGCAGAGGTGGTGCGAACCTGCCTCGAAAAGGATCCTGAGAAACGATGGCAATCGGCGCGCGACGTGAGGCACGCCCTGAGGTGGATGGCAGCGGAACCTCCGCCGTCGATACCCGCGCGATCAGTTCGCGTGTGGCAATGGTTGGCCGTGTTGATGGCTGCGATCGCGCTGGGGATTGGTGCCTGGGTGTTTCGGCCCACGGCGCCAGGCTCGCTCAGCCGATTCGAGGCGCCAGTGCCGGAGAATGTGACTCCGTACGATGACGTGTCGGTATCCCCGGACGGCCGCAAGCTGGTGTTCGCGGCGACCGCACAAGATGGATTATGGCTTCGCGATTTCGATGCACTGGAATGGCGGCGCCTGCCGGGTACGGAGGGCGCCTCGACTCCTTTCTGGTCCCCCGACAGCCGGTACGTGGGCTTCACCGTCGACAACACAGTCAGGAAAGTTGATACGACCGGCGGTCCACCGGAGACGGTGGCCAGCCTTCCCAACACCGCGCGCCGGTCAGGGCACCTGGAATCAGAATGGCGACATCGTGTTGGGGAGTTGGGGCGGCGGATCGGGCGGTCCGCTGTGGAGAGTGTCCCAGGCAGGTGGCGCGGCCACGGCGGTGACGCAGGTCGACGTATCCAAGGGAGAGTTCCATCACACGTGGCCCACGTTCCTCCCCGACGGCAAACACTTTCTGTATTTCCGCTCCGGACCGCCGGACGTTGAGGGCATGTACGTTGGTTCTCTTGATGTCGACGCCGGGGACCAGTCGCGTCAGCGGATATTGACCACCAGTGTGCCGGCGGTGTACGCGAATGGCTACGTATTCTTTCCGCGCGCGGGCACGCTGATGGCACAACCATTCGACGCTCGCCGCCTGGAGCTCCAGGGCGTGCCGGTGCCCGTGGCCCAGGACGTCCAGATCACGTGGTACTCCACCGGAGTGTTTTCGGTGTCTGGCAACGGCGTTCTCGCCTATCGGACCGCATCGGCTTCTGGAACCTTCCAGCTCGCCTGGTTTGACCGGCAGGGAAAGACCCTGAGCACGTTCGGACCGCCAGGAACGGACAGGCAGGTTGCGTTGTCGCCGGATGGCAAGCGCGCAGTCGTGAAGGATTCTCCGTACGACGTGCCGGGCGACCTCTGGACGCTGGACTTTGCCAGCGGCCGGCGCACGCGTCTCACATTCCATAAGGAGGTGTACTCGCCCGGTGTGTGGTCTCCGGACGGCGCCCGCATTGCGTACTCGGCCGGCCATCTCGGCGACACGTTATACGAGAAAGCCGCCTCCGGCCTCGGCGACGAGCAGGTGCTGTTCAAGGAGCCCGGGTTGCGGCATTTTCCGACCAGCTGGTCGCGCGACGGTCGGTTCCTGCTCTATCACACCGAGAACGCTCCCCGCACGGGATACGACCTGTGGGCACTGTCTCTCCGCGACCGCAGGCCACATCTGATGCTCGGCGAGGCCTTCAATGAGTGGGCTGGCGTCTTTTCACCCGACATGCGTTGGGTTGCCTACGTATCCCTCGAGACTGGAGCTGCGGCTGAGGTCTATGTCCGCCCGTTCCGAGTGTCAGGACAGACTGGCCAGCCGTCACTCGGCGAGGGCAAGTGGCAGGTCTCGAAGGACCACGGCAACTGGCCACAGTGGCGCGTCGACAGAGAGATCGTCTTCAACACGGCTCCAACTGGAACGGCAGTTTTTGCCGCGCCAGTGAACACAAACGGTACCGCCTTTGAGAGTGGCGTCCCCCAGCGGCTGCCCCTCCCTCCGAACGTGGGCGTGGACTCTACTCCGCAGTCCACTCCCGACGGCCAGCGCTTCCTGGTCGAAGTGTCACAGGTCCAGCGAGCGGCTCGAACGTCCATCAGCGTCGTGCTCAACTGGCCGGTGCTGTTGAAAGAAGTAAAGTGACCAAGAGACTGAGCCTCGCTCATAATCCGACCTTCGGCCTTCACCTCACGCGCTCGCGCGAGGACCGTCAGCACCGATGGTTTTGCTGAACACGTTGTTCGCCCGTCGCGCGGGCGACGCGGAAGCGTACGCCAACGTCGTCGTCCCATCTAAGTTCCCGCCCTTATAATCCACAGAGCTTGGCCCTCACCCCCGGCACGCGCCTCGGCGTCTACGAAGTCACCGCGCAGATCGGCGAAGGCGGCATGGGACAGGTGTATCGGGCCCGCGACACGAAGCTCAATCGCGACGTCGCGCTCAAGATCCTGCCCGACGCCTTCGCCGCTGATCCCGATCGGCTCGCGCGGTTTCACACGCGAAGCGCAGACGCTCGCGTCGCTGAACCATCCCAACATCGCCGCACATCTACGGCCTGGAAGAGTCCGGCGGCGTGCGCGCCCTCGTCATGGAACTCGTCGAGGGCGAGGATCTCTCGCAGCGCATTGCGCGCGGCGCGATCCCGATCGACGAGGCGCTGCCGATCGCCAAGCAGATCGCCGAGGCGCTCGAAGCGGCGCACGAGCAGGGGATCATCCATCGCGATCTGAAGCCCGCGAACATCAAGGTGCGCGCCGACGGCACGGTGAAGGTGCTGGACTTCGGGCTCGCGAAAGCGATGGAGCCGGCGGCCGAGTCGTCGTCGCCGAGCGTGTCGCAGTCGCCGACGATCACCACGCCCGCGATGACGCAGGCGGGGATGATTCTCGGCACGGCGGCGTACATGAGTCCCGAGCAGGCGCGCGGCAAGACGCGTCGACAAGCGCGCCGACATCTGGGCGTTCGGGTGCGTGCTGTACGAGATGCTCACGGGAAAGCGCGCATTCGACGGCGAGGACATGCAGGACACCGCTCGCGGCGCATCATCGCGGGATGAACCAGATCGGGCGCGGCTGCCAGCCACGCTCTCAGCCCGCGCTCGCGACGCTTCATCCGGCGCTGCCTGTCACAAGGATCCGAGGCAGCGCATGCACGACATCGGCGGACGTGCGCCTGGCGCTCGAGGGCGCGTTCGAGGCGGTGGCGCCGGACGCTGCCGTGACCCCGCGGCTCGGCGCCGACGTCGGCGGTAGCACGCGCGCTGTCGTGGGCGTCCTCGGCCGCGGCGCTTGTGTTCGCGATTGCGTGGCTGACCGTGTGGGCGCCGTGGCGTGCGGAGACGCCGGTGGATCGTCCGCTGGTGCGGCTGGACGTCGATTTGGGCACGGATGTGTCCTTGCCCGTCCCGGCGGCTCAGGGGAGCAGCGTCGCCATCTCTCCCGACGGCACGCGGCTGGTCTACGCCTCGGGCACACCCACGAAGCTGTTCACGCGCCGGCTGGATCAACCGAAGGCCACCGAGCTTGCCGGGAACGGAGGGCGCCATCGCGCCGTTCTTCTCGCCGGACGGGCAGTGGGTCGGATTCCTCTCCGGTGGCAAGGTGAACAAGATCTCCGTGGAAGGCGGCGCCGTGGTCCCGCTTGGAGAGCGTCGCCGCTTCGCCGGCGCGAGTTGGGGTCGAGGACGGCAGCATCTTCGTCGGCCGATTCGCGAAGGGCCTGCTGCGGATTCCCGACGGTGGAGGCCCGCCCGAGACCGTCGCGGGACTGGGCGACGGCGAACTAGCCCTCGCTGCCCCGCAGATTCTGCCTGGAGGCAAAGCGATCCTGTTTGCTGCTGACCCGGCGCTGGACGTGGACAAAAACACCATCGAAGTCCTCACGCTGGCCGATGGCAACAGAAAGATCGTGGCTCGCGGCGGTCAGTCCCCCCGGTATCTGGCCACGTCGGACCGGACGGGCCATCTGGTCTACGTCAACAAGGCCACGTTGTTCGCGATCCCGTTCGATCTGGACACGCTGGAGACGCGCGGGACGGCCGTGCCCGTGCTGGACGATGTCGCGTATGCGAGCTCGGTCGGGCGCCGGTCACTTTGACGTCTCCCGCACCGGGCACGTTGGTCTACCGCAGGGCCGGCGGCGGCGCGCGGCTGACGACGGTGCAATGGGTCGATCCTCTCGGCAAGAAGGAACCGCTGCTGGCCAAGCCCGGCCGTCTATCGGAATGCCAGCCTGTCCCCGGACGGCACGCGGGTCGCGCTGACGGTCAGCGAGAGAGGAACTCGGTACGACGTGTGGGTCTACGATTCGCAGCGGGACACCATGACGCGCTTGACGTTCGGTGGCGTTCAATTCTTCCCCAACGTGGAGCCCGGACGGCCAATACGTCGTGTTCTCGACCGATCAGGCAGCGGCATCTTCCAGGCGCGCGCGGATGGCGCCAGCCAGCCGCAGGCGCTGACGCAGAGCAAGATTACACAAGCTTCCGAGGTCGTTCACGCCGGATGGCAAGCGGCTGGCTTATGTCGACCAGGGCAGCGGAGAACGGACGCCCAAATTTGGACGGTGCCGCTGGAGGACCAGGGCGGCCAGTTGAAAGCCGGGACACCGGAGCCATTTCTCAAGAGCACGCTTCGCCGACTCAAGCCCCGTCGTTCTCGCCCGACGGGCGATGGCTGGCGTATCACTCGAACGAATCGGGAACGAATGAAGTGTATCGTCCGGGCGTTTCCTCCGCCGTCGTCCGGGCAAGGCGGCAAGTGGCAGATCTCGAACAGCGGCGGCACGGTTCCGCGCTGGTCCCGGAGCGGACACGAGCTGGTGTACCAGATCGGGCGACCAGATCATGACCGCGAGCTACACCGTGAACGGCGACACGTTCGTGGCGGAGAAACCCCGGGTGTGGATCGCGAAGCTCGGCGGGACGGAGTGGGATCTGGCGCCAGACGGCAAGCGCGTGGTGGTGGTGACACCGGTGGCATCCGCGGAAGCGCCCAAGCAGGAGCACGAGGTCGTGTTCCTCCAGAACTTCTTCGACGAGCTGCGGCGGCGCGTGCCGCTCGGCAAGTAGCATCAGCGGTGCCCGTTACGGCATCGTCGGTTCATTTCCATGCCTTCGGCGACGGCCTCCTTCACCGTCGCCGACAGCGTTGCTGACCCCATCATCCTACGGCGTATGATTAGTGTCGGGTGCCGCGCCATCAAGACCGTCACCGCGACACGGACGTCAGGAGCAGCATCATGTGGCGGATCATCTTGCTGTACCGCTATTGCTCGTCGGCGCGATCCTCGTTCTTCAAACGCCGATTCAGGCACAGACTGACGACGCAACCTTGCCAGTTTCGTTGGAGCGGATTCGCGCAGCCCTGAAAGAACAGCCGCTTTTACGGGTTCCGGAACTGTCAGGCGACCCGACGTTCTATGTGGAAGTCCGGAGGCGACTGCCTGTTCTGCAGCCAGTTGAGGAGAAGCCATTCGATCCGACCTTCGGATTGCCCTCGGTCGGGGAATTGATGATGGACGGCATCGAGAAGATTCGATCCGCCGTCGTCAATTACAAGCGCGGTCGCGCCGAGCGTCGAGCGCGGCAGGAAGTGGCAGATGCGCTCGCGGCATTCTGCGCCACCCGCGGCTGCCCAACGTCCACCACCAACAAGTAACAGCTTCGTCGTAGTCGGAAGTCCCTTCGGCGTTTAATCGCTACTATCGTCCGGGGATCGTGACAGACAGCTGCGCGCCGGCCCCGGCCGGCACCATCAGCGCGGCGGCGGCGAGGGCGAACGCCGTGCGGCAGGACGCGCGTCACGCGCGTATCATCGCACGGCTGACCTCCACCCGCCGCCCGCATAACGCCTACGATTTCGGGGTCGGCAGTGCGGTCTCGGCCTTCACGGCGATGGCGTGCCAGTAGACGACGACCGGGGGGAAAACAAGCTCGAAGACCAGCGCGATCAGAACGGGTATACGCGGAAACCCGAGTGTCACGAGGGGTAGGGCACGCGCAACCCCGGCCACGAAGACCATCGCCATCAGGATCCTAAACAACGGCACTTGGCTCGCCAGCCGGGACTGGATCCAGAGGATCAAAACGCCGAACCCCAGGTAAATCGCCGAGAGGTATCGGTACTGACCGTCCGAGTCTGGGGAGAATTCGCAACCGGATACCAGCCGCTCCAGTCCGGAGAACATGCCGGTCACCCCGATAAAAATGGGCACCAGACCGAGAACCCCCAGGATGATCCGCAGCCGCGTCAAGTTCATGATGAACCCCCTCTATCGTCGGCATTCTTCCAGGCGATCGACCGACGCTGTCCTGCCCTGTTGATGAAAGGTCCCAATCGATGCATGACCAGGGTCCTCACAACCTTCGTCAATCGACTGCGGTCGTTGGAAGTATGCGCGCATACAGAGCGCTCGGTTTCAACGTCATGCTGATCAGTCGCGAGTAGTCGCCAAGGGTCCACTAGCGCTCTTGTTACAGCCTCTTGGATCGATAAAGAACCGCCGCAACCACCATCCACATCGCCACAACACCGACCGCGAACACGAAGGACGCGGCCTCGGACCACGGGCGGAGCGCCGGTTCCAGCACTTCCCAGAACACCCACGCTTTCGGCGTCGTGCGTCCGGATCCCTGCGTGACCACAGCCGCGTCGAGGAGCCGCCGCACGACCTCTGAACCGACATAAATCGCGAGCGCGTTCGCGCCCAGCCACATGAAGGGCCGGCACCAACGCCGCAATCCGCGGACGTCGACGATGAAATACATCAGGGCGAACGCGATCGTGGTCAGGCCAGCGGTGACCAGGACGAACGATCCTGTCCAGAGCGGCTTGCTCAGCGGCAGTGCGCGCGACCAGATCAGGCCGAGGCCGAGGGCGGCGGCGCTGCCCGCGGTGAGCCCGCGCAGGCGCGCCGCATTGTCTGGCGCCCGCCGGACCAGATCGCCGGCCACCGCGCCCAGGACCGCCGTCGCAGAGGCGGTCAGCGTGCCGAGCAGCCCCTCCGGATCGATCGGGATGGTCAACGCATGTCGTCCGAACACGAGCGTGTCGACAAATCGCGCGAGATTGTCATCCGGCGTCATCGTGCCGGCAGGGTGACCACCGAACGGCACGAGCACCAGTAACGCCCAGTGGACAACCACGAGGACGGCGGCGGCCAACAGCCATCGAGAAGGACGCACGTGCAGCACGACGATGCTCGCCAGGAGGTACGCGAGCCCGATGCGCTGGAGGACGCCGGGAACCCGGAGCGGCGACACCTCGCTTACAGCGTTCAGCACGAGGCCGAGCGCGATGAGAAGGGCGACGCGACGGGCGATGTGGTCGGAGATTTCTCTAATCGAAGCCCCGGCCATCCGGCGCCGCGCAAACGCGAACGGCATCGCGAGCCCCATGACGAAGATGAATGCCGGGAAGACGAGATCGGCGACGGTAAGGCCTGTCCAGTAGGCATGGAGCAGCGGCGGAAAGACGGCGGCCCAGTCGCCGGGATTGTTGACGACGATCATGCCGGCAACCGCAAAGCCGCGCAGCACGTCGAGCGACACGACGCGAGAGGCGCCGGACGCCGATCGAGCATCCGGCCCAGGACGTGCATCCACGGACGCGGTCGATGGCTGAGCCGTGGGTAGTTTCGGTTGATGCCTCAGGCGCCCAGCGTACAACCAACGCTGCGGGCGTGAATGAATCAAGCGGCCGAGTCTTGAACCGAGACAGGCTGTGCGTCGGTGCGCTGGTTGCGTTCATCGCCGCGGCAAGTACCTACCGGGCTGCAACACAGGGCATCGTGCACGACGAAGCGACGACCTACCTGATGTTCATCGCAGGACCGCTCGAGCACGTCTTCACCCGCTACACCGCCAACAACCACGTCCTCTTCACGATCGCCGCAAACGCGACGACGGTCCTGCTCGGCGTGACCGAGCTCACGCTACGTCTGCCGTCGGTTATTGCCGCGGTCGCCTACCTCATCATCGCGGCTCTGCTGGCCCGCCGCATGTGCTCGACGAGGCTGGTCTACGGCCTGACACTGTGCGCGCTCACGCTGAATCCGCTGATCTTCGACTTCTTTTCGGCGGCGCGCGGGTACGGGCCGGCGCTCTGCTTGTTCGCCTACGCGCTCCTGGAGCTCTCGGGCGAACCGGGACGGCAACGATGGCGGCTCGCTTCGCTGGCGCTCGGCGGCTCCGCCTGCGCCAACCTCGCCTTCGCCTTTCCGGCCGTCGCGCTCTGGACGACCGCCTCCACGATCGCCGTCAAGCGCGAACCGGCCCAGCCAGGCGCCCGATCCCTCATGACGCAGTTTGCGCTCCCTGGCCTGCTGGCAGCCGCGGCGCTGCTCGCGGTCCCGCTGCGTGAGGCCAGGCGCGAAACGTTCTTCTTTGGCGCGGAGAGCCTGGGCGAAACCGCACGGTCGATCGTCCGGCTCGCCGTCGAGCATCATCCGACCTGGTGGACGAACACATCATTCGCCGCCTGGATCGCAGGGGCCTTGACGTGGGCGGCCATTCTCACCGCCATCGCTGCATCGAGTGCCTCGATGATCCGGCTGCTCCGCTGGCGCCGTTTCGCACCGGGGACGCGCGATGCGCACCGGCTGCTTTTGTACGGCGGCACGCTGGCATGCACGGTCATTCTGCTGACTATCGCGCACCACTCAGCGGGCGTGCTGTACCCAAAGGAGCGAACCGGCCTCTACTTCATTCCCCTGATTGTCCTGACGCTCGCAGGCACTGCCGGATCGGCGCGCTCTCGCATCCTGCGGTGGAGCGCAATCGCCGTGTTGGCGGTGCTGACAACGACCGCAGTGGAGCAATTCACCGTCGGCAGCTACGGTCCTTGGCGATATGACGCCGGTTCGCGGCGGATCGTCGATCTGATCTCCTCACGAACGGGCGATGCGGCGGGATTGATCCGCGTCGGCGCGACGGAACACCTCTATCAACCGGCTCTCGAGTTTTATCGGGTGACGCGCTACCCGCACCGGCTCGCACCGGTGGCCGATGGATTCGACCCGGCCAACGCCGGCGAGTTCGATGTCGTGGTGGTCAACGCGGAGCACGGCGCCCGGGTTGCGGATCGGTGCGGCCTGGTGTACGTGGACGCGGTCTCGGGAGCCGAGGTGCGTGAGTGCGGTCGCAAGTCAGCGGCGCCGCCTTCTTTTCAGGTTCCCGGCTCGTTCCTGCATTAGGATCGCATCCGACGCATGTCCGACTGGCTCACCTCCTTCCGATACGCGTTCCGCACGCTGCGGCGGCAGCCGATCTTCGTGCTGATCGCGCTCGTGACGCTCGCCGTCGGCATCGGCGCGAACACCGCGCTCTTCAGCATCATCCAGGCCGTCGTCCTCAACCCGCTGCCCTACGAGGATCCGGAGAAGATCGTCGTCCTCTGGGAAGTCAACCCCGACGGCGTGCTGGATCGCGTCTCGGTACCGACGTTCGAAGACTGGAAGGCCGATGTCAGGAGCCTGGAATCGGTCGCCGCCTACCGGCGCGCCGATTTCACGTTCGCGGGATCCGGCGATCCGGTCAGCGTTTCCGGTGTCAGGGCGACGCCGGAGCTGTTCGCCGTCCTCGAGGCCAACGCGAGGCTCGGCCGCACCTTTCTTTCCGAAGAAGGGCTGTTCGGCGCGCCCCAGGTCGTCGTCTTGAGCGACGCGTTCTGGCGGCGCGTCCTCGGCGCGGAACCGGGCATCGTCGGCAGAACGATTCAGCTCGACGCCGAGGCGTACACGGTCGTTGGTGTCATGCCGCCGGACTTCCAGTTTCCGACCGCGGCCAGCGCTCAACTCTGGGCGCCGCTCGCCTTCGACCCCAAGGATCTGCACGGGCGGTCGCGCCGGGCGCGGTCGCTGATGGTGGTGGGGCGCATTGCCGCCAACGCCACGCCCGGGCAGGCGCAGGAAGAAGTGCGTTTGCTGGCGGCGCGCATCGCCGCCGACAACCGCGACAGCAACGACGGATGGAGCGCGCGCTCCGTCGCGGCGCACGAGCAGCTCGTCGCCGCGTCGCGGCCGGCGCTGCTGATGCTGATGGGCGCAGTGGCCTTCCTGCTGCTGATCGTCTGCGCCAACATGGCCAATCTGCTCCTCGCACGCTGGTCGCACCGGCGCCGCGAGATCGCCGTGCGCGGCGCGCTCGG
This sequence comes from uncultured Acidobacteriota bacterium, assembly GCA_963825245.1. GTDB lineage: Bacteria > Acidobacteriota > Vicinamibacteria > Vicinamibacterales > CAVVIG01 > CAVREM01. The sequence continues at coordinate 548,088 of CAWGSJ010000002.1, forward strand.
CGGCGGAAGGTGGGAGGTCGCGCGGCCGATCCTCGCCGAGAGCCTCCTCCTGTCGATTGGCGGCGGCGCGCTTGGCTGGCTTTCCGCCGCGGCCGGACTGCGGCTCCTGGCGGCGCTGCCCGAGGCACGTCTTCCCCGCCTGGATCAGATCCAGCTCGACGCCCGCGTCCTCGCATTCACGACCGTGGTCTCGATTGCCGTCGGCATCGCCTTCGGCCTGCTCCCCGCGCTCCAGGCCTCGCGCGGCGAGCTGCGCGACAGCCTGAGCGACTCGGTACGCCAACACGGCCACTCGCGGCGCCCGCCGCCTGCTGAACGCGTTGATCGTGCTCGAAGTCGCGGTCGCGCTGGTCCTGCTCGTCGGCGCCGGCTTGATGACGCGCAGCTTCACGAAGCTGTTAGCCGTCAATCCGGGATTCGATCCGGGCAACGTGATCGCGGCGCAGGTGTTTCTGCCCACCACCAAGTATCGGGAGCGCCATCGCCTGGTGCAGTTCTTCGAGGATGTCGTGGCGCGGGTGAGAAACGCGCCGGGGGTCACCGCCGCATCGGCGGTTTCGATTCTGCCAATGAACGACGTCGGCATCGCGTCGGCCCTGCCGTTCTCGGTCGAAGGCCAGCAGCCGCCGAAGAGCGAGGATCCGCTCGCCGACGTGCGCATCGTGACGCCCGGCTATTTCGAAACCATGCGGATCCGGCTGCTCGAGGGACGGTACCTCGACGAGCGCGACGGCGCCGACACTCCACGCACCAGCATCATCAACGAGACGATGGCGCGGAGATACTTTCCGGATCGCAGCCCCCTCGGCCAGACGATCGTCAACCCGCACGGCAGGAGCGTCGTTGTCGGCGTGGTCGGTGACGTGCGGAACCAGGGCCTCGACAGCGAACCGAAGAAACAGGTCTACCTGCCGTTGCGGCAATCGCCGACCGCCGGGATGTCCGTCGTGGCCAGAACCGGGCGCGACCCGGCCGCGTTCGCCTCGGCCATTCGCGACGCCGTGTGGTCGGTGGATGCCGAGCAGCCGATCTACGAGCTGAGCACGATGGATCAGATCCTGGCGCGCGCCGTGTTCCTGCCGCGCATGAGCGCGACGCTCCTGGCGCTCTTTGCCGGCGCCGCCCTGCTGCTGGCCGGGCTCGGCATTTACGGGGTCCTTTCCTATGCCGTCAGCCAGCGCACACGCGAGATCGGACTGCGCATGGCGCTCGGCGCGAGCGGCGGCCGGACCATCGGACTCGTCGTCCGGAACAGCCTGACGATGCTCGTTGCCGGCGTTGTCATCGGTCTCGTCGCGTCGACGCTCGTCGCCCGCTCGATTGGCGGCGTGCTCTACGGCATCAGCCCGTTCGATCTGCCGGCGTTCTCGATCGCGGCTGGTGCGCTGGGCGCGGCTGGCCTGATCGCGACGTTGATTCCCGCCGTGCGCGCCGCGCGCGTCGATCCCATGATCGCGCTGCGCGAGCCCTGAGATCCCAATTACTCGATTGCCCAATTACCCAATTACCCGATTCTCGGGGGCTCGCGGAACATGTCCTCGAACACGCGGTAGTGGTCGCCCTTCATCCCGAGCGCCGCGTACGCCGCCTGCGCACGTGTGTTCGTGTTGTCCACGTACAGCCGTAGTCCTCCCACGCCTGCACCCTCAGCTTCCCCGCGCACGTGCGCATACAGAGCCTTCAACACGCCTCGCTGTCGTACTTCCGGCGCCACGTAAACGGACTGTACCCACCAGACCAGGCAGTTCCGCCAGTCGCTCCACTCGTGGGTAATCAGGAGCTGGCCGACGACGCGGCCGTCGAGCTCGGCCATCCAATACTGACCGGGCGCACGTCCGTCGAGGAGCGCGGTGATGCCCTGGCGAAGCGTCGCCGCGTCCAGCTGAATGTTCTCGGATTCTTCCGCCAGCTTCATGTTGCCGGTGACGATCGCGTCCAGGTCGTCGTGCGTTGCGGGGCGTACGTGCAGCATGGCCACACTCTGCACCGGGACCAGTCCGTTTCACAACCGCCGTAAGCCTCGACGCAGTCAATCGGGGGGCAGGGTAAAAGGCCGGGCGCGGGGAGTGGTCATCGGTCGGCGATCCAGCGCGCCCTCGGGAACCATCGCCGCGATTTCGGCGGGTGTGAGCAAAAGCCACGACGGCGTCGCACGAGAGAGCTGCCGCAGGACCTCGACGTCTTCCTTCGTCGTGGGCACGTCCCGCTCGAGGTCGATCGGCCGCCACTCACCAGCCGGCTGAGATTTCACGCCATTTTTCCATCAGGCCCGCGCGCTCGAAATAGCGGCCGACCTCCTCACGATTCACACCGTCGATCTGCAGCAGGTAGCCGATATCGGCAAGATCCTGCCAGGTGCGCTCAGGAGCATCTTTGATCGCCTGCAACTTCATCGCAATCAGGTGCTCAGGTTTGGGCACTGCAATCTGCTGCCCCCCAGGGCCGGGAAGGTCTCTGATCGAGGCAAACAGCTGCTCGGCGGTTTCGCCTCGCACGTACATTACGTCCACCCGACCGCGACTTCGATCGAGGTGGCGATGGTTCGAGTAGCCCGCCGAACGATGGAGCGTGGCGAATCCGGCCGATTCGAGCATCGCGACGAGAGGGTCTTGTGCTCCTGCGTCAGTCACGATATCAAGGTCTAGCGTCAATCGCGGATAGCCATATACGGCCAGCGCAACGCCGCCGATCACGGCCACGCGGAACCCTCGGGCCGAAAGGAACGACCGAACTGCTTCGAATTCCCGCGCGAAGTCCACGCGTGGGATTCTGCCATAATCACACGGCAGCGCCGTTCTCGGAGGAGCTGGATGTGAGCGAGCCCGAAGAAGATTTCGCCGCGATGTTCGCGGCGTCGCAGCAGGCCAGGCAGTTCGAGAAGGGTCAGACCATCGAGGGCCGGATCGTCGCGATCGGCCCGGCGGTGGCGTTCGTCGACGTCGGCGGCAAGGGCGAAGCCGTGGTCGACATCGGCGAGTTGAAGAACGCGGACGGCGTCGTCGAGGTTGCCGTCGGCGATCGCATCCAGGCCACCGTCGTGTCGACGGCAGGCGGGCTGACCCTCTCCCGCAAGCTGGCCCGCGGACACGTCACCGATCAGCAGCTGACCGACGCGTTCCACTCGGGGCTGCCGGTCGAGGGCAAGGTCGAGCGGGTGGTCAAAGGCGGATACGAGGTGCGGCTCGCGCGTCAGCGAGCGTTCTGCCCGTTTTCGCAGATCGATATCGCGCGCACCGCCGATCCCGAGGCGCACGTCGGCCGCGTCTACGCGTTCCGCATCATCGAGTACAAGGAGGGCGGCCGCAACCTGATCGTGTCGCGGCGGAAGGTGCTCGAGGAGGAACAGCAGGAGCACGCCGCCGAGCTCCGGCGCACGATCGTGCCCGGCGCCATCGTGACCGGCCGTGTGGTATCGGTCCGCGACTTCGGCGCCTTCGTCGATCTCGGCGCAGGCATCCAGGGCCTCCTCCACGTCTCCGAGATTGGCTGGTCGCGCGTCTCGGATCCGTCCGAGATGCTCAAACCTGGCGACGAGATCACCGTCAAAGTGCTTCGCGTCGACGACGGCACACAGAAGATTGCGCTCGGGCTCAAGCAGCTGACGGAAGATCCGTGGTCCACCGCCGCGTCGAAGTTCGTCGCCGGGCAGGTCTACAAGGGCCGCGTCACGCGCCACGCGAAGTTCGGCGTGTTCGTCGAGCTCGCGCCCGGTATTGACGCGCTCATGCCGAACAGCGAGTCGGGCATCGCGAAGGAAGGCGACGTCGTCAGAACCTTCACCGCCGGCTCCCCAGTGGACGTCGTGGTGCTCGAGGTCGATCCGGAGGCCCGGCGCATCCGCGTCAGCCGCAAGGCGATCCTCGACGCGCAGGAGTCCGAGGAGCTCCGCGACTACACGGCGCGATCGGCCGCGCCCGCCGAAGGATTCAGTCCGCTCGCCGACAAGCTTCGCGGAGCGCTCGAACCTCGGAGGAAGTAATGACGCGTGCCGATGTCCTGGCGGGCCTGACTGCCGCCGCCGTCGTGGCGCCCAAGGCGATGGCCTACGCCACCATCGCGGGGCTCCCCGTCCAGGTCGGGCTGTATACCGCGATCGTCCCGATGGCCGTTTATGCGGCGCTCGGCACCTCGCGTCCGCTGAGCGTGAGCACCACCACGACCATCGCGATCCTGACCGCCGCGGCGTTGGGCCAGGTCGCGCCGAACGGATCCGCCAGTGAGCTGATACCGGCCGCGGCGACGTTGTCCATCCTGGTTGGAGCCCTGCTGATCCTGGCGGGCGGCATCCGCCTCGGGTTCGTCGCCAACTTCATCTCCGAGCCTGTCCTGACCGGATTCAAGTCGGGGATTGGCCTTGTGATCGTCGTGGACCAGATCCCGAAGCTCCTCGGCATTCACATCACGAAGGCCGGGTTCTTCCGAGACCTGCTCGCCATCGTCCGGGAACTGCCTGCCACCTCCGTGGCGACGGTCCTGATCGCGGTCCTGGTGATCGCGTTGATCTTCGCGCTCCACCACTTCGTGCCGCAGGCGCCGGCGCCGCTCGTCGCCATCGGGCTGGCGATTGGCGCTTCTGCGGCGTTCAACTTGAGTGAGTCGGGCGTGGCCGTCATCGGCGCCGTTTCGGGCGGACTGCCCTCCCTCGTCCGTCCGCAGGTCGAGCTCGCCTGGGTGATGTGGCCGGCGGCGACCGGCATTGCGCTCATGAGCTTCACCGAGAGCATCGCCGCGGCGCGCGCGTTTGCCGCGCCGGAAGAACCGCGGCCGGCGCCGAACCGCGAGCTGCTCGCGCTCGGCGCGGCGAACCTCGCCGGCGGATTCTTCGGTGCGATGCCTGCCGGCGGTGGCACCTCACAGACCGCCGTCAACCGCAAGGCCGGCGCCCGCTCGCAGCTCGCCTCACTGGTCACCGCGGCCATGTCGCTGGCGACGCTGCTCGTGCTCGCGCCGCTGATCGGCCTGATGCCGCAGGCGGCGCTCGCCGCGGTCGTCGTGGCCTACTCGGTGGACCTGATCCAGCCGGCCGAATTCGCCGTCATTCGCCGCGTGCGGCGCAAGGAATTTCGCTGGGCGGCGATCGCGTTCGTCGGGGTCGTCCTGCTGGGCACGCTGCAGGGCATCCTCGTGGCGGTCATCGTCTCGCTGCTGGCGCTCGCGCAACAGGCCTACGATCCGCCGGTGCACGTCGTCGGCCGCAAGCGCGGGACGGACGTCTTCCGTCCGCGCTCGAGCGAGCATCCCGACGACGAGGCGTGGCCGGGCCTGCTGATCCTGCGCGTCGAGGGACGCGCCTTTTTCCTGAACGCCCAGCGGATCGGTGACAAGCTCTCCCAACTTATTGCGGCAGCACACCCGACGGTCGTTGTCCTCGATGGCCGCGCACTCTTCGACATCGAATACACGGCGCTGAAGATGCTCATCGAAGGGGAAGCGAAGCTGCGCGGCCAGGGCATCACGCTGTGGCTGGCGTCGCTGAATCCCGAAGTGCTGACGGTCGTGCAGCAGTCGCCGCTCGGCGCCACGCTGGGGCGGGCCCGCATGTTCTTCAACCTGCAGAGCGCGGTGTCGCACTACGAGCAGATGCAGGTTCAGCCCGCAAGATCCTGAAAGATCCGAGGGGCTTCGCCCCTCGGACTCCCCGACACGCCGGCCTCCTTGACAGCGAACCCGTTTTCTATAACCATACGGTTATTGAACCGTCTGGCTATGAGACAAGACACTTCCGATCGCCTCGACGCCACGTTCGTCGCGCTTGCCGACCCGACGCGGCGGGCCATCCTCGCACGGCTGTCGCTCGGGGATGCGTCCGTGACGGAGCTCGCCGAACCGTTTGCCATCAGCCAGCCCGCGATCTCGAAGCACCTCAAGATCCTCGAGCGGGCCAACCTGATCAGCGTGGGACAGGACGCGCAGCGACGCCCCCGGCGGCTGGATGGCAGGCCGCTTGCGGAGGCGACCGCGTGGCTCGAGCAATATCGGGCAGCCTGGGAGACGAGCTTCCAGCGACTCGACGGCCTCCTGGATGAGATGCAGCGCGCGTCGCGTCGACCGACGCGCGGTGGTCAGCGGAAGAAGCGCTCCAGACGAGGATAAACAGCAAGGAGAAGCAGGATGCCAATGGCAATTGAGAAGGCACAGGTCACGCTCCCGAGCGAACGCGAGGTGCAGGTTCGGCGATCCTTCAGGGCGCCGCGGGCGCTCGTCTATCGGGCCTTCACGGAGCCCGAGCTCGTGCGGCGCTGGCTGCTCGGCCCGCCCGGATGGTCGATGCCAGTATGCGAGATGGACGTGCGGGTTGGCGGGCGGTATCGCTGGCGGTGGCGCAGCGATGAGAACGCGAGCGAGTTTGGCTTCACCGGCACGTTCCGCGAGGTGCAGACTCCGTCGAAACTCGTGCACACCGAAGCGTACGACCCGGGCACGGTCGGCGACGACTTCCCGCGCAACGACGCTCTGGTGACGGTCACGTTCGAGGAACACGCCGGCGTCACGACGGTGACCACGCTCGTCGACTTCGGATCGAAGGACGCGCGCGAGGCGGCGATGGCGACCGGCATGACCGATGGCATGGAGCAGAGCTACCAGGGCCTCGACCGGCTCCTCGACGAACAGTCATCCCGCTAGACAAGATCGAGGATCGAACCGGCTCAGCGAGCCGGTTCGACCCGAGATTTCAGCATGCCGGGAGATTCGTGGAGTCCCAGAATCGCAAGGTCAATCGGGCCGCGTCATCATCGAGATGATGACGATCGCGCGAGCGGACTTTGGCAGCGCCTTGCAGCCTTCCCGCGGAAACGAGCCTCTTGGCGTCGTGACGCTCAGCACCCGCTCCGGATTCATCTGCGGGAATCGCCAGACGCTCCCGCCGTCCTCCTTTCGATGGTTCTCCGACCCGAGCGCTTTCATGTAATGGCTCACCACTGCTTCCAGCGAGTTGGTCGAGTAGTAGCCGGTCCAATTGATGTGGGGACCCGCCTTCCCGTCATTCCCAGGTGCGCCGGTGATGTGTTGCTCGCAGAACTGCACGGAACCCGGATAGGGGGCGATGGCGCTACCGGCAGGCGTCCCGCTCTGAGCGCCAGCAGCCCCGATCTGGACGATTGACAGCAGGCCAATCAGAGCGGCGCCGAAGAGGAGGGTGCTCGACAACGCCCCCTTTCGGCTGACGTGCCAATTGATTTCCGACCGCAGTCGACGAGTAGGCATCGGTTCACCCCTCATTTACTAGTGGAATCTTCAGCGGCCGTCAGTGATCTGGGCGGGGCTAGTGTGACATTGACTGGCGGTGCGGAGTCGCAGAATCGCAAGAGGAGGATCCGTTATTCGAACTCGCCGAGAATTGCTGATCAGCGGCGCGCGCAGCGACGATCACGACGCGGCCACTAGATCGCCCGACCGGCGCCCCAGCGGATATCGCTCAACGTCAGACAGAGGACAGTCGCCATCACAACATTCCCAGCCATCGCAGGATGAGCACGCTGGCGCTGGCGATGGCCCATCCCGTGAGCAGAATCACCAGGAGGACGCCGCCCGAGGCGATGGCACTCTTGACGAAAAAACTGACTTGCGTACGCCTTGTCATACAGCGCCTTGGACTCGTTCGTCAGCCGCTCGATTTCGGCCGCTTCCTCGCCGGTCTGCGAGCCTCCTCTCAGTCGTTTTCTTCGGTTCGTCGCTGCCGGTGGCGCGGAAGCGCGCCACCAGGTGGCGGCGACCTCAGCGCCGCGATCGACGAGCCGTCATTCGTGCCGACGCGTGTAATTTGCCTTCCATTCACGAAGTGCAAAGAACGGTGCAGACGGAACCGGAACCGCTTTCAACAAGTTCAGGCCGCTTTGTGCCGACGAGTCGACCGAGCCGCAGCGTTGTCTTTCGACAGTAGCCAGAGTTATTGCCAGGAACAGACTTCCGGTCCTCGCCCCTTCTAGGGCTCGAGAATCACCTGTTTGACGGACCCGGATCGACGCTCAGAATCAGCCGTCGATTCGGGGGCGAGTGTGGTGCTGCGCCAAGAGGGATTGTTGGACCTGACGTCGCCAAGCGCTTCAGCGTTGACCGGGAGACGCCGAGAGTACGCGCCGTGGCGTCGACGGAGTGCTCGGCGACCTTCTGGAGCTGTTCGATCGGACAGGTCAGTTGGCAGGGTGTCTGGGACGACTTCCGCAACTGGTGGACGTCCACCTCCGCGCTTCCACCTTCGCGCTTCGCGCTACGGCGGACAGGCCGCGCTACGGTGGACAACCTTCGCGTGGCTTGCCAACCGTAGCTCACGCGCGCGTTGGCAAGCAGGAGCGAAGGTTGGTGGGTGTCTGGGACGAGTTTCGCAATAAAGTGTTCTATACGCGGCGCTTCTAAGAACCCGACTGAAGTGCGGACATCAGGGCTCGAGGTACACCCAGGCACGTTAGCCACCTCAGGAGCACTTTCGATCCTGTTCGCGTAACGGCCGCGACCGCTGTATCGTATTTTGAAGAAACTGCCGCTCCAGGCCGACACCTCTGTTTTTGCCTGGCTCGGTGCCGAGTTTCCACGACTGGAGGACTGCCGTGACCAAGCTCGTCCTGCTCGTAGCTGCAATCCTGCTCAGCTGGTCGCCGCCGGTGGCCGCTCAGACGGATCGGTTCGATCTCAAGGAGTGGCCGGTCGAATGGGGCGGCCGCACGCGCGACCCCGCCGTTGCGCCCGACGGCAAGGTCTGGTTCGTGGGCCAGGCCGGCAACTACATCGCCAACCTCGATCCCGCAACCGGCGCGCAGAAGAAGTACACCATCGAGGAGGGCACGAACCCTCACACGCTCATCGTCGACGAGAAGGGCACCGTGTGGTACGCCGGCAACCGGAACGGTCGCATCGGGCGGCTCGATCCAGCGACCGGCGCCATAAAGGTGATGATGACCGGTGAGGCGAAGGATCCGCACACCATGGTGTTCGACGGAAAGGGCCACATCTGGTTCACCTCGCAGGGATCGAATCGCGTCGGGCGGTTGAACATGGCGACCGAGAAAGTGGACCTGGTGACGCCGAACGACACACCCTCGAACCCGTACGGCATCAAGATCGACTCGAAGGGCACCATCTGGGTGGCGTTGCTCCGCGTCGGCATGATCGCGAGAATCGATCCCCAGACGCTGGCGGTGACGCGGTTCAGGGAGGGCGGCGAAGATTCGAGGTCGCGCCGGCTCGATGTGCTGGCCGACGGCACCATTTGGTTCGGCGACGAGGCGCGTGGGATGCTCGGCCGACTCAACCCTGCTACCGGCGACCTGAAAGAGTGGCCCGTGCCCGGAGGTCCGAAGGCCGGCCCCTATGCGCTGACCAAGGACGATCAGGATCGCGTCTGGTTCTCGGAGGCGAACACCAAGCGACTCGTCGGCTTCGATCCCAAGACCGAGAAGTTCTTCGCGAACATCGAGGTGAGCGGTGCGATCCGCAACATGTATTTCGATCGCAAGACGCGGACGATGTGGTTCGGCACCGACGCGAACAACGTCGGACGCATCAAGCTGCAGGACGGGAATTGAGCATGACGCTGGCGGCGGCCGTCCTCGCGGCCACGATGCGCGTGGTCGCATCGCACGCGTACGCGGAGGGCGCGCCGCCCGGTTTCTCCGGCGGCTTCAAAGAGGAATCGTGCCACGCCTGCCACTTCCACGAGGAGCTGAACTCAGGCGGTGGACGCGTCATTATCGAGGGCGTGCCGGCGAGTTTCGAGGCCGGACAGCGTTACACGCTGCGCGTCATGCTGACGCGGGCGGGCATGAAGCGCGCCGGCTTCCAGCTTGCCACCCGGTTCAAGGACACTGGCGCGCAGGCCGGCACTCTCGCGCCCGGTCCCGGCGAGGGAGAACGCGTCACGGTGGAGACCCAGAGTGGCGTCCAATACGCGGGCCAGAAGAAGGGCGGATCTTCGGTCAGCGCAGCCGACGCCACGCAGTGGACGATCGAGTGGATCGCGCCGGACCGTGGCGGGCCGGTCATCGTTCATGTCTCAGTGAACGCGGCGAACGGGAACGAAAGTGCAGACGGAGATTTCGTGTACACGGCGGCAAGCGAATCGGCGTCAGCCTCCGCTGAGCGGAAATAGCCTAGCGAGCTTCGGCTGATCAAGCGCCACGCATGGTGAGCCGTCGAATGACCACGTTCGGTGGGTTAGTACAGTCGAAAATTTGATCCGCTAGCTGCCTTGGTTTTGGGAACTTAGGCTGGCGGAGAGAGAGGGATTCGAACCCTCGGTAGAGTTTCCCCTACACACGCTTTCCAAGCGTGCTCCTTCGACCACTCGGACATCTCTCCGTTTAGAATCAACGATTTGCGAGCAGTCCGAAACAGTCTATCGCAAAACCTTCCTTCAAGTCGTGTTGTTCCGCGATGAGATTTGGATTCAGCAGTTTACGGGGCCACTCGAATGGAGTTTCTTGAAAAATGTGTAAGACCTTGCAATGTGCTGCGATCACTTACGGCGATCTTGTTGAGTCTGGACCAGGGCGCTGAGCCTCGATCGACACCCAGACGCTTGATCGTCGCCAGCAGGTCGACTGACTCGAGTTTCGATACGAAGGCAGATGCGCCGGCCTCGACGAACGCCTGGCTGGCGTTCGGATCGTCCATAGCCGCGACCACGATCTTTCCGGGAATGTCAGATGGATTGTCGGTACCCGAAAAACTCGTGATCCTGGTGGTACCCGCCGTGGCCGCCGCCAATGTCGGCGAAGTCGGCGACGAACTCCAGGCCCTTGATCCACTTCACCTGCTTGAACCCGAGCTGCGTCTCGTTGCGCAGCCGCAGGGGCGCGCCGTGGTCGGGCGGCAGCGGCTTGCCGTTCATGTCGTAGGCGAGCATCGTCAGCGTGTAGCGCATCTGCTCGATCGCGTGCACGTCGTAATAGATGCCTCCCTCGGGACCGTCAGCAAAGGAGTAAAACACGACCCACTTGACCTCGGGCTTCGGGCGAACCAGGTCGAGGAGCGTCTGCATCGACACGCCGCCCCACTTGGCGACGCCCGACCAGCCCTGGATGCAGAAGTGCTGCGTGATCTGTTCGTGATGCGGCAGCGCGCGCAACTCCTCGAGCGTGAGGTCGACGGGGTTGTCGACCAGCCCGCCGATCCGAAGCCGAGCCCCCGCGAAGTTACTGGCGAGCAAGACCGCGTACTTCTCGGAGTCGGGGAGTTTCCCGTTGCGCCAGAAATACGGAGAGATGTCGCGCTCGGTATAGACGCCGGCCGTCGAATCGACGTGTTCGAACAACCCCTGAACCGGCCCGATCAGCGCGAACCCGACACGCTGCACGACGCGCGGGTGTCGCAGCGTGAGCGGCGTGGCCGCCACCCAGCCGACAATGAGCACGACCATTGAGAGCGCGAAGACGGTCAAGCCGATCCAACTGTTGTCGTCGCGCCCGCCGTAGATGTGATTGAGGTTCGCGCGCAGACCGGTCGTGAACACAAAGAGGACGTGCGTGACGATGAAAATCAAGAACCAGACAAACACGAGGAAATGGAGAGATCGCGCGGTCTGGATGCTGAGCACGCGACTGAGCCGCTTGAAACGCGTCGACAGCGCGGGCGACATCCCCAGCCCGGTGATGAGCGCGGCGGGGGCGGCGACGAAGATGGTGATGAAGTACGCGATCAACTGGAGGCTGTTGTAGGCGACCCACCCGTGCTCGGCTGGCCACTGTAACGACAAGTACTGAATCTGGACGGAGAGCGCATTCGGGAACACGTCCCAACTGGTCGGGACGACTCGCCGCCAATGGCCCGTGGCGAACAACAACACGTAAAAGACCAGGCCGTTCAGGAGCCACAGCGTATCGACACCGAGATGCCACCAGCGCGCCAGGCCGATGGAGTGCCGAAGGCCCGGAAGACCAATCTGTCCAGGCAAGCTGACTGAATCCTGCTTCGCCGTCCACGGCCCCTCGGCCGGCACCTCTTTTTGGAAGCGGAACCAGTCCTTGCCCGGTGTGCTGTGCCGGGTCCAGTACAGCCTCGGATGGTCACTGAGGATCTGCAGTCCAGACCGGAGGATGAAGATCATCAGGAACAGGTTGAAGAAGTGTTGCACCCCGACCCAGACGGGAAACCCCGGGTTCTCGTGCGCCTCCGCCGACACGATGGTGCCGGGATAGCGGGCGATGAAGGCCTCGACCGACGGGATCGTGCGCAGACCCTGCGCGACCGCCACTGCGGAGATCAGGACCACGAAGCCGATCGGCAGCAACCAGAGGAGATTGAACCACCGGTTCCGGCCAATCCGCACGCGCGGCGGGATGCCGTACCGATTCGGGGAACCACTTCGCGACATCGACGGCATCCTCGCCCACCGTGAGCTGCTGCCGAAAGCTACGCACACCGTCGGGCGACAGTGGGGCTGGGGTCCAGCTCGGGCGCTCAGGCATTGCTCTCACCTCCTCGGCGGCGGCGCGTGCCCACAGAGGCAATCGCCGACCGGTCGAAGTTCGACACGCCGAATAAAGCTACGAGGCGTGCCCGCTAGACCGCATGTCGAGAGGACTTGAGCAGACTACGCTCTTTCTGGCCGGATTGGTTCAGATTTCGACGGGCCAACCGGTTAGAGCCGTGGAAACTGATTAGCGCAATCTCGTGGTGCGCGAGAGCGCTATCGCCGCACGGTGAAATCAACTGCGAACTGACGCGACGGTCCAGGACGTCCGGCATATGCATTGGGCGGCGTGCCGAAGGTTCCCGTGACGTAGTTCGTGTTCGTGAGATTTCGGGCGTAAGCGCCGACCGTCCACCGGCGATGGCCGGGGCCGTATTCGACCCGGGCGCCGAGCAAGCCATACGGATTCTGCCGCTGGATGCTGTCGTTGAACGGCGTGTAGAACACCGTCGACTGCGCCGTCGACTCCGCTGAGATGGACAGTCGATGCGAGTCACCGATGTCGCCTGTCCACTGGATCCAGAGGCGTCCCGCCCACTCCGGAGCGTTGTTCAGCCGGTTGCCCGAGACGTCTCCCGTAAAGCCTTCGACGGCGACCGCGATGTACCGGTCGTAAGTGGCGTTGAGCCAGGCTAGATGGCCGCCGGCCTCGATGCCCCGCCCGATCAAAGACGTGCCTTCCACTTCAATGCCGCGAATCGTCGCGGCTGCGGCATTGCGGATGTCGACCACCCCGATGCCGATGGGCGTCTGTACCTGCAGGTTCGTATAGTCCATCACGAAGGCCGATGTGCTGAGGCGGGAACGGCCGCCCATGAGCGTGCTCTTCCACCCGCCTTCGTAGCTCCACACCCATTCAGGAGCGTAGCCGCGGCCCACCGCCGTTGACGAGATGTTGAAGCCGCCGCTCTTGAACCCTCGTGTCGCCGACACGTAGGCAAGCGCGCCGTTCGGCAGCTTCATCTCGGCGCCGATCTTGGGCGTCCAGGCGCTGTGGGCAATGGAATCGGAATAGCTGTAGAGCGAACCGGGAATCGGTTGATTCGGATCCTCGAGGACATATCGCCCTCCGGCATTGTCGATGTCCTTCTCCTCGTGCGTGTAGCGAACGCCTGCGGTCGCAGAGAGCCGCGATGTCGATCCAATCGTTGCCTGTCCGAACACGGCGCGGCTGGTCGCGTCGACGCGCGGGTCGAGCCGGCGCTGGAATGGTCCCGCGGGCTGATCACTCCAGATCGTTTGGTGATCCGATTCGCTGAAAAGAAACACGCCACCGACCCAGGTCAGTCGTGGCTGCTGGTGCGAGATCGTGATCTCCTGAGACAACTGATGTTGACGCTCGAGTTGGCGCGACCGTATCAGGTCGAGCTCGGTGCTGTCGGAATCCGCGTAGAACTCGTAGTCCAGCGCCCGAAACGCCGTCAGGCTGACCAGTGTCGTGGCGGGCGTCAGGCTCATCGTCAGGCGGGCGCTCGCGCCGTAGTGCAGCGTGTCACCCAGGAGAGCAACGACGATCGAACGTCGTGGAAATCGGGCGGGTTGTCGAATTGATATCCCGGCTTCGCCAGCAGCACCCTGTTGTAGGTCAGCGGAATGCCATTCTGGTCGTCAACGTCGCTCGACAGCAGCAGGCTCGTGCGGCGATCGAACACCACGCGCAGTTGACCCCGTGCGGCGGTGCCGTCATCGCCGCCAAGCGGATGGTCCGGATGCTCGAGGTCGCGGACGAAACCGTCCCGCACGCCGCGTTCGAACGCGACCGACCCCATGACTCTGTCGCGTTTGAGCGGCCCGCTCACCCGCGCGTCCGCACGAAGCTCTCCGAAGTTTCCGGCGGTGAAATGCGCGGACGCTTGGAGCTCATTGGTCGGCGGGCGGGGAATGAGGTTCATCGCGCCGCCGACGGCGTTGCGTCCATACAACGTGCCCTGCGGCCCTCGAAGCACTTCGATGCGCTCCAGATCGAGAAACCGCGCGAACGCCATTGCGGGCCGAGCGAGGTACACCCCGTCGAGATAGATCGCCGAACTTGGATCCGATCCGGCAAACACCGCGTTGGTACCGATCCCACGGATCGTGAGCTGGCCCCAGCCGGTGTTCTGCGAAAACGTCACCGAGGGAGCCAGCGCCGGCGCCCCTTCAAGGGTCCGGGTTCCCAGGCGGTCGAGATCGGCTTGCGGTACGGCAGTGATCGCAATGGGAGTGTCTTGAACATCGCGCTCGCCGGTCTTGGCGGCCGTGACGATCGTTGTTTCCACCAGGGCGACTCGCAAGGTGAAGGACACGGTGACCGTTCGCCCGCCCGCACGTGCATGGCACGACGCTGTCGCTCGAAGCCGCTCAGTTCTGCAGAAATCTCGTAGTCGCCTTCGGGGAGGTCTGGAAACGCGAAGTCGCCCGCGGC
>CAWGSJ010000003.1:0-645489 GCA_963825245.1 uncultured Acidobacteriota bacterium
CGCGCGGTTCAATGCCTCGCGCCACTCCGCGCGGCGTGCCGCTGCGTGCGACGGAGGTTGCGACGGCTCGAAACGCCGGTCGATGCGCCAATGACGCGCCAGCGCGTCGGTCGAGTCCCAGAACCCGACCGCCAGGCCCGCCAGGTATGCTGCTCCGAGCGCCGTCGTTTCGGTCACTTGCGGGCGCACGACCGCGGTGCCGAGCAGGTCGGCCTGAAACTGCAGCAGACCGTCGTTGGCGGCGGCGCCGCCATCCACGCGCAGCTCCGTCAGCTCGATGCCGGCGTCGTCTTTCACCGCTGACAACAGGTCGGCCACCTGGAACGCGATGCTCTCCACGGCCGCCCGGGCGATATGTCCGGCCGTCGTGCCTCGGGTGATCCCGATGATGGTCCCGCGCGCGTAGGGATCCCAGTGCGGTGCGCCCAACCCCGCAAACGCGGGCACGAGGTAGACACCGCCGTTGTCCGGCACCGACATCGCCAGCGGCCCGACGTCAGATGACTTGGCGATGATGCCCAATCCGTCACGCAGCCACTGGACCACGGCGCCGCCGATGAACACGCTGCCCTCGAGGGCATACGTCGTCTTCCCGCCGATCTGCCAGGCAACCGTCGAGACCAGCCGGTTGCGCGACGCGACCGGCTGCTCTCCGGTGTTCTGCAACAGGAAGCAGCCGGTGCCGTAAGTGTTCTTCGTCAGGCCAGGCGACAGGCACATCTGACCAAAGAGAGCCGCCTGCTGATCGCCGGCGATGCCCGCGATCGGCACGTCGCCGAGGCCCAGTGTCGTGGACACGCGGCCGTACACCGCGCTGGACGGTCGGACCTCCGGCAGCATGCTCTCCGGTATGCAGAGGAGCTTCAGGAGGTCCGCGTCCCACTTCAGCGTGTGGATATTGAACAGCATGGTGCGCGACGCGTTGCTGACATCGGTGATGTGCGTCGAGTCGCTGGTGAGCTGCCACACCAGCCAGCTGTCGATCGTCCCGAAGGCGAGTGTGCCGGCCTCCGCTTTCGCCCGCGCGCCGGGGACGTTGTCGAGAATCCACGCGACCTTGCTGCCCGAAAAATAGGCGTCGATGACGAGGCCGGTGCGGTCGCGGATGAAGTCTTCGTGGCCGTCGCGTTTCAGCCGATCGCAGTAGTCCGCGGTGCGCCGATCCTGCCAGACGATCGCGTTGTAGACAGGAACCCCGGTCTCCCTGTCCCACACGACGGTCGTCTCGCGCTGGTTGGTGATGCCGATCGCGGCGATGTCTCGCGGCCGCAGGTGCGCCCGCCCGAGCGCTTCCGTCGCGACGGCGATCTGCGTCGCCCAGATTTCGCCGGGATCGTGCTCGACCCAGCCCGGGCGCGGAAAGATCTGCGGAAACTCACGCTGTCCGACGGCGACAATGCTGCCGTCGTGGTCGAAAACGATCGCGCGCGAGCTGGTCGTGCCCTGATCGAGCGCGAGGATGTACGGCATGAATCAGCCTCCGAAAACCGCGACGGCAGAACCGGGGTGAGCCGGTATTCTACGTGGTGCCCCCGGCAGGTTGGAGCACCTCCGTGGTCTCGTAGACGGGCGGCGTCGCGCGGCGTTCCCCTTCGGGGCTCGTCCCGGAGATCAGCGCAACCTCCTACGGCACACAACTTGCCCTTGCGCCCCGCAGAAGGCGGCCCCTTCTGAAGTCCTGGCCAACGAGGAAAGGCTGAGGAAGAATATGCACATGCTGAGAACTCCCGGCTTGGCCTTCTCGCTCGTCCTGGGCCTGGCGGCCGCCGCCAGTGGCATCCTTACAACCGGCAGTCGTGTCATGGCGCAGCCGCAGACCTGCGGGCTTCTGACCAGCGACGAGGTCCAGGCGCTCGCCCCGAATCAAAGTGTCACCGGCGCCAAGGTGAGCACGAACCAGGGCGCGGGCGCGGTCACCTGCAGCTACGAGTGGGGTGCCGGCAATCAACACTTCACGCTGGCGCTCTCGGTGCAGCCGGCGGCCCGCATGTTCGTCGGCATGAGTGCGGATTCGATCAAGCAGTACATGCTGAAGGTTGTGACGCCCGAGACGAGCGACGAATCCATCCCGGATGTCGGCGAAGCCGCCTTCTTCAAGAGTTTCTCACCGGTCTACGCGACGGCCAGCGCCTACGTGAAAGATCGCGTCCTGCAGGTGACCCTCGACGGCATAGACGCGCCCGACAGGAAGGGGCAATTGATTGCGCTGCTGAAGTCGGCGGCGTCGCGATTGTAAGTCCGCCTACGCTAAAGCTCCGGTGGACAACTCCGCCTTCGCTGAAGCTCCGGTGGACGAGCCGTCCGCCCCGTCAATGACTGAGGCCGTATAACACGTAGTTGATCAGGAATTTGTACGCTTCGTTGGTCGGGGCCAGCGAGAAGCGGTTCCGCGGATCGTTGGACCACTCGAGATACTCGCCGAGGTCCATGTTGTAATTGATTACCACCATCAGGTCCTTTCGCGGATCGTTGTCCTCGAAGATCCCGAAGAACTCACCCATGAGTGCGCCGGGGCCGGATGTGCCGGGATACGGGATCTCGAGCGACTTGATGGCAAAGAACGTGTTGTAGATCGAGTGGCTGGCGTCGAGGCGATAGATGCGGCCCGCGGGCAGCACGCGGCGTATCGCCGCTTCGAACACCGCCCACTCGTTGGGGAAGTGAAAGTCGTCGACGATCAGGAACCCGCCCTTCCGCAGGTACGTGCGGAGCCCCTCGGCCTCGGTCGCGGTGGGCATCCAGTAGCCAGGTTCAGACAGGTACACGAGCGGATACCGGAAGAGCTGCTGATCGTCGAAGTCGAGGATGTCCGCTGCCTCGAGGTTGGGACGCAGTGTCGTGATGTCGTGGAGCACCTGGGCGAGATTGTTCTCCATGGTCGGATAGTCGTACGACCAGCCGGGGTACGCCTGGTACCGCGCGCGCACGAGGGCGACGCGGCCGTCGTACTTGGCGTTGCGATACCGGAAGCCGAACCCGAAACCCACCTGCGCCGCGGCCGCGAGCGGCACGGCCGCGAGGAGCAGCCCGGCCACCCAGACGCGACGGAACCGGCACAACATCACCGCCTCCTATCCGGGCAGGCGACGATTATCGCCGATCGGCCGGACCGTCGGGGCGCCGTCGAGCACCGCAGGTCGGTTTACTATCGATCAGCATGTGTGTCCTTCTACCGTTTGCAGTCCTGATTCTCGCGGCGTCGCAGGCGACCGCCGATACGGCGCAGACCGCGGCGGCGAGGTCTGAGACGCAGCCGCCGGCTGTGGCCGCGGAAGAGCAGGTGCGCGACACCAGCGATATGGTGGACGTCACCGACCTGATCCGGAAGATCCGCGACAAGCCCGCCGAGACCGAGACTGAATTCGACTATCGCAAGCCGATGCGCGCGATCGCGCCGGTGATCGGTGTCAAGCCGTCCAGCGGCGTCATCGTCGGCGTGGCAGGGAACGTCGGCTTCTTCAGGGGCGAGCCGGCGACGACGCGCATCTCCTCGAGCGTCGCGAGCGTGACGTTCACGAGCAAGAAGCAGGCAGGCATCAACGCCCATACGATGATGTTCGGCCTCGGCGACCGCTGGATCCTGGAGCTCGACGATCGGTTTCAATGGACGTCGCAGGAGACGTTTGGTCTGGGGACGGGCACGGCGTCGGCGGCGGGAGAAGTGGTCCGCTTCGACTTCTATCGGCTCCACCAATTGGCGCACTTCCAGCTCCGCCGGAACCTCTTTGCCGGCGGCGGCCTTCACTTCGACAGTCACGCCGACGTGCACCCCGACGACGACGCTGAGGGCCAGTGGACACAGTCCGCCTATTACCAGGTACAGCGCGGCGAACGGACTGCCGCTCGATACGCAGATATCCGCCGGCCCAAGCATCGAGATCCTCTGGGACAGTCGTGACAGCTTCATCAACCCGAGCCGCGGCTGGCTTGCCAGGGCCAACTACAGGATATTGTTCGATGGCTTCCTGGGAGGGGATTCGAGCTGGGAGAAACTGAACCTGGATCTGCGCACTTACGCGCCACTGTCATCGGATCGCCGTCACCGGCTCGCGGTCTGGGCGTACACCGATCTCGTCGTGGATGGCGTGGCACCATATTTCGATCTGCCGTCGACGGCCAGTGACTCCTACGGCCGCTCGGGACGCGGCTACGCCGAAGGGCACTTCAGGGGCGAGAAGATGGCGTTCGTCGAGGTCGAATACCGGGGTCCTTTGATGCGCAACGACTTCCTGGGGATGGTGGCGTTCGTGAACACGACGACGATCTCCAACCGGCAGGGTGGAGAACAGCTCTTCGACAACTTTGCGCCTGGCGCGGGCGCCGGCCTGCGTCTGCTGCTCAACAAGCGATCACGGACCAACCTGGCGTTCGACGTCGGCTTCGGCGAGAACGGAAACTTTGGGGTGTACCTGGTCGTGCAGGAGGCGTTCTGACGATGATCGGTTCCGGCCCAGGCCTGCACGAACGATGGTGTCGGCCGCTCCAGCCAGCACGATGAGGATGGGAGGAACGACGACTACGACCAGCGCGTGCTCCGTGAAGGCGCCAGAGCGCGCAGCGCCGTTGGCGAGCGGAAGCGCGAGCGTGACGGCGTAGTACGCCGCCAGCGGAAGAGCCGTACGGCGAAACGCGTGAGCGACTCGCATCATCGTGCTTGTTGGCGGGCCTGAGAGGCCCGCCCTACTGGTACTTGTTGGCGGGCCTGAAAGGCCCGCCCTGCTGCCGTTGGATCGAAGACGCGCACGAGCTCGTGGAGCAGAACCAGGCCGACGAAGTAGACCGTCACTCCCTCGAGGCGGTGAAGGTCGGCCGCGCTGAGTGTCAGCGCGACCGGATGAGCGGCCAACCACATTGCGATCGCGATTCGCACGGTATTGACGACGATCGCCGCCGAATAGCTGGCCAGCAGGCTTACACCGAGCACGAGTGCCGCCAGCAGCCCCGATCCGGCACGACGAACAAGGGCGAACACCAGCATGCCGAACGCGGCGATCATGAAGTTGATCCCCGCGCACGACTTCTCGATCAGGAACAAGTGTTCCCGCGACAGATAGCCTTCGCCCGACTGAAAGACGAACGTCGGGCCCGCCGTGACACCGACCAGCCACGCCGTCGGACTCAGGATCCACAGCAGATCATCCGGCCGCGCGTCGGCATAGTGCCGCTTCAGGCCCCAGGCGATCAGGGCCGCCGCGGCCAGCACGACGAGCCTGGGCTTCACGCGGTCACTCCCGAGCGGCGGTGCCGCAGGCGTGTCACGTTGGCCAGGAAGAGCAACGCGACCACGATGGACGCCACCCACACGATGTTCGGCTCGGGGCCGCTGGTCACGCCGACGGCAAGGTCGGACACGCCGGCCGGGAGCGGCAACGGCTGATCCACATCGTCGGCACTTTCTGTCGTGCGCCGCACCATCTCCTGCACGGCGACGAACGACGTGTACCGTGTGAGCAAGCTGTAGGTGAGCCCCAGCGAGGTAATCTGCGCTACTCGCTCCTCGCTTGGTGTACTGGGACCGAAGTCAGACAGGTCGGCGATACGGGTTCGTGCCCAGAGATGTCGCAGAGCGCCATGGCCCGCGTCGGCGTTCGTGGGCGAGACAGGAATGGATGTCTGGTACGCGCCACGACCGGTGTTCCCCGTGAGCTCGACCGAACCATACGGCATCCAGGTGAACTCGAAGGGCGTGCCGTGGTACGTCGATTTCCGCGGCAACCGAATCGGTTCAATCGATCCGGTATCGATGGCGATCCGCGAGTATCCGCTCCCCGATGCGGCCGCGCGCCCGCGGCGGATCGCGATCACGCCGGACGATGCCGTGTGGTACACGGACTACGCACGCGGATATCTGGGCCGGTTTGATCCCGCGACAGGACAGGTACGCGAATGGCTCTCGCCTGGCGGCAAGCAGTCGCTGCCGTACGGCATCGCCGCGATCGGCGACATCATCTGGTACAGCGAGTCTGGTGTGCGGCCGAATTCGCTGGTGCGCTTCGACCTGCGGACGCAGGCGTTCCAGACCTGGGTGATTCCGTCGGGCGGCGGCGTCGTGCGGAACATGATGGCGACGCGCAACGGCAATCTCGTGCTCGCCTGCAGCGGCGTGAACCGTGTCGCGCTGGTGGAGGTCAGCGACAAGCGACCGTCGCCATGAGCATGTAGTGTCCGGCTTCAGCCGGACTTCGCGACGTCGGCCTAAAGGCCGACACTACGACTGCTACTTCACGACGTAGGCCTAAAGGCCGACACTACGACGACTACCATCCGCCGGCATCCCTCGGCCGCCAGTGCTGCCGCATGTGCGCCTGCACGCGATCGCGGCGCTCGAAGAGCTTGACGAGCACGACCCCGGTGACGAAGCCGCCGATGTGCGCCCAGAACGCGACGCCGCCGCTCTGCTCGGAGACGATGCTCGATAGGCCGCCGACGACCTGCAGGAACATCCAGTAGATCAGCATCCCCCAGGCGGGCAGCGCGAACGTCTGCAGGATGAAGCCGAAGAACACCATGGTGTAGACACGGGCGCGGGGGAAGAGCACCAGGTAGGCGCCCATCACGCCGCTGATCGCACCAGACGCGCCCACCATCGGCACTTCCGACGCGGGATCCGCCAGGATTTGTGCGCCGGCCGCCGCCAGCCCGGTCAGCAGGTAAAACGCGATGAATCGCGGGCGCGTCATCGAATCCTCGACGTTGTTCCCGAAGAGCCACAGGAACCACATGTTGCCGAGGAGATGCATCCAGGAGCCGTGCAGGAACATCGACGCGAGGAGGTTGGTCACCTGGCGTCCCGGATCGGTCAGGCACACCAGGCCATCGCCCATTGGAAACGGCGTGCCCGGCGCGAGCGACATCGTCAGCTCGCCCGGAATCAGGCCGAGCTCGCAGACCGAGCGGGCGAGCGCCATCGCGGAGCCGGCGCCCTGGACGAACAGCCAGATGGCGACGGTCAGGCCGATCAGCGCGAACGTGACGTACGGCGTCCGTAGCGTCTCGTTTTCGTCGTGGTACGGAAACACGCTTGTAGTGTAGCTGCACCATCCCGGGGCGAGCGAGCCGCGGTATATAGTGGCGGCCAGTTCCGAGCGTGAAAGATGCGCGCCGATTCACCAACCGCGGCGATCGTCGGGTTCACCGTGCTGTTGGCGGGCTGCAACGCGGCGCCGGCCTCCCGTGAGGCGCCGGGCGGATCGGCCGCCAGAGCACCGTCGCGCGAATCCGCTGTTCCGGCCGCCGACTGGTTCACCGATCGCGCAAAAGAGCTCGGCCTCGACTTCGTCCACGTCAACGGCTCATCCGGCCAGCTGTACATCCCTGAGATACTCGCTCCCGGCGCGGCGATGTTCGACTACGACGGCGACGGCGATCTCGACGTCTTTCTGATCCAGGACCGGATGCTGGGCAAGCCGCCCGGGACCTCGACGGCAACGCCGCCCGCATCGCTTGAAAGCCGGCTCTTCCGGAACGACCTGGACGTCCGGGCGGACGGTATTCGGACGCCGCGTTTCGTCGACGTGACCCGCGACAGTGGCATCCACGTGCAGGGTTACCCGATGGGCGCAGCTGCGGCCGACTTCGACAACGACGGCTGCGTCGATCTGTTCGTCACCGGATTCGGGCGCAACCAGCTGTTTCGAAACAGCTGTCGCGGCACGTTTACCGACGTCTGGAAAGATGCCCGCGGCGACTGGGCCGTGTCGGCGTCGTTCGTGGATTTCGATCGCGACGGCTGGCTGGATCTCTACGTCGGCAACTACGTCCAATACGCGCTCGATGGCAAGACGCAGTGCCACGCGCCGAGCGGCGAGCCGGACTACTGCACGCCCCAGGCGTTTCGCGCACAGCCCGACCGCTTGTATCGGAACCAGCGGGACGGCACCTTCGCCGACGTTTCTGCCGCAGCGCTGGCAGGAGGTCAGTTCGGACCGGCGCTCGGCGTCTCAACCGCCGATTTCAACAACGATGGCTGGATTGACATCTACGTGGCGAACGACGGCGAGGCCAACCTGCTGTGGATCAACCAGCGCGATGGAACCTTCAAGGACGTCGCGCTGCTGGCCGGCGCGGCGTTGAGCGCCGAAGGCAAGCCGGAAGGGAGCATGGGCGTCGACGCCGGCGATTTCGACAACGACGGCGACGAAGATCTGTACATGACCCATCTGCCGCACGAGGGGAACGATCTCTACGTCAACGACGGCGCAGGGATGTTCGAAGACCGGAGCGCACCCTCGGGCGTCGGTCCGATGAGCCTCGGATACACAGGATTCGGCACCGCCTGGATTGACTACGACAACGACGGGTGGCTCGACCTCCTCAACGTCAACGGCGCGGTGTCCCTCAAGCCGTCGCGGACGAACCCGAGCGCGCCGTACGAGGAACGGAACGGCCTGTTCAGGAATCTCGGGAATGGAAAGTTCGAGGATGTGTCAGCGCGCGCCGGCGCCGCGTTCGCCCTCTCGGCGGTCTTCCGTGGCGCGGCGTTCGGCGACATCGACAACGACGGCGACACGGACGTCCTCGTGACCGCGAATGGCGGACCAGTGCGGTTGCTGATCAACAACATCGACAACCGGCGCCACTGGTTGGGCGTGCGTCTCGTCGGGGAGACGGCTTCGCGCGACATGATTGGCGCGCGAATCTCCCTGGTGGGCGGCGACGGCCGCACCCTGTGGCGCCGCGCAAGGTCGGACGGGAGCTATGCGTCAGCGAACGATCCGAGGGTGCTGATCGGCCTGGGCGATTCGGCCGGTCCAGTTCGCGTCCGCGTCACGTGGCCCGATGGCAAGAACGAAGAATGGGCTGACCTGCCCATCGATCGCTGGATGACGCTGAAGCAGGGAACCGGAACGTGAAAGGGCGCGCCGCCGGGATCGGCGTCGTGTTGCTGGCCGTGACGGCTTGTGTGGCACAGAACGAATCGGCCCGCGAAGCCGCTCAGGCCCCGGAGCTGCGCCCGGTGGCCCTCCCCGATCTGTCGAAGGCCGCTCCATCGGTCCAGGATCAGATCCGGACGGCCTATTCGACGTTCGTGCCCCGCAGCGAGAACCCCAGTTCGCCGGCGCCGGAGCGGGCGGCATCGTATGGGGAGCTTGGGAAGCTGTTCATGGCCGCCGACTTCGGACAGGTTGCGGAAGCATGTCTCCTGAACGCCCAGGTGCTCGCCCCCGACGACGCGCGCTGGCCCTATTTCCTCGGACATCTATATAAGGAGCAGGGCGCCAGCGAGAAATCGATCGCGTCGCTCGAACGAGCCCGTCAGCTGCGCCCTGACGATGTCCCGACGCTGATCTGGCTCGGTGAAGCGTACCTGGCGCTGGACCGGCACGCCGACGCCGAGGCGAGGTTTGCCAGGGCCCGGTCGCTCCAGCCGCGGAGTGTCGCGGCGCTCGGTGGCCTCGGCCGCGTGGCGCTGGCCAGGCGAGAATACGCGAAAGCAGTGAGCACACTGGAAGA
The DNA here is from genome assembly GCA_963825245.1 of uncultured Acidobacteriota bacterium. GTDB lineage: Bacteria > Acidobacteriota > Vicinamibacteria > Vicinamibacterales > CAVVIG01 > CAVREM01. The sequence continues at coordinate 9,454 of CAWGSJ010000003.1, forward strand.
AGCGCTTGGCATCGATCCGCAAGCCACGGCAGTCCACTATCCGCTCGGGATGGCGTACCGCGGCCTCGGCGATCTCGCGAAGGCCGAGGTCCACCTGAAAGAGCGCAGCAAAGGCGACGTGGCGGTGCCCGATCCGCTCATGCAGGAAGTGCGCGGCCTGCTACGAAGCGCCACGGCCTACGAGTCGCTCGGCATCGCTGCGCTCGAGCGAGGCGATTCGGCGGGGGCGGTGATGTACTTCCGCAAGGGCATCGAGGTCGCGCCCGACAGCGCGTCGCTGCACCACCGGCTGGGGACGGCAATGTTCCTTGCTGGCGATGGGGCCGCGGGTCAGAAGGAATTCGAAGCGGCGATTCGAATCGATCCGGACTTCGCGCGCGCTCACTACAGCCTCGGCGTGCTGATGGCCTCGATGGGTCGCTACCAGCCTGCGGTCGATCGGCTGTCGGCGGCGGTCAAGTCGGATCCCGATTACGTCGAGGCCAGGCTGGCCCTGGGCGATCTCCTGCGACAGGGCGGACGGCCGCAGGAGTCGTTGCCGCACTATGCCCGCGTCATCGCCACGTCGCCGGGCATCGGCGAGGCGCGTCTCGGCGAAGCGCTGGCCCTTGTCAGCCTGGGGCGGTACCGTGAGGCGCGCGATCGGCTGATCGAAGCGGTGAAGGTGAATCCGGGGCAGCCTGCCCTCGAAGAAGCACTGGCGCGCGTGCTGGCCGCCGCACCGGATGGCCAGGTCCGCGATGGCCGCCGTGCCGTCACGCTCATGCAGGAACTGGTGAAAGGGCAGGTGTCGCCCGAAGCGATCGAGGCGATGGCCATGGCGTATGCCGAGACCGGGGAGTATCAGCAGGCGGTCGCCTGGCAGGGCAAGGCGATTGCGGCGGCGGAACGCACCGGGCGGGATCCGCATGTCGCGAAGCAGATGACCGAGAACCTGCGGCTCTTCCAGCAGGGTCGGCCGTGCCGCACACCATGGCGAGAGGGAACGATGCCATAATCTGCTCAACACTTCGACGTCCTTGACCCACAACAACACGTATGGCGGGCAGTGGCTGAGGCCGCTCACGCTCCCTCCGGGCCGATTTGTGAAATTTGGGCTGCAGCTCGATTACTAGGCTGCACACGCTTAGAATTAGAGGGATTCGTTTACTGGAGGTCGCTGTGAGTATGAGTTCCACGCGCGGCTGGTCTTGGGGGTTCGCTCTTGCGGTCGTGTTTTTCGCGACACCGCTCGCTGCGCAGCAGAGGCAGGGTGATGCTGGCGTGACCTTCACGAAGGACGTCGCGCCCATTCTCCAGCGGTCGTGCGTGACCTGCCATCGGCCCGGGCAGATCGCCCCGATGTCGCTGCGGACCTACGAGGAAGTGCGGCCGTGGGCGCGCTCGATCAAGACGCGCGTCGCGGCGCGCTCGATGCCGCCGTGGCACATCGACAGGAACGTCGGGATCCAGGAGTTCAAGAACGATCTGTCGCTGCCCGACAAGGACATCGCGACCATCGCCGCCTGGGTGGACGCCGGCGCGCCGCGCGGCAACCCGGCCGACATGCCGGCGCAGCGCGAGTTCGCCGACGGCGACCAGTGGGCCATCGGCAAGCCGGATCTGGTCGTGACGCTTCCCGGCCCTCAAGGTGCCGGCGAGCGGTCCGGATCTGTTCCCGAACGTCACCGCGCCGACCGGCCTGACCGAAGACCGCTACGTCAAGGCGATCCAGACACGCCCGATCGACGCCAAGTCGCGGCAGGTCGTGCACCATGCGATCACCACGATGCTGCCCGGCGGGGCAACCGACGCCGATCCGAACGCGAATCCGGACAGCCCGGACGGCGGCGGCACGCAGTTCATCATCGAGTACGCCTCCGGCAAGGCGCCGGAGATCTACCCGGAGAATTCGGGCATCCTGCTGAAGGCCGGCAGCACGCTGAGCCTCGACGAACCACCTGCACTCGATCGGCGAAGAGGTGACCTCGCAGGTCGAGGTCGGTTTCCTGCTGTATCCGAAGGGTGAAGTCCCGAAGTACATCCGCTACTCGACGCATCACGGCGACCCGACGCCGAGCGCCAGCGACTCGCTGGACATTCCGGCCGGCACGGTGGCGCGCGTCGACGGCTACACGCTGCACACCAAGCCGGGCAAGATCATCGCCTGGCAGCCGCACATGCACATCCGCGGCAAGTATCAGTGCCTCGAGCTGATCTACCCGGGCAATCCCAGCAACGTCATGCGGCGCGAGACGATCAACTGCGCGAACTGGGACTACAACTGGCACTCGGTCTACAACTACCAGGATCAGGTCGCGCCGCTCGTCCCGGCCGGCACCGTGATTCACATCGTCAGCTGGCACGACAACTCGGCGGCCAATCGCCACAACCCGGATCCGAAGAACTGGGTCGGCTACGGCGATCGCACGATCGACGAGATGGGCTTCTCGTGGATCGGCTGGATCGACCTGACGCGAAGAGGAGTACCAGAAGGAGCTCGCCGACGCGGAACGCGGCGCGCCAGAAGAACGCGTCCTCGACGCAGGGCCAGAATTAGCGGGGACTAGGGCTGCGGTACTAGTGCGGCGACTCGAGGGGTCATGCCACTTCGGATTCGCCCGTTGGTATTGTTCGCCGCGCTCGACGCTCGGCGTGATCGGCATCGCCGGTCGCGCCGCCGCGCAGCCGGACGGTGCTGCTCAGCGGCAACATCAAGTACAACTCGGGCCAGACCGTCCAGCCGATCTTCGAAGGCTGGACGAAGAACGCCGACGGCAGCTTCAATCTGTTCTTCGGGTACCTGAATCGGAATCACGTCCAGGAACTGCACGTGCCGGTCGGTCCCGAGAACCAGGTCGAGCCGAGCGGCCCGGATCGCGGCCAGCCGACGTACTTCTACACCCGCTTCAACCGGCAGCTGTTCTCGGTGACGGTGCCGGCGAACTGGGGACAGAAGGAAGTGATCTGGACGCTCGTCACGAACGGCCGATCCGAGCGCGCGGTCGGATGGCTGCGGCCCGACTGGGAGATCTCGCCGCCGGGCGTGGGGCGAGGCAACGATGCCGGCAAGAACGATCCGCCGACGCTGTCGCTCGCTGGCGCGCCGCGCGTCGCGCTGCCGGCGACGCTGACGCTGACGGCGACGGTCACCGACGATGGCCTGCCGGCGCCGAGGAATCCGCGGCCGGCCGCGGCCGCGGCCGCGCCGCCGGGCCGCCGGCCTTCGACTACGGCAGCAAGACGCCGCCGCCGGTCAACGTGCCGCAGGTGGAGCGCGCCGCCGCGTCCGCGCGTCACCGATCGGCTGCAGGTGGAGTGGTTCGTCTGGCGCGGTCCGGCCGCGGTGACGTTCACGCCTTCAGTCGTCGGCGCCGATAAAGGCCCGGCCGAGGCGACCGCGACGTTCTCGACGCCCGGCGAGTACGTGCTGCGGGCGCGCGCCACCGACTCGGGCGCGACCGTGATGAAAGACATCAAGGTCGTCGTCACTGGCTCGCCGCAGTAACAATCAGCTCCACGGTCAAAAGGCAACCACGAAGACGCGAAGCCTCGAACGAAATCTACTTCGATGATTCGATGGCGCCGCACAGGTCCGGCGAGTGGAGCCGGACCAGCCGTGCGTAGAGCTCCAGGCGCATCAGCCCCATTCTTGCCCGTCGCATGTTGACAGTCGCAGCGTCGTCCATCGGGGCCACTTCGAGTGTTTTCCCGGCTGCGCACTCGAGTGCCTGGCCATACAGCTGATTCTTGCCCTGGTCGCGCTGCGTCCGGTCGTACACCATTGCGTACGCGTCGGACTCTGCCTGGTCCAGATCAAGATTGGCTTTCAGCCCGGGCAACACGGCACTTCGAAACTCCGGCGGCTGATGTTGCACCAGTACGACGAAATCCTTCGCCGCTTGAACACCCACCATTTCATACGTCGGCACGCCGTATCGAGCGAAGATGGCACCGAGCGGTCCGGCAGTTCTCCGGTCGGCCTCTTCCATTTTCCGGAGATCGAATCCTTGTCTTGCGCGCACCGCTTGATCGTCCTTGAGCAGGCCTGAGATCTGATCACGCAGTTCGGGATGCGACGGGCTGCGTGCGCTATAGCGGTTCTCGATTTCCGTCTGGTGACGGCGCGTCTCGGCGAAGGCGAGTGCGTCCTCCGGCACCTCGTGACGACGCGCCACTCCCTGCAGCGCCGCAAAGAATTCCTCGCGGAACGCCGGGGACTGGCCGAGCATGTTGACGAGCACGAACCCGTATGCGGCTGAGTCGCCGACTCTCGCGATGCTGGGAGTGCCCTCGCGTTCGAAGATGCTGCGGGCTTCGGACAGCGCGGCATTGTCATCTGATATCAGGAGCTTCTCGACGAGTTGTTCGAGACGTTCCTTGAGCGCAGCATCCTTGGCGGCTTTGCCGTCTGCCGCCTCACGACTCGAGCAGGCCCCGAGAAATGCTACGGCCGCTGCGACTACCAAGCCGCAGATGGCGCTTCGCGTCATGTGCGAAGTCTACTCTGACGACGTCGGACTGAAGGTTGCCAGTGGACCAGGCCCGATCCAGAATCAAACGCAACCACGAAGACTCGAAGGCGCGAAGTACTTCTTAAACGGCCTTCGAGACTTCGCGTCTTCGTGGTTGCATTTCTTGCGCCTTAGATGTCCGCCGTCAGCGTCTCGTACGCCGGACGGCCGGCCTCGAGCGAGGTCAGGATCATGTCGGGCGACACCGGCGCCCGGCGGATCACGTTGTCGCCGAGCGCGTCGCTGAGCGCGTTCAGCACCGCGCAGCAGCCGGCGGCGACCGGCGGTTCGCCGATGCCCTTCGAGCCCGACCGGCGTGCCCGGATCGGGAATGTCGAGCGCGCCCCACTGCATGCGCCGCGGCGCGTCGAGGATCGTCGGCGGCTTGTTCTGGTAGAACCGCTTCGCCAGCGCGACGCCGTAGTGCTGGTCGTAGACCCACTTCTGACCGATGGCGTGGCCGATGCCGAGCATCGAGCGGCCGAGGATCTGGCCGCCGAGATTTCGCGGGTGCAGGATGGTGCCGACGTCGACGAAGCCGACGTAGTCGAGCAGCACATACTGGCCCGTCTCGACGTCGACTTCCACTTCGGCAAAGCCGGCGACGAACGAGAACGGCTGGCCGACGCCCGGATAGCTGTCGCGCGCCACGCCCATCAGCCCCTGGCCGGCGAGCGCGGCCGCCGAGCTGCTTCGTGAAGCGCGTTCACGTCTTCCGGCACTTCGTGGCCGTCGAACTTTCCGCCCAGCTCGATCGCCTTCTGCGCCGCCTGCGCGAGCGTCATGCTGCGGCCGCCGCCCGACACGCGTCCGCCGGAGACCTCGTACGACGCGGGATTGCCGCCGAGCGTCTTCGCGGCGATCTCCTGCAGCTTGCGCTTCGCGTCCATTCCCGCCGCGTGCGCCGCCCGCGTCATCGCGTGCGTCGTCTGGCTGCCGCCTGAAATACACGTCCACGGCAGGTTGCGCGCGGTGTTGCCCCACGTGACCTCGACCTGCTCCCACGGCACGTCGAGGATCTCGGCGGACACCCGGTGCACGTCGATCACCGACTCGGTGCCGAAGTTCCCGATGCCCGACTGCACGTACAGCCGGCCGTCCGGCTTGATCACCAGCAGGCCGTCGAACCCGCTCGACCCGGCGAAGAACGTGCTCACCGCCACGCCGACGCCGCGCACCTTCGAGCCGATGCGTTGACCGCTCTTCGCCTTGCGCGCGTTCCAGTCGAAGAGCTCCGCGCCCTTGTCGAGCGCCTCGCGCATGAACGCGCTCGTCGTCCTCATCCCGCCTTGCGCCGCGGGTCCGGGCGGCCCGGCGGCAGCCTTGCCCGCGGGAGCGTTGATCTTCCGGATCTCGATCTGATCGACATTGAGCTGGCGCGCGGCCTTCGCGAGCATCGGCTCGATGATCGTGATCCCCTGCATGCCGCCGGGCTGGCTCTGCGAGACGCGCGGCGGCGTGTTGGTGAGCACCGTGACGCTGCGGAAGCGCATCGCCGGCGCCTGGTACATCAGCGACGTGATCAAGCCGCTGATCGCCGCGTCGCCCTGGATCTCGTACGGTCCGTTGTCGGAGATCACGTAGAGATCGAGCGCCGTCAGCTTGCCTTCCTTGGTGAATCCGGCCTTCACACGGCCGACGAGCGCGGGCCGCGCGCCGCCCATGTAATGCTCCTCGTCGCGCGAGATGCGCATCATGACCGGCGCATTCGCCTTCTTCGACAGGAGCGCCGGGATGACCGTGGACACGTCGCCCGTGATCTTGCTGCCGAAGCCGCCGCCGGTGTACTCGCTGATCACGACGACATCGGTCGGCTCGATCCCGACCAGCTGCGCCACCGCCGGAACGGTCTGCGCCGTGCTCTGCGTCGAGCAGTGCATGTACAGCTTGCCGTTCTCCCAGTAGGCCATCGCCGTCCGCGGCTCGAGCGTTTGATGGCTGACGTTCGGCGTCGCGAAGGTTTCGTCGAGCACGAGCGCTGCGGCGGCAAACCCGGCATCGACGTCGCCGTACTTCCACTCGTGCGTCGGCGCGCCAAGCGGCATCTGGCCCTCGCTGGCCGCGGCGAAGTCGGCCTCGGTCCATTTCAACTCGCCGACGACGCCCGGCGCGAACGGGTTGGCGCCGTTGTCGTCCGGCTTGCGCTGCCAGACGTTGCCGTCGGTCCGGGCGTTGGGACTGCCGGGGCGAAGGCTCTGCAACGGATCGATGACGAACGGCAGCGGCTCGTACTCGACGACGATCCGCTCGATCGCTTCGGCGGCGGTGCTCTCGTCGACGGCGGCAACCGCGAGGATCGGTTCGCCCTCGTACAGCGGCTCGTTGGTGAGGGCGCGCTCGTTGTGCGGATCGGCGGCGACCGCCACGCCGAGGTCGGTGATGCCGCCCGCCGGCTTCGGGAGATCGTCGGCCGTGACGATCGCCTTGACGCCCGGCAGGGCCAGCGCGGCGCTCGTGTCGAGCCGCCTGACGCGCGCGTGCGGCAGCGGACTCAGCAGCTGTTTCGCAAAGAGCATCCCGTCAGCACGGAAGTCCTCGGCGTACTTCGCACGGCCGGTGACTTTCGCCACCATGTCGGCGGTGATGTAGTTCTGTCCGACGAGCTTCGTGTTGGCCATCGGTCGTCTCCGTTCGGTCCGTTCGGTTCTCGATCCGGCCTACGTGACCGTCTCAAGGCAGCGCAAAAGCGACGAGTGTCGCGCCGGCCGGCACGAGCACGAACTGCCGGCCGTCGAGCATGTAGGTCGTCGGCGAGGTCCCGTGCACCGGCGAGCCCATCTGATAATGCCAGAGGATCTTGCCGCTGCGCGAGTCGATTGCGAGCACGTTGCCGCTGTCGTCGCCGGTGAACGCCAGCCCGGACGCGGTCGTCATGACCCCGGCCGTGCCGGGCGCCGGATAGCGCACTTCCCACTTCGGTTCGCCGGTGGCCGGATCGATGGCGCGCAGCGCACCGAAATGACCCTGCGGCCCGGTCGCCTTCTGGGTGGCGCCGCCCAGGAACCACTCGCCGACCTTGAACTCCGACTTCCAGCCGAAGTAGGTCGCGCAGGTTTCCCGAGCGTTGACGAAGAACACGCGCAGCTTGGGATCGAACGACGGCACATAGAAGTTGGTCCCGCCCGACAGGTCGGGGCAGGTCATCGAGCCCTTTTCGTCCGGCGTGTTCTCGGGCAGCAGCACGGGCCGGCCGTCCCGGCCGATCTCCTTCGCCCAGGTGGTGTACACGTACGGCCTGGCGACCAGCAGCTCGCCGTTGGTGCGATCGATCGTGTAGAAGAAGCCGTTGCGGTTGGCAACCATCACGACCTGCCGTTCGCGGCCGTTGATCGTCAGCTCGCCCAGGATCGGCACGTGGGTCGAGTCCCAGTCGTGCGTATCGTGCGGCGTGAACTGGTAGTGCCAGCGCCGCTTGCCGGTGTCGCCGTCGAGCGCCACGAGCGTGTTCGTGAACAGGTTGTCGCCCAGCCGGTTGGCCCCATGGAAGTCGGGTGAGGGGTTGCCGGTGCCGTAATAGAGAAGGTTCAGCGCCGGATCGTAGCTCCCGGTGACCCAGACGCCGCCGCCGCCGCGCTCCGCCGAATCGCCCGCCCAGGTGTCGCTGCCGAACTCGCCGCGCGGCGGCACCGTGTTGAATTTCCACACGCGCGTGCCGCTCTCCACGTCGAACGCGGCGATGAACCCCGGCGCCCCGTACTCGCCGCCGGCCACGCCGACCACGACCTTGTTCTTGACGACGAGCGGCGCAATCGTGGACGCATAACCTTTCTTATAGTCCTCGAGCGCGATGTCCCAGACGACCTCTCCGGTTCTGGCGTCGAGCGCGATCAGGTGCGCGTCGAGCGTCGTCATGAACAGCCGGTTGCCGAGGATCGCGAAACCGCGGTTCACCGGGCCGCAGCAGGCCCGCAGGTCGGCCGGGCAGCGTCCGGCGGTAGCGCCAGAACGACTTGCCGGTTTTCGCATCGAGCGCCCAGGCGACGTTGTTCGGGCCGGTGACATAGAGCACGCCGTCGTGGACGAGGGTCGTCGTCTCCAACGCGCCGAGGGTTCCGGTCTGGAACGTCCACTGGTGGGCAAGCCGCTGCACGTTCTGCGGCGTGACCTGAGTGAGGGGACTGTGTCGCTGCGCGGTGTAGTCGCCCCCGAACATCAGCCACTGGGACTGATCCTTGTGGCCGGCCACCAGCCGGTCCGCCGTCACCGCCTCGGGCTTCTGCTGTGCGCCGGGCTCCGCCGCGAACGCCAGCACCACACCGCACGCCGCAAGCCATCGCCGCATAGATGCTCCAGTCATTTCTTTATACGAGGGGCTTCGCCCCTCGTACTCCCCGACACGCTCTCGCGCGCCGCTTCGCCGGCGCACTCCGTTCGCGTGGCTCGCTCGCGCGCTCGCTCGCCGCGCAGGTCATACACTTTCTGGCTACTTTACTCCCCGCAGTGTCCAGAGATAGCTGATCAAGTCGGCCAGATCCTTCTCGTTCAGCTGGGCCACGCTGTAAGCGGGCATGAGCGAGCGTTTCTCCTCCGTCACGGCCTTGACCTGGGTCTTGACGTATCCCTGAAGCCGCTCAGTCGAGTCCATCACCTGCACCGAAAACAGATCCTCGCCCTTTCGCGTGCCGCGCACCGTCCGGCCTTCAGCGGTCGTGACCGTCACCGGCTCGTAGCCCTGACGGAAGTCTTCGACCGCGCCGCGGATCTGGCGAGTGAGGGCAGCTGGCGTCCGCGCGACGCCGATTCGCGACAGGTCGGGGCCGAGGACGCCACCGCGTCCGTTGACCACGTGACAACTGCTGCACTGTGCCCTGAAGATCCGCTCGCCGTTCTCGGCATTGCCGGTCGGCTTGGCAGGCTGGAGGCACGCTCAGCGTGCGGAGATACATCAGCACTTTCCAGGTATCCGGTTCCTGGAGAAACACACCGGCGGGCGGCATCTCAGTGCCGGGCACCCCGGCCCGCACGAGCGGATACAGCGATTCCTCGTTGGCGCCCGACGCGTAGATGCCGGTCAGGTCAGGACCCCGCGCGCCGCGGCCGTCCATGCCGTGGCAATAGGCGCAGTTCGCGCGAAAGGCCGCCATGCCCTCCTGGAGGACGGCCGGACCTGGCTGGAACGGGTTCTTCGGCGGTTCCTGACGGGTTTGCGCCGCGGGCAGCGCCAGTCCGCCGACGAGCGTGAGCATTGCCGCAAGCGTCTTGCGCGATCGGTTGGCGGCCGCGACGATCCGCACCATCAATGCTCTCCTGTCTCCGTGAAGGACGGTGGATCGTGGCATTCGGGTCGGCGGGTGTCAATGGCCCGTTGGTGTTCTTCTCCGTTCTTGCTCCGTTGCTCCGTTTCTCCGTTGTTCATCCGTTATCTCCGTCACCTCCGATTCCTCCAAGGTGTATATTGGCGCTCAAAACGGAGCCTCCATGATGCAATGGCGAGTGCTGGTTCTTGTAGCGGTTCTCGTCCTGGCGGCGGTGCCCGTCGCGACGCAGCCGAAGGGTTGTGAGCCCGACGGCAAGATCCAGTTCATCTGCGGCATCCCCAGCCCCGAAGACCTCGTGCCTGTGCCGCGATCGGACTGGGTGATCGTGTCCGGATACATCCGCGGCGGCGTGTCGCTCGTGAATACGAAAACGTTCACGGCCACTCAGGTGTTTCCGGTGGCGAAGCCGGTCGAGCGGCTCGACCGCAACACCTATGCGCAATGTCCGGGGCCGGTCGACCCGGGCGAGAAAGAGAAACTCAGTGCGCACGGGCTGGCGATCAGGCCGGGTCCCGATCGCGTGCACACCATCTATCTGGTGCATCACGGGTTCCGCGAGTCGATCGAGGTGTTCGAGATCGACACGCGGCCGGCGACGCCGGCCTTCACCTGGATCGGCTGCGTGATCGCGCCGGAAACCGCTGCGTTCAATTCGGTGACGCCGCTGGCTGGCGGCGGCTTTGCCGCCACCAATCCCAATCGCCGCGTCAAGCCGCCGCCCGGCGCCGATCCGACCAACACCGGCGAGATTTGGGAGTGGAATCCGAAGACCGGGTTCTCCATGGTCCCGGGCAGCGAAGGCAACGGCCCGAATGGGATCGAGGCGTCCCCTGACGGACGCTGGCTCTACGTCAATCACTGGCCGGCCAGGAAGATCCTCAAGCTGTCGCGCGGCCAGACGCCCATCGTCAAGGAATTCGTCGACGTGACCTTCCAGCCGGACAACATTCGGTTCCAGCCCGACGGGTCGCTGCTCGCGGCCGGCCACGGCGGTCCGGATACGCCGACCGTGATCAAGTGCCTGATGGTCGTGTGCGACAACGCCGCGTCGGTCGTCGCGCGGATCGATCCGAAGGCGTGGACGGCCAAGGAGATCATTCGCTATCCGGCAAACCAGAAGTTCTTCAGCTCCACGGTCGCGCTGCAGGTCGGCAAGGAGATCTGGATTGGGACAATCACCCAGGATCGGATTGCGCGCTATCCGATGCCGTAGGGACAGGGTCTGGAGGCTAGAGCCTGGGGGCTGGTGTCTTCCTCTAAGCCTTGCGATAGTGTTGATGGTCGGCGCGTCGTATGTCGCCGCATCACAGCAGGTCCCTGCCGACGCGCCGCCGTTGAGCGTGGATGCGGCAAAGGCGCTGAAGAGCCCGATCCCGAGCACGTCCGACTCGATCGGTCGCGGCAAGCGTCTCTATCAGACGCACGGCTGCGCCAACTGCCACGGCGCCGACGGCAAAGCGCTGATCGAAGTCGTGGCCAACGCCACCGACCTGACCGATCCGTCTGTGTGGAAGAACGGGACCTCCGAAGGACTCGTCTTCCGGAGCATCCGCGACGGCGCAGGCCTCGCCATGCCGCCGTTCAAAACCGAGGTGGTCTCGCAGGACGATCTGTGGCATCTCGTCAACTTCGTGCGCAGCCTCTGGCCGGCCAGGTAGCGTCCGGCAAGTAGTGTCCGGCTTTAGCCGGACCCGGACGTAGTGTCCGGCTTTAGCCGGACCGAGTATTGAGGACGAACACATGAACGAAAAGACGTCTCCGACTCGCCGTCAGTTCCTCGCTGGCGCCGCGCCAGTGGCGGCGGCCGCCGCGGCTGTCCTGCGTCCCGCGGATCTCGCGGCGCAGGCCGCCGCGTCGATTCCGTCCTTGAGGATTCCATCGGAGATTCCCGCCGCGCTCGGCGAGGCGCCGCTCGCGCCCGCGTTCGACGGCAACGGGATGATGGGCGCCGACGTCTTCGCGAAGCTGTGCAAGGACGAGGGGCTCGCGGCGATGTTCTGCTGCCCGGGCAACTACACCGTCACGCACGCGATTGCCGCGGCCGGGCATTCCGAGCTACGGCGGACGGACCGAGGGGACGATGGCCGCGGCGGCGGATGGCTACGCGCGCGCCACCGGCGAAGTGGTGGCGTGCTCGGGCACCGAGGGTCCGGGCTTCACCAACATGATCACCAGCATCGCGTCGGCGTACTACGCGCGGATCCCGCTGCTCGTCCTCGCGAGCAACGTGCAGCTGACCAGCGAGGACCGCGAGACCGGCATCCAGGCGATGTACCAGCAGCCGATTACCGAGGGCATCAAGAAGTACGGCAAGCGGATGATCCTGCCCAACCGCGTGCACGAGTACGGGGCGTATGCGTTCCGGCAGCTCAAGACCGGCGTTCCGGGTCCAGTGCACCTCGACTTTCCTGGCGAGGTGGCGCGCACACGCTTCAAGGACGCTGGCCAGTTGACCGACTACTACGACCGCTCCAAGTACCGCAGCGAGTCGCGCGCGGTGCCGTCAGCCGCCGACGTCGCGAAGGTGGTCGACCTCATCGCCAAGGCCGAGCGGCCGCTGCTCATCGCCGGCCACGGCGTGTTCCATCGCAAGGCGTGGGCACCGCTTCTGACCGCGGTGGAGAAGAACGACATCGCGGTGGTGACGAGCGGTCCGATGCGGGGTCATTTCCCCGACGATCATCGGCTGTCCGCGAGCCTCTCGCCGCGCGCGTTCATGAGCGCCGACCTGATCGTCTTCGTCGGGCAGTACTCGATGCCGAGCCCGAGCGAATATCGCGTCAACCCCGACATCAAGGCTGTCCGCGTCCATCCGGAAGGCGGCGATCTGGGGCGCAACTGGCCGCTCGAGCTCGGCGTGGTCGGCGACGAGCTCGCGTTCCTCGAGGCGCTCGCCAACGCCTTGCCGCGTCGCAGCCGCGAGGCGTGGGTCGCGGAGGTCGCGGCGGCCCGCAAGACCTACGAGGAGGAGCTGGCGCGCAATCACCAGAACGGCGTGAAGTGGAGCGCCGAAACCGGCGCGCTGCATCCATCGGTGATCGGCAAGGAACTGAACGACTTCCTCTACAAAGGCAAGATCGATCCCAGGCAGACGCTCAGCGGCTGGGGCGGCTTCTCGTGGCAGCGCACGACGGTGCCGTTCCTTCGCGCCAATCGGGCCGGACAGGAGATCGTCTGCCCGTACCAGTTCGGCGCAATCGGTCCCGACATGGCGATGATGATCGGCGCGGCGACCGCGGCCAAGGACGGAACCGGACCTCAGCAGCCCTACAAAGGAGCACCGAGCGTCTGCCTCACGACCGACGCCGGCATGGGATTCACGCTCATGGAGCTCGATACGGCGGTGAAGTACAAGGTCCCGCTGATCACCCTCGTCTACAACAACAACTGCTGGGGCACGTGGACATCGACGGCCGGACTCCCGCGATCGGTGCACCTGCATCTCTTCCAGGAGAACATCCGCTACGACCGGATCGCGGAGAACCTCGGCGCGTTCGGCGCGTACGTGCGGACGCCGGAAGAGTTGCGCGCGGCGCTGCAGCAGGCGTACGACGTCGCGTCGAAGCAGGGGCTGCCGGCGCTGATCAACGTGCAGGCGAAGAAGGAATTCAGTTCAGCGCGCGAGTACCCGCCGGGCGGCGGCATGGGGTTCGAGCCCGGCATCACCGGTTTCCAGCACTGATGCCCACGCGCGGGCCGCGTCGAACGGCGCGGCGGGTCAACCCGGCTGGCGCCGTCGAGACGATCCTGCGGGGGTATCGTCGACCGCGGCGTGTTCCGCAGCCTCGGCGCGGGCACTCCGCGGGGAGCGCAGACGGCGTTCACGATGGTGTGGCACCACGGCCGCACGTTCCGCCTGATCGTCGATCGGGCCACGCGGACGGTCTCGTTTCCAGCGGTGCTGCCTGCCATCCCCGCGCGCACCCCGATGCTCGGAGAGCTGCGCCGCTTCACGCGGCAGTTCACCTCGGCCGAGCTGCCGCCGCATCGACGCGTCGATCCTGCCAAGGGTCGTCTGCGTCTGGCGTCGCGTCCCGCCGGCGTGTCCCTCTCATTGACCGTCGTCCGCGGTGAATGGGAGTACTGCACGCGCAGGCTCGTGCACATCGCGCACGAGATCTACATGGTGTTTCTGCCCGACGGCCCGTACCAGGATTATCGCGTCGAGAAGCTCGGACTGGATCCCGACGCGGTGTGGACTTAGCGCGTAGTGCAGGCCTTTAGGCTGCCTTTAGGCCTGCCTTTCGTGGGCCCACCTTCGCAACTCGCTCGGTCAGCGCCGCAACGGACGCCTTGATATAAAGTCCCCGCGGTCGGAACTCCCGTCTGCGCCAGGGCGGCGCCGGAGACCGATCGGTCGAGAGGGCCTGTTGGAGTTCGAAGTCATTGCGGAAGGATTGCAGTTTCCCGAAGGTCCGATCGCCATGCAGGATGGCTCGGTGATCCTCGTCGAGATCGCGCGCGGCACGTTGACTCGCGCGTGGAACGGCCGGACCGAGGTCATCGCCCACCTTGGCGGAGGGCCCAACGGCGCCGCCATCGGTCCGGACGGGGCCGTGTATCTCTGCAACAACGGCGGTTTCGAGTGGCGGCAGTGGAACGGCCTGCTCGTGCCCGCCGGCAGCGCTAAGGATTACTCGACCGGCCGCATCGAGCGCGTGAACCTGGCGACGGGGTCGTTCGAACGCGTCTACGACTCGGTGAACGGCAATCGCCTGTCGGGGCCGAACGACATCGTGTTCGACAAGCAAGGCAGTTTCTGGTTCACCGATCTCGGCAAGCACTTCCCGCGGCACCGCGACATCAGCGGCCTGTACTACGCCCGGCCCGACGGTTCGAGCATCACCGAGGTTTCGTACAACTATGTCTCCCTGAACGGAGTCGGCCTGTCCCCGGACGAGAAAACCGTCTATTGCAACGAGACGGACACGGGACGGCTCTGGGCCTTCGACCTCGCGTCGCCGGGCGCCCTCGATCCGGCGCGCCACGGCCGCGGCCGCATCGTGTGCACGCTGCCCGGACAGCAGCCGCTCGACAGTCTCGCCGTGGAGGCCGACGGACAGATCTGCTCCGCCACGATCTTCAACGGCGGCATCACGATCTTCTCGCCGGCCGGCGAGTACGAGCACGTCGCCTTCCCGGACGTCCTCACCACGAACATCTGCTTCGGAGGTCCCGACATGCGCGACGCATACATCACGCTGTCGGGGACCGGCAGGCTGGTGAAGGCGCGCTGGCCGCGGCCGGGGCTCGAATTGAACTTCAACGCGTGAGTCCGTAGGCCGACCTTTTAGGGTCGGCACGCGATTCAGTTGCGAGTTACGTACTACTGCCGGGGGTCCGATAGCGGCGCAGCGCCGGTGTCGTCGCGGTAATCCAGGCAGTCGCAAAAAGGCAGCCGATTCCACCCGTGATGACGGAGAACGGCGCGCTCCACCAGTTCGCCACCAGACCGGCTTCCAATTCGCCGAGTTGCGGGCCGCCGACGAAGAAGACCATGTTCACGCCTGTCATTCGTCCGCGCAGGTGATCGGGCGTTTCGAGCTGGCGCACGATGTTGCGGATCACCATGCTGACGGTGTCGGTTGCACCGGTGAGTGCGAGCGCAACGAACGCGAGCCAGAAGCCGGTGGACACGCCAAACATGATCGTCGCGATGCCGTGGCCGACGACCGCCCAGATCAGCGTCTCACCCCGCCGGTCGATGCGCTCGGTCAGCGGCACCATCGCGGCGCTCGTCACCAGTGCGCCTATCGAAGGAGCGGCGAACAGCCAGCCGTAACCTCGTGGGCCGACGCGCAGGATGTCCTGCGCGTAAATCGGCAACAGCGCCGTGGCCGACGCGAAAAACGTCACGAGGAAATCCAGCACCATCGTCGAGCGGATGAGCGGCGAGCGGAACACGAACCGCAAGCCCTCGAGCGCGGCACGAAGCGACAGGTCAGCCTTTGTGCCGGCGTTGACGTCCGTTGGTGATGTCGAGGAGGGTTCGTGACGCATCATCAACAGCGCGGCGATGACGAACACGAACGACAGGGCGTTGACGATGTAGGCGGACGAGACGCCTTCGGCAGCGATCAGCAATCCTCCCACGGACGGCCCCGCGACCGACGCCAGCTGAAACATGATCGAGTTGAGGGCAATGGCATTCGGCAGGTGCTCGCGCGGCACGAGGCTTGGCACGAGGGCCTGCCGCGCCGGGAGGTCGAACGCGCCGACAGACGCGCCGATCGCCGCGAGCACGTAGAGCGGCCAGACGGCGGTCAAGCCGCGCAGGCTCAGGAATGCCAGCGCCACCGCAACCACTGCCGCCGCGAGGTTGGTCATCAGCATCAGGCGACGACGGTCGAGCGCATCGGCGACCACACCGCTGATCAGGGAGAAGACGATGATCGGCACGACGCGCACGAGTCCCACGAACCCGAGCGCGAGGGCTTTTCGT
The DNA here is from genome assembly GCA_963825245.1 of uncultured Acidobacteriota bacterium. Taxonomy (GTDB): domain Bacteria; phylum Acidobacteriota; class Vicinamibacteria; order Vicinamibacterales; family CAVVIG01; genus CAVREM01. The sequence continues at coordinate 25,647 of CAWGSJ010000003.1, forward strand.
TCCGGAGGCACCAGCAACGAGACGTGCCACAGGATCGCCGCGTTCTGCATGAACGAGCCTGTGAACGAGAGGAGCAGGCCAACCCACAGCAGCCGAAAATCGCGGTGTCTAAGTGCGACGAATGAACGGCTGGAGATCAAGTCTTATCCGAGGGGCTTCGCCCCTCGGTCAGGAAATGGCCGATCTGACTGCGTGAACCCGGGATGCACGCACGTCTTACAATTCTCTAGACTATAGACTAGCAGCGTGCTGAAGAATGAGGACCGCGGCGCGCCGCGTCCATCGACCCGGCGCGCGCGCTGAGGAGCGACTGACCGACCGTGGCTAGAGGGAGCGCAGGAAGTTGAACAGGTCCTGCTTCGTGCTCTCGCGGAGGTCGTTGAACTTCTCGATCACTCCGTTGGCTTCCGAGCCGGTGCTCGAGTGCGCCCGGATGGCCTCTCCGAGGTCCGTGGTGCGCCCGTCGTGCAGGAAGAAGATGCGCTGGCCGAGCCCCCAGAGCGGCGCGGTCCTGAAGTCACGCGGTCCGGCCTGCCCCTGCGAAACCCCGTCCGCCAGCCTGTCGCCCATGTCGTGAACCAGCAGGTCGGAGAAGAGGTTCGCCGCTTTGTTGCGGAGAGCGGCGACGGTCGTGTTATCGCTGGTGCGGAGCGTCGGCGTATGACACAAGGCGCATCCCGTGCTCTCAAACGCGTCGCGCCCTCTCGCGATCGATGACGCCCCTCCGGGTCGGTTCGACGAGGGAGTCGGCGGCGCGAGGAGACGCTGGAAATTGGCGAAGTTCTGGATCGCCGTCACACCCGTGAGCGCGGTGAGGGCATCCATGTTCTGCACGTCATTGGGCACGGTCGCGAAAGAGCAGTCGGGGTTCTGTTCCCGCTCGTTCTGGAAGAGCTCGTTGGTGATGCCCATCTCGACGTTGTACGCCTCGCCCGAGAAGAGGAGCAGCGAAACATTCTGCGCTTTCCAGCCGAAGCGCGTGATCGTGCCGTCGTTCCCGTTCCGGTTGGGCGCGCCCGAGATCGTGCGGCCGGAGACCGCCACATTCGCGCGGCCCCGGATCCCCAGCTCGCGCTTTGTGCTCGAATTGGCGGCCAGGTTGGCCAGAATGGCCGCGTCTTCGATCTGTTCGATCAAACCGGCGCCGAAGACCGGCGTGGGAGTCCGGAAGATCACATTGCGTCTGGCGAGCTCGGCCGCGAAGTCCGGCTGTTGGAGGCGGCAGCCATCGGCGCCCTCCCGGCCCGTGATCGTGAAGAGCGCGGCGACGCCGCCGTCGGCCGTGCCATCGGGATTCCGGACCAATCGCGCTTCGCGGACCGGGCCGTGCAACCTGATGAACGACGGCACCCTGTCGTCGCCGCCGTCCTTGGACGCAAAGGCCACTTGAGGATTTTCCGCCGGACTCGTGCCGCCAATCGCGGGCTGCGCGTGACAACCGCTGCAGCCGTCCAGGTTCATTCTCGGTCCCAGGCCCTCGTCGACCTCTTCCGCTTCGTCGAAGTCCTCGAGGCCCAATTGAAAGAACGCCAGTTCATTCGCAGACAGTCCGCCGATGGGTCCGCCCGCACCCGCCTCCCCGCCGCGCACGCCGGGGTCACGCGCTCGATCGAACGACTGCGACGACACGGACGCGTGGAGCAGCATGACGACCACCCAGACGAAGGCGAACGGCACGAAGATCCCTTTCCAGATTGGCCGAGGCATACACACCTCCAGTGGCGTGGCGAATTGCGAACCGTCGATCGGCGCTCGCGAAAAACGAGCGCGCGGATCCCTCTGTCGGATGTACTGAGATCCGCAAACGAAGCACAACAAGGGTCATTCGAGGGGGCGTATTGCTGAGCAGCCAGCGGTTCGAAGTCCGCAGTCGACCGGAGTGGCTTGGTTTAGAAGGCGGGTGCTCTATCGAACTGAGCTACGGGCGGACGCGACCGATACGCCAGGCACTCCCACGTGGCTGCGACACTCAGAACCCGTACTCGATACCCAGCAGCGGTGTCACGCGATCAGCGAGCCCGTCCATGCCCGCCGAGAATCGGATGTTGAAGTTGGCGAGCAGGCTGTTGCGCAACGCGAACTTCATCCCTGCGGCTCCATTGAGAATGGCATAGGACCTGGTATTGAACATGATGTTCTGAAAGACCGCCCTCCCCAGATCGCCACTGGCGGCGAACGAAGTGATCTCAAGCTGCGGCGAACCCAGCACGCGCTCGGCGAGGAAGTCGACCGCTACGCTCAGACGTTCGTTGATCCCGGCGTCAAACCCGGCTGTGAAATGGAAGCGATCCGGCAGGTCATCGGCGATCTGCCTCGATGGGTCGCCGGCCAGCACGCTGCTCCCGTTCCATTGGTACGCAACATTCACATGTGGGGCGAAGCCCTTGAACGCGTACGAGAGGACCGCAAACGGCTTGACACCCCAGGCGCCCGATCCGAGCAGATCGAGTTCGTTGCCGCTTGGAATGCGCACCTCGGCGCCGGCGGCGAAACCGTACAGGCCCCGCCGCGCCACGGTGTGTTTCGTTTTTACCAGGATGTCCCCTATGCCAGTCGCCGTGCCACTCGCGGCAAACTCCCGGAGATCCCCGATTCCGCCGGGGGCCGACGGATCGGAGAAGAAATGCACCGCGTCCGCCGGGGCCGTCCCGAAGCGATGAATGACGGCAGTCGACGAGACCGCAAGACGGGTGTTGACGAGCGGGACCGCGAACGACACGTCGAATCGATCGGTCACGCCAAACGTCACGAGGCCGGTGTACTGGAGGATGGTGAGCTTGATCGCATTGTCGGTGACGACCACGTCGGTACGGGGGCCCCCGAGCTGCGCATCATCGTGCGTGAAGACCGCGGGCACGTGACGCAGGTCGACCCCGTCCAGCGAGTCGAACGAATACACCTGAAGGTTGTAGCCCAACACCGTCTTCCGCCCGCCGATCGTTTCCGCCCGCTCTGCGAGTATGGGTCCGAAGCTCTGCGTCGATCGAACGAAGGTGCCGGTCTCGGCATCGAAGCGATAGGTGAAGCCGGAGGCCGGCGATGGCAGTGGAAGCGCCGACAACTGACTCGCCAGCGCGATGTTGAATCTGCGGAAGTTCGTCTGGAAGTCGCTGTTGAAGTGAGCCGAATGGGTCGATCCATCCAGGAGCGCGGCGGCGCTGTCGACGATGAGCCCGCGCGGTCCGAAGACTTGCCCGATAAGGGTGACCAGTCCCCTGGCTTCGGTGCTGGCCTGTGCGAAGAGGACTGACGGAGCAGCCATCACGGACATCGCGACGATCGACGTCACTCCAACCCGGCGGGGCCACGCACCGAACCGGGAAGGACGTGTCATGGACTGTGAACCACTTGTTGGATCAGCCACACGCCGTCGACCCGCCGCAGCGTGATCGTGGTTCTCGTCGTCGTGAACAGGTTCTGGCCGTCTTGCGTTTCGAGGCGGTAGTCCCGTAGACCCGTCACGGTCGTTGTGTCGTCGTTGATGGTCATCTGCGGATTGTGGAACAGGGCCTGAACGGTACGGGCGTGGGCAAACTCGGTTCGCAGGGCCTTTTCCTGATTGCCGCCGAGCGAGGGCCAGACTTTCTTCAGGGCAACGAGGTTCTGGCTTTCCAGTCCGCTCATGTATTGACCGATCACGCCACGAATCGTCTTTTCGACCTCGGCCGTCTCAGCTGACGCAGCAGTGGGTCGGGCCGGTTCGACTGGACGCCAATTGGCCGCCTCGACAGAGGGTGCTTCCGCCAGCCGCGGGCGCTCGGGCGTCGCGTCCGCGGGGCGCCCGCGTTCTCGCGCCGCCGCTTCCGCGCGAGCCTCGGATTCGGCGATGCGAAATCTCGCGTCGGCCGCCATCGCGCGCAGCAACGCGTCGGACGTGCGTCCGTTCTTCGCAAGCTGTCTCGCCTCCGTCTCGAGGACAGCCCCGTCCTGATACGGACGAGTTGCCAGAGTTGGCGCGTTCGCCTCTTCGGCCAGCGCGCGCCGCTGGCTCAGCCGAGTCAGGGTCTCGATCATCAGTGTCTCGATCAATTGCCGCGGCTCGTTGGGCTTTGCGGAATCACGAGCGACGGCGTCGCCTCCGACAGTGGCCGATGGAGACACCCCCGTCACTGACGCTGACTCTGACGTTTGCGTGGACGCTGACCCTTGAATGGAGGAGGTCGCCGGCTCCGGCAGCGCAGGCGCAGGAGAAGATGGTTGAATGGAAGAGGTCACCGGCTCCTGCGGCGCAGGCGAAGCCGGACTGCCCCGCACAGGCGACGCTGGCCTGGTGTCCTGCTCGTTTCCGGCAGACACGGACGAACGGTCATCGTGAACAAGAGTCGACGGCTGAAGCGCTTCGATGCGTCTGGCTAACCCTTCCGTCGCCGCGCGATAGTTCGCTCGCTCAATGTCGAGGGCACGGTATCGCGCATTCAACCGCTGCGTATCAGTCCTTATCTTCCATGCCGCACCGATCCCGACGAACACCGGCAATGCGAGCAACACGCCGAGCGTCGCGAGTGCTGCACGCAGTGATATCGTGACGCGCCGTTCGGCGCCGGACCTCTGATCGCTGATGGCAATCGTGTGCCTCCGGGACATACTTGATGCCTTTCCCAATGGCCTGACACAACTGCGGAGGAGCGGGCGGCGTTAGACTAACACGAGCCCAGATCTCCCTGGACCCAGTGGTCCGAGCGTATCAAGGACCTTACCAATCTCGACAGATGAGACGTCATGTCGCCTCATGCGACCCGTTCGCGCAACAGCGTCGTTCCTGCCTATGTACGTGTCTTTCCTACATACGGGTCTGGAATGTAAGTCCTACATCGATGTCGCATTCCGCGCTCGTCCAACCAAAGGCCGCTCGACGTCGGAGCGTGGTGGGCCGAGGCATTGGCACACCGAGTGCTTGAAAGTACTGACTTCGACTGCCACCTCGACCGCAGAGCGACGCGTCGGACACGCGTGATACGTTCTAACTGAACCGTGGCTTCGCCCTGTTAAGCACATGACCGTACTTGCGCGTTCCACGCGTTTCGACGAGTTGCTCCTTGCCTGGCGAGAAGGCGATCCACGAGCGGTGGACGAGCTCTTTTCCTTCGCGTACGACGATCTTCGTCTGCTCGCCCGCCGGCAACTGGCAAGGCTCCGCCCTGGGCAGACGCTTGCGCCAACCGTGCTCGTTCACGAGGTCTACATACGGTGGGCTGATCGCTCGTCCCAGGACGTGGTGAATCGCCACCACTTACTGGCCCTGGCTGCAAGAGCGATGCGTCATGTCATTGTCGACGACGTTCGGCGCCGCCAGGCTCGTAAACGAGATGGGGGCGTTGCGCTCCCGCTGGACTCTGCGGTCGGCGGTCGGATGATCGCCCCGGCGGCGCGAGTGGTTGATGTGATCACGATTGACGAAGCGCTGTCGCAGCTCGAGACGCTCGACCAGCGGCAGGCGCGAATCGTGGAGATGCGATTCTTCGCGGGTCTCGAACTGGACGAAATCGCGGTGGCGCTGGACGTCTCGGAGCGCACTGTGAAACGCGATTGGCAGAAGGCACGAGCCTTCCTGTACCGCGCGCTGCACTGAGCGGTCCGTCGCCTGCCGCAGGTACAGGCTGGCTCACGATGTCATCGGTTCGACACGATCGGCCCGGACTCGATGCCGACACCTGGCGACGCATTGGCGCCGTGCTTGACAGTGTCCGAGACCTCGATCTGAAGCAGCGCCCGGACGCGCTCGTCGAGGCATGTCGGGCTGCAGGTGTCGGCGTGGAGGACGTCAGACCCTACCTCGAGGCACAGCAGTGGCCTGGTGAATTTCCACCGCCACTCGATCCCGCGATTCTCGTCGACGCCCTGCAGGCCATTACCGACGGCTCTCCGTCGGCGACCCTCGCCCCGGGGACTCTTCTCGGCCCGTACGAGATCCTCTCGCTCATTGGTGTCGGCGGTATGGGCGCGGTCTATCGGGCGCGGGACACGCGTCTGGATCGTCTCGTCGCTCTCAAGCACCTGAGCGCTCATCTGGCCGCCAGCTCCGAGGGGCGCCTCCGGTTCGAGCGCGAGGCCCACGCCACGTCAGTGCTGAATCATCCGCACATCTGCACGCTGCACGATGTCGGAGAGCACGAAGGAGTGGCGTTCCTGGTGATGGAGCTCGCTGAAGGCGAGTCGCTCGCCGCCCTTCTCGAGGGCGGGCCGCTGCCGATCGTCAATGCGATCCAGTACGCCGCGCAGACGGCCGAGGCCCTCGCTGCGGCGCATCGACAAGGCATCGTCCACCGCGACCTCAAGCCCGCCAACATCATGATCACCGCGCATGGTGTGAAGCTGCTCGACTTTGGCCTCGCCGCGCTGCGCCCGCTCGGTGCATTCATCGAAGGTGGTCCTCCAGATGGGCTGACGACACCCGGAATGATTCTCGGCACGCTGCAATACATGGCGCCCGAACAGCTCCAGGGGAAGTCGGTCGACGGCAGCGCCGACATCTTTTCCCTCGGCGCCATCCTGTACGAGATGCTCACGGGTCGATGCGCCTTTGCAGCGAACAGCCCCGCGGGCGTCGTTGCCGCGGTGCTCGATCGCGTCCCGAGCCCTCTCAGCGACGCCCGCCCCGACGCACCCTCAGCGCTCGACTGGACCGTCGCACAATGCCTGGGCAAGCTTCCAGCGGACCGTTGGCAGAGCGCCGCTGATCTGGCGAAGCAGCTCCGGTGGCTCGAGGAATCCAGGGCAGTCGAGGATCCGCAGCCGTCATTTCCATCGAGGGGCCGGCGAGCGATCGGCTGGCTCGTCGCGGCGTTGGCGTTTGCCGCGATCGGCGGAAGCATTGCGTTCGTTGCGCCGCTCCGCCCGCAGGCGAACGATGGTCCGGTCTATCGTTTCGAGGTGCCGCCACCGCCGGGCACCTCGTACGATCCGATGTTCACCGTCTCACCCGACGGGCGGCGCCTGGCGTTCACGGCGGACGACGTCGCCGGGCAGCGTTCGCTGTGGATCCGCTCGCTCGAAAGATTGACTACCCAGCGAGTGGCGGGCACCGAAGGCGCCCTCCAGCCGTTTTGGTCACCGGACAGCGGTTCGGTCGGCTTCTTTGCTGATCACAAGCTCAAGGTCGTCGACCTTGGGACGCGGACCGTTCGGATTCTGAGTGTCAGCGGCATCGGTGGCGGGGGCACCTGGAATGCGGACGGTGTGATCCTGTTTGCCGACGAGTCGATCCCCTCAGCACGATCCTCGCCGGCGGGCTTGAAGCGCATTTCTGCCGCTGGTGGTGTCGCGACGCCGGTGACGCGCCTTGAAGGGCAGGGCCCGGCCATTCAGGCCTACCCGCACTTTTTGCCTGACGGACGGCACTACCTGTACATGCACATGCAGCTGGCGGGGGGCGAGCCCGGCGTCTATGTCGGTCGACTCGACACCACCGAATCCAAGCGCATCCTGCCCGCGATGGTCACCGTGATCGCACCTCAGCAGACCCATGTCAACGGACCCCTTCGTGCGACGTATGCGGCCGGGCACCTCTTGTACCTCGATAACAGCAACGGCACGCTCATGGCGCAGCCCTTCGACACTGAGCGGCTGGAGCTGACCGGAGAACCGGTCCGGATCGCAGAAGATGTGGAGAACCCGGTGCCAGGACGGTCTGCGTACGACGCCTCTCCCGCAGGCGTGCTCGTGTACCGGTCAGTAGCTGCGACGTACGGCGGTCTCAGCCAGCTCGTCTGGTACGACCGCGCGGGCCGAGAGTCAAGACGTCTTGGCGATCCTGGTGCGTATCGGAATCTTGCTCTCTCGCGTGACGGCCGCTACGTGTTGCTCGATCGGCTTGCGGAGGGCGGCGATGGTGGCGCGATCGTGCGCATGGACGTGGCGAACGGGACGGTGTCGAGGGTCGTGCAGGGCCAATCCCCTGTCTGGAGCCCGGACGGAAAGACACTGGCCTACAGTGCTGGCGCCGGCCCGCTCGCGCGTGTCGCCTCCGCTGATGGACAGGACAAGGGGGGATCCTGTTCAGCCCGCCGGTCGAATCGTGGGCGGGTGACTGGTCCACCGATGGCCGGCGAATCCTCGGCACGGCAATGCGCCCCGGAACGGGATATGACGTCTTCGGGACCGTGGTGGGAAGCGGCGCCGCCACATATCCAGTGGCCTCTCGCCTTGATGAAACCGACCCCAGACTCTCTCCGGACGGCCGTTGGCTGGCCTACGCTGCCGCGGATAACTCGAAGCATTGGGACGTTTATGTGCGGTCATTCGAGCGCCCTGACACGACCTGGCTGATATCACCCGACGGAGGCCGGTATCCACAATGGAGCGCAGACGGGCGATCGCTCTTCTACTTGATGGCCGACGGAACGTTGATGCGAGCGAGCGTGGCTCCCGGCCCGCCGTTCACGGTGACGGGTAGTGTTGCCCTATTCCGGCGCGCCGAACTCATCGTCGGGTTCAACGACGTGGTGACGGCCCGCCCATACCAGGTCGCGTCGGATGGTGCGCGGATTCTGATGTCAGTTCCGCTCGGGTCTCCCGCGCCAGCACCACTGATTGTTGTCACAAACTGGCTCTCTCTCGTCAGACCCCGGTAGTGAGCGACAGTGCGGCCGCGCTTGGACGACCGCGGAACGGTGCGTATACTTGACCAATGCGATCCTCGACTGCGCTTCTGGTCGGCGTCGCAATCCTCGCAGCACCCGCGGCAGCACGGGCCGACGTGCAGCTGCGAATCGAAAACGGCCAGGTCTGGCTCAAGGCGACCAACGCCACGGTGCGAGATATCCTCGCCGAATGGGCCCTCGTCGGCGTGACGACGATCGTCAACGGCGACCGCGTGCCGGGAGGGCCCATCACGCTCGAGTTGACCGGCACCTCTGAAGAACAGGCGCTCGAGATTATCCTGCGGTCGGTCGCGGGATATGTCGTGTCGCCGCGATCAGCGGCGCTGTTTAGCGGATCGCGGTACGATCGCATTCTCGTCATGCCGACGAGCTCGCCAACGCGGCCTGCCCCGGCGCCCCAACCAGCGTCTCCGCAGCGGGGCAGGGCTCTGCCCGTGCAACGGCCGCCGGTGTACCCGGACAGCCAGGAACTGTACCGGTCGACGACGATACGGATGTGGACGACGAACCGCCAAGTGTGGTGATGCCGATCTCGAATCCGAACTCGCCGTCCACCAACGGGAGCCGCGGCAACGCAACAGCCGCCGGCAACGCAACAGCCGCCTGCCACCTTTTTCGGCCAACGTCCGCCCGCGGGGCAAGTTCCCCCAGGCGTTTCGACGCCGGGCATGGTGGTTCCGGTTCCAGAAGATCCGTAGTGGCTTTGATCGTCAGCGCGGCGATCGCTGAGGCGATGCGCAAGCAGGAAGCGGTGCGTCTGAGCGCCCTCCGCAAATGCCGATCAGGGTCGTAGTGCTCATCGTGATTGCCGCCTGTGCGGGCAATGCCGGCGCTCAGACGCCAGAGGGGCAGGCCCCCGCGGACGACGTGGTTCACCACGCCGAAAGTGACGACCAGAGCCATGCCCCGAGTGGCGCGCTGTACGGGTCCTACCCCGTGAACCGGGAGGTCTCGGGGACAGCCTGGCAGCCGGACTCGTCGCCGATGCCCGGTCTTCATTTCGGCTCGGGCAGCTGGTCGTTCATGGCGCACGGCTTCATCAACGGCATGTACACGAGCGAATCAGGACCCCGGGGCGACAAGGGCAGCTTTGCCACCGGCATGGTCATGGTGTCGGCGCGGCGCGGCCTGCCCCACGGTGCTCTCGGGTTGCGAGCGATGATCACCGGAGAGCCGGCGATGGGCTCGACCGGCTATCCCTTTCTGCTCCAGACCGGAGAGACCGCCGACGGTCTCACACCGCTCGTCGACAGGCAGCATCCGCATGACATGCTGATGGAGCTGGCTGCGACCTGGAGCCGCGGTCTTGCAGCGGGGAGCTCGTTTTTCATCTACCTCGCTCCAGTGGGAGAACCACCGATCGGTCCTTCGGCCTTCATGCATCGGCCCTCGGCGCTCGGCAGCCCGCTTCCTCCAATCAGCCATCACTTCCTGGATTCCACTCACATCGCCCACGGCGTGGTCACTGTGGGCATCGCCACGGCCCAGGGCTTGAAACTGGAGTTGGGCGCCTTCAACGGCCGCGAGCCCGACCAGAAGCGATGGGGGTTCCAAACGCCGCGTCTGAACTCGTTGGCGGGCCGCCTCACCATGAACCCCCACTCCAACTGGTCCGTGCAATGGAGCGCTGCTCACGTCGACAGCCCCGAGCAGTTGCATCCGGGACTCGACGTGCTGCGGATGACGGCGTCGGTGACCTTCAACCAGCCCCTCGTTCGGGGCAACTGGCAGACGACGGCGGCGTGGGGCCGGAACAAACGGGGAAGCGCGATCCAGCCGACAGACGGCGGCAACGGGAGCGCGCCTCCGGTGGATGGGCACGTGCACGTTGCCGCCGCGCCGGGAGCCGCCGCGGGAAGCGCACCCGCGATTCAGAACGGTCTGCTGGTTGAGTCCACCGCTAACATCGAGCTCTGGCACACGCTCTATGCCCGCCTCGAGAGCGCTCAGAAGGACGACCTGTTTCCACCGGCCGACCCTCGGCACGCAACGCGCTACGCGGTCAGCCGCGCGACGCTTGGCTACATCTTCGACTTGCCGTTCGACGGCTCCTTTCGGACCGGCATCGGGCTGAATGGAAGCATCGCAGGGTTGCCACCTGGACTGCACGAGGCGTACGGCTCGTCGCCCTATGGGTTCACGCTATTCCTCAGGGCGCGCCTCGGCTCCTGAGGGAGCGAGCGTGGGGTCGGCTCTCGATCGCGACGATGATGTTGTCGAACTGGCTGGTCGCGTCGAATGCGCCCGAGCGTCCGCAGTCCGACCTCCCTCGAATGCGACTACTAGCGTGGCGGGTACTGCTTCGAGAAATCTGTCCGGCTGTTCGAAATAGTGAAGCTACCGTCCGCTCGAGCAGCAACCTTGATCCAATGCGATGCTCCAGTGTGAACGGGGGCGGCGCCCGGTTTTGAACCTGGAACGGGTGCCCCCTCGTCGAGGTTCGCTATGAACACCTCCGGGCGGTTGTGCTCCTGCCCGCCCGGAACCGAGTAGTGGTTCTGCCACAGGTCGACTGAGCCCGGCAGCCGGCCGAGAATCTGGAAAGTCTGAATCGCCCCTCCCTTCCTCGGGCCGTTGTTCATGATCGCGGCCCGCGGTCGAAGTGCATGGACGAGGACGGCAGAGCCTGAAGTGTCCGAACCATGGTGGGACACCAGGTAGACATCCACATCTCCCAGCGGATTCGCCGGGCACATCAGCTCGAACTCCTTGTTCCAGGTCAGGTCTCCCATAATCACTGTCTTGAACCGGCCGTAAGTCAGGAAGAGGCTCAACGAACGGCTGTCCCCGCCGTCGGCCGCCCGACTCGTGATGTCAGCTCCCTGGGGTTTGAAATCCGCACAATAGGGATTGGAGGCGCCTTGCCCCGGCAGCGGTGCTTTCAAAACCGAACCGCCGGCAGCGATCACGCGCGCACCGAGTCCGCCCATTGCGATCTCGTCGCCTGCCTTGACTTCCGTTCTACGACCCCTGCCCCGAACCGGTGAGTAAGCGTCGTACTGCGCGCGTTCGTCCTCGCTGGCGTCGGGCCCTCGATCGACAAAGTGTCGAATTGGCAGGCGCGCCGCGAGCTGGGCAGTTCCGCCAGCATGGTCCGCGTGATAGTGGGTGATGACGAGGTGGTCGATTTGGGCGATCCCTGCGTGCTTCGCGGCAGCAAGAATCCGGTCGGCGTCACGCCCGTCGAAGCCTGGCCACCCGGTATCGACGAGCAGCGACTCGCCGGACGGCGAGACGAACAGCGTCGCCTCGCCCCCTTCAACGTCGATGACGTAAATGTCGAAGGTCCGCGGCAACGGACTTTGCGCGCTGGAAAGCGCACCCAGGAACGCGACCGCAAGCATCGCCGCAAGTACGTGACGCATCGTTCCTCCTAAGGAGCGCTAATCGACGAAGTCCTGCAGTCGCCGGATATGCTGAACGAGTAGCGGATGCTCCGCGACCTTGTCGGCGAGCCGGTCGTCGCCGGTGATCACCTCGGTTTCGAGTCGGGCGGCGAGCGTCAAGTACATCGCGTCGTAGACGGTCATGCCGGCGGTGAGCGCCACGGTGAGAGCGTCTTGAAGCAAACTCCGGGTCGCAACCGTGTCCACGGCAACGTGCGTCAGGTCCACGACCAGTTGCCGCGCTTCCGTTACGTCCAATTCCTTCCGTCGCACCTTCTTCCAGACGGCATTCCCTGCCTCCGAAAACAGGAGATCGGGCGCAACGTAGTCATGTGATGCGCTGAGCCATCGCCGCGCGGCCTCGGAGTGGATCTCCGGAACGAACCACTTGATGACCAGGCTCGCGTCAACGACGAAGACGCTCACCGCGCGTCGCGATCCTCGCGAATGAGCTTGGCGCTATCCGAATGGCCCGAGCGGCTCAAGCGCTTCAGCCAGCGCGCCGAGAGACGGCGGGTCTGTGCGAGATTTCGAGTACTCGCGCGGCGCAGGACGTCATGGATCTCGGCCTGCAATGAACGCCGGTTCGCCTTGGCCGCGGCCTTCAGCTGCTCGAGCACCTCAGCGTCCAAGTCGCGCACCAGCACGTTGGGCATCACGTTCCTCTCGATACGATGGTATCATACTGATACCAGTGAGGCGACCGATTGGCGTCGCACGGCTCTTCGCAAGATCCGCAGATCCCGATCGCCTTCAGTCCGTGCGCAGCGCGATCAGCGGGTCGACTCTGGTGGCGCGTCGGGCGGGAATCCACGCCGCGGCGAGGCCGGTCGCGAGCACCACACCAATGGTGATGGCGATCGCGGTCATGCTCGAGGCACCTGCGCCGTACATGAGTCCTGTAAGCAGCCGGGCGGCGGCCCACATGAGAAGAAGACCGGCCCCGATTCCCAGCGCGAGCGACGACAGTGTGTCGCGCAGTACCAGTTCGATCACATGGCGCCGGTTCGCACCAACGGCGATCCGGATCCCCAGTTCCTTCGTGCGGCTCACGACCGTCACGTTGACCATGCCGAACAGACCGATCGCCGCGAGCAGCAGACCGATCGCGGCGAACAGCGCGGACGTCATCGCCAGCAGCCGCTCCTGCACGATCGCGTCGTCTAGATTGTCGACGACGGCTGAGACGCCGAGAGGATATTCGCGGCCGGCGTGTGCGATTTCCTCACGAACTCGCAACGTGACGTCTGCAAGGGGCGCATCCGACCGGACGAGCAGCATCGGAAAACTCTGATAGCCGCTGTCCTCCTGCCAGTAGTTGACGTAAACCGCTGAAGGGTCGCCGGCTCGCGGATCACCGAGCGTGCCGTCAGACGCCACAGCGACGATTTGCATCCCCTGGTCTTCCGGTCGTGTGCCAACCGCGATGTGCTTCCCCACGGGCGGCTCGTTGCCGAACAGCTGGCGTGCCAGCGATTCGGAAATGATGGCGGTCCGTTCTCCCGAGCGCCGATCCGACCTGTCGAAGTCTGATCCCGTCACGAGCGGAAGGCGCAGCGTGCTGAAGAATCCGTCGCTCACACGAAGCGCCAAGGCATCGCGGCGTCGATCGGCGCGCCCAACCGGTGCAACCGACTCGCGATAGGGCGCTGCAACTGGCGGTGCCGCGTTCGACAACGCGGCGCTCTCGACGCCAGGCAGCGCGGTGATGCGCTCGAGCAGCTGCCGGTAATGTACCGATGATTCAAACGACTCGTCGTAGCGGCCGGGCAGAGGAGCCACTCGGACCGCGACGATGCCATCGCTATCCCACCCGAGCGGCGCAGCTCGCAAATCCCGGACGGTCGCGTCAAACCAGGTCGCGGAGGCGACGAGCACGACGGTGAATGCCACCTGCAGCACGAGCAGCCACTGGCGAAGTCTGCCGTGAGGTGCAGAGTGACTGCGCGACGCTGAGGCGAGAACCGTCCCGGGCGCAATCCGGCCGACCGTCGCGATGGGACCCAGTGCAAAGCACAGCCACGCGATGGAGGCGGTCGCTGCGACAAATCCCAGTGTGCGACCATCCGGCTGCACGTCGAGGCCGAAATTGACGCCGGCGGACCCAGCATACGCCGACACCAGGACAGCGACACCGGCGTAGGCCAGCCACAGACCCGCTGAAACCGACGGCAGGAGCAAGAGAACCGTCTCGATCGACGTCTCATAGGCGAGCCGCGCGTGATTGGCGCCCAGTGCGGCCCGGATGCCGTGCTCATGGCGCCGCTCGAGCGCGCGAGCCAGGAGCAGGTTCGCCACGTTGAGCGACGCAACCACAAGCACGACGGCGGCAATGCCCATCAGGGCGAGCAGCGGGACACGGAATCGCGTTCTCACAATCGAGTTGATCCCCGTGGCGGCCGGCGTCAGCTGTACGCGGCCCTCCAGGTACGCAGCCCGCTGAGCGTTCTGGTATCCCGCGGGAACGGAGCGCTCGAGAATGTCCGGCCAGAGGGTCTGCAGCCGGCGGTTCGCCTGGTCGAGCGTGATGCCAGGCGGGAGTCGTGCGAACGCGTTGGCCGCGAGTCGCGAGCTCCTGCTGGAAACTGGCAGGAACGCCTGCGGCGAGAGCGGGACCATTAGGCGGGTCGGAAATCCGACCTGCAGTCCGGTAAACGGCCTCTCCGTGACGCCGACGATTGTGAATGAGGCGCCCTCGATGGAGATGACCTGTCCAACTGCAGCCGGATCCCCGCCGAACTCCCCGCGCCAGGTGTCATAAGAAATGACCGCGGCGTTCGCCGCTCCTGCTACATCATCGGTCGGCTCGAGCAGACGGCCCGCCGCCGGCTCTACTCCGAGGACAGTGAAACATCGGCCGCTCAGCGCGAGCGATGCGACGGGTCTGACACGACCAGCCATCTCCACGGTCGATAACGGCGTCAGGAAGGCACAGGTGCTTTCGAAGATGCCCGCTTGTTCGATTAGATCCAGCGCGCCCGGCGCGATGTATCCTGCACGGTTCTGACGGTTGAACGAAGAGATCTGGACGAGTTGCTCAGGGTTGGCAACCGCCAGCGGGCGCAGGACGATGGCATCGAGGAGAGTGAACACGGCCGTGCAGGCCGCGATGCCGACGGCGACCGACGCGATGGTCAGTATGGAGAACAGTGGCCGTTTCGACAGCCCGCGCCATGCGTATCTGAGCTCGCGGATCAAAATGTCGGCCCTGTACATCACACGCGAAGCACCCTACAGGATCCTGCAGCACCCTACGGAATCCACCGAGCACCCCTCAGATTTCGCGATGATAGGGCAACGCCAGCCAGAGCAGGCCGGTCGGGACTTCCCCGCGCCGAATGTATCAGAATCGCTCCCTTGGCGAATTGGAGCGAGCCGGCGAATCCGACCGACTTTCCGTTCCGAATTCCCCTGCTCTAGAGCATACTTACACGATCAACTGACGACGCCGCGAGGCGTCGCCCCTCGGGTTAAAAGGGAGGGCCTGCAGATGCCGCATCCACGGCGCGTACTCGGGTGGCTTCCGGCGGTGCTTGCGGCGGCCGCGCTGGAAGCCGCGGCGCCCGATACGCGGCTGCCCGAAGCGGCGCGCGCCGCCGATCGCGAAACCGTCAACAGGCTGATTGCGGCCGGAAACCCGGTCGACGCCGCCGAGCCCGACGGGACGACCGCGCTGCACTGGGCCGTCTACCACGACGATCTCGCCATGACTGGCCGCCTCCTGGACGCGGGAGCGAACGTCAATGCCGCCAACCGCAATGGTGCGACGCCCCTGACCCTCGCCTGTACGAACGCGGGGACGGCGGTCGTCGATCGGCTGCTGAAGGCCGGAGCGGACACGGGCATCGCCCCGTCCGGTGCGCCGCCGCTGCTGGCCTGCGCTCAACGCGGTGCCATTCCCGCGGTCCAGCTGCTGATTGCGCGCGGCGCCGACGTCAACGCCAAGGATAGCTATCGTGGCCAGACGCCCCTGATGTGGGCCGCCGCCGAGAACCATGGCGACCTCGTCAAGGTCCTGCTGGCCTCGGGCGCAGCCGTCGATGCGCGATCGAACGGAAACTTCACGGCCCTGGTGTTCGCCGTCCGGCAGGACGCGCGCGAGGCGGTACGGCTTCTCGTCGCGGCCGGCGCCGACGTGAACCTCACCGGACCCAACGCGCAGGACGTGCTGCGCCTGGCGATCACCAACCGGCACTACACGCTGGCCGCCATGCTGCTCGACGCCGGCGCCCGGCCGATGACGCGGGACAAGCAGGGCAGAACACAGCTGCACGAACTGGTCACCTCGCGATCGCCGCAGCGGAACGTCGGCAACCAGTTCCTCGCACTCGGGGAGGAAGAACCCGCGCAGCTCTCCAGCCTCGAGCTGATGAAGAAGCTCGTTGCGCAGGGCGCCGACCTGAACGCGCGCACCGAGCCGACGCCAATCGTCCACGAGCGCTGGACGGACAAGGGGATCTACAGCGCCGCCCGGCCCTTCATGGACAACGGCGTGAATCTGGGCGGTGCGACGCCGTACCTGCTGGCCGCCCAGGCCGCCGACGTCGAGGCCATGCGCCTGCTGCAGTCGCTCGGCGCCGATCCGCGGCTCGCGACGTTTGCGAACAACACGGCCGTGATGCTGGCCGCCGGCATCGGCTATGTCGAGGGTTCGCGACGCTATCGCCCGGAGCGCGATGCGCTCGAAGCGGTCACGCTCGCCGCCACCGCGGGTGTGGACGTCAACGCGTCCAACGCGAATGGTCAGACGGCGCTGCACGGCGCGGTCTATCGCGCGGCGAACACCATCATCCGCTACCTGGTCGAATCGGGCGCGCGCACCGATTTCCAGGACGAGCTGGAGCGGACGCCGCTCAAACTCGCCGAGCAGGGATTCAATCAGGTCGCCAGCCTGATTCGCCGCGAGGCGGCGGCCGGGTTGCTCAAGGAGCTGGGCGCGACATCGACGCCGCCGGCTCGCGCACCGATGATTCCGGACGCGCCGTAGAGCGCGTTCACGTAGGCCGGGCCTTCAGGCCCGGCAGGAGGAAACGTTGGGAAGAAAACGGTTGTTGCTCGGGAGCTGTGTCCTGGTCTGGTCGTTGTCGGCCACGGCCGTCCAGCTAGGTGGTGCCCCGGCGCAAGCACCGGTGTCTTCGTCTCCCCACGCGACTGAACTGCGGCGCTACTGCGTCTCGTGCCACAACGGCCGGCTCCGCACGGGGGGGTTCTCGCTCGAAGACCTCGACGTCGCGAACCCGGCGGCCCGCCCCGATGCGTGGGAGAAAGTCATCCAGAAGCTCCGCAGCCGCACCATGCCGCCTGCGCAGTCGCCGCGTCCGGACGAAGCGACCTACGACAGCCTTGCAACATGGCTCGAGGGGGCGCTCGATTCCGCGGCGGCCGCACGTCCCAACCCGGCGAGACCACTGCTGCACCGGATGAATCGGGCGGAGTATCACAATGCCGTCCGCGATCTGCTCGCGCTCGACGTCGACGTCAGTGCGTTGCCCGCCGACGACTCGACCTACGGCTTCGACAACATCGCCGATGCCCTGGGCACGTCACCGCTGCTGCTCGAAAGCTACGTCACGATGGCGCGGAAGATCAGCCGGATGGCCATCGGCAGCCCGGGGATCCCCCCGGTCACGACGACCTATTCGACGCCGGAGGACCTGACGCAGGATTATCACCTGCGCGATCTGCCGCTCGGCACACGCGGCGGCCTGCGCGTCGAGCAGTATTTCGCCGTCGATGCCGAGTACGAGATCCGCGTGCGGCTCCGGCGCACGGCTACCGGCTCGATCCGCGGGATCGCGGAAGAGCACCAGCTGGAGCTGATGCTCGACGGCCAGCGGATCGGCCTCTTTCCGGTTGGCGGGAAAGACGCGTATCGGCCGGTGGTGGTCAACGAGCAGAATCCCGCCCAGACGGCCAGCAAGGCGTTCACCGCGGACGAGCCGATGCGCGTCCGGATGAGAATTCCCGCGGGACGTCACACGGTGGTTGCGGCGTTCGTCGGCAAGCCGCCGGTGCTCTCCGAGCAGCTCAACAAACCGTTCCTCCGCAGCTACGTGTCGGCGAACCCTCAAACCGGACTGCCCGACGTCGATCGGCTGCTGATCACCGGCCCATTCGATCCGGCGCGGCCGACCGACACGCCAAGCCGCGCGCGAATCTTCAGCTGCCGTCCAGGGACACCCGCCGAGGAGAGCCCTTGCGCCCGCTCGATCCTGTCGCGGCTCGGCCGCCTCGCTTATCGCCGGCCCCTCGACGCATCCGAGCTCGACCGGCTGCTCGCGTTCTACGACGACGAGAGGCGGCACAGCGACTTCGAAGGCGGCATCGAGCTCGCGCTGCGGTTCATGCTGAGCAGCCCGCCGTTCATCTTCCGGCTCGAATCCGAGCCTGCCGATCTGGAGCCCGGCGCGGTCTACGCGCTGTCGGATCTCGACGTCGCCTCGCGGCTCTCCTTCTTCCTGTGGAGCAGCATCCCGGACGATGTGTTGCTCACGGCGGCGGAGCGCGGCGAGCTCCGGGATCCCGCCGCGCTCGAGCGACAGGTGCAGCGGATGCTGGCCGACCCGCGCGCCGAGGCGATGGTCGAGAACTTCGCGGGGCAGTGGCTCTATCTGCGGAACCTCACCGGCACCAGGCCGGATCCGCCGACGTTCCCCGATTTCGACGACAACCTGCGGCAGTCGCTGCGGCGCGAGACCGAGCTGTTCTTCACCAGCATCATGCAGGAGGACCGCAGCGTCGTCGACCTGCTGACGGCCGACTACACCTTCGTCAACGAGCGGCTCGCGCGGCACTACGGGATCCCCGGGATTTACGGCGATCGCTTCAGGCGCGTGCCGGTCACCGACGATCGCCGTCGCGGGCTGCTCGGCCACGGGAGCGTCCTGACCGTGACCTCGTATGCGACGCGCACCTCGCCGGTCCTTCGCGGGAAGTGGGTGCTCGAGAACCTGCTCAGCGCGCCGCCGCCCCCGCCGCCGCCCAATGTGCCGGACCTCGACGAGACCGCAAGTAGCGAGGGGCTCTCGATCAGGGAGCGGCTGGTGAAGCACCGCGCGAACCCTGCATGCGCCTCCTGCCACGCGCGCATGGATCCGTACGGGTTCGGCCTCGAGAACTTCGACGCGATCGGGCGGTGGCGCACCAGGGAGGCCGACGGCCAGGCGATCGATGCGTCAGCCACGCTGCCGGACGGGACGTCGTTCAACGGTCCGAGCGAGCTGCGGGCGACCATCCTGCGGCGCCCGGAGGAGTTCGTGAAGACCTTCACGCGCAAGCTGCTAACCTACGCGAGTGGGGCGGGGCCTCGAAGCCTCGGACGAGCCGATCGTCAGACGAATCGTGAGTCAGGCGGCCCGCGACGGGTACCGGTTCTCGTCGATCATCGTCGGCATCGCGACGAGCGAGCCGTTTCGGATGAAAGTGAAGAAAGAAACGTAAGCTGGAGACACACAGATGATCATCACGAAGATGGCATTGCCGCGCCGGACGTTCCTTCGCGGGATGGGCGCGACGGTCGCGTTGCCGCTCCTCGACGCGATGGTCCCGGCCCTGTCGGCCGCATCGCAGACGGCGGCCGCCCCTGTCCGCCGCCTCGGGTTCGTGTACATCCCGAACGGCGCCATCATGCAGCAATGGACGCCGGCGGCAGAAGGAAAGGCGTTCGAGCTGTCGCCGATCCTCAAGCCGCTCGAGGCGCACCGGGAGCGGATCACGGTCGTGTCGAACCTCGATTCCCGCCCCGCGGAAGCGGCCGAAGGCGAAGGCTCAGGGGATCATGCGCGCGCGAGCGCGGTGTGGCTGTCCGGTGTGCATCCGAAGCGCACCGAGGGCGCGGACGTGCGCGGCGGGAAGACGATCGATCAGATGGCGGCGGACGTGCTCGGGCGCGACACCCAGCTTCGCTCGCTGGAGATCGCCGCGGAAGACTTCACGGCCGTGGGCGGCTGCGACATCGGCTACGCCTGCAGCTACGTGAACACGCTCTCGTGGCGCACGCCGACCACCCCGCTGCCGATGCAGACCGACCCGCGGGTCGTCTTCGAGCGGCTGTTCGGAGAGGCGCTCGGCGCCGAGCAGCGCCGCCGGCAGCTCACCCAGGATCAGAGCATTCTCGACGCGATCGTCGGCCAGGTCGGGCAGCTGCAGAAGCGCCTCGGCGCGGCCGACACGGCTCGCGTGAACGAATACCTCGACAGCGTGCGGGAGGTCGAGCGGCGTGTCCAGAAGATGGAGGCGCGCGTCGATCAGCATATCGGCGTTCCGTCGATGCCGGTCGGCGTGCCGGATCTCTACGACGACCACGTCAGGCTGATGTACGACCTGCTCGCGCTCGCGTTCCAGGCTGACGTGACGCGCGTCAGCACGTTCATGCTCGCCCGCGAGGCATCGACACGGACCTACAGCCACATCGGCGTCCCCGATCCGCACCACGCGATCTCTCATCACGGGAACGCGCCGGACAAGATCGAGAAGCACGCCAAGATCAACACGTACCACGTCAGCCTGTTCGGACAATTCCTCGACAAGCTGCGCTCGACGCCGGACGGCGACGGCACGCTCCTCGATCACTCCCTCATCATGTACGGGGGCTGCATCAGCAACGGGAATCTGCACACCCACGGGCCGCTGCCGACGCTGCTGGCGGGTGGCGCCTGCGGCCAGCTGACGGGAGGACGTCACCTCCGCACGACCGCTGACACGCCGATGACCAACCTGCTGGTCTCGATTCTCGAGAAGGTCGGCGTGGAAGCCGACCGCATCGGAGACAGCACCGGCCGGCTCGAGCTTTAAACCGAGGGGCTTCGCCCCTCGGACTCCCCGACACGCTCTCTCCCGCCTTCGCCAAGGCTACGGCGGGCAAGCGCGAGATCGTTTTCACAGGTCAGGAAGGAATCAACGGCACGAGCATCGGCACGCGGAGCGAATACGAATCGTAGGCTTCTGCACCCAGTTCGTCGCGTAGGAAGCGCTCCTCCAGCCGTGCCTTGATGTACCACCCGAGCGTCATCACTCCCATGCCGAACCAGGCCTGCCCCGTGCCGCGCTGAGCCGCTGTCGCAGCCGACGCCAGGATGATGCCGGTGTAGATCGGATGCCGCACGAGCGCGTATGGCCCGGTGTCGACGATATGGTGGTCGGCCTTCCGTGACACGCTGCTGGACCAGAGCCGCCCGAGATGGATGCGCGCCCACCCCGTGAAGATGAATCCCGCGATCGCCACCGCCACCATGGCCCACGCGACGACGTCGGGCGTGCGCCACAGCATGAGTTCTCCAGACCGTGCGTGGACAGCACCGAATAGCAGAACCACCCCGGCCGCCGGAAAGAACCGGTACAAGAGGTGGAAACGGCGCGGCGGAGCTTTGACAGACCGATCACTCCAGACAGCAGCGGCCATCCAGAGAATCCACCAGCCGATCCACACGGCTCGCATCCCGACTTCTGCCGTCACAAGACGTCCCATTCGTCATCTTACTGGCGTATGCTTCTGTCCGCCCCATGCACTCTGCAGGGGAAGGCGTCCGGCTTGTGGAGGACACGATGGGAACTTTGAAAACGTTCTGGTCATACCAATGGCGATCGATGCGCACGCGCCCGATGCTGATGCTCGGGATTGCCGTGATCGGTCTTGTTGCCGGATATTTCGTGTCCGGCGGCGGCGCGGGAGCGACGGCGCAAAGCCGTGACAGGGCGCCGGCGCAGGCCATGGCGAGCCTCACTGGAACCGTGGACGCCCCCAGGCCATTCAAGGCCGCGCAGGTCTACCTCCGCAACATCGATACGCGAATCCTGTACATGGTCTACACCAATGCGGGCAGGTTCAAAGCGGTGGCGCTCCTGCCCGGCAACTACGAAATCAACGTGCAGGCGAGAGGGCTCGAATCGGACGTTCAGAAACTGGCGATCAAGGCCGGCGATCGCCCGCAGGTGAAGGTGTCGATGCGGGACGCGTCGAATGCCGATCGCTTCCCGAGCGCCGTGCCGGCGCCGGCCCGCGAGCTGACGCTTCAGAGCTACGACGAGGTCTATCCGCCGGGTCCGGGAAAACAGGTCATGGAAGAAGTGTGCATGACCTGCCACGGCGAAAATTTCGCTCCGATGAGGCCCAGGAGTGCGGCCGGCTGGCAGGCGGGCATCGATTTGATGATGGGCAAAGGCAACTTCGATGGGGACCGGGTCAACTCGTACGCAGGTATCCTCGCTCCGCCGGCCACGAATTTCCGGTTCGGGTACCAGGATCGGAAAGACCTGCTCGAGTACCTGATCAAGAACTTCGGGTCCGACAGCAAGCCGAGAGCGGTACGTTCGGACAAAGAGATGCCGCTCGACGAGGCAAAGCTGGGGAAAGCGCAGTACATCGAGTATTACCTGACGCCCGATTCATCGAAACCCGCGACGGCCGCCGGCCAGCCGCAGGGGGAGCTTGCTCAATCGAGCAACCGCATTCTCTACACGATGCAGCTCGACAAGGATGGCAATGCATGGGGCGTCGATCGGGGCAATCCGAACCGGCTGGTCAAACTCGATCCGCGTACGGGCGTACAGAAGGACTATGTCCTGCCCGATCCGAGGGCCGGCGTCCACGAGCTCGTCATCGATCGCGAGGGAATCATCTGGGTCCCAGAGCTCGGAGGCACGCCTCCCACGAGGGTCTACCGGATGCTTGGGTTCAATCCGGCGACCGAGCAGTGGCAACACCAGATCAATGCCGATCCAGACGATGTCATCCGCAATCCCAACAAGGTCGGCATGCACGCGTCGGTCGTCGACTCGCAAGGCAATCTCTACATGAACTGGTTCGGACAGGGAGCGATTGGCCGGTACGATCGGAGAACGGGAAAGGTCGACGTCTATCGCATTCCGATGAACTCCGCGATTCCCTATGGAATGGCCATCGACAGGAACGACAATATCTGGTCCGCTCTCTGGAATTACGGCAAGCTCACCAAGTTCGATACGACGACCAAACAATGGACGGAATTCACGCCGCCGACATATCCCGGCAACATGCGGCGCGGCGTGGGTATCGATTCGAAGAACAATGTGTGGTTCGGCATTTACGCTGCTGGGAATCGCCCGGCAAAGATGGGGAAGCTCGACCAGGCGACCGGCCGGATCACCGAATGGTCCATCCCGCGCCGGGGGTCACAGCCCTACGAGGCCACAGCCGATTTCGAGGACAACATCTGGTTCCCTGACACGTCGCCGCCGGTCAATCAACCCGTTCTGGGGAAGTTCGACCCTCGCGACCAGACGTTTACGTTCTATCCGAAACCCCAGGTCGGCGCCGATTCGCCCAAGCTGCAGCATGCCTCCGACGGATCCGTGTGGTACACCGCCAGGACGGGCACGAACGGCGCCACCGGATTCGGCGTGTTGTATCCGGACATGGACAAGATCACGGCGCTTGGCGGATACCCGTTGAACGGAGCGCCCGGCTATGCCTTCAAGGTCGCGGCGGGGCGGACCCAGTAGCAGTCAGTAGATTCACCGTAGCGAAAATGCAACCGCGAAGACTCGAAGACGCGAAGATTCTGCTGGTCTTCTTCGAGTCTTCGCGACTTCGTGGTTGCCTTTGATCCGCTCAGCCTCCTCGGTCAAGGCAGGGCGAGCCCCAGGAGCCCCGTCGAACTTCCGGCGCCGTAGGCGAGCACGATGTATTGGCGGCCGTTGGCCATGTAGGTCATGGGACTGCCGGTCGGCGCGGCCGGCAACACGACCGCATGCACCGTCGCGCCGGTGGCCTTGTCGATCGCGCGGAGCACCGGCGCGTCGTCACTGCGGCGCGATTCGATCGCTTTGGCGGCCGCGTCCGGCGTGCCGAAGACGAGGTCGGGCGCCTCGCTGCCGCGCAGGCCGATGAACAGCAACGTCTTCGTCACCAGCGGGCCGGTGTACGCGCCGCCGCCGAGCGGCCCTGGATCCGGCGCGCCGAGCTCGATGACCCTCCGCCGCGGGCCATCGCCCAGTGGGATCGTCCACGCCAGCGAACCCTGATTGAGATCGATCGCCGTCAGCCGCATGTAGGGCGGCTTGAACAACGGCAGGCCCTGAGGTCCACGCACTGCGGTTGTCCCGCCCATGTAGCGGAAGTCCGAGCGCGACGGATCGGGGACGTTGAGCTGGACGACGGTGGGGCTCGTGCGTGAGGGGACGTATAGCCGGCCCGTTTCCGGATCGACTGCGGCGCCGTGCCAGTTGGCGCCGCCGCCGGCCCCCGGCATCAGGATGGTGCCCTTCTTGCCGTCGCCTGCTGCGGTCGGAGGCTCGAAGAGAGGCCCGGACGCGTACTCGCGCAGGATCTCCTCCGCCTCACGGCGCAGCGCCGGCGTGAAGTCGACGAGATCGTCCACGGTCACGCCCTGTCGATCGAAAGCCGGCGGCCGGGTCGGGAACGGCTGCGTCGGCGAATACCACTCGCCGGGAGTCGATCGTCGCGGCACGGGACGCTCTTCGATCGGAAAGACCGGCGCACCGGTGATCCGATCGAAGACGTACGTGAACGCCTGCTTGGTCACCACCGCGACCGCCTTGACCGGTTTGCCGCCGACGACCAGATCGACGAGCAGCGGCGCCGCCGTCGCGTCGTAATCCCACAAACCGTGATGCACGAACTGGAAGTGCCAGACGCGTCGCCCGGTCCGCGCGTCGAGGCAGATCAGGCTCTCGGCGAACAGGTTCGATCCCGGCCGATGGCCCCCGTAATAATCATTGGTCGGCGTCCCTGTCGGCACGTACACGTACCCGAGCTCCGGATCAGCGGTGAGCATTCCCCACGGGTTGGCGCCGCCGGTGTAGCGCCACGACCCGCTTTCCCACGTCTCGTTGCCGAACTCGCCCTCCTGCGGGATCGTGTGGAACGTCCACAGCTCCTTGCCGGTGCGGACGTCGTAGCCGCGGACGTCACCGGGTGGCGCGAGCTGGTAGCGCGGGCCATCGCTGATCACCGGCCCGACGATGACAACGTCGCCGACGATGATCGGCGCGGACATGAGCTGGTACTCTCTGCGGTCGACGTCGCGCCGGATCCCTTTCAGCGCGTCGATCGCACCGCTGATCCCGAATCCTTCGACCGGCCGGCCGGTGCGTGCGTCGAGCGCCCAGAGATAGGCGTCGCCGGTCGGGAGGAAGATGCGCGCCGACTTGCCGTCGGACCAGTAGGCGACGCCCCGCGAGTTGAAGCCGGTGTTCGCGGGCCGGTGGCGCTGCCACATCTCGGGGTCGAAGCTCCACAGCGCTTTGCCCGTGGCTGCGTCGATCGCGGCCGCCTGGCTGAGGGACGTCTTGATATAGAGGACGCCGTCCACCATGATCGGCGTCGACTTGAACGATGCCGGGAATGCCGGCAGCTTTCCCCGATTCGCGGACACGACGGCATTGTCGGGCGAGTCCCAGCGCCAGGCGACCGTCAAGCGATGCACGTTGTCGCGCGCGATCTGGTCGAGCGGCGCGTACTTCGTGCTGCCGGCGTCGCCGCCGTAGGTCGGCCATTCGTTCCGGCCGGCGCCGCGTTGTGCGCCGGCGGCGGCCGCCCAGGCGACCACTGCCCCCAGACAGAGGATGGATACCCTGCGTCTCATAAAGCGTCTCCGTTGCTGATGGGCGTCATG
The DNA here is from genome assembly GCA_963825245.1 of uncultured Acidobacteriota bacterium. GTDB lineage: Bacteria > Acidobacteriota > Vicinamibacteria > Vicinamibacterales > CAVVIG01 > CAVREM01. Next base: position 51,246 of record CAWGSJ010000003.1, read on the forward strand.
CTAGCATCGGCGCGGTTCGGCAGGTGTGAGGAGAGTGGCATGAGGACGGTTGTGACCAGCCAGGTGGTGAAATGGGTTCATGCCGGCGCGATCGTGGCGGCCGGCCTGGGCGCGACGGCGTGCCGGGCGCCGGTGGCGGCCGTTGACATCGATGCCGCGAGCATCGGCGGTCTCGTTCAGAACGGCACCCGCCCCGAAGCGGGGGTATGGGTGGTCGCCGAAACCACAGGATTGCCGACCCACTTCAGCCGCATTGTCGTGACCGACGACAACGGGCAGTTTCTGATACCGGACCTGCCGCCGTCGGTCAGCTACGACGTGTGGGTCCGCGGTTACGGGTTGCGCGATTCCCAGCCGATCAAGACCGGCCTCGGCGAGCGTCTCACCCTGCAGGTGGAGAACGCGCGGACGCCACAGGAAGCGTCCCGAATTTATCCGGCCAACTACTGGCTCTCCCTGTATCAGCCGCCGGCTTCCAATGCCCTTCCGTTGGCCGACTCAGAGGGCGCAGCCGCGCCGCTGTCGCCCGCCGGGGAACGGGACGAGGAAGCGGGGGAGGCAGCGCGACGATACCCGGGACGTGAGCACTGGGTCGGCCAGATGAAGCTCGGATGCATGCTCTGCCACCAGATGGGACAGGAGATGAGCCGGCTGTTCGACCGTCCGGAGCACTGGGACGCGGTGTGGGAGCGCGCCGGCATGAAGCCGACGGCCGAAGGACTAGGCAAGCGCATCCTGGGCGAAAGCCTGGCCGATTGGGGCGGCCGCATCGCCGCCGGTGAAGTGCCGCCGGCCCCGCCGCGGCCGAGCGGCATCGAGCGCAATATGGTCATCACCCAGTGGGGCTGGGGGCGCGACGACAGCTACATCCACGACAACATCTCCACCGACAAGCGGAACCCGACACTGTATGCCAACGGCAGGGTCTGGGGTATCGACATCGGTCAGAGCTTCCTGTGGGCGCTCGATCCGAAGACGCACACGGTCACCGCGCACGAGGTGCCGCGGCGGGATGGACCGGGGCGCGACCCCGAGCGGTTGGGCCGCATCCAGGGTTCCACCAGCTCGCACAACCCGATGCTCGACGACAAGGGCAACGTGTGGCTGACGACAGCCGTGCGCGGCTTCCAGAACTCGCCGAAATGGGCAGGCGATGTGACGGTCGACATCGCCGGCGGTTCGACGACATTGAACGACCGGGCTCTCCGATCCAGCCGCCAGCTCGGCTACTTCGATAGCCGCGAAGAGAAATTCGTGCTGATCGACACGGCGTTCGCCACCCATCACCTCCAGTTCGATCGCGAGGGCCGCCTGTGGACGAGCGGCGACAACACGCGGCTGGGGATGTTCGACCCGCGCAAGTTCGATCCGTCGCGTCCCGAAGAAACAGAGAGCGCCGCGCAAGCGGCGTTTGCGCAGATCGACCCGGCGACCGGTCGATCGGCGATGGGCGGCGGCTACGGCATCATCGTGAGTCCGGTGGACGACACCGTCTGGCGGGCCAACTATCCCGGCATCTTCGGACAGGCGCCGCTGCCCGACCTGACCGGCAACTACATCGACAAGTTCGATCCGAAGACGAAAACCTACAAGCGCTATCCGATCCCGCTGCCCGGGTACGGGCCGCGCGGCATCGACGCTTCGACCGACGGACGCTTGTGGTTCGGAACCGGCAGCGGTCACCTGGGCCGGTTCGACCCGGTGACTGAAAAGTTCACGTACTGGGAGACGCCCGGACCGAAGATGAAGGGAACGGGGAAGGAGATCGGCAGCGCCGATTTCCACTATTACATCTGGGTCGACCAGTTCGACACGCTCGGGCTTGGTAAAGACATGGTGATTGTGACCGGCACCAACTCCGATTCGCTGCTCGTGTTCAACCCGGCCACCGAGAAATTCACGATCATCCGGACGCCATATCCGCGCGGCATGTTCACACGTGGCCTCGACGGCCGTATCGACGATTCGAACGCGGGCTGGAAGGGTCGCGGCCTGTGGGTGTCGAATAACACCGATGGGCTCCTGCACACGGAGAAGAAGCGCGGCTTCATCAGCCACGTGCAGTTCCGGGAGAGCCCGCTCGCGCGCTGAGCGTTGGCGGGTAAGACATGTCTCCGACGCGTCGCGATTTCATCCGGACGACCGCGGCCAGCGCAGCAGCCGCGGCCGCGTACGGGACGCTGCCGCTGGAGTCGCTCGCGCAGGCCGGTCCTGCTCCGGGGGCCGATGCCGCAGCGCTTGAAATCGCCAACGAAGCGCTGAACGCGGCGCGGAAGGGGGGCGCGTCGTACGCCGACGCGCGGATCGGACGCTATCGCCGCCAGTCGATCTCGACCCGCGAACGCCAGGTCACCGGTGTCAGCGACAGCGAATCCTACGGGTTGGGCGTCAGAACGCTGGTGGACGGGAGCTGGGGGTTCGCCGCCACCAGTACGATGACCCGCGAGGGCGCGCAGCGTGCGGCAGCCGATGCCGTGGCCATGTCCCGGGCGGCGCGCATCGTTCGCCGGCACCGCGTCGAGCTCGCGCCGGTCAAGCCGGTGACGGGTACCTGGATGACGCCGGTCCGCCGCGACCCGATCGAGGTGCCGCTCGAGGAGAAGATCGCGCTGCTCTTCGCCGCCAACGAGGCGGCGCTCAAGGTACCGACCATCCGCTTCGCCAGCTCCGCGTTGTCGCTGCTACGTGAAGTCAAAACGCTGGTGACGACCGAAGGCACCAACGTCACCCAGACGCTGATTCGCGTCGGCCCGACGTTCTCCGCGACCGCGATCGACGACAACGGCGAGTTCCAGGTGTACGAGCACGAGCTCGCGCCGCGCGGCTCCGGCTGGGAATACATCGACTCGCTGGATATGCCCGGCAACGCGGGCCTGTGGGCGTCGCTCGCCGCCGAGAAGGTCAAGGCCAGGAGCGTCGAGGCCGGCCAGTACGATCTGATTCTCGATCCGTCGAACCTCTGGCTGACCATCCACGAGTCAATCGGCCATCCAACCGAGCTCGATCGCGCGATCGGCGAGGAGGCCAACTACGCCGGGACGAGCTTCATCGCGCCCCCCGAGAAAGTCATCGGCCAGCTCCGCTTCGGCCCCGACTTCATGAACATCCAGGCCGACCGTACCCAGGAAGGCTCGCTGTCGCGCGTGGCGTGGGACGACGAGGGCGTGCCTGCCGACCAGTGGCTGATCGTCGAGAAGGGCATCTTCAAGGACTATCAGACGACCCGCGAGCAGGCGGCGCGGATTCGCAAGCTGACCGGCGTCGAGCGCTCGCACGGCTGTTCGTTCGCCGAGTCCTGGAATCGCGTCCAGTTTCAGCGCATGCCGAACATCTCGCTGCTCCCCGGCGAGCGCAACATCGGCCTCGACGACATCGTCGCCGCCACCGATCGCGGCATCGTCATCAAGAATCGCGGATCGTGGTCGATCGACCATCAGCGGTTCAACTTCCAGTTCTCCGGACAGGCGTTTTACGAAGTCCGGAACGGGAAGATCGCCGGCATGCTGCGTGACGTCGCCTATCAGAGCAATACGCCCGTCTTTTGGAATTCGATGGACATGATCGGCGGGGCGTCCTCCTACTGGATGGGCGGATCGTTCAACGACGGCAAGGGCGAGCCGGCGCAGTCGAGCTCGGTCAGCCACGGCTGCGTGCCGGCGCGGTTCAAGAACGTCACCATTCTCAACACCAGGCGCACCACATGACGCTCCAGGCTTCGGCTGAAGGAGCCGGGCTGCTGACGCGCGATCAGGCGAAGGCTATTGCCGACCGGGTGCTGTCACTCGCGGCGGGCCTCGATCAGGCGCGGGTGAACGTCACCAGCGAGTGGGGCGGCAACACACGCTTTGCGGACGCGAGCATCACGACGTCGGGCGGCGTGACGAATACCACGGTGACCGTCACGGTAACGATGGGCAGGCGGCGCGCTTCATCGTCTACCAACGTGCTCGACGATGCAGCGCTGAAGCGGACGGTGGAGTTGGCCGCGACGTTGGCGAAGCTATCGCCCGAGGATCCCGAGATCCTGCCCGAGCTCGGCCCTCAAACCTACGGAACGGTCAACGCGTTCGTGCAGCGCACCGCCACGCTCGATCCTGAAGTCAGGAGCGGCGCCGTGAGCCGCGCCGTGGAAGCGGCGGCGGCGGCCGGCAAATCGGCCGGGCAGATTTTCACCGCCGGTTATCTGGAGGCCAATACGCGGGCGGTCGCCGTCGCCACCAGCCGCGGTCTGTTCGCTTACCATCGCTCGACCGACGCCGACTTCTCGGTAACCGCGCGAACGCCCGACGGGACGGGGAGCGGTTGGGCGACCGGCGGCGCGCGCGATTGGGGTCAGGTTGATCCGGCGGCGATCGGTCGCATTGCGGCGCAGAAAGCGGTGGCCAGCCGGAATCCGCAAGCGATCGAGCCCGGCCTGTATACGGCGGTGCTCGAGCCATCGGCCGTCACGGATCTGGTTCCGTTGTTGAGCGGAGCGCTCAACGCGCGGACCGCTGACGAGGGGCGGAGCCCGTTCTCCAAGCCGGGCGGCGGCACCCGGATCGGCGAAAAGGTCATGGACGAGCGCGTCACGCTGTACTCGGATCCATCGGATCCGGCGCTCCTCGGCCAGCCGTTCGACTCGGAGGGGTTGCCGCTGTCGCGTACGGTGTGGATCGACAAGGGCATCCTGCGCAACCTGTCGTACTCACGGTTCTGGGCGCAGAAGCAAGGCAAGCAGCCGACCGGACCGCCGTTTGCCGGCGGCCTCACGCTCGCCGGCGGCACGAAGAGCACCGAGGACGTGATCGCGGGCTGCGAGCGCGGCATCCTGGTGACGCACTTCTTCTACATCCGCTCGCTCGATGCGCGAACGGTCCTGCAGACCGGCCTCACGCGCGACGGGACGTTCCTCGTCGAGAACGGCAAGATCGTCCGCGCGCTGAAAAACTTCCGCTGGAACGAGAGCCCGTTGCTGATGCTCAACCGGTTGGAGGAGGTCGGCCGCCCCGTGGCCACGAACGTGGGGCGGATGATGCCGGCGCTGCGGATCCGCGACTTCAACTTCTCGTCGCTGTCAGACGCCGTTTAGCGCCTTGGTGTCCTTAATCCCGCACGATCCTGAAGTTGGTCGGCGCGCCTGGTACTTGCGTGCCGGAGGCCTTCGCGATGACGAAGAGCGTGATGCTCTGCGGCGGGAGCGTGACGCTGACCGTGCTGCCGGCTAGCGGAACATCCGGCAGACGGACGATCGCGTTGGCCGTCGTCAACTGCCAGGCCTCTGCCGTCCCGCGGTGAGGGAAGTTGGCGAGGTTGATTGTCGCCGGCGTCACGCCCGACAGCTGTTTGCTGATCACCATCACCGTGACGGCACCGTCCGACGTCCGCAGCGCCGCAAAGGCTGAGACCGCGTCCGGGTTCGGTGCCGCGGCGGCCACGCTCGTCTCGCCGAACGAGGACTTGCTGCCGTCGTAGTTGCGGTACATCTTCATCGCCTTGTAGGTCGGTGTGCCGGCGGCCGGGGTTGTCCATCGTGCACCGATGTCGAGCCCCTCTCGGCCGAAGATGCCGAGGACGTCGGCCTGGGTCGTGGCGCCGTTGATGTGGTTCTCCGCGCCCCAGTTGTACTCGGTGATGCCGATCGATGTGCCAGGGTAGTAGGCATTCACCCAGCCCCTGAGCCGGGGAATGAGACGCACCCGATCGTTGATCCAGGTTTCGTCGACGTAGTTCGGATCCCACAGCGATCGCGTCGAACGGTTACGCCGCTGCTGCATCGCGCTCGAGACATCGTCGCTGAACTCGCCGCCCTGCGGGTAGTAGTGCACGGTGAAGACGTCCAGGAGGCGGCGGCCGCTGGCCGTGTGCTGTTGGCGGAGCTGATCGAGCAGCCACGGCAGGTAGTCGGCGCCGCCGTGGTTGTTGCGATCGGGGAGCACGCTCCAGCCATGGGCGCTGCCGTACTGCTGATCGGAGCCGCTGTAGAAGTAACCGCTCCAGCCCCACTCCTCGGGCGCCGAGACGAGCGCCGACGGATCGATCGCTTTGATCGTCCCGGCGTACTCAACAATCTTGTCGCGCACCTCGTCCATCGTCGCGCCCGCCGGGTGGACGTCGCGATGCGTCGCGTGCCAGATGCTGGGCTCGTTGTCGAGGATGTAGTGCCGCAGCCCGCCGCTGGCGGCGGTCCCCCAGCGGTTGACCAGGTGCTGCACCCAGCCGCGTTGGAACGCGGCGTTGGACGGAACGTTCGCGTCGTTCGGGTCGTTGCCGGTCACGAACTGACCGTTGGTTCTGATACCGTTGCCCGCGTCGGGAAACCACTGCCAGTCGTTGCCGGTCTGCGGCCCGTATTTCGCGATCGAAAAGCTTGCGAGCTTGCTCCTGCCGGCGCCGAGTCTGGCGACCCATCCGATCGTGGGAATGGTCAGCATCGCTTTGGCATTGGCCGCCCGCGATCCGCTGAAGAACGCATCCCCACGCTCGCCGGCAGTGGCGCTGCTGTCGCCGATGCTCTGAAAATACCAGTCGTTGCCGCGGTTGTCGGCGTTCGCCTGCCAGTTGTACCGGGTCGTGTTGTTGCCGCCGTTCCGGTTGAGCGGGCTGTTCAAGTCGTTCAACTGGGCCGTCGTTGCGTGCGCAACGCCGTAGATGTCTGGATTGATCGGGCGGCGGTTGGCGTTGACGTCGACGTTGATCGTGACGGGTGGGTTCTGCGCGTGCGCGGACGTCGGCCATACGGCGTACGAGGCCGCAATGGTGACGACCGCCGCCACAGTGCACGTGGTAGGAATTCGCCCAGCCATGATCCCGTCCGCCTCGACGCGACTCAGCCGAAGCAGGATGCGTGCCTCTCAGTGGAGTCACGCCGGCGGGCCGATTAGGAGGGCCGGACTGGAGAGGTGTCCGGTTAGAGTACACCGCGAACCAGACAGATCTGTCGCGCCGATCACTTCTCGCCAATGCAACCACGAAGACTCGAAGACGCGAAGAAGATCTTGACGCGGTAGCGGCTACGGGCTGGTCAGGCCGCGTACGAACGTGCGGAGGTCGTCCATCCACGCCTGCGGCTGCTCGAGCGCCGGGAAGTGCCCGCCCTTCGGCGCGATCGTGGCGTGCACCACGTTGTAGCGCGTCTCCGCCGACTTTCGCGCAAGCGCCGGATCGCGGTTGATCGGAAGGCCGCGGTTGTCGTACTGCGACGGGAACGCCCCGCACCCGGTCGGCACGGTCACCCTGCCCCTGGATACCGACGGCATGAACGTGGCGAAGAACGTCGGCTGCAGTTGCCCGTTCACATGGCGCGACTCGTAGTACAGCCGCGTGGACGAGGTGCCGGAGTTCGTGACCCAGTAGAACATGATGTTCGTGAGGAGCTCGTCCTTCGTGTAGACCTTTTCGAGGTCGCCTTCGTGATCGCTCCACGAATGCCACTTGTCGATGATCCACGACGCCAGTCCGAGCGGCGAATCGCTGAGTCCCTGGCCAAGCGTCTGAGGCTTCGTCGTCTGGATCTCCTGATATCCGAGGTTCGATGACACCCGCGGCGGCGGCGCATTCGCCGGCGGCGCTGCCGGCGCCGGCGGTGGTGGTCCGATCGCTGCCCCGGGACATCCCGCTAAGTGCAGCCCCGAGATGTGCGGGCTGTCGGCGAGCGCCAGGTAGGTGGCGACCGAGATGCCCCAATCGCTGCCGTGCACGATGTAGCGGCTGTAGCCAAGGCGCGCCATCAGCGTCGCCCAGGTCTGTGCCATGCGCTCGGGGTTGTACCCGCGCTCCCGAGGCTTGTCCGAGAAGCCATATCCGGGCATGGATGGCACCACGACATGGAAGGCGGCCGTTCCCGTGCCCCCGCCCGCTTTCGACGGGCCGGTGAGCGGTTCGATCACCTTGTCGTACTCGACCGGCGAGCTCGGCCACCCGTTCAGGAGCAGCAACGGCAGCGCGCCGGGATCGTTCGACTTCTGATGGATGAAGTGGATGTCGAGGCCGCCGATGTTGGTCTTGAACTGGCTGAAGCGATTCAGGCGCCGCTCCTGCGCGCGCCAGTCGTAGCGGTCGCGCCAGTAGCTCATAAGCGACTGGATGTAATTGAGGTTGGTCCCGTAGTCCCACCCGGCGTCGGGGAATTCGTCGGCGAAACGGGCGCGCTCCAGGCGGCTCTTGAGGTCGCGCAGGACGGCGTCCGGCACCTGAATCCGGAACGGCGCGATCGCCTCGCTCCCGCTTTGTGCCGATGGGCGCGGCGGAGTCTGCGCGCTCAATGTCGACGCCAGGATGGTTGCCGCAGCTGCGCTCGCAGCGAGCACCGCTCGCGCCGCCTTGGTGGCCACAAAGGTCTGGACGTTCATGTCGTCTCCGATCATGTTGGAGCCTCATTAGAACCGATCTGGTCGCATCCGTGTTCGAGCTTTTCGTTTTCGTGGTTCCGTGCTGGCATTACGGCGAATGGCGTGAAGGAGCGACACTCCACGAACGAAACTGCTACACTCCCGCCACGCAGGGAGGCTTGCATGAGGCGTACGGCATCAGGGCTCGTGGCACTGGCACTGGTGGCGGCGAGTGCCGTCATCGTTCGATCGCAACAGGGAAGCGGCGGTACCCCGTCGGCCGATCGGCCGCCGGTGGCCAAGGCTGATTACGAACGCTGGAAGACCGAACACTCGAACTGGGGCCGCTGGGGCAAGGAAGACGAGATCGGGGCAATGAACCTGATTACGCCGGCCAAGCGGAAGCAGGCCGCGGGGCTGGTCAGGGACGGGATCACGGTCTCGCTCGCCACCGACGTGAACACCGTCAAGGCGGAGGACAACTTCGCGCCCTACGAGCACGTCATCACGCAGGCGGCGGCGACCGGCGCGGCCGATCGGCTCGCCGTCAATTACCATGGCTACGCGCACACGCACATCGACGGCTTCGCGCACCGTTTCTTCGACGGCAAGATGTGGAACGGCTACTCCTGGGAGGAAGTCCAGAAGGAGGGCGGCGCGAAGAAGAATGACATCTACACCCTCCACAACGGCATCTTCACCCGCGGCATCCTGATGGACATCGCGCGGCTGAAAGGGGTCGACTACCTCGAGCCGGGCACGCGGATCTACGTGAGCGACCTGGAAGCCTGGGAAAAGCGCGCCGGGGTCAAGGTCGCGGACGGCGATGCGGTCTTCATCCGGACCGGCCGCTGGACGCGCCGCGCGAAGCTCGGGCCGTGGAATGCCGGCGGCAACATCGCTGGGCTCGACGCGTCGGTGATCCCGTGGCTGAAGCAGCGCGGCGTGGCGTTGCTCGGCAGCGAAGCCGCCCAGGACGTCGCGCCGCAGCCCGCTGGATCGGAAATCGGCGCCCTGCCACTGCACGACTTCGCGCTCATCATGCTCGGCATCCACCTATTCGACAACACGAACCTGGATGCCGTCGGGCAGACCGCCGCGGAACGGAAGCGGTGGGAGTTCCTGCTGACCGCGGCGCCCCTGCCCGTGCGCGGCGGTACGGGCTCGCCGCTCAATCCGATCGCGGTGTTCTAGCTGCAATCGCGACAAGGACGCAGAGGGAGCAGAGGGAGCAGAGGACGCGGAGGCGCGGAGGGAAAGCCGGGCGCCGCGCCGGCCCCACAGACACCGGCTCTTCCGCCGTCGCCAGCTCCGCCGGTCGCCGCAGCCGGCCAGGGGGCCGCGGCGATCCGCCGCTCCCGCCAATCACTGACGACGTCGACATGATCACGCCGCTTGGTCAATCGTGCCGCCGCCGAAGGCGTGAGCTGCATCGTCGACGGCGGGCACACCGACATGGGGCGCAAGATGAACGATCTGGGCGACATGCTGCGACACAGCGGACGCCCGAAGGAGTCGCTGCCGCACTACAGTCATGTACTCGCGCTCGATCCGCGATCGAGCGCCGATGCTCGGTCAGTCGCTCGCGCTCGTCGGCATGGGCGACTACCGTCAAGCGCGTGACCGGTTGTCGGACGCGCGCAACGCTCACCCGGATCAAGCCGACATCAGCCAGGCGCTGGTCCGCATCCTGGCCGCGGCGCCCGATGCGGCGGTCCGCGACGGCCGTCGTGCCGTCACGATTATGCAGGACGTGATCCAGCGGACCAGAGCAGGGTGACGCCATGGCGATGGCGTACGCAGAAGCCGGCGACTACCCGCAGGCCGTCGCGTGGCAGCGCAAGGCGGTTGCGGCTGCCGAGGCGGCGGGCCGCGATCCGCACGTTCGGGAGCTGATGCAGCAGAACCTCATCCTGTTCGGCAGTGGAGAGCCGAGCCGGATCCCGTGGAGGGCCGGCGCGATGCCGTGAATCGGGAGTCGGTTCCCGGTTGACGCAACAGGATGCGTGTGTAAGTCTGTCGCCGGCTGTCTTGCGCCGTGCGTCTTTGAGCCTCGCCTCGAATTTCCCGCGTCGGTCGATCTCGTCATCGCAGCCTGACAGGAGGCACGTCGTGGATGCAAGAATGAAGCGGCCGGCGTCGCTTGCGGGCACGCTCGTCGCCGCGTTCGTGTTCGTGCCGGCGACTCGCCTGGGCGCAAGGCAGCGCCCTCTACGGCGTCGTCAGAGATTCCAGCGGCGCGGTCCTGCCGGGCGTCACGGTCGAAGCGTCCAGCCCAGCGCTCATCGAGCAGTCACGCACCGCCGTCACAGACGGTGCAGGCGTCTACCGGATCATCGACCTGCGGCCAGGCACGTACACCGTGACCTTCACGCTGCCCGGGTTCTCGGTGGTCCGCCGTGAAGGCATCGAGCTGAGCGCGAACTTCACGGCCACCATCAACGTCGACCTGCAGGTGGGTGCGATCGAGGAAGCCGTCACCGTCACCGGGCGCCAGCCCGGTGGTCGACGTCGTCAACGTCGTGAAGCAGGAGATCGTCACGCAGGAGATGCTGGAGACGCTGCCCATCTCCAAGTCGCTCGCCAGCTTCACCGCCGTGGTGCCGGGCCTGCAGGGGGCGCGCGACATCGGCGGCGTCTCGGGGGATCGTCCGATCGGCCTCACGCATCCACGGCAGCCGCGGCAACGACCAGCATGTCTTCTACAACGGCATGCGGACGAACAACATGAACGCCGGCGGCAGCACGGGCGGCGGCGGCTCGTCGTCGATCTACTACAACCCGGCGATGATTCAGGAGATCACGCTGGAGGTGAGCGCGCAGTCGGTCGCCTCCGAGACCGGCGGCGTGACAGTTAACGTGGTTCCGAAGGAGGGCGGCAACAGGTTCAGCGCCCTCGTCGTTCTCAACGGCACCAATGGCGCCCTTCAGCAGAACAATCTGAACGACGAGCTGCGGCTGCAGGGCGTGACGACGCCGCAGGAGAACAAGAAGATCTGGGACTTCAATCCCGGTGGAGGCGGACCGATCGCCCGGAACAAGCTCTGGTACTACGCCGCGTACCGCTGGTGGGGAACGGAAGTCTACGTGCCGGGCGCGTTCTATAACGGAACCCCGGACGCGTGGACACCGACCCAGGATTTGAGCCGGCCGGCATACGACGAGAACAGGGCGACCAGCAAGAATCTCCGAGTGACCTGGCAGGTCGACAACAAGAACAAGCTGTCGTTCGGCTACGAGAACCAGGATCGCTGCCTCTGCTTCCAGGGCGTTTCGCCGACGACACTGCCCGAAGCGTCACAGCGCACGCTGGACCACAGCAAGTACTGGCAGGTCAAGTGGACGAACCCGCTGACCAACCGGTTGCTGCTCCAGGCCGGCGTCCAGGGCAATTTCATGAACTGGCGCCAAGCGCCGCAACCGGGCGTGCCGGAAGATCTCTACAGCGTCGTCGAGACGAGGACGGGCGTCCGCTTCCGGAACGCGAGCCTGTACAACTCGCGGATCGAAGGCGAGGGTTACAACTCGAACACGCACAACGTCAACGTCCAACTCGACTACATCACCGGCTCCCACAAGTTCACGGTGGGCGGCAACATGATGATCGCGCGCCCGGTGACCGACTTCACCATCGATGGCGGCCGGGAGTACCGCCTCCTGGACGGCCGGCCCTCGCAGGTGATTCAGTACACGACGCCGTACGAGTCCTCGGACAACCTCCAGGACGTCGCCATCTGGGTGAACGATCAGTGGCGGATGGACCGGCTGACGCTCGGTTTGGGCCTCCGCTTCGCCGGCATCTACGGCGGCACGCCGGAGCAGCACATCAAGGCTGGCGACTTCATTCCCGAGCGCGTCTTCCCGGAGGTCGGCGGGGTCGTCGGGTTGAACGATCTTCTACCGCGTCTCGGCGCGGCCTACGACCTGTTCGGGAACGGCCGCACCGCCGTCAAGATTGCCTACAACAAGTTTCTGCAGGGGCAGGGGACGAACCTGACGAGCGCGAAGAATCCGCAGTTCACGGTCGTGAATACCGTCAGCCGGGAGTGGATCGATGGGGACGGGGACTTCGTGCCCGACTGCGACCTGACGTCGCTCGACATCAGCGGCGAATGCGGTGCCGTCTCGAACCGGGCCTTCGGCCAGACGGCCACGCCGTCGACGGTGACGGACGACGCCCTGCTCCACGGCTGGGGGAGTCGTCCCCAGTCCAACTGGGAATTCTCGGCCGGGTTCCAGCACGAGGTGTTGTCGAACATGTCGGTGAGCGTGGGGTATTTCCGCCGCACGTGGGCCAGGTTCACGGCCACTGACAACCTGCTGACCACGCCGTCTGACTTCGATCCGTACTGCACGCTCGCTCCTGTCGACTCGCGGCTGCCCGGAGGCGGCGGATACGAGATCTGCGGCCTCTACGACATCAAGCAAGACCTGTTCGGCAAGGTCAATTCGGTGACGACCCTCGCCGACACCTTCGGCGAGCGGACCGAGATCTATCAGGGCCTCGATGTGACGGTCAACGGCCGTCTGGAGAGCACGACCATCAGCGGCGGCGTGAATCTGGGCCGGACCGCCACCAACGACTGCCAGATCATCACCGACACTCCTCAGAAACAGTTCTGCGACGTGGCGCCCCCGTTCTTCCTGCCGGATCTCAAGTTGTCGGCTTCCCGACAACTTCCATGGGACATGCAGGTGAGCGCGACGCTGCAGAGCTCACCGGGCCCGCAGATCACGTCGAGCTACACCATCAGGAGCAACCAGACGATCGGCCTCGGGCGGCCGCTGTCGGCCGGCACGGCCACGGTCGCGCTCATGGAGCCCGGGACCGAGTTCAACGATCGCTACAACCAGCTCGATGCGCGGGTGACGAAGTCCATGCGGCTGGCGACCAGTGCGCGGCTCCGCGTGATGGCCGATGTCTACAACCTGTTCAATTCGGCCACGTCGCTCAGCCACAACAACACCTTCGGCGGACAGTGGCTGCGGCCGCAGACGATGATGCCCGGCCGGTTCGTGAAGTTCGGGATGCAGATGGACTTCTAGCTGAAACGCGACGAGGACGCAGAGGACGCAGAGCGTTACTTTCCCAGCTCCCGATAGATCGCCTTCACATTCGCCGCGCGCGTTCGCCATGTCGTAGCCCTTGTAGCGCTCCGGCATCTGCAGGCTTGTCGACGCGTCGTCGGCGCTCTTGCCGACGGCCATCGCCTGCTTGACCGCTTCCAGGAAATCGCGATTGAAGTCGGCGTACTCCTGGAGGTCCTTGATCGACATCGTCCGCGGGTTGGCATTGATAGCCGAGGCGCCGGCCATGACCGCTGACGCTTCGTCGTGGCCGGTGGTGACGCGCACCACGTTCTTCAGCTCGGCGAGGGCCTTCGTCAACGTCTCCGGGAAGGCCACGCCGCTGCCGCCGGCGTCGGCGTCGATGAGCGGCGCCGCCTTGGCCGGGAAGAGATCGCCGAGGTGGGCCAGCCGCTTCTCCGGAAAGACGACGACCAGATCGCCGTCGGTGTGGCCGCGTCCGAAGTAGTAAAGCTCGATGCGATCGTTGCCATCGAGCAGCGACAGGCGGTCGGAGACGACCTTGTTCGGCAGGAACTTCGCGTTTGCGCCGCGGAAGATCTCCATCTTCTCCATCCGCGCCTTCGCGTTGGCGTGGGCGATGATCGTCGTCGCGGTGGGGAAGTCGACGTTGCCGCCGACGTGATCGGCGTGGGCATGCGTGTTGATGATTGTCATCACGCCCTTGTCGCTGACCGCCTCGATGTTGTCGCGGATAGACCGTCCCCAGCCGGGCGGCTTGGTGTCGACGAGCACAACCCCCTCGTCACGCATCAGCGCCAGCGTGTTGCTGCCGCCGGTGAGCACGTAGAGGATGTCGCGGACGTTGAGCGTCTGCATCCGGACGATCTTGTCGCCCTGCGCGCCCTTGTCGTTCTGGGTATGGACCGTGACGGGTAAACCCGCCAACGTCAAAAGAAGAATAGTGGCTGTGACACTAGCGCCTGCGGCCATGCCGAGCCGAGGACAAGTGAATCCGAGGCGAGGCATCAGCGTAAGTTCGCGGCGGGGGTGGGGCCCCGCCGCAAGTGAAAAAAAGTCGGCCGATTGCAGCGCATTACCTGCCCCGTTCAGAGGCGGCCTTAGACACGCGTCCTTCATACACCATCCGCCGCCAGCGACGCGCAGATGAGTTCTTCATCGTTGCGCGCATAGATGTGACGGTTGGCGTACGCGGGCTGCATCCAGTTCACGTACACCAGCTCACGGCGGTTCTGCGGCTCGGAGGTGGGTTTGATCAGCTGCGTGCGGCCGATTTCCTGGTAGCCCTTCGGATCGGGCTTGACGATGATCAGCTCGCCGCGGTCGTTGTTGATGAACAGCCGATCGCCATGCCGCACGATGACGCCCGACGCCCAGCGCGCGCGTTCCTTCGTCACCGCCTGGGTTTCCCAGACGCGTTCGCCGGTCGAGGCTTTCAAGCACCGGAACTGGCCGTAGCTGCAGATGCCGTAGATGTAGTCGCCGATGATCACCGGCGTCGCGATCACGGCGTGCAGGCCGTCGGTCTGGATCTCGCTGTCGCTCTTTCCCTTCCAGAGCACGGTCGCGCCCGGCTTCTTGTCGTCCAGGGTCAGCATCAGCGGACCGTCGTAGAACGTCGTGAAGAACAGCTGCGACTCGTGCTTCACCGGCAGCGCGACGGTCATCGACCCGCCGACCTTGTAAGGCTGCGACCACATCACCTTGCCGGTTTCGGGGTTGAGCGACGCGACGGCGCCGGGATACCAGATGATCAGTTGCCGTGTGCCGCCCGCCGTGATGATCACCGGCTGCGCGACGCCGAGATCTTCGTCGACGTTCAGCGCGCGCCAGAGCTCCCGGCCCGTCATCTTGTCGAACGCGACCACTTTCGCATCCGGCCGCCCGTCGACCAGCGCGATCAGGAGGCCGCCGTCGACCAGCGGCGCGCTAGCGAAGCCCCAGTCGAACGCCCACTTGCGGCGGTCGGCGCCGTAATCCTTGACGAAATCCTTCTTCCACTGGACGGCGCCGCTCTTGACGTCGAGACACAGCAGCTTGCCGTCCGCGCCGGCGACGTAGACGCGATCGCTGTCGACGGTCGGCGTGGCCCGCGGACCGTTCGGCCACGAGATGCCGCGGTAATCGGCTTCCCACTCCTGCGTCCAGAGAAGCTTGCCGGTCTTCTCGTCGAACGCCATGGCGCGCTCGGTCCCAAACGGGAGCTTCGTGACCTGCCAATCGAGCAGGAAGACGCGGCCGTTCGACACGGCGGGACCGGTATAGCCGCTCCGGACCGGCGTGCGCCAGAGGACTTTGAGACCGTCCTTCGGAAACGTTTCGAGGATGCCGGTTTCGTTCCAGACGTTCAATCGTCCCTTGCCGCCGACTTCGGGCCAGTCTTCGACGCCGGGGGTCGCGGCGGCGCGCGCTGATTGCGCGAGCGCGGGAACCGCGGTGCGAGGAAGCAGGCCAAGGCCGGCGCCAGTGCCGAGCAGCTGCAACAGGTGACGGCGGGTCAGATGCGCGGGACAAGGGTCATTAGCCATTCGCGAAATGCTACACCTTTTCGAAGAAGGCGCCAGATGCCAGATGCTGGGTGCAGGTGCCGGGTGCGGGTGCAGGGTGCCAGGTGCCGGGTGCTGGTACCGGGTGCCGGGTGCAAGGTGCCAGGTGCTCGACAGGAGTTCGAAGCGCGGCTGCTATTCTCGCGCGGGCTCGTCCCGCCGAGCCATCCTCCACGAGCAGAGCTTGAAGATGGTCGAGTGCCCGCGCGGCAGGAAGAGAAAGAAGCGGCGGCTCGGGGTTCGGGACTCGGTCTACGGAGTAGCGAGCCCCGAGGCCTGAGCCCCGAGTCCAGACGGGCTCATTCCCAACCCCATTTCTTCGTCGCGGGATCCCAGAGCGCATAGGCGTCCTGGCTGACACCGTTCGAGTTGAGCTCGAACGGCAGGTTCGACTGCCGGGTGCCTGGCTCGATCTTCTGGCCATCGGCGTACCACGACGAATGGATGGTGCCCTTGTACGG
This sequence comes from uncultured Acidobacteriota bacterium, assembly GCA_963825245.1. Lineage (GTDB taxonomy): Bacteria > Acidobacteriota > Vicinamibacteria > Vicinamibacterales > CAVVIG01 > CAVREM01. Next base: position 67,611 of record CAWGSJ010000003.1, read on the forward strand.
CATCTTCGCGTCGTCGTTCGGCTCGATGACGCCGGAATCAATGTGAACGCGCCACTTTGCGGTGCCGCCTTCCGGACCGGGGCCGACGAACGTCATGTCATCGCCGTTGCGCTGGAACTCCTTGACGAACGTGTTCGCGCCGAGCTGTTGAGCAAACGAGTCGCGGAGGCCCTGTTCGCCGGGCGCTCCGCTGCACGCGGCGCTGAACGCCGCGGCTGTCAGCAACACAACCGTGAGAAGAGTTTTCATTGTGCCCCCGATACCAGAGACCACGGGTACATTCCGACGTTGATCTTGATGAGCATGTAGGTCAGTCCGCCCGCGTCGCCGACCGAGGCATGCGGGGTGTTCGGCGGCACGTTGACGATGTCGCCGGTCTTCACGGCAAGACTCCGGCCTTTATTTATCGGCCGGCCGGTGTATTCGCCGGGGCGGTTCGGGATCACCTGGCGATTGGCGATCTCGCCGCCCACCGTCAGCGTCCCGCTGCCGCCGAGGATCACGTACAGATCGGTGACGCCTTCGTGCTGCTCGGCGTTCGGCTCGCCGCTCGTCTGCGGCCGGTGAACGACGTCGAACATGTGCGTCCGCGTCATCGGCAGCTGCAGGAGATCGCGAGGCTTGCTCAGGATCCGTCCGTTCGAACGCGACGCGAGCGCCGCATGCGTCTTCTGCAGGTCGGCTCCAGACCAGTGGACGACTTCGCCCTGGTTGGGCGCCAGCGGAATCGCTGCCGGCGTTTGCTGCGCCGCGACGCCACCCCAGCCGCCCGCCAGTCCGGCGAGGTATCCGATCACCAGTGCAACCGCTGCTGTAGCCGGCACTCTTCCCGTCATCGGCCGCCCCCGTTTCTGTGTATGATCCGCGCGAGCGCGTTGATGTTGCCGCTGTAGGGCGGACCTTTCAGGTCCGCCGATATGCCGGGCCTGAAAGGCCCGGCCTACGTCGGAGAAGGTACATGATGCCAAGGACTGTCGTTGCCTCGCTCGCCGCCGCAGGCCTCCTCATCACGTGCGGATTGTCTCCTGCCTCGGCCCAGGGGCGCACGCTGAAAGATCGATTCGTCGGCACCTGGAAGCTGGCCAGCATCGAAACCCGAAACGCCAAGGGCGAAGTCGTCCCGCCGGCCGCCGGCGCGAACCAGAATCGTACCGGCTATATCGTCTACGACGACGCCGGCTACATGGCGGTGACGCTCATGCCGCTTGGACGGAAGAAAAACGCCGGCGCGCAGCAGACCGACGAGGAAGCACAAGCCGCCCTCGCCGGCTACACCGGATATTTCGGCACCTTCACGATCAACGAGAAGGAACAGTACGTCACGCACCATCTCGAGGGCAGCGTGAACCCGGGGATGGAGCCCGACCAGAAGCGCTTCTTCGAGTTGTCCGGCAATCGCCTGACGCTGAAGCCGCCGCCGGGCGCCGGCGGCAACCAGCAGCGCCTGACGTGGGAGCGGATGCCAGACGTCGCGAACATGACGGCCGAGCACAAGAAGTTCGTCGGCTTCTGGAAGCTCATCTCGAACGAGCGCCGCAACGACAAGGGTGAGGTGCTCGGCACAAATCCCGGCCAGACCGGCTACATCATTTACACCGCGGCCGGATTCATGACCGTGCACATGGTGCAGCCGGGCCGCAAGCCGTACGCCGCGGCCCAGTCGACGCCGCAGGAAGCCAGGCAGAATCTTCGGACCTACACGAACTATTTCGGCCCGTTCTACATCCACGACGTCGACGGCTACGTCGTCCACGATCAGGTCGGCTCGCTCGGCGTGGGGCGTGGCGGATACAGCCCCCAGCAGCGCTTCTACCGATTTGTGGGCAATCGGCTCCTGCTTCAGCCGCCTCCTACCTACAACGCCGATGGGACGGTGACCCAAGGAACCATCACCTGGGAAAAAGTCGGACGCGCGGCGGGGACGCCTTAGAGGTTCATCATGAATTTTCGAGCGCTTGGATTGGGTGCGGCGATTCTTTTTGGCATCGCGACGAACGCGTCCGCGCAGCTGACCGCCGCGAAGGAAGGTCCGATCGTGTACGGCCACCATCACCTGAACGTCACGAGCGTCGACGAGCATCGCAAGTTCTGGACGACGATCGGTGGGACGGCCATCAAGATCGGGGTCGACAACGATCGGGAGATCATCCGGTTCCCGAACGTGCTCGTCTTCATGACGGCGCGGCCGCCGAAGGGCGGCACCAAGGGCACCAGCGTCAACCACGTCGGGTTCAGCGTCCCGAACCTGCGGCAGGCGGTCGACAAGGTGAAAGCGGCCGGGTATCCGATGATCACGCGCGCCGAGTTGCCCGAGTCGCAGCCGGTCAAGGACGATCTCGCGTACATCGAGAACCAGAAGACGTCGGTCGCGTTCGTGATGGGCCCTGACGAGACGAAGGTGGAGCTGGTGGAGAACAAGGCGGCCACGTCGCCGGCCGCGATGCACCACATCCACTTCGCCACCCAGCAGGTCGACGACATGAAAGCGTGGTACGTCAAGGTGTTCGGCGCGAAGCCGGGCATGCGTGGGTCGTTCCAGGCCGCCGATCTGCCGGGCGTCAACCTGACCTACTCTCCGTCGCCGGAGGCCGTGATCGGGACGCAAGGCCGTTCGATGGATCACATCGGCTTCGAAGTGAAGGGACTCGAGGCTTTCTGCAAGAAGCTCGAAGGGATGGGCATCAAGCTCGAGCGGCCGTACACGCAGGTGGCGGCGCTCGGCATCTCGATCGCGTTCATCCGCGATCCGTGGGGCACCTACATCGAGCTGACCGAGGGGCTCGACAAGGTTCAGTAAGCGCCATGGCACGGCTGCTGGCCGCCGCACTCCTCGTGCTCGTGGCGCCGTCGGCGGCTGACGCGCGGCTCGTCACGCTGGTCATCGACCAGCGGGAAGTGTTTGCCGGCGGCGCCTCATGGGGGACCGCCGGCCCCTACGAGCGGCTGGTTGGCACGGCGCATTTCGAGGTCGACCCGCGCGATCCGCTCAACGCGGTCATCGTCGATCTCGATAAGGCTCCCCGCAACGCGCGCGGCGCCGTCGAGTTCCGCACGACCGTGTTCATCCTGAAGCCGGTCGATCTCACCCGCGGTAACGGCAAGATTTATTACACGGCCAACAATCGCGGCAACGACGCGCTGTATTCGGCACGAACCGTGGATCAGGTGGGCCGCAACGACTTCGCGCTGCGCCTTGGCTACACGATCGTCGATGCCGGATGGCAGGGCGATCTCGCACCATCGCCGACACGGCTCGGGGGAGATTTCCCGATCGCCCGGCAGCCGGACGGCAGCCCGATCGTCGGGCTGACGCGCGTCGAGTTCTCCGACCGCAACATCCCGCGCGACGGCGCGTTCACCTCCAACCTGAAGGGCGGCGCCGCCTTCAAGCCGTACGAAGCCGCCGATTTGAACACCTCGCACGCCACGTTCACCGTACGCGACAGCGTTTCCGCGCCACGGACAGCGATTGCCCCAGACCGGTGGGCGTTCGGCCGGTGCGCCAGCGGCCGCGACAGCCTGGAGGAGTCGGGATTCGATATCTGCTACTTCGATCGGTTCGATCCCGGCAAGATTTACGAACTGATCTACGCCGCGAAGAACCCAATCGTCATGGCCCTGGGCCATGCGGCGACGCGCGACGTGGCGTCGTTTCTCCGTTACGAGTCCGACGACCGCGTGAACCCGCTCGCGGGGCGCGTCCGCCGCGTCTACGCGACCGGGGCCTCCCAGACCGGTGGGTTCCTTCGCGACTTCATCTATCTCGGGTTCAACGAGGACGAGGCGCATCGGCGCGTGTTCGACGGCGTCATCCCGACCATCGCCGGCACCGACCGCGTGTTCATCAACGTCCGCTTCGCCGACCCCAACGTCTACTCGGGCCAGGACGATCGCCACGACTTCCTGCAGAACAGCCATCCGCCGTTCACATATGCCGTGGTCACCGACCCGCTGACTGGCATCCACGACGGCATCATGAAGCGGCCGGCCACAGACCCGAAGGTCTTCCAGGTCGACTCGGCTACTGAGTTCTGGCAGCTGCGGGCTTCCCTGAACGTCGTCGATGCGAACGGACGCGGCATCGCGCCGCCCCCGAACGTGCGCCTGTACTTCGTGTCGAGCACCTCGCACGGCTTCGGCGTCGGCGGGCTGCTGGCCGCGGCTCCTTCCTCCAACCCGCGGTGCGCGCTGCCGGCGCCCTCCGGCGCGGGCGACCTCGCGCGGCCGCTGCTCGCCGCGATGGACGCCTGGGTCGATGGCGGAACCGAGCCGCCGGCCGCCAACTACCCGCGCATCGAGGACGGCACGCTCGTGACAATCGATGAGGCGCGGGCGGCCTTTCCGGCGATTCCGCGGATGCGATTCCCGGCCTCGCCGAACCCGCTCGAGCGGCTCGACTACGGTCCGGAGTTCAACCGGTACGGCGGCGTGATCTCCATCCACCCGCCTCTCGCCTCGACGCGCTACCCGATGCTCGTGCCCAAAGCCGACCGGGACGGTTTCGACATCGCCGGCATTCATCTCGTGCAGGTGCGTGCGCCGCTCGGCACGACCACGGGCTGGAACGTCCGCGCCGCGACGGCACGCGCGCAGGATCTGTGCGGGCTGTCCGGATCGTACGTGCCGTTCGCCAGGACCACGGCTGAGCGGACGGCATCCGGAGATTCGCGGAAATCGCTCGAAGAGCGGTATCGTACGCATCAGGGATTCGTGGAGGGCGTCGAAAAGGCCGCGCGCCAGCTCGTCAACGATCGTTTCCTCGATCCGGAAGACGCGGAGCGCTACGTCGCGGCGGCCCGGGCCAGCGACGTGCTGCGATAAGTAAGGGAGAGATGCCATGGCCATGAAGCATCACGTCGCCGCGGCGGTCGTTGCTGCCGCGCTTGCCGGTTCGACGCTCTACGCGCAGGGCCCTTCGACAGGCTCAGGGCAAGGCAGGACGCAGGCGCGGACGCCGTGGGGAACACCTGATTTACAAGGCGTCTGGTCGTTCGCCACGGTCACGCCGCTCGAGCGGCCGCAGAACGTGACATCGGAGTTCCTGACCGCCGCCGAGATCCAGGAGATCGAGAAGCGGGCGATCGTCGCCGCGACTGACGAGGCGCGCGGCGCCGATGCGGCGCGCGATGTCGCCGGCGCCTACAACGACTTCTGGTGGGATCGCGGCACGCGAGTGGCCGGGCGCCGCAGCTCGCTCATCGTCGAGCCGAAGAACGGCCGGATGCCGCCGCTCACGCCCGACGCGCAGAAGTGGGCCGACTCGGAGCAGGCGAGAATCAGGCAGGACACCCGCGGCGGCAACCGGCCCGCCTCGTCGTACGAGGACACCGACCTGTGGGATCGGTGCCTGACCCGCAGCCTGCCGATCGTCCCCGGGCCGTACAACAACAACATCGAGATCGTCCAGACGGCGACACACGTCGCGATCATCCACGAGATGATTCACGACGTGCGGATCGTGCCGTTGGACGGCCGCAGCCATCAGCCCTCGAGCGTCGCGTCATGGTTCGGCAGCATCCGCGGCCGGTGGGAAGGCGACACGCTCGTCGTCGAGAGCCGCAATTTCAGGGAGCTGCAGGAGCTGCCGTTTGCGCCGAGGATGACTGCCGCCGGGATGACGCTCACGGAACGGTTTTCAAAGCTGCCGAATGGCAACCTGAACTACCAGTTCACAGTGAATCATCCGAAGGTCTACACGCAGCCCTGGACCGCGGCGCTGGAGATGTCGCCCGGCGAAACGGTGTTCGAGTATGCCTGCCACGAAGGGAACCACGCGATGGAAGGCATCCTGAAAGGATCGCGCCTGATCGAGAAGACCGGCGCGACGACGGCGAGCCGACCCTGAAGGGGTCGGCCTACAGTGTGTCCTGTAGGGCGACTCTTTAAGGGTCGCCCTGTCCCAAATTGAGATACCCTCCTCAAAGCCCAGCCATTGGCACCCCCCGTGCACAACAGGGGAAAGACGGCAGTTCTGGGCGTGATTTTCGTTATAGGGGCCCCTCGCGGATGCCAGTCTTGTGGCTGAGTGTCTCGTTATGTAACGGAGGGTTGTGATGAGAGCGTGGAAACCATGTGCCGCCGCGGCGTTACTCGTGCTGGTGCTTGCGCCGGCCGCGTTCGCCCAGCAGCCGAATCCCGCGGGCCGCATCAAGGTGGTCAGCGGATCCGCCTTCATCGTCCGCAGCAGCGGCACGGTTGCCGCCCGCGCTGGCGATGAGGTCTTTGCGTCGGACGCCTTGCAGACCGGAGCCGACGGAAGCCTTGGCGTCACGCTGAAGGACGACACGCGCCTGTCCCTCGGACCGTCCAGCGAAGTCCGGCTCGAGCGCTATGTCTATGCGCCCGACAGCGGCGCGCTGGGCATGGTGCTGAACTTCGTGCGCGGCATGACGGCCTACGTGTCCGGCCGGATCGCGAAGATGGCGCCGGATTCGATTCGTCTCGAAACGCCGGCCGCGATTGTCGGCGTCCGCGGCACGACCCTGGCGATCAACGTCGAGCAGTAAAGCGTCAAGGAATCGCGCACTCAGTACGTCGCGTCGATGAACGCCACACGCCTGATGGCCCTCACGGCGGTGATAGCGGGATTGCTTGAGGCATCGTGCGCCTCCAGGCGCCCGCCGCAGGCAACGCCTGATCCGCCGAAACCGGCCCTGGTCGTGCTGCTCCAGGATGCGGACGGCACGACCGGACGGGCCCGGGTCAGCAACGAGTTCGGCGCGGTCGACCTCACTGCTGAACGGCATTCGACGATCGTCACCTCGGCCGGGCGGCCGGCGCCGGTCCGCACCATGACGCCGGAGGAAGTGTCCCGCCTCTTCGGTCCGGCGCTGGCGGCGTTGCCGCCTCCGCCACGGCACTTCACACTCCGCTTTCTGTTCCAATCCGATGAACTGACCGACGAGTCGCGCGCGATGCTGCCCGAGATTCTCGCGTCGGTGAAGGCATTTCCATTTCCCGAGGTCGCGGTCGTCGGCCACACCGACACGTTGGGCAATGCCGATACGAACGTGGCGCTCGGACGCAAGCGCGCCACGAGCGTGCAGCGCCTGCTGATCGACACCGGCCTCGACCCGGCGATTATCGAAGTCCGCTCCCACGGCGAAGTCGACCAGGCCGTGAAGACTCCCGACAACACCGCGGAACCGCGCAACCGGCGTGTTGAGATCGTCATCAGGTAGGTTGGCGTGCTGAAAGGGTCTCCCGCCCGTCGTCGCCTGATTCTCGTCTCCGCGATCGTTCCCGTGCTGGTGGTCGCGACGATAGCGCATCGTGCGGCCCGACGGGTTCGTCCGCCTCGACCACACGGTCTACGACGTGATGGTGCGTGCGGCCGGCACGTCGCCGCCATCGGGTCGCATCACGATCGTCGACGTCGACGAGCGCAGCCTGTCGACGATCGGGCAGTGGCCGTGGCGCCGCGATCTCGTCGCCTCCCTGATCGAGCGCTTGCGCGAGGCCGGCGCCGCGGTCATCGCGCTCGACATGATCTTCCCGGAACCTGATCGGTACGCGCCGGACAGATCGGACACGGATGCGATGGCGCCGACCGAGACCGACAAGGCCCTTGCCCGCACGCTCGAAGGCGGCCGCGTGATTCTCGGCTATGGACTCACGTTCGAGCCGGGAGTCGACCACCCCACCGATTGTGTGCTCCATCCGATCGGGATTGCGCTGCTCGAGCCGCCTGCCGAGACCGGCGGGACGCCGTTCTTCAAGGCCTCGGATGCCGTGTGCAACCTGCCGATCCTCGCTGAGGCGGCAGGGGCGTCAGGGTTCCTCAACGCCGCTCCGGACTCCGACGGGATTCTGAGACGGGTGCCGCTGGTGGCGCAGCTGGGCGGCCGCATCTATCCGAGCCTGGCGTTCGCGGCGGTATCGGCGGTGACCGGCGCCCGGAGTGTGGCGCTGCACGTGTCGACCGTCAACGACGCGGAGCTGCTGGTCGACGATGCGCGGATCCCGTTGGATGCGCGGAGCAGCCTGCTGCTGCGCTACCGCGGCGAGAAGCGGACGTTCCGCTACGTCTCGGCGGCCGACGTGATGAGCCACCGGACGCCTTACGATGCGATTCGCGACAAGATCGTCTTCGTCGGCACCAACGCCCTCGGCACCCGCGAGGTCGTCGCGACGCCTCTCGACACGTTGTTTGTCGGTGTCGAAGTGCAGGCGACCGTCGCCGACAACCTCCTGCAGCAGGACTTCATCTCGCGATCGGCAGTGACGCGCGTCGCCGAAGTCGGGGCAGTCCTCGCGGTCGGCTTCGGGGTGGCGGTCCTGTTCGCGACCGCGGGCATCGTCGCCGGCCTGCTCGGGGGAGCGTTCGGTGCCGCGGCGCTGTGGGTGGCGTGCGTGTCGCTATTGTCGTCGGACGGCGTCTTTATCTCGCCGCTCTTCGGCATCGTCGGCGTCGCCGCCGAGCTCTCGGTCATGACGCTCGCGAACTTCAGGTTCGAGCGCAAGCGGGCGGAGCGTGCCGGCCGGGAGCGGACGGCGGCGCGCAAGCTGCTGGTCGAAAGCCTGCTGTCGCTGACCGAAATGCGCGACGCCGAGACCGGCCGCCACTCAATCCGTACGCAGCGATACGCCAGGATTCTTGCCGAGCAGCTCGCGACCAACCCGGAGTTCAGGCCGTTCCTCACGCGGGAGCGCATCGACCTGCTGGCCACGCTCGCGCCGATTCACGACATCGGCAAGGTGGGGATTCGCGACCAGGTGCTGAACAAGCCCGGCGCGCTGACGCCGGAGGAACTGGCCGAGATGCGCCAGCATCCGACGCTCGGCCGCGAGGTGATCATCAAGGCCGAGCAGCGGGTCGGCGTGCGCGACGACGAAACGCTCGAGATGGCGAAAGACATCGTCTACACGCATCACGAGCGCTGGGATGGCACCGGATACCCGCAAGGGCTGCGCGGGCCGCAGATTCCGATCGTCGGCCGTATCATGGCGGTCGTCGACGTGTACGATGCGGTCCATACGCGGACCTTGTACAGCACGCCGCTGTCGGCCGATGGCGCCGAGAAGATCATCGTCAAAGGGCGCGGTAGCCACTTCGAACCGGCGGTGGTGGATGCCTTCCAGGCGGTGGCCGCCCTCTTCCGGCAGGTCTCGGACGAGTCGCACGTCGATGGTCCGGCTGAAGCCGGACACCACGTCGCGTAAACCGAACGTCCGGCTAAAGCCGGACGCTACACCGCGGGGGCGTAGCGTCCGCCTTCAGGCGGACGTTCAACTGCGAAGGCGTAGTGTCCGCCTTTAGGCGGACCCGTGTCATTCGGCGACGGTGAAGGGGACCGAAGCGAGCTTTCGATCCCAGATGAGCGCGATCAGGCCGCCTTTCGCGGTGATGTCCAGGAACTCCCACGACAGCTGATCGAAGGCGTGCGGGAACCGCTCGACGCGCATCGGTGCGCGGACGACGTCGCGGCCTGGCGTGTATTCGTAGGCCCCCCAGAGCGCGGCCTTGTTCGCTTCGTCGTACGTCGTCTGGGCGGGCCAGTTCGAGACGATCAGCGTCCACTTGTCGTCCGGTTTCAGGTCGATGAACAGCGTGTACTCGCCGGGGGCAATGGTCCGCGCGGCGATCGTCAGCGGCGCCTCGGTGATGAGCCGGGTGGACTGGTTCGCGCCGGCGCGCCACAGCGGGGCGCCGTCGTTCAGGAAATCGACGAAGTCGGACGTACCAAACAGGTCGCGGCCGCGCTTGAGCGGCCGGCCGTAGCGAATCTCCATCCAGCGGCCATTCACGTAACCGGTGCGCGCGTCGAAGACGCCGCCGATCTGGGTCGCCGACGAGCCAGCCGGGCTCGCAGGCCGACGGGTCTGGGCCTGACCCATCACACCCACCGCGGCGAGCGTTCCCGCCATCAAGATGATCAGAAGCGGTCTGGACATGTTGCGAACCTGTAATTATGAATTTGGAATTTGGAATTAGGAATGCGTACGCATTCCAAATTCCGAATTCCTAATTCCTAATTTCGCGCGCACGGGTGAGGAATTCCATCAACAGCTTGGTCATGGCCTCGGCCTGCTCCTGCTGCACCCAGTGGCCGGCGCCGTCGACGAAGTGCACGCCGAGCATGCGCGTGCAGGCGGTCTTCTGCATCCGCTCGAGGGCGCCCGGATTCTGGTACGCACCCCAGTCGCTTCGCCCGGCGATGAACATCGACGGCTGATCGATGGTCCGGCCGGCGAAGAGCTGCGTCTCGGACGCGAAGCGGCTGCCGCCGCCGCGGTAGCCCTGGAGTCCGCCCTGGAACCCGGTCCGGCCGTACTCCTCGGCGTAGACGCGCAGCTCGTTGTCGGGCAGCCAGCGGTTCGCGGCGATCTCGGCTGCTGACGGCATCTCGGCGGCGACCTGTTCGGCCATCCCCTTGTCGAGATCCATGATGTAGTAGCGCGGCATCTTCGCCCATTCTTCAGCGGTGCGCGCCTTCAGCGGGAACGGCTTGTTCTGTTTCCAGTCGGCGCTCTTCATATGGTAGTAGGCACGCAGGAACGCGTGCACCCCCTGCTTCGCGCGCCACATGTTGTCGTTCGCCTCGCGGGTGGCGTAGTAGCGCTGGTAGTGCTTACGCGGCGGGTTCAGTTTCGCGAGCTCCTCGTAGATGTTGTCGGCCGCCGGCGACGCCGCCGGCTTTGCATCTGCGATGTTGAAGGGCAGCGATGGCGTTCCGCCGAATGGCGCGCTCATCAGCACGACCGACTTGAACACATCGGGCCGCGCCACGGAGCACCAGGCCGAGACCGGCGAGCCGAAGTCGTGGCCGATGATCCCATCAACGGAGCGGTAGCCGAACGCCGACACCAGTCCGAGCATGTCCCGAACTTCGTTCAGCGTCCGGAAGGGCGCGAGATCGTCGTCGAACTTCACGTCGGTGCCCGACGTGCGTCCGTAGCCGCGCAGGTCCGGGGCGATGACGTGGTAGCCGGCGGCCGCGAGCGCCGGCATCAGTTTCCGCCAGCTGTAGGCGAGCTCCGGATACCCGTGCACGAGCAGGAGCGCGCGGCCGCTCCGTTTCTCGAATCCAGCCTCGAGCACGTGCATCCTGAGGCCGTTGACGTTGTCGACGAATCGCGATCGGATGCCTGCCGGGAGGACGTCGGACCGGAGCGGACCAATCGGCGCCGCGCCCTGCGTCTGCGCGCTGACGGTGCGGCCTACCGCGGCGAATGAAACCGAGCCGGCAAGCCCCTGGAGCATCTGGCGGCGGCTGACGCTGGCGCCCTTCATAGGACCTCCATGTGAAGGATGGCTGCGCGCTAGCGTAACGCACCTTTGCGGGAGATGTGGCGGGTTGTAGGCCCGGCCTTTCAGGCCGGGCGCTGGAGGGCGTTTAGTGCGGACCTTCAGGTCCGCCCGGGAGTCGTTTTACTTCAGCGTGAACGCCATCTCGACGGTGACGAGGACCGGGACCGCAGCGCCCATCCACAAACCGGGCTTGAACTCCCACTGCTTGAGCGCAGTTTGCGCCCGGTCGTCGAGCCCGTGCTCAGAGTCGAGCGACTTCACGACTTCCACGTCCTTGACCGATCCGTCGGCTTCGACGATGGCATTCATGATGACGCCGCCCTGGATGCGCGCCTGCATGGCGGCCGGCGTGTAAACGGGCCTGACCTCCCGGATGACTTCAGGCAGCGTCACGCCGTCTTCCTTCCGGTAGAAACTCCGGGCCTGCAGGGCGCCTCCAGCCATCGCAGCGTTGAAGGCCGCGCGGCCCAGCGCGATGGCGGCCAGCGCCCTCGCCGCCTGCAGCCTCACCGCCGCTTGCGGATCGCGCAGCGCGTCGCCGAGCGGATCGATCGCACGCGCGTCGCCGATCACGCCGAGGCTGATCGCCGCGCGCTCGCGGAGCATGGGGTCCAGGTCGCCCAGCAGGATGATCCAGTTCGGCACCGCCATTGGCGCATGAACAGAGTCGAGCCGGATGGCAGCGCCATTCCTGACGATGCGGTCGTCATCGAGGAGCGCTCGCGTCAACGCGGCGGCGCCTCGTTGCGTCCTCGCCCAGACGCGGCCGACAGCGGCGCGCCTGACTTCGACATCGTCGCTCGCAAGCTGATCGACCGGTCCTTCGAACCCCGATCGCAGGCGCTCCTCGAGGGCCGGGATGAGCGGAGTGTCGTCCCAGTTGACGCAGTTCCCGCCGCACGAGGCCTCGACGCGCAGCGGACCGTCGCCGGTCGTCTGAATCGAGGCGATCGCGGTCGAGGCGACGTTGCGGATTTCCTCGCTGCCGTCGCGCAGCGCCGCGGCGAGTGTATCGGCGGCGCGTTGTCGCGTATCGACCGTAATCACGCGCGTGATCACGCCGCCTCCATGATCGACTGGTTGACCGGCGTTCACTGACTGCGCCAGCGCCATCAGGCGCGCGGCGCCGAGCAGCGCAATCGCGACAGAGCCGGCCAGCACCGCTGCGGCGACGGTTCGTGCATTCGGCGCCGCCCGGCGGCGGTCGTCGGCCAGGATCGCGCCAATGCGCTGGTTCAACCGGGACGGCGTCCCGAACGCCACCGCCGGCGTCGGCAGGACCGTGATGCCGGCTCTCACAAGATCGAGCAGGTGATCCGCATATTTCGTCGGAGAGGTTCCCGCTTGGAGAACGACGTCGTCGCACGCCTGTTCGCGCTCGTGGCGAAGGCGCGAGGCCGCGCCGTGGACCAGCGGGTGGAACCAGTACACCGCGCATGCACAATCCGCCAGCAGCTGGACCAGGCAGTCGCGTCGCCGGAGGTGCGCGAGCTCGTGGAGGACGACGACGCGGCGGCACGAGGCAGACCATTGATCGCAGTCCGCGGGCAGCAGGAGTGTCGGGTCGAGTACGCCCGTCATGGCGGGGACAGCAATACGAGTGGAGACCTTGATCAGCGGGGCACGCCGCACGCCGGTTTGCGCGCAGCCCTCCTCCACCATCGCCGTCCACTCCGGATCCTGGAGAGGCACGGCCGCTTTCGAAATCTGCCGACCGATTTGGAGCCCTCGCGCCAGACGCCCCAGGGCCACGATCGTGCCGAGCAGCCACACCATCGACACAACCGGCCAGGTGCCGGCGACGGCCGCTCCGAAGGAGATCGTGGCGCGAGCCGGACCTGCGGAGGAAGGCAACTGCCCCGGTTCACGCCGGACAGGCGGGTTGTCGATCCCGAGGTCTGAGACGATCGCGCCGACAGCGCGTCGCATCGGAGAGATGGGAAGCACCTCGGTCGACCACGAGGGCAACAACGCGATGCATGGCGGCAGGGCCAGGATGAACATCAGTCCCCACGTCCATGCGCTGCTGCGCGCCGCCGCGGAGGCGCGCGACATGATGCGGACGAGCGCCCAGGTCGCGCCGATGACGAGCGTCGCCTTGACCGCCAGCTCGAACAGGAAGGGCGCCTGCATACGTCATTTTCCTTTCTTGCGTGCCTCGTCGATCATCTGCCGCAGCCGCCGCAGTTCGTCTTCGTCCAGATCGCCGCCGCTCAGCTCGAACAACGCCGCCATGCCGCGCGACGCGGAGCCGCCGAAGAAGGTGTCGATCATGTGCTTGAGCGCCGAGCGCTGTGCCTTCGCGGGCCCGACGGTCGGCACGTAGACGTAGCGGATCCCGTCCTGCTCGTGCCGCACGTGGCCCTTGTCCTCGAGGATCCGTAGCAGCGTGCGGACGGCGGAGTAGCTGGGCGGATCCGGCATCCGGGCGCGGACGTCGGCGGCGGTCGCGCGCCCCGCACCGTAGAGGACGTCCATGATCTGCCGCTCGCGCTTGCTGAGATGTCGGGGATGTGATGGCGACATGCCAATTACTTGGCACATGCTAAATAATTAGCATGTTGGCTGTCAAGTCACGAATGATGCCGACCCTGAAAGGGTCGGCCTACAAACCCGATGTGGACGCGGCCTCCGGGCCAGGATCGGCCGACACCACGTGTACAGGCCTGGCCTTTCAGGCCAGGCGTGGTGTGAGCTTATGGCTGCGCGTAAAGCGCGCGTAGGCGCTTGATGTCGGCGTCCGACAGGCCCGCGACGCGGGCGATGTCGCTGCGTGAGCGCAGCTGGCGGCGGTAGCGGCTGAAGAACTCGACGATGTCGCCGCCGTAGCCGAAGAAATACATGATGTCGGCGAACGCCGCGGTATGGGCGAGCCCGAGCGCATGACCGAGCTCGTGCACGCATGTCAGGTAGACGATGCTGTCGCGCAGCAGCTCGTCCTCGGCGGTGCGGCGGGCGATCGCCGGTCCCAGTCCTTCCATGTCCGGACGGATGTAGACGGCGGCGCCGTTGCGGCCGCGGACGATGAGCGGCCGCATCTCGCCGGTACTGGCCCTCCCGCTGATCGGCCCAGTAGAGGCGCACGAGGGCCGTTGATTCGGGGCCCGGCACCAGTTCGAGCGCCATCCCCGCGTGGCGCTGCCAGGCCGCCACCGCCCAGGTCGCCAGCTCGCGATCCGCCGGACGAAAACCCGCCCGGCCGGCGCCGTCGGCGATGTAGTAGGGAATCGGCTCGGAGGTGTCGAGCGGCTGCGGCTCGCGGACTTGAAACGCCCGGCCGGGGGCCGCGGCGAGCAGAACAGCGAGGATGACGCCCGCCGCGGCTAACGCCGTCGATTTCATCGCTTCGTATCATAAACGGCGCGGGCCGACGCGGCGCAGAATGCAGCCGCTCCCCGTGATACCCGGTGATCACACCGAAAGAACTTCCTGGCGATTACACGCGCCGCGGCCGCGATGTATCTGCCGCGCGATTTTCATCATCGCCCGGCACCGGCTTCGGCAGCGCATAATCGCGCGAGCGCCGGAGGCGCCACACTGAATGCCCCTGACATTCGCGCTGGTCGTCTTGGGATGGCTGATGTTTCTCGCTTCGTTGCCGCTCGTCGCGATCGATTCGGACATGGGTGGCGAGCTGCTGCGGGGTTTCGAGGTGCGGGGGTATCAGTGCTTCATCGGCGCGTTTCTCGCACCGCTAGGGCGACCCCTGGCGACGCCGCTGTGGCTGATTCTCTGCGCCGGCAATCTGACCGCCCTGGGGGCGCCGCTCGCCGCGCGATGGCCCGCGGTCGCCCGCTGGTGCCGGCTGTCGCTGACGTCGGGCGCGGGCGGCGCCTGTATGCTTCCGCTGGTCGGCTCGTACGTCGGTGTGGTCAGGCTCTACCCGGGTTACTACGTCTGGTGCACGGCTCTGGTGGTCTTGTCTGTGGCTTTCTGGGCCGGTCGTCGACGCTGACGCGGTTGCACCGTCTGGACTGACGACCCCCAGGGACTTCCGTCAGTCGGCCGCCGCGTCTTCCACGCCGCGGCTCTGCCGCTCCCGGCTGTTGCTCAGGGCTGCTCTTGCATCGGTCCTCTCCGGGACGACGGCGTAGAATGGGCCGGCTTCAACCCCGTGACACGCCAGATGACGCCAGACCGCTGGCAACAGCTCTCGCGCCTGTTCCACGAGGCCGTGGCTCGAGACGCCGACACGTGCCCCGCGTTCCTGGACGAGGCATGCGCGGGCGATGACGATCTGCGCCGCGACGTGGAGGCGCTGCTGCTCGCTCGTGATCGGAGCCCGTCGGCTTCCGACACACTGCCTGCCCTGGCGGGCATGCCCGGCAACCTCCTCAATCGTCATGTCGGCGCCTACCGCGTCACGGGGCGGCTGGGTGCGGGCGGCATGGGAGAGGTGTACCGCGCCTACGACGATCGGCTGGGGCGCGACGTCGCGATCAAGGTCGTGCCGCGATCCTTCAGCGACGACCCCGAACGTCTGGCGCGCTTCACGCGCGAAGCGCGGTTGCTGGCGGCCCTCAATCATCCCAACATCGGTGCCATCTACGGCGTCGAAGAGTCCACCGACGTCCGTGCGCTGGTACTGGAGCTGGTGGAAGGGGACACGCTCGCGGAGCGTCTCGAGCGTTCCGGCTCGGGTCTCCCGGTCGTCGAGGCGCTCGAGATCGCGAAACAGATTGCGGCCGCGCTCGACGCGGCACACGAGAAGGGGATCGTCCACCGCGATCTCAAGCCGGCGAACATCAAGATCGCTCCCGACGGCATCGTCAAGGTCCTCGACTTTGGATTGGGGAAAACCCTTGTCGACGGCGACAACACCCCGGACACGCGTCACGAAACGCGCGAGGGCGTGATCCTCGGCACACCCGCCTACATGAGTCCCGAGCAGACCCGCGGTCTGGCGGTCGACAAGCGTTCGGACATCTGGTCGTTTGGCTGCGTGCTCTACGAAATGATCACCGGCCGCCAGGCATTCGACGGCGAGGATGTCGCCGATACGCTCGGACGCGTCCTGCAGCGCGAGCCGGACCTGGGAATGCTGCCGGCGACTGTGCCCGCGCCTGTGCGACGGCTTGTGGCGCGCTGCCTCGAGAAGGATCGGAACAAGCGGCTCTCGCAGATCGCCGTCGCCGCGTTCCAGATCGACGAAGCGCTCGCGCTCATCTCTTCAGGGGCGAACGAGTCGCCGGTCTTCCCGCGAGCGATCCGGCCGTTTCCGCTGGTTGGCGGCGCGCTCGCCGCCGGCGCGATGATTGGCGCCGCCGCCTTTTGGCTGCTCGCTCCAGCTTCGCCGACCGTTACCGCGCCTGTGACGCGGACGCAGCTGAGCGTCGCGCCCGCGGACGAGATCGGCGGACCGACCGGAGGCCGCCCGACGCGACCGGCGTTTGCGTTGTCCCCCGATGGCAAGACCCTGGTGTTTTCCGCGGTCGAGAAAGGCCGGCGCGGGCTCTACCTGCGTCCGCTCGATGCGCTGACCGCCACCTTGATTGCGGGGACGGAAGACGGTGTCGCACCGTTCTTCTCGCCCGACGGTCAATCGATCGCGTACTGGGCGTCCGGGCAGATTCGCAAGGTGCCGCTCGGCGGCGGGCCGAGCGTGCTGGTCGCCGCCGCTCCGCAGTTGTTCGGCGCGAGCTGGGGCGAAGGCGATCGCATCGTGTTCGCAGGTTCGAACGGCGGCCTGCTCGAGGTGCCGGCCGCGGGCGGCAGTCCCGCGGCGCTCACCTCTCCGAGTGTCGAGCGGGGAGAATTCAGTCATCGCCTGCCTCATGCGTTGCCCGGCGGTGAGTCGCTGCTCTTCACCGTGACGCGCAGCCGCTTCGCCCGGTGGGACGAGGCGCAGGTCTGGCTGTATTCGCGCGGCACACGGGAAGCGAAGCTGCTCATCGAGGGCGGCGCCGACGCTCGGTACGTGTCGAGCGGTCACCTGCTCTACGTGCGCGAAGGCGCGCTCCTGGCGGTGCCATTTGATCTGGAACGCCTCGAGGTGACGGGTGGAGCCGTGGGCGTGGTGCCTGACGTGATGCAGGCGGCGTATATCGCGGGCCTGCCGAATGAAACGGGCGTGATGCAGGTCAGTGTGTCCGCGACCGGAACGCTGGTCTACCTGCCAGGCGGCACGCAGAAGCCGACGGAATACGAGGTCCACGCGCTCGATCGAAAGGGGCAGGGGAAACCGCTTCCAATACCACCTCACGATTTCAGAACTCTGCGCATCTCGCCGGATGGGGCGTCGATGGTGCTCGCCACGGTTGGCCGCGATCGCGGCCTGTGGCTGTATGGCTTCGAGCGCGGAACGTTCGGCCGGATCACGTCGGCGGGCGCAAGCCTGAGTCCGATCTGGACGCGCGATGGACAGCGCATCGCCTACGCGATCGGTACGACCGCCGACACGATGCACACGACGCGCGCCGACGGCCGTGCACCCTCCGAACTGCTCACGAAGAGTCCGCTGAACCTGGTGCCGGCTGCGTGGGCGCCGGGCGACCGCCAGCTGTTCTACTACTCGATCGGGCAGCAGGGCAACGCGACGCTCTGGCTACGGGATCTTCATGCGGCGGGCGAACCGCGCGAGATTGTTCGCGCGCCCAACCTCGGCGGGCTCGATTTGTCGCCCGACGGACGGTGGATCGCGTATCACACACAGGAATCCGGTCAGCAGCAGGTGTACGTGGAAACCGTTCCAGGACCCGGACCGCGCGTCCAAGTTTCCCCCAGCGGCGGCGGCTCGCCTGTGTGGCGCGGTGATGGCCGAGAGCTTTTTTACGCGCGGCCAACGCGCGAAGGTCAGCAGCGAGGTGCTGGAGGATTTGATGTGGCCGTCATGTCCGTCACCGTGACGCACGGATCGCCGCTGACCATTGGCCAGCCGCGGCAGCTATTCGTAGGGCATTACGCCATGAACAACCCCGATCGCGGATATGACGTGAGCCCGGACGGTCAGCGGTTTGTGATGCTACAGGCGCGCGGACGCACACCTGATGTCATCACCCAGATGATCGTCGTTCAGAACTGGACCGAGGAACTGAAACGGCTGACGCGCGCGCGATGACACCTGCTGTCGGGTAGCGACGTGATTACGTTGGTGCGCGCGATCATCACGCTCTGATCGCTCGTGGCCCAAGACGTGCTGAACGACATCGAGCCAACGCTTTAGCGTGCTTGGGGATCCTGCAGGGTGGTGCGGGATCCACCAGGGTGCTGCGGGATTTGCCAGGGTGCCAAAGCGGATCCACCAGGGTGCTCGGAGGATCCTCTTAGCACTCTGGAGAATCCGCTGGCACTTTGAAGAGGACTCGCTCAGCACTCTGCAGAATCCCCCAGCACCTTGACGAATCGCGCCTGCGCTATGGCTGTGTCGTCGGCTGGGGGCGCACGAGTGTCGGCGCTTCGTCGACGAACGCCTGGTGCACCAGCGTCGGGTAGCGCTGGCCGAGGTCGGTGTTCTGCGGCAGCAGCTGGATCATCAGCAGGATCGTGATTCCCGCATTCGGATCCACCCGATAAATCGAACCGTAAGCGCCGGCCCACCCGTAAGAATTCACCGGGTCAAGTCCGTTGGCGCCGACGCGATCGGTCGTCTGGAAGCCGAGGCCGTAGCCCGTGCCGTTCGGCGAGTGCAGGCTGCCAATCTGGTTGTGCGTCATCAACGCGACCGTGCGAGGCGCGAGGATGCGGACGCCGCCGAGCGCCCCGCCGTTGCGGATCATTTCCAGGAACCGCGAGTAGTCGCGCGTCGTGGAGAGCAGCCCGGCTCCTCCCGCGAAGCTCCGGCGCGGACCGTCGACGTAGTTGCCCTGGCCTCTCGGGCCATCGGGCGCGCGGCCGAGGACACCGTTGGTGCTCGAGTAGACCGCCGCCAGTCGGTTGCGCTTCTCGGCCGGCAGAAAGAACGACGTGTCGCGCATGTCGAGCGGATCCAGGATCCGGGTCTTCAGGTAGACGTCGAGCGGCATACCGGACGCCTTCTCGACGATGCATCCGAGGATGTCGGTGTTGTACCCGTAGACCCAGCGCTCGCCGGGTTGCGCCGAGAAGGGGAGCGACGCCAGCCGTTCCATCGTGTCACAGATCGCTTCGCTCTTGTCCGCGGTGTACCAGCCGAAGCCGGCGGCCGGGCCGAGGCCCTTCGCTTCGTACTGCGACGCGATCAGCCGATCGGTGCCGTAGGAAATGCCGGCCGTGTGGGTCAGCAGATCGCGAATCGTGATCTGACGTCGGGCGGGCGCCGTGGTCATCTGGCCGTTCTCGTCGGACGGCGACCATGGTCTTGGCGTACGCGGGGATGAAGCGGCTGACCGGATCGTTGATGCCGATCTTGCCTTCCTCGACGAGCGCGAGGACGCCGACGCTCGTGATCGCCTTGGTCTGCGAGGCAATCCGGAAGATGGTGTCGGTGGTCATCCGCCGGTTCGCTTCCTTGTCAGCCCATCCGACCGCCTTCTCGTAAACCGGCTTGCCGTCGCGCAGCACCAGCGCGGCTGCGCCGCCGATCCGGTTTTCGTCGACGTACTGCTGGAGGAGCGCATCGATGCGCTCGAGCCGCTGGACCGAAAAACCGCCTCGGACGGTGTCGCGGGCCGGCGCCGCCGCCACCGGCCGCGGCGGCACGGGGCGCGGAGCCGGCTGTGCCTGCGAGATCAACGTCGCCCCGGACAGGGCGATCGCGGGCAGGATGAACATGACGTGACGCATGAATGGCCTCCTCGTGGCGGTCATCCTACGCCGCACGGCAGACAATCGCAATGCGGGTAGCCCGCGGCTAACGGGACGACGCCTCGGCGACCGTCTTGCCGAGCAGCTCGATCGCGCGTTCGATTGATGGCGACCAGACCGCGCCGCAGCTGACGCGGAGGAAGCTGCGATGCTTGCCGCGCAGCGAGAAAATCTCGCCGGGAAAGACCCCGACACCCTGCTGCAGCAGCCCGCGGTAGACGGCGGTGCCGTCGACGCCGGGAAGCTGCACCCAGAGCAGATTGCCGCCCGCAGGAGAGGTCATCCGCGTACCCGGCGGCAGGACGTCGCGCAGTACCTGGGCGTAGAGCCGGGTTTGTTCGCCGACCTGCAGCCGCAGGCGCTTGATGTGCCGATCGTAGTAGCGCGTCGCGAGCAGTTCGGCGACCGCGAGCTGCGGCAGCGCCGAGGTCATCCCCGACGTGACGCCTTTGTAGGCCCTGATGCGATCGCGGAACCGCCCGGCCTCGATCCAACCGAGCCGCAACCCGGGTGCGAGCACCTTGGAGAACGATCCGCAGAACACGACCAGGCCCTTCTGGTCGAAGGCCTTCGCCGGTCGCCGCGCGCGCTCGTCGAACGCGAGATCGGCATAGGCGCCGTCCTCGACGATGGGGATTCCGTGCCGGGCCGTCAACGCGACGAGATCCTTCTTGGCCTCGTCGCTCATCACTGTCCCCAGCGGGTTGTGGCACACCGGCATGACCAGGACGGCCTTGACGCGCTGCCTGCGCAGCGTGTGCTCCAGCAGGCCGAGATCAATGCCACTCCGCGGGTCGGTCGGAATCTCGACGGCGCGCAGGCCGACCGCTTCGAGCGCCTGCAGCACCCCGAAGTACGTCGGGCTTTCGACCGCTACGACATCGCCGGGGGAAGCGACGGCGCGCAGCGCCAGGTTGAGGGCGCCGAGGCCGCCGGCGGTGACGATGACCTCGTCGGCGTCGAGCGCGGTACCGAGTGCAAGCGCCCGGCGGGCGATCTGTCGCCGCAGGACCGCTGCGCCGCTCAGGTCGGCGTAGCGTGCGCTGTGCAGGGGCCAGCGTGCCAGCACGCGGCGAAACGCACGATTGAGCCGCGGCACCGGCAGCAGTCCCGGATCGACCGTGGACACGCCGAGCGGCACGAGCTTGTCCCTGCCTCCCTGCTGCAGCACCTCGGCGACCAGCGCACTGATCCCGACCGGCAGCGGCGGCGCGACCGCCCGGCCGGTGCTCGGCTGCGGAATCGCGTGGTGAGGCGGCTGAACGACGTAGAAGCCCGATCGATCGCGGACACGGACGTAGCCGTCGCGCTCGAGCCGGAGATAGGCCTCCATCACCGTCGCCGTGCTGACACGGCGGCCGTTCCGCAGCGCCCGCACTGACGGCAGCTTTTCGCCGGCCCGCAGCACGCCCAGATCGATCTTGCGGCGGAACTCAGACGCCACCTGCTCGTACAGCGGGTTCCTGCGCACGCTGGTCATCAACGGGCTCATGCGGCGATCAGAGCACACTTTCAACTGTACCGGTCGGCCTGCGCGTTTTCTGCATCTGTTACCGGAAACCGGCCGGGCGTACCGTGGTGTGACCATGGATCTCGAGGTGCGGCACCTGCAGCTGGTGAGCACCGTGGCGGCAGTCGGCGGGCTCACCAACGCGGGCCGCCACTTGAACCTGTCGCAGTCGGCGCTCAGCCACCAGCTGCATGACGTGGAAACGCGGCTTGGCACGCCGATCTTCCTGCGCGTCGGCAAGCGCATGGTCCCGACCGCCGCCGGCGAGCGGCTGGTGAAGTCGGCGCAGGAAATCCTGGAGGCGCTCGCCAGCGCGGAGCGCGCGATTCACCTGTTCGCGGGTGGCGAACGCGGACGCCTGCGCGTGATCGTCGCAGGCTACGCCTCGTATCGCTGGCTGCCCTCCGTGCTGAAGCGGTACCGCGAGATCCATCCGAAGATCGAGGTCCAGATTCCGGAGCCGGGCGCGCCCGATGCCGCGGGCGACGTGCTCGCCGGTGCGGTCGACGTGGCGATCGGGCCGGGGCCCGCCGACGACAAGCGCCTGCACCTCGAGCCGCTGGTTCGCGACGAGGTGGTCCTGGCGGTGCCCGACGGACATCGGCTTGCGGCGCGCCCGTTCGCCGACATTGCCGATCTCGGCGGCGAGCCGATCCTGGTCGACGCGTCGGAGCGCGGCAGCGGCGTCCACCGCGAGATCATCGCCGCGGCGGGCCGCGTGCCTGGGAACCTCGTGATTGCGGAGACCTCGGCCACCCTCGAGCTAATCCAGGCCGGCTTCGGCATTGCCATCGTCGGCCGCTGGGTGATCGAGCCGCAGATCCGTGCCGGCACGCTGCGCGCCGTCCGCATCACGCGGAAAGGTGTGTGGTGCCGCTGGAGCGCGATGATGCTGAAGCCGCTGGCCACGGCGCCTCACGTGCGCGATTTCGTCGCGCTCGTCGCGCGGGAAATCAGTCGTCGCAACCGGAGTTGACGGAGAGAACGGATAATTAGAGTGGGTTATCGCTACTACATCTGCGACGTCTTCACCGACACGCGCTTCGGTGGCAATCAGCTGGCCGTGCTGCCCGAGGCGGCCGGCTTGTCGGACAAGCAGATGCAACAAGTCGCAAGGGAGTTCAATTTCTCCGAGAGCGCATTCGTGCTCCCGCCGGCGGAGGGGAATGCGCGCCGGGTCCGAATTTTTACACCTGCGACCGAGGTGCCGTTCGCCGGGCATCCGAATGTTGGTACCGCGTTCATCTTGGCGACAATCGGGGCGTTCGGTCCGATCGACGCAGCGATCACGGTGACGTTCGAGGAGAAAGCTGGCCTGGTTCCGATCACGATTCGCCGGGGGGAGGGAATGCTCTGGTGTGAGCTATCAGCGCCCGAGCGCCTATCGCTCGGCAAGAGCGTCTCGGCGGAGGTCCTGGCATCGGCCGTCTCACTAGCGGCGAGCGACGTGGTTAGCACGACGCATGATCCCCTGGTCGCCACGGTTGGCCTACCTTTTCTCATGGCGGAACTCAGGGATCGGTCGGCGCTGGAACGGGCGCGGATTCACGCGCAGGGCTTTGAGGCCCTCAAGGCCCAAGGTGTGACGCCCGATGTCCACTTGTATACGAAAAGTGCCGACGAGTTCGACATCCGGGCGCGGATGTTTGCACCGTTCGATGGGGTCCCTGAGGACCCCGCGACTGGCAGCGCGAACTGCGCCTTGGCCGGGTTGCTGAGCCACTACAGCCCGATCGCGAACGGCAGCTTCCATTGGCGGATTGCCCAGGGTGTCGAAATGGGCCGTCCCAGCGTTCTCTATGCTCGCGCAGAGAAGAGAGACGGAATGGTCGTTGACACCTGGATTGGTGGGACGAGCGTGCTGGTCAGCGAAGGGGTTATAGAGGTCGACTAGCGTTAGAAACGATGAAGATAGGACGTCTTGAAGAACAGCCCGCGCCGGCTCGCGGCGTAGGCTCCCGCGCCGGTGGCCCACTGTCCGTCCACGAACTCCCGCTGCTCGAGGAGCGATCCGTAGCCGGCGTACACGACCGTGCCGGGCCGCGGCTCGTACGAGAACAGAAAGTCGGCGAGAATCCGGGAGCGCGAGCTGTCGTATTGAGCGATCCCGCGCAATGAAAAGGCCCGGGTGAACTGGTAGGTCGTCCGGGCGTTGACGATGTGGACGGTATACACGCGCAACCCGGTGGCCTCGCGATCGAACGCGACGCGGTTCCAGAAGATGGACTGCTGCAGCCGGCCGTTCGGCTGCAGCCTGAAGCCGCCGCTGAACGAGCGCGAGCGCCCCTGGAACGGGTCGACCGGATCATAGAAAACCGACAGTCCTCCCGAGACGTTGCCCTCGAGGAAGAGCCAGCGATAGAGCTGCACGTTGCCGAAGGCGCGCAGGCGTCCGCGATCGAACCGCTCGCCCCGCCAGTGTTCGAAGCCGAAACTCCGGTCCACTCGCAGGAAGCCCTGGCGTGTGAAGTTGAAGCGCATGCCGGCTACCTCCAGCAGGTCGGGGCCGCCGGCGATCACATCGCGTCCCCCCTGCGTGAACGACAGGATCGAGGCGCGGCGAATCCAGGGATAGCGGGCCTTGTTGGGATAGAAACTTCGATCGACGAATCCCCAGCCGCCGGTGATGCCGACGCGGTTGATGAACGCGGTCGCCATCCTGAATTCGGGGTCGTAGTGTTCGAACGACCCAATCGCGACCCATTTCTGGGTGTCGTAGGCGTAGGTGATTTGCGCCCCGATCCCGGACATCGCGTCGGTGTCCGGCATTTCTCGCGTCCGTGAGGCGAGCGCGAACGCGTCGAGGCGCTGCGCCGAGGCCAGCCGCCAGCGAAGATCGGCGCCGACGACCCTGTTGTAGCCATCGCCGGACGTCATGTCCGTGGCGATCGCGCCGGCGTAGTTGCTCGGGCCGAGGCTGTACTGGGCGCGGGCGATGTTGAAGAACCGGCTGCCTTGCGCGTCGGGATCCTGAGCATTTGCGGGCACCGTTTCGTCGATCGACGACAACGTCCCGAACGTCACCCGTCCGGTGCTGCCCGTGAGCTTTGCGCCGAAGATCGGATCGACGATGCGCCGGGTGTGCACCGCGGTGCGCAGGCTGTTATCGCCGTTGCCGCTGCCGGCGAGCGCGAAGATCCCCGCGCCCTCCATGAAGAACGGCCGCTTCTCGCCAAAGAAGGTCGGAAAGCGCTGGTTCACTTCCACCTGGAACGCATCGCTCTCGACCTGGCTGAAATCGGGATTGACCGTGCCGTCGAGCGTGATGGTCGGGCCCAGGCCGATCTTGCCGCCAAACCCGACGTCACCTCGATCGGTGACGGTCCAGCGGTTCGGCGTCTCGTGCGTTTCCGTCCGCCCGTAGGTGACGCTCGGCAGCACTTCGCGCGGCGGCCGCGGCCGCAGATCCGCGAATCGCAGCGCCGCATGGCGCTCGAACACCCACACGCCGGGCGCCAGCGCGGGCCACGCCACCGACACGCCGATCCGGCTCACGCGGCGCCAGAACAGGATGCCCATGCTCGTGTTTGCCCCGCCGCTGAACCGGATGCTCTGCAGCGGCACGCGGATCTCGACGGCGTAGCCGGTATCGGTGAGGCGTCCGGCGCTGTCCCAGATCCAGTCCGGCGAGGTGTCTTCGCCGCCCGCGGCGCTGTTGAGCATGTCGGCCTGGACACCGTTCGCGTTGACCATCATGTGATACGACAGCTGACCCGTGCCGAGCGCGTCGAGGCTCAGGCCGATCCAGTCGTCCTGCCAGATGTTGTCCCGCCGTGTGATCGAGGTCTTGATGTTGCCGGGCTCTGGATCGTCACATCGGAACGCGAAGTACAGCGCGTCAGCGTCGTAGCTGATCCAGACGGTCGTCTGTTGCAGGACACGGTCGCCGTGCAGCGGGTTGTACGACAGCCAGTCGCCAGTCGCGATGGGTTCGCCCCATTCGGTTTCGCCGAGGATGCCGTCGATTCGCGGCGGATCCGCGGCCGCGCGCGCGTCGATCGTCGGACGCGGCTGAGCGGTGAGATTGGTGGCGGCAGCGAGCAGAAACACAGCGGCAAATCCGCACGCGCGCGCAGGCATGGTCGGTTAGACGGGCGGATTCTGAAAAGCGTTCGCTCCGCGCTCTCTCGAATCAGAAGGGCAGGGCGCCTGTTTTTGCCTCGCCGTGCCGGAACGCGCGCTCGAGCGCGGCGCTGACGCGCTCGCGGGAGAAGAGGCGCTCGTCGCACAGGAACTTGATCACGCCGTCGACATCCGGTTGACCGAACTGCATCGAGTACTCGTCGGTCACGGCGGGGTGGAGATAGATGTCGCGCACCTCCGACGGGTCGCCGACTGCTTCGCGGATCTCGGCCGGCATGTCTTCGATGCGTCGATGCGCCTGCACGAGGCGCAGGGCCTTCTTCGGCCCGATGCCTTTCACACCCTCGTTGAAGTCGGTCCCGATCAGGATCGCGAGGTCGACGAGCTGTGCGCGCGTGATCTGCCAGGCGTCCAGCTGCTGCGGCAGCGCGATGATCTCGGGCACGATCGGCCTGAACGTCCCCGCGCTCGGGAGGAATTCCCTGCCCGAGATCGTCAGGAAGCGCACCAGGCGCGGCGCCCCGAACATCAGCGTGTCGTAATCCTTGCTGGCGGCGGCCCAGACGTCCGGCTTGTGCGCCAAGTGCGCCGCCTGTGCTTCGCCTTCGGCCGGCGCCTGCACCGTCGGCAGCCCGAGCAGCCGCAGCAGCTCGCGCGCCTCGCCGACCATCTCCCGCGTCAGCCGCGATGTCATCGTCGCCTTCGAGTACGCCGCCGCGAGATCGCCACGTGCCAGCGCCTCGGCGTGTTCGCGTTCGAACTGCCGCTTCACCTCGCGGCGCTTCTCGAGCGTCGCCGCCTTGCGGGGCGGCGGTGCCCCGTCGAAGACGAACACGAGCCGCAGCCGGTACTCGGCGATCAGCCTCGTCGTCCGGAAGAACAGCCCGGAGAGGTGCGAAGTGACCCGTCCGTGCGCATCACGCAGCGGCGTGCCGTCGCGCAGGCGGATCAGCGCCAGGAACTGGTACAGCTCGCCGTTGCCGTCGACGGCCAGCGTCTTCTCGCGCAGCGCATCGAGCGCGATCGGCTGGTTCTGGATGATTGGAGTAAGGACGACGCCCACTTGATCATCGTAGGGCAGGTGGGGTTGATTGGGCAGGTCGGTCCGCGGGGTAAATCGTCCGAGCACTCCTGATGCCAGCGACGCTCTGCCAACTTTTTTCCAATGGCGCTGGGGCCCCACCCCCAGCGCGAACTTACGCTGATGCCTCGCCGTCGGATAAAAACCGTTTCCTCGGCTCGGCATGGCCGCAGGCGCGGCTGTCCTATTCCACACCACCTAATTGACTGAAACGGTAAAGACCTGAAACGGTCCCCAGTAGTACGGCTTGGCCACCACACCGCCGCGCGCCATCAGCGCGAGCTTGGCGGCGCGCAGCGCTTGCGGGGGCGTGTCGCCGGCGGCCAGCCGTGTGTACATCGCGTCCATCAGGTCGGCGGTCGAGCGATCGTCGACATCCCAGAGTCCCGCGATCACGCGCCTGGCGCCGGCTCGCAGGAATGCCCACGCGAAGCCGACGAGTCCCTCGCCTGCGTACACCCGTTCGCCCGCGCTGCGGCAGGCGGAGACGGTCACGAGCTCCGCGCGAAGCGGCAGATCCGCCACGTCTCGCGCGTAGAGCTTGTAGGAATCATCGGGCCCCGAGAGGATGACCGCTGAATCGAGCGGGCTTTCACGGTTCGCGGTCGCATGAGCGGTGAAGTGGACGAACGAGAACTGTTCCGGACGCGCGCTCCGGAATTCGCGCGGGGATGCCTGCTCGCCTTGATACGTCCGCGATGATTCTCCGCTGAAGTGCCGGGCGATGCTGGACATTTCCGCCGACGCGTAGCGGAGGGCCGGGAAGTCCGGATTGCGCGGCGTGGGATTGCCGACGACGAGGAGCGATCGGGCGGCGAGCGCTTCACGGGGTCGTCCGAGGAGTGCCAGCGACGGGGCGATCTGAACCTCCACATCCTCTATCAAGTACCGCCGCGGCGTTCCCGAAGCCGGCAGCGTCTCGAAGTTGAGGCCGTGGAGCGCGCCGTCGGGCACGATCACGACGGCCGTGTCAGGGTGCACCGAGTCGAGAACGGGTTCGACCAGCAGCCGCCGGAGCTTTTCGCCAGCTCCGTCGAGCGCCAACGGATCGGCGAGCGCGTCATGGATCGCCTCCTGGTGCTGACGGACGAGCGGCTCGACCTCCGCCGCGGCCGGAAGCGTGTGCAACTTGATGCCCTTGCCGTCCACGGTCCAGGCATATGAGCGTTCGGGGCCAAGCCAGTACGACAGGAGCACGGTGCGGCTGGCGGCGGCCAGCTGCTTCAGCGTCGCCGGCGTGGCGGCGGCCGGGACGCTGACGCCGTGCCGCTCCGCGAGCACGCGCGCACGACTGGCCTCGGCGACCATCAGCGCTCGCTCGATCTCGCCACGCTCGACCAGGAAATCCACATAGGTCCGATAAAAGCGCGTCAGCCTTGCGGCGAACGACAGGCGATCGTCGGTTCTGGTCAGCGTTGATCGCGTTTCTTCCAGGATGTCGAGCGTTGCATCGAGTTCGGCCGCGGCCGCACCGGCATTGCCCGAGCGCAGCGCGAGGAGTGCGAGGCCGTCGTGCGCAGCCCATCGAAGTGCGGCCTCGGCGGCGGATTCCGTCAGAATCTCGCGGTACAACCTTGCCGCGTCGACGTTCTGCCCGCGGCCGGCGGCGATGTCGGCGGCGTGGAGCGTGCTGAACAGCGCCCGGGGAGTGTTGGTGGGGGTCAACTGCCGCGATTCTTCGTTGAAGCGCTCCGCCTGATCCCATTGGTTGTCGTGGATGTAAGCAGCCGCCAGGTTTCGCGCCCACAGCGCGGCGTCACCGTGCAACCCTGCCGTCTTGGCCACGGCCAGCGCTTTCGTCAGATACGGAAGCCCTGCGGGAAGATCGTCCATCAGCAGGTACGTCGTCCCCAACTCGCCAAGCGCCTGCTCGTACGGGCCTGCCGCGCCGCGCCGCTCCTGCAAAGCGACCGCGCGCCGCTGGATTTCCACGGCGCGCTCGAAATCCCCAAGCCGCGCATAACTGAGTCCCGCGTTGTTGAGGGACGCCCCGTAGACCAACATCTGCTGCAGGTCGTTGAACGACATCACGCGAGTGAACGACACCAGCGCCTGGTCGAACCGCCGCTGGTTCACGAAACGCATCCCCAGGTTGTTCAGCGCCTGGGCCTGCCGATACGTGTCTCCCCGACGCTGGGCCTCGTCGAGCATCGACTTGAGCCGCGTCTCGGCTTCGTCCCCGCGGCCGAGCCGGAGCAGGGCCTGGCCCGCCAGGATCTCGGCGTCGAGACGGACATCCGCCTGTGCTGGCTGGAGAGCGTCGATCGAATCGAGCGTCGTCAACGCCTGTTCGAGCTGTCCGCGGGCGACCTCGAGGCGAGCGCGGACATAGCGATGTCGCGAGCGCAACGGTGCGTACTCGGAGCGGTCGGGAATCGGCTGATCCAGGAGCGCTGCCGCGCCCTGGACATCCGGTTTTGCGAGAAGAATTTCAGCCTGAAGCAGATGAAGTTGGTAGACGGCTGGCGTTTCGCGATTCGTGCCTGCCGCCGTTATCCCGTGTTCGACATGCGAGAGCGCTTCGTCGAGCGCGCCCCGGCGCAAGGCCTGTTGCGCCGCTTCAAAAGAGGTCTGGTCGGTGGAAGTTCGGGCACAAGCCGGCGCGATAAGCAGCAACAGGGCGATTGCCCATCTGGTCGCGCTGCATGTCTCAGGGAGAGTAGGTGCCATTCGTGTCGACGTCCGGGCCACCTGCCATTCCTCCACCGTCGGACCCGAGCTCGAGTCTCATCAGCGTCAGACGGCGGGCGCCGGCGCTGATCAGCACCTCGCCGAAGAAGATGCGGCCGAAGTCCTTGACGACGACGATGTGATTGCCGACGATCTCGGCCCTCGGATTCCGCTCGCCCTCCCACTCGACTTTTGTGGCCAGCGTCGCGTGAACCTGGCGGCGATTCTTGAGCAATCCCCCGCGGCCGACGAAGAACTGGCGGCCGTACTCTTTGATGAAAGCCGGCTTGCCGACGCCGCGCAGCACCTTGGCATGCGTATCGTGCTCGGCGAACGGTTTCGTGTTGAATGTGATCCGCAGGCGAAAGCCGTCGATCGCGAGGCCGGTGATCGAGACTTCGCCTACCGGAATCGACGGCTCCCCGCTCCCGCCTTTGGGGCTCGTCGAGAGCAGCTCGGCCACCATTCTCCCGACCGTGAGCCGCTTTTCCGTTCCGACTGTGAGTTTGTTGATCTCGGCGCGGACGCGCGTCGACGTAACCAGCGTCTCTTCCTTGACCCGGCCGTGCGTCAGCTCGATGGCCTGGGCGCGGTCGTCGAACTTGCCTTCGGCGAACGTCGAGGCCGATTCAAAACTGAGGTAGCCCTTGAACTTCTCCGCGGGTCCGCTGAACGTCGAGACCGAACGCCCGCCGACCACCGGCAGGGAGCTCGCTCCCGGCATCTCGAGAAAGACGTCGTCGGGCCTGACGAATCGGCCGCCGAACGCGGCCGCGTTGCCGCGAAACACAAACCTGCGCCGCAGTTCCGGACGGTCTGCTCGTGGTGGCATCTTCAACATCAGCGCTCATCGGGCGGCGACTCCGAATCGGTACTCCCCGATCGCTTGTCCATCAGCCGCGCCCTGGACCGCAAGACTGTATTGCGTGTTCGGGGTCAGTGTCCAGACAGGCACGAGCAGGAGAAGCGGGGCGCCCGCCGGCGGAGCAGTGATTTGACCCTCCGCGACAAGCGCTCCGGATGAGCTTCGGAGAGCATAGGTCAGATTCGAGCCGGCCGGCGCGTCGACCTCCAACGCCAGCGTCACCGCATCGGCATTGCCAGCGATCGACATCGTGGGCACCGCCCCACGGCTGTCGGGCCTGATCGTCACCGGCGTGAGCGTGCTGATCTGGAGGCGGCCGTTACTCGCGGGTGCGAGCGATTGGTAGCCGACAGCGAGCGCCAGCATGGCCGCCGCCGCCCAGGGGAGCACCACCGAAGGACTCCAGCGGCGTTTCACGATTGCGGGCGAGATCGTCGCCGGA
Source organism: uncultured Acidobacteriota bacterium (assembly GCA_963825245.1). Lineage (GTDB taxonomy): Bacteria > Acidobacteriota > Vicinamibacteria > Vicinamibacterales > CAVVIG01 > CAVREM01. The sequence goes on from CAWGSJ010000003.1 coordinate 98,234, forward strand.
CGACTGGCCTGCGGCAGCAGGCCGGCCTTCACGGCCTTGCTCATCGTCGCACCATCGCGCAGGTCGTCGGCGCACTCGACGCAGTCGAAGAAGTGATCCTCGAAAGCGAACCGCTCGATTTCCGGCATCTCGTCGAGCAGGTACCGTTCGACGGCAAGGGTGCGAATGGCGTCCGCGTGGGTCATGCGCTCACCTGGATGAAAGTTGGGCGAAGTGCCCGCGGAAGCGGGCCTTGGCCCGATGAACCAGTACTCGAAGATACGCGCGATCGATCTGGAGATCGCGGCAGATGTCGTTCTTGTCGCGTTCGTCGAAGAACACCCACCTGAGCACCAGTTGCTCCCGCTCGGGCAGGCTGTTCAGCGCTGCGCGGACGTCTTCGCGTTCTTCGTCTGCGACGAGCGTGAAGTCGGCCGCCAGACTCGATGACGCCTCGTCGTAGTCGTCTTCAAGCGGCGTCGTGCGCGCGTTTGCCCGGTACATCTCGAACAACACGTTGTTGCAGACGCCGTTGACGAATGCGCCGAGACTCTCCGCGCTGGCCAGTCCACCCTTCTGTTTCAACGTGGAGAGAACCCGAACGAACGTTTCCTGGCGGGCGTCCTCGGCCTGGGCGGGCGACCGAAGCCGTGACCGCAGCTTCAGCACGAGGAGCTCTCCGAAATAGCTGGTGAAATGGCGCTCGGTCTCGGGATCGCCCGCGACGAGCCGGCGGATGTAGTCCGCGTCGAAGTTGTGCCGCTCGAGGCGCACGCGTCGAGCTTATCCGATCGCTCCGGCATCGTTGCATATCGCCCGTCTGACCGGCTGGGCGCTCCTGACATGTGGTGTCAGAAAAGGGCGAGATGTTACACAACGTTTCCGGCTGAGCCGGCCTACCTCCTGTAACGTACTGGCTTCCCCGGACACTACTCCGCCGAAGGGGCCAACTGGAGTATGCCGGTGATCACAATGCACGCATCTCAGTTCTCGTCGCCGTCCGACACCAACTTGCTCATGTCGCTGCTTACCAAGGGGCAGCGCCCCGCCTTGCTGGTCCTCTGCCGTGAAGGGGGATTGCAGGCGGTCGTCGATTCGATGATGACCTGGTGCGCGCCGCCGGTACATCGCTGCGAGCTGCCCGGATATCTCGACCTGCCGTTAGCGAGGGCCGGGACGCTCGTCCTCACGAACGCGGTGGCGCTGAGCCTGGAGCAGCAGATCGAGCTGTACGACTGGCTGGACGCCCGTCGCGCCGTCCAGGTCGTCTCGGTGACATCCAAGCCGATCTGGCCGCTGGTGGAGCAGGGGAGGTTCCTGGAGGGACTCTTCTACCGCTTGAACGTGGTGACGCTCGAAGCGAGCCGAACCATGTAGCTACCAGTTGTTCAACGCCAGCGCCTCAACGACCTGAGTGTCCGCACCCTCGATCAGGAAGCCGAACCGGTCTTCGCTCCCCGGCTCCGCCCCCTCGTCGATCATCGGCACGGCGCGATCGAAGACGATGGCGAACCGATAGCGCGGCTTGTTCGGCCCGAGCGACACGATGTGGCAGCGCACGATTGTACCGTTCACCCGCACGATGTTTCCGGCGACTTCGATGAGGTCCACGTAGCTCGTCATCCCCGGCCGGACCGGGAACGCGCCTTCGACGAGCAGCCCCTTGGCCGATGCGTCGATGACGTCGACGACCTCCGACGACACCTTGACCGCAAGGAGGCGCGGAATCTCGTAAAGGGGCCGGCGGCGCGACCCGCGGCGATCCTCGTTTTGTTCTAGAACTGCCACGGGTCCTCCTCGATCGGCCCTTCTGCGGGGGCCGCGGACTGCGGTTCAGCCGCGGCCTGTTCGTGCTGCGGCGGCGCCGGAACAATCACCGGCTTGTCGCTCAGCAGTCGTTCGGTGCGGAGCGACACGTCCTGCAGCAGCCGGGAAATGTCGGCCAGCGCCGATTCCCGCTCGGCCTGCTGCGAGGCCAGGGCCTGGTACTTCGACTGCTCCGTGCGAACCATCTCGTGGAACTCGATCCGATCGGCCTTGCGATCGGTGATGAGCTGCGAGCAGCGTTCTTCGAGCTCGCGTACGACGGCCTCGAGCTCGGCGACGCGGTACTTGCTCGCATTGAGGGCGTCTTCGGCCTTCAGGCGCTGTTCGTTCGAGGCCGCGAGTTGCGCGGCGGTCATCATCGCCGCTTCGCGTGTCTGGGCGAGGTCGGCTGATACGGCGGCCAGCTGGCCGGATGCGGCAGTCGCCGCTTCGCGGGCTTTGGCAAGCTCGCCGTGCGCAGCAGCCAGCTTTGTCGTCGCCGCTGCGGCGGCATCTCGTACCCCCGTCAGCTCGCTTTCCCTGGCCTGCAGATGAGAAGCTGCCTGGCGCGCGGCGTCCTGCGCCCGCGCCATTTCGGCCTGTGACGATTCCAGGCGGGCCGACGCCGCGCTGGCGGCGTCGCGCGACTGAGTGAGCTCGTTGCCGAGGGCCGAGAGCTGCGAAGCGGCGGCGTCCGTGCGATCGCGCGCCTGCGCGAGATTGGCCTGGAGCCCGTCGCGTTCGGCGGCCCACTGCATCGCCGCCTGGGCGTGGCGCTCTTCCGCGTCTGCCAGCGCGGCCTGCATCCGCTGCCGCGTCTGGAGCAGCGCATCGCCGACGGCCAGCCGTTCTGCCTCGCGGGTTCGCGTCATGGACGCGAGCGCCGCCTTGGCTTCGTCGAGCGCCTGCTCGAGGGCCGGCGACGCAGCAGGCTTGCTGGCCTGTTCCGGCTCCGCGGCCTCCGTAATCTCCCAGGTTGCCGCCAGGCACACCGCCGGCGCCGCGCCATCACGGCGCAGGGGCACGGCGCGCATCTCGACGGCCCGGCCGGGCGAGGCACCGCCAGCCACGCGGTAGGTGAGATGGGCGTCTCCACCCTTGTAAACGCCGTCGAGTGCGGACACGACCCTCGGACGGTCGTCAGTCGCAATCAGGCGGTCGAATTTGCTGCCGACCAGGTTTTCGAGCCGTTCGACCTGGAACAGGCGGAGGGCGCGGGCATTGGCCGCGAGAATCGTCCCGTCCTGCGTCGTGACCGTGAGGCTGACCGGCGCCGATTCGATGATCAGTCGGAGCCGTGTCTCGGTCGCGCTAGGCGCGGCAGCGCCTGCGGCCGACGCGGAAGGACGAGCACCAGGTTCAAGAGAGATGGCCATGTTCAGCGCTCAAAATACGACAATATATGACTCTAGAGACCATGACAGCAAGAACGTCGCCGATCGGTTACGCCTTGTCGTTCCGCCAGGAAACCCTAATGATCTCAATGGGCTAGAGCGTGAGGAACGCCGACTCGGCCCCTGCATAGTGCGGTTCATGTTCACTTCTGTGACGATCCGCTCCGCGTCTCATCGCCTGTTCAATGGTAACTATCGGCACTTCAAGTCATTGTGCTCAGAGTTCTAGAACGGGACAGACGCGTGCGAATTTGGCACTGCATCGCACAATTTGCGTGATTCACGGACGAAACAGGCTATCGGGCGGATCTGACACGCCGATATCAGGGCCGATGACGTTGGCACGGCTGAGGATACTGGTGTTCCCGGAGTCGCCGAGGAGTTGGACGGCCCGAGCCCTTGAACACGACCTCGCCGGAGGCGGAGTGTCGATGGAGGCGGCCCTCGACACGGTCCTCAAGGTGGCGCGAGCCCATATCAATTACGACCTCCGCCATGGCCGGCAGCCGCTTTCGGCGTTCGCGGCCGCGCCGCGGCTCTACTGGGAGGCGTTTGCCGGGGCGACCCGCGTGGACATCAGACTCGATCTGGCGGGGGAGGAAACGGCGATGCCGATGCGGGTCATCGCGGCGACCGTTCCCCGGCATCCCATCGTCAAGCTGTACTGCGAGCGGGTCCGAAGCGCCTAAACTCGGGGCCCGGTGCTCCCGACGTCAAGCAACACGATTGTGTCCGTGTTCGAGGGCCAGCTGCACGCGATCGCGAGCCCGCGAGACGAGGGCCCCGAAGGTTTCCGACGGCAACAATTCCGCGACCCCCGCCGAGACGGCGGCGCGATGTCCGGTTCCGGCTTGCAGGGCCGCACGGACCCGTTCGGCCACGCGGCGTGCGTCGTCCAGCGCGAGGCCGGGAAGCATGAGAATCACCTCGTCGCCGCTCCAGCGGATTGGGAGATCCGATTCGCGAATGGTCTTGAGCAGCGTGCGCCCGACCATTTCTGCCGCATCGAGCGATGAAGCCGCCGCATTTCGGCCAGCGCTGCTGACGTTGAAGAGCACGACGCTCACCTGCCGCTGCTCACGCCGCGCGCGGGCCAGCTCCCGGGCGGCGGCAAATTCCCCGTTGAGACGATCGAGCAGCGGGGCGGCCGATTCCGAAACTGGAGCAGCTGGTTCTTCATGCTCGGGTACTGCCGCCGGCTGCTGCGGGGCAGACTGTGGCGCGTGAGCAGCCGGAGGTTCGACCTCCTGCGGCTGGTCTCCAAAGGTCACCGAACGGCCGAGCGCCTTCAGCGCGTCCACGTCGACATCGCTCAGCGCGAGCGGCTTGAGGTCGAAGACGCAGATGGTGCCGACGATCTGCGCGTTTGGCCCGGTAATCGGCACAGCGACCAGCCCCCGCACGACGTCCTTCAGCGTCGATGTCGGCACGTCGTTGAGGGGCTTCGTGGCGAGATCCGGCAACACCAGCGCTTCACCGGTCTCGAGAATCCAGCCGAACACGCGCGGCATGTAATACGGGGAATGCGGAATGGGCGAGTCGGACGTCCATGTGACCGACGCGCGGAATTGTGTGGTGCCGGGTGCGCGCAGGTACACGGCGACGCCGGGCGTGCGTGCCAGGTGGCGTGCCTTTTCCGCGAGCGCCGCCATCATCTCGTGTAACTCCTCGGCGCTCGATATCGTCACGACGTCGGAGGCCGCCGATGCGGTGGTCGAGTGGCGCGCGAACGCGTGCTCGATCGCCGTCTGAACGACGTCGGCCGGTGCGCCGCCGCGCAGCACCCGCACGTTGAGGCCCGAGAGCCGCTGGGCGGCAAACTCGCTGAGCTCGCGGAATGCGGCCCACGCGATGATCTCGGTGCGGCCGCGTCGCTGGGCGCGCAGGCCCTCGATGACGGCGAACCCGTCACGCCGCGCCAGCGACAGGTCGATGATGAGGAGAATCGGCGGCCCGAAGCGCTCGAGGATGCGGGTCGCCTCGTCGCCATCGCGCGCGACGAGCACCCCGGCCTTGAAGGGACGGATCGCGTCCAGGCACATGGCCGCGCGCTCGACGTTCGTATCAGCGACCAGCACGTACGGAAGCTCAACCCGGTCCGGGTCGCCGCCCGACGGGTCCGGCCGAGTCCAGGCGTTCGTGTCAACGCTCGACATCAGGCGTGCTCCTTGTGAGTCCGGACGGCGGCGCCGCCCGGCCGGGTCCAGCCGGCGTGTGGACGCGCACACAGTTCTTCCCGGCGGCCTTCGCCTGGTAGAGGGCGCGGTCGGCGCGCAGGAGGAGCTCAGCGGGCGTATCGCCCCCTTCGATCACCGCCACACCCACGCTCATGGTCAGCGACGGCAGGATCGGTGCGACGGGATCACCGCGGTACTCCGACACCCGCCGCCGAATCCGTTCGGCACAGGCGGCGGCGCTCGCATGGTCGGTGCTCGGCATCAGGATCGCGAACTCGTCGCCGCCGTAGCGGGCGCACACGTCGAATACGCGGACGGCGGATCGAATGATAGCGCCGACGACCTGGAGAACGGCATCGCCGATCTGGTGGCCGTGCGTATCGTTGATCGTCTTGAAGTCGTCGACGTCACCCATGACGACAGCGAGCTGGTTGCCGGCGCGCTTCGCGCGCTCGAACTCCTGGTGAAGCCGTCCGTCGAGAGATGTCCGATTGAGCAGCCCCGTCAACGCGTCGACGGTTGCGGCGTACGCGAGCCGTCCCGCTTCGCTCTGGCTCCGTGAAGCGACGAGGGCCATCCCCGCGACCACGCTCAGCGTCCGCAGCACTAGAAAGTCCTGGCGGCTGAACGGGGAATTGTCCCGCTTGTCGGTGGCGGTGAGGACCCCGACCGTCGTCGAGCCCGCGAAAATCGGCACTGCTGCGAACGAGAACGATCGGTACCCTCGCCGCTCGTGCGCCATCCCGTGGACCTTGCGTACGTCGCGGACCAGGACCGGCCGTCCCTTCGAGTACACGTGACCGATGACCCAGCTGCCGGGCTGGATGCGAAGCTGCTCGACTTCCGACATCGCGTAGCCATGCGTGGCGACGATCGTCAGAAAATCCTCGGCCGGCCGGTAGAGCGCCAGCGCGACGCGGCCGGCGGTGAGCAGGCGCGCGACCTCGTCGACGATTCGCTGCGCTACGACGTCGACCGTTCCCAGGCGACTGAGCCGTCGGGTGGTCGAGTAGCCGCCGCCCACCAGCTGCTCGGCTTTCCTCCGGAGATCGCGCTCGCGCAACGCGCCGAGCGCAAACGCCGTCAGTCGAGCCCAGTCTGACAGGAGATCATGCGAGTCGATCCGATCGTCCGGCAGCAGAAGCTTCATGCCCGGCGCCCAGGGTGTCGAGAGTGAAATCGCCAGCCAGTCGCGGCCGGCCGGATCCCGGTGCGCCGCTGGGGTATACGAGTCGGACGGCGTCAGCTGGGCGAGAAACGCGCGCGAGAGTGGCGGCGCCTTCGGTGTCGCGGCTGCCACCGACCAGTGCTGCTCGACCAGTTCGAGCGCGTACACATCAGTCTGGAACACACGGCCGATCTCACAGACGACGGTTTCCAGCGCGCTGACAAACTGTGGCGCGCGGGCCGCAATCTCCGTTATGTGCGCGAGCTCGTGAAACGAGGTGCGAGCCGAGGGCATGAAATGTCGGACAGAAACGGACATGTCATGCACGAATACTGCCGAGCTTTAGGTCGCAATCGCGGGCGGAAACGCACGAAAATCCCCTGCCACGGGGCGACAAACGTCTGCTCCGCGCCCGACAAGTCACCGGCGGTCGTCCGGCTAGGGAGTGGTGAACACCAGCTGAATCAGCGCGCCGCGCGGGCCCACCGGACCGATGTCGAGGGTGCCGCCCGCGCTGGCCGCGAATCCCCGCGCGCAGGCGAATGCGATCGTCTCGGTCAGGTCGCCGGCCTGCCCGATCGTGTTGGCGTGCGGAGGCGCGGGCGCCAGACGCTGCACGATCTGCAGTCTCAGCGTCAGCGGGGACGGAGCGTCGGCGCGCACCTCGATACGCGGCGACTCGCAGCCGTGCATCCACGACAGCGTGGCGAGAATCAAGCCGGTCACGATCGTACTGAACCGTTCGTCGCAGCTGATGTCGGCGGCGCCGGGGGCGGTGCTCATTTCCAGCTGCAGCTTCGCCAGCCGCATTTCCGGCTCGAAGCCGTTCCTGACGCGATCGAGCGCGCGTCCCACCGTGAGGATCCGGCTGGCGGACGACGCGTTCGAGAGGATGGCGGCGGCGTTGGCGAGCCAGGCGGCCCGCCAGGCCTCGGCCTTCAGGAAATCGGCAGCGGTCCGCTGCTGAAACGGATGACTCGCCAGCTCGAGGACGTCGACGAGCGATCCGATCCGCGCGAGATCCTGCGAGAGCGCGGGAAACACCGCCGCCGACTCGTCGGACTTGGTTTCGACCGGTTCGGCGGCGCTGGTCGGCACGCGCTCCGCCTCGGCGATGGCCTGAGCGCCCGATTCGCTCACCTCGTGAATGATGCACGGCACATCATTCATCCCGCCGCCGACCGCGGCGGCGAGCCGCTTGCGCCCGGCGATCAATTGATACCGGCTGCCCGCTCGACGAACGAGCAGCGGCTGCAGCATGCCGTGTGTCGCGATCGACTGGCTGAGGGAAGACAGCGACGCCGCCGGCGGCAACTCGTCGCCGGCGTCGATGTGGAGCGTCGCAATCAAGCGGATGACTGGCCCGGCCTGCGGACGATCGAGTTGATCGACGTAGTGCGCGTCGGCGCGCATCCGGTAATTCCGCGGCAGTCCTTCCCGCTCGCGTTCTCCGATGAAGGCCGCGAGCTCAGCGTCGCGCGTGCGCGCGGCGTCGTGCAGCGAACCCAGGGATGTTTGATCGAGTTCCGACACGAGTGACACTCTCCGTTTCGAGTCGACGTCAGGTTGAGAAGATTGTTGCGCGGTCGAGCCTGAAGAAAATAGTAGGAGAGATCCGACCGTGCGGCAAGCGCTAATGCCGTAGGGCGCGCACCCAATTTCGAGTTGGTGAGTTAGAGAGTTGGAGAATTGAGGAGTTCGAACTTACCCTCCCGCGAGCGCGCCGACGACGAGAAAGGGTTCGGCGCCGATCGCCACCGCTCGCGGGAGCGGCGTGTCGGGCGGCTCGTGCGAGAAGTCTTCTTCGCAGGCGAAGAATCGCACGAACGGACGGCGGCGGAGCGTGACATGGTCGCGGATCGTCCCGCGCAGGACCGGATGGCGCGCCTCCAGCGCATCGAGGACCGAGCCGAGCGTCGCCGGCCCGGCGATATCCACCTGCACGTCGCCGTTGACCTGCGCCAGCGTCCGGAGATGCGCCGGCAGCTCGATGCGGATCATGTCAGCGTCTGGACCTCGACAGACAGTACAGCCGGCAGGTCGCGGACAATCGGCGTCCAGGTGTCGCCGCTATCCGCCGAGGCGTACACTTGCCCGCCCGTCGTTCCGAAATACACTCCGCAGGAGTCGAGCGAGTCGATCGCCATCGCTCCGCGCAGGACGTTGACGTAGCAATCCTGCTGGGGCAGTCCCTGGGTCAGCGGTTCCCATTCGTTGCCGCCGCTGCGCGACCGGTAGACGCGCAGCTTGCCGTCGGGCGGGAAGTGTTCCGAATCGCTCTTGATCGGGACCACGTAGACCGTGTCGGGCTCGTGCGCGTGGACGCCCATCGTGAAGCCGAAGTCAGTCGGCAGGTTGCCGCTGACTTCCTGCCAGGAGTCGCCGCCGTTGTCGCTGCGCATCACGTCCCAGTGCTTCTGCATGAACAGGACGTTCGGTCGCTTCCGGTTCATCGCGATCCGGTGGACGCAGTGCCCGACCTCGGCGGCTGGATCGGGGATGTGCTGCGAGGTCAGTCCTTTATTGATCGGCTGCCAGCTGGTCCCGCCGTCGTCAGTACGGAAGGCACCGGCCGCTGAGATCGCGATGTACATCCGCGCCGCGTTGTCGGGATGGACCATGATCGTGTGAAGGCACAAGCCGCCGGCGCCAGGTGCCCAGGCCGGACCCGAGCCATGGCCGCGGAGCCCCGACAATTCCTTCCAGGTCTGGCCTCCGTCGGTGGATCGGAACAGCGCCGCGTCTTCAACGCCGGCGAGCACCGTTTCCGCGTCGGTCGCGGACGGTTCGATGTGCCACACTCGCTTGAATTCCCATGGATGAGGCGTGCCGTCGTACCACTGATGGGTGCCGGGCACGCCGTCGTACGCGAACTGATTGCCAACCGCCTGCCAGGTCTTCCCGCCGTCGTCCGAGCGCTGCATGACCTGGCCAAACCAGCTCGAGGACTGTGATGCGTAAATGCGGTTCGGATTCGCCGGCGAGCCTTTTACGTGGTAAATCTCCCACCCGGCAAAGTGCGGCCCGCTCACATCCCATCGTTTGCGCGAGCCGTCGGAGCTCAGCACGAACGCGCCCTTTCGAGTTCCAACCAGCACACGCACGCTGCTCATAAGCTGTTCCTCAATTAACGGGGACTGGAGTTAGCCCCTAGCCCCCAGGCTCCGGCCTCCAGCCTCCAGCCTCCAGCCTCCAGCTGTAAACATAGTCGATCGAGCGCGTCCAGAATCGACATCAATGCTCGGTCGTGACCTGTACGGGTGAGGCTCGCACGAAGTTCTTGACCGGCGGGAGCGTCCGGAGATACGCGAACACGGCCTTCACGTCTTCGTCGGTCATCTTGGCGTAGACCGGCCAGGGCATCGGCGGGGCCAGCGCCTCGCCCTCGGGCTTCTTGCCCGTCCGGATCGTCTTGATGAAGGCGGCCTCGTCATAGCGGCTGCCGATGCCCGTTTCGGAATCGGGCGTCAGGTTGGCGGCGTAGCTGTTCCCCCATGGGCCCGCGAACGCCGTGAAGTCGAGGGACGCGCGGATCTCGTTGGCGCCCTGCATCGGCGGTTGCGTGGTCGCCGGCCGGCCAGAGAGCAGGCGCGCCGAGTCCGGCGTCATCATCGCGTCTACCTTGGGCGAATGGCAGTCATGGCATCCGGCAATCGAAACCAGATACCGTCCCCGTTCCACGCGGTCTGCCTTGATCTGGGCTTTGGTCTGCGCCTTGGCCTGGGTGCCGGCCACGGCGGCGAAGGCGACTACCGCCGCCGCGAGAAGCATTCCTTTCTTCATGAATCCCTCCTTGGCCGCGAATCGCGGCCGTTCTGAAGGGATAAAACGCCGTCGGCCTGCCGGTCCCGCCGCTAGAGCGGGAATTTCTTGTCGATCTCGGGCCGGTCCGGGCTTTCGAGGGCGGCAAGCGTCAGCTTGTTCGTGAACGGATCCACCAAGACGTTTCAAATTCCTTCCGTCATGCAGGTTGGCAAGGCGGCCGGCATGTGTCTCGCTGAACGACGCGCTCATGGAGCTCGTGACCAGGAAGCTGGTCGCCCCCGTCGAGGCCTGAGTCAGGGCGCGGCCTGATCCGGCCGCGAACGACACGCTCGGAAACACGAAAACACGAAAAAACGTACAACACGGCGGCGCTGGTCGCAGCACAGACACGAACGGACGCGTACGGTTAATGCCGTTCGTCATCCGTTCGTGTCCGTCGTGTCTGTGTTGAGGTTTTCGTTGACCGTCGTCCCATGTTCACGTTTCGTGTTTCCGTGCGTTGTATTTGCCGTGTTCTCCCGCGTGGTTGAACCCGGATGTCGATCCGTGTCCTTCCCAATCGACAATGCCCCGGACGCCTTCAAGGAGCTGATCGAATGCCCAAACAGAAGATCACGCCATTTCTCTGGTTCGACACGCAGGCGGAAGAGGCGGCGAACCTCTACGTCTCGATCTTCAAGGATGCCAAACTGCTGCGCGTCTCCAGGTACGGCGATGCCGGGCCCGGGCCGAAGGGGTCAGTCATGACCGTCAACTTCACCCTTCACGGCCAGGAGTTCACCGCCCTGAACGGCGGGCCGCACTTCAAGTTCAACGAGTCGGTCTCGTTCCTCGTCAACTGTGACACCCAGGAAGAGATCGATCACTACTGGGACAAGCTGATCGCGGGCGGCGGGGCCCCTTCTCAATGCGGCTGGCTGAAGGACAAGTTCGGCCTGTCGTGGCAGATCACGCCGCGGATGCTCGGTGAACTGGCGCAGAGTGGCGAGCCGGCCAGGGTCGGCCGCATGATGCAGGCAATGTTGAAGATGCGGAAGCTGGACATTGCGCGCCTCAAACAGGCGTACGACGGGGCGTAGGACACAACCTTTTCGGGCTGGCCGCCGTCGAATCACGACATGGCCCTCGACACCGTTCGCCAGGATCTTCGTACGGCCGCCCGCAACCTCGTTCGGTCACCGGCGTTCGCCGCTGTGACCATCCTGACGCTTGCCCTGGGGATCGGTGCCAACACGGCGATTTTCACCGTGGTGAACGCCGTCATCCTGCGCCCGCTCGGCTATCCGCAGCCCGAGCACCTGGCCTATCTGACCAGCCGTTTTCCCAACATGGGCTTCGACCAGTTCTGGGTGTCGCCTCCGGAGTTCTTCGAGTTCCGCGAGATCAACCAGTCGTTCGCGGATGTCGGGGCTTTCACGACGGGCGAAGTGAATCTCACGGCAAGCGATCGCCCTGCGCGGGTGCGGTCGGCATCCGTGACCGACGACCTGCTTCGCGCACTGGGCGTTCAGGTGATACAGGGTCGGTTATTCGCCAGGGGCGAGACTGATGTCACCGGGCCTCCGCCCGCCCCCGGCCAGCCTGCGCCGCTGCCACCCCGGGTCGCCATTCTTTCGTACGAGCTGTGGCGCTCGGCCTTCGGCGGACGGCCGATGGTCGGCGAAACGGTCGAAGTCAACGGTGTGAATCGCGAGGTGATCGGCGTCCTTGCGGCTGGTGCCGACGTGATGGACAACCACACCGAGATCTGGCTGCCGCTGGGTCTCAACCCGGCCAACCGCCAGAACCGCGGCAATCACTTTCTCTATCTGATCGGTCGGCTCAAGGAAGGCGTCACGATGAGCGCGGCCCGCAACGAGCTCGACGCGCTCGTGCGCAACTGGGGCGAGCGCGTCGGGGTGAAGCAGCACGTTTACACGCCCGACGGACACCGCCTGCAGATGAAGCCGCTGCAGGAAGAAATCGTCGGCAGCGCGCGGCGATCGATTTGGGTGCTGCAGGCAGCGGTCGCGTTCGTGCTGCTCATTGCGTGTGCGAACCTCGCCAACCTGCTGGTCGCCCGCGCCGAAACGCGCCGTCGAGAGTTCGCCGTGCGGACCGCGCTCGGCGCCGGCCGCGGACGGCTGCTCCGTCAGTTCATCACCGAGGGCGCATTGCTGTCGTTCATCGGCGGGGCCCTCGGCCTGGTGCTCGCGCGAGTGGGCGTCCAGACGATCGTGCACCTCTATCCCGACAGCCTGCCGCGAACGAGCGAGCTGGCGGTCGATCCGCCGGTCCTGTTGTTCACGCTGAGCCTCTCGCTGGCCACCGGCGTCGTCTTCGGACTCGCGCCCCTGATGCACACACGGGTCAAGGAGCTGATGGCGGCGCTCAAAGAGGGAGGTGTGAAGACGGCCGGCACGGCGCGGCACCTGGTCCGCCGCGGCCTCGTGGTGGCTGAAATCGCGCTGGCCGTGATGCTCGTCACGGGCGCCGGGCTCCTGCTCAGGACGGTCTACAACCTGGTCAACGTCGACGCCGGCTTCGATCGCGCGCGGCTCGTCACCTTCCAGATGGCGCTGCCCGCCGTGAACTATCCCACCGCTGCTGGCCGCGCCCAGTTGTATCAACGCCTGCTCGACCGGCTGCGCGCCGTCCCCGGCGTCCAGGCCGTGACCGCGATGTCGGGCTTGCCACCGATGCGTCAGGTGAACGCCAACGACACCGAGATCGACAACTACACCGCGCCGCCGGAGGGACCGTTCGAGAACGTCGACTACTACCAGCAGGTCATGACGGACTATTTCGAGACGATGGGGATTCCGATCGTCGACGGGCGGAGCTTTGCGCCGCCGGATGCGGCCTCGTCAGGCATGGTCGCCGTGGTCAACGAAACGCTGGTCAGGACCTTCTGGAAAGACTTGAACCCGGTCGGCCAGCGGCTTCGGCCTTGCTGCGGCGATCAGGTGCCGTGGTTCACCGTCGTGGGCGTGGCGAAGGACGTCAAACAGGGCGGTCTCGATCGGAAGACCGGCACCGAGTTCTATTTCCTCGTCGATCAGACGTCCAAGGCGCCGCCGCAGATCGCGCTTGCGCCCGGCACGATGAACGTCGTGCTTCGGACGACGCTGCCGCCGGCCACGCTGGCCTCGACGATCGAGAGCGCTGTCCGCGAAGCCGACGCATCCGTTCCCGTCGTGCGGCTGCGCGAGATGGACGACGTTTTCGCGGAGTCGATCCGCCGGCCGCGGCTGCTCGCGCAGCTGCTCGGGATGTTTGCCGGGCTGGCGCTGCTCCTGGCGGCGATCGGGACCTACGGCGTGCTGTCATACATGGTGACCGAGCGCAGGCGCGAGATCGGCGTCCGCATTGCGCTGGGTGCGAACCAGGGGCGGGTGCTCGGCGACGTCCTGAAGCAGGGTCTTGGGTTGGCCGCGGCCGGCCTCGCGGCCGGCGTCGCAGGTGCGCTCGCCCTCACACGCCTGATGACCGCGCTGCTCTTCGGCGTCGAGCCATCCGATCCGACCACGCTGGCCGCGGTGATGGCGACGATCGCCGGCGTCGCGGCGCTCGCCTGTATTGTGCCCGCCTGGCGCGCCTCGCGGGTCGATCCGATCGTAGTGCTGCGCGAAGAGTAGCGTCTGTGGTCAAATGAGCCTCTGGCCAGGGCCTTCGACGTCCGGCTGAAGCCGGACGCGACGAGGAACCGGGGAGGATGCAGATGCGCGCCGTCGTGACGTTCGTAGTTGCTTCAACGCTGGCCGCCGCCGTACTGGTCGCTCAGCAGCCGCCGGCGAGGTCGATGAGCCCTGAAGGATCGGCGCAGACGCAGGTGCTGGGCAAGTGGTCGAAGGGCGAGCGGCCGACCTTCGCGGCTGGACGCGAGGCCTACACAGGCGGCCGGTGGATCGAGATCGTCTACGGCCGGCCGCTGCAGCGCGGACGCGATCTGTTTGGCTCGGGCGCCAACTACGGCAAGTCGCTCAACGACGTCGGGTTGCCGCCGAACCTGCCGCCGCCGCCGGTCTGGCGGGCCGGCGCGAACGTCTCCACGCGGCTGAAGACCGAGGTCCCGCTCGTGTTCGGCGACCAGAAGGTCCCGGCCGGCGAGTACAGCCTGTTCATCGACCTGAACAGCCCGAGCCAGTGGACGCTCATCGTCTCGAGCTGGGGCGCGATGGCGAAGTTCGATCCGAACAACAAGGAAGCACTGTGGGGCGCCTACAATTACACGAAGGACAGGGACGTCGCGCGCGTCCCGATGAAGGTCGAAACGCTGCCGTTCGCGGTCGACCAGCTGACGTGGACGTTCCTCGACATGACCACCGATGGCGGCCGCGTGGCCCTGATGTGGGCCAGGACGATGGCGAGCACGCCGTTCAAAGCGGTGGCGCAGTAGACCGCTTTCGGGGCTCGAGGCGTGCCTGTCTTCTTCGTGGCTTCGAGCCTTCGCGGTTGCATTTGTTCTACAGCGGCGGCAATCCGATAGGATGCTGCCGCTGTATCTCGGCCGCGAGCGCCAGCACTTCTTCCTCGCCGTGAGGCCGGCCGACAATCTGAAGTCCCACCGGCAATCCGTCCGCGTCCAACCCGCACGGTACTGAGGCCACCGGCAAGCCGGTCATGCTGAGGACGAAGGTCGGCGCGATCCAGTCGACGTAGGTCTGCATCGGCTTGCCGGCAATCGAATCCGGGTAGTTCTGCTCGACCGGGAAGGGCGGGACCGCCATGCACGGCGTGACGATGTGATCGAATGTCGCGAAGAGGTCCCGGAACCTGTGCCAGATGCGGCCCCGCTCCTGTTCCGCCGCGGCGAGATCCCGCGTGCTCGTTTCCAGGCCGGCCTTCACGTTGTTGGCGACGTTCGGACCGAAGCGGTGCGCCTGGTCGAGGCGCGGCGTCATGTGCGTGACGAACCACAGGCCCCGCAGCGCGAGGAACGCCTGTCGCGCGGCCGACAGGTCGAGGTCGAGTTCTTCGACCGCGGCGCCGGCCTGCGCCAGGCCGAACGCGCCTTCGCGGCAGGTGCGCTCGATGCCGGGATCGACGCCGATCCGCGCCGGGTCGGCGCAGTATGCGATCCGGGCGCCTCGGTGCGGCCCCGCCTTCACGGCGGCGACGAAGTCGCGGCCCGACACCGGCTGACCGAGCGGCGACTGATCGCTCGATCCCGCGATCGCCTGGAGCATCAGCGCGACGTCTTCGGCGGTTCGCGCCATCGGACCGGTCACCTGCAGCGTGTCCCACGCCCAGTCGGTCGGGTGGGTCGGGACGAGACCGACCGACGGACGCAGGCCGACGACGCCGCAGAAGGATGCCGGGATGCGGAGGGAGCCGCCGAGGTCGGTGCCTTCCGCCAGCGCAATCATGCCGGCCGCGAGGGCGGCTGCGCCACCGCCCGTCGAGCCGCCGGCGCTCTTGCTGGTGTTCCACGGATTGCGTGTCCGCCCGAACACCTCGTTGAAGGTGTTGCCGCCGGCCGCGAATTCGGGACAGTTCGTCTTGCCGAGGATGATGGCGCCCGCATCCCGGAGCCGCTTGACCACAACCGCGTCCGCGTCGGGAACGTTGTCGGCGTAGAGAGGGGATCCGAACGTCGTCCGCAGCCTGGCCACGGGCGTGACGTCCTTGATGCCGACGGTCAAGCCGCAGAGCGGTCCGGGGTTTTCATCTCGCGCGATCCTGCGATCCAGCTCGTGCGCGTCGTCCATGACGCGCGGATTCGGCGTGACGATCGCATTGATCGTCCCATTCAACCGATCGATGCGCTCCAGCGACGCGTGAACGACCTCGGTTACCGAGACCTTGCGCGTTTGGATCAGCTGCCGCAACGCCACGGCGGAACTGTCGACCAGACCGGAATCAACTGGCATTCGTTTTCACCAAGCCACGAAAAACGCTAACACGGACACGACGGACGCGAACGGATCACAACGGTTCCGAACCGTACGTGTCCGTTCGTGTCTGTGTTGTGACCAGCGCGGCCGGCGGAGCCTTCCGAGCGCCGTCTGCGACGGCGCTGGTCGCAACCGTGGTTCTGTCTTTTTCGTGTTTTCGTGTTTTCGTGTCGTGTCTTTTCCCCGTGTTCCGTCTCGATCATCATGCCTTCCAGTCGCCGGTAAACGCGACGACCCGGGCGAAAGCGGCTTCACCACCTTTGAACTTCCACGGGAAGCAGCCCAGGATCAAACGCTTGTTCTGCAGTTCGGCCGCATCGATGTCCCCGCCGAGGTTCTCGATATGCATGCAGTTCTTCGGAAACAGCGCGTTGTGGGTCAACTGATAGGCCGAGTCGGGAAAGAGCCGGTTCACGGCTTCCGCGCCGCCGAATTTCTCCTCGCACTGCTTCCGCACGCGATCGCAGTGGCCGTGCGCGCCCTTGCCGAGGAAGCGGCCGATCGGCAGGTTCATCGGGTGATCCGTCGACACGCAGTCGACGCCCCAGATGTGAATCTCTTTTTCGAGCAGCCAGGGCACCAAATCCGGGTGCGCGCCAGGGTGGCGATGGATGTATTTCTCCTCGTCGGGCTCCGTTCCGAACTGTGCGTGCTTGTGGAACCCGGTGTGCAGGAGGAGCAGGTCGCCTGTTCGCACCTCGACTCGGTCCTCGATCATCTTCGGTGTGTAGACGTCGAGCTCGCCGAGGGCATCCGACAGGTTGACGATGACCCCGGGGCCGCACAGCCATTCGACGGGAATTTGATCGATGGTCATCCCGCCGGTGACGAAATGACGGGGCGCGTCGAGGTGTGTGCCCATGTGGTTCGACGTCATGATGTACTGCGCGTTGACGCCGTGCTCGGCCTTGCGCTTGATGTACTTGACCTCGAACGGGGGATAGAACGGCCAGAAGCTCACCTGCTCGTTGAGCGGCTGCGACAAGTCGTAGATCTTCATGGTGTCTCCAGCGAATGGAAGGCGCGCTCGAGCGCGCGCCGCGTCATTACAGCGGCGAGATGGCGCCGGTACGCGCTCGAGGCGTGGATGTCGCCCGGTGGATCGATGTCGTGCGCGGCGGCGGCCTCGGCAGCCCCCCGAATCAGCTCGGCCGTCGGCCGCTCGCCGGCGAGCGCCCGGCTGGCGTGCTCGGCCAGCACCGGCCGGTCGGCGACGCTGAGCAGCGCGATCCGTGCCGTCGCGCAGCGTCCCCGCTCGTCGACGGCGACCAGGACCGCCACCCCAGCCAGCGCGTAGTCGCCATGGCGGCGGGAAAGTTCCTGAAAGGCGCACGCGCTCCGCGGCGGACCAGGCGGGATCGCGACCTCCGTCAGCAGCTCACCCGGCTCGAGCGTGGTCGTGAACAGCCCGGTGAAGAAGTCGGCCGCACGCACGGCCCGCGACCGGTCCCGACCGCGCAGCGTGAGGGCCGCATCGAGCGCGAGCAGGACGGCCGGCAGTTCGGCGGCCGGGTCGGCGTGCGCGAGGCTGCCGCCCAGCGTGCCTCGCGTTCGAATCGCCGCGTGCGCCACGAACGGCATTGCGGCAGCGACGAGCGGGGCCTCGCGTGCGACGATCTCGCTGTGCTCGAGCGTGCGGTGCCGCGTCATGGCGCCGATGCGCAGGCCCCCGTCGTACTGCGCCACGCCCGACAGGCCCGCGATCTCGTTCAGGTCGACCAGCACCGCCGGCGCCGCCAGGCGGAAGTTCATCGCCGGAATCAGGCTCTGCCCGCCCGCCAGCGGCTTGGCGTCGGGGCCGTGCTTCGCCAGCAGGTCGATCGCTTCCTCCACCGATTGCGGACGGAAGTACTCGAACGGCGCCGGCTTCACGAGCGGCTCGCGTCCGGGTTCATCCGCGCCCGCAGCTCCCGGTCCAGGGCTTCGAGCGCCTGGCGCATCATCATCCGGCTCACCGATTCGATCAGCCGCTGTCCCACGGATGCGATGCGGCCGCCGATGTGCACGTCCGACGTGTACTGCATCTCGGTGCCGCCCCCGGGCTGCTCGCGCAGGTCGACCGAGGCGGTTCCGCGCGCGAAGCCGACGCTGCCTTTGCCGTCGATCTGCATCGTGAACCGCTCGGGGGGCAGCTGGTCGCCGAGCGTGACGGTCACGTCGAATTTCGCCGCGGTCATCGGCCCGACGCTCACCTTCATCACGCCTTCGTAGCGGTCGGGGCCGGCGAGCGTCAGCCGCTCGGTCCCGGGCAACGCCTTCGCCAGCACGTCGGGATCCTGGAGCAGGTCCCAGACCTTCTGGCGGGGGCCGTTGAAGGTGAACGTCCCGTTCAGGGTCATTTCGCCTCCGTCTCCTGTTCCGACCCTAAAAGGGTCGGCCTGCCGAGCATCAGGCTGAACAGACGATTCGGGCTCAGCGGGATTTCGAGAATCTCGATGTTCAGCGCGTCTTCGACCGCCTGCGCGAATGCCGCGCCCGTGGGAATGCAACCGGCTTCGCCCACGCCTTTCAAGCCGATGGGGTTGAAGGGGGAAGGCGTTTCGCGGTGAGCGGTTTCGATAGGTGGGATGTCCGTTGCGGTCGGCAGCAGGTAGTCCATGAACGACGCGTTGAGCAGCTGGCCATGTTCGTCGTAAACGAGCTGCTCGTAGAACGCGTTGCCGATGCCATGCGCGACCCCGCCGTGAATCTGCCCGTCGACGATCAGCGGATTGATGATCCGTCCGCAGTCGTGCACGACGACGTATCGCTTCACCTCGACCATCGCGGTCTCGACGTCGACCTCCACGATCATCGCGTGGACGCCGCTCGCTGTGCTGCCGCGGTCGGGACCGAAGTAAGCCGTGCTCTCGAGCCCTGGCTCGGTCCCCGGCCGCACGGCCCCGCGAAGCGGGTTGGCTTTGGCGGCCAGGTCGGCCAGCGAAATCGCCCGCCCGCTCGAGCCGCGGACCGTGACGCGGCCACCGGCCAGCTCCAGATCGTCCGGTTTCGCACCGAGAACCGTGGCGGCCAGCGAGAGGATCTTGTCGCGAACCAGAGTTGCGGCCGCATGACACGCGCTGCCCGCGACGGCGGCGCCCCGGCTCGCGAACGTGCCCGTGCCCCATTGGAATTCGCGCGTATCGCCGGTGACGACCTGGACGTCCTCGACGCCGACCCCCAGCACATCGGCCACCACCTGCGCGAACACGGTGTAGTGCCCCTGTCCCTGCGTGCCGACACCGGTCGCGACGCGCACTTTCCCGCTCGGTTCGACGGTAACGCGCGCGCCTTCGTACGGGCCAATCCCGGTGCCCTCGACGTAGCACGCGATTCCGACGCCGACGCGCCGCGTGCCGGTGCGACGCTGCGCCTCCGTCTTCAGCAGGTCGCCGTACCCGATCGTCGCGGCCGCCTGCTCGAGGGCCGGCTGGTAGTCGCCGCTGTCGTAGACGAGCGGCGCGGAATCCTGGAACATGATCTCGTGGTTGTGCGGGAAGCGATCGGGGCCGAGCAGGTTTCGCTTCCGGATCTCGACGCGATCAATGCCGAGCTCGCGCGCCGCGATGTCGAGCAGCCGCTCGCTGACGAAGACCCCGTGCTGCCGCCCGGCGCCGCGCACCGGCGTCACGATCGTCTTGTTGGTGAAGACCGCGGTGAACTCGCTGTGATACGCGGGAATGTCGTAGGGGCCGAGCAGCGTGCACTGCGTGTTGATCGGGATCGTCAGGCCGTAGGGATCGTAGGCGCCGGTATCGAAGAGGAACGTATCGCGCACCCCGAGAATTCGCCCGTCGCGCGTGAGCGCCATCTCGGCGTCGTGCACCTGGCCGCGTTCCTGCGTCGTCGCATAGAAGTTTTCCTGCCGGTCTTCGGTCCACTTGATTGGCCGCGCCAGCCGCATCGACGCCCACGGGACGAGGAGCTCTTCCGGGTAGAACATCATGATCTTCGGCCCGAACCCGCCGCCGACAAAGGGCGCGACCACGCGCACCTGTGATTCGAGCAAGCCGAGCCGGGCGGCCAGGCCGTTGCGGATCGGGATGGGCGCCTGCGTGGTGTCCCAGATCGTCAGCTCTTCGGCTTGCGCATCCCAGACGGCCACGACCGCGCGGTTCTCGAGCGCCGCCGCGGCGCCGCGATCGTAGGTGAATCGCCGGCTGATGATCGCCCCGGCGCGCGCGCGCGCCGCTCCGTAGTCCCCCTTGCGCTGGACGACGTGCGCCGCGGCATTCGAGTCGAGATGCTCGTGCACCCGGGGTGCGCTCGGCGACAGGGCCGCTTCGAGGCCGACGACGGCTTCCAGCGGATCGACATCGACCACCACGTCCCGTACCGCGTCTTCGGCGACATACCGGCTTTCGGCGACGACCATCGCGATCGGCTCGCCGACGTACCGGACCTTGTCCTTTGCCAGCGGCCGGTGAGTGCAGGGATGAAAGACGAGCCCGGGGATCGGCGGCGGCGGCACCAACAGCGGCGCCGGCCTTCCGTACTCTCCGAGATCGGTGAACGTGTAGACCGCCGCCACGCCTCGCCGCTGCCGCGCGGCCGATACGTCCACGTTGACCAGGCGTGCATGCGCGTGGTCGCTGCGCACGAAGGCGACGTGCAGCATGCCGGGCATCTCGACGTCGTCGACGAAGCGCGCCCGGCCGGTGAGCAGGCGCGCGTCCTCGTTGCGGCGGACGCGCGCGTTAAAGTACGGAATCTCGGCTGACACGCGTGACGGCCTCGACGATGTGCTGGTAGCCAGTGCAGCGACAGAGATTGGCGGAGAGCGCGTCGCGAACCTGTCCTTCTGAGGGACCGGGGTTGTCGCGCAGGAAGGCCGACAGCGTCATCAGGATCCCCGGAGTACAGAATCCGCACTGCAGACCGTGCGCGTCGCGAAACGCCGCTTGGAGCGGGTTCAGGTCGACGCCGTTCGGCGAGAGCGCTTCGACCGTCTGGATCGCATGTCCGTGCGCCTGCACGGCGAGCATGATGCAGGAGCGTGCAGGTTCGCCGTCGAAGAGGATCGTGCAGGCGCCACACACGCCATGCTCGCAGCCGACGTGGGTCCCGGTGAGGCCGAGACCGTGACGCAGGAAATCGCTCAGCAGGAGTCGCGGTTCGACGTCCGCCTCACGATTGCTGCCGTTGACGACGACGCGGAGGATCATCAGGGTTCCGAGGCGGCATCGTAGCAGAAACGCCCTTCATGCTCCGTTTCAGTCATACCGTGTTCTGCAGCGGGACACGTGGCGGGGAGGGCGGGCCGTCGAGCGTTTCAGTAACCTACAACCTGTGAAGCGGTTGCGGACAGCCCACAGGGTGGTGATGGCTTTGCTAGTTCCGATCGGACGCCTCACTCCAAAATGCGGAGCGCTCTCCCTCATCCGCGCGTGTACGTGTTCGCGGCGATGGCGCCGGTCGCAGGTGTGCTCGTCGGGATCGCGGGCTGGCCACAACCGGACCGCACCGTCGAGTTCGCCAGCCTCCTGCTCGCCGCCGTCCTGACGTCTGCCCTCAGCGCACAATGGCCGGCCGGCTCGTATGCCACCGCGATGCGGCCGCCGTTCATCGTGGAGTTCATCGCGCTGCTCTTGTTGGGGCCCCTGGCTGCGCTGGCGGTTGCCGCCGCGGGCGCCGTTGCGCGAGTGCTCACCGATCGCATTGAGCAGCAATGGTGCGGCGTTGTGCCTTGCGCGGCGACGACGCTGGCCGCCATCGGGGCGGCGGGAGCCGTCCACCTCGCGCTGGGTGGCCCGATCGGCCATTTTGCCTGGCCGTGGCAGGCCATGCCGCTTGCCGCAGCCGTCGCCGCGTACTGTCTCGTCACCGCCGCTGGCGCCGGGCTGGCCGTTCCGGCACTAACCGCCGGTCCGATCGATCGATCGTGGCCCGAGCGGGCCGTCGGATGCGCGCCGGCGTACGTCGTCGGCGCCAGTGTTGCCGTCGCCCTCGCCGAACTCATCGACCACAAGTTGTGGCCCGTCCTGCCCGCGGCTGCCGTGCCGCTCTTTTTCTGCTGGGAGGCCTACCGCGTCTCCCTGCAGCGCAAGGAAGAGGATCGACGCCGCAAGGAAGTCCTGCACCTGATCGAAGAGGGGATGTGCGTGGTCGACTCCGCTGGACGCGTGACGTTGTGGAGCGACGCCCTCGCGCGGATTCTCGAGTGGCCGACCGGACATGCGCTCGGCCGCCCGATCGTGGAGGCCGTGCCGGCAGCGGCAGGCAGTGCGTTGCAGCGCGCCATCCACGACGCGTCATCAAGCCAAAGCGGCCGGGCCGTGAACGTGGAGCGGCCGTCCCCAAAGGGAACCCGCATGCTCGAGGTCCGCGTTGTCCCGGTGACCGGCGGCCTCTCGCTACTTTGGCGTGATGTGACAGACAGAATCCGCGTCGAACGGACGCTCAGGCGCAGCGAGGAACGCCTCACGCTGGCCGCAGAGGGCGCGGCCGACGGGTTGTGGGAGTGGGATCTCCGCACCAAGGAGTTTTACGTCTCGGCCAGGTGGCGGGCGATGCTCGGCCTTCCCGCATCCGCTGGGATTGGCCGTTCCGATCAATGGACTTCGCGTATCCATCCGGAGGACACGCAGCCGCTGAAGCAGGCGCTCGACGCGCACCTGACCGGCGCGACGGAGTACTTCCAGCACGAGCATCGCCTGCGCCACGAGGACGGCAGCTATCGCCGGTTCGTGTGCCGCGGTGTCGCGGTGCGAGGGGCAGGGAAGCGGCCGGTGCGGCTGGCCGGATCGCTGACCGACACGACCGAAGGCGCGCTGGCGCAGGAGCGGCTCCGCCGCGTCGGGTTCATGGACCCGCTGACCGGGCTGAGCAACCGGGCGCTGTTCGTGGAAGGACTCGGGCGGCGGCTCGATGACTTCAAGCGGCGCCGCAACGGCGATCGGTTCGCCGTGCTCTACCTCGATCTCGACCGGTTCAAGTTGGTCAACGACAGCCTCGGTCACCTGGTCGGCGACGAGCTGCTGGTCGCCGTCTCGCGCCGCCTCGAGGGGTGCCTGCGCCAGGGCGACGTGCTGGCGCGGCTGGGCGGCGACGAGTTTGCCATCCTGCTGAACGGCCTGATCGAGGAACAGCAGGCGAACGTGATCGCCTTCCGCATCCAGGAGGCGCTGAGCGCGCCGTTCTCGATCGGCGGCCGCGAAGTCTTCACGTCGGCGAGCATCGGCATCGCGGTCGGCCTTGCGCAGTACGAAAACCCGGACGAGATCATGCGCGACGCCGATACGGCGATGTACCAGGCGAAGGCTCGCGGCAAGGCGCGCCACGAGATGTTCGACGCCGACATGCACGCGCGGGCGCGCGTTCGCCTGGAGCTCGAGAACGACCTGCGCCATGCCGTCAACGGCAACGACTTCGAGGTGCACTATCAGCCGATCGTCTCGCTGGCGTCGGGGATGTGCGTCGGGTTCGAATCGCTCGTCCGCTGGAAGCGCAACGGCGAGTTCGTCTCGCCGACCGAGTTCATCCCGGTCGCCGAAGAGCTCGGCATGATCGAGCCGATTGGCAAGTGGGTCCTGGAGCAGGCGTGCGAGGCGTTCGCCGGCTGGCAGCGGCGGTTTGGACAGACCGGCCTCGAGTACATCACCGTGAACGTCTCCACGCGGCAGCTGATGCAGCACAACTTCCTGCACATCGTGGAGCAGGCGGTCCAGAACGCCGGCCTCGATCCGGGCGCCCTGCGGATTGAAATCACCGAGACCGCGTTGATGGACAGCCCGAACCAGGCAGCGGGTGTGCTGCGGGAGCTGCGCAACTTCGGCGCGAAGATCTATCTCGACGACTTCGGCACCGGCTATTCGTCGCTAAGCCATCTTCACAAGCTGCCGGTCGACGCCCTGAAGATCGATAAGTCGTTCGTCCGCAGCCTGCTCCTGCCCGACCGGCCGGCCATTGTCGAGAGCATCCTCGCGCTGGCGCGGACGCTCAATACCAGCGTGGTCGCGGAAGGCATCGAGAGCGACGTGCAGGCGCGCGAACTGGAGCGCCTCGGCTGCACGCACGCGCAGGGCTACTTCTTTTCCCGCCCGCTCTCGCCGCGATCGGTCGAAGAGCTGCTCGAGGCCAACCAGCCGCTCCGCGGGAAGCCGGTGGAATACTCTGGCGCCGCCCTGGCCAACGATCCCCAGCTGTACTACTCGACCGAACGGTTCGACTGGCCGAAAGATGTCCCGGCCTAGACCACTTCCAGCAGATGTCGTGCGGACCTTTAGGTCCGCTTCATCGCGAATTTCCTCTTGAAGCGGTGAGCCGCCGACGGATGGCGAGGGCTCCCAGACCGGTCCCGAGCAGCAGCAGCGAAGCAGGTTCGGGCACCGATTCGACCGTGCCGGCGTACTGCGCACCGAACACCCACCCGTTGGTCTGGAATGCGTTGACTTCGAGCGTGTACTGGCCAGCTGTCAAGCCCGACACCGTGACAATTCCCATGTCCGCCTGCACGCAGCCAAGCCCGGCTCCCGATCCGCCAGGCGCGCACGGGTCGAGTTGCCCGGGATAGGCGTTGAAGAGCGTGTTGACGTAGCCGGCGGGTCCGAGCAGTCGGACGATCGCGGTATCGTCCGCAAGGATCCACAGCCGCAAGTTGGTTTCACTCGAAAAGTCGAACGTGCGGGTGAATCGTGCGGTTTCGGCGCCGAGGTCGCGGCTCGCCGCGTTCGGCAGGACGATGCCGCCGTACCCTGAGTCCACGAACGAGATCCACTCCGCCGTCCCCGCTGCGAGACCCGCGAGCTCCGAGACATCTCCCCACGCCGGATGCGGCAGGATGTTGACTGCGGCGCCGCCATTGACGACATCTCCACCATCACCCGTATAGAAGGTGATCGGCGCCGCTTCGAGCGGCGGACAGGTGAGGGCAAAGACGACCGCAAGCATTCCAACGAAACGTCCAGGAAACTTCATGATTACCAAATCTGCCTTCCGATTGACATCCGACATGCGTTGCGCTGACTTCGATCTCGTGCGCCGCGATCGGAGTGTGACCGCGTGGGTACAGAGCAACCGGCCAGCCAATGCGCGCTTCGTGACGGCAATGACGAAAAGACGCCGATTATGAACCCGTCACCTCTTGCTCTGCTTCACGAGCCCGAGCGATGCCCGCGTCGTTCTGAAGCGGCAGCACGACGAAAGTCTCCTTCGCGCACGTTTTCCGGGAATGTCCGAATTGACAAGACTTCCCGCGACGTAGAATCGGATCGTGAACGCGCTGAACCGGTACCGCATCGGCCGCAAGCTCGGTGAGGGCGGCATGGGCGTCGTCTACGCCGCGCACGACGAGCGCCTGGATCGGGCCGTTGCGATCAAGCGGATCCGTCAAGGAGCCGATGAGACGGAGCGCCAGCGCCTGTGGCGCGAGGCGCGCGTTGCCGCCAGCGTGAGCCATCCGAACATCTGCCAGCTCTATGAGATCGAGGAGGACGGGGCGGAGCTGTTCCTCACGATGGAACTGCTCGACGGCGAGCCGCTGAGCGCGCGGCTCGAGCGAGGCCCGGTGTCGCCGGCCGAGTCCGGACAGATCGCGCTGTCGGTGCTCGGCGCGCTGGCCGCCCTGAACGACCAGGGCATCGTCCACCGCGACCTGAAGCCTTCCAACATCTTCCTGTCGCGGCATGGCGTGAAGCTGCTCGACTTCGGCATCGCACGGGCGCTTCCTGGCACCGGCGGAGTTCCTGGCGCACTGACCCAGTCGGGCCTCATCGTCGGCACTCCCCGATACATGGCGCCCGAGCAGCTCGAGGGCCACACGGTTGACTTGCGCAGCGACCTGTTCGCGCTGGGCATGGTGCTCTACGAGATGGTCGCGGGCCGGCCGCCATTCAGCGGCGGATCGATCTTCGAGGTCGCGACCGCGATTCTGAAGGACGAGCCGCCCGCCCTCGGCGGATCCTCGAGCATCGTCGCGCTGGATCGGGTCATCCAGCGCGCGCTTCGCAAGCAGCCTGACGCCCGCTATCAAACGGCCGCCGCGTTCGCCCAGGACTTGCGCGGCGCGATGCTCATCACCGACTCGACCGAGGTGTCAGCTGTGCGGCCGATGACGCGGCTCGTGGTGCTGCCGTTTCGCGTGCTGCGGCCCGACCCGGCGATCGACTTCCTGGCGTTCAGCCTGGCGGATGCCATCAGCTCGGCCCTGTCCGGGCTGCCTTCGCTCGTCGTCCGATCGACGGCTGCCGCCGCGGCCTTCGCCAACGGCACGCCGGACTTCGCCGCGCTGGCGCGGGCGCTGGACGTGGACGTCGCCCTGCTCGGCACCCTGCTGAGCAGCGGCGGACAGGTGCGCGTCAGCGCGCAGCTCGTGCAAGTGCCGTCCGGGACTCTGCTCCGGCCGATCACGTCCCAGGTGACGAGCGGCGAGATCTTCCAGTTGCAGGACAACCTGGCGCAGTCGATCGTCGAATCGTTGTCGCTCTCGCTCACGGCCCGCGATCAGGGACGCATCAACCGCGACGTGCCAGCGAGCCAGGAAGCGTACGAGTGGTACTTGCGCGCCAACCAGCTGCAGCTCGATTCGATGCACTGGGCGGCTGCGCTCGACTTGTACCGGCGCTGCGTGGAGCGCGATCCGCAGTTCGCTCCGGCATGGGCGAGGCTCGGCCGGTGCTACCGCGTGATAGGGAAGTTTGGCGACAGGGCGGTGTCCGCCGCCAACCTGGCCAGCGCCGAGCAAGCCCTGAAGCGCGCGCTCGCCATCAACCCGGACCTGTCGCTGGCCCACAATCTCTATGCGCAGTTCGAGGTCGAGGCCGGCCACGCCCGCGAGGCGATGGTTCGGCTGCTCGACCGCGTGCGGACGTCGCCGTCCGAGCCCGAGCTCTTTGCGGGACTCGTTCATGCCTGCCGATACTGCGGGCTGCTCGACGCGTCCGAAGCCGCTGACGAGCGAGCGCGCCGTCTCGATCCAAAGGTCGTGACGAGCATCGCGCAGACGTTCCTGCAGAAGCGCGATTGGGCTCGGGCGATCGCCGCCGATACGAGCAGTACCCCAATCGCAAAGATCCTCGCGCTGGTCTACAGCGGCAACCGCGCCGAAGCGGCGGCGGTGCTGCGCGGCCAGATCGCGCGCGGACTTCCGCGGTCGCTGCAGGCGCTGCTCGAGGGATTGCTGGATTTCGCCGAAGGCGAGAGCGTCCGGCTGCTCTCGGCGATTCATCGGATGGTCGACTCCCAGGTGGGCTCCGATCCTGAAGCGATGTACCACTGGGCCGGCTCGTTGTGCGAAGCCGGCGACCATGACGGCGCGCTGGGTTTGCTCGAACGCTCGCTCGACGCCGGCTATGCTCCGGCGTGGACCCTCGTCAACGATCCGCGCTTCGATCCGGTGCGCGGGTCCGCCGACTTTCGATCGCTCGTGCGGCGAGCCGAGGAACTGCAGAGGCGCGCCGTCGAGAGTTTCCGGGCGGCGGATGGACCGCGACTGCTCGGCCTTTCTTCCTCATAACATCTCGTTGAAGGCCGCCGAGGCAAACATGCGCTTCACGATTTTTCTCGCGGCGTGCCTGTGCCTTCCCTTCGAGGCGGTCGCACAGCCGGCGTCATCGCAGCAGTCGTCGCGTCCAGGCTGGCCGTGCGCCGGGAAGGTCGATCCCGTGTACGTCACCACCGCCGAAGCGACTGGCGGGAAGGTCATGCTGTTCCATCCGACAGAAGTGGAGGGCGCCGCGCTCGACAGCCGCGCCTCCAGGGCCCACGACGAGACGGTCTTTCGCGCGGCGGGGCAGCTTGCCGAGGAATCGTACGAGTTCATGGTTCCGATCGACTCGACCATCGAGAGCGCGTACTTCTTCGTATCAGTCCAGTGCCTGCAAGCGGTTACGCTGCTGACTCCCTCGGGACAGGAGCTCGTCACAGGCACGGCGGGCGTGGAGTACCACCAGTTCGAGGCGGTCCGGCTGTTCGTCGTGCCCCGGCCGGTGCCGGGCGTATGGAAGGTCACCGCGGCCGGGCGCGGGTTCTTTTCGATGATCGTGACCGCGAAGACGGACCTCAGTCTGGACACCGTCGCATTCAAGGAGCGCGGCATCGCCGAAGTGACGATGAGCGGATCCGTCCGCCAGGCCGGGTTCCAATTCGTGGCGGGCAACGGGGCTCCGATTCAAGCGGTTCAGCTGAATCTCGACGAGGAGTCGCTCGAGCGCCGCACCTACCGCGGACAGGTCAGCAAGCCGCGCGTGAACTTTCGGCTAGCGGTCTCGGGGCTGGATGCTAACGGCTTCCCGTTCCAGCGGATGGAAGGGCGGCTGACGCTCGCCAAATAGTCAACAGTCGACGGTCGACAGTCAACAGTCACGATCATTCGAGACTGACGACTGACGACTGTTGACTGATGACTGTTGACTCACACACCCGACAGCGTGTCCAGATCGGCCCTTCCGCTGCTGTCGCCGATCTTGTCGATCGACACGCCCAGCTTGTCGAGCAGCGTCACGTGCAGGTTGGCGAGCGGCGTTTCGGCTGGGAATTTCAAGTGGCGCCCGCCCTTGAGCGTCCCCGTGCCGCCGCCGAGCACCAGGATCGGCAGGTTGCTCGGCGCGTGGGCGTTGCCGTCCGCCATCCCGTAGCCGTAGACCAGGACCATGTGATCGAGCAGCGAGCCGTCGCCGTCCGGCGTGGCCGCGAGCTTCTCGACGTAGTACGAGAAGAGCGTCGCGTGGTAGGCGTTGATCTTGGCGAGGTTCGCGAGCTTGACCTGGTCGTTGTTGTGGTGCGACGTCGGGTGGTGCGCCTCGTGGACGCCGATCTCCGGGAACGTGCGGCCGCTGATCTCGCGGCCCAGCATCAGCGTGATCACGCGCGTCAGGTCGCACTGATACGCCAGCACCTGCAGGTCGAACATCAGCTTGACGTGATCGGCGAAGGCCGCCGGAATGCCCGCCGGTTGATCGACGACCGGCAAGCGTCGCGTTCTGCTCCTCGGCGCGCTGGATCCGGCGCTCGATGTCGCGCACCGCTTCGAGGTATTCGCTCAGCTTCGCCCGATCGGACGCGCCGATGCGCCGCCCGAGGCTGTTCGCCTTGTCGGTCACCGAGTCGAGCAGGCTGCGATCCTTCCGGATGCGCGCGAGCCGCGCGCTCCGATCGGTGCTGCCGCCGTCGCCGAACAGCCGCTCGAACACGACCCGCGGGTTGTGCTCCATCGGCAGCGGCGTCGTCGGCGAGCTCCACGCGATGGTGTTCGAGTAGGCGCAGCTGTAGCCGACGTCGCAGGAGCCGGCGAAGTCGCGTCCCTCGAGCGCGAGCTCGAGCGAGGCGAGCTGCGTGTGCTGTCCGGCCTGCTTCGCGAACATCTGGTCCATCGACACGCCGGCGTGGATCTCGGCGTTGTTGGTGTGCTTCGGCGGCACGTCGGTCAGGAACCGCGTGGCGGCGCGCGCATGGACGCCGATGTTCGCCCCGGTCAGGCCGGCCGGCGGCTTGCTGTTCAGGCCGCTGAGGACCAGGAGACGATCCTTGTACGGCGCGAGCGGCGCGAGCGTCGGCGTGATCTCGAACGCCCCTTCGGTGGCCGGCGTCCAGTTCTTCATCACGACGCCGTTCGGCACGTAGACGACGCCCAGCCGCTTGACCGGCGCGGCGGCGCTCTGCGCCGACGCAAACGCCGGCACCATGCTGTCGAGCAGCGGCAGCGCCAGTGTCGCACCGAGGCCCCGCAGCACCGTCCGCCGCGGAATCGCCATCTTCGTGATTATCATTCGCGCATCCTCATCTCAGCTAGCCGATCCATACCCGATTATCCGATCAATTACCCGATTACCCGATTACTCAATTACCCGATTCCGCCAGTCCGCATCCTGAACGGCACGCTGTCGACGATCCCGAGGACGATCGACGACCAGCGATGGCCGTCCGGCGCCGCGTCGCGCACGATCTTCCGCACCGCCGGCATGTCGTAGGCCTCCAGGCCCCGGCCCGAGCGCGTACGCCAGGAGCTTCTCGGTAACGGTCGCCACGAACTGCTCGCGCCGCGAGTCGAGGAGCGTGCGCAGCCCGTCGAGCCCCTTGAACGTCGATCCGTCGGGCAGCGTCCCGGACGCGTCGACCGGTGTGCCGGCGTCCGCCTCGCGCCACTTGCCGACGGCGTCGAAGTGATCGAGCGCGAAGCCGAGCGGGTCCATCTGCGCATGGCACGCGGCACACGTCGGGTTGCGCGCGGTGATCCTCGAGCCGCTCCCGCACCGATTGCGGCCGGCCGTTCTCGCCCTTGTCCTTCAGGGCCGGCACGTCGGGCGGCGGCGGCGGCGGCGGCGTGCCGAGAATGTTCTCGAGCAGCCACTTGCCGCGCAGCACCGGCGACGTGCGATTGGGATACGACGTCACTGTCAGCAGGCTGCCGTGTCCGAGCAGGCCGCCGCGCGCGGCCGTCCGGCCAGCGTGCACGCGGCGGAACCGCGTGCCCGTGCACGTCCAGGAATGCCGTAGTGACGCGCGAGCCGCTCGTTCAGGAACGTGTAGTCCGCCGTCAGCAGCTCCGGCGACGCTGCGGTCGTCGCGGACCTGGCTCTCGATGAAGAGCTCGGTCTCGCGCCGGAACGCCTCGCGCAGGTTCTCGTCGAAGTCCGGGAAGAGATCGGGATCGGGCGCGGCATCGCGGATGTTCCGGAGCACGAGCCACTGGCCGGCGAAATTCTCGACGAGCGCCTCCGCGCGCGGCGTCGGCCATCATCCGCCGGACCTGCTGCCGCCAGCACGTTCGGGTCCTTCAGCCGTCCGCGCGCCGCCTCGTCCAGCAGTTCGTCGTCGGGGATGCTGCTCCAGAGGAAGAACGACAGCCGCGACGCCAGCTCGAGATCGGTCAGGCGGTACGGGCGCCCGCCTTCGGCGCCCGACGGATCGCGCTCGGCGCGGAAGAGGAAATCAGGATCGATCAGGATGCGCTCGAGCGCGAACTGGATGCCCGCGTCGAAGCGTGCCGTCCTTCCGGCCCGTCACGGTAGAAATCGATGAGCGTCCCGACATCATCGTCGGTGACCGGGCGGCGGTAGGCGCGCCTGGCAAGCGTCGACAGGATCTGCTTCGCGCACGCTTCATCGTCTCCGCCACGCGGCGTTCCGCCGCGTGGGTCTCCGCCTTGCGGCGAGCAGAGCAGGATCTTCCGGCGGCTGGGCGTGTCGCCAGGGCCGGTGATCTTGAACGGTCCGTCGATCGCGATGCTGTCGATCGCGGCGAGGCCGTCGTACTGCTCGTTGACCGCGAGCGGATATCCGGTCTGCACCGGCTGCAGCACGCCTTCGCGCTTCGAACGATCTGCCGCGTGAAGAACACGCCGACCGTGCGCATGCCGGCCTTGACGGGGACGGTCGACTTCGAGGCCCGCGTCGGCATCATGCGCGTAGGTTTCGAACAGGGTGTTGCCGCGCATCGCGCCCGAGAAGCTCGGCGGCGGCGGATTCAGATCCTCGCGCCCGCCGACGGTGAAGCGCTTGACGAGCGCACCATCGAGCCGGACATCGAGTTGCTGCGGCCGGCCGAGGCCGAGGATGTAGTCGTAGAGG
Source organism: uncultured Acidobacteriota bacterium (assembly GCA_963825245.1). Classification (GTDB taxonomy): domain Bacteria; phylum Acidobacteriota; class Vicinamibacteria; order Vicinamibacterales; family CAVVIG01; genus CAVREM01. The sequence goes on from CAWGSJ010000003.1 coordinate 129,881, forward strand.
TTCGACTTCAGCTTGACCTTGATCTTGTACTCGGCGTCGGCCGGGAAGTAATGGCGCACGGCGGTGCCGCCGCGCGATCCGAACGGCAGATCGTCGCTGAGCCGATCGTCCTGCGTGAGCATCCTCGGCAGCGGATACAACTCGACGCCGGGGCCCGTCGGGTACCCGAGAGCCAGTTCGACCGATCTTGCGCGCCGCGAACAGGTACCGCTCCATCAGCGCCGGCGAGACGGTGAGCACTTCGGCGACGTTGTCGAAGCCGTGCTCGTCGGTGTCGTCGGCGGGCAGCAGGGCGCGCACGTCGATGTCGAGCGCGAGCAGATCGCGAATCGCGTTGGCGTACTCGGTGCGGTTCAGGCGATGAAGCGGTGCACGGCCCGGGTTGGGCCTGGCGGCGGCCGCTCGATCGAGTCCGGCCTCGAGCGAAGAGACCAGCGACGCGACGGCAGGTTTCTCCGGGCGCGGCCGGCCGATCGGCGGCATCGTGCCGGCCCGCAGCTTCCGGACGACCTTCTCCCAGGTCTCTGCGTGCGCACCGAGGTTCGACGGGTCGACCGTGTCGAGCGAAAGGCCGCCGGTCTTCAGGCGCTGGTTGTGGCAGGTGACACAGTAGCGATCGAGCAGGGCGCGCGAGCCGCCGTCTTGTTGAGCGGCCGGGGCATCGCTTGCTGCGCCGCCGGGAACGGCGCGGCCGGCCGCGGCAGGTTCCACAGCCGTGACGACGGTCGCCATCCAGGCGGCGGCCGACAACGCGAACACGAACCTCGCCATCAGGAGCCCCCGGGTGGCCGCAATGATTGCCGCCGCACTAACCGGATGTTAGTATCCGGACGCGGTCCGACGGTGTCAATACCCGGAGCCAGTACGTCTTACGCGGAAGTCCGGGCCTTTCGCTGGCCCGCGTGAGGCCGAACATGACGTCGACACGCGCACGGGCCCTCGGACCTTGCTCAGGCCGGGGCTGTTTTGCTGCGTCTCTCTGCTTGTGGGCCTTGCCCGCCGGCGCGGCCGACGGCGACCAGCGCCTCGTCGATGCCGTCAAGCGCCAGGACCGGGCCGCCGTCCGCGCGCTCCTCAAGCAGACGCGCCGACGTCAAGGCTGTCCAGCCTGACGGCGCGGGCGTCCTTCACTGGGCGGCGCACTGGGACGACGTCGAGATGGCCGGGCTGGCTGATCGACGCCGGCGCCAGACGTCAATGCCGCGAACGACCTCGGCGTGACGCCGCTGCTCGTCGCCAGCACGAACGCGAGCGCGCCGATGGTCGACCGGCTGCTGGCCGCAGGCGCCAACCCCAACGCGGTCGTCGGTTGGCGGCGAATCACCGCTCCTTGTCGCCTCGCGCGCCGGCAATGCCGAAGCTGTCAAGGCGCTCCTGGCGAAGGGCGCGCAGGTGAACGCGAAGGAGCCCGTTCGCGGACAGACCGCGCTGATGTGGGCCGTGGCGAACCGGCGCGGCGAGGTCGACCCGCGTGCTGATTGCCGCCGGTGCCGACATTCACGCGCGCTCGGTCGTCACCCCGCGCGAGTACCAGACCGGCAGCCGATATGTGGCCTACGACGACGTGCGATTCGTGGTGAAGGTCGAAGAGGGCGGCTTCACGCCGCTGCTTGTTCGCCGCGCGGTCGGGCGACGCGGCCTCTGCCGACCTGCTGATCGCGGCCGGCGCGAAGGTCGACGATCCGGCGCCGACCGGCGCGACGCCGCTGATCGTCGCCGACGCACAGCGGCAATAGCGACGTGGCCTCGACTGCTTCCTGGAGCGCGGCGCCGATCCGAATGCCGCCGGCGTCGGATACACGGCGCTGCACGCGGCGGTGCTGCGGGGCGACGTCCGGTTGGTCGAAGCGCTGGTCGCCCGCGGCGCCAAGGTCGACGCGCCGCTCGAACGCGGCACGCCAGTCAGGCGCTACAGCCAGGACTTCGCGTTCAGCGCGGATCTCATCGGCGCCACGCCGTTCTGGCTGGCCGCGCGCTACGGTGACGTGCCGATCATGCGGGCGCTCGCCGAGGCCGGCGCCGATACACGCGTCGTCATGCCGGACGGCACGAATGCGCTGATTGCAGCTGTGGCGGCCTCCTCGGGGTTCGGCTCCGGCGATCGCCGCGACCGCTACCTCACGCCGGTGGAGATCGCCGCCAGGGTGGAGAGCGACGACGAGCGCGTCACGCTGGAGACGGCCAAGCTGGCGCTCGCGCTCGGCTCCGACATCAATCACGCGAACCGCAACGGCGACACCGCGCTGCACCTGGCTGCAGGTCAGGGTCTCTCGACGGTCGTGCAATTCCTGGCGGAGTACGGCGCGGCGCTCGACGTGAAGAACAAGCGGGGCCTGACGCCGCTCGCTGTCGCGCTCCAGCGTCCGCGCGGCGAGGGCGGCGTGACGACTCCCGACGATCGGCGGGAGGGTGCGGCAGCGCTCCTTCGCAAGCTGGGCGCGCCAGAATAACGTTTGTAGTGCAGACCTTCAGGTCCGCCTTCGGCGAGCGGGCCTGAAGGCCCGCACTACATCAGGCCGTCGGTGCTGCTGGCTGGATTGTCGTCGGCACGAGGTCGTCTCGCCTCGGAATGATCACCCAGGCGATCAGGTAGGCGATGACGCCACCGATGAGCGCCCCGCAGAGGATCGACAGGATCACCCACAGGAGCCGAATGGGCGTCGCGTCGACGCCGAAGTACTCGGCCATTCCGCCACAGATGCCAGCGATCTTCGCGTCGGTCGCCGATCGGGTAAGGCGGTGTCCGTGCGGATTCGGCGCAGCGTCGGTGGCTTCGGGAATGATGAGCCAGGCCGCGATGTAGGCGAGCACGCCGCCGATGATGGCGCCCGGGACGATCGAAAACACCACCCACGCCGCCCGGACCAGGACGACGTCGATGTCGAAGTAGTTGGCAATGCCGGCACACACGCCGGCAACCTTCCCCTCGGTCCGTGAGCGGGTCAGGCGACGGATGGTCATACGGCCTCCTGTACCCTTCGACGGACCTCGGCCCTGTGCGGTTTCATCACACCTGAACCACACGCCTCCTTCGCGCAACGGCACGCCGAAAGCAGATCGATAATGATCGCCGCAACGACGCTGGTCATGGTCAACGAGAGTCCTGGCGAAAAGCCTGCCACCACGACTGAATTCGCCGCGCCGGGGGATGCCGCCGCGCTCGAAGGCATGGCGGCTGCCTGGCGGCATGTGAACGATGCGCTCCGCGACAGCGAACGCCGCTACCGAGATCTCGTCGAATACAGCCTCGGCTTGATCTGCACTCACGATCTCGACGGGATCATCCTGTCCATCAACCCGGCTGCCGCTCAGTCGCTTGGCTATCAGCCGCTGGACGGCATCGGCCGCAATCTCCGCGACTTTCTGTCGCCAGACAAGCGCGACCTGTTCGACGGCTACCTGCGCCGGATTCGGGATCACGGCCGCGACGAAGGACTGATGAGCGTGCAGGCTCGAGGTGGAGAGACGCGAATCTGGTTCTATCGCAACGTCCTGTCGCAGTCGCCCGATGGCACGTCTCAAGTGCTCGGACATGCCATCGACGTGACCGAACGGGTGGCTGCGGAGCAGACCCTCCGCCGCAACCAACAAGCGTTGCGTGACGGCGCAAGCCGAACTGGAAGAGCGGGTGAAAGAGCGCACGCAGGCGCTGGAAACCGCGAACCAGCGTCTGGCTTTTCTGGCGGGCGTCTCAGAGCGGCTGGCCCCGGTGATCGCGTTCGAGGAGCTCCTCGACGTTGTGCGCGATCTCACCGTGCCGCTTCTCGGCGACGTGGCGCTGATCCATCTCGTCGGCGATGACGGGTCGATTCGCTCGCACGGAACGCACGACGCCGCGCACGTTGCCGCGGCGTTGCCCCTTGCGCACGTCGCCGGGACGGGCGCAGTCACGATCCTCGACAGGCAGACGCTTGCGGCCCAACCGATCGCGCCAGGGACGACGCTGCCGGCGCAGGCGGTCGCGATGCTGCCGCTGTCGATTGAGGGCCGGGTCAAGGCCGTCGTGTCGCTCTTGTCGAAGGACGAGCATCGCTTCACGGGCCCGGGCCTGCTGGTGCTCGACGACGTGAACCGCCGCGTGCGCCTGGTGCTCGACCGGATCCAGCTTTATCGCGAGGCCCAGGAGGCGAATCGGCTGAAGGATGAGTTTCTCAGCACGCTCTCGCATGAACTGCGCACGCCGCTGAACGCGATTTACGGGTGGGCCCGGATCCTGCGCGGTCGCAACCTGGACGCGAGCACCGCTCATGCCGTGGAGGTCATCGAGCGCAATGCCGAGGCGCAGATCCGTCTCATCGAGGAGGTGCTGGATGTTTCGCGAATCATCACCGGCAAGATGGCGCTGGCCAGGGAGGCCCTCGACGTCGCCGGCATCGTCCGCGCGACGATCGACGTCGTCCGACCCGCGCTTCAGGCGAAGCGGATCCGATTCGAGGAACGCATCGGCCACGTGCCTCCGGTTGTCGGCGACGGGCATCGGCTCCAGCAGGCGTTCTGGAACGTGCTGTCGAACGCGCTGAAGTTCACCGGCACCGACGGAACGATTCGCGTCATCCTCCGCAGCCACGCCGAGAACGTCGAGTTCGAAGTGTCGGACACGGGCGTCGGCATCCGCCGCGAAGTCCTGCCCTTCGTCTTCGATCGCTTCCGTCAGGCCGACTCGTCGATGAGTCGAAGCCATGGCGGACTGGGCCTGGGACTCGCGATCGTCAGGCACATTGTCGAACTGCACGGCGGCACGGTTCGCGCCGTGAGCGCTGGAGAAGGGCAGGGAGCGACGTTCACGATTCAGCTTCCGGCCGCTCAGACGGCCGAGCATGACGTGCCTGTCCCGGCGGCTCGGGAGACGCGCGACCCCGCGCCCGCTTTGCGGCTGAAGGGCCGGACGATCCTGGTGGTTGAAGATCATTCGGATGCACGGGAGCTCATTGCGGCCGTTCTCGAAAGCGCTGGCGGCCGCGTCGTCACCGCGGCGTCGGTCGAGGAAGCGATCGAAACAGGCCGCCGCATCCGCCCCGATGCGCTGGTCGCCGATCTGGGTTTGCCAGGCGAAGATGGGTACGCACTGCTGACGCGTTTCCGGGCGCTGCATCCAGGCGTGCCGGCGATCGCGTTGACGGCCTACGCGAGGTCGACCGACCGCGACCGGGCGCTCGCCCACGGGTTTCGGCGATACCTGATCAAGCCGATCGACCCGACTGAGCTCGTCGAACAGATTCTGTCCGTCTTCTGATCGGCGGGTTGCCTTTTCCGCCGGTCTCCCCATTCGCTGCCACACCTGCGGTAGACTGCGACAACCGGGCGACACAACGTGACCCTGATTCTGGAACTCAGCGCGCGGCGGGGCGCGGCCCCCGGGGCTCCCACGCGTCACGTCTTCGACGAGGCAGGCGGGACGATCGGGCGCGACGGGAAGAACTCCTGGGTGTTGCCGGACGGCGAGGTGTCCGGGCGACACGCACAGATCAGCTATCGCAACGGCAGCTTTTACATCGAGGACACGAACAGCACGAACGGCGTTTCGATCAACTCGGTTGAGAATCGGCTGGTGCCGTCGAGGCGCTATCCTCTGACGTCGGGCGACCGCATCTTCATCGCGTCGCACCTCATCACGGTAACGATCGAGGCGGCGGAGGATTCGGCGGTCCGCCGCCCTCTCGACTCAGGGATGGCGATTCCCACTTCGGCGCGCGGCGGTCGATCCGCCGACTCCAATCCCTTCCTCACCGACGATCCGTTTGCGGAAGGAGATGCTCCGCTCGCGGGGCAGTCGCCGTTTCCGACGCCTGCGGCGGCCGACAGCGCCGAGGAACTCAATCCGCTCAACCTGCTCGGCGGTGCGCCAAAACGACGCGCAAAACCGGCAGCCGATCCCGGGCGTCCAGCCGCCGGGTCGCTGCTGGAGTCGCATTATCGGCCGCCCGACGTGGTGCGGGCGAAACCGGACGTGCCGCTGGTACCTGAACTCGTGCCGGCACATGAACTCGTCCCACATGACTACGATCCGCTCCGCGACGACTCCATGATCGCCCCGGCCGACGAGCTGTTTCCTTCCGTCACTCCAGCGGCTCCGCCCTTCGAAGCGGTCCAAGACCCCCCGCCGCCGCTGGCACCGCCCGTCCGGCCGGAACCGACGATGACCATGCCCATGTTGGTTGATGTGCGGCCGAAGGACGAGCCCGCCCGGGCCGTTTCGGGTGACGTACGGACGATTGACGTCCGGGCTTTGCTCGAAGGGGCCGGCCTGGAAGGCTCGGTCGCAGCGGCCGATCTCGAGCAAACTTTTGGACAGATCGTGCGGGTTGTCGTGGACGGGGTGATGGAGGTGCTGCGCGCTCGCCAGGAAATCAAGGACGAGTTCCGGATGCACCTGACGCAGTTCCGGCCCGCCGAGAACAACCCCCTGAAGTTTTCGGCAAACGTCGAGGACGCGCTCCACAACCTCCTGGTGAAGCGCAATCCCGCATACCTGGGTCCGGTCGAAGCCTTTGCCGAGGCGTTCCAGGACCTGCGGCATCATCAGATCGCGATGCTCGCCGGCATGCGGGCGGCGTTCGACGCGATGCTCGAGGAATTCGACCCCGATCGCCTGCAAAACGAGTTCGACCGCCACATCAAGACCGGCGCGCTGCTGAGCGTTCCGGCGAAACTCAGGTATTGGGATTCCTATCGCGACCGGCTGCGCGAGTTGGTCCAGGACAAAGACGCGACGTTCCGCAAGCTGTTTGGGGAGGAATTCGCGGAGGCCTACGAAGCCCAGCTCCGGCGCCTGAAAGAATCGGGGGGCAAAGGCCCCGAATTGTTGTAGATTTCGTCGCATTCCATGTCTGCGCACAACCGGGTTATCTGGTCTGAGGGGCTGTTTCTCCAGCCACAGCACTTCCAGCAGCAGGAGCGGTATTTCGAACGCTACGTCGAAACACGCTGCCAGCCGCTCGTCGCCCACAGCTGGGGGTTTACCGAACTTGAGTTCGAACGCGATCTCCTCAGCATCGGCAAGCTGGGCCTGCGCGGGGCCGCCGGTGTGTTTCCCGATGGGACCCCGTTTCGAATGCCCGAGGACGATCCGCTGCCGTCGCCGATTGACATCGGTGCCGATGTCCGCGACCAGATCGTCTACCTGGCGGTGCCGCTGCGACGCACCGGCGAGCGCGCGATCGCTCGCGGCAACGAGGCCGATGACCTCATTCGCCACGACATCCGCGAGCTGCAGGCGCGCAACGTGGCATCCAATTCCGCCGACGCCGCGGTGATCGAAGTCGGCGCGCTTCGCACCCGACTGATGCTGGCGAGCGCGGCTACCGAGCCGTATGCGTGCCTCCCGCTGGCGCACATCGTTGAGTGCCGCACCGACAAACAGGTCGTGCTCGACGACAGCTTCATCCCGACCGTGCTCCGCGCCCGGGCCGCGAAGCGGCTGGCGACACTGACCACGGAGTTGCTCGGCTTGTTCCATCAGCGCGGCGAAGCCCTGGGCAATCGCGTGGCGGCGACCGGCCGCGGCGGGGCCGCTGAATTCGCCGACTTCCTGATGCTGCTGGCGATCAACCGGTATGAGCCGTTGCTGGCGCACTTCGACGACTCCGGCACGCTCCATCCCGAGGCGCTCTACGAGCTGTTGGTGTCGGCTGCCGGTGAGCTCGCGACGTTTACCACGCCGTCGAAACGGCCGCCGAAGTTTCCGGGGTATCGCCACGACCGGCTTCGTGAATCGTTCGACCCGGTGATCGCGTCGCTCCGCGAGGCGTTGAGCAAGGTACTCATGCAGACGGCGATTGCCATCCCGCTCGAGCCGCGCCGGTTCGGCATCAGCGTCGCCATCGTCCCGGACCGGAGCCTGTTCAGCACCGCGGCGTTCATCCTGGCCGCCCGCGCCGACATGCCAGCGGAGGAGCTGCGGCGCCGCTTTCCCAGCCAGTTGCGGATCGGTCCTGCCGAGAAGATCAGCGATCTGGTTCGATCCGGATTGCGCGGTGTGCCTGTCCATCCCGTTCCGGTCGCGCCGAGACAGATTCCCTACCACGCCGGCTTCGCCTATTTCGAGCTCGACCAGACCGACGAGCTCTGGGACCAGTTGAAGAATTCAGGGGGGGTGGCGATGCACGTAGCGGGCGAGTTCCCGAGCCTGGCGATGGAATTCTGGGCGATTCGCAGCGACGCGGGTCCTGCCAGTGCCTGATCGCGACGATCCGTTCGCCACGCCGGATCCGACGATGCTCCGGCCGCGGCCGGGCGGCGGCCGGCGCGGGTCGCCTGATGCGACGCGGATGCGAGCGGTCGCGCCACCCTCGGGCACCGACGTCGAACCGCTGTCGGTGGCGGCGCGTGGTCACCTCGGCGTGGGTCTCAATCCGCTGGTCCGCGCCGCCAGTCCGCTGCTGCTGCTCGCGGGGCAGGTGCGTGGATCCACCTCCCCCATGGACGTGGCCGGCCTTCGCCGCTACAGCGTCGACGAAATCCGGGTCTTCGAGGAAACCGCGCGCGCGTCCGGCCTGAAGAACGAGGTCGTCCTGGCCGCGCGCTACGCGCTCTGCGCCAGCCTGGATGAAGCCGTGCTCTCGACACCGTGGGGCGCGCAAAGCGAATGGGCGCAGCACCCGCTGCTCGTGGCGTTTCACCGCGAGGCGTGGGGCGGCGAAAAATTCTTCGAGATGCTCGATCGGATCTCGAGCGACCCCGGCACCTACATCGACCTGATGGAGCTGCAGTACCTCAACCTGGCGTTCGGCTTCGCCGGTAAGTACCAGATGGTCGACCGCGGCCACGAGCGCCTCGCGGAGGTGCGCCAGGATCTGCATCGGAGGATCCGCAGCCATCGCGGCGCGGGCGGCGAGGAGCTCTCGCTCCGCTGGCAGGGGCTCGAGGATCGGCGCAACCGCCTGATTCGATACGTGCCGTGGTGGGTGGTCGGGGCGGCCGCGCTGGTGGTCCTGGCCTTGACGTTCACGGTTTACTACACGCTGCTCGGCAATCGCGCCGCGCCCATTCAGGCGGAGCTCGCGACGATCGGGCTCGAGGAATTTGCGTTGCCCCCGCCGCCCGTGCCGGTGGCCGGGCCGACGCTCCGAAAGCTGCTCGCGTCGGATGAGGGCGCCGGGTCGCTGACGATAGAAGAAAACGGAAGCCAGACGGTGGTCACGCTGGTCGGCGCCGACCTGTTCAGGTCGGGAAGCGCCGAGATCAATCCCGCCTACGATGCCATCCTCCAGCGGATCGCCCAGGCGTTGAACAGGGTGCCGGGCCGCGTCGCCGTGGTCGGGCACACCGACGACCAACGGATCCGATCGCTTCAATACCAGGACAACGCCGTGTTGTCGCGGGCGCGCGCCGACAGTGTCGTCGCGTTTCTGCGACGCTCGATCGACAGCCCGGCCCGGCTCACGGCGACCGGCCTGGGATCGTCGCAGCCGCGCTATCGTCCGGAATCGACCCCTGAAAATCGATCGCGCAACCGCCGCGTCGAGATCATGCACAGGCCGGGGGCGTAAACGGCAATGTTCGGATTCCTCAAGCGTTTCCTGGCAATCCTGATTGGCTTCCTGCTGATCGCGATCTTCGTCTGGTACGTCGGACCCTACTTCGCGTTCGCCGACTACCGGCCGCTCGAGTCCCCGACGGCCCGGCTGGTGGTGATCGCCGTGATCGTCGGCTGCTGGTTTCTCTCGCGACTGTGGCGCAGGGTGCGCGCCTTCCGCATGAGCGATCGGCTGCTGGCGGCCGTCGTGGCGAGGCCCAAAGCGGAGCCGGCGCGCCCGTCGCCGGAAGCTTCGAAGCTTCGCGAACGGTTTGAAGAGGCAGTTGGTGCGCTCAAGCAGCAGCGCCGCAGCGGGCACAGCCTGTACGACCTGCCGTGGTACGTCTTCATCGGTGCGCCTGGCTCCGGCAAGACAACCGCCCTGCTCAACTCCGGTTTGACGTTTCCGCTCGAACAGCGAGTGGGCAAGGGTGCCCTGCGCGGCGTGGGCGGCACGCGGAACTGTGACTGGTGGTTTACGGACGAAGCCATCTTCCTCGACACGGCCGGCCGGTACACCACCCAGGATTCCGACGCGGCGTCGGACAGCGCTGGCTGGGTCGAGTTCCTGGCGCTGCTGCGGAAGTACCGCGCGCGCCGGCCGCTGAACGGGGTCATCCTGACGCTCAATGCCCAGGATCTGATGGTCCAGGGGGAGGCCGCCCAGGAAGCGCATGTCGAGGCGGCGCAGCGCCGGCTCACCGAGCTCAATCGCGAGCTCGGCATTCAGCTCCCCGTTTACCTGATGGTCACCAAGTGCGACCTGGTCGCCGGCTTCGCCGAGTACTTCGACGATCTAAGTCACGACAGGCGGAAACAGGTCTGGGGCGTGACGTTCCCCTACGAACAAACCGTCTCGAACGAGGCGCCGCAGCAGTTCCCGGAAGAATTCGACGCCCTGATCACGCGGCTGAACGAACGGGTGTTCGAGCGCGTCGAGGATGTCCGTGACGTCCGGCGTCGCACGCGGATCTTTGCGTTCCCGCAGCAGCTTGCCGCGCTGCGCGACCCGCTCACGCGCTTCGTGACCGAGGTCTTTGCCGCCACCCGCTTCGATCAGCAGATTCTGCTGCGCGGCGTGTATTTCACCAGCGGCACACAGGACGGAACGCCGATCGATCGGTTGCTGGCCGGAATCGGCCGCCGCTTCGGCGTCGCCCCGGATGTGATTGCTCCAACGTCCGGACCTGGCAAGGCGTACTTCGTCGAGCGGCTGCTCAGAGAGGTGTTGCTTCCCGAATCGGGCCTGGCGGGCGTGAACCGGCGCCTCGAAGCTCGCAAGGCCGCGGTGCAATTGGGGGCTTACGCCGCCGTGGCGGCTGTCGCGCTGCTCGGCGTCGTCCTGTGGTCGATCAGCTACTCGCGCAACCGCGCCTTTCTCGATCAGACGGCGATCGAAGTCGCGGCGATCAAGAAACTGCCGTTGGCGCCTCCGACCGCGCCGCTCGACGCGCTGCGCCCGCGCCTCGACGCCCTGTCGGCGCTCGTCGAGTCGGTCGATCGCCAGGATGCGTCGTGGGCGACGCGGTGGGGCCTGTATCAGGGAGGCGCGATCGGGGCTGCCGCCCGCGATGCGTTTGCCCGCGAGCTCGATGGGACGTTGCTGCCACGCGTGGCCGCGCAGATCCAGCGCCGGCTGGTCCGTACGCCCGCAGTCCCGAGGACTTGTACGTGTACTTCAAGGCGTACCTGATGTTCCGGGAGCCGGAGCACCTCGACAAGGCTCACATGAAGCGGATGGCGGATCTCGAATGGGCGGATCCGCGGGTCGCCGCACCCGAAACGGGCCGCGCCATGTCGGCGCACTTCAGTCGTCTGCTCGATTACCGAGACACACTGCGGCCGCTGGCCCTGGACGAAAAGCTCGTCGCCCAGGTGCGCAGCAGCATCCGGCAGGCGTCGATGGCAAGAATCATGTACAGCGGCGTCAAGGCGAAGTATGCCAGCGACCCCCGCAACATCGACGTCGCCGCCCAGGCCGGTGTGAACACCGATCGCGTGTTCAAGCGGAAAAGCGGCGCGAAGCTAGTCATGCCCGCTTTCTTTGGTCGCCCGGTGTTCGAAGAAGTGACCGGCCGCGACCGCACGGAGCTGACCAGGCAGCTGCAGCAGGATCGCTGGGTGTGGGGAGAAGGTAACGCCGCTCTTGGCGACCCGGCGACGATCTCGGCGGAGGTGACCGCGCTCTACGAGCAGGACTATGCGGACGCCTGGGACGGATTCCTGGAAGACCTCGAGTATGCGTCGTTTCCGACCATCGGCGAGACCACCGAGGCGCTGCGCATTGTCGCCTCTTCCACGTCGCCGCTGCGTGGACTGGTCAGAATCGTGAGCGACAACACGAATCTCGTTCAGGCGCCGGGCGGTGGGCCGTCCGTGATCGACAAGTTCAAGGACAAGGCCGGCCAGATCAAGACGACGATCGATCGCGCGATCGGGGCGTCGGCGGTTCCGCCGGGCACCATCGTGACGGCGCGTTTCCAACCCATTCACCGGCTCATGGTCGGGGAGGAGGACAAGAGGCCGATCGAAGGCATCCTGGGCATCATCCGCGACATCGCCGCGCAGCTCGAGACCCTCGGGCCGGATATTGCCGCCGCCGACTCCGTGAAGATCCTGTCGGACAACAAGCTTCGTAGCTTGCTGCTGTCGCTGCAGCAACAGGCCGAAGGTCTCCCTGACAACATCGGACGGTTGATTTTCGACATTAGGAACAAGGCACTCGGTGCCGTCAACGTCAACGCCGCCGAGCGCATTCGGACGAACTACGTGGCGCAGGTTCTGCCGACCTGTAATCAGTTGATCGCCAACCGGTACCCGTTCGAACGCGGAACCACGGTGGATGTCACGCTTGCAGATCTCGGCCGCGTCTTCGGCAACGACGGCATCTTCAACAAGTTCTTCAAGGAATTCCTGGCGGAGCAGGTCGATACGTCTGGACGGACGTGGACGATGCATCCGGGGGCGGCGGGGATTCCCCGCGGGATGCTCGACCAGTTCGCGGACGCGGAGCGGATTCGCCAGATGTTCTTCGCGGCCGGCGGCGAGCGTCCTTCGCTCAGGTTTTCTGTGGTCGTCATGAACCTGGATTCGGATTCCAGTCGGTTTGTGTTGCGGGTCGACGGCAAGGATCGCGCCCAGACGCGTCCCGGCGTTGCCACGCGTGAGGTTGTGGAGTGGCCCGGGGAGGGCGCCGGTGAGGCCATCGGCAACTTCGAAAGCCGATTCCGACCCGAAACCACGGACGCAGAAAGCGGCCCGTGGGCCCTGTTTCGCATGATCGACAAGAATCGTACGGACGCCGCCCGACGCGCTGGGACGGGTCCTGCTGGAGATCGCGAATCCGTACCACCGGGTCGAGCTCGTGCTCGAACCGCCGGGGGCGCGAACGAATCCGTTCGACGCCGACTGGCGGCGATTCAGCTGCGCCGTGTCGTAGGGCGCCGACATCGCGACAAACATGGAAGCAGGGTTCTACGGCAAGCTCCCGAGCCATGGAGACTTCGTGCGCCGGCGTGTGTCGGACGCGTTCGTGGATGCGTGGGACGAGTGGCTCCGCGAGTGCCTGGCCGCCAGTCACGCAGCGCTGGGCGATCGATGGCTGGATATCTACCTCACGAGCCCCGCGTGGCGATTCGTGTTCGGGCCTGGCGCGTGCGGCCCGTCACCAGTCCTCGGCCTGATGGCGCCCAGCGTGGATCGTGTCGGCCGATATTTCCCGCTGACGCTCGTCGCCGAGCTCCCGCAGTATGCCAGCGTCTTTGCGGCAGCCACTGACGCGGCGTCGTTCTTTGATCGGGCGGAACGACTCATCGTCGAGACGCTGGCGGCCGACGAGGTCGACTTCGACGCCTTCGACGGGGACGTGGCGCTGCTCGGCGAGTTCCTCGCGCCGTTGAGGATTCCTCCCCCTGTCGTCGTTGCGGCTGAGGGGGTTGGCGTGTTCCGCGATCCGACGCAGGCGTGGCAGATGCCGATCGGATCGCCGGAGCAGCTGGCGTCGGTGTTCGGGCAGCTCTTGTCGCTGCAACTGAGTGCCGTGTATGCGCCGCTCGCCGTGTGGTGGACCGAAGGATCTGCGCTGGTCGACCCGCGATGCCTGATTACCCGCGGCCTGCCGCCCTCGGACGCGTTCTCAGCGCTGCTCGATGGATCGTGGACCGGGAGCCGCTGGCGGCAGGTTCCGATGCAGCTCGAACCCGACCCGACGTTCCGCGGCTCGCTGCTCGAAGAGGCCGCCCCGCTGCGATTCCGATCCGCGGCCGCGACCGACGTCGGCCGGGCGCGAACCAACAACGAGGACGGATTCGTCGATCGCCCGGAGGCTGGCGTGTGGGCGGTCGCGGACGGCCTGGGGGGCCACAGCGACGGTGAGATCGCGAGCCGCATGGTGTGCGATTCGCTCACCGATTTTGAACCCAACGGCGCCTTCGACGAGACCATTGAAAGCGCACAACACAAGATGGGGGAGGTGAACGATCACCTCCTGCGCATCGCTGAGCGCTCGGTTTTGACGAACGGGAGCGGCAGCACCGTCGTGATGCTGCTCGCACGGGGCGTCCGTGCGGCGGTACTGTGGGCGGGGGACAGTCGCGCCTACCGCTGGCGTTCCGGACAACTCCAACGGCTGAGCCAGGACCATAGCCTGGTGGCGGAAACGGACAGCCCGCTCCCGGAATCGATCGCGGAATCGATCGCCAACGTGATCACCAGGGCCGTCGGCCTTGAACCAGGGCTAACTCTTGATGTGTATAGAGATACTGTCCAGCCCCGCGATCGATTTCTCCTCTGTTCGGATGGCCTGACCAAGGTCGTGCCCGAGGCCCTGATCTCGGAGTGGATGGGAGAGGGCGATCCCCAGGCGGCGGTTGAGGGTCTCATTCGAACCACCCTGGAGGCGGGCGCTCCCGACAACGTCACCGTCCTGGTCGTCGAGGCCTACTGAATCCCCGGTACTTCGCCGTTGGACTTTTCCGGCGATGTCGATAGAATGCGGCGCTCACACCGTTCGCAGACCTGAGATAACTACGACACAGTCAGGGCCTTAGGTGGCCCGTTGCGACACGTTCGTCGCGAAATCGTCAAGGACGCGTTCCGGGGATGACGGCTGGGTTGGAAACGCAGACGCTGCTGGATCCGATTGCGGACGATCGGCCATGCGGCGAGGATCTCGAGGATTCGCCGATCCTTTCGAGCCTGGATTCCCTGCGGCTCTTCGGTCAATCGAGATCGCCGGAGGCGCCGCCGGAAGCGGACGACGGCGAGAAAGAGAAAGGGCGCGAGAAGCCCCCGCCGGATTGGGGTCTGATCAAGTCGATGGCGAACGAGGCGCTCACCAGAAGCAAGGACGTGCGCGTCCTCACGTACCTGGCCGCGGCGCTCCTCAGGACCGATGGTCTGCCGGCCTTCTGTGAAACGATCGGCGTCGCGTCAGCCTGGCTCGATACCTACTGGTCTGGCGTGTATCCGCTTTTCGACGAGGACGGCATCGCGCGGCGGAATGCGTTGAACTGCTTTGCGGACCCGATGGCGGTCGTGGACCGGGTCTGGCGGACGCCGCTGGTGGCCAGCCGTCAGCACGGCCGCTTCAGCCTGCGCGACGTCGATCTCGCCACCGGACACGTGCCGGCCGGTGTCCGCGAGACGAAGCCGGACGAGGGGCCAATCAACGCGGCGTTCGCGGAAATGCCGGTGGAGGAGCTGACCGGGCTCGAACAGGCCGTCAGTAACGGAATCGCGGCGCTGAACACCATTGATGGGAAGCTGCGCAGCGAGGGCGGCCCGGACGTGGCTCCCGACTTCGACGCGCTGTCCGCGCATTTCGTTCGGATGAAACGGGTGTTGCGCGGGCACCTCGATGCCCGGGCCGGGGTGGAGGGCGAGGGGCTGACCACCGGCGATGGCGCCGCTGCCGGCGCTGGTGGTGCGCACGCTGGTGGTGCCATCCGCTCGCGTCAGGAGGCGATTCGCGCCCTCGATGCGGTGGCCGACTTCTTCCGGCGCAACGAACCCTCGAGCCCGATTCCGTTGCTGGTCGACCGTGCGAAGCGGCTGGTCTCCAAGGACTTCTTGGAAGTGCTCGCCGATATCGCCCCCGAAGCGCTCCACGTCGCGCGGGCGGCGGGGGGCATCAAAGAGGTTCAAGAATCGTCGTAGTCGATTGGCTGGAGGTGGATCGTGGCGAAGGCGAGCAGTCAGAAGTTCATCGCACGGAATCGCGCGCCGCGCGTGCAGATTGAATACGACGTCGAGCTCTACGGCGCGGAGAAGAAGATCCAGCTGCCGTTCGTCATGGGCGTGCTGGCCGATTTGTCGGGCAAGCCGGCGGAGCCGCTGGCCGCGGTCGCCGATCGCAAGTTCCTGGAGATCGACGTCGACAACTTCGACAGCCGGATGAAGGCGCTGAAGCCGCGCGTGGCGTTCCAGGTGCCGAACACGCTGACCGGCGAAGGCAACCTGAACGTCGAGCTGACGTTCGAGAGCATGGACGATTTCTCGCCGGCGGCGATCGCCGCGCAAAGTCGACGCGCTCAGCAAGCTCCTCGAGGCGCGAAAGCAGCTCGCGAACCTGATTACCTACATGGACGGCAAGAGCGGCGCCGAGGATCTCGTGGCCAAGCTGCTGCAGGACCCGGCGCTGCTGAAGACGCTTGCCAGCACGAAGAATCCTGCGGAAGAACCGTCGTCCTGAACGGCTGAGCCGCGACCGGAGAACAGTTTATGGCAGACCCAAAGACGCAGCAGGACGCAACATCGGCGATCGGCGCCGTCGAGGCGAGCGACTTCGATTCGCTGCTGAAGAAGGAATTCAAGCCCAAGACCGACGAGGCCAAGGAGGCGGTCGAACGGGCGGTCCGGACGCTCGCCGAGCAGGCGCTTGTCGCAGACCACGCTGATCAGCGCGGACGTCGTCAAGTCGATCGAGGCGATCATCGCCCAGCTCGACGAGAAGCTGACCGAGCAGATCAACCTGATCCTGCACCACGACGACTTTCAGAAGCTCGAAGGCGCGTGGCGTGGTCTGCATCTATCTCGTCAGCAACACCGAGACCGACGAGATGCTGAAGATCCGCTTCATGAACATCAGCAAGGCGGACCTCGGCAAGACGCTGAAGAAGTACAAGGGCACGGCCTGGGACCAGAGTCCGCTGTTCAAGAAAATCTACGAGGCGGAATACGGGCAGTTTGGCGGCGAGCCGTTCGGCTGCCTGGTCGGCGACTACTACTTCGATCAGACGGCGCCCGACGTCGAGCTGCTCGGCGCGATGGCGCAGGTCGCCGCGGCCGCGCACATGCCCGTTCATCTCCGGGGCAGTCCCCGACCGTGATGCAGATGGGCTCGTGGCAGGAGCTGGCCAACCCGCGCGACCTCACGAAGATCTTCACGACGCCTGAGTACGCGGCCTGGCGTTCGCTGCGCGAATCGGAGGATGCGCGCTACCTGGGCCTGGCGATGCCGCGCTACCTGTCGCGGCTGCCGTACGGCGCCAAGACCAACCCGGTCGAAGAGTTCGATTTCGAGGAAGAGACCGGCGCCGCCGACCACAGCCGGTACACGTGGGCGAACGCCGCCTACGCGATGGCGGTCAACATCAACCGGTCGTTCAAGCTCTATGGCTGGTGCTCGCGGATCCGTGGCGTGGAATCGGGCGGTTCCGTCGAGGGCCTGCCGGTGCACACGTTTCCGACCGACGACGGCGGCGTCGACATGAAGTGCCCGACGGAAATCGCCATCAGCGATCGCCGGGAAGCCGAGCTCGCCAAGAACGGCTTCATGCCGCTGCTGCACCGGAAGAACTCCGATTTCGCGGCGTTCATCGGGGCGCAGTCGCTGCAGAAGCCGTCCGAGTACACCGATCCGGACGCGACCGCGAACGCCAACCTGGCCGCGCGCCTGCCGTACCTGTTCGCGTGCTGCCGGTTCGCGCACTATCTGAAATGCATCGTGCGCGACAAGATCGGGTCGTTCAAGGAGCGCGAGGACATGCAGCGCTGGCTGAACAACTGGATCATGAACTACGTCGACGGCGACCCGGCCAATTCGTCCGAAACGACCAAGGCCCAGCGCCCGCTCGCCGCCGCGGAAGTCCAGGTGGAAGAGGTCGAAGGAAATCCTGGCTACTACACGTCACGTTTCTACCTCCGGCCGCACTATCAGCTGGAGGGTCTGACCGTATCGTTGCGACTCGTGTCCAAGCTGCCGTCGGCCAAGGCCGGCTAGGAGCCCTCTGGACCGCAGGATCACTGTTGCGGAGTAGCTTCGCGAGAACGGCGCCGGCGTGCGCAAGGAGGAGTCCGTGGCGAGCGACTATTTGCTCAAGATCGACGGGATCAAGGGAGAATCGACAGACAGCAAACACAAGGACGAGATCGAAATCGAAAGCTTCTCGTGGGGATGCACGCAGTCCGGAACCTTCTCATCCGGCGGCGGTGGGGGTGCTGGCAAGGTGTCCTTCCAGGACATCCACTTCACCGTCACACGTCAGCATCGCGTCCCCGAACCTGATGATCGCGTGCGCCAGCGGCCAGCACATCAAGGTGGCCACCCTGACGGTGCGAAAGGCCGGGAAGGACCAGCAGGAGTACTACATCATCAAGCTCAGTGACAACCTCGTGAGCTCGTACCAGGCCGGCGGGCACGAAGGGTCCAACACCCTGCCGTCCGATCAGTTCTCGATCAACTTTGCCAAGATCGAGTTCGAGTACAAGTCGCAGAAGCCGGACGGCACGCTCGGCGCGCCCGTCAAGGGCGGCTGGGATCTCAAGGCGAACAAGAAGGTCTAGTTTCCGGACACGACCGCCGAGGGGTGAAAAAGTGGCGACCAGCGACATGGCTCCTGCAGCTGGCTGGCGTGATCGGCGAGTCCAGCGACACGAAGAACAAGGAATTCATCGACGTGGCGTCGTGGTCCTGGGGCATGGTGTCGCCGACCGATGTGAGCACGGGGCACGCGTCCGCGAAGGCGAAGGTCGAGGACTTCAAGATCGTCAAAGCCGCGGATCGCAGTTCACCCGTGCTCATCCAGTTCCTGAAGGAGAACGTGATCGTGAAGACCGGGAAGCTGATCGTGCGCAAGGCCGGCGGCGCCGATCCGTTGCCCTATTACGAAATCGACTTCACCAATCTCAGGGTCACGTCGTTCAGGACGCACACGGAGGACATGGCGCTGGTCGAGACCGTGACCTTCGCCTTCGAGACCGCCAAGTTCAAGTACATTCCGCAATCCTCAACCGGCGCCAAGGGGGGCGGCACGGTGGAGTACACGGTGTCTGCCTATGCCACCAAGTGATTCCGCCGTGTCCGAGGTCGACTCGCCGTGACCTCCCTGGCCATTGCCGAGCAGGCCATGCGCAGCGGCGACCCGGATGCGGCGCTCAAGACGCTGCAGGATCAGGTCCGCCATAACCCGTCCGACGCCAAGCTCCGCGTCTTCCTCTTCCAGTTGCTGTGCGTCGCTGGCCAGTGGGATCGCGCCCTCAACCAGCTGAACGTCGCGGCGGATCTCGACGCCAGCACGCTGGCGATGGCGCAGATGTATCGCGAGGCGCTGCAGTGCGAGCGGCTGCGGGCCGAAGTCTTTGCCGGCAAGAAATCGCCGGTCATTTTCGGCGAGCCGGCCGACTGGATGGCGCTGCTCATCGAATCGCTGCTGGTGCGCGGCACCGACCGCAGCGGCGAAGCCGAACCGCTTCGCGCGCGCGCCTTCGAGGCCGCGCCGGAAACCCCCGGATCGATCGACGGTCAGCCGTTCGCATGGATCGCGGACGCCGACATGCGGATCGGACCGATCTGTGAAGCGATCATCAATGGCCGCTATTACTGGGTGCCCTTCGATCGACTGTCGGTGATCGATCTCGACCCGCCGGTTGATCTCCGCGACGTCGTCTGGATGCCGGCGCATTTCCAGTTCGCCAACGGTGGCGAAATGGTCGGCCTGATTCCGACCCGCTACCCCGAATCGGAATCGAGTGACGACGCCCAGGTGCGCCTGGCCCGAAAGACGGTCTGGCGCGAACCGGCGCCTGAGGTCTTCATCGGGCTCGGCCAGCGGGTGCTGGCCACGGATACCGGCGAACACGCGATCATGGATCTGCGAAAGATCGTCCTCGGCGAAGGCATGCCTGAGCTCACGCCCCAGGAGCGCCTGCAGCCTGCGCTGCTGGATCGACTCACCGACGACGAGCCGGAGCGGCAGCAGGAGCCGCGCGAGCAGCGCGTGATGACCAAGAGCCGGCTGCGCCAGGCGGTGCTTCGCGATCTGGCGTGGCTGTTCAACGCGACGCGGCTGGAAGGCACCGTCGATCTCAGCGGGTTCCCATCGGTCCGCCGTTCGGTGATCAACTTCGGACTGCCGCCGCTGGCGGGGCGGGCGGCCTCGTCGATGGATGTCGCCGCGCTGGAGCGCGCCATCCGCCAGGCGATTCTCGACTACGAGCCGCGGATTGTCGCGGAATCGCTGCAGGTCACCGCCCTCCTCGAACCTCGATCGATTGACCATCACAACGTGATCGGCGTCGAAATTCGCAGCGAGCTCTGGGCGCAGCCGGTTCCCCTGGAGCTGCTGGTCCGCACCGAAATCGATCTCGAGACGGGGAAGGTTCAGATCGCGGACCTGCTTCCTGCCCGGAGCGCGTGATGGATCCGCGGCTGCTCGACCACTACAACGTCGAGTTGCAGCACCTCCGCGAAATGGGCGCGGAGTTCGCGCACCAGTTTCCCAAGATCGCGGCCCGGCTCGGCATGAACGGTCTCGAGGTCGCCGATCCGTACGTCGAGCGGCTCCTCGAGGGCGTCGCCTTCCTCGCCGCGCGCGTTCAGCTCAAGATCAACGCCGAATTTCCTCGCTTCACGCAGGCGCTGCTCGACATCGTCTATCCGCATTACCTGGCGCCGACGCCGGCGATGCTGGTGGCGCAACTGCAGCCGGACCCCAACGATCCCAATCTCGCCACGTCGAAGACCGTGCCGCGCGGCACCACGATGATGGCCACGACCGCCGGCGACGATCGAACGGCCTGCGAGTTCCGCACCGCTCATGACGTGGTGCTCTGGCCGATTCAGATCATCGCGGCGAGCTACTTTTCGTTTGCGCCCGATCTCCCGCTGAACGGGCTGCCGATCAGCCAGCCGATCAAGGGCGGCGTGCGCATCCGCCTGAAAACGGGAGAGGGGCTCAAGTTCGCGCAGCTGCCGCTCGACCGCTTGTCGTTCTATGTCAGCGGCGGAGAGGAGACGGCCTACCGGATCCATGAGCTGTGTGCGGGACGCACGATCGGCGCACTGGTCGTCGCCGGCAGGGGCGATACGCGCCGCCATAGCTTCGTGCCGGGGGACGCCATTCGCCCCGGCGGCGTCGACGACGATGAAGCGCTGCTGCCGGTGACGCTCCGCGGGTTCCAGGGATACCGGCTGCTGCAGGAGTATTTCGCCTTTCCGGAGCGCTATCGCTTTATCGATGTGGCAGGCCTGGCCGGCGCCATCAAGCAGGCGCCGTTCGACGAGATCGAGCTCGTGCTGCTGTTCGATCGAGGCCTGCCCGCGCTGGAAAGCGTGGTCGACAAGACCCACTTCGCGCTGTTCTGCACGCCGGCCATCAATCTCTTCCCCAAGCGGGCGGACCGCATTCACCTGTCGGACAAGACGCACGAGTATCACGTCGTCACCGATCGCACCCGGCCGATGGACTTCGAGATCTACGAGATCACCGGCGTCGTCGGGCACGGCGGCGGCGCCGACCGCGACCAGGCGTTCCTGCCGCTCTATACGGCCTACGTCTCGCACCGCGAGCGCGAGCACCCGGCGTATTTCACGGTTCGCCGGGAGCCGCGGTTGCCGTCGGCGACGCAGAAGCGGCGCGGCGCGCGGTCGTCGTACATCGGGACCGAGGTATTCATTTCCCTGGTCGATCCGGCGGAAGCCCCCTTCCGCAGCGACTTGCGGCAACTGTCGATCCAGACCCTGTGCACGAATCGCGACCTGGTGCTGCAGATGCCGGTCGGACTGGGGTCCTCGGACTTCACGCTCGACGTGGCGGCGCCGGTCAAGAGCGTTCGCGTGGTGAGCGGCCCAAGCCGGCCGCAGGCGCCGCTGACCGACGGCGCCGTGGCGTGGCGCGCGATCAATCACCTGTCGCTCAACTATCTCTCACTCGTGAATGCGACGCCGGAACAGGGCGCGGCGGCGCTCCGCGAGCTGCTCGACTTGTACGTCCCGGCAACGAACACCAGCGTGAAGAAGCAGGTGGATGGCCTGCGCAGCGTGTCGGTGCGCCCGGTGGTGCGGCGGCTGCCGGCGTCGCATCCGATTGCGTTCGGCCGGGGCCTGGAAATTACCGTGACGGTTGACGAGCTGGCATTCCAGGGCGCGAGCGCCTTCCTGCTGGGCGCCGTGCTGGCGCGCTACTTCACCGGTCACGCGTCGATTAACTCGTTCACGGAAACCGTGCTGCGCTCCGAAAACCGGGGCGAGATCCAACGATGGGTGCCGCTGTGGGGCGCGAGGCCGACACTGTAGCTTTCCTGGCGCGACTTGCGGACGCGCCGTACGACTACGACTTCTATCAGACGCTGCGCCGGATCGAGTGTTTCTACGCCGGCAGCCCGCGCTGGGGGGAGGCGCAGCGTCCGCTCGATGAGCCGATCCGGCTGGGGCAGGATCCGGACCTGACGTTCGCCCCTGCTCCGCTGGCGCGGTTTGGCTCCGAACCGGGTGGGACAAAACCGCGGCTGCAGGTGAGGCTGTTCGGGTTGTTCGGTCCGAATGGTCCGCTGCCCACGCACCTGACCGAGTACGCGCGGGATCGGCTGCGCAATGCCGGCGACCGGACGCTCAGCCGCTTCCTGGACGTGTTCCATCACCGGTTCGTGGCGCTGTTCTACCGGGCGTGGGCGCAGGCCCAGCCGCACGTCAACCGTGATCGTCCGGAGGCCGACCGCTTCGGCGGCTATCTCGGCGCGTTGGTCGGGGTCCGGCCCGCGGCTACCCGCAACCGCGACACCGTGCCCGACGTCGCGAAGATGTTCCACGTGGGCGTGCTGATCCGTCACGTCCGGAACGCCGAAGGGCTGCAGGCGATCCTCCGGCATTTTTTCCAGGTGCCGATCCGGATCGAGCAGTTTGTCCTGCACTGGATGGCGCTCGGGGCCGCCGAGCGTACGCGACTGGGACGACCCGGCGCGATCCTCGGGCACAGCGCGCTCGCCGGCGGCCGTGTCTGGGACGCTCAGCACAAGTTCCGGGTGGTGATTGGAGCGCTGACCCTGCAGGAGTACGAGAGTTTCCTGCCCGGCGGTGCGCGCTTACGCAAGCTGATCGACTGGATCGCGTTCTATCTTTCGCACGAGCTCGATTGGGACCTCCGTTTGATCTTGAAGCACGACCAGGTACCGCCCTTGACGCTGAACGGCACGCGCAGCCTCGGGTGGACGACGTGGCTCGGCGCTCGCCGGTCGTCTGCGGACGCCGGTGATCTGTGCCTGCACCCCGAAACGGTGATGGGTCGGGTGGGAGCAACCGTCTGATGAGCGAAATCAGCCGCGCAAATCTCTTCAGCAAGCTGGACAGCCTCGCCTACAAGGCGATCGAGGGCGCGACCGTGTTCTGCAAGCTGCGCGGGAATCCGTACGTGGAGCTGGTCCACTGGATTCAGCAGATCCTGCAAACCCCGGACTCGGACATCCATCGCATCGTCCGCCATTTCGAGATCGATGCATCGCGCCTGGCGAAGGACGTCGTCGACTCGCTCGACCGCCTGCCGCGCGGCGCGACGTCGATTTCCGATCTGTCGTCGCACGTCGAGAAGCGCGGTGGAGCGTGGATGGGTGTACGCGACGCTGATGTTCGGCGAGCCTCGCGTGCGCACCGGGCACCTCGTCGTCGGCATGCTGAAGACGCCGTCGCTCCGCAATGCGCTGATCGCGATTTCGCGTCAGTTCGAAGCGATCAAGCCCGACGTCCTGACCGACGACTTCGCGCGCATCGTGAAGGGCTCGCCGGAAGAGAAGATGACGGCCGCCGACGCGTCGGCGGCGCCGGGCGAGGCGAGCAGCGCCATGCCGCCGGCGCAGCTGGGCAAGCAGGAGGCGCTGCAGACGATTCGCGACCGACCTCACCGAGCGGGCCCGAAAAGGCGAGATCGATCCGGTGACCGGCCGCGACGAAGAGATCCGGCAGATCGTCGACATCCTGATGCGCCGGCGCCAGAACAACCCGATTCTCACCGGCGAGGCCGGAGTCGGCAAGACCGCCGTCGTCGAGGGGTTTGCGCAGCGGCTGGTCCGCGGCGACGTGCCGCCCTCTCTCAAGGACGTGTCGCTGCTGACGCTGGACATCGGCCTGCTGCAGGCGGGGGCGAGCATGAAAGGCGAGTTCGAGAATCGCCTTCGCCAGGTCATCGACGAGGTGCAGGCCTCCCCGAAGCCGATCATCCTGTTCGTCGACGAAGCGCACACGCTGATTGGCGCCGGCGGCGCGCAGGGCACCGGCGACGCCGCCAACCTGCTCAAACCGGCGTTGGCACGAGGCACGCTGCGAACCATCGCCGCGACGACCTGGGCCGAGTACAAGAAGTACATCGAGAAGGATCCGGCCCTGACGCGCCGCTTCCAGGTCGTGCAGGTCGCCGAGCCCGGCGAGGAGAAGGCCATCCTGATGGTGCGCGGTGTGGCGAGCGTGCTCGAAAAGCACCACCGCGTGCAGGTGCTCGACGAGGCGATCGAGGCCGCGGTCAGGTTGTCGCATCGCTATATTCCAGCGCGGCAGCTCCCCGACAAGGCCGTGAGCCTGCTCGACACATCGGCGGCGCGCGTCGCGGTGAGTCAGCACGCCGTTCCGGCCGCGGTCGAGGACGTCCGGCGAAAGATTGAGTCGCTTCAGATCGAGCTCGAGATCATCGGACGCGAGGAAGCCGTCGGCGTCGAGGCGGGCGCGCGGCGCGCGGCCGCGACAGAGCAGATGGCGGCCGCCGAGAGTAGGCGCGCCGAGCTCGAAGAACGCTGGCGGAAGGAACGAGAGCTCGTCGACCGCGTCCTGGCGATCCGCGCCGAGCTTCGCACCGGGAGCGAACGTGTCGAGGGGACCGGGAGCAAGTTAGAGGCGGCCGCGGCGGCGCCGGGCGACTGCCGAACCGTCGATTGCGCCGCCGGTCGCCGAGGTGGCGCGCAAGGAGCTGCTCGCCGAGCTGTCCAGGCTGTACAAGGATTTGGCGGATCTTCAGGGTGAATCGCCGTTGATCCTTCCCAGCGTCGACGAACGTGCAGTAGCCTCCGTCGTGCAGGACTGGACCGGTGTTCCGGTCGGGCGCATGGTGAAGAACGAGCTCGAAGCCGTGTTGAAGCTGGCCGAGACGTTGAATCAGCGTGTGGTCGGGCAGCGGCACGCGCTCGAGATGATCGCCAGGCGCATTCAGACCTCCCGCGCGAAGCTGGACAATCCGAGCAAGCCGATTGGTGTCTTCATGCTGTGCGGGCCGTCGGGCGTGGGCAAGACGGAAACCGCGCTCGCGCTCGCGGAAGCCCTGTACGGCGGCGAACAGAACGTCATCACCATCAACATGAGCGAGTTCCAGGAAGCGCACACCGTCTCGACGCTCAAGGGCGCGCCGCCCGGGTACGTCGGCTACGGCGAGGGCGGCGTCCTGACCGAAGCGGTCAGGCGCCGTCCATACAGCGTGGTACTCCTTGACGAGATCGAGAAAGCGCACTCCGACGTCCACGAGCTGTTTTTCCAGGTGTTCGACAAGGGCTGGATGGAGGACGGCGAGGGCCGCCGTATCGACTTCAAGAATACGATCATCCTGCTCACGTCGAACGTCGGAACTGAGCTCATTGCCGGCATGTGCAAGGATCCCGAGCTGATGCCCGAACCCGAGGGCATCGCCAAGGGACTCCGCGATCCGCTGTTGAAGAAGTTTCCCGCGGCGCTGCTCGGCCGGCTGGTCGTCATCCCGTACTATCCGCTCAGCGACGTCATGCTCTCGAATATCGCGCGGCTGCAGCTCGGACGGATCGGCAAGCGCGTGGCCGAGCATCACAAGATCCCGTTTACCTACGACGATGGGGCGCTGAAGCTGATCGTGAGCCGCTGCGTGGAGGTGGAGAGCGGCGGCCGGATGGTCGACGCGATCCTCACGAACACGGTATTGCCGACGATCAGCCGCGAGTTTCTCGACCGGACGATGGCCGGCGCCCCGATGAACCGCGTCCACGTCGGGGTCGTCGACGGCGATTTCAGGTATCAGTTCGACTGAGTGAGTCGACATGGAGCCGCAGTCAGCAACCGAGCACGACGTCACCGTCGGCGAAGCCATGCGGATGGCGCTCGCCTTCCAGCAGCGCGGGCAG
Source organism: uncultured Acidobacteriota bacterium (assembly GCA_963825245.1). GTDB lineage: Bacteria > Acidobacteriota > Vicinamibacteria > Vicinamibacterales > CAVVIG01 > CAVREM01. The sequence continues at coordinate 155,736 of CAWGSJ010000003.1, forward strand.
CTGGACGACGCCGAGCAGGTGTATCGGCGCGTGCTCGCCGTGGCGCCCGATCACCCGGACATCGTGCATTTCTACGGCGTCTTCCTGCACCAGCGCGGCCGCAGCGAGGAGGCGATTGCCACGATCCGGCGAAGCCTGGAGCTCGAACCCGATCGAGCCGAGTGCTACAACAACCTCGGCATCATCCTGCGGGCGGTCGATCGCTACGAGGAGGCGGCCGCCGCCTACGCCCGCGCCACTGAGCTCGATCCGACGCATGCGAACGCCTACAACAACCTGGGCGTCCTGCGGCGGTTCACGGGCAAGCCTGCCGAAGCGGAGGCCGCGTATCGGAAGGCGATCGAGCTGCAGCCGACCTACGCGGAGGCGTACCACAACCTCGGCGTGCTGTTGACGGGTCAGAAGCGTCCACGCGAAGCGATCCTCTGCTACTTCAAGGTGCTCTCGCTGGAACCGGCGCGGACCGACGACCGCCGGCTGCTGGCGATTGCGTACTGCGAGATCGGCGAGCGCGACAAGGCCGTCGAGATTTTCGAGAAGTGGATCGCCGACGACCCTGAGAGCCCGGTCGCGAGGCACATGCTGGCGGCGGTGACGGGGCGGGACGTCCCGGTGCGCGCCTCGGACGCCTACGTCGCGCTGAGCTTTGATTCCTTCGCGGAATCATTCGAGCGGAAGCTCGAGCAGCTGTCGTACCGTGCGCCGTCGCTCGTCGCGGCGGCGATCAAGGATTCGGGCCTCGAGGCCGCGGCGGCGCTCGACGTGCTCGACGCGGGCTGCGGGACCGGGCTGTGCGGCGCGCTGGTCAAGCCGTTCGCGCGGCAGCTGATCGGCGTCGACCTGTCGGTCGGGATGCTGACCAAGGCGGAGCAGAAGCAGATCTACGACCGGCTCGTGAAGGACGAGCTGACGCACTTCCTGCAGGTCCGCCACGCGGAGTTCGATCTCATCCTGTCGGCGGACACGCTGGTGTATTTCGGGCCGCTGGAGGAGGTCGCGGCGGCAGCCGGCGGCGCACTCCGCCGGGGCGGGCAGTTCGTGTTCACGCTCGAGGAGCTTGCCGCCCCGGCAGACAGTGATTTTCGCATCGAGACCCACGGACGGTACAGCCACAGCCAGTCGTACGTCGAACGCGTTCTCTGCGGTGCCGGTTTCTCCCCCGAAATCTCGCATGCTGATCTGAGGACCGAATCCGCGCTTCCGGTGGCCGGCCTGGTGGTGCGCGCCACGAAAGTGAATGGACAAGACGATGCCAGCCACGTCTGAACAGATCGAACTCGTCACGCCGCTTGGCGAAGAGCTGCTCTTCCACGGCATGCTCGCCCGCGAGGAGTTGAGCCGGCTGGGAGAGTACCAGCTCGACCTGCTCAGCAAGAACCGCGAGGTCGACCGCGACCAGATCCTCGGCGCCAAGGTCGCGATCAAGGTCATGCTCCAGAATGACGAGGTCCGCTACTTCAACGGTTTCGTGACGCGTTTCGGTGCCGGCGGCTCGCTTGGCCGCTACGCGCGCTATCACGCGGTGGTGAGCCCGTGGCTGTGGTTCCTGACGCGCACCGCCGACTGCCGCATCTTCCAGGACATGACGGTCCGGCAGATCGTCGAGGAAGTGTTTGCCGATCACCAGGACGTGGCCGACTTCGCGTTCGAGCTGACCGAGTCCTACCAGCCGTGGAAGTACTGCGTGCAGTATCGGGAGACCGACTTCAACTTCGTGAGCCGCCTGCTCGAGCACGAAGGCATGTACTACTACTTCCGGCAGACCGACGGACACCACACGCTGGTCGTCACGGATTCGATGGACAAGCACGAGCCGACGCCCGGCTACGAGAAGCTGCAGTACATCGCGCCGCAGGTGCTGGTTCGGCCGGGTACGGAATACATCAGCGAGTGGCATGTCTCCCAGGAAGTGCAGCCTGGCGCGTACGTGCACGATGACTACGACTTCGAGCGTCCGAGCGTCGACCTCACCACGACCCGGACGCTGCCGCGCGGCTACACACCGAGCAAGTACGAGGTCTACGACTATCCCGGCTGCTACATGAAGAAGCCGGATGGCGAGCGCTGGGCGCACGTGCGCATCGACGAGTACGGGTCCAGGTACGAAAAGCACCACGCGACGACCAACTATCGCGGGGTTCAGACCGGCGCGAGGATCACGCTCGAAGGGGCCGGGGACAAGTTCAACGGCGATTACCTGGTGATCGGCGCGACGCATACGCTCGAATCCACCGAGTACGAGTCGGCCGACGAAGGGGGCAGCACCGGCGGATTCCGCTGCAGCTTCACCGCGCTGTCGTGCAGCCAGCAGTTCCGGCCGCCGCGGGCCACGCCCAAGCCGTTCGTGCAGGGCCCGCAGACCGCGGTCGTGGTCGGGCCGGCGGGCGACGAGATCTACACCGACAAGTACGGCCGCGTGAAGGTGCAGTTCCACTGGGATCGGCGCGGGCAAGAAGGACGAGAACAGCTCGTGCTGGATCCGCGTGTCGCACCCGTGGGCGGGGAAGGGCTGGGGCTCCGTGTCGACGCCCCGGATCGGCCAGGAAGTGATCGTCGATTTTCTCGAGGGCGATCCGGATCAGCCGATCATCACAGGACGGGTCTACAACGAGGAGAGCCAGCCGCCGTTCGGGTTCCCCGCCGGGGCGGTCATCAGCGGCATCAAATCGGATACGCACAAGGGCGGCGGCTACAACGAGTTGTCGATGGACGATACGGCCGGCACGGAGAAAATTACCGTCCACGGTCAGTACGACATGAACAGCACGATCGAGCACGATTCGACGTTGACCGTTCACAACTGCCGCACGGACGTGGTCGATGTCGACGACTCCGAGACGGTGGGTGGCAATCAGACGCAGCACGTGGTCAAGAACCAGACGATCAACGTCGATGTGAATCGCAAGGAAACGGTCGGCGGCACCGAGACCATCACCATCACCGGGCACCGATCCGAGACTGTCAATGGTGGCGAAGACGTCACGGTGACCGGTGCGCGAACTCACACCGTAAATGGTGCCCAGGCGACCACCATTTCTCTTGCGGAGGCCCATACAGTGGGTGCCGCGCGTGCGCACAGTGTCGGCGCCGCTGAAGCGATCACGGTAGGCGCCGCGCAGATGGTGAATATCGGCGCCGTCCAGAGCATCAATGTGGGTGCGAACCAGTCGACAAATGTCGGGGGCGCTCAGTCGACGAATGTCGGGGGCGCTCAGTCGACGAAAGTCGCAGCGGCGCGATCGATCAGTGTCGGTGCGGCACAGACGACGAGTGTCAAAGCGAATGCGTCGATGTCGGTCGGCGGGGATGAATCGCGCAGCGTCAAGGGCGGCAGGACGACGAGCGTCGGCAAAGATGATGCGTTGAAAGTGACCAAGAACCGGACAGCCGACGTCGGGGACAACGATACGGTCAAGGCCGGGAAGATCATCACAGTCGACGCGGGTGACAAGATCCTGATCAAGGCGGCGAACGAGATCAAGCTGTCGGTCGGACAGGCGTCGATGGTGATGAAGAAGAACGGAAACATCGAAATCACCGGGATGAAAATCGACATCAAGGGCTCTCAATCGGTGAAGCAGGAAGCAGCGCAGGTGACCTCGGAGGCGAGCGCGGTGAACACCATTAAGGGCGCCATCGTGAAGATCAACTGAGCTCGCGCGAGGATGATCAACGAGGCGTTCGACTCGACGTGGCACGTGGCGGTCCGCTTCACACTGTCGGCGCTGGCCGTCTATCGCGTAGCGTTTCTCCTTGCACGGGAAGATGGACCGTGGGGCGTGTTCAGACGATTACGATCTTTCAGCGAGGAACTCAGTGGCCGGCCGTCTCTTCGGCTGTGTCAACTGCCTGAGTGTGTGGATTGCGCTGCCGCTGGCCGCATTTGTCGGGCATTCATGGCTTGAACGGGTGGTTGCATGGTGGGCGCTGTCCGGTGCGGCTGTCCTCGTTGATCGGGCCACGCGAGACCCGTTCGAGATCGAGTCGAGGGGACCATCGTCGTGAGTTGCTGTGGCGACGCGGGACGGGCCGTCATCCGTCAGGAAGATATCGAGCGCGGCTTGGAGTTCGAGATTGAGTACGCGGGCGGCCGCTCCGTGACGATTGTTGGTGCGGTCACGGGTCGGCTGTACACGTTCTCAGGCTCAAGTCGGCTGCAGCGCATAGACCCGCGGGATGCCGGCGCACTGCTGCGCCAGCGCGTGTTTCGGCTGACACGGGTCATTCAACCGTCGGCGGGTTAACCAGGCGCTCGGGGCCGCCAATTAACCCATTCTAGACGTCCGAGGGGCAGTGGCATGGGACGACCAGCAGCGCGGCTCGGAGACCAGACGGTGCACGGCTCGCCCTTGCTGGGCGCGGCCTGCACGACCGTGCTGATTGGCGGGAAGCCCGCATGGCGGCTCACCGACCAGCACACCTGCCCAATCCCAAACGCGCCGCCGCCTGCCTGTACGGGCGCTCCGCACGGCCCTGGAGTCACGACGCCGGGTGGAGGCGGCGGAACCGGCGTCACGCTCATCGGCGGTAAGCCTGCGGCCTGCATGGGCGACATCGTGATGGAACCTGGCGCCCTCATTCCCTTTCCTCCGCCTAACACAATCGTTGCCGGAGAGATGACAGTGCTGATTGGTCAGGGTGGTGGGGGAGGATGTCCACCGGGTGCAACGTGAACCTGAGTGAAGCCTCCCGTGTGGAGGCACCTGGCGGCGGCGTTCGTGCGTGGCTCTTGGAGTTGAGCGTCGTGACAACGGCACAGAGGAGCGTCCGTGAGTTCTGACGTGGTTGAGGCAGACCGAGCACGATACACCGCTTTGATTCGTGCCGGTGAGCTGGCAGGGCAGGAATTGACCGGCGTGGATCTGAGCGGGGCTGATGGGCGCGGCTGGGATCTCCGGGGATCGGCATTGCTCGAGGTCGTGCTCGCTGGAGCGCGTCTGGCCGACGCGGACCTCTCGACGGCAGCGCTCCAGGACTGCGATCTTTCAGCAGCGGATCTTTCGGGTCTGAAGGCCACTCGCGTCAGAATCGTGTCGAGTACTCTCCAAGGCGCAGTCTGCCACCGCGCGATGCTGGATGAGGCGCAGCTCGCCGAGTGTGACCTGTCCCGGATCGATTTTCGTGGAGCGTCGCTGGCCAGGGCGATTGTGAACAACTGTCTCGCCTCGGAAGCATCCCTGACTGGTGCCATGCTCGCGCACGCAGTCCTTTCGGGATCGCAGTTCTCCAAGGCGGCACTGATCCGAAGCAACCTCACCGCGACTTCTGTGGCTGCGGTCCTGCTGGAAGATGCCATCGCGGCGGACGCTGATCTGACCGGCTGCGACATACGCGACAGCAACCTCACTCGGATCACCGCACCGGGGGCGGTGTTCCGGAACGCCGTGCTCGCCGCCGTAAAGGCGCCGCACGCCGATCTGTCACGGTGCGACTTCTCGGGCGCCACCGTGTCCGCGTCAACGTTCGAGCGGGCCACGTTCTGTCGATCCTCCCTGGACGGCGGCCACTTTACGGAATGCTCGTTCGAATTCAGCGATCTGCGGTCGATCCGTGCGGTCGGGAGCGACTTCAGCAAGGCGAGCTTCGCCGGAGCAGACCTTCGGGGCGCGCGCCTGCTTCGATGCGTGCTGCGGGACGTTGACTTCTATTGGGCGGATCTCAGCGACTGCGACCTCGTCGATTGCGACACGGCCGGGGCGCGCTTCTCCGAACCTGTGCGAATCGCGTACGGGCCAAAAGGCGCTACTCCGCCGCGAGTCGCACGGGCTCCGCTGTATCGGGCTGCCGCGACCGATGAGGAATACAGAGCACTACTCTCTGGACGAAGTGATCACTCAAAGGAGCAGGATACCAGACAGTGATGCGCACCGTTCCTGTTCCCAATAATTCCGCCGCATGGAACACGTCCGACCGTCGTGGCGGCGGTTCTATGACTGCGATCACTCTCAAGCGCGCGCTCGACCTCGGCGAACAGGCGGCCTTCTTGTGGGTCTCTCGTGCCAGCGTTGCCCGATCGTCCGCCGCAACATTCGATGTGCTGGCCCGGCTAGACGAGCGGATTGCGAAGGTGGTGTTCAAGCTCAGCGAGAGATCCGTCCTCGCCGAGCGATTCTTGCAGCACGAGCACGAAGCATTCAGGTCGGGTCTGGCCTTCGTAACAGCCGTCGTCGCACTGCGGAGCGGAACGGCGACAGTCTTCGAAGAGCTTGTCACGCGATTGGAATCCGACGCGGAACTTCTCTCGCCACTCGCGTCAGCGCTCGCCTGGCTGGAGTACGGCGAAGTCCGCGAGTACGTCGAGAGGCTGCTGGCCGCTCCGTCGTCAACGGTCAAGCGACTCGGACTAATGGCCGCAGTGGCGCATCGTATCGATCCAGGGGGGACACTCGACCGTGCTCTCGATGCGGAAGATCCAGCTCTGCGCGCCGGCGCCCTGGAAGCCGCGGGTCGTCTCGGGATGCGCGATCTTCAGCCCCGGCTCCGGGCGGCGTTCGAGAGCGAAGATGCCATTTGCCGGTTCTGGGCCGCCTGGAGCGCAGTCCGCCTCGGCGACCGGGCGGGAATCTCCGTGCTCGGGGGATTTGCTGCCAAAGGCGGTTCGCTCGCGAAGCCTGCTTGTGACCTGGCGCTGAGAGCACTCGATCCGGACCACGCGATCCGCGCGCATGCTCGGCTCATGTCGATGACCGGCGACAAGCGACTGGGCGTGCTGGCGACTGGGATGGTCGGGGATCCGTCGCTCGTGGGCTGGCTTCTTGATGCCATGGAGTCGCCGTCGCTCGCGCGTCTCGCCGGCGCGGCTTTCTGTCTGATGACCGGACGCGACCTTCGCCGTGATGATCTGGACTCGGGAAGGCCGCCCACGGCGTCGGTGCCCGAAGTGCTGCAGACGAATGCGTCCGACAACGACGGCAAGGGCGGCCAGGCGAGCCGGGATCAGATCGCCGATTCGCTCGCCGACGACGAGGACGAGGATCTTGCTTGGCCCGACACGACTCGGCTTCGTCGATGGTGGGACGAACATCGCCTCGACTTTGTGCCGGGAAGACGCTACCTCGCGGGCTTACCGATTCGTTCGTCTAACCTGGCGAACGTCCTGCGGACGGGTAATCAGCAACAGCGTGCCTCGGCAGCTTTGGAGCTGGCCCTGCTCTATCCCGAAGCGCCACTGCAGGATGTCACGGCGCCAGCGCACCGGCAGATCACAGAGTCGGATCACTTGTCCGAATAGTCGCCGTGAAGCGACTTGTTTAGGTATTGACATGTGCGATGTCAACATTGCCACCGGCGAAGTCACGCAGCACGAGTTCGACGTTCTGCTCTCCGGGAGAATTCCCTGGAAGCTAATCCGTCGATATTCGAGCGAGAACCCACAACCGGGGTTGATCGGATTTGGCTGGAAGTTGAACCTCGGTACATTCCTTCGTCCCACCGCCGAACGGATCCAGATGGTCGTTGATGGCGAGCCGTTCGCGCAGTTGCCCGTGCTCGCGATGGGCCAGTTGCGGACAGTCGACGACGCTGGAATCACGGCAGCGCGGACGGAGGCGGGAATCTCCGTCCGGGAGCGCTCCGGCACCACTTACGTGTTCCGGTGTGGCGAACGGCTGCCAACTGTCGTGCCGTGTTCGACACTGTACGACCATTACGGCAACGCCGTGCAGTACCGGTATGACGCCGACGGGAATGTCCGGGGATTGGTCGATACATTCAATCGAAAGATCTTCTTCGATTACGATCTCCGCTCGCGATTGACTGAGATCTACACTGTCACAGACGGGGAGGCTAGTCGCAGGTCCTTCGCTCGCTATGAGTACGATAGCGACAATGACCTGGTGACCGTGTTTGATCCGGACGGATATCCAACCCGCTACGAGTATTCGGCCCACCTGCTGACGCGTGTGACGGACCGTTCCGGTGGCGAACTCTACTATCAGTACGATCACCGCAAGCAGTGTGTACGCACGTGGTTCACGGGCGGCGTTTGGGATCGACAGCTCTCGTTCGATCCAGACCGGCAGCGTGTTCTCGTGACGAATCCTGACGGGTACTCGACCCTCTTCACCCACAACGGCAAGGGTGTTGTCACTGGTCAGATCGATCCCCTGGGTCGCGTCGCCGAAAACATCCTGGACGCAAATGGACAGTTGTTGCTACGCCGCGGCACAGGCGCGACGCCGACGGTCATCCGACGTGATCCCGGCTCGAGCACGATTCTTTTGTCTCGCAACGGCGCCGAGACAATCGCCGAAATCGATGTCAATGGCGAGGTGACACTACTGAAGAAGCCGGACGGCAGCGTCTGGCGGTTCGAATACGACGGCGCTGGCAACGAGACGAGATCCGAGGCTCCCAACGGCGCCGTCTGGAGATTCGACTACAACGACTCTGGCGATCTGGTTCGTTCGGTGGACCCTACTGGGTACGAGCGGTTTAGTCAAAGAACCGCCGACCGGCGGGTGCTGACCGACCACTGGGGCGTAATTAGAGACGCGCGTTTTGATCATCTCGGACGGCGGACTTCCGTTGTCGATGGGGAAGGGGGCGAGGCGCGGTTTGACTACAACGGGTCCGACAGACCCGTGCGCTTTGTCAACGCCGACGGTACGTCGTCGTCGATGCAGTATGACGCGGCTGGCCGCCCAGTTTTGTTCACCGACGAACTCGGGACGAAAATGCGATTCGTCACTGAGGCAGCGGGGACCAGAGTGAAACTAGTCCGCTCGGACGGTTACGAGAACGTCTTCGACTATAGCCTTACCGACGATCTGACCAGGATCACGAATGCGAAAGGTGAAACGGCCGACTTCTCCTACGATCCCGCCGGCCGATGCACGCGAATCACCTACTTCGATGGCCGAGCGCACCTTGTTGAGTATGACGACAGCGACAATCCCATTGCACTGCTCGACGGGCTCACGGGTCAGGTGCTGGGAACATCCACGTATGAGGATCACCAGCTGGCCGAAGAGAGATATCACGACGGTCGGTTCTTGATCATGCAGTACGGTCCATCCGGGGAGGTCGTATCCGTAGACAACAGCGATGCGAGACTCTCGTATGAACGGGATGCTCGGAAACAGATTGTCAGCGCGCGGGCCAACGATCTCGAGCTGCGGTACGCCTATAACCTGCGGGGAGATCGTACGGCCGTGACAACGAACGACGGCCGTCGAATAGAGTATCGCTGGGACGGTCGCGGTCGGCTCGCCGGGATGGTCGATTCGTCGGCGGGAGCTTACGAGTACGTCTACGATGCCCGGAACCTGGTCATTGAGATTCGGATGCCCAACGGTTGCCGGCAGCATTTCGAATACGACCGTCGCCATCGGATGATTTCTCGTCGTGTCACGCGGCCCGACGGCTCGGAGATCTGCTCGCGGACATTTTCGTACGACACCTGCAGCCGATTGATTGGGCAAGTGGATAGCCTGCGCGGCACTCGCAGCTATACCTACGATGAGATGGACCAGCTGACCTCCGTCCGGGAAGACGGGGTTCTCGTGACATTCGAACACGATGCGGATGGAAATCTGCTAACGACCTGGCGCGGCGACGCCATCGTGCACACGCGAGGAGATCGCGCGGTGCGCGCTGGCTCTGCCGAACTCGAGCACGACGAGAGAGGGTACCTTAGACTGTGGCGATCGGGCGGCGGTGAGTCTCGCTTCCAGTATACGGGCGAGGGCTGGCTCAAGCGCCTGGAGCGTGCGGACGGCACGGTCGCCGAATATGAATACGACGGAATCGCCCGTCGTGTCGCAAAAACGGTGAATGGGCACCGAACCGAGTTCGACTGGGACGGCGTTCATCTGCTGCGCGAGCGGAGCGCTGGCGACGTGGTCGATTACCTGTTCATGCCTGGCTCCTTTTTCCTTGCCGGGCTGACCCATGGCGGCCGGCAGTATTCCTGCGTTTTCGATCACCTCGGCACCCCCACGGAGCTGATTGACGAGTTCGGTGAGATTGCGTGGGCGGCTGATTACTCCGCGCATGGCGAAGTGACAGCTCTCCGAGTCGCAAAGGTTCCGCAGCCGTTTCGGTTCCTCGGCCAATATTGCGATCAGGAGCTTGGATGGCATTACAACCGATTTCGTTATTACTACCCTCTGATCGGCTGCTTCACGAGTCCGGACCCTTTGGGTTTTGAGGCTGGGACGAACTTATACAGATACGCGCCGAATCCGGTGAATTGGGTCGACCCGTTTGGGCTCGCGTTTGCGTCGGTCACTCCTGGTGGGACTTACAAGTGCGAAGTGCTGTCTAAGTGTGACTGGGGCGATAAAATGATGGAGGAAGCCAGGGACAAGGTTCAGGGCCTCAAGGACCGGGGCGATTGTCAAACCATCGTTGACGAATCCTGCCCGCGTCCCGCGGACCAAAAGACCTTCTTCATGAGCAACTGCGTTGAGGACGCTGACAAGCCCGCCTGGAGGGCCGCTTTGGCCGATAAAGGGGATAAGTGCAAAAGTCAGCAGGTCGATCATATTAAAGAGGTCCAGTGCGGGGGTGAGAATGATTGTGACAACCTCGAACCGCTGACGCAGACGGTAAACGGGGGATTCGGGTCACAGATAAGAAGTTGTCGCACGCAACTGGCAAACATGGGCGTGAGCGGCGCGATCACAATGGTTGTAAGTGTCGCGGACATCAGGGAGGCCACGAAGTCGCAGCTGGACAAACACGGCAAGGAGCCCTGTAAGAAGAAGGGAAAAAAATGTCCATGACCTCCCACAACCTACCGTTACTGACGTAGAACGTATCCACACGACACCGGAGAGATCATGTCACCAGAGGAATTGAAAGCGAAGATCGACTTGCTTCACAGCAGGCTGAACGAGTACTACCAGCTTGACGACAGCTGGCGAACCATCGGCCAATGGCCCGAGGGCGAGCACGGCTCGATCTTGCACCCGCCCGCGACTGAGGAGGAGATTGCTCAAGCGGAGGCACGGTTCGGTCACAAGTTTCCGCCTTCGTACAAGGCATTTCTTCGATTGCACTCAGGGTGGGAGCACTGCTGGGGTAACCATACGCTGGTCGGAACCGCTCGTCCTGCAACTCAACGGGCGCAGGACAAGATTGCCGAGTACATGAAATGGCAGATCGATGTTCTGCGGAAGCGCTCTGTTGACGAATCCCCGGCCGCCACGAAGGCATGGGAAGCTGCGGATGAGGCCAACCTCTATTTGGCTCACCATCTCGTCGTCGCCACGAACTTCAGGGGTGCCGCGTATGTATTTGACACTCGCACACGAGATGCGAATCAGGAAATGAAACTGACGTATTGGGAAATGAGCTATGGGGCTCAGGATCCTGTGTTTCAGAACTTTTACGAATATCTGGATTTCGCGATCGGGGAAGTCGACTTCCGGCTGGAGGATTGGAAAAAAGACGCGGCGAAATCGGCAAAAAAGAAGAAGAGCCCACCTGCAAAAGCTAAGGCTAAGGCGAAGGCAAAAAAGTTAGACAAGCACTCACCTCGCAAGCAATCGAAGTGATCGTGACGTGCCTGCTGTGGCAACGATTCCTTCCGCGCTTGGTTCTGGTCCCGTTCTTGACGGCGTTGCATCGGAGGTAGTCGATGGGCCATGGCCTCGATCCCGCACCAACGAATGACCTCGGCTTCGGCATCGTCATCGACGACGGCACGTCGCCACGGACCGAGTTGCCGACGCCTGGTCCAGTTGGCATGGATTCGGGCGGCGGTAGTTCCAACAAGAGCCAGGTCAGCATCGCGCAGGAGGTCATCGCCTTCGCGACCCAGCGCATGAGCACGCGTCACGGTGACGGTCAGTGCTTCACGCTGGCCGACGATGCGCTGAAGAAAGCCGGCGCGAAGAGTGCCGCCGACTTCGGCAAGGTCACCGACGATGCCGACTACATCTGGGGCACCGCGGTGAAACTGAGTGACGTCAAGACGGGCGACTTCATCCAGTTTCGCAACTACAGCTATGAGCGCAAGATCCGGACTGAGAATCCCGACGGCTCATGGTCAGAGTCTGAGGATAAGAAGGGGCGCCCGCACCACACCGCGATCGTCGAGCAGGTGAACGGCGACGGCTCACTGGTCGTCCTCGAGCAGAACGCCCCGAAGGGCGACCCGGTCGCGCGGAGCACGCTGTTTTTCAAGAGCGGCACGACCGAGTCCGGCAACACGAAGACGACGGTCACGGTGCAGGGAACCGTCCGCTTCTACCGCCCTCAGGCACGGTGAAAAGAGACGCTCGACTTACCGGTAGTAAGTTCAGGAACCCCATGTGAGCCAGCCGCCAGAAAGACTCGGCCGCTATGAGATCGTCAAACGTGTCGGCCGCGGCGGGATGGGCACCGTCTATCTCGCCCACGATCCTCGCCTGAATCGCACCGTCGCCCTGAAGGTTCTCGCGGATTTCTCGACCTCCGAGGTCCACGAACGTTTCGTGCGCGAGGCACGTGCCACCGCGGCGCTCAGGCATCAGCACATCGTGACGGTCTACGACATCGGCGAGGATGAAGGGTCGCCTTTCATCGCGATGGAGTACGTCGAAGGCGAGACGCTGGCCGCGTTCATCGGTCGCAAAGCACCCGTCCCCGTCGATCGCAAGCTCCAGATCGCAACGGAACTGTGTGCGGGGCTGCTGTATGCCCATCGCGCCGGAATCATTCACCGCGACGTCAAGCCGGGAAACATCATGCTCGCCGAGGACGGCGCGGTGAAGATTCTCGACTTCGGCCTGGCGCGCTGGGTCGCCGATGCGCACAGTCTCGGGTTGACACAAACCGGGACGTTAATGGGCAGCCCCCACTACATGTCGCCGGAACAGATCTCGGGACAGCCCGTCGATCAGCGGAGCGATATTTTTGCTGTCGGGGCGGTGTTCTACGAGCTGCTCACTTATCAGAAAGCGTTTCCCGGCGACTCGATGGCCACCGTGCTCCACCGGATCCTGTCCGCCGACCCGCAACCTGTTCGGGAGATTTGCCCCGATCTCGAGCCTGAGCTCGAAGCGATTATCAGCACGGCGCTGCAGAAAGCACCCGAAAACCGGTACCCGACGTTGCAGGAAATGCTGCAGGACCTCGGGCGGGTGGTCCGTCTCCGCCTGAGTGCGTCCGACGACCACGCTGTGTCGCAGCCGGCCGACGAATCTGCGGCGCAGATCCCCATTCCTTCAACGGTTCAATTTGATCATGAACCTGATCGACCGTCAGCCACAGCATCGGGGCGCAGGGGACTTTGGCTTGCCGGCATCGCGGTCGCTGCCGCTCTGGCCCTGGTGGGCGTCAGTCAGTTGGCACAGCGGAAACCACCGTCTCAGGTCGGCGGGAACGATCCCAATCCATCAGAGACGAGGGAGCCAACTCCGGATGGCGCGGCAGGCCGCACGACTGCAGCACCTGACAACGCGGCAGCCGCGGGAGCGGCGAATGATCCTGGCGCGAGTCCAGTGCAGCTCGTCGAGCGGGCGCGCGCTGCATACAAGGAGGGGAGGCTGCCAGCGGCGCTCGACCTGGCGATCGACGCCCTCAAACTCGAACGCGGCAACAAGGAGGCGTCGGCGTTCCTCGCTGAGGTTCGCGATGATGCACGCAGGCCGACGGTTGCCGAACGTGAGGCGGCGATTCGGTCTGGTGCGGAGTCGACGTCGGCAGACTTCGTCGCCGCGGAAAATGCCGTAAGGCTCGCGGAGCAAACACGCGACCCCGCCGATACGGCACGGGTAATCGAACACTACCGTGTCGCGCGAGGGCACTACCAGGCCGCTGGCCGGACTGCCGAAAGCATGGCCAAGGCCGCGACTGCGCGCGCGGCTGAAACTGAGCGTCTGCTTGCGCAAGTGGATGCCTACATCGAGGCGCGCAACTTCGACGCGGCCACCCAGGTGCTTGATAAGGCCCAGGGCCACGATCCCTTGAGCCCAAGGGTGCCGCAAACACGCGAGAAGATTCGCAGCGCCGAACGGAACTGGCGCGCGCAGCAGGACGAACAGGAGAAACGCGACATCCAGGCACTGCTCGCGCGTTCTGAGGCATTCTCCGATCTGCAGCAGCGGGAAAACGCTCTGATGGATGCGCAAGCAAAGTATCCGAAGAGCACGGATATCCGAGCGGCGCTCTTGCGAACGAGAGAGGAAATGAAGCGGCCGGCGGCAGGCTCGGCGCCTTCGAGATCGGTGGATCGACGTGAAATCCTGCAGACGGTGAGGCTCTATGCCGAAGCATACGAAGACTTCTCGCAGGACAAGTTTCTCGCTGTCTATCCCAACGCGACGCAAAGGCGATTGCAGGGCTTATCTCTTCAGCGAAAAGCGTGCCGGAAGCAGCAGGTAACCTACGATGAGAGCGGCATCAAGACTACGGTAACGGATGACGGCCGAGTGCTGGTGGACATTCCGGTTCAGTACGATTGCGTTCAGCCCACTGCGGGTAGACGCCTGCCCCCGTCGAAGACGACAGAGCAGATGACGCTCGCGAGACAGGCGAACGGACAATGGTTGATCGTCGCGATGGCCGAGCGATAACGCTACTGGATAAGAGCCCTGAGGAACTGAACCTCCATCGGTGCATACGTTCCACCGTTGTTGACGATCAAGGAGCACTCCGACGCGGCGCCGCATGATTCCCAGAGCGCGTATGTGCCCGGAAAACCTGGATCGGGTGTCGCGCGGAACGTGACCTGGCCTGGCGCGGTGATCGCGAATGTCGCCGTGCAGACGCCTGTTTGAGGTCGGTCGATAAACCTCGTGCATCGTATCCGCCCATCCGGTTTTCCAAATGTAACCGTCTCGATCGTGCCGGCCGTCAGCTCGTTACCGGGCGGGATTCTGGTATTGATACTTACCGAGATCGTTACCAGGTTGCCCGCCTGGGCAACGCTAAAGGGCTGACCCGCGATGGTGATGCTCGCGGACCGCGCCGGCCCCAGATTCGGCCCTGCAGAATAGGTGACCGTGCCGCTTCCCGTACCGGAAACGGGCGAAATCTGAAGCCACGTCGCCGTCCCGACGGCGACGCTCCAGCTGCAATTGGCCTGTGCTGTCACCGCGACCGTTCCGCTTCCCCCGAAGGTTCCGATTGATCCAGACGTTGGAGAGATCGCGAACACACATGCCGTGACCGCGCCGTCCTGGGTGACCGTGAACGATTGGCCGCCGATGACAACGGTGCCCTGCCGTTGCGCGCCGGAGTTCGCGGCCACGACGACCTGTACGCTGGCCGATCCCTCACCGGTCCGTGGCGCGACAGTCAGCCACGGTTCGCTGCTCTCAGCTGACCACGAACAACCGGCCGCCGCCGTGATAGCGATGGTGGTGTTCCCTCCCGCTGCGGGCATTCGTGCACTGGTCGGCGCAATTGTGATGGAGCACTGCGGCGTGACCGCGTCCTGGGTGACGGTGAACGACTGGCCGCCGATGACGACGGTGCCTTGCCGTTGCGCGCCGGAGTTCGCCGCCACGACGACCTGTACGCTGGCCGATCCCTCACCGGTCCGTGGCGCGACAGTCAGCCATGGTTCGCTGCTCTCAGCTGACCACGAACAACCGTCACCCGCCGTGATAGCGATTGTACTGGTCCCTCCCGCCGCGGGCACTCGTGCACTGGTCGGCGCAATGGCGATCGAACACTGCGGCCCCTGTGCGACGGTGATTGTCTGTCCGGCAACTCGAGCCGTGCCACTGCGCGCCGCTCCGTCGTTGACCTGCGCCATGAGCACGACCGGTCCCGAACCGCTGCCAGTGGGCTGACTCGTCAGCGCGAGCCAGGGGACTCCTGTTTCCGCCACCCATGGACAGCCGGAACCGGTCGTGACCTCCACCGTCCTCGAGCCGCCGTTCCCCGATATGGTGAGCGAGGTGGGCGATACTGAATAGCTGCACGTCGGAGACGTCGGAATAGATGCCTGAACGGCGAAGGTCAAGGTATTCGCCGGACAGGAATGGGTTCTCTCGCCGGGCGTCAGCGCCACTCCGGAATCGGTGACGATGCCCGTGTATATCCGTTGCTCGGTGCAGCCATCGCGAACGACTGCGAGCGTCAGCTCTACCGTCCCGTTCTGGAGAGTCCCGCTCACTGTTCCTTCGACGGTGCCTTCGATTCCAGTGCCAGTCTCGAAGAGACCCGAGACAATAGTGGTGCCCGGCGCCTGGGCGGTCAGGGCAAACGTTGCACCGAGACTCCGCGCAATCAGGGTCATATTGAAGAACGTCACCTGACCCGCGTCGAGAATCGTGCCCTGATACGAGGCGGTCTGCAGCGTCACGAGCGGCGTTTTCGCCGTCGGCGTGGGAGTCACCGGAAAGTTCGACTCGCTGCAGGCCCCTGCGGTGATGCCCAGCAGAAGACAAAGGCACCGGGCGAGATGTCGGCGCGAGGACGGCATGCCGGATTCCTTTCGCGTCGAAGCGGCGGGTTACAAGCCGATGTCGATGCCGATGACCGGGGTAATGCGGTCGCGGAGCCCGCGCCCGGTGACGGCAATGAGCACGTCGGCGCTCAGAAGCGTGTTGCCGAATACGTTCCACTTCATTCCAGGCGCGGCAATCATCGTCAGCACGCCGTCCGGCACCGCGACGAGGGCGGTCGCGCCGGCAACCTCCGGTCTATTCGGAGGAAACACGAATTCCTGGTATCCGATGCCGCCCGCGCCACGCAGATATCGGCTGAGCACGTCGCCGATGAGGGTGAGGCGCGGATGCACCTCGTATTCAACTCCTGCGGAGATGTGAACCTGGTCCTTCGCAGAGACGGTCTCGAGACCCTGAAAGTCGCGCGGCACCGGAAATCCGGCGCTCCAGACCTCGTATCCGATGTTCCCGTGCGGCGACCACCGGCCGAAAGTCGCCGACGCAATCGCCTGGAAATGCGTGCGCGTGATGCCCAGGCCAAGCAGATCATCTTCGTTTCCCGTCGGCAGCCGCACGGTCGCGGCCAGCGCCAGTCCACCGTGAGGGTCTGCGCCTGCCGCCGGTTCGGGTCCCCAGCCCATGACCCTGATCTTGCCAAACAGGGCGATATCGCCGATGCCTGACGCTGATGAATCGATTTGGACGCGCTGAACCTCCTGGCCGGCCGCTCCGAACAGGCGCGAGGCACCCGCGATGTGAAACCGAATATAGGGGACCACTACTCCGACGTCGACGGTATCGAGGACCCCGAAGTGCGCGAACCCCGCAAAAGTCTCGCTGCTGCTCTCCAGGGCGAACACCGACGAGGTCACCGGCAGCGCTCCTCCCTGGAAGCGGAAAATTTCGAAGCTGTCCAGATCCAGCTCGTCGAAGTTGTCGTACGAGCGGTGAATAAAGTTGAAGCCCGCACTGAATCGCCCACGGCCGATGGTGAGCGCGCGCTCGGCAAAAGCCGGCCCGAAGGTTCCGGCGGTTCGCCGCCAGGCTCGAGTGTCTGATTCGAATGTGAACGTGAATCCGCCGGAGGAGGAACCGAACGGTGCGGTTGCGAGTTCCAGCGCGATCGCCTGAGAGAGCGCTTCGCCGGTGGCCTCGCTTCCCGCGATAGTAGTGCCCGTCAACAGCTGAGCTCGGGGCGAGCCGAGCGCCTCACACGCGATCACCAGGTCATCGAGCTCGCAGCCGACGGGTTCTTGCGCGCTCGCGATCGCGCCGACCAATACCACAGCGATCGCGATTCCGGCGGCGCGGCATACTCGCGACATAGGACTCCTCGTGGAAAGGCGCGAGCAATATATACATCAGCGGTCAATCCGCGTTTGTCTGACGAACTCAACCGAACAGGACAAATGGAAGGATTAAAGGTGAACCTGCTCGGCTCGTAACGTTCCCGGCGTCGCCGACACTAATAAAGATGTGGGGCATCGCGAACAGACCGAGGAACCAAGGTCAGCGCGAGACGAGATCCGGCGCCTGCTCGCGCGCGATCGCGATCAGCCGCTCCTTGAACGGATCCCGCAGCTTCGACAGCTCCTCGACGTTGACGACTTCCTCGAACGCGTCCATGCCGGTCAGCTCCGCGCTCTCGATGATCACGCGGTCCGAGGGCCGGGAGGTCGACACCCCGGCGACCGCGATTCGCGTGATCGGCAGCGGGCCGAAGTCGGGGAGAGTGGTGGTCGTCAGCGGAAAGTGCAGCGCGTCCAGGGCCCGCGTCAGGCCCGGTGAGTTGTTCGTCACGACGTGCATCAGCAGGTACGCGAGGACGAACTGCTGCATGTCGTCGCCGGCCCGGAACTTGGCCTTCACCAGCTCGGGCAGCCGCGTCGGCGCGAACCCCGTATACGTGAGGGTCCACGTGAGCGGCGACCGCACCATGATGGTGCGAGTTTCCGAGCCGGACGGGATGAGATGCGGATAGTCCACCGGGGTGATTTCCAGGTCGGCGCCCGAAAATCGAATCGGCGTCTGCAGCTCGCGCGGCAAGGCGTAGGGCTTGGACCCGGCGACGGTGTCGTAGAGACCCTGAAGCTCCCTCAAAGCCTTGTCCGCTTTGCGGGTCGCCTCCTTCGCCCCTCCCTGGATGTAGTCGCCCAGCACCATCGGCGGCCGCAGCAGCGGCGCCAGGGTGGCCAGGTACTCGGTCATTTGTTGCCGGACCGCCTCGGCGATTGCCCGCGTCAGTTTTCTGAGTACGAGCAGCGACTGAATGCTGTCGCGTCCATCCATAACGAGCGGCTCCGTTCTGTAGGTCTCGGGCAAATGGCCGTACGTGGGTCCAGGGTGGCTCAGCTTATCGACGCGCCGCAAGCCTTGTCAACGAACAACCCGTCTAAATAGAAAGAGATCCGGGGCTTCATGCTAGAATCCGGCGAAAAATACAGGCCAGCGCGATGAATGCCCCGCGGCTCATAAGCCGCTACGAAGTCAAAGGTCTGATTGCCCGGGGCGGTATGGGCGACCTCCATCTCGCCCGCGATCCCAACACGAATCGTCTCGTCGTCGTCAAACTGCTGAGCGCCACCCTCGAGTCGTCCGACATCCGCGAACGCTTCGAGCGCGAAGCCCGCTCGCTCGCCTCCCTGAGCCATCCGAACATCGTCCAGATCTACGACTACGGCGAGCTCGACGACACGCCGTTCATCGTCATCGAGTACGTGAGGGGAGAGACGCTCGGGGAGCGGATCAAGAGGCGCGCCCCGATGTCGGTGGCGCTCAAGCTGAAGCTGCTGGCGGAACTATGCGGCGGTCTGGCAAATGCCCACGCCGCCGGCATCATCCATCGCGACGTCAAGCCGGGCAACCTGATGGTGGATCAGGACGACCGGCTGAAGATACTCGATTTCGGTATCGCGCGCGTTGCCGACAGCAGCCTGACCCGCTTCGGCGTCCTGGCGTCGCAGCTCGTGATGCAGATCGGGACCCCCGGCTACATGTCGCCCGAGCAGGTCCAGGGGGGCGAAATCGACGCGCGCTCGGATGTCTTCGCCGCCGGCGCCGTCTGCTACGCGCTCCTCGCGTATCGCGATCCGTTTACGGGCAAGAACCCGGACGAGATCGAGCGAAGCGTGATGGCGTCGTCCCCGGTGCCGTTGACCTCACTCGTGCCGGATCTCGACCCGGAGGTCGTCTCGATCGTGACCCGGGCGTTGGCCAAGTCACGTGAGCAGCGGTATCCCGACGCCGCGACGATGGGTGCGGCACTGGAGCGCTGCCGGCAGCGGGTAGGACAATCGGAGACCGTGTCGCCTGCAGCCGGTCCGGCCAAGGCAGGCTCGCCCGCCGAGACGGCGTATCAGCGGGCGCTCGCACTTTACGAACAGGGCTCCCGCGAGGCGGCACGCAGGTTCAGCGTCGAGGCGCTCGCCGAGGATCCCAATCACGCGGCGGCGCGCGCGCTCCTGACGCGCGTCCAGTCCGAGCGCCGGGCCGCCGCGGCGTCACCGCGGCCGACGCAGGCGGCATCTGCGGCGGCCTCCACCGCAGCAATCTCGAGAACCCCGACAACCGACGACCCAACCGCACCGACGGTTCACATTCCCGCCGTGCAGCGGCCCGACGTCCCTGATCTCTCTCCGACGATCGTGGCGAAGCCGGGACAGCGGCCACTGCCGGCGGCGACCGATGCGACCATCCGCATCCCGCCGCGGAATCGGCCACCTGCGCCGCCCGACACACGTACGAAGGTCCGCGCGACTCCGCCCGAACGGCCCGGCGCGGATCCGTTTGCCGCGCCGGCGCGTGTACCCGAACCGACGCGGGCCGTCTCCGTCGATCCCGACGCGTTCTTCGGTCCGGCGGACCGAAGCGGCGCGCTCGGCGCGGAGGAGACCATCCTGATCCCGCCGCGAAGGCCCGCACGCGACGCGCCGGCCAAACCGTCCGCGCGCGACCTCCCCGGCACGACTCCGTCGACGAAAAAGCCGGCGCGCCCTGTTGCGGCGGGTCCCTGGGCGAGGCTCACGTCCGCGGTCGCTTCGTGGAAGGCGCGAGTGAGCCCGCCGCCAGGCCGGCGGCCGCATGGCACCGGCCGCGTCGAACAGTCGTCGTGGAAACAGTACGGACTGAGCATCGCGGTCGCTGCCGGGCTCTTGATCGCCGTGGGTCTCGTCGCACTGGCAGTGCTCTGGCTCGCGCGACCCTCCTCGGGCTATGTGCTGACCTTCACGAGACCGCAGGGCGGCACGATCTCAGGGGCCGGGCTGCAATGCGGCACCGGCGGGTCGGATTGCCAGGTGACGCTGGAGCCGGGCGCGCCGGTTGAACTGGCATTCGACACAGACAGGGGCTTCGTGTTTGGCGGGTATACGGGAGATTGCGCCCCGGCCGGCCGGATGTTGATGACGCAGGCGAGAACCTGCGGTGCGACGTTCAACCCGGAATTGGCCATCCCGCAGGGGCGGACGTGGACGTTGACGGTGACCAAGCCGAAAGGCGGCACCCTGATCGCGGCCGGGGGTATCAGTTGCGGCACGATGGGTGACAGCTGCTCCGCGGAGTTCGAAGACGGCCGGCAGATCACCGTCGAGGCGCGCCCCGATCCTGGATTCGAACGTTCCGCGTTCCTGCAGGACTGCGCCCAACCGGTGCTGATGATGACCGCTCCACGTGCCTGCGGTGCGACGTTTGTTGAAAAAGGAAGAGGCGCGACCGGTCCGCTCGCCCAAGGCCCGAAGCCTGCGCCGACCAAGACTCCTCCCGCGCCCGAACCACCGGTCGCGCCGCCGCCGGTGATTCCGCCCACTGAACTGCCGAAAGTCCCGGTGGTCACTGGTGGAGGGGAGGTCAAACCGGTGATGACGCCCGATGAGTACGCGAAAACCATCGGAGTACCCGAGTTGCTGAAGAAGTACTGCCCGGCACAGGAATCACGCGACCTGCGAAGAGTCCAGGAGATCCACCCGAGCGCCGATCTGCCGGAGCGCAAGAGAACGTTCAACCAGTATGCATCGATCAAGTGTGAGATGGCCGAGCAGGGCACGTGGAAGTTCGATCAAGTCGACGGCGCAAAGGGTACGGCTCGCCTTCACGTTGCCGTTAAGCAGACGTATGAACCTCGCAGTGGGGGGTTTCCTGAAGTTATCGAAACGATCGCGGATTTCGTGCTGACGAGACCATCGGAGCGAGCCGATTGGCAGATCGTCAGCGTGCGACACACGAGGAAGCCGAAATCGTGATTCGTCTCTTCGCCAACCGACTTCTACGTTCCGGCGCGCTCGGCAGCGCCCTCGCGGAGGCGACCCTCCGACGACCCGCCGCTCCGCTCAAGGTCAACCTCTGTCTCACGTACTGGTGCCAGTATCGATGCAAAACCTGCAATGTCTGGCAGCGCAAGCCGTCGGATGAACTGACTACCGACGAAGTGCTGGCGCTGGTCCGCGAGAATCCACGCGTGACGTGGGTAGACTTGACCGGCGGCGAAATCTTTCTCCGGCCCGACATCGACGACATCCTCGAGGCGGTGGTATCCGGGTGGCGGCGGCTTGCGGTGCTGCACTTTCCGACGAACGGTTTTCTCACCGACAAGATCGTGGCGAGCGCCGAGCGCATCGCCGGTCGAGGACCGGCGAAGACGGTGATCACCGTCAGTCTCGACGGCGACGAGCAGACGAACGACGAAATCCGCGGGATCAAGGGCGGCTTCCGACGCCAAGTCGAAACGTTCAACGCGCTGCGTCGAATTCCAGGGATCGACGTCGTGTTCGGCGTCACGTTGTCCTCGCACAACGTTGGGCGGTTCGCCGAGACCTTTGCCGCCTGCGCTCGTGAATGCCCCGGGCTGACGATCGACGACGTGCACCTCAACGTCGCGCAGATATCGGGGCACTATTACGGCAACGACGGTCAAGCCGATGTGATCGCTGATCCGCGGCGGGTCCGCGTCGAGTTGCACGACTATCGCAAGTTGAAGGGACGTCCGCGTTCAGCCGCGCAGATGCTGGAAGGGGCGTATCTCAAGTACCTGGACGAGTTTCTGCTGACCGGCCGGACGCCGATGCCGTGCCACGCGCTCCGGGCCAGCTGCTTCATCGACCCCTGGGGCATCGTCTACCCGTGCATCAGCTATTCGAGGCCCATCGGGCGCCTGCGCGAGACCGGGATGCGTCTCGATCCGATCTGGAACGCCGCCGGGGCGAAAGAACTCCAGGGAGAGATCTGGGAGGGGCGGTGCCCGCAGTGCTGGACCGCCTGTGAGGCGTACCAGACTATCCTCGGCAACGTCCTCGCCGGCCGTTGCAGTCGCCCGCGCTCTCTTGCGCTCCCATCGACACCGCGGCCACCCGAACCCCGGACGACACCATGAATGTCGTCTCCTTTAGCGACGTCGCGAATCAAGCACGTCTCGCGCGGGCCGTACGACTGCACGTGGCGACTGAGGTGACCGCGGTCATTGCCGCGAAGCAGGAAGGTCCGAGCGTCGGCGAGGTCGTGACGCGTACCTCCCCGTTTGCCGAACAGGTATTCGTCATGGTGGGGGAGTCGACCGACCGGACGTTCGAACGTGCCGCCGAGAGCGGAGCGACGGTCCTGCACGACGGCCGCCGCGGCAAGGGCGAAGCGATCCGCCGGGCGATTCCGCTCATCCGGACGCCGGTCACGGTGTTCCTCGACGCGGACGGCTCGCACGATCCGGAAGACATCCCGCTGCTGGTCGAGCCGATCCTGTCGGGCGAGGCGGATCATGTGACGGCCTCGCGGCTGCGCGGCGGGTCGAGCGAGCTGCACGGCGGGTTCGACGAGTTCTTCCGCCTCGCCGGCTCGTCGTTCATCACCGCGTGCATCAACTGGCGATTCGGCTGCCGCCTGAGCGACAGTCAGAACGGCTTCCGTGCAGTACGGACCAGCGTCCTGCAGCAGCTCAATTTGCGGGAGGACGGCACGACCATCGAACAGGAAATGATCATCAAGACGCTCCGCCGCGGGCTTCGGATCGCTGAAGTTCCCAGCCACGAGCACCCGCGCGCGCATGGCCGCTCGCATATCCGTGTCTGGCGCAGCGCGCCGCGGTACGGGTATTCGCTGGTCAGGTACCTGTTCTTCTGAACAATATCCTCGGCATCTGGGACGGGCACGATTCGGGCGCCGCGCTCCTGCAGGACGGACGCGTCCGTGTTGCGGTCAACGAAGAGCGATTGACCCGCCGCAAGCTGGAGATCTGTTTCCCGAGCCGCTCGATTGCCGCGTGTCTCGAGTGCGCGGGGCTCGGCCCCGAGGCCGTCGATCTCGTGGCGATCTCGACGACCGATCCCGCGAAGACGCTGGGCCGGCTCTGGCCCGGCAGCAAGGAGCGCTACTACGCCGTGCGCCGGCGGAAAGTGGCGCCAGGCTCTCTTGCGAGGCTCACGCGGGCGGTGAAATACCGGATGACTGAATGGTCGCCGGGTCCTGTCTCGCGGGGTCTCAGCGGGCTCGTGCTGCAGCGAGCGCTTGCCCGCCACGGGCTCGGCCACGCGCGGCTGACGCTCGTCGATCACCACGCCGCACACGCCGCGGGCGCCGCCTGGGCGTCGGGCTTCGACGACTGCGCGGTGGTGACGATTGATGGCCTCGGCGACGGACTGTCGGCGACGATCTCGTCGTTTCGCGATGGCCGGCTGAAGCGGCTGACGGCGTCGCCGGCGCGCCACTCCCTCGGCGTGTTTTTCGAGCACGTGACGAACCTGCTCAACATGCGTGAGCTGGAGGACGAGGGGAAGGTGATGGCGCTCGCGGACTATGCTGCGCCGGTGGCCGACGACAAGAACCCGCTCGTCGGATGCGTTCGTGTTCGGAATGGCGTGATCGAAACGGCATCGGCCGGGCATGCGCTGCGGCGCGCGCTGGCGCGCATTCACTGGTTGTATCCCAATGAGCAATTCGCCTTCATGGCGCAGCGCGTTGTCGAAATCGCCTGCGTGGCGCTGGCCCGGGACGCGGTTCGCCTCACGGGCCAGCGACGGCTGGCGCTGGCCGGCGGCGTGGTGTCCAACGTCAAGGCGACGCGGCGAATCCGGCTGCTGCCGGAAGTGGACGACGTCTTCGTCTTCCCGCACATGGGGGATGGAGGGTTGGCGCTCGGTGGGGCAGTCTGGGCCGCGGGTCGAGCCGGTGTCGAACCGCGCGGTGATCTCTCCAGTCTCGACCTTGGCCCGGAGTACGATGCGCCGTTCATCGAAGGGAGCCTGCGCGACGCCGGCCTTGCCGGCGATTGCGTGGGCGACCTGCCGCGACGTGTCGCCGACCTCCTCGCCGACGGGCGCGTGGTGATGTGGTTTCAGGGGCGCATGGAATATGGTCCTCGCGCGCTCGGGCACCGCAGTGTGCTGGCCCGTCCCGATCGTGTCGAGCTGCGGGATCGGCTGAACCTCGTGCTGAAGCGGCGCGTCTGGTATCAGCCGTTCTGTCCGAGCCTGCTCGAGAGCGAGGCGCCCCGCGCGCTTGCCGACTGGAGCGGCGGCCGCAATCGGGCGATGACAATGGCGTACGAGGTGGCGAGGGGCTGCCGGGGAAGCCTGGCTGGAGTCATGAGTGTTGACGGCACGTGCCGCCCGCAGCTCGTGCCCGATTCGGAAGCCACGCCCTTTGCCGAGCTGCTCCGCTCGGTCCGCGAGAAGTGGGGAATTGCCGCGGTGTTGAACACGAGCTTCAACATCCACGGCGAACCGCTGGTCTGCACGCCGGCAGACGCGATCGACGTGTTCCGCCGGTCTGGCGCCGACGCGCTCGCGATCGGGCCATTTCTGGTCCGCGCACCGGTGGCGTCTTGACGACCTCGAGCCGGCTGCGGATCGTGCTGGCGATCGCCTGGATCGTCGCGGTGGCGGCGGTGGCGGCCTGGCTGCTGGGGACCACGAACGACTCGCTTCGCGAACAGCTCAAGGTCGCGCAGTTCTGGTCGCTCGAGGCCTGCGCCGTCCTGTTCGTCGTGATCGGGGCGCTGCTCCTGAAGAGGGTCGTCGCGGGTCTCGGGCGCAGCGACCTCGTCCGGATCGGCGGTTTGATGGCGCTCGCGGTCGCGCTCACCCTGTTCGTCGCACCGCGCACGAACCGCATCTACTACGACGAGCAGATTTATCAGAGTGCCGGTCAAAACCTCGCCGATCTGCGCCGAGCGCAAATCTGCAACGACGGCACGGTGGAGTACGGCCGGCTGCGCTGCTGGCTTGGCGAATACAACAAGCAACCCTACGGCTATCCCCACATCCTGAGCCTGGTCTACCGCGTGATTGGCGTTCGTCCTGCCGCCGCGTTCGTGGTGAACGCAACGGTCATGGCGTTGACCATCGCCGCGATCTACCTGTTGGTGTGGCTGTCATTCAAGGATCGGGACGCCGCGTTCTTTGCGGCGCTGCTCGCCGCGCTCACACCCGAACAAATCATCTGGTCGGCGACGGCTGCCGTCGAGCCGTCCGCGTCGCTGGCGGCCGTGGCCGCACTGCTGTTCGCCGCGCATGCCGCCCGCTCGCCAGGCGCGCTGGCGCTGGCTGGGGCGGCGGTGGCAGCGGCCTATGCCGTACAGTTCCGGCCGGAATCGTTCCTGATCCTTCCGGTCGCGGCTGTGATGCTGTGGCCCCGAATCCGCGAGGAGGTCAGGGCAGCCCGACTCTGGTGGATAGGGTTGCTGTTCTTCGCGCTCGTGGCCGTTCACGCGGCGCACCTCTTCGCCGTGAGGAACATGGAGTGGGGCGCCAGCGACGCCCGGCTATCGTGGCGATTCGTCGCGGACAACCTCCGCGTCAACGGGCGGTTCTTTCTCGGGGACGAACGGTTCCCGCTGCTGTTCACGCTGCTCGCGCTCTTCGGATTGACGCGGCGGCGCCTCGGCCAGGCGCGTCTGGCCGTCTGCCTGTATTTCCTCCTGTTCTTCGGAATCTATCTGCTCTTCTATGCCGGCAGCTTCAACTACGGCGCCGACGTGAGGTACTCGGTCCTCACCGTTCCCCCGCTCGCCATCCTCGGCGGGCTTGGGGCGGCCCGCCTCTCGAGCTGGCTCGATCGGTTCGCGCTCCCTGTGACCGGACGCGCGATCGTGGCTACCGTTCTTGGCCTCCAGTTTCTCGGGTACGCCCCCCTCGTCCGTGCCACGACCGAGGAGGCCTGGGCCGCCCGGGCGGACGTCCGATTCGCGCAGTCATTTGCGGCTGAGCTGCCTCCGAATGCCTACGTCTTGACGCACAACCCGGGAATGTTTCACGTGTGGGGCATCAATGCCGGTCAGCTGTCCCTGGCCGTACGCAATCCTGAGTACCTGGATGTGCTGGCCAGCCGCTATGCCGCCGGCGTGTATGTGCACTGGAACTTCTGGTGCAATGTCCAGGACCCGATCCAGCCGGAATTCTGCCGCAAAGCCTTGCGACTGAAGTCGTTCTCGTTGGTGCGCGAATACCGGGAACGGGATGACCGGTACGCCTTCTATCGATTCAACTAAGCCTTGACTTGCGCAAACGTGCCAGCCGATAATCCGCCGCGTAACTCAACCAGCGCGCCCATATCCCGGCGGTTCGCTCCCTTCTCGCGAACCCGTATCTCCCTTGCGCGCGCGTGCAGCGTCGACGCCTTATGACGATCAGATGCCTAGCGAGCGTTGGGGTACTGGTGCTGGCGCTGGTATGGCCTTCGCCGGCCGCTGCCCAGAAGGTCACGACGATCGAAGAGCTGACGGCGCAACAAGCGCTCGCGCAGCTCACTGGTCCACTTGGTTCGCGGCCTGTCGCCGAAGCGATCGGGCTGGCGACCGCCCTCGAAGTCAATACGACGCCGATGGCCATGGCGACGGGCAATTTCCAGTTCAAGCTGGACCCTGCCACGGGCCTGCTCGTCCGCACTAATAACACGTTCGGACCGGCCTTCGCGGAACGGGCATCGACCTCCGGCGAAGGTGTCGTGACCGTTGGCGGGAGCTTTACGGCAGCCACCTACGACCAGCTGGGCGACCTGGATCTCGAACGGATGCAGCTGGGATCCGTGACGTCGGCCTCACCGACGGTCGCACGCACCGGTGTCGCGAACCTCGAGCTTTCCCAGAAGATGGTCTTGATCTCCGGCATCGTCGGCGTGACGGACAACCTCGACGTCGGTGTGGGCATCCCTCTCATCTCGATCGAGCTGAATGGCAGCACAACCGTCACCAATGGCAACGGCGTGGTGTCGCGGCTGGCGGAGGGGGGCGGAACGTTCTCCGGGCTGGGCGACATCTCGGCGCTCGCAAAGTACCGTTTCGTGCGGTTTGGAACGGAGCTGAACGATACGGGCGGCATCGCGGCGCTCGTCAACCTGCGCCTGCCGACCGGCGACCGCGATAACCTGCGTGGCCTTGGCGTCACTCGCACGCTCGTCGCGGGCGTGTACTCGGGGACTTTCGGCCGCATCCGACCGCACCTGAACGGCGGGTACGAGTTCTGGAGCAAAGGTATCCAGGTTCCGACCAACTACGTCACGGGCGCGACTGTGGAAGCCAGGCATCGGATTCAGTACGCGGCCGGCGTGGAAGTGGAAGCGGCTCCGAAGCTCACGCTGATCCTGACCTTCCTGGGCAGCCACATCCAGGGAGCAGGGCAGGTCGGGTTCGTCCAGGACATTCCCCCGGCAAATCTCAGTGGAATCACCGCACTCGATTCCGCCGTGGCCCTATCGGAGGGCATACGGAAGGTCATCGCCGCACCCGGTCTCAAGCTGAATCTCAAGGGCAAGCTGCTCTTGTCGCTGCACGCGTTGGCCACGCTCAACAACGACGGCCTGCGGCCGACCATTACGCCAGTCGTGGCGTTGGACCTGAGTTTGTAGGTATGCGCAACTTCCAGCTGTTGGCGCTGATTGGCGTCTTGTCTGTTGGGGCGATTGGCTGCGAGAGTAGCGGTGTGCCGACCGGTCCCGGCAAGGTCACCATCACCGAAACGACCACGTCGACGTCGACGACGACGAGCACCACGACGACCATCCCGGTACCTGGGACGTCAACTTTCACCTTCTCGCCGGTCTCGCCGAAGATCAACCAGGTCGTTACCTTCGACGCCGCGGGTTCAACCGCGCCGCCCGGACGGCGCATCGTCAACTTCGACTGGCAGTTCGGTGATGGCGAAACCGGGGACGGTCCAGCCCCGTCACACACCTACACCACGGATGGTCTCTACCTCGTCATCCTGATCGTCGAGGACGACGCAGGGGGCTCGGCGAAATCGTCTCAGCCCATCAACGTCCGGCCGTAGGTCCGGCCTCCCTTTCCGGACGGCATCCACAACAGGTATACCTAATCACCTGTAAGCTGGCCTGGGAAAGGCCCGGCGCGGGAGCATGGATTCAGGAATACAAACGGGCTCGGTGCCGGACGCGCCGGCTCTGACGGTCCGGACGCCCGACGGCGCGACACAGCGTTTTGCGCGGTCGTTCCACATCGGACGTGATCGCGACTGCGAGCTGAGCATCCAGGACGGCCACGTCAGCCGGCGGCATGCGGTGGTGCTGCTCGCCGACGGCAGCTGGTCGCTGCGCGACCTGCAGAGCAGCAACGGGATCTACGTCGACGGACGCCGCGTCGAGATCGCGCAAATCGACGACGCCCTGACCGTGTCGCTCGGTATCGACGGTCCGGTGCTGACCTTCGAAGTCGACGCGCTGGCCGCCCCTGCCGGCGACGATCCGCCGGCCTCTCACGAAGGGCTCGACGACTCGACACTCCTCAACGATTACGCCGAACGCTACTTCGGTCCGGGTTCCGACGAGGACGCCGTCGGCGGCCGGACGATGATGATTCGGCGCGCGTTCGGACAAATCCAGCGGCGGCAGAAGCGCAGGCAGCGCTGGGTGGTCGCCGCCGTGATGCTGGTCGCGATCGCGGCGGGCGCCTACGCGTACTACAGCAATCGGCAGCTGCGCCGTCAGCAGGAGCTGGCGGAGCAGATCTTCTACGCGATGAAAGCCATCGACGTGAATATCGCCGAGGTCGAGCAGCGGATGGCGACCTCCGGCGCCGGTGCAGGGGGCGACCAGGTCCGCAGATACCTGGAGCAGCGGCGCCAGCTCGAGGCCAACTACGAGCAGTTCGTCACCGGCCTCGCGGCGCGCAATCTGAGCGAACAGGATCGGCTGATCCTGCGGGTGACGCGCATCTTCGGCGAATGCGATCTGGCCGCGCCGGCGGACTACATCAGCGAGGTCAACACCTATATCCGCAGGTGGCAGTCGACCGGCCGCTTCGTCCGGGCGGCGAAGATGGCGCAGGGCATGGGCTACACGCGGCCGATCGTCGAAGAAATGCTGAAGCAGAACCTGCCGCCGCAGTTCTTCTACCTCGCCATGCAGGAGAGCGACTTCGAGCCGTTTCGCAGCGGTCCGCCGACCCGGTGGGGAATCGCGAAGGGGATGTGGCAGTTCATCCCGGACACGGGCGCGCGCTACGGCTTGCGGATTGGGCCGCTCTCCAAGGTGCAGGGTCCGGACAAAGACGACGAACGGCTGCATTGGGAGAAGGCCACGCCCGCAGCGGCGCGGTACCTCAAGGACATCTATGCGACCGACGCCCAGGCCTCTGGCCTGCTGGTGATCGCTTCCTACAACTGGGGGGAACAGCGCGTCATCGATCTGCTGAAGACGATGCCGCTCGATCCGCGCGAGCGCAATTTCTGGAAGCTGCTCGAGAAATACCGCGGCCGCATCCCGCTGCAGACCTACGATTACGTGTTCAGCATCGTGGCGGCCGCGGTGATCGGCGAGAACCCGAGGCTATTCGGGTTCCCGCTGGACAGTCCGCTGGCCGCGCTCGAGAAGAGCTGACCTACTTTGCGCCGTCGATAACCGGGTTGAACGACGAAGCGACGTGCGCGCAAATCGCCTGATACTTCGAGAACAGCTGCGCCTCCGGTCCGATGCAAATCAGCCGGTACATTGCTTTCCCGGTAGGAAACACGTACACCGCCACATGGTCGGGCCCGAAGAAGCCGGGCCGTGAGTACTGAATCAGCACAAAACGCCGATTATTTACCTCCTTCGCCTCCGAGGCGAATTTCGTGCCCGCCGGATCACGGCTGGCCATGAAATCGAGCTCGTTGCGCGCAAGCCTCGCGTCGACGTCGCTTGGTCCGAGCGGGAGGACGTTCGCCGTATGCTCGATCACGATGGCACCAGCGGGCTGGTTGCCGGAACCCCTCTCCGCGATCGTCAGCAACGTCGAGGCGAGACCGGGGACCATCTGCCAGTCATCAGGCACCTCGATCGTGAAGATCTTCCAAGGCAGCTTCGCCGGGGAGAAGTCGCGGGCCTTCGCGCTCCTGCCAAACCATGGGTCCGGCGCTACCTTCGGCTGCGCATGGATTTCGACCAGACAGCACACTAAGAGAAAGAGTCCGATCGCCGTAGGCCGAATGGTCATTCCACCTCCTGAGGGTTGGCAGAATCGGCTATTTTGCTGGAACGCCGGCCTGCAGCTTGGCAACCGCATAGCAGGGATGATCGGGCGGAAGCAGTTTCAGCGCTCGCCGAAAATTCTCGATGGCTTCGCTGCGCTTATTGGCATAGCTGATATCTTGGCTGGCCAACTTGCAGGCTTCTTCGCCCTTTGCAATCTTGACCTTTTGGATCCGAGAGATTTCGTTCTCAACGAACATCGATAGTGAAGGATCAAAAGCCCTCGCTTCGTTCAGCTTCGCGATCGCCTCGTCGAACAGTTCCTTCTTCTCGAGGTCCTGCACGTCCCTCTGACGCAGCTTCGCCATCGCCCTCTTGGCGTCCGCGAGTCTCGCAGCCACGTCCAGATAGCCGGGCGGCGTCGCAGCCAGGATGCCTTCGAGCAATTCAAGCGCTCGCGCAGTGGCCCCCTCTTTAAGCGCAGCGATCGCCTCATCGTAGCGGGCTCGCATCGCATCCATGCGCGCGCGATACTCGCGTTCACTCTCGTTCGGCAACACCACCAGCCCGCCGAGTTCAGGACTGACGACTTCGACGACCACGGGCTGTGGAGTCGTTGGCTTTGGCGTCGTGGGCTGGAGACACGAGTCGACTTGCTTTCTTAGTTCTGCCGCTTCGACGTTCTCGGCGTCGTAAACCAGGACGTTGGCGACTCGAAGCCGTGCTGCCTGACATTCACGCGTTGCCAGGAATTGCCTCGCGTTCCGGAGTTCAGTGACCACATCGGGGATTGGCTCACCGATCGGCGGCGGAGGAGGCACACACTCGTCCGCACGGCGCTTCGCGTTGAGCAGGTCAGAATTGTCCGGATACCGCTGCAGCTCCAACTCGATGGTCTGGACCGCTTCCTTGCAAAAGCCCTCGCTTATTTGCCGGTCTGCGTTAGCGATTGTTCCCGTGAAATCAGGCGGCGGCGGTGGTGGGTCAGGCCGGAACATCAAAGCGACCACTCCGACGACGAGGATGAGCGCCGCAACGCCGCCGCCGATCATCAGCTTCCGCTGGTTCATCGGCGCGCCGCTCCGGGCCGCGGCCGCCCGCGGCGCGGCTGGCGCGCGCGGGGTGGGCTGAGGCGCGGCTGGCTTGGATGCCGGCGGCACGGCCACCGCCGCGGGGCGCTGCATCTGCTTGACGACTTCAGTGTCTGGAACCGTCGCTTCCTCGGCCAGCATGAGGCGGAACGGACCGATGCTCGCGATCACGTTCGGCTCGAGCGCGATCTCCGCGACGCGGCGGCCAGCCACCCAGATGCCGTTTTCGCTTCCGAGATCGACGAGGAGGTAGCGGCCGTCGACCAGGCGTATCTCGGCGTGCTCGCGCGACACGCCTTTCATCGGATCCTGGAGCACGACCTGGTTGTTCGGCCCGCGGCCGATCCGGGCGGGCAGCTGCACGAGATCGATCTTGCGATCGATGGTGTCGCCGCGGAGGACCACCAGCTTCGCCATCTCAGGCTCCTTCGCGATGGCCGATGTGCACCCAGCTCCTGATGACATCGGCGAGGCGACGCCAGACCGGCAGCGACGGAATCAGCGTCACGGTGTCCTCGGTGTCTGGCGGGCGGCTGGCACCGGCGACCTTCACCGTGTCGTCTTCACTCTCCGGTTCAGCCGACAACGCCGCCTGGGTGCGTTGGATGATCGCTCGCGCCTCGTCGCAGTGTGGATCCAGCGCCAGCGCGTTCTCTGCCAGCCAGCCGGCCCGGGTATAGTCGCGCGACGCTTCCGCCGACTTCGCCATCGCGAGCACCGGAGCCGCTGCCTTCGTTCGCTGCCGTGCCTCGCGCTCCTGGCGTTCCTCCTCCTGCGCGCCGGCTTCCTTGCGATCGATGTCCGCCAGGAGTGCCTGGACCTGCGGGTTTGACGGGATGAGATCGCCCGCGGCCTTCGCCTGTTCGCGGGCCGATGCGTACTTGCGGCGATCGAGCAGGGAGCGGGCGCGCTGGAGCAATTGTTCCACCTGCTCGGCCCGCTCGGCAGCGGCTTTTCGTTCGCGCAGCCGCGCCGTCGCGAGGCCCTGGATCTTGCGCGCACGTTCGTCGTCCGCGGAGAGGCGAAGCGCTTCGCGGGCTTCCGTCAGGGCGGTGTCGGGATCGTCGCGTTCGAACGCGGCCTGTGCGGCCCTGGCGTGCTCGGCGGCCTCGGCCCGGCGCCGCTCGGCGGCCGCCAGCCGATCCGCTTCGTCAGTCAACTCGCGCAGCGCGCTGGCGAGACCAGGTAACTCCGGTTCCTGAGCGAGGCACGCACGCAAGTCGGTGAGTGCCTCCTGCCGCTGCCCTTGTGCGAACCGGGAACGTGCGGTCCCGATTGCGTTGGCGGCACGCCGCTCGAGCTCGGAGACGCGCTCGGCCTCCAGGCGTGCCTTGCGAATACGCTTCGCCAGGTCAGCGATCGAGGGAGACTCGGGGTTGGCCCGGCTCGCCTCGTCGAGGGCGCTTTCAGCTTCGGCATAGCGCCCGCTGCGAGCCAGTTGCTCGGCCCGGTCGATCGCGCGTTCGCATTGTTCCCGACGCCGCCGGGTTTCCGCTGCGAGCGCGGCGACCGCCTTCTCGCGGAGACTGCTGGCCAGCGCGTTCGTCTTGTCGGAAGCGAGCACTTCGTCGGCGAGCGCGGTGACTGCCGACCATTCGGCGCGCTCGGCGGCGGCCTCCGCTTCGGCGAGGAGTGCGCGCCGGCGATCGTCGGCGGCCTGCTTCTCGGCGATCAGCCGCCGCAGCCGGATGGCTTCGTCGCGCGCATATGCGCAGCCCGGCACCGCGGTGACGACGGCCTCGAAGTGATGGACCGCTCGAATCCACTCGCCAGCGTCGGCCGCCGCGGCGGCCGCCTGAAGGTCGGATCCGGCCTGGCGGAACCCCGTTGTTTCATCGAGCAGCGACTGATGCATTGCGGTCGCTTCGCGAAGCACGTCCCGTGCAACGCTCCGATAAAGCGGTTCGGCCTGACGGGCGTCGAGCCACGCGGAAACGGCCGGGTAACGTTGGCGAGCGATCTCCGCCGCCGTTTCGGTGCGATCCACGTCGACGGTCACGTCGAGGTCGCGAACCAACGCCGCGCGCTCGACGGCCAGCTTCTCGGCCGCCTCGAACTGCTGCCGCGCCTGCTCACTGATGCGGCTCGTTTCCAGCGCCAGGTCGCGCGAAACACGGTTGAGATCGGCAATCAGCTCGGCTGAGACTGATACCGTGCCACAGGATCCTTGGCCATCGCCTTCACGATCGCGGCGGCGAGTGCGGGCGGCGCTTCCGTTTCGCGAATCGGCAGCGGATCCTCGTTCTGGACCTTCATCAGGACCGCCGGCAGTCCGGCGCCGCAAACGGCTTGCGGCCGGTCAGCATCAGGTAGAACACCGCCCCGGCGGAAAAAATATCCGAGCGCTGGTCGACCTCGCGCCCGCACGCCTGTTCCGGCGACATGTAATCGGGCGTGCCGACGATCAACCCGCTCATCGTCATGCTCGACGTGGCCAGCCGGGCGATGCCGAAGTCGAGAATCTTCAGGTCGCCGGACGTCGGTGACGTGCAGGTTGCCCGGCTTGATGTCGCGATGGAAGATGCCTTTGCGCGTGGGCGAGTCGCAGTCCGTCGCAGACCTGGAGCATCAGCGAGATCTTGTCCTCGAGCTGAACGCCCTCGGGACGCTTCAGATAGTCGCCGAGCATCTGCCCTTCGAGCAGCTCCATCACGATGTAGGGCCGGCCGTCCTCGTCGCCCAGGTCGAAGATCGTGATGATGTTGCGATGCACGAGCTGGCCCGCGGCATGGGCTTCGCGAAAGAACCGCGTGCTCGTTTCCGGATCGTCCTGGACGTCCGCCATCATCACCTTGATGGCGACCGACCGCTCCATGACGTCGTCATACGCGCTGTACACCACGCCCATCGCGCCTTTGCCCAGGCGTCCGACCACGCGATAGCGCCCGATCTTCTCGGGAAGCTGGCGCCTCGATCTCGGAAGAGGAGTTTCCACGTCAGGCTCCGTGATACCGTCCAAGAACCGCCGTCACGTTGTCACGCGTGCCGCGCGCGAGCGCCGCTTCAATCAGCCGCGCGCCGATGTCCGGCAGCGGGTCTTCCGTCGCAAGGATCCGGCACAACTCGCCGTCCTCGACGACGTTATGGAGTGCCGTCCGAGCAGAGAAGGAGCGTTTCGCCGCCCTGCAGCTCGAATTCGCGCAGGTGGATCACGGCGCTCTCCTGGGCGCCGAGTACGTTGGTCAGCACGTGCCGCAGGTGACTGGCTGGCGCCGACGACGCACCGCCGTGCGATCCCGCGAGGAGCGTTGCCTCCCACGTGTCGTCGGTCGTCAGCTGTGTCAATTGTGCCGCTGCGCCAGCACGTAAAGGCGGCTGTCACCAGCATGTCCGATCGACAAATGGTTGCCCGACAGCAGCGCGCATACGACGGTGGTTCCCATGCCGGTGTAGTCGTCGTACTTTTCCGCCGCCCGGAAGACCCGGCGGTTCGCCAGATGAATCGCGGTTCGCAGCCGATTGCTGCAGAACGACAGGTGCGGGTCGATCCCGTACGGCCAGGAGCACTCGCCCTCTTCTTCTGAGCGGCGGACGAACCCTGTGATCGTGTCGACCGCCAGGCTGGACGCGACGTCGCCCGCGAGGTGCCCGCCCATGCCATCGGCGACGACCATCAATTGAAGGTGTTCGTCGGCCGCGAACCGATCCTCGTTCGTTTTGCGAACGGGTCCCGCGTCCGAAACACCGAAAGCGCTGAACAATCCGGGGGGCTCCAGACCGCGAAGTCTATTGAGATCCAAGCGGCTGGACAATGGTCCTTTGGTCGTACTTTTGGACCGCTGTCCTAGGCCAGTCGACTAATGAGCCGGGTTCTGGAGTCGACGCCAATCTTCTGGAAAATCCGCGTCAAATGGCGCTTCGTGGTCGTGCGGGCGATTCCCAATGCCGTCGCGATTTCGGGGTTCCGGTAACCCCGCATGACCAGTTCGGCGACTTCCGCCTCCCGCCGCGACAAGCGATACCGTCGCGCAAAGGCGTCACGCTCGATCCCGAGCTCTCGCACGGTTATGACGATGTCAGGGGTATCACTCCCTGTGCCAATTGGCCTGACGTGGACATAAAGCGGCTCCCCACGCGCCGCCGTCAGGAGGGTGACGGCCGGGTCCAGGTCGCCGGCCGCCTCCGGCGGGCTGGGCAGGTGCTCACGGAGCATGACCCGCACGTCGACCCGATATTGGGCCCGCAAACGGGCGGTGAGGCTTGCTGCCGCCGGATTCTGATAGACGAGTCGGCCGTCCCGAAACACGAACACGGCCAGGCGCAGGCGATCGACGATCGCGCCGAAATCAATCGGCAGCTCTCGGAGGCTGGTCACGGTCCTGAAAAGCTCGTTAGCGGATGGCTAAAGTCTGCTCTTTATGCGCCTTCCTCATTGGGCCGACACGGCCCGGCGCAGGCGAACGGCAGAACAACTATATGCCCATCGACACTGGACATTTGATCCGGCTCGGCTACTGGACTAATCTCCTTAGTCTCTTACCCGAGGGGCTTCGCCCCTCGGACTCCCCGACACGCTCTCTCGCGCGCCGCGCCGCCGGCGCGCTCCGTTCGCGTGGCTCGCTCGCGCGCTCGCTCGCGACGAGGTCAGCTTAGAATGCGAGGCGCGGTGCGACGGAGGACTGAAGGGATGAAGAACACAACTCGAACGAAGGTGATGGGCCTGGCACTGCTTTTGGCGGTGATCTCGGGCGTGCCGGCGATGTTCGCGCAGGCGACCGTCACCGGCCCTGTCGGCCCGAGCCCATACGACGTCGTCCGCGGCTGGCACAAGCCGTTTGCCGAACCAGGGTTCGCCTTCGGCGGCAACTCGGGCATTTTTGCCGAGTCGCCCGAACCGCATCTTCGTCGCCCAGCGCGGCGAGGCGAAGCTTGCCCGATCCGGTGCCGCCGGGGTTCTCGGGCTTCGCCGGGTCGATCAAGATCAACGTCCTCACCGACACCGCGCGGCGCGTCTGGAGCAACTGCCTCTACACGCTCGACGCCGACGGCAAGGTGAAGGAGCGCTGGACCCAGTGGGACAAGCTGTGCGAGGGCTCCGACGGTCCGGGTCCGCACCGCGTGCGCATCAGCCCGTACGACAAGGAACGCCGCGTCTGGGTGATCAACGAGACGTTCAGCCAGATTTACGTGTTCTCGAACGACGGCAGCAAGCTGCTGAAGACGCTCGGCGAGAAGGGTGTCCAGGGCACCGACCGGACCCATTTCGGCAAGCCGCAGGACGTGGCCTTCCTGCCTGATGGCCGCATTCTGATCGCCGACGGTCTCGACAATCACCGCATCATGATCCTCGACAAGGACATGAATTACCTCGGTGAGTTCGGCGGCCTCGGCAAGGGGCCGGGTCAGTTCAACGGCATCCACGCGATCGGCATCGGTCCAGGCGGCCGCATCTTCGCGCTCGACCGCTCCGGCGCGCGGATCAACGTGTTCAAGACGACGCCCGACCCGGCGAAGGTCGAGTTCGTCGAGTCGTGGCCCGGCCTCGGGACTGCCGCTCGACATCATCGTCAACGAAGACAGCCTGTGGATTACCGACCTGCGGCCGCTGCGCTTCGTGAAGTACGACTTCAGCGGCAAGCAGCTCTACACGTGGATGGTGCCGCCCGAGCTGCCGGACGGCTATCTCGAGGTGCACACGATCAGCGTCGACTCCAATCGGAATCTGTACGGTGGCGACAATCAGTACGGCCGGACGCAGAAGTTCGTCGCCGAAGAAAGGCGCCGACCCGGCGCTGATCATTGGTCCGCCGTGGGTCGCGCGGTAGTGGTGGAGGCGTCGCGATTTCTCATTTGAATCGATGACCGCTGATCGCACCGCGGCGCTGGCTCCGGGTGCGACGATCGGCGGCCATCGCATCGAGGCGCGGATCGGCGCGGGTGGCATGGGCGAGGTCTATCGCGCTCATGATCCGCAATTGAACCGTCCGGTCGCCATCAAGGTCCTTCCGGCTGCGAGTTTCCTCGACATCGCCGCCCGCCAACGGCTCCTGCGGGAAGCCCGGGCTGCCGCATCCCTGAACCATCCAAACGTCTGCACGATCTACGAGGTCGGCGACGTTGACGATGAGGCATTCATCGTCATGGAGCTCGTCGAGGGTCGGGGGCTGGACAGCCTCATTCCGGCCTCGGGGCTGCCCGAGGACGAGGCCCTTGGATATGCGCGGCAACTCGCCGACGCGCTGGCACACGCGCATGAACGGGGGATCGTCCATCGCGATCTCAAACCCGCCAACATCAAGATCAACGCCGATGGCATCCTGAAGGTGCTCGATTTCGGACTTGCCAAGCGAAGCGCGCCGAACGCAGGCGACGCGTCGACGGATCTGACCCAGCCCGGCACGATTCTCGGCACTGTCGCCTACATGAGCCCTGAACAGGCAGAGGGCCGGGAGGTCGACAAGCGAACCGACGTCTGGTCGTACGGCGTGGTGGTGTACGAACTGCTCACAGGCCGTGTGCCGTTCAGCGGCGACAGTTTCGCTGCCCTGGCGGCCGCCGTGCTGCGAAGCGAACCTGACTGGACGAGCGTGCCGATCGCCATGCGACGGCTGCTCAAGGCCTGCCTGGAGAAGGATCCGAAGCGGCGGCTGCGGGACATCGGCGATGCCTGGCAGTTGGTCGAGGACGTCGGCGAGGCACATCGCCGGCCGATGCCATGGTGGACCGCCGCGGCCGCTGTCCTTCTTGTGCTCGGGGCGGCTGTCTGGGCGTTGATGCCCGCGCGGCAAGCACCCGCTGCCGTACAGCGGTGGTCGATCACGCTGATGGAACCGGGCGGGGGTGAGCGAGGTGTCGCCTTATCCCCCGATGGAACGATGCTGGCCTACACGGGGCGCGTGCTGCCGGTCAGGCCCATCTGGGTGCGCGTTCTTAACGAAACAGAAGGCCGGCCCATTCCCCAGACCGATGGCGGACGACGCCCATTTTTTTCTCCGGACGGCAAGTGGCTCGCCTACTTCAGCAGCTTCGGGCGGAGCTCATTGATGAAGGTGCCCCTCTCAGGCGGGGCCCCGACCCGGTTGTGCGAGGTCGCGAATTTTCTCGGTGGAAGCTGGGGCGACGACGATCACATCGTCTTCACCGCACCGGATGGGTTGATGCGCGTCTCTGCCTCGGGAGGTGCGTGCGAGCCGGTGACGCTTGACGGCGACGATAACCGCCCGATACATCGGTTCCCGCAGATCCTGCCGGGCGGCAAGACGGTCCTATTCGGGATCGCGTCAACCGAGGGCGCCGAGGCCTCGCAAATCGCGCTGCTCGATCTCGTCAGCCGTCAGCACCGCGTTCTCGATCAACGTGGCACGAGGGCACGCTATCTGCCGTCCGGCCACCTCGTCTATGTTCGCGATGCCTCGATGTTCGCGGTGCCGTTCGACATCGATCAGCTCAGGCCGACCGGGCCGGAAGTCCTGGCGTTCGACGGCGTGCTCTGGGATCCGCAGAATGGCAACGCCGACTACACCGTGTCCGCATCAGGCACGCTCGTCTACACGTCGGAGGAAACGGTCCATCGCACGCTGGCGTGGGTCGACGGCACCGACCAGGTCCGACCATCGGCCGCTCCGGCGCGAGAATACGGCGGTGTCCGCATCTCGCCAGACGGACGACGCGCTGCGACGTTCCAGACGCGTGGCGGCCCAGGCGTCTTCATCGTCGACCTGGAACGCGGAACACTCAGCCGGATATCCGACCGGGGCTCGTTCGCGCTCTGGACGCCTGACGGGGCGCAGATTATCTATTCGCGGCTAGGGGAGCTGCTCAGGGTTCCGGCTGATGGCAGCGGAACTCCCGAGCTTCTCGCAACCGAGGCCTTCGCGACGGTCAATTCAATTTCGCCTGACGGCCGGACACTCGCGTATACCGCGGCCTCGTCTGCCGACGTCAAGGCCAGGCGCGCCATCAAGCTGCTCGATCTAGCCGGCGGCTCTCGATCGAGCGTGCCGTTCACCATTGCAGCCAATCACAACGAGAGCGACGCTCAGATTTCGCCAGATGGGAAGTGGCTGGCCTATGTGTCCGATGAAGGCGGCAGGGACGAAGTGTACGTGCGGGCATATCCGGGCCCGGGCGGCAAGACAGCCATCTCGGTTGACGGCGGCGTCGAGCCTCGCTGGGCCAGCCAGCCCCAGCAACTGTTTTTCCGGGATCGTGCCACGAATCAGTTGATGACTGCGGACGTGGCGGCGATTGCGGGCGACAAGGCAGCGCGGCCGCAGCGCGTCCTTCCGTTGGCGACGAGCCTCTGGGACGTGGCGCCTGACGGCAAGCAGGTCCTGGTGGTCACGGATCCTGAGGCTGCGGCCGACAGCGCCACCGTGCGGGTCGTCCTGAACTGGTTCGAGGACTTGAGACGGAAGACGAACCCGCGTTGAGCACGAGAAAACAACTGACACGCTGTGTCACGTGAAGAGTGGCACATCCTGTCAGTCCGCGCGCATGCCCGTGCAGTCTCGTGCAGCGGTGTCGGGCATCAGTTTGGCTACACCGGACCACGACATGTTGGCGGGAAAACTCCTGAGCACGAGCTGTATCGGGATTCTTGTCGCCGCGATGAGCTGGCTCAACGAGGAATTCCGTCACAAGCTGATCGCACTGGCCAGCGGAGGGCTGTGGCTGGAGGCCTCTTCGTACACGAGGCACACACTCAAGTGGACGAACGGGGTGATGGAGAGCTTCGGTGCGACCGGCGGCGATCAGAACTGGCTGCTGGTCACGGCGGTGGTCGGCGCCGTCGGCGGTGCCTGGTGGTTTATGAAATGGTAGGGGAGTCGGGAGTCGGTAGTCGGTAGTCCGATCGCGCCCGGCCCTTCGACTCCGCTCAGGGCAGGCCCTTCGACTCCGCTCAGGGCAGGCCGGCAGCCAGACGCGATCGGGTTCGCAGGATTTATTTCGGCTTCGCTTCCGTGTCGACGCCCGGCCGCGGCAGTTCCCAGGGGGCGCCCGTCCCAGACGAACCCATGAACATTTTCTTGCCGTCCAGGAAGGTCAGATCGCGTCCGTTGCCGCGGCGTGTCCCGTCCTTCGCCTGGTAGCCGTCGACCTTCACGACGGTGCCGACCGCAAGCGACTGCTTCGTGAACCCGCGGCGGAAGAGCACGTTCGGCGTGCCGGCCTCGAACGCCCAGAGTTCGGTGGTGCCGTCGGGCTTCTTCACTTCCATGTGCAGCCAGACGTGCGGATTCAGCCACTCCATCTTGACGATCGTGCCCTGTGAACTGGATGGGCTTGTTGGCGTCGAATTCCGCGGCGAATGCATGATGTGCAGCCACTCGCACGGCGGTCCCCGCGAGGCACAGACCCAATGCCACGATACCGATCGCCAGTTTCACTCTCATGGCTTCAACCTCCATCGTTCAAACTGTGGAACTTAGGAGCTGAGGAACTGAGAAGCTCCTCAGTTTCTCAGTTCACCGTCTGTACCACTCGTGCAGCTTGTCGCCGGGCGGCACCTTGCGGGTGACTTCGACGACCATCGTTTCGCCCTCCCAGCGCGTGACGAGCGGCTCCTTGCGCAGGTGCCCGTACATGAACTCTTCTGAGAATTCGACGCAGGGATAGTCGAGCACCGTAGCGTTCTCCTCGAGCCGCCGGTAGAGCGGCATCGAGATGCGTCCACGGCCGCGTAAAGGTCTTCGGATCCTCGATCGTGACGTCGTAGCTGGATCGCGTCCTGGTTGATCGGCGTGTAGCGTTCCACCAGCTTGAGCGTTTCGCTGTGGAAGTTGCCG
Source organism: uncultured Acidobacteriota bacterium (assembly GCA_963825245.1). Classification (GTDB taxonomy): domain Bacteria; phylum Acidobacteriota; class Vicinamibacteria; order Vicinamibacterales; family CAVVIG01; genus CAVREM01. The sequence continues at coordinate 197,262 of CAWGSJ010000003.1, forward strand.
GCGCGATCGAACCAGTTCTTGCCGTTGAAGTTCGTCACTTCGACGACGAGCGTGTCGCCTTCCCAGCGCCCGGCCGAGTGGCCCATGAACGTGTCGTCGGGCGGGCCTTCGACCTTGTTCAGGTGAACGACGCGGCCGGCGTTCGAGAACGCGTAGGTCATGTGGATCTTGTCGTTCGCCCTGCACGATCGCGAAGGGATACGGCATGTACATCGCGCGTGGAATCCCTGGCAGATAGCACTTGAGCTCGGGATCGCGATCGATCCAGTTCGAGGCGTTCTCCTGCTTGATCTTCGCCGCCTCAGGCGTGTACGGAATCTCGCCGTCGCCCTGCACGACACCGAGCGATGCCGGAACGCCGGCGGCCGCGCCGAGCGCGACGACTGGCGCCGCCGGGACCCTGGCGTAGTCGAACTTGTAGATGCCCTGCTGGGTGACCATGCCGGCTCGCGCCTCGTGCGCCTGCAGATCCCAGTGCGCTTCGTTCAGCGCCTGCCAGACGCCGTTGAAGTTCGGTTTGCCGTCGGCCGAGCGCCCGCGGCCGGCGGTTTCGCCGGCTGTGCGAGGAATGGCCGCTGAAATGAGCGCCCCGACGGCTGCGGCCACCAACGCGACGACGATCGTCGAGCCTCTGGCACTCATTGCGGACCTCCCGCGCCGGGCCCGAAGTCGGTCGCTGTATCCTGCGAGGCCGGATTGGGGCCCCGCCCTTCCTTGAACTTCTTCTCGTCCAGGCGCGCGCCGATCAGAAGCGCCGCCAGTCCGTAGTTGCCCTCGTGGCAGCGCGGCTCGTAGTAGATGCGATTCTGATCGTCCGGCTGCATCTTCATCTCCTGCCGCACCGTCCACGGTGCCGTCCAGACCGTCGGGTCGGTGACCGTCACCTGGTACTCGAGCGTCTTCGCGTCGATGCGCGTGAACTTCTCGACCAGCGTCAGGTTCTCGGCGGCGCCGCGGAACGGCCACTTCGGCGAGAAGTTGGTCGTCTCGACGACGAGCGAATTACCCTCGTAGCGGCCGCGCGAGTCGCCGTGGCGGAGACGGATGCTTGACGGCGGATGCTTGCCGGTCAGGTACACGACGCGCTGGTAACCCTGGCCCTGCCCGGTGTCGATCCCGATCGCGACGGACTCGGGGCCCTGGACGATTCGGCGGAACGCGTTGAAGTCGGGTTCGCGCCCCAGCATGCAGCGGTCGCCCAGGCTCTGATCCTCTGGGCCGTTGTGACGGTTCATCCGCTGCGTGTTGTAGAACAACGCGGTTTCGGCAAGACGCGACGATGGCGGTCCGTACGTCCCGCCGTTGCACGCTGGCGCCTTGCTCTTGCAGGTGTCGGTGTTCTGCAAGCAGGGCCAGTCGGAATTCCCGATCCAGCCGGTTCCGCTCCTGCATCTCCGGCGTCAGCGCCGGAATGCGGCCGTTCGGCGGATCGACGACCATCGAGGTCCGGCGGCCGGTCGGCTTGGCGGAGGTGAAGACCGCGTTGTACGCGCCGGCGACGTCCTGCTGGCTGCCGCGCTCGACGCGCCGGTTCCGGCCGATGTTCCCCGACCGGTCATCGTCCTGATGCCTGGCGTTCTTCGTCGGTGAGGAATTCCCGGTTGGCGTACCGCTCGGCGCGCTCGAGCGGGGTTTGAAATTCGTCGAGCCAGATGCCCTGGAGATCGGGGTGGCCGGATGCGATTTTCGGGACGGGCCCCGCAGGCGCAGTGGCTCCGCCTTCGCCTTGCCCCTGACCTCCGGCTGAGAGCTGCAGGAGAACGACCAGGGCCGCCAGCACCGCCGCGACACCCAGCGACTGGAACATTCGTCGCCTCATTGCCTACCTCCTGTAACCGGAGTTTTTCGGGCCGAAGTCTACCACCATGGTGCGGGCCTGGAGCGTCCATTTTCGCGCGATGCTACACTCCGCCGGAGAAAGCTTGCCGCGCCGACGCACCACTTCGCCGGAGCGCGCGCTCGCCCTGCCGATGCTTTGCGCGGCCGGGCTGGCGGGGCTGGCGCTCTACGAGCCAGTTCAGCTGAGCCCGCGGCTGTTCTGGTCGATCCTCGGCAGCGCCGTCGCCCTCGCCGCCTGGGCCATCACGCTTCTCGTTTCCGCCCGACAGCAGCACCGCAGGTTCACGCTGGAAGTCGTGCCGCGCGCCCAGCACTACGTTCAGGCATGCGCCCACACGGCGATCTTCCTGTACTGGGGTTGGTACTGGTCGCCGGTCTACGAGTACGCCTACTTGATCGTCGCGCAGTTGCTGTTCGCATACGCCTTCGACATGCTGCTCGGCTGGTCGCGGCGCGAGATCTATACGCTCGGGTTCGGCCCGTTCCCGATCATCCTGAGCACTAACCTCTTCCTCTGGTTCAAGGAGGATTGGTTCTACCTGCAGTTCGTGATGGTCGCGGTCGGCTTCGCCGCAAAAGAGCTCATACGCTGGAACAAGGACGGACGTCAGACCCACATCTTCAATCCTTCTTCGTTCTCGCTCACGGTCTTCTCACTGGCGCTGCTGGCGACCGGGATGACCGAGATCACATGGGGACAGGACATCGCCATCACCCAGTTCTACCCGCCGCACATGTATCTGTTCCTCTTCCTGGTCGCGCTCCCGGGGCAGATCCTCTTCGGCGTCACGACGATGACGATGTCGGCGGTGGTGACGACCTACGTGTTCGGCCTCGCGTACTACGGCATCACCGGCACGTACTACTTCTACGACTCCTACATTCCGATTGCCGTGTTCCTCGGCATGCACCTCCTCTTCACGGACCCCTCGACGGCGCCGCGGACCGAGCTCGGGCGGATGATCTTCGGCGCGCTTTACGGCTTGAGCACGATTGCCCTGTACGACGTGCTCGACCCGCGCCGGCGTGCCGACGTTCTACGACAAGCTGCTGCAGGTGCCGCTGATGAACCTGTCGATCAGGCGGATCGACCGCGTCGGTCCGCAGCGGATGGCTGCAACGGTTCGATCCCGCGGCGATCGGCCGGTCGCTCGCCCCTCGCCGCCGCAACTTCGCCTACGTCTCGCTGTGGGCGATCGTATTCGCGGCGATCAGCGCCGCGCAGGGCGTCGGCGACCGGCATCGCGGCCAGTGGATTCCCTTCTGGCAGCAGGCCTGCGGCGACGATCGGCCGCGCGGATGTGCCTATCTCGCACAGTTGCATGCGATCGGCTGCCGGGCCGGCTCCGAGTGGTCGTGCAACGAGCTCGGCATTCTGCGGGACACGAGGCAGGACGATAGGGGCGCTGCCTCTACACCACCAGTCGACGAGCTGCCGATCTTGTTGCGCGGCAGCAAGGGTCCGATCACTGACATGTCACCGGCAGCCTTGCACGCGCGCGCTTGCGCCGTAGGGTGGTCAATGTACTGCGAGACGGCAGCGCCTCGTGACAAGATCGGGGAGCCATGACTCCCTTCACCATCATCCACGTTTTACTCAGTCTTGTCGGAATCATCACGGGACTCGTCGTGCTCGCCGGCCTGCTGACCGCGAAGCGCCTCGACAGTTGGACGATCGTGTTCCTGGCCAGTACGCTTGCCACCAGCCTGACCGGCTTCGGCTTTCCGTTCGAGCGCCTGCTGCCGTCGCACATCGTTGGTGCGATCTCGATCGTGGTGCTGGCGGCGGCGATCTACTCGCGATACGTTGGCCTGATGGCGGGCAGGTGGCGCTCGATCTACGTCGTCACCGCGGTCGTCGCGCTGTACCTGAACGTCTTCGTCCTGGTGGTGCAGCTGTTCCTCAAGGTGCCGGCGCTGAACGCGATCGCGCCGACGCAGTCCGAGCCTCCGTTCGCGATTGCGCAGACGATCGTGCTGCTGATATTCGCCGCACTGGGCGTCGCGGCCGTCAAGCGATTCCGTATGAATGGGGGACCCGCTCGGGGGGCCGCCTCGGTGTAGGCGCGAAGAAATCGCGACGGCGTCAGGATGGCGGAAGCTCGAGCAGAACGATGTCGGCGTGATCCTGAATCTGCTCGACGACGATCTCCCGGCCGTCTGCCGAGACGTCGAAGTCGCGCACTTCGAAGTCCGGAGCGAATTCCGTGAGCTGACGCTCCGCGCCCGTGTCGATGTCGATCAGCCACAGGTTCTTGTGCCTGATTTCTCCGCGCAGCACGACCAGCGATCGCCCGCCCGGCAGGAATCTCATTCGGCGTGCACCGCGCGACAAGGTCAAGTCCGGAAAACGACGCGCCGTGCCGTCGGCGGCAGCCGCCTTGACTGGAAAGGTCGTCCCGATGTCGGCCCCGGAGAACACGATCGTCTGGCCATCAGGCGACCAGACCGGATCGACCGAATGCTCCCGCAGTATCGGTGTCGGCGGGCGGCCGTCAAGGAAAACGCTGTGCAGCACAGGCACTCCCGCCGCGCTCGCCGCCACGATTATCGACTGCTCGTCCGGTGCCCACGCGGGCTCGCCCTGCAAGTCCAGCGATCTGGTGAGGATCTCGGTGTTCGTGCCGTCGATGTTCGTCACGTACAGCAGCGTCTCTCCGCTGCGATTGCGGGCTGAGAACGTGATGCGGCGGCTACCCGACGCGATTGCGGGGCCGCTTAGGATGCGCGTGTCCGCGGCGCTCCACAACTCGGTTGACCCGCCGTCCTCGAGCTTCGAGATGCTGTCGCCAGTCCCCTTGGACGACACATAGAGCAGAAAGCCAGATCCCAGCCGCGGCGATGAACCGTTGCCGGTCGTCAGCGAGATGGCCCGGGCGTCGGACTGGGCGGCGCGGTCGCCGGCGATCGGTAGTCGCCATAACGTGCCCTTCGGGCTCACGAGCGTCGCCACCAGGCGACGGCCGTCGCCGCTCGCGGCGAGCGACGTGTATCTGTCGATACCGAAGCTGACGCGGCGCGGAACCCGCCGCTCGACGTCCACACTGTGGATCCAGGGCCCCGATCCGTCCGGGTCGCTGGCCAGGTACAACAAGGTCCGCGCGTTCACGAATACCGGATGGCTGACGTTCGAATCGTGCTGCGTGATCCGCTCCGCGGCTCCGCCGGTCGGCCTGATGCGCCAGATGTCCATGTGATCGGGAAGCGATCCCTGGACGAAATAGATGAACGCCTGGTCCGGGGCCCACAAAGGAAAGTGACTGTGGAGACCAGATGGAGCCGAGAAGATTTGTTTCGCCTCCGATCCTTCTCGACCGTCCCGCACGAACAGCGGGTCGCCTGGTGCGGACGTGTGGTAGACGAGGCGAGCGAGGTCAGCGGACCAGTCGAATTCGGCAACATCATGCAGATAGGGCCGCGCCGCGCCGCCGAGGAGCGGGGCGCCCCAGATGCTGATCTCCGGTTCCGCGCCGTCGAGCCTGCGTGCCCAGAAGGTGACGAGCGATCCGTCAGGCGAGAAGCCGAGCGCCCGCACCGACGGGTTGACGATGTCGCGCGCGGCTCCGCGCGTCAGGTTGTGAAACTGTCCAGTGCCTACCTGGGTGACCCAGACGTCCATCGCTCCGTCGCGATTCGACTGGAAAGCCACCAGTTTTCCGTCGCGGGACACTGCGGCGGCCTGCTCGATGCCGTCGAAGTTGGTGAGCTGCAGGAACCGGGCGTCCGTCAGAGCGTTGCGGGGATCGTCGGCGCGGGTCTGGAGCCGCCACGCGCCGAACGCCACGGCCGCGATGGCTCCGGCACCCACCAGTGGCCAGAGCCACGGCCAGCGTCGCGCAACCGCCGGGTCTGTACGGCCCTCTGCATCACTGGTTTCGGATGGCGAAAACCGCCGGTTCCGACTCCAGGCATCCAGGTCGGCGCGAAACGCATACACCGAGCCCAGCTTGTCGTGGACGTGCCGGTGCACCGGCATCCCTTCGCGCTTCTCCCAACGCTGCACCGTCTTGACGTCCCGCTTCATGAAGGCGGCGATCTCCTTCCAGGAGTCGAGGCGATCGTCGGGCGTGCGCTCGACGGAGCCAGGCGAACTGGGATGAGGGGTGTCGGTCATGCTGCGTCCCTGGCTCAACCGCAGGGAAGTGGAGAAGCTGGATTCTAGCGCCGCGGTGAGATCGCGGCAATCGGCGGCAATCGACGACATCCGGCCTAAATGGCGGCGATGCCGCGCTTTGCCGATTGCCCGACGGAGGAGGCCATCCTACCTTCCTTGCGCGGGAAGCTCCAGACGGAGCGGATCGACAAGGAGGGACGAGATGCGAACGAAACCGACCGTGATCTTGACACTGACCGTGATCCTCGCCGTGATTGGCTGCTTCGGCATAGTCCGGGCGACACCATCGGCAGGGTTCACAGCCAGCACCATCGCCGTGGGCCGATTTGGCGATATCGACGTGGACAATCATGCTTTTTTCCCGGAATCGAGTCCCTTCAATTCGCACCGGGGCAAGAATCTCTGGTTTTCGCGGCAGAAGACCAAGGGACCGTCAGACCTGTTCGTCCAGAACAACGTCTGGGTTCCCGGCGGCACCAGCGGCTGGCACACCCATCCCGGGCACAGCCTGATCATCGTCACCGCTGGGGAAGTGACGGCGTACGAAAGCGACGACTCGTCGTGCACGCCGCATGTGTATACCGTGGGCCAGGGCTTCGTCGACGAAGGCGGCGACCACGTCCATCTCATCAGGAATGAGGGCTCGGTCGAAGCGAGAACCGTGGCGGTGCAACTTGTTCAAGCCGGCGCCACCAGGCGAATCGACGCACCCGCCTCGGGCAACTGTCCGTTCTAGAGTCAGCGCTCGTTTCACGACATTGGGCAATGCTCAGTTTCAGATGGAGGGTTCGATGAGCCGCGCGCTAACGTTCATCATCGCCGCCGCCGTGTGCGTGCTGTATGTCGGTGGAGCCCGTGCGCAAGAGGTCACCGGTTCGCTGATTGGAACGGTCGAAGATGCCCAGGGTGGGGTGATCAGCGGGGCGGTCGTCCGCGTCAGCTCACCGGCCCTGATTGGCGGGTTCCACATGCTGCGGACCGGAGAGAGGGGCCAGCTGCGCTTTCCGATGCTGCCCCCTGGAACCTACTCGCTCGACATCGAAGGTGACGGCTTCGCGCCTTACCACGAGCAGGGGATTCGCATCGGCCTCGGCGCGACGATCGAGCGGAGGGTCGTCCTGACCGTCGCCAACCGCGAGGAATCCGTGGTGGTTCAGGGCGCGGGGTCGCGCCTCGAAGCTCGCGGGAGCGGGTTCGAGACGCGTTTCGGGCCCGACGACCTGAAGTCGACTCCGACGCGGCGGGTCAGCATGTTCGACTTCATTCGCGCCGCGCCCGGCGTGTCGCCGACGTCGCCGGGCAGCATGACGACCACCAGCGTGTCGGCAATGGGGTCCGGCGTCAACGAGAACGCCTTTCTGATCGACGGGACGAACTTCACCTGTCCATGCAGCGGCGAAGCGCGGTCGGAGCCTGGCGTCGACTTCATTCAGGAGGTGCAGGTTCAGTCCGTCGGGGCGTCCGCCGAGTTCGGCAACATCCAGGGAGCGGTCATCAACGTCGTCACCCGACAGGGGGGCGACCGTTTCCACTATGACGCAGCGTTCTACGGTCAAGCGTCCGCGCTCACGAGTCAGCCCGTTCTATTGACGTACCCCGGTGCCGGGCAGCCCAAGAGCGGCTACGAGCGCGAGAAGTATCGCGATATGACGACGAATCTGGGCGGTCCGGTGATGCGCGACCGCCTGTGGTTCTTCGGCGGCTATCAGCACCTGCGCGACTCCGACAGCCAGCCGGGAACCGATCCGGCATTTCCGCGCACGTACGAGCAGGACAAGGTCTTCGTGAAGCTGACATGGCGTTTCGCGCCCGGCTGGCAGCTGCTGCAAAGCTTCCACGACGAGTTCTGGGTGAACCCCGAGCTGGCGACCGCGGTGAAGCCGTTCGAAGCGACGCAGCGGCGGCACGCCTCGGTCCCGGCGATGACGTTCGGCCACCTGATGCATACCGTGTCGGCGAATACGGTCTGGGATATTCGCGCCGGCAGGTTCGTCTACGATCGCAAGGACGATCTGTCTACCGGCGACCCGACTATCCCGAGCCGCTTCGATCGGTCGACCGGCGTATTCAGCGGCGCGCCGCAAAGTTTCGGCGGGCTCACGCTGATTCGAACCACCGCCAAGGGGGCGATCAACCACTACCGGCCGGCGTTTATTGGTGCCGATCATCAATGGAAGGTCGGCGGGCAGCTCGAACGAGGGGAACACCGCCTCTCCTCGGTGATTCCAACCGGCACTCGGTACACGGACGACAAAGGCCTGCCGTTCCAGGCCATTTCGGCAGCACCCTCGATCGCCGGTGGTGTGTTCGTGACAGCCTCGGCATTCGTGAGCGATGCGATCACGGCGGGCCAGCGTCTCACGGTGAACGCCGGACTCCGGTTCGACCACAGCCGCGCCATCAGCCAGGATCTGCAGGCCCCCGATGCAGAAGGCCTCCAGAGTGACGACGTGGTCCGCGGTCTCGGTACTCTGTACACGTGGAATGTCTGGTCGCCGCGTCTGGGCGTCACGATGAAGTTGACCGAGGACGGGCGCACGATGCTGCGCGCCAGTTATGGCCGCTTCCATCAGGGCGTGCTCACTGGAGAGTTGTCGCCATTCCACCCGGCGGCCTCCTCGACGACGACCACTGCCTGGAATGCGACGACTGGCGGTTACACGACGCCGGTTTCAGTCGTCGACCCGCGGCGGAATCTGCTGCTCGACGCCGGCATGCGCACCCCGCGCACCGACGAGTACTCGCTTGGCCTCGATCGGGAGCTCTGGCGCCGTCTGGCGCTGTCGATTGCCTTCATCCGCAAGGACGGCAGCGATTTCATCGGGTGGACCGATGTCGGCGGCATCTATCGCGAGGAGACAAGGACGCTGCCGAATGGCGGCACGCTACCGGTGCAGGTGCTTACGAGCCCGACCGCCGATCGCCGCTTCCTGCTGACCAATCCCGAGGGCTACGCGCTTGTTTACAACGGGCTCGTGTTCGCTTTGGAGAAGCGCCACTCGAACGGGTGGCAGGCGTTCGGTTCGTACACCTGGTCGCGCGCATCCGGGCTGCAGGTTTCCAGTGCGGCAACCGCGGCCGCGCCGCAGGTCAGCACCATCGCTGGCACGCCGTACCTGACCTTTGGGCAGGATCCGAACAGCCTCACCAACGCCTACGGCCGGATGCCCAACGATCGACCGCACATGCTGCGGGCGATGGGCAGCGTCGACGTGCCCCGGACCGGAATGGTGCTCGCGGCCAACGTGCAGCACTTCAGCGGCAAGCCGTGGGCCGCGTCGACGCAGGTCGTGTTGCCGCAAGGCGACCAGCGCATTCTGCTCGAGCCGCGCGGCACGCGCCGCCTCTCATCGCAGACGCTCGTCGACCTGCGTGTCTCGAGGGCGTTCTCGCTGGGCGGCACGCGGCGCGCCGAACTGCTGCTCGATGTCCTGAATCTGCTGGACGAGACCGCCGAGGAGAGCCTGGCGACCGACAATCTGTTCAGCTCGAACTTCGGCCAGTTCACGACATTCGTCGATCCGCGCCGGGCGATGATCGGCGTGCGGCTGAACCTCGGCAACTAGTTCTGGAGCAAAATGCAACCACGAAGCCTCGAAGACGCGAAGTCGAATCTTAGAATTTCTTCGAGTCTTCGCGTCTTCGTGGTTGCATTGTGAACATCTAGCACCAGCTACTTCGTTCGAGGTGTCCTGACACCATCGATCACGACGCCATCCGCCAGCGGAATGGTCAGCGCAATGCGATCCTCGGGTCCGAAATTTCTCGTGATGTGACCCTTGCCGGTCGTGTCCTCGATCAGGTTGATGTGCCCGGGACCGGCGAGAACATGTACGCCTCCCGAGACCTCGACTTCCGAGCTCCCCGAGAGCGTGATCACGAACTGTCGCGCGGGCCCGGTATGCCAGCCTGGATCGTTGGCAGCGGAGGCCGCCGTGTTGCGTGGGTTCGCGCCAGCAGTGGGCGGCCGCACGCTGAACTCCGCTCCGGTTGCCTTCAGCATGTCCGTCGCACCGCGGGCGTTCAACTTCAACTCCACGTCTTCGGCGTGCGCCAGGCCATCGGGCCCGGTATAGATCCGCGTGATCACGACCGGTTTTCGTCCCTGCGCGATCGCGACATCACGATCGGTCGTTGCGCGCCAGAGCACGACGAAGCACGCCACGGCGACGACAAATGCCAGATTCTTGGTGCGGGATCTCATGCGCATCCTCCAGAAACCTGAAGGGCGGCCCCTCCGAGCCTAGGTCGGCGTTGGACCGCGCGTCAGCTTCGTGTTCTTGATCGGGAGATCGCGCACCCGGATGCCGGTCGCCGCGAAGATCGCGTTGGTCACCGCGGCCGCGACCGGCGGCACGCTCGGCTCGCCCAGGCCGCCCAGGTGAGCATCGCTGCGCAGAAACTCCACGCTGATCTGCGGCGCGTCCGCGATCCGGATCACCTGGTGATCCCTGAAATTGCGCTCGACGACCCGTCCGTCCTTGATCGTGATCTCGCCGAGCAGGGCCGCGGACAGACCGAAGATGACGCCGCCTTCGATCTGCGCCGTTGCCGTGTCGGTGTTCACGACATCCCCGCAGTCGACGGCCGAGAAGACGTTCCGGACGCGGAGACGGCCGTCGGGGGAGACCGCGACGTGCGCGACGTGGGCGACGATGCTGCCGAAGCTCTCGGCGATGGCAATGCCGCGCCCTTCGCCTTCCGGCAGCGGGCTGCCCCAGCCCGCCATGCCAGCCGCGCGCTCGAGAGCGGCGCGGAAACGTGGCTGATCGTTCAGCAGATCGCGCCGGAACTCGAACGGATCCTTCCCGGCGGCATGCGCCAGTTCGTCGACGAACGATTCCTTGAAGAACCCATGCTGCGAGTTGAGCACCGACCGCCACGGGCCGGTCGGAATTGGATGCGTGGCGTCGCGGCCATCGGCCTGGTTGTCGATCGAGTACGGCATGAACACCGATTCGCCGTCGCCGCCACCGGCGTAGACCGACCGGATGCCGATCGGCTTTCCGTCGCCGTCGATCCCGCCGGCAAATCGCGCCATGCCCGCGGGGCGATAGAAGTCGTGCTGAATGTCGTTCTCGCGGCTCCACACCACCTTCACCGGAGCGGGCGACATGACCTTCGCGATCCGCGCGGCCAGATCGACGTAGTCGAGAAAGAAGGGCAGCCGGCGGCCGAACCCGCCGCCGAGCTGCAGGTTGGTCACATGTACCTGTTCGGCGCCCAGGCCGAGCGCCTGCGCCGCCGTTGCGCGCGCGTTGAGCGGATCCTGCACGCCGGCCCAGACGTCGGCGCGATCGCCGTCGACGCGCACCGTGCACACCATCGGCTCCATGGTCGCGTGAGCCAGGAACGGCACGCGGTAGTCGGCCTTGACCGTCTTCGCCGCGCCGGCGGGCAATTCGGGCGGGACGCCCAGCGCGGTGTCGAATGCCGCGAAGATCGATGCCGTCGACACGCTGCCGTGGCCGGCATCGTCGAACTTGGGGTCGATCGCGGCGAGCGCCTGGCGTGCGCGCCAGTAGGTGTCGGCGACGACGGCGACAGCGTTTTCCAGCCGCACGACGCGTTTCACGCCGGGCATCGACTCCGCGGGACCGCTGTCGACGGACACGAGCTTGCCGCCGGAGACCGGCGCCATCTCGATGGCCGCGCACAACATGCCTGGCGTGCTGAAGTCGATCCCGTACATGGCGCTGCCGTCGACCTTGGTGCGGATGTCGGGGCGCGGGCGCGCCGTGCGCCGGATGGAGTAGGTGGCCGGATCTTTCAGCGCCGGCCTGGACGGGACCGAGCGCTTCGCGGCTGCCGGGGCCAGTTCGCCGAAGGTGGCACTCTTGCCGGATGCATTGTGCACGACGCGCGAGTTGACCGCCTTGCACTCGGCAGCGCGTACGCCGAACCGTTCGGCCGCGGCGGCGACGAGCATCTCCTTGGCCGCGGCGCCCGCGATCGTCATCCCATACACGCCGGTGCCGCGGACCGCCGATGATCCGCCGGTCGGTTGCAGCCCGTACCAGCGGGCGAGGCGATAGGTGCCGTAGTCGAACGCGCGCCCAAGCGACCTCGGGATCGAGTCGCCGGTGAACGCCCGGGCCATGTACGCATTCGCGTAGGCGTCGAGGGCTGGCGCCTCCTTGACGCGCACGAGGTTCCAGTCGGCGTTCATTTCCTCGGCCGCCATCATGGCGAGCGCCGTTTGCGAGCCCTGGCCCATCTCGCAGTGCGGGACGAGGACGGTCACGAGATTGTCGGGCGTGATCAGGATCCATGTCGTCAGGTGCTCAGCCTCGGCGCCCTCGTCACCGAGCACGCTATGGCGGCTGGGTGAGAATGCGACGCCCGCCACGCCCAGCACCAGGCCGCCGCCGACGAGAGTTCCTGTGCCGATGAAGGCTCGCCGTGTCCATTTGCGCATCGTCGATCTCCTTTAGTTTTCGGCGATGGCGTGAATGGCCCGGCGCACGCGCGCGAACGTGCCGCAGCGGCAGATGTTGGTGATCCCGGCGTCGATTTCTTGATCCGTCGGTCGAGGGTGCTCGGTGAGCAGAGCCGCGACGGCCATGATCATTCCCGATTGGCAGTAGCCGCACTGCGGCACCTGGTGCGTGACCCAGGCTTGCTGGACGGCGTGCAGCGTGTCGCCTCCGGCGAGTCCCTCGATGGTCGTCACGCTTCCGCCGTCGACCGACGAGACCGGCAGGGTGCATGAACGGACGGCGCGCCCGTTGATGTGGACCGTGCATGCGCCGCACGCAGCGATGCCGCATCCGAACTTGGTGCCTGTCATGCCGAGCGTCTCGCGGAGCGCCCACAGGAGCGGCATGTCCGCCTCGACGTCCAGGGACTTCGGCTGTCCGTTGACCGTCAACGTGATTGCCATAGGAATTGCAGACATACTGCGGCAATCGTCGGCTGCGATCAACTGAAATTGGACCCCCCTTCGCTCGCCCTTGAAATCGTGCGAGCTACGGCGGGCAAGGGGCTAGTCGGCGCTGAACGCGAGATACATCAGCGCGCCTTGCCGTTCGAGTTGGAGGACGACCGGGTCGCCCGGCTTCAGCGCGTCCACGGCGGATCGGAGCTCGGCCAGGCTGATCACGGGCTTGCCGTTGACCGCATAAATGATGTCGCCCGGCGCGAGGCCGCCTTCGCGGGAGTCGATGGCGCCGGCGACGGTCGACGCCACCACGACGCCGCTCGGAACGCGCTGCACGCCCAGAACCAGGGCAGTCGGCGCGTCGAGGTCGATGCCAAGGATGCCCAGGCGACTCACCAGGTGCTGGCGCGGATCGACGGAGGCGGAAATGCCGCCGAGCGGATCGGGCCGCTCGTTGATCGGCACGCGGGCGTTCCGCGTCTGACCCTCGCGCAAAACTTCGATGCCGACGAAGCTGCCCACGGTCTGGCGATAGAGACCCACCTGGAACTGCCGTCCGTTCTCCATCGGCTTGCCCTCGAGCGACAGCAGGATGTCGCCAGGCCGAATCCCGGACGTGAACGCCGGACTGCCCGGTGCGACGTCAGCGACGATGACGCCGTAATCGCGCGCCAGCCCGAGCCCGCGGGCCAGCGCCGGCGTGATGCTCTGTACGCGCACGCCGATATCCCCCCGGCGGACGCGTCCGGTGGTCTTGATCTGTTCGTAGACGGTGCGAACGATGTTGCTCGGCGATGCGAAGCCCAGGCCCTCGTTGCCGCCGCTCTGGGAAGCGATCTGGGTGTTGATGCCGACGATCCGGCCGCGCAGATCGACGAGCGGGCCACCGCTGCTGCCTGGATTGATCGAGGCATCCGTCTGCACCCAGACCATCGGCGATTCCGGCTCGAGCTGCCGCGCCACGGCGCCCACGACGCCGAGCGTGACCGAGTTGGCCAACCCGAGCGGGCTGCCGAAGGCGAGCACGAGCTGTCCCGACTTCAGTTCGTCCGAATCGCCGAATGGGAGCGCCGGCAGCTTGTCGCGTTCGATCTTGAGCACCGCCAGATCCGTCTCGAGATCCATTCCAACGACCTGCGCGCCGACGACGTCGGCCGCCGATCCGAGGATCGACGTGCCCTTGGACGGCCTGGGAACCTCGACGCGCAGGCGCCCCGCTCCGCGCACGACATGCGCGTTGGTGATGATGTAGCCGGCCGGATCGACGATGACGCCGGATCCCGAGGCGCGCTCGGTCCGAATCAGATCCCCGGACCGCGGGAGGAGTCCATCGCCAGCCGTGTAGGAGGTCGCGAAAATCTGCACCACGGACGGAGCGACGACGCGAGAGGTCGACTCGAGGGTGGCGCTGAGGTCGGCGGCCGTGGGAGGAGTGGCGACGCGCGTCTGCGCGGGAGCCGTTGCAACCGCCAGGACGACCAGCACTGAAGCCCCGGCGCAAGACATCTGTTTCCGGCTCACGATGATGTCCTTTCTGAACGCTTCAACATACTGAACTCCGACATGTCGGAGTCCCCCGACGACGGTCGCACTCGGGCCGCCATGGAATATCGAAATTCGGCTTCGGCTTGCCTTCCTAGGCAACACTGACGCCAGTCTCGTGGTCCGGACGATGATCGGCCTCACCTGTGCCCCGCGGTATGAACGCTACCGCGGCGCACGCCAGCGCCGTGTACGCAGCCATGATTAGAAAGAGCGGTCGATAACTGCCGGCCAGGTCGAAGAGCCCGCCGTTCAGCGGATCGCCAATCGCACCGCCCAGCGCGACGCACAGAAGAAACAGCGCCGCAAGGACACCGCGGCGCGGCGGCGGAACCGGCTCGATGAACAGCGGAAACGCATTCACGGTCGGCAGCGTCCAGGCGGCTGACGCCAGCGCGATGAACGGCGTCGCCTGAGCGACGCTGGCAACGCGGTCCAGCGCGACGAGGCACGCGGCCATCAACGCAAAACCCAGAAGCATCGTGTTCCGGCGGCCGATTCGCCCCCCGATAATCCCGGCGGGAAAGGCACCGATCACGCCGCCAAGCGCCCACGCGATGAATCCAACCGTCACATCTTCCGGGCGGACACCGAATCGCTCGGTGCCGTGCAGGGCGTACCACGTCGTGAAGGTTTGAAACGTGAGCTGCAGCAGAAGCGACGAGATGAAGATGGCCCGCATCCCCGCGATGTCGCCGCGCAGGGCAGACCGCGCCGCCCCCACGATTGATCGGAAGGTGGTGTCCGTGGGCCGTGGCTCCACGCCGACTGGCTCGCGAACCGCGACCGCGACGGCGGCCGCAATGGCCAGGACGGTCACGGCGGCGATTCGATAAGCCGCCTGCATCCCGAGCACCTGCCCCAGCATCAGGAAGACGATCGCGCCGACGCACATCTGGAATGTGACCGAGCCGCCGGCGAGGGATCGGTAGCGGGACGGCACGAGGTCGGCCACGAGCGCCTGGAAAGGCGATCGCTGCACGTTGATGCCGGTGAACAGCAGAATCATCCCACCGATCAGGCCCGCGAAGCCGGCGCGCGCCGACTCAGGAAGAAGCGCCATGCCGGCTGCAGCCAATACGAGGCCCGGCACCACGATCGCTCTGCGGCCCCGCCCGCCTGATCTGGTTCGATCGGAGGCCGCGCCCGCCAGCGGCACAAGGAGGAGCAGCAGCACGTTGTCGATCGCCATCACGAATCCGATGGCGGTTCGCTTGTCGCCGAGGACGGTCTGGACGAGAGGAGGCACGAACGTGCTGACGAGAGGGCCGGTCACGCCGGCGAAGAGGCCGCCGAGGCCGACCAGCACACACGCCGCATAGGGAACACGTCGGACAGGCGCACGGCCGACCGCGAAAACCGTGTCAGAAACGGGCACGTGCGAGAGGGTAGCAGGTCGCGGGCCGAGCGTCAGCGGGTTCGAGGATCCTCGTCGGGAAGACTGAACAGCTCGTGCAACGTCATCTCGCGATCCGTCATCCTGCCGATGAGGCGGTCGCGATCGTCGCGGGCGATCGTCAACGGACGAAAGACGATTGAGTCCTCGAGCGCCGCCGCGATGTCGTGATTGCCCATGCCGCCGCTTCGGGCGCGCTCAATCATCGCCGTCAGCCACCCGGCGGCTTTCATAGCCGCTGTTTCGGCAGAATCGATCCCGGGGTTGACGGATCATGGGGTCAGCGCCCAAATACGGGCGCAAGAGTGTGCAGGCCTGCGCGCTCAGATCAACGCGTGACGGTGACCGTGACGTCGGCGTATGTGAAGAGGGCCCCGTCGCTGACGACGGCGCGCAGCACGTACGGCCCAGGTTCGCGGAACGTGGCCTGCGCGTTCCACTTGCCGTCGGCAGGCGGCTCCGGAATCAGGTACGGCGGCGACCAGGGTGAATTCGCGTAGGGCCGCGTCTCGGTCCACGTCTTCATCTGGACGGGATCGAACGTGACCTGGTGCGCGGGACCCCGATAAACGATCCACGACAGCCGCAGGCCAGGCCCGCTGGTGGGGACGATGACTGACGGCGGACGGTACAGCGCCTCCGACGGATTGGCGGGCGGCCCGCCACGCTGGCCGCCGCCGCCCGGTGCGTTACGTCGGGCGGGCAGGTTGTCCGGATCGCGGGCGACGGCCACCAGCGCGAGCGTCTGTCCGGCGCCGATCGTCCGCTTGCCCGGTCCCTCTAGTTCGAGGACCGGCGGGATGTTGTCGCGCAGGGCATCGTTCTGGCTTCCGAAGTCGCCGCCGACTTCCATCGACATGACCTGCTTGTCGATCCGGTAGTCGCTCTTCAGTGAGGCATACGCGCGCTGGGTGCGGCCGTGCGTGGTGATCGTCCAGACGAGTTCACGGTCGCCGAGATCCTTCGGCGCACGGATCGTGAACAGAAATGGATTCCGCCTCGGGTAGAAATGTGTCGGCTGGCCCTGATCGGGGCCGCCGGGCTCGATGTTGTTGTCAGGACCGATCGGAATGTCGAACTCTTCTTCCCAGTTCGAGTTCATGTACCCGAAGAACATCGTGAACGACCCGTCCTCGTTGGGCCACCAGCCTTCGTACGCCGGGGCGACGCTCTGGCCCTTCGCGTACGTGAGCCGTGTCTGCGCCGCCGCCGCGGGCAGGAGCAGCGCAATCGCGAGGAGGGTGAACAGCAAGCGGACCTGAGGGTCCGCGCTACGGCGAACCTGAAGGTCCGCACTACGGTTCATTGCTGGTTCGCTCCGGTCGTGCTCGTCTGTCCCGGCGTCGTGGGAGGCGCCCAGCACAGCGGGCAGCCGATGTCGTAGCCGTTCCGGTTCTTCATGTTCGCCCGGCGCTTGGCCATCTCCGCCTGGAACTGCTCCTCGCTGAGCGCGACCGAGTAGCCCAGGTTGATGAACATGTTGGCGACGGAGCGGCGGCCGCCTCCGGCCCAGTTCCGCCCGTCGGCCAGATTCGGATTGGCGGACGTCGTGTCGAGGAAGGCAATCAGGTGGAGGATCGTGCCCTTCGGCAGAAGCGGCGCGGCGTCGTCCGCATACACGTACTGCTTCACCCAGTTGTGGTCGTAGCCGACACAGTTCAGCGTCTGGACGTAATGGCCCCAGACCGCTTGCAGGCACATGCGCACGCCGGGTGCATGCAGGTGCGGCTCGAAGGTGAGGATCTTCGTGTGCTCCTGCAGGGTCACGTACGAGTGGAGCTCCTGGTTCGCGGTATTCGGCTTGACGTCGAGGTCCATGCCGTTGCCCATCGTCGACACGCTGGACCGCCGGTACTTGGGTGCATAGCCGTTCGGAAAGAACTTGAAGGCGAACTCGAGGTGCGACTTCGTCTCGCGGCCGTTGGAATGCAGGTGCGCCGAATCGAGCTGCAGGACTGAGTTGGCGGCCATCAAGCGGCCGGCCTCGGGCGCGAAGATGTCGGCGTTGCGGCCAACCTCGTGGACCGGCCAGGTCGTCGATGGCGCATTGGCCCCCGCGGTTGCCGTTCTGTCCTCGCCGGGAACAGCGCTGGAGTAATTCAGGTGATGGAAAACATAGCGGCCGCCCACCGTGTGGGACGAGTCGGCTCTCGGCACATCGTTGACCTCGCGGACCTCGACCGCCGCGACATAGCGATCTTCCGTCAGGCCGCTCGGAATGTTCGACAGCTTCGTCCATCGATCGGGACCAATCGCCGGGACCGTCACCTCTGGTCCGCGCAGCACGAGATCTGGTTCGCCGATCGTCCATCTATCGGCGTTGTCGAAATCGAGCGGCTTGGGCAGGTGTGAAGGATCACCCTGCGGCGCGCCGCCATCAGCCCATTGCGCGATCCTGGCGATCTCCGCGTCGCTCGGAGAGATGTCGTTCTTGAACTTCTGGATCCCAAGGTCCCTTTCGACAAACCAGGGCGGCATCACGCCGGCGCGCGGTCCAAGGCCGGTTCGCGTCTTGATCGCGCGAGCCCACGGCCGAACCTGTTCGTACGTGATGAGCGGCATCGGCGCGACGCCGCTGGGCCGATGACATTGCTGGCAGCTGCGCTGCAGGATGGGAGCGATGTCTTTCGTGAACGTGACATCGGCGGCGGCCGGGGCCGCCTGTTGCGCGCTTGAAGCGGCTGGCAAGACGACCAGCAGCGCCGCAACCCGGAGAGCGAGCCTGCGAGTGTGCTTCGATGTCATCGCGCACCACCTCCAGGCGAAATGCTACACCAATAGTCGGTAGTCAGTAGTCCGCCCGGGCTCCTGATTACCGACTCCTGACTACCGACTCCGGACTGCACGCGGCTTGACAGGTTCTACTACGAAGTAGTAGATCTGACCTCCACGTAGTAGGGAGCGATGCCTCGCCCACGTCTGACCCGTCTGGAACTCCAGGTGCTCGAGGCCCTCTGGGCTCACGGCAAGGCCTCCATTCGTGAGATCCAGGAAGCGTTTCCCGAGCCGCGCCCCGCCTACACCACGATTCAGACAACCGTCTACCGGATGGAAGGGAAGAGGGCAGTTCGCCGACTGCGCAAGATCGGCAACGCCCACATCTTCGAGCCAATCGTTGAGCGGGACGCCGCACGGCATCGGCTGCTCGACGAAATCCTCAGCTTCTTCGGCGGCCGCGCACAACCGATGATGGCGCAGCTGGCCGAAGCCGGGAAGCTGACCCGCGAGGACCTGCGCGACCTCGAGGAGACGATCGACAGGCTCGAGCGGGAGCGGAAGGCGAAGAGGTCAGGCAAATGATCGGTACTGATCGCGCGCTGGGACGCACCATCGGTGTCATCGCATCGCTGACGATTCACGTGGCCGTCGCGATCGCCATGTGGCCAGAGCGGCCGGTCGTTTCCGTTTCGGCCGGCGCTGGATCCTCAGCGGCCGCGTCCGCGGAGATCGCAGCACTGTCGCCGAGCCTCGAGAGCCGTGGCGGGATACCCGCCAGGACCGGGGAACCGCGCAACCTGTACGCCCTGGCCCTCGACTCCGCTCGGGCCAGGGTCAACGAGGCGCCGGTCGGCGAGCGCGCGCTGTTCGACCATTTGTGGCAATCCACGCTGTTCGCCATCTGCACTGGACTGCTGACCCTCGGCTTCCGCCGCAATCGCGCGCGCATCCGCTACTGGCTGTGGTTCGCCGCCTCGATCAAGTTCCTGATCCCCTTCTCGATCATCGTCGCCGGCGTGAGCGCCCTGCCGTGGGCGCCGGCCGTCCAGGCGATCGCGGGTTCGGCGATCTCGCTGGCGACGGTCCAGACAACCCCGCCGATTGTCGATGTGCTGTCGTCACCCATCGCGTCCGCGGTTCCCACGCCCGGGACGGGTCAGTGGCGTCTCATATTCCTCTTCATCTGGGCGTGCGGATGCGCCGGCCTGGTGTCAAGGCGGTTCGAGGCGTGGCGCCGAATTCGTCAACTCCTGGCCGCCAGCAGCCCCGTTGATCTCGCTCAGGTCGTGACGCCGCCAGATGTTCAGGCGTATGCCGCGCCAGGCGTGCTCGAACCCGCGGTCGTTGGATTCCTTCGTCCGTGCCTCCTGCTCCCCGTCGGCCTGGAGCGGCATCTCACGGCGGCGCAGCTCCAGGCCGTCCTGGCGCACGAAGTGAACCACATCAGGTGCCGCGACAACCTGACGGCGGCGGCGCACATGGTGGTCGAGGCGATCTTCTGGTTCCATCCGCTGGTGTGGTGGATCGGAGCGCGGCTGATCGCCGAACGCGAGCGCGCCTGTGATGAAGAGGTCCTGCAGCGTGTCGAACCGCGAACCTACGTTGATGCCATCGTCCGCATCTGCCGGCGCTACGTGGAAGCGCCGATCGCGTGCGTTGCTGGCGTGGGCGGATCCGACCTCCAGAAACGCATCGAGGCGATCATGAGGAACGAAGTGCGCGAACCGGCGACCCGCTCGAAACAGCTGCTGCTCGCGGCGTCGATAGCCGCGGCGCTCGCCGTCCCGGTCGGCGTCGGCATCATGAACGCGCCGGCCGTTCGTGCGCAGGCGTCGGCAGCGCAACAAGCGGCGATGGGATTCGAGGTGGCTTCGGTGAAGCGGAACACATCCGCGAACCGGGGAGGGATGTTCGGCCCGCAGCCGGGCGGCCGATTCGTGGCGATGAACTCGCCGGTCAGCTATTTGATTCGCTTCGCCTACGAGCCGTCGCCATGGAATAGCGACCTGGACGCGTTTCAGATGACGGGCGGCCCCGACTGGCTCGCGGCGGAACGATTCGACGTCAACGCAAAGGCCGCCGGCGAAGTCCCGCTGGCCCAGATTCGGCTGATGGCACAGGCGCTGCTCGTCGAGCGGTTCAAGCTGCGCGTGCATCACGAAACGCGCGAGGTGCCGATCTATCGCCTGGTCGTGGCGCGCAGCGACGGCCGCGTCGGATCGCAACTACGGCGCACCGAATTGACGTGCGCGGAGGCCATCGACCCATTCGCCAGGTTCCAGAAGGGTGAGGCGGTGCCGTGCGGGTACTTCGGGATGTCGCCGACGCTTGACCCCGGGCAGTCCAACTGGGCGTTCCGCGGAATGACGATGGAAGGCTTTGCGCGCCGGCTGCAATCGTTTCTCGGCCGCACCATCATCGATCAAACCGGGCTCTCCGGCTACTACGACGGCGACTTCGAGTTCACCGCGGAGATCGCGATCCCGCCGCCACCGCCTGGCCGTCCCAACCCGTACGCTGATCGTGTGTTTCCGTCGATCTTCTCGGTGCTGCCGCAGCAGCTCGGCCTGCGGCTCGAGTCGGCCAGGGGACCGGTCGACGTGCTCGTGATCGATTCAATCGAGAGGCCTACAGAGAATTAGGTTACCGCAGAGACCGCTGAGGACGCTGAGGTTCAAACCGTTTTATTTCTCTGTGTCCTCTGCGTCCTCTGCGGTTAGACATAGTTGCGTCAATCTAGGCTGTCATCCACCGCAACGCGTCAGCGAGGACGTCCGCCGGCAGCTCGTGGCGGCCTTCGAACTCGCGGTAGGTGACGTCGTAACCCATGGCCCGCAGGCGGGGCACGATCACGCGGCTGCACTGATCGATCGGGAGAATCTGATCGGCGGTCCCGTGCGACACGAAGAAGCGCGGCCGGCCGTGCGGCGGCGCGCTGGTCACGAATCCGGGCGAGCAGGCGACCACGCGCGGAAACAGGTCACCGTTGGCGAGTGCCAGCGAAAGCGCGTACGAGGCGCCGTCCGAGAAGCCGCCGATCGCGAGATGCGCCGGGTCCACCGCCAGCCGCGCGAACACGAACTCGAGCGCGCGATCCAGGAATGCGACGTCCTCGCCGAAGCCGCCGGTGATCCCATCCCACGTCCGGCGGCGGGAATCGGGCGCCAGGACGGCGATGCCCAGTTGATCGGCCGCCGCGCCGATGCGGCGCAGCATGCCCGCGCCGTTCTGCGTGGCCCCATGGAGAAAGACGAGAAGCGGGATCGCGCCCTCGCGCTTCGCGGACGGCATCTGGATGACGCCGTCGCGATCGCCCCGGCCGAGTCCAAGGGGACCGCTCTCGAGCGAGGTCGCGACGCCCTTGCGCGGCCGCGCGGCCAGCCGCCCGTCCTCGGCGGCTGCCGCGCTCGTCCACGCCCGGCAGGCGTTCCCGAACGCGAACGCTGCGAGCGCACATCCGCCAGTGACGCCAAACCGCCGCCGCGTGAGGCGCGAATCCATAAGTCTAGAATTTGGAATTCGGAATTTGGAATGCTGTCGGGACAGTGGCGCGAATTCCAAATTCCAAATTCCAAATTCTTAATTCCAAATTCCTACCGTCCGCCCCGCCCGCCAGCGGGCGCAGTCGGCGTCGCACCGCGGCCACCGGGGCCGGGCGCGCCGCCGCGGCCGGCGGGCGGCGGTGCACCCTTGAGGAAGATGCCGCCCTTGATCGTGGCCGTCGCGACGAACTGCTGCTTCAGTGTCCGAGCCACGCGCGCCTGGTCTGCATACTCGAAGCTGCCCTGCTGCAGTTCGAGGACGGCCACGTCGGCGGTGACGCCATGCTCGAGCGTCCCGACCTTCTCCGGGAAGTTGAAGATTCTGGCCGGCGTCGACGTGACGCCCGCGATCACCTGATCGAGCGGCATGCCCAGGTGCAGGAACTCGGACATGGGGACGAGCACGCTCGCCGGCTGCCCGTCGGGCGCCCGGCTGATATCGGTCGAGATCGCATCCGGGAACCAGCCGAGCTTCGCGGCCTTCTCGGACACCTCCCACGAGTGATGCGTGGTCGCCAGCTGCCCGTCGGTGAAGATCCCTCGATCCTTCAGCGCGAGGATCTGCGGCAGCACCTTGTCGGCCTGCGGGCCGTCGGCGCCGAACAGGTTCGACTGGTTCGGCGACGGCGGATTGAAGGGGTGCGTCAGGATGTCGCCCCTCTTCAGCAGCGCGAGCAGATCGGGCTCGACCGACCAGTGCAGCATGATCGGCAGCCCCGTCGCGTCGCCGACTTCCCGCGCGACCTTCAGGACGCCCAGATCGTGCTCGAGATCCTGGTGCCTGCCGTTCACGCGCACCTTGATGCCGAGAATCCGGTCGCGATTCGCGCCGATCGTGCGGATCATCTGCTGCGCGTTAAGCATCCGCGGATCGAGGTAAATCTCGTTCGTGACGACGAGCCCGATCGACGAGATGTTCAGGAGCGCGTAGATGCGCGTGGCCGCTGTCTCGATGACGTACTTGCGGAAGCCCTGGAACGTGCCAGTGCCGGTCGATCCGGCATCGACCACGGTCGTGACGCCCGACTGGAACCCCACGGCATCAGAATCGACGTTGAGGTTGATGCCGTACTTGTAGACGTGGGTGTGGATGTCAATCAGCCCCGGAGTGACGATCTTGCCTTTCGCGTCGTAGACCTGCCGCGCCTGGCCCGGCGGAATGTTCGCGGCAATTCGCGCGATCCGGCCGCTCGCGATGGCCACGTCGCGCTCGGCCGACAGCTTCTGCGACGGATCGATGACACGGCCGCCCGTGATCAGGAGATCGTACGAGGCCGCCGCGGCCGGAGCCTGCGGCGCCGGTGCGAGCGTTTGCAGGTTGCGAAGCCCCGGGGCGATGACAGTTGCCGCACCGAGCTGACCGAGAAACGTTCGTCGACTGGATTTAGACATGGTGGCCACCTGTTTCGAATCGGGACCTTATACATCAAAAGCCGCTTACGGCTGAAATCAGACACCTTATCCGTCGCGCGATCACGGAACTGGTGTTCCATCTTTCGACACCCTGGCCGCCCCCATTCGAGTACACCCGCTAACGTGTGCGCGGCTGGCCGCTTACGGCCGCCGCCGGCCCCCGCTCCGCTGGGCACTCCAATTGCTCTTTCTGAAGGGTTCGACGCGTGACCAGGAGGAGGATCAAAATGGCCGTGAAGAAGCCGATTCGCAGGAAACGGACTCGCGGACGCAACTTCGCCGGCATCAACTTCGCCGGCATGATGAAGGCAATCCGGTCCAACCGGTGGACCGGAACGTCGGGCTTGTCCGTCGCGGTCGCTTTTGTCGCGCTCGTGGGGATCTTGACGTTCGCTTTCAGCGCTTCAACGCCGCCGGCGGAACAAAGTTCGGCCCGCACCGCCGAGCGGCCGGTTGCGCCTCGCGCCGCAACGCCAGTGGCCGCCGCACCGAAGGAATCGCCAGCCACGCCTCTCACCCGGGCGACAGTTGAGACAGATCCGGAACCCGACGGCGTCACCACTGGCCCGATGCCGATGGTCGTGACGTTGACCGGGTGCCTCGCCCGCTCGGACAACGAGTTCCGCCTGAAGGATACGACGGGCCTGAACGCGCCGAAATCGCGCAACTGGAAATCAGGATTCCTGGCCAAGAGGTCGGCGTCCGTTTCCATCGTGCCCGCGTCGGCCGAGCTGCCATTGTCGAAGCACGTGGGCGAACGCGTCACCGTCAGCGGCACGCTGATCGATCGCGAGTTGAAGGTCCGGACGCTCCGCCGCGTGTCGAGCTCGTGCGACGAGCCGACGCCGGCTCGCATTACCGCGTAGCCCCGTCCTCAGATTCACCACAATGGACACAAAGGACACAAAGGAAGACCCTAAATTCCTTTGTGTCCCTAGTGTCCTTTGTGGTTGATGACCCGCCGGCGATCGTTCCGATGATCGCCAGCGTGCGGCCCTGATTCATCAACATCCAGAACACGTCCGCCGAGTCGCCCCGAGGGCCAGGCGCGTGGCGACTTCGCCGATGCGCTACGCTGACGCATACATCACGCCTTTGGACGCTGCCGGCGGGCGTGGGGTTGGCGTCCGGTAGCGTCCGGCTTTCGTCACTCCGTAGCGTCCGGCTTTAGCCGGACGTCCAAAACGTCCGCCTAAGGGCGGACGCTACGAGACGTCCAGAACGTCCGCCTGAAGGCGGACGCCACGAGGCCAATGCCGGTTCCGCCCGGACAATCTCGCTTTCGTAAGCGGGAGGATCGGCCATGACACGCTCGACGGCCCGGTGCGTCCTGTTGATGGGTGTTCTCGGTCTGTCAGGCATCGCCTGTGACGACAGGAACGAAGGCCCGCCGATGTCGCCCTCGCCGAACCCGCCTCCGCCACCAGCACCGTTCGTTGTGGGCCTCACGCTGACCGGCAACGTCACCCTGTCCGCGGTGGGTGAAACGAGTCAGCTGACCGCGTCGGCAAGCTACAACGACGGGACGACAAAGGATGTGTCGGGAGAAACCGTTTGGATAGTCGGTGATCGCCGCGTGGTGACATCGTCGACAACAGGCCTGGTCACGGTTGTCGGCTTCGGCCGTACTTTCGTGAGTGCCAGGTTTTCGAACAAGAATGCAGTCACGACGGTCACGGCGACGCCGCCCGGGACGTTCGTGATCTCAGGACGCGTCCGCGAACCGGGTCAAGGGGGCGTTCTCGACGCCATGATCACGGACCGTGGGACGGGATTCTCCACGATGGCGAACGTCGATGGCATCTTTCAGCTTGGGGCGCTGCCCACGCCGCAAGCGCGTCTCGGCATCACCAAGGCCGAGTACGAGCCGCGTGAACTCGATGCGACTTCATCAACGGACGTCGATGCGCCGATCCAGCGGATCGTGCGGCTGACGGCTGGCGACTCGATCGAGCCCGCGCCACTTGCGCCGAACGACCTGTCATACGACGTGGACGGCGCCAGATGTGAGCCGTGCCGAATGATCCGGGTCACAGTGCCCACTACGGGCGACATGCAACTCGTGCTCACGTGGGACGCGCCCGCCAGGTTGACACTGTACGGGGGCGGCATGACGCTCACCGGCGACAACGGGCGGGCCGAGGGCTTCCTGACTATTTCCACGCCGCGCGAGCTCGTCGTCTATGTGGGCGCGAACTGGCTCAACGGCCACACGAAGTTCAAGCTCGCGACGACGCTGCCGTGAGGATTAGGGGTTCTTGACGATGTTGCCGAACATCTTGCCGCCGGTTTCGCCGCCTCCCCACGTGCCTGCGTAGCCACCCTTGTAGATCACCAGGCGGGTGTCGTAGGTACCGAGCCCCTGGATCGCCTGTCGCGTGAGCGAGATCACCGGCGTGTCTCCGGCGAAGAACACCGGCACGGGAATCGCGATCGCCATGTCTTTCTTGTTGAACTGGACGCGCGCCGCGAACCTCCACACGCCGTCTTTCACCTTCGTCACGCTGTCAATGACGTAGCGATCGGGGAAGAGCTCGGTGCCGTTGCCGACCGTGAAGAATCCCTCCAGGACCACGTTGGTCAGCATCTGCTGGAACTCTTTCTCGGCGGCGGTCATGTCGACGGCCGGCGGAGGCTGCTGCGGCATCGCGGCGAGAATCAGGACGGACAGAATCCATTTCATGAGGGCTCCTCGAAACGGCAGGACAGTATGTCCCGAGGAGTATGCCGCGTGATTGAGATTTTGAGCGTCCGGCGGACCTGAGAGGTCCGCCCTACGGGAGGAGCCGCTCGCGCTTCGCCTCGGGCACCAGCGCCACGCGCCGGTTCAGCCGTCGGGTGCCTTCGTGCGCGTTGTCGTGCTTCGGCTGCGCCTCGCCGAGGCTCACGCTGTGCAGCCGGTCGGCCGCAATGCCCTGGCTCACGAGATAGTCCCTGACGGTGTTGGCGCGGCGGACGCCGAGCGCGAGATTGTAGGCGGGCGTGCCGAGGTTGCAGGTATAGCCCTCGATGTTGACGGCGAGAACCGGATCGGCCTTGAGCGCGGCCACGACGGCGGTCAGCGGGCCCATGTCCTCGGCGCCGATGCCGTAGCGATCTCGATCGAAGTGGACGTCCTCGAACATATGCGCCGATGCGGTGGCGGGGTTCCCGCCAGCCTCCGTCGACCCGTCCCGCGTCGTGATGATGACTTTGTCTTCAGCGATCGATGCGATTGCCGCGGCGCTGTCCGCTGACGGATTCGCTTGCGGCGTGGCCGGCGTGCGCGGCGCCGGGACCGGGCGCGAGAAAAGGGCCTCGACCTGGTTGACGCGAATCCATCCCGCGCGCCTGGTGCCGTGGGCATCGGGCGGCGCGACGACCCAGTACCAGTCGCGTTCCTGGTCGAGCACGTCGAGGGTTGTTCCCGGCGCGACCATCGCCAGGACGTCCGTCACCGGCGCCCGGAACCAGCGGCGGATTGGAGCCGGCTCCTTGACGACGCGTACCCATCCGGGCGATTGCGCCGAGACGGATGCGGCCGGCGCGATGGCGATGATCAGCAGGGCGAGCGGAAGCTTGCGCCGGACTCCGGACATGGCGTCGTTACCGTGCAGGTTATGTGCCGCCGACGCGGCCGAGTGAACGTCTGCTTTTGCGCAGGCTTACGCAGTTTGGGCAGCTGGAACGATCGTCGTGATGACGAGGATGGCATCCGGCCGACAAACCTGACGTTGCCCGAACTATGTGTCCCGAGTCAGAAATCCGTTGGCATTCATATGCTGACCTGCGCGTCGCGAGCGAGCGCGCGAGCGAGCCACGCGAACGGCGCGCGCCGGCGCAGCGGCGCGCGAGAGAGCGTGTCGGGGAGTCCGAGGGGCGAAGCCCCTCGGGTAAGATTACGACTCGCTGCGCCATCCCTCGCTCAACAGTTCGACGCAGATCTGGTTGCTCAGCGTCAACGCCGGCAGCACCTCTTCATGATGGCTCTTGGCGAAGACGCGGTCGCCGGTGGCCAACTGAAGGGTGCATCGGCCGGATCGTGTCCGCTCGAGGTTCGCATGGATCACGACCTCATCACGCTCGAGCGACCACAGACGTTCACGCACGCGCGTCGCAGCCATACGGCCCCCGGGCAAAAAAATGCTCTTGCGCGATTAGACGATTGAGAACGGTGACAGGTTTATACCACTAAGCCATCCGCGGCTGCATGGAAACTGCCCACAATCCGCAGGTAGTGGAAGTTGCAGGGTTATCGCTGGCACGCCGGACAGTAGAACGTCGAGCGTCCCGCCTGCCACGCCCGTGTAATCAGCCCGCGGCAGCCGGGGGTCGGGCACGGCTGGTCCTCTCGGTCATAGACACGAAACCTCGAGCCCCGATACCGGTCGGAACCGGTGAGCCTGATGGCGCGCTTGAGGACCGCCTTGATCGCCGCCGCGAGACGTTCGGCGCCCGGGCGAGGCGCGCCCTGCGCGGTGGTGAGTGTCGCGGCCGGCCGGAACGGCGACAGCCTGGCGAGATGCAGCGCCTCGCTCGCGTAGATGTTGCCGATGCCGGCGACGATCCGCTGGTCGAGGAGCGCGACCTTGAGCGCGACGCGTCGATTGGCGCAGCGGTTGGCCAAGGCTCTTGCATCGAAGGCGCGCGACAGCGGCTCGGGGCCCATCCGGCCGAACGGCTCGTGTCCTTCCAGCCGATTGGCTGGCACGAGGTCCATGACGCCGAACCGCCTGGGGTCGTTGAACGTGACTGTCATCCCGGACGACATGGTGAACACGACGTGGTCGTGGCGATGCTCGAGATCGTCGTCGGGGTCGCGACGTCTCTTCAGCGCCGCGGTCGGTTCGGCGCGAAGCCAACCAGACATTCCAAGATGGATGACGAGCGTGTCGCCGGAGGACAGCACCGCGAGCAGATACTTTCCGCGGCGGGTCAGCTCCCGGACGCGTTGGCGGCGAAGCCGGCGGGCGAAGCCGGCGGGGAAGGGCCGCCGCAGATCGGGGCGGTTCAGCAGGATCCGATCGAAGCGCGCGCCGCTCATCGCGCGCTCCAGGCTCTGCCGCACGCGCTCGACCTCGGGCAGTTCAGGCACAATTCACAAGCGGCATAATAGTCTCTGGAGCACAGGCTTATGACTAGAACGATGGGTGTCGCGCTTGGGCTATCGGTCGTGGCGGTCGTGTTCGCGGCAGGACAGGGACGAAGCCTCTTCCAGGCGCGGCAGGAAGCGCCCCGGCTTGTTCCCGCGCCCGCGGTCGATGCGGGCCGCAGCAGCGCGGAGGTCGATGTTGCCGTGCTCGCGGGGGGATGTTTCTGGGGTGTGCAGGGCGTCTATCAACACACCAACGGCGTTATCAGCGCCGTGTCGGGCTATGCCGGCGGCGAGAAGCGCACCGCGGCGTACGATCTGGTCGGGACGGGCACGACCGGCCACGCCGAATCCGTGCAGGTGACGTTCGACCCGCGGCAGATCAGCTACGGCGCGCTGCTGCAGATCTATTTCTCCGTCGCGCACGATCCCACTCAGCTCAATCGGCAGGGGCCGGATGCCGGTCCGCAGTACCGTTCAGCGATTTTCCCGACCAACGAGGAACAGGCGACGATCGCGAAAGCATATGTCGAGCAGCTCGACGGCGCCGGCGTGTTTCCCTATCGCATCGTGACCACCATCGAACGGGACCGCACGTTCTATCCGGCCGAGGCCTACCACCAGGACTACCTGACGCGCCACCCGCACGATCCCTACATCATGGTCAACGACCTGCCGAAGGTGGCGGATCTGAAGCGTCTGTTTCCAGGCAGGTATCGGTCTGATCCCGTCCTCGTAAGAGGATCGTGAAATTTCAGATTTAAACTGTCCGAGCGCCGCGTCATCATTGGAGTTGTGACTATGCGACATGCCGTCAAGCCGTTCACCTGGACTGTATTCGTTCTCCTCGTCATCGCCGGTGCGTCGCTGGCCGTGCAGGGCCAGCAGGGCGCGGCGACTGGTGCGCGCAAGAAGGTTCTCTTCCTGACCTATCCAGGCGTCGGCGCGCCCGGCTCGCATGGCCATGCCGAGCCTGCCGGCGGCCGAGGAGCAGGCGGTCGTGTACGGCAAGTCCGGCGGGTTCGACGTCACGACGCTGAAGGGCTACGAGCCGGGCGTCGGCAAGCAGGATCTGACCTTCTTCACGGCCGCGTACCTGAATCAGTTCGACGGGCTGATGATGATGGCCAACGGCGACATCGGCATGACGCCGGTGCAGAAGAAGGCGATCGTGGACTTCGTCCGGAACGGGAAGGCGTTCATCGGCGTCCACTGCGCGACGGTGATGATGTACGACTTCCCGGAGTACGGCGAGATGCTGGGCGCCTACTACTTCAAGTCGATTTCGACGCCGCTGCTCGGCAACGACGTGCCGGTGAACCAGCGGCGGGTCGGCGTGCTCAAGGTCGAAGACAACAAGCATCCGGCGACGCGGATGTTCGGGTCGAGCTGGCCGATCGCCGAGGAGTTCTACACGTTCGCGACGGCGCCGTGGAACGCGCGCGACTCCCGAGCTCAACCTCTCGTCGCCCGGCGACTTCAAGGCGCCGATGGGCTTCTCACGCGACCGCGTGCACGTGCTGCTCAGCCTTCGACACCGAGCGGAGCAGCCTCGAGGGCCTCGCGCCGCGCGCGAACGTCAAGAAGGGCGGCGACTACCCGCAGTCGTGGTGGCGGAACTGGGGCAAGGGCCGCGTGTTCTACACGTCGCTCGGCCACCTGCCTGAGACCTGGACGAACGACTCGGCGTTCCGGGCGCACCTGACGGGCGGCATCCGCTGGGCGCTCGGATTGGAGAACTGATCGCGATCGCGCACGGTTGCGGAGAGCACATAGAAAATGCAACACGGAGACACGAAGACGCGGAGACGACACGGAGAAGACAGCAAGCGCGCCCCGCTGCGCGGGGCGGTCGCGCGCTGCGGCGTGACATCCTCCGTGCGTGCTCCGTTGCTCCGTGTCTCCGTGTTGAACCGTCTAGCTCCGTACCCTCCGCGAGCCAGACGATCACTTCGCCGCGCTGACCGAGTCGACCTGGATCGTGCTGGTCTTGGCGTCCAGCGTTCCCGACGACCTGGACCTTCTGCCCGGCGAGCTTCTGGAGCGGCTGCTTGCCCTTCAGCGTGTAGCTCACCTTGCCGTCGAACAGGACGTACGCCGCGCCGTGCGATTCGACGCAGGCGTTCGTGCACTCGGCGTCGTTGGAGCCCATGCGCATCTTCGAATGATCGCCCCGCGCGCACATGCTGTCCGAGATCGTGCCGGTGAACGTCTGCGGCTTCTGCGCCGCGGCCAACGCGACGACACCGGCAGCATCAGGATGGCGTATGGGCTCTCACCGACTCCCGGACGGCTGCGTTCGGATCGGAGTAACCCCGGGATCATCAGATGCGCGGTCGACGTGCCGGCGTTCATGATCCACACACCGCCCTGCTTGTTGTTGTCGGGCAGCCCCAGCGATTGCGCCGTCGCGCCTGGGACCGCGACGGTGGTGTGGGGACGGGCCTTCTCGCGCTCGGGGCCGCCCAGGTTGTAGAACACCGACCCGAACTCGGGCTTCACGCGCGTGCCGTCCTTTTCGGCGGCCTCGAACAGCGCCTTCCCCTTGTCTGCCGCCGCCTCGAACTTCATGTTCTGGGCGACGCGGTCCAGGTTGGCGATGCTGGTGCACTCGAGCGAAAACGGCTGCTGACCCGGATTGGCCGGAGCGGTCGTAGCAGACCAGCCGGTTGGTGCCCTTCTTCAGCGTGTCGTAGGTGAAGTCGGCCTTCCACTTGACGACCGTCGCTCCCTCGCGCATGTTGGCCGGCGCGGCGAGCAGCGGGGTGTCGATGTCGGGACTCTGAGCCAAAACGCCGGTCGACGCCGCGAGAACCGCGACGAAGGCGAGTGCAGAACGTGTCATACAAACCTCCAGGCAAACATGCGGACAGACTCGGGAATGGAAGGAAGATAATACCGCAGCCACTTCAGATCTGGAGCGTGTGATGCGATTCACAGCCTCCACCGCAACTGCGGTGCTCGATCCTCGCGGCAGTCGCATGTCAGGAGCGGCCGCAGCCGACCATGACCTATCCCACTACCGCCAAGGGCGATGTCGTCGACGACTACTTCGGGACCAAGGTCCCCGACCCCTATCGCTGGATGGAAGACCTCGATTCGCCCGCCGTCGCCGACTGGGTGGCCGCGCAGAACCGGGTGACTTTCGATTATCTCGAAAAGCTACCGCATGCGCGCCCGGTTCAAGCAGCGGATCACCGAGCTTTGGGACTATCCGAAGGTCGGGGTCCCGGTACGCGAGGGCGGCCGCTACTTCTACACGAAGAACAGCGGGCTGCAGCGCCAGGCGCCGCTGTACGTCCGCGCCAGCCTCACGTCAGAGCCGTCGCTGGTGCTCGATCCGAACGTCGTTTCTCCAGACGGCACGTTATCGCTTGCGCAGTGGGCGCCATCGCCGGACGGAGAGCTGATGGCGTACGGGATGTCCGAAGGCGGCGCCGACTGGCGGACGATTCACGTGCGTGAGGTGGACGGCGGGAAAGACCTTGGCGACGATGTGAAGTGGATGCGGTTCTCGGATCTCTCCTGGACCGCGGACTCGAAGGGTTTCTTCTACTCACGCTACCCGGAGCCGCCGGCAGGGCAAGGCGCTCGAGGCCGCGCTGTCCGGGCCAGGCCCTCTACTACCACCGCGTCGGCACGCCGCAGTCCGAGGATCGGCTGATTTACGAACGCAAGGACCTGCCGACCTGGTTCATCAGCGGTTCGACCACCGAGGACGGCAAGTACCTGGTCGATCTCCATGGCCAAGGGATCCGACAACAACAACCGCCTGTACTACGCCGATCTGGGCGATCCGAAGCGGCCCAACCTCGCGGCCTCCGGTCAAGCCGCTCGTCGAAGACGACGACGCGGAGTTCAACGCGTTCGGCAACAAGGGGTCGGTGTTGTACGTGCGAACCGATCGCGGCGCACCCAACCGGAAGGTGATCGCGCTCGACATCACGAACCCGTCGCCGTCGGGATGGAAGACCGTCGTGCCCGAGGCGAAGGAGGCCATCGAGAGCGTCAACCTCATCGGCGGTCGCATCGTCACGCAGTATCTCGTCGACGTGCAGAGCCGATTGTCGCTGTTTACGCTGGACGGAACGCCAGAGGGGGACGTTTCGCTGCCGGGCGCCGGGACCGTCGTGTCGACCGGAGGACGCGAGGATTCGCCGGAGATCTTCTACCAGTTCAGCTCGCCGCTGTCGCCGACGACGGTCTACTCATACGACCCTGCGTCGAAGTCGCGGACGCCGTTCGAGGCGCCCGCACCGCCGATCGACGCGAGCCAGTACGAAACGAGACAGCTCTTCGCCACATCGAAAGACGGTACGCGCGTGCCGTATCTTCCTGACGTCGCGCAAGGGCCTGGCACTCGACGGCAGCCATCCGACGATGCTGTACGGCTACGGCGGATTCTCTGTCAGCACGCTGCCGACCTACCGCTCGGACGTGCCGGCGTGGCTGGAAATGGGCGGCATCTGGGTGACCGTGAACATGCGCGGCGGGGCGGAGTACGGCGAAGCGTGGCACAAGGCGGGGCATCTCGAGAAGAAGCAGAACGTGTTCGACGACTTCATCGCGGTCGCCGAGCATCTGATCAAGGAGACGCTACACGTCACCGGCCAGGCTGGGCGCATGGGGCGGCTCGAACGGCGGACTGCTGGTTGGTGTCGTCGAACAGCAGCGTCCCGATCTGTTCGCCGTCGCGCTGCCCGAAGTCGGCGTCATGGACATGCTGCGATACGACAGGTTCACCGGCGGCCGCGCCTGGGTCACCGAGTACGGCTCGTCGTCCGACGCCGCGCAGTTCGCGTTCCTCATCAAGTATTCGCCGCTGCAGAACGTCAAGCCGGGCTCGTGCTATCCGGCGACGCTCGTGACGACCGCCGATCACGACGATCGCGTCGTGCCGAGCCACTCGTTCAAGTTCACGGCCGCGATGCAGGCGGCGCAGGCGTGCGGCAAGCCGGTGCTCATCCGGGTCGAGACGCGGCGGTTCGCACGGCTATCGGCCGACCGACAAGCGGATCGCCGAGCTGCGCGGACCAGTGGGCGTTCGTGGCCGCGCAGATGGGCATGACCGTCGGAGAGTAGCGATCACGCGCTTGCCCGCCGTAGCCTTGGCGAAGGCGGGAGAGAGCGTGTGGGGGAGTCCGAGGGGCGCAGCCCCTCGGATGGACTAGTCGAGAATCATCCGCGCCCCGATGAATATGCGGAACCCGTTGTTGATGCTGGGATCGGCGTCCTCGTCCTCGTCGAAGAACGTGCGGCGGTAATCGGCCTGGGCGAAGATGCCCCACCCGTCGCCGGCGACGAGCGTTACGCCGAAGCCGGGCTGCACCATGAACGCCGTTTCCGTCTCGCTCTCGTCGTCGAGGTTGAGCTCGAGGCTGCTGTGGGCGATGGCCACGCCGACCAGGACCTGCCCGTACGGCCAGAGCCGTCCACTACCGAAACCGGTGAACCGCGGACCGGCGGCGAGGTGCCACATGTTCGTCGTGAACTCGAAATCCGTGACGTCGTCGTCGTCGTCCTCTTCGGCGTGCAGCGCCCATCCGCCTTCGGCGACGAGGCCGAACTTGCCGAAGTGCATCGCGCCATCAATGCCGAGTCCGAACGGGAAGTCCATCTCTGGCAGGTGAAAAAATTGATAACCCGCCGACAGCTCCCAGGACGGCGAGCTCGTCGTCAGGGACGCCTGGGCCGCCGCCTTCGAGGCGCCGGCCAGCACCAGTGCGGCCACCATCAGGAATCGCAAAAACCATTTCGCCATATCGGAACGCTCCTCGTGGTGTTCCGCGCCTGCCGTCGAGGTAGGCCGCGGGAGATCGATCCACACGCACAGAGCACGAATAGTGCCCGGGAGATCGCGAGACTTGCGCCGCAGATCGGTGGAAAACGGGTGCACAATCTGCAGCGAAATCAAACGTTATGGCTCATCATTACGCGGTCGGGTCGGGCAGGGTTCCGATCAAGCTCGACTGTTGAGAAGCGCACGGCCAGGATGAGCTGTGCTGAAGGAGCTGAGAGATGTCCACGAAGACTGGTTGCCGGGTTTTGCTCGGCCTCGTGTTAGTGACGATGGTTGCGTCGTTGTCCGCCCAGCAGGCGGCGCCGGTTGACGAGCAGGCCCTCAAGAAGGAAGTCAACGCCTTCATGGACCAGTACTGGCAATTGTGGTCGGCGGGGGAGATCGATCAGCTGGCTTCGCGCATCTATCACCCGTTTGGACAGTTGAGCAACCAGGGGCACGCGACCATCGACCAGATGAAATCGTCGTTTCCCCAAACTCGAAAGGCGCTGGTCTCCAAAAACTATGGTCGATCGCAGATGCCGATGCCGGGCCGCAACGTCTGCATCCTCGCGCCGAACGTCGCCGTGGTGAGCGGCCGCGGCATTCGGTACCTCACCGACGGCGCCGTGATGGCCGAGTTCGGGTGGACCTACACCTTGCTCAAGAACGAGACCGGGTGGCGGATGGTTTCGATCTACTCACACGATCCAAAGAAGGCGTTAACCTGTTCGTAATTGCCCGAGGGGCTCCGCCCCTCGGACTCCCCGACACGCTCTCTCGCGCGCCGCTGCGCCGGCGCGCTCCGTTCGCGTGGCTCGCTCGCGCGCTCGCTCGCAGCGCAGTTTGAAATAGCTTCCAGACAGTTATCGCGGCGAGCCGCGTCCTTCCTGCTCCGCGAGGCGGGCGCCCTTGAGCGCGCCGATCATGCTAATGGCGTTCCCCTCGTGGCACGCGAACTCGTACACGAGGCCGTCGATCCGCGACATGTCGAGGCGGACGGTCCACGGCTTCGTCCAGACCTGCGGATCGTCCACCGTGTACTGATAGTCCAGCGTGTCCGGCCCGGTACGCGTGAAGCGCTCGATCAAGTGCAGGTCTTCGCCGGTGCCGCGGAAATTCAGCCGTCCGTTGAAATTGGTCGTGTCGACGACGAGCGTGTTACCGTCCCAGCGGCCGCGCGAGTCGCCGTACCACGTGCGCAGCGTGCCGTGCGCACTGCCGTCCATGCGCACGATGCGCACGGTATGGATCATCTCGCTCAGCAGCATGACGTGGCGCGGCGTCTGCACGATCTGGACGTTGTTGTTGTAGACGGTTGGTTGATAGGGAGGGCTGGCAGCAGGCCAGGCGATGCAGCGGTCCTGCAGCGCGAGATTCTCGGGATCCGTGATGGTGCCGCCGCGTCCACGGCCGCGTCCCGTTGCGGCACGCGCCTGGTACTCGGCGGTCTGGGCGGGAATCCTGCCGTCGACCGGAGCAATGATCAGCGACGTGCGGCGATTCTTCAGGACGTTGTTCTGCAGTTCCCACCAGTCCGGTCCCGCCGTGACCGCGTCGTTGTCGCCGCGGCGCGAGACCGTCTGCTTCTCGTAGGCAACGGCCTCGTCTTCTGTAAGGACGTCTTTGCCCGCCCACTGCGCCGGCCGCTCGAGCGGC
The DNA here is from genome assembly GCA_963825245.1 of uncultured Acidobacteriota bacterium. Lineage (GTDB taxonomy): Bacteria > Acidobacteriota > Vicinamibacteria > Vicinamibacterales > CAVVIG01 > CAVREM01. The sequence continues at coordinate 233,215 of CAWGSJ010000003.1, forward strand.
GTCATGGTGCCGTAGTTCCAGACACCCTGGAGATCTGGTTCACCCCAGGGTGTCCTTGGAAGCGTGCCGCCCTGACGCGCCGACGCCGCCGGCTGCCGGACCGTTGATTGACCGGACACGGCAATTGAGGCGGCCGTGACCGCGAGCAGAAGAAAGGAGACGACTGCTTTCACGCGCCTCTCAGGCGAGAGCCTTGCCGTAGAGGGCGAGCAAGCGAGTCCACGCCCTCTCGGCCTCCGGCTGGCTGTAGACCCCCGAGTCAGGCGGGCACCAGCCGTGCGCGCCCTTGTAGACCTCGATTTCCGCCGGCAGCTTGGCCGCGGAGAAGGTCTCCTTCAGTACGTCCTTGTCCTTCGGCGCCCGCGCATCGTCGTTCTCGGCGATCGCGATGAGGAACTGCGCCTTGGTTTTCGACGCCTGCAGATGCGGGCTGTTCGGCTGCCCTTTCGGGTCGACGAGCCCGCCGCCATGGAACGAGGCGACCGCGCCAACGCGATCCGGGACGGCCGCTGCGGTGCGGAACGCGATCGGACCGCCCATGCAGTAGCCCTGCGTGCCGACCTTGCGATTCTTCGCCACCGACGGCTGCTGATCGAGCCAGGCGATAAACGCCTTCGCGTCGGCCATGTGCGTGGTCTCGTTGAGCGCCTGCATCAACGGCATCAACGCCTTGATTTCGGTCGCGGCGCCCTTTTCGGCAGTCGGGGCTTTCTGCGCGCGATAGAACGGGTTGACGACGAGCACTGAGTAGCCGGATTCCGCAAGGCGCTTGCCCATCTGGCGCATTGCCGGCCGCAGGCCGAAGATGTCGGGCCATAACAGCACGCCTGCCGCCGTGCCGCTGGCCGGATGCACGAAGTAGGCGTCGCAGGTGCCGTCCGGCGTCTTCACGGTCACTTCCGCGTCGGTCACCGCCACGGCATTCACCACCTTGGGCAGCATCATCGCGACGCCCGCGCCGACGAGCACGCCGAACTGCCGGCGCGTGACGAGTCCCCGCGCCTCGTACTCCTTCGAGGTCATGGTCAAAATGATCCTGATCGCACATATTCGCTCCTTCTTAACACTTTTCTTGCGCGGCCGGACTGGAGCAGGCCGTGCACACTCTACACCGATTCGCTTCCCTGGGTGCTGGCCAGTCAGGTGAACCCCTGACGAGGCGGCGGCGTCTTGCCAAATGGAGGCCGACCCTTTGAGGGTCGGCACTGCAGTCTTTAATATGACGCAGCCGTGACGAATGACCTGGCGGTTTGGCTGGGTGTCGTAGACGTGGACGGGGCGCTCGAACGCGAATTCGAGGCTCGTCTGGCCGACTCGTCGAGGCTCGCGTTCCGCGTGGCATACAGCGTCCTGCGGCACCGTGAGGATGCCGAGGATGTCGCTCAGGAAGCCTTGGCGAAAGCCTACAAGAGCTTCCGCAAGCTGCGGGATCGCGATCGATTTCGCGCGTGGCTTGTGCGGATGACGTGGCGGCTGGCGCTGGATCGCCGGCGGGGCGATAGCCGGCGTCAGGCACGCGACGCGAATGCGGACGCACCACCGACGCATTCAACCGAGGAAGACGTCCTGGCACGCGAGCGCAGCCAGCAGCTCTGGGCGGCGATCGACGCACTGCCGGAGAAGCTGCGCGTGGTCATAGTCCTCGGCGCCATCGAAGGGTACGACGCCGCCGAAGTCGGGAAGCTCCTGGGCGTGCCTGCCGGCACGGTCAAGTCGCGATTGTTCCTGGGACGCCAGCGGTTGAAGGACGCACTGCAATGGACGAGAAGCAGCAAGTAGAAGCGGCCGACGACATTCAGGACGCGCTCGCGTCGATGATGGCGGTCGAGCCTTCGCCCGAGTTCGTGGCGCGCGTTCGACAGCGAATCGCCGCAGGCGCCGACGATCGAGAGTGGAGGTCCGTTCGTCTTGTCCTGCCGGCTCTTGCCGCAGCGGCGGTCCTGGTGGTCGGTGTTCTGATCTTCACCGCCCCTGAACGCCTGATGCCCGCCGCCGCGATGCGTGAGCCCGTGCCTGCACCAGGCCTGCCCACGCCGTCGTCCGATGCGGCGCCGGCGGTGGCACTTCGGCAAGGGGAGGGACCGCCTGCGCTCGTTCCGCGAAACGAGATCATCGCAATCCAACAGTTACTGTCTGCCGCCCAGGCTGGCCGATTCGAGTTCGAGCTCGTGCCGGCGGGTCTGCCAGTGGCCACCGAGCTCTCGCCCCCGGGTCCGATTTCGCTGCCACCCATCGAGATGATGCCGATTGGCACGAGCAGTTCGTTCGAATGAGGAGTCCAAATGAATCGAGTAGCTCTGGTAGCGGTCATCGTGATGCTCGGTACCGCTGCGGCGGCCGGGCAGGATCAAGCCTCCCAGCAAACGGCTCAGGCCGCGGCCAAGCCGGCGCCGGTCGCGTCACCGAAGAGCCCGGCGCCGACTGCGCGCTTGCAGGTCGTGCTGTCGCGTTTCAACGGCGACAAGCGGGTCGCCAATCAGCCGTACGTGCTTCTCACCGTCGCCAACGGGCAGCCGAAAGTCTTGCGCATCGGCGCCGAACTGCCGATCGCGGGCGTCGCCGTCGGCACGAAAGACAGCCCGAGCTACAAGAGCATCGGCACCAATATCTTCGCTGTTGTGACATTGCAGGACGACGGTCGTTACCTGGTGAGCGTGAATGTCGAGTCTTCCTCTCCGTACCCCGACGATCAGAAGCAGGCGGGCCGTCCGGCGTTCCGTAATTACAAACTCGACGGAAATTCGTACCTGAAGGATGGCCAGACTGCCGAAATCGCGTCGGCCACTGATAGCCTCACAGGCGAAGTGATCAAGATGGAAGTGACCCTCACCACGGTGAAGTAAACCCATCAGGGTCTGTTAGGTTACAGTGGCCGCCGACGGGGTAGCCACTGGAACAGCGGATCGATCGTCGACTGTCGGCGATTCTCGCCATCATCGCGGTAGCGCCATTGCTACCCGCCGCATGGGAGTTCATGCAGCGCGGCGTCCCCGACGTCCTGTTCACTGGCGATGGCGCGGCGCTGGAACTGCGCGTTCTGCAGGCTGCTCGTGGCGTCCAGTTCCTCGGACCCTACTCGCTCTTCGGATGGAGCCATCCCGGCCCGGCGTATTTTTATCTCGCGTTGCCGTTCTACGAGCTGTTTGGTGAACGCGGCCCGGCACTCAACCTGTTTGCCCTGGCGGTCAATACCGTGACGGCCGTCGCATTGGTGCTTGCCATTCAACGGCTGCTCGGATCACTGACCGCTCTAGCGGCGGCGGCGCTCCTGGCGGTTTACGTCTCGGTCGGCGCTCCGTTTGTCGTCACGAACGAGTGGAACCCGATCATCCCGATGCTCCCGCTCGCGCTCTTGACGTTCATGTCGGTGCCACTGGCGTTCGGCGGCTCGACAGGTCTGCCGCTCGTCGCTTTCCTTGCGTCGGCCATCGTCCAGACGCACGTTGGCTACGGGGCGCCGATCGCGGCGCTCGGCGGGGTCGTGCTCGTCGCGCGCAGGCGCGCCGAACGGAAGCCCGCGTCTCGAAACACGCGAGTGGCGACGGCGGCCGTTCTGGCGGTGTGCTGGATGCTGCCGCTGTATGAAGCGGCCATATCCCGCCCCGGCAACATTCAGTGGCTGATCGAGTTCTTTGCGCCCGACAATCTCGCGAAACAGTCGTGGACGGTTGCCTGGGCGGCGCTGCGCGAACAGGCGGCGGTGACGTCGCTCGCCCTGGCCAGGGCATTCGATGCCGGCATCACGGCGTCACCGGGCGTGCAGGCACTGGTGTTCTTTCTTCAGTGCGTGCTGCTCGTCGTGGTGATCGTCACGAGCGTCCGGAACCGCGATCGGCTCCTGACCGTGCTTGCGGCCATCCCGTTGACGCAGTGGCTCGTCGCAGTCTTTGCCGTCCGTGCGATTCGCCAGGCCATGGAGTTCTACCTGGTCGCGTGGATCTCGGTCATTGGCCTGGTCGCCTCGATCGTGATCGTCGCGTGGATGGTTCGGATGTTGGAGCGCAGGTTCGGGAGCCGTGCACAGTTGATGGTGGCGATCCCGGCGGTCGTGTTGATGGCGACGGCGCTGGTCAGCGGTGCCGCCCGGCCACCTGTTTTTCGCGAGTCGGATGCGGCGGCCGAAACGCTTGCACGGGAGGTTGAAGCATTTCTTCGGACCAGCAACATCGAGCGGCCGCTTGTCCGCATCGACTCGCGGGACGCTTGGCCGGCAGCGGTTGCCGTGGTTCTCCACTTGTCCAAGCGCGGACTGCCACTCTACGTCGAGGACGAATGGCTCTACATCGTGGGAAGGCAGTTTGCCGCTCCGCCGGGCGCTCATCGTGAACTGCACTTCGCAAACCGGGCATCGGTCGAGCAGATGCCAGCGGACGCGATCGTCAGCCGCGCAGCAGGGCGTGAGGACCTCGCCGTGTACCTGGCGCGGTAGAACGACACACGCTTGACCGTCCTGTAGCGACCTTCCTCGATCTCCTGGCGCACTTCCAGCGCTCTTGACATCGACTTGCACGTTATGTGTAAACTGACGTGCATGTCAGCGGACGAGTACCGGCGTGCTCTCGACGCGGCGACGAGAGAGTACGAGCAACTTGCGGCTGAACGCCAGCGGGTCGACAAACGGCTGAGCGAGTTGGCACAAACGATAGGAACTCTTACTCGCCTTTGCGGTCTCACGCCGACTGTCCCCTGGGGGCTGACGGACGCCTGCCGGACCGTCCTGCGCAACGCCGGCACCGCAATGACCCCAGCGGAGATCCGCGACCGTCTTGGGGCCATCGGATGCGATCTGTCCGTCTACTCCAACGCGCTCGCAGCTATTCACACAACCCTCAAGCGGCTCGCCGAGGCTGGCGAACTGCGCACCTCCGCGGCGGCCCCAGGCGGCAAGGTGAGCTATTTGTGGGTTCGCTCACCAAATGCTGCAACCTTGACGCTCGACAACGCCCGGATCACACGCGAAATCGAGAAAGGCCAGTCGCGCAGACGCGGGAAGCGATGACCATGGATCTCGGACTTCGGCGGCAGTTCTTCGCCGAGGAGGTCGCGGCCATCGCGAACCTGAAGACACCGCAGCTGGTCGAAGCGCTTGCCCTTCTGCCGCGAGAAAGGTTCCTCAGGCCCGGACCATGGCTTGTGCGAGGCGAAGCGGACTCCGGCGGGGCGCGGACGACCGCGGACTCAGAAACCCGCCACGTCTACCACAACTACTCGATCGCGATCGACGCGGCCCGACAACTCTTCAACGGTGCTCCTGGCATCGTCACGGCCTCCATCGACGCATTGACGCTGGCGCGGGGCGATCGCGTGCTGCACGTCGGAGCCGGACTCGGCTACTACTCGGGCCTGATGGCTCACGTCGTCGGCGAACCGGGACGAGTTGTTGCCGTTGAGGTCGACGCGGACCTCGCTTCGGAAGCCCGCACCAATCTTGCCGGACTGCGGTGGGTAGACGTCCGGCTGGGAAACGCTACCGCGTTGTTGGCAGGTGAATCATTCGATGCGATCCTCGTTAGCGCCGGTGTGACGCATCCGCAGCGAACTTGGCTCGACGCCCTGGCGCCCGGTGGCAGGATGATCTTGCCTCTCACGGCAACAATGCCCGGCATGGGACCACTCGGCAAAGGCTTCACGGCGCTCTTCACGAAGACGGATAGTGACCTATTTTCGGCGCGCGTCCTGACGATGACGGCGATCTATTCCGGCATCGGGTTGAGGGATGACGGCTTGAACACACAACTTGGCCAGGCGATGATCCGCACCCCGTTCCCGAGATTTTCGAGTCTTCGGATAGACGCGCATTCACCCTCGGCCTCGTGCTGGCTGCACTCCGAGGGGTTCTGCCTCGGAGCTGACCGAGCCGTTACCTGACCGAAGGCGACTGGCCGGCGGGCGCGGCCCGGCCTGAACCACCTTACGGCAAACCCGTCTGGGAGTTCATGGCCAGGGCCATCGCCCTTCGACGATAAACGCCTCCGCGAGCTACGGCAGGTTGTGTCGACTGAGGAAGTCGTCAACCTCCCGCTTCGCATCGTCGCGCTGATAGCCGTAACGCTCCTGCACGCGGCCGATCAGTTTTTCGGCGTCACCTTCCGCACGATCCAGATCGTCGTCCGTCAGCTTTCCCCATTGCGACTTCACTTCGCCCTTCAGCTGCTTCCATTTCCCCTTCAGAATGTCCTCGTTCATGAGGTGCTCCTTTCACTCAACGAGAACAGCAAGGCGCGTGCCCCGGATTCCGAGCTGAACCGGGCGCATCGCGTCCCCCTCATGCCAGGACCGGTCTGCGTGCCGCCTCACACCTCCGCTGTTTTAGACTTGAGCAACAGGGGTGCCGGGATATGAACGGCTAGAAGCTATCTCACAAACCGCTGCGCCGCGAGCGAGCGCGCGAGCGAGCCACCCACCTTCGCAGCGGTGAACGCCGCCGCTGCTACGGTGGGCAGGCGCGAACGGCCCGTCCACCGTAGCTTGAGCGGAGGTGGAAGCGCGCCGGCGGAGCGGCGCGCGAGAGAGCGTGTGTGGGGGAGTCCGAGGGGCGCAGCCCCTCAATGAGACTAAGAGGACCAGTCCTATGAACCTCGTGCAGTTTCTCCACGTGCTGGTCTCGCTGGTCGTGGGGATCTGGCTGGCCGGGACGCTGCGCACGGACACGCACGTCTCGCGTGCACGCCCCCTGCTCGCTGTGTCGCTGGCGCTCTTGCTCGTCGCCCTCCTGTGCGTCGGCGTCGTCAGCCGCACCATCGTGCGTCACATCGTTCAGGCGATCCCGCCAGTGGTCGCGCTGATCCTGGTTGCCGCGCACTCGCGCTTCGCGCCGTCCGCGGCAGCGCCCATTCTCACCTTCTGGCTGGGCGTGATGATCAACATCTGGCTGTTCATCCTAGGGATCGCGCGGATCTTCTCCGGCACGTTTTCGGGCGTCGAGATCGCACTCACCATCATCATCGGGATCGCTTCAGGGCTCGGTATCCTGTCGATCGTCCGTTGGGGCACACGGTTGACCCCCGCGCCTCGTTTCGCCACAGCGATAGCGTTCGGAATCGCTCAATTTGCAGCGATGGTGGCCAGCTTCCAGGTCTAGTTCTTACCCGAGGGGCTTGGCCCCTCGGACTCCCCGACACGCTCTCTCGCGCGCCCCACCTTCGCATCCACGAAGCAAAGGCGCTTCGGTGGGCAGGCTGCGGCGCCGGCGCGCTTCCACCTTCGCTGAAGCTACGGTGGACGGGCCGTTCGCGTGGCTCGCTCGCGCGCTCCCTCGCGACGCAGCGGTTTGTGAGATAGCTAGAGGTTCCAGTCAGCCAATTGGCTGAGATCGGTGTCTAAAGCCGCATGCCGACGATTCTCGCCCTGGCGTTCCTGACCTCGGGAATTGTCGACGGCTGCGATCACCAACCTGATCGCCGCCCGCCCCGGATCAGTTTCGAGATCCTGCAAAAGCGGCACTGACCTGGGACTGGGTTTCGAACAGCGCTGGTTTGTCGTTCGCGTTTCCGCCGCTGGCAAAGCGTCTCGGGCCGAGCTGGCCGAAATCCTCAATCAGATTCACGACGCCTTCGGTCGCCGGGCGACCTGGACGACGGTGGCGTTCCAGGCGCTTCGACCTACCGACGACCTCGACGTGGAACCAGAAGGGTGGACGGTCGAAGTCCGTCGTGCGTTTGCGTTGGGGGTCGTCCGGCCCGACGGCGTCCGCCGCGAAATCCGCGTCACGACATCGCCATCAATTCGGACGCCAAGTTTTGCGAGGTAACAACTGTCCTGAGCCTGGGGATCCGGCGAGCTTGCCGTCTTCGAAGACGATGCGACCGCGACGAATGGCTGTGATAGGCCAACCGACCACGGGCCATCCTTCATAGACGGAATAGTCCGATCGCGAGTAGTCCGCCGCCGCGGTTACTGTTCCCTTTCGTTTGGGATCCCATATCACCACGTCCGCATCCGAACCCTGACGGATCATGCCCTTGCGCGGAAAGAGCCCGAAAATGCGTGCGGCGTTGGTCGAGGTCGTCGCGACGAATCGCTCCAGTGGCAATCGCCGCTTGTGCACGCCCTCGGAGAAATACATCGGCAACATGAACTGGAGATCGCTCATCCCGGGCCGAAGCCGCGTGATGGAAAGCGATGGATCGAGCTTCTGCTCGCGTGTCCAGGGCGCGTGATCGGTGGCGAGCACGTCAATGGTCCCATCGGCCAGTCCTGCCCAAAGCGCCTGCTGATCGTCCGCCGACCGGAGCGGCGGCTGGCCGACGTAAAGCGCGGCGTCCGGCCCCGCCATCCGCTCCGCGGTGAGATGCAGGTAAAGAGGACGTGTTTCCGTATAGACCGGCAAGTGCCTGCGCCGCCCTTCGCGACACACGTCGAGTGCGCGTCGAGACGAGATATGAACGAGATAGACAGGCGCGCCAGTGCTTTCGCAGAGCGCGACCGCAGTCTGAGTCGCGGCGACCTCCGCGCCGACGGGGCGGCTCGCGGCATAGTGCTCCAGTGATGTCTGGCCCGATGCTTCGAGCCGACGAACGGCCGCGCCGAGCATGGCACCATCCTCGCAGTGAATCAGCGTCAGCACCCCCGCGTCACGTGCCGCTTCGAGCGTTTGAATGACGTCGGACATGAAACCGCCGAAGTCCGGCCGCGTCATGTACACCTTGATACTCGGCTGCCCCCGCATTGCGAGCGGCTCGAGCGCGGCCCTGAATTCCGCCCCCGGCGGCCACGATGATCCATGGAGGATCACGTCCGCAATGGCCTCAATGCGTACACGCTCGGCGAGGCGATCCATGGCCGCCAGTACCGTTTCGTTCGTGCCAGCCGCAGCAAACGTGCCGACGGTCGTAATGCCCCCGGCCAGCGCTGCTTGCGAGCCGGTCGTCATATCGTCGACAAACGACGGGTGCAGGTGCGTGTGCGGATCGATGCCACCCGGCACCACCAGGTGACCCCGAGCCTCCAGAACGCGAGTCGTCGCTGTCGGTCTCAGGCCGCGTCGGACTTCCGCGATCGTCTCGCCGACGATTCTGACGTCGGCTTCTGAGATCCCGTTGTGGTTCACGACCTGTCCGCCACGAATCAGGATCTCGTTGAACTGCGATTGACCTCGAAGGGCACGAGGCGTGACGGCAGAGACACATGCGAACAGGCGGAACACATCGCGGCGAGTGAGCGTTGTGCGAGCGCTCATGGGCAATGGGGCGCAGGAATCCTAGCGCACGGGAGTGGCCGAGCGTTGAAAAATGGGTTCGCGTGCCGGTGCGGTAGTGTCCGGCTTTAGCGGGACCTTCGAGCCGGGAGAGCAGTAGTGTCCGGCTTTAGCCGGACCCTCGAGTCCGCCTGAAGGCGGATACTACGGAATGGACGGCGCGGGTATCACCTCGATCCCGTGCGATCGCCAGGATCGCGACGTGAGTCGGAAGTAGTCCTGGCCGGCAGCAGCAGCGACAGCGCGGCGGCGGCGATGAGCGCGCCCGCGGAGACGAAAATCGGCCGTTGATGCGATGCGGCACTGGACGCGTCGCGCAGAAGCGCGCCGAGTACGGTGGCGCCCGCCACGCCGCCGATGTACCGCAGCGTCGACACGATGCCGCCTGCCATCCCGGCCTGCTCGCGCCCGACCGTGCTCATCGCTGCCGCTTGCGCGGGCGGCGACGTCATGCCGACCCCCAGGCCCATCAACAACATGCCGGGGATGACGTCCGATGGCGCGCGCACCGTCTCGAAATCGGCGAACCAATACAAACCGGCGAGGGCGACGAGCGAGCCGGCGAGCGTCTGTAGCCGCGCGCCGATATGCTCCGTCAGTCGTCCGCCCGCCACGGAACTGACCATCATGGCCAGCGTCAGCGCCAGGAGCGCCTGGCCCATCGGTCGAGCGCCGAGGTTGCGCACCCGGTCGAAAAAGACCGGCAGCTGAAACAGCAATGGATACATCGCCATGTTCTGCAAGGCGATGATCGAGGCCCCGCCGAAGAACGCGCTCCGCTTCAGCAGCGAGAAATCGACGACGGGCGATGCGGCGCGCCGCTCCCAGAATGGAAACACGATGAGGAGGACTGCGCCAAGTCCTCCAAGCCACCACGCGCTGGCAGTCGACATCTGCACCGCGACAATCGTCAGCGTGAGCCCGGCGGCAAGGAGTGCACTGCCTGGCCAGTCGAACGCCGGCCGTGCGTCCGCCGCACGCGTATACGCGGCTCGCGACATCAGCACCAGGAGAAGTGAAATCGCGACGACAGGAAGGTTGGCCGCAAACACGGCGCGCCACCCGAATCGCTGCGTGAGCTCGCCCGCCACCAGCGGGCCGATGGCCGCCGCCAGCCCCATGCAGGCGCCGAAGAGTCCGAAGATCCGTGCGCGCCGATCCGCGGCCGTCTGATTACGGAGGATCGCCATCGTCGCGGGTACGGTGGCGGCGCCTCCCGACGCCATGAGGATGCGCGCGGCACCCAGCGTGTGGGTGTCGCCGCCAAATACGCCAAGGACGCTTCCGATCGCGACGAGCGACAGGCCCGCGACGATCGCGCGTCCGTGGCCGATGAGATCGCCTAGTTTCCCGCCCGGGCTCTGGAGCGCAATGCTCGCGATCAGGTAGCTCGAGACGAGCCATGGTGTGAGGTCCGAGACGTCCGCGCCGATGTCGCGTCCGATGCCGGGCAGGGCGATGGCAATCATCGTGCTGCCGAGCGGGGCGAGAGAGGCCGCGAGCAGCATGCCGGTGAGCGCCGGGAATGGCAGACCGACAGGATCCCCCTGAGGACCTGGCTTCGGGCTGATCCTGCTCACCGATTGCGTGTTATCGCCCGGCACTGCAGCAAGTAGAGGACGTTCCCGGCGAAGGCCCACTCGATGTCCAGCCCTGCGCCAAAGAAAGACTCGCACTGCCCGGCCAGATCGTGCAAACGGGAGAGCATGTCGTCGTTGAGGCAGAAGGCGGTGACGAGGTCGTCTTCGACGGCTTCCTCGACGGTACCGCCGTCGTGAGCCGAGCGCAGCGCGATGTCCTTCTGGCCCGCCGTGCGACGCATCACACGGCCGTGTTCATCGAGCGCATAGTTGTCCGGCACGACCAGGCCGGCGACAACCGATTCGCCGAGCCCCCAGGAGGCTTCGATGACGCGCTCGTTGGCGCCATTGAGCGGGTTCTTCGTGAACATCACGCCCGCGCAGTCCGGCTCGATCATGCGCTGCACCACGACACCGACGCGCGGGGCGTCGTCCATGCCGAGCGTCCGCCGGTAGGCGCGCGCCGATTCCGTGTAGGCGGATTCGCGCACCTGGAGGACAGCGCCGGCCACCTGATCTTCGCGGCGCACGTTGAGGATCGTCAAGTGCTGCCCGGCGAAGCTTGCCTGTTCCGAGTCTTCACCGATGGCCGATGAGCGCACGGCGCAGGGGCCGGACAGGTCGTTGAACTCTGTCCGCAGATGCTCCAGCGTTTCGGTGTGGCCGCCGAACAGTGCCTCAACGTGTGGCGATGAGAGCGCAAATCCGGGGGGGACGGGGAGGCCGGCGCGCAGCGAGCGGGCGAGGGATGCCGCCTTGCCTCCGAACTGTCCTTCGTCGAGCGCGTCAACGAGCGGGGAGGGCCTCACCGTGCCGCGCCCACCAGCTCGACAACACCCAGGTCGCCGTTCACACGTACGCGGGCCCCGTCCGCGAACGTCGTCGTCGCCGCAAGCGTGCCAACGACGGCCGGAATGCCGTATTCGCGTGCGACGATCGCCGCGTGTGAGAGCTGGCCGCCGCGATCGGTGACGATGGCGCCGAGCAGCGGCAGAACGACGTTGAACGCGGGGCCCGTGTTGCGGGTGACGAGCACGTCGCCCTGCTGCAGCCTGTTGAAATCCTGCGGGCCGTTGATGATCCGGGCCGGCCCTTCGTAGACGCCGGGATGCACCGGGAGGCCGGCGACGGACTTCAGCGCCGCCTTTTGCACCGGGACGTTGAAGATTTCGCGGATCGCCGTATCCATCGCCCGGGCGTTGGCCCGCGCTTTCCTGGGCAGCCAATCGACGGGCGGCGGTCCTTTCGGCGCCGGCCCGAGGAACGGCGGCGCGTCCGCCACCGTCTTGGTTTCGCGCCAGACCTCGCGGCGGCGCAGTTCCGCGACGGTCGGCTCTTTCTCGCCGTTGAGCAGGCCGACGATCTCATCGTGGCTGGCGCTGATGGCGAGTGAGGCCTCGGGCAGCACGCCGCGCTGCACGAGCCGGCGGCCGGCCTCGAGCATGGCGCGCCGCGCGAGCCCGGTGCCCCACGAGTCGTTGTAAATCCCGCGTTCGTCGCGCAGGCGATGGATGAAGCGCGCCTCCTCGAGCAACCCGTCGAACTGAGCGCGGTGGGCCTGAGGGATCTTCGCGCGCAGTGCGTCACGCCGCTTCGTGAAGTCTCCGTTCCGATCCGCCCGGTCTTGAGAACCGAAGATGGCGCTGACGAGCATCTCCGCCATCTCGAGCGCGTACTTGTCGCTGATGTCGTATCCCGAGACCGCGCGATAGCTCACTTGGTCGAGATACGCCTGCAGCGGCTCCGCGATCCCGTCCTTGGACAGGAGATCGTCCAGGATCTGCTGCGCGGGGCGTCCGCGGACGCTGGCTGCGGTAATGCCGCTGGCGGCGAGCGCGGCCCGCAGGCGTTCGAACGCCTCCGCGCCAACGCCGCGCGAGATCGGCGCCGCGCCCTTGAGCAGGCCGAGGACTTCGCCCGAAGGCAGGTCTGTCCAGCGTTGGACTTCCGACAGGAAGTGGCCAACGGGAAAGATGCAGGAAATGGTGAAGATGTGATGCCGGTAGACCATCTCGGTCGCATTCGCCCGGATCTTGTCGAGGTGCGCCAGGAACGCCGCATCGTCGAGCGCGGCGACGGGTGTCTTCTGCAGCTCGCTATTCCGCTTGATCGAGTCGGGCTTGATCTCCTCGTCCCACCGGCGCATGTCCTCTCGCCAGAGCTTCTTCGAAAAAACCTCCGGCGCGGACGCGGTGCGGCGGCGAATCTCCGGGTGGAGCCGGGTCAGCAACATGAAGATGGGCCGGGGCGGCGCACCCACGGCGTTGTCCGGCGCGCCGACCGGCACGAACTTCCCGTAGCAGAAGTCGTTCACGAAGCGCATCCGCAGGGTGTCGAGCAGCAGGCCGTATCGCTTCGTGCCTTCTCCAAACCCCCGGGCAAGCGGATCGGAGACCATCGTGCTGGCGTAACGGGTGGCCGGCTTCGCAAAGTGGGTCTGTTCGAGCTCCCAGGATCCAGGCCCTGGAGCCTTGAATTCAATCGATGACATGGCCTCTTTCAGGGTGTGGCGCGACGCGCGCAAACAAATATCGTAACACCAAGCTCAGCAATGGCGTTACCAGTTTGTTACGAACGTAACGCCCTTGCGATCCTTCGTCAGGATCGGCTTGACGGCGAACGAGGCCGACGATCCGGGCGCTATATAAACAACGTTGCCCGGCTTTCGGACGGCGTCGATCACGGCGCCGACGGCGATGCCGCTGCCCACCCCGGCCGCCGTGATGGCCGACGCCGTGCCGATTCCCATGTCGGCGGCGGGCCCCAGTACCAAAACCGTTGGCGCGAACGCAAGCATCCCAATTACGACGGCCTTCCTCGTTGCATGCCCGACCTTCTCGATCTTTCGAACGTCCGCGAGCGGCATCGTCCTGCCGTCGATGGTGACGACAGAGCCTGTTAGCTCTGTGAGCTTGCCCCGATGGGTCGTGCCGTCATTCAACGTGATGCGAACGTCTTTTCCTTGTGCCCTGGTGGGATCAGGAACACGAGTGGGTTCTCGGATCACGTCACTCGTGCGCAATGCCACGCGGAGTCCAACATGGGGTGCAAATCCCGCGGTCGTTCGAAAGTCGTCCCCCCCAAATGCGAAGCGTGCGCCACCGTAGGCGGCAAGACGTCGAGTGACCCAGAACTCACCTCCGACCAGAAACTGCTCCGTGAGACTGGTGTCAGTCTGCTGTCCGGACTGAAAAATTGTCTCACCCGTGCATATCGAGGGCCCTCCGGGCGTCGGAGCGCAGCTGAACGCGGACAACGAGTCCTGTCGGACGGAGCGAACTCCCAGTCCGCCGCCGACAAAACCCGTCACGCGCTGTGTCCCTGCGCGAATCAGGAGATTGCTCCCCATCGTCCACACCTCGCGATGCTTGACGGGGGAGAAGGAGGACCATCCCGTGCCTAGCAGGGAAAGGACGTCAACGGCGGTCCATCGGGTTACCTCCCCTTCGAGGACGAAGAGCCGATTGAGACGAGCCTGCACCGACCCGACGAGCGCGGGCCCGTCGCTGCGCCGCCAGTCGTCAAGTCCAACGGGGCTGGCGGCGATGCTCACGAGTAGCGAGGGCCGCCGCTCCACGCCGTCGGGTCCGCCGGCAGGAAGCGTTGATTGAGCGCCAGCGAGAGCGGGACACAGCGCCGCGGCGAAGGCCAGGGCTGTGATCGAGAACGGCTTTGCAGTGCGTCGAGCCATGCCAACCTCCTCTGTCTGTCGCGAAATGCGAATAACGGAGGCGGTGCGGCTCATGTCAACGGATTCCGGGCATAATCACGCCCAAACCGAATGACTACCCGGCCCAGGCACGCGGAGTTTCCGGAACAGGGCGATGACAATCGTCGGATATGGGATGCGAACGCCCGATGGTGGGACGACCGGATCGGCGACGGCAACGACTTTCAGACGTTGCTGATCGAGCCAGCGACTGAACGTCTCCTCGAGGTCCGTGCCGGAGACACCATCCTGGATGTCGCATGCGGCGCGGGACGATTCGCGAGGCGGATGGCGGACCTCGGCGCGCGGGTCGTCGCCTTCGACTACAGTGCAGAGTTCATCGGGCGCGCGCGTGAGCGCACGACCGGGAATGCCGCGGTCGAGTACCACGTCGTGGACGCCGCCAACCCCGAGGCGGTTGCGTCGCTGGGGTCGAACCGGTTCAACAAGGCCGTTTGTACGATGGCGGTCATGGACATGCCTGAGATCCGCCCCTTGTTCGCGGCGCTTCCGCGAATGCTCACACCAGGCGGCATCTTCGTGTTCTCAGTCATTCACCCCTGCTTTCACTCGGCGGCGATCCAGCGCTTCGCGGAGCTGCATGAAGAAGAGGCGGGCCGCCACGTCATGCGCACGGGCATCAAGGTCTCGTCCTATCTCTCACCGTTCGCGAGAAAGAGTGAAGGCATCATCGGGCAGCCCGAGCCGCAGTGGCTGTTCCACCGGCCGATCAGCGCGCTGTTCCGCTCGGGATTCGAAGCCGGCTTCGCCGTTGACGGGTTCGAAGAGCCGGGTTTTCCAACCGCGGAGAGACCATCAGCCGGCGTCCGCTGGCACGACATGCCGGAGATTCCGCCAGTCATGGTCGCCCGGATGAAATTGCTGGCAGGAAATCTTCGCCGCCCTTGAACAAAGGCGTTCCCTCGATCGGCCTCGGCTGCATGCGCCTGTCGACGGAGCGCGATCGCGATGAAGCAGGCGCCATTGATGTCTTGCACGCTGCTTTCGATGCGGGCATCACCTTTCTCGACACCGCCGACGCCTATTGCTGGGACGATGGCGAGCGCGGCCACAACGAACGGCTGATATCCGGCGCTCTCGCCACCTGGACCGGCGATCGATCGCGCGTCCGAGTGGCGACCAAAGGTGGATTGACGCGGCCCGGCGGCCGATGGGAAGCCGACGGTCGCGCGAAGCATCTCGTTGAGGCCTGCGGGCAGAGCTGCCGCGCGCTCGGCCTGGAGCGCCTCGACCTGTTTCAGCTTCACGCCCCGGATCCACGCACGCCGCTTTCGACCAGTATCCGCGCGCTGGCCAACCTGAAACGGGACGGGCTGATCGAGGCAATCGGTCTTTGTAACGTCACCGTCGGACAGATCGAACAGGCGCGGCGCATCACCGAGATCACTTCGGTCCAGGTCGAGCTGAGTATCTGGAACGACGATCACCTTCTGAGCGGCGTGGCCAGCTACTGCCTGGCGAACGGCTTGCGATTGCTCGCCCATCGCCCGCTCGGCGGGCCCGCGCGGCGTAGCCGGACGCGCGCCAACCCGACGCTCGCAGCCGTCGCCCTTCGGCACGACGCGACCGCATTCGAGGTCGCGCTGGCCTGGCTGATGGACTTGTCGGATCTGATCACGCCGATTCCAGGCGCCACCCGCGTCGAGACGGTGCAGTCGATTGCCCGATCGCGCCTGATCCGGCTGGCCGACGAGGATCGCGAGCAGCTCGATCGGCTGCTGCCAGCCGTACGGGCGATTCGGTATCCCACGCAAGGGCGGCAGGTTTCGACAGCCGCTTCGGCCTCTCTGCAGACTGGCGAGGTCGCGCTCGTCATGGGCCTGCCTGCCGCCGGCAAGAGCACGTTCGCGCGGGGCCTGGTCGCCAGTGGCTACCACCGCCTGAATCGAGACGAGGCGGGAGGCTCGCTCAGGCAGTTGCTGCCCGCGCTCGATGTGGCAATCAGCTCCGGTGCCACACGGGTGGTGCTCGACAACACCTACGTCTCACGGAAGTCGCGGGCGCAGGTGATCCAGGCGGCGGCCGCCCGCGGATTACCGGTTCGCTGCACGTGGCTCTCGACCAGTATCGAGGACGCGCAAACCAATGCGGCGTGGCGGATCGTGTCGCGCTACGGCAAGCTCCCCGACGAGCAGGAGCTCACGTCGCTTCGCGCCGGGGATGTCGCGGCGTTCCTGCCAGGTGTTCAGTTCCGGTATCAGCGCCAGCTCGAGCCGCCCGACCAGTCCGAGGGATTTTCGCGCGTCGATGTTGTTCCCTTCGACCGAGTTCTCGATCCGTCATTCGTCAATCGGGCCGTGATCATCTGCTGTGAGGACGTGCTGCTTCGCAGCCGCCTGGGCCTTCGCGTGCCGCTGGTGCCGGAAGACGTCGAGGCGATGACCGATCGGGCGGCCGTGCTTCGCCGATACCGGGAAGAGGGCTATCAGCTCCTCGGTATCTCCTGGCAGCCTGAGATCGCGGACGGCAAACAGTCTGCGGAGGGGGTTGCCGCCGTCATGCGGCGGATGTGCGACCTGCTGGGTGTCGACATCGAGGTCGAATACTGTTCACACGCGGCGGGACCACCAGCCTGCTGGTGTCGGAAGCCGCTGCCCGGGCTCGGCGTGCTGTTCGTGCAACGGCATCGCCTGGATCCGTCGCAGTGCGTCTACGTCGGTTCCGGTCCGCAGGATCCCGGTTTTGCGCGGCGGCTCGGGTTCAGGTACCGCGAGGCAAGTGACTTCTTCGCGTGAATGGCGAATACTCTGCGGCGCCATGAAATCTGAACACGGCTTGACCCGAAGGGGGCTCCTGGCGTCAGTCGCGGGGCTGATCGTCGCACCCCGCGTGATTGCGCAATCCGGCGCGGCGCCAATCCCGGTGCGCGGCCTCAACCACCTGCACCTCACCGTTTCCAACCTGCAGCGCTCGCTCGAGTTCTACCAGCGGGTGCTGGGCATGCCGCTCGCCGGCATGCAGGGCACTGAGGCGGACTGGCAGAAGCCGGTCGTTCCGATGCTGGCGATCGGATCGGGCCCCGAGTTCATGTCGTTCTCGGAAGGCCAGGGCCGCCTGGGCGGCCGCGACCGCATCGATCACTTCGGCTTCGGCATGGACGGCTTCGAGGCGCAACGTGTCGTCAAGCTGCTCGAGGGCCACGGCATCAAGAGCACCGTCCGGATGCGCGCCGACTCGACACCGCCGGTGGCCGAGTTGAAATTCAACGATCCCGACAACGTCATCGTCCAGATTCAGGACGTCAGCTACTGCGGCGGCTCCGGCGCGCTCGGCAGCCGGTGTGTCAACAAGGCCGCACCCGCATTCTCTGGCCCGCCGCCGATTCCGGTGCGCACGCTCAACCACTTCACGATCATCGTGGCCGACGTCCAGCGCGCCCTGTCGTTCTATCAGCGCGTGTTCGGCATGCGGATGCAGTACAACCAGGGCACCGAGGCCGACTGGCAGAAGAAGGTCATTCCGATCGTCGGCATCGGCAAGGGCCCGCAGTTCCTCGCGTTCGCCGCCGGCAAGGACGGCGGCCGGATCGATCACTTCTGCCTGGGCGTCGAAAAGTTCGATGCCGCCGACGCGGTGAAACGGCTGGCGGCGCACGGCGTGAAAGCGGGGGTTCGTATGCGCGCCGATTCGAATCCGCCGTCCGAGGAACTGACGTTCAGGGACCCCGACAACATCCTCGTGCAGCTACAGGACGTCACTTACTGCGGCGGCGAAGGGAAGCTGGGCGAGAGGTGCCGGTAGAGCTCTTCTCAGTCTTCTCCTCAATCGTCAGGCGAGGCCGGGTCGCCAGCAGGGATTCGATGGCGTCCGCGAGGTGCTCGTCAGTGATGTGATGGTCGCCGCGCTCGACGCGCAGGCGGTGCGCCTGCATCAAGACATCGACGGCGCGAAAGCCTTCGGGGGTTTCGAACTTGTAGCACGCGAGCTCGACCTTGAGGCCGTTAGGATCGTGGAGATAGATGGAATCCATGAAGCCGCGATCGCGCTGGATGAAGTCGATGCCGCGGTCGCGCAGGCGGGCCGGCGCCTGCTGGAACGTCGCCCTCGAGACATTGAACGCCAGGTGCTCGACGCACCCGATCTCGCGCGGGGCGTGTCGTCGTGCGTCCTCCCGCGATTCGTTCGTGAAGACGGTCAGCAGCCGGCCGTCGCCGGGATCGAAGTAGAGGTGGTTCTCATCCGGCTTGCCAAGGTTGGGCTGCTCGAAGACGAACGGCATCCCCAGCGCGCCTTCCCAGAAATCCACGGCGCTCTGCTTGGTCGATCCCACGATCGTGATGTGATGGACGCCCTGTACCTGGACCTTCTTCATCGCAGTCTCCTCGCCGATTCTGCCAGAGTTGCGAGTCATCGCTCCCATGGGGTGCGATGGCTCGTTCACTTGACGGCGGACCTAAAGGTCCACTTGACGGCGGACCTAAAGGTCCACTTGACGGCGGACCTAAAGGTCCGCCCTACTTGTACGCCACTCCCGCACTGGCCGGACCGCCCAGCGGGATGACCTCCATCGTCCGGAACCCGGCCTGCCGGCACCAGCCGAAGAAGTCCGCGGCTGTAAAGTCGAAGGCCTCGCCGAATTCGATCAGCATGTTCAGCGACATCATGAGTCCGAACGCATTATCGCGCCGGGCGTCGTCGATCAGGTTCTCGACCACGACAAACGCACCACCCGGGGGCAGCGCGTCGTAGGCCGCACGGATCAGGTGCAGCTTCTTTTCGAGGTTCCAGTCGTGGAGGATCATGCCCATCGTGATCACGTCGGCTTTCGGCAGCGGCTCGGCGAAGAAGTCGAGTGAGCGCGCCGTGACGCGGTCGTCCAGTCCCGCCGCGGCGATTTTCCGTCGAGCGATCTCGGTGACGAGCGGCAGATCCACGGAGGTGCAGCGAAGATGCGGGTGCTGCCTGGCGGCAAACATCGCGAGCTGGCCGGTGGCGCCGCCAACGTCGCAGAGCGTGTGGTAACGGGAGAAGTCGAACGTTTCGGCGAAGGCCCGGAAATTCCCGGCGGAGATGCCCGACATCGCGTCCATGAACTGCTCGAGTCGATCTGGCTGGCTGTAAAGCTCGCCGAACATCGAGGCCCCGGTGTGCTTGATCTCGTTCTGGGGCCTGCCGGTTCTCAGTCCATCAGTGAGGTCGCCCCAAAACGGGTACAACCGGGCGTTCGCCATCTCGAGGAAGCCGCCCATGAACTGCGGGCTCGAGCTGATCGAGAAACAGGGCGGTCTCGTCGGTGTTGCGGTAGCGGGCAAGGGGACCGTCGCCATCACGCTCGAGGAAGCGCAGGGCCACCAGCGTGTCGAGGAAATCGGGGTTGGCGCGCGGGTGCAGCCGAAGTGCCGCCTGGAGTTCGGCGCCCGTCATCGACCTGGCCCCGAGCTCGGTGAAGAGCCGCAGCTCGATGGCGGAGAGGAGGACCTTGGCCGGCCAGAACGCCATGCCGACTTCCATGATTCTTGCGGGGGACGCGGGAACCGTTGCTGCTGCGGTCGTCATCGAAGCCTCCTGATTGTCAGTCAAACGATTGTCGTGTAAACGACTATAGGCGCCGGAACAGGGCGAAACCAACGGTTCTCTTTACTCAGGGAAACGTGCCGAGATCCGAGAGCGCCTGCTCGAGGAGCACGCCGAGCTGCTCGAGCTTCTTGGGCCCGAGATGTCCCAGCATGTTCCTGGGAAAGCGATCGACAGGCTCGTCGAGACTGCGGAGGAGCTCCTGCCCTTTATCCGTGATCCCCACTTCGACGACGCGGCGATCCTGGCGGCCGCGGATACGCGCCACCAGCCCGCGCCGCTCGAGGCGATCCACGAGCCGTGTGATATCGGGGTCGCGCGTGACCATCCGGGTCGCGATTTCGCCGCTCGGCAGCGGGGTGGGATGGCTGCCGCGCAGGATCCGCAGCACGTTGTACTGGTGGGGCGTCAGTTCGGCCGTGGCCTTGAGGAACTTTTCCCACGGCTCCATGACCCGGGCGGCCACCATTTGGAGGCCCAGCACCACCTCCTGTTCGCGGGAGGTGAAGCTGCGCGTCTGTTTCAGTTCGCGAGCCAGAACCCGAGCCATGATGCGCTGGTGAAGATAGTCGTCTAAACGACAATTGTCAAGAGGAGTGTCACTTTGTGAATCAGGAAGTGAGCCGAACCCCGCTCCAAGTGCGCATTATTGAGTGTGCCAATCGATCGAGCGTTCCTGACCATCCCCGTCAGTCTCGCCCTGGCCGTCGCCCCGGCTTCCAGCGGGACCGCGGCCGATTTGCGCCCTCAAACCGTGGCGGCCTTCGACCGCTATGCCGCCGAAACCGAACGCCAGCGCGAGCCATCCCTGACGAACGCGTCGCCGTTCCTCTGGATCGAAGCGCAGCGGGCCGCCGATCGGACCGTCAGCCTCGAGCAGCTTCGGGCAGGCGCCTTCGTCATCGAACGGCTGACCACGACCGCCGACGGGAAGAAGATCGACGTGCCGGACGGCATCATCCATCACTGGCTCGGCGCCGTGTTTGTTCCCGGTGCGTCGCTCGATCAGGCGATTGCGCTCCTGCAGGACTACGATCACCACGCTGAGATCTACGCGCCGGCGGTTAACCGATCCAAGGTGCTGGCGCGCGACGGCGACTCGTTCCGGGTCCTCCTCCGGTTCTTCATGAAGAAGGTCCTCACGGTCGTCGTGGACGGGGAGCACCAGGCCCGCTTCACCCGGCTCGGTCCAGATCGCGCCCACAGCCGGGTCGTCAGCACGCGGCTCAACGAGGTCGAAGAACCGGGCACGGCCCAGGAGCGGTTGAAACCCGAGGGCCGCGACGGCGGATACCTCTGGCGGATCAATTCGTACTGGCGATTTCTCGAACGCGACAGTGGGACCTACATTCAGTGCGAGACGATCACGCTGAGCCGCCGCATTCCCATCGGCCTCGGCTGGCTGGTCGGCCCGTTCGTGACCAGCATTCCGAAGGATTCTCTCGAATTCACGCTGACCACGACTCGACAGACCTTGCTGGCGACGGTGAAGAAGGAGGCAGGACGACCGCGGTGATATCCTCGCAGAGGACATGAGCGGACACCGTTCCCTTCGACTTCGCTCAGGGCAGGCCGGCGTGACGTTCCTGATCGTGCTGGCGTCGGTGGTCTGTATTGCCGGTTCTCTCGCCGCCCAGCGGCGCTACTTCTACGGGTGGGACGAAACCGTCAGGAACATCCCTTACGACGGCCGCTTCACGTTCGCCCGTGTCCGCTACACGCCGACGCCTGGCGGCTACTGGGCCGGCGGGATGCCCTCATGGGTTCATGGATACCCGCTCGCCGAGCAGAACCTGATGAAGATCATGCGCGAGATCTCGCTGCTCGACGCGCATCCCGACGACATGAACGTCGTCACGCTCGACGATCCGGAACTGTTCAAGTATCCGGTCGCCTACATCATCGAGGTCGGCTGGTGGTCGCCGACGCCAGATGAGGCCGCCCACCTGCGCGACTATCTCTTGAAGGGCGGATTCCTGATCGTCGACGACTTCAAGCCCGAGAACTGGCGCGGCGTGCCTGGAGGCGGGTGGGAACCGTTTGCGGAGGCGATGCGGCGGGTGCTGCCCGGCGCGAAGTTCTACGACATGGACCTGAAGCATCCGGTCTTTCACTCATTTTTCGAGATCCCGGAGTCGCTGCTGTCGAACTTCCCCCAGGCCTACAACTACGGGAACCCGGTCTTCCGGGGAATCTTCGAGAACAACGATCCGGGCCAGCGGTTAATGGTGATGGTGAACTACAACACGGACGTGTCGCAGTACTGGGAGTGGTCCGGCCGCGGCTTCCGGCCCTTCGACGACACCAATGAGGCGTACAAGCTGGCCGTGAACTACCTGATGTACAGCCTGACGCACTGAAAACACAGTCGACAGAACTGTAACTGCAAGAAATCGGCGCCCGATCGTTCTTCTCTCAGAGGAGACCGATTGGTGGCTGACCCGCGCCTGTACCAGATCGCCGTGCTCGCGTCGCTGCTCGTCTACGGCATGGCCGGGCTCGACTTCGAGATCACCCTCGCGCGGGCGGCGCTGTTGCTGCTGACGGTGCTGGCCACGCAAGCGGTCGGCGACCGGATCGAGGGCAGGCCCCCGAACTTCCGCAGCGCCCTCATCTCCGGGCTGTCGTTGTGCCTGTTGCTCCGCACCAACCGGACCGACCTGGCGGTCCTGGCGGCCGTCGTCACGATTGCGGCGAAGTTCGTCGTCCGCTACCGCGGCAAGCACATCTTCAATCCCACCAACGGTGGCATCGTCGCCATGCTGCTCTTGACTGACCAGGTCTGGGTCTCGCCGGGTCAATGGGGATCGGTCGCGTTTTTCGCGTTTCTGATGGCATGCCTCGGCGGCCTGGTCGTGAACCGCGCGTCACGGAGCGACGTCACCTACGCGTTCATCGCCTTCTACGGCGCGCTCCTGTTCGGACGGTCGTGGTATCTCGGCGAACCGTTCACCATACCGTTTCACCGGCTGGAAAGCGGCGCGCTCCTGCTGTTCACGTTCTTCATGATCTCCGACCCGAAGACCACGCCCGATTCACGGGCCGGTCGCGTGCTGTTCGCGGCGCTCGTGGCGTACGGCGCCTGGTATGTGCAGTTCCGTCTTTTCAGGACCAACGGCCTGCTCTGGTCGCTGGCCACACTGTTCCCTGATGGTTCCGCTAATCGACCGGGCGCTGCCCGGCTCGAAGTATTCATGGATGTTTCGCAAGGAGCAACGGCATGGTGAAACGACTCGTGTCCGCGGCGGCGCTCGTGCTGGTGATGGCGTGGTCGGCGCCACCGCTGCTTAGCTTCTGCGGCTTCTACTGCGCGAAGGCCGACACGAAGCTGTTCAACAAGGCCTCCCAGGTCGTGCTCGTGCGCGACGGCGACCGCACGGTCATGACCATGGCCAGCGACTTCCAGGGGAACCTGAAGGAGTTCGCGCTCGTGATTCCCGTGCCGACGATTCTGCGGCGCGAGCAGATTCACGTCGGCGACAAGGCGCTCGTCGAGCACCTCGACGCTTACTCGGCGCCGCGCCTGGTCGAGTACTTCGACGAAGATCCGTGCCGGCTGCCAAGGCTGACCCAGATGATGAGGGCGATGCCCGCGGCAGCCTGCCGCGAGGGCCGGACAGGACGCGAATGCGCGCAGCCTCGGCGTCACCATCGAGGCGCAATACACCGTCGGCGAGTACGACATCCTGATTCTCTCGGCCGCCCAGAGCTCGGGCCTGGAGACCTGGCTGCGCGATAACGGCTACGTGATTCCCGCCGGGGCATCGCCGGTCATCGCCAGCTACCTTAAGCAGAACATGAAGTTCTTCGTCGCAAAGGTGAATCTCGGGGAGCAGGCGAAGCTGGGATTCAACCTATCTGCGTCCGCTGCAGATCGCGTACGAATCGCCGAAGTTCATGCTGCCGATTCGGCTGGGCATGGTGAACGCCGACAAGCAGCAGGAACTGTTCGTCTACGCGCTGACGCGCAGGGGGCGTATCGAAACGACCAATTACCGGACGGTGAAGCTGCCCTCGAACATGGATCTGCCGGTGTATCTCAAACAGCCGGGCGAATTCGCGAAGTTCTACCAGGCGATGTTCAGGCGACAGGTCCAGAACGAAGGCGGGAACGCGGTATTTGTCGAATACGCGTGGGACATGCGCTGGTGCGATCCCTGCGCTGCCGATCCGCTGTCGACCGACGAGTTGCGGCGGCTCGGAGTCTTCTGGACCAATGAGGGGCGCGGCCCGCAACCGCCTGACGTCTTCGTCACGCGGCTGCACGTCAGCTACGACAAAGCGCATTTCCCGGAGGATCTCGTCTTTCAGGAAACCGGCGATCGCAACAATTTCCAGGGCCGTTACGTCCTCCGGCATGCGTGGACCGGGGAAGACTCGTGCAGCGCCGCGCGGGAATATCGCAACACGTTGCGGCAGCGGCAAGTAGCGGAAGCCGAGCGCCTCGCCTCCCTGACCGGGTGGGAACTCCCGGGCATCCGCAAGCGGATGGGCCTCGACCAGCGCCCGGGCGTTCCGGTGCGCCAACCGGCCTGGTGGGAACGGTTGTGGAACAATTGATCCGGAAGCACTGACGTACACGTGGAGTCTCACGCGGCGGATCTCGAGCTCGCGCGCCGATGCGCGGCCGGCGAACCGGCAGCGTGGGACCACTTCGTCCGCGAATACCGGCCGGTGCTCTATCGCGCGGCTGACGCGCTCGACCCGAATGGCCGTGCGCGCGAGATCGCCGATTCGTTGTACGCCGAGCTGTACGGCCTGAAGAGTGCCGGCCCGGAGCGGCGCTCGTTGCTGCTCTCGTTCAGCGGCCGCAGCAGCCTTGCCACCTGGCTCCGAGCGGTGCTGTGCCAGCGTTTCGTCGACCGCGTGCGCGCCGAGCGCCGCCTCGAGCCGCTGCCGGCCGAGGATCCCGCCGAGCTTCGCGAGCCGGCCGACCCGAATCGCGGTCGTTACGTCGAGCTCGTGGCGCAAGCGCTCGGCCGCGCCGTCGGACAGTTGGGCAGCAAGGATCGGCTGCGCTTGTCGTATTACTACGTGCAGGAGCTGACGCTCGCGGAAATCGGACGCCTGCTCAAGGAGCACGAAGCGACCGTCTCACGCCAGCTCGTCGGACGCGGCGGGCGGTTCGCGCCGCGGTCGAACGCGAGCTTCGAGACGATGCCGGTCTGACCGAAGCGCAGCTCGCCGAATGCCTCGCGTCGGTGGCCGCCGATCCCGGACCTCTCGATCTGCAGCCGCTGCTCGTCGGCGCGCCGGGAGATCGCGAGGCATCGTCGGAGCGTTCAGTATGAAACGATCGATGGACGACCTGCTTCGCGACACGCTCCGCGCCCGCGCGGCCGATCCGACCGCGGCCTGCCTCGATCCCGACACGGCAGCCGCGTTCGTCGACGGCGCGATGTCCCGTCGCGAGCGGGCCGACACCGAAGCGCATGTCGCAGACTGTCCGCGGTGCCAGGCGGTCCTCGCCGCCCTGGTGAGGATCGACGCCGCCGCCACTCGAGCGCGGGTGGTGGAGACGTCCGGCGGTTGCCTGGCTCGCGCCGCTGACGGTCGCAGCGACAGCCGTCGCGATTTGGATCAGTGTTCCGGATCCTACAAACATCGCACCCGTCCAGACGCTGCGCGACCAGACCCCACCGCTCGAGTCCTCGCCGGTTCAGCCGCCGCCAGCTGGGCAAGCAGTGCTCCAGCCGCAGTCGCCGATCGGATCTGCCGCCGCCGCCGCACGCTCCACAGGGCCCGAACCGGTCCGCGTTCGCGAGACGGCGGCTTCCGCGAAGGCCCGATTGGTTCCCCCAACGCCTGATGCATCGGCCAACAGCGATGCTCAGCAAGTCGCGGGGGCTTCGCTGCCTCCGGCGGCAGCGCCACAACCGGCAGCTGCTGCGCCCCAGGCGTCTCGCGCGGATGCAGAGAGGTTGGCATCACGAGACACGCTGGCCGTCGCACAGACGCCACGAGCCGCCGCCGTGGAGCCGAACGCGGATCGGCCCATCGCCGCGGAGCGGGCGCGGCCGTCGGCGCTTGCAGGAGCCGACACCATCGCGACATTCAGGAGCGGGCTAGCCGCGACAATCGTCTCGTCGAATCGAACCAGCCAGTGGCGTATCGGAACCGGCGGTGACGCTGCAGCACTCCGCCGACGGCGGCTCGACGTGGCGGACACAGGCCACTGGCGTGAACGTCACGCTCGCTGCCGGCTCCTCGCCATCGCCGTCAGTCTGCTGGCTCGTGGGCCGGGCGGCATCGTGTTGATCACGACCGACGAAGGGCAGTCCTGGCGTCGCGTGCCGTTTCCGGTTGTGACAGACCTCGCCTCCGTCCGTGCCACCGACGATCGGGCGGCCACGGTCGTCACGTCGGACGGGCGGACGTTCGTGACGTCTGACGGCGGCCGAAACTGGCGACAGTAGCCCTGCCAGCCAGTTCAAGGACGGAGGGCTGAGTGTTCGCCACCAAGAACAAAAGGCGGCTCGAAAGCCGCCTTTTGCCTGGTGGACCCCGATCCTGCCGGAGAACGTCTTACGGAACCAGGAACAGCTCGTTCACGTGCTCGGTGGCGGCAGCGTTGTAGTGCGTCCGCATGCCTTTCCAGACCGGGTCAAAGGCCATGGTGATCGTCCCGATTTCCGCAGGTCCTCCGGTCAGCGCCGTCAGATCGGCGTCCGCCCACACCCCGTTGGCCCGGAACAGCTCGTGGACATGCCTGTCGATGCCGACATAGTGCACTCGCACGGTGTTCCACTGAGGGTCGAACGCGATGTCGCCGGGCGCGCGGACACCGGGTGCTCCGGCAACTGCCGTCAGATCCGTATCCCGCCACTGGCTGCCGGATAGGGACAACTCGTGCACGTGGGCATTCTGGGCCGGGCCGACGACGTAGACTGAGCGGACGACCATCGACAGCGGGTCAAAGGCGACTCGGATCGATCCGTAGCTGGGGGGAGCTCCGGTCAACGCCGTCAGATCCGCGTTCTGCCACTGGTAGCCGTTCAAGAACAGCTCGTTTACGTGCCCATTGTTGGCGAAGTAGTGGGTCCGCATCCCGTTCCAGACCGGGTCAAAGACCATGGCAACTGAACCGATCGTATTGGCGCCGGGTCCGCCGGTCATCGCCGTCAGATTCGCGTTCTGCCACCCGCTGCCGGATAAGTACAGTTCGTGCACGTGCGCACTGGTGCAGATGTAGTGCGTCCTCATGGTGTTCCAGGCCGGGTCAAATGCGATAGCGAGCGGGCCGGCCGCCAGGTGTCCTCCGGCAAGCGCCGTCAGATCCGCTTCCCGCCACCGGCCACCGGATAGGAACAATTCGCGCACGTGCCGATTTTCGTCGACATAGTGCGTCCTCATGGTGGCCCGGGGCGGGTCATACGCGATGGCGAGGCTCCCGCCCGCATAGGCGCGTGGGCCGCCCGTCAGGGCCGTCAGATCTGCTTCCCGCCACCCGGCGCTGGACAAGAACAACTCGTGGACGTGCCGGTCGTAGCCGAGATAATGCGTCCGCATGGTGTTCCACTGCGGGTCAGAGACGCTGGCCATTGCACTGAAATACATGGCCCTCGGCCCCCCGGTTATCGCCGTGAGATCTGCGTTCTGCCAATATTGGGCATGCGCCGGCGTCACGCCTAGACCGGAAACAAGCACAACCAGCAACGCGAGGAACATGATGCCTCTCGGGTTGCGCGCGTCGCTAATCCGTGGTGCGGACATGGTGTCCTTCCTTTCTACCCGGATACGCGACATTCCGGAGAAAACCGGCTCAATGATCCTCGGCAGCGGCGATTTCAGGGTTGAGGCGTAATGGGGGAGGTCTACAATCTCCCCCTGCGGTGATGTTGAGGGAGGTCCGAAATGAAACGGTTCGTAGCAATCGTTTGGTCCGGCACGTTGGTGGTCGCGTACATGGCCGGTTCCGCGATCGGACCGGCCGGATCGGCGGCGCAGACCGCGGCGGGCGCACAACAGCAGCCCCCGCCAGCCGGCGCCTTGCCGCCAGGGGAGTATTCCAAGATCCAAGTGGCTCCGGATCAGGGGGAGCCGACGCATTACTCGGGCGACGCCCTGAGAAAGTCGCATGCGGCGCTGCAGGCGCGCGCCAAGAGTGGGCAGGCAGGCGTCGCGCCGCGCGACTTCATGACGCCGCTAGTCACGCGCAACTACTCGTACATCCTGCTGCATCGGACGGCGCCAACTGCGGCACAAGCGAGTCAAAAGCCAGCCGCCGAGTTGCACGAGGGCGTGAGCGACATCTATTACGTCGTGGGCGGCAGCGGCACTGTCCTCGTCGGCGGTGACATCGAAAACAAACGCATTTCCCGACCCGGTGAGTACGGCGGCCAGATGGCGGCAGGCAAGCCATTCAAGCTGCAGGCGGGCGACATCCTGACGATTCCAGCGAACATGGCTCACGGCACGGTTCCGGACGCGGGCGGGATGACCTACGTCCTCCAGAAGATCAACGTCGGGCTGTATCCCTGGTCTCTGATCAACGGCACCCCGTAGACGCCGTCGACGGCCTGCACACGCGTGGAAGAGACCGGGCACAATTCCGCCGGAGGCCTGTCATGAACGCACGTGCACTCATCGTCGGCGCCACGCTGGCCGCCACGGCCGGCATGGGCGTCGCGATTGCGCAGACGCCCCAGACCGTGGACGGACTGGTGTCGGCCGCGAAGAACGCAGCGGGCCTGGAATGGCCGGGCACCTTTCTGCGCCTGTGTGTCCCGCCAGCTCCTTCCGCTGGCAGAGGGCGTGGCGCGGCAGCGGCTGCCGCCAAGCCGCCCGGCCCGCCGCCCCGGAGCGCGTGGTACGCGGAGCCGGCGAAAGTCGCGGACAACTTCTACTTCCTCGGCACCAGGGTCCACAACGCCTGGGCGCTCGTCGGGAGCGACGGCATCATCGTGTTCGAGGCGCTCTTCGACTATGCGGCGCCGGACGAGATTGCCGACGGCATGCGGAAGCTTGGCCTCGACCCCAATCGGGTCAGGTACATCGTCATTTCCCACGCGCACGGCGACCACGATGGCGGCGCGAAGTTTCTCCAGGACAAGATGCCGAAGGCGCGGCTCGTGTATGGCGGCCCCGACTGGGATGCGGTCGACCAGTCGACAAACCGGCCAGGCGGTAAACCGAAGCGCGACATGGTGGGCACCGACGACCTGAAGCTGGCGGTTGGCGACGCCTCCGTGCAGATCGTGACGACGCCCGGGCATACGGCGGGCACGTTGTCCTTCCTCTTCGAGATCAAGGACAACGGCAAGCCACTGCGTGTGGCGTACGTTGGAGGGACCGCGATTCCGTTCGATGGCGCCGCGGCCTACTATGACGGCTACATCGCGTCGGCGAGGAAGATGGCGAAGGCCGCGGCCGATTTCGGTGCGACGGTCCTCTTGTCGAACCACACCGAATTCGACAACGGATACTACAAAGCGCACACCGCCGCGAGCCGGAAGGGTGGTGAAGCGAACCCGTTCGATGTCGGCCGAGATGCCGTCGGGCGGTACTTCACGGTGGTCGAACAGTGTTCGACCGCCGCCAAACTGCGGGCGGCGTCGAAGCCGTGAGCAAGGCTCAACGGAAAACTAGGTCGCCTCAAAGGGCACCGAAGTTCCCCAGATCGCGGACTTCTTGCCCCCCTGCCGTCGGAGACGACCAAAAGTCTGGCAAGTGCGCCCGATCGCGGTGGTACGTGGGTTGCTCAGTTCCTGAATGGCGATGGCTGGGGATCTTTCGTCCACCGTTCCAGTCACTTCGACGTCACAGGTCCATTACAGAATTGACGGTATGGACCGGTCGACCGCGTCGCCTGGGGATCGCAGCGCGGCGGTCCGTGATGCGCTCGGCCAGTGCCACGACCTGCTGTCGGAGCGTGGTGAAGCGCCGGGGAACGGTGTCGCGAAGAACGTCCTTGCCATCTACGCGTCGTTTGACGAGGCGGCGCGCGCCGCATTTTTCGACGGCCTCATCGCTCGATTTTCAGTCGATCCGTCCGCTCTCCGGCGCGCGGCCGAAGCCTACGTCCGCAATCCCTGTAACGACACCTTGCAAGCCCTGCAGCAGGCGAGCGAGGCGCCGCTTCGCGACCTGTTCCTGAGGTTGAATGGGGCGCCGGGGGGGATGGCGTGTCTCGTCCGCATGCGCGAGCACCTGCACAATCACCAGGCGTGGGCGGCGATCGAGACCGATCTCACGCACGTGCTCAGGTTGCTCTTCAATCGCAGCGTGCTCGATTTTCAGCAGATCGACCTCGAAACGCCGTCCCCCGTCCTCGAACGATTGATCGAATCCGAGGCGGTCCACCCGGTCAATGACTGGAGCGAGATGGGACGCCGCCTCGAGACCGATCGACGGTGTTATGCGTTCTTTCATCGCGCGTGGCCGCAGGAACCGCTCATCTTCACCGAAGTCGCCCTGACGCGCGGCATCGCGTCCAGGATTCAGCCGATCCTTGATCCCGATTCGGCGGTCGTGGATCCGCGGACCTGCGACACCGCCATGTTCTATTCGATCAGCAATTGCCAGCCAAGGCTCCGTGGATTCTCGTTCGGCAACGCCCTGCTCAGCCGTGCAATCGAGCAATTGCGGGCGGAGATGCCCTGGCTGCGGCGGTTCGCCACGATTTCGCCGATTCCCGGATTTCGATCGTGGCTTTCCGCGTCGGCGGGATCGCTCGACCCGTCCAAGGACGATCTCCTCGCCCTATGCGCTCACTACCTGCTCCGGGTGAAACAGGGCGGCGAGCCGGCGGACTCCGTCGCGCGCTTTCATCTTGGAAACGGGGCGCGGCTGCAACGGCTCAACTCGTCGAGCGACCTGTCGCCGGCGGGAATCCGTCGCTCCGCGGGCCTCACGGTCAATTACGTCTACGAGCTGAATCAGCTGGAGCGCAACGCCGAGACGTACCGGCGCAGCCATGAGGTTCGCGCCGCTCGCGAAGTGGCTCGGCTGGCGCGTCAGGCCGTGCCGCTGCTGTCGAATCCCTCGTTGGTCGCCTGATCGACGTTTCTGGCGGCGGCTCGGCGATCAGCAATCGGTTGTGCGGCGTGATCGCCTCGGGGATGGTCTGCGTCCATACCTGCCAGCCCGACGCACGGAGGTTCGAGGCCCGGACCGCGTCCACCGCAAGCGGTCCGTCCATCCAACCGGTCAAGCCGCCTGTGTCTGCTCTGTGGACATCGTGGCAGCAGGGCATGACCGCCAACCGTGAACGCGCCGCCGCCGCCGCGTCGATCACGGCGTCCGTCAGCGCGCCGCACGCATGGACCGACACCACCACGTCGTCTTCCCGCAGTTCGACCTGCGCCAGCGACGCCTCCAGCAACGTCACCCGGCCGCGTAGTTTCGGCCATTCCGTCGCAATGGCGCGCGCGAGCGTCGAGCATGACACCGGCAGCGCCTGATCGGCGAGGAGCACCTCGGAGGACGAATCGTCGAGCAGCAGCATGATCTGGCCGAGCAGCCCATGCCCGGCGCACAGGTCGACGACCCGGCCGCCGCGGAAACGGCGGCGAACGCGACGAGCGACTTCCCAGGCTTCGAACAGCTCCTTCCGCGGCAGGCAGCCGGCGCCGCACACGACCCGTGCGATCCGGTGGAACAGTGTGCTGCCCGGGAAGCGGCCGAGATCGTGGTTCGTGAGACGGGCTTTCGAGGAGAGTGCGAACACGTCGGGGGTCAGCGCTGCGGGCGGACCGCTGTCATTTCGTCCGTTTCACGAGCCTGGGCGGCCGGCCGTCGCCAGTCGAGGCCAGCGCGGGCGCCTGGTCGATCAGTTCCCGCGCAAGACCTGCAACCGCCGCCTTCGAGTGGTGTGCCTTCCGCCGGCCTTCACTCAGGGCGCGCTTGTGCTCGTCGCTCAAGGTCCGTCGTGGTTTGAGCTTCGTCGGAAGGACCACGCTCGGAGCCGTTCCAAGGGACGCTGCCGGATTCGCGCCCGGCGCAGCCGACCCGGAGCCACCGACACTCCTCAATGCGGCGAGCGCCTTGTCGACCGCATCCAGCTGTTCGGCGAGCTCCCTGCGTTTCGCCTGCAGCAAACTCACCGCGTCGTTCAGATCAGTCATGCCTGGTCTTGACCTCTTGCTCTCGTTCCAAATGGCTCGTCGTTCGGCGAATACGCTTCGATCGTAGCCGATTCGAGGCCCAGGTGAGGGCCTTACGGTGCCCGCGAATCGAGCGCGTTCCAGCGCGAGTACAAGTTCCCCGAGCTCGTGCTCGATCGCCTGCGTCCGGTCGAGCGCGGCGGTAATCGTCGCCGCGGGCTGTCGGTAGAATCCCGGGTCCGCGATCGTCGCCCCGAGCGCCCGCTGCTCGGCCTCGAGCGCCTCGATGCGCGCGGGCAGACTCGTCGAGCTCGCGCTGCTCGCGGTACGAGCAGTTTCTTCGGCGCGGTCCTGGCCCGCGGCGGGACGGTCCGCGCCTCCGGCGCGTCGGCAGCGTGGCGGGGCGCGCTGCCGCACCCAGTCTGCGTAGCCGCCGAGGTATTCCTGCACCCGGCCGTTTCCTTCGAACACGAGCGTGCTGGTGACGACGTTGTCGAGAAACGCGCGATCGTGGCTGACGAGCAGCAGCGTGCCCGTCCACTCGACGAGCTGCGCTTCGAGGAGCTCGAGCGTCTCGAGGTCGAGGTCGTTGGTCGGTTCGTCGAGGACCAGCAGGTTGGCCGGCCGCGTGAACAGCCGGGCCAGCAGCAGCCGGTTGCGCTCGCCCCCCGACAGCGCCTTGACCGGCGACTGCGCCCGCTCGGCCGGAAACAGGAAGTCGCGCAAGCAGGCATTGACGTGGCGCGATCGGCCGTCCACGGTCACCGTGTCGTTGCCGTCGCCCAGCGTGTCGAACACCGTCCGCTCCGGGTCGAGCTGCTCACGCTGCTGATCGTAGTAAGCGACCTCGACGTTCGCACCGCGCCGGACCTCGCCCCGGTCGGGCGCCAGCTCGCCCAGCAGCAGCCGCAGCAGGGTCGTTTTGCCCGCTGCCGTTCGGCCCGATCAGGCCAATCCGATCGCCGCGCATGATGCGTGTCGAAAAGTCCGCGAACCACCTGCTTCGACCCGTAGGCCTTCGTGACCGCGTCGGCTTCGAGGACGAGCTGACCGGACGATCGGGCCGGCTCGATCTGCAGACGGACCGCCGCGCGGCTGCTCTCGTCGCGCCGCCCGCTCCTCACGCATCGCCATCAGCGCGCGGACCCGCCCTTCGTTGCGCGTCCGCCGCGCCTTGACGCCCTGACGCAGCCACGCTTCCTCTTCCGCCAGCCGCTTGTCGAACTTCTCCTGCGTGACGGCCTCGTTGGCCAGCCACTCGTTCTTCTTTCGAAGGAACGTCGCGTAGTCGCCGGGCCACGAGGTGAGCCGTCCGCGATCGATCTCGACGATGCGCGTTGCGACCCGCTGAAGGAATGCGCGGTCGTGGGTGACGAACACCAGCGCGCCCGGATAGTCGGCGAGAAACGTCTCGAGCCAGAGGATGGCGTCGAGGTCGAGATGGTTGGTCGGCTCGTCGAGCAGCAGCACGTCGGGCTGTGCCACCAGCGCTCGGGCGAGCAGCACGCGGCGCCGCCATCCGCCCGAGAGCGTGTCGACGCGGGCATCCGACGGAAGCTCGAGCCGCGAGAGCACGAGCTCGACGCGCTGTTCGATGCGCCAGGCGTCGGCGCGTTCGAGGTCGTGCTGCAGGCGTCCAAGCTTCTCCAGGCGATCCGCTGTGCTTTCCTCAGCCACCTGGACGGCGGCGCGGTGATAGCGCGCGACCAGGTCGCTCAGGTCGCCCAGCGCGTCGGCGACGACGTCGAACACCGTACGACTCGGTCGAGATAGAAACATCCTGATCGAGCCGTGGCGAGCCGAAGCCCGGGCTCGGTCCACACGGTTCCGGCGTCCGCGGCGTGCTCGCCGCTGATGATGCGCAGCAGCGTCGACTTTCCGGCGCCGTTCCGGCCGACCACCGAGACCCGTTCGCCTCGCTCAATCCGCAGGGTGGCTTCGCCGAGCAGCGGGAGGTGGCCGAAGGCGACCGAGATCTGATCGAGAGCAACGAGCGGCATCGTTTACGGCTGCGGGACGTGATGCAGCGTAGAATCATGATCCCGGCAGCACACATTAGGAGAAAAGCTCATGTCCATGACCGCGGCATTGCTCCAGGAATTCGACAACGAAGCCAGCACGACGCGCCGCGTCCTCGAGCGCGTTCCGAACGACAAGCTCGCCTGGAAGCCGCATCCCAAGTCGATGTCTTTAGGCGTCCTCGCGCTGCACGTGGCGGGCAGCCCGGCGGTCATCTGCGGCTGGGCCGCGGAGGACGAGACCCAGTTCAAAGGCGCTCCGCCGCCGACCCCAGCGTCGACCGATGAAATCATGTCTGCGCACGATCAGAGTGTGAAGACGAGCAAGGAGATTCTCGGCAGCCTCGGCGACGAAGGGCTGAGCAAGATGTGGTCGGGCAAAGCCGGCAGCAACACCCTGATGACGATGCCGAAGGCGGCGCTGGTCCGCTCGCTGGTGATGAACCACTGGATTCATCACCGCGGGCAGTTGTCGGTGTACCTCCGCCTGCTCGACGTCGCGCTGCCCTCGATCTACGGACCGAGCGCTGATGAGAATCCGTTCGCGGCCCGCACCTGAATGCCGCGGTCGATTCCGGCCGCGTCGATTGACGGGCGCGGCTGGATCGGCTGGTCTTCGATCACTTCACCGAGTATTTCGTGAACGCGCCGCCCGCCTGGGTGAGCGAGTTCGGCCCTTCCGCCGCGTAAACGTTCCCGTCCGCGTCGACCGCGATGCCTTCGCCAGCCGTCCCCTGGTACACGCGGTCTTCGCGCTCGAACGGCGGAATGAACGCGGTGATGCGATCCTCGTCGAGGGGACCGATGCGCACACCGTCTCGCCAGTTCGGGTGGTTCAACGGACCTGACTCGGAGTCGATCGCGTAGACCGTGTTGCCCCTGATGAAGATCCCGCTGATGCGCCCGAACATGTAGCGCGACTCGAGATACTTGCCTTCCTGGTCGAAAATCTCGATCCGGTGGTTGCCGCGATCCGCGACCCAGAGGCGGCCCCGCGAATCGAACACCATGGCGTGCGGCGTCCGGAATTCTCCGTGACGGACGCCGAGCTTGCCCCACGACTTGATGAACTTGCCGTCGGGTGAGAACTTGCTGATCCGCGCCGTGGCGCCGCGCTTGAGGCCCTCCTCGAGCGCCGCACTGGTCGTCATTCCCTGGCCGTCGTGACCGTCGGAGACGAAGATGCTGCCGTCCGGCCCAGTGACGACGTCGTTGGGCTGATTGAACTGGCCGTCGGCGTTACCCGGCTTGCCGGCGAGGCCGAGGCTCAGCAGCTTCTCGCCCTTCGGGCTGAACTTGTGGACCTGGTGTCCCCTGGTGCCCTGCTTGTTGCCCGCGAAGTCGGCAATCCACACGTTGCCCTGCTGGTCGACGTGGATGCCATGGGGCGTGACCATCACACCCTTCCCGAAGTTCGCGAGCACCTTGCCGGTATGGCGGTCGAACTTGAAGACGGGATCGACCGGGTTGTTCTCACAGTCCACCGGACCGCCGCCGGCCGTCCCGGCGCCGCAGCGCTCATAGCCCCAGACGTGTCCGTCCTTCGGATCGATGTCGAGACCGGCGGACGTGCCCCACTTCCGGCCTGCAGGAAGCTCACCCCAGTTGCGCGTGACCTTCGGCGCCGGGTTCGGCAGCCCCTCGCCGGTGATGGGATTCGCCACCTTTGCGGCGCCCTGCGCCGACAACGCCGTGATCATCCCGGAGTAGCTGTACGCCACCGACACGAAGACGGCGACCAAGGCGGCGAGCAGGATTCTCAGGTTGGACATGACACCTCCTCGTGACCGCGGATTATCGCACCTAGTCTTATCCGAGGGGCGGAGCCCCTCGGATAAGACTAGGTCGACGTGCGCCGCACGTTCTCGGCGCGAGGACCTTTCGGACCCTGGCCGACGTCGAACTCGACGCTGTCACCCTCGCGCAAATTGTCAAGGCCCTCGCCGTACACCGCGCTCTGATGGAAGAAATATTCCTTCCCGGCCGCGTCCTTGATGAACCCGAAACCCTTATCGACTCGCAACGTTCGGATCGTTCCTGTCATCGTGTCTCCATGAAATAACAATTACATCGTTCAGAGGTCTACAGAATAGGTCTGACGTGCCAGTCCGGGGCGTCGGTCAGGGCTTGGTACTCGGCCTCCGAAATCGAGCGTTTCGAATATCGGCAGGCCGTGACGAACATGTTCTTGTCGTGGTGCCACTCGCTGCTGACCACCTCACATTGAAAGGTCCCGCTCGAGCCAACCGTCATGGTCAGCACCTCTCCCCGCTGAGGGACGGCCGCGAGGTCGACGTGCTTGATGAAACGGACGGCGTCATTGGCGATCGTGGCCTGATTTTCCTGGCCCTCGCGCCGCGCGCGAAGGGAGGGGATTCTGAGGCTAATCTCTACGGTGTGTATCATGTCCAGCCGGCTTAGAAGATAGATTCTACCGTTTTTCGATTCGTCAGCCAGCGGCGCTCGTGGCGGTGCGGGCGACCGGCCTGATGTGGGCGAACATGCTGCGGGCGTTCCAGGTTGGGAAGGCTCTGACCAGCGACGGAAGGCCGTCGAGTTGAATGCGGCCGTCGCGGGTGGCCTGGGCCCAGGCGAGCTGGCCGGCGTGCCATTTGACGAAGGCTTCCGCTTCCGCCGTGATGTAGAGGTCCTCGTCGACGCCGGGGTACGTCTTGCAGATCTCGGTGTCTCCGCGCTCGATGAGCAGCCAATAGCGCTCACGGCGCGGGCGGCCGTGGGCAAGGAAGTCGAAGCGAATGACGACGCGTCGATCCGGGAGCCGGTCTCGGCGGAGCGCGTTGCACATCGACCACAGGGCCACGAAGGGGTCGAGGTTTTCGGGGGCGATCTCGAGCCAACGCGCACCCCACTCGCCGAGCGACTTGCAGACCGTGAAGAGGTCGTGGCCCGCAGGCGTGAGCTCGTAGTGGCGCCCGCGGCCGTCGGGCTTGGGTGCCGACTTGACGACACTGAGCCGTTCGAGTTGCTGGAGCCGCTGTGAGAGCAGGGTACGGGAGAGCCCGGGCGCGCCCTCCAGGATCTCACTGAAGCTTCCGCACCCAAGGTACAGGTTGCGGATGATCAGCGGTGTCCAGCGCTCCGCGAAGATCTCCGCGCCGCGTGCGATGGGGCAGTACTGGCCGTACGTCCTCACGACGCCAGTGTTGCGCACCCGCCTTCGGTTGTGAAGTCCAGATTCTTGACTTCACAGCATCGGTCCGCCGTGGTCCGATGTGGCCATCGAGCCTGCCCCGAGCAGGGTCGAGGGGAGAGGAGGACCAGATGACGACATCGACGACCGCAGAAGTCGGCCACGGAGGCAAGGGGTCAACCGTCATGGAGATCGACGGATTCCGAGGCCGGCTGATCAGTGCCGGCCACGCCGACTACGACACCGCGCGCGCAGTGTGGAACGGTGCCATCGATCGGCGGCCGCGCCTGATTGCCCGATGCATCGGGACCACCGACGTGGTCGCGGCCGTACGTTTCGCCCGCGATCACGATCTGGAGATCGCCATCCGGGGCGGGGGGCACAACGTGGCGGGCACCGCCGTTTGCGACGACGGGATCGTCATCGACCTCTCGGCGATGCGGGCTGTGCGGGTCGATCCCGCCGGCCGCAGGGCCTGGGTGCAGGGCGGTGCGCTGTGGGGCGACGTCGACCACGAGACGCAGGCGCACGGTCTGGCCACGACCGGCGGAATCGTGAGCCACACCGGCGTCGCCGGGCTCACCCTGGGCGGTGGCGTCGGCTGGCTGATGCGCAAGCACGGCCTCACGGTCGACAACCTCCTCGCCGCCGACGTCGTCACGGCCGACGGCGCGCTGCTTCGGGCATCCGAGGACGAGCACCCCGACCTGTTCTGGGCGTTGCGAGGCGGCGGCGGCAACTTCGGCGTGATCACCTCGTTCGAGTTCCGCCTCCACTCGGTGGGGCCCACCGTCCTGGCCGGGCCCATCCTCTGGGACGCGACCGACGCCGGGGAGGTCCTCCGCTTTTACCGCGACTTCGTCCGCGACGCTCCCGACGAGCTCGGCACGGTCGTGAGGTTCGGCACTGCGCCGCCGCTACCGGTCATCCCCGAAAAGCTGCACTGGCGCCCGGTGGTGATGGTCGGTATCTGCTACGCCGGCCCGATCGAGGACGGTGAGCAGGTGCTCCGCCCGCTCCGTGCATCCCGGACTGCCCTCCTCGACCTGGTCGGGCCCGCGCCGTACGTGGGATTCCAGAGCGCGCTCGACTCGACCGTCCTCCACGGTTGGAACTACTACTGGAAGTCCACCCACCTCCCCGAGCTCCGCGACGACCTCATCGACGTCATCGCCGAGCACGCGTTCTCCTGCTCGTCGCCGCGGTCGTACGTGGCGCTGTTCCATCTGAAGGGGGCGGTGAGCCGAGTGGCCGAGGGCGGGACGGCGTTCGGGAACCGGCAGGCGTCGCACGCGATCACCCTCGATGGTGTGTGGCGGCACGGCGAGGACTTCGGCGACCGGGACACCGCTTGGACGAGGCGGTTCTTCGCCGCCCTCGGCCGCTTCCGCGAAGGGGTTTACGTCAACTTCCTCGGCGGGGACGAAGACCCCGGCCGGGTCCGCGAGGCGTACGGCGACTCTGTCTACGAGCGGCTGGTGGACGTGAAGACCACGTACGACCCCGACAACGTCTTCCACCACAACCAGAACATCCGCCCGGAATTGAGGGATAGTGGCGAGCCGGGCCAGGGGTGATCCTCACTTCACCACGAAGCGGCCCTCGGCCCGTCGATCGGGATTCTGAACGCCGGCCTGGCCGGCCGGCAGCCCGAGCGCGATCGGGTTGTCGCCCACGGTGAAGCGGTAGGTGCCCGGCCGAATCGGCACGAAGGAGAATTCGGCAGTGCCGGCCTGGTCGAACTCGATCGCGCGGAACACCATCCCCTGGAGATGCACTTCGATTCCCGCAATCGTGAGCACGCGGAGGTGCGAGTTCTGGAGCAGGTCGGGCAACTCGAGCCGCCAGTCGGGATCGCCCTGGCTCGTGACCCTTAGCCGGTAGTACTTCCCGGTCACCAGCTCGAATTGGACCGGCGAGACCACGGGGCCCTGCGGCGTGGTGGTGATGGAGAGGTGGAGGTCGGTTGGCGGAAATGCGGCAAGGTTGCCGCCTCCCTGCGCGTGCATGGGCTCACTGACCGCTCCCGAGAGTGTCACAAGCGCAACGAGCGCGGCGGCTGTGGCGATGATTCTCATGCGATCGGCTCCTCCCCGCCGAACGTAAGGTGAGCCGAGCGGCTAGCCGCCACCGACCTTGCGCGGCGTTCGCGTGCGCGGGACGAAGCCGCGAGACGTCCTGGCTTTCCACGGCTGATGCGTCTGGGACTTGGCGGGTCGTGCGGGAGCTGACGGTTCCGCATCGGGCGACTGCGCGGCGGTTTCGGCCGAGGCTTTGGCCCGCGCCGCGGCCGCCTGCGCCCGGTCCTTCTCTAGACAACAGTGCTTGTATTTCCGGCCGGAGCCGCAATGACAGGGCTGGTTGCGTCCCGGTAAGGCGCTCGTGGAGGCATTCATGCCTAACGAGTGTAACCTTACCGCAGCCCTACTGGCGCTGCCGCGACGGTCAGCGGCGACGCGCGGCCGTGGCAGCGGCCGCGAGCGACGCGCGGATCGGTTCCTGCTGGCGTTCGGGCCAGATCTGCCGGATCAGTTCGCGGGCATCAGCGTCCCTGCCGCAATAGAACATCTGCAGCGCCACGACCGTCGCCGAGCCGCGCGTGGTCTCGACTCCGACCGATGGCGGACCTGTCTCCGCTCGCGACGCCGCCCGGCGGGAGCCGTCGAGCCGCCAGAGATCCTCGGACAGGTTCGTCCAGCCCCGGGACGTTCCGGCCAGGATCACGGGGCAGTACTCGGACGTGAGGTCGACGAACCGGCCGTCCCGATATTGCCCGGCGATCGCGATTGTCGGCGCCGGCCCCATGTCCGCCGCGAGATCGTCGAACGACAGCATGGCCCACACCAGCGTGCGTCGGTTCAGATCGACCTCGAACCTGGGATTCGAAAACGTGCCGACGACATGCGGCGCCGGCTTCAACGACAGGACGGTGTCCTCCGAGCAGCACCAGTTGGTGCCGCGCGAGTCGGATCCGATGATGAGGTCCGGCGATCCGTCGTTGTCGACGTCTCGTCCGCTCTCATCATGCAGCTTGGTGTTGAACCCTTCCCGCATCAAGACGAGCCGACCTGAGTGGTCACGCACTTCGATGATGCAGGCATCCCTGGTTAGGGCTGGATCGGCTTTCCGGCGGACGATCACCGAAAAACCGTCCTGCACGGCCCGCGTCTTCCGCTGTTCCGCATGGACCGAGTATCGGCAGGACATCTCGGGAGCGGGCGGCTGGCCGAGCGCTGCGACGAGGACGAGTGGAAGGAGAGACAACGAAAACACGGTGAGGATAGCAGAGGTTGCCTGGCCATAGCGCCTCAACCTGAACCGTTCTGGAATACGTCTGGTGTCGAGGCTACTTTTGGCAGTACCTTCAAACTTTGAAACGGGCGATCGGTCTCGCGTCGGTCGGCTTGGCGGAGACTCGCGCGCGGCCCGGGAGGTTTCATGCCGAGTCACCATCGCATCGCCATCGCAGCACTGGCTCTTGTCCTGGGCGCCGGCGTCCGACCCATCGCTCAGGATGATGCGCGCAAGCTGTTCGAGTCTGGCAAGTATCAAGGGGTAGTCGAGCGGACCGCCAAAGACGACTCGCCCGGCGCGCAGTATTTGAAGGGCCTCGCGCACTTGAGGCTCAAACAGCCTGACGAGGCGAAGGAATCGTTCCGACGACTCGAGGGCGCTGACGAGGCGTGGAAAGCCGTCGGCGAGTCGGCGGTCGCTTTGGTCGACGGCAATCGGGACGCGGCGCTGGACGCGGCCCGGGCGGCGGTCGATCGGAACGCAGGGCCTGGCGGAAGCGCAGTATCAGCTTGGCGTCGTGCTCGAGGCGAGGGGCGACCGGCCGGCAGCGGCCGACGCGTTCGTCAAGGCCACCCAGGCCAATCCACAGATGGCCTACGCGCACTTTTACGCGGCGATGAATTATCTACGAGGCCAAGCGCGTCGATCGGATGGCGGTCTACTTCGAAAACTTCCTGAAGCTCGCGCCGAACGCACCAGAACGGCCGGCGGTCGAATCGATCATGCGTACCGTCCGGGGCCGGTAGGATCTACCACCACAAAGGACACGAAGGACACAAAGAAAGCCCCGCTCGCGAAAGCCGGTTTAGAAAGCATGTCCCAGCCCGAAGTGGAACCGCCACGTCGGATCGATCGGTCGCGGATTGACCGGCACGCCGAGATCGAAGCGGAGCAGCCCGACCGGCGTGTTCAGGCGGATGCCCCCTCCGGTGCTGACCTGGACGGACGTCAGGAGATCGCCAACGGTCGGGTAGACGTCCCCGAGATCGACGAAGCCAACGCCCCTGATCCAGCGGTAGATCGGAAACCTCACCTCGCTGTTCGCGACGAAGAGCGCCGAGCCTCCTTCGGCGTCGCCGAAGATGCTGCGAGCCCCGAGATCGTCCTCGCGGTATCCGCGGACGCTGGTGGCTCCACCCGCGAAGAACCGTCTCGCGTCGGAAGCAGAAGTTCATCCCTGAAGGTTCGCGCAAGTCCCACCCGGACGGCCGACGCGAGAACCAATCCGCCGCGAAGCGGCGCGAACTGATAGAGCTGCATGTAGCTGCGCAGGAAGCTGAGCTCCGATCCGAGCCCGGGCCTCGACAGCTCGATGTTCGCCGAGCTGAACCAGCCGCGTGCCGGGTCGAACGGATCGTTGCGGCGGTCGACGAGGACGCTCGTCGTCAGCCGTGCGACCCTGACCGTCAGATCGAGGAACGAGGTGGTCGTGCGGTTCCGGCCCAGTTCGTAGCCGTAGCGCAGATCCAGAAAACGGCGAACGCGGTACATTTGCTCCGCGCTGATTTCCGTCACGTCCGAGACCCCCTGGGACTCGGGAGTCGACCCGATATCTTCCCGGGAGCGCGAGAGGAAGACGGTCGATCGGAGCGGCAGCGCGAAGAATCGATTGGCGGCGAGATACACGCGCGCCACCTCTTGATCGCGTCGCAGCCGGGCCGAGAGACCGACGGTCAGGCCGCGCCCGAGCAGGTTCCGGTTCTCGAAGTCGGCGGCGAACCCGACGCGGGTGTCGCGTTCCTCCGCTGCGTTGAGCTCGCTGTTGACGGCAAGGCCGTAACGGAGGCTGTACCGCGGGCGTTCCTCGACACGGATCCGCGCCACGACCGGCCGTTTGCCGGCGGCCTGGTCGAGCGGGTCCGGCTGAAGCCGGACACTACGGGTCCGGCTGAAGCCGGACACTACTTGAGTCCGGAACAGGCTCGAGTTCGATCTCCACGCTTCGATAGATCCCGGTCTCGTACAGACGCCGCCTGGCCGCGCCAAGCGCCGAGGCCCCGACTGGCATGCCCGGGCTCACGCTCAGCGCCTGCGCGATCTTCGCGGCATCTCCATCGGCGCCGTCCACGGCAACCGATGCGAGCACGGTCCGCGGTCCGGGCGCGACCAGCGCGTGGACATCGGCACGGCGCGTCGCTGGATCGAGCACCGTCTCCGACGCGACGCGAACGTCCAGGAAGCCGTCGTCTCGAAACTGCTGCTCGAGCCTGGCGAGACTCTCGGCTATCGCCCGCGGATCGTACTGAGTAGCCGGCACCAGTCCGAGATCGGCAGCCTTCGACAACTGTTCGACACCGCCGAGCGTCACGCGTCCGATTTGCCACAGCCCGCCTTCCTGAATCGCGACGCGCACGACCGACTCGCCATCTCGAACGTCCGGCGCAGAGAGACTGACTTCCGCAGATAGCAGGCCCTCCGCCTGGTAGAGGCGCTCGATCGCCGCTTCAACCAGCGCGGGATCGAGCCAGGCCGCCGCCGGTCCACCAATCTGGGCCGCCTCGAGAACTCTCTCTGTCGGCACCATCTCGTTGCCGTCGATCTGCAGGCGTGCAGCGGCCATCAGCCCCGGATCGATCTCGACGCGAAGCGTCCTGACGCCGCCGGCCGCGGCGAGCGTCGCGGTGACCCTTGCCTGCGGACGTCCTTCTCCGAACAGATAGTCGCGCACGATTCGGTCAACGTCGCGCTCGAGGAAGCGGTCGAAGATCGAGCTCGCCCAACGTTCGACGATGCGGCGTTGGACTTCGTCAGGCAGCTCGTAGCCCGACACCTCCAACCGCGTCGGCAGCCCCTGCTCGATGGCGTATTCGAGTGCGACGGTCTTTGCCGCCGGATCGGTCTGTTCGCCGGGCCCGGGGGGCCGGCGCGCACGCACGCGCGATTCGAAGAATCCGCGCTCCTGGTAGT
The DNA here is from genome assembly GCA_963825245.1 of uncultured Acidobacteriota bacterium. Classification (GTDB taxonomy): domain Bacteria; phylum Acidobacteriota; class Vicinamibacteria; order Vicinamibacterales; family CAVVIG01; genus CAVREM01. The sequence continues at coordinate 276,649 of CAWGSJ010000003.1, forward strand.
AGCGCCGCAGACGTTCGCTGTCCTGCTGCCACGCGGCGAAGTCGAAGCGGTCGCCTTCCGTGAGACGCAGCTGGCCGCGCAGCTCGCTCTCCGCGAAGCCGAGGTTGCCGCTGAAGCGAACGGCCGCGACGGTAGCGTCGGGCCGAGGGGCCGGCCGGGGCCGGCGCCGTACGCCGATCGGCGGCTCGTGCCGGAACTCGTACGAGCGATCTTCGTTGTCGAGCAGCAGCGCGCGCAGCGAGATCCCCGCCGGCGCGAAGTAGGTCGTGCTGATGACGAAGCCGTTCTGCGACAGATCCTGCGAGTAGGCGAGCTCGACGCGATCGCCGACGCGTTTGCCGACCGTCAGCCGCGAGGCGGGATTGACGTCTCCCGCGACGAGCGTCGGGTCGTCGAAGAGATCGCGTGCCGCCGCCCTGATCGAGCCGCAGCGTGTCGAGGCCCACTGAGCCGCTGACCAGGCCCAGCAGCTCGCCGGACAGAAGACGCGCGAGCTGAGCGCCGGCTTCGTCAGGATCGGCCGAGATGCCGAACAGCATGGCCTCAGCCTCCTGGTTGGTGATTCCGGCAGCCTGCGATCGGATCTCGCGTTCGCATGGGCCGGAGGCGCCGCACTGCAGCGAGATCTCGATCGGCGCGTTGCCCACGCGCGTCTCGGCGAGAAAGGTGACCTCGGGCGAGATGACCCGGGGGTTCGTGAGGTCGATGGTCAGGGTCTGGATCCGGTAGGTGTTGCCGGCCAGGTACACCTCGCCATCGGGCTCGGCCTCGATGCGGCCGAGGACACCGGGGTGCGCGGCGGATCCGGTCGTCTGCAGGTTCGCGGTCAGGTTCAGGCGGCCGTAGTTGTTGTCGATGCGGATTTCGTTCGTCGTGGCGACCGTGACATCGAGCCTCAGGTTCTCCAGGAACGGCGACTCGGCGCCGACCGATGGGGCGGCGGAGCTGCCGAAGCCGGCCAGCAGGCTCCGCGAGACGACGAGCGGCTCGCGGTAGAGGCCGCTGACGACGTCGACACGGCCCGACAGCGTCGAAGTGGGCCCGAGCGTCAGCGACAGGTTGGCGTTCGATTCGGTCTGAAATCCCTCTGGATACTCGAGCATCACGTTCCACGCCGTGAGGGTGATGCGGCCTCGGGGGACAGAGATCTCGTCGAGCGCCAGGCTACCTTCTATGTACGCGGGACCGCCGTTGATATCGCCGTTCAGGTACATCGTTGCCTTGCGCGTAGCGTCCACGGCGATCGAGCCGGTCAAGTCGGATGCCGAGAGGCTCGGTGTTTCGAGGCGCAGCTCGCCGGACGACACGTCGATGCTTCCGACGATCTGCGGCGACGCGAGCGGTCCCGTGACCGTGAATGCTGTATACGCGATGCCGCCCGACGCGATCCCGCTCGCGAATGCGCTGAGCACTCGCAAATCCAGCGCGCCGTCAACCGCAAGATCGAGTGCGGGCGCCGGCCCGATCAGATCTGCACTTCCCGAGGCGCGCAGTTCGTTTCCCTGGGCGTCCCACCGCAGTTCTTCGAGGCGCGCCCGTCCGCTCTCGAGGCGAACGCGCGTGGGCGTCGACTGCGTGAAGGGCACGCCGGCCAGGCTGAGCGATGCCTCGTCGAACACGATCGAGGCGCGAAGCGCGTCGAGAGCAAACCGGTCGGCATCGGCCGTCAGCGTGGCGTCAGCCGTCAGAGCCACTCTCTCGAGCTGCGCCGGATCGACGAACGACGCCAGGGCCTCCGTCGTCACGCCTGTCACGCGAGCGCTCAGCGTCGCCGAGCGTGGCTCGGCGGGCAGCGAGGTCAGCCAGTTCGAGCCCCACGACGCGAAACCTGTCGCTCCGGGCCGGGGCGGAGGCACGATCATTCGGAAAGGGATCGCGCCTTCGGCCGAAAGCCTCGCGCCCTGCCAGCGCGCCGTGACCGCATTGAGCGCGATCCGCGCCGGCTCGATGCGGGCGTCGAGGTGAACGTCCGAGAAAGGCGGGATGTCGGCGTACGCGATCGACGCGGCTTCGACCGCCAGGGTCCCCGATGGTTGCGGGGCCGCCAGCGTGCCGCCGACATGAAGATCGAGCTTCACGCGGGACGTCCCGGCTTCGATCGGCAGTTCCGGAAGCGCAGGCGCGGCAAGGCTCAGCAGATCGGCAATGGCGCTTTCAACCTGGACGTCGATCCCGGTCGGCGCGCCGTTCGCGGAGAGCGTGCCCTGCAGGCGGACGTGGGTCTCGCGTCCCACGCGGACGAGCAGGGGAGTCGACGAAAGCGCGTTCGGTTCGAACGAGACGACCGCGCGCGTGTCGAGCGCGATCGGCACCCCGGCCACGGTCGCATCGAGCGCGCGCAGCTCGAGATCCCCGGCGGTGTCGGCCAGCCGCGCGATGGCGCCCCTGGCGCGCACCGTGGCCGCGATGGTTCCCGCTGCCTCGAGGTGCTTCGTCTGCGGCGCCGACAACAGCGTCGACAGAGGCGAGCGATCGAGGTCGATCTCCGCTTGAAAACCGAACGGTTCGCGCGTGTCCACGGCACCCGTTACTCGCGCCTCGAGGTCGGGAACGTCTGCGTCGACGTGCGCGCGGCCCTGGTCGAGTCGCAGCCGCGCCGTCACGGGCCCAACCGCGACCCCGTAGGCCGACACGTTCCGCGCGGTCAGTTGGCCTTCACCCCGCGGCGATCGAATGGTTCCGTGCAGCGCGCCCTTCAGGTCGGCCGAGCCAGCCATTGACGCATCGGCCAGGTCCAGGGCCGACGCGAGCGTGGCCAGGTCGTCGGCGTTCGCGTCGAACTGGCCCTCGATCTGTCCGCGCCATGTGTACTCGCCCGACGCGTTCAACCGCAGCGGACCGAGGCGCGCATCAAGCGACTCGACAGTGAGAGCCCTTCGATCGATCGCCACCGTCGAGTCGAGCTCGCCGGCGTCGTCTATGCCAGGCACGCGAATGCCGCGGCCGCTGATCGTCGCGCTCAAGGCGGGCGCCGCAATGGTGCCGCGAGGATCGATCCGCAGTTCGACGATGCCGTCGGCCTGATCGATTGGCGACGGCACGCTCACGCCGGCCTGCTGCAGTACCGGAATGAGCGTGCGAACTTCTTCAATCCGAACCCGCGTGCTTCCCGACAACGAGTGTGTCGTTGGGTCGTCGAGTTGTTGCACGGTGCCCGACAGCGTGCCGTCGATCGACGTGCGTCCGGGCTGCGATCGGAGCGCGTGTCCGAGAGCCCATCGGCCGCCTCGCATTGACGGGTCCAGGCGGCCGCCAATCGACAGGCCCGATCCGGTCGGCGTGAGCGCCACAGATCCGTTCACGCTGGCGTGCCGCCAGGCGTCGGCGTCGAGCGGGACAGCCGCATCGAGTGCGACATCGATCTGTCCGGCGGCCGTCGTGCCGAGAGCGACGGGCTGACGGACACCAGATGCTTCCAACAAGCGATCGACGTCGAGGTTCTCGATCCGGCCGACGAGACGGCTCTCGCGTGCCGCGCCGGCAGCCGTCACCGCGAGCGTGCCGTTCACGTCGATCGCGCCGGCATCCGACGTCACCGAGAGGGAATCGACGTCGAGTCGTCCTGTCGCATACGTCGCATCGGCCGCGATGTTGATTGACGGGGCTGCGCCCAGGCGGACCATCGGCCCGAGCACTTTGATGTTCACCGTCGGATCGGCGATCTCGCCGCGCACCTCGATGTCGGCCGTGGCCGAGCCCGTCAGCGAGAGATCGCGTTGCAGCACCAGACGGGTGGCACGCGCCAGATCGGTGTCGAGCCTGGCCCGCGCTTCAACCCGGCTGGTCTCCGCGAGGACGTCGATCCAGCCATCCAGATCCAGCCGCGCCTCAGGAGCATCAACGCGAAGCTCCTGAACGGTGAGCCGCGAGCCGTCGAATCCCAGCCGGCCGGCGATCGTCCCCGAGAGCGATCGCGGGTTTGGTCCGAGGGTGGCGCTAACCGGCGTGGGCCCGAAAGCGCCCGGCACTGCGCCTTCGCTCGTATCCAGCGCCAGATCGATCGGGGCCGCCGTCAGGCGATGGCCGGCCGATTCGTCCTGGAACTCGACGCTCATCGCGCTGAGCACCACGCGGCCGAGATGGATTGGCGACGGTGCCGAAGTCGAAGTGGAGCGGCTGGCGGGCAGGTTCGTGGTGCCGTCCGCATGCCGGACGATCGTGAGACGCGGGCTTTCGAGTTCGAGGCGATCGATCTCGACTGCGCCGGGAAGTGCGCGGCGATTGAGACCGATCCGAATGGCATCGGCCCGGAAGAAGGGCCGAGCGCCCGGAGCCGACAGGCGAACGTTCCGCAGTTCGGCGGACGCCGCGATCAAGTTGTAGCGGAGCGAACCTGCCTCGATGCCGAGCCCGAAATCCCGCGAGGCACGCGCGACCGCCCAGTTGAGGACGCGAGTGCGGACGAATTCCAGGTGCGCCGCGGCGGCCAGCACTGCCAGCACGGCGACGATCGCCGATGCCGCAAGCAGTCCGTACCGTACCGGGCGAGAGCGCAGGACCCTCACCCGTAGGAGTCTATCAACCGCTCAACCGGTTCCGGCGACGGTCATCCTGCTCATCTGTTGCCGGGAATCGTTAGGACTGAGCGTGTCCTGTGCGCTACGTTTTCGGTTTCGAGAGCCCGGCCAGAAACGCAAGCAGCGCGGCATTGGTTTCCTCGGGCCGCTCCTGTTGTACCCAGTGTCCGGCCGATGGGATCAGGGTGACGCCGCGGAAGTCGGTCGCGACGCGGCTCATCGTCGCGGTGAGCTGTTCGGCGGTAGCGCCGCGGATCACGCCGTCGCGATCACCGGCGATAAAGGTCGCAGGCTGGGTAATCTTGCGGTCTGCCAGCTGCGGCGTCGTCTCCCAGTTCCGATGGAAGTTGCGATAGAAGTTGATGCCGCCGCGGAACCCTGATTCCGTGAACTCGGTGACGTAGTAGTCGAGATCCGCCTGGGTTAGCCACGACGGAAGTCCCTTGGACGCGCCCATTCGGCCGCTCCAGCCACCGGCGCTGCGTTTGGGGTCGGTGATCTCGGGTGGCTCCCGCGGAGAGTCGGGCGAGAGGTACAGGCGGCTCAGGAACCTGCGCGGATCCTTGTCGAACTCGCCCTCGGCGACACCCGGTTCCTGAAAGTACAGGATGTAGTAGAAGTTGTCCCCGTAGGTCTTCTTCATCGTCTCGAGCGGCGATGTTGCCGACCGGCCACCGTACGGCACGCTCATCGCCGCCACCGCGGTAAAGCGATCGGGGTGGAGGAGCACGGCGTTCCAGGCGACCAGCGCACCCCAGTCGTGCCCGACGACGACCGCCGTTTTCTGGCCGAGCGCGTCGATCAGACCGACCACGTCGGCCGTCAGGTGATGAACGTCGTACTCGTCGACGCCGGCAGGCTTGTCGCTCTTACCGTAGCCGCGCAAGTCGGGCGCAACCGCGTGAAACCCTGCCTTGGCCGTGGCCGGCAGCTGGTGCCTCCAGGAGTACCAGGACTCGGGGAATCCATGCAGGAAGATGACGAGCGGGCCCTTTCCCATCTCGGCGATCCGCAGCTTGATGCCGTTGGTTTCGACCGTGCGCATCCGGGGGCCGTCCTCGGCGGCAGCGGAGGATTGCATTGTCGCGGCGGGTCCCGGTGCGTGGGCGGCGCACCCCGCGCCGGCCAGGACCAGAATGCCGGCGATTGCCAGCGCGTGCGAGGCCGAGACTCGTTTCGTCGTCATTCGTTGCTCCCTGCATGCTGACGTCCGGCTAAAGCCGGACGCTACGGGCGGTCGTAACGCGGCGGCCGATCATACCGCGCCTTTCGTAGCGTCCGCCTTCAGGCGGACGCAGGAGGCTGTTTGAGACGACGCTTGTGGTCGCGCGTGAACGGATCCACACTGTGCCCGCCCGGAAACGCGGGGCGGAGCAGGAGATGCACGTGGGTCGCTGCAGCGGATGGTGTCTCGGCGTGGTCCTCCTTCTACTGCCTGTCTCCACCCCGGAGGCGGTGCAGCAGGACCTTCCTGGCAAAGACTGGCCGCTGGTCGGGGGCGACTGGACGAGCGCACGCTACTCGACGCTCGAGCAAATCAATACGACGAACGTGAAGACGCTGGCCGGTGCCTGGAACAAGCGGCTCGGCGGCGGCTCGACGCGCGCGACGCCGGTGGTCAAGAACGGCGTGTTGATCCTGCCAGCCGGCGAGTCGGTCCTCGCCCTCAACGCCAAGACCGGCGAGACGATCTGGACGTGGCAGTTCGCGAAACCGGAAGCGGGCTCGCCGGAAGGTCGGGCGCCGCGGTCGCCGATGGAATCGATCGCCGGCGAAGCGCTGCCGAATATCGCCGGCGCGGCGTTCGGTGAGGGCCTGGTGTTCGTCGGTCTGCGCGATGGACAGCTGGTCGCGCTCCGGGAGGGGACCGGCGAGATGGTGTGGGCGACGCCGCTCGGCGACACGCCGCGCAGGAAGGGCGAGAGCATCGCCGCCGCGCCGACCTATGCCGCCGGGATCGTTCTGGTCGGCCTCGCCAACGGCGACTGGGCGCTTCGCGGTCGTGTGGTCGGCGTCGACGCCAAGACCGGCAAGAAGCTGTGGACGTTCTTCACGGTACCCGGTCCGGGTGAGCCGGGCCACGACACGTGGCCGAAGGACAGCGACAGCTGGTCGACCGGCGGTGCCGGCGTCTGGCTCGTCGGCGTCGTCGACGCGGACCTCGGCCTGGCCTACTTCCAGACGGGCAACGCGGTTCCGATGTACGGCGGCGAAATTCGGAAGGGCGACAACCTGTACACCGCGTCCGTCGTCGCGCTCGAAATCAAGACGGGCAAACTGCGGTGGCACTATCAGGTCGTACGCCACGATCTGTGGGATGCGGATATCGCAACGCCGCTGCTCCTGTACGAAGCACAACAGGGAGGAAGCCGGCGCAAGGCGCTCGCGGCCATGCGCGCCGACGGCTACTTGTTCCTGTTCGATCGCGAAACGGGGAAGCCGCTGTTTCCGGTCGAGGATCGCAAGGTCACGCAGGACAAGTTCCTCAACACCGCTGCGACGCAGCCCTTTCCGACGGCTGCCGACAGCCTGCTTCCGGACTGCCGCTACTGGAAGGACAAGGTGCTGGCGCCCTTCGTTCTCGACTGCACCGGCTTTGCGCCTCCCACGCTGAACCAGCATCTGGTCGTCGCTCCCGGCGCGCCGATTCCGCGCGTTCGGATCACGCCGATGTCGTACAGTCCGCAGACCGGCTACATCTATGCGCAGGGCGTGGGCCATGTCGGCCGCGCTCGCCGCGTCAGCGACGATCCATGGTTCCAGGAGGCAGGCGGGACCACCGTCTCGCTGCCCGACCCGGTCGGCATCGTCGCGGCGATGGATTCCCGCACCAACAAGATCGTGTGGAGGAAAGAGGTTTCGGCCGCGACGCTCGGTACGAGCGGGCCGCTTACCACGGCAGGCGGATTGATGTTCCGCGGGTCGGGCGACGGCCGGTTCGAGGCGTACGACGCGAGGAGCGGCGATCTGCTGTGGGAATTCCAGACCGGTGTGCGCTCGGCGCGGGGCCCGGCGGCGACGTATCTGGTCGACGGCGAGCAATACGTGGCTGTCGCGATGGGGACCGACCTCTGGGCCTTCAAGCTTGGCGGGACGATTCCGCCGCAGCCGGCGAGGGTCCCACAGGGACCGCCCGCTTCCGCTGGGGTGCCCGCCGAGGAAATCGAGACGGCAACGCTCATGACCGTTTCGTTCGGCGGCGCTGTGGGCCGCCGCTACGCTCTCGACGAACACGCGTTCAATCCGGCCCGGGTCCGCGTCAAGGCTGGCACACGCGTGATGTTCGTCAACAACGGACGCATCCGGCACGCGCTCGCGGCGCGCGATGGCTCGTGGAGCTCGGGAGCGCTGCCGCCCGCGAAGTCTTTCTACGTGCAGCTGAATACGCCGGGGACCTTCTTGTTTCACTGCACCGAACATCCTTGGGCCATCGGTCAGCTGACCGTCGAGCCATGACGGAGAGGAGACGTCGAATCATGAAGAACCCGAATCGCGTGCAGGCTTCGGTGCTCGGCGTGGCGGCAGTGATCGCCGCGGCGATCGGGGTGCCCGCCGCGCAGCAGGCGGGGCAGCAGGGCCGCGGCGCGGCGCCGGTGAACGACAGCCGGACCACCAAAGAAGAGCTCGAGCGGTGGATGAAAGAGCTCTCGAACTGGGGGCGCTGGGGCAAGGACGATCAGCGAGGCGCGGCCAACCTGATCACCCCCGCCAAGCGCAAGCAGGCGCTCGCGCTGGCGCGCACCGGTGAGACCGTCTCGCTCGCACACGACACCATCATGGAGAAGGCGGTCGACGCGGCGACCCCCTTCGAGCACCGGACGACGGTCATGGCGGAGCGGGGCATTGCCGTCGAGCAGCAGCAGGTGAGCTTCCACGGTTCGACCTTTACGCACCTCGACGCGCTCTGTCACATCGCGTATCAGGGCCAGTTGTACAACGGCGTGTCGTTCCAGCAGTCGGTCACCGAAGCCGGCGGCTGCACGAACCTGGCGATCACCACGTTCAAGGACGGGATCGTCACGCGCGGCATCCTCCTCGACATCCCGCGTTTGAAAGGCGTGCCGTATCTCGAGCCCGGCACGAAGGTCTATATCGAGGATGTGGAGGCCTGGGAGAAGAAGGCTGGGATCAAGATAGGCCCCGGCGACGCCGTGTTCCTGCGGACTGGACGATGGGCGCGGCGGGCCAAGATGGGGCCGTTTGCGAACTTCGCGGGTTTCGACGCGTCGTTCTCGCCGTTCCTCAAGCACCGCGACATCGCGTTGATCGGCAGCGATGCGGTGCTGGACGCCGGCAACGTTCCCGGCTTCCCGCTCGCCGTGCACACCGTGGCGCTCGTCGCGCTGGGCGTGAACATCTTCGACAACGCGGACCTGGAGGCGCTCGCCGAGACCGCGGCGCGGCTCAATCGCTGGGAGTTCCTCCTGACGGCCGCTCCCGTCCGCGTGACGAACGGCACCGGGTCGCCGATCAACCCGCTCGCGGTGTTTTGAACGGTAGAGTGGACATATGCACGCGCGCTGGCCGCTAGCGCTGACGATATTCGGGATCCTCGCGTTGCCGCTGCACCTCGGTGCTCAGCCTCGCGGGTCGGTCGGTGGCATCGGCCGACCGGTGAGTTCTCGTCCGGCACCGCGCTCAACGGCGCCGTCCATCCTCGGGCCACTCCGTCCGATCGGGATCGTCGCCCCGTTCCGGGGGACCCGTGTGCACAGGCCCATGCGCTTCCGGTCTTCGCTCCTGGGCATCGTCGTCTTCGATCCGTATTGGTGGTCGTACCCGGAGGTCAGCGACGGTGTGCGCCCGCTGGTGACGCCACCCGCTGGCCCGTCGTTGTCGGGTGGTATTCAGCTGGACGTTGAGCCCCGGCGCGCGCTGGTGTACGTCGATGGCGTCCTGGCCGGGACGGTCGACCAGTTCAAGGGCTACTACCAGCACCTGGAAACCAGCGCCGGATTCCACGTCATCGACTTCCTCGCACCCGACTACGAGCCGCTCACCGTCGGTCTGACCGTCGTGCCCAACAAGACCACGACGTATCGAGCGTTTCTGAACCGGGCCGGCGGCCGCTAGGGGCGTGCGTCGCTCGTGCCGACGCGACGCAGCCTCCGTGTGCCTGCGAGGCGGCGGAGCTCCTGCACGGCGATCGGACCGCGCTGGCCAAGTCGTCGCTCGAGTGCGGTGAGCGGCGACATCTCTTCAGTGAGAATCTGGAGCGCCCAGGAGTTGTCGATCTGGACTTGTGCGGAGGGCGGACCTAAGAGGTCCGCCCTACGCGATCGCGCCGACGGTGTCGGTCAGACGATTTTCCTCGAGCCGTGAGGCCACCACGAAGAAGCTGCCGTTGCCCTCGCGCAGCTCGAGAAGGTGGCCGCTCCGCTCCAGATCGCGACACTCGGTGTCGAAGCGATGCACGAAGCAGGAATCGGCGGTTGGTCCGGCGGTGGGCGCCTGCGGCGCCCCGCATTCCGCCGACTCCAGGTGTGCGATCAGCGATTTGACGGCATCAAGCATGCGAAGACGCCGCTCCGATTGTTCCAGTCCTCTGACGCCGTCCCGATCAAGGCCGGCCTGAACCTCCGCCCAGATCCCGGCGAACACCGCCGTGGCAGGGTTGCACGGGGCGAACTCTGCCAACGGCAACCTTCGCACGGCCATTTGCTCGACGACGCTGGCGTACGGAACTTGTCCGTTCAAGAAGACCCGGGGGTGTTCAGCCGACCACTCCGAAGCCCGCCGGTGCATCGCCTTTCGGCGATCGATCATGCTGAAAAACGCGGCCAGTGTGGCGTGCGCATCGCAGCGGTCGGCCCACTTGATCACTCGGTCAACCATTCGCAGCGACAGCACGGTCGGAATGGTGGGGACCAGGATCGTATCGGCTGCAGCGAAGACTCCCTCCGTCAGAAGCGAGAAGCCCGCCGGGCAGTCGAGAAACACGAGATCGTAGTCCTGGCCCAACGCTTCGAGGAGCGATCCGATCACTCGTTCCGGCTTGTGATGGGAGACGAGGAATCGCTCGATCTTCCGATACGCGAAGTCGGCCGGCAAGCAGATCCAGGTCGCGATAATCGGTTTCCTTGATGGCCGCAGCCAGTGTCTGACCGTCCTCGAGGCTCTTCTTGCCGAACCCAGATACGCCGGGCCGCACGCGAAACGCGAAGCTGGAGGCTGCCTGCGGGTCGAGGTCCCAGAGCAGCGTGCGCCGGCCGGATGCCGCGGCGAGATATGACAGGTTGACGGCGGCCGTCGTTTTCCCGACGCCGCCCTTCATGTTGTAGACCGCCACGGTTCTCATCTCGCCTGCGCCTCCGGTCCGGCTCTCTTGAAGGCGCGGCGACAGGCCGACCGCGTCTCGCGCGCGCGGAACCTCGTCAACCTCTCGACCACATCCGGCCGCAGCCCGTCTCGACGTTGTCGGCATTGCTCCGCCAGGCGGCCGAATGTCATCAGGACGCTCGCCGGCGCCGGCGCGTCCAGCCCGCGCCCGCATTCGAGCAGGCGCTGTTCCTGGACAGCGGCGTCGTGAAAGTCGCCAAGCACGCGCTGCAGCTTCTTCAACGCATCGAGCACGCATGCGAGATCCGATTGCCGTAGAACGCCGGTGTGACGTCGATCAGATACCGCAGCTTCTTCGCGTCGATCCGCACCTCGGTGAACCTGTTCAGCCGGAGTGTAGTCGTCGATGGTTTCGCCGGCCCGGGCGATCCGCCGGCTCAGCCGCCAGGCCCGTCGCGAGACGACGGCTGCAAGGCTCGCGCTTGCGCTCGCGGTGTCGGGTCTGGTTGTGGCCGGCTGTGCGAGGAAGGACTTCCACTCCGACAGAAGCGCGTGGTAGCGGTCGCTGTCCAGTGCCTTGACGAGCCGGTCATGCTCCTGCTGTTGCACCCGAACGAAGGCGGCCGTCAGCGCCTCGTGGTCGGTGGCCGACAGCTCCCCGCCACGCTGCCTCAGCGCGAGAACGAGCACGTCCATGTCGCGGGGCGGCCCGGTCAGTCGCCCGAGCCACGAGAACTCGGTCGAGAAGTGCTCGACGGCGTCCTCTGGGAACACGCGCCGGATCTGGCCGAGCAGCGAGCGCGTGCGCCGGACGGCCACGCGAAAGTCGTGAAGAAATTCGGTGTCGAGGTGGGCGCGCAGACCCGGCTCGTTGGCTTCGAGGAGCTCGAGCGAGCGCCAGGTGAATCTGTCGCGCCCCTTCGTCTGCCCGGACCGTCGGGGCGAGATCCAGGCGCGGCCGCGAAAGGTCGCCGCGCATCGACGCCCCAACTGTGCCGAGCATCACGCCCAGCGGGCCTTCGGGACACGGCTCGAGGCCGGGACGACTCTCGATCACCGGCACGAGTCGCTGGTAGACATCGTCGTAGCCGCGCAGGCCGGTCATGGTGATCAGAGTGGGCAGCGGTTGCCAGGCGCGCGGTCGACGTCGGCAGCCTCGCCTGGCCCGACACAATGCGGAGGCGTGCCACGGTCTTGCTGCGGTCGTCGAGGATCTCGAGCAGCGACCCGTACTCTTCCGCGTCGGCTTGCGCGAGCAGGCGCCGCGGGCCGATCACCGATGCCACGAGCCTGCTGAAGCGGGCCGTCAGGGAAGTCCCACGCGAAGCTGACAGGTTGCCTTCAGCCGCATCGCCAGCTGGCTGACTCCGCCGTGCGACAGCCACGCCACGCCGTTCTCGCCATCGCGTGTCAGGTACGCGCGTGATCGTCGAACGCGCCCGTCGAAGGTGTCGAGGACGGTGAAGCGGCGTCGAGAGATGGGGTGATGACGCGTCGGCAGCAGCGCCTGAAGGCTTCTCGTGATGGTGTCCGAGGATACCCGGCCGGGGACGACGTACACCGACTCGGTCGCGGGCGTCGTATCGTTTCGCCGGCCTGCTGTCGCGCTCACGAGTCGAATTTGGCCTCGAGATGGTGGATGAACCGGTGCAGCTCCTCGCGCAGGCAGTCCGCCGCTTCGGGGAGCCGCATCCAGCGGCGGCGTCTGACTCTGTCCTCGAGCCAACGTTCGAGGACATTCGTGACCCGCATCAGGTAGACATCCACGCGGCGGCGGCCATTGCCCTTGACGTGGTGATAGCGGCCGATGGGCTTCCGGGTGACGACACCGCGCAGGCCGGCCTCCTCCTCGGCTTCACGAATCGCCGCCTGGCGCGGCCGTTCGCCTTCGTCGACCGACCCCTTCGGCACGATCCAGCCTCTTGCCACAGGACGTGGTCACCAGAGCCACTTCGACGCGTTCCTTGCGGATCCGATAGGGAATCACCGCCGCCTGGTGATGTACACGCGGCATCTGTCCTCCTGTCTCAGGTCAGGCCTGCGCGGGCGTTCGGGCTCTGCAGTTGTGAGACCAGAAGGTACCAAAGTCGGGCGCGAAGTACAAGGTGTTGCGTCGATTCACCAGACGAGGGGAATGAGCCGGTATCGGACCTTCCGTTCATACGGCCGTGTAATCGAATTTCAGTTTTGTTCGCGCGACTCGTCGCTGGACGCGGCGCCCCAATCGACACCGCATGCAATCGCGATCCGATTCGGCGACCGTTGACGTCTCAGCCGCGTGGCATGTCGATTGAACCAACCGAACGCAGTTCCTCTCCACAATCTGAACCTGCCACGGCGCAGTCGTTCGCGTCGCGGCCTGCTGATTGGAGCGTACTGATGGCTCTTGCGTCTCTATTTGCGTGGTTTGTCGACACCGTCATCTGGGGTAACTGACGAATCGTCGCCGGCGGGGCGGCGATCACCGGTTTCCGCAGGGATCGGCAATCGGACGCTGAAACCGGCGCCTTGCCCGGCGCCGTGGCTGACGGCGCGCACCGTGCCGCCGTGGGCCTCGACGACATGTCGCACAATCGACAGACCGAGTCCGAGACCGCCATGGCTTCTCGTGCTCGACCCGTCGGCCTGATGGAATTTGTCGAAGATGAACGGCAGCGCCGCGGGATCGATCCCGCGGCCCGTATCTCGAACCTCGACGATCACTTCGTGATCATCGACCCCGACTCGCGCGTCAACAGCCCCGCCGCGATCGGTGAACTTGATCGCGTTGGACAACAGGTTCCAGAACACCTGCTGTAAGCGAGCCGGATCGGCCAGAACGGGCGGGATGGCCTCCGCCACGTCCACCGACAGGCTCACGCCCTTCACGTCTGCGCCCTGGCGGAGGACCGCAACAGCCGCGGCAAGCAGATCGGGAACGCTTACCGCCTGGAATGTGAGCCGCATCGTCCCACTGACAATGCGCGACACGTCGAGCAGGTCTTCGATCAAGCCTGCCTGCGCCTTCGCGCTGCGCTCCAGCGCGTCGAGGGCGTGCTCGTTGTCCGCGCTGTCCATACGTCCGGATCTGAGCACCCGCGCCCACCCGAGGATGCTCGTCGCGGGCGTCCGCAATTCGTGCGAAAGCGTCGTCAGGAACTCATCCTTCATCCGGCTGGCGGCATCGGCGGCGACGCGAGCGCGCTGCTCGCGCTGCAGCAGCGCGTCCCGTTCCGCGTCGGCTGCGAGGCGCTCGCTGATGTCCCGGAACGTGAGGATCGCTCCGGAGACCTCGCCGGCGTCGCTGCGAATCGACGCGTGCATGACCTCGATTGGACGCCGCGCGCCCGCGCGGTCGAGGAGCAGGCAGTCGTGAAGCGACCCTTCATCCGCCGTCAACGCATCGCGCCTGCGGCCTGAGGCCGCGTCCAGCGTCTGCAATATCTCGGTGACGTCGCGACCGATGGCCAGCGCTTCAGTCCAGCCGGTCAGCCTCTCTCCGGCTGCGTTCATGAAGGTCGTTCGGCGATCACGTCCGGTGATCAGCACGCCGTCGGTCGTGGCGCGCAGCGCCGTGGCGTACGACGTGATCCTCGCCAGGTGCTCCAGCCGATCGTTCGCGCGATCGAGCGCCGTACGGTAGGCGAGGTGCAGTACCACGACGAGCGGCAGCACGAGCATCAGTGCACTGAGATCGATGACCTGTGCGACCGCCATCAGCACGAAGACGCCGGCGAGCGATGCGCCGCCGAAGTAGGTCAGCCACAGCGGTGCGAAGTGGTCCCGCCAGATTGAGACGACATTCGCCCGGCGCTCCAGCGCCACCGCGGTGGCCACCAGCCCGGTGTTGAGCACGAAATAGAGCAGGGCGAACAGCCCAAGAGGCAAGAGAACCCGGCGGATCGTGACTGGTGCGTGAGCAAGCGGGCCGACGCCGGCGCTGGTGAAAAACACCTGCGCGGCAATCCACATCGTCAGGGCCGGAACCGTCACGTTGAACAACACCCGCACCGGCGCGGGCTGGCGGCCGCCGGTCGCCAGGCGCGCCGACATCACCAGCGCGTCGGCGGCGACCGTGACCGCGCCTGCTGCTGGCCCGAAGAGCAGGGCCGCAGCGATCGTGAACGTATCGGAGATCGAAAAGCTTGCTGGAATCGCGCGCAGCCGCAGCGTCGCCCAGCCGGACACGCCGGTCAAGGCAACCAGCATCAGCCACTGCGGAGCGATCGGTTGCACGGAGAGATCCATCAGCGACCAGGCGAGCACGAAGCTGCCCGCCAGGATCACCGCCACGAGGAACGCCCGGTACACGACGTCTCCGTCGCGTATCGCCGTGGGTGAGCCCGCTACGCTGAACAGTGGAGATCCCTTCACGCGGATCCTACTGCGCGGGCCCGGTGACGCTTGCGCCGCGTTGCACGCGAAGACGTGTGTCGATGCCGCACGCAACTCACGCCTATTGTTGAGCTCGACGGAGGGCCTTCATGGTTTTCTTTGAGACTCGTTGACGACTTTTTCCAGTTGACCGCAAGACCAGCCGATAACTTCCGCACAAGGAACAGTCGGGGTGGGAAATGCGGAATGGATTCATGTCGGTGAAAGTATCGGCGGCGCTCCTGGTGATTACCGGCTTCGCCGGCGCCGCTCAGGCGCAGCCCCCCACAAAGATGGGGTCGCTCTTGCGTGCGCGCGCGCCGCTTCACACGGGCTGGTCGGAGATCATCGTTCAGGGAACCGATGAAGCCGCGATGCAGGAGATCGCGCCCGTCATCCAGCGCCTCGGCGGCGCGCGGGGACGCTCGCTGTCGATCATCAACGGAACGGTCGTCACTCTGCCAAACCCAGCGCTTGCGGCACTGGCGTCTCATCCGCGCGTGAAGTTCCTGTCGCCCGACCGCGTGGTGCGCGGTGTCATGGAACGAACCGGGGCGAACGTTGGTGCGACCGCAGCGCGCCAGGATTTTGGCTACGACGGTGCCGGCATCGGCGTGGCCGTCCTCGACTCGGGTGCGGATTGGCATGACGACCTGTCTGCGGGTGGAGGGCCGCAGCGCGTTGTGCACTTCGTTGATTACGTCAATGCGCACAAGAACCCGTACGACGATCACGGACACGGCACGCATGTCGCGGGGATCATCGCGGGCAACGGATTCGATTCGGCAGGAGCCCGTTCCGGCATTGCACCCGCTGCGAGCCTCGTCGTCCTGAAGGTTCTCGACAAGACCGGCCGTGGACGGGTCAGCGACGTGATTGCCGCGCTCGACCACGTCATCGCCGTCAGGAGCACATACAACATCCGCGTGATCAACCTGTCTGTCGCCGCCGCGGTACTGGAGTCGTACGACCTCGATCCGCTGACGCTTGCCGCCCGGCGGGCAGTAGAAGCCGGACTCGTGGTCGTCGCAGCCGCCGGCAACAAGGGTGAGGGTGCCACCGGCCGCGTCCAGTACGGAGGCGTAACTGCACCCGGGAACGCACCGTGGGTCGTGACGGTGGGGGCGACGAGCCATGCCGGCACGATCGATCGCGCCGACGATTCGATGGCCAGGTTCAGTTCACGCGGTCCGACGGCGATCGATTATCTGGCGAAGCCAGACATCGTTGCCCCAGGTGTTGGGATCGAATCACTCAGTGCGCCCGGCAGCCGCTTGTACAACCGTCTCGCTTCGTTCCTGCTGGCCGGTACTGTGCCGTCCGTGTCCTTGCCGTACCTGAGCCTGACCGGCACCAGCATGGCTGCGCCAGTCGTGACCGGCACGGTGGCGCTGATGCTGCAGGCGAACCCGTCTCTCACTCCGAATGCCGTGAAAGCGATTCTGCAGTACACGGCGCAGAACTCTCCCGTCTACAACACGTTGACCGAAGGCAGCGGCCTGCTCAATGCCCGCGGCGCCGTACAGCTTGCGCTGTACTTCGCCGAGCAGTCAGGCCCGTACCCGACCTCGCCGGACTGGGGACGCCGCATTGTTTGGGGCACACGCCTCATTCGGGGCGGACGGATCACGCCCGCCGTCAACGCGTGGTGGGAGGACATCACATGGGGCGCAGCGACGACGCCGATCGGGCAGCCGGTTGAGTGGGGGTGGGTCGATGTCGATGGCCAGGCGACTCCCTGGAGGGTGACCTGCACTGACAGCGCATGCAGCACGTTCACAGCGAGCGGAGGCGCATTGAACGTCGTCTGGTGGCAGGCGTGCGGGGGATCCGACTGTGACGGTCAATGGAGCGTCGAGCGCATGCGGACGGCTGCGTCGAGTGCGAGCGAAGCCGACACCATTGTGTGGGGGACCGACGACACCGAGACAATAGTCTGGGGCACCGAGGGCGCCGACACCATTGTTTGGGGAACCGACGATGCAGATACGGTGATCTGGGGCACGACAGACGCCGACACGGTGATCTGGGGTACGCAGGACGAAGAGACGGTCATCTGGGGAACGGACGGCGACGGCGAGACGATTGTGTGGGGAACCGATTGCCAGAGCAGCTCCTGCGCGCCTGTCATTTGGAGCCGCCCGTGAAGTCCGCCGATCTCGCATGGCGGGCGCTGTCCGCCCCGACACGTGTCTATTTGACGGCCGTCATCGTCGCCGGCCTGAGCACGTTCGCGGCGTTTTTCCCACGCACCTTCCCGGAGCCGCTCCTGTTCAGCGTGCTCGTCGTCCTCGCGTGTGTGACGTCGGTGTGGAAAGTGAACCTCCCGATTCCGCTGGCGAGCGGCTCAACGTTGTCGGCGTCGTACGCCGCGAATCTCATGGCGCTGCTCCTGCTTGGGCCCAGCCACGCGATGGCGATTGCGGTCGTCGGCGCCTGGATGCAGTGCACCTACAAGGTGAAGCTGCCGTATCCGCTGTATCGCACGATTTTCGGCGCGGCCGCCCAGGCGCTCACGATGATCGCAACGGGCGTCGTCTACCTGTGGCTCGGCGGCCAAATCAGGCCGGTCGCGTCGTTCAACCTCGCCGGGCCCCTGGTCGGCGCGATCGCCACATATTTTCTCGTCAACACGGGACTGGTCGCGGGGGCGATCGCGCTGTCGACTGGCCGGCCGGTGACGAAGGTCTGGCGCGACGACTTCCTGTGGAGCGCAACCAGCTTCATGGTGGCCGGCACGGCCGGCGCGATCGCGGCAATCATCGTCGCTCGCGGTGAGCATTGGACCGCGATGCTGATGCTCGCGCCGGTACACCTGACCTATCGCACTTACGGGTTGTTCATCGGACGGCTGGACGACCAATGTCGTCATGCGGCTGAAGCGCAGCGGCTGCACCAGCAGACTGTTTCGGCCCTGGACCAGACGCGCCGTGCCGAGCGCGAGCTGGCCGAGGAAAAGCGTCGGCTGGCGCTGGCGCTCGTCGGCATGGCGCGGCTCGAGCAGCAGCACGTCGAATTGCTCGGGCGCGAAAAAGCGGCGAGGGCGAGCGCGGAACAGGCCAGCCAGCTGAAGGATCAGTTTCTGGCGATCGTCTCGCATGAGCTCCGCACGCCGCTGAACGCAGTACTCGGATGGGCCGACATGCTGCGGCGCGGCCGGATCGGCGAAGCGCAGCGCACCGCGGCGCTGGACACGATCTACCGCAGTGCGACCCGACAGGCGCAGCTGATTGACGACCTGCTCGACGTCGCCCGAATCATGTCGGGAAAGCTGCGTCTCGACCGGACTGTGGTCGACCTCCGCGGAGTGGTCCGTGACGCCCTGCTGGCGGTTCAGCCGCTGGCGCTCGCCAAAAGGCTCGAGATCACGGTCGACGCCGATCCCGCCTTGAGCCTGATCTACGCCGACGCCTCACGCCTCCAGCAGGTTGTCGCGAATCTGCTGTCGAACGCCGTCAAGTTCACGCCGAGCGGCGGCGCGCTCCATCTCCGGCTGCGGCAGCTGGGAGCGGATGTCGAACTGGAGGTGGCGGATACCGGCGAAGGGATCGCAGCGGACTTTCTACCATCGGTCTTCGAAGCGTTTCGCCAGGCGGACGGTTCGACCACACGGATTCAGGGTGGCCTCGGCCTGGGCCTCTCGATCGTGAAGCACCTCGTGGAAGCCCACAGGGGCTCCGTTCGTGTGCGGAGTGACGGGCCTGGCCGTGGCGCGACGTTCACGGTTCAGCTGCCGGTCGGCACTGGCATTCCGGATGCCGTTGCACCCGTGCCGGTTCAGACGACGCAGAGCGCAACCGCCAATCGCTCATTGGCGGGCATCTCGGTGCTGGTCGTCGACGACGATCGGGAAAGTCGCGAGGTGGTTGCGGCTCACTTGAGGGAACACGAAGCGGTCGTGCTGACAGCGGCCTCAGCCGCACAGGCATTCGACGTGCTCCGCGATCAACGTATCGATGTGCTGCTGGCCGATATCGCGATGCCAGGCGAGGATGGTTATTCGCTGCTGCGTCGAGTACGCGCCTTGCAGCCCGCCGCGGCCGCGACAATTCCGGCAGGCGCGCTCACGGCCCTGGCCCACGACGACGATCGGCGTCGGGCGCTCGAGGCAGGCTTTCAGCTGCACATGGCGAAGCCGATCGAAGCCGCGTCGCTCATCGCGGCGGTGTCGGAACTGTACGACAGATCCTCGCGGGTATCGCTTCAGCACTGAGACGCCAGGCACGACTCGCCGGGGCTCTATCCAACCGGGCGACGGGCGCCGAGAAGACTGTCAGAGCACCTCCTGTGTTGATTTTCCTGCTCGTGTCCGGTCTCGCGCATGCGGGGGTGGGTCAGCCCGAGAAAGCGGCCGCCCAGCCCGCCGCTGCCGCCGTCAGCATCCGGGGCCATGGCGCCGCCGGGGACGGCTCGACCGACGATACATCCGCCATCGTGGCCGCGTTTTCAGCCGTCTGCGCGGCTGGCGGTGGAACCATTTACGTTCCGTCCGGAACCTACATCATCAATCCTGCGGCAGCGTCGATACCGATCTGCAGCGACCTCGTGGTCCAGGGCCCGGGGACACTCAAGGTCAAGCCGGACGCGGGCAATTACCAAGCCATCTTCGCGACCTCTCCGCCGGAGGCCGCGGTGAACAATGTAACGTTCACCGGGATCAGCGTCGATCAAAACACGTTCAGCAACACGGCCGCCACGATCGACGTCGGCGACGTTCGGACCCACCAGCGCATCTGGCAGGTGTTTGCCGGCACGAACCTGCATTTCGAGAACATGCGCCTGTACGTCAGTGGCGTAAACCCCATCGACGTCAACGGACCAACCGGCGTGTACATCAACCGGAACCATATCGTCTTTCAGAAGCGTGCGGGGCAGCCGGAGTTCGACAACAGCTCGATCTACATCCACGGCGACAACTTTCATGTCACCGACAACACGTTCGTCTCGACGGCGGCGGACCTTGCGCGCACCGCCATCGAGGTTCATGGCGGATCGGGCTCGGTCAGCGGCAACACCATCGATCACTTTTCGATCGGCATGAACCTGGTGGACCTGAAGTCGTCGTCGGTCACCGGCAACCATGTCCGGAACGCGGGTTATGGGATATCGCTCTGGTCCACGACGGGCATGGAGTCGATCGTCATTTCGGGAAACACGGTGGCGATTACCCAGGTCACGCACGGCATTGCCAGCTCCTGGGGGATCGCGACGACTTCCGATGCAGACCTCAACGGGGATTTCTCGGACCTGCAGATCACCGGCAATATCGTGCGGTTCGAACAGGAATCTTCGTCTCGCACGATCGACGGCTCGGCGAACTACGGCATCGGGCTCCAGGCGCCCGGCAACATTTCCAATGCGTTAATCCTCGGCAACGAGATCACGAGGGCGCCGGTGAGAGGCATCGCGGTTGGTGTTCTCGACGGGCGGTACACGACTTCACGCGTGTCGGTCGTGCACAATCGAATCGTGGATGCGGGATCGAATGTTTCTCCCGGCGCGCTGCATTATTCCGCCGCCATCAGCGTGCAGGGCAACCTTTCCTCGATCGACGTCCTGCGGAATCGGCTGGACTTCCTCTCCAACCCGTTCATCGGTCGTTACAGCTACTGGTCGTTCGAGACCGGCTACACCTTCACGAACGTCGTCGTCGCCGAGAACTACGCGACGGCAGTCCACGGATCGCCGACCAACGGCCTGACCGCTTCGGTGGTCCAAGACGTATCCGCCGCAGGTTGCTGGCGATCCCAGTGACCGTTGAAGCGGCCCAACGGGATCCGCAGTAGACGCTAGAAGCTATCTCAGAAACCCGCGAGAGAGCGTGTGGGGGAGTCCGAGGGGCGGAGCCCCTCGGGTAAGACTACGGCGCGATGACGTCCGGCGCGTGCGTCGCCCACCACGCGCGGGCCCGGTCCTCGGTCCAGGGCTCCTCGCATCGGATGCGTGCCAGCTGCGATTCGAGCTCGAGCGCCGACGAGGGTCGGGCCGCCGGATCCTTCTCGAGACACTGCATCAGCACCGCTTCCAGGTCTCTTGGAATCGGAAGCTCGGAGACCTCGGACGGGCAACGCGGGCTGCGTCTGCGCGTGGTGCAGGAGCATCTGCGCCGGCGTGTTCGCCTCGAAGACCAGCTGCCCGGTGAGCGCCCAGTACGCCGCGCACGCCAGCGAGTAGAGATCGGCCCGGCCATCGATCGGGTCGCTCGCCAAAGATCGACCTCGGGCGCCATGAACGCGGGGGTGCCCTGGAGGAGGTTCGGCGCCGTAAGCAGCGTCGCTCCCGCGCGTCCGGGCCTGCCCAGGCCGGCTGATCCTTGACGATCCCGAAGTCGAGCACCTTCAGGTAGTCGTACTCGGTGCCGAGCCGGCCGACGAAGAGGTTGGCGGGCTTGATGTCGCGGTGCACGAGTCCGTGCTCGTGCGCCTCGGCGAGCGAGCGGCACGCCTGGCGCAGGAGCATGATCACCCGCTCCGGAAGCTGCGGTCCGAAGCGATTCACGATGTGCTGGAGATCGAGACCCTGGAGCAGCTCCATGACGTAGTAGAAGCCGCCGGTGTCGTTCACGCCGAAGTCGTAGAGCTGCACGGTGTGCGGCGACCGCAGCCGCGCCGTGACCTGTGCTTCGCGCTGGAAGCGGCGGACCAGCTGTTCGCGCGCGGCGCCCGGCGCCACCTCCTGCCGAATCAGCTTCACGGCGGCCGGACGGGCGAGGAGCCGGTGCTTCGCCAGCCAGACTTCGCCCATGCCTCCGGAGCCCAGCTGCGAGATCAGCCGGTAGCTGCCGACCGCAAGCTTGTCGTCGAGCAGCTCTTCGTCGATCTCGAGCACCGGGCCCTTGGCCACGAGGATGGCGCGCTCGAGCACGGTGTGCAGCTCGCGGATGTTGCCGGGCCAGGCGTAGGCTTCGAGCCGCCGCATCGACTCCGGCGACACGCCTTCGACCGGTTTGCCGAGTTGCCGGGCGTGCCTGCGCACGAAGTGCTCGACGAGCGCCGGAATGTCCTCGCGCCGGTCCTTGAGCGCGGGCACGGCGATCTGCGGACCTGGCGAGCAGCGGAACGACGTGCCACGCCGACGCTCCCGCGTCGTCGACGCGATGACGCGGCATCGGGCGGCACGTCGCCGCCGGCCCGCGCGCGTCCTGACGCTCGAGGATGTCCCGGAGCTCGCGCTGATGCTCCAGCGGCAGCTCGTGAACCGCTTCGAGGAACAGCGTCCCGCCCGACGGCGAGCTCGAGCTTGCTCGCCAGCGATCGATCCGCGGATCGCGCGCGCGGTCGAGCCGCGCGGCGTCTGCCGGCTCTGCGTCTGGAGCTCCGGGCAGCTCACGAAGATGAACGCGCCTTTGCGGCCCGAGCCGCCGTGCAGGGCGTGCGCCACCGCTTCCTTGCCCGCGCCGGGAGGACCGATCAGCAGCAGCGGCTCGGTGCGCGACGCCTCCCGCGCGACCGCGTCGCGGAGGGCGCGAACCGCCGCGCTCTCGCCGATGAGCGGGCCGTCCACGCGGCTGCGCGCATGGCTCAGGAGATCCTCGGCGACGCGCAGCTCGCGCTCGAGCGCCGCCGTCCGTTCCGCGACGCGCGCTTCGAGCGACGCATTGGCCGCCTGCAGCGCGTCGGCGGCGCGCCGCCGCTCGTCGTAGAGCTGCGCGTTGCGGATCGCGCTCGCGATCTGGTTCGCGACGATCGTCACCAGGCTGCGATCGTGCTCGTCGAATGCCTGCCGCACCGGGCTCTCGATCGAGAACACGCCGACGAGCTCGTCGCGAATGAGGAGCGGAATCGCGATCTGGCTCTCGGCGTTCGGCAGACCGGGCACCGGCACGACGTCGCCGATCTCCGCGCCGCGGCCGGCCTTCATCATCTGCCGCCGCTGCGCCGAGGCGTACGCGCGCTGCTGTCCGAGGTTGTCCAGCTGCAGCATCTTCCGCTTCTGCGCGACGATGCCGACGGCGCCGATGCCGACGCGGACGCGGCCGCCGATCGCCTGGTTCTCGTAGCCGCGGCTGGCGACCACCCGCAGCGTCTCGCCGTCGGGCTCGAGCAGCAGAATGATCGCGTGATGGAACTCGAACAGCTCGTCCATCGTCCGCAGCGCGATGTCGTAGATCTCCTCGAGATCGAGCGTCGCGTTGATCTCGGCGGCGACGCGCTGCAGGATCTGGAGCTCCGCCGCCTGGCGCGCGAGCTCCGCCGCCGGCCTCGGATCGGCCTCAGGCTCTGGCCATCACGGTTGGAAGGGCAGCTTCTCCACCGACAGCACGCGATAGATGTCGGCGGCCCGCAGCTTGAAGATGCCGGACATGCCGGTCGCCGACGCGATCGCCTCGATCTGCATGTCCATCGCGTCGAAGATCGGCCCTTCGGTCTCCGAGCGCTCGAACTCGAGGTCCAGCGCCCAGTCGGCCTGTCCCGACGACATCCGTCACGCCGGCCCAGGCGCGCGGGTTCTCGCGCACGTTCTTGATCGTCTTGCTGAAGAACTGGAAGGAGAGCGCCACGTGCGTCTCGTCCACGTAGTACACCTGCGAAATGATCGTCGCGTTCGGCGTGCCGTCCGCCGAGCAGGTGACCATCAACGCCGGCACGCCATTCGTCCAGCGCCGGGCGGATCTCCTGAGGCAGTCGCGCGGTCGTCATCTCGCGCTCGCTCGGCATCGGGCGGCGGTGCGATCCGGCTGCCGGCGCCCGGGCCCGGCGTCTGCACGAACACCTCGTGGACTTCGATCTCGACGGCCAGGCTCGGAGCAGGAATGGACGCGGCTCACCAGGGCGGCCAGCCGCTCGTCGGGTAGAGCGAGCGCAGGCCCTTCACGAAGCGCTCGCGCGCGCGACTGGCGATGTTCGATCTCGGCGGGCCGCACCGGCCGATGGCTCAGGTATCGGCCCTTGATCTGATAGGTCTCGTGTGTCCCGACTTCTTCGAAGGTGACCGCGATCGCGGCCGTTGTCCAGCAGCGCCTCGACCAGCCGGGGCGCCGAGGACGCCGGAACGAAGGCGGTGAGCGTACGGCCGCCGCTGTCGACCTGCCAGCCGGACACGCGGTGGCCGCGACGGCACGAGGTTGGCGTCGCGGGTGCCCGCGAAGCCGATGTTGGCGCGCTCTTCGAGGAAGCGGATGATTTTTGGCGGAATCATGACGCGGTACGCTCTCTCACGCCTTCAGCGTATTTCACCCAGCGCCATCGAGTCCACCGCGGATCACGTCGCAGGCGCGACTCGCGGAGTGAACAGCATGGCGAACAGCGCGAGCACGGCGAGGGCGCCGGCGGCCGGCACGATCCAGATCGCCTGCCAGTCGTGCCCGCC
This sequence comes from uncultured Acidobacteriota bacterium, assembly GCA_963825245.1. Classification (GTDB taxonomy): domain Bacteria; phylum Acidobacteriota; class Vicinamibacteria; order Vicinamibacterales; family CAVVIG01; genus CAVREM01. The sequence goes on from CAWGSJ010000003.1 coordinate 301,107, forward strand.
GGCGGTGTTCAGATAGCTATCCACCACGCGGCCCGAGACGAACGCCCCGATGAAGTAGCCCACGCCGTTCGTCACGAAATTGAGGAAGCCCTGCGCCGCGGCGCGTGTCTTCTCGCCGGCCTTCTGGTCGGTATAGATTTGCCCGCTCACGAAGAAGAAGTCGTAGCACACGCCGTGCAGCAGGATGCCGACATAGATCAGCCACATCCCCTCGCCGGCATCGCCCCAGCCGAACGCCAGGTAGCGTAGAGCCCACGCGAGCATCCCGATCAGCATGATGATCTTGATGCCCAGCCGCCGGAGCATCACCGGCAGCAGCACCATGAACGCCATCTCGCTCATCTGGCCGAAGGTCTGGATGAATGCCGGCTCGGGCGCGCCAATCTCGTTCAGGAACGGGTTGGTGAAGGCGTAGTAGAACTGCAGCGGCACGCACAGCAGGAACGAGCCGGCCACGAACACGACGAACTCGCGCTCCTTGAACAGCTGGAGCGCATCGAGCCCGAGCACATCTCGAAGGGAAAACGGAGCGGCGGCAGCCTTGGGCGGCGTGTGCGGCAGGACCAGCGAGAACACGGCCATCACGAGCGACGCGGCGGCAGCGAGCTGCATGGGCGTCGCAAGAGCATCCGCCTGGAGCACCTTCCCGACGACGACCCCGGCCACGATCCAGCCAATCGTCCCCAGCACGCGAATGATGGGGAAATCCCGCGCCGGATCGCTGATGTGGTGGAACGCGATCGAGTTGGTCAGCGACAACGTCGGCATGTAGCAGAGGGCGTAGACGATGAGCAGCGGATAGAAAATGCTCCACTCGGTCTGGGTCGAGACCATCCACATCAATCCGGCGCCGCCAAGATGCAGCGCCGCGAGCAGCTTTTCCGACGCAAGAAACCGGTCCGCTGCGATGCCGAGGAAGAACGGCGAGACGAGGGCAGCGACCGCGGTGGCGCCGTAGGCCAGCCCGACCTGCGCACCCGAAAACTTCAGCGTCTGGCCCAGGTAGGTGCCCATCGTCACGAACCAGGCACCCCAGATGAAGTACTGGAGAAACATCATCGCGGCGAGTCTGCTGCGCGTACTCATCGGCTCGGGCGGGCCTCAACGTGTGGGGCGTGTGGGCGACGTCAACCTCAAGCCAGCGCGTCCTTGCAGAACTGGAAGCACTTCGGGACCTCGACCAGCGGATCGCCGGGGTACTCGAATTCGATGTTCGCCGGAATGTCCCATTTCTCCCGGCTCAGGAGCTGCAGCACTTCCTTGATCGGCGTGTCGCCCTGGCCCCAGGGTACGTTTGCGCCGCCGTTCGCCGGGTTCTTGCGGTCCTTCAGGTGGAGATTGGTGATCCTCGCGTGGTTCTCTTTCAGGAAGGCCACCGCGTCGAAGCCCGCCGCGGTGAAGTGGCCGATGTCGAGGTTCACGGCGTGGTACTTCGAATGCGAGAGGCAGGTTGCAAAGCTCGCCGGTGTCGACACCTCGTCCGGGTCGGTCACGTTCGCGTGGCCGTGATACGCCACGCGCATTCTGTGTTTGTCGGCAAACGGCGCGATGCGCTTCGCCATGCTCACCTGCGTCGACGTGGAGATGGCCTCGACGCCGAGCGCCTTGGCCATCGCGAACGCGTATTCGATGTCGGCGTCGGTCGTCGTCCGCACGTTCATGTTGAAGCACAGCAGCCGGAGCTGAATGCCGGCGTCGTCGAACTTCCTGCGGACCGGCCTCCACGTTTCAGGCGACGTGGATTGTCGCCACGTGGCGAGGGCCTCGCTGGCGCCGCGCCCGGCGGGCGCTCCGGCAAGCGCCTCCGCATGGTTGGACATGAGCTCCGCCTCGCCCAGGCCGATTTGTGCCATGGCGGTCACGATGGCGTTGGCGTCGCTGATGGCGCGAAAGCTGTAGGTGATGGCGCCTATCCGGACGCCCTTGATTCTGGAGTCGATGGCGGTCAGCGCGGGCCCATGCGCAGACCGTGCCGTTCCCAGAAGACCTGCCGCAGGCACGGCAGCCAGGGCGATCTCTCCGAACTGCCGACGTGTATAACGATTTTTCATCGCGTCAGCCTCCCGATGCCGGGGGTCTTGTGTGCGGTATTATCACGCGCGATCGGGTCTGCCACCACTAACAATGATGCCGTTGCGCGCCAACCCCCGTTGGTCGTTCGTGCTCCTGGTGGGTGTGACGCTGTTCGTGGTCACTCGCGTCACCATCACCGGCACTCCGCAGGGCGCGCCGGGCCAGGCCCCGCCTGCGCCCGGCGGGCGGGGCGTCACAGTATTTCCAGCACAACAACGGCCTCCGGGCGACCCGGCGGTGATCGAGCGCGGCAAACAGGTCTACGGGATTTCCTGCCGCTCGTGTCACGGCGCCGATCTGCGCGGTGGCGACATGGGCGGGCCGAACCTCCTCCGGTCCGCCGTCATGCTGAACGACGCGAACGGCGAACGACTGCTGCCGATTCTCCGCGGCGCCCGCGCCGACGCGGGCATGCCCGCCATCGACCTGACGGCAGACGACGTCATCGCTGTGGCGAACTACATTCACAGCGTGCTCGCGACTGCCCGCCCGCAGGGCGCGCCGCCGGAAAGTCCATCTCTTTCGCTGGACGTGCTGGTCGGTGATGCGGCCGCGGGTGAGGCGTATTTCAAAGCCACGTGTGCGTCGTGCCACTCGACGACCGGGGACTTGCAGGGACTTGCCACTCGCGTTCCTGATCCGATGCAGTTGCAGAATCTCTGGGTTGGCGGCGGACGCCGATCGGGTGCTGGCCGCGGCGCCGCGCCTGAAGACGACGCGCCTCCGAGTCGGCGCGCCGTGACGACGGCGACCGTGACGCCAGCGTCGGGGCCTCCAGTGGACGGCCGCCTCGAACGGATCGACGACTTCACGGTGACGCTCATCCTGGTCGACGGCACACGGCGCACCTTCCGGCGCATCGGCGACGTGCCGAAGATCGAGATCAGCGACCCGCTGGCGACCCACAAGGCACTGCTCGAACGCTATACCGACGCCGACATGCACAACGTGACCGCGTTCCTGACGACGCTGAAATGAAAGTCACGCCACTGATTTTCACGGCGGCTCTGATGGCGCCGGTGCTGCTCGCGGGACAAAGTCCAGAGGAGCGGGTCCTTCGGCTTCGCTCAGGTCAGGCCGGCGTCGATCCTGCGTCGCTGGTCAAGCCGCTAGCCGAATCGTGGCCGACCTATTCCGGCGATTACACCGGGCGGCGATTCAGCGCGCTCACGCAAGTCAATCGAACGACCGTCAAGAATCTCACGCTCGCATGGGTGAGCCGCCTCGTCACCGGCCCGGGTTCCGGTGGACGCGTGCTTCCGGACGCGCCTCCGATCATCGTCGGCGGGCACGGCACAGGTCCAGGGTTTACCAGCGCGGCCAACGTCAAGGGCTCGATTCTGCAGGTGGACGGTGTGCTGTACGTGACAGCGCCCGATCACGTATGGGCGATCGACGCCCTCGACGGGCGGGAGCTCTGGCGCTATTTCTGGAAGACCCGGGGCGGCACGCACATCGGCAATCGGGGTGCGGCGATCTGGAAGAACTCCGTGATCTTTGAAACGCCAGACAACTATCTCGTGTCGCTGGATGCGGCGACCGGCAAGGAACGCTGGAACGTCGAGATCGCGGATTTCGACGAACAGTACTTCTCGACTCCGGCGCCGATCGTGGTCGACAACCACGTGCTGGTCGGGACCGGCAACGATCTCGACATGCCGGGATTCCTCCAGTCGTTCCACGCGGACACCGGCGCGCTCGAGTGGAAGCTCTATACCGTGCCGATGAAGCCCGGCGATCCGGGGCTCGAGACCTGGCCGAGCCTCGAAGCGGCTCGCCACGGGGGCGGTCAGGTCTGGCTCCCCGGCGTCTACGATCCCGAAACCAGGCTCTACATCGTCGGCACCGGTAATCCCACGCCGGCGTACACGGGTGTCGCACGCAAGGGCGACAACCTCTTCACGTGCTCGCTCATCGCCGTCAACGTCGATACCGGGAAGATGGTTTGGTATTTCCAGACATCGGCACACGACACGCACGACTGGGATTCGGCGCAGACGCCGATCCTGATCGACGGCACGATCGACGGCCGTCCGAGAAAGCTCGTGTCGACGGCGTCGCGCAACGGCTACTTCTACACGCTGGATCGCGTGACGGGCGAGCATCTCGTCACGAACAAGTACGGCACGGCCACGAACTGGGCGAAGGGGCTTCGGCCGACGGGCGTCGTGGAGCCCGATTTCGCTAAGTCGGCGACGATCCCCGGCTCTCTCGTGTCACCCGTCGAAGGCGGCGTGACCAACTGGCCGCCGGCCGCGTTCTCGCCAAGGACCGGGCTCTTCTATGTCCACGAGCGCAACGGTTTCAACATCCTGTACCTGAGCGATCCGGATCCGCGCGGCTCGATGGGGCTCGGGGGAAAGACGGTCGCCAATGTCGGCGCGGCGCCGAGCTATCTGACGGCTATCGACTACAAGACGGGCAAGGCCGCCTGGCGCCACCAGTTTCCGAGCCTGACCAACGCGGGCGGATCCGGCGGCGTGCTTGCGACGGCCGGCGATCTGGTCTTCACGGGCGATGCCGGCGGCAACTTCGTGGCTCTTGACGCCAGGAACGGCAAGCCGCTGTGGCACTCGCGAATCGGCAGTATCACGAACGCACCCCAGACGTACCAGGTTGACGGCCGCCAGTACATGCTCGTCGCGACGGGCGACACCCTCTACGCGTTCGTGATCTACTAGTGGCTCACACGCATCGGGATGGGTCTTGTCGGCGCCGGCTTCGTCGGCCCGCACCACATCGACGCCGTGCGGCGGCTGGGCTTCGTCGACGTCGTGGCTCTTGCCACCTCGAGCGACGCCACGGCTCGCCACAAGGCGCAGGCGCTCGGTGTTCCAAGAGGCTACGGCACCTTCGAGGCGTTGATCGACGATCCCCATGTTGACGTCGTGCACGTGGCGACGCCGAACCACTTGCACTACCCGGTCGCCAGTGCCGCGATCGCCAGGGGCAAGCACGTCGTGTCCGACAAGCCGCTGGCGATGACCAGTGCCGAGGCAAGAACGATTCTCGACGAAGCGCGGCGCGCCGGCATCGTCCACGCCGTCACGTTCAACTACCGCGGGAATCCGCTCGTCCAGCAGGCGCGCCTGGCCATCGCTCGCGGCGACATCGGTACGCCGCATTTTCTGCACGGGCACTATCTCCAGGACTGGCTCCTGGAGGACACCGACTATTCCTGGCGGCTCGAACCCGACAAGGGCGGCAACGCGTCGGCGCTTGGCGACATCGGATCGCACTGGTGCGATCTCGCCGAGCACGTCAGCGGCCTTCGGATCGCGAAGGTGCTCGGCCATCTGACGACGGTAGTCCGCCAACGGAAGAACCCCAGGGGAGAAGTCGTGGACGTGGCGGTCGAGGATCTGGCGTCCGTGCTCCTGCGGTTCGACAACGGGGCGACCGGCAGCTTTTCGGTCGGCCAGGTGTGCGCCGGCCACAAGAACGATCTCGTGCTCGAGGTGTGCGGGGCGACGGGCTCGATCGGCTGGCGACAGGAACATCAGAACGAGCTGTGGGTCGGGCGCCGGAATCGCGCCAACGAGATGCTGCAGAAGGCGCCGGACCTCATCGACGGCGAGGTCCGCCGCTATGCGCGCCTGCCGGGCGGCCATCAGGAAGGCTGGGCCGACGCGTTCAGCAACGTGATGCGCGATATCTACGAGTTCATCGCCGCGGGCAAAGGTCCCGGCGATGCGCATCCGCCCGTTTTTGCGACATTCGAAGATGGCTATCGCGCCAACTGCGTCGTCGAATCGATTCTCGCGAGCGCCGCGGCCGGCGGCGCCTGGATGGCGGTCCGAGGGGCATGACGATCCATCCGTTCGAGCCGAAGTTCATGCCGGTCGGCATCCTGACGGCGGCGCTGCAGGAGCTGACGCCGCGCGCGGTTCGCGATGCCGACCCGGATCGCGCGATCGAAGACTGGGCAGGCTTTGCCGGCGAGCTTCGCGCCGATGTCATCCAGCTGTCGGCCGCGTTGCACCCGAGCGAAACCGACGTGCCGCCGGAAGCGATGCTCGACCCGGTCGCGAACACGCTCGATCTGCGTCGTCCGTTCGACAAGGCGCGGGCGCGTCGGGTGGAGGCCGCATTGCGGTCGGCCGGTGTCGGCCTGTCGGACATCGGCTACTTCGACAACCTGCTCCATGACGACGTAGCCGTCCGCCGACAGAAGCACGAGTTCCTCTTGCGCGTGTTCGATGCAGCTCTCCTGCTGGGCGTGAGCGCGGTCTGCGGCTTTGTCGGCCGCAACCAGCGCCACAGCATGGATCAGAACCTTGCCGACTTCGAGGATCAGTTCGTGCCGTTGTTGAAAGAGGCAAAAGCACGGGGGTTGACCTACCGTGTCGAGCAATGCCCGATGCCAGGCTGGACGACGGGCGACAACTTTCACAACAACCTCGCGTACACGCCCGGCACGTGGATCGCGCTGCACCGCATTTGCGAGCGGCACGGCGTCGGCGACCACTTCCGGATTCACTACGATCCGTCGCACGCGATCCTGATGGGGCAGGACACACGCTCCGTCTTCCAGTACTCTGAAGGATGCGGGCTACGCCTTCCTGATCGCCGGGTTTCACGTGAAGGGCCAGGTGGTCGATGTGCGCGGCGTGTCGGCGTGGGGCTCGGGCGGACAGACCATCGAGCGTGGTGACTGGGTCGACGGCAGGCCGTCGTCCAATCCGGCGGACCAGGCCAACGCATGGAAGAAGCAGGTCGTCCTGTGCGAGCACGAATTGCCCGGCACGGCCCGGCACGATCCGCTGGCCTACCTGCAGAACCGAACGGTGGATTGGCTCGACCACCAGCTGGCGGCGCGCGAGCTGCTCGAGCTCGATGTCTCGAACACGCCGCTCGTCGTCGAGCACGAATACCCGAAGGCCCGTCTGCAGGACCGCGACCGTCTGAAACCGATCCTGCAGGGGTCGATTGCGTTCGTGCGTCGCATCGACGAGGCGGCGGCGTGCATGTATGCCTTGCAGCACGAGGTGTTGCGGGCGCAGGGCATTCCGATTCAGGGCGTGGGCCGCCAGGCCTATCGATCGTAGTCGCGACGGTTACTGCTTGCGTCGCCTCGAGCGACCTTCGTGGATGGTCGCAATCCGTGACAAGACCTCTTCGTGCAGCACGCGCATGTACCTGCGCGTCTCTTCTTCGCTGGCCTGGATTTCTCCGCGCAATTCGCGTGTCACCCCCTGGATTTCTCCCCGGAATTCTTGACGGACTGCAGAAAATTGCTCGCGCATCTCAATTCTGAGGTGCCCAATCTGCAACTCCACTGCGGCCACCCGCAACTCCACTGCGGCCACCCGCTCGGGCAGGCTCTCGAGCAGGTCGATTTTTCTCTCGAGATTTTCCACGCGTAGCGCCAAGGTTTGCTCGGGCATCGTTCGCTCCATACCGAACGCCTGCGACTGCCGGGCCCGAACGCGCCGACGACGTTAGCATCGTCGAAGACTGCGTGCAACGATTCGGCGGTTAACCTGGCCGTGACCCGCCCAGTACCCTGTATTCTGAAAGGCATGACGGATCGAAGCAGCCGAACCGTGTACTCGACCGCTGCGGGTCGGGTGTGCCCGACGTGCGGCTGGCCGACGCGCGACTGCAAATGCAGCCACCAGTTCGTGCGCGACGAACCGCTTCCGACGCGGATCGTCGCCAAATTGCGGATCGAACGGACAGGCCGCGCGGGAAAAACCGTGACCGTCGTCTACGATTTGCCGCGAAATCAGCCCTTCCTGAACGAGCTCGTCAGCGAGCTGAAACGCGCCTGCGGTGCAGGCGGCGCGGTCGTTGAGAATACGGTCGAAATCCAGGGGGACCTGCGCGAGCGCATTCGCGGCGTGCTTGCGAAGAAAGGCTGGACGGTCAAGGGCTAGACCCACTCGGGCGGTGGCGTAATACTCGTTTCTGGCGTGCGGCCGGGATCGGGACGGCCGGAGCCTTCAAGCCGGCTGATGGCTTTCAGGCTCATATCGTGATCGCACAGGATCTGGCACGACAGCCTGACGCCTGATAGTCCTCGCGCCGCGAGCACGGTCTTCTCGGCCGCAGTCATCTTCGCCGGCTCGCCCGCGGTGAACTCCACGCGACAGGTCGTGCACCGCGCGTTTCCGCCACACGCATGCAGGACGTCTACCTTGGCGTCCTGCTCGATCGCCAGCACGAGACGCTTATTCTCGGGGACGTCAAACGTCCCGTATCCCTCGACGGTCAGTTTAGGCATGGGCGATCTAGGCGTTGGTGCCGCAGTAGATGTCGAACGCCCGGGTGAGCGCCGCGGCGATCTGTTCGGCGGTCTGATTCTCGATGTTCCGTCGCTCGAGTATGAACTGGAGCTTCCCGTCCCGCAGGAATCCGATGCACGGCGACGAAGAGGGGTAGCCGGTGAAGTAGCTGCGAGCGCGGTCGGTGGCCTCGACGTCGGCGCCGGCAAAGACCGTCGCCACCCGCGCTGGCTTTACCGCATGCTGCAGCGCCATGGCGATGCCAGGCCGGGCCTTGCCGGCCGCACAGCCGCACACCGAGTTGACGACAATCATCAGAGTGCCGTCGGTTGTCTTGACCGCGGCATCGACCTCTTCGGGGCTGCGGAGTTCTTCCACGCCCAGCCGCGTCAGTTCGGCGCGCATCGGCGCCACGAAGACTTCAGAGTGACGTTGTGCTCATCCTTACTCGCCGTCACGGTTTGATGCTGGTGTCGTGGGTCGCGAGAAATTTGCCCAGCTCCTGATTGTCAGGAAAGTGGCTCGCGAGCCCGCGCGCGATCGGGACGGCCTCCGATATCTTCCCTTCACGCACGTGCAGGTCCCAGAGGGCGAATTCGGCCTCAACCTCCGTGAAGAAGTCGGCCTCGGTATTCGCGGCGGCGCGCATCACGACAAACGCCTTTTTCTTGTTGCCGCCGCCCAGCAACCAGCTCGTGCCGAACGGCATCCGGGTATCGACGATGTAATCGATCCAGGCGCGTGCGACACGTGCGCGCACGTGTTTCGGACTGCGTTTGAGGACCGCGTCGAGTGACCGCCTCGCCTCCCAGTACTCGTTCCACCCGGTCTTGCGGCCGAGTGGCCCCAACTGCAGCCAGACGTAATTCAGATCGAGCTTGCCCAGGAAGAAGAGCGCGGTTTCATCGGCCTCGTCTGCCTCAAGTCTTTCGCGCGCGAGCGCCCGGCCGCGCGACGTCTCTTCGAGGAACGCCGCCAGCAGGTCGGGGCACTCGCGACATGCCTTGAAGGCCTTCTCTCGATCGCGCTGCTCGCCGAGTGCGGCCTTGAGCTGGAAGAGCAACGCCGAGGTGTGAAGCTCGTACGCGGCCAACGGCTCCGGCGTCTCCGCCTGCAGCGCGAGTGACAGCGCGACTGCTTCCGCGTACCGGGCGTTGTAGAACGAGCGTTGGGCATCCGCCAGGGTGGGACGGTTGGGTTGGACCAACTCCTGGTCGGCCGGCTGCGCGACGCACACCCCGGCGACAGCCCACACGCTGGCTCCGAGTGCCGTGCCAAAACGGACAAGCCTCCGCATGGTTCCTTTCAACTGCGTTCCCGTAATCCTGAGCGTACCAGTCCGCGAGGCGAATTACCTATACATTTGTGAACACCCAGGGGGACTAGGCTATCTCATTGACCAGCTGACTTGGGTTGCGAGCGAGCGCGCGAGCGAGCCACGCGAACGGAGCGCGCCGGCGGCGCGGCGCGCGAGAGAGCGTGTCGGGGAGTCCGAGGGGCGAAGCCCCTCGGGTAAAGACGAATGGCGTTGAACGCGACCATATACAACTTCGACGTCGAGCTCGCGGACAGCGACCGGCACGTGTACGAGTCGCTCGCGCTCCGCGTGGCGCGCCATCCTTCAGAGTCGGAGGAGTATCTGGTTGCGCGTCTGCTGGCGTACCTGCTGGAGTTCACGGACGGCATCGAGTTTTCGCGCGGGGTCTCGACCCCCGATGAACCGGCGATCGCGGTCCGCGATCTCACCGGCGCGATCGCGACCTGGATCGACATCGGCACGCCAGACGCGGGGCGGCTGCACAAAGCGTCGAAGGTCGCCGCCCGGGTGGCGGTTTACGTTCACAAGGACCCGACGCAGTTTGTGAAGGCGCTTGCCGGCGAGAGGATTCACCGCGGTGCGACGCTCGAGCTCTACGCGTTCGACCGTGCATTCATCGGCGGGCTCGTGGCACGCCTCGAACGGCGCGTCGCCTTCAGCCTGTCAGTGGCGGACCGAGAGCTGTACCTGTCCATCGGAACCGACAACCTCACCGGATCGGTCGTCCGGTTGAGCCGCGAAGCCTAAAGCGCCTTTCGACTTCGTGTTAGAAAGGCAACTCAAAGACTCGAAGACGCGAAGAAGATCTTGGGCTCCTTCGAGTCTTCGTGTCTTCGCGGTTGCATTTGAGGTACACCGAATTGAGAAATAGACTAGCCGCGCAGAATCACCAACGGATTCATCCGCAGCACGCGGGAAGCGGGAAACGCCGCCGCTGCCGTGGCGGTCGCCGCCAGCAGGGCGACCGCGGCCGTGGCCACCGCCGCATCGAAGCGCGCGGCCTCCGGCAGCATCGCGGCGAGCAGGCGGCTGGCGATCATCGCGAGCCCGAGGCCGATCGTCGCCCCCAGGAGCGCGATTCGCAGTTGCTGGAATACGACGTGGCGCCAGAGGTCGGCGCTCGCGCAACCGAGCGCGAGGCGGACGCCAAACTCCGGCATCCGCTCCGCGATGGTGCGCGCCGTGACGCCGGCGATGCCGATCGCACCGAGGATCAGGCCGACGATTCCGAGCCCCAGCATCAGCGTCGTCCGAAACGTTTGCGGCGCCAGCGACGCGGCCAGGAATGTCTCGACTGACTGAATCCGGTCCAGCGCGAGCATCGGATCGACGCTTCTGACCGCCGCGCGCAGCGCCGGCGCCAGTGCTTCGGGATCTCCAGCGGTTCGCAGCAGCAGGGCCATCGGGAACGCGACGTTGGCCGTCTGCGTCCAGGCGGCGTACAGCGTCGGCTCTGGCGGCTGCAGCAGATCCACGTCGCTCGCGTCGTCGACGATCCCGACGACCGTCGTATCTCCGGTGCCGCGCTTCACGCGCCGGCCGATCGGGTCGGCGCCCGGCCAGAAGCGATCCGCGAACGACTGGCTGATCACCGCCGCGGCCGGCGTCGACAGCGAATCGCGCTCGTCGAACACACGGCCCCGCCGCACACGAATGCGCATCGTCTCGAAATAGCTGGCGCTGACGCGGCGGAACTGCACCGTGTGGCTGGAGCCGTCGGCCGTCGGCGCGTTCTCGATTTCGACGAGCGTCAGATACGCGAAGCCTGGCGTGAAGCGGTTCATCGTCGCGCCGGAGTGCGTCACGCCGGGAATTGAGGCGACGCGGTCGAAGATGCGTTCCATCGCCGCCACGCGCTCGGGTCCCGTCGCGTAGCGCGACGGCGGCAGCTGGAGTTGCGCGGTCAGGACCCCTGACGGGTCGTACCCCACAGCCAGACGCGACGTGTGGAAATACGCGCGGAGGAGAACCCCACCCGAAACGAGGAGTGCCACGCACAACGCCGTCTGAGCGACGAGCAACACCGTTCGCCACCGGTGGTGGCTTCGCGAGCCGGCGAGCCGCGCCGACGCGGTCGTGATTGCCGGAGCAGTGTCGGACGCGTTGAGTGCCGGGACGAGACCGGCGGCGAGCGACGAGGCGACGGCGCACCCGGCCGCGAACAGCGCCACGCGCCAATCCATCCCGACCGCGCCCAGCACCTGCGTCGTCGACGGCGCGATCGCGAGGAGCGCAGGGACGAGCAAGCGGCCGATACCGAGGGCCAGCAGCGCGCCGACGGCGTTGACGATCGCAATCTCGAGGAGCACGAGGCGCGCAACCGCCCATCGCGTCGCGCCGATGGCACGGCGGAGCGCCAGCTCGCCGGAGCGCGATGTCACGTGAGCGAGGGTCAGGCTCGCGATATTGCAGGAGGCGATCAGCAGCAGGACGAGCACGGCGCCGAAGAGCACATTGAGCGGCGCCTGGAAGTTGCCGAACTGCCACTGGCGATAGGTGAGGATGCCGCCCGTCCAGCCCTGATGCGTCCGCGGCAGCTCTCGCGATAGGTCGCGAACGATTTCGCCGATTTCGACGTTAGCCTGCTCGAACGTCGCGCCGTCGGCGAGCTCGGCGATCGTCACGACGTTCGTCCGGGCTTCGTCCGGTGCGGACGTACGGTTGGCAAGGGGCGTCCAGACCTCGGCGTCGAGGAATGGCGGAGGGAAGCCCTTCGTCATCACGCCAATCACCGTGAACGGTTCGCCATCGAGCTGCACGGTCTGACCGACGATGCCGGGGTCGCCGCCGAAACGTCGCTGCCACGCACCGTGGCTCAGCACGGCGAGAGTTGCCTGCTGGGTTTCTTCCTCGACGGTGAAGATGCGGCCGAGTTGTGGACCATCGATCGACAGCCCCAGCATCTCGGCGCTGACAGCCGCAGTGCTGACGACCGCGGGTTCGGCGCCGGTGCCGAGCACCCGGTCGGCCGTCGTGAACGCCGCGATCCGCGCCAGCGTGCGGCTGCGTTCGCGGAACCGCACCAGATCGATGGCGTGCAGCGGATTTCGGAATTTCGGGTCCGACATGCCCGGGGGCATGAGGTACAGGTTGACAGTGCGCTCACCGCTCCTCAACGGGATCGGGCGGAACAGGGTGGCGTTCATTGCCGCGAACAGCGCGGCGTTCACGCCGACGACGAGCGCGAGCGTCCCGATGCTGGCCAGGGTATAGGCGGGGCGGCGGGCCAGTGCGCGAACGGCCTGACGGAGCTCGAACATGCGTCAGGATAGATGGCGTCTGTCGAGAAACCTATCGCATATTCCTCATCACGATGATGAAGAGCGTTCATGCATGCTGGTGTCTTCGCCCGGCGAGGGGCGGGTTCGGGCCCAGGTAGAATGCGGCCGATGGTTCACGTGTAACGTTCTGCCGCCCCAACTCACTACCGCAATCGAAGACCACCGGCGGACAGACCAATTCTGCGGTCTCTCCCCGGGGCTGCCTTTGAACAGGAGCAGTGCATGTCCGCACGATTCGACGGCAAGGTGTTCACCTTCACCCAGCCCGACGGCAGCACCATCCAGTTGCGCGGCTTCGGCGATCAGAACTACGCCGTGTTCGAGACGCTGGACGGCTTCACGGTAACCAAGAATCCCGTGACCGGCTACTACGAGGTGGCGCGGCTGAGCCCGGACAGCAGCGCACTGGAGCCGGCGACAGCCCCCGGCAATCCGCTCGACGGTGTTGCGGCCGGCGTGCCGCGCGGCCTGCGCGTCCGCCGCGAGAGTGCCATGGCGGCGGCCCGCGCGTCGGCGCTGTCGACGGCCGGCCGGCGCTGCGACCAACGCCGCGAGGAGAAGCGTCGCCAGGTGCAGGCGATCCGCGCGATGGCGGCGGCGGGCGGACCGCTGCTGGCTCCTCCGCAGCGCCAGACGGTGGGCGACTTCGTCGGTTTGTGCTTGCTGATCGACTTCAGCGACGCGCCGGCCACCATCGTGCGCGACGAAGTCGACCGCTTCTGCAATCAGCCCGGCTACGCCGGCTTCGGCAACAACGGCTCTGTCTCCGATTACTTTCGCGACAACTCCATCGGCCGTTGCCGCTACACGAACATCGTCGCGCCCTACTACCGCGCGCTCCGTCCCAAGACGTATTACACGAACCCGGCGATTCCGCAGCCTCAGCGCGCCGTCGAACTCATCAAGGAGGCCATGGCGCACCACAAGGCCGCAGGTTTCGACTTCACCCAGCTCACCGCCGACAACCAGGGGTTCGTCTACGCGACCAACGTGTACTACGCCGGCGCGGTCGTCAACAACTGGGCCGAAGGCTTGTGGCCGCACGCGCACCATCTCGGCACCCCGGTGGTCGTGGCGCCGGGCCGTTCCGCGTTCGATTATCAAGTCACCGCCATCGGCAACGAGCTCGAGCTGGGCACGTTCTGTCACGAGAACGGCCACATGCTGTGCGATTACCCGGACCTCTACGACTACGGCAACGAGTCGAGCGGCATCGGCGCGTTCTGCCTGATGTGCGCCGGCAACAATGCCAACGAGAAGAATCCGATCGCCATCAACGCCTACCTCAAGCGACTGTCCGGCTGGGCGCGGACGGTCACGCCGCTCGAGCACGATCGCACAGTCACGCTCGGCGCCGCGACCAACGACTTCGCCGTCTACTCACGAGGCGGCCGCGAGTACTTCCTCATCGAGAATCGCCGCAAGGCCGGCCGCGACGCCTCGCTGCCCGACGAAGGGCTGGCCGTCTGGCACGTCGACGAAGATGGCAGCAACAACCACGAGCAGATGACCGGCGTGAACCACTACGAGTTGTCGCTCGAGCAGGCCGACGGCCTGTTTCAGCTGGAGCGTTTGCGCAACCAGTTCGGCGACACGAACGACCTGTTCGCTGGCGCCGCGGCGCGCTTCGGCGATGACACGGTACCTGGCAGCAAGTGGTGGAACGGCACGTCGTCGAATCTCACCATCGATCAGATCGCCGCAGCCGGCGCGACGATGACCTTCCGGTGTCTGCTGTCGAATACGGTGACGCCGCCGCAGGACGCTGAACCCGGTGTCGACGCCCAACCTGGGCGATTCCTGACAACAAGGTGACTGGCATCACCGACACGATCGACGTCGCGGCGGCGATGACGATCTGCCAGCCTGAAGGTGGCGGTCGACATCACGCACACCTTTCGCGGCGACCTGCGCGTCAGCCTGATCACGCCGTGGGGCGTCACGATCGAGTTGCACCCGAAGGGGCGCGGCGGCAGCGTCGACGATCTGAAGACGACGTTCGACGAGACCACGGTGCCGGCGCTGGCGACCCTGCGCGGGCGCAGCACCCAGGGCGCGTGGCAGCTGATGGTGCAGGACCTGGCGCCAGCGGATGTCGGCCGGTTGAACCGGTGGTCGCTCGCGATCTCATCCGTCGCGCCGACGGCGGGCCCGATCGAACTGCAGGAATCACCAGGGGTGCAGATCCCGGACGCGCCGCACGCCGGCATCGAGCGGCCGCTGACTGTTACCGCCAGCGCGATGCAGGTCGGCAGCGTCGAAGTGTCCGTGGACATCGCCCACACATGGATCGGCGACTTGCGCGTGAGCCTGCTGTCCCCCGCCGGCACCGAGGCGGTGCTGCACAACCATGAAGGCGGATCCGGCGACAACCTCGTGCGCATCTACACAGTGGCGAACGCACCGTCGCTGGCGGGTTTCACCGGCCAGCCGGCTGCCGGCACCTGGCGGCTGAAGATTGTCGACAGCGAGGCGCAGGATGTCGGCAAGCTCAATCAGTGGCGCCTGCTGATCAAGCCGCCCGTCTCCTAAGAGCGCGACCGTAGCTCTGTATTGAGACGCTGGCGCCGCGTCGATTACCGAACCCCAGAACCCGATCATCATCTCTTCCCACGTCTGGTCGCCCCATTTCACGTCCTTCGTGGGGTCGGGGTTGTACTTGTTGCCCGGCGAGTTGTCGTAGTGCGCCACGACCTCGACCCTGGTTCCCTTCGGCAGGCGCTTCGGCGTGGCCAGTTCGTAGGTGATCTGCCAGTTGAAGTCGTATTTCGGCACGCGCAGAAGTACTTCGGACGTGCCGTCCGGGTAAAACGCGGTGTAGGTCATGTCCTTGCCGCGCACATGCATGTGCGGGGTCAGGCTCGTCATGACCGTGTCCTGTCTGATCTCGGCGACGCCCTTCACTTCCGCGTTCGGATCGCCGGCCGGAATCACGAAGCTGAGCTGCACGGCCAGGCCGGTGACGTGGACCTGCTTCGGCGGCTCCTTGGCGAAGATGACCCCGACCTGCGTGCGATCGATGGTTTCGGTGCCGTTGGTCGTGTAGTGGATCTGCAGGATGATGTCGTGGCCGGCGCGCAGGAGCTTCGCGATGCCAGGCTCGAAGACCAGGCCCGGCTTGTTCGGCGACACGCCGGTGATGTTCGTCGGCCCGAAGGTGTTGCCGGGACGCGTCGGCTTGTCGCTGTGGGGCTCGGTGTACGCGATCACGTGGTGGACGTGCGCGCGCGCGCTGGGTTTGATCTCGACCGCGGTGTACCAGCGGTCTTCCGGAAGGTTCACCGGAATCCGAATGTACTGGTACTCGATCGTCCCGGCGGCCGGAATCTTGTACTCCTCGGTCATCGAGTAGACCGCGTCGGGCTTGCCGATCGTCCAGCCCTCGGGCAACGTCGGCATCTTCGGCATATCCGCCATGGCGCCCTTCGGGGCGCCGCCGTCAATCCACGAGACGATGGTCTGGATTTCCTGATCGGTCAGGCGCGGATCGTTTCGGAACAGCCCGTGCGCCATGTCTGAACCCCACGGCGGCATCGTCCTCTCCGTGACTCGGCGCCGGATGGAGCGCACCCACGGCCGCGCATCTTCGTACGACGTCAACGACATCGGCGCGAACATCGTCGCGCGATGGCACTCGACGCACGACTTGTAGAAAATCGGCGCGACGTCCTTGGTGAAGGTCGGTGTGCCGTCGGCTGCCATCACCGGCGCTGCCGCGGCAACCCCGGCGACGACAATACTTGCAACGAGCGCGAAACGCATCGGATGCTCCCTTTTGGCTTCGGTTTGAAGTCGTACTTGTCTGAGCCGCTTGTTAAAGTCTTGCCCCGGATAGCGCGCGTAAGGCGCCAGCTCATCGATTATCGCCCAAATTAGCGGAAATGCCCAAGAAATGACCGAGGTTGAAGAGGGGCCGGATGAAGGGGTTACGTCTTGAGCTGCCGCGCGATGAACGTCTTGACCATCTCCCGCGCTCTGTCGGTCTGCGGTCCGGGCGTCGCGACCCACTCGTGCACGCTGCCTTCGAACAGCTGGTACTGGCAATCGCCGCCTGCGGCGCGATAAGTCTTCGCGAACTTCTCCTGAACCGCGGGAAGCACGTTGTCGTCGAGCCCACCTTGCATGATCAGCATCGGCACGAAGTTCACCCGTTCATGGCGTTCCAGGATCTGTTGAGGGTTGCCTTCGAAGATCGACTCCCACGGCTTGAAGAACGTGGTGTGGTTCTGCATCATCGGCTCGCGCTTCAGCCGCGCGGCGTTCTGGAATCGCGCGTACGGATCGCTGATCGGCGAACGCATCGCGATGTACGCGATCGATGCATCCACGTTTGGCGCTTCGGGCAGCGGAATCGCGCGGTATCGCGGATCGCGCGGGCGCATCCCAAGGAGTTCGGCCACGTGGCCGCCGCTCGAGCTGCCGTATACCCCGACCTTCGACGGATCGCCATTCCATGACGGCGCCTGCGATTTGAGCCAGCGGACGGCATAGTTCGCGTCCTGCACGCAGGCGGGATACGGTGCTTCCGGCGCAAGCGTCATATCGATGGCGACGACCAGCAAACCGCTCGCTGCGAGCGCACGATCCATTGGCTCTTCGGCCGTACGGTCTTTCGCATTCCAGGCCCCGCCATGGAGATCGAGCACGGTTGGGAAGGGGCCGCCGCCCTGCGGCTGATAAATCCGCGCCATGAGCTGGCGTCCCGCGCGAGTCCGACGGAATTCGACATCCCGTGCAGTCACCTCGAAATGCGCCGCCGGGTCGTACGCCGACCCGATTGCCGGCTCAGCGGCCGCCCCTGCGTCGCTCGGCCACACCCCCTGAACCACAAGGGGCAAGCTGGCGACGCCAATGGCCGACAGAAAATCGCGACGTCCCCATGCGTGTGTCTTCATGGTGCCTCGTGAACGATATCCCCGGCGCCGATCTGGGCCGCGATCTCGTAGGCGCCGCGGCGGTTGCCGGGACGGAGGGCCAAGGTGTTGGATTATACGGCCCTCCTCGGCACCAGGTGCGACTGCTCGTGCGTGCTATGTGGCTGAGCTATTTCTAGCCGGGTCGTGCGACCGGGTTTCCGTCCGCGCTGCATCCGTCACGGCTTCCCGGCAAGGGCCGGATTGAGGTAACCCGCTGTCAGCTTCTTCGAGGGATCGATCCGCGCGATGAAGTACACGAGCATCGGCGTCTCGACCGTCCCCCACTGATGCACGGTGCCTGGCGGTACGACGATGATGTCGCCGGGCCCGACGGCCCTCGGCGTCCCGCCCTTGAACGGACCGCCGAGCGTCGGCGTGTTGAACACGACGCTGGAGCCTTTCCAGGCCGGCACGTTGACGGCGAACGGCTTTGGGTCGGCAATCGTGCCGCCCGTGATGATCGTCGCCTTGCCCTGAAAAATGTAATAGATCTCAGTGATCTCCGAGTGGACAATGCCGGTGGCACTCTCGGCGGCGCCCCCTTTCCGCGATTCAAGCCAGAAATCGATCACGTGCGCACCGGCGTCAACAGATTTCACGCCGGCGTTGAGGCCCGGATAAGCGGCTGCCATCTGCTGCATGTCTGCCGCAGTGAGCATCATTGCGCCAGACTCTGGCGGCGCCTGGCCGCTCATTGTGGGGGCGGTCACCAATGCTGCCATGAAGCCAATCGACAGAAAGCTTCTCATCACGTCCTCCCTTTTGATGGTCTCGCCACGCCCGTACTGCGCCACAATTATCCCAACATGCCCACATCCTTACGCGTGCTCTGGCGTACGACCGCCGGTCTCGTGGCCTGCCTGCTTGTTGCCGGCCAGCTGTCCGCCCAGACCGCGACTGCGACCGGGCGCGAAACGACTGCCGCATCGGTCGCAAACTACGCGCTTTCGGCCGATATGCCCGTCGATCCAGAGGTCCTCGTCGGCGCGCTGCCCAACGGCCTCCGTTTCTACATCCGGCCGAACCCGAAGCCCGCGCGCGAAGTCGAACTCCGGCTGGTCGTCAAGGCCGGGTCTGTCCTGGAAGACGACGACCAGCGCGGCCTGGCGCACTTCGTCGAGCACATGCAGTTCCAGGGCTCGAAGCATTTCCCGGGACAGAGCATCACCGCCTTCCTGTCGTCGATCGGCGTGAGCATCGGCGAGGACGCGAACGCGCAGACGAGTTTCGACGACACGCAGTACACGCTGCGCGTGCCCACCGATCGCGCCGGGCCTCCTCGACATGGCGCTGACCGTGCTCGAAGACTGGGCGGGCGGCGCGCTCTTCGAACCTGCGGCCATCGAGCGCCAGCGGCCGATCGTCCTCGCCGAATGGCGACGCAACCTCGGCGCCAGCGAACGGACCGCCGAGAAGTTGCGCCGCGCGCAGCTGGAGGGATCGCGTTACGCGGACCGAACCGCCGATTGGGATCCCGTCGGTGATCGAGACCGCGCAGCGCGAACAGCTGACGCGGTTCTATCGCGACTGGTACCGGCCGGATCTGATGGCCGTGATCGTCGTCGGCGACGTCGACCGGAACGCCGTCGCCGCAATGATCCGGCAGCACTTCTCGTCGCTCGTCAATCCGGAACCGGAGCGGCCGCGGCCGATCTTCGACGTGCCCGAACATCCCGGCACGCGCTACGCCATCGTCACCGATCAGGAGAGCACGAACACCATCGTGAGCCTCAGCAACCTGCGGCCGGCCCGGAATCAGGGATCGGTCGGCGGCTATCGCGAGCATCATGAAGGATCAGTTGTTCGCGCAGATGCTCGGCGATCGCCTCGGCGAGCTCGCGCAGGCCGACAAGCCGCCGTTCCTGCAGGCCGACGCCGGCCGTGGCCTCTTTCCGGCGCCGAGGACGCGCGACGAAGCGACGCTGCAGGCGCTGGTGCCGAGCGACGGCGTCACGCGCGGCCTCGACGCGCTGGTGACCGAGCTGAAGCGCGTCGCGGCGTTCGGGTTTACCGCGACCGAGCTGGATCGCGCCAAACAGGCGAACATGGCCGGTTCCGAGCGCGTCGTCGACGAAAGCCCGGATCGGGAATCGTCGAGCCGTGCCGACGAATACACGCGCAACTTTCTCCAGCGCGAAGCGCTGCCGACGATCTGGCAGGAGCTCGCGTTTCATCGCCGCTTTCTGCCGGAGATCACGCTGAGCGAGATGAACGCGCTCGCGGCCGACTGGTTTCCCGAAGCGAATCGCCTGGTCATCGTATCGGCGCCCGAAGTGGCGGGTCGCACGCTGCCTTCCGAGTCGCAGCTGGCTGCGGCCGTTGAAGCCGCCACGGCCAGGAGCGTGACGGCGTACGTCGATTCCGTCGCCGGGCAGACGTTGATGGAGCGTCCGCCCGCCAAAGGGAGCATCGTCAGCACCGTCGTCAAGGGCGACATCACCGAGTGGAAGCTGTCGAATGGCGCCACGGCGGTGCTGCTGCCGACGACGCTGAAGGCGGATCAGATCCTGTTCACGGCCAGCGCGCCCGGCGGGACGTCGCTCGCGATCGACGCGGATTTCTTCGCGGCGCGCAGCGCAGACGACGTGATACCCGCGGGCGGCGTCGGAAAGTTTTCCGACGTGGTCCTCGACAGGCTGCTGACGGCGAAGGCGCTCGCGGTGCGGCCTTTCATCACCGAGATCCGCGAAGGCATGCGCGGCGGCAGCGCGCCGCGCGACCTCGAGGCGATGTTCCAGTTGTTGTACCTGCGGTTTACCGCGCCGCGCGCCGATCCCACGGCGTTCGCGGCCATGAAAGGCGCAGGCGCTCTCCGCGCTGGCCGACCAGTCGGCGAGCCCGGACGTCCTCTTCAACCAGACACTCGCCTCGGCGCTGAGCGGCAACCATCCGCGGCGCCAGCCCGAGTCGCCGGACACGGTGGCGAAGTGGGATCTCGACAAGTCGCTCGCGTTCTACAAGGCGCGCTTCGCCGACGCCGGCAACTTCACGTTCGTCTTCGTCGGCAGCTTCACGCTCGAGACCATCAGGCCTTTGATCGAAACCTACGTCGCGAGCCTGCCGGCCACGCAAGGCCGTGAGACCTGGCGCGACCTCGGCGTCAGGCCACCCGCGGGCGTCGTGCAGACGACGGTACGGAAAGGGATCGCGCCGAAGAGCGAAGTGTCGATCGTATTCAGCGGACCGCTCGAAGGCGGCGCGGCAAGCGAGCTCGCGCTGCGGACGGCGACGCTCTTCCTGCAGGCGCGCCTGAGCGATGCCATTCGCGAACAGCTCGGCGCGACCTATGCGATTTCCGCCGAGTCGGAAGCCAGCCGGTATCCGCGGCCCGAATATCGCGTCACGATTGATTGGACGTGCGATCCGGCGCAGGTCGAGAGCCTCGTCAAGCGCGTGTTCCAGGAAGTGGCCGCGGTACGAAACACGCCGTTGACGGACGACCAGATCGTCCGGGTCCGCGACTACCTGCAGCGCGATCTCGATCGCGCCAGCCAGGACAACGCGTATCTCCTGAACCTGCTGCTGCGCCGCTACGAGACTGGCGAGCCTCCGAACCGGGATGTCGTGAGCGAGCAGGCGGCCGACATCATGGCCCTCACCGGCGCCGCGGTCACGCAAGCCGCGGTCAAGTACCTCGATCCGGCGCGCTACGTCCGCGTCACGCTGATGCCGGACCGCGTGCAGTAATCACCCGGCAGCCGCCGGAACTCGATCATCGCGACGAACGATAGATGACTCTTCCGTCTCGAATGGTGTACTCGACCGAGGCCAGGGCCCGGATGTCCTTGGAAGGGTCGTTTCTCAGAATAGCCAGATCCGCGCTGAAACCGGGGGCGATACGTCCGAGTTGTTTGGAATCCCCAAAGCGCTCCGCGGGCGCGGTGGTCAGAGACGCCAGAATCTGAGGGAAGGTCATGCCGGCCTTTGCCATGAGCATGTACTCGCCCGTCGGATCGTATGCCGTCACCCAGCCGAGGTCGGTGCCGAACAGCACCACGCCTCCAGCGCCGACCCAGCTGCGCAACTGCCCGATGGCGGTTTCCTCCAGGCCGTCCGCCAGCTGAAATGCGTTCGTGACGAACCTGGTAGCGCCAGAACGACAGGGTCGGGATGAGCGCGACGCGGGCCTGCGACATCGCCGCCAGAATGCTTTCGTTCCACGGCCCCGATTGCGGCGTCGTGTGAGCCAGTACGTCGACACCTGCTCGCACCGACGCCATCAGACCGTCGGTGTTCGTCGGATGGACGAAGACAGGTTTTCCCCTGCTGTGGCCTTCTTTCACCAGCGCCTGAATGACGCTGTCAGACGCCGCGCCACCGTTCCGGCCGGGGGCTACGACGTAAAGCTTGAGGCCGTCCGCACCTTCATCGAGCAGCTTCCTCGCGATCCGCGGCCGCCTCGGCCGCCTCCGCCACGCGCGGCAGCTGGATTCTCTCGTGAGGCATGAAACCAAGAGTCGCCCAGGTCGCCGGTGGGGCAATCTCCATCAGTGCGGTCGCTGCGGCACCCCTCGGGAACATCGCCGGCCCTGTGGCGCGGATCCTCGGACCCGCCACCTCGCCAGACTCGACGCGATCGCGCAGCTGGCGCGTGTTCTCCCACGACGACCAGATGTCGAACACGCTGGTAAACCCATACTGCGTGAGCATCATTTGAAACTGCCGGGTGAGGTCGGACGCAGGGACCTTTGCGGGATCGGTCCACATTCTTTCCAGGAAGTGGACATGGCTGTTCCAGAAGCCGGCCGTAATCGTCGATCCGGTCGCGTCGATGACGTTGGTCCCTCGAGGTACTCGCACCGACGCGCGGCGCCCCACGGCCACGATCTTGCCGCCATCGATCAGGATGGCGCCGTCGCGGATGGGTTGCTCTGTGGGGCTCGTATAGATCGTCCCACCGACCAATGCGAGTTGCGCATTCGTGTTGGGAGATTGACTCTGGGCGCGCGTGCCGAGGAAGCCCGAAAGGATGACCACGCCAAGAATGAACAGGGTTCGTCTCATAGTGAGTTCGAGCGGCTGGGAGCGGCGAGACTCTACTTCTTGGCTTCCTCCTTTTCCAGGAAGCGCGCGCCGGAGAGGATGCCGGTCATGCCGATGTTCCCCTCGTGGCAGGCGTACTCGTACATCAACTCGTCGATCCTCGTGAGCGGCTCCACCGCCGTCCACGGCCGCGTGAGCGTCGTCGGATCCGTGACGGTGAATTCGTAGGTGATCGTGTCGGGGCCAACCCGCTTGAAGCGCTCCACCAGGCGCGTCTGGGCGCTCGACGCGGGAAGGCTCGTCTCCCGCTTGAAGTTGATGGTCTCGACCACGAGGGTGTCGCCCTCCCAGCGGCCGCGCGAGTCGCCGATCCACCGGGGAAGCGCGCCATGCGGGCGGCCATTGAGCGGGATGATCCGTGCCTCGTGGATCATCTCGGTCTGCAGGACGACGTAGTCGCGCGTCTGAACGATCTGCACGTTGTTGTTGTACGTGCCCGAGATCATCGGCGGCCCGGAGTTGAACCCGAGCAGGCAGCGGTCGGCGAGGCTGAGGTTCTCGTACGAGTCGTAGCGGCCCGCGCCCGCGTTCCTGCCGGGGCCGCTGCGCGGCGCGAGCGGGAGGCGGCCGTCGGGCGGATCGATGATGAGCGAGGTTCGCTTGTCTTCGGTCAGCTGGTTGCCGCGCTCGTACCAGAAGTCGTTGTAGGAGAGCACGCCGCCCTGCGATCGCGGCGGATAGCCCGCACTCGGCTGGCCCTTCTCCGGGTCGTAGGTGTCGCGGTTCAGGCGGAGGTTCTCTTCAGCCTCGAACTTGGCCGCCTCCTCGGGCGTCAGCTTGTCCTTGTCCGCGAGGGCCCCCGGCCGCTGGAGCGGCGTGATCGTCCGGAACGTGAAGGTGCCCTGGAGGTCGGGCTTTCCGTCTGGCGTGCGCGGTGCCTGGTACGGCCGCGATTGGGCTGCTGCGGGGGCGGCAATCAGCAGGGCGGCAGCGAGGACGCCGCCCGCGGCCACGAGATGTCGAACGTGCATCGCATCCTCCAAGAGTGAGCCAATGGCTGCCACACGGTAACCCAGTCCAGCGCAGGCAGCAAGGCTCTCCTGCCTTGGTGTTTCTCTATCCCTGGAACGCCACACGGGCGCGGCCGGCCTGCAGCTCGTGCAGCAGGCGCATGACGTTGTAAGCCGTCATCTCGACCAGGACGGTTGTCATCTTGCCGTGCACGGCGTCCGGCAGTTCGCTTTCGACGTTCTTCATCGCTGCGATCAGCCGCTGCTCCTGGCTGCTCAGCTCCTGGGCCGTGATGACGCCGTCGGCGAGCGCCGACGTGAACGCGTCGAGCTGCTGCACGCGTTCCTGGATGAGAGGATGTTCCGCCTTGTCGTCGAGCCAGCTGGTACGCGCCATGGTCGATTCCCTCCTACAATCCTTTGACGATCTGTTTGAGCGCGGTCATCCGCGCCTGCAATTTCCCGCGTCCGCCGTCGGCGGCGATCTGATCGCGGGCCGCCTGCGTGAGGAACTGGCTGTCCGTGCACTCGAGAATCGCGGCGGTTTCCTGCAGCTCGCGCTCGAGCCCCTGCGTCGACGGCAGGAACTGCGAGACGACGTCCGCCAGCGCCTCTTTCGTGACGTGGTCGGCGCCGGCCAGCAGCGAGAGGCGCCACGCGCGTCCGACCATGCCCTCGATGTCCGCGCCCGAGAGCTGTCCCCGCTGCGGAATCGGCGGGATGTCTTCGGCCTTCAGGCTCGAGCCGAGCTTCTTCGCCAGCACGACGAACAGCTGCCGGATTTCGGCCTCGTCGGTCGGATAGAAGAGCGGGATATGGACTTCCGCGCGGCCCTGGCGCTTGAGATCGATCGGCAGCAGATCCGGACGGGCGGTCAGCAGCATCCACAGGATCCGGCCCCGATACTTCGTGTCGCCCATCTGCGACGCGATCATCGCGAACACGCGGCTCGACGTCCCCGAGTCGCCGTCCGACTCACGGCTGCCGAGCGCCGCGTCGGCCTCGTCCACCACCACGACCACCGGGCCCATCGCTCGGAGCACGGACAGCACGCGTTCGAGGTTGCCCTCGGTCTCGCCGACGTACTTCGATCTGAAATTCTTGAGGACGACGCAGGGAATACCGATCTCGCCGCTGACACATTGGGCGAGGAACGACTTGCCGGTGCCGACCGGGCCGCAGAGGAGATAGCCCATCGGCAGCGTGTCGAGCGCGCCGCGCTTCAGCAGCGCGGCGTCCTGGCGGAGCCGCGTCTTCGCCGCCTCGTGGCCGACGACCGTGTCGAGCGTCCACTTCGGTTCCATGAACTCGAGCAGGTCGCGGCACTGACGCTCGATCAGGCGTTTCTTCAGGGCACGGAACACGGTCGCGTCGAGGCGCTGGCTGTTTTCGTCCGCCGACTGGATCAGGACGTTGAGGTCGGCGAGCGAGATGCCCGCGGTCAGCGTCGCGAGCTCCGGCACGCCGAAGTCCGAGAAGCTCGCCAGGTCGCGGCCGAGCGGCGGCGACGTCGCGGCCCGGGCGAACGCGGCACGCTCCTTCTCGTCCGGCAACGGCACCTCGATCGTCGCGACGTGCGGGCTGCCGGCGAGACGGGCGCTGATCTCGTTCAGCTTCTCGTCGATCAGGACGAACGCCATGTTGAGCTGCTTGACCTGCGGGCTCGACGCCCAGTTGAGCAATGTCACCAGCTGAGACGACGCCTGCGCGCTGAGGCGTCCCGGCTCGCCGGCGGGGAAGACGTACGACGCCTGATTCAGGAGCAGCGCGAAGCTGACCCGATCGGCGTCCGCGGCCATGATGTTGTTGCGGACGAAGCGGTCGATGATCGCAAGCGCCGGCCCGGGATCCTTCGCCAGCGTACCCAGGTCGCCGATCTTCCGGTTGATCAGCAGGACCATCTCTTTCAGGCGCGTCTCGTTCCGGCCCGCGTAGGCGCGCAGGCCCTGGCCGATGTCGTAGTGCAGCACGATCGCCCAACGGCCGAACAGCTGCTCGACGAGGAACTCGGAGAGCGCACCGTACCTCGACACCTCGTCGCCGGTCGTCCGGAAGAGATCGTCGGTGTTGCCGTGGAGGATGAACGCGGCCGTCGTGCCGGAGAAGTACAACTCGGCCACCTGCCGGGCCCACCGGGGCAGCCACTCGGGCAGCGGCGACTTGCGGAGATCGGTGACGGCGGTCACTGGCGGAGCACTCCGCGCAAGTCCGATTCGAGAATCGCCGGCGGCTCTTCCAGCTCGTCGGCCAGGCCAGTGAGGTGCTGCAGCTCGGTGACCGCCTTTTCCGTCTGCCGCATGCTTTCCGCCGCCGAATCGACCTGGCTGCTGATGAAGTCGGGATCCTGGCGGTTGACGGCGATCTCGGCGAGTGCCTGGATCTTGCCCTCGATGCGATCGAGCTCGAGCGTCACGAAGTCGGCGTTCTTCTTCGCTCTGCCGTAGTTGTCGATTCGCAATTCGGCGCTCGCCACGCTGTCCTGCAGGGAGCGGATGACGCGCTCATCGTTGTTTCCCGGTGGGTTTCCCTGCGCGTCCGCGAGCCTTTTTCGTGTCTCCTCGAGCCGCGCGGCGATCTCCGCCTCGTTGGTCGCTTGCAGGAAGCGATCAAGAGCGGTCTTTGAGAGCAGCAGGCGCAGGAAGAGCCAGAGCAGGCGATCGAGGCCCGGCGTCCGGATCTCCTCGGCCGATCCCGCTTGATCGCCGGCGGCGCCGCGGACGCCGGCAGCGATCGCGCGCATCTCCAGGCACCGCGCGTGCAGCCGCTCGAACCGCGCGTGCGCGTCGGGCGGCAGGCCTTTGAGCATCGTGACGAGAGACGGCGGCGCGGCCGGCGCGGCCGCTTCCCCCATCCGCCCCGCCTGATGGACCTTGGCGTCAACCGCAGCGCGGAACCGTCGGATCGAGATGAGGCCGGCGAGGTAGGCGAGCTCCGCGGCGGCCACCAGCGGAAGCAGGCCGCCGGCGATCGGTGTCATCGCGGCGCCGGCGACGCCGCCGGCGAAGAACAGTACGTTCCAGCGGAAGAGAAACGCTTCGCGCAGGTAGTCCGCCATGCCTGCGGTCCGCTTGGCAGGCGGCTGCGGCGCCGGCGGCGGCACGCGCGGCGTCGCGCCAGGCTGGGCGGGCGCGGCCATGTCAGTCGCCCGCCTGCGTCGGCTCGGTCATGCGGTCCATCAGCTCGCGGATCTCGGTGACGCGATCGATGAAATCCCGCTCGCGCAGCATGTCCTTGGGCGGCAGCGTCGGCGGCGGAATCAGCATTTGCCGGACGATGGTACCGGGTGCGGACGAAAAAACATAGACGCGATCGCCGAGAAACACGGCTTCTTCGATCGAGTGGGTCACGAAGAACACCGTCGCCTGCGCCTCTTTCCAGAGCGTGACCAGCAGCTCCTGCATGTGCAGCCGCGTCGTCGGATCGAGCGCGCCGAACGGCTCGTCCATCAGGATGATGCGCGGCGAGAGGATCAGCGTGCGCGCGATCGCGACGCGCTGGCGCATGCCGCCCGACAGCTCGTGCGGATACTTCTTCGCGTCGCGTTCGACGTTCAGGCCCACCTTGCCGATCCACTCGCGCGCCCGCGCGATGCGCTCGTCGCGCGGCACGCCGCGGCACTCGAGGCCGAACGCGACGTTGTCCTCGACGCTGCGGTTGTCGAACGACGTGTAGTCCTGGAACACCATGCTGCGGTCGGCCCCCGGCGCCTCGACCGGCGCGTCCCCGACCAGCACCGTCCCCGACGTGGCGGGGAAGTGCGGCCGCAGCCCGGCGATCAGCCGCAGCACCGTCGATTTGCCGCAGCCCGACGGCCCGAGGATCGCGATGAACTCGCCCTTGTCGGCGACGTCCGGCACCGAGAACGTCACGTCGCGGATCACGGTCCGCGAGCCGAAGCGCTTGGTGACGCTCTTGAAGTCGACGACGTTCGGGCGGGCATTCATATCAGTCTGCCGCCGGACGATACGGGAAGAGCCCGCGCTGGAACCACGCCAGCAGGCGGTCGATGCCGTAGGCGAGCAGGCCGATGACGATCAGGATCAGGATGATGTGCTCGGACAGGCCGCGGCGCTGGCTGGTCATCAGCAGGAAGCCGAGCCCGTACTGCGCGTTGATCAGCTCGGCGAGCATGATGTAGCCGAACGCCAGGCCGAAGAGGTGCCGCAGGCTCTTGTAGATGTCGGGCAGGGCGAGTGCGACCAGGACCTTTCCGACGATCTGCATCGAGCTGGCGCCGAGCGTCTGCGCGGTTTCCACGTAGCGGTCGGGCACGTTCGCAATCGCGGCGGCGGCATCCGAATAGACGAACGGCACGGTGGCGACGAAGATGAACATCACCTTCTGCGCCTCGTCGATCCCGAACCAGAGAATCGTCAGCGGGATCAGCGCGGCCACCGGCAGGTTGCGCCCGAACAGGGCTAGCGGCGCGCCAGCCGCTTCGACGAGACGCCACGCGCCGGCGACGATGCCGAGCGGAACGCCGACCAGGACCGCGAGGCCAAAGCCGATCAGCACGCGCTGCAGCGTCGCGGCAATGCTGGCGACCAGCGCGCGATCGCGCACCAGGCTCGGAAAGCTGCGGATCACCTCGGCCGGGCTGGGCAGGATGACCGGGGAGATCAGGCGGTCCTCGGGTCCCGCGCCCATCGTGGCGAGCCACCACAGCGCGACGATGCCGCCGAGCGCGCCCACGCCGACCAGCCGCCGCGTCAGGGGCGGCGGCGCGGCACGCAGGGCGAAGGGCGCGGTCTTCGAATCGGCGGGCATCTACTTGGCGGGGGCGGCCTCCGCCGGATAGACCTTGATCTCGACGCGCCGGTTCTTCGCGGCGTTGTCGGGGTCCGAAGGGTCCGCCGGACGATTCCAGCCCGCGCCCGCCGCCGAGAACTGGTTCGGCTGCAGCGTGGCGAACTTCCGCACGATCGCTTCCTTGACCGCGTTCGAGCGGTTCATCGACAGCTCCTGGACGAGGCTCATGGGCACCTGGCCCTTCATCGATCCATCGGTGTGCCCCTCGATGACGATCCGCGCGGCGCCGTACTGGCCGGCGAGCTTGCCGACTTCTTCGACGATGAAGCCGACGTTCGGATCGTAGAGCTCTTCGACTTCCTTGCCGCCGTCCCCGGCCCGCGTGATCTTCTTGTTGAGGTCCCACGAGTTCGGGAAGAAGTGGATGACGACCGTCTTGGTGAGGATCTCGTTCTTCTCGCCCTGGATCGACCCGGCGGTCGCCGGCACGAACTTGATGTCGTACTCGTTCTTCTGCGAGGAGTACTTCGGTTCCGCCGCAAGCTTCTGGATGATGGTGAAGTCCATCACCTGGTCGAACGGCGTCTGTTCGGTGACCGCGTTGATCTTCTTGTAAAGGAAATAGGCGGTCGTCCAGGTGCGCTCGAAGTTCGTCGGGTTGTTCTGGTTGAGGAAGAAGTCGCGGTTCTCCGCGTAGTTGGTGGAGTGCGCGTCGCCGAGCATGCCGAGCGCGTCGGTCTCGGGAATCGAGTAGCCGGCGGCCATCAGCTTCGCGACCTTCTGCTTGGCCTCCTGGCCCTTCAACTCCACCATCGCGTCGAACATCCCGCGGACCAGGCCCTCCATGATGTCCGGGTTGTCCTTCGCGAAGTCGGCGCGCGCGAACCAGACGTCCGCGATCAGCTTGTTGGCGGTCGACGTCGTCACCAGGATCCGGTTGCCTTTCACTTTCTCGAGGTTGTAGATGTCCGGCGCCCAGCTGACGACGGCGGCGAGGCTCTTGTCGGCGTTGAACGCCGCGGCGGCCTGGAACGCATCCTGTGTGAACTTGAAGTTGACTTCGGCCGGCTGCACGCCGGCGTTGATCAGCGCGTTCAGCACGAAGAAGTGCGACGGCGAGTTCTGGGCGAGCACGATCGTCTTGCCGCGCAGATCCGTCATCGTCTTGACGCTCTCGCGGACGACGATGCCGTCGCCGCCGTTGGACCAGTCGATCTGCTGGAAGACGCGCGGCATGACCCGCGAGTCCTTGCGCAGCCCCTCGAGGAACAGCGGCAGCATGTCGAGCGTCGCCCAGCCGATGTGGAGATTGCCGGCGGCATAGGCGTCGCGCATCGCGATCGGGTCGTCGATCAGCACGAGCTCGAGCTTGAAATCCTTGCCGCCCGGCGTCTTCCACGCCTTCCCCGGTTTGAAGCCGTCGTTGGCGTAGATCATCGGGCTCCAGCCGGCCCAGACGTTGATGGCGAGCCGGACCGTGCGGTCGGCCATCGGCTTGTAGCTCGAGATGCCCTTCACCTCGGGCAGCCGCTGCGCCGCGACGAAGTTGTACTCCTTGACCGTGGTGATGCCGGAGCTGTCGGCGGCCTCGGCCTTGGTCTGGAGCTGCGCCATCTCGTCGCTGGTGATCGTCGCGGTGTCTGAGCCGGGACCGATCCTGCCCATGCGCCACAAGCCGAGCGCGACGAGGCCGACGACGACGAGAAAGACCGCAACGTAGAACGCCGGTCTGGGCTGTCCTTGTCCGTCTGCCATGGCTGACGCTCCTCAGGCGCGCGTTAGTTGGTCTGCTTCTGTGCGGGTGATTCCGCGGTCGCCGGGCCGAGATCCTTCGACGCCTGCGCGATGGTCGCCGTGTCGGGCGACTTGAGCCCGAGCTCCACCTCGAAGTTCTGGAGCGCTTCTTCCGCCATGACGTTCTGCATGCGCTCCTCGGCCTCGATTTCGGCGATGCCCTTCTGCGAGAGGTCGGCGGCGACGCGGACCTTGCCGCGATTCTGATCGATCCTCTGCTGGATCACGCTCTCGATCTCGCCGAAGTCGGTCGTCAGGTTGACGTCGAAGGTCTGAGAGAGCTTCGCGATCTCGGCTTCGGCCGCGCTCATCTTCAGCTCGGCATCGTACTTCACGATCTTCTCGCGCAGCTCGATCAGCTTGCTGTTCGCGTGCTGAATCTTCTTCAGGCTGTTGCCGTACGACGACTCGTGCATCTCCAGCTGTTGCTGGTTGGCGCCGAGCTCGGTCTTCGCCTTCTGCAGCTCGAGCGCGAACTTCGCCGCGGTCGTGCGATCGCCGGCCTTGAGGTACGCCTTGGTCTGGGCCTCGAGTTGCTTGACGTGCGACGTGTTGGCGGCGACCTGCCGCGTCACGCGCTCGACCAGGCCGCGATACTGCTCGAGGCCGGTGCGGCCCTCTTTCAGCTGCTCGACGGCGCGGTCGTACTCGTAGCGCAGCTGCGCGATCGGGTCGGCTTCCCAGAACAGGTTCGCGACTTTGTTCAATTGCGCGACGAACGCGCTCCAGAACTTGTGAACAATCACCGGCGGCTCCTTTGGGAGGGTACGACGTGGTTATTTTCTCAACGGTTCCCGTTCGACGGCCGGTGCCTCGGCAAGAATCTTGCCCTGGTAGATACCGTCGAGCGCCTTACGCAGTTCGTCACCCGTGCCGGCGCCAAAGACGTCGCCGCCGGCCTCTTTCAGGAACCC
The DNA here is from genome assembly GCA_963825245.1 of uncultured Acidobacteriota bacterium. GTDB lineage: Bacteria > Acidobacteriota > Vicinamibacteria > Vicinamibacterales > CAVVIG01 > CAVREM01. Next base: position 332,372 of record CAWGSJ010000003.1, read on the forward strand.
GAACGCCCTCGGACTCGTATCGAACGCGACGAAGTAGGTCTGCACGCCGCCCTCGCTCTTGGCGAAGATCTCGCGTACCACCCGATCCGGCGGACGGCCGCTGGTGTTCTCGCCGTCGGTCAACACTAGCAGGTACTTGCGGAAGACGCCGGCGCGATAGAGATCAGGACGCGCCTCAGCCAGCGCTTCGCCGATGGCGGTGCCGCCGCCGGGGCGGGGCACCGACTTCAGCGCCTGCAGCAACTCATCGCGCTGGTAGGGCATGATCGGCCGCAGCCGGCGTACGTGGCTGGAAAAGCTGTAGATGCCGATCTTGATGGGGAAGTCGGGGCGCCTCGCGACGAATTCGTCCGTCGCGGCGAGCATCGCCTGGAGCGCGTCGCGCGCCACTTCGTATTTCGGGCGTCCATCGCCCGGCGCGGCCTCGTCCATTGAGCCGGACGTGTCGATCAGGATGGCAACCGCCGCACCCAGCCCTTCTTCGATCTCCGCCTGGTACGGCACGTCGTCGTAGGCGGCACGGGCGCGGCGTTCGCGGTCGCGATCGGGTCCACAGGCGATCGTGGCGAGAACCATGGCCAGCAGCGTCAGCGTGCGCATGCGTTTACGCACGCGGCAACTTAGCATACTCGCGGGACGTCGCGTCCCGGCACGTGGGATTTTCGGGCTGACGCGCTGTCAATCTGTAACGGGAGCTGGGGCGATCGGGGGCAACCGGTGGCGCCGGGGGTGTTCGGGTGAGGAAGCCGAGCCGCGCCGCAGCGCGCTCAATAAGCATCGATGCTTATGAAGTAAAGACGATTGGCGGGCCCCTCGTGTTCAGATCTGTGCTGTCCGCTGAGCGCTAAGCCGTGCTCTTCCAGTCGAAGGGGTTCAGCTGAGCGTAGGTGTTCGACAACTCGAAGGAGATTCCCTCCTTGCCGATCTTTGATGTGTTCAAGAATCAACGTGAAGGGGCGATGGAGGGCTCCTGTGTTGTCATCGCCGCCACCAGATCTTTCGACCCGGCTCCCCACCGGGAGATCGACTGGATAGCCTTGGTGAACGGGATGTCGACGAGGTGCACGCGTTCCCGGCTGAGAATATAGACAGCTCCGGCGAACGGTGTTGGTATTGACGGCACGAACACTGTGAAGCGACCATCGTCGAACTCCTCGACGATGAACGCAGGGACGAGAGCATCCTCGATTTCGGCGAGCGCCGGCTTCCACATGTTCTCCTCGCCTCCTCCTGCCAGCCGCTGTGTAAAGCCGCGAAACAGAGCGTAGCCGGGAAGCCTTCCAAAGAACATTTTCTCCACGCGCTCCCGGACCACTCGTCCTGCGCGCGTACGCACGGCCCCGCCGACGACAAAGCAGGCAATCAGCACTGCCAACAGCGCCAGGGCGTTTTCAGCCGGCAATGTGTCCGGGAAGAGCGCCGCGATCGGTCGGACCAAGCGCACCACCGACTGCATGCCCTTGAGCAGCACCACTACGGCCAGGTACAAGGGCAGCAGGACGAGGAGGCCACCGACCACCGCGTTGACAACGAACTCGCGTGCATATCCCATTTCTCAGCCTCCCGTGATCGCATGACTCTAGTCCAGGAGTCGGACCTTCTGTAGCGGGCGCGCAATCCTCCTTGAGCTGACGCGCGCCATGTCGAGGGTTCGCGGCAGCGTGCGCGGGCGCACGCTTGTCTCGGCGTTCTGGCACGGTTTATGACCCGTGTGGGTTCTGTTGACACGCTCGAGCGTCACGCTCCCATCGGGCAATTACATGAAAACACAAGGTTTGCTCGCCCCGATAGTGAGGAGCCGCTTCGAGACTGGGTGCTCTGGCTTCGGAGGTTCGGAGTCGGGCCGGAGGTGGGGAGCGAGCCAATCAGCAGCAAACGAATGAGGAGACTCGATGACGAAACGAAGAACATCCTACGAACCAAGGCTGTGGCAGGCGCTCGCTGCAGCTGCGGCAATGCTGCTTGCGACAGCCTCGCAGACGGCCGCCCAGCAGCCGCCGGATGTCGCGCAGACCCTGTACCGGTGGACCGCCCCAACCCCAGCAGAGCAGCTTGCGGCTGACACGACGGTCGTGCCTGCCGGCATGGGCGCCATGTTCGTGCCGGCGATGACGAATGGGGACGACGAACCAGAGGCCCTTGTCTACCAGGATGAGAAGCAGGTCGGCGGCGGCCCGAACGGCCGACGGATCGTCCTGGCGCCGGGCAGCTACACGTTGCGCGTCGGCTCCGCGCCGCTCAATCAGATGGTGTCCATCCCTGTCGACGTGACCGCCGGCAACACCACCCTGGTGCCTGTCCGTTGGGGAGCATTGGTCGTGGAGGTCGTCGACAAGGACAACATCCCCCATCGCGGTTCCTACGAGCTCATCCAGGTCAGCGACCGGCAGCCGTACACGACCGGTTTTGGCGCCGACACGCTCAACGGTGAGCGCCTCAGGACCCTGCTCGTGGGGCCAGGCCTCTATCGCATCGTGCGCCCCGGCTCCAACTATCGGGCGCGCACCGATTTCTCCACCGTGGTGGTGCCGGAGGGCTCGCCCGTGTACTTCAAGCTCGTCCTCGACCCGGACGACGGCACGTTGCTCGGCGCCGGCGTGGTACCGCCCGAGGAGCTCGGGATCGTCACCAGCGCGTCGGGTTGGAATCGCAGTTACTCGATTGGGATCGGCCTGCCCCTCTCGTCGACCAAGAACGTCGTTGGCGCTTCGAACCAGACCTCGATCGGTCTCGACACGACATTCGACTTCTACGCCAGGTACGACAGGAACAAGAACTACTTCTCGTCGATCTTCGAGCTCGAGGAAGGTTTCGTCAGTATCGATCCGCAGGACTTTGAAGCCCTGCCGCTGCAAAAGACGAACGACCGACTGCGGTTCGACCTGCTGTACACGCGATTCCTGAGTTCGAGGATTGGTCCCTACGTTCGTTTCGGGCTGTTGACGAACGTGTTCGAGTCGAACGTGCTCGTGACCGAGCCCACGATCGTCACGAAGCAGATCCTCGACGGCTCGCAGACAACCGAGCTCGTGGAGGCTAACGAAGACTTCAAGGTCGGCGATGGGTTCGCGCCGGTTCTGCTTCGCGAGGGGGCCGGCATCAACTTCCGGCTCGTTCGCAGTCGTGCGGTTTCGCTCGACTGGCGCGCGGGCCTCGGCCTCCGCCAGAATCGATACAACGGCTCGTTCGTGCAGGACGACGCCTCGACGGGCCGGCTCGTTTACGCCGAACAGGAAAACTTCAACCAGTCCGGCGTCGAGACAACGATCGTCGGCGACGTCCGGGTGAGACGGTTGCTGCTCAACACCAACCTCGACCTGTTCGGTGACTTCGATGACTTCGAAAATCCGACCCTGGACTGGCGCAACACGTTCAGTTTCAGGCTGACGGGCGCTCTCTCGTTGGACTACAGGGTGGACATTCTCGAACAGCCACAAGTCACCGACGAGACGCAGGTCACGCAGAGTCTCTTGTTCAGATACTCCTGGGGCAACTGATCACCTACGCTGGCGGACCGAGGGCACCAGAAGGAGTCCCCGGTCCGCTCTAAACCTCTAGCGGTCTTTCTCGACGACGCGCGCTCCTCTCAGGATTCCGACCAGGCCGTAGTTGCCCTCGTGGCAGCCGTACTCGAAGATCGGCCCTGCGGTCGCGCGCAGCGTGCTGATTGCGGTCCAGGGCTGAGTGAACGTCGCGGCGTCGGTTACTTTCAGTTCGTAGTCGATCGTCGCCGCGTCGACGCGGGTCAAGCGCTCCTCGATGCGCAGTGCGGCCGTGGCGCCTCGAAACAGTCCGCGTTCGGCGAAGTTCGTCGTCTCGATCACCAGGGTCTGACCCTCCCAGTGTCCACGGGAGTCGCCGAACCATTGACTGACCCGGCCGGCGAGACGCGGCCGCCCGTCGAGCGGAATGATTCGCGCCTGATGGATCACCTCGCTGAGGATCATCACGTAGCCGGGCGCCTGAACGATTTGGTGGTTGTTGTTATAGAAGGGATTCGGCAGCAGGACCGGGTCGACCTGGATGCAGCGCTCGATCAGTGCGCGATCCTCGGGAGCGTCAGCGGCCAACCTCTTACCGAGCGTCGGCTGGGCATCCCACCGTTTCTTGCCCTCCGGCGTATACGGGATTTTGCCGTCCGGGGGATCGACGACCATCGACGTATGGCGGTTCCTGACAACTTTGCCGACCTCGAGCCAGATTTCATTCAACTCGCCGCTGACGGCCACTTCGGGGGCGACCGCCTTGAGAAGCGTCTGAAGGCCGTTCTTTTCGACCTCCACCGCTTCTGCTTCGGTCCAGAACGGCTTGTTGGCCAGCGGCGCCGGCCGCTCCAATGGCGTCACGCTCGCGTTGCTATACAGGCCCTGCAGATCCGGATCTCCCCACGACGTTCGAGGAGGAACGCTCTGAGCCTGCGCCGCTTCGACGAACGACAACACCAGTGCGACGACGACCACCACTCTCATCAATCACCTCGATAACAACAGTACAGCTGAGCTAACAGCCATCATGCCCTACCGAGGGGCGAATTGCCAGTCGGTTAGCGGCCCCACAGGCAGGTCGCATTCCGCGGTTGCACCAGGTCGAGCTGTCGTCACAGAATCCACGAGTGGTTCCCGACGCTGGAAGGAGAAACGCTATGCGGCATCATTTTTCCACGTCGCCATTCGCCTTTGCCGTTGTCGGCGTGGTGCTGCTTGCGTCAGGCTCGACGATCGGGCAGGCTCCTTCGCCGTCGGGAAAGAAACAGGTGGCTGCCGACGGGCATCCGGATTTGCAAGGGATCTGGAGCTACTCCACAGTCACGCCGCTGGAGCGCCCAAGCGAGTTTGCGGGCAAGGACTATCTGACCGACGAAGAGGCGGCGGCCGTCGCGAAGCGAGAGGCGGACAATCGCAGCAGAGCAAATCCAGCGACCCTTGACGAGGCCAGGAGAAATCCCGATTTCGGTGCGGGTCTCGAAGCCCCCCTCGCCTACGAGTTCCGAATCTGGTGGGACCGTGGAACGGTTGTCAAAACGCGGCGAACGTCACTTGTCGTCGATCCACCGAGTGGCCGCATTCCCCCGTTGACCGACGCCGGACAAAAGCGGCAAGCCGCTGAGCGGGAGCGCCGGCGGCTTCACCCTGCCGATGGGCCGGAGGATCGCAGCGCGGGCGATCGTTGTCTGGTGGGAATCAACGCCGGCCCGCCGATGCTTCCGAACACCTACAACAACAACGTGCAGGTTGTTCAGGTGCCGGGGTTCGTGGTGTTCCACAACGAGATGATTCACGCCGCCCGTATCGTTCGGACCGATGGACGCCCTCACGCAAGCGTCCGGCAATGGGCAGGCGACTCGCGCGGACGCTGGGATGGGGACACGCTGATCGTCGATACAACCAGCTTCGCCGCTGACACGGACTTCGTCGCGGCCGCGTCGTTCAGAGGCGCCAGCCGCAACCTTCATCTGATCGAGCGGTTCACGCGCATTGCCGCCGATACGCTCATGTACGAGTTCACGGTCGACGACCCGGCGACATGGACCGGAACGTGGACCGTACAGCTCCCGATGACGAAAACCAACGACCCGATCTTCGAGTACGCCTGCCACGAGGCAAACTACTCGATGGCCAACATCCTTACAGGCGCTCGCGCGGTAGAAAAGGCGACATCGGAACAAGGCTCCCGCGATTGATTCGCGCGGTCGCCCCCCACCGCGTGTCTCAGCGGGGCACGACAGCGGTAATCCGGTCTAAGAGCATCTGCAGTTCCGGCTTGCGCACGCCGACCGCCGACGCACGCAGACTGGCCAGCACGCGCCGGGCGATGCGGCGCGAAGAAGAATCAGTGTCTCTGTCCGCGTCCTCGGCCGGGCTCCAGCGACGTCGTTCCCACGGGGCCCATTCCGATGATCTCGACGATCACTTCCTCGTCCTTCGCCATGTCGTAATGATGGCCGCCCGCGGGCTCGTAGATGAAGCTGCCGGCTTTCACAGGGGTCATCGCGACGGGGTTGTAAACGTCGGCGTCCGGGCCAGTCGCGACATACCACGTGCCCTTCAGCACCGTGATGTACCGAGCCTGATCGTGATAGTGCGGCCGGCTGCCGGAGCCCGGCGCCCAGGTGATCCGGGTGACGTAGATCCCCGGCTTGCTCGCGTCGCCGACGATCGTGATGGACCGGCCGCCCCCGGCCGGTTTCAGGTCTTCCGGCGCGGCGATGAGGAAGCCGTGAGCGTCCGGCTTGACGGACTGGCTCGACGCCGTGGGGACTGCGAGGAGCAGCGCGATGGTCGCGCAGCCGACCCATTTGGTGATACCTGAGCGTGTCATGACATTCTCCTCTTTGGACTGTTGCGGCCAGCCAGTATGGCGCTTCCACTTCCTCGCGAAAAGCACGATCGCGCCCGCCGCGACTCGAACGCGGGACCCCGGCTTAGAAGGACAAAGGTCGGTCCTGCCACGGCGATGCCACGCGACCTATTTCTCGCGCGGTAGGGCGTGCGTGTCATGATCCTCGTCGATGAAGCGCGTCCTCGTCACCGGCGCGACCGGCCACATCGGCTACGAGGTGGTATCGCAACTGCGCGGTACCGGCTGCCGGATTCGCGCCATGAGCCGCAATCCGCGCTCCGCCAACCTTCCGGCGGACGTCGAAGTCGTGCGCGGTGATCTCTCCGCGCCCGACACGCTCGACGCATGCCTGAACGGCATCGACAGCGTGTTCCTCGTGTGGATGGCGCCGCTCGCGGCGGCCGCGCCGGCGATCCTGCGGATCGCCGCGCACGCCCGGCAGATCGTGCTGCTCACATCGCCGCACCGCACACCTCACCCGTTCTTCCAACAGCCGAACGGGTTGCGTGTCATTCACGCAGGCGTCGAGCAGCTGATCGAAGTGTCGGGGCTGCGCTGGACGTTCCTGCGGCCTGGACCGTTCGCGATCAATTGCCGCAACTGGTGGGCGCCGCAGCTCCGGAACGGCGACGTGGTGCGTTGGTTCTACGCCGAGGCCGCGACCGCGCCGGTGCACGAGCACGACATCGCGGCGGTGGCGGTTCGCGCATTGTGCGACGAGGGGCACGACGGCCTCGAGCACGTGCTCACCGGACCGGCGTCGCTGACCCAGCGTGAGCAGGTGCAGATCATCGGCGACGCAATCGGCCGGCCACTCGGTTTTGAGGAGCTCTCGCGCGAGTCCGCACGGAAACAGATGATCGCGATGATGTTTCCGCCGCAGGCCGCCGACATGCTGCTGGATGCCTACGCGGCTGCGGTGGGTCAGCCGGCGCTTGTGACTTCCACCGTGTTGGAAGTCACCGGTGCGCCGGCGCGTCCGTTCCGCGACTGGGCCATGGACCACGCCAGCGATTTCGCGACACTGTCATAACCCAGGGAGGCGCGTATGGCCCGCAACTGTGATGTCATCGTCTTCGGCGCGACTGGCTACACGGGCCGCCTCGTCGCCGAGCACATGTTCAAGACCTATGGCGCGAACGGTCCCGTGAAATGGGCGATGGCCGGGCGCAGCCAAGTCAAGCTCGAGGAGGTGCGCGCAGAAATCGGCGCGCCCGCGAGCGTCCCGCTCGTGGTCGCGGATTCCAACAACGCCGCCTCGCTCGCCGCCATGGCCGAGCAGACCAAGGCCCTCATCACGACAGCCGGGCCCTATCAGCTTTACGGCGACGGCGTCGTCGCGGCCTGTGCGAAGGCCGGAACCGACTACGTCGACCTCACCGGCGAGTCGAACTGGATCGCCGACAAGATGCGCGACCACGACGCCGAAGCGAAAGCCTCAGGGGCGCGGCTCGTGTTCTCTTGCGGCTTCGACTCGATTCCCTTCGACGTCGGCGTCTATTTCGCGCAGGAAGAAGCCAGGAAACAGTTCGGCGCCTACGCGCCGCGCGTGCGAGCGCGCGTCCGCAGCCTGCGCGGCGGCATCTCGGGCGGCTCGCTCGCCTCAGGCATCGCGACGCAAGCCGCAATCCAGAAGCACCCCGCGATCGTTGGCGTGCTGATGAATCCGTTCGCGCTGACGCCCGGCTTTATCGGGCCCGAACAGCCCGACGGGAACACGCCTTACGACGACAAGGTCACCGGCTCATGGGTTGGCCCGTTCATGATGGCCGCGATCAACTCGAAGGCCGTCCACCGCGACAATTTCCTGCTCGGCCATCGCTGGGGCAAGGATTTCAAATACGACGAGATGACGATGACCGCAGGCCCGCAGGCGCCAGCCGGCCCGAGCTTCGACATGGGCGGCAATATGCCGAAGCCCGGAGAAGGCCCGACCAGGAAGGAACGTGAAGAAGGCTTCTACGACATCCTCTTCATTGCCGAATATCCCGACGGCCGCACCTTCCGCGCAAACTGCAAAGGGGACATGGACCCGGGCTACGGCTCCACGTCAAAGATGCTCGCGGAAGCCGCGCTTGCGCTGGTGCAGGATGTGCCGCGCACGCAAACCCCTGGGGGCTGCTGGTCGCCTGCGGCGGCCATGGGCGATCCGCTGATCGCCCGCCTCCCGAAGAAGGCGGGCGTGACGTTCAACGTCGAATAGGCTCGTCGAACACTCAGCGGGCCAGTACTTCGAGCGGTCCTAACGACGCTTCAATTCAATGTCGTACGTCGTCGATACGCCGAGATTGACGATGCACGGTCGCATCCTGCGTAGCCGGCCTTGGACACGTTGAGCTCGACTCCGAGGTCACCTTCGAGACCACAGAGCAGATAGCTTCCGGTCGCGTCCGTCAGCGTCGTTGCAGAGGGTGCCCAGCCAAAGCCGCCCGAGAAATCCCCGATGATTTTGGCGCCGCTAATCGGTTGAGTCCCGGCCGGTGTGCGCTCGAAAACGCGTCCGGAGATTCGCCGCTCAGCAACTGGCATCGAGGGTGGCGCCCCCGTGGCTGTGAGGATCGCATCGGACACCAGGTGCACGTCCAAGGTCGTATCTCCGTTGAGGATCGCTCCCGCTCGGCACGGCTGGCTGTAACCCGACGCTTCAGCGCGCACCTTGAGCGCCGACCCCGGCCCTTTGAAGATCCCGTAGCGGCCCTCGACGTCGCTGGTCACCTGTGGGGGCCACGCTTGATACTCGACCGAAATATCGAGGGGTACGTTGGGCAACGGGCGCCGATCTGTGGGCGTGTACTCGTAAACGGTGCCGGATAGGCCCACAAGCGTGGACGGTTCGGTGGTGGAGCCGTTCGGTGAGCCGGACGGCGCGACTGGCCCTGAACGACTGTCCCCGCACGCCGTTGCCAACAACAGGAGACAAACCAGAGCCGGCGTGCGCGGCATCACGGAACTGCGCTGCGTCCTGATCATCTGACCCGACCATGGCGTCGCTGCATGGCGTTTCGGTTGACGTGCTCAGCGATTGCCTCGCCCACGGCGTCGCTGATTGCCACCGTGCTCGGATAGTGCATGCCGCCCCAGACACGCGCATTGTTCCCGTCAGCTCGCGCCTGCGCGATGCTGCTGTACGTGCGGTCCGGCTGTCCGGGTGTCGTCAGCGTGAACGTCTGTCGTCGTTGAAAGTGACTGAGGAGAACGGTCGCAGCAGCGCCGTTGAGGCTGGGGTGCCCGGCTGGGTATTCCGGGTGTGACGGGGTGTTGATGAGCGGCGACCATGCCGGATCAGCGGCAGTGTCCGGATTGCCGTCGGTGTCCGCCAACGCGATCGAGGTCACTGGCCGCCATGTCACTTCGTTCGGAACTGAGCCGTAGAATCGTTTACCGCCCCAGGTGGTGAACGCTGTGTCGGCCATCGCAATGTTCAGTACCGCGAGAAGACGGTTGCTGTCCGAGATGGACAGGTGGTTGGCACGAGCAATCTGGTTCGCTGCCTGATTCCAGTGGACGGTCGCGTTGCCTTCCCAGAATGGAGCGAGCGCCGTCTGGTCCTCAGTGCGCGTCGATCCGATGTTCCGACCGAGCGTTGTGACTGCGTTGAAATCGTCCGCATAGGTGCCGCTGTTCAAACCTCGCGGCGGTCCAGGATCGAACTGGGTGTTGCTGACCAGGACGAACATCTCCGTGAATGCCAACCCCTGGGCGCTCATCGGTCCAAACGATGGCGGTGTTGGCCGCCACTGGCCGACTGCGTCACCGCCTCTGAACGCAGGGTACGGCGTGGTTGGGTTGAACCCATCGGTCGCGCGCCAGGCAAGCACGGCCTGTGCGACCTCGGTTCCCCAGGCGACGCCGCGCTCGATGCGCGTTGCGCATGAGCGCCGGCGTCCGCGCGATTGCCCGCTGTGCTCGCAATCATCACTCAGCGCCGAGAGCGACGCCGCATAGCTGGCATCAAGCGTCGCCTGTTGGGACGGGAACAAGCCGGCCAGCGCAGTGTAGGCCGCAGCAACGACTGCAGCTCGCCGCGACGCGCCGTCAGGGGCGCCAGTGTGAACGAACACTGGTGTGTAGCGTTGTTCGATGCCGTTGTACGCATCGACGATCGCCGTGTGGACGATCGCCCCGAGTCGCTGACTCGAGGAGTTCGCGGTATTCGTGGCGACGAGCGTCTTGACGAAGATCTCGTTCCATTCCAGCACCTGATTGACCGGTCTGGAGTCCGCAGAAGACGCCTTCACGGTTCCGACGGGAGAGGAAACGAGGAGCGCTAACCCGACGAAGAGGACATTGATGCGGTGCACGAGAACCCTCCTACGGAAACCTGGTCACATACATGAGGCTGAACAAGATCGTGCCGCCGTCGAGCGAGCCGCCAGCCAAATAACGGCAACAGGATTGCCGCTCATTACTGACGATTGAGTTCGAGATTGATGTTGAATTCCCACCCACCTAAGATCTGGCGCGCGACCGTGCCGTAACCGACTTTTTCGGCCGCGATCGTGCGGTATTGATCGGTACCGACGACAGAGCAAACGATGTAGAACCCCACGGCATTCGTGGTCGCAGGTGGATCCGGTACACCACCGTCCAACGTGACCGTCGCGCCGGCCACGGGCAGAGACGTCTCACCGAGACGTTCAGAGACCTTGCCGTACACGGAAGTTCCGCTGATCCACATTCCGGGCGGCACACTCTCGCCCGACCATGTGACGGGAACGACCGGAAGCTCGGTGAAGAAGCGGCGGACGAATATCTGATGGGGGCTGCAGAGGAAGTGGTGCTGGGATCCGGGTGCGGTTTCGACGAAGAGGATGGGGAATGTACCGGCGACGTTGGGAATGACGTAGCGGCCGGCTTGATCCGTCACCACGTCGGGAAGATCGGCACCGCCGGCGAAACTCGCTGCGGGCCCCGCGGTTCGCACTTTCAAACGAAGGTTCGGTACGGGCCAGCGTTCGCCGAACATCCCGAACTCGACGACCCGGCCCGTCAGGTCATCGGGCCCGGGCGGCGTCGGGACTTCTGTCGGGACGATCGCGCTCGGGCCTGTCTGGTCGCACGCGGTCGAGGCGAGCGTCGCCAGACAGACCCCGACGAGCATGGCGATCGGTCGACATGTAGACCTACGACCTCTAGCTGCGCCGGTTTCTTGGCTCATACCTCTATAAACACCGATGGCTGGCGATCCGGACAAACCTTGTGGGCGCGAGTTGGCGGCGGTTCGCTCTGGATAACGGGGTAGGATGTACCGGCTTCCGAACTCATGTCCCGGGATCAAGATGCCGGCGCTCGTTTCCAGGCGGAAGCCCGTTGTTCCGTTGAGCTCGAATCAACCTTTCATCTGATCGAGCGGGCCCGCGCGGGCGAGCAGGAGGCGCTTGAACTCCTCTTCGCGCGACACCTCAAACCGCTCCAACGATGGGCGCGCGGCCGGTTGCCGACGTGGGCGCGCGATCTCGCCGACACGGATGATCTCGTCCAGGACACCCTGGCCCAGACCTTCAAGAGGATCGAACACTTCGAGCCGCGCCGAGTCGGTGCGCTGCAGGCGTACCTGCGTCAGGCGGTGCTCAATCGCATCCTGAACGAGTTGCGGCGGAAAGGACGACAGCCGCCGATCACCGATCTTGATGGCATCGAAGTCGAGAGTGGCGAGTCACCCCTCGAACAGGCGATCGGTCGTGAGGCTGTCGAGTGCTACGAGGGGGCGCTTCAGCGGCTGACAGCGGAAGAGCGGGAGGCGATCATCGCCAGGGTGGAGATGGGCTACAGCTACGAGGAACTGGCCGAGGCGCTCGGCAAACCGACACCGGACGCGGCGCGCAAGACGGCGCACCGGGCCCTCGTCCGGCTAGCCGAGGAGATGAAACGTGCTGCCGAGTGATCAGCTGGTCGACGATCTCGCCGACGCGATCCTCGACGGAACCCCCATCGACTGGGTGGCTGCCGAATCGAGCCCTGACGGGACGGCGCGGTCACTCGTTAGCCACCTGAGAGTCTTAGCGGCCGTTGCCGACCTCCATCGCGATACCCCGCCGAGTACATCGACGCCCTCTCACCTCCCGCCGTCCCGCTTAGAGCCGAAGGTTGCAGACGCGCCTGTGCTGTGGGGTCATCTTCGGCTCGTCGAGCGGATCGGCCGGGGCGCGTTCGGAGAACTATACCGGGCCTGGGATACGCGGCTTGATCGCGAAGTCGCGCTGAAGCTCCTGCCTGCCGGTCCCTCCGCGCGGCGATCGCGCGGCGTCGGCGATCATCCACGAAGGCCGATTGCTCGCGCGCGTGCGGCATCCGAACGTGGTCACCATCTACGGCGCCGAGCAGATTGCGGATCAGATCGGCCTGTGGATGGAGTTCGTTCACGGCCACACCCTCGAGCAAATCCTCGATCAACGAAAGGTGGTCAGCGCCGCCGAAGCTGTCGGCATCGGTCTCGAGCTCTGTCGCGCGACGTCGGCGGTGCACGGCGCCGGCCTGTTGCATCGGGACATCAAGACGCACAACGTGATGCGATCCGAAGACGGGCGCATCGTCCTCATGGACTTCGGCACTGGCAGAGACCTTGAGGACAATGCAGGGTCGGATTTGGCCGGCACGCCCCTCTATCTCGCACCCGAGGTGCTGCAGGGGCAACAAGCCACGGTGCGGAGCGACATTTACAGTCTCGGCGTCCTGCTCTATCGCCTCGTCACCGGCGCGTATCCAGTGCATGCACGGACCCTGAGCGAACTTCGTCGTGCCCAGGAGCGCGGTGAGCGGACCGCAGTTCAGCACGCACGGCGCGATGTGCCATTGAAGGTCGCCCGCGTCATCGAGCGTGCGATTGACCCTCGTCCCGAGCGGCGCTACCAGAGTGCCGATGCGCTAGGCGCGGATCTGGCAGCGCTGAAGCCGCGCCCGAGAATCGTACGGCTGGCGTATGCAGCTGGGGGCGCGGTCGCCTTCATTCTGGTTGGAGGAGTGGGTTGGGAAGTGGCTGGCCGTCAGGTGGGATCGTCGACGACGCCCAGCGCACTGCTTGCGGGTTTCGCCGGGTTGCACTCCGTCGGCGCGGCGAACGTCAGTCCCGGCCGAGCGGCGCGTAGCACGCACGAATCTGGAAGCGTACGAGCTGTACCTGAAGGCGCGTGAGCTGGTCGATCGGAGAGGCACCTTCCCCGCGCAGCAAGCCGTCAAATTATTCGAGCAGGCCATTGCCAGGGATCCTTCGTTCGCCCTTGGCTATGCAGGGCTGGCTGAGGCGTACGCGGCCGCTTCACTGGGAGATTGAAGGTCCGTTCAGGCCCACCGCGATCCCTCCCGAAACGGCCTTGGCGCTCATGGGCCCAGCGGCGGAGACTGCTCTTCGGCTCGATCCACTGTTGGCCGAGGCGCACGCGGCCATGGGACTTTTGTACTCACGCAAGCTGAATTGGCAGAAGGCCGAGGAATCATTTCGACGCGCCATCGATCTCAACCCAGGTCTCACCCAGATCTATGCCAGCTATTCAATGTCGACGCTCATCCCGCTGGGAAAGCTGGCCGAGGCGGAGCAGGGCCTGCGGAGGGCGTTGCAAAGCGATCCGCTCTCATTGAGTCTGCAACGGGAACTGGCGTGGCTGCAGTTCGTGACCGGGCGGTACGAGGAAGCGATCGATAGCCTGGAGCGCATACGCGCGGTCGACCCCCAGTTCTCGACTGTGGATATGCGTCTAGCGAGAGCACTGACGTTCGCAGGCAGGCCGTTGGAGGCGCTACGTGTGCTAGAGACGAGGAAAGCGGAGCCGGGCATGCAACATTGGATGGCTCACGCGTATGTCCTGGCCGGCCGCCGCGCGGAAGTCGAAAAACTGGCCGCCGCGCATGACCACCCGTTCCGTCTGGCGGTGATCTATGCCGCGCTCGGGGACAACGATCGCGCGTTCGAGGCGCTGGACCGGGCGGCCGTCACGGTGCCGCACCGTGTGGGACTCCTGCTGAGGGACCCGGAAATGGCGGCGCTTCGTGGCGACCCACGCTTCGACGCCGTTCGCAGGAAACTCGGCCTGCCGTAGTCATCACCACTCCAGCTTCAGCACCGATCCGCGCGAGTCGCGGCGGCACGATGCTGAGCGGTCGCAGGAAGGACGGCCCGGACGACCAGTTCGTGTTCTGCTCCGGATTGGCGTCGAGCAGGTTGAAGACATCGACGAATCCCGCGACGCGACGGTCCCCGCCGAGACGGAAGCCTTTTTCCACGCGCACATCGAGCAGCGTGATGTTGTCCATGCGGCGGGTGCCGATCGGCTCCGCCAGAACCCGGACGCTGTTGGCGTAGTTCAGCGTCGTCGAGAACGTCCGCCCGAAGGCCTGCCCGGATTGATGCCGCAGAAACGGCGTGATGCGCAGGTCCCACGGACCTGCGTACGTGCCATGAATCTTGGCCGACCAGATCCGGAACTCGTACCGCCCATCCTCGCCGGCATTGATCAGGTCGTTCGGCGTCAGCGGGTAGACGTTGCTGCGGACGGACTGACCGAAGTATCCGCTCGCTTGGTCGCGGCTCCACGTGTGCGCGAAGCCCGCCACCAGCGACCACCGTCCGCTAAAGCGCCGGGTCGCCGCGATGTCCCACGTCCAATGATGGCTGTTGGCGTCGAACACATTGCGGACGATGTTGACGGGCGGCAGATCCAGAAACTCTGGCTCGAGATCGTACCCTCGAATCGCGGGGCCATCGTCTGCCGTGCCGGCTCGCCCATCCGGGCCGGGATCTGAAATGGAAACCGGGACCGTGAACGCGTCGAACGGCCGGTTCACGTTCTGGCGCGTATAGTGCTGTCGCTCACCTCGCCACACCACGCCTGTCCGTACGCCAACGTTCGCAACAAGCTCGCGCTCGACCCAGGCGGCGACCTCTCTGAGAATCGGAAGTTCGAGGGCCGGGTCCAGCGATTCGATCGCCACGCCACCGCGGCTGTCTATGAGTCGCCCCTCCTCGCCAGGTTGCCAGACGCCGCTGCCATCGGGATCCGACCACGTGTAACGCCGCCACCACTGGTTCGAGTTGGGGTTCCCGTTGAAACCCAGATCGGTTCCCGGGCCGAGCCAGTACCTGCCCGTAGCTCAGCTTCGCGATCGTCTTGCCGTCGCCCGAGAAATCATGGACCAGCCCAACCCTGGGAGCGAGAACGTTCCAGTCGATTTGGTTGTTCACCCTTGGGAACAACTGCAACGTCGGATTGAACCGGCCCGCCGGGTGCACCTGCTCGGTCAGAAACACACGATAGCGGTCGAAGCGGAGACCCACATTCAACGCCAGGTGCTTGTTCACGCGCCAGGAGTCGTTGGCGTAGGCAGAGTACGTCCACAGGCCGCTTTCCGATCTCGAAGGCGTCTGGAACAGGTACACCTCGATTGGAGCGTCGTTCCGCAGTACGTGCAGCACGTCGCCGGGATAAGCCGTCCGCCAGATTTCGAGTGCTGTCGTTCGGAAGACTTCGCCGCCGACTTTGAAATGGTGGCTCCCCGACCAGCCATCCTTGAAATAGCTGAGGGAGCCGAGCGCCTGGTTGCGCCGGAAGTTCTCCTGCCAGTCGCGATTGCCGCCGGCGACGATGAGCGTGCCGACATCCTCGAATCGAGGCGCCGTGCCGTTCGGCCTCTGGGGCCGGTTGGCACCGAATTGTCCCACGCGCCCCTCGAAGAAAAACCTGTCGTTGATGACCGAATTCCACTCGCCCTTCCAGACCCAACCCCAGGCGAGCTGCTCCGTGGTCGACTCCTCCGACTCGTTGATCGCCGTCGCCGGGCCGACGCCGGAGCCGGTCGGGCCGAAGGGATCCAGGCGGTTCGGCTGATAGTTCCGTCCCGCCTGCCCGAACGCAACGAGCTTGTTGCGCTGGGTGAGTTGGTAGGTTGCTTTACCGCTGTAGTTCGTCAGGGACGTCAGCTGCGGTTTGACCGGGAAATTCACCTGACGTGTGGCGACTTCCTGATTGCGAATCGAAAAGTACCACCAGACCGTGTCGGGTTTGATGTAGCCGCCGACATCGGCGTTGATGTCGTAGTAGCTCCACAGCCGGTTGGCATCGCGTCCCTCGTCGATGTTGAACGATTGCCAGTCCCTGTTGCCCACGTCCGCATAGAACATGCCGCGATACTGGTTCCCTCCCGATTTGCTGACGAACTGCATGTGCACACCCGGCGAATGCCACTCCGGTCCGTGCGCAGCCGTGCTAACCGAGACCTCCTCGAACGCCCCATAGTCCAGGGTAAAGCCCGTCGGGTTGATGCCGGTCACGCTGATGCCCTCGACCATCGGCCGATTGAAACCAGCCGTTCCGTACGCACTGATAGGGCCTCCGAGCCCGGTGGCGCTTGCACCGAGATCGAAGCGCGTTACATAGACGGCCGGCGTCGCGGCCTGAATGGCCCACATGCTTCGAGCGCTCGGCAGGTCTGCGAGCTGACGAGCATCGAAGGTGGAAGCAATCGCTGTCGATTGTTTGTCGATCACTGGCGAGTTGCCTTCGACGATCACGTTTTCCTGGAGCGATGCGATCTGCAGCTCGACATCCACGGTCGCAGTGAAGCCAAGGCCGACGTGAATTCCCTCGCGCCTGACTGTCTTGAATCCGTCGAGCGTGAACACGAGCGCGTACTCTCCAGGCGCAAGTGCCGGGAACCGATACGGCCCCTCCGCATTGGTGACTGTGGTCCGCGTGCCCATGAGCGCGGCACTGGAAATCACGATGGTGACGCCGGACAGCACTGCGTTTGTGCTGTCGGTGACAGTGCCGTTGATGGCGCCGGTCATGATGCCGACCGTCTGGCCAGCGACCGTCGACGCCTGCAGGGCGAAACACGCTAGGAAGGAGAGGAGGAAGGTAGCCCGCGCCGGTCCCAACCTGCACATGGCTTCAACCGAGGAGCGGGTGGCTCTTTTAGCTTCCGCTCTCACTTGCGTTGCGGGGACGTCAACCTGCGGCGGCGATGAAGCAGACAATGTTCACGGACAATACTCACACAGTTGAGCCGATAACTCCTGTTACAATAAATGGTTCCTCACCCTCACAGTTTCCATATAGAGGCACTGTTCTCATGATTTCGGTCAGCGGCGTGTCCATGCGGTTCGGCTCGAAGGTGCTCTTCGAGGACGTGACCACGACGTTCTCCTCGGGCCGGCGTTACGGGCTCACGGGGCCCAACGGCGTCGGGTAAGTCCACCTTGATGAAGCTGCTGACCGGCGAACAGCCGCCCCAGCGTGGAACGGTCACTCGGCCACCGAAGCTGGGCGTCCTGCGCCAGGACCACTATGCCTTCGACAAGCTCCGCGTCATCGACACCGTGATCATGGGCAACGAGCGCCTCTGGAAGGCGCTCGAGGAACGCGACGTGCTCTACGCCCGCACGGACATGTCCAACGCGGACGGCATGCGCCTCGGCGAGCTCGAGGGCATCGTCGGCGAGGAAGACGGATATACCGCCGAAAGCGACGCGGCGATCCTCCTGCAGGGGCTCGATATCCCGGACGCGCTGCACGGGAAGACGATGGCGGAGCTGCAGGGCGGACAGAAAGTGCGGGTGCTGCTGGCGCAGGCGCTCTTCGGCCACCCGGCGGCGCTGCTGCTCGACGAACCGACGAACCACCTGGACCTGGACTCGATCCACTGGGTCGAGGAATTCCTCAACCGCTACGACGGCACGCTCATCGTCATCTCGCACGACCGCCACTTCCTGAACAACGTCTGCACTCACATCGCCGACATCGACTACCAGACGATCATCACGTATACGGGCGGCTACGACGACATGGTCATGGCGAAGACGCAGGCGCGGACGACCATCGAGGCCCAGAACGAGCAGCGCGAGAAAAAGATCGCGCAGCTGAACGACTTCATCGCCCGCTTCTCCGCCGGTACGCGGTCCAGCCAGGTGCAGTCGCGCCGCAAGGAAGTGGAGCGGCTGCAGACGACGGAGCTGATGCGGTCGAACATCCAGCGCCCCTTCATCAAGTTCAGGACGAAGCGGCCGTCGGGCAAGGTGCCGCTCGAGTTCGAGGGGCTCTCCAAGGCCTTCGGCAAGCGGAAGGTGATCTCGAAGTTCAGCGCGATCGTCAACCGCGGCGACCGGATCGTGCTCGTCGGACGCAACGGCGTGGGCAAGACGACGATGCTGAAGGCGCTGCTGGCGGATGCACCAGGCCTGCCTGCCTCACGGGGCGATGTGGACGCGGGGACACTGAAGTGGGGGCACGAAGTATCGATCGGCTACTTCCCGCAGGACGCGACGGGCGTCATCGAGAAGGGTCTGACGGCGGTGGAGTGGCTGCACCGCTTCGATCCGGGCGCGTCGCGCCAGGAGATCCACGGTCTCCTCGGCCAGATGCTCTTCAGTGGCGAGGAAGGCCTCAAGCCGACCGAGGCGCTCTCGGGCGGCGAGACCGCGCGGCTGCTCTTCTGCCGCATCATGCTCGAAAGGCCCAACGTGCTCCTGCTTGACGAGCCGACGAATCATCTCGACCTGGAATCGATCAACGCGCTGAACATCGCGCTCCAGAGTTACGAGGGGACAGTGCTGCTCGTGACGCACGACCAGGATCTGCTCGAAGAAGTCGGCACGCGCGTGTGGCACTTCGAAGACGGGCGCATCGTCGACTTCAAGGGTTCTTACGAGGAACTGACATCACAGCCTGCGACCGCGTAGTTCCTCTACAATGGGGAACTCACCTACGTGCGCCTGACAGATAACACTGAAAGAGGGATACATGGCATCCACCACAACGCCGCCGAGTCGTGAGTCGCACAAGAAGCTGAAGCCGAAGCCGAAGACCGAGTCGAAGTCGTGGCAGACGCGGAACGCTGGCGCGCAAGGAGAAGCAGGCGGCGCACGCGGCGACACTGGCGGCGAAGACCGAGGAGTGAACGTACCGATCAGACCTGAATCTGCAGGTTTAATGAGCACAACGAGCCCTGGCAAGTGACACCGCACAGACGAGGGAGAGACGCATGACTCGCAATCGGCTCGTTGGACGACTGGTTGGCGCCGCGCTGGCGGCGGCGCTCGTCGCGCCGCCCGCGCTCCTCGCCCAGAGGCGAACCCAGACCGCCACGCTCGCGCCGCTGCCGCAGGCGACGCCGGAATCTGTCGGCTTTGCCCCGCGCGGCCTCGACCGAATGGACGAGGCCATGCAAGGCCTGATCGATCAGAAGCACCTCGCCGGCATCGTCACCCTCGTGGCGCGCAAGGGCAAGGTCGTGCAGCACAAGGCCTACGGCTTCCAGGATCTCGAGAAGCAGACGCCGATGAAGCTGGACACGATCGCCCGCATCTACTCGATGACCAAGCCGGTGACCGGCGTCGCGATGATGATGTTGTACGACGAAGGGAAGTGGAAGCCGAGCGATCCGATTGCCAAGCACATTCCGGAATTTGCCAACCTCAGGGTGTACGCGGGCGAGAAGGACGGTGTGCCGGTTCTCGAGGCGCCGGCGCATCCGCCGACGATGGGCGAGCTGATGTCGCATTCGGCGGGGTTCACCTACGGTATCTTCGGCAACACGCCGGTGGACCAGATCTACCGCAAGAACAACCCGCTGGAGGCGCCGTCGCTCCAGGTGATGATCGACCGGCTGTCGACGATGCCGCTGCTTTATCAGCCGGGGACCCGATGGGTCTACAGCGTGTCAGTCGACATCCAGGGCTATCTCGTCGAGAAGCTGTCCGGCAAGACGTTCCCTGAGTTCCTGCGCACGCGCCTGTTCGAGCCGCTCGGCATGGTCGACACGGCGTTTTACGTGCCGGCGGAGAAGCTCGCGCGCGTCGCCACGATCTACGCCTACGACAAGGCGAAGGGCGGCCTCGCGTCCGCGCCAGGCGAAAGCGTCGTGACGAGCCCCCCTGGACTTCCGTCTGGCGGCGGCGGCCTTTACGGTACGGCGGCCGACTACTTCCGCTTCGCGCAGATGCTGCTCAACGGCGGCGAGCTGGAAGGGAAGCGGATTCTGAAGAAGAGCTCCGTCGACATGATGCACACCAACGTGCTGAGCGAGCAGGCGCTCAACTCCCAGTCGGGCATCGGACAGGCGCAGTTCTCGGCGGCTCAGGGCTTCGGCTACGACTTCGCGGTGGTGCTCGATCCCGCGGCCGCAAAGCGGCAGGTCGGCAGGGGCAGTTACTGGTGGTGGGGCGCTGCCGGCACCTGGTTCTGGATCGATCCGACCAACGACGTCATCGGCATCGGGATCATCCAGCGTCGAGGTGGCGCGCCGGGCGCCGCGAACCACGAGGACTTGCAGCGCAAGGTGATCTACGACGCCTTGCTGCCGGCGCGATAGCTGAGAAAAATCGTCGTTGCCCCGGCCGACGCGCGGCAATGAAAAGGTTCGCGCCCGCCGCGACTCGAACCCGATAGCGTCGAGCGTTGAGCGTCCGCGCGAACGAGCGGAGCGAGTGAGCCACGCGAGCGGAGCGGGGTGTTGGGGCCCCCGCGAGCGAGCGTGTGGGGGAGTTCGAGGGGCGCTAGCCCCTCGATTGGAATTGGCGCGCCCGCCGCGACTCGAACGCGGGACCCCCGGCTTAGAAGGCCGGTGCTCTATCCAACTGAGCTACGGGCGCATGTAGAGTTAACGCTGTCAGGATACGACATTCGAGTGGGGCAGAGACCGGAATGGCGGTTCGACTCTCCGATCCTCACGTCGCGGCGACGGCGCTCCGGCAACTCCGGCTCGTCGCCTTCCTCGAGGGCTCGTCGTTCGTGATCCTCCTGTTCGTCGCGATGCCGCTCAAGTACCTCGCCGGGTTCCCGCTCGCTGTCCGCGTTGCCGGCAGCGTGCATGGCGCGCTGTTTCTCGTGTTCCTCGTCGCCCTTTACCGCGCCGCACGTGTTGCCGCGTGGCCCCGCCGTCGTTCGCTGACCGCCTTCGTCTCGTCCATCCTGCCGTTCGGCACCTTTGTCTTCGACGTGTCCCTGCGTCGAGAGATCGCGGGCATGAAGGCGGTGGCCGACACGCGTGAGCTGACTCGGCTCGCCGCCGGCAGAGGGGGACACGCCAGCAGCAGCGGAATCAGCTGACCGCGCCAGGGTCGCATCGAGCGATTCCTGCCTGTCTGGTGAGAAATCTCCGCCGTCACGCCGACTTCCCTCGCAAAAGCCTGCCCGATTGACGGTCTCGCGCTTGCACCTCAGCCGCAGGCTCTAGCTCCGATCACCGTCTTCAACATTCGTCCTCGAAAGGCAGAAGCCCGAGATGCGTACGGCACCAGCTCGTTCCCGAATCCTGAAGAGGGCGATGGCTCCCGTGTGGGCCCTGTTGCTCTTCGCGGTGGTGGTCATCCCGTACGGCCGCTCTGTCCAGGCACAGGCGGGGCAGCTGGGAACGTGGGTCACGTTGCCCTACACGATGCCCATCAACCCTATCCACCTGGCCCTGATGCACGACGGAAACGTGCTGATCGTGGCAGGCTCGGGCAACCTTTCCACGGAACCCACGTTTCGCGCGGCCTTGTGGAATCGCCAGGCCGGCGCCATTACGACGCAGACCCTCGACTGGGACATGTTCTGCAATGGCATCGGTGTGTTGCCGGACGGCCGCGTGTTCATCAACGGCGGCACCCTGCGGTACGACCCCTTCTATGGAGAGCGCCGTTCGGCCGCCTACGATCCCGCAACCGGCCTCTTCAGCGATTTGCCGATGATGGCGCACGGACGGTGGTACCCAACCGTAACCACGCTGGGCGACGGTCGGATGATGACGTTTTCGGGGACGAAAGAAGCCGGGGGCACGAATACTTCGGTCGAGATTTATACGCCGGGCGTCGGCTGGAGTCCGGAATACAACGCCGGTTGGACACCGCCGCTCTACCCGCGCCTGCACCTGCTGCCGGACGGGCGCGTGTTCTACTCCGGGTCGGGAACCGGCTCACGGTTCTTCGACCCCACGACGAATACATGGTCGGGCATCGTCGCGACCTCCTCGGCTTCGCGAAACTACGGGACATCGGTCTTGCTGCCGCTCTCGCCAGACGACGGTTATCGCACGCGCGTGTTGGTTCTCGGGGGCGCGAACCCGCCGCTGCAGACCACTGACCTCATCGATCTCTCGGCCTCGCCGCTGCAGTGGCAGAGCGGTCCGCTGATGTCGCAGGCGCGGATTCAGTTGAACGCCACTATTCTCCCGAGTGGCCGGGTCCTCGTGATGGGTGGTTCGAGGGTCAACGATGACGAAACCACGGCGAGCCTGAATGCGGACTTGTTCAATCCGGCGACGAACACCTTCACGTCGGCCGGCGCCAACACCATTCCTCGGGTCTACCACTCGGGCTCGCTCCTGCTGCCCGATGCGACGGTGATGCTGGCCGGCGGAAATCGTGCACGGGGCACCTACCAGCAGGGCATCGAGATCTACTCGCCCGCGTATCTCTTCAACACTGACGGCACGACGGCGACGCGACCAGCGATTGGCAGTGTGCCCGGTGCGATCGGCTATGGCCAGGCGTTCCAGATCCAGACGCAGGATGCAGCGAGCATTCAGTCGGTCGTCCTGGTACGGCCCGGCGCTCAGACGCACGCGTTCGACATGGACCAGCGTCTCGTGCGGATGTCATTTACTGCAGGCTCGGATCAGCTGACCGTCACGGCGCCGCCCAACGGCAACATCGCCCCGCCTGGCTATTACATGCTGTTCATCCTGAACGGCGCAGGCGTGCCGTCGCACGCGAAGTTCGTCCAGCTGTCGCCGTCCGTCAATCAGCCGCCGACGGCGACGATCGTCAATCCGGCAGCGGCGGTGACGGTGAACCCTGGAGAATCGGTGGCGTTTGCCGGGACCGGCAGCGACTCCGATGGCACCATCGGCGCCTATTCCTGGACGTTCCCCACGGGGAGCCCCAGCTCGAGCACGCAGGCGAGCACGAACGTGACGTTTGCGACCCCGGGGACATACACCGTGTCGTTCCAGGTCGCGGACGACGACGGCGCGACGAGTCAGCCGGCGACGCGCGCGATCACGGTCGCCGATTTCTCGGTATCGGCGACGCCGAACTCTCGAACGATCGCGCCGGGAGGCTCGGCGAGCCACTCGGTGACGGTCGCTCCCCAGAATGGATTCACCGGCACGGTAAGCTTCGGCATCAGCGGTCTGCCTGCCGGCGCGACGGCGTCGTTCAGTCCGGCGGCGGTGGCCGGGTCCGGCTCGACGACACTGGGCATTTCCACCAATACGTCGATCCAGGCAGGCACCTATCCGCTGGTGATCACTGGAACCAGCGGCCCGGTGACCCGGACCGTCAACGTGACGCTGGTCGTCAATGGCGACTTCAGCATTTCGGTGGCGCCGGCGACGGCCACGATCAAGGTTGACGGCACGGCCACGTATTCGGTCGCGATCTCGTCGAGCGGCTTCTCGGGGACCGTTCTGTTTTCGGTGAGCGGCTTGCCGAAGTTCGCCACAGGCAAATTCAACCCGACCTCGATCGTGAACGCGGGGAACACCGTGTTCACCGTCGGCACGAACAAGAAAGTGGCGCGGGGAAGCTATCCGCTGACGATCACGGCATCGAGCGGAGGCCTGGTTCGTTCGATTCCAGCCACTCTGGTGATTCAGTAGCCATGGCCATTTCGCGACGCGCGCTTCTCCGGCAGATGGCCGCGACGGGGGTGGCCGCGGCCGCTGTCCCGTCGTGGCCAGGCACGGCTCTCGCGAGCAGCGGATCGCAAGTGGAGGAACCGTCTTCGGCAGCAGGCCTGATCCGGTTGGATCGCACCGTGAACGCCTACGGTCCGTCGGTCACAGTCGCCGCCGCCGTCTACGAAGCGGCCGCGCGCGTCGCCAACGGCGACGCGAGTGTCGCCGCAAAAGCGTTGCGCGCTCGCATCGCGACGGTGCACGGCGTCAAACCAGACAGGGTCATCGTCGGGTGCGGTTCGGGTGAAGTCCTGCGACTGGCTGTTGAGGCGTATGCCGGACCACGAAAGAAGATTGTTGCCGCGGTCCCGACCAGCGAGCTGATCGAGGACATCGCCGAACGCGCAGGCGCCGAGATCGCAGCCGTTCCACTCGACGAACGCTACGCGCACGATCTGGACGCGATGCTGGCCCGCGCCGATGCTTCGGTCGGACTCGTCTACATCTGCAACCCGAACAATCCGACCGGGACCCTGACGCGCCGCCAGGCGATCGAGGAATTCCTGCGGCGTCTGCCGTCGGACGTGCGCGTGCTCATCGACGAGGCGCACCACCATTACGTGGACGGTTCGAGCGACTATGCGTCGTTCCTCGATCGTCCCGTGGACGACCCGCGTGTGATCGTGGTGCGAAGCTTCTCGAACGTCTACGGACTGTCAGGACTGAGGGTCGGCTACGGTATCGCCACCCCAGCCACCGTCCGTTCGCTGAGCGGCATCCAGCTGCCAGACAGCGTCAACGCCGTCGGCAGCGCGGCCGCGATCGCCGCGCTCGAAGACACCGAGTACGTCCAGCGCTGTGTCACGCGGAACGTCGACGATCGGCAGGAGTTTCTCAACGAAGCCAGCATCCGGATGCTGAGGGTCATCGATTCGCACACCAACTTCGTGATGCTCGACACCGATCGCCCGGCGCCGCGGGTGATCGAGCATTTCAGGACGAACGGCATCGCGATTGCGGGATTCTTCCCCTACTTCGCCAAGTACATTCGCGTGTCGCTCGGCACACCGGCGGAGATGATTGAATTCTGGCGGGTCTGGGACCTCATGCCCCGCCAGGCGAAGATGTCTATGTAAGCTGCGAGAGAGCGTGTCGGGGAGTCCGAGGGGCGAAGCCCCTCGGATAAGATTAAAGGCTCGCGAATTCCAGGATCTCCTGACCCATCAGGACGCAGTCGGACGCCTGCGCGTAGAGAAAGCGCATCCGGTACTCGCCCTTGTAGATGCGGCCCCACACTTCGAGGACGTCGAAGCGCTGGGCGCGGTTGGCCGGGTTGCGGATGGGCGCCAGGGTCCTCGCAGTCTTGTCGATCGCGATCCGGTCATCGGGGCCGAAATGAAACACGAGGAGCTTCTGCGCCTGCTGGACGGCATCCGCGGCACAACGATGCGGCGGCTGCTGTGCCGACGCCGCCGAGCCTCCGGACGGCGCCAGGGCGTGCAGCGCGAGCGCGACCAGTCCAATCCACGGCTTCAGGCCCATAACGTTGCTCACAGTGTTTTCAACCGGCCCGCCGCCGGGGCTCAGCGCCAAACCGCCCTGGCCAGCCGGAGCCACTCCGTGCGATCGCGGAGGCCGATCAGGCCGCCGTTGATCCTGCGTGTGACTTTTCGAATGTCGTCCTCATCGGCGAGCGCATTGCAACCCTTGGCGGTCCACTCCGCCGCGGCCACGACCAGACACCACTGCGCGCTGAACACGGCGTCCGGGGCAGCGACGAAGTCCGGCGCCGCGGGATTCAGGGCACGGACCGTCCTCGTGGCCGATTCGTAGCTTTCCTTCCCGGTGAGCTGGAGCAGGCCTCGTCCCCGGTAGGTGAACCCGTCGTTCGGACCGGTGTTGCCCATGCGTCCGCCGTAGACCTGGTTCCCGAGCCTCTGTTCATCGTGGGCGAACGCGGCCGGATCGAGCGGTCCGATTGGCTTGAAGCGAGACGGCCAGACCTGCGGGAGACGCTGCGCGCTGTAGTTCAGGCTCTCGATCTGACGCGTCAGGCCGCCAGACTCGTGGAGGACCTGCGCCATGAAATGCGCGACGCGCCGCGTCGTCTCGGCGATACCGCACTCGTCGAGCACCGGCTGGCCATTCTGAAACGCCTCGCGATAACTCGAGCGCGCGTTCGGCGCGAGACCGCGAATCTCGTCCAGTGTGATCGTCACGGAGCCGCTTACTTCTGTTCCTTGAGCTGCTCCTGGAGCCGCGCGCCCTTGAGGATGTTCGGCATCGCGTAGTTGCCCTCGTGGCAGGCGTACTCGTAGATCGGCGAGTCCGTCTTGTTCAGCGGGAACATGGCGCTCCACTGCCGCGTGAGCGTGGTCGGATCGGATACGGTGAACTCGTATTTGATGGTGTCGTCGTCCAGCCTGGTAAACCGTTCGACCAGCTTGGTCTCACGGGACGAGCCTGACACGCTCGTCTCGCGGTTGAAATTGATCGTTTCGACGACGAGCGTGTCGCCTTCCCAGCGGCCTCTGGAGTCGCCGTGCCATTTGCGGAGCGTGCCGTGCGGCCGGCCATCGATCGGGATGATGCGGGCCGTATGCACCATCTCGGTCATGATCACGAGGAACTTGGAGCGTCTGCACGATCTGCAGGTTGTTGTTATAAGCGCCGGGGTGCAGCGGCGGGCCTGCGTTGAAGCCCACGAGGCACCGGTCGGCGAGGGTCCGGTCCTCGTAGTCGTTGGCCAGGCCGGCGTACATGTCACGGCCGTTCTGTGCGCTCTTCTTGGCCACCTCGGGTTTGAGCGGAACCCTCCCGTCGGGCGGATCGGTGATGAGCGACGTGCGCTTGTCGTCGGTCATCTTGTTGCCGCGTTCGTACCAGAACTCGTTGTACGACAGCACGCCGCCGTCGGCGCGCGACGGGTATCCGGCGCTTGGCGCGCCCTTTTCCGGATCGAACAGGTCGCGATTCTGCCGGGTGTTTTCCGCTGTTTCGAAGGCTGCCCTCTCCTCGTCCGTCAAGACTGTCTTTCCGGCGAGCGACTGGGGACGCTGGAGCGGCGTGATAGTGGCGAAATTGAAAGTGCCTTCCAGTGACGGCTTGCCGTCCGGTGTCCGCGGGGATTTCGACGCTTTGCCCTGGGCCGCGACAGGAAGCGGCGCCAGTGCCAGGGCCGCCAGCAACGTCAACCCCGCTCTCACCATGCGATTCGGCATATGCACTCCATTAGAAGGCGATGACCGCGACAGCCGCGGATGGTCTGGCGCTGCACGGTAGCGCAGTCGACTCGCCAATGCAAGGCGAGGTCAACATTTCGTGCGACAATCGCGCCCGGGACGCATGAAGAAGCAGGCACGTGATTCGGAGCGGCGCCGCCGCCGCCCGTCGCCCCTGGCAAGGATCCTCAGGTGGACGCTGGGGCTCGCCCTCGTGGGGCTGGCTGTTTACGGCATCTCGCGGTACTCGGGCGTCGCGTGGGACGAGGACGACATCCGGGTCGTCGACTTTTCCTCGCTGGCACCAGCGGCGAAGCGGACCGCCCTGCGCCGCGCGAACAGCGCCCGGTGCACCTGCGGATGCGGCATGAACATGGCCCAGTGCGTGGCGATCGATTCGACGTGCCCCATCCGCGACAAGAACATCGAGGCGATCCGCACGATGGTTCGCGAAGCGGGGGCCTCATGACGTCTGGGACGCAGTGATCACTGCGGAACACCTCGACATCGTCAGGGCGTGGGTCGATGATGCGTCGCGTATCGTCGCGCTGACCGGTGCCGGCATTTCCACGGAATCGGGGATTCCCGACTTTCGCGGACCGCAGGGCGTGTGGACGACGAACCCCAGGGCTGAGCGGCTGTCGAACATCCATTCGTACATGTCGGACGCGTCGGTGCGCAGGGAGGCGTGGCAAAGTCGCCTCAATCATCCCGCGTGGCATGCAGGGCCGAACGCCGGCCACCGCGCGCTGGTCGACCTCGAGCGCCGCGGGGAAGCTGCACGCGCTGATCACGCAGAACATCGACGGCCTCCACCAGCAGGCCGGCAGCTCGCCGGACAAGGTCATCGAAGTCCACGGCACCATGCGCGACGTCATGTGCATGGCGTGCGGCTGGCGCGGGCCGATGCCGCCGGTGCTCGACCGCGTCCGGGCCGGCGAAGAGGACCCGCCGTGCGAAAGCTGCGGCGGCATCCTGAAGAGCGCCACGATCTCGTTCGGCCAGACGCTCGTGCCTTCGGTCATCGCCCGAGCGATGCGGGCCGCCGGACAAGCCGACCTGCTGCTGGCGATTGGCACGAGCCTGCAGGTCTACCCGGTTGCCGGCGCCGTGCCGGCCGCCCTGCAAGCAGGCGTTCGCGTGGTGATCGTCAACGCCGAGCCGACGCCGTTCGACGAGATGGTCGATGCGGTGTTGCGGGAACCGATTGGTGAAATCCTCCCCGCGCTTTGCAGCGTGACCGCCGAGCGTAATTGAGAATCAGATTTCGTGTTTTCGCGTTTTCGTGGCAGTCTCTTTTCGTGTTTCCGTGGCTTGTCTTGTCGCGCCTTCGTGGCTTGCCGCTCATCGTCGCCGCACTTGCGGTGGCCTTCGCCTTCGCTCAGGTCAGGACCGTTCACGGCCAGGCCGACGCACCTGTCGCCAAGCCAGCGCTCCCAAACCCGTACCGTCTCGATCCTGACTGGCCGGCGCTGCCGGCCAGCATGAAAGGTCCGAACGGACGGAAGTGGGGAGAAGTCATCCGCGTGCACGTCGCGCCCGGCGGCAACATCTGGGTGTTCCACCGCTGCTTCAACGATCAGCCGAACGGCGACGCCACGTGCGTCAATCGAGGCGAGGCGAATCCGCCGATTCTCGAGTTCGATCCGTCAGGCAAGCTGCTCAGGAGCTTCGGCGCCGGTCTCTTTGCCCACCCGCACGGGTTCACCGTCGATCGCGACGGGAACATCTGGACGACCGACACCAACGACGAACCCGCCAGCCCGAAGACCGGTCAGACGGTCCTCAAGCTGAGTCCGTCCGGCCGCGTCCTGATGACGATCGGAACGCCCGGCGTCGCCGGCACCGGGCCGACGACGTTCGACCGGCCGACGGGCGTGGCGATCGCGCCCAACGGCGACATCTTCGTGTCGGATGGCCATTCCGGGAACAAGTCCGGCAGCGGCCGCATCCTGAAGTATTCGCCGGACGGCAGGTTCATCAAGACGTGGGGGCGGATGGGAACCGAACCGGGCCAATTCAGGGACCCGCACGACCTCTACGTCGGCGGCTCGAAAGGCTATGTGTACGTCGCGGACAGGCAAAACAACCGCGTCCAGGTTTTTGACCAGGAGGGCAACTTCATCGTCGCCTGGAAACAATTCGGTCAGCCGAGCTCAGTCTTCGTCGACAACCGCGACAACATCTACGTCGGATCCACCTACCAGGATCCGTCGCGCCGCGAATCGCCCGCCGGGCCGAACAACCGGGCGATCGTCGTCGGCGACGCCGTCACCGGCGAGCTTCGATACCTCATTCCCGACCCCGGCGATCTCAGCAAGATGACCGACACCGGTACGTCGGCGTCGGGCATTGCGGTCGACGCCGCGGGAAACATCTATGCGGCGGACGTTGGCTTCAACAACCTGAGGAAGTATCTCAAGGTCCAGTAGCTGATGAAGCAGAAACCCCTCGATCAGCAATGGGACCACCTGATGGATCTCTGCCGGCGAGAAAAAGAGCTCGCCGGCGCGGATCACGTGAAGCTGCTGCGGCTGGTCAGCAAGGAGATCGATCAACTGGCGGCCGAGCTGGGCTTTACGCCCCGGCAAGTGGTCGAACGCGAGTTCCGGGCGGAGCGCGTGAATGGCCGGATCGTGCGGCTGATCACGGCCAGCTGACGGTCAGGGCTACTCCGGCTTCTTCCTGACGCCGCTGCGCAGGAACTCGTTCCTCGACGTGACGCCGATGTCGTTGCCGAGATAATCGTCCTTTCCAACTTCTTCCATCCAGAGCGTCGGACCCGTGCCGATCGACGTCTGGAAGAAATGTGCCGAGGCGTCTGGCGCCGCTCCGTGCCAGTGTTCGACGCCCGGGCCCGCATACTCGGTGTCGCCCTTGTGGAGTGCACGAATGCGCTCGCCGCGTTTCTGGACCCGTCCGGTTCCTTCGAACAGCATCATGATTTGCCCGCCCGCATGGCAGTGCCAGTACGAGCGCATGCCGGGCTGCCAGATCGCGCCCGGCGCCGGTTGTCCGTTGATGACGATTTCCGGGACGGGCTTCTGCGTATAGACACCCGTCGCCTGCACGGCCATGGCCTGTCCGGGACAGGTACCGGCAACGGCGGGCGGCGGCGGGGCCTGCGCTTGCGCATCCCGCTGGGCAGAGCCAGTGAATCTGGTCGCGATGACCAGAACGAGCGCGAAGAGAATCGGCAGCGAGAGTCGGCCGATGGTGTTCATCGAAGTCTCCTAGTCTGTCTTACCCGAGGGGGCTTCGCCCCCTCGGACTCCCCAACACGCTCTCTCGCGCGCCGCGGCGCCGGCGCGCTCCGTTCGCGTGGCTCGCTCGCGCGCTCGCTCGCGACGCGGGCCAGCTGGTTTGTGAGATAGCTCCTATTCCGGAAGCAGCGCGAACGTCCAGATCGATCCGCCGGTTGGCACCTTGTCGGTCGTGTAGCGGCTCGCCAGCAAGCCGCCGCGTCCAGACGCGACCGTCACGAATTGGCGGCCCTTGTGGGTGTACGTGATCGCCGTGGCGTTGATGCTCGATCCGGTCTTGAACTGCCACAACGTCGCGCCGGTCGCTTCGTCGAGCGCCACGAACTCGCCGGTGAGCTTGCCGGTAAAAACCAGGCCGCCGCCCGTGACCAGCATCCCGGCCGCGCTCGGCAGATCCGGAAGCGGCACCTCCCACTTCTTCTGACCGGTCAGCGGATCGATGGCGACGAAATGACCGAGCACGTCGCCCGGCTTGAACGTCGGGTTCCTGCTGGTGATGCCGGTCGAGCTCGCGCCGATGACCTGCGGTTTCCCGGCGGGCGGCGCCAGCTTCTGGATGCGCGGCACGTTCCAGGTGCTCGCATAGATGAGCCCGGTGTTCGGGTTGAACGCGATCGGTACGGCGTTGGTGCCGCGCGACGGAAAAATCTGGACCTCTTCTCCAGCGAGAAACCGGTTGTAGAGATCGGTGAGCACCGGCCGGCCGCTGGCGAGGTCGACGCGGGAGGCCCAATTCACCTGGACGTACGGATGCGCCGCGATGAGCCTGCAGTTCGTCCGATCCAGCACGTACAGGAAGCCGTTCTTGTTCGCCTGGATCATCACCTTCCGCAACTGGCCGTCGATGCGGATGTCGGCGAGGACGTTCTCGTCGGTGCCGTCGACATCGTAGACGTCGTTGGGCGTGTACTGGAAGTGGCAGACGACTTCACCGGTCTTCGGCCGGATGGCCAGCACGCTGGACGCGAACAGGCTGTCGAGGGCTCCCCGCGGCCTGGGATCGTACGGCTCCGCGTTGCCTGTGCCCCAGTACACGAGATCGAGCTCCGGATCGTACGAGCCGGAGCGCCACGTCGGCGCACCGCCGTGCATCCAGGCGTCGTTGTCCTTCGGCCAGGTCTCCGAGCCAGGCTCGCCAGGCGACGGAATCGTGTAGCGGCGCCACAACTTCTTGCCGGTCTCGGGATCCCAGCCGTCGAGGAAGCCACGGGTGGTCGATTCGCCCCCGGCCATTCCGGAGATGAGCACGCCGTTGGCGACGATCGGCGCGCCCGTCGCGTAGTAGCCCTCTTTCGCGTCGGCGAACTTCTGCTTCCAGACCTGCTCGCCGGTCTTCATGTCGAGCGCGAGCACGTGGTTGTCGAACGTCACGCGGTACAGCTTCCCGTTGTAGATTGTTGCCGCCCCGCGCGTGATCGGCGCGCCCCGCGTGCCCGGCTCGAGCTCCACGGGCGTCCGCCAGATCTGACGGCCCGTCTCCACATCCAGCGCGAAGGTCCATTTGCCGTTGATCACGTACATCACGCCGTCGTAGATCGTCGGCGCGGCCAGCTCGCCCAGGTCGTTCATCACGCTGGTGCTCCAGATCGGCACCAGTCGCCGGACGTTGGTCGTGTTGATTTCGCGGAGCGGGCTGTAGCTCTTGCGGTCGTAGCCAAGGCTCTGCGTCAGCACGTGCGCGGTGTTCTTGCCGTCGCTGACGAGCTCCGCGGCGGACTGAGGGGTTCCTGTGCCAGGCCACAGGCAGGCGAGGATCGCGAGCAGCCACAACTTCTTCATGATCTGGCCCCTCGGTGCGCGACGATGTAGGGCGGACCTCTCAGGTCCGCCAATGTGTGTGGCTAAGTATAGCGACAGCCGGTCAGGACCGCTCTCGCTGCGACCAGGTCGGGCCGTAGCGCTCGGGCACGTTCAGCGCGGTGAAGACCCCCATCGGCTCGGTCGAGCCGACGAGCGCGGCGGAACGTTCCTCCAGGGAAGCGACGGCGTCTGAACGATAGACGCGATGCTGCTCGTAGACGAGCATCTCGCTCCAGTACTCGATGACGATATACCGCGAGGCGAGGCTTTGATCGCGAAGAAAGGAACTGCCCAGGTAGGATCGCGTCTGCCGATTGACCTGTGTCCACTCGCCGTCGACGCCGTATAGCTGCTCGAATTCCTTCTCTCGCCCCGGCTTGACGTCGAACTGCCACATGATCGCAATCATAGAATCTCTTCAGAACTTTGACATAGCACCCGGGGCGGTGCCACGATGCGCGCGCCCCTCGACTGCGCTCGGGGGACCTGGAGGTGTCGATGGAAGGCCTGACCCGCAGGATGTTCGTCGGCTCCATTCCGATGCTGCCATTCGCGGCGCGGGCGGCCATTGCCGCGCAGGCACAGCCCGAAAAACCCGCCTTTCCCATTATCGACACCCACATCCACATCTTCGACAAGACGCGTCCCGAAGGCGCCCCGTATCCGAGGGACATGCCCGGCGGGGGAGAACCGCCGCAGGGGATGATAGCCCTGCCGAATCGCTACAAGGCGATCGTCGTCCCCTTCGGTGTCGTCGGGGCAATCATCGTCGAAGCGAGCCCGCGCGTCGAGGACAACGACTGGCTGCTCGACATCAGCAAGAATCATCCGGTCATCGTCGGCCTCGTCGGCCGCATCGATCCGGGCGACCGCGCGTTTCCGACGCACCTGGAGCGCCTCGTCAAGAATCGGCTGTTCATCGGCATCCGCCAGGGGCAGCTCCATCTGGGCCTGGAGAATCCCGAGTACATCGCCAACCTGAAGCGGCTCGCGGACGCCGACTGCAGCCTCGATGTCGACACGCCCCGGCAAGGAATGACTGCGACCGACGTGCTGGTCAAATTACTCGACAAAGTGCCGTCGCTTCGCCTGGTGATGGACCACCTTCCCGACGTCCGTTTTCCCGACGAGTCCGCCAAGGCGACTTACGTTCGGCACCTGCGCGAGCTGGGGAAGCGCCCGAGCGTCTTCATCAAGCTGTCAGAGGTGGTTCGACGCTACGAGGGAAGAGTGTCGACCGATCTCCACAACTACCGCGCCTGGCTCGACGAGCTCTGGGACATTTTCGGCGAAGACCGCATCATGTTCGGCAGCGACTGGCCCCAGAGCGAAGGGCTCGAATTCAATTCCTATCCGAACGTTTTCAATGTCGCGCGCGCTTACGTCACGGGCAAGAATCCGGCGGCCATGGAGAAGGTGTTCTGGAGGAATTCCCGCAAGCCATATCGATGGGTACAGCGGGAGCCGAGCCAGCGGCTGGCGTAAAGGCGCTTGACGTTAGGAGAGCAGCGGCCACGAGTCAGCGGACCTGAAGGTCCGCACTACGGTTGTCGTAGTGCAGGCCTTCAGGCCTGCCGCCGTCTACTTGCGCGCCGGGGCGTTCAGGGCCTTCAGGTGAGCGACGACGTCGGCGCCCGAGTTGCGCGGGATTCACCTTCTGGTCAATGTCGCGGATTTTGCCGTCGGGGCCGATGTAGAACGTCCAGCGATTGGCGACTTCGCCGAGCATGAACTTGCTGTAGTCCGCCAGGACGCCGTACTTGCGCGCCGTTTCCCGGCTCGGATCGGCCAGGATCGGAAAGTCCGCGTTTTCCTTCTTGGCGAATGCGGTGTTGTCCTCGAGGGTATCGACGCTGATCATGAAGTACGCGACGTCGTATTCCCGAATCATGGGGCCGCTCTCACGGAGGGCCCGGCATTCGGCCGTTCAACCAGCGGTGAAGGCCTTGGGGAACCAGGCGAGGACGACGAACTTGCCCTTGAGCTTGTTGAGCGAGTACGTTTGACCGTCGCTGGCTGGCAGGGTGAAGTCGGGAGCAGTGTCTCCGACCTTCAGCTCCGGCTGCCCGGGGACTGGCTGCTGAGTGCTCACTGCCGTCGAGAGCAGCGCAAGGGCGCCGCCGAGGACCACGACCGGCAGGAGCCGCGTTAACGGTTTCATCCGACCCTCCGTGAAAACTACCCTAGCATACGTCCGGTGTCGGCCGTGCACCAATGCCTTTCACGCTGACAATTCTTGGTACGTTACTTCTTTATGCGTGGGTCCTCGAGCCGCGAGGCGTCCCGGTGGCGGCGCCCGCGGCGCTCATTGTCGTCACCGCCGTACTGAACAACGTCCGGTCTGGTGAGTGGGGACTCTCTCCCAGGGCGCTGCTGCCAGCGTTGCGGGCGACCGCGCTGTTCACGCTCCCGGCTGTGCTGGGCGTGCTCGCTGCCGGAATGGCGATCGGCACGCTCCACGACCGGGCGGACTTTCTCGGCAGCCTGGCGGAGCTCGTCCCGTGGGGCTGCGCGCAGCAGTGGCTCCTCCAGACAGTCGTGCTCCGCGAGTCGCGGCGCCTCCTGCCTCCAAAGGCCAGCATCGTCGTCGCCGCACTGCTGTTCGCGCTCGTTCACGTGCCCAACGTGTTTCTCATGTCGATGACGTTCGTCGGCGCGCTCGGCTGGTGCGCGATCTATTCTCGGTACCCGAACGTCCTGCCGCTTGGGCTCTCGCACGCGCTCGGCACACTCGCGCTCATGTATGCGTTCGACGACGACATCACCGGTCGTCTGCACATCGGGCAGACGTACCTGAGGCTCCGCTCGTAATGCCGGTTTGGGACTATAATCGCCACCTTCTGCCGCTTTCGCGCCTACGATGAACGGTTCGATCCGGAGGTATGTCGTGACAGTTCCGGTCCGACTGTCGATCAACGGGCGCACCTACCAGCGGGATGTCGAGCCGCGCACGCTGCTCGTGCATTTCATCCGCGAGCTCGCGGGGCTCACCGGCACCAAGGTGGGCTGTGACACCAGCCAGTGCGGCGCCTGCACCGTGCTCCTCGACGGCGTCGCCGTGAAATCGTGCACGTGCCTGGCGGTCCAGGTGGATGGCGCCTCGATCACGACGATCGAAGGCCTCGGCAGCGGCGACGGCGCGCTTCACCCGCTGCAGGAGGCGTTCTGGAACAAGCACGGACTGCAGTGCGGCTTCTGCACGCCGGGCATGATCATGGCGGCGCACGAGCTGCTGCGGACGAATTCCGAAGCCGACCGATCGCCAGATCCGCGACGGCCTCGAGGGCAACATGTGCCGGTGCACCGGCTATCAGAACATCGTGCGCGCCGTCCGCGAAGCGGCGGGCGCGATGGGAGGCAGGTGAGCCATGGCGACCACCGTATTCGGATCGGGAATCCGCCGCCGCGAGGATCCGCGGCTCATCACCGGCGCGGCAACCTACACGGACGATTTCGTGCTGCCGGGCATGGTGCACGCCGCGATGCTGCGCAGCCCGCACGCGCACGCCAGAATCACGCGCATCGACACGAGCAAGGCGAAGGCCGCGCCGGGAGTGGTCGCCGTCTATGCGGGCTCCGATATCGAGGGGCTGCAGCCGTCGCCGTGCGCGTGGCTCGTGCCGAACTCCGAGCTCAAGGTCGCGACGTATCACTGCGCGGCGAAGGACACCGTCCGCTACGTTGGCGACATCGTCGCCATTGTCGTGGCTGAAACCCCGAACGCCGCATACGATGCGCTCGAGCTGATCGAGGTCGACTACCAGGCGCTGCCGTCGGTGACCGATCCAGAGCAGGCCGTGAAGCCCGGCGCGCCGCAGCTGCACGCCGACGATGCGCGGGCAATCAGGCGTTTCACTGGGTCGTCGCCGGCGGCGACGTCGACGCGGCGTTCAAGAACGCCGAACTGGTGATCACCGAGCGCATCGTCCAGCAGCGGCTGATTCCGAACGCGATGGAGCCGCGCGCGACGCTGGCGAAGTGGGCGCCGGCGAGCGGCGAGCTGACGGTCTGGAACACGACGCAGAATCCGCACATCCTGCGATTCCTCAGTTCGGTCGTGACCGGCGTGCCGGAGGACAAGCTCCGCGTCATCGCGCCCGAGGTCGGCGGCGGGTTCGGCAGCAAGATCGCCGCGTACCCGTCCGACTTCCTGACGATGTTCTGCGCGATGCGCCTCAAACGCCCGGTCAAGTGGACCGAGACCCGGCGCGAGAACTACCAGGCGACGACGCACGGCCGCGCGCACATCCAGGAAGTGGAGCTGGCGGCGACGAAGGACGGGAAGATCCTCGGGCTCCGCGCCAACGTCGTGGTCGGCGATGGGCGCGTATCTGTCGACGGCAGCGCCCGGGCATCCCGACGATCCTCCACGGCTTGATGCTGTCGGGCGTGTACGACATTCCAGCGATCAAGGAAGACGTCTACGGCGTCTACGTGAATACGACGCCGGTCGAGGCCTATCGCGGGCGCCGGCCGTCCCGAGGCGACGTTCATGATCGAGCGCCTGGTCGACAAGCTCGCGCAGAAGCTGGGACTCGATCGTCGCCGACCTGCGCCTGAAGAACATGATCCCTCGCTTCGAGAACGGCCACACCGTCGTGACCGGGCTCTCCTACGACAGCGGCGACTATCCCGCTGGCCTGAAGAAGCTGATGGACCACGCGAAGTACGCGCAGCTCCGGAAGGAGCAGGCCGAGGCGCAGAAAGAACGGCCGGCTGATCGGCATCGGCCTCGCGACGTACGTCGAAATCTGCGGCCTCGGACCGTCGCAGGTCGCCGGCGCGGTCGGCTTCCAGGGCGGATTGTGGGAAAGCGCGATCGTGCGCGTCCATCCCACCGGCAAGGTCCACGTCTTCATCGGCGCGTCGCCGCACGGCCAGGGCGAAGAGACGACCTTCGCGCAGATCGTCGCGAGCGAAGTCGGCGTCGCCGTCGACGATGTGAAGGTGTTCCACGGCGACACCGACCTGACGCCGATGGGTTGGGGCACCTACGGCAGCCGCACGACGGCGGTCGGCGGCGCGGCGCTGGTGCTCGCGACGCGCAAGGTGAAGGAGAAAGCCAAGGCGATGGCCGCGCACCTGCTCGAGGCCGCGGTCGAGGACATGGACTACGAGGACGGCAAGTTCTTCGTCAAGGGATCGAAGGACAAGGCGAAGACGTTCCAGGAAATCGCGCTGATGACCCACCTCGCCTGGAACATGCCCGCGGGCATGGAGGCCGGGCTCGAGGCGTCCACCTTCTACGATCCGCCGAACTTCACCTACCCGTACGGCTCGCATCTCGCGGTGGTCGAGGTCGACTCGCAGACCGGCGAGGTTGCGCTACAGCGCTACGTCGCGCTCGACGACTGCGGTCCGCAGATCAACCCGGTCATCGTCGAGGGACAGGTGCACGGCGGCGTCGTCCAGGGCATCGGCCAGGCGTTGTGGGAAGAGGCGGTGTACGACGAGTCGGGGCAGCTCGTCACCGGTTCAATGCTCGACTACGCGCTGCCGCGTGCCGACAAGCTGCCGGACATCGAGGTCATATCGAGTGTGACGCCGTCACCGCACCATCCGCTCGGTCTGAAAGGCATCGGCGAGGCCGGCACGATCGCCTCGACCGTCGCCGTGTACAACGCCGTCCTCGATGCCCTCGCGCCGCTCGGCGTCGACTCGCTGCAGATGCCGTTCACGCCCGAGCGCGTGTGGCGGGCGATGAAGCAAGCGGGGGCTAGAGGCTAGGGGCTGGGGGCTGGAGACTGGGGGCTGGAGAGTGGGGGCTGGAGACTGGCAAGTAGTGCGGGCCTTCAGGCCCGCCTTGTAGGAGTTGACGATGTATTCGCCGCAGTTCGACTACTACCGCGCCAAATCGGTCGAGGAAGCGGGAACGCTGCTCAAGCAGCATCCTGGTGCGAAGCTCCTCGCGGGCGGCCACACGCTGATTCCGCTGCTGAAGCTGCGGCTGGCGTCGCCAACGGCGGTGATCGATATCGGCCGCATCACGGAGCTGAAAGGGGTCGAGGCGAAAGGCGGGGTTGTGCGAATTGGCGCGTTGACGACGCACGCCGAGCTGGCGGCGTCTGCGGTCGTCCGCGAGCAGTGCCCCGCGCTGGCTGAAGCCGCGGGACACGTCGGGGATCCCGCCGTGCGCAATCGCGGCACGATTGGCGGCAACGTGGCCCATGCCGATCCCGCGTCGGACTTGCCGACGGTCCTCGCGGCGCTTGGTGCGAAGTTCGTGGTCACGAGCGGCCGCGGACAGCAGACCGTTCCGGTCGAGCAGTTCTTCACCGGCCTGATGTCGACCGCCCTCGGCGAGGGCGACCTGCTGACGGCGATTGAAGTGCCGGCGCAGGCCGCGGGGCAAGGGAGCGCGTACGTGAAGTTCGAGCACCCCGCCTCGCGGTATGCCGTCATCGGCGTCGCGGCGGTATTGGGCGTCAGCGGCGGGACGTGCAAGTCGGCGGCAATCGCACTCGGCGGACTCGTCCCGCGGCCGACGCGCGCCGCCTCGGTCGAGCGCCGCCTGGTCGGGCAGGCGCTTTCGGAGGCCAGCATGGCCACGGCCGCCGCCGACGTCGGCGCCGATCTGGGTGCCGACATCGACAACCTCATTGGGGACCTGTACGCGTCGGCCGAGTACCGGCAAGGCGGTGGCGCCCGTCTGGGTGAAGAAAGCGCTGGCCGCAGCGGCCGCCCGGGTCCGCTGACGATCACGTGATGCTGCGGTCGATCGACGAGCTGCAGGCGCTCCTCGAGCGGCAGCTTTACATCGCCGACCGCGGCCTGGCGACCTCGATCTTCCTCGCGCTCAAGCTGCAGCGTCCGCTCCTCCTTGAAGGGGAGGCTGGCGTCGGCAAGACTGAAGTCGCCAAGGTCCTCTCGGCGGCGTTCGACTCACCGCTCATCCGCCTGCAGTGCTACGAGGGCCTCGACGTCAGCCAGGCCGCGTACGAATGGAACTACGCGCGCCAGTTGCTCGAGATCCGGTTGATGGAGGCGTCGGGCGCCGTCGACCGCCAATCCGCCGCGCGCGAGCTGTTCGACGCGCGATTCCTGCTGAAGCGTCCGCTCCTGCAGGCGCTCTCGGGCGACGGCGCGCGCCGCCCGGTGCTGCTGATCGACGAGCTCGATCGCGCGGACGAGGAGTTCGAGGGCTTTCTCCTCGAATTCCTGGCCGATTTCCAGATCACGATCCCGGAGCACGGGACGATTCGCGCGGCCGCTCCGCCGATCGTCGTCGTGACGTCCAACCGGACGCGCGAGCTCCACGACGCCCTCAAGCGGCGTTGCCTCTACTTCTGGATCGACCTGCCCGACTTCGACAAGGAACTGCGGATCGTCACTGCGAAGGTGCCGCACGCGCCGCGGCGGCTCGCCGAGCAGGCCACCGCCTTCGTCCAGCAGCTGCGCGAGGCCGAGCTCTACAAGCAGGCCGGGATTTCGGAGACACTCGACTGGGTGGCCGCGCTCGTCGCGCTCGACAAGACCGAGCTCGATCCGGCGGTCGTCGACGAGACGCTCGGCATCCTGATCAAGAACCAGGAGGACATGCAGGAGGTCCGCGGCGAGAAGGGCGAGCGGCTGGCCGAACTCGTCGGCAAGGCCAAAGGAGGGTGAGGAACTAGGACTAAGTCCCTGAGTTTCACTCTCGTAAATGAGCGTCCTGTTCAGGAACCTGATTCGCTTCGGCCGGCTGCTCCACGCGGCGGGCCTCGACGTGCCGGCGGGGCGGATGATCGACGTCGCCAGCGCGCTCGATCACATCGACATCGCCAGCCGGTCCGACTTCTACTACTCGCTGCGCACCCTCCTCGTCCATCGAAGGCAGGACCTGCCGATCTTCGACGAGATGTTCCGCGCCTTCTGGCGCGAACCGCGGCATCGGCCGCCCGGCGATCTGCGCGCGATGGGCCGCCAGCGATCGCTCGGCCGTCCCGAGGTCGTGCTCACCGGCACGGCGCCGGACCAGGCGGCGGGCGAGGGGCCGGCGAACGACGACGTCCGCGCGGGACAGATCACCGCGACGAGCTACAGCGCGCAGGATGCCCTGCGAGCGAAAGATTTCGCCGAGTTCACCGACGACGAGCTGCGGGAGGCGCGCCGGATCGTGTCGGCGATGAAGTGGGATCTGGGCCGGCGCCGGACGTGGCGCCGCAGGCGGAAGGAAGGGCGCGAGCCTGATCTGCGGCGGCTGGCGCGCGAGAACATCCGCTACGGCGCCGAGCCGCTGCGCATTCCGAGGCGCGGCCGCACGTCGAAGCCGCGGCCGCTCGTGATCATCGCCGATGTCAGCGGATCGATGGAGCGCTATGGGCGGATGCTGCTGCACTTCATCTACAGCGTCGCCGGCGGCGACCGGCGCGTCGAAGCGTTCGTCTTCGCCACGCGCTTCACGCGCATCACCGGCGAGATCGCCAGGCACGGCGTCCGCGAGGCGCCGATCGTCGCCCGGCACGTCCCGGACTGGGGCGGCGGGACGCGGATCGGCGAAGCGGTGCGCGCCTTCAACGTCCACTGGGCGCGGCGCGTCGTCTCGCGCGGCGCGATCGTGCTGCTGATTTCAGATGGATGGGATCGCGGCGATCCCGAAGTGCTCGGCCGCGAGATGGCGCGCCTTCAACGCAGCTGCCGGCGGCTGATCTGGCTGAACCCGCTGCTCGGCGCGCCCGGCTACCAGCCGCTGACAAGAGGGATGCAGGCGGCGCTCGGCTCCATCGACGATTTCCTCCCCGCGCACAACATCGATAGCCTCGAAGCGCTTGCGGCGCACCTGAATCGGCTCTCCGTCCGTCGATCGGCCTGAGGCTCGGGAAGGGCTAGAACGCTGTCCTTACTCCCAGTACGCACATGTGTTGGCGGAGTAGTGCGGGACTGAGAGCGTACCAGTGGCGACGCGATCATCCACCCTCGCGCCATTCGCGCCGGGCCCCGTTTCCGCAACCCGGAGAAACACAGCTCGGGGCCTGCGCTGTGTTTCTCGTGAACCGTTACGGGCTGCTCCAAACGGGGCCCGGCGCGAACGGCGCGAGGGTGGGTTCCGCCGTCCCCGGGTGAGACGCGCCGACGACATTCATCCTCGTGCTCGCCCGGACTCGCGTGTGTTGACGCGGTTCTGGCGCGAAGCCGTTGGAGGTGGCCGTCTCAGGATCCACGGCCGCCCGAGAAGACTCAGGGGATCCGCGAGCTCACGGAGCTCGCGTCACGCGGCCCACGGCGGTCCTCGCAGGGCGGCCCGGCCACCGGAAGACGGATTCGCGACGGAACTGCGTCAACACACGTGCGTCGGGATTAACTATGCTATTTGGTGGCTATGAAACAGCTCTCTACGCGTCTCCGCGGCTCGATCTGTGTGCTGCTCTTCGTAGTCGGCCCCATCGTCTTCGCGCAAACCGACTCAGCGTTGATCGGGAAAGCTGAGGCGGTCCTGAAGAATCTCCAGGACGGCAGGTATGCAGACGTCGTCAAGGAGTTCAATCCTGTCGTGGAGAAGGCCATCCCCGAAGAACGGCTTCGTGCCGTGTGGGAGATGCTGACCGCGCAGTTCGGCGCCGTCAAGAGCATCGACGAACGGCGAAGCGGCGAGCTGAAAGGCTATCGGGCCGTGGAGTTGATCCTGGCCTTCGAGAAAGAGCGGGTCGTGCAGAGGGTCGTGTTCGACGGCGACGGCAAGATCGCCGGGCTGGCCTACCAGCCTGCGAGCATGGCCGTGCTCCCGGCGGCGAAGTAACGTCCAATCCTAAAGCGCATTTCGACTGTTCGAAGCGGCTTCGTCAAACACAAAGGACACCAAGGATACAAAGGGAATTGATTTACTTCGTGTCCTTAGTGTCCTTTGTGGTGAATTACTCTCCGTCGATGCTGAACGCGAAGAGCCGATTGCCGCCGCTCCCTTCGACGCCCGATCTCGCGTAGCCGGATCCCCAGTACACCGACCCGTTGACGACGGCTGGCCCGGCGTTCACCGAGCTGAGCGCCGGGTATTGCCACAAGATCTCGCCGGTGGCGGCATCCAGCGCGAAAAACTGATCCTGATCCGCCCGCTTCGCCATCGAGGCCGCATAGAGCACCCCGTTGGCGACCGAGACTGGCGCCAGATCCCACACTCCCACATCGACGAACCCGGGGATCGTCTCGAGCTGCGGATCGGCGGTCTGCCAGATGATCCGTCCTGTCCGCGGATCGAGCGCCGTCCACGAACCGCCGGTGGCGACCGTATTCGAGATCACGCCGTCCTGGGTCAGCCTGTAAGGAATGTGATGATGGTTGGTGATTGGGGCATAGATGCGCTCGCCGTCGAAGGCGGTGCCCCAGTTCATGCCGCCCTGGTCGCCGCCAGGCCCGATCAGCGTGTTCCAGATGAACGCACCGGTTCGTGCGTCGAGCAACGTGTAGACGCCGCTCTTCCCGCCGACGCCGACGACATCGCGCCAGTGTCCGTGCCCCTTCAGGCGCATGACATTGGCGCCGGAACCGCCCAAATCCCACTTTTCCGTGTCGGCTTCGGGCGCGCACCACGTGACGACCGGCGGCTGGTTGCCGCACGCGCGCAGCCACGGGTCGTGGCCCTGCACCCGATACGACCAGCGCGGTTCGCCGGTTCTCAGATCGAACGCCACGACCGAACGCAAGAACGATCCCGGCTGCTCGCAGCCTTCAAAGAAGCCGCCGTGGGCGTCGTGGCACGCCCTGACGCTCGCCGGGATGGTGTACGGCTGTCCGAACGTGCCGTAGACGAGTCCCGCCCGCAGGTCGACTGCCGGCGGCGAGAACATCGTCGCGCCGGCGTAGCCGCCGGGCACGCCCCCGTTATCCGGCAGCGAGTAGCTGCGCCACAGCATCTGGCCGGTTTGCGCGTGGAGCGCGACGATCGCACCGCGGAACGTGGCGTTTGGACCGCCGGCGCCGGTAGCGGAC
Organism: uncultured Acidobacteriota bacterium; assembly: GCA_963825245.1. Classification (GTDB taxonomy): domain Bacteria; phylum Acidobacteriota; class Vicinamibacteria; order Vicinamibacterales; family CAVVIG01; genus CAVREM01. The sequence goes on from CAWGSJ010000003.1 coordinate 375,483, forward strand.
ACCCCGGTGATGATCGTATTGCCGACCAGCACGGGTGAACCGGTCATGATGCCGCGAGGATCCGGGTGCACCTGCGTGATCCAGCGAAGCTCGCCGGTCTTGGCGTTGATGCCCAGCATGTTCGGCGCACGTAGATCGCCGACCACCAGTGTGTTGCCGGCCACCGACGGGCTCGTGCGCGCGATGTCGCCGATGATCCCCGTGTAGTCCGAGACGAGGCGAGACCAGATCACCTCACCAGTCTCGGCGTCCAGGGCCCACAGCATCCCGCCGAAATCGCCGAAGTAGACCACTCCGTTAACCACCGCCGGTGTCGCCGACACGTCACCGGCTGTGGTTGCGATCCACCTCGGCGCGAGGCGATGTACGTTCCTGGGCCGGATGCGGTGCTCGTGCGGCTGATTCCGGCTGTTGGCGGCGTCGTTGCCGATCATCCCCCAGTCGGGGCCGCCACCTCCGGTGGCGACAATCTGCGCGACGCCGGCGACCGCGGTGAGCAGCGCGACAACGAGTGCGAGGCGAACCTGCCGCTGTAACGTTGGAACCATGGTGATGCCTCCCGTGCGCGGAGAGGTTATCGCAAACCGGCAGACTGTGGGCGGGTGACTTTCGAGGAGAATCGGGACCTGGCCAGGCGTACAAAAAACGAGCGCGCCAGGTCATAGCCTTAGCGCGCCCGTCGACTTCCTACTTCTCTACGTTTCTACGCTCTGCGCCTCTGCGCCTCTGCGCCTCTGCGCCTCTGCGTCCTTTGCTCCCTCTGCGTCCTCCCCTAGAACTCCCACTGCGTGCCGAACCGGATCGTACGGCCGGTGAGCATCGTCACAGGGTTCATCCAGGTGCGCGTCGCCGGATTGGCGCCGTAGGTGGTATTGACGCTGGTCACCGTGCCGGCGTTCAGCACGTTGAAAGCGTCGACGAAGCCCTGCGCCTGGAAGCGGCCGAAACGGAACGTCTTGCCAACACGAGCATCCACCTGGTTGATACGGTCGAGGAAGAGCGTGTTCGGCTCGAGCAGGTTCACGCTGATCTGCTGGACGCCTGACGTGGCGAAGATCGTGCGTCCCGCAATCGCCGATGTCACCGGGTAGTTGGCGGAAACGCTGGCGCCGGGCCGGGACTGGAACGATCCGCTCACCTGCACGTCCCATGGAATCGTGTAAGCCGCCGAGCCCTTGAACTGCGTGCGGAACGGCGGGACGTTGTCGCAGAACCGGTTGCTGTTCGGGTTGTCGCGAACGTCGCAGTTGAGCGTTTCGCTGCGCTCGGTGGTGACGCCGGCGAAGAAGAACCCGCGGCCGAACCTTGCGTTCGTGCCGATGTCGAAGCCGTTGTAGATGTTGTTGTTCAACGTCGAGAAGGTCACGAGCGTGTCGGACGGCGTCCCGATCTTGTTCTGATTGAAGCTGTACATCGTGATCGCCTCGCTGCCGCCGGTCGGGAAGCGCGAGTCGGACGGCCCGACGATGCCGAAGGGATTGAAGAACTCAGCATTCGGGCTGATGTTGAGGTTATCGTTCACGCGCAGGTTGCCGAATCGGCGGCGATAGTAACCGCCGGTGACCGACACCTTCGGCATCAGCTCGTGCTGCACCGACACCGAGTACTCCCAGTTGTAGCCGCGTTTGAGATCCGCGTCCGGCCGATTTGCTCCTGTCACCGGGCCGAAGTTCGATCGGCTGCTGGCCGCGACCTCGTTGTACTGGATGTTGCCGTTGGCGTCGAGAATCGACCGGTTGCCATCGAGATCGGTCCAGGGCCGGGTGTCCGTGTCATTGGCCATCGGATTGAAGGTCGCCGCGTAACTGGCGGCCTCGGACGCGACGTACTTGGCTGACGTTCGCCTTCAATGCCGTCTTGCCCGTCCCGAACAGGTCGTAGGAACCCGCCAGGCGGACCGCCCAGTCGTTCCAGTTCGGCACGTTGGCGATCTCCGCGAAGTCGCGGACGAACGGAAGCCACGGCGTCGGATCCGAGTAGTGCCTCGGCACATAGGAGTTGAAGTGATCGAACCGGCCGCCGTAGTTGAGCGTGAGCCGCTTCATCGTCCAGGCGTCCTGGGCGTAGAGGCCGAAGTCCGCCTTCAGCTTCTGCACGACTGAGTACGGCGTGTTGCGCACAACCACCGCGAGGGGGGCGCCGCCGTTGAAGTTGAGCTGCTGAATCTCGCCGTGCGCCGATCGCTCTGAAGAATTCGTGCCCCAGCCGAAGGTCATCCCGGTCTTGATGGCATGTGCGCCGGTCACGTAGCTCACCGACGCGGCCGTACCCGAAGTTGTTGGTCGCGCTGGTGTAGGGGTTCGTCGTCGCGACGGTGAGCTTGCCCGTCGTGGTTTCGTTATTCGGCAAGTCGTAGGGTCCGACGTTGTCTTGATAGGCGACTCCGTACGACAGATTGTAGAGGGTCCATCCGGCGTCGATCAGCAGCCTGGACGTCGGCGTGCTCGTCCATTTCACCTGCGGCGTCCAGCCGCCGCCGAACGCCTGCTGTGCTGCCTCGGGCGCGATCAGGGCGCTGACATTGTTGTAGTCCTCCCCGTTGTACTGTTTGTCCAGATACAGACGGAACTTGTTGTTCTGCGTTGCCTGCCAGGTGACCCTGGTGATGAAGCTATGGTTGCCCTTCATCGGGTGCGTGCCGACCGGCGTGCCGTCGGCGAATGCGGCGCCAGCCGCGAACCGCTCGTAGCCGTTGTACCTGCCCGAGAGGTAGAACCAGAGGCGGTCGCGCATCACCGGCCCGCCGAAGCTCGGGTTGATCTGGTACTCGTAGTTGATGCCCGGGGGAACCGAGAGGAACGGCTTGACCTCGTCGGAGCGGTTGTCGGCCTGCAGCGGCCCGGAGGCGCCCTGGGCGAAGAAGCTGCCCGCGTAGCGGTTTCCGCCGTCCTTCGGCGTGACGTTGATGCGCATGCCGCCGTTCGCCTGCTCCGCCGACTCGGAGCCGGTCGTGTAGGTGATCTCCTGCGCCGCCGCGTCGTTCAGGTAGAACCCGCTGTACTGGCCCTGGCCGCACAGCGTGTTGATGCGCATGCCGTCGACGGCGAGCTGCGTGTCCTGGAACGACGAGCCATGGATGGTCATGGCGTACTGACCCAGTGTGACGAACGTGACCGACGACCCCGGAATGAGCGCCGCGCGCATCGGCAGGTTGCGTGCGGTGGTCGGAATCGCGTCGAGCACGTCGCGGTCGAGGACGACCGACGTCTGGTTGTTGATCACGTCGACGGTCGGCGATGCGCCGGTGACGGTCAGCGTCTCCTCGAGCGCGCCGATCTGCAGGTCGGCGTTCACCTGGGCGGCGAATGCGCCCTGGATCTGGATGTCCTGGCGGACGACGGTTCGGAACCCGGTCAACGTGAACGTCACCTGGTACATGCCCGGCGGCAGGTCGACGATCCGGTACTGGCCGCCGCCGTCACTCACCGCGGTTCGCGTTTTCTCGATCAACGCGGGGCTCGATGCCTCGACAGTAACGCCCGGCATGATAGCGCCGGTCGTGTCTTTCACAGTCCCCGCAATTGACCCCTGTGCAGCGCTCTCGCTGGGCACGAGAAATACAGCCGCGAAGAGAACAGCCGCACAAAAAACGGCTCGACGCATAAGACTCTCCCTTTCTGACATGTGGCCGGACGTGGCCCGTTGGGCCGAGGTAGTTTTCGAAACATACCAGCTTGGCCGGGCTCAGACAACACGGATCGAGCCCAAATTCGAGCCCGAACTCGCGTCGATCCAACGATTTGGGTGGGCGGCCCGATTCGGGGGCTTTAGTCGCCATTCCGGTACCCTTTTTCGAAGTTCCGGAGACTTTGAGCCGTGCAGGCCTGTGAATTGCGTACGGGACTGCAGGGGTTTCAGCATGGCCACAACCAGACAAAGCATTCCCTGGCAGCACGACTACGACGGCGCTCTGAAGGACGCACGGCAGAGCGGCAAACTAGTGCTGCTCGACTTCAGCGCCGCGCCGATGTGAAGCGGCTGTGCTCGGCTGGATGCCGAGGTGTACACCGACGATCGGGTCAAGGATCTGATCGCCGAACGTTTCGTCCCCGTGCGCGTGCACGTGCGCGAAAACCGCGACGAGTATCAGCGGCTCAGTACGCGATACGGCGTCCAGTGGACTCCGACGATTCTCGTGGTCGATGCGGGCGGCGAGGAGCGCCATCGCATCGAAGGCTTCCTGCCCACCCGCGATTTCCTGAGCCAGGTCGAGCTGGGCGCGGCGCACGCGGCGTTCAAGCGCGGCGACTACGCGAAGGCCGAACAACTTTACCGCGAGGTGGTCAGCCGCTACGCCGAGACCGATGCAGGCCCGGAGGCGCTGTACTGGGCCGGCGTGTCGAAATACCGCGCGACCAACGATCCCGCCGCCCTCAAGGAGACGGCTGCCGCGTTCACCGCGCGCTACACCGAATCAACGTGGGCGAAAAAGGCGTCGGTCTGGCTTTAAGCGAACGACTGGTCGTCTGCGGATGGCCCGTAGATCGCCGGGACCTTCTGATCGAGAAGGCGCAAGTACACCGTGAGCTGCCCGCGATGATGCGCGAGGTGGTTCAGCGTGTCGCGAAGGACGATGTGGCGCGGCTGCTCCATGACGACCTGGCCGCCGGCGAGCAGCCGCCATTTCGTCGAATAGAGAAACTCGTCGTTCGTCTTCCGCAATGATTCGAGCGCCTGCGCGACGAGCTTGTCGTGCGTGGCCACGAGCATGTCGGTTGACGGCTGCTGGTATTGGCCCTGCCCCGGGGCCGGCGTCAGGTTCAGCTCGTCCTGCTCGATCACGAGCGACACCCACGACGGCATCGAGGCCACCAGCCCCGCCAGCCGGCCGAGGGGCATCGACTTGGCGTGGGGCTTCCAGTCGTCGCGTCCGGTCGGCACCAGTGCCAAGGCGCGTCGAGTGCGGGGTGCTTCCCGGTCAAGTTCGGCCACGAAAAGCTCTATAAAGGTCATATTGTTCCTCTCAATTGACACTTTAGGGATTGATATGCCCTAATAAGGCCAGAGTCGACTGCCATGCACTCCTCACCTTTATACGGTAGACCAGGTCGCCGAGCGGCTGAGCCTCCACGCCAAGACGGTGCGCCGCTACATCCGCGAGGGACGGCTGAAGGCGAAGCGGATCGGGAAGGAGTACCGCGTCACGCGCGCCGATCTCGACGCGTTCGCCGGCGCGACCGATCCCGATGCCGGTCGTCCGCACGCGCCAGGTGACCGTCTCCAGCATCGTCGACGTCGACGCGATCAGCCCGGACGACAGCCAGCGCGTGACGACGATGCTGATGGCCGCGCTGAACTCGCGGAAAGGGGAGCCGGATTATCCGCGCGTCGACACCATCTATTACGAGGAGCGCGGCCGGCTGCGCGTGACGATCACCGCGACTGCCGAGCTCACGTGCGATCTGATCCAGATGATCGACACGTTGACGGCCAGGCCTGAAGGCTGAGACTGGAAGCTCAAGGATCAGCTCTGTTGCGAGCGAGCGCGCGAGCGAGCCACGCGAGCGGAGCGCGCCGACGTCAGCGGCGCGCGAGAGAGCGTGTCGGGGAGTCCGAGGGGCGAAGCCCCTCGGGTAGGAAATGACTGGCATCTATAAATCCGATGCGGGCCGCCAGGCGATTCATGCGCTCTATCGCCGCGCGCTGCAGCAGTGGCCGATCCCCCACGCCGAACTGATCGTCCCGACGCGCCACGGCGATACGTTCGTCATCGCCTCCGGCGACGCGGCGGCGCCGGCGCTCGTGCTGCTGCACGGCTCAGGCGCCAACTCGAGTACCTGGATCCGCGAGATCGCGGCGCTGAGCCGCGATCACCGCGTGTATGCGGTCGACATGATCGGCGAACCGGGCTTCAGCGCCGAGGCGCGGCCGCCGCTCGCCTCGGATGCATACGCTGTCTGGCTCGACGACGTCTGGAACGCGCTCGGCATCGCGCGCGCGAGCATCGCCGGTGTGTCGCTGGGCGGATGGCTGGCGATCGACTACGCGGTCCGACGGCCCGGCCGCGTTCGCTCGCTCTCGTTAGTCTCGCCGTCCGGCATCGGCCGACAGAACACGGCGCTGCTGATCAAGGCGGCGATCCTCCTGCAGCTTGGTGAGTGGGGAAGGCGCCGGGCGCTTCGCCTCGTCTCGGGATCGGACCGGGTACAACCTGGAGTGGCAGAGTTCGTGGTCGCGATCTTCCGCCACTTCCGTCCGAGGATGGAGCGGCTTCCACTGCGGACCGACGAGGAGCTCGCCGCTCTCGCGCTGCCCGTGCAACTGATCCTCGGCGCCACCGACCGCATGATCCGGTCAGCCGACACACGCGACCGGATGGAGCGCCTGGTCAAGGACCTGCACGTGACGTGGCTCGAGAACGAGGGCCACATGCTTGGTGGCCAGGCGGCGCGCGTGCTCGACTTCCTCGGACGCTGCCGCGAAACCGCCGCTTGATCGGAAACGAGCCGCACCACTCGCGAGTCCGAGTCCCGAGCTCTCCGCTCGCCGGGAAATGTAGGCGAGCTACGGTGGACGCTTCGAAGCGCTTCACCGAGCTAGGGCTGGATGGACTTTTGAGGAGTACAGGGAGGCGACGGCAGCGACGCAAGTGGCACCCGCTAACGAATAACCGCTCATGATGCCGTCCTTTCGACTCCGAGGGAGTCATGATGGCTGTAGAATTCTGCTTCGACAATCGCGATAACGTCGTGGAACGTGGCCCGGGTCGATACGAAATCGTTGGCGTTAGGGACGCGGACACTCAGGTTAAGGGTACGACACGCGCGATTCTCGGAGAGAGTCTTGGCGTTTGCCGCGCATTCCAACGCAGGGCCCCCGGCGGCATGAAGTGGGTTCTTCCGATGCATCTGGAGCGCTGGAACGCAATCGAGCGCTAGTACCACGCAGCGCGGGAGCATCCGATCGCAGGGCGAGCGAGTTTCTCGCCGAGGCGCGGGGAGACGACTCGGCGCTGCGCAAGGAGATCGAGTCGCTGCTCGCGGAGGGACATCGAGCCCCGCTGGGGACGGATCCGGGCCGGTCCGGCGGGCCAAGAGCTGTTCCCGCTGCCCTGGCTGTCGCAGCGCGGCTGATCATGAGTTCGGGGTCACTGATGCAGATCGGCCGGCGCATTGGCGCCTACCAACTTCAGAGCCTGCTCGGGGCCGGCGGAATGGGTGAGGTGTACCGCGCCCATGACACGAAGCTCGGACGCGACGTGGCCGTCAAGATCCTGCCGCGCGCCTCCATGGCGGATCCCGATCGATTGGCGCGGTTCGAGCGGGAAGCGCGCGCCCTGGCCGCACTCAATCACTCGAACATCGCAACGATCTACGGCATCGAGGAGAGCGACGGGTTCCGCGCGATCGTGATGGAGCTCGTCGAGGGGGAGTCGCTAGCGAAGCGAATCGACCGCTCGAAACTATCTAAAGATCGTTCACTGCCAATCACAGAGGCGCTGGCCATCGCACGCCAGATCGCAGACGCGTTGGACGCGGCGCACGGGAAGGGGATCGTTCATCGCGACCTCAAACCGGCGAACGTAATGATCACGCCGGCCGGGGTCGCAAAAGTGCTCGACTTCGGGTTGGCGAAGATCGTCGACGGTGGTGCAGGAGCCAGCGGAGACCCGGACCTGACGGCGGGTGGCACCGGGGCAGGGATCGTCCTCGGCACGGCGGCGTATATGAGCCCGGAGCAGACGCGAGCGCAGACGGTCGACAAGCGGACCGACATCTGGGCGTTCGGCTGTGTGCTCTATGAAATGTTGACGGGCCGTCCAACGTTCGCCCGCGACACCGTGTCGGACACGATTGCCGCTGTCCTCGGGCACGAGCCGGATTGGACCGCGCTGCCTGCGGCAACGCCCGCCAGTGTGCGCCGTGTGCTGACACGCTGCGTTGACAAAGATATGAAACGCCGGCTGCGCGATATCGGGGACGTGCGAGTCGAGATCGAAGAAGCCCTGTCGCAGAACGTCGCTGACATTGCCCACAAGCCAGGCGAGACATCGATTGCGGTGTTGCCGTTCACCAACGTAGGTGGTGACGCGGAGCAGGAATATTTCAGTGACGGTCTCGCAGAGGACTTGATCAATGCGCTGGCCGGCCTGAGCGACCTTCGCGTCGCGTCGCGCTCCTCGGCATTCCGCTTCCGCGGCCGTGATCGCGATATTCGCGAGATCGGAGGTCAGCTCAACGTCGAAACACTTCTCGAAGGCAACGTTCGGCGGTCAGGAAAACGGCTGCGCATTACCGCCCAGCTCATCAACGTCGCCGATGGCTATCACTTGTGGTCACAGCAGTACGACCGGGAGCTGCAAGACGTTTTCGCGATTCAGGATGAGATCACCGAATCAATCCTGAAGACGCTGCGGCCGACACTTCTGGGACACCAACAGGCCGCCGCGCGCCGGCATACCGAAAACCTCGACGCCTTCGAGCTCTACCTCAAAGGCCGCTATGTGTGGATTCACCGGACGCAAGGGCCGCTGCGGGCGAGCATTGAGTATTACGAAAAAGCGATCGCCCTCGATCCTAGTTACGCGCTCGCCCACGCGGGACTCGCAGATTCTTTGGCCCTCCTGCGCGCGTACGGATATGTACGGAAGGCAGAGGTGAAAGCAAGGGCCGATACGGCCGCCCGCCGCGCGATGGAGTTGGATCCGTCACTTGCCGAAGCTCACTTTGCCTCGGCGCTCCACAAGTTGTTCTTGACGGAGGACTGGCGGGCGGCGGAAAAGGACATACGCCGGGCAGTCGAGATCTCGCCACGGAACCCGTTGTTTCACGGATATCTCGCCTGCGTTCTGGCGACGTGTCGCCGCGTCGAGGAAGCCGAAGCGTCTGCGGCACAAGCGAGGCAACTCGATCCGCTTGCACCTTTCATCCACAGTCTCAGCGCACTCGCCACGTTGATGGCGAGACGCTACGAGGCCAGTGTCGGTCATGCCGAGCGTGCACTCGAGCTGCAATCCGACTTTCCGCTTGGCTGCTGGACCCTCGGCTTGTCGTGTTGCAAGCTGGGTCAGTACGAGCGTGCGATTGATGCGCTCGAGCGGGTCGTTTCGATATCGAAGCGCACAGCGTGGTTCGTCGGCGCTCTTGGCATGGCCTACGCTCTGGCCGGGCGGCGGGCGGATGCGGAGTCTTTGCGAAACGAGCTCGTCCGAAGGCAGGCGGATGAATACGTCGTGGCGCACAGCTTCCTCAACATCGATTTGGGTCTTGGTGACCGGGATCAAATCTATAAGGACCTCGAGGCGTGCCTCGACGATCAGGTCTTCGGCATGTCTCTCGAGTTCGGGGCCGGTCCATTCCTCGATCCGCTTGATGCAGACCCTCAGTTCAACGAAATATTTGGCCGCTTGCACCTCGTGCACCCACGCCCGGCCAATCAGCCGTGACACGGAGCCGCGGCTCAAACCTGAGCACGGCGGAGACGACGTCTTGAGCGTGGCGTTCGTAATCGTTACCGTCGAGCGGATGGTCAGGTCGATGCAGGCTTCCCCCAGACCGTCGCCGCCGTCGCGAGCTGGGCGGCCGCAGTACTCCCTGAGGGACTCGGGTCGGTTCGCGCGAAGGGGCGCGAGCCTCGAGCGTTATGATCGCGTCATGGCCACGCTTGGACTGATCGAGTACGAACACGCGTCACCTGAGGTCCGCGCCGTCTACGACGACATCATGGCGACGCGGAAGGTTGACTGGATCAGCAACTTCTGGAAAGCACTTGCCCACGATCCAGCCACACTGCGCCGGACCTGGCTCAGCGTGAAGGAAATCATGGCGCCGGGCGCCCTCGACGTGCTCACCAAGGAACTGGTGTACCTGGCGGTGAGCGCGAGCAACCAGTGCGGCTACTGCATCGCGTCGCACACGGCCGCCGCGCGACGCGCGGGGATGACAGAGGCGATGCTGGCGGAGCTGATGGCAGTCGTCGGCATGGCCAACGAATCGAACCGGCTGGCGAGCGGCTACCAGGTCGAGATCGACGATCGCTTCAAGACAACGTCAGGCTGACAGTTTCGTAACCGCAAGCGCGATCCCGGTTTTTTGAATCCCGGCTCCAGCCGGGTGGAGATCCGCCATCCCTCCGAAATGTGATCACGAAGATTCACCCTACTTCCTGAACCCTGCGTCACGGTGAAGCGCTTGCAGCGTCCCGGCCGGCAGGCTGGTACCGGTGTCTTACCGAAGAGACGCCTGCCACGTCAGGAGGAGGCCATGGGTCGAGTACCTGTGATCGTCGCGATTGGTGTGTGCTGTGTGACGGGGATTGTGCCGGCGGCGGCGCAGCCGCCAGCAGCGGATGGCTGGGTGGTCCTGCCCGTCGAGGAATACCGCACCTTGCGCGATCGATCGTTGGGTCTTCCGCCGCCGCCAGCCGCATCCCCTGTCGACGGCACGCTGACCCGCGTCGATTACGAATTGCGCGGCGACGGCAACGCGATCGGCGGCCGTGCGCTGTTGACGGTCGATGTGCTGCGCGATGGGTGGGCGCGGGTCCCGATTCCTCCGGGGCTGATCGTTCGCAACGCCACGGTGGATGGCCAGCCGGTGGCGCTCGTCGAAGAAGGGCCGGCCCACCTGCTGCTGTCGCGACCGGGCCGCTCGCAAGTCGTGCTCGATCTGATCGTGCCGATCACGTCGACGGCGGGCACTGAATCGATCGTTCTCCCCGCCTCGCCCGCGCCGATTACCCGGACGACGTTCTCGCTGCCGCGAAGCGGCGTCGAGTTGACGGTCAAGGGCGGTTTCGTCGGCGAGCGGGCCGAGGCGGCGGACGAAAGCCGATGGACGGTGTTCGGCCGGCCGAACGAGGCCCTGACGATGGCGTGGAAGCGGCGGGTCGACGATCGCCGCGCCGAGCTGCCGTTGCGCGTTCGCGCCCGGGTCGCGCAATTCGTCGGCCTCGGCGAGGACACGTCTCAGGTCGTCGCGTCGGTGCGCGTCGAGGTGATGCAGGGGCTGACACAGGACGTCGCCCTCGCGCTGCCGCCCGGTTTCGTCGTCAACCAGGTCAACGGCCCCACGGTGGCCGACTGGCAGACGGCCGACGGCACGCTTCGGGTGAGGCTGCTCGAAGCTGCATCCGTCGAAGCGTCATTCGTCGTCCAGGGCGAATTGAAGTCACCGCGCGACGGAACGATCACCGTGCCGCTGGTCAGGGTTCCCACCGCTGAACGCGAAAGCGGCGGGGTTGCCGTCGACGTGCTGGGCGCCGGAGAGATCGCCGGCCGGCAGGCGCTGGGTCTCGAGCCGGCGCCTCCGTCGGAGCTTGGCGACGTCATCGCGAGCCGCGAGTCGCCGTCGATGATCGCGTTCCGGTTGCGGCCGCTCGGCGGAACGGACTCGCGCGGGTTGACCGTATCGGTGGTGCGCTATACACCGCAGGCGGTACTCGTCGCCAACGTGGAAGAGGCGCGGTACCGGCTGCTCGCGGGCGAAGACGGTCAGCTGCTTGTCGAAGCGCGCTATGCAATCCGCAACAACCAGCGAAGCTTCCTGAAGGTGTCGCTCCCCGAAGGCGCGACGGTGTGGAGCGCGGAGGTCGGCGGCGTCCCCACGCGGCCGGGCGTCGCCGAGCAGAACGCGATCCTCCTGCCGCTCGACAAGGGGCGCGCCGGACAGGAAGCGCCGACCTTCGTCGTCGAGCTCGTGTACCTGCAGCGCACCAGCGCCTGGCCGGAAAAGGGCGCGGCGAGCATCGCCCTGCCGGCGCTGGATCTGCCGACGTCGCGCACCGGCCTGCGGCTGCACTTCCCCCCGCGCTTTCGCATCGACCTGAGGCCGGGAACATTTCGTGCGGCGCAGGACAGCGGATCGTGGGCCGAAGCGCTGAGGGTCGCCGACGCTGGCAGGCCGGCCCCGCCCCCGCCGGCCGCGGAACCGGCGCCGCCAGCCGCCGGGCTGCAGAGCCTCGTCGATCGCTTCCGGAACGAAGCGCGCGAACGAACGGTCGTCGGCGCGCTGCCGGTCGACGTGCCGTTTCCCGAGTTCGGCCCGTCGATCTTTCTCGCCGCGGAGCTGACCGCCGAAGCGCGGTCGCCCGTGGTCGACCTCGCCGTACGGCGGATTCAGGACTAGCCGGGGAGGTGTGCGATGACGAAAACCATTTCTGCGACTGCCGCCGTCCTCTTCGGCCTCACGTGCGGGATCACCGCGCAACCGCCCACGCCCCGGTTGCCGGAGCCGGCGCGCTCGGTCACGCTGTCGCTGACCGAGTACAACCGTTTGACCGACCTTGCTGCCCGCGCACCCCAACCGCCTGGTGTGCCGCCGGTTGGAGCGGTTCTCTCGAATGCCGATGTCGGCGTGCGCGTCGACGGCACGACCGCACGCGGCACCTTTTCGCTGACCGGCGAAGCGCTGCGGGCCGGCGTCAGCCGCGTGACCCTGTTGTCGGGGGCGACGGTCATCGAAGCGACACAGAACGGACGGCCGTTGCCGCTCGTCGCCGACGGCCGCCAGCACGCGGCGCTCGTTCAGGGTCCGGGCCCGTTCTCGGTGGATCTGGAATGGGCCGCGCCGCTCACGCTTCGCCCCGGCCGCGCGCTGTTCGTTCTGCCGGTGCCGCCGGCCGGTGCCGCCCGAGCGACGATCGATCTGCCGGGCGATCAGGCCGATGTCCGCCTGTCGGCCGGGTGGATGACGAGACGCTCGACCGCCAACGGACGGACGATCGTCGAGGCCGCGCTCGATCCCGGTTCCGCAACCGAGGTGTCGTGGTCGATGCGCGACAGTGCGCCGATTGCTTCCGCGCGCGAGCTCCGCATGACCGCGGACGTGATGACGATGGTCACGCTCGGCGATTCGGACGTGCGCATGGTCGCGCTGGTTGACCTCGCGGTTGTGCAGGGAGAGCCGCGCACGGTCGGCATCCGCCTGCCGCCCGGCTACGAACTCACCGGCATTTCCGGCAACTCGCTCGAGACCAGTGACGTGCAGGACGACGTGGTGATGCTGACGCTCGGCGATGCGACGGCGCGCCGGCACCAGGTGCTGCTGACGCTCGAGCGGCCGCACCCGGATGGATCGTTTGCTCTCGAGACCGGGTTCGTGACCGTCAGGGACGTGCAGCGTGAGAGCGGGGAAGTGGCGATCGAGGGGATCGGCACGCTCAATCTCGAGGTGCCGGAGCGGCCGGGCCTGCAGCGCATCGACGTCCGCGAGCTCAATCCCGCGCTGCGGTCGCTTGCCCGGACGCCGCTTCTCTCCGCGTTTCGGTATCAGCGGAATCCGCTGGCGCCTCCGGCGTTGTCGATGGCCGTGACGCGATTCCCGGATGCGGGCGTGCTGGCCGCGGCCGTCGATCGGGCGGTTGCCACCACCCTGGTGACGGCCGAAGGGCGGGCGCTCACCGAAGTCGCGCTGCGCGTGCGGAATCGTGCGCAGCCGTTCCTGAAACTGAGCCTCCCGCCGGATGCCTCGATCGTGTCGCTCGAAGTGGCGGGCGAGACGGCCAAGCCGGTGCTCGGGCCCGACGGGACGCGCATTCCGCTGCTACGCCCAGGCTTCCGGCCGCACGGCGTGTACGACGTGTCGTTCGTCTACCTGCACGCCGGCACACCATTCGCGCGCAAGGGAACAATCGAGATGATGCTGCCCCGCATGGACATTCCGATCGGCATCGTCGAATGGGAAGTGTTCGTGCCCGACAACTACACGGTCCGTCATCTCGACGGCAACGTGATCGCGCAGGTCACGATCGATCGTGCGGTTGTGCGCGAAGCCGAGCGCGCGAACAAGGAAGCGAAGGCGCGCGGCGATCTGAACGAAGGTTCCGGTGCTGGTGTCGGCGTCGGCTCCGGCTCCGGGCGCGGACCAGGTTTCGCGGGGGGGACCGGTGGCGGAACCTACGGCGGCGCAGTTTCCGGCCGCATCCTCGTCAGTCCGATAGAAGGAGACCAGGCTGGCCGGGTCCGCGGACGGGTTGTCGATCCTTCAGGTGTGGTCCTTCCGGGCGTCACCGTTTCCGCCGTGTCTGGCGGCGTTCGCAGAGAGACGACCACGCTGGCGGACGGCACGTTCGTGCTGGATGGCATCGCGCCCGGTACGGTCACCCTGACCGCGCAACTGCCCGGGTTCGTGCATCAGCAAACGAACTTCGCGCTCGGTGCCGACGCGCGCCACGCGGAGATCGTGATGCCGGTCGGTGCCAGGACAGAGACGGTCACCGTCGCCGCGCAGGCACCGGTGGTCGACGTCATGCGGGCGAGCACGCTCGACGCGCAGGTCTCGCAGAACGTCGTCAACCTGCAGCGCCGCGCCGCCGGCGTGCTGCCGATCCCGGTCGATGTCCCGCGCGCCGGGAAGTCGCACCGGTTCCTGCGCCCGCTCGTCGTCGACGACGCGACTAAGGTGACGCTGCGGTACGCGCGACGGTGAGCGCGCGGAGATTACGGAGGTCACGGGACGAAAATGCAACACGGAGACACGAAGACACGAAGCACGCACGGAGAAGACTGAGCGTGCGACCGGCCCGCGAAGCGGGCCGCTGACGACACCAGAGCTGGTGAAAATACGAGCTACGCGATCTCTTAGGGCTCGTATTTTCACTGGCTCTGGTGTCGTCAGCAGACGGCCGGCTACGCCCGGCCGCTGGTCGCACGCCGCAGTGTTTTCTCCGTGTCGTCTCCGTGGCTTCGTGTCTCCGTGTTGCATTTCATCCGTGGCCTCCGCATCCTCCATGGGCTCGAATCAGCGCTAGCCGCCACCACGCTTTGTGTGTTAAGAGTTCTCGTTTCTTCAAGGGGATTGGACAGCATGACGAGCAGGACGCTGACGTACGTTGTCGCGGCATTGGTGATGAGCGGGCTGGGATCCGCTGCTCAGGCGCAGCAGCCGCCGGCGCAGCAGCGGTCGGTGTTCGAACGCTACTCTGAGCCGATCGAGATCTACAAGACCGGGCTCGGCACCTTTACGCGGCCGATCTCGTCGTCGAACAAGGAGGCCCAGGCGTTCTTCAACCAGGGCTTCCAGATGATGTATGCGTTCGCCAAGCCGGAGGCGGTGCGCTCGTTCCGCGAAGCGTGGAAGCGCGACGCCAACTGCGCGATCTGCTACTGGGGCGAGGCGTGGGCGTGGGGCTCGTACCTGAACGCACCGATGACCGCGCAGGAGGCGCCGCATGCGTATGCGGCGGCGCAGAAAGCGATCTCGCTCAAGAGCTCACGCCAGCGAGAAAGAGCGCGCGTTCATCGACGCCATCGCCGTGCGCTACGTCGAGAAGTTCGACCCGGAGAAGCGCGTCGAGCAGGACAAGGCCTACGCCACCGCCATGCAGCGCGTGGCCGAGCGCTTTCCCGACGATCTCGACGCTGCGACGCTCTATGCGCGATGCGCTGTTCCTGCTCGAGCCGCGGCGCGGCACGCGCGACGTGAACAGCCCGGCCGTGCAGCGCCTGCACCACGTGCTCGAAGCAGATCCTCGCGAAGGACGTCCATCATCCAGGCGCCTGCCACCTCTACGTCCACGCCACCGAGTCGACCGTCGTGCCGGGGCGGGCGGAGGCGTGCGCCGAGTTCCTCGGGCGGTCGATCCCGGGCGCGAGCCACATCAACCACATGCCGTCGCATACGTGGAATGAGATCGGCCGCTGGGGCGACTCGGTGCGCGCGAACATCGAGGCGTGGCATTCGGACCTGAAGGCGCGGGTCGGCGAAGGGTTCGCGATCTACCCCGAACACAACCTGCACATGCTGCTCTACGCGGCGTCGATGGACGGGCAGGGCGCGCTCGCGGTCCAGGCGGGGAGGGATTACGCGAAGCTCACCGGCAACAGCTTCTATCACGTGCTGACGCTGGTCCGGTTCGGCCGCTTCGACGAAGTGCTCGAGGTGAAGAATCGGCCGTCGGATGAACTGCTCGGCGGGCTCTGGGACTTCGCGCAGGGCTATGCGCACCTGCGGCAGGGCGCGCCCGACTTCGCGAAGCTTTATCTCGCGCGCGTGACGAAGGCCGCCGAGACGTCGAAAGCGGCGTTCCGCGTCCACAGCGCGAAGAACCTGCTCGGCACGGTGGCCGGGATCCTCGAAGGCGAGATCCTCCGCACGGCCGGCGACCTGGACGCGCGCGATCAAAGCATTCGAGAAAGCCGTCGAGCTCGAGGATGCGCTGACCTACGACGAGCCCGAGCCGCTGCCGTTCGCCGCCCGGCATTGGCTTGGCGCCGCGCTCCTCGAAGCGCAGCGCTATTCGGATGCCGAGCGCGTCTACCGCGAGGAGCTCGAGGACCATCCGCACAACGGGTGGTCGCTGCTCGGCCTGCAGAAGGCGCTCGCCGGCCGTGGCGCGAAATCGGCGGAGGTCGACGCGGATCTCGCCGCGAGCTGGTCGCGGGCTGATGCTTGGATACAGTCCTCGCGGTACTGAGTCGACGGAGATTGCGGAGGCCACAGATCAACACGGAGACACGAAGGCACGGAGACGACACGGAGAAGACGCCGAGCGCGCCCGCCCCGCGTAGCGGGGCGCCGGTGACGAAAGGGTGCGTGAAAAAACAAACCAGTCGATCGTGTGGTTTGTATTTTCACGCACCCTTTCATCACCGGCATGCGGCCGGCTGCGCCGGCCGCGGTCGCGCGCTGTAGTGTTTGCTCCGTGCGTCCTCCGCGCCTCCGTGCCTCCGTGTGTTGCCTTTCTCCGTGACCTCCGCCACCTCCGTGCGCGCAATTCTGTCTTCCTCCGATCAAACTCGTAAGATTCGCCGGACGAGTCGATTGGCCGCAGACCATCTCCGTGGCCTCTGATCGGGTACAGGGCTTGCCCATGGCGCGGCATGCGTCACGCGATCCGGTTCATTCTCTTTCTCATCGTTTCATCCGCACTGCCGCTCCACGCGCAGTCGAGTGTCGCCGAGCTGAACGAAGCCGGTTGGAAGGCGCTCGAGGCCGGCAATAGCCGGCGAGCGTTGGCGCTGTTCAACGAGGCGCTGGTCATGCGGCCGAGCGATCCGGTCCTGCTGACCGGCGCGGGTGCCGCTCTGCAGGCCGAAGGGAAGCCGCGCGAGGCGATCGCTCGCCTGCAGAAGGCGATCGGCCTGCGTCCCGACCTGACGCCCGCGTCGGTGCTGCTCGGGCAGATTGCCTTCGACGAAGGCGACGCGGCGCTCGCCATCAAGACCTACGAGAACGCGCTCAAGCACAAGCCCGGAGAACGGGTGCTCGTCTCCAAGCTGAAAGAGTGGAAGAGCGAGACCGAAACGCACAAGAGCTTCGAATCGGAACGCTACGACCGGTTTCGCGTGATGTTCGAGGGCCGCGCCGAACAGGCCACGGCGGCGCAGGCGGTGGCCATCCTGGAGCGGGCGTTCTGGCGCATTGGCGAGAAGCTCGGGAGCCATCCACCCGGAACTATCGTGACCATCCTCTACACGGAACAGCAGTTTCGTGACATTACTCGCGCACCCGAATGGTCCGGCGGGCAATATGACGGCCGGATTCGGGTCCCGGTCGCCGGCGCATCGCGCAATCCCGACCTGTTCGAACGCGTGCTCGTCCACGAGCTCGCGCACGCGGTGCTCGACGCGATCGGCGGGCATCGGGTGCCCGCCTGGCTGCACGAGGGCCTGGCCCAGTACTTCGAGGGCGGCGATGTCCAGGCGGCCCGCCGGCGCATGCGGGCGACTCCGGGCAGCATTCCGCTCAGGCAGCTCGAGCGAGGGTTCTCGCGCCTGGATGCTCGCGAAGCGCAGATGGCCTACGACGAGAGCCTCCTCGCGGCGGCCGTGATGCTCGATCGGCCGGGATTCGGGTGGCCTGCGCTCATCAGCAGGCTCGCCGGCGGACAGACGTTCTCGGAAGCGATTCCGAATTTCGGGCTCTCCTACGAGGACCTCGAGGCGGCTTTCAAGAGGTAAGATCGGCCCGCCATGACCGTTTCAAGACGCGAACTTCTCGGTGCTCTTCCCGCGGTCGCGCTGCTGCCTCGTGCGCTGACGGCGCAGGCGCCGCGTCAACTGCGCGCCCGCGGCCTGCACAGCATGACGCTGGCCGTCACCGACGTGAAGCGCTCGCTCGAGTTCTACCAGGGCCTGTTCGGGATGCCGATCCAGGCTCGGCACGGCGACACGCCGCTGCTTCGCGTTGGTCCGGGCCCCAAATTCATGGCGCTGGCCCCCACCGCAGCTGACGGCACGACGGGTGTGAGCCGGTTCGGCGTGGCGGTCGACGACTTTAACGTCGATCGCATCGTCGCGCTCCTGGGTGAGCACGGCGTCACGCGCGCCGCCACGTCGAATCCGGCTGCGGCCGGTCTGCTGAAAGTCCTGGTCGCGACGCGCGACGGGACGCCGGAGATCTTCGTGTCCGATCCGAGCGGCGTAATCTTCCAGCTGCAGGATCCCTGCGTACTGCGGCGGCAGCGGACCGCTCGGGAGCACGTGCGGAGCGGCGCAGCCATCTCCGAAAAAAGGGCTGATCGCCGTCCAGGACTACAGCCACTTCACGGTCGCCGCCGCGAGCGCTGACGAGTCGAACAAGTTCTATCAGTCGCTCTTCGGCTTCGGGATCCAGGCGTATCAGGGCCCCACGGCGCCGGTGCTTGGCGTTGGACCGGGCGTGCATTTCCTCATGTTCACCGGTGGCGGCGCCGCTCGCGGACGCGCCGGCGCTCCACCGCGCCCGCCTCGCGTCGATCACCCCTGCTTCGGGATGGAGAACTTCAACCCGGATGCGGTCGTGAAAATCCTGGAGGGCTACGGCATCAAGCCGCGCGGCACCAGTCCGTCGACGCCGCTCGTCTGGTACATCAGCCAGCGGATGGAAAACCGGGGGGGAGCGCCAGGCACGGGCACGCCGGAGCTGTATTTCACGGATCCCGACAATATTGCAATCCAGATTCAGGATGTGAAGTACTGCGGCGGCGGCGGGTTCCTCGGGGACGTGTGTCCGGGCTAAGTATTTGATGGTATCAACATTGCTCCGGACGCTTAGCGGCTCGCACGGAGCGTCAGTTTGTGACGCAATGGACGACGGTCGCCCTCAATGAGCGTATGGAGTTAGTGCATTCGAAGCAGGCGGAAGATCGTCGGTCTGCCAACGCGGTCGGAGGCCCGACCTCGGTTACCGACTGGACGTCTGGTCGGGCATCGTGCACACGCGGTGCAGTTCTACGAGAACGACACGTTCCTGATCGAATTGCTAAGCCGTTTCGTCGGCGCCTCGCTGGTGACCGGCGATTCGGCAATTGTCATCGCCACGCCTCGCCATCGCGAGGCGCTGGCCGACCGCCTTCGAGCCCGTCGGATTCGACCTCACCGTCCCGCTGAACCAGAAGCGCTACCTGCCGTTCGACGCGGCAGTGACGCTCGCGCAGTTCATGAGAGGCGGCAGGCCCGATCCCGTGCGGTTCAACGACATGATGGGGCCGATCATCGAGGACGCGAGAGATGCGGCCAGAACCGGCCGGGGCCGGATCGTCGCCTACGGCGAGATGGTGGCGCTGCTGTGGGCCGAGGGCAAGATCGACGCCGCGCTCGAGCTGGAGGAGCTCTGGAACCGGCTCGCCGACGTCTACTCGTTCTCGTTGTGCTGCGCGTACCCGATGAGCGGCTTCCTCGGCAACCCGCATGCGGCGCCGTTCCTGAAAATCTGTGCGCAGCACACGCACGTCTTCCCCGCGGAACGCCGGCAATCGAACGCGGCGTACTGACCTCTCAGCGTTTGAGCGGCGTGACCGCGCCTTCCCCGATGCGCAGCACGAGCGTGTCTGCTCCCCAGGTGCCGAATTCGGCATTCCGTGACTGATCGGAGGCGACGAGCTCGACCGGGATGCGCGTGCCGGTGACGAGCTCCACCGCCGTCGGCAGCGCACCGCCGAATGCCGACGCCGCCGTCACCCTTCCCGATCGTCGTCCACGACGACGATCCGGGCCGTGCCGGGCATCTCGCGCACGCCCGACCGCACCTGCTCGAGCACGCGCGTCGACAGGATGGCCTGCCGTTTCGTCGTCTGATGCCGCAGCCAGTGGATCGGCAGAAGGAGAAGCGGCAGCACCAACACTGCAGAGAGGGCAAGGCGCTTGCGGGGCTCTGGAATGGATCGCCATAGCCAGGTGCCTGCGGCCATCCCGATGAGGGCCGATCCAATCGTCGGGAACACGACGTACAGACTCGATCGCACCGGCACCATGATCGTGACGGCAAACCCGAGGGCGAGCCACACCGCACCTTTGGCTGCTGCCCGTCGCTCTGCCTCGAGCGGGCTCGTTCGGGCCCGGGCGAACGCAATGAGGCCAAGAATGAGCACGGCGGCGGTGAACGTCATCGACCGATCGAGGTACGACGACCGCGTTGGGGAAAAGGACGTCTGGAGAAGCGCTCAGGCGATAAAAGGAGGGTGCCGTCGATGGCGTGAAGGCATCAGTTCGCGCGCGCAGCGCCAGGTAGACGCCGACCGCGGCGAACGACGGCCACGTGAGCCGGACGATCGTTGGCAAGCGGCTGTCGATCGATCCACAGCCACAGCGCCAACACCGCGGGCAGCATCACCGGCTCCTCTTTGCTCATCAGTGACGCGAGCGTCAGCCATCCAGCCCACAGGGAGCGGCCGCGAACCAGCGCGATCGCCGCGAACACCGCGAACAGCGTTGTCAAGAGCGAGGTTCGGCCGCTGATCCAGATCAGCGCCGAGCTGATGCCATGGAAATTGAGGATCCAGAGGCCGGCGCCAAAAACGGCGGCAATCGGTGGCAGGCCCAGCGCCGTTCCCAGCCAGATGATGCCGGCCATGATCGCGAAGGCCATCGCCAGGTTCGTGATCGCATAGGCGACGGCGCTCATCCCGAAGAGCATCTCGTTGATGCCGAACGACAGCGCGACGATCGGCCGATAAAACCCCGGGGCGCCTTCGACGAGCAGCTTCCACGCAGTACGCCAGGCTGTCGATGCGGCTGAAAGCAGATCCACCCGAAATCGTCGGCGACGAAGCCGCGTCCGATGCTCGGGACGTATGTCAGCAGGACGCACACGACAAGCCAGAGCACCGCGATGACGACGGGACGACGCATGACCGACCGTGATCGTACAGCCTGCCTCGCCGAAGCGCCGCCCCAATCAGCGGCGCGAAGGCGGGCGCCGTAGTAGCGATGGCCACAAACCATCATGCGGCGAGCACGTTGGGCGGCGTGGTCACTGCCAGTCTTTGTTTCCTCGGGGTCTCCGTTGGGGTCTCCCTGCCGCTTTCGGCGCAGGGCGGCGCCGACCTCGATGTCCTCGCGCGGATTCGCGACGAGGCCAATGCCCGCTCGCAGATCATGCGCAGCGCGCACGTTTTCTCTGACGTCTACGGCCCGCGTCTCACCGGCTCGCCGAGCCTCAAGGCGGCGGGCGAGTGGGCGATTGCGACGATGCAGGCGTGGGGCCTGACCAACGCGCAGCCTCGAGCCGTGGAACTTCGGCAGGGACGGCTGGGTCAACGAGCGCTTCTCGGCTCACATCGTCAGTCCCGTCAAGGATTCGCTCGTTGGCGAAGTTCTGGCGTGGACGCCCGGCACGAACGGCACCGTCACGACACAGGCGTTTCTCCTGCGCTTGCCCGAGCGGCCGACGACGGAGCAGCTGACCACCTATTTGAATAGCGTTCGCGATCAAGTCCGCGGCCGGATCGTGCTCGTCGACCCGATCATGACGCCGCCTGTCGACATGAATCCGCCGCAGAAGCGGGAGGACGACGCCGAGATGCGCCGCCGGTTCGGCGACATCAAGGAGGCCGTCGAACGCCCGAGGAACCGGCGCGATCAGTCGACGGATCCGCCGCCGCCACTGTCCAGTGGGCAGGTCAACCGCCGCATCGACGAGTTTCTGCGTAGCAAACGGTGCCCGCGTCCGCGTCGACGATGCCCGCCTGCCGCACGGGCTGGTGACGGCGTTCAACAATCCCGACCTACGACGTCGGCGACCGTCGTGCCGAGCGTCATCCTGCGGAACGAAGACTACGGCCGCATCGCGCGGTTGCTCGCCGACGGCACGCCGGTCGAGCTCGAGTTCACCATCGTCAATCGGACTTTCCCGGAAGGGCGCACGGCCTACAACGCGGTCGCGGAGATCGCCGGCACCGACAAGCAGGACGAGGTGGTGATGATCGGCGGTCACCTCGACTCGTGGCAATCAGCGACCGGGGCCACCGACAACGCCGTCGGCTGTGCGGTGATGATGGAGGCCGCGCGGATCCTGCGGGCGATTGGCGTCCGGCCGCGCCGGACGATTCGCGTCGCGCTATGGAGCGGCGAGGAACAGGGGCTGCTCGGGTCGCAGGCGTACATCCAGCAGCATTTCGGCACCTTCGAAAATCCGAAGGCCGGCGTTCGGCAAGCTGATGGCCTACCTGAACCTCGATCACGGCACCGGCCGGCCGCAGGGGCGCCGTCGTCTTCGGTCCCGACGCGCGCCGCTGCCGCCGTCCGCCAGATGCTCGCCCCGTTGGCAGACCTGGGCATCGTCGGCGCTGCCTCGACGCGCAGCCGTGCCTTCGGGACGACGGATCACACGGCGTTCAACAATGCGGGCCTGACCGGCATCGATTTCGAGCTGGATCCGATCGAGTACGACAGCCACACCCACCACACCAACCTGGATACCTACGAGCGCATCCTGGAGGCCGACGCGCGCGCCGCGGCGATCGTCGTCGCGTTTACGGCCTATCCAGCTGGCGATGCGCGAGGAGATGCTGCCGCGATTCCAGCGCACCGAGATCCCGCCCGGCCATTAGGCCCAAAAATCCCACGGATTGAAGGGTCCGCACTACGCCAGAGTCCGTTAGCTGACCGAACGGTCCGCACGCTGCACAGGAATCGCCGCAATTTCTGCTGTGACCTTCGGCGGCACTCCGTCCGAAAAAGAGTATTGCGATTCGATCCGAACCGTGCCGCGGTCTCAACGGTTCGGTTACGGTTAGTGGATTTTCGATACGGAAAATTGGAGAGATTGAGGCCTCAGGAAAACAATCTCGTCATTTCAGGCCATTTTCACCTTCCGATAAGGGGCATGGAACCTGCTATTCTGCGATCCACGTCGTTTTTAGGCCCATGTCGTACTTACGTGAATCTTACGGAGGCATAGTGAGCATGTCGAAATGTGTAAGTCGCTTGCTGGCGGCAGCGTTCGTTCTGCTGCTGCCAACGCTCGCGGCGGCGCAGACCAGCGCCATCGCGGGCGAAGTGAAGGACACGTCCGGGGCGGTGCTGCCAGGCGTGACGGTCGAAGTCACCAGCCCGGCCCTTATTGAAAGAGTCAGAACGGCCGTTACCGACGACGCTGGACGGTACAGCATCGTTCAGCTCGTGTCCGGCGTTTACACCATCACCTTCACGCTGCCCGGCTTCAGCACGGTTCGTCGCGAGAACGTCGAGTTGACGGCCGACTTCACGGCGCCGGTCAACGCCGAGCTGAAGGTCGGTGCGATCGAAGAGACGATCACCGTCGCAGCTGAGACGCCCATCGTCGACGTGCAGAGCATCACCAGCCGTACCGTCATGACGCGCGACATCCTCGATGCGATTCCGACGCGGTCGCAACATCCAGGCGGTCGGGATCATGATTCCGGGCACGTCGCTGGCGATCGGCGGCGGCGGCGCACTGTCGCGCGACGTCGGCGGCTCCGGCAACCTGCAGCAGTCGCCGCTCCAGTACCGCGGCTCTGCCGACACCGTGCAGACGGTCGAAGGCATCCGCCTGAACAACCTCTGCGCACAGGGCGCCTACAGCGGCGTGTACTGGAACGACGGCAGCTTCCAGGAAATCAGCTACGTCACGGGCGCCGACTCGGCCGAAATGGGCCAGGGCGGCATCCGCGTCAACATGGTGCCGAAGGACGGCGGCAACACGTTCCGCGGCTCGATCGTGGCGAACATGACGAAGGACAACTGGGTGGCCGAGAATCTCGGCGACAACCTCGTCGGCGATCTCACCTACAACGCCAACAACAGGCTCGTGAACGTCGGGGAGGTCCAGAAGATCTGGGACATCAACCCTTCGGTGGGCGGCCCGATCGTCCGCGACAAGGTCTGGTTCACCTTCACGTACCGCCATTGGGGCAACGAGAAGACCGTTGCGGACAGCTTCTTCGATCTCGATCCGTCGCCACTCCGGTACACGCCCGACACCTCGCGGCCGGGCGTCGACGACGGCCACATCGTGAGCCGCGTCGGGACGCATCTCCTGGCAGATCAGCGAGAAGGACAAGATCACGACGTATCACGACGACCAGAGCAAGTACCGCGATCACTGGGGCATCTCGGCGACGATTCCGCCCGAGACGTCGGCCATCCAGGTGACGCCGACCAGCTTCGTGAACGTGACGCGCTGGACGCGAACGCACACCAACCGGCTGCTGTTCGATGTCGGCTTCGGCATCTACGACCAGGAGTACACCGAGCTGTATCAGCCGAGCGTGCTCAACGGGTTCAGCGACAAGGTCTGGAACTCCGGACGCGATTCGCGCCTCGAACGTGTACGCCATCATCGACAGCGCATCGGGCAAGCGCTCGAGCGCCTGGAACGCCCCGGCCGACCACTTCTCGCTGCTTCGGACCTACTCGGGGTCGATGTCGTACGTGACCGGCTCGCACTCGTTCAAGGTCGGCACGGCGGTCAGCGAGGGCAACTGGCGCCTGCTCGAGGAGTTCACGGGCGACGTCTCGACGATCACCTACAACAACGGCAACCCGCAGTCGGTGACCCTGCGCCTGCCGACCGATCGCCGCAACCACATCAAGGCCGACGTGGGCATCTACGCCCAGGATCGCTGGACGATGGGGCGCGCGACGCTCAACCTCGGGATGCGCTACGACTGGTTCCAGGGCGCGACCGGCGAGGGTGAAGTGCTGCCGAACCGGTACAACGCCGGCATCAAGTTCGGCAAGTGCGACGACGGCAACAACAACCTCGCCGCCGGCTGCGTCGGCAAGGTCCAGGACTGGAAAGACATCTCTCCGCGCGTCGGTCTCGCGTACGACCTGACCGGCACCGGGCGGACGGCGATCAAAGCGAGCGTCGCCCGCTACGTGGCCGGACAGCAGATCGCGGTCGCCAATGCCAACAACCCGGTGACCGCGCTCGGCCTGACCGAAACGCGGCCGTGGACGAACGACATCGACGGCAACGGCTCGCCGTTCATGTCGAACGGCAACCTGAACTTCGCCGAGCTCGGGACCTCGCTCGAGCACGCCGACGTTCGGCCGGAACGTCTCGACGACCTCGTACGATCGCGGCGACGCTGAACGGCTGGTTCGCGCGCGGCTACAACTGGGAGTACAGCGTCGCCGCGCAGCATCTGCTCTTCGGCCGAACGTCGCTGAACGGCGGCTGGTTCCGCCGGATTTACGCCAACCAGACGTTCACCGACGACCTGCGGTACGGTCCGTCCGACTACGACGGCCCGTTCTGCATTACCGCGCCGGCAAACTCAGATCTGCCGGGTGGCGGTAACTATCCGGTGTGCGGTCTCTACGACCTGAAGCCGGCCGTATTCGCCGAGCGGCGCCCGGAGAACAACCTCGTCCGCTTTGCCAAGGACTTCGGCGACGGCGAGACGAACATCTACTCCGGGTTCGACGTCAATATGGAGTCGCGCTTCGCCAACGGCGCGTTCGCGCGATTCGGCCTCACCGCCGGCCGCCGGACGTTCGACGACTGCTCATCAACCAGCTCGCCGGCGACCCGACGACCGAGTCGTACACGGACGGCACGTCCTACTGCCACCGCGAGTACGGCTACCGGCCCGACATGAAGGCGCTCGGGTCGTACCCGCTTCCGGGCGGAATCCTGTTCAGCGCGACTTATCAGTTCACTCGGGGCGTCCAGACCGGCGGCGCTGGTCCAAGCCTCCTCGGAACGTGGACGATGACCAACGCGATTCTTTCCGCGAATGGTTCGACGCTGGGCCGGCCCCTCAACGCGGGCGTGAGCAGCAAGACCGTCCAGCTGTTCAGCGAAGGTCTCGACTACGGCGACCAGAACCTGCACCAGCTGGATCTGCGCGCCGCCAAGCGCTTCACGTTCGGGCGCTACCGTTTCCGTGTCGACTTCGACCTCTACAACGCCTTGAACAGCAACTGGCCGTACACCGTGAGCAACGTCTTCTCGACGTCACCGACCGCGAGCACCTGGCTCCGGCCGACCCGTGCGCTCGACGGCCGGATGTTCAAGATCGGCGGGCAGTTCGACTTCTAGTCGTTCGCTCAGGCGGGCGCGCCGAATGGCCCCGGCGCGCCCGCCTTCGTTCCTCTCGAACACGTAGCTGCAGGCCTCAGGCCTGCTCCGCTAAACGACAAGCCACGAAAGCACGAAACAGAGCTCACGAGAAGCACGACTGACTATCGTGTTTTCGTGTTTCCGTGCGTGCCTTTTGACAGAATGTCTCCAGCTCGCATGAGATCTCTGCTCTCTGTCGCCGCGGTGCTGATCGCGCTGACGGCTGGCGTCGGCGCGCAGCAGGGCCACGCGATTCACCGGGTTCCCTCGGTGCCCGACGAGCTCCTGAGCCGGCCAGTGCCGCTTCGGAAGGGCATCGGGACGGCTCATGATGCCGTGGCCACGAAGTCTCCAGATGCCCAGGCGTTTTACGATCAAGCCCTCGCCTACCTGCATTCCTACGTCTGGATCGAAGCCGCGCGCTCATTCAACCAGGCGCTGCGGATCGATCCGGCGCTGGCGATCGCGCAAGCCGGCCTCAGCGTCGCGCTCAGTGAGTTGAACGCAGCGGCGAAGGCGCAGGCAGCCCTCGACCGCGCGCGGGCGTTGTCGGCGAAAGCCTCGGAGCACGACCGGGCCCACATCGAGGCCCGGGCGCTGCAGATGGCCGCCGAGGCATCCCATCAGAACGACGCGCTGGCCGCGTACCGCAACGCCCTCGACGCGGCACTTCAGAAGTTCCCGTCGGACGTCGAGCTCTGGCTCCTGCGTGGCGTCGCACAGTCGCCGGATCCCGCCGACCGCGGACAGGGGAGCGTGCAGGCGTCCGTCCCGTTCTTCGAGAAAGCGCTCGCGCTCGCGCCGAATCATTTCGCCGCGCAGCATTACCTGACGCACGCGCACGAGAACGGCCGCCGCGCCGGTGACGCGCTTCCATTCGCGGCCTCGTTCGCGAAGGCCGCGCCCGCGGTCCCGCATGCGCTGCACATGCATGGACACGTGCTTCGCCAGCTTGGCCGCGTCGAGGACGCGGTGGCGGCGTTCGAGTCGGCTCAGAAGGTCCAGACGGCCTACCTGCAGGCCGAGAAGATCCCGCCGGAGCTGGATTGGCACTACGAGCACAACGTCGACCTGCTGGCGGCGTCGTATCGCTACCTGGGACGGATGCGCGAGGCCGAGGGGCTTCTCGGCACCGCCTTCGGCGTCCCGTCGTCGCTCGCGGTCCAGATGTTCAACAAGCGGGAGTGGCCTGAGCTGCTCATCTCGCGGGGGCGGACGAAAGAGGCGCTCGCCGCGGCCGGGGTGCTGGTGGCGCATCCGTCGCCGCTCATCAGCGCCGTCGGGCATGTCATGACGGGCCGGGCCTATCTCGCCGCCGGTCAGTACAAGGAGGCCGCCGGGCGCCGCCAATGCCGCGCTGAAGGCGCTGCGGGCCGCTTCTGCAGGCCAGGCGATCGTCGCGCCGGAGCTGGAGGTCCTCCAGGGCGAGTTCTTCCTGCGGACGGGTCAGCCTGAAAAAGGCCGTGCGATGCTCGACGAGGTCGTCCGGCGGCTGCGCGAGGGCGGCTCAGGTCCCGACACGTGGGCCCAGACCTTGTTCGCGATCGAATCGATTGCGCGAGCCGCCCGGCAGGCTGGCGACTGGGAGTTCGCAGGTTTCGCCGCCCGTCAGCTCGCCGCACAGGACGGCAGCTACGCCGGCGCCCATTACGCTCTCGGCCTCGTCGCGGAGCATAATGGCGACACCCGCACCGCACAGACCGAGTTCGCGCTGGCCGAGAAAGCCTGGTCGAAGGCGGACGCCGACCTGCTGGAACTGCGGGACATCAGGAGCCGTAAGGGCAAATAGGGCGGGTGGGGCAGGGCAGCAGCGCCCGCGGCCATTTTCTCGCAAAAGGCAGGACTCAGATGATCAGATCAAGATTGACCATCGTTGTCGCGTCGTTGCTCCTTATCGGAGCAATCGCCGCGGCTCAGCAGAAGCTGAACATCACCGGCAAGTGGGTGTTCGAAGTCCAGACCGACGCCGGCACCGGCACGCCGACCGTCACGTTCAAGCAGGACGCCGAGAAGATCACCGGTCACTACTCGTCGATGACCCTCGGCGAGGCCGATCTCACCGGCACGCTCAAGGGCCAGGCGCTGACCTTCAACTTCCAGGCCGACCTTCAGGGCCAGGCGGTGCCGGTCACCTATACCGCCACCGTCGACAGCAACACCACGATGAAGGGGACCATCGACATCGGCGGCGCGGCGACAGGAACGTTCACGGGGAAGAAGCAGTGACGTTCTACGCCGTTCGTCGTTCAGAACGTAGAACCCAGAACGAAGATCGGCAGCAAAATGACCGCGAGGGTTGGCATGTCTCGACTATTCGGTGCGATCGTATCGACGATGGCGTTCCCGGCTTTGGCTGCTGCTGACGTCTGGACCGACGCGAAGCACGGCACCGTCGACAGCGGCGGCGTGAAGATTCACTACGCGGACGCTGGGTTCGGGGCCGCTCGTCGTGATGATCCACGGCTTCCCGGACTTCTGGTACTCGTGGCGACACCAGATGGCGGCGCTGGCCGGCCGCTATCAGGTGGTGGCGATCGATCAGCGCGGCTACAACCTGAGCGACAAGCCGGCAGGGCAGGCGCAGTACGACATGTCGCTGCTCGTCGGCGACGTCAGGGCGGTCGTCCAGCAACTCGCGAAGGGGCAGAAGGCGATCATCGTCGGCCACGACTGGGGCGGCATGGTCGCGTGGAACTTCGCGATGCGGCACCCCGAGCTCACCGAGCGGCTGATCGTCCTGAACCTGCCGCACCCGCGCGGCCTGGCTCACGAGCTCGCGACACAACCCGCAGCAGCAGCAGAATTCGGCATACGCGCGCCGCTTCCAGGAGCCGGACGCGGCGAAAACGCTGACCGCCGAGGGCCTCGCGAAGCGGGTCGCCAACGCGACCGAGCGCGAGCACTACATCGAGGCGTTCAAGCGGTCCGACTT
This sequence comes from uncultured Acidobacteriota bacterium, assembly GCA_963825245.1. GTDB lineage: Bacteria > Acidobacteriota > Vicinamibacteria > Vicinamibacterales > CAVVIG01 > CAVREM01. Next base: position 404,586 of record CAWGSJ010000003.1, read on the forward strand.
CGAGGCGATGCTCAACTACTACAAGCAGAACTACCCGAAGTCGCCGTACGCCGAAGATACCTCGCCGGTCGTCAAGGTCAAGGCGCCGGTGCTCCTGGTGCACGGCCTGAACGATACGGCCCTGCTGCCCGGTGCGCTCAACCACACCTGGGAGTGGATCGACAACACGCTCACGCTCGTCACGATTCCCGGCGTCGGCCACTTCGTGCAGAACGACGCGCCGGAGCTCGTGTCGTCGACGATGAGCTCGTGGCTTCAGTTGCCCTTGAAATAGGAAGTCGTGTCCGTTGAGCGCCTGATGAAAGAGGTCGAGGCGGCCGCGCGCCGCGATCGCCGCGAGCGACTCGTCGCGGACGGCGCCGCGGCCTACCGCGACCCCGAGCTCTTCGCCGCCGTCGACGAGGTGCTCCGGCGCGCCGTCGAGCGCGGCGAGCGCGCCGTCCTCCTGCCGGAGCTGCTGCCCGATGACGAGCAGTGGCGCCTCGACACCAGCCTCCGGTTTTCCAGTCATCGACCGGTCATCGGCCCGGTGATCGTGTTCGTGAAGCAGCGCCTCCTGCTGCCGCTCGTGCGCTGGCTGGTCGACTACAACCGCGACAACTTCCGGCGGCAGCAGCGGGTGAACCGTCTGCTGGCCGCCTGCATCGAGGAGCTCGCGATCGAGAACGCGCGGCTCCGCCGCGAACTGAACCGCCGTTGAAGCTCGCGTGCGTGGTCCACCGCTTCGGCGCCGCGATCGCCGGAGGGTCCGAGGGACACTGCCGCGCCGTGGCGCGGCGGCTGGCGGCCAACGCACGACGTCACCGTCCTCACCACCTGCGCCGCGGATCACGTCAGCTGGCGCAACGAGTTCCCAGCGGGGGAGTCGCTCGACGAGCGGCGTTCGTGTGCGGCGATTTCCGATCGCGCGCGAGCGCGCCCTGGACCGGTACGGCGAGATCACCGAGCGCGTGTTCGACGCTCGGCGAGTGTGGAAGAGGAAGAGGCGTGGTTCCGCGAGAACGGGCCCGATGTGCCGGAGCTGCTCGCCCACCTGCGGCAGGACGGCTCCGCCTACGACCGCGTGCTGTTCTGGGCCTTCCGCTACGCGTCGACCTACTTCGGAGTGCAGGCGATTCCCCTCGGCGCGACGCGGGTCGTCCTGGTCCCGACCGCGGAGAACGATCCCGTCATCAGGTTCACGGCGACCGGCCAGTTCTTCACCAAGCCGGCGGGCTTCGTGTTCCTCACGCCCGAGGAGGCTGCGCTGGTGGCGGCGCATTGCCCCGTTCCGCTGGCGCCATCCTGCATCATCGGAACCGGTCTCGAAGCGGCGCCTGCCCTGAGCGGAGTCCGGGGGCCTGCCCTGAGCGATGTCGAAGAGCCGTTCCTGCTGTATCTCGGGCGGGTCGATCCGAACAAAGGCTGCGAGACGCTGCTGCGCCACTTCATCCGATGGAGCGAGCGGACCGACCTGCGCGTCCCGCTCGTCCTCGCCGGCCCGGCGAACATGCCGATTCCCGAGCACTCGTCGATCAAGTGTCTCGGCTACGTCGACGACGCGCGGCGCGATGCGCTGCTGGCGTCGGCGTCCGCGCTGGTCGTGCCCTCGCCATACGAGAGCCTCAGCATCGTCCTGCTGGAGGCGTGGAACCGCGGCACGCCGGCGCTGGTCAACGGCGACTGCGACGTCCTGCGCGGCCAGGCGCTGCGTTCCGACGGGGCGCTGTATTACCGCACCTACGACGAGTTCGTGCACGCCATCGAGCAGTTGTTGCGGAATCCTGACGTCAGCCGGCAACTCGGGCAGAACGGCCTCGCCTACGTCGAGCGCGAATACCGATGGCCGGCGGTGATGGGGAAGCTGGAGAAATTCCTGGCGGCGCTCTGAAAGAGCACGGAATCACGAAAACACGAAACACAACGTCAACACGGCTGCGACCTGCGCCGGCAGGCGGCGCTCGGACGGACACGAACGGCTCAAAAACCGTCGTGTCCGTACGTGTCCGTCGTGCCCGTGTTCGCGTTTTTCGATCGGCGTCGCGATCTTCGCGTTGCGTTCTGGCTGGGCTGTTACTCGACCCCGAACGCCAGCAGCACGTTGCCGGCGCGGCCGCCGAGCGAGCCGTAGCCGGAGTTGATGTAGACCATCCCGTTGGCGACCACCGGGCCTGGGCCGTTGATCGACGCGCCCTTTGCCTGCACGCCGTTGACGGTCTCGAATTCCTTGTTGGTGTCGAACTGCCAGATGATCGAACCGTCCTTCGTCGAGTAGCCGCGGACGCCGCCGTCGTTCGATCCGACGAACACCACGCCTGGCATCACCGAGATGGCGGCGAGAATCGCGGGCGAGCAGCCGCGGACGGGTTCACCGCACATCGTCGGCGGCGCGGGTGCCATCCAGACGCGCTGCCCGTTGTCGAGGCGCACGGCATGCAACTGGCCGGCCTGTGGCCCGTTCATGTCGGCGACCGGAAAGTACGCGCGTTCGGCGTCTGCCGCCGAGCCCCACTCCATGCCGCCGAGCGCGCTGCCTCGTCCGGCGCGGTACTGCCAGACGACCGCTCCCTGCTTGTCGGGGTCGAGCGCCCAGCCGACACCGGACTTCTGACCGATGACGATGAGATCACGGCCGCCGACCGTGACGAGCATCGGCGAGTTGCCGAAGTCGAAATCGGGTCCGAGATTCTCGTTGGGCGGGCAGTTGGCGCCGCCGCGGCCACCGCAGCCGACGACGAACACGTCCTGCGGCGTCACCTGGTTGGTCCACGCAATCTTGCCCGCGTCGAGCGTGAACGCCATCACCGCGTCGCTGGTCGGCTGCTGCGGCTCCGTGTACATGTTGCCGGTGGCGACATACACGACGCGGCGCTTGGGATCCACGGTCGGCGCGCCCCAGATCGCGGCGCCCGCCGGCCCCCAGCGTTCTGATCCACCCGGGTTCTTGCCGATGGCCCGCGCCTCGCCCTCGATCGTGTGGGTCTTCCAGACCACCGCGCCCGTCCCCGCGTGCATCGCGACCAGGCTGCCCCGGAACGTGCAGCACTTATACGCGGCATTGCCGCCTTGTCCCTCCTCGAGCGACGACACCGGCACGTAGAGCCGATCCTGATAGAACGCCGGCGCGCCGATCACATGGCTCGCGGGATGGTCGTCGACTCGCCGCTGCCAGTAGAGGCTCCCGTCAGCGGGGTTCACGGCGTAGACATTCGATCGACCGTCGCCAAAATACGCGGCCAGGCCGCCGCCGGGCCGCGGCGCGATGACGATCGGCGTGCGTACGCCTGCGTTCGCCTGCAGCGCCCAGATCGTGCAGCCGGTCTTCGCATCGAGCGCATACACGAGGCCCGTCGAACTGCCGACGAACACGCGTCCGCCCGCGACGTTGGGCAGCGCCCGCGCGGTTGCGGTGTTGGGGAGTCCGAAGGCCCACTTCAGCTTCAGCTTGGGCACCTGGTCCGCCGTCAGGCCGGCGCGCTGCGCCGACTGGAATCGGGCGTTGTTCGGTTCGGGCCCCCATCCGCCCCAGGTCACCGCCGTAGCCGACGCGTCGAACGGCGGCGCCGCCGTGCAGCGACCTTTGTCGGACGTGTGGGGCGAGCCCGACGATGCGGCCGGCCAGGTATTCGGCGACGGCCCGCTTTTCGGCCGCGTTCAACTCACCGCCCTGTACCTGCATGGCGCCTGCCGTCAGCGCCGTCACGATCGCTTCGGGCGTCCGCGCGCGAAGCTCCTCGACGGTCGGAATCCGCTGATCGTTGCTGGCATGACAGGAGGTGCAGTGGTTCTCGAAGAGCGCGCGGCCGTTGGGTTCCGTTGCCTGGGGTGCTTGGGCGGTCAAAAGCAGCGCAACGATGGTGATCATGTAATTAAGAATTTGGAATTAGGGATTTGGAATTCGTTGCAAACAAAAAGAATTGGGAATTACGAATTGCAAATTCATAATTCCCAATTCCAAATTACACGCGAGCGAGCGAAGCGAGCGAGCTTACTCCTGCTGTTGTTGATTCGTGCTATTCACCCGCGGCGCCGGCGCGTCGGCGGTGCTGTAGTAGCCGATCAGCATCTCTTCCCACGTCTGATCGCCCCAGCGCACTTCCTGCGACGGATCCGGGTTGTAGCGGTTTCCGCGCGAGTTGTCGTAGTGCGCGATGACCTTCAGGGTCGATCCCTTCGGCATGAACTTCGGCTCGGCGAGCCGATAGCTGGTCTGCCAGTTGAAGTCGTAGCGCGGCACCGAGAGAACGGTCTCCTCGCGGCCATCCGGCGTGATGAGCACGTACTTCACGTCCTTGCCGCGCACGTGCATGTGCGGGTAGACGTTGGTCAGGTACGTGTCCTTGTCGATCACCCGCTGCGCGGTGACCTCGAAGTTCGCATGGTTGGGCGGAATCACGAGCTGCGGGTTCGGGATCTGCCCGCCGCCCTCGGCGCGTACCCTGGCCGGCGGCTCCTTGGCGAGGATCACGCCGATTTCGGTCTGATCCGTCACGGTCCGACCAATGGTCGTGTAGTGCATCTGCAGGACGATGTCAGCCCCGGCGGGAATCTTCCGCGCGAGGCCCTCTTCCATCACCTGATACAGGCGTCCGGGAACGAGGCCGCCGACGCCGCCGATGTCCTTGCGGCTCGGATCGCGCGCCAGCTTCGGCTTCGGATCATCCGCCTTGCCGTCGTCCTCGACGAGGTCGCTGATGATGTGGTGGACGACGCGGCGGTCGGTCGGCTTGAGCTCGATGCCGCGGACCCAGATGTCTTCTTTCAGGTTGGTCGGCACGGTGACGTAGAGATACGGGACGGTGCCGTCGGCGGGAACCTGGATTGCCTCGGTCATCTTGAAGACCAGGTCCGGCTTGCCGATCGACCAGCCTTCGGTGAACTGCGGCGCTTTGGGCAGCTCGGCGCGATTGCCCTCGGGTGCGCCGGCATCAACCCAGGCGGCGATCGTGTCGATCTCCGACTGCTTCAGGCTGACGTCGTTGGCGAACTTGCCGATCGCCGGATCGGCGCCCCACGGCGGCATCTCGCGTTTGGCGACCTTCGTCTTGATCGCGCGCGCCCACGGCCGCGCGTCCTCGTAGGTCACCAGCGACATCGGCGCCATCGCCCCGGCCCGATGACACTCGACGCAGCTCTTGTACAGAATCGGCGCCACGTCCTTGGAGAAGGTCGGCCCCGCGGCCCACGCCGCCGGCGCTGCCAACATCACGGCTCCGATGGTCACCGCCTGGAGTCTCAATCGCATCACGGCCTCCAAATGCTGGGGTACAGGATACGCGATTTTCCCGGATCCCGGGCTCTTGTACTCGGGACTCGGTGCTGGTGCTCGGGACTCGGACGGCAGGCCTAAAGGCCTGCACTACAACAGTCCAGGCGGGCCTGAAGGCCCGCACTACAACAGCGGTAGTGCGGACCTTTAGGTCCGCGAAAAGAATCCCGAGCCCCGAATACCGAGCCCCGAGTTCTAAAAGTCGATCTGCGCCCCGAACTGGAACCGACGGCTCGCCACGAGGTCGATCGGGTTGTACCAGAGCACCCTGCCCTGGGTATCGGTGCCGTAGGTCTCGTTCCGCGTGTAGATCGTCGACAGGTTCAGCAGGTTGAACATCTCCACGAACGCGCGAATCCGGGTTCGCTGCACACGGAAGACGCGTGAGAGCGTCATGTCGTTCGTGTAGACGTAATCGTAGAACAGCGAATCCGGTTCGGCGAGGTTGACAGTGATGCTGCTGACCCCGCCGGTCAGCGCCGGCCCGCCGGCGGCCTGCGAGGTCGCGCTATCGACGGTCCAATCGGCGCCGATCGTGATGCCTGGCCGTGCCTGGAACGATCCGGCCAGCTGGACGTCGTACGGCAGCAGGTATCCCGCAGACGCCTTGTAGAGACTTCGGAACGGCTGTGTGCGGCTGCAGAAACGGAGGCTGTTCGGATTGGTCAGGTCCGCGCAGTTATCCGTCGCATCGCGCTCGGTCGTGATGCCGCCGAACGCGAACCCTCGCGGGAAGCGCGCGTTGACGCTCACTTCGAAGCCGTTGTAGATCCGCGACCGGCCGTCCGAATTGATTCTGAATTCGTTCGACGCGCCCGCTTTGTTCGGATTCAGGTTGTAGAGCGTGATCAGCTCGCCCCCGCCGTTGGGGAGATTCGGGTGAACCGGTCCGCGGATAGTGAACGGCGTGTAATCGAGGACGGGATCCACGGCGAGGTTCGGTTCCGCCGCGATGTTGTAGAACTGGCGGCGGTAGTAGCCGGCCGTCACCGACATGTTCCGGATCAGCTCGTGCTGAACCGAGATCGCTTCCTCCCAGTTGTTCCCGCGTTCGAGGTTCGGATCGATCTTCAGCGTGCCCGCCGGCGTACCGAAGGCGCTGTTGCGCGGCGCCCCGATCTCGTTCATCTGAATGTTGCCCGCGGCATCGATGACGGTGCCGTTGAGGTCGCGGTCGGTCCAAATGCGCGTGTCGGATTGCGCGCCGAGCGGATTGAGGCTGGTCGTGGTGCCGAGGGCATTCGCGGCGAGGAACTTTCCGACCGACACCTTCAGCGCCGTGCGGCCGGTGCCGAACACATCGTACGAGGCGCCCGCCCGAATCGACCAGTCCTGCCAGCAAGGCTGGCAGTCGGCCGCGGGGACGGTGCGCTCGGGGACGAAGGGGTTGGCCGGTGCGAACTGATCTCTCCAGCCGGCGTTGAACCAGTCGTATCTGAAGCCGCCGAACAGCGACACCCGCGTCATCGTCCAGCGGTCCTGCACGAAGAATCCGGAGTCGGCGTTGAGCTCGTTCAGGCGCCGCACCGGCGTGTTGCGGACGGTGACGGAGGTCGCCTGCGACGCGAGCGGCCGGCTGCTGTTGAGCGACAGTGTGGAGATGGAGTCATGATTGTCGATGTAATTGCGGTCATCGCCCCACTCGAGGTTGATCCCCGCCTTGAAGTTGTGCGAGCCGGTCACGTACGAAATCTTCGGGATCACGTTCCACACCGTGCTGAGGTAGTCCTGGTACGGCGTCCCCGAGGCGACCGTACGCCATCCGGTCGCCGTGTCGTTGTGCAAGATGTCGTGGGGCGCGTTTTCCGGTTGGTACTCGAAACGATAGCTCGCGACGCCAAATGACGCGCCGACTTCGACGAGCAGTCGGTTGGTCACCGTCGACGTCCACTTCACATCGCCGGACTGCTGAATCGGTGTCGGCAGCGCGTAGGCTGCTTCAGGCGCCACGCACGAGACGCGGTTGCCACTCGTGGCGGTGCAGCCGACGTCGTAGCGCTGCGTCCGGCCGTTCGAGTTGTAGTACGCGCCGCGCAGCTTGTCGCGACTGGTCAGCTGCGACGTCAGACGCAGGGTGCCATTGGGCGCCACGCGGTTGTCGCGATTCACGCGATCGCCATTCGGGAGCCGCAGCTCCTCACCGTTCGGCAGGACCATCGCCGCCACATAACTATCGTTCTGGGAAACCCGGAAGGCCGTAAAGAACCAGAGCCGGTTCTGCAGGATCGGACCGCCCAACGTGAAGTTGCTGTTCCACGATTTTCGAATGGAGTCGCCTTCTTTGATGTACTGAAGCAGATCGTCAGGGATGTTGTCGTTCTGCAACCCGGCGCTCGAGAAGAAATATCGGTACGCGCCCGAGAAGCGGTTGCCGCCTTCCTTCGGAATCGAATCCATCCGAACCCCGCCGAGCGCGGTTTCCGCCGACTGAGATCCCGCGTCGAACACCAGCTCCTCCTGGCCGAGATCGTTCACGCCGGTCCCGTTGGCCTGGCTGCCGGTGCCGGTCAGGTTCTGCCCGATGCGCATGCCGTCGAAGTAGATGCGCTGATCGGAAGACGCCGACCCGTGCACCGACATCGTGCTCACGAAGCCCTGGCTGAAAAAGTTCACGCCGGGCACGAGGCTCGCGCCGCCCTGCATCGAGCGCGTCGCCGGCAGCACTTCCAGGACTTCCCGGTTCACGACGAACTGGTTCTGTGTGCTCTGCAGATCGACGACCGGCGAGGCGCCCGAGACGGTGACCGTCTCTTCGAGCGCGCCGACGCCCAGGTCGGCGTTGACGGTCGCGGCGAAATTGCCTTGAAGGACGATGCCCTCGCGCCGCACGGTCCTGAAGCCGGGAAGAGTGAACGTGACGACGTACGTGCCCGGCCGCAGGCTGATGATGGCGAAACGGCCCGCGCCGTCGGTGACGGCCGAGCGCACGCGCTCAATCAGCGCGTCGCTCGATGCTTCCACGGTGACGCCCGGCAGCACCGCGCCTGAGGTGTCCTGCACCAGGCCGATGATGCTGGCGCCTTCCTGCGCCGCCGCGTCGCGTGAGAGGCAAAACACCGCTGCACACGCGAACGTCACTGCCAACACGAATCGCCGCATGGAGGCCTCCTCATTGATGCCGGTTGCTGCGTACGAAAAATCGTCTGAGTGCAGGCGCGATCGGCGGACGGCGAATGAAATTGTGTGATAGTTGACCTGACGACCACGGAAGTCAACTAAGGATCCGCAGGGACTGCGGCGCGGCAGGGTTTCGGTCCAAATCCTTGAACTACCTTGACATGGCCCGTGTTTGCTGTATATTTCGCTGCCGAGGCGGAGGTGTCTCTTACCATGCGAAACGTATTGCGGGGCGGATTGATCGCTTGTACTCTGGTTATTGGATTGGGCGTGCTCGTCGCGCCACTCGTCGGCCAAGGTCAGCCGGGGTACAAGGCGCCGCGCGCGGCGGATGGCCACCCCGACTTGAACGGCATCTGGCAGGCGATGAACACGGCCAACTACGACATCGAGCCGCACGTCGCGCGGCCCGCGATGGCGTTGCGGCCGGGGCCGTACGGACCGCTGCCGGCGAAGGAAGTGCTGTACTTCGGTGCCGTCGGTGCCGTGCCGGCTGGCATGGGCATCGTCGACGGGGGACAGATCCCGTATAAGCCGGAAGCGCTGAAAATCAGGAACGAAAACCGCGAAAAGTGGTTCGAGCGCGATCCCGAAATCAAATGCTACCTGCCGGGCGTCCCGCGCGCGAACTACATGCCGTTCCCGTTCCAGATCTTCCAGAGCCACAGCGCGTTCTTCATGGCGTACGAGTTCGCGGGCGCCGTGCGCAACGTCTATCTCAAGGACCCGGGCGAGGCGCCGGTCGATACGTGGATGGGGCAGTCGGTCGGACGCTGGGTCGGCGAAACCTTCGAGGTCACGGCGACCGGGTTCAACGGCCAGGCCTGGTTCGATCGCGCCGGCAATTTCGCCAGCGCCAAGCTGAAGGTCACCGAGCGCTACACGCGGACCGCGGCGGATCACCTGATGTACGAAGCGACGATCGAGGACGCCGACACGTTCACGAAGCCGTGGAAGATCAGCTTCCCGCTGTATCGCCGGGTCGAGCGCGACGCGCAGCTGATGGAATTCAAGTGCGTCGAGTTCGTCGAGGAGTTGATGTACGGGCAGTGGCGCAAGACCCCGCTGCCGCGATGACGCAGAAAGGTTGCTTTCATAATGCGTAGTTCTTTCTTCCGTCTCGCCGGCGCGGCGGTGATTGCCGCCGCGATTCCGGTGGCCCTCGCCGGGCAGCAAGCGCGGACGAGCAGTGCCAAGACCCCGTGGGGGCATCCAGACCTCCAGGGTCTCTGGAACGCCGCGACCATGACCCCCCTCGAGCGGGCGCCGCAGTTCAAGGGCAGCCTCACGATGACCGACGAGGAGGCGAAGAATCTGGAGGGCGCACAGAAGGAGCGCACCGCGCGTCTCGACCGGCCGAGCGACGGCAACCGGCAGGCGCCGCCGGTCGGCGGCGACGGCTCGCCGGGGGCGTCGGGCAACGTTGGCGGTTATAACTACTTCTGGATCGATCCGGGCGACACCTACAACCGCGTCGACGGCCAGCTGCGCACGTCGCTGATCGTCGATCCGCCGGACGGGCGAGTGCCGCCGACGAAGCCGGAGGCGATGAAGCGCAACCAGGCGCGGCTGCGGGCCACGCCGACCTCCGACGCCGCCGAGAACGCGGAGACACGGCAGCCCGGCGCGTACGACAACATCGAGCAGCGGCCGCTCGGCGAGCGCTGCATCATCGCGTTCAGCTCGTCATCCGGTCCGCCGATGCTGCCGACCTACTTCTACAACAACATGAAGCAGGTCGTGCAGACCAAGGACTACGTCATGATCCTCACCGAGATGGTTCATGACACACGGATCGTCTACCTCAACCGATCGACACATCCGCCGTCGAGCATCCGCAACTGGTTCGGCGACTCGATCGGCCGGTGGGAGGGCGATACCCTCGTCGTCGAGACGACAAATTTCAACGACAAGACCCGCTTCCGGGGGTCGTCGGAACAGCTCAAGGTGACCGAGCGGTTCAACCGGGTCGACGACAAGACGCTCCTGTACCGCTTCACGATCGAGGATCCGTTGACCTGGGATAAGCCGTGGACGGGCGAATACACCTGGGCGCTGGGGAAGCCGAGCGATCAGCTCTACGAATACGCGTGCCATGAGGGCAATTACGCGATGGTTGGTATCATGAAGGGCGCCCGCATCCTCGAGGACGAGGAAGCGGCGGTCAAGGCGCAGTCGGACGGACGTCGATAAATGTGGAGGATGAAAGGGCGATGTTGATGAAAAACAAACTGATGGTTGTGGCAGCCGGCGCGGCGCTGACGTTCGCGACGGCGGTGCCGGTCGTAGCGCACCACGCGTTTGGGGCGGAGTTCGACGCGAACCGGCCCGTCCTCCTCAAGGGCAAGATCGTCAAGGTCGAGCTCGTGAACCCGCACGCGTGGATCCACGTCGAGGTCGCGAAAGAAGGCGGCGGCACCGAAGTGTGGATGGTCGAGGGCGGGACGCCGAACACGCTGTTGCGCCGCGGCATCACCAAGAACACGCTGGCGATCGGCACGGACGTGGTGGTCGACGGCTACCAGAGCAAGGATCGGTCGACGCGGGCGAACGGCCGCGACATCACGTTCCCCGATGGCAAGAAGCTGTTCATGGGATCGTCGGGCACCGGCGCCCCGCGCGACGGCCGCGACGCGACCGAACCGCCGCCTCCTGGCGCGAACCCGGGACGGTAGTTAGTCGGTAGTCGAGAGTCGGTAGTCGACGATCGACGCCGCAGCACGAGCTGACGCAGAGCGCGCGGCGACCGCCGGGATCTGAAGGTCCCGGCTGGTCCCGGCGTTTCTGCGTTTTTGGTTTACGGCTGATCGATGCCGTAGGCGCGGGACCAGCGCTCGGCGTCGCCGACGATCGACGCGATCCAGGTCGCCACCGCCATCGCCGAGAACACGCCGCCGATGATGACACCCGGATTCGGCGCGCCAGACCGGCCGGTGATTCCCGTGGCGAGCGCGATACCGAACGCCAGCAGCGCTCCGAACGTCCAGGCAAACGCGGCCTGACGCAGCTTCAGGCGCGCCCGCGCGCGATCGAACGAGCGGCGTTCGCGCGCCGCTTCGGTATCCCCACCTTTGGCCTGCGATCGATCCACGGCCGTCCGGAACCTCGCGGCCATGCGGCCGAACTCCGGATCGGTCGCAAAGAAATTCCGCGAACGGCATAGAGCAGGAGCGCGCGCCGGTCGCCTGCCGCGACACCTGTCAGCCGCGCTCGAACGTCGCGCAGCGTCGATCCCTGCTCCACCCGCGCCGCCGCGCTCGGTTGCGCGTCGATCACTCCGTCCTCGAGCTCGACGAAGCGCCGCGCCGCTCGCAGGCGGTCGCGGTAGAGGTTCCGGGTGATGGTCAGCAGATACGCGCGGACGGACGCAAACTGCAGGCGATCGCGCGCCATCCAGGCGCGGACGAAGGTGTCCGCAGCCAGGTCTTCTGCCTGGTCCGGCACGCCCGTCAGGAACAGCGCCATCTGGTAAACCGCCCGGTAATGGCGCTCGTAGACCTCCCGGAAGGTATCCATTGGTCTGGAAGAAGATACGCCAGAGATCCCTCCCGGTTACCTGCCAGGCGTGAATTGACCGTTCAGATTTCAGATTTCAGATTTAAGATTCTGGTGGGCTGAGACGTCGCGGTTGCGGAGGTCAGACATGAGAATCTCCCAGAGCTCGTCGGCGCGCCTGCTTGCTGCAGTTGTGTTCGCGTTTCTCGGCGTCGTGCCGCTGCTGGGGCAGCGTCAGGGAGCCGCCTGGACGACGTCGCGGACACCGTGGGGCCATCCTGACTTTCAGGGTGTGTGGAATGCCGCAACGCTGACCCCCATCGAGCGGCCCGACAACGTCGGCGGGCGGCTGACGCTCACGCCGGCCGAAGCGGCCGACATCGAGCGCACCGAGAAGCAGCGCGTGGAGGTGCGCGCGCGGCCGAGCAATCCGGACCGCAACGCCCCGCCGGTCGGCGCCAATGTCGGCGGCTACAACAATTTCTGGATCGATCGCGGCAGCGGCGCCTTCATGATCGACGGGCAGTACCGCACGTCGATTATCGTTGAACCGCCCGACGGCAAGATCCCGCCCATGCTGCCGTCGGCCGTCCAGCGCAACCGCGGCGCGCGCGGCACGGTCGTCCGGCCGACGTCCGACGCGCCCGAGAGCGCGGCCCCGGAAGGCCAGGGCGCCTTCGACGACATCGAGCTCCGGCCGCTCGGCGAGCGCTGCATCCTCGGCTTCGGATCGACGTCCGGACCGCCGACGCTGCCGAACTATTTCTACAACAACAACAAGCAGATCGTGCAGACGCCCGACTACGTGATGATCCTGGTCGAGATGGTGCACGACGCGCGGATCATCCGCCTGAAGGGCGGCCACGTCCCGGCGCACGTCAAGAAGTGGATGGGCGACTCGGTGGGCCACTGGGAGGGCGACACGCTGGTCGTCGAGACGACCAACTTCACGAACAAGACGCGCTTCCGCGGGTCGTCAGAGAACATGAAGGTCATCGAGCGCTTTCGCCGCACCGAGGCCGGCACGATCCTCTACAACTTCACCATCGTCGATCCCGACACGTGGGCGACGCCGTGGACCGGCGAGTATCCCTGGGTGAAAAGCGACGACCACATCTACGAGTACGCCTGCCACGAAGGCAACTACGCGATGGGCGACATCATGCGCGGCGCGCGGCTGCTCGAGGCCGAGGAAGCAGCGGTGAAGAAGAGCACGCGACCGTAGGGTCCGGCTTTAGCCGGACCTGCAGGCGAACGGCTAAGCGCGGAAACACGAAAACACGAAAAAGAACAAAGGCAACCACGAAAGCGCGAAGACGCGAAGAAAACCAAGCCACGAGAACTCGAAAACACGAAACCCAGTCATCGTCACAGCCCGACAAACGCCGCGTCGGCTCCATTGCGATGTTGGCGGCAACTCAACGACCGAGCTTGCGCCTGCGTTCTTCAACGACTTCGCGCGGAGGGTACGAGGCATACCCGCGTAACTCGCGCTCGATGCCGCCGAAGACGTAGGTGACGAGATCGCCCCCAGCTGCGGGTTGAGGTCTTGCCTGGAACGCGGCCGCCATTCCACTTGATCAAAGAAGTCCCTGATATCCCGAGCACTGTAAATCCAAAGCCGGTCGCCTTTGCCTGGGGAGTTGTCGAGCCTTGGCCCAATCGGATCCTGACCATCCTTTTCGTGCTTCGTTTTCGTGGCGTAGCTTGGTTTCTTCGCGCCTTCGAGTCTTGCCTTCACTCTTCGTGTCTTCGCCGAGCCCCCGAGGCCCGAGTCCCGAGCCCCGAGCTAAAAGTTCACGCTGAACCCGAAATCCAGCTTGCGCAGGTTGGTCGCGAATGTCGGCTGCCGGAAGAACGGTGACGTCGCGACGCCGCTGTACCCGCCGAGGTTCTGGTAGTTCCCGAGGTTGGTGACCACCGTGAACAGCTGCACGCGATACCGGTTCGCCTGGCTCGGTTCGCCGGTCGCGGACCGGCCGATGTTGAACGTGTACGCGACGCGCAGGTTGGTCGTCTGCTGTCCATCGCCGCGCAGCGTGCGCAGGCCGACGCCGGCCGGCCGGTCATTCAGGAACCCATCGCGGTTGTCGTCGAAGCCGGTGGTCCAGGTGTAGGGGAAGCCTGCGTAGGTCAGGTAGGTGCCGGTGACCTGGAGATTTCGGACCTGCGAGCTGGTCACCATGAGCTGCACGCGATATGGCGAATCGGCGGGACCAGGTCCCCAGTCGTCCTCGATGTTGCCGGTGGGCGGCACCACCCACGGGCCGCCGCTGTTGTTCTGCGCGCCGATCAACGAATAGCTCGCGTTGATGTTCAGCCGCCGCCAGTTGAACAGCGCCTGCTGGACGCCAGGCGCCTGCGCCGCGAGGTTGAACGTGGCGTTGGCGAACAGCTCGTGGCGGCGGATCTGGGTGTCGGTGATGATCTCGATGACGTTCGCGAAATCCGGATCCGGCCGCACGCCGCCGGCCGCGGCGTTGAGGTCGTGGCCGCGCGCCTGCTGCTGCTGATGGACGTAGTTGTAAAGCACGTTGAAGCGCAGACGCGGGTTGACCACCTGGTCGACGCCGGCGCTGTAGCGCAGGTTGCGCTGCAGGTTGAAGTCGCCGATGACGTACTTGTTGGTCGGCGGCACCGCCCCCGAGTCGATCCCGGGATCGGGGTACGGCGGGTTGATGATGACGAGCTCGCGCTGCTTCTCGCCGTCGAGGCGCAGCGACTGCTCGATGATCGGCGGCGGCATGAAGTTGTGAAAGAGCCCGACGCTGCCGCGCAGCGTGGTCCGGCCGCTGGCTGACGGCGCCCACGTGAGACCGAACCGCGGCTCGAACGCCATCTTGTCGTCGACCTGTGCCTGCACGCTGTAGCGGAGCCCCGGGCTGAACGTGAGCCCGCGGTGGACGCGGATGTCGTCCTGGACGTAGACCGCGCCCTGCACGTTGTAGTAGCTCACCACCGGCCGGCCGATCGAGCGCGTGTACACCGCGGGACGGCCGGCGCGGTAATCGTCGAGGCTGCTGAAGGAATACGTCCCGAGCTGATTGAAGACGCTGTCGGACTTGAACAGGAAGCCGTCGATCTGGGTTCCGAACCGCCACGACTGGATGCCGCGCACGTGATCGACGTCCGACATCACGGTGTACTGCTTGGCGCGGATGTTCAGCCCCTGCTGGGCGCCGCCGGCGTTGAATGCGTCCTGCACGATGACCGTGGGCGCGTTGACGGCTGACGTTTGCGTGATCTCGAGCCAGCCGAACGAGAGCCTCGTGTTGATGAACGTGCGGCGGCCGATCGGCCCCGCCTCCTGCACGCGGATCGTCCGCTGGAGGTTCTCATTGGTAAAAGCGCGCTCCGGCAGATCGAAGTTGCCGACGCCGAGGTTCTCGATGCGGAACAGTCCCGAGTTGAAGCCGACGCGGAGCGTCTGATCGCGTGTGATGGCGTGGTCGACCAGGATGTTGGTGCTGAGCTGCGAGTTGGGCTGTTCGATGTCCAGGGTCTCGGCGCGCGTGCCGTCCGGCAGCGCCGCGTTCAGGATCGGCGTGACGATCGTCGACATCCGGTTCAGGTTCGCGGAGAAGCTCGTCTTGCCACGGACCAGGCTTCCGCCGGCGTTTCCCGCCAGGTTGCTGAAGTCCTCGGGCGCGCGCGTCGACGTGAACCGGCTCTGGCCGGTTGCCGACGGGTCGCGCAGCGTGAAGCTCAAGCTCCCGCGGATCGGACCGATGCCCGGCTGCGTCACGACGTCGACGAACGTGCTGCCGGGCTGCGCCGTCTCCGCGGCGAACTGATCGCGCACGACGTGGATCGACTTGATCTGCGCTTTCGGGGGCAGCGACTGGCCTTCGAAGCTGTCGACGCGGACGATCGCATCGGGTCCGGCCAGCTCGGCGATCTGCCGCGCCAGCTCCAGCGGATCGTCGGCGAGCGTCTGCAGCAGATCGTCGGCGATCTGGACGCCGAACTCCGACCGCCGGCGATCGGCCGCGGCGGCCTGCGTGTCCTGGGAGACGGTGACCGTATCCTCGAGCCGTAGCAGCGGCAGGACGACGACGTGCCGGTTGTCGCCGGCGCGGAGCCGGACGTCGCGCAGCAAGCCGAGATCGAACCCGGGGAACGAGGCGCGAATGCTGTACCGGCCTGGCGCGACGCCTTCGATGATCGCCACGCCCGCGCCAGATGTTTTGCCCGATGGCACTGTCACGGACTGCGTCGCCTGCTCGAGCCCGACGAGATCGACCGTGGCATCGGGAACGACGGCGCTGCTCGGATCGACGACGGTGACCTGCACGCGCGCGGTCCGAGCGGGTTGTGCCTGCAAGCCGGCTGGCAGCAGGAGGGCGAGGATGAATGCAGGGGTGCTGAAGCATCGCGCACGGAACCCGATCATGCCGCTCTCCGTGGGTGACTATTTCGGAACGGCGAACTTCCGGGGATCGATCTTCGTGTTCAGTCGGAACCGATCGAACGTCGTTTCCTCGGTCGTGTCGGCGCCGATGGCGCGCCGCAGCCGGAACGGCAGCTTCACGCCGTCGACGTCGCGGTAGTCGGCGTAGTAGATGCGGTATTCGACAGGCGTGGCTTGCGCTTTCTGCCGCAGCGCCGCGACCTGCTTGGTGTATTCGGCGGAAGCCTCGGGGCTCGCGCCGGCTGCCGGCGGCGGAGGTGCGTCGACGAACACGGCGCCCGGGGGGACCGAGGGAGGCGCGGGCCCCCCGGGCGTCCTGACGAGGACCGCCGTCGGCGGCGCCTGCCAGCTGAGCATGATCGGCAGTTTCGTATCGGAGGCGAGGAAGAGACGGGCCGCAAAGTTGCCCGTGCCGCGAACGTCGAGGACATCGGCGGTGCCCTGCGGCGCCGCTGCCTGAGCCGCGTAGCCGAATGTGAGCGGATACGCTTCGAGCGTGGACGGCAGCAGCCCGAGCATCAGCCGCGCGAACTCCTGCTTGACGGTCGTGAGGCGCGCCGCCCGCTGCGCTTCGAGCTGTTCCGGCGTCGGTGGCGCCGCCGGGCCTCGTCCTCCCGCGGGCGGAGCGGCCGGGGCGTCGCCGCGACCACGTCCTGCGGGCGGGGGCGGAGGAGCGTCTCCACGCCCCCGTCCTGCGGGCGCGAGCGGAAATTGGACGATTCCGTTGCCGACAAACCCGGTCGAGGTCGGCTGGCTCTCTTCCGCCGGCACCTCGTCCTTTCGGACGTACTTGTCGGGCAGCTCGACGTTGATCTCGAACTCGATCGGGACGAGGTTGTCGCCGCGCACACGCCGCGTGCGGCCCGTGGCCACGATCGTCCGCACGGCCGCGAGCTTGTCGCCGCCCATCGCCTTGCGCGTCTCGGCAAGGACCGCTTCCGCGCGCTCGATCGCCGCAGGAGCAGGGGACGGCGGTTGCTGTGACGGTTGTGCTTCGACCCCGACGACGATGATTCCGAATAGGCCGCCGAAGGCTGCTGCCGCAAGCTTCCTCATAGTTTCCTTATGGCGAAGCGGCCCGTGTGGTCACGAACTTAGACGACATCGTTCGGGGACGGTTCCTTCAGCGGCAACACGCGTTATGACGGGAGACGGCCTGGGAAAGTTGGTCGGCGTCAGTGCGCGTTGTAAACGGCCGGCAAATCCGCGATGCCAGTTTTCGCCGCCGGTTCCCGCCTCTGGGTGTGAGCGGAAACACCGCCCACCAGGAGGAGAGGCTATGAAGCAGGTGAAGCGCAGCGTCGCGGTCGCGCTCGTCGTCGGCGCGTGGGTGATCACCGGCGTCGGCGCCGGCGCGAAGGGTCCGCAGATCCGTGAATCGATCACGGTGCAGGGGATCCTCGGAGGCTCCGCGCAGGAGCACCACCTGACGTTCAGCGGGCCAGTGGCCCTGCCCGGCGTCGCGCTCGCGCCCGGAACCTACATCTTCAGCCGTCCGGCCGGAAATATCCTGCTCGTGACCAACGCCAGGCGTAAGCCGTACGCGATGCTCAGCACGGTGTCTGCGGCGCGGACATCGCGGAGCGATCACTACGAAGTGATTCTCGGCGCACCGTTGGCCGATGGCTCGCCACGCCGCATCGAGGCGTGGTTCGCTCCCGGCGAGTCAAATGGCCAGCAGTTGATGTATCCGAAAGCGGGACGCTGACGCCTGACACCGTCGTCAGCGGCCGCTTGAAGACGCCGGGCCCTCAAGGCCCAAGGCCCGGCGTCTTCCTGTTCTCCAGCCTCTAGCCTCTAGCCTCTAGCCCCCAGCCCCCAGCCCCCTTCCAGTTTTCTCCCCTGATTCCCGCCTCTGTGAGTGAGCGGAACCAGCGTCATTCGTAAGGAGGGGTTATGCAGGTGAAGCACAGACTCGGCGTAGGCGTGGTACTCGGCGCCCTGGTGCTCGTCGGCGGGGCGGCCGGGGCGAAGGAGCCGCCGTCGCAGTTCCGCGATTCGGTCACTGTCCAGGGGACGGTCGGCGGCTCGCCAGGTGAGCACCACCTGACGTTCAGCGGCCCGGTCGCACTGCCTGGCGTCTCGCTGGGGCCCGGAACCTACATCTTCCGCAAGCCGGCGAACAGCATTCTCCAGGTGACAAACGCGAACCGTGTTCCGTACGCCATGCTGATGACGAGGCCAATCTCGCGGACGGTCCGGAGCGATCACTACGAGATCGTGCTCGGGCCCCCGCTGACCGACGGGTCGCCGCGGCGAATTCAAGCATGGTTCGCCCCGGGCGAGTCCACTGGCCAGGAGCTGATGTACAAGCGCTAGACAATCGGGTAATCGGGTAATTGGGTAATCGGGTTATTGGATAGTCGGGAATCGGGTAATTGGTCACTGCGGGATTGATTGAGGAAATCAATCGTTTCCGCTCACCAATTACCCGATTACTCGATTACCCGATAGCCCGATTCTTGTCTTAAGATAGCCGGAGAGAACCGCCGTGATTTGCTGGAGGACTACCCGATGCGTCGATTTGTAAAGGTCGCCGGTGCGGCCGCGGCTGCCGTCGGAATCGCTGTGCTTCTGTCGGGCAACCTGGCGGCCCAGGGATCCGGCGGAAATAGTCCGCGGACTCCCTGGGGTCATCCCGACCTGCAGGGTCTGTGGAACGTCGGGACGATGACGCCGGTCGAGCGGCCCGCGAGCGCCAAGGGCCGGCTCACGATGACTGTCGAGGAAGCTCGCGCCCTCGAGAAGCAGCAGGCTTCCGCACGCGACAAGCTCGCGCAACCGAGCGACGGGAATCGTCAGGCGCCGCCGGTCGGCGGCGACGGCACCGCGGGCCCTTATGGCAACGTCGGCGGCTACAACTATTTCTGGATCGATCCGGGCGAGACGCTGAACAAGGTCGACGGCCAGCTGCGCACGTCGTTGGTGGTTGATCCGCCCGACGGCCGCGTCCCGCAGACGCTGCCCGAAGCGATGAAGCGCAACAACCAGTCGGTGCAGCGCGCGCGGCCGACGTCCGACGCGGGCGAGAACGTGCAGACCACGCAGCCCGGCGCCTACGACGACATCGAGCAGCGGCCGCTCGGCGAGCGCTGCATCATCGGCTTCGGTTCGACGTCCGGGCCGCCGATGCTGCCGACCTACTTCTACAACAACCTGAAACAGGTCGTGCAGACCAGGGACTACGTGATGATCCTGACCGAGATGAACCACGACGCGCGGATCATCCCGTTCCGGTCGACGCATGCGCCGCAGTCGGTTCGCAAGTGGATGGGCGATTCGATCGCCCGCTGGGAAGGCGACACGCTCGTCGTCGAGACCACGAACTTCAACGACAAGACGCGCTTCCGCGGGTCCTCGGTGGACATGAAGGTCACCGAGCGGTTCAGCCGCCTGCCCGACAACACGCTCCTCTATCGGTTCACCATCGAAGACCCGACGACGTGGCCGCGTCCGTGGACGGCCGAGTACACCTGGGCGTCTGCCAAGCCCGGCGATCAGCTCTACGAGTACGCGTGCCACGAGGGCAACTACGCGATGGAAGGCATCATGAAGGGCGCCCGTCTGCTCGAGGCCGAAGCGGCGGAGGCTGCCAAGCAGGTGAGCAGACAGCAGTAGTAGGGCGGACCTCTCAGGTCCGCCGCGGTAATTTCGAATTAGGAATTAGGAATTAGGAATTCGTATGGCTATGCGAAACGTCGCGGCGGCGGGAGTGGTGGCGACGGCAATCGGGTCGTTGCTGTCCATCGGTCTTGGCGCTCAATCGAAGTCGACGGCAAAGACTCCCTGGGGACATCCGGATCTTCAGGGGCTCTGGAATCTCGCGACCATGACGCCACTCGAGCGGCCAGACGAAGCGAAGGGTCGGCTGACATTGACCGAGGCCGAAGTCAGGAAGCTCGAAGGCGCCAACGCCGCCCGGCGCGAAGTGCGTGCGCGACCGAGCGACGGCAACCGACAGGCGCCGCCGGTCGGCGGCGACGGTTCGACGGGCGCGGCGGGGAACGTCGGGGGCTACAACAATTTCTGGGTGGATCCGGGCGATACCTACAACAAGGTCGACGGCCAGTACCGCACCTCGATGATCGTCGACCCGCCCGACGGCAAGATTCCGCCGACGCTGCCGGAAGCGTTGAAGCGGAACTCGGCTCGGCTGCGCGCGACGCCGACGTCCGACGCGCCCGAGAACGTCGAGACGAGGGCGCCGGGCGCCTACGACAATCCCGAGCAGCGGCCGCTCGGCGAACGGTGCATCATGGGGTTCGGGTCGACGTCAGGCCCGCCGATGCTCTCGGTGCTCTACAACAACTTCAAGCAGATCGTCCAGACGCCGACGCACGTCGTGATCCTGGTCGAGATGGTGCACGACGCCCGCGTCATCCCGTTCAAGACGACCCACGCGCCCGAGAACATCCGCAAATGGATGGGCGACTCGATCGCGCGGTGGGAAGGCGACACGCTGGTCGTCGAGACCACCAACTTCACGGACAAGACGCGGTTCCGCGGCGCGTCCGAGAAGCTGAAGGTGACCGAGCGCTTCAATCGCGTCGACAACGGCTCGCTGCTGTACCGCTTCACCGTCGAGGATCCGTCGACGTGGGCGCGCCCGTGGACGGGCGAGTACTCGTGGGCCGCGGCCAAGTCCGACGATCACCTCTACGAGTACGCGTGCCACGAGGGCAACTACGCGTTCGAAGGGATCATGAAGGGCGAGCGGCTGTTGGACGACGAGCGCGCCGCCACGCAGTCCCGACAGCAATGACCCTACGCTAATCAACGCATGCTGACGGCGATGGGCCACAGGTGCGCGTGCGTGCCGACACGCGACACGAGGCCAACGATCGAGATCTGCCGCGGGTGGAGGCGTACGACGCGGATCGTCAGCAACGCGACATCGCCGCTCGCGACGCTCGTCTTGTCCAACCGCGCCTCCACGTACTGACGGCCCTCCTGCTCACCCGTCACGTCGATCGCCGACACGGCCCAGCTTTCTACCGGGCGATCGGATGCAGCGTTCAGTGTGATGGACGCGGTGGCACCCTCCGCGTCGAGCCGCACGACCGGCGTGCGTGGCACGAGCGCGACGAACGGACGATCGCGCACGGAAGGCGCGCAGGGGTCCCCTCCGGCGTCAGCCAACCGGTTCGACCACGCCCGCTGCATGCGGAATCCGCTCTCGTCGATCCGATGGCGGTCGAAGTTCAGCAGGCGGCACGGGTCCACGGGCTCGCCGCCGGCAGCGGCGAACGCGAACGCCGCGGAGCCCTGGGGGAGCCGGAATCCGGGCCTGCTCGGATCAGGGTTCGTTGCCGCCTCGACGATCTCGTGGCTCGCTGTTGCGGTCGTTTCCGCCTCATCGCCGCAGCGGGGGACGACCGCGAATGGGAACGAGACGCGTGCGGTCCGCAGCATTCGGTGGAACCCGCGCGGGCCGCCGTCGCAGTAGAAGGGGTTGAACGCGTCACTGAGGCCAACCCGGGGAGGAAGGTAGACGAGCACCAGCGCGTCGCGCTCGAGATCGGTCAGCGCTCCCGTCCGAGCCTCGTCTTCGAGCAGGGCCTCGATCTGCACGTCGCTGACATGCGGGGGAAGGTGCCGCGGAAGGCGGATCCGCCGACCCCCGCGCGCGGCGCGGACGCAGTCTTTCGCACCCTCGCAGTAGCCCTCCATCACTTTTTCCCACCAGGCCGACCGCCCGATCAGCTCGCCGAACGACTCCAGTCGTTCGACGACGGACGGCTCGTCTCCGGCGAATGTCACCGTCGTGATCACGGGCGTGCGCAGGAAAGGGCCGCCCTGGTGCGCCACTCTCGGCAGGCGCTCGGCGATCAGTCGCCGGCCGTCGCCCGGCTGGCCAGCAGATACCAGCGGGACGACCGCGAGGCTCACCGCGACGATGATGAGACGGCGCCCCGCTGCTAGTGAGCGCCGGCCCGATGCGTCACTGAGGATTCGAGACACCGGGAATCGTCGGGAACGGGTTACGCCGCGGGAGGTTGAACGACTGCCCCCACGAATGGATCTGTCCGTCCCGGCTGACCACGGTCAGTTCGACGAGGACCAGGCTGTACGGCCCGGGCACGCCCGGGAAGGCAAACGAGAACTCGGCCGACGGCGATGTTTCGACGCTCGAGACACGTGTCGGCGCCAGACTCGGTCTCACGAACCAGCGCACATCCCAGAGATAGAAGAGGATGTCTCCCTGGCTTGCGCCTGCGTCGAGGAAGAGCGTGTTGACCCCGAAGCCCCACGTGAACGCCGCGCGCGGCGCCGGCCCGATGCGCGGATCGAACGGCGAGTCGTTGGCGATATTGACGTAGGGATTGGCCGGGAGCCATCTGATGCGCGAGTTCACGTTGACGACGCCCGGCGCCGGGAACGATTTCGTCGACGGCCTCTTGCCCGCCGGCACCTGGACGCCACCGACTTCGATGTAGTGGCACCCGGTGGCGCCACCGGTGTACGTGCCGTCAATCGCTCGTTCCACTCCACCGGTATCGTTCAGCGCCGCCCCAGTTCCCGTGTACCACGCAATTCCCTTCTCGGGATCGACCGAGACCAGAAGCGCTTGATCGGGATGGACCAGCGTCGTGGTGCCGATGTAGCGCGTGGCGTAGTTCAGCAGCAACTGTCCCGAAACGTTGGTCTCCGATTGAGGAATCTCCAGCACGCAGTTGTCCGCCATGATCATTCCCTCGGGGGTGCTGGACATGTCTCGACCGGTAGCGCCGAGCGCCGGAACCCGGCCATCCGCCTCCGCTACCGTGCCGACGATGAAGGCCCCGGCGCTCCATGATCCATCGCGGGTGACCGGTTGCCCGACGATCGCGTAGCGACGTCCGTCCCGATCTTCCAGCCAGTCGCCGCTGGCGACGGCCAGCCGCCGTGGGCCGTCGAACGCCGGCGCGACGAGGAATTCGCAACGCGTGACCTCCATCGTGTCGACTTCCACGCAGGGCACGGTGTCGTTCTCGATCAGCGCCAGTCGCCGATTCACGGCGAACGGCTCGCCGATGAACGGACGCGGGATCGAGGACATGCGGTGGAGCCGGGCCGGGATAACCGGCCGGCCCGTCGACAGCCGTACCTGGGTGGGCTCGACCACGACGGTCACGATCGCATCGTTGCTCGCCGCCTGACCGGGGTCCAAGGCTCGATAGGTAAATGTGACCGGACCAGTAAATGCCGCCGGGGGTGAGTAGCTGAAGCTCCCATCCGGCGCGAGCGCCACCGACCCTTGTTCAGGCCCTGCCATGGCGACGGCGGCCAGAGCGTCTCCATCGATATCAGAGTCGTTGGCCAGCACGCCTGTCGCCGCCGGCACGATGAGCGGCGCGCCTTGGGGGGTCGTGTACGCATCGGCGGCCGCGACCGGCGGGTCGTTCACCGCGGCAATCGTCACGTGGATCGATGCCGTGGCCGTGCCGCCGCGGCCGTCGCCGATCAAGTACCCGAACGTGTCTACGCCGTGGAAGTTGTTCAATGGCGTGTAGGTCAACGTGCCGGCGTTCTGTGCCACAGCGCCGTGAGCGCCCTGGCCGAAGCCGGCGATCGCGAGCGGGTCGCCGTCGGCGTCGCTATCGTTGACCAGCGCGGCGATCGCAACGGGCGTGTCTTCAGAGGTAGCGGCGGCATCATCGACCGCTACCGGCGGCGTGTTGGCCGGCGGCTCGTCGTCGTCGAGAATCGTCAGGGCGGCCGCGTTTGGTGTTCCGAGCGCTGCGCCTGCCGCGTTGCTCAGCGCGAGGTTCACCGTCTCGTCCGGCTCGTCCGAGGAGTCGTCGGTGATGAAAACCGAAAAAGTCTTCGCCGTTTCGCCGGCGGCGAAGTGGACCGTCCCGCCCTCCTGGACATAGTCCTCCCCGCCGGCAGCGCTGCCGTCTGTCGGCGAATACTCGACGCTCGCCGCCGCGCAGACGTTCCCGGTGCGCGTGACGGTGATCGTTGCCGGGCCGTTCTCTTCCGCAACGCCATAGTGTGCGGCGGAGAACGAGATGCCGGGCGTTGCGGCTGGCACCGGCTCGGCAAACACGTACACATCCGACGCGATATTCGTGTCGTTCGGCACCAGCCGGGAAGCGGTCACGAGGTAGATCGCGCTTCCGTCCGCGCTGATGGATCCGTCCTGCGTCAGCAGGCTGATGCGCTCCGTCGTGCCGAGCAGCCGGTCGCGCCGGAAGAGGTCCCAGTTGTCGTTGGTATCACCGGGGACGAGGTTGGTCGACCAGCTGGTGAACACGACGATCCGGCCGTCGGCACTGACCGACGGCTTGCGGTGATCGCGATCGCCTTGCGTGCCATTCGACGACACGCCCACGAGCTCGGTCGTGCCGGCTTGCCGGTCGTGCAGGAACACGGACGAGAAGAAGCCGTTGTTCGTGTCGGGCACGACGATGTCGGTGGCGTTGCTGGAGTAGGCCACATACCGGCCGTCGGCGCTGATCGCCGGCTCCCGCGAGCCGCGATTGGGCACGCCGCCGGTCGCGTTGACGCTCACGAGCGTGGTCGTGCCGAGCAGGCGGTCGCGGACGAAGATGCCGGTAAAAAAGCCGGTGACGCCGGGGAAGAGATTGCCCGCCGTGCTGGTGAACGACACGTAGCGGCCGTCGGCGCTGATGTCGGCGCTGTGCGAGCCGCCCTCGGCCTGCTCGGCGGCGTTTCCCACGCTGACGCGCTCGGTCGTGAGCGTCTGACGATCGTGTACGAAGACATCCTCCCGGTTGTTGGTGTCGCCGGCGACGAGGTTGCCGGCAAAGCTGACGAACGACACGTATCGGCCGTCGGCGCTGATCGTGGGATGGAACGAGTGCATATCGCCCTGCGCTCCGCCGGAGGACACGCTGACGCGCTCGGTGGTGCCGGCCTCGCGGTCGCGAACGAAGATGTCGAGGAAGCCGTTGGTATCACCGGGGACGAGATTCGTGGCCTGGCTGCCGAAGACGACGAACCTTCCGTCGGGCGTGATGCCTGAGTCGAACGAGTGGTTGTTGGACGCCAGGCCGGTCGACGTGAGGCTGACGACGGTGTTGGCGCCTGTTTGCCGATCGCGGACGTAGACGTCGGCAAAGGTGTTGAAGTCGGTGCACACGAGCTGGACGGCGCTGCTCTCGAAGACCACGTACCGGCCATCGCCGGCGACGTGGGTCCGCAGCTTCGGATCGCCCGTGCTGAAGGGCTCAGGCGCCGTCGCGCCAGAAAGGCCGCTGGCGGTGCCGCTGATGTTGACGCTCACCAGCTCCATCGCGGACGACTGGCTGCGGACCGACTGTTGAAAAAGGATGGTTGGGATGAGCGCGACGCTTAGCGCCGAGAGCAGACGCAGGATGCGTGTGGTCACAGGATGTGCCCCTTTCATCCGGTAACGCACGGATGGGGGCAGAAAACCCTCACGGCGTAGGAGAAACGTGGGGAGAAGCGCGCTGGCGTTTGCCGGCTACAGGGGCTCGGCGATCCGGGACTCGGCGGCATTGCGCGCGGGCCGTTTACGCACCACGCGATTCCACCACATGATCGCGCCCGTCACGAACATCATCGCGGGTGCCAGTCCGATCAGCGCCCAGAGCGCCTTGAGCGTTCCGCTCTCCCAGCGGCCGAAGTGCAGTCGGCTCAGCCACGCCAGCGCGAGATCGCCCGGCCTGTCGCCCATCATCTCGGGATCGGGCGACGAGATGTAGTCGACGAAAGCCGTGAAAGGCCCCGGCACGCCCATGTAGAACCCCGATACGCCCCACATTAGGATGAACAGGAACAACCACGCGCCCATCGTGCTGTGCAGGTCCCACGTGAGACGACGCCATCCGCTGCCCGCCCTGACAAACAGGCTCCGCCGCCACCGGGCACTGCCAGGCCACCACACGACGGCGCCGGTGAGGCACAGAAGCGTCACGAACGCGCTCGCAACGCCGTTCCAGTACCGGCCGGACGTGCCGTAGAGGAGGTCGTCGTGCAGGCGCACGCTCCACAGCACGGCGCGCTCGCCGCGTGTGAAGGCGTCGCCGAGATCCTCGCCGGTGTAGGGGTTGAACAGCCGCTCCGTCTTTTCGCCGTTCCGTTCCACGTAAACGTTGACGACGGCGGTCCGGCGCGTGATCGCTTCCTTGATGTCGGTGATCTGGTAGCCGGGGTACTCGCGCTCGACGATCGAACGCACCTCGTCGATCGAGAGCCGCTTCGCCGTCTGGTCGACGAGAGGGACCGGCGTCCTGAAGCGCGCCACCAGCTCACGGCGGTAGACCAGCGCGCTGCCGGTCGCGCTCAACACGACCACGTAGAGGCCGAGGGCGAGGCCTGTCCAGAGATGGACCTGGAACAGCGCTCGCCGGAGCCACACGCGCTGGGGCTGTTGCAGCCACCGTTTCCACACGCTCATCGCCGGAAGAGGCTACGGGTCCTGGCCTAGCGCTGTCAAACCGGGTGGCAGGAATGCAACCCCGAAGGCGCGAAGACGCGAAGAAGACCTCGGGCGCGGAACTCGCCTGAAGGCGGACGCTACGCGCGCGCCTCTCGCGCTCGGTGCTATCGTTGACTCGCGTGTGCCGCAGGTGAGCGGCAAAGCGTTAGACGGACCACGACAATGCACGAGAAGTTTCGGTCTGTGCTGCTGGTCGTCGGACTCATGGGATCTACTTTCGCGGCAGGCAGCACTGGTCAAACCGACTCCGCGGCGGCACGGAATGCGCCGTCCGCGGTAGATGGTCCACCGAACAATCCGCCTGACTCGGTGGAGAGCGCAGTGACCGCCGCCTACTCCCGTGAGTTCAGTGAAGTGATCACGCGGCCCGCGATCTACGACCTGTCGGGCTGCAACGCGCCGCATCTCACGACGACGGCCTACCTTCGAACTTCTCCGACTTCAGGCAGGTTGCTCTACCTGTTTACGACACCCAACGGTCACGTGGTCACACGGAAGTCTAAAGTAGAGTCGGTTGTTCTCCCCGCGGGGACGTTTCGCGTGCTGGTCGTCATCGCGAGGCATCCCGCAACGGTGGGCGACTCTAGCCTCCGGAACTGGGAAGCGGCGCAGATGAAGATCAATCACGATCATGCTGCCCTGGCCGCCGCGCGGGGGTTTCCGCAGCCCATTGTCTCGTTCGACAACACAAATCTGCTCGTCAACGTCGGCGACATCGCTGATGCAAGGAGCCCTGCGTCTGTTCGCGCTGCGGCCGAGCGAAGCGGGCTTCAGACGGCGCCCTATCAATTCATCGTGTCCATCAACCTGGATCCGACGCGATCCGAGGGCGGCTTTGCCGGCGAAGACGGCTTTGTATATCTGGGTAACTACGGCGGATGGTCGCGGGCGCTCACCGCCGCGGAATGGGTCAATGTCGCCAATGCCGTTTATCACCACGAGGTGGCTCATCACTGGGGGTGGCCCGGATCGCACGATTGGGCACCCCGATGTCATGGTCAAGCCACCCATCAACCGTTCATCGTTCCGCCGATTCTGTTCGGGTGGGAGGATGTCGATGGCGATCGGATACCCGAGATTCTCGATGCCACACCGTACGGACGCCAGCCATGACGACCACGATGGTCCGACAATCCGGCCGTCTGACGTGACAGGGTCTTTTAATCTTCCATATCGGGAATTCCGACGACTGTCTCGTCGTGCGTGGCATGCTCAACGCGTGAATCAGTCCGAGGTAGTGGGCCTGCTCGTCATCGATCCGGCAGAACCTCGCGACCTACGCCTTGAGTTTCTCAGAAATCGCGCCCTTCAACCCTGCCGGTGGGAACTTCGAAGGGAGGACATTTCGGACTGCCGTCGGACTCTTAAGGCGAGCGGATTGCGTGTCATCGGCTTGTTTCACTCGCATCCCCTCACGAGTCCCAAGCTCGGCGCTCGAGACCGGCGAAACACTCCGACGGGTTGGCGTCACCTCGTCTACGATGTCTGCTGGCTCGAGCCCAGGTTATACGTGGTTCGGCGGCGCGCCGGCCGGCGAATAATCGAGGACGTTCCGCTCACGGTTCAGCGCTCGTTGACCGAAAGACGGAAGCCATGAATGACGCCGTTTCAACTCGTAGCCGCCTGCCTTCCGTCGGAGAGGAAATCGCGAATTGCGTGAGCCACGGGGTCGGTTTACTGGCGGCGCTCGTGGCGACTCCATTCCTCGTCCTGGCCGCGGCTCGCCGTGGTGGCGTCGTCGCGATTGTCGGCGCGAGCGTGTTCGCGGGAACCGTGATCGCGCTGTACTTAGCCTCGACGCTCTATCACGCCTTGCCGAGGAACAAGGCGAAACGTGTGTTTCGGGTTATCGATCACAGTGCGATCTTCCTGCTCATTGCGGGGACCTACACGCCCTTCACACTTGGCGTGCTGCGCGGCGCCTGGGGCTGGACCCTGCTTGGCGTCGTATGGGGCTTGGCGGTTCTCGGAGTGGCCCTGAAGTCATTGGGTGGCATCCGGTACCCTCGGTTGTCGACCGCACTGTATATCGGCATGGGATGGCTTGCGCTCATCGCGATTCGACCCCTGTGGCTTCACGTGCCCGTGGCGGGCTGGTTGTGGCTCATCGCTGGGGGCCTCGCTTACACCGCAGGCATTGCCTTCTACGCGGCGGAACGCCTGCGGTACGGGCACCTCGTCTGGCACATGTCCGTACTGATGGGCACGACGTGTCACTTTTTTGCAGTGCTGTGGTACGCGGCCTAACCGCGGCGGCACGCGACGGCCACGTGTAGCACCATCAGCCAGGGCCATAATTTCAAACACGTCCGCCTGAAGACGGACACGACGCGCGAGCACGCGTGCTAGGATTCGGCCGCCATGACCTTCAATCTCCTCCGAACGACGTTCGCGACCGCGGTGCTGTGTACGGTGGCAGGCATCGGGGCGCTGGGCCAGCAGGGTCGGGGGAGCGCGGCGCCGCCTGCGGCCGACTGGCCGATGCACAACCGGGACGTTCGCAGCACCCGCTATTCGCCGCTCGACGAGATCAACGCCTCCAACGTGAGCCGCCTGGCGGTGAAGTGGTCCTTCCAGCTGCCCGGAGCGCCGCCCATCTCCGCGGTCACCCCGCTCGTCGTCGAGGGCGTGATGTATTTCAACTCGGGCTCGCAGCTGTTCGCGCTCGACGCGGCAACCGGCAAGGAGGTCTGGACGTTCCGGGCCGATCCGGCGTTTCGCGGCAGCGGCCGCGGCCCGGTGTACGGCGACGGCCGGATCTATGCCTTCGGCAATTCCGAGCTGTACGCCGTCGACGCCAGGACCGGCAAGCCCGTGCCGTCGTTCGGCAAGGGCGGGGTGGTCCCGATCGTCAGCGACGCACTCCGGCTGAAGTACCCGGGCAAGTACCCGTCGGATTTCGACCCAACCACACTCGGCTATTCGATGACGACGCCGCCGTCCTATTTCAACGGCACGCTCTACCTGGGCATGCCGTTTTCGGACAGCCTGCTGCCTGGCGGCCTGGTCGTCGCCGTGGACGGCATCACGGGAAAGATCAAGTGGGTGTTCAACACGGTCCCGCAGGGTCCTCAGGACGATGGATGGGAGATCACCAAGGACAGCTTCAGCGGCGCCCGCTATGGTGCCGGCATCTGGGTCCAGCCGGCGATCGACCCGGAGCTCGGGCTGATTTATGTCAACACGGGGAATGCGACGCCCAACTACGACGGCTCGTCACGGAAGGGCATGAATCTGTTCACGAACTCTATTCTCGCCCTCCGGCTCGACACCGGGAAGCTGGCCTGGCACTTCCAGGCGATTCATCACGACATCTGGGACTGGGATCTGGCCGCCGGGCCCGTGCTGTTCGACACGACGCTCAACGGCAGGACCATCAAGGGCGTCGGCTCTCTCGGCAAGAACTGTCACGCGTACTTTTTCGACCGCGAGACGGGGAAGCCGCTGAATCCGATCGTCGAGACCGCGATGCCGACCCAGACCGACGTGCCTGGCGAGCAGGTGTGGCCGACGCAGCCGATCCCATACACGTCGTCCGGACTGCCGCTATCGCCGTTCTGTTCGACGTACCCGATCGTGAAGGATCCCGAGCTTGCGAAGCGCGTACCGACCCAGCTTTCACCCCTACCAGGTGAATGAGTTCGTCATCACCGCTCCGGGGAACACCGGCGGCTCCAACTACGGCTCGCCATCGTTCAGCCCCCGGACGGGACTCTTCTACGCCACGGGTAAGAACGACGCGTGGTCGATCAAGGTGAAGCCGGTCGGCGACACGTTGCAGCCCGGTCCCGGCAACCAGGGCCACTTCGGTGTGATCGGCGAGCGTGCCGACGCCGGAGTGACGCCTACGCAGGCGCTCACGGCTTACGAGCCGGCAACCGGACGGCAGGTGTGGTACGTGGAGCTTCCGGGCACGACCAACGGAGGGAACCTGGTCACGGCCGGCGACCTCGTGTTCCAGCCGAGCGGCATGGATCTATTTGCCGTCGATGCGCGGTCGGGCAAGCAACTGTTCAGGTACGAGCTGAAACGCAGCGTCCGGGCAAGCCCGCTGACATACCAGGCCGGCGGCCGGCAATACGTCGCGATCGTTGCGACCAATACGGTAACCGCGCTTGCGCTCCCGTAGAGGATGTCCTTTCTCTATCGCCATGCGCTGTTCGTCTCGCGTAAGCGTCCTTATCTCGACTGGGCCAATCAACCGGACGACGGCGAAATCAAGCTGACCGACGAACTGTCCCGCCAGAAGCGAACGGTCTATCTCGTTCCGGAGACGATGGAGGAGCCTGACCTCGAGGCGCTGCTCGACGAATTCTGGGAGGAGATTTTCGCCGCCGAGTTGGGCGCCTGGGTCATTGACGAAGCGCGCTGGCCCCAGCCCCGCACACGGCAGATCTTCGAAGAATGGTTTGACGTCGAGCTGAATGACGCAGTTTACGATCTGACGCCGGAGGAGCCGCTCACACAGACCCAGGTCGACCTCCAGGATCTGGCAGAGGCCTCAGCGCAATGCGCAGCGTGTGGGCTCGAGGTCGAGGACACCGAGGGGCGCTGGGTCGGCTTCAAGGTCGCCGATCGAGCTAGGCTCGATGTTTTCAAGGGTCGCGTGCTTCCTTTGCCGATGAGCGACGAGGAAGAGGTTGCCCTCTGCATTGTCACCCCGGACAATTCCGAGGAGGCGCGCGCCGGTGAGGACGTGTTGGTGCGCGTGTGCAGCAGCCGATGCGAAAAAGCCGCTCGAAAGATGGTGCCGAAGGCGCTACGGGACTGGTCGAGACGCCCTTGATGCCGTGAGCCGGCATTCAGGCTGAACCGGGGGGAGACGCGCGACGACTCAACTCATCGGGCACACCAAGACGCGCTGCTGTTGACGCGGTTCTGGCGCGAAGCCGTTGGAGGTGGCCGTCTCAGGATCCACGGTCGCGCGAGAAGACGGTGGGGATCCGCGAGCTCACGGAGCTCGCGTCACGCGGTCCACGGCGGTCCTCGCAGCGCGACCCGGCCACCGGATTACGGATTCGCGACGGAACTGCGTCAACACCAGTGCCCTCAGCGCGGCTCCTTCTCGTATGGCGCGCCGGTGCCTGACGATCCGGCGAAGAACTTCTTTCCATCGGGGGTGGTGATGTCCCTGGCGTTGGCCGTCGTCGAACCGTCGCGCGCCTGGAAGCCGTCGACGACGATTTCGGTGCCGATCGGAATCGAGTTCTTGTTCAGGCCGCGCCTCATCAGGGAGTTCGGCGCGCCGCATTCAATCGCCCAGCTCGTGACTTTGCCCTGCGAATCCTTCACTTCGATGTGAATCCACGAATGAGGGTTCACCCACTCGGTTTTGACGACCGTTCCCCGCAGGTTGACCGGCCGGTTCGCGTCGAATTCCGAGGAGAACGCATGGTGCGCCGACACCGCCGCCGCGCCCAGAAACAGCACGAGACCGACGATCGAGACCAGCCGCCTCGTTGTCATGGCTACTCCTGTTTCCCCTTCTCGATATCGAACCCGGTCATCATCTTGATGTTCCGGCCGTTGCCTTCATGGCAGGCATACTCGAACAGTTGATGATCGGCGGGCGCGCGAGTGAAGGCATTGAAATCGATCTTCCACGGCCGGGTGAACACGTTGGGATCCTCGATGGTCGCTTCGTAGCGGATTGTATCTGCGTCAATCAACGTGAACCGCTCGACGACATGCAGCGCCTCGGTATGAAAGACGCCATGTCCTGTCGTCAGAGAGCTGGCCGGCGCTCCCTCGGGTGGCGCACCATGGCCGACGGCCCAGGTCCGGTCGGTGAAATTCGTGACATCGACGACCAGCGTGTTGCCTTCCCAGCGTCCCCGCGAATCGCCCATCGGCAGCCGGATCTTCGGGCTGATGTGCGGCCGTCCATCAAGCGGAATGAGCCGCGTCATGTGGTTCCACTCGTACAGCAGCACCACGTACCCGGGGATCTGGACGATCTGGTACGTGTTGTAGCCGACCGGCAGGTTCGCGCGCGGCAGGCCCGATTGGAGGCATCGAACACGCGGATCGAGGTATTCGACCTTGTCCTGATGGGCCATGATCTCGGTCCGCTTGTCCATCGCCCATGCCTGCAGCGGCACCTTGCCGTCCGGAGGATCCACGATCATCGGACGTCGCGGCGCCGGCGGCCTGGCCGGCGCCGTGCGGTTCGGTTCGGGGGGAAAGAAGTCGGCGAACGCCGAATTGGTGCCCGGGTCGGCCGTGCTCTTGAACGGCTGGCCGGCCGGCGCCTCCATCATCCCGCCGCCGCCAGGGAGCCAGTAGCCCTGCAGATCAGGATCGCCCCACGCCGTTCGGGTGGGATGGAAGGTTGCGCGCTCGCCGTTGCCGTTCTGGCTTTGTCCAGTGCCCGGGACCTGAAGGGCTGATACCACGAGGATGATCGCGGCGCCGAGAGACGAGCGGAACCTTCTCGACGTTCTCTTCACTGGAAACCTCCTCACCCGGGGACGTTATCGACCGGACGGCATGCGGCGCCAGAAGAAATCCACGCAATCGTAATCGAGAATCTGCAGGTTTTTCTCCGCCCGGCGATAAATCGGCATGCTGATCTTCCAGGCCTTCGTAAAAACCTTCGGATCCTCGATCGTCACCTCGTAGTGCATCACGTGGCCGGCCTCGAGCGGGCGTATACCGCTCGATCACATGCAGGGCATCACTGTGAAAGTTGCCCGCCATGTCGAACCATGTCCTGTCGTTGAAATGCGTGACGTCGACGACCAGCGTGTCCTTCTCCCAGCGTCCGCGCGAATCGCCCATCCAGAAATCGTTCGGCGCCACGTGGGGGCTGCCATCCGTATAAACGATGCGCGTCGCGTGCGCGTACTCATAGGTCAGCACCACATGCTTCGACGTCTGCGCGATCTGAAAAGGGAAAGGCACGTAGGTAATCCGCGGGACGCCGGGCAGATAGCAGTTGTGCAGCGGATCGAGCGTCGCGCGGTTCGCGTAGTTCTCGTTCTTTTTCGCCGCCGCCGCCGGCTGGTAGGGAATCGAATCGCCTTCGACCACGCCAAGGCCCGCGGGGATGCCGTCTGCGGCGGAATGCGGCTCGAGGTCCCAATGGGCGGTGCTCATGGCCTGCCAGATCCCGTTCAGGTTGGGCTTGCCGTCCGGTGTGCGGGGGCCCGTATACGCGCGCCCGACGGCCGCCGGCGGCTGGGCGGCCGGGAGGGCGCTCGAGCAAAGGACGGCGAGGACTGACAGGATGGCGAGTCGACGACTGTTCATCGCGCCTCCCCTGTAGTGTGCAGCAGTCGGAGCGAAAATGCAGTGGGGAAATGCTTAGGTCTGAAATCTTAAATCTGAAATTTCAGCTTACTGAAGCAGCCCTATCAACCGTCCCTGCACCGCGATGAACGACCACAGGAGGATCGATACGAGGCCGGCGGGCTTCAACCACGCGGGAGCCTCGTTGCGCTGCGCGGCGATCCAGCGGACGGCGAACGTGAAGATGATCGCGACGACCAGCAGCTGCATCTTCAGCCAGAACTGATCGCTGAAGTACGCCTTCATCGGCGTCGCGAGGACCTGGAGCGAGCCCGTGACGAACATGCCCGCGAAGCCGCCCAGCAGCCACGGCTGTGCCGAGCGCGACACGTCTGAGAGCGGTTGCCGGCGCATGCCACTGCCGAGCAGGCGCAAGTCCACCACCAGCAGCGCGCCGATGAAAAGCGTCAGCGCTAACAGGTGCCCGACGTTGATGAAGGCAACCGTGTACTCAGACCCTGCGCCAAAGCCGAATGTTTCGAGCCATTGGAAGAATCGAAGCGTCATCTGTATGTCATCCAGTCATAAGCCGTGATCCGCCCGAAGATCACCACGCCAGCCCAGAGCAAGATCGACAGCGCGCCGGCAAGCCTCGCGCCGTAGGGCAGACGGTCGGCGGTGTCCCAGGCCGCGACGGTTCTGTAGGTGTTGAAATGGAAATACAACATGTTGACGCCGGCGAACAGCATCAACGCCATCTTCGTCCAGAAGAACACCTTGCCGTAGTACCGCAACGGCTGGCCGTAGAGCAGCACGGCGCCGGTCACCGCGCTCGCCACGAATATGAACATCTGCCACGGGAACAGCTGCTTCTGGACCTGCGTCAGCGGCGTGCGCTTGAACGCCCAGCCGAGCAGCCGGAGGTCCATCATGATGATGAGCCCGGCGAAGAGGGCCATGGACACGGCGTGCGCGGTCAGCAGGTACGGATACCCGTAGACCGATTCCCGAATCGCAATGCTTGAGGGCATCGCGTCGATCCATTCGAACCAGCTGCGTATCACGGGTGGCTCCCTGTAAGCGTTGTGGCGCGCTTCGCAATCTCAGCCCTGCGTCATTTGGGCGTGCAGCGCGGGTCGCCGTCGCGATACGCGGAGTGGCAATTCTCACAGGCGCCCGCGACGTCGTTCGTCGTCTCGCTGGCCAGCTCCTTGTTCTTCGACTGCGCGGCTTTCAGCATCGCTTGCGAGGCTTTGCGCAGGTCGGCGACGAAGGGCGCCCAATCCTTCTGGGTGATCGGCACCGGTTTGCCGTTCTGGCACAGCCGTCCGGGGACTTCGAGCAGCCGCGCCGATTCGTTGAGAGCGATGGCGGCGTTCTCGACGACCTGCCAGCCGGTGTAGATACCCGAGAAGGTGGAACTGGCCCCCGCGCCTTCTTCCTTCTTGCCGAATGTCTCCGGGTCCTTCGACTGCACGTCGAACAGGATGTTGGCGTTGGGGAACAGAATCCCGCGCATCACCTGCGCCAGGTTGCCGACCGGCTTCGCGGCAGTGGCTTGCGCCGCCGGGGCAGGTTTGGCGCCCGCGGGCGGAGCCGTGGGCTTGGGGGGAGCCTGGGCCGACGTGGTCACGGTCAGGACGGTCACGATACTCACGGTTGCTAGGAGTCGCATACGCTCTGCTCCTTCATGGGGACCGAACGAAGCATCATATTAAATCACGCAAACACCTTCGCTGCGAACGCCCGCACGGCTTGATTGAACGCCTCGGGTTGATCGAGGTTGCACGCATGACCGGCGCCGGGGATGGTCGCCACCTCAGCCCGGCGCGCCGCGCGGGCGAACCTGGCCGCGCTGGCTCTCGGGCCGGCGTCGCGCTCGCCGTTCAGGATGAGCGTCGGCCCCGGGTAGTCTGCCAGCAGCAGCTGGAAATCCCGGCCCGCCATTTCGGCGAACGCCGGGCCGAGCGACTCGGGATACACGCCGGCTCTGATCTGCTCTTGGGCGACGTCCGCGAGCGCGGGCGAGAACAGCCGCCGCGTTCGCTCTTCCGCCCGCTCGCGCGTCTGCTTCAGCCAGCCACGCCGCATCGCTCCACCGACGATCCGCAAATACAGGCCGAGGGCTCCCATGAAATTACGGCTCGCGCCCGAGATCACCAACCCTGCGACCCGCGCCGGGTCGCGGTGCGCCAGATCGATCGCCACGTAGCCGCCCAGCGACGCCCCGACGACGAGCGCCCGGCCGCCTGCCGCTCCATCGATCACCTCGCCAAGCGTCCGCGACGCCGCGGCGAACGTGAACGGCTCGCCGGCCCGTCCGCCATGGCCGGGCAGGTCGGGAGCGACGATCCGGTACTGGTCCGACAATCCCCTGAGTTGTGGCAGCCACATCTTGCGCGTCACGACCGACCCATGCACCAGCACGATCGCCGGCGCGTTGGCCGGCCCGGCAGTGTCGACAGATTCGTGAAGCGCCACCGCGCGAATCGTTGCCTTTCGATGTCGAGCACTACGCCAGTGTGTTTCATCCAGAAGTAGGTCGCCTCCAGCGCGAGCCGGTTCTGGAGCACGCTGGCCTTGAGCCCTCCCTCATAGTTGTCGATGTCTTCCGGCTGCAGGTTGAGCGGCACGTCCGCCGGGATCAGCGAGCTTGGCCGGCGCGGCGGCAGGAAGGCGTGTGAGTAGAGACCGTAGACGTTGACGGCCGGCCGATCCGTGCTGGTGCCGGCATCGACGAGGCGAAAGGTGGCGCTCAGCTTCGGGCTGAAGGCGCTGAAATCGGTCTCGAGCTTCGCCCCGCCGTCGCGCGTGTTGTCGAGATCCAGCCGATCGTAGCGGCCGCCGGCCGACAGGACGACGCGCGGCATCGGCTCGAAGAGGTACTGCGCGAACAGCCCGGTGGTGCCGAGGTTGTAGACGCGGCTGTTCGCATCGTGCTGCCATTCTGCGCGCGGCGGGATGACCGGGTTCAGGTAGCTGATGGTCCAGCCGAACAGGTCATAGTCGGTGAAGATGAAATCGGTGTCCAGCGATCCGCCGATGTGCTGTACGATCCGCCGACCGTGAGCGTCCCGACCTTTGGCTTCAGCTCGAACCGTAGTTCCTGGAAGAACACGTTCTCGTCGAGTTTCTGGCTGAACGGGTACTGCGTCACGGTATTGGCCGCCAGGTCGAACGGCGAACCGATGAAATCGCCGTCGTCGACGAACTCCTGCAGGACGTCGCGGTATCCGAAGACCTCGGTCAGGCGCGCCCAGGAGGAGAGCTGCCGCTCGTAGTTGAACGTCAGCCGCGTTTCGTCCTGGTTGTAGTTCGGTCCCGGGATGTTGAAGTTTGAAAACCGATCGAAGCCCGGGTCGATGTCATGCAGGAGCCGTCCGTCGATGTGCGGCTCGTTGGTCGGCGTGCTGTTCTCGGAGTCGACCCGGTTGAGGCTGATGCTCCCGAACGAACGCGAGTCGGGGTTGAACGTCAGCTTTCCGAACACCGCCGTGTTACCGGCCGTGAAGTCGTCGGTGGTCAGGTTCGTGAAATACCCGCTGTTCTGCTCCTTGCCGACCGAGACGTAATAAGGTGCACCGGCGAGCGGCGATGAGGTTCGTGTCTTACACGGTAACAATTTGCACACCTGGAAGTCGATCGTAAGTGAATCGTCGGGCGGCGTGGTCTGAAGAGTTCCTGAATTGTTAGTCAGAAAAACGGTATCGAGGGCGCAGAGGGAGCAAAGGACGCAGAGGGCGCTGAGCGCAGAGGCTGTCCGCGGTATGATCAGATCTTCAGGGGACCGTATGCATACCAGGTTGGCGGTACTCGTGCTGGCGGGTGTTGGAT
Source organism: uncultured Acidobacteriota bacterium (assembly GCA_963825245.1). GTDB lineage: Bacteria > Acidobacteriota > Vicinamibacteria > Vicinamibacterales > CAVVIG01 > CAVREM01. The sequence continues at coordinate 442,332 of CAWGSJ010000003.1, forward strand.
TGGGAGTGTCCCTGGCTGCGCACCATTCGGTGGCGACCACCTATCGCGAGAACGAGCGCGTCACCATCGAGGGCGAGCTCGTGACGCTGGTCTACCGCAACCCGCATTCGTATCTCCACGTCATGGCGCCGGACCGACAGCAGCAGCAGCGGCTGTGGGCGATCGAGTCTTCGTCGGGCCAGCAGCTCCGTGAGATGTTGTCGGCGGCGAGCCTCGTGCCGGGCGATCGCGTCATCGTCACCGGCGACCCGGGCCGTGACGAAGGGACCTGGCGCATGCGGTTGCGGACGATCGTCAGGCCGCGCGACGGCTGGCGATGGACCGACATTCCCCGGAGCAGGTAGGCCGACTCTTAAGTAGGCCGACCCTTTTAGGGTCGGCATGAACAGACCATGTCCACTGGCGCAGTGCTCGTCGTCGAAGACGAACAGAAGGTCGCGAACGCGCTCCGCGAAGGCCTCGAGAGCGAGGGCTACGGGGTCGCGGTGGCGTCGACTGGCGAGGAGGCGTTCTTCCGCGTCAGCACCGAGACCTTCGACGTCGTGCTGCTCGATCTCACGCTGCCTGGGCGCGACGGGCTCGAGATCCTGCGCGCGCTGCGGCAGAGAGGTCCGGATACGCGTGTGTTGATTCTCACCGCGCGCGACACGCTCGACGATCGCGTCAAGGGCCTGGACAGCGGGGCCGACGATTACCTGGTGAAGCCGTTCGCGTTCGCCGAGCTGATTGCGCGCATTCGTGCGCTCGTGCGACGCGGCCGATCCGTGGAGTCGCCGCGGCTGGGCGCCGGGGACCTGCAGATGGACCTGTGGACCAGGAAGGTGACGCGCTCGGGCCGGCCCATCGAGCTGACGGCGCGCGAGTTCGAGTTGCTCGAGTTCTTGCTGCGGTTCGAGGGACAGGTGGTCTCGCGCGAGACGCTCGCCCGCGAGGTGTGGCAGGAGCGCGGCCGGACGCCGACGCTCGACAACGTCATCGACGCGCACGTCGCGCGGCTCAGGAAAAAAATCGACGCCGAGCCCGGGGTGAAGCTGATTCACACCGTCCGCGGCGTCGGCTTCGTGGTTCGCGAGGAGGCGGCATGAAGGCTTGGCGGCCAGCGCTCGGGGTTCGCGCACGGCTGACACTGTGGTACGTCGCGGCAATGGTGATCGTGCTCACCGTCTACGCGGCGGGGGTGTTCGGATTCGTCAGGCGCAGCGTCTCCGACGCGCTCGACGCCCGCGTCCGCAGCGACTTCACGTGGGCGGTCGAGATGTGGGAGCAGCGGCCGGACGGCACCGTCACGTGGTTTGACGCCGACGATGCGGCCAAGGCAGCTGACCTGAACCTGGACGAGGACAACCCGTGGCTGAAGGTGTGGACGCCGGCGGGCGAGCTCCTCTTCCAGACGGCCGTCGCCCGACGCAATCCGCTGCCGCAGAGCGTGGCGCTCGCCGCCCAACCGCCCGAGCAGATCGTCACCGTGGACGACCGCGGCCCGACGTTCCGGGTACTCAGCCGGCCGGCGCAGATCGGCGGCAAGCCGGTCGTCATCCAGGTGGCGCGTTCTGACGGCACGATGCGCCATGAGCTGCAGGAGTTGACGATCTTCCTCGTCCTCGGCCTGCCGTTCGGCGTCTTGGCCGCCGGGCTGGGCGGGTATGCGCTGGCCCGCGGCGCGCTGGCGCCCGTCACCCGGATGGCGGTCCGCGCGCAGTCGATCACCGCGGCTCGCCTCAACGACCGGCTGCCGGTCGATCACCCGCACGACGAGCTCGGGCGCCTGGCGGTCGCATTCAACCAGACGCTGGAGCGGCTCGAGCAGTCGTTCGCGCAGATGCAGCGATTCACCGGCGACGTGTCGCACGAGCTGCGGACGCCGCTGACGGCGATCCGCACGGTCGGCGAGGTCGCCCTCCGCGAAGCCCGCAGCCCCGATGCCTATCGCACGACGATCGGCAGCATGCTCGAGGAAGTCGACCGGCTGACGTCGCTCGTCGAGCGGCTGCTGACGCTGTCGCGCGCCGCAAGCGGCCCGGCCCATCTCCAGACGGAACGCGTCGACCTGGGAGAGCTGGCCGACGAAGTGGCGGGGTATCTTGGCGTGCTGGCCGAGGAGAACGGGCAGTCGATCGCCGTCCGGCGGTCGCCGGCCGCGGTCTGCGATGTCGACCGCCTGGTGCTCCGGCAGGCGCTCGTCAACCTGGTGGACAACGCGATCAAATACAGCCCCGCCGACAGCGAAATTGCGATCCGCACCTTCCTGTCGGATGCCGACGTCGTCCTCGAAGTCCGGGATGCCGGAGCTGGAATACCTGCGGAACGCGGCGCGCTCATCTTCGACCGGCATTACCGCGCGAACACGGGTGGCCGCGGCGCCGGCCTCGGCCTGGCGATTGCGAAGTGGGCGGTCGAGGTCAACCGCGGTCAACTCACGTGGCAGCCGGCGACCGGCGGCGGCAGCGTCTTCCGCATGACCCTGCCGCGCGCGACCACTGGCGCGAGCCGGGCGGCGTGACGTTGTAGGGCGGGCCTTTTAGGCCCGCCGTCACGGCCAAAGGCAACCACGAAGACGCGAAGGCTCGAAAAAGACAAAGATCTTCTTCGCGTCTTCGAGCCATCGTGGTTGCATTTGTTCAGAGCGAATTGAAGCGGTCTAGCGTCGGCGGATGTCGTCCAGCGGATGGAACGAGCTGTCGTTGTCCCTGAATTCCTGCGCGGCGGTGTAGAACCCGGCTGTCGTCAGCCTGATCGTGACCGCCTTCGTCCCGGGGTTCTCCCAGAACCATCCGTGAATCCCTGAAAACGGCGCCGTGTAGGTTCCGTTCGCCGCGGGCGCCTGCGCCTTGTCGAAGCTTTCGGCATAGCCGGCGGGAGCGCCCTCGGGCTCGCTATGAAAGTCGTAGATGACCTGGCCGGTCGCGGTCCACGAGTACACCATCGACGCACCCTGCTCGAGCCGGTACTTGAACTCGACGAACTCGTACGGGCCGATCTCGAACGTCGCCGTGTTGGTCTTGTAGGCCGCATCCTGAGGCTTGATCGCGCCCTGCTTTGCTCCCCCCGCGAGATCGGTGAGCCCCAGCAGCCGGCCGGTGCCGAGCGGGTCGATGCCGTACTCCGCCGGGAGTACCGCGGTGATCAGGATGATGCCGGCCGCGACCGCCGCGCCGGCCGTCGCGAGCAGGATTTTTCGGACCGACGCGGGAGTGACACCGCCGGCAGGGGCCGGTGCGCTCTCAGCCACGCGCAACGACGTACCCGGCGAGCTGGTAGCCCGCGAGGACAAAGCCGGCGGTCATCAGGAGCGTGTTGGTGACGAACGCATAATTCATGAAACTGCTGCGCGCGCGCCACGACGTGAGCAGGATGAGCACCGCCGTCAGCGCGAGCATCTGGCCGATCTCGACGCCGACGTTGAAGCTGACGATGTTGGTGACCAGCCCGTTCGAGGAGAGCGTGAACTCCTGCAGCTTGGTGGCGAGGCCGAAGCCGTGAAACAGGCCGAAGACGAGCACCGCCAGCTTCGTATTGGGCCGCACGTGCAGGACGCGCTCGAACCCGCCCAGGTTCTCGAACGCCTTGTAGGCGACCGACGCGCCAATCACGGCGTCGACCAGGTGCGCGTCGGCCCGGATCCCGCCGAGCACGCCGCCGAGCAGCGTGATGCTGTGGCCGATCGTGAAGAGGCTGACGTAGAGCACGACGTCCTTGAGCCGGTACAGGAAGAAGATCACGCCAACCAGGAACAGCAGGTGGTCGTAACCGGTGACCATGTGCTTGGCGCCGAGGTACAGGAACGGCGCGATCGCCGGCCCCTGGATGCTCTGCACGAAGGTGGCGTTGCTGCCGGTCATCGGATGCGCGAAGACTGGCGCGGACAGCGCCAGCGTGCCGAGGAGCGCCAACAGGGTCCGCGCGGCAGTTCTGCTCATTGCACTCGCGAGATGGACGGATCGTACTTCGCGTGACAGTTGCTGCAGACGGCGTAGATCTGGGCGCCGGCCTCGAACATCGCATCCGGGTCCTTGGCTTCGGCTGCCTTGATCGCCTCGGCGCCGGTGTCGACCATCGCCTTCGAGAGCCGCATCCACTCGTCGCCGTCCCTGGCGCGCGGTTCCATCATCAGCAGGTTGCCCGCCTCGCTGACGGCGACGGCGGCGTTAAGGACCTTCGTCCACTCTTCCTCCGTCTTCGGACGGATGTGCTCCTCGCCGGCCGCGCTGATGATCGTCCCGACCGATAGCCAGATGACGTCGGCGCTGGGCTCGATGAACGATTCCATCAACGTGATGGTGTCGACAATCGGCTTGAAAGGCGGGAGCTGATTGCCGCCGCCGCCGCAAGCGGAGGCAGCAACGGCAACTGCCGCGACGTACCAGCGAATGGTGTGCATGACGGTCACAGTTTGGCGCGTGCCGTGTAGATACGGGTGATGCCACGCGAGTTTTCGGTCCACGCGAAGACCAGCTCGCCTTTCGCCGCGCCCATCCGGGGGAACTGCGTGCCGAGCCCCAGGGCGATGTCGGCCGGCCGCGACCGTGCGCCGCCCGGGCTCACGGTACGGATCCTCAGCTGCGATGGTCCCTTGCCCAGTTCGATCCACGACACAGCGGCCGAGCCGTCGGCGAGCAGCTCCACCTGCACGCGTCCCGACGATCCCGCGTCGTCGACGCGCACAGGGGCGCCGAACGTCCGGCCGGCGTCGGACGAGAACGCGATATAGGCGCGGCCCTGCCCGGCCTGCATGGTGAACCACGCCACCGTGACGTCTTTGCCGCGGGCGGCAATCGCGGGGCCGTTCACCGGGCAGCCGTTGATCTTCCAGCCGTCCTGGTGAACCAGGACGGGCGCCGACCAGGCGCTGCCAGCGAGCCGCGTGACGTAGATATCGCGGATTTCGTCGGCCGTGCGTCCGCGGTAGGCGACGATCGGTCCATCGGCGGTCGTCGCCGCCGCGGTCGGGCAGCAGTCGCACACGCGCGAGGCCACCAGCATTTCGCTCTTGTCATTCTTCACCGGGATCGAGGTCGCGGCGCGCAGCGTCATGTCGCCCTTGCCTCCCGACGTCTGCCGGCCGTCGAGCCACACCAGGCCGAGGCCGTTGCCGACGCTGAAGAACGATGCGAAGCCGTGCTGTGTCTTGGTGGCGTCCTTGTGCGGGCTCGCGGGCGCCGACCACGTCTTGCCGCCGTCGCGCGACGTGGAAATCTTCAGGTCGTACGCTTCTGGATCCGGCCCGTTCATCTCGATCCAGTGCGCCACCAGCGACCCGTCCGCGAGCGCGCGAACCGAGGGCACGTCCGCGAAGTTGGTGATGAGGTGTTCGCTGGTAACGACGACGATCGGCGCGGACCATCCGGCGGGAAGGCGCTCGGCAAACTTCAACGCCGTCTTCTCGCCGGTGCGTTCCAGCCAGCTGAGGAGTGTCTTGCCGCCGCTGACCGTGATCTGCGGCGACGCCGAGTCGCCCACGGACGGCGCCTTCAGCGTCTCGATGGTGAAAGCTGGCCGGGCTGCTTGCTGCGCTTGCTGAGCGCCGATGCCGCTTTGGACGAGGGCAGCTGCGGCCAGCAACCCCGCGGCGGTCCCCATTATTCGGCTCTTTCGCATGGCTCCAACGGTTTCATGCTAGCAGAACTTTGCTGCCGAGCACCGAGGGCACGGAGGGCTCGGAGGTAGACGGTTCAACACGGAGACACGGAGTAACGGAGGACGCGCGGAGAAGACCCGAGTGCGACCGCCCCGCGAAGCGGGGCGCCGGTGATGAAAAGGGTTCGGGAAAATGCAAACCACATGAGCGCGAGGTTTGTATTTTCCCGCACCCTTTCATCACCGGCACGCGGCCGGCTGCGCCGGCCGCGGTCGCACCCTGCGGTGATTTCTCCGTGTCGTCTCCGTGGCTCCGTGCCTCCGTGTTGCATTTGTCCGTGACCCCCGTCATCTCCGTGTGCTCGGCATGCTAGACTGCCGCCGTCCCCAACTCGAGAGGAGCCGCCCGTGAAACATCTGATCAGTCGCCGGACTCTCGCCGCCGTCCTGTTCCTCGCTGCCACGCTGACGCTCACCGCGGCGGTCCCGACCGGGCGGCCGGAAGACGTCGGCCTGTCGTCCGAGCGGCTGCAGCGGATCTCGGACGTCGTCCAGCGCTACATCGGCGCGAAGGAAATCACCGGCGCCGTCACGGTCGTGACGCGGCGCGGGAAGGTGGCGCGCTTCGAGGCGCAGGGGATGATGGACCTCGAGTCGAAGATGCCGATGCGGAAGGACGGCATCTTCCGCATCGCGTCGATGAGCAAGCCGGTCACCGGCGTGGCCATCCTGATGCTGGTCGAGGAAGGGAAGGTCCGTCTCAACGATCCCGTGTCGCGCTTCATCCCCGAGTTCAAGGACACGAAGGTCGCCGTCGCGAAGCCGGGTCCCGAAGGGTCGGCGCCGGCAGCGACGGGCCGGGGCCGCGGGGCGGCGCCGCAGGAAATCACCCTGACGCCGGCATCCCGGCCGATTACGGTGCGCGACCTCCTGACGCACACGTCCGGGCTCGCCAGTGGCGGCGCGGGTTCACGCGAAGCCAACCGGATCGCGCCGCGGAATCCGAGCGAGAACCTCGCCGCGCATGTTCCGAAGCTGGGCGGCGCGCCGCTCGACTTCCAGCCCGGGACCGAGTGGCGCTACAGCGCGCTCGCCGGCATCGACACGCTCGGACGGATCGTCGAGATCGCATCCGAGCAAACCTTCGATCAGTTCCTGCGCCAGCGGATTTTCGAGCCGCTCGGCATGAAGGACACCGGTTTCTTCCCGACCGACGATCGCCTGCCGCGGGTCGCGTCCCTGTACGGCCGCTCGCCCGAAGGTGTGCTCACGAAGGAAGAGACGCCGAGTTGGCTGGCGACGCGGACGTTCTTCTCGGGCGGCGGCGGCCTGTGGTCGACCCCAGAGGACTACACGCAGTTCGCGCAGATGCTCGTCAACGGCGGGCAGTTGAACGGGAAACGCCTGCTCGGCCCCCGCACCGTAGAGCTGATGGGGTCGAACCACGTCGGCGAGCTGTACGCTGCGGCAGGCGCCGCCCGCCGCGGCATGGGCTTCGGCCTGACCGTCGAAGTGGTGATGGATCCGATCGCCGCCGGTCAGCGCCGCTCTGCCGGCAGCTTCGGTTGGGACGGCGCCTTCGGTACCCATTTCTGGGTCGACCCGAAGGAACAGATCGCCGGCATCCTCATGATCCAGCGGTCGGTCAACACCGCCCTGAACCGCGATTTCGAAAATGCGGTGATGCAGGCAGTGATCGACTAGAGGGCGCGGACCTCCGCCATCTCCGTTTACGGAACTTTCGAGTACCTCGCGTTACCGAGCCTCCTGAACGCGCCCCCATCCATCGAGAACTCTTCGACGATGTCGAACGAGACGTCGTTGAGCACCTGGATGACGCGCCGCAGCTGGTAGGTCCTTCCATTCGAGGTCACCGGTGACGTGGTGAACGTGATCGCCAGCGGGCTCTGCCAGCTCGCCACGCTGATGAGCTCGGTCTGATCCGCCCGCCGCTCGACCACTGCCAGCATCTTTGTCTCGGGATCGAAGCCGAGCGTGATGCGGTCCTGGGATTTCTTGCCGCCGAGGTCGTTCTCGATCACGCCGCTGATGAAATTCGATGCGCCGGTTTTCGTGAAGGTGGCGGTGCCGGTTCGCGTGCCGGCGCTGAGCGGCGGAAACTCGCCTCCGAGGTATTCGAACGTCCAGCGGCCGACGAAGTAGTCGGTGCGCTGCTCGACCTGTGGCTGGATCACCTCGGCGCGGGGACGGCGCTGCAGCTCGATGGTGACGGGGAAGCGGTGCGAGGCCACTGAGAACGTCCCGCCGCCGGTCGCCTTGTTGCCGTCGATCATCAGGTCGGTCGTCAGCGTCACATCGCCGAGCTTCGAGTCCGATCCGGTCTCGACGAGCAAGCCGGTTGCCGGTCAGCGAGATCTTGCGGATCGGCGTCTCGGCCGTTCCACCGGCGTTGACGACTCCCGAGTAGACGTCGCCCTTCTTGACGATGGAGATGACGAGCGCGGTTTGAGTGTCCTGACCGGACCTCATGGTGCCGCGCCACGCGCCCGCCAGGGGATCGGCGGGAGCAGCCGGCGCGCCGCGCTGAGCGGATGGCGCCGCGGCCAGTGCGGCAATCGTCACGACTACGCTGATCACCCATCGCATGACTCATCCCCCGTTACGACGGCGGACCTAAAGGTCCGCCCTACTTCCGTAACTTCTCCAGGTTCGCTTTCGCCTGCGCATTTCCGGGATCCAGGGCCACGGCGCGGCGGAAGTGCTCGAGCGCTTCATCGCTCTGTCCGAGCGCCTGGAGCACGGCGCCGAGATTGTTGTGCGTCTCCGCGTGATTGGGCCGGAGCGCGACCGCCTTGCGGAAGTACTCCACCGCTTCCTCGAGGCGTCCTCGCGTGGCGAGGAGCGTCGCGACGTTGTACTGGGCGGCCGCCCAGTCGGGCTTCAGGCGCGCGGCGGCTCCGTAATGCTCGATCGCGGCATCGAATCGGCCCAGCTGGGCGCTGACGGACGCGAGATCGTTATGGTAGCCGGCGTTGTCAGGGTTCGCCGCGACGAGCATCGCGTAGCCGTCGGCGTCCTCGACGAGCGTCTTCGGCCGCACGTCTTTGAACAGCGCGACGCGATCGGCGTCGGTCGCGGTCACCACCTGCAGCCACAGATCGCCCATCTCGTCGCTGGAATTCTGCCCGAAGATGACCCGCCGCGGCGGCCGGTCCGGGTTGCGCGGGTTCGCTTCCGAGTTGTCGTAGCTGTACAGCATCCGGATCGTCGTGCCCTTCGGGAGGGCGACCGGCGACGCCAAGCGGTAGACATCCTGCCAGTTGAAGTCCCAGTCGTCGATGCGCAGCAGCCATCGGCGCGTGCCGTCGGGAAGATCGGCGGTCGCGCGGATCTCCCTCGCGCGGTAATGTGCGTGCGGATGAATCGCGAGCAGTTCCACGTCGACCGGCAGTTGGTAGGCGTCGGCGATCAGGTACTGTTCGCCCGGCTTGATGTCGATGTTCTGCTTCCCGAGCCGCAGGGCCAGCGGCGTGCGCGTCGGCGCCTCCGCCGTGAAGTAGAACGCCACCCTCGGACTGATCTCCTCGGGCTTGCCGGTCCGGCGCAGGTGCATCTGGAGCACGAGATCGGTCCCGGGTGCCAGGCGCCAGGCCATCCCCGGCGCCGACGTCAGCGGCGACTGGCCGGGCGTCCAACCCAGGAAGTACCCGTCGGGATAACGGGCGTTCATGCTGACGGCGCCATCGTACCCGGGCGTAGAATCCTCGGCGTCCAGCTCGCGTGAGGCCGCTGATTGATCGAAGCGGATGTTCGCATGATGGATGGCGCGTCCGCCGGGACTGAAGTCCACCGCGGCGACGTACTTCGCGCCAGCCAGTGAAACCGGGATCGCGAAATTCCGGAAGATGTCCGGGCCGTCGGCGGCGAGGACGTATGGGCTGTCGAGTGTCACGACGAGGTCGGGCGGTCCCAGCCGCCACTCCGCCTGCCGCTCGGGCTGGGCGGTGCTCCCCTCGCCGCGCGGCATTCCACCTTCCACCCACTTCGCGATCGTGCCGATCTCGTCGTCCGTCAGTCCGCGCGCCCCGGTGAAGGGCCCGCCATATCCGGCCGCGGGCTTCCACGGCGGCATGAATCTCCGCGCGGTCGCATCCGCGATCGCGCGGCCGCGACTCCGGGCGTCGTCGTAACTCTCGAGGCTGAAGGGCGCGATGTCGCCGGTGCGATGGCAGCCGACGCACTGACGCTGCAGGATCGGTTCGACCTCAGAGGTGTACGTCGGTGCACCCGTCTGCGCGGCGCCGGCGGCGGTGGATCCACTCAGCCAGACCGCGATGCACGCCGCCATCGGGATCGAAAACCGAATCATTGCGGAGAACCTAGAACGTAGAACGGTCGTTTGGCTGCGCTACGGTTGGGACGTAGTGCGCCCGCCTTTCTTGTGCGTATTGAAGAACTCGAACATCCCCGGAAGGTTCGGCGCCACGACGCCGCTGTGGCTGCCGCCGGGGACTTCGACGTAGGTCACGTCGATACCGATCTCCTTCGCCCGCTCGACCATCGATCGCGAACCCTGTACGTTCACCGTCCGATCGTCGTCGCCGTGGACGACGAACTGCGGGATGTGCCGGATACGTTCGAGCGTGGACGGCGTGCCCGAACCGGCAAACGGCGCGAGCGCCGCCCAGATCTCCGGGAACTTCGGCGCGATCTTCCAGGTGCCGATGCCGCCCATCGAGTGGCCGGCCAGGTAAATCCGGTTCTCGTCGATCCGGTACTGCTGCCGCACGAGCTGCAGCACCTGCATCACGTCTTCCTCGCTGCGTTCCTGCACGCGCCGCGTGATCGGATCGGCGGGCGCATTTCCGAGTCCCCATCCGTACGAGCCATCGACTCGATAGCCCAGGGGTGCCGCGACGATGTAGCCGTGGTGTTCGGCGAGCTTCGGCATCACGCCGTCGTATCCGGTGAAGAACGAATCCTCGGTCCCGCCGAGCCCGTGAAGCGCGACGATGAGCGGGAACGCCGCGCCTTGTGCCCCTGGCTTGTAGCTGGTGGGCACGTAGAGACGGTAGGGCATGATCTCGCTGGCCGACGCGAGCAGGTAGTGGCGCTTGAAGTCGCCGGTGCGTGCCGCGAATGGATTCTTGCCCGCGCGCACCGCGGCCGCGGTGGCTTCGGCTTCCGCGAAATCATGATCCGGGTCGAACGTCCGCAGCTCCAGCCGGCCGCGATTGACGTTGCGCATGCGATCGATGGGGAAGAGGATGTCATCCCGCAGCGCATCCGGCGCATGCCGCGCGTCGGCCTCGAGCCGCGCCACGAAATCGTCCAGCCCCTTGCGCGCCGCGATCGCGAGCGTGGCGCCGCCGAGCGCGCGCGCGCCGTCCGCGACGTCGATGTTCAGCTGATACGCGCCGTCCGGCACGCCCTGCAGATCGAGCTCGAACAGCGCCGGCGATTCGCGCAGGTCGCGCGCTACGCCGTCGATCGTGCCGAGGTCTTTCACGACCTCGGTCGCACCCTGCGCGGCTCGCTTCCCCAACGTCGCGTGCGCGGTCAGCGTGCGATCGAGCTGAATGGCTGGCGTGTAGATCTGTTCCAGCCGGACCGCGTAGAGCCGCGTCGAATCGACGACGACGCGATCGCTTCGGATCACCAGCGAGTTGGCGAAGTCCGTCGCGTCGGTCCACTCGCGGCCGGCGAGCAGCGCGATCCCCTTGGCGTACAGACGGCGGAGCTCGCCGGCGTGCCCGAGGCGCGACGCTTCGGCGATCTGCCGATCGATCTCGTCAATCTGCGCCTTGAGCTCTCCTTGCGGCCTGACCGTCGCCTTCTGGGTGCTGTAGCGGACGCGCACCGAAGAGAGGCTCGTGAGCGCCTGAGGAGCGGCAGTCGCCGGCAACAGCAGCGCAACAGCGGCGAGGACGATGAAGCGTTTCATGACGGTCTCCTGGGAGTTGGGGGAGTCCTCGGATGACGGGGACATGGTAGCAGGGACCGGGTCTCGGGGCTCGAGGCTCGGGACTCGGGGGCAGGCCTAAAGGCCTGCACTACAGCTGCCGTGGTGCGGACCTCCAAGGCGCGACGGTTGTAGTGCGGACCTTTAGGTCCGCCCCGAGCCCCTAGCCTCCAGCCCCGCCTCCAGCCTCGAATCAGCGTTTCCGCCGAGATCCGCCTGTGCGTTTCTTGCGTCGTCGCGACGTCAGGAGCTCACGTGCGGAGATCGGCCAGTCGTGGCCGCATTTCCGGCAGCACCACCGGAGACGGACCGACAGGCCGGAGACCGTCGTTTCAACGGTCAGCGTTCCCGCCGCATCGCAGGCCTTGCAGCGGGCCGGGACCCTGAGGTTCAGTCGACCCTGGGGCACCTCAGCAGGCTAGCACAGCAGTAAGACGAGGGTTTCACACGGAAAGTCGACAGTCGACAGTCGACAGTCGTCAGTTGTCCGCGACTGTTGACTGGCGACTATTGACTGACGACTGAAGACCGATGACTGTCGACTATTTATTGGCTCACGTAATCGACGTCGACGGCCAGTGGATATCGTTTGGGCGCCGGGAGCCCGAACTCGTCGGGTGGCGCCGGGACCGCGGTTACTTCGAGCTTCGAGCCCGCGGGGATCTCGATCGATTCCTGCAGCCAGTAGCGGCGGTACCACTGCGGCTGCGCCGCGCGGAGGCGGAGCAGGCTGACGCGGCGGCCGGACGGGGCGACCGCATCGATGCCAACCGATTCGTAGGGCTGATCGAAGCTCGGACGGAGCGCGACGATCCGCGCGCCGGACTTCAGCGTGCCCGAGAACTTCCGCTCGCCGCCGCCATTGCCCTCGCCGGCGGCTATCGAAAACCCCTCGATCGATCGGCCCGACAGCGGCGCCTCGGTCGTGTAGAGCCCGATCGTGCTGCGATCGCTCTTCACGTTCTGCTCGTCGTTCCAGTTCTTCTTGTAGTGCAGCTTCAGCGTGAGCCTGGCGCCAGCCGGAAGCTTGAACGCCGTGCCATTCGGTGCGGCGATCGCCGGTTCACCAGCGGCCCATGCCGCGAGCACCGGTCCGTTCTCGAGCGCGATGATCGCCTCGCGCAGCATCGAGCGCTCGCCCGGGAGGAGGTCCACTGCCCTGACCCACGTGTCCTCCTTCACGCCCGTCGCCAGCGTAACGGTGGCATCGTCCTCGATCTTGCCCGCAGGGAGCGTGTGCTCGGCCGTCATCTGGACCTTGATGTCGGGTGCGCCTGCCGTCCAGTCGTTGGCCGGACCCTCGTAGGTCGGCGACGTGACACCCTGGACGTCGCCAAAGATGAACGTCTTCTCGTCGCCGCGCGGCGTGCCGCCGACAACCCAGCTCAAGAGGATGTCCAGTTCCCTGGTGGGCAGCGAGTGGCCGCCCTTGACCGCCGGACCCATCGGGTCGGCGTACCACGGCGGCATCTTCTGCGCGATCAGCGCTTCGCGGATCGACTCGGCCCACGGGACTGCGGCCAGGTAGTCGACGAGCGACATCGGGGCAGGTCCGCCGGCGTAGTGGCACGTGCCGCACCGTTCCCGCAGGATGGGGAAGACGTGCTGGTTGTAGTTGTACTTCGAGGTGATGCCCTTGTGCGCCTCGGTCGTGCGACCGCTGAAGGCGACCATAAGCACGACGAGCGCGCCGGCTGCGCCAATCGAGGCAAGCGCCGGGGCAAGGCGTACGACGTTAAGGCTTCGCCGCATACGCTGTTTTGACCGCCGCGATCGCCGCGGCAAAGTGGTTGAAGGCCTCGGTGATCTTTTCCTGGTTGCCCATGTCGCCGAACATGTCGAGCTGCCAGGCGGCGAGCACCGTCCGGCGGATCGCGTCGGACGCCTGGGCGCGCCGCGCGCTCGGCACTTCGTTGAGGTAGTTCTCCAGCGCCAGCGCGATGTCCTTGCCGAGCATGGTCGGCTGATACACGAACCCGAACTGACTGCCCTGCACGAGCTTCTGCACCTCGTCGCTGCACATCCCGAGGAGGTTCAGCAGCGCTTTCGAGTTCCTCGGCAGCGATTCGGACAAGAGCAGCGCATCGGTGCGCGCCATGTTCGGTTCGCAGTTGTCGAGGGCGGGTACTGCTACTACCGGAGTCGCCGGCTGAGGCGCGGGTGGCGGAGCTGCCGTGGTCGTCGGCGCGGATGTGGGCTTCGCTGGCGCGGCCGTCGTAGTCGTGGCGGCGGGCGCTACATCCTTCGAATACTCGACGAACGCGAACGTGAACGGCTGCTCGGGGCCGTCCTTCGCCATCTTGACCTTCGCGACCATCGTCGTTGCCGCGTCCTTCGACGGCCGCTGGTCACCCTTCAACGTTGCCTCGAGCGTCTTGCCGTCGCGCGACAAGCGCATCGGGAAGGTCGCGACATCTTTCGGCGTCTTCGTAGCGGGATCGATCGCCTGGAGGACGACGCTGCCGCTGAACGCTTTCGCGTCGATCGGCTGCGTATAGTTGTCGTAAAAATACGCGCGGAACTTCCCGGCGCCGGGGTAGGTCCCCTCCATGTGGTGCCACTGATCCTGTGCCATGTAGAAGATCCCGCCGTGCCGCGGATTGTGATCCCCGTGGGCGCGAATCTGCTTCACCAGCGCGCGGTCCGAACCGTCCGCACACTTGCCGGGATCCATCAGCTTCTGATCCGGACTCTGCTTGCATGTCCAGTGCAGCGTGACGACGACCGGTACCATCTCGCGGCGGCGGTCGACTGGACAAATCCCCGGCTTGGCTCCGATGTAGACGGGATGATCGGGACAGGAGTAGTTCAGCTCGGTATCAATTCGCGTCGGCTCGAGCGGCATCTTGCAGATGTGGCAGCTGCCCGGTTTGTCCTCGAGCACTTCCGGGTGCATCGGACAGGTGTACTGCAGCGGCGGCAGCTTTGCCTGCGCCTGTGCCGCGTGAACGTGAACGTCCAGCTGAACCGGGGCGAGTGACGCGCCGGCCAACAGGAGGAATGCCGGCAACGCCACGGAGATGGCGCCTTTGGCGTGCATACGACTATTTTACAGAAGAATGACGCCGCGGGCCCCGGCGCTGTCGGCCAGCGCCGCCAGCGCGTCGTTAACCTGATCCAGTGTGTAGGTTCGATTGACGAGCTCGCGCAGCTTCAACCGTCCCTCCTGGAACCATTCAACGAGGCGGCGGATGTCTTCGGGCGGGCGTCCCGAGCCGTAGGCAGAACCGACGAGCCGCTTCTCCTGCATGACGAATGGGAACATCTGGAGGGTGCCGACCGCGTCGACGCGCGATAGTCCGGTCAGGACGACGGTTCCGCCCTTGCGCGCGGCCGACAGCGCATCGGCGAGGGTTTGCGGCGTGCCGACCGTGTCGAACACGAAGTCGGCGCCGCGTCCGCTCGTCAGATCTCGAACGGCGTCGGCCAGTTTCGGAGGCGACTCGATCGTGTCCGTCGCGCCGAATTCCCGCGCGATGGCGAGCGGCGCCGGCCGCCGATCGATGGCGATGATTGGTGCGCAGCCCAGGATCGCCGCGCCCTGGGCGACGTTGAGGCCCACGCCGCCTGCGCCGATGATGGCCACGCTGGAGCCGCGCGTGGCGCGTGCGGCGGTAATCACCGCGCCGACCCCTGTCACGACGGCGCACCCGACGGTTGCGAGGGCGTCAAAGGGGACGCCGACGCTCACCGGGACCGCGCCCTCCTCCGGAACCACCGCGTACTGCGCGAAGCACGCCGTGCTGAGGAAGTGGGCGATGTCCTGTCCGCGTGCCCGGAGCTTCGTCCCGCCCGACGGCAGCTTGTTGCGATACGTCGTGCGATCGAGCCGCTCGCACAGCACGGCGCGTCCCTCCAGGCAGTACGGGCACGAGCCGCATGCCGGCGCCCAGCAGAGGACGACATGATCGCCGAGCTTGACCTGCGTCACGCCGTCGCCGACGTCGCGCACGATGCCGGCGCCCTCGTGTCCGAGGACGATCGGCGTGCGAATCGGCCAGTCGTCGCGCGCGGGATGGAGATCGCTGTGACAAACGCCCGCCGCCTTGATCTCGACCAGTACTTCACCCGGCCCCGGCGGCGCGAGCTCGACTTCTTCGACTGAAAGCGGTTGTCCGCGTTCCCACAAGACAGCGGCGCGGGTAATCATCGAATTAGTAGCCGGGCTTGGCTGTTCCCTTCGCCTTCGCGACTTCGAGAAGGTGCGGATAGAACTGGACGAACGTGCGCTCGACGGCGGTGTGCTTGGTGTGGCACTCGATGCAGCCCGCCTCGCGCTGGCCGCTGAGCGGCGCCGCGGCCTCGCGCAGCGCGTTGCCGCGCCCGAACTCGTAGTACGCCCACCCGTTCGGGAGCTTCGCATCCTTCACTTCGGCCTCGAGCGCCACCATGGCCGTCTGAAACCGGCCGGTGGTGTTCGGCGCCGTGCCGGTGCCGGACGCGCGGATCTCGAGGACGAAGACGGTGCCGTCCTTCCAGGTGCCGGTCTGCATGAAGTGCCGGTACGACGAGGGGTTCACGAAGACGTTGGAGAAGTTCTGCGGCCGGTTCTGTCCACCCGGTCCCGGTTCGGCGTCATACGTCAGCCCGAGGCCGGCGCCAAGAAATGGCCACTCGCGATAATCCGTCGGTCGCACCAAGTGATTCCCGTCCTGATAACGCGGACCGTCACCCGCCGGCTGTTGTCCCTGCAACGCGCTGACCGCGACGACTACGTACCCAAGCGCAATCGTCGCGCCGATCGTCTTTTTCATCCCGTAGCTCCCTGTGCGATTCATGAGGATACCGGAAACGGAGGGTACGGAGGTAAACGGTTCAACGCGGAGTCACGAAGGCACGGAGACAACACGGAGAAGGCAGCGAGTGCGACCGCCCCGCGCAGCGGGGCGCCGATGGTGGAAGCGCGCACAAAAATACAAGCCATCCCTTCCACTGGGCTTGTATTTTTGCGCGCCGTTCCACCATCGGCACGCGGCCGGCTCCGCCGGCCACTGGTCGCACCGGCACCGGACGACGCAGCGTGACAGCCTCCGTTCGTTCTTCGTGGCTCCGTGCCTCCGTGTTGAACCGTCTGGCTCCGCAAACTCCGCGGCCTGTAACGCGGTGACTACAAACCCGCCAACCCGACCGCGTGCCGCGCCAGGTACTCAACCCTCTCCCCGAAGTTTGCGAACCGTTCATCCTTCGTTTGGCCCCGCTTGTAGCGGTAGTAGATCTGCTGGATGACGACCGCGATCTTGAACAGCGCGAACGTTTCGTAGAAGCCGATACCGGACACGTCGCGCCCGGTGCGCGCGGCGTAGCGATCGAGGATTTCCTGCCGCGTCAAGTACCCCGGGCGGTGCGTGACCGTCGTCAGCGCGTCGCGCTGCGACGGCGGCGCCGTCGGCTCCCAGTACGCGAGCAGGATCCCGAGATCGACCAGCGGATCGCCGAGCGCGCTCATCTCCCAGTCGAACACGGCGACGAGGTGCCCGAGGTCGAGCGGATCGAGCAGTACATTGTCCAGCTTGAAGTCGCCGTGCACGACCGACGGCGGATCCGGATCGAGCGGGACGCGAGCGATCAACCAGTCGGCCAGGGCGTCCATGGCCGGCAGGTCGTCCAGCTTCGAGCCCTGCCACCGATCGTTCCACCCGCGCACCTGCCGATCGACGAAGCCGGCCGGCTTGCCAAGTGCCGCCAGCGGACCGTCGCTGACATCCAGGTTGTGCAAATCGGCGAGCGTGTCGATGAGCGCCTCGCTCACCTGCCGCCGCGCCTCGGGGTGATCGCGCAGCGGCAGCGGCTCCTCGCTGCGCACGACGACCCCGCGGCGGCGCTCCATGACGTAGAAGACCGAGCCGACGACCGCCGCGTCCTCGCACAGCAGGTACGGCCGCGGCGCGAGCGGGAACACCGGGTTGAGCGCCGCCAGCCACCGGTACTCGCGCGCCATGTCGTGCGCCTTCGGCGGCACGGGGCCGAGCGGTGGCCGCCGCACGACCATCTCCGCGCCGCCGAATCGAACCAGGTAGGTGAGGTTGGAGTGGCCGCCGGGAAACTGCGAGACCTCCATCTCGCGCGCCAGGTCGAGTCCCTTGATGTGCTGAATCGGCAGGTGCAGCTTCAGGTAGGTTTCGAGCGACTTCCAATCGAGCTGTTCGCCGGTCCGGACCTCTCGGGTGTCTCCGAGCACGGCGGGTACACTATCATGCGTTTCATGTCACTGGCCGCCACCGACCGATCGCACACGCTCGCCGCGCAGCTCACCGCGTTCATGGACGAGCACATCTATCCGAACGAAGAGACGTTTCACCGGCAGGTGGAGCAGGGCGATCGCTGGCAGCCGGTGCAGATCGTCGAGGATCTCAAGCCGAAGGCGCGCGCCGCCGGGTTGTGGAACCTGTTCCTGCCCGAGAGCGAGTACGGCGCCGGGTTGACCAACGTCGAGTACGCGCCGCTCTGCGAAATCATGGGACGTTCGCCGGCGTTCGCGGCCGAAGTGTTCAACTGCTCAGCGCCAGATACCGGCAACATGGAAGTGCTGGTCAGATATGGCAACGCCGAACAGCGGCGGCGCTGGCTCGAGCCGCTGCTGGCGGGCGAGATTCGCTCGTGCTATGCGATGACCGAACCCGATGTCGCCTCGTCCGATGCGACCAATATCCGATCGAGCATCGCGCGGCAGGGCGACGATTACGTCATCAACGGCCGCAAGTGGTACATCTCCGGCGCCGGCGATCCGCGCTGCAAGATCGCCATCTTCATGGGCAAGACCAGCCCCGAAGCCCCGCGCCACCTGCAGCAGTCGATGATCCTGGTCCCGATCGACGCGCCGGGCGTGACCATCCGCCGCATGCTGTCGGTGTTCGGCTACGACCACGCCCCGCACGGGCACGCGGAGATCACCTTCGAGAACGTGCGCGTCCCCGCGAGCCACATCCTGCTCGGCGAAGGGCGCGGGTTCGAAATCGCGCAGGGCCGGCTGGGGCCGGGCCGCATCCACCACTGCATGCGCACGATCGGCCTGGCGGAGCGCGCGCTCGAAACGATGTGCCGGCGCGTCCTGAAGCGGACGGCGTTCGGCAAGCCGCTGGCCGAGCAGGGGACCATCCGCGCCGACATCGCCGAGTCGCGGATGGAGATCGAGCAGGCGCGGCTGCTGACGCTCCGCGCGGCGCAGCTGATGGACACGGTCGGCAACAAGGCGGCGCGCCGCGAGATCGCGATGATCAAGATCGTCGCTCCGCGCGCCGCGCTGCGTGTCCTCGACCGCGCCATCCAGGCGCACGGCGCGGCCGGCGTCAGCGACGACACGTTCCTGGCGTCCGCCTGGGCGCACACGCGGACGATCCGGCTGGCGGACGGCCCGGACGAAGTGCATCGGGAGGCGATCGCGAAGGAAGAACTGAAGCAGTATCAATGACGGGGTGCCGTTCTCCGTTCTCCGTTCTTCGTTCTCCACGGAGAAGTCTGAACCGAGAACGGAGAACGAGAACGTAGAACGAAGAACGAGAACGCAGAACGCAGAACGTAGAACGCAGAACGTAGAACGACGATTATGCGAACGATCGCCAGTACGCTGCTCGTTGCCGTCGCCGCCGCCGGATTGGCCGCGACGCAAGGAAGCCGTCGGCCGGCGGCGGCGTTCACCGTCGTGGAGGCGACCATCGCCGAGATGCAGGCCGCGATGAAGGACGGCCGCGCGACGTCGCGCTCGATCGTCACGGAGTATCTGACGCGCATCGCCACCCACGAAGACCAGCTGCACGCGGCGCTGGCGGTGAATCCGCGCGCGCTGCAGGAGGCCGGCGAGCGCGACCGCGAGCGGGCGGCGGGGAAGATTCGGGGTCCGCTGCACGGCATTCCGATCGCGCTCAAGGACAACGTCCACACCACCGACATGCCGACGACCGGCGGCGCGCTCGCGTTCGCGGGGTACGTGCCGCCCTACGAGGCGACGCTCACTGCCAACCTGCGGGCCGCCGGCGCGATCATCATCGCCAAGACCGGCATGACCGAGCTGGCCAACTGGGTGGCCGGCGCGCCGACGCCGATGCCGACCAACTACAACGCGGTCGGCGGCTTCGGGTTCAATCCGTACGATCCGCGGCGCGATCCGCGTCCCACCGCTGACGGCCGGCCGGTGCTGGCGACCGGCGGGTCGAGCTCGGGCATTGGCACCGCGGCCAACTTCTGGGCGGCCAACGTCGGCACCGAGACGTCCGGATCGATCCTCAGCCCGTCTAATCAAAACATGCTGGTAGGCATCAAGCCGACGGTCGGCCGGGTCAGCCGTTACGGCGTGATTCCGATTACAGCGGACCAGGACACGCCCGGGCCGCTGGCGAAGTCTGTAGCGGACGCGGCGATCATGCTCGGTGCGCTGGAAGGTGCCGCGCCCGACCCCAACGATCCGGCGACCCAGGCGTGCACGCCGCCACCGGCGCGCGACTACACGCGTTTCCTGCGGCGCGAGGGGCTGCGGGGCGCGCGCATCGGCATCCCGCGCGCGTTCTTCTACGATCGCACCGAGGTCCCCGGCGCCTCTGAGCCGCGAGGCGGGCTGACGGCGAATCAGGCGACGTTGATGGCCGAGGTCATCGACGTCCTGAAGCGCGAGGGCGCGTCCGTGGTCGACCCGGCCGATATTCCGAGCATGATCGACAAGGATCCGCAGCAGAACTACGCGCTGTGGGGGATCTGCTCGGGCGCCAACAACGCGCGCGGCAACGATACTGACTGTTCGATCGCGTTCAAATATGGAATGAAGCGCGACTTCAACAAGTGGCTCGCCTCACTCGGACCCTCGGCGCCGGTCAAGTCGCTCACCGAGCTGCGCGAGTGGAACACGGCGCGCAAGAACGCCGGATCGCTGAAGTACGGCCAGTCGAACCTCGACATCTCCGACGAGATGGACGTCGAGCGCGACCGCTCCCGCTACGAGGCCGACCGCGCGAAGGACATCCGCCTCTCGGCGACGCATGGCATCGACGAAGTGATGAAGGCTGAGCGCCTCGACGCACTGCTGTTCCCCGGCGGCAGCGGCGCCGCGCTCGCCGCACGGCCCGGCTACCCAACGGTGATCGTCCCGGCCGGCTTCGTGCCCAACAACCTCCCGACCGCGCCTCCGGGATTCAACCCGAAACCATCACCCTACGGCGCGGGTTTTACCGGTCTCGCTTGTAGTGAACCAAAGCTGATTGAGATTGCGTATGCCTTCGAGCAATCCAGCAAGCGCCGAGTTCCTCCGGATCTCGGGAAATAGTCAGCAGCGCCTGCGGCCATGCGAGCCCGAGACAAGTGAATCCGAGGGCGAGCATCAGCGTAAGTTCGCGCCGGGGGTGGGGCCCCGGCGCAAGTGAAAAAGTAAACATGATGCGGCCAATTACCCTGTTTGTTGTTCTCTTAGTCGGAATCACTCTTCACGCTGCTGACTGGCCGCAGTGGCGCGGCCCGCAGCGCAACGGGATCTCCGCTGAAACCGGACTGCTGACCTCCTGGCCCAAGGAAGGTCCGCGCGTGCTGTGGACCGTCAGCGGCCTCGGCGAGGGCTACTCGGCAGTTGCCGTCACGGGCAGCCGCGCGTACACGCAGGGACAGCGCGGCGGGCGTCACTACGTCACCGCAATTGACGTCAACACCGGCGCAAAGGCGTGGGAGACGGCGGCCGGGGGATCATTCAACGAATCGCGCGGCAACGGGCCGCGCGGGACTCCGACCGTCGACGGCGCCCGCCTCTACACGCTGGCACCCGATGGGATGCTCGCGTGCCTCGACACGGCCAGCGGCAAGACGATCTGGTCGCAGAACATCCTGCAGAAGTTCCGCGGATCGGTGCCGCCGTGGGGCATCAGCGAGTCGCCGCTCATCGACGGCGACCGGTTGATCGTCATGCCGGGCGGTCGCGACGGATCGCTGGTTGCGCTCAACAAGGCCGACGGCGCGCTCGTCTGGAAGTCGGGCACCGATGGAGCCGGATATTCGTCGGCCGTCATCGGTGAGTTCGAAGGTGTCCGTCAGATCATCGCCATGAACGAGTCCGCCGTCGTCGGTGTGCGAGCCGACAATGGGCAGCAGCTCTGGCGATACACGGATGTGTCGAATCAGACCGCCAACATCGCCACGCCGATCGTTGCCGACGGCCGCGTCTTCGTTTCGACCGAGTACGAATCAGGCGGTGCGCTGCTGAAGGTCGGCGCGAAGTCGGCGTCGCAGGTCTATTTCACGCGCAACATGCGCAATCACTACTCCACGTCGGTCCTGGTCGACGGCGTGCTGTACGGCTTCAACAGCACGATTCTCACCGCGATGCGCTTCGACAATGGCGACGTGCTCTGGCGCAACCGGAGCGTCGGCAAGGGCTCGCTGGCCTACGCCGACAAGCACCTGTACGTCCTCGGCGAGGACGCGATCCTGGCACTGGTCGAAGCTCGATCGGACGAATACCGCGAGGTCTCGCGGTTCTCACTGAAGCAGAGCCGCTATCCGACCTGGGCCCCGCCGGTCATCTCGGATGGCCGCCTGTACGTGCGGAACCAGGACAGTCTGTTCGCATACGACGTACGGGGAAAGTAGATTGCAAATTGCAGATTGCAAATTGCAGATTTATTGAGGAATCGACGAGTGTCGGCGAGTAAATGCAACCACGAAGAGACTGTGAGACTCGAAGAACACTTAAGGTCTAATTTCCACTTTTAGCGGGCTGAGCATCGCCGTCGGACTCGTCGCCGCGCCGATCGGGACCGGCGTCGACACGAAGTGCTGATAGACGGTGATGCGATGCTCGGTCGCTTGACGTGACGGCTCGAACGAGAAGCTGGTCTGTCCGCTGCCGCTGAGGGCGATGCGATATGCGCCCTGCTCGCGCGCGAAGTCGGCGAAGCCGAACGCCACCGCGCCTCGCACGTCGAGCAGGTGGCCCCACCCCGACGCGGCCCGGCCGGTCGGCGAACTCTCGTAATCGCCGAGCGTCCCGCCCTCGCTGCCGGTGCGGACCATCCAGCCGGCAGGTCCTTTCTGATTGACCGTCTGAAGCAGGACCGCCGTGTCCGTGGCGCTTCTGAACGCGCCGTACGTGCCGTTTTCGGTTCCAAGATCCCACGTCCACGGCAGCGCGCCGAATGCGAGCGGACTGTCGAAAGCGAGCGCGCGGATTCGCCGGGAAGGATCCTGCACGGCTGCCGACGCCTTCAGCCACGACTTGCTGTTCGGCATCTCCATCGTGATGACGAACGGCGCGGCGGCCGCCTGGTCGAGCGGCAGGCGTCCCGTATAGCGAAGAACGACCCGCAGTGGTCCGCGCTTCACCACGTCGAGCTTCAGGTCCTGTGCGCTCGACAGGTCGTGGGGCGTTCCACTGGTGTCGGTCACTGAAATCCCGTTTCGGCCCGTGCCGATGAAATTCATCTTCACGTAGTTCGCCGCGAGCACCAGCGGCGAGCCGGTCCGGCCGAACCGGATGTTGCCGACCTGGATGGCGTCAGCGTCCTCGGTCACCGACAGCCCGCGTCCGGCCGGGGCAGCCGACTTCACGTCCGCACCGAACTCGAGCACGTAGCGCCGGCGTTCCGCCGGCCCGAGGCTGACGTTGAAATCCACGCTCAGCGACCGCACCGAGCCGTCGTCCCACGCCGTTTCGGCCGTGAACTGCGCAATGACGTCCTCGGTGACCTTCAGCCGCGCGTTCGATGCGTCACGCAATGCGCCGCGCGGCAGCTCCACGCGCGCCGTGACCGGATACTCGGTCCGGCGGATGCCAGCAGTTTCGCTGACTTCGATCTGGCGGGAGGAAACGGTCGTCTGCGCGTGGGGAAACACGAGCGTGAGCGCAACTAACGCAAGCAAGAGGATCGGGAAGAAACAGGAATGCCCGCGAGTGAGAGAAGCGCCTGCGGCCATGCCGAGCCGAGGACAAGTGAATCCGAGGCGAGGCATCAGCGTAAGTTCGCGCTGGGGGTGGGGCCCCAGCGCCATTGGAAAAAGTTGACAGAGCTTTTCGAGTTAGCCATATGAGCCGAAACGGGGCTGCGCTAAAGACGCTGTCACCGGCAGGCCTAAAGGCCTGCACTACATTGGCCGGCCTAGAGGCCCGCCGTACATAGGCGGGCCAAAACGCCCGCCTACGCCACCACACGGATGCAGTGGTTCTCGCTGTCGCTGACGTACAGCGCACCGCGGTGCAGCACGACGGCGTGCGGCCGCGCCATGGCGCACTTCATCGGATCGCCATCCGGACCGTTGCCCCGCTGCCCGGTGCCGAGCACGGTCGCGATCGTCCCCGAGCGCAGATCGACGCGGCGGATCGCGTGGTTCTCGGTGTCGACGATGTACAGCGACTGATCCGGCGCGTAGGTAATTCCTTTCGGGCCGTTGAAGGTCGCCGTGAGCGCCGGACCGCCGTCGCCGGTGAACCCGGTCTGGCCGGTGCCAGCGATGCGCGCAAGGCGGCGCGTGCGCGGATCGATCCGGAACACGGCGTTGCCCTCGCGCAGCACTAAATAGATGTTGCCGGCCGGATCGGTGTCGATCGACCGCGGGCCGTTGAGCGGCGTGCCCTCGAGCGGCGCGTCGTCTGGCGTGACGCCCTTGTCGCCGGTGCCGGCAAACGTCGAGATCGTGCCGCTCGTCATGTCGACCAGACGGACCCGCTGGTTGCCGATGTCGCAGACGAGCAGGTTGCCCGCGGCGTCGAACGCGATGCTATGCGGCTGCCGCAGTTGTGCCTTCGACGCTGGTCCACCGTCGCCCGAGAAGCCCGCCACGCCGGTGCCGGCGACCGTCGAGACGATGCGCGTGCGGGCGTCGACGCGGCGGACGACGTGAGCGTCGCGCTCGACAATGAAGAGGTTGCCGGCCGCGTCGAACCGGATTTCGTGCGGCGCGCTGAACGAAGCGGCGAGCGCTGCACCGCCATCGCCCGCGTACGCCTTCTTGCCGTTGCCTGCCAGCGTCGTCACCCGCCGCGACGACACGTCGAGCCGCCGCGTGCAGCCGGTGTCGTACTCGCAGTAGTAGAGCGCGCCGTCGGCGCCCGCGATGATGCCGAACGGATTGCTGATTGGCGTCTTCAGCGCATCCTGCTCGGTCCAGAGATTGTCGTCCGGCGTTGCCGTGCGCCCGATGCCGGCGACGGTCCGAACGGTTTTCTGCTGCGCCGACGCCAACCGCACAGCCGCTACGGACGCCGTAACCGAGAACAGAAATTCCCGTCGGCTATACAGTGTTCAATGATGACGGGATGTGGGCGCGAGGTGCGGGCGTGAAAACTGCCGAGTGCGCGCGACGCAGCACCCTGCACCAGCCACCGAGCACCCTACAGTGACGCACCCAGCACCCAGAGCAGTCACCGAGCACGCGGCAACCGTCAGTTAGCAAGGCAGAAACGTAAACGCGAGAACCCCCATGGTGAACCAGAGCGCCGCGAAGATGAGCCGGTAGCCGAACATAAGCCGGAAATCGACCCGCGCGATGCCGGCGCCGATGACCGCCCAGAACGGCGTGATCAGGTTGCCCATGTGATCGCCGACGCTCAGTGCGAGCAGCCCGCGCTGCGCGCTGACACCGACCAGCTTCGCCGCTTCAACCGTCACCGCGCCCTGGATCGCCCACTGGCCGCCGCTCGTCGGGATGAAGATCGCGACCGCGGTGCTGATTAACGCGATCAGCAGCGGGTAGCTGTACGCGGTCAGGACCGGATCGAAGATGCGGACGAGAAATCCACCGACCGGGGTGTACTGGATCAGTCCCGCCAGCCCCGCGTAGACGTGATACATGAGCACGATCGGCCAGCAGAGCGCCACCGCGTGCTGCGTCGCCTTGGTGAAGTTGTGGACGTTGCCGTGCAGGACCAGGCCGAGCAGCAGGACGATCGTGTTGACGGAGTTGATGTCGAGGCTGAGGTTCCTGACGAAGAAGTGATGGTAGATCCAGCCCGCCAGCGCGAGGGCGAGCGGAACGATCACGATCGGGTTGTACTCGAGCCGCTGCGCGAAGGTTCGCGCGCCCGGCGGCGTTGCGTCCGTCTCCGCCGAACGGTCGCTCTCGACCACCCGCGCCGTCTGCGGGAACTCCGAAACCTGCCGCGGTTTCTTCGGCTGGAAGACGACGCCGACGGTCACCACTGCCGCCATGAAGGAGGGCACCAGGATGAGCGCCGCTGGCGACCAGATCGTGGTGGTCAGCGGCATGACGCCGGCCTGTTGCTCGAGGAAGTTGCCCGGCGTCGCCATCAGGAGCGGTGCGCTCCCCGACAGGCCGAACTGCCAGATCGCCCCGCCGCCCGCCAGCACCGACATCAACCAGAGGAAGTCGATCTTGATGCCCTTGCGTTCGGCCTGCGTCGCGAAGTGGATCGCGATCACCGGCGACAGCGCGATCGACAATCCCCAGTTCAGGTAAGCGACGAAACCGCCCGAGACCACCGCGAGCACCATCACCTGCGCCTGGGTGCGCGGCAGGCGCGACAGGAAGATCACAGCGTTCCTGAACGTCGGCGTCGCGCCGAGGATGAGGCTCAGCACCAGGATGAGCGTCATCTGCATCGTGAACTGCAGCAGCATCCAGAAGCCGCGGTAGTACGCGTCCATGGTCGCTGTCAATCCGGCGCCAAGGCCGAGTGACAACCCGACGAGGATGACCAGCAGGACGATCGACGTCGTGATCGCATCGGGGACGATGCGTTCCATGACGTCGGCCAGCGCGTCGACCCAGTAACCCTCGCGCCGTGCAGCCACAGGCGGACCCGACGGGGCAGGGCGTGATGCGTCCTTCTTCGGTGGAGAGACTGTGGTCGGCACGGGCGGCATCATAGTCCATCGGCCGTCAGCAGCCTGTGCTATCTTCGCGCAGGTGAACGGAGGCGAACATGTTGAAGAAAGTTGTCGCAGCCGCCGCGTTCGTCGGGATGGCGTCGTGGGTGGGCCTGGCGCAGGATGCGAAGTCGGTGATTGGCGCAGCGTCCGCGGCGATCGGCGTCGACGAGCTCAGGACCGTTCAGTATTCCGCCACCGGCTTCGACTTCGCCCTCGGCCAGTCGTACAACCCCGACTCGCCATGGCCGAAGTTCATCAACAAGAGCTACACGCGGTCCATCGACTTCCAGGTGCCGGCGTCGCGCGTCGAGCGCGTCCGGCTCCAGGGCGAGAACCCGCCCCGCGGCGGCGGCCAGCAGCCGGTGCGCGGCGAACAGCCCCAAAACCAGACGATCATCGTCAACGCCAACACGCCGTGGGTGCAGCAACTGGAGCTCTGGATGATGCCGCACGGCTTCCTGCGCGCGGCGGCCACGAGGAACGCCACGCTCAGGACACAGACGTTGAACGGCAAGCGCTACAACGTGCTGTCGTTCACCGGCGACAACAAGGCCGCGGTCAACGGCTTCATCAACGACCAGAACCTCGTCGAGCGCGTCGAGACGTTGCTCGACAACCCGATCCTTGGCGACATGCCGTTCGAAGCGGTGTATTCGGATTACAAGGATTTCGCCGGGGTGAAGTTCCCGACGCGGATCGTGCAGCGCCAGGGCGGCCATCCGATTTTCGACTTGACGGTTGCAGACGTGCGGCCGAACGCGCCGGTCACCATTGAGCCTCCGCAAGGACGCGGCGGCGCTCCCGCAGCGGCCGGCGGGGGAGCGGCCGGCGGCGCACCGGCGAACGCAACGCCTTCGGAGAAGCTCGCCGACGGCGTGTACCTGATTCTCGGCGGCTACGCGAGCGTCGCCGTCGAGTTCAAGGACCATCTCGCCATCGTCGAGAGCGGGCAGAACGAAGCGCGTGGGGAAGCGGTCATCGCGGAGGCGAAGCGGCTCGTGCCGAACAAGCCGATCCGCTACATCGTCAACACGCACCATCATTTCGATCATTCGAGCGGCCTGCGGCCGCTGGTCGCCGAGGGCGCGACGATCGTCACGCACCAGATCAACCGGGCGTTCTACGAGCGGGTCTTCACGGCGCCGCGCACGCTCAACCCCGACCGGCTGGCGAAATCGCCGCGGAAGCCGACCTTCGACACCATGACCGACCGGAAGGTCCTGACCGACGGCAACCAGACGCTCGAGCTGCACCACCTGCGCGGCAGCGGCCACAACGAGGGCATCATGGTCGCGTATCTCCCGAAGCTGCGGATCCTAATCGAAGCCGACGCCTACAATCCGCCCGCCGACCCCGCCGCACCGATGCCGATGCCGCCGAGCCCGTATACGCTCAACCTGCTGGAGAACATCGAACGGCTCCGCCTCGACCCGGCGCGCATTATCGCCGTCCATTACCCGGCCGACGGCCGGGTCGTGACGAAAGACGAGCTGATGAAGGCGGCCGGCCGGAGCGGCTCGACGTCGCAGTAGGCCGCCGCTCGTATCGCGTAGGGCGACCCTCTTAGGGTCGCCTGAGCCTCCCGGGCGCGTTTCTACGCATTCCCGCCCGGAGGCGATCATGAGCACAGGCACCCTCGCGCTGCTCTGGCGTGATGCGAAGAATTACGTCCAGGCTCAGTTAGCCGTTCGCATTCCCGGCATCTACTGTCCGTCGCTGTTCGGCCACTACGGGGTCAACAGCGCCTGCAACCTCCGCTGCTCGTATTGCTACGTCCACGAGCCGGAAACCTACCCGAAAGGCTTCGCCGAAGAGTGTTTTTCGGTCCGGTTCCAGGGCGGCGAGCCGCTGCTGTATCCGCACATCGTCGAGCTGGCGCGATATGCGCGCGAGGACCTGCGCTTCCGCAACCTGAGCATCATCACCAATGGCCTGCTGCTGGCGCGCCACCCTGAAAAGTACCGCGACCTGCTCCGGCACCTCGACATCGTCACGCTGAGCATCGATGGCACGCGTTTCACCGAGTACCCGGACGAGATGGCGGAGCTGATGGCGTTCCTGCCGGCGTTGAAGAAGATGTGCGCTGAAACGCGCACAGGCTTGACGAGCAACTACACGGCGACGTGGGAGGAGCTGGCCGACCCTGGACAGATCGAGCGCCGCGTTCTCCAGTACCAGCAGTGGATTCCGTACTTCTACATCATGCCGGTGAGGAAGGTCGGGAAGACGCCGCTGCCGCTGCTCCGGAACGCGCAGATCCTCGGGCGCAAGTACTCGCTCGGCTTCTACGGCGGCCCCGACTATCCGGCGGTCGAGAACGTGAAGTGGTACAGGCGGCACTGCAACCCGAAGCTCAAGATCAAGGCGATGGCCGATGGCGGCCTGTTGTACCCGTGCGAGAACCACTCCGCGACGATTGGATCGCTCGTCGATCACTCGATCCGCGAGCTCTGGACGAAGGACCTCGACGGGTTTCCGAACGCGTCATGCATCGGCTGCGGCAAGCAGCGCTTCAGGCTGCAGGCATTCAGGCGTCTCGATCGGCAGGCGCTCTTCATCTGGAAGAAATGGCGCGGCACGCTGGATTGGAGCCGGACGACGGTTCCGATTTTTCCGGCCGCCGCGACGCCTGGCGTCATTCCGCTCCGGCTCGTCCAGGGCGAGGACACATGCGGAGCGCGCTGACGCTTGGAACTTCGGAGACACGCCTGCGTCTAACTCGAACGGGAGGTGTGTGACGTGAAACGATTCTCAGCCAGTGTTCTCGCCGCGGCCATCGCGCTCGCGGCCAGTCCCGCCGCCGCGCAGCAGAAGCCCAATTTCTCGGGCGACTGGAAAATCAACCAGGTCAAGAGCAACTTCGGGGACGTGCCGGCGCCGGACACGTTCACCCGCAAAATCGTCCACGCCGAGCCGTCTATTACTATCGACGAGGAACAGGGCTCGCCGATCGGCGTGCAACAAACCCAGCGGAAAATGACCACCGACGGCAAAGAGTCCACCTTCAACGCCAGCGGCGCGGACGTGAAGGCGACGGCAAAGTGGGACGGCAACTCGCTGGTCGTCGTCTCCAACGTTCCTGCCATCAGCATCGCCTACAATGATCGGATGACGCTTTCCGCCGACGGCAAGACCCTGACGAGTGTGGTTCGACTCGATACACCCCAGGGATCGGTGGACCTGACCGTCGTCTTCGACAAGCAATAGACTCACATTCGCAGCTAGAATGATGGCCTTCACTCGACAAGTGGTGGAGGCATCATGACAGCTGCCGACCGTCGGATCTTCACGACGGCAACCTTCGCCGTCCTACTCATCCTATCGAGTGCGTCGATCGCTGCGGCGCAGCAGCCCGTTCGCTTGCTCGGCGCGGCGTGCACCGCCGGCACCGAGCAGGTCACTGAGCCCAAGACCGGCCGGACGTTCCTGCTCGACTATCCGTGCGACTTGAAGGCGGGGGAGAAGGTGACGTTCATCCTCAGCCTCCACGGCGGCGGGTCGAGCGGCACCTGGCAGCGGCGTTATTTCCCGGCGTTCGAGCAGAAGGAGAAGCACCGCCTCGTCATTGCGGCGCCGTACTCGCCGACGCGGCGATGGTCGGAGCAGGACGACGCCTACCTGCAGAACGTGGTGACGATGATCGTCGACGCCGTGGGGCGCAACAACGTACAGTCCTTCTGGCTCGCCGGCCACTCGCAGGGCGGCATGACGTCGCGCCGCATCGTGTGCACCGATTTCTTCAGGACCAGGGTCGACGGCTTTGTGAGCCTGTCAGGCGGCCGCCTCGGCGGCGCCCCCGGGCGAGCTCAGGACGGGGGACGGCCGCGCCAGGCGAACGAGACCGCTGACGCCGCGGCAGCAGCCGCTCCGCCGCAGGCCGCACAGCCGGCCGAGCCGACCTGCGACTTCTCACACATCTTCGCGATCGGCCAGCACGAGATCACGTCGCTGCCGGCGACATCCGCGTGGGCGCAGAAGTTCGCCTGCGGCGCGCGCGTCAGGCGCGACGACGTCGCCGACGACAAGCCGGGCCTCGTGCACGACGGCAGCCGCCAGAATCCCCCCTCGAACGGGTGGGGCCGCCTGCCGCGCCCCGGCAAGGCTGAAGTGTTCGTCTATCCCGGCTGCCGAGACGGCAAGGTCGTCGCTGATGTGATGCGCATGGACAAAGGGCACACTGAGGGGCTCGAGCCGCGCGTCACCGAGGAGCTCGTAAAGTTGATGCTGTCAGCACGCGGTGGGCGGTTACAGGGGGCACACTGACCCGCGCTGCTCGCTCCCCGTTCTAGGTTCTACGTTCTTCGTTCTTCGTTCGGTGTGAACAGGCGAGCGTCCGACAAACGAACGCAGAACGTAGAACGCAGAACGCAGAACGTCAGCGTTTTATTTCAGCTCTCATCTGCTGCCACGCGTGTCGCGCTTCGTCGACCGATCCCTCGTCTTCGATCGTGGTGATGTCGCCGGGATCGCGGTCGAGGGTGACGGCCTTGAGCACGCGGCGCATGATCTTGCCGCTGCGTGTCTTGGGCAGCATGCTGACGAAGTTCAGCTCGCCGATGACTGCGATCGGCCCGAGCTCGTGGCGGACCGTTTCGATGAGCGCCTTCCGCAGCTCGTCCGACGCCGTGTGCCCGTGCTTGAGCAGCACGAACGCCGAGATCACCTCGCCGCGGATCTCGTCGGGCCGGCCGATCACGCCGCACTCGGCGACGGCAGGATGTTTGAGGCACGCGCTCTCGACCTCGATCGTGCCGATCCGGTGGCCGGCGATCTTGATGATCTCGTCGGCGCGGCCCGCGAACCACACGTAGCCGTCCTCGTCGATGTGCGCCGAGTCGCCGCTGTAGTAGACGCCGCGGATCGGCCCCCAGTAATCGTTGCCGTAGCGCTCCGGCTCGCCC
Organism: uncultured Acidobacteriota bacterium; assembly: GCA_963825245.1. Classification (GTDB taxonomy): domain Bacteria; phylum Acidobacteriota; class Vicinamibacteria; order Vicinamibacterales; family CAVVIG01; genus CAVREM01. The sequence goes on from CAWGSJ010000003.1 coordinate 473,525, forward strand.
CAGATCGTCGGCGTCAGGCCGGGGAACGGGCGCTTCAGCACCATGATCCCCTTTTCGTTCGGGCCGCACGGCTGGCCATCCAGGTTGACCACCGCCGCCTCGATGCCAGGCAGGGGAATGGTGGCGGAGCCGGGCTTGATCGGCAGCAGGCCGAGGCCGTACGGATTGCCGAAGATCGGGCCGCTCGTCTCCGTCTGCCACATGTGATCGATGACCGGGATGCGGCCGCCGAAGATCTTGTTCTGCAGCCAGTCCCACGCCGGCGGGTTGAGCACTTCGCCCGCGCAGAACACGCGCTCGAGCCGCGAGTAGTCGATGCCCTGCAGCGGACCGTCGCCGTAGCGCATCAGCGCGCGCACGGCCGTGGGCGACGTGAAGATGCCCGTGCAGCCGAGCTCCTCGACGACCGCTCGCCAGTTCGAGTCGGCCTGCGGATAAGTCGAGCGCTCCTTCGAAAACGACGGTCGTGCAGCCGGCGAGCAGCGGCCCGTAGACGATGTAGCTGTGCCCGACGATCCAGCCGATGTCGGAGGTCGACCACCAGACGTCCGACGGCCGCAGCGCGAACATCCAGCGGCCCATGCTGTGGACGTGCACCTGGTAGCCGCCGTGCGTGTGCACCGCCAGCTTCGGCCTCGCGGTCGTGCCCGACGTCGCGAGGATGAAGGCCGGCTCGTTCGCCTCCATCGCCGTCCAGTCGCTCGACTGTCCGCTGCCGCGCGCCAGGAAGTCGGCCCAGCTGATGTCGCGCGCCTGCTTCGGCGCAGGCTCAGACGTCCGATCGAGCACGACGACGTGCTCGACGGTGGCGCCGCCGGTGACGAGCGCGTCGTCGACGATCTCCTTCAGCCGGACGTTCTTGCCCTTGCGGTAGGTCACGTCGGCCGTGAAGACGAGCCGCGAGCCGCTCGCGGCGATGCGATCCGACAGCGCCTTCGCGCCGAACCCGGCGAAGACCACCGAATGGATCGCGCCGATCCGGACCGTCGCGAGCATCAGGACGATCGCTTCGATCGACGTCGGCATGTAGATCGTGATCCGATCGCCCTTGCGCGATGCCCATCCCGCGCAGCGCGGCCGCCGTCCGCTTCACCTCGTGCCGCAGCTGCGCGTAGGTGAGCACGCGCCGTTCGCCGCGCTCGTTCAGGTAGACGAGCGCCGCGCGTCCGCCGTCGCCGGCCTCGACGTGCCGATCGACCGCGTTGTACGCAGAGGTTGGTCTCGCGCGCCGACGAACCACTTGAAGGTCGGCGGCGTCCAGTCGAACACCTTGTCCCACGGCCGAAACCACGGCAGCGCGCCGGCCGCTTTCGCCCAGAACGCGTCCGGATCGCGCCGCGCATCCTGGACCCAGCGATCGACGATCGGATTGACGAGTGTCACTGACGCCCCTGTCCCGCGCCGGCGGCGGCCGTCGTGGGCGCCGCGCCGGACACGCGAATCACGCCGATGCCGTTCTCGATGGCGATCGACGTGCCGAATGGTTTCGAGAGTCCCTGCAATCGCTGGAGGATTCGCTGCGCCACCTCGGGCGGCGCGGTCCGCGGGATGCCGAGGTCCGACAGCGGGCCGTTGAAGCCGCCCTCCATCGGATGGAGGCGGACTTCCTGCAGGCGTCCCTGGTCGAACCGGCTCAACGTAATGACGCTCTCGAAGTTGACCTGCCGCCAGCCGGCGGACGCCCGCACGTCGCTCGCCGGATCGGTTGAGGCTGGCGGCGGCACGCCACGTCCGCCCGGACCTTGCGGCCACGAGCCACTCATGATCGACGCGTCCATGTGCTGCCACTGGTAGAAGAACTCGCCGAGGCCGTAGAAGATCGGCTTGCCCTTGTAGATCTCGATGCCGCGCAGCGACGTGCGGGCCGTGGCCGACGAACGCGTCGGCGCCGTTGTCGATCGCCTGGTGGGCGAGCTCGATCAGGAAGTCGGGCGTCTGGTCTTCGAACAGCCACTGCTGCGCGGTGATCGGCCCCTGGTGCGCGTGGATGGTCGCCACCAGGAAGTTCGACAGCGTCTTGCCGTTCCGGATGCTGCGCAGGATGCTCGCGCAGATCGTCGCGGTCCATCTCGAAGCTCTTCGTGCCCGGCGTCCCGACCTTGTACCAGATGCCGAACAGCTGGACGCGATCGGCTGTTTGATCGGGCGGCAGCCGCACCGTATTCGTCGTGCCGGGCGGCGCCGTGTACACCGCCGCGCGGACGCTTCTTCAGCGCGTCGAGCTGCTCGGTTGTGACGTGGTGGAACGTCTCGTAGTTCAGCGCGTTCAGGCCCGGCCGTCCGCCGACGTTGCCGCTCTGGTAGCTCGCATTCGCCTGGGCCGTGTTGTGCGGCGTGTGCATGCCGACGATTGCGATTCGGCCTTTCGCGGTGTCGAGATAAGCCGGCGCCCGCGCGTCCTCGAGGTTGCGCCCGGTGCCGGCGTGCACGATCCCTGCGGCGTCGAGCTGCTCGATGGTCGCGAGCATCCCTTCCTTGTCCGCGTCGAAGATGTGGTTGTTGGCGCGGTTCATCAGGTCGAACCCCATCGCCTTGAGATCCGCGGCCACTTCCTTCGATCCCATCATCCCGCGCAGCGGTCCCTCGAACCGCGGCAGATCGCTGAGGTTGCCTTCCATGTTGCCCACCGCGATGTCGGCGTCGCGGAGGAGGCGAATCGCGTTCTGGAACGCCGCGTCGGCGCGCATCGAGGCCGGCCGCTTGATCATCACGTCGCCGACCGCAGCGACGGTGAACGGGCCGGTGACTTTCATCGCGAGCTCGCGCGCCGCATCGCGTGCCGGGGCGGGCGGCTCGCCGAAGACCTGGCCCGACTGGAGGTTCTGCCCGCGAACGGCGAGCCCGAGCAGCGCCACGAGCGCGACGGCAATCGATATCAGCGCGCGCATGATGTCCCTCCGGGCGATTGTAGGGCGACCCGAGCACCGAGCACCGAGTCCCGAGCCCCGAGAGTATAAACTCTCCGCCGTGAGGTGATATGAAACGCTTGACGTTCGCCCTGGCCCTGCTCCTGACCAGCCTGGCGCGATTCGACGGGGTGTCGTCGCCCGACGCGGTGGCGCAGGGGACGACTGCCGCCGACGGCACCGCGCGCGCGGTGACGGCGGCGAATGCGTTCCTCGCGACGCTGTCCCCCGCGGAACGCTCGAAGGTCCTCCTCGAACTCCGCCCCGATCTGCGGGCCCGCTGGTCGAACCTGCCGACCGGCACCGTGATGCAGGTCGATCGCGAGCGATCGAAAACCCCGCTGCCGCGCAACGGCCTGCGTCTCGGCGACCTCACCGCCCCGCAGCGCGACGCCGTGCAGGCGCTGCTGCGGGCCACGCTCAGCGCCGAAGGCCTCCAGAAGGTCAACGACATCGTCGCCAGCGACGAGGAGCAGGAACGGCGCGCGGCGCCCAGCCGGCCGGCGGCAGCTCCTGTGCGATTCGGGCGCGCGGAGTACTACGTGGCGATACTCGGGACGCCGTCGGCATCCGCGCCGTGGATGCTGCAGTTCGGTGGCCATCACCTCGCGATCAACCTGTCGTTTTCCGGCGCGAACCGCACCCTGGCTCCGAGCCACCTCGGCGCACAGCCGGCGCTGTTCACGCTCGAAAGCCGGACCGTGCGGCCGCTCGGCAACGAGGTCGACAAGGCCGTTGAGCTGCTGAATGCGCTCGACGCGAAACAGCGCCAGCAGGCGACGCTGGGCTATGCCGTGGCCGATACCGTGCTGGCCGCCGGCAGCGACGGCAAGACGATCGAGCCGGAAGGCGTCCGTGCGTCGACATTCACCGCAGCGCAGCGCACTCAGCTGATGTCGCTGATTGGTGAATGGGTGCGCGTGGCTGACGTTGCCGCGGCGTCGGCAAGGATGAAGGAAATCCAGTCGGCGCTCGCCGACACCTACTTCGCGTGGAGCGGGCCGCCAACGAAGGAAGGCGGCGCCTACTTCCGCATCCAGGGGCCCACGGTGGTCATCGAGTACGCGCCTCAGGCGCTCCAGGCTCGCGGCCCCGATGGCGCCCCCGAGCATATCCACACGATCTATCGCGACCCGACCAACGACTACGGGCGGAAGTTCGCGCGGCGGTGACGAGATGAATCGCCACGCCGCTGCCGTCGTCGTCGCAGGATCGATCGTCCTGGCCGGCGCTCCTGCTTCAGCTCATCGCCTCGACGAGTACCTCCAGGCGATGCGGGTCGACGTCCGCACCGACGGGATCGTCGTCGAGCTCGATCTGACACCCGGGGCAAACCTGGCGGCTGACATCATTGCCGCACTCGATCGAAACGGCGACGGCGAGATTGGTCCGGACGAGGCTGACAGCCACGCGACCGGTGTCCTCAACAGTCTCGACGTACAGATCGACGGTAGGTCCGCGGCGTTGACGAAAACACGGCAGGATTTTCCGGCGCTCGAGGAACTGCGCGATGGCGCCGGGGTCATCCGGCTGATGTTCGTGGCCGACATCGAACAGGCAGGTGGAACGCATCACCTGATCGTTCGCAACGGCTATCGACCGGATGTCGGCGTGTATCTCGCGAACGCTCTTCAGCCCTCCTCGGGCTCGATCACGATTGGACGTCAAGTTCGCAATCGGCAACAGCGAACCCTGTCAATCGAATACACCGTCGCCAGGCTGGCGTTGACGCGCGCGGCCGTTTCCTGGACCGCTCTCGCAGCTGTCTTGTTCGCCGTGTCGGCCTGGCGGCGTCGCCGCATGGATTAGACTGATGAGACTTGACGAGGGGCCTGCTCGTTTTTGCGCTGCTCGCCTCAGGGTGTTCACTGAAGACGATGGCGGTGAATACCGTCGCCGACACGCTGTCGGAGAGCGGCGCCAGCTTCTCACGCGACGATGATCCGCAGCTCGTACGCGAGGCGGTCCCGTTTGCGTTGAAGACCTACGAGTCGCTCCTGGAATCCGTGCCCAACCATGAAGGGTTGCTGCTGGCGACCTGCAGCGGCTTCACGCAGTACGCCTACGCGTTCGTGCAGACCGACGCCGATCTCCTGGAATCGACCGATTATGAGGCGGCGCTGGCGATGAAGGAACGGGCGCGCAAGCTCTACCTGCGCGGACGCGGCTACTGCCTGCGGCTGCTCGAACGCCGCCGCGCCGGTGTCGTCGACAAGCTGCAGGTCGACCCGGCGAACGCGCTCGCGTGGGCGTCGAAAGGAGACGTGCCGCTCCTGTACTGGACCGGCGCGTCGTGGGGCTCCGCGATCGCGATCGGCCTGGACCGGCCGGAGCTGGTGGCCGATGTGCCGGCGGTGAAGGCGTTGTCGGAGCGGGCGCTGGCGCTGCAGGAGGACTTCAACAAGGGTGCGCTTCATCAGATCATGATCTCGCTCGAAGCGCTGCCCGAGGCGATGGGCGGGTCGACGGCTCGTGCACGGAAGCACTTCGATCGGGCGGTCGAGCTGTCCAACGGACAAGATCCGAGTCCGTACGTGACGCTGGCGGCCAGCGTGTCGCAGCCCGCGCAGAACCGCGCCGAGTTCGTCAGGCTGCTCGAACAGGCCGTGGCGATCGATCCGGACAAGGCGCCGGACGCGAGGCTGCCGACGCTGATTGCTCAGAAGCGCGCACGACATCTCCTGGCGCGCGTCGACGATCTGTTCGTTCCACTGGAGGAGAATCGTAAATGAAACGTCTGTGGTACGCGTGCCTGATGCTGGCGCTGGCAGTGGCAGCCGCCCGGCCGATCGCCCAGGGCCGTGTCGTCCTGCGGCTGGCGACGCTCGTGCCCGACGGCTCGATCTGGGATCGCAACCTGAAGATCATGGCGTCGGAGTGGCAGAAGATTTCGGCGGGCCGCGTGGCGGTCACCGTGTTTCCGAGCGGCCAGATGGGCGACGAAAAGGAAATCGTGCGCCGGATGCGGTTCGAGAACCCGCAGGCTGCCGCCCTCACGATCGTCGGCCTCGCCGAAGTCGATCCGGCGTTCAACGTCTTCGCCATGCCGTTCTTCTTCGATTCCTACGACGAGCTGTATTACGTGCTCGATCAGATGACGCCGATGCTCACCCAGCGGCTCGACCAGAAGAACATGGTGTTCATCGCCTGGGGCCACGGCGGCTGGGCGCAGGTGTTCACGACCAAACCAGTCAAGACCCTGAACGACCTCAAGCAGATCAAGCTGTTCACGTCCGCGGGCGACGAAGCGATGGTGCAGTGGTACAAGGAGAACGGGTTCCAGCCTCGTCCTTTGGCGATGACAGACATCCTCACCGGGCTGACCAGCGGGATGATCGAGGGGCTGCCGGCTCCGCCCACTGCCGCCAACGCGTTTCAATGGTTCCGCCAGACGAAGTTCATGCTCGACCTCGGCATCGCACCGGTCGTTGGCGCCGTCATCGTCACCAAGAAAACCTGGAGCTCGTTGCCGGAGGCCGACCGGGCGAAGTTCCTCGAGTCGGCGAAAGCGATGGAGACGCGTCTCGAAGGTGAAATTCCGAAGCAGGACACCGCGTCGATCGAGGAGATGAAGAAGCGGGGGCTCACGGTCACCACCGCCGAAGGACCGGAATGGAAGACGATCGCGCAATCGTTCTCCAAGAGCATGCGCGGCGCGATGGTTCCGGCCGACGTCTACGACATCGCGATCAAGGAGCGCGACGCGTTCCGGCAGAAAAAACCCGCACGGTGAGCACCGCAGCGCCCGGCACCCAGCACTCGGCACCCGGCACCCTCGTCGAAGACGCCATCGCCAGCCTCATGCTGCTGGTGATGGTCGTCCTGCCGCTTGCGGAGATTATTGCCCGGCGCTTCGTCGGCGGCGGCATTCCGGGGTCGACGGCCACTCGTTCAGCACCTGACGCTGTGGGTCGGATTCCTGGGCGCGGCGATCGCCGCGCGGGAAGGAAAGCTGCTCGCGCTGGCGACCGGCACGTTCATGCCGGAAGGCCGTGCACGGCGAATCGCGGGCATCTTTGCTGCCGCCGTGACCGCGGCCATCGCCGTTCTCCTGGTGTGGGGCGGCGTTCAACTCGTCGGGTCGGAGCGCGAGGCGGGGGGCACCATCGGGCCGGGCATTCCGACGTGGATTGCGCAGGCCGTCCTCCCCCTGGGCCTGGCGCTGATTGCGGCACGTATTGTCTGGCGCGCATCGCCTTCCTGGCGCGGTCGCCTGCTCGCGGCGTCCGGCATCGTGGCCGCCGTGATCCTGTGGCGAAGCCCGGCGCTACTCGAATTCCGCAATGTCTGGCCGGGGCTGCTGCTCGTCCTGGGGGCGGGTGTTTTCGGGGCACCGATCTTCGCGATCCTCGGCGGCTTCGCCGCGCTGCTGTTTCTGAGCGAAGGCGCGACGCCGGTCATGATCCTGATCAAGACCTACACGCTGGCCGTCTCGCCGACGCTGCCGGCGATTCCGCTGTTCACGCTCGCGGGATTCCTGCTCGCCGAGGGTCGATCGTCCGAACGGCTGCTGCGGGTGTTCCGTGCGTGGTTCGGTTGGATTCCGGGCGGCACGGCCGTCGTGTGCGCGCTGCTGTGCTCGTTCTTCACGGTGTTCACCGGCGGCTCGGGCGTCACGATTCTCGCGCTCGGCGGGCTCCTGTTCCCCGCCCTCATCAAGGAGGGGTACCGGGAGCGGTTTTCGCTCGGCCTGCTCACCGCGTCGGGATCGCTCGGGTTGCTCCTGCCGCCGGCGCTCCCGCTCATCGTGTACGCGGTGGTGGCGCAGCGGCCGATCGAGGACATGTTCCTCGGCGGGGTCCTGCCCGGAATCCTGATGACCTCGCTCATCGCCGCGTGGGGCGTGCGCGAAGGGATCGTGAGCCGCGCGGGGCGGACGAGGTTCCAATGGCCGGAGGCGGTGGCGTCGCTGTGGGAGGCGAAGTGGGAGCTGTCGATGCCAGTCGTGGTGCTGACGTCGATCTTCAGCGGCTACGCCACGCCGGTCGAGTCGTCGGCCCTGACGGCGTTCTACGCGCTCGTCGTGCAGGCGCTGATTCACCGCGACCTGTCGTTCGGCAGGGACCTGCTGCGCGTGTTCGTCGACTGCATCTCGATCGTCGGCGGCGTGTTCATCATCCTGGGTGTCGCGGTGGGGCTCACCGATTACATGGTCGGCGCGCAGGTTCCGGCTCGGCTCCTCGAATGGACGCAGACGTACGTCCACTCGCCGTTCGTGTTTCTCCTCGGCCTCAACCTGTTCCTGCTCGTCGTCGGCTGCCTGATGGACATCTTCTCGGCGACCGTCGTGGTGGTGCCGCTGATCGTCCCGCTCGGTGAAGCATTCGGCGATCCATCCCGTGCATCTCGGGATCATCTTCATCGCCAATCTCGAACTGGGCTACCTGACGCCGCCGGTCGGCCTGAACCTGTTTCTCTCGTCCTATCGCTTCAAGAAACCGCTGCTGGAGGTGGCCCGCGCGTGCCTCCCGATGCTCGCGATCCTCGGCATCGGCGTGGTCCTGATTACCTACATCCCGTGGCTGACGACCGGGCTGTTGAGGCTGTTCGATCGTTACTGAAGAGCTCGCGGCCTATTTGTGCCGCTGTTTTCGCTTCGGGTGGGTAGTCTGCTGCCCACCAGGGGAATCGGAAGGGTCGCGGTCGTTAGCGCGGCCGCGAGGCTCAGGCGGGCGGTGCAAGGGCGGATACCAGCCGTTGATCACGTGTTCCATCACGTCGAAGTCGGATCTGTGTCGATCGATGTGTCCCGTCTTTTTCGGCTCCATGGCTGGACGCCCGGAATTGGTGCATGTGGGGTGCCATGGGCCGTCTGGGGCCCATGGCACAGCCGTTCGGCGTCGGGGAGTCCGAGGGGCGAAGCCCCTCGGATCAGACTAGAACTCGAAGCGCGCGCCGATCGACGCGGTGAAGGGACGACCGACGGCCGGGCCGAAGCCGGGCCCATACAGCGAAACCGGCTGCATGAACCCGGAGGGCGACGTGGCGGGGCTTTGCTCGGGCCGCAGCGTGAACGACAGGTTCTCGGTATTGAACACGTTGTAGAAATCCATGTAAACCCGGAGCATGTTCCCGCGCATCGCGAAGTTCTTCGTGACGCGCAGGTCGGTGTTGAAGAACCGTCCGCTGCGCTCGTCGATGCTGCCGTCGGCGTTGACGACGAAGCCGTTCCGATGCGAGTTCACCTCAGCCAGCGCACACCCGTTCGGATTCAACGCGCCGATCGCCGCGGCGCTGCCGCGAACGGCGAAGACGGCGGCCGGATCGACGCCGGCGCAGAGCCGATCCGAGATGCTGACGAACCCGTCGCCGTTGCTGTCGTAGCCGGTCGTCGGCGTGTAGGGTCGCGATGACGCGAGCTGGACGATCGGCGAGACCTGGAACCCGGCCCCGAGCTCGATGACGCCGCTGGCGACCACGCGGTGGCGCTCGTCATGCCGCGTCGGTCCCCACTCCTCGTCGTTGAACTGGACTTCGGGCCTGATCGCGACGCCGTTGCCGCTGTACGACGCGGTCGGCTGGCCGCCCCATGCGCGCGAGTTCGCCAGCACGTAGCTCACCGACAGCGTCGTGTTGCCCGCGCGGCCGCGCAGCGTCGTCGTCAGCGAGTCGTAGTTCGACTCGTTGGTCGTGCCGATCATGTTGATCTGGCCGAGCCGGCCGGCGCCCAATCCCGCGCGAACGAACGCGGCGTCGAAGTAGCGCGAGCTCGCACCGGCTACGCACCGCGCGTCGGATGGTGTCGAGCCGCCGAAGGTCGGATCGCAGACCGATCGGATCTGCGGGTTGATCACCTGCACGCGCCCCTCGTCGAAGCCGTCCGTGTGCACGAAGTCGCTCGAGAGTACCCAGGCATCGCGCAGGATCTTCTCGAACCCGATCGAGAACTTCTGCACATAGGGATCTGACGCGTCGGGATCGTTGATGCGGCCGAACGATCCCGGCGGCAGGGCGCCGAAGGTCGGCGCCGGAGGCGCGGGCAGCGGGTCGACGCCGTAGCGGAAGTTCGGCAGCTGACCCTGCCCGACGTTGGTGTTGGTGAAGCCCATGACCTGCGCGTAGAACTCGGGACCGCTCTGCGTCATCGAGAAGAGCGTCAGGTTCTGGAACAGCTGGTCGTAGAACAGTCCGTATCCTCCGCGGATCACCAGTGAGGCGTCGCCCATGACGTCGTAGGCAAAACCGAGGCGCGGCTGATATTCCTTCCAGCTCGGGGTCGTTCGGGCCAGCTTGTCGGCATCGCTGGTGATCGCGCGCGCGCGCGGATCATCGAGCTGCCGGAGCAGGTCGATCGTCCGGTTGGTCGTCTGATCCGGCAGCAGGCCAATGTTGGCGTCCCAGCGCAGGCCGAGGTTCAACGTCAGATTGCGCCCTACGCGCCAATCGTCCTGCGCATAGAACGCGAGCTGGTGGAAGGTCTGATCGTGCGATGCCTCACCGGCGAAGTAGTTCAGCAGCCGGACCGCGCCCGGCGTCGAGAACCCCTGGGGATAGCGGGCGGTGTTGGTGGTGATGACCGACGGATCGTCGAAGAACGTCAGCTCGTAGCCGAACGCGCCAAAGTAAAAGTAACCACCGAGCTTGGTGTGGATGTAGTTGGTGCCGACCTTCAACCCGTGGTTGCCTCGGAACCACGTGAAGTCGTCCCGGAATTGGAACTTTCGCACCGTCGTCTGCTGGGGCGTGTTCGGCGCAGGTCCAACTCGCAGGCCAGGCGTGCTGAAAATCCGGATCGGATCGTCGGTGACCTGGAGAATCTCGTTGTTGAAATCCTGGAAGTGGAAGGTGAAGTCGTTCAGCCGGTTGCCGCCGAGCGAAAACGTGTGCTTGCCGACGAAGTCGTACAGGTCGTTGGTGTTCGTGCTTCCGCCGCTCAGGTCGGTCGTCGCCGGGTTGGCCACCTGATCGTTGTCTGACGAGTTGAGCTGAGTCGAGAACCGGTACATCAGGTTTTGCCGGTCGTTGAGGCGTTGGTCGACTTTTCCCGTCAGCAGCGTGTCGTCGTAAGGCGTCGGGATCGAGGCGACCGGATTCGAGCCGGGAATTGCCGCGAGCTCGTTGAAGATCGCCTGCGATCGGATCGGTGTCGCCGACGTCGGCTCGTCGAACCGCTCGATGGCGCCGAAGAAGAACAGTCGATCGCGGAGGATCGGACCGCCGACCGAGCCGCCGTACTCCTTCCGCTGGAACGGCGGCTTCACGGCGCCTCGATCCTGGAAGAAGTCCTTCGCCATCATGCCGTCGTTGCGGAAGGTGAAGAAACCGGAGCCGCGCAGATCGTTGGTGCCCGACTTGCTGACGACGTTCACGACGCCGCCGACGGAGCGGCCGGCTTCGGCGCTCCATCGGTGCTGCAGGACCTGGAACTCCTGCACCGATTCATAGGCGTAGTTCTGCAGCAGGCTGCCGACGACGTTGTCCTTGTTGTCGCCGCCGTCGACATTGACGTCCAGTTGACGCCCGTCGCCGCCGTTCATGGCGAAGTTGCCGACCCGCGTCTTGGTCGGATCGAATCCGCCCGCCGGGCGCGCCTCGGGCATCGTCATCGCCAGGTTGGCGAAGGTGCGGTTGAGGGCTGGGAGGTTCGCGATGTCGCGCGCCGTCACGACGCCGGCGATCTCGGAACGCGTCGTGTCGATCAACGGCGTCGCGCCGCTGACGAGCACCTGTTCGGTGATGCCGCCCACTTCCAGGAGCAGATTGAGCGTCTGGCGGGTGCCGACGGCGATCGGGACGCTCTCGCGGACCGCCCGCTTGAATCCTTCGAGCTCGGCCGCGACGTTGTACCGGCCCGGCGGCAGAAGCGTGATCAGATATTCGCCCTGGGTGTTGGTCAGGGTGCTCCGCAGGTATCCGGTTTCACGATTTTCCGCGCTGACCGTCACTCCGGGAACGACCGCTCCACCGGAATCTTCGACCCGGCCTGTGATTTCGCCTGTTGTGGCCTGGGCTGAGGCGAGGGATGGAATCAAAAGCAGGACCAGCACCGCTGACAACGTCCAGCGATTCATGTCGGCTCCTCCTGACGCGGCGTGTAAACGCCGCGTGACGGCAGGAGATTACCACTGTTCAGGTGGAGCGGTTTGGAGCGGCCGGCTATAGTCGTGCAGGCCTTCAGGGTCTGCTAAGGGGTTACCGGCGCTCGACCGTGATCCCGCCGTTGCGGGTGACGGCCCGGACGCGCGCGCCGCCCGAGCCAAGCGTCGTCCTGATGTCCCGGCCGAGCGTGCCGGTGAGCGTTACCGGAAAGTCGATCCGGACGCGGCCGTTCACGGTGCCGGTTTCGAGCTCGGCCGAATAGCGCTCCGGCACCCGCATCCTTACGCCGCCATTACGGGTTTCGACGTCGAGGCCTGCGCCCTCCCACCTGTCGCCGGCCAGGCGGATGTCGAGCCCGCCGTTGGTCGTTGCCCCGCGGATGTCGCCGCCGACGTCGGTGAGCGTCACGCCCCCGTTGGTCGCGCGGAACGTCGCGCTGCCGCGGAAGTCTTCGATCGTGATCCCGCCGTTGTTGGTGTTCAGCGCCAGGCGCGCGTCGCGGGGGACGTCGATCTGATAGCTCACGTTCCAGGACTCGCCGCGGCCGGTGTCGGGACCGCTCGCGCGGATGCGGCCGCCGGTTTCGATCCGCACCGCCTCGGCGAGCGCCCGGGCGCGCGAGTCGCTATCCGCGTAGGCGGTGATCTGCGCGACGACGCGGATGTCGGTCCGGTCCCAGCCGCGGACCCTGATCCCGCCATTGCGCGAGGCGTCCACGTCCAGCAGGCCGCCGCCGGCGAAGGTTTCCTCGCGGTTCTCGCAGTGCACCGCACGCTCGCGCCCGCCGCTGTACATGCGATCCCGGCAGTCGGTGTTGGGCTGGGTGCGGGCTTGTGCGAATCCGGTCACCGCCGTGGCGGACAGGGCAAGGGTCAGAATGGCGCCGCGCAGCATGGTGTCCTCCGCCAGCTTTGACGGGGTCGAGCCCGCTGGCGTTTACTGTGCGACATCCGTGACCTTTCGAGACGCCGTCCTCATATCGGCCCTTCTCACAATCGGCGGGGCGCGCGCGTCGTCGGCGCAGACGTGCGCAGGCGCCCTGTCGTTCAATTTCGTGCCCCTGCAGGTCGGCGGAGCGGCCCAGGTGAGCGCGGGCGGCAGGGCGGCGGGTGCTTCGGTTGCGGCCGGCTCCGACCGATTGTTCGGTGCGATCTCATCCGGATTGAGGTTCTCGGCGCTCGATCGACGAGTGGCACACGTCGCGCTGGCCGTCGGCACCGATCAACCGTTGACCCTGGACAATCGCCTCCACGTTTGTCCCGTCGCGACGGCCACGTACGCGCGGCGGCAGGGCAGCGCCTCCGCCGGCGCAGCCGGTCACGTGACCTTCGGCTGGGTCGCTCGCAATGCGGCGGGCCTGATCGTCGTGCCGTCAGCAGCGTTCGGCGTGCGTTATCTGCCAGAGGGCGCGCCCGACGCACGTCCGCTGGAGCATGCCGCCGAGATCCAGGCCGCGGTCGGCTTCATACTGAGAGGCCGCCTCGCCGTCACGCCGCGCGTGATGTTCGCGCGCAGCCGGCCGGTGACGGCGGCCGTGGAGCTGACATTCGATGCCCGATAGCCCAGACGAAGTGATGACAGTTCAGTGTCCCTACTGCGGCGAAGTGGTGGAGGTCTACCTCGAGCCTGACGTCATGGGGACGCTGGTGCAGGACTGCGAGGTGTGCTGCAACCCCTGGAAGATAAAAGTGCATGGATACGGTGACGCGCGGTGGTTAGAAGTGACGCGCGCCGACGGGTCTGAATGAGAAGGGGGCTGGGACCTGACGCTGTAGAGTGCTTTGGAACTGACGCTCTAGGGTGCTGAGGAACTGACGCTGCAAGGTGCTGACGATCGCGGCGCGACCTCCATCGGCGCGGCCGACAGGGACGGCGAGGAACGTTTGAGCGGCTAGGGACAGAATGCCCGCAGCCTGTCGATCTCAATCAGCGGTGTGACGGCGGCGGGGCCGCCCGTCGCGTCGACAGCGTGCCGCAGCGGAGCGAGCGACCCGATCAAGTCGGCGCAGTCATTCGGTACATTCAGGAACTCGGTACGTCTTGGCGACGTCAGCAGGTCTTCGACGATGCTGCGGATCGATTTGGTGATGTTTTGAAAAACCTCCGTGCGGTGGCGGCCGTCCGGACGCCGTCGCAGGTATTCGCCCTGCGTGACGTTCAATCGGGACGCGTAGCACGGCACGAAGCCTTCGCACTCGCCGGGCAGAGGAGTCGTCACGCCCGTCCACGCGATTCCGTCAGCCGAACTGCTTGTCCGGTGCTCGTCGTAGATTTTCGAGATGACGTCGTGGCGCGCGAACCACTGCCCGGCCGGCTCGCTGTAGACGACGAGCGCGCGGTGACGGTCGAGCCATTCATTGAAGATCGGATTTCCCTTCCGCTCGAAGGGAACCGCCGCACACACCTGCCCGAGCGCCTGCAACCAGGCGAGCGCCGCCTTGCCACGCGCTTCCACGCCGCGCGCATCCGTCAACTCTCGCGCGCGGGTATCGAACGCCGCGACGCGTGCCTTGAATGTATCGACTCCTCGCGAGTCGGCCGCTGAGAGCTGCAGCAACAGCAGAATCAGCATGATTCAAGACCTCGAGAAGGCGGCGCCCGGCGATCAGTTCGTCGATGCCGACTTGTAGCGGAGCTCCTGTCCAACCAGCTTCGCGGGATCGGCGCCCTTCTTCGGACGGAACTTCTGGACGCGTCCGTTGAAGACCTCCGCGAGATACAGGTTGCCCTCCTGATCCACGGTGATGGAGTGCGGCCCGTTGAACTGGCCTGGCTGCCCGCCCGGTCCGCCCCACCCGTACAGATACTTTCCGGTCAGGTCGTACTTGACGATGCGGTTGGTGCCGCCGTCAGATTCCCAGAGGACCTGGTCGGTCGTAATCAGGTGCGCGTACGGCTGTGAGCGGATGCCCGTGGTCCACATGTCGAGGAACTTTCCGTTCTCGTCGAACACCTGGATGCGGCGATGGCCGCGATCGACGACGAACAGTCGCCGATCGTTGCTGATCTGGATGCTGTGCACGGTGTTGAACTCGTTGGGTCCCGGGTTGGCAGGATCCTTCGGCGCCTCGCCCCAGTCCATCAGGAACTTCCCGTCCTTGTCGAACTTGGCGACGCGCTTGCCGCCGTAGCCGTCGCTGACGAAGAAGGTGCCGTCGGGCAGCCACGCGATGTCGGTCGGCCGGTCGAACAGGTTGCCGCCGTCGCGACCGCTCTTACCCTTTGTGCCGAGCGTCTGCACCAGCTTGCCGTCGTAGGTGAACTTGTGGATGAGGTGCAGCTGATCGTCGATGACCCACACGTGCCTCTCGGGATCGTACGGGCTCATCTTGATCTTGTGCGGGCCGCGGCCGCAGGGCGCTTCGAACAGCTGGTCGTGCTGCGGCCACCACTGCACCATGTTGCCGTCGCGATCGACGACGTAGAGCACGTGATGCATCCGCCGCTGCCAGCCACGCTTCTGGCCGCTCTGCTCGCAGGTCGCGCTCACGCCGTCCTCGTTGCCGGTCGCGTTGCCGCGCGACGGATTCAGCATGCTGTACGGCGTCCACGGCTTCGCATTGGGTGGCAACGGCAGCTCGCCGCGCATCGCAATCCAGACGCGATCCGGACTCTCGGCGTAGATGGCTCCCATCGAGCCCCACGTCCAGCCCTCGTGCTTGACGCCGTCCTTGGCGTCCTGCAACGGCTTCGGCCAATCGGCGACCAGCTCGTACGGTCCGTACTCCTCCTGTCCCCCTTTTTCGGCGGAGGCTGCCGCCGCCTGCGGAGTCGAGGCCGCCGCCGTTTCGGAGTTGTTCGCGGGAGCCGCGCAGCCCGCGATCACCGAAGCGACGACCACTCCCGGCGCCAACACCATCTTGAGCGATCGACTGAGAATGCGCATGAGTCAGTCTCCTTTCGCGCCTTCCGCGCCACCCGTGTTGACTGCGGGATTCTACTGCCGTCGCGCCCGTTGAGCTTGCGAGTTTCGCGGATCCGGCTATGCTCTCGCCGTACGCTGACCCGCGTCTGCATCGGCATATCGTCGCGGAAGAGCCTTCACACACGCTCGCCGGACGAAGGAGGATCTCATGCTCCGCCGTTGTTCAGGGTTGCCCACCGCGTGCCTCTTCGTACTCATTTCAACCTCGGCGTTCGCTCAGGGCGGCCGCTCGGAGATCAACGGAACCGTGTTCGATTCGGCCAAGGCCGTGATGCCTGGCGTAACGATCACGGTTATCGATGAGCGCACTGGCCTCGAGCGTACCGCGGTCTCGGGTGGGGAAGGACGGTTCCTCATCCCGACGCTCGTGCCGAGCACCTACACGATCAAAGCCGAGCTGCCGGGATTTCAACCCACGACGCAGACCGGTCTTGCGCTGAACGTCGGCCAGGAGCTGACCGTCAATCTGACGCTCCAGATCGCAGGCGTCCAGGAGGCGTTGACCGTTACCGGACAGGCGCCGCTGGTGGAGCCGACGTCGAGCCGCATCGGCGCCAATATTACCAACGCGGAGATCGACGCCCTTCCGGCCGCCGGCCGCAATCAATTGAGCCTGATGCAAATCGTGCCGGGACTGACCCCGAGCCTGAATCCGGGTTCGTTCGAAGGCGGCCAGTTCAACGCGAACGGGCAAACGACCACGGCAAATTTGTTCCTGGTTGACGGGGCGTACGACAACGACGATCGCCGCGGCGGATCGCAGGGCACGCAGGCGCGGGTGACGCTCGACACGATGTCTGAATTCCAGGTGCTCACGCATCAGTACAGCGCCGAATACGGCGGCTCCTCGGGTGTCGTGGTCAACGCGGTGACGAAGAGCGGCAGCAACCGCTTCAGCGGCCGCATGTTCGAGTACTTCCAGGACGATTCACTCAACGCGACGGACTATTTTCTGAAACAGCGAGGCGAGAAAAACCCGGCGTCTGGCAGCAACGTCTTCGGTGGGAGCGCCGGTGGTCCGATTGTGAGGAACAAGGCATTCTGGTTCGCGAATTTCGAGGACACGCGGATCAGGGAAGCGGCAAATCTCGAGTTTCCGGCCAACGCCGCCCCCCTTGCCGTGTCCTACTCCGACACGACGCGATTCACAGGACCCAACACGTTCCTGCGCGGCGACGTTCAGTTGAACAACAACAACCACGTGAGTTTCCGGTGGGTTCGCGAAGCGGTCCTGACGCTGAACGACGAGCTGCAGGGCAACGCCAGTACCCTCAGCAACGCCACTTACGAGAACGACGCGGGCGATCAGGTCTACAGCTTCTCGTGGGCGTCAGTATTGGGAAGCAACGTGACCAACGAGATCAAGGTCGGGCATGTGCGGGAGAGCCTGCTGCAGGGCCCGCGCGTGTTCTTCGACGACGACTGGAACTTCATCGGGATCGGCGACCGCGAGCAGTTCGCCATCGGGTCGATGAACTCGCATCCGGACTACAACACCGGCAACCGCAACAACTACAACTCTGACTTGATCCGGTCGCTGACGATCGACGATGCCTTCACGTATTTCAAGTCGGGATGGGGCGGCGATCACACGTTCAAGATCGGCGCGGCATGGGGCATGTTCGGAGCGTTCCCGCAGGGCATCGGCGCGAACCTGATCGGCCTGTACTCGTTCCCGACCAACACCGCGTTCAATCCGTCACTGGCCACGACCTATCCGTGGCGGTTCCAGGTCAGGCTGGGGCAGATCGACTTCGACCAGGACGATTGGAAGGTCTTCACCTACCTGCAGGACAAGTGGCAGCTGAATCGGAACGTGACGCTCCAGCTCGGACTGCGGTACGACCGGCAGGACATCACGCCGACCGTGAAAGATGCCTTCGCGCCGAGGGTCGGCCTCGCGTACGACCCGATCGGCGACGGCAAGACGTTGATTCGCGGCGGGGTCGGCAAGTTCTACAATCTGCAGCCGATCGCTATCGAGGCGACCCTGTTGTCGCAGGCGGTGATCGGCCCGGCGTACATCTACGACACAGGGCAGGTCACGTCGCCGGCGCAGACCGGAACCATCCCGACCAACGTCTGCCTCCAACCGGGTGGCAGTGACGGACTGGCCCTGATTGGTCCCGCGTGTGAGACTCTCCTGGCGAACGAGCGCGCGCGCGTCAACGCGGGCGGTTACGTCAACGATCAGCCAACGCTCGACGGTCCCGATCGGCGGCTGCCGTATCTGTGGTCATACAGCTTCGGCGTCAAGCGCGAGCTGATCAGCAATCTCGCGGTCTCCGTTGATTACGTCGGCAACCGCGGCCAGGATCAACTCGGCACCATCGACATCAATGAAGGCCCGGTGGGTGCCAACGGCCGGACGGTGACCCGGCTCGGCCCGGACGTCTTCGACCCGACGGGAGAGCTGATTCCGCCCAGCGCGCGGTCCACGGCATTTCGGCGCGTGCTGCAGTACCAGTCCAGGGCGGATCTCGATACCGATTACGACTCGATGGAAGTGGCCGTCGAGAAACGGATGTCCAGCCGCTGGTCGGGGCGCGTCAGCTACACGCTCGCTCGAGCGCGTGACGTGGGGGCGCTCACCGACGATCGAAACCCGCGCGGCGATTACGGCCGCACGAACTTCGACAACCGGCACGCGTTCGCGATGTCCGCGAACGCCGACGTGTGGCGCGGATTCGGGGCCGGCATGGTGTTCCGCTACTACTCGGGCTATCCGATCAACGAGACGATCGGATCCGACTACAACGGTGACAACGACAACAACGATCGGCCGATCACGGGCGTCCACGACCTGGTGAATCCGATTCTTTCCCCGCTCGATTCGACAGGCCGCGCCATTCGGAACGGCATCGATGGTGAGAAACAGGTGCTCCTGGATGGACGCTTTCAGTATGTCTGGCGCATTCAAGCGCGCTACCAGGCAGGACTGTTCCTCGAGCTCTACAACCTGACCAACCAGGTGAATTTCGGCAACGCAACCGGGAATCGAAACTCGAGCAACTTCATGATTCCCGTGACGGCGGGCGACATGCGGACGACACAAATCGGTTTCCGGTTTACGTTCTAGTCGGTCATCGCGCCCTTCCGGCCGGCTTCGACGACGAGCGCGCCGGCGCGCCGGGCGGGGGCATCCGGCTTCGTCACGGCGTCGACGACCATGAAGTCGGCGCGCATCTCGCGATGCGTCGCGGTGCACGCGATGTAGCCCCGCCGATTGCTGTGGAACTTGATGTGCGGGTTGTACCGCTGCAGATTCTCCCAGTTGCCGGACACCTCGGTGCCGTCACCGCCCGACGTGACCGCCGTGTTCGTGAACTCGGTGCCGACGACCGGCGACTTCTCATCAGCGAAATCGACCCTCAAGTCGGCGCCGTAGTGCACGTGCACGTCGCCTGACAGGACGATCGGGTTCGGCGCCCGGGTTTCGAGCAGGCGGGTGAACAGCCGCTGCCGGCCGGCGGTATAGCCGTCCCACTTGTCCATCGAGAACCGCTGGCCGGTGGCCTGCGGCCCGCTGTCGCGCGCGAAGAGCGGCACCTGCTGGCCGAGGACGGTCCACGTGGCGCGCACCTGCGGCAGCCTCGCAAACAGCCACGCCTCCTGCTCGGCGCCGAGCATCGTGCGGTCGGCGCGCGAGGCTGCCGTGCAGTCCTTCGCTGCCCCGAATCCGCACGCCTGGTCGGAACGGTACTGACGCGTATCGAGCACGCTCAGGTCGAGGAGATTGCCGAAGGCCAGGCCGCGATACAGTGTCATCGACGGCCCGCGTGGGACCGCCGGCGCCCGCAACGGCATCGACTCGAAGTAGGCCTGGTAGGCCGCGGCGCGCCGCAGCAGGAACACTTCGGGAGGCGTGTCGCGCTCGTCGATGTCCCCGGCGTAGTCATTGTCGACCTCGTGGTCGTCCCACGACACGACGAAGGGCGCCGAGGCGTGCGCCTTCAGCAGGTCGGGGTCGCTCTTGTACTGGGCGTAGCGGTTGCGGTAGTCGACGACGGTGTAGATCTCGTCGCCCTGGTGCAGCCGGACGCTCGGCGTGGCCCGATCGCGGTTGCCCCGGCCTTCGTAGATGTAGTCGCCGGTGTGGAAGACGAAGTCGAACGATTCGGCGGCAAGGTGCCGGAAGGCGGTGAAGTAGCCGGTCTCGAAGTGACTGCATCCGCAGACCGCGAAGCGCAGCCGATCGATCGGCGCTCCCGCGGCAGGCGCTGTCCGGGTCCGGCCGACGCTGCTCGTGTCGCCGCCGGCGTGGAACCGGTAGAAGTACTCGCGTCCTGCTTCGAGCCCGGCCGCCTCGACGTGCACGCTGTGCCCGAGCTCGGGCCGGGCGGTCGCCGTTCCGCCGCCTACGATGCGCGCGAAGTGGTCGTCGTGGGCAATCTCCCACCTGACGGGGACGTTCACCATCGGCATTCCGCCGCCGTTCAGCGGATCAGGAGCCAGCCGCGTCCAGAGGACGACGCCGTCGGCCAGCGGATCGCCGGACGCGACGCCGAGGGTGAACGGATACCTGGTGAGCGCGGGCTGCGCCAGGGCCGTTCCCTTGACGAGCGGCTGAATCACCGCGGCGGCGCCGAGCTTCCACCCGATGTTCAGCAGCTCCCGCCGCGACAGGCGTTCGAGCGCATCCGCGTACGCAGTTCGGGGTCCAGCCATTCGCTCCTCCGTATGGGAACACCCTAAACCCATCAAATGACAATGGTGTAAAAAAGGCTGGAGCTAGAATGTCCCCCGTGCTGCTGGACCTCCGGTATGCATGGCGAGGCATCCGCAAGGCGCGCGGCTTCACCGCGGTCATCCTGCTCACCCTCGCCCTCGGCATCGGCGCCAATACCACGATCTTCAGCATCGTCCACGCGATGCTCATCGAACCGCTGCCGTATCGCGACGCCGACCGGCTCGCGTTCATCTGGCTCGGCTACTCGCGCGGGCCGATGTCCGGTCCCGACTTCCGCGACATCCGCGAGGGGACGTCGTCGTTCTCGGAGCTCGGTGGCATCTGGGCGAGCGGCACGGTGGCGCTCAGCGGCGATGGGGATCCCGAGGAGCTGCGCACGTCGTTCGTGACGACGAATTTCTTTCAGCTCCTCGGGGCTGAAAGCGCCTTCGGCCGCACGTTTCGCGAGGAAGATGGCCGCCCCAACGCGCCGCCGGCCATTCTCCTTGGTTGGGATCTCTTCACGCGGCGATACGGCGGCGATCCGTCGATCGTCGGCCGGCAGATTCTCGTCAACGACGAACCGACGACGGTCATCGGCGTCATGCCGCGGGCCTTCCGGCTGCTGCTGCCGCTCGACTCGGGTGTGCCGGATCACATGCAGGTGTGGCAGCCGTTCTGGCCCGAGTTCGAGACCGGGCCGCGCGGCAACCAGTTCATGCGCGCCATCGGACGGATGCGCCCCGGCGTCACGATCGCGCAGGCGCGCGCCGACGTCGACGCCGTCGCCCGCACGATTGCCGGAGAGATGGGGACCAGGCGCGCGTTCACGACGGTCGGCTTGCAGGCCGACGACACGCGCGAGTTCCGCGGACCGCTGTTGTCGCTCTTCGCCGGCGTCGGCATCCTGCTGATGATCGCGTGCGTCAACGTCGGCGGCCTGCTGATCGCGCGCGCCGCCTCGCGCGGCAAGGAAACGGCGCTGCGCCTGGCCCTCGGCGCGAGCCGCGGACGGCTGCTGCGGCAGTCGCTGGTTGAAGGATTGCTGCTGGCCGTGCTCGGTGCCGCCGCCGGCATCGCCGCCGCGTACGCGGCGCTGAAGCTGCTGCTCGCGCTCGTGCCCGAATCGCTCGGCCGCCTGACGGCCTCGGACCTCGATGCCACGGTCTTTTTCTACACTGCCGCGATCTCCGTGATCTGGGGCGTGCTGTTCTCGCTGGCGCCTGTTGCCGAGGTCTTCAGGACGACCCGGCGATCGCAGCAGCTGCTCGCCGACGGCACGGGACGGCTGTCGTCGTCGCCGGTCCGCTACCGCACGCGCGGGACGCTGCTCGTGGTGCAGATCGCCTTGAGCGTCGTGCTGCTGGTCGGCGCGGGCCTGCTGGTCCGGGGGTTCGTCGAGGTGCAGCGCATCGACACGGGATTCCGCGCCGATCGCCACTTCACGTTCCGCCTCGCCTTGCCTGGAAGCCGCTACGAGTCCACAGAAGCGGTTGTCGCCGGTGAGGGACGCCTCCGTGATCGGCTTGCCGCCATTCCCGGCGTGAGGAGCGTTGGCGCCATCAGTCATCTGCCGTTCGACGATCTGCCGAACTGGGGACTCACCTACGCGATCGACGCCGCAAAGCCACCGGGCGGGGGAGGGGTGCCTCGCGCCAACACGCGTGCGGTGACGACCGGCCTGTTCGAGACGCTCGGCGTCCAGCTGGTCGAAGGCCGGTTCTTCACGGACAACGAGAGCTTTCCGAACCTGGTCGTGATCGTCGACGACCGGCTGGCCGAGCGCCTGTGGTCGGGGCAGAGCGCCATTGGCCAGCGGCTGCGCATCGGCCAGGCCGGCCCGGATCGCGCCGGCACCGTCGTCGGTGTCGTCCGCCACCTGAGGCTTCGCAGCATCGTCGAGGACCTGACGCCGCAGATCTTCGTGCCGTATCGCCTCTGGCAGCGGAGTCCGATGGCGTACGTCGTCAAGACCGATCGCGATCCGGCCTCGCTCACCGCCGAGGTGCGCAGTGCCGTCGCCGCGGTCGACCCGCGTCTGCCGATCTACGACGCCCGGACGCTGAACACGTACGTCCGTGACGCGCTCGCGATCCGCCGCTTCACGATGCTGCTCGCGGCGGCCTTCGCGATCGCCGCGCTCGTCCTGACGTGCGTCGGCGTCTACGGTGTCCTCGCGTACGCCGTCGCGACGCGCCGACACGAGTTCGGCGTCCGCCGCGCGCTCGGCGCCGGCACGCCGCAGGTGCTGCGCGAAGTCTTCCGCGAGGGTCTCGTCTTCACCCTAATTGGATCAGCGGTCGGCCTGACTGGTTCGGTGCTGGCCGGCCAGCTCCTGCAGAATCAGCTCTACGGCGTCCACCCCCGCGATCCCATCGCCTACGCTGCCGCCATCGCCCTGATCCTCACCGGCGCCCTCGTCGCGTGCTGGATCCCCGGCCGTCGCGCGACCGCGGTCAGCCCGATGGACGCCCTCCGGGCGGAGTAGGATGACGTAGTGTCCGGCTTTAGCCGGACTCGAAATCTCCTTACGTCCTTGTCCCGCCAGTGCCCGCGATCGAAACGCCGGCCTCACGAAGCACTATGGCCGGAGATTCGGGCGCTCGAATCCCTCGACCTCGTCGTCCGTCCAGGCGAGGTGTTCGGCTTCCTCGGCCCGAACGGAGCCGGGAAGAGCACGACGATCCGCCTCCTGTTCGGGTTTCTCCATCCGACCGCCGGCCGCGGCCGCGTGCTCGGCCTCGACATCGTGCGCGACAGCGTGGCGATCCGTCGACGGATCGGCTACCTGCCCGGCGGCATCGCGCTCTACGACACGCTCACGGGTGAGCGGCTGCTCGACTATCTCGGCGAGCTGACCGGCCGTCGGCCGGTGCGGCGCCGCGAGCTGTGCGACCGGCTGGAGCTGTCGCCGTCGACGCTGAGGCGGCTCGTCCGCGACTACTCGCGCGGCATGCGCCAGAAGATCGGCATCGTCCAGGCGCTGCAGCACGATCCCGAGCTGGCGATCCTCGACGAACCGTCGGAGGGCCTCGACCCGCTGATGCAGCGTGCGTTCTACGAGATCCTCGACGCGCTCAAGGCCGAGGGCCGGACGATCTTCTTCTCGTCGCACGTCCTCTCCGAGGTGGAGCGCGTCTGCGACCGCGTCGCGATCGTCCGGCAGGGAAGGCTGGTCGCGCTGGAGGAGACGGCCGTGCTCCTCGCGAGGCGGAAGCGCAACGTGCAGATGCGTTTCTCGGGCGTGCCGCCGCGGCTGGACGGGGTGCCGGGCGTGTCGGCGGTCGAGCACGGCGATGCGACGGGCTGAAGGCCCGCACTACCTCCGGTGCCGCGGTCGAGGGCGACGTCGGGCCATTCCTGGCGGCGATCGCGGGCGCCGGCGTCGAGGACCTCACGATCGAGCCCGCGCGCCTCGAGGAGGCCTTCCTCGAGTTCTACGACGAGGCCGCCCGCGATGAACGTATGAACTGGACGCTGTTCCGTCAGACGTGGCGTTTCCAGCGAGTCCGCCTCGCGCTCGTCTCGATCGCGCTCGCTGTGTGGGGCTTCCTCCTGCCGGTCGTTTACGCGCGCTTCGGCTCGCAGTTCTCGGCGCTCCTGAACAGCGGCCTCATGCCCAAGGAGTTCGCCGAGTTCGGCGGCGGGGACGTGTTCAGCCTGTCAGGCGCGATCGCGCTCAGCTTCATCCATCCGATCGCGATCATCCTGACGTCGGTTTTTGCAGTGGGTTTCTCGTCGGCCGCCGTCGCCGGCGAACGCCAGAAGGGCACGCTCGAAGTGGCCCTCGCCCGGCCGATCTCGCGGCAAGCGTTTTACCTGACGCTTTTCGTCGCGTCGTTCGTCTTCGTCGGCACGACGACCGCCGCGCTGCTGGCCGGCGGCGTGAGCGGGGCAGTGTTCGCTGGCGTCGGGCGAGCTCGCCTTCGGGAAGCTCCCGCTGCTGTGGCTGAACGGCGTGCTCCTGTTCGGCGCGTTCGCGGCGATCGGCCTGGCCGCGTCGGTGTCGTTCGATCGGTTCCCGCCGGCCCTCGGCTGGCCCCTCGGCATCGTGATCACGAGTTACGTGATGGAGGTGCTCGGCTCTCTCTGGCCCGCCGCGGAAAAGCTGCGGCCGTATTCGCTTTTCTATTACCTCAAGCCGAAGCCGATCCTGACCGGAGCGGCCGAGCCTGTCGACCTCGCCGTCCTGGCGAGCGTCGTCTTGATCGCGATGGCGTGGGCGCTCGTCGTGTTCCCACGGCGCGATCTCGCCGCGCCTTCTTAGCGTTTGCTCCGAGCGGCCGTAATCAGCATGTCGCCGCGTTCATACGGCTGAGGTCTGTCCGTTTTTGGACTACATGTCGTATACGCGACTGCAGTTCTCTGTGCTTCACGCGCTCGGTGTGCGATTCTACTGGCCGCATTTTGGTCGGCGGCCTCGATGCCTGATCCGCAAGCAAAAAAACCGTTCCAATCAGCGCCTTCAATCTCGCTACCCAAGGGCGGCGGAGCGATCCGGGGAATCGGCGAACGCTTTTCGGCGAATCCCGTCACGGGAACCGGATCGCTGACCGTACCAATCTTCACATCGCCAGGCCGATCAGGCTTCACCCCGGAACTGGCACTCTTCTATGACTCCGGCGCCGGCAACGGGCCGTTCGGCTTCGGGTGGAATCTCCCGCTTTCGTCGATCACGCGCAAGACGGACAAAGGATTGCCCAGATACCGGGACGCGGAAGAGTCCGACGTCTTCACTCTATCCGGCAGTGAAGACCTTGTTCCCCTCCTGCTTCAGGACGGCGAGGCGTGGCGCCGCCATGCGGACACGCGCACGGTAGGAGGCGCTCTCTATCATGTCCGCCGGTACCGTCCACGGATCGAAGGATTGTTCGCCCGCATCGAGCGATGGGTCAGCGCGGCTGACCCCAGCGAGACGTTTTGGCGCGCTATTTCCAGGGAGAACCTCACGACGCTTTACGGCAGAACGGCCCAGAGCCGTATCAGCGATCCTGACGACCCCTCGCGTGTGTTTCGCTGGCTGATTTCGGAAACGTACGACGACAAGGGCAACGTGATCGTTTACGACTACAAACCGGAAGACTCAGCCGGCGTCGACCTGTTGTCGGCAAATGAAAAGAACCGCACGAACCTGACGCGGTCAACCAACCGTTACCTCAAGCGCGTTCGCTACAGCAACCGCACTCCTTACTATCCGATCCTCGCCGAGAACGTGCCGCTTGTTCCGCTGCCAGGGGACTGGTGCTTCGAAGCCGTCTTTGACTATGGCGAGCACGACGCCGATCAGCCCACTGCCGGCGATTCAGGCGTGTGGCCATGTCGCAACGACCCGTTTTCGTCGTACCGCGCCGGGTTTGAAGTTCGCACCTACCGCCTGTGCCATCGGGTCTTGATGTTTCACCACTTTCCCGGCGAGGAGGGGGTCGGCAGCGACTGCCTGGTGCGGTCGACCGATTTCACGTATTCGGACGATCCGATCTTTTCCTTTCTGCGCGCCGTGACGTTAGCCGGGTACAAGCGGCAGCAAGGCGGCGCCTATCTCAAGAAGGCACAGCCCCCGCTGCAGTTCTTTTACAGCGAAGCCACGATCGTCGACGACATCCTGGATATCGCGACCGAGAGTCTTCAGAACCTACCGTATGGGCTGGATGGAGCGAATTATCAGTGGGTGGACATGGACGCCGAGGGCCTTTCCGGCGTCCTGACCGAACAGGCCGAGGGTTGGTTTTACAAGCGCAATCTCAGTCCGACAAGTGACAGCGGCTCTTTCGCACCCCTCGAGCTGGTCGCCGACAAACCTTCGCTCGCCAACATGGGTAGCGGACATCAGCAGCTTCTCGATCTTGCCGGTGATGGCAGCCTGGATTTGGTCGAACTGCGGGGGCCGGTGCCCGGCTTCTACGAGCGCACCGACGAGGGGCAGTGGGGATCCTTTACTCCCTTCACGTCGCTCCCGGTGCTCGATTGGGACGATCCCAACCTCAAATTCGTGGACCTCACCGGCGACGGTCACGCCGATGTCCTGGTTGCTGAAGAGAACATCTTCACTTGGTACCCGTCGTTGGCGGAAGAAGGCTTCGGCCCTGGTGAAAAGCTCAGTCAGGGCTTCGACGAAGAAAAGGGACCGCGCCTGATCTTTGCCGACGGCGCCGAAGCGATTTTTCTCGCCGACATGTCGGGCGACGGTCTCACCGACCTGGTGAGGATCCGCAACGGCGAGGTCAGCTACTGGCCCAGTCTTGGCTACGGCCATTTCGGTTCCAAGGTGACGATGGTCAATGCACCTTGGTTTGACAGTCCGGACCTGTTCGACCAAAAGCGGATCAGGCTCGCTGACATCGATGGCTCCGGCATCGCCGACATCATTTATCTCGGCCGCGATGGTATCCATCTCTATTTCAACCAGTCCGGCAATGCGTGGGCCGAGGCGCGCACGCTGACTCAGTTCCCCCGCACGGACAACGTGACGGCGGTCGCGGCGGTGGATCTGCTTGGCAAC
Organism: uncultured Acidobacteriota bacterium; assembly: GCA_963825245.1. Lineage (GTDB taxonomy): Bacteria > Acidobacteriota > Vicinamibacteria > Vicinamibacterales > CAVVIG01 > CAVREM01. The sequence continues at coordinate 500,563 of CAWGSJ010000003.1, forward strand.
GGCACGATCTGCCTGGTCTGGTCATCCCCTTTGGCAGGAGACAGTGGCCGGCCGATGCGATACATCGACCTGATGGGAGGCCAGAAGCCGCACCTGTTGATCGGGACGGTAAATAACCTGGGTGCGGAGACGCGCGTGCAGTATGCGCCGTCCACCAGGTTCTACCTGGCGGACAAACTCGGCGGACAACCCTGGATTACGAGGCTTCCGTTCCCCGTCCACGTCGTGGAGCGCGTGGAGACCGCGGATCTCATCAGCCGGAATCGCTTCGTCACTCGCTACGCCTATCACCATGGGTACTTTGACGGGCCGGAGCGGGAGTTCCGCGGTTTTGGGATGGTGGAGCAATGGGACGCTGAAGAATTCGGCACCGATGCCGAGAAGGCGTTGCATACACCGCCGGTATTGACCAGGACCTGGTTCCATACAGGAGCCGACCTCGAGAGCGGCTACATCTCACTTCAGTTCGAGAAGGAGTATCACCGCGAGTCCGACCTCGACGAGCAGCTAGCCGGTCTCACCGACGAGCAGTTCGGCGCCATGCTGCTCGATGACAGTGTGCTGCCTCCGGGCCTGTCGTCCGAAGAGGCGCGCGAGGCACGCCGGGCGCTCAAAGGATCGATTCTGCGGATGGAAGTCTACGCGGATGATGGAACCGCAGAGCAGGATCGACCATACAGCGCATCGGAACGCAATTACACGTTGAAACTCGTCCAGCCGAGGGGTCCGAACCGGCACGCCGTCCTGTTCACCAGCCCGCGCGAGACGATTGATTTTCACTACGAACGGAAACTCTTCGAGGTCAGCGGCAGCAAGCACGCCGATCCGCGGGTGACCCATGGGATGACGCTGGCGACCGACGATTTCGGCAACGTCCGTCGGTCGGTCGCCATCGGCTACGGCCGTCGCCACGACGATCCCGATCCATTCCTCAACATCGAGGATCGGAACAAGCAAAAGATTCCACTCATCACCCACACCGAAAACCAGTACACCAATGCGATCGTGAACGAGGACGCCCATCGCGCCCCTCTGCAGTGTCGGAACTCGGTCTACGAGCTTGTCCAGCTTTTCCCAGTCGCCAATCAACCGGACGTGACCAACCTGTTCCGCTTCGACGAGATGGAAGATGGGATCGAGTCTGCCGGCGATGGACAGCACGACCTGCCCTACGAAGACGTGAAGGCGTCCGGGGCGACATCGGATCATCCTTATCGCCGCCTCATCGAGCGCACGCGCACGCTCTATCGCCGCGATGATTTGACAGGCTTGCTCCAGCCCGGGCAACTGGAGCCTCTGGCGCTGCCGGGCGAGAGCTACAAGCTGGCCTTCACGCCCGGACTTCTCTCCGCCGTTTATCAGCGCACTCGAGAAGGCCAGCCCCCGGAGAACCTTCTGCCCGCTCCGTCAGCGGTACTCGCCGGCCAGGGCTCCGACCAGGGAGGTTACGTTGACCTGGATGGAGATGGCCACTGGTGGATCCCAGCGGGACGCATCTCCTACCATCCCGATCCGGGCGCCTCGCCTTCGATAGAGAAGGATGAAGCGCGCGCGCACTTTTTCCTGCCTCGTCGCTTCAGGGACCTCTTCGATCACAGCACCACGGTGGACTATGGTCACGACCTGCTCCCGACTCAGACAACGGATGCGCTTGGGAACACGGTCGCGTCGGTAAACGACTATCGGGTGCTCCAGCCCAGGCTCGTCACCGATCCGAACCACAATCGCAGCGAAGCGGCCTTCGATGCGATCGGCATGGTCGTGGGCACGGCGGTGATGGGCAAGGCGGTGGAAAACCTGGGAGATTCACTGGCCGGCTTCGAAACAGATCTGGAACAAGCTCAGATCGATGCGTTGATGAGCGATCCGGCGGGCCCGACTTCCGTATCCCTGCTCGCCGGCGCCACCACGCGCATCGTGTACGACCTGAACCGTTTTGGCACGTCGGGTTTGCCGGCGCTGGCTGCAGCGCTCGCGCGGGAAACCCATTTAGCGTCCCTTTCGCCAGGCGAACAATCCAGGATACACGTCAAGATCTCCTACTCGGACGGCTTCGGCCGCGAAATCCAGAAGAAGACGCAGGCTGAACCGGGATCGCTGGCGGACGGCGGCCCTGTTGTGAGCCCACGCTGGATGGGCACTGGCTGGACGATCTTCAACAACAAGGGCAAGCCGGTCAGGCAGTACGAGCCCTTCTTCGACGACACCCATGAATTCACGTTCGACAAGCAGGCGGGCGTCAGCCCGGTCCTCTTCTACGATCCCGTCGAACGCGTTGTTGCGACCCTGCATCCCAACCACAGTTACGAGAAAGTCGTTTTCGATCCGTGGCGGCAGGAGACCTGGGATCTGAACGATACCGTCTTGCTCGATCCCAAGAACGATCCCGATGCCGCGGCGTTCTTCAACCGCCTGCCGGAAACTGAATACCTGCCCACCTGGCACGCACAGCGGGCTGGTGGTCTATTCGGCGATACTCCCCAGCAGGCGGCGAAGGAGCAGGAGGCTGCTCTAAAGGCGGCGCTCCACGCCGGCACGCCGGCCATCGCTCACTTCGATGCGCTGGGCCGTGTATTCCTCACCATCAACCACAACAAGCTCGTACTCGACGAGGGCAACGGACCCGCCACGGTGGAGGAACGTTACGCAACCCGCGTTGAGCTGGACATCGAAGGCAATCAGCGCGAAGTAAAAGACGCCGCGGAGCGCGTGGTCGTGCGCTACGACTACGACATGCTGGGTAACCGAATCCGTCAATCCAGCATGGAGGCCGGCGAAAGATGGTTGCTCAACGACGCGGCCGGCAAACTCATTCGCGCCTGGGACAGGCGTGGCCACGGCTTCCGCACGGAGTACGACGGGCTGCGTCGCCCCGTCCGCGCATTCGTGTCGGGGGCCGACCCCGCGACCCCCGGTCAGGACACTCTCTTCGAGCGTACGGAATATGGCGAGGGTCAGGCGAACGACATCGCGCTCAACCTGCGTACCAGGATATTCCGGCAGTTCGACGGGGCTGGCGTTGCCACGAACATGGGTCACAACCCGGCCACGGCCCAGTCTGAAGCGTACGACTTCAAGGGCAACCTGCTCCGCGCCAACCGGCAGCTGGCCGCTGACTACAAGGTGACGCCCGACTGGACTGGGAGTCCGGCTCTTGAGCCGGAGATCTTCAGCAGCGCCACCGCCTACGATGCCCTCAACCGTCCTGCGGCACTGACGACACCGGAAGGAAGCGTCATTCGGCCCGCATATAACGAGGCCGGCCTGCTCGAGCGGCTGGAGGCCAACCTGCGCGGTTCGACTGCTGTGACTCCGTTTGTCGACGACATCGCCTACAACGCCAAAGGACAACGTCAGCTCATTCAATACGCCAACGGGATCCGCACCAGTTTCGCTTACGATCCGACGACCTTCCGTCTCACGCACCTGCGGACGGCGCGCGGCGTTGAACTGCTCCAGGATCTGTCCTACACATACGACCCAGCCGGCAACATCACCTCGATACGCGACGATGCCCAGCAAACGGTTTTCTTCCAGAACATCGTCGTCGAACCAGGCTCCGATTATGTCTACGACGCTGTCTATCGTTTGATCGAGGCAACGGGACGCGAACATCTTGGACAGGCCGGGGGCGTGGCGAGCTCGCCAACGCCGCCAGACCACAGCGGCGCTTTTCACGACAACCTGTTCCACCCCGGCGATGGCGGTGCGATGGGGAGGTACACAGAAACTTACCTGTACGACAAGGTTGGCAACTTCAAGACGATCCGTCATCGCGCGACGGATCCGGCGACAGGCAATTGGACGCGCGCGTATTTCTACGACGAGTCGAGCCTCCTCGAGCCAGGCAAGATGACGAACCGTCTGAGTGTCACGACGATTGGCGCGACCACTGAAGCCTACAGCTACGACGACCACGGCAACACGACCGCGATGCCGCACCTGACCCAGACCGACTGGAACACTGACGACCACTTGAAGAGGGTCGTCCTGGGCGGGGGAGGGGAAGCGTATTACGTCTACGATGCGGCGGGCCAGCGTGTACGCAAGGTATGGGAGAAGTCACCCGGCATGATCGAAGAGCGCATTTACCTGAGCGGCTTCGAAATCTTTCGCCGGAAGGTCGCAGGTAGCATCACGCTGACACGCGAGACGCTGCACATCATGGACGACAAACAGCGCGTGGCTCTCGTAGAAACACGCACCGCCGGAAACGATGGATCGCCGGCCCAACTGATCCGCTACCAATTCGGCAACCACCTCGGCTCGGCCAGCCTGGAGCTGGGTGAACAGGGTGAAGTCCTCTCATACGAGGAGTATTACCCCTACGCCAGCACGGCCTACCGGGCCGTGACCGCGGGCCTGGAGAGCAACCCCAAGCGCTATCGCTATGCCGGAAAGGAACGGGACGAGGAAAGCGGTTTCTACTATCACGGCGCCAGGTACGCGGCGCCATGGCTGGGGCGATGGATCAACCCGGATCCAGCCGGCCTGGCCGATGGACCGAATCTCTATGCGTACGTCAAGGGGAACCCGGTCATCCTGATCGATACCCATGGCAGGGAAACCGAGAAGGTCCCGATCTACTACGCGGTCGCAATTCCCGCGGCCTTGAGAGCGGCGAAGGATTCAGGCCTTCCTCTCAAGAACGCGATGCTGCTGCTGATATGGGCCCGCGGCGAACAGGCTCCGACCAAGAAGGACGGCACTCCGTACAATCCCGAGTTCCATAGCGGGCGCCTGCTCAATGCACAGCCGACCAAGGGCGAAATCAAGAGCATCTGCCCGAACTATGCGCAGGATCAATGCAACGTCGCGAAGGCAGACGGAGACTTCAAGGGGGCGTACATCTACAACCTGCATCAGCTGCTGACGCCCGACACAAAGGACAAGGCCGGGGAAAGGGGAAACAGCGCGCACTTCGGGTTCGGCGATACCTACAGCATGTTCGTCTTTACACTCCGCCGGATTCGCGGTCAGCGGCTCAAATCCGACATCCCTGTTCCAAATTACAGCGCGATCGACAAGAAGCTGCGAGATCCAAAGACGACTCCCCGCGATTTCTTTACCAGCAGTCTCGATATCTGGGCGTTCAAGGGATACGGCGCGCACTTCGTGACCCCGTCGAAGCCTGGTGAAACTCCCCTCGCCGACAAGGTCCCCAGGGAGGTGCTCGACGCTGTGCCCAAGTTGATCAAGCAGAACGAGGAAATCATCAGCCGGGAGCAAAGCGCGATCAAGGCGCGCGAGTCGCGGATCAATGAGCTCAACGCGCAGAACAGGCTCATCATCGAGCAGGACATGGCTGGCGACGCGCCGGCGGAGCTCGTGGCTGCGAATCGAGCGTTGATACAACAGTATCGGGGTGAGATTGCCGAGGCCCGCAAGATCGTCAGCGCAAAAGAGCGGGAGAACGAGCTGATGAAGGAATTTCAGAAGGAGTTTGCGACTCCGAAGAAATGATCTCCCAAGGAGCACGCTGATGAACCTGCAGGGACGCGAGCTTACAGTCGATTTGCAGGGTCGCGATGTCGCGCTTCTCCAGCGCGAGCTTCGCGACCTCGGCCTGACCATCCCTGACGACGAACTGGGGCGGCAATTCTTTGGCGAAGCGACCGTCCGCGCTGTCAGCGACTTCCAACGCGGCCATCAGCTGAAGCCGACCGGCGTGGTTGACGAGGCAACCGCCGCTGCGATCAATGCGGCCCTCCGGGATCTGCCTCGGGTTGTCCGGGGTCGTGTTCGCCGGGCGGACGGCAGTGTGCTGGCCGGCGCGTCGGTTCGAGCGTTCGACAAGGACCTGCGGAGCGAAGAGCCGCTGGGTGAGGCGCCGACCGACGCCCAGGGGCGCTATCAGATTTCCTACAACGCCGCGCAGTTTCAGCGGGCTGAAAAGGCGAGCGCCGATCTGCGGGTGAGTGCCTCCATGCGGAGCGGCCGGGAACTCGCCTCGTCGCCAACGATGTTCAATGCCCCGGCCGTTGCGACGGTGGATCTCGTCGTCGGCGGCGAACGGGTGCAGGAACCCTCCGAATACGAGCGTTACCTGGAGGAGTTGACGCCGCTGATACAGCCGGTCGCACCGGCTGACCTGCGGGAGGACGATGCCGTCCAGGATCTCTCATTCCTCTCAGCCGAAACCGAGATCGACCTGGAGCACATTCAATTCCTGAGGCTCGCCCACCAGCTGGCGCCGACCACCGCTGTGCCGCCCGAAGCGTATTACGGTCTGTTCCGCCAGGACCTTCCGACGCGCCTCCGGCTGCTGCTGGCACAGCACCCACGAACGCTCCGTCGCGCGTTGATCGCTTCCCTGCGGGAAAACATCATTCCCGCCAGTGTCCGCAGTCAGCTGGACACAATCCTCGAGCGTCTCCGCGAACTCATCGTCAAGCAGGCGCTGGAGGAACCGGCTTCGGAACACCGGCCTACCCTGGGCGCCTTGCTCGGCGCCACGCTGCCATCCGCGGAAAAGCAGCAGGCTTTCCTGACGTCCTACCTGCGCCGTGAGGGATCGACCGAGGACTTCTGGAAAACGCTGCGCGAAAGCGCGGAATTTAGAGACGACGTGGACAACCTGCAGCTCACCTTGCAAGTGGGCGCCCTGACGTGGGGGCACGTGCCGCTGGTCAGAGAAATCGAGCGCATGAAGCGGGCTGGGAGCATCCGTGCTCTCAGGGACCTGGCCGAGTTCGATTCGACTGATTGGCTGAAGATCCTCGATCGGCGGTCTGACGAGGGTCAGATTGGGTTCCCGCCAGGCATGCCGGGTCAGGACGCCGCGGAGAAGAGACGGAACTATGCGAGCGCGTTGACGCGAATCATCGAAGACGCGTTTCCGACGCCGGTGCTTGCCAATCGAATCAAACGGGAAGGCGGTGCCGGGAGCGCGGATCTCGTGCGGTTCTTCGCCAACAATCCAGATTTCGAATTCGCCCGGATGCGCCTCGGAACGCAACTGAAGGAACGAGGCGAGGCTGCTTTCGCGGGAATCGTGGACCGCGCGGCGGTACCTGATCCGGCTGAAGAGCATGGAGCGGCTGTTCAAGCTCACTCCGAGCCATGACCGGATGAAAGTCCTGCTGGCGGACGGCTTGAATTCGGCTCAAAGCGTCGCGCGGATGGGCCGGGCAGCGTTCGTCAAGAAGTACAGCGGAAAGCTCGGTGGCAAGAGGGCAGCGAAGACGCTATACGCTCGAGCGAGTTACCAGATGGCGATGGCCCTGGCTCTCTTCGGCAAATATGGAGAGCCGTTCTCGTCCACCGCCGTCACCCCTCAGTCGGTCGGCAAACTCGTCTACACGCAAACAGGCGTCCTCGATTCCAAGAAAGTGGAGGAGCTGAAGGAAGCCATTCCCAATTGGACGACGTTGTTTGGATCGCCTGTCTTGTGCGAATGCGAACACTGCCGTTCCGTTTACAGCCCAGCGGCGTACTTCGTCGACATTATCTGGGCGTTCCTGAAGAATGTCCCGGCCGCGCTGGACACTTTGTACAAGCGACGACCCGACATTCCGCACATCGAGCTATCCTGCGAAAACATCAACACACCGCTGCCCTACGTCGATCTGGTCAACGAGATCCTCGAAAACGCCGTCTCTCCGGTCTCCACGACTTTCACGGCCGGCGCGGGACTCGAGAACGACCTGGACAACGGCATCATTCCGGCCGCGCTGACGCAGCAATTTTCCGCCAACGGCATCTCACTCTCCGGTCACGCCCTCGTATCAGCGGACGACAAGGGAAATCACTGGACGCTCACCGATCGCGGCTGGAGTTACAAGATTCAAAAGGGTGTCAATCAGTTACGAATCTCCACTGTCCCGCAGACTCGAGGCACCCAGGCTGAACTGAGCGTCAACCCGGAATACATCCGTCAGGGCGCCTACGATCTTCTCGCCCAGCGGATCTACCCGTTCGACCTTCCCTTCAATCTGTGGGTCGAAGAGACGCGGACTTACCTGCAGCACCTGGGTGTCCGTCGATACGAGTTGATGGAGACTTTTCACAAGGGCGAATCGCCATCCGAGCTCACGGACATCTCGATCGCGTCCGAGTCCCTGCTGCTGACGACGAAAGAACGGGAGATCATTACCGGGGCCCTCCAGAACCAGCCGTGGGAATTCTGGGGATTGATGCAGACCGGCAATGCGATTGCCGATCCCCTCAATCCGGCGAATACCATCCAGGTCGGGTGGGTCGAAGCGCTCGGCCACGTGGACATACTGCTGGCAAGGGCGGGACTCAGTTACAAGGAGCTGCGCGAGGCGATTCGGACGTCCTTCCTCGATCAGGCTCAGACCCTTCACATCGAAGCACATCCATCTGTTCCCGAGGAAGAGAAGGACACCTGTGATCCCACCAGGTTGATCCTGGTTCCACTGAACGAACCGACGCTGACCAGGGTGTACCGGTTCCTCCGCCTCTGGCGGAAGCTCGGTTGGACCATCGAGGAACTGGACAAGGCCCTTGCCGCCTTGAACCCCGCCGGCCTCGATGTCAATTGCCTGGTGAAGCTCTCACTCGTCCAACGCCTGCGCTCGGAACTGAAAATCCCGCTGGTTCGGATGCTGACCTGGTGGTCTGAGATCGATTCAGTCCAACATCCCGAGGGAACGAAATCCCTCTACGAGCAGCTGTTTCTGAACAAGGCCATTCTCAATCCAATCGACGACGCATTCCGGCTGGAGAAGCTCGCAACCAACAACGGTAAGCTCAGCGAGCATGTGCCAGCCGTGGTGGCCGCCCTGGGAATCAGCGCATCCGACCTCTCGCTCCTGGTCTCGAACGATGCGGTGCACGCCACTCTCAACCTTCCGCAAAGCGATATCCAGGACGACGCGCTGAATCTCGCGAACCTTTCGCGGCTGTACCGGGTCGCGTCCTTTGCGAAGGCGTTGAAGCTGTCCATCCGCGATTTCCTGGTGGCGAGAACGCTGATTGAAATCGATCCGTTCGACCCCGGCCACATCGAAGACACGCTGCGGTTCGTGGACAAGGTGAACAAGATCCGATCATCGGGTTTTGCGCTCGCCGAAGTGGACTACCTGCTGCGGCATTGGGTGGTAGCGCCCTCGGGGCTTGGGCTGACGGAGGAGCGGATTGCCCTGGCCCTCGAAGACATGCGAGCCGGCCTTCACGAGATCATCGACGACACGACAGTTGCGCCAGACATGACGGGTGAGCTGACCGCGAAGCGGCTCGTTCAGCTCAGGTGGGAACCGGCTCACATTGCGCAGGTGGTCGCCACGCTGAACGGCACCCGGACCTTCGAGGCGTCGCTCAATGCTCTGCCCGGAGGCATCGTGTTTCCGGACGACATCGCGCGCAAGATCCAGTACGACGCCACCGCCACACAGCTTCGCTTCCTCGGCCCGATGACGGTCTCGGAAGAAACCGCGCTGATCGGTTTATCGAACGACGCTGCGTATCAGGCTGCCGTTCATCAGCTGTTCCAGGCGCCGCGAACCTTCGTGGTGCAACGGATGCAGGCGTTTGAATGGCCCACCTTCTCGGCCGCCCTGGATCCACTGCCGGCAAGCCTGGTCTTCCCGAACGAGCTGAAGAACAGGGTCTTCTATGACGCTGCGGCAAAGGAACTCCGTTTTGCCGGTGTGATGCCCGCAACCGAACGAGCCACGCTTTTGACATTGTCAAGCGATGCCGCGTATCAGGCCGCCGTGACCACGCTGTTCCAGGCGCCGGTCGCCTTTGTCCCGGAAGCCAGCAACGCGTTTCTCAACGCAGCGGACGCTTCGCAGTTGTTCGACCCATCAGATGCCGACGCCGAAGGCAGGTTCGGGATCGTGCTCGCGAAGCTGCTGTCGTACCTCCGCGCTTCGTTGAGCGAAGGCCTGGTGAAGCAGAAGCTCGGAGAGGAGCTCAAGCTCGAGGCAAAAACCGTCGCGGAGTTTTCCGCCTTGTGGCACGAGAGACTGCTGGCGGTGGCGTTCTCTGAAAGCAATCCGAACGTTCCGATTACCTCGGACGCCTTCCCGGATCAGTTCGACACGTTGACGCTGCTGAACAAGATCGCGCTCGTGCTCTCGAAGTTGAAAGTGGGAGCCGAGCAAGTGAAGTGGCTGCTGAACTACGGCCCCGCTGCCGGCTGGCTGGATGTCCATGTGCTGCCGCTGGCAGCCGTCAGCTCGGCGTCGGGCCAGTTCACCGGCTGGGAGAGACTGGTCGACCTGTTTCGGTTGAGGGACCAGTTGCCCGCGGGCGGCGCAACGCTGTCGGCAACCTTTGCCCTGGCCCACGACGCTGCGGCCACGGAATCGACGCTCTTCCAGAAGCTGGTCGAACGGACCGGCTGGAAAAACGAGGATCTCGTGTTCCTCGCAGGGCCCCAGGGCTTCGGATTCTCTTTTCCCGACAGCTACCGGAACGAGCGGGGACTTCGAAGGCTGAGGGCATGCTTTGCGATCCTGAGGAAATCCGGGATGTCAGCGGAGCAGTGTCTCCAATGGTGCAAACCGGACGTGACCGGCGACGACGCTCGCAGCGTTCAGCAGGCCGTGAAGTCGAAGTACGAGAACGATGAGTGGCTGGCCATGGCCAAGCCGCTGCGCGACGTCCTGCGGGAAAAGCAGCGGGCCGCCCTCGTGTCTAATCTCGTCGCGCATCCCGATCCGGCGAAAGGTCAACTCTGGCGGGACGTCAACGGCCTCTACGCGCACTTCCTGATGGACGTGGAGATGTCGCCCTGCATGATGACCTCCCGCATCAAGCAGGCGAACAGCTCGCTGCAGCTCTTCGTCCAGCGATGTCTCTTCAACCTGGAGGAGGGGGTCGCCGTTTCCCTGGAGCTGTCCCGTCAGTGGCAATGGATGAAGAACTACCGGGTGTGGGAAGCGAACCGGAAAGTCTTTCTCTACCCGGAGAACTGGATCGAACCGGAGCTGCGTGACGATCAATACAAATCACCGTTCTTCCAGGACATGGAAACGCAGCTGCTGCAGAACGAGCTCACGTCCGATGTCGCTGAAGATGCCTTCCTGAACTACCTGGAAAAGCTCAACGACGTGGCCCGGCTGGACATCGCGGGGCACTTCCACGAGTTGGAGTACGCCGAAGAGGCGCTGACTGAGTCGGGGCAGCCGAAGGCCGGGGCCAAACCGGTGGTGGACATTCACCACGTGTTCGGACGGACGCGAGGACTCCCGTACACCTACTACCATCGTCAATGGGTCGACCGCTTGCGCTGGACGCCATGGCGGAAGGTCGACGCCGACGTGGAGGGCAGCCATCTCATCCCGATGGTCGCGAATCGGCGCCTCCATGTGTTCTGGCCGATGTTTGCCGAGAAGGTCAAGGAGGTGAAGATTCCCAAGAATAACGAGGCGGGTGCCGAGCCCGTGAAGTACTGGCAGATCCAGGTCGCCTGGAGCGAATACAAGAACGGAAAATGGTCGGCCAAGAAGTCATCCGAGCCGATCCAGGATCTCCGGTTGGACGTTGCGAAGTACGAGAAGGGCAAGTTCAGCTTCACGGGGACCATGATCAAGGACACCGTGGTGATCATGGTCAGGCACGAGAAGATTGGGCACGACAAGCCCTGGCTGCTCTTCGTCATGGGCTGTGACGGGAGCATCAAGACCTTCTGGGGACACATCTCCGCTCAATACAAGTTCAAGACCCTGCCCGAGACGCATGCCAGCTTCATGAAGTATGTCGAGAATGACGGCGGCCTGGGTTATCCACTCGAGCTGCTGGACAAAAGCGAAGATCCGGTCCCGGTGCTCGAGGAAACCCCTGGAACGTTTGCGGTCGTTCCCCTCCACCAGTTCCAGATATACCGGTCTGAGGATCCGCTGTTTTTCGAAGACGATCGTCGAACATTTTTCGTGACCCCTCACGACGTGAGCGTTCCCCCATCGGTCGTCGTGAAGCCAGGTTGGATCGGTCCGGATTCGATCGATCAATTCAACCATTACTTTGTCGAGGTTCAACCGCCGGATCCCATCGGTCCCGTCAGCGACCCCGACGATCCGCTCGTTGCCGAGCCGTCCTTCGCTGTGGAATCGTTCCATCAGGCCGCCATGGAATTCCGCGCGGCCGGTCTCATGATGGGAGTCAGGGCGCACGTGGACCTGTCAGTGGCATTGAGTGCACCGATGGCTCTCGAAGGGGCGTCCGCCCTGGACGGCGTTTCAGGGAATCTGGCCCTGGAGACGCTGGGGAAGGCGGACTACCTGATGCCGGTGTTTCGGACGGAAAGGCGCTTCCTGTTCGAGACTTTCTATCATCCCTACGTATGCGAACTACTCAGGCAGCTCAGGCGCGACGGGATGGACGGGCTGTTGCAGCGCCCCAACCAGTTGCTCTCCGGGGGTTTCTTCGAGAGCGATTACAAGCCGACGGATCTCGTGATCAAGGGAGATCCGGTCAAGAAGGACCTCTATCCAAGAAACGACGTCGATTTTCGGTTCGGCGGCAGCTATTCCCTTTACAACTGGGAGGTCTTTTTTCATGCGCCGCTCCTGATCGCGGCCCGTTTGAGCAAGAACCAGCGTTTCGAAGACGCGCAACGGTGGTTTCACTACATCTTCGACCCGACGGATCGCTCCACCTACGACGTGCCGGATCGGTTCTGGAAGACGCGGCCGTTCTTTGAAAACTCCAATGCCACGAAGACCATCGACTACCTGCTGAAGCTGCTCGCGGCAAGCGTGAAGGATTCGACGCTGAAGAACGACCCGGATGTCAAGAATCTCATCCTGCAAATCGAGGAATGGAGAAAGCATCCGTTCAACCCGCATCTGATTGCCGAAATGCGGGTCACCGCGTATCAGAAGACCGTCGTCATGAAGTACCTGGACAACCTGATTGCCTGGGGAGATCAGCTGTTCCGGCGGGACACGATCGAAACAATCAACGAAGCGACCCAGCTGTACATCCTGGCCGCGCAGATTCTCGGGAGCCGTCCTGAGAAGGTGCCGCCCCGCGGCAAGGCCGCGGTGAAGACCTACCACGAGCTCGAACCGGACCTGGACGCCTTTTCGAACGCCCTTGACGAGATCGAACCGTTCACGCCCGCGCCGCCGGACGAGATCACTCCTGCGGACGTTCCGACCACGCTGCCGCAGTTTCCGACGCTTTACTTCTGCATCCCGAAGAACGACAAGCTGCTCGGCTACTGGGACACGGTGAACGATCGGCTGTTCAAGATTCGCCACTGCATGAACATCGAAGGGGTCGTCCGGCAGTTGCCGCTGTTCGAGCCGCCGATCGATCCGGCGCTGCTGGTGAAGGCGTTCGCGATGGGCGTCGACCTCGCGAGCGCGTTGAACGACATGAACGCCCCGCTGCCGAGTTACCGGTTCAGCGTCATGGCCCAGAAGGCGACCGAGCTGTGTAACGACGTCAAGGGCCTGGGAGCGGCGCTGCTGAGCGCGCTGGAAAAGAAGGACGCGGAAGACATCGCGCTGCTGCGATCGACCCACGAGCTCAAGGTCCTGGCTGCCGTGCGCGAGATCAAGAAGCGACAGATCGAGGAAGCCGGCAGGAACCTGGAGGGGCTCAACAAGTCGAAGGTCGTCATCGAAGCCCGCCGCGACTACTACCGCGACATCGTCAAGGTGAACGACAACGAGCAGCTCCAGCTGGACAAGCTGGATGCGGCCTTCTCGAAGCAGAACATCGCGCAGGGGCTGGAGCTCGCCGTGGCGGGCGTGGCGCTGATCCCGGAGATCGATCTGGGAGCGTCCGGCTGGGCCGCCACGCCGGTCACCAAGGCGCGGTTCGGCGGCATCAACCTGAGCAAGGCCGCGGAATCGGCGGCGCGTATCCTGAACTTCCTGGCCGCCATGGACAACCAGGATGCCACCATGGCGTCCATCAAGGGTGGATACGATCGCCGCTGGGAGGAGTGGAAGCAGCAGGAAAAGCTGGCGGCCAGGGAACTCGACCAGATCGACAAGCAGATTGCCGCCGCCGCCGTCCGGCTGGCGATCGCCGAACAGGAGCTGACCAACCACGACCTGCAAGTGTCGAACGCGAAGGAAGCGGACGACTACATGCAGAACAAGTTCACCAACCGCGAGCTCTATGCCTGGATGGTTTCGCAGATTGCGGCGGTGTACTTCCAGAGCTATCAGCTCGCCTACGATGTCGCGAAACGGGCGGAGCGCGGCTACCGGTTCGAGCTCGGCCTCACCGACTCCAACTTCATTCAGTTCGGTTACTGGGACAGCCTGAGGAAGGGGCTCCTGTCGGGGGAAAAGCTCGCCTACGACCTGAAGAGGATGGAGGCGGCCTATCTCGAACAGAACCGGCGCGAATACGAGATGACCAAGCACGTGTCCCTGGCCATGCTGGACCCGATGGCGCTGGTGAAGCTGAAAGAGACGGGTGAGTGTTTCGTGAACCTGCCGGAAGCGATCTTCGACATGGATCTGCCCGGTCATTACATGCGACGGATCAAGTCGGTCAGTGTGACGATTCCGTGCGTCACCGGTCCGTACACCGGCGTGAACTGCGTGCTCACGCTGCTGGAGAACTCGATTCGAAGAGAAGCTCGGTTGCTCGAGGGAGATTACCACCGCCACGAAAACGACCCACGCTTTGCAGACAACGTCATCGCCATCCAGTCGATCGTGACCAGCAGTGGGCGGAACGATCCCGGTCTGTTCGAGCTCAACTACCGCGACGAGCGATACCTCCCCTTCGAGGGCGCCGGCGTGATCAGCCAGTGGCGGATCGAGCTCGCGAAAGACCAGGACCTCCGCCAGTTCGACTACAACACCATCTCCGACGTCATCGTCCACTTGTCATATACCGCCCGCGAAGGCGGCGGGATTTTGAAATCGCAGGCTGTTCAAGAGCTGAGAACGACGCTTGAGGAATCCACGCTCCAGCTCGCGGACAACAGGGCCGGGCTCTTCCGGATGTTCAGCGCGAAGCATGAGTTGTCCGGTGAGTGGCACCGCTTTCTCCACCCGGAAGGCCCCCCCGGCAACCAGACGCTGTCGCTGCCCCTCACGGTCAACCGGTTCCCGTTCCAGTTCCGTCGGCACACGATTCACGTCACCGGGGTTGCGCTCTTCCTTCTCATCAAGGATCCGTCCATCTACGCGAAAGACGACTCGCCTTATGCAGAGGCGATTCCGCTCAAGGTCCTGCTCACGCCTCCGGGCGACACGACAGCATTGCCGGTAGAACTTGCCCGCAACCCGGCGTTCGGTGGGTTGCCCCACGGTTTTCTCGATTTGGCGCAACAGCCCAAAGGTCCGGGCGCTTGGAAGCTGGAAGCAACCGAAGCGGACATCTCCCAGATCGCGGAGGAGCTGAGGGAGGATGCCCGGCTGAATGCCGACGTCCTGGAAAACCTGATCCTGGTTTGCCGGTACGCAGTGGAGAACGCCGTGTAGGTGTCGACGTGTCTTCGCGGGCCCCAATCGGCATGTAATATCATCCAGTTCAAACGTGCTGAAAAGGCTCGCCTACGAGAACTTCGACATCCGGTTCGACCGATCGCCACAGGACGCAGTGTGGCGTGTGACCGCGGCATCGACCCAGGGAGAGACGAGCGGAGCGTTTCATCCTCCAGGCGCGAATGGAGGGGCGACGGAAGTGCTCGCAAACGCGCCGTGGGCCGAGGCCGGCGCCCTCAAGCAATACGGCACGGCACTCTACGACGCGCTCTTCACCGCGGACCTGCGTGCGCTCTTCATGTCAAGCTTCAGCGCGGCCAAAGGGAGTGGCAAGGGGCTGCGGCTGCGGGTGCACAACGACGCGAGCGCGGGCGTGCTGTCCCGGCTGCCGTGGGAAGCGCTCTGGCGCTCCGACATCGACGTGCCACTCGCCTCTTCCGAGTGGCACCCCGTGGTGCGCTTCATTCAGCAGCCGTTCGCAACCCGGCCGCTGGCGATCGAGGGCAGGTTGCGGGTCCTGCTCGTGAGCGCCGTTCCGACCGATCAGGACAAGCTCGATGTCGAGGCTGAAGCCGACGAGATCGCGCGCGCGCTGAATACGCTGTCGTCGCATGTCGAGATCGTGCGCCTGCGAGAGGCCACCAAAATCGAGTTGTTCCGCGCGATTGGCGACAACTGTCATGTCGTGCACTTCATGCTCCATGGCAGGCTCGATGAGGCAAACGAGGGCGAGTTGATGCTGCGCGGCGCGGACGGCACCAGCGATCCGCTTTCCGCCTCGGATGTACGCCGCCTCGCGCACGACTGGGCGCTCGGCGGGACGCGCCTGCTCGTCTTCAACGCGTGCGAGACCGCGCGCGATCGGGCCGGGCAGGAATTCAGCGGGATCGCACCCGCCGCGGTGCAAGCAGGAATACCCGCGGTGATCTCGATGCAGTACCCGATTACCGATGCCGCTGCGGGGATCTTCTCGAACGAGCTCTATCGCGAAGTTGCGCAGGGCAGCCCGGTCGATCAGGCCGTGTCGAAGGCGCGGCAACTGGTACAGCTCCTCGTCAAGGACGGAAACGAATGGATCACGCCGGTGCTGCACATGCGTGCAACCGAGGGCGTGCTCTTCGAAGGGACCGCGGCGCCGATCGTACGTGCCGGGCTGGAAGCCGACGCGCCAGCTCAACGCGCGCTCACCGCGACGACGCGCCGGAGTGCGCAACCGGCCGCACCGAGCTCCGAGCTTGTTGTCCGGGTTGGCCGGGGCCGCGTGACCGTGCAATCCTCCGCAGGATCTGCAGACGTGACGGCCGGGGACTTACCACCGATTGCAGCGGCATACCTCAAGGCACTGCGCCGCTCTGCGGTTGAACCGGACACGCTCAAGGCGCTTGGGGACCAGCTTTACAAAGCGGTGTTCCACGACGAGGCAGAATCGATCCTGAATCGCACGTTGTCGCAGCCTTCAGCGGGCGTCACGATGCGGATCGTGCTCGAAGACGCCGCCGAGGTCGCGCTGCCATGGGAGGCGCTGTGCCACCCGCGCAAACGCACGTTTCTTGCGCTCGCCGGCGCGCAGCGGCCGATGCGCATCGAGCTCGAAAGCGCCGATCGTGTGCCGCCGACGGCAATCGTCAAGCCGGTGCGCATGCTGTTTGTCGGATCTCGTCCCCTCGACATGCCGCCGCTCGATGTCGAGCGCGAGTTGAACTGGCTGCAGACCGCTCTCAAGGACTCACCGGATCAGATCGTGATTGACGTCCTGCTCGACCCGACGAAGCAGGAGTGGATCGCCAAACTGAGCGCTGCCGACTATCACATCCTGCACTTCGCCGGATATGACACGCATGCCTACAGCAATTTCAAGAATGACGAGGGGGTCATGCTGCTCGGCGCGCACGGCGAGCGGCGGGACGTGTTCAAGGACGATCTCGTCCAACTCCTCCAGGGTTTCCCTCAGCTCCGCCTGGTCGTCTTCAACACCTGCTTCACGACCGACGCGCTCGCGCCCGCGTTGATCCAGTGTGGCGTGCCGTCAGTGATCGCGTGGCGGGGTTTCAACCAGGACGCCGTTGCCATCCGGTTCACGTCGGTGTTCTATGCGCTCCTCGTCAAGCTGAACTGGCGCGTGGATGCCGCCCTGGCGGAAACGCGGCGAATTCTCTATGCCGAGGACATTCCAGGGGCGCCGGCCCCATGGCATGGCCCGGCGCTCCTGACGTCGATCGAGGGCAACGACTTCTTCGGCGTCTGAGACCGAGATGCTGAAGCCGGCCATTGGAAGCTGCCGGAAGACCGGCGGCTCGTGCGAACGTCTTGCCTCAAGTACGCACGTGTGTTGACGCAGTTCCGTCGCGAATCCGTTTCCGGTGGCCGGGCCGCGCTGCGAGGACCGCCGCGGACCGCGTGACGCGAGCTCCGTGAGCTCGCGGATCCCCAGAGTCTTCTCGCGCGGCCGCGAATCCTGAGACGGCCACCTCCAAACGGCTTCGCGCCAGAACCGCGTCAACACACGGAGTACTGGCGAGCACTCGGATGAGTTTAGTCGTCGCGTCTCCCCGGGGTGACGGCGCGAGGGTGGATGATCGAGTCGCCAATCCCAGTACGCTCCAGTCGCGCTACTCCGTCAACACAGGTGTGTACCGGGACTAAAGTCGATGAGGCCTCGCGGATTGCCGCAGAAAATCATGGCCATTCTTTTGTACCCGTCTTACGGTCAATCGTTGAAACGCATCGCGCGTCACGAGAGGAAAGCACCATGACCCCGAGGGGATACGTCCGAGCGGCGTCGAAGTCGTTAGGTTTTGCCGCAGGTGTCGCCGCCGGCGCGTATGCGGCCTACGTCGGCGTTGCCTGGTCTCGCTACGGGCACGTCTCTCCGCCGAGACCCGAAGAGCAGGATCCGCTCCTCGACCGCTTCATGCCCGAATATGAGGTGGCCGAACGCCACCATATCCGGGTCGCTGCACCAGCGGAGATGACATTCGCCGCCGCGCAGGAAACGGATCTCCAGGCATCGCCTTTGGTACGGACAATCATCAAGGCCCGCGAGGTGATCCTGGGCGCCAGCCCGGACGATCGGCCGCGTCCACGAGGCCTGCTCCGGGAAGTGCAGGCGCTCGGATGGGGCGTCCTGGCCGAGGTGCCGGGACGCGAGGTCGTGGTCGGTGCGGTAACCAGGCCGTGGGAGGCGAACCTGACCTTCCGTGCGGTCCCACCCGACCAGTTCGCCACATTCGGCGATCCTGGTTACGTCAAGATCGCCTGGACGCTTCGTGCCGAACCAATCGGTCCGTCCGATTCAATCTTCCGAACCGAAACGCGCGCGCTTGCCACGGATCCCGCGGCGCGCACGCAGTTCCGTCGCTATTGGTCGTTCTTCTCGCCCGGCATCATCATGATTCGCTGGGCGGTTCTGAACCCTGTAAAGGATGCAGCTGAACGCCACGCTCGGACTAACGTGCCCGGATCTCTTAAAAAGATTGTTTGATCCGCCACGTTCTGGTCGCGATATCCTGTCGCCGTTTTCGGCTCTAAGTCACGGGGCACCGCCGGGCGCGTGGAGTTGTTGAGGAGGAGCGCATCATGGATCCGACTCGCCGCAAAATCCTGAAGACCGGCGCCGCAGCGACCGTGGTCGCCGCCGCCCCGGGCGTCTTCGCGCAGCAGGCCGCGTCGAGCGGCACGGGCAAGTTCTACGTGAGAGGCCCGGTCCGGATTCACTATCAAGAATCCGGGTCCGGCTTTCCGCTGATGCTGATCGCCGGCGGCGGGTTGAACTCGACGATGGGTGGTCTGCGGAGCCCCTTCGACGCGATCGGCGAGTTCAAGAGCGAGTACCGCTGCATCGCGGCCGACCTGCGCAACGCCTACAGCGGACAGTCGACCGGCCCGCTCGAGCTCGACCGGCCCTGGGACTCGTTCACCGACGACCACATCGGCCTGATGGATCACCTCGGCATCGACAAGTTCATGGTGATGGGCTTCTGCATCGGCGGCCCGTTCATCTGGAACCTCCTCGAGCGCGCACCCAATCGGGTCGTCGCGGCCGTCCTCGCACAGCCCAGCGGCTCGCGCCCGGAGGCGCGCGACCTCTTTTACGAAACCAACATGAAGGGCTGGGGACCGGAGTTCGTCAAGCGCCATCCCGACATCACGATGGAAACAGTGGAGAAGTTCCTGACCAAGATGTACCGGAACAATCCCGACTTCGTGTTCACGGTGACGCGCGACTTCGTCCGCAATTGCCAGACGCCGGTGCTGATCCTGCCCGACGACATCCCCGCGCATCCGTACGCCGTGGCCATGGAAGCCGCGATGCTCGCGCCGAAGGGCGAAGTCAGCATGTTTCCCTGGAAGGAGCCGGCGGAGAGGATTCCGCTCGCGGTGCGGCAGATTCGGTCGTTTCTCCGGGCGCATCGACCGGCGTAGGGCGGACCTAATCCCAGTACGCATGTGTTGACGCAGTTCCGTCGCGAATCCGTTTCCGGTGGCCGGGCTGCGCTGCGATGACCGCCGCGGACCGCGTGACGCGAGCTCCGTGAGCTCGCGGATCCCCACCGTCTTCTCGCGCAGCCGTGAATCCTGAGACGGCCACCTCCAAACAGCTTCGCGCCAGAACTGCGTCAACACGCGAGTCCTGGCGAGCGGATTAGTTTCGTCGTCTCGCTCACCCGGTGACGGTGGCATTCACCCTCGGGCCGTTCGCGCTGGGACCCGTTTGGAGCAACCCGTCGCGTTCACGAAAAACACCGCGCAGGCCAACGACAGAGCGCGCCGGAATCCCACTACGCTCCAGTACCGCGCTACTCCGCCAACACAGGTGCGTACTTGGATATAAGAGGTCGGCGCTAGAGAGGCGGACCTAAGAGGTCCGCCCTACAGAGGTCCGCCCGACATCGATCGCTACCCTCCGATCTCCACGTCGACGAAGTTGGCGCCCGACAGCGCGTTCTCGCAATCCGTCCGTCAGCGGCTGCGGCGCATCCAGCCACTGCTTCTCGAACTCGTGTGAATTTCGGCAGCGTCGAGCGCGCGCGTGCCGAGCGTCGTCCTGGTAGTTGCGCACGTTCCGCACGCGCTTGCCCGAGTTCCGACCAGCAGCGCCGACCGCGGAATCGTCTCGTAGTTCTTGCGCTTCGTCGACACCACCGCCGTCGCCTTGGGCTTGCGTCGTGCCCCGCGGCAGCGGCAGGATCGCGTCGAGGATCGTGCTCGGCTCGGTGACCTGGCCGTCCTCCAGGTCGTTCCACGGCGTGGCGTTCTCGCTGCCGTGATGGCCGATCTTCAGGAAGTCGATCGGGCTGTTGCAGCGCGGCCTTTCGCTCGTGCCACATCACGTTCCACGCGCCGTTGGCCTTGCCCTCCTTGAACTTCGTGTCCCACTCGGCGTCGCCGACGAACAGCAGCCGCTTGCCGCTTCCACTCGATCAGCAGGACGACGCTGGTGTTGTTGGTCACCTTGCTCGACAGCTCGGCGAAGGCGAACGCGCTCGACATCATGCGCGACTGCAGCCGGCGGAAATCGGCCAGGCTGATGTTGGCCGGGTATGCCGTCGGCCGGCTGCAGCGGTGCGTTCCTGAACGCGGCGCCTCGGCGGCCATCAGCCGCTGCAGCGTCTCGTCGGCCTCTTCGCCCAGGTAGAAGCGATCGATGTCGCTGTTCCGGGCCGAGCACGCGGATCGTGGCGCCCGTCGAGCGGCAAGCCCGAGCTGGGCCGGCGTCATCCCGGCGTGGACGTACGTCGGCGTGATGCCGTTGCGCTGTCGGCAGCGTGTCGCGCAGCGCCTCCATCGCCTCGTCGTTGTCGACGCCGTAGAGCGCGACCAGTTCCTGCGAGCTCGGGACTCAAGCGCGAGATTCAGCCCCGCGATGTTGCGCATCGCCGTCGTCGCCAGCGCGGTGCAGCTGCGAGCGCCCGTCCGGCCTGCGGGTGCTGCGGATCCATCGCGGCGTTCATCCAGATGTGCTCGATCCTGATGTTCTCGAAGAAGTCTGGATCGAAGCCGGCGATGTGGTCCTTGTGCTCGTGCGTCACCACGAGCAGGTCGAGCCGCCTCTTGCCGCCGCCCGCAGCGGCAGCAGCGGTCTGGAGGTTCGCGATCGCGCTCTCGAGATGGCGCGATGCCGCCGACCGAGCCGCAGTCGATCAGCATGTGAAAGTCGTCGACTGGTCGCGCCGACTTTCCTCGCCTTCGGGATGCGGCAGTAGATGCAGTCGCCGACCTCGACGTTGTAGGCCCGGACTAGGAGCTTATCTGCCATGTGCGGCCTCCGCCGGCGTCGTCGCCGTCGTCGTGGATGCCGAAGTGCGGCGCCAGCTCGAACCGAAGCGCGCCATCGCACCGTCGCGCGACGTCAGCGGCGGGATGCTGCTGCGCCAGCAGGCCCTCGCTCGCCGCCGATCGTCGTGCCGATGCGCCCGGTCCTGATCCGCCGCGCCAGCGCTTCGAGGAATGCCGCACGGCGCGCGGCGCCTCGCGGCCTGCTCGTCGCCGCGCCGCTTGGCTGTCGCCGACCGGCTGCGAGCCGGGCTTGCGCGCCCACGCCAGCACGTCGCCGTTCTGGTTCGAGCGCGAGCGTGCCGCCGCACAGCAGGCTCGTCGTCTGGCCGTCGAAGCGCCCGAACTGCGGTCCCGTCGAGCACGACGTCTTCCCGCCAGACGTACTGCAGGAGCACCTGTCGCGGCTGCCGCCGCGCCTGGCGCGTCAGTTTCTGCGCCGTGCGACAGATCGGCGACGACGACGTCGACGTTCCGCGGGAATGAACAGCTTCCTGCGGTTGTCGTCCAGGAACCGGTACGCGTCGGCGCGCGAGCTGGCGATCGCGTCGATATCGTGGAACACATCGAGATCGAGGCGCTCGAAGATCATGGCGGCGCCTGCGCAGCTCCGCGCGATCGCGACGCCTCGAGGATGCCGCGCTTGATGAAGACGTCGAGCATCATCCCGCGGTAGTCGTCCGGGTCGGTCGGGTTGGCGATCTCCTCGGCGCGCAGCACCGCCAGGGCGTAGTCGCGGAACGTCACGTCGACCGGCGGCAGCAGGTCGAGCGGCTGGATCGCCATGTTCTGCATGCGCTGGATCGTGTCCCAGAACGCCTGCGGGCACCGTGCGCTTCCGCTTCTCGACGTAGTACTGCGACAGCCGGATGATGATGTCGAACATCGCGCCGGTCAGCACCTGCGACATGTAGTGCGGGCGCTGATCGTCGGCGACTTCCTTCATCGTCAGATTGTTGGTGGCGCTGCGCAGATACGGCTTGTCCTCGACGTGCTTGCCGAACTGTTCGGCGACGCGCGACAGCGTGCTGTCCGTGCGCAAGGTCGCCCTTCGTTTCGGCGATGAGCTGCTGCCGGAACGTCGTTGTTGCGGAAGCGCGATCAGGATGGCCGTGAGATCGCCGATGAACTCGTGGAAGGCGGCTGTCTCCGGCAGCACGGCCTCGATGTAGTAGGGACGGATGCCG
Source organism: uncultured Acidobacteriota bacterium (assembly GCA_963825245.1). Classification (GTDB taxonomy): domain Bacteria; phylum Acidobacteriota; class Vicinamibacteria; order Vicinamibacterales; family CAVVIG01; genus CAVREM01. The sequence continues at coordinate 523,397 of CAWGSJ010000003.1, forward strand.
TCGAGCACCGCGTGGCCGAACTCGTGGTTGACGATGTCGGTCGAGAGGCAGGTGTAGATACGCTCCTCGCCGCGATCGAAGTAGTAGAACTGCAGCGACTTGCTCTCGCGATCGTAGTAGGCGTTCTCGCCGGGGCCGGCGTGCGGGACGACGATCAGCCGGTTGCCCTCGAAGCCCCAGGGGATGCGGCGGCCGAGCCCGAAGCCGCTTTCGAAGAAGTCCAGCGCGCGCTGCACGATCGCCCAGACGTTCACCTGGTGGAACTGCGGGACGTCCGTGTTGTTCCGATCGAGCCGCGTGCCGTCCGGGTCGACGAACGCGCTCGCCTGCGTCGTCCCAGCGTGCCGGCGCCGTCAGCGTCTCGGTGTGCGCGTCGTAGTCGACGACGGCGAACCGCGCGCTCGTCGGACCGTCGCGCGAGCCCCGGCTCCCACGGGACGGGGCAGTCTTCGTCGAACGCCAGCTTCGGGGTTGCTGGCCGCGACCAGCGGATCCTGGAAGTAGACGTCGAACGGGATGCGGAGCCGCAGTTTTTCTTCGAGCGCGCTCCCGATGAACCGCCGGGCGCCGTACAGCGCCGTGCGTTCTGACGGCGACAATTTGATGCCTTCGACTTTGCTCAGGCCAGGGCCTGTCTTGTCACCCATTGCGATTCTCCCACCAGAAGTGCGGGCCTTCAGGCCTGCCAGTAGTGCGGGCCTTCGGGCCAGCCAGTAGTGCGAGCCTTTAGGCTCGCCTTCAGCTCCAGATACCGAGTGCACGCCTGACGGCGACAAGCTGGCCAACATGATAGGCGGCATGATCAGCCGCAAGCAGGATAGCGCGAAGGTACGTCTGTGGCCCTTTGCCGGTCGGAACCCTGGCGGTCAGATCCTCGATGTCACGGGTAAGCTTTTTCAACGCCTCGCGAGAACTGACGCACGACGCAATGCTGTCGGTCCACGCCTTCTCGCTCGGCGGCGCCGGGTCTTTCGGCCAGTAGTCGTCAGGCCACTTCGCCGTGTGCTTGTACGCGCTGTTCACGCAGAAATCGTGAATGTCCTCCTGCGCGATCCGGATGTGCTCGAGGAGCTGCCACGGCGAGTGCTCGAAGCCAGCCGCGCGGGCGCCGCGCTTGTCGGGCGGGACGCCATCGACCGCCTTGTCGAAGCCGACATGCGCGTCTTCCCAATCGATGACACGCGCAAGCTGATCGCGGAGAGCTGTGCTCGATTCACTCACGAGGACACCTCATTGAACGTGGGCCGACCCTTAAACGTACACCGACCCTCGAACGTAGGCCGACCTTTTTAGGGTCGGCGTTGACGTACAGGGTCGGCGACTCGTCATCCACCCTCGCGCCATTCGCGCCGGGACCCGTTTCCACAACCCGGAAAAACGCCGCTCCGGCCTTGGGTCCGAGGAACGCAGCGCGCCGCCATTAAGGCCGGCGCGCTCTGTCGTTGGCCTGCGCGGTGTTTTTCGTGCGACCGCGACGGGTTGCTCCAAACGGGTCCCGGCGCGAACGGCCCGAGGGTGAATGCCGCCTGACCGGTGAGACGCGACGACTAAACAAATCTAGTGAACGCGAGTACTCGCGTGTGTTGACGCGGTTCTGGCGCGAAGCCGTTTGGAGGTGGCCGTCTCAGGATCCACGGCTGCGCGAGAAGACCGTGGGGATCCGCGAGCTCACGGAGCTCGCGTCACGCGGTCCACGGCGGTTTTCGTAGCGCGACCCGGCCATCGGATTACGGATTCGCGACGGAACTGCGTCAACACAAGTGCGTACTGGGACTCAGACCGCTTTGTCCGATCTGACAAGGTCGAATTGGCGTCGTGGTCACTTCGGACGTAAATCCGGCTCGCTCTGGGGCCGCGGCAAGCGGCCAGCGCGCGACAGCGCCACGGATTCGACCAGCGCCTTCGCCGCTGCGCGAACTTCATCCTGCACGACGGTATCAGCATCCAGCGCTTCGTGGCTCGTCGCATACGGGCCGTAGTACCCGATGTAGCGGTCGATTCCTCCCTGCGGCATGGCAGGTACGAGCTCCATGTCGGTAAGCCAGTCGCTCAGCGATCGCCGCAGCGTCTCGGCGCCGACGACGTCGCCGTGAACGATGATGGAGAAGACACGGCCGGCGAGGTGGCGCGGATAGTGCCACCCATTGAGCTCCAATGCTTTCGCCTCCTCCGGTTTCTTGCCGTGAGTCGACGTCTGATCGGGATTGCCGCCGTCCGCGCAGACGAGACGATCCATCATCAGCTTGAGCACGCTCGGGGCCTGGTACCAGTACACGGGCGTGATGATCATCACGCCGTGGGCCGCAACCCAGCGCGGGTAGAGCTCGTTCATCCAGTCTTGCGTCTGGCCCAGCGCGTGATTGGGGTAGCAGGAACACGGCCAGTGACAGAGCGGCATCGCGGTGGACACGCAGGCCTTGCAGGGAAGAATCTGGCGGCCGTACTCGGCGTTCAGCAGGCTGAGATCGAGGAAGTCGCAGGTCAGGCCGGCCTGTTCGACTTCTTCGCGGGCGAGCGAGGCCAGCCGAAAGGTCTTCGGCATTTCGCCCGGGCACGTCTGATCGTGCCGGGCCGCGCCCGACACCAGCAGCACGCGGCCTGGACGCGTCGTGTCCTTCTGCTCGCGTTCGGCCAGCTGAATCCGATCGCGCGTCTCGAGCCACTCGATTGGCAGCTCGAACTCAGGGTCTGCGAACCCGGGCCCCGCCTTCCGCTTGCGCGGGCTCTTGTGGTACTCGTCGTATGCCTTCCAGGCGACCTCGACGATCTCGGAGATCTGACGCTCGACCTTCTCGAAGGCGGGATCGTAGAAGCGTTGGCGCAGCCGCCGCTCGAACTCCTCGCGCGTAAGCTGCACGCTGCCTTGGCCTTTTCGCACCTGTATCGTCATGCCATGACTATAGGAGGGAACTTGAAGAGTGGTGAGATTTCAGATTTGAGATTTCAGATTCAAGATTGGCGCGAAATGAACGGCCCCAACCCTTCATCATCAATCTGAAGTGCAGCATCACGTGCATCGCGCGGGCGCCCATCGTGAACCCGGTGCATTCGTACCCGAGCGCCGGGAGATCGGTGTCCTTACCGCATCCCCTATAATTGCAGCTGTGCCGTGGCTCTAACGGCCGGCTCACACCTCGGCCCCTATCGAGTGACCGCCAAGATCGGTAGTGGCGGGATGGGCGAAGTTTACAAGGCGCGCGACACGCGGCTGAAGCGCGAGGTCGCTCTGAAGATCCTGCCGGACTCGTTCGCTACAGATCACGAGCGACTTGCGCGGTTTCAGCGTGAAGCGGAAGTCCTCGCCTCCTTGAGCCATGCCAACATCGCAGCGATCTTCGGCCTCGAAGAGCAAGCAGGCACCCGTGCGCTGGTCATGGAGCTTGTTGAAGGGGAGACGCTCGCAGAACGCATTGCGCGCGGACCAATTCCGCGAGACGAAGCGCTGCCGATCGCACGGCAGATCGCGGAGGCGCTCGAAACGGCGCACGAACAAGGCATCATTCATCGCGATTTGAAGCCCGCGAACGTCAAGGTGCGACCCGACGGCACGGTGAAAGTGCTGGACTTCGGGCTGGCCAAAGCGCTCGAACCGGTATCGGCGGGGGGCGTCGACGCGACGGCCTCGCCGACCATCACCTCACCCGCACTGATGACAGGTACTGGTGTGCTGCTCGGCACGGCCGCCTACATGAGCCCGGAGCAGGCCAAAGGCCGAACCGTGGACAAGCGGAGCGATATCTGGGCTTTCGGTTGCGTGTTGTTTGAGATGCTGACCGGCCGGCCGGCGTTTGGCGGCGGCGGAGTCACCGAAGTGTTGGCCCGGGTCCTCGAGCGCGACCCGGATTGGAGCGCGTTGCCTCATGGTCTTCCGCCAAGCATCCGACGCCTGCTCCGTCGCGGTCTCGAAAAGGAGCGCAGACGGCGCTTGTCGGACATTGCGGATGCGCGGCTCGAGATCGATGAAGCGCTGTCGGGCCGTGAAAGCGAAGGGCCGGCGGCCGTTCAGCCGGCCGCCCCGAGGCGGATTTCGATTCCGGCGGCCCTGTTACTGGCGTTCGGAGTCGCGATCGCCGCTGCCTCGGCGGCCGCCTGGCGGTACACGGCGGCGGGCCGAGGCGCTGAGGAAACGCGGTTCGAGGTGGCGCCGCCGCCCGGCACGATGTGGGCGCCGTCGCCGGTCGCGTCTACCACGCAGCTGGTGCTGTCCCCCGACGGCCGGCGCCTGGCCTTCATCGCCGCGGCGAGGCGTGGCGCGCCCCAGATCTGGATTCGCGCGCTCGCTTCGATTCAAGCGCAGCCGCTCCCGGAGACCGATGGCGCTTCGTTTCCGTTCTGGTCCCCGGACAATCGCTCCATCGGGTTTTTCGCCGACGGCAAGCTGAAAAAGATCGACACCAACGGCGGCACGCCGCAGGTGCTCGCTAACGCACCGCTCGGCCGGGGCGGCAGCTGGAATCGGGACGATGTGATCATTTTTACGCCGGCGCCGCCGAGCGGCATCTGGCGCGTGTCCGCGGCCGGCGGTCCTGCGACGAACATGACGACGGTGGAGCCGGGCTCTGCCGCCACCAACCACATCTGGCCGCAGTTTCTGTCCGATGGCCGGCGCTTCATCTTCTATCAGCGCAGCAACACACTCGAAAACCAGGGCATTTTTCTCGGCGAGTTGGGTTCGGACGCGACGACTCAGGTCCTCAGAAGCGACGGCATGGGCGTGCTGGCAGGCGGGCATTTGTTCGTGGTTCGCGACGGAACACTCTTCGCGCAGCCGATCGACGAGGCCGCGATGCAGCTCCGAGGCGATCCTATCCGAGTCGCGGATCACGTTGGCTTCACGCTCGGGACGATCGGCTATTCGCCTCTGTCGGCAGCTGGCGCGACCGTGGCGTACGGCCCCAGCGTCCGGCTGCTGACGGCGCTGCAATGGCGGGATCGTTCCGGCATGCCGGTCGGGCCGGTGATCGCTCGCGGCGTGTACCGATCGCCGCGGCTCTCGAACGACGGTCGCCAGGTTGTCCTGACCGTGCTCGACGAGCAGGCTAACAGCCCGGACATCTGGATTTTAGAGCTGGCGCGCGGAACGTTCGCGCGCGTCACCTCGGATCCGGCGACAGATTGGTTTCCAGTCTGGGCGCAAGATGGCGACCGGGTCTTTTTCGGTTCCGCGCGCACCAGAGCCACGAGCCTCTTTCAACGGCACATCACCGGCAACGCCCCCGAAGAGGCGCTCGCCACGCCTGAATACGCCAGATACCCGCTCGACGTGACGAGCGACGGACACCTGCTCTTCCAGGAAGGGAGAGCCGACGGCTACGACCTGGCGATGATGAACCTGGCGGAAAAGGGGACGTCGACACCGCTCCTCGCAACTCCGTTCAGCGAAGTGCAGGCGAGGGTCGCGCCCAACAATCGCTGGATCGCGTATGCCTCCGACGAATCCGGCCGTTTCGAGGTCTACGTCCGCGGCCTTGCTGCCGGCGGCCGCCAGTGGACCATTTCGCCCGGCGGCGGAATGCAGCCGGAGTGGCGGCATGACGGACGCGAGCTGTTCTACATCTCGCGCGATCGGAAGCTGATGGCGGTTCCGGTGACCACCGACGGCGAGACGTTTTCCGCGGGTGTGCCGACTCCACTGTTCGACGTGGACATGCCAGAGCCGAACGCACCGTATCCGAACGACTACGCCGCGAGCGCTGATGGCAAGCGTTTCCTGGTCAACACGCTGGTCGATCAACCGAGCGGGCCGTCGTTGGCGGTGGTATTGAACTGGGGGAAGCCAGGACGTTGAAGCGCGGGTCTCACCGCGCGGGATGCGGCGCACCGTAGCTTCTTGGGAGGTGGAAGCGCGCCGGCGCCGCGGCCTGCCCACGGAAGCGCCTTTGCTTCGTGGGCGCGAAGGCGGGGCGCGCGAGAGAGCGTGTCAGGGAGTCCGAGGGGCGAAAGCCCCTCGGGTAAGGCTGAGCTGTGGTACGTTTCGCCGCGGCGATGTGGCCGCGCTCGAGAGCCGCTCGGCTGATTCTCTGGTCCGCGCTGATAGCGGGCCTGGGCTGCCGCGTCTACGTGATGTTCACCGACGACGGCATCTACTGGCCCGACGAGATCCACCAGTCGCTCGAGCCGGCGCACCGGCTCGTCTTCGGATACGGGCTCATCGCGTGGGAGTTCAGCGAGGGCGCGCGGAACTGGGCGTTCCCTGGTTTCATCGCCGGACTGATGAGCGCGACCGCGGGCCTCGGCGGCGACAGCCCGCACATCTACCTTCCAGTCATTCGCCTCGTGTTCGTCGCCCTGTCGCTCGGCACGGCCCTGGGGATCTACCGGCTCGCCCGGGGTTGGGGAGCATCCGAGGAAGCCGCCGCTGCCGGCGCGGCGGTCTGGGCCCTGGCGGCGCCCTCAATCTACTTTGCGCACCGCGCCATGAGCGAGAATGCCGCGACCGTCGCAGCGGTCTGGGCCGTGGGCTTCCTGCTGGCCTTCGACTCCGCTCAGGCCAGGGCCTTCGACTCCGCTCAGGCCAGGGCCTTCGACTCCGCTCAGGCCAGGGCTCCGCGCGCCTCTCGCCGATCCCTCTGGCTGGGCGCCTCGTTGCTCGGCTTGTCGGTCCTGTTCCGCATTCAGATGGGCGTTCTCGTGATCGGCGTGGTGGCCATCCTGGCCGCGCGCAGGAACTGGCGCGGTCTGCTCGAGTCTCTCGCCGTTCTCAGCGTGTGGGGCGTCGCTTACGGCGCCGTCGATGCGCTCACCTGGAGTGACGCGCCGGGCGCGACGTATGGCGGCTGGTTTCATTCCGCGATTCTGTACCTGCGGTTCACCCTCATCGAAGGGCGCTCGGCCGAGTGGGGAACGTCGCCGCCCGGCTATTACGCCGAGTTCATTTTCAGGTCGATGCCGATCATCGCGGCGTGTCTTGGGATCGGCCTCCTGGCCGGACTTCGATATGCCACGGCGCTGTCAGGTACTCGCCCTGCTGTTCCTCGCCGGGCATTCCGCGATTCCGCACAAGGAGTTTCGCTTCATCCTGCCGATGTTGCCGCTCGCGGTCGCTGCGACCGTGACGAGCTTCGACGCGCTGCCGCGGGCGCCGAGACTGGCCGGCATTGGACTGCTACTCGCTGGCGCTGTCGTCTCGGCGGTTACGTTTCCGTCCTTGACGTGGGGCGATCTCGGCGCACATCAGCATCACCCGCACGCGGAGGCGAGCGCGTGGGACGATGCGGGACCGATCAACCGCCTGCTTCTCGCGGCGAACCGGCAGCCGGACCTGTGTGGACTGCGGGTAGACACTTACCCCGCATTTCACGGGGCGTCGAGCTATCTGCACCGGCCGGCCCGCATCTACCACGAGGTCCCGGAGAGTTCGAGACTCTACAACTACGCCATTGCCAGGGCGGGATCGGGATTGCCGGTCGTGGCCCGGGATGGCGACATGGAACTGGTCCGGGTCGGCGCGAACGGCTGCAAGCCTGATCCAGGTTACGACTGGGCCCTGCCGCGATAAAACCACAGAGTCAACGAACGATCTGGCAGTCGGGCAAGTCCGGGCCGTCGGGTGCGTTGAGCGGGCTCGGCGGCGCTGGAACTGGCGCATCCGGATCGAGCACGCCCACACGCTTGTTCACCCACAGGACCTGATACGCGCCGCTCGGCATCGGCGCGAGATCCGCGGAGCAGCCGAAGTTGTTGAAATGGAGGTTCACCAGGTAGAACCGTGTCTTGAGGCGCCGCACGAGATCGAGGAACCGGGGCTCGTCCACGCCGTGCAGCTCCATCGGCATCTGTTCGATCTTGTCGAGCACAGTGTCTGGCGTCGCCAGCAGTGAGTCCCACTCCGCCCCTTCGATGTCGATCTTCACGATGAGCCGGCTGGCGCTGTCGTGGTTCGTGGCGATTTGGTTCGGCAGGGTGTCGAACCGGTGTCCGTCGACGATCTCGGTTCTGGTTCCGACGCACTCGTCGTGAAACACGAACAGCCCCTTTTCACATTTGGGGCGCTCCTCCGTAAAACAGTCGTACTGATGGACCGGAACGTTCAGCTGACGAGAGAGCTGGCATCCCCAGTTGTCTTCGGTGTCGATGCCGTACGAATAGAGCGTCTGGATCCCCTGGATCAGGTTCTCGCACATCAGGTATCCGCCGTCGTTCGGGCCGCCGTATCGCTTCAAGGCGCAATTCTTCAGCGTGACCGGCTTCAGCTCTTCGAGCAGGGCCACACGGACCTCACGGGCTCGCGCAGCCCTCCGTTCCGGCGAATCGCAGGCGGCGGCAGCGAACAACGCCACCCCGACTATCGTCAAAGTCACCGACCGAAGCGGTGTTATGGGTGTCACTTGCGGATCCAGGCAGCGATGGGCCGTTCTGGCGCAGGTATCTTAACCTCGCCAGCCCACGGAGTATTGTTCTGCTAGACTGCTGAGACGGAGGGCTGAATGTTCCGAGGATTCCTTTGCGCAGCGCTCGTCGCGCTGCCCGCCCTGGCCACCGCGCAAACCCGCGCGGTGACGTTCCACGAGGACGTGGTGCCGGTGCTCCAGAAGAATTGTCAGTCATGCCATCGACCGGGCGAAGCGGCGCCATTTTCGATGCTGACGTACAGGGACGCGCGTCCCTGGGCGGCGGCGATGAAGCGGGCCGTCGTCAGCCGGAAGATGCCGCCGTGGCACGCCGATCCGTCGGTCGGCCACTTCGCGAACGACCGGCGCCTGGCCCAGGCGGAAATCGACACGATCGCCCGCTGGGCCGATACCGGCGCGAACGAGGGCGATCCGAAGAAGGCGCCCGCGCCGCTGACCTTCCTCGAGGGCTGGAACATCGGGCAACCCGACAAGATCCTCGAGATGCCGCAGGCGTTCAGCGTCCCGGCCATGGGGACGATCGATTACCAGTGGATCGTGATGCCGATGGGGCTCGACAAGGACACCTGGATCGAAGGAGTCGAGGTGCGCCCCGGTGATCGGACCGTCGTGCACCACGTCATCGCTTTCTATCGCAGGCCGGGATCCAATTGGCTGGTCGATGCGAAGCCCGGGATCCCGACGCCGAAAAGCAGCGGCGACTCCGAGGTCGGCATGTCCGACGGCGCGATTGGCGGATACGTTCCTGGCCTGCCGGCCGCGCGGCTTGCTCCAGGGCGAGCCATCTTTCTCCCGGCGGGATCGGACATCGTCCTCCAGGTGCACTACAACGCCACCGGCAAGGCCACGACCGATCGAACCAAGGTCGGCATCGTCTTCGCGAAAAAGGACATCGTCGAACGATCGTTTCAGATCGGCGTTGTCAACCCGACCTTCGTGATCCCGCCCGGAGAGGCCGACTATCCGGTCAACGCCGATGTCACGGTCGACAGCGATATCCGCGTGCTCGGCTTCACGCCGCACATGCATTTGCGCGGGAAGTCGTTCGAGTTCCGCGCGGTGTTCCCGGACGGGACGCGCGAGGTGCTGCTGCGGGTGCCGAAGTACGACTTCATGTGGCAGCTGACCTATGACCTCGCCGAAGAGCGCGTGTTCCCGAAGGGCACGAAGTTCGAGGCGACCGCCACCTTCGACAACTCGGAGAACAATCCGTTCAATCCCGATCCGAAGGCCTCGGTCAGATTCGGCGATCAGACGTGGGACGAGATGATGGTCGGCTTCATCGACATCGCGATCAAGCCCGACATGGATCTCGCGAAGCTCATTAAGATGCCGCCGCGCCCGACCGGCGCCCAGGAGTAGTGCGGACCTTTAGGTCCGCGGTGTAGGTGTAGGGCGGGCCTCTCAGGCCCGCCCTTTTTTGTAGTGCAGTCCTTTAGGCCTGCTGCAGGGCGGGCCTCATTCCCCCGGCTGATATTTGTGTGGATGTTTCAGCGAGCGCGCCGCTTGCCGCGGGTCGGCTCCATGCGTCTGTTAGCCGGTCGTCTTCGTGACGCTCGCCAACGGGCCAAGGAAACGGGACTCTCGCCCGACGGCAAGCCGCGCAGCAAGCCTTCAACGGAAATGTCCTCATCGAGCGCCGGCCAGTGGATGCCCACCCCGGTACCGATCAGTTCCCACCGACGCCGCTCCGCCGGCGACCCTTCCGCCAGTCTCGGGTACCAGCCAAGCGGCACGGACACCACGCGACCATCCTGAAGTTCGACGACGAGCGCATCCTTCGTGACGCTAACCTTCTTGGCGGCCGCTTCCGATGTCGCGATTGAAGTACTCATGGGCGCGCGGATCCCTTCAAGATCCCGAAGGGCTTGTGGTGACCAGATCAGCTCGGTCACAGACCAAGCCGCCGCTTCACCTCATCGTGTGAGATCCCTTCGCCCCGATCCAGCTCTGTGAGTCCCGCCTCGATCTTTGCGAGAAACACCAGGCGTTCGATCGCATCATCAACCGTCGCATCCGGGGGCAGCTCCTTCAGAGCCTCGATCATGCGGTCACGAGAATTAGTGCCAGGCACTTGGATTTGATTCTAACGCCGTAACGCTTTCCCGCGTCGTCGTGCTGCGAAGGCCGGGCGGCGCTCGTCGTCAGGGCGCCTCAAGGCGTAGGATTCGCACCATGGCCGTTCGCCCGACCGCACCCCTCACCGGACCCTCGCCCCAGGACCTGGGGTTCGGTTCGGTCGTCTCCGATGCCACGCGACGACGGTTCCTCAATCGTGATGGCACCTTCAACGTCAAGCGCACCGGCCTCAGCTTCGTCGAGTCGCGCTCGTTCTACCGCTACCTGCTCGACATCTCGTGGCCGCAATTTATTTTGCACGTGGCGTACTGGTACCTGGCGACCAACGCGATCTTTGCACTCGCCTACCTGGCGTGCGGTGCGGCGGCCCTGGACGGACCTGAGGACTACGGCGCCGGCTCGCTCGGCCATTTTCTTTCGGCGTACTTCTTCAGCGTGCAAACCCTGGCCACGATCGGCTACGGCCGCATCTCACCCATAGGCATTCCCGCCAATCTGATAGTCGCGATCGAATCGCTGGTCGGTCTCGTCACCTTTGCGTTGATCACAGGGATTGCTTTCGCACGGTTCTCCAGGCCGCGGCCCGCGATCCGCTTCAGCGGCTACGCCGTGGTCGCGCCGTACCGGGGCATTACCGCATTCATGTTCCGGCTGGCCAATACGCGCGACAGCGACCTGTTCGACGTCACGGCCGACGTCTCGATCGCCCGACGGCGCAGCGGCGGGGCCATCAACGAACGTGTGTTCGAATCCTTGAGCCTCGAACGCGCATCGGTGACCTTCTTTCCGCTGACGTGGACGGTGGTGCACCCGATCGACGGGGCGAGCCCGATGTACGGCCTGACTTCCAGGGACCTGAGCGATGCCGATGCGGAGTTCCTCGTCCGTCTAACGGCCTACGATGAGACCACAGGCCAGACGGTGCACGTCCGCAGCAGCTACAAGGCCGACGAAGTGAAGTGGGGCGTGAAGTTCGTGAACATCATCGACCGCGACAGCGCCGACGGCATCATCCGGGTGGACGTGACGCGGCTCGACGAGCTCGAGCCTGCCGCCCTTCCAGGCGGAGGCACCCTACCGCGTCAGTCCTAAGCACCCTACGGCGTGAGTTCGAAGCACTCTACAGCGTCAGAGTGTAGTGCGGGCCTTTAGGCCCGCCGCACACGGGTGCCAAAGAAGCGTTGCGAAATTCCATGTTAGGCCGATTCTTGACCGCCGTTCTCGGCCAGGTGGATCTCATTCGCATTGCACCACTCCCGGAGCGCTCGCTCGGTCGACTCCGCCTCGAATACGTACCACTCTTCGAGACAGCCTTCCGCTGCGAGAAGCTCCTTGAATCGCGCGTAAGCGCCGCGGCGCCGAAAGAAGGCCTGGACGTCCGTGTACCGGTCCGGCAATCGCTCTTCAACAAACCTGAGCGCGAGATTGTTCCCAAGGTCAAGGTCATTCTTATGCGGGACCGGGAGGTACCGATCGGATGTTTCCAGATCGGCCGGAAGGTCGTCTTCCTCGATCGGATTCGTTTCTGAAATCCAGTAGATCGCCCCGGTATCCAGCGACACGTACGCCCGATGCTCCGTTGGACCGGCAAAGCTGACGAAGTCGAACGCCGTCGACAGGTCATCGTATTTCACCGTGACCATTTCGGATTCCATTCGGCCTAGCGGCGGCGCTTCAGCCGCGGGCCATCATGCGCCACTGGCCCGACGGCTGCAAGCGCTTGGTGGGCGGCGAACCTGAGCGTAGAATCGCAGACATGACAAAGCCCGCTGAAGCCGTCCTGGCCGACGCGTTGCGCCTGGATGCTGATGCCCGCGCCGAGGTGGCCGCTGAACTTCTCGCGAGCCTTGACGGACCTGCCGATCCCGATGCCGAAGCCGCATGGGCCATCGAAATTGAAAGGCGTGTCGCCGCCATCGAAGCCGGGGCCGTCAAGCTGGAGTCTTGGGAAGACGTGAGGCGCCGGATTGAACGAGAGATCCTCGGGCGGTGAACCTCCGCGTCCGTACGAGCGAACCCGCCTCTGAAGAGTTTGGCGAGGCTGTTCGCTGGTACGAAACCCGACGCTCCGGCCTCGGTGGCGAGTTCTTCAACGCTGTCGCCTCAGCCATCGCGCGCATCGAAGCCAACCCTGAAATCGGCGCAAGGATCTCGTCCGACGGGCTGACCCGACACCTGCTTGTGGCTCGATTCCCCTACCAGCTGATCTATCGCGTCAGACCGTCGGAAATCGTTATCGTGGCCGTCGCACATCTGAAGCGTCGGCCCGGATACTGGAAATCACGAGGCTGATTTCGAGTCCGCCCAACTAGTATTCATTCGACCGCTTCACACCCGCCGCAGTGATCCATCAAGTCGGCGAGGGCCCACCGCCTTGGAACCCGTTCAGAGCGCGGACTTAAGACGCCGGCTCGATCCGCAGCAGGGCAGTCTCGCCACCGGTCGGGCCGGCGGCGTCGTCTTCCACGAGCACGTACAGGAATCCGTCCGGCCCCTGCCGCACGTCGCGGACCCGCTTCTTCAACTCCGTCAGCAGCGATTCGCGGCGGATCTCTTCTCCCCGGCTGTTGAACACGATGCGCTCGAGGCGTCCGGTTCTCGAGATGCGGCCTCGCTGCAGACCTCCCACGAAGACGTTGCCTTTCCAGTTGGGAAACTTGTCGCCGGTGTAGAACGCGATGCCGGTGATGGCGATCGACGGCACCCACACGATCAGGGGCTGCTCGAACCCATCCTGCCAGACCGTCGTCGACGTCCGCGCGCCGCCGTAGTCGCGCCCGTAGCTGACGACGGGCCAGCCGTAGTTGCGGCCGGGCAGGATCACGTTGACCTCGTCGCCGCCCTGCCGTCCGTGCTCGGTCGACCAGAGGGCGCCGGTCTCTGGATGCACGGCAATCCCGACCTGGCTGCGATGGCCGAGCGAGTAGATCTCCGGCAGGTATCCTTTTCGTTTCGCGAACGGATTGTCCGGCGGAATGCTGCCATCGTCTTTCAGCCGCAGGATCTTGCCGCCGTACTCGCCGGGATCCTGCGCGCGACTGTCATCAGCGGTCGTCGTGACGAACAGCGAGCCGTCGAGGCCGAACGCGAGCCGTGACGAAGCGACCGTCGTCGGGCTCTTCGCGACGAAGATGTCGGTCATGTCGACGAGCTGCGTCCCGTCGAAGCGGCCGCGGCTGACGGCCATCGTCGCGCGCCGCTGTCCGAGCGGCTTCATGTAGCTGAGATACACGAGCTTGTTCTCGGCGAACTTCGGGTGCAGCGCGACGTCCATCAATCCCCACAGGCTCACGACCTGCACGTCGGGGATACCCACCACCGGTTTCGGAGTGCGGTTTCCGGCGGTGACCAGCTTCACGCCGCCGGCGCGTTCGGTCACCAGGATGCTGCCGTCGGGCAGCAGCGCCAGCGCCCACGGATGCGCAAATCCCTTCGCGAGAACCGACACTTTTATCTTGTGCTGTTCGGAGGTGTCGAAGATTTGCGGCTCGTTCGGCAGCACGACCGCATCGACGCCCATCGCGCCCGCCGGTCCCGGATTGCGACGCGGCGCTCCGTCGCCGGGTCCCTGAGGTGCCTGCTGCGCTGACGGCGCGCTCGCCAGGAAGAGAAGTCCAATGAGGACGACGGTTCGACGCGAAATCATCGCGGAGCTCCTCTGCGCCTCTGCGTCCTCTGCATCCTCTGCGTCCTTGGTTCAGTTCGCAGGTTCAATCCGCAACACCGCGCCTTCGCCGACGTTCGCGATCATTTCGTCGTCGACGAGCGCATACAGCAGACCGTCGGGTCCTTGTCGAACATCCCGGAAGCGTTTCTTCAGCTCCGTCAGGAGCGATTCGCGCCGCATCTCGTCGCCCTTCTCGTTGAAGACGATGCGCTCGATGCGTCCCGTGCGATCGACCTCGCCGGTCCGCATGCCGCCGACGAAGACGTTGCCCTTCCACGCCGGGAACTTGTCGCCGGTGTAGAACACGATCCCCGAGGCCGCGATAGACGGCATCCAGAAAATCAGCGGCTGTTCCATCGACGCGCGCCACTGCACTTCGCTGACCCACGGTCCCGGGTAGTTGCGCCCGTAGCTGACGACTGGCCAGCCGTAGTTGCGCCCCGCGATCAGGATGTTGATCTCGTCGCCGCCGTTCGGCCCGTTTTCGGTCGTCCAGATGGCGCCGGTTTCCGGATTCACCTCGATGCCGACGTTACTGCGATGGCCGAGCGTGAAGACCTCGGGACGATAGCCAGGCCGGCCGACGAACGGGTTATCGGACGGCACGGTGCCGTCGTCCTTCAGGCGCAGGATCTTGCCGGCGATGTCGTTCGGATCCTGGGCGCGATTGCCAGACGCCCCCTGGATCGTCATGTAGAGCGTGCCGTCCTTGCCGAAGGCGATCCGCGTCGTGCCGTTGGCGTTGGGCTGCGCGACGAAGATCTCCTGGACGTCCTGCAGCGAGTGGCCGTCGAAGCGTCCGCGGGCGAGCGCTGCTGTCCCGCGATTGCCGTCCATCGGCTTCGTGTAGGTGAGGTACACCCATCGCGTTTCGGCGAACCGCGGATGCACCGCCACGTCCATCAAGCCGTCGAAGCTCACGGCGCGAACTTCCGGGACGCCGGAGATCGGCGTCGGATCCAGCTTGCCGTTGCGAAGGACCCGCAGGCGTCCCTGCCGCTCCGTGACGAGCATGCTGCCGTCGGGGAGGAATGCGAGGCCCCAGGGGTGCATCAATTCCTTGGTCAGCGTGACGACCCGGATCTTCGGCTGCTCCGCCGTTTCCAGGACGATCGATTCGGGGAGTGGAACGCGCGGCGTGCCGATCTGATTGCAGGTCGGATCGAGCGCGCCGCCGGCGCAGGGCTGCGCGGCCGGCGTGGGGCGGCCGGCGGCAGGCTTTGCTGGGCGGACAGGCGGCAATCAGCAGCGGGGCAGCGACGATGCCCAGAGAACGGCGCGCAGGGACACGTTTCATATATCCGCTCCGAGCTAACACGGATTCCTGTTCAGGTTGTGGGCGCCAGTATATCGTCGAGCACCGCCGCAACCTCGTCGCGATGTACGCGCGTGGTCCCTGCAGCTCCCAGTCGGCAAGCTGAAGATTGACCGTGCGCAGGTAGTTCCACGTCGTCGACGAATGGCTGTTCACATCATCGCGAACCTCTCGCGAGAAGGGCAGACGGTTAGCATGCCGGGCCGGTGACGTGAACACGAGAACGCTGGTTGATGTAGTGCGGACCTTTGAGGTCCGCCCGACTCGCTTTCGCCAGCGCGTAATTTCGGGATCACCGTCGAGTTCTGATCTCGAACAGCGTCGCGTCGGGTCATCCCCATTTCCTTCGACAGCCAGACAGACTTGGAGTGGCCGGTAGATTGCACAGCCGTCGGACCCCCGCGTCCGACATGTCTTCCCGTCAACAGAATCCGATCGTTCGCGGACCGCGTAGTGGACAGCCGGCCGTGGAAGGAGGCGCGAACGATGAAGCTCAGGAAGATTCTCACGGCGACGCTGCTGATGACGACGCTCGGCGCGCCGGCGTTCGCTGACGTCGTGACCGACTGGAATGCCGCCGCGCTTGATGCGATCCGCGCCGCGCGGACGTCGCCGCCGGTGGCCTCGCGCACTCTGGCCATCCTGCACGTGTCCATTTACGATGCGGTCAACGGCATCTCACGAACGCACCGCGCGTACCTCGTTCGAAGCAGGGTGCCGGCCAGCGCGTCCCGCGAGGCGGCCGCCGCCGCGGCCGCACATCGAGTGCTGATGACACTGCTCCCAGGCGGTTCGGCCGACTTCGATGCGCTCCTCGCAACCACGCTGAGCACGATTCGACACGGTCCTCAACGAGACTGCGGTATCGCCTGGGGCGAGTCAGTGGCAAGCCAGATCCTGGCTGCGCGGGCGAACGACGGGGCCGGTGCCGTCGTCCCTCCTCCTGCTGGCAGCGGGCCCGGGTCCTGGGTGCCGACGCCGCCAGCCTCAGCCGCCGTACCTGTTGCCGCAGTGGGGAATGCTCGTACCCTTCGGGATGACTTCGAGCGACCAATTTCGTGGTGCCGGTCCGCCGCCCCTCGACAGCGCCACGTGGGCCGCGGATTACAACGAGGTGAAAGCGCTCGGCGCGGCAGTCGGGTCGTCGCGCACCGCGGACCAATCCCAGATCGCGCAGTTCTGGGCTGACGGCGCCGGGACGGAAACGCCTCCCGGCCATTGGAATCACATCGCGCAGGACGTCGCCGCGATGACCGGTCTTTCGCTGGAGGAAAACGCCCGCCTCTTCGCGCTCCTGAACATCGCGATGGCCGACGCCGGCGTCTGCGCGTGGGACGCGAAGTACACCTACAACAACTGGCGCCCCGTGACCGCGATTCGCGCCGGCGACACCGATGGCAATCCGGCCACCGCGCCCGACGCGACGTGGTCGTCGTTCATCGCGACCCCTCCGTTCCCGGATTACGTGTCGGGGCACAGCACCTTCAGTGCGGCCGCGGCCGCCGTGCTGGCGCTGTTCTACGGCACAGACGACATCGCGTTCATCACCGGATCCGACGCCTTGCCCGGCGTGTCCCGGAGTTTCGCGAGCTTCAGTGCCGCCGCGGCGGAAGCGGCGCTGAGCCGCATTTACGGCGGCATCCACTACAGGTTCGCGAGCCAGGACGGCCTGACCGCCGGCACCCAGATCGGCCGGTGGACATTCAGGAACTACCTGCAGGCCGAGGGAAATCGATCGAGAAAGTAGGGCGGGCCTCTAAGGCCCGCAAAGTTCGGAACTCGATTTACGAGCTTGTCCTGGAGCCCGAGAGAGAGGAACGTTGGTGCTTGGGCTCTTTCGTTTCCCCGGTTCTCGACTCGGACATCAGTTCTCGAGCGGAATCAGTTTCAGTGTGCGCGGGCGCTCGGTCTTGCTGATGCCAACTGTGGCGCGTCGTTGGCCACCGTGTTGCTCTAGCGTGTGACCGTTCGCTCGATGAGCTCGAGGTTTGGTCCGGAAATCACGTACGGAAACCTCGCAGTCAGTCGAGGGCAGCAGCGGCTGCAAGAAGGGAACCGTGCGAGTCGAACGGGAATGATGCTTGCTCTTTTTGGGAATGACGGCCTTGGCGAGTAAGAAAACTATCTCAAAAACCTGCTGACCCGCGGCGCGAGCGAGCGCGCGACCACGCGAACGGAGCGCGCCGACGAAGCGGCGCGCGAAGCGTGTCGGGGAGCCCGATGGGACGAAGCCTGCTCGGCGAGTAAGACCGGACCTCTTCGCCGCTCGGTGTCTGATCGCGTTTACGCTCATCTTGATCGTCGGGGCGATCCTCGTGTCGCTGGCGACCAGGATGACGCCGCATGTGCGCGATCGGGCGATTGCGGCCTTGAACGAACGATTTCGCAGTGAGGTCGCGCTCGACTCACTGCAAATCTCCACGTTCCCACGCCCGGAGCTCAGCGGGGGAGGGCTGACCGTTCGACACAACGGCCGCACCGACGTGACGCCGTTGATTCGGATCGAGTCGTTCTCGGCGAGCACTGGCTTGTGGGGCCTCATGCGCTCGCCGTTGCGATTGAAAACCGTCGCGGTGGACCGCCTGGAGATCAGCATCCCGCCAGGCGGCGTTCACAGTGCCGGACGGCGAACCTTCTGGCGCGGAACCGACGACAGGTCCAACGGCGGCATCGACGTCCTCTGGTTCCGTTGCCTCACGCCTCGTCGTCGACCAGATCGTGTCTCGAACGGCTCGCCTGGAAATCGTCCCGCGCGATCCGAGCAAGCTCCCGCGGGAATTTCAGATTCATCATCTCGTGATGCGTGGTTTCGGCGACGCCGGCGGTGCCCCGTTCGAAGCCGCGCTCACCAACCCGCAGCCGCGGGGCGAAATCAGGACGCAGGGAACGTTCGGGCCCTGGCAAGCCGACGAGCCGAGCCGGACGCCGGTCCGCGGCGAATACGAGTTCGATCGCGCCAATCTCGACACCATCAAAGGCATCGGCGGAACGCTGACCTCGCACGGCGCCTATTCCGGCGTGCTCGAGAGGATCGAGGTCAAGGGCGAGACCGACACTCCCGACTTTTCCGTCGATCTCGCCGCGCAGCCGGTTCCTCTCAAAACCACGTTCCACGCCATCGTCGACGGCACCAACGGCGATACCCGGCTCGAGCGCGTCGAGGCCCGGGTGATCGAGACACTGATCGTGGCCCACGGCGCCGTCGTGCGAACCAAGGATGTGAAGGGACGCCGGGTGGCGCTGGACGTGACGATCGACGAGGGCCGGATCGAGGATCTGTTGAAGCTCGCGGTGAAGGCGGGGAAGCCGCTCATGACCGGGCAGGTGCGCGTGACGACGAAGTTTCTGCTGCCGGCGGGTGATGCCGATGTCATCGACAGGCTGGAACTTGACGGAAGGTTCAGCCTGAACGAGGCGCGGTTCTCAAACGTCAACGTGCAGGAGCAGATCAACACCCTGAGCCAGCGTGGCAAGGGAGAGACCGCCAAGGACGGCCCCAGTGTGGTGTCCAGCCTTTCGGGCACGTTCCGGATGCGGAAGAGCCACCCTCACCTTCGCCGATCTGTCGTTCGCCGTTCCGGGCGCGGTCGTGCAGATTGCCGGTACCTACGACATGAAGCGGGAGCTGCTTGATTTTCACGGCGACCTGCTCCTCGACGCCACGCTCGAGAAAACGACAACCGGCTGGAAGGCTGTGGTCGCAAAACTCGCGCAGCCCCTGTTCCGCCGGCCGGGTGGCGGTTCGAAGCTGCCGATCAAGATCACCGGGCCGCGCGAGAAGCCCGAATTCGGACTGGATGTCCGCCGGGCGGTCAGTCCAGGCTAGCGCCAATCGTCCGAGTGCGCCCTTGAGTTTGGGGCCGACTGGCGCGGCCGAATCTCGTAGGGCGGGCCTCTTAGGCCCGCCACAAACTGCTGCCGGCGGGGAGGTGGATATCGTTTATCATCGGCGCTACGGGTAGGCCGACCCTTCCAGGGTCGGCGCCGGTAGGGTGCGCACGAGCCGCCTATGGAAGTCATAAACTCACGGTTCGCCAGGAAAGCGCGCCTGTTGGCGATTGCCGCCTGTGGTGGTGTCGGCGGCGTCGACGTGGGCGCTCGCCGGCCAGGAACGTCCTCAGGACATCAAGCCGGGCGACGGCCTGAAGCATGCCCGCGGTGAGCTGGTGGCGCCGGTGTTCGAAGGCTGGTTTCGCGACGAATCCGGGACCTTGATGCTCTCGTTCGGCTACTTCAATCGGAACTACGAACAGGAACTCGATATCCCGACCGGGCCCGACAACAAGATCGAGCCGGGCCCGGCCGATCAGGGGCAGCCGACGCATTTCGTCCCTCGCCGCCAGTGGGGTGCGTTTGCCGTGCCTGTCGCGAAGGACGTCGAGAAGCGCCTGCTCGCCGAGAAGAAGACGGTCACCTGGACGCTCCGCGCCAACAATCAGACCGTCACGATTCCGGCGAATCTCGGCCCGGCCTATGCCATCGACGCGCTCAAGGAACCGACGGTCGGCAATACGCCGCCGGTCCTGCGCTTCGAGGGCGCGCCGGCATCGGGCACCGGTCCGCTGGGCGCGAAGACGAGCATCAAGGCGGTCGCCGGCACGCCGGTGACGGTGAAGTTCTCGGTCGCCGACGACAAGACGCGCGTTGCCGCAGAAGCGCAAGTCATCGGCGTGAGGCTGACCTGGGCGCGCTATCGCGGCGCGGGCGCGGTCACCATCGGCGATTTCACCAAGTCCGTCGACGGTAACGGCGAGGCGAACGTCACTGCCACGTTCGCCGAGCCCGGTGAATACGTCCTGCGCGTCGAAGCGAGCGATACCGAGATCCACGATTTCCACTGCTGTTGGAGCAACGGGTACATCCACGCCTCCGTCGCCGCGCGTTGAAGCATCGTAGGCCGATCGGCGAGTCAGATGTTGGGAGTCCGGTCAGAGGCCGGGTCGCTGGAAGAGGACACACCATGAGTGAGACACGACGTCGTCAGCTGATGCGGCTCTGGGCTTCGTCGCGCTGGCGGTCAGCCCTGGTGGCAGGGCCAGCGCAGGCGCAGAACCGGTCCGAGGCGATCACGTTCGCCAAGGACATCGCGCCGATCTTCCAGGAGAAGTGCGAGATCTGCCATCGCGCCGAGGGCATGGCGCCGATGTCGCTCACGACCTTCAGCGAGGTCCGGCCGTGGGTCCGGTCGATCAAGCGGAAGGTCCAGGACCGCGACGATGCCGCCGTGGTACGTCGACAAGACGGTCGGCATCCAGAAGTTCGCGAACGATCGGTCGCTGTCCGACCACGAGATCGATCTGATCGCGCGATGGGTCGACGCCGGCGCGCCGCAGGGGAATCCGCGCGATCTGCCCGCGGCGAAAGCCTGGCCGACCGAAGATGTGTGGGAGTTCGCCGACGTACTTCGGACGTCCGCCCGACCTCGTCGTGAAGTCGCCCGACTACACGATGCCGGCCGTGTCGCAGGACCGGTGGTGGGAGGTTCGCGGCACGCCCGCCATTCCTGAGGACCGCTGGGTCGCCGGGACCGAGACTCGTCCGGTCAGGCGCTCGCGCAAAGTGGTGCATCACGCGACGACGATGTTGTTCCAGAAGGAGACGGCCGAAGTGCGCGACTTCGTCCGTTCGGCGCGGAGCGGCAAGGTCGACCCGTCCGTGCTGTACCCGAGCGACAAGAAAGAGGATCCGGCCACGCTGCTCGATCCGACGCCGGCCGGCGCAGGCGTTTTCTGAATGGGCGGTGGGCAAGAACGGCGAGCTCTACGTCGAACACGACGCCGGCCAGTTCCTGCGCGCCGGCTCGGAGATCGGCTGGGACATCCACCTGAACGCGTCGGGCGAGGAAACGCCGGTGGAGGTCGAAACCGCCTTCTGGTTCTACCCGAAGGGCACAGCTGCCGAAGTTTCGCGCGATGATGAGCGCCTTCGGCTACGCGAAGGCGTACGAGATCGACATTCCGCCGGGCCAGGTGTCGAGGATCGAGGCCTACACGACGCTGCCGGCGCCCGCGATCGTCCTCAATTTCCAGCCGCACATGCACTTCCGCGGCAAGGCGTTCACGATGGAGGCCATCTACCCGGATGGCCGCACCGAGGTGCTGAACTCGGTGCCGCAGTACCGGTTCAACTGGCACATCAATTACGTGTACACGAAGGATGCCGCGCCGGTGCTGCCCAAGGGGACCATCATCAAGACCACCGCGTGGCACGACAACACGCCGGCGAACAAGTTCAACCCCGATCCGACTCAGTGGGTGACCTTCGGCCAGCGGAGCGTCGACGAAATGGCGCACGCCAACGAGGTCGTCGTCTACATCACCGAGGCCGACTACGAGCGGATCATCGCGGAGCGGAAGAAAGCGGCCGCCACCAACACGCAGCAGCAACAGCAGTAGGGTCGCAACGGCCCGCTGATCAATCCCGCAGGCTTGCGGCGTCGACAATAGCAGTCGACGTCGCAGCCACGTCCTGCCTCAGAGAGCCCCTAGGTACAGCATTCGGTTTAGTGCTCAAGATCCAATTCGAGTGCGGAGCGATCGCTCAGCAGTTCCGCGCGTACGCTGTGGATGTACTCGCAGCGTTTGATCTCTGCTCGAACGTGCGTAAGCGTCCCAGCGGCAAGACATGTGCGGAATTGGGGCCAGGTCCTCGACCCGGCCCCCCACGCCGGTTGATCAGTGTTCGGTATCTCGCGCCGCGGATTCGGTCCCGAAGGTGTCCTTCGACCGAATCCTGCCGTTGCGACTGTGAGTCACGAGGTCGACACGGCTACGTCTGGCCACTCGCTTTGCCGCGGCCAGAGCCGTTTCCTGCGTAGTGTGATTCGACAGTGTGCGGCCGCCTTGTGTCACCTTCCAGCGGCGAACGCGATCGACGATGACGTGTACGTCGTGTCGTCTAGCCATTGTTCTCTCCGTTCTCCTTGAAAAGTGCGTCACGCCGCCTTGTTGCCCGCCGGCGGTTCCGGCGCAGCGGCCGCTGGGGCTGGCTCAGGCGCCGGGTCGGCTCGCTTCGGATACACGATGCGCCGGTCGCGGTCCCATACCGCTCTCGTCACCGCATCGTCGCGCAGATGGTTGGTGACGATGGCGTTGAGGCTGCGGACGGCGGCGATTCCGGACGCCAGTGTCGCCTTGGTGCTCGCGCGGGCCGCACGGCGCGCTTCGCGTCCCTGACCCCGATCGCGCAGGGCGGTTTCGAAGTCGTTCACCAGCGCGTTCAGGTCTGCGAGAAACGTCACCGGCATGCCGTGGGCGACGAACTGGCTGCTGAACGCCTCGGCGTCGCGCGCGAACTTGCGTCCGGTGGTCAGCAGCGTCTGGTCGGTTGCCGGAGCCGGCACCTCGAACTGCTGCGACCAGGCCCGAATCGCCCTGGCGAAGCACGCGCGCCGTCTGGGCGATCGCCTGAAGGCGATCCATGCAGCGCCTGGCGCGCCGTGTCTTTCCGCTGTGCGCGTGCGGAGACAGACGCTGCCAGGTGCGCCAGCTCTTGCGCGTCGAGCTCCTTGATGGCCGCGTCCACGGCCGCGAAAGTCTCCCCGGCGACACTCGACGCCGGAAAGAGGTGGCCGTAGGTCGTTCCGAAGTTGCGGACCCGAACGAGCATTTCGTACTGACGTTGTTCGATCACGTTCATGACTGACCTCCTTGCCGCGCATCGTCGCGCGAGCCGGGAGGCGAAGTCCTGACAGGCGATCTGAAAAGATCTGACAGGCCGTCAGGTGGCGCGATCGCGCAGGATCGCGAGCGTCGGCCCCCAGATGTCGGGGCGGGCGGTGGGATTGAGCGTCGGTTCAGCAGGCAGCAGCCAGCCGGCGCAGCCCGGCGGCGCCTGGGTCAGCGCGTCGCTGCAGGTGTCGGCCGCCTCGCGGTGCCGGCCCGCGCGCGACAAGACGAATGGCGTGCGCCATCGCGATATCGATCGTGTGCGGATCCTGACGGCGCGGCAGCAACGCCGCGTCGCGTCCAAGCGCGCCTGCCGCAAAGAGGTGGCCGGGCACGACCTTCAGCGCCTCTTCGAACGCGGCGGTTGCGCCGTCGCGAGAGCCCTGTCGCTGCCGCAGCGCGCCGAGCGCGTAGTACGTGTTCGCGATGCATTCCCGCGCGTAGACGTGATTGCGATGGGGCGCGTCGAGCTCTCGCGTCAGCTCCGCCACTGCCGCGTCGAGGTCGCCCGTCACCGCCAGGACGCGGGCACGGTGCAGATGCAGAGCGACGGCGGGATAGCCGGTGCTCTTCGACTGTGCGTCCTGCGCCGCGCAGCCCTCCTGCAGCACCTCGAGCGCCGCGTCGAACGCCTGACGGGCGACGAAGACCGTGGCCATCAGATAGTGGGCGAGCGCGAGCCCGGGGCAGAGCGTCAGCACGCGCCGCGCCGCACGCAGCCGCGCCTCGCCCCACGACACGTACGACGAGCCGCATCGCATGACGCCAGTCCGAGCCGTCGAGATCGACCGCCTTGCACGCCGCGGCCTCGGCGTCGTCCGTGTCGCCGTTGAGGCAGAGGACGAACGCGCGCGTGCTCCACGCGTCGGCCGACGTCGGTGCGAGCTCGGCAGCCCTTCGACGCATGGTCGAGCGCGAGCTTCAACGCCTCGACGTCGGGCACGATGTCCGCCCGCGTCGATTCGAAGGCATACGCGCACGCGTTGGCAAGACCCACATGCGCCTGCCGCGTAGTCGGGCTCGGCGCGCAGCACGTCCTCGAACGCTGCGGCGGGCGCGGAGGATGGCGTCGCGGTCGAGGGTGTCGAGGTCGTCTTCTCCCTGAACCAGCGCACGAAACGGCGCAAGCGGCAGGTCGGCCGCCGCCTCCGGATCGTGCCGGTGTGTCCGTTCGATGTTCGCGGCAAACCGATAGCCGCGGTTGGGGACGGTTTCGATGTAGCGTCGTGCGGTCGCGGCCGCTGCCGAGCGTCTTGCGCAGCCGGGAGATGGCCTGGTCGAGGCTGTTGTCGGTCACCGCGGCGCCGCGCCACGCGGCGCTGACGAGCGCGTCCTTCGAGACCACCTCGCCGACGTGTGAGACCAGCTGCAGAAGAATGGCGAACTGCGAATCCGAAAGCGGGACGCGCGTCGCTCCACGAAAGAGACGCGCGCCGGGCGCATCGAGCTCGAACGGTCCGAAGCGGTAGACGCTGCCGCCGACCATACAGAACGACCAAAATTATGCAGAAAGGGAGGTCCCTGAGAAGCCGATCGTGCACAAAGTGTGAAAAGCGCGGCATCGAATCCAAACGTTGGCAAAAAAGGCCGTGCAGCTCTAGAAAATCGACAACAACGAATCAGCGGGCCACGTAAGACGAGGAAAATCGGAAAGTGACCGCCAGGTAAAGGTGCAGCGCCGACAAATCGGAAGGTGCGAGGCAGGCGCGACGTTACGACGAAAAGAGAACGAAAAGGAGGTACAGCAGCCTAGTCAATACGGGACAGTTGGGGTTGCAACCGATCTGATTCGGTACGATGGAAAGGAAGTCAGAAAACGCCAAGGCCACGGCGACCGCGTATGAACGGCGCCGAGCGTCCGCGACGATCTGCTAACGCGGGGCCTTCCGGATCGAGCGTGCGAGCCTGTTTCTTGGGCGATAGTCCTTCAGAATTGTCTAACTGTTTTATGGCGATTATCGCGTTGCGGTGAACACCATCCTGCGGGGAGTGTCCTTGGTGCTAAAGAGATACGAAGCGGGGCCTATACAGTTCACGGATGCGGAAGATCATGCGCTCTCAACGGCGAGCGCCATTTGAAACGAGCGACGGTGGAATTGAGGACCTCAAAATGTGCCGTCGCAGCATTGTGAACAGCCTAACCATCAAAAACCGCACCGCGTCGGATGGTCGCGACCCGGCCAGCGGAGCGTCGACGAAATGGCGCACACCAACGAGGTCGTCGTCTACATCACCGAGGCGGATCACGAGCGGATCATTGCGCAGCGGAAGAAAGCGGCTGTCACCAACACGCAGCAGCAACAGCAGTAGGGGTCGCGACGGCCCGTTGATCAATCCCGCAGTCTTGCGGCGTCGACGATAGTCGTCGGCGCCGCACGCGCTCGAACTTCGCGACGGTCAAACCTCGGCCTCGTCACCGGGCGGAATAAAGATGACCATCCCCTGCCGCGCACGCGTTAACAGAACGCGGTACGCGTTCAGCGGGTATCGCTTCCTGTCTTCCTTGTGGATCGTCGTCCCACGTTCTCCTCGGAAAGAGTGATAACGCCAGGAGTGAGCTTGTCGTCGCAGGTCGGCGTCCCAGGTCACGCACGCCCAATCGACCTCGAGGCCCTGAACTTGGAACTCAGTGGCGGCATCTTCCAGGTAGTAGCTCGATCGCGTATCGTGCCTATCGTTAAGGAACCACTGGACAGGATCGACATTCACGCGGACATCAATTGCGTGCGGCTTGAGTCGTTGGGCATGCGATGAGGCCACGAGGCCGTACCGCTCTGAACCGCGTGCGTGAGCTCGGATCCAGGCTTTCGCACGCGTCAAATCGCGTGTGACGGCGATCGGGTATGCGGAAAGAGATCCAGGCGCGTGATGGCGCGCTTCACACACTGGGCAATCTGACGCTGATCACGATGCCTGGCAACCCGGTGGCGTCCAATAGTCGAATTCTGAAAAAAGGCGCCCTGGCTGCTCGAGCGACTCGCGCCGGCCTTGACCAAGGCCTTTTGGGCGATTGATGCTGAATTGCTGAAGTTGAAAGGCGTGAAAGTCTACTACGGGGGCAAGAACGTCGTCCGGTCCAGCACAAGTCGCGGGATCTTCGCCGAAGCCGTGGTCCGTTCGGGCGCTGTTCAATGGAACGTCACGTTGAATAATGCAGTCGCCCTCGAGGCTGATTCCGATAGACCAAAGGTGCAGACAGTCTTGAACAACGCATACCGTCAAGCGGGCTAACTCGCTGCGCCAAACAGCCGTCCGTCGGTTGTGGCCGCTGGTGAACGCCGGCCGCTAGAGCCACCAAATTCCGCGTTTAGTGTCGCCGGAAGTAATTCGTGGCGCGAATCTCGCTGATGCATTGAACTCGAAGACGAGTAGCTCGCTAGACCTGATCCAACGGCGTCGGCAAAGGGACGGCAGTGGTCTGCCGTGTATCGGCCACGGCAAGAGTGTCGGCTTCAACAGAATCACTTCAGAAGACCTGCCGCGCGGGGCAGAGTTCCTGTTGCTAACTTGCGTCGACCTCTCCGAGCACCAAGGTCACCTTGGACCAGAGAGCCGCGAAATGGCCGTGGCCCACCGGAATCGTGCCATCGGTCTCAGTGAAGAGCGACTCGGCAAAGGCCACCATCTCGTGCGCTTCGCGATTGCGCAGATATCTGGGATCGAGGTCACCCAATCGCACGCGGTCGAGGCCGTCGGCGTCTTTCAGAAGCGATGTCAGCCGCCAGTGGGGATGCGTGCGCATTAGTTCCCTCGGCAAGCAATGATGGACGACGGCCGTACGGATTGCGGGGTAGTCGCTCTCTGCCACACCACCCTGGGCGAAGAGGTCACGCACCTCGGAGAGCGTCTCGAACCTTGTCATCGCATCGCTGCCATGTCGATGGCACAGGCCGTCGTGCGTCCGGGCGATATCGTGCAGATAGACGGCCGCCCAGAGACGTGGCGCCTCTTCTGCCCACCCGGTCGCCGCGATCAGACGGAAGGCATGCACCATCACTCGGGAGACGTGCGCCTGCCCGTGGAGGGTACTTGCGTGCGTGAACAGCTCCGGTGGCGGCACCAGGCTGGCCAGGGGAAGCGCGATGGGAGGAGTTACCGCGCACACGTGCTTTCGCTCTATTCCGGAAGCGGCCAGACGCCTGGATGGCCTGTTTCCATTTCGATCAGCGTGACCACGGCGTCGAGTTCCCGCACGAGTCTCGGATGATGCCCCGTGGCGCGGTAGGCCGTGACCAGTCCTCGGTAGTAGCCGACAGTCCCAGCCTTCCCGGCGTCCTTGTTGAATCGAGGCCACAACGCGTCCCCGATCTCGCGATAGTCCGACAAGATGGCTCCTGCGTTGTGTAGCTTGTCGGCCGCCGACACCAGCACGACCGACGCCGGTTCCTTCGGTACGCGGGCGACATAGGCTTCCTTGCGCGCGCGCCAGGGCGGTTTGGGCTTGACGTCGGCGTCCGTGCATCCCTCCACGATGTCCAGCACGCGCTCCCCGAACCGGAAGCGCAACCAATTAGGGACCCAGTTGGCGCCAAGCTCCACGGGCGCGTCTTCGATCGCGTCATGTAGAAGCGCCGCGATTGCCTCGTCTTCGTCGGCGCCGTGCTGGAGGGCGATCGAGGCAACGCCGAGCAGGTGCGCTATGTAGGGGATCTTGGTGCCCTTCCGGACCTGCTTCGCATGGAGATCGGCGGCGCCGCGAAGCGCCTCTGAGAAGCGCAACGAGAGCGGGATCGGTTCATTGGTCACGTGCGTCGCTCCTTTCGACTCAGGCGCTCGCCCAAGTCGCTGACGTCCCCCATCCTGCGCGAACCAGAGCCTTCACGAGTCAAGAGCGCTTGGACAAACCGCCCAGAAGCCGTTCGAGCTCCCTGTCCCACTCGCGTTGAACGTAGTCCAGCAACGCGATGTCCAGATCATCGTCTGCGGTGGACTCGTCTTTGTCACCGTTGTCGCCGTCCGGAGACAAGCCA
The DNA here is from genome assembly GCA_963825245.1 of uncultured Acidobacteriota bacterium. Taxonomy (GTDB): domain Bacteria; phylum Acidobacteriota; class Vicinamibacteria; order Vicinamibacterales; family CAVVIG01; genus CAVREM01. Next base: position 551,446 of record CAWGSJ010000003.1, read on the forward strand.
TGCCTGGCGTAGATCACCTTCCTGATCCGATTCACTTCAACGAGTCGAGCTTTACGCCTTCGCACACGCCCTTGCCAGATCAGCGCGCTTCCGGGCATCGAAAACCAGCCTGTTTCTGTCTCTTACCTCGTTTCGGACGGGGTTTCGAATCAGCCATTGGACTCACTCAGGCGAAATAGAGATCACGCGTCCTGCCCGCCGTAGCCTTGGCGAAGGTGGGCCTTCAGAAGTGATAGTCGACGCCGACAGCAAGGCAGTCCGGAAAGGCTCTTGCCGCCTGGCGAATCTTCGTCAGCCATGCAGCCTGTGCTCTTCGTGCACGGGCGCTCGTTTTTCCGAAATTGGGAAGACAGGCAGGTGCGTCCAACCAATCACCATAGGGCGTCAAGGAGCGCCAGCGGGAACAAAGACGCGGTCAGGCGGACGCGGCCGAGGTCTTCCGACCAGATGGCATTCCTTTCAAGGAAACGGGGGATCGGCCGCGCGGTGGGACGAATGTGTTGCCTGGCCATGAGGCTTCGCACCTCTCGGCCCCACCCACTCCATCGGCCACCAATGACACACCAGTCGAATCGGAATCCGTGCGCATCGTCGACGCCCCACACCAATTCCTCCTGGGGCTGTTCGTATCGAAACAACAGCGTATCGAGTTGAGCTTGCGCCGCGGCATCCCGCGCCGCCTTCGGCCTGATGGCAGCGCGAGCGCGGTCAAATTGAATCAGTACGGCGCCAAGCGAATGCATGTGAGTTGAGCTTGCGACTCCGCCGGCGGAATGGTCCGCCAGCAGCACTTCCCGCCGCGTGTCATTCCTCTTGTTCATCAGGTCTCTTCCGTCTCACCAGAATCAAGGGTAGACGGCCGGTATGACAGGACTGGGCAGCCTGGCAATGACAAGACCGCGAGGCGAACGCACGGCGAAGGAGGCGACGTCTTCGATCAGGATCGATAAGATTCTGGGCGATCAACAGCGTCAGGGGCAGATCATGGGACGCAACAGCGAATTGATTCGACAATGGACGATCCTGCAGCGGATTGCCACGGCGAGAGGCCAGACGATTCCGAAGCTCGCGACTGACCTGTCGGTCAGCACGCGCACGATTCGTCGGGATCTGGAGGCGCTTCAGGTGGCGGGATTTCCCTGTGTACGACGAGATCGTCCACGGAGCCAAGTTCTGGCGATTGGATGCGCGGGCGATGGGCGCGCTGGCCCGGACCGGCGTGACGCTGTCGGAACTGGCCGCGCTGTATTTCAGCCGCGCGCTGATCGAATGCTTCGCCGGGACGGCGCTGCGAAAGGACATCACGAGCGTATTCGACAAGCTCGAAGCAGTGCTGTCGCCCGCCATGAAGAAGTTCCTGGACAGGTTGCCCCGCGTTATCTCGGCGAAGCACGAACATGCGAAGCGCCAGGGCGCGCACACCTACGAGATCACAGCTCGGCTGCTCGACGCCATTCTCGGCCAACGCGTGGTCTCGATGCAGTATCACTCTCTCGAGAGCCGGCGCCAGAAGCTGTACACCGTGCACCCGTCCCGTTTGATCCACGCGCAGGGCGGCCTGTATCTCATCGCCTTCGTGCCGGCGTACGCCGAGGTGCGGACGTTTGCCGTCGAGCGCATCAGCAAAGCGAGCGTGCAGGAAACGACGTTCGAACCGATCGCGGAGCTTGACACGGATCCCTTCAAGAACTCGCTGGGCGTGCACCGCGGCGGTCCGACGTGCAAGGTGCGGCTCCGATTTCATCCGCAGATCGCGCCTCTCGTCAAAGAGCGCACATGGCACGCATCGCAGCAGTTCAACGATCGGACCGATGGATCTATCGATCATGACGCTCGACGTCACCGACGACTACGCGTTGAGGAACTGGATCCTGGGCTTCGGGCGGTTTGTCAAGGTGCTGAAGCCTGCGCAGCTGGTCACGTGGACGGAAGACGAGCTGGACGCGGCACGCCAGCAGTACGGGTCGGGTGGCGTGGCGGTCGACAGCGATGTTCAGCCGCCGCTGCCCTTTCTGTTGACGCGCCTTCGCGAACGCATGATCCCTGGCTGCAGCACGCCTTGTGCGACGTTACGCGACCGCCACGTAGTCGGGCGGCGGCGCGATGCCGGACGCGAGCGCCGTCTTGACGTCGCGGGCATGACGGCATTGACCGCGGTGCTCGAACCCCGGGCACGAGCACGTGACGTCTCCGCCTGCCGCTTCGATGGTGTAGTGACTGCCAGGCTTCGACGAGCTCGCGATCCGGAACCGTTGTGCGCTGGGACCGGCAAGCACGCGCGCGAGCGCCTCGAGGGCCGCCCGGAGCGTGCGCGCCGCGGCGGGATCCGCGGAGCTCGTCTCACTGGCTGTCCCTGATGGGTGAGCGCTCCGCCACTGTTCGGTCGCGACACGCACCAGGTCGTTGATGAGGACCTCGTCCTCGATCCCTGCTCGCGCGTCGGCCAGCCCTGGCGAGATCGCGGCCAGCGCTCGTTCGAGCTCGTCGAGCACATTGCCTTCGACGTCTCCTGCGAGTGCCTCGCCATCAACGATGGTCCTGACGAGCGCGGCCTTGATCTCGAGCACCGCCTGCACGAATTCATCGATGGTCTCTTCGCCGACGACGTAGGTGACGTTGACGGTCCTGGTCTGGCCCATCCGGTACGCCCGATCCTCCGCCTGCCAGTGATTCGCCGGAACCCAGTCCAGATCGTTGAAGACCACCTGTGTCGCTGCGGTGAGCGTCAGACCGGTCCCGCCGGCGATGATGTTCGCCAGGAACACGCGCACCTCGTCGTCATGCTGAAACCGATCGACGAGGCCCTGTCGCTTCGCCGACGGCACCTTTCCCGTGAGCACGACCGCCTGCGAGCCGAACGCCTTGGCGAGCGTCTGCAACGGCTCGTCGAAGCATGAAAAGACGATGACCTTCTCGCCCTGCTCCACCGCACCGCGCACGAGGTCCAACGTGGTGTCGACCTTGGCGACGGCGAGCTTCTGCCGGGCCCTGGTGAGCAGCGACAGGAGGTGCGTGCGCGACCGCTCATCGCTCGCCGCTGACGTGCCGGAGCGCCGGGCAAGGAGCAGCGTGACGACCTCGCGGATCTCCCGAGCCGCGATGCCTGCCGCAACGGTGGTCGGCAACCACGTCCGCAACTTCGGCGGGAGCGACAGCACTTCCTCCTTCGTGCGGCGCAGCATCGTGCCGTGCAGTTGCACCGTGAGCTCGGCCAGGTTCGAGGCTCCGTCGGTCTTCCAGCCGTACTCGCGTCTTTTCGGCTGCGCAGTACCGTTTCGCGAACGACAGAAAGCTGCGCCCCAGCGGATGGCCGGCCAGCTGCAACAGGACGAAGAGGTCGCGCGGCCGATTCGTGAGCGGCGTGCCAGTGAGCAGGTAGACGGCCGGCTCCTTTGGCGCGAGCGCCGTGGCCGCGCTCGTCAGCTCGCGTGCAATCCGGCTGCGCGCGCTCGTGTGATTCTTCAGGTAGTGCGCCTCGTCGAACACCAGGGCTGCCCACGGCACGGCGGCGAGCGTCTCGGCATGCCGTCCGAGCACGTCGTAATTGACGATCACCCAGCGCACGTCGCGCGGTAGACGCTGCGCGCGTGTGCCTTCGATGATGTGCACGGTGTCGTTCGCGGTTGCCAGGGCGATCTCGCGCGCCCAATTGCGCTTGACCGACGCCGGGCAGACCACGAGCCGCTGGCCCTCGGCCGCAGCGTGGCCGAGCGCGGTGATCGCCTGCCGGGTCTTACCAAGACCCATGTCATCTGCCAGGATGGCGCGCCTCCGGCCGAGCAAGAACGCCATCCCCTCGACCTGATGCGGGAATAGGCCTTCAGCCAGTGCCGTCGCTTGGCGGAATGCGATCTCCGGGTCGTCTGTGGTTGAGAGCAGTCGCGCGAAGGCCGAAGCCTGCGCGCGCAAGGAACGTGGTGTGCGGTCGGTCATCGTCGCCTACTTCCGCAGCAGCACGTAAACGGCGCCCGAACCGCCGTCTGACACCGGCGCGTCCGTGTACGCGAGGACCGACCGGTGCGACCTGAGGTACTCCCGCACGCGCGTCTTCAGGATCGGCTGGTTGCCTTTTGAGTGCAGCCCGCGGCCGTGGATGATGCAGACGCATCGATGGCCGCGATGCCGGCTGTTCTCGATGAACCGTCCCACGCTGGCGACCGCCTCGGCACCCGTCATGCCGTGCAGGTCGCGCCGGCCGCGGACGATGTATTCGCCTTTTTTCAGTTTCCTGATCTCGCGCCGATCGACGCCGTGCGCGACGAAGTCGTGATCCGATACGTCCGCATGTTCCGTTCGCTGCGGTGAGTGACGCGGCGGACTGATTGGTGCAACACTGCGCACGCGCCCGCGCGGGTCGGGTTCAAGCCGGACGACGTCCCGCATCTCCCGAGCGAATGCGTCATCGTCTTCGGCTGCGTCGGGCCTGTCGGTCGCGGGGAGCTTGGCGCTGCGTTTTTTCACGGGTTCCATCTACCGCGCCACTATGATGCTGCCAGGATCGGCTCCTCCGCCTCGGGCAGTTCAAGGAGCGCGATCGGCGGCAGGGCAGGAACCAGCCCTTGCAGGTCGCCGTACATCCCGGAGACGTTGAAGGTGACCGCATCAATCTGACGCGAGCGGCGCGCCCACTGCCGCTCGGCGGCCCGGCGCTCCTGGTCCAGGTCGTGTCGCATGGCCGTGAACGCCTCCACGACGGCCTCCACGCGGTGCCGGAATTCGACACCCGACAAGTATCGGTACAAGAGCTCCAGGCTTTCTTCTTTGCTGATCGCTGCGCTCCGCGTCTGCGCGAGCTGACACAGGTTGTGCCCGCAGGACCGCCGCCAGACCGGCGGCACAGGCGAAATCAGTCACCAGAACGCCTTCGATGAGCGCAAACCTGGTGCAGCCCTTGGGCAAGGTTGCCGTCACGAGAACCGCGACGTCAGCGTGCAGCGATCGCTGATCCTGTTTCAGCTTCGCGATCCACCCGTCGCTCCAGTTCCGGGTGTTCTTGCACTCCCACAGGATCGCGCCGCTCTTCCTGCCGCGGGGGTCGATGACGACCTGGTGCACGTCGGCCCCACGGACGCCCTGGCCGATTGCGCTGATCTCGTCTGACGGGAAGTTGGCCCGCAGGAGCGATTCCAGTTCTCCTTCTCCGGCTTCACCCTGCAGTTGCTGCGAGCCCTGTTCGGCCTTCCGCTTCAGATCTTCGATCTGGCGGCGCATGTCACCAAGCTGCCGTTCCTTTTCTGCGTCTTTCAGGCGGTGCTCCTCCGCAAGACGCTCCTGCGTCTCGGTGACGAGCCGGGTGCGTTCTTTGTCGATCTCTCGGGCGACAGTCAGCTCCAGCTCCTGCTGCTTTCGTTCGAGCTCTCGCTCCCTCTTGCGCATCGAGAGCTCGAGGCGTCGAGCCTCTTCGAGATCTTTCGCCTGATCCTTCACCTGGTTCTTCAGCCCGGCGAGTTCCTGCGCGACTCTCTTCTCCGCCTTCTTCGCAGCATCTGCCTGCGCGCGCTGCAGGTCCTCCTCCAGCCGGCTCTCGTATTTCGCGCGCAGCTCGCGCTCGCGGTCTTGCAGCGTTTCGTCGAACTGCTGCTTGAGCGACGCCTCGATTTCGGCGCGTAAGGCGCGTGTCAGCGGGATCTTTTTTCCGCATGAAGGGCACGAGATCGACTGGTCGGCCATGGAACCTCTTTCGCCGGGCCGTCATCGGTCCCGGTCTGCAGTCGACTGTAGTGCGAGCGTTTGACAGAGCTGGTCATACGCCTTGTCTTCGCTGCAGGTCAGTGTCATCGCAGTGCCGACGGAGCGCTGCGTCGTGGGGACGCTGAGGCACGACGGACCGTCGGGTGGTCGCGCGATGCTGAGGCGTATGACCGGACCTGTCAGGGTGGTCGGGTACGCTGGTCTTGACCGCGGGGAAGTAGCCCCGAGCACCTGTCGCCCGAGGGCGGGCGACTCGAACAGGAGGTGGCAATGTCCGAGGACCGGGCCGATACGGCGAATCTATTGAAGGCGATCGAGTTTGCGTCGCGTAAGCACTCCACACAGCGGCGCAAGGACAAGGATGCCTCGCCCTATATCAACCATCCGATTGCGGTCACGCATCTGTTGGCCGACACCGGGGGCGTCACCGACCTCGTGACGCTGATGGCCGCAGTCCTGCACGACACCATCGAGGATACGAAGACCACGGCTGAGGAACTCGAGGCGCAGTTCGGACGAACCGTGCGGAAGGTGGTCGAGGAAGTGACCGACGACAAATCGCTCGAGAAAGCCGATCGCAAGCAGCTGCAGGTGGACCACGCGCCACACCTCTCCTCTCGGGCGAAAGCCATCAAGCTGGCCGACAAGATCGCCAACGTGCAGGACGTGACCGACGCGCCTCCCGCGAACTGGGATCTTGCGCGGCGGATCGACTACTTGGACTGGACGGAGAAGGTCGTGGCAGGCTGCCGGGGAACGAACGCCCCGCTCGAGAAGCTCTACGACGAGGTGCTCAAACGGGGACGGGCGAAGTTCAGAGGCTGACTCGACGACGGCCGGCTGGGTGACCGGTCCTGTCATAGCGGGGCGTTATCCTGGTCGTGTTTGGGGGAAGCGAGCCCTCGGGAAAAGGAGACAGATGAAGAAAGAGACGGACGTCACGGTAATTCTCGATCGTTCCGGTTCCATGCAATCGATCGCCTCCGACGTGATCGGCGGGTTCAATCACTTCCTGGCCGAACAGCAGCGCCAGGTTGGCGACTGCCGTCTAACGCTCGTCCAGTTCGACGACCAGTACGAGGTGGTTTACGCCGCACAGCCCATCGCCCACGCTCCTCGTCTGACCGAGGACACGTTCCAGCCGCGCGGCAGCACGGCGCTGCTCGACGCCATCGGGCGGACGATCGACAGCACCGGCGCGTCGGCTGGCCGCCTTGTCCGAGGACGAACGGCCGGATCGCGTCATGCTGGTGATCATCACCGACGGCCTCGAGAACGCGAGCTCGGACTTCACGCGGGCGCAAATATTCGGCATGATCTCCACGCAGCGGGATCTGTTCAACTGGTCGTTTCTGTTTCTCGCGGCGAATCAGGACGCGATCGCGGAGGGGGCGAAGGTGGGCATTGGCGCTCAGCAGAGCCTGAACTTCTCGGCGACGGGGGCTGGCGTACGTGCGGCATCTCGACGCATGTCCCGCGCGGTCTCTTCGCTTCGAAGCAGCGGCACGGCAGAGTTGTCGACGTCCGCCGCAAAGAAGCCGAAGATACATTGAACTGAGATAGTCACTCAGACATCAAGAGCGGGCTCACCGATGCGTGAGCCCCGGCAACCGGCGAGGACCTCGCACGGTGCCTCGCGCGAACCCGCGGTGTCCCTCGGACGGCAACCGGCGAGTACCTCGGGTCTGGCGCTTCCGGGCGGACGGCGTAAATCACCGACACCCCTCGAGACTTTCACCAGCGACAAGCGAATGCCCGGCGTATGACCGGACCTGTCAGCCCTGTCCGGTACGCTGGTCTTGACGCAGGGAACACAAGCGAACAACCGGAACGGAAGCGGCCATGACCCGGAATGACCTCGAGCCAAGGAGGACGATGAGCGAACGCGTGACGATTAATGGTGTGGATCTCGTACTCGCCCCGCCCGACGACCACGAATCCGAGTGGATCGATTTCGGGTACTCCCTGCAGCGGCTCGAAGCCGCCTGGCTTCGACTCTCCCTCAACGAACCGCCGCTCAACCCGCGCATCGTCGGCGAGCCCGGGTTGGGGAAGACCACGCTCGCCTGCGCGGCGGCCCATCGCCTGGGTCGACCGGTGTATCTGTTCCAGTGCACGATGGACACGCGTCCGGAGGATCTCATCATCACGCCGGTCCTGACGCCGGATCGCCGTGTGGACTACCACGCCTCGAGCGTCGTCTCGGCGATGGTGCGGGGCGGCATCGCCGTGCTGGACGAAGGCAATCGCATGCCCGAACGGGCGTGGGCGTCGCTGGCGCCGCTGATGGACGACCGCCGCTACGTCGAGAGCGCCGTCGCGTCCATCAAAGTGAAGGCGCACCCGGACTTCCGCCTGTGCGTGACGATGAACGCGGACGCCAGCGTGTATGAGCTGCCTGGCTACATTCAGAGCCGGCTCAAGCCGCGCATCGACATCGTCGCGCCCCCCTGGGCACTGCAGGAACAGATTCTGCGCCTGAAGTGCCCGGCGGTGGACGATCAACTGCTCGGGGACGTGTTCACGCTGCTGAAGAAGCGGGTCAAGCAGGGCCGGCACGACAGCACGCGCGACATGCTCTCGCTCGCCCAGTACGCGCAGAAGCTGAAGCAGCTCGGCGTGGATACGCCGCTGGCTCGCGCGGCCGAGCAGGTGCTGGAGGATGCCGTTGCCTGAGCGCCACGCCCTCACCGAATCGGCGTTCGTCCAGACGTTCCGCAACCTGACGGGCGTGCCGTCGTATCACTACGACGCCGTCTTCGGCCGGATTGTCCACGAGCAGTTCGCCTCGGCGAGGCCCGCCGTGGTGGCGCTGGAACTGCCCGCGTCGTTCCGGCCGGCGCTCGAATGGGCCGCGGGCTGCTGGCCGACGCCGGTGGCGGCCTTCGAGCGTGGCCGACGATCCGCGATGGGCACGGTGATGCCATTCGTGCCGGGCGACTCGATCTTCGAGGCCTTTCGATTGGCCTCGCAGGCTGGCATCGAGGTCGCGCTCATCGACGTGGATGTGTCGGTGCCGGGCGAGCAGCGTCCGCCGCCCACGCTGGCCCTCGGTCCGGAGTTTGCGGCGCGCCCGGGCGACGGCTTCTTCGATGCAGCCGATGCGCTGAACCGCCGGGAACAGCCGCTCGTCAGCGATCTGGTGCGCGAGGCCGCGATGGCGTCGGCGCTGGCGGCCTTGATGGCACAGCACGTGTCCGTGCTGTGGGTGGGCGGCTTCGCGCACTGGGCGCGGATCGTCGAACGGCTGCGATGCCGCGATTTCGCTGCGCCAGACACCGTCCCCGCACCGCGGCGTCGGTTCACACGTGCCCGTCTCGGTCCATCGGCCCTGATGCGCCTCACCGGCCTGTACCCCTCGATGGTGGCCGCGTTTGCGCGAGCGCCTCAGGAGTTCGATCCATTCGACGCCATGCGGATGCTGTTGCACGAGGCCGCGAAGCCCGAGCCGGATGGCCAGGAGACGCCGCCCCGTGGGTAAGGCGAGAAAGATGCTGCCCTCGGAGCCTGCGGCGGCCATCGACCTGGCCCGCACCGGGTTGTATGCGAGGAACCTGGCGGCGACCGCCCGCATCAGCGAGCAGCCGCAGCTGGCCGAGCTCGTGCTGGCGGCCAGCGCCACTATCGGGCCCCGCTATGCGGCGCGGCTCTTCGAACTGGCCACAGCCGAACATTTGTCCACGCCCGGCCGAGGCGCTCGACGCGCTGACCTTCGAGGTCGACCCGCACACGAGGGGCTCGGATCAGGTCGAGGCCGGTTTCTGCTTCCGCGGCCGGCGACTGTCGGCCGAGCCGTGGTTCCCGGTGCCCTGGCCGATTCTCGATCCGCCCGACGTGGCGCAGCTGACGCGCGAGGCGCGGGATGCCGAATACGAGGGGCTGCCGGACGCGCGGACCGGGGAAGCGTTCCGCTGGCACGCGTATCCGCCGGACCAGGACGCCTACGAAGAATTCGTCCGGTACGCGCTGCGCCAAGCCAGTCAGAGCGACCCCGTCGACGGTCCGTCGCTGCCGTTCGTGAGTGGACTCGAGGGCGGGCTGGATGTGCGGACGACCATCCGGTTCTGGCACGAGGACCAGATGTACGTCCGCCAGCACCAACGGACGTCGGACACCATCCGGAACGGGGTCATCGACTGGTCGAATCGCACCGAGGACTCGGAGATTCTGCGCGGCGGCGGGGGACGAGCACCCGGGTGGAACGATCCCGATTCGACCGTCATCGGCTGCGTGTCCCGTGTGGTTGGGCACGAGACGATCGCCAAACAGGGACAGTCGGAGGTGACACGCCGCCCGCGCGAGTGGTCGTTCGTCACGCTCGACCATCCCACGTTCGAGACACGTTCTGGCTCCGGAGCGCTGTGGGATCGCGTCATCATGCCGCTCGTGGATCTGGAGAAGGGACGCGACGACGTTTACGGGTGGCTGGAGCTGGTGTTCCAGTTCTGCGAAGGCAAGCCGTTCGTCTACTACAGCCAGTACGTGCCGAGCGCTCGCATCCACGCGCTGGCGCGGTCGCACAAGGTGCGCCTGCGATGGTGCCCGCTCGGCCGCCTGTCCGCGCACACTCGTCGCGCGCCATCGCTTCTGGCACCAGCTCTGGCTGAGCGACAGTCAGTGGCGGGCGTTGCGTGCGCGCCTCTCGGCGCGCGCGGGAAACCGTCGCGATCCGCAAAGGGCGCCCGTCGGGGTGGGGCACCATCCGGCGGTCCCGCATCCGCGTATAGCCGTAGAGAGGACAACCAGGCTTCTTCACGAGAAAAAATGCACAGACCGATTCCGGACTCGTATTGGGTCGTCGATGGGTTGTTGCTCGCTGGAGAGTACGCGGGCGCTGCGAGCGCACCGAGGGCGCGGCGCAAACTCGAGGCCTTGCTCGACGCGGGCATCCGCTCCTTCTTCGACCTGACCGAGGAAGGCGAATTGTTGCCGTATGACGACATGCTCAGAGAGCTCGCCAGTGACCGACGAATAGCGGTCGCGTACGACCGGGTGCCAATACCGGACATGGGGGTGCCGCGGCCCGCTGATCTTCAAGCGCTTCTCTCCCAGCTCGAGGTGAATGTGTCTGCCGGCACCCCGTCGTACGTGCATTGCTGGGGCGGTATCGGGCGAACCGGAACGGTGATTGGCTGCTGGCTGGTCGAGCACGACGCTATCGACGGCAATGAAGCGCTGACACGAATTGCGGACCTTCGACGCGGCACGCCCGACGGCCGAAGGCGTTCACCGGAGACAGACGAGCAGTGCGCGCTGGTACTTGGATGGAAGGAGATGAAGTACTTGAGCTCCTGATTCACACGGTTGGTCGATCCGTTACTTGGGATCGCGCCGTCGATCCTGCCGCCGGTCCTGGCTGCGATCGGTTCCAGGGGTATCGACGACGTTGTCCCTGTCGTCGGCCTTATCCTCGGCCTTGTCCTTCGCCTCCTCCTTTTTGTCTTCCGCTTTCTCCTTCGCTTCTTCCTTCTTCTCTTCCTTGTCCTTGTCGTCCTTCTTGTTGTCCTGCGCGAGGGCGATCAGCGGGACGCTCAGCATCCCCAACCCTGCCACGAATGCTCGTCGACTGAAGGTGCGCTGCACAACCTCTCCCTCGGCACTCTGTGAACCGCCGCGAGCGCCAAGACCCGAATCTACTGCAACGGAGGCGGCGTAGCCACTTCAAACGCTCGCATACAGTGTTCACCTGACTAAACGATCTCGTCGCTGGTCGTCGTGCCGTGACCTGATCTGTCACAGACGGCATTTATGCTCCAGGTAGCTGGCCGGCCAAGGGCGAGATTTCAACCCATGGACCGAATCTGGAAGCCACTGGAGAACCCGTAATGCGATTGAGTCAATTGAAGGACGTGCTGTTCCCGGTCGAAGAGCATCCCGTGTTTGTCATGGTGCAGGACGAGTCTGGTGAGCGCCGCATCACGGCACGTGACAAGAAGGCCATCGTCCATATCGCCAGCCAACGCGTCCTTGGGATTGTCAGTCGCGATTATCAACTTGTGACAAACCAGCAAGCACTCGAATGGGCGTACGAGTGCTGTCGAAACGCCTTTCCCGAACACCAACCAGGCCGAGTGGGACGTGAGCGCGACGGACGGCCCCTCAACTGGTGGGTATTGCCGGATTGATCTCGTGCACCGAACGGCGGCCCTGGACTTGGTGCTACCGGGAAGGCGGCCGGAAGCATTCGGGCCGTTCGTTCGCGTCACGAACAGCTACAACGGGTCGCGGGCGCTCGCATTCGATATCGGCTTCTATCGAAAGGTCTGCAGCAATGGTCTGATCGCTCCTGAGACTATGGTCCATTTCAAGTTTGCGCATCAGCGGAGCCTCGAAGCGGGCATCCGATTCGAGGTGGCGCGCGACCGCCTCGCGAAGCTCCAAATCAAGATGTCGGAACAGTTCGCCACGCTGAAGGAGTGCACAGTCCCGCGGACGGCGTTCGACCCGATGGTGCGGTCAGCGCTGATGATTCGCCCGCTTGAATCGACAGGGCCAGGAACCCGCGAAGCCGAGGAGTGGGCGTCGCTCGACACGCATATCCGGGGGCTTTGCGCCCGCTACGCATGCGAGCTTGGCGAAACCGGCTACGCTGTCCTGAACGCCATCACCGATTTCGCGTCGCATCCACCCAAGAGCAGGCACCTCCATCGCGATCGCCACGGTCTTCAACGGCTCGCAGGGAACTGGCTGACGACGTTCGCGCGCGAGTGTGCACAGCCGGGTTTCGCGATTGACATGTATTTGGAGAAGTTGGAGACGTCGTCGCAGCCGTCAGGCGTTCTCGTAACCGCCTGAGACGTCGGTCGATGACATTGATTGAGCCAGCCCTGGCAGGCTCGCGGCAAATCTGGCTGGCCGGAATCGTCTTGGCAGAGTTCACTCGCCATGCGCTGGCTTGAAGAAGGAGGCAGCGGTGGAGGAACGAGCACGGCACCTGTTGCGTGAGCGCTTCAGTGACGAGGCGAGTTCGAATCCCTGATTCCCAGCCACACACTCCGAAACACGCCAACTCTCTCCATCGCAGCGAGTTGCCTGGTTCGATTCCGCTGCTCCCGGGGTGCGCCTGTTGAGCAGCCGCTAGGAGCCGCCGCTCCAACCTCCACGACTGCAGTAGCTTGGCCCGAACCAGCCAAGTTCGAATCCCAGACAGGTCTCGCGCGCCACGAATCGTCGCCGCCCGGCCGCTCGTGTGAGTCCTCCGGCTCGGCCCGGCCCGTTCGTATTGTTATCGTATGAGATAATTATGACGAGTCGCAGACTGTGGACGTCCGAGAGTACCTGACCGCTGACGGCAAGAACCCGTACCGCGAGTGGCTGGAGACACTGGACGTCACGCCGCGTGCCCGGATTCAGGCGAGGGTGCTCCGCTTCTCGACCGGGAATCTTGGCGACCACAAGAGTCTGGGCAGTGGCGTCTGGGAAGCCCGAGTCATGTTTGGGCCGGGGTACCGGGTCTACTTCGGCAAGGACGGTGCGCAACTAGTGCTCGTATTGCTCGGTGGTGACAAGTCCACCCAGATGGCAGACGTGGCCCGGGCGCAGGAATCATGGAAGGCGTATCAGGAGGACAAACGCCGTGGCAAGACGAAGTGAAGATTGGAACATCGGGCTCTCGGAGGACCTTCGTGAAGCGGCATTCGCCCGCGAGTTCCTTCTGGCGTCCATCGACGAAGGCGTGGACCTACAGCTTGCGCTTGGGAAGGTCATCCGCGCCATGGGCATCAAAGAGTTCGCGGCCAAAGTGCACATGGCCAGTCCGAACGTGCTGCGCGCGATCAACCCTCGCCACAATCCAACGCAGGACACGCTCAATCGTCTCCTGAAGCCGTTCAAGCTTCGCCTGAGCCTGGCGCCGCTGACCGGCAAGCCGCGTCGGACCGCCGCATGACCCGGTGAGAGGGGTTCGGTCTCTTCACAGACAGCTGAGTTCTTGAGAGCAGCACAGAATCGAACCAACTCAAGCGGCGCTTCGAACGAACCAAGTTCGACTATCGAACTCAGGGCCCAAGGCAAAACGGCGACCCCTCGTCCCAGATCGCGCTCGATAGCGGCTTGGAGGAGGTTGTCCCCGATCCGCTGCATCAGGCAGTCGGCACCGTCCCACCGTCGATGACGTACTCCGTCCCGGTGATCGCCCCGGCCCTCGGCGAGACCACGAACGCGATGAGCTCCGCAACCTCCCGCGGCGTCGCGGGGCGACCGAGCGGAATGCCGCCGAGCGACTTCATGATGATCTGCTTGCCGCCCTCGTAGTCGGTTCCCGCTTCGGCGGCGAGACGCTCGGCGAGCGCCACGGCCGCCTCGGTCTCCACCCAACCCGGCGAGACACGCACCACGCGGATCCCCTTTGGCGTCACTTCCTTCGACAGTGCCTTGCTGTACGTCGACAGTGCGGCCTTCGCGGCCGCATACGCGGTGGTCGACTCCGGGAGCGGCAGCTCATGCTGGATCGACGTGACATGGACGATCACACCGGACCCCTGCGCGAGCATGGACGGCAGCAGCGCGCGATCGAGCCGCACCGCAGGCATCAAGTTGAGATCGATCTCTTTCCTCCACGCCTCGTCGTCGAGTGCGGCGAACCCGCCGGCCGGCGCCTCCGAGCCGCCGAGCACGTTGACGACGATGTCGATGCCGCCAAGGTGGTCGAGCGCGCTGTGCGCGACAAGGGTGCAGCCCTCGGCCGTCGTGATGTTCGCCGTGACGTAGTGCACGCCGGCAAGCGAGTTGGGCGGAATCGAGCGAGCCGTGGTCACCACGTTCGCGCCGTTCTCTCGCAACACTTCGATGACGGAGGCGCCCACTCCCTTCGTCCCGGCCGTGACGAGCGCTCGGCGGCCCGAGAGTCCGAGATCGAAGCTCATGCCGTGATTTCCAGCCTGGCGATTGTGGCACCGTCGAGCGTGAAGCGGTACCGCAGTTCCACGGGACTGCCGGGGAAGTCTCCGGTGACCCGCGCGGTCACGGTGACATCCGGCCCTGAGGCGTCGACCGCCAGCGGCTCACTTGTATAGTGGTATTTTGCGGTGGCCTCGGCCTTCCAGCGCGTGATGGCCGGTCTGCCTCGGTGTTCGCGTCGCTCGTCGATCACGACGGCGCTTTCACTGAAGCATCGAGCGACTGCGTTGGCGTCAGACGTGTCTGCGGCGAAATAGGCCGCGATGGGTGGAGGCAGGTGAATCGGCGCGTTGGCGTGTGTCGACATCGAGGTACTACATACCTGGCACGTGATGACGCCGCAAGAGCGCACGCGAAAGTGAGGGACGCACCCGTGAGTAAGCGCGCACACACGCCCGCGTCGGCTGCCGCCGGGATCGAGCAGGCCATCCGAAGGTTGGATGGTCGCTGGAAGCTCGTCATCCTCTTCCATCTCTTTGGCGGCAAGACGCTGCGCTTCTCCGACCTCGAGCGCGCGATTCCTGGCATCTCGCAGAAGATGCTGACCCAACAGCTTCGGCAACTGGAGGGGGACGGCATCGTGACGCGCATTGTGCACGCTGAAGTCCCGCCGAAGGTCGAGTATCACCTCACGGAGTGGGGGCAATCTCTCTGTCCGGCGCTCGACAGACTCCTGACCTGGGCCGAGCAACAACCGTCGCCGAACGACGCCGACCGCCCGCGGTTAGAACGATCCTGACGGCACGTCCGCCGCGGACCACGCCGAACTGCTGTAGTCGACCGCCATCAAACGCCGGGTCGACGCCAGCCGGCGGCGTTTCCTCGACGCATGCCGTGAGGTGGAAACACCACGCGCCGGCAAGACAACTTGAACGGTTAGAGGTTCGCGCGATGATTTTCCGCGGGGGGAAGGGTATTACTCGTAGAAAGAGGCTCACGCCCGCCATGGGCTGGAATAGAGAGGTCGAAGTGAGTGCTGACCAGAGCATGACAGAGTCGGCCGAAGCGATTGCGCTAGCTGGCGCCGTTCGAGCGGGCGACGAAGCGGCCTTCAATACGGTCGCGGAGCGCCACCGCCGTGAGCTGCTGATCCATTGCTATCGCATGCTCGGCTCGCTCCAGGACGCCGAAGATGCCGTTCAGGACGCCCTGCTGCGCGCCTGGAAGTACCGTGAGAGCCTCAAGGAGGGAGCCCCGGTGCGCCCGTGGCTGTACCGGGTCGCGACCAACGCCTGTCTCGATGCCATCGGCCACGACGCGCGGCGATCGGCACTCGCCGCGAAGTCGTCTGCCGAAGCTCCGGGCGCGCCATTGGCGCCCGCCGAAGTGACCTGGCTCCAGCCGATCCCGGATGCCATCCTCGAGCCGACGGCGCCGCGCGACTCCGAACCGGAGACCGTCGTCCTCACGCGGGAAACGATCGAGATCGCGTTCCTGACCGTGATCCAGCTCCTCTCGCCTCAGCAACGGGCTGTGCTGATTCTGCGTGATGTGCTGGGTTGGTCCGCGAAGGAGACCGCCGAGCTGCTCGACGTAAGCGTCGCCGCGGCGAACAGTGCGTTGCAGCGGGCGCGTGTCACTCTGCGTACGCAGCTGCCCTCGCGCAGACCGGAGTGGCCAGCCGGGGCGGACGCCAGTGCGGCCGAACGCGAGCTGCTCCGGAGGTACGTCGAAGCCTGCGAAAAGGCCGACATCGGCGCGTTCGAATCGCTGATCCGCGAGGACGCAGTCTCCCGCATGCCACCGCAGGCGGAGGTTACCCTGGGCCGCGAGGCCATCTTGAAGCTCTGGATGGACGCCGGTTTTGGCTCCGAGGCGTTCGGCGATCTGCGGTGCGTCACCACACGCGCCAACCGGCAACCGGCGGTGGCTGTTTATGTGCTCCACTCGGGCGACACGACTTACCGTGCGATGGCTCTCGATGTCCTGCACATTGAGGAAGGCATCATTGCCGAGGTCGTCACTTTCGGCCCCGAGGTCTTTCCGGCTTTCGCGCTCCCGCTCACGATGGACTCGGAGGGCGGACGCCACGCACGGCATTGATACATACGAATGAGGATGCATGGCTAAGTTGATCTACTCGATGCTCACGTCGCTCGACGGTCACACCGAGGACGCGCACGGCCACTTTGGCTGGGGCGCTCCCCAAGACGAGGAGGTGCATTCCTACGTCAACCAGCTCGCTTCAACGGTGGGAACCTATCTCTACGGGCGGAGGATGTACGAGACGATGGTCTACTGGGAGACCGCGCAGACGACCCCAAACCAGCCCCGATTCGTGCTCGAGTGGGCGCGGCAATGGCGGGCAGCCGAAAAGATCGTTTACTCGAGGACTCTCGCGGAGCCCCGCAGCGCGCGGACGCGAATCGAACGGGTGTTCGATCCCGACGCGATCCGGCGCCTCAAGTCTGACGTCGAGCACGACATCAGTGTTGACGGTCCTGAGCTTGCCGCACAGGCAATAAGGGCGGGACTTGTGGACGAGTTCCAAATGATCGTCTGCCCAGTGGTCGTGGGCGGAGGAAAGCGGTTCTTTCCCGATGGTGCGCGGCTGGACCTGACGCTGGTCGAGCAGCGCCGCTTCGGCAATGGCGTGGTCGTCCTGCGGTACGACCTTCAGAACCAGGTCAGATTCTTACAATCCACTGAGGGTGCGGTTTCAGAAACATCGTTGGGCGGGAGAGTCGAATAGACGGAAGGAAAAAATGAACGCCGCCGCCTCAATCGCCATCACGCCAGTCCATGTTGCCGACCTGCTCGCCGAGGGCGAGCGGATGCCGGTCTACGTGCACGTCATCGACCATCCCGATGCGCGCGTGCTGGTCGACACCGGCATGACGGAGCTGCACCCGGCGGTGGCCGACCTCGATCCCCGCCTCAGTCCACTGAGCAAGCAGAACTTCGACCTCGCCGGCATCGACATCGTCGTCAACACACACCTGCACTTCGACCACTGCGGCGGCAACCACCTCTTCGCCGGCAGGCCGATCTACGTCCAGCGTCGGGAGCTCGACGATGCGCGCAACGAGGACGACTACACCATTCGCGAGTGGATCGAGGCGCCCGGCGTGCGGTACGTGCCGGTCGACGGCGAACTCGAGCTGCTTCCCGGGCTCCGGCTCGTCCCGGCGCCGGGCCACACACGCGGCATGCAGATCGTCGTCGTCGAGACTGGCGGGCGCCCGGTCGTCGTTGGCGGCGACGTGGCGGTTTGGTTTGGCGAGCTCGACGAGCCGCACACCGAAGGCCAGCTGCGGGTGCGCGCGCTCGACCCCGAGCTGGTCTGGCTGGCGCACGAGCACGAGCCTTGGCGACCCCGCACCGTCTAGGTGGGACCGACTGCAGCGTTGACGGTTGCGCGGACACGCCAGAGTCGACCGTCAGGAATCCGGAACTCGCTCGATCGCCCATTTTGCTGTCCGAAACTGCAAACTTCGGACAAGCGGTTCTCAACGCTCGAGCGACAACTGACTGCAGAGCGGTCGGTTGACTGTCGTTGACGCTTACGCGGCGGTGACGAGCCAGTTGCGAATTCCGTCCCTAACACCCAGCCACGAACAATCTCCCGTGTGTTCAATCACTTGCAGCACAGGGTAATTTTCGCTATTCACCCTGTTTACCCTGGCGCGCGTACCGGGCCGGAGACCGGCCCACGTGCCGGCTGAACGCGGTGCTGAACGTACTCGCCGACCCATAGCCGACGCGTTCCGCCACTTCGGCAAGCGCGAGGTCCTCCCGTCGCAGCAAGCCCTTCGCGACCGCCATCCGCCAGGCGAGCAAGTATTCCATCGGCGGCAGGCCGACGGTGCGTGTGAAGCGTTCGAAGAACGCCGACCTTGACTGTGCGGTGGTTCTCGCGAGCAAGGCGACCGTCCACGAACGTGCGAGTTGGCCGTGCATCTGGCGTATCGCGGGCGCGAGTCGCTCATCGGCCAACCCGCGCAGTAGGCCAGGAGGCGCGTCCTCACCAGGCGCCGCCCTCAGCGCCTCGATGAGCAGGACCTCCACCAGGCGCGTCAGCACGAGGTCGCGGCCAGAGCGCCGTTCGCTCGCTTCCTCGCCGACGAGGCGCACGAGTGTCGAGAGCCGCTCAACGCCGCGCACGTGCACGAGCGACGGCAGCAGCGACACCAGCAACGCCGTATCCGGCGAGTTGAAGACGAACCACCCGCCGAGCAATCGCACGTCGGGCCGCCCGCCGCGCGTGCCATGGCGGACTTCACCGAGGACCTTTGACGTCATGTTCGGGTCGAAGCGCTCCAACCGAACCGGCTCAAAGCCCGACATCGAAAAACCCGGCGTCGCCGGCAACAGCACGAAATCGCTGGCCTCGAGTGTCAGAGGACGGTGGCCATCGACCGTCAGACGGCAGCTGCCTTCCAGCACCGCGCAGAAGCTCGGCTGCCCGAAGGCGGAATAGCGGACACCCCAACGGCCGGCGCCGCTAATGCGCCTCGAGAACACGGCACGCGGCTGGAGCAGCGTGATGACTTCGGAGAGTGGATCGTTCATCTCTGGACGATCGCCAATGAAATGTGGATTCCGGATTGTAGAACGTCCGGATCCCGGCGGTCATAGTAAGCGGCAACACGATCACGGTCCAGCGAATCTGGACCGTCTAAAGGAGCCGCCATGAAGACCGTGCTGATCACTGGATGCTCGTCCGGCTATGGCCTGGAGACCGCTCGCCACTTCCACGCATTGGGCTGGAACGTGATCGCCACCATGCGAACTCCGCGCGAAGGCATTCTGCCCCGATCCGAGCGCCTCCGCGTTCTGGCACTCGACGTCACCCGGCCGGAGAGCATCGCCGCGGCGGTCGAGACGGCCGGGCCCATTGACGTATTGGTCAACAACGCAGGCATCGGGGTCATCGGTGTCTTCGAGGCGACGCCGATGTCGACGGTGCGCGAAGTGTTCGAGACCAACACCTTCGGCGTGATGGCGATGACGCAGGCGGTGCTGCCGCAGCTTCGTGCGCGGAAATCCGGTGTTGTCGTGAACGTGACATCGAGCGTGACGCTGGCGCCGATGCCGCTGGCAGCCGCATACACCGCGAGCAAGATGGCGATCGAGGGGTTCACCGGATCCCTTGCGCACGAAGTCGAGGCGTTCAACGTGCGGGTCAAACTTGTCGAGCCCGGCTACGGGCCGACCACGCGCTTCACGAGCAATGGCGGATCGCGCATGGAGGGCCTCTTTCCCGAGGCGTACGCTGCTTTTGCGAAACCGATCCTCGCCGCTTTTGCGCACGTGACGGCGGTCACGACGGAGTCCGACGTGGCCGAGGCGGTGTATCGCGCGGCCAACGATCGATCAGGGCAACTCCGATTTCCAGCGGGTCCTGACGCAGAGGCATTGGCGCGGTCGACGGCAATCGTCGCACCGCTCGTCGCCGGTTGAACCGGCAGAAACCGCGTTCCGCTGGGGCCATGTCGGTCCGAAGTATTCCGCCTATCGTTGCGGCGCAGCGAATAGAATTCCCAACCGTTCTACTCCCGGTGCCAAGCAACACCTCGTCGTGAAGGAGGAGCAAGATGAGCAATACGAGCGGCGATCAGCGGCGTCCGAACCGACGCGTGTCCCGCCGCGTCTTCCTTCACTCGACGAGCATCGTCCCCGCGGCGCTCGCAGCCCCCGAGCTGATGCGACCTCGCGCTGGCCTGACAACAACACGCGCCGGCCTCGACGTGGAGAGAGTCGAAGCCTGCGAGTCGCTCCTGCCGATTGTCGCCGGGGTTCCGTTGCAGCCGTTGGTCTCACAGGTCACACGGTTGATCGCCGCAGCAGAATACCAGGGCGCGCCACTTCCTCCGGATCACCTGCGCGAGCTCGAGGTGGCGTTCAAAATGACCAACGAGGCGTCGGCGCTGTCGTCGATCCAACGCGTGCTCGACTGCCATTGCCTCGTGGGGGTCGAGATCAACCCGGAAATGCGCGTGAAAGTCGCACCGGGGCCGGCCAGGCCGGAGCTCGTCGAGCACGGCTGGCGTCAATTCCTCGTGAAGGTCCACAACCAGGCCGGCACGACGGCCGTCCTTCGCGGGATCAGCAGCCAGGCACGGCGGCTCGCCGGCGCGATGCCCGACGAACTCCGAAATCTCTGGCTCGATCTCCAGATGTTCGATAGCCAACCGCTCACGAGAACGCTGAGCGGGCTCGCACTCGAGTACCGCATCGTGCAGCTGTACAGCCGGGATCCCGGTCAACGCGAGGCGAGTTTGACGTTCGACGTCGGGCAGGGGACACAGGACCTCGGATATCGCGACGAGGTGCCGATTCTCTTCATGATCCAGCCTGCGGAATCGTTGGCGTGGCGGGTGCGCGACGAAACGGGTGCGCCGACCGTCGCGGCATTCGTCATTCGCGACGCGCAAGGCCGCGTGTATCCGTCGCGCGCCAAGCGCCTGGCGCCAGATTTCGCGTTCCACCCGCAGGTGTACCGCGCTGATGGTGAATTCGTAAGGCTCCCGGCCGGCAGGTACGAGGTGGAGTTCTGGCGCGGTCCGGAATCGATTACGAAGACGCAGCAGCTCACGGTCGTGGAATCGACTGGCGGCGCGAGCGGCCGGAATGGTGGTGCGGCTCAGGGCGCGAGCTTTCAAATCGAGCGTTGGATCGATCCCGCAAGGTTCGGCTGGTGGTCGGGCGACCATCACATTCACGCCGCGGGCTGCGCTCATTACATGAACCCGACCGAAGGCGTGCGCCCAGAAGATATGGTGCGCCATACGCTCGGTGAGGACTTGAAGGTCGGGGCAACCCTCACCTGGGGTCCGGCTTTCGATACGCAGAAACGGTTCTTCACGGGCAGAGACGACCTCGTCTCTCGTCCGCCCTATTTGCTGCACTACGACGTCGAGGTCTCGGGCTTTGGCTCGCATCAATCCGGTCACCTGGTGCTCTTGCGACTCAAGGAGCAGATCCACCCGGGTGGCACTTCCTTTGAGCACTGGCCAACCCTCGGCCTCAATACGCTGCGTTGGGCCAAGCGCCAGGGCGCGGTCTGCGGCCCGGCGCATTCGGGATTCGGCCTCGAGGTGAACTCCTCGGAACTGCCGAACTACGTCGTGCCGCCATTCAGCGGCATCGGCGCGAACGAATACATCATGGACGTCACCCACGAGGTGCCTGGCCCTGATGGCAAGCCTGTTCGCGCCGTCGATTTCATCTCCACCGTTGACACTCCCTACGTGTGGGAGCTGAACATCTGGTACCACACGCTGAACGCGGGCTTCCGTACACGTATCAGCGGCGAGACAGATTTCCCGTGTGTCTATGGAGAAAAAGTGGGGCTCGGGCGTTCGTACGTGAAACTCGACGGAAAGCTCGACTATGTCGATTGGTGTGAAGGGATCCGCCGCGGGCGAAATTATGTCGGTGACGGCCGAAGCCATCTGCTCGACTTCGCGGTCAATGCCGTACGAATGGGCGAGAACGAGAGCGAGCTCCGACTTTCTGCTGCCGGTCCCGTGAAGGTGCACGTCCGGGCGGCTGCTTTTCTGGATCAGAAGCCCAGTCCGGAACGCGGGAGGCGCCGCTACCAGGAACAGCCGTTCTGGGATATCGAGCGCGCCCGCATTGGAGACACACGCGACGTGGCTGTGGAACTCGTCGTCAACGGGTATCCCGTCGCGAAACAAAGTCTTGTCGCCGATGGCGCGCTCCGCGATCTGACGTTCGAGGCGACGATCGAGCGCAGCAGCTGGCTCGCGGTGCGGATCCTGCCTTCGTCGCACACGAATCCGATCTGGGTGCTGGTTGCCGGCAAGCCGGTGCGCGCGTCGCGACGGAGCGCCGAATGGTGTCTCAAAGGCGTGGATCAGTGCTGGTCGCAGAAGGAGCGATTCATCAAGCGTGACGAGCTGGAGCAGGCGAAGACCGATTACGATCACGCGCGACGAACTTACCAGAGACTGATTAGCGAGTCGGATGTCGAGTAACGCTTTGCTCCGAGGCGTGGCGGCACCAAGGATGACACCGAGGATCTATGAAAAAGCTGATTACCGCGGTCGCCTGCGCTGCCGCGGTCGCCGCGGCGCTGTCCTGGACCACCGCGAATGCCGCGGGTGTCTCCTGCGAGAGCTTGGCGTCGTTCACGCTCACCGGCAAGGTGACGACCGCCCAAGTCGTTCCGGCCGGCGGGTTCACGCCTCCGGGTCGGGGCGGCGAAGGCGGCGGCGAGGCGTTCAAGCGTCTGCCGGCGTTCTGCCGCATCGCCGCGACGCTAACGCCATCGTCCGACTCGGACATCAAGGTTGAGGTCTGGATGCCGTTGTCGGGATGGAACGGTAAATTTCAGGCGGTTGGCAATGGCGGCTGGGCCGGGACGATCAGCTATCCGGCGATGGCCTCCGCGGTCGCGCGCGGCTACGCCGCGGTTTCGACCGACACGGGACACAGCGGCGACGGCGCCAGCTTCGCGCTCGGTCACCCCGAGAAGCTGATCGACTACGCCTACCGCTCGGAGCACGAGATGACCGTCGCCGGAAAAACGCTGACGACGGCGTTCTACGGATCGACACCGAAGTGCTCGTTCTTCAACGGCTGCTCGACCGGCGGACGTCAGGCGCTGATCGAGGCGCAGCGCTATCCAAACGACTTCGACGGCATCATCGCCGGCGCCGCCGCGAACCCGAAGGCGCATCTCGATTCGTGGCGCATGTGGATAGCGCAGGCGATGTTCAAGTCGAAGGAGAGCGTCATCCGCGCCGAGAAGCAGGTGATGCTTCACCAAGCCGTATTGCAGAAATGCGACGCGCTCGACGGCGTCAAGGACGGCCTCATCGAGAACCCGACGAAATGCCAGTTCGATCCCGGCACGCTGCTCTGCAAAGGGGGCGATTCGCCGACATGTCTCACCGCGCCGCAAGTCGAGGCGGCGAGGGTGATCATGAGCCCCGCGAAGAACCGCAAGACTGGGGCGCTTATCTTCCCGACCTACGCTCCGGGCACCGAACTCGGCTGGTCGCGTCTGCTCGGCGGGCCGGATCCGTACGCCACGGCCGTCGATCAATTCAAATACATCATCTTCAACGATCCCAATTGGGACTGGCGCAGCTTCGATCTCGAACGCGACACGGCGCACGCCGACACTGCGGCAAACGGTCTGCTGGCGGGCGTCAACCCCGATCTGACGTCGTTTGCCAGCCATGGCGGCAAACTCCTGACGTATCACGGCTGGGCCGACCCGAGCATCGCGCCGCAGGCCAGCATCAACTTCTACAACAGCGCGCTGAAGGCGACCAAAGCGCCGACGCAGTCGCCTGACTGGCTACGGCTCTTCATGGTGCCTGGGATGGGGCACTGCGCGGGAGGGGAGGGGCCGAACGTGTTCGACACCGTGTCTGCGCTCGAGGCCTGGGTGGAGCAGGGCAAGGCGCCCGAGCGGATCGTCGCGTCGCACTCCACCAACGGACGGGTGGATCGGACGCGGCCGTTGTGCGCGTATCCGCGGCAGGCGAGCTACACCGGCACCGGATCGATCGACGCCGCCGAATCGTTCGTTTGCAAGGTGCCGTAATGCGCGCGGGTTCCGTCGCCGGTGCGTCGGTCCGGTGCCTCGCTGAGTAGACGATGGCCATAGCGCCGGCGCCAAGTCGGCGGTCTAGGTGATTTTGCGACATTGATTTGATTTCGTCCGTTCAGCGGCGAAAAGCCGTCCAGTCTTCCCACGTCGTCATTCGAAGACGTCTCGCTTTGGCGTCGGTGGCTGCTGACGGCCCTCCGGCATGAAGGGCTCGGATGCGAGTCGATCCAGTTCGGCGAGCCATGCCGCGACGTCGGTGAAGACTGGTTCGACGAGCACCCCTCGCCCGGCCCGGCGGACTCTGACGCGGTCCCCGTCGAACCTGAACTCGCGGGGTAGCCGCACGGCCTGGCTTCGTCCGTTCTTGAACAGCTTGGCAGTGCTCGTCATGACGCCCTTTGTTTGATCTATACCATCAGTACAGACCCAGCCACTGCATTCGTTCAACACAGTGTAGGTGTCGGTACGATCGGAGCGGAAAATGGACTGTGTCTTCTGTGACCGGCTGACGCGCGGAGGTCTCGTTGCCACGAACGCCCACGCCGTGGCGTTTCCCGACGCCTTTCCGTTGAATGAGGGACATTGCCTGATTGTTCCTCGCCGGCACGCAGGTGATTTCCTCACTCTTAGCGGTGAAGAACAGGCCGCCATTTGGGCTCTTCTTCCGGCAGTTCGGCGTCACATCGAAGCGAGTGGCGTACCGGACGGCTATAACATCGGCATCAATATCGGCGAGGCAGCCGGCCAAACAGTTGCTCATGCGCATCTGCACGTGATTCCTCGGTACCGTGGCGACGTCCCTGATCCTCGTGGCGGTATCCGATGGATCATTCCGGCGAAGGCGCCGTACTGGGAGACGCGGTGACCGACGCGGATCAGCGAGGCGCGATTGGTTTCGCCGAGAGGGTCCTCGAGCTACTCGACGAAGGCCGTTACACCGCCACTTACAAGTACGCTCTACTGCTTGCCCTGATAGACGTTTGCCTGGAGCATACCCAGAGCTCGGGAGCTCCTCCAGAAATGGTCACGACTCGCCAGCTCGCGGACAAGATCGTCGAGCTGTACTGGCCTCACAGTGTGCCCTTCGCCGGCCTGGCGCCGGTAGCCGTACTTAAACAGAACACGACCGGTCAGGCGGAAATCATTTCGGCAATCATGCGATTCCGTGCGCGACACGCAGCCGATCCCAGTATGCCGCGCTGGGAGTCTCGGATGAGGGCCCCTGAAGCGTACGAGGGCCTCGTGCGGCGCGTCGAATGGAAGCTGATCGAGATGCCGCTGCCTCGATTGCAGATGATGGGGCAGTCCTATCGGCCTTTCATTTACGAGATCTACTGGGACCAGGGCATCGAACAGCGCGAGGTGACGAGTTATCAGAGCCGCGACGCCAGTAGCTTTGATAACCGGGTGATGCTCAGGCCTGGTGTCGGGGAGTATTTTCTGCAGCTCAATGGGCTGCTCCGACCGTTGATCCAACGCCGCTGGGCAGTCATGGTGGCGCATCTCAATCGTCTGGAAGAGTCCCAGCTAGAGCTGTTCCTCTTCGGCGCCGACCGAACACAGACCGCCAAGATCAGGGCGGGGTTGTGGGAAATCCAAGGACGGCGCTGTTTCTACTGCGAGCAGCGAATCGCTGGGCCGGTGAGCGGACAGGTGGACCACTTTGTCCCGTGGTCCCGCTACCCGGACGATACTCTGGACAACTTCGTGGTCGCCGACAAGAGCTGCAACGGGTTCAAGAGCAGCTCGCTGGCCGCAGCGGACCACCTGACTCGGTGGACGCGGCGTTTCGCAGACGGTTCGAGCGAGAATGCCCAGCTGTCTGATCTCGCTGGCCGAGCGACCTGGGATCGACAGCCCGACCGAAGTCTCAACGTCGCTCGTGCGATCTACCTCCGCCTTCCGAACGACGCCAGGCTGTGGCTCCGCGGGAAGGAGTTCGTGTCGCCCGACTCCTCAACGATCGGCACTGCGCTGAATGTGCCCGAACCTCCAAGTTGACAGCCACAGACCTGGATCGTTGCTTTCGTCCCCGAGGCGGGGCGCGATATTCTGCAGCCAAGCTTTGCCCTGAACTTTCTGGCTGCCGGGCGTGAGGGCGGGGAGGCCATGCGCCGCGAGCTCGGCCGACCTTCAGGGTCGGCCGGCCGGCGGCATTCTCAATCAGCTACGGTGTGGACGGGAGCGACGGGATGGCTCGCAGGTACTCGTAGATCCCGCGGAGGTCGCGTTCGATCATGCTCTGAAAGACCGGCCACGGCATCACCTGCAGCAGATCGTGTTGGGCTGACGGCACGAACGGCGCACGATGTTTGAGGTCCTCGCCGGTGCGCATCGTCTGGCGGAACTGTGGCCATGTGAGACCGGCCGGCAAACCCGTGCTCGCGCGCGGCGTGAGATTGCGGGACACCGGCGTGTTCGGATCTCCCGGCGGTCCGAACGGCACGCCGCCAGCGAGATACCGCGCGGCATTGATCTGTTTCGGCTCGCCGATGAATGGATCACCGTCCGGCGCGTAAGGCGGTGCGGTGTGGCAGTCGTTGCAGCCGCCCTTGGCGTTGACGTTGTAGCTTCCGAGGCCGACGAGCGCCAGGTCCTTGCCACGCAGATTCAGCGGCACGGGATTGATCTGATAGCCGCGAATGATGCGATCGAGCTCGCTGGCGAGGAGGCCGGACGGATTCACACCGGTCGCGAGGAGCCCCTGGCGCAGCAGGTCCTGCGTGCCCTGCGCGTCCTGAGCCGCGCCGTTCGAGCCCCCAATCACCAAAAACCCTGCAATCAGTGCAGCGAAGTAACCTCTCGTTCGCATGAGTCAATCCCTCCACCAAGAATGCCCGTTCGCGTCTTTGTGCGACGCGGCGCGGACGAATGGACCGTAGCCTACCGCAGGCGGACCGACTTGGTGCAACGATTCGGTGTGTTTCACGGCTGAATGCGAAGAAGGAACGCGTCCGACGAGCCGGCGAAGGTCTCGCTGCCCGGCGGCGTCGCCACCACGGCCGCCGGTACTCCGACGACTCCAGCAGGTTCGGTGACGGTGCCTGCAATCGCGGCGAGGAACGCGTCTGCCGACTTCGCGTTCTTCGATCCACGGCCGAACGCGTACGGAGATGCACCGGCAGATCCCGCAACGACAATCGCGCCGCCCGGGCCGCTTGCGATCGACACACCGCGTTCGCCCTCGAACGGATCGCCACCACCCCAGACGGCGGCGTCATGTCCCTTGCCGTTGGCGAGCACATTCCAGACGAACGCATCGGCGCCGGCCGGCTCGGTGAGGACGTTGCCGGTGATGTGCAGGCTTCCGTTCGCGGCAACCGCCACGTCCTGTGCGGAGCCGAAGCCCGGCCCGCCGACGCGGAACCACACGAAGTTGCCGGCGGAATCGAAGCGCGCAGCAACGAGATTTGGATTGAAGCCGGTGCCGGACGTGTCGCCCACCACGAAGGCGCCACCATCGGGCGCCGCCGCGATGCCGTTGCCAAACGTCTGGTCGTCGTTCGGAATGCCGGTCTTCCCGACCACTCCCCACTCGCGCTGCACGCCCACGGTGCCATCCGGTGAAAACTTCACGAGGAAGGCGGAGTTGCCGGTGTCGCCGGTGATGTAGATGTTGCCGTCGGTGGCGACCGCAACGCCGCGCGGGACGTCGAAGAAGTCGCCGCCCCACGTGCGCTGCCAGTTGAGCGCTCCGGTTGGCGTAAAGCTCAACAGGAAGGCGTCGCCCTGTCCTACACCAAAGTCGAACGTGGCGCCCGTGACGTAGATCGTTCCATCCGGAGCAATGGCAAGTGCGCTGGCACCTTCCTGGTTGCCTCCCCATGTGAGGTCCCAGATCACCGGCCCCGCGGTACTGAACTTCGCAAGGAAGATGTTGCCGTCACGGTAGTTGCCCAGCACCACAACGCCTGAGTTGTCGGGGGCAACGGCGACATCGATGCCGGATTCTTCGCCGGAGTTGAGCGCGTCTGCCACGGTTCCATACGTGCGTTGCCACACGAGTGTGCCGTTTGCCGCGTACTTCAAGAGAAACGCATCATCGTCACCAACGCCGAAGCTCCGCGTTCCTCCCGTTACGTAAACGCTGCCGTCAGCGGCAGCGGCAACCCCTTGCGCGCCGTCCCTGTCGGGACCGCCCCACGTCCGTTCCTGCTGGAGCACGTACGCGAGGACTGTGACTTGCAACAGGGTGAGAGCCGCGCCCAACACGATCGTTTTTCGCATGAACGCTCCTTTTCGATGAAGGTGCGTCCGGCCGCACAGCAATCCGGACGCCAGCGCCACGCGCATTGATCTGCGGGGGATGGACGTTTTCAGCCGCGCGCGCTTACGTCGTTAGGAAAACGCTTACGGATTATCGAATGGCAGAGTCGCGCCACCTCTTCGCTAGAGCGGTGCGAATTCGCCGAATCCCGCCTCAGTGGGTCAGGACCCAGATGGCCACGTTCACACCCAGCGCATAGCCCTTCGCCGAAAAGGTCTCGAAGTAGTCCTGGTTGTCGCCTTCGCGCTCCCAGCTGTCCGACACGTCCGAGTTCATGCTGACAAGCACACTCAGCCTGTCGTGGTCGTCGAACACACCGTAGTAGTGCACGGTTGAAGGTCCGATCTCAGAATTCTGTCGCGTATTCATCCACGAGCCGAGCGACGGAATCTGCGGGAGCGGGTTGACGTGGTAGAGAACCGAGAACATCGGGTGCTCGACCGGCAGGTCGACGATCTTTGCGCCGGGCAGGATTCTCATGAGGTTCGGACGGATGTACTCGAAGTCCGGATCCCAGTTGTCGTCGATCCAGAGAAAGCCGCCCTTCACCAGGTAGTCGTGCATGCGAGACGCTTCTTCAGGTGTGAAGTCGTAGTTGGCCGCATTCTGCATGCGCAGGTACGGACACTGGAAGAGGTCGGGATCCAAGGCGGTGACGTTCGCAAAGCCGGGGTAGCCGTTGTTCCAGCGGCTGATCGGCGTTCTGGTCAGCTCGGCGAGTCGCACCATGAAGTTGTAGTCCGCTTGCGGATAGTCGTCGCCCCAGCCGGACTTTCTTGCCCTGCGGATGTTCTCGTACCGCAGGCGGCAGAACGTGAAGCCGAGCGGCTTGTCGGGGAGTCCGTGGTTGATCGGTATCTGGAGGTTGCGTCCGTTTGTCAGGATTTTGAACTGCTGCGCCGCGCCGCTCATAACGGCCAGTCCCCACGCCAGCGCAAAGGCCAGTGCGAACCGCATCCAACGGGGCGAGGCCCGAGTCCGCCGCATGTGGGGATCGTACAACGACTTCTCGACACGAGGGGTCAGGCCGGGATCTTTGCCCGGAACTTCCTGGCTCGCGCCGCGAGCGTCGTCAACCATTGGATTTCCAGGTCGGTGCCCGTGCGGAACAGGTCGATCCACTCGGGCGGGAGCGTCGAGAAGTCGATCTTGTGGCGCCCCCAGTCCGGCCGCCGGCCGTCGTAGTCGGTGAAGCCGTACTCGCGCGCCAGCTCCCACGAGCTGAGGAGCAAGCCTGAGCGGCGCCGCGCCTTCGGATCCGCGGCCAGCGCGGCGATCGCGCGCCCCACGAACAGCGGCGACTCCGACACCAGGAAGTTTGGATCCTTCTTGCCCGCCTCGCGCCAGTTGTCCTCTGTGACGCCGAAGTGCTGCAGCACGGTTTCCGAGCGGAGGAAGCCGGGCGTGATGGCGACGACGGTGATGCCATGCGTCGCGAGCTCGGTAGCCCACTGGAGCGGGAGCACCTTCTGCGCGGTCTTGACGGCATGAGCGATCGGGTTAGCGCCGCCGCCCATAATGTCGTTTTCCGTGACTTCCACGATCAGGCCGCGCTTCGCCGGCATCATCGCGAGCGCGGCATGCTTCGCCGTGATGATGCGAGAGGTGAGCCCCTGGCGGAACATGGCGTCGGCGTTCCTGAGATCCGCCTGCCACAGGAAACCGAACTGCTTCAACAGTGGGTCTTCTCCCGCCACGCTGTCGACGACGACGTCGATGCGCTTGTGGGCGCGCATGATGCGCCGAAACAGCGCTTTCACGTCGTTCTCGTTCGTGTGATCGACACGAACCGCGATGGCGGTGCCGCCGGCGGCCTTGATCATTGCTGCGGTTTCGTCGATCGTCTCGGGCCGCGCGTACGGCGACGGCTTGCCTTTGACGCTTCGACCGGTGCAGTAGACCGTCGCGCCAGCTTCGCCGAGCGCCCGTGCGATGCCGCGGCCGGCGCCGCGCGTCGCGCCCGCCACGAGGGCCACGCGTCCAGTCAGCGGCTTTCTGGAGGACGTTGTCTTTGCCATGTGGTAGTAAACTAAACGACTGTTTAGTTTATGTCAAACACGAGATGAGTCCACGGCGCCGTAAGGCAGAGGATGTCGATGTGTTCGCGGCGCTGGTGCGGGTCATGCTGCGCCGAGGACCAGGGGAGCTGACGCTGCGGGCGATCGCCTCGGAGGCGGGCGTGACGGCGGGCGCCCTGGTGCAGCGCTTCGGTTCCAAGCGAGAGCTGCTGCACGCGCACGCCAAGCACGCCGCCGCCACCGGCGACATCGGCGTTGCCGAGGCGCTCGACGCGCGGACGGCTTCGCCGCTCAAGGCGCTGCGTGCCGCCACGGCGGTTCATGCCAGCCTGGCGGAATCACCTCGAGCCGCGCTGCGGAATCTCGCCTACCTGCAGAACGACCTGGCGGACCCGGTGCTTCGCCGTCACCTGCTGCGGCTCAAGCAGGCGGCGCGGGCTCGTTACGAGCAGCTGGTGGCCGATGCCGTATCTGCGGGCGAACTGCGGGCCGATACCGACGTTCGGGCGCTGGCGCGGATGATCGAGGTCACGCTTGATGGTTCGTTCCTGGCGTGGACGCTGTATCGGGAGGGCTCGGCTGCCGAGCGCTTGCGCGACGACCTCGAGGCCACGCTCCGGCCCTATCTGGTGCGTGGGGTAAAGCGGAAAAGGTTGAAGAAATGACGGGCGCGCCGTGCGTCGTGAGCGTGGCCGAGCATACCGGATGGGCGCATCTTGTGTGTGTAGCGGCGCCTGGCCTGGTGCCGGCCGTCATCGCGCGGCGGCGCGTGACGCTGATCGATTCGGGTTTGCCGAGGCAGCCGTATGAACACGACTCGACGGCCATGAGAGAGGACGAGGCCAATGCACTCATCGCGCGGGTGCGGCGATCAATCGCCGCCCGCACCTCCGACGCATTGACGCGCGTCGTGACCGAATTGGCAGGCTCGTACGCCGTCGTCGCACTCGCGATTCGGCAGCCCCCGTTTGCCGAGCTTCCCGAAACCGTCGCTGCTGTGCGGAAATCGTATCGGCTGCAATGCGCCGCGGACGGGATGCTGTATCAGCTGGCCATCTGTCGCGCGGCGCGGCAGCTCGGACTTGATGTCCACATCCGCCGCCGTGGCGAGGAGATGTCGTGGGCCGCTGAGCAAGTCGGCGTGACGCTTCGTGAGATCGAGGAGTTCGTCAGTCGCGCCGGCCGGCCGGCCGGTCCACCGTGGACGGAGGAGCATCGGCGGGCGTACGCCGCTGGCATAGCAGTGCTGGCGGCGCGCGCTCGCATCCGCCTCGAGATTGCGAAATCATGACGCGCGAGGGTCCCGAGCGAGGATTCCCTTACTTCGAAGGTTTCGACTTGCCCGACCTGTTGAGCGCGACCGCCTGGCGAACGAGCGCCGTGAACGCGGACTCGTCAACTTCTTCGCCTTCGTGGATGTCGATCGCGCGGCGGACGTTTCCGTCGAGGCTCGAGTTGAAGAGACGGCCCGGATCCTTCAGGGACGCGCCCTTGGCGAATGTCAGCTTCACCACATTCTTGTAGGACTCGCCGGTGCAGATGATGCCGTCGTGCGACCAGACGGGCGTGCCAGGCTTGGTTGGTTTGACCCACTTCCACTCCTCGACGACGTCCGGGTCTGCTTTCTTGATGAGCTTCCGCATCCTGCCGAGGGTTTTCCCGCGCCAGTCCCCGAGTTCGTCGATTCTTTTCGAGATGAGCTCTGATGCCGACTGATCTTGGCTCGCGCCCGGCTTTTTCATGGTGTCATCCTAGCAAGGTGCTGAAAGAGAGGGTCATGACCCTCTCCCACGATCGCCGTGACGGCGGCTGCACCGCTGCTGCGAGCGGCGAAGACGGTCGCCGTACCGCACGGTTCCCTCCTTGTGTCACATTGCTTACCGTTCGTCCGTCAGTGCTATGACGGAACGCGACGAGAGAGTGTGACCGATGAACGAACGCGATTATCTGGCCGAGCGATTCGAAGAGCACCGAACCCACCTGCGCGCCGTGGCGTACCGGATGCTGGGCTCGTTGAGCGAGGTGGACGACGCCGTTCAGGAAGCGTGGCTCCGGCTCAGCCGCGCCGATGCCACGGGCATCGACAACCTTGGCGGATGGCTGACCACGGTCGTCGCGCGCGTGTGCCTCGACATGTTGCGGTCGCGCCAATCGCGGCGCGAGGAGCCGTTCGCCCCGGACGCGCCGGAGCCGGTAGCGACCGGCACGCGCGGGAGCAGTCCCGAGCAGGAAGCGCTCCTCGCGGATTCGGTCGGGCTCGCGTTGCTCGTCGTGCTCGACCGGCTGACGCCGGCGGAACGCCTCGCCTTCGTGCTGCACGACATGTTCGCCGTGCCGTTCGAGGAGATCGCGCCGATCGTCGGCCGTTCCGCAGAGGCGGTGCGGCAGCTGGCCAGCCGCGCGCGGCGCCGTGTGCGCGGCGGCGGGGCCCCAGACCCCGATCTCGTTCGGCAGCGCGAGGTCGTCGACGCCTTTCTTGCGGCGTTACGCGCCGGCGATTTCGAAGGCCTGCTCGCCGTCCTCGATCCCGATCTCGTGGTTCGCGCGGACATGGCGGCCGGCGCGCCGACCGAGATCCGCGGCGCGGCGGTCTGGGCGAAGGGAGCTGTCGCCTATGGGCACATGGCACGGCTCACGCAGCCCGCCCTCGTGGATGGGGCCATCGGCGTCGTGATGGCGCCGGGGGGACGATTGTCCAGAGCGCTCACCTTCAAGATCGCGAACGGCAAGATCACCGAGATCGAGGTCATCGGCGATCCGGCGCTGCTCGGCGAGCTCGACGTGTCGATCGTCGACTAGTGTCCGATGTGCTGAATGGGACAGCCGATCGGTCGGCCCGTAGGCGACGATGTTGGCCCTCCATAGGTGCGATCGGGCTTTCCGAACGTCGATAAGGGAGCTGAAAGGCAAGACGCGATGACGGGATCGATTCGAACGTTGCGAGTTGACAAGGGATTCGGGTTTATCAAGGACGATGCGGGGAAGGAGTACTTTTTTCACCGGAGCGCGGTGTATGGCGAAGGCCTTGAGAATCTGAAGGAGGGCGACGGCGTGGAATTCGACCTTGGCCAGGGGCCGAAGGGTCCGCGGGCCGAGAACGTCCGGCGCACAACGACCTGACGGGACCTCGTGTAGACTGCGTCGTCTCGCCGCGTCAATCCTCACCCACGGAGGTGTCGTCGTGCCCATCCATCCGCAGGCTGCTGCGGTCATCGACATCATGGCGCAGATGGGCGTGTCGTTCGGTGGCAATCCGGCCGACCTGCGGGCCTTGATCGCCTCATTTCCCCGTCCAGCAGGCGATTCCGTGGGCGAGGTCGTCAACCGAAACCTCCCGGGTCCAGCGGGTGACGTGGCCGTGCGGATCTACACTCCGGCCGGCGCCGGATCGGAACGGCTACCGGCGCTGGTGTGGTTTCACGGGGGCGGATGGGTGTTCGGAAGCCTCGACACAGCGGACTTCACGTGTCGCGGGATCGCCAATCGCGCCGGCTGCCGCGTGATCTCCGTAGCTTACCGCCTCGCCCCGGAGGCCAAGTTTCCGGCGGCGGTCGACGATTGTTTCGCGGTCACCAAATGGATTGCGGACCATGCGGCCGATCTGGGTGTTGACGCGGATCGCATTGCCGTCGGCGGCGACAGCAGCGGCGGAAATCTCGCGGCTGTCGTCTCGCAGCTGGCGCGCGATCAGGGAGGGCCGTCTCTCGCGTTTCAAGCGCTCGTCTATCCAATCACAGACCACAGTTTCGACACGCCGTCCTATCGTGACTACGGCGACGGGTATTTCCTGACCAGGGATGCGATGGTGTGGTTATGGACCCAATACCTCGAGAAGGTGGACGACGGCACCCGTTCGCTCGCGTCGCCGCTGCGTGCTGCCACGCTCGCCGGCTTGCCGCCCGCCATCGCGGTCACGGCAGAGTTTGATCCCCTGCGCGACGAAGTCGAAGCGTACGCGGCACGGCTGACCGCCGACGGCGTCACAGTCGAGCTCGTGCGCTACGACGGCCAGATCCATGGCTTCTTCGGCAACGCGATGATCGACGACGGGATCTCCGCGCTCGATCGCGTGAGCGCAGCGCTGCGGGCGGCACTGACCGAGTCGCGTACCGTGCACACCGTGTGAGGTTGCGAGTTCAGCCTGGGGAGCCAATCTCCAGTGTCTCCCATTCTGATGCAGAATCACGCGCCGACGATTTACGCGTACCCCAGCCTGGATGCGCTGCTCCAAGGCGAAGAACAGGGCGGCGCAAAATCCGTTTTGCCGCGGTCAATCAGTCTGCCGGTCACGGAGAGACCCGCCGCCGCCGAGCGGACGTCTGGCGGCTAGACTAAAGCAACGCTGATGGCCGGTGTGCCCACGCACCGCCTGTTCCGGTGATCGCTTCAACGTCCTTCACGTAAGCGCCCGCCTGCGTGAGGATGTGATGCAGATCGTTACCGACGCTAATGAAGCCGAACCCTTTGTCGATAAATTCTGCGACGCGGGACGTGCCGAAAAGAAAGACACCGAGGATGATGTTGTGCTTCTTCGCCGCGGCAACGAGTTTGTTCGTCGCGTCGCCGAGCTCCGGTGACGTGTACATGTCCGGGAACTGGTACTTCTCGTAGAGCCCCATCGACATGCACAGGTCGTTCTGGCCGAGGAACAGGATGTCGACGCCTTTGACCGCGGCAATCTCGTCGATGTTCTTGATGCAGTCGGCGGTTTCGACCTGGAGAGCGACGATCACGTTGTCGTTCGCCGCACCGGCGTAGCCCAGCAGTCCACCCTTGTTCATGCTGCGCTGCGGAAAGTACACCGACCGCGTACCGGCAGTCGGGTAGCGGCAGCAGCTCACGGCCGCGCGCGCTTCGTCCGCAGTGTTGATGTAGGGGACGAGCACGCCGTCGGCGCCCATGTCGAGAGACTGCTGGATGCACGGGCGATCGGAGTAGCCGCCGACCCGTACCATCGAGGTCGCACCGCCATTGGCGATGCCGGCGAGCATGCCAGAGAGGCTCTCGTTGCCCATCGGCCCGTGCTGCGTGTCCACCAGCAGCCAGTCGTAGCCGCTGTGCGCGAGTTGCTCGGCGACGGTCGGACTGTGAGAGTTCAGAAATAGTCCCAGTTTCGTTCCACCTGCACGCAGCTGCTTCTTGAATTCGGCTCCGGTCAGAGATGCATTCATCGGAAGATTCTATCCTCCGTGTCACTTCCGCGCGATCTCGATATCCACAATCGCATCCGAACCAGCATCGACCGAGGCGGAGACCACATTGCCGGATGCTGGTGCGGCGAACAGGGTGATTCGCTCCCGTGGCAGACCGCAGACGCGATAGTGCCCCGCGGGGTCGGTTATTGTCTCGGCCACAGTGCCGTCCATTACAGACGCTTCCCACCCCACCCAGGCGTTTCCGACCGGCTGCCGGCCGTTGGAGGTGATTTCGAATACCGTGCCGGATACGACTCGCGAATCTGGGGACGTTGGACCCGTGGACGCGTTGAGCGCGACAAGATCCGCCGTAGAAGAGATGGTCATGTCCAACGTCGCGTCGCCCTCGATCGTCACCGACGTCACGCACTGGTGCACGTACGGGGCGCGAAATGCGTCTCCCCAGGTTTGCGCCGTGCTGACCCAGACAGGCCCGAGACGGGAGACCCGAGATGGTGTACCGTCCGGCGCCGTCCGACGGCGTCTTCCGCATCCCGCTAGGAGGCCAGCCGCGTACCCGCTCGAACGTGAACGGCCAGACCCAGACGGTCGCGCCCTGCACCGGACGGCCCGAGAAGCGGTCGACGGCGGTTCCTCGCCGCACGCGCTGATCACGAGCAACAGACACAGCCCCGCCGCGCGCCGGATGATGGCGAGCATGAGTCTCATTCCTCCGTCCTTGACATCGCTCGGCCCGCGGAACGCAGTCAGTGCACAGGGCGCAGGAAGAGGTTGGCGGCGCGCCGGCCGATTTTTCGACCGTATTCCGTCCCTTCTTCGATCGATTTACGGAAGTGATACCCGATGAGGATGCGCGAATACGCGTTCTCGGCCGCCGCCTGGGAGAAGCTCGTATACGAGCGGAGTATCGGCGTCGCATCGCTGCAGGTACTACCGGCAGGAAGCGACGCGCTACAGTCGTGGAAGTTGATCTTGTCGGTGCCGAAGAACTGCTTCAACACTTCAGCACCCGCACCCCCTTCAATCGAGTGACCTGAGGCGTAGTCCTGGTTCGGAGGCGTCCCGCGCAACGGTGTCCACGTCGAGTCACCAAGAGTGTCTGGATTGCCATCCGTGTCCCCGTTTTGAATAGCTGTAACCGGTCGCCAGTAGTTGTAATGGTTCTTGGAATCGACCATCGCGATGTAGCCGTCCGCAAGAGCCATGTTGAGCAGCCCGAACAGTCGGGCGTTCTCCCACGGAGTGAGTCCCCGGTCACCGGAAACGGTTCTGGCAATCCGATTCCACTTCAGCGGGGAGCTTTCCCACCAGAAGAGGGCGATCTCGGTTTGGTCGGCGCTGCGTGCGCTGGGAGTGGTGACATCATCGCCACCAAGAGATTTCACTTCGTTGAAGTCGGCCGTGTACTTCTTTCTGCCCAGGGCGTAGGGCGGCCCCGGGCGGAACTGTGAGCTGGTCTTCAGGACGAAGGGAACGACGTTTTCCCACACCTGGAAGGCGATGAACGGAGTACCCGGTGTGCACTGGTACTCCCCCGGATTCGTGTCCTGCGGGCACGCAAAATTAAGAAATGGTCCAACCGCGCCGTCTTGGGCCCTCAGGTCGAGGATGGCGGCCGCAGCGGCCTGTCCCACCTGAATGCCCAACACCTTGCCCTGATCATTCGGGATGGCGCCGAGCGCCGCTGTGTAGGCGGTTTGGACGCTGGCGACACCTGCATCGATGCACGCCTGAGTGTGGAGCTCGAGAGGCAGTTGAGCGATGAGCGCGACCAGCACATCTCGCGCCGCCGCCGCAACTGCGGCATCGGCAGAAGCGCCCGCTTGTGCCTGCGCATCAAACGCGTAGGGACGAGAGCGGCGGTCAATCGCATTGAGGGCATCATGGATGGCGACGTGCATCATGGCGTAGATGCGCGATTCGTGGAGTGGGTTGTTGAGGGGAGCGAGGCAGGCCGCTGTGGCGGCCACACCGGCGTTGTGGTTCCAGACAGTGACCGCATCGGCGTACAGCGGCACGGGGAGAGCGAACGCGAGAGCACCCAAAGCCGTGATCGTTCGGATCGCTTGTCCTGCTGGCATGGTTGACTCCTCTTTCTGGAAGGGAGAACGGTCCACGAATGCGTGACCGGCTTCCACACCTTGAAACGCCCATTGATTGAAAGTCGGACTACTGAAGAGGTGGGCCAGAGTCAGAAGGCTCGAGATGTTGCTAAGATTCGTCCGTTCCCGGGCATGACCTATGGCCGACGATGACCGCTCCGTCAGCGCGCCAGAATCGACCTTCACGTTGCTCGATCGAGCGCGGAACGGCGACGACCTCGCGTTGGAAGAGTTGTTCCGCCGTCATCTGGGTCCGCTTCAGCGCTGGGCTCGGGGTCGGCTGCCGCACTGGGCGCGCGACCTGTCCGACACAGACGATCTTGTCCAGGACACCCTCCTCCGGACGTTTAAGCACTTGGACTGTTTCGACCCTCGCGGCGTAGGGGCGCTCCAGGCGTACCTTCGCCAGGCGATCGTCAATCGGGTCCGGGACGAGCTCCGTCGAAAAGGGCGGCAACCAGATCTGGCGAGTCTCGATGGCCTCGACCTGACCGCCGCTGCATCACCCGACGAGGAGGCGATTGGCAGCGAGACCCTCGAACATTACGAGGCGGCGCTCCAGCGGTTGCGACCGGAGGAGCGGGAAGCGATTGTTTCTCGAGTGGAGATGGGTTACAGCTACGAGGAATTGGCCCAGGTGCTCGGAAAACCGACGGCAGATGCCGCTCGCAAGGCCGCGCAACGGGCGCTCGTCCGACTGGCGGAAGAGATGCGGGCGTTGCGTGAGTGACCGGGCGGCCGAAGATCTGGCTGGCGCCATCCTCGACGGCCGCGCAGTGAACTGGAGGACGGCGGAATCGAATATCGCCGGCGACCGCTCACTCGTCCCGTATCTTCGCGCCCTCGCACGCATCGCCGAGCTGTACCGGAACGCAGATACGTCGCGTTCGTCGGGATCGGTGCCAGTCGACGATGCGGCGCGGCCCGGGAGCTCGAAGCCGGCGCCGACTGCGTGGGGGCACCTTAGCTTACGGGAACGAATCGGCTTCGGTGCGTTCGGTGAGGTCTATCGGGCCTGGGACCCGAAGCTCGATCGTGACGTCGCCCTGAAGCTCCTCCCCGAAGATCGCTCGCTGCCCGACGCGGGAGCCGCAATCCTCGAAGAAGGGCGGCTGCTGGCCCGCGTCCATCATCGAAATGTCGTGTCCGTCTACGGCGCCGACCGCATCGACGATCGCGTCGGCCTGTGGATGGAGCTGATCGATGGAGAGACGTTGCAGCAGGCCATGGAGCGCGGTCGCGCCTTCAGCCCGGCGGACGCCGTCCGGATTGGACTCGAGCTCGCGGGCGCGATCGGTGCGGTGCACGACGCGGGTCTTCTTCATCGCGACGTCAAACCGCACAACATCATGCTGGCGCGGGACGGACGCGTCGTCCTCATGGACTTTGGGACCGGGTACGATGCGCGGACAGGTGAAGCGCCCGGGCTGTCCGGCACGCCACTCTACCTCGCTCCCGAGCTCCTCGCAGGACGCCCTCCGTCAGTGTCGACCGACATCTACAGCGTCGGCGTGGTGCTTTTCTACCTATTGACCCGTACCCACCCGGTCGGGGGCGAGACTCTCCCGGACCTGTACGCGGCCCACCAGGGTCGAACG
Organism: uncultured Acidobacteriota bacterium; assembly: GCA_963825245.1. Taxonomy (GTDB): domain Bacteria; phylum Acidobacteriota; class Vicinamibacteria; order Vicinamibacterales; family CAVVIG01; genus CAVREM01. The sequence goes on from CAWGSJ010000003.1 coordinate 590,705, forward strand.
ACGTCGGACGTGAGGCGCCTGCGATCCGATGTGCCGCGAGCGCTCGCGCTGGTGATCGCTCGCGCGTTGGACTCTGAGCCCAGCCGGCGACAGCCGACCGCGAAGGTCCTTGCAGAAGAGCTCACGGCCATCTATGGAGGACTTATCAATCTCGCGATGGTCGCAGGCCTGGCGCTCGGCTGGTCGAGCGCTCCGGCAGCCGGCGCGGCGTCCGGGAGTTCCGAGCGAGAGTCGCTGCCCGCGGGAGCACAACCCATGCTCGCCGTCCTGCCGCTCGAAAATCTCAATGCGGAGCCTGGCGGCGAGGAATTCGCCGAAGGCTTGACGGACGAGATCATCCGCACGCTGGCGGTCATCGATGGACTTGGGGTGCGGTCACGCACGGCGTTCAAAGACAAACCTCGCGACTTGACGGAAGTGGCCGAGCAGCTCGCTGTGAACTTGATCGTCGTAGGGTCGGTCCTCCGCTCGGGCAGTCGCATTCGCGTCGATATCCAGCTCGTGCAGGTCCCAGGCGAGAAATCGCTTTGGTCGGATCGGATCGATCGTGAGTTGACTGACATCGGCGCGATCAAGGACGACATCTCGCGGGCGATCGCCCACAGACTTCGGCTCACTCCTCGATGGCCGACAGATCGAGTCGGCTGAGACGTTCTGGATCGGCAAGGATATCCATCTCGACGATCCTGCCGCCGGCGATCGTAAAGCCGATCACGGAAAACACCCGGCCATCGGGGCGGCGCGAGACAAATCCAAGACTGCCGTTGACGAGAACGAGCTGATTGGTCAGCGGGCGGGAATATTCAGCTTCTGACCAACCTTGATCATGTCGGGATTGGACAGCTTGTCTTTGTTCGCGTTGAAGATATCCATGTAGCGGCCAGCGTCCCCGAGATAGACCTTCGCCAGCTTGGAGAGCGTGTCGCCGGAGGCGACCGTGTGGACGCCGAACACGTCCGATCGCCGCGCCTGTATGTCGGCCACGACATCGTTTTCCCATCCTGCATGGGTCTTGATGTTGTCCCAGAGGCGATTCGCGTCGAGCTGGTATTCCGTCTGGCCCGAAACTCGGATCTTGCCGCCCTCTTCCTTCACATCGGGATTCTGAAGCCCGATTTGGTTTGCCAGCGCGAAAAGGTCGCCGTATTTGTCCATTAGAGCCATACCATTCTCCTTGGCCGGAAGTGTGACGACTGGGCCTTTTACGGCAATAGGTCGGCGAAGAACTCGTTGACCATGCGCCGATCGGGATCCACCGTTCGCAGCCAGTCGCCCAGCTTCTGCCACCTGTCGCCGTAGGCCGCGACCACATGTTCCTTCTTCACGAACGGGCTCTGATTGAGCAGCGGGATGCCGCCGCGCTGATGCGCCCACTCGTTGAAGGCTTTCAGGAATGTCGGCCACGCGTCCGGCTCCCGCTCGCTTGGCGCGTGAATCGGGTCGAGCGAGATGATGTCGCCGTCCCAGGTGTACGAGAGCAGCGAGCTCCGGTCCTTCCTGATGAAGTACGACCCCAACGGCATATTGCAGCGGAACTTCTTCCGCTTGTAGTAGTCGTCAGCCCATTTCACGTAGTCCTTGATGTTCTTCACGTAGTTCGCGCGCGGGAACGCCCAGAACGTGAAGGCGTATCGGGCTGACTGCGGTGTCTTCGAGTAGTTGATCGTCTTGTCCGGCCCCTGCAGCGTGAAACCGCCACCCGCACTCAGCAGACGATAGAACGCGAGCTCGAGTCCCGACCCGAGTCCTTCCTTGATCTTGCCGGGACCGGAGCCGCCGAAACGATCGCGCAGGCCGCGGCCAGCGTAGGCGCCGAGGAAGTTCCATCCAAATTCCCTCCCGTCGGCCAGCCACTCGTGCTTCAGTTTCTTGCCCTTGTTCCGAGTCTGAATCACGATGTCGTCGCCGATCGTCCACAACACGATGCTCTGGTTCGAAGAGATCGCCTTCTTGATCGTCGAATCCTTGAGATCGTCGACGTCGTGGACGTCGTAGTCGAAGCTGATGATCTCGAGAGGCTTGAGCTTGAACGTGACCTCGTAGACGATGCCCGCCAGGCCATAGCTCGCCCTGATGTACGGCAGCAACTCGGGATTCCTGGTCTCGGAGGCCTCCATCAGCTCACCCGACGGACTCACCCACTTGATAGCGGTCACGTACGAGTTGACCTGCCCGAGCTCGATGCCATCGAGGGCGTCCTTCGTCTGGCAGCACGCGGCTGAACCGAGCGTGATGTTGCCAATCTCGATGTTCAGCATGAATTGCAGATCTTTCTTTCGGAGCGCGGCGGCGGCGTCCACGAGCTGAAGTCCGGCCTGCGCGGTGAGGGTCTTCCTGGCGGGATCGATCTTCACGATCCTGGTGAAGCCGTCCATGCTGACCACCGTGCCGGTGGACGCGGCGCACGGCGTGAGCGAGTGATTGCTCCCCATGGCCCGAACCGGGCCGGGATACTTCTGTCGATCGCGCAGAATCTCCTGCAGCTCTGCAACGCTCTTCGGATGAACGTGCTGCTGTGGAGTGGTGGTGATCCCGCCATCGTAGTTTGTGATCGTGGTGCTCACGGTGTGCTCCGTACGAAAGAGTTGTGCCGCCTTCGGGCGGCTCATCAGATGTGGGGCGCCACATTCTGAATGAAGCGGGACCGTTCGCCAAGCTCAGGCGTCAATATTTGCGTGAAGTGAGCGTCCAGTCCGATTGCCATCCGCGCGATCCCATTTTCCAATCCAGGGAGGAACTACAGCGAACACCTGACATGTGCGTCGATAACGCACACTGCGCGACAGGCTGCTACGTAAAATCCGTTCGCACGCTCAGCAATTGAATTGACAGTGCCTGATCCGCGCTCGTACAGTGCCTGCTTTCTTATGAAGATTCTTTGGATGTCGGACAGCCCGACATCACCCTCCGGCTTCGGCAATGTGACGCGATTCGTGTGCGCCGGCCTCGCCGAACATGGCGACCAGGTCTCGATCCTCGGCTGGCAGGCCCGCGGCGAGCCGGTGCCGTGGGGACGCTGCACGCTCTATCCGGTGCGTCACGACGGCTTCGGCGCCGATGTCCTCCTGCATTACCTGCGACGCATACAGCCCGACGTGCTCGTAGCGCTCGCCGACGTCTGGTGGCTGACGTTCATCACCGAGCCGTCGATCGCGACGTTTCTCCGCACCGCGTGCATCCCGTGGGCGCTGTACTACCCGATCGACGGCGACATGGGCGGCGGCCGGCTGCCGCCGAGTTGGGTGCAGATCCTGAAAACCGTCGACCTTCCGATCGCGATGAGCGAGTACGGCCGCGACGTGACCCGCGTCAACGGCATCGAACCAGCCTATATCCCGCACGGTGTGGCGACCGACTTGTTCACGCCGCCGCGCAACAAGGACGCAGGCCAAGCGCGCGCTGGGATATGACGGGAAGTTCGTGATTCTGTCCGACGCGCGCAACCAGCCGCGGAAACGATTGCCGCGCCTCCTCGACATCTTCCGCCGCTTCTCGGCCGGCAAACACGATGTCGTGCTCCACCTGCACACCGATCCGGGCGATCCCAGCTCGCGCGCGCCCGACTATTCGTACGATCTGAAGGCCGACATCGAGTTTCTCGGGCTGCAGGACAAGGTCCGGATCACCGACGGCATGTCGATCGAAGACGGTCTGCCGCTCGCGCGGCTCGTGGAGATCTATCAAGCCGCCGACGTCCATCTGCTTGCCTCGCTCGGCGAAGGGTTCGGCCTGCCGACGCTGCAGGCGGCATCGGCCGGCGTACCTCCGCTGGCGAGCGATTACACCGCCAGCCGTGAGCTGACCCGCGGGCACGGCGAGCCAATCAAGGTCAAACACTTCATCGAAGACCAGTTCGGATTGCGGCGGGCGCTGATCGACGTCGACGATGCGGTCGCGAAACTCGAGCAGTTGTACGGCGACCGCGAGCGCCTGCGCGCAGCTTCCGACGCGTCACGCCGGTTCGCGGAGCGCTACGACTGGCGCCGCGTCGTCGACGAATGGCGCGATCTGCTGCACCGTGAGGTTCCGCGGCTGCGGGCGGCCATCGGCAGGCGCGCTCCGGCGGCGCGCGTCACCGTCGGTCCACGTCAACCGGCGGGCGCGGGCCTCGCCGCTACCGTTCAGCGGGCGCTTCCCACCGCGGGCGACAACGTGCGCATCACGATCGACATCGTCGAAAGCCAGGCGGGAAAGCTGACGGCCGAGGTGTTCCACGACGCGCAGGCCTCCGACCGCATGCTGAGCATTCCGACGACGCTTCCGGCGTCGGATCCGACGCTCGCGAAGAGACGGTTGATCGGCTGCGTCTACGCCGCCGGCGAAGCCGACATCGGCCTGGTTCGCACGTTGAGCCGCCTCTTCCCCGGTCTGAAAGTCTGGTCATGCGAACCACTCGCGGTCGATATCGATCCGATCACGGCAGAGACCGTGCGGTTCAAGGCCGTTCCGGCAGACAGCGAGGCGTGGCGGCGGTATCTGGCGGCGACAACGCTCGCCCTCGACATGGGCGGTAAGGATCCCTCGCTGCCGTTGCACGCCGCCGAGCTCGGCGTGCCGTGCGTCGGCGTGAGGAGCCAGCGCGACCAGGTCCGCCTGTGGCCGGAGCTGACGGTCGACTCGCTTGACCAGGCGGCCGATCGCTGCCGTTCCGTCCTGACCGATCAAGGCGTGGCGGCGCAAATCTGCGCGCGAGCGCGCGAGATGCTCGTCGCGACAGCAACGTAGGCTGCGAACGGCACAGCGGAGACGTTCATATGCCCATGCAGGTCTATTTGATTCATCCGATTGACAACGCCAGCGCCGACGCGCGCGAAGTGATCGCCGAACACGTCGCGCGCATGAGCGGGTTCATCCTGATGGCGACCACGCACGGATCGCTCATCGCGGCTTTCGACGACAGGTATCTGGGCGCGGTGCAGTCGCATCAGTTCGTCAAGTTTGTGGGCGGCGTCACGCTGAATCCGAACGCCCCGGGTGCGGCAGCGTTGCGCCAGCTGTTCGCGCAAAACGTCGCGCTGCAGTTCAACAGCCGTGGCCACACGGCACAGTCGGCGGAGCCCAGCTTCCCGCCCGGTTATCGTCCGTTGAAGTGGCCGGCGCGTGACGACAGCGGAAGTTGAGCGTAGGTTTCGATCCCCGGTTCGCAACCACGATTTCGGAGGTGATGAATGTCGATCGGCCAAGAACTGCTGGATGTGCCATTCCCGGACATGATTTTCAAGATGGCGAACGCCATCGCGCAGGGGCAGCGCAAGCTCGACGCGGCGTCGATCGAGACGGCGAGAGCGCTGGCCAAGGCGACGGTGAGAGTCATTCCCGAGATCTTCGAGATCATTGAGTTCGGGACTCCGAAGAATGTGAACGCCGGCGGGGGCACGGTGCCAGTGACGGGCATCAACGTACGCTCGGAGCTCGGCGACACGGCGACCTACACCCTGCTGCAGGCGGGGTTGTTGCCGACGTTCTACCAGTTCACCGAGTCGATCATCGAGGTCAAGATCTCGATCTCACATCGCACCTCGGGCACATCGGAGTTCGAGTTCGGCGCCTCGCTCGAGGTGAGCGCGGAGGCGAGCGGCGGCTTCCTGTTCGGCTCCGCGTCGGTCTCGACCACGTTCAGCTCGCACGTGAACTACAAGTCGTCGAACAGCTACTGGTACTCGGCAGAAGGATCGAGCCTGCTGCGTACGACGCTGAAACCGGTGCCGCCACCCGCGCGGCTGGTGCCGCGCTTCATCACGATCGACGCGACCAAAACGCCGCCGACGGTCACGATCGCGTAGCGCATGCGGATCACGCCGACTCAGACGAGTCTCGCGCCTCTCGGCGCGCCGCCAGATTTCCGCGTCGAAACGGGAGGTCTGCGGTACTACGCCGTGCAGGTCGCGACCGACCCGCTGTTGTTCAACGGCGCCAACCTGTCTCGCCGGACGCCGGCGAATTTTTTCGACAGCTGGTCTGGCGACCTGCGTACGGCGCGCGGCGCGTCGTCGTCTCCACGGGTCGCCGGCCAGCACCTCGAGGCGCCGACCGGTAAGGCGACTTACAAGCTGCCGCCGGAGGTGTGGGCGCGGATGCGCACCAGCAGCCGCCTCTACTACCGGTTGATCGTGTCGCGCGACGCAAAGCTGGGAAAGCCGCAGGCCTCGGTCGCTGACGTCGATGCGACGCGCGCGCCGTCGGTTACCGTCGGCATTCTGCCGGCGCGGCCGGCGAGAAGTCCGGTCGCGGCTTTTCGCGGCAAGAACGCCTTGAAGCGGAACGATTTTCCGGAGCTCGCGAGAAAGCAGCTGGATGCGGGCGGCGTCGTTCAGGGCCGCGACGGCGATTTTCGCTTCATGGTCCTCGACGCGGCCCGCTTCGACATGACCGTGGTCGAGTGCCACGAATTCGGCCTGACCAGCACGGTCGAAAAAATGCCGCGCAAGCCGGACGCGGTCATCAACGGTCAGTTCCTTTCGGGCGCGGTCGGCATCGACACGGAAGGCCAGGTCGTACGCGAAGGCGACGTGATCAACGCCGATTCGCACACGACGCGCTATTACGTATCACATCTCTGGAACGCCGCCAGCATCGCGGGCTTCCGTGTCGGCCGCGGCAATCCAGGCACGGCGGAACCTGACTCGCGGGCGGCGTTCGGCGGGCTCGGGCCGGTGCTACTCGGCGGCGCGCCGGTCACGCCACTGACGGCCTGGGCTCAGAGCATCTACGACCGCGGCGCCGACGTCGGACGCGGTGTCATCGCGGTGGAACGCAATCTCGGATTGATCCTGCTCCTCGTCCAGGAGAATTTTTCCTTTACGTCGAGCACGAATGCGATGCCCATGGCGGCGCTGCGCAAGCGGCTCCAGGACATGGGCTTCGAGGATGCCGTGTTCAACGACGGCTCCGACTCCGAATCGCTGTACGCGTTCAACGGATGGCTGTTGAAGCCGGCGTTCGTCAAAGACCTGGCCATGGATTTCGCCATCGGCTTCGTCGATCGACGGGCGAACCGCCGTTTCAAGCTGCTCGCGATCGACGGAACCAAGACGGCGGACGGCAAGACGTTCAAGGACGGAGTCCAGCGTCCTCTCATCACTCACTACGCGCCCCGAAACATCAGCGGCGACCTGCAGCCGCTGGCCGCCCTGTCGGCGATCTCCGGCACGTTCCGCAACGGGCTGATCGAAGCGTGGCGCGCGACGACGCAGGCGCAGGCCGACCTCATCGCGACTGTGATCGAATCGGGCGGCGCCGGCGGACACTGGGCCGACCTGCTGTACGTCTCGAGCCACGCCTGGCGGCACGGTCAGCTCTGGTACCATCCCGACGACGACGACACGAAGGGGACTCGCTACATTGCGAATCTCTGGTCGCCGTCGTTTCGTCCGGTCTGGCGCAATAGTCCACGCTGGCTGATCATCGCGGGCTGCGCGGTGCTCGGGCTGCACTATTCGCGAGGGCTCGCGCTCACGGCCGGTGAGCGCACCCACTTGACGACCTGGCATCGGGAGATCCACGGCAGCAGCGCATCGGTCCCGGGGCTGACCGCGAGCAAGCGCGTCGTCCTTGAAACCTATCACCCCGGCTGGGCGTGGTACGACCGGATCTTTCGCGTCAACGCCGGACTGCGCGGCGTGCTTGGCTATTGGTATCGCTCGCCCAGCGGTGGCCGGGACGTCGAGATCATCACGGATTTCAGCGAGAGGCTGCGCAAGGGCGAAACCCTTCTCGAGGCATGGGAAGGGGCGAACCAGCGTGGATGGACCGAAGCCGCGGCGGCCTGGGCCGGGATGGTTCGCGAGAACTGCGAGGGCGACACGGTGGCCGCGCTCGAGGATCCGAATCCCACGGGCGGCGGCGAATGGAAGTACTACGATCGCTACCAGGATGGAGCCCTGCTCGGCGCCGCATTCAAGACCGCCAATCGCCTCACCGGCTCGGAGACGATCGGCGGCGTCGGCGTCACGTTCAACCCGCAGTACGACGAGTTTGCGATCGACGAACTCAAGCAGCTCTCGTTCAACACCGCGAGCTTTTTGACCTACAACGACGGCCTCGGGCCACCGTAAGGGCCATGGCCTTTCCAAGCGACGCGGAGCGGGCGAAGCAGCGGCGGGAAGAGGAGCGGGTGCGCGCGCGCGAGGAGCAGAAGCGCGAGGCGGAGGTCGAGCGCCGCGAAGAGGAGCAGCGCGAACGCGACCGCGAGGAGGAGCGGCGGCAGGAGGCGCTGCGCCAGGCGCAGGCGTTCGAAGCAGCCGACGAAGCCGAACGCCAGCGGCGCGAGGCGTTCCGCTCGCGAGTCCGGCAGCAGCTCCGAAGCGAGCGGCGGTCGGCGGTGCGTGAGCAGGTTCGGCGCGACGCGCGGCTCGAGGCGCTGCGCGCCGCGAACAGTCAGGAACGGCGGGATGACCAGGAAGAGGCCGCGCGCGATGCACAACGGCGCGAGGAACTGCAGCAGCAGGCGGCGATCGACCGGCACGAGGACGAACAGCGTGAGCAACGGCAGGGTGAACAGAATGCAGAGCGCGAAAGGCGTGAGAAACAACAGGCCGCCGAGGAACGGCGGGAGAATGATGAGCGGCCGGACAGCCGCCGCGCTGATCAGGGGGACGCCGATCGACGCGCCGCTGCCGCGCGCGCACGACAGGATGAGCGGCGCGAGGCGGCGAGCGAAGCGCGTCGTCAATCGGTCGGAGATGCCCGACGGGATGCGGAACGCGACGCCAATCGGGCTGAGGATCGCCGCGAGGCCGCCCTGCAAATGAAACGCGCGGAGCAGCAGCAGGCGGAGGCGAGCGAGGCGCGCCGGCAATCGGTGCGTGACGGTCGGCTCGCTGAGCGCCGCGATGCGGAACGGGCCTCGGAACGCGCTGCAGAACGGGCCTCAGAACGCGCTGCAGAACGGGCCGGAGGGCGCCCGGCTGCCCGCGAGGAGCCGAAGCCAAGAGCGAAGCCCGCGCCTCCCGGCCGCGACCCGCTTCAGGCACGGATTCCCAGCGGCGTCCTGTCGGGCGCGCTGCCCTGGCTCATCGTCGACAAGAACCGGATCGTCAATCTCGACGGCCAGCCCGTGCTGCTGCGCGGCATCAGCATGCTGGGGATGGACAGCGCCCCGCCGGATCCCGAACGGGGATTCGCCGCGGGCGCCGGGATCACCGAGAGCACGATCGACGCGATCCTCGAGTGGGGCGCGAATGTCATTCGGGTGTCGATCAATCGGCAGCGCGTCCTGAACGGGTCAGGCACGTGGTCCGCTGCACACTACCTCCAGGATCTCGATTGGATCGTCCGGCGGGCCGCCGAGGGCGGCGCATACACCATCCTGTCGCTGCGGCGGCTGGACGAATCAACGGTGTTCGGCACGTTGCCAGCGGCCGCCGGTGGACCGACGCCGAACGTCATCGCACCGCAGCCGGATTACGACACGGTCGGCATGTGGCAGCTGCTCGGCGCGCGCTACAGCGACGAGCCGGCTGTGCTGTTCGATCTCTATACGTCGCCGCACGCCGCGCTCGCCGACGATCTCACCGGCTTCGACACCGACTGGGATTTGTGGGCGCTGTGGGTCAGGCTGATCGTCGCCGAGCTGCGGCGGCTTCATCCGCGTGCGCTGTGCATCGTCAGCGGGCTGAACTGGGCGACGGATCTGTCCGGCTTCCCGATCATCGGAACCGAGAGCGGGCCGGTGCCCAATCTCGTGTACGCCGCTCAGCTCTCTCCGCGGTTGGAGAGCCCGTTGATCGCGATGCGAGCGCTGAGCCGGTCGCACCCGTTGTTCGTCACCGAATGGGGTGCGCCGACTGAAGTCAGCTGGTGCGAGCGGACGGCCCTCGTTCTGCGGGACGCCGGCGTAGGATGGACCGCGGCGCACTGGAACGGCGAACCGTTTCTTGCACGCGCCGTCGCCCGTCAGACGTCGCCAACACAGTTCGGACTCGTCGTGCGCCGCGCGCTGGCGCTGCCCGGCGATCGAATCGGACGAATCGCTTAGGAGGACGGCATGGCTATAGGTCAGGAACTGCTCGACATTCCGTTTGCCGATCTGGTGCGCAACCTCGCGTTCGCGATCGCTGAAGGGCAGCTGGCGCTCGACCGCAGTTCCATCGAAACGTTGGAGTTCCTGGTGGCGAACAAGGTTGACGTCGTTCCCGAAATCACCGAGGTCATCTCGGCGGTCACGCGTGAGGTCGATATCGGTGGAGGCAAGAAGGTCCCGTATACGGGCGCGAACGTGACGGCGAGCGGCGTCCCGCCCGTGTCGATGAGCCTGCTGCAAGCCGGCCTCTTGCCGACGTTCTACCAGTTCACCGAGGCGCAGATCGAAGTGAAGCTGTCGATTTCGATCAAACGCACCGAGGAAACCACTCCGTCCGCCGGCGGTTCGAACGTGCCCGTCAAAGGCATCCTGATGCGTGCGTTCGCCTCGCCGGTCAATTACCGCACGGCGAATACGTTTTCCTATAACGCGGAAGGGTCAAGCGTGCTGCGTGCGACGCTCAAGCCGGTTCCGCCTCCGCCGCGTCTGACGCCGCGCATCGTGACGGTGAACAACCTCGTTCAGCCGCCCGTCGTCACGATCTCGGGCTAGTCGAAGGAGCAGACATATGGCAGACGAGATCAAACGCGTCACCGACATGTTGTCGGCGCCGATGGAGCAGGTCATCGTGTCACTCGGCACCGGCATCGCCAGAGCTCAGCGGGAGCTCGATCGCTTCGCGCTCCAAAGCCAGCGCGAGATCGCCGAGGATCCGCTGCTCGCCGACACCGGCCTGACCGGCACGTTCTACCAGATTCCAGTCGCGGAGCTCGAGCTGACGATGGCGATTGCGCTCGAAGAGGAGCCGCCGCCGGCCACCGCGCCGGCGTCCGGGACACTCGTGCGGGCGCCGATCTTGCGTCAGATCCATCTCCAGCCCGTCAACGCGGCGTACAACAACCATTTCAGCTTCGACGTCAACGCCGCGAGCAAGCTGAAACTGAAGCTGGTTCCGGTGCCCCCGCCCGGAGGCGAGGGCGTCGCGCCGAGCCTCACGCGCGACAAAGTGCTCGACATCGCGAAGCCGAAACTGACGGCCGACGCCGACGCGCGTTTGTCAGCGAATTTCAATGGGCAGATGCGCACCTGGTTCGTCCTCCAGTATCGTTTCGAAGGCGACACCGTGAAGCGGCTCGCGCTCGTGGTCGTCGACGATGCGACCGGACAAATCGTCAAGTGAGCGGTTTGCGTGAGGTAACGTATGGACCCGCGTGTGGAAGCACTGGTCAAGCTGCTTGCCGAGTCCGTGAACGCCCACGAGCAGCTGGTGAAACTGCAGAATGAATTCGCCGCTGCCGCCGAGCGAGCGCGATCCGCCGACGAGCTCAAGAACGCGATCAAGGCCTTCAACGATCGATTCACCTCGACGGCGAAGCCCCAGACGGAGCGGCTTGCGGAAGCATTGAAAGTGGCGCCGACACTCGAGCCGGAGAAGCCTCCCACGCCGCGGACAGCAGTGCCGATTCTGCCAACAGATCTTGCCAGGCAATTCCGCACCGTGATTGAAACCGCGCAGAATGAAGCGCGCACGCCCTCGACCGGGGACACTGCGGCGACGATCAAGAGCCTCGAAATCGAGATGAAGGGCTTCATCGTCGTCGAGAACGATCAGGCGGCGATTATTCCGCCTGACCCTGAGAAGCTGATCGAAGCGGGGCAGCTGTCCACGATCCGGATGACATTCGGATCCGTTCCCGTGGTGCGGCCGGCGCCGCCAGACATCAAGAAGTGACATGCCCGACCGCTTGTCCGATGCCGAGACCGAGCTGAAGCTGTTGCGCGCCCAGGTCGGGCGGCTCATCACCGAAAACCTGGCGCTGCGACAGCAACTCGATCAGCTGACGCGGCAGAAGTCCGAAATGCCCGTCAAGGCGATTGCGGAGGCGGCGCTCCGCAGCATGGTTGCCGCCGAAGAAACCATGAGGCGCACAGTGCCCGACGGGCGCCGCTACACGATTCCGACGCTCGACGCTTCGCTCCGCGGCATCGTCGTCGCGCAGGAGGGAGCGATCGGGCTGCGCGTCGCGTCACCGGAACAATCACTTCCGGCGAGCATGCTCGGGACCGTGCGCGTCACCGTCGCGCAGGTGCCGGGCGCGATCCAGCCGGTGCCGGCGGACGTCGCCGCGCCGGCAGCAGGACTCGTCAATGCGCTCGAACGAGCGCAGAGAATGTTTGCTGGATGGGCAGGCCGCGGCGCCACAGCAGCCGGCGACGTGTTGACGGCGGTCACGCAACTGCTGGGGACCGGCCCGGACTGGGAAGTGAAGGATCTGAAGGCTGGGTTGGAATCGATGATCGATGCTGCGACAAGGCTGGCAGAAAGCGTGACCGGCCGCGTGCCCAAACGTGCCGTCGACGCGTGCCTGGAAACCACTCGCGAACTGCGCGCAATTGGCCGTTCCTCTGACGCCGCCCCGCCGTCGAGCTCGTACCTGGAGCGCCTCGCAGCAGGCGTCGATCGCCTCGTTGAAGCGTACGCGTCGTTGGCGCCAAGGTAACGCGGACGCCCTGAGCTACAGATTACACGTCGCAGGGCCGTCCCGCATGAGCGTGGCGCAGGGTTGCACACGCGCCAGAAACTGCTCGAGCATGTGATCGCCGTACTCGTCGAAGAGTCCATGGACGGTTTCCGGGTAGTCCACCCCGATCGCCCACTGCGTGCGCGGTCGAATGAACGTGTCGTAGAGCGATTGCGGATACAAGAGGAGCTGCGGTTTGCGCTCCATCCACGCGAGCATGTTGATGCTGCTGTGGCAGCAAACGACCCCGGCCGCCTGCTGGACCCTTCATCTCTTCACGATCGAAGCGTTCGTAGGTTCTTCCGACGAAGACCGGAAGCAGCCCGGCGGCCCGGACGCCGTCGACGATCCGAGGTACGAGTGCCGCCGGGAACGACTTGTAGCGCTCGCCGGCGCTCACTGCGAACACGACGATTGGTGTGTTATGGGAGTGCTGAAGCTCGAGCGCACGACGAATGACATCGAAGTCGTTCTGCGACGGGTAGAAGGTGACCGGACCGCGATCAGGTGCGAGATCCCGGCGAAACGCAGCCGTTGACCGAGGAGGCAGGTCATGGCGCAGGCGGTTCGGGGCGTCGTCTTCTGGCAGCCAAGTTCATTCTGCAGGACCACGACGCTGTCACGATGCGGCGCTAGCATGCCCTGAAATCCCGGATAGCCGCTAGTCCGTTCAGATTGGACCCAACCGACGTTATTACTGGTATGGGCGCAAGCGTGTTCACCGGGTTCCCGGAATCCCGGGAACCCCTGGACATTGTTGTGCTAGCCCGCTCAGGTGGCGGTTATGATGAGGCGGCCGGAGGGCTGACCGCCCCGCCGAGCGTCATGGCCTCGCACCTCGGGGACCGCTCCGCCACCCCGCCTCTGACGTCAGAGGCCACCATCGATCTCCTCGAACTGGTCCGAATTGGCGACCGCGCGGCGCTCGATCGGCTGCTGGAGCGGTGCATCCCGCCGCTTCGTCGCTGGGCGCATGGCCGGCTGCCGGCGTCAGCCCGCGCCATGCACGACACGGGCGACCTGGTCCAGGAGACCGTGATCGCCGCCATGAGCAGGCTGGAAGCGTTCGAAGCCCGGCATCAAGGCGCGCTCCAGGCATACCTGCGGCAAGCGTTGATGAACCGCGTTCGCGACCTCATCCGCCAGACGAACCGTCGTCCCGAGCGGATTGCGCTTCCCGACGTCCTCCCCGATCCCGGTCCATCGCCGCTCGAGGAGGCGATCGGAACGCAGAGTCTCGAGCGGTACGAACAGGCGCTCGAGCGTCTGACGCCCCCGGAACGCGAGGCCGTCATCGGCCGCATCGAACTGCAGTACAGCTACGACGAATTGGCGATTGTGCTTCACAAGCCGACGGCCGCGGCCGCGCGGATGGCGGTAACCCGTGCAGTGAAACGCCTTGCCAGCGAGATGCTCAATGCCTGAGAACGTCATCGACCAGGCGCTCGAACAGGTCGCGGACCGCACGCCGATCGATTGGGACGCCCTCGAGAGCGCGGTCAATTCGGTCGACGAGCGGCGCTGGCTGGACTGCGTCAAGGTTCTCCAGGACATCGCGCACTTTCATTTTTCGACAGACGACGTGATCGATCCGCTGGCGCCGGGGAGCGACACCACCGGGCCCGGCCCAGCCGCTGGCGCCGCCGCAACCGATCGACCCGCCTGGTGGGGACGCTATCGGCTGGATCAGAAGGTTGGAGAAGGCGCGTTCGGATGCGTCTATCGCGCATGGGATCCGGAGCTCGAGCGCGAAGTCGCGGTCAAGGTGCTGCACAAACGCGTGTCGGAGGCCCGGCTGAAAGAGGGGCTGCTCCGTGAGGGGCGCGCGCTCGCCAGGGTCCGGCATCCGAATGTGGTCAGCGTGTTGAGCGTCGAATCGCATGAGGACCAGATCGCGCTGTGCATGGAGTTCGTTCATGGGGAAACGCTCGCGGACGGCCTGGCTCGTGGTCCGCTGAGCGCCCGCGAGGCGACGCTGGTGTGCCAGGACATATGCCGCGCGCTCGCGGCCGTGCACCTTGCCGGCTTCGTACACCGCGACGTGAAGGCGCGGAACGTGATGCGCGAAAAAGCGGGGCGCATCGTGCTGATGGACTTTGGCGCTGGACAGCACGCCAGCCAGCTGGAAGGGATCGGGAGGAACAGGGTAGTGGGGACTCCTTTGTACATGGCGCCGGAAATACTCGACGGCGAACCGGCGTCAGCGACGAGCGATGTTTACAGCGCCGGCGTTCTTCTCTATCACCTCGTGACGTCGGAATATCCCGTGGAGGGCCAGACGCTCGATGAGATTCGCGCCGCGCACATGCAGGGACGCCGCCGGTTGTTGAGCGAGCGCCGGCCCGAGCTGCCGGTGACCTTTCTGCAGGTGGTCGACAAGGCGCTGGCCGCCGATCCCGGCCGCCGCTACGGCAGCGCGGCGCTGTTCCTCGAAGCGCTGGTCGCCGTCGCCGACGAGGTCAAGGTCGAGCCGAGGTCGAAGTCGTCGACATTGGTCCGGATCCTGTCGACGGTCGTCGCCGTGTTCCTCGCGGCGGTCGCGGTCGGGTTCATCCTCTCGCTGGCAGTGAACCATGCGTTTGGCCGGTCGGAGTTCATCGCCGAGACTCCCCTGGACTGGTTGATCTGGGGCTTGCGTTCCTGGCTCGGGACGGTGATCACGCTGCTCGTCATCGGCCTGGGCGCGTCCGCGCTGCTCGTCGTCCGGCAGTTGACGATGAGCGTGTCGAGCCGTGCCCGTGAGCTCGAGGCAAGCCTTTGTGCGGGGCGTGAAGAACGCCGCGCGGTGGGTGCGGCTGAACGACCCGACCATCGGCGTATCCATCGCGGTGCTGCTTGCGGCCCTGTCGCTGATCGGCGGCTTCTGGTTCTTCTCGTCGTTCCTCGGAACGCTGATGAGCGATTTCGCAACAGCGCCGTCAGATGCGCTCGAATTGCTGTCTCCGGCCAACCGTCCGTACCACGAGCTGTATCGCAAGAGCTTCACCGGGATCATGATGTTCTCGGCCCTGGTCTGGTATGTGACCTGGCGGCTTGCGCGCACGAGGCGCGATGCGATGGGCGCCGCGATCTGTGTCGGCGCGGGCGCCGTGTTCCTGCTGTCGCTGATCTATCTCAGCCTGCCGTTCCGGGTCACCTATAACAACACTTACGACATGGCGGCGTGGCAGGGCGCCGACTGCTATGTGACGGGCAGGCGCGGCGACGACATCCTGCTGTTCTGCCCGGAGCTTGGGCCCTCGCGCAATCGGACCATCCAGCAGGGCGCGCCAGGTTTCGCCCTGGTCGGACGGCGCGAGAACATCTTCACGCGGTTTCGGCCAGCCGGACCGCCGCCCTGAGGCGGTCGTGCGAGGAATCGGTAGTCGGTCGCCTGACGTTTCGTAGACGAAGGAGTCCGTGATGCGACGTTTCGGTCTTGCGCTTGCGGGTTGTCTGTTGGCTCAGCTCATCGCGCCACCGCCCGCGCAGGCCTGGTGGGGGTGGTGGGACGAGTTGAGCGGGGCGGGGCCTTTTAGAGGATGGGAAGTCGAGACGCGGCTGTTCTGTTTCGGCGACCGGAGAGGTCCTACCGATGCACTGCTGGAAGCCGCCGCCAAACAACTGACGTTTGCCTACGAACTCGCGAGGGCGAATCCGGATGCGAACTCCAAGTACGGCGATCGACTGGCCGAACTGACCGCATCGAGCATGCCTGCGGTGTCCAGGTCGGTGACCGGACAGAAGCTGCAAGATCTCGGAGGAAAGACGAAGGAGCTGACCGACGAGCTTGCTCGAGTCAAGAGCCAAACACCAGTGGAAAAAACCGTTGCGCGCACGCTCGAGGAGGTCGCCAACGCGTACGAACGTGCGGGCGAAGTGCGGTTGCTGGGCGCTTCCGCAGGAGTGACGTTGTCGGCGTGTCCGATTCAGCGCGACGTGTATCGTCGAGGCTCGATCAACATGACGTTTCGACGGTTGGAGAGTTATTCCTCCCGCCAGGATCAGTATGCCGGAGGAAATCAGGTCGTTCTGACCACGTTCGTTCCCGCCGTCGCGTGGCGGCCGATGCTGGGGATTGGCCCAGACTGGGCTGATTTCTTCGACCTCGCGTCCGGCGCCGGGGTGTACTGGCTGACCTCTGATGGGTCGAAGCCGGGAGGCTTCGATACGATTAGCGGAATCCTGCTCGAACCGGTGCGCATTGATTTCCACGCTCCCTCTGTGGTCACGTCGAGACCACGTTGGTACTGGGCGTTGCTGGGCGGGCTCAGCTATCGCAGGGGTTGGGCCATCTTCCCAGCAGGCTTTGAAGCGAACGCATTCGGCGTGACCCAAACGCCGCAGCAGGGAGAACGCATCCCTGCGGAATGGGTCCGCAATAAGGCGATCTACCTGGACCTCGGGCCGCTCATCCATCGGCTGGCGATGAACAAGGAGAATCGGGAAGCCGGCGGCAGCCGCGGCACCAGGGACCCGGTCAGCAAGTGATGGAACGCGAGGTGTCGCAGGCGCAGAACTGAGCGGCCCGAAAATGGTCGGGGCGACTTGCCATCAAAGGCCCGCGTGTTCGCGCCAACAGCGGCCTTCAGCGCGACGGTGTGGTCGCCCGGATCGCCAGTAACGTCGGCCACTTCCGGCAGCGGCGCACCGTCGGTCTGTGCGACGTCGAAGACGTAGGCCGTCCGGAAGCCCACGATTGCTCTGGATTCGTCGTCGTCATCGTCGCGACGGCGTCTGACGATCGGCGCCAGAATGGCGATGCCTTTCTCGCCCTTGCGCACATACCTGCCAACCGTGCGCCAGGTGTGGAACCCGGCCACGCGGCTTGCAGCCGGCCGCTGCGAGACGATGAGACAAACGTTGTGCGGGCTGTTGTGCTTTTAGACTACGGAACCGAAGGGTATCCGGAAGGACGCGTAACGCGATCCTACCTTCCATGCTGCTGAACAGCTATGCTCGACCGGACGTGGCACAGAACTGCGATGACTAACAAGTTCAGGCCGCCCCAGTAAGTTAATGGTGCCATCGTCGTGGAGTACGGCACCGACGATAGCGCCGGTCTTCGTCCGCGTCCACGCGGCGTCAAAACCGACTAAGAGTGTATCGGCAGTCGCTGAGTGGTGAACGTGTCCTCCCGTGACGGGCTGCCGGGTTCCTTGCGGTACGGGGAGGCGGCGGAGATCATCAGCGCGTGGCGGGCAGAGCACCTACGTCGTCAACGCTGGTGCTCCTAGACCAACCGACGATCGTCGCGAACGAGGGTGGACAAAGACCTGTCGAGCACATTGTTTGTCCTTCGGTGAGTCGGCGACGGGGCGGAATGCAGCCGGCGAGGCGAACTAGCGACCATCTGCACAAAGCTCGGGCGCGACATCGGACTGGTGCGTGTCGTTCGGCTAGCGGCCGAGGGCGCAGCTACGGCGCTCGAGGCGTCACGCGCGTCGGCGCGCTCATAGTGCTCGCCACCGGCCCTTCAATAACGGATGCGCAAGAGATCGCGCGGGAAACGCGCGAGGTGCGTTTGTTCGGACCATGCGTAATTCTTCGGACACTTCGATTCCTGTGGGAGCTCTCGACGCGGAGCCCATGCAACCATGTCGTCATTTTGCATGGTAAAATGACGACATTGTGGCAATGCGCCGATACCGACGGATTCTAACCCCGGCCCGGGGAAGCTTCTTCCTGTATGGCGTGCGCGGCATCGGTAAGAGCACGTGGGCGCGTCAGACCTTTCCCGATGCTCACATCATCGACCTGCTCGACGAGAGCCGGTATCAGTCGTTTGCGGCCAACCCCGCACTGCTCGGGCTGGAGCTGCGGACGCTGCCGGCCAATCAAGTCGTCGTACTCGATGAAGTGCAGCGCGTCCCTGCGCTCCTCAATGAGGTCCACCGCGCGATTGAAGGCACTCGCCGGCGGTTCGTGCTCCTGGGATCGAGCGCGCGCCGGCTGAAGACCGCCGATACGAACCTGCTAGCTGGGCGCGCGGCGCTGCGGACGATGTATCCGCTCGCGCCAGCTGAATTGGGGAAGGACTTCGATCTTGGGCGCGTGTTGCGGTTTGGCAGCATACCCGTGGTGTGGCAGGCCGACGATCCGCGCGCGGCGCTCGAAGCCTACGTGCAGTTGTACGTGCGTGAGGAGATTCGAATCGAGGCGCTCGTCCGCAACCTTCCGGCATTCCTGCGGTTTCTCCCCGTGGCTGCGTTGTTCCACGGTCAGGTGATCAACATTGCGGGTCTGGCGCGCGATGCCGCCACGGCCCGGACCACCGTCGAGGGATACCTCGGCATTCTGCAGGACACGCTCGTCGCGACACTGCTGCCCGCATTCGAGGCGAAGCTGCGCGTGCGCGAACGGCAGCACCCGAAACTCTATTGGGTCGATCCAGGACTGGCTCGTGCCACGAAGCAACAATTGGGGCCGGTCGTCGCCGAA
Organism: uncultured Acidobacteriota bacterium; assembly: GCA_963825245.1. Classification (GTDB taxonomy): domain Bacteria; phylum Acidobacteriota; class Vicinamibacteria; order Vicinamibacterales; family CAVVIG01; genus CAVREM01. The sequence goes on from CAWGSJ010000003.1 coordinate 609,668, forward strand.
GAACGCGGTCCGCTGCTCGAAGGCCTCATCCTGACGATCCTGCGCGCGCACAACGGTGACTCAGAGCTGTTCGAGGAGGTGTCGTACTGGGCGCCTGCCCAGGCGCGGCAAACTGAAGTCGACTTCCTGTTGCGGCGCGGTCGCGAGTTTCTCGCCGTCGAAGTCAAGGCGCAGCCGCGATTCTCGACGCCGCAATTGGCGGGACTGCGGGCGATCGGCGAACTGCCGCGGCTCGCGCGACGAATCCTCGTGTACCTCGGGGAGCGTCAGCTGAGAACGGAAGACGGGATCGATGTCTGGCCGCTCGATCGTTTCACAGCGGCCGCAGCAGATGGCTCACTTTGGCCTTGAGTGACGACCGCCCACGCGCTGCCGACCGAAATTGCAGCGGGCGCTGGCGATATTCAAAGCTCTCTTTCGGCAAGGCGTCGGAACTCGTCAGGGACAGAGCGCGCATCCCGCGATGCTGACCCATAATCCACCGCTTTTCCTCCGAAGCGCTTGCGGATCGCATCGACGGCCCGGTCTGCGCGCGATCGCGCCAGGCCTTTCTTTGTGCCAGGACGACATCCTTCGTCGGCAAGCCCGAGCGGCAGCTCCAGTTGCACGATCGCATGCGCTTCGAGATTTGAGACGGCGATCGCCAGCAGCGAGATCGTCCTCTCGTCACGGTGATCCGCAAGGACGCCGCGCACCAGGTCCTCGGCAATCTCAGCGAGAGCCCTCGTTGCAGAAATCGGTGCTGACAGCGTGAGCGAGCGCGTGACCGAGCGCAAATCGGCGAAGCGCACGCGGACCGTGATCGTGCGGCCGGCCAGGGATTTGGCGCGGAGCCGGGCGCCGATGCGGTCGGCGAGATGATGGAGCGTCGGTTTGAAGACGCGCTCGATCGCAGGCCGTCGTCCGAGCGCCGATTGTGCGCCGGCGGAGTGCGCGCGCCGGCGCGTCTGGATTTGCCGCGGATCGCTGTTCCAGGCGAGTGCCGTCAACTTTCTTCCCACCGCGTGTCCAAGCAATCGCTCCACGGATTTAGGAGAGCTCTCGGCCAATTGACCGATAGTGGCGACGCCGATCTTGGCGAGCCGCGCCTCGGTGGCTGGGCCCACGCCCCACATCAGTGCGACGGGCAGCTCGTGAAGGAACTCGAGTTCAGTTTCTGGATCGACGACGACCAATCCATCCGGCTTAGCGACCTGCGATGCGATTTTCGCCAGGTGCTTGGTACGCGCCACGCCGATTGACATCGGCAAGCCAAGCTCGGTGCGCACGCGAGCCCGAACTGTCCTTGCGATCTCTGCCGGCGAGCCGAAGAGATGCGTGCACCCTGCAACGTCGGCGAAGGCCTCGTCGATGGAGATGCGCTCGATGGAAGGCGTGAAATCGCTCAGTACGCCGATGGCGGCGTCGCCGAGCCGTTGGTATTCGTCGAAATGTCCGCCGACAAAAACGAGGTCGGGACAGAGTTGCCGCGCGCGCCGTCCAGGCATGCCGCTTCGTACGCCGAAGGCCCGCGCTTCGTAGGAGGCCGCGAGCACGACGCCGCCGCCGACGGCAATCGGCTTGCCGCGTAGGCGAGGGTCAAGCAGCTGTTCGACCGACGCATAAAAGGCGTCGAGGTCCGCGTGGAGAATGGTGGCTGTGGAACCCATCTTCGTTGCTCCTGGCTCCGCATGGGCGAAAGGATGACGAAATCATCTCAAAAGCAAGTCATTCCGGCAAGAACAGCGGCACCAAAGCTCATCCGTACGCTTCATCGAGCCACTTCTGGCTGCTCGCGCCATCCGGAAGTGAATCTGTTCGCAGCGAGCAAGCAAGCGGTCCGCATTTTGACTGTTTGGTACATTGTGAAAAATAGACGCATGAAGGCGAAGATCGGGAAAGCGGACTCGGAGTCAGGCTCGCCTGCTCGCCGACCTCGACGCAGGGCGGGTCGCGTCGCGTCGTTCCGAAACAGCCGCGGTGAGACACTCGAGCCGTCTTCAGTGAGCGCGAGCGAGGCGAAGAGTGAGTTTGGGCGCGTCTTGGAGACATTCAAGGCGGTGCCGTCGTGATCACGAAGCACGGCTCGCCCAAGGCCGTCCTCATTTCCGTCGAGAACTTCAACGCCTTATCGGGCGCAGCCCAGACGAAGCTCGATACGCTCAGCCGCGAATTCGATGCGCTCCTTGCGCGGATGCAAACATCCAAGGCGCGTCGCGGAATGAAGGCGGCGTTCGCCGCGTCTGGAAAGCGTTTGGGGAAGGCTGCGGTCGCAGCGGCGCGCTCGAGTGGCTAGTTCGAGGCGTCGACCATGCATCTACGTGCTCGGCCATCGATCGACCTGGCGCAGCCAGGCCGGCACTGACGTTGTCCTCATGATCCGTCAACGCGTTCCGCTCGGAACATCGTCAACTCCCAGGTGTTGGATCGCTCGTCGTGGCGGACCAGATACGTGTCGCCGTCTGCGCTTTTCAGCTTGAAGTATCGGTAGTCGGGTGCCAGCCACCCGTCGAGTACTTCCGCAACGCCGATGCGCCGGTTACCGAGGATCAGCGTGCGTGGGGTCTGCTCGCCGCGATGGCCGGCATAGCACTCGACGCCAACGCTGAGGAGGCGTTCTTCACGCAACAGAGATCACCCATACGACGTGGACGCGGAGAACCGGGAGCGGTCGTCGACAAATTGGAGCCACGGCTCACCAGGGCTGCCGGGTCGCATGGATGCGTGAGATGGCGTCTGGGCTGTTACCCCGGTGTTACCCCGGAACTCGAAAAGTGGTCGGGGCGACTGGATTCGAACCAGCGACCCCCTGCGCCCAAGGCAGGTGCGCTACCAGGCTGCGCTACGCCCCGACTGCGCCGATCTTATCAGGCCCGACCGGAAGGGCCAGCATAAGAGCGGCGCGCAGATCCCACCGCGCACGACCGACGGGCCGTGCGTCCGGGTCCGTCCTACAACGGCGCACGATTTCAACGAATCGTCGAACCGCGACGTCCAGTAACCTCGGGATTGCGCTAGGCTGGCGCATGCACTTCGGGCGGACGTGTGTGCTCGCAGCCGTCGTGGCGGTCGCGCCAGCGGCGCTGCCGGCGCACGCTGGCGCGCAGCAGCAGCGGCAGCTCCGCTGGTACGACGCCTACGACTTCGGCGTGAAGGCCGTCCAGGCCCGGGACTGGGCCAGCGCCGAGAAGTATCTCCAGCAGTCAAAAGAAGCCGCCGGCAGCCCGCCGCAGGGACGCCGCGTGTTCTACTACGGCGACACCTACCGGCCGTTCTACCCGGACTACTATCTGGCCATCGTGTATCTGAACACCAGGCGGCAGGCGCTGGCCGAGACGGCGTTCGCCGACGTCGCCAAGCGCGCGCTGATCGATCCGAAGGATCCGAGATACAAGGAACTCCAGCAGCAGGCGAGCCAGGCGACCTTCGAGCGCTCGATGGACGAGGCGCGCGGCTTCATCGCGAAGAACGACTTGGCTGAGGCTGATAAGCGCGCCGCCGAGGCTCGCTCCACGAACTTCGACAACGGCAAGGCCGACACGATGCGCCAGGAGATCGCGCAGCTCGCGAAGAAGCTCGAGCCGGTGACCCCCGCCCCCGTCGTTCCTTCAGATCCGACACCGGTCAAGCCGGCGCCCGTTTCGGTGGATGCGAAGAACGATCCGCCGGTCCAGCCGCCCGCCTACAACCCGACCCCGGCGCCGAAACCGATCGTCCCGACGGCCCTGCCGTCGCCAGCGCCTCAGCGGCCGGCCGCGGGCGGGATGGTCGCGATCGGCGGCGGAGGTCTGGTCGGAGCGCTCTATGCGGAATTCTGGCGTAACGGATTGCTGGCATACTTCACTGGTGATTATGGGGAAGCGATCCGTCAGTTCGAAACGATGCCGCAGGCCAATGCACCATCACGTGTGCAGCTCTTCCTGGCCTGCGCGCGTGCCGGCGTGGTCCTGACCGGCGGCGGCGACGCCGCCATGCTGCGAACGGCGCGGGCGGGGTACCGCGAGGCGGGCGGCGCGGACGGGCTGCTCGCCCAGGATCGCCGATTCATCTCACCGAAAATCCTCGCGCTGCTCGAGAAGTCCTGACGCGATGCGACCCTGCGGAGTGCTGCTTCTGATCGTGCTGCTCGCCCCGGCGATCCCATACGCGCAGACCGCCGTCACGATCCCGATGCAGTTCGATTTCATCAACCCGGGCGCGAAAAGCCTGGCGCTCGGCGGCGCGTTCGTCGGCCTGGCCGACGATGCAACAGCCGGGTTTGCCAATCCGGCGGGGCTGCGCGAAATGAGCCGTCCCGAAGTCTCGATAGAAATCCGCGGGCGCCGCCTCGAGTCGCCCTTCCTGGAACGCGGCAGGCTGTCCGGCGCGATCTTCAATGAGGGCACCGACGTCATCGCCGGTCCGGTGTTCGGGGAGCAAATCGATTCACGCACGAGCTTGTCGTACCTCGCCGGTGTCTACACCGCACCGGGCCGCCGCTGGTCGATTGCCGGCTTCCGTCACGAGCTGGCGCGCGTGGACCAGCAGTATTTCTCGCAGGGCGTGTTCCAGCAGGATCCCTCCGAGCTCACGTCCCGGCGCGACAATCCGCAGGAAGGGATCAGGCAGCTCGCCATCACAAATTACGCGGCAGCCGGCGCGCTCGAAGTCAGCTCGCGAGTGGCGGTCGGGGCCGTCCTGAACGTCTACACGTTCGATCTCGATTCGCAGTTCCGCCGCTTCGACGTCGACGGCTTTCTCGGACCGCCGATCCTGACGACCGAGCGCGGGCGGTCGACGCAGAGCGGCAACGACATCGGCCTGGCGCCGACGGTGGGCGTCCGCGCGTGCGTCAAGGAGTGCGCCGATCGCTCGACGCCGGCGCTGCGGGGCGGTCTCGTCTACCGGCACGGGCCGAGCTTCGAGTTCGACACGCGGGACTTCGACGGGCAAGACCCGCTGAATCAGCGCACCAGCACGTTCCGCGTGCCTCACGTCCTGGCGTTCGGCGCCGCGTACGAGGTGCCGCAGCCGGGCCGGCGGCTGCTGTTCCTCGGCGAGGTGACGCACATCATGAACTCGCGCCTGGTGGAGCAGTTCATCACCGATCAGGCGCTCGGCGCCGGCGTCGAATCGAACGTCTTCATCGACGACGGCACGGAGTGGCATTTCGGATTTCAGTTCCTCCACGAGAACGCACGATGGCTGCCGCGCTATCGAGCCGGGATCTGGAGCGATCCGGATCATTCCGTCAACTTCGAGTCGTCGGCGGTGCCGGACCATCCGGCCACGCGGGTGCTCCACGAGCGCATGGCCGTGGCGTTGTCGCCGGGAGAGCGTACGCTGCACTATGCCGGTGGGATCGGCCTGACGTTCAACCCGCGGATCGAGCTGAACGTGGGCGCCGACTTCGCGAACTATTCCACCACGATTTCGACGTCGCTCGTGCTCAAGCTGTCGCAGTAACTCGCATTGCCAGCGAGGAGGATCCCGTGCGCAGAGCATCATCAGGAACCATGGTCCGAAGCCTCATGCCGGTGTTGCTCGTCGCCGCCGCGTTGGCGACTGCCGGCTGTCCGGATGACAGCGGCGACGAGATCATTGAGCCCACCACCACTCTCACCAGCGTCAGCGTCACCGGCGGCAACGCCGTGACGGCCGGGCAGACGCTGCAGCTCACGGCAACCGCGAATTTCTCGAACAACACGACCCAGAACGTGACGACGACCGCGACGTGGCAATCCAGCAATACGGGCGTCGCCACCGTCTCCACCGGAGGCCTCGCGACGGGCGTCGCGCCAGGCAGCGCTGACATCCGGGCGACCTTTCAGAGTGTGACCGGCACGGCGGCCCTGCAGGTGAGCGCCGTCCAGCAGGTGAATCCGGTCGCACAATTCACTGTCTCCGGACCCGGCCCCAGCGACGCCAATCTCTGCCGCATCCTGGTCAACTCCGGCGGCGACTGGGATTGCATTTTCAACGGTTCGGCGTCCACCGGCGGCACCGGCGGCGCCGTGACGCAGTGGATCTGGCGATTCGACGTCGGCGCGAACAGTGGAGGCCCGATCACGACCACGGGGCCGACGCTAGATGTGAATCCGACGTGCGGGTTCTTCAATTCACGGCCGGGCCAGGCCGGAACCGGGTTCGTGCAAATGATCGTCAAGCTGCAGGTCCGGAATGCAGCGGGGACGATGAGCGCGGAAGCCATTAATAACAACGTCCGGCTGTTCCCGCAGAGCCAGTGCGGGTTCGGGTTCTAGCCTTTGAACTGCGCCTTTCGGACGTCAGAATCCTGGCCGCGATACATCACGAATGCGCTCTCGAACAGCGAGATCGCAATCGCCAGGAGCGCATGCTCCATCCGCAACTGGGCGGGGGTCGGTTCGTGAGCGTCTGGCAGGGGAAGCTCCATGATTCATCCGTATCTCGCGACGGTCCCGCTCGCGTTCCTGCTTGAACGTGATGATTGCCAGGGGAAGTCCGACAATCGCGACCAGGCAGGCGAGAGCTTCGAGCAGGTCGCCTACACTCCCCAGACCTGCTCTAGCGACGCGGCTGCGCCCGCGGCGGCGACTCGAGTTGATTCAGCAGGGTCTGCGGGTCGAAGGTGGGCATGTTGAAACGGAAGACGCGCGGGCCGGCGGTTGTGACGTCGATGCGTTGAGCGAGCGGCGGGGTGACACCGTCATTGTCGAACGCGAGGTTGTAGCTGCCCTCGGGCAGGCGCACGGCGATCGGCGTCACGTCGGTGATCGCGCGGATCCGATCGCCATCCGCACTGATCCTGACGTTCGCCCACGGCTGCGCGTCGACGACGACGAGGACGGAGGGGGCGAGGAGGGCGTTGCTGACGGCCAGCGCGCGGGTATCGAGCGTGGCGCGCGCCTGATAGACATGGGCCTGCCCGGTCGACTCGATCCGGACCTCCGCGTTGCCGTCGGCGTCGAGATCGATCGGATTGCCGAACGGCTGGTCGTCCCGATGCAGCTGGAACCGGCGCGGCGCCTCAGTGTCCGCGGCGGCTCTGACGCGGAGCTTGCCGGCCAGCTCGCGCGCCTGCGGCGCCGCGTAGTCGAGCGTGTAAGCGTTCAGCACGTGGCTGGCCTGGGCGCGGAACGGCGCCGCCAGGGAAGCGAACGCGGCCGCGATCAACGCGACGCCAAGCGAGAACCCGAGCTCCCGGGTGGACGGCCGGACCCACCGGAAGCGCGGAACGCCCAGACCGCCGGTCCGATCCTCGAACGCCGGTGGGTCGGCGCTCTGCTCCTTGACCCCCGCCGTCCTCCTCACATCGTCCGCCAGCGGCCCCGATTCGGGCAGCCGCGCGATCGAGTCGCGGAGCTCCTCCCAGAGCGGTCCGTGGGCGACGCCGGCGATCTTGCGCAAGCTGGCCGAGGGGTCGGCGCCACGCAACGCGGCCAGTTGCACCTCGTGGATCGCGGTGGACATCCGCCAGCGCACGTGAGCGACCGATCCCGCTACCGGTTCGGAATCGCGGAGCACTTCGAGCAGGTACTCGCGAACCCCGGCTTCGAGCGGCGCGCGATCGCGGCGAAGGCGCCGGAGGTTGTCGCGAATCTCGCCATCGCCCATCTCGATCGGCACGCCGGCAAACGACTGACCCGTGGCCGACACATGAAATACCGCAGCCTCGGGAACCTGCGGCGCAAATCGTTGACGCAGGAGCTCGAGCAGCTCGATCGTCGGATACGGAACGACGCTCGCGAGCTGCTTGAGCTCGTCGACGTCGTCGAGCGTCACTGGCCTCGGTGCGAGGCCGATCCGGCCCGATACGCCCACGACTTCGTTTTCGCCGCGGGCCAGGATGTTCGCCGCCCGCAGCAGTCCGGCGCGGTTCATGCCGACGACCGGAATCGGCAAGCGGGCAAGAGCCGACGGCCAGAGCGATTCGTCGGTGATCGGGTTCAGCCAGACTCGGCGGCTCCACGTCTGCAGTGCGCGCAGCCAGCTTCGATCCGGCGACTGCAGCGCCGCGCCGACCTCGAACCCGGCGCTGATGATCAGCGCCGGCGAACGTTCGCGGCGGCGGACGAGATCGGTGAGGGCGATCGGCGGCCCGAACGGCCGCGCCGACTGCAGCGCGATGTCGCCGTCGAAGTACCAGCGCTCCAGGGCAATGCCGTAGCGGGCCAGATCGGCGACCAGGCTGTTGACCCGCCTGGCGTGCGCGTTCATTGCCTGCGAGTGATCGATCAGCACCACGATAGTTTCCTGGACGCGGCGCGGCTTGTAGACGAGGTGCGGCCGGAGGCCGGCGCGCAGCGTCCGCTGGAGCGTCCGCGGCACGTCGAGCTCGCGGCCGAGCGAGTCGCGTGCGAACGCGCGGCCCAACAGCGTCGCCGCCTCTTCTAAGTCCTCACGCGGCAGGCGTGTCACAAGATCCTTGAGGAGCAGGCTGGTGTGATACGGACCCGGCATGGCGGCAAGCGCCTTGTGCCAGGCGTCGACGGTCCACTGGCGCGCGCTCCTCCGCATCCGAACGCCCCAGAGCGCCACCAACGTGACGGCGAGAGACGTTCCCCCCAGGGCGGCGAGCGAGGACCACTTGATGTTGATCGGAGGTGTCGGCAGCGTCGACGTGGGATCGGCCTGGTACTCGATCAGCGTATCGGGCAGCGGGGTGGGCGGAGAAATGGGGTTTGGAACCGGCAGCGACGGAAGGACTGCGGCTACGGCAGGAGGCTCCGGCCAATTGAGGTCCGTGTAATTGATGTAAGCGACGCCGAGCGGCAGCAGGATGAACAGCACGACCGCGGCCAGCCAGAAGGTCCTGGTCCTGGCGAGCTGCACCAGCCGGTACTTCCGCGTGGGCTCCCTGGCTTCTTTCGTGAGCCCGGATGGCTGCACCACGTCGACGCGCGGATAGAACTCGTCGAACAATCCGGAGGATCGCGCGACCTCTTCTTCGCGGCGCGCGACGAGCGCGGCAATCGCACGGCGCAGCTCGTCGCGGTTGGTCGAGTCCCAGCGCTCGAGCAGCTTGCCGAGCGCGCGATGTACTCGTGCAGGCCGACGCCGAACCCTCGCCCGCAGCAGCGTCGAGGAAGTCGCTGAAGGGAAGCGCCGTCATCGCCGCGGTCAGCCGGCGCGCCTGGCCGAGGAGCCGGGTGTCCGGCTCGGTCTTCAGCAGCGCCCGGCGGGCCGGCAGGTCGGCGAGCGCCGAGCCTGCTCGAGCGCGCTCGGACGTCGACGCCGGTGGCGCGGCAGCACCTTCACCCACGCGATCAGCTCGCCGGTCGCCGGGCTTTTTCTCGAGACCCGGCAGCGCGCGGACCTCTTCGAATCGCTTGATCGCGACGTCGATCAGCCGCTCCGGCAGACGTCGAGATGGCCGAGCCGCTCCTGCGAGGATCTTCTGCAGCATCTCGGCCTGTCGGGAAGTCGATGCGGTGAAAGACGCAGCGCCGCAGGAACGGATCGGGCAGCTGCCGCTCGCTGTTGCTGGTGATGATCACCACCGGCCGCTGCGGTCGCCTTGTACGGCATGTCCGAGCTCCGGGACGCGGAACTCCATCTGATCGATCTCGTCGAGCAGATCGTTCGGGAAGTCGCGCGGCGCCTTGTCGATCTCGTCGATGAGCACGACGCCGGCGCGCCGGCGATCGAATCGCCTCGCCGAGCGCGTTCCAGCGGATGTACAGCTCGGGCTGCGTCGCCCGCGCGTCGCTGGATCTGCGCGTGGTAGAAGCGCAGCAGGTGGTCGATCTCGTAGAGCGCGTCGCGCGCCTGGTGATCGCTGCGGGTGTGGAAGTTCGAGGACCGGCCCGAGGCCGAGCTCGCTGGCCACCGACCAGGCGAGCGTGGTCTTGCCGGTGCCCGGCTCGCCGGTGACGAGCAGCGGCTGCTCGACGATGAGCGCGGTGTTGACGGCCGCGACGAGCTGCGGGTCGGCGAGATAGCGGCCCTTCTCGCCTCGCGTCTCGGGCGTGGATCCGTCAGGATAGACTCCGTCGCCGCGGTACCGCATGTCGCTCCCTCGTGGTGCCGTCACTGGTTGCCGGCGACGTCGCGCCAGTACTCGTCAATGGTCTGGAACATCAACTTCGGCACTTGTGGCCCGCTGGTCAGCTGCTCCGATAGGTACTGCCGCTCGTCGTCCGTGAAGTCGCTCGCATCCAGGAAATTTTCGATCTCGCGCGGCTGCAGGTTCAGCAGCTCGTCCACCGCGAGGATTCGCACTTCCATCAACGGCTTCGTCAGCACCTCAATCAGCTCGCGCGCCTCCGTCTCGCCCTTCGGCTGATCGTCCGGAATCAGACGCTGCCACCACGACTTGGCCGCCAAAGGATTCACGGGCCACTCGACCGGCTGCACGCACTTGACGTGACAGGGCGTCTGCGTCTTACCGAGGGTCGCCGGCCACCACTTCGTGTAGTACTCGCGGAAGTGCTCGCCGCGAAAGCCGGCCGACAGGCACGGATGCAGCACGATCAGGTTCCTGTAGGCGAGCCGGTCCGCGATGGTCTGTTCGAGGTTCTGTTCGTCGGTCCCCAGCGCGAACGCGAGCCGGTCGAGCAGTTCGCCGAGCGAGCGGGGCGGCGGCGTCGGCCAGTGGACCGTCGTCATGCTTCGCGAAGGATCGGTCGAGAGCTGCGCCTCCACGCGATCCCTGAAGTGGACGGTAGCCTGACCGATGCATCCAGGCACGACGATGGCCTGATGCTTTTTGGCCACCGCGCACTGGCAAACGGAGTTCCACTGCTCGCCGCGGCCGCAGGTCAGCGACGGCCGATCGGCCGGGTTGCGCTGCCGGCTGATCACCGGGCCGTCGATGATCTCCGGCTTCAAGTCGGCCAGCGCACGAACCGCTGCGTTGTTCGGCCGACCGTTCTGGAGTGCCTGCAGCAGCTCGCCGCTCCAGCCCTGGTCCTGTGCTGCGAACACGATTTGTCTGGCGTTGGTGAGGAGCGATTCCTTCTGCGACGTCAGATCGTCGAAGCGCTTCTCCAGCGAGCGGAGCAGGGCATCGAGCTCGCTCTGATTCACATACGCTGTGCTCAGCGCCCTGGCCAGCGGTTCAAGGACTTGGGACGATAGTCGGCTCATGTCGGCAGCCCGTGAAACCCGGGCGAACCTATGCTGCGATCAGCGGGATCGGGTGTCAAGACCGTGCGGTATCCTGTCGAGACTCGAGGCTCGGGGCTCTGATGCCACCACTTCAACTGACCGGCACGCAGTACGACCGTCTATCCAAGGCGCTCCGCTCGGCGTTTCCGACCCTGGCGGGCCTGACGATGATGGTGAGGTTCAAGCTCGATCGGAACCTCGCTGAGATTTCACTGGGGCAGAGCCTCAACGAGGTGGTCTTTCAGCTGATTCAGTCGGGCGAGGCGGAAGGGTGGACGGCGGAGCTGCTCGCGGGCGCCCGGGAGGCGAACCCCGGCAACCCGCAGCTATTGGAGTTCGCGCAGGAAAAGGGAATGAGCGCCGGGACGCCGGCGCTCGAGCGGACCATCAGCCAGCACTCGCCGTTCTTCGACCCGGTCACGTTCCGGACGCGGCTCGGGGAGATCGAGGGGCAGGTCTGCCGCATCGAGGTGGAGCTGGACGGTGGAACGATTTTCGGCACCGGCTTCCTGGTTGGTCCAGGGGCGGTGATCACGAACTATCACGTGCTCGAGCCGGTGTTCCAGGGCCAGGCTCCGCCGTCGTCCGTGCTGTGCCGCTTCGACTACAAACGGATGGCGAACGAGATCGTCAGCGCGGGAACGATGTTCAAGCTGAGCGCCGGCGACTGGCTGCTCGACGCGAGCCCGGTCAGTGCCGCCGATCACGCGGTGGATGGAAGCGCACTGCCCGCGGTGGACGAGCTCGATTACGCCATCCTCCGCCTCGAAGGAACGCCGGGACACGATCCGGTCGGCGCCAAAGCAAATCCGGGCAGCCCGCCGCGCGGCTGGATCAGCGTCAGCGAGAAGCCATTTGCGTTCAACGCGAAGACGCCGCTGATGGTGCTCCAGCACCCCGACGCGGCGCCGCTGAAGCTTGCGCTCGAGATGAACGGGATCATCGGCCTGAACGCCAACGGTACATCGCGTCCAATACACGGTGAACACCGAAGGCGGGTCGTCGGGTTCGCCGTGTTTCAGCACCGGGTGGGATCTCGTCGCGCTCCATCACGCCGGCGATCCGAACTTCGACCGCGGGCACAAGCCGACTTACAACCAGGGCGTTCCGTTCGCGGCGATTGTGGTGCTGCTCGAAAGCCGCGGGAAACGCGGCGTCCTCGGTTAGTTTCTTCACCCTCTCCGCGGCTGGAGGGTCCGGCTGAACACCGACACGGCGTTGATGTCGCGCAGGTCGACGGTCATCTCCTCGCCCTGCGACGCGATGTTCACCTCGCCGAAGAACTGCAGGCCGCTGTACGGTGAAAGATTGGAGCGACCGGGCGGCGGGGCCTTGACGAACACCACCTGCGGGCCGAACGTGCCGTCCAGGGAGTTGGGACCGAAGGTGCCGGCGTTGAGCGGACCGGAGACGAACTCCCAGAAGCCGTCGAAGTCGCGGAACGCGGCCCTGGCCGGGTCGTAGTAGTGCGCCGCGCAGTAGTGGACGTCGGCCGTCAGCCAGACGACGTTGTGCACGTGCTGGCGCTTGAGATGGCTGAGCAGTTCGGCGATCTCCAGCTCGCGCCCTTTCGGACCGCCAGGTTCGCCGTTGGCCACCGCCTCCCACCGCGCCTGGCCGTGGGCAGCGCGCCGTCGCCGACGTTCAGGCCCAGCGGCATGTCCGCGGCGATCACCTTCCAGACCGCGCGCGAGTTCTCCAGGCCAGCCTTCAGCCAGTCGAGCTGCTCGCGGCCGAGGAACGCCGTCTCGGCGCTCGGGCATCGTCTGCAGGTTGGCCGTGTTGGGACCGCGATACGACCGCATGTCGATCACGAACAGGTCGAGCAGCGGGCCGTAGCCGTAACGTGCGGTAGACGCGCTGCGACTCGCCCACGTCGAAGTGGCCGCATCGGCGCGTACTCGAGAAATGCCCGCGTGCCGCGCGCGATGAGCAGCGGGACGTTCTTCTCGGTGTAGCGCGCCGTCGCCCGACAGGTCCTTGGAGTCCGACCAGTTGTTGGTCACCTCGTGGTCGTCCCACTGCCAGATCTGCGGCACCTCGGCGTTGAAGCGGCGCACGTTCTCGTCGAGCAGGTTGTAGCGGTAGCGGCCGCGGAACTCGTCGAGCGTTTCGGCGACCTTGGCTACCTCCGGCGTGACGATGTTGTTCCACACCAGACCGTTCTCCGCGACAACCGAGGACGCAATCGGCCCGTCGGCATAGATGGTGTCGCCGCTGTGGATGAAGAAAAGGGGATTGCGCTGGCGCATCGTCTCGTAGATGCGCATGCCGCCGAAGGCCGGATTGATGCCCCAGCCCTGGCCGGCGGTGTCGCCGCTCCACTGGAACCGAAGGTCGGTGCGCGCGTGGCCCAGCATGTGCCCCTCGCCGGTGAGCGGCTCGGGCGGGACGACGATGCGGCCAGTCACCGGCTCGCTGATCGCGCGGTCGTTGTCGAGGCTCTGGAACGTGACGCGCACGAACACGTCGCTGGCCGGTTCGAGGCCGGTCAGATCCTGCCGCGCGGTGAAATCGGTCACGTCCAGCGCGTGCGGACCCACGATCCGTTGCGACTCGTTGAACTACTCGTCATACGACCATTCGACCAGCATGCGCGCGGGCCGATCGCTTCGGCTCCAGACGACGACGGCGCCGTCGTGCGGGTCGCCGAAGTGCAGGCCCTGCAGCGCCTGGGGGCGTTCTGCGGCCGACGCCACGATCGCCGGCGCGCCTTTCCGCGCCCAATCGGGCAGCATGGCGGCAGCGGCAGTGACCGCACCGGCTTTGAGAAAGCGGCGGCGCGATGAGGAATTCGCTTTGCGCATGTCACAGCCCTCGAAGAGTCGGTAGTCAGTAGTCGGTAGTCCGGTAGTTCTTCGACGGCAGCAAAACTACCGTGAGGGTGTGACGGATCGCGGACGCGGGCGGTACGCTCGTGTAAATTTTCAGAAGGTCAGCGGACGAGCTTGTCGACGAACCCGTGGACGGACTCCCAGTAGCCGCGCTCGTCCTGTGGTGTCTCGTCGTTGTGGTCGCCGCCCTCGATCGTGAAGAACGCTTTCGGTCCGTCAATCCGCTCGTACAACGCGCGGCCTTGCCCGTAGGGAATGACGCTGTCGGCGTCGCCGTGCATCACGAGAGTCGGCACCTTGACGGCGCGCATGAACTCGGCGGCGGGGAAGCGGTAGGTCGAGAACAGGGCGAGGAACGCCATCGGCGACGGCACGCGGAATAGCGACCGCGCGTCGGGGAAGCCGGCTTCGAGAATCAGGCCGGCGGGCTCGTGCTTCGTTGCCGCATAGGCGGCCATCGACACGCCCAGCGACCGGCCCCAGTAGATCACCGGCGTTGAAGACTCCATCCGCGTCCAGACGTGATCGACGACGGCGTCGACGTCGCGGTAGAGGCCTTTCTCGGTCGGCCGGCCCGAGCTGATGCCGTAGCCGCGATAGTCGAACGCGAGCACCGAGTAGCCCTGGCGGGCGATGGCGGCGACGATCGGCGCCCACATCGACAGGTGGCCGCCGTTGCCGTGGAAGTAGACGACCAACGGGTGCTGGGTGCTCAGCGGCGCGTGGATGTGCCACGCGCGCAGGCGCTCGCCGTCGCTGGTCTCGATGGTCAGGGGCTCGTAGTCGACGCCGATGTCGCGCGGCGTCGTGGTTTCGCCGCGGAACGGAAAGAACGCCAGCCGGGGCTCGAGCAGCCGCACCAGCACGAACAGCAGCCCCAGGCTCGCGACGACGGTGATCAGCGCGCGTGCCAGCGTCAACCGCCCACCCTCACCTGTTCTCTCCATCTGTCGTCAAATCGAACGCGCCCGCCAACCGTCCGCGTTACGGATCCGGTGCGATGGATTGCATTTTCGCGCCGCTGGAACACGCCATGTCGTGCGGCGTTGCGCACCCAACAGCCAGTATCGGGCATCCAGCCGCAGCTCGAGCGGCACGGGGTTTGCCCCTGTTCTGCGGCGGCATTCTCCACGACTATTTCACGACACTGTGCCGCCGCCATGCGGTACCTGATACCCGACTGCGGTCGGGTCAGCGGTTCAGTGCGTAAGACGACATGGGTGACCGAGGATGGGTAGGGGAACTGGCACGCCGGTCGTTCTCAGATGCGCCGGGCTCGCACTGATCGTCGGAGGCGTCTGCATTCTGGAAGTCCCGGGCGGCGCTCAGCAGGGATCGCCTGCCGCGCCGACCAACGTCACGAATCGTCGTCGACCCCTCCGACACGCCACCTGCGGTGTCGGTCACCGCCCAGGTAGTGGCGCGACGGTGTCGGGCACGGTCTCGGTGACGGCGACAGCCTCCGACAACGGCGGCGTCAGCGGTGTGCAGTTCAGGCTCGACGGCGCCAATCTCGGAGCCGAAGATACCACCGCCCCTTACTCCGTCTCGTGGAACACGGCGTCAACCGCCAACGGCAGTCACACGCTGACGGCGATTGCGCGCGACGCCGCGGGTAACCGAACGACGTCGGCCGGTGTGACCGTGGCGGTGTCGAACGGTTCGGGCGCGACCGGGATCGCAGCCCAGTATCCCGGGGACGCCAGCATCGAGAGCCATCCCGACGTCATCTTCACCGAAATGTTCGAGCAGTCGTCGATGGCCAACATGACGGCGCGCTACACGGACGTCAACCACAGCGCCGGCATGTCGTTCACCGCCAGTGTTCCCGCGGGAAGCGGCGGCAGCCGGTCGCTGCAGATGACGACGAACGGCGGCGCGAACGAGGCCGCGGGGCTGTTCAAGACGTTCACGAACGACCAGCAGTGGTACCTGCGCTACTACGTGAACTACACGTCGTCGGTCGAGTACGGCCACACCAGCGTCTGGCTGGGCGGCTTCAACCCGCCGCTCACGTTTCCGAACCCGCAGGCCGGCAACAAACCCGCGGGCAACGATCGGTTCTCGGTCGGCGTCGAGCCGCTGTCGTTCGACACCGATCGCTGGATGTCCTACACCTACTGGAAGGACATGCGGATCTCGGGCGACGGCCGCTACTGGGGCAACGCAATGTTGCCCGGGAACGCGAACCTCCGCATGCAGCGGAACCGCTGGTACTGCGTCGAGACGATGGTCAAGTTGAACAGCCCGGTGACTGATACGAATGGCGAGCTCGCGATCTGGATCGACGGGCAGAAGATCCTGCACCTGGGCAAGGGATTCCCGAACGGCCTGTGGAGCGGCGGCACGTTCACGGAGGCAGGCGGCGGATCGCCGTTCGGCGGGTTCCAGTGGCGCTCGGATGCGGCGCTCGGCTTGAACTGGATCTGGCTGCAGAATTACGTCACGGGCGTGCCGTCGAGCGTCCAGTTCGATCACGTGGTGCTGGCGCGAAACTATGTCGGGTGCCTCGCGTCAGGGTCCGGCACACCGGATACGGTTGCGCCGACGACCGCGATGTCCGCGCCAGCGGCCGGCGCGATTGTCTCAGGAACTGCCGTCACCGTCTCGGCGACGGCGTCGGACAACGTCGGCGTCGCCGGCGTGCAGTTCAAGCTCGATGGCGTGAACCTGGGCGCCGAGGACACTTCGTCCCCGTACTCGATCGTGTGGAACACGACCGGGGTGGCGAACGGATTACACACGTTGACGGCGGTGGCGAGGGACGCAGCAGGGAATGTGACGACGTCGGCGGGGAGAAGCGTGACGGTGAGCAACCTCGTCGCCTCGGCCTGGCCGAATGAGCCGGCTGGGTTCGTCCCGGTCAGCAACCAGCCGTGGGATCTCCTGACCGGGCTCGGGTGGAATTACCTGCGCCGAACGGCGTCGAAGAACTCGGACATCGCTCTCGACGCAGCCGCGCCGCTGTCGCCCGCGAGTGTCCTGAGGATGATTTTCACGACCGACATGGCGCCGGATAGCGAGCCGGGTGTGCATTGGATCGGGCTGTCGCCGCGGCCCAGCGAGCTCTATATGGGTTGGTGGATGAAGGTGTCGCCGAACTGGAAGTGCAGCCCGGCGGGGTGCGGGAAGATCACGTTTGCCTGGGCGCCGGACGGCCAGGGGCAGGTCTACAGCAACCTCGGTGGGTCGGTCGCGCCGCACCGCATCAACATCAACACCGAGTGGGCGCCGTACGGCCAGCACTTCTGGGAGCCGAACGTGACGACGACCCCCATCGTCTACAACACCTGGTACCGCATCGAGTGGTACTGAAGTACGCGTCGAGTACATCAGCGGCCGATGGCGTGATGCGGTGGTGGGTGAATGGTGTCTTGAACGGCGACTACGCCAACGTGCGCTACCCGGGATGCTGCTTCCAGCAGTTCGAGTTCGCGCCGACGTTACAGAATCCGCCTCCCGCCGAGCAGTACATGTATATAGACCACACTCGCGTAAGCCGGCCCTGAGGCTATTGGGTTACCAGCAGGTTGTCCACGTGGAGCTCGCGGTCGCGGGCCACTCCGCCGGTCACGCTGAAACTGAGCTGAATCGCGGTCAGCTTGAGTGCCGCCGTGTCGCCGAGGCTGAACCCGCGCCACGTGGCTTGCGGACCGCCGTTCACACTGAAGATCTGATAGGCATCCGTCCGCCCTGGCGCATTGAGCGTGACGCCGAACTCGACGTGGTGCCATCGGCCGCGTTCGAGCGCGGGCGCGGGGGTCGCGTCGGTTTCGGAGCCGTCGCCGTAACGTCCCCAGCAGGTCTTACCGTCAAGCTCCCGTGCCATCGCCGGGAAGTACGTGTAGAACCGCACTGGTCCGGGGTTGCCTGACGGTACGGTGACGAGCATCGCCGCAAAGTAGTCGGCGCCCGACGGACAGACGCCGGCCTTGCCGAACGCCGCCCACTGGTCGCCGGCCGGCAATCCGTAGAAACCAACGAGTTTCGTCCCGCCCTCCCAATCGGTTGGAAACCGAACATGAAAGCTGACCGTCAACGAGTCGAAGCGCGCCGGCAGGAATCGAGTCAGCCATCCGCCATCCGCGCCGCGCGGGTACGTCACCGCAAGGTAATGGCTGCCGGACTGAGCTGATGCCGGATCGCGGACGACCCGCTGCCGCGCCGGGTCGGTACCGTCGTGCCACGCCGCGAGCGTGCCCGACTCGAAGTCCTCGGAAAAGACCGGCTGGGCCGCGGCGCTCAAAGAAGAAGACCTGCCGGGCAGACGAGGCCTGTCGCAAGCGACAGACGTCGATGCGAGAGCCGCCAGCAGCCACCAAAACACGAAAGGAAGCGGGCCACGAAAGCACGAAGACACGAAAACCTCAGATGGGCGGTTGCCGGGCGGACCTGAAGGTCCGCACTACATTCGCAACTACGTCGTCGCAGACGGCAAGGAAGGGTAGAGCGGCTGCCGGTGCCGGCGTCGGCTGACGATTTCCCGCACACCAAGCAATCGCATTGCGACGCTGGCCGGTGTATCGCCGTTCATCATGCAGAAGCGCGGGAGCCCATGGTCGGTACCGGCCGGAGGGAGGGTGGTCTCGCCGAGTGTGAGCGCGGCGATCATGCCGGCGGCTCGCGACGCGCGGATCGTCCGCTCGTCGTAGAGGCCAAACGGAATGGCGAGAATCGGCACGACGCGGTCGAAGCGTTCGCGCAGACGGTCGTGGCAGCCGGCGATCTCGTCGTCCATCTCGGTTGCCGGCAGAAGCGGCAACACGGGGTGAGAGACGGTATGGACGCCGAGCTCGATGCTCCGGATCGCTGTCAGGCGCTCGAGCTCGTCCCACGTCATCGACCGATGGCTCGTCGACCGGCCAGCCTCGCACTCCAGCGCAAACAAAGCTGGCTCCAGCTGTCCAGGCCATCGGCCGCTGTAATTCGCGAGCATCCACTGCCGCAGCGGGCGCAGCGGCCCGTGGCCAGGAGGCTGTCCGCGCCGATACTCGTCCGGCAGGCCGCATTGGCTCTCGAACGCCCTCCATTGTTCGGCGCTGACCGATGGGAACAGATCCTCGACGCGATCCCACCAGTACGCGGCGCCGCTTTCAGACGCGCCGGCGACGACGAACACCGTGACGGGGACGTCGTGGCGAGAGATGAAGTCCTGGACGCGTTCTGCCGCCAGCCCATGATAGGCATCGTCGAAGGTGATCGCGACGAGACCGGCCGTGCTTCGACCCGTGGCATGGCGCCCGACCAGATCGCTGAGCGGGACGAGCTTCCCGAGGCGGAGCGCGACCTGGACGATCGACTTGAACGCGTCGAACGTGACGTGCGCGCTGCCCGTGGCGGGACGGCCCGAAGTCGTGACGCCGTGGAAACAGAGGATGGCGCCGCCGGAGCGGAACGAGTCGAGCGTCAGCCGCATCATTCGCCGGCCGAGGGCGGGACGGTCTTCCGCATGCGGTTGCCGGACACGACGGCGGTGATCACTTCGGACATCCGGTCGATCACCCGCGGCCACGTGAACAGGTCTCGCGCGCGGGCACGTCCAGCGTGACCCATCGCCTGCGCCAGAACCGGATCACTGAGCAGCCGCCACAGGCGATCGGTGAGCGCATCGACGTCGTCCACCGGCACGGTGTAGCCCGTTTTGCCGTCAGCGATGATCTCCGGCACCGCCCACGCGCTGGGGCCGATGCAGGGCAGCCCGAAGTGCATCGCTTCGACGAACGCGATGCCGAACGGCTCGAAGCGCGTCGGCAGCGCGAACACGTCAGCCGATGCGTAGGCTCTCGCCAGGGAGGCCGCTCCCGACGGAGTGTTCTTGTCCAGCTCGCCGAGACAGGTGACGCCGGGTTGGTCGACCGTTCCGGCCGGGATGCCCGCGATTCGGCATCCACGTCAGCGACGAGGCGCGGACTCTTCGACTGAGCGCTTGATCGAGGCGAGCGCGCTCTCGAGCGACGAGCGCGTCTTGTCCACGACGACCTTCCGGAAGATCGAGCCCTTGACGCCGGTCACCCTTCCTGCTCTGAGCCTTTGAGCGTCAGCAGATAGAAACCGTGCGGGGCGACCGTCGCTCCGTCGTCGACGCACACCGACATGTCCAGCGCGGTATGGAAGTAGTGCGTGGCGTAGAGCTGCTTGATCGCGACGACGCCGAAGTCGCGGCCCTGCGAGCGGCCGCGATAGATGACGGCATGATTCACTCGAATCGTGGGCTTCAGTCCGAACGCCACCTTCTCCCAGTAGACGAAGCTGTCGGCGCCGACTAGCTCGGCCTTGGGGTATTCGAGCAGGTAGCGGCGCAGCTCCGGCAGCACGTCGGGTAGCGCCGAGGCGCGGCCGATCATCGTGTTGAACTGGTCGGCGACGCGCGCGGGATGCTGCTTGTCCCGATATTCGCCGAGCGCCTCGTCGCCGCCGCTCCGGGTACTCTTGCACGAGTCGCAGCACCTCCGGACGGGCGAGGGCGTTGGCCTGATCCGCCGCATCGGGCCGCGACCAGTCCACGCCGTCGCGAAACCGTTGAATCGCCGTGGTCGGCAACTGCACGTCGCAGGAGCCCTCGCGGCAGGTCTTGAGCGCCTTCACATCGTCCGGGTCGAATGCGAGCGCGCTGAGATCCGCGACCTTCGCGTCTTCGCGGATCTCGCCGACACCCTGGTATCCCGGCGTGCCGCGCAACCGTCCGAGGTCACGCGCGGCCTCGAGATACGTGTCGGGTGACCCGTCCACATGCACCGCGCCGAACACGTACACCTCGGACGGACCGCCCCACGAGAGGACCTTCGCGACCGGACGGCCGGCGTCGATGGCCGCGATCTGCTGCGGCGTCAGCCCGAGATCCGTGAAGATCCCCAACGGCACGCGTTGGGCCGCATGAACGACGACGCCTGAGACCAGGCTGAGCGCAAGCAGCAGCGCGTAACGGTGCATGAGCACTCCAATACATTACGGCTTCGGCAGAGCGACCGGCGATGCGGTCGCCTGCCATTACGCCACGATCCGACGCACCGCGACCGAGAGCATCAGGCGCGTCATGCCGCTGAACAACATGCTGACGCCGACGAGCGTGCCGATCGCCCAGACCGAGCTAAGAGGCGAGGCGCTCCAAATCATCACGGCAAGCACCAGCGTCACGATGCCGTCGAACAGCAACCACCCGCTGCCCGCGAGCGGCCGCAGCTGAAACGACAGCACGAGCTCCAGCACGCCCTCGATGACCAGGTAGATCGCCAGCGCCAGCGTCAGCGACTCCAGGCCGGCGACTGGCCGTGCGAGCAGATAGAAGCCAATGCCGCCGTACAGCATCCCGATCAGAATCTCCCAGACGACGGCGCTGGGGCGCCCCGCCTGCCAGGCAAACGCGAGGTGCAGGATGCCGCTGAAGATCAGCAGCCATCCGAAGAAGACCGTGACGGCCACGCCGGCGACCGCGGGCGAGAAGATCGCCAGCACGCCAGCGGCGATCATCAGCACGCTGAGCACGATCGACCACGTCGTCGCCTTGTGAATACCGCCAGTAATCCAGTTTCCTTTGCGAATATCGCCGGTGATCGAGTTCGCCATACGATGCTCCTTTCACGAGATAACGCTCAAAGAGCGGGGTCCTCGCACGGCGTTTGGCTGCCGTGCACGCAGCCACCTCGCGCCCCCAACCGGAGCGCGGATTTCGTCAGCGGTGCGGGCCCGGATCGTCGTTCCGCTCCCACGCTTGATAGCAGGCGTGCGAATGTCGCATCACCTCGAGCAGTCGTCATCCAATTGGCAAAAGTCGTTCCAAGGAGCCAGCCGGAACGGAGACCCTCGATCCCGTCGTCGTTCAGACAGGCTTGCACTGTGTTCGCCGCCGTGACCGCGATAGCGTGGTGACGAAACACGCCACGAGCCTCGCCGGGCGCCAGCCTGCCTCAAGTCGCGTCGTTCACCCTCGGCCAGCGGCGGAAAGAAATCCGCCATGGGTGTGGCGGAAAAATCCGCAATGCTGACGAGAAAATCCGCAGCTGCAAGGGACGCCGGCAAAGGAGATCTCCATGCCCGTAAGCTTTCCCTTTGTCGAAACTGGCGTACGTGTAGAACCTTGTACGACCCGAATAACACTGTCCCCGCGCTGGAAGACGGTACGCGGCGTTCACCCGCGGGCTCACGTGCGATTCCGACACGCAGGTCGCACGCTCCATGGTCTACCTTACCGGATGACGCTCGATACGCAGGACGGTGTCGCCCGTCGTGCCGCTCGTCCAGGTCACCACAGCTGCATCGCCGAGCGAGACAACAGCGGGATATGTCCCTGGTTCGTCGCTGACTGATTGCCGCAAAAAGCGAACGTGGTTCTTGTCGTCGCTGGTTCCGTTGGCAACGACGACCCGACGCGCACCGTTGAGCTGCTCGTCCCAAGCGATCGTGATCGTCCCACTCGGCCCAACGGCGACCTGAGGATGCCGCGGAACACCCTCCGTCGGGATCTGCTGGCGGTGGGTGAAGCGCTGACCATCCTTCGACGTTGCGTAGAACAGCGCTAGAGTCTCGTCCGCACCTGCCGAGCCTCGAATCAACGTCGGCCACACCACGTGGATCGCATTCGCCTGATCGATCGCGACAGCGGGTCCGTTTTCTGGACACCCGTCCAGCACCCAGTTGTCTTCGCTGACGCGTACCGGCGACGAAAACGTTCGTCCGCCGTCAGAGGATTTCGCCAGTGCGATGTCGCGAATATTCCCTGTGTACACGTGTCGCCAGGCCGCGACGAGGGTCCCGTTCGCGCCGGTCGCAATCGACGTCTTGCAGCAGTAACAGACGCCAGGAGCGATCGCGCGGGCACTGTTACGGTCGTTCAGTCTGGCGAAAAAGATCTGCGAGAGCTGCGCACGTGCAACTCCATCTGCCGCTGGTCGTTGACTCGTCGCGCCGTGCTGGTGCGCGCCCGTTGCGCCAGCCGTCCGCGCTGACACCTCGCGATGGTCCAACCACACAGCCACGACATCGCCGTTTGGCGTCACCGCCGCAGACTCCCAGCCACGGTTTCCGCTTGCATCACTCCCGGGAACCGATTCAGCCGGCCCGAATGACTTCCCACCGTCAGTGGAACGTGCGGAGACAAGACGAGTTCCGGATGCAGACTTCGCCGTCCACAGCACCACGATTACAGGATTGGCCGACTCGCGACTCAGCACGATCCGCGGCGGCTGCTCGCCGGAGGCACTGGCGTCGCCAGGCACCTGGTTCACCCGCACGGGCGTCCCGAAGGCCCGTCCGCCATCGGGGCTTGTCGCCACGTAGACGTCCGTGACGCCGTCTTTGCTCCGGGCTGCCCAGGCGACACCCACGAATGAGCCGCTCGAAGCAATCGACGCGTTCGCGTTCGCGCGGCCTGTGACACCGATCTCGATGGCGGTCCCACCACGTGTCTCGACCGAACTTCGCGAGACGATCCATGCCAGCAAGACAACGCTGGCCATTGTGATCAATGTGAAACGCGTCTTCACAACCTCTCCGTACCGCGCGTCAGAAGATGAACCGCGCGCCGAATTGAATGGTTCTCGGATCGCCGACCGCCGTCACCGTGTTGAACAACGGCATCGGATTCGACGGATACGAGCCCGGGCCGAAGGTGGTGTTGCGCGTGATTGGTATTCACCCGATCGGTCAGATTGAACGCTTCGACCAAGCCCTCGATGCGGCTGTCGCCGGCGAGCCGGAACGAACGGCTGACTCGCAGGCTCAACGTAAAGAAGTCGCTGCCCGTGCCGGCATTCCGCGGGATGAACTCCACCTGGCGGACGTCGAAGTTCGGTGTCGACACCGATCCATCCGCGAGTGGCCGTCCTGCCGTGCCCTGCAGGCTGTTGATGCCTGACACAATATTGAAGGGAAGGGAGGAGTAGTACTGCAGCATCGTGCTGGCCTGGAACCCATGGCTGATGTGCTCCCACATCGTCGTGCCAGGCGTCATCGGCGAGTTGACGGAGCCGCTGATCACAAGACGGTGACGCTGGTCATTATCGGAGCGCCCCCAGTCCTTCATCACGTTCGTGGGGTCGGTCGGCGAGCTGAAGAACGCCTCGCCGAGATCGTTCATGGACTTCGACAGCGCGTAGCTCACGCGAACGGCTGACCAGTTCTTGGGACGCTGCAGGTAGGTGACATGCAGACCGTGATAATTCGAGTCGCCGGCCCCTCGGTACTGACTGTTGTTCATGTAGGTCGAGACCGGCCGACACCCGTTGTTCGTGCCCGCCGCCACGCACGTCGGCACGTTCTGGTTGATCGACATCAATAGGTTCTCGCCGCGGAAATACTGGTAGCCGACGCTAATCGTACGGCTGCCGCCGAGCGTTCGCTCGATTTCGATATTCGCCTGTTTCGAGTACGCATTCTGCAGGTCCTTGTCCATCGTCGTAAACGACACGAGCGCGGTGGACGGCAAACGGTCCGGCAGG
This sequence comes from uncultured Acidobacteriota bacterium, assembly GCA_963825245.1. Classification (GTDB taxonomy): domain Bacteria; phylum Acidobacteriota; class Vicinamibacteria; order Vicinamibacterales; family CAVVIG01; genus CAVREM01. The sequence goes on from CAWGSJ010000003.1 coordinate 633,984, forward strand.
ATATTGGGAAAGACCGGTGCACCTGCCTGCGTCGGCAAGATGCCCGACACCTGCGGTTGGTGGAGCTGTGCGGGGTCGGTCGTGTTCGAGGCTGATAAGAGTGCATTCGCCACGGCGCGCAGCGGAACCCGATCGAAGAAGACGCCCGCGCCGCCGCGGATCAGGAAGGTCGCCGATGCGGTGGGCGCCCAGACGAAGCCCGCTCGCGGCGAGACATTGTTCGTGTCGGTGTTGACGGTATCCAGAAACTGCAGGTCGTACCGAACGCCGCCGTTGAGCGTCAGGCGAGAACCGACACGCCACTCGTCCTGAGCATACACGCCGACATTGGGGTTCTTCTGGTTGATGGCCGGATCGCCGAACGTTTGCGCGAAACCGCTGTAGTTGCCGGTCAGGAAATTGCCGAGCGACGAAAACGTGTAGCTGCCGCGGAAGGTGCGAGGAAACGTGATCGTGTCGTCATTGAAAAGGAAGTCGATACCGGCGCGCAACGCGTGGGCGCCTGCACTGTGCGACACGTTGCTCACGGCCTGGAAGAGCGTGTTCTCCCGCCTCCATGGGCTGCCTGAGAGGGTGCCAAAGTTCGCGACACCGGAGATCGCGACCTGGGGGCCTGTCTGATCAGTCGAATACGCCTTCAGGTCCCCATGCGAAATCTGGACGCGGGTTTCATTGACAGTGTTCGACGAGATCGTCCAGGTGTTGCTGATCGCGATCGAGTGATCGATGTTGTCGAGTCCCGACGATGCCGAGGGTGCATTCAGGTTGCCGACGCCGCGGGCGTTATCGGAGATGACGTCGTAGAGGGCATAGCGCACGCTCAGCTGATCGGCTCCGCTGAACTGATGATCAATCTTGCCGAGCACGTTCGAGCTGTGAACCGGGTTGGGATAGATACCGGTCGTCACGGGCATGCCCGGGTACGCGACCTGGTTCAGCTTCGCGTTGATGATGGCGACGTTCTCGGGCGTGATCGCGACGACGCCGGTCTGATCGAGCACCTTCCGCTCGACGTTGGTGAAGTAGAACGTCCGGCCGTTTCGGACCGGCCCCCCGAGACTCAAACCGAACTGCTGCTGGTCCATCGGGAGCGTCTGGCCCGTCAGGGCGTTCTCGCCGTTGAACGCATCGTTGCGAAAGAAGCCGTACAGTGAACCGTGCAGTGCGTTGGTGCCGCTCTTCGTGACGACATTGACATAGCCGCCGAGCGCGCGGCCGAGCTCGGCTTGGCCCCCGCCGGTGACAACCTGAAACTGTTCGACCGCGTCGACGCCGAACGTGATGCCGCTGAGCCCCGCGGCATCATCGTTGGCCGACACGCCGTCGACGATGAAGCTGTTGGAGAGGTTGCGCTGGCTGGCGATCGACAGCCCCTGTCCCGGCACCGCGGAGGTCTCTGCGAAGAGCTGCGTGCTGTTGGTGTTCGCGGGTGACACCCCGGGCACGAGCAGCGCCAGGTCGAGAAAATTGCGGCCGTTCATCGGCAGGTTCTGGACTTCCGTCTGGCGAACCGTACCCGCGATCTGGCTGCGCGCCGTCTCGAGCACCTGGCTGTCAGCAACGACGGTCACGGCGGTGTCGATACCTGCGACTTCCAAGGTGATCGAAATATCGAATGCCGACCCCGCGCTCAACACCAAAGTCCGTGCGTTCTCTTTGAATCCCTGGAGCGTGGCCCTCAGCTCATAGGGGCCGATCTTCAGGTAGGGAAAGCGGAATCGTCCGTCGGCCTCGGTGATGGCCTGGACCGTGACGTTCGTGTCGGTCTGGCGCACGCTGACCGTCGCGCCAGGAACTGCGGCGCCTTGCGAGTCGAGCACGCGCCCGCTGATCGTTGCCTGATTGATGGTTTCTTGGGCATACGCGATCTTCCCGGGTGCCATCGCGTAGCACGCCAGGGCGATCAAGCCCATGCACATCTTTCTCACGTTCGTCCTCCAATGACAGGTGCGACCGCGCCACCCCTCGTCAGGTCCGTACCGTTGCGCATCAGGAGATGGCAATGGCGATGCCCGCGGACGATTGCTGGAAATCCGCCAGAAAACGCATCATTCTTCGCGGTTGACGCGCGCGAACTGTGTGGCTTCGCTCGCTGCGTCCGATTACACGCAGCCGGACAGTGGGCTGTCGGCAATGCCGTCGAAAGCCGTTACTGCGGCGACGGCAGGGGGGCGAACGCGGCGGGCTGCGGTTCGGCGTGGGCGCGCTTCATCTCGAAGTGCCACTTCCACATTTCGTAGATCGCCGGGTAGACGACGAGCTCGAGGACGAACGATGTGAAGATGCCGCCAACCATCGGCGCGGCGATCCGCTTCCACACGTCGGACCCGGTGCCGGTGGCCCACATGATCGGGATGAGCCCGACGAACGTCGTCGCCACCGTCATGAACTTCGGGCGCAGCCGCTTCGCGGCGCCTTCCACGATCGTCGCCTGGAGATCGGCGAGCGTTCGCAGGCGTCCTTCGCGCGACGCCTTCTCGTACGCGAGGTCGAGATACAGCAGCATGAAGACGCCGGTCTGGGCGTCGACGCCGAGCAGCGCGATCAGCCCGACCCAGACGGCGATGCTCATGTTGTAGTCGAGCAGGTACAGGTACCAGATGGCGCCGACGGCCGAGAACGGCACGGCCAGCAACACGATCGCCGTCTTCACGAGCGACCGCGTGTTCAGGTACAGAAGCACGAACACGAGGAGCAGCGTGAGCGGAATGATGTACGCGAGACGCGCGCGCACGCGGGCCATCGCTTCGTACTGGCCGCTCCAGAGCACCGCGTACCCGGGCGGCAGCTTCACCTGCTCGCGCACCACGCGGCTCGCCTCGTCCACGTAGCTGCTGATGTCGCGGCCTGCGACGTCCACGAACGACGTATCCGGTGAGCAGCCCGTCCTCGTTGCGGATCATCGCGGGTCCTGTCGCGACCTTCACGCGCGCCAGCTCGCCGAGCGGGATCTGCCGCTGCCCATCCGACGCCGGCACGAGCACGCGCGCGAGCGCGTCGGTGTCGGATCGGAAATCGCGCATGTAGCGGACGTTCACCGGATACCGCTCGCGCCCCTCGATCGTGGTGGTCACGTTCTCGCCGCCGATCGCGTTCTGCACGACGCTCTGCGCCGTCTCGACGCTCAAGCCGTAGCGCGCGAGCGCGTCGCGGTTCCACTCGATGTCGAGGAAGAACCCGCTGCCGGTGCGCTCCGCGAACACATTGCGCGTGCCGCTCACGGAGGGGAGCGCCGCCTCGATCGCCGTGCCGATCTTCTCGATCTCGGCGAAGTCGGCGCCGGAGATCTTCAGCCCGACCGGCGTGCGGATGCCGGTCGTCAGCATGTCGATCCGCCCCTTGATCGGCATCGTCCACGCGTTCGAAACCCCGGGATACGTCAGCGCCGCGTTCATCTCCTCGACCAGCTGCTCTTCGGAGATGTGATCGGGCGTGACGTGCCGGAGCACGCGCTTCATCCATTCCGGCGCCCACCCGGAGTACCACGTCTCGACCCGGCGCCACTCGGACGTCGGCTTGAGCGTGATCACCGTCTCGAGCATCGAGAGCGGCGCGGGATCGGTGCTCGTGTCCGCGCGCCCCGCCTTGCCGAGCACGCGATCGACCTCGGGGAACTGCTTGATTGTCCGGTCGCTCACCTGCACCAGCTTCTGCGCCTCGCCGATCGCGATGCCGGGCATCGTCGTCGGCATGTAGAACAGCGACCCCTCGTGGAGCGGCGGCATGAACTCCGATCCGAGGTGCGCGAACACCGGCACCGTGACGACGACGAGCGCCGCGGCGCCGCCGATCACCGACCACTTCCACCGCAGCGACCAGCGGACGACTGGCTCGTACATCTTCATGAGGAAGCGGCTGATGGGATGCGACTCCTCGGACCGGATGCGGCCGACGAGCACCGCGTTGGTCGCCCGGCAGAGCCACGCGGGCCGGAACTCGAAGCGCCGCACGCGCGTGAAGAGCACGCGCAGCGCGGGGTCGAGCGTGATCACGAGGCCCGCCGCCACGAGCATCGTGAGCGTCTTGGTGTAGGCGAGCGGCTTGAACAGCCGCCCTTCCTGCGCCTCGAGCGTCAGCACCGGGAGGAACGACACCGCGATCACGAGCAGGGCGAAGAAGCTCGCCGGCGCCACCTCCTTGACCGCCTCGAGGACGACCGCGTGAGTGTCGCGCGTCGATCCGTCGCGCTGCGCCTGCTCGAGCTTCTTATGGGTCTGTTCCACGACGACGATCGCCGCGTCCACCAGCTCGCCGATCGCGAGCGCGATGCCGCCGAGCGACATGATGTTCGCCGTGATCCCCAGCGCGCGGAACGGGATGAACGCCACGAGCACGGCCACCGGAAGGGTGATGAGCGGGATGAGCGCGCTCGGCACGTGCCACAGGAACAGCAGCACGATGAAGACCACGGCGAGCACCACCTCGACGAGTGTCTCGCTCACGTTGTCGATCGCGCGGCGGATCAGCGCTGACCGGTCGTAGATCGGGACGATCTCCATCCCGGACGGCAAGCCCGGCTCGATCTGGCGGATGCGCTCCTTGACGCGATCGATCACGTCGACCGCGTTCTCTCCCTGGCGCATCACGACGATCCCCGACACCACTTCGCCGGCGCCGTCCAGATCCGCCACGCCCCGCCGCAGATCCGGGCCGACCGTCACGTCGCCGATGTCGCGAATCCGGATCGGCGTGCCGCTCTCGCTGGCGGACACGACGATGCTCTCGAAGTCGGCGACCGACTTCGCGTACCCGCGGCCGCGCACCATGTACTCGGTGCCGCCGAACTCGATGAGCCGACCGGCCGTCTCGGCGTTGCCGCCGCGCACCGCCTCGACGACGCGCTGTATCGAGAGGCCGTAGTTGCGCAGCCGGTTCGGGTCCACGTTCACCTGGTACTGCCGGCCGAAGCCGCCGAGCGAGGCCACCTCCGACACGCCGGGCACCGCCTTCAGGTAGTAGCGCAGGTACCAGTCCTGATACGACCGCAGATCCGCCAGGCTGTGTTTGCCCGAGCGGTCCACGAGCGCGTACTGGAACACCCAGCCGAGACCGGTCGCGTCGGGCCCGAGCTCCGTCTTCGAATCGGGCGGCAGCCGCGACAGCACGCCCGAGAGGTACTCCAGCGTCCGCGTGCGCGCCCAGTAGGTGTCGGTGCCGTCTTCGAAGATCACGTAGACGAACGAGTAGCCAAAGTCGGAGACGCCGCGGACCGCTCGCACGCGCGGCGCGCCAAGCATCGCCGTCACGATCGGATACGTGACCTGCGCCTCGATGAGGTCGGGGCTGCGATCCCACCGCGAGTAGACGATGACCTGCGTGTCGCCGAGGTCGGGAATCGCGTCGAGCGGCACGTTCCGCAGCGCGTGCGCGCCGGCGAGCGCGGCGGCGCCCACGAGCAGCAGGACGAGGAACTTGTTCCTGACCGAGAAGTCGATGATGCGGTCGATCATGGCTTCGCCTTCATGCGGCTCTCGGAATCGACGAAGAAGGTGCCCGAGATCACGATCTGCTCGCCAGGCTCGAGCCCTTTCGTCACCTCGACGTCGTCGCCGATGCGCCACCCCGTCTCGACCAGCCGCGGCTCGAAGTGTCCGTTGCCGCGGTCGACGAACACCGTTTTGCGCAGTCCCGAGTCCACGATCGCATCCGCCGGCACGACGAGCGTCGCCGGGAGGTCGACCGGGAACTCCACGTCGACGAACATGCCGGGCTTGAGCGCCCGCTGCGGGTTCGCGGCCTCGAGCCGCACCTTCAGCGTCAGCGTCGCCTCGTCGAAGATCGGTTCCGACTGACTCACCGTCGCCGACACCGCACGGCCCTCTCCCGCCGTGGTGATCCGCGCGGAAGCGCCGCGGCGGATGAACGGCAGCTGGTGGCGGTACACGTCGGCCAGAATCCACACGCGGTTCGAGATCCGCGATCCGGTAGAACTCGAAGCCGCGATCGAACCGGAGGCCGGGCGAGACGCTGCGTTTCAGCACGACGCCGTCCACCGGCGACTCCAGGCGGATGTCGTGCACGAGCTCGCGGCGCTTGGCCATCTCCCTGAGTTGCGAGTTGGAGACGCCCAGACTCCGCAGCCCGTCGGCCAGCCGCTCGACTTCCTCGACCGCACGTCCCGAGTCGTGCGATTGCGACTGCGGCTGCGCGCTCGCCACGCGGTAGAGCATCTCGAGGCCGGTGTAGTACGACTGCTGCGCCATCTCGAACTGGGCATCGGACGCGAACAACGACGCGAGCACCTGGTCCTTCTTCACGGTGTCGCCCGTCGTGACGCTGTCAACGTTGCGGATCCAGCCGCTCACGGCGGCGACGATCGGATACGTCCGGTTCTCGTCGGCCGCCACGCGTCCGGTCGTCCGCAGCAGCCGGGCTGCCGGCCAACCGGCTGACGACGCCGAGCCGGACGCCGATCGCCTGCTGCCGCTCGGGACTCACGTGCACCGCGCCGTGCGGCAGCGCACGGGCCGCGGCGTCGTCGCCGCCCGTTGCGCCGCGCCCACGATCCGCCTCGACGAGGCGCATGCCGCAGATCGGGCAGTTGCCAGGATGGTCGCTGTGGTAGTCCGGGTGCATCGGGCAGGTGTAGCCGGTTGCAGCGTGCGCGCTCGCGTGCGCAGCGCCGGACCGGTACACCCACCACGTGCCGCCGGCGAACGAGCCGGCGGCGAGGGAAACAACGAGAGCCGTCACGGCGATGATGCGTTTCATTGGCGTGGCCTCCGTGTCAGCTCGCCGCCAGCGCGTCCGGCCGGCGTTAGTTGCGCTCCCATGTCATGCGACCGTTGACCGGTACGACTGCACCATCACCAGGAGCAGCGTGAGCGCGCGGCAGAGCGATATGGGACGCGTCCTTCGCGGTGCCTGATCAGGGTTGCCAGTGCGCCGAGCAGCACCAGACCCAGGCCTGCGGCACCAACCAGTTCGAGTCCCGGCCACCAGAAGAGCGGCCAGCGCGACAACTTCCGCGATGCCGGTTGCATACATGAACTGCCGCGAGTAGCCCCACCGCTCCCAGTTCGGCGCCACCTTCCCGGTGAACTTCTGTAGCGCGGCGCCGACGAAGATCAGGCTGATCAAAAGTTTCAGGATCATTAGCTGTTTTCCTCCAGAAGCGATCGACGCATGCGGGGCATCGTGCGAACCCCCAAGGGCTTGCTCGTGGAGCGTGTGGTAAATGCGCTCTCTCTCGGCGGCCTCCGCGGTCGAGAGGGTCCGTGGCTGTGGCGGTTTCTCATAGCGGTCGTATTCGTAGCCGAGCTGCGCGGTGCGGTCACCCGAGCTGACCGGCAGATCCACGCGCTTGCCGCTCCTGTCGCCGTACGCGAATTTGCGGTCCAGGAATTTGGGATCGGTTGGATTGGTGTTTCCCAGCCGGTTCCAGCTTTCCCACAGCCGATCGATGTTCGCGTGATGGAGATAGAAGATCGGGTCGCCTCCGACCGTGGAGAATTCGGCCATGTCGCCCCCGAGGCCGAAATGCGTGAAGAAGTGCGGGTTCTGATCGAGCCGCGGATTGAACCCAAGGCTCCCCTGCGGCGAGTCGATGTAGAACTTCTCGTTCAGCGCATCGAGACTGATCCAGTCTCTGTAGAGGTTATCGATCCGTTCGCCCGCATTGACCCAGAACCAGCGGGTTCCGTTGTACAGCGGGGTGCCCGGGCAGACGGAACGCGGCGGGGACGATGAAATCGTCGGGATTTCCGGTTACCGGGTTCCAGTACGGAAGCGTGAAATCCTCGTCGTGCAGCACCTCACGAATGACGCCCTCGAACTGAGCGAGCATCAGTCGGTGCCACGGCAGGAAGAACCACTGCTGGTAATGCTCCGGGTCCGAAGGGTCGGAGGGGTGCGCCTGGCAGCCGTTCCACACGGCCATCGCGTCGGCTTGATACTCCTTCGGAAGTGTGGCGATGACCTCCGCCTTCTTCTTTTCCGACAAATCCCACAGCGCCGCCGGGAAGCCCTTGACCCAATGGGTATACCACCACCAGTTCCAGGAATGCTGGTCGTGGAGGCGGCAAGGTCCTCATGATCTCGACCGCCCGCGCGTATTTCGCGAGCATCACCTGGCCTTCCGGGCTGTTGACGTTGTAGCGCGTGTAGAGCTTCTTGGCGCCGTCGGAAGGCGCCGCCGCGTTCGTCGCAGGAACGCTCACCTTCACGATCGAGGCAGCGCTCGTGGTTGTCGCGGAAGCCGCCGACGCCGCGGCTCGTCGCAGCCGTTGGAGGAATCGGACCGAACGGCAGCTCCAGAATGTCGTGCGCCACCGTGTGGGTTGCGAGCTTGGGGTCGAGGAATACCAATGCGCCGGCGGACTGGATCATCCCGCTCACCAGGTAAAGGCGATTGCCGATCACCGCACCGGCGGCGCCGTGCCGCGGCATCGGCATCGGAGGGCAGCGTGCTCCACGAATTCGTCACCGGGTCGAACGCCTCGATCGCTCGAAACGCGCCGACGAGCTGCTGGGTGGTGACTTCACCTCCGGCCACGTAGATCCTGCGGCCGTCAGTGCCGGAGACTCCGCCGCTGCGAGCGGTGGGCATCCGCTCTTTCGGAGCACTCCACGCGTCAGAGAGCGGGGTTGTACTCCTCCACCACATCCGTGTTCGTGGCGGTCAGGATGAAGCCCTGGCCGGTGCGACCGCCGATGACGTAGATCTTGCCGTTGACCGCACCCGCAAACGCGTGATTGCGCGGCACCGACATCGGCTGGCGGGTCTCCCACTTGTTCGTGGCGGGGTCGTACACTTCGTTGACGCTGAGAACCCGGGCGGCGCCGAAGGCGGTGAAGAACGGGTCCTTCGAGTCGCCAAGACGGCCGCTCGACGTATCGAGTACCCGCCCTTCCATCGTCGTGGCGCCACCGATCGTGTAGATCTTGCCGCCGACTTCGACCGCCACCGCGGACCCGCGCTTCGTGGGCAGCGGCGGCAGCGACTTCCAGGAATCGGCGACCGGATCGTATTGCCACGCGTTGTCGATCGGTTGCCATGCGGCGCCGAGCGGGAGAGCAGTGTCCGACGGCGCCACGAAGCCACCCATCACGTAGATCTTGCCGTTCGCAGCGGCCAGCGCCGCATGGTGCGCCGGCCTCGGCATCGACTGTTTCTTCGTCCACTTGTCGGTGGCGGGGTCGTACTCGTAGGTGACGCCCCCGGCCTTGCCGTCGGCCCAGCCGCCAATGACGTACAGCTTGCCGTTCGTGGCAACGCCGTAGAGCTCCTCATCCGGCTCCGGGAACGGTGCGCCCTGTCTTCCAGGGCGATGTTGGCATCTGCGCCAGCGCGGTCGCGACGACAACCAGGCTCGCCATCATCACGGCGAGCACCGCGGTTGCCCGTTGTAAGACTTTCGACATGAAGGTCTCCTTCCAACTGATTGACGATTGAGGTCCTGTTTCCTGCGGTCGATCACGCCGACCTGCAGGTAGCCCGTTCATCGAACCTGGGGCGGCGCCGGCGCCGCGTCGTGCCGTCGACGTCAGGCGCAGGCGGCGCACCGAACTGCAGCTCCAGGACGTCGTGCATTGCGGTGTGCGTGGAGAGCGTCGGGTCGAGGAAGGTCAGCGCCCCCGCCGACTGGATCATCCCGCTCACCAGGTGGAAGCGATTCCCGATCACCGCGCCGGCGACGCCGTGACGCGGCATCGGCATGGAGGGCAGCGTCAGCCACGAATTCGTCGCCGGGTCGTACGCCTCGATGGCTCGAAACGCGCCGACGAGTTCCGTGGTCGTCACCTCGCCGCCGGCCACATAGATCCTGCGGCCGTCTGTACCCGAGGCCCCACCACTGCGCGCAGTGGGCATCCGCTCCATCGGGATACTCCACGTGTTGGATGCGGGGTTGTACTCTTCGACCACATCCGTGTTGGTGGCCGACAGGATGAAGGCCTGACCGGTGCGGCCGCCGATGACGTAGATCTTGCCGTTGACGACGCCGCCGAAGGCGTGATTGCGCGGCACCGACATCGGGTTGCGGCTCTCCCACGTGTTCGTGGCGGGGTCGTACACGTCGTTCGTGCCGAGAACGCGGGCAGGTCCGAATGCGGTGAAGAATGGGTCCTTGGACCCTTCCATCGTCGTGGCGCCGCCGATCACGTAGATCTTGCCGTTGACTTCCGCGGCGATCGCAGAACCGCGCTTGCCGGGCAGCGGCGCCAGCGGCTTCCATGAATCGGTCGCCGGATTGAATTCCCACGCGTCGGCGATGGGTTCCCATGCGGCACCGAGCGGGATCGCGGTGGTCGCCGGGGCGACGAAGCCACCAAACGCGTAGATCTTGCCGTTTAGCCGCGGCAAGCGCCGCATGGTGCGCCGGCCGCGGCATCGGCGCCTTCTTCGTCCATCTGTCGGTCGCCGGGTCGTACTCGTAGTTGGCGCCGCGTGCCTTGCCGTCGCCCCAGCCGCCAATCACGTAGAGTTTGCCGTTGGCGGCAACGCCGTAGAGCTCCTCATCGGCCTCCGGGAACGGTGCACCCTTCTTCCAGGGCGATGTCGGCATCTGAGCCTGCGCCGCCGCGCCGACAATCAAGCTGGCGATCACGGCAAGCATTGCCGAGCGCCATCGCAATATGTTCAACATGGAAACCTCCTTCTGAAGTGAGTTGGGAACGTCGGGTCGGTTACTTCGTGTTGACGATCAGGCCGAACAACAGGTAGTTGACGTCTTTGAGTCCGTCGCTCCTTTCCCAGAGATAGGACGGCTCAAACGACACGTGCTTGTTGAGCGGCACTGTGACGCCGGTCCACACACGGTCTTTGTTCCACCCGCCATTACCTCGGTCGTAATAGGCTTCGTACGAAGCGAAGGGTCGCCAGAGGTGCCCGCTCACGAGGAGCGGGTGTGCAATGCCAATTCGGCCGCGATAACGGTTGCTGTCTTCTGCTGGAGCTGGACGAAACCGTCTGACGTACATGTTGCGACCGGCGATCCGGAACCCGCCGACGGCAAATCCGACGGTCCCGTCGATTCGAAACTGGTGCTCGTCGTAGCTGTCGGTAAACGCACCCGACACATTCGCGAGGTCATCCAGCCCGTTTGCGGGGACCGAGTAATACAGGTAGCTGGGAGTAATCGTCAGAAACTTCGTCGCGCGAAAAGGAACGTCAACTTGTGCGGAAGGTGACGTCCAGGTCGCCGATGTAAAAGCCGTAGAGTTTGAGATCGATCCGCTGGTGCACCGGAACGTTCACGTTTGCCCAGACTGACGGGGCCGTTACGGAGCCCGATCCGATCGCCGCGCCATGCGGATCCGGATCGCCTTCCTGTGCGACGCAACGTTCAGGGGCGCACAACCCACCAAGCAAGACCAGACTCATCACGAGAACAGTTCGCCCAACCATCTTGTTCGTCCTCACGCGCCCTCCTTCGGGGACCGCACCGTTACGCCTCAGGAGATGGCAATGGCGGTGCCCGCGGGCACGGAGTGAAGAATCCACGAGAATGCGCGTGTTTCTTGGGGGTCGCCGCGCGAACGACCGCGTGGTTTCGCGCGGTGCGTG
>CAWGSJ010000004.1:0-227105 GCA_963825245.1 uncultured Acidobacteriota bacterium
GTACCGCGCGCTCGAGGGGTTCGTCTACGCGGTGACGCCGTTCAACTTCACGTCGATCGCCGCGAACCTGCCGACCGCGCCGGCGCTGATGGGCAACACCGTCGTCTGGAAGCCGGCGTCGAGCGCGATGTTCTCGGCGCACTACCTCATGCAGCTGCTCGAGGACGCCGGACTGCCGCCGGGGGTGATCAACTTCGTCGCCGGCGACGCCGCCATGATTTCGAAGGTGCTGCTCTCGCACCGCGACCTCGCCGGCGTGCACTTCACCGGCAGCACCGAGCGTCTTCAACGACATGTGGAAGACGATCGGCGCCTCGATGGCGGAGCTATCGATCGTATCCACGGATCGTCGGCGAAACCGGCGGCAAGGACTTCATCGTCGCGCACCCGTCGGCCGACCCGGCGGCGCTCGCGATCGCGATCGTTCGCGGCGGGTTCGAGTTCCAGGGCCAGAAGTGCTCGGCGGTCAGCCGCATCTACGTCCCGCGGTCGCTCTGGAACGACGTGCGCGATCGGATGGTGGCGATGATCGACGACATCCGGATGGGCGACGTCCAGGACTTCCGCAACTTCATGGGCGCGGTCATCGACAAGCGCGCGTTCGACAAGATCTCCGGCTACATCGACGGCGCGCGCAGCAAGGACGCCACGATCGTCAGCGGCGGCGAGTGCGACGACCGCGACGGCTACTTCATCCGGCCCACGCTCGTCGAAACGAAGGACCCCGCGTCATCGGCTGCTCTGCGAGGAGATCTTCGGGCCGGTCGTCACCGCGTACGTCTACGACGATCGACAGTGGCACGACACGCTGGCGCTGGTCGATCGGACTTCGCCGTATGCGCTGACCGGGGCCGTCTTCGCGCAGGACCGGAAGGCGATCGTCGAGGCCAGCGCGGCGCTGCGGGACGCCGCCGGCAACTTCTACATCAACGACAAGCCCACCGGTGCGGTCGTCGGCCAGCAGCCGTTCGGCGGCGCGCGTGCATCCGGCACCAACGACAAGGCCGGCTCGAAGCTGAACCTCGTCCGCTGGGTCAGCGCGAGGACGGTCAAGGAGAACTTCAATCCGCCGAGGGATTATCGATATCCGTTCATGACGGAGGAATGAGATCGTTCTGCGTTCGCGGTTCTACGTTCTGAACGAAGAACGAAGAACGTAGAACGTACGAGCGTCGTCAGAGCGGCGGAGCTGTCTTCCGCTGGGATTGAAGAACGGCGTCTTGACGACCGTGGCCGGGACGCGGTGGCGGACGGCTTCGACGGTGATCTCGAAATCGAGCGGCGTTCCCTCGGCGAAGTGCGGCGCGATCGATCGTCGCCAGCGCGATCAGCTTCTTCAGCACCGGCGACCACGTCGTGGTCGTCGCGCGGCCGACCTGGCCGCCGTTCTTGTAGACCGGCACCGCCACGCGCGACGCCGCGGCGGCAATCTGCGGCGCCATGCCGAGCTGCTCGTACAGCCGCTCGATCGCCGGCCAGTCGATCTCGAGGCCGACGATCTGGCGTTCGCCACCCGGCACGTGCCTCGTCGACGAGCGCCTGGCGGCCGACGAAGGGCCGCGCGTCGAGCTGCACGAGCCGGCCGAGGCCCATCTCGAACGGCGAGTATGTCTGCGACGTCGATCAGCGCCTTCTTGCTGCTGTGGAAATCGACGTCGATGAGCAGCAGCCCCGCTTCGACGCGCGCGACGTCGAGCGCCAGCATGCCCGCCGGCCGGATGTCGAACGGCCGCCCGCCGGCCATCAGCGCGTCCCAGACGTCGACGGCGCGATCCCACGGCATCCAGATCTCGTAGCCGAGATCGCCCGTGTAGCCGGTGCGCGAGATGTCGACCGGCACGCCGGCGATCGAGCCGCTCGTCATCCGGAAGTACTTGAGGTTGCGGATGTCGGCATCGGCGACGCGCGTCGAGCAGCGCGGCCGAGGTCGGGCCCTGCAGCGCGAGCGCGGCCACCTGCTCCGAGATGTCCTCGATGCGAACGTCGAGGCCCGGCGGCGTTCTGCGTGAACCAGCGCAGGCTCGGATCGGCGGCGGTCCAGCGGAACCGGTCCTCGGCCAGCCGCGTCACCGTGCCGTCGTCGATCACCTTGCCCCGCTCGTCGCACCACGGCGTGTAGTAGACCTGGCCGACGGCGAGCGCGCGTGCGTCGCGCGTGATGACGCGATCGACGAGCGTCACCGCGTCGCGGCCGCTGACGAGGTACTTGAACAGCGGCGAGACGTCGATGAGCGCCGCCGCGTTGCGGATCGCGTTGTACTCGTGCTCGTGGTGCGCCTCGTACGCGCTGACGGCGTAGTAGCCGGACCACTCGCGGAAGTTGAGGCTCTCGCACAGGGCGAACGTGCGCTCGTGGACGGCGGTTCCGATCGGCATGACGGCGATTATAGTCACGCCACGAAAACGCGAAGGAAAGCGAGCCACGAAAACACGAAAACACGAAATCGCACTAAAGTTCTATGTCGCCGGAACGGCGAGGCGCGCACGGCGCGCCTGCGAGGGAGCGGAGCGGGGCGTAGGGGCCCCGCGAGCGACCGAGCCGGGGTTCGGGGCGGAGCCCCGTTTGAATAAGTTGCGCTACGACGCGATCGTCATCGGCGGCGGCCACAACGGCCTGACCGCGGCCGCGTACCTCGCGCGCGCCGGGCGCAAGGTGCTCGTCCTCGAGCGCCGCCACGTCCTCGGCGGCGCGGCGGTCACCGAGGAGGTGTTTCCCGGCTTCCGCTTCTCGGTCTGCTCGTACGTCGTCTCGCTGCTGCGGCCGGAGATCATCCGCGACCTCGACCTGCCGCGGCACGGCCTCGAGATTCTGCCGCTCGACGGCACGTTCACGCCGATGCCGAACGGCGACTACCTGTGGCGCGTCAACGATCACGCGAAGACGCGGCGCGAGATCGCGCGTCACTCGCGGCTCGACGCCGAGGCGTACGACGAGTACGGCAAGGCGATGGTCGAGATGGCGCGGTTCGTCAAGCCGATCCTGAACATGACGCCGCCGGATCCGCTGTCGCTGAACCCGCGCGAGCTGGGCAAGCTCCTGTTCCTCGGCAAACGCTTTCGCGCGCTGCGCGGCCCAGGATCGCCACAACCAGCTCCAGCTGATGACGATGAGCGCGGTCGACTTTCTCGATCAGTGGTTCGAGACCGACGTGCTCAAGGCGACGATGTCGGCGTCGGGGATCATCGGCACGTTTCTCGGCGTGCGCTCGCCGGGCACGGCGTACGTGCTGCTCCACCACTACATGGGCGAGATCGACGGCGCGTTCCGCTCGTGGGGATTCTCGCGCGGCGGCACCGGCGCGATCTCGAACGCGATCGCGTCGGCGGCCCGCGAGGCGGGCGTCGAGATCCGGACCGAACGCCAGCGTCGCGCGCATCCGGTCGAGCAACGGCACGAGCGACCGGCGTCGTGCTGGCCAACGGCGACGAGCTCGACGCCGACGCTGGTGCTGTCGAGCGTCGATCCGCGGCTGACGTTCCTGAAGCTGCTCGAGCCCGCGCGACCTGCCGACCGAGTTCGTCGACGACGTGCGGCGCTACAAGTTCCGCGGATCGTCGGGCAAGGTGAACCTCGCGCTCGACGCGCTGCCGAACTTCACCTCGCTGCCGGGCCCAGGCCCGCATCTGCGCGGCGCCATCTCGATTTCGCCCAGCGTCGACTACATGGAGCGCGCCTACGACCAGGCGAAGTACGGCGAGTTCTCGACGCCGGCCGTACATCGACATGGTGATTCCGACGCTGACCGATCCGTCGGTCGCGCCGCCCGGCAAGCACATCCTGTCGTGCTTCGTGCAGTACGCGCCGTACGCGCTGGCCAGCGGGCACCTGGGACGAGCAGCGCGAGGCGTTCGGCGACGCCGTGATCGACACGATCGCCGAGTTCGCGCCGAACATCCGCGACATCATCCTGCACCGCCAGGTGCTGACGCCGCTCGATCTCGAGCGCGAGTTCGGCCTGACCGAGGGCAACATCTTCCAGGGCGAGCTGACGCTCGAGCAGCTGTTCTTCCTGCGGCCCGCGCCCGGCTGGGCGCAGTACACGACGCCGATCCGGAATCTGTGGATGTGCGGATCGGCGACGCACCCCGGCGGCGGCATCATGGGCGCGCCGGGACGCAACGCCGCACTCAAGAATTCTCAAGAAAATGATGTCGTTCTACGTTCGTCGTTCTACGTTCGTCGTTCGTCGTTCGTCGTTCTCTCAGCGCTGAAGGAATGGCAACTCGTCCTCTTTGCAACTTTTCAGGTACAGGAGAAGCTTTGTGGATACCTTGCAGGCATCGATCCGCGAGCTTTAATGCCGTCGCGATCTTCGGCGCCGTGAAATAGCTTCGATCAACTCCATCGAGGAGCGCGTCGTGTGTCTCCTGAGTGGATCCAATTGAGAATTCCATGTACTGAGCAAACGGGCGCGGGCGGAATCGTCCGAAGCCTTCGGCGATGTTGCGGGGCGACGATGCTGCGGATTTCCGGATCTGGCGACAATACTCATGATCCGAGCGAGCTGGATCTGACTTGATTAGTTTGTACACCTCCAGTTTCAATGCGTTCGCGAGCTGCCACGCTTCCAGGTCCTGAAATTTTCGCGCAATCATGCGAGCGGCGAACGCACGCGTCGTACCCAGGGCGGCGATGGATTTCAGTTGGCAGCCGTGGTTTGCACGCAAAGTCGAACGTCTGAACGTAGAACGTAGAACGTAGAACGCAGAACGTAGAACGTAGAACGATTCCCCTATGGTCGACATCGTCGTAATTGGTGCCGGCGTCAACGGCTTGGTGGCCGCGACGCTCCTCGCGAAGGCGGGCCGCAAGCCGCTGGTCCTCGAGGGTGGCGAGCACGTCGGCGGATGCGCGATCACGTCGGAGATTGTGCCGGGCTTCAGGTGTCCGACGCTGTCGCATTGGGCCGCCATCGACGCTGCGCTCGTGCGCGAGCTCGGGCTCGAGCGGCTCGGGCTGCAGATCGCGACCGGCGAGGCGCTGGGGTGCGTGCCGTCCATCGATGGCCGGGCGCTCACGATTTGGCGCGACCAGGCGCGCGCCCGGCAGGACCTCGCCTCAGTCTCGGCGCCAGACGCGGATCGATATCCGACGTTCGTCGCGAGCGTGAGCGCGGTGAACGCCGTCGTGCGAAAGCTGACCGCCGCACCTGCTCCGTCGATCGACGCGCCCAGGCGCCGCGGATCTCATCGGCCTGTTGAAGACCGGGCGCACCTTTCGAGCGCTCGGCCGGAAGGACGCGTACAGCCTGCTGCGCTGGCTGCCGATGCCCGTCTCGGATTTTGCGGAAGAGTGGTTCGAACACACCGCGATGCGTGTCGCCGTCGCCGGCGGGAGGCGTCTTCGGATCGCATCTCGGCCCGCGATCGGCCGGCAGCACGGCGATCTTCCTGCTCATGTCTGCGCGCCACCGACGAACCGCTTGCCTCCGGGTGGACGGCACGTGGCGGCATCGGCGCGGTCGGCGACGCGCTCGCCGCCGCGGCTCGACAGGCCGGCGCGGAGATTCGGACGGGCGCTCGCGTCCGCGCAGGTGATCGTCAGGGACGAGCGCGCGCAGGGCGTCGTGCTCGACAGCGGCGAGGAGATTCAGGCGCGGTGCGGTCGTTTCCAGCGCCGATCCGCGCCGAACCCTGCTCACGTTCGTCGATCCGGTGCACCTCCCGCCGGACGTTCGCGAAGCCGCACGCCACATCCGCATGCGCGGCACGCTCTCGAAGATCAACTTCGCCGTGTCCGCGCTGCCACGATTCTCGAGCCTGGCCGCCATGGACGGCGCCGGCCAGGCGGCTGCGCTGTCGGGATGGATTCGGCTGGCTCGCGACGTCAACGCGATCGAGCGTGCGTTCGACGCGGCCAAGTACGGCGCGATTGCGGACGAACCATTCGTCGAACTCGCGATTCCATCCCTCGCCGATTCGAGCCTTGCGCCCGCGGGACAGCACGTCGTGTCGGCATACGTGCAGTTCACACCCGCGGAGCTGCGCGGCACGACGTGGGACGTCGAACGCGAGCGCCTCGGCGACCGTGTCGCGCGTGTCATCGAGGAGTACGCGCCAGGTTTCGAGCGGCTCGTGCTCGGGCGGCAGATCATCACGCCCGCCGACCTCGAACGGCAATACGCGCTGACCGGCGGTCAGATCTTCCACGGCGAACTGGCGCTCGATCAGCTGCACCTGGCCCGGCCCCTTCTGGGCTGGGCCCGCTATTCGACACCCGTCCGTCACCTCTATATGTGCGGCTCGGGGACCCACCCGGGCACCGGTCTGGACGGCCGAAGCGGCGCCCTGGCGGCGCGCGAGATTCTGAAGGCCATTCGCGGCTGGTTCGTGAAATAGCTTCTAATCGACAGACAAGGGTGCTCAGTCGATCGCACGGTTCAGCATCCGCGAAGAAGGATCGAAAGCGCTGAAAATCTCGTCGTCCCGCTAGCCGCATTAAACGTTGCGTCCGGCCGGCGGTCTAACCCATGGTGAGAGGCTGCTGATGCGGAGACCGGCCCTTTTCGTCCCGATTTTCGTCGCCGCCCTGGTGGGAATGCCGTCCGCCGCGCCGTCGCCGGCCGACGACGCGTCAATCGTGCACGTGCTGAACCGGATCGGCTACGGCCCGCGCCCGTCCGACGTCGAGCGCGTGCGGCGACTGGGCATCCAGGAATACATCGAGCAGCAGCTGCATCCCGAGCGTATCGCCGACGGAGGCATGCAGGAGCGTCTCGACAGGCTGACGACGCTGACGCTCTCCACGGGCGAGCTGCTCGAACGGTACCAGCAACCTGCGCAGCAGGCGCGCCGCCAGCGCCAGCAGGCGGCGGCCAGCAACCCGTCCGGATCGCCGCCGGAACGGCCGATGCGCGACCCGAACATGCAGCCGCCGAACCTGCCGCTCGTGGAGTTGTCGGAGCAGAAACTGCTGCGCGCGGTCTACAGCGATCGGCAGCTCGAAGAGGTGCTCACCGACTTCTGGTTCAACCACTTCAACGTCGACGCGCGCAAGGGCCCGGTGCGGTTCATGCTCACCGAGTACGAGCGCGAGGCGATCCGCCCGCACGTGCTTGGGCCGCTTCCGCGATCTGCTCGGCGCGACGGCGAAGAGCCCGGCGATGCTCTTCTATCTCGACAACTGGATGAGCGCAGGGGAGAACGAGACGAGGACGCAGAGGGAGCAAAGGACGCAGAGGCCGCAGAGGCAGCCTCTTGGTCCTCAGCGTCCTCTGCCCCCTCTGCGTCCTCTGCCCCCGGCGCCGCCCGCGAACGCCGTGCGACGCGGGCTGAACGAGAACTACGCGCGCGAGCTGATGGAGCTGCACACGCTCGGCGTCGACGGCGGCTACACGCAGAAGGACGTCACCGAGGTGGCGCGCGCGTTCACCGGCTGGACGATCCGCAATCCGCAGAGTGCGCGGCGACTTCATGCTTCGAGCCGCGAATCCACGACGACGGGGAGAAGGTCGTCCTCGGCCACAAGATTCGCGGCGGCGGCATGAAGGACGGCGAGCAGGTGCTCGACATTCTCGCCGCGCATCCGTCGACGGCGCGGTTCATCTCGACGAAGCTGGCGCGCCGGTTCGTCAGCGACACGCCGCCGCCGGCGCTCGTCGATCGCCTGGCGGCGCGCTTCACGGCCACGCACGGCGACCTGCGCGAGGTGATGCGCACGCTGCTCACCTCGCCCGAGTTCCTCGCGCCGGCGTCGCTACTCGCGCCAAAGACGAAGACGCCCTTCGAGTTCGTCGTCAGCGCCGTCCGGGCGCGCCGGCGCGCCGCTCGACGACGCGCGCCCGCTCGTGCGATCGCTGCAGGAGCTCGGGATGCCGCTCTATCAGTGCCAGCCGCCGACCGGCTACAAGGACACCGCCGACGCGTGGGACAACACCGGCGCGCTCGTCGAACCGCATGAACTTCGCGCAGAGCCTGGCGACCGCGCGGTCGTTCGGCGTTCGCTCGGATCGCGATCGTTCGACGTTCGACGCCGATCGCCCTCGTCGGCCTGACCGTCTCGGAGACGACGCGCGCGACGATCGCGCAGGGCGACGACGCCGCAGCAGGCGCTCGCGCTGACGCTCGGCTCACCGGAATTCCAGAAACGGTGACGCATGGTTTCCCGCAGAGTGTTCCTGAAGAACGGCGCGTTCGCGCTGGTCAGCCTCGGTTTCGCGCCGTCGTTTCTGGCGCGGACGGCGTTCGCGGCGGCGCCGTCGCGGCCGCCCGCAGCAGCTGATCGCGATCTTCCAGCGCGGCGCCGTCGACGGCCTGAACATGGTCGTGCCGTTCGGCGACGCCGACTACTACCGCGCGCGGCCGAGCATCGCGATCGCGCGTCCCGGCCGGCGACGACGCGGCGCATCGATCTCGACGGCTTCTTCGGCCTCAACCCGCGGCTTGCGACCGCTCAAGCCGTTCTGGGATCGGCGGCGAGCTGGCCATCGTTCACGCGTGCGGCTCGCCCGACGCGACGCGCTCGCACTTCGACGCGCAGGACTACATGGAAAGCGGCGACGCCGGGCGTGAAGAGCACCGGCGACGGCTGGCTGAATCGCTATCTGCAGGCGCGACGCGTCGAGAACGCCAGTTCATTCCGCGCCGTCGCGCTCACGCCAGCAGCTGCCGCGGGTGCTGCAGGGCGCGGCGCCGGCGCTGGCGATGAACCAGATCGTCGCAGTTCGGCATCCGCGGCGACCGGGTCGGCGCGTCGTTCGAGGCGCAGTACGCCGCGGCCGCCGATCGGGTGCTGAACGGCATCGGGCCGCGAGGCGTTCGACGCGATGCAGCACGCTGAAGGCCGCCGACCCGTCGCGGTACCAGCCCGAGCACGGCGCCGAGTACCCGCGCAGCCCGTTCGGCCAGGCGCTGCAGCAGATCGCGCAGCTCTCGAAGGCCGACGTCGGCCTCGAGGTCGCATTCGCGGAGCTCGGCGGCTGGGACACGCACGTCAACCAGGGCGGCGCGCAGGGACAGCTCGCCACGCAGGCTCGACGACTTCGCGCGCAGCATCGCCGCGCTCGTCACCGATCTCGGCGACCGCATGGCCGACACCGTCGTGCTGACCATGTCCGAGTTCGGCCGCGCGGTGAGCGAGAACGGCAACCGCGGCACCGATCACGGCCACGGCAACGCGATGCTGGTCATCGGCGGCGGCGTCCGCGGCGGCCACGTCTACGGACGCTGGCCGGGCCTCGCCGGCGAGCAGCGCTACGAAGGACGCGACCTCGCGGTCACCACCGACTTCCGCGACGTCTTCGGCGAGATCGTCGTGCGCCACCTCGGCCTCACGAACCCGGCCGCCGTCTTCCCCGGCTATCCCATCAAGCCCGCGAAATTCGCCGGACTGTTCGCGTAAACAACCTGTCGTTCGTCGTAGCCAGATTCACCACAAAGGACACAGATCTTGTGTCCTTTGTGTTTGACGGAACCGCTACGCTCAGTAGAGATGCGCTCTAGCGTGTTAGCATGTGGTCGGCGATGGCTGAGAAGCGCGAAGTCGGCGACGCGCTGGGCATGGTCGAAACGCGCGGGCTGGTCGGCATGATCGAAGCGGCCGACGCGATGGTGAAGACCGCCAACGTCGTGTTCGTCGGCTGGCAGAAGGTCGACGCCGGACTGGTCACGGCGATCGTGCGCGGCGACGTCGGCTCGGTGAAGGCCGCGACCGACGCCGGCGCCGCAGCCGCGCGGCGCGTCGGCGAGCTGGTCGGCGTTCACGTCATTCCGCGGCCGGCCGACGACCTCGAGAAGATTTTCCCGATCTCGCTAGCGCTTCGATCTTCTTCCGTTCCGCGCTCCTTCCGCCAGCTCCTGAGTGATCGCTTCGCCGACGACCAGCAGCGGCTGGTCGGGCGCCTTGAGCAGGTTGTAGAACTCGCCGCGCGCCGTCCGCGCGTAGATCTCGCGTCCGTCGGTCAGCAGCTGCACGCGCCCCGCCGCCGCCGGTCGCCTCGAACAGCCGCGTCGCGAACTGCGACTTCAGCGCGTCCAGCACGACGGTGCAGCTGCTGGACCGAGAACCCGCGCCGGCGCAGATCGGCGAGCACCAGCAGCTCGAAGAGCTCGATCGGCGTGTAGCGGCGCTCGGTGTAGCCGCCGGCCGCCGTCCGGTGCGACGGAATCGCCGGCGACAGCAGTCCGCCGGCGTCCCAGATCTGCAGCTGGCGCGCGCGTGAGGCCGGTGAGCGCCGCGACCTCGCGCGAGCTGTAGGTTCGTCTTGAGCCGCATCAGGCTAGCGCGATCGGCCATGCGCGGCCCCGGCGAAGTCCTTCTCGGTCAGGCCCGCCTTCGCTGTGCGTCGAGTAGGTCAGCGTGACGCGCTTGTAGTTGATCAGGATGTCGGGATGATGGTCCGCCGCTTCGGCCTCGGGCACGAGGCGGTTGACGAACGCGACCGCTTCGGGAAAGCCGGCGAAGGTGAACTGCTTGGTGATCGGCGTCGCCGTCGAGCGTCCACCCGTCGAGAGACCCTTCAGCCGCTGCTCTGCATCCGCCGCGGATAGCTTCGGCCATCGATCTACTCCGGTCTTCTGGCCGCGCACCTCGTCGAGCCGCCGCCGCGCCGCTTCGACGGCCTCGAGCGCCATCCTTCTGCATCTCGACCGGCGACGGTCCCTCGGCCGGAGCCGCAAAGGCGCTGCCGGCGATCGTTCGATGATAGTCGCGTTCGGCCTGCTTGCAGCGCGTCGAGCGCGCCGTCGTGCTCGCGCTGCCACTCGAGCCACCGGGTCAGCCGCGCGACCGCCTCGTCTTCCGTCGGCGGCAGCGCACTCGATCCCGAAGCGGTCGCCCATCCTCAGTCCGCTCGGCCCACGCGATCCAGCGTCGCGCTCCCTCAGCCGTACGAACGCGATCGCCGGATCGTCGATCAGTCGGCCTGTCACAGCTCCGAACCGCTGCGGGCTCGTGAGCTTCGAGCATCGGATCGACGCTTGTCCTCGAGCATCACGTCGGCGACCAGCTGCGCGGTCAGCGGCGCGAGCAGGACGCCGTTGCGGTAGTGCCCGGTCGCGTAGACGAGGTTCGGCACGACCGTCGACGGACCGATGACCGGCAGATCTCATCGGGCGTCGCCGGCCGCAGCCCGGCCCTCGCCGCGATGAACCCGGCCGTCCACGCGTGCGGCACGAGCTCGCAGGCCGCTTCGATCAGGTCCCGGACGCCCGCCGCCGTCGTCCGCTCGTCGAACCCGGCGTCCTCGACCGTCGCGCCGACCAGCAGCGTTCCGTCGTCCCACGGCACGAGATAGCAGCGCTCGCCCCAGATGACGCGCCGGAGCGGCGGCCCGGTCCACGCGAGCTGCAAGCAGCTGGCCGCGCACCGGCCGGACCGGCACCCGACCGTCTGCGCCCTCGACGTCAATCTGCCCCGACCAGCTGCCGGCCGCGAGCACGACGCCGTTGCCCGACAGCGATCCGCGATCGGTCTCGACCCCCAGATCGCTGCCGGTCGCTGACGATTCGCCGCACGCGCCCGCTGCTCGATCAGCTGGGCGCCGTGGCGCCGCGCCGCGGCCAGCGAGCGCGCGCGTCAGCTCGGCGGCCGCGACGAATCCGTGCGCCGGCACGAGCAGTCCGCCGACGCACCGCTTCCGAGAGGTGCGGCTCCTCGCTGCGCGCGCCTGCCGCGTCGAGCAGCTCGCGCGGCGACACCTCGCGCGGCGCAGCGTCCGCGCGGCGCGCTCGAGCGCGCCGCAGCGCCGTCGTCGTCGAGCGCGACATCGAGCGTGCCGGTGCGGCGGTACGGGCACGTCGACGCCGCTCGCCGCCGCGACGCGCGGCGACAAACTCGTCGAAGAGATCGAGGCTGCGGACGGTGAGATCGAGCAGCGGATCGGCCGTCGCGCGCTTCGATGTACGGCGCCAGCACGCCGGCCGACGCCTGCGTCGCGCCCATGCCCGGCGGGCCGATCGTCGACGATCTGCACCGATGCGCCGCGCCGCGCCAGCTCGTAGGCGACCGCGCAGCCGACGATGCCCGCGCCGACGACAACGATGTCGCTCGGAGCCGCCACGGTGCGCGCCATCTTACCAGCCAAGCCGGACCGCCGTCTGAGATCCGGTAAGATCCCCGTTTACCGGCTTCATGAAGAAACTGCTCGTCGCCAACCGCTCCGAGATCGCCATCCGCTGCTTCCGCGCCGCCACCGAGCTCGGCCTGCGCACCGTCGCGGTCTACAGCTACGAGGATCGCTTCTCGCTGCATCGCTTCAAGGCGGACGAAGCGTTTCTGATCGGGCCGCCCGGCGGCGGCGAGCCGGTCCGCTCGTATCTGAACATCGACGGCGCTCATCGCGGTCGCGCAGGCAGCACGGCGTCGACGCGATCCATCCCGGGCTACGGCTTTCTCTCCGAGAGCGCCGCGCTCGCGCGCGCCTGCGAGGCGGCCGGCATCCGCTTCGTCGGCCCGACCGCCGAACAGCTCGACATGTTCGGCGACAAGACCGCGGCCAAGCGGCTGGCGCAGACAGCCGGCGTCCCGACCGATTCCCGGCACCGAGCAGGCGCGTCGACCGACGGCGACGACGTCGCGGCGCGAGGCCGCAGCGGATCGGCTATCCGCTGATGATCAAGGCGAGCTTCGGCGGCGGCGGCCGCGGCATGCGCGTCGTGCCAGGAGCCCGGACGAGCTCGAGCACAAGCTCGACGAGGCGCAGCGCGAGGCCGGCGCGGCGTTCGGCCGGCCCGACGTGTTCCTCGAGCGCTACATCCCGCGCGCCAAGCACATCGAGGTGCAGATCCTCGGCGACGCGCACGGCAACCTCGTGCACCTCTGGGAGCGCGATTGCTCGGTGCAGCGCCGGCACCAGAAGGTCGTCGAGGTCGCGCCGAGCATCAACCTCGCCGAGGATCTTCGCGGCACGGATCTGCGACGCCGCCGCGCGCTTGTGCCGGTCGGTCGGCTATCGCAACGCCGGCACGGTCGAGTTCCTGCTCGACGTCGACCGCGGCGAGTTCTACTTCATCGAGGTCAACCCGCGCATCCAGGTCGAGCACACCGTCACCGAGGTGGTCACCGGCATCGACCTCGTGCGCAGCCAGATCCTCATCGCCGACGGCCACCGGCTGCACGAGCGCGCCGCTCGAACATCCCGCCGCAGGACGAGCATCGAACGCCGCGGCGTCGCCATGCAGTGCCGGATCACGACCGAGGATCCCGATCGGCACTTCATCCCCGACTACGGCCGGATCACCACCTACCGCTCGGCCGGCGGCTTCGCGGTCCGCCTCGACGGCGGCAACGGCTTCGGCGGCGTCGGTCATCACGCCGTACTTCGACTCGCTGCTGGTCAAGGTCACGACCTGGGGCGGCACGCTCGAGGAGGCGGCGCAGCGCGCGCGACCGCGCGCTGCGCGAGTTCCGCATCCGCGGCGTCAAGACCAACATCGCGTTCCTGCTGAACCTGATCGGCCACCCGACGTTCCGGTCCGGCGAGGCGACGACGACGTTCATCGACGACACGCCGGAGCTGTTCCACTTCCGCGCGCCGCGCGACCGCGCGACGCAAGCATGCTCTCGTACCTCGGCGACGTCATCGTCAACGGCCGGCCCGACGTGAAGGGCACGTTCGATCCCGACGCGCAAGCTGCCGCGCGCCGGCGGTGCCGCCGGTCTCGACGCGTCGAGCCGCCGCCCGCCGGGCACGCGCCAGAAGCTGCTCGAGCTCGGGCCGGAGCGGTTCGCGGCGTGGGTCCGCGGCGAGCGCCGGCTGCTGCATCACCGACACGACGCTGCGCGACGCGCACCAGTCGCTGCTGGCGACGCGCGTCCGCACCTACGACATGCTGGCCGTCGCCGACGCCGTCGCGCAGGCTGACGCCCGGACCTGTTCAGCCTCGAGATGTGGGGCGGCGCGACGTTCGACACGTCGATGCGGTTCCTGCAGGAAGATCCGTGGGAGCGGCTCGTCGAGCTGCGGCGGCGCGTCCCGAACATCCTGTTCCAGATGCTGCTCCGCGCCAGCAACGCCGTCGGCTACACGACCTATCCCGACAACGTCGTGCGCGCGTTCATCAAGCGCAGCGCCGACAGCGGGCATCGACGTCTTCCGCATCTTCGACTCGCTGAACTCGACCGACAACATGCAGCTGGCGATCGAGGCCGTGCGCGAGCGACACGCAGCGCCATCTGCGAGGCGGCGATCTGCTACACCGGCGACATCCTCGATCCGGCGCGGACGAAGTACTCGCTCGACTACTACGTCCGGCATGGCGAAGCAGCTGGTCGCGCATGGGCACGCACATCCTCGGCATCAAGGACATGGCCGGGCTGTGCAAGCCGTACGCGGCGTACGCGCTGGTGAAGGCGCTGCGCGACGAAGTCGACGTGCCGATCCACTTCCACACGCACGACACGAGCGGCATCAACGCGGGCAGCATCCTGCGCGCGGCCGACGCCGGCGTCGACATCGCCGACGCCGCGCTCGCGTCGATGAGCGGCATGACCAGCCAGCCGTCCCTGAACGGCATCGTCGCCGCGCTGCGCCACACCGAGCGCGACACCGGCCTCGATCCCGAGGCGCTCGACGACGCTGAGCCGCTACTGGGCGGCGGTGCGCGAGCTGTACTACCCGTTCGAGGAAGGCCTCAAGGCGCCGAGCGCCGACGTGTATCAGCACGAGATGCCCGGCGGCCAGTTCACGAACCTGCGGCAGCAGGCGAGAACGCTGGGCCTCGAGGGCCGCTGGCCGGACATCTGCCGCGCCTACGCCGACGCCAACCAGCTGTTCGGCGACATCGTCAAGGTGACGCCGTCGAGCAAGGTCGTCGGCGACCTGGCGCTGTTCATGGTGACCAACAACCTGACCGCGAACGACGTCCTGAACGCGCGCGGCGCCGCTGAGCTTTCCGCGCAGCGTCGTCGAGATGATGCAGGGGCTGCTCGGCGAGCCGGAAGGCGGCTGGCCGAAGCGCTTCCAGGAGATCGTCCTGCGCTCGGCGCGCGTCGAGCCGATCGCGGGCCGGCCGGGCGCGGCGCTGCCGCCGGCCGACTTCGCGGCGGCGGCGGCTGAGATTCAGACGAAGACGAAGCGCGAGCCGCGCGACGAGGACGTGCTGTCGTACCTGCTGTATCCGCAGGTCTTCCTCGACTACCAGGAGCACTGGCAGCAGTACGGCGACACGTCGACGATTCCGACGCCGAGTTTCTTCTACGGCCTGCAGCCGGGCGAGGAGATCGTCGGTCGAGATCGAGCGCGGCAAGACGCTCATCGTCCGGTACCTGACGACCGGCGAGGTGCGCGAGGACGGCACGCGGACGGTGTTCTTCGAGCTGAACGGCCAGCCGCGCGACAGTCCGCGTGCCCGATCGATCGGTCGAGGGGCTCCTCAAGCGCCATCCGAAGGCGCGACCCGGACAACGCGAACCACATCGCCGCGCCGATGCCCGGCAAGGTCTCCGCGGTCGCCGTGCGCGCCGGCCAGGACGTCCAGCGAAGGCGAGCGGCTGCTGTCGATCGAGGCGATGAAGATGGAGACGGCCGTCTACAGTCCGCGCGACGCCGCCGTCGAGCAGGTGCTCGTCGCCCCGGGAGCCGTCGTCGAAGCGCGCGATCTGCTGGTCGTCCTGAAG
Source organism: uncultured Acidobacteriota bacterium (assembly GCA_963825245.1). Lineage (GTDB taxonomy): Bacteria > Acidobacteriota > Vicinamibacteria > Vicinamibacterales > CAVVIG01 > CAVREM01. The sequence continues at coordinate 15,557 of CAWGSJ010000004.1, forward strand.
TAACCGGGTCTCGAGCCCGAGCCCCTAGTCCCTCGCCTCCAGCCCCTAGCATCACTCTGCCCACATTTTCCTCAGCACTTGACTAGACTGACGTGTCAGTCTAGACTCGGCCCGTGCCCAAGAACCGAACCGTTCTGCCCGCCCGATGAACGCCGCCAGCAGCTCCTCCTGGCGGCAACCTGGGTGTTTGCTCGCAAGGGGTACCGGCGGGCGGCCATCAGCGACATCATCGAGCGCGCCGGCGTCGCGCGCGGCACCTTCTACCTCTACTTCGACAGCAAAGAGCAGGTCTTCCTCGCCATCGTCGAGGACTTCCACAAGAAAATCTCGTCCGCCATCACGACGACCAGCGAGCCGCCCGCGCAGCCGGTGACTGATCCCGGAAGCGATGCTCAGGATCAGCTTCCGCCGGTGGCTCGGCTTCTTTGCCGCGAACCGTGACGCCACGACGGTCATCCTGAAGGAGGCCTCGTCGATCGATCCGCGATTCGAGAAGGGGTTCGCCGATCTCCGCCGGTCGGCCGTCGACTTCTTCGCCGCTCGCTACCGCCGGTTCCAGGAGCTCGGGATCGTCCGGCGCGTCCATCCGTCCCGTGCTGATGGCACATCTGCTCATCGGCATGTTCGACGAGCTGCTCAACGCGTTCGTCCTCACCGACTCGAACGCCGACCTCGACGCGCTCGCTGCGCAACTGGCCGACTTCGAGTGGAACGGCATTCGTCCCCGCTGAGAGGCGCAGCATGCCAGCCCATTACGTCCATCAGATCGATCCGATCATCGCCACCATCGGCGGCGTGCACCTCTGGTGGTACGGGCTCAGCTACTCGCTCGGCTTCCTCAACGCGCACCTCTTCCTCCGCCGCAACCGCGATCGGCTCGGGCTGTCACTGGCCGACGTGTACGAGCTGTCGTTCCTGCTGGCGCTCGGCGTGCTGGCGGGCGGCCGGGGACTCGTCGCATTCCGGCACGAGTGGATGTTTTATCGCGACCACCTCGCGCTCGTCCCGGCGGTCTGGCTCGGCGGGCTCGCGACGCACGGCCTGATCGTCGGCGGTTTCGCGGGCGTGGCGCTGTTTTGCATCATGCGGCGGCGCCCCTTCCGTCCGATTTTCGATGCGCTCGCCATCCCCGCGGCCTTCATCCTCGGCTGCGGCCGGATCGGCAACTTCATCGACGGCCAGATCGTCGGCAGCGTGACCACGCTGCCCTGGGGTGTGCAGTTTCCAGAAGCCGAGGGATTCCGGCATCCGGTCGTTCTCTACGACGGTCTCAAGAACTTCCTCATCATCCCGATACTCTGGACGGTGCAGCGCCGCGGTGTGCCGCCAGGCCGCATGGGCAGCCTTTTCGTGCTGCTCTACGCCGCGCTGCGCATTCCGATCGACCTGCTTCGCGAGTACCCGATCTCGTTCCTGTTTCTGCCAGCCGGCCAGACGTTCAACGTCCTGATGGCGCTGACCGGGCTGGCGGTGCTCATCAAGAACGTGTGGTGGCCGGCCGCCACCGCCCAGCGGCCGCTCGACAGACTGGTGAGGGGACACCGCCCCACTGGCCGTCCGCGACTGTTCGACTCGCGTTTGCTGCGCTCGTCCTGCTCTCACTCGTCATCCCGAGCGACGCGACACGGGATATTCCTGCGCGTTATGCGCATCGACACGCTGGCTTGTCGTACTCCTGGCTATACCCGCGAATTGGTGTCGAACCACAACAGGCTGAGTCGGCGCTTCTCGCCGACAAGGAGTAACACCATGCTGCGCGCCCTCTTCGTCTTGATCGCCCTCTTGTCGATTCCGTCGACCGCCGGAGCGCGAGAGCCTCGGCTTGACGTCCGGATTCCCGAGCCCGGTGCAGTCCAGGTTCTCTCGACGCGCGATGGCTCACGCGTATACGGTCGCGTGGAGGCGATCGAGGACGACACGATTCACTTCAGGACCTTTGACGGCACACGGTTGACCGTCGAACGGGACCAACTGGCCGAGGTTCGCGTGATCGAAGGAGAGATCGTCAACGGCGAGTTCCGTCAACGCGACCCGCATGGATCAAGGTTGTTGATCGGTCCCACGGCCAGGAGCCTCCGTCGCGGCGAAGGCTATTTCAGCCTTCACCAGTTCACTCTCCCTTCGATGCAGGTGGGGATCACGGATCGCGTGTCGATCGGCGCCGCGACTCCGCTCATCTTCTTTGGCGAAGCACATCCCTTCGTCGTCACGCCCAAGGTTCAATTGCTCGCGCGCGAGAAGCTCCAATTCGCGGCCGGGACGATCCATCTCCTGAACGTCACCAGGGACGCGACCGGTATCGTCTACGGCGTCGCAACCGTTGGCTCGCGGGACACTGCCGCGACGGTCGCGCTGGGCTATGCCTTCAGTGGGGGCGAGCGCCGTCCAATCGTGATGCTTGGCGGCGAAGGACGGCAGAACCGGCGCGTCAAATGGTTTGCGGAAAGTTGGCTTTTCGGGCCGGATGCCGGCCTCGTCAGCTTCGGAGCCCGACTGCTCCGGGAACGTTATTCGACCGACCTGGGACTCATCTTCCCGCTCAGCCCATACGGGTTTGTGGCGGCACCGATGATCAATCTCACGTGGAGCTTTTGAGCGGGCCAATCGTAGCGTCCGCCTTTAGGCGGACATCAAAAGGTCCGGCTGAAGCCGGACACTACGACTAAGGCGCTCGCCCCGCATCCAGGTCGTTCCAGTTCATGATCGCGTTGAAACCGAGCGTATAGGTGCCGTGGGTCTGCCATCGCCAGAACGGGCGGATCGCAAACATGACGAGGTGCCCGTCGCCGAGGCGGGCATCGACCACCGCGGCGCGATTCGCCAGGAACTGACCGTTGGCGAGCGTGCCCGACAACAGCAGCTCCCGCGGCTCGGATCCGAACTGGATGACGACGCGCGGACGCGGCGAGTCGCGTCCGGCAGTCCCACCCTGGGCCCGCTCACGGACTTCCGCCGCTTCCTCAGCGCGCGGTCGGTCGTTCGGCTCGGCGTCGCGCTGATTGCCGTCATCCGCTTCGAACGGCGAAATCTGCTGCGGCACGGCGTTCGGCGTGATCGATCTGACCGAGTCCGGCGTTCGGGTTCTGTGGCGGCGCGCGATCCGCGGCCGCCGGTGCCTCCGGCATTCAGCACCGGCGCCTGGTTGAAGTACACCGGGCACGTCTGATCCCTCGTAGCCGTAGACAATCGGGCTCAGGCGATCGGCCAGGCGGCCACGCAGGATCGAGCCGCGCACGAAGAGCTGCGCGGGTTGTTCGACGGTCACATCAGCAGACCAGTCCATAGTCCGGGAAGATCGCGGCCGTCGAGCCCTCGGTGATGAGCGTTCCGCCCTCCCGCACGAACTTCGCCAGCTCAGCGAGACCTTCGAGTCCCATCCCGCCGCGAATGTCGTCGCTCGAGTCGAGGAAGCCGAGGTTCGGCGTCTCGTCGGTCTTCCGGTAGGGCAGCGGCGTCTTCCCCGTCTGCGCCATCCCATTGACCTGTGATACCGACGAACCGCCGACGTGCGGGAAGAGGATCACGTCGTATTTCGCGCGCAGGTTGCCTTCGCGAAGCTTCTGATCGGCGAAGTAGGTGTACGGAATGCCGTAGCGGTCGAGCGCGGCGCGCCACCAGCCCTTCGTCCTGGGTCCGTGTCCAGCTGTGGACGTAGCCGATCCGCGGCACGTCGAGCTCGTGCGTCTGCACCGTTGGCGCCTCGCGCCGACCGCACCACGCCGACAGCCCGAGCTCCTCGAGCGATCGCGCGAGCGCCGCGCGATCGCCCTCCGGGATCACGATCGATCCCGCGCGGAACTTGCGGCCGGCGAGCCTCGAAGTCTTCCTCGGCTGCGAGCATCCGCACACCGGCATTGCGGAACCGGAAGGTGGCAAGCGACGTATCGGCGGTGTGCTCGACGACGAGCACCGGACCGGAGCCGTCGACGCCGCCGGGCGCCTTGATGTCTTCGCCAACCAGGGTCATCTTCTGACTGAGCATCGCCTTGTCGCTGACCGGGAGGATCCGGATGTCGCGCATCAACTGGAACGTCCAGCCGGTGTCGTCGTAGGGCGACGGGATTCTGCGGCGCGTAGTTCTGCACCGAGAAGTACATCTCGGCCAGCGTCCGGAACGGCTGATCGCCGCGCACGACGAAGTCGCCGGCGCGAACGTCGACGCCGCCAGCCCGGAATGCCGCGGTCGCGCGGGAGATCTCGAGGCCCTGGCGGCGCAGATCGTTCATCGCGATCGCGACGTCCGCCTTGCGCCGCTGCGCCCGCCGGGACGACCCAGCCGTGCACCGGCCCCTTGACCCCTTCCTCGACGGCGCGCTTGTTCTTCAGCCAGTAGTTCTCGAGGTACATCCGCCGGTTCTGGGCCACGTGGCTGCAGCGAGAACAGCACCGCCGACTGTTGGATGTTGGTGTTGTTGCGCGGCCCCCACCGGATGAACGGCAGCGGCGGATTCGGCCGGAACCACTCCCTGCTCAGCTGACCCGCGCGACGGCCGCACGTCGTACGGGTCCGGCCCATACCCCTGGACTTCGTAGAACCGCCCGGTCGCGTTGTGGCTGTGCGCGATGAAGATCATGTAGTTCGGCACCCAGCCGTCGTAGAACCCGTAGGTCCACACGCCGGGCACGCTGCGCTTGGTCATCTCGAGCACGTCGTTCTGCGCGAGCATCCACCATTCGCTCACGGTGATCGGATCGAGCGCGTCGTTGTACGGGCCGGTGCCGGTCGACGAGTACAGGTAGGTCTGCGCCTCGTGCAGGTCGTGCAGGATCGTCGGATGCCAGGTCAGCGTCACGCGCGTGATCGCGCGCGTCAGCTCGAGCAGCTGTCCCATCCCGTCGCGGTTGTTGTCGTGCTGCACGTACTTGCCCCAGTACATCAGCGGCAGCCGCGCGTCGCCCTGCGCGCGCTTCTTGTTGAAGTAGTACGTATCGACCTGCTTCTCGCGGCCGTCGACCTCGAGGACCGGCGTGATGAGCGTGATGACGTTGCGGCGGATGTTCTGGATGAACGGCGTTTCCTCGACGATCAGCCGGAAGGCGAGCTCGATGAGCATCTCCGGACCGCCGTTCTCCGTCGAGTGCATGCCGCTCACGAGGTAGTAGATCGGCTTGCCGGTCTCGAGCAGCTTCTGCGCCTCGGCATCGCTCGTGCGCCCCGGGGATCGGTGAGCGCATCGAGCGTCGCGCGATGCGCATCGAGCGACGCGATCGTCGCCTCGTCGGCAATCGCGAGCGCCACGATGTCGCGGCCCTCTTCTGTTGTGCCGATGGTCCAGAACCTGGCGCGCGGCGAGGCGTCGGCGAGCGCCTGGTAGTAGCGGTGGATGTCTCGCGCGTAGGTCAGCTCGCCTGGAGCGCCGACCGCACGCCCGAGAAACTCGAGCGGCGAAGGCACCGTCTCGGACGCCGGCAGGTGGTCGACGAGCTCCGTCGTGATCCGCGGATCCTGCAGGTACTCTTTGATAAGCTGCGTGTACTTTTCGTCGATCGCCTGGCCGCTCTGCGCGCCGAGCGCCAGAGTGGAAGCCAGGGTGTAGGCGAGGACGGCGGCGACCGCAAGGCGCATCGGCATAGGCGGATTGTATGCTCTCCCTCAAGGACACATTCGCGAACAGGGGACAATCGGCCGACGGTCGGCTGCCGTTATAAGTCGCATTTTTACAATCATTTACGGAGCTGAGCCGTCAGCAGCGGCAGGTACGCGGCTTGCGTGAGGGGGACCTGAAGCAAGGAGTATCAGCTCTCATGAACCCGAATCGATTCGCCCTGGCCGCGCTCGGCTTTACGTGCGTCGCGGCGGCCGCCGGTGGCGGATATCTCGCAACGCGCCAGAACGCAGCGGTGCAGCCGGCAGCGGCGGCAACGGTCGCGACCACCGCACCCGCGCCCGACGCCGCGAAGGCGGCCGTCCCGGAAACCGAGGCCATCGTCGGCGACGTCAAGCCGGCCGACGTTGCGGCACCGCGAACGGCCAGCGAACGGCCAGCAGCACCCCGCACGTCGTCGTCGCGGCAGGCGCCGGCCCGTCGCGCCGAAACGTCCTCCGCGCGGACCACGTCGCAGCCCGCCTCTGCCTGGCCGGTCAGCGTCCCTTCGGGGTTCCCGACGGAAACAACCCCCCCGCAACAGCAACCGCCAAACGACCCGGCCGCGGCCCACGCGAGCGATAACACGACGACCGAAACGGCTCATGCGCCCGAGCCGCCGAAGGCTCCGGAGAAGGAACTCGAGGAGCTCGTCGTGACGGCGAACTCCGTGATTGGCCTGCAGCTCGACGGCACGATCACCAGCGATCGCGCCAGCGTCGAAGACCGCGTCGAGGCTCGCGTCGTCCGCGATGTACGGGTGGGGAATGAGGTGGCGATTCCTGCCGGCGCGCGGGCACTGGGATCGGTCATGCTCGTCGAGCGCGGCGGCAAGTTCAAGGATCGCGCGCGCCTCGGCATCCGGTTCCACACGCTCGTGCTGGCGGATGGCACACGGCTGCCGATTACGTCGGAAACGATCTTTCGCAACGGCGACGCACCCGGCAACGCCAGCGCCGCCAAGATCGGCGGTGGCGCGGTCGCCGGCGCCATACTCGGCGCGATCGTCGGAGGCGCGAAGGGCGCCGCGATCGGCGCCGGGGCCGGAGCGGGCGGCGGCACAGCCGCGGTGATGGCCAGCGACGCGAAGGCCGCGACGTTCCCGTCAGGGACTGAAGTCACCGCGCGAATCATCTCGCCGGTTACCGTAACCGTTGAGCGATAAGTCCCAGCGGTAACACCGCAACCACCGACCGATAACCCCATCGCTCAGCCAACATTTTCCACTTGCGCCGGGGCCCCACCCCCGGCGCGAACTTACGCTGATGCCTCGCCTCGGATTCGCTCGTCCTCGGCTCGGCATGGCCGCAGGCGCTCGTGCTTGGGCCTCTTACCAGTCGGCGGGAGTATGTGGCCCGCCGATTTGTTTGTACGGACGGGGCCCGCCGTTTTCCTGTGCGGACGGTATGATAGGCCTCTGAAAGTGAGGACCATCATGCACAAGCAGCTCAGCGTGCTCATCGCCGCTGCCCTCATCGCATCTGCCGCCGCCCTCGGTGCGCAGCAAGTCACGAAAGAAGAAGTCCCCGGCATCCGCAACCTGAGCCGTCTGGAGACCACCGTCGCGTGCGCGGGCGCGACCGAGATCGAAGCCATCCCGAACGTCAAGAAGATGGGCTTCGTGTCGATGATCAACCTCCGACAGGCGTCGGAGCCGGGTGCGAACGTCCCGCAGTCCGAGGCCGCTGCGAAGGCGGCGGGGTTGAAGTACATCCACATTCCAATGGATTCCAGCGCGCCCGACGCGGCCGTTGCCGACCGCTTTCTCGACGCGATCAAGCAGCCGGGCAACCAGCCGGCTTATATCCACTGCGCCAGCGCGAACCGCGCCTCGGCGATGTGGTTCATCAAGCGCGTGCAGGTCGACCGTTGGGACAGCGATCGAGCGATGAAGGAAGCTGAAGCGCTCGGCCTGACCAGCGCGCCGCTGAAGCAGTTCGCGACCAACTACGTCAACACCCATAAATGAACGAGGAGGCATTCCGGCGCCACGGGCATGAGCTCGTCGACTGGATTGCCGATTACCTCGAGCATTCGGATCGCTATCCGGTTCTCGCCCGGGTGAAACCGGGCGAGATCGTGTCCGCACTGCCCACCCACGCACCCGATGAGCCCGAACCGTTCGACGCCATCATGGCCGATGTCGAACGGATTCTCGTCCCGGGGCTGACGCACTGGAACCACCCGCGCTTCTTCGCGTACTTCGCCACGAGCGGGAGCCCGCCCGGCGTACTGGCCGAGTTCCTGTCCGCGGCGTTCAACCAGCAGGCGATGCTCTGGCGGACGTCGCCGGTGGCTACGGAACTGGAGTACGTCGCGCTCGGGTGGCTTCGTCGGCTCCTCGGATTGCCGGACGCGTTCGAAGGCGTCATCTACGACACGGCTTCGATCTCGACCCTGCACGCGCTCGCGGCGGCGAGACAGGCGGCCATTCCAAACGTCCGGCCCGAGGGCCTCGTTGCCGGACGCGTCTCGGTCTACTGTTCGGAGCAGGCGCACTCGTCGGTCGACAAGGCCGTCATCACGCTCGGGCTCGGCGCTCGCGCACTGCGGAAGATTGCCGTCGACGACGACTTCCGGATGCGGCCGGACCTCCTCGAGAGAGCGATCCGCGAGGATCGGGCCGGCGGTGTGCTACCCATGGCGGTCGTCGCAACCGTGGGGACGACTGCCACGACGAGCATCGATCCGGTGCCCGACATCGCCGCGATCTGCGAGCGCGAGCAGGTCTGGCTCCACGTCGATGCCGCATACGGCGGAACCGCGGCGATGCTGCCGACGCATGCGCACGTCCTCGACGGCGCGGCGCGCGCCGAATCGCTGGTTGTCAATCCGCATAAGTGGCTGTTCACGCCGTTCGATCTCAGCGCCTTTTATTGCCGTCGGATGGATCTCGTGCGCGCGACCTTCTCGCTCACACCCGACTTCTTGCGCACGCCCGAACGTGAAGCGCAGAACCTGATGGACACCGGGATCCAGCTCGGCCGCCGCTTTCGCGCGCTCAAGCTCTGGATGGTCCTGCGATCGTACGGCGCGCGCGGGATTCGGGAACATCTGGACCGGCACTTGCACCTGGCCAGTCTGTTCGCGGCATGGGTCGACGGTCACGCCGATTTCGAACGCGTCGCCCCGGTGCCGTTTTCCGTGGTCTGTTTCCGGTGGAGTCCCGCCGGACGGAGGCTGTCCGACGCCGACGTCGACGCGGCCAACGAACGGCTGGTCGAGTCGGTGAACCGGACAGGAGAGATATTTCTTTCCCACACGCGGCTGCGCGGCCGCGTCGCAATCAGGATGGCGATCGGCCACCTGCGCACGCAGGAGGCGGACGTCCGCCGGGCGTGGGAGCTCCTGACGGATCACGCCAGCAAAGGAGCCGACTCGTGAAGACCTATCGACTGACGACTGCGTTGATACTGGGTGTCCTGCTCTGGCTGACGCCCGCTTCCGCCCACGCTGACGGGTTGTTCACGCCGTGGCTCGGTGTGAACTTCGCCAACGAACCTGCTGATGGCCGGACGAGTTTCGGCGTCACGGCGACAGGCATGGGCGCCGGCGTCATCGGCGGCGAATTCGATTTCGGGTACTCACCGAACTTCTTTGGAGAGGAGAGCGCCTTCGGCAGCAACAATGTGCTCACGGTCGTTGGCAACCTGGTCCTGGGCATACCGCTCGGCGGCTCGAGCGGGTTCGGATTCCGGCCCTACGGCACCGTGGGCCTTGGCCTCATTCGAGCGAGGGTCGACATCCTCGAGCCCGATTTCTCGAGCAACGAATTCGGCATCAACGCGGGCGGCGGCGCCTTCCTGTTCTTCGGCGACCACGTCGGCATGCGCGGCGACTTGCGGTACTTTCGCGCCGGATTCGACGACTTGAACTTTCTGAACATCGACGAGGTCGACTTCTGGCGGGCGTCGATCGGGGTCACGTTTCGATAAAAGCCTTCGGTTGTAAGGTGCTGGCGCCTTCGGTTGAAAGGTGCTCGGCGCCTTCGGCTGAAGGGTGCTAGGCGCCTTCGGCTTCAATGTGCTGGCGCGCAGAAAAACTCGCGCGCCAGCACCCTCAGCGTCAGTTCATAGCACTCTGCAACCGTCCGTGGGAGAGCACCCTACTGCGTCAGGGGGAAGCACCTTGCTCGTACTCTGCAGCTGACAGATCTCAGCTATCCAGCCGCCACAACTCCCTCCACGTTTCCCCGTCGTCGCCGGTCTGAAGCGCGACGATGCCGTGTTGCGGAAAGTCCACGGCGTCGGGCACGAGAAGGCGCAGCAGTCCCGGCAGGTGAGGATAGTGACCGGCGAGCATCAGGTCGCGCGGCTCATGCCGCAGGCGATCGCGCATCCACGCAGGCGGGTCATCGGGCTGTAGATCCCGTGCCGCCGAGAAGTCCGCCAGCGCGTTGCACGCGCGCCAGAAGATCTCGGCCGTCTGTTTCGCGCGCAGTTTCCCGCTGTGCCAGACGACCGACGGCTCCGCGCCCTTTCTCGCCGCCGCCTCCGCCAGCCGCTCAACGGCGGCGCGGCCGGCCGGCGAGAGCGGCCGCCGCGGATCGACCTGCGGGCCGACAGCGTCGCCGTGATGGACAAGGAAGAGGCGCATCAGTCACAGGGCCGGACCTTTCAGGTCCAGCGTCCTCAGGGCTTGGGCAGCTGGCCCGCGTAGTCGCGTTCGCCGGCGAGGATGCGCACGCTCAGCCGGTTCTCGGCGGGCGGAATCGGGCACGTCGTGTACGGGTTGAACGAGCAGGGCGGATTGTAGGCCTCGTTGAAGTCGAGCACCGTCGTGCCGTCGGCGTTCAGGTCCGAGTAGAGGAAGCGCGCGGCCTCGTACGTTTCCTTGCCGCTCGTGCCGTCGCGGAAGATGAAATACAGCCGGCCCGGCCGCGTCGTCATCGGGCCGCATCCTGAACGACTTGTCCGAGCAGCGTGAACTCCACGACGCCTTCGGTGCGGTAGACGTCGTAAGTCACCGACAAGCGTCGGGATCTTCAGCTCGCGCGAGGCGCTGATCCTTGATGAATCGCCCGACGACGCGGTATTGCTCGTCGATCGGAAACCACCGGTAGCCCGCGAACGCCTTCGCGATGTCGCTCTGTGGATCGTGGATGCGGATCGCGCGCCGGTCGCCGCTCGTGTGCACCCAGAACGAGACGTCGCCGATGCTCAGCCGATCGGGACCGCCGTTGTCACCGTCGGACCAGAGCGTCGATCGCGCTTGTCGACCGGTTTCCCGTTCAGCGTCGACGCCCGCGCCGGCCGCGGGCTCGAAGGTGACCCGGCCACGGCGATAGACGAATCGGCCGATCGAGGCCGGCAGACGCCGCGGAAGAACCACCTGGTTCGAAGGGCTGCTGCCGGCGGCGTTGATGCCCGTCCTTGAGAAACGCCAGCCCCGCCAGCGGCACGTAGTCGCGCGTGTAGTCGGCCTCATGCTTCGCGCGCCACGCCTCCACCTGCTTCACCCACTCCGGGTCTGCCGCCGCCAGGACAACCAATCCAAGCGCCGCGATTCTGCTCAGCATGACATCCTCTGCGCTTTGCGCTTCTGCGTCCTTTGCTTCCTCTGCGTCCTCGTCTATTTCTTCAGCGACGCCTCGCGTATCGCTCTGAACTCATTCCCCGGCTTCCACTCTGGGAACTTGTCGGCCTCGGCCACGCGGTAGCCGACGGCGAAGAACACCTTCAGGTCCTCGCGCGCGCCGGTCATGTCCCAGTCGGGCCGGACGATGTCGGACGGCTTGTGGTAGTTGTGCTCGGTGTAGTCGTTGCGGACTTTCACCGAGTACTCCGGCGGCTTTCCGACGAAATCAACCCCTTCGTCGGGATCGAGCGCCGGCACGCCCTGCTTCGCGAAGTTGAAGTGATCGGACCGGTAGTAGAACCCCTTCTCCGGTTCCGGATCGGGCCGGATCACCCGTCCCTGCTCGCCGGCGGCGTCGCGCGCGTAGTCGTCGAGATCGGACGCGCCGTAGCCGACCAGCGTCAGGTCCTTCGTCCGCCCGTGGACGTTCAGCGTGTCGAGGTTGATGACCGCCGCGCGTTTTCGCGAGCGGATAGATCGGCTGCACCGCGTAGTACTGCGATCCAAGCAGCCCCTGCTCTTCGGCCGTGACCGCCAGGAACAGGACCGACCGCTTCGGCGGCGTCGGCAGCTTCGTGAACGCGCGCGCGATCTCGACGATGCCGGCCGTGCCGACGGCGTTGTCGACCGCGCCGTTGTAGATGCGGTCGCCGTTCACCGCCGGTCCGACGCCGAGATGATCCCAGTGCGCCGTGTAGATCGACGTACTCGTTCTTGAGCTGCGGATCGCGGCCTTCGAGTCTCGCGACGACGTTCTGCGAGTCGATCGTGCGCAGCGTGTTCTTGAGGCGTGATCGACGCGGTGAGACCGAGCGGCACCGGCTTGAATTCACGCGTCGCCGCCTGCTTCTTCAGCGCGTCGAAATCCTGGCCGGCCATCTTGAGGATGCTCGCGGCCCTGATCGACGCGTGATCCACCCTTCGATGTCCGCGCGGCCCATGTTCTTGTCGGGCGTCACGAGATCGAGCTTCTCGCCCAGGTTGCCGCCCTGCAGCACCTCGAACGGATAGCCGGCCGGCTCGGTCTCGTGGATGATCAGCACGCCGGCGGCGCCCTTCTCCGCGCCGATTTCGTACTTGTACGTCCAGCGGCCGTAGTAGGTCATCGCCCGGCCGCCGAACGTCTTGGGATCGAGCTGCGACGGGTTCGCCGGATCGGGAACCGGAGGATCGTTGACGAGCATCACGATCGTCTTGCCCTTGACGTCGACGCCCTTGTAGTCGTCCCACTCGATACTCGGGCGCGACGACGCCGTAGCCGACGAACACCATCTCCGAGTTCTCGATCGCGGCGCCGTCGGCGACGTGCTTCGTCCAGGCGACCAGATCGTCCCTCCACTTCAGGCTGCGTGCTCGGCTCCCGAAGCGCTGCGGACGACGAGCGGCGCGCCGTCGGCGGTAATGCCGACGAGCGGGACCTTCTGCACGTAGCGTGCCGTCGGCGTTGCCCGGCTTCAAGCCCGATCTTCTTGAACTGCTCGACCAGGTAATCGACGGTCAGCTCTTCGCCCTTCGTGCCCGGGCGCGCGCCCCTCGAACTCGTCGGACGCCAGGACCTTCGTGTGCGCGAGCACGGCGTCGACGTCGATGTCCGGCAGGTCGCCGATCGGCGTTCGCTGAACGGTCGGCGTCGGACCGGGAACGCTGTCGGCCGCAGGGGCGGATTCCGGCGAGGACGAGCACGCACGGCCGAGCAGGCGAGGCACGCAGGTGGCGAGGCCATGGGGCAATCTTCGACATGAAGACTACAATACCCGAATAGATATCCGAATGATGCGCGCCTGGCTCGCTGCCGTGCTCCTGCTCGGCTTGCCTGCAGTGCTGACGGCGGTCCTGCGGCAGGCCTTTAGGCCTGCAATGTCGGCGCAGACCGCCAGGCCGGCCGCCACGAACTCCACCCTCACGGCCGTCCCGGGCATCCGCGTCGGCCATCACACGCTTGAGCGAACGGCCGACCGGCTGCACGGTCGTGCTCGTCGACGGCGACGCCGTCGGCGGCGTCTCGCAGCGCGGCGGCGCTCCCGGCACTCGCGAAACCGACCTGCTCGATCCGCTGAACATGGTCGACAAGGTCAACGCGGTCGTGCTGTCCGGCGGCAGCGCGTTCGGGCTCGACGCCGCCACCGGCGTCGTCCGCTGGCTCGAGGAGCGCGGCATCGGCTGGCCGACTGCCGGCCGGGCACGCGTGCCGATCGTGACCGGCGCGATCCTGTTCGACCTCGGCGTCGGCAGCAATCCGAAGATTCGTCCCGCCGCCGACTGCGGCTATCGCGCGGCGCAGGGCGCCACTGAACGAGCGGTGGCAGAGGGCAGCGTCGGCGCCGGGGCGGGCGCGACGGTCGGCAAGTTCGGCGGCGGCCGATCGATGAAGGCCGGCATCGGCATCCGCCGCCATCGCGCTGCCGAACGGGCTCATCGTCGCAGCCATCGTCGCGGTGAATGCCGTCGGCGACATCATCGATCCGGCGACCGGGACGGTCGTCGCCGGCGTCCGCGGCCAGGACGGAAGGCTCGCCGATGCCCGCGTCGCTTCTTCGGTCCGGCCAGACGGTCGTCACGCCCGCCAGCCGGCGAGAACACGACCATCGGCGTCGTCGCCACCAACGCGCGCCTGACGAAGGCGCAGGCCAACCGGGTGGCGCTGATGGCCGACGATGGATATGCGCGGGCGATTTATCCGTCGCACACCGAGGGCGACGGCGACACGATCTTCGCGCTCGCGACCGGACGCTGGGACGGAACCGCCAGCGTCACCACGATCGGTGCGCTTGCGGCCGACGTCATGGCCGCAGGCCGTCGTCCGCGCCGCCACGCAGGCGACGGGGCTTCCAGACATCCCAGCGGTTAGAGATCTCAACGAACAAGTAATTAGGAATTTGGAATTAGGAATTTGGAATTCGTGAACAGCATTCCTAATTCATAATTCCTAATTCCTCATTACAGGTCTGACAACCACCCATGACTCACAACATTGCAGTGATCGCCGGTGACGGCATCGGCAAGGAAGTGATCCCGGCCGGGATTGCGGCGCTCGAGCGCGGCCACGCGGGGTTCGGGTGTTTCGCTGCACGTTCACCGACCTGCCCTGGGGATGCGATTACTACCTCCAGCACGGGCGGATGATGGATGCGGACGGCTTCGAGCGCGCTGTCGACGTTCGACGCGATCTACCTCGGCGCGATCGGCGATCCGAAGGTTCCGGATCACATCGCGGTCTGGGATCTGCTCCTGCCGCTTCGGCAGCGGTTCCAGCAGTACGTCAACCTTCGTCCGATGCGGCTGCTTCCCGGCCTGAGCGTCGCCGCTCGCCAATCGCGGGCCGGCCGACATCGACATGGTGTGCGTCCGCGAGAACTCCGAGGGCGAGTACTCGGGACTGGGCGGGCGGATACACGTCGGCACGCCGTTCGAAGTCGGCCGAACAGACCGGCCTGTTCACGCGGACCGGCATCGAACGGATCCTCCGCTACGGGTTCGAGATCGCGTCGAAACGGCCGCGCAAGCTGCTGGCGAGCGCGACCAAGTCCAACGCGCTGCGCCACTCGATGGTCTTCTGGGACGAAGTGGCGGAAGTGGTCCGGAAGGACTACCCGGCGGTCGAGTACCGGAAGTACCACGTCGACGCGATCGCCGCGCGCATGGTGACGCACCCCGCGTCGCTCGACGTCATCGTCGTGCTCGAATCTCTTCGGCGACATCCTCACCGACATCGGCTCGGCCATCTCGGGCAGCCTGGGCATCGCGCCGGGCGCGAACATCAACCCGGAACGGACGTCACCGTCGATGTTCGAGCCGATCCACGGCTCGGCACCGGATATCGCCGGCAAAGGGATCGCCAACCCGATCGGCTGCATCTGGGCCGGCGCGATGATGCTCGACCATCTCGGCCATCCGCGACTTGCACGACAAGGTCATCGCCGCGATCGAACGCGTCGTCGCGTCAGGGAAGAACCGGACGCCTGATCTCGGGGGGCAGGCGAAGACGAAGGACCTCGCTGACGCGATCGCGTCCGAGATCTAAGCGCGCCACCAAAACACGAAAATAAGGCAAGCCACGATTTGTTTCGTGCTTTCGTGGCTCTCAGTGCGCGACGCCTTCAAGTGCTCGCGCAGCAGGTCTCTCCCGAAGTCTCCCTGGAAGTCGCGCCACACCGAGTGGATGTGGTTGGCGTTGTTCTGAGTGTTGTCGAACTCGATCAGGAACGTCGGGCCCTGGACGCGATAGTAGTGCCGCTGGCCGCGGGCGGCGTCGCCAGCCCAGGCGAACGTCATCTTCTCGACGCCTGCCTTGCGAATGCGATCGAGCCGTTCGCTGGCGATGTCGGGGGCCATTGCGGACGCATAGGAGTCGATCACGGCCATCAGCATCTCGCGCTGCGCGGCGGTCAGGCGGTCGACGCCGATGCCGCCCGGCGCGAGCGGCTTGATGTCGAGCGCGTTCATCGTCGAGATGTCGTTGGGCGCGGCGGCGTCAATCACCGCCTGTTTTCGCTGGCCTTCGTCGAGCGCCATCAGCAGGGCCCGTGCGGAATCCTCCTGGGTCGCCAGGATCCTCGTGCCTTTCCTCGGGCCTTCGCGGACCTCGGCCGGGTTCGTCCCGAAAAACGAGGGTGACGCGGCCACGAAGCTGCCGTTGACGACGGTGAAGTTCAGCGAGACGTGGTGGCCTTCCACGCGCCAGCCCCATCCGCCGCGCGCCGAGGGCGTCCCGAAGACCGAAAAGAAGTAGCGAACCGGGTCGCGAACCATCGCGTTCCCGCCACGGCCGGCCGGAGCCGCCTGCCGCGCCGCGCCTTCGATGGCGTTCAACACCGTCTCGAGCTCCATGATCGAGGTGGCCGTCATGTAGCCGCGCTGGCTGAGCCCGGACTGCAGCAGAGCGTGAGCGAGTTTCCGCTGCGGCTCGGTCATCTCGCCGACGATCAGCCCGTTGCGCGGAAACATCTCGGTCGGGATGAAGTGCCATTTCAGGCGCTCTTCAGAATCGAAGGCATAGGCAGCTTTTTGACGCTGCTCTGGTGTCAACGACGACAGGAACTTCGTCGCGGCATCGGCCATCGAAGAGGCCGATTTCTCCGCCGTGTGCGCCACTCCGAGCCAGGCCACCACACAGCCTGCCGCGACCAACACCCGGACAGAACGGAAGAAATGCATGGCCGGTCCTTTCAGTACCGCCAATCTTAAATCTGAACTCCTAAATCTGAAATATCACGTCAGGCTTGACCGCCTGACCTCTCCGGCAGGAGGATGTTCGGATGCCGGCACGGCTGATGACCGCAGGCATCCTGGCAGCCGCCTCGACCACCCTGGCCGCACAGGCGCCGTCCCGCCCACCCGACCTGAAGACCGTGCTGGCCAGGGCGGCGGCCTACGTCGAGGAATTCCGCGCGAACCTTTCGGGCATCGTTGCCGAGGAAACCTACGTGCAGCAAGAGATCCCGGGCGAGCGCCGGGAACTGCAATCGGATCTTTTGCTGGTCCGATCGGAAACGTTCCCGCGATGGCTGCAATTTCGCGATACATTCGTGGCGGACGGCCAGCCAGTTCGAGACAGGGAGGAACGGCTGACTCGTCTGTTTCTGGAGCCGGCGACGGCGGTGGAACGGGCGAAGCGGATTGCCGTCGAAAGCAGCCGATACAACGTCGGCGCGCTTCAGCGGACCATCAACGTGCCGTTGATGCCGCTGGTCTTCCTCGAGCCGGGCGTACAGCCGCGGCTCCGCTTCTCGCGCGTTCGCGACGATGAGCGGCCCGCCGTGCCCGAGAACCAGGCGGGTCATTTCCGCGTGTCCACCGAAGTGTGGGTGATCCGCTTCGAGGAACGCGAGCGGCCGACGATCGTTCGCGATCCGATCAACCTCCGCGACGTGCCGAGCCAGGGCCGTTTCTGGATCGAACCCTCGAGCGGACGCGTGTTGATGAGCGAGATGCGCTCGAACCATCCGACGGTGCGCGCCGACATCACGGTCAACTACCAGTCGGAGCCGCTCCTCGGCCTGCTCGTGCCGGTGGCCATGTATGAGCGGTACGAGAACGGACGGTCGACACGGTTCATGCCCCCGAGCCAGGACCTGGCGGCGCATCGAGGCGACGGCCACATACAGCAAGTTCCGCCAGTTCCAGGTCCACGTCGAGCAGCATGTCGATCTGCCACGCGGTCCAATCGACAAGGAATTGAACGACGAACGTCCGAACGTCGAACGCCCGAACGACAGATAGGAGACCTATGCCTGCCCGACCAACGTGGAGGGGATACCTGAAGATCAGCCTGGTCAACATCCCGATCAAGGTGTTCCCGGCAACCGACGCAGCCGCCACCCTCAGCTTCAATCAGCTTCACGCCGAGTGCCAGACGCGCATTCAACAGAAACGCTGGTGCCCGCGCTGCGAGCGTGAGGTGCCCAATACGGATCTGGTCAAGGGCTACGAGTTCGAGAAGGGCCGCTACGTTGTCATGGACGAGGAGGACATCGAAAAGGTCCGTGTGGAGTCGACCCGGATCATCAACCTCGAGAAATTCACCGACGACACGGCGATCGACCCGATCTATCTCGAGCGGCCGTACTACCTGGCCCCGGACGGACCGGTCGCGAAGGAAGCGTTCGCCGTGATCCGCGAAGGGATGAAAGGCAAGGCGGGCATCGGCAAGGTCGCGCTGTACGGGCGCGAGTACTCTGATCAAAGTTCAGCCGCGCGAGCAAGGGCTGATCATGTACACGCTGCGGCATGCCAACGAGATCCGCAGCATGGACTCGATCGACGAACTGGCCGACATGCCGGCGGCGGTGAAGCCCGACGAAGTCCGGCTTGCCGAACAGGTGATCGGAACGTTTGCCGGGGAGCTCGACTTCGAGTCGTACCGCGACGACTACCAGGTCGGCCTGCGGGAGATCATCGACGCCAAGATCGAGGGTCGCGAAATCACCGCGCCGGAGGTGGAGGCGCCACCCAAGGTCGTCAATCTCATGGACGCGCTACGCAAGAGCTTGGATAGCATTAGTGCCACGGCGCGGAAGCCCGCGCCGGTCCGCGCCGAGGGGCGTCCGCAAGCCCGGAAACGCGCCCGCGCGTGACGTCTCGATCCAATGGCTTGGATCAAAAGGCTCTAATCTTTTGGATAATCAGGGCTTCTGGATTTCAGGCAATTGGGAACAAACGGTCAAAAACCTTGAAAAAGTGGGGTACACGCCGGAACAAATTGCCTATGATTTCTCTGGCATTCCGCGTGCTCTAGTAATGCTGAACAACTGTTCAATGAGGATAAGGAGACCCCACACAATGAGACGAACGACCATGCTCGTCGCGGCGCTGCTTGCCGTCATCCTCGGCAGCTTCGCCGTCGACAGCTCCGCCCAGGGAGTCCAGACGGGTTCGATTCGCGGTACCGTCACGGACCAGCAGAGCCTTCCCGTTCCGGGCGTCACCGTCACGATTCAGTCGCCCGCCCTGCAGGGCGTCCGAAGCACCGTGAGCGCCGGCGACGGCTCGTACTCGTTCCTCCGGCTGCCGCCCGGGCGCTACGAGATGGCCTTTGAGATTACGTCGTTCGCGCCGGTCAAGCGCACCACCGACGTCCTCCTCGGCCTCTCGGTCGAGCAGAACGCCACGCTGACCGCCGCGGGCCGCGCCGAAGAAGTCCAGGTCGTCGCCGCGTCGCCGGCGCCGATCGTCAACGCCACCGTCGGCGCCAACTACAAGCACGAGGAGATCCAGTCGCTTGCGACGCCCCGCAGCCTGCAGGGCATCTCGCAGCTGGCGCCTGGCGTCACCGAGAACACCCCGAACGCGGGCCAGCTCGCCATCAACGGCGGCTTCGCGTTCGACAACGTGTTCATGCTGAATGGCGTCGACATCAACGACAACCTGTTCGGCTCCCCGCAGAACCTCTTTATCGAAGACGCAATCGAGGAGACGCAGGTTCTCACGTCGGGCATTACCGCTGAGTACGGCCGGTTTACCGGCGGCGTCGTGAACGCCGTGACGAAGTCCGGCGGCAACACCTTCAGCGGCAGCTGGCGGACGAACTTCTCGAACCCATCGTGGACCAACACGACGCCGTTTGAGAAGTGCGACCCGGCGGTCACGGCCGCCTCATGCCGCCCGGCAGCCGCGCGCCTCGACGATCTGCAGTTCACGCACGAAGCGACGCTGGGCGGGCCGATCATGCGCGACAAGCTGTGGTTCTTCGGCGCGATGCGGTTGGCCGAGATCGGCACGTCCTCGACCTTCTCGTACACGAACATTGCGAACACGCAGACCGACAACAACAAGCGCGGTGAGATCAAGCTGACTGGAACGGTTGCTTCGAATCACACGATTCAGGGCGGCTATCTGAACAACTCCACGACGCAGGAGAGCCGGCCGACCTTCGGCTTCACCATCGACCCGCTCGGAGTCGGCAGCCGGACGCTCCCGAACTGGTTCGGGTACGGCAACTACCGCGGGATCCTGAGGAACGACCTGCTCGTCGAGGCGCAGTTCTCGCAGCGGAAGTTCCAGTTCAAGGACTCGGGCGGCTCGGCGACGGCCATCGTCGACTCGCCATTCTTCTCGCTCAATCAACTCGTGGCGGGAACGACGGCACACTACAACAGCGAGTACTTCGATGCGACCGACCCCGAGAATCGGAACAATCAGCAGATCACCGGTAACCTGACCTACTTCCTGAACTCGGAGCGGACCGGCCGTCACGAGCTCAAAATGGGGTACGAGTGGTTCCGGAGCCAGCGGACCGGCGGCAACTCGCAGTCGTCGACCGGCTACGTGTTCGACGCGGACTTCCTCGAAGACGCGAGCGGCACGCCGATTCTCGACGCACAAGGGCGGCTGATTCCGGTGTTCGTGCCGGGTGAGTCCCTGATCGAGAACTGGCTGCCGGTGAGGGGCGCCGAGCTCAACGTCGACAACAACTCGATCTTCGCGCAGGACCACGTGGTCGATCAACAACCGCTGGTCGGCCGATCTCGGGTTCCGCTACGAGCGCGTCCGCAGCGAAGCGACCGGAGACATCGTTGGCGTCGATACGGATACCTGGGTGCCGCGGCTCGCGACCGCCTACGACGTGCAGGGCAACGGCAAGCACATCCTCCACGTGACCTACGGCTGGTATGCCGGCCGGTACAACGAGGCGCAGGTCGGCGGCAACAACAACGTCGGCAATCCCAACCTGTTGCTCGGGGTCTACACGGGTCCGGCCGGCCAGGGCCGTAGCTTCGCCCCGGGCTTCAACTCCGGCGAACTACGCCGACGGTCCTCGGGCAGTTCCCGACCAGGAACATCTTCTTCGAGGACGGTCTGTCGTCGCCGACGTCCAAGGAATTCTCGGCGTCATACGGCGCCGACCTGATGAACGGCCGCGGCTACGCGGAGGCCACGTATGTGCACCGCGATCTGTCGAACGTCATCGAGGACTTCATCGACATCGACAATGGCACGACCACGGTGATCGTCGACGGGTTCGACGTCGGCACGTTCACGAACATCGTGTATCGGAACACCGACGCCGGCTGGCGGCAGTACGACGGCATGCTGTTCCAGGGCCGCTACAACATCAACAACCGTTGGACGGTGAACGGCCACTACACCTTGCAGCTCAACAACAACGGCAACTATGAGGGCGAGGGCGCAAACACGCCGGGCGCCACCGGCCGCATCGGCGACTACCCCGAGATCTTCACGGAAAACCGTCACTTCCCCGAAGGGCGCGTAGACGACTTCCAGCGGCACAAGACGCGCTTCTGGACGATTTACAACATGGGCATGGGCAGCTTCGGCGACGCGGCGCTGTCAGCGCTCTGGCGCATCGACGGCGCCACGGGTCTACAGCCTCGCGGCGGCCGGCCAGCCGATCACCCCGACGCAGCGCGCGAAGCTCGTCGCAGCTGGTTATCCCGATGAACCCTCCAGCCAGACGGTCTTCTTCAGCGAGCGTGGATCCGAGACGTTCAAGGGCTTCCAGGTGTGGGACGTTGCGGCGACTTACAACATCCCCGTGTTCCGGACGCTGCGGCCGTACCTGAACCTGACGATCTACAACGCGCTCAACAACCAGAAGCTGATCCAGTGGAACACCACCGTCAGCCAGGACACGACCACGCCAGTGGACGGGAACGGTCTGCGTACCGGCTATCGGCCGGGCGCGAACTTCGGCAAGGCGACGGCCAATACCCAGTTCCCGGTGCCGTCGATTGGCGGGACCGGCGGCCGCACGTGGCGGATCGCGGCCGGCTTCCGGTTCTAGTCGAGGGCTGGTAGGCAGGACAGAGGTAGGCTGGCCCTTTCAGGGCCGGCATTCGAGAAACGTAGGGGCGGGTAGGACAACCTACCCGCCCTTTTTTTGTCCCGCGCGGACGACTCGCCAGATCACGACTCCAAACAACAGCGCCACCGCCGAGAGCATCGAGGCAAAGAGAATCAACGTGCGGTAGAGAATCGACCGCGGTTGCATCTGAACCTCGAGCTCGAGCGGTTCGCCACGCAGTCGATCCCGCAGTGACTGCTCCCACACGACAATGTTGCCGCGGCGCAGGTTGTCGGGACCGGCATTGTGGTATTCGACGACACTCGGAACATGGACGCGGAAGGCGATGAGCTCGTCTCCGGTCCAGTCCGCGGTCCAGTCCGCGGTCCGGTCCTGGTGCGGTGAAGAGACTCCACCCGCCACGGCTTGTTTGTAGACCACGGTTTCGCCCGGCCGTGCGAGCGAATACGAGGACCACGAAAATGGGCCCGCGGCGCCGAGCGTTCGCACGTCATCCGTCTCGAGACGGACGTGAACGTACTGCCGGCCGCCACGGCGGGACGTGGTGACGCGCATGACGCGGGTGGAAGGAGTCGTGAAAAATCGCCCGACCGCCTCGCGATCGACGCGCGCGCGCCGGCCGCGCATCGAACGAGGTCCCGCGGAGCGCGTTCAGTGCGGCAATCGAGCTGTTGACGTAGACCGTCGCGCTCCCGTCGAGCGACAGATACATTTCCTCTTCGTACTCATACTGTCGGGCCGCCGCCGGAGGTGCTGCACGCGGCGGCGGCACTCACGAGGACGCAGAGGACGAGGATCCGCACAATTGCGGATGATATAGTGAGGAGCAGAGGAAGCCTCTGCGCTCTGCGCTCAGCGTCCTCTGCTCCTCTGCATCCGTGAAACCAGTTCTGTACCTCGTCGACGGCAGCTCGCAGATGTACCGAGCGTACCACGCGCCGATCAGAACGGCCGAAGGCACGCTGCTGCGCAATTCGCAGGGCATCCCGACCAACGCCGTCTACATCTTCGTCACGATGCTTCGAAAGCTGCTGAAAGAACAGCAGCCGGAGTACATCGCCGCCTCCTTCGACCTCCCGGGACGGACCTTCCGCGACGACATCGTGTCGGACTACAAGGCGAATCGCCGGCCGATGCCCGAGGAGCTGGCCGGACAGATTCCGCTCGTGCACCGCGCCTGCGAGGCGCTTGGCGTGCCGATCCTCACGCACCAACGGTATGAAGCGGACGACGTGATCGGGACGATGACCGAACGGGCGGCGGCCGAAGGTTACCGCGTGGTGATCGTGACCGGCGACAAGGACTTCTTTCAGCTGGTGCGGGACGGGATCCGCGTCTACAACCCTCGCGACGACGGCGCCTGGTATGACGCGGCCGGGGTCAAGGAGAAGTTCGGCGTCACGCCCGATCAGGTCGTGGACGTGCTCGCGTTGATGGGCGACACGATCGACAACGTCAAGGGCGTGCCGGGCATCGGCGAGAAGGGCGCGCGCGATCTGATTGCGGCCTACGGGACCCTGGACGCCCTGCTCGACCACGCCGCCGAAGTGCCGCAAAAGAAGTATCGCGAGGCGCTCCTCGCCCACGCCGCCGAGGCGCATCAGAGCCGGGAACTGCTGCGGATCCACACGAACGTCCCGGTCGAGTTCGACATCACCGCTTTCCGATATCGCGGACCGACGCGCGAAGCCTGTTACGAGCTCTTCTCGGAGCTCGGCTTCCGCTCGCTGGTGATGGAATACGCGCCGACGGCCGACACCACCGCGACGGACTACCAGCTCGTCCCCACGCTCGACGGCGTGCAAAGGGTCGCGGCCGAGCTCAAGTCGGCTGGCCGATTCGCGATGCGCGTCCTGCCCGACTCCCCCGCCGCCGTGCGAGCGGGGATCGTCGGCCTCGCGATCTCAATCGCCCCGCGCCAGGCGTGGTACATCCCGATCGGGCACGTCGACCGATCTCAAACGTCCCAAGCTGAAGCAGGAGCCGGAGTCGGCGGCCTACAGGCCGGATTCGGCGACCTCCTCGAGCTGCCCGACGAGCAGCCTCTGCGCTCTGCGTCCTCTGCTCCCTCTGCGTCCTCTGCGCCGTCTTCTCCCACTGCGATCCTCGACGCATTGAAACCAGTGTTCGAAAACCCCTCCATCGAGAAGATCGGCCACGATCTGAAGTTCGACATCATCGTTTTGGCCAGGCACGGCATCCAACTCGCCGGCATTGGCATCGACACGATGCTGGCGAGCTACCTGCTCGACTCGACGCGAACCGGCCACCCGCTCGAAGCCACTGCCCTCGAGCACCTGAGCTACAAGGCGCTCACCGAAGAGGACGTCTGCGGTCGGGGCGCCAAGGCGGTGAGCCTGGCGCACGTCTCTCCCGAGGCTGCCCTGAATTACGCCGGCGAACGGTCCGATCTCGCGCTGCAGCTCGCCAACCGGTTGTCGCCGATGCTGACGACGGACGGGCTCGACGCGCTCTATCAGGACATCGAGCAGCCGCTCACCCCGGTCCTCGCGCGCATGGAGCAGGCGGGCGTGCGCCTCGATGCGCGAGCGCTGGCGGCGCAGTCGAGTCACATCGAGCGCGAGCTGGCCAGGCGCAGCGAGCAGATCTACGAGCTGGCCGGCGAGCCGTTCAATATCAACTCGCCGCCCCAGCTCTCGAAGATTCTGTTCGACAAGCTGCAGCTGCCCGCGCTCAAGCGCAACGTCAAGACGAAGACAGCGTCCACTGCGGTCGAGGTGCTCGAGGAGCTCGCCCTCGTGCACGAGCTGCCGCGGCAAATCCTCGAATGGCGCGCGCTGCAGAAGCTGAAGGGCACATACATCGACGCGCTGCCGCAGCTCGTGAATCCGGAAACGGGCCGCGTGCACACCTGCTTCAACCAGGCGGGGGCCGCCACCGGGCGCTTGAGCAGCAGCGATCCGAACCTGCAGAACATCCCGATTCGCACCGAGCTCGGCCGTGAGATTCGCCGCGCCTTCATCGCCGATCCCGGCCACGTGCTGATCTCGGCCGACTACTCGCAAATCGAGTTCAGGGTGCTCGCCCACCTGGCCGACGAGGACGTGCTGATTGAGGCGTTCCGGGCCGGCGCGGACTTTCACGAGCAGACCGCGCTGCGGCTGTTCGGCGAGAACAGCGGGCGCGATCCGCACCAGCTGCGCGCGACGGCGAAGATGGTCAACTACGCCGTGCTCTACGGCAAGACGGCGTTCACGCTGGCGAAGGACATCAACGTCCCGACGCAGGCCGCGCAGGAATTCATCGACGCGTACTTTGCCGGGTTCCCGCGGGTGCGCACCTTCATCGACCGAACGCTGGCCGACGCTCGCGTGTCCGGGTTCGTCCAGACGTTGTACGGACGCCGCCGCCTGGTACCGGAACTGAACAGCCGGAACGGACAGATGCGGTCGGCCGCCGAGCGAGCCGCCACCAACCATCCGATCCAGGGAACCGCCGCCGACATCATGAAACGGGCGATGATCGAGGTCGATCGGGTGATCGCGGCGACGCCGGACGTCCGGATGATCCTCACCGTGCACGACGAGCTGCTGTTCGAGGTGCCCCGCGATCGGGCGGATGATGTCGCCGCTGTCGTGCAGGACGCGATGCAGCATGCAGCCGACCTGAAGGTGCCGCTCACCGTGGACGTCGGAATTGGAGAGAACTGGAAAGAGGCGAAGAACTAGGGGCGAAGCCCCTCGGGTCTATTTCGTCCAGCGCTCCTTGAAGCGCTCCCACTCGGCGCGCAGGAGGTCGACCGGTTGCGCCGTCGCTTTCGCGCGATCGGGGATGATGCCGCGAAGCACGAGCTGATCGATATCGCCCCGCAGGTCCGCGTGCTCGTCCAGGCTGAGCCCGGCGCGGACCCAACCGGCGAGCGCCGCGTCCCATGCGACCGGCAGGTCGCCCCGACCCCAGGCGGCCGCCGCCAGCCAGTACGAAGCTGCCGTGCTCGTCGGGTTCGCACCCACTTCGACTTCCATCCGATCGAGGATCTTCTGGTACATGGCCCGGCGCTCGATATCCGGCTGCCGCCGGGCATCGCGGTCGATCGCGCTCGCCCACCAGTCGAGCAGGCCGTCGCGGGCCGCCGGCATGAGAAAGTCGGGGCCCGCCAGAACTGCCCCGAAGATAACGGCGGCCGCGCCGGGCGCGCCGTCGAAGAAGAGGGTCTCGCCAAGACCGATGACGTATTCCACACGCTCCGTCGGACTGAATCCCCCGGTGTTCAGGCTCTTCAAACGGTCCCGCGCGTTCGTCAAGTCTCCAGAGGCGGCGCTCTCACGATAGCGCTCGAGATACGCGCGGGCGGCAATCAGGTTCGCACTGTCGGCGCGCGCCGGCGTCAGGGCGGCCTCTTCCGCAGCCGAAAGGGCGTCGGTGAACTGCCGCTGGTTGTACAGGATTCGCGCCCGTTCGAGCGGGTCGCGCGGCTGGGCGGCAACGGCCGGCGCCGCCAGACAAAAGGCTAGGGCAAGAGCCCTGGAGCGGCGCGCGAACATCGCGATATCGTAGCACATCGAGAGCCCGACTAACTTCCTGAAAACACAGGCACTTGCGCGCTCAGGCACGACGGTTTTGGTACAATGGCCGCGATGAGGGAGCCGCGCGTCATCACGCGCGCCGAGCACACGATCTCGCGCCGCGACATCGACCCTGAGGCGTTGAAGGTTCTGTATCGCCTGCGGCAGTTCGATCACATCGCGTATCTCGTGGGCGGCAGCGTGCGGGACCTGCTCCTTTCGCGGCGTCCCAAGGACTTCGACATCGGCACTTCAGCCCACCCGTATCAAGTCAAGAAGCTGTTCCGCAATTGCTGGATCATCGGCCGACGGTTCAGGCTGGCGCACGTCAAGTTCGGGCCGAAGGTGATTGAGGTCGCCACCTTCCGGCGGCAGGTCCAGCCGGGCGAGGAAGTCGCGCCCGCTGCCCCCGCCCAGCCGGGGGGAGAAGTCGCTGCCGCGCACCACGACAACACGTTCGGAACGCCTGAGGAAGATGCGTTCCGGCGTGACTTCACGATCAACGCGCTGTTCTACGACATCGCCACGTTCTCGATTATCGACTACGTCAACGGCATGGACGATCTACACGCCGGCGTCGTCCGCTCAATTGGCGATCCGGAAGTGCGCTTCAAGGAAGATCCGGTGCGCATGCTGCGCGCGGTGGCGCTGGCGGCACGGCTGAACTTCAGGATCGATCCACCGGTCGTCGACGCCATTCGCCTTCATCGCCACGAGATCGCGCGGAGCTCGCCGGCGCGCCTGCTCGAGGAGTACTACAAGATCCTCCGCAGTGGTTACTCGGAGCGGGTCTTTCGAGGGCTCGCGGAGGCCGGCCTGCTGGAGCCCATCTCCACAGAACTTCACCGGTCGGCCGGTGAGACCCTCTGGCAGTCCCTCGCGGCGCTGGACAGCTATCGTGCGCGATTCGAGGGCGTCCCCGAGACGCTCACCAATGCTGTGCTCCTCGGAAGCCTCCTCGTCCCTGGCGGCTTCCCGTCCCGTGGAGACGATGCCGAGCGCGTGCGGCCCGCGGGGCCCCGGCTGGGAGAGCTCCCGCTCGCGCGGCGGGACGTCGAGCGGCTCAGCCAGATCCTGCAGCTGCAGCGGCGTCTTCACGACCCGGGCGCAAATCCCCGCGTGCAGAGTGCGCTGACGCACCGCAACGTCTTCCGCGAGGCGCTCACATGGTTGGAGGTACACGGCAACGGCCAGGCGCTCGTCGCGCACTGGAACGCCGTCGCCGAGCAAGGGGGTAACCAACCGGCTGACGCTGAAGGCCAGAGCGATCGACCTCCTCGCAAGCGCCGGCGAAGGCGACGACGACCCTACCGTCCCGCGCCTTCCTGAACCTTCTCGAAATGGATCTTCAAGACAAGGCCGCGCTGATCACCGGCGGCAAACGGATCGGGCTCGTCGTGGCCGAAGAGCTCGCGCGGCGAGGCGCCGATGTCGCGCTCTCGTACGCCCGCTCTCGTGGCGAGGCCGAAGAGGCGGCCAGCCGCGTGCGAGCCGCCGGCCGCCGATCGGCAACCCTCCAGGCCGATCTCTCGTCGCCCGATGGCTGCCTTGCGGTCGTCAAGGGCGCCGTGGATGCATTCGGCCGGCTCGACATCCTGATCAACATGGCCTCGGTGTACGCGCGGAAACCATTCGCCGATCTGCGCGTCGCCGACTGGAACGGCCCGCTCGAAGTCGACCTGCGCGCGTCTTTCCTTTGTGCGCACGCCGCCGCCCCGCACATGCGCGCCCAGGGCGGCGGCCGCATCATCAACTTCGCCGACTGGGTCGCGCGGAGCGGCCGTCCCCGCTACCCGGGTTTCTTGCCGTATTACGTCGCCAAGGCCGGCGTCATGGCGCTCACCGAGGCGCTCGCGCTCGAACTCGCCGGCGACAGACATCCTCGTGAACGCGATCGCGCCGGGCCCGATCCTCGCGCCGCCGGCGACGAGCGACGAGGAGATCAAGGCGGTGGAGGACGCGACGCCGCTCGGACACTGGGGCGGCGAGTCAGAGATCGCCAAGGCCGTCGTGGCGCTGATCGACAGCGACTTCATCACCGGGGAAACGATCCGCGTGGACGGCGGCCGCCACCTCAGATAGAACTGAGGAACTAAGGAGCTGAGGAACTAAGGAACTCCTGAGCTTCAGTTCCTCAGTTCCTCAGTTTCCGAGTTGACGCCCGCCTTGTCGAGGATGGCGGTCAGGACTGCCGGCGCCCGGCCGATGGGCAGGTTGCTGATGTAGAAGTGGCGCGCGCCGGCGTCGGCGAGCGTGCGAATCGTCCGCGCGCAGATATCCTCGGCGGTGTCACCGCTCTCGAACTCCCGCGTCAACTGCTCCGCCGGCACCGGCAGGAAGGCGCTCAGCGCCTGCAGCGTGCGCGGGTTCGCGCTCCGGTAGTAGAACACACCGAACACGCCGGGCAGCGCGACGCCGCGACGGTCCGTCACCTCGACGAAGCGTTCCACCTGCGCCGCATGATGGTGACTCACGACCTGCGTGAGGTAGAACTCCGCGTTCAGATTGCCGGCCGTCAGGAAGTCCGACCTGGCGCTCGGGATCGGCGATGCGGGTTGGCCCACCCGCCGAGCGCGAGCGTGCGTGTCGCGCACGCGGATCATGCTCGCGCAGCTGCCAGGCGTGTTCGACGCAGCGCGGGATGTCCGAGGGCCTTGTCGCCGCCCAGCACGACGAGCGCAGGAAAGCCGTTCTGACGCGCCCGCTCGGCGTACGACAGGCAGTAATCGAGCGTGTGCTTGACGGTCATGAACGGCACGACCCGCTCGCGCGGCACATCTCGACCGAGGTTGATGACCAGGTGCCGGAGGTTGTCTTCCTCGTCGCGCGCCGACCGCGCTGTCGGTGAGGAACACGAACGTGCCCTGCTGCGTGAGCCGCTTCACGGCATGATAGGTGTCAATCCAGGCGTCCATGCCCTCGCGCGCCGCCAGCTCCGCCCGCGGCGGCCGCAGCTCCGCCGCAAAGACGGGCGAGCCGGAGCGAAGAGCGGTCAGGAGGTCGGGGACGGGAGCAGACACGTTCAATTGGGAATTTAGAATTGAAAATTTACACTGGAATGGAGGACGCCTCGTCGCGCACGCCTACTCCGACATTGTTGATTTTCAATTCGTAAATTGCAAATTGCGTGAGTCGCCGCCGCTAGCCCGCGCGGCGGTGAGTCTTGAGCACCTCGTCGATCAGGAACAGATCGGTGAGCAGCGCCCGCAGGTGAATCGACGCGTTCAGGTTGTCGACCAGCTGCGAGCTGATGGCCGGCTGCGCCAGGACCAGTTGCACGGCGGCCCGGGCGTCGCGGGCATCGCGTTCGAGCACGGCGATGAAGGCGGAGTACGGGGCTGGATCGACGTTCAACTGCGCGACGAAGCGGGTGAGAAACGAGCTCAGGTCCGCGAGCGCCTGATCGCACTTGCCCAGGAACTCGCGGACCTGACTGTTGCCCTGATCGCTCGTGAGCCCCTGCGCCGCATACGCGAGCAGGAACTCGTAGCGCTGATTCGATCGCGTCGCAGCGCGCTCTTGAGCTCGGAACGGGCCTCTTCGAGGGTTGGCGACGCCGCTTCAGGACTCACGCGCGGCTCGCCGGCTGCGCTTTGTCCGGGCTCACCTTCCAGCGCTGCGGATCGTGGTGCTCGAGATAGAGCCGCCGCGGGATCCACCCGAAGATCATGCCCTTGGTAATCCACCACTTGTCGGGCCGGACCGCGAAGTAGACGTGCGCGATGACCAGGCCGACGAGGCCGACGCCGGCGAGGCCGTGCAGCACGTAGGTGAAGCCCCAGGTCGAGTCGGTCATGTACGTACGGATCGCGCGTCGAAGAGCGGCGTCCGGATGCGCGGCATCATCAGAAGCCCGGTGATCACCGCGGCGAAGCCGACGACGACGATCGCCAGGTGATAGAGCTGGTTGCCGAGCGGGTACTTGCCCGGCTCGGTAGCCCGGCACCTCTCTGCCGAGCTCGAGCATCATCTCCGACTTGAACTCGGGGATGTCCTTCGGACCGACCCAGATCGACCAGAAGTCGAGCCAGAAGGTGGCGTGGACGATGTGGTAGATGATGGAGCCGGTCAGCACGAGACCCGCCATCCAGTGCCACGTCACCCACGGCGAACCTGAAACCCGACGATTGGCAGGAACGCCGTGAACAGCAGCACGAACATCGACGCCGCCATCACCCAGTGAAACATCCGCGCCATGAACGAATGGCGCTCGATGTGTTCGGGCAGATCCTTGTGCGCCGCCTCGAGCGCGTCCGTCTCCGCCTCGCTGCGTTTCCGGTGCGCCGACAGCACCATGTAGCTGGCATGCGCGACGAGGAACATGACGCCCGCGAGGAGGGACGCCCACAGCAGGTCCCACGAAATGTGCGTGAGGACCTGTTGTCCCCAGGGATTTCGTCCCCATGTCAGGAAATCCATAGTGGCCCCTTGAATGACGAGTGTTGATATCTAACTGACGAGGACGCGCAAGGAAGCAGAGCGCAGAGGCCTCTGCGCCTTGGCGCTCGGCGCTTTGCCCCTCTGCGTCCTATTGCTCGCCTCTGCGTCCTTGTCTACGTCGTGCGGGCCGCGCCCGTGCCCGCGAATGGCGCGCTTCACCAGGTTGCGCATCAGCGGGATCTTGTAGCCGTTGTAGCGCAGCGGCTGCGCGCCCTCGACCGCCAGTTCGCCCGCCCGCGTCGCCGTCTCTTCGTTCCGCGGCTGCCCCGCCACCGCCGCTCCACCGCCGTCAGCCGCAGCGGCCGCGCCGCCACCGCCCCCACCGCGATCCGCGCCGCCTGAATCGTGTTCCCCGACGCCTTGATCGCCGACGCCACGTTCACCAGCGGGAAGTCCCACACCTGCCGGTCCCGCACCTTCTCGAAGTAGAACTGCGCCCCCGCCCACGTCGCCGGGATCCGGATCGCCGTCAGCAGCTCCCCCGGCCGCAGCACCGTCATCCGCATGATGTCGATCGTCCGGCCCCACGAAGTACTCTTCCGCCGGCACCATCCGCTCGCCGCCGCAGGCTCTTGATCACCATCGACGCCTCCAGCGCGATCAGCGCCGGCGCCGTGTCCGACGGGCTCACCGCCACGCACCGGTCCGCCTGCAGAATCGCGTGCTCCCGGTTGATCGCCGTCGGCGTGTCCGCGTAGCAGATGTTCCCGCCCGCCCGGTAGCACGTCCACCCGCTCCGGTAATACCAGCACCGCGTGTCCTGCGACACGTTCCCGCCCAGCGTCCCCTGGTTCCGGATCTGCGGCGACGCCACCAGCTCCGCCGCTTCCATCAGCAGCCCGTAACGCTCCCGCACCACCGGGATGCTTCACCACCTCGGTCAGCGTCGTCAGCGCGCCGATCTCCAGCCCGCCGTCGACCTCTTTGATCCCGCGCAGCTCGTCCACCTGGCTCAGGTCGATCACCACGTTGGTCCGCTTCGACCGGTCCTTCAACCAGTCGAACGTGTCCAGCCCGCCGGCCAGGATCCACGCGTCCGACCCGTGCCGGTCCAGCAGCGCCAGCGCATCGTTCACATTCGCCGGCTGGAACAGCTCGAACACCGGCATCACGTCGCGAATTACGGCCATAGTCACTCTCCTGTCACGCCCGAGCTGAAGCTCGGGCCTACGCCCGTCGTTGTAGGCCCGACCTTCAGGTCGGGCGCGCTGTCTCCAGCCTCTAGTCCCGCGCTTAAATGTGAGCCGTCAACGCCTCAGTGGTGCGGCGCCCGACTCGAGCGACGTCAGAATCATGTCGGCGTTCACCGGTGCGCGCCGGAAGACTTCGTCGCCGACCGCGGCGGCAAGCGCGTTCAGGATCGCGCCGAGGCCCGCGCCGACCGGCGGCTCGCCGATGCCGCGCGCGCCGACCGGCGTCTCCGGATCCGGCGATGTCGAGCGCGGCGAACTTGAACACGCGCCGGCGCATCGAGGATCGTCGGCGGCTTGTTGTAGTGGAACCGCTTGGCGAGCGGCACCCCGTAGTGCTGGTCGTAGACCCACTTCTGGCCGATCGCGTGGCCGATGCCGAGCATGACGCCGCCGAAGGTCTGGCCCTGCAGGCTCCGCGGGTTGAGCACGGTGCCGACAGTCGGCGATCGCCGCGAACTCCAGGATGTGGTAGGCGCCGGTCTCGACGTCGACTTCGACTTCGGCGAAGCCGGCGACGAACGACTGGCTCGCGCCGTTGCGCGGATAGTTGTCGCGCGCCGCGACCACCAGTCCCTGGCCGGCCAGACCGGCGACGGACCGTTTCGTGAAGGCGTTGATGTCGTTGTCTCCGGAACTTCGTGGCCGTCGTAGGCGCCGCCCAGCTCGATCGCCTTCTTCGCGGCTTCCGCGAACGTCATGCTCGCGCCGACGTACGCGCCGTTCGACACGGGGTAGCTCGCCGGATTGCCGCCGTAGCGTCTTCGCCGCGAGCTCCTGCAGGCTTCGTCTTCGCGGCGTTGCCGACCGCATGCGCCGCACGCGTCATCGCGTGGACGGTCTGGCTGCCGGCCGAGATGCAGCTCCACGGCAGGTTCTTGGCGGTGTCGCCCTAGACGACCTCGCACTGATCCCACGGCGTGTCGAGTATTTCAGCCGCCACGCGATGCACGTCGATCATCGAGTGCGTGCCGAGGTTGCCGATGCCGGACTGGACCTGGATCTTGCCGTCAGGCCGGATGACGAGCAGGCCGTCGAAGCCGATCGACCCAGCCGTGTACGCGCTGACGGCGACGCCGGAGCCGCGCACCTTCGTGCCGACGCGGCGGCCGCTGCGCGCTTTCTTCTCTTCCCAGCCGAACAGCTCCGCGCCCTTGGTCGAGCGCTTCTTTCACGAATGCGAGTCGGTGACGCGCTGCCGCTGTCCGTTGCCGCCGGCGGCGCCGAACGGCGCGCGGCCCTCGGGCGCGTTGATCTGGCGGATCTCGACCTGATCGATCCCGAGCTTGTTGGCCGCCTTCGTGATGACCGGCTCCATCAGGCCGTTGCCCTGCATGCCGCCCGGCGCGCGCTGCGACGTCTTGGGCGGCGTGTTGGTGAGCACGGTCAACGTCCGCCACCGCATCGCCTCGGGCTGATAGCAGAGCGAGATCGTCTGTCCGGCGGAGTTCACGTCGCCCTGCTGGTTGTAGGGGCCGTTCTCCTGGATCGCGAACCCGTCGATCGCGAGAATCTTGCCGTCTTTCCTGAAGCCGACCTTGACGCGCGACAGGAGGCCCGGCCGCGCGCGGCCGATGTAGTGCTCTTCTTCGCGGGTGATGCGCATCATGCACCGGCGCGTTCGCCTTCTTCGAGAGCAGCGCCGGAATCGCGTAGAAGATCGCGCCCGGGATCTTGCTGCCGAACCCGCCGCCGGTGTACTCGCTGATCAGCACGACTTCTTCGGGCTTGATACCGACGCTGGTCGCGACCGACGCCACCGTCTGAACGGTGCTCTGCGTGCCCGCATGCATGTAGAGCTTGCCGTTCTGCCAGTACGCCATCGCCGAGCGCGGTTCGAGCGGCTGATGACCGGTCGAGGATCCGACGAACGTCTCGTCGAGGACGAGATCCGCGGACTTCAGCGCAGCCTCGACGTCGCCGACGACGAATTCGCCGGTGTGCTCGCCGAGCGGCAGCTGCCCCTCTTCGGCGGCATCGAACACCTGCTGCGTCCACTTCAGTTCAGCAACCTGCGGGCCGCCGCCGCCGCCCGGGCCGCCACGACCGCCGCCGCGGGCACCTTCGGCACCGCGTCCTTCAGCGCCACGGCCACGAGCGGCTTCCGCGCCGGCTGGCGCTTGCGCGCCGGCCGCGCCTGCTGCTGCGCCGCCAGCGGCCGCCGCGCCGCGCTCGCCGCGTCCTTCACCACGAGCGCCGCCTGCCTCGGCCGCACCGCGCGCTCCCTCACCGCCGCGCGCACCGCGTGCGCCTTCCGCACCTGGTGCCGCACCCGGTGCAGCCGGTGCACCTTGTGCAGCCGGTGCAGCCGGTGCACCCCGAGCGCCTTCCGCCCCGCGCGCACCCGCCGCGGGCGCCGCTCCAGCTGCAGCGCCTGCCGCAGGAGCGCCGCCACGAGCCCCGGCGGCAGCCTGTGGCGCGGGCGCGCGCCACGTGTTGCCCTGCAGCCGCGCGTTCGGACCACCCGGACGGAGACTGGTCAGCATATCGACGACGAAGGGCAGCGGTTCGAATTCGAACCTGGATGGCTTCGATCGCCTCGGCCGCCGTGTATTCGTCCACGGCCGCGACCGCGAGAATCGGTTCGCCCTCGTACACCGGCTCATTCGTCAGCGGGCGTTCGCCCTGCGCCGTTGACACGACACCCTCGCCTAGTAACTGCCCCGCCTGCGCGCCAGGAAGATCGTCCGGGGTGAGGATCGCCTTCACGCCGGGCATCGCCAGCGCCGCGCTCGTGTCGATGCTGACGACCCGTGCGTGCGGCATCGGGCTCAGGAGCAGCTTCGCGAACAGCATCCCCTCAGCGCGATGATCTTCGGAGTACTTGGCCTTGCCCGTGACCTTCGCCACGAGATCCGGCGTCGTGTAGTTTTGTCCGACGAGTTTAGTGGCCATTGACTCAACCTCTCCGCATCAGTTCGGCGCCGTGCATCATCGCCGTGAGAATCTTGTCGTAGTCCTGGCAGCGGCACAGGTTCCCCGAGATGCCGTGCGCCAGTTCCTGGCGCGAGGGATTCGGGGTCGTCTTCAGATACCCGACCGTCGCCATCACGAACCCCGGCATGCAGAACGCGCACTGGAACCCTTGTTCCGCGACCACGCCCTGCTGCACCGGGTGCAGCGTGCCGTCGGCTGCCGCCAGCCCTTCGATCGTCGTGATCTGCTTGCCGCGCACCGAGTGCGTCAGCGTCGAGCACGAATACCGCGGGATGTCGTTCACCAGCACCGTGCACGCGCCGCACTCCGCCCGGTCGCAGCCGAGCTTCGTGCCCGTCAGCCCCAGCTTGTAGCGCAGCGTCATCGCCAGCGTTTCCTGCTTCATCACGTCCACGCGCCGTTCCTGGCCGTTGACGGTCAGCGTGAGCAGCCGCTCCACGGCACCGGGCGCCGACGTCTGCTGTCCGAGCAGCGGGCTGCCCCGGAACACATACGCCGCCGACGACACCGCGGCCCCCGCCGCGATCACGCCTTTGATGAAGTTGCGTCGCGAGACGTCATGGGATGTGTCGTCCATCATCTTTAGGTCTTCCATTGCAGGATCACCTCTCAGCAGATCGAGCGGAACTGGCGCAGAGATTGAGTCGACAAGATAATCCGAAATACCCGCTGCGGTTCAATATTCTTTACGTCCGCAGGCGGTCAGCGACCGAGCGGGCGCCCCCGGACCTTCCGCGCAGCCATAAACTATAGCATACAGGCCATTTACGGATGTCTACCCTGACCTTCCTCGGCGCCGCCGGCACAGTAACCGGCTCGAAACACCTCCTTGACGCCGCCGGCGTGCGCGTCCTCGTCGACTGCGGGCTCTTCCAGGGCCTGAAGGAACTGCGGGAACGCAACTGGCAGCCGCTGCCTCTTGCCGCCAGCAGCATCCACGCGGTTGTCCTCACGCACGCCCATCTCGACCATTGCGGCTATCTGCCGCGGCTCGTCGCGGATGGATTTCGCGGCCGTGTCTTCTGCACGCCAGGCACGCAGGATTTGTGTTCGGTGGTGCTGCCCGATTCCGCACACATCCAGGAAGAGGATGCACGCGAGGCAAATCGGCAAGGGTACTCGAAGCATCACCCGGCTCTGCCGCTGTATACGAGCAACGATGCCGCGCGCGCCCTGATGCAATTGCAGCCGGTCGGATTCAACCGCGAAGTACCCGTCGCACCTGGCATCGAGCTCGACTTCCTGTCGGCCGGCCATCTGCTCGGCTCCGCGTACGCACGGATCAAGTGCGAAGGAAAAACCATCCTGTTCGGCGGCGATCTTGGCCGATACAACCGCCCCGTCCTGCCCGATCCGACGCCAGTCACGTTCGGCCGATGTCCTGCTGCTCGAAGCCACCTACGGCAATCGGCTGCACGAACCTGACGACGACGGCAGGCGGCTGGCCGGGATCGTCAGCGACACGGCCGCTCGAGGCGGCAAGCTGATCATTCCGGCGTTCGCGATCGGCCGCGTGGAAGAAGTGATCTACGCACTGAAGAAGCTCGAGGACGCCGGGCGCATTCCAGTCCTGCCCGTCTACGTCGACAGCCCGATGGCGGCGCGCGCGCTGCAGTTCTACGCGGGACGGACCGAGGAACTCGACGGCGAGATGACGCCCGCGACGCCGGGCGTGAAAACGTTCGCCACGACGCGCATGACGACCGTGACATCCGCGCAGCAGTCGATCGAGCTTGTCGCGTCGGCCAGGCCGGCGATCGTCATCGCGTCGAGCGGAATGGCCACCGGCGGCCGCGTGCTCCACCACCTCGCGGCGACGCTCCCCAACCCGAAGCACACGGTCCTCTTCGTCGGCTATCAGGCGGCAGGGACGCGCGGCCGGCTGCTCGTCGACGGGGCGAAACTGGTGCGCATCAAGGGGCGCGACGTCCCGGTCGCCGCGCGAATTGAGCTCCTCGATTCGATGTCGGCACACGCCGACGCCGGCGAGATCACGCGGTGGCTCGACGGATTCGAGCGTCCGCCGGCCATGACCTACCTGGTTCATGGAGAAGCCGCCCCGCTCGAAGCCCTGCGCGCGCGGATCTCCGCCGAGCGCCAGTGGCCCGTGCACGTCGCCCGACATCACGAGCGGGTGGAGATATAAACTGAAACCTGTCGTTCGAGCGTTCGCACGTTCGTCGGGCCATCGCCGAACGCCGAACGCTGAACGACAAGAATTGCAAACGAACGACAGGCACTTACATGAAGAGGATCCTGACTGTCGATGTCACTGATTGCCGCTTGCGCGTGCAGCTCGCCTGTACCGACCGGGACCGTGGCGCCTGCCAGCACCGCGACCGAGCGAAAGTACCTGCTCGAACAGATCGACGACGCGGCGGTGGTGCAGGTCTACGCCGACGGTTTCAGCAAGCTGCCCGTGAAGGAGAAGGTGCTCATCTGGCACCTTTACCAGGCGGCAATCGCCGGGCGCGACATCTTTTACGACCAGAAATACGCCCACAGCCTCGAGATGCGCGACGTGATCGAGGCGATACTCTCACACGCCGACGGCGTCGACGCCGCGAGCGCGATCGGCGATCGAGCGCTACGCGAAGCTGTTCTGGATCAACAGCGGGCCTTACAACAACCTGACGGCGCGGAAGTTCGTGCTGACGACCACGCCCGAGGCTCTCGCGGCGGCTGCGCATGCGGCCGCGAAGGCCGGCGCGCAATTTCCAGCGAAGAATGGCGAATCGCTCGAGGCGCTGTTGACCCGCCTCCGCCCGATGTTCTTCGACGCCGCCTTCGAACCGATGGTGACGGCCAAGACGCCGCCGCCGGGGCAGGACATCCTGACGGCCAGCGCCAACAACCTGTACCGCGGCGTCACCATGAAAGATCTCGAAGGCTTCCGCGACCGGTTTGCCGTGAACTCGCGGCTGGTCAAGAACCAGGGCCGTCTCGAAGAGCAGGTCTATCGTGCCGGCGAGGGAGGGCTGTACAGCGCTCCAATTGCCGCCGTCATCGGCCATCTCGAAGCGGCCATTCCCTTCGCGACGCCGCCGATGGCCGACGCGCTCCGCGCTCTGATCAAGTCGTATCGCACGGGGGAACCGGCCGACCGGACAGCCTACGACGTCGCGTGGGTCAAGGACACGCAGTCTCCGGTCGATACGATCAATGGCTTCGTCGAGGTCTACCTGGACGCACGGGGAGTCAAGGGCGCGTGGGAGGCGCTGGTGTTCTACGTGAACCACGACAAGACCGAGGACATCCGGAAGCTGGCCGGGGCGGCACAGTGGTTCGAAGACCGCATGCCGTGGGACCCACGCTACCGCAAGCAAGGCGTGCAGGGCATCACGGCGAACGCGATTGACGTCGTGATCGAAACGGGCGATTCGGGGCCGGTCACGCCGATCGGCATCAATCTGCCGAACGATCAGACGGTCCGCGAACGCTACGGCAGCAAGTCGGTCTCGCTGAGCAACGTCAACGAGGCCTACGAGCAGTCACAACCGCCGGCGTTCCGCAGCGAGTTCGCGTGGACTCCCGAGGAGGCGGAGCGCGGCCGGACGTGGGGAGCGTTCTCCGGCGAGCTGACGACGAACATGCACGAAGTCATCGGCCATGCATCGGGCAAGGTGGCCGAGCATCTCGAGGGCAACCCGCAGCGCGTCCTCAAGGAGCACTACTCGGCGCTCGAGGAATCGCGCGCCGACCTGGTCGCGCTGTACTTCCTGCCCGACGCGAAGCTGGTCGAGCTGGGCCTCATCGGCGCCGCCGATCACGCCGACATCGTCCGCGCCGAATACGAGCACTACGCGCGCAACGCGCTGGTGCAGCTCCGCCGCGTGCGCGA
The DNA here is from genome assembly GCA_963825245.1 of uncultured Acidobacteriota bacterium. GTDB lineage: Bacteria > Acidobacteriota > Vicinamibacteria > Vicinamibacterales > CAVVIG01 > CAVREM01. The sequence goes on from CAWGSJ010000004.1 coordinate 53,914, forward strand.
GGGAACCCAGGTCGAGGAAGACCACATGCGCAACCGCCAGATGATCGTCCTCTGGCTGCTGGCGAACACGAAGGCGATCGAGAAGCGCGTGCGCGACGGGAAGACGTATTACGTCGTGGTCGACGTGCAGGCATTTCGCGACGGCGTCGGCCGGCTGCTGGGGGAAGTGCAGCGAATCAAATCCGAGGGCGACTACGCGGCGGCGCATGCGCTGTTCGAAACCTACGGCATCCATTTCGATCCCGCGCTGCGAGACGAGATCGTCGCCCGAGTGAAGGCGCTCAACCTCGCGTCCTATACCGGATTCGTCATGCCAAAGCTCGAGGCCGTCAAGAATCCCGCGGGCGAGGTCACGGACGTCACGATTTCCTATCCGATGGACCTGACGAAGCAGATGTTCGAGTACGCGGCGGCGACACGACATCTGCGCTGAGCGAGCACGGAGTGTTGCGGAGGCCGCAGATCAACACGGAGCCACGGAGCCGCGGAGCACGCACGGAGCTGTCACGCTACGGCGCGCGACCGCCGCGCGAAGCGCGGCTCGGCGGCGGCAACGCGCTCTTCTCCGTGTCGTCTCCGTTTCTCCGTGTCTCCGTGTTGGTCTGCGTTCTCCGTACTCTCTGTGATCTCGCCGCGCCGGCGCCAGCGGCTGCCCAACCTGGCGCCGTCGTGCCGCCGACGCGGCTGGCGATCCTGCAAGCCGAGGAAAGGCGCGCCGCCAGGCCGGCCGATCTCATCACCCTGCGCACTGGCATTCGCAGCCGCGATCCGCAGACGGCGATTCTCGCGATCCGCGCCGTTGGACGCCTCGAGCGGCCCGCGCTCGCCGCCGACCTCCTTCCCGCCCTTCGCTTCGCGCTGCCTGAAGTTCGGGCCGAAGCAGCAAATGCGATCGGCCAGGCCGCACAGGGTTGGAGCGGGACGCCGCGGCCGTCGGGCGCGCCCGACCTCGGGTCCGTGCTGACCACCTTGATCGCACAGCTCGATGACGAGGAAGAGGCGAGCGTGCGCGCCGCGCTGTGCGAGACAATCGGCCGGCTTCCCTATCAATCCGACGACGACGTCGCCAGCGCGGAGGCGGCGCTGGTCGCGCTCGCCGGCGAGGCGGAGGACGTCGCCGACCGTCTCGGCGTCACCAAGGGCCTCGAAGCGCTGGTCCGGCGCCAGCACGATCGGCGTGCCCCCGGCGTCGCCGCCCTCGACACACTCCGGACGCTCGCCGGCATTGACGAAGACGACGCGAACGGAAACGTCGACCGATTGCGTGATGCCCGGGTGCGGCGCCTGGCGCTCGAAGCGCTCATCATCGCCGGCGCGCTCGACGAACCACTGGTGGTCCATGCGGCCACCGACCCCGATCCGCAGGTGCGGCGCCTTGCCATGCGCGCCGCCGCAGCCAGTGGAAAAGGCACCGGCGTGCTGGCGCGCGGTCTGCAGGACTCGACGCCGATGGTGCGCCTCGAGGCGCTCAAGGGATTTTCCGGGCGGCACGACGACGGGGCGTGCGACACGTTCGTGGCGGCGGCGGCCGATGTCGAAGTACCGATCGTCCTGGTTGCACTCGATCAACTCGCCGTCTGCTCCGGACACGCGGCATCCGTCGCGCTGCTCGAATCGACGGCCAATGATCTGTCTGGCGCCGGGTCCGCGCGCGGCTGGCATCGCGCGGCGCATGCGATCGCCGCTCTCGCCGGCGCCGCGCCGGAGCGGGCCGCGGCCGCGATCGGACCGTTCGCGGCATCAACCCGGTGGCAGCTCCGCGTCTACTCGGCGCGCGCCGCTGCGACGCTCGGAAATAGGCAGCTCCTCGAGACGCTCGCCACCGATGTCCACGACAACGTGGTCGAGGCCGCAATCGAGGGGCTTGCGAAGGTTGCGGGGCACGAGCAAGACGCTCCCTATATCAAGGCGCTGTCGCGCACCGGATATCAGGCGATTCGTGCCGCTGCGCTCGCGCTTGATGGGACGCCGAAGACCGACGACGCCGTGCCGGCGCTCAAGGCGGCGTGGACGCGGCTGGCTGAAGAGAATCGCCCCAACTCCTCCGATACACGCGCGGCAGTAGGGGCCACGCTGGCCAGGTTGGGCTCGCCGCCTCCGGCGGCAAAGCCGGCGCCGCACGCCGCGGACAGCGCGTTATCGACAGGCGAGCTCAGGCGGCTCGCCGCGCCACGTGCCCGCGTGACGATTCGCGACCTCGGAGCTTTCGAAGTCGCGCTGTTCACGTCGGAGGCGCCACTCACGGTCCTCCGCTTTGCCAGCCTCTCCGAGTCGGGCTACTACAACGGGCTGACCTTGCATCGCGTTGTGCCGAACTTCGTCATTCAGGGCGGCAGCCCGGCGGCCAACGAGTACGTGGGGACCTCCGAGTTCATGCGCGATGAAGTCGGCCTGTGGCCTCATGTCAGAGGAGCCCTTGGCCTCTCGACACGAGGCCGCGACACCGGAGACGGGCAGTTCTTCATCGACCTGGTCGACAACCCGCGATTCGATCACGAGTACACGGTCTTCGCCCAGGTCCTGAACGGCATCGAGGTGATCGACCGGATCCTCGAGGGAGATGTCATCGAGCGCATCGAGATCATCCCGTGATCTGGTCGCACCGTGTCGACGCCGACCTTGCGGCCAACCGACTGACGGCGACCCTCCAGGCACTTCGGGCCGAGGGGCGGCCGATTCTCGACCTGACCCTCTCGAATCCAACTGCCGCCGCGTTTCGCTATCCACACGACATGCTGAGGCCGCTCGCCGATCGGCGCGGCCTCGTCTACCGGCCCGAACCGCTTGGACTCGCCGCAGCCCGCGAGGCGATTGCGGCCGACTATCGCCGTCGCGGCGTGAGTGTGCCAGCCGGCCGCATCGCGTTGACGGCCAGCACCAGCGAGGCGTACTCGCTGCTTTTCAAGGTACTGTGCGATGCGGGGTCGGAGATCCTGGTCCCGCGGCCCAGCTATCCGCTGCTCGATCACCTCGCGCGCCTCGATGCCGTCGGCGTCCGGTTCTACGATTTGGAATACCACCGCGGCTGGGCGATCGATTTCCCGTCGCTGGAACGAGCCCTGTCGCCTGCCGCGCGCGCGATCGTCGTGGTCACACCGAACAACCCGACCGGGTCGCGCATCAAGCAGCCCGAGCTCGACCGCCTGGCGGCGCTGGCCTCAACGCACGGGGCGGCCATCATCGCCGACGAGGTGTTCGTCGATTACGACTTCGCGACTGACGCCGCGGGCAAGCGTGGCATTCCCCTCGGTGGAGGACCAGCGCTCACGTTCAGCCTGGGCGGCCTGTCGAAATCGATCGGTTTGCCGCAAGCCAAGCTGGCGTGGATCGCGGCCGGCGGGCCCGATGCGCTGGTTGACGAGGCGCTGGCGCGGCTCGAGTTCGCCGCCGACGCCTACCTGTCGGTGTCGACGCCAGTGCAGGAAGCGGCAGCGGAGCTCCTGGACGCGGGACGCAGCGTTCGGGAGCAAATCCAGTGGCGTGTGACCACCAATTACCGTCACCTCGTCCAGAGCGTCCCGGACGAGTCCGGCTGCACGGTGCTCGACACCGAAGGAGGCTGGTACGCCGTGCTGCGCGTGCCGGCGATCGCGTCCGAAGAGGACCTGGTTCTCTCGCTGCTCGTTGACGACGGCGTCCTGACACACCCTGGATACTTTTTTGACTTCCAGGGCGGCGTCCACGTCGTCGTCAGCCTGCTGCCGGCGGAGGAATCATTTTGCGACGGTGTCTCGCGCGTGCTCCGGCACCTCGCTTGCAACCCTGGCCGCGCATGACAGCGCCCGCCGGCCGCCGGCGCACCGGCCTGCTCGTCCCGCTCTTTTCCGCACCGTCCACGGTCAGTTGGGGCATCGGCGATCTCGGCGATCTCGCGCCGCTGACCGCCTGGCTGTCCGGTGCGGGCTGCCGCGTGCTGCAGCTGCTTCCCTTGAACGAGATGGCCCCAGGGCAGCAGTCGCCGTACTCCGCACTGAGCGCGATGGCGATCGACCCGCTGTTCATCCGGCTGCCCGAGGTCGAGGACTTCAAGGCGGCCGGCGGCGAGCGCGCAATGACGTGCGCCGCTCGTCAGGCCCTCGAGTGCGTCAGGCGATTGCGGCGCGTGGACTACGCCGCCGTTCGAAAACTGAAATACGAGGTACTGACCGAGGCGTTCACACGCTTCCACGAAGCTGAGTGGAGCCGCGATTCCGACCGCGCGCGGGCGTTTCGCGAGTTCGTGACGCGGCAGGCGTGGTGGATCGAGGACTACGCGCTGTTTCGCGCGATCCACGCTCACGAAGGCGAGCGTCCATGGACTGAGTGGCCCGAGCCACTGCGCCGTCGCGATCCGCCCGCCATCGATCGCGTGCGGCGCGATCTCTCACGCGACGTGATCTTCTACCAGTACCTGCAATGGCTCGCGTCGTCGCAGTGGCGGGAAGCACGAAGCGCCGCGGGCCGGCACGGCGTCGCGATCTTTGGCGATCTGCCGTTCATGGTCGATTGCGATTCCGCCGATGTCTGGGCGCGGCAACATCAGTTCCGCCTCGACGTCTCGCTTGGCGCGCCTCCGGATGCGTTCAGCGCCGCGGGCCAGGACTGGGGAATGCCCGTCTACCGGTGGGACGCACTCGCGGCCGACGACTTCCGGTGGCTGCGCGATCGCGCGCGGCGCGGCGCCGACCTCTACGACGGCCTGCGCGTCGATCATCTCGTCGGGTTCTACCGCACGTTCGGTCGACCGCGCGACGGCGGGGAGCCATTCTTCACACCGGAGGACGAGGGCACCCAGGTTGCGCTCGGCGAACGGGTGATGGCGGTCTTCCGTGAGCCGGGGGCGGAAATCATCGCGGAAGATTTGGGCACGGTGCCAGACTACGTCCGCGACTCGCTCGGCCGGATCGGAATGCCCGGATTTCGCGTGCTCAGATGGGAGCGCTTCTGGCACCGTGACGGCGAGCCGTTTCGCGATCCGCTCGACTACCCCGCGGCGTCGGTTGCGACCACGGGCACGCACGATACCGAGCCGATGTCGGCCTGGTGGGACGGCGCTGGTGCCGCCGAGCGCCGCAAGGTCGCGGACATCCCCTCCGTTCAGCGTATGGACACCGGGATCGCCGACCGGCCGTTCGATGCGGGTGTCCGGGACCTGCTTCTCGAGCTCATGTTCGCCTCTGGATCAAACCTCGTCATCCTTCCGATTCAGGATGTGTTCGGCTGGCGCGATCGGATCAACGAGCCGGCCAAGGTTGACGACCAGAACTGGACCTTCCAACTCCCCTGGCGATCCGATCGTCCAAGCGATATGCCTGAAGCGGCGGAACGGCAGCGATTTCTTCGCGCCTTGTCGGAACGGTATCGCCGCATATAATCCGACCGCGCAAACGTGACTCGAATTCGCCGGCTCATCCACGCGCTTCCGCTCCTGTTGATATCGGCCCTGACGGCCGCCGGCTGCGCGCCGGCCGCGGAGCCGACTGCTGAACTGGCCGCGCGAGCCGTCGACATCTACCTTCCGGTCGATATCCAGCTGCTTCCCGCCGAGGTCCTGGTGTCCGCGCAGGTCCTGCCCGGGACAACGATGGCGTCGTTGCTCAGGGCCCATCGGGTTGGCGAGGCCGAAGTCGCCGAACTCATCGCGCGTGCATCCGCCGTCTTCGATCTGCGGCGCTTCCGCGTCGACCAGCCGTATCGGTTCGCGCGCGCCCTCGACGGCGCACTCCGGTGGTTCGAGTACGAAATCGACGGCGATCGGCTGCTGAAGGTCGCGCGATCGGCCGAGGAGCACTTCGTCGCGGAGATCCAGCCGATCGAGAAAACGGCGCAGACCGTCACCGTGCGCGGAACGATTGGCGCCGAGGCCGACTCGCTCGTGGCCGCGATGGATCAGGCGGGCGAAACGATCGACCTGTCCCTGGCACTCGCGGGAATCTTCGCCAGCGACGTCGACTTCAACGTGGACCTGCAGCCCGGCGATCGGTTCGAGCTGGTGGTCGACAAGCTTTTCCGCGAGAACGGCGCGTTTGCCGGCTACGGTCCGATTCTCGCGGCCGACCTGCACAACGACGGCCGCCGCCTGCGCGCAGTCCGATTCGAGCCAGAAGGTGGACAGCCCGGATACTTCGACGAAAACGGCCGATCGCTTCGCAAGTTCTTCCTGCGCTCGCCGCTGAAGTTTGAACCCGTCGTGACCTCAGGGTTTTCGGGCCGTCGGTTCCACCCGGTGCTTCATCAGTACCGGGCACATCAGGGAGTCGATTACCGGGCCCCAACGGGCGCGCCCGTCGTCGCCGTGGCAGCGGGAACAGTTGTGTTTGCCGCCTACAACGGCGGATCGGGCCGCATGGTGCGCCTCCGACACGCCAACGGTTTCGAGTCGCAGTACCTCCACCTCTCGTCGATTGCCGTTCGTGCCGGCGCACGGGTCGATCAGGGCGCCCTGGTGGGGCGGGTTGGCGCAACCGGGCTCGCCACCGGGCCACACCTGCATTACGCGCTGAAGAGAAACGGCGTCAACGTCAACCCGGTGACCGTGCACCGTGCGATGCCGCCCGGAGACCCTATCCCATCCGCTGATCTGCCGCGCTTCGCCGAGGCACGCGACCGTGCGTTCTCTGGCCTCGCCACGCCGGATTCGGTCGTGGCATCCGACGTGTCGGATCTCCCGGCAGCGTCGCGCTAGAGCGCATTTCGACCGTTCGTAGCGGCCCCATCAAACACAAAGGACACCAAGGACACAAAGGGAATGGATTTCCTTCGTGTCCTTCGTGTCCTTTGTGGTGAATCTGCTACGACTGAACTGGAACCGCAATAACCGACACCTGACAGCCCCGCCTCGTACGCCGTGCGATAATTTGAGCCCCTATGGCGGCCCTGATCCCCTTCCGTGCGCTGCGTCCGCGGCCGGCCGACGCCGCGCAGATTGCGGCGGTTCCCTACGACGTCGTCAGCACGAGCGAAGCAAAGGCGCTCGCCGACGGCAACCCGCTGAGTTTCCTGCGCGTGTCGCGCGCGGAGATCGAGTTGCCGGCCGGCACGAATCCCCACGCCGACGAAGTCTATGCGCGCGCACAGCAGAATTTCGCGCGACTGAAGGAACGGTCGATGGTCCTGGAGGCGGAGCCATCGCTGTACTTCTACCGGCTCCGAATGGGGCCGCACGAGCAGACCGGGCTCGCCGGGTGCTTCTCGCTGGACGACTACGACCGCGACGTCATCAAGAAGCACGAACGGACGCGCGCCGACAAGGAGGACGACCGGACGCGCCACATGGTCGCCCTCGGCGCGCAGACCGGGCCGGTGTTCCTCACCTACCGTGCATCCAGCGAGGTCGACGCGATCGCCGGTCGCGTCGGCGGCGAGGAGCCGCTGTTCGACTTCGAGGCACCCGACGGCGTGCGTCACACGCTCTGGGCAATCCCGCAACGTGAGGTCGGGGTGCTGGTTGCTGCGTACGGGCGGATTCCGGCCCTGTACATCGCCGATGGCCACCACCGGGCGGCCAGCGCCGCACGCGCGCGTGCGCACGTGGCCGCGACGGATTCGGTTGGCGACGCCGCCGACGTCAACGCGGTGCTTGCGGTCGCCTTTCCCCACGACCAGGTCCAAATCCTTCCGTACAACCGCATCGTCAAGGACCTCGGGCGGCTGTCTCCGGCGGCGTTCATCGAAGTCGTCCGCGAGCACTTCACGGTCGACGCCGGCCCCCCGTCGCCCGCGCGGCGCGGCGAGATCGCGATGTACTTCCAGGGGGAATGGCGCACGCTGCGCCCGCGCGTCCGGCCAGATCCGCATGATCCGATCGGTTCGCTGGACGTGAGCGTTCTCCAGGATGTGCTGCTCTCGCCGCTCCTGGGCATCGTCGACGTCCGCACGGACAAGCGGATCGATTTCGTCGGCGGCGCAAAGGGCACGACAGAACTGCAGCGCTTGGTTGACACGGGCCAGGCCGCGGTCGCCTTCTCGCTCTTTCCGGTCAGCGTCGGGGATTTGATGGCGGTGTCGGATGCCGGCGCGATCATGCCGCCGAAGAGCACATGGTTCGAGCCGAAGCTGCGGGATGGATTGTTGATCCACATGATTTGAATCACAGGACGCGGAGCATGCGGAGGCCACAGACCAACACGGAGTCACGAAGCCGCGGAGGACGCGCGGAGAAAACCGACGCGTGCGACCAGGCCGGCGAAGCCTTTGAAAGGTTCGGCACGTGAAGGTCCTGATCGCCGACAACTTCGAGCAGTCGGGAATCGACGGTCTCAAGGCCGCCGGCTGCGAGGTGCTGTATCAACCGGATCTGAAGGATGCCGCGCTCGTGGAGGCGATCAGAGACAGCCACGCGGAGGCCCTGGTCGTTCGCGGTACGGTGGTGAGCGCCGCGGCGCTCGAAGCAGGACAGCTCGCACTCGTCGTAAGGGCCGGGGCGGGCTACAACACGGTTGACGTCGCGGCTGCGTCGCGCCGGGGCATTTACGTCTCGAACTGCCCGGGCCGGAATGCCATCGCCGTCGCGGAGCTGACGTTCGCGCTGATGCTCGCGCTCGACCGGCGAGTGCCCGACAACGTGGCCGATCTTCGCGCAGGACGCTGGAACAAGAAGGAGTACTCGAAGGCGCGCGGGCTGTTTGGTCGCACGCTCGGGCTGATTGGCTATGGAAGCATCGGAGCGGAAGTGGCCCGGCGGGCGCACGCCTTCGGGATGCCGGTCGTGGTCTGGAGCCGCCGTTTTACGGGCGGGTATATCGATGTGGCGATGCCGTTTCGCGTCGTCGAGTCGCCGCAGCGCCTCGCCGAGGTCTCGGACGTCGTCAGCGTCCACCTGGCACTCACGAAGGAGACGCGCGGCTTCGTCGACGCGTCGATTCTCGGACGGATGCGGCCGGGTTCGTACTTCATCAACACGGCCCGTGCCGAAGTGGTCGACTACGACGCGCTGACGAACGCGAGTCGCGGTGGCGGCATCCGCGTCGGCCTGGATGTGTTCGCGACCGAGCCGGGTTCGGCGACGGGGGACTTCAGCGACCCGTTGCTCGCGCTGCCGAATGTCTACGGCACCCATCACATCGGGGGCTCGACCGATCAGGCCCAGGAAGCGATTGCCGCCGAAACCGTCCGGGTGGTGACGGCGTACAAGACTACCGGCCGCGTGCCGAATGTCGTCAACCTCGCGGCCAAGACACCCGCGACGCACCGGCTGATCGTTCGCCACCGCGATCGACCCGGGGTGCTCGCCCACGTGTTCGACGTGTTGAGGACCGGCCGCGTCAACGTGCAGGAAACCGAGAATGTGATTTTCGAAGGCGCCGAGGCGGCGATCGCCCGAATCAGCATCGACGCGCTGCCGTCCGACTCGCTCATTGCCGCCATTCGCGAGGGCAACAGGGACATCCTCGACCTCCATGTGGTAACAATTTAGGTGAGGCTATTTCATGTCAACGACAGCGGTTCATCGGGTCTTCAACTTCGCCGCAGGTCCCGCCGTCCTGCCGGTTCCCGTGCTGGAGGAGATCCAGCGCGATCTGATCGCGTTGCCGGGCGTCGGCATGTCCGTGATCGAGATCAGCCACAGGTCGAAGACCTTCGAAGCGATCCTGGCGCAGGCGGAGTCCGACATCCGGACGCTCGGCGGCGTGCCGGCCAGCTACAAGGTCCTGTTTCTCCAGGGCGGCGCGAGCACCCAGTTCTCGATGGTGCCGATGAACCTGCTGGACGCCGGCGCGACGGCTGACTACATCGACTGTGGATCGTGGGCCGACAAGGCGATCAAGGAAGCGCGGAAAGTCGGCACCGTCAACGTGGCCGCCTCGACGAAAGATGCGAACTACAGCCGGCTGCCGCGCCAATCGGAGCTGCGCCTCACGCCCGGCGCGGCATACCTGCATGTGACGTCGAACAACACGATCGAGGGAACCCAGTACAAGTCCCTGCCGGAATCAGGAAGCGTGCCGCTCGTCAACGACACGTCGTCCGACATGTTCAGCCGGCCGATCGACGTCGCGAGGCACGGGCTGATCTATGCCGGCGCCCAGAAGAACATGGGACCGGCGGGATTGACCATCGTGATCGTCCGCGACGATCTCCTGCAGCGGTCCGTCGCCAGGACGGCGACGCTCCCGACGATGTTGAACTACGCGGTACATGCTGAGAACAACTCGCTGTACAACACGCCGTCGACCTTCGCGGTTTACGCGCTCGGCCTGGTGATGAAGTGGCTGCTGCAGCAGGGCGGCCTGGCGGGAATGGCCGCTGTCAACGAGCGCAAGGCCGCCAAGCTCTATGCGGAGATCGATCGAACCGGGTTCTATCGCGGGACGGCCGCCTGGGACGATCGATCGCTGATGAACATCACCTTCCGGCTGGCGAGCGAAGAGCTCGAAAGACGCTTCGTCAAGGAATCGACTGCGGCCGGCCTCGACGGCCTGAAGGGCCATCGCTCGGTCGGAGGCATGCGCGCCTCAACCTATAACGCCTTCCCCGAGGAGGGCATCGACGCCCTGGTCGCGTTCATGCGCGATTTTGAGCAGAAGAACGGGTAGGGCCCTGCCCTGAGCCTGTCGAAGGGTCGAGCGCGTCGATCAATTCTGTCAGGATGGCAATCTCGTTCCGCGCCGCGTAAATCACCGCGCGCCGCTCCTGCAGCGTCGGCTCCGACAGCTCGGCCTGCCCCTCGTAGCGCAGCCGCCCGTCGGAAGAAACCTCCACGACGGTGGTGTCCATCGGCTCGACGTATAGACGCATTCCCAATTCCTAATTCCTAATTCCAAATTCAGATGCCCGCCGCCGCCGCGGCGCGTGCGGCGTGTTCGACGCCAATGACGATTGACGCGCCGGCGACGCTTTCCGGCGCCGTGCCATAGGCGTACTCCACATTGACGCCGACGCCGGCGACGAGCTCGAGCAGGGGCGCGAGAGCGCCCGGACCGACGCCTACACTTGTCACGACCACTTCGCGCTCGCTCACCTGGTGATGGCGCTCGCGCAGAGCGCCCGCCGCGCGCACGTGATTGTCGACCACCAGCCGCAGAAGACCGCTCGGTTCGACCGACAAGGCGACGATGTTCACGCGCTCGTCCGCGAGCGTGCGGCAGACGGCGGCGAGGGCACCAGGACTGTTGGGCAGACGAAGATTGAGCTCGGTCCGGATCGCCATGGCGGGAGAGATTACCAGAGGAGGGCCCGGAAGTCGTCAGTCTTCAGTCCTCAGTCGTCAGTCCGTCCGACGTCTGCCAGCTTTCAGTCCCCCAGTCTTGACCGCGGCTGGCGAACGCGACTGGCGACCGACGACTGAAGACAGTCGACTGCGCGACTCCCGGGTGCGGGGCAACTACGCGAGTACTTTTACCACCACCCGGCGGTTCTGCGCGCGGCCGTCCCGCGTTCTGTTGGGCGCGACTGGCTTCTCTTCACCGTAGCTGATCACGTTGATCTTGTGGAGCGGAATCTGGTGCTGCTCGTACAGGTACCGCTTCACCGCTTCGGCGCGATCGAGCCCGATCTTCTGGTTGATGAGAGGCTCACCCACGTTGTCGGTGTGCCCTTCGATCTCGAAGAAGGCACCCTTCGGATCGGCCTTCAGGTCGGTGATCAGCTGATCGAGGCGGGCCTTGGCTTCGTCCGGCAGCTCGGCCTTGTTGAACTTGAAGTTGCCCTGGTCCTCGCTCAACACGACCTCGAATACCAGGCGCCGCGACGACGCCTCGACCCGATCGGCCTTGGAGCCTGCCGCAGTGGCGGCCGCGTTCGCGGTGTTGGCCGAGGTCTGCGCCTCGGCGGCGGCGGTGTTCGCCTTCGCCGCAGACTGCTCGGCGGCGCCGGCGCGCTGATCGACTTCCGTGATGCGGCCTTCATTGCGCCGCGTCCGCTCTTGCGTGTCCTCGACCGATCGACCGAGCGAGTCGACCTTGTCGTTCACTTCGCCAACGTTCTGGCGAACGAAGCCCTTCGTCGCGCACGCCGTGGAACCGGCGGCAAGGACGACGATCGAGCCAGCGACGATGACCTTCCGGAACATGTTCGATCCTCCTACGAAATCGGGCGAGATTGCCCCGCGTGATACCCACTCCGGGCTCGTACGGTGAGGTCCTTGCCGCGCGCATGGACCACGAGCGGATGCCAGCCCGGCCGGCCGCTCGATTCAAACGCGATGAGGTACAGCTGACGAAGCTCGTCGACAATCTGCCGCGCGGCCGCGCTGCGCGTTGCCGGAATGCTTGCGACGAACGTGTGGCCGCCGGTCCAGGCCGCGAGATCCGCCAGCGCGCCCGACAGCGGCGATGGCGTCGCGCTGATCAAGTTGTTCTCGAGCGTCGGATTGTCGATTCCCGGAACGACGGCAAAGATATACACGGGCACGTCGATGGCGCTCGCGGCCGCCGAAACGGCTTCTGGCGTTCGACGGCTTGCCGTGTCGACTCCATCGGTGAAGACCACGACCGCGCGGCGCAGCCCCGGCCGGTCCGCAAGCCGATCCGCCGTCTCGCCGATGGCGTCGTGCAGCGATGTCGCGCCGAACGGCTCGATCGTCTCCAGTCTGGCCGGCAGCTGCTTCAACCCGGCCCTAAAGGACACCACTTCGGACAGTCTCGTATCGAAGGTGAAGACCGCCGCTTCGTCGTTCAGCGCATCCAGCCAGCTGAGGACATGCCGGGCGGCATCGCGCGCGTCCTCGAGCCGTGCCTCCATGCTGCCGCTGACGTCGAAGAGGAGGGCAAGGCTGATCCCGCCCGTGTCCTTGCGGAACTCGGTAATCGGTCGGGGAAGCCCGCCGTCGAAGACCTCGAAGTCGCGTACCGTCAGGTTCTGGACGAACCGGCCTTTCTTGTCGCGGACGACGGCGGAGACGCGAACGAGCTCGACGCCCGACTTGAAGGTGGCGACGGGCCGTTCCTGGGCGGACGGGATGGAGGGGAACGACATCATCAAAGCTGCCGTAACTCCGATATTAAGGATGATTGTGCCCCTCGCCATCGCAGGAACGACTGTTCCAAGTACGCTGCCAAACGGTGAAGTCGCGTGATTCCAACTGTTTAGGTCCTCCAGCTGAGGTCGATACCATGTCAACTGTAGGGGAAAACCGTGTAAACATTACACGGTTACTCGGCCGTTCTCAAGGAGCGTAAGATGGCTGCCATGACGCCCTCGAACGTGTTGCGGCCGCCGTCGGTTCCGGTTGCCGCTCGCGTCGGCAACTTCTCGTACGCCATCCGCAATATCGTCGCTGAAGCGCAGCGAGTCGAGGCCGCGGGGACGCGCGTACGTTACCTGAACGTCGGGAATCCTCCGCCCTTCGGGTTCCAACCGCCGGCGCACATGGTCGACGCGGTCGTGCGCGCCATGCACGACGGCGAGAACGGCTATTGCCCATCGCCCGGGATCGCGTCGGCCCGGGAAGCAGTCGCCGCCGAATACACGCGGCGCGCCTGGCCGGTGACTGCCGATCGCGTGCTCATCACTGCGGGCACTTCGGAAGCGATCGATCTCGCGTTGAGTACGCTCGTCGACGTGGACGGCGAGGTCCTGGTGCCGATGCCGACCTATCCGCTGTACACCGCGGTGCTGGCCAAGCTCGGGGCGCGCGCACGTTTCTATCGGACGGATCCCGGTAACGGGTGGGAGCCGGATTTCGATCACCTCGAGCACGCCGTCACTCCGGCAACGCGCGCGCTCGTGGTGATCGATCCGAACAATCCGACCGGCGCTTCTTACTCCGACGCGGCGCGGCGGCGGCTGATCGCGTTCGCCGAACGTCACGCCCTGGTGATTCTCGCGGATGAAGTGTACGGCGACCTGGGATATGACGGTCCGATCGCGCCGATCGGCAGCCTCGAGCCGGACGCACCGGTGCTGTCGTTCTCGAGTTTGTCGAAGGGCTACGTCGCGCCGGGCTGGCGCACGGGATGGGTTGCGGTCGGACGGTCGCCTCGGCTCGACCACCTGCTCGCGGCGCTGAAAAAGCTCGCGGATGGCCGCCTGTGCAGCACCGTTCCGATGCAGCACGCCATCCCGGCGGCACTGAACGGCGACCGGACGCATCAAGCGACGTTCCGCGCCGCGCTGCGCGCGCGCGCCCAGGTGACGGTCGACATGCTGCGCGCGATGCCGGGCGTGACGTGCAGCGCACCGGCGGCGGCGTTCTACGCGATGCCGAAAGTGGATCTGCCGGCCGGCCGGACCGACGAGGATTACGTCCTCGCCCTGCTGCGCGCGACCGGCATCCTGTGCGTGTACGGATCCGGGTTCGGGATGGCGCCCGCCGATGGCTTCCTTCGCATCGTGTTCCTGGCCGCACCCGACGAACTGCGCGAGATCTATCAGATGATGGGCGCGTTCACCGCGGATTACCTTGCCCGATCGTAGGTTGACGAGCGGCTTCGCGCCGGCCGCGCAGGCCGTCGCGGTCGCCGCGCTCGGCGTGATCGTCGTCTGGACGCTGTATCTTGCCCGCGACGTCCTCCTCCTGATTTACGTCAGCGTGCTGCTCGCGATCGGCTTCGGGCCGATCGTTCACGCGATCGAGCACCAGCAGGTCGTTCCGGTGGGGCAGCGTGTGCCCCGGTGGCTGGCGATCCTGGCAGTGTACTTACTGATCGTCGGCACGCTCATCGTCATCGGGTTCCTGGTGATCCCGCCGCTGGTCGGGCAGGCGCGAGCGCTCGCGACGGCGCTGCCGGACCTCCTCGATCGCGGACAAACGCTGCTGCTTCGCTACGGGCTCCTCGATCATCGCATCACGCTCGAGGAGGTGCTCCGCCGCGCGCCGGCGGCGTCGGGCGACGCGGTCGGAACGGTGGCCATGGCGGCGACCGGCGTCGTCTCGGGCGTGTTCGCCCTGTTGACGGTGCTGATCCTCACCTTTTATCTCCTGATTGAAAGCGATGTTCTCTTCCGGGGCTTTGCGCGGCTCTTTCCCCGCGCCGAGCGTCCCAGGGTTCAAGAAGCCGCCGCCGAGATCTCGGTGAAGGTCAGCGCCTGGCTGAGCGGGCAGCTTTTCCTGGGTGGCGTGATCGGCGTCAGCGCGGCGATCGGCCTTTACGCGCTCGGCGTTCCGTACTTTTACGTGCTGGCACTGGTCGCCGCATTCGGCGAGATGATTCCTGTGGTCGGACCAATCCTGGCTGCCATCCCCGCGGTTGCGGTCGGATTCACGGTCTCGCCGCGGACCGGACTGTTCGTGCTGATTTTCTTCCTCGCGCAGCAGCAGGTGGAAAACCACTTTCTCGTGCCCAAGGTCATGTCGCGGCAGGTGGGCGTGAGCGCCGTCACCGTGATCATCGCGCTCCTCATCGGTGGGTCACTGCTCGGCATCATGGGTGCCGTGCTCGCCGTCCCATCAGCGGCCATTCTTCAGGTTGTGATACAGGAGCTTCTCGACGAACGGGATCGGCTCGAGGAGCGGGCTTCCCGCGTCTCGTAGCGCGCGGGCATCTTACGGCAACGCGCTGGTCATCCTCATGATTCCGTAGTGTCCGCACTTCGCGTACTATCGACTCCTTCATGCGCGCCGATCCGCTGTCGTACCTGTCGCTCGAACTGGGCGCGCTCAAGGAGGCCGGGCTCTATCGCCGGCTGCGCGTACTCGAGGACGAGCAGAAGGCCTCCACCAGCTTCGATCACCGTTCCGTCGTCAACCTGTCGTCGAACAATTATCTTGGCCTCACGACGCACCCGAAGCTCCGGGCACGCGCGATTGAGGCGATCGAAAAGTTCGGTGTCGGATCCGGATCGGTCAGGACGATTGCGGGCACGATGGCGATCCACATGGAGCTCGAGCAGCGCCTGGCGGAGTTCAAGAAGACCGAAGCGGTGGTCGTCTTCCAAAGCGGCTTCACGGCCAACGCCGGAACGGTCTCGTCGATCCTGACGAAGGACGATGTCGTTGTCTCTGACGAGCTGAATCATGCCAGCATCATCGACGGCTCGCGTCTCAGCCGCGCCGAGATCAAGGTCTTTCCACACAAGGACGTCGACGCGGCGCGACGCCTCCTAAAGTCGCTGCCCTCGTCGCAGCGAAAGATCCTGATTACGGACGGCGTGTTCAGCATGGATGGCGACCTGGGCCCGTTGCCGGCGCTCTGCGACCTGGCGGAAGAGTTCGGCTGCATCATGATGGTCGACGATGCGCACGCGAGCGGGGTGTTCGGCGCGAACGGGCGCGGGACGATCGATCATTTCGACGTCCACGGCCGCGTCGACGTGCAGGTGGGAACGCTGTCCAAGGCAATTGGCGTGCTGGGAGGATACGTCGCCGGCACGCGGGTGCTGATCGAGTTCCTGTACCATCGGGCCCGGCCGTTCCTCTTCTCGACCTCCCACCCGCCGGCGGTGGCGGCGGCGTGCATCGCGGCGATCGACGTCCTGCTCGAGGAGCCGCAGATCATCGATCAGCTGTGGGACAACACCCGCTTTTTCAAGGGGGGCCTGCAGCGGCTCGGGTTCAACACCGGCATGAGCGAGAGCCCGATCACGCCGGTGATCGTCGGTGATGGCGCGCTGGCCATGCGGCTCTCGGATCGGCTGTTCGATTCGGGCGTCTTCGCACAGGGCATCGCGTTTCCGACCGTGGCCAGGGACCAAGCGCGGGTCCGTACGATTGTCACGGCAGCGCATACGCGCCAGCAGCTGCAGTTCGCGCTCGACGCGTTTGCCAGGGTCGGTCGTGAGCTGGAGATCCTCCCATGACCCAGCCCCGCCGCCAGGGCGGATTCTTCCAGGACTACACGCGCGATCTCAAGACCGACGACCTGCATCGGCTCTTCACGCGCGACACGCGCGACGCCTACCGGTTTTTCGCGCGACACATTGATTTCCGTCAGTTCGACGATCTGCCGTGGTATCGCCGGCTGCCGGCCCAGGCGCGTGTGCTGTTCGTCGCGTTCACCATGCGGTTGTCGCCGGCTCGCCGCGCCGTCTACGCGTTTGCGCTGGTGGCCACGCTGGTGGGCCTGCTCAATCAGCTCGGCAGCGATCGCCTCGCCGATGGCACGGGCTGGCTGCTGCTCGCGTTCGGCCTGGTGAACCTGCTCGTGCTGCTGGAGCTGGCCGATCGGCTGACGCTCAAGAACGATCTCGAAGTCGCGCGCGAGATTCAGAATGCGATGCTGCCGGCCGGGCCGTACCGGGCGCCGGGCGTCGAGGTCGTCGGGATGACGAGGCCGGCCAATACGGTGGGCGGCGATTTCTACGACATCCAGCCGCTTCGCGACGGGCGCGTCGTGATCGCCCTGGGCGACGTCTCCGGCAAGGGCAGCCCGGCGGCGCTGCTGATGGCGCTGCTGCTGGCGATGTTCCGCACGCTCGTCCCGTCAATCGAGGACGAGAATCTCGAGGCCGCGGACCTGGCGGCGCGTCTGAACGTCCAGGTGTCCCGGCACGCGCCGGGCAATCGCTTCATTACCCTGTTCTGTGGCATTTTCACGCCGCTCACTGGCGAGTTGCGCTACGTGAGCGCCGGCCATACGCCCCCGCTGGTGCTGCGGGCGAGCGGCGGCACCGATCGACTCGCCGACGGCGGCATCGCGCTCGGGATGTTCGCGCAGTCGGGCTACGCGACGGGGCGCGCGCTTCTCGAACCCGGCGATCTCCTGGCCGTGTACAGCGACGGGATCACCGAGGCGGAAAACCCGGCGGGCAAACCGTTCGACGAGCGCGGGCTCGAGGCGGCGCTGCCGCGGGTTCCGACGGCCAGTCTGGCCGACCTGGTGCAGGGCGTCGTCCGCGCCGTCGAAAGTCACACCGGCGAGGTCCGTCTTGCCGACGATCTCACAATTCTTCTGCTTCGCCGATCGACCGCCGCAGCGGACTAATATAGGGGCCGGAATTTTTCCGCTCATCATGAAGGCCAGGGCCCTCGCGGCGGCCGTTCTCTGCGCGGTGCTCCTCCTGCAGGGCGGGGCAGTCGCCGTCCAATCGGACGACGAAGGGCGCATCCGCGCGCTGCTGGCGGGGATCGAACGGGCCCTCCGTTCGAACGACCGCGCCGCCTATCTCGCGCTGATGGCGCCGTCGGCCGACGAGCCTCGGTCGCAGAACTTCGTCGGCCTCGAGTTCCGGCCGGGGGTCACGCGCGCGGTGGTCGTCGAACGCGACCGCCAGCAGCTCATCGGCACACTGCCCGGGCTCGGTTATCGAATCCTGGTCGACGCCTTCGTCGAATACGGCGATCGCGCGCGCGTCGCAAGCTGGCAGTTCGACGTGAAGCGCATCGACGACATCGAATGGCGGCTCGCGGACCAGGAGCGCGTGTCGACGGTCGAAAACCTGTATCGCCTGTCAGTCAACCCGACCCGTCAATTCCGGGCCAGGAACTTCACGGTGCGCTCGGAAGATCTCGAGCTGCGGCTGCTCGACGGAGTGGTCTTCACCGTCGACACCGACCAGGGCGTCACCGGCCTGGTGCTGACTGGGCGCGGCGAGATGCGGTTCGAGCCGGCGCCGGAAACCGAAAAGGGGCAGGTCCGCATCTTCGCCGGCGACACGAAGATCGAGTCGCGGTTCGATGCCGCGTTCGTCCGCGTCGGCGATCTCGGCCTGCATGCCAACCCGAACGAGCTCGTCGCCGCCGCGGTCGACCCTCGGGAGTTGCGGCGGGCGGACGAGATCTTCCGCGTCGAATCAGGCAAGAGCTACGCCCTGGAGCTGGGTGATCTCACCACCGAGACCTGGTCGCTGAACCCGGCGGTCGGCGATTTCGTCGCGGAAATGCGGACCAGCCGATTCGAGACGCTCACCTATGTGCGCAGCCGCAACGAGGCCGAGGACATCAGCGTCTTCAACCGCCGCCGCGGCCGCAACATCTCGGTGTACTCGTCGGCCGAGCGGCTGACGACGCGCGGACCGTTCTACAACGAGGACGACCTGGCCGCGTATGACGTCCTCGAGTACGACATCGATCTGAACGCCACGCCGACACCGGAGCGGCAATGGCTCGAAGGCCGCGCCACGCTTCGCATGCGGGTGCGGGCCAACTCCCTCTCCCAGATCACGCTGCGGCTCGCCGATTCGCTGATGGTGCACTCCGTGTTCAGCCAGCAGTACGGGCGGCTGTTCAACCTTCGCGTGCGGAACCAGAACACGGTGCTCGTCAACCTTCCGTTCACGCTGTTGCGCGATGCGGAGTTGACGCTGACCGTCGCCTATAGCGGCCGGCTCGCGCCGCAGCCACCAGAGCGCGAGACGCTCGCCGTGCAAGGGGCGCCGCAGCGCGGCAACGACCAGCAAAGCCGGATGTTGGATGTCACGATCCCCACCGGCGAACGCAGTTACTTGTACAGCAACCGCAGCAACTGGTATCCGCAGCCATCGACGTCCGACTACGCCACCGCCCGGATCCGTATCACGCTGCCCTTCACGCTCACCTGTGTGGCGACAGGCGAACTCGAGGGGACGCCGGTCGTGTTGCCGACGCAAGCCGGCGCGGCGCCGCGGCGCCAGTTCGAATTCGTTGCGTCGCGCCCGGTCCGCTACCTCGCGTTCATGGCCAGCCGGTTGGTCCGGGCCGACCGCGTCACGGTGGCCTTCGACGGTTCGGGACCCACCGAGGAAGGACGAGGCACCGCACGGCTGACGTCCACCGCGCCGTCGATCTCGGGCGCCGTTTACGAGAGCCTGGATCTCACCGTCGAGGCCAACCCGCTGCAGGTCCCCCGCGGCCGGCAACTGATCAACGATGCGGCCGACATCGCGCGCTTCTACGATTCGCTCATCGGGGACGCGCCGTACGGAAGCTTCACGCTGGCGCTCGTCGAGAGCCTCCAACCTGGTGGCCACAGCCCCGCCTACTTCGCGGCGTTGAACCAGCCGCTCCCCAATACTCCGCTTCGCTGGCAGACCGATCCGGTGAACTTCGAGGGGTTTCCGGAATTCTTCCTGGCGCACGAAATGGCGCATCAGTGGTGGGGGCAGGCGGTGGGGTGGCGTAACTACCACGAGCAGTGGCTGAGCGAAGGGTTCTCGCAGTATTTCGCCGCGCTGTACGCGGAGCACCGGTACGGCGACGAAGTGTTCGGCGCGATGCTCCGCCAGCTGCGCAAGTGGGCGATCGATCGATCGGATCAGGGGCCGGTCTATCTCGGCTACCGGCTCGGCCACATCCGCAACCAGCCGACCGTGTTTCGTGCGCTCGTCTATAACAAGGGGGCCGCGGTCCTGCATATGCTCCGGCGCCTCGTCGGAGACGACGCGTTCCTGCGCGGCCTGCGGCGCTTCTACGTCGGGGCCCGCTTCTCCAAGGTCGGTACCCAGGATTTCCGGGCGGCGATGGAGGCCGAAACCGGCCGGCCGCTCGAACGCTTCTTCCAGCGGTGGATCTACGGCGCGGCCCTGCCGCGCATCACCTTCACGTCGCGCGTCGAGGGTGGGGCGGACGGCCGCCAGGAAGTCGTCCTGCACTTCGAGCAGGAGGGGGACATCTTTGACATCCCCATTGCGGTGACGCTCCAGTACACGGATCGCCGGGTCCAGAACGTGCTCGTTCCGTTGAACGATCGCACGGCAGAGATACGAGTTCCGCTCACCGGGGCCCTGCGCAGCGTCGCCATGAATACCGACGACGGGACGCTCGCCGAGATCAAGCGGAATTAGCTCTTACCCGAGGGGCTCCGCCCCTCGGACTCCCCGACACGCTCTCTCGCGCGCCGCGGCGCCGGCGCGCTCCGTTCGCGTGGCTCGCTCGCGCGCTCGCTCGCGACGCGGGTCAGCCGGTTTGTGAGACGGGTTGCTCAAGGTGCGGGGCGAGCCGGTATAAGATCGTACAGTCATGGACACCGTCACGCTGACGATCGATGGCCGTCAGGTCACTGTCGAAAAGGGCAAGACCGTCCTGCAGGCCGCGATCGAGGCGGGCGTCACCGTCCCCTACTACTGCTATCACCCAGGCATCGGCGTCGATGGCTCGTGCCGCGTCTGCGTCGTCAAGATCGAGAAGATGCCAAAGCTGCAGACGTCGTGCTCGACGGTGTGCGCCGACGGCATGATCGTCTCGACGCGCACCGACGAGGTGGTGGCGGCGCGCGCCGGCGTCTTCGAGTTCCTGTTGATCAACCATCCGCTCGACTGCCCGGTCTGCGACAAGGGCGGCGAGTGCCCGCTCCAGGATTTCTCGTACACCTTCGGGCCCGACCAGAGCCGCATGGAGTTCCCCAGGAGGGTGTTCGACGGCGAGGGCGTGCGGGGAGACGTCGATTTCGGCCCGACCCTGATGCTCAACCGGCAGCGCTGCATCCTCTGCACGCGGTGCGTGCGCTTCATGCGCGAGATCGAGGGCGATGCGCAAATCAACATCATCGACCGCGGCTACGGCAGCGAGATTGCGACCTTCCAGGAGGAAGGCGTCCACTCGCTGATCTCCGGCAACCTGATGGACGTCTGCCCGGTCGGCGCCATCACGACGCGCGATTACCGGTTCAAGTCGCGGCCCTGGGACAACCCCAACGCGGTCGACACGATCTGCACGCTCTGCTCGAAGGGATGCAGCACGACGGCGTGGATCAAGGCGAAGCCGGAATGGGCGAAGGGGTCGCGCCTGATTCGCTTCACGCCGCGGCTCAATCCGGATGTGAACGGCTACTGGATGTGCGACATCGGGCGCTTTGAGTACCACTGGATCGAAAGCGACGATCGCGCGACCCGGCCGCTCATGCGCGGCGAAAACGGCCTTCAGACGCCCGCCGCCTGGCACGACCTGATCGCGAAGCTCGTCGATCGGCTGGCGGCCGTCGGGCGCCAGAACCCGGACGGCGTGCGGTTTCTCCTGTCGGCACACGCGTCGCACGAAGAGATGTTCCTCTTCCGGCGGCTGGCCCAGGAGTTGGTCGGCGAAGGCGCCGTCGCGGTGACGTGGCGTGTGACCCCGAAGGCTCAGCCTGTGGAGACGAAGTTCGTCGTTCCGCCAGTCGACGCTCCAAACGTCAGCGGGGCCCGGCTGCTCGGACTTATCCCCACCGCCCTGAGCGACTCCCCTGCCAGGCCCGATCTGAGCGCGCTGCAGGCGGCCGTCCAAGCAGGCCAGATCTCGGCCTTGTACGTGTTCGACCCCGGCCCGGCCGGTTCGTTGGACGACGTCCGCTGGATCCTCGACGCGCGCGCCGCCGGCAAGCTCCCGTTGCTCGTCGTCCAGGGCGTGCTCATGACCGACCTGGCGCGCGCCGCCGATTTCGTCCTGCCGGGCGCATCGTACGTGGAGAAAGAAGCGTCTTACACGAACGACCAGGGCCGCCTGCAGGGGGCCGCCCGCGCGATCCCGGCTCCGGGAGAGGCGATGGAGGACTGGCAGATTCTCGTCAATTTCGAGCGCAGCTCTGGGCGTGGGGTTCGACTACACGAGCCCCGTGCACATTCGAGCTGACATCGCTGAAAAGTTCGGCGTCGGGTTCGAGGGGATCACGGCGCTGGCCTTCGCGACGCCGGTCACGGCGCGCCATTGGCTGCAGGCGAGCAACCCGTCCGAGCGCTGGAAGTGGGATTTCATGTTCCAGGACCTGCCGCCGGTGAAGGGTACCGTCGACACGACTGCCCTGCCGGGCCTGATACCGCTCAGAGAGGTGAAATAATTCGCGTGGGCCAGACATCACGCATTGCTGGCGCGCTCGCACTGGCGGTCCTGACTGCCAGCGCATGCACCTCGTCCGCTCAAATCCGCCGGCCGTCGCCCGCCGAGCTGACTCCGCTCCTCGAAAACGACGGCGTTCACGCGGGCTCGACGGCGCGGGCCGCGCTGGTGGTTCGGCTCCCCGACGGACTTCACACGAACTCCAACAAGCCGCGCGATCCGCTGCTTATTCCGATTGTGCTGACGGTCCAGCCCTCTTCGGGAATCACGGCGACCGAGATCGTGTATCCCGAGCCGCAGGATCTACGCCAGGAAGGGGCCGATCAGCCGCTGGCGGTCTTCGAGCGGGAGTTCCTCATTGGTGTTCAGCTGGCGGTGGGGCCAGACGTCCCCCCCGGCGACGTGGCCGTGCCGGGCTCATTGCGCTACCAGGCGTGCGACGAGAAGGTGTGCTATCCGCCTGTCACGCTGGCGACGACGTGGAACCTTCGGGTTGTACCGCGATCCGCCAAGGTCGCGTCGACAAATGCCGCCAGGATGAAGGGGATCCGCTTTGGCCATGGCGAACCGCCGCCACCGCCGGCGGGGACCGCTATCCTGCTGCCACCGTCATCGACAACGACCTCCGCCGCGCCGGCGCCCGAAACGGTGGCGCGGATCGAGGATTTTTCGGTCAGCGGCACCGCGAACTACATGGGCGCCGCCGACTTCCTCCAATTCATCCGGAACGCTGAGGCCGGGATCAAAGAGAAAGGCATGTTCGAGGATCGCGGCGTCGCGGCGATTCTCCTTCTTGTCCTGCTCGGCGGGCTTGCGCTGAATCTGACGCCCTGTGTCCTGCCCATGATTCCGATCAACCTCGCGATCATCGGCGCCGGCGCCCAGGCCGGGTCGCGAACGCGAGGGTTCTTCCTCGGCGCGACCTACGGGGCCGCAATGGCGCTCGTGTACGGCCTTCTCGGACTGATCGTCATCCTGACGGCCGGCACGTTCGGGACCATCAACTCGAGCCCCTGGTTCAACCTCGGGATCGCCGTCCTCTTCGTGATCCTGGCGCTTGCGATGTTCGACGTGCTGGTGATCGATTTTTCACGGTTTTCGACGCGCTTCAACGTCGGCAACTCGGGACGCGGGACATTTCTCGTCGCCTTCAGCATGGGTGCGGTCGCGGCATTGCTGGCCGGGGCGTGTGTCGCCCCGGTCGTCATTCAGGTCGTGCTGTTCTCGAGCAACCTCTACTCAACGGGCACGACGGCCGCCCTGGCGCTGCCGTTCCTGCTCGGGCTCGGGATGGCCGTGCCGTGGCCAATCGCCGGCGCCGGCATCGCCGCCTTGCCCCGGCCCGGCGCCTGGATGGTTCGCATCAAGCAGGTCTTTGGCGTCGTCATCCTGGCCACCGCCGCTTATTACGCGTACACGGCCTACGGAATCCTGTCGAATCGGTGGGTCGACCCCGAACAGGTGGCGTCGAGCGTCCAGGAGAAGCTCAAGGAAGGCTGGCATTCGTCGATCAGCGCGGGACTGGCCGAGGCCAAACGCGATCGAAAGCCTGTGCTCATCGATTTCTGGGCCACGTGGTGCAAGAACTGCCTCGTGATGGACAACACCACGTTGAAGAATCCGGAGGTCATTGCTGCGCTGGAATCCTACGTCAAGATCAAGTTCCAGGCTGAAGACCCCGACGCGTCCCCCGCCAAGGAACTGCTCGACTACGTCGGCGGAATTGGGCTACCGACCTACGCGATCCTCAAACTGAAGAATTGAAATCTAGGATTTCAGATTTCAGATTGCCGACTTCGTGGCGGCGAGCAGTAAATCTGAATTCTTGAATCTGAAATCTTAAATTCCACGATCCGTGTGGTACTCTTGCGCATAGCTCCCCGACGTTCGAGGCGGATTGATGCGATCACGTGCGGTCCGATTGACGCTCAGCGCGATGGCCGTTGGCGTGCTCGCGGCCGCTGGCTACTTCGTTTTCAAGACTGAACAGCAGATCGACAGTCGTCGCGCTGCCGCTCGCCGCTTCGAAGAGCGTGTACGCGCGGTCGATCGCGCCCTGTCAGATCTCCGGATGGGTCAGCACGCGTACGTCGCCGCTGGTCAGAGCGCTGAGGCCTGGATGCCCAAGGTCGCAGGCATGTCCGGCGAGGCGGCGCGCGGCGTGGACGATCTCCGTTCGGCCGCTGCTACTCCGGACGCACGCTCATCGTTGATGGAGGCGGCCGCCACCATCGTCCAGCTCGGCCAGGTGGATCGACGCGTCGTCGACTACCTGAAGAGTGGACAGGACGTGATGGCCGCCGACGTCGTCTATTCGGAGGCGGGCCAGACCGTTGCGCTCGCGGCCAACCAGGTGGACGCCGCGCGGGCACTCGAACAGCAGGGCGTCGATGTTGCGGAACGTGAAAGCCGCCGGTGGCAGCTCTACGCGCTCGGATCCGCAGGGGCGGCGGGCGTGCTCACGCTGCTTCTTCTCGGCGTGCTGCCGGCCAGCCAGCCGAGCGTCAATCTGAAGGGCAAGAAGGTGGACACTCCCCTACCTGTCGACGACGAACTGTCGTTCAAGGTGGTCAGGACGGAGGCGCCTCGTCATTCAGCGCCGATCATGAAGGCTGCGTCCGAGATCTGCACGGACGTCGGACGGGTCAACGACCGGGCCGACCTCGACAAGCTTCTCGGCCGCGCTGCTGACTTGATGGATGCGAGCGGCGTCATCATCTGGATGGCAAACGCGGCGGGCGGGGACCTGCACCCGGCGCTCGTCCACGGCTATCCGGCACAAGCCGTGGCGAAGATGCCAGCCGTGCCCAGAAACGCCAACAACGCGGCAGCCGCCGCCTACCGCACCGGAGCCCTGCAGATCGTCCTGGCGCGGCCGGGCTCGTCGAGTGGCGCGCTCGTTGCCCCGCTCCTCACGCCCGACGGTTGCATCGGCGCGCTCAGTGCCGAAATCAAGGGGCGCGGCGAGACATCCGATTCGACCCAGGCGCTGGTCGTCCTCTTCGCCGCCCAGCTCGCCTCGGTGCTCGCCCCTGCGTCGGTGATCGAAGCGCCGGCCGAAAGAATCGCCTCCGCGTAGCGTGGGCGGCGTCCACAGCTCTCCCGCCGACAGATTAGACCGGCGTGCGAATTGGACGCACCTGACGTTGTGGCCGCGCACGCCGATCCGCGGGTGTTTCGATCTTTGCGCTGATCGTGCTCGGTTTCTTGTCGCGCACGATGCCGAGGGTCACTTCGCCGTCGCTCGATGCGGTGCGCACTTCGCGTGCGAGATCACCGGCGGACGTGACGCTGCGCCCGTCGACCGACGTGATCACGTCGCCGGCCCTGATGCCCGACCGCGAAGCGGGTGAATCGGCCATTACCGACGAGACGAGCACACCGTCGCTCGCGCCGAAGTACTCCGCGAGGTCCGGCGTCAGTTCCTGCACGGTCACGCCAAGCCGCGCCCGCGACGCCAAATCGGGAAACTCGAGCCTGTGGTCGAACGGCCGGATGCGCGTCGAGAAGTCTTCGATCTGCTCGCGGAGGCGATCGGAGTCGATGCTCAGATCCACCTGCCCGCCAGCGACCGGCGTCACGGTGAGCTCCTGTCGTTTGCCGTCCCTGAGCACGGCGGTCCTGACGGCTCGGCTCGGAGGTGTCTCGCGAACGAGCCTCGTAAACTGGCGCAAGCTTCTCACGCGCTCGTCGTCGAACTCGACGACCACATCGTCGGCGCGCAAGCCGGCCCTGGCGGCGGGTCCGTCGGGCGTCACCGTTTCGACGAACACGCCCCCGCCAACCTTGAGCCGCTCCAGTTCCGCCGGCTCGAGCTCCCTGGCGGTGACGCCAATCCGCGAGCCGGGGCCCTCGAGAATCGTCAGTTGCTGGAACCAGTCACGGTCGCGCCCCTGGCCGCGGGCGGGCGAGGCGAACGCGAACGCGAGCCCGACGGCAGCCGCCGCGACTACAACGATCAACAGGGTAGTCTTGAGCTTCATCGTTGTCTCCCGGTAGAGAGTCCTGATCGAGTGAGACGGGCGAGCCAGGGAAAAAGTTGGTGCGCTGGTAGAATCTCGGGCCATGCGAAAGAGTCGGCCTGAGGCCGCGGACAACCGTCAGACCAAGGGCCAGATCCTGGAGCGCACCGAGCGCGAGAAGGTCAAGTTCCTGCGGCTCCAGTTCACCGACATCCTCGGCACCATCAAGAACGTCGAAATTCCGGATCGCCAGTTCGAGGAAGCGCTCGACGGTCACATCATGTTCGACGGCTCGTCGATCGAAGGATTCGTCCGGATTGAAGAGTCGGACATGTACTTGAGGCCGGATCTGTCGACGTTCCGGATCTTCCCCTGGGCCGGACCGACCGGCGAGACGGTCGCCCGGATGATCTGCGACATCTACACGCCCGACGGAAATCCGTTCGCGGGCTGCCCGCGCACCACGCTGAAGAAAGTGATCGCGCTGGCGGCCTCAAAAGGCTACCGGATGAAGGCCGGGCCGGAAGCCGAGTTCTTCCTGTTCCAGATGAAGAACGGCGAGCCGACCACCGAGTCGCACGATTCCGCTGGCTACTTCGACTTGAGCCCCGTCGACCTCGGCGAGGACGTGCGCCGCGAGATCGTCCTGGCGCTCGAGGCAATGGGATTCCACGTCGAAGCCGCCCACCACGAGGTGGCCCCCGGCCAGCACGAGATCGACTTCCGCTACGACGACGTGCTGACGACAGCCGACAACATCAGCACTTTCCGGTTCGTCGTGAAGAACGTCGCGACGAGAAACGGCCTGCACGCGACGTTCATGCCGAAGCCAATCTACGGCATCAACGGCTCGGGCATGCACACCCACATGTCGCTCTTTTCGAGCAACGCGAACATCTTCTATGACGCGAAAGCGCCGATGCAACTCAGTCAGACGTGCCTGAACTACATCGGCGGCATCCTCCGCCACGCGAAGGGATTCTGCGCCATCACGAACCCGCTGGTGAACTCGTACAAGCGGCTCGTCCCAGGCTATGAGGCGCCGACCAACATCGCATGGTCGGAGAAGAACCGCAGTCCTCTCGTCCGTGTGCCCGCCGCGCGGGGCACCGGCACGCGCATCGAGCTCCGGATGCCCGATCCTTCGTGCAATCCGTACCTCGCGCTCGCGGTCATGCTGCGCTCGGGCCTGGACGGCATCGACAAGAAGGTGGACCCGGGTCCGCCAATCAACAAGAACATCTTCACCATGAGCCATCGCGAGCGCCGCCACCTGCGCATCGACGAGCTCCCCGGCAACCTCAGCGAGGCCCTCGACGAGCTCGAAAAGGACGACCTCGTCCGCGACACTCTCGGCGAGCACACGTTCGAGCACTTTCTCGCGGCCAAACGCGAGGAGTGGCGCGACTACATCAAGCACGTCTCGCCATGGGAAGTTGAGAGATACCTCGGGGTGTACTGATTGGGGCCTGTATGGTGCTCGGTGGATTCTGCAGGGTGCTCGGTGGATCCTGCAGGGTGCTCGGTGGATTGTCCAAGGTGCTGTCGCGTGCGCAGGTCATCCGTGCGTACTCCGCGCAGGACGACGGCACGTGAATCGACGATTTCAGGCCTGTTTTGGCGTGAGCACGCGGGCACGCGATTTGATGTGACAGGGGACGAGTCGCGCCGAATCACGGGATACGTAACATCAGGCAGGCGCTGGCATCGCCGTATCCCGCACTCATCCACGGTTCGGCGCGGCTTTTTTGTCAGTGGGAGATGCTCATGACCAAGCACCTGTCACGCCTCGCCCTGGTCGCTGCGATGAGTGCCCTCGTCTCGGGCTGTGCGCTGGGGCTGGGCAACCCGAACATCTCGGAGCTCACAAGCAATCCCGGCCGCTACCACGACCGCACCGTCAAGATCGATGGGGTCGTCACCGACTCCTGGGGCACGTCCCTGCTGCCGTTCCGGATGTACAAAGTCGACGATGGAACCGGCGAGGTGACGGTGTTGGCGAACAGCGGCAACCGGATGCCGAGCCGCGGCTCACGCGTGCACGTAAAGGGGAAAGTCAACGAGGTTGCGGTCTTCGGCGGCCAGTCGGTGGGCCTTCACCTGCGCGAGGAAAAACTGGACATCAGGAAGAACTGAGCTTCACAGTTTCTCAGCTCCTGAGTTCCTCAGCTTTTGATCTTGATCGCTACCGCCGTCATGTCGTCATTCGGCGTGACGTCGCCACGAAATTCCTGAACAGCCGCAAAGATCGCGTCGACGACTTCGCGCGAGGACCGCTCGCGGGTCGCCTGCACGACGTCCGCGAGCCTTCCCGCACCGAACTCCCGCCCTAACGCGTCGAACGCCTCGGAGATACCGTCCGTGCAGAACACGAACAGATCGCCCGGGGCGAGGTCGTAGGTCACTTCGTCATAGGTCGATCCAGCGAACGACCCCAGCGGGACGCCGGGAAGCTCGATGGGGGCGGGCCGTTCGGTGCCGTCGGTCGGCGCGACGGAACGAATCGGGTACGGCAGGCCGGAATTGGCCAGGACAACGGTTCGCCGCTTGAAGTCGAACACTGCATAGCACAACGTGCAGTAGTACTCCTCGAGCTGCCGCTCGTAGAGGATCGTGTTCATCGAGGCCAGCACGCCGGCCGGACTGAACCGTTCGGGGGCGTACCGACGCCGGTAGGTCCGCGATCGAACCAGCTCGCCGGCGAACGCGCTGTAGAGCGCGGCCGGCACGCCTTTACCCGAGACATCACCGACGGCCACCACCAGCGTGTTGGGCTCGGGGGTGACGAAGTCATAGAGATCGCCCCCGAGCTCGCGTGCGGGCGCAAAGCGGGCGGCGACGTCGACGCCCTTGATCCGTTTGGGGAGCTCCGCCGGCAGGAGCGCGGCCTGGACCCGCTGCGCGAAGCGGACTTCCTTCTCGAGCCGCACTTCGTTGGCGCGGATCTCTTCGTACAACCGGGCGTTCTCTATCGCCACGGCGGCCTGGCTCGCCAGCAGCGTCAGGATGCCGACGTGATTCTTGGTGAAGGCGTCGAGCTCGGGGCTCTCGAGATCGAAGACGCCGATGCAGCGGTCCTTCACCAGCAGCGGGATGACCAGCTCGGATCGCGCATCCTCGACGATCTTGATATACCGCGGATCGGCCGACACGTCGGGCACGATCACCGCCTCCTTGTGCAGCGCGGCGTAGCCGACGAGGCCGCTTCCGAGCTTGATGCGCGGCAACGCCACCATGTCGCCGTATCGCACCGCCACCTTCATCTCGAGCTCCTGCGTGTCGTCGTTGAGCAGGAGGATCCCGAACGTCCGATAGTCGATCACCCGGCGGGCGAGGTGCGCAATCCGTGTGAGCAGCTCATCGAGGTGCAGGATCGCGCCGAACTCGCGCGCAATCTCCGCCAGCGCTTCGAGCGTGGACGTGTACTCGCGCTCCTGCTCGAACAGCCGCGCGTTTTCGATCCCGATCGCGACGTGCGCGCCGAATTGCCGCAGGATCATCACGTCAGTTTCGGTGAACTGCCCCGGCGTGTCGCTGAGCACGTTGAGAGCGCCGATCACTCGGCCTTTGCGCCGGAGCGGCACGACCAGCTCGGCGAGCGATCCAGGAACCGCTTCGACGTACCGCGGATCGTCGCGCACGTCGTTCACCAGAATCGGCGCGCCTTCCGCGACGGCGGCGCCCACCAGGCCTTCGCCGACTTTCATCTTCAGCGTGCGAGCGCAGTCGGCCGGGTATCCGACCGAGTAGGCGATCTGCAGCTCCTCGCGGGCCGCGTCGAGCAGGTAGACGGCGAACGCGTGGAATTTGATCAGCCGGGCGATCAGCTGGGGAATCTTCTCGAGCAGCTCGTCGAGATCCAGGACCGACGTGACCTCGCGTCCCAGCTCGAACAGCGTGATGACCACCTCCCGGATGTGAGGAGGCGCCGCGGCGGAGAGGAACGTGCTGGTCGTCGGCGTGTCGGACACGGGATGCCTACTATAATGCGACGAATGAGTTCGCAGGCACCAGCCAGCGCCATGGATCTGTCGCTGCCGCTCGACTGCGCGGCGATCGAGCAGATCCTGCCGCATCGCTATCCGTTTCTCCTGGTCGATCGCATCATCGAGCTCGAGGTCGACAAGCGGATCGTCGGCATCAAGAACGTGTCGCTCAACGAGCGCTACCTGTCGCATTCCACCCGCGGCACGCCGGTGGTGCCGCCGACGATTCTCACCGAAGCGATCGCCCAGGTCGGCGCGATTCTCGTGCTGGCCAAACCTGAAAACCGGCAGCGCCTCCCCTTCTTTGCCGGCATCGAGCGCGTGCGGTATCGCCGCCCGGTGCGACCGGGCGACGTGGTCATGATCGAAGCCACCGTGATTCGTCTCCGCAGCCGCATGGGGTTGCTCAAGGGCATTGCCCGCGTGGACGGCCAGCGCGCCGTCGAAGGCACGATGACGTTCGCCCTTGGTCCCGCCATCACGACACCGGCTCAACCGTAGCCCGGCACTTGTGTTGCACCGCCGAGCGTCGGACCGGGCGGCGGCACACGCTGCGCCCAAGGAGGAACTGCCGTGTTGGAAACGATTGCGATCATTCTTCTCGTGCTGTGGCTGCTCGGCGTGGTCAGCGGCTACACACTCGGTAACTTCATCTACGTCCTGCTGGTCATCGCGATCGTCCTCTTCCTCGTGAGGCTGGTCTCGGGGCGGCGCGTGGTGTAGCGGGAGCGCTGACAGCCGTCCGACTTTCAGTGCTCCTGACTATCGCGGTGCCCGCGAGCACGACGGCGCATGCCACGGCAATTCGTGCGCTGAACGGCTCGCGGAGCACGACGGTCCCAAGCAGGACGGCGATCACCGGAACGCACACCGCGGCCCACGCCAGGTACGCGCGAGTCACGGGATGTCCGACTGTCGCCTCAACCGGCGCGGCGGGCAAACACGATACAATGTGCGGTTATGGGCAAGAAGAAAGATCGGAATGCTCCCGCGCCAGCGGCCAAGGCGGCAGCGCCTGCGGCCAAGGTGGTAGCGCCTGCGGCCAAGGTGGTAAAGACGGCCAAGGCATCCAAACGATTCAACCCGTGGATTGGCGGCGCCATCCTCGTCGCCGTCGTCGGGGTCGGTGCACTCGTCCTGAGCGGCGGAACTGACGAGGCCGCCTCGCCAGCCGCGACGCAGGCGCCGGAGGCCGATCCGCGGGCCGTCGCTCGTGCGGCGGCAACCGCCGGCCTGGGGCCCCGCAAGCACGCGTCCTTGCCGCCGATTCCATTTCAGGGATATGCTCCGCCGCGCTCGCCCGAAGTCATCACCGCGGCGTACCGGTTCGCGGCAGATCACCCCGAGATCCTCAGCTACGTGCCGTGCTTCTGCGGATGCGAGCGCTCGGGCCATGGCGCCAACCACGACTGTTTCGTCAGGCAGCGCGCGGAGAACGGCGATGTCGTCGCGTGGGACGAACACGGCGTCGAATGCGCCGTCTGCATCGACGTCGCGAACCGGTCCCGGCAGATGTTCGAATCGGGCGCCTCGGTCCGCGACATCCGCGCGGCGATCGACAAGGAGTTCGGGGCCAACGCTCCGGGCGCGCACATGCCAACGCCGAAGCCGCCCGCGGCCGGCGCGCACGGCGCCCACTGAGCCGGCCGCCTCGGGGTTCGGGGCTCGTGGATAGACGGGCGGCGGCCTTCGAGCGGCTCTTCGAAGCCGTCCACGAGGGCGTCTATATCGGGACGATCGGCCTGGAGTCGACCGCCACGATTGCCGCCAACCCTCACCTCAAACTCATCTTCGGATTCCCGAGCGAGACCCCGGAAGAAAAGGTCCGGCCGTTTGATCGCGACAGCTTCGTCGATCCGCAGGCGCGATTGTCCTTCGTCGAGCGCCTGACGACCGACGGTGCCGTCGCTGACTATCTGCTGCGCCTCCGGCGCGCGGACGATACCGCCGTGTGGGTCGAAGTCACCGGGCGCGCTGATCCCGCCGCGGAAGATGGCAGCCTGCGCATCGAAGCGCTCGTCCGGGACGTCAGCGAGCGCAAGAAGCTCGACGACGAAACCCGCGACATCTATCACCAGCTGCTCCAGGCCGAGAAGATGGCTGCGCTCGGTCAGACCATCTCGGGCGTCGCCCATGAGCTGAACAACCCGTTGGCCACGATCCATAGCTGGGCGGAGCGGCTCACCGAGCGGGAGACGCTGGATCCGGCGGTCCGCCGCGGCCTCGACACGATCCTCAGCGAATCGCAGCGTGCGGCGCGTATCGTGCGCAACCTCCTGACGTTCGCGCGCAAGCGGCAGACGACGCGCGCGATGGTCGACGTGAACCAGGTCGTCCGCGAAACCCTGGCGCTGCGCGCCTACGAACAGCACGTCTCGAACGTCACCATCATCGACGCGCTGGCCGCCGGCCTCCCGCAGGTCTTTGCCGATGGCCACCAGGTTCAACAAGTGCTCCTGAACCTGATCATCAATGCCGAGCAGGCGATGTTGTCGTCGAACGGCCGCGGCATCCTTGTCGTGCGAACCTGGCACGATCCCGCGCAGGAAGCGGTCGTCCTCGAGATCAACGACGACGGTCCGGGCATCCCGGACGATCTGCAGCCGAAGATCTTCGACCCGTTCTTCACGACAAAGGAAGTCGGCCAGGGCACGGGATTGGGACTCACCGTCGCCTACGCGATCATCCAGGAGCATGCAGGCCGAATCCGCCTCGAATCGCGGCTGGGAAGAGGAGCCTCGTTTTTCGTCGAGCTGCCGGTCGGCGGCGCCGGCCACTTCCCGGACGTGATGACGACTCGAACGGCGCAAACATCGGACGAACCGCTTCGCGGCGGTGCGGTGCTGGTGGTCGAAGATGAGACGGCGCTGGCGGCGGCCGTGGCGGATGCCTTACAGGATGCCGGGTACGTCGTGACGCATGCCGCGGACGGGGAAGATGCGCTCACCCTCGTCAAGCGGCAGCCGTTCGATCTCGTCATTTGCGATCTGAAAATGCCGCGGCTGGATGGCCAGGCGTTCTACGCGTCGCTCGTGCAGGCCGTACCCGCGCTTGCGAGCCGCGTGATTTTCGTCACCGGCGACGTCGCCGGCACCCAGGCCGAACGCTTCCTCGTAGGATCAGGCTGCCGCTGGCTCGAAAAGCCCTTCCGACTGGCCGATCTGCTCAGGGCAGTCCGGGAAGGGCTGTCGGACAGCTAGCGCGCGACGGCGACCGCGGTCCGCGGACGAGGCGAAACCTTGAGGGCGGCCGGGCGGACCGGGAGCGGCCGTTTCTCAGCCGGCTTGTAGGCAAGCACCACACCCTGCGCCGCGGTCTTCGTTGCCGCCTTAGCCATGGTCGGTTTGCGCGTGAACGCCACGAGCGCCTGGCGCAACTCGGCCATCTGTGCCGGTCCCATTTCCCCAAGCGCCTCTCGCAGCCGGCGAATCGCACGGGCGTGGAGCTGTGAGACCCGGGATTCGTTGACGCCAATCTCGGCGCCGATCTGCTTCATCGTGACTTCACCGTAATAGTAGAGGCCGATGACCTTGCGCTCGCGCCACGGCAGCGAGGCGATCGCGGCGCGCACGCGTTCGCGGGTTTCGAGTTTCTCGTACGCGGCGTCGGGCGCATCGGGCTCGGACGGCACGAGGGCGGTCGGCAGCGACGACTCGTCGAAATGTTCGCCGGTGGCCAGCGGCGAGGTTGCCTCAATCGTGTTGATGCGGACGATCGTGCGGCTCAGGCGCTTCTCGTCGGATCCCATGCGGGCGGCGAGGTCGGCCATCGACGGCTCGTGTCCCAGCTCGCGGCGCAGCGCTTCACGCGCGGCGTCGAGCTCACGGCGCTGGCGGCGGACGCCGCGCGGCCAGGCGTCGCGGCGCAGGGCGTCGATCATCGCGCCTCGCACCCGCCGCTCGGCAAACGTCTCGAACTTGATGCCGCGACCTTCATCGAAGCGGTGCGCAGCGTCGATCAGGCCCAGCACGCCGTCCTGCACCAGATCTCCAATATCGATCGAGTTCGGCATCGACGCCGCCATGCGGCGTGCGAGCGCCTCGACAAAGGGCAGGCCGGCAACGATTCGGCGGTTCTGGCTGGCGGCGACGGGCTGGGCGCGCATCAAAAGTCTCCTTTTGCGCTCAGGAGTCCGAACTGGAACGCTGCTGAGCGTTGCGCACCATCGCAACGGCGGTACCAATTGCCGAGCCTGTGTACCTTGGCGGGTCACACTGCAGTGATTTCTGCGTGCAAGTCTTTGAAAAGGCTGGTGTTGTCAGGAATGCCCCGAATCGACGCTACACGGATTTACAGGGTGTTGCACCGCAATTCTCGTCAACTCTTTGACGACTGCCAGCGGATTGCGTCAACAATTTGGCGGGTGTACTACGTTATTGGTAGGTGACCGACGGTCCTGGCAGGAGCAAACAAGCGGGCATCAGGGCTGCGTCAAAGACGTGATCCGGCGGATTTCCTTGGCGGTGTTCATGGCGTCGAGCGCGCTCGCGACGACCTGCGCGGCGCGCGCACGATGGGTCTCGTCGGTCGTTTTGGATTCGAGCAGCTCCGCGTGGGCCAGGATGATCCCGAGCTGATTGTTCAATTGATGGAAGAGCAGTCGGAGCTCGGGCGATTCGTCCATCGGTCCACGCGATAGCAATTCCTCGACAGTTCGCGGACCGGTCATCAGGCCGGCTTCCGCTCTTCGGCGCGCCACATCGATTCGACCGCCGGGCGATCGGTCCGATTGGGATCGCGCCACAGCGTATCGACGAAGATGCGCACCGACCCGCCGGCCGTGCGGACGTACTCGATCTTGCCGGACGACAGCCAGTTGTAAATGGTCCGGCGGCTGACCCCGACGAGCTCGCACGCCTTCATGATCGAAATCGTTTTTCGTTCAACCACGAGTTTGCCTCCGTGGGTTCGTATCGGTTGAATGGCAGGGCCACTGCAGGGTCGGGCGGCAGAATCACCAGCGGGGGTTTCACCCGGATGTGTCAAAATGTTGGCGGCCAGCTAAATGACTGACCCAGTGAAACATCTGCTCCTCGTCGAAGACGAGGTCGCGCTGCGCCAGGCCGTTGCCGAGCAGCTCACCGACCGGGGGTATCAGGTGGCGCAGGCCACCTCGGGCGAAGAGGCGGTCGGGCGACTCGCAGAATTCGCCTTCGACGTCATCATCACAGACCTGCGCCTGCCCGGGATCGACGGCGCCGCCGTCGTGGACGCGGCGGTCAAGCGCTACCCCGAGATCGTGGCAATCGTGATCACCGGGTACGGCACGCACAAAGAGGCGTTGGATCTCGGCCGGCGCGGCGCATGGGACTTCGTCAACAAGCCGTTCCAGTTCGAGGAGCTACGGCACGTGCTCGACGCCGCGCTCGAGCGCCGACGCCTCAAGTCGGAGGTGGCTTACCTGCGCGCGCAGCTCGACGCGCGGTACGGCTTCGAGGGGCTCATCGGGAAGAGCCCGGCGATGAAGCGCCTCTACCATCTGATGGAAAGCGTCGCGCCCACCAGCAGCACGATTCTCATCACCGGCGAAACCGGCACCGGCAAGGAATTGGTCGCACGCGCGATTCATCACGGCAGCCCGCGGCAGATGCTTCGATTCGTCGCGCTCAACTGCAGTGCGATTCCTGAATCGTTGCTCGAGGCGGAGCTGTTCGGCCACGTGCGCGGCGCGTTCACTGGCGCGGTCGGGAACCGGCAAGGCCGGTTCGAACAGGCCCACAAGGGCACGCTGTTTCTCGACGAGGTCGGCACGATGAGTCCCGCGCTGCAGATGAAGCTGCTGCGCGCCGTGCAAGAGCGTGAGTTCGAGCGGGTCGGCGACAACCACACGACCAAGGTCGACGTCCGCGTCATCGCCGCGACGAACATCGACCTCAGTTTTATGGTCGCTAACGGCAGGTTCCGCGAGGATCTCTACTACCGGCTGAACGTGATCCCGGTGCAGCTTCCGCCGCTGCGCGAGCGGAAGGAAGACATCCCGCTGCTGGTCCAGCATTTTCTCGAACGCTACCGGCCGGCCGATCCTGGCACGTCGCCGGCTGGCGCGCCGGCGGCAGGCAGAGCCCCGTTGACCGTCTCGCAGGAAGCGATGCGCCGGCTGATGTCGTATCACTGGCCTGGAAACGTCCGGCATCTTGAGAACGCGATCGAGCGCGCCGTCGCCGTGAGCGGGGGACGATCGCAGATCGACGTGGCCGATCTGCCGCCCGAGATGGGTCATCCCGACCCGGTTCCGGTATCGAGCACCGTGGCGCTGCCGGAAGAGGGCCTCGATCTCGACGCCTTTATCGCCACCATCGAGCGCGACCTGATCCAGCGATCGCTGGAGCGGACCGGCGGCAACAAGGGACAGGCCGCGCGCCTGCTGAATCTGAAGCGGACCACGCTCGTCGAAAAGCTGAAGCGCCTCGCGAAATAGAAGACGGGCGAATACCCGTACAATGATCGCGTGCCGCCGCGATATGCCTACTGGACGATCCTGATCGACAACCAGCCGACGGCATTTCGTGCGCGCGAACAGGCGGAGCTCGCTCCGACACTCCATCAGTTGAAGCGAACCAACCCGACCGCGCAAATGAAGTGGTTCGCGCGCGGCAAGCTGTGGGACACCCCCGAGCAGGCGCAATGGGCGGGGAAGAACCTTCCGAAACCCGCCGAGCGACGCAGCCGGGACTGGCGGCCGGGCGGTGAGCACAAGGACCCGCGGGCCGCGCGACAGGAGCGGTCACGCCGCCGGGGGAGGCCGAAAGCGCAGAAGAAGGCGTGAGCGCGCTCGTCTCGCACATGTTTTCTTCGGGCGGAGCCGCACTCGTCCTTGTCGTGGGCGCGCTCTGGATATGGCGACGTCCCGGGTCGTCGCGGGCGCGACGATGGCTGATCGCCGGCGCCCTCGCGTACGCCGGCCTCAGCTGCTTCGCGCTGAGCTACGCCACCGGCCGGCTGCTCTGTGCCGGGTTTCGGCCACTCACATCCTCCGAGATTCCCTCAGGCGCGACCGCGATCGTCGTGCTCGGCTCGGGCTCTTATACGGCGCGCGACTGGGACAATACTCGGTACCCTGTCCTCGATCGAGCATCAGCCACCCGAGTGCTCGAAGCCCTTCGCGTCTTTAAGATGACCGACGCGGCCTGGATGATTGCCTCGGGCGGACTGCCCCGGCCAACCGAATTCGACGAGCCGAACGGACGCACGATGCGCGACGCCCTGGTCCGATCGGGCATCCCCGCGTCGCGTCTGCTCCTCGAAACCGAGTCCAGAAATACCCATGACGAAGCGGTCATCGTCGCACAGATGCTCCGGATGCTCGACGCACAGCATGTCATTCTCGTGACGTCCGAGATCCACATGCGGCGCTCGCTCGGCACGTTTCGCGCCCAGGGAATTCATGCCGTGCCCGCGATTGCTCGCGAGCCGTGGCCTTCCATGCCGTGGATCGGATGGTTTGTGCCGACCGAAGGTGGTCTCAATCTCGCGTCCGACGTCTGGCATGAGATCTTCGGTCTCGCGTACTACGCCGCCCGGGGCTGGTACCGCTGACAATGCTCTGGCACTCTACGCTTCCGCAGGTTCTTTCAGACCGAGCAGCCGCAGGACGCGGGTCATCATGCCGGGCGGCCCCTCGGAGTCCTGGATCTGGCTGAGGATATCCAGGCACTGGTCAACCGATCGAACGACGCCGATGCCGAGACGCCGAACGGCGTCCGGGAGCTGGCCTTCCTCGTTGCGCCAGATGAGAACGGCGCGCGCCTTCGAGTCGGTTGCGACATCGAGGCAGTTTTCGGGGCGGTCATCGATGACGAAATCCAGGGCAAGGGCGGCGGCAATCGCCCCTCTCGAACCCTGCACGACATAGACGCTCGGAAAGGCGAAGCCATGGACCTCTAGCCACCGCTGGGTCTGCAACTGAGCGGTGACACCCTCCGTTGCCGGCCGCTTGGTGAGGAAGATGACCTCCCAGCCGCGCTCGATGGCCAGCGCATTCAGCCGCGCGACCATGCCCGGTTCGATCTCAGGCAGCGACTCCCAGAAGTTTTCGATCGCCTTGACGCGCTCCCACAGCCGCCGCTCCTGCCGAGGTGTCATCCGGGGCTTCGCCGTCCGGCCTTCATCGAGAGCCGGATCGGCGGCGTCAGTCGGCACCTCGCCGAACAGCCGCGCCCTCTGCTCGATGAGTGCAGCCTCCATGTCGGCCAGAACGCCGTCCATATCGAACGCAATGCGGAGAGGCATGAAACAGTCGATTCTCGGACAGTGGCTGGAGATATAGGCCAAACGCCAGATCTTATTTCTGTCTATCGCCCCAATTAGACGGCCCGAAGCAATTCTGGGTTGGTTTCAGAGAAAAACTCGGCAATCAGCCCGCGAAGATCGTCCAGCGTTTCTGTGCAATTGATGGAGGTTCGGAGCCGCGAGCCGTTGTCGAGCCCCTTCGAGTACCAGGAGGCCAGCGCACGAATCTTGTTGATGACCCATCGGTCGTGCCGGTCGTCTGCCGCCCGGGATTCCGTCCGGTCTGCACGGTGACGAAACCCTTCCGGCTCGCGAACCCGCTCGGTCACGAGCAGGTCGATGTACTCGAGGAGGAAACGTCCCCTCGCCTCCGGAGTGACCTCGCGGGCGGGGCGGCCCGCTGCAATATCGGCCGCTTGCGCCAGGATCCATGGGTTCCGAAGAACGCCTCGGCCGACGAGGACGCCGTCGACGCCTTCGTTCAGCCGATCAACGATCTGGTGCGGCTCGACGCAGTCGCCGCTGCCGAACACCGGAATCGAGAGGTTTTTGGCAATTTCTGCGACGAGGCTCCAGTCGGCCGACCCGCTGTAGCTTTGCGCGGCGGTCCGGCCGTGGACGGCGATCGCGGCGGCGCCGGCATCCTCAACCATCCGCGCCAGCGCCGGCGCATTCCGCTCGGCGTCGTTCCAGCCGGCGCGCATCTTGACGGTCACCGGGATCCTCACCGCTTTGGCCATGCTCCTGATGACCGCCGCCGCGTGAGCCGGCTCTCGCATCAGGCTGCACCCGGCGTTGTGCTTGGCGATTTTCGGCACCGGGCAACCCATGTTCACGTCGACGATGTCGGCGCCCATGCCTTCGACGATCTGAGCCGCGGCGGCCATTTTCTCGGGATCGCCACCGAAGATCTGAATCGAGACGGGACGTTCTTCCTCGGTGTATTCGGCGTATTCGAGCGTCCGGTCGATCCCCCGGACCAGTCCCTCGGAACTGACCATCTCGGTCACAACCAGTCCGCACCCGCCGTGCCGCTTGACCAGGCGGCGGAAAGCCGTATCGGTCATGCCGGCCATCGGGGCCACGGCAAACGGCGAGGGAAGTTCGACCGAACCTATCTTCATGCCTGACTACCGACTCTCGACTACCGACTCCCGACTAATAGGGTTTCACGTCCGCCGCGTCGACCTCGACGCTCAACGCCTGGCCGATGAGATCTACGGCCAGCACGAGCCGCGCGTGCGCAGTGTCCTTGCGCATCAGCCGGCCCACGACTCCTCGCAGCGGGCCGTGCACGACTTCGACCATCGCGCCCTCTTTAATGAGGGGGCAGGGATCAAAGTGCAGGTCGCTCGCGACCAGCAGCCGAATGCTGTCGAGCTCGTAATCGGGAATCGGTGCCGGTTTTCCCTCGAACGACACGATGCTGACGACGCCAGCGCACTTCAAGACCGCGAGCGTGTCGTTGGGATCGAAGTGCGCGAAGCAATAGCCCGGGAACAGCGGCCAGTCGACTTTCTTCTTCCGATCCTTCCAGCGGCTCCACTTGGTGATGGTCGGCAGGAACGCGTCGATCTGCTTCGTCTGGAGCTGCTCGCGGACCACCTGTTCGTGGCGCGAGCGCGTCCAGACGGCGAACCAGCTCTCCAACGGTCCGATCAGCCGCGCGCAGCCTGGCTGCCCTGCTTTTTCGACTCGCCGAGGCCCCGCTCGTACGCGCGCTTCAGTTCGTCGTTCTTCCACTCGATGATTGCCTGGCCGCGGAGCCGCTCGAGGAACTTGTCGTACTCCTCGCGCCGCTTGTCGGTGAACACGCGATCGCTGATCTGTTCCTTCGCCTGCTCGAACGGCATCGTTTCGGGAGCCGTCGACGTCTCGAGCTTCAGCAACTGGTAGCCGCGCGGGGTGCGCAGCGCCTCGCTGATCTCGCCCGGCTTCATCGACTCGATCAGCTTTCGCAGGTCTGGGGAGAGCTCGGTGAGGTTGAGGGGGCCGATGAGTCCTGCATTCGCTTTCGACGGCGCATCGGACATGTCGACGGCGAGCTTCTCGAAGTTTTCGCCGGCGCTCGCCCGCTGCCGAATCTGGCTGGCTTTCTCGCGCGCCGCCGCGTCCTGGGCAGGCGTCGCGTTCTCCGGCATCGTCACGAAGATCTCCCGCAGCGTAATGCTCTGCGGTGTCGTGAACTCCGAAAGGTGCGCCTTGTAGTACTCGCGTGCTTCCACGTCCGAAACCGCGATTCTGCCGAGGATTTCGTTTTGCTCGACCCGCGAGACGAGCATCCGGCGCTCGACGTTGCGGCGGAGGTCGGCCACCGTCATGCCCTCTTGCTTGAGCGCCGCCTGGAACTGCTCGTCGTTGTCGATCTTGTTCTCTTTCTTGAGGTTGTCCAGGATGCCTTGGAACTGCTCGTCACCCAGACGGTAGCCCAGCTCCTTGCCTCGCTGCACGAGGAGCATCTCGTCGATGACCCCCACCATCAGTTCGGGCGTGACCTGATCGAGCATCTTCCGCAGCTGCGCGTCGTCCAGGTTGGCGTTCGTCGGATCGAGCCGCTGGCCCATCTCGCGCAGGGCGGCAATCTGGCGCGTCTCGAGATCGCTCTTGGTGAACAGCTCGCCGTTCACGCGGACGAGAATCTGCTCGATGATCTCGGCCCGACCTGCCGCGCCCACGAGGGCCAGCAGGACGGGGACGAGAGTCAGTGCCTTCAGGAATCGTGTGTTGAG
The DNA here is from genome assembly GCA_963825245.1 of uncultured Acidobacteriota bacterium. GTDB lineage: Bacteria > Acidobacteriota > Vicinamibacteria > Vicinamibacterales > CAVVIG01 > CAVREM01. The sequence goes on from CAWGSJ010000004.1 coordinate 95,342, forward strand.
CATGGTAAATCTTTGCAAAACAATATTTTACACTCGGCCGGCGAGCTCCCTCAACAGGCTTCCGAGACGCTCGAGGACTCCGCCCGGCGCACGCGGATCCTCCTTCGCGGGCTTGAGGATCTCTTCCTTGGTAAACCCGGGAGCCACCTCTCCAGTCCGGGCCCGGGCGGTCCACCAGCTCGGGGCCGCATCTCCGTGGCGGGAGGATCCTTTCGCGGGACTCGGGGCCCGGGGTTCGGGTCTCGGCGTGCCCCTGTCCATCGCCTTGCGAGTCCCGGCGCCCGAGTCCCGAATCCCGTCGAGATTCAGCTTGAGGGCCGCAGGCGGGACGAGGGTGAGGTCAGGACGCTGCCGCACCAGCGCCACGAGCCGAACCGGATCGACCTTCGCCTGCGGTCTGAACTTTAAGACGACGGCGCGCCCTTCACGGTCGATCGTATCGATACCGAGCTGATCAGCCATGATCCGAACCCGTCCGTAATCGGAAAGGTTCAGCACCGAGGTCGGCGGCGGACCGTACCGGTCGGCGGCGTCTTCGAGGACGCGGTCGATTTCTTCCGGCTTGCGGGCGGCCGCGATCTTCCGGTACAGCATCAGCCGCTGGTTCATGTCCGCGATATAGGCCTCGTCGATCCTCAGATCGACTTTCAGGTTGACCGTCGCCCGCGTGTCGTCTTCGAGCTCCTCGCCCTTCAGCTCCCTGACCGTTTGCTCGAGCAGCTGCATGTACATCTCGAAGCCGACGGTTTCGATATGGCCGCTCTGCTCTCCGCCGAGCAGGTTGCCGGCGCCGCGGATCTCGAGATCGAGCGCCGCCACGCGGAATCCGCTGCCGAGATCGCTGAATTCCTTGATCGCCGCCAGCCGTTTTTTCGCCACCGGCGACAGGTGGTCCTCAGGCGGAATCAGCAGGTAGGCGTACGCCGGTCTGTCCGATCGGCCGACCCGGCCGCGGAGCTGATAGAGCTGCGACAGGCCGTAGCGGTCGGCGCGGTTGATGATGATGGTGTTGGCGTTGGGGATGTCGAGTCCGTTCTCGACAATCGTCGTCGCGAGCAGCACGTCGAATTTCCGCGCGACGAAATCGAGCATCGCGCGTTCGAGCGATTCCTCCTCCATCTGCCCGTGTCCGACCACGATCTTGGCCTCCGGCACCAGGCGCTGGACGAGGTTGCCGATCGAGAAAATCGATTCGACGCGGTTGTGGACGAAGTACACCTGCCCGCCGCGTTCGATTTCGTGGCGGATCGCACGCCCGATCACCTGCTGATCGAACTTGACCACGTTGGTCTGAATCGAGAGCCGATCCTTGGGCGGCGTCTCGATGATCGACATGTCGCGGATACCAACCAGCGACATGTTCAATGTCCGCGGAATCGGCGTCGCGCTCATCGTGAGCACGTCGACCTTCCGGCGGAGCTGCTTGATCTTCTCCTTGTGGGTAACGCCGAAGCGCTGCTCTTCGTCGACGACCAGCAGCCCGAGATCCCGGAACTGGACGTCCTTCGACAGCAGGCGGTGGGTGCCGACGATGATGTCGACCTTCCCGGCCGCCAGGTCGGTCAGCGCCTCCTTCTGCTCGGCCTTCGACCGGAAGCGGCTGACCATCTCAATCCTGACCGGAAAGCCCGCAAACCGTTCCCGCAGCGTCTTCTGATGCTGAAACGCCAGCACCGTGGTCGGCGCCAGGAAGGCCACCTGCTTGCCGTCCATCACCGACTTGAACGCCGCCCGCATCGCGACTTCGGTCTTGCCGTACCCGACGTCGCCGCACAGGAGGCGGTCCATCGGGGTCGCCGACTCCATGTCGCGCTTGATGTCGCTGATCGCGCTCTGCTGATCCGGCGTCAGCTCGTACTCGAACGCGTCCTCGAACTCCTTCTGCCAGTGCGTGTCGGGGCTGAACGCATGGCCAGGGACGGCCTTGCGCGCGGCATACAGCCTGAGCAGCTCTTCGGCCATGTCGCGCATCGCCTTCTTGACGCGCGTCTTCACACGCTCCCACGACGTGCCGCCAAGGCGATCGATCGGCGGCCGTGAAGCACCGGTGTATTTCTGGACGAGATCCAGCCGCTCCACCGGCACGAAGAGTTTGTCCTCGCCGGCGTAGTGGAGCTCGAGGAATTCCTGGAGCGCGTCCCCGATCCCGATCTGCTTCAGGCCGACGAACGCGCCAATCCCGTGATCGACGTGAACGACCAGGTCGCCGACTTTCAGGTCCCGCAGATCGGAGAGAAACGCCTTCGTCGCCGATCGGCGGCGCTCCGGCGCGCGCCGGTCCTCTTCGAACACGTCGGCTTCGGCGTAGATCTGGAGCGATGCGTCCGGCAACCTGAAACCGCGCGACAGCCTGCCGATCGCCACCAGCACCGCTGCATAGCGCGCGTCGTCGGCGCGTTCGACAGGCACCGCGAAGAGGTCGTACTCCTTCAGCAGCTCGATGGTGCGTTCGGCGCGGCCGGCCGTGGCGGCGACGAAGAGCGTGGTCTCGCCCTGTTCGCGGAGGCGCCGAATCTCGTTCACCCAGTCCGCGACACGTCCTCGCAGCTCGACCGCCGGCTGACAGCGGACGTGACGTATCCCGGGGCCCTCGTCGACCGCAATGTGCGCAAGGCTGGTCGCGTGCGCGAGCCGGGATTCGACATCGCGCCAGTTGGCGAACAACGCGTCCGGCGACGGAGGGGCGAGCGCCGCCCCGTTCCTGGCCCTCGCTTCCTCGTAGCTGCGATAGACGCTTTCGAGAAGTTTCTGTGAGTGCGCGTCGACTTCATCGCGCTCCGACACGATCACCCGCGACTCCTTGACGCGCGCCAGGTAGTCGAAGAGCGTCGCCGCCCGATCGTCGCCGAGCACATCGCGCAGCGGGATCACGGTGAGTTGATCGATCGGTTGAATCGATCGCTGCGACGCTGGATCGTAGGTACGCAGCGATTCGATCGTGTCGCCGATGAATTCGAGCCGGACCGGCTGCGCCTCACCGGCAGGGTAGATGTCGACGATCCCGCCCCGAATCGCGAATTCGCCGTGCTCATCGGCCGGATCCTCGCGCGTGAAACCCGCTTCGATGAGCAGTTCGCCGAGGTCGATGGGGGCGATGTCCTGGTTGGGTCGCAGATCGACCGATGCGTTCAGCAAGCGCGCCGGAGGGCTGACGCGCGGCAGGACGGCGGCTGCCGACGCCACCACGATTCGGGCCGAGCCGCTCGCGAGCGCATGAAGAGCACGCGCCCGCTCGGACGTGACGCCGACGTGAGGCGTCATCCCACGGTAGGGATCGATCTCATGCGAGGGGAATGGCAGGACCGCCTGGTCCGCCGCTGAGTCGGACAACCCCTCCAGCGCGGCGAGAAAGAACCGGGTGTCGCCCACGGCCTGTTCGAGGTCGCCGTCAGTGGGCACGATGTACAGGACCGCCCCCTTTGGCATCGCCTGGGCAGCGGCTGCGACGAACAACGCGTTGGCGGAAGGCGTGAGGCCCGACACCACCCGTGCCGGCGCGTCCAGGCCGCCCCGGATGACGGCCGTCTTGAGCACCGCGCGAAGGTTCAGGGAGGTGGAGGTGGTCACCGGTGATCCGACCTCCAATATTAGCGGGCTTGACGAATCTTCTCGATGATCGAGCTCGTCGAATACCCGGGCTCGACCGGAACGCGGACGACGACGCCCCCGCGCTCCTCCACGATGTCGCGGCCGACGATGCCGTCCTCGGGCCAGTCGGCGCCCTTGACGAGGACATCGGGTTGAACCGCGCAGATGACCTCGTGAGGTGTGTCTTCGTCGAACACGACCACCGCGTCGACCGCCTGCAGGGCGGCGAGCACTTCGGCGCGCTCGGCTTCGGCGTTGATCGGCCGGCCGTCGCTTTTGTTGGATCGCACCGACCGATCCGAATTGACGCCAACGATCAACGCGTCACCCAGGCGGCGCGCCTGGTTCAGATATCGGACGTGGCCTGGATGGAGCAGGTCGAAGACCCCGTTCGTGAAGACCACCCGCCGGCCTTCACGCCGAAACCGTTCTGCCACGCGGCCAATCGCGTCTCTCGCGACGATCGGCACGGCTTCAGGACGTCTCCTTGAACGCGATGCCGGGCGAGAACGACCAGTGATGCTTCGGCCGGTAGATGCCGACGTCAGGCGTCCGCGACTTCATGCGGAAGGTGTAGAGCAGGCGGTGGTAGTCGTACGGATACCCGTCACACGTGTGGACTGCCACGTCCAACTTGTAGGTGCCTTCGACCAGTTCGAGGCTGTCGATTTCGAAGGCGACTTCGACCTCGCCTTCCATCCGCAGCGGGTCCATCTGTTCGATGTAGGTGTTCGTCCCGTAACAGCACACGCCGTCCGCATTGAAGAAGCTGACGCCGAAGACGAAGTCGGTGGCGGGCGCGTGGGCCACGATCGTCATCGCGACGCGCATCGGCTCGCCTGTGTGAAAAATGAAGGATTCCCCCTCGCCGCCGGACAGCGTCACGCGCGTGATCTCGATCTGCCGCGAGCCCCAGCGGCCTTCCACTGCCTGGAACAGGTTCTTCAGCTCGCTGTGGTCAGGCAGCGCCGTGACCGGCTCCGCCGGCGCGGGTGCCACCGCGGCAACCGCCTTGGCGGTCGTCGTCGCCAGGAGGGCATCCTCCGATTTCTCGACGGCCGCCAGGTAGGCGTCAACGACGCGCTTGGGATCGCCATGCACTCGCATGCGGCCTTCGTCGAGCCAGATCGCCTCGTCGCAGAAGCGCTCGACGAGCCCGAGCGAATGCGTCACCAGTAGGATCGTTTTCCCGATCCGGCGGAACTCCGCGAACTTGTCCAGGCATTTATGCGTAAAACCTTCGTCGCCGACGGCGAGCACCTCGTCCACCAGCAGGACGTCGGGATCGACGTGGATGGCGACGGCAAATCCGAGGCGCATGTACATGCCCGAGGAGTAGGTCTTGACCGGCGCCTCGATGAAGTCGCGCAGCTCGGCGAACTCGACGATCTCGTCGAACCGGCGCTCGACCTCGCGCCGCGATAACCCCAGCATGATGCCGTTGATGAAGACGTTCTCCCGCCCGGAAATCTCCGGATGGAAGCCGGCGCCGAGCTCGATGAGCGCCGAAATCCGGCCATTGACCGTCACGGTTCCGCTGGTCGGCTTGGTGATGCCCGCGACCAGCTTCAAGGCCGTGCTCTTCCCGGATCCGTTTCGCCCGATGACCCCGCAGGTGCGGCCGGCTGCGACCGCAAACGAGACGTCTCGCAGCGCCGGAAACGTTTCGGTCGGACTCAGCTCGGTCAGGATGCTGCGCTGCAAGAGAGCGCTCTTGAGCGTCGCGAACTGGCGGCCGCTGTACTTGCGGTAGATTTTCGAGACATTCGCCAGCGTGATGGCGGTGGCAGTGGTGTTGGTGTTGGACGAAGGCACTACACGACCTCCGCGAACGAGTCCCTGAGGCGGTCGAACAGCCAGTAGCCGGCGGCGAACACGGCGAGTGCCACCACGCCCAGCACAATCAGCCACTTCCAGTGGCCGAACGGGCCGTTGAAGAACAGGATCTCCTGGTACGAGATCGCGAGGTGGGTGAACGGGTTGAGGTTGAACAACCACTTGTACGGCCGCACTTCCACCTGATCGTAAAAATAGATGATCGGAGTCGTGAAGAACCACAACATCAGCACGTTCGTGAGGATGTCGCGGATGTCGCGGAAGTGCACCGTCAGGGCGGCCAGCGCCAGCGCCAGCCCGGTCGTGAAGATCAGCTGGATGAGGACGACGACCGGGAACCAGAGGAGGCCGGCCGGGTCGGGCCAGTGCCGGTAGGCAAGCAGGACGCCCACGACAATGGGCAGCGCCAGGAAGAAGTGCATCATGTTCGCGGATACGGCCACGATGGGCAGCACTTCGGCCGGAAACAGCACCTTCTTGATCAGGTTCCCGCCGGCAATCAACGAGCCGGCCGCTTCGTTCAGCGACGTCGAAAACCAGTTCCACGGCAGGATGCCGCAGAGCAGGAACAACGCGTAGGGCTGCAGGCCTTCGGCGCGGTTCGGCATGATCGTCGTGAAGATGAACGAGTAAATGGCCAGGAGCAGCAGCGGGTTGATGAACGACCAGAAGAACCCGAGGACCGAGCCGCGGTAGCGCGCCTTGAGCTCGCGCGCCACGAGGCTTCCGATCAGCCCGCGATAGCGGAAGAGTTGCGAGAGGTTGGCCAGCAATTACGAGCGAATTCTAGCCCGACTCGCCACCTGCAGCCTGATCAGCGCCTTCGTCAGCGCGATGCGGGCGCGCTCGAAGTCCATGTCGAGGGCTGGCGAGGCCAGGCGCTGTTCGGCGCGCTTCCGGGCGGCTTCGGCGCGCGCGACGTCGATCTCGCTCGCACGCTCGGCAAGCTGCGCGAGCACCGTGACACGGTCGGGCAGCACCTCCGCAAAGCCGAACGCGATCGCCAGGTAATGCTTCTCCTGGCCCTGGCGGTACCAGAGCTCCCCCGCGCCGAGCAGCGCCAGCAGCGGCGTATGCCCGGGCAGCACACCGAAGTAACCCTCGGCGCCCGGGATCTCGACTTCGTCGACCCACTCGTTGACGAGCGAGCGATCGGCCGAGACGATTTGGAGCTGCAGATGCGTTGGTAACGCCATGTCGTCAGGGTCGCCCCTACAAAGCCGTGAGCCGACCTACGCGGCTTGCCGCTTGCGGAACCGCTCGATCACTTCGTCGATCGTCCCCGCGTTGAAGAAGTCCTGCTCCGGAATCTCATCGTGCCGGCCTTCGACGATCTCCTTGAAGCCGCGAATCGTGTCGGCGATCGCGACGTACTTGCCGTCGAGACCGGTGAACTGCTGTGCCACGAAGAACGGCTGCGACAGGAACTTCTGGATCTTGCGGGCGCGCGACACCGCGAGCTTGTCGTCCTCCGAGAGCTCGTCGATGCCGAGAATCGCGATGATGTCCTGGAGGTCCTTGTAGCGCTGCAGGATCTGCTTCACCAGGCGCGCGGTCTGATAGTGGTCGGCGCCGATGACGCGCGGGTCGAGAATGCGCGACGACGACGCCAGCGGATCGACGGCGGGATAGATCCCCAACTCCGAGATCGCGCGCGACAAGTTCGTCGTCGCGTCCAGGTGCGCAAAGGTTGTCGCCGGCGCCGGATCGGTGTAGTCGTCGGCGGGCACGTAGATCGCCTGCACGGAGGTGATCGAGCCCTTCTTCGTCGACGTGATTCGCTCCTGGAGGTCGCCCATCTCGCTGAGCAGCGTCGGCTGGTAGCCGACCGCCGACGGCATGCGACCGAGCAGCGCCGAGACCTCCGAGCCCGCCTGCGTGAAGCGGAAGATGTTGTCGATGAAGAGCAGGACGTCCTTGCCCTCGGCGTCGCGGAAGTACTCGGCGACCGTGAGCGCCGACAGGCCAACCCTGAGCCGCGCGCCGGGCGGCTCCGTCATCTGTCCGTAGACGAGCGCCGCGCGCGACTTCGACGGGTCATTGATGTCGATGACGCCGCTCTCCTGGAACTCCAGCCAGAGGTCGTTGCCCTCACGCGTGCGCTCGCCCACGCCACCGAACACCGACACGCCGCCGTGCTTCAGTGCGATGTTGTGGATGAGCTCCATGATGATGACGGTCTTGCCGACGCCGGCGCCGCCGAACAATCCGATCTTCCCGCCCTGCAGGTACGGTTCGAGCAGATCGATGACCTTGATGCCGGTCTCGAACATCTTGAGCTCGGTCGATTGGTGCTCGAGGGCGGGCGGCGGACGGTGAATCGGCCACCGCTCCTTCGCGAGCACCGGGCGATCGGGGAAATCCACCGGCTCGCCGAGCACGTTCAGCACGCGCCCCAGCGTCGCGGGTCCGACCGGCATGGAGATCGGCTCGCCAAGATCGACCGCGGTCATGCCGCGCTGCATGCCGTCGGTCGGCTTCATGGCGACGGCGCGCACGCGATTCTCGCCGAGGTGCTGTTCCACTTCGGCGATCACGTCGATCTTCTCGCCAGCGGCGTTGCCCTCGATCCTCAGCGCGTTGTAAATCGCAGGCAAGTGACCCGCCTCGAACTCGACGTCGAGCACGGGGCCGATCACCTGGACGATGCGTCCCATCTGTGTCTTGTCAGCCATAAAAATGCGTCCTATAGCGCCTCGGCTCCCGACACGACCTCGATGATCTCGCGCGTGATTGCCGCCTGACGCACCTTGTTCATGTACAGCGTCAGGCTGGCGATCATCTCGGCCGAGTTCTTGGTCGCGGTGTCCATCGCCGTCATCTGGGCAGCAAAGAACGCGGCGTTCGACTCGAGCAGCGCGCGGTAGACCTGCACTTCGACATATCGCGGCAGCAGCTGGTTGAAGATTTCCTCGGGCGATGGTTCGTACAGGTACTCGGTGAGAGTCACCGCCCGGCCGGGGCGACCGAACGATTCGGCCGCGCCTCCCTCGACCTCTCCCCGCGGGATCGGCAGCAGCGTGTCGACGACCAGGCGCTGCGTCATCACCGACTTGAACTCGTTGTAGACGATGGCGACCCGATCGAACTGACCGGAGGTGAACGACTCGATGGCCGTCGCCGCGATCGATTGCGCGTCCTCAAAGCGAAGCCGGTGAAAGATGTTCACCTGTTCCAGCAGGACGGTGAACCCGCGGCGGCCGAAGAAATCGCGGCCCTTGCGGCCGATCAACCCCAGCGAGCAGGGTTGAGGACTCGCAGCGACGAACGCGCCCGCGGCCTTGATGACATTGGTGTTGAAGCCGCCGCAGAGGCCCTTGTCGCCCGTGACGACGATCAGCAGCGTGCGGCCGTCGGCTGACGGCTCGCGCGCGGCGAGCAGCGGGTGAGCGGACGCATCGACCCGGCCGGCCAGGCTGGCGAGGACGCGCTGCATCTGCACCGCGTAGGGGCGCGCGCCCATGATCCGTTCCTGGGAGCGGCGCAGCTTCGACGCCGCGACCATCTTCATGGCCTTGGTGATCTGCTGCGTGTTCTTGACCGAACGCACGCGCCGGCGGAGATCGATCAGCGAGGGCATCGTCGATCAGGCGGCCGTCGCCTTGCTCGCCTGGAACGTCGCGGCGAACTCCTTCACGGCTTCGTTCAGCGTGCCTCTCAGCTGATCGTCGAGCTGCTTCTTCTCGGCAATGCCGCGGAAGAGCTGTGAGTACCGCGTCTCGATGAATTGATACATCCCCGTCTCGAATGCCCGCAGGTCGGATATGGCGATGGCATCGAGGTAGCCGTTGGTTCCAGCGAAGATGATCGCGACCTGCCGCTCGACCGCCAGCGGCTCGTACTGAGGCTGCTTGAGGATCTCGACGAGCCGGGCGCCGCGCGTCAGCTGCGCCTGCGTCGCCTTGTCGAGATCGCTGCCGAACTGCGCGAACGCCGCCAGTTCGCGATACTGCGCGAGGTCGAGCCGCAACGTGCCCGCGACCTGGCGCATCGCGCGAATCTGGGCCGACCCGCCGACCCTCGAGACCGAGTTGCCGACGTTGATCGCCGGGCGAACGCCCTGGTTGAACAGATCCGACTCGAGAAAAATCTGGCCGTCAGTGATCGAGATGACGTTAGTCGGGATGTAGGCCGAGAGGTCGCCGGCCTGCGTTTCGATCACCGGCAGCGCCGTCAATGATCCGCCGCCGAGCTCGTTCTTGAGCTTGGCGGCGCGTTCCAGCAGGCGCGAGTGCAGGTAGAAGACGTCACCCGGATACGCTTCGCGTCCCGGCGGGCGCCGCAGCAGCAAGGAGATCTCGCGATACGCCTGGGCGTGCTTGGAGAGATCGTCGTAGATGCACAGCGCGTGCTTGCCGATGTCGCGGAAGAACTCGCCCATCGCGCACGCCGAGTACGGGCTGATGTACAGGAGCGGCGCCGGATCGGATGCCCCCGCCGCGACGACGATCGAATAGCGCATCGCGCCGGCCTCTTCCAGCGTCCGCACCACCTGGGCGATCGTCGACTGCTTCTGGCCGATGGCGTTGTAGATACAGATGACGCCGGTTTCCTTCTGGTTGAGGATCGTATCGATCGCGACGGCGGTCTTTCCCGTCTGCCGGTCGCCGATGATCAGTTCGCGCTGGCCACGGCCGATCGGCACCATCGCGTCGATCGCCTTGAGACCGGTCTGGACCGGCTCCTTGACCGGTTGCCGGTCGACGACGCCCGGTGCCAGCCGTTCGATCGGCGAGAACTGCTTGGTGCTGATCGGACCCTTGCCGTCGAGCGGCTGGCCGAGCGCGTTGACGACGCGGCCGAGCATCTCCTCGCCGACCGGCACCGAGATGATGCGGCCGGTCCGCTTGACCGTATCGCCTTCCTTGATCGCCGTGAACTCGCCGAGCAGAACCGCGCCGACGCTTTCTTCCTCGAGGTTGAGCGCGATCCCCATCACGCCGTGAGGGAACTCCAGCATCTCTCCGGCCATCACGTTCTCGATGCCGTGAATACGAGCGATGCCGTCGCCGAGCGAAATGATGCTGCCGACCTCGGCCACGTCGACATCGACGGCGTAGCTCCCGATCTGGTCGCGGATGATTTTGGATATCTCTTCGGCTTTGATGTCCATGTCTGTTCCTGCGCGGCCTAGATGTTCTCCACCAACCGTTGTTTCATCTTCTGGAGTTGCGTGGCGACGCTCGCGTCGTAGACGGTGCTGCCGATGCGCGCGACCACGCCGCCGATCAGCGACGGGTCGACCCGCAGATCCATCTGCACGTGGCGGCCCGATGCCTGTTCGAGACCGCGCTCGACCGCCTGGGCCCGTTCGGCGGACAGCGGCTCCGCGGTCACGACCTCGGCCCGCACGATCTTCTGGAAGTCGCGCACGCGCTGGCGGTACGCCTCGAGGAGATCGGGCAGCAGTATGAAGCGATCTCGCTCGGCGAGCAGCACAAACAGTTTCGCCACGGCGGGGGACAGCTTGGCGTGGCTGATCACGGACGCGACGGCGGCGCGCTTGCGTGGCGCCGGGACGGCGGGATTCAACAACACCTTCCCGAAGGTCGCGTGTTGTTTGAGAAGATCGATGAACTCGGCGAGGTCGCGGTCGATCGTGCCAAGGTCCTGCTTCTCCTTGAGAGCGACGTCGAAGACCGCGCGTGCGTATCGATTCGCCGCGGTGCGATTCGTCATGCGTGCAGCCGGCTCCCCCGGAGCTTGCGCCCGATTTCACAAGCTCGCGGCGACCTGACGACCCGGTTGAGAGACTCGCAAATCATGTGTGTGTGAGGAACGGAACGGGGCCTTCCAGGGCGCCTTCCGGGGCGTCGCCACGAAACAGCAATTTTATACCACGCGGACGCGGGTATCGCCAGCGGACGCGAGGATGCGACCGATTCGCGATCCCTTGACACCGGCTGCCTCGAACGCAGCTGCGGTCGCGTCGGCTGCGGCCTCCGCAACCGCAACGAGCAGTCCACCAGAGGTTTGAGGGTCGAACAGTATCGGAACCAGCCCATGGGATACTGAGCCGCCAATGTCGACCCCGCTCCCAAAGTGATCCTGGTTGCTGATTAACCCGCCCGATTGATTCTCTCCGCCAATTTCCACAACCCCTTCAAACACAGGAACATCGACGGCTTTAATCTCCAGCGTTGCCCTGCTGGCGGCCGCCATCTCCGTCGCGTGACCCGCGAGGCCGAACCCGGTGACGTCTGTGCAGGCGTGAACGGCCGATTGGGGGAGGGTGGCGAGCGCCTCGGCGGCGGCGCGATTCAGCGTCCGCATCGACTCGATCGCTGGTCCCGCGGCACGCGGATCAATCCGGTCGAACTTGAGCGCGGTTGCGATGATTCCGGTTCCGAGCGGCTTCGTGAGGAAGAGCACGTCGCCTGGGCGGGCACCGGCGTTGGTGAGTATGCGCTCGGGATCGATCGCGCCGGTAACTGCGTACCCGAACTTGATCTCCGGATCCTGCACCGTGTGGCCGCCGAGCAGCGCGACGCCTGCGCTATGAAGCTGCTCGAACCCTCCCTGGAAAATCCGCGTGATCAGGTCGCGCTCCAGGCCTTCCTTCGGGAACCCGGCGATGGCGAGCGCGGTCAGCGGCCGGCCGCCCATCGCGTACACGTCGCTCAGGGCGTTGGCCGCCGCAATCTCACCGTATGTGAACGGGTCGTCGACAATCGGCGTGAAGAAGTCGACGGTTTGAACAAGTGCCGGCCCCGCCTCCCACCGGTACACACCCGCATCGTCCGCGGTCCTGAAGTCGACCAGGACGCGGTCATTTGGTGCGATCGGGATGGCGCTCAGCACCTGAGCGAGCTCGCCAGCGGCGAGTTTGCTCGCTCAACCGGCGCAGGCGACCATGTGCGTCAGCCGCAAGGTTTCTCCCTTCCTAGTGCGTGAGTTGATCGTAGATGCGAATCAGCTCGTCCTCGGATCCGAAATCGATCTCGATGCGGCCGCGCGGGCCATGCCGGACGATGCGAACGCGCGTGCCGAGCGCAAGCCGGAGACGATCTTCAGCGGCGCGCGTGTGGACGTCGGCCGGCTTCGCCGGCGCCGGCTCCTTCGACTTTGCGGACTCGCTGATCTTTCGAACCAGCGCCTCGGTCTCGCGCACCGAGAGATTGCGAGAGATGACGTCGCGCGCAATCCGACGCTGGTCGCCCTCGCCGGTGAGTGAGAGCAGCGCTCGCGCGTGTCCCATCGACAACGCGCCCGATGCCACTTCCGCCTGGACCTCGGCGGGCAGCCGGAGCAGGCGCTGGAAGTTGGCAACGGATGCGCGGTCTCTTCCGACCGCCGCGGCGATGTCTTCCTGCGTGAGATGGAATTCCTCGCTCAGCCGACGGTAGGCGAGCGCCTCGTCGATCGGATTGAGGTTTTCGCGCTGGATGTTCTCGACCAGCGCCATCTCGAGAAGCGATTGATCGTGGCCCGCTGTCACTTCGCGGACGACGACCGGCACGCGCAGGAGACCGGCCTTTTGCGCGGCGCGCCAGCGGCGCTCGCCGGCGATGATGTGAAAGCGATCGCCCTCCCGCCGCACGACGATCGGCTGGATGACGCCGTTCGCCTTGATCGACCGTGCGAGGTCCTCGAGGCGGCCGTCGTCCATCTGCCCTCGCGGCTGCAAGCGGTTCGGCACGATGCGATCGATGTCGACCTCCAGCGGCGACGCGTGCGGTTCGGGGGCGTCCGGGATCAGGGCGCTGAGACCTTTTCCAAGAGCAGGTCGTTTTTCCATACGTCTTTATGCCGCGGTGGCCGCGGTGCGTTCCATGACTTCCCGCGCGAGCGCGAGGTAGGCCTCGGCGCCACGCGATTTCACGTCGTACAGGATGATGGGTAGCCCGTGGCTCGGGGCTTCGCCGAGGCGGACGTTGCGGGGAATCACGGTGTGAAACACTTTCTCCTTGAAGAAGCCGCGCACGTCGGTCGCGACCTGTTGTCCGAGGTTCGTCCGCTCGTCGTACATCGTGAGAAGCACACCCTCGATATCCAGCGATGGGTTCAGCGCGGCGCGCACACGGCGAATCGTGCTGACGAGATCCGCGAGTCCCTCCAGCGCGAAGTATTCACAATGGAGCGGAATCAGTACAGCGTCCGCGGCGACGAGCGCGTTCAGCGTCAGTAGTCCGAGCGAAGGCGGGCAGTCGATGAAGATGAACGAGTACTGGTCCCGCAGCGGCGAGAGGAGTGCTCGCAGCCGTTCCTCGCGGCGCGGCAGGGTCACCATCTCGATTTCAGCGCCGGTGAGGTTGCGGTCGGCGGCTATAAGTGAGAGCCCGTCGACCGTCGTTTGAATCACGAATGGGACGGGATCCTCGGTCGGTTCAGGCGTCGTGAGCGCGTCGTAGATGGTGCCGCCAGATCCCGCTTGTCCCTTCTGGCCGACACCGCTGGTGAGGTTGCCTTGCGGATCGACGTCAACCAGCAGGACTCGCTGCTCGGCCAGGGCGAGCGAAGCGGCCAGATTGATGGCGGTCGTCGTCTTGCCGACGCCCCCTTTCTGGTTGGCAACGGCGATGATGCGGCCCATTGAATTGGCTAGACGCCCTACGAAAAGCACTTATCCTAAGACGTTGCAGTAGGATACGGCGGGCGCTGCGACCGGTCAATCCTTTGTTCCACGTGGAACAACGACTCGTATGGCTGAGTTAGTGACCGGGACGGACAGGCTCTCGATCAGGCCGAAGCCCTCCAGGTCGCGGTGCTGGTCAGCCGTTTCGAAGAGAATCATTCGACCTGCCGGACGCAGAAGCCGTAAGGCAGTGTCGGACAAGGCTTTGTCTGAGCGGACAGCGCGGACCGTTATACAGTCCGCTGCGGCAGCCTGATGAAGAGCGACGTCCTCGAATCTGGCTATCGCGACGTCGGTCGCCGCAAGCCCAAGACTTCTCACGACTTCACGCAAGAACGCCGCTTTTCTCGAACGGGATTCCACCATCGTGAGGCTCGCCGCGGGATTCAAGACTTTGAGCGGGACTGCCGGCGACCCGCCGCCCGAGCCAAGGTCGAACCATGCCACCGGCGGTGGGGGGATCAGAGACGCCGCCATCAGAGGCTCCACGATAAGGCGATCGATGCTGTGTGAAGGAGCGCCTTCAAGCGGAATGGAGGTGAGGTTGATCCGTGAATTCCAGCGTTCCAGGAGACGCCAGTACGCTTCGAGCAGCTCTATCTGATTCGGCGCCAGGGAGATCCTCGCTTCTGCGAGTCGCGAGGCGAGACCGTCCCGAAAGGGAAGTTGCGTCACGTCGTCGGCCGCAGCCGGCCAACGAAGCTTGAGAGAACGGCGACAGCGGCGGGGGTCACGCCTGGAATGCGCGACGCATGTGCCAGGGTATCCGGGCGCACCTGCGATAAACGTTGGACGACCTCTCGTGACAGACCCGGAACACGATCGAAGGGAAAGTCGGCCGGGATGCGGCGGCGTTCATCGCGGCGGGCGCGCTCGATCTCGCTTTCCTGGCGCCGCAGGTAGCCCGCATACTTCACCGCTGTCTCCACACTGGCCAGGTCGAGGGTCTTCGACGCGGGATCGACATCGAGCGTCACCATGGCGTCGCGAACGAGCGCGTCGAGCCGCACCTCGGGTTGGCGAAGAAACTGCGCAGCGGGAACGCGATCTCCCGTTTCAGTTCTGACAAGCGATCGGTTCAACGTCTCGAGATTGCGCCCGAATCGCGACCGCCGTGCCTCGAACCTTTCCCACCGCTCATCGCTAATGAGACCAGCCTCGCGGCCGCGAGGCGTGAGACGCAAGTCCGCGTTGTCGATGCGGAGCAGCAGTCGATGCTCCGCGCGCGACGTGAACATGCGATAGGGTTCGAGGCATCCTTTGGTGATGAGATCGTCGACGAGGATACCGACGTAGGCTTCATCCCGTCGCAACTCGAACGGCGGCTCGTGCCGTGCGTAACGGGCCCCATTGATGCCTGCGACGATTCCCTGGGCCGCCGCTTCCTCGTAGCCAGACGTGCCGTTGATCTGACCGGCGAAAAATAATCCCGACACACGCTTCGTCTCAAGCGTACGGCGCAGCTCGGTTGGCTGGACGAAGTCGTACTCGACAGCGTAGCCGGGTCGAAGCATGACGGCGTCCTCGAGGCCGGGCAGCGCATGTACGAGCTCCGCCTGAACCTCGCGCGGGAGGCTCATCGAGAACCCGTTCACGTAGATTTCCGGCGAGTCGATCCCCTCGGGTTCGAGAAAGATCTGGTGCCGCTCTCTATCAGGGAAGCGCACGATCTTGTCCTCGAGCGACGGACAGTATCGAGGACCGATGCCCCGAATCTGCCCGTTGAAGAGGGGAGAGCGATCGACGTTCGCGCTCACGATCGATCGAATCCGATCGTTTGTGTGCAGCAGGTAACACTCGACCTGCGGCCGATTGATCGCGCTCGTCTCGAACGAGAACGGCACCGGCGGATCATCTCCACGCTCCGCGGCGAACGTTCCGTCCGCGACGCGCCGCTCGAAATCGATGCTCGCGCGATCGAGCCGCGGCGGCGTGCCGGTCTTGAGACGGCCGCAGTCGAATCCCACTTGCCTGATCGATTCCGCCAGCTCGCATGAGGGTGGCTCAGAGGCTCGCCCTGCCGGATGCTGTTCCGAACCAATGTGAACGAGACCATTCAGGAACGTCCCGGTCGTCACGATCAAGGAGGAGCAGGTAAAGCGATCACCGTCCTCCATCGCGAGCCCGACGATCCGTCCCTGTTCGATCAGGATCCTGCCGGCCTTTCCGAACAGCCACTCGATGTTTGGCTCCGACTCCAGCGCCGCGCGGACCCACGAACTGTAGATCCGCTTGTCCGCCTGGGCGCGCGGCGACCAGACGGCCGGCCCACGACTGCGGTTCAGGAGCTTGAACTGGATGCCGGTCGCATCGATCGCTCGACCCATGAGACCGCCCAGCGCGTCGACCTCGCGAACGAGGTGCCCTTTCGCGGTTCCGCCCACCGCTGGATTGCACGGCATATGAGCCACGGTTTCTGCGGACAGCGTGCAGACGCCAACGTGCATGCCGAGGCGGGAAGCTGCACTAGCAGCCTCGACACCCGCGTGCCCGGCGCCGATCACGATCACGTCAAACCGCATTGATCCTTGTCATGGGCTACTTGCCGATACAGAAACGCGAAAAGATGTGTTCGAGAAGTTCATCAGACGACCGCTTGCCCGTGACTTCCTCCAATGCGGTCCGCGCATCCTGAAGATCAGCCAGCACAAACTCCTCAGGCAGCGCCACCTCCGAAGACGCCGCGCCTCTGGCCCTGATTAGGTTCGCCTGCGCCTGCTCAACCAGGGCGATATGCCGCACGTTCGTGATCGCGGGTCTGTCGCTGAGTGTCTCGACGTCGAGGGCAGAGAGGATCCGTTCTCTCAGCGTCTCCAGACCCACTCCCAGCGGAGCGGCTATTGGAATCGCCTCGTCTCGCCGCCACGCCGGCGGCAAGTCCGCCTTGCTCGCAACTAACAGCTGACGACGTATATTCGGAGATCCGAATATCCACCCCTCCCGGTCGGGCCAGGGACGGGATTGGTCTGCCACGACGAGCGTCAGATCGGCCGTCTTAGCGGCCTGGTACGATCGCGCCACGCCTTCCGATTCGATGACGTCCGACGTATCGCGAGCGCCTGCCGTGTCGACGAGCGTCACGCGAAGACCGTCGAGGTCGATGGTGTCGGTCACCAGGTCACGCGTCGTGCCGGGAACGTCGGTGACAATGGCGCGGGCCGACCCCACCAGCGCGTTGAACAGGCTCGACTTCCCGACGTTCGGTTCTCCGACGATCGCCACCTGCAGCCCTTCTCGAACAACTCGACCGGCCTGTGCGGATGCCAGCAGCGCCCGTGTCCGCGTCAGGATGCCGTCAATAGCCGTCGCGACCGAACCGGCCTCGATGAAGTGGTAGCCCTCGTCAGGAAAATCGACCGAGGCTTCAAGCCTGGCGATTAGGTCGAAGAGCGCGGCCTCAATTGCGGCGATCTCACGCGTCAGCGTCCCGTTCAACTGATCGAAGGCCGCCCGCGCCTGAAGCGGTGTGACGGAGTCGATCAAGTCCGCGACCGCCTCGGCCTGCATCAGATCGATCCGGCCGTGGACGAACGCGCGCAAGGTGAACTCGCCTGGCTCGGCGAGTCGGGCGCCAGCGGCCATCGCGCCGGACAGGATCGCTCGCAGGATGACCGGACTCCCGTGCGCGCTGATCTCGACGACATCCTCTCCGGTGTACGAAGCCGGCGACGGAAAGTACGTCACGATCACGTGATCGAGCGTGCCTTGCACAGTGTCACGGCGCAGATCGAAGGTCGTGAATGTCGCGCGC
Source organism: uncultured Acidobacteriota bacterium (assembly GCA_963825245.1). Classification (GTDB taxonomy): domain Bacteria; phylum Acidobacteriota; class Vicinamibacteria; order Vicinamibacterales; family CAVVIG01; genus CAVREM01. The sequence continues at coordinate 113,092 of CAWGSJ010000004.1, forward strand.
CGCGGCTCGAACGGCTTGCGGCGGTTCGTCAGACGCTCGGCAATGGCGCGCGCCTCGACACCGCTCAGCCGCACGACACCGATGCCGCCGCGTCCCGGCGGCGTCGCGATCGCAACAATGGTATCGGCAGTGGAAAACACTTCGGCCGATCGCTGACTGACGACAGTCGACTGCTGACTGTCGACTGTCGACTATTTCCGTAAGGAAATATGGACGGTCTTCGAAAACGCGTCGCCGACGCTTTCGGTGGTCACGCCGGGAATTTCGGCGACGGCCATATGAACGAGACGGCGCTCGTACGGGTTTAACGGTCCGAGTTGCTGGTCGACGCCGGTCTGCTTGGCCTTCTCGGCGAGGAACTTCGCCATGTGCTTCAACTCGATGTCCTTCCCCTTGCGATAGCCGAGCGCATCGACGAAGACCCGCTTGTCGTCGGGCAGCGTACGACCGAACGCCATGTCGACGACGTGCTGGAGCGCTTTCAACGGCTCGCCCCTGTGCCGTGCGAGCAGTTCCGCGTCCTCGCCCGCGAGGTTCAAGCGAGGGCCGTCTGGCGACTCCTCGACCTCCACGGTCGTCTTCACTCCGAGGGCGGCGGTGACGCGCGTCAGGAACTCGACGATCGGTTGGATGGCGTCTGCCATGCTACTTCTCCGCGGCGGCGTCGGTCTTGCCGGATCCTGCCCTCTTCATCCGACGTTCAGCGGGAGGACGAGCCGCATGAATCTTCGGCGGACCGATCAGATACGACGTGAGGTACTGCTGGCCGATGCCCCATAGGTTGCTCACGAACCAGTAAAGGGCGACGCCCGACGGTGCCCACAGGAAGAACACCATGAAGATCACCGGCATGAACATCATCAGCTTCTGCTGCGCCGGATCGACGCCGGTTTGCGGCGTGAGGCGCGTCTGCCAGACCTGCGTGATGCCCATCAGCACGGGGGTGACGTAGTACGGGTCGTAGAGCGAGAGGTCGTGAATCCAACCGATGAACGGCGCGCCGCGCAGCTCGATCGCGGTCGACAGGAGCGAGTAGAACGCGAGCAGGACGGGCAGCGTCAGCAGCATCGGGACGCAGCCGCTCGCGGGGTTTACCCCCCGCTCGCGATAGAGCGCCATCAACTCCTGGTTCATCTTCTGCTTCGCCGGATCGGTCGATTTCACGTTCTTGTACCGGTCCTGGATGGCCTTGGCTTCCGGCTGAATCTCCTGCATCTTCCGCATCGAGACGACGCTCTTGTGGCGCAGCGGGAACATGACGGCGTTGATGATGATGGTCAGGAGGATGATCGACCACCCATAGTTCCCGACGAAACCGTTCACCCAGTTGAGCGCGCGGAGCAGCGGCACCACCAGCACCGCGAACATGCCGAAGTTGATGGCCCGGACGAGACTCCGATCGACCGCGGCGAGCTTATCGAAATCCTTCGGGCCGACGTAGAACCGAAGCGGTTCGCCCTGCTTGCCCGGCTGCAGGATGAAATTCATCAACGGACGACCCGTTTCCTCACCAGGAAGGACGGCCCCGGTCACCGGCTGGAACGTCACCGTCGACGTTCCGGGAGCGAGTGCGGTCACAAGGAAGTAGTGATCTTCAATGCCCGCGAATTGAAAGTCGCCCTGGCGCGTTGGCTGCTCGGCGACCGAAGCGGCCGGAATCCGCTCCTCGTCGTCCGCGACAGAAACGATGCCCTCGGGTTGGAGAATGTAGTTGCCCGACGCTGAAGGTTCCTTGCCCAGCCCGGGGCCCCATTCGATCGCCGGAGCCAGCACTCGATCGTCCTGCTGCACCTGAACCCTCAGGCTCAGAACGTATGCGGTGGGCTCGAATTGGAATTCCTTAACAACGCGAAGGCCCCCGGTGTCTCCGTACTCGAACACGATGGGAGCTGAATTCGAGACCGTCGCTGGCGTTGAGGAACTTCGCACCCTGTAAAGGGCATCGTTCAGGGTGCGCGTCACCGTCGCGTCGTCGACCCGCAGGGAAAAGGGAAGAGCCTGCGCGGTCGCCTGATCGACAACAAGCTCGAATGGCTTCCCGGCTGAATCCAGGTGCTTCTTGAAACGCCAACTCTTGAGCCGCCCTCCGCGGTTCGTGAGCGTCGCGATCACGTCGTCCGTTTCGACCTGGATTTCCCGCTCTGCCGGCTCGCTCACGACCGGGCTCGACGACGCCTCGGTGACCGGCGGCGTGGTTGGCTCGGAGGGGGGAGGCGATGGCGTGGAACCAGCGTCGGACCCGGGTGATTCCGCCGGCGCGTCGGCGGTCGCCGGCGGCTTTGGTGGCGGCATTACAAGCGCCTGCCACAGATAGAGGGTCAGAAAGGCGAGGAAAATCGCTAGAAGGACGCGGCGTTCCATGTGACCAGGCGGGGCCTAAAGGCCCGCGCTACACCTGTCCGACGGCGTCACCGCCGACACATCGGCCGGGACAGGATCACAGCCGGCGGGTCCAAACGGATGGCACTTGGCCAGGCGGCTGATCGCCAGCCAACCACCCCGGAGGGCTCCATGACGAAGGATCGCCTCCTGCGCGTAATCGGCGCAGGACGGGAGGAACCGGCATGAACCCGCAAAATACGGAGATATAAGGAGCTTATACGCTCTTAGGATCGCCAGCGCCAATCCGGCCGCGACGGAAGGTGCGCTCGAGAGTGTTTCGATAATCGGTTTCAAGGGCAGTCAGACTGGTCTCGAGTAGCTCGCGCTTCGGGATGACGACGACATCGAAGCCCTGAGCTACCTTGTTTCGACGGAAAACCTCTCGAATCAGTCGTTTAGCTCTATTTCTTTCGACCGCGTCGCCCAGCTTTTTCGTCGCGGCGATTCCGAGCCTACCAATCGGCAACTGATTGGCGAGAACGAACACCGTGCTGTAGCGGCCGTGCACGCGCGCGCCTTTCCGGTAAATCTCCTGAAATTCGGCGCGGGTCTTGATGCGTTCATGGGACCGGAAAGAAGCCAATGCTTATCTGGTACTTACGGTCAGGCGTTTGCGCCCTTTCGCGCGCCGACGCTTCAGCACCAGCCGCCCGTTCTTCGTGCTCATCCGCACGAGGAAACCGTGTGTTTTCCGGCGCCGCCGCACGTTCGGCTGAAACGTCCTCTTCCCCTTCATATCCCCTCGCTTGGAAACGAACCGTCAATGTTAGCGTCCACGTTTGGAAGGTGTCAATGCGGAGTGGTTTGTGTTACAGTCCCGTCCCTTCAGCGGCTGAAATCACCCCTTCAAAGCGCATGTGCGTTTGGTCTCTCCCCAAAGTTTTCCACACCTGTGGAAAAAACTGTGGAAATTCGCCGGATTTGACGGCCGGGCGAAGTTATATCGAAGGGTGACACGCAGGCGAGATGAACCTCTGGGACCAGATTCTTTCGCGTGTCGAAACGAAGGTAAATCGACACAGCTTCTACACTTGGTTCAAGCCGACCAGCTTCGTCGGTGAAGACGCCGCCGCCGTAACGGTTCGAGTTCCGAACGGGTTGTTCAAGGACTGGCTGACGAAACACTACTCTGGCGTTATCAGCGAAGCGCTTGGCGAGGTTCGCAAGGGCAGCCTGGCCGTGAACTTCGTCGCTGATCCCCCGGCCGATCCAGCCACCATTTCGCTCGGTCCCGATGAAGCGGCGCCGCTGGATCCGGCGCCCGCGTCGGTGCCCGGGCCAGCCGGCCTCAACCCGCGATACACGTTCGACACGTTCATCGTCGGGCCATCAAACCAGTTTGCGCACGCCGCATCCCGTGCGGTCGCTGAAGCGCCCTCACGCTCGTACAACCCCTTGTTCATCTACGGCGGCGTGGGACTCGGGAAGACGCACCTCATGCACGCGATCGGCCAGTACGTCCTGCAGCACGACCGCAACATGAAGCTGACCTACATCTCGTCCGAGCGCTTCATGAACGAGATGATCAACGCCGTCCGCTACGATCGCGTCATCGACTTCCGCGAACGGTATCGAACGGTCGATATCCTGCTCGTTGACGACATCCAGTTCCTCGCGGGGAAGGAAGGCACGCAGACCGAGTTCTTTCACACCTTCAATGCACTCTACGACTCGCAGAAACAGATCGTCCTGAGCAGCGACTGTCCTCCCCACGAGATCCCGTCGCTCGAGGAGCGTCTCAGGTCGCGGTTCGAATGGGGTCTGATCGCCGACATCCAGTCGCCGGATCTCGAGACAAAAACCGCCATTCTCAAGAAGAAAGCCGAAACCGAGGCGGTTCCGCTGCCCGACGATGTCGCGATCTTCATTGCCGGGCGGATCAAGTCGAACGTGCGCGAGCTCGAGGGATCGCTCATCCGCCTGATCGCCTACGCCTCCCTGACGGGGCAGGAAATCACGCTGTCGCTCGCACAGGAGGTGTTGAAGAACATCCTCGATCACGAGGAAAAGGCGGTGACGATCGAGATCATCCAGAAGTTCGTCGCCGACTACTACAATCTGAAGCTGGTCGAGCTCAAGTCGCGGAACAACTCGAAGTCGGTTGCGAAGCCGCGGCAAATCGCGATGTATCTCTGCAAGTCACTGACGCATGCTTCGCTCCCGGAGATCGGCCGCAGCTTCGGAGGCAAGCACCACTCGACCGTCATTCATTCCATCCGGAAGGTCGAGGGCCTGAGGAAGAGGGACTCGGATTTCAACAGTCTGATCGGCAACTTTCTGCAGGGATTCCGGTAGCCCAGGCAGGCGCAACCGGCTTTTCCACAGCCCCCCCTGTTGAGTCTTGAGGATGGATTGTGGGCTCCCCTGAGGCGGCCAGTTTCGCTGTCCGACGGGACTCGAGCAATCACGGTTTTTGCACAACGTAAATTATTCAAGAACAAGGAGTAATACGTCCGTTTCCCTTTTCAACACACCCTCTACTCTTATATAATTTCTTATTCTCGAATCTCTCCTGTCCCTAGGGGATCGCGGGCGATCGCACCCCGCCCATTTCGAGGTCAGCACAGCCATGGAACTTGTCGTCCGTAAGAACGACCTTCTGCGAGAACTGCAACTTTTCCAGGGGATCGTCGAGCGCAAGAACACGATCCCGATTCTCGCCAATGTGCTGCTCGAGGCCAGCGGCGACGAAGTCAAGCTGCTTGCAACCGATCTCGAAGTCGCGCTGCGCAGCCGGTGCAAGGCCACGGTAAGCAAACCCGGGTCGCTGACGCTGCCGGCCAAGAAGCTCTACGAGATCGTGAAGAGCCTGCCGGAAACCGACATCCGCATCACCGAGGAGAAGAACGGCGTCAAGGTGGCCGCGGAACGGTTCGACTCGCGCATGCAGACGCTCCCGCGAGAGGACTTTCCAACGCTGCCTGAGAGCGCCGGAGGGCCGGCGGTCGCGCTGCCGCCGTCCGCCCTGAAGGAGATGGTCGCGAAGACGCAGTTTGCGATCACCGGTGAGGACACGAGGTTCTTCCTGAACGGCGCGCTGTTCGTGCTGCGGAGCGACTCGATGAGCCTGGTCGCGACCGATGGTCATCGGCTGGCGCTGGTCAACGTGCATCGCAACGGCAAGTCATCGAAGGGCGACGAGAGCGAGGTCAAGGCGATCCTGCCGAAAAAAACGCTCGGTGAGCTGGCGAGGCTGCTGGCCGAGGGCGAAACCGAGATCAACTACGAGCGCGGCGAGAACCACCTGTTCTTCAACGTCGGCGATCGTCTCCTGATTTCGAGGATGATCGACGGTCAGTTTCCGGCATACGAGCGCGTCATACCGAAAGCGAACGACAAGCACATCGAGTTCGAACGCGATCGGTTGACCAACGCCGTGAAGCGCGTGGCGCTGCTCTCGAACGAGCGATCCCGGGCGGTGAAGTTCCAGATCGACAAGGGAAAAGTCGAGGTGACGTCGAGCAGCCCGGACATTGGCGAGGCACACGAAACGCTGCTAGTGGACTACGCCGGGGCGCCGATGCAGATCTGCTTCAACGCGCAATACGTTCTGGACTTTCTCGCGGCCGTCACGACCGACGTCGTGGCCCTCGAGTTGAAGGATGAGGTCAGCCAGGCGGTGATGAAGCCGGTTGGAGCCGAGGGGTACGACTACACCTACGTCATCATGCCGATGAGGGTCTGACGCGGGACACCGGACGCGACCTCGGGAGTTCGAACAAGGACGAATGGAACACAGCGAAAAGGACAATCTCGGCGACACGACGCGCCCGCAGGCGCCTGCCAATCCGCAGAAGACGGAGAGCGGCGAGGCAGATCTGCGGGCGGGGGGGGGCCAGCCGGGAACAACGGCCACGGGACCGCGGCAGACGTCGAGGCCTATTCAGCGGAGAGCATCAAGGTCTTGGAGGGACTCGAGGCGGTCCGCAAGCGGCCCGCAATGTACATCGGGTCAACCGGGCCCACCGGCCTCCACCACCTCGTCTATGAGGTTGTCGACAATGCGGTCGACGAAGCCCTCGCCGGCTTCTGCGACCAGATCAACGTTACGGTTCATATCGACGGGTCGGTCACGGTCATCGACAACGGCCGCGGCATCCCGGTCGACCAGCACGCGAGCGGCAAATCGGCCGCCGAAGTCGTGATGACAGTGCTGCACGCGGGCGGCAAGTTCGACAACGACAGTTATAAAGTGTCCGGCGGCCTCCACGGCGTCGGCGTCTCGGTCGTGAACGCCTTGTCGGAAACGCTCGAAGTCGAGATCTGGCGCAACGGACAGGTCTACCAGCAGACCTACGAACGCGGCACGCCGGCGCGGCCGCTCGAGATGACCGGCACGACGAAGCGCCGGGGCACCAAGGTCACGTTCAAGCCAGACGCCCAGATCTTCGAAACGCTCATCTTCAGCTTCGACACCCTGGCGCAGCGGTTGCGCGAGCTGGCCTTCCTGAACGGCGGGATTCTCATCACGCTCGATGACGAGCGCGACGGCAAGACCCACAAGTTTCACTACGAGGGGGGCATCGGCTCGTTCGTCCAGCACCTGAACAAGAGCAAGGCGGCGGTCAACGAGAAGCCGATCTACATGCGAGGCGAGAAGGACGGGATCGAGGCCGAGATCGCGCTCCAGTGGAACGACGGCTACGTCGAGACGATCTATTCCTTCGCCAACAACATCAACACGCACGAGGGCGGCACGCACTTGTCCGGCTTCCGCTCGGCGCTGACGCGCACGGTCAACACCTACGCGACGAAGAACAATCTGGCGAAGGACCTGAAGGAGAGCGTCAGCGGCGAAGACATCCGCGAGGGCCTCACTGCGGTGATCAGCGTCAAGATCCCGCATCCGCAGTTCGAGGGCCAGACCAAGACGAAGCTGGGAAACACCGAGGTCAAGGGGATTGTCGAGGCGATCGTCAACGACCGCCTTGGGGCCTATCTCGAAGAGAACCCTTCGGTCGCGCGCCGGATCGTCGGCAAGGCGATCGACGCCGCCCGTGCACGCGAAGCGGCCCGCAAGGCGCGCGATCTCGTGCGCCGCAAGGGCGCGCTCGACGGCAGTTCGCTGCCGGGGAAGCTCGCCGACTGCCAGGAGCGCGATCCGGCGCTGAGCGAGCTCTACATCGTCGAGGGCGAGTCGGCCGGCGGGTCAGCGAAGCAGGGACGCGACCGGCGCTTCCAGGCGATTCTCCCGCTGAAAGGGAAGATTCTCAACGTCGAGAAGGCGCGCTTCGACAAGATGCTTGGCAGCGACGAGATCAAGACGATGATCGCAGCGCTGGGGTGCGGGATCGGTGCCGAGGATTTCGATCCGGAGAAGGTCCGCTATCACCGGATCATCATCATGACCGACGCCGACGTCGACGGGTCGCACATCCGCACCCTGCTCCTGACGTTTTTCTACCGGCAACTGCCGGCGCTCATCGAGCGCGGCTACATCTACATCGCGCAGCCGCCGCTGTTTCGCGTGAAGCGCGGCAAGTCGGAAACCTACATCAAGGACGAGCGCGATCTCGAGGCATACCTGATCAAGCGCGCCGCCGAGGCGCGCGTCGTGCGGTTCGAATCGACCGGCGCAGAAGCGTCCGGAGCCGAGCTCGAGAAGCTGCTGCAGAAAATGATCGGCCACCGGAAGCTGCTCCACGTGGTCGAGCGGCGCGGGCACCCCCGCGAGATCGTCGACGCGCTGGTGGCCGCAGGCGCCGACCGCGAGTACTTCGCCGACAAGGACAAGCTCGAGCGGCTCGCCTGGATGATGACGACGCCTACCCGGACGGTGACGGTCCAGCGCGACGAGGAGCACAACCGCTACCTGCTGCAGGTCGACGATCGCTCGAACGGCTACCCCCGGCACCATGTCATCGGCGTCGACTTCGTCACGACCGCCGAATACCGCGCGCTCCTCGCCAGCCGCCGCGACATCCCGGCGGTCAGCGGGGAGATCGTCGTGACTGCGACCGCCGATCTGGCCGACGAGGCCGACGAGCCGGACGTGCCCGCGGCGACGACTGACGCGACGGCGATTGGCGGCGCGCCGGCCGACGAGGCGACCAGGCTCGCGGCGGAGCCGAAGGAGCGGCCGCGGCCCGGGCGGCCGACGGCTCCCGGCAAGGACGTGCGCCTGAAGACGCTCGACGACTTGGTCGACTACTTCATCACCGCCGGCAAGAAGGGGATCGCGGTCAACCGCTACAAGGGTCTCGGTGAGATGAACCCGGAGCAGCTCTGGGAAACCACGATGAACCCGGAGGTGCGCACGCTGCTGCAGGTTCGTGCGGAAGACCACACCGAGGCCGACCTCATGTTTACGACGCTGATGGGCGATCAGGTCGAGCCGCGCCGCAAGTTCATCGAAGACAACGCGCTCGACGTCAAGAACCTGGATGTCTAACGCAACGGTGCCGGGTGCCTGGTGCTGGGTGCCTGGTGCCGCGGAGGCGGCGTCCTGACGCTCCGCCGCGATTTTCTTTAAACCAAAGACGCGCTCATCGGAAGCGCGCGCCACGACAGCACCGTGGCACCCAGCACCCAGCACCAGGCACCTAGCACCACGTCATGGCCGATCAATTCGCAGCTTCTCAACACCCCGTCAACATCGAAGACGAGATGAAGCGCTCGTACATGGATTACGCCATGAGCGTAATCATTGGACGAGCGCTGCCCGACGCGCGCGACGGCCTCAAGCCGGCGCACCGCCGCGTCCTCTACGGGATGAAGTCGATGGGGTTGTCCGCGACGCGCGGCTACCGCAAGTGCGCCAAGATCATCGGCGAGGTGATGGGCAATTTCCACCCTCACGGCGACGCATCGATCTACGACACGCTCGTGCGAATGGCGCAGGAGTTCAACATGCGATATCCCCTGGTCGACGGCCAGGGGAACTTCGGCTCGATTGACGGCGATCCGCCGGCGGCGATGCGCTACACCGAGGCGCGGCTGCAGGCCCTGGCCGACGACCTGATGGCGGATCTCGACAAGGAGACCGTCGACTTCACTCCCAACTACGACGAGACCACCGAGGAGCCGACGGTCCTGCCGGCGCCGTTTCCGAACCTGCTCGTCAACGGTTCGGCGGGAATCGCGGTCGGCATGGCGACCAATGTCCCGCCGCACAATCTGCGTGAGGTGGTGGACGGCTGCATCTGGCTGATTGAACAGACCCATCTGAAGCCAGCCGCGGACGCCGAGGAGGTCAAGGACGCAGAGGTTCTCACCCGTGGAACGAAGCTGAAGGAACTGATCAAGCTGATCCCGGGCCCGGACTTTCCGACTGGCGGCTTCATCCTCGGGCGCAACGGCATCGTCCAGGCGCATTCGACCGGCCGCGGGGCCATTCAGATGCGCGCCAAGTCGCAGATCGAGAGCAACAAGAAGGGCGACAAGGTCTCGCTGGTCGTCACCGAGATCCCGTATCAGGTGAACAAGAAGAACCTGATCGAGCGGATCGCTGACCTGGTGCGCGACAAGGTCATCGAAGGGATCTCCGACCTGCGCGACGAGTCCGACCGCGACGGCATGCGGATCGTCATCGAGTTGAAGCGGGGCGAAGTGCCGGAGGTCGTGCTCAACAACCTCTACAAGCACACGCCGCTGCAAACCAGCTTCGGCGTCATCATGCTCGCGATTGTCGGCGGCCGCCCGAAAGTCCTCAATCTGCTCGAGCTCGTGGAAACCTTCGTCGAGTTCCGGCGGGAGGTGGTCCGCCGGCGCACCGAGTTCGAGCTGAGGAAAGCCGAGGCCCGCTATCACATCCTCGAAGGCCTCAAGATCGCGCTGGATCACCTCGACGCCGTCATCAAGCTGATTCGCGGGTCGAAGACGGTTCCCGAGGCGCGCGAGGGCCTGATGACGAACTTCGGCCTCACGCAGATACAGTCGCAGGCGATTCTCGACATGCAGCTGCAGCGGCTGACCGGCCTCGAGCGGCAGCGGATTCTCGACGAGCTCGCCGATCTCCTGAAGACCATCGAGCGTCTGCGGGCGATTCTCGCCAGCGATCGGCTGCTGATGCAGATCATCGTCGACGAGCTACGGGCGGTACGGACCAAGTATGGCGACGAGCGGCGCACGACGATCATCGAAGGCGAGTCGAGCGAGCTGAGCGTCGAAGACCTGATCGCCGAGGAAGACATGGCGATCACCGTCAGCAACACCGGCTACGTCAAGCGCACCGCCATCTCCACCTACCGCAACCAGCGGCGCGGCGGGAAAGGCCGGATCGGCATGCGGACGCGCGACGAGGATTTCGTCAGCCACCTGTTCGTCGCGTCGACGCACGCCTACATCATGATCTTTTCCGATCGCGGGCGCGCCTATTGGCTGAAGGTGCACGAGATTCCCGACGTCGGACCGGGCGGCAAGGGCAAGTCGATCGCGAATCTCGTCTCGATGGAGGAAGGCGAGAAGATCGCGGCGCTGGTCGCCGTCAAGGAATTCGACGACGGTCATTTCGTGGTGATGGGCACCCGGAAGGGCGTGGTGAAGAAAACCGCCCTGTCGGCCTTCAGCAACCCGCGCGCCGGCGGCATCATCGCGATGGGCGTCGAAGAGGGCGACGCGGTGATTGCCGCCGAAGTCACCGACGGCTCGGCTGAGGTCTTCATCGGCACACGGCACGGGATGGCGATTCGGTTCCCGGAAACCGACGTCCGTCCGATGGGCCGGACGGCGTACGGCGTCCGCGGAATATCCCTGCGCGGCGAGGACTACGTCATCGCGATGGCCGAGGTGCGGCCGGGCGGAACCCTGCTGACCGTCACCGAGCACGGCTTCGGCAAGCGCACCGAAATCGAGGAATATCGCGTGCAGTCGAGGGGCGGCGTCGGTATCATCAACATCGCCACGACCGAGCGGAACGGCGAGGTGGTCGGCGTCGCCTACGTGCAGGACGGCGACGAGTTGCTGCTGATCACGCAGCAGGGCATGATCCTTCGGATGCAGACCAACGACGTGCGCGCGATCGGCCGCGCGACGCAGGGTGTGAAGCTCATCGAGATCGAGGGAGAAGATCGGGTCGTTTCAATCGCCAAGCTGGCGGAGCGCGACGTAGAGGACGTGACCCCCCCGTAGAACAGGAGGCCGTATGCGCGGGACGATGTGCACGCTCGCGGTTGCTCTGACCTCACTCGCGGCATGTTCGAGCGCGCCTGAACAACCGATCCTCCAGCAGTTCTTCCGTGCGTCGCGCCTCAACGACACCACCTCCCTGGCCGGCTTCGCCACCACCAGCTTTCAGCAGCAGACCCAGGGCACCGTTTCCAGCTTCGACATCGTCAGCGTCTCGCCGGAGCAGCGCGTGCCGCTCCGGTTGGCCGCTGTGGCCGAAGAGGTTGAGGCAATCCGAGCCGAGGAGGCCGCATTCACCAAGCGCAAGGATACGTACTACCTGGCGAACCAGGAGGCGATCACCCGCGTGCTGAAGGCGGAGAGCCTGAAGGCGTCTGTGGGCGGCAAGGACGCCGAGATCCAGGCGGGGTGGAGCAAGCTGCGCGAGGAAAGTTCGCAGCACGCCCGGAAGGTCGCAGAGGCGCAGCGCAAGCTCAAGGGCGAGAGCGGGATGGTGCGCTTGAGCCTCGACAACACCGCCAATCCTGTCGACCCGACGAAGCGTCCGGGCGAGTTGGTCACGAAGGAAGTCACCCTCAGCGCCCCGGTCCGGACGCCGGATGGTTCGAGCGCCGATCGCACGCTCGTCGTGACCATGCAGCGGGCCATCCTTCAGGGCGAACCGCCGGTCGAGGGGAAGTGGATCATCACCAGCGTGCGCGACGCGACGTCGCCGGCCGGGACCAAGACGTCATAATCACGCGGACGCGGACCTGAAGGTCCGCACTACGACTGCAGTAGTGCAGGCCTTCAGGCCTGCTTCAGGCCGGCTCGAGCTTGGCGTATCTTGCGCGCAGTGTCTTCTGTCCGACGGCGGCGAATCGCACAACCAGCTTCGTGTCGTCGTCCAGCGCCTCGACGCTGAGCACGGTGCCCACGCCGAACTGCGGATGGCGGACCCGCATGCCGAGCTTCAGCGACATTCCGGTCGACTGATCCTCGTCCTCAGACGCGTAAGGCCGCTCCTCCTCGCGCGCCCGGCCGCCCCGTCGGCCGCGTCCATAAGGATTGGTCCGGAACTCGTAATGCGGAAAGTTGCCCTGGTAAGACGATGCCGAGTAGCTCGGCGCCACCCGATCGACGAGATCCGAGGGCACCTCGTCGATGAAGCGCGACGGTTGGCTTGATTGGTATTCGCCGAAGATCCGGCGGCGCGCCGCGCCGGTGAGGATCAGACGCTGACGGGCACGCGTCATGCCGACGTAGCACAGGCGACGCTCTTCTTCGAGTTCCTCCTCGTCCTCGCTCGATCGCGAGTGAGGAAACAGGCCTTCTTCGAGCCCGGCCAGGATCACCATCGGGAATTCGAGCCCCTTGGCACTGTGCAGCGTCATCAGCCAGATGCGGGCGTCGCGGGTGCCCTCCTCTTCGTCGACATCCGACAGGAGCGACAGGCGATCGACGAACCCGGTCAGCATCGGCTCGGGCTCGCGGGTCTCGTACTCACGTGCCGCCGACACGAGCTCGGCAAGGTTCTCGATGCGCCCTTCAGCGTCCTCGGACCGGTCTTCGCGCAGGTCCTGCAGATAGCCGCTGCGGTCGAGCATCTTGCCGATGGCGATCGACACCGAATCCTGGCGGGCGATGTCAGTCAGGCTGATGATCAGATCGCGGAACGCGGCGAGGGCCGCCGCGGCGCGGCCGCTGAATGCCCGCTGCTCGAGGCCTCGCACCACGCGCGCCCACAGCGAGTTGGCGGCGAGCGCCGGCTGCAGTCCGGCGGCGAGGAGGGGGAAGTCGGCGGCCGCGTCCGGATCGTCACCGGGGATGAAGTTCTCAACGGCGTCCATGACGCCCTTGCCGATGCCGCGCGCCGGCACGTTGATCACCCGGCGCAGGCTGACGTCGTCGTGCGGGTTGATGACCAACCGCATGTAGGCGAGCGCGTCCTTGATCTCCTTGCGCTCGTAGAAGCGCACGCCGCCGACGATTTTATAGGTGAGCCCCTCGCGCATGAGCGCGTCCTCGATCGTTCGCGATTGCGCGTTCGTGCGATAGAGCACCGCAACGGTCGCTTCGACATCGTCGGCCAGCCCACCGCGCGCGGTGCGGGTGATGAAGTCCGCCTCCTCGAGCTCGTCGCCGCCGCGGAAATAGACGATCCGGCCGCCGCCCTTGCGGTCGGTCCAGAGGTGCTTGTCCTTCCGGTTGCGGTTCTGGCTGATCACCGCCGACGCGGCGTCGAGAATGATCTGCGTCGATCGATAGTTGCGCTCGAGCTTGACGATCGTCGCCTCTGGAAAGTCCTGCTCGAAATCCAGGATGTTCCGCAGGTCGGCGCCCCGCCACTTGTAAATGGACTGATCGGGGTCGCCGACCACGCACAAGTTGCGGTGCGTTTCCGCCAGGCGGCGGATCAGGAGGTACTGAGGCCGGTTCGTGTCCTGGTACTCATCGACCATGACATAGCGGAACTGGCCGGAATACTTCGCTCGCACCGTTGGCGCCGTTTCAAAGAGGTCGACGGTCCTCAGGAGCAAGTCGTCGAAATCGAGCGCGTTCGCCTCGCGGAGGGCCGTCAGGTAGAGGCCGTAGATCTTCGCGATCTGCTCGTCGCGGCGGTTCCACCCGACGGATGCGGCCATCTGCTCGGGCGATTCCATCCGGTTCTTCGCGTGGCTGATTCGCGACAGCGCGGCCCTCGGCTGCACGAAGCTGTCGTCGACGTGCAGGGCCTTCAGCGCCTGTTTGACGACGCTGAGCTGATCAGAGGAGTCATAAATCACGAAGTCGCGGCCGAGCCCAATCGCCGGCGCCTCGCGGCGAAGCAGCCGCGCGCACAACGCATGGAACGTCGAGATCCACATGCGGCTGCAGTCGGCGCCGACGTGCGACTCGACCCGCGTGCGCATTTCCTCTGCCGCTTTGTTCGTAAAGGTGACCGCGAGAATCTCCCAGGGCTTGGCATGGCCGTCGCCGACCAGGAACGCGCAGCGGCTGGTGATCACGCGGGTCTTGCCGGAGCCAGCACCCGCAAGGATCAGCAGCGGTCCCTTGACGTGGAGGACCGCCTCGCGTTGTTCTGGGTTGAGAGTTTCTAGGAACTGCATTGCGCTCGGGACTCGGGGCTCGAAGCTCGGGACTCGGAAACGAGCTATCTCAGCTTACCATCGTCATCCGAGCACCAGCCTCCGCTCGCTTCGCGAGCTGCGGCCGGCAAGCCGAGCGCCGAGGCCCGAGCGTCGAGGCCCGAGTTATTCGACCGTGACGCTCTTCGCCAGATTTCGCGGCTGGTCGACGTCGCAGCCGCGGCGCACGGCGATGTCGTAGGCGAGCAGCTGCAGCGGGACGACCATCACGATCGGCGTGAGCAGTTCGGACGTCCTGGGCACCTCGACGATGCAGTCTCGTTTCGCGTCCAGGATCGAGGCGAGTTTGTCGTCGCCGCGGGTCGTCAGCGCGATGACCGAACCCCCGCGCGCCTTGACCTCCTGCATGTTGCCAATCATCTTCTCGAACACGTCGTCGTGCGGCGCGATGGCGACCACCGGCAGCTGTTCGTCGATGAGCGCGATCGGTCCGTGCTTCATCTCGCCGGCCGGGTAGCCTTCGGCGTGGATATAAGAGATTTCCTTCAGCTTGAGGGCACCCTCGAGGGCGATCGGATAGTTGATACCGCGGCCGAGGTACAGGAAGTCGGTCCGCGTGTGAAAGCGGGCTGCGATCTCCTCCAGCTCGGGAGCCACCTTGAGCGTCTGTTCCAGCAGCAGCGGCAGCTGCAGGAGCGCGTCGACATGAGGCCGTGACTGCTGTGCAGAGAGGGCGCCCCGCGCCTGGGCGAGGCGCAGGCCCAAGAGGTACAGGGCGACGAGCTGCGACGTGAAAGCCTTGGTCGAGGCGACGCCGATTTCGGGTCCCGCGTGGGTATACACGGTGCCGTCGGTTTCCCGCGTCACCATGCTGCCAACGACGTTGCAGATGGCGATGCTTGCCGCGCCGTCGCGCTTTGCCTCGCGCAGCGCCGCCAGCGTATCGGCCGTCTCGCCCGACTGGGTAATCACAATCGCCAGCGTGTGCGGAGTGACGATCGGGTGGCGGTAGCGGTACTCGGACCCATAGTCGACTTCGACGGGCACACGGGCCAGCTGCTCGATCATGAACTTGCCGACGAGCCCCGCGTGCCATGACGTGCCGCACGCGAGAATCGTGACCCGCTCGACGGCAGCGAGCTGGGCCTCGGTGATCTCCATCTCCTCGAGGAACACGCGGCCGGTGTCCTGCGAGACCCGACCCAGGATGGTTTCCCTGGCGGCCGTCGGCTGCTCGAAGATCTCCTTCAGCATGAAGTGCTTGTAGCCGGCCTTCTCGGCCATGACCGGGTCCCACAGCACGCGCTGCGTCGCCTTCGAAACCGGCCGCCCGAAGAAGTCCGTAAACGACACCCCGGCGCGGGTGATGACCGCCATCTCCTCGTCGCCGAGGAACACGACGTCGCGCGTGTGGCTGAGGATGGCCGGAATGTCGGACGCGACGAAAAACTCTCCATCGCCGAGGCCGACGACAATCGGCGGCCCGTTGCGGACGGCGACGATTTTCTCGGGATCATCAGCCGAGATGAGCACGAGAGCGAACAGGCCCCGCATCAGCAGCAGCGCCCGTCGAACGGCGTTCTCGAGCCCGTCGTCCTTCATCTCTCGCTCGACGAGGTGGGCGACGATTTCCGTGTCGGTTTCGGTGACGAACAGGTGGCCCTGGCCCTGCAGTTCGCGCTTCAGATCCAGGTAGTTCTCGATGATCCCGTTGTGGACGACGACGATCTTGCCGGTGCAGTCGCGGTGCGGGTGCGCGTTCTCCTCGGTCGGCCTTCCGTGCGTTGCCCAGCGTGTGTGGCCGACGCCGTAGTCGCCGGTGATCGGGTCGCTGCCGATGACCTTCTCGAGATTGGACAGCTTGCCGGCGCTTCGCCTCAAGTCGACGGCGCCGGCGCGCACGACCGCGACCCCCGCCGAGTCGTAGCCGCGGTACTCGAGCCGCCGCAAGCCGTCGATCAGGACCGGAACGACGTCCTTCGGTCCGATGTAGCCGATGATTCCACACATAGGGTGATCCTTGTAACTAGGAATTTGGAATTCCTAATTTTTCTTCTTTCTCTTCTCCACCCAGCCTTCGATGTTCCGCTGCTTCCCCGCGCTGACCGCCAACGCACCCGCTGGAACGTCCTCGCGGATCGTCGTCCCGGTCCCCACGTATGCCTCCCGGCCGACGGTCACCGGCGCAATCAACTGTGTGTCGCTGCCGATGAAGGCGCCGTCTTCGATCGTGGTGGTGGATTTCTGGACGCCATCGTAATTGCACGTGATGGTGCCTGCCCCGATGTTGACTTTCGATCCGATCACGCCGTCGCCGAGATAAGCGAGGTGTGCCGCCTTGGACCCGTTGCCGAATCTCGTGTTCTTGACCTCGACGAAATTACCGACCTTGGTGTTCGACCCGATCGCCGACTGCTTGTGCACGTGCGCAAAGGGACCGATCGATGCGTCGCTGCCAATCGTGACGTCGGTGATCACGCTGTGGTTGAAAAGCTGGGTGCGGTCGCCAATCGAGGCGTTCACCACTCGAACGCCGCTATGGATCACGCAGCCGGCGCCAATCACCGTCTGCCCCTCCAGCGACACGCCCGGATGGATGACCGTATCGGCCCCGATCTGCACGGTGTCGTCGATGTAGGCGGTTGCGGGATCCTCGAGGGTGACGCCCTCCGCCATCAACTGCTCATTCTTGCGCCGCCTGATCAGCTGTTTGCTGGCGGCGAGCTCGCTTCGGCTGTTGATCCCCAGCACTTCTTTCGAGTCTGTGACCGTCATGGTCTCCACCAAGCGCCCGCGACGCACATAAAGTTCGACGATATCCGGCAGGTAGTGCTCACGCTGCGCGTTTGTCGCGGCGATCTCGCGCAAGGCATTGAACAGACCTTCCACCTCGAAGAGATAGATCCCGGCGTTGATTTCCGTAATGGCTTGTTCGACCGGGCTAGCGTCCCGCTCCTCGACGATGCGTGCAATCCGTTCGCCGGCCCGGACGATGCGTCCGTACCCGTGCGGGTTATCGACCACGGCGGTCAGAACCGTCGCGGCCGCCTCCGTCCGGAGGTGGCGATCGACCAGTTGGCGGAGGGTTTCCGCTGTGAGCTGCGGTACGTCGCCGGAGAGCAGCAGGAGCGAGCCCCGCGCTCCCCGCAGAAGCGGTTCCGTCACCTGCAGCGCATGCGCGGTTCCAAGCTGTGGCTCCTGGACCACAAAATTGAGTCCGCTTTGCCGCCACAGGGCGTCGCGGACCTCTGCCGCGCCGTGCCCGACGACGACGGCGGTGGACTCAGGATTGAGGTCCCGGGCGGTCGACAGCACCTGTTCGATCATCGGGCGGCCGCCCACCCGGTGCAAAACCTTCGGCAGGTTGGACTTCATGCGCGTGCCCTTGCCCGCGGCAAGGATCACGACGTGGACAGCGGACACCAGTTGATTATCGCCCCGATTTGGGGCGGAACGGCCGGCGCCGGTCGAGCCGGGGCGGAGAGACCGCGTTCGGCGCGGCATCCAGCGTTGCCCGGAATGACTCGTCCTGGCGCAACGGATCGAGGTCAGCATCGCGTCGGGCAAGCGCGCGGTTTTCGGGGTTCAGTGCGATGGCGCGCTCGAGATGTGCGATCGCCTCGGCGTGCTCCCCGCGCTGCGCATGGGCGACAGCGAGCATATAGAGCGCGTGGTCGTTGTCCGGATCTTCGTCGCGAACAAGGCGCAGGTGCGAGATCGCCTCGTCGTACCTGCCGCCGTTGATCGCGAGCGTCGACGCGTAGAGCCGTTCCTCGACCGTCTGCGGAGTCGACTCGCGGGGCGTGACCTGGCGTCTGCAGATATTCAGGTACAGCCGCACCCGTTCGTGAAGCTCGCGCTCATCGGGGTACTGCCGGAGAACTGATTCCAGGAGATCGACGGCGGACGAATAGTCGTGCCGCTGAATGGCCTCGAGCCCGCGCTCGTACAGCGCCACGGCTTCGACATGGGTTGAACGCCTCTGAGGCCGATTCTGCGGTGGCGGACCGGGCGGCGGACTGGGCGGACCGGGCGCCGACGAGCTCTGCCGCCGAGGCTCCGGCTCCTGGGCTCTAGCTTTTGGAGTTGGCCGCTGCTTGGCCATGGGTTGATGATGGAAGCGCGATACGCTAGCAAATTGGGCTTTCAGCGGTCAAGCGACGGAATCCGCGCAAAGTCTCCTTCTTGGCGACATTCTGTCATTTAACAGAATTACGAACCCTTTCGATCGCGGCATACACATCTCGGGCGGGAATCCTGTATCGTCTTGCCAGCGCGGAGATGGCCGCGCGCCGAGTTTTCTCGCCAGAATTGGTCAATTCACAGAATCTTGCATTGATCTCCGAGTCCGTAGGAGCTTTAGACGGACCTGAATCTGTTAATCGACCAACTTCAACGACGACCGTGTATTCGCCACGGGGCTCTCCAATGGCTCCAAGGACGTCAGAAATTGGTCCTCTAACCAATTGTTCGTGGACCTTCGTCAGCTCACGACCAACGACAACAAAGCAGTCGCCGAGAGATTGGAGAAGATCCTGGAGCGTGTGCCGAATCCGGTGCGGCGCCTCGAAGAACACCACCGTTCGGCCGGCTGACCGGACGTCTGACAGCCATTTTTCACGATCTGATGACCTAATTGGTGGAAATCCGAGAAACGTAAACGTATCCGTTGGCAGGCCCGACCCAGCGAGAGCCGCAAGCGCCGCGCTCGGGCCTGGAATGGGCTCGACGCGAATGCCGGCGTCGATGGCGCTGCGGATCAGCTGCCGTCCGGGATCAGAAATCGTTGGCGTGCCGGCGTCCGAAACCAGGGCAATTGAGTCGCCCCGCTGCAGGCGTTCGACGAGGGCGGCGGACTTCCTGGTTTCGTTGTGCTCGTGGAGGCTCGTTGTGGGTGTCGTGATCGAAAAGCGCGAAAGGAGCTGAGCCGTTCGGCGTGTGTCTTCCGCGGCGATCAGCGTCGCCTCCCGCAGAATCCGCAGCGCGCGAGCGCTGATGTCTTCGAGGTTGCCGATCGGCGTGGCGACCACGAAGAGCGTGCCGGGCATGAATCCGGTGCGTTTATTGTACCATTGGCGGATCGTGGCGGTTAGGTGCGAGTCCAATCCGTCCTCTGAATCGCTGTTGTGGGAGCTATGCCCGTTTCCGAACCTCTGCCGCACTTCGTCGACGATCTGCTCGGCTATCTGCACGAGACGCATCCCACCCATGCGACCCTCGACGGCGTCCACGCGCACGATGATCTGCTCGAGGACCTGAGTCGCTCGGCGATGGAATCCGAGGGCCACGCACTGGCCGGCTATCTGCGGCGCCTCGACGAGATCGCGCCGGACGGACTGACCGACGTCGAGCGGCTCGAGCACCGGATGCTGGCGAGCCACGTTCGCGCCCGCATGTTCGAGCTCGAGGATGTGCGCACCTGGGAGAAGAACCCCCAGTTCTACGCCGACATCGTCGCGTCGAGCCTGGCAGGGCAGGCGCTGTTCACGCATGCGACCGCGCCCGACCGCGCACGCCGCGTGCTGTCGAAGCTGAGACAGACGCCCCGGCTTGTCCAGGCGGCGCGCGACAACGTCAAAGATCCGCCGGGTATCTTCGTCAAGGTGGGTATCGAGACCTTCCGCGGCGCGCAGAAGTTCATCGACCACGATCTCCCGCGCGCCTTTTCGAGCGTCGACGACATGCATCTGCTTGCCGATCTGGCGGATGCGCAGACCGAGGCGTCGCATGCCATCGGTGCGTACGTCGAGTACCTCGAAACCGAGATGGCCCCGCGGGCACGCGCCTCGTTCAGGCTTGGCCGCGACCGTTTCGAGCAGAAGGTCAGGCTGGACGAGGGGTTGTCGTTATCGGTCGATCGGCTTCTCGCCATCGCCATGCGCGAGCTGAAGGCGACGCAGGAAACGTTCAAGACCGTGGCGAGCCGCAAGAACGGCGGGGATCCACTCGAGACCTGGTCTCGCACCAAGGCCGAGCACCCGGCGCCGGGAGAGCTCGTCGATGTCGGACGGCGACAGCTCGACGAGCTCCGCACGTTTCTCGAGCGCCAGTCGGTGATCACGCTGCCGCCGGGAGAACCCATCACGGTGGCACCGACGCCCGACTTCTATCGCTGGTCCTTCGCGAGCATGTGGACGCCGGGGCCCTTCGAAACCAGGCCGACTCGAGCCTACTACTACCTGACCGATGTCGATCCGGCGTGGACGGCTGATCGCCAGCACGAATACCTGCGCGACTACAACTACCCGACGTTGTGGTCGATCTCGATCCACGAGGTGTACCCCGGTCACTTCCTGCATTTCCAGCACCTTCGAAAAGTCGAGTCGAAGGTGCGCAAGTCGATCATGTTCGCGCCTGCGTCGTTCGTGGAAGGCTGGGCACATTACTGCGAGCAGATGATGCTGGAGGCCGGCTTCGGGAACAAGGATCAGGGCATCAAGCTCGGACAGCTGGCCGAGTCGCTGATTCGCCTCGTTCGCTTCATCGTGGGAATTCGCCTGCACACCGAGGATCTCTCGGTCGAGCAGGGGGTCCGCATGTTCCGCGAGGAGGCGTACATGGAAGAGGCGAGCGCCCGGCGCGAGGCCGAGCGCGGCACCTTCGATCCGACCTATCTCGTCTACACCGTTGGAAAGCTGATGATGCTCAAGCTGCGGCAGGACTGCCGACAGCAGCAGGGCAAGTCGTTTTCACTCAGGACTTTTCACGACACGCTGCTCGGGCACGGCACCGCGCCGATCTGGCTGCATCGGCGTCTGATGCTGGGCGGCAACGAAGGAGACCTGCTCGAGTAAGCGCGGGTTGACATGCCTCTTTACGAATACGAGTGCGACGCCTGCGGCCACCGCTTCGAGACGATCCAGCAGAAGTTTTCCGATCCACCCCCCGAGCGCTGCCCGAAGTGCGGCGGCGTGGTCCGCAAGCTCCAGTCGGCGCCGGCCATTCAGTTCAAGGGCAGCGGCTTCTACATCACCGACTACGCGCGCAAGGACTCAGGCGCCGCTGGCGCCGAGTCGAAAAGCGACACGAAGGCCGGGGACACAGCGACGGACACGAAAACTGAGACGAAGACCGAGTCGAAGGGGGAATCGAAGACCGAGTCGAAGACCGAGTCGAAGAGCGAGTCGAAGACCCAGTCAGCGCCACCTGCCTCCGACACCAAGACGAAGTAAGCCTGTTCAGACGTTGGTCTTCTCGGGAATCCCCAGTGACGTCAGGTACGCCGTGAACTTGTCGGCGAGGTCCGGGCGCTTGAGCGCAAAGTAGACGACCGCCTTCAGGTAGCCCAGCTTGTTGCCGGTATCGTGCCGGACGCCCTTGACCTCGCAGGCGTAGATCGGGCGCGTCTTCAGCAGTTCGCGAAGCCCGTTGGTGAGCTGGATTTCTCCGGTCCGGTCGCTCTTGATCGCCGCCAGCGCCGGGAAGATGTCGGGAGTGAGAATGTAGCGGCCGATGATCGCGAGGTCGGACGGCGCTTCGGCCACCGGCGGTTTCTCGACCAGGTCGAGCACGCGATGCACGCCGTCGCCGAGTCGCGCGCTGCGGTCCGGTGCAATGACGCCGTAGCTCGAGATCTCATCCCGCGGCACGCGCTCGACCGCCAGCACGGGACCGTCCACCTTCTCGAAGACATCGATCAGCTGCCGGAGTGCCGGCGGGTCAGCGTCGATCACGTCGTCGCCCAGGATGACCGCGAACGCTTCGCTGCCGACCAGTTCGCGCGCGACCAGCACCGCGTGCCCGAGCCCGAGCGGCTCGCCCTGGCGGACGTAGGCGAAGTTGATCAAGTTCGAGATCTTGCGAACCTCGTCGAGCTGCGCCTGCTTGCCGCGCGCTTCGAGAAATGTCTCCAGTTCCACCGAACGATCGAAATGGTCCTCGATGGCGTTCTTGCCGCGGCCGGTCACGAGAATGATGTTGTCCACGCCGGACGCAACCGCTTCCTCAACGCCGTACTGAATGATCGGCTTGTCGACGAGCGGCAGCATCTCCTTGGGCTGTGCTTTCGTCGCCGGAAGGAACCGTGTGCCGAGGCCCGCCGCGGGGAAGATGGCCTTGCGGATCGCGTTGCCCATGCCCGGATCGTAGCATCGGTCGCGTGCGGGAGACGAGAAGCTATCTCAGAAACCAGCTGACTTAGAATTGAGGCTCCATGCTCGATCCCGCGTACGTCCGCGATCACATCGAAGAGGTCCGCGCAGGCCTGCGCAACCGTGGGCTCGATCCAGACAAAGTCCTCGAGGAGATCGCGAAACTCGAGACCGCCCGGCGCCGGATCATCCCGGAGCTCGAGGCACTGAAGCGGCAGCAGAACACGTCCGGCGACGAAATTGCGCGTGCCAAGCGCCAGGGTCACGACACGACGCCGATCCAGGAGGCGAACCGCGCGCGCGCGCAGCAGATCAAGCAGCTCGGCATCCAGCTCGATTCCATCGAGCATCAGCGCGAGGCGGCCCTGCTGACGCTGCCGAACCTGCCGCACCCAACGGTACCCGTCGGGAAGAGCGCTGACGACAACCGCGAGGTGCGCCGCCACGGCGAGCCGCGCACGTTCGATTTCGAGCCGAAGGCGCACTGGGATCTCGGGCCCGAGCTGGGCATCGTCGACTTCGAGCGCGGCGTCAAGATCGCCGCCGCACGCTTCACGGTCCTGTCGGGCGACGGCGCCCGCCTGGCGCGTGCGCTCATCAACTTCATGCTCGACCTGCACACGCGCGAGCATGGCTATCGCGAGATGGAGCCGCCCTTTCTCGTCAACAGCGCCTCGCTGACCGGCACCGGTAACCTGCCGAAGTTCGAAGCGGATCTATTCAAGGTCGCGGGGGACTGGGACCTGTACCTCGTTCCCACCGCGGAGGTGCCGCTGACCAACCTGCACCGCGGGGAGATCCTCGACGGCCGCAATTTGCCCATCTCGTACACGGCGTACACGCCCTGCTTCCGCAGCGAAGCGGGTTCGTACGGGCAGGACGTGCGGGGGCTGATCAGGCAGCATCAGTTCGACAAGGTCGAGCTGATGAAGTTCACCACGCCCGAGCAGTCGTACGACGAGCTGGAGAGACTCACCGCCCACGCCGAAGAGGTCCTCAAGCGCCTCGAGCTGCCGTATCGGACGATGGCCTTGTGCACGGGCGACCTGGGATTCGCGTCGGCGCGCACCTACGACATCGAGGTGTGGCTGCCGAGCCAGAAGACGTATCGGGAAATTTCGTCCTGCAGCAACACCGAGGCGTTCCAGGCGCGGCGCGCGCTATCAAGTTCCGCGCCGGCGGAACCGGGAAATCAGACTTCGTTCACACCCTGAACGGTTCGGGCCTCGCCGTAGGCCGCACGTTCATCGCCATCCTCGAGAACTATCAGGAGAAAGACGGCTCTGTCCGCATCCCCACGGCGCTGCAGCCGTACATGGACGGACGACAGAAACTAGTCGGTCGTCGGTAGTCGAGAGTCGGTAGTCCGGAGTGGGGCGGAGCCTGGCGGCCAGCGCCGGCCTCGGACGCGGCGCGACTTTTACGGTCCGCATTCCCGTCGCGGAGCGTCGCGACGGGAAGCCGGCGGCGGCCGTTACCGGATAGTCGCCACGTCGCACCGCGTGTTGGACGCGGTGAACAGGATCCAGTTGTTTCCGAAGGATCCTTCCCAGTTCAGGATCGCCTCTTCCTCTTCGCCATCCAGCATCCGGTCGCATCGCCGCGTTTCGATGATCACCCTGGATGCCTGAGCTTGGAAGCGGTTGTCGTCGAGCCGCTTGATTACAACTTTGTACTGCGCGGCTCCGACGGAGGCGACGCTGGCCAGCAGGCAGACGCCGGTGACGAGAGCTGCTCGGGGGAGCATGTGCATCACGGAGGCAACGATAGTGCCGCGAGCGCTTCTTCTCAAGCACAGCCAATCCGCGAGACGGTCGAGGCAGACGCCGCCGTACGGCGGCACGCGCGCCGGACATTTGTCTGCCGGCGCGCGGTCTTCGCAGGGCTGTTGATCCCCTAGTTGGACTCGGCGGGTTCGCGAACCAGGACGGCGTCAAGGCGCACATCGCCGTCGATCATCATGTCGATCATCTGGTTTTCGTAGCCCTCCTTGGAGACGCCGAACTGGGTGGCGCCGGCGCGCTGGCCGGACAGGGTGTAGAACCCGTCTCCGTCGGTGATGGCGGTCTCCTCGGTGGCCCAGTTCACGACACGCGCGCCTTCGAGCGGCACGTTGCCGGACTCCGTCGCCTCTGAGATCATCCCGGATACCGAGAACGTGGTTGGCGGTGGCGGCGGCGTACCACCTCCAGGATTCGGCGACGGGGGCGTGATGCTCTCGCCGCACGCAGCGGTCACGAGTGCCAGGGCGATGCTTGCCGTTGCGAGCCTGATCCTTCGAATGCTGGTCTTCATAAGACCTCCTCTCTTTCCGTTCACTCAGAGAGGCGATAAAAGCAGCCGGGAGCTGTAACGCGCGCGGTTCCGCACACCCGTCACCCGCCACGACGACGAGTTCTTCGGGGCGGGAACACAGCGAACGCACTTAGAATTGAGGCGCGACACCCCATTGGCTTTGCCTATTCTCCTGACGCGTGTCGGCACTAGCGATGTGCCGCTGCCGAGGTATGCGACCGCTGGTGCCGTGGGCGCAGATCTAGCCGCGGCGATTTCGGAGACGCTGGTAATAGGGGCGGGGCAATTCCAGCTCGTGCCGTGCGGGTTTTCTGTGGCGATCCCCGACGGATTCGAGGCTCAGATCCGTCCGCGGTCGGGACTCGCCAGCAAGCACGGCGTGACCGTTCTCAACGCGCCGGGAACGATCGACAGCGACTATCGCGGCGAAGT
Organism: uncultured Acidobacteriota bacterium; assembly: GCA_963825245.1. Lineage (GTDB taxonomy): Bacteria > Acidobacteriota > Vicinamibacteria > Vicinamibacterales > CAVVIG01 > CAVREM01. The sequence goes on from CAWGSJ010000004.1 coordinate 138,425, forward strand.
GAAGGTGTTGCTGATTAATCTCGGGCACGCGCCTTTCACCGTGACGCCGGGGATGCGCATCGCGCAGATGGTGGTGGCGCCAGTGACGCGGGCTGAGTGGAAAGAGGTGACCGAATTGCCAATAACCGAGCGCAACACCGGAGGCTTCGGTCACTCGGGGACGTAGCCCAGCCTGTAGGCCGGCGAAATCATCGCGTGCGGAGTCGACTCGCCCGGCGCACCCGGCTTCTATTTCGGCGGCAACAGCTTCCGAATAAAATTGAGGCGCGGAGGGATGGCCGAGTGGTCGATGGCGGTGGTCTTGAAAACCACTGAACGGGTAACCGTTCCGGGGGTTCGAATCCCTCTCCCTCCGCAAACCGACACCTCCAGCGTCACGACTCCAAGCGCTTACCTATAAGAACGCACCATAGCGGCAGAACCTGACAGGAGGAAATTGTCCCTGCCAGCTCTCGGAATCGACGCGTGACGGCGATGCTCAGCGCGTGCAAAGCACCGATTGGAACGCGACGTTCTTCGCCGACAACGATGCCGGCAACTGCTGGGCGACGCCCGTTTGCTCGTATCCCGAGGTGCTCGGCCGCGCCGCCGCGCGGTCGTCCGCCGTGGCTCGCACTGAATCGACTTCGAGCCGAAGGCGCTGCTGTCGGCCTTGTCGCCGGTTCTCGGGCAGTCCTCTTGCTGGCCAGGCTTCCGAAAACGTGGCGCGGGCGGAAGCGGCCCGCGTACGCGATTGGTGCGGTCGCGATGTTCTGGTGTTCGAGCGCGTCCGGCATTCGCGGGCCGTAGACGTGCGCAGCCTGCTCGTCGTGACAGCTCTCCTGGAAGGCGTGACGGGCCTGGCGCTCGTGGCGCTTCCGTCCGGCTCGCCACGCTGCTCGGTTCATCGCTTGATGCGACCCGCGGCGTTGACGCTGGCGCGTGTTGCCGGCGTAGCGCTGGTCGCACTGGCTCTCACATGCTGGCCACGCGTGACGACGGTGAGAGCCGCGCAGCGCGCGGACTGGTTGCGGCGATGGCGCTCTACCACACGGGCGTTGCCATCGTGCTCGCCTACGCGAGTGTCGGACTCGCGCTAGCCGGCTTGCGGCCTTTGGCCACGGTACCGTTCCACACAGCCATGACCGCGTGGTGCGTCATGATCTTACTTCACCGCGATGGTCACCTTCTTGATCTTCCCCGTGAACTCGTTGTCGCCCTTGGCGTAGGCGGTCGTGACGGGCGAGTACAGATCCAGACCCACGTCGGCGGTCTCGACTCCGTAGATGAATGGAATCGTACGTGCGAGCTTGCCGGCACCGACCTGCTTGCCGTTGATCGACAGTGTTCCAGTGCCGCCCGCTCCCGGTTTGCCGCCGCCCTCATAGGCAAAGTCATAGGTGACGGTGACAGGTCCGGCGGGCAGGCGCTCGTTGGCACTGATGGTCGTCACGGCGCCGAGGTAGTTGTAGGCAAACGCGGGCCGCCCGTCCTTGACGTACAGGCTCCAGCCCGAATGCGAGCCACCCTGCGCGACGATGACGCCCGAGCCGCCGCTCTCGAGCTCGGCGGTGATCGAGGAGCTCCGGTTCTTCACGTCGATGAAGGCGTTCTCCTTCATCCCGATCATGCCCGGGTAGAGCGCGAGCGATGTCCGCCCTCCCATGTACTCGGGACGCCCGGCGAGCGTGGCGTTGAATCGCTCCTGTGCACGATCGTCGAGCGGCAGCACGTTGTACTTGATCGCCTCCTCCATGAACGCCGCCTGCAGCTCCTTGAGCTTGTCGGGATGCTGCGCCGACACGTCGGTGGAACAGCTGTAGTCTTCCGTCAGGTTGCACAGTTCCCACTTGTCGTCGGCGTACGAGGTGGTGCGCGGCTTCGCCTCCCATGACACCTTGTGCAGGGTCGAGGCGTACCAGCCGTCCTTGTAGATGCCGCGGTTGCCGTAGATCTCGTAATACTGCGTCGTGCGTGCCGACTTCGCCTGCGCGTCGTCGAAGGAGTACATCATGCTCACGCCTTCGATGGGTTTTTGGACGACGCCATTGACCGTCTTCGGCTGCTGGCAGCCCCGCGGCCGCGAGCACCGTCGGGACGATGTCGATCAGGTGGTGATACTGCGTGCGGATCTCGCCTTTCGCCTTGATCCCTTTCGGCCAGGACACGATCGCACCGTTGGTGGTCCCGCCCAGTTGCGTGTGGAGCTGCGAATACGCGAACGGCGTGTTGTCGCCGAATGACCACCCGGCCGGCGGCGTCATCGCCGAGTGTGGTCCGCCAACCTCGTCCAGCGTCTTGAGCTGATACTCCAGCGTCTCGGGCGACTGGTTGAACGTGCTCATGGTGTTGAACACGCCGAGCCGCCCACCGTTGGGGCTCGCGCCGTTGTCGCCGGTGACGTAGATGATCAGGGTGTTATCCAAGACGCCCACGTCTTCGATCGCCTGCACGACGCGGCCGATCTCGTAGTCGGTCAGCTCGGCAAACGCCGCAAAGAGTTCCTGATAGCGGATCGCGACCTTCTTTTCGTCGGCGGTCAGCGTGTCCCAGTCCGGCGCGATATCGGCCTTGGCCGTGAGCCTGGTGTTCTCGGGGACGATGCCGAGCTTCTTCTGGCGGGCCAGAATCTCCTCGCGGTACTTGTCCCATCCCATGTCGAACTTGCCCTTGTACTTGTCCCGCCACGCCATGGGGAGCTGAACCGGATCGTGCATGCCCTGGGCCGGGTAGTAGATGAAGAACGGCTTGTCGGGATTCAGCGACTTCTGCGCCTTGATCCACTGGATCGCACGATCGGCGAGATCGGTCTGATAGTAGTAATTCGGGTCCTTCGAGCGGAGGGGCGAGCGTCGTATTGTCGTGCGCCACCGGCGAGAACTGGTCGGATTCGCCGATCACGTTGCCATAGAACTTCTCGAACCCGAGGCCCGTGGGCCACTGGTCGAACGGCCCCGTGAGGCCGCTTTCCCACGGCACATATTCGTGCGACTTGCCGAACATCGCGGTGCTGTAGCCGTTGAACCGCAGGATCTTGGCGAGGGGCGCCACGCTGTTCGGCAGGATGGACGTCTGCCCCGGAAAGCCCGTCGCCATTTCCGAGATGGTGCCCATGTTCGCGCTATGCGGATTGCGGCCGGTGAGCAGCGCCACGCGGCTCGCCGAGCAGATCGGCGCGGTATGGAAATTGGTGTAGGTCAATCCGTTCTTGGCGAGACGCTCGATGGTCGGCAGGTGCATCACGCCGCCGAACGTCGTGGAGCCCGCGTAGCCGAAATTATCGAGCAGGATGACCAGCACGTTGGGCGCGCCCGCCGGCGCTTTGACCTCGAAGATGGGTGGCGCCTTGGCATTGCGGGCATCGAGCTCGGTGATCGCCGGACGCGTCGGCTCCGCGATGGGCAGCACGGTCCGATCGACATCGGCGGCCGCACCAGGCCCGGTGGCTGGTACCGTGCCCCGCGCCCGGCGCCTGCGTCGGCTGGCCGCATGCCCAAGCAATCGTTAGCACCGCCGCTGATACGACAGCGACAACGCAAGTTCACCGCGCGCTTCATGGTCTGCTCCTCTTCGGTCACCCAAGTATCCTAACGCACGCGCCGCAAGCTGCCGGAGGTCAACGAACTTTCAGCAATATCGTGCTCAGCGGCGTCTGCGTCCGTCGCAGCCAGGCATCTGCTGCCGTCCACTGCTCATCGCAGGCGATGCGTTGCTCCGGACGCTCGAAGCGCTGCGATTCGGACTCGGATGCACGTCGCCGGTGACTTCGCGCTTCCGCGTTGCGATTCACGAGGGATTCGTCGAACAGTGTCACTGCGAGATTCGTGGGAACCGCAGCGTCGTCGCACACCCGTCTCCAAGTTGCGCAACGGCTCAGTCGAAGCTAGACTTCGCGGCGAGATCGACGATAAAGACGGTCAACTGAAGATGAATCGACCATTGAAGATGCTGTTGGCTGCCGCATTGGCGACAAGCGCATTGGCTTGCGGATCGCCGCGGGCCATCCCCGCGGAGGAATCATCGACGGTCGGCTCCAGCCACACGCAAACCCTCACCGAGTATCTGAACGGAGAATTTGACGAGGAGCTCGCGCGTCAGCCTGAGTGGGCGACATCGATGGGGCGCAAGGACAACTACACCAAGCTCGACGACCACTCAGAGATGGGACAACAGATCGAACTGGAGTGGCGCCGTCAAAGCGTACGCGAGATGAAGGCCCGGTTCGACCGTTCACGGTTGAACGCCGAGGATCAGACGTCGTACGACATGTGGGCCTCCGAACTCGACGACGCTGAGCTCCGGGCGCAGTATCGCCGGCACGCCTACATCTTTGGATATCGTGGCCCCCATACCGGGCTGCCCAACCTTTTGATCACCTACCACAAGGTTGACGAGCCGTCGGACATGAGCGCGTACAACGCGCGGCTGATTGCGCTCGGAACCGCACTCGACCAGGAATCCGAACGCGCGAAGCTCGCTGCCAATGATGGGATCCGGCCGCCAAAATTCGGCTATGAACGAACAATCTCGGAATCGGAACGGGTGATCAGTGGTCAGCCGTTCGCGAACGCTGGCCGGGACTCGCCGCTTTGGGCCGACGCGAAGGCAAAAATCAAGAACCTGCTCGACGCAGGCAAGCTTGATTCAACGCAAGCAAGAGAGCTCCAGACGCAAGCTCGCGAGGCGTTGCTTTCAGTCGTGAAGCCCTCATATACACGCCTGATCGAGTCGTTGAGAGCGGAGTTATCGCGCGCTCCCTCGGGGAAGGTCGGCGCCCTCACGCTGCCGAACGGTGCCGCTTGGTACGCAGCCTCCCTGAAACTGAACACGACCACCGACCTGAACGCCCACGAGATACACGCGATCGGATTGCGTGAAGTGGCGCGCCTTCAAAAAGAAATGGATGCGATTCGCGTGACAAGTTCGATTTGCGGGCGACTCGAAAGCGTTCTTCGAATTCATGCGCACGGATCGACAGTTCTATCTACCCAACACAGATCACGCGCGAGCCGATTATCTGCGGAATTCCGAGAGATTCATCGAGTCGATGCAGCCACGGCTGCCTGAGTACTTCGGACGACTGCCGAAGGCCAACCTCGAGGTCAAGCGTGTCGAAGCGTTTCGTGAAATGCCCGGTGGAGCGGCGCACTACTTTGCGCCGACACCCGACGGCAAGCAACCCGGGATGTTCTACTCGCACATGTCGGATATGAATGCGCTCGCCACCTGGGCCCAAGAGGCGGTGACCTACCACGAGGGGATCCCCGGTCATCACATGCAGGTCGCGATTGCGAAGGAGTTGACAGACCTGCCGACGTTTCGGACGCAGTACGGGTACACCGCGTACTCGGAAGGGTGGGGGTTGTACGCGGAGGGCCTCGCGAAAGAGATGGGATTCTATAGCAATCCGTACAATGACTTTGGTCGACTGTCGAGCGAACTGTGGCGAGCGGTGCGACTCGTGGCCGATACTGGCATTCACGATCTCGGCTGGACTGAGGAGGAAGCGGTGAAATATGCCCTGGATAGTTCACCGCGGCCTGAGGCCGCCATCCGATCCGAGATTCGCCGTTTCATCCTGTGGCCGGGGCAAGCCACCAGCTACAAGATCGGCGCGATGAAGATCCTCAGTCTGCGCGAAGAATCAAAACGAGTGTTGGGCACGAAGTTTGATATCCGGCGCTTTCATGATGTGGTGATCGACTCAGGAGGCTTGCCCCTTTCCGTGCTCGAACGTCGAGTGAAATCGTGGGTTGAAGCTGAAGCGAAGCGCTAGAGATCTCGAGGTTGAGCACGCCTTCGTCCGTTTCGCTCGCGTCGAGCGCCCGCGAGCCCGGTGGTCGTCACCTGCGGCCCGGCGGCTCTCCTCGCCGCGGTCCGACGCTTTGAAGTTCCCTGGCTTTCCGATCAACCTGTTGGTCCGCCGTGACTCGAGTGGATCTCCTCGGCGCCGTCAAGACACTTCGAATCTTCCCCGGACGATCCGGCAACTCTGACCGCCGATCGCCCTTCTCGGCGAATATCGCGTTCGATCCCGCCTTGGCACGCGCTTTCCGCGCGCATAATTCCAGCCTCTTCTGCTGTACTTGTTTCTGTACCTGATACTCAGGTTTTGAGCGGTTCTAGTGATTTGAGCGGTTGAAAACGCGCGCAAGGTGTTGATGTGAGCGCGGTTGCTGCGACCGAATCCCTCTCCCTCCGACCTTCGCTCGCCTGCATTCGTGCGCGAGCTTCGGTCGGCAAGCCGACCTTCGCGAACTTTTCAGCATTGAGCTACGGTCGGCAAGCTGGGCGAAGGTGGACTGCCTTCAGTGCGCGGGTAGGTCATCGCGCCCTTGGCAGCGTCGGAACAACGTCCGGTTCGTCCACCCGGCGCAGGCGCACGAAGACGAGCACGCCGAACACGTTCCACGCGAGGCGCCAGCGGCGCGACACGACGTGAGTCGTCGATCGAGCCACCAAGGCTCATTTACGCTTTCGATCGCTCTCGGTCGATTCTCGTAAGAGCACTGTCGCTCCTCCGGTGCGTCACCTCCTCGAACAGAGCGCAAGTCATTGATCCTGTCCTGTTTAGTCGCGATCGAAGGATCGCATCAGCGGCAGCGAATTTGCCTGATCCTGTGGGGTCCGAAGCGGCCAGTCTTCACGTCTCTGACGTCGGGGACCTCGCAGGTGAGACACGCACCGCCTGTCGCCCTGCCCGCGGCGGACGGAGGACAGTCATGCACGTCAGTCGACTGCTGGTTGCCACTATCCTTGCTGTGTCCGCTGTCTCCGTGCGCTTCTCAGCGCAAACCGTGAACACCGCTTCGTTCGTGGCGGGCGAGATCCTTGTGAAATTCCGGCCAGGCACTCCGGCCAGTACGAGGGCGGAGACGCACAGGCAGGCGCAAGGGAGCGTGCTGACCGAAATCTCGAGTCGGGGTGTCGTGCGAGTCGGCATTCCAGGCGGCGACGAATCCTCAGCGATCAGTCGGTACCGGCGCAACCCGAATGTTCTTTACGCCGAGCCGAACTTCATCCGCCGGATTCCCATGCCTGTCTCTCACACGCCGGGATCCGAAGTCCTGCCAGGTGACTACTACTTCGACGAGCAATGGGCGCTCCACAATACGGGCCAGCCGTTCTACTGCATCCCGTGGGTCAGTGGCGAGCTGTGCTTTTATGTCGGCACTCCAGACGCCGACACCGACGCACCAGAAGCCTGGGCGAACGCGACGGGCGGCCTCGGCGTCACGGTCGCGGTGATCGACTCGGGTGTCGACTACAATCACCCCGACCTGGCCGTGAACTACGCGGGGGGCTACGACTTCATCTCCAACGATGGCGACCCGATGGACGATCACGGCCACGGGACGCATGTCGCAGGAACCATTGCTGCCGCTATGAACAATCTCACCGGCAATCCTGCCGAAGAGGAAGGGATAGTCGGCGTCGCACCCCGCGCGAAGATACTCGCTTACAAGGTCTGCCGGTCGGACGGTACGTGCAGCGATTTCGCCATTGAGCAGGCGATCGCGCGAGCCATTGCCGATGGCGCGCAAATCGTCAATATGAGCCTCGGGAGCGCGAGCCCGTCGCAATCGTTGGCCGAAGCCGTACAGGACGCTTGGACTGCAGGGCTGCTGATTGTCGCCGGGGCCGGCAACAACGGGACCACCGATGCTTTCTACCCGGCCGCGTTCGACAATGTCGTTTCGGTCGCCGCGTTCGACGAAGACCACAGACGGCCGTCGTTCTCCAATTACGGGAGCTGGGTGGACATCTCGGCTCCAGGCAACGTCATTATCTCCACGTATCCGCTGGCGACGTGCGACGGTGGGTCAACGGTGCCCGGCGACACCGGCTGCTACACGTGGAACAGCGGGACGTCGATGGCCACACCTCACGTGTCTGGGGCTGCAGCGCTCGTCTGGTCACGAAGTGATGTCACAACGAATAGCCAGGTCGTGAATATTCTCCTCAATAGCGCAGATCCCCAGGGCGTCGACGGCGTGCGGCTCGACTCCTGGACCGCCCACGGCGGCCTGAACATCCACAACGCCCTCACCTATGGGTTGAGTTTCTCTGCGCCGACCGGAGTGCGGATCGTCCGCTAGAGAGCGTTTTCGACTTCTGCGTTGTACGTCGTGTCCGGCTTTAGCCGGACTGGTCTCAGGTGCCGGTGCGCCGTGCCGGTGCGGCGCCGCCGACGTAGATCTGAAAGGGTCCCCAGTAGTACGGATTCGCGAACGCGCCGCCGGCCTCAATCAGGGCGAGCTTGGCCTGACGCAGCGCGCCGGCGGGCGAGTCGCCGGCCTGAAGGCGCGCATACATTGTCTCCATCAACTGCGCGGTCGATCGGTCGCTGACGTCCCAGAGTCCCGCGATCACGCTGCGTGCACCGACCTGAAGAAACGCCCACACGAAGCCGACAAGACCCTCGCCAGCGTAGATGGTGGCCCCCGCACTGCGACAGGCGGAGATCGTCACCAGTTCAGCCGCGAGCGCATGCGTGAGGACGTCGCGCGCCGACAGCATGTGACCGGCGGCATCGGGCGACAGCACGACACTGGAATCGAGCGGGCTGTCGCGATTGGCGGTGGCGTGCGCCGCGAAGTGGATGATCGAGAAGCGCTCGGGTCGGGATGTTTCGTAGGCCGCCGGCGTCGCCCCGGCTCCGGTCAGGACGACCGCATCGCGCGCGCTGAATCGCTCCCGAATCGCCGAAATCTCGCGGGCGGCATTCGGCAGTCTGGGGAAGTCGGTCCCCGCAGGCTCCGGATCGCCGATGAGAAGGAGCGGGCCCGCTTCGCGCAGGCGCGGCCATGTCGCCGCGCCGACCAGCGCGAGCGACGGCGCGACGGAGATCGTGACCTCCTGAAGGACGTAGTGCGGCGTCCCCTCGAACACCGGCAGGGTCTCGAGATTGAGTGAGTACAGCGGGCCGTCCGGCACCACAACGACGTGCGAGCCGGCGGGGACGAGGGATCGAGCGGGCGCCAGCAGCATCTCGTAGAGCTGGCGCGCCGCGGCAAAGTCCGTCGAGATCGGATCGCGAACGCTCGTGTCGATGAATGACCGGTACTCGTCCACCAGACCGGCAATGCGATCGCTCCCGGGAAGCTCCAGCCGTGCGAACGTGTGTCCGCTGACCACCCACAGGAACGAGCGCCTGGGCGCCAGCCAGTACGACAGGAAGACCACGTTCAGCTGCCTGGCCGTCTGCTGCAGGCCCGTCCTCGTGACCGAAGAGCGGCTGCTGCCCGCGAGCTGCAGGCGTTCGGACAGGAGCAGCGCGCGGCTCGCATCCGCGACCTGCAGCGCCTGCTCGTCCGCGCCGCTCGCCACGAGCACGTCGACGTACTGTTGATAGAAATGAATCAGGCGCGAGAAGAACGTCAGCTTGTAATCGAGCCGCGACAGACGGCCGCGCGCGGCATCGATCGTCCGCAGGCACCGCTCGAAGAACTCGCGCGCCCGCTGCGGCGAGCCGAGCTGATTGTAGACGTCGCCGAGACCGGCGTTCGCATCCCAGGCGAGCTCGGCATTGTCCCCTGCCAGGGCGATGACTTCCTCGTACAGGCGGATAGCGTGTTCGTGCTGGCCGCGGCCGGCGGCGATCACCGCCGCTTCGAATGTCGAGTGGGCCGCCGAATCGCGATCGCCGGTCTGCTGCAGCTTCAGCGACTCGTGAGCGTAGAGCTCGGCGTGGTCCCAGTTTCGGAGCTCCGTGTGCGCGCGCGCCAGATTCCCGGCCCATTTCGCGGCGTCCCGGGGGGCGTTGGAACGGGCCAGCGCCAGCGCGCGCTCGTAGAACGCAATCGCGCGATCGGCATGCCCCTGCATCAGATGCACGTTGCCAACGTCGCCGAGGCTCGACTGGAGGCCGGCCATCGCTCCAATCCGTTCCTGACTGTCGGCCGCCCTCTGCAGATAGCCGAGCGCTTTGTCGAATTCGCCGATCCGGTAGTAACAGACGCCGAGGTTCGCCAGGCTGGCAGCTGAAAAGCGCTGCGCTTCAACCGAGTCGGCCGCCTTCAGCGCCTGCTCGAGGAACGGAATGGCCTCGTCGTAGCGGAAATTGCGCATCCGATCGGTGCCCAGATTGTTCGCTGCAGCCGCCTGCCAGTAGGGATCACCCTGCGCGAGCGCCCGGGCCAGGGCGGCGCGGGTCACCGCCTCGCCGGCCACCTGCTCGTTCGTGCGAATCAGCACCAGTCCGCGGAGGACGTCGAGCTCGAGACCGAGGCGTGGCAGCGCCGCGGCTTCGGCCTTCTGCGAGGCCTCGGCGATCCGGCCGGCCGCGTCGTCGTAGCGGCCGAGATTCAGCGCGGCGTGGCCGAGAATCTTCAGCCGCCGCGCTTCGAGCGGCAGCGCGTCCGCGTCAACCGCCAGCGGCGATTCGACGCTCGCCATCGCCTCCGCGGCTTTCCCCTGGGCCAGCAGGATCTCGGCGGTCAGCAGGCGGAACCGCCAGTACCACGGCGACCGCGGCGCATCCTGCCACTCCCGTGCGCTCTCTCTGACGCGCCGTTCGGCCCGCGGCAGATCCCCGCGCTCCAGATCGGCGACGATGCCGTCGTGCGCCGCGGCGGCGCGATCGGCCGGCTGCGTACACGACGGCGCTCCCGTCAGCAGGAGCAGCACGACGAGCCGGCGGGCGATCACGGCAGGTCCTGAGTGCCCGACTGGACGTCGATGGCTTCCATGCTGCCTTCCATCGGCGAACCCAGCGCCAGCCGCATCATCGTCAGCCGCCGGCTGAAGTGGGTGATCAGCATCTCGCCGAGCACGACCTTGCCGAAGTCGGGCCAGACGATGACGTGGCTGTCTTCGCTCACTTCTGCGCCGTGCGGCAGCTTCCCGTCCCATTCGATCCGCTCGACCAGCGAGTAGACGAAGCATCCTTTGGCCGCCCGGCCGTCCGCAGCGTCCCACAGCGACAGCAGTCGTTTTCCCTGCGTGTCCTTGAAGTGCTTGTCGTGCAGCGCGGCGTGATGGAATTCGTGGCACGTGGACAGATTGGTCACGGTATCGGCGGCGATCGTCACATTGAAGCGAACGCCGTCGATCACCAGTCCCTCGATGGTGGCTTCGACCGGTGTGATCGTGGGCTGCGGGTCGCCTTCTTGGTAGACGCTTTTGAGGTACGCACTCGCGCGGGCGAGAAACAACCGGTTGCCGATCGACAGGTCGGTGATGCTCGACTTTGCATGGACGGTTTGGGTGGGACCCTTGCCGTTGCCGTCCTCGCGATGATGCCAGGCCTTCACCTCGGCCCCCCCGAACGAGACCACCTTGTCGTCGCCGTCATCGGACGAGAACGCGAAAGGACCCGGTTTCAAGTCCGACATGCCGCCGAAGGAGGCGGACGCCGACGGAACGGGCAGGTTACGGCGAATGACGTTGCCGTTGACACGGTGAATGTAGCCGCCCAATGCGACGGCGCGGCCGTCGGTGATCACGCGCGGTACGAATTTCATGGGTCTCTCCGGGGGCCGTTCCATTGACGAACGGCTGAGCTGTTTCGCGTCGTGTATCGCGGACTGATTTGGTCGCGCGATTATGCGCGAAGATTCGGGTGCGCGACACGCTGAAGTTGAAACGCGCGCATCTCGAAGGGAAGCGAAGTGGACTTGTCGCGGCGGCGCCCTAGCTTCGCCGAACCGGCGCGCGGGCCAGAACGGTGGTGCCACGTGTCGATTGCGACTCGATGAACAGCTCGCCACCTACCAGCTTCAGACGTTCCTTCATGCTGGTCAGGCCGAGTCCCAGGCCTCGACTCGCCGCATCGACGTCGAAGCCAACGCCTTCATCACGAACGGTGAGATGGACGGCGTCCCCGGTTCCGCGAAGATGCACATCGAAATGCCGGACCCGGCTGTGTCGCACCGCGTTGTGCAGGGCTTCCTGGAGGACCCGGAAGAGACAGAGCGACACGTCAGGCGGTACACTCCCCGGAACGTTCTCGTAGCGGAAATCAATCTCGACGTTTTTCTGCCCCGAGAGCTCCCCACAGAAACCCCGCATCGCGGCCACAACGCCCAGATGCAGCAGCCGTGGCGGGTGCAGCTCGTGTGACAGCGCCTGCACATCGGTCATGATCTCCGCGGTCTGCTTCTGAAGCGCGTCCAGGCAGCTGAGGGCCTCGCCCGAGGAATCCGGCTGCAGTCCTTTCACCTGTTCCAGCGCCATCGCCAGCAATGCGAGGCGCTGACCGATGTCGTCGTGCAGGTCTCTGGCGATCCTGGCGCGCTCTGACTCCTGGGCCTCAATGAGACGGCCGTTCACGCTGGACAGCGCTTCTTCGGCAAGCTTGCGCTCCGTGATGTCCTGGACCGTGCCGCGGAGCCGTGCGATGTGGCCGGTGGAATCGCGCTGGGCCTCTCCGCGTGCCGTGACCCATCGGTGCGTGCCGTCGGCGCGGACCATCTCCAGAACGAGTTCGTAGGGTGCGCCGGTGTGGAGGGCCGTTTCGACGGCGCCCCGCAGCCGGTCCCAGCTCTCGCGGGTATAGAGCTGTGAGTGTTCCTTGTAGTTCACGGCCGGCAAGCTCGGATCGCGGCCGGCGATGCGATAGAGCTCCTCGGACCACACGACCGTGTCGGTATCCGGATCCCACTGCCAGCTGCCGACTCCAGCGAGGCGCTGGGCTTCCTTGAGCTCCATCTCCTTGCGCCGCAGTGATTCCTCGGCGTCCTTGCGTTCGGTGATGTCCACGGCCATGCCCAGCATCCGCTCCGGGTCGCCGCCGGGTGAGTAGTAGAACTGGCCCTTGGCTGCCACCCATCGCACTGTGCCGTTGGACCACAAGACGCGGAACTCCGCCGCGTAAGGTGAGCGGCTCTCCATCGCGTCCTTGACGGCCTTCCAGACCAGGCCCCGGTCTTCTGGATGCACCGAACGACGGAAATCTTCGACGTGTCCGACGTAGATGTTGGAGGGAATGCCGAAGATGGTCGACAGGTCGCCGAACCATGTATCGCGGTTCGTCTTGAGATCCCATTCCCAGCCCACGGACTTGCCCGACTCCATGGCCAGCCGGAGCCGATCGTTGGCGACGTTGCGCTCGGCTTCAGCGCGCCTGAACTCCGTCACGTCGAAGCACGCGCCGATGTAACCAGCGAACGAACCGTCGGGATCGAACAGCGGCGCCGCATTGTCGAGGACCCACCGGTATTCGCCGTCATGCCGCCGAAGCCGATATTCCATCATGAACGGTTCACGATGGTCGAAGGCGCGGGCGTACGTGTCCAGGCAATGCTGCAGATCTGCGGCGTGTACACCGTCTGCCCAACCATCGCCGATCTCGGACTCGAGGGGTCGCCCGGTGAAGTCGAGCCACGGCTTGTTGAAGTAGGTGCAGCGCTTGTCGGAGCCAGAAATCCAGACGAGTAGCGGCAGTCTATCCGCCACCAGCCGGAACAGCCCGTCGCTGTCTCGGTGCGATGGAGTGCCGACGCTCATATGGCCACCTCAGTTGATGTCGCGCGAGCGCCGCGCGAAGTTCCGGATGTGACTGCGCTGTGCTCAGCGCACACGTTCGAAAGCAGATTCCGGGCTTCTGAGTGCTCGAAGCAGTCGATCGGGTAGCTGCAGACCGTGAAAAACGGCAACGCGCGTGTCAACTCGTTCCAGATCCGTTCGAGCTCCAGCGCCGCCTCGAAATCGCCATTCCGGCACAGGGAGACGCTCATGTCGCCGAAGATCGTCAGACGACCTCGCGGTCCATTCGGGACGGCCAGGCGCAACCGGTCGAGGCCGTGGATGATCTCCGCGAGGCGCTCCTTGTCAGGTCTCCCATCGTGCATCACTTGTGACAAGGCCAGTGCGGAATCCTGCGCGACGTACTGTCCCCGCTCTGCCAGCATTGCAAGGTTCATCTGCCGCGCCTGCAGGCGCTGAGCGACGCCAATGCGGGTCGCTTCGCTGGTGACGATGACGACCTGCTCGCCCGACCGAAGTGTCGCACCAACAAGCTGGCTGACCTCGTCCAGGAAGTGGCTGTCGTTGGCATGGAACTGGACTGTGTGCCGGCTGCCTGCGACAGTCGAGAGCGAGGTCAGGGATGGCACGAACAGCCGCCCCGCGAGGGCGTGGTCGATCGCGCTGATCAGATCCAGGTGGATGCGCGATTTCAGCACGTAGCCGTGCGCGCCGCCGTTGATTGCCGCGGCGACGAATTCGTCATCCCGGTGCATCGTCAGGAAGACGACTCTGGTTTCCGGGCCATCTCGCCGGAGCTGCTCGAGCGTCTGAAAGCCGTTGAGATCGGGCATGGCGACGTCCAGCACGACCACGTCGGGCCGGAGGCGCCTGGCCAGGTCCAGCGCCTGACGGCCGTCGCCCGCAGTGGCCACGATGTCAAAAGCGGCAGCAAGAAGGCGGCTGACCGATTCCAGAAAGTGCGATGTGATCGTCGGCCAGGAGGACGCGCGGTCTGGCAGGCGCTGCGATGTTCAATGGGAACCGTACCGGTAAGTCTGAGTGATCAAGATTGCAGATTTTGCCAGATCCTGACCGTCGATTGGGATTAAAAAATCGTTTCGGAAATCGTCTGTTGACAGCTGCCAAAGCTCTGTGGTCTCCTGATCTTCCGATGAAGTTCATCCACGTGCCGGAATACCAGGTCCAGTCGATGCTCGGCATCGGTGCCGGTATCAGCGTACGCAGGTGATGTAGCTCACATTCCCCGGGTTTTCACCGAGGGCCATCACCTGGACGCAGGTGATGGCCCTTTCCTTTGTACGTCGTGTTTTTCGTGAATCGAGCAGGTCATGGCTGTAAACCCGGAGAGAGAAGACCGGCTCGGCGCGGCACTGCGGTTCGTGCTGCGACGATACCTGGCCCAGGTCCGCCGATGGCCCTTCATGGCCGCCGGCGCGCTGCTGCTGCCGGCGGTTGGTGACGTGCTGACGCTCTACGCGCCGGCGCTCGTCGTCGCGCGGCTGCTTGGCGCATTCGCCAGCAACCGTCAGCTGACCGCTGACGAGCTGCGCTCCTACATCTTCACCTTCATCGCGCTGTGGGTGTCCGGCCAGATCGCGTGGCGCGTCGGCGTGGCGATGATCATGCGGATCGAGATCCGCTGTCTGGAAGCGCTGTACATCGAGGCGATGGACGAGCTGCTCGCGAAGGATCTCGCGTTCTTCCACAACAACTACGCCGGATCGCTCACCAAGCGCGCGCTCGGCTTCGCCCGGCGCTTCGAGGACGTGTTCGACGTCATGGCGTTCCAGGTCTCGGCGAGCTTCCTGCCGCTCGGCTTCGCCGGTGTCGTGCTCTGGCAGTACTCGCCGTGGCTCATCGTCGTGCTCGTCGGACATGCTGCTGACGACGTTCGCGCTGATGGTGCCGCTGATTCGGCGGCGCCGGCGGCTGGTCGACATCCGCGAAACCGCGTCGAACGTCCTCGCGGGGCATCTGGCCGACTCGATCTCCAACGCGGAGACGGTGCGCGCGTTCGCGCGCGAGGCCGAGGAGGCGGCGATGCACGAGCGGAACGTCCGGGACTTCGGCGCGAAGACGCTGCGGTCGTGGGATTACCAGAACACACGCGTCGACATGCTGGCCTCGCCGATGTTCGTGCTCACGAACGTCGGCGGCCTGCTCGTCGCGCTGGCCGTCGGCAACCGGACCGGCGCCAGCCTCGAAGCGGTGTTCCTGACGTTCAGCTACTACGCACGGCGACGCGGGTGATGTGGGAGTTCAACCGCGTCTATCGCAACCTCGAGAGCTCGCTGACCGACGCGGCACAGTTCGCTGAGCTGCTGCTCGATCCGCCGAGCGTGGTGGATGCCGGCCGCCCCGCAGCCATTCCGCCCGGCGAGATTTCGGCGTGGAGCTGCGCGACGTCGACTTCAGGTACAGCCCGAGCCAGCCGCTGCTGCTCGAGCGGTTCTCGCTGCGCATTCCGCCCGGGGCGCGCGTCGGCCTGGTCGGCCGTTCCGGCGGCGGAAAGACGACGCTGACGCGGCTGCTGCTGCGGTTCGTCGGACGTCGAGAGCGGCGCGATCCTGCTCGGCGGCCAGCCGATTGATCGCGTCCGCCAGGAGGACCTGCGCAAGGTCATCGCCTACGTGCCGCAGGACCCGTCGATGTTCCACCGAAGCATCGCCGACAACATCCGCGTCGGCCGGCCAGGCGCGAGCGACGACGACGTGCGGCGGGCGGCGCGGCTGGCGCACGCCGCCGAGTTCGTCGAGGCGCTGCCGCACCGCTACGACACGCTCGTTGGCGAACGCGGCGTGAAGCTGTCGGGCGGCCAGCGGCAGCGGATTGCCATCGCGCGCGCGATCCTGAAGGACGCGCCGATCCTGATCCTGGACGAGGCGACCAGCTCGCTCGATTCCGAGAGCGAGGCGCTCATTCAGGAAGCGCTCTGGACGTTGCTCGAGACGCGCACCGCGATCGTGATTGCCCATCGGCTATCGACCGTCCGGCGGATGGACGAACTGATCATCCTCGACGCCGGCCGCATCGTCGAACGCGGCGCGCACGACGAACTGCTCGCGAAGGGAGGTGTCTACGCGTCGTTGTGGGCCCACCAGTCGGGAGGGTTCCTGCCGACGCTGGAGCCGGCGGAGCTAGTGGAACAAGGGGATGCTTGACGTCATTCCGGCGAGTCCATAAGCTTCGCATTTCATTCAAGGAATGGCTATGAACAGATCCGCCGATCTTCGCCGTGTGGCTCGCGGCCGCGCTCTGCGCGGTCTTCGGACTATCCAGCCTGACTGAGGTGCAGCTCGGCGCGCAGCCGAAAGACAGGCGCAACCGACTGATCGAGGCGCTCGAAAACGGGCGCACGGCGATCACCGGCGACACCTGGGCGTTCGTCGATCGGGAGCACCGGCCATACGATGTCACCGAACTGCGGGCGACACTCACGAAAATGCTCGCGAACAAGAACGCCCAGGGACAGCCGGCGATCGCCCCGATCGTGCGCATTCCTGCAGAAGGCGATCAGGACGTGCGCTGGATCATCAAGCAGGTCCTGGAAAGCGGCGCGATGGGCATCATCGTTCCGCAGGTCGACACCGCCGAGCAGGCGCTGAAGGTGATTCAATCAATGCGCTACCCGCAGCTCAAGACCTCGAAGTATCAAAACCCGCCGGGCAGGCGCGGATGCGGATGTTCGGGCGGCGCCGGATGGGGACTGCAGAACCCCGCGGATTACGTGGCGCGCGCCGACGTGTGGCCTCTCAATCCGGATGGAGAGCTGATGGCGTTTCCGATGATCGAAAACCCGGAAGGGGTCAAGAACATCAACGCCATTCTCGACACCCCAGGCGTTGGTGGCGTCCTCATCGGTCCGACCGATCTGACGATGAACTACGGCGAGGGGCGCTGGGCCAATCCAGCCGACAAGAAGCCGGGGACCGAAGCGGCGATTCAGACCGTCGCGAAGGCCTGCGTCGCCAAGAAGCGGGCGTGCGCGATGGTGACGTCGAACGACGCCGAGACGAAAAAGTATCTCGGCGACGGGTTCCGCATCATCTACGCGACGTATCAGCCGAACTCATCGTCGTAGCCAGGTTCTGAAGGGCGTCGAAATCGAAGTCGCGGGAGAGCTGCGCGATCCGCTCGCCAAGCGCGCGTGCCGGTCCTGCGGCCCCATCCAGCTCCCGCGCCAGCGCGCCAAGCTCGCTGACGTCACCCAGCGCCGCGGCAGCTTGTAGCCGTTCGGCGATCCGCTCAACCGGCGTCCCTTCGGCGGTCGCTTCTGTCGCGGCCGCGCGGCGCGGCGAGACGAACGACACGCCGAGATGCTGGCGGAGCTTCGAAAAGATCACCTCGGCGCGAATCGGTTTCGGCACGAAATCGATGCAGCCGGCCTCGCGGGCGGCCTCACGGACATCGCCGAATGCGCTCGCGGTGACGGCGATGACGGGCGTGCGCGCGGTCGCGGGATGGGAGTGGATCCGCCGCGTCGCCTCGAAGCCGTCGAGATCGGCCATCCGACGATCCATCAGCACCACATCCGGCCGCCGCTCCGTCGCGAGCCTCACCGCCTCCACGCCCCCGGTCGCCGTGATCACCTGTGCGCCGGCGCTCTCGAGAATGCTCGCCAGGACACGGCGATTGATGATGTTGTCGTCGGCGACCAGCGCGGTCAGCGCCACGCCCGGCGCCAGCCGTGCATCGATGCCGAGACCATCGTCGGTCGGCGCTGACGAGTGCGGCTCGGCGGCGAGCGTCAGAGGCAGCGAAAAGTAGAACCGACTGCCGTGGCCGGGCGTGCTTTCCACCTTCAGCTCCCCGTCCATGGTGCGCACGAGACGCGCGCTGATGGTCAGGCCCAGGCCGGTGCCGCCCGCCGCCCGCCCCGCGTCCGTCTGGCCGAACGCCTCGAAGATCCGTTCGAGGCTTGCCGTCTCGATGCCTGAGCCGGTATCGGTGACGTCGAACGTGAGCGCGTGGCCGGCGGACGTATCAACGCCGATGTTGAGTCCGATCTCGCCGCGCGCCGTGAACTTCACGGCGTTCCCGAGCAGGTTGAACAGCACCTGTCGCAGGTGGCGCCCGTCGACGAACACGAAGCCCGGCACCGCCTCGTCGATGCGCAGCGCGAAGCGAATCTGCCTCTTCAACAGCTGGTTGGCGAACATCTGCTCGAGATCCGCCGCGAGTCGACGCAGGTCGGTAGGGGCCGGGTCGTGATCGATGCGACGGGCCTCGATGCGCGACAAGTCCAGGACGTCGTTGATGAGATCCAGCAGGTGGGCGCCACAGGTGGCAATGGCGTCAAGTGCCTCGCGCTGCGGCGGCGCCAGGTCGCGGTCGCGCTGCAGGAGCTGCGCGTAGCCGAGCACGCCGTTCAACGGTGTGCGCAGCTCGTGGCTCATGTTGGCCAGGAACTCGCTCTTTGCCTGGGTGGCCGATTCGGCGGCGTCCTTGGCCTGCCGCAACTCCGCTTCGTGCCGGCGCCGCTCCGAGATGTCACGCAGGAACGCGCCGAAAAAAGTCCCGCCGTCCGATCGAACCGGGCTCGTAACCGTGACTTCGACGGGAAACTCGCGGCCGTCCCGGTGCAGGGCCATCAGCTCGAGCCGACGGTTCAGAATCGGTCCTTCGCCCGTCGCCAGAAACCTGGCGAGGCCGCGAAGGTGCGCTTCGCGCAGATTGGCCGGGATGATCAGCTCCGCCAGTGGCCGGCCGATGGCCTCCTCGCGCGTGTAGCCAAATGTCGCCGCCGCCTGGAGGTTCCAGGCGACGACCTTACCATCCGCGAGCATGCCGACGTACGCATCGTGCGCCGTGTCGAGCACCAGCCGCACCCGCGCTTCGTTTTCTGCGAGCCGGCGGACTGCCTGTTCCTTCTCGTTCTCCGCGATCGCCGCGGTCACGAGGTTGGCGACTGAGAGCGCAAAGTTCCGCTCGTCGACCGTCCATTCGCGTGCCGCGCCGACGTGCTCGACGCACAGGACGCCAGTCGTCGTGTCGCGCTGCCGCAGCGGCACATCGAGCATCGCGCCGATCCCGCGCGGCTGGAGATAGCCGTCCGCGAACTCGCGCGTGCGCTCGTCCGTGTGGGCGTCCACGGCCGCGATCACACGTTCCCGCTCGATTGCCTCGAAATACACCGGGCTCTGCTCGCGGGGAAGCACGTCGCCCGAGGTGTGGCGCTCAGGAGTGCGCTCGTACAGATCGACGCACCTCAGATGGATGCGATCGTCGCCGAAGCGCCACACGCTCACGCGCTCCGTATGAAGGGTTCGCGCCGCCGTCTCGAGCAGTTCTGCGAGACGCTTCTCAAAGCAGGGTGCCGGCGAGGTCTGCTGGGCGGTCAGCGTCGTCAGCGCCTCGCTTTGCTCTGCCAGCCGCTGCTCGCTCGCCCGCAGGGCATGCTCGGCATTCACCTGCTCAGTGACGTCGTTGAACACCGACAGGACCGTCGGCTCGCCCTCCACCGAGACGAGGCTCGAGGAGGCGCGCAGCCAGCGGGTCGGGCTGGCGGATTGGCCAATCTGCAGCAGGACGTCATCAGCTTTGCGCATCGCGCCTGAGGCGCTCGACGAGGCCGGCGCGCTGCTCCGGGTTGGTGTAGAACTCCGTCACCCTGTGTCCGACGACGTCCGAGGCGGACATGCGGACGATCTCGAGCGCTTTTCGATTGACCGCGATCACAACATCGTCGGCCAGGCGGCTGAGGATGGCAGGGAACGGGCTTGCCTCAAAAAGCTCGCAGTCTGTTGACGTGGCAAGCAGAACGGCCATCTACGTGGAGAAACGACATCCGCCCCCAGGTTCCGCCATAGGTAGGGCGGGCCTCTCAGGCCCGCCATGACCGCGTAACCTTTTCCCCTCTCCGCAACCGATCCATACAGCCTCGGGGATCAACTTTGACCATGTAGCGAAGCACGACAGAGTGAAACTGCTGAGCCGCTGAAGCTTAGCGGTTCAGCGTCAGTTTCGTGATCTGGTGGCCGCCTTGACCATTGGAACCCCGTCGAACGAATGCCTGGAGGGACTCTAATGGTCACACCTGCGAAGGTCCTTGTCGTCGACGATCACGAACCAAATCTTTCCGGATTGCGGGCGTTCCTCCAGCGCGACTACCGCGTGGTCACGACGACGAGTGGCAACGAGGCGATCAGGATCGCCAAGGACGAGCCACCCGATACCGTGCTGCTCGACGTGGTCATGCCGGAGATATCCGGTCTCGAGGTGTGCGCGGAGCTGAAACAGAACGCCGACACGCGGTTCATCCCCGTTGTCCTGATGAGCGGCCGTGGTGATCGCGAGACGCGCATGGCCGGCATCGCAGCGGGAGCGGACGATTTCCTCGACAAGCCGATCGACACCGAGGAGCTTGGCGCGCGAATCCGATCGCTGGTGCGTATCAAGCGGATGACCGACGAACTGGAATCGGCGGAAGCATTCGTGCTGGCGCTAGGCCGCGTGATTGAAGCGCGGGATTCCGGCATCGAAGGACATTGCGAGCGCCTGGCGAGCTACGCGACGGCGCTCGGCGCTAGCCTCGGCCTCGACGCTGCCGACATCGACACGCTCCAGCGGGGCGCGTTCCTCCACGACATCGGCAAGATCGGCATTCCTGATCAGCTGCTGTTCAAGAAGGCGCGCCTGACCGCGCGCGAGTACGAGTTGATGAAGCGCCATCCGCTCATCGGCGACGAGCTGTGCCGCCCGGTCAAGTCGCTGGAGGCGGTGCGGCCGATCGTGCGCCACCATCACGAGCGACTGGATGGCCGCGGTTATCCGGATCACTTGTGCGGTGATCGCATCCCGCTCGTCGCTCAGATCGTCACCGTCGTCGACGTCTTCGACGCCCTGACGAGCGACCGGCCGTATCGCCGTGCACTTTCGCTAGAGGCCGCGTGGCAGACCATGCGTCGCGAAGCCCGGGAGGGCGCCTACTCACCTGATCTCGTCGAGCGACTGGTCGATCTGCACCGTCGCGGCGTGATCGAGGTTGCCGCCCGCCGCGTTCCCTCGAGGCGGCGCCGCATCGCGAAGGCCCGGTCGCGCCGATCGTGAGCCGCCGGCCGTTGGCAGCGCGTCTGAAAAACAGGTATCGTCGGCGTGCCCTTTGCGCCGATCCCAGGCCGCGTTCCTCGTCGCCTATACGTGTTCCGGTGTCGCGGGCCTCATCTACGAGGTCAGCTGGACACGGCTTCTCACGCTCCACATCGGACACACGACGGCGGCCGCCAGCGCCGTCGTCGCCGCGTTCATGGGCGGTCTGGCGATCGGCGCGGCGGTTGCGGGTCGACTCGCGGCGCGGCTGACGCTCCGCCAGTGTCTGTACACTTATGCTCTCCTCGAGGTGTCGGTCGCGGCGCTCGCGCTCGTCCTGCCGGTCGAATTGCGCGCGACCGCGCCCGTGCTCGCCTGGGCCTACCAGAACGGCGAACCAGGTCTGTTGTTTCCGATCGTGCGGCTCGGCGTGTCGTTCCTGTTGATCCTCGTACCCGCGCTTGCCCTGGGCGCGACATTTCCTGTCGCAGTCCGGTGGTTCACGGCGCGAAGCCGTTGGCCTGCTGCGCGTGCGGCCGGCGCACTTTACGCGTGGAACACGGCCGGCGCGGCAGCGGGCGCCCTGCTCGCGGGCTTCGTGCTCATCCCCACCGTGGGCGTTTCCGGAGCCGTCCTGATCGCCGTCGGCGCCAGCGCCGCGGCAGCGGCATTGGTTTTTCTGGTCGCCAGGGCCGAAGACAACATGCCGCCGACAAAGAAGAGTGTTAAACGCGTCGAGCCCGTCATGGCGCAAATGCCGCTCTCGCTGGCTGCCGCAGCGCTGGGCCTTTCCGGGTTCGCGGCGCTGCTGTTCGAGATCGCGTGGACGCGCGTGCTGGCGATGACGATCGGCCCGACCACCTACGCCTTCGCCGCGACGATTGCCGCGCTGATCCTCGGCCTCGCGATGGGTTCGGCGGCGGGCGCATGGATGGCCGGGCGCGCACGGGAGCCGGCCGCATGGCTGGCGATCGCGCTCGTGTCCGCGAGCGCGGCGGTCGCGGCCGCCTCGTTTCTCGCCGGCGGTGCGCTTCCTCGCGCGGTCGCCGAGCGATTCGCGGCTGCTCCAGGGCAGTACGCGAGCCTGACCTCAGGCGGTGTCATCCTGGCTGCCACCTTCGTCATCCCGGCCGCGATCTGTCTGGGCGCGGCGTTTCCCCTCGCGCTCGCAACGCTCCGCGCGCAGCCGGAGGCTGCTCCGGGCAGGTTCGGAATCGTCTACGCCGTCAACACGGTCGGCTCGGTTGCCGGATCGCTTGCGGCCGGCTTCGTCGCGATCCCGCTGCTCGGGTTGCAGCGGTCGATGACGCTCGTTGCCGGGATGCTCGTGGCCGCCAGCGTGATCGTCGTCATCGGGGGCCGTTTGACGACCCGGGCCAGGGTTGCGAGCCTGCTGGGCGCCGCCGCGGCCATGTTGCTCGTGTTGCTGTTCCCCCAGTGGGATCGGCCGCTCCTGGCCAGCGGCGCATACATGTACGCGCCGTTCGTGCCCGGGGATCTCGATCTGATCACCCAGCTCAAGGCCGGCACTCTCCTCTACTACCGCGAAGGCGCCGCCGCCACCGTATCGGTGAAGAGGCTCACCGGCACGCTCTCGCTCGCGATCGACGGGAAGACCGACGCGTCGAACCGCAGCGACATGCTGACGCAGCGCGCGATCGCCCACCTGCCGCTGCTGTTGCACGGGAACCCGAAAACCGTCTTCATCATCGGGATGGGCAGCGGCGTCACGCTGGGCTCGGCGCTCCGTCATCCCGTCGAACGGATAGACGTCGCCGAAATTTCACCCGACGTCGTCGAGGCCTCGGGGCACTTCGCTGTTGAGAACCACGACGCCCCCGCGGATCCCCGCGCGCGCATCATCGTCGCCGACGGCCGTTCACACCTGCAGTTGACGCCGGCCAGGTACGACGTGATCGTGTCGGAGCCGTCGAATCCCTGGATCGCCGGGGTAGCCGCGCTCTTCACCCGGGAGTTTTTCGAGGCGGCACGTGCTCGACTGGCGCCGGGCGGCGTCATCTGCCAGTGGGCGAACATCTACAACATCAGTGACCGCGACCTGCGTTCGATTGCCGCGACCTTCACGTCCGTTTTTCCGGACGGCACGATCTGGCTCGTCGGCGAGAACGACGCGCTGTTTGTCGCCAGCGCCGATCCGATCGTCGGGCGCATCGGGATGATCGCGCGTGGCTGGTCGAACGACCGCATCGCCGGGGATCTGGAAAGTGTCGGCGCGGTCGAACCGTTTTCACTCCTGTCGCTGTTTGCCGGCGGCCCGGCCGAACTGGCGCGCTATGGAGAGGGCGCCGCTATCCTGGACGACGATCGCATGACGCTGGAATTCTCGGCGCCGGGTGATCTCCACGGCAGCGCGGCGCGAGAGAATGCTTCGAACATCCGGGGGCTGCTCGCCGACGCGGACCGGCCTCCGCCGATCCGGGCCGCCTTCGACGCTGCCACGGCCGTCCAGTGGCGGAATCGCGGCGCGATGATGTTCCGGTCCGACTTTTTCGCCACGGCTTACGACGATTACCTGAGGGCGCTGGCGCACGATCCGTCAGATGCTGCCGCGCTCGACGGTTTTGCTCGCGCGGCCATCATGGCGCGGCGCGCGACTGATGCGCTCGCCGACTTGAAAGAGAGACCAGCCGCGACGCCGGCCTGGTCGATCGCTCGCTCGAAGCTGCTCGCGGCGAGCGGGGCGATGGATGCGGCCCTGGCCGCCGCGGAGCAGGCGTCGTCGATGGCGCCGGTCCAAGTTGCCGCGCTCGAGCAGGAAGCCACCCTGGTCGCGGATGCCGGCGATGCGGTCCAGCTCGGGCTCGTCGTCGAACAGCTCAATCGCATTGCGCCGCAGCGTGCCGTGACGCACTACTTCGGGGCGGTGTTGCGATTCCTGCGCGGC
Source organism: uncultured Acidobacteriota bacterium (assembly GCA_963825245.1). Classification (GTDB taxonomy): domain Bacteria; phylum Acidobacteriota; class Vicinamibacteria; order Vicinamibacterales; family CAVVIG01; genus CAVREM01. Next base: position 162,768 of record CAWGSJ010000004.1, read on the forward strand.
GACGCCGAGGGAACCGTCAGGCTGGCGGAGCAGGCGGTCGCGGCGGATCCTGCGTACGCACCGACATACGATCTTCTTGGCGCCGCGCAGACCAGGCTCGGTCAAACCGCCGCCGCCCGGAACGCATTCGAGACGTCACTGCGCCTCAACGCGCACGACAGCACCGCGTATACCAATCTCGGTGTGCTGGAGCTAGCGCAAGGCAATCGAGCGGCCGCAGCGGGATTCTTCGCCGAGGCGCTCTGGCTCGATCCGGCGTCTCAAACCGCCCGGCAGGGGCTCGCCGAGGCCCGCCGTTCCGGTTCGTGAGAGCTGCCATGACCGACTTTTCCGAACCTTCGTCTGTGCGCGTGTTCGGAAAGTCGCTGCACTGGCTCGCCGCCGGCTGGACGGTGGCGATCTGGTGGCTATGGCTCGCGAGCCTCAATCAAGCGATGGTCCGCCGCGGTGTCATGCCCGACAACTACGGAGCGTCGATTCTCGTCGCCGGCCTGCTCTCGGCGCTCGCGATCGAATTGGTCGCCATCCTGTTCCTGCGGTGGACCGGCCGCGCGCCACGCCCAGGCCTCGAGCGCCGCGAATGGCGCATGGCCTTCTGGTGGTCGGCTGTGCCCAATGCGATGTTGTTCCTGACTGTCTACGTGATGATCGAGGCGACCAGGTAAGGGCTTAGCGGTTAGCGATCGGCGATGATGCCGACGCTGACGGTTTGGCGCCCGTCGCGTAACCCGCGCGCGTAGTCGGCGCGGACGAGGCCGTTGCCGGCGCCGGGCAGCCGCAGGCGTATTCCGACTCCCGCGTCGACGTGCGTCATGGCGTCGTCGCCCTGAAGCCGGCGCGACGCGCCGGCCACGTCGGCAAATCCGGCGATGCCGAGTCGAATCAACGCCGGCGCCGAAAACCAGCGTCGGCTCTCCGCCGTCAGGTGCATGACCCTCCGTCCGAACACAGGGCCGCTCACCACGTCGCCGACGAGCAGGGGGTGCGCGCGGAGCAGATGCGGCCTCGCCATGCCTTCGCCGGCGCCCGACCACAACGCGAGCGGTGCGTCCGCGCTGCCGACGTCCAATCCAGCGGCGATCGTATGAACGAGACCGGCATCGCGGCGGGACGTTCGATAACCGGCCGCCAGTGATCCGGTGGAAAAGCCCGGGCCGGCCGAAAGTGGCGCGAAGAATTGGCCGCTGGCGGCAAGCGCGAGGCGATCGTTCAGGAAGCGTCTCTCGAGACTGGCTCCAAGCGAAGCGGTCCGGCGCGAACCGTTCCACGAGTCGACGCCGAACGAGAGCTCATACCTGAGGTCGGGGGCGAGCCAGTCGGCGGTCGCGAAGCCGCCGTGCAGCCGCGTGACCTCGCCGACGGCATAGGTTTCGCGTTCCCACGATCCGGACGCCTTCGAGACGCCCCTCAGGACGCCCACCCGGGGCGCGGTGAAATCCAGGCCGACCCGTGGCCGGTTCGACCACCACCGATAGCTTGCGGTCCAGACCTCGCCTTGCCCCGCCCATCCGGGCAGGGTGGCGCGCACTTCTCTCCCGATCGCCGCGCGGGCTCCCACGGTCAGCCAGTACGGCCGTGCCGCCCGCTCGGCGACTGCGACACGCACGGTCGCGAATCCGTCGGCTTCCGGCGTGTAGCCGACGCGGACCGCGAGCTGATCGGGCAATTCGCGCAAGCGCCGCTCCGCCAGCTGATAGTCGCGCGCGGTCAGCGTCGTGTTGGGCGTCAGGCCGGCGACCTCTGCGACCAGCGAGTAGCGCGTTCGCGAGAGCCCATCGATCACGACCGAATCGAGCGTCGGCTTCCCGGCCCTGTTCCATGCGCTCAGCGCGCCTGCGGCATCATCGCGGATGAACCGGGCAGACCCCAGCACGTCCCATGCGTACGTGTTCGATGCGTCGATGCCGACCGCGCGCTCGGCGAGGGCTTCGGCATCGTCCCATCGCTCCTGCGCGAATCGAATGGCCGCGAGCTCCGCCACGGGCGCTGCGGATTGCGGGCACTCATGCATGACGCGGCCGAGGGTTTCGTCGGCCGATGACAACCCGGAACGGCCGATCTCGTCCACGGCCTGATCGAGCAGCCGGTCGCATCTCGACTTTTCCGCAGGGCCAATCGGCTCAGGTTGTGCGGCCGCGGAGTGTTTCTGCGGATCGGCGCTCTCGGGTTGGATGAGCAGCGTCCAGAATCTGGCTGCCGCCCAGCGCCGTGTGAAGTCCGAGAGGTCGAGATGCCGCCACGGTCCCCAGGTCGGATCGTGAACGACGACGCCTTCGCCGTCAGCGCCGACCGCGACGACGTAGTGAAACCGGCCCGGCCGATCCTCGAGGAGGAGCACGAGCGGCGCGCCCGCCGCCAGATGATCGCGCAGGACGTCGATCGAGCCTTGCAACGGGACGGCGCGCCAGCGGCGCTGTCGTACCGCTTCGATGAGGACGTCGTCGGCAATGCCGCCTGCGCGGTGATCGACGAGCGGCTCGAATTGCTGCACGTCGGCGTGGCGATCGCCGTAGTACCGGAAGACCATGGCGACCGACGCGCCGCCGCACAGCGCTGGTGTCTGCGGAAGAAATGGGACGTTCAGCGTCAGCGCGACGAGGAAGGATGAAAGGGCCGTCACGCCCGCGACAGCCTCAGTCGACCGCGACGATGATCAGGATCACGACGAGCAGGGCGATGATGATCGTCGTCGTCGAAATCGTGACGTTCGAGGCGCCGCCGACGATCGAGTCGTTCGCCTGCCGGGCAGCTTCAGCTGCCCGCTCGAGGTCCGCGCCGCTGAGCGTTTCGGCCGCGGCGGCGACGCGCGCCATGTCGACGCCGGTCCGGGCCGCGATGTCGCGGACTTCAGGGCGGCTGAGCGCCTGGCGGATCGACTCGCGGTCGGCGTCCTGCTTCGCGGAGTGGTTCGCGACGGCTGCGGCCAGCGCTGCCGGAGCGACGGCATGCCGTTCGTCGGCGGCCGCAAGCGATGGGAATACCGTGAGGACGACCAGGACAGGAACGATCGACATTCGCAGCGTGCGCATCCAAACCTCCATCGAGAGCAACGAACACATGCGGGCCGACCCTTACAGGCTCGGCACCTCAGCGATAAGCAAGCACGATACCGCCCGAAACGGCTCAGCTGATAATAGACCTGCGCGCAATGGCAGTGTTCGACACCTGGATTCACGACCTCGAGACCCGGCATCTTTCTGATCTGCGCTTTGCCGAGGTCTCCCGCGCGCTTCGCGCCCTGTCATCTACTTATATCGAGCGTCGCAGGACCATTCATCACGGCGGTGCCCTGGCCGGCGCGGGGAAACGCGCCGCGTTCGCCCTGTTCTACGGCCCCCTTCACTACTTGATCGTCAAGGCAGTGGTTCACCGAATCGACGCGGCCGCCGCGCGAAAATCCGTGCTCGTCGACCTCGGCTGTGGAACCGGCGCCTCGGGGGCGGCATGGGCGGAGCAGGACTCCACGATTCGTCAGGCCATCGCGATCGATCGCACCCCGTGGTCGATCGCCGAGGCATCACGCACCTACCGTCATTTCGGCGTGCCCGTCCGGGCGCGCCAGGACGATATGGCTTCGGCTGTGTGGCCACCTGGCGCGGCTTTGTTGGCCGCATTTTCCGTGAATGAGTTGCCTGGCGACACGCGCGATCGCCTGCTGCAGCGCTTCCTCGATCGCGCCGCCCGCGGCGATGCGGTCCTCGTGGTCGAGCCTGTCGCTCGTTCGATCGCGCCGTGGTGGAACGCGTGGCAGTCCGCGTTTTCAGCAGCAGGCGGACGGTCGGACGAATGGCGCTTTCGCACCGAGCTGCCCGACATCGTCGCGAAGCTGGATCGCGCCGCCGGCCTCGATCACCGCGAGCTGACCGCCCGGTCGCTATGGCTCCCTTCCCGTAGCGTCCGCCTTTAGGCGGACGTCAAGATTGTAAGCACGTATTGCAATTTGGAATTAGGAAGTCGGAATGCGTACCGCGTGACAGGGCGCATCCCGAATTCCGAATTCCAAATTCCGAATTCGTGCCGCTCGAGCGCCGTGCTATGGTTCTCTCGTGTCGGAAGAAGCGCCCAGGCCCGCCGCGACGGTCATCGTCCTTCGCGACAGCGCGCGCGGACCCGAGGTGTTCATGGTCCGGCGCCATGCCGGAACCGCCTTCCGGGGCGCCCATGTGTTTCCGGGCGGGCGCGTCGACGAGGCCGACGGCGAGCTGGCGACCAGCGACTGGTGCGATGGCCTCGACCACGCCGCCCGGCAACTGCCGGATCTTCCCTGGCCCGAGGCTGTGGCATTTCACATCGCGGCCGTGCGTGAGTTGTTCGAAGAGGCCGGCGTTCTCGTCGCGCGGCGAGCGGCCGGCGGATTTGTTTCGCTCGCCGAGGGCGGCTCGCATCAGCGATTCACGGATCATCGCGCCGCGGTGCACGCGCGTGGCCGAACGCTGCGTGCGATTGCCGAAGCCGAGTCGCTGCGGGTGGCCCTCGATGCGCTGCTTCTGTTTGCGCACTGGGTGACACCGCCGCTGCCCGTCGAAGGCCGCCGGTTCGACACGCGGTTCTTCATGACACGCGTGCCGGAAGGACAGGTACCGGCGCACGACGATCGCGAGACGACGGACGGCGTCTGGATGAGGCCGCACGAGGCCATCGCTCGCGCCTCCAACCGTGAGATCGTCCTGCCGCCGCCGACATGGGTGACGCTGCGCGAGCTCGAACGGCACGCGGACGTGGACAACGCGCTCGCATGGGCGGCCGCCCGGCGGGTTGCGCGCCGGGAACCGGCGGTGGTCGACGAGAATGGCAGCCGGGTCCTGGTGATGCCGGTTGACGACAGCCCCGACCCAATCCAGTACGAGCGGCGCTTTGCGCTGCGCGACGGCGCATGGGGCCCGATCGAGGAACGGATGCCATGAACCAGTGTGCGTGCATCGTGTTCGCCGCCCTCGCAGTGAACGCCGCGTCTGCCTTCGCCGGGGAGACGATGCGGGTCGACTACTACCACACGGGCAACAGCAAGGAAGAGCGTTTCAGCCTGGACCGGGTCGTCGTCGAGCCGTTGCCGTGGGCCGGCAATCCGTCCCGCCCGCTCGACGAGACGAACCTCGGAAAGTATTTTTTCGAGGTCATCGACGCCGGTAGCGGCAAGACCCTCTACTCGCGGGGATTCAGCTCGATCTACGGCGAGTGGGAAACCACCGCCGAGGCAGGCTCGATCAACCGGACCTTCTCCGAGTCCCTTCGGTTTCCAGCGGTCGAGAAACCGGCGCGCGTCGTCGTGAAGAAACGCGACGCGAAGAACGCCTTCCAACCGATTTGGACGCTCGCCATCGATCCAGCAGACAAGTTTGTTATCCGTGGCGCATCGCCCTCCCCGGCGGGCGCGCTGATGCGCCTCCACGACGTGGGCGATCCGGCCCGCAAGCTCGATCTACTGATTCTCGGCGACGGGTACACCGCCGCCGAACGCGGCAAGTTCGAGCGCGATGCGCGCCGCCTGATGCGAGTGTTGTTCGCGACCTCGCCGTTCAAGGAACGCGAGCGTGACATCAACGTGTGGGGCCTCGTGCCGCCGGCTCCGCAGTCGGGGGTGTCGCGGCCGTCGCAAGGCATTCACCGCCGCACGCCGGTCGGCGCCTCGTATGACGCCTTCGATTCCGAGCGCTACATCCTCACCTTCGACAACCGCGCGTTTCGCGACCTGGCCGCCAACGCGCCGTACGACGTGGTCGAGATCCTGACCAACAGCGCGACGTACGGCGGCGGCGGCATCTACGGCTTGTACAGTACGGTGGCCGCCGACAGCGTGTGGGCGCCGTACATCTTCATCCACGAGTTCGGACATCACCTTGCCGCGCTCGCGGACGAGTACTACACATCCGACGTCGCGTACCTGCCGGCGACCGATCGGATTGAACCGTGGGAGCCGAACGTCACCGCGCTGCTCGATCCGGCGGCGCTCAAGTGGAGAGATCTCGTCAAGCCGGGAACGGCGCTGCCGACGCCGTGGCCAAAGGAAGAGTACGAGAAGGATTCGATCGCCATCCAGGAACGCCGGCGCCGGATCCGCGCCGAGAATCGCCCCGAGAGCGAGATGGACGCGCTCTTCCGCGAGCAGATGGCGCACGACATGGCGCTGCTCGGCAAGGGTCCTCACGCCGCAGTCGTCGGTGCGTTCGAAGGAGCCAATTACGAGGCGAAAGGCTTCTTCCGCCCCCAGGCCGATTGCATCATGTTCACGCGCGACGAGGTGCCGTTCTGCGCGGTCTGCCGCCGCGCCATCGAACGCGTGCTCGATCTCTATGCCATTTGACAGTGGCGTGCAGGCTGGTCAACAGTAGGCGCTCTATTCTCGGGGCCGATAAGCCCCCTACGAGAGGCGCTCCATGCAGGATGATTTCGACGACAGCGGGTTGGGATTGCCGGACGACGAGATTGGCGGCGGGGCAGAAACGGCGGAAATGGGCGCCGGGGGTGATGCGGACCTCGATTTGGGTGAGGGCGGCGAGGCGACCGGCCGGGTAAGCGGCGGCGCCCGGGCCCGCAGCGCGGCGGCTCCCCGGAAGGCGCCCGCCCGGAAGGCGCCCGCCCCGAAGGCGGCCGCCCGGAAAGCGAGCGCCAAGTCGTCCGGTGCACGGAAGGCCGCGGCCCGGAAGGGCGGGAAGAAAAAGCGCGGGAAAAAGAAGATGAAGACGGGCGGCCGAAAGAGTGCCGCCAAGCGCGGTGGCAAACGGAAGGCCGCCAAGCGGAAGGCTGGCAAGAAGCGTTAGAAAACGCGTCGGCTGGCAGTCTCGGCACCCACTTTTGCCCGCGACTGCCAGCCAATAACCCTCGGTAGGCAGGCCTGGCGTCCCTCACGCCGGGCTGGATGCTATACTCGCCTCCTCCCCTCAAACCTGACCGTTTTTCGCCGCTTCGGCTGCGTCCAGCCGGGGTGCGTGGGTGCAGGCATGACCGCCTTCCAGCAGCCGCAGTTCGATCGTGCCGAATTCGAGAACCTGCCGGACGGAGCCCTCTGTGCCGAGTGCCGTGTTCCGTTGAGCGGGTACTACTACGACGCGAACGGCGCGACCGTGTGCGAACGATGCAAGTGCGATATCCAAGCGCGGTTCACGGCAGGCTCTTCGGGCGGCCGGGTCGTGCGAGCCCTCGGGGCTGGCCTGGGCGCCGCCTTCGTCGGTTCGCTCGTGTACTTTCTGGTCTCAGCTGTCACCGGGTACGAGTTTGGATTGATTGCGATCGCCGTCGGCTGGGGTGTCGGCATGGCGGTTCGGTGGGGATCGAACGGGCGCGGAGGAAAGGCCTACCAGGTTCTCGCGGTCGCCCTGACGTATCTGGCGATTGTTTCGACCTACATTCCGCCTATTGTCCAGGAAATCCTCAAGCCTGAGGCTGTCGAGGAAGACGCGGCCAACACGTCGGACGTGGACGCGGACTTCTCAGCCGTCGCGGACCCGGAAGAACCCGCGACCATGCGCGACCTCTTCCTGGGCTCGGTCTTCCTGATCGCGCTGGCGGCGGCGGCGCCATTTCTCGCGGGCGTCGAGAACATCATCGGCCTCGTGATCATCGGGATCGGGCTGTGGGAAGCGTGGAAATTGAACAGGTTCCAGGAGTTCAGGGTCACCGGTCCCCACACGATTGCTAGCCCGGCGCAGGCATGACGTGGCCCGCCTGTTCGAGCCCGCTGGAAGCTATCTCAAAAGCCAACAGGCACGTCGAAATGCGCGGTGTTCACAACACCGTCGCTCTGGAACTGCACCCAGATTCGATAGATCCCGGGCCGGGGAAATACGAGCTCGAATTCGACGCGCGGCCCTCCGTCGGCCAGGAACGGATGCTCGTGCATCAAGTCGATCAGGTCACTGCTCGCCACGAGCATGTGTCCCCAGACGCCCAGATATTTCTGAAGGGACTGGAGCAAATCGAGTTGATCACGAAGTGGGTCGATGGTGGCATTCGCCGTGGCAACAATCCGGATATGCTGCCGAAGCCGCCCGAATTCAAGCCCGTGCCCGCCAGCACGCCGGACATCGCTGGGTGGTGGATCGCGCCTTCACGCTCGACGGGCTCATCCCCGAGAAACTGGCGCCGGGCCAGTCATTCCAGATCGTCGCGCGGTTGCCTGGGGGCAAGGTGGAGCCCCTGCTCTGGCTACATGCCTATGACAGCCGATTTCCGCACGCGTTCCTGCTGCGCCGACCCATACCGCTGGCGGCGGGAGCCCTGATCGAGGGCGTCCCGTCCGACGCCGTAGTCGCCCTGATCCGCCACTAGTTCGCCATTGTCTGATCTCTTGGGGCGGGCTGAAACTGCCCGTTCGCGACCCGTCTCCGGCGCGCGGGAAACCGCGGCGCAGGCCGTGTGTCGGCGGCAGCGCGGGGCCTCAACTTCGTCACCCCACGCGGATTTTCTGCCCGCCTGCGCCACGGTTTCCGGCACACTGCCGCGCGCGCCTCCGAACGGGCTCGCGCCCGGCCAGTTTCAGCCCGCTTCGTCCGAATCTGACAAAGTCGAAAGAAGCGATCTCAGTATAACGAGCTGACCTGCGCCGCGAGCGAGCGCGCGAGCGAGCGTGTAGGGGAGTCCGAGGGGCGAAGCCCCTCGGGTTTCTGACGAAACGTTCAGGAAGTCTTCAGGTGCAAGCCGCACCTCCTGCGCCTACGATTGCGAGGATCAGCGCGCAGATCCAGCGCTAGAAGCTATCTCAAACTAGCTGGACCTCGTCGCGAGCGAGCGCGCGAGCGAGCCACGCGAACGGAGCGCGCCGGCCGCGCGGCGCGCGAGAGAGCGTGTCGGGGAGTCCGAGGGGCGAAGCCCCTCGGGTAAGACAAAGTGGAGGACGATGCATGACGTCTCGTTGGTACCGGCCAGCGTTCGCCGTGGCCGTCGTGTCCCTGCTCTTCGGGGTCAATGGACAGGCATTCGGCCAGGCAGCCGCCGGTCAGGCTGCGCAGCAGCCCAACATGCCGCAAATGAAGATGGATCAACGGGGCGGCATTCGCGGAGCGGTTCGGGGAGCGAGCAAGGCGCCCGTCGCCGACACCGCGGTGGTGGCCGTCGATGCGACGACCGGTGCGCGTTTCGAGGCGACGACCGACGCGCAAGGCGCGTACGCATTCGGTGCGCTTCCAGTCGGCACCTACACCATCACTGTCGTCTCGGCGGGACTGACCGCGTTCCGCCGCCCGGGCGTCGCGGTGACGGCGGATCAGACCGTCCAGCTCGATATCACCCTCGACGCCGCGTCCGCCGCGCAGGCCGCCGATTTGGAGCGGCAAGAGCTGCTGCAGCAGGTGTCGGACCTCAAGCAGCGCGTGACCGACCTGGAATCGAACACCGTTCTGTCCGAGCCGGAAACGCGCGTCCGGCGTGTCGAGGTGTTCGTTGACGCAGACGGGAACGAACACGATGAACAGGTTCCGGGGTCGAAGCCTGCCGTCACCTATCAACGCGAGCGCGTCTACCGCAGGCAGACGATCAACGAGAAGATCGAAGAAGCGCTGGCCGATGCCGAAGAAAACAGCGTGAAAATCGGCGTCGATGCGGCTATCACGACGCAGTTTGCCAAGCGAACGAAGGGCGACGATCCGCTGGTCAACAACCGGGCGTATGCCCTGGCATCCGCCGACCTGTTCTTCACGGCCGGGATAGCCCAGAACACGGTTTTCTTCGCCGACATCGTCGCCCTGAGCGGTTCGACGCCGGACGTGGAGATTCAGCCGTTGACGCTGCTCAACGGCTACACGGCGCGCCTGGAAACGCAGAATGCCCTCAACCTCCGCGAGGTCTGGCTGCGGACCGAGCTGTTCGGCCAGCGGCTGGCGCTGACGATGGGCCGGCTGGATCTGACCAACTACTTCGACGCGAACGCGTTCTCGAACGACGAGAGCACCCAGTTCCTCAGCGACGCCCTGGTCAACAATCAGATGCTCGGCCTCTCGGCCAACGGGACCGGCGTTGCCGCGGAATTCGATCCAAAGAACGGCTTCCGCCTCAAGTTCGGCTTGCAGCAGAGCAACAACGATGCGACCAACTTGTCGGACTCGCTGTTCACGTTGAGCGAGGTCGGCTACACGTTTACCCCCCTCGCGCTGCCCGAAGGGACCTATCGCCTGTGGTTCCGAACCGATAACTCGTCGCCGGAGACACGCAGGGGTTTCGGCATCAGCGTCGACCAGAAGCTCAGCAACGCGTTCGGCGTGTTCGCGCGCTACGGAACACAAGACCTGGAGGACGATGGTCGCGATCACTATTGGAGTGCAGGAGTCGGCTTCCAGAACGGCTTCATCTTCAATCCGCAGGATACGTGGGGCGTCGGCTATTCGGAGATGGATCTCGAGTCGGGCGATCGTGAGAAGCTGGTGGAGGGCTACTACAACCTCCTGCTCACCGAGCGGCTGAGGCTGTCGTTCCACCTGTCGCATGCACTCGAGACACCGGCAGGTGGGGAAAAGTACGGCTACCTTCTGCCCGGCGTGCGGCTGCAGGCGGCGTTCTAGGGTCGGGCCATGTCAGGAGTAACAGTCATGTTCAACGCGGGACGACGCATTTTCATCGGCACTTGCATCGCGGCGGGGCTTGCTGCCGCGGTCGCCACCAGCCTGGAAGCGCAGGGCGTCAAGATCACCGATCCGACTTCGGTCGTGATGATCGTCAACCGGGATTCGAACGACATCGGGTTCATGGACATCAAGAGCAAGAAGATGATCGGGAACGTGTTCCTCGGGAACAACGTGAATCCGCACATGGTGATGATGTCGCCGGACGGGCGGTACGTCGTCACTGGCGGCACCCGGGCGAACAAGGCGTTCATCATCGATACGCGCACGCTGCAGCTCGTGAAGGTGATCCCGACCGACATCGCTCCCGAGCATCTCGCCTTCTCGCCGGACAGCCGCTGGTACTACCAGGGCAACCCGGACGGCGACTCCATCTCTGTGATCGACATGCAGTCGCTCAGCAAGATCAAGACGATCCCGGGGTTTGTCGAGCCGCTCAACGTGACGTTCACCCCGGACGGCACCAAAGGCCTACGTCGGCAACTACGGTGCTCACTGGCTGGGCGTGATCGACGTGCGCCGCCATGAGTTGCTGAAGAAGATTCAGATCGGCAGCATGCCGGCTGTCTCGAAGCTCGATCCGGCGAAGTACCTGGGGGAGATCAAGGGCATCAACATCGCCGCCCCGTCGATCGACGGCCGATATCTGTACGTGGCGGACAGCGACCTGGCGATCGTCGCGGTCGTCGACACGCGCGAGGACAAGGTGATCAAGACGATCCGCGTCGGCCGCGACCCGTGGCGGATCTACATGAATCACGACGGCAAGTACGGCATCACCATCAACAATGGCGATGAGACGATTTCGATTATCGACACCCGATCGAATTCGGTCGCGGCGACTCTCGAGGCCGGGCCGGACATGACCGGCGTCAACTTCGCCGGCGGCAAGGCGTACGTCATCAGCTCGACGAGCGGCTTCGTCTACATGTACGACATGGGGAGCCTCAAGCCGGCGGGCCGTCTTCGGATTGGCGTGAACATCCACCTCGAGACGGCGACCACGGACGCTCAGGACCGGAAGATTTACCTGGCGGAGTCGACGAATCACGAGGTCGTGATCATCGATTCGATGGACAACTCGATCGAGCGGGTCAGGAACGTCGGCCTCTTTCCCTGGGGCACGCATATCATGGACAGCAAGGACAATTACTGCCACTGAGCGCGGGCTGCTGGCTGCCGCCCCGGTCGGCAGCCAGACTTCATCATGCAGACACGTCATGCGGCAGTCGCGTCGACGACCGTCATCCTGGTCCTGATCACCGCACTCACTGCCGCCCAGAGCATCAGAGACCGCATCCGTCTGAGTCCCGAGAAGCGCACGCCGATCACCGAGCAGCAGGCGAACGAACTGACGCTGACGCTGAATGATGCGTCGGTCCGGCCGATTCAGGTCTGGCTGCGTACGGCCGGCAGGATCGACAAGGCAGAGCGAAGCATCACAGCGGCCCTGCCGGTTGCAGAAGGCGCGAAAGTCCAAGTCGGACAGCGGGTTCGCGCGTTTCCTCCCGAGTCGCGCTCGTCGATGTTCCAGGCGCGCGTCACGAGCGTCGTAAGCCGGGGCTCGACGACGTTCGTCACCGCCACACTGTCCGGGCCCGCTCATCCCGGGAGCGCACGCTACGTGCTCGAGATCGTCACTGAGCCGCTCGAAGCCCTCTCGGTGCCAAACGAGGCGATCATCGAATCCGAGGGCACGCGCGTGGTCTACGTCCAGGTCGCAAAGGGTCGCTATGAGCCCCGCGAGATCGAGCCGGGCCTGCAGGGAGAGCTCTATACCGAGATCCGCAGCGGCCTGAAGGCGGGCGAGCAGGTCGTGACGTTTGGCAGCTTTTTCATCGACGCCGACCACAAGCTGAAGGGGTTTTAGGCCAACGGATGATCGCCGCCATCATCAGGAGCGTCATCCGGTTTCGCTGGCTGGTGTGGGCGCTGACCGCCGTGCTCGTGGCGCTCAGCATCACCGCGCTTCGCGTCGCACCACTCGATGCGATCCCCGACATCGCTGATCCCCAGGTCATCGTCTACACCAAGTGGCCGCGCAGTCCGCTGGTGATCGAGACCGAGGTCACTGAACCGATTATCCGCGCGCTGGCCGGATCGCCGGACATCCAATCGGTTCGCGGCACCTCGCACATGGGGTACTCGTTCATCTATGTGATCCTGCGCGACGCCGCCCGCCGCGCGGCCGCCCGCCAGTACGTCGCTGACCGCCTCAACGCCATCCGCACGCAGCTCCCGGCAGATGCCAATGTCGTCATCGGTCCCAACGCGAGCAGCGTCGGCTGGATTTTCCAGTACGCGCTGGTCGACAAGGAGCGCACCCACGACCTCCGGGAACTGCGTCTCCTGAACGAAAGCACCGTCAAGCCGGCGCTGCAGTCGGCCGCCGGGGTCGCGGAAGTCGCATCGGTTGGCGGCCTCGAAAAGCAGTACCAGGTTCGCCTGCTGCCGCCGCTGCTCGCTGAACGAGGCATCCCGTTGCGGCAAATCATCGGCGCGTTTCAGGGCGCGTTCCAGGAAGCCGGCGGGCGAACCATTGAAGTGACCAACCGCGAGTATCAGCTGCGTGGTTCGGTGAACACCGAGGACCTCGACAAGCTCGAATACCTCGTCGTCGGGCGCGACAAGGCGGGGCAGGCGGTTCACTTGCGGGATGTCGGCTACCTGCAGGTCGGCTACGACCTCAGGCGCGGCATCGCAGACCTCGACGGCGAGGGTGAAGTCGTCGGCGGCATCGTGATCATGGAGCAGGGGCGAAACGTGCTCGCGGTGACGCGCGAGGTGCAGGACAGGGTGGCAGCGGTCGCTCCGACGCTGCCTCAGGGTGTCCAGTTGGTCACGACCTACGATCGCTCCGCCCTGATCTGGGACACGCTGACCAATTTCTTCCAGGCGATCGGCTACGAACTGATCGTCGTGATCGTGGTCATCGCGCTTGCGCTCAAGAACCTGCGCGCTGCCGTGGCGCCGGTCTGCGTCCTGTTGTTCGGCACCCTCTTCACGGCGCTGCCGCTCTCGGCTTTCGACCAGACAATCAACCTGTTCGCACTGGCCGGACTGGCGATCGCCATCGGCGAAATGGCCGACGCCACGATCGTGATCGTCGAGAACTGCTCGGCGGAACTGGCCAGGCGCGGGAGGGCGACACCGGCCGAGCGCATGGAGACCATCATCCGCGCCACCGCGACCATGACGCGACCGCTGCTCTTCTCGATGTTGATCATCGTCACTTCGTTTCTGCCGATTTTCTTTCTCGGCGCCCGCGAGGGACGCCTGTTCAACCCGCTCGCGTTCAGCAAGACGTTCGCGATGGCGTTCTCGACGCTGCTCACGCTCTTCCTGCTTCCGGCAATCATCGTCTGGGTGTTCAAGCGACACATCCCCCCGGCCGACGGGCCGACAGAAAGCCGCTTCGTCCGCGCGTATCGCCACGCGCTGGTCGGCACGATTCGGCACCGCTACGCATTCGTGGGGCTCAGCGCACTGCTGTTCGTCGTCTCGACGATCGTGATGGTCGGCTTCCAGAAGGACTACATGCCGGAGATGGAGGAAGGCTCCATCTTGTACATGCCTACGACGCTGCCCGGACTGCCGTCGAAGGAGGCCGGCTGGATCCTGCAGCAGATGGACAAGAAGCTGAAGGCGTTCCCGGAAGTGGAGCGGGTTTTCGGCAAGCTGGGACGCGCCGACACCGCGACCGACCCGGCGCCCGTCGAAATGATCGAAACCACGGTCACGCTGAAGCCACGATCACAGTGGCGCCCCGGAATGACCAAAGATCGTCTCGTCTCTGAGATGAACGACGCGATGCAGGTCGTCGGGTACGTGAACAGCTGGACGCAGCCGATCAATACACGCGTGATGATGCAGGACACCGGTATTCAGACGCCGGTCGGGATCAAGGTGAAGGGGCCTGAATTGGCGGCGATCGAAGACGTGGCGCGCCAGGTCGAGGGCCTGCTCAAGGATCTCCCAGGCACTCAGGCGGTCATCGCGGAACGAATCTCGCGCGGCTACTTCGTCGACGCGCGACTCGACCTCGAGCGGATGGCGGCGCATGGCGTGACCGTCGAGGAGGCCATGCCGACCGTGCAATTCGGGCTCGGCGGCGACAACGTCGTCGGCATCCGGCAATCCGACAAGACGATCGTGCCGCTGGCGATCCAATACTCACCCGAGTACGTCGATACGCTCGCCAAGGTGCGCGCTACACCGGTCATCACGGCCGATGGCCGCGCCGTCTCGTTGGCAGATATTGCCGACGTCGCCGTGCGCGAAGCCCCGGAGATGATTCGAAACGACAACGGCGACCTCGCCGGCTACATTTACGTCTATCTCGACAACATCACGGCGCCTGAATACGTCGACCGGGCGCGAGTGCATCTCAAAGACCAGCTGCAGCTGCCGGCCGGCTATTCGCTCGAGTGGACCGGGCTCTACCAGTACGCCGAGGAAGCACGCTCGACGTTGCGCATCGTCGTGCCGATCACCCTCGTCATCATGTTCGGGTTGCTGGTCATGGCATTCCGGTCGGTGGCTGACAGCTCGCTGATCATGCTCTCGGCACCATTTGCGCTCGTGGGTGGCGTCCTCCTTCAGTGGTATCAGGGTTACGCGATGACGACGGCCGTCATCATCGGCTACGTCTCGCTGTTCGCCGTGGCGATCCAGACCGGCATCATCATGATCGAGTTCATCCGCGAAGCGCTCGCCCGCCGGCCGGCGGGACAGACCTACATGGAAGCCGTCGTGGAAGGATCGGTGGCGCGGCTGCGGCCCAAGCTGATGACGGTCGCGACGACGGTGCTGGGGCTCCTGCCGATCATGTTGGCGAGTGGGTCGGGAATGGACATCACGCAGCCAATCGCCACGCCGACCTTCGGCGGGATGATCAGCTCGACGATCTACGTGCTGTTCCTGATCCCATGCCTCTTCGCCATCGGCGACGATGTTCGCCGCCGCTGGCCGCAGCGGTTTGGCGCCGCGCCGGCGAAGGCGCTCGCTGTCCTGGCCTTGTCATTGGCAGTTGTGTCATCGACCGCGTGCGCCGGTGGCGGGGATCAGGCTTCGAGCGAGTCGAGCCCGGCACCACCGGGGGGCGCTGGGAAGTCCACTTCCAGCGGAACGGTGACGCTCGATTTCGCCAGCGTACCGAATCCTCCGGCCGCCGGCGACAACCGAATTTCGGTCAACGTGAAACTGCCTGACGGATCGCCTGTTACCGATGCGATCGTCAGGGCGATGTTCTCCATGCCTGCCATGCCGTCGATGAACATGCCCGCCATGCGGACAGAGGCGAATCTTCATCATTCCAGCGCCGGAGAGTACCAAGGAATCGTGCGCCTTTCGATGGGGGGCACGTGGAATATCGCGATCACTGCTGAGCGCGGGGCCGAGGAACTCGGCACGACCCGCTTCAGCGTGGTTACCAAAGAGTGAGTCAGGGTCCCGCCGGGTAACGTTCGCGACCTCCAGAACACCATAAAACGAGCCGAAGGCGGGTCGGGCCTCCCTGGAATATCCCTGCGGCTTTGGAAGTTAGGCCGGGTGTGGACGCTGAACCTCATCCAACCGCACAGCTGGAGATCCATCTCATGAACATCGTCTGGACCGCCGCAGTCCTGCTCGCATCGGCCTCGCTTCAGCCATGGTCGTGCGAAGGACGGTGAGCGGTGGCGGCCTTCGTCCGCGGGGTGGTGTTCGCGCTGGCGGCGCTCTCGATCGCGAGCCAGGCGGCCGCGGAAGTCTGCGTCGAGGCGGATGTGCGCGTGGCCTGGCCGGCGCCGTCCACCGCGCTCCTTCAGTCCATGACGAGCGAAGTGGATGCGATTTGGAAGCCGTATGGTGTGAGGATTCAGTGGACCGGCCCCGTCGACGTCATTCCTTGCCCATCGATTGCCTGGTCCTTCGATGTCCACTTGAGCGACGAGCCCCGCCGTCGCTCCATGGCTCGACCGCTGACGTTGGGAAGCACCTGGATGAGGCCGCCGGCCACGAGGCGCTCGCCGATTCACCTAGACTACGCCGCGACCACGAGCCTGATCAGATCGTTGACGACCGATCAGTTGGATCACGTCATTGGTCGCCGCGAAACGACGGCGTCGGACGTGGGTCGGGCGCTCGGGCGTGTGCTGGCCCATGAGATCGGCCATGGCCTTCTCGGCGTGGCCAGTCATGAGCGACGAGGGCTGATGCGCGCCACCATCTTCTCAAGCGAGCTCGTTGGCTACCACCGGCGGGGCTATACGCTGTCCGATTCCGAAATCGCACGCCTCCGGGAGCGCGAACGCGATCTGGTCGCACCAGTGGCCGACTGACGCTCCTTCGCCGCCGCTAGACGCCCTCGTGATCGAGATCGTCAACGACGGCCTACCGATAGCGCTCCTACACCACTCGTACGGCGACCGGCGTTGCCGCCTGGAATAACGCGCCAGATTCGCAGGTTAGATGAAGTGTGGACGCTTAGATCCGCAACGCGTTGCTTGGGTGTGGCGCGTTCTCATCAACCTCTCAGCCCGGAGGACACGTGTCGAAGATTGTTGCGCTCTTGTTTGCCCTCGCCCTTCCGGTTCCCGCATCGTTTGGTGCGCAAGGCGACGGCCACGCCACTCAGCACCCAGCGCACGATACGAAGTCGCGCTCCGCCTTGGTCGAGAAAGTCCGGCAGGCAACCGAGCCGTTTCTCGATGTTCGCAACACAGAGGGACTCTACGCGCCGGTTCTGGGCTGCGTGAGTGGCCCGCTCGAGGGCGCGATGGGGGTGCACTTCATCAACGGGCCGCTCCTCATGGACGGCGCGCTCGACCCGGCGCACCCGGAAGCGCTGATCTACGAATTCAAGAACAGCGCCGCCCGCCTGGTGGGCGTCGAATTCATCGTGCTGGCGGCCGTGTGGCACCAGACGCACGCGCCGGATGATCCGCCGGTCCTCGAAGGCCAGCTCCTGCAGTTCGAAGACAACCCCAACCGTTTCGGCCTGCCGGCCTTCTACCAGTTGCACGTCTGGGCGTGGCGCGACAACCCGAACGGCGCGTTCGTCGATTGGAACCCGCGTGTGTCGTGCGAAGGACAGTGAGCGGGCGATAAGGATGAACACCATGAACAGGGTTCTGATGACCGCAGCTATCGCCGTGCTCACTCTGGCGGCTTTCGCTTGCACGAGTGACAATCCGTCGCCTACCAGTCCGGGTTCGTCGCCGGCGCCGCCGCCGGACGCGATCGTGATCGACATCGTCGCCGACAACGGTTCGCGTTCGTTCAACCCCAATCCGGCAGCAGTGCCTCCCGGAAAAACCGTGGTGTGGCACAACCTTGATTCGCAGACGCATCGCGTGCGGCTCGACGACGGCCGCCTGGACACGGGAAACATTGCGGCGGGGGCCTTCAGCGCGCCGATGACGCTCGCCGCCGACGGCCCGTATCACTGCACACTCCATCCGTCGATGGTGGGATCGACCGTCGATCTACAGTAGGTCGGGCCTCTCAGGCGCGCCGGCGGATGCTTCCCCTTATTCAGGCCATCGCCAGGGCCGGTTCCTGCCCAGCGAGCTCGAGCTGGACGATGACCGCTCGGCGGAGCGCCTGGCGGGCGCGGGAGAGCCCCGACATCACCGTTCCCATCGGGATATCCAGGACGTCGGCGAGCTCCTGGTACGAGAGTCCCTCGAGCTCGCGCAGGACCAGCAGCTCGCGCGACCGTTCGGGCAGGCTGCGGATCGCTTCGTCGATCAATTCGACGTTGGCGGCGTCAATCAACAGGGCTTCGGGATCCTTGGTCGAATTGACGCCGCTGTGCTGCTCTTCGTCGAACAGCTCGACGGGTGCCGGCGGCTGGTGGTTGCGCCAACCGTAGCATGTATTGCGGACAATCCTCAGAAACCACGCGCGGCCGTTGCCGCCCGAAAACGTCCGAAAGTAGCGAAGCGCCCGGAGTGAAGCCTCCTGCACGATGTCCTCAGCGTCGTGCTGGTTGCCTGTAAGCCATCGTGCAAGGCGATACGCTGCGTCGAGATGCGGCAAAACGACCTCTTCGAACGTGGCGCCGGCTGGCGCGCTCATCGTGGTGCTATCCATGAAGTGTCCTCAGGATCTGGCGGCATCCCTCCTCGACGGTGGGATACTCGAATTGAAAGCCGGTCCCGCGCAGGCGGATGTTCGACAGCAGGGTGTCCGAGCCTGCACAGACGGCGTGGCGCCGCCTGACGACGACTCGCGCGGCCGCGGGCAGGCGCCAGATGCGCAGCCGGCGACCGGCGATCCGCGCGAACGTGCCAGCGAGCTCATCGATCCGCGCGGGCTCGCTGTTCGCGATGAAGTAGCGGCGGCCCCGCTCGCCGCGTTCGGCGAGATGCACCAGCGCTCGAGCACAATCGCGGGCATGGATAGGCGAGACACACCGATCGCCGGGTCCGGCGAGCCAGACGCGCCGTCCGGCCATCACAGGCGCGACGACCAGTTCGCGAAACCATCCGTCGTTGCCGTAGATGCATCCGGGAATGCCAGTGACGATCGGCAGCCCGGCGAGGACATAGCCCTCGAGACAGTCGAGCGCCGAGGTGCGCCAGCTGTCCGCGCCGCACGGAGCAGGCAGCTCGTCTTCGGTGATCGGCCGTGCGTTCGTCGCAGGGTTTCGACTGAGGTTCGCGACGTAGACGATCCGGCGCGCCGTGCCCGCGGCAACCGCATCGAAGACGTTGCGATCCATTGAGACGCGGGCGCGCGCCAGGTCCTGCCGTGTCGAGCCGAGGCGCCAGTCGAACGGCGGAGGAAGGTAGAACACCCAGTCCGCCGCAACCTCGTCCTGCCATCGGCCCGGCGTGAGCAGCTCGCCCATGACGGCGGTGGCACCAGCATGCCGGGCGCGGGCCGCCGCTTCTGGTGACGGAGTCAGCGCCAGTACCTGGAGTCCGCGGGCTACCAGGGTGGAAACCAGTTCGGCACCGACGAACCCTTCGGGATTTGTGACGAACGCGGTCGTTGCCGGGCGTGTGCTCATGAAGCGAGTCTGCGTGACGGGGGATTTGGCCTCCACCCACGACGCCCGCACAGCATCCGTACGGCACCCGTACGGCACCCGTACGACGCAGTAAGATGATCGGACGATGAAATCCGGCGCTCCGCGATCCTTTGGGGCGCAGTTGCGCGCGTTGCGCGTCGCGGCAGGGTTCACGCAGGAAGAGCTGGCGACGATCGCGGGCCTCTCGGTCCATGCGGTCAGTGCGTTGGAGCGCGGCGAACGGCGACGGCCTCACGTCGACACCGTACGCGCGCTGGTGGCGGCCCTCGATTTGACGGGGCCGGCTCGCGACGCACTCGCGCTCAGCGCGCGGGCCTCGGCGGACGACACCGCGGTCACCGAACTGACGACGGCGTCGCTGCCGGTCGCGTTGACCGAGCTGGTTGGGCGCGACGCCGACGTCCATACAGTGCGCCAATGGCTGCGCGACCCTGGCGCCCGGTTGATCACGCTCGTCGGTCCCGGTGGAGTCGGAAAGACCCGCCTGGCGCTGGCGCTCGCCCACAGCGTGGCGGACGGGGGCAGCCGTGTGGTCTTCGTCGAACTCGCCGCCGTCCACGATCCGGCGTTCGTGGCGCTGGTGATTGCCGAGGCGATGGGTCTGTCGGATGTGACGGCGGTGGACCTGCCGCGCCGGGTACAAGCCGCCACCGATCAGCGGGCTCCTACGCTCCTGGTCCTCGACAACTGCGAGCAGGTGCTGGACGCGGCGCCGCTCGTCGCCGCGCTCCTGTCATCGGCGCCAACGCTGCGACTGCTGTCGACCAGCCGCGCACCGTTTCGAGTGCGAGGCGAGCGGTTGTATTTGGTCGGCCCGCTGGCGCTGCAGCCTGACGCCGAGACGATGCCGCCGGCGGATCTCGCCCGCGCCCCCGCCGTGCGACTGTTCCTCGAACGGGTTCGCGACGTCGAGCCGGCGTTTCGGCTGACCGCCGCGAATGCCGGCGCGGTGACCGCCATCTGTCGCAGGCTCGATGCCCTGCCGCTGGCTCTCGAGTTGGCCGCGCCGTGGATCAAGGCGCTCACCGTCGAGGGCCTGCTCGACCGGCTCGAACACGACGTGCTGCTCGCGTCGGCCGGTCCACGCGACCTGCCCGAGCGCCAGCAGACGATGAACGCGACCGTCGCGTGGAGTTATCAGCTGCTCGATCCGCTCGAACAGCGGGCGTTCCGTCGGCTGGGTGCTCTGCCAGGCCGGTTTCCGATCGAGGCCGCCGCGGCGGTGCTCGGTGAGACGGTTTCTTCAGTGAGCCTCGACGACGCACTGGCCTCGACGGCCAGCCTGATCGACAAGAGTTTGCTGCATCGAGTCGAACCTGCGGCAGCCTCGCGGTCGCTCTACCAGATGCTCGAAGCGGTGCGCGCGTTCGCAGCCGCCGAGCTTGCCGCCGCTGGCCAACGTGACGAAGTCCTGGAGAGACTCGCTCGCTATTGCGTGGACGAAGCCGCGCGCGCCGAACACGGGTTGATCGGGCTCGAGCAGATCGAGTGGCTGGATCGGGTTCGCGACGATCTCGACAATTACCGCGGCGCGTTGGCGTGGCTGATCGAGCGCGGCCAGCCCGCCGCGGCGTGCGACATCGCGTGGCGGCTGCTGTTCTTCTGGCTGATTCGTGGCCGCGCGGCGGAAGGGCTCCAGTGGTTCGAACGGATATTGGACCTTCCCGCTCTATCCCCGGCAACCAGGTCGAGGGCGCAGGTCGGCTCAGCGGTCATGGCGCACGTGCAGGGAGATCCGCAGCGGGCGCGCACCGTGCTGGCGAGCGCGTTGGCTGGCCCGCCCGACGCGACCGATCCGGCGGTGGCTGCTCACGCGGAAGTCTTGCTCGGTCACGTCGAACGTGCCGGCGGAAACATGGAGGCCGCGCGCGACCTGTTCGATCGAAGTGTCCAGTCGTTCAAGACGCTGGCGATTCCGTGGGGAATCGGCAACTCGCTGATCGGTCTCGCGAGCATCGCCCTCGTCGCCGGCGCTGCTGACAGCGCCGAAGGCCTTCTCGACGAGGCCACGGCGGTCCTGCGCGATGCGGGCCCCTGGTTCCTCAACCTGCCGCTCTACATCCATGCCATTCTCGCGGTCCAGCGCGGGAAGCCCGACGCCGCGATCGCGCTCGTGCGCGAAAGCCTCACCTGCAGCCGTCAACTGCACGACAAATTCGCGTTCGTGTACGCCCTGGTCCCTCTCGCCGCCGCCGCGTCGCTCAAGGGCGACGATGCCTGGGCAGCGAGGATTCTCGGCGCCCGCGACGCGATCACCGAGCGCTCCGGCGCGACCGTGTCGGACAGGTCGATCCGCGATTTGCGCGACCAGGCTGAACAGCAAGCGCGGGCGCGACTCGGCCCGCACCGGTGGGCGCGGGCGTATGCCGCCGGCCGTCATGCGTCGATCGACTCGCTGCTGAACGACATCGAAGGCGCGGCCACCTGAGGAATATTCCCGACCGCCTTCGAGTCTGCACCGATCGGAACCGCAGGTGTAGAGAGGGAAGTCTTTGTGAAACTTGCCAGGATTGTCTTCGTGGTCGCGGGGATTTGGGGAATCGTGGTACTGACGCCGCTGTACTGGCTGCGCGATGTGACGGGCCGTCAATACATGCCGCCGACTGACTATCCGGGTTTCTTCTACGGCTTTTTCGCGGTGGCGCTGGCGTGGCAGGTCGCTTTCCTCGTCATCGGGTCGAGTCCGGCGCGCTTTCGGCCCCTGATGCTGCCGGCTATCGTCGAAAAGTTGGGCTATGTGATCACGTTGATTGTTTTGTACGTGCAGGCCCGGATCACGGCGGCTGACACGATGCCGGTGGTGCCGGATCTGCTGCTGGGCCTGCTGTTCATCGTGGCGTTTGCGGCGACGCGTCCACCGCGGCGGGGCGATGGATGAGCTCCCACATCCGCCACGGGAGGACGCCGAGCTCGGGCCTCGGCATGTCCAGGCCAAGAAATATTCCGGCCGGCCGCAGGAGATGAGCGCCTTACCGGACCTCGGTCAGCCGCAGCGACTCGCCAATCCGCCGGAACGCCTCCCGGTAGTTTTGCGCCTCGCCCTCGGGCACGATGGTCAGGTAGTAGAAGAGGCTCCCGTCCGCGAGAAACGTCGTATACAGACCGATGCGCTCCTGGCCGCCGAGCGGGGAAGGATTGACGAGCGGTGTCGCAATGGCCGATCGCTGCGAAATGCGGATCGCCTGCTGCGGCCCGGCGGCGCGCAGCTGGGGATTGCCTTCGCCGACGGCCTGCAGCCAGGCATTCGTCGCCTCCTGCAGGTTGCGCGACTGCGCCTTCACGACGCCGAACTCGACGCCGTGGCTGAACACGACCTCGCCGTTCAGCGGACCGTAGCCGTTCTGCGGGACGACCTTGATCGAGCTGTTCGACGACACGCTGGTCCAGTTCGACGGTACGTCGGCTTGAAAGATCCTTCCGCCGTTGACGGTCCGGTACTGCGACGCCGGCGCCGGCACCGGCTGCCCGGGCGTGCCAACGGATTGACCGCCTTGCTGGCCGCCGCCCGCCCCGCCCTTGCCGCGCTCGACGTCGGCCATCGACTTTGCCGGCGGCATGGCGGCGAACGCGGCCTTGATCGGCTGGAAGCCGCTTTGGTCGGCGGGAGTGCCAATCTTCAGCATCTCCGCTTCCTTGGTGATGTACACCGTCCGGTTCCCGGGATTCGGGTGGCTGCTCATCCACTGCGGGCCGCTGCCGCCGCTGCTCTTCGACTCGCGCTCGATCGTCTCGAACATCCGGGCGAGCTGCCGCGGATCGTAGCCGGCGCGCGCCATGATCTGGGCGCCGAGCAGGTCGGCCTGCTTTTCGTACTCGCGGCTGTACTTCATCAGCAGGGTGCCGAGCCCGAACTGGCTGCCCTGCGCGATCGCGCCGCCGACTGATCCGCCGACGACCGCGCCGCCAACGGCGCCAGCGAGCTGGCCCAGCTGCAGCCACGGGTTCTGTGCCTTGGACGCGTTGGCCGTCCCGTGCCGCAGCAGCACGTGCGAGAGCTCGTGCGCCATCACCCCAACCACTTCGCCCTCAGCCGCCGCCGCGTCGAACATGCCGCGGTGGACGAACATCGGTCCGCCGGGCAGCGCAAAGGCGTTGATCTCCTTCAGGTTCACCGGCGTGAACGAGTACTCGATAGACCGGTTCCTTGAGCTCGGGGGGCGCGTCAGCCACGAGCCGATCGCCAAGCTCCGTGAGGTAGCGGGCGATTTTCTCATCGTTGATGATCGGGGTATTGCTTTCGAACCTCGGCCGCGGCCTCGCGACCGAGCTCCACGTCCTGCTGCGGCGTGAATCGGTTCTTTGGCGGCTTGATGACGGTCTGCGCCGTCGCGCCCGCTATTGAGGCCGCCAACGCCACGACGAGAGCCACGGTGCGCATCCGCAGCGCCTTGGTGAACGTCATGGAAGTGCTCTCCTTCAGAATCAGGGTATCAGGCCTTGCTCCCGAACGTAGTCGATCGCCTGCCCGACCGGCATCGCCCGGCCTGACTCCAACGCCTGCCTGTAGACCTCGGTACCCAATTCCTGTTGCACGCCCCCGAACAGAGGATCGCCGATCAACAACGTGTACGTCGGCTGCACGGACGAGCCGATGCTCTCGAGCAGTCCCTCCATCGCACCGCGAAGGCGCGCGGCTCGTGCCGAGTGCCCCTCGGCTGCATCCGCGCCGGCCAGGATCCCGAGCGACCAGGCGATGGCTCGACGATCGCCGAACTGGCGTCCGAGCGCGATCGCCTCGCCACAGAGGGCTCGCGCCTCTTGATGACGCTGCTGAACGACGCGGAGCAGTGCCAGGTCGAACATTACGATTCCCATTGCCCAGATCTCACCCAGCGCGCGAAGGAGCGCGAGCGCCTGCTCGTGCAACGCACCGGCGCGATCGACATCACCCGCATACAGCGCCCCGTAAGCCTGGTATGTCAACGAGAAGCATTCGAGCCACGGTGCGCCCGCGGCCCGGGCGGCGGCAGCGGATGCTGACGCGCGTCGCGCGGCGCCCTCCAGATCACCGCGTTCCATCGCCGCCATCGTGCCGATGCCGAGGGCGAACGCCGCTGTCGAGGGCTCACCTGCCGCATCGGCCAGTGTGGCGCTCTCCTCGAGCAGGCCTTCAGCCCGGCCGAAGTCGCCCTGGAAAAAGATGATGCTGCCGAGCGCCATGAGCGCCTGCGCCCGCTTCGCCGGCGCGACACCGGGGTGTCGCGCAAGCGCGCGCTCCAGGAACTGCCGTCCCTCGCCAAGATGAGCACGCTTCATCCAGAACCAGTAAAGAGCGATTGCCAGCTCCAGGCTGTCAGGGTCCGGCTGATCGGATCCGAGACGCCACTCCAGCGCGCCCCGAAAATTGTCGTGCTCGAACTGAAGGCGTGCGAGCCAGCGAAGCTGCTCGCCTTTCACCAGCTCAGGCTCGGCGCGTCGAGCCATTTCGAGAAAGAACCCGAAATGACCGGCGCGCACCGAGTCTTCTTCGCCTGACTGCTGCAGGCGCTCGCGCGCGTAGTGACGCACGGTCTCGAGGAATCGATACCGACGGTTCGGGTCGTGATCGGCGACCACCGTCACCAGCGACTTGTCGACGAGGCGTGTCATGAGATCGAGCACGTGCTTCTCGCTGATTCCGTCCCCGGCGCAGACCTGCTCGGCGGCTTCGAGTGTCCATCCGCCGGCGAAGACGGAGAGCCGCCGCAGCAGCTGGCGTTCGGCCTCCGTAAGCAGGTCGTAGCTCCAGTCGACCGTCTCCTCGAGCGTTCGTTGCCGGCTGATTGGAGCGCGGTCGCTGCGAGTGAGCAGCCGAAACCGGTCATCGAGCCTTGCGTTGATCTGTTCGATGGACAGAACCTTCAACCGCGCCGCCGCCAGCTCGATGGCCAGCGGGATGCCGTCGAGCCGCCTGCACACGTCGGCAACGGCCCTGGCGTTGTCGTCCGTGATCGCGAAGCCGGAATCGACAGCCGCGGCGCGCTCGGCCAGCAGACGGACAGCCTCGTACCACAGGAGTTCGTCGGAGCCGCCCGAGTACGGCGTATCGGGCACCGTGAGCGGCGGCACGTGCCACGTCGTCTCCCCGGCGATCCCCAGGACTTCACGGCTCGTGGCAAGAATCGTCAGGCCCTCCGCTGCGCCGAGGAGCGCCTGGGCGAGCTCGGCGGCACTGGTAAGGACATGCTCGCAGTTGTCGAGCAGCAGGAGCGTCCGGCGCTGGCGCAGTTGATCGGCCAGCGACTCGACGAGCGACCGTCCCGGCGCCTGCCGGATGTCGAGGACTGACGCGACGGTCTGAGCCACCGCCGCAGGTTCGCCGGTCGGCGCCAGGTCGGCCAGCCAGGCACCGTCAGGAAACCGGTCGAGCACGTGGCGCGCGACCTCGAGTCCGAGCCGTGTCTTGCCGCAGCCACCCGCGCCGGTGAGCGTCAGCAGCCGTGTCGACGGCAGGAGCTGTGCGACCTCGGCGATCTCCCGCCGGCGGCCGATGAAGCTGCTGACCGGCGAAGGAAGGTTGTGGTGCTCCTCATCTCCCCGCCCGGCAGCTGCAAGAGAGGCATCGAGGATGAAGCCTCGCCGCGCAACCGTTTTCAGCAAATGTCGGTCGTGATCACCCAATGCACCGCGTATCTCGCGAACACACTTCGTCAGCGAGTCATCGGAGACGAAGGTGTCCGGCCAGACGGCTCGAAACAGGTCCTCCTTGGTCACGAGCCGTCCGCGGTGCTCGTGGAGGTGGGCCAGTACCTGGAACGTCTTCGCTCTCAGCCTGATCTCGCGCCCGCGACGCAGCAGGCACTCACGTTCCAGGCTGATCGCGACGTCGGGAGCGGCGTCTCTGCCAAGTCGGAGTTTTTTCCGCGCTCTTTCCGGATGGAGTCGGGACATTCGGCCCGTCAGCTCTCTATCGTAGGGGCCTCGATTATAGGGGAGGTACGCGATGCATCGCGGCATCACGCACGGCAGGATTGCCGTTCCGGGCGGCAACGTGTTCTGGCGCCGCTTCGGCAGCGATGGAGCCGTACCACTGCTCGTCATCCATGGCGGACCCGGACTGGCGAGCAGCTATCTCGATGGATTCACGGCGTTGAGCGACACACGCCCGGTCTTTACGTGGGACCAGCTCGATTGCGGCCAATCTGACTGTCCGCACGACTCCCGCTTGTGGATGCTGGAGCGGTTCGTCGAGGAGCTTGACCTGGTTCGCACCGCGCTGACACCGGGCCCCGTGCACATCCTCGGCCACTCGTGGGGCGCGACCCTGGCGATGGAGTGGTTGATGACAAGGCGTCCTGCCGGGATCGCCAGCGTCATCTTCGCGAGCCCGTGCCTGAGCACGCCTCGCTGGATTGAAGACACGCGCGCACTCGTGGCGCGGTTGTCGCCGGAAGCACAGGCGGCGATCGCTGAAGCGGAGCGGACCGGCGATTTCCGGACCCCCGGCTATCAGCGTGCTGCCTGGGGTGAGTGGATTCAGGCACACATCGTCAGGCGGTTGCCCTCCGAGGCCATCGAGTCCCTGGTCGGCTCGCTGGCCGACATGAACGCCAACCTGGAGCTCCTGGAATACATGTGGGGACCATCGGACTTCACGGTGACTGGTTCCCTCAAGAGCTTCGATCGCACGTCCGATCTCGGCAGCTTGACGATGCCCGTGCTGTTCCACTGCGGGGAGTTCGACGAGGCGCGCCCCGATACCGTTCGTGAGCAGGCTGCTCTGACGCCGAATGCCGAAGTCGCGATCATCCCTGGAGCGGGGCATCTCACCATGATTGATGCCCCCGAACTTGCGAACGATGCCATTCGAAACTTCCTTGCCAGGGTTCGGCCATGACGCTGTAGCGGTACAGCTGGTCACCTTCGATCGTGCGGGACCGCGACCGTGACGACCTCGCTTGCGCTGAGGAGCGACGTGTTCGTACACGTCACCGTGATCGAGTAAACCCGTCCCGTGCCGCGGCCATTTCGATCGGCGCGCAGATCGAGACTGAGCGGTCCCGTCAGGGTGGAATCGGACGCGTCCAGGGGTTCGTTGCCGGTCACCCCGGTGATCTGACAGGCCGGGGCCGGGTCGCTGTCGTCTGCCACCGTCACGCCGATCGTCACCGACGTCAACCGGCCGTTTGGAGGCCAGAGGACGTTGGGTGTGGCCGTCAATCCCGAGATCGTTGGCGGCACGACAGCCGGAAAGTTCGGGCAGGGCGTCGGTCCGGGTCCTGCGTAGGTAATGCACCGATTCCGCTCGAACGTGTTGCGCGCGCCGTTCGACGGCGAGTCATCCTTGATATCGAAGCCGATCGGAACGGGACCGTACGTTCTCGAGATCTGGCTGGGCGGATTCCCGGCCAGGATGTTCTCGCGAATCGTGTTGCCCGTCGCCAGGGATTGGATCAGGAGGCCATTCGTGTTGCCGGTGACGCTGTTGTGTTCGACCAGGTTGCCGCTGCTCGTTCCGAGGAGACCCATGCCGAAGTCGTTGTTGGACGCGATGGTTGGCAGTCCCGCGCACAACGCGGTCGCACACACCGATCCGTTGCCGCCGAAGAGATTGTTCGCGATGTGATTGTTGCTGCTGCTGACGAGACAGTTCCCGCCACAGGCCGCCGCGCCGGAATTGGCCGCGTTCCTGACCGAGACGACGCCTTCAATCGTGCTGTTCGTCATGAGGTTGGTCAGCAATCCGCTGAAGCAATTGTGGTTCGACGTCACGTTCTTGATCGTGACATTCGTGTTGACGCCAGCTGCGCCGACGATCAGGATGCCGTGCCGCCTGAACCTCTGCACCATGCCGGGGCCGATGATCTGCACTCCGGCCTGGCTGTTGGCGGCGCTCGTGCCGTTGGCGATGCCATCCGAGACCGGAGGACCCGACGCGGGCTGGCAGGTCGCCGAGTCGTCGGGATTCGCAGGTCCCGTGATGGTGAATCCCTTCAGCCGCAGCGCGATGTTCGGCGCGCCGAACTGGATGCACGGGGACGTCGTCGTGGTGCAGGTGACGTTGCCGACCAGCTGACTGTCTTCGACGATGATTCTCGTCGCGGAGATGGTGCCGCTGATGTCTTCCGCTTTGGCGGCCGTCGGGGTCGCCGCCAGACAGAACGGAACGAGCAGAAGCCAGGCGAAGCGCGTGCATCTCATGAGTCCCTCCGTTTGAGTCCAACCACGACCATCCACGTAGGGCCCGGACAGCGCCACCCCGCGAGATTCCCGTGTGTCGGAAGCGCACGTTTTTGGTCCAAACTGATGAGCTTTGTCAACAAGAACCGCGAAACACGGCCCTTTTTGGCTAGGAGAGACCATGGATCTGTACGACATTTTCGCGGGAGCAGAATCGTTTCACCTGCGGAAGCTGCTGGAGCACGCGCGCAGCCTGGGCGACGCCCAGCTGGACAAGCCGCTCGACAATCCGGCGCGCGTGTTTCCCTGGGACAGCCCGGCGCAGAGCCTGCGCGAGCTGCTCCGGCGACTCGTCTCGACCAAGGAAATCTGGACCGCCGCGCTCACCGGCGGGTCATTGTCCGATCTCAATACCGAGCCGCCGGAACAACGCACGCCCGCCGCGCTTCTCTCGCGGCTCGAAAAGGCCGACGCGCAGTTCAATCGGATTCTCGCCGACGTGCGCAGTCGCAACGCCTGGAGCGACACCTTCGTCGATGCGCTGTGCGAGCCGCCGGAGACGTTCTCCTTCGGGGGCATGTTCGCGCACGTGGTCACCTTCAATGCCTACCAGCGGCTGCTCGCGCTCGATGCCCTGAGGCGTCTCGGCGTCAAGGTCGAAGGATTCGGCTGCCCGACGGAGTACGAAGCCAGCGTGGCGCCGACACGCTGACGCGCACACACTTCATCGATGACCAGGCGGGGGCGCGTTAGAATCGGGAGGCTCGTCGAGCGTCCCGGAACGCGACTCACGCCATGTCATCCATCGTCGGAACGCTCGCCGCTGTCGTCATTGCACTGGCCGCGGCGATTGTCGTCCTCCTGTGGCTCCTGATGTGGCGCACACGTGCGGCCCCGGCCCTCCGCGAAAGCGAAGACCGGTTTCGTGTCATCGCGGAGGGTGCGCCCGTCATGATCTGGTCGGCGAGGCCCGACACGACACTGGACTACCTCAATAGCACCTGCGTGGAGTTCACCGGCAGGCCGCTCCAGCAGTTGCTCGATGAAGGTTGGCTGGACTGTGTTCACCCTGAGGACCTTGACCGTTGCCGAGACACGTATGGGGCCGCGTTCGAAGAGCGCAGACCGTTCCTGATGGAGTACCGTGTTCGCCACGCCGACGGCAGCTACCGGTGGTTGCTGGCGACGGGCGTACCGAGGCACGGAGCTGACGGCGAATTCGTCGGCTACATCGGCTGCGACGTCGATATCACCGAGCGGAGAAACGCTGAAGACCGAATACGTGAAGGACAGGCGGCACTGGAGCAGAGTCATCGGGAGATCCAGCATCTGGCCGGGCGGCTGATCAGGGCGCAGGACACCGAGCGGGCGCGTATTGCGCGAGACCTGCATGACGACGTGAGCCAGCAGCTGGCCGGCGTGTCGATCGCGTTCAGCGGTCTCAAGCAGCGTTTGGGCGAGTATCAGGTCAGCGCGGAGCTCCAGCAGGAGCTCGCGGATTTGCAGCGGCAAGCGCACGCGCTCGCGCGGAACGTCCGCCAACTCTCACACGATCTGCATCCGACCGTGCTCCAACATCTCGGGCTAATCAAGGGCCTCACCGCGTACTGCGGTGAGCTCGAGCGCGCGCACGGCGTCGCGATCACATGCAGCGCCGAGGGAGACCTGGCGTCGATCAGCCCGGAGGCCGCGCTCTGCCTGTATCGCATCGCGCAGGAGGCACTGCGCAACGTGGTCGCCCACGCCGGCGCCAGCCGTGCGGAGGTTCGAGTCCAGCGTGCCGGCGATCACGTCGAAATCACGATCGCGGATGATGGCCGCGGGTTCGACAGCACCTGCTCCGTCAGGAGCGGCAATGGCCTCGGACTCGTGAGCATCACGGAACGCGCCAAGATCGCGGGAGGCGTCGTCAGCATGGTCACCGCCCCAACACGGGGAACCCGCATCCACGCCAGGATTCCTGCGGGGACGCGCGCCGAGAGCGACGGACAGGTGGCGTGATGCGTCAACCGACCGTGCTCCTCGCCGACGATCACACGATTGTGACCGACGGCCTCGCGCGGATCCTGAAAGACGCGGGCTTCAACGTGGTTGGCGCCGTTCGCGACGGTCAGCTGCTCGTCGAAGCGGCGCAACGGCTTCGCCCGGACGTGATCATCACCGACCTCTCGATGCCCCGTCTGAGCGGCCTCGACGTGCTCGCTCGTTTGAAGAGCGAGGCGCTCGGGAGCAGAGTCATCGTGCTCACGATGCATCACGATGCGGACCTCGCGGCCGACGCGATCCGCGGAGGAGCGTCCGGATTTCTCCTCAAGGAATCGGCCGGCGAAGAACTCCTCACCGCTGTTCGCCATGCGCTCGAGGGCAGAACCTACATCACGCCGGCCGTCACGAAAGAGGTCATGGAGCGGATGGCCGGCGGCGCGAGGACCAGCGAACCGCGACTGACGCCGAGGCAGCGCGACATCCTGCGACTGATCGTCAAGGGCCAGCGCATGAAGGAGATCGCCGCGACCCTCGGCCTCTCGACACGAACCGTCGAAGGCTACAAGTACGAATTGATGGAGACCCTCGGCGTGACTTCCACTGCCGAACTCGTGAGGTACGCGCTCGATCGCCGGCTGTACGTGGAGTGACCACCGCGGCGCCCGCCACGTCAGTCGACCCCGTAATTTTTCGGGTCAGTCCCGCACGTAGATCTCCTCTCCCCAATCGGTGCCGTCGCTACGACAATGCCGGCGTCTTCTGAACCCGCATGAAGGGCGGTGCCATGACCGACGCATATGAGCATGAGCGCACGAGGCTGTCGGGCGAGCTGCACGACGATATCGCGCAGAGGATAGGGCTCTTGTCGATCGAGCTGGGGATACTCCGGCAGCACTCGTCGATGCACGGCTGCGCGTGGTGTCGCAACCTGGGCAGGGCACGTTGGTCGAAGTCCACGTGCCCCTTCGGCGGTCATTCACCGCCGTCGCCTCCTAGTTCCAACGTGACGAGAGCTTCGAGACCCTGCAGGAAATCCCCCACGTACATTTTCGGGCCATCCGCTCGGGTAGTTCTCCTCTCCCCGTTCGCGCCCACTGCAACCACAATGTCGGCGCGGACGGAACATCATGAACCGCCCACGAGTGCTCCTTGCCGAAGACCACGCGGAGACCGCCGAGCGGCTGCGCAAGCTACTTGGAAAAGAATTCGACGTGATCGCGTGGGTCGAGGACGGTGGCGCCCTGGTGGACGCCGAGGCGCGCCTCTCGCCCGACGTGACGGTCGCGGACATTGCCATGCCTCGTCTCGATGGCATCGCGGCGGCGACGGTAATCCGGCGCAACAACCCGGACGCGCGGATCGTGCTGGTGACGGTGCATTCCGAGTCGATGCTGGTGGAGGCTGGTCTCGCTGCCGGCGCGCTCGGTTATGTCCTGAAGGATATGGCTGGCGACGATCTGGTTGCCGCGGTTCACGCGGCGCTGGATGGTCGACGCTACGTCAGCCGCGCCCTCAGCGATGTGCCAGACGACGCGACGCAGGGCCCGAGGCGCAGCCGATGGTGAGGAACTACAATCGTCGCTTGAGGCCGCATTCATGAGCAAGCGACGCTCGAAGACAGTCAAGGCCGCAGCACGTCCGCGCCGGAATCGGTGGGTGTGGGCGGCCGTCGCTGTCGTGCCGATCGCCGCCGCCGTGCTCCTTGTCGCGGCCGACTGGCGATCCAAGCCGGCAACCGTCGAAGCGCCGCCTGCCAGGCCAGCCGGATTTCTTCCGACCGTCGAGAACACGAATCCGCCGCCCGGGTCCGCGCCCGATGGCATGGTCTGGATTCCCGGCGGGGAATTCTCGATGGGCGCCGAGGATCCGCCGAACATGCACGACGGTGTCGGGATGCAGGACACGAGAGATTCCCAACCGGTCCATCGCGTGTCCGTGGGCGGCTTCTGGATGGACGAGACCGAAGTGACGAACGAACAGTTCGCACGCTTCGTGAAGGCGACGGGTTACGTCACGGTGGCCGAGCAGACACCGCGCGCCGAAGATTTTCCCGGTGCTCCGGCTTCGAGCCTCGTGCCCGGTTCGGTGGTGTTCACTCCTCCGGACCATGCCGTTCCGCTCACCAACTTCTATCAATGGTGGTCTGATGTCACCGGGGCGAGCTGGCGCCATCCGCTCGGTCCGAAGAGCTCGATCGCGGGGAAGGAGCGCTTTCCCGTCGTGCATGTCGCGTACGCCGACGCGCTCGCGTACGCGGAGTGGGCCGGAAAGCGTTTGCCGACCGAAGCGGAATGGGAGTTTGCCGCGCGCGGCGGTCTGACGGGCCAGCTCTTTCCGTGGGGCGATGAATTCAAGCAAGGCGGCCGGTGGGCCGCCAATACGCATCAGGGCCACTTTCCCGATCACGACACCGGTGAGGACAGCTTCACCGGGATCGCGCCGGTCGCGCAGTTTCCGCCGAACGGCTACGGGCTCTATGACGTGGGCGGGAACGTCTGGGAGTGGGTGAGCGACTGGTATCGCCCGGACTACTACGCCGAACTGGCCGCGACCGCGAAGGTCGCTCGCGACCCCGCCGGTCCGGCAACGCCGTTCGATCCGACCGAGCCCGGCGTGAAGAAACGCGTCCATCGCGGCGGTTCGTTTCTCTGCACCGATCAGTACTGCTCGCGCTACATGGTGGGCACCCGCGGCAAAGGCGATGTCGGTACCGGCACGAACCATCTCGGCTTCCGCCTGGTGAAAGCGCGTTGACGAGAAGAATTCCCGCGAGAGGTCATCACATGCGCCGTATTCGTCCTCGAACCCGGGCGCGGATTGCCGTGGCCATCATCGTCAGCCTCCAGGCCGCGCCGATCGCGCCGCTCGTCGAAGCGCAGGCGCCGGCGCAAAACCGGCAGCCGCGCCGGCCGCCGCCGCGCCGGCCGAAGAAGGCTGGCCGCGCGGCTATTCGACGGCGAGCGGCGCCGCGCTGGTCGTCTACCAGCCGCAGGTCGCGAGCTGGGTCAACCAGAAGCACGCCGTCCTCTATGCCGCCGTGTCCTACTCGGCGAAGGGCGCGGACAAGCCGGCGCTCGGCACGCTCAAGGTGGAGTCCGACACCAGTGTGGCGGTGGACGACCGCCTGGTGAGCTTCTCCGATTTCAAGATCACCGAGCCCAATTTCCCCACACTGCCGCGCGAGCAGTTGCAGACCGTGCTCGCCGAGATCACCGCGTCGGTGCCGCTCGACGAGCGGGTGATTGCGCTCGACCGCGTCCTCGCCAACGTCGATACCAGCCAGATCATCCCCAAGAACGTCGAGGGGGTGAAGGCCGACCCGCCGCCGGTCTTCTTCAGCAAGACGCCGGCGGTGCTGCTGAACCTCGATGGCGACCCGGTCTGGGCGCCGATCGCGCAGAACGATCTGAAGTCGGCGGTCAACACCAACTGGGATCTGTTCGAGCACACGCCGACCAAGACGCTACTACCTGCGCGACGACACCGTCTGGATGAAGACATCCGACCTGAAGGGTGCGTGGACCCCGGCCGGCGCGCTGCCAGAGAGCTTCAAGAAGCTGCCCGACGATGGCAACTGGAAAGAGGTGAAGGACAGCCTGCCGGGCAAGAAGGTCAACGCGAGCCAGGCGCCGAAGGTGTTCGTCAGCCTGCAGCCCGCGGAGTTGATGCTGCTGAAGGGCGAGCCGAAGTACGCGCCGGCCGTTTTCGAGAAGCAGCTCTTGTGGGTGAGCAACACCGAGAGCGACGTCTTCCGGATGGGCCTGACCGGCACCATTTACTTCTTGATGTCGGGCCGCTGGTTCTCCGCGCCCGACTTCACCGGACCGTGGACGTTCGCCACACTGAATCTGCCTGCCGAGTTCAGGCAGATCCCGCTCGAGCACGAGCGGTCGCGCGTCCTCGCGTCGGTGCCGGGCACGACCCAGGCCGCCGAAGCGATCCTGCTCGCACAGGTGCCTCAGACCGCGCGGGTGAGCAAGACGCTGGCGGCGCCGGAGGTGACCTACCAGGGCGGGCCGCCGGAGTTCCAGGCGATCGAGAAGACGTCCGTGCAGCGCGCGGTCAACACCGACAAGGACATCCTCAAGGTCGGCGACCTGTATTACATGTGCTTCCAGGGCGTGTGGTTCATGTCGCGCGCCGCGACGGGTCCATGGGAGGTGACGGGCGACGTGCCCAAGGCGATCTATGACATCCCCGTCAGCTCGCCGTCCCATTCCGTCGTCTACGTCACCGTCGAGGAATCGAACAACGACGCGGTGGTCTTCGCCACGGCGGCCGCCTTCACCGGAATGATGGTCGCGTGGGGCTGCGTGGTCTGGGGCAGCGGCTACTACTACCCGCCCTACGTGTGGCACGGCGGCGGTTACCCAATCTACTACCCGCACTATCCGAGCTACGGCTTCGGAGCGTCCTACAACCCGTGGACCGGCGCGTACACGCGCGGCGCAGTGGCGTACGGTCCGTACGGCGGCGCCGGTGCGGCGCAGCGCTACAACCCGCGCACCGGCACTTACTCGCGCGGCGCCGTCGCATACGGCCCTTACGGCGCGCGCGGCGCGGCCCAGGCCTTCAACCCGCGCACCGGCGCCTACGGCGCCACGCGACAGGGCTCCAACGTCTACGGAAGCTGGGGATCCACGGGCGTCCAGCGCGGCGACGACTGGGCCACCACGTCGCGCTACACCAGCAACGTCACCGGCAGGACGACGCGAACGACGCAGACCAGCGAGGGCGGCCAGGCCGTCAGCAGCCGCGGGCGCGGCGGCAGTTCGACGGTGGCGCGCAGCGGCGACGGCGACGTCTACGCCGGCCACGACGGCAACGTCTACAAGAAGGACGGCGACAGCTGGCAGAAGTACGACAGCGGCGGCTGGAACGACGTCCAGCAGCCGACGCAGCAGCAGCAGCGATCAGGCCAAGTCGCAGGCGCAGACGCGCGCGTCGACCTGGGATTCGTCAACCGCGCAGCAGGTGACGCGCGACTCGGCGGCCCGCGCCGAGGGCACGCAGCGGACACGCGAGGGCAGCCAGGTACGTAGCGGCGCGTCCTCACGCGCCGGCAGCTACCGCGCGAGCGGCGCTCGCGGCGGCGGACGCCGGCGGTAGGGCAGGGACACGGATCCACGAACGCACTCGACGAATCCTCAAGCGAAAGGGACGGCGGAATGGGGTGCTGGACGACGACGATCCTGGTGAGCACGTTGGCGGGGCTGATCGGGCTGCCTGCGGCAGCGAATGCGCAGAGCGCCGACGAACTGGCGAAGCAGACGCAGAACCCGGTGGCGAGCCTGATCACCGCGCCGCTCCAGGGCAACTGGGACTTCGGGCTCGGCGATCGCGAGGCGACCGGCACGCTGCTCAACATCCAGCCGGTGATGCCGTTCGCGGTCAGCCGCAGCACCAACGTCATCCTGCGCGTGATCATGCCGCTGGCGTCTCAGCCCGGGCCCGACAACACGCGCGTCAACGGCCTCGGCGACATCGTCACGACGGCGTTCTTCTCGCCGGTTAACTCCGGAGCGCTGATCTGGGGCGTCGGCCCGGTATTCCTGCTGCCCACGGCGACGAACAACGCGATGGGGAGCGAGAAGTTCGGCATCGGTCCGTCGGCGGTCGCGCTCACGCAGCCTGGCAAGTGGACGATCGGCGGGCTGTTCAATCACATCTGGTCGACGAGCGGCGCGATCGACCGCGACGACATCAACTCGACGTTCCTGCAGCCGTTCGCCAACTACAACCTCGGTAGCGGCCTGGCGGTAGGCGCGATGATCGAGGCCAGCGGCAACTGGGAGGCGGACGAGACGTGGACCGCGCCGCTCCTGTTCACTGTCAGCAAAGTCGCCTTGCTCGGCCGTCGGCCGGTCAGCTTCTTATTGGGGGCGGGTCCGAACATCGCGAGCCCGGAGGCCGGCGCCGACTGGCGATTCCGTCTGCAGGCGGCGTTTCTGTTTCCACGGTAGCACCCGACACAGGACGCGCAGTTCAGAGGTACGAAATGAAGAGTAGATGGTTAGTGACAGTTGCGCTCGTTTCGGCATGGGGCTGCGGACAGGCGCCCTCGTCGCCGCCCTCCGCGGCAACGCCGCCGGCGCAAGAGGCGGCCGCTGGATCGGCGAGTCCCCCGGTCGCATCGACGGCAAAATATGCGGCCAAAGTTCCGGTCTCGGTTACGACGCCCGACACGGTGCAGACCCGAATCGGCACGCTCAAGTTCAGCGACGGCTTGCCTGACGCCGACACCGTGCAAG
The DNA here is from genome assembly GCA_963825245.1 of uncultured Acidobacteriota bacterium. Taxonomy (GTDB): domain Bacteria; phylum Acidobacteriota; class Vicinamibacteria; order Vicinamibacterales; family CAVVIG01; genus CAVREM01. The sequence goes on from CAWGSJ010000004.1 coordinate 199,673, forward strand.
AAGGTCTACGACAACCTCGATTTCGCTCGCGGCGTGGAAGCCTTCCTGGTTGGGCATGCCGGCGGCCAATACGTCCAGGGCCTCCGAGCGGGGCTTTATCGAAGCCGGCTTCCCGCCGAATCGGGGCTTTGGCATCACCGAGAACCCTGGCGGACGCCGGCGCGCTCGTTCCTGACCCCGAACACGGTCGTGGTCTATACCTGGGCGATGCATCGACGTCAAGGATGGGCCGATGGTGCTGCAGGTGCCACCCGGTGTGCTGGGCATCCTCGACGACGCTTACTGGCGCTGGGTCAACGACCTCGGATCTGACCGGACCCGATCAGGGGAAAGGCGGGAAATACCTGGTGGTGCCGCCGGACTACAAGGGCGAGCTGCCCAAGGAAGGCTACTTCATCGCGAAAACCCGCACCTACAGCAACGTCGTGATTATGCGTGCCTTTATCCAGGGCGAGCGACGTTGCGACCATCGTGAAGAACGTGAAGGCGAGCGCTGCGGATGTATCCGCTCTCCGCCGCGGCCAATCCGCCAAAACGCAGACATTCGTGAACATCTCAGGGAAGCAGATGAACACGGTGCATGCCAACGATGTCACCTTCTTCGACGAACTGAACGAGGTAGTGCAACATGAGCCGGACGATTTCCTCGAATCGGAAGCGGTGGGAGTCCTCGCTTCGATCGGCATCAAGAAGGGCAAGCCGTTCGCGCCTGATGCGCGCATGAAGGCGATCCTCACTGACGCGGCGGCGGTTGCCAACGCCACGTCGCGCACGATGACATTCGCCTCGCGTGACCCGCTGCACCAAGGTCTACCCCGACCGGCAGTGGACCACCTCCTTCACGCACTTGAACCACGAGTTCGCCGATGGCGGCGAACGGACGCTGGATGCGCGCACCATGTCCTTCTACTACTTCACCGGCTTGTCGCCGGCGATGGCCAGCCCGAAGCTGGGCGCGGGCGCGGCCTATGCGTACACCGTCCGCGATGCGCAAGGGCACGTACCTCGACGGCAGCAAGAACTACAAGGTGACGCTGCCGGCCCAACATTCCAGCGGGCCGGTTCTGGTCGTTCAACGGTCTACGACAACCAGCATCGCTCGTTCCTCGAGACCGACCAGAAGCTCGCGGGTCTCGACAGCACCCTTCCCGGCGTGAAGAAGCAACGCCGACGGCTCGGTGACGGTGTGGTTCGGCCCGAAGGCGCCTGCCGGGCAGGAAGGCAACTGGGTCCAGACGTGGCCTGGCAAGGGCTTGAACGTCATCTTCCGGCTCTACGGGCCGCAGCAGGGGTGGTTCGACAAGACCTGGAAGCCGGGCGATTTCGAGCTCGTCAACTAGCCACGGAGAGGATCATGATCATGAAGAGAATCGCACTGGCGGGATTCGTCGCAATGCTGGCGTCGGGCTGCGGACAGTCGCCGATCGATTCGGCGCCGGTGCCACGAGCGCTCCGGCCGCGTGCCGCTGCCTCCGCCAACGTGGAGACGCGCCTCGGCGCGCTGAACTTCGAACGCGGCTATCCGACCGCAGAGACGGCGCGCAAGTTGTTCGACGAGCTCGACTATCAGCGCGCCGTGCAGGCCTACCTGTGGGCATACCCGGCCGTGTCGTTCGAGTCCATCCGGGTCGCGACCGAACGCGACTTCAACGGCGGCCTCAACGAGATGTTCATCGCCGACAAGTTCGCCGATGCGCAAAGCGTGTTTCTGACGGCAAACGACACGACGATTTACGCCTACACGAACGTCGATCTTGGCAAATCGGGACCGATCGTCGTCGACGTCCCGCCCGGGCGAATCGTCGGCCTGATCGACGACTTCTGGCAGCGCTCGCTCGTGGACGTCGGACTGCCAGGTCCGTATGGCGACAAGGGCGGCAAGTTCCTGCTGCTCCCACCCGGGTACAACGGGCGAAGTGCCGAAGCAGGGGTATCAGGTTCTGCGGGCCACGATGAACAACTACAACATCATGGTTCGCGGCCTCGTGCCGAACATGGACGGACACCTCGGACGCGGTGCAGACGGTGAAGAAGCTGCAGGTCTATCCGTGGAGCGAACGCAGCAATCCGAAGCCGATCACCTACACGTCGTTCACCGGCAAGGCGATCGATACGCTGCCGCCGAGCGGCATCGAATACTGGGCGCGCTTGTCGGCCGTCATCAACAACAACCCGGTCGAAGATCGCGACCGATTCATCATGGCGATGCTCAAGCCGCTCGGCATCGAGAAGGGCAAGCCGTTCAACCCCGACACGCGGCAGCGCGCCATCCTCGAGGATGCGGCCCGCATCGGCGACGCGATGGGGCGAACGATGCTGTTCGAGGGTGATCAGCGTATCAGCGGCGCCACCGCGTTCAGCGGCACCCATTGGAACTGGGTGGTGCTGAACCGCCCCGACCAGGAGACCGACCACTACAGCCAGCTAGACGAGCGGCTGCACTACACCTACGGCGCCATCTACACGTCGCCGAACATCGGCTCGAAGAAGCCCGGTCCCGGGTCGGAGTACGTGCAGACGTTCAAGGACAAGGACGGCAATCACCTCGACGGAGCGCAAGTCGTACCGGCTGCATCTGCCCGCGAACGTGCCGGCCGCGGCCTTCTGGTCGCTGACGCTCTACGACACCGCGACCCGTTCGATGGTCGTGAACGCGAGCAACGACGCCGCGCGTTCGTCCTACGACAAGTTCAAGGCCAATGCCGATGGTTCGGTCGACCTGTACTTCGGCCCCAAGGCGCCAGCGGGCCTGGAGGGCAACTGGATCGAAACGGTGCCGGGCAAAGGCTTCTACCCGATGTTCCGCTTCTACACGCCCAAAGCAGGGCGTGTTCGACGGCACCTGGAAGCTGCCGGACGTCGAGTTGACGAACTGATGCTCCGTGCAGCCAGCAACCATCGTGAACCAGGGTGACCACATGAAGATCAGCATCAACCAGCTCGCCTTCGCCGCCATCGTCGCAGGATTGACGACCGCGTGGCCGGCGGCCGGCACCGCGCCAGACCGCGCCCTCGCCCGATCAGATCGTCGCCAGCCTGAAGCAGAACCTCGCCGAGAGCCAGAAGCGCCTGCGGACCTACGAATGGATCGAGACGACCGCGATCAGCCTGAAAGGCGAGGAGAAGTCGCGTAAGCAGCAGCGCGTCTACTACGGCGCCGACGGCAAGCTCACGAAAACGCCGATCGGCGCCGCGCCGGCTCCCCAACCCCCGCAGCAGTCGGGACGCCGCGGCGGCGGCCGGCTCAAGGAGCGCATCGTCGAGAACAAGAAGGACGAGATGCAGGAGTACATGGAGCGGGCCGTCGCTCTGATCCACAAGTACGTGCCGCCGGACGCGGCGCTCATCCAGACGGCCAAGGATGCCGGCCGGATGGAGGTGCAGCCGGTACAGGCGGGCACCGTGCGCGCCGGGTTCAAGGACTTCGTCCAGCCAGGCGATGCGATGGGGATCGACGTCGACGTCAAGGCGCTGCTTCTCTCGGCGCTGACGGTCTCGACATATCTGGACGAGAAGGACGACGCGGTGACGCTCGACGTCCGCTTCGGCACGCTGGCCGACGGCACCGGCTACACGGCCCGCACGACGTTGGACGCCAAAGCCAAGAATATCCGCGTGGTCCTCGAGAACTCCGGCCATCGTCCGATCGCGAAATGAGGAGCAAGTTGCCGGGAACCTGGCATCGCCTGCTCACGCCCGTCCTCGTCGGCGCGCTGGCGTGGACCAGCGCCGCCGCCCAGCCCGCGGATCCGCTGCCGTCGTGGAACGCCGGCAAGACGAAGCAGTCGCTCGTCGACTTCGTTGCCGCGGTCACCAGGCCGGGGTCGCAGTTCGTGCCGCCGGCCGAACGGATCGCCACCTTCGACAACGACGGCACGCTGTGGGCCGAGCAGCCGATGTACTTCCAGCTGGCATTTGCCGTCGACCGCGTCAAGGCGCTCGCGCCGAAGCACCCGGAGTGGGGGGACAAGGACCCGTTCAAGTCGGTGCTCGCCGGTGATCTGAACACGGCGCTGGCCGGCGGCACTGGTGCGCTGATGCAGTTGATGGGGGCGACGCACGCCAACACCACCAGCGACGAGTTCGACGCCATCGTCAGGTACTGGCTCGCCACCGCGAAGCATCCGAAGACCGGGCGGCTGTACACCGAGATGGCCTATCAGCCGATGATCGAGCTCCTCGACTACCTCCGCGCCAACGAGTTCAAGACCTTCATCGTCTCCGGCGGCGGCGTCGACTTCATGCGCGGCTTCGCGGAGCGGGTCTACGGTATCCCGCCGGAGCAGGTCATCGGCAGCACGGGCGAGGTGAAGTTCGAGCTGCGCGACGGCAAGCCGGTCCTGCTCAGGCTGCCCGCCTTGAACTACTTCGACGACCGGGAGGGCAAGCCGATCGCCATCTACCGGCAGATCGGCCGCCGGCCGATCGCCGCGTTCGGCAATTCCGACGGCGACCTACAGATGCTGCAATGGACCTGCGCTGGCGGCGGCGCCCGCTACTGCCTGTTCGTCCGCCACACCGACGCAGAGCGCGAGTTTGCCTACGACAAGTCGCCGATGGGGGTCCTGGATGCCGGGTTGAAAGACGCCGCCGCGAAGGGCTGGACGGTGGTCGACATGAAGAACGACTGGAACACCATTTACCTGTTCCAGAAGAAGTAGCCCAAGAGGAGATCATGAGCACACTCACTATCCGCGCCGCCCTTGGCGTCGCCCTGGCCACTGCGATGGGCGTCGGCTGCAGCGCGCCGCCGCCGCAAACCTCCACACCCGCTGCGCCTGCGGGCGGCATCGACCGCACGGTGCTGCCGATCGCCGAACCGAGCCCGCCAGCGCTACACCGAGCTCGATGCGCGCAACGCCAAGCCGCCGGCGCGGTTCGAGGTCAAGGCGCCCGACCGCGCGCCCAACGTCGTGATCGTGCTGATCGACGACGTCGGCTTCGGCGGGCCGAGCACGTTCGGCGGTCCCATCCGCACGCCGACGATGGATCAACTGGCGCAGGGCGGGCTGCGCTTCAACAACTTCCACACGACGGCGCTGTGCTCGCCGACGCGCAACGCGCTCAAGACCGGGCGCAACCACCACACCGTCAACACCGGCTCGATCATGGAGACCGCGACGGCGTTTCCGGGCAACACCGGGCAGAACCCGAACAGCGTCGCGCCGCTGGCGGAAATGCTGCGGCTCAACGGCTACAGCACCGGCGCCTTCGGCAAGTGGCACGAGACGGCCGCCTGGGAGACCAGCGTGTCGGGTCCGTTCGACCGCTGGCCGACGCACCAGGGCTTCGACAAGTTCTACGGCTTCATCGGCGGCGAGACCGACCAGTGGTATCCGCTCATCTACGACGGGGCGATCAAGGTCGAACCGCCGAAGATGGAGAACTACCACTTCACCGTGGACATGACCAACCAGGCGATCAACTGGGTCAAGGCCCAGCAGTCGATGACGCCCGACAAGCCGTTCTTCGTCTACTACGCGACCGGCGCGACGCATGCGCCGCACCACGTGCCGAAGGAATGGGCCGACAAGTACAAGGGCCAGTTCGACAAGGGCTGGGACCAGGTGCGGAACGAAACGCTCGAGCGGCAGAAGAAGCTGGGCGTGATCCCGGCCGACACGCGGCTGGGCGAGCGGCCGAAGGATCTGGCCGCGTGGGACTCGCTGCCAGCCGATCAGCGGCGTCTGTTCGCGCGCCAGGCCGAAGTGTTCGCCGGATTCCTGGAGCACACCGATGCCGAGATCGGGCGGTTCCGCGACGCGCTGGCGGACATCGACGAGCTCGACAACACCCTGTTCATCTACATCGCCGGCGACAACGGCACCAGCGCCGAGGGCGGCTTCGTCGGCATGTACAACGAGATGACCTACTTCAACGGCGTGGCCGAGAAGGTGGAGGATCTCATCCCGCTGATCGACAAGTGGGGCGGGCCCGGAAACGTTCCCGCACATGTCGGCGGGATGGGCCGTGGCGTTCGATACGCCCTTCTCCTGGACCAAGCAGGTGGCGTCCGACTTCGGCGGCACCCGCAACGGCATCGTCATGCACTGGCCGCAGGGCATCAAGGACAAGGGCGGCCTGCGCAGCCAGTTCTCACACGTGATCGACATCGCGCCGACGATCCTCGAGGCGGCCGGCCTGCCGGAACCGAAGAGCGTCAACGGCACGGCGCAGACGCCGATCGAGGGCACCAGCCTGGTCTACGCCTTCGACGACGCCAAGGCGCCCGAGCGGCACACGACGCAGTACTTCGAGATGTTCGGCAACCGCGCGATCTACAACGCCGGCTGGTTCGCGCGGACCATCCACCGCGCGCCGTGGCAGACGAGCGGCCTGCAGCCCTTGACGTCCGACGTCTGGGAGCTCTACGACGTCAGGAACGACTTCAGCCTGACCAGGAACCTGGCGGCCGAACAGGACGCGAAGCTGAAGGAGATGCAGGCCCTGTTCATGAAGGAGGCCGAGAAATACCACGTGCTGCCGATCGACGACCGGACCATCGAGCGCACCAACCCGGCGCTCGCGGGCCGGCCCGACGTCCTGGGCACCCGCACCTCGCTCACGCTCTACGAGGGCATGCAGGGGATGCTGGAAAACACCTTCATGAACATCAAGAACCGGTCGAGCAAGATCACCGCGGAGCTGGTGATCCCGGCCGACCGCGCCAACGGCGCGATCCTGTCGCAGGGCGGACGCTTCGGCGGCTGGTCGCTCTACATGAAGGACGGCAAGCCGGCCTACACCTACAACTTCCTCGGGCTGGAGCGCTACACCGTTACCGCACCGCAGGCGCTGCCGCCCGGTCCGGTCACGGTCACGCTCGACTTCGTCTACGACGGCGGCGGCGTCGGCAAGGGCGGCAAGGCGACGCTCCTGGTCAATGGCAAAGCCGGTCGCCGAGGGGCGCGTCGAGAAGACCCAGCCGAACATCTTCTCGGCGGACGAGACGGCAGACGTCGGCATCGACAACCAGACGCCGGTCGCCCAGGGCATCGGCATCGGCGCGGAGACGCGGTTCACCGGCCGGATCAACAAGGTCACCCTCGAAGTGAAACCGACCGAATAGGCGAGGGCCGACCGGATGACGACAGCTAGCGCGATCGCCGCCGCCGCCATCATGGCGGTGGCGGTGCTGCTGCCAACGCCGAGCGCGGCGCAGTTGAACGGTGACAACCAACCAATTCCCGATCTCTAGACGTTCGGCCGGGCGCGCCGCGCCTGACTGTCACGTCCCGGGGTCTCGGTTCCGAAGGAGATGCAGAGATGGTTCGAAGTCTTCTCGTGTGCGTGGCGGCGGTCTTCTTTACGGCCGCGACGGCCTGCACCGGTCGGCAGCAGGAGGCGCCTCCGTCGGCGACGACGGCGGCGACGCCCCTCCGCGGCCGACGCGCCCATCCCGGACACGGCCTCGCCGCTCGACGCCCTCCCGGAAGCCGTGCGGCTCGTGATGGACAAGCCGTTCACCGGCGACTTCGACGAGATGGTCAAGCGCCGCGCGATTCGCGTGGGCGTGACGTTCAACCGCACGCACTACTTCATCGACAAGGGGCAGGAGCGCGGGTTGACCTACGAGGCGCTCAAGTCGTTCGAGAACGATCTGAACACGGATCTCAAGACGGGCAATCTCAAAGTGCATGTGGTGATCGTGCCGATGTCGCGCGATCTGCTGGCTCCATCCCTCTTGAAGGGCAAGGTGGACATGATCGCGGCGATGGTGACGGTCAGGCCCGAACTGGAGGCGATCGCCGCCTTCTCGGAGCCGACGCGCACCAATGTGAGCCAGGTGGTGGTCACCGGACCAGGAGCGCCGACGATCGCCACCGCGGACGATCTGGCGGGCCAGGAGGTGTTCGTCCGAAAAGCGAGCGCGTATTACGACACCCTCACCAAGCTGAACGAGCAGCTGAAAGCGCGCGGCAAGCCGGCCGTGGTGATCGACGAGGCCCCCGACGTGCTCGAAGACGACGACGTGCTCGAGATGGTCAACGCCGGCCTCGCCCCGATCACGGTCGTGGACGACTACCTGGCCGAGTTCTGGAGCCAGGTGTTCACCGGCATCACGGTTCACAAGGACGTCGCCGTGCGCACCGGCGGCCGCCTGGCCGTCGCCTTTCGCAAGGACAATCCCAAGCTCCGGGAGGCCGTCAACGAGTGGATCCGGAAGCACGGAAAGGGCGACGCCTTCCGGAACGTGATCGAACGCCGCTATCTCCAGAGCGTCAAGTACGTGAAAAACGCCGCGGCCGACGCCGAGCGGAAGAAGCTCGAGACGGTGGGCGAGCTCTTCAAGAAGTACGGGGCGCAGTACAAGGTCGACTACCTGCTGATGGCGGCGCAGGGCTACCAGGAATCGACGCTGGACCAGAACGTCAAGAGTCCCGTGGGCGCGATCGGCGTGATGCAGGTCATGCCGCCAACCGGGAAGGAACTGAACGTCGGCAACATCTCCGAGGTCGAGCCGAACATCCACGCCGGCGTGAAGTACATGCGCTTCATGATGGACCAGTACTTCAAGGACGAGCCGATGGACGACCTGAACAAGATGCTGATGACCTTCGCCTCCTACAACGCGGGGCCGGGACGCGTGCGACAGCTCCGGCGCGAAACGGAGAAGCGAGGCCTCGATCCCAATCTCTGGTTCAACAACGTCGAACGCATCGCCTCGGAGCGGATCGGTCGCGAAACGGTCACCTACGTCAGCAACATTTACAAGTACTACATCACCTACCGTCTGGTCACCGATCAGCAGAATCGACGTGAAGCGGCGAAGGCGGAGGTCGGGAAGCGCAAGTGAGCCGGGAGATCTCCCAATGACGCAAAAACCAGTTCTCGTCGGAGTCGTTCTCGCGTGCCTTGGTGTGAGCGGAATGGCACTGGCGCAAGTGGTGTTCACGAAAGTCCAGGTCGCCGACCGCATCCGGAAAGTGGAGGACGGCGTGGACGAATTCCGGAAGTGGGCGGAGAACAGGGCTGAGCAGGGGCAGTCCAACGCGCAGGCCGCGAAGGCGTCCGGCCGCACGCGCGGACGTACGGCGACCGAGTCGCAGAAAACCGTGGCCAAGGACAAGAAAGACGAGTTGGATGATGCGTTGGGAGATCTGAACCGCTCGACGAATCGGCTGCGGCGCAAGTTCGACCCCACCGACAAGTGGATGGAAACGCGTCCCCAGGTCGAAAACGTTCTGGACGACGGACGCAAGATCAACCAGGTGATGGTGCGCGGCAAGTACGGCACGCAGGCCGAGCGCTATTGGGGTGTGCTTCGGACGGCGATCAACGATCTGGCCCGATGCTACAACCTGACACCACTCGGCGTGTGATTTGATCCGATGACGACAGCTCGAGCGTTCACCGCCGCTGCCATCATGGCGGTGGCGGTGCTGCTGCCGACGCCCTGCGCGGCGCAATTGAATGGAAGCCATACCCCCGGTGACTACGGCGTGCAGTCCGGCTCGCAGCCGGCGCCCGGGTTTTATGCCGCCCTCTTCTATTTGCGATACGACGCCGACACCATCAAGGATGCGGACGGCAACACCGTTCGCCCTGCGCCGAACTCGCCGGGCAGCCTCGCGGTCTCGGCGGTTGCGCCGCTGGCGTGGTATGTGAGCAAAGCCAAATTCCTGGGAGCCAACTATGGCGCGATGGTGGTGCTTCCGCTCGCGAACGCGTCGATCGAGGCGCCGGCTTTCGCACTCAGCAAGACGATAGGCACCAGCGTCTCCGACCTGCTGGTGCGGCCGCTCGACCTGGGCTGGCATACCGCGCGCGCGGACGTCGCGGCCGGCCTTCAGCTCTACGCGCCGACCGGGAGGTACGAGCGCGGCGGCAGCGAGAACATCGGAAAAGGCATGTGGACGTACGAGCCGTTCGTGGGGACGACGGTCTATTTCGACGAGCAGCGGACCGTCAGCCTGGCCGCCACGGCGTACTGGGAGCTCCATGGCAAGAAGAAAGATACCGACGTCAAGGTCGGCCAGATCCTCACGCTCCAGGGCGGGGCCGCCAAGTCGTTCCTCGGAGGCGGGCTGATCACGGGCGCGGCGTACTACGCACAGTGGAAGCTTACCGAGGATCGGTTGGCCGAGTTCGTCCTGCCAGGCGGAGGCGAACACGTCGTGGACTTCCCCGGCAAGCACAGGGTGTTTGCCTTCGGGCCGGACGTGACGCTTCCGGTCGCGAGCAACTCAAAGCTCTTCGCGCTGGTCAACATCCGCTATCTGTGGGAGACAGGCGCACGGCTGAAAACAGAAGGGCAGACGCTGGTCGTCACGGCAACCTTCCCGGTGCCGAGCGTGAGACTGCCGTGAGCTGAGACCTGCGCGGTTGGTCGGGAGCAACACCATGCCCAGCGACAGCAAGCTCGAATCGATTGGGAAGTACGCGGCGATCGCCAGCGCGCTCGTCGCTGCGACGGTCGGCATCGGTCAATTCCGGAGAAGCGTGGCGCAAAGCGAAAGGGAGCTCGCGTGGAGGCAGGCCGAGATGGCGCGCACGCTGGTCAACGGCATGACGAACGATGCCGGTTGGCAGGCGATGACGATGCTCGACTGGCCGGAAGGTCGCATCTACGAGATCGCGCCTGGCACGAAGGTGCGAATCCTTCCCTCGGATGTTCCCGCGGCGATCGAGGCGTCCTTACGAACGAATGGCCCCGAGCGCACGGAGACCCAGCGATTCATCACCGACCGGCTTGACCGCTTTCTGTTCCTGGTCAGTCAGCTGCAGGCGGCGGTGCGCTCTGGATTGGTACGGCTGCCGGATGTGGTGTTTCCGCTGAATTGGTACGTCGAGAAGCGGCTCTGTAGCCACAAGCCACTGCTCCTCGACTACATCGCGGAGAACTCAATGGTCGAGTCCAGGCAATTCTTCGAGTCTCTCGAACCCTGGCAGAAGTGTCCTTCCGACTCGCCGAGCCGTCCCTGATGAAACGAGGTTGGAGGCCAGTCGTCGTGATGGCTCTGGTGGTCGTGTCGAGTTCACCTGCGTCGGCGCAGAAGAGAACCGATGTCGTCACGCTGGCCAATGGCGATCGGATCACGGGCGAGATCACCAAGCTGGATCGCGGCCGGCTGGAATTCGACACCGACGACGCAGGTTCGATCTCGTTCGAGTGGGACAAGATCGCGACGATCGAGGCGGCGCGCCAGTTCGAGCTCAGGACGTCGGATGGCCGGCATCTGTTGGGAAGTCTCGGACGGAGCACCGCCGGGTCGATCATGATTGTCGCCGGCGCCGACACGGTCACGATGTCGATGGCCGACGTGACCAGCATCTTTCCGATCGGCGCGAGCCTGTGGAAGAGGCTCGATGGATTCATCGACGCCGGCTACACGTATACGCGCTCGAGTGGAGTCGCGCAATTCAACCTGAACTCCGAGGTCGTGTATCGCCGGCCCTCGTTCCTGCTTCAGCTGACGACGTCCGACACCCTCATCAAGCAGCGCGACGAAGAGAATCGCGACGATCGCGGCAGCGTGGACCTTTCGTACGTCCGTGACATCGCCCGGCGATGGTTCGCGGCGGGCGTGGGCCGCTTCGAAAGCAACGAAAGCCTGGGGCTCTCGCTGCGGTCACAGCTCGGCGGTTGGGTGGGCCTGCGCCTCGTGGACAGCAACCGCGCGCGATTTGAGGTCGGCTGGGGCGCGGTCTTCAACAACGAGGACGGTGTCGACACCGAGCCCACGCAGAACGTCGAGGGACTCATCGGTTTCGAGGGCTCGTACTACACATATGACCGGCCCAAGACGACGATCGATGCGGGCGTCGACTACTTCCCGGGTCTGAGCGAGTGGGGCCGTCATCGGCTGCAGATCGATACCTCCATCAAACGCGAGCTGTGGAAGGACTTCTTCGTTGGCCTCAACATGTTCGACACGTTCGACAGCGCGCCGCCGAGTCCTGACGCCGAACGCAATGACGTCGGTGTCGTGATTTCGATTGGCTGGTCTTATTAGAACTCGCCGCTCGGGTGGAAGGCACCGCGGCCGTACATCCGCATCGTGCCGCAGCCGATGACAGCGTAACCTCCTGCGCCGCGAGCCGAGCGAGCGAGCGTGTGGGGGAGTCCGAGGGGCGAAGCCCCTCGGGTAAGATTGGAGAAGCGATGAAGACACGAGTGGTCGTTCTCGGCGCCGGGTTCGGAGGCCTCGAGCTGACGACAATTCTCTCGGATGCGTTCGGCGACGGCATCGACATCGTGCTCGTCGACAAGGGTGACGCGTTCGTCTTCGGCTTCTCGAAGCTCGACGTGATGTTCGGACGGCAGCAGCCGGCTGCCGTCCGTCATCGGTACCGGGATATCGTCAAGCCCGGCGTCCGATTCGTCCAGACGACCGTGCGGTCGATCGATCCGGCGGCGCGGCGCACCGTGACCGAGGCCGGAACATTCGAGACCGATGTCCTGGTCGTCGCGCTCGGCGCCGACTACGACCTCGCCGCCACACCCGGACTGGTCGAAGGCGGCCGCGAGTTCTACACGATCGAAGGAGCGTTCGCGCTCCGCGACGCCCTCCCGCACTTCGAGCGTGGGCCGGCGATCGTCGGGGTGTGCGGGAAGTCGTTCAAATGTCCGCCGGCGCCGAGTGAGACCGCGCTGCTCCTGCACGATTACCTGACGGCACGCGGCCGACGGGACGCGACGGAGATCACGGTCGTGATGCCATTTGGTACACCGATTCCTCCCTCGCCTGACACGTCTCAGGCGATCCTTGCTGCCTTCGCGGAGCGCGGCATCACCTTCGTGAAAGACCAGCTCGTGAAGGCCCTCGATCCCGCGCGCCAGGTGGCCGTGCTGAGCGACGGGACCGAGCTGCCGTACGCACTCTTCCTCGGCGTCCCGGTGCATCGCGTGCCCCAGGTTGTCGTCGAGTCGGGGCTGGCGGCGCATCCCCTTGACTGGGTGCCAGTGAACAAGCAGACGCTCGAAACGAATTTTCCGCGGGTTTACGCGGTGGGCGACGTGAACGGCGTGGGCACCCCCAAGGCGGGCGTCTTCGCCGAAGGGTCGGCGCAGATTGTCGCGGCGGCGATCATCTCCCAGCTGCGCGGCGGGCCGCCGCCGGATGCCTACCGCGGGCGGGGCTCCTGCTACGTGGAGTTCGGCCATGGGCAAGTCGGGCGCGTTGACGTGGATTTCCTGAGCGGCCCCAAACCGACGGGCACGTTCCAGCAACCTTCGGCGGGGCTGGTCGAAGAGAAAACACACTTCGGCCTGAGCCGGCTTCAGCGTTGGTTCGGCCGCCAGCCGGTCATGCCGTGATTGTTTACTTTTTCGCCCACCTTTCCCCATTGCCTCAACCCGCCGCGACCATCGAAGATCCCCGGCCGTAAGGCAGTAAGCTAGCGCCTTTCAGTCTTTCTCCCTCGCATTCCGCTTCCCAGACAGGAGGACGCAGCTCCGCGCGGTCGCCTCCGGTTCTTCAACGGGTCAATCCGGTCAATGGGGAGCGTCACATGCGTATCAAGACGGGACAGGCATCCGCTTTCACTGTTCGAGTGGACCTCCTGTTGTTCGGGATTGCGGCGATCGCGTTACTGCCTCTGGTGGCCGCCGCTCAGGGGCTGACCGGGAGTCTCACAGGCAAGGTCCGGGACGAACAGGGCGCTGCCATCAAGGGTGCAACGGTTCGCCTCAGCTCACCGGCGCTGATAGGCGGCCCGGCGACGCTGCTCACGAACGAGAACGGACAGCTCCGGTTTCCGGTCCTGCTTCCCGGAGTGTACGCACTCCAAATCGAGATGCCGGGGTTTGCGACCTTGCACGATCAGGACATCCTGATCGCGGCGGGCGCGACGATGGAGAGAACGGCGACGCTGAAGCTTGCGGGTGTCGAGGAGTCGATCGTGGTCGAGGGGACCGGCTCGCGGATCGACGCACGAAATCCCGGTTTCGGAACGCGCTTCGGTTCGGAGGACATCGCCGCGATTCCAACGCGACGGGCCAGCATGTTCGATTTCGTCAGGGCCGCTCCCGGCGTGTCGCCCACCTCGCCGTCAAGCGGTATGGTGACGACGATCTCCGCGTTCGGCTCCGGCACCAACGAAAACCAGTTTCTCATCGACGGCATGAATACCACCTGTCCGTGCAGCGGGGTCGCGCGATCGGAGCCGGGTGTCGATTTCATCCACGAAGTACAGGTCTCCGCTGTCGGAGCGTCCGCTGAGTTCGGAAACATGCAGGGCGCGGTGATCAACATCGTCACCAAGCAAGGCGGCGAGCGGTTCTCGTACAACGGGTCGTACTACGGACAAATGTCCGCGCTCACCAGCCAGCCGGTCAGCCTCAGGTATCTCGGCTCGGGCGAACAGCGAAGCGGTTACCAGCGGACGAAGTACGAAGATTTCACGAACAACCTTGGCGGTCCAGCGATTCGGGAGCGACTCTGGTTCTTCGCCGGATATCAGTGGCTGCGCGATTACGACAGCCAGCCGGGCACCGATCCCACGCTTCCGCGCACCTACGAAATGCAGAAACTCTTCGCGAAGCTCACCTGGCGGCTCGCCCCGGGGTGGCAGCTGGTGCAGAGCTTTCACGGCGAGATTGGCGTCGATCCTGAGCGGCCGACCATCGTCACCCCGTTCGAAGCGACCGGGCGCACGCACATCTCGACACCGACGATGAACTTCGGCGATCTCACTCACACGATTTCGGCCAACACGCTGTGGGATGTTCGTGTCGGCCGGTTCGTCTCCCGCCGGAGCGGCGACCTGAACGCATTGAGTCCGACCACGCCAAGCCGGTTCGACCGCGTCACCGGCGTCACGACCGGCTCGCGGCCGAACAGCGCAATCGTCGATCTCTTCCGGACGACTGCCAAAGCGACGCTCACGCACTACCGCCGCGCCCTGGCCGCCGAACACCAGGTGAAAGTCGGCGGACAGTTCGAACGCGGCGAGCACCACGCGATCAACTTCATTCCGACGGGTGTCAGGTACGAGGACAGGGCCGGGCAGCCGTTGCAGTCCATCTCGAGCCTTCCCTCCAACATCGGCGGTGTGGCGCTGACATCCTCCGCGTTCGCGACCGACACCGTGACGGTACGCGACCGGCTGACGATCACTGCCGGCATGCGGTTCGATCACAGCCGTGCGATCAGCCAGGATTTGCCCGCGGTCGATGCGGACCGGCACGAGACCGGCGTCGTCGTCGAGGGCCTCGGAACGATGTACACCTGGAACCTGTGGTCGCCACGGCTGGGTGTCACGACAAAGCTGAGCGCTGACGGCCGTACGATCCTGAGGGCGAGTTACGGACGGTTCTACCAGGGCGTCTTCACAGGAGAGTTGGAACCGTTTCACCCGGGTGCAACGTTAGTCACGATGACCGGCTTCAATGCCGCCACCGGCGACTATTCGGGCGCGCCCATCACGGTCGATCCCAAAGTCAACTTGCAGTCGGACCCCGCGATGCGAGCGCCGCGCACCGACGAGGTACTCGGTCGGCGTCGATCGCGCTGTTGGAGCCCGGCTGACCGTGTCGATCTCGTACGTGCGCAAGGACGGCAGCGACTTCATCAGCTGGACGGATGTTGCCGGCCAGTATGTTGAAGGACCTCAGACGCTGGCCGACGGCCGCAGCGTTACCGTGCACCGGTTGAACACGGCTGTCACCCCAACGGCAGCGCGCCGGTTTCTGTTGACGAATCCCGATGGATATTCGCTGACCTACAACGGCGTGGTGGTAGCGACGGAAAAACGCCGGTCGAACGGCTGGCAGGCGTTCGCCTCGTACACGTGGTCGAGGGCATACGGGCTGCTGCCCTCCAGCAATGCGTCGGCGGCAGGCACGCAGACCAGCACTGTCTCGCCGCCACAGCCCTCGACGTTCGGACGCGATCCCAACGATCTCACCAACGCGCGCGGTCGCTTGCCCAACGATCGCCCGCACGTCGCACGGCTGATGGGTAGTGTGGATGTACCGCGAACACGGTTTCTGCTCGCGGCGAGTCTCCAGCAGTTCAGCGGCAAGCCGTGGACAGCCGCGGCGCAGATCACCCTGCCGCAAGGGGCGCAGCGCGTCCTGCTCGAGCCACGCGGCTCTCGCCGGCTGTCCTCACAAACCCTGCTCGATCTGCGTTTGTCGAGGCCGATCATGTTGGGCAGGCTTGGTCGGGTCGATCTGCTGCTCGATGTGCTCAATCTGCTCAACGACACGGCGGAAGAGAGCCTGGCGACCGAGACGCAGATGACGGAGACGGTGTTCAGTCCGACGTTCGGTCAGCCGGCCAGCTTCGTGGATCCGCGGCGCGCGATGCTCGGCGTCAGGCTGAACCTGGGTCGATAGATCGACGCTACTTTTTCGGCAGGTCGATCAGGACGACATCGGAGTTCTGCCGCGAACGGTCGAACACGAGGTAATTTCCGTCCGGTGTGACGTCGAAGTGATTCAGGTAGCCGCGATCGCTGAGGTTCGTGAGGGGACGGGTCGTCTTCGTCGCGAGATCGACGAGCCAGAAGTCCTTGGCTTCTGGCCCTGGCAGATAGACCAGGCCTGCACCGCTGCGCAGGAAACGGTGAGATCCTCCCCGGCGAACGTGCACTTCCGGCAATTCCACGGAGGTGCCGTCGTCCGGTCTCACAGCACGGAGCATGTTCCGGCCTCCGGCTGTGCCGAACGGGACGGCGTACACGATCAGGTCGCCGTTCGGTGACCAGACCGGATTGATGGCGTCATCGGAAACAAGCCGCACGGGCGCGCTGCCGTCTACCGGGACCTTGAACAAACCCGGCTCGTGCCCATCGTCGCCACCGGTGACGATCCATTTGCCGTCGGGCGACCAGTCGGCGGCGCCTTGCCCCTCCACGCCACGGAGGTCGATGGACGCAGCCAGGGTTCGTGAGTTGGTGCCGTCCGCCGACATGATGGCAAGGCGCCGTTTTCCGTCCTGTCTCACGATGACTGCCACGCGGCTGCCGTCTGGTGATGGTGCGGCTGGTTCCGACAGCACGCCGTCGGCGCCCTTGCGTACTTCGAACGCCTGACCATCGTGGACCCGCCAGAGGCCATCGCCGATCCCACGGGACGAGAGCGACAGATAGAAGAGTGAGGCCCCTCCGAAGCGCGGTGCCTGGGCGGATTCGCTTGGGACGGAGTAGGGCTGAACGTCGCGATCCTCGACGAGCCGATCGACCAACGGCAGGCGCCACAAGCTCGCCGTGGGATTGGCCACGGTCGCGGCGATGCGACGGCCATCCCGGCTTGCCGAGACGAACGTGAATCGCTCGAGCCCTGCAGTCGCGCGGCGCGTGACCTTGCTCTCCACATCGAGGGCCCACAGCCACGGTCCGGACCCATCCTCCGCGCGCGCGACATAGAGCAGAGTACGTGAATCTATCGGCACTAGAAAATTCACCGGTGCGTTCTGGTGTGTGAGCCGCTCCAGCCGTTCACCCGAGGGGTGCATTCGCCACACGTCCATCTCGCCAAAAACCCTTTCCCTCCCGTGCCCGAAGTAGATCCATTCACCGTCCGGTGACCACACCGGATTGTGTGTGTGGACGCCTTTCCTGAAGAACGGTTCCGTGCCTTCGTCAGCCAGGTGAACAAGACGCGCGTCGCCCCCGGTGCGGTCGGCGATATACAACGGATCACCCGCCTCCGAAGAGCCAAGGTAGACGAGGTCGGCGTTGTCTGGGGACCAGGATGGAGCGGACATGCCAGAGGCCAGGAATGCTCGACGGCTGCCGCCCGTCAGCGGCATCAGTACCTTCTCCAGCCCGGGATTGCCTGTGGGATTGAACCAGATTTCGGATCCGTTGCCCGAAAAGCCGAGGCTGCGCAGGAGATTCCCGGGAGTCAGCAGTGGGTCGAGGTCGAGTGTGAGGTTGTCGAACGTCCCGGTGCCCACCTGACTCACCCAGAGGTCGAGTTGTCCAGCCTTGTCAGCGACGAAGGCCACGAACCGGCCGTCGGGCGAGATTTCCGCGTGCTCTTCGGTGCCTTCCCAATTCGTGACGCGCGAGAACGTGGCGTTCGCGAGCGGGTTCTCTTCCGTCGTGAATGCGCGGCGGGTCTCCCACGCGCCGACGGCCACGGTGAGGGCCGCGAGCGCGACCCATGGCCGCCACGTCGTGCGACGCCTGACACCGGGTCCCAACGCGGGCACGCCCGCCAGCACGTCGTCGGTTGCGTCAATCTCGATCCGGACGTCACCGAAGTCTCTCAGCCGCTGCTTCGGGTCCTTCGCCAGGCACCGGAGCAGGAGCCGTCGAATCGGCGCAGGCGTCGCGGGGGGCAGAGCAGACCAGTCCGGCTCGCGCTCGAGAATCTTTGCGATCGAATCCGAGGCCGTGTCTCCCGCGAACGTGACTCGCCCGGTCAGCATCTCGTACAACACGCATCCGAACGCCCAGGTGTCGGTGCGCTTGTCGACCGGCAGGCCGCGCGCCTGCTCGGGACTCATGTACGCCGCGGTGCCGATGACAGCGCCTTCGGCTCCTCTACCTGATGTCGCGCCCGGCGCGTTGGTCAGTTCGGGTGATGAGCCATCGCCGCCGACGCTTTTCGCGAGGCCAAAATCGAGGACCTTCACCACGCCGTCCGGCGTGATCGTGATATTGGCAGGCTTGAGGTCGCGGTGGACGATCCTCTTGTCGTGAGCAGCTTCGAGTGCCTCGGCAATCTGTCGCGCGATCGTCAACGCCTCATCGAGCGGTAGTCCCCCGCCTGGTGGTCGATCCTTGGTGGTATTCGCGATTCTCTTCGCGAGCGTCTCGCCTTCCACGAGCTCGAGAATCAGGAACTTGACGCCGTCGGCTTCTTCGAAGCCATGGATCGCACAAATGTTGGGATGATTCAACGCGCCGAGCATCCGGGCTTCGCGCTCGAAGCGTGCGAGCCAGGCCGGATCGCTCGTGAACGCGCGCGGCAGGATCTTGATGGCCACATCGCGCTGAAGCGTCGCGTCGCGCGCACGGTACACCTCGCCCATCCCGCCTGCACCGAGCAGCGCTTGCAGGGAATAGCCACCCAGCGATCGGCCCACCATTGCGGTGACGGGCGTGGCTGCCACCACCTGCGCGGCGCGCGCGATTCCGCCGGCGGCGAAAAACCCATCGTCGGACGCCGAGTCCTTCAGCAGCACGCCCACTTCGTGCTGCATCGCGTGGTCATCGGGGCAGGCGTCGGCGAGAAACGCTGGATGCGCGTCAGGCGGCAACGCCCGCGCAGCGTGAAAGAGCTCCTCGATCCGCTTCCAGCGGTCAGGCGTCATTGGAGTGATCGCCTCGCATCTCGCCCCGCAGCCAGGCCTTCGCCAACCGCCAGTCGCGGATCACCGTATCAGGCGACACCTTCAGGACCGACGCCGTTTCTTCCACGCTCAGGCCGCCGAAGAATCTCATTTCGACGACGCGGCTCTTCCGCTCGTCGAATCTGGCAAGCGCTTCCAATGCCTCATCGAGCGCGAGGAGATCCTGCGGCGGTTCATCGGTGACCAGGAGCGCCTCGTCAAACGTCACCCTCGCGGCGAGGCCGCCGCGTTTTTCGGCGTGCCGGGCGCGAGCGTGATCCACGAGGATGCGACGCATCACGCGCGCTGACACGGCCAGGAAATGCGCGCGGTCATTCCACGCAACCGCCTTTCCATCGACCAGCCGGAGATACGCTTCGTTGACGAGGGCCGTCGCCTGCAGACTGTTCCCCACGCCTTCTCCCGCCATGCATCGTCTCGCGATGCGGTGGAGCTCATGGTGGACGAGCGGGATCAATCGGTCGAGGGCACCCTGGTCGCCCTGTCCCCATTTGAGCAGCAGTCCGGTGACCTCCGGGTTGTGGCCAGTAATCCCTGCATCTTACGACCTTTCTGCTTCTGGTCACCGGTTCCCGCTTCCTAGACAGAGGGGAACCAGATGACGAAGAGAACGGGCGCCATTCACTGGGGCCGACTATTTGCGGCGAGCCTTCTGACGGCTGGCGGCGTCTCCGGGTGCGGTCGGGGGCCTGCTGCCCCGTCCCAGCCGGAGCTGAGGAACCCCGCCCCGACTACTCTCAACCCCGCCCCGACTATTCTCTCGGTCACTCCGTCGATCGGATCGAACGGCGGTGGCGCATCGATCACGATCACAGGAGCCGGGCTGCTGCCCGGCATCCGTGTGGCCTTCGGCGCGACGAACGTGGCGGATTTTTCGGTGCGAATCCCGACCGGATCTCCGTGATCACGCCGAGCCACGCGCCCGGAACGGTCGACGTGGTGGTGACGAACGTCGATGGTCAGAACGCTGTGGCGATTGGCGCTCTACCGTTCGCTGCCCCTGAGTCCTTTCGACGTCAATGGCGGCTGGCGAGGCGTTTCCTTCTCTGGCGACTACGACGAACCGTTCGAGTTCACCGTCGTGAACGGCGCGGTCGTCAGCATGACCTGCTCGACGTCAGGGTTGGTGACGCTGTCACCGCCGGCCCCAATCACCCACGGTGAATTCCTGTTCAGAGGAGAGGATGGTGTCGCCATCTCCGGCAGGATCCTGGCCCCGACCGAAGCGAAGGGTCTCGTCAGCGTCGGCGGCAGCGTCAGCCTATGCGCCGGAGCGGAATGGCACGCTACCAAGGAATAGTCGGATTGTCTGACGGCTCACGCTGACCGACACGTCCTCGCCGGCGAACAAGGCTCCATCACTGGCGATGGCGCGGAGCAGGTAAGTTCCTGGCTCGTCGAAGATCGCCTGAACCACCCATGTGCCGTCCGCGGGAACCGGCGGCATGACGTACGGAGGCGACCATGGGGAGTTTGTGCGTACGTCGTGTGTCCTGCCACGTCTTCAGCTGGTCGGGAACGAACGTAACGTGCCGGGCGCCGCGGTACACTCTCCACGATAGCCACAGCCCGTTCGGCGTTGCCGGAACGGTTTGCGAGGGCGGCCTGTAGTCAGGCGTCCTCGCGCCTGATCTCCCCGAGCGCTTCCGCGAGCTGCGGGAGCGGCTCCGCGAGCCGGTGCCCTGGTCGGCCGTGCGCCACTCGGTATTCCATCGTCTTCACCGAGCGGTGAGCGTCAGCGGTCGCCGACCTTCGCGCTCCTTCGCTTGTCGCCTTCGACGCTGAGCACGGCAATCCGTTCTGCAGCAGCTCATCGCCGAGGCCGGCCATGTTGGCGCCCACTTCGGTCGCGATGGTCTGCTTGTTGAGCAGATATCCGGTTTCAGCGCCGCGTAGGTCCGCTCGGTACTTCTTGTGAGTCACGAGAGTCCAGACGAGCTCCTTGTCGCCGAAATCCTTCGGGACACGAATCGTGAACAGGAACATGTTGCGCGGATAAAA
Source organism: uncultured Acidobacteriota bacterium (assembly GCA_963825245.1). Taxonomy (GTDB): domain Bacteria; phylum Acidobacteriota; class Vicinamibacteria; order Vicinamibacterales; family CAVVIG01; genus CAVREM01. Next base: position 220,927 of record CAWGSJ010000004.1, read on the forward strand.
GTGGGTGGGTTGGCCCTGATCGGGGCCGCCCGGCTCGATGTGATTGTCCGGACCAACGGCAACGTCGAACTCTTCTTCCCAGTTCGAGTTCATATATCCGAAGAACATGGTGAACGACCCGTCGTCGTTCGGCCACCATCCCTCATACGCGGGCGTAACCGTCTGTCCTCTGAGAGCGAGTTACTTGTCTGCGCGCCGGATCGCCCATCGAGCAGAAGCATCGACAGCGCCGCAACGATGAAGAAGCGGAGGAGGCGGAAGCTAGAGGCACTCACGATTGCGACACTATCGACTTGCCGTCGATGCGACCTCAGCCTGCGCGACACCCTGGCAGAGGGGACACCCGATGACGTAATCGTTCTTCGTCAGCTTCAGTTTCCTCATCCGCTCCGCCATTTCACGCTCGAACTGCTCTTCGGTCAGCTCGATATACGTCCCGAGCGTGTTGTGGAACATGTTGGACACCGACCGCCGCCCCCCGCCCGACCAGTTCCTGCCATCGGCCAGATTTCTGTTGGCCGGCGAGGTATCGAGCACACCGATGATGTGCAGGATGGTGCCCTTCGGCAGCAGCGGCATGGCATCGTCGGCGTACGCATAGGTTCGAACCCAGTTGTGATCGTACGCGGCGCAGGTCAGCGTCTGGATGTCGCGCGCCCCAGATCGCCTCCAGGCACATCCGTGTGCCAGCCGCGTGCAGGTGCGGTTCGAACGTCACGACCTTGGTGTGCTGCTGGAGCACGGCGTACGCGTGAAGCTCCTGATTCGGCGTCAGCGGCTTCACGTCGAGATCGGCGCCTCGGCCCAGCCCGCCGACGCCGACCCACTTCATGCCCGGCTTGTAATCTTTCGGGTGAAACTTGAACGCGAACTCGAGATGCGCTTTCGTGTCGCGGCCATTCGCGTGAAGGTGGGCCTGCTCGAGCACCAGCACCGACGCGGCCGCCAGGAGCTTGCCGCGCTATCTGGAAAGATGTCGCCATTGCGGCCGACTTCCGGCAGCGGCCAGTGCGTGCTGGTCTCATCGATCCGACCGCTCGGATCGGTCGACGAGGAATAGTTCATATGATGGAACACGAAGCGGCCGCCGACGGTTTTGCTGTCGACGCTCCTTGGAAGGTCGTTGACCTCGCGTTACTTCGACTGCAGAAACGTGCACCGATCGTCCGTAAGCCCCGTCGGCACCGTTCCGAGCGAGACCCACTGGTCGGCTGACATCGCCTTGACCACGACTTCGGGCGACGACACGATCAGGTCGGGCTTGCCGATTCGCCACTCGTCGCCGCTCTGGAAGTTCAGCGGCGGAGGCATGTCGGCGGGGTTTCCGCGCGGCGCGCCGCTATCCACCCATTTCCGCGATCTCTTGCGATCTCATCCTCGCTGAGCGAGGGATCGTCCTTGTATTGTTGAATGCCGATGTCCTTCTCGATGTACCAGGGAGGCATCGCACCGCGTCCCTGGGTTCGAAGTCCCGGGTCGTGTCCATCGCCCGGCGCGAATGGTCGGCGCGTCTTCGTACGTCAGCAGCGGCATCGGCGCCAGGGAGTCGGGCCAATGACATGTTTGACAATGTTTTTGAAGGATCGGTGCAAGGACGTTCGTGAAGGTCACCTCGCCTGGTGCAGGCGGGTTCCCAGATTGGGCATGCACAACGACGGACGCGACGAGACCGAGGGCGCCAGGCAGATTCCAACTTCACTTTCATCGGGCACACTCCGTGTTGACCGCGCGACGAGTATAACGCTGTATCTGAACCGCGCGACCGATCTGAGACGTGCTCATCCGCGACCGCTCCGCCTTCGTTGAAACTACTGCGGGCAGGCCGCCTTCGCTGAAGCTAGGCGCGCAGGCTCATGCGGCGCCGAGCCCTTGCCGAAATGCCGCAGCCTGTCCGGATTGCGCACCACGTACAACGTCGAATGTCGCCGCCCTCAATCTCGAACGCTGACGTCTGCACGGGCCCCTCGGCGTCCACGATGACACCGGGCAGGCCGTTGACGGTCGCGAAGCGCACCGTGAAGTGGTGGCGCCACCACCACCGGGCGCGGGCGCGTGACGTCAACGAGGAACCGCGCCGCACGATCGGCGCCTTCGATGACGTTCGACGCCGCCGCACCTTGCCGCCGCCATCCGTTACGACGCGCACGTCGCTCGCGAGCATCTTGTGTCAGCGCATCGAGATCGCCCGTCTGGATTGCCGCTGCGAAGGCGGACATGAGCTTTGTATGTTCGCGTCGATCTCGCCCGAACGCGCCGGCGGCGCGGTCGCGCCGCGTGGCCGCGCCGCGTGGACGTGCGCGCGTGCGCGGCGGCGAGCCGCCGGCACGCCGCCTCGCTCCGCTCGAGTGCGTGGCCACTCGCTGAACGAGAAATCGAACACGTCGTGCAGCATGAAGGCCGCCGCTCGAGCGGCGACAGCCGGTCGAGCGTCAAGAGCAGCGCGAAGGACAAATCCTCGGCCAGCTCGGTGCGGTTGTCGGGCGCGAGCGCTGCCGTGTCGACTACCGGCTCCGGCAGCCAGGGATCGATGCGTATCTTTCGCGCCTGCGCGAGCCGACGTCAGCATGTCGAGACAAATCCGCGTCGTCGTGGTCATGAGAAACGCTCTCGGGTCGGACACGTTGTCGCGGTCGGCTCCATGCAGGCGCAGGTACGTCTCCTGTACCCGTCCTCGGCGTCCGCCATCGACCCGAGCATGCGGTATGCGAGACCGAGCAGGCGCCGACGGTACGGCTCGAAGCTCGCGGCGGGATTCGGGATCGTCATGGCAGAACTGTCCTAGTGTCTAGCGCCATCAGGCGGTGCGGCGGGACGGGTCAGAGCCAGCCCGCCGAGAGCGATTCCGATTAGCCCCACGAGAATGGCCACGACTCCCCCAGCCAGTCCATTGCCGGTGCCGAGACCACCGTCGGCAGTGGCCACGACCAGCCCACCGACGACTAAGCCAATCGGTCCCATCACCAGGGCCACGATGGCCCCGCGTCGGCCGGTGCCGGCGCCAATACGGCCGGCGGAGCGGGCCAGAGCCAGCGCACCAACGACCGCGCCAATCAGCCCCACCAGGGCGGCCCCGCTGGCCACGAATCGCTTGGGGGTGACGGCGTAATTACTGACGGCGGCCGGCTGGTCCGAGCTGTATGCGGCCACCGTTGTCGCAAGTCCGAACCCTACCACCAGCGCGACGGCGAGGAGGGCGGTGATTCGTGACACCAGCCATGCCGCACGAGGACTCGCGTTGATCATGTCGCTCCTTCTGTCTCCGACGTTGAGACGGGATAGGCCTTCGGAATGTGACATGGCTGAAGTGCGGGACGGCGGAACGCATCACGGACGGCGCACCTTCGTTGAACGAGTTGCTCGTCGGCCACGCACGGGGCGAGCTGCTGCGGTCGTGGTGTCGCGCCCGCGGATTCGTTGCGCGTGCGCGCGCTGGAGTTGCCGCATCTTCAAGGTACTGAGGAACCGCCTCGAGCTCCTGGGTGGTGTATTTTTGAAAGAGTGGGCGCCCTCGGCCGGCAGGCCGTCCAAGCGCCTGCTGTTCCTGGCTGCGGTCGAGCGCGCGACAACGCCAAGGCGATCCCTGGCCAGCAGGCCGTCGACGAAGCCCTGCGACAATGCGGCACGATGATGATGCCCAGCGCGAGCATCGGCGGCATGGGCGAGCGGCATCGGCGCTCGCCGGCCCGCTGGACAACATCGCGCTGGGCGAGGTCGGGCTGGTCCGTCCGATTGAGTCGCAGACGCCGGGCCACGGCCTCGTCCACTTCGTCGGTCGCATCCTGGAAGGCCTGAACACGCTGGCCGATGGCGACGAGCAGCTCGGTTTGTGAATGGTTTGACTTTCGAATCATATCGCTATCTAATTATAACCGTCGTCTCCGCACTGGAGGATGGCCCTGAAAGCATTGGTCGTCGGCGCCGGCGTCTGCGGCCCTGTGACCGCGATGGCTCTGGAGCGCGTCGGCATCGACGCCGTGGTCTACGACGCTCACGGCCCGACGGCGGCGGACGCCGGGTCGTATCTGACAGTTGCGACGAACGGTCTCGATGCGCTACGGGCCATTGACGCCCACGGTCCTGTGCTGAAGGCAGGTTTTCCCACGTCCCGTACCACTCTGTTCAGCGGAACGGGCAAGCAGTTGCAGGGAACGGTGCCCATCGGCTCCACCCGCGGTGAACGAGACGTGAGCTACACACTCAAGCGAGCTCACCTTCATCGCGCGCTACATGAGGAGGCGGCGCGGAGGGGCGTGCCTATCGAGTTCAGCAAACGGCTGGTCGGCGCCGAGGTGACGCCTTCTGGCGTCCGTGCCCGTTCGACGGATACGCACGCGCTCGGCGATCTGCTCGTCGGATGCGACGGGGTGCATTCAGTCACGCGCACGATCATTGATCCTGACGCGCCACCGCCTCGCTACGTAGGGCTGCTGAACTTCGGGGGTTATACACCTGGGACTGCCGTTGGTGAAGCCGGGGCCTGGCACATGATTTTCGGCGTCCGGGCGTTCTTCGGGTACGTTCCGGATGCCGCCGGGAGGAACCGTATGGTTTGCCAACGTTCCTCGCCAGCCGTCGAACCGAACCGAACGCGAGTCGACGACGGCCGAACAATGGAAGCAACGGCTGATCGAGCTCTTCGCAAACGATCGGGGTCCGGCGACGGAGCTGATTGGCGCCGGCAGTCTTCAACTCACCGCCGACAACACGCACGATCTGCCCTCAGTGCCCGCGTGGCACAAGGCGCCGCTCATCATCATCGGCGATGCGGCGCATGCGCCATCTCCCTCGTCCGGACAAGGCGCATCGATGGCGCTCGATGGCGTCGTCCTTGCCAGTGCGCAATCAGTCCAGACCGTCCGGAGGCCTTTACGCTGTTCGAACACCTGCGCCGGCATCGTGTGGAACGAATCGTCGCGCAAGGGGCACGAAGCAGCAACAGTAAAGCCGCCAGCCGTAGGTCAGTCCTGCGCGACCTCGCGTTGCCCCTTGTGTTTCGATACCTCGTGACAGAGAAGTCTCTGGCGTGGATGTACGACTATCACATCGATTGGAACAGTCCCGTGGCATCTGGCTGAAGGATATCGAGTGGCGGTGCCCGAGATCCTGGCCTCGTGGCGCGCGCGATGACCTGGCAGCAACGTCTCATTATGGAGGTCTGGTCATGGCATCTCAGAGACCGCCCGTATCCCGTCCGACGAAGCGTCATGTCGCACGCGTTCCTGCGCCGCGTGTCATCGTCGAGAACGTCAATCACCCCGGCTCCCAGCGCAGCGTGGACGCGCCGGTCCGAAGCGATGCGGCGCGCGCTCCTCAAGGTCCTGCCGGCCCGGGCGCCAGGACTGACGCTCGAGAACGCCCTCCGCTGTGCCGGCACTCTCTTTCCTCCCGGACTCGCTCTTCCCTGCTGGCGCGCACTCGGGGTGGTGGTTGCCGACGGGTCAAACTCAATCTCGAGGGGCCAAGGGCCTCATCGTCCGCGAGCAGCACGAATCCGCTTCGAGTGCACCGCTTGTTGAGGGCTGCCTGCTGCGGCGCGCGCCCGCGTGACACGAGACGTCCGAGCGGTCGTGGCGCAGAAACCCCCAGGACACTTCCCACTCCAGATAGCTGAACCTCCCGGCCGCTGTCCTCTCCTTCGTTGGGCTCAGGGAGGAGGGTGTCGAGTGCCGTTCAATCGGGCCACCAATCATGGCGTCGCTTTCGCTGACCCCGCGCGGTCACCTGCTGTTTACTGTCCAGGCACGACGCGCTCCTGCCGCCCAGCACGCTCTTGCGCAGGCTCGAGAACGCCTTCGGTCGCGGCTCGGGTCACGGATTGTTCGAGCTCGGCGCTAGCGAGGTCGGGACCGTGCTTCCAGCAGCCTTGACCTACTGGCGCGACTTCGGCGCGCGGTTGGTCACGGCCATCTGCACTTTTCCCGACCTCACGGCTGACCACACGCTCATCCCTGCGCCTGCGCTCGACGAGCTCGAAGCCCTCGTGGCGGCCGCGCCGCCGATGAGTGGCACAGAGTACTTCACGGCTTCGGTTCTCGAAGCACTCTGGAATAGAGACCGACGACAGCGTTTCAATCCGAGCTCGACGAATCGAAGGCGTCGGTCGAGGCGTTTCTTCAGCGGCGAAATGCGGCGTGGCATCTCGTCGGCCGCGTGCATTTCAATCTTGCCGAGAACCGGCG
>CAWGSJ010000005.1:0-293515 GCA_963825245.1 uncultured Acidobacteriota bacterium
GTATCCCCGACGGCAGGACCACGTCAAGCTCGGCCGGTGGTTTGCCTTTTTTCACGACATTCTTCGATATGCAGCTTGGATTAGGCATTTCCAGGCCCACGGGTAGAGCGGCCTCAGACGAAGGGCACGGCCAAAGGCCTGTCGCGACTTGGTCCAATCTTGTCGAGCGGCAAGCTCTCGGGCGAGCCACACCGCATGGAAGGCTTCCCGGCGACGGCACAGCCTTCTCTCCGCGGCGGACTCCGCTGTCCGGGCAAATCTCGAATAGATCTGCAACCAGCAGGCATCGATCTCCGCGGACCGACCGCGTGACGAACTACCAGGGTGGCGACGGATTTTCAACAATGGGAGATCGACGATGCCGCAGTCGCCGCGCCGACATGCGCGGAACCACAGCTCGTAGTCTTCGACAAACTGGAACTGCTCGTCGAAGCCGTGCAGCTCGCTCAACAGCGACCGGGCCATCATGACGGATGGAAGCGCAAGCGTGGCTTCGTTGAGTAGGAGTGCGCGCACCAGGCTCTGCGATCCGGGCCATGGCTGGAATTCAGCCCCAGGCATCCCCGCTCCAAGCGCGTCGATGAACTCGAAACCAGTGCAGCTCCAACGGAGCTCGGGCCGGTCGCGGTGCAGGTCGAGCTGGCGCTCGAGCTTGTCGCTGACCCAGAGATCGTCGGAATCGATAAATGCGATCCATTCAGCACGCGCCGCCGCTATCCCGCGATTGCGCAACTTCGATGGGAATCCACAATGGTCCATTGCCAGCAAGCGGATACGGCCGTCGTCGATGCCGGCCACCCAGTCCCCTGTTCCATCGGTCGATCCGTCATCGACCACGATCAGCTCCCAACGGACGACCGTCTGGGCCCGCACCGACGCCACGGCTTCGCGGAGGTAAGTCAGCCGATTGCAGGTCGGCAGGACGATCGAGACGATGGGCGGAGCGGAATCCGGGAGCATCAGAACGCATTTTGACGATACGAGATACAGGACCGGCCTCGGTTAGGATAACCCCCGTTCTCGCTTCAATAGAACGTGGGCCGATACTTCGATGAGTGAGCTCCTCCACTTTTTCTGGCGCCACTACCGCGCGCGCACCATCGCGATCGTCGCGCTGCTGTGGCTTGCCGCGATGCTCGACTTTTTCAGTCTGTCCAGCTTGCTGCCGCTGTTACAGATCCTGACCCGCACGGAAGCAGCATCACCGCTCGGGCTTCGGCTGCTCGGCGGATTGACTCCCACACTCCCCGCGCTGCTCGCGCTCATCACGGTTCTGCTGCTGATCAAAGCGCTGGTGCGCTGGCTGGCCATGCGCCAGGTCGCGAGCGCAGTGGTCTCGGTCGCGCACGAGCTTCGTGCCGCGCTGCACACCGCCGTGCTGGCCGCCAGTTGGCGCTTCTTCGTACAGACGCCCGCGGGGCATCTCGCCGCTGCGGTCACTGCCGAGGCGTATCGCGCTGCATTTGCGTATCGCCGGGCCTGCGCACTGCTCGCGGCCATGCTCCAACTTGCCTTTACCGTCATTCTGGTCGTTCTGATCTCCGCATGGGCCGGCCTGGCGGCCTTGGCGGCCGGCGCGGCCGTCACGTCTTTGCTCGGTTTCATCGTTCGGGCAAGTCGCGCGGCCGGAGGCGCACTCACCGAGACCACGCGCGCGTTGAGCGCCCGTGTCGTCGATACCGCTCACGCGCTCAAACCGGCACGCGCCATGGGCCGTGAGACCGGCATGGCACGCTGGCTGGAGGAAGCGAACAGCGCGCTGCGGGCGGCGGAAACACAACAATTGCGAACCAACGAAGCACTGCAAGCCGCACACGAACCTCTGAGCGCACTGGCCATAGCTATCACCCTGTTCGGCGCGTACACGATCACCGGCCAGCCCGCGGCGGCGCTGCTCGTGCTCGGCTTGTTGTTCTATCGCGTCGTGCAACAGGTCAACGTGATTCAACTCGAGTATCAGGGTCTCGTTTGGGGAGAAGCCGCCTGGCGCGCCCTGCATGCGCAAATCGAAAGTGCTCGCGGACTCGTGGAACGGACGGGCGTCACGACGGGAGCACCCAGCCGGGTGTTCTCGCGCGAGCTGCGCGTTGTCGATCTGTCGTTTGGTTACGAACGGGAGCGTGTGCTGGAGCGGGTGAACTTGACCATTCCGTTCGGCGCGCTGGTGCTGGTTACGGGGCCATCCGGCGTCGGTAAGACGACACTGCTCGATCTGATCGCCGGACTGTACACGCCATCAGCGGGTCGGATCCTTGTGGACGGCGTGCCCATGGCGCAACTCGATTTGCATGCCTGGCGCAGACAGATTGGCTACGTTGCCCAGGAGCCTGCATTGTTGCATGCCTCGGTGATCGACAATCTCACATTGGGTGACAGCATGCCCGAGGGGCAGGTGCATGAAGCACTGGAGTGGGCGCATGCGGCGGAATTCGTTGCCGCCCTTCCCGAAGGGCTGGAAACGATTGTGGGCGAACAGGGCTTCCGCCTTTCGGGTGGACAGCGGCAGCGGTTGGCGCTGGCTCGCGCGCTGGTTCATCGGCCTCGCCTGTTGTTACTCGATGAGCCAACGGCAAACGTCGATCCCGTAACGCAGGCGGCGATTGGTGCGGCGCTGGCGGAATTGAAAGGCGATCGCGCCATTCTGCTGGTATCTCACCACGCGGACTATCGACAGATTTCGGATTCAGTCGTAACTCTCACGCCGAACATGACCCAGGCCTTCGCCGGGTCCTCCTAAACGAAGTGGTTTACTGCTTGAAGGCCTGCGCGGCCGCGATGCGCTCCCCGACCGGGGGATGGCTGTAGAACAGCCACTGAATCACACGCGAGGGACGGTCCTCGGCGAGATTCTGCGCGGCCAGCCGCCGCATCGCCGACACGAACGCGCCAGGATTCCGGGTGAGCTCGAGCGCGAACCGATCCGCGCTGCGTTCGAAGGCCCGGGACAAGGCGTACGCCGCGGGCAGCATCACGACCGACACGGCACCGGCCGCGAGGATTAGCAGCGGAAGCCCTGCGGGGTCGGCCGCGCCCTCCAGGCCGAGCGGCCCGATCGACGCGGCCAGCATCCGCGCGGCGAGGAAAAACCCGCCGACGACCAGCGCGCTCTCGAAGGCGATCCCCTTCCAGATGTCGCCGTGCACGTGGTGCGCGAGCTCGTGGGCGAGCACGATCTCGATCTCCTCGTCGGAGTAGTCGGCCAGCATCGTATCGGAGACCAGGATCCGCCGCGTCGCGCCGAGCCCCGCGAGCGCGGCGTTGGCCTTCTTCGTCTTGTCGGCCAGCCCCCACTCGTACGCCCCGAGCACGCGCGCGCCCGACCGTTCGGCCAGCGCCATCAACCGCGTGCGCAGTGCCTCGCGATCGAGCGGCTTCACCCGGTAGAACAGCGGCAGGAGGACGACCGGCGCGACGTTCGCCAGGCCGACGATGATCAATGAGAAGACCGCGCCGGCCGGCAGCCACCAGCCGGCAGGCGATCGGCGGATGAAGAAATAGATCACGCCCGCCGCCGCCGCACCGAGCACGAGGCCGAGGCCCAGCGCTTTCGCCTGATCCCACAGCCAGCTCGAGAACCGTTCGTTCGAGAGGCCGTAGCGATGCTCGACGATGAACCCGCCATAGAGGGCGATGATGAAGCTGCCGGCCTCGTGCAGGAGAATCAGGCCGGCCACGTAGAGGATCACAACGACCGCGGGACTGGATCGACCGATGGCGGAAGCCGCGCGCTCGGCGGTCTCACGGAGTTGAAGGCTGGCGCCGGTGACGAGCAGCGCGGTGAAGAGGGTGCCGCTCCAGGCGAGCGACAGCACCAGGGCGCGGCGCTTCAGGCGGTGATAGCGGGTCGCCCGGTCTTCGTTCACGGGGCTTCGTTCACCGGGCTTCGTTCACGGTCGGGAGGTGAGCGATCGAATGCGTACCGCGCCGTTCGTCGTCTCCACGTCGATCGACGCGCCGCCGCCGTTCAGCTTGCCGTGGACCGAGCGGCGCGACTGCTCGCCGATTGGCTCGATTGTGAGCCCTTCGACCGAAACGGCGCCGTTGCGGCATTCCGCCGAGAGGTCGGCCTTGGCCGACGCCGGCAGCGACAGGTCAACCCGCCCATTCGTCGTCCGGAGGCTGACGCCGGCGGGAGCGACCTCCTGCAGGGAAATTCGCACTGTGCCGTTCGTGGACCGGGCCTCGAGCTTGCCGCCAAGCTCCTCGCCCACGATCCCGCCATTGGTGCTGGTCGCGATCAAGTGGCCGGAAAAGCGCTTCGCCGTGACGACGCCGTTGGTGACGCGCATCCGGGCGACGACCGAGTGCGGCGCGCGGACGTAGTACTTCACCTGGTAAGACACGCCAATCAGGAGGCCGCTGACGCCCTCGGTGCGAATCGCGACGCGGTCGGGCGTGACTTCTTCGTTGATGGCAATCTTCGAGACCAGCTCGCGGGCGGCCTCGTCGGTGACCGCGCGTGCGGTTCGCTCGGCCCGCACCTCGACGGTCTTGCCGTCGTACCCTTCGAGCTCGATCGCGCCGTTGGTGGCGCTCACCTGGATCTCGCCGTCCGGGCGGAGCTCGTAGCTGCGGACCCACTCGTCGCTCGCCTGCCCGGCGAGCTCGCCCATCGGCCCGTGACACCCGCCCGCGAGGAGGCCCGCCGCGAGCGCTCCCGTTCGAAGCCATGAATTGCGTGTCATGAGGCCCCCTGCGGGGTACATACGCGGACCGGGCGAAAACGTTCAGTTCAGCTGAACCGAAATGAGCTTCGACACACCAGGCTCCTCCATCGTCACGCCGTAGAGGCGGTCGGCGATCTCCATCGTCTTGCGGTTGTGGGTGATGAGGATGAACTGCGTGTGCTGCAGCATCGAGCGGAGCATTTCCACGAACCGGCCGATGTTGGCGTCGTCGAGCGGCGCGTCGATCTCGTCGAGCAGGCAGAACGGGCTCGGCTTGTACTTGAACAGGCCGAACATCAGGGCGATCGCGGTCAGCGCCTTCTCGCCGCCCGAGAGCAGCTGGACGCTCTGCAGCCGTTTGCCCGGCGGCTGGGCGATGATCTCGATGCCGCTCTCCAGCGGATCGGTCTCGTCGAGCAGGGTCAGGCCGGCGCGGCCGCCGCCGAACAACGTGCTGAAAGTCTCCTGGAAGTTCCGGTTGATGGCGGCGAAGGCCTCGGCAAAACGCTGCCGGGTGGTTTCGTCGATGCGCTTGATCGCTTCGCTGGTCTGCGCGATCGAATCGACGAGGTCTTTGCGCTGCGTGGTCAGGAAGGCATAGCGCGTTTCGAGCTCGTCGAACTGCTCGATGGCGATCATGTTGACCAGCCCCAGCCGATCGATCTTGGCGCGCAGCGCGACGATCGCTTCTTCGGCGCTCAGCGTCCGCTGCACGGCGGCGTCGGTCACCAGCGGCCGATCGTCGACCGACTCTTCCTCCGCCTCGTCCGCACTGAGGACGCTGGCGTCCGGCGCGACCGTGCCGGCCTCTTCCTGTGCCGTCACCTCCTCCAGGACCTCGTCCAGGGTCGCCTGGACGGCCTCGAGGCATGATTGGGCAAGGTGGGTCAGTTCGCTTTCCGCCGTCGCGCGCACCAGGTCGAGCTCGGCGACTTTGGCGCGGAAGCTTTCGAGCTGCGTGCGCGCCTCCTTGATCACCGTTTCCTGCGCGTCCGCCGCCGCCTTGAGGACACCGACCGCGTCCTCGAGGCTGCGCAGGTCCTGGCGTTGGGCTTCCAGCGCGCGGATCTCGTCATCGAGCGCCGACTTACCGTCGGCGACGGCAGTCCGCAGATCCGACGCGCGCTCGGTCGTGGACGAGAGCTCCGCGGCCATGATCGATGCCCGTTCATCGAGCTCCGTCGAGGCTTCCTCGAGCCGCTGCACTTCGACGGTGAGCGCCGCCGCCCGCTCCACGAGCGCGGCGTGCGCGGCGCCGGCGTCGGCGGCCCGCCGGCTCAAATCCAGCGCGGTTTCGCGCGCCTCGAACAGGCGGCGCTGCGCCAGCGTCAACCGCTCGTCCGCCGCGCGCTGATCGCCATCGAGCCGCTCGATCGATTGGCGCGCTTCGGCCTGGCGGCCGTCCAGCGCCTCCCGCTCTTCCTCGGCCTGGCGGCGCTCGCGCACCAACTGCTCCGCCTTCTGCTGATGACGATGCAGCTCCTCTGCGGCGTGCTGCAACTGCGCGTCGTGGGCGACAATCGCCTTGTCTTCCTTGTGCTGCTCGGCGTTGAGCGCGGCGATCGCGCTGGTCGCCTGGGCAATCGCTCTCTCGAAACCGGCCGTCTCCTCCGTCAACTGGCCGAGCGCGTCGCGTTCCGCAGCGATCCGCGAGCGGAGGTCCTTGATGTCGCGCTTGGTCTCGAGGATTCCGCGGGCATCGTCGCGCGAGCCGCCGGAGACGCGGTTCGGCCCGCGGAACAGTTCGCCCGCTGCCGTGGCAACCGGAAGCAGCGTGTCGCGGCTCGCGGCAGCGGCCTGCTCGTAGGTGGGCGCGATCCAGGCCTCGCCAACGGCGCCGCGAATCGCCGCGGCGAACGGCCCGGTCACGTTGACCACCGACGACAACCGAGTCATGCCTTGCGGGACGCCCGCTTGGAGGCCGACCTTTTCAGGGTCGGCTTGTAAGGCGACCCCTTCAGGGTCTTCCGAACCGGCCACACTCGGCGCGATGAGAAAGCCGCAACGCCCGGCACGCTGCTCGCGGAGCAGCTGGAGACCGGCGGCGGCGTGATCCGCGCTCTCGACGACGACATGCTGCAGCAGGTCGCCGAGGCACGCCTCGACCGCGCGCTCGTAACCCGTGCGTACTTCGAGATAGTCGGCGACGGCGCCCTGCTGGCCCACCTTGCCATTGGCCTGGGCGAGCATCGCGCGCGCGGCGTCGTCGTACTCGGCACGCGCCGCCTCGAGCTCCTCCAGCGACTTGAGCCGGGCTTCGAGGCCGGCCAGTTCCTGTTCGCGCGACGCGAATCGACTGTGACCGCCATTCGTGCTCGATGCGGGCGCTGGCCAGCTCTGATTCGCGAGCGGTTCGCTCGATCCGCGTGGCCTCCATCGCGGAATGCGCGCGGTGCAACAGGTCGGAGGCCGCGGCGTGATCCGCCGCCGCCCGCTCCGATTGCATCCTCACGTCGTCGGCTTCGACCTGGAGCTTCGACAGCGCTTCGGCGACGCGGTCGCGGGCGGTTGCCGCGTGCTCGAGCGAGTGCCGCAGGGCGGTCGCCGAGTTGATCGCGGAAAATACCTCGCTGCGCGCCGCCTCGACGTCGGCCTCGAGGCCCTCGATCTCGCGCAGGGCCGCTTCCGAGGCCAGCGACTCCGCCTCGAGCGCTTGCGCCGCACGATCGCGATCGGCGGCCGCCGCCCCGGCACGTTCACGCCGCTCCGCGATCGCGGCGCGCGCCGGCTCGCGGCGGGCCTCCAGGGCGCTCAACTCCGCGGTCATCGCCTCCGCCCGCACGCGCAGCGCGTCGATCTGCTCCGTGTCGAACGCGATCTGCTGCTGGCGGCGGTTGATGTCCAGCTCGCGCGCGTGCGCCGATTCGCGCGCGGTCGCCGCACGGGATTCCGATTCGGCGAGCTCGATGCGAAGGCGCCCGAGATCGGCCTCGACTTCGGCGAGCCGCGCGGCTGCCACCGTCTCGCGCTCGCGCGCGTCGCCGAGCCGCGCCCGCGCCGACTCGATGATCTCCGCCAGCTGGCGATACTTCCGCGCGAACAGCACTTTCTCCAGCCGCCGAAGCTCGTCCCGGAGCTTCTTGTATCGACGCGCCTTCGTCGCCTGCCGCTTGAGCGTCCCGCGCTGCTTGTCCACCTCGAAGACGATGTCGTCGATCCGGGTGAGGTTCTGCTGCGCCGCTTCGAGCTTCAGCTCCGCGGCGCGCCGCCGGGCCTTGTACTTCGTGATGCCGGCCGCTTCCTCAATCAGCTGACGGCGATCGGTCGGCCGCGAGCTGAGGATCAAGCCGATCTTGCCCTGCTCGATGATGGCGTACGCCTTCGCGCCGAGGCCGGTGTCCATCAGCAGTTCGTGCACGTCCCGCAGCCGGCAGATCTGGCCGTCGATCAGGTACTCGCTCTCACCCGATCGATACAGCCGCCGCGTGACCTCGATTTCCCGGGCGATCGACTGGATCACTTCATCTGCGGCCGTGGCCGTTGCCGTTTCCATTGCCGTTGCGGTGACCGTTGCCATCACCGTTCGCGTGCGGTTCTTCGCCGAGCGCCTTTAGCACGCCGGTCAACCGAAGGCGGACTTCGGCGGCGGCCGTCGGTTTCCGCGCGTCGCTGCCGCTGAAGATGACGTCTTCCATCCGATCGCCGCGCAGGCTCTTGGCGCTCTGCTCGCCCATCACCCACGTGATGGCGTCCGCGACGTTGCTCTTCCCGCACCCGTTGGGGCCGACGATGGCCGTCACCCCCTTGTCGAAGGCGAGCTCCGAGCGATCGGAAAACGACTTGAAACCGTTGATCTCTAGGCGTTCGAGGCGCATGAAGACACCACCCGGTATGCCCGCGCGATGGGGAACGTCAACTGTTGAGTTCGGACAATCAGTTCTGGCTGGGAGGCAGAACGCACGGACCGCTTGGCAGCCCTCGCTGGCACTTCTTCTACTGTGCAGCGGCCCCTGGGCTGAAAGCGGTCGTCAGTGTAGCAAGGGCTAGGTATTGTGGCAAGCGCAAAGAGCAGCGCAAGTCGTTGTGGTCGAACGACCTACGCTACTGTGCTCGCGTCGACGCGCCCTTGCTCATCGCAAGCAGCTTTTCGGCCTCGCCGAAAAGCGTCAAACCCAACTGGGCCTGCGGATCCTGCGTGAGCAGGTGCCGCTTCGCCTCGACCAGCCCGAAGATGACCTCTTCGATCCGGTAGCGAATCATCGCCTTGATGAACGGCAGCTCTTTCTTGAACGCGTCCTCGTCGATCTTCAGGCGGCGCGACTGCAGGTGCTCGCGGAAATCCGCCACCATCGCATCGTCGACCTGGAAGTTGCGGCTGATGGTGCGGCGCCCGGTTGACTGCTGGGCGATGCGCGTATCGCCTTCGGCGGTAAATTTCTGCGCGTAGTCTTCGAACTCGCCGCGGCCGATCAGCATGCGGCCGAACGTCGACGGGTTGAAGCCCTCGTACTGCCCGGAGACGTGCCGATCGGGCTCGACCCCGCCGCCGCTGTACACCGGGCGGCCGGCAGACGTCCGCTTCAGATCGCTGGCGTTGTGCTGCTTGTTCTCTTGCTGCTCACGCGTGCCGTACGTCAGGTACTCGTCGAAGGACGAATCCCACGGCCGCTGAATCAGCCGGCCCGACGGCGTGAAGTAATGCGCCGTCGTCAACGCGAGCCCGGCGTCGTTGGCGATCCGGTAGACCGACTGCACGAGCGCCTTGCCGAATGTCGTCTCGCCGACGAGGTAGGCGCGATCGTGATCCTGCAGCGCGCCGGACACGATCTCCGAGGCGCTCGCGCTGTTCCTGTTCACGAGCATCACGACCGGGATGTTCTGGAACTCGCCTTCGTCGGCGGCACGATAGTCCTGGTCGGAGTTGCTGATCCGGCCGCGCGTGTAGACGACCATCTTCCCCTTCGGCAGGAAGCTGTTGGCCACCTTGATCGCCTGATCGAGCGGTCCGCCCGGATTCTGGCGCGCGTCGAACAACAGCCGCTTCATGCCCTGCTTCGTGAGATCGCGCAGCGCTGCCTTGACCTCGCGGTCGGTGTTCTCGCCGAAATCCTTCATGTGGACGTAGCCGGTGGTCGCGTCGATCATGAAGTAGGACGGCACGGTGAGGATGTGGACCTCGTCGCGCGTCACTTCGAGCGGGATCAACTGCTCGTAGCCGCGGCGCTTGATCTCGACCTTGACGTTCGTGCCCTTCGGCCCGCGCAGCTTGACCATCGCCTGCTCGGTGGACCAGCCTTTCGCGTCCTCGCCCGAAATCCTGGCGATGATGTCGCCGCGGCGCACGCCCATCTTGTAGGCCGGGGATCCCTCGAACACGCTCTGCGCCACGATGTTGTCGTCGATCTGCGCGATGGTGATGCCAAGGCCGTAGTAACGGCCCTCCTGGCGCTCACGCATCTGCGCGTATTCCTTGGGATCGAAGAAACTGGAATGCGGATCGAGCGTCCCGAGCATCCCGCGAATCGCACTGTAGACGAGCCGGTCGGACGGGACTTCCTCGACGTAACTCGTCTCGATCGCGCGGAGCGCGGCGACGAACGTCTTTTGCTGGTCCGCGATGTTGTCGTCGAGTGCGAGCGCGCGGCGTCCGAAGGCGCCTCCGATCAGCGCCGAAACACCGATCGACAGCAGCAGAACAGTAAAGGGACGGTACCGTCGCATAGGTCGCATCCTAACAGATAAGTGTTCTACTATTCTATAATTGGACGGAAAGCAGGGATACCTATGTTTGGCTCTATCGGCATGCCCGAGCTGATCATCATTTTTGTGATCGCTCTCATCATTTTTGGTCCCCGCAAGCTGCCGGAATTGGGCCGGTCGCTGGGCCGGAGCCTCTCGGAATTCAAGAAAGCCTCCAACGAGCTCCGCAGCACGCTCGAGGAGGAAATCCGGATAGAAGAACAGAAGGAAGCGGCCGCCAAGGCCCCGGCGGCCCCCACGCCGGCCCCCGGGCCCACCGTCGCCCGGGGCACCTCAGACGAGCACGAGCCGGTAATCGCCAGGACCGACACCCCAGCCTGAGGCCCCCGAAGTCATATGGCCCTTGTCCCCTTCCCCGGCGGCAAGACGGGGGCGCTCCAGGTCCCTCCAGAGGATCCGTTCGACAAGGACGAATTCGCCGAGGGCAAGATGTCATTCCTGGAGCACCTCGAGGAGCTCCGGAAACGCATCATCAATGCCTGCCTGGGAGTGGCCGTCGGGATCGCGCTGAGTTTCTTCTTCATCCAGCAGATTTTCGTCTTCCTCATGGCGCCGGCGAATGCGACGCTCCCCGAGGGAAGCCGGCTGATTTATACCCAGCCCACCGAGGCGTTCTCGCTCTACATTCAGATTTCGCTAATCAGCGGGGCCCTGTTCGCGTCGCCCTGGATCATGTACCAGGTCTGGGGCTTCATCGCGCCTGGCCTCTACGCGAACGAAAAGCGTTTCGTCGTGCCGTTCGTGGTGTTTTCGACGACCGGATTCGTGGCGGGTGCCGCGTTCAACCACTACGTGGCGTATCCGTTCGTCATGACCTACTTCGCGAGCTTCAACACCCCGAACCTCGTGTACATGCCGCAGTTGAGCTACGTGTGGGGCCTGTACGTGAAGATGCTGCTCGGGCTCGGCCTGATCTTCCAGATGCCGACCGTCGTCTTCTTCCTGGCCAAGATGCGGGTGCTGACGGCGCGCTTCCTCTTGAAGCAGTTCAAGCTCGCGGTACTGTTGATTTTCATCACGGCTGCGGTCGTCACCCCAACCGGCGATCCGATGACGCTGATGATTTTCGCGGCGCCGATGATCGGGCTCTACCTCATCAGCATCGCGATCGCCTTCATCGTCGGACCCAAGCGCCTGAAGGGGGCCGACCCGGCAGCTGCCGATTAGATTTCCCGTAACCCATTGATGCGCTTCAAGTACAGCTCAGCCATGCTACAATGGTCGAGCTGCTCCGCGCTTGAGGTACACGTCAATGACGATTTCGTTACGTTCCCTGGGTGTGGCTGCGCTCGTCGCTCTCTCGGCGTCCGCTGCCGTCGCGCAGACCCCAGCCGCCTCTTCCGCTGAGCCCGACACGCGTCCGGCAACGACAACGTTCCAGGGCGATACAGGCCTGTGGTTTGTGCCGACTGCCGAGATCCTTGGCGACCGGCAGTGGTCCGCCAGCTTCTACCGCCGTGGCATCAATTACATCCAGGGCTTCACCAACGTCGGCGACTTCGCCGGGACGTTTGCATTCGGCCTGAGGGATCGCGCCGAAATCTTCGGATCGTTAATCTTCGACACCCGCATCGATCGGGATCTGCGTCCGCTCTTTTCAACTGACCCGGATGTCGGCGGCGTGGTCGACCGGTATCCGTTCAACAACCGCGGCTGGACCAGCGACAACCTCGGCGACTTCTCGTTCGGCGTCAAGGTGAACCTGATGTCGGAGTTCCGCCAGCAGCCGGCCGCGGTCGCCGTCCGTGCCGTCGTCAAGACGCCGACCGGCGACAAGGACGCCGGAGTCTCCACCGGCAAGCCCGATTTCGCGTTCGATTTGATCGTCGGCAAGGAAACGACCGGCCGGCTCGACCTGTCGGCCTTCGGCGGCTACGAGTTCCGCGGCCAGCCCGACGACGTCGATTCGGCGACCGGCGCATTCCGGTGGGGCGCTGGCGTGGGATTTCCCTCGCGCAGCGCGCTGCGCGGCATCTTCGAGCTGACCGGCAACATCCCCAGCTCCGACACGCTGACGTTCACCGGCACTCGCCTCCAGGCCATCGACGGCACGTTTGCGCCGGTCAATTCACCGATCAACAGCTTGACGACCGCCAATGCCGGCATCACGTGGCAGCACAGCAATGGCTTCTTCATCGGCGGCGGAATCGGCTGGAACCTGGAGATGAAGGGTCGCGAGGCATTAGGGGCCGACAGCGATCCGAGCAGCCTCTCGGATTTCGCCGACTGGCAGGTACGGCTCGGGTTCCATCCGGGCGTGCGCGTCTACGTTCCGCCGCCGCCAGCGCCGCCGCCGGCGACCCCGCCTCCTCCCGCGGCGGCGAACCGGCCGCCAACCGTCCAGGCACGTTGCGAGCCGTGCACCGTCGAAGCTGGCCGGACGGCGACGGTGACGGCGGATGCGAAGGATCCTGACGGCGACACGGTCACCTACAAGTGGTCGGCACCGTCGGGCACGCTGCAGAACCCCGGCGATCGGCAGACTGCGTGGGTGGCGCCGCCGCAGGAAGGTCCGGTGCAGATCACCGTGACGGTCAGCGACGGGAAAGGCGGCACGGCGTCGGCCGCGACGACGATCCAGGTCGTTCGTCCGACGCTGGTGGAACTGACCTTCGAGGACGTGTACTTCGACTTCGACCGATCCACGCTGCGGCCGGAAGCACAGCGCCTGCTCGACGACGCGGTTGCGAAACTGAAAGCGAATCCGGGACGCAACATCGTCATCGAAGGGCATACCTGCAACATCGGCACAGCCGAGTACAACCTCGCGCTCGGCGATCGCCGGGCATCCGCCGTGCGTGACTACCTTGTCTCACGGGGTGTCCCGGCAGGACTTCTCGAAACGCGCAGCTTCGGCGAGGAACGTCCAAAGTTCGACAACGCGCGCGAGGAGACTCGGCGCTTGAACCGGCGCGCCGCGCTCGTCGTCCGCGTCCAATGATGCTGTAGGCCGGGCCTTTCAGGCCCGGCTTCTGTTTTTCGTTCTAGGTTCTACGTTCTTCGTTCTCGTTTTCCTTTACGATCGCGGTCTTGGCGATCCGCGCATCTCTTTCTAGGGAAATCTCCGCGCTCGTGGCCGACCTCTCGTCGGATCGCGCGGTCGTGCGCGAAGCTGCCGTCGCACGCCTCACGGTGATCGGCGCCCGCGCGGCGGGCGCACTGGCCGCGATCGTGATCGATCGCCACGCCTCGGCGGCCGCGAGGACCGCGGCACTGCGGGTCTTTGAGGCGACGGCCGGATCGAAGGGCCTGGAATCGGCGCTCCATGCCCTGGACGACGTAGACGTCAGTGAAGAGATCGTCAGCGGCGCCATCGCGGCGCTGGCGCCGCACGTGCGAAGTGCGGACGGCGCCGCGGTCGTCGACCGGCTGACGGAGATCGCGCTCGACCGCGAGCGATCCATCCCTATCCGTGAAGCGGCCGTGCGCGCGCTGCTCGATCTCGACAAGAGCTCACTCCGCCCGCTGCTGAAGGCGCTGCGGAAGGATCCGTCGCCCGACATCGCGGCGCTGGCAGACGATCGTCACCCGCCTCCGGAGGAGCCTGCACAGCTCCTGGCGCGAGCCGTCGACGGGCAGCTGCCGCCGCAGGGAGAGCCGCTTCGCCGCGCCTTGGCCCAGACGGGCGAGACGCTGACGCTGCCGGACTTATTGACCCTGGTTGAACGGCTCCGCGACCACGAGCGGTCCGTGCCGGCGGCCGCTCGCGGCCAATGGCAGGCGGCGCGGGCAGCCGCGCACCTCGTCCTGGCCCGGCGGCACAGCCGCATCGCGTTGTTCGACTTGAGGGAGACAGTCCAGAGGGCGAAGGAACCGGTGGCGATGGAGTTTCTCGCCGCGCTCGAGGCCATTGGCGATGCGTCGTGCGTCGATGCGGTGGCGAGGGCCTACGCATCGACCCAGGATCGGTGGTGGCGAGGCCACCTGGCCCAGGCTTTCCGCGCGATCGTCCGGCGCGAGAAGCTGACGCGGCGGCACGCGGAGGTCAAGCGGTTGGAAGCGCGTGATCCGCTGCTGATGAAGGAGCTGTGGCCTGGAAGGTAGCGGGCCCCTAGTACGCCTTCGCAAACCACGCCTCGGCGGTCGCGTCGGCGTCGCCGCGCACGCAGCGTCCGGACGGCACGGCCGATCCGAGCGGCATGTTTCGAATCGTCGCCTGGGTCTCGGCCTTGATCTGTGCCTCGCACTCGGCTGATCCGCACCACGGCGCGATCACGAACCCCGGGCGGCCCTCCATCACGGTCTTGAACTCGTCGTAGCTGTCGACGCGCTGCGTGCGTTCCTCGCGGAACTTGAGCGCCCGCTCGAACAGCGTCCGCTGGATGTCCTCGAGGAGGCCGGCGACGGTAGTCGCGAGCGTGTCCATCGGCACGGCGATCTTCTCGCGCGTATCGCGGCGCGCGAGCAGCACCTGCGACTTCTCGATGTCTTTCGGGCCGATCTCGAGGCGCAGCGGGACGCCGCGGAGCTCCCATTCCGAGAACTTCCAGCCGGGGCGCTCGTCGCGCTCGTCGAGCGTGACGCGGATGCCCGCCTGGCGCAGCTGGCGCTGCAGGTCCTGCGCGCGCGGCAGCACGGTCTCGCGCCAGTTGTCGCGGCCGATCGGCACGACGACCACCTGGTACGGCGCGACGCGCGGCGGCAGCACGAGGCCGCTGTCGTCGCCGTGCGTCATGATCACGGCGCCCACCAGCCGCGTCGTGACGCCCCACGACGTGCCCCAGACGTGCTGCACCGATTTATCGCGCGCCTGAAAGGTGATCTCGAACGCCTTCGCGAAATTCTGCCCGAGGTTGTGGGACGTGCCCGCCTGCAGCGCGCGCCCGTCGCCCATCAGCGCTTCGATGGAGTAGGTGCGCAGCGCGCCGGCAAACTTCTCGCTCTCCGACTTGCGGCCCTTGACGACCGGGACGGCGAGCGTCGATTCGCACACGTCCGCGTAAAGATCGAGGATCTTGAGCGTCTCGGCTTCGGCCTCCTCTGCGGTCTCGTGAGCGGTGTGCCCTTCCTGCCACAGGAACTCGGTGGTCCGGAGAAACGGCCGCGTCACCTTCTCCCAGCGCACGACGTTCGCCCACTGGTTGATCAGGATCGGCAGGTCGCGCCATCCCTGCACCCACTTCGCGTACATCGTGCCGATGATCGCTTCCGACGTCGGCCGCACGACGAGCCTCTCCTCGAGCTCTTCGCCGCCGCCGTGGGTCACGTACGCCACCTGCGGCGAGAACCCCTCGACATGCTCCGCTTCCTTGTTCAGCAGGCTCTCGGGGATGAAGAGCGGGAAATAGGCGTTGACGTGGCCGGTTTCCTTGATGCGCGCGTCGAGCGCCTGTTGCAGCAGTTCCCAGATGGCGTAGCCGTACGGCCGGATGACCATGCACCCCTTGACCGGCGAGTAGTCGGCCAGCTCGGCGCGCCGGACCACGTCGAGGTACCACTGTGAAAAGTCCTGGGATCGTGGCGTGATCTCGGTGACGAAGTTCTCATTCTTGGTCATAGCTGTCGCGCTGATCGGTCAGGTGGACCTTCCAGTGTAGATCGTCGCGCGCGGGAAAGTCCTCGCGGTAGTGTCCGCCCCGGCTTTCCTCGCGCCGGAGGGCCGCGCGGGCGATGAGGCGCGCGACCAGCGTCAGGCTGAAGACGCGGCAGTCGTCGGCGGATGCAGACGATGACAGGGCGGCCCGATGTGCCGCGTGCGCCGCATCGAGCCGCGCCACGGCGGCGTCGAGCCCCTCGCGCGTGCGGAACAGGCCGGCGGAGGTCCACATGATGTCCCGAATTTCGTCGGGACTCGGTGCTCGGTGCTCGGTGCTCGGAGAACTCCTGTCGGGGCTCGGCTTGCCCGCCGAAGCTCGAAGGGCGAAGGCGGGGGCTCGAGGCTCGGGACTCGGGACTCGATCGCTTTTCTGATCCGCGGCCTTTAAATCCTGCTGCATTGAGGCGGCGGCGCGCGCCCCGAACACCAGGCCCTCGAGCAGCGAGTTGCTCGCGAGGCGATTGGCGCCGTGGACGCCCGTGCAGGCGGTTTCGCCCGCCGCGTAGAGGCCCGGCAACGACGTGCGCGCCCAGTCGTCCGTGTCGATCCCGCCCATCACGTAGTGCGCCGCGGGGCCGACCGGAATGGGATCCTTCGCGAGATCGAGCCCGACTCGGCGGCAGGCGGCCGCGATCGTCGGGAATCGATCGCGGACGTTCACGTCCAGGTGCGCGAGCGTCAGGAAGACGCCGCCGGGGGTCCGCGCCGACTCGCGCACGATGCCGCGCGCGACGACGTCGCGCGGCGCGAGATCGGCGTCGGGATGGTAGCGCGCCATGAACGGTTCGCCGTTGCCGTTGACGAGCCTCGCGCCCTCCCCGCGTACCGCTTCCGAGATCAGGAACCGCGGACCGTCTGGATGGTTCAGCGCCGTGGGATGGAATTGCACGAACTCCAGGTCCGAGACGCGCGCGCCGGCTTCGAACGCAAGCGCGATCCCGTCGCCGGTGGCCACGGCGGGGTTCGTGGTCTCGCGAAACACCTGGCCGGCGCCGCCCGTCGCCAGCAGCGTCCGCGGGGCGCGGACCATCTGGCGGCGTCCCTGGCTGTCGAAGTAATGCGCGCCCCGAACGATGCCGTCCTCCACCAGGAGGCCGGTCACCAGCGCATGGTTGACCGTCCGGACCGCGCCCAGCGCGCGAGCGCGTTCCCACAACGTGCGTCCGATCTCGCGGCCGGTCGAATCGCCGGCATGCAGGATCCGGCGCACGCTGTGCGCGGCTTCGAGCGCGAGCGCCGGACGGCCGCCGCCGTCGCGATCGAACCGCGTCCCCCAGTCGATCAGCTCGCGCACGTAACGCGGGCCCTCGTCGCACAGGATCGTCACCGCCGCGGCATCGCACAGCCCGTCGCCGGCGCGCATCGTGTCAGCGGCATGCAGCGCAGGGCTGTCGTCGGCGCCGATCGCCGCGGCGATGCCGCCCTGCGCGTAGCCGGTGTTGCTTTCGGTCGGGTCCGCCTTGGTCAGGATCAACACCCGGCCGACCGGCGCGAGCGCGATCGCGGCGCGCAAGCCCGCGATCCCGCTGCCGATGATGATGAAATCGTGAGGTTCAGAATCGTGAGGCACGCCGGTCACTGTCGGGCCGGGTGTTATCCTAACATCCGCCTCCCGGGCGAGAGGACCACCGCACACTCGCAGGACGCTTCGTCCCGCATCGTGCGTCCTGTTCCTTGATACACGCGGGCACGACGGTGCGAGCGTGTCGCGCGGGAGTGGGCTCCGGTGCCCAAGCGTCCTGTTCTTGATACACGCGAGCACAACGGTGCGAGCGTGTCGCGCGGGAGTGGGCTCCGGTGCCCAAGCGCCCTGTTCTTGATACGCGCGAGCACAACGGTGCGAGCGTGTCGCGCGGGAGTGGGCTCCGGTGCCCAAGCACCCTGTTCTTGATACGCGCGAGCACAACGGTGCGAGCGTGTCGCGCGGGAGTGGGCTCCGGTGCCCAAGCGCCCTGTTCTTGATACGCGCGAGCACAACGGTGCGAGCGTGTCGCGCGCGGGGGTGGGGCCCCGCGCAGGTAAATATGCTTCGCATCGACGTCGACACGCCCTCGCGCCGCTATGCCGTCACCCTGGACGATGGCCTGCTCGACCGGCTGCCGCGGCTGCTCGACGAGATCAAGGCGCCCGCCCGGCGGTTCGTCGTGTCGAGCCCGCTCGTGTGGCGACTGCACGGCCCGCGGCTGGCCAAGGCCGGCATCGGCGAGTCGATCCTGGTGCCGGATGGCGAGCGGTACAAGAACCTGCAGAACGTGTCGCGGGTCTACGAGTCGCTGATCCGCGTCAATGCCGATCGCGGATCGACCCTGGTGACCCTCGGCGGCGGCGTCATCGGCGACATGGCCGGCTTCGCGGCGGCCACCTACCTGCGCGGCATCGCGCTCGTGCACGTGCCGACCACGCTTCTCGCACAGGTCGACGCGTCAATCGGCGGCAAAGTCGGCGTCAACCACGCGCTTGGCAAGAACCTGATCGGCGCGTTCTATCAGCCGCACGCGGTGGCGATCGATCCGTCCGTCCTGCAGACGCTGCCGCGCCGCGAGTTCCGCGCCGGACTCTACGAGGTCATCAAGTACGGCATGACGTCGAGCCGCCCGCTGTTCGACCGCGTCGGCCACGACCGCACGGCCATCTTCTCGAAGGATCCAGCGGCGCTCACGGCGGTGATCGCCGAATCGTGCCGCATCAAGGCCTCGGTGGTGGCCGCCGACGAGAGAGAAGCCGGCCCACGCCGCATTCTGAATTTCGGCCACTCGGCCGGGCACGCGCTGGAAGCCGTGACCAGGTACCGCCGCTACCGCCACGGCGAAGCGGTGGCCTACGGCATGCTCGTCGCCGCCGAACTGGGCGTCATGCGCGGCGCGCTTGCGGCGGCGGATCGCGCGGCGCTCGCCGACCTCATCGCCAGCCTCGGTCCCCTGCCGCCGATTGCCGACATCACCACCCGCGAGATCATCGACGCGATGCAGCACGACAAGAAGATGGTCGCGGGCCGGCTCAACTTCGTGCTGCCCACGGGCGTCGGCAGCACGACGATCGTCGACGACATCACCGAGAAGGAGATGAAGGCGGCGTTGGTAAAAGTCGGCCTGAAGAAATAGCGGGAAATGCAACCACGAAGACTCGAAGACGCGAAGAAGATCTAGGCTCCTTCGTGAGCGCGTTTGCGCGCGGCCATGAAGCGCGCGAACCGGGCGAGTATCGCGAGGACGGGCTTGAGCGGCCGCAAGTACCAATAATGGCGACGGGCATGCTGTCGCCAGAGCGTCCGCGCCCACGCGTCGGCCGCTGGCTCGCCGGACCTGGCTTCGGCGCCAATCCTATTGTCCAGGTGATGTCCAATTTCGTGGAACAGCACTCGTCCGACAGCACGATCGCGAAAGAACTGAAGATTCGCCAGTGGCCGTTGCGACAACTCGTCGACAACCTCGTCCGCGACGATCTCAATCCATGCCGGCTGGCCGTTCCACGCCAGATGGTACCGCCCGAGCGGCGTTCCGCGTCGGTTCTTGCGCATCGGGCGTGACCCCTTGCGCGTAGTGGCGACTGCGCGCTCGGTGAGAACGACCGCGCCAAGACCAGCCAATTGCACCTGAGACACCGAGGCAAGCAACCGTTCGACGGTGCGACACACCCAGTCCGGAGGCGTGTAGTCACGAAAGTCCGAATGGACCTCAACCACTTTCCTGTCTACTCAGATGGCCCGGACAACTTTCGGTGGCTGTGTCCTGAAACGCAACCGCGAAGAGATCGGATTTCGTGTTTTCGTGCCTTCGTGGCTGGGTTTCTTCGTGTCTTCGAGTCTTCGCGGTTGCATTTCGTTCGGAAGGAATTGGCTAGCCCCGCATCGCCTCCAGCGCTCGAACGCCCGACCTCATCGACAGCAGCCAGGTCGTCGCGCTGATCGCGCGAGACCGCGACGAACGCCATCACGATGCGGACGTGATCGTAGGTCGTCAGGGGCTGCTCGTTGGCCAGCCGGTAGAGATACACGGCAGACGCCCAGCCGAGGGCCGCGATCGTGACGATGATGTAGAGGACCGCCAGCACCATGAAGGCGACGCCGCCGTAGGAGCCGGCCACCTGGTTGACGTCGGCGCCGAAGCGCGGGTACCGCGCGCCGAGGCCGACCGCCAGGCCCACCAGCGCAAAGGTCATGAACACCATCCCGAAGGCGCATACCGTCTTCAGGAACGGATCGATGCCGAGGAGCTCGTTCGCCGTGATCGTCAGGCCCTCGGTCAGGACGAGGATCGGGACGACGCCGGTCCAGAACTTCGACCACAGGAAGTCGCGAAACGAGATCGGCGACACGCGGATGATCCAGAACGCAAATCCCTCCATCGACACCGCGGGAAACACGAACCGGACGGCGACCGTCGCCAGCACGAACCCGGCAAGACCGAGATTCAGGAACGCGTACGCGTTCTTCAGGACGCCGCTCATGTAGGGAATGCGGTTCAGGTCGATGGCGCGGAAGTTGTACAGATACAGGAGGACGAGCGCGAGGAGCGGCAGGAGCTGCAGCCACTGGCTCACGTCGCGGAGGAACACCTTCACGTCCTTCACGAACAGCTGCCGCCGGATCACCGACATCGGCAGCCACGCTGCCACGACGTCGACGAGCTTCAGGCCGGTCACACGCGCCTTGGCCGCCTCCTGCGATCGGCTGTAGCCGATGAACTGCCAGCGGTCGTGCGCGACGCCGAGCATCACGGTAAACGCCATCGCCGTCGTCCACAGCGCCGACGCGTGCAGCAGGTCGACACCGCCGTGGAGGCCGGCGAACAGCGATTCGCCGGCCCAGAACGACGGCAGCAGCGGCGTAATCGGCGACTGCAGCGTCGCAAAGAAGTCGGCGATGTCGGGCAGCGATTCGACGCGCAGCAGCCGCTCCGGCTGGATGAAGCGAAACACCAGGATCAGGCCGACGGCGAAGATCAGCCCGGTGAGCATCAGCACGTCGCGGGCACGCCGCGCCGGGAACACGTTCACGATCATCAGCGTCACGGCCGCGCCGACCGCGACCGGAATCGCCGAGAACGGCGCCACGACGAGCACCGCCGTGACGTAGTAGAGCCAGGGCGCGCCGCGCGCCGCCCCGATGCCGATCAGCACCGGCGTGAGAAACACGACGACCATCCACGAGGCCTGCACCACGGTGCGCGTGAACCGCGCCAGGAAGAGGCGGCGCGAGGCCACCGGCGACGCCAGCAGCAGCCGGAGATCGTCGGCGAGAAAGAAGGTCGAGAGCGACGTCACGACGCCGCTGAAGGCCAGGAACGCCAGGAAGGTGACGAACAGCCACGACAGGCCGAGGCGCAGGAGGAAGTCGCCGAACTCCTCGTAGGACAGCAGCCGCCCGGTCAGCCAGTACGCACCGGTGAACAGCGCGCCGAACACGGCCACGCCGAGGCCGCCGAAGATCGCCAGGCGCGCGTAGTCGCCGCGATCCGACCGCCGCGCCCGGTTTTTCGACGCCAGCACGTGGGGGACGAGCAGGAACGGGAACGCCGGTCCCATGGCGTTTATACCTCGTCGATTTCCTGCAGCGCGCTGCCGCCGGTCAGCTTCAGGAACACGGACGTCAGGTGATCGTCTTCGCCGCCGGCGAGCGCGCGCACTTCGTCGACCGTGCCGCTCGCGACAATCCGTCCCTTGTTGATGATGCTGAGCCGATGGCAGACTTCCTGCGCCACTTCGAGCGTGTGTGTGCTCATCAGCAGGGCGACGCCGTTTTCGGCCATCCGCCGGAACACGTCCTTGATCAGGCGCGCGCCGCGCGGATCGAGGCCGACCATCGGCTCGTCGACGGCGACGGCGCGCGGCCGGTGGAGGAACGCCGCGCTCATCACCAGCCGCTGCTTCATGCCGTGGGAGAAGCTCTCGACGAGCTCGTTCTCCCACTTCCGCAGCTCGAACAGATCGAGCATCTCGTGCACGCGCGTCGCCACGCCGTTGCCGTTCAATCCGTACAGGCCGCCGTGAAACCGGAGGAACTCGCCGGCGGTGAGCTTTTCGTAGATGAACGGCCGGTCGGGAATGAAGCCGAACGACGCCTTCGCGGCCTCCGGTTCGGCGGCGAGATCGTGTCCGTTGACGACGACCCGTCCCGTAGTCGGCTTCAGCAGGCCGGCGATCATCCGCAGCGTCGTTGTCTTACCGGCGCCGTTGGGTCCGAGGAAACCGTGGATCTCGCCGGGCGCAACCGAGATGTTCACGTGGTCCACGGCGGTGAACGCGCCGTACTGCTTCACGAGGTCGTGGACGGCAATCATTGCCCCCCGCCGACCAGGATCGGCGTGGCGCCCGGATCGAGCTCGAGGTCGAGGACTTCCATCCGCAGCCGGCCGATCATCGGCACGATGGCCGCCTGCTTGTCGAGCCCGCCGCGCGCCAGCCGCACGTGCGTCGCATCAGCGGGAAACTGGTTGAACGTCGGATCGACCGGCAGCCAGATCCCGCGACCGCCTTCCTCGAGATACACCTCGGCCCACGCGTGGTAGTAGAACGCCCCCTGCACGCCGCGCACGAACGCCAGACCGACGGCAATCCTCGCGGGAATCCCGATCGCGCGTGCCATCGCGACGTACAGCGCCGTGTGCTCGTTGCAGTCGCCGACCTTCGTGCGCAGCACCTCGCGCGCCGACGGCAGGCTCACGGTCGGCTTCTTGTCGAGCATGGCGTTGACGTGGCGCGTCAAGCGCTCGGCCCGCGCGCGATCGCCGTCGGCGCCGGCGACTGCCCGTTCGGCCTCGGCTCTAATCTGCGGATCGTCGCTTTCGATGAGCGGCTCGGGCTGGAGATGCTGCCGGGCATTCGGATCGCGCGGACCGGCGGTCAAGGTGCGGGCGTCGACGACCTCGACGATGCCTCCGGCAATCGTCTGCCCGGCGCCCTGCAGGTCGGGGTTGGCCAGGTCGGCGCCGGTCAGCTTGAAGCGGAGCCGCCGGACGTCGCGCGGCTCGTCGATCCGCTGCTTCATGATCGGCACGACCGCGGACAACCGCAGCAGGTCGGCCTGGACGCGCCTCGGGACCGCCAGCCGCCGCGCCATCTCGGGCGGCTCACGGATGGTCATCAATCCCAGCGGGCTCTCTTCGCGAACGACCTCGCCCGTGTCGGTCACCCAGGCAACCGTCTGCACGCCCTTGAAGGTGATTTCCACGCGGAACGCGGGGACGCTGGTATCGCCGGCCCGCACGGCCGCCCGGCTCCCAACGACGGCCTCGACCGGCGCGTTACTGAGCGTCGCCGGGTCGAACAGCATCCATCGATGCCGTGAACCGGGAACCAGGCCCGCATTGGCCAGCATCCGCGAAAAGTTCAGCGTCATCGCCGGCGGCTCCGTCAGCTCGATGACCTGGGATCGCCGTGTCGCCGCCAGACACGATCTCGACGGTCACGCGCCGCGCATTGCTCGATGGCGACGGCCGCTCGACCCTGCCGCGAACCTCGATGGCGCCGGTGCCCGGGTCGAGCGAGAACTCAAAGGACTGGAGCTCGAAGCTGGCGTCGACGCGCGCGGCGGTTCGCATCGCCGCGGCAGTGGTCGCGCCGATCAGCGACATCTGCAGCTGACCCTCTTCGAGCAGCTCGAACCCTTCGTCCGTGCGCGTCGTCTGGCGGACGGTGAAGCCGATCTTCTCGCCGCGGTAGTAGACACCGTGCCAGACGGCGGTCGGTCCGTAGCGGGCCAGGTTCTCAGAGAGGAACCCGGGTGAGGCCTGCAGATACCCGCGGTTGACGACGAGCGTCATGCACCCGACCCAGGCCACTACCACGGCAAACGACACAGGCCGCGTCACCGATCGGGGCAGCGGCCTGAACCGAGATCATTCGAAGCCGTATTCCTTGAGCTTGACGGTGAGCGTCTTGTAGCTGACCTGCAGCATGTCGGCGGCGCGCGCCTTGTTGCCGCTGGCGTCCTTGAGCGACTGCTCGATCTTCCGACGCTCGACTTCGATCAGGATGCGACGGCTCGCCTCGGCCAGCGTCCCCGACAGATCGATCTGATCCCACGGGCTCTCGGCCTGCGCGGCGACGGAAAGCTGATCGCGGAACGAGAGGTTCAGGTGGCGCGCGTGAATGGTGTCGCCCTCGGTGAGGATGACGGCGCGTTCGATGCAGTTCTGCAGCTCGCGCACGTTGCCCGGCCACGCATACGCCTGCAGCTCCTGCACGGCCGACGGCGCCAGGATCAGCGGCTTCTTGTTCAGGTCGCGGCTGAAACGCTCGATGAAGTACAGCGCGAGCATCGAGATGTCGCTGGAGCGCTCGCGCAGCGGCGGAATCGTGATCGGAAACACCGAGAGGCGGAAGTAGAGGTCTTCGCGATACTGGCGCGCCGCCACGGCCGCCTTGAGGTTGCGATTCGTCGCCGCGACGACGCGGACGTCGACCTGGAGCGACACGGTGCCGCCGACGCGCTCGAACCGCTTCTCTTCGAGCGCGCGAAGGATCTTGGCCTGCAGCGGCAGCGGCAGGTCGCCGATTTCGTCGAGGAAGAGGGTCCCGCGATGGGCCAGCTCGAACTTCCCCGGCTTGCGGGCGGCGGCGCCGGTAAATGCGCCTTTCTCGTGGCCGAAGAGCTCGGTCTCGAGCAGCGTCTCCGGGATGGCCGCGCAGTTGATCGCGACAAAGGGTCCGTCGGCGCGAGGGCTCAGGGCGTGCAGCGCCCGCGCGAACAGCTCCTTGCCGGTCCCGCTTTCCCCTTCGAGGAGGACGGTCGCGTCGGTCGACGCCGCCCGTTGAAGGGCGACGGTCACGTGCTTCAGCTTCGCGTCCTCGCCGATGATTTGCGGCGCCCCGCGACGCGCCGCGAGCTCTTCCCTCAGGAGGATGTTCTCGGTCGCGAGCCGGCGCTGGGCGAGTGCCCGCTCGACCATCAGCAGAAGGTGATCGGGATCGACCGGCTTGGCCAGGAAGTCGAGCGCCCCTTCTTTCATCGCGGTGACGGCATCCTGGATGCTGCCAAAAGCGGTCATCACGATCACCGGCAGCTCCGGATCCAGCTCCTTGGCCGCTTTCAGCACGCCGAAACCGTCGCCCTCGGGCAGCCGCAGGTCCGACAGCACGACACCCGGCCGCGTCGTGCGCAACGCCTGCGCCGCTTCGATCTGGTCCCGGGCTTCGACGACGGTATGGCCCTGGCCCGCGAGCGCGTGACGGAGCATCGCGCGCAGAGAATCCTTGTCTTCGACGAGGAGGATGGGCGGATCGGTGGCGGGGCGGGGCACGGCGACGCTCAGCGCAACCAGCCGGGTGGCACGTTGGCGCGGCGCGCCTCTTCTTCGAGATCAGCGATAGCTTTCTTGGTGGCCTCGATCTGCTTCTTCAGCCGATCGAGCTCGCCCAGGGCCTTCTGCCGTTCGCCGGCAAGCACGCCCCGCTGGGCCGGATCGTCCCGGTTGACGAAATCGGTCGCGAGCGAATTGACCCGCGTCTGCAAGGCGTCCACGTAGGTCTGATCGCGTTGCAGCTGCGTTTGCAGCTCTTTCATGCGGCCGGACCAGTACGCCTGATCCTTCGCCGGCTCTTTCTCTTTGTCCTGGTCTTTCTCCTGCCCGGGCGGCTTCCCGGTTTCCTTGGCGGCCGCGTCAGTCGTGGCGGCTGGCTTGGCCTGCGCAGGAGGCGGCGTGCCTGGTGGCAGCGTGCCGAGGTCCTTGTTCGTGTACGTCTTGTCAGCCGGCTTCGTGGTCTTGCGGCGCTCTTCTTCCTTTTTCGCGACGTCGGCAAGCGTCTGTCCGGCAATCGGCGCGCTTCCCAGCCCAACCGCGACGATCGTCAGGAGTGCCGGAATGTGCAGACGCATGGGTGTTCACAAGAAATATCGGTTCGAAGCCGATTCTAGCGCAGGGGAACGGCCGAAACGGCGGCGCGGCCTCCCTTGCGGCGACCCTGGGTTGCCTACTGCGAGCCGGGCGCCGGAGCTCGAGCGCTGATGGCGGCGCTCAACACCTCGAGGTGCGCCTTGACCTTGGCTGCGTCCGGGGCCGACGGCTCCATCTCGAGGTAGGTCTCGAACGCCTTCCGCGCCTCTGGCAGCCTGCCGGCGGCCTGGAGGCTGTTGCCGAGCGCGAGGTGGAAGCTCGCTTCCGCCGGGGCCAGGCGGATGGCCTTCTCGAACTCCGGGATGGCCGCCTGAGCGTCGCCAGAGCGTTGCACGGCCAGCGCCAAATTGAACTGCGTCGCGTAGTCGTCCGGGAACAGCCGGGCCGCTTCCCGGTATTCGTCGATGGCACGCGTCCAGTCCCTCTGACGACCGACCGTGTGCGCCAGGTTGAAGTGATACACCCACCGATCGGGTGCGATCGAAATCGCCTTCTCGAAGCGCGCGACCGCCCCCTCGAGATCGCCCTGCCGGTCGAGAATCTGGCCGATGCTGTTGAGCGCTTCCGGGTCGTCGGGCTTGTGCTCCAGCGCCGCCTCGAACTGCGCCCTGGCGCCCCGCAGATCGCCCGTCAGAAAGGCGGCCGTTCCGGCGCGCGACGTGTCCAGGAAGGCGCCTGGAGGCGCCACGTACGCGGTGGTCGGCCGCGCCGCCGCCGACGCGGCCGGCGGACCAGCGGCGGCCCCATTTACCGCCGCGCGTGGCTGAAGTACCGGCGCAACCTCGTCGATTGGCGTCGGCCGGTTCCGCCAGGCGAGCAGGCCCACGAGCAGCACGGCAACCACCGCGGCGCCGGCCACCAGACGTTTCTGCTCCGGCGTGAGCCGTTCGATCAGCTTCGGTTCGGGAGCGGCGACGAGAATCTCGAAGCAACGCAGGCAGCGCTCGCGGTCGGCCCGGATCCGTGCGCCGCAGGCGGCGCAGGTGACGTAGGTCGCCACGTCCTACCGGACCTCGCGCCAGGACAGGATGCGGACGCCGGCCTGGCCGATGCCGTTGTTGTAGTCGGTCGAGTCGCCGAACATCTGCACGTTCGACCCGCCCGCGCCGAACACCACGTGTTGATCGACGATGAACGGCGCCGTGGCGCGCTGGCCGGCAATGGTCTTCACGAGCGGTGTGTCCTGCTTCGCGTTCACCACGTTGTCGCCGGTGTTGTCGTACGCCGGGCCACCGATGAAGGTGAACGCATACAGCCGCGCGTCGGGCGCGGAGCACAGCGCGTTCAGCACGGTCGTCGTGAAGAACACGATGTCGCCGGCCACCGCCGGAAACGCCGTGACGCGCTCGTCGGAGGTAATCGTGCTGCCGCTCGCGGTCTTCTGGAGCAGCTTCTCGAACGTCTTCGCCCCGGTCGCGCCGTTGTCGAGGACGCCGAGCAGCCGGTAGATCGTGTTCTTGTCGGTCTGCGGCAGCAGGTCCGAGCCGGTTCCGAAGAACACGTATTGCTTGGTCCCGACGGTAACGGTCGCCATCGAGTTGAAGATCGGCTGGTCGACGCCCGACGAGAACAGCTTCGTCGTCGCACTGATCGCGACGACGCCGCCGCTCAGGCCGAAGTCGAAGCGCCAGAGGTTGCCGTCGAGATCGCCGATATACGTTCTGGTGACGAAGCGCGAGTCAGTCGGCCCGGTGGCGACCGGATCCGACATCAACGCGTTCTTGCTCTTCTGGCAGCCAGCCGCGCCGTTGTCGGTGGCGCAGTTGTTGTTCGTCTCGTTGACGCCGTCGCTGCTGATGTCCTTGCTTGCGAGGATGGCGCCGGTCTTGGCGTCGACGATGTAGAAGGTCGTGCCCGCGACCACGCCGCCGCGGTTCGCCTGCTGCTGGACCGAGTACGGCAGGAACCCCGACCCAAGGAGCACGGCGTACGGCCCGCTCGGCCCGACGATCTGTCCGACCGCCGGGTCCGACCACGTCTGGCCGACGCTCTTCTCGACCGCGGTCGCGCTGACGTTGAGGTCGCCGTACGGGGCGATCGTCGGATCGAACTTCGTCAGCGAGGGGAACGCCCAGTTCAGCGTGATCCGGCCCGGGTTCGAGAAGTAGGTGAGCACCTGATCGACCGACGCCGTCGCGTCGGACTCGGGGCCGCCGAGCGCCGAGGCCATGTCGCTCCAGCGTGACGTCGAACGAGTGATAGTAGGTCCCGCCAGGTCCCTCGCCGACGATCAGCGACGTATGCCACTTGTCGTCGTACTTGACGTCCGAGATCTTGGGCGAGCTGTCGACGAAGTGCGCGAACGACCCGACCGGCTGGCCGTCGAGCAGGGTGCGCAGCTTCGGCAGCAGGTTCATCGGGACGAAGCCCCACACTTCCACGCCGAAGCGCGCGTCGATGGCCTCGAGGATGCCGCTATTCGTGCCCACCCAGACGATCGACCGTCGCTTCTCGTTGTCGGTGCGGAAGACCGGATAGTCCGGGTCGGGCGGCGGGTCGAGCGACGGCGGGTTCATGATCGCCGGCGTCGAGCTCACCACCGCGCCGAGCGGCAGCGCACGGACGCCGTTGATCACGGCGGTCGCATCGGCCACCGACAGGTTCATCAACGGCGCAAGCACCGCCGCGTTGTCGCTGTGAAACGCGGCCATCGTCCCGTCCGACAGGGTCGTGTACAGGTTGCGCCGCGACACATCCGGCGCAGCGGCGCATTGAGATCCGGGAGCGCACGCCTTCCAGAGCAGCGTGCCGTCCGACACGAACTTGTAGCCCGAGGCCTGCGCTCCGTCGGTGACCGGCTTGTAGACCCGGAAGCCGCGCAGCAGGCCGTCAAACCCGGGCAGGGAGAAGCCCGCGGTCACCATCAGGTTCGACCGCAGCGGGATCTTGACGCCTGCCTTGTCGAGCACGTTCGTCGAGTCGGGCACCAGCGCCGCGCCGGTGATGTCGCGCGCGCCGTCGAGATTGACCGACCCGATGATCGGGCTCGTCACCTGGAACTCGGACATCCGCCCGATCGGCGGGTAGGCGGTCGGGAGCGTATTGAAGTCGGCCGAGTTCGCAAACGCATGCTGAATCGCGATGTTCACCGCCTTCACCGCATCGGGCACGATGATCGTGCCGGCAGGCGCGGTGACGCCGGCCGTCGCCAGCTGGTTCGGCGAGCCCATCGCCGCGTCGATCTGCCACTTGGCAATCTCGAAGTACTGACCGCCGGTCGTGGCCGCAATCGCCTGGAGCCCGGCCACATCACTGCTCGGCGGCGCGATCGCGATCACGTAGACGGGCACGCGCCGGCCGCCGACGTTCAGGAAGTTGCCCGCGGCGGCCGCGAGCGAGGCGTTGCTCAAGCCGGAGGTCGTTCCCTCGCCGCCGCCGACGACCAGGACGACGATCGTGTTGCGGCACGTCGGGTCACCGTTGAGGGCAATGAGCCGCGCCGCTTCAGCCCTGGCATCGTCGAGCATCAGCTTGACCGGCGTATCGACCGTGATCGGATCCTCGTTGCCTGCCGGGATCAGCCCGCCGGCGGTGCGGGCGTTGCGCCCGAGGATGGTCATGACATCGGCGGCCGTCTGGACATCCGCCTTGGCCATCACCACACCTGTGGTGTTGGATGCGCCGTTGCTCGTGACGCCGACGGTCGGCCGCGAGATCGGCCAGCGGCCGATCAGCGACCCCGATTCGCTGATCTGCTGATTCGTGTCTGCGATGGCCACCGGTCCGGTATTCCCCTGAACCGCAACCGCGGGAGTCGTCTGCCGCATCTTGACGAGGCTGAAGCGCGCGACCGTCTTGTTCTCGTCGACGGCCTGATAGAGCGCGGCGCGCGCGACGGACAGCCTCGTCTGCGCCTCGAACAGGTTGTAGAGCTGCGGCGTCCGATCGCCGACCGTTTGAATCGTCGACCCCATGAACTTGTCGCCCGGACCCGCGTACTCGAGGTTGTTGTAGCGGCGCCGATAGAACTGGATGGTGTTCGCATCGGTCACACCGATGCTCGTCTGCCAGATCGGGTTCAGCACGTTCTTCGTGTAGATGAACGGGTCGTAGTAGTTGCTCGTCGCCTGAGACGTCGCCAGGGTCGCCGGGTTCGTCGGCGCACTCCGCTGCATGCGATGGGCGGTGTCGACGACAAGAATGACGTTCGGAGGCGCCGTCTTGAGAAACAGCAACGGATCGACCTGCGCAGACGCGGGCGCGGCCGCCGCCACTACGAGAACGGCGGTCGCCAGGCTCCGCGTCCGGAAAGAGAACCGGGGATGCATTACGACACTCCTCCTGAGCCCGACAGCGTCTGCATGTCGAGTTTCTTGCCGGGTGACTGCACGGCAGCTTTGCGCGCGCGGCGGTTCTGTTCGTCCTGCCCGCGCTGACCGGTGTAGCCGCGTTCGAGCTCGGTGGTGTCGGTCTTGGCGACCGTCATCTCGATGACCTTGTGCGCGCCCCGCGGGCCGAACGCCTCCGCGCGCAGCGCGATGACGCCGCGGCCCGGGTTCGACGTCGCAGGGGCCACCGGCGCGCCGCCGTCTCCGGCCGGGTTGTCGTCGGTCTCGGACGGGTCGTCGCCAATCAGCACCACGACGTAGAACGGCGAGTTGATCGTGTCGGTCGGCAGCAGGTCGGCAACGTTGCCGTACGCGAAGAGCTGCCAGCGCGGGTTGTTGATCGTCCACGGACGCTCTTCGCTGTACGCATCCATGTCGGGAGCCGAACACGTCGTCGGCTTATCGCAGTTCGCGAAGCTCAGGACCTGGCTGAGGTCGATCTTCGAGCCGTCAGGCAGATTCCGCTGGCCGGAAGGCGGGCCATCGATGAACCCGGACTGCAGCGACCCGTCGAGCAGCTTGTTCCAGTCGGGAATCGTCAGCAGGTCGTCCATCGAGCGTTCGAGGATGGCGTCGGCCGCGTACAGCGCCTCGCCGCCCGCCCGGAAATTGCCCGAGATCATGGTTTCGGACGACGTGGTCAGGACGAGGGACATCCCGAGCGCGGTCATCAGCATCATCGCCATGAGAGCGATGACGACCGCCATCCCGTCTTCGCGTTGCAGTCGTGTAGTCATCGGCCGAGATTCAGGTTCCGAGGTGTCACCTGGAACCGGACCTCCTGATCGGGAAGATATTTGTTGCCGCCGCGCGAGGTGCCGCCGTAGGTGAAGAGTGCGCTGGCCGGTCCGCGCAGGCTGTCGTTTCCGGTCTGCAGCCGGATGCGGACACCGATTTTCCTGATCCGGAACAGATCGGCATCGAACCGGTTCGGGTTGTTCGCGTCCGGGCACCACGGACCGTCGGTGAGCTGCGCCTGCGTGAGCTTCACGAGCGTGGTGGTCACGCCGCCAGGCCCGAGCACTGGCAGGCGGGGCGCCGGCACCGGCGAGCCGTCGTTGATGAACACGCAGTTCTCGGCGCCAACCGCCGCCGGCCGCGGACCATAGGTCGTCCACGGGCCGACCGGATCGGCGATCGCCTTCTTCATGATTGGGGGTTGTGGATCGCCGAAGTACTCGAACTCGAGCGCGACCACGTTGTCGACGATCGGGGTGTCGGTCGCCGCCCCGTCGTAGTGCATCAGCTGATACGTCTTCGAGGGGACGTCCGTCTTGAGGTAATACGTATGGGTTTTGATCTGCACAATCTTGCTGCCGGGGCCATACGACTTCGACAGGTCGTCCATGTTGTGCTGGAGGTGCAGCGCCGGCGTCTGGACGTTCGTGATCGTGAACGTGTCGTACGAGCCCGTTTCGTCGTAGATCAGAACCGACATGCCTTCCTGGAAGCCGCACAGCGGCGTTTTTCTTGTCGTCAGGGCAGCCGGGATCGGCATTGACCTTGAGCTCGGCCGACTGCGCCGGCATGGATTGCGAGATGCTCGTCTGCGACGTGGTCGGCGGCACCAGCATCAACGAGATCGTGTCGCTCCTGAACGTGCCAGGCGGATCGTCCTGCACGCGGCCCTGCCGGTACGGCATGACGGACGCGAAGAAGAAATTGAGCGCCATCGGGTTCTGTCCCGAGTACGAACCCGAGCCAGCCATGACGAGGTCCTTGTAGAGGGCGTCCTGCGCGACACGCGTCCGCTGCTGCATGTCGGCCACCTCGGGCTCGGCGACGAAGTTGCCCTGGCCCGGATTGACCAGCGAGAAGATCGACGCCGTCACGACGAGCATGAGGCCCACCGCCACCGTCATTTCGATCAGCGAGAAACCGTGTTCGCGGGAGTGGCGGCGCATCAGCTTGCCTTTCGCGTTTTCACGGAGATGACGCGCGCCTCGTCGGGAAGCCGGCGGCCGCCTCCGTTCAGTTCGGTGTCGGCGACGCCGCGCGCGCGCCACCGTGTCACCATCACCTGCAAGACGAGCGTGTTGTTGGGATTCGTCGGCAGCGGCTCGACCGACCATCGCCGCACGTAGACCGTATTGGGCGGCGCGGTCGAACCGCCGCCGAGCGACTGGCCGCGGCCATCCAGGAAGTCGCAATATCCGTCCGCGTTGCTCTGCAGGGCTCCGTCGGGCGAGGGCGTCAGCCCTGGTCCGCCCTGCGGCTGCTCGGGGACAACGGTCAGATCGCTGGTCGTGTCGGAGAGCGGCAGGCCAATCATGTCGAAACCCCACGTCAGGCCGCGCAGTTGTTCCATCTTCTGCTGCGCGAGCACCGAGGCAACCGTCGTGAGGCGGGCGCTCTGGTTCGACTTGGTCGAGATCAGGAAGAGCTGCGCCAGCGATGCGAGCGCCACCGACATGATGGTCGTCGCGACCAGCGTCTCGATCAGCGAGAACCCGCGATCGTTACTGAAGCTTGATTTTGCCAAGGGTGTTCACCGTGATGTTTCGGGTCTTGCCTTTTCTGCTCACCATGATGGTGGCGCCCGCTGCCGTCAGCGGCGGCCAGGGACTTCCAACGCCACCGTCCGCGTGAACACTGCCGTCGGGCCAGAACTCCAGCGTGGGCATTGCCGTAAACGTCGCCTGCGGCTGGAGCCGGCGAAGCGCGCCGTCGTTGTTCGGCCGTGTCAGCCGGCTGTTGTCGCCGCCGGTCGGGCGGTAGGGATAAAGGGACTCATCGCACCGGTTCGCCGCGCCATCGGCGGCGGCCGGAATCCGTGGCGTGCCAATCAATTCCACGACGCGGAACTGCCCGGCGACCGGACAGTTGAACCGGATGCGCATCGGCCTGTTCGTCGAAACCGACTTCAGCCGCGCGAACTGGAGCTCCCGCTCGACGTCTCGAATCGTCATGCCGAGCCGCATGCGGTCGACGCCGTCCACCATCTGGGGGGTGGCCATGGCCGCCATGGTGGCGATGATCGCGATGGTCGCGAGCACGTCGACCAGCGTGAACCCGGCGGCGTCTGTTGCTCGGCGTCTGTGCATCTGCATGCCTTCAGGCACATGACTGAGCAATGGCATTGCCAGCAACGAACTTTAGCGACATCATGCGCTGTAAGTGACTGATTCATTAGCCACTAACAGACTCCGTCCGGACGCGGAACTGCCAACAGGCCTGGCCGGAACAGCGTAGATTTGTTACCTCTGGTAACAGTCCTGGAAGGGCGGACCCGGTTTGCAGGGCGACCTTCCAGGGTCGCCTGCAGCCCGGTCAATCCCCGTCAAGCGAATACGCTCCGCAGGACGAACGCTTCGCCAGCGTCCGTTCGGGAGACGGTGACCTCGAGGGCCTGATAGGCCCCCTTCGGACCGAAGGCCTCGGCCCTGATCGTGACGAGAGGCGCGCCTGATTCCGTTTGGCCGCCGGAGACCAACGCCACGATGTAGAACGGCGAGTCGGAGGCGCCCGGGGGCGCCAGATCACGGAGGGGTCCGTAGGCAAACAGCTGCCATCGCGGCACGCCGCCGCACGGCACAGGGGCGTTGCAGTTGGCGATGTTCACGATCGCCGTCAGGTCGACGGGAGCATCCGTCGGAAGCGCGCGCACGCCGCTTGGCGCGCCGTCGACGAACTGCGATCGTTCGGTACCTTCGACAACTCCGGTCCAGTTCGTGCGCGTGCGTAATTCTGCAACCGCGAGTTCGGCGGCCGCTTCGGCCGCGTAGAACGCCTGGCGGCTGTTCCGGAAATTGCCAGCGATGATCGTCTCCGTGGAGGTGATCACGACGAGCGCGGCCCCGAGCGCCATCAGGATGGTCATCCCCATCAGCGCGAAGATCAGCGCGGCGCCCCGCTCCGAACCTACCCGAGGGGCTGGCGCCCCCCGGACTCCCCCACACGCTCGCTCGCGCGCTCGCTCGCTGGTTTTTGAGATGGCTTCTGGCGTCGCCATCGCTACCTGCCCTGGTTCCGGTTTCGCGGCGCCACTTCGAACCCCACGTCGGCCGCGGCGCCGGCCACGCGAATGCGGATGCCAATCTTCCGAATCCTCAAGAGATCGGCGTCGAACGGCGCTGCGCCGCCCACCGCCGGACAGAAGGGCCCATCGCTGAACTCGGAGCCGGCGATCGGCACCAGCTCAGCGCCGCCAGAGGAGTTGCTGCACGCTTCGGAAGGATCCGCAGCGGCCGCATCCCCGAAATACGCGAACGACAACGACCTCACGCCGTCGGCGACCGGCGCGTCGCCGCCGCCCCCTTCCGCCCGCATCAACTGCGACGCGCCCGACGCGACGTCGCGCCGGACGTAGTAGGCTCGCACCGCATCTTTGTCTCCTCCCACGCTCGTCACCACGTCGTCTCTGAATGTGCCGGGCGGGTCTGGCAACGCCCCGGCTGCGCGATAGGGCAGGACGGCGCTCGCCATCAACAGGTCGCGTGAGAGCGCCTCGACGGACACTCGAATGCGCTGCTGGCGATCGGCGACGTCAGGCTCGGTATCGAAGCGGCGACGGGCTTGTCCGACCAGGTCGAAGATCACTGCCGCCACGATCACGGTGACGCCGAGGGCCACGACCAACTCGATGAGCGAGAAGCCGCGGTTTTCGGAGGTCCGCATCAGCCGGCCCTCCGCGAACGGACGCTTTGCAGCCGCACGGCCGCCGCTCCCCTCGGGGTAACCCACACCTGCAGCACACGTGCGGAATCGGAGACGCCGGCAACCGGATCGATCGACCAGCGGCGGACATATTCGGTTCCGACCGGGGCGGTCGGGCCGTCCCCGAGCAGCACCCCGCCGGCGTCGAAGAACTCGCAGCACGCGGCGCCGCCGCTATCCGGCCATGGCGCGGCCCGGAGCTGCTCCATCTTGTCCTGGGCGAGGACGGAAGCCGTTGTGACCAACGCTGCAGCACGATCGCTCGCGCGCGACAAGAGCGCGAGCTGCGCGAGCGAGATCAGGCCGATCGCGAGGATGCTCGTCGCGATCATCACTTCGACGAGCGAGAAACCGTCGGCGCGATTGTTCATGGCCGATCGATTGTGCAATCACGGATCCATCGTGCCAGACCAGCGTCTCGCGAGGATTTGCTGGAGATACGCGCCGCGGCAACCGGTGGCCGATCGCGGACGTGCAGAAACTGCCTCGACCCGCAAGCCGATCGGTGGCAGAAACTGCTAGGCGTGGATTGGGAGCGAGACCTGCAGGCTGGCGCCGCCCAGCGGCGACGTGCCGACGGTAATGCGGCCGTTGTGAAAGACGATGATCTTCTGGACCAGGGCCAGGCCCAGCCCCGTGCCGTTCCGCTTCGACGTGAAGAACGGACGGAACACCTGCTCCCGCCGTGACGGCTCGATGCCGGGGCCGTTATCGTCGACGACGATCCGCGATCATGTGCAGCGTCGTGTCGACCTCCGACTGCACCACGACGACAGGGGCGAGCGATGCGCCGGCGCAGGCTTCGACAGCGTTCCTGAGCAGGTTGCTGAACGCCTGCCGCAGCAGCACCTCGTCGCCCTCGAGGGTGCCGAACTCGCCGCGCACCGTGATC
This sequence comes from uncultured Acidobacteriota bacterium, assembly GCA_963825245.1. GTDB lineage: Bacteria > Acidobacteriota > Vicinamibacteria > Vicinamibacterales > CAVVIG01 > CAVREM01. The sequence goes on from CAWGSJ010000005.1 coordinate 35,613, forward strand.
TCCCCGCCCAGCGTCCGCGCCTCGGTGCGCAGTTCGTCCGCAGCCCGTTCGCAGACCGCGTGCAGATCGACCGGTCCGAGCGTGAGCTGCGCCGGGCGCGCGAAGTTCAGGAAGTTGGTCACGACCTGGCCGAGCGACTCCGCCTCGGCCCGAATCCCCTCGACGTATTGACGATAGTTGGCGGGCAGCGCTTTAAGGTCGATCAGCTTGCTGTAGCCGTGGATCGTGGCGAGCCCATTCCGGAACTCGTGCGCGATGCCGGCCGTCAGCTCGCCGACCGTCGCAAGGCTTTCCTTGAGGCGCAGCTGCTCTTCGAGGCTCTTCACGGCGCTCAGGTCGGTGAACAGGCAAATCACGCCGTGCAGATCGCCGTTGTTGTCGAACAGCGGTGAAGCAGTCACGCCGAGATGCGTCGTGCCGTGGCGTGCCTCATGCAAGCGCACCGCCCGCCGGGAGATGGGCAGCTTGGTCGCCAGGCATTCGTCGATGACCTCCGACAGCGCCGGCTCCGCCAGCATCCGCCGATGATCCTCGGCGGGCGTCGATTCGGCGATCCGCAGCATGCGCCGGCCCGCGGGATTGATGATCCGGACCTCGCGGTTCAACCCCACCACCAGCAGGCCGGCGGTGAGGCTCTCCACGATTTCACCGCTCAGCCGCTCCGACGCCTCGGCGCGCGCCGCCGTCGCGCGCTCCTGCGCCTTGAGCTTCTCCACCGCCTCTTGCAGCGCCGCCGAAAGCAAGGTGGCCTCGCCCGAGCCCTCGCGGAGCGAGCGCCGCGTGTCGCGGGCCGCCGCGCCGAGCCGAAGCACCGCAAACGTCAAGGCCGCGCCAAGCGCGCCGACGATCGCGGTCAGGCCGAGGAGGAGGTAGGCGTCAGAGTTCACGGTTCAGACGATGAGAAACTGAGGGTCTACCACAGGTGCAGGTACCAGTCGAGCAGCGGCGATCCGACGGTCGCGGCGAGTGCCGCGCCCACCGCGAGGAACGTGCCGAACGGCAGCGCCGTCTTCATGCCGCCGCGCTGGAGCAGGATGATCGCTCCGCCAATGACCGATCCGGCGACCGAGGCGAGCATCAGCGTCATGAACGTGAGCTGCCAGCCGAGAAACGCGCCGACCATCGCGAGCATCTTGACGTCGCCCATCCCGAGGCCTTCCTCTCCCCGGATCCGGTAGTAGGCTTCCGCCGTGGCGTAGAGAATGCCCCCGCCCAACAGGATGCCGATGAGCGAGGCAAACCAGCCCGGCTCTGTGAAGAAGCTGAACACGAAGCCGACCACGATCCCGGGCAGCGTGATGGCGTTCGGCAGCAGGTGATGCTCGAGGTCGATCGCGAAGAGCACGATCAGCGCACATCCGAAAATCAGGCGAGCGGCGAGCAGGAGCGACGGTCCGTAGTACCACCAGGCGCCGGCAAACATGATCGCGGTAAGCGCCTCGACAATCGGGTACCGGATCGAAATCGGCTCGCGGCAGGTCCGGCACCGGCCGGCGAGCACGACGTAGCTGACGACCGGGATGTTTTCGAACCACACGAGGGCGCGGCCGCAGCGCGCGCAGGCCGACGCCGGCCACACCACGGAGGCGCCACGCGGCAGCCGGTAGATACAGACGTTCAGAAAACTGCCGACGATCGCGCCGAACAGGCCGGCAGCGACGAGCGGCGCCCACTGCATCACGGCTGGGCGGCCGTTCGCTGCGGCTCTTTCGGAAGGGGCGACAGGGGCGACGCCTGGTCGACGTCGATGCCGCCGTCCGGCAGGATCCGGTAAGGCACCCCGGCGGGATCGACCGGAGTGCCGCGAAGCACGCCGGCGCGGGCCAGCGTCTGCCAGTCGCGTGGAGACGTCCCGGTCTCGCGCGAAAACCGCTCGACCACCGGGCGAAGCGCATCAATCTGATCCAGTGCGTCGAGCTGCGCCAGCGCCCGGTGCGCATGATTGCGCTGATATTCAACGGTCGCCGTTTGCGCGATCGACTGCCACATCTGGCGTGATGACTGCCGGTTGCCCCCGGACGCCAGCGTGACCGCCGCCATCGACCGCATCCACCACGGCGCGCCCGGCGCGTCGGCGGCCCTGCCGAACCACGTTCCAGCCGCCTGGTAGTCGTGGTCCCACCAGTAGTGGACGAACCCGATGTCCTGCATGTATTCCCAGTTATCGGGCTCTACCGCTAATCCCTTCTCGAGCAGTGCAACGGCGAGATCCGCGCGCCCCGGGCCTCCGGGATACGGCTCCGCCAGGAAGATCGCGCCAAACCGGTACGCCGCCGTGAAATACGGATCGAGGGTCGTCGTCAGGTCAAGCAGCGGGTACAAGAGCCGGTACGGCTCGGAGCCTTCGGACTGCGGCTCTCCAGCCGGTTGGCTGGGAGTGTCGATGCGCTGGCGGGTGCCGCCGAAGTGCTGGATGGCGCGGATCCAGTACAGATCCGCTGCGAGCGATCGGTAGCCGAGCGACAGCCGCTGCAAGGCGCCGCCGGAGGTCAGGTAGAGCGTCTCTTCAGTCGTCTCGGGCGCCGGATAGCGCTCGTCGCGCACGCGCTGAAGACGGACCGCGAGCGTCATCAGTGCTGCGACCGTGACCAGCGCGAGGACTATCTGTACGGACGACCGGAATTTCATCTAGGCTTTGCTTACTCTTTTCCACTTGCGGCGGGGCCCCACCCCCGCCGCGAACTTACGCTGATGCCTCGCCTCGGATTCGCTTGTCCTCGGCTCGGCATGGCCGCAGGCGCCTTTCCACTGGCGGCGGGGCCCCACCCCCGCCGCGAACTTACGCTGATGCTCGCCCTCGGATTTGCTTGTCCTCGGGCTCGCATGGCCGCAGGCGCTACTTGAAATCCCGGCGCGAAAAAATCGTCACGGCGCCGATCAGCAGGACGGCGATGTAGGTCAGGCCGTAGGCGACCGCGAGCATCACGAAGCCGGCTTCGACTGGCTGGCCGTGCACGACCTGGCCCTTGACGTCGAAGGTCGCCAGGTTCGGCAGGACCCAGTAAAGCCCGCGGGCGAATTTCGCGGCGAACGGCGACTGGACCACCTGTTCGAAGTTCCGGAGGTCGGCGCTGAAGTGGCCGGCGATCCACAGCGCGAACGTGAACGCGGCCGACAGGATCGGGGTCGAGAAAGTCGAAAAGAACAGCGCGATCGCCGTCACGACCGACAGCTCCACGACGATGAGCCCGACCGCCTTGAGGATGCGCGGGATCCGACGGCGGCACGTCCCAGGTGGCGACGAAATCCGCGGGAAACTGCCAGGCGACGTAGTGCATCACCGCGTAGAGGCCAATCGCCATGATGCTGACGTTCACGACGAGCGTCAGGATCAACCCGACGTATTTGCCGAGCACCAGCTGGTAGCGGTGAATCGGCTTGGCGAGCAGGCCGTAGATACTCTTGCGCTCGACCTCCTTCGACACCAGACCGATGCCGATGAAGACGGCAATGAACAGCCCGAACAGCGACATCGCGCCAAGCCCGAGGTCGATGACGATCTTGTAGTCCTGACCCGCGGTGAGCTGGCCGAGCAGATAGCCCGCGCCGATCATCAGCATCGCGAACAGCACCAGGTTGTAGAGCACCTTGTCGCGCACCGACTCGCGGAAGACGTTGACGGCGATCCAGCCGATCGTCCTCATGCGCCGTCCCCCGGACCTGGCGACCTGCTCGACGAAGAGGTCCTCGAGCGTCTCGCGCAGCGGGTTGAGCGACACGACCGTTGCACCGGCGGCGGCAATCTCCGGCACGACGCGATCGGGCGGCTGATCGAGCGGCAGCTCGACGGTGTAGCGGCCCTCGCTGATCTTCGTGATCCGGCGCGCGCGTGACTCCAGCGTGCCTGCCAGTCCATCCGTCACCGAATCGATGACGAGCTCCCAGCCCTGCGCCCGCAGATCGAGCATGTCCGCCAGGCGCCCGCTCTTCATGAGCCGCCCCTTCGCGAGGATCGCCACGCGGCTGCACAGCGCTTCCGCGTCGCTCAGCACGTGCGAGCTGAAGAACACGGTGCAGCCGCGGTCGCGCAGCCTGAGGATCAGCGAACGGACGTCGCGGCGGCCCAGCGGGTCCAGGCCGGACATCGGCTCGTCGAAAATCACCAGCTCGGGGTCGTTGATGAGCGCCTGCGCGATGCCGACGCGCTGCAGCATCCCCTTGGAGAACTTGCGGAGCTGCAGGCGCCGTTCGCGGCCGATGCCGACGTCGTCGAGCAGGCGCGAGGTGCGGGCGCGCCGCTCCGCCGGGCCGTAACCGAACAACCCGGCGAAGTACGTCAGGAGCTCTTCGGCGGTCAGGTAGTCGTAGAAGTACGGGTTCTCCGCGAGGTAGCCGAGGCGGCGCTTGACGGCGGACTCCCCAACCGGGCGGCCGAAGATCTCTGCCCGCCCCGAGGTCGGGTAGACCAGCTGCATCAGCAGCTTCAGCGTCGTCGTCTTGCCGGCGCCGTTCGGTCCGAGGAAGCCGAAGACCTCGCCGGGCTCGACCTCGAGCGAGAGCCGGTCGAGCGCGCGGTAGGGCCGTTTGCGCCAGAAACCAACCGCATAGTCCTTTGTGAGCGCGTCAGTGGCCAGCGCTTTCATTTCACAGCGGCACCCAGCACCCGGCACGTCGCACGCGGCACCCCGCACCCGGCACTCTGTCCGTCACCCTATTTGGCCCTCGCGAGCTCATACTCTATCGCCTGATCGAAGTAGGCCACCGGCAGCATGCCTTCGATCTTCACGCCGTTGATGAAGAAGGTCGGTGTCGATTGCACGCCGAGTTGCCGGCCGTACGCCGATGTCGGCCTTCACCTGTTCGAGCACCGACTTATAGCGCGCGTCGAAGTTGGTCACCTGTGCAATGTCGCGCACGCCTTCGCGGACCTTTTCCGGCGTCATCGCCGGCTGGTTCGCGAACAGCCACTCTTCCATCTCGGACGCCTTCCCTTTTTCTCGGGCGAGGCGCACCGCCACTGCAGCCTCGCATCCCGCCTGGTGGGCGCCGCCGCTGTTGCACTCGGCTTCGAGCGGGAAGTCGCGGGTCACGAAGCGGACCGCGCCGGGATGGCTCGCCTCGTACTTCGCAAACACGCTCTTGTAGTCCATGAATGACTGGCGGCACGGCGGGCACTGATAGTCGTTGAACTTGACGACCAGGACTTTCGCGCCATCGGCCGGAACGACCAGCGGCACGCGAGGCTGGGAGCTGTAGAACCGCTCGAACTCCGCCCGGCGCGAGGCGTCGGTCTGCTGCGCCGCTGCCGCAGCCCCCGGGACATTGTCCCCGCCCACGGCCGGCGGCGTCTCGCGCGGGAAGAAGGCCAGCGCGGACGCCGTCCCGGCGACGAACAGGGCGGCGAGCGCCATGGCGAGCGGGCTGTGACGCAGGGCTTTGAGATCGCTGACGGCACGGCCAGGCACAGTCATCATCGGCACCGAGGTCGCTGCGCCGGAAATCAGGAACAGCGCGATCACGGCAGCGTAGGTGACCACGCACAGGATGCAGACGAGGCCCAGGATGACGAGCGACGCGTACCCGAGGTAGAGCACGACGGCAAGGCCTATGGTCGACGCGGCGAACAGGTACGCTGGCGCGCTCTCCCGCCCCGCCGGCGAACCGAGGATTGCCGCGAGGGCGAGCAGCGTCGCGAAGGCGAACCAGATCACGCCGAACACCGCCACCGACACGCCGGCGAAGGTCCCGTACTGGCTGGCGTAGACCTGGGTGCAGCTGACGCTGGCGTTGACGTCACAGAAACTGGTGTAGGAGGGATCGGCGATGTGCTGGTAGTGCACGTAGGCCGCGGTCCCCGAAGCGCCGAGGCCGACGAGCGCGCACGCGAGGGCAAATAACGCGACGCTCTTGCTCATTTCTTGGGGATTTTACCCCCAAAAACACAAACGGGATGCCGGTTGCCCGGCATCCCGTCGGAAGACACGTCGCGTCGTGTTACTGGAGGACGTTGGTCGCGCCCGGAATCGGGTTCGCGACCGCAGCGCCCGTGTTGTCGAAGAAGATCGTGCCGCGGGTATCGGTCGCGAACGACCGCTGACCCGTCTGGCCGAGCGACACCGGAATCGCGCCCGCCCAGTAGGCCGACATCGCATCGTTCGCGGAGGTGTTGCAGGTCTGGGCGGCCGGCGTCTGGAGGACGACGCCAACCGAGCCGTCCTTCGCGATCGACACGTCGTAGCCGCTCTTGCGCGACGGATCCTTCTGCAGGTCGGGGCTGATGAAGCCCTGGTTGCTGCCCGGCGCCGGCTTCGAGAGGTCGGCGAGGGTCACGGCGTAGCCGTTGCTCGCGCAGCTCGACGCGTAGGTCGACTGCGAGCTGTTGATGGCGCGCAGCGAACCGATGGCCGAGGCCTCGTTGCCCGACATGCGGGCGCGAAGCAGACCGGGCACCGCGATCGCGGCGATGATGCCGATGATCGCGACGACGATCAGCAGCTCGATCAGGGTGAAACCTTTGGCGTTGCGACGCATCTTCATTTCAAACTCTCCTTCGAATCAGTCTCTGGTTGCTGGCTGGAAGTGCCGTGCCGGGTCAATGAGCAACCGGGGTGCCAGCCTCAGCGTTGAGATCCGTACGCTTGTAATTACTTGTTCACCTGCAACTTACCGTTCGGCCCTTCCCGGACGCCCGGGACAATTCTCGTCAGCCTGACAATTATTGTCGCCGACCGGCGACTCGGATTGTCAACGCAGGTTGTATTTCTTCACGTAATAGCGAAATGACCGGAAGCTCATCCCGAGCGAGCTCGGCCGCCTTCACCTGCACGCCGCCCGCCTGCTCGCAGCGCCTGCGCGATGTACCCGCGTTCTATCTCTTTGACGTGCGCCTCGAGATCAAAGCCGGCTTCGGGCAGCCCTTCCGCGGCCGGTAGCGCCATTTTCGGACCGGCCGCTGCGGATGGACGGCGGCAGGCTGTCGGGCAGAATCGCCGGCGTCCGCTCCAGTGCGACGGCGCGCTCCATCACGTTTTCGAGCTCGCGGATATTGCCGGGCCAGTCGTACTGCAGGAGCAGGTCCATGCGTCGACCGCGTGATGCCCGTGATCGCCTTCTCCATCTGCTCGGCGTACTTCGCCAGGAAGTGGTCGGCCAGCAGCGGGATGTCTTCGCGGCGCTCCCGAGCGGCGGCAGCGCGATCGGGATGACGTTGATCCGGTAGAAGAGGTCCTCGCGGAAGCGGCCCTCGGCGACCGCCTTGGTGAGGTCCTGGTTGGTCGCGGCGATCACGCGGATGTCGGCCTGGAGCTCCTCGAGGCCGCCAACGCGGCGGAACCGTCGTTCCTGGAGCACGCGCAGGAACTTCACCTGCATCACCGCGCTCATCTCGCCAATTTCGTCGAGGAAGATCGTGCCCTTCTCGGCGACTTCGAGCAGCCCCTTCTTGTTCGCCTCGGCGCCGGTGAACGCGCCGCGCATGTGCCCGAACAGCTCCGACTCGAGCAGCGTCTCCGGCATCGCGCCGCAGTTGAGCGACACCATCGGCCGCTCGCGCCGCAGCGAATGGAAATGAATGGCCTGCGCGACCAGCCCCTTGCCGGTGCCCGACTCGCCGGTCAGGAGGATCGTGCTGTTGGTGCGCGCCACGGTCTCGATCATCTTGAAGACGTCGAGCATCGCACTCGCTTCGGCCGATGATGTTCGAGAACTGGTGCGACAGCCCGAGCGTCCGCTTCAGCAGGACGTTCTCCTGCTTCAGCTGGCGGTTGTCGATCTTCTCGCGCACCTTCATCTTCAGCAGGTCGACGTCGAACGGCTTGCTCAGGTAGTCGCAGGCGCCGAGCCGCATCGCCTCGACGGCGGTCTCGGTGGAGGCGAACGCGGTGATCATGATGCCGAGGATGTCCTGGTCGACGCGCTTGGCGGCGCGCAGGACATCCACGCCGCTCAGGTCGGGCATCTTGATGTCCGAGATCAGCAGGTCGATCGGCTCTTTTTCGAGCAGGGCGATCGCCGTCGCGGCCGTTCTCGGCCAGCAGCACGTCGTAGCCCTCGCGTTGCAGCACGATCGCCAGCAGTTCCCGCATCGACCGCTCATCGTCGACCACGAGAATCCGGGGGCGCCGCCGATCGGTGGTCAGCGGGGCCGGTTGGGTATCGGTCTGACTCATGTTGTGACTTCCGCCCTCGCCGGCAGCCGCACCGACACCGTCGTGCCCTCGCCGCGCCGCGAGCTGACCTGGATCTCCCCGTTGTAGTCGCGTCACGATCCGGTGAACGATGGCGAGACCGAGGCCGCTGCCCTTGGCGAAGCGTGCCGTGAAAGGGCTGGAACAGGCCGTCGAGCTCCTCCGGCGCGATCCCGATCCCGTCGTCCTGGACGGTGATCACGACGGCTGTCGGACGCCTGCTCGAACGCGCCGGCGAGCTGCAGGCGGCCGCCGTCGGGCATCGCCCGCAGGCCGTTGGTGGCCAGGTTCCAGACGATCTGCTTGATCTGGTTTTCGTCGGCCTCGAACCAGAGCTCGGATCGGCGGCACGTCGAGGTCGATGAGGTGGTCGTCGCGGACCTCGGCGCTGTTGCGCAGCAGCAGCGCCGTGTCGTTCAGCGCGCGCCGCACGTCGAAGCGCGCGATCTGCGAATCGCTGCGGCCGCGCGTACGCCAGGAACGATCGGATGGTAGCTGTTGAGCCGCTCCGACTCGCGGAGCACGATGTCCATCAGCTGCTCCTGCTCCGCGCTGAGCGGCAGCTCCTGTCGGAGGATCTGGATCGATCCGGACATCGAGGCGAGCGGGTTCCTGATCTCGTGGGCGATGCCGGCCGCCATCTCGCCGACCGCGGCGAGCCGCTGCTGCAGGCGCGCGTCGCGCTCCAGCTTCTTGATGTCGGTCACGTCCTGGAAGGTGATGAGATAGCCGGCCCGGCCGCCCGGCGTCTCGCAGGTGCGCGACACCGAGCCCGAGATCGATTTCGCCGCGATCGTCGCCGCGCCGGTACCTGAACTCGAATCGCCGGCCGGGCGCGGCCGGCACGTGCCCGAGGTCGAGCGACCCGGCCAGGAATTTCGGCAGCTGCAGCACTTCCGAGACCTGGCGCCCGACCACCGACGGCGAACGCCAGCCCGGTGATCGCCTCGGCCCCGCGATTGAACGTCAGGATGCGCTGCTGGCGATCGGTCGTGGCCAGGCCGCTCGGCAGGCTGTCGATGACGTGCTGGTTCAACGCCTGCAGGTCGGCGATCTCGGTCGACGCCTGCTCGAGCCGCACGCCGGCCGATCGGACCTTGTCCGCCAGCGAGCCGCTCAGCAGCGCCACCGCGAAGAACCCGAACAGGTTGAGTGGCCACCGTGTACTGCGCGGTGCCGGCGGTCGGCAGCACCACTCGCCCGGCCGACAGCCACGGATCGATGAGAATCCCGGCCGCCGTCAGGAACTGCGTGAAGACGATGGCGACGTACAGCACGGCGCTGGCGCACGCCACGAACAGGCCGCCGCGGCGGAACCGGACGACGCTGGCGGCGACGATCGGCAGCACGTACAGCGACGAGACGTAACTGGTGATGCCGCCGGTGAAGTAGATGAACGCGGACACGACCACGGCGTCGATCGCCAGCTGGATGTCGATCAGCCAGTGGTAGCGGTCGACAAACCTGAGCGTCAAGGCGTAGACGATCGTCAGGCCATAGGTGAGGGCGACGAGGAAGAAGAACGGGTTGACGGGAAACGACCCGGGCGCCGTGACCTGCGCCACGATCGCCCCGCCGAGCAGAATCGTGCTGACGATCGCACGAATGCCGATCAGCCAGGCGACGCGGCGGCGCAGGTCGGTGATGATCATTTTTTACTGGCGCCGGGGCCCCACCCCCGGCGCGAACTTACGCTGATGCCTCGCCTCCCACCTTCGCTCGCGGACAAACTCGCGAGCTGCGGTGGGCAAGCGGAATGTCCCTTGGCCACCGTAGCGCGAAGCGCGAAGGTGGCTCGGCGAGGCAATGGCCGCAGGCGCTCCGGACTTTTCCACCTGATTCACCACTCACCGGCCTTAGGTGAGCTTCGAGATCAGGTCGAAGATTGGGAGGTACATCGCGATGACGATGCCGCCGACCACGACGCCGAGGACGGCGATCATGATCGGCTCGAGCAGCGTCAGCAGGCCGGCGACCGCGGTGTCGACCTCCTCTTCGTAGAAGTCGGCGATCTTCGCCAGCATCGTGTCGAGGGCGCCGGTCGCCTCGCCGACGCCGATCATCTGGGTCACCATCGCCGGAAACACGGCGGTCTCCTTGAGCGGCGCCGAGATCGTTTCGCCGCGCTCGATGCTCTTGCGGGTGAGCAGGATCGCGTCCTCGATGATCGCGTTGCCGGAGGTCCGCGCGGTGATGTCCAGGCCGTCGAGAATCGGCACGCCGGAACTGATCAGCGTCGCCAGGGTCCGGCAGAAGCGCGCCACCGCGATCTTCCGCATGATGTCGCCGAGGATCGGCAGCCGGAGGACGATCCGATCCACGACGTGACGGCCGGCGTCGGTCGCGTAGTAGCGCGCGAACCCGTACCCGGCGGCCGCCACGATGACGATCAGCGGGATGAAGTAGGTGACCAGGTTGTTGCTCAACGCGATCACGATGCGCGTCGGCAGCGGCAGCTCGGCGCCGAGGCCCGAGAACAGCGAGGCGAAGGTCGGGATCACCTTCCACAGAATCACGCCGACGACCAGGCCGGCGATCACCATGACGGCGATCGGGTAGATCATCGCCGACTTCACCTGGCCGGCGAGCTTGACCGCCTTCTCGATGTAGGTCGCGAGCCGCTTCAGAATCGTGTCGAGGATGCCGCCGGCTTCACCGGCCGCGATCATGTTGGTGAACAGCGGATCGAAGGTCTTCGGGTGCCTGCGCATCGCGTCGGCCAGCGAGGCGCCGCCCTCGACATCGGCCCGCGTCTGCAGGATCACCGCCGCGAAGTTCTTGTCCTCTTCCTGGGTGCCGAGAATCTCGAGACACTGCACGAGCGGCAGGCCGGCGTCGATCATCACGGAGAACTGGCGGGTGAAGACCGCGAGGTTCTTCGCCGCGACCTTCTTCCCGAGCTTCCCGGTCTTGGCTTTCGCCGGCGCGGCCGCCGCCTTCTCCTTGGCGGGAGTGATTCGCGTGACGAGGATCTGCTCCCGCCGGAGTGCGGCGACCGCCGCGTCCATCGTGTCGGCGGCGCGCTCGCCGTTTACCGTCTGCCCCGCGCGCGTCCGTCCGGCATATGCGAAAGTCGGCATGTTCTACCTCAGGATCAGAATCAGAATTCCCAATTCCAAATTCCTAATTCCTAATTCCACATTTCATGACTTCACGGCCGCCGGTCGCGGCACGCCCGGCCGCGGTCCCATCCCGGCGCCGGGCACGACGCCGGCGCCGCGGTTGATCATTTCTTGGAGCTCGTCCTTCAACGACGACGCCGCCAGCGCGGTCTCGAGCGTGACCTGCCGCTTCATGTAGAGCGTCGCCAGCGACTGGTTGGCGGTCTGCATGCCGAACTTCTCCTGCCCGGTCTGCATCGAGCCGTAAATCTGGTGAATCTTGTCGTCGCGAATCAGGTTGCGGATCGCCGGCGTCGGCACCATGATCTCGAGCGAGACGACCCGCCCCTTGCCATCGGCGCGCGGGAGCAGCGCCTGGCAGACGATCCCCTCGAGCACCAGCGACAGCTGCGTGCGGATCTGGCTTTGCTGGTTCGCCGGAAAGATGTCGATGATGCGGTTGATCGTCTGCGCCGCCGAGTTGGTGTGCAGCGTGCCGAACGTCAAGTGGCCCGTCTCGGCGATCTTCAGCGCCGCCTCGACCGTCTCCAGGTCGCGCATCTCGCCGATCAGCACGATGTCCGGGTCTTCGCGCAGCGCGGCGCGCAGGGCGTTCGAGAAGCTGGCGGTATCGGCGTGCACTTCCCGCTGGTTGACCAGGCAGTTCTTGTGCGGGTGGATGTACTCGATCGGATCCTCGATCGTCAGGATGTGGTCGTGCCGCTCGGAGTTGATCTTGTCGAGCATCGCCGCCAGGGTGGTCGACTTGCCGCTGCCGGTCGGACCGGTGACCAGAACCAAACCACGCGGCCGGTCCGCCAGTGTCGCCAGCACCTGCGGCAGGCCCAGATCGCCGAAGCTGCGGATCTTCTCCGGGATCAGCCGGTAGACGGCGCCGACCGCGCCGCGCTGGTTGAAGACGTTGCAGCGGAAGCGCGCCAGCCCCTTGATGCCGAACGAGAAGTCGAGCTCGCTCGTCTCCTCGAACCGCTTTTTCTGCGAGTCGGTGAGGACGCTGTAGACCAGCTGCTTCGTGTCGCTGGGCTGCAGATCCGGCAACTGCAGCCGCCGCAGGTGTCCATGGACCCGGATCTGGGGCGGCGTGCTGGTGGTGATGTGGAGGTCCGACCCTTCCAGGTCGACCATCGCTTTCAACAGTTCTGGCAGCGTTGCCATACTCATCCCTCAACGCCCGAGCTGAAGCTCGGGCCTACTTCACCGTTTCTCGTACGACTTCCTCGATCGTCGTCACGCCCTCTTTCACCTTGCGCAGGCCGCTCTGGCGGAGCGTGATCATCCCTTCGTCGACCGCCTTGCGGCGCAGCTCGAGGCCCGACGCGCCGACCAGGATCAGCTCGCGCAGCTCGTCGGCGATCTCCATGACTTCGTACAGGCCGACGCGGCCCTTGTAGCCCGTCTGGTTGCAGCGATCGCAGCCCTTGCCCTTCATCGGCGTCACGTCGTTGGCCAGGTCGGCGGAAAAACCGGCCTGCACCAGCGCGGGCGGCGGCAGCGGCGCCGGCTCCTTGCAGTTCGAGCAGACGCGGCGGACCAGGCGCTGCGCGCAAATGAGGTGCACCGAACTCGCGACCAGGAACGGCTCGATGCCCATGTTCATGAGCCGGTTGATCGTGCTGGGCGCGTCGTTGGTATGCAGCGTCGACAGCACGAGGTGGCCGGTGAGCGCCGCCTTGACCGCGATCTCGGCGGTCTCGAAGTCGCGAATCTCGCCGACCAGGATGATGTTCGGGTCCTGCCGCAAAAACGACCGCAGGGCGGCCGCGAAGTTCAGCCCGATGCTCTCCTTGACCTGCACCTGGTTGATGCCGGCGAGGTTGAACTCGACCGGATCCTCGGCGGTCATGATGTTGGTGTCGGGCGTGTTGATCTTGGCGATCGAGGAATACAGCGTGTTGGTCTTGCCGCTGCCGGTCGGCCCCGTGACCAGCACCATCCCCCACGGCCGCTGGATCGCCGTCTCGAACTTGGCCAGCGACTCGGGCTCGAAGCCGAGACGCGTCATGTCGAGCATTAGCTTGTCCTTGTCGAGAAGACGCATGACGATCTTCTCGCCAAAGAGCGTCGGCAGCACCGAGACGCGGAAGTCGATCTCCTTCTGCGTGCCGTGTTCGTTGAAGCGGATCTTGATGCGGCCGTCCTGCGGCAGGCGTTTTTCCGCGATGTCGAGCTTCGACATGATCTTGATGCGCGACGAGATCGCGTCGCGGAACTTCATCGGCGGGCTCATGATGTTGTAGAGCAGACCGTCGACGCGGTAGCGGACGCGCAGCTCTTTCTCGTACGGCTCGATGTGGATGTCGCTCGCGCCCTTCTGGATCGCCGACATCAGCACGACGTTCACCAGGCGGACCACCGGCGCTTCTTCGCCCTGCCTGGCGAGCGCGTCGGCGCTGATCTCCTGGAGCTCTTCGAGCACCTCGACATCGCTGGCATCGGTGTCGAGGCTGGCCTGCAGCTCCTCGAGGCCCTTGGTGGCGATTTCGAGCGTGCTGACGTTGGGGAGCGCCGGCCCGGCGTCTTTGTCCTTGACGGCGGCGGCGGCTTTGCCCGGCGCGATCTTCGCGGCCGCGGGGTAGTACTTCTGAATCGCCTCGATGATCGCGATCTCCGAGGCGACGACTGGCTCGACGTTGTAGCCGGTCATGAACTTGATGTCGTCCATCGCGAAGACGTTGGTCGGATCCGTCATCGCGATCGTCAGGGTCGCGCCCGCCCGGCTGAGCGGGATGATCTGGTACTTCTGCGCCGTCTCGGCGGGAATCAGCTTGATGACCGCCGCATCGATGTCGAACTGCGCGAGGTTGATGGAAGGGACGCCGTACTGCTTGCTGAGGAGCGCCGTAATCTCCTCGTCCTTGACGAACCCCATCTTCACGAGGTTGAAGCCGAGCTTCCCCCCGCTGGCCTTCTGGTGGTCCAGGGCCTGCTGGAGCTGATCCGGAGTGATTCGCTTCTCCTTGAGGAGGAGCTCGCCTATACGGACGGGCATCGAAACTTCAGGCTAACGCAGAGTGACAAATATTGTCAATGCTATGACTCAATAGGACAATCTAAAACTTACTCCCCACCCATCGCGGGTGGCATCCGACCCAAGCGTGAGGAAGCCATCGACGAAGAGCCCTCCGCTGCCCCCACTGCCGCCCAGGCTCCACGCCGTTCCCCCCTCACCGGCCGTGTTCACACTCACGCCGCCCCGCACCCCCACGAGCCTGTTGAAGAACCACGACTCGGCCCCGGCGCCCAGGTGCCGGACGTCGCCCAGCACCGTGTCGAGCGTCGTGATGTCGTAGTCGAGGGCAGTCGTGAGCGATGCCGTCCTCCCACCGCCCATGACCGCCACGCCGACGCGCGCCTGGCGTTCCAGCACCGTCTTCGTTTCTCCATCGCCGAGATCCGGCTCACGAATGTGCTTCACGCTGAGCCCGACGCGCATGTTCGGCGAAAACGCGAACATGGCGCCAAGGTCCAGATCGGTTTCGGTCTCCATCGGCAGCTCGAGGTCTCCCGCCTCTTCGAGGAGGTTGCGCGCGCTTCCCGGCACCGGCCCGACCGCCAGCCCTCGCCCCGCTCGTACGAGCTTCAGCGTCGTGCCCACCACGAGATTGCCGCCGAGCGACTGACCGAAGGTCGCCCCGAACTGGTTCAGCGCAAACGTGCGCAGACTGATAGCTGCCGCCCCTTCCTCTTGTCGGACCGACGGTACGGCCCCGTTAGTGGAAAGGGGCTGCATTTCACTCATTCGCAACGTGTAATAGCTGAAGCCCAGTGCAGGCGTGGTGAAGGCAAACCCGTTGGTGCCTCCGAGCCACGCGGGACCCTCCGGCCGCGGATCCGCCGGCGCCAGATTGTTCGAGTGATCGTAGACAGCGCTGATGGTGGCTCCGGTGGCGAGGCCGGCCGGATTCCACCAGGTCGCCGTCGCATCGTCGGCGACCGCGACAAAGGCCCCGCCCATCCCCTGCGCGCGGGTGCCGACGAGCTCATACATCTGCGCGGCTGCGGGCGCCGCGCACACCATCACCAGGAGAGCGGCGATCAGGCCGCGAACGACGGTCGTCATGGTGACAGTATCGGCTGGAAGTAGTGTGAAAAACTGAAATCGGGGAAGCGGAGATCTGGGGGATTGGACAATCGGGTAATCGGGTCATCGAGTAATTGATCGAGTAATTGATCGACCAACTACCCGATGACCCGATTACTCAATTACCCGATTCAACCCTATTGATTTACCCGACGAGCACGGCGGCCGCGACGACGGTGGTCCACAGCCCTTTCTTGTCGCCGACGGCGGTCTGCGTGACGTTGTGGGTGCGGACGATCTGGTTCGAGAGGCTATAGACCTCTTTCTTCTCGTCCCAGCTCTTGTCGGGGTCGAACTCGAGCCCGAGGGTGGTCGCGAGCATCTCGGCGGCGAGCTCTTCCGCGTAGTCGCCCGCGATGTCCTCGCTCTCGCCGAAGCTGTGATGCTCCGACAAATAGCCGTAGAGATTCTTGTCGCGGGGAATCGCGACACCGACGGTAGCCGCGATCAGGCGGTGCGGCTCCCTCGTCGCCGCCTCGGACATGACGACGAACGTGACCTGGCCGGGCTCCAAGCGCTTGACGCCCTGCGGGCGCGGCAGGATCCGGCACTTGGGTGGAAAGATGCTCGAGACGCGCACGAGATTGCACGCGGCGATACCGGCGGAGCGCAGCGCGAGCTCGAAGGACGTCAGCTTTTCGCGGTGCTTCCCGACACCTTTCGTGAAAAACATCTCCTTCGGCACGAATCCGACCACGTCACGCTCCTTGTCACGGGAAGGTGCATGGTAAACAGCCACTTCTCTACTGTCAAGGAAATGGGGCATAAAATAGGGGGGTTCGAACACTGGGCGCGCCGCGACCGTATATATTCCGGTACGTCCTTCTGCGAGGCTTCCCGTGCCTGACACGCTGTCGCCACCTTCCGGGATCGGTCCCGCTGCGCCCACTGGGCTCACCGCGCGGATCGTGGGCGTGATCTTCTCGCCGGGCGAAACCTATCGATCGCTCACCGCGCATCCGCGCGTGCTGGGCGTGCTCGCGGTCACCACGATCGTCATGGCCGCGGCGGTGTTTGCGTTCCTCTCGACCGAAGTCGGCCAGAACGCCACCCTCGATCAGCAGATGCAGGTCATGGAATCGCTCCGGATCAACCTCCCCGACGAGTTCTACGACCAGATGGAGGCTCGCGCCGGCACGGCGCGCTATTTCGCGGGCGGGGGAATCCTCGTCACGGCCCCTCTTATTTCCGCGGTTGTCGCCGGCATCATGCTCCTCATCTTCAACGTCGCCCTCGGAGGCGACGCCACGTTCAAGCAGGCGTTCGCCATCGTCGCGCATTCGCAGGTCCTCCTTGCGCTCCAGCAGCTCTTCATCCTGCCGTTGAACTACACGCGCGAGACGATGGCGAGTGCGACGACGCTGGCGGTGTTCCTGCCGATGCTTGATCAGACGAGTTTTTTGGCGCGATTCCTGGGCTGGATCGACCTGTTCCGTATCTGGTGGCTCGTGAGCCTCGCCATCGGCGCCGCCGTGCTATACAAACGGAAGAGCGGTCCGATTGCCTGGACGCTGCTCGGCCTTTACCTGGTGTTTGCATTGGTTGTCGCGGCGGCCCTGACGGCGTTCGCAGGAGCGTAGCAACGGATGACTGGTAAGAAAATCCTGATCATTGTCGGCGTCGCCCTCGTCGCCGCAGCGGTGATTGCCGCCAACCTCTGGTACGCACGCGACACGTCCCCGGCGGTCACCGTCGAGGGGATCAAGGCCCGGGACCTGGAGGCCATCGTATCGGCGTCCGGCAAAATCCAGCCGAAACGGCTCGTCAACATCAGCGCCGAGACACCGGGCCGCGTCGTCGAGCTCGCGGTCAACGAAGGCGACCGCATCACACGCGGCCAGTTCCTGCTGCAGATCGATCCCAAATCGCTGCGGACGCGCGTCGACAGCGGCACGGCGTCGCTCGGCGCGGCCGCCGCGTCGCTCGAGCAGAGCCGCCAGTCGGTGCAGACCGCGCGCGTGCAGGTGGAGCAGGCGTCGCGCAACCTCGCGCGCCAGCGAGAGCTGTGGAGCGAGCAGCTCACCACCCGCGAAGCGCTCGAGCGGGCCGAGAACGAGGTGCGCGCCGCCGAATCGACGCTGCAGGAGCGCGAAAAGCAGGTCTCCGCGCAGGCGGCTCGCATCGAGCAGGAACGCGCCGGGCTCGAGAGCGCCCGCTACGACCTGAGCAAAGTGCGCCTCGAGTCGCCGATCGACGGCATCGTGACACGCCGGAACATCCAGCAGGGCGAAACGGCGGTCATCGGCACGATGAACAACGCGGGCACCGTGCTGCTGACGCTCGCCGACATGTCCGTGATCCAGGCCGAAGTCGAAGTCGACGAGACGAACATCCCGCAGGTCACGCTCGGGCAGCTCGCCAAGGTCGTCATCGACGCGCTGCCCGACAAGACGTTCACCGGCAGGGTCACGGAGATCGGCAACAGCCCGATCCAGGCACCCGGCGCCGGCGGATCACGGCAGGCGACCAACTTCAAGGTAGTGATCGCCATCGACGGCGACATCCCGGACGTGCGGCCGAGTTTCACGTGCACGGCCGACATCACCACCGCGACCCGTAAGGCCGTCACGGCCGTGCCGATCGCGGCGGTCGCGGTGCGCGAGCTCGTGTACGACGATGCGTCGGGTCAGATCGTCCGCGATCAGCGCAACGGGCGCCGCCGCCGGCCGCGCAGCGAGGGCTCGATGATGGATCCGGTCGCATCAGCCGCCGAGCTGCCGGCAGGACAGACGCGCAAGGAGACCGAGGGCGTGTTCGTCGTCCGCAACGGTCGCGTCGAATTCGTCCCGATCAAGATGGGAATTGCCGGCGAGCAGTACTTCGAGGTCCTTTCCGGCCTGGCGCCGGGTGACGAGGTCATCACCGGGCCGTTCGCGTCCGTCCGCAGCCTCGCCGACGGCGACAACGTGAGAGTGGAGACGACTCGGGTCCGAGCGGGCAGGTAGGGCGGGTGCATAAGCTCCTCGAAGCGGCCGGCATCGCCCTCGCGGCGATCTGGGGTTCCAAGCTCCGGTCGTTCATGACCGTGCTCGGCAACATCGTCGCGGTCACGTCGATCATCGCGGTGGTGTCGCTCATCCAGGGGTTGAATGCCGCCGTCCAGGAGGCGATCCTCAGCCAGGCGGGCGCCGACTCCTTCAGCGTCCAGCAGTTCCCGATGGCCTTCAGCGAGGACGAGTTCGACCGGATGCGCGGGAATCCGCGCATCACCGCGGCGGACGCCGACGCGATCAAGCGGTATGGACCGCTGGTGCGTGCCGTCATGCTCGAATCCGAGGGTTCTGGCGCCATCACCTATCGCGGCAAGTCGATTGACTCAGCGGCGATCACGGGCGTGACCGATCAATTCGCCGAGTTCTCGACGTTCAACGCGGAGCGCGGCCGCCTGATGAGCGCCTCGGAGGTCGCGCGTGCCCATCCCGTGGTGGTGATCGGCTGGGAAATCGCCGATCGGCTGTTCGGCGCCATCGATCCGCTCGAGAAAACGCTGCAGATCGAAGGCGTCCATTTCAGGGTTGTCGGCGTCAGCGCCAAGCGCGGGACATTTTTGGGGCGGTCGCAGGACGCGTTCGCGATCATCCCGCTCAGCCAGTTCCAGATGATTTTCGGCGCGCGCCGCCAACTGTCGCTCACGGTCAAGCCGCAGGACATCTCGCAGCTCGACCAGGCGATGGACGATGCGACGCTGGCGCTGCGAATCGCGCGGCGGCTCAGGCCGAGACAGCCCGACAACTTCGGCCTGTTCACCTCCGAAACGTTCCTGTCGCTCTACCGCCAGGCGACCAACGGCATCTTCGCGGTGCTGGTCGGCATCGTCGCGCTCTCGCTCGTCGTCGGCGGCATCGTCATCATGAACATCATGCTGATGGTGGTGACGGAGCGGACGCGCGAGATCGGCCTGCGGAAGGCGCTTGGTGCGCGGCGTTCCGACATCATGGCGCAGATGCTCACCGAGTCGGTCGTGCTGTCGGTGCTGGGCGGGATGGTCGGCGTCGGCCTGGGGGCGATTTTTGCCACGGTCGTGTCGCAGTTCACGCCGATCACCGCGTCGGTCGAGGCCTGGTCGGTCGCGCTCGGCATTGGCATCACCGCACTGGTCGGGCTGTTCTTCGGCCTCTACCCGGCGTCGCGCGCCGCCCGCCTCGATCCGATCGAAGCGTTGAGGAAGGAATGAGAACTTCCCTCCTTTCCGAAGTCGTCGTGATGGCGCTCGACACGGTGCGCAGTAACAAGATGCGCTCCGCGCTGACGGTGCTGGGTGTCGTCATCGGGATCACGTCGATTGTCGGGATGACGGCGATGATCCGCGGCTTCGACGAGTCGCTGCGCGATTCGGTCCGCGAGATCGGCCCGGACATCATCTTCGTCCAGCGCTTCGGCCCGGCCAGCATGACGAGCGGCGACATCTTCAACCAGCTGATGAAGCGGCCGAATCTGACGGTCTCCGACATGCGCGCGCTCGAGGAGGCGACGACGATTCAGCTCGTCGATGTTCAGCTCGGCGCCGGGGGTTTCGGTCCGCCCACCCAGGAGCGCGTGTTCTACCGCGAGCGCCGCACGCGCCCGATGATCGTCTTCGGGACGACCGAGAACTTCGCGGCCGGCACCAGCCTGGATCTGACGTTCGGCCGGTTCTTCACCGGCACCGAGGTGCAATATCGCAAGAACATCGTCGTCCTCGGCCAGACGCCGTATCAGGCGCTCTTCGGCGACTCGGCCACCGATCCGATCGGCAAGCTCGTTCGAGTCGGCGCCCAGCGATACACCGTCGTCGGCGTATTCGAAAAGCGTCCAGGCGTCGGGGGATTCAATGCCGGACAGGACGATTTCGTCGTCGTTCCCTACACGTCGTACCAGCGGCAGTTCGGTATCGGCGGGATGGTCGTCGGCCGTGGCCGCAACGTGACCGAGCTGATCCCCATCCAGATCGCGGCCGTGCCCCGGCCCGGGGTCGAGCAGAAGGAGGCGATCGCCGACGTCCAGCGGATCATGCGCATCCGCCACGGCCTTCGCCTCGACGAGCCCGACGATTTCGACATCATGACCCAGGACGCCATCCTGCAGTTGTGGGATTCGATCAGCCAGGCGACGTTTCTCGCCCTGATCGTGATCTCGTCGATCGCCCTGATGGTGGGCGGGATCGGCGTGATGGCGATCATGTCGATCTCGGTCACCGAGCGGACACGCGAGATCGGCGTCCGGAAAGCGCTCGGCGCGCGGCGGGCCGAAATCCTGTTTCAGTTCCTGATGGAGGCGGCGTTCCTGACGTCGATGGGCGGCCTGCTCGGGATCCTGCTCGGCGCGGCGATTGGCTGGGTCGTGCACCTCGTGTCGGGCTTCCCCATCTCGCTGCCGTGGTGGTCGTTCGCGCTCGGCCTCGGCTTCTCGGCCTCGGTCGGGATCTTCTTCGGGATGTACCCGGCGTTCAAGGCGTCGCGGCTGGATCCTATCGAAGCCCTGCGCTACGAATAGCACCTGTCCTGAGCGACGCAGCAGCCGGAGTCGAAGGAACCCCCGTATCCAGCGGCAGGCCTTCCATCGACAGGTACTCGTTCAGCTCACGGGTCGCCGCGGCCAGGCGCGAGTTGCCGGTTTCGGCGTAGCAATCGCGGCGCAACGCCAGGAAATCGCCGGCCCACGGGACATTCGGTTCGAGGGCGCCGATGGCATCAGCGCACATCGCCTTGAAGTCGGCGTGGCTGGTCAGGAATGCGACCGCCACGCGGCGGCGATGGTCGGCCACCTTCACCGCAAACGGCTCCCGGAGCGCCTCGATCATCCGCCGCGCGAGCACCGGGTTCGACGCGCCGAGCATCTGGGCGCGGGCGACGCCCTTCTGCGTAAACCGTGGCAGCGCCCAGGGATCCCGGCGGAACGTCGCGAACGCCCGTTCGAGCGCGGCGGCGGCCCCCTCGGAATCGCGCTGGGCCGCCCGCAGTTCCGCGAGCATGACGTCGGCTTCGCCGGAATGAAATTCGCGGAGCTGCTCGATGGTGTGCGTCGCTTCTGGAGCGGCCGCGGTCGCCTGGATGTCGGCCACCATCGCGATCTCGTTCTGATCGACCGGGGCGCCGGACTGCTGCGCCCACGTGACCCGGGCGGCCTCGAGGTTGTCCTCGCGGTAATAGTGAATCAGGGCGAGCTGGCGCGCGCGATCGGCCGGGCTCACCTGCGGGCTGATCTGGATGACGCCGCCTTCGGCGGAAATCTGGCTCACCCACGACGTGTCGACGGCCGCCCAGTCGATGGACGCCGCATCGATCGGCGGACGGGTCGCGCCGACCGCGTGGGCCAGCGCGCGTATCTGCGAAACCATCTGGTAGTCCCGTCCGAGCGATCGCGCGAAGCCGAACTCCACGACGTTGCGATCGTCGGTGTTGATCTGGACGCCGGGCGCTGACGCGATCGCGCGGGCGAGCTGGTCGCCAGCCAGATAGCGGCCGAGGAATCCGCTGAGCCCGGTCGACCGCCATGCCACGCGGAGGGCCGACTGGTACGGCTCTTCCTGGATGCGCGCGGCAATCCGCGCCGGGTCGTAGACCGGCGCGCGCTTCGCCCCCACCAGCACGATGTCGCCGCCTCGGGTCTGCCAGGTTTCGACCGATGGAAACACCGACGCCATCGTCGCGTAGACCGTCCGGACGGCCGACGCGTCGACGCCATACGCCTGGAGCCACTGCAGGAACAGCCCATCGTCGGTCAACCGGTCGCTGGCAGCGCGGTAGTACTCCTGCGTGAACAGGCTGGCGATACCCGCCCGGAACGGATTCGAGGGCTCGGACGCAATCAGATCGTAGGTCTGGTCCGCCGTCAGCAGCACCTCTCGCGCATCGCCGATGCGCACGTGCACCTTCGGGTTGTTGAGCACGTCCTGGTTCACCGCGTGGGATTGCCGCGCCACCTCCAGGACGATCGGCTCGAGCTCGACGACGTCCACACGTTCCATCGAGGGAACGACCCCCAGCCAGCCGGCGGAGCTGCCGGTCCCGAGGCCGATCACCAGCGAATGCCGCGGGTTCGGATGGAGAATGCTGCCGATCAAGGCCAGCATCACCTGCGTGCCGGCATCGACGCGGGCGCTGCCGTCAGCCTTGCCGTTGACGACGAACGCATACCCGCCGCTGCCGATCGAGAGGGCGACGCTGCTCTCGAATCCGTCTGCCTGCCATTCGACGAAGCTGCGCTGGGCGTGCATCCACCCGCGAAGTTCCTGTGGCGAGGTGATCGTCGTGATCCCCGCCGTGCCCGAAGCGATGCCGCTGTGTCGCCAGACCGCGGTCGGACCGGTGGCCGTGAGAAGCAAGATCGTCACGACCGCGAGCCCGGCGGGTGCGACCATCGGTTTCCACGTCGCAGTAGGCCCGACCTTCAGGTCGGGCGTGATCGCCGTCGCCAGGTCGGGCGTGATCAGGTCGGGCGTGATCGCCGTCGCCAGGTCGGGCGTGATCAGGTCGGGCGTGATCGCCGTCGCCAGGTCGGGCGCGATCGCCGTTGCGCCCGAGCTAAAGCTCGGGCCTACGGCCATCACCGCCGCCGCAATCCCCAACGCGACGAGGCAGAGCGCCGCGAATCGCCACGCACCGGGAGTCGACAGGAGCGGCAGGACGAGAAATCCACCGGCCAGCGATCCCGCAATCGCGCCGAGCGTGTTCGCCGCGTAGGCCAGGCCGATTTGCCGACCGACGTTGTCGCGGCCCCGCCCGAAGAGCGCGATGAGCTGCGGAAACTGGTAGCCGGAGATGAGCGCCGCGGGCAACACGACGATCACGGCGACGATCGTCCAGCCGGCGACCAGCGCGCCGAACGCCGCCTGGCCCAGCGGCATCAGGACCAGCGCGAGCACGGCGATGCGATCGCCGAGCGCGAAGGCGAGCGCGATCGCGGCCGCCTCGAGCAGGCACGACGTGGCGAGCCCCGCCAGCGACGCCGGCCGGTTGACGCCAATCAAGGAGTACAGGAGGCCGCCGATACCGATGCCGACGAGCGCCACCGCGAGGATCAGCCCGAAGGTGAACACCGATCCGCCGAGAAGCGGACCCAGCATCCGATACCAGACCAGTTCCATCAGGAAGAACGCGAAGCCGACCACGCCCGACGCGACCAGCAGGAACCAGGTCGGCGGCCCTCGACGTCGCTCGGGCCAGGGCCGGCGCAGCCATGGCGGTTGGCTGAGGGACGTCTTCTGGCTCAGCGGCGGCTGACGTGCGATCGACCTGGCGCGCCAGGATGACGACAATACCGTTGAGAGCGGCGGCGAGCCAGAGCGTGTTGCGAGTGCCGAAGATCTCGAGCAGGTAGAAGGTCGATGCGACGCACCCCACCACAGCGCCGAGCGTGTTGAGGCCATACAGCGCGGCAACGTCCTGCCGCCGGGCGTCGCTGCCACGGGTGACGCCGCGCGCGGCCGCGGGCAGCGTGCCGCCCATCACGACGGTCGGAACGGCGAGCACCACCGTGCTGAGCAGCAGGCGCAGGATCGTGCCTCCCACCGTGCCGAGGCGGGGCGTGCCGCCGATCGAGAAGTACACAAACTGAACGACGGCAAGGACGAGCGGCGTGAGCGCGGCCGACACCGCCACGATCGCTTCGAGCCGCGCGTAGTAAAGGATGGGCCGCGGGTGACGGTCGACGCGCGGTCCGAGGATGAGGCCGCCAAGACCGAGTCCGCCGACGAAGATCGCCAGCACCGCGGCCGACGCCGCCGTCGACGCGCCGAAGATCAGCCGGAATTCACGCATCCAGGCCGTCTGATAGATGAGCGCCGAGCACCCCGAGCCAAAAAGCAGCGCCGCCACGCGCCACGCCTGAGCTCTGGCGCAGTGTAGCCGCGTCGAGAGTAGTCATTACCTCGGTCCTATCGGCCCGGAACCGGCCTGGCTATAGCCGCTGCCGCCTCCTTCGGAATATGATCCGCCTTTGGAGCGCACCAGTTGAAGGGGGCCCTAGGCTATGAAGGTTTACGACGCCGCCAGCATCCGGAATGTCGCCCTCGTCGGACACACCGGCTCGGGAAAGACCCAACTGGCCGCCGCCAGCCTGTCGACGGCGGGCATGGTGAACCGGTTCGGCAAGGTGGACGACGGCACGACGGTCACCGACTTCGACGAAGAAGAAATTGCGCGCAAGCACACCCTCTCGGCCAGCCTCGCCTACGCCGAGTGGAACAAGCACAAGATCAACCTCATCGATACGCCGGGCATCGGCAACTTCCTGAGCGACGCGCGCGCGGCGCTCACCGTGGCGGACGCCGCGCTGGTGGTGGTCGATGCGGTCGCCGGCGTGATGGTGCAGACCGAGAAGGTCTGGGCGGCCGCCGAGGAGCTGCAGCTGCCGCGGATCGTCGTGCTGAATCGCATCGATCGCGATCGCGCAAGCCTCGATCGGTCGCTGCAGTCGCTGCGCGAGTCGTGCGGCCGGACGGTCATTCCGATCCAGCTGCCGATCGGCGAAGAGAAATCGTTCCGCGGCGTCGTCGACCTGGTGATCCAGCAAGGCCTACATCTACCAGACCGACGAAAGCGGCAAGTTCAGCGAGGGCGCGGTGCCCGGCGACATGGCCGCCGCCGTCGAAGCCGCGCGCGAAGCGCTCATCGAGATGGTCGCCGAGGCCGACGAGAAGCTGATGGAGAAGTTCTTCGAGGCGGGAACGCTGACCGACGACGAGCTGGTCGCCGGGCTGCGCGGCGCGGTCGCGGCCGCGAAGGTCTTCCCGCTGCGTGTGCGTCTCGGGCCTGCTGAACGTCGGAGTCCAGCCGCTGCTCGACGCCATCGTCAGCTACGTGCCGTCGCCGGCCGATCGGCCCTTCAAGGGCATCGACAAAGCCGGCGCCGAACAGCTCGCGGAAGGCCGACGACAAGGCACCGGTCTCGGCGTTCGTCTGGAAGACCGTCGCCGACCCGTTCGCCGGCCGGATCACGATGTTCCGCGTCGTGTCGGGAGCGCTCAAGTCCGATTCGACGGTCCACAACAAGACCAAGGACATCCCGGAGCGCCTCGGCACACCTGCAGCTGCTGCAGGGCAAGACCCCGACGACGGTGCCCGAGATCAAGGCGGGCGATCTCGGCGCGGTGGCCAAGCTGAAGGACACGCTCGACCAACGACACGATCGGCGACAAGAGCCGACGCGGTGACGTTCCCGCCGCTCGAAGTTCCCGGAGCCGGTGCTCTCGTACGCCATCGAGCCGAAGAGCCGCGGCGACGAGGACAAGATCAGCACGTCGATGCACCGCCTCGAGGAAGAGGATCCGTCGATCAGGTACAGCCGCGATCCGCAGACCAAGGAGCTGCTGCTGTCGGGCCAGGGGCAGCTGCACATCGAGGTGACCGTCGCGAAGCTGAAGCGGCGCTTCGGCGTGGACGTCAACCTGAAGCCGCCGCGGATCCCGTATCGCGAGACGATCAAGGCGTCGACCGAAGCGCACGGCCGCCACAAGAAGCAGACCGGCGGCCACGGACAGTTCGGCGACTGCAAGATCAAGGTCGAGCCGCTGGCGCGCGGCGCCGATTTCGAGTTCGTCGACGACATCTTCGGCGGCTCGATCCCGCGTCAGTTCGTGCCGGCGGTCGAGAAGGGCATCCAGGACGCGCGGACGCGCGGCTACCTCGCCGGCTATCCGATGGTCGACTTCCGCGTGACCGTGTTCGACGGCTCCTACCACGACGTCGACTCGAACGAGCTCTCGTTCAAGCTGGCCGGATCGCTCGCGTTCAAGGACGCGATGACACGGGCGCGGCCGACGATCCTCGAGCCGATCATGAACGTCGAGGTCTACGCACCGTCGGACTACGCGGGCGACCTGATGGGCGATCTGAACGGCCGGCGCGGCCGCATCGGCGGCATGGACACGCGCGGCGGCACGACCGTCATCAAGGCGCAGGTGCCGATGTCCGAGATGCTGACCTACGAACAGCACCTCACGTCGGCCACCGGCGGCCGCGGCTCGTACCACATGGAGTATTCGCACTACGACGAAGTGCCGACGCCGCTGCAGGCGAAAATCATCGCGGCCGCGAAGGCGGAACGGGCGGGAGTGGAAGTAGAAGAAGTGTAGGCCCGGCCTTCAGGCCGGGCGATCAATGCGTCATCGACGTCAGGCCTGGCGATCAATGCGTCATCGAATAGATGAGCGCATTGATGCCGAACTGGTAGCCGTCGACCGAGAAGGTGACGAAGTACTCGTGGCTCAGGCCCTCGCGCTCCCACGAGTCGCCGAAATCGGTGTTGTGCGTCATCAGCACCATCAGCCGGCCGCTCTCGTCCGAAATGCCGCGGATGTGCGACCGGCCGGCTGTCGGCGAACCGCTCCGAGGTGTCGCGGTACCTCAGCCAGTGGTCGATCGACGGAATCTGCGACTTCTTGGTGACCTCGAAGAACTGGTGGAAGATCGGGTGATCGAGCGGCAGATCGACGATCGGGTACTCGCCGGCCGGCAGCGCCTTGCGAATCTGGCTCTCCCAGATCGTCCAGGCGTAGCTGCCCCAGAAATCGTCGACCCACAGAAAACCGCCCTTGCGCAGGTACTCGCGCAGGAGCCGCGCCTCGTTGTCGTCGATGTAGAAGTTCCCGACCTCGAACATCATGATGAACGGGCATCGGAACAGGAGCGGATCGGTGATCGGGACGACCAGGTGGTTCGGCTCGCCGGTGCGTCTGTCCTTGCTGATCGGCGTCTTGGTGAGCTCGCCGAGCCGGGTCGAGAAATTCAGGTCGGCGTCCGGGTAGTCGGTCGACCAGCCGCCGCCGTCACCGCCCTGGATCCCGCGAAACATCGCCCGGCAGTACTGGAACGCGCCGTCGAACGACTGGGGCGTCGCCATCGGAAACCGCGCGCCGCGGAACTGGGCGTAGACGGCCGACGCGGCCAGCAGCACGGCCGCCACGCCTGCGGCGGCAACCCGGGCTTTCACGCGGTCAGTCTACGGCAGTTGGAGGCCGCGAATGCCGCCGCCTGAAAGAGCCGATTCGCGCGATCGTCCGGTTCTACCGGGGCGACGGCCCTGACGTCGCGCGGCCGGACACTCGACGACATCCTGGCGTGGGACGACGGGCAGCTCGAGGCGGTGCACGACTACATCCAGTGGCTCTTCCCGCTCGACGAGCCCAGCCGGTTCAACCCGGACGCGCCGCTGCTGACCGCCCGCCGACCGCCTGGCGTTCCGCCAGCCAACCGCTCGCCGCGAACCTGCGCCGCGCGCTCGATCGCATGCTGGCCTTCTACGGGTTCACGCTCGATCCGTTCGACCGCCGCCGCACATCGTCCGATCGCGCGGCATGGAACGACCGCTCACCGCACTGGCTGCAGCGCCGGCAACCATAACTTGCTGCGCCTCACGCGGATCATCAGAAGCCTGGCGCTCCTCGGCCAGGCCGATCTGGCCGACGGCGCTCTACGAGGCGTTGAGACAGGAATGCGAAGGACGCGTGAGCGGCGGTGACGCTGGAGTTACTGGAAGGAGGCCAGGACGCCGCGCTCGTGACCGACCTAGCCGCACGTCTTGCCTGAATCCCTCCACCCCACGCTGAACTTGCCCGGAGCGCTCGGGAATCGGCGGCCACGTCGCCTTGAACTGGCCCTTGTAGGTCCCGTCGGCGCCGCGCGGCTCGAGCGTCACGGTTCCGGTTTCGGCCGACGACGCACGCCCCGACCACCGGGCACGAGACCATCTGCCCAGGACCGGCGGGATCCTTCGACACCGTGACTTCCTTGCCGGCGACGCTGTCCGGGTTGCCCGGCAGAATCACCGCCAGCGACGGCCGCGGCGCGCTCGCGGGAAGATCCTTGGGCACGACGCCCTGCATCAGCACCAGCCGCACCGCCGGCTTGTTCGCCGCCGTGCATTCGACGAACGCGTAGCCGCCGTAGTTGGCCGCGCCGCCGCCGCCGAACTGCGGAAGGCTCTGGGCGGTACCGGTCGGGATGGCGCAGAGCGCGAACAAGATCACAAGAAGTGCAACCCGCATCACCGTGCGCCTCAGGAATTTACGGCGCGAATGTTAGCACGGCCGCAAAAACAGAGCCCAGGCAACTGCCGGTGACCGGGCTCTCCGAAATTTACAATTGAAATTTCAAATTGTAAATTTCTTAGCCTACCGCCCGCCTTCCGCGGCGTGGTCACCTTGCGCGACGCGCCCTTCGGGCGGTCCGCTTGGGCGCCTTCTCGTCGTGCCCGCCCTGTTCTTCCTTCTTGCCGCGCAGCCGCTCGGCCGCCGCCTTCAGCCGGCCGCCGACCGCCCTTGGCCTTCTTCGGCTGCTCGCCCTCGGCCTTCTTCGCGTCGGCTTCCGCCTTCGCGCGCGGATTGAACTCGCTGCCGACGAGCTCGACCTGCGCGATTTCGGCGGCGTCGCCCTTGCGGAACCCAAGCCGCAGCAGGCGCGTGTAGCCGCCCGGACGTGCGGCGAACCGCGGCGCGAGCGTCTCGAACAGCTTCGACGACGACCTCGCGATCCTGCAGGTCGTGCATCACCAGGCGGCGGGCATGTCAGCGCCTTGCCGTTCTCGGCGCCGTCGGCCACGCCGCGCTTGGCGATGGTGATGAGCCGCTCGACGAACGGCCGCAGCTCCTTCGCCCGCGGCACCGTGGTCGTCAGGTGCTCGTGGCGCAGCAGCGCCGTCGCCTGGTTCCGCAGCATCGCGATGCGATGCTCGGTGACGCGGCCCAGTTTTCGATGTGCGACTCGGTGTCTCATTGTCTGTTATCGGGATCGGGGCTGGAGGCTCGGAGGCTGGAGGCTGGAAAGTCCCAGCCTGCCCGACGCCCGAGTCCCGCAGTCCCGACTCCCGACTCCCTACTCCTGCGACGCCGCCGCGGGCTGATCGACGCGCATGCCGAGGCTCAGGCCCATCGTGTGCAGGATTTCCTTGATCTCGTTCAGGCTCTTGCGGCCGAAGTTCTTCGTCTTGAGCATCTCGCCTTCGGTCTTCTGCACCAGCTCGCGGATCGTCCGGATGTTCGCGTTCTTCAGGCAGTTGTACGACCGGACCGACAGCTCGAGCTCTTCGACCGACTTGTCGAGGTTCTCGTTGCCGACGCCGGCGCGCGGCTGATCGCCCGCCGCCTCGGTCTGCGGCTCGGCGCCTTCCTCGAGGTTGATGAAGATGTTCAGGTGATCGCGAATCAGCTTGGCCGCCAGCGACACGGCGTCGCGCGCGCTGATCGAGCCGTTGGTCCAGACGTCGACGGTCAGCTTGTCGTAGTCGGTCGTCTGTCCGAGGCGGGCCGCCTCGACCAGGTAGTTCACCTTCTTGATCGGCGAGTGGACCGAGTCGATCGGGATCCAGCCGATGCCGAGGTCCTCGTCGAAGTTCTTGTCGGCCGCCACGTAGCCGCGGCCGCGCTTCATCCGCATCTCCATGTGCAGCTTGCCGCCCTCGGCGACGGTGGCGATGTGGGCGTCGGGCTCGAGGATCTCGACGTCGGCGTCGGCCTGGATGTCGCGGGCGCGCACTTCACCGGCCTTGTCGACGCGCAGCATCAGCGTCTTGGTGTGATCGACGTGCAGCTTGAGCGGGATCTGCTTCAGGTTGAGGATGATGTCGGTCGCATCCTCGACCACGCCGGGAATCGGCGAGAACTCGTGGAGCACGCCGTCGATCTTCACCGCGGTGATCGCCGCGCCTTCGATCGACGACAGCAGCACGCGCCGCAGCGCGTTGCCGATGGTCGTGCCGAAACCGCGCTCGAACGGCTGCGCGTAGAACCGCCCGAACCGATCGGTGAGCGTCTCGCGCTCGAACTCCAGCCGCTTGGGTCGCTGAAAACCTTTCCAGAGCATTGAGTACTGTCCTTTCGCTGACGGGCCCGCAGACGGGCCTCCAGACCTGCAAGTGACCGCCGACCTCACGCCGCAGGTCTGTGTAAGGCTGCGGGTCGGCGGGTGACGAAATCGAATTGAAGTCGAACTGCTAATTCTCGACTTCCGACTTCGCTTACTTCGAGTACAGCTCCACGATCAGCTGCTCCTGCACGGGCAGATTGATCTGCTCGCGCGTCGGCATCGAGACGATGCGGCCGGTGATCGAGGTCGCGTCGAACGACGAGCCAGCCGGGAATGCCGCGGCCCTTCACTTCCTCCATCGCGTGCTCGATCGTCGGGTTCTTCTGGCGTTCGGCCGAGCACCGTGACGACGTCGCCCTGCTTCACCGAGTACGACGGGATGTCGACCTTCTTGCCGTTGACGAGGAAGTGCCCGTGGCGGACGAGCTGCCGCGCCTGCGGCCGCGACGTCGCCAGGCCCAGGCGGTAGACGACGTTGTCGAGCCGCCGCTCGAGCAGCTGCAGCAGCGTCTCGCCGGTGATGCCGCGCGTGCGCTCGGCCTCCTCGAAGTAGCCGCGGAACTGATCCTCGAGCACGCCGTAGATGCGCTTCACCTTCTGCTTCTCGCGCAGCTGCAGGCCGTAGCCGGCGAGCTTCGCCTTGCGCGTCTTGCCGTGCTGGCCGGGCGCGAAGTTGCGCTTCTCGATCGCGCACTTCTCGGTGTAGCAGCGCTCGCCCTTGAGGAACAGCTTCATCCCCTCGCGGCGGCACAGGCGGCAGACCGGTCCGATGTAACGAGCCATTTACACTCTCCTCCGCTTCGGCGGCCGGCACCCGTTGTGCGGAATCGGCGTCACGTCGCGGATTGACTTCACTTCCAGCCCGACGGTCTGCAGCGCGCGGATCGCCGATTCGCGGCCCGAGCCGGGCCCCTTCACCCGCACGTCGAGCGAGCGCATGCCGACCGCCTTCGCCGCGTTGCCGGCGTTGAGCGCCGCCTGCGTCGCCGCGAACGGCGTGCCCTTGCGCGACCCCTTGAAGCCGATGCCGCCGGCGCTCGACCAGGCGACGACGTTGCCCTCGGTGTCGGTGATCGTCACCACGGTGTTGTTGAACGACGCCTGGATGTGCGCCAGCCCGTGGTGGACGATCCGCTTCTCACCGCGCTTCTTGAAGGTCTTCTTCCGTTTTCCGGCGGCGCCTTCTTTTTTCTCTGGTGTGGCGCCTTCGGGGTCGCCGCTTCAGCTTTTGCCATATTTCCTTCGAGGTCCGCCTGAAGGCGGACACTACGATGCCTCGCTAGACCGTCTTCTTCTTCGCGATCGCGCCCTTGCGCGGGCCCTTGCGCGTGCGCGCGTTGGTGCGCGTGCGCTGGCCGCGCACCGGCAGCCCGCGGCGGTGCCGCATGCCGCGATAGCAGCCGATCTCCATCAGCCGCTTGATGTTCATCGAGATGTCCTTGCGGAGATCGCCTTCGACGCCGCCCTGTTCCTCGATGACCCGGCTGATCTTCCGGACGTCGTCCTCCGAGAGATCCTTCACGCGAACGTCCGGGCTGACGCCCGCATCCTTGAGGATGGTGTTCGAGCGCACCCGGCCGATGCCGTAGATGTAGGTGAGCCCGATTTCGACCCGCTTGGTGCGCGGAAGATCGATGCCTGCTATGCGTGCCATAAGACTGAATCCTCGATTTCAGAATTTCAGGATCATCCCTGCCTCTGCTTGTGCTTCTGATTCGGACAGATCACCCGCACCACGCCGCGGCGGCGGACGATCTTGCATTTGTCGCAAATCCGTTCGAACCGACGCTCGCACTTTCATAGAAAATCTTCCTGAAGCTTCTCAGTTCCTCAGCTTCCACTGATCCGTTCCACTATCCGTCCGCGCCCGGTGATCGCCCGGCGAGAGTTCGACCCGCACGCGATCGCCGACCAGCAGCCGGACGAAGTTGCGGTCGATCCGATCGGCGATATGCGCCGTCACCTGCCCGCCGCCGTCCAGCTTCACGCGATACAGCGCGCTCGGCAGCTGCTCGCGTCACGATGTCCGGTTAGCGCGCGCCGGAACCGGCACTTCTCTCGCGGTCAGTATCCACGGCTCGCCGGCCGTCACCGCCACCGTATGCTCGAAGTGCGCCGACAGGCTGCGGTCGCGCGTCACCGCCGTCCAGCCGTCGGCCAGCACCTTCACCGCCGGCTTGCCGGCGTTCACCATCGGCTCGATCGCGAGCACCATGCCTTCGCTGAGGCGCGGTCCGCGTCCGGGCTCGCCGTAGTTCGGCACCTGCGGCTCCTCGTGCATCCGCTGGCCGATGCCGTGGCCGACGAACTCGCGCACCACCGAGAACCCGTGCGCCTCGACGTGCTGCTGCACCGCGTGGCCGATGTCGTACAGCCGGCCGCCCGGCCGCGCCCGCTCGATCGCCTTGAAGAGCGCTTCCTCGGTCACCCGCAGCAGCAGCGCCGCTTCCTCCGACACGCGTCCGACCGGCAGCGTGACCGCGCTGTCGCCGAAGTAGCCGCTCGAGCGACGCGCCGACGTCGATCGAGACGATGTCGCCCTCGGCCAGCACCCGCCGGCCGGAGGGAATCCCGTGAATCACTTCCTCGTTCAGCGACGCGCAAATCGTCGCCGGGTAGCCGTGATACCCCTTGAACGCCGGCGTCGCGCCCGCGTCGGCGATCATCTTCTCGGCCACCGCATCGAGATCGGCGGTCGTCACGCCGGGCGCGACCATCGCCGACAGCGCCGTCAGCACCTCGCCGACGAGCCGCCCCGCCGCACGCATCTTCTCGAGCTCCGCCGCAGAACGGCAGACAATCATGCAACCGTTCCCTGCGGTTCGGCTGCTGGACGACGGCCGCCGCCAGCGCCGCCGCCACCTGCTCCGGCGGCTGCGTGCCGTCGATCGACCGGAACGTCGGGCGCGCGCGATAGTAATCGACGAGCGGCTCCGTGTTGCGGTGATACACCCGCAAGCGCTCGCGGACGACCGCTTCGTTGTCGTCGACGCGCTGCTTGAGTGTTCCGCCACACCGCTGGCACGTCTCACGCACCGCCGCTTCGGCTCCGGCGTTCAGGCCGCACGACTCGCAGATAAGCCGCGACGCCAGCCGTCGCACCAGCTCGCCTTCCGGGACGGCGATGTCGACGACGATCAGCGGATCGCGCCCGGTCATGATCGCGTCGAGCGCCGCCGCCTGCGCGACGGTGCGCGGAAACCCGTCCAGGATGAAACCCGGGGCGCACATCCGGCCGATCGAGCCGCTCGCGCACGATGCCGATCATCACGTCGTCGCTCACCAGCTCGCCGCGGTCCATGATCGCCTTCGCCCGCAGCCCGAGCGGCGTCCCGGCCGTGACCGCGTCACGGAGAATGTCGCCGGTCGAAATCTTCGGAATGCCTCGACCCTTCGCGAACCGCTCGGCCTGAGTCCCTTTCCCCGCACCAGGCGGCCCCAGCATGATCAGATTAAGCGCCATAGCCTCTCTGCGCTCTGCGCCTCCGCCCTTCGACGTCGCTCAGGGCATCCCGAGCGATAGTCGAGGAAAGTCCTCGTTAACCTCTGCGTCCTCGTATCCGTGTCTTCTTCATGAACCCATCGTAGTGCCGCATGATCAGCTGCGACTCCGACCTGCTGCACCGTGTCCATCGCCACGCCGACGAGAATCAGCAGCGACGTGCCGCCGAAGATGAACGTGATCCCCATGCCCTCGGTGATGAACCGCGGCAGCGCGGCATCCAGCCAGTCGCCGACGACCGGAATCGGTTCGACGCGGAACCCGCTGGTCAGGAACGTCGGCAGAATCGCGACCAGCGACAGGTAGACCGCGCCGGCCAACGTGATGCGCGACAGGATCGTGTCGATGTACTCGGCGGTCCGCTTGCCCGGGCGGATGCCCGGGGATGAACCCGCCGTACTTGCGCATGTTCTCCGCGACGTCATCCGGGTTGAAGATGATCGCGGTGTAGAAATACGCGAAGAAGATGATGCCGGCCACGTAGAGCAGGTTGTGCCACGGCATGCCCATGCCGAGCTGGGTGTTCACCCAGTCGGCGACCGGGTTGCCGGGGAACGCCTGGGCGATGGTTGCCGGGAACGCCAGGATCGACGACGCGAAGATCACCGGGATGACGCCGCCGGTGTTGACCTTCAGCGGAATGTGCGTGCTCGAACCGCCGTACATCCGCGCGCCCGACCACCCGCTTGGCGTACTGGACCGTGACCTTGCCGGTGGCCGCGCTCGACGAAGATCACCGCCGCGACGACGAGCACCATCATGACCAGCAGGATGATCATCGGGATCAAGCCCGAGCTGGCCGGTCCGAATCTGGTCGGATCGTCTGGAGCAGCCGCGGCTGGCAGGCCGACGACGATGCCGGCGTAGATGATGAGCGACATGCCGTTGCCGATGCCGCGCTCGGTGATCTGCTCGCCCAGCCACATGATGAAGCAGGTGCCGGTCGTCAGCGTGAGCACCGTCATCAGGCGGAATGCCCAGCCCGGGTCGTGGACCAGCGGCAGCCCGCCCACCAGGTTGGTGTTCCGCTCGAGGAAGATCGCGATGCCGAACGACTGGACGAGGCTCAGGAAGATCGTCCCGTAGCGGGTGTACTGGGTGATCTTTCTCCGCCCGAGCTCGCCCTCGTTCTTCAGGCGCTCGAGGTACGGCCAGACGACGGTCAGCAGCTGCAGGATGATCGACGCGCTGATATACGGCATGATGCCGAGCGCGAAGATCGTCACCTGGCTGAGATTCCCGCCCGAGAACATGTCATAGAGGCCGAGCATGTTGCCCTGCATCTGCCGGGCAAGCTCGAGCAGCGCCTCTTTGTTCACCCCGGGCGTCGGAATGTGCGACCCAACCCGATAGACGGCGAGCATCGCCAGCGTGAACAGCACGCGCTTGCGGAGCTCTCCGACGGCGAAGATGTTCTTCAGGCTGTTGTCCATAAATCAGACAATCACTTCAGTTGCGCCGCCCGCGGCGGCGATTTTCTCCGCAGCTTTGCCGCTGAACTTGTGCGCCCGGACCGTGAGCTTCTTGGTCACCTCGCCGCGCGCGAGGACCTTGACCCGACGGTGCCGCCGGCAACGAGGCCGCGCTCGCGCAGCAGATCGGGCGTCACGACCGTCTCGGCGTCGAACTTCTCCGCGAGCGTGTCGAGGTTGACGACCTCGTACTCGACGCGGAACGGGTTGTGGAAGCCGCGCTTCGGCACGCGGCGATGCAGCGGCATCTGGCCGCCTTCGAAGCCGCGCTTGAACTTGAACCCGGAGCGCGACTTCGCGCCCTTGTGCCCGCGGCCGGCGGTCTTGCCGTTCCCCGATCCCTGGCCGCGCCCGATCCGCTTCTTCGCGTGCTTCGCGCCCTTCGGGGGTCTGAGATTGCTGAGGTCCATATCTACTCCGAGACTTCCACGAGATGCCGCACCTTGTGGATCATGCCGCGCGTCGCCGGCGTGTCCTTCAGCTCGACGGTGTGGCGGATGCGGCGCAGGCCGAGGCTCCGCACCACGATCGCCTGGTTATTGTGGAACCCAATCGGGCTCTTGAGCAGCGTCACCTTGACGACGCCGCCCTTCGAATCAGTTCGCTGGTTGGCCATGTCTTTGTCCACCGGCGCCGGGGCCCGCCCCCGGCGCGTGTCAGGCTGACGCGCGCGCCAGGTCCGCGAGTTCCTTGCCGCGCATCCGGGCGAGCGCCACCGGATCCTTCAGCGAGTCGAGCCCGGCGATCGTCGCGCGCACCACGTTGTGCGGGTTGGCCGACCCGAGCGACTTCGTCAGGATGTTCGTGATCCCGGCCGCCTCGACCACCGCTCGCACGGCGCCGCCGGCGATGATGCCGGTGCCGTCGGGCGCCGGCTTCAGCAGCACGCTGCCCGCGCCGAACTGGCCGACGATCGGGTGCGGAATCGTGGTGCCCTGCAGCGGCACGCGAATCAGGTTCTTCTTGGCCGCCTCGATGCCCTTCTTGATCGCCGACGGCACTTCCTTGGCCTTGCCGACGCCGAAGCCGACGACGCCGTGGCCGTCGCCGACGACGACCAGCGCGCTGAAGCTGAGGTTCTTGCCGCCCTTGACGACCTTGGTGACTCGGTTGATCGAGACGACCGTGTCCTTGATGTCGAGCTGGCTCGGGTCGATCCGTTCTCTGGTGCGCATTGTTTACTTTCTCGCGGGGCCCGCCCGCTCTCTGTCAGAACTCCAGGCCGGCTTTGCGGGCGGCATCGGCAACGGCGCGAATGCGGCCGTGATAGAGGAACCCGCTTCGATCGAAGACGACGCGCTTGATGCCCTTTTCGATCGAACGCTCGGCAATCGCCTGGCCGACCGCCTCGGCGCCCTTCGGCGTTGCCGCCTGCCACGCCCTTGCCGAACGCGCCTTTCAGCGACGGATCGACGCTCGACGCCGCGACCAGCGTCCGCCCGCTCAGGTCGTCGATGACCTGCGCGTAGATGTGCGACGACGCTGCGGAACACGCTCAGGCGCGGCCGCTCGGCCGTGCCGGCGATGCGCTTGCGCTGGCGGAGCTGGATGCGGTGCCGGCGATCGTCTTTGGTCTGAATCTTCATGACTAGCCCCTACTTGGCCCCAGTTTTTCCGGCCTTCTTCTTCAGCACCTCACCCGTGTAGCGGACGCCCTTCTGCTTGTAGGGATCCGGCTTGCGCAGGCGGCGGATGTTGGCGGCGACCTGGCCGACCAGCTGACGATCGACGCCGGTCACCGTGATGTGCGTCTGCTTTTCGATGGCGACGTCGATACCGGTCGGGATGTCGAACACCACCGCGTGCGAGTAGCCAAGGGCGAAGATCACCTGCTTGCCCTTCACTTCGGCGCGGTAGCCGACACCGACAATGTCGAGCTCCTTCTTGAAGCCGTCCGTGACGCCGGCCACGGCGTTCGCCACGAGGCTCCTCGCGAGGCCGTGGAACTTCGCCGATCCCGGGGTCCTCGACCGCGCGCTTCGCAACCAGGTGGCCGTCGGCCAGCTCGAAGTTGATCCCGCTGGGGA
This sequence comes from uncultured Acidobacteriota bacterium, assembly GCA_963825245.1. Taxonomy (GTDB): domain Bacteria; phylum Acidobacteriota; class Vicinamibacteria; order Vicinamibacterales; family CAVVIG01; genus CAVREM01. Next base: position 72,723 of record CAWGSJ010000005.1, read on the forward strand.
ACGCCTGCTTGAGCTTGCCCTTTGGGACCCTGCACTTCGACGGCGCCGTCGAGCACCTTGACGGTCACGCCTTTCGGAATCGTGATCGGTTTCTTGCCAATACGGGACATGTTCCAACCCCAGGCGCGCCGACCTGAAGGTCGGGCCTACACAATCCATCGTCATCACCAAATATTACAGAGCACCTCGCCGCCGACGCCCGCCTTGACCGCGTTGCGCCCGGTCATCACGCCGCGCGACGTCGTCAGGATGCTGGTGCCGAGCCCGGCCAGCACGTCCGGCACCTCGTCGCGTCCGAAGTAGACGCGGCGGCCGGGACGGCTGATGCGCTGGACGCCGGTGATCAACTTCTCGCCGTGCGGTCCGTACTTCAGGAAGAGCCGCAGCGTCTTCGTCAGCGCCGGCTTGCCGTCGGCCTCCTCGAGCAGCTTGAAGCCCTGGATGTAGCCTTCGTCCTGCAGGATCCGCGCGATGTCCACCTTGATGCGCGAGGCCGGCATGTCGACACGTGTGTGCTTGGCGGTCACGGCATTGCGGATCCGCGTCAGCATGTCTGCGATCGGGTCAGTCATATCTCTCAATCCTGTGGTGCTAGGTGCCTGGTGCTTGGTGCCAAGGCACCCGGTGCCTGCGGCGCTGAGCAAGCTTTTGGCACCCAGCACCCGGCACCACACCGAGGCGTTACCAACTGCTCTTGGTCACCCCTGTGACGTCGCCTTCGAGCGCCAGCTTGCGGAAGCACAGGCGGCACAGCGCGAACTTGCGCATGTAGGCACGCGGCCGGCCGCACAGGTGGCAGCGGTTCCGCAGCCGGACCTTGAATTTCGGTGTCTTCTGTTCTTTGGCGATCTTTGCTGTCGTTGCCATAAGTTTCTCAGCCCTTGCCCTCTGTCCGCCCTGCCGGAACGGCATGCCGATGAACTGGAGGAGCTTGCGCGCCTCCTGGTCGGTCTTCGCGGTGGTCACGACCGAGACGTTCATGCCGCGCGCCTTGTCGACCTTCATGTAGTCGATCTCGGGAAACAGCAGCTGGTCGCGCAGGCCGAGGGTGTAGTTGCCGCGGCCGTCGAAGCCGCGCGGCGAGACGCCCTTGAAGTCGCGGACGCGCGGCAGCGCGATGTTCATCAGCCGGTCGAGGAACTCCCACATCCGCTCCCCGCGCAGCGTGACCATCGTGCCGATCGGCATGCCCTTCCTGACCTTGAAGGCCGCGATCGACTTCTTGGCGCGGCGCGTCACCGGCTTCTGGCCGGTGATGCGCGCCAGCTCGTCGGCGCCCGTGTCGACCAGCTTGGCGTTCGACGTCGCCTCGCCGAGCCCCATGTTGACCACCACCTTGGTGATCCGCGGCACCGCCATGACGTTCTTGTAGCCGAACTCCTTGGTGAGCGCGGCGACGACTTCCTTCTGGTACTTCTCTTTGAGCCGGCTCATTTGTCGACGACCCCCTCGCACTTGCGGCAGATCCTGACCTTGCGGCCGTCGCCGAGAATCTTGCGGCCGATGCGCGTCTGCACGCCGCACTCCGGGCAGACCAGCTGCACGTTGCTGGCGTGCACCGACGCCTCGCGCTCGACGATGCCGCCCTTGATGTTCCGCCCGGGGTTCGGCTTCGTGTGGCGCTTGATGATGTTGACGCCCTCGACGATCCAGCCGGTTCTTGTCGGGCACCACGCGCAGCACGCGGCCGCGCTTGCCGCGGTCCTTGCCGGTGACCACCAGGACGTTGTCGTTCTTGCGAATTGGCGTTGCTAAACGCGACATAGGTGAATCCCGTAATTCGGAATTACACGTTCTCACAACACTTCCGGGCGCGAACGAAATAATCTTCATGAACCGGCGCTCGCGCAGCTCGCGGGCGACCGGGCCGAAGACGCGCGTGCCGATCGGCTCGTTCTGATCGTTGATGAGCACGGCCGCGTTGCGATCGAAGCGGATGTAGGTGCCGTCGCGGCGCCGCTGCTCCTTGACGGTCCGCACGATCACCGCCTTGACGACCTGCCCCTTCTTGACGTTCGACTCGGGCGTCGCTTCCTTCACCGAGGCGGTGACGATGTCGCCCAGCCTGCGCGTAGCGCCCGGTCGAGCCGCCAATCGGGTTGATGATCGCGATCTTGCGCGCGCCGGAGTTGTCGGCGACGTCCAGGATCGATCGCATCTGAATCATGACTGTCTCCACGCCGTTCGGCGTTCGGCGTGCGGCGTTCGCCGGGAATGCCGACGAACCACGCACGTTCGCACGTCGAACGTCTGACTCTCGCTAGACTGCCGCCGCCTGCCGCACGACCCGCTTGAGCGCCCACCGCTTCCGCCGGCTGAGCGGGCGGGTCTCGACGATCTCGACGGTGTCGCCCGGCTTCGCCTCGTTCTTCTCGTCGTGCACCATGAACTTCGACGTCCGCCGCTCGGTCTTGCCGTAGAGCCCGTGCCGCACCTGCCACTCGACGGCGACGACGATGCTCTTCTGCATGCTGTTGCTGACGACGACGCCGGTCTTTTCTGATTTCTGTGCCATCTTTTTTCCACTGGCGGCGGGGCCCCCCCCCCGCCGCGAACTTACGCTGATGTCTCGCTCGGATTCGGGCCCATTGCCCATCTCAGCCGCTCCCGCCTATCCCTCTTCTGTCTCAGCACCGTCTTGATGCGCGCGAGATCGCGGCGGACGACGCGGATCTTCTCGGGTGCCTCGAGCTGCCCCATCGACTTCTGGATCCGCATGCGGAACAGCTGGTCGGTGAGGTCGCGCTCGCGCACGCCGAGCTCGTCGGCGCCGAGGTCGCGCAGTTCGGCGGCCTTCATAGCATCTTCTCCTGCGCGAAGCGGGTCGCGAACTTGGTCAGAATCGGCAGCTTCGACGCCGCGAGCCTCATCGCCTCGCGCGCTTCCACCTCGCTGACACCTTCCATCTCGAACAGCACGCGCCCCGGCCGGACAACCGCCACCCACTGTTCGGGCGCGCCCTTGCCCTTGCCCATGCGGGTTTCCTGCGGCTTCTTGGTAATCGGCTTGTCGGGGAACACGCGGACCCAGATCTTGCCGCCGCGCTTGATGAAGCGGGTCATCGCCACTCGCGCCGCCTCGATCTGCCGATCCGTCAGCCAGCACGGCTCGAGCGCCTTGAGGCCGTAGTCGCCGAACGACACGTCGCTGCCGCGCCACGCCTTGCCGCGCATGCGGCCGCGCTGCTGCTTGCGGTACTTCACCTTCTTGGGCATCAACATCGTTTTATCTCTCGTGGGGCCCCACCCCCACTCGCTGACGCGCTCGCACCGCTGTGCTCGCGCGTATCCAGAACAGGGCGTCCGTGTGTGGTGGCCCCGTCCGGTCTGCCTGCCCTAGGCCCGTGCTTGCGGCCGGCGCGGCGCGCGCTCCCGATACTCCTCTTCACGCCCGCGCTGCGGCACCAGGCGCTCGCCCTTGTAGAGCCACACCTTGATGCCGATCTGGCCGTAGGTCGTGTTCGCTTCGGCGAAGCCGTAGTCGATGTCCGCGCGAAGCGTCTGCAGCGGCAGCTGGCCGTGCAGGTACCACTCCGACCGCGCGATCTCGGCGCCGTTCAGGCGGCCCGACACGCGCACCTTGATGCCGCGCGCGCCGAAGCGAAGCGACGATTCGACCGCCTTGCGCATCGCGCGCCGGAACGCCACGCGCTTCTCGAGCTGCATCGCCACCGACTCGGAAATCAGCTGCGCGTCGAGCTCCGGCTTCTGGATTTCCTGGATGTTGATGAAGACTTCCCGGTTGGTTCTCTTCTGGATTTCCTGCTTCAGCTTGTCGACCTCGGTTCCCTTGCGGCCGATGATGATGCCCGGGCGCGAGGTATAGATGTCGATCTTCAGCCGGTTGACCGCGCGCTCGGTCTCGATCTTCGACACGCCGGCGTGCGCGAACCGCTTCTTCAGGCTCTGGCGCAGCGCCAGGTCCTCGTGCAGCAGCTTGGCGTAGTCGCGGTTCGAGTACCAACGCGAGCGCCAGGTCTTGTTGAAGCCGAGCCGGAATCCGAACGGGTGAACCTTCTGGCCCACGGTTACTCCTTCGCCTTCTCTTGGTCTGTACGCCTCGGCCGCTGCGGCCGGCTTCTTCGCGCGCGGACGCCGCGCGGCCGGCGTCGCCTTCGGCGCCGCCCGCCGCCACCGGCACCACCTTTTCGGGACGTTCCGACGACCGCGCACCGTCAGGTGCGCGGTCCGCTTCAGCACGCGAAACGCGCGGCCCATCGGCGCCGGACGCACACGCTTCTGCGACGGTCCCTGGTTCGCGTAGCACGCCGACACGAACAACCGGTCGACGTCGCCGCTGAACCCGTCTTTCTGCTGCGCGTTGGCAATCGCCGACCGCAGCACCTTGGCGATGTCGCCGGCCACCGACTTCTTGGTGAAGCGAAGCGTCGCGAGCGCGCGGTTGACGTCCTTGCCGCGAATCAAGGCGAGCACGAGGCCCGGCCTTCTGGGCCGAGGTGCGCACGTATCGCGCGGTTGCCTGCGCTTGAATCATCGCTCAGCTCCCCGCCGACGCCGGCTTGGCTCCGCCGCTGCCGCCCGCCGGAGCCGTGCCGCCCGCTGCCGGCGCACCAGGCGCGCCTGGCGCGCCGGCGAGCGCCGCGGCTTTCTCGGCGACCTTGGTCGTGTGCCCCTTGAACTGCCGCGTCGGCGCGAACTCGCCGAGCTTGTGGCCGACCATGTTCTCGGTGATGTAGACCGGGATGAACTTCTTCCCGTTGTGCACGGCCAGCGTGTGGCCGACCATCTCGGGCACGACCGTCGAGCGCCGCGACCACGTCTTGATCACCTTCTTCTCGGTGCCGCGGTTCATCACCTCGATCTTCTCGAGGAGCGGCGTGTCGACGAACGGTCCCTTCTTGACTGAACGTCCCATAAGGCTGTCTCTCGAAACCTACTTCGATCTTCGTTGCACGATGAACTGATCCGTGCGCTTGCGATTGCGGGTCTTGTACCCCTTGGTCGGCAGGCCCCATGGCGACACCGGATGGCGGCCGCCGGAGGTCTTGCCCTCACCACCGCCGAGCGGATGGTCGACCGGGTTCATCGCGACGCCGCGCACGTGCGGGCGCTGCCCCATCCAGCGGCTGCGCCCGGCCTTGCCGATCGAGACGTTCTCGTGATCGAGGTTGCCGACCTGGCCGATCGTCGCGTAGCACTCGATGTAGATCTTGCGGATCTCGCCCGACGGCATCTTCACCGAGGCGTACTCGCCTTCCTTGGCGACGACCTGCACCGCGAGCCGGCGCTGCGCGCGATCTGACCGCCCTTGCCCGGCTTCAGCTCGACGTTGTGGACCTGCGTGCCGAGCGGGATGTTCTTGAGCGGCAGCGCGTTGCCCGGCAGGATGTCGACGCTGGCGCCCGCGACGATCGTGTCGCCCACCTTCAGCCCGATCGGCTGGAGGATGTAGCGCTTCTCGCCGTCGGCGTAGGTCAGGAGCGCAATCCGCGCCGACCGGTTCGGGTCGTACTCGATGCGTCGACGACCTTCGCCGGGATGTCGCGCTTGTCGCGCTTGAAGTCGATCAGGCGGTACATCCGCTTGTGGCCGCCGCCGCGCCACCACGACGTCAGGTGGCCGCGGTTGTTCCGGCCGCCCGACTCGTGCAGCGGCTCGACCAGCGGCTTGTACGGCTTCGACGTCGTGATGTCGTCGAACGTCTGGACCGTCTGAAACCGTGAGCCGGGCGAGGTCGGGTTGTACTTGCGAATAGGCATTTATGCGCCCTCCAGGAACTCGGGCATCTTCTCGCCCTCGCGCAGCTTCACGTACGCCTTCTTCCAGTCCGGCCGCTGACCCGCGAACCGGCCCTGGCGCTTGATCTTGCCGTGCGCGACGCTCGTGCGAATGCTCGCCACCTTCGCGCCGAGCAACTGCTCGACGGCGCGCTTGATCTCGATCTTGTTCGCGCCGGGCGCGACCTGGAAGACGAGCGTCCGGCCATCCTCGCGGAGGATCGATGTCTTCTCGGTGATCAGCGGCCGGCGAATGACGTCTGTGATTTTCACGCCAGTGCCTCCTGCAGCTTCTCGATCGCCGGCTTGGTGGCGACGACGTGCTCCGCGCGTGACGACGTCGCGCGCCGTCACGCGGCCGCTCGCGACGCAGCGCGACTCCCGGCAGGTTCCGCACCGACCGCGCGAAGTTGTCGTCGACGATCACGTCGATGAGGACCGCCTTGCCGGTGACGCCCAGCCGCGCCAGCATCGCCGCGGCCGCCTTCGTCTTGTACTCGCCGGCCGCAAGGATGTCGACGACGACGACCTGGCCGTCGCGGAACTTCTGCGCCAGCGCCGCGCGCAGCGCGCCGCGCTCGACCTTCTTCGGCAACTCGTAGCTCGTAGCTGCGCGGCTGCGGCCCGAACACGGTGCCGCCCTTGCGCCAGAGCGGGTTGCGAATCTCGCCGACCCGCGCCCGGCCGGTGCCCTTCTGCCGCCACGGCTTCTTGCCGCTGCCGCTGACGTTCGCGCGGTTCTTGGTCTGGTGCGTGCCGCGGCGCTCCGCCGCATTCGCCCGGACCACGGATTCCCAGACCAGGTCGCCCTTCACCAGCCCGCCGAACACGTCGTCGCGCACGGCGAAGGAGCCGACCTTCTTGTTCTCGTTGTTGACGACGTCAAGCTGCACCTGGGCGTTACTTCTTGCCCTTCTTCGGCTTCTCGACCTGCGCGACCTTGATGCGCTTCGCCGCGACCGCCTTGCGAATCGAGCACGTAGCCGGTTGGCGCGCCCGGCACGCTGCCCTCGACGATCAGCAGGTGGTTGTCGGCGTCGACGCGCAGCACCTTCAGGTTCCTGGTCGTCACGCGCCCGCCGCCCATCCGCCCGGGGCCGCGCATCCCCTTGATGACGCGCGACGGGAACGACGACGCGCCAATCGATCCGGGCGCGCGGTGGAACATCGATCCATGCGTCGCCGCGCCGCCCGCGAAGTGGTGCCGCTTGACGACGCCCTGGAAGCCCTTGCCGCGGCCCTCGCCGATGACGTCGACGCGTTCACCGTCGGCGAAGATCGAGCACAGGACCTGATCGCCGGTCTTCGGCGCTTCGGCGCCAGCGGCGACCTTCACTTCGCGCCGCACGCGCGTCGGCGGCACGTTGGCCTTCTTGTAGTGGCCCGGCGAGCGGCTTGCCGACCTTCGCCGGCCGCTCCTCGACGAGCCCGAGCTGCACCGCTTCGTAGCCGTCGGTCTGCGCCGTCTTCGCCTGCACGACGACGCACGGGCCCGCCTTGAGGACCGTCGCCGGATGCACCGTGCCGTCGGCGTCGAAGATCTGCGTCATGCCGACTTTCCTGCCGATGATTCCGGTGACCATTGGTGTCTACTTTTTTCCAATGGCGCTGGGGCCCCACCCCCAGCGCGTTCTTACGCTGATGCTCGCCCTCGGATTTGCTCGTCCTCGGGCTCGCATGGCCGCAGGCGCTCCTGTCCGTTACCTGCCTTACCCACCCTGCCCGCCTTACCCGCCCTACTTATGCTCTTTTCCGAACGCCTTGATCTCCACGTCAACGCCGGCCGGGAGGTCGAGCTTCATCAGCGCGTCGACCGTCTGCGGCGTCGGCTCGAAGATGTCGATCAGCCGCTTGTGCGTCCGGATCTCGAACTGCTCGCGCGACTTCTTGTCGACGTGCGGCGAACGCAGCACGGTCCACTTGTTCTTCGCCGTCGGCAGCGGAATCGGCCCGGCCAGCCGCGCGCCGGTGCGCTTGGCGGTGTCGACGATCTCGCTCGTCGACTGGTCGAGGACGCGGTAGTCGTACGCCTTCAGGCGAATGCGAATCTTGTCGCTGAATGCTGTCGCCATTTTCTCTCGTCCGGCCGCTGACGCGCAGTGATCCCGGTCTCGGCCTGACGTCATCTTCCCCTGCATCCTCGCCACGACTTCTTCGCTGACGTTCTGCGGCGCCGGCTCGTAGCGATCGAAATGCATCGAGTAGGTGGCGCGCCCCTGCGTGCGCGAGCGCAGGTCGGTCGCGTAGCCGAACATCTCGGACAGCGGCACCCGCGCGGCAATGATCTGCGTGCCGCCGCGATCTTCCTGCGACTGAATCTGGCCGCGGCGGCTCGACAGGTTGCCCATCACGTCGCCCATGTGCTCCTTGGGCACGACCACCTCGACGCGCATGATCGGCTCGAGCAGCACCGGCTTGGCCTTCTTCGCGGCATCCTGGAACGCCATCGAACCGGCGATCTTGAACGCCATTTCCGACGAGTCGACGTCGTGATACGAGCCGTCGTACAGCTCCACCCGCACGTCGTCGATCGGATAGCCGGCGAGGACGCCGCGCGTGAGCGCTTCCTTGATGCCTTCGTCGATCGGCTTGATGAATTCCTTCGGAATCGAGCCGCCGACGATTTCGTTCTCGAAGACGTAACCGGTTCCCGGTGCGCCGGGGTAGACGTGAATCTTGGCGTGGCCGTACTGACCGCGGCCGCCGGTCTGCTTCGCGTACTTCATCTCGCCGTCGGCCGGACGGGTGAGTGTTTCCTTGTAGGCGACCTGCGGCTTGCCGACCGACGCCTCGACGTTGAACTCGCGCTTCAGCCGGTCGACGATGATCTCCAGGTGCAGCTCGCCCATGCCGCGGATGATCGTCTGGCCGGTCTGAATGTCGGTGTTGACGCGGAAGGTCGGATCCTCGGCCATCAGCTTCTGCAAGCCGGTGCCGAGCTTTTCCTGGTCGACCTTGGTCTTCGGCTCGATCGCCAGCGAGATGACCGGCTCGGGGAAGTCCATCGACTCGAGGACGACCGGCTTCTTCTCGTCGCAGATCGTGTCGCCGGTGCGTGACGCTCCTGAGCCCGACCGCCGCGGCGATGTCGCCGGCGTAGACCTCCTTGATCTCCTCACGCTTGTTGGCGTGCATCTTCAGGAGGCGGCCGATCCGCTCGCTGCGCTGCTTGGTGGCGTTGTAGACGGTCGCGCCAGACGTCAGCACGCCCGAGTAGACGCGGATGAAGGTCAGCTGGCCGACGAACGGGTCGGTCATGATCTTGAACGCCAGTGCGGCAAACGGCGCGTCGTCGGTCGCGGGCCGCTCGATCAGGGTCTCTTCCTTCTTGGTCGGATCGATCCCGACGATCGCCGGCACGTCGACCGGCGACGGCAGGAAGTCGACGACCGCGTCGAGCAGCGGCTGGACGCCCTTGTTCTTGAACGCCGATCCGCAGATCACCGGCACGAACGCGCGCTTCGCCCTTGCTGCGTGGACGGAGCTGTTCACGCGCTTGCGCAGCGCGGCCTTGATTTCGTCTTCGGAGATGTCTTCGCCGTGGAGGTACTTCTCGAGGATCTTGTCGTCGGCCTCGCTGACCTTCTCGATCAGCTGCTCGCGGTAGTGCCTCGCCTCCTCCTGCATGTCGGCCGGGATGTCGCCGACAACGTAGTCGGCGCCCAGCGTCTCGTCCTTGTAGGTGATCGACTTCATCCGGATCAGGTCGACCACGCCGACGAACTTGTCCTCGGCGCCGATCGGCAGCTGGATGGCGACCGGATTGCCCTCCAGCTTGGAGATGATCTGATCGAAGGTGCGCTTGAAGTTCGCGCCGATGCGGTCCATCTTGTTGACGAAACAGATCCGCGGGACGCGGTACTTGTCGGCCTGCCGCCACACGGTTTCCGACTGCGGCTCGACGCCGGCGACCGAATCGAACACCGCGACGGCGCCGTCGAGGACGCGCAGCGAACGCTCCACTTCCGCGGTGAAATCGACGTGGCCGGGCGTGTCGATGATGTTGATGCGGTGATCGCGCCAGAAGCAGGTGGTGGCGGCCGAGGTGATCGTGATGCCGCGCTCCTGTTCCTGCTCCATCCAGTCCATGACGGCCGTGCCTTCGTGGACCTCTCCGATCTTGTACGTAATCCCGGTGTAGAACAGGATCCGTTCCGTGGTCGTCGTCTTACCGGCATCGATGTGCGCCATGATGCCGATGTTCCGAGTTTTGTTGAGCGCGACTAGCCTTGGCATTGCCCGTCTACTTTGTTTACTTTCTCGCGGGCCCCACCCCCGCTCGCGTTTCGACTGCGCTCAACGCGACCCTGAGCCTGTCGAAGGGTCGCTGATGCCTCGCGCCCGCTGCGCGCTTCGCGCTCGCGGCCGCTGGCGCTCTACCACCTGTAGTGAGCGAACGCCTTGTTGGCTTCCGCCATCCGGTGCGTGTCTTCGCGCTTCTTCACGGCGCCGCCGCGCAGGTTGGCCGCGTCGAGCAGCTCGTTGGCCAGCTTCTCCTGCATCGTCTTGCCGTCACCGCGCGCCGTCGCGTAGCCGACGAGCCACCGGATGCTGAGCGACAGCCGGCGGTTCGGATTCACTTCGACCGGCACCTGGTAGTTCGAGCCGCCCACGCGGCGCGACTTCACCTCGAGGCTCGGCTTGACGTTGTCGATCGCCTTCTTGAAGACCTTCAGCGGATCGTCGCCGGTCTTTTCCTTGATGATGTCGAAGCTCTTGTAGAGGATGCGCTCGGCCGTGCTCCGCTTGCCGTCGCTCATCACGCAGCTGATGAACTTGCTGACAAGCGGGCTCTCGTACAGCGGATCCGCCGGAACGTCGCGCTTCGGAATCTCTCGTCTACGTGGCATGCAGAATTCCTACGTCCTTTCTTCGGTCTTTTCGCGCCGTACTTCGACCGCCCCTGCATCCGCCCCTGGACACCGACCGCGTCGAGCGTGCCGCGCACGACGTGATACCGGACGCCCGGCAGGTCCTTGACGCGGCCGCCGCGAATCAGCACCAGCGAGTGCTCCTGGAGGTTGTGGCCAACGCCCGGGATGTAGGTGGTGACCTCGATGCCGTTGGTCAGTCGGACGCGCGCCACCTTGCGCAGCGCGGAGTTCGGCTTCTTCGGCGTCTGGGTAAAGACGCGCACGCAGACGCCCCGCTTCTGCGGGCTGTTCTGCAGCGCCGGGCTCTTCGTCTTGCTGACGATCTTCTCGCGGCCGGCGCGGACGAGTTGACTGATGGTCGGCATACAACTCCAGCAAATACGCTTCGACGCCACAGGAAACCTGCGGCGCGAATACTGTTTCAGGCCTGAAAGCCCGAAGGCTTGGCACCTGAAAACTCGACGACCCTAATTCGTGTTGGTCGCGGCGGATCGAGTGTTTCCGGGAGATCCGGAGACGCTATTCCTATGCGGTGAAGCTAGATAGGGTGTCCCAGCTTCAACAGAACCTGACGAATATAGCATGGCCCTTTCGGCAGGCGCAACCGTGCGCAGCTGGATCACCCGGGGGCCCGGCGGCACTGGCCGGGCGGCCAGGCGGCAGCATCATCCACGGCGTTAGCTCAGCAGTAGTCCGATGCCGGCTGGCCCGGCCCGGTCAATCGAGATGGACCCGTACTGGCCGACGACCGCCGTGCAGTTGTCGCGGCTGCCCCGCTTCAGCGCTTCTCGAACCAGCCTTTCGGCAATCGTTTGCGGGTGATCGCCGGCCGCCACCAGGGCGCCGAGCGCCCCGTCGTTGATCACGCCGTGCACGCCGTCGGTGACCAGGATCACCAGCTCGCCCGACGCAATCGGCTCCTCGGCGATGTGCACCTCGACTTGAGCCCGCGATCCGAGCACGTTGGTGAGCACGTTCCGGTTGAGCGCCCAGGAGTCGTCCGTGGTGAGCAGGCGCAACGTCCCGGCAACGAACACATACAGGCGGCTATCGCCGACATGGGCGAGCGCCAGCATGCTGTCGTGTACGAGCGCAGCCACGATAGTCGTCCCCATGCCGGACAGTTCGCGCCGTGCGGCGGCGGTCTCGAGGATCTTCCCGTTGGCGGCGTGGATGGCTGTCCGCAGCAGGTTGGCCGGCTCTGAAAGCGACGCGTCGAACCCGAACGGCCACATCGGGATGTCCGGCGACGTCCTGACGTACTCGGTCACGCAATCCACCGCAAGCCGCGCGGCCACTTCGCCGCCATTGTGGCCGCCCATCCCATCGGCGACGACGCAGAGGCCCGATTGATGGTCGGTCCCGAAGCAATCTTCGTTCGTCTGTCGAACCGGGCCCTGATCAGAGGATCCGAACGCGCTGAATAGTCCCATGCCCCTCGCTCTATCGGCCACTCGTAGCGTCCGCCTTTAGGCGGACCGTCATTATCAGGCGGACCGTCATCATTTCATCAATCCGGTGCATGGAGACCGGTCATCTGCTCATAAATCTGCTGGATCGTTTCGAACGTATCCGCATCCGCCGCGCGCTTGTCGGGGCGGTAGCGCTTCACGCGCGCGAAACGAAGGGCAAGGCGTCCGGGATAATGCGGGCTCTCCTGGATGTCGTTGAAGGCGATCTCGACGACGACCTCCGGCCTGAGATGAACGGTGTGGGTATCCCGCGCCGCCTCGAGCTCGAGAAACTTCTTCGTCTGCCAGGCGAGCATCTCGTCGGTCAGGCCTTTGAACGTCTTGCCGAGCATGACGAACCCGCCGCGACGGGAATCGCGGGCCCCGAGGTGCAGGTTGCTCAGCGTACCCTTCCGCCGGCCGCTGCCCCATTCGGCGGCGAGCACGACGAGATCCAGCGTTCGGGCGTTCTTGACCTTCAACCAGGTCGCGCCGCGGCGGCCGGCGGCGTAGAGGCCGTCCAGGCCCTTGGCCATCACGCCTTCGTGTCCGGCGGCGAGAGCGCGCTCCATGAATGTCGCGGCTTCCACGGCGTCCGCCGTGACGACGCGCGGCACCAGCAGGCTGCCTGGCGCTTGCCGTGTGAGCAGATCGAGGCGCCGTCCGAGCGGTTCATCGATCAATGGATCGCCCTCGAAGTACAGGCAGTCGAAGAAGAACGGCTGCACCGGCAGCGTGCGGCGAAGGGTCTCGACATCGAGCTTCCGGCCAAAGCGCCGCATCGTGATCTGGAAGGGATGCGGCGTCCCGTCGGCGCGCAGGGCGATCGCTTCGCCGTCGAGGACGATCTCGCGTACGGTCAGCGCGCGTGCCGCCTCGACGACCTCCGGCACGGCGACGCTGACATCGCGCAGGTTACGCGAGTAGACACGCACGTCGTCGCCGGCCTTGTGAACCTGGATGCGCGCGCCATCGAGCTTGTATTCGAGCGATGCCTCGCCGAGATCGCCAAGAGCGGCGTCAACGTGCGCGGCCGAGTCGGCGAGCATCGGCTGGACCGGCGTGAACGGCTTGATGACCAGCGCCTGCAACGCCGATTCGCCCTCGACGAGCGCCGCCCTGGCGACCGGCGCGAGCGCGCCGGCGAGCATCGCCGCGCGCCGGACGGCTGCCGCCGGGATCTTCGACGCGCGCGCAACCGCTTCGACGAGCACCCCCTCGAGTGCGCCCTGGCGAAGCTCGCCAAAGAGGAGACGCGCCAGGAAGTCCTGCTCGGCGCCGGTGGCGCGCCCGAACAGGCTTCGCAGCGCTTCGGCTCTCGCCCGCGAAGACCCTGGGCCCGACAGCGAGGCGATACGGCCGAAGGTGTCGTCCACTTCCGCCACCGCGAGCGACGCCTCGGACGCCGGCGGCGCCTCGCGCGCTTCGACAATCGCGGCCCAGCCGACGCCGATACGCCCCTGGCGCGGAGTGCCGCTCAGGAACGTGATGACGGTTGCGATTTCCTCGGGAGGAGACTGGGCAAGCAGCTCGGCGAGCAGCGCGACTTTCTGCAGCCGGCCACTCGATTCGGCCACCCGCATGGACGTCTCGACGACGGCCGAGAGGCGCATCTGGCAATCGTACTCGCCGACTCTGCGAAGGGGTAGTGGACTATGCCCTGTTGAGCGCGCGGCGGAGACGGACCAGCAGTCCGCCTGTTTCAGATGAGGGCGTGGATTTGGCGCCTGGACGTTTCTTGGCGGCGCGGCGATCGCCGCCGGGTGCGGCCGGGGCGTCGTCTCGGTAGGTGACGCTGTCTTGACCGACGATCGTCGCCTGCTCCCGAATCGTCTGCTCCGCGCGCCGGTCGCCCTCCGCGAACCACCGGCAGAACTCGTCGACGGTCGAATCGGGATCGACGCCGATGGCGTACGCGTACTGGCGCACATACGCACGGGCATAAATGCCAACCGGCCAGCGGCTGAAATCGTTCCGCTCCAGCCCGCTGAGCAGATCCGCGGAGATCTTGGTGGCGGCGGCAATCTGCTCGATCGAGATACCTTTTTGGATCCGGATGCGTCTCAGGTTGGGTCCGAAGGCCTGCCGGCTCATAGGGTCGCGCGGGGGCCGTTCGCAAAAAGCCTTCCAAGCGCTTCTAACGATTGACGCGGCTGATCACGATTCCGGCCGCGGGAGTCGTGCCGTTTTTCAACAGGCGATTACGATCCTGGCAGGTAACCCGGGAAGGTAGAGCGGACCTCTGTGTCTTAACCGAGGGGCTTCGCCCCTCGGACTCCCCCACACGCTCTCTCGCGCGCCGCGGCGCCGGCGCGCTTCCACCTTCGCTGAAGCTACGGTGGACGGGCCGTTCGCGTGGCTCGCTCGCGCGCTCGCTCGCAACGCAGGCCAGCTGGTTTGTGAGACAGCCTTTAGTCGAACTCGCGGCGAGGCGCGATTTGTTCCGGGCCAACGCGCCCCGCCACGATGTCGGCCCTGAAATAGTTCTCGCTGCGCATCTGCTCGCCCGCCAGTCGCCGCAGCATCGTCAGCTGACCGACGTGCGTCAGCGAATCCGCCACCGGCCCCTGGAACAGTTGTTCCGGCGAGCACGCCAACGGGGCGTCTGAGGCGAGGTACGCGTCAAAGCGTGCAAGCGTGTCGAAGAACCTGGCGGTCTCGAGGTCCCACGCCAGCGGCGTCGAATCGTTCCACGCCTGCGCGCCCTTGGCAATCGACAGCGCCCAGTCGTACAGGTCGCCGATGTGAGCGACGAGGCGGGCGGGGGTGCGCGCTGTCTCGTGAGCCTTGAATTCCGCAAAAGCCGCGGTCGTGCCGCGTATCGCCTTGCCGCCTCGATAGGCCACGGTGGCGACGGTGTGTCGAAGCAATTCTCGTTTCGGATCCATGGTCTTCAGTTCTCAGGGGCCTTCATGATCAGGCTGCAACAGGTGACCGCCCCCTCCGCCTTCGCCAGTTCGCTGACATCGACGGTGCTGACATCGGTGACGGAATTCTTCAATCGCTCGAGCGTCCAGGGGAACGCCGCACTGTACAACAGACGTTTGCCGACGCGGGCGATGTTCGCCGCCGCAGGCTCCTGCGGATGCACGTCGATGAGCTCAAACTCCTGGAAGGCGCTGGCGGGAACCCAGCCTCGGTTCACGAGCAGCACGTCCTCCGAGACGGCCGTCACGGCCGACTTCAGGTGCAGGCAGCCGCGGACCTCGACGACGGCCATCGTGTAGCCGAAGTACTCGACGATCCGACGGAATTGATCCAGCGCCTCCGCGTTGGTCCGCGACGTCGCGCCGACGAAGATTCGGCGCCCGACCACCAGGACGTCGCCGCCGTCCATCGTCCCGGGCGGCTCGATTCGCGCGAGAAGGATCCGGTGCTTCAACCACTCCGCAACCTCGGCGACCTCGTGCCGGCGAGACGCGGCGCCCGGCCGCATGATGACGCCGATCTCGTCGAGCACGACCGCCATGTCCTCGATGAACACCGCGTCGGGGATCTCGGCGGTCGAGGGCAGGCGATGGACGGCGCAGCCGAGCGTTTCGAGCGCCCGCTCGTACGTCTCGTGCTGTCTCGTCGCGAGCGCGATGTCGATCGGCATCCGCGGCAGATGCGTCAATTGGCAGTCGGCCATCGACGGACTCACGGCACGCGTCAGCGCGATCAATTCAGGCATCGGGACAATCCCTGGCAATCGTCATTCGTCGTTCGCCTGAACGTCGAACGTTCGAACGTTCGAACGACACCTGGCGCTCAGTGCTGCACACTCAGAGCGCCATCGTTCAGTATCACCTGGCACTGCACGGCGGGTGTGGCTTGGGGCAAGCCCAGCGCCTCGGCAAGGCCGTGGCGGAAAACATATGCGCCGGCAACGCTGTCCGCCTCGCCTTCGGCGGCGAACCTGGTGCACCCGGCGCGATCGGCTTCAGCGCGCACGCGCCCGAGGATGTCGTGCCGAACTCCCGCCGCCACCTGCCAGCGTCGCAGATCGCTCCTGACGGCCGGAAGAAGCGGCGCGGCCAGCAGCGCCGTGAGCAGCGTGATCACGACCGCTCGCGGAGCGACCCTGAAGCGGTCCGCGGCGAGCCCGGCGAGCAGCGCGAGCAGGATCGCGAATCCCGCGGCCCCCAGGTAAACGTAGCGCGCGCCCTCGAGGTTCGGCCCGACGTAGAACAAGGAGAACGCCGGCACGGCCGCGGCGAGCACCCATGCCGCGCACGCAGCAGCCGCACGGAAAGTGATGTCGCGGCGCCGCCACGCGAAGAATGCCGCCGCGAGAAGGATGACGATCGCGGACGCGCGCATCAGGGCGATGCCGGCATGCGTCCGTCCCCACTCGACGGTCCACGGCGCTCCGACTGCCGCGAACGCGTTGGCAACCAGCTGCTTGACGAAATAGCGCCAATCCCCGACTTCGAGAAACGAACTCGGCACTCCGACCGCAGCGCGCGCGAGCGCATAGCCGACGCTGATCACCGCCAGGCTGGCGAGGACGATCCGTTGCGTCCGCCCGGGTCGGACGCCGTCGCGAACCGCGACCACGAGCGCCGCGAGGAGCGGGATCATGATGGCCGTTTCCTTGACGAGGAGCGCAGCGAGGCTCGTGACGACGGCCAGGATGACTTTCGGATCGGGGGCGGTGGCCAGGACGACCGCCATCAACGCCAGCGTCGTCATCAGCACGTCCTGGACTCCCGACAGCCAGACAACGGCTTCGCTCAACCCAGGGAACACCGCGAACATCGCCGCGGCCGCGAAGGCTTCCGGGCGTCGCAGGCCGAGCCGACGCGCGATCACCGAGACGAGCGCGGCGTTGACGCCGTGCAGGACGATGTTCGCCGCATGAGCCGTCACCCCGAAGTCGGCGGGTAGCGTCTGAAGCATCCACCAGAACAGGGGCACTCCGGGCCTGACGAATCCGGTCGCCTCGAGGTGGACCAGTTCGAGCCGCTCGGCCCATGCGGCGATGACGAAGTCGTCGGAGAGCAGGCCGACCTGCAGCGCAGGCGCGTACAAAAGGAAGGCGGCGACGATGAAAAGCGCCGCCTGCGCGACGAATAGGAGGCCGGGGCCTTTGTCTTGTAGGCCGGGCTTCTCAGGCCCGCCATCGTGCAGAGCCGGGCCTCTCAGGCCCGGCAGCGCCGCGGCGTACCAGGACCGCAAGCACGCCGACGCCGACAAAGATGAAGAACGCCGATTCCACGGGGAACCGCGGACCGGGCGCCAGGAGGTAATAGCGGACCAGCGTCGCCGCAGCATACGCCGCGGCTGCCAGCAGCACCCAGCGCACCGCCCGCTCGGCTGAACGGCCCACGATCAAAGGACGCGGATGACGTCGGACCGCGTGATGATGAACGTCTTGTCGGTCTTGAAGTCGCGCACCAGCACCGCCGGGTTCTGCGGCGTGATCATCGTCGACAGCAGGTCGACCGGCGTCGACACGTCGACGAACGGAAACGCCGGCTGCATGATCGATTCGACCGGCTCGCGCTTCACGACGGGATCCCGGACCAGCTCGGTGTAGAGGTGCGCCTCGTTCAGCGATCCGACCAGCCGCTTGTTGCGGGTGATCGAGATCTGCGAGAAGTCGTGCTCGCTCATCACCCGGACGGCGTGCTCGACCGGCTCGTTCGACTCGATCGAGCACAGCTCGCCCGAGACGCGCATCGCGACGAGATCGCGCGCGGTGAGGCCGCTCTTCTCGAGGAAGCCCTTCTCGCGCATCCATTCGTCGTTGAACATCTTGCCGAGATAGCGCGACCCGTGATCGTGAAAGATCACGACGATCACGTCGTCGCGGCGGAAGTGATCCTTCAGCTGCAGCAGGCCGGCGATCGCCGCGCCGGCGGAGTTGCCGGCGAAAATGCCTTCCTCACGCGCGATGCGACGCGTCATCGCGGCGGCGTCCTTGTCGGTGACCTTCTCGAAGTGATCGATGACGGAAAAGTCGACGTTCTTCGGCAGGAAGTCCTCGCCGATCCCCTCGGTGATGTACGGGTAGATCTCGTTCTTGTCGAACTCGCCGGTCTCCTTGTACTTCTTGAACACCGATCCGTACGTGTCGATGCCCCACACCTTGACCCTTGGATTCCGCTCCTTGAGATACCGGCCGACGCCCGAGACCGTGCCGCCCGTGCCGACGCCGACCACCAGGTGCGTCACGCGGCCGTCGGTCTGATCCCAGATTTCGGGACCGGTCTGCTCGTAGTGCGCCGCCGAGTTCGACAGGTTGTCGTACTGGTTGGCCTTCCACGAGTTGGGCACCTCCTGGACGAGGCGCGACGACACCGAGTAGTACGAGCGCGGATCCTCGGGATCGACGTTGGTGGGACACACGATGACCTCGGCGCCAAACGCCTTGAGCGCGTCGATCTTCTCCTTCGACTGCTTGTCGGTCGTGGTGAAGATGCACTTGTAGCCCTTGACGACCGCCGCGATCGCGAGGCCCATGCCGGTATTGCCGGAGGTGCCCTCGATGATCGTGCCGCCCGGCTTCAGCAGGCCGGCGCGCTCGGCGTCCTCGATCATCTTCACGGCCATCCGGTCCTTGATCGAGTTGCCCGGGGTTGAACGTCTCGAGCTTCACCAGGACCGTGCCGCCGATGACCCCGTGCGGAATGCGGTTCAACCGCACCATCGGCGTGTTGCCGATCGCGTCGAGGATGGTGTCGCAGATCTTCTTCACACCCCAAGGTTATACTTTCTGCCCGTGCCACGCCTGATCGAGCAGCCGACCGTCATCGCCTCCGCCGGGAACAAGCCGAAGCAGATTCAGGAATTCGCCGGCCGCGTCAATTCCGGCCACCGGGGCGTGAGCGTCGCGCGGATGGTGTCGCCGGGAGGGTGGCAGGAACCGGGACAGCGGCCCGAGTTCGAGGAAATCACGATCGTTCTGAAAGGCGTCCTGCGCGTCGAGCACGAGGGCGGCGTCCTGGACGTCGCCGCCGGGCAGGCGATTGTCGCCGCGCCCGGCGAATGGGTGCGCTACAGCACGCCGCTCGCCGACGGCGCCGAATACATCGCCATCTGCCTGCCTGCGTTTTCACCGGACACGGTTCATCGCGACGATCAGCGGACCTGAAGGTCCGCACTACTTTGATCCTCGTAGTGCGGGCCTTCAGGCCGCATCACGCGATCACGAAGTGCTAGATGGCGTTGACGACGTGGCCGAGATGCAGGAATCCAGTCGGCGCCGGCGCAAATCGTGTGATGATTTCCAAGCGCCCAATTATGGAAGCGAAATTTTTGGGATGCGGGCAGATAGATGGAAGCGCCTGCGGCCATGCGAGCCCGAGGACAAGTAGATCCGAGGGCGAGCATCAGCGTAAGTTCGCGCTGGGGGTGGGGCCCCAGCGCCAGTGAAAAAAGATGGCTAAACGCCGGTATTTTCTAAGAGTCGCAACGGCTGCCATTGGCGCGATCGGTTCCGCGAGGATCGCACCGTGGATCATCGAGGCCGAAGCGGCGCAGGCCTCGGCCGTCGACGCCATCCGCAACGACCTCGCGGACGCGGCGCTGGCCACCGCGCGCCGTCTCGGCGCCTCGTACGCCGATGTCCGCATCAACCGCCTGCGCATCCGAATCGGTGTCGACGCGCGAGCAGCAGGTGCAGAACGTCTCGCGCAATCAGAGCGTCGGCTTCGGCGTGCGCGTGCTCGTCGACGGCACCTGGGGCTTTGCGGCGAGCCCGCAGCTGACGATCGAGGAAGCGCGGCGCGTGCGCGGCAGCCGCCGTCGACGTCGCCAGGGCGAACGCGCGGTTCCAGCGCAAGCGCGTCACGCTCGCGCCGGTCGACCCGGTCGACGACGTCGTGGAAGAGCGCGTTCCAGAAGGACCCGTTCGAGGTGCCGCTCGACGACAAGATCCAGTTCCTGCTGAAGCTCAATCGAGGCGGCGATGGAGACCAAGGGCGTCACCTTCGTCGACTCGTCGATGCGATGGGTCAGCGAGCACAAGTTCCTCGCGACCTCCGACGGCTCGCGCATCGACCAGCACCTGGTTCGCGGCGAGCCTGACTTCACCGTGACCGCGATCGACAGCGCGACCGGCGACTTCCAGACCCGCGCCTCCTACGCCGGCCCGCAGGGCATGGGCTACGAGTACATCGAGCCTATCCCTGGGAAGCCGAAGCGCGGCAGGCCGGCGAAGAAGCGGTCATGAAGCTGAAGGCGAAGTCGGTCGAGGCCGGCCGCTACGACCTGGTGCTCCACCCGTCGCATCTCTGGCTGACGATTCACGAATCGGTCGGCCACTCGACGGAGCTCGATCGCGCGCTGTGGTGGGAAGCCAACTACGCGGGCACCAGCTTTCTCACGCCGGAAGACGCGGGCAAGCTGAAGTTCGGCTCGCCGATCGTCAACTTCGTCGCCGACCGCACGCAGCCCGCCGGGCTGGCCACGGTCGGCTTCGACGAGGAAGCGGTGCCGGCGCAGCGCTGGTATCTCGTGAAGAACGGCATTTTCGTCGATTGGCAGACGACCCGCGATCTGGCGCCGCAGGTCGGGCGCAAGACGCTCCTACGGCTGCCTGCACGCCGAGTCGTGGGACAGCGTGCCGTTTCCGCGCATGCCGAACGTGTCGCTGGAAGCGGGCAGCGGCAGCACGTCGCTCGACGATCTCGTCGCGGGCGTCGAGCGCGGCATCCTGATCATGGGCGACGGCAGCTTTTCCATCGATCAGCAGCGCTACAACTTCCAGTTCGGCGGCCAGACGTTCTGGGAGATCCAGAAGGGCAAGGTCGCCGGCATGCTGCGCGACGTCGCGTATCAGTCGCGCACGACGGACTTCTGGGGTGCCTGCGACGGTCTCGGCGGTTCCGCGACCTACCGGCTCGGCGGCGCGTTCAACGACGGCAAGGGCGAGCCGACGCAGCTGAACGCGGTCAGCCACGGCTGCCCGGTCGCGCGATTCCGGGGTATCAACGTGTTGAATACCGGCGTGAAGGCCTGATCGCGAAAGGCCAGGCACGGAAACACGAAAGACTTAGGAACAGATCTCCATGCTGCTCACAGCGGACGAAGCGCGGCGGATTACCGACCGGCTGCTTGGGATGGTCAAGGCCGACGACGCCGCGGTCGGCGTCACCAGCCAGATGAATTCCAACCTGCGGTTCGCGGCGAATACCCTGCAGACGAGCGGCCGGATCGACACGGTCACAGCCCGGGTGACGGTGTGGATCGATCGGCGCCGCGGCGGATCCTCGACCACCGACCTGAGCGAGCCGTCGCTCCGGCAGATGGTCGAACAGGCACACGAACTCGCGCGGCTGTCGCCGGTGGACCGCGAGTACATGCCGACGCTCGGCCCGCAGAAGTACGAACCGACGCGGCGCTACGTCGAGGAGACCGCGACGCTGTCGCTGGCCGACCGGGCGCGGGCCGTCGACGAGGCGCTCACCGCCTCGGAGAAGGCCGGCGTGATCAGCGCCGGCTTCCACCAAGCACAGGCCACCGCCGGCGCCGACGCCACGAAGAACGGCAACTTCAACTACGAGCGCAGCACGATCGCCAGCCTCGGCATGACCGCCCGGACGCCCGACGGCGCCGGATCCGGATATTTCCTCCGCAGCCATATCGATGTCCGCCGCGTCGACACCAGGCTGGTATACCGCGAAGCCATCCGTCGCGCCCAGGAGTCGCGCCGCGCGCGCACGATCGACGCCGGCACCTATCCGGTGATTCTCGAAGCGCAGGCGGTGGCCGATCTCATCTCGGGCTTCTCGCTGAACTTCGATGCACGGTCGGCGGAAGAAGGCCGCAGCGCGTTCTCGGCGCCCAGGCGGGCGGACGAAGGTGGGCGAGAAAGTCTTCGACGAGCGGATCAGCATCCTCAGCGATCCCTGGCGCGAGGATCTGCCGGGCTCGCAGGCGACGGGCTCGGGCCTTCCGTCCCAGGTCGTATACCTGGTCCGTAACGGCGTGCTCGAGACCCTGTCCTACAGCCGCTACTGGGCCGAGCGGCAGAAGCGGCAGCCGACGCCGGGACCGGTCAACCGCATCATCCAGGCGAGCGGGCGGCCGGCGACGCGTCCAGGAAATGACGCAGTCGGCCGACCGGGCGCTGCTGGTCACGCGGTTCTGGTACATCCGCTCGGTCGATCCCGCGGACCGCGACGCTCACCGGCCTGACGCGCGACGGCGTGTGGTGGATCGAAAAGGGGAAGATCGCCTACCCGGTGCGGAACCTGCGCTTCAACCAGAGCATGATCCGGATGCTCGCGCCGGGGAACGTGGAGATGGTCGGCACGCCCGAACGGGTCGGCGCATCAGAGGATCAAGGCAGCTCCGCCGGTATGATGCCGGCGCTCAAGCTCCGGGCGTTCACCTTCACGTCGCAGTCCGAAGCCGTGTAGCGGCGGTCGCTTGACATCCCCAAGCCCAGGGTCATACTCTTACTGGTAAGAGTATTACTCATGCGCATCACCAGCAAGGGGCAGGTCACGATCCCGATGGAAATCCGCGACAAGCTCGGGCTGCTGCCCGATACCGAGGTGGAGTTCGAGCTCGATCGCGACAGTGTGCGGATCCGCAAAGCCGCCGGCGGTGGCCCGCGCCTGTCGCGCGGCCGGACGCTGGTCGAACAGCTCCGCGGGCGTGGCACCCGGCGCATCACGACCGACGAAATCATGCGGTTGACCAGGAGCTGATTCCTGAACGGCACGCTCGTCGACAGCAACGTGCTCCTGGACGTGCTGACCGAAGACGAGGAGTGGTTCGACTGGTCAGCGGCGATGCTCACCGAAGCGGGCGACCGGGGTCCTCTCTTTCTGAACCCGATCATCTTTGCGGAAGTCTCGGCAAGGTTCGAGCGGATCGAGGATCTTGAGGCAGCCCTTCCGCCGCAACACTATCGGCGGCTGCCGCTGCCCTGGGAAGGCGCTTTTCTCGCAGGTCAATGCTTCGTGAAATACCGGCGCCGTGGAGGCGCCCGGCGCTCGCCACTGCCCGACTTCTATATCGGCGCGCATGCCGCGATCACCGGGTTGACGCTTCTTACGCGCGATGCCCGTCGCTATCGTGCGTACTTTCCCACGTTGAAACTCGTGGCGCCTTGAACGGGGCGACCCTAAGAGGGTCGCCCTACAAACCTGGTTTACTGCAATCCCGGTATCGTTGCCGGCACCGGGCTGTCGGCCTGCTCGAACATCTTCGTCCCAGTCGGCGCGAAGTAATCGGAGCGCTCCACTCGCCGCGCACGCCACTGCAACGTCCGGGTCGATCCTTCCTTCGGCGTCACCTTCACGGTTCCCACGATCTGGTCACCCTCGACCTTCCCGCTGAACTCGTGCTGGGTCAGGCCCATCCCGTCGAGCGTGATCGCGAGCGTGAAGGAAATGTCGCCGCCGCGCAGCGTCGGAGACTCGAGCACCTCACGCCGATCGCCGGCGCGCGCCATCCCTTCGAACGTCTGAAATCGCTGTTCGAGCGCCAGGGCATAGTGAACGGGGCGGCCGCCGACCTCCAGATCCCAGTGCCACCCGCCGCCGACGCGGGCCGGCACGATCCAGAGATAGATCGGCGTGCCGTCGGTATCTGATTTGTCCGGTGGCCAGGTGCCAAGATCCCATGTACTGGTCAGCACGCGCGTGCCGGGACGCGCCCGCTCGAGGATCATCGGCCGCAGCAGCCGCATCAGCTCGGGAAACAGCCACATCGTCACAACCGTCGCGTCGCGCAGGTCGTCGTCGAATGCGTTGCGATACTCGAAACGCACGCGATTGCCCACCCCCTGGCTCCTGGCCGTCTGATTGGATTCCTCCACCAGCTTGGGGTTGATATCCACACCGCGCCCGCGCAAGCGAGAATTCATGCGCGCGGCCGTGAGGGGAATCAGGCCGTCGCCCGACCCGAGGTCGACGACGATGTCGTCGTCGCGGAGGTCGGCCAGCTTGAGCATCCGTTCGACGCTTTCCGGCGTGCTCGCCTGAAAAAACGAGAATCGCTCCTGTGACGGCGTCGGAGCCGCCGCCAGGACCACCAGCATCGTTGCGAGCGTGACTCGTGTGACCATCGCGTCCTCAACCTCGACTGGAGACCGCGCCCATCTCGAGCGCCGGTTCCCGGCATATTATCGATTTCGCCCGATGGATCACCAGCACGCTGTCGGTGACCGCCGAACCTGGCGCCGCCGATTCCGTATTGTTCAGTATGGTGAAGTTCCTGCTGTGGTGCCTGTTGCTGGTTGTCTGCTGGCCGCTCGCGCTGCTGGCGCTTGTCCTCTACCCTCTCGTCTGGCTCCTCCTGATTCCATTCCGCCTCATCGGCATCGCCGTCGACGGTGTCCTGGGCCTCGTCCGAGGCATCGTGACGCTGCCCGCTCGCCTGCTCGCCGGCCCACGGGCATTCTGAGATAGCCTGTCTTTTCTTCGCGTCTTCGCGGTTGCATTTGGATGATGCGTGGGGGGTCCGGCTAAAGCCGGACACTACGATTGAGCCCCGAGTCCAAGTCCCGAGGCCCGAGCCTCGGGCCCGAGTCACGAGCCCGGACGTGAAGCGTCATCTTCAGCCCATGCTTCAATCGGAGCGTGACGACCGCATGCGGTGCGACCGGATGTCCCGGCACCAGGCGCAGCTTCCAGCGCTGCGCGATCGTGCTCGCGATCAGGATCAGCTCCGTCCAGGCGAACTGATCGCCGATGCAGCGTCGGGGACCGCCGCCAAAAGGCATATAAGCGAACTGCGGCAGCGATGCCTTGAACTCCGGTGTCCAACGCCCGGGCATGAACCGTGTTGGTTCCGGGAACCAGCGTGAATCGCGCTGGACGAGGTACGGACAGAAGACGAGAATCGAGCGAGCGGGCAGGCGGTAGCCGTCGATCTCGTACGGCTCCAGCGCCCGGCGCCCGATGATCCAGGCCGGGGGATACAGCCGCATCGACTCCGTCACCACCTGCTCCACGAACGGCAACTTCGGCACATCGTCCAGCGTCGGCAGCCGGCCGCCGAGCACACGATCGATTTCGTCGTGCATCCGCGCCTCGACTTCCGGGTGCTCGCCGAGGAGATACCACGTCCAGCTCAACGCGTTCGCGGTGGTTTCGTGGCCGGCGAGGAAGATCGTCATCGCCTCGTCGCGCACCTGACGGTCGGTCATGCGCGAGCCGTCACCCTCAAGGTCCTGCGCCATCAGCAGCATCGACAGCAGGTCGCCCCGATCCTCCTGGTGCCGCCGGCGCTCGGCGATCATCCCGTAGATGATGCGATCGAGCTCCGCCCGCGCACGCCGGCCCCGCGCGAGCGCCGGAATCGGGAGGCTCTCGAGGCGGTCGTAGAACGGCAGCATCGTCATCCAGAAGGTCTGCATGACGGCCGTCAGCGCGCGTCCCACTTCCGGCGCCTGCGCCTCGACGTCGGTGCCGAACAGCGTCCTGCCGACGATCCCGAGCGTCAAGCGCATCATGTCCTGCGCGACGTCGCTAGTCCCGCCATCGGTCCAGCGGTCGCGCAGGCGAACGGCGTGCCCGGTCATCGTCGACGCGTAGGTGACGAGCCGGTCGCGGTGAAACGCCGGCTGGATGAGCCGGCGCTGCCTGAGGTGTGTCTGCCCTTCGCTGGTCAGCAGCCCCTCGCCGAGCAGCCGCTTCGCGCCCTCGAGTCCCCGCCCTTTCTTGAAGCTGCGCGAGTGGGTGACGAGGATGTCCCGCACGTAGGCCGGATGGTTGACGAGGTACAAGTGCTCGCGCCCGATGTACAGGTGCGCGAGGTCACCGTAGCGGCTGGCAAGGCGCGAGAAGAACGCGAGCGGATCACGGCCCGGGAAGTAGACGATGGACGTCAGTGGCGACCGCTTGGGGCCGGGCGGGTAGACGGTCAGTCGGTCACTACGGTCCACGGACGGACCACCCACTGCGTGATGAGGCCGTTGATGACGTACGGATCGCGCCGCGCGAAGTCCTCGGCAACGGTCGTCGGCGCCTTGAAGATCAGCAGGCCGCCGTCGGGAGGATTGCCGAGCGCCCCCGCCATCACGATCTCGCCGCGAGCGTGCGCTTCCCTGATCAGCCGAAGGTGCTCTTCGCGGTACGGTGTCCGACGATTGATGAAATCGTCAACGGCGTCGTATTGGAGAACGCAATAGCTCATATCGATGCGCCGACCCTAAAAGGGTCGGCCTACCTACCCTGATTGGTTCTAATCCGCTGAATCAGCGCCTGCATCCGATCCGGCGAGCCGGTGAAGACGCCGTCCGGTTCCTTCGCGTAGTTCAGCATGTCGGCGAAGATGACGTCGGCGCGATACAGGTTGAGGCCGCGGCCCGCCAGGTACTGGAGCCTGAGGTTGCGGTCGCGATTGATCTGGGCATCCTTGAGCCACGGCTCGTAGTCTTTCGCGCTCCCGGCATAGGTGGCGAACAGGTCGATCGCCGAGAACATGCCGATTTCGCGCAGCGACTGGGCGACCGGCGTCGTACTCGGGACGCCTCAGCCGCTCCTCCATCTCGTCGATGTCGATCGTCGTCGGCTCGACCTGGCCGAGCAGCACGAGATCGTAGCCCTGGCCGTTGTAGGTGTTCGCGAAAATCATCCCGTTCGGAAAGGCCTCGAAGAACGTCCCAATCTCGCTCTTCACCGCCTCGGTGTTGCTCTCGTACAGCTGCACGAACAGCGTCACCACGCCGCCCGGGTTCAGGTGCTGCTTCACGAGCTCGAAGAACTCGCGGGTGTACAGCATCGCCGCGCCCTTGACCCACGGGTCGAGCGGATCGGAGGTGATCGCGTCGAACTTCTCGTCGGTGGTGAAGAGGTAGTGCCGGGCATCGTCGATGTGGACCTTCACCTTCGGGTTCTGGACGACGGCGAAGTTGTGCTCGGAGAAGTACTCCGACACGACGCGCGGCACCAGCGGCTCGATCTCGGCGATGACCTGGTGCTCGAGCCGCGGCTCGATCGACACCGCTCCTGCCGTGACGCCCGCGCCGCAGCCGATGACCAGGACCTTCTTCGGATCCTTCGGGATGAGCGTCGTCAGGTGCCCGAGCATACGCTGCAGCCGCATGTCCTGCGGTTCGCTCGAGGCCTGCACCTTGCCGGCGTTGTGGTAGTTGCGGACGCCGTTCGATCGCTCCGACACCGCGACCGAGGCGTTCCAGCCTTCCCCGACATAGATGATGTCGGACTGCCCCAGCTGCGTGACGGCGTACCGTCCGTAAGCCACCAGGATGCCGGGCACTGGCTGGACGGTGAGCGCCAGGACCGACGCGACCACCGTCGCGACGCCGACCGCGAGGGCCGACACCCGCTCGCGCAGCAGGAGCAGCAGTCCCGAGGCGGCGGCGATGAGGATCATCAGTTGCTGCGCCTTCTGCGTGCCGAGCCAGATTACCAGGAGCAGGCTCGACCCGAGCGAGCCGATGATGGCGCCGAGCGTGTTCGCCGCGTACACCCCGCCGACAAGGCGGGCCGGATCTTCGTCGCGTGACGCCACCGAGGCGAGGGCCAGCGGAAAGCTCGCTCCCCAGAGAATCGATGGCGGCAGCACGGCGAACAGCACGCGCGCCAGGTCGAGCTGGAACTGGAACCGGAAGTCGGTGACGATCGACGGATTGACCGGCCAGTACGGCAACGATTCGGTGACGATGTACGAGGTCCACGCCATGGCGGCGCACAGCGAGATCTGGATCCACGCCAGCGCCACACGCGGACGTTCGAGCGTTCGCGCCATCGCGGCGCCGACGCTGCTGCCGAGGCCGATCCCGAACAGGAAGACCGCCAGAATCAGCGAGAAGGTGTAAGTCGTCGCACCAATGAGCAGGGACAGCGTGCGGGTCCAGAGCACCTCGGACGACAGCGCGGTCAGCCCCGACAGCGCGATCACGATGTAGACGACGGTGCGGCCCGGCACCATCACGAAGGACGGCGCAGCCGGCGCGGAACTCTCGAGCGGCGACAGCCTCGCGATCACGAACGCGATCGCCGCGACGGTGACGTTCAGGGCGACCGCGACGTATGTCGCGAAGGCGACGTCGTGGATGCGCAGCAGGTAGAAGCCAGCCAGCAGACATCCCACGACCGCGCCCGCCGTGTTGCCGCCGTAGAAGAACCCGAGCCACGAGACGCCGCGCGGCGTCGCTTCGACCCACCGCGACATCGCCGGCAGCGTGGCGCCCATCATCATCGTCGGCGGCAGCAGGCAGATCCCGGCGACCACGCCCCGCAGGAGCAGGCCGACGACGCCGCTGCCGGCCCAGGCGGTGTAAGCGCCGCCGACGACCGGCATCGCGAACAGCACGATCAGGCCGATGATGCCGATGCCGAGCTCGAGGAAGGCATAGAGGCGGAGGGGATGCGCGTCAGGTCTGGTCAACCGCGGCAGGAGCAGGCTGCCGAGGCACATGCCGCCCATGAACGTGCCGAGCAGGACGCCGATCGATACCGCCGAGGAACCGATCACCAGCTCGAGCAGCTGGAACCAGACCACCTCGTAAATCAACGCCGCGCAGCCGCTGCCAATGAACAGCAGCAGCAGCGCCGGGAGCAGACGCTGCGATCTCATGAAGCCACCTGGCCGGGCCTTTCAGGCCCGGCATATGAACTCATCGCGGGAATGGCGCCAGTCCAGGCGCGCGGCCGGCCGGCACCGGGGTGCGAGCCGTATTCAAGACCATGGCGAGGAGCGTGTAGTAGCCGGATATGCCGATTGCGTCAATGATGCCCGGTTCCCCGAACGCCTTCAGCATGTGCCCGTAGGTCGCATCGCTGACGCTCTTGTTCTGGTGCAGCTCGGTGCAAAAATTGTAGAGGATCTCCTCGTCTTCGGCCATCCGCTCCGGCCGGCGCCCTTCGGCGACGGCGCGGGCGATGTCCTCGCGCAGGCCGCCCTTGAGGGCGAGCTGATAGTGTGCGTCCCACTCGTAGCTCTGCGTCCACTGCCGCGCCGTGATGAGGATCGCGAACTCGCTGAGGCGCGGCGGGAACACGCTCTTGAAGCGCAGGTAGTCCCCCATGGCGCGCGCCCGGTTCATCACCTCGGGGCTCCGAAGCAGCGGCATGAACGGCCCCGAGACGTCGGCGTTGCGCGCGGCACGGAACTCCTCGACCGCCTTGCGCTGCTCAGGGGTCATCTTCTCGGGAGGAATCGGCGGCAGGCGATCCTGAGCGGCTGCAGTCATAGGCCATCCGACCGCCAGTAGCAGGGCTACGCAGATGCCCTTCATAGTCGCGGCTCCATTCACGGCTTTGTTCACGGGCTCTTTTCACGATCACCACAAACAAAAAGGCGACGGTCGGGCACGACCGTCGCCTCGTCCCTTCCGGGTCTGGCTGAGGACTGTGGCTTACTTCAGGTGCTTGCTCACCAGCTTGGTCATGGCGAACATGTTGACGGAGGTCTTGCCGCCGAACACGGCCTTGAGCTTGTCGTCGGCGTTGATCATCCGCTTGTTCTTCTTGTCCTGCAGGCCGTTCTTCTTGATGTAGGCCCACAGCTTCTTGGTGACCTCGGTCCGCGGCAACGGCTTCGCGCCGACGACTTCAGCGAGCGTTGCGCTCGGCTGCACCGGCCTCATGAAGGCGGCGTTCGGCTTGCGCGCGGATTTCTTCTTCGTCTTTTTTGCCACAGCAGTCTCCTCTGGAAGACGCGGAAAAGCGTCGGCGGCAGCGTACCACAAAAGGCGATTTTCACTCTGAAAATCGGGATTCGAGGATCGGACGATTTGAGGATTGGGTTCGCGGGACGAGGGCGCACGGGGGCATAATCCGCTCGTGGCAATCGCCAGCTGGCGGCAGGGACTCCTGATCGCGGCGCTCCTCGGCACGACGCTGGCCGGCCAATCCGGCGGCGCCGGCTGGGGACGAGCGGAGCGGCCGTACGACGGGCGGTTCACGTTCGTCCGGTTGCGATGGGATTCCGGATACGGCGGCGGACGCCGCGGCTTCGGCATGAGCAGCGCCTGGAACCACGACTTCCCCCGCGCCGAACAGAACCTGATGGCGCTGCTCGACGATCTCACCGCCATCGACGTCAACCGCGATGGCAGCCTCATCCTGTCGCTCGACGATCCGCAGTTGTTCAGGTACCCCATCGTCTACATGTGGGAGCCCGGCTACTGGACGATCGGCGACGAGGAAGCCCTCAGATTTCGCGAGTATCTGCTGAAGGGCGGATTGGTCATCTTCGACGACTTCGAGCACGATCATCTCTACAACCTGCAAAACCAGATGCGTCGCGTCCTGCCGGAGGCGCGCTGGATAAAGCTCGAGCAGTCGCATCGCCTCTTCGATTCGTTCTTCCGGATGAAGACGATCTATTTCCCGCATCCGATGGAAGGCATCCTGCCGACCTACTACGGGGTGTTCGAGGACAACGATCCGGCGAAGCGTCTGATGGTGATCGCCAACCACAACAACGACGTCGCCGAATACTGGGAGTTCGCGGGGCAGGGGTTCTTCCCGGTCGACCCGTCGGAGGAGGCCTACAAGCTCGGGATCAACTACATGATCTACGGACTTACGCACTAGAGCGCCGTCGTTCGAACGTCGAACGCCGAACGTCGAACGACGTGATGCCAAATGGAGGGCTTGTTTTTTAAGGTTGCCGCACAACCGCCGTACGGTCGAGGAAGCCTGCAACCCTCAGAATACGTTCGTATGGCATCCAGTGGATCGCCTCGACTTGCCAGCGCAGGGATGCCGACCAGTGATCGCGATCGGCCCACATCTTCAGCAGCGAGGCATGAATTTCGGGGTCGCCGCCGCTCGCCGATTCGAGTTGCTCGTCCCACCGCGCCCTGAGCGCCCCGGCCTGGCGGTCGGCGTCGCATGAATCGAGCGCCGCTTCGATGTCGCGAAACAGATCGACCCGCGCCCGCCACGCGCGCGAGACGGCCTCGGGACGGCTGTCTCGCCGTGGCGAGATGGCGATCCCAGGCGGCGGGCGTGAAGTACTTCTTCGGCGCCGCCTGCGCCGCCGCCTCGACCAGCGCGTGCACGGCTTCCAGGTTGAACTCGTCGATGCGGCGCTTCATCCGGGACGGCCAGTGCTCGCGATCGGCCCAGGCGGTCGGCGAGTCGGTCTGCACGTCAGGATCACCGGTGTAGGCGCGGATCGATAACGCGAGCCAGCGGTCGACGGCGGCCTGGACGGGTTCGCTCGCTGGATCCTGGCCGACGAGAGCCGAGAGGGTGCCGTAGAGTTCGCGCCACTCGGTGGCGGGCCCTTCCTCGTAGTACCGCCGGCGCCGCTGCCAGCCCTCGTCCGTGTAGTACCGTTCGCATCGCTGCCGCGGCGACCTTCGTCTGGACAGTCTCCACGAGGGCATCCAGCAGGCGCGCTCGGAGGCTCGCTCCGCGGCATCGATCGCGCTGCGCGCGACGGTGAGCCTCGTCTCGGCTTCGTCCAACGCCCGCCGGCGCGCCGCGATCGCCTTCGGCAGCTCGGAGGCGGGACGATTCAGGATCGACCGGATCTGCTTGAGCGCGAAGCCCAGGTACTTGAGGGCGGTGATGGCTTCGAGCCGTCCGAGATCCTCCTGTATGTACCGCCGATGACCAGCCGCGTGTCCGCCGCGGCTTGAGCAATCCAACGCGCTCGTAATGCCGAAGCGCCTTAACGGTCACGCCAGCGAGAACCGCGAAGTCGTGCGTCTTGTAGAAATCAGCCCTCGCGTCAGTGTGCACCCGGCCCCAGGGGCAGAGTCAAAACGTGTCGTTCGGATCACGGTCGAACGCGATCGACCGAACCGTTGGCGGTAGCCCGCGTGATCGGTCACGACTCCTGGCGCGCCCCGCTCGAAGGCGGCGCGGATGTCGTCCGGAATCGGTTTCTTGGACAGCGTGTGCGCATCGACCATCACGTAGACGGTCTCGACCGTGCAGATGACGCTCGTCGTCGCCGGCGATGCGAAACTCGGTCGTGAAGGTAAAAGATGTCGTCCCGATGCGGCTGGCATACACGCTGGCGGCCAGCACCTGGTCGAAGCGCGCCGGCCCGCGCCACTCGGTCGTCTGTTTCACCAGCTGGAAATCGAGCTCGCCGCTGACCAGCTGACTCTCGTAGCCGAGCGCCCGCAGGAACTCGTTGACCGCGACGTCGACGTAATCGCCGTACCGCGAGTTGAAGACCACCTTCTGCGCGTCGCACTCGCCGTAGCGCACGCGCAGGTAGTAGATGAACGGTTCATTTGGGTTTCGGCCCTCGTGGCGACCTGAAAGGGTCGCCCCTACATGAGCGGGATCGCCGGCCGCTGCGCGCAGGCAGCAATCAGCCGATCGAGCCGCTTTTCGCGCGTCTCTTCGCTTCTTGCGCGCTCATCACGCGATGAAGGTCAGCACGCGGCGGTAGCCGGGCGGCTGCGCCTGGAAGAACTCCCATGCGGCCGCGTTCTCGCGGAACCGTTTCTCGCGCGACTTGTCGAACGCACGCCTCGCGCTCGTTCGAGTGAGTCGCTTCCGCGCGCCGGTTTCGTCGCGCTTCTCGAACTCGCGGAGGCCGGCGGCCTTCATCCGACTCGCGTCGATCAGCGCCTTGGCGCGCCCGATGTTGACGTGGCTCCAGTAGCTGCGCGGCTTCCGCGGCGTGAATCGCTGCTCGTAGCTCTCGGCGTCGCGCGAGCGCCGGACGCCGTCGATCCAGCCGACGCAGAGCGCCTCGTCGAGCGCTTCGTGGTAGGTAACGCTCGGCTTGCCGGTCGCCTTCTTGTAGAAGCCGATTAGCAGTTCGTTCGCCGTGGCGTGATTCGCCGCAAACCAGCGCCGGAGCTCGGCCGGCGTCTTGAAGAACGTCGGCTTCAGTTCTTGCCGGCCTTTTTCTCGGCGTCGAGCGCCGCCTGCTCGGTCTTGGCTTCCATCAGCCGCTGGATGTCGACGCCGAACTGATCCTTGAGCATCGACAGCATCGCGGTCATGCCGCCGCCGACCGTGCCCATCACCTTGGCGACGCCGCCCGAGCCCGACGCGTGACCATTGCCCATCTCGATGATGTTGATCTTGTCGATGCCGGCCAGCTGGGTGGCAAACGCCTTGGCCAGCTCGGGCATCTTGTCGACCACCATGTTCAACACCGCCGCCTCGTTGAAGTTCTTCCACGCCGCCGCCTTGCTCTGCAGCCCCTCGGCCTCGGCGAGCAGCTTCTTCTTGATCACTTCCGCTTCGGCCTCGCCGATGGCGAGCACCTTGGCCGCTTCGGCCCGGCCGATCCGCTCGATCTTGGAGGCCTCGCCGGCGCCCTCGAACTCGAGCTCTTTCTGCGTCGCCTCGGCGCGAATGACGGTCGCCTGCTTCTCGCCTTCCGCGAGGAGGATCGCCGCCTGGCGCTGGGCCTCCGCCGGCTTGACGACCGTCGCCTGCAGTTCCTGCTCGCGCCGTGCCGCTTCTTGAGCCTGGACCAGCACTTCCTGCTGCTTGCGGACCTGATCGATCCGGGTTTCCTGCTCGGTCACTTTCTGCCGGGCGATGGCCGTCGCGAGCGGCCCGGACTGCTCGGCCTCGGCCTGCTTCGCCTGAACGGCCGCGTCGAACTCCGCCTGCCTCGACTCCTTGTCGCGCAGCGACAGCGCAATCGCCACGTCCGCCTCGTAGCGCTTGGTCTTGCCTTCCTGATCGGCCATCGCCGACTTGATCATCGCGTCGCGCGTCGCCTGGGCTTCTCCGATGACGGCATCGCGCTTGACCTCGGCCGTCCGCTTCTTGCCGAGCGCGTCGAGATACCCCTGCTCGTCGCTGATCTGCTGGATGGTCAGAATGTCGATGTTGACGCCCATCTTCTTCAGATCGAGCGCCGCCTCGTCGGTCATCTTCTGGGCGAACGCCTGGCGATCGGCGTTGATCTCCTCGACCGTCAGCGTGCCGAGAATCGCCCGCAGGTGCCCTTCCAGCGTCTGGAAGATGACGCCCTTGATCTGCTCGGCGGACATGCCCAGGAAACGCTCCGACGCGCCGCGGAGCGACATGTCGTCGCTCGCGATCTTCACGTTCGCGACCGCCTCGACGGTGACCGCCACCCCTTCCTTCGTGTACGCCCGCTGAATGCGCAGCGGGATGGACATGAGGTTGAGCGAGAGGTACGCCACCTGCTCGAGGAGCGGCACCCGCAGCGCCGCACCGCCGCGGACCACGCGGAAGCCGACCGTCGAGCGATTCCCCTTCTCGTCGGTGAGGGTGTGCTTGCGGCCATAGAAGATGGCGACCGTCGAGGGCGGGACCTTGATGTAGTTGCGCGCGAACAGCGCCATCGCGGCGAACACGCCGAGCAGCCCCACCATGATCGCGAGCGCGACGAGAACGGCCGGCAATTCGATGCCGAGGAAGTCCAGGACACCCATGGTTACCCCCGTCTGAAATTCACAATTTCAGATTCACAATTTACAATTTCAGACTTCAGACTTCCGCCTTCACGTCTTCGCGTCCACGACCACCGAATCGCCGCCGAGCGCCGTGATGACGACCTGCGTGCCGCGCGCCACCGCGCGTCCGTCCTTTCGAGCGCGCCACGTGCTCGGTGCGCTCGCCGGCCATGCTCAGCGAGATCTGGCCGACGCCAGTCGACCGGAATCGCCACCGTCACTTCCGCCGAGCGCCCGACGAGGCGCGACATCTGCAACCTCGCTGGACGCCTGCTGCGAATACAGGATCTTCGCGAACTGGTAGACGAGCCCGCCATCACCACGCCGGTCGGCAATGCCCACGCCGGACGACGGCGGGATGCGACAGGTTGTAGTACCGCGCCGACGACCCCGCCGACACCGAACGCCGTGACGAAGGCGGCCATGATCCGGGAGCTGAAGACGCTCGGGCCGCCGCCGAGGTCGCCGACGGCGTGCTCGATGCCGCCGT
The DNA here is from genome assembly GCA_963825245.1 of uncultured Acidobacteriota bacterium. Taxonomy (GTDB): domain Bacteria; phylum Acidobacteriota; class Vicinamibacteria; order Vicinamibacterales; family CAVVIG01; genus CAVREM01. The sequence continues at coordinate 107,548 of CAWGSJ010000005.1, forward strand.
CGTGCCCGCCAAGATCGTGGTCGCTGGCCGAACAGCTCGCCGACGAACAGCATGACGAGCAGAAACACGAAGCCCACGAAAGCAATCGCCGCGTAGATGAGCATGAGCCGTGGGGACGATAGAACCACTGCGGGGGGATGTCAATCGGATCGGCGACTCGCGAGTTCGGAGCGGAGCTCGAAGGACGGCGCCAACCTTTTCCCCGCCGGAACTCGTCTATCACTCCGTCATGTCGAACCTGAAGCTCGCCTTCCGGATGCTCGTCAAGACGCCGTTTGTCACGATCGTCGCCATCCTGTCGCTGGCGCTCGGAATCGGGGCAAATACCGCGATTTTCTCGGTCTTCGATCAGCTCCTCCGGCGGCCGCTGCCGGTCGAGGATCCGGAACGGCCTGGTCAACCTGCTCGCCCCCGGACCCAAGCCGGGCTCCACGTCCTGCAACAGGGCCGGCCCGTGTGAAGCGGTGTTCAGCTATCCGATGTTCCGGGACCTCGAGAAAGGGCAGACGCCGTTCACGAGCGCTTGCCGCACACCGGCTGTTCGGCGCCAACCTGGCGGCGACGGTCAGACCTTCACCGGCGACGGGCTGGCCGTGTCGAGCAGCTACTTCGCCACGCTCGGCATCCAGCCGGCGCTCGGACGGTTCATCGGTCCCGACGACGATCGCGTCGAGGGGGAAGGACGGGTCGCGGTGCTGAGCCACGCGTTCTGGCAAGACCGGTTCGCCGGAAGCCCCGACGTCCTCACGACGCCGCTCGTCGTCAACGGCCAGTCGATGACGATCGTCGGGGTGGCGCCACGCGGCTTCAGCGGCACGACGATCGGCGAACGGCCGCTGGTCTTCGTGCCGATCTACGATGCGGGCGCTCATGCAGCCCGGCGTGCCGCCATCGTCGGACCGGCAGAGCTACTGGGTGTACCTGTTCGCGCGCCTCAAGCCGGGGTCACGGTCGAACAGGCGCGCGCTGCCCTTGCGCCGCTCTACTCCGGCATCGTCAACCAGGTCGAGGTGCCGCTCCAGAAGAACATGAGCGAGCAGACGATGGCACGCTTCAAGACGAAGCCGATCATCGTGGAGCCTGGCGCGCACGGCCAGAGCGACATCGCCAGCGAAGCCAGCGACGCCGATCACGCTGCTGTTCGGCGTCACCGGCGATCGTGCTGCTGATCGCCTGCGCCAACATCGCCAACTTGCTGTTGGCGCGGTCCGCGTCGCGCGCCGGCGAGATGGCGGTGCGCCTGTCGCTGGGCGCCAGCCGGCGGCAGCTGATCGTGCAGCTGCTCACCGAGTCGTGCTGCTGGCGGCGTGCGGCGGCATCGCGGGACTGTTCTTCGCGATGGGCGACGCTGAGAGTGATTATGTGCGCTCCTGCCGGCCGAGGCGGCGGCCACAATTGATGTCCAGCTCGCGGCGCCCGTCGTGATGCTCGTCTCGGCCATCCTGACGCTCGGCACCGGCTTCCTGTTCGGCCTGTACCCGTCGCTTCACAGCACGCGCCCCGATCTCGATTGCGAGCTTGAAGAACCAGGCGGGACAGCCGTCGGGCGCCAAGGCCGCGGCCCGGTTCCGGGTCACACTGGCCACGGCGCAGATCGCGCTGTCGATGATGCTGCTCGTGTCGGCGGGCCTGTTCACCAGGAGCCTCGTCAACGTGATGCGCGTGCGTCCCTCGGGTTGAATCCGGAGCAGGTCGTCACCTTCGGCGTCTCGCCGCAGCTGAACGGCTACAAGCCCGAGCAGATCCGCCAGCTCGCGGTACGGATCAGCGACGAACTGGCGGCACTGCCGGGCGCGGCGGCGATCACCGGCGGGCTCGTGCCGGTGCTGGCGGGCAGCAACTGGGGCACCAACGTCTCGGTCGAAGGGCTTCGATGCCGGACTGGACACCGATACCAACTCGCGCTACAACGAAGTGCTCCCGGGCTACTTCTCCACGCTGGGCATTCCGCTGCTGGCCGGCCGGGAAATTACCGCGGCGGATGGCTTCGGCACGCCCAAAGTGGCGATCGTGAACGAGTCGTTTGCGAAGAAGTTCGACCTCGGCACCAATCCGGTCGGACGGATGATGGCGACGGGCCGGCCGGGCGGGCCCGGCGCCTCCAGCCGCACACTGGACATTCGAATCGTCGGCCTGGTGAAGGATTCCAAGTACAGCGAGGTCAAGGGTGACGTGCCGCCGCTGTTCTTCCTGCCGATCCTGCAGAACGAGCGCATCGGGTCGCTGAACTTCTACGTCCGCACGGCGATCGAGCCGGAGGCCTTCCTCGCCAACATTCCGAAGACCGTGGCGCGAGTGGATCCGAATCTCCCGGTCAGCGAACTGCGCACGCTTGACCAGCAGATCCGCGAGAACGTGTTCCTCGACCGCTTCATCAGCATCATGTCGGCGTCGTTTGCCATCCTCGCGACCGTGCTGGCTGCGATCGGCCTCTACGGCGTGCTCGCCTACACCGTCGTCCAGCGCACGCGTGAGATCGGGCTCCGGATGGCGCTCGGCGCCGCGCCGTCGCGGGTCCGCGGGATGGTGCTCGGGCAGGTGGGCCGCATGACGGTCGTCGGCGGCATCGTCGGCCTCGGCGCCGCGTGGGGCCTCAGCCGTCTCGCGCAGTCGCTGCTCTATCAGATGAGCGGGTCGGACCCGATCGTGCTGGTGGGATCGGCCGCCGCGTTGACGCTCGTCGCGCTCGCGGCTGGTTTCGTGCCGGCGCTCAAGGCGTCGCGGGTGGAGCCGATGCGAGCGTTGCGGTACGAATGAATCGAGTAATCGGGTAATTGGATAATCGGTAATTGCTGATCGTGAGCTCGTGCGACTTGATTGTGTACAGGAAGGTTTAACCGTCCGTCGTTCGGGAAGCGTTCCTCTATTGAGGGCGTGCATCAAGCAACACGGCCTTTTCGGCATCTCCTACATCACGGGGTGATCCTAATTTTACTTCCTTGCAATAGCCCTCGTCAGCCAGCATGAAGTTCAGCGCGTAAAACTGAAGGGTGTAGTCGTAATACAGAAGCCAATACACTTTGCGCCCCGCACTAGAAAGCAGGCGGGCGAGAACCTGGCGAGCCGGCTCGTTGTTGGCGCTGATGTGGGCCTTCGAAGACGTGAGGTAAGCCGTCGGCCCGATCCCAAAAGTGACATTCTGACCACCGGCCTTCTTCAGCTCGGCCAGAAACGAGACGAGCACGTCACTCGTGCGTCCTTCGAGCTCCGGCATGGAAATCCGCACATTGAGCACCGACCCTTTCTCTGGCAATACATGCAAGGCCTCGTCAGCAGGCTCGAGCCGGAACCGCGACTTTTGTCCCGTGTTTTGGTGCCACTCCAACATCGTCGTCACAGGAGCCGACATGTCCCGAGGACCCTTTACACTTGCGGGTCGCTCGTACGGAAATACAAAACTGCCTACCTTAGGACCGAAGATACGCCGTGGCGGCGGTTGAACCCGGCTAGAAATGTCGGTCACATCCACGACCTCTGTCGAGTCCCACCGCGGATCTTCGTATGTGATCACACAACGACAGTCTTCGACAAGACGTCTCACAGCGTCTGCGACAGGCCTTGGACCCTCGACCAACTCCTGTCGCGCCTGCCCAATACCCTGTGAACTCGCGACGCATACGAACAGACTCGTCAATCCAAGAATTCCGACTCGTGAGCGCATAGTTCACCTCACGTTGAAAACCTCGTGGGCACGAAACACCGCGACTCCCTAAGGATACGGCTTCTCGGCGAAAACGCCTTGGCGATCACTCCAGACGGTCATCGATCGATCGCATCCAGCACGCGGCGTCGCAGATCCTGCGGGCCATTGAGGCAGGCGGTTAGAGTTGGTCGAGCCTGTGGTAGGCCCTGTCTCGCGTTGCTTCATGATGCGGCCGACTCGGGCCAACAAGCCCGGTGGCTACCTTCTCGGCTCATACCGCATCGCCACCGCCCCCGAGCCGAATCCCATGTGACGTTGATGGAATACCGAAGGGGTCGCATTACGTAGGCGTACCGCCGATCCCTCACTCGTATTTCCAATTGCGCGACTTCCCTTCAGCGATCCACTTGATCGCTGTCTGGACGCGCTTGGAGCGCGTCTCTTCGCGCTTGGCTTCCGTGATCCACTCGACGTATTCGCGCCTGTGGCTTGGGCTGAATGCGTCGAATGCCACTTTGGCCTTCTTGTTCTTCTGCAGGGCGCCGGCGAGATCGGTGGGTACGCGAGCCGGTGTCTTCTTCTCGCGTGGTGCTCGCGCGACGACCGCGCCATTGTCGTTGAGCGCCATCGCCTTGTGAATCAGCGCCGCCATTTCCTTCTTCGGCGGCAAATCAGCGAGCGATGTGAGGTTGCGGAATCGGCCGTGCGGGTTGCTGCCGCCGACGACGAGCTCCGCTTTCCAGAATCCGAACATGCAGTGCGCCTTGAACGCCCCCATGCCGCACAACATTCCCTTGTACTCGAAGGACGGCGAGCTCCACTTCATCGTCTCTTCGCAGGTCGGACAGGCTTCGTGCACGCGCGCACGGATCTCTTTCAGGATCGGCTTCGCAAAGTCGGCCGCCTTCGCGATATAGGCGTCGACGCGTGGATCTTTATCGGCCATCTGTCTACTTATTTACTGGCGCTGGGGCCCCACCCCCAGCGCGAACTGAGGATGATGCCTCGCCTCGGATAAGAACCGGGTCCTCGGCTCGGCATGGCCGCAGGCGCTTTTTCCACTGGCGGGGCTCCGCCTTCGCACATCCTCCGCGTTCTTCCCGTCCTGCCCTTCCTGCTCTTCCCGCCTAAACCCCGAGCTGCGTCGCCAGCTCTCTGAAATCGCGGGCCATGAAGTCGTAGCTGCCGTCGGCAGGCCGGTTGGGTGTGCGTGCCGCACCGAACTCGAGCGGTCGGTGCACGTACGCCGTCTTCAGACCGAGCTTTTTCGCCGCGTCGAGATCACCGGCGTGCGCGGCAACCATCATCACAGCGGCCGGCTCGACGTCCCAGAACTCCGCCGCCATCAGATAGGTTTCGCGATCCGGCTTGTAGTGCTTCACCAGCTCCGTGGAGAGGATGGCGTCCCACGGCAGGCCCGCCTGCTTGGCCATGTTCGTCAGCAGCGAAACGTTGCCGTTCGAGAGCGGCGCGATGACGAATTTCTTCTTCAGCCGCGTGAGGCCCTGAACCGAGTCGGGCCAGGGCTTGAGCCGATGCCAGACGTAGTTCAGGTGTTTCTTCTCCTCCTCGGACAGGTTCTCGATCTTGTATTTCGCGAGCAGCTGATCCAGCACCATGCGATGCAGCGCGTCGAGCTTCGTCCAGGGCAGCTTGCCGGTGCGCACCAGGTTCATCGACGGCCCGTAGCCGCCGCGCCAGGCGTCGGCAAACGCCGCCCAGTCGACGCTCAGCCCCTTGGCCTTCCCCAGCTTCTCGCATTCGGCGATCACCGACCCGCGCCAGTCGACGACCGTTCCGAAGGTGTCGAAGACGAGAATGCGGACGCCGTTGGCCTGCGCGGGAGCCTCGCGGGCTTGCAGGAGCGCGGCGGCGGCCAGCGATCCGGCGACGAATTCGCGGCGATTCATGGAGTCCTCTTTCGCACGATGTTGAAGAACGAGAAAACTCTCGACAGCGTCTCACGGTTCTGCGAGACGAACAGCGAATGGTCGCCGCCCTTGACCTCGACGTAGACGTGCTCCATCCCGAGCTCTTTCATCTTCGCGACCCACTGCCGCGTCTGGGCGACCGGCACGGTCTGATCGTTGTCGCCGTGCAGCACGAGGATCGGCACGTTCCTGAAGCCCTCGAGCTGGGCCGGCGGCGCCGACGGGGCCGGCGCGGCCACGGCGAGGCCGGCCCACAAGCCGGGATGCTTCGCCGCAAGATGGTAGGTGCCGGCCCCGCCCATCGAATGCCCCCCCTTCTCGCTCAGCTCGCCGAGATTCGCTGGCAGCTGCTCGGCGGGCGGCGCGGGTTGCGCGTTGCCGACGAGCCCCGGCCCGCGGCTGCCATACCAGCCGCGCGCATGGTAACCGAGCGGCGACACGACGATGAAGCCGTCGCGCTCGGCGAAATCGATCAGGCCCTCGTAGCCCATCATCCAGTCGAACGGTCGTCCGAGGCCATGGAGCGCGACGATCAGCGGCCATTTCTTCGACGCGTTGTAGGTGGAGGGCACGAACAGCGCGTAGGGAATCGTCTTCCCGCTCTCGGCGAAGACGTAGGTCCGTTCCTGGACCCGCTGGTCGGCGCGGACGACGGTGCCCGCCTCCTGGGCGGCGAGCGCGGCGGCAAGGGCGAGTGTTATCGCGATCATGAGCACCTGACTACAATCAGTGCCATGCACTCCACGCGTGGCAGGCGACATTTTACAGGCTCGGGCCCGGAATGACGCTGCGGTGTCCGGGATGCGGCGCGCCGTCCCGAACCGGCGGCGCCCGATGCGAGTACTGCCAGGCACGGCTGGCCACGGTCGGCTGCCCGTCGTGTTTTGCCCTGTTATTCGAGGGGTCGGCCTACTGCCCGCACTGCGGCGCGGCGCAGAGCCGCGGCGAGCCGGTTGACGCCCGCCAGGTGCGGTGCCCCGCGTGCCGGGGCGCGATGCGCTGGATCACGGTCGGCGATCTCGATCTGCTCGAGTGCGAGACGTGCGACGGCACCTGGCTCGAAGCCGACGCGTTCGAGCGGCTCTGCGCCAGCCGCGAAAGCCAGGCAGCCGTGCTCCATGGCGATCCGGCGCGGCGGCAAGGCGCCGTCAGCCCGCAGCCGACCACCTACCGCCCGTGTCTGCGCTGCCGAACGATGATGAACCGCCTGAACTTCGGCCGCCGCTCGGGGACGGTCGTCGACGTCTGCCGCGGGCACGGGACGTTTCTCGACCGCGGCGAGCTGCACCAGGTCGTGCGATTCATTCAGGACGGCGGCCTGGATCGCGCACGCCGCGCCGAAATCGAGGAGCTGCGCGAGGAACAGCGCCGGCTGCAGTCACTGCAGCACCAGGCGGGACACAGTGCGCCGGCTGCTGGCGGCTTCGCCTGGGACGAGCGCTGGTTTCGCGACTTCATGAAGGCGCTGATCGAAAAATGATGCGCATGAGTGACATCAGTTCAACGAATAGGCGCTTGCCTTCTCTCGGCGAGGAGATCGCGAATAGCGTGAGCCACGGGGTCGGGGTGCTCGCCGCTCTGGCGGCGACTCCATTCCTGGTGCTGGCCGCCGCTCGGCGTGGTGGTGCACTCGCGATTGTTGGCGCAAGCGTCTTCGCGGGAACCACCGTCGTTCTGTACTTGGCCTCGACCCTGTATCACGCCTTGCCGAGGAACCGAGCGAAACGCGTGTTTCAGGTCATCGATCACAGCGCGATCTTCCTGCTGATCGCCGGGACATACACGCCCTTCACGCTCGGCGTGCTGCGTGGCGCGTGGGGCTGGACGTTGTTCGGTGTCGTTTGGGGTCTGGCGGTTCTCGGCGTCACGCTGAAGTCGCTGGGTGGAATCAGGTACCCTCGGCTGTCGGCAATGCTGTATCTAGGCATGGGGTGGCTCGCGCTGATCGCGATTCGACCGCTGTGGGTTCACCTGCCGGCGGCAGGCTGGCTGTGGCTCATCGCGGGAGGCCTCGCCTACACGGCTGGCATGGCGTTCTATGCGGCAGAACGCGTGAGGTATGGCCATTTGGTCTGGCACCTGTTCGTCCTGTTGGGCACAGGGTGTCACTTTATTGCGGTGCTGTGGTACGCGGCTTAGCGGACGTTCAGGCCGTCGCTTTCGATCTGGACGGAACCCTGCTTGACCGCCGTCGAAGCTTCGATCGGTTTGTTCGGGACCAATGGACGCGCTTTTCTCACGCGCTCCAGTCTGTGGACGTTGAGCAGTACGTTCAGACTCTCGTACAACTCGATCGCGACGGCTATGGTCCGCGCAGGGAACTGTTTACCGGCATGGTTGCGCGGGTCGGGCTACCGGCTGCCCTGGCCGAGACCTTGCTGAACGACTACCGCGCTGGATTTCCGAGCGCCTGCGTGCTCTTCCCCGATGCGGCTCGGACGCTGTCTGCTCTTCGCGCATCCGGCTTGAAGCTCGGGCTGATCACGAATGGCTCCGTCCGGATGCAGAGTCGCAAGCTCGAATGCCTGGCTCTGTCACCGATGTTTGACACCGTCATCATTTCTGACGAGGCCGGTGTCAGCAAACCGGATCGGCGGATTTTTCACATGGCCTTGGAGCGACTCAGGGCCGATCCCTCTCAGGCAGTGTTTGTGGGTGATCACCCCGACATAGACGTGGCAGGGGCGCGAGCTGCGGGTATGCGAGCGGTTTGGCGGCGAGACCCCCTTGTGTCAGGGGCAGTCGAGGCCGATGCCGTTGTCGAAGAGCTCGGCGATCTTTTTGCCCTGCTAGGGTTGCCATGTCCCTGAAGTCGATCCGCGCCTGGCTTGGCGTCGATCACCCGGAGAAGGACGAGTTCGCGCCGCTGCGCGAGACGCTCGAAGCGCTGGATCATCTCGAACCCGACCGCGCCCGGTATCTCGGCGCGTTTGCCTACCTGCTCGGCCGCGTCGCGCACGCCGATCAGCACGTCTCGCCTGAGGAAACGAGCGCCATGGAGGCGCTCGTCCGCGAACACGGCCAGCTGCCGCACGACCAGGCGATGACGGTGGTGCAGCTGGCGAAGACCAGCAACCTGCTGTTTGGCGGGACCGCCAACTTCCTCGTCGCGCGGGAGTTTTCCGCGCTGGCCACCTACGACCAGAAGCTCGCGCTGATGCGGTGCTTGTTCGAGGTGTCGGCCACAGACGAGGCGATCTCGACCGCCGAGGAAGGCGAGATCCATCGCATCGCCAACGAGCTTCGCATCAATCGGCCCGATCTGGTCGCGCTGCGCGTGGCCCATCGGCGCCACCTGCCCGGGCTGTCGCGCGAGAAACCCCTTCCCCGCGAGTAACATTGGAGACAGGAGCAGACGATGGCTGGTGTGATGACAATGCGGTCCGGTAACCCGGCACTGACGGCCGACACATTTGCGAAGTACCGAGCGGTTCCCGGCACGGAGCGAATGACGCTCAGCGGAACGGTCAATAAGACGGCCCTTTCACTCGTCATCTTGCTGGTGGCGGCCAGCTACGTTTGGAACCGCGGGGCGTCCGATCCGACCCTCGGGGCGTGGATCATGGTTTCAGCCGTGGCAGGGCTCGTCGTCGCCCTGGTCACGGTCTTCAAGCAGACGTGGGCCCCTTACACGACGCCGGTCTACGCCGCCCTTGAAGGCGTGGCGCTCGGTGGAATCTCGGTCGTGTTCGAGGCCAGGTATCCAGGGATCGTCAGCCAGGCAGTGTTCCTCACTTTTGGGACGCTGGGCGCGCTGCTCATGGCGTATCGGTCCGGCGTGATCCGGGCCACGGAGAACTTCAAGCTGGGCGTCGTGGCCGCGACGGGCGGGATCGCCCTGCTGTATCTTCTAAGTTTCGTTCTCGGCTTCTTCGGGGTGAGCGTGCCACTGATTCACTCCAGCGGGACGTTCGGGATTCTGTTCAGCGTGTTTGTGGTCGTGATCGCAGCCCTCAATCTTGTCCTCGACTTCGACTTCATCGAACAAGGAGTGGAGCGCGGCGCGCCGAAGCACATGGAGTGGTACGGCGCGTTCGGGCTGCTCGTCACCCTGGTGTGGCTGTACTTGGAAATCCTGCATCTGCTGGCTAAGCTCAATTCTCGACAGCGCTAGTGATAGTGCGAGTCCATCTCGCCGGCGCGAATCGCGACCGCCAGCACGTTTGTCTTAGGCGGTAACGGGCAGTTGTAATGATCCGAGACCGAGCAGGCGGGGTTGTACGCGAAGTTGAAGTCGAGCAGGTAATTGCCGTTCGACAGTTTCTTCACGTCCACGTAGCGGCCCAGCTCGTAGCTTTCCTTCCCGCTGGTCGCGTCGCGAAAGAACACGCTGATGTCGTTCTCGCCGACGCCCGGCTCGAGCAGGCGGACCGCCTCCAGCCGGACCGGCGTCGCGCCGACCACGAAGTCGAACCAGCCGACGCGCTGCGCGTTGCGCGTGTTGCCGCGCGTCGACTGGATGACCATCGTTTCCGGTTTCGGGTGGGGAGTCAGCGGCAACTCATACCGGTAAGCGAGGTCGACCGGGAAATACTTCAATCCCTTGTATGCCTTGAAGTGGGGGCTCTTCGGGTCGAAGACGATGATCCCCGGGTACCGCTGATGTGAGAGCCGCAGCTGAAACCGGCCGATGCCGACGCTGGAGGGATCGACGACCGCTTCGCGTTTCTGCTCGGTTCCGACCTTGAATTCAGCGCCAGCGTCCACCGCCTGCACGCGGAACTTATCGCCCTCGACCGTCACCCTCAAGTGATGCGCCATGACCTCGCCATCGTCGATGCGCAGGTCGTTCCCGGCGGCGCGGCCGATCGTCAGCGTCTTCTTTGTCCCGAAGTCCTGCCGGTCGACGGTCGCGAGATACGAGGTGATGTCGCTCTTCAGCCACGCCTCGGTATCGGCGCGGTCCTTCATGATCTCCTTGACGGCCGTGTCGGCGGCCGCCTTCGCGAGCTTGACTGGCCAGGCCGGTTCGGCGGCTGCGACGGCGCCGCCCAGGGCGGCGCCCATGGCGGCCCCCAGGAGAGCGAAGCCGAGCAGCGCCTTCATCGGGAATCTCCTGGTCGAAGCGGCAGCCGGTTGTCGGGATCCGATCGGATGATCGAGTACTTGATGTCGCTTTCGAGCGCGCTCCACCAGTGCGGCGTGCGGCCGGGGATGATGATGACGTCGCCCTTGACGACGCGGCGGCTCACGCCGCCTTCGATGCGGCTGCCTCGCACGGTCGTGCTCTTGGGGTCGCGCCGCTCATCGACGAGCCGCCCGCCGGTGACGAGCGTGCCGGCGCCCTCGAGCATCTGGTAGACCTCGGTGGTGCGAACCTCGTGCAGGACCGCGTCCTGCTTCACCGATTTCGGGCGGAACACGCCATACACGCCGACGCGGTAGCCGCCGACGTCGACGACCTTGATCGGCAGATCGCTGATCGCGTCCTTCGGCAGCTTGTCGATGAAGGCGGTGATCTCGGCAGAGGTGAGGTCGGCTGCCGGAAGCGGCGGCTGCTGGGCGACTGCGATGAGCCCGGTGACCACGATCAAGCAAAGCGTTAAGGTAGATCGCATAGGGCTGGATCATACTCGGCCGCGAGCCAAGCGCTTGAGCAGCTGAATCTGGCCGGCATGATACAGGTCGTGGGCGGCAACGCCCGATAAGAGCGCGAAGTTGCTGACCTTGCTGCCTCTGGGAGTGCGGGCGAGCGCCGGGGCCGGCAGGCGGCGGACCGACTCGCGCAGCACGCGGTGCATCTCGTCGAGCAGCGCGACGTCGGATCGCCAGGCGGCCTCCGATCGCTCGACCGGACGCTTGAACCAGTTAGAGCCCTTCAGCGGGAACGAGCCCCTCGTCGCGCCCGTCAGCCGCCGCCACGCCGCGTATTTCCAGTAGGCGGCGTGCACGGCAATCTCCCAGATGTTGTGGCGCGCCGGACCGGGGCGCCACGCGGCCTGCTCCGGCGTCACGCGGCGCAGCGAACCGCGCAGGTTCGTCCCGTGCCAGGACGGACGATCGTAGGCTTGATCGAGGAGCGAAAGGATCACACTGCTGCCTCACTGCCGTTCGACGTCTGTGAAACCTATTTCGGATCGACCGCCGTCGGGAACTCGTACCAGATTTCGAACTCGTAGCCGTCGGGATCGAGGGCGAACAGGTACGGCTCGCCGGGGACGAACTCGCCGTGCTCGCGGACGGTGCCGCCGGCCGCCTCGACGGCGGCCCGCGCGTGATCGATGTCGGCGGGATCGATCAGCCGGAACCCGAAGTGCACGATGCCGCCGGCGCGGCCCGCGCGTTCATGATCCTCCTCGAGCACCAGCACGTCGCGGGTGCCTGGTGTCTGCAGCTGCACGAAGGCGTCCTGGCGGTAGACCTCGACCGCGCCAAACAACTGCTTGTAGAACGCCGCCGAACGATTGACATCGCGAACACCAAGCGCGATGTGAGTGAGCCCGTAGGTACGAATCACCCCGCCTCCCTTCCAGCATCCTTCTCGTTCGCACGGCGCAGCGCCCTCACACGCCGATGTCTTCGTTCCAGAGCGCCGGATGATCGCGGATGAAATCCGTCATCATCCGGATGCAGTCAGGATTCTGCAGGATCTCGACGGCCACACCTCGCGCGGTCAGCAGCTCTTCGTCGCCCCGAAAGGTCTGGTTCTCGCCGATCACGACCCGGGGAATGCCGTAGAGCAGGATGGCGCCCGTGCACATTGGACACGGCGAGAGCGTCGTATACAGGACCGATTCGCGATAGACCGCGGCCGGCTGGCGGCCGGCGTTCTCGAGCGCGTCCATTTCGCCGTGCAGCACGACGCTGCCGCGCTGCACGCGGCGATTATGACCGCGACCGAGGATGCGGCCGCGGTGCACGAGCACCGAACCGATCGGAATGCCTCCCTCGCGCAGGCCCGTTTCCGCCTCCGCGATCGCCGCCGCCATGAACTCGTCGACCGGCACGGTACTGGAGGAAATGCACTCCCCCGTTCGTTTTGCTACTTCGCGTACTTGGTCAGTCCGCCGCCGGCCGCCTGCCGCGAGATTGGCCCTTCGGCCGCGAACACGTTGCCGTCGGCATCGACCGCAACGCCTTCGCCCGCCGCGCCCTGTGCAGCGCCTGTCGGCAGCGCGTGCGGCGGGATGAACTGCAGCACCTTGTCTTCCTTCGTCGTCCCGATGCGGACGCCGGTCTTCCAGTTCGGGTGCCGTTCAGGGCTCGATTCTGAGTCGATCGCATACAGCATGTCGTTGCGGGTGATGAACAGACCGCTGATGCGGCTGAACTGCTTCCACTCCTCGAGGAACTTGCCGTCCTGGTCGAAGATCTGGATCCGGTGATTGCCGCGATCGGCGACGAACAGGCGGCCGCGGGAATCCATCGCCATCGCGTGCGGGGTGCGGAACTCGCCAGGGCCAGATCCGAACTTGCCCCACTCCTTCACGAACTTGCCGTCCTTCGTGAACTTCACGATGCGGGCGTTGGTGTCGGGCGTCGCGGTCGGGTTCTGGCCGCTGTGGCCGTCTGACACGAAGATGTCGCCGTTCGGCGCCGTGATCACGTCGTTCGGCTCGTTGAACGTATCCGTGCCCCGCTGTCCGACGCCCGGCTTGCCCAGCGTCAGCAGCACCTTGCCGTCCGGGCTGAACTTCCGGACGGTATGGCCCTTCCCCGTTTCGTTCGGAAACTTCGCCAGCTCCTCCTTGCTCGCGGCGCGGCCGTCGGTGACCCAGACGTTGCCGTCGCGATCCACGTGAATGCCGTGCGGGAAGATGAACTGGCCGCGCCCGAAGCTCGCGAGCAGCTTGCCGCTGCTGCGATCGAACTTCACGATCGGATCGGCGTTCGAACCGGCGCACGAGTTGGAGCCGCACCGATCGTACGCCCAGAGCTGACCGTCCGGTCCGATGTCGACGCCCGCGGTGTTCCCCCACATCCTGCCGTCGGGCAGCGCGCCGAAGTTCTTGATGACTTTGGGATTGGGATTCGGCAGCGACTTGCTCGCCGGATCGACGATCTCGCCCTGTGTGAGCGCCGTCACGCCGGAGAGCAGTGCGGCCGCTGCGGCAGCGGCGAGTGCACCCTTGAGACGTGGAACTGACATGGCTGCCTCCATGCGAGTAGGGCGGACCTCTCAGGTCCGCCGGACCTTCAGGTCCGCCTGAATCGGAGCGCAGTTTACTCCAGGGAGGTTAACGGAGCGTACGGAGGCACCTTCGGTAACTCTCTACCGTGAGCAGTTCAGGGGCAGCGGTCCGGGCAACGTCCAGGCCGATGCGGCGCGCCGCGTAAATTCGGCTTCGCCGAGGCGGCCGCCCCGTGCCCGCAGCCAGTCGGCGACCACATCCCGCACCAATGGGTCGTCGCCCGACGCCTGGAACCCACCGCTTGGAGCGACCGGTGCGAAGACGCCGTCGCCGCCGAGCGCGAGGAAATCGGTCGTCGCGACGCGCAGCATCGAGTCATCCGCAATCGGGCCGTCATCGCCCTGCAAACGGACGCGCAGCGCGCCGCCGGCGCAGCTGGCCACGACGCGTGGTCCGGAGACGCTGACACGCGGACTGCGCCGCCGGAGTTCAGCCGCGATCACCCGCGACACGTCGGCCGCGCGCAGCCGCAGCACGACGAGCTGGTTGTCGAACGGGAACGTCCGGAACAGGCTGCCGTAAAGCAGAGGACCAGCCGGGAGATCGGCGCGCAGCCCGCCGCCCGTGTTGTTGATCGCGACATCGCTCTTTGCCGCCTGCCGCATCGCCTCGACGAACAGCTGTCCGAGCGACGACCGCAGCGCGTCGTCGCCTCGCCGCATCGGCGTCTCGAGCGTCACGCCCACCGGCTTTGCCCGCAGTGCGGCCGCTTCCGCGACTGCCGGCGCCAGGAGCCGCTCGATCTCGCGATCGGAAACGACATCGGCCCCCTCATAACGGGCGATCGGCCCGTTCTGTGCGCACTTCGCGGTTTGCATGCTAACGCGTGAGCAGATCTCATGCGGCGCCCTGATCGCGCGCTGCCGGACTCGGCCGGTCCCTCGATCGACGACGAGATCGATCCGCGAAAACGCACGTCCGCCCGAGTAGGCCTGGGCGATCGGGATGCCGCCGACCTCATGCGCGACGGCCGCGTGCGTATGACCCGCGAGAATCACGTCGACCGTGCCCGGCCGGCAGACGTCTGGCCAGCTCGAAGATCTCGGATCCGCTCTCGCAGGTGGAGACATCGCGCGGCTGGCTGAAGTCGGTACATCGGCCGCCGGCGTGCGCCGTGACGATCACGACTGTTGCGCCGGACGAGCTGAGGCGGCGCGCTTCGGCCTCGATGACGGGCGCCAGCGGCTGGAGCTGAAGCCCGCGCGTGTGCGCGGCGAAGGTCTGTCTCAGACCGCCGGCCGTCATCACGCCGATGATGCCCACCTTGATGCCCGCGGCCTCGACAAGGACTGACGGCCGCACATTCGGCCAGGACACCGGACGTCCGGTGCCAGCGTCGATCAGGTTGGCGGCGAGAAACGGGAACGACGCTTCCGACGCACGCGCTTTCAAGGCGCCCCGCGCGTCCGCGCCGGTTCGGCTCGGCGTCGTCGCCGGTCCGGCTGGTCCGAAGTCGAACTCGTGATTGCCCACCGCTGCGGCGGTGTAGCCGAGCGCGTTGTAGGCGGCAACGACTGGCGCCCCTTCCCGCCCGTTCGACTCGAGCGTCCCCTGCCACATGTCGCCGGCGTCGACGAGCAGCACCGCGCCGCCGTCGCGCGCGCGGACCGCGCGGAGGTTCTTCACGTAGCCCGCGAACAAGGCGAGGCCGCCGTGACCATTCTCGGGAAGGATGCCGCCGTGGAGATCGGTGGTGCCGACGATCGAGAGCGTCACCGTCGGTCGCTGCGCGCCGGCCGGGATCTGAATCGCGCAAAGGGCGACAACGACAAGCCAAGCACGCGCGGACGGCGTCACACGGTCATTCTAAGGCGACCCTAAAAGGGTCGCCCTACGTGTTCGAAAAGAGGTCGCCCTACCGCCCGTCCAGCACAATCCACGCCGCAAGGGCCGCGGCCTTCTGCTCCGCCCGCCACGATCCGGCTACGTCCCGACCCAGATTGAGCAGCGCGGCCCGCAGCGCGGGGTCCTTCCTGCCCAGTCGTTCGCCGGCAGTGCCGAACAGATCGCGCTCGCGCCAGACCGAGCACTTCACGCCGCGCTTCGACACGCTCGTTTGCACGATGGTTCGGAACAGCTGGCCTTCCAGCGCGTGAATCCGGATGTGATCGTTGCCGATCGTGCGAGGATCGACGAGGCTGCCGACCACGACGCCGGCGCCGCAGATCGTGTGTCCTTCGTCGGCGTACTGCCGCAGCAGCCGGTTCATCGACGTCCGTCCAAATCGCCTGACCGACGCCACGAGGCGCGACAGTCCGGTGCCGGCTGCCCGCGCCGTACCGAACCCGGCATGGTACGGCTGGCGCGACTCCGCGACGTCCGGATCCGACAGCATGACCGACCGGCAGTCGACGACTTCGAGCGATCCGCCGGTTCGCGTCAGGAGCACCGCGCTCGCCCACCCGGATTTCACCGTGAAGCCGACCGCCGCGCGGGTCGGGCTCATGGTGCGTGCCGCGCGGAACGTCCCGGTCCGCTCGCAGCGGGTTGCGCAACAGGGACGCCCGCCGCCGATTCGACGAGCGCGCGCCAGTGCCGCCCGATCTCGACGACGGCGCGGTGAGCGGCGGGGCAGATTCCCACAGCGTGCGCGAAGCCGTGCTCGAGCGATGGGAACCGGCACACGTGGACGAGCGTACCCGCGCCAGTCAGAGCCTCCGCGTAGGCCTCGCCTTCATCGCGGAGCACGTCGAACCCGGCGACGACGACGAGCGCCGGCGGCGCGCCCGTGTGATTCACGGCCCGGAGCGGGGAGATCCGCGGGTCGGCCAGATCGACGCGGCGGTGCCCGGTGTAACAGCGGAAGAACGCCTTGCAATCCTGCCGCGTGATGGCAAATCCACCGTCGAACTGCGTGTGCGACGAGCGAACCCCGGCGGCGTCCGTCGAGGGATAGATCAGCAATTGCGCGGCAGGCGGTCTTTCGTCTCGCTCGAGCAGCGACACGACGGCGCTGAGATTGCCCCCGGCGCTGTCGCCGCCAACCGCGACGCGATCGGGATCGGCTCCGAGATTCGTGGCATTGGCCAGCGCCCAGCGGTACCCGGTGAGCGCGTCGTCGAGCGCCGCCGGGAACGGATGCTCGGGCGCGAGCCGGTAGCCGACGCTGAGCACGTGGGTGCCAGCCTCGCGGCAGAGGATCCGGCAGGGCGCGTCGTGCGTATCGAGGTCGCCAATCACGAAGCCGCCGCCGTGGAAGTACACGAGCAGCGGCGCCTTCCTGGCCGGGCGGCCGGGCGGCGCGTAGTGGCGGACGTCAAGACGGTGGTCGCCGGCCGGGATGTCGAAGTCGAGGACGGCGCCGACCGGAGTAGTCGGCCCTCTAAAGGCCACTACCTGCCGCCGGTAGCGCCGCCTGCCCGCTTCCACGCTCGGCTCGAGCAGGCCGTCCTTCATGCGCCGGCGGCGAACACTGCGGAGGAACTGCGCCTGCGCGTCGAGGTGCTGCCCGTCGATGACGATCGGCGGCTCGCCCGACAGCGCGATCTTGACCCGGTCCGGCAGCCGCGCAATCAGCCGCACGGCGGCGAGCTGAAGTCGGTCGGACAACGAGCGGCGGTTACCGCGAGGCTGCGGCGTACCGCTTTGCGAATCCATTGCGGCCATTCGTCACGGTAAACGAGCCGTCAGCGGTCGCCGACACCTTGATCCAGTGCGCCGGTCCGTTGTGTGCGGGCGGCGGAGGCGCGCCGCCGCCAGGCGCCGGCGGCGGCATCGCGCTCAGCGGCATGGCGTCGGGGTTGTCGTCGGTCAGGTTCGCGATGAACAGGCCGGGCACGGTGAATTCCTGGCCGCTGAGCTGCGAGAAATGGATCTGCCACACGTCCTCGAGCCGCGGCGCCGAGTAGATAATCCGCATCGCATCAGGCTGGCCGCCCTTGCGGGTTCCGTTGTTGATGATCGCCGCGCGCGACTCGAGCGCGTGGACGAGCTGCGGCGAGTTCGAGATCGGCTGGCCGTGATGCGACACGACGAACAGATCGACGGTGCCGATGCGGTTCGACGGGCACATGAGGTCGAATTCCTTGTTCCACGTCAAATCGCCCAGGTGGGCGACGCGGAATCGTCCGAACGTGACCACGCTCCCGACCGACTGCGCGTTTTCCGTGCGATCGACCTCCTGCGGCTTGTAGTCGGAGCAAAAGGGATTGGGACGGCCGGCTCCCTGCAGCGGCGACGCGAGCACGCTGCCCGCTGACGTCACGATTCGCCAGTCGAGGCCTTGAACCGCGAGGGTATCGCCAGGCTTCGCGACCGTGTGCTTCCCCGCACCGTACAGCGTCGGGTAGACCTTCTGCAGGAACTCGTCGGCGCCTGCGGCCGGCTGCACGTTCGGCCCATGATCCACGAAGTGGCGGATCGGAATGCGCTTCGCCAGTTCGGCCATCCCTCCGAAGTGGTCGCCGTGCCAGTGCGTGGTGATCAGATGATCGATCTGGGCCAGGCCGGCGTCCTTGACCGCCGCCATCATGCGGTCGGCGTCCCTGGCAGCGGCCGCGC
This sequence comes from uncultured Acidobacteriota bacterium, assembly GCA_963825245.1. Lineage (GTDB taxonomy): Bacteria > Acidobacteriota > Vicinamibacteria > Vicinamibacterales > CAVVIG01 > CAVREM01. The sequence goes on from CAWGSJ010000005.1 coordinate 125,754, forward strand.
CGCCGTTGCCTGTGTCAATCAGCACGGACGCACCCGTGGGTCCGACGAAGAGGGTCGCGTTGCCGCCCTCGACGTCCACGACGTAGATGCTCAGCGACTTGTCGCGGACCTGCTGCGCGGACGAAGAGGCCACGAGTAGCGCCGCCACGAAGACGACCGTCCATGCGCGCATGGTGTGCTCCATCAATTGGCGGACCTAAAGGTCCGCACTACAACAGTCCGAGCAGCCGCGCGGGGTTCTCCTTCGACATCCGATCGATCTCCTGCGCGGAGAAGCCTTTCGAGCGCAGCGCAACCAGAAATTCACCAAAGCCGTCCGCCGGCAGGGCGTTGCCGGCCTGGCCGAGGTCCGACGACAGGATGCAGGATTCCGGTCCGAGCGATCGAATGGCTTCCGTAAATCGAGTGAGGCGGGTCGCGGCGTCATTCGTGGCGAGTGATCCGCCGACGAACTCGATAAAGGCGCCGAGCTTCACGGCTTCGGGTCATGTGCGGCAGATCCATGAGCACCGGCGCCAGCATCGCGTGCGTCACGACCATCTGCCGCACGCCCTGGCGTCGTCCCTCGCGCAGCAGCATCAGGCCCTCCTCCTTCGAGGAATGGCCGGTTGCCAGGACAAGGCCGTGCTTGGCGATGATCCCGATCACGTCGCGGACCTCAGGCACGAGCTCGCCATTTCTTGAAACGGCCACGAACGGCCGCTTCTCCTTCGAGAAACGCACCTGGTTCTCCGCATCAAAGGTCGGCATCCACACGATCCGACCCCATCCGCCCGAGACACGCGTCATGTGCTCCACGGCCGCCGGGTTGATGCCGCCAACCGTCAGGTTCAGATCGATCCCGCCGAAGACGTCGATGTCCGGGACGACAAGGCGGACGAGATAGGCGAGGCCGGCCGTCGACTCGTAATGGTTCTTGAGGACAATCGCTCGCATCGCCGCGCGATCGGGCGAGGCGGGCCGCTTCGATGGCATCGATCGACCGGGGCCGGTCGTCAGGGAAGCTGTGGACGTGGATGTCGATGGCGCCGGCCAGTGCCTTGACTGCATCGCCGTTGGCCGCTGCCTGCTCGGCGTGGAGGCCTGGCCTGAGCGAAGTCGAAGGCCCGCCAACCACTAGCGCCAGGACGACGACCACCACCGCTGGCGCTCGTGCCATGTCCATGGTTTAGTGCGCTTTGTAATCGGCGACGAACCATTGGTACGCTTCGCGAACCACCTCGCGCGGCACGCCGTGGCCGCCGTCGTACTCGCGCAGCGTAACGTCGTAGCCCTCGGCCTTCAGCTGCGGCACGAAGATCCGCGCCGTCCGGTCGATGGACATCTGGTTGTCGTTGCGGCCATGCGCGAAGAAGACGCGCGGCATCCCGCGCTTCCGGAGCGGGGACATCATGCCGCCGGCGAAGATCATCAGGTGGTTGAAGACATCGCCGTAGGCGAGCCCCATCGAGAGCGCGTAGCCAGCGCCGTCAGACTGGCCGGCGAGTGCCAGGTGCGTGTCGTCGACATCGATCAGGCTCATCACGTGACGGTACGCTGTGCCGAGATATCGCACGTCGTCGTCGAAGCCGGGCACCGATCGTCCCCACGTCAGGCCGCGCGACTCCGGGGCAATGATCACCACGCCGAATTCCTCGCCAAGCGCGAACGTCGAACGGAGGTTGTCAGCCCAGCCGCCGAAGCCGTGCAGCATCATGACGCACGGGATCGGCGTGCCGGGTTTGTACGCCTTCGGCACGTACAACACGCCGTCGCGGCCATCGTCGGACAGGCCGAGCCGGCTCTGGCCGTGCGGCACCTCGTCCTGCGCAGCCTTCGACGCCACGGTGACGCGCGTGGCGCCGCCAAGGGTCAGTCCGCCGGCCGCGCCAAGCTGCAGGAACGCGCGCCGATTCATGCGCGTGACCTTACTACTCCGGTTGGCTTACAGCAAGTTCGCGACCGCGACGTTTGCGCAGCACCCACCACACCGCGCCGCCCACGGCGCCGGCAACGAAGCCAAGCGGTCCGGTGATGAAAATACCCAGCAGCGGACCCTGGTTCGCGCCGGGCATGAAGATGATCGGCCCGAAGAACCCTGCGGAAAACCCGATCCCGCCCGTCACCATCGCGCCGAGCACGACGGCGCTGACGAACCCGGGGGCGGTCGACGACGTGTGGCGCCACACGTAGCGTGCGATCAGCCCCGCGGCCGCCAGCGAGCCGATGTAGGGGATCCACGGCGACATGCCGAGGGCGTACACCAGCGCGCCGCCGGCCCAGTACGTGAAATAGAGCCCGGCGACGCCGCTGATGAAGGTGACGAGGGAGCGGGTCAGAAGAACCTGCAATGGTTCGTTCCCTTTTACGCCGATCGACGGAGCGTTTCGGTCCAGGCGATGTAGTTGCCCTCGGCATTCCTGGAGCTACTTCCTCGCCGTCTTCGCCGCCTCGCGCGCCCGCGCCCGCACGATCTTTTTGATGAGGGACACCGGCATCGGCTCGTCGAGAGGCAGGCGGAGCGTGCCCGTCGAGGTTTCGTATCCTTCGATGTCATCGGCCAGTGTGCGCCGGATGGGCGCGGTCACCGGGTAGAGGCTGACGTGCTGCTTGAACGCGGCGTACCAGATCAGCGGCCGTCCGTCCAGCCTGAAGCCGGGAATGCCGTAGCTGAAATGCTCGACCGCCTTCGGAGCCGTGGCCCGGATGGCCGCACGTATCGTGCGCAGTGCGCTGCGCTGCTTTGCGGGCTGCGACGCCATGTAGCGCCGCACCTGCGCGACGGCGGAATCGCTTTTGGGTTTCGAGGGACGAGTCATCGCTTTGACGGCTTGCGGCGCGGCCGCTGCTTGGCGGAGATCGATCGGATGATGAGCCGACCACGACCTGGCGACGGGAGAGGTGCGCGCGCCCTCGCGATGGCCGATGCGATCAGCGCTTCAATCTCGGGACGTGCCAGGACGTCGGCTGAATCGAGTCGGATGAATCGGGTCTGATTGCCGGATCCCTGAAGCAGTTTCTTCGGATCGGGCAGCGCGGCGCCCCGGATGAAGCACAGTCCGACGTTTCCGGCGCGCGCGGTAATCGACACGATCGAGTCGGAAGGGCGCTCGGTTGGCGAATAGCCGATCACGAAGAAGTTGTAGTTGTCGTACACCAGCTCCCAGGCACCGGCAAACCTTCGGCGCACAGCTTTACGGACGGCGCGGATCAGCCGTTGATCCTTCACATCGAATTTTCCGATGAACGACTTGAGCTGCGTTTCCGCGTTCATCGCTTCTTCTTCCTCTTCGTCACTGCATGACGATCCAGTCGTACTCGCCGTTGGGTCCGGCGATGAATCCATCCAGGCTCATCGCCACCTGGTAGCGGAGGCGTCTGCGCATGTCCGTGATTCTATGATCCGCGCACGACCTTCAGTGTCGTGATCAGCTGCCCGACATGCCGCGTGGTGTGTTCCGCGGCGTGGAACAGCAGGCCCAGCACAGTGGCCGGCAGCCTGGCGCGTCCGACCGCGCGAACCTCGAACAGCGTCTCAGGCGCCGTCTGCCGGAGCTGGTCCAACGCTGCATCGATCGCCTGCGATGCCGCGGCGACGAGCGCCTGCGGCGGCGCCCCCGGTGTGCCTTGGCCCGCGAGCGCCGCCCGTTGCGCGTCGCTCAGGCTCTCCCCGCGCGCGTAGGTGAGCAGGCGATCGAGGCTGCCGGCGAGATGTTGAAGGTGGAACCCCGCGGATGCGGCGCCGCCCGGCCGTTCCCACAGCTGATCGCTGGTCGCGTCCGCGGCATGCTGAATGTCTTCCCGCGCCTGCACGAGCGCGTGCGCGGCGGGCATGAGCATTGGCTCGAACCCGACGAGCGGACCCCGCAGCCACGCCTCGGGCGCGTTCAACGGCCGCTCCATGATCACGCGGAGATCGGTCCGAAGCCCGCGGGAATGCTCGGTCGCGACCAGGCGGCGGTGCTGCGGCGGCAAGCCTCCGGGATCCACGACTCGAAAGCCACGGCTCTCATAGAAGGGCCGGTTCCACGGAACGTCGCGAAAGGTCGAGAGAGTGATCTTCGAATAGCCCGCATTCCCCGCCCATCGGCAGACGGTTTCGACGAGCCGCGACCCGACGCCTTTCCGCATGTGCTCCGGCACGACGTCGATCTCGTCGAGATGGGCGACGCCGTCGAGGATCATCGCCTGGGCGAAGCCGACAACCTCGCCGTCGCGAGTCGCGACCCAGAGATGCCCTCGCTGCCGTGCCTCGTCCAGTTCCTCGACGCTGCTGACGTTGTCGAGGATCTGGGGCGTCAGCCCGGTACTGGACGTCCAGCCCTCGAACAGCCGCACGGCGCGCCGTTCGACTGACGCGAGGAACGGGATGTCGCCGGGCTCGGTAAGCCGAATCGCGTACTCGTCGTTTCCCACGACGGTTCCTCAAGGCTGCGCAAACTGCCTGAAGAAACCGATATTAGCATCCGGCCGCCGTGAGGCTCTTCTGCATGAACACGCACTGGATCGGATAGCCGGAGAGCAACTGGACTTCGCCGCGCCCGACCTCGACGTAGCCGTTGACCTCGTAGAAAGGCGCGCCGGCGAGCGACGCCTCGATACGGATCATAGCGGCGCCGTTCGCGATCGCATGCGACTCGGCTGCCGACCGACTGGATAGAGTCGCGATGCGCGTCGGCGATGTCGTCGACATCAGACCGCTCGGCTTGACGAATCGTCAGTTCGTCCATGGCAAGATCGTCCGACTTCGCACGCACGGAACCACGAAAACACGAAACGCGAGAGTCTTCTGCGTGATTTCGTGTTTCCGTGCTCGCTTTTTTCTGACAACGCGGTCCGAGATATCACGTGCCAAGTCACGACGAATGCCATCCGTGGCACCATACCTAAGACTCCATGCGCACCGACAACCCGGAACTGGTGATTCTGCACGAGCATCCCGAGTGGCAGAAGCCGCTCTTCGCGGCGCTCGAGCGGCGCGGCATCCGCTTCCAGCCATTCGACCTGAAGCAAGCGGCGTTCAGCAACATCGAGGCACCGGCGGCGCCGCTCTACTTCAACCAGGCGAGCCCGAGCGCTTACGTACGCGGCCACGCACGAGCTGTCCCGCTCGCTCTCGCCTACATGCGGACTCTGGAACGCCGCGGCGCCCGCGTGCTGAACGGCGCCGACGTGTTCGCACTCGAGCTCAGCAAGAGCGCGCAGGCGACGCTGCTGCACACGCTCAACATCGACACACCGCGCTCGATCACGTTCAACGACGTTGCGGCGCTCGGCGCTCATGCCAACGAGGTGGGCTGGCCAGCGCTGTTGAAGCCCGACCAGGGCGGCAGCGGCGCGCGGATTCACGTCGTCGCGTCAATCGAAGAGGTCGACAGGATTCTGGCGGCCGATCCCTCGCTCTGGCTGCCCGACAACCTCTTTCTGTTGCAGGAATACCTCGACCACGATCCCGAGGCGGGCATCGTGCGGCTCGAGTTCCTCGGCGGCGAGCTCCTGTACGCGATGCGGGTGAAGACGCACGGACGCTTCAACCTGTGTCCGTCCCCGGTGTGTAATCCCGAGGACGGGGAGGGACAGTGTGAGGTCCCCGCGCACCCGGAGCCGGCCGCCGCGCCGGTGGAGTTCTATCCGTTCCCGGAGGTGCCGCACGCCGCGGTCGAGACCGCCTCGCGGATCGTCCGGGCAGCGCGCCTGGACGTCGGCGGCATCGAATACCTGGAAACGACGGATGGCAGGCGCGTCTTCTACGACATCAACGCCAACTCGAATCTCCGGCCATCAGTCGCCGCGGCTTTCGGGTTCGATCCCTTCGAACGCGTCGTCGACTTCCTTCAGGACGAACTGCGGCGAACGGGCGTGAGCGTGGCCCGCACCACTTCGTAGTCGTAGGTCTACTTTCGCCGGAAACACCCGACGGTATGGTCGTTCACGAGCCCGACGGCCTGCATGAACGCATAGCAGATCGTCGAGCCGACGAACGTGAATCCGCGGCGGCGCAGATCGCGGCTGAGCGCATCGGACTCTTCGGTGCGGGCCGGCACCATGCTCATCGCCTTCCAGGCATTCACGCGCGGCTTGCCGCCGACGAACCCCCACACGAACGCGTCGAAGCTGCCGAACTCGTCCTGGACTTTCCGGAACGCACGCGCGTTCCGGACGGTGCCTTCGATCTTGAGGCGGTTCCTCACGATGTCCGGATTCTGGAGCAGCCGTTCGACGCGGGCGGGCGTGAACCGCGCCACGACAGCCGGATCGAAGTTGGCGAACGCGGATCGATAGCCGGCGCGCTTTCTCAGGATCGTTTCCCAGCTCAATCCTGCCTGGGCGCCCTCGAGCGTCAGGAACTCGAACAGCGTCCGATCGTCGTGCACCGGCACGCCCCATTCGCGGTCGTGATACTCCACGCTGAGCGGCGTCTGCGCCCAGGCGCACCTCGCGACGGTCTTCATGCGACCCCACGGGCTTCGCCGAGCGCCACGACCATCACGAGAAGCCCCGCGATGATCAAGATCCGGGCGCGCCGACGCAAAGCGGACTCCGTCTGATCGAACACCATCGCGTCAATCGGTCGGACAGGCGGCGGCCAGGCGGCGCAGATCACGCCAGCCGTAGTTGCCGCTGACCGACTGGTCGGGATGCGGCAAGGGTTCTCCGCCGAGCGCTTCCCAGCACGCGCATGCCGGATTCCGGGCGTCGCCGAACAGGACCATCGATTCGATCCCCTGACTCAGAAATCGCCGCGCGACGTGCCCCACCAGCCGGCGTCCGAAACCCATGCGCTGGTATTCGGAAAGCAGATAGATCTTATTCAGTTCTCCGGCGAACGCGGGCAGATCGGCCTGGGCATAGTGCATGCCCTTGGCGAACCCGATGAGCGCGCCATCGGAGCGCTCGATGACCAGGCAAAACCAGCTGCCGTCGGGATGACTGAACGTCTCACGCCACTGCCGCTCACGCAGCTCACAGGTGGGGCCGCCGCTTCGGCCGCCGCGGTGAGTGGCGTTCCACGTCGTCACGTGCAGGCGTGACAGCGCGGGGATGTCTGCTTCGGTCGCGTCGCGAATCGTCAGGTCGTTCATTTCGCCAGGAGGGCGGCGAGCTCGCGCGTCAGGACCGCCGCGGGAATTTCCCTGCACCCGCTCATATTCTGCCCGGCCCACAACGGCGAAAAGTCGCTGCTGCCCAGGCTTTCCGCTTTGGCGCGGAGCAGCGCGACCGCCGCCACGGCCAGCGGAAAGGCGGGAGCGGCTGTACTTATCGGACCGAGCTCGCGGATGATCCGGTTCATGATGCCGCGAGCCGGCCGACCGGTGAACACATTTGTCAGCGCCGTCACATGTGCCGCCTCGCTCTTGAGCGCCGCGCGATGGATCGCGCTGGTCGTCGCTTCAGGACACAGCAGGTACGCGGTGCCGACCTGCACGCCGGCCGCGCCGAGGGCGATGGCGGCGCTGACGCCTTTCGCATCCGCGATTCCGCCGGCAGCGATCACCGGAACATTCACCGCGTTGACGACTTGCGGCACCAGCGCCATCGTGCCGACCTGCGTGCTGAGGTCGTCGGTCAGGAACAGCGCCGCGGTGGCCGCCTGCCTCGAGACCCTGTGCGATGACCGCATCGACGCCGTGCGCCTCCAGCCAGCGCGCCTCGTCGACCGTCGTCGCGGATGAGAGGATCTTCGCGCCCCCGCTGCGAACCCGCGCCAGCAAGTCGGCCGAAGGCAGGCCGAAGTGAAAGCTCACGACCGGCAGGCCGGAATTCGCTCAACAGGTCGGCCACCTCGACGTCGAACGGCAGCCGGCCAGGACCGGCAGCAATCGCGCTCGCGTCGATTGCGAGCTCGGCGTAGTACGGCGCCAGCGCCGCGCGCCAGCGGGCGTCGCGTTCGGCGCTGACGTCCGGCTGCGCATGGCAGAAGAAGTTGACGTTGAACGGCTTCGTCGTCTGCGCGCGAATGGCGGCGAGCTCGCGGCGGATGCCGTCCAGGTCGAGCATCGCGCACGGAAGCGAGCCCAGGCCTCCGGCATTGGACACGGCGACCGCCAGCGCACTGCCCTGCACGCCGGCCATCGGCGCCTGGATGATCGGCAGATCGATCCCGAGGAGCTCCTGAAATGTCATGGCACGCTGAGAGGCAAGGACGATCGTCCCGACTCGCTTGTCGTGCCGCACACGGCGATCAGCCAGAAGGCCGCCGCTGATCCTCCACCGGCAACCACACCCATCGCCGCGCGAACGAGGAAGCCCGAGACACCGTACCAGTTGCGCCCGATCTCTGGGACGGGAGTTCCGGACACCAGCTGCACCAAGATGATGCCAATGACGATCAGGACGAACGGCAGGTTTCCAAGGACGGCGCCGAGTGCGACGAGCCGGCCGAACGTCAGCCATCTCTTTCGGTTCAGCCACAGCACGCCGGGCACCGTCCGCAATCAAGGTCATGGGCACCGCGATGATCATCACGCCCGCGAACATCGCCTGTACGGCGTCCACGGAATGGATCGGAACGCCCTGCGGCAGGAATCCGCCATGCCAGAACACCTCGTAGGCCCCCAGCGAGATCAGCGCCGCGGCGAACGGAACGACGGCAAACCCGAGCAGCATGCGACCTCTGAGAGGCATCGACGCGCTCCTGACGGCGCACACGCTCCCGAAGGAGCTCGTCGACTTCGGCGTAGCCGGAGGGATACGAACGATGTCTCGGATCGACGCACCAGCCGCGAGCAGCGTCGCCACGGACTCAGGTGACCGGCGGTCGCGCCAGTACGAGTCGACACAGGCGCGCACGGCAAGCATCAAGGGCGTGCGTCCTTTGCCGTCCGGCACGTCGACCGGCGCGCCGCGCTCGATGAGCAATTTCACGGTCGAGTGCCGCGCGCGCCAGGCGGCGACGTGAAGCGCGGTGCTTTTCTTCGCTACCCCCCAATACCCGTCACCTTCCTCGTCGACCGCGGCGACATCGGCCCCGAGATCGAGCAGGTGCCTCACGCCCTCTGTATTCCCGACGCCGGCGAACTCGCCAGAGCAGCTTGCCCGCCTGCGCCGAAATCTGTTGCGCGAGTTCCGGCTCGCCGGCGACGAGCGTATGAACCTGGCTCGCGTCATGTCTGGCACAGGCGGCCAGCAGCCTGTCGACGCCCTCGAGCACGATCGGAATGCTCCGCCGTGCGAACAGATCGAGCACGTCGCCGCGCCCTTCGCGCGCGGCCATCGCGGCCGCCGAGCCGCCATGGCCGGACAGGCTCGGGTCGGCGCCGTGATCCAGCAGCAGCTCGATGATCTGAAGATCGTTGTCGCGACGGAGCGCGTGGTGCAGCGCCGCATTCCCCCACCTGGTCAGGCGATTTGGATCGGCGCCGTGCTCGAGGAGCAGCTTGACGCCTTCGCGATCGTGCCAGTCGTGCTTGCGCAGAAGAAGCGTGGCGAGGCTGTCGCCGGTCAGCTTGCCTGTGCCGATCAGGAGATTCAATACCTCGTTGTCGTAGGTTTCGGGCGTGTGGTAGGCGACCTCGTCGTCGTTTGGATCGGCGCCGTGCTCGAGGAGCACGCGAGTCACGCCGGGATGATGCGCCACGCCGGCCGCGCCGTACAAAACACTTTCGAATTCCGGCTGCGGCTGATGCTCGGCCGAATAGAAGCCGGTGTTCGCACTCGCGCCGGCGTCGAGCAGCGCCTGGGCCGCCCCGACGAATCCAGCAGATCGAGTCCGATCGAGCCTGAGGTATCGCGAGAAACAAAGGTGCGTCAGCGCATCCCAGCCGCGCGGACCGCCCTTTGCCGTCGCGCTACCAGCATCGAGCTCCAGGAAACGCCGCACTGCCCGTTCGTCGCCGAGAATCGCCGCCGCATGGACGTTGACGTTCGCGAGATCGGGATGTGCGGACAGGATCTGCCTGCGCCCGCTCGAGGGTGCCCGTCGCGTGCCCGCTGTCCAGCGGGACGCAGGCCGCTTCGATGAAGTCGGCAAAGGCGTCGGTCATGGCACGAACGGCCTCGGACGCTTCAGCCGTTTCCACAGGAACGCGACAAACGCCGCGCGGCGCCGGCGCCTGGCCTCTTCTCCGTCCTCTGCCAGCAGGTCGTCGGGGATCGCATCCACCGTCGACTGCAGGACGTCGCGACCCACGCGATGAGTGAGCCGTTCGTCCACGAGTCCAAGCCGCGTGGCGCGGCTGTACAGCGCGTGGTTCGCCGCCGGCCAGCCACATGCTCTCGGCGACTGCTCGGTCACTCGGGACCAGGCATGCTGAAATCCAAGGCTCGCCCCGTGGTCGATGAGCCACAGCTGTCCGTGCGACCAGATCAGGTTCGGGTTCTTCGTCGTCCGATCGGGGTTTTGGACGAGCCCGTCCAGCCACACGATGCTCGATGCCTGATCCGGATCGACGCGCGCCGCATCGACCGCGTGGAAAGGTTGAACACCCGGGAGCACCTGGAATCCGAGATTCATCCCGACGCTCGCACGAACCAGCCGGCGAAGTTCTTGATGCGGATCGTCGATGCAGACATCGGACCGGATCTCGATGAGCACGCGCGCCGGAACCGGCAACTCGAGCGCATCCGCCAGGCCGCCGACGACGATCTCGGCCACCAGGCTGGCCGGCGCCTGCGCGGCACCCCGCAGCTTGGTGTAGAAAATCCCTGCATCGGTCTCGACCAGCACCGGCCACGAGCTGCCGGCCCGATCGGACCGAAGCACGCGTCGAGCGGCATAGACCTGCATCAGCTCGACGAAGGCTCCTCGGCGTCTTCGGCGAGGCGGAACGCTCCCGCTTCAGCCGAATCGAGGAGGGATCGCGCGCGGTCCGCGTCGGCCTCACGCACGTAGATCTCGACGGCGCCGAGGCCGTCGAGCATGAACCCATGTGTGTTTCGCAACGACTCGCCGCGCTCGACAGCAGCGATACCGGCCGCCTCGAGGAACGCGCGAACCTGCTGCGCCTGCATCTCGCCGTTGGCGACGAATACGCAGCGCAACGTTTCATTCATGGGGCCGACTCCATCTCCTGCCTCGCGAACTCCGCCAACTTGACCGCAAGAATCGGATAGCGGCCTCGCCGGTCTCGATCATACGCTTTCCCTCCGACGCCACAGGAGAGTGCCAATGATCATGTTTCGCTTCAAGGGAATTCCGGATGCGGTGGCAGCTGAAGTCCGGAAGACGATGCGGGCGCCGGGGTACGGCCACCCCGCTCATCGCGAAGTGGCCCAGGGGTCGGGACCGTGCCGCCAGTGCCTGAGAACATTTGCGATCGGCACCGAGGAACGGATCCTGTTCACGTATCAGCCGTTCCGCGAGCCCGGCAGCCTACCGGCGCCGGGACCGGTCTTCATTCACGCCGAGGCGTGTTCACACTACGACGATGTGGCGCTGCCGCCTGATTTTCGCGCGCTGCCGCTCGTGTTCGAAGCATATCGGGACGGCGGACGGCTGGTGGCGCAGGAGCGGGTCGGAGATCGGAACCCGGATCAGATTCTCAAAGGGATGTTCGACCTGGACGGAGTCGACTACGTTCACGTGCGCAACGGCGACGCCGGCTGCTTCATGGCCCGCGTGGAAAGCACGTTGCCGTAGTCGTTGCGCTCTATTGCGGACTTGACGCCTGCTTCCGCGCGGCCTCGGCCTGTCCGCCGCGCAAGGCGTTAGGAAGGCTGTAATTCCCCTCGTGGCAGCCGTACTCGAACATTTGAACGTCGTGGCGGGTCATCGAGAACTCACCGGTCCATGGCTGTGTGTACAGGCTGGCATCCTCGACGGTATATCGATAGACCAACTCCGTGTCAGATACGCGTGTAAACCATTCCGTGATCCGGCTGTCGGGGCTGAGCAGCAGCGGCCGGCCGGCCAACGTTCGCGCCGGGTCGTCGGTTCGCAGGTTCGTCGTGCGCACGACCAGCGTGTCGCCGTCCCAGCTTCCCACCGAATAGCCGCCGATGGTGCGGATCGAATCGGGCATGCTCCCGGCCTTCAGACGAATCAGTCGCGAGCCGGGCACATCTTCGTTGGAGATCACAACGTAATCCGCCGTCTGCACGATCTGCCGCGGAAGAAAGACCGGCACCGTGCGTATTGGCGGGTAGCCCAGGTTCTCGAGGCACCGTTCGGCCAACGGCCGCTCTTCCGGGTTGTCGAATTGCTGCTCGTTACGAGCGCTGACCTTCGCGACAAGGTCCAGGCCCGCTTTCGTGTACGGCAATCTGCCGTTCGCGGGGTCGACGATGAGCGAGGTGCGGTACTGACCCTTCACCATCGCGAGCTGACTGATGTCGTGGACGAAGACATCGGGATCGACGAGCCCGGACATCTTGCCGCGAATGGCCGCGACGAGCTTCTCGGCCTGCTCCGGCGTGGCCACCAGGCCGTCGACACCCGGCAGCCGCTCGAGCATCGTGAGAAATGCCGTCGCCCAGATGCCCTGAAAGTCCGGGTGGCCATGCTCGGTCCGAGGCACCTTGTAAGGCCTCGGCTGCTGCGCGAGAGCAGCGGTCGATGCGACGGACGCCAGAAGCGCCGCCAGGGTCAGACGCAGATACATGTTCGTCCTCCGGGGGAGAGTTACATCATCGCGCCGACCATCGACGGCCGCAAGACCGCTGACGCGCCGATACCGCACGTCCTCGCTCGGTCTGGCGTCCGATTATCTGGTGTCGCACACCGTTGGGGCGTTACATCCGCGACTACCGACTACTGACTACCGACTATTAGCGGTTCGTCGGCGCTCGGCCCATAGATCTGCGGGACGGTCGACCCCATCGGCCGCAAGTACGTCGTGATCTGGCCGCGGTGATGGACGATGTCGAACAGGAAACTCCAGGCCATCGGAGATGCGGGCCGCGAGCTGCCAAAGAACTCGAGGGTGCCCGTCCAGCGCTCCGCCGGCAACGCCCGCCATCGCTCGGCCATCCCGGCGCTCTGCCGCTCGTACGCTTCCAGCACCTCTTTCATCGTCGCCGGCAGCGGCGGCGGCGCCCACGCCGCGCTGCCGCTTTCCATGGCGTCGATGATCATCTTTTCCTCGCAGACGATCTGCCACGCGATCTGCTGAGCCGTTCTCGACTTCGGGTCGGGGCGGTAGCTCGAGCCCTCCGGGATCCGCGCGAGGACGTTGCGCGTGGTCTTCGATTCGTTGGTCCAGAATTCGGTGAAGAGCGACTTTTCGTCCATGATGACAGTTCCTTGCGCGCCGACCCTACAAGGGTCGGCCTATTGATCGGCCCGGTACACGAGGCCGTCGGTCGTGTGGCGGGACCAGTGATGTCCGAGATATCCGCCGGCGGCCACGGATCCTGCCAGCACCAGCCAGGCCACGCCTTCCGACGCGCCGCCGAGAGCGGGAATCACGCCGACGGAGAAGCCAAGCCAGGCGCCAATCACGCTTCCCGCGACCGAGCCGCGCACGACGACGGGCCCTTCGATCAGCCTCACGCTGCTTCGCGCACTGGTTTCGATGACCTCGTCGAACGCGGCGATTCTGCGTTCGTCGACGAAGAGTCCGTCGCGGCCGATGCGGACGCGGCCCTGCTGGAACGCTCCTCCGTTCCGCAGCGCGACCAGGCGTTCGGGGTTGTGAGCCGCCATGTCGCGCAGCGTACGCGCCGCCTCCGGGGGCAGCGCGGCCGCCCCCAGGTTGAGCGCGATCACATTGGATTCGTCTGCTGCCACGAACTGGCGGCTGCGCGCCTGCGAACCCTGGAGCGTCACGAAGATTTCCGCCGCAGGCGCAAGCTGTCGGACGCGGGACCAATCGGTTTCCGACGCCCCGGCTGCCAGCGTCGAGCCGAGCTGTGCGGGGCCCCGCGCCGTCGCACACCCGCCCGAGATCGCGGCAATCAGACATGCGGCGATCGCCTTGTTCACAACGCGGCCGGCGTGCGTCACGGCGTTCGTCACGGCCTTTGTCACATTGGCGGCAGCTGGAACTGTGGATTCTCGATCAAGCCAATCATGTTGCCGAACGGATCCGTCACCTCCGCCACCCGGATGCCGCCGCCGACGTCCTGGATCGGCGCACGAAGAAGCGCGCCCGCCTTCTGAAAGTGATCGACAGCGCGAGCGATGTCAGCGACCCGCCAGTACGCGACGCCGCCGCCCGGCCCCGGCCGGGCCACGCTGTGGTCCGGGTTCAGCCCGAGCTCGTAGCCGGCGATGTTGAAGCCGACATAGAACGGTTCGTCGAAGTACGGCTGCTGCTCGAACGCGGTGGCGTACCACGCCTTCGCCCGGTCGAGATCGGAAACATGGTAGATGACCGTCGCGAGACCCTGCACCGTCACGAACCCTCCTTTATGACCTTCCCGCGGCCTTCTTCAGCAGCGAAATCTGGCCAGCGTGGTAGACGTGATGCTGCACGAGACCATGAAGCATGACGTAGCGCGTCACGCCGGTGCCGAGCGCCGGCTCGCGGGCCTCGCCGACAACGTCCGCCAGCCGCGCCTCGTCCATCGCGCGGATGGCTTTCAGGAGCTCCGCATTCGCGGCATCGAGCGCCGCGACGACGGCCGGCCATGCGGTTTCACTGTTGGCGGCCCGCGCCGGCCAGTCTCCGGCTTCCGGTTCTTGAGCCACGCCGGCGCGCAGCCGGCGCGCGACCTCCTGCACCCACGCGGTCATGTGCAGCACGATCTCGCAGATAGAATGGGTGCCTGGCACGGGATGCGCAACGGCCGTTCTCGCGTCGACGTCCTCGAGCGCGTGGCGCACCGAAGGCCCGTGCCACGCGTCGCCGCCGCAAACACGCTCGAACTGGTCGGCAATCCGATCGACTTCACGCATGTGTGCTGCAGACCCGGTGGAACGGCGGGGAAAGGATAGCGGAAAAGAGTCGGGAGTCGACTACCGACTCCCGACTACTGACTACTGGGGTTGAATCGTGACCTTCACGGGCGCCTGTAGTCTGAACTCGAGCAGCGACTCGGCTGGAATGACTGCGGGATCGCCCCGGGTCGCCACGGCCGTGCCGACGCCGGCTCCAGCGCCCACTCCGGCGCCGATCGCCGCTCCTTTGCCGCCGCCGGCAATCCCGCCGATGAGAGCGCCGACGCCTGTCGCCACGCCCGTCCGCACGGCGTCCTTCTTCTTCGTGCTTTGAGCGTCTGCCGTGAACGAATCGCTCGTGACGGCGATCGAGTTGCCCTTGACCCCGACGATCGACCGGACGCCGACCGTCAGGCTCGCGACGCCCTTGACGCGGCCGCCCGGATCGCTCTCGACGACGAACCCGTTGACGCGCGTGCCGGCCTTGGCCAGAACGGTCTCGCCCGACTTCAGATCGTGCTCGAGGAGACCGTCGAAGGTGGCGCCAGTCGTCGCTCGTTCGGTCGACACTTCGCGCGGGAGGCGAACGGAGAACGTCGTCCCGGCGGGCAGCGTGTATTCGCGCGGCTTCAGCCGTTCGAGGTCCTGCTGGAGCTTCTCGTTGGTCTCGGCCTGCCTGGCATTGAGCGCCTTCTGTTCTTCAACCAACCGCTGAGCCTCGGCCTGCTTCGCCGCTTGCTGGTTGGCCTCCTTCTGGGCCTGGGCGGTCGCCGCGGCAGACGCCGTCGGCTTGCTTGTCGTTTTCGCCCCCTGCGGCGGTGCCTCGGCTGCACGTGCGCCCGCAGGTGGGGCGAGTTCGGGGGCCGGTTGCGCGGCTGGCTGTGCGGCCTGGGCGGCTGGCTGCCCGGCCAGCTGCTTCTGTGTTTCGGCGAGCTGCTTTTCGAGCTCAGCGACGCGCGGATCGGTGTCGGTGCGCCCGGAGCTGCACGCGGCCGCGAGCGCGGCGGTCAGAACCAATGCGAGCGTACGACAGGGCATAGTCACATCTCCTTTTGAAACGTGCAGACCGCCTGGGAGGCGCGCAAAACGACCCGCAAGAAACTCGGCGCACTGCTGACTTATCCTACGCCTGACCGTCCGCAAAGTACACGATTGATGAGCTAGCTATGGATGCTGCCCCTTGTAAACGATCTGTCCGCCGACAATCGTGTAGACCACTTTCGCCTGCCTGATCTCGTCCTCCGGCACCGCGGTGATATCCCTGGACAGGACGGTGATGTCGGCGAGCTTGCCGACCGACAGCGTCCCCTTCACATCGTCTTCGAACGCCGCGAACGCGTTGTGAACCGTGTAGGAGCGGAGCGCTTCCATCCGGGTCATTTTCTGATCACCGTAGAAGACGCTACCGTTCGCGGTCCTGCGCGTGACCGCGGCGTAGTAGTTCCCGATCGGATCGACGTCCTCGACCGGCGCATCGGTCCCGTTGCTCACCACTGCTCCGGTCTTCATCAGCTTCTGCCAGACGTAAGCGCCTTCCTGGGCGCGCCGGACGCCGAGCCGCGCCTCGACGAACACGGCGTCGGACGTGGCATGCACCGCCTGCATCGAGGCAATGATGCCGAGCCGCGCGAATCGCGGAATGTCGGCGGCGGCGAGATGCTGTGCGTGCTCGATGCGCCACCGCAGTGCCTTGCCGTCTTTCCCGCTTTTCCTGAAGACCTCCTCGTAGATGTCGAGCACTTCCCGATTGGCGCGATCGCCGATCGCGTGAACGGCCATCTGATAGCCGTGGTCGATCGCGGCCTGCGCCATGACCCTGATCGATTCGATCGACGTGGTGTTCAGTCCTGAACTGTCAGCCTTGTCAGTGTATGGCTCGAGCAGCCAGGCACCGCGGGAGCCGAGGGCGCCGTCGATCTGTACCTTGATCGCGCGGACGGTGAGCCGGTTGCTGCCATACCCAACCACCCGTGCGCGGTCGAGGCCTGCAACGAGCGCCCCGCTGTCGTCCATCCGCACCATCTCCCACAAGCGGACGCGGATCCGGTTCTCGTCGATCATCCGCTTGAGGCGCTCGATGACCTCGAACGATGCCCCGGCATCCTGGAAACTGGTGATGCCTTTGGCAATTACCTCCTGATCCGCCAGTTCGAGGGCGCGCCTGGCACGCGCGTCGGCCTCTTCTGCAGTCGGCCGCGGCTCGCCGGCGCCTCGACGCACGAGCGCAGCCGCCGTCTCGCGCAGGAGTCCCGTGGGATTTCCACGAGCGTCCTTCACGATCTCGCCGCCGGCCGGATTGGCCGTGGTCCGGCCGATCCCGGAGAGCTCCATCGCCTTCGCGTTGACGAACGACGCATGGCCGCTGGCATGGGTGAGCACGACGGGATTGACGGGAGACGCCCTGTCGAGTGATTCATGGACGGGAAATCCCTCGACGTTCGGCGTGGGAACTGCGTTCCACTTCTCCTGGTGCCAGCCGCGGCCGACAATCCACTGTCCAGGCTTCGCGATCTCGACCGCCCGCGCGACGATCCCGACGATCTCGTCCCAGCTCGTCGTCTGCGCCAGGTCGAGATTCATCTTGTTCTCGCCGATTCCCGCGAAGTGGCCGTGCCCCTCGATGAACCCCGGCATCGCGAACCCGGTGTTCAGCTCAATCACCTGCGTCGACGGTCCGACGTATGGCGCGACGTCTGCTTGGGTGCCAATGGCAACGATCCGCCCGTCGCGCGCGGCCAGCGCCTCGGCCTCGGGGATCTTGTCGTCGAGGGTGACGATGCGGCCGCCTCGAAGGACGAGGTCTGCCGGCTCCTGAGGGCTGCCCTGCCTCGACGTGCACGAACCTGAAAGTCCGGCGACGGCGAGGACAAATGCAACCACGAACACTCGAAGGCGCGAAGGATAGACCAGATTCATGGAGATGCCCGCCGCGCATTCTAATGTTTCCACGCGGCGGCTGATTCCGCCGAGGCGATTTCTGCTAGGCTCGAGCCTCACCAGGAGTTGCTCCATGTCTACGCTGGTCAGGAGCCTCGTCGTCTCGGCCGCTGTCGTCGCGTCAGCCATCCCTGTCGCGACGCTCCAGCTTCTCCGCCAACCAAGAATCCAGTTCACGGATACCCGGCTGGAGAACGGCCTCCGCGTGATCATCGTGGAGGATCGGTCCGCGCCCGTCTTCTCGATCGTCGTGAACTACAACGTCGGTTCGCGCGACGAACAGAAGGGGCGGACCGGCTTCGCGCATCTGTTCGAACACATGATGTTCAAGGGTTCCGCCAACGTCGGCCCCGGCGAGCATCCGTACCTGATGTTCATGTACGGCGGGAACATGAACGGGACGACCAGCAAGGATCGGACGGTCTATTACGAGACCCTGCCGGCCAACCAGCTCGACCTCGCGCTGTTTCTCGAAGCCGACCGGATGCGATCGCTCGAGATCACGAGAGAGAACCTCGAGAACCAGCGGAACGCGGTGCAGGAGGAGCGGCGGCTGGGCGTCGACAATCAGCCCTACGGGAGATCGTTCGAGGTGCGCGACGAGCTCGCCTACGACAACGCCGCCTACGAGCACTCGGTGATCGGTTCGATGGCCGATCTCAACGCCGCGACGGTTGAAGACGTCGCTGCGTTTTTCAAGACGTACTACGCGCCCAACAACGCCGTTGTCGCGATCGTCGGCGACGTCGAGACGAAAACGACGCTGGAGAAAATGCGGAAGCATTTCGGCTCGATTCCCAGGCAGCAGCCGCCGCCGCCCGTCGACATGACCGAACCGCCTCAAACCGCCGAGCGCCGCACGCAAATCGATGATCCGCTCGCGAGGCTGCCGCGTCTCGACATGGCGTACAAGATTCCACCCGGCGATGCTCCCGACACGGACGCGTTGGGCGTCCTGGCGTCGATTCTCTCGGGGGGCCGCAGCTCGCGCTTCAACGAAGCGATCGTCCGTCAGAAGCAGCTGTCGCCAGGCGTATTCGCCGGTGCGGCCGAAACCCGCGGACCCGGCCTGTTCACCATCAACGGCGTGGCCGCGCCGGGCCGGACTCTGGCTGATCTCGAAGCGGCGATCGACGCGGAGATCGAGAAAATCAAGGAGGCGCCGATCGCCGACTGGGAGATCGAGAAGGCGCGCACCAGCGCGCGCTCGGCGCTGGTCGGCAACCTCGGAAGCTCGCTGTCGCGTGCGATGTCACTGTCCCAGTACGCGCTGTTCTACGACAAGCCGGACAAGATCAACACACGCGCCGACGACATCGCGAAAGTCTCCGCCGCGGATGTTCAGCGCGTCGCGCGGCGCTATCTGGTGGCGGCCGGCCGAACCGTCGTGCTGACGATGCCGAAGGGAGGCAAGTGATGGTCGCGCGGCTGACGTCAATCGCGTGCGTCGTGCTGGCGGGGGCCCTCGCATCGGTCTCCGCCCAGCAGGGCGCGCCGGGTCCGTCCACCGAAGGGCTCGTCCGCAAGGGCAAGGCGCCGATTTCCACCGACATCCTCAACGTGAAATTACCGCGCCCGCAGGAAGTCGATCTGCCGAACGGTCTTCACTTGATGGTGTTGGAAGATCGCCGCGTGCCTCGAATCACCTTCCAGATCATCATCCCGGGAGCCGGCGGCTACTACGACCCCGCCGACAGAGCCGGCCTGGCCGGCTACACCGCCGCCATGATGCGCGAGGGCACCGGGAAGCTGTCGTCGGTGCAGCTGTCGCAGGAACTGGAGACCATTGCCGGCGTCCTCAACCTGTCGGCCGGTTTCTCGACGCCGAATGCCTCGATGTTTGGCACCGCGCTGACGGAGCACTTCGATCGCGTCTTTCAAATCGCCGGTGATGTGCTGCTCAACCCGTCGTTTACTGCCGAGGAGTGGGAGCGGTTCAAGACGCGCGAGAAGGCCCAGCTCCAGCAGCAGCGCACGCAGCCCGGTTTCCTGAGCCGCGAGCTGTTCAACCGGGTCGTCTACGGCGGTCATCCAGCCTCGCGGATTTCTGCCACCACGCAGAGCCTCGACGCCATCACCCGCGAGGCGCTCGCCGAGTTCCATCGCACCCGCTATCTTCCCGATCACGCCGCGATCGCCTTTGCCGGAGACATCACGTTCGCCGAGGCGCGAACGAAGGTCGAGGCGTCGCTCGGTGGATGGAAGAAGGCTGGGTCGAAGAAGCCAACGGTGAGCGATCCGCCGCCGGCGGGCGCGCCGAAGGTCTATCTCGTGTCGCGTCCGGGTTCCGTCCAGACGACACTGGTCACCGGCATGCAGTCGATGACCCGAACGGATCCGGACTACGAGGAACTGACCGTCGCCAACCGCGTGCTCGGGGGCACGATGGGACGTCTCTTCAGGCAGCTGCGCGAGGGCAAGGGGTACACCTACGGAATCGGCAGCGGCTTCTCGGCGCCTGGCTTTCGCGGCGACTGGTCCGCCTCTACGTCAGTCCGCACCGAGGTGACAGAACCGGCGCTCACCGATCTGCTCGCCGAGATTGCCGAGATGCGCGACAAGCCGGTGCCGGCCGACGAGTTGGCCGATGCCAAGCGCGCGATCGTCGCCTCGTTCGCATTGTCGCTTGAGAGTCCGCAGAGCGTGATCGGCTACTACACCGAGCGCTGGATGTACGGGCTTTCCGCGGACTACTGGGACGCGTATCCGGCGCGCATCAGCGCCGTGACCGCCGCCCAGGCGCAAGCCGCGGCACGGAAATACTGGGACCCGGCGCGTCTCCAGATTGTCGCAGTGGGCGACGCCTCTCAGATTGGCGAGATCCTGCGGAAGAAGGGCGAGCTGCAGATGTTCGATGCGGACGGTCAGCCCATCCAGGCGGCCCCGACCGGGCGCTGAGCGTCACCCGATAGCACCCATCGCGGTGCGCGCCTGGGCGACGCTATGAATTTTCATGGTCGAAATAGGAGACCGAAGGCGGGCCTGAGGCCTGCATGAACACCGGCCCCAAGACCCGCCTAAAGCAGGCCTGAAGGCCTGCACACTCTGCGTCGCGAGCGAGCGCAGGATAAGGCTAGAACTGCGCCCGGCCGCCGCGCAGGATGTTCGGCAGGCTGTAGTTGCCCTCGTGGCACGCGTATTCGTAAATCGGCTGGTCGAACCGCGTCATCGAGAACTCGCCGCTCCACGGGCGCGTATACAGCTCGTTGTCTTCAACCGTATAGCGATAGAACAACTCCGTCGGCGAGACGCGCGTAAACCGTTCGGTCACCTTGGCGCGTCGGCTCAGCAGGAGCGGCCGGCCCACGCCGTTCCGCGCCGGGTCGTCGGCGCGCAACTGGGTGGTTTTGACGACGAGCGTGTCGTTCTCCCAGTGACCCACCGAGTAACCGCCAATGCTGCGCATCGCGTCCGGCGGCGGCACCTGGACTCCCAGGTGAATGACGCGTACACCGGCCGAGTCCTCGGACGAGATGACGACCGAATCGCGCGTCTGGACGATCTGCCGCGGCAGCGTGACGGGAACGGTCCGCATCGGCGCATACCCGAGATTCTCGAGGCACCGCTCGGCCAACGGCCGCTGTTCAGGATCGTCGTACTTCTTGAAGCGCGCCTCCACCTTGGCGGCCAGATCGAGACCCTTCTGCGTGAACGGCATCCGGCCGTCCTCGGGATCGACGATCTGCGAGGTGCGATATTCGCCCTTCACCATTGCGAGCTGCTGGATATCGTTCAGCTGAACGTCGGGATCGATGACCGCCGGCAGCTTGGCGCGAATCGCAGCCACCAGGACCCGGGCCTGATCGGGAGTCACGACTAGCGTCGCGACACCGTCCGGCCGTTCGAGCGTGGTCAGGAAGGAAGTCGCCCAGATCCCTTGAAAGTCAGGATGCCCGTGCTCGGTTCGGGGCACCGTGTAATGGTCCCCGTTGCCCGCGGCCACGGGGAGCGTGCTGATCAGACACACCAGGAGAACGACGGGTAGGCGTTTGTACATACATTTCTCCGTTCATGCATGTACACGTCGTCAGGTTGCCCGGCCCGCCAGCCGCCACGAACCGGGACGTCCGGCTAAAGCCGGACGCTACTTAACGGGCCCCTGCTTTTCCCAATACAGATGTCCGCCGGCGATCTCGCCGTTGGCATTCAGGTTCGGCGGACCGCCGAGCCTGAGCACGTTTCCATTGATCTGGTAGAAGCGCTTCTGCTCGCTGTACCCGCCGGGATTCGTCGTGCCCTGCTGGCTGTGATAGACGAACGGCGGGTTCTGATTCTCGTAGGTGATGAACCGGCCAAAGTACCCGGTGTAGCTGCGATACGCGGCCAGCGATTCGGCCGGCGTCGGTTGTTGGCCGGCGTACGGCGTCCGTCCTTCGCGGTTCATCAGGTGGACCATCATGTGGCCCGACGCGGCGTAGATGATGTACGACGTGCCGGCGCGCGTCTCCACCTTGTCGCCGTGGAAGACCTCCTTGCCGTCCTTCGTCCGGTAGCTGTCGGTGTACAGCAGCCGCCAGAACCCGACGAACTTCTTCGCTTCGGCCGAGAGCGGCGCGTCCGCCATCCGCTGCCACACCAGTCGCCGCGTCGCCTTGTCCTTGCCGCCCTCTGCTGGCGGGGGCGTCAGGATCAGGCGTTCGGCGCCGTTCGGCATCGTCATGAAATCGTAGTAGCGGCGCACTTCCTTCTGACCGCCCGGATTGATTTGACCGAAGCGGTTGTGGATGACGAACTTGTCGCGTTCCTTGTCGTTGACGGTGAACGATCCGAAGTAGGCGGTGTAGCCGCGCAGCGCCGCCTGCGCTTCCTCGCCGGTGGGCGGATTGCTGGTGATGCGCGGCCGCACCTTCGGCTGGATGTGGACACCCA
Organism: uncultured Acidobacteriota bacterium; assembly: GCA_963825245.1. Taxonomy (GTDB): domain Bacteria; phylum Acidobacteriota; class Vicinamibacteria; order Vicinamibacterales; family CAVVIG01; genus CAVREM01. The sequence continues at coordinate 148,297 of CAWGSJ010000005.1, forward strand.
TGTGGCCGGTATCGTTGTAGATGATGTAGCCGTTCGACCCGAAGTTTGGCGTGCGCGTCCACTGCCCGGTCTTCGGGTCGCGGTCTTCGGTCTGGATCAGCTCGTAGGCGCCGACGAACTTCGCGCGATCGTTGGCCGGGCGCGAGCCGCCGCCCTGCCCGGCGGCGCCGGGACCGAGAACGGTCGGCGCGGAAACCGCGGCTCCAACAATGAGGACTGCCAAGAGGCTTCGGAACACGCTGCGCATGCCGCCCCCCTTTCGTGCGACTTGTGTCTGGCCAAGTATCCAGCGGACCTAAAGGTCCGCACTACTACGTGATCTCGGTCGAAGCATATACCCAACCAACCGCGCGGCAACGGCGATCCTAGGCCGCGACTCTCGTCGCCTCGCGGAGCGCGGCGCGCGCGAGGAGGCGTGTCGAATCGAGGGCTGGCAGCGGCGAATCGGATTCCGAGATGATCAGTGGGATCTCCGTGCAGCCAAGCACCACCGCGTCGCAGCCACGTTCGCCAAGCGTGGCGATCACGCCGCGCAGGTAGTCGCGCGAGCCTGCCTCGAAGCGTCCATAGACCAGCTCGTCGAAGATGATTCGGTTGATCCGCTCCCGATCGCGGCCCTCGGGTATCTCGTAGGCGATCCGCCGCGACAGGAGCTTCTGCGGGTAGACCGGACCTTCCATCAGGTACCGTGTGCCGAGCAGGCCGAGGCGCTTGAAGCCGCGGCTTGCGGCGACGGCAGCCACCTCTTCCGCGATGTGAATCCACGGCAGCGGCGACCGTTCGCGAACCAGGTCGAGCGCCTGGTGAATCGTGTTGTCGGGACAGACCAGCAGCTCGGCGCCGGCACGCTCGAGCAGGGCGGCCGACTCCAACATCAGCAGCCCGGCCTCGTGCCACCCTTCCGTCTCGACGAGCCGCATGTACTCGGCGAGCGAGTAGGTGTGCATGGTGACCTGCGGGTGGTCGTGCGGCCCGAGGACCGTGGCCCCCTCCACGCAGATCGTGCGGTAGCACAGCGCGGCGCCTTCAGCGCTCACCGCCACGATTCCGATGTGCCGTGCTCGCTCCAGCTTCATAGCCGGCAGATCACCAGGGATCGGTGCGCTTGGTAAAGGCGCGTCCTTTGTCTGCGGCCGGCGTGTCCCCGCCCGTGCAAATCATGACGCCTTCCTTGAGCTGGTCGATCACCGTGTTCTCGTTGCAGGCATTGAGGAACTTGACCCCCGCCGCCTTCGTGGCATCGAGAACACGGCGCCGCACTGCCGCCATTTGCGGTGATGCTTCGCCGCCGCCCTTGTAGGTGCCGGGCCGGCCCAGGAGGTAGAAGCCGTGATCGCCGGGACCCCATTCCGCGAAGGCGATCCCCGGCACCCGGACGGAACTTTCGACGTTTGCATCAGCGCGTGGATTTTCAATCTTCAAGCCGAACAGCAATTCGCCGTCCGGGTTCATCGGCCAGGGATCGGCGATCCGCATGTATTCGTCGGCGCTGACTCCCCACATTCGCGACGCGTACGCCTGCGAGCCGTTGCCGCGAGTGCCCTGCGCCAATCCTTCAACGCGGGGAGCGAACGGATAACGCGCCGCCTCGATCATCAGACGGGCGGCCTCCGGGCTTTCGGCATTGCACAGCAGGATGCCGTGTACGCCCGTCGCCAACGCCTGCTGAATCATCCACGCGTTGGCGCGCAACGCGTCGGTGGTGCCGGCGATCGGCAGCGTGACGATCACCGCCGGGGTCTTGTGGCCGGTGCGAGTCGGGCCCGCTTCCGCCAGGCCGCGCGTGAATTCGCGCAGCTCCTTGAAATCGAGCGGGCCATGCTCCATTTCGTAGGTGATGTAGTCGGCCTTGGTCGCCGCCATCTCCTTGCCCTGCTCGTACCCGCCGCCGCTGATCTGGGCGTAGTAGACCGGCTGACCCTTGAGCCACATGTCGATGACGCGGTTGACACGCTTGCCGGCCCGGGTCGTCTGTTTCGGCATTTCCGGGAGCGCGGCACTTTCAGGCGGCACCGGCTGCTGGGCGCCAGCCGACATGGCGGTCGCGATGGCGACTGCAAGGCCCATCGACAAAACCCGCTTCGTCATGGCAACTCTCCTCGTGAGTGGAGGTTTACGGTCCGCCGACGCTTCATGCGAAGGCGGATGGCGGACACTACGAGGGCATGCGGAACGGCGCCGGCTGCGCACCGTCGACGTCCGTAAAACCGTACTCTCGCGCGAGCGTGCCGACCTCGAGAAGCTGACCGGATTTTTCCATTACCTGTTCATCGGACGCCAGCGCGACGATCGCGCGTCCAAGATAGACGGGTGTTTCCTTTGGCCCGCCCGGGCCGTCGAGGGCCGCGAGCGCGCCCGCGCGGCGGAAGGCCTCGACAATGCGCTCGGTCCGCATGAAGCCGGGTGCCACTGCCAGCGACGCGATGCCGTGCTCCCGTAGTTCCTGGGCCGTCGCCCACGCCAGGCGGCGAACCGCGTCCTTCGACAGGTCGTAAAACATGTTCCGCAGGTACCCGAGCGGCTCGAGATTCGCCGTCGTGCTGACGATGAGTCCGCGGCGATGTGGCAGCATCAGCGGGACGGCGAGGCGGCTCGCCGTGAGATGCGCACGCACGCCGGCAGTGAACATGCGGTCCCATTGATGGAGCGACTGCTCCCAGAACGGCACCATCGGGAGCGGACGGCACTCGCTGTTCTCGTATCCGCCCCACACGTTGTTGACGAGCAGATCGAGCCGCCCGTGATCGGTGCGGATCCGCGCGAACAACGATTCGACGTCGGCGTCGACGGTGTGATCGCAACGAACGGCAATGCCGCGGCCGCCGCGCTGGCTCACCTCCCTCGCCGTCTCGTCGATCGTGCCGGGCACACTGTCGGTGGTCGGCCCGCCGTCGACGCTTCGACCGGTGACGTAGACAGCGGCGCCCGCCGCGCCCAGTTCGAGCGCGATCGCGCGTCCCGCCCCGCGGCTCGCGCCGGTCACCAGCGCAATCGCGTCGCTGAGCTGTCCCATCTATGTTCTACCGAGGGGCTGCGCCCCTCGGACTCCCCCACACGCTCTCTCGCGCGCCGCTTCGCCGGCGCGCTCCGTTCGCGTGGCTCGCTCGCGCGCTCGCTCGCAGCGCAGATCAGCTTTCTTAAGACACCTTCTACTCGTACCAATCCTCGTGCAGGGACCATCCGGCGCATCGGAGGCACGACGTCCATCTCCACTGATGAGCGCACCCAGGACACTGGCCGCGCGTCGAAAAGGTGTTCCAGGCAGTGCCGCACGCCGCGAAGGACGGTTCCGGCGTTCCCGCACATTCGCACAACCAACGGCTCGAGTTCGAAGGACGCCAGGCACACAACGGGCATCGGATCCGGTCGAGGGCGTTCTCGTCCGCCGGACCGTCCTGGTCGAGCGTGACCCGGCCAGGTGCACCCGCGTCCCGATACCAGGCGCGCCAGGGAGTCTCGACATTCGCGGGCGAATTCAGGTCCATCTCATTGCTGAGTCCTGTCCCGACGCCGCTTCCTGCCCTTCAAGCTGCGAGGACACCTGCCAGCCGGCGGCGTGCCGACTTTGAGAGCCAGATTGTGGCACGGACTCAGTCGGCGCGGAGGGCGAGGATCGGATCGACGCTGGTGGCGCGGCTGGCTGGAACGCAGCCGGCGAGGACGGTGACGGCGGCCAGGACGAGCGCCATGCCACCGAAGCTGACGGGGTCGGTCGGCGTCACGTTGTACAAGAGCGCCCGAACGAGCCGGGTCACCATGAAGGCGCCGGCGCTGCCGAGGACGATTCCGACGACCGCAAGCCGCACGCCCTGGGCGACGACCAGCGCCAGGATGCTCTGCCGCGTCGCGCCGAGCGCCACGCGGACTCCGAATTCCTGCGTGCGCTGCGCCACCGAGTACGAGAGCACCCCGTAGATGCCTATCGCCGCCAGGAAAAGGGCGGCCGCGCCGAAGATCGAGAACATCCACGACAGGAAGAGCGAAGACCAGAAGCGGCCCTCGCGGTTTTCGTCGCCGGTACGGACGTCGAAGACCGCGAGCACCGGGTCGGACTGGCCGATGGCGTTCCGAACCGGCGGCGTGATCGAGGCCGGCGGGATGCCCGTGACACGGATCGTGAGGCCGGTGTCAGTCAGGGCCTGGTACGGATATGGAAGAATCGCCAGCGGCTCGACAATCGCCTTGTCGCGCACGATCAGTGGTTGAAAATCCGAGACGACCCCGATCACCGTCCACCACTCGTCGGGCGGATCGGCGGCGAAGCGGAAACGGCGGCCGACGATGTCGGAACGGCCGGGCCAGATGCGGCGGGCCAGCGCCTCGTTGACGAGGGCTGTGCCCGAACGTGTTGTCGACTCGGCATCCGTGAAGTCGCGCCCGGAAAGTACCGTCTGGCCGAGCGTCTCGACGGCATGAGCGGTCGTGGCGAAAAAGGAAGCTCTCGGTTCCTTCCCTGGCTCGACTGTGATCCCCTCGGCGACAATGCCCGCGTTTCCGCCGCCACCCGCGAGCGGTACCAGGTTCGACGCGAACGCGGCGGCCACGCCGGGAAGCGCTTCGACCCGCCGGACGACATCGTTGACGCGCGCGGTCATCGCCTCGGGCGTCTGATATCGCTCCCCCGGCATGAGGATCCGCAGCGTCATCAGCGGCGCGGTGTCGAGACCGGCATCAGCGTTCTGGATGTTGAGGAAGCTGCGTACGAACAGCGAGGCGCCCACCAGCAGCATCAGGGACAGCGCCACCTCGACGACGACGAGGGTGTTGCGGAGGCGATTGCGCGGGCGGCTTCCGCCGGCCCCGCGGCCGCCGTCCTTGAGCGTGGCGGCAAGACTTCCTCGCGCCGCCTGCAGCGCTGGCGCGAGCCCGAAAAGAAGTCCTGTCAGTACCGTCACGACGGTCGTGAACGCGACGACGCGCGTATTCATGCTCCAGTCGACGTAATACGGGATCGGCACCGTGGGCGGGACGGCGGCCATCAGCGCCTCGAGGCCGGCATACGCGATGAACAGGCCAAGAGGGGCGCTCAACACGCTGAGGAGCACGCTCTCGGTGAGCAACTGACGGACCAGACGGAAGCGGCCGGCGCCGAGCGCGGTCCGGACGGCGATTTCGCGCTGGCGGCCGGTGGCTCGCGCCAGCAGCAGGTTCGCGACGTTGGCGCAAGCGATAACGAGCACCAACAGCACGGCGCCCATCATCGCCGTGGTCGCCACTTGGAGCGAGACCGGCATGAGCTCGTCGCGCAACGACACAGCCCGAGCGCTCCACCCATCGTCCTCGCGGTGCACTCGTGCCAGCTGACTGCCCACCTCGCCAAGTTCGAGGCTGGCCGACGCAACCGATGCGCCCGGTACCAGTCGCCCGCATGGGAGCAGCGTGCGGTCGCGGCGTGAGGAGGCGTATTCGAGCGGCACGACCGGAATCCAGAGCTGCGCCACTTGCGGAAACTGAAAGCGCGGCGGCATGACCCCGATCACCGTGTGCGCCACGCCGTTGACGACGAGTACGCGGCCGACGATCGACGCGTCGCCGGCGTAGCGGCGCTGCCACAGGCCGTGACTCAGCATGACGACCGGGCGCGCCCCGGCACGGTCGTCGTCCGGAGCGAAGTGCCGGCCGAGGATCGGTTGCACTCCGAGGAGCGCAAAGAGGTTCGAGGTGACGGCTGCCGCCTGGAACCGTTCGGACTCGACGCCCTCGGTAATCGACAGACTCCGATAGGAGTAGGCGGCGAGGTCGGTGTAGCTGCGCGCCTGCTCCTTCCAGTCGCGAAAATCCAGGTACGAGACCCTGCTGATGTTGATGGCGGCGGAAGGCTGTGTGGAATAGAGCGCGACGAGGCGATCGGGCTCCTCGAAGGGCAGCGGGCGGAGCGACACGTTGTCGGCGAGGCTGAAGACCGCGCTGTTGACGCCAATGCCCAGGGCGAGGCACAGAACCGTCAGCGCTGCAAAGCCCGGGGTGCGGAGCAGCCCTCTGGCGGCGTACCGAAGGTCCTGGGTGAACGTGTCCACGGACGATGATCGACGAGACCTCTCTTACCCGAGGGGCTTCGCCCCTCGGGTGAAACGGTCCGGCTCACGCTAGCATAGCGGTGTGGACCCGCGGCCGAATGCCGTCGTCGCCCGGAAGATCAACCGCGAGATCGTCGTCGTCGTTGGCTGGGGCCGCGCCATCCTGCTGCAGCTGGCGCATCCGCTCATCGCGGCGGCGATCAGCGATGGCAGCAGCTTTCACAGCGGCGCCGGCAGCTACGTGCGGCGTGCGCACCAGACGATCAGCGCGATGCTGGATCTCACGTTCGGCACGCCCTCTGACGCGCAGCGAATCGTCGACAGGATCAACGGCATTCACGACCACGTCCACGGCCACCTCGGCGCCGCGACCGGCGTCTTCCCGGCCGGGACGCCATACTCGGCACGCGACGCCCAGTTGCTCGTCTGGGTCCACGCGACGCTGGTCGAATCGCTGGTGCTGACCTACGAGCAGCTGGTCGGGGCTCTGACTGGCGAGGAGAAAGATCAGTACGCGTCGGATTCGGCCTGGCTCGCGCGCGAACTGGGCGCGCCAGCGGACGCGGTGCCGTCGGACGAGGCCAGCGTGTCGGAGTTCATGCGAGAGATGCGCTCCCGCGGCGAGATCTGCGTCGGGGAGGACGCGCGGCGGATGGCGTCGGCGCTGCTCGCGCCAGGGATTGCGCTCGCCGCGCCTGTTTTCTGGGTGAGCGGGTTGATCACGGTCGGCCTGCTGCCGGACGACTTGCGGCAGGCGTACGGGTTCGAATGGGACGATCGACGCGCGCGGAGATTTCAGCAGGTGACGGCGCTCGTTCGGGGCACGCGGCGGCTGCTGCCGGCGATCTTTCGCGAATGGCCGGCGGCGCGCCGTAGGTGACGCTCACCCCTCTAACGTTTTAGCGCATCGATTTTGACGCTGACTGCCACGAGTTGGGTGTACGAAAGCCGGCCGTGCCCGAAGAGGTGCTCGCTCATGGGCGCTCGTGCATCACTCGCAGCGGATGCGCACCTGGGCGTCGCCGTCGACGTCGACGGTCAGCTCGCCGATGTCCTTGATCATCGCCTCGAGGTCGGTGTAGTGAATCTTCGACAGGTCGAGCTCGGTGCCGTTGTCCAACTGGATTTTCTTCTTCCCCATCAGCCCGGGGAACACCGAGCTGAGGCGCAGCCCGCCGCGCACGACGGTCATCGGCACCTTGATGTTGACGTTCTCCGCCTTCTTCCCGTCGCGGGCCGGCTTATTGACGAGGATGCGGAAGTACTCGGCTCGGCCCCTTCTCGCCATTTTTCTCGTCGTTTCTCTCATCTGCGGCGGAAACCGTGACGGCCTGGAGCAGCTGCTCTGCCTCCTGAACGGTGATCTTGCCGCTGCGACAGCATCTCGAGCACCTTGCGTGTCTCGTCGCTCATGACCATCTCCTCACTTCTGTTTCAACTGCTCGAGCGCTTGTGCGACGGTCAGCTCGCCGCGCGACAACCGATCGAGCACGTCGCCGCGCGTGGGCGCCGGCGTGGCCGCGTCCGATCCCTGTTCGATTTCGACGAACGTCAACTGGCTGCCGATCTCGTTCAGCCGGTTCTTGATGGTCGGGTAGCTGACGCCGAAGTACTTCTCCATCTGCTTGATGGAGCCGTGGCAGCGCACGAACGCCGCGACGAACACCTGGTCCTCGGCGGGCAGCCGGGCGAGGGGCGGGAGGGTGAAGGGGCCTTCAATCACGACCCCCGTGTCGGCCAGGCGAATCCGATCCACCTCAACGCGCGCCTGACCGATGAGCTTGCTCAGTTCCTGCCAGTCATGTCCCATCGCTATAGATAGATGATACGCGGGACCTTATTAATTAGTTCAAGTACTGACTTAAGTTTCTTAATTATTAGAACGCCAGTAGTAGCGATAATGAATCTGAGCAGCCTGCCAATCAATGCTTTAGACGGGAGCCAATATTCCTCTTGACCTCCGAGGGAAGAGTCTCCATACTTCCTCTCGAAGCTTGAGGGGACACAGTGCCGAAGACCGACCTCCTCCAGGGCACGCTCGACCTGCTGATTCTGAAGATCCTTACGCTCGGCCCTAATCACGGCTGGGGTATCGCGAACCGTATTCGCCAGATCTCGCTTGAGGGCCTGAATGCCAGCCAAGGCTCCCTGTACCCGGCGCTACATCGACTCGAGCTGAGCGGCGACGTCCAGTCCGAGATGACGTCTTCCGAGAACAACCGGCGCGCCCGAATCTACAAGCTGACTCCTGCGGGTCGCAGCCGTTTGGATGCCGAAACCGCCAGTTGGGACCAATTCGCGCTTTCCATGAAGAGGATTCTGCAAGCCGGCTGACCATCCGTCAGCGCGGAGTTTCCAGCATGTTCGCACGCCTCCTCGCCTACGTTCGCGGAGTTGCTGGACGGCGCCGAATCAGCGCCGAAGCCGAAGACGAACTCCGGTTTCATATCGAGCAGGAGATCGAGGTCCACATCGCGGGCGGCGTATCTCCAGCCGAGGCGAGACAGATGGCCCTGCGCGATCTCGGAGGCCTGACACATGTCACTCAAGCCGTGCGTGACGTCCGCCTGATCTGGCTCGACGTGCTCTGGCGCGACGCTCGTCATGCCGTCCGTTCGCTGCGACGGACGCCGGCCTTTACGAGCGTGGCGCTGGTGGTACTGACACTGAGCATCGGCGCGACGACGGCGATCTTCTCCGTGGTGGACGCGGTCATCCTCCGCGGACTGCCATTCCCGGAGAGCGACCGCCTCGTCGCGGTCGGCGAGCTCAACGCGAAAGACAGCCCACCGCCATCGTTGAACCTCACGACGCCTCAGACTTTTCTTGACTGGAGGGATCAACAAGACGTCTTTACCGGTCTGGCAGCCGTCGCCTACGCCGAGATCAGCCTGAAGCGGGAGGGGAACGCTCTTCCAGAGAACCTTCGAGCCCAACGCCTCACCGCAGAGTTCTTTTCGGTGCTGCGAACCCAACCTGTTCTTGGACGTCCGTTCTCTCGCGAGGACGAAGTTGAAGGCCGCGGGAACGTCGCCGTGATCAGCTACGCCCTCTGGCAACGACGGTTTGCCGGAAGCCCCAACGTCATTGGCGCCTATCTGCCGGGCCAGCAGGCGTCGTTCGAAGTAGTAGGTGTGATGCCGCCGGGCTTCTCGTACCCAGTGGATACGTATGTTCTTGGCGTCAGAGAACCCACCGATGTGTGGGTGCCGTACGTCTTCACCAGCGACGACCGCGTGCGCGGCAACAGCTTCGGCCGCAACCTTCACGTCGTCGGTCGGCTCCGCGATGGCGTGTCGATCGAGCGCGCCCAGGCCCGGATGGATCAGATCATGGCGAGCCTTGCGGCCGAGACGCCGCGCTGGTTTGCAGACCGTGTGGCCAGGGTTGAACCGCTGCGGGAGTTCGTGACTCGGGGTGTCCGCACCTGGATGATCATGCTTCTGGCCGCAGTGTCGTTCGTCCTGCTCATTGCCTGCGTCAATCTTGCCAACCTCATGCTGGTGCGCGCGACTGCTCGGACCCGCGAGCTCGGCATTCGGGCAGCGCTCGGCGGGTCGCGCTGGGACTTGTCGCGTGTCCTGTTGCTCGAGAGTCTCATCCTCTCCCTGATGGGAGCGGCGCTTGGTACTGCCGTGGCCTGGTGGGGCGTCGATCTCCTTCGGTCGATCATTCCGGCCGAGGTGCCTCGCACGGCCACCATTGCCGTTGATCTGCGGGTCCTTGCGACCACGGGGATCCTGGCTGTCCTGACGGGCGTCGCGTTCGGCATGGCGCCGGTCGTGAAGTTCTCGCGTCCAACCGTCGTCGGTGTACTCAATCAGGCCGAGCGCACGAGCACCGCGAGTCTTCGCACGAACGTGCTTCGCTCAACCCTCGTGGTCGCAGAGGTCGCGCTCGCCGTCGTTCTCCTCGTCGGATCGGGGCTGTTCCTGGCAAGCTTTGCTCGAGTGATCAATGTCGATCTCGGTCTTGATCCTGAAGATGTGTTGACGGTCCGAGTGCGCGTTCTCGAGGCGCCAGTTGACGTCCAGCAAGCTGCGCAGCGCAATCGTCAGCTGCTGATGAATGTTCTGGACCGTGTCCGTGCAATGCCCGGTGTCGAGGTTGCTTCACTTGCTGGCGGCGGATTGCCGCTTCGCGGCGATCTCCAGACAGTCGATTTCGGGATTCCAGGCCGGGAACTGCCACGGAACACAGATATCGCCCTGAATCAGATTTCACCGGACTATTTCCGGGCTCTCAAGGTACCGCTGTTGAGAGGTCGGTTGTTCGCGGAGGCCGATAGCCAGAACAGCGAGCCAGTTGTCATTCTCAACCAGGCAGCGGCCGCACGGTATTTCCCGGGAGAGGACGCTGTCGGAAAAGTCGTTCGGCTGGTCGGCAATCGTACAGTGGTCGGCGTGGTTGGAGACATCCGCCATGATGGTCCCGAGGCCGGTTGGCGAACGCAGGCGTTTGTGCCGCTCGCGCAAAGTCGAGTGTTTGGCGCGACGCTGGTCGTTCGGACAACGTCAGGAGCAAAGGGAATCCTTTCCGCGGTGAGGCAAGCGATCTGGTCCGAGTTCCCCGATGCGTTGCCGACGCGTATCGACGAACAGGCCCTCAGCTACTACTTCGATTCGCTCGTGGCACAGCGGCGGTTCAACATGATGCTGCTCGCACTCTTCGGAGTTCTCGGTCTCAGCATTGCGAGTGTAGGGATTTACGGCGTGATGGCTTACGTCGTGAGCCAGCGAACACAGGAGATCGGGATTCGAATGGCCTTGGGCGCTCTGCCCTCGACGATCCTCAGGTCCGTTCTCGGAAGCGCCTTGCTGACCATGATGGTGGGCATCGCCATCGGCTTGATTGGCGCGTGGAGTCTTGCGGGGCTGGTGAGCGGATTCCTTTTCGAAGTACAGCCCCACGATCCAAGGGTCTACGCAGGCGCCTTGCTGCTGCTCGCGACGACTGGGCTTGCCGCTGCGTTCGGTCCAGCCCGTCGCGCGGCGTCGGTTGACCCTCTGATCGCGCTTCGGATGGAGTGAAACCGGCGTAAGAGGCAAGTCGAGACGGGGCTCCAGCTGACCGGCGCACCCGGTTACCGACTACCGACTACCAGGCTGTAGAACGCCGCGGATCCTCGCCGGTGCGAGCGGGGATCTCGAGGTAGCAGATCTTGCCGTGAGCCATACACAACCTCCGAGCGTCATAGCTCTTCCCGAAGACCATCAAGACGGAACGTGAACATGACGTGACCTTCGGACGCCTGCCCGCCGCCGGCTTCATACAATCTCATCGCCGCTTGATTCACCCGATCGGTGAGCACCCATGCCTCGCGGCAGCCTGACGCGCGCGCGTCCTCGAGCGTCGATGCCAGCAGTCGGCGCGCGATCCCGCGGCCCTGATGGCTTGGCGCCACGCCCACCTCGTTGATCCAGAGCTCTGGAGCCGGCTTGTCGGGGTGGACGTATATGACCGCGGACACGAAACCGACGACCACGCCATCGTCGATCGCGACCGTCAGGCGATGCCGCGGATCGGCCAAGAACTCCCGTGCGGCTCGCGCATCGATCGGATCGTCGAACACGTCCGGAGCGACCGTGTCGAGCACGCCTTCGTCTCCCTGTCTGAGAACCCTGATGGGGAGAGGTGTCGGAACGCCAGTCATATCAATCGGTACCGTGACGATTGACTATCGACTCTCGACTGATGATTGCCGACTGCCGTCTATCGCGGCACCATCGCCACCGCGCGGCACCACCCCGCGCTGCCGCCCTTGATCTTGACCGGAAAGCACGAAACGTAAAAGCCGTGCGGCCGGGGCAGACGCTCCAGATTGGCGAGTTTCTCGATCTGGCAGTACTCCTTCGTGATCCCCGCGAAATGCGCCGGCCAGATGAGCCGTCCGTCTCCTGTGCGCTTGAAGTCTGCGATCTGCGCGGCGAACTCGCGATCCAGCGTCCACGCATCGATGCCGATCATGTGGATGCCCTGGTTGACGAGCCACAGCGTGCTGTCGCGGTCGAGCCCGGGCTGCCGGAAGTACTCCGGCGTGCCCCACCGATCGGCGGCGCCAGTGTGGATGAGCACGATATCGCCAGCCTGCAGCGTGTAGTCGATCGCCCGCAGCTTCTGCTGCAGATCGGCAATCGAGATGACCTCGCCGGGCTGTCGATGGCGCATGTCGACGACGACCCCTGGCCCGAAGCACCACTCGAGCGGCACCTCGTCGATGCGGCGCGCCGGCTTGCCTTCGGACATCGCGCCGTAGTGATAGGGCGCGTCGATGTGCGTCGCGGTATGACTGCCGACGGTCAGGTTCTCCACCGCCCAGCCATGGCCGCCGGAGTAGACGAAGTCGGCGGGTGCGGCGCCAAACGTGTCCATCATGCCTTTGAGGCCACCGGCTTCGTGGGTGACGTACTCGATCCGCGGCTTGGTCCGTTCGCCCGCGGCATCGTGCTCGAGCGAGACGCTCAGATCGATGAGCGTCATCTGTGGGAGACCGAGATTGCGCGGCCGCGCGCTCTGGGCCGCGGCGCGGTCGCCGATGGCGAGTCCAACCCCTGCGGACGCCGACGTTTTCAGGAACGCGCGGCGGCCCGAGCGTGCGCGGCGCTTCCGTTCGCTGCTCATGACGTGAACCCTCTTGTCATTGTCTGTTCGGGTCTGCGCGGTCGCGACCTTCCAAAGACACCCCGAGCCTTGATTCCAGGAACCTGCGCTGAACCCGCGGTGGCCATGGCGACTGCGATCAGGAGCGCCTGCGATTTCACCCTCCATCATCCTTTCCGTCTCTCGCTTCGTGGCGCGGAGGTTCCTGGTTTCAATCCGAGCCACCAATGATACCGCCCGCGCCGCCAGCTTCCCGGTCCGGCTGAAGCCGGACACTACGGTGCGGTCATGGTGCGCCCGCCGCGGAGAACATCGGTCAGCTCGCGCGTGAGCTGCTCCGCCAGTTCGGGCCGGCCGTGGAAGGCCACCGGTGTGTTGTGGAGAAGAGCGATACGCATGTCCGCGCCTCGCCCTGCAGCGACCAGGCTCTGAATGGCGTTCACCGCCGGATTCAGCTCCGCCTTGCCCGGCGGCACCATGCCGACCACGATCCGAGCCAGGAGAACGTCCGAGCCGAGGCGCCTGATTTCCCTGACCTCAGGCGCGACATCCTCCAACGCCCTTCGTCCTCCCGCCTGCGCAACCAGAGGTACTTGCCAGTCACGTGCGTGACCGGCCCGCCCGACTTTCGCGAGACGTCGAACGCGAACGTGCCGCGGTCGAACGCCAGGTCGCCGAGGATGGTTACTTCGGCGCTGACGTAGGTGATGTGCCGGTCGAAGCTGGTCAACAGCCAGCCCGAAATCTCGCGCAGGAAGCCGACGATTGCCGCCTTCCCTTCCTGGACGGGATAGTCCGGCACGATGGACACGGCATCGTCGGCGAGGAGCTCCGCGGTTACTTCCATGTCGCCAGCGTTTTCGGACGCCTCAAACCGCTGGCGTATGTCCGCGATTGCGCTGACGTCTGTGACAGGATTCGTCATGGCGGGTTAGCGAAGGCTGGCTCGACGCTGCAGCTCCTCCACATACTCCTTGGCATCCTGGAGCCCAGCTCCCGTGGCGGCGCGGTACTCCTTGATGGCGTCGATTTTCTTGCCGCGGCTGAGCGCGTCGAGGACGGCCGGCGCAACGTCGGCATACGGATCGAACTGAACGCCCTCGTGTTTCAACAGCGCATCCAGCTTCCCCTCCAGCCGGGACACGGTACGCGCCTGGCGGCGATCCCGGGACAGGAGTTGAAGGATGATCGCCGATGCCATCACACCGGCGGCGACGAGCCCCAGGAGAAATGATTCATTCACCATTGATGTCAGGCCTCACGAGGCTCACCAGGGTGGCCTAGCCGCCAGTTACCTGATGGAACACGTCGGTCCGAATCTGCGACGCATCGTCGTTCCACTCGCGTCGCCAGTGACCATAGATCTCCCAGCTCGGACCGGCGAGCCTCCAGTTGCTGGCACGGCACCACTGGCGGACCGCGTCGTGCGCGGCGCCAAGACTGCCGTACGGACCGAAGTGGGTCGTCCAGGCGACCGTACCGGCTGGCGTCGCGGAACGCACGACCTCGCCCGTTTCGACAAATGGCCCGAGAAGCTCGACACCCACTTCCAACCGGATGCTCGCATCCCAATAAAGCGCGACGTGCCGGCCACCTCGTGCGTCCTGCGCCCGCACCGCATTCCAGACGAGCCCGCAGCATTCCGGGACCACTCGCGAAAGCTCGGCAGCGTTAACCTGCCGCCGCATGACGGCAAGTGGAACGCCGACATCCTTGCGAAGATGAATGGCGTAGTCGTGCAAAACTGATGAACTATACGCGCCTGGGTGGGATCGGGACCACTTATCGAAGCCGGCCGCGGGAACGATAATCGGTATGATGCGCGCACGGTCTGTCTCGGTTGCGATTCTGGCGATTGCCGCATTGACGTCTGCCTGCGCCCGGCGGGTCCCGACGGCGACAGCGTCCACGCCAACCCGGATTCTGGAAACACGAACAGGCCTCGCCTCGTACTACGGCAAGGACTTCCAAGGAAAGATCACCGCCAGCGGTAAGCCGTTCGACATGAACGCGATGGTCGCCGCACATCCGAGCTACCCGTTTGGCACGCGCCTCCGGGTGACGAACCTGGCCAACAACCGGTCCGTGGAAGTGCGTGTCCAGGATCGCGGTCCCGCTCCACCGCAGCGGAAGCAAGGCGTCATCCTCGATCTGTCGCGGGGAGCCGCCGAGCGCCTCGGGTTCGTTCGACAGGGACGCACCCGGGTTCGCCTGGAGGTCCTCGAGTGGTGAACGCGTACGCTCCTTGACACTTCTCTTATGATCACTGCCACACGCGGACGGCGTTTTCAGGAGGCCTGGCAATGAAACTCGAATCGTGGGCGGCGGCGTTCGTTGTCCTCTGCCTCGCCGTGCCGATCGCTGCGCAGCGGGCGGCCGACCCCAAGACACCGCGAACTCCTGATGGCCGGCCCGATCTTCAGGGCGTGTGGGACTTTCGCACGCTGACGCCGCTCGAGCGCCCGCGCGAGCTCGCGGACAAGGCGGTGCTCACCGCCGAGGAAGCCGCCGCCTTCGAGCGCCTGCAGAGGGAGCGCCAGAACAAGGACAACCGCAGCGCCCAGGCGCGCCAGGACGTCGAGACCGCCTACAACGATTTCTGGTGGGACTATGGCACGAAGGTGATCGGCACGAGGCGCACGTCGCTCATCGTCGATCCACCCGACGGCCGAATGCCGCCGCTGACCCCCGACGCGCAAAAGCGGGCGACCGGACCCAGGCTGCCTCCGATCACCGAGCGCGTCGTCCTCGGCGCGATCGTCGATGGCCCCGAGCATCTGGGCTTGTCGGAACGCTGCATCGTCGGCTTCAGTTCCGGGCCGCCGATCCTGTCGAACGCGTACAACAACAACCTGCAGATTTTGCAGACGCGCGACTACGTGGTCCTGCACACCGAGATGATCCACGAAGCGCGGGTGGTGCCGCTGAACGGCCGGCCGCATCTGCCGCAGAGCATGCGGCTCTGGCTCGGCGACTCACGCGGCCGCTGGGAGGGCGACACGTTCGTCGTCGAGACCACCAACTTCACCGACAAGTCATCGTTCAGCGGCAGCATCATCGCGCGCGGCGGGTCGACGGCGGGGATGCACCTCGTCGAGAAGTTCACCCGAGTGGCCGACGATACGCTGCTCTACGAATTTACGGTGACCGATTCCGCCACCTGGACGAAGCCGTGGACGGTCCAGCTCCCGATGACGCGTTCCAGCGAGCGTATCTTCGAGTATGCATGCCACGAGGGGAACTACAGCATGCCGAACATGCTCAAAGGCGCGCGGGCATCCGATCAGAAGTAGGCCGGCCTTTAGGCCCGGCGTGTAGTGGGCCTTGCACGCCCGGCGTCTCACCGCTGTCCGTTTTGCGCGCCCTCCTCGGCGCGCGCGCCACGCAGGATGCTCATCAGGCCGTAGTTGCCCTCATGGCACGCGTACTCGAACACCGGCTGATCCGACTTCTGCATCGGCACGAGCGCGGTGAATGGTCGCGTGAAGGTTGAAGAGTCCTCGACGGTGAACTCGTAGTGCAACGTCGTGGCGTCCGCGCGTCGAAACCGTTCGATCAGCGTGAGCGTGGCGCCCGAACCCACCGCGGTCGCGACGCTCGGACTGAAGCTCGCGGTCTTGTCGGTGAAGTTCGTCGTCCTCACGACCAGCGTGTCGCCTTCCCAATGGCCGCGGGACACGCCCGCCCATTGGCGCAGCGAGCCCGGCAGCGCCGCACGGCCGTCGAGCGGGACAATCCGGACGTCGTGATTCATCTCGTTGAGAATGGCGACGTGGCTCGAGGTCTGCACGATCTGCATGTGGTTGTTGTACCCGCTCGGCACCATCGGCGGCCCGGAGTTGAAGCCGATCAGGCAGCGCTCTGAAAGACCACGGCTTTCCGGACCGTCCGCTCTCGCGCCAGTTGCGAGGACACGAATCGGCGGCACGGCCGCCAGGTCTTCGATCAGGGAACCGGCCTGACGTGACGCACCGGGCACAGCCGCCGGCACTCGGCCGTCTGGCGGATCGATGATCAGCGAGGTGCGCCGGTCACCCACCACCGCCGCGCCGCCATCAATCCAGAAATCGTTGTAGGCGCCGACGGCCTGGCCGCCGCCGCCCGGCGGCCGTGCGCCCGTTCTTGGCTCGCTCGAAGCGGAGGCGCGCTCGCGCCGAACGGCGTTCTGTTGTTCGAGCGCCCTGGCCTCCTCTTCTGTTAGAACGGCTTTGTTGGCCTGGCTGGCCGGCCGCTCGAGTGGGGTGATGGTACGAAAGTCCCAGAAACCTTGCAGATCGGGCTTCCCGTCTGGCGTTCGCGGCACGGCCGCCGCCGGCTTCGACGCCTGCGCCTGCGCATGACTAGGCAGGAGAACGACTGCGACCAAAGCGAACAAGGCTGCGATAATTCGCGTCATCGTGATGTCCTCCTCGCACGTGGCGTCATCCATGTTATCAGGCGCGGCCATCATCCTCGGAGCCATCGGGTGCACGGCGGGCGCGGTCGACCGGCAGCAGACGCTCCTGGTGGCGCGCAGCGTTCTTGCCGCGGTCACCTTTCGCGCAGGCTCGCCCCCGTCAGGAGCGTTCCTGACAGCCGACGAGCGTGCGACAGCCGGCGGAAATGGCGTCTCCGGTCCGGCCTCGGGGCCGTATCTGACCGGCCAGCCGATCCAGGGATTCTCGAGCATGGTGCCGGCGGACGCCGGCACGTGGTGGGCGCTCGCCGACAACGGCGCTGGAGCGCGCGGCAACTCGGCCGACTTTCAATTGGTCATCCATCGCGTCGATCCGCGCTGGAACGATCCCAGCGGTCCGTTGGTGCTCGACAGCATCGTCCTGCGCGATCCTGACCGGCGCATTCCCTGGACGGTCGTCTGCGATCCCGGAAACGGCAGCCCGCTGCCCGATTTCTCCTTCAACGTCCTGTCCGCACCGCCGCCGGCCTGCGGCGCAGCAGCGAGCCGGATCCTCACCGGCTTCGATCTCGATCCGGAATCGTTCGTACGCGCGCCCGACGGCACGTTCTGGATCGGCGATGAGTTCGGACCGTTCCTCGTCCACACGGCCGCGGATGGACGCGTGCTGGAGGCGCCGATCGGCGTGCCGCGCGTACGCTCCCCGCAGAACCCGTTCCTGAACATCGCCGACCGAGCGCGCGCGGAGCAGCCGACGCTGGCCGCAAGCCGCGGCTTCGAAGGACTGGCGATCAGCCCCGATGGGACGCGCCTCTACGCCCTGCTGGAAGGCGCCGTGACGGGCGACGACCCGCAGGATCTGAGAATCTACGTCTACGACATCGCGAAACGCGCGTTCGCGGCCGCGTTCCTCAAGCTGCGACTGGAGATGCCCAGCCAGGAGGTAAACCTGGCGAGCCTCAACGACGCCTCGGGAGCGCGCGTGTACCCGGACCGAGCCGCGCCGGCTCCCGGCCCGGTCTCGATCGGCGAACTGAAGGCGGTGAACGATCGGCACCTGCTGGTGATCGAGCGCGACAACCACGGCGACGACCTGACGCCGCCGCGCTTCAAGAAAGTCTTCCTGCTCGACCTCTCTCAGGCGCCGCGGCAGGACGGCTACCTCGGCAAGACGCTTCTCGTCGACCTGCTCGCCATCCCCGACCCGTCGAAGATTGGCGGTGACGGAGACTTCTTCCAGCTGCCCTTTTACACGATCGAGTCGGTGCACGTGGTCGACGCGTCGACGTTGCTCGTCGCGTCGGACAACAACTTCCCGTTCTCGAACGGGCGCGCGCGCAGCCGGAGCAAAAACCGCAGCGCCCCGCTCGCCGCCGACGACACCGAGATCGTCCTGGTGCGTCTCGGCGTCCCGCTCGACGCGGATCGCCGGCTCTTGCCGGGATCGCGGTGATCGCTGAGGTTGACACCCGTCGGATCGAGGCGTATAAGCCTGCCGGGTCGCGAGGCCGGGCCTTTCAGACCCGGCGATTTTCAGAAAGGGGTTTCGGATGAAGACGTTCTTTGCGGGCCTGTTAGCGGCGGCGGTCTTCGTCGCGTTCGGCGTACAGGCCGGCGCGGCGACCGAGACGATCACTGGCAAGCTCATCGACCAGAGCTGCTACGACCACGACAAGACGGCGACCGGCAACGATCACAAGATGGGAGGAAAGGACGTCGCCGGATGCGCGGCGATGTGCGCCAAGAAAGGTCAGCCCGTGGCGCTGCTCACCTCCGACGGCAAGGTCTACACGGTCAAGGGCGGTCTTGCCGCCGAGAACAACGCGAAGCTCGTCGCCCACATGGGCCACACGGTGTCGATTACGGGCGACGTGACGACGGCCGGCGGCGCCACGACGATCGCCGCGGCCGAGCTGAAGATGGTGTCCAAGTAGAACACGTCTGAAGGGCGGGTGCGCCCGCGCCCGCCCGGTTCCTACTGCTGCTGGTCGATTCTGGGTCGGCGCAACTCGGGCCGGGAGCCGGAGTCGACATATAGCCACGCCTGTTTTCCAGACGCGAGCGTCCCGGCGATCCGCGCAAACTCGGCGCGTTCTTCATACCGATCAGCTGCTGCCAGATCCGCGTCGGTGATCTCAAACACCAGCCCCGGCACGCGATCGTCCGGCCGCCCGGTGGGCTTCACGTTCAGATGGCCTCTCGAGGTCGATTGCTCGAACCCGACCAGCGCGTCGTTCTCGCCCTCCAGCAGCCGCCCGAACGTGGCGCGCTGCACGTCGGCCTGCTGAAGGGTGCCGTAGGCAAAGAGGTAAGGCATAGATGTCAGAGCACCTTCGCGATCGCCGTCATGGTATTCCAGTTGCGCGTCGTGGCGGGTACGCCGAACATGCGGTCCAGCGCACCCAGATAGCCGATGACCTTCATGTGGCGGCGGTACAGGCCGAGCACAAACCGGTCCCGGCGCGCGAGCACTTTCAGGAGCCAGCGGCCACGGCTCGGTAGCGTCAGTGGCAGCCCGGGCTCGACGCGAGGCGCTCGCGCCAGCACACTCACGAATCGGACCACGTCGGGCCGCGCCGGGTAGCGCGTGAACACGTCCTCCCCCATCAACGAGACGATGTCCGCGGCGTCGCAGATCACGATCTCGGCCTCGAACGGAATCCGTCGCGCGATCTCGGCGCGCAGCCGTTTGCGGCCGACCGGCTGACGAATCACGAAGGTCCCTGCCGCGCCGACATTGATCGCCCCGAGGTGCTGAAGCTGCCGTGCGAGCACGGCGGGCCGGAAATTCCTGTGACCGCCGACGTTGAGGCCCCGCACGAGAACCACGAGGGCCGCGGGATTCAAAAGTGTTCTCCGTAAGGAACTTCGCGCTTCGCCGGTGTCGCTCCGCTTGACTTTGGCCGGAGCGTCACGTAATCAGTAGCGCTGGTTTTGCTTTCATTCTTACGGAGGACATGATGACACGTCTTCTCGTGCTGCTGGCCGCCGTCACGGCCTTCCCGGCCGCGACGTACGCGCAAGCCGGCACGGCCACGAAGAGCGCCGAGCCGTTCAAGGTCGGCACGTTCCTCATCGGGAACGCCGAGCGGGTGGGGCTCGTGCTTCGCGACGCGCTGGTCGTGGATCTCGCCCAGGCGAATGCCGCCCTGCAGAAATCACGTTCGTTTCCGGCGCGCACCATGCCGTCCGGCATGGTGGGGCTCATCAACGACTACGAGAACGGCCTCAAGGGCCGCATCTATGCCATCGTCAACGACCTCGTCCAGAGCAAGGCCCTCGAGGGAACGAGGCCCGAATACGTGCGCGAGCTGAGCCAGGTCCGGACGCTGTCGCCAATCCCGCGGCCGAGGATGATGATGATGACGGCGGTGAATTTCTACAGCCACATCAACGAGACCGGTTCGCCTGAAGAGCGCGCCAAGTCGATCGCCGCCCGCAAGGCGAACCGCGGCGTCCCGTACATGTTTCTCAAGGCGCCTTCGTCGGTCATCGGCACGGGAGAGACGATTCTCATTCCGCATGGGCGGACGGAACTGGACTGGGAGATCGAGCTGGCGACGGTCATCGGCCAGCGGGCGCGGTACGTGCCCGCTCCGAAGGCACAAGACCATGTATTCGGCTATACGGTCATGCTCGACATCTCGGACCGTGGAGGACGGCCTCCAGGCGGCTTCAGCGCCGGTACCGACTGGTTCGTCATGAAGGGTCAGGACACCTTCGGCCCGATGGGTCCGTTCATCGTCCCGAAGGAGTTTTTCGGCAACCCGATGACCGACCTGAAACAGACGCTGCTGGTCGGCACCGATCAGCGGCAGCAGTCCGACTCGTCGGACATGATCCATTCGGTCTGGGAAGTCATCGAGTACGCGTCCTCGCTCGTCACCCTGCAGCCGGGCGACGTCATCGGCGCCGGCACCTCAGGCGGCGTCGGCATGGGGACGTCGGTTCGCGGTTCGCAGGTGTGGCTGGTCGCCGGCGATGAGATCACCGCGACGATCGATCGCATCGGCACGCTGAAGCACAAGGTCGAGGCCGCTCCTGCTCCGCCGGCCGGCACCGGATCCTATCTGCCGCCAGTGTCCAGCTATCGCGGCCAGGGCCGTGGAGGCCGCGGTACGGGAGGCGGCGCGCCGCAGGGCGGCACCGGCCGCGGGGCACCGGGGAAATAACCGAACTCAACCCCGGAGCGCGGAGCTTCGAACTGCGCTCCGGGGCACTCCTTGATCGTACTGACTCACTCGGTCTTCTCCTTCTTCGCGGCTTCGAGTCTTCGTGGTTGCATTTCCTCCATAAGGCCCGGCCGTCGTGGACCGACGAGCATCGTAGCACTTAGAATGATCCGGACCATCGGTCGCCTGGCTGCACGTCTTTCTATGGAAGGAGCGTCATGAAACGCCTTGCCTATGCACTTGGAGTGTTCGCTGCTTTTGCCGCCGTCGGAGGCTCGCCCGCGGCGGCCCAGTCGAAGAACCCGGTCGTCGTGATCGCCACGAGCCTCGGCGACATCACCGTCGAGCTCGATCCGGCCAAGGCGCCGCTCTCGGTCGAGAACTTTCTCCAGTACGTGAAGGCCAGCCACTACGACGGCACGATCTTTCACCGTGTCATCAAGGGATTCATGATCCAGGGCGGCGGGATGACGCCGGACATGCGCGAGAAGCCGACGCGGCCGCCGATCAAGAACGAGGCCGCCAACGGCCTCAAGAACGAGCGCGGGACGATCACGATGGCGCGGACGACTGTCGTCGACAGCGCGACGTCGCAGTTCTTCATCAACACCGGGACGACCAACGGTTTTCTCGACCACAAGGTGCGCGACTACGGCTACGCCGTGTTCGGCAAGGTCGTGGGCGGCATGAACGTCGTCGACAAGATCGAAGGGGTCAAGACGCAACCGGGAGATGTGCCGGCCGAGCCGGTGATCATCAAGAGCATTCGCGTGAAGTAGGTCAGTGCTGGAACAAGCGGGTGAGGACGCGCCCGCCGCGGGCGACGAGCGTGCGCGCTCCCACCTCGTCATGGGAGGGCAGCTGCAGCGGCAGACGAATCTTCGCGATCAGGTCCCCCTCCGGCTGGACAGTCATCCACAGGTGGCCACCGCATCCGCCCACGAGACCCTGAAGGGTCCCGAAGTCGATCCGTGGTTTCGGGTCCGGACTGCCGGACGCGGGCGTGGCCGTCTTGTGACTGGTGTCCCTGGTCTCGGTCACCGTAATCAGCGCGTGAGGGCCAAGGCGGACGTTGGGGTGCTTGGCGGCGAAGCGTCGATCCACGACGGTCGTCCCCAGCTCAATCTTCAGCTGCCCGCCGGACGCCATCCGCGATCGCCCGTAGCTGGCCAGATGCACCAGCAGGCGCTCGATTCGTTCGGTGCCGACATCGACGCTCAGGCGGGACGACCTGCCCGGCAGCTGGACCGCGACGGCGACGGCGTCTCCGGCCACGCGTTGCAGCACGGGCTCGAGATCGTGGATGACGGTGTTCAGATCGGCGACCGCCGCCGGACGGGCCTGCTCGTCGCCGTAGACTGAGAGTTGCCTCAGCATGCCGGCCGCGCGCGTCACATCCGCGAGGAGCTGCTGACCCTGCTGACGTGAAGCGGCGGTCGTGCCGGCCGTCGTGATCCACTCCTGCACCTGTTGATGGACGTCGTTGAGCAGATTGCCACAGGTGACGGCGACATCCCCGGCGATCCGGCCGACGGCTTCCATGCGATGGGCCTGTCCAAGCCGCTCCTGGAGCGCGCGGACGCGCGTCAAGTCTTCGGCGATGATCTCGATGAGGTCCGTCGAGCAGGCGTACGCCGACAGGCGTACGAAGAGACGGCCTCCATCCTTGCGCCGCCAGGTGGCCTCGATCGACTCCCTCGTGCGTGAGCTCAGGCAGCGCTCGATGAGCCACGACAAACCGTTGGGATCCTCGAACACGGCGGCAGCGAACTGCGCGCCGCGCATTTCGTCGATGGTTCGACGGCCGACCAGGGTCATGGCCGCGCGATTGGCCTGCCTGACTTCGCCGTTTCGCGTGCAGCGGAACATCGCCAGCCCCGACTGCTGGAACAGCCGTCCGATTTCGGATCGACTCTCCTCGAGCTCGCGGCGCAGGCGCGGCATCGTGTCGGCTTCGGCCTGCACGACATTCAGCTGCTGCCTCGTGCCCTCCAGATCGCGAGCCGCGGCGGCAAGCTGCTCGCGCAGCTGATCCATCTCGGTTCGATGCGCGGACACGACGTTCGTGTGCTCGCTGAACAGCTGATCGAGTGTCGCCTGGTGCTCGGTGCGGGCCTCGTCGAGCAGGCGCTCGGATTCGGCGATCCCGGCGGTGAGCCGCAGGTTGTTGGCATCAGCGGCCTCGGCCACTTCATCGAGATGCACACGCGTCTCACGCAGCTGGACGTCGAGCTGCCGCGAGTGTTCCTGGGCGGCAGCGAGCGACTGTCGCAGTCCATCGCGCTCGCGCGCGAGCGAGGCGTTGCCTTCTTGTAGCTCCGTCCGCTGCCTCTGGTGCTCTGCTCGCTCCTGATCGATCTGAGCTTCGAAGCGTTCCCGCTGCTCGCGCGCCTCGACGCGAAGGCCATCAGCCTGTTCTTCGAAGCCGCGCTCGGCCTCGGCGGCCGCCGCGCGGGTCTCCTCGACCACTCGCTCCACCGCGCGGCGTGTGTCCATCTCTCGGGTCAGCCGCGCCTCGAGGTCAGCCTTGACGGCTGCCGCTTCAGCGCTCTCGCGTGCCGCGCGGTCGTTCGCGACGTGGAGTTCGCTAGTCCTCTCCGCCAACTGACGCTCGATGGCCCGGCGGGCGGCCTCGACCTGGACGAGCCGGGCAGCCTCGCTGGTCAGTCGCGAGGTGAGGTCCTCCTCACGCCGCGTCAGGCGCGCGATTTCGGTGGTGGCCGCCTGGTGATCGGCCCGCGCCCGCGCGAGAACAGCTTCGAGCTCGTTGGTCAGACGGTCACGATCCGCCGACGTCTGGGACAGCTCTTGATCGAAACGGGCCCGTTGTTCGGCGAGCGCGTGGGCGGCGGCGCCGAGGGCTGTCTCGTACTCCTGGTGCGCTGCGCCCCATGCAGCCTCCGACTCGGCCAACGTCCGCTCGAGATCGGTGCGCGCGTCCCGTTCTCCCTTGATCCGCCCGTCGAGCTCCGCTTCGCGTGCTGCCGAGTTGTTGATCGCCTCGGCCAACCCGCCCTCGACGGTCTGGCGGGCGGCTTCGCTGTCGGCGAGCCGGGCGGCCACGCCGTCCAGCTGAACGGACAGGTCGGCCTCGCGTCGCGTCAGACGCGCGACCTTCTCCGTAGCCGAGTGGTGCTCGGCCCGCACCTGCGCGAGGACGCCCTCGACCTCGCTCATTTGTTCGGTCAGACGGTCGCGATCCGCCGCGACCTGCGACAGCTCCTGATCAGCACGAGACTGGTGCTCGGTGAGTTGCTCCGCGGCCGCGGCGAGCGCGGCCTCGTGCGCCGTCCGTTCCCGCTGAATCTGCGCGGCGAGCTCCGCGTCGCGAGTGACCGCCGCCTTCGTCGACTCGGTCAGCTGGCTCTCGATCGCCTGGCGGGCCGCCTCGACGTCGGCAAGCTGGGCGGCCGCGCCAGTAAGCCTGGAAGACAGGTCGGCTTCGCGTTGCGAGAGGCGCGCAACCTCGGTGGTGGCCGACTGGCGTTCGGCCCGCACCTGCGCGAGGACACGCTCGACCTCGCTCATTTGTTCGGTCAGGCGAACTCGATCCGCCGCGCTTTGAGCCAGCTCGCGATCGAAACGCTGCTGGAGCTCGCCTTGCGCGGTCTCCCGTTCGGCCAGCGCCCGGTCGAGATCGGCCCGTGCCTCCCGCTCCCGGCGGATCTGCCCCTCGAGCTCCGCCTCGCGGGTCGCCGCTTTCCTGGTCGCTGTCAGGCGCTCGAGCGTCGCGCGCGCTTCGGCGTCCTGATACGCGGCTTCCGTCGCCGCCAGTCGACGTTCCACGTTGCCGTGGCTCGTCCTGACCTCGGCGAGCGTCGAGCTCAGTTCCGCCTCGCATGCGCCGAGACGCTTGACTTCGGCGTCGCTCGATTCGTGATCCTGCCGGGATACCCGGAGCGCCGCATCCAGCTCGCGCAGCTGCGCTGCCGCATCGGCCATCGCCGACGCGTGTCGCGCCTCCGCTTCATCGCGGGCACGTGCGGCCTGGGCGAGGGCGCCCTCTACGGCGACGCGCTTATTGAGCTCGGTGTCGATTTGGGCTTGGAGCTCGCGCTGTCGCTCAGCCAGTTGGTCGGAGGCTTCAAGCCGTTCCTGAGCCGCACGCGCCCTGGCGGCTTCGACGGCGGCATCCGCGTCCACGAGCCGGCGTTCGAGGGCGTCGTGCTTGGCGGCCGCCGCGGCAAGCTGCGACGTAAGTTCCGATTCCCGCTGTGAGAGGCGATCGATCTTTGCGGCCGCCAACGTGTAATTCTGGCGGGCGCTTTCCGCTTCAATCGCCGCGGCACGCAGCTGTTCGTCGACGACTTCCCACCTGGCCGCCGTCCCCGCGGTGGCGACTTCGTACTGGAGCTGACGCCCGGCCAGCTGTTCCGCTGCGGCCGCCATCGCTGCCGCATGGCGTCGTTCGGCTTCCGTGAGCGCGGCATTGGCGTCCGCGAGCTTTCGTTCGAGATCGAGCAGCAGGCTTGCCGCGCCGAAGCTCGCCGCAGCTGCAACGGGGGAAGGCGGGCTTGCCACGCCGACGCTCGTCGGAGAAGCAGCGAGCGGTGGCGGGCCTGCCGCGCCGGAGCTCGTCGGAGATGCATCGAGCGAAGGCGGGCGCGCGCCCGCCGCCGCGCGGACGACGAGCATGTTCAAGTCGCGAAATTGTGGGGAGTTCCTCTCGACGTAGTGATCCGCTCCCGCACTGGATGAGGCGGGGTCCGGCCCCGTTCCTTCAGGCACGACGGCGATGACCATAGGCCGTGGCGCGATGCCGCGCACGCACGTTACGAGCGAGAGCCAGCTTTCGCGATCGATCTGGGATTCCACCACCAGCGTGGCGACATCGCTGTTCTCGGCAATCCACTTCGTGGCGCGGTCGACACGCGACGTCCATGAGACCGTGCAATCGGGTGCCGACGCGCGCAGAGCCGTGGCCAGGTTCTGCGCGTCAAGCCGTTCGTTGCCGAAGTAGAGAAGCTTCATGCACGCTGACGAAGGCGCGGGAATAATCCGCGACTGGTCTATCGGCAAAACGCCCGACTTGCTGCACTAGCAACAGCTCGGGTCTCCGCCAGCTGAGCTATTGCCCTCGCCGGTCTTGCGCTGTAAGGAACCTGTAAGATTGACGAGTGATGTCCACCGTCGGAAGAGCTCGCCTGTTCCTGACCGTCGCGGCACTCGTCGCCGCGACCGCCGTCACTCCCGCGCAGCCCCAGGTCGGCACACCACCGCCCGGCGCCTTCGATCGCGTCCCGCAGCTGCCGTTCCCGGCGAAGCCGCAGGACTTTGAACTGAGTGGCACCAGGTATCGTGTCGTTCCTTTCGTCGCGGGGCTGGCCAACCCCTGGAGCATGACCTTCCTGCCAAACGGCGACATGCTGGTCACCGAGCGCCCCGGCCGCCTGCGCCTCGTGCGGAACGGCGCGCTCGATCCGCAGCCGATTGCAGGGGTTCCAACCGCCTGGGCCACCGGTCAAGGCGGCCTGCTGGAAGTGCTGCCACATCCGGGATTCAACGAAAACCGGTTCCTCTATCTCACGTATTCCAAGCCGTGCGATCAGGGCGCGACGACCGCGCTCTTCCGGGGGCGGTTCGACGGAAAGGCGATCGTGGACGGCCGGGACCTTTTCGTCGCGGACAACTGCAACACGGGGAACCCGCACTTTGGATCGAAGCTGGCCTTCGGGCCGGACCGCGCGCTCTACATGACCATCGGAGAGCGCGGCGATCGGCAGCGGGCGCAGAACCTCGCCATCCACGGCGGCAAGGTGCTCCGGCTCACCGAGGAGGGCGCGCCCCATCCCGACAATCCGTTCCTCAAGACGCCCGGGCACAAGCCTGAGATCTTCACGTATGGCAACCGGAACCCGCAGGGGCTCGCGATTCATCCCCAGACCGGCGCCGTCTGGGCGAGCGAACACGGACCGCAGGGCGGCGACGAGTTGAATATTCTCGTGGCGGGCAAGAACTACGGCTGGCCCGTCGCGTCGTACGGGCGCGAGTACGGCCCCAACGGCGCACTCGTCAGCCTGCATCCTACGAAGGAAGGCGTCGAAGAGCCGATGCTCACCTGGCTGCCTTCGATCGGCATCTCCGGCCTGCTCTTCTACACGGGCGACAAGTTCCCGCAGTGGCGAGGCCAGATCTTCGTTGGAGGGCTCTCTGGGCTGGCGCTGCACCGCCTCGCCTTCAACGAGAAGGGCGGCCTGCTCGGCCGGGAGACGCTGCTCACCGAGATGCGCCAGCGCATTCGCGACGTCCGCCAGGGCCCGGACGGTTTCATCTACCTGGCCGTCGATTCGAATGCGGGCGGCATCCTCCGTCTCGAACCAGGCTCGGGCATCGGTTCGACCGGCGCCGGCGGGCGGTAGTGGGGGCAGACGTAGTGCGGGCCTTTAGGCCCGCCTGACTCACCAACTCTCCAACTCTCCAACTCACAGTAGAGTACCGTCTCGCCCATGGCCACTCATCGGGAGCCGTTCGCTCCCCTCGATCGACTTGGTGCGTCTGATGCGGCGCGTGCCGGAGGCAAGGCCTTCAATTGCGCCCGCCTGAAGCAGGCCGGATTTCCGGTGCCCGATGGTCTCGTGCTCTTCGCCGATGCGCCGGAAGAAGCGATCGCCGCGGTCGCGTCTCATGAATGGTTCGAGCGCGTGCCCTCCGACTGCCTGTTTGCCGTCCGATCGTCGGGTATCGGCGAGGACAGTCCGGCACAGTCGTTCGCGGGGATCCACGAAACCCACCTCAACGTGACGCGAAGTGAGCTCGCCGCGTCCGTTGCGGCGTGCCGCGCGTCTGCTCGATCGCCGCGCGCCTGCGCCTATCGGCAAGCAAGCGGAGTGGACGTCGACTTGATCGAAATCGGCGTGCTGATTCAGCGGATGGTCCCGGCAGTCGTTTCCGGTGTCGCCTTCACCGTCAACCCGCTCACCGGACAGGGCGACGAGATCGTGATCAACGCCGCGCGCGGGCTCGGCGAAGCACTGGTCAGCGGCGCGATCGACCCCGACGAGTACATCGTTCGCAAGGGCACCGGCGACCTGATCCTGCGACGCACCGGCGACAGCGCCAGCAGCGGGCCAGCGATGGGCGACGATGAGATCGCCGATCTCGCGTCGCTCCTGCAGAAGATCGAGGCGCACTATGGCGCGCCCCAGGACGTGGAATGGTGCCGCGACGAAGCCGGGTTCTGGATCGTGCAGTCGCGGCCGGTCACGGCGATTAGACCTGCGCACGCGGCGGACATCGAGTGGACGCGTGCCAACCTCGCGGAGGTGCTGCCGGACCTGACCTCACCCCAGGCGCTGGCCGCCTTTGAGGAGCTGCTGAACGCGGCCGAGCGCCTCAGTCTCGGGCGACTGGCCGCGCCCGAAGCGGAGCTCGGGCCTCTGGTCAAGACGTTCGGCGGCCGGTTGTACTTCAACCTCTCGCAGGTGCGCCGCGTCTGCCGGGCGGGCGGTATGGCACCGGCAGGAATGCTCCGATCGATGGGACACGCCGAAGCGATCTCCGCCGAGGACGAGATCGCCACGCGGCCGCCGGCCGGCGACGTTCTCCGCGCGCTTCCCGATTTTGCGCGCCTCGCATGGCGTCATTTGCGGGCGGCACCGATCGTTCACGCGACGCTGTCACGGATCGCGTTGGCTCTCGCGCAAGCGAAGGCCGTCGACCCGTCGCGGTTGACCGACGCCGAGCTCTGGTCGGCACTCGAGGCGTGGCGCCGCGAAGGTCCATCGGAACTGCAGACCGTGATGCTGCTTGCCAACGTGCTCTTCCATGAAACGCCCGTACGGCGGACCTGCGACCGCGTCGGGTTTCCGTTCGAACACCTCGTCTATCCGCAGCTCGCCGCGGGCGAGCGGTCAGTCAGCTCCCAGCAGGCGTTCGATCTGGTTGCGCTGGCTGGCTCCGCGCGGCGGGATCCGCGCGTCCGCCGCATCCTGGCCGAGGGCGGGCCCGGCGACCATCAACGGCTTCGGGCGGCAGTGGAAGGCACGGAATTCCTTGCGGCCTTCGATCGGTTTCTCGAGAACTATGGCCATCGTGGGCACTACGAGTCCGATTGGGCGCTCCCGCGCTACAACGAGGACCCGACACCAATCTTTCAGGCGGTCCGAGCGCATTTGCTGGACGATGCCCCTGCCGCCGGCGGCCCGGAAGAGGGCAGCCGTGAGCGCGCGGCGGCCGCCGCCTGGACGGCGTTCACCGAGCGACTGAGCTGGTGGCAGCGCCAGGTCACGCTCCCAAGAGTTCGCCGCGCGGTGGCTACGATCAAGCGCTATTACGTCTGGCGCGAGCGGGTTCGATCCGATTCGATGCGCGTACTGGGCGTAGTGCGACGCTGGCACATCGTCCTCGCGGATCGGTTCGTCGAACGCGGCTGGCTCGACGATCGGAACGACTATTTCCTTGTTCACCTGGCGGAGATCGGGGCGGTGATCGCAGGTACGGCGCCTCCCGGGACGCTGCGGCAAATCGTGGCGGCGCAGCGAGCCGAGCAGGAGCGGTATCGCACGCTGCGGATGCCGCTGCTGATGAAGGAAGCGGATCTGCCGCGGCTGCTCAGAGCGTCATCGGTAAGCGGCGTCGCCGATCTTGATGGCGAGAGCCTCACCGGGCTGCCGGTCAGCGGCGGCTGCGTCGAAGCGCAAGTCGTCGTGATTCGCGATCCTGCCGACTTCGAACGCATGACGCGCGGCGCCATCCTCGTCGCGCCGGCCACCGATCCCTCCTGGACGCCGCTGTTCACGCTGGCCTCGGGCGTGATCGTGGAGGTCGGCGGCGTGCTGTCGCACGCGTCGACGATTGCGCGCGAATTCGGATTGCCGGCGATCGCGAACGTGAAGCATGCGACCAGGCGCCTGAAGACTGGCGACCGTGTCCGGCTTGATGCCATGTCCGGCCGGATCGACCGGATTGAACGGGTGCCCGGGCCATCAGGCCGGTAGGTCCCCTTCAGATTTTCTGCTGGCTCGGACGCGCGCGTTTCACGCGTCCGAGGGATTAGGCTGATCTGGCGGCCGCTCACCGATCAGCTCGCGATGAAGCCACGCCTTGGCGATCGTCCACTCGCGCTTGACGGTCGCGGGCGAGATTCCCAATGCCGCAGCCGTCTCTTCAACCGTGAGGCCGGCGAAGAAGCGCAGCTCGACGATCTTCGCTTCGTCGGGATCGATTTGTTCGAGCTTCTGCAGTGCCCGGTCGAGATCGAGGGTCTCGACCGCATCGACCGCGGCGGGCGCGGCAGGAATGGCGTCGTGCAGCGCGACCGGCAGGCTGCCCCCGCCCCGCTTCTGACGCAGCTCGTGGCGCGCCTGGTCGACGAGAATGCGCCGCATCAACTGGGCGGCGACGGCGAAGAAGTGGCCCCGGTTCTGCCAGTCGACCTCGCGCTGCCCGAAGAGCCGCAGATACGCTTCGTTGACGACGACGGTTGTTTGCAGGTGGTTGTGGCGCCATTCGCGGGAGAGATGGCGCGACGCGATGGCCCTGAGCTCGTCATAGACGAGCGGGACGAGCCGCTCGAACGCCTCAGGGCTGCCCGTCTGCCATTGGTGTAACAGACGCGTGACCTCGACACTCCGGTCGGTCATGGATAATCGGGCGTCGGGATCGCCTTGTTGCCCGTTGAGCTCCCTGCAGTACAGCACACCCGGTCGAGGCGGTCAAACCATCCTTCCACGTCGCCGCGCTGCGCGGAATTTCCATGTCGGCGGAGCCGCTGTCCCGCGTAGAGTGTGTCTGAGCAGCGAGGATCACCGCTGAACACGCAGAGTCCCCAGAGAAAAGCGACTCTCGAGGAGAGGTCGGTCATGCGCGCACTTCGTCATCTCGTGGTGCTGATTCTGGCGCTGGCGGCGGCAGGCGCCGTCGTCGTCGCTCAGCGCGGTGGACGCGGGTCGGCGCCGGCATCGCCGGTTCCCGAGTTGAATCTGCCGCCGAATCCGAGGCTCGATGCGTTGAAGCAAGAGCTCATCGCCGACATCGACGCGCGCCGCCAGTTCACGCAGCAGATGGTGGACACGATCTTCAGCTACAGCGAGCTGGGATTCCAGGAGGTCGAGACGCAGCGCTACGTCACCGACATCCTCGTGAGGGAGGGCTTCGAGGTGCAGCGCGGCGTCGCCGGCGTGCCGACGTCATGGATTGGCACCTACGGACGCGGCCGGCCGATCATCGCCCTGGGGACCGACATCGACGGGCTGCCGACGACCAACCAGACGCCGGGCGTCGTGACGCGAAAGGAATTCGTGCCGGGCGCGCCGGGCCACGGCGAGGGGCACAACGCCGGCCAGGCGATTGTGGTGACGGCGGCTCTGGCGCTGAAGAAAATCATGGACCGCGAGAAGCTGCCCGGCACCATCATGATGTGGCCTGGCGTCGCCGAAGAACAGCTCGCGACGAAGGCGTTCTTCGTCCGCGAGGGAGTCTTCAAGGACGTGGATGCCGTGCTGTTTCTTCACGTCGGATCGAACCTCGGGACCAACTGGGGTGACGGCGGCAGCAATGGCATGGTGTCGGTCGAGTACCGGTTCACCGGCTCGAGCTCTCACGCCGCCGGCGCGCCGTGGGCTGGCAAGAGCGCGCTCGACGCCGTCGAGCTGATGAACATCGCCTGGAACTACAAGCGAGAACACCTGCGCATCCAGCAGCGCTCGCACTACGTCATCACCAACGGCGGCGATCAGCCGAACGTCGTCCCGCCCGATGCCTCCGTCTGGTACTACTTCCGCGAGACTGATTACGACCATATCAAGGAGATGTGGGACCTCGGGGACACGATGGCCAAGGCGGCGGCGATGATGACCGGCACGACCGTCGAATCGCGGGTGCTCGGATCGGCCTGGCCGCAGCACGGCAATCGCCCGATCGCGCAGGCGATGCACAAGAACATCCTGCAGGTCGGCATGCCGCAATGGAGCGAGGCGGATCAGCAGTTCGCCCGTGCGTTCCAGCGCGCGCACGGTCAGGACGAGCGCGGACTGACGACGACGGTGTCGCAGGCCTTGAGCGGCCGCGAATCGATTCCCGACAGCGAGAAGACCGGCGGGGCATCCGACGACATCGGCGACGTCATGTGGAGCATTCCGACGGTCAGGCTGAGCTTTCCGTCGAACATTCCCGGCGCGACCGGCCATCACTGGACGAGCGCCGTGTCGATGGCGACGCCGGTGGCCCACAAGGGTGCGACCCAGGGCGCCAAGGTCGAAGCGATGACCGCGCTCGATCTGCTGATGCAGCCCGAGCTGGTCAAGATCGCCCGTGATTATTTCGAGAACGTCCAGCAGGCGCCCAAGCGCTACAAGCCGCTGCTGCGTCCCGAAGACAAGCCGGCGACCTGGTTGAACAAGGACACGATGGACCGGTTCAAGCCGGAGCTGCGGAAGTTCTATTACGACCCGACGCGCTACAAATCGTATCTCGAGCAGCTGGGTGTCCAGTATCCGCCGCCGATGCCGCCGGCGCCGGCTGGTCGAGGAGCGACACCGCAATAAAACGCTGGGCGAGGTCCACATGTCTGTTGGATCGGACGCGGTGCCGCAGGACGGACGGCACGTCGAAACCCTCCACAGGACACTGCTGTCCGCGTTCCCGACCCAACGAGCGCTCGAGCAGATGTTGCGCTTCGGGATGGATCTGAACCTTGCCGAGATCTCGTCCGGCAACCTGTCCGATCAGGTGTTCGACGTCATCCGATATGCCGAAGCCAGGGGTGTGATCCCTCAACTCGTCGAGTCCGCGCTGGCGGCGAATCCGACCAACCCCGACTTGCGAGCGCTGGAACCGTGGCTTCGATCGCAGCAAGCCAGCGGCCGCACCGTCGACGGCGACCGGCGCGGCCGCCGGACGCTGCTGGACGACGCCACGCACGAGGCTACCGAGCGGCTGCGCTCGATAGGTATGGACACGCTCGCGCCGCTTCTGCTCGAGGAGCAGTCCGATCAGGTAGCGCGGCCGTGGGATGGCGAAGCGGGCGAGCCACCGCGACGTCGTCCTGCCGCGTTCGCCAACGATATCCTGAAGGTATTCGACGACCCGGCGATCGGCGGCAAGCTGTTGATCCTCGGCGCACCAGGTTCGGGAAAGACGACCGTGCTGCTGCAGTTGATGCAACGCCTGACCGCCCGGGCGGATCCGCATCACGCCTCACCGATCCCTGTGCTCTTCAGCCTTGCCTCGTGGAGGAACGACAACTCCATCGCCGACTGGCTCGTCGAGCAGTTGAAGGCCAAATATGGTGCGCGCGTCGATCTTGGCGCTCGCTGGCGCGACGAGGGCCGGATCGGCCCGCTGCTCGATGGCCTGGATGAAGTGGCACCGGAGCACCAACACGCGTGCGTCGAGGCCATCAACGAGTTTCAACGGGCATACGCGCTGCCGTACCTGGTGGTCTGCAGCCGTCTCGCAGAGTACGAGAACCTCACCGTCAAACTCCATCTGCGCGGAGCCGCGTGTCTGCTGCCCTTCGACGCGGACCAGATTCGCTCCTACCTTGAACGATCTGGGTCTCCGGATCGCTGGACTGCCATCAGCAGCGATGAGGGAATGCTGGAGATGGCGGGATCACCCCTTCTCCTGTCGTTGATGAGCGTATTACCCGACGCGGCGGAAGTAGAGCGCTGGAAGGACACTCCTTCTGCTGCCGACCGCCGGCGGCGTCTGTTTGACGCGTACTTGTCATCGCGAGCGTCGTCGGCCTCGAACCAGGGAGAGTACTCGGGCGAACGGACGCTGCAGTCGCTCAGTCGCCTCGCGGCGATGCTGCAAAAGCAGGGACGGTCCGAGTTCCTGGTGGAACGCATGCAGCCAGAGTGGCTGGAGTCGACTCCCCAGCGATGGTCGTATCGGGCCGGGGTCCTGGTCGTCACGGCTGCCGTGGTGCTGCTCGTGATGCAATCCTCGTCCGCGCTTTCCGATCTGGTTCCGCCGGGCAACGTCGGGCTTGCCCTACGTTCGCAGATGCCCCAGATGTTTGCCGGGTTCGTGGATCGGCCGGCGCTGTTACTCACCGCCGTGGTGATAGGTGCCGTCGTCGCCTCCCGTAAAACGATCGTGCCGGTTGAGACGCTGACGTGGTCGTGGTCGCGTGCCTGGAGGAACATGCGCCAGTGGGCGAAGAACGCAGCATGGACCGGACTCGACTACGGACCAGCATTCGGCGTCGCGATCGGCCTGATCTCGTACTTTGCGGCGTTTGAAGTCTCACCCGCCACGTCTCGATGGCAGGTGGCTGGTCAGCTGAGTGGCGCCATGGGCGGCGTCATCGCGGGGATCTTTCTGGCCCTCACCAGGCCGAGCGGCTGGCGACCATCCGCGCCGGGTGCAGCGATGACGCGCCGCGTCATCGAAGCGCTGCTCGGCGCGCTGCTCTACGCCGCCGTGATTGCGGTAACCCTCTTCTGGGTCAGCGGTCTGGTAGGGGGTATCAGCGTCTTCGCGATACTCGGCCTCAGCTCCGCGATGAACGATCGATGCCGCGTGCTATGCCTCAAGGCGATGATTTGCGGTGCGATTATCGGCGCCACGGTTGGGGCGTTCACCGGCTTTGCGTTGTCTCCCTCCGTTCCGTTATTTCCGTGGTTCAGCGCATGGGTGGGGGGTGGAGTCGCAGTGGGCCTGATTGCAGGGCTGGCGATCAGCCTTGCGCTGCAATCCCGAAAGTTACTGCGATGGACCGCACCGAGGAGTGCGGCACGCGGGGTGACCTGGCCGAGGACCATTGTCATCGCCATCGCTGTCGGTATTTCGCTCGGCGCCGCCGCCCTGGCAACCGTTCGCGCGGGCGATGACGGGCTGATTAGAGGTGTCGCCCTCCTGGTGTTGTACGCTCATAGCAGCTTTTTCACCACCGCCGGGCTGGCGCCGATGTTTGTGATTTCGGCCGCGGTCGGCGGAGCAGTGAGTGCCGGTATTCTGGCCGGGCTGGCCGGGGCGCTCAGCGGTGCGACTGGCGCAGCCGTCGAGCGGCGGCTGGTTCCGAACCAGGGGATTCGTCAATCGGCCGTGAACGTGGCGATCTTCGCGGCGCTCGGCACGCTGGTGATCGGGATCCCATACGGCCTGGTCAACCTCTCGGTATCCGTGCTCGCCGTGCAGGCACTACCAACCATCGGCGACTGGCTGCGTCTCGCGGTTGCGCCGGGGGTCGTGTTCGGGCTTCTCGCCGGGCTCGTGCCGGGTGCCGCCTGCATCCAACATTTCGTGTTGCGGTTCGTGCTCTGGGCCAGCGGCATCCTGCCACTGCGGTTTGTCACGTTCCTGAACGCCGCCACGCGGCGCCGATTGCTGCAGCGAGTCGGTGGCCGGTACCGCTTCATTCACGTGTTGCTGCGGGATCACCTGGCGGCCGCGGCGCTGACACGCATTCCCGCCTGACGTTGCGCGCGCTCCTAGAGCGGTTTTCGAATGTACGTAGTGTCCGCCTTCAGGCGGACCTCAAGAAGTCCGGCTAAAGCCGGACACTACGTATTACGCAGAAGTCGAAAACGCTCCAGTCCGCGGCGGCTCCGTCCTCTCCGCCTGAAGAGGCACCGTGGCGATGATTGTCGTGCCTTGGTGGTTCGACAGGATTTCCAGCCCGCCGCCGTTCTGTCGAAGCCGCTCGCGCATGCTGGGGATGCCCACTCCGACGAAGGCCCAGTCCTCGGGTAGCTCCGGCGACCGCGCGCGCGGACATTCCACGGCCATCGTCTCGAATCTGAAGGATGACTTGCGTCGCCTGACGTTCGAGGCGAACTTCGGCTGTGTCGCTGCCTGAATGACGGACGACGTTGAGGAGCGCCTCTTGAACGACGAAAAAGAGGTCTCGTTCCAGCGCCGCCGGCAGGCGCTCCATTGCGGGTGGAGCGTCCAGAGTGACGCGAAGGCCACTTCGTGTTTCAAGTCCGCCGACGAACCAGCGCACGGCTGACACGAGGCCGACCTCGTCGAGCATCGGAGGATGGAGCAGATAGGAAAGCGTGCGGATCTCCCGCAGGCTCGCATCGCACAGCGTCTGGCAGTCTGCAAGAATCTGGATGGCCGAGGGAGGCACCCCCTCCCGCTCCAGCCGCGCCAGATTCAGGCTTATCGCGCTGATGTTCTGAGCGGTCGTGTCGTGCAGCTCACGTGCGATCCGGCGGCGTTCCTGGTCCTGGGCATGGAGCAATCGCGCAGGAAGCTTCCGCAATTCTTCCTCTGCCGTCTTCGTCTCCGTGACGTCGATTGCCGTGCCAACCAGTTGTTGAGGGCGACCATCCGGAGTCCAGGCGAAGACCGTGAACTTGCGGAGCACCCAACGCCATTCTCCGCTCTTGTGCCTCATGCGAAACAGGTGCGTGAACACGTCGCCGTCGGCGGCCCTGGCATATTCCTGGGCCAACGCCTGGATCTCGCCAGATCCTCCGGGTGAAGGGTCGTTTCGAGAAACGTGTCGCCCATCTTCAGAAAATCGTCCTCCGTGTAACCCAGCATCTCCCAGCCGCCCTGGTTCACGTACAGATTACGTTTCTCGAGGAGATCATAGACAAACAACACTCCGGCTATCGTCTTCGCAAGCTGTCTGAAAAAAGCGGTTGCTCTTCTCCAGATCCAGCGTGGCCTGCTTGTGGCTGGTGACGTCGCGCACGATCATCAGGAGGTTGTCGCCGTCAAACGGCACGACCAGCGAGTCGTAGAAGCAGGTCCCCTTCGCGGTCTGAAGGGAAAACGTGACGGAGGAAGGCTCGGGCGGAATTCGTTGTGCGCTCCACCGCGCGTGCGACGCTTTCCGCGGCGTCCACCGGAAGTCTGTCCCGGATGTTCTGTCCGATGACTTGTTCAGGGGGCGCGTACAACTCATTCCCCTCGTTCGCGGCGTAGTCGAGCACTCTGCCTTCACGGTCGAGCACGAACATGACGTCAGGTATGGCTTTCAGGATGGCTCGATTCCTGGCTTCGCTGGCCTGAAGCGCCCGTTCCGAGCGCCGCCGCTCCATCTCGACAGACGTGCGCGCTGCAAACAGCCCGAGTGTCAGCTCGGCAATCTTTGGATCCTTCAAAGGCCGCCGGCTCATGACAGACATCACGCCCAGCCGCAGGCCGGTCGAATCCACGAGGGCAACTCCGAGGTAGCTCTGGAAGCCCATCTGCACGAGAAACTCATCCAGCGGAAAATGAGACTGAACGTCACGGTGGTCGAAGAAGCGGCCGCGTTCCAGCACTTGTTGGCAGGGAGTGTGGTCTAACTCGTATTCCAGGTTTTCCAGATTCCTGCCTCCAGCCGACACGGCGACTGTTCTGATGCGACGGCCATCATCCGACAGTTCTCCGATCGACACATAGTCCACCTGCAGGACGGCAGTTGAGGTGTTCGGTCAAGGACCGAAAGAAGAGTTCCTTTTGGGGTGGATTGGCCGAGACCCATCCTACACCGTGCGGATCGGTCGCGTCGCTGGAGATGAATTGCGGCGCGAAAGCAGTGGTAAGCTCCAGCGGTGTAACGTTCAGGTTTCGAAGATCACCAGGACACTAGTGGAGTTATGAGACTCTCCGCCGAACACCACACTGAAGCACCCGCGCCAGCGCCAGCCGCAGCGGATCCATCCGCGCCTGACCTGACCTGCCTCACCCGCGACGTTGTCGGCGCGCTCGGATCCTTTTTCGACACGATCGATCGCATCGCCGCCGACAACCCCGTTGCCGTAGGGCGATTACAGGAACTGGCCGGCAAGGCACGTCTGAATCAGCTGACCGATGCCGAGACGCGTGAGCTCCAGATCCTCAAGCTGCAGGCGATCCGTCAGGGCCGCGCGGTCGGCGCCGTGATCGGTTTCTTCCTCAAGCTGAAGCCCTATCCGATGCTCGAGGAGATCCGTCGCAAGGGGCCGGCGTTTCAGCCGCTTTTCGGCCCCGTGCTGGTCGTCGACGGCGCGACGGTCCGCGATGTGCTCGAACGCGACCAGGAGTTCACCGTGGAGCCGTACGGCGTCGAGATGATGAAGGTCATGACGCCGGCCCACAACGGCGGTTTCAGCACGTTCGTGTTGAGCACGGACGACAATGCCGTGTACGAACCGGACAAGCGCCTGTTGTCGGCCGTGTGTCATCCGGGCGACGCCGACGCGATCACCGATCTGATCCACCAGGACTGCATTCGGCGCACCGGCGCTGCGTTGGCCGCCGCGCGCTCGACCGGCACGCCGACCATCGATGTCGTCCAGGCGCTTGCCCGCTATGTTCCTGTGACGTTGGGACATCGCTACCTCGGCGTCCCGGTTGCGGACCAGCCGGGGTCCTTCGATTTGAGTCCGGAGATGCTGACGTACTACGGCACCCCGATCGACGGGGAGGCCGAGACGGCGTTGACGGGCGGCGACGGGATTATTCCGGACGAGCGCCAGATGTACGTCTGGATCAAGGCCGCGTTTCAACACTTTTTCAACAACGTCCAGAAAGATCGCGCGGTGAAGGTGCAGGGATTGCGGGCGTGCCGCCAGCTCCTCGCCTATCTCCTGCGCGAGGTCGCCATTCAACGGCGGCATATAGAGAAGGGGGAACCGGTCGAGGACACCATGCTGACGCGGCTCGTCCAGTTTCAGCTGGGCCGGTCCGCCCCAGGGGTGCCGCGGCCGCCGGATCTCGATCTCCGACTCGTCAGCGATCTCCGAATCGCTGAAAACGTCATGGGGACCATCGTCGGCGCCGTGGCCGGACAGGAAGAGGCCACCTGCCGCGTCGTCGATTCGATGATCCGGCTGCAGGCCGGCGAGTTTCGAACGAGCGGACCGCCGGGTACCGCTACGGCAGTTTTCCCGAGGCCAGACAGCTCGCGCTCGATGTGTTGCGCGGCGTCAAGCCGAAGGAGAGTCGTCTCACGCTGCGCAAGTATTTTCTTGAAGCGCTTCGATTGCAGCCGCAAGGCGAAGTGCTGCTGCGCAAATGCGCGCGCGACGGGTCGCAGATCGCCGGCGGCCGTCCGCTCGGCACCGGGACGCTGGTGTTCGTGTCTCACGGGTCGGCGATGAGGGACGTCCCCGAACCCGACGCGTTCATCCTTGACCGCCCCCGTGAACAGTACCTGCACTACGGATGGAACCGTCACACCTGTCTCGGCCAATACGTGTCGCCGGTCATCATCGTCGAAACGATGATTGCGCTGCTGGGTCTCCAGAATCTCAATCGACCCGAGCCGCGGGCGGGCGAGCCGTCGTTCCCGTTCGAGCGCCGGTTCGGCCGGCTGCAGCTCGACGATCAGAACCTGTACACGACGACCTTCTCACTGCAGTTCGCGGACTCCGGTACGACGCAGCAGTTCTGGCCGGAGACTGCCCGCTGCTGACATCGAGGGCTTTTGATGACCAGAAGACTGTTCTCTGTCGCTCTGTGTTCGTTGGTCGTGACGGCGTGTGGAGACCGCCCGACGGCCGGGCATCCTGAATACGCGGCGGCCGCTTCGCGGGCGGAAGCGGGCCTGGTGGGCCCGCTGAGAGACGACACGAGCGAGGACATCGTGTCGTGGGTTGATGGGAAAGTGGTGACGGACTGGGCGTCCGAGGTCACCAGGCGGCAGCGCGCCATCGACGGATATCTGAACGACGAGGATCCGGGCCACGCCGAAAAGTACGGGTTTCGAAGCGGACAGAATCCCGGGCTCGCCTGGAGCTGGTTTCTCGACAATCCGGTCGGGTTCAACGGCGTGCCGTTCGTCCTCTTCAAGACCATTCTCGACCTCGATCCAAACCACGAGAACCCGACGCTGCGCACGATCGCCAGAATCTGGAAGCGCGAAGCCGTCGTGCCGTCGGCGGCAGCGTGGACGTTCGATCACATCGGCATCGGGCCCCATCTCTCCGATTACGTCGACGGCGTGGCACGTCCGGTGAACGAGCGGCAGTCTCCGCTGCCGTTTGGATTCGCGTTCGAGAATCCGCGAACGTTCGAAGCGCTTTCGGCAGCCGAGACCGCCGTGTACGACGGGCGGCTGCTGGCGCGCCGGGTCCTGCAGAACACGACCCTGCTGATCGCGAAGCTGCGAACCGCAGACAAAGAGGAGAACTGGGAGCGTGATCGTTCCGGCTTTGGAAGCCCGGGCTCGATGGATCGGGTGTTCCTGTCGTGCGGCGCCTGCCACGTCGGGCGGGTGATGGTGTCGGGGAAGATGAAGTTCCTGCCCGGCATGCCGAATACCGAGATCGAAGCGCAGTATTACTCCAAGCTCCTGATGCTCACCGGCGCCGCGCTCGTCGAGTCCGGGTTCGATCCCACCTCGACCAGTCCGGTGAACCCCGCCAACATCAAGCCCAACACCAGCGCGGTGCGGGCGCTCTACAGCGAGATGCTCGACAAGGCACGTCAGAGGCCGGAAACGCTCTATGGTCCGTCGCCGGCACAAATCGCCCGGGCGAAGATTCAGGCTCTGGCGGTCGCCAACGACTTTCCGAGCGTCATGCAGGATCTCATCGCGGTCGGCGTGAAGACGCACTTCATTTACTACGTCGTGGCGAAGAACAACGCCTACAAGGCGCCGCTGCCGGATGTCCTGGAGGATCGGCCCGGCCAGATGGACGCGTTCGGCATCGCTTCCGGGCTCGTCGCGATCCACACGCGGCGCCCGGACAACAGCTTTCTGGAATTCGTCCGCCGCGACAATCCGAAGAGCCCGTTCTTCTCGGGTTTCTCGAAAGCGAACGGCCTCCCGGCCGACGTGCCGGGGATGACCGAACCGGTTACGGATGCCAAGGCGGCCGCTGAACGAATTTTCAAGAACATTCCGGCATGGGCTCCCCCCGTGCCGGCGCCGGTGGACGTCAAGAGCGTCAACTGGGCGACCGATCGCTACCACGCCAACTGGGACGGCAATCAGGGCGCTTCGTCCCGCACGCTGGCGTCGGGCTCGTCCGCGACCGGCGACCCGCGCATGGTGAATGTACGGATTCACGAGCCGCTCAACCCGTTCATCGACAACCTGCCGCCGCCTCCCTATCCGTTCGGCAGCGTCGATCTGGCGCGGGCCCGCGAAGGCAAGTCGCTGTTCAAGGAGAACTGCGCCGCCTGCCACACCTCCCGCAATCAGACGATCTACACGGCAGCGTCGCTAGGTGTCGATCCCAATCGGACGCTGGTGAATACGAGCGTCTCGCGCTACGGCCTGGCGGCGCTGGTGATGGAAGGCTGCCGCATCTACGGCTTGAACAATAAGGGCCAGCCTGGCGCCGAGTGGTGTGTCCCGGAAGGCGACTGGCAGAAACAGCTCGACGAGTACTTCCGCGACACGCCCGGCCGTGTGGCAGAAGGGCGAAACGGGTACAAGGCCGACGTCCCCCACGGTATCTGGGCGCAGGCGCCCTATCTTCACAATGGATCGGTTCCCACACTCGGGCAGCTCCTGTGCGCGTCGACGCGCCCGGCGCGATTCCTCCGGGGCAACCTGTACTACGACGAAACGCTCGTCGGCTTCGAATGGGCAGACAGACCGAGCTCGCGATACGGCCCCAACGACACGATTCTGATCAAGGAGTACGACACGACCGTTCCTGGCAAGGCCAACAGCGGCCACACCTACGGCGCCGATTTGTGCCCGGATACCGGCGGGTTGGATCCAATCAAGGATCGGAAAACGATTGCCGAGCGGATTCGCCAGTCGCGCGCCGGGGCGTTGCTCGAGTATTTGAAGACGTTGTGATGAAGACGGTTCTCGTCACCGGTGCGAGCAGTTTCCTCGGCTACCACGTCGCGAAGCGGCTGAACGCGATGGGCATCCGTCCGCGCGTCCTCGAGCTGGCCGGGAGCAAACGCGATCCGCTCCAGCGGCTCGACGTGACGCAGTGCGACGGACACCTCGAAGATCCGCAGTCGTTGGGCGCCGCATGCGGCGGCATCGACACGCTCTTTCACCTGGCGTTCCGCGTCAGC
This sequence comes from uncultured Acidobacteriota bacterium, assembly GCA_963825245.1. Taxonomy (GTDB): domain Bacteria; phylum Acidobacteriota; class Vicinamibacteria; order Vicinamibacterales; family CAVVIG01; genus CAVREM01. Next base: position 190,341 of record CAWGSJ010000005.1, read on the forward strand.
ACCGGCGGTGGGCCGAAGCTTCTGGAGGAGATGCGGCGAGTCAACGTTGATGGCACCGAGCGTCTACTCGACGTCGCGGCCTCGAACGGGGTGGCGAAGGTCGTCGTGGCGAGCAGCGCGCTGGCCGTGGGAGTGAACCGCCGCCCCGAGCCGCTCGACGAGGCGGCCAGATGGGATGAACACGCCTTCACGCTTCCCTATGCCGAGATGCGCCGGATGGCGGAACAGAAATCGCTCGAGAAGGCCCGGCCTGGATTTGCGGTTGTCGCGGTCTGTCCCGCCTTCACGCTTGGACCTGACGACCCTGTGGGTGCGCCCGCGAACAAATTGATCGGGACTCTTATCCGGGGCAAGCTCCGCTTCACGCTCACGGTCGGCTTTGGCTGTCTGGACGTGCGGGACTTCGCGAGCGGTGCGGTGCTCGCAGCCGAGCACGGTCTTTCCGGACAGCGCTATTTGCTCAGCGGTCACAATGTCACGGCGAAGCAACTGCTCGAACAGGCGGCTGCTATCGCCGGCGTTCGTGCACCGAAATTCGAACCGCCATCGGCGATCCTGAAGATGGCGGTGGGGGCACTCGAGATCGTCAGCAAGATCAGGGGGAAACCAGCCCCAGTGACCAGGGATGTGCTCGACGTCATCGGGCGCTATGCCTGGTACGACACGTCGCGGGCTCGCGCCGAGCTCGGATGGGAACCGCGCCCGCTCCAGCAGACGCTCGAGGACACCATTCGCTGGCTGCGAGACAATGTTTAACCGAGGGGCTTCGCCCCTCGCGCGCTCGCTCGCGGCGCAGGCCGACAGGTTCGAGAACTCCCTATGTCAAAGCGAACGAGCCTTCAGCCAGGAACCGCAGCGCCGTGATGCTGGGCATGAAGAGGTAGGCGCCTCCACGCACGGTGACGAAGCGCGGCAGGGGGCCGGTTCGAACCGGACCGGCATCGCCGGGGATGACCATGCGCGTCGGCGCGTCTCCTGCTCGCGCGTGATCGCCGACGATCGGATCCTTGTTGTCCGAGAGTCCGCCGAGGTTCGGGTTGTTGCACCAGGTCTGCTGCACGAACTCGAACTGGCTGCGGATGCTGGCATTCACGCACAAGAAATGGATACCGCGCGCCTGCCCGTCGTCTTCGAGCGACAGGATGGCGTCGCGAGCGCCTGATCCGGCATCGCCGCGAAGAAGCGCCGGATCGAAGGCGGGCGGGCCGAAGACCCGCGCGCGCCGCAGGAGCCGGTGGGCCTCCGCCATGTGGCGCGATTGCTCCGCAGGATACGGCTTGAGATCGTCGCGTGGATTCGAGCGGCGGATATGCGCGCCGATCGGGCAGGCGAGGCCGTTCGGATCGGCTCCGTACTCGAACTGATCATTCGTCGCTCGCGCCGGGTCGTCGCGCTGCGGGGCCTCCACGAGCGGCGCGCCGCTCGGCCACCGTCCGACCATCTTCGACGCCAGCCAGACCATGCGGCTGGAGTCGGCGGCACCGCGCTGACGCACGGTCTCGTCGCGCATCACACGCCAGAACCTGTCGACATGCTGCTGCAGTTTCCGGTACACCACGAACGACCCGTGGCGGCCCAGGTCGCCGCGGCGATCGGCGCCGTGATACGGGTTGTCGAACAACGGCAGGATTCCCTGAGGATCGAGCGGACGCGGCACGAGAGGCGTCGGCGGAATGACGTCGTAGTGATTCGTGTAGCCCAGGATGAACTCACCGGTTGGCGTGCCGCGGCCGGCCAGCCCGATGATGGACGGCTGCGCGATCCCGTCGCGGAAACCGAACGGTTCCGTGTCGGTGCCCGGACGATATCCGCGCTGGCCGGCGCCTGAATGCGGTATCGACGCCGCCGTTCGTCACGTTCGAGTCGCGACATCTCGGATGCGATCACGATGTCGAGCGCGTGATCGTCGCCCGCGTGAATGATGAGTACGGCGTGAATCGGCTCGGTGTGCGGTCCGCCGAGTTCCCATGCCGACGGCGCGCTTTCCTCGGTGTCGCCGAGAATCCTCGAGCGGGCGGGCGAGGTGATGCCCTCCTGAAACTCGACCGGGAACGTGCAGAGCACAGATGGCGGCAACCCACACGCGCGCAAGCCGTCGGCGGTAAGCGCCACGTTGACGGCAGTCGCCGGCTTGATGGTCCCGCCCGTGTCGTTGCGCGGCCAGGGCGCAGACGTCGCAATCGTGTCAAGCAGGTTGCCGATCCACCGGCGTCCGGCGGCCGGTTCGACGATGCGGACGAAGAGATACGCGGCGAGCGGTCAGGTGTCCGTAGCCGCTGGTGATGAACCCCTGGATGTCACTCCGCGCGGCGTCGCCAAGAAGAGGCGGTGGGCTCGCTCATACCGCGTCGCACCCGAGATCGCGTCGAACGTGAGTCGTTCACGATGTTGAGAACCGTTTCGCGCGGATAGGCGCTGAAGAACACTTCGGCCGGCACCTGATGGTTCCGCAGGAAGGACTTGAACGCAGGCAGATCCCGCGCGCCGTCTGGCGGGTAGGCGAGTGAGGTTTCCCAGATCGCGTCGAGACCCGACAGGATCATCTCGGCGAACTCGTCGATGTAGTTCTCCCACGAGCCGTCGTAGTCGCTCACCATCATCAGACGGCGGCCGTCGTCGATCACCAGCCAGCGGACGAAATGGATCGTGCTGATGCCGATGAGCGAGCCGGGACGGCGCGAGACGCTTCGCGTACGAGTCGATCGCCGACATCACGGCGCGCACGCGGTTGACGCGGCCGGCGGCGATCACCGTGACGAGCGTCAGCTGGTTCTGCGAGATCACGTCTTCGCGAAATCCGGGCCGAAGATCGGAAGGGATCTCGTCGCCCGGCACGAGCGGCGCCGGCGCCGCGCACGCATCGATGGCGACACTGCTGAACGGCGAGCGGCGCGGCGGCAGCCGATTGCGGGTCAGGCGGTTCACGAGACGAAAGACAGGATACCGATCCAGCGACGCGAGGATCCGCAGCGTGCCTCGATAGACGTCGGAGAAACCGTGCCGTGCGACCGTGACGACGAGGTCCTTCACGAGTGGCGCCGCTCGAATCGACCCGTGCGAGCGCCGCTGACGCACCGGCGAGCAACCGGGATCCGAGCTCGATCTCCGCATCGACGGCAGGGTCTCTCGCATCACGTGCGGCAATCGACAGCCGGATCGACCAGACGGTCTCGTCGCGAAAGGCGATGTAGTAGGCGGCCGGTTCATGCGCGTGTGCCCTCAGGAAGTCGGCGAAGCCGTCGCGGCCACGCGTAGCCCTCCAGCTTTCCCCAAATCGCGTCGAAATCCGACGACAATGCGGCCAGCTCGGCCACGTGCGCCGCCAGGGTTCCGTCGAACACCGACGCGTACAACAATCGCGCGCGATCCGGGCCCCGATCGGGATCGGTCAGGATGGCGAAACGCGCGAAGTGAATCGTCCGGCTTTTGGTGAACGCGACATGCGGCCGCCCGCCAGGCGGCATGCGCGTACCGTTGATGTCGTCGCCGATCGGACGAAGCACGCCGCGCAGGGCCGCGACTTCGCCCTGTTTGATCGGGGCCAGGACGGTCAGGCATTCGGGAGGCATAAGGACTCGAAGGCGTTGGTTGACTGGATGGTAATGCGAGGTCCTCGCGTCCAGAAAGGGTGCGGCGACGCGGCCGATGTGCCTGCGGACGCAGAAATGTGACAGTTGACAATACGACAGTAACTGTCATATAACCATTTCGTGCCGGACGAGCCGCGCTACGCGATTGGGGATCTTGCCGATCTCGGCGGCGTCTCCCGCAGGACGGTCCGCTATTACGTACAAGAGAACCTCCTGCCGGCACCGTTTGGTGTCGGACGCGGCAACCACTACGGTCGGGCGCATCTCGACCAGTTGCTGCGCGTCAAGGCGTTGCAGGAGTCGGGGCGCACGCTCGACGAGGTCCGGCGCGAGATCCAGCCGCGCGGGCAACGCGCCAGCGTCGTCGAAGCCGCCGTCGAAGCGCGACTGTCGCGCACGTTGTGGCGCCGCCTGACGATCGCGCCAGGCGTCGAGCTTCATGTCGCGCGCGACGTCCGCCTTCCCGCGCCAGGCAAGCTTGCCGAGCTTACGGCCTGGTGCCGCCTGAATTTCGCGATACCCTCCGGTGACCTCGATTGATAAGGACTGCCATGCCACGATCAGCCACTGCACCCGACCCCGGACTGTTCACCACCCAGTCCGTTCCCGTCCCGCTCGCCGGTGTTTCGATCGAAGCGGAGATCACGACGCTCTGCGCCCGCGTCGCTGTGACGCAGCGCTATGTGAATCGCGAATCCACGCCCATCGAGGCGACATACGTCTTTCCGCTCGACGAAGGCGCCGCTGTTTGCGGCTTCGAGGCGATCATCGACGGCACGCTCGTCGTCGGGGAGGTGAAGGAGCGAGACGAGGCGTTCCGGCTGTACGACGACGCGATTGAGCGGGGCGACGGCGGGTTCCTGCTCGACGAGGAACGGCCGGACGTCTTCCAGGCGAGCATCGGAAACCTACCGCCGGGCAAGGAGGTCCTGGTCAGGCTCACCTACGTGACGGAGCTCTCGTGTTTGGACACCGGACTCCGGTTCACGATTCCGACGACGGTGTCCCCTCGGTACGCGCCCGCCGAAGATCGCGCCGGCGTCGGCCGGACGGATGCCGAAGCATTGAACCCGCCGCGCGCCTGGCATGTTCCCTACGGGCTGCAGCTTTCGGTGAAGCTCACGATGAGCGGGACGATCTCGCGCATCGAGTCGCCGTCACATCTGATCTCGGTGACGATGAACGGCCGGGACGCCACGGTCGGGTTGTCGACGCGTGACGCCGCGCTCGACCGCGACTTCGTGCTGTCGATCGAAGCTGAAGGCCTCGATGCTCCTGTCGCCTGGATCGAGCGAGATGACGCGGGCGCGGGCGCGATCGCCGTGGCATTCGTGCCGACGCTGTCGTCGGGATCGACGCCGGGCGACATCACCTTCGTCGTCGATCGTTCCGGCTCAATGGAAGGGGGCTCGATCCAGGAGGTTCGTAACGCCTTACAGCTCTGCCTGCGCTCCATGATTCCGGGCTGCCGCTTCGACATCGTCGGCTTCGGCAGCAGGTTCGAGTCCCTGTTTCACGGGTGCCGGAGCTACGACGAGGCCAGTCTCGCCGAGGCGAGCAAGTACGTCGCGGCGCTCGACGCGGACCTCGGCGGGACCGAGATTCTTCCGGCGCTGCAGTTCGTGCTCGAACAGCGAGGGGATCGGTCGCTTCCGCGTCACATCGTGGTCCTCACCGACGGGGAAGTGACGAACACCGACGCCGTTCTTTCTCTTGCGAAATCACACGCCGCTGGCGCGCGGATCTTCACCTTCGGCATCGGCGCAGGCGCGAGCCATCATCTCGTCAACGGCCTGGCGCGCGCGGGCGGCGGCACCGCTGAGTTCATCTTTCCCGGCGAACGCATCGAGCCGAAGGTCGTGCGCCAGTTCGGACGGCTGCTCTCGCCCGCGTTGACGAACGTTCGAATCGACTGGGGCGGCTCCAATGTCACGGCGGCCACGTCGTCGCTGCCGCCGGTCTTCTCCGGCGACCGGCTGCTCGCCTACGCGCTGGCGAACGGCGTCACCGCCTCGGTTGTCCGGCTGTCGGCCGACAGCCCGGCCGGCCCGCTCTCGCTGGAGGCCGCTATCGACCCCGCGCGCGCGACTCGCGGACACGCCGTCGGCACGCTGGCGGCGAGAGCTCGAATCCGGGAGCTCGAAGAGAGCCCGGAATGGCCGTCGCTTCGCGGATCGCGTCAGACCCAGCGGAAGACGAGCCGTGTCCGGGAGGAGATCGTCGCGCTCGCCGTCAAGTACGGCCTTGTGTCGCGGGAAACGTCGTTCGTCGCGATCGAGCGCCGGGAAGTGCCGGTGCAAGGCGGAGTGACATTGCGTCGCGTTCCGATCGCGGTCACGACGGGGTGGGGTGGTTCCGACCCGGGAGATCTCATGAGCGGACGCTTCATGAGCGCTCAAACCCAATGGATGGGGGACGACGAGATGCCGCTCATGCTCGAACAGCGGATCCCCCTCCGCTCGGTACGCGAGTCACCACCAGCCCTCCAATCGATCGGCCGAACTTTCCTCGGTCGCCTAGTGGAAAAGGTGACCCGGCACGTTCCGCACGGCGACGCGGCGGCGCCGCCGCCGATGCACGCCCTTGTCGCACTGCAACGCGCCGACGGGTCGTGGGAACTGACGCGCGAGCTGGCCGATGCCATCGGGCGCGAGCTGACCGAGCTCGAGGCTGCGCTTCGGGGTGCGACGGGAGAAGAGGTCCGGAGGGCGTGGGCAACCGCGCTCGCAATCGCCTGGCTGGAGGCTCGCGCACCGCAGGCTCGGTGGGAATGGCGTTTGCTGGCGGCGAAAGCCAGCGAGTGGCTGGATCGCGCCCAGGTCCGGCCGCCGGCCGGCGGCGATTGGATCGAGGCGGCAGCGGCGCTTCTCGAAGCCGCACGGATGCAGGCGAACGCGACGCACGAGTAGAATGCGTGCGCCGGAGGCTGCATGGCCAGAACGCCGCTGCTGCGCACTCTTCGCGGTCTGTTCCGCGACGCCCATCTCGCACGCGCACACGGCCTGTCGCTCGAGGCGCTGCGCGAGGTACGAGCTACGCACGCTGCGGATCCCGGCGAACGCGGCATGTCCCGCCGCGCATTCCTTGGCACCGCCGGACTGGCCACGACGGCGGCCTTCATCCCGAGGCTCTCGTTTTCGGCGGGCGACCCGACCGTTGTGATCGTCGGTGCGGGCATCGCCGGCCTGACCTGCGCGCTCGAGCTCGCCGACCTCGGTATCCGGAGCACGGTGTACGAAGCGTCCGGCCGGATCGGCGGCCGGATGTTCACGAACACCGGCTACTGGAGCGCGAATCAGATCAGCGAGTGGTGCGGCGAGCTGATCGACACCGGCCACACAACGGTTCGGCGGCTTGCGAGACGTTTCGACTTGCAGCTCGACAACCTGCTTCGCGCCCAACCCAACCGGTCGGACGACGTCTACCATTTCTTCGGCGGCTACTATCCGAAGAGCCGCGCGGATCAGGATTTTCTCGCGGTCTCCGATCGAATCGCCGCGGATGCCGAGGCGGCCGGCTTTCCCACGACGTTCGACTCCAACACGGCGGCGGGCCGGACGCTGGATCGGATGAGCGTGTTTGAGTACATCGAGCGGCGTGTCCCGGGAGGGCATCGTTCCGCACTCGGGGCGCTTCTCGACGTGGCCTACGTGATCGAGTACGGCGCCGATTCGGCCGAGCAGTCCGCGCTCAACCTGATTTTTCTCCTTGGGTTTCAGCCCAACCGCCACGCGCTGTCGGTGTTCGGCGAGTCCGACGAGGCGTTCCACATCCGCGGCGGCAATCAGCAGCTGCCTGATCTCATCGCCCGCCATCTGGGCAGCGACGTCGTCCGAACCGGGCAGCGCCTGGTGAGACTGACGGAAGCCGCCGACGGACGCTATCGCGTGACGTTCGAGCGTGCGAGCGGCGCGCGCGAGGTGATCGCCGACTTCGTCGTCCTCGCGCTGCCGTTTGCCGTGCTCGACCAACTGGACCTATCTGGAGCGGGGTTCGACGACTTGAAGCGTCGTGCGATCGCCGAGCAGGGCCGCGGTCGCAACGGTAAATTGCACCTGCAGTTCTCGCGGCGCGACTGGCTTGGGAGCGGACCGTGGCCCGGGGTGTCCAATGGCTCGAGCTACGCAGACACCGGCTACCAGGCCGGCTGGGAAGCGACGCGCGCCCAAGGCGGCGACTCCCGGCGTCCTGGTGTTCTATTCGGGCGGATCGGCAGTCGACGCCGCGGCAACCAATCAGGCGTTCGCAAACGCCAGCAACGGCGGCGTGCGAGCCGATGCGGCGGTTGCGCAGGCGCAGATCGCACCGGTCTACCCCGGACTGTCGTGGAACGGCAAGGCGACGCAGTCGCTGACGCACAAGAGTCCGCTCTTCGGGGCGTCGTACTCTTTCTATAAAACCGGTCAGTACACGACCTTCGGCGGCTATGAACAGGCCCGGCAGCGCGGCGTGCTGTTCTGCGGCGAGCACACCTCCGTCGACTTCCAAGGCTTCATGGAGGGCGCCGCGTCAGAGGGCCGGCGCGCGGCCGGCCAGCTTGCCACGCTGATCGTCAGAGACTGAAGGATGCGGGTCTGCGGAGGCTCATCCGACACAGTCGCGGTCGACGCTCTCGCACCGATATAATCTCAGCCGGCGCTGGCGGACGGATCACCGCCACCCTATCGAAAGACAACACAAATGGGTTGCGTGACGCGACGTGAGTGGCTGTTGACGCTGGGGCTCCTGGCTGCGTGCCGTGACGCGCAACGATCGACTGCCCCTCCTGAAGCACCCACGACGGCGACCGTCACCCTGGCCATCGACGGCATGATATGAGAGGGCTGCATCGCAGCAGTGCGGTCGGCACTGCTCGGAGTAAAGGGGGTGACGCGCGCACAGGTCAGCCTCGAGACCCGCGATGCGATCGCAACCTACGACCCTCGCGCGACGAACGTCGACGCCCTCATTGCAGCCGTGAACGCCGTGCAGGAGCCTTTTCCCTTTTTCGCGACCGTCAAGGCGCCTCCCGCCGGCGCCTCAGGGCGTTGAGAGCGTGGCGAACCAGTTGATGAGCACGTGGAGCGTGGCCTGCGCCGACTCCTGCCGGGGGCGCTGCACCATCACGAACCGCTGGTCCGGCATGATGTCGTAATTGGGCCAGTCCATCGTGCCTCGCGTGAACTCGCCTTCGAACAGGAGGCGCGCCTGGGCAGGGCGTGTCGTGCCGCCCGGCATGGCCACCACCATCATCTTGTTGCCCTCACGGTAGAACAGCTCGCTGCCGTCGGACGCCCACACTGGCTCCATACCGCCAGCCGAAGATACACGCTGACCGCGCTCCTCACCCGAGGCCGTTCGCAGGTACACCTCGTTTTGTCCGGACTCGTTCGACACGTACGCGAGCCAGCGGCCATTCGGCGAGAAGCGCGGAGCGCTCTCGTCGGCGGGCGAGATCAGCAGCGGTCGTGCCACGCGATTGCCTCGCGGCAGGAGAAACATGTCGCGTCCCGTGCCCGCTCGCCGCTCGACGAACGCCAACGACGATCCGTCGGACGTCCACGAGCCTGGGATCTGAATGTTCTCGCTGGCGACGAGCCGTTCGAGCGGTCCCGGTCGCGAGACATCGCTGATGAACAGGTTGAGCGGCCCGTTCTTCGTCGAGCTGAACACCGCCCGTCCGTCCGGCGTCCACACTGGGGACGTCGCGCCTGCGTCGTAGGTGCGCTGAGACAATGACCCTGACCTGATGTCGTACATCCAGAGGTCTGAGGCCGGAGTCTCCACCGCGACAAGCAGCGTGCCGCCGTCGGCCGACACCCGCGGCGAGCTGTACAAACCGTTCGATCCGGCAAACGGGATGACGGCGCCGTTGCGCGTCACCGACACCAGTTTCCCCTGGCGCCCGGCGAACTCGCCGCTGACGTACGCGGCCGTGCCCGCCTGCGAAACACCGAACTGCGCAGCGCCGTCGGTCGATTGAAGGACGTTCTCGAGGACCGCCGCCGGCGCGCCCGTCACGCGGAGGCGGCGCGGATCGAACGGCACCGCGAAGATGCGGCCGTCATGGGCGTACACCAGGTGACCGGTTGGGAGATAGTGCGGGTTCGTGCCACCCTGAACGAGCACCGATCGCTCGCCCGTCGTGAGCGACTGCGCGACGATTTCCGCCTGGTTCCAGGTGCCCACCGTGCCGACCGTGTAGATGACGGACTCGCCGCCGGGCAGCCACTCGGGCCAGCGATGGCTGAACTCGCCTTTTGTCGCGTCGAGGTTCGTGACCCGCTGTGGCCGGCCGGCGTTCGCAGGCACTGTCGAAAGCCCGGAACCGGTATTCGACGCGAACACGATCGTGTCGCCAGCCCAGCTTCCCCCGAGACCGACCTGAGCCTCGCACAGAGTGATCGGCATGCCTCCCGAGAGCGGCACCTTCTTCAGTTGTCCATCGGCAAAAAACGCGACCCAGCTCCCATCGGGCGAGAAAAACGGCGCCACCGCGTTCGTCGTGCCGGGCAGCGCCGTAATCGAGTCGACGGCGTTCATCTGGCGGACGAACAGCAGAGTCTGACCGCCCCGGCTTCCAACGAAGGCGAGCCGCGACCCGTCCGGCGAGATCGCCACGCTCGGAAAGTCGAGGCCGCTCAGCTGCGTGGTCGGGGACAGCGGCTCGACGAAGTGCACCGGTGCGTCGTATCGATGCGCGGACCGACCGCGGTACGACGCGGCCGCCGAGCCCAGCAGCACGCCGAGCGTCACGAGGCCGACCATCAATGCGGCCGCCGTTCGCCACCCGCGCGCGGCCAGCGTCGGCGTCGGACGGGCGCGCGTGGGCGAGTCGCTGGCTGCCTCCTCGAGATCGAGCCTCGCGTCGCCCATGTCGCGCAACCGGCGCTTCAGGTCTCGCTGCACGCACCGCCGCAGCAACCGCGTGAGCCCGGGCGGCGTGGTGGGCGGCAGAGCCCCCCAGTCGAGATCGCGTTCGATGACCGCTGCGATTGTGTCGGCGACCGAATCGCCAGAGAATGCTAAGCGACCGGTCAGCATCTCGTAGAGCACGCAGCCGAACGCCCAGACGTCAGTGCGGCGATCGATCTCCCAGCCGCGCACCTGCTCGGGACTCATGTACGCGGCCGTGCCGACGACGAGCCCCTCGCGCGTGGCACCGACGGTTGCCGTCGGCAGATGCGATCGCGTCGCGGTGTTCTCGACGACCGGCTTCGCGATGCCGAAATCGAGCACCTTGACGAGACCGTCCCGCGTCACCTTGATGTTGGATGGCTTCAGATCGCGGTGGACGATGCCTTTGTCGTGAACCGCCTCGAGCGCAGCCGCCACCTGGCCGGCGATCCGGAACACGTCGGGAATGGGGAGCGGCCCGCCCGCGAGACGATCGGCGAGGGTATCGCCCGGGACGATCTCCATGACGAGGAAGGCGGTCCCGTCGACCTCGTCAAGCTCGTACACGTTGGCCACATTGGGGTGCGAGAGGGCCGCGAGCACCCGCGCCTCCCGCCTGAAGCGTCCGAGAGAGTCAGCGGTGACGAGCTCGGGATGAATGACCTTGACCGCGATGTCGCGGCGCAGCCGCTCGTCGCGCGCACGATACACCTCCCCCATACCGCCCTGCCCAAGCGGCTCGAGGATTTCATACGGGCCCAGGCGAGTGCCCTTCGTCAAACGCATCGGTCTGGTTCCAGAGCCTACGAAGTCCGCCGATTATAGCGGGCCCGTCGCGTTACAACGGGGAGCCGCGGGCAGCCATTCTGGGCAGATTCGGACGCCGTCGCCCCCTCGTCGGGGCATAACAGCATGGTATCCTCTCGCTGATGCGAGGCGTGGCTACCCTTCGCGGCGCCGCCTGTCTGACCGCGGTCTGCTTCGTCGCGGTCTCGTGTCGAGAGCGTCAGGTCCAGGCCGTCGATCCGGGGGCCGCCGATTCGGTGATACTCGGCGCCCGTGAGTTGAAGGTCGGAGACCTCGCCCCCGACTTCTCGCTGGCCGGCTCCGACGGAAAGATCCACGAGCTTGCGAGTTACAAAGGCCGGCAGGCCGTGGTACTCGCGTGGTTCGCGAAGGCGTTTACCGGCGCTTGAACGGCCCAGTGCCTGTCACTCCGTGAGAGTGGCGACGAGATCAGGCCGTTCGAGGTGGCGTACTTCGCCGTCAGCATCGATCTGCCCGAGACCAACAAGGCGTTCGCCCAGTCGCTCGGCGTCGACTTTCCGATCCTGAGCGATCCCTCGAAGATGGCGGCGGAAGCGTACGGTGTCGTGGACGCGGATCAGCCGTTTGCGTCGCGGTGGACCTTCTACATCGGCACTGACGGACGCATCGCCTACATCGACAAGCAGGTCAGCCCCGCATCCCATGGCAAGGCCGTTGCCGAGAAGCTCGCCGAGCTCGGCGTCGCACGTCGTCGTCCGATCGCCCACCCCTGACTCGCCGGCAGCCATCAATCCCACGCCCACCGCAGCGCATAACCTGTCCTGTCGATATTGCGGTCAGCCGTTCGACCAGGGAGTAGCGAACGGTCAGGCGACCACGCAAGGAGAAGAGATATGCGATTCCTCTCGATGATCCGCATAGACGAACACGCCGCGCAGGTGCCAAGCGAGCAGGTGATGCAGGACATGGGCAAGCTGATGGACGAAATGACGAAAGAAGGTGTCCTGGTTCGCACGGCCGGGCTTCGGCCGTCGGCAGAAGGCCGGCGCGTGCGGCTCCACAAGGGGCAGCTCTCGACCATCGACGGGCCATTTTCGGAGACCAAGGAAGTGATCGGCGGGTTTGCCATCCTCGAGGCGCCGTCCATGCAGGTGGCGATCGAACTGACCGAGCGCTTTCTGCGCGTCCACGGCGACGCCTGGGAGATCGAGTGCGAGGTGCGTCAGTTGGACGGCCCGGAGTTCGGCAGCGAACCGAGTGGGGATTCTGCAGCTACGGGTGGTGACGTTGCCGAGCACGTCGCGGTGGGCTGAACCGCGCATTCCGACGGATTGTCACCAGGCAGTCGAAGCGCGTCATGGAAACAGAACGGCCGCTTCGCCCTGCTCCGCGACCAGTCGCCGTGCGCGCGCCAGGATGGCGTCGCGGCGCGCCAGAAGCGCTCCAATCTGGCCACCTTCGAGATACTTCGACATCTTCTTGTCGAGGGTGGCGCGATCGAGCTTTTCCAGTGCGGCGAGCAGCGACCTCGAGAAGCGCCGGAGCTCCGACTCGGTCCGCAGCTCGTTGAACGGCCGGAACGAGCGCGAATGGTCGATGAGGATGATGTCCCAGTTCTTGGTGATCCAGATGTTGTTGGAGTGCCGGTCGATGTTGTAGATCAGGTTGTCGAACAGCTGGACATTCGCCATGTTCTGGCTCCAGGCCGCGGAATTCGGCGGTGGCAGCTGCTTCTTCAAGCGCTCGGCTTCGGACATCCCGAGATCGACCCACGCGATCAGTGCCCCTTCCGTACCGCGATAGGTGCGCGACACGGCGGCCGGGACCATTTTCAGGCCGATCAGTTTGTCGAGCTCGTACGCCGGAACCTCGGTCTTCCACGTGTCCTGGAAATTGATTTCGGACCCGGCTCGGCCAAGTGAGGTCACGCCGGTTCGCTTCTCGTTGATGGTCTTCCACACCGCAAAGCGCGTCACTCCATCGAGCTCGAGGATCGCCTGCCGCGATCGCGTGACGCCGCCTAGCGTCTTGCCAAGCCGAATCGGCGCTTCCGCCAGAAACTGCTCGATCTGTGCCGACTGCAGCGTGTCGAATGATTGGGCGAGCAGGCGATGCGCGACCGGTCCGCACACCAGCACCGCCGCGATGGCGGCCACAACGCCGGGGAGCCGAAAGCGAGGGTGCATGGGCACTCCGTTGTTGACCGAATCGGGCCAAAAAGCAGAGCCTTACTGTAGAGCTGTTGAGCTTCGAGCGCAATACAGCCGAGAATGTGACCGCGTGACGCTGATCCGTCGTGTGTTCGACAGCATTTTCTCGATACGCCGGGACGAGGCGGCCACCGCCGGCCTGATGTTCGTCTACTCGTTCCTGGCGATGACCGGCTACAACATCCTCCGGCCGATCACGCGATCGAAGTTCATCACCGCGCTCGGCGCCGACAATCTTCCCTACGTGCTCCTGATTGCCGGCGTCCTCATCGCCGTGCTGATGCAGGGCTATTCCCGCGCCACCAGTCTCATCCCGCGACGCTGGGCCATCCCGACCGCGCAGCTCGCGATCTCGGCAATCCTCGTCGTCTTCTGGTTCCTGTTCGGCAGCGACGCGGTGTGGATTTCGGTGGCCTTCTACGTCTTTGGCCTGATGCTCGGCATCCTGCTCATCAGCCAGTTCTGGACTCTCGCCAATGACATCTACGATTCGCGCCAGGCGAGGCGGGTGTTCGGCCTCATCGGCGGCGGCGCCAGTCTTGGCGGCGCGTCAGGCGCCGCCATCACCGCGCTGACGGTGTCGCGGGTCGGCAGCAACAACCTGCTCCTCGTCAGCGCGTTCGCGATCGCCGCGTGCGCGGGGATCGTCGCCGCCATCGTACGCCGTCAGCCCGCGCATGGCGCGTCGTCCGCCGGTGGCGAGGAAGCCGGCGTCGGCGGCGCCGAAGCGATCCGGCTGCTCGCGCAGTCGCGCCATCTGCAGCTCATCTCGGTCGTGATCGGGTTTGCCGCGATCGGCGCCGCGATCGTCGACCAGCAGCTGAACATGGCGGCCGAATCGATGAAGGGCGCCGACGCGACCGACGCGATTACCGGCTTCCTCGCGCGGGTGAGCTTCTACCTCTCGATCGTCGGCTTCATCGTGCAGGTTGCGCTCACCAGCCAGATCCACCGCGCGCTCGGCCTGGCCGTCGCGCTGCTGATCCTGCCGGTCGGTCTCGCCGGGACGGCGGCGCTGATCCTCGCGAGCGGCGCGTTGTGGGCGCCGGCGGTGGCGCGCGTGCTCGACACCTCGATCCGCTACACGATCGACAAGACGACACGGGAGGTGCTGTTTCTGCCGCTGCCCGCCGACGTGAAGTACCGCGCGAAGCCGTTCGTCGACGTCACGATGGATCGCCTCGCCAAGGCGGGCGGGGCCCTGCTGATCCTGGTGCTGATCAAGCCGTGGGGATTCAACCTGTCCTGGCCCTCGCTCAGCTACGCGAGCCTCGTGATCTCGGCGATCTGGATGGTGGCGGCGATGCGCGCACGCGCCGAATACCTGAAGACGTTCCGCCGCAGCATCGAGGCCCACGCGCTCGTCCCCGTGTCGGCGCCGTCGAGTGTCGCAGACCCGGCGACCGTCGAACTGCTCGTGGAGGAGCTTTCGAGCCCCGACGAGGCCAGCGTGCTCTATGCCATGGACATGCTCGCCATGCTCGAAAAACGCCATCTCATCACACCCCTCCTGCTGCGGCACGACTCGCCCGCGGTGCGGGCACGGACGCTGCGGGCTCTCGATCCGACGAGGCGCTCGGCGGCGCCCGGCTGGGCCGCCGAGGTGGAGCGGCTGCTACGCGACGATGACGCAGACGTGCGCGCGGCGGCGGTGCAGGCGGTCGCCGCGCTCCGGCGCGAGGACATCGCGTCGTCGATGCAGCGGTACCTCGACGATCCCGAACCGCGCATCGCGGCGACGGCCGCGGTCGGTACTGGCCGATGCCGGGCGGGCATCCGACGCCGCGGCGGCAGAGGCGACGCTGATGGCGCTGGCCGGCGACCTGCGCGAAGCCGCAGTGAACACTCGACGCGAAGTGGCGGCGGCGCTTGCACACGTCAAGAACCCGCGGTTCCACCCGCTGCTGGTGCCGCTCATCGCCGACCAGGACGTGAGCGTCGCCCGCGAGGCGATTCGCAGCGTCAAGGCCCTGGGCCCAATCGACCCGCTCTTCGTCCCGAGCCTGGTGTCGTTGCTCGGCCACCGCGGGCTGAAGGCGGCGGCGCGCGACGCGCTGGTCACCGGCGGCGACGCGGTCATCGCGCCGCTCCGTTACTTTCTGGGCGACCGTGACGAGGACCCATGGGTGCGCCGGCACATTCCGGCGACGCTGGCCAGGATTCCGGTGCAGGCGTCGATGGACGCCCTCGCGGATACACTCGACGAGCCCGACGGCTTTCTCCGCTTCAAGGTGATCACGGCGGTGGAACGGCTGCGGCGGGATCACCCGACGCTCGTCTGCCCCCCGGCGCCGCTCGAGGCGCTGATCGTTGTGGAAACCGCCCGCTATTACAACTACCTCACGTTGCGGCACGACGTCGTCTCGCGAGACTCCACGGCAGCCGGGACGCTGCTGGTGCGCGCCCTCGACGACAAGTTGGAGCGAACGATCGATCGCGTGTATCGCGTGCTCGGGCTGCTCCACTCGATCCGCGACGTCGCGGCCGCCCGCCACGCGATTGCGCACGGCGATCGCCGGGCACGCGCCGCCGCGCTGGAGTTCCTCGACAACGTCCTCTCCCGGTCGATTCGGCGGCGCGTCCTGCCGATCATCGAGGGCCTGCCGATCGCGGAGCAGGTGCGGCGCGGCAACCTGCTGCTGAGCACGCGCCCGCGCGAGCTCGAGGACGCGCTCGTCCACCTCGTGCACGACGACGATGCGGTGGTCGCGGCATCCGCAATCCATTTCGTGGAACAGCGCCGGCTCTGGTCGCTCACGCCCGATCTCGAATGGACGCTCGAGCACCGGCGCGTGACCGACTGGCCGGTATTCGAGGCGGCGTCGTGGGCACTCGCGGCGCGGCGCCTCGCCGAACGGCGCTGGGATCTCTGGCTCGAGCCGGTCCCGTCGGTGGAGCTCGTCGATCGCCTGCGCGCGATTCGGCTCTTCGACTTCGTCTCGGTCGACGAGCTGTTTCGGATTGCCGCGGCCGCGCGCCAGGTGAGACACGAGCCGGGGCGCGAGATCTACCACGAAGGTCAGCATCCCGAGAACGCGCAGTTCCTGATCGAGGGGATGGTCCACCTGACGGACGGCGACGCGGTTCGCGAGGTCAACCGGCCGGCGGCGCTCGCCTTCGACGAACTGCTCGAGGGCCGCCCGATCGGCCACTCGGTGCGGGCCGCCGATCGCGCGGTCTGCCTGTTGATCGGGCGCGACCATCTGTTGACGGCGCTGTCCGACAACGTCGAGGTGGCGCAGGGCTTGTTCCGCCTGTTGCTTGACCGTCCGCAGGCCCGCCGCTGGCGGATCGTCCATCCGCCAGACGCGCTCGGTGATCCGGCCGTGCCCGCGACCGTTCCGATGTCGGCGGCGGACAAGATGCGCATGCTCCGGCGAACACCGCTCTTCAGCGGGGCGCTCGTGACGGAGCTCCTCGAACTGGCCGCGGTCGCGCGCGACATGGTGGTGTCGCCAGGGATGGTGCTGTCCGACGCGAGCGACGAGCCAGCGATCATCCATGTGATCGCCGGCGAACTGCTGCTCGAGGGCGGCGGCGCCGAGCCGCTCGTCGCGGGCCCGGGCGCCACGGTGGGGATGACCGAGACGCTCGCCGGCGAGACGTTCAATTGCCGAGTCGTGGCGAGAAACGAGGGGCTGGTCGTGCGCCTCGACCGCACGGCGCTGTTCGACGTCGCCGCCGATCATGTGGGCGTGCTGCAGGGACTGTTCAGCGCCCTGCTGCAGGCGGAGGAACACGCGCCGGCGACGCCGGTGCGTGTCGTCTCGTGATCAGGGGAAGAAGACTGCGGCTTCGCCCTGCTCTTTGGCCAGGCGGTGCGCACGCGCGACGATCAGATCGCGGCGCGCCAGCAGCGCGTCGATCTGGTAGCGATCGAGGTACTGCGACATCTTCGCATCGAGCGTGGCGCGATCGAGCTTCTCCATCGCCGCGATGCAGCGAGCGCGAAAAACGGCGGAGGTCGGTCTCGGCGCGCAGCTGCGCAAAGGGGCGGAACGAGCGTGAATGGTCGATCAGGATGATGGTCCAATCCTTGGTGACCCAGATGTTGTTGCCGTGGCGATCGGTGTTGTAAATCAGGTTGTCGAACGCCCGCACCTTGAACATCTGGCGATTCCAGGCTTCGGGATCCGGCGCAGGGATCTTCTTCTTGAGCCGTTCGGCCTCCGACATCCCGAGATCGACCCAGGCCTGCAGCGACCCCTGCGCGCCGTTGTAGGTCCGCGCGACGGTGGCCGGGACCATCTGGAGGTTCGAGGAGCTTGTCGAGCTCGTAGGCGGGAACCTCGGTGCGCCAGCTGTCCTGGAAGTTGATCTCCCCGCCACGGGCAGCGAATTCGGTCAGGCCGCTTTTCTTCTCGTCGATCGTCTTCCAGACGGCGAACCGCGTGGTGCCGTTGAGCTCGAGGATCGCCTGCCGGGAGAATGTGACACCCCCAAGCGTCTTGCCGAGGCGGACGATCGGCGCGTCGATCAGGAACCGTTCGGTCTCCGCGGTCTGGATGGCGTTGCCAAATGACTGCGCGAACACACCGCGCGCGATGGGGCTGCAGAACGCGACCACCGAGACGAGCGCCGTGGCCGCGAGGGGCCGGAGGCGACGGTGCATGGTGACTCCTTGCTGAAGCACGGGGGAGACGAGCGCCGGGCGCGGGAATTGTAGAGGTAGGGAACGCGACAATCAATGCGGATCTTCGCTAATGTGGCAAAACCCGCCGCCGGGGGCTCACGGTTTTGAGATAGCTTCTAGATCTTTCCGGAGAGTGTGGCGATGTCCAAACTGTTAGGACGGTTGACGGACCTGCTGCGGCGGCCATGGCACGAACGTCCGCGAGTGCTCGCCATGGGGGAACTCATCGAGATCCGCAACGACTTGCGCGAACAGAATCTCCACGACACTGAAGAACCGCCGCTGAAGCGCCAGGAAATCCCCGCCGATCTGAATCCAGCGTTGCGCTCGGGGCGGTCGATCGACGGCACGTTCAACGATCTCCACTTCCCGACCATGGGTGCGGCCGGCCGCAGGTTTGGTCGAAACTTCGCGCTGCAACACGTGTTCCCCGACACGGCCAACCTGCTCGTCCCTAACCCGCGCGCCGTGAGCCTCGAACTGATGACGCGGGACACGTTCCAGCCTGTCACCGTTCTCAACCTGCTGGCTGCCGCCTGGATTCAGTTCATGGTGCACGACTGGTTCGTGCACAAACGTTCCAAGACGAAAACGATCGGGATTCCGATCCAGCCCGGCGACGCCTGGGGTGCGCCCGAAATGACCGTGCCGCGGACCGAGCCCGACCCGGCGCCTCCGGGATCGACGCGACCACCGGCATATGCGAATGAGAACAGCCACTGGTGGGATTCGTCGCACATCTACGGCTGCGATCCGGAGACGGCCTCGAGAGTCCGGACGCACATTGGCGGGAAGCTGCGAATCGAGCCGACCGGGCTGCTCCCGGTGGATGAAGAAAAGGGCATCCATTTCAGCGGATTCACCGACAACTGGTGGATCGGGCTGGCCATGCTGCACACCCTGTTCACGCTCGAGCACAACTACCTGTGCGACCTCCTGGCGCATCAGCACCCGGGGTGGAACGACGAGCAGATCTTCCAGCAGGCCAGACTCATCAACTCGGCGTTGATGGCGAAGATTCACACGGTGGAATGGACGCCGGCCATAGTGCCGAATCCGATCGTGAAGGCCGCGATGAACGTGAACTGGTACGGCCTCAAGTCGGATGAGGCGCAGGACCTCCTCAAGTTCATCGACAGGAGCGAACTGCTCGGGGGGATTGTCGGCTCCGAGGCAGACCACCATGCCGCGCCGTACTCGCTGACCGAGGAATTCGTGGCGGTGTATCGCATGCACCCGCTGATGCCGGACGAATTCGCGTTCCATTCGGTGCACACCGGCGGTCTCCTGGAGACTCGCCAGCTCGACGAGATTGCGGGCCGCCGCACACCGGCGATCGCCGATCGGCTCACCATGCCCGATCTCTTTTACTCGTTCGGCACGTGCCACCCCGGCGCGATTACGCTGCACAACTACCCCAGGCATCTGCAGAATCTCACGCGGGACGACGGCGAACGTCTCGATCTGGCGGCCGTGGACATCCTGCGCGATCGCGAACGCGGCGTGCCGCGTTACAACGAGTTCAGGCGGCTCCTGCGCAAGGAGCCGGTGAAGTCGTTCGACGAACTGACGACGAATCCCGAGTGGCGGACCCAGATCAAGCGCGTCTACGGCGGCGACCTCGAGAAGGTCGACCTGATGACGGGACTCTTCGCAGAGCCGCTGCCCGAGGGCTTCGGCTTCAGCGAAACGGCCTTCCGGATCTTCGTCCTGATGGCGTCACGCCGCCTCAAGAGCGATCGATTCTTCACCGACGACTATCGCCGGGAGCTGTACACCGAGTTCGGACTCGACTATCTGAAGAAGAACTCGATGCTCCACGTGCTGGGGCGGCATTACCCGCAGCTGGCGCCCGCGCTGGCCGGCGTGGACAACGCGTTTCACCCGTGGATGAAGGTCAGCGCTCCGGTGTAATCAAACTACAACCGGCTGTGCGCCGCTTGGTACTGCTGCCGCAGTTCCCGCTTCAGGATCTTCCCGCTCGGGTTCTTCGGGAGCGTGTCGCAGAAGAACACGTGCTTCGGCACCTTGAAGCCGGCCAGGTGTGCCTGGCAGTGCGCGACGAGGGCCGGCGCGTCGAGCGCCTGGCCCGGCTTGACCACCACGACTGCCGAGACGGCCTCGATCCACCGGGGGTCCGGCAGGCCAATCACGGCGACTTCCGACACCTGCGGCAGCCGGTAAATCGCCTCTTCGACCTCGCGGCTGGCCACGTTCTCGCCGCCGGTCTTGATCATGTCCTTCTTGCGATCGACCACCGTGATGTAGCCGTCGTCGTCGACCGTGGCGAGATCGCCGCTGTGAAACCAGCCGCCTTCAAACGCGGCCGCCGTCTTGTCAGGCGCGTCGTAATAGCCCGAGAGCAGCTGCGGTGAGCGGTGCACGATTTCGCCGACTTCGCCGGGCCTGATGTCGTTCATCTGATCGTCGACGACGCGCGTCTCGACATTCAGGGCCGGGCGGCCGCAAGAACCTGGCCTGGTCAGCTGCTCGTCGGGCCCGAGCACGGTCGCCAGCGGGGCAATCTCTGTCTGGCCGTACAGGTTCCACAGCCGCAGCCCCGGCACGCGCCGCGTGATTTCCCGCAGCACTTCGACGGGCATGATCGACGCGCCGTAGTAACCCTTCCTGAGCGAGGAGTGATCGAGCTGGTCGAACAGCGGCGACCGGAGCAGGCCAATCCAGACCGTCGGCGGCGCAAAGAACGACGTGATCCGGTGTTCGGCGATGAGCGGGAGCACGATCTCCGGGGCGGGCGCTGACGCGATGATGTTGGTTGCCCCCTGGTAGACGGCCGGACCCAGAAAGACATCGAGCTGCGCGCAGTGATACATCGGCAGCGCGTGCAGGATCACATCCGGGGCGTCGATCTCGGCGTCGACGATGCAGCTGACGTATTGCCAGAGGACGGCATCGTGCGTCAGCATCGCGCCCTTGGGCAGCGCTTCGGTGCCGCTCGTGTAGACGATCTGCGCGAGCCCGTCGCTCGCGACCGCCGCGTCGGGTGTTCGCGCGTCGGCGCTGAGCAGATCGTCGAGCTGCGACACCCCGAGCGTCACGGTCACGCGCGTGTCGAGCGCGGCGGCGCGGCTGCCGGTGTCGAGGAATTCGTCGCTGACCGCCAGGGCCCTGGCGCCCGAGCTGCGGAGGATGTACGCGATCTCCTGCGCGTTCAGCATGAAGTTGATCGGTACGAGCACGCCGCCGATCCGCGCCAGCGCGAAGCGCAGCGCCGCAAACGCGTGTGAGTTGCGCGAGAGGATGGCAACGCGGTCGCCTGCCGCCAGGCCTCGCTCGATCAGTCCATTCGCAAGCCGGTTGCAGATCTCGTCGAACTCGCGGTACGTCCATTTCGTCTCGCCGAAGCAGATGGCGAGCTTATCCGGATGACGGGCGGCGGTGCGCCGCGGAAGATCTCCGATCGAATGCTGGCGAATCCTGGCAATGTTCATGGACCCCACCATACTGCAAGCGATGAGAAAGCCTACTTTGATTCACCACAAAGGACGCAAAGGACACAAAGGTTACTGAGGGTTTTACTTTGTGTCCTTGGTGTCCTTCGTGGTTAAGAATGATTCGATGCGTTGAACGGCGGAAATTGGGCAGCTAAAAACGGAACCGGAACCCAATCGTCGGCAGGCGGGGGATGCTCTGATCACGCTGCTCGACGATTTTCGGCCGGTCGGAGGCCGGGTCGTATTCGAGCGCCGCTTCCAGGGCGCCGGCGTTCTGCCGGTTCAGGAGGTTGATGACCTCCCCGAACAGTTCCCAGCCGCCCTGCACGCCGCGCGGGCGCCACGTGATCCGCAGGTCGACGCGGGCGAACAGCGGCAGGCGTGCGGTGTTCAGGTTGCCGACGCCGCCGAAGTCGACCGCGTAAATCGAGAGGCCGGCGGTGTCGACCGCCGGCACCAGCTCCTGCCGGTTGCCGTCGCCGTCTCGGTCCAGAACGTCCGCCTCGCTCGCGACGCGGAGGCCGAGCGGCGGCGTCCTCGGAAAACCAGACGCGACACGAGTGGTTGCGGCGAGCTCCCAGCGATCGCTCAAGCGGTACGACGCGACCGCCGCGACTGCATGACGGCGGTCGTACTCGAACGGATAGACGCTCCCGTAGCCTTCGCGGTCGGCACGTCCCCATGTGTAGCTCGCCCATCCGCGCACCCGGGCACTTACAGGCGCGGTCGTGCGAGAGACGAACACGTCGAAGCCGTACGCGCGACCACGGCCGTCGTTGGTTGGTGTCGACGTGATGATCGGATCCATGGGGACGCTCCAGACGAGCTCGGCCGGAAAATCGTACTGATCGAGGCGTGCCTGCCGCTCCTCTTCGGTTTCCAGGCGGCCCACCAACAGGTGCGAGGACGTTTTGTAATACCCCTCGATCCGGATCGTCGCCCCGCCAGGGAAGTCGCGTTCCAGGCCGGCCGATGCGTTGACCGCGCGTTCGCTGCGGAGGCGGCCGACGTCGCCGGTCAGATCCAGGACGTAGTCGCTCTGCACCAGCTTCTCGTAGCCGGGGCTCTGCGTGTAGCGGCCGACGGCGGCGCGCAGCCGCGTCCGTGAATCCAGGCGCCACGTCGTGGTGATCCGCGGCGAGAGCTGGGTGTCGCCGTTGATGCCGCTCCGATCGAGCCTGACCCCGGCTTCGAGCGCCACCGCCGGCGCTGCCTGCCAGCGATCCAGGATCCAGAGACCGCCACGGGTGACGTCGCGCACCGACTGCAGCGAATCGGGCAGGCCGGCACCCCCCTGCTGCGATGACCCGTTGGCCGCCGCGGGATTGCGATCGCCACGGATCTCGAACGCCAGCTCGGTGCCGAGCCGGTGCAATTCGCCGCCGGCTTCGACCACGTGAGCGCCGAGCGTCCAGCCGAGCTCCTGCCGCACCGACACATCGCGCAGCGACAACCCCCGGGCGAACACGACGTGCGCGACGTCGAAGCTCTCCTCTACCGTGTTGGCGCGCTGGCTGCGGTTTTCGAACGCCGCGTTGACGCCAAATGTCGAGGCGCTGTTGGAATAGGCCACGATCGTGTGCGACCGTGCCTTCGGTCCGAGTGTCGCATCCAGGCGTACCGACGCGAGATCGTTCTCGGTGTTGTCGTTGAACTCACCACGGGCCTCGTCGCTGTCGATGTCGAGCGCAGCATCCTGCCGGCTGCGAAGCCCGAACAACGACAACGTCCGGCCCGGCGCCAGCTCCCACACCCCCTTCGCCTGGATATCCGCGAACCGAGGGAACTCCTGGTCGGCCACCCTCGACGCCACCAGGTCGTAGTACGTGCGGCGGGCGCTGAAGAGCCACGACCCATTCCCCGCCCTCGGCATCCCACCCTCGAGGATGATGTTCACGTCGGTGATACTGAGGGAGCCAGAACCGCTCAGCCGCTCGCGCCGGGTCCCGTCACGATTCTCGATGACCAGCAGCGATGACAACCGGTCGCCGTACTTGACGCTGAATCCGCCGGTTGCCAGCTCGAACCGCGAGATGGTCTCGGGGTTGAACGCGCTGGTCAGGCCGAACAGCCGGTAGGGATCGTGGATCTCGACGCTGTCCATCACCGTGAGGTTTTGATCCGGCGCACCGCCGCGAACCGCCAGGCGGCTGCTGAATTCCTCGGCGGCTGCCACTCCAGGCAGCGTTTGCAGCGTCCGGAACACGTTGTCGAGCGCGCCAGGCGTCCGCAGGACCTCCGCCGGCGTGACGACCACGGCCGACGGCGCCGCCAGGGGGGGCGGCGGCGCCACGACATCGACCGTCGAGGCAAAGCCGGCGCGCGGCACCAGGAGCAGTTCGGTCTCGGTGGCATCGCTCAGCGTCACGTCGATCGAGGTGGACAGCGGATAGAACTCTGCCGCGCTCGCTTCGATCAGCACCACGCCAGCAGGCACACGCAGCACGAACCGGCCATCGCGATCGGTCACGGTGCGGCGCTCATCGGCGCTGACCGCGACACCGGGCAGCGGGACACCCGTTTCCGCATGCAGGACGACTCCGGCAATTTGACGCTCGGCTTGGGCCTCGGCCAGGGCCTGAGGGACCAGGACGACAGCAAAAAGGAGGATGAGCAGCGGGAGTCGGAGCGCCCGATTAGCCAATCGAGCTAGTTCACCACAATGGACACGAAGGACACAAAAGGAACGACGCTCGTTGACACCTCACAGCGCCAACACACCCGTGAGAATCCCGGCTCCGACGAATAAGAACACACTGCCCAATGCCCCGAACAACAGGGTCAGACCCCACAGTGGCATGAACGCGTCGATCTCGGCCACGTGAGGCTGGTCGAGTCTATAGCGCACAGTCACTGAATCGCCAATCCTCCCCGCCGCCGCGCTGCCCATCCCGGAATGGAACCTGATGCCGCGGCCCGAAGGCGTGTGGAACTCCACCTCCGGAAAATAGCTGATCTCCTCCCTTTCGCGGTTTTCAGTCAGAGCGATGATCGTTCCAGAGGCGATAGCCGAATTCCTGAGAAAGGCACGCCTTCGGCTGAACTCCCGGCCGGCCGCAATCAGCATTGCCGCGCCAACCAGCACGAAGACGCTGCTCAGGGCGGTAACCCAGTCCATCAAGTGATCTGACACGCGTTCAGCAGGCTCGATCTCATTTGATCCGATTCCATCATTTTGCCTGCTGGCGCGTGGGTTCGCCAGGGTGGAGGCATCCGCAGAGGCGTAGCGGTTCATGACGGCATGAGAAAGGCACGAACGTCGTGGGCGAACTCCACCGGCATCTGCAACGGCAGCCAGTGTTCCCCGCCTGGAACGATCTTCACCACGGCGTGTGGAACCTGTTCACGGAGTCGAACGGCGTGAACGGACGGGAAATGGGCGTCATGTTCTCCCCATAGCGCAAGCGTCGGCACTGAGATACGGGCGTACTCCTGCTGCAGGCGCGGTAGCGTTCCCTGGTAGCCGGCGCACATCCGGATGATGAAGCGACGGACGTCTTTGTCGCGGAAGCCGCGCCAGAGGTCCTTCCGCACATCGTCGTCGATCGACAGGGAAGGCGGCAGAAAGGTCCGCAGCGCGCGGGAGAAGACGATGCGTGGCAGCGCGCCGATCGCCAGCTGATTGATCCTGAAGCGGCGGAGCCAGCCGATTTCCCACGAGGTTGGGGCATCCCACTGCAGGAGCGATCCGGTCACCACGACGTGCGAGACGCGGTCGGGATGGCGTGCCGCCGCGACGAGCGCGGGCTGACCGCCCATGTCGGCGCCGATGAGCGCCGCGCGCTCGATGTTCCAGTGATCGAGTAGCGCCAGGAGGTGCGCCGTCATGTGGAACGGACTGGCGCCGCCCGGCCATGCCTGGCTCAGACCCATCCCCGGCCAATCGAAGGCGATGACGTCGAAGCTCTCCGCGAGCCGCGGCGCGACGGCGCTCCACAGCTGAAGGTTGTCGGGATAGCCGTGAAGCAGCACGAGCGGAAATCCTCCACCCAGCCGCGCGAAGCGAACCGTGCGGTCGTTGACCGTGGTGAAGCGCGTCGGGAGAAGCATCAGCGGCGCGCGCAATCGGCATGCGCCGCGTCGGCCGCCAGCACGCCTGAGATCGCGCAGAAGCTGACCCATTGCCCGGGATGCGTCGACGCACCCGCCAGGTAGAGTCCCTGGATCCAGGGACTGCGATGACGCAGTCTCCCGCGCAGCAGGAGGGCTCGATTCATCGAGGGATTCATGCTGTCGCGGTAGAGGCTCATCTCCCTTCCCCACTGCCTGGACGTACGCTGGGCCACGAGCTCGAAATCCGAAAGTCCCTCCTGCCACCAGCGCTGTTCGAGCATCTCCCCGAGCGTCGCCGCCTGGCTCTCTTCGCTGGTGCCCTCGGCGGCCAGATGCGCCAATGGCTTGATGAGGCGCACCGGAAATCGTGCGCCGTCTGGAGTCGTCGCCGGAAAGACCGCCAGCGTCACGCCCGCCGCATCAAGCTGGAAGCGGAGATACGCGTCGCGTACAGCTCCCTGGCCGCTGATGTAGGCGCAGAGGCCCGGCGACTGCAGCGGCAGCCGGTGAAGACGCCGGCGAACGGGCGCAGGAACTCCCTCCACGAGCTGCTCGTAGGTTCCGACGCCGTGTGCGTTCGAAATCACCGCGTCGCAGGCGACGACCTCGCCGTGCTCGGTCTCAACGCCGGTCACGCGGCCATTGTGCGTCTTGACCCGCGTCGCTCGCACATCGCATCGGAGCTCGGCGCCGTTCTTTTCAGCCCGTCGTCTCACGACCTCCGGAATGGCGCGCATGCCGCCGCGCGGAATGAAGGCGCCGACGCGATGAATGAGAGCCGGCACGAATGCCATCACGCTCGCGGCTTCCTTCAGCGAGTGACCGGCGATGTGCGTCCAGATCGCGATCGCGTCGACGACTTCCTTTGGCAGCGCACGGCGGTTGAGCACTCCGCCGAGAGAGCGAACCAGGAACGGAGCGGCGGTCAGCGCGCCACGGCGAACCAGCTCGACGAGGTTCGGCTCTGCGACGACCAGAAGCGGCGCGAGCTGTTTACGCAGAGCATCCATGTCGGACACGAAGCGTTCGTATTCGCGTCCCGAACCGGGCCAGCGCTGCTCGAGCTCGTCCTTGGTGCGTTGCAGATCCAGAAACATTCTGACCGGTGGCGCGCCGTCGCGCGCCACGTCGTACAGATGTGGAACGGGCTGCAGATCGAGGACAACCGCATCGATCCCGATTCTCTCGAACGCCCACTCGAGGCCGGGACGGTCCAGCAGGATATACGGTCCCCCGTCGAACCACAGGCCGCCGGCGGTGAATCCCGACGCAAGCCCGCCAAGCTCCGACCGCGCCTCGAGCAGCAGAACCCGATGGCCGAATGCCGCAAGACGCGCGGCGGCGGTGAGTCCGCCGACGCCCCCGCCGATGACGACCACAGTCATCGCCGATGTCTGAGACCGATCAACGCACGAACCGAGCCGCGCGCCGCCCGCATCAGCAGCGTCGTCCGTTTCTTCGATGGAAACCTCGCCTCGTCCATCTCGGGCACGAACAGCGCGCCGCGGCCGCTCCCCAATACATAAATCGGATAGGACACGAGGCTCAGGAACGTGGAGAGTTCGCTGTGGTACGGGCTCTGCCAATCGTCGATCGGCTCATCCGGCCCGGCCACGACCGGCGCCAGCTGGCTCGCCCCGAACCAGTGATACGCCGCGCGCAACATGCTCGACTTGCGCGGATTGCTCAGGCCCATGTGGCGCGCAGCGACGATGTCGACGGCGAGCGCGTCGATGCCGGCGTAGAAGCGAAGGGGCGACTTGGGGCGCGGGCAGCCCATGACGCCGACCAGTCCATCCGGCACCTGATCCCATGCCTCGAGAATCGCGAAGTGCGGCGGGCACGCATCGAGCAGCATCATGACCGCGGTCTCGCGCTGCGCCTGCCGCTCGACGAAGAGAAACTGATCGCAGCGGGCCCCGAGCCATTCGATGTTGCCGACCGTGAGATAGACGATCTCGACCGGATGGCTCCGCATCTTGCCGAGCGAGATCCGGAAATCGGCTTCCTTCCAGGCGCGGCTGACCGTGTACTGCGCCATGCCGCGGCTGAATGAGTGCTCGGTTTGATCCATCGACGCGTCGATCAGCCGGTAGCGCTTCGACGAGAACCCGAAATAGCCGGCGACCGACGCCACGTCGCGGTTGGCGTAGAACTCGTCGTAGATGTTCGGCGCTTCGACCGCCACCACCTCGCCCGAGTCGTGCTCGATGAGAAAGCTTGCGAGCTCCTCCAGGACCAGCGGATCGCTCACGTTCGATCGGTCTTTCTGGTGATAGCCGAGCATGAACGTTGGCTTGACGGCGACGCTCATCTCGCCGCGGCGCTTGCCGAGCCTCGAAGCGCGTGCGTCGATCGTCTTCAACAGCTCGGACTGCTCGAGCAGTTGCCGGAACGCTGTCCGCTTTTCCGTCGGACCGTTGACCACGGCGGACGTCGCCGACGCCGCAGGAGACGGTGCCCGGGTGTGGCGGCCGCCCACGATGTCGACCCGGCCGCCGCTGCCCAGCGGATTGTCGGCGGCAGCGCGGCACCGGTGCGAGCGCGGCAGAAACTCCTCCCCGATCGTCGTGATTGCTTCGGCCAGCGTCGCGCCGTTACGTCCCTCCACCATCCGATCCCCGTCGTCGAACGAGCTCGCAAACAGCTCGAACAGCGCGCCGTGCCGTTGTTCGTCACGTTCGATCCGGCTGAAGTCGGCGACCAGCGAGGCCGGGAGGCTGGCATCCTGGTCGGCCAGCGATCGAATGCGGTTCCAGCAGAGCCACGCGGTCTTCTCCGCGTCGACATTGAACTCGCAGAACTGACGGAACGATCCGTACTCGAGCGACGAGCGGACCGAGGCGGGAACGTTACCCGCGATGCCGCCCACGGTCGTGACCGTGCGGGCCAGCAGCCGGGACAGCGGCGCATCGCGCCAGCGGGCGTGCATCAGCACGGAGCTGGCCCAGCCGCCGACGCCGCCGCCCAGCTGGCGGAGATACGCCTTCATCCGGAGCAGCGGCCCGCCCAGGTGCAGGAGCGCCCCGCGGATGTAGATCGCATGCATCTCCTCGTCTTTCCATGCCCAGACCAGCGCGTGGTGCAGGATGTCGCGGACCTCGGTGGGAATCGGCATCGCCGCGAGACGGCGCGCGATGGCGCTCTCCCGGTAGCCGATCGCCACAATTTCTTCGCGTTCGAGCGCGAGCAGGAACAACTCGAGCATCTCTTCGCGGGGGCGTTCCGCCCAGCGCACTCGTCCCGCCTCGAGCTGCTTCTCGAATTCCTGATAAATGGATCCCACGGCTCGAGCTACTTCACCACAATGGACACAAAGGACACAAAGGAAGGCCAATCGATCCGATCGAATCAACGTGCGCGAGGGCAATTGCCTCAGCATCCCGAACAGCGCAAGGCCGCGCACGACATCAAGCACCTCGAACCGCTCCACTGCCGACACCGGTCCGATCGGGTTGAGTTGGGACCTCCTGTTCGATATATGGCATCGCGGTCGAGTCGCCACGACTGGCAGATTCTGCCACTCCGCCACGGTCGATGACTGTCGGAATTTGCAGCACGCGTGTGCTGCGAGGCGATCGGATCGACGAAATGCGCCAGAATTCGAACCGGCGCCCGCTGGCAGTCGTCGTGCACCGCGCTCCGCATGCGCCTCAAGGTTCACGGCGGAACACCAGTGCACGACGAGTCGAGCTTATGCGCGACCTGCCGCAACTCGCGCATCACGCGCGGCCGTGCCCTCAACGAGGAACTGGTCATCTGCCGGGCCTCGCAAGTGCACGCTGAACGGATTCCGTTCAAGGTCACAGAGTGCTCGGCGTACAGCGACGAGCGGGAGCCGAGCTATTACGAGCTGCTGCAGCAGGCGTGGATTCTGCAACCAGGCAGCCGCGGGAGGCCAGCAGGGTTCGTCCGCGCAAGCGATCTCAGAGACGCTGAAGTCGACCGCTTTTTGTCAGCGATGCGCGAAGAAGACGACTAAGCCGCGGCTTGTTCGGCGGCCTGGCCAATGCTAGCATCATGCTAGCAAGGCAGAAATGGCAACTTTGACGATCCGCAACCTTCCCGCCAGAGTCGTCAAATCGCTCAAGACCCTGGCGCGGCGCCACAAGGTCTCGATGGAGCAGGAGGTGCGTGCCGTCCTGGAACAACACGTGGGAGACCGCACGGCCTTGCTCGACGAGATTGAGCAGTCCTGGATCCGCCAGACGCGACGGCCGCACGCCCGCGAAGTGGACGCGTGGATCGACGCCGGCCGCCCGTGATCACGATCGTCGATACCAATGTCGTCGCGTATTACCTCCTCGGCACGGAGCCCTTCCTAGAGGAGGCGCGTCAGTATTGGCGCGCGGTTCGAGAGGCGTGGGCGCCCGTGCATTGGGAGGCCGAGCTCGCCAATCTGATCTGGATGGCCGTGCGAAGCGGTGTGTTGCCGCGAGATCAGGGCCACTTGAAGCTCGACATGGCCGCTCGCCTCGGTGTTCACGGCGTCCCGGTCCGCCCTCTGTGGCAGCCTGCCCTGACCAGGTCCCTCGACTCGGGCGTCTCGGTGTACGAGACGTTGTTTGTCGAGCTCGCCGCTCAACGGGACCTGAAGCTGGCCACCTTCGATGCCGAGCTTCTCACGAAGTTCCCCGCAATCGCGGAACGACCTCGTTCTCTCTCGTCGAACTGATACTCGTCGCCCAAACTCACCAACTGGTATTTCTACCCGTCGGTCGCCGACAACTCGCGCCCGCGCGTCTCGGGGCCGAGCCACAGGATGCCGGCGACCAGCAGCAGCCCCCCGACAATGCACAGGGCCATGGCGCTGGGGAGCGGCCATCCGGCGTCGCGGAGCAGCCCGACGACCGCCGGGGTCGCCGATCCGAGCGCCGCGCCGGCGTGGTACGAGAACCCCGCCGCCCACACTGCGCACCGCCGTGGGGAAGCGCTCGGACAAGTAGGTCGGCGCAATGCCCCACATGCCCGCGCCGAACGTGCCGATGAGCAGCGCGCCGAGTCCGAGCAGCCAGCGGATCCTCGGCGAACAGGTAGAACGGCACGACCAGGACGCTCGCCAGCGCCGCGACGGTCGAAGCGCCGCGCCGGCCCAGCCGCCCTTCCGACATCTGCCCGCAGGCGAACGCCCCGACGAATGGCGCCGATGTTGAACACCAGGATAAATGGCAGCGTCGACCGGCCGGCCTCGCGCAGGAACGTCGCGTACCAGTAAGGTGATCGAGTAGTACGAGAACATGAACGCCGCCATCAGCAGCGAGGTCTGGATGGTCGTCAGGAGGAGGTCGCGCCTGGAAGATCCGCACCAGCGACACCCCGTCGGTCGTGCGATGGTGTACGGAGGTGCTGCTGCCGTTCGAGCCAGACCGGACTCTCGGGCACGCTGCGCCCGAATCCAGAGCACGAGCAGGGCGGGGAGGATGCCGAGCCAGAACATCGCTCGCCACGCGAGATCGCCGTACGGCGTCAGCACCGGGTAGAGCGACGTGAACACCGCGGCCGAGATGATGTATCCCCAGCTGTAGCCGCCCTGCAGAAGACCCGACACGATGCCGCGCAGCCGGACCGGCCAGTGCTCGATCACCAGCGGCATGCCCGCCGCCCACTCGCCGCCCATCCCGATGCCGAAGAGCGCGCGGAAGCCGAAGAGCATCGCGTAGGAGGTCGAGAATCCGCTGAGCGCCGCGAACACCGAGAACCAGAGGATCGACAGCATCAGCGGCAGCTTGCGGCCCCAACGATCGGCGGCCGTGCCGGCGAGCGCGCCGCCGACCAGGCGCATCATCAGCGTCACCGTGCCGAGGATCCCGGCGAGGAAGCTGTCGACGGTGAACTCCGCTGGATGTCGATCAGGACGAAGGTGAGGATCGTGAAGTCGAACCCGTCGAGCACCCAGCCGAGAAACGTCGCCCAGAACGCGCGCCACTGATCGCGGTTGACCTGGCGGTACCACGGCGCGACGCTCGGTGATTCAGGTGTGGTTCCTACGTGTGCCGCTTCCATCTACTGAGGCGGCCTCGGCCCGTACTGCGGCAGCGGCTGCCCCGCTTCGAGCGCGCCGAGATCCGGCGCCTTGCCCGCGAAGCCGTCGTTGACGTTCGGAATCGCCACGCCGCGATCGATCGCCGCCGACCCCGGCCGCAGCCTGAAATCGTAGGTCGCTGAAGTTGTAGAGCCGCTGCACGGTCTTCGGATCGCGATCGAGCTTCGGCACGTTGACGAACACGTCGTAGTCCACGAGCACGCTGTTGCGATCCTGGCCGCTCGCCTTCGCGTACTGCTCCAGCGTCGTGAACTGATTGGGCTGCAGCGGGCGGGCTTGTCCGCCCGCGGCCGCACCACCAGGGGTCGCACCGCGGCCTGCCCCGCCAGGCGCCGCACCCCGTCCACCCGCCGCAGGCGGCGCGTCCGGCTGGACGTTCCACTGGAACGAATACGCCGCGCCGGGATTCGGACGGAAGCCGTTGTAGTCCGACGAACTGTACGGCGTGCTGGTGGTGACGCTGAAGATCGCCGGCGCGGTGCTCTGCCCGAGGATCAGGTTGTTGCGCCAGTGACGGTTCGCACCCGTGCCGATGCTCGTCTCGCTGGTCACGGTGTTGTGGTAGAAGATGACGCCCGGCGACCCCGCCGACGACCGCGTCGATCCGCCCGGCGCGTGATACACGATGTTGCGGATCCAGTAGATCGGCCCGCCGACCGACGGCTGCGTCGACATCGGATGCGACGCCGAGTTGATCAGCACGTTCCGCATCAAGCGGATGTTGTGCATGCTGCCGTCCATCTCGATCGAGTTGTCGTGCGCGTTGGTGATGTAGTTGTTGTAGATGTCGATCGACACCGGCCGCCGATCCCAGAACTCGCGCGGCGGATACGACGGTCCGTCGTGGGCGTGCGACCCGTCGGGCATGCCGTACATCTCGGTGTCGATGCCGTCGTGGAAGTCGGCCACGTAGTTGTAGGCGACGACGTGGCCGGGGCCGTAGAGGCGGATGGCGGTGTACGACTTCATGACCGGCGGAAACTCCTGGCCCTCCACGCCGGCGAACTGCTCCCAGAACGCGCCGTTCCAGCCGATCAGATGCTTCGGATCGTTCCTGCCGAGGAACGTGCTGTCGGCGATGTAGAAGTTGCTCGAGCCGGAGTAGTTGGAGAAGACGCCCAGGCCGACCTGATCGAACTTGCAGCGCTTCACCGTCAGTCCCTTTGATCCGGCGATGAACTGCGTGCCCGCCCAGATGGCGATGTCGGTGTTCCTGAACGTGATGCCCTCGAAGTAGTTGTAGTCGGCCGCCTTGACGTTGAACAGGTTGAAGTTGCCGCGGCCGTCGATGATCACCTCGCCGTCGCCGGCCGCCTTGATCACGATCGGCCGCTCGGGCGTCCCGTCCGCCGTCAGGTAGTACGTCCCCTCGAACGTCGTCGTCGCGTTGATCGTGGTCTGGTTGGCGTAGTACTCGTACTGATACGCGTAGGTGCCCGCGTGCATCAGGATGATGTCGCCGGGCTTCACGCGCGGCCGTCCGCCCGGCGCCGTGTCGCCGGCGCCGCAGTAGTAGTTGTAGGCGCACATCAGCCCGGTGAACGACGGTTCCTGGCGCGGACCGTCATAGCCGACCGGATAGACGTGATAGACCTTGCCGCCTTCGGCCGGCTTCGGCTCCGGCCGGGTGCGGACCGTCACGGTTTTCGTGGCGTTGGCCGCCGGTCCGCCGATGCCGTCCGGATCCGTCATCACGAAGCGCGCCTCGTAGGCCGTGTCCGGCTCGAGGTCGAGGATGCTGCCCGCGAACATGTTCGGCAGGACCAGGTTGAACACGTTCGGCTGCGTGACCCGCTCGCCCTGCAGGCGCAGCAGCGGCATGGCCTTCTTCCACGACGTCTCGCCGGCCTTCCGATACGACACCTCGACCGACGCGTTGCGGTTGGCGTCGCCCTCAATCACCCATTCGAAGCCGAGATTGATGAGCGTCGGCGGATCGACGACGAGATCGCCGGGCGTGACACGCGCGTTCGATGGCGCCGGTGATTGAGCGGCGCCGACGGAGCCGAACAGAGCGGCGAGGCACGAGATGGCGATGCGTTGTCGAAGCATCATGGCGGTCATTCCTGCTCTAACACCGTAGACGGTGAATGAGTCCGGCGGCGCCGCGCCCGCGCTCCGAGGTCAGCAACAGCGTGTCGTCGTCGAGGTACGCGATCGCCTCCCCCTGCGATTCCGCGTCGCCGAGGAAGCACGGCTTCCCTGGACCGCGCCAGTTGACCACATCGTGGTCCTTCACGGCGTGAAAAAAGAACACTTCGTAGTAGGTCCTGACGGCCAGGGTCGTCGCATCGGGCGAAACAGCGGCGCCCGTCGCCAAGCGCCCGATACCGCCATCCGGCTGAATGCCGCTGTCGCCTGCGTGTTCCGCCGACAGCACCTCGCCCGACACAACCGCGCGGGCGATCGCTTCACGGCGGAGACGGAAGAATGCGATCGTGCCGCTATTGCCCTTCGAGACAATCGTCACGTCCCCATCCGGCAGCACCGCGAACGCTTCCGCATTGTCCGGTCCATCCGGATAGCGGTACCGGAACGATCGGGAGGCGATGGTCCGAGTGTTCTCGTCCAGCCGTGGCTCGACAACAACGTACACGGTCAGCCACTGCCGTGTGCGATCGTTGTCGCCGATGTCGGCGAGATACAAGCAAACCGGCGGCGCGGCGGCGGTGGGCCCGGCCGGCGCAAGGTCGCCGATACACGGACCGGACGCCATGTCCTCCCAGTCCCGAGCTTCGGCCCCGGCGATGCTAAACGTCGCCAGGAGCTGGCCGGTCGCGTCGATCGCATACAGGTTCGGGCCGTCCCCGGAATCGTTGTGCGACCAGTAAACGCCGGGCTGCGAGCGGCTCACGGCGAGACCGGAACTTTCAGCCAGGACCTGCGGCAGCGTGCCCGTGAGCTCGAGCTGCCGCGCCGCGTAGGCCTTTCCCTTCTCCAGGTATTTAGCCAGCGCGGTGTCATCACGCTGGCTTTCGGCCCAAAGGAGCGCTGCCAGTATCAACGAGACGACGATCCCGATGTTCCAGGCCGTTGTCACACGAGGTGATCGCCGATGAGTCACAGTTGCTTTCCCAGCGCGGCGATCGCGGCCGTGAACGCGGGCGATATGCGGGTCCCAGGCGCGTCCGCGAAGCGGCTTTTACTTGGCTACCAACTGAGCGCCGGTTATGAATCGCTCCGCCTCATCTCTGATCGTAGCGACGCGCTCAGTTCTTGACCGGATATCTCAGGATCTGCCCGACCAGCTTGCCGCGGTCCGCATTCGGCTGGGGCACGAACTTCTGCACCCGCCCGGCGAAACAATCGGCCAAAAACAAGTTGCCATTCTGGTCGGTCATGATGCCGTGCGAACAATTCAGCCGTCCTGCCTGCGGGCCCGGCGCGCCCCAGCTGTACAAGTAGTTGCCGTTCAGATCGAACTTGATTAATCGCGTCGTCGGCGCGTCGCCGACCCAGATGAACTGGTCCTCCGTGATGATGTGATTCACCATCAACGTGCCCTGGTTGGCCGGCCAGTGCGGTGAGCGCAGCGGCCACATGTCGAGGAACTTGCCGTTCTCGTCGAACACCTGCATCCGCTGGTGGCCACGATCGACGACGAAGACGCGCCGGTCCTTGCTGATGGCGATGCTGTGCGGCGTGTTGAACTCCGACGGGCCGGGGTTCTGCGGATCCTTTGGTTCCGATCCCCAGTCCACGATGAAGTTGTCCTTGGCGTCGAACTTGGCGACGCGCTTGCCGCCGTAGCCGTCGCTGATGAAAAACGTGCCGTCGGGCAGCCACGCGATGTCGGTCGGCCGATCGAACGTGTTCGGCCCGCGCCCGCGGACACCGAGCTGGCCGAATGTCTTCACCAGCTTGCCGTCGTAGGTGAAGCGGTAGATCACGTGCAGCTGATCGTCGATCACCCAGACGTGCTTCTCGGGATCGTAGGGGCTCATCTTGATCGTGTGCGGCCCGCGCCCGCACGGCTGCTGACCGAAGAGGTGATCGTGCTGCGGACCACTCGTCGACCAGGTTGCCCTCGCCGTCGAGGACATACAGCACGTGCTGAAAGCGCCGTTCCCATCCGCGCTTTTCGGTCGGTTCACACGTCGCGGTCAGGCCGTCTGTGTTGGGTTGGGCGTTGCCGCGCGACGGCGTCAGCGCCGCGTACGGCGTCCAGGGCTTCGCCCCCTCGGGCAGCGGCAACTCGCCGCGCATCGCGACCCAGATGCGGTTGGGTGTCTCCGCATAGACGCTGCCGAACGATCCCCACGTCCACCCGGCGTGCGAGTGTTTCGTGTCGGGCAGCGGCTTCGGCCAGTTCTCGACGACCTGATACGGCCCGGTCGGCCACTCGTGGTAGCTGTTTCTCGCTGACCCGCCTCCGGACGACTGCGCAGTGGCGGTTTCGGACTGGTTCGCCGACACACAGCCGGCAAGGCCCAGTCCCGTGACACATACGATGACGACCGCCGCGACCGCTGGCGCTGCTGCTCGCATATCCGTCTCCTGCTCTATATGGACAAGGAGGGCCTAGATTACGCCAAATTGCGCCGACCGCAACGCCGGCTTATTGCGGACAGGTGATGCCGGACGTGCCGCGAATCAACACCGTCGCGTCACACGTGGCCGTCCCGAACGTCAGTGTCTGAAGATCGGCACGGGTGCCGAACGTCATCTGAAGATCCCTGGAGGTATTGCCAGAGAGCGTCGAGTTCACCAGCGTGATGCCGGCGCCATTGTCGGCGAGCAGACCCAGCGTGCCGTTCTGCGTGCCGATGACCCGGGCCTGGTTCACGAGCGTCAACGTCGATGCCGTGGCAACCCTCACCCCGCTCCTGGTGTTGTGATGCGAGTTGATCGTGCTGAAGCCGGGCGCGCCCGAGAACTGCGGGGTGTTGAACACGGTCATGGTCGAATCATGCTGGATCAGCAGGCCGTCGCCGTTGTTGAAGGTGTTGAGCTGCGAGGCCGCGTCCAGGTCGATGCCAGCCTTCGAATTCACCGAGACGCCCGCAACGGGATTGCCGGACGCATTGATCGTCCCGCCGAACGACACGAGTTGCGCGCCTGAGACGACTGTCAGGCCCGTGGCGAGGTTGTTGATGGCGTTGATCACCGTGTCACGATCGTTGATGAAGGCGTTGGCATTGGTGGCGATCTGGACGCCCAGGGCGTTTTGCGATGCGGTGACGATCGCATCCGCGAAGGTGATGGAGCTGCCGTTGACGTTGACGCCGAATACGCGGTTGGCGGTCGACGTGAGCGAGCCGGTGATCGTCACCGCAGATCCACTCTGCAGGTCGAGTCCGTGCAATCCGTTGTGTTGGATCACGACCTCGCTCAGCACGCCGCTTGACCCCGTTTGCAACGAAACGCCAGACAGGGCGTTGTCGTGGACGTTGACGCTGATCAGTGTCAGATGCGCGCCGTTGAGGGCGACGATGCCGTTCAGGCCGTTGCGGACCTCGATTCCGCCGAGCGACACGCGGCTGGCACCCGCGACGACGACGGCATCCTGCCCGCCGCCGTCGATCACCGCCGTGTCCACTCCCTGGAGCCTGAGTCCGTCAGTCGTAATCACGATCGGACCCGCGCACACGCCGGTGAACGGGATCACCGCGTCTTTCTCACGCGCG
Organism: uncultured Acidobacteriota bacterium; assembly: GCA_963825245.1. GTDB lineage: Bacteria > Acidobacteriota > Vicinamibacteria > Vicinamibacterales > CAVVIG01 > CAVREM01. Next base: position 227,596 of record CAWGSJ010000005.1, read on the forward strand.
CCGGCCACGGCAGCGGCGAGCGATTCCTTGCTGCAGTCGAGCGGGTGCGCCGCTGAGACTGAAACCGGCCGCACGAGCACACACAGAGCCAGCAGCGACAGAGACCGAGTCAAGATTGCGACATGACGCATCGCTGACCTCCTCCAGGAAACAGTTAGAGACGCGCCAGATGCTGCCCGCTCACGGCGGCGCTGCGCAAGCAAAGGGAGGACGAAGACGATTAGAATCCGGCAGGAGGAAAACGGCATGGTGGGACGAGTTTACGTGGCGGTTGCGAGACCGCTGGTGGTCGTTTGTGCGTTGATTGCGCTCAACGAGCCTCTCGAGGCTCAGCAGGCCGGCGACGAGGCGGCCGTCCGTGCGGTGGTGGCACGTTTTCATACTGCCGTGACCTCTGGAAATGCCGCCGGGGCGATGGCGGTCGTCGGCCCAGACGCCGTGTTTCTGGAGGCGGGCAGCGTCGAGACGCGCGCGCAGTATGAAAAGGATCACCTGCCGGCCGACATCGAGTTCGAGAAGAGCGTCCCGATCAAGCGCGGCGAGCTCCGCGTGGTCGTTTCGGGCGATGCCGCGTGGTCGACCTGCACCTACGAACTGAAGGGAGCGTTCCAGGGGCGCGCGATCGATTCGATCGGGACGGAGATGATGGTCCTGAGCCGCGCGGCGGGAGGCTGGCAGATCCGCGCCGTGTCGTGGTCGTCGCGGGCGCGTCCCGCGGCAAAGTAGAGACAACTCACTAGCCAACATGTCACGTCATACCAGAACGGGACTCATCGCGGCCTGGACGTTGGCCGCTGCCGCCTGCGGCTCGCCAGCGAGCCCGCCTGCGGCTGGGCAGCAATGGTGGAACCACGTCCAGCGGCTGGCCTCCGACGAACTGCAGGGACGCCGCACGGGAAGCGAAGGGCACCGTGGCGCGGTTGACTACGTCATCGGCCAGTTCAAGCAACTTGGTGCCGCGCCGGCCGGAACGGAAGATTTCCTGCAACCGATTCAGTTCGAGTCACTCACGCTCCTCGAGGAGCGCTCAAGCCTGCAGATCTCCCGCGGCGGCAAGACGCTTCTTCTGCGCTTCGGCGCGGAACTCATCGCTTTGCCCGTGGGTGAATCGGAGCGGCCGTTCGACGCCGAGATGATCTTCGCCGGCTACGGCCTGACCATCCCGGAGTACGCCCATGACGACTTCGCTGATCTGGACGTTCGCGGAAAGGTCGTCGTGACACTCAGCGGGGCTCCCCCGGGCGTGCCATCGACAGTCGCCGCCCACTACTCTGCCGTAGAGACGCAGATCGCCAACCTCGGCCGGCTCGGAGCGACGGGAAATCTGATTATCCTGAACCCGCGGTTGGAAGAAATACCCTGGACTCGGCTCTCAGCCATGCGTGGTCAGTTCACGAGCCTGATGGACCTTGCGGATCGAGACGTGAGCGTCTATGCAAGCGGCCGCAAGGTGGCAGGGGTTGTCAACGCGGAGCATGCCGCGATGATTCTTGGCGTCACGCCCACGCGCATGTCTGAGATCCTCGAGCTCGATCGAAGCAGGAAGCCGCTGCCGAAGTTCCCGATCCCAGGACGACTCAGCGGCACGATTGCTTACGAGCGTTCCTTGCTGACATCGGACAACGTCGTGGCGGTGATCCCCGGAACCGATCCTACGCTGCGATCCGAGTACGTCCTTCTATCGGCGCATCTGGATCACATGGGCACGGGAGATGCGGTGAACGGCGACGCAATCTTTAACGGCGCGATGGACAACGCGTCAGGCGTCGCGACACTGCTCGAAGTGACGCGCAGGCTCCGTGCCGAAGAAGGCCAGATCCGTCGGTCGATTCTGCTGCTTGCCTGCACGGGCGAGGAAATGGGCCTTCTTGGCTCACGGTACTTCGCGAAGCGTCCCACCGTGGCCATGGCGAACGTCGTCGCCAACATCAACCTCGACATGTTCCTGCCGATCATCCCTCTCCGCATCGTGCGGGGATACGGCGTGGGCGAATCTGAGCTGGCCGCGCCACTGTCCTCGGCCGCGAAAGAGATCGGCGTCGCCGTGCAGGACGACCCAGAGCCAGAGCGCAACATCTTCATCCGGAGCGATCAGTACAGCTTCATCAAGGAAGGTGTGCCGGCGTTGTTTCTGAGCGTGGGGACGGACCCCGGTTCGGCTGAGGATAAAACCCTGGCGGGCTGGTTTGCTGAGCGCTATCACGCGCCGTCCGACGACATCAATCAGATGGTGAACCTCGAATCGGCTGACCGGTTCAACGACCTGATGGCAAGGCTGGCGCGCGCCATCGCCAATGCCGATCAAAGGCCTAGGTGGAGGGAGGACAGCTTTTTCCGCAGGTTTCCGGCTCGCTGACGAGGGTTGCCCACCGCCAAAGCGCCTCCGCGCTGATTATCATGTGACGTATGAACCTCAAAGGATGTGCCGCTGCGCTCCTGGTGATAGGGCTCTCCAGCGTAGGCGCGAGCCAGACGAACGCCGTCGACTGGCCGCAATGGCGCGGGCCGAACAGAGACGGCCACGTGGTCGGATTCACGCCGCCGAAGGTGTGGCCCGATCGACTGACACAGCGGTGGAAGGTCGACGTGGGATCCGGGTACGCGACCCCGCTCCTCGTCGGCAATCGCATCTACATGTTCTCGCGCCAGGCCGAGAACGAAGTGATGGCGGCGCTCGACGCGGCCTCCGCCAAGGTCCTCTGGCAGACGAGGTACCCGGCGCCGTTCACGATGGACAAGGCCGCGGCGCCGCACGGACCCGGGCCGAAATCGACGCCTGCGTATGCCGACGGCAAACTGTTTTCAATCGGGATGAGCGGGATCGTCACGGCTTTTGACGCCGCGACCGGGAAGCAGCTCTGGCAGAAACCCGGGCAACCCGCGCAGCCACTCTGGACCTCACATTCCTTTTCGCCGCTCGTCGATCGAGGCCGCGTCGTGTTCCACATGGGCGGCAACGACAAGGGCACGCTGAGCGCGTTCGACGTCAACACGGGCGAGGTGAGGTGGGAGTGGAGCGCCGACGGCCCGGGATACGGCTCGCCGATGCTGTTCGACTTCGGCGGCGCACGTCAGATCGTGACCATGACCCAGCAGAAGTTCATAGGGTTGGACGCGGCAACCGGCAGCCTGTTATGGGAACGGCCGTACACCACGGAGTACGCGCAGAACATCATTACACCGGTCCGCTACGGCGACACGCTGATCGTATCCGGCTACCAGAAGCCGGTAGTGGCGTTCAGGGTCACGCGTCAGAACAATCAGTGGGTGACGGAACAGGCGTGGGAAAACGCCGACGTGTCGCTCTACATGAGCGATGCGGTCCTGACCGGCGAGACGCTCGTCGGGTTCTCACAAAGGCGGAGCGGTCAGTTCTTCGCGCTTGATGCCCGCGGCGGTAAAACGCTGTGGATCAGCGAGGCCCGTCAAGCGACCAACGCCGCCATCGTCGACGCCGGAGACTTCTGGTTTGCCCTCAAGGACGATGGCGAACTTCTTGTCTCGCGCCGGGACGCAAGCACGTTCGAGCCGCTGCGGCGGTACACCGTGGCGGTCAGCGCGACGTGGGCTCAGCCGGTCATCTCGGGCAATCGTGTGTTCGTGAAGGACGTGTCCACGCTGGCGTTGTGGACCTTCAACTGAGCGCGCCCGGAACGGACTTACGGGGCGCCGCGTGCACGAGAAACCGTCAAACTGCCGGGCGGATGTCGGTCTTGCGGAAATCGTCTCCGACGAACAGCAGCGTGTCTCCAGCCACCGCGGCCGACGCATAGGCGAGGCAATCGCCGAAGTTCAGCGCGGCAGCATGCCGACCCCGGCCGTACCGATTGGCCGCGTCGATCGCGCGGTGCCACTCGGCCTCGCCGAACGGAATGATCGTCAGCGCGAGCTCGCGGACCAGGCCTTCCAGCTCGCGACCGACAGGCGAGCCACGGCGTCCGGCAAGCACAATACCGGTTTCCACGAGCGTCGGCGCCCCCACGCGGACGACATCCGCCTCGAGGATCGCGTCCACCAGTTCCAGATACCCTGGTTCCGTGAACATGATCGCAACGAGCGCGGAGGAATCGAGCGTCATGCGCCCTCAGGTCCGTAGCCCAGGATGTCGTCCTCTTCTTCAGGCGTGAGCCGCCGGCCGCGCTGCGCCTTTGGAATCGAGGGCCACACTTTCGTCCGCAGGAACGCGAGCACCCGTGCGCGGCGCCTGGCCCTTGACGGCCCCTTCAGCCGCTGACGGCGTTCCTCCAGGGCGCGCCGGATGGCCTCGGTCTTCGACTCGCCCGTCAACCGGGCCACTTCGGCGGCCAGCCGTTCGACCTCGGCGTTCTTGAGGTTCAGTGCCATTACACCATGGTAGATCGAGATGGGTGTAAAGGTGTAATCCTGGGCTGATATCAGTGGGAGGCGCGTTGCGCCTGATAGACGGCCCGCTCGAAATCACGGTACACCGCGAGCGCTTTCTGATCGGCGAACGGCAGGAACTGCATCAGGATCACGCCCGCGACGCCGCGTGCCCGATCGAGCCAGAAATACGTGTTGTAGAGTCCGCCCCAGCTGAGCGATCCCGCCGATCGGAATCCCGGTGTAGCCTCGCTCGTGATGAGGAAACCGAGGCCCCACTTGTCCTTGCCTTCGTTGATGAATGAGAAGTCGGCGCTGAGGTCGGCCTGGGCGGTCCTGGTGGCATGGGCGCTCACTGCGTCCATCTGGTTCACGGACATGAGCTTCACGCTCGCGGCCGTGAGAATCCGCGTGCCGTTCAGCTGCCCCTCGTTCAACAACATCTGCAGGAACGTGATGTAGTCGCCGGCCGTCGATGAAAGGCCGCCGCCGCCGTTGAACCGTGTGACACGCTGGGGCGGCCCGGCAGGCGGCTCGATCAACGAGCCGTCGGCCTGCCGGCGCCACACGGGGACGAGCCGCGGCAACGCCGTCTCCGGCACGTTGAAATGCGAATCGCGCATGCCGAGCGGCCCGAAAATCCGCTCGCGGAAATACGTGTCGAGATCTTTCCCGGACACGGACTCGACGAGGCGTCCCACCCAGTCGGTGGAGGTGCCGTAGGTCCAGTCGGCACCAGGATCGAAGAGCAGCGGGCCGACTTCGAACGTGTCGCCGTTGCGCGGCTTGAAGTCGCGGACGATCGGGCTCGTGAACCCGTACCCGAGACCGGACGTGTGGGTGAGCAGATGGCGAACCGTGACGGGCCGTGAGGCGGGCCGCACGGTGTACGCGCCAGTCGCCTGATCGAACGACGTGACGACCGACAGCTTCGCGAACGCCGGGAAATACTTCGACACCGGATCGTCGAGACCCACCTTCTTCTCGTCGACGAGCTGCATCAGCGCGACCGAGGTCACCGCCTTGGTCATCGACGCGATAGGGAAGATGGCGTCGGTGGTCATCGGCCGGGACTGCCGGCCGGACGCGACACCGGCGGCCCCGCTGTAGATCACGCCGCGCCGGTCGGTCGCGATCGCCACGACGCCGGGCACGTCGCGCCGCGCGACGGCCTGCTGGAGCACCGCATCGATTGCGGCCGGCGGCGTTGCGCGCTGCGCCGCCGGCGAGGATTCGCCGATCAGGAGCGCGAACACCGCCGCGGGAACCAGCGCGATCAGATGTCTCAAGAATGCCTCCGGGCCAACGAATCGCTCACCGCGTCTTGTTGGGATCCTCACGCGACGTGATCAGCACGACGTCCGAGATCGTGGCACCCCGCGAAACGGCGAACTGCTTCCCGTCTGGTGTGTACGCAAATCGGTAGATCTGTTCGCCGTCGAATCTCGTGATCTGCACCGGTTTTCCGCCGGCGATCGGCTGACGCCACAGGTTTCCTGTCTGACGCCGGTTATCGATATAGACGATGCCGCGGCCGTCGGCCGTCCACTGCGCGCTCACGAAGACGTCCGGGAACAGCTTGAACTGAGCGGGATTGTCCACCGGCATGATGACGGTCCGCTCGCCCGAAGCCGGTTCCTGGTAGTGCCCCATGACCATGCGCCCGTCCGGCGACAGGAGCGGATCGTGAAAATTGAGTGGAAGGTCGGGAAGCGGCTGCCCGGCCGGTACGTCGAAGACAGATGTCGCCGCGCCTCCCTCGGTGGGTATTTTGAGGCTTATCCCCCGCTCGTTCGTGTACGTCACCCAGCGGCCGTCGGCCGACATGAACGGCGTCCATGGAGAGCCTCTGAGCACGTCGGTGCCGAGCCGCGTCTGGCCATTGCCCGCCGGATCCATCCGCCAGATCCCCCGTGTGCTACCGCGTTCAGACATGAACGCCACGTACCGTCCGTCCGGCGACGCGATGGGAATACGCTCGTCCGCGCGATCGGTCGTCAACTGCACACGCCCGGTGCCGTCGGCGTTCATGATCCAGATGTCCGAGTTCCCGCTCGCTGACGAGGTATAGAGCAGGCGGCCGTCGGCCGCCCATGCCACCCCATGCACGCCATCGTCGGCGCCGGCACTGTTCGTGACGACTCGGAGCGAATCGGCGGACCCATCGCGGCTGACCCAGATCGACGATCGCTGCTCACCACGTACTGTGACGAGCGTCCGGGCGTCGCGCGACAGGCTCAGGCCGGAGTAGCTGCTGAGATCGGTCGTGATTCGCCGCACAGCGCCCGTGGGATAGCTCACCTCCCACAGTTGCGCGATCGTGCTCTCGCCGCCCGCTTCCTGCGCGTTGACCAGGAGTGCGTTGCCGTCGGGCAGCCACGCAAGGCTTCGCACGTCACGCCACGGAGTGTCGCCGAGCGGCCGTTCCGCGCCCGATGCAGCGTCGACGAGCGCGATCCCGGCCGTGAGAGTCGACCGATCTGTCGTGGCGACTGCGATTAGGCTGCCGTCCGGTGACCAGGCGGCGGTCTGCAGTCCGAGGCGGTAGCTGAGCGGCAGGTTTCGCGCCGCGAGCTCGCGCGGGTTGCTGCCGTCTGCATCGGCCGCGATGAGCACAGCGGCGCCCTCGCCAACCCCACGCACAAAGGCCATGCGCTTGGCGTCGGGCGAGAACGTGGGCGCGCTGTCGATGTCGTAGAGCAGCTGCCGCGAGCCCCCGCCCAGCACGGGCACCTGGTAGAGCGAGGCGAAGTTCGTCCCTGCCGGATAGATGACGTAGAGCACGTAATTGCCGTCGGGCGAAAAGGCGAGACTGGCGAACCGTACCTGCGCGGGCGGCAGGATCTCAACGTTGCTCGAAGTCGCGACTTGCCGCAGCCACAGCGCCGCGCCACGCTCGTCGGCCACGACGTGCGCGACATAGCGGCCGTCGGCCGATACCACAGCAAGTCCGGCCGTTCCCGTTGTCGTGAGCCTGGTCAGCGCCAGCGACGCGAAGGGACGGCTCCCGCCCGGGCTCGCTGTACCTGGCGACGCCGGCGAGTCGCGCCGGCTCAGGAACAACGCCGCCGCGACAACCACGATCGCCACGCCACCCGCCACCGCCGCAAGGCGAGGCCAGGCCAGGCGTGCTCGGTCCCGCGTGGTTGGAACCGCGACAGTGCTTGACGGCGGAGACGCGACCGAGGAAGCCGACGCGACGATCGCGCTGTGGTCGCCGCTCGCCAGCTCCTCGCGAAGCCCGCGCAAATCGTTGCGCAGATCCTTGGCCGTCTGGTACCGGTCCTCGGGATCCTTGGCCAAGCATCGGCGGATGATTCGCCCGAGGTCGCGAGGCAGCTCGCGCTTCAGATCGGTGACCGACGGCGGGTTGTCGCGCAAAATCGACGAGAGCACCGAGACCGGCGTCTCGCCTCTGAAGGGACGCTCGCCGACAGTCATCTCATAGAGCATCACGCCGAGCGAGAAGACGTCGCTGCGCTGATCGACCGGACGCCCCTCCGCCTGCTCGGGCGACATGTAGGCGATGGTCCCGAGGATGCGTCCCTCACCGGTCAGGACCTGCGTCGGCAGCGCCGCGGCAGCGGCTGGCTGCATCTCCTCGCGTAGCTTGGCCAGCCCGAAGTCGAGCACCTTGACGCGGCCGTCTGCCGCCACCATCACGTTGGCGGGTTTGAGATCGCGATGGGTGATTCCGCGCTGGTGAGCGGCGCCGACAGCATCGGCGACCGCGATCGCGATCGAAAGCAGCCGATCGAGCGGAAGCCCCGTCGGCGGAAGCACCTCGGCCAGCGTTCGGCCGTCGATGTACTCGAGGGTGAGGAACGCCTGGCCGCCGGCTTCCTCGACGGAGTGAATCGTGACGATGTTCGGGTGGTTGAGGGCAGCCGCGGCACGAGCCTCGCGCGTGAACCGCTCGCGCCGGTCGGGATCGGCCGCCACCGCGGCGTCGAGCACCTTCAACGCGACCTGGCGCTGGAGCTTTGTGTCATCGGCGAGGTACACCTCGCCCATCCCGCCTTTTCCGAGCAGCCGTACGATCCGGTAGTGGCCGATTTGCGAACCGATCATAGGGGGTGAGCGGACACTATCGGTCGCTCGGGCGCACGTCAAGGGCTCTTACGGAACCTCGTTTTCTAGAGCGTGCCTGGAAATGTTGCGTCGTGTAATCCACGCGAGGATTTCAGGGTTCCATCGCTGTGCGGGCAAGGTCATCGGCACCAGCCCGCGCATCGACTTCACGAATCAGGCGAGCGACCAGCCCCTTGAGCGGCCGCTTGTGCATGACGACGAGTGACCAGGGCCACACGAAGCCCCAGAACACGGCCATCGCCCAGGCAATGAAGAGGTTCTGATCGACCGACAGCCCAGGGATCATGGACGACTCATGACGGGCGATGTAGCCCCGCACGTCGAAGGTCAATAGCAGCGCGAGCCCGATTGTCCCCAGGATGGCGCCGAGGCCGACCGCGTACCAGGTCCACCGCCAATAACGCACGGTGTACTTCACCGACCCGGACTCGGTAAACGTCAGCTCCAGCTCGTTGAGGCCCACGTTGATCGCCGTCCACCAGTCGACGGCACGCACGCGCAGGCGGTCCGGTCCGTCTTCGACGACCTGGTAATTGGACCGAGGATGCGGTTGGCCGGCGAGCAGGCCGGCAGCGACCCTGGTGCTGAAGGCCCGCCTGAAGGGAGCGCTTGCGGATCGAATCGCGAGCGCGCCCTCGATCTCAGGTCGCAAAGTCACTGGCGGTCAACCCCTTGGCGTCCTGATGTACTCATCGACGTTCTTCGCGAGGACGTCCAGCGGCACGTTGCCGCCGAGGACGACCGTGTCGTTGAAGGCCTTGAGGTCGAACCGCGAGCCGAGCGCGTCCTTCGCCCGCTGGCGCTGCCGGTTGATCTCGGTGTGTCCCACCTTGTAGCCGCACGCCTGGCCCGGCCACGAACAGTAGCGATCGACTTCGCTGGCTACTTCCAGTGGATTCGACCCGTTGACGTCGACGAAGAACCGCACGCCCTGCTCGCGCGTCCAGCGCTTGGCGTGAATGCCGGTGTCGACCACCAGGCGGCAGGCGCGGAAGGCGATCGCCTGCAGGTATCCGAGGCGTCCGACGGGATCGCTGGCGTACGCGCCGAGCTCGTCGGCGAGCTGCTGCGCGTAGAGGGCCCATCCTTCCGAATACGCGCTGAACGACAGCAGCTGCCGCGCACGCGGCATCCGGTGCGTGTACTCGCCCTGCCAGATGTGCCCCGGGATCGACTCGTGAAACGCCAGGTCCGCGAGGCTGAACTTGCTGTGCAGGCTCGTCTCCCTGAGATTGATCCAGAAGCGCCCCGGGATCTTCCCGTCGATCGACCCGGGGCCGCCGTACGCCGTCGGCGCACCCGGCTCTTCCTCCGGCGGCAGCCGCTTCACTTCCATCTTCGGGTCGACGAGGGTATTGAACGCGCGCGGCAGCTGCGAGCGGATCCAGTCGAGGCGATTCTGGATGAAGGCCATGATCTCGGCACGGCCCTGATCGCCTTCGGCAAACCGGTAGCGCGGATCCTCGGCGAGCGCGCTCATCCGCTCCCCGACGCTTCCCTTCGTATAGCCGACGCCTTTCAGGATGGTCTCCATTTCGGCGTGCAGCCGCTGCAACTCGCCCTGGCCCTGCGCGTGGACGTCGTCCGGCGACATGTCGGTGGTGGTCGCCGCCTTGAGCGCCCACCGATAGAATTCCTCGCCGTGCGGACGCGCCCACATTCCCGCGTCGGCGCCCGCCGCCGAACGCTCGGACCTGCAGCTCGGCGATCTGCCGCTCGAGCGCCGGCGCCACCTCCTGCGCGGCAATCGTTCGCGCGCGTTCGGCCCACTTGCCCGGGATGCTCGCTGTCCGCCGCGCGATCGAGTCGACGAGCGAGCCACCCTCGCGCGCGCCCTTCGCGGACATCTGAATCTGGGTCAGGGCTTTGTCGATTAGAAACGCCGGCGGCACCAGGCCGGCGCCGCGGGCCGCCTGCATCCGGGCGAGCTCCCCGTCCAGCTGCACCGCGTACGACTGCAGGCGCGCCAGATACGCCTCGGCGTCCGCGGCGTTCTCGATCGGATGGTCGCTGTCGAGGAATCGCGGGACGTCGAGATACGCGCCGACGTTCTGGATCACGACGTAGGGCGTGTTCCGCCATCCGCCGACCGTGATGTCGCCGTATGGAAGCCCGAAGCCCTCCGACGCGATCCCGTATGCGCTCCGAACCACCTCGACGCTCGTGCGCGTCGCGTGCGTGAGCGGCGCGGTGTCGATCGCCGTGACAAGCTGCAGGTCGTCGCGCACCTGGCTGGCAATCCGCTGCTGTCCCTGAGGCGAACGATCGGTCAGCTGCGAGCGGAGCGCCGATCGTTCGCCGGTATCGATGCCGAGCGAGGTCGCGCCTTCAGGCGCCAGGCGAAGCAGGTTCTCGGCAATCCGATCGAGGAGCGCGAGCACTCGAGTCTCGGGGGCGGCTCCGGATCCCGCTGGCGATGCGCCGCCACTGCAGGCGTACGCCAGCGGAACGCCGGCGGCCGAGGCAAGCACGGTGATCGCTTCGCGGCGGTTCATCAGCGCAGGATACAACGAGAAGCTGCCGGGCGTTGGCGAAGCGGGGCGGTATACTGCCGTTCCATGCGCGGCATCGAGTGGGTCGTGGACGCCCACGGCTGCGACCCCGCAGCTCTCGCGGACCTGGCGCTCCTGCGTTCGCTCTTCGATCGGCTGATCGCCGAGTTGCATCTCACGCCGGTGGCCGATCCGGCATGGCATGTCTTTGCCGGCAGCGGGGGCGTGACCGGGTTCGTGATGCTCGCCGAGTCGCACCTGGCCTGCCATACCTTCCCTGAACTCGGCACGATCTGCCTCAACGTGTTCTGCTGCCGCGAGCGCGCCGATTGGGACGCACCGCGCATCCTCTCCGAAATACTCGGCGCCCGATCGGTGGACGTCCGGCGCCTCGAGCGGGGCTATTGATGACGCTTCGGGCCGGAGCCTGTCCCAATTGCGGCGCGCCGATCGAGTTCCGCTGGTCGGGCGCGGTCCAGACCGTCTGTTCACACTGTCAATCGGTCGTCGTGCGCCACGACGTCAACCTCGAGGCGCTCGGTAAGGTCAGCGAGCTGCCGCAGGACAGCTCGCCGATTCAGATTGGCACCGAAGGCCGCTGGGGCGATCGACCGTTCACCGTGATCGGGCGCATCGTCTACGAACACGACGACGGCGGCTGGAACGAGTGGCACCTGATCTTTGGGAACGGCGAGAGCGGGTGGCTGTCGGACGCCCAGGCCGAGTACGCGATCTCGGAGCTGGCGGCGCCCGCCGCGCTGCCGGCCATCCAGAGCGTCTCCGTTGGAGACCATCATTCGTTTCACGGCCGTCCTTTCACGGTCGCTTCCCTCACCAACGCGCGTTACCGGGGCGTCGAAGGCGAACTGCCCTTCGTCTACTGGGACAAGGACACTGTCCCCTTCGTCGATTTGCGCTCGTATGACGAGTCATTCGCCACCATCGATTACAGTGAGCCTCATCCGCTGCTGTTCATCGGGCGATTCGTCGAATACGACGCCCTTGCCCTGCGCAACGTCAGGACGTTCGACAAGGGTACGGCCGTCGACGGGACCCGGGGATTCAACTGCAAGAACTGCGGCGCCGCCGTCGAACTGCGTGCCTTGCACCACACGCTGTCGGTGGCATGCAGCTCCTGTGGGGCGATTCTCGACCCGAACGATCCGACGCTCGCCGTCCTGCAGAAGAACGCCAAGCTCAATCGAATCGTCCCGACGATCCCGCTCGGGAGCCGCGGCGTCCTGGGCGGGCGCCGGGCCGAGGTCATCGGGTTCCAGCAGCGATCAATCAAGGTGGAAGGGACAACTTACGGCTGGAACGAGTACGTGCTCTTCGATCCCTATCAGGGGTTTCGATATCTCAGCGAGTACCAGGGACATTGGAGCGACATCCGCTCGATTCATGCGCTGCCGGCCGTCTCGTCCAGGACGCGGCCGACGGCCACGTACGACGACCGGCCTTTCCGCCACTTCCAGTCCGCGACCGCCAGCACCGAGTTCGTGCTGGGAGAGTTCCCGTGGCGCGTGGAGGTCGAGGATCGGGTTGAAGTCGCCGATTTCGTGGCACCGCCGTTCATGTTGTCGAGGGAAGGCACGAAGAGTGAGGCCACCTGGTCGCTCGGCGAGTACACCACCGGTGAGCAGATCTGGCAGGCATTCGCGCTTCCCGGAGACCCGCCCGACCCGATTGGCGTGTTCGCGCACCAGCCGTCGCCCTATACACGCAAGACCGCGGGCTACCTGCGGACCTTTGCGGCGCTGGCGCTGGCCCTGCTGCTGCTCATGGCCGGCCGCACGTTGACGGCGGCGCGCGAGCAGGTGTTCGCGCACGACTACGCGTTCCAGCCTCGTGCGACCGCCGAGGCCGCGTTCGTCACCGAGCCGTTTACGCTGCGCGAGCCGGGCACGATCCAGTTCGAGATCGAGACCAGCGTCAACAACTCGTGGGCGTACTTCGATCTCGCGCTCATCGACACGCGAACCGGGACGGCCCTGAACGTGGCACGCGAGGTGAGCCGGTATTCGGGTGTGGACGGGGACGGCTCGTGGAGCGAGGGGTCCGCAGGCGCCAGCATTCTCATTCCGCGTGTGCCGGCCGGCGAGTACTATCTGCGAGTCGATCCCGAAGGCGATCAGACGAACCCGAAAATCCAGTACCGGCTTCGGGTCCGGCGCGACGTCGTATCGCTCTGGCCATACCTGACCGCGTTGTTCTTGCTGGGTGTCGGTCCAGCCTGGCATTTGATGCGCTCGGCCAGCTTCGAGAACAGGCGCTGGCAAGAGAGCGACCACGGAGCGTGAGGACGCGATGATCTTTCGCCCCTTCTATCTGTTGTTCGGACTGCTGGTACTGGGTGCTGCCGGCGCGGCGGACCTGCGCGGCTGGTTCGGTGCCCGCCCCACGCCGGTGCGGAACGTCCCTCAATCCATCCGTGACAATCCAGGCGCGTACCGCTCGCTGTACGCCGGATCGCCTCGCTACGCCGGAGGAAAGTAGCCATGGACCCGACTCTCCTGTCCAACTTCGTCGCCGCCGTCGTCTTCGCCGTGCTCGGCATCGTGATTCTGTTCGGGTCGTTCGCCGTGATCGATCGGCTGACGCCGTACACGTTGTGGAAGGAAATCATCGACGAGCACAACACGGCCCTGGCGATCCTCATCGGCGCCCTCGCGCTCGGCATTTCGATCATCGTGGCCGCGGCCATTCACTGACCGCCGGTGACCGCGGCGCTCCTCGCCTCCGTCCTGCTGATTGCCGCGTGCGGCCTGATCTACGAGCTGGTGGCAGGCGCGCTGGCGAGCTACCTGCTCGGCGACAGCGTCACGCAGTTCTCGACCGTGATCGGCACCTACCTGTTCGCCATGGGCGTCGGGTCGTGGCTGTCGCGTTTCGTGGCGCGCGGGCTGGTGGCCCGGTTCGTGCTCATCGAGATCATGGTCGGCCTGGTCGGCGGATTTTCATCCGCCATCCTGTTCCTGGCCTTCGCCTACACCAGCGCCTTCCGGCTGCTGCTCTACACGCTCGTCTTCGTCGTCGGGGTCCTGGTCGGACTCGAAATCCCGCTGCTGATGCGCATCCTGCGGGATCGCTTCGAGTTCAAGGACGTGGTGTCCAACGTGCTGACCTTCGATTACCTGGGCGCGTTGGGCGCGTCGCTGCTCTTCCCGATCGTGCTGGTGCCGAGGCTCGGCCTCGTCCGGTCGCCGATGCTGTTTGGCGCGATCAACGTCGGCGTCGCGCTCTGGACGACGGTCGTGCTGCGCAAGGCGCTGGGCGCGCGCCGGCGCGCTGCAGATCGCGGGTGTCGCCGCGCTGTCGCTGCTGGGCGCGGGGATGCTGTGGGCAGACAACATTCTCCAGCTGGGCGAAGGCAACCTGTACGCCGACGAGATCGTCCTGGCGCGCACCACGCCCTATCAGCGGATTGTCCTCACGGCCTGGAAAGACGACCTGCGGCTGTTCCTCAACTCGAATCTGCAATTCAGCTCCCGCGACGAATATCGCTACCACGAAGCGCTGGTGCACCCCGGGCTGGCGAGCGTTGCCAGCAGCGCGCCGCGTCCTCATCCTCGGCGGCGGCGACGGTCTGGCCCTGCGCGAGGTGCTGAGATATCCGGCCGTGGAATCGGTGACGCTGGTCGATCTCGATCCTGAGATGACCCGTCTCTTCAGGACGCATCCCGATCTGCGGCGGCTCAATCGCGCGAGCGTTCGACGATGCGCGGGTCAGCGTGGTGAACGAGGATGCGTTTGTCTGGGTCGACCAGCCCGATCGGCTGTTCGACTTCGCGATCGTCGACTTTCCGGATCCGTCGAACTTTTCCCTGGGCAAGCTCTATACGACGACGTTCTATCGCATGCTGCTGCGGCACCTGACGCCGGACGGCGCCTTTGCGGTGCAGGCGACGTCGCCGCTCTTCGCTCGTCAATCGTACTGGTGCATCGTCACCACCATCGAACAGTCGGGTCTGGCCGCGGCGCCGTACCACGTGTACGTGCCGTCGTTCGGCGAATGGGGATTCGTCCTGGCCGGCAGGACGCAGGCCTGCGATCGCCACGGCACTGCCGCCGGGCCTGCGCTTCCTGACCGCCGCCATCATCCCGCAGTTGTTCGACTTTCCGGCCGACATGGCCCGGGTCGATGCCGAGCCGAACCGGCTCAATACCCAGGCGCTCGTCCGCTATTACGAGCGCGAATGGCGCGAGATCAATCGATGACCATCTCGCGCCGTGAGCTCTTGACGACGGCGTTCATCGGACTGCTGCCGAAGAGCGGGCGCCGCATTCTCGGGTCGCTCGTCAACGAATCGGTCGCGCTTGGACATCAGCTGAGGGACCGCGTCCCGATCGCGAAGCCGCGCGCGACGATTCGATTGCCGCTGGTGATTGTCGGCGGAGGCATCGCCGGCCTGTCCGCCGGCTGGCGCCTGCACAAGCGCGGCTTTCGCGAGTTCAAGCTCCTCGAGATGGAAGCCGAGGCCGGTGGCAACGCCCGATGGGGCCGCAACGAGGTGAGCGCATTCCCGTGGGGCGCTCACTACGTGCCGGTGCCGGGACGCTCGCTCGGTTTGGTCCGGGAACTGTTCGAGGATCTCGGCCTGTTCGACGGCCATCGCTTCGACGAGCGGCACCTGGTGCACGCGCCGCGCGAGCGGCTGTTCATCCACGGCCGGTGGCAGGAGGGTCTCGAGCCGGCCGTTGGTCCAACGCGGCGCGACCGTGACCAGATGGCGCGATTCGAGGATAGGATGCGCGAGCTCGCGGCCACCGGACGCTTCAAGCTGCCGATGGCGGCAGGTCGTAGTGGGGGGAACGAAGACGCGCTGTCGATGGCCAATTGGCTCGATGGGGAAGGACTCGATTCGCCCTGGCTGCGCTGGACTGTCGATTACGCCTGCCGCGACGACTACGGCGCGCTGGCGGCTGATGTTTCGGCATGGGCCGGCATTCATTATTTTGCGGCTCGCGACGGCGACGACGACGGTCCGCTCACCTGGCCAGAAGGCAACGGACGCATCGTCCGGCTCCTGCTGGACCGGCTCGAGCCGATGGTTCAAACCACCGCGCCCGCGTACCGAATCGAGCGCCGCGATGCCCGATGGCACGTGGTGACCCCGCAAGCCGAGTTTGTGGCCGATGCCGTGATCGTCGCCACGCCGATGCTGGTCGCGTCGCGCATTGTCGAGGACATGCCGCCTGCCGACACCGTCTACTCACCGTGGATCACGGCAAACCTGACCCTCGATCGATGGCCGCACGAGCGAGGAATCGGTCCTGCGTGGGACAACGTGCTGTTCGACTCTCCCGCGCTCGGCTACGTCGTCGCGACACACCAGAGCCTGCGCGTCCACGTGCCGCGGACGGTCTGGACCTACTACTGGGCGCTCGCGGCGGGCAGCCCGGTGGCGGCGCGGCAGTGGCTGCTCGGACAGGATTGGAGCTCGCTCAAAGATCGGATCCTGGCCGACCTGTCGCGCGCCCACCCCGACCTGTCTGAATGCGTCACCCGCATCGACATCATGCGCCTGGGCCATGCGATGGTCAGGCCGACGCCGGGATTCCTGGGCTCTCCGGTCCGGAAGCGCCTGCAGGAGGGACGAGACCGTTTGTTCTTCGCGCATTCAGATCTGAGCGGGCTGCCGTTGTTCGAAGAAGCTCAATACCGGGGTGTGGCGGCAGCTGACGCGGCCCTGGAAGTGCTCGGTCGGGCTTGAGAAAAAACGCCGGTCTTCGTCACAAGCGCGAGGGGTAAACTTGGTCGAATCGGAGGTCTGTCCATGACAAGCATCAGCATCAGGGCCGGGACAGTGGCTGCGATGGTCTGGCTCGGAGCGTCCGTTTGTGCCGCCCAGGTCGTGAAACAGGACGTGCCGGGCATCCGGAACTTCGCCAAGGTGGAGTCCACGGTTGCGTGCGCCGGGGCGATCACGGTGGACGCCGTGCCTGCCGTCAAGAAAATGGGCTACAGCTCCATCATCAACCTGCGCCTGGCGACCGAGCAGGGCGCCGACATCGAAGCCCATCAAGCGGCGGCCAAGGCCGCGGGCATTCAGTACGTCCACATCCCCTTCAGCGCGAGCAGTCCGGATCCCGCCGCGGTCGATGCATTCCTGAAAGTGATCACCACGCCGGGCGTTCAGCCGGCGTTCATTCATTGAGCGGGCGGTGGAAGAGCCGCCGGGATGTGGCTCATGAAACGGGCGATGGTGGATGGCTGGGCGGTAGACCGCGCGCTCGACGAGGCAACACAACTGGGATTGGCGAATCCTGCGTTACAGCAGTTCTTTCTCGAGGAAATCAAGAAGCGCAGGTGAAGCGTCATTCATGCGTGCAGTTGACACTTGGCCAACAGATCGTTCGTGAACATCGCACGTCCGGCGCACGTCAGCAGCGAACGTCGAGCGGAAAGCCAGTGGTCGACGTCGCTGCCCCAGCGAGCGCGGATGTTGTCGCACGTCGTGTTGTGCACCTTGCCCCAGTGCAACGTGTACGGAATCCTCGCGCGGTCGAGAGCCGCCCAGGCGCGGTCGTAGAAGCTCAGCGTGCGTCGTGAACCTGCTCCGGTCATTTCGATCGTGCAGGTGGTGTCGAACCTGGTGAACGCCAGGAACGCATCCGACCGCTGGACGTACCGCAGCCCGAAGAGGCCCGGGAATGGATAACCGCCCGCCACGTCGATCAAGGTATCGATCGCGGCACCGGCATTTGAAAGGTCGACGCCGACTTCGGCGCTCAATGACTTGCCCACGAGCTCAGTCGTGTCGAAAATCTCCCTGTGCGTTCCGAGCGCGGGCAGGGCATTCACCTTCATCATCGCGTTCAGCATCGAGTTCACGCCCGCGGGAATGGCGGCTGGCAGCAACGTCGCCAGCCGGCCTGAGACAGCCAACAGGTCCACGCCCGGCACCATCGTCACGTCGCCTGTACTGCGGCGGGCGAACTCGCGGTAGGGCTGCTTGTACATCGCGGTGGCAACTGCGCCACGCTGACCAGGCTTCGCGCTGTATGGATTGACGGCCACTTCGAAGTGAAACGGTTCCACACCCGGATACGGCAATCGGAGAGGATCAAGGTCCAGCGTGGCCGCCGCATCTCTTACCATCGGCCAGTCCAATCGTCGCCGATGCACTTCGAGGAGGTAGAGCGGCACCGCTTCGAAGAGCACCGCATGCATGATCCCGAAGCTCCCGAAACTCACGACGGCCGCTCGAAACAGCCGATCATCGCGCCGCAGCGTGGCACCGAGCTTCTGGCAGAACGCGTCGGACACGACAGGTTTCGAGGCGCGCTCAACCCAGTAGTGACGGCCGTCGTCACCCAACAGGTGAAACCCCAGGATGTAGTCCTGCATGGACCCGACGCGGCGGGCAGACCCGTGGGTACCGGTCGCAATCGCGCCGCAGATCGTCTGGCCGTTGCTCGCACCGGAGGTCGGCAGTGACAGGCCCCTGGACTCGAGGGTCAGCGACAACTCGAGCACGCTCGTTCCGCACTGGGCGAAGACCAGGCGGGACGGGTCGACAGAGGACGTTGAAACGTCCGAAGCCGGCAGCCCAACCATGCGGTAGTTCAGAGGCATCGTGTTGATCATGATGTCTGGACAGACCGCGACCGGCGAAAGCGACCACCGGCGTCCAACGGCCCGCACGCGACGGCCGCGCGCCTGGGCATCGTCGAGGATGCCGCGCAGGGTGGTGAAGCCACCGCGCCAGGACTCGAGACCCACGCAGGCGCCCTCGGCACTGTGGTTCCACACGTCGTAGTGACGCCACACTGTCGCTTCGACGTTCTGGTGCTTGTTAATCCACCGGAAGCCATCACGCTCGGCGGCCGCAACGGAGTGGCAGGGCCACGCAAGGTCGGCGGCTTGGAGAGCGGCGGTGGCGACACAGGCTTTGACCATCTGGCGGCGAGAGGCTTTCACAGGTCACCGCCGCTGTGCCTCTTCGCGCAGGTCCACTCGATGGTGACCGGGCGAACGAGACCGAGCGTGATAACGGTGACAAAGGCGTCAGCTGCGGTCATCGTCATCATGACGCTGGCCATGCCGTTGCCATTGCAGTTGGTCGGGGCCACCAAGGGTTCCATAGCGCCCCAGGCGATTGCCTGGACACGCCGCCGTTCCTCCGGGGTCGCCGAGCTCAAACTGTCTGGTGCGACACGGAAGTGCGCGCATGCCCCGGACACGATCAGCATCGGCACAACCGCTGCGTTCAAGAGTCTCCGCATGACACGCCTCCTTCGCCTTCCAACGTGGAATGCGTGGAGATCGCGTGAAACGGCTCAGCTCACGGTTCGAAGTGGTATAACCTGCCTCGAACGGAGAGCCGTTCTAGAGAGGAGACCACCATGGCGCGAATCTCGAGCCGCCGAAGCTTCGTCACGCAAGCTTCTCTTCTCGTGGCAGGAGCGCACTTCGCGCCGTGGCTGACGCTTGTCTCCGCCGCAGACCCCGAGTACGCGGTCGCCGACACATCGGCCGGGAGAGTCCGGGGCCTGGTGGTCGACGGCATCAAGGTGTTCAAGGGCATTCGCTACGGAGCCCCGACGGATGGAAAGAACCGTTTCATGCCGCCGGCAAAACCTGTGGCCTGGACCGGGACGCGTGATGCGCTAGCGTTCGGTCCGACCGCGCCACAGCGCGGTGACGCCTCCGGAACAACCGCCGCCGGATCGCCCCCGGAGCAGAGCGAAGACTGCCTCGTGCTGAACGTCTTCACGCCCGCCCTGAGCAGCGGACGCCGGCCGGTGATGGTCTGGCTGCACGGCGGCGGATTTTCAAGCGGGTCCGGGTCCGGACGCATCCTGGACGGCACCAGCCTCGCTCAGACGCACGACGTCGTGGTCGTGACCTTGAATCACCGGCTCAACGTGTTCGGCTACACGTTTCTCGGCGACGCGATGGGGTCGGATTTCGCGCTGTCCGGCAGTGCTGGCCTGCTCGACATCGTCGCCGCACTCCAGTGGGTGCGTGACAACATTGCGGCATTCGGCGGCGATCCGAATCTCGTCACGATCTTCGGTCAGTCAGGCGGTGGTCGCAAAGTTGCCACACTGATGTCGATGCCGGCCGCAAAAGGACTCTTCCATCGCGCCATCATCGAGAGCGGCGCGGTTCTGCGATTGACGATGCATGAAGACGCTGTGAAGCAGACCAGTCTGCTGCTCGCCGAGCTCGGACTGAAGGCCGGACAGGTTCGCGAGCTTCAGAGCGTTCCGCTGCAGCGTCTGCTCGCGGCGGATGCCGCCGTGCAGAAACAGATCACGTTGCGCGAGCCCGGCATGACGGCGAGCACGCCGATGATCGACGGCAAGTCCATTCCCGGCCATCCCTGGGATCCGAAAGGTCCGGCGCTGTCGTCGACCATCCCGTTGCTCATCGGGTATGCGCACACCGAGGAGACGCTCTACGACCGCCCGACGCCGGAGAAACTGGCGCTGGACGACGCGGGGCTGCGTGAGCGCGTGTCGAAACGGCTCGGCGTGGATCCCACGGCTGTCATCGAGGCATTCCGGAAGACCAATCCGGGCGCGTCACCGTGGGATTTGTGGATTCTGATTGCCACCGATCATCCACGAGGCACGTACTCCCGCGAGCTCGCCAGGCGAAAGGCCGATCAGCGCGGAGCGCCCGCTTTCGCGTATCGCTACGATTGGGAGACGCCGGAAGGGGGCGGGCACATGCGCTCGCCGCACACGATCGAGATCCAGTTCGTGTTCAACAACATCAAGATCGCGGGCCCGCTCATCTCGAAGATGCCGGAGGCCCATGCGCTCGCCGACAAGACCAGCTCGGCATGGGTGGCCTTTGCCCGCACTGGCGATCCAAATACTCCGAAGCTACCCCGATGGCCGGCCTACTCGGCGGCGTCGCGCGACACGATGCTCTTCGACAACGCGTGCCGGGTCGTCCAGGACCCGGATCGGGCAGCGCGCCTCGTGATGGAACAGGTACTCAAGCTGGCCTGAAACTACCAGATCTTCACGCGCTCTTCCGGCTTGAGATAGAGCTTGTCGCCTTCCTTGACGCCGAACGCCGCGTACCAGGCGTCGATGTTGCGCAGCGGCAGCTGCCCGCGCGCCGCCGGGGGCGAGTGCGGATCGGTGAGCATCTGGGCCCGCACGGCATCGTCGCGGATCTTGCCGCGCCAGGCCTGCGCGAAGGCGAGGAAGAAGCGCTGGTCGCCGGTGAAGCCGTCGATCACCGGCGCTTCCTTGCCGCCGAGCGACAGCTTGTAGGCGGCATACGCCATCTCCAGCCCGCCCAGATCGCCGATGTTCTCGCCCATGGTGAGCTGGCCGTTCACGCACGCGCCTTCGAGCGGGCAGAACGTCTCGTACTGCGCCCCGAGCTTCCTGGTGGCCTCGAGGAACCTGGCGTTCGTCTCCGGCGTCCACCAGTTTCGAACCTTGCCCGCGCCATCGAACTCGCGGCCCTGATCGTCGAAGCCGTGGCCGATTTCGTGCCCGATGACGGCGCCGATCGAGCCGTAGTTCACCGCCGGGTCGGCGTTGGGATCGAAGAACGGCGGCTGCAGGATGCCCGCGGGGAAGTTGATCTGGTTCATCTGCGAATCGTAGTACGCGTTCACGGTCTGCGGCGTCATCAGCCACTCCGTGCGATCGACCGGCTGCTTGAGCCGCCCGGCCAGGCGGTTCCATTCGAAGTGGCGCGCCGCCGTGACGTTCTCGAAATGCTTGCCGCGCTCGATCGTGAGACCCGAATAGTCGCGCCATTTCACCGGGTATCCGATGCGGGCCTCGAACGACTTGAGCTTCTCGAGCGCCTCGGCGCGCGTCGCCGCGTCCATCCACGCGGATGATTCAATCCGCGACTTCAGGGCGGCGCGGAGATTGGCGATCAGCTCGTCCATCTTCGCCTTGTGCTCGGGCGGGAAGTGCTTCTTCACGTAGAGCTCGCCCAGGCCCTCGCCGATGTAGCCGTCGACCGCGGTGATACCGCGCTTCCACCGGTCGCGCTGCTGTTCGACGCCGCGCAGGGTCTTCGAATCGAAATCGAAGTGGGCCTCGTCGAATGCCCTTGGAAGATCGACCGCCCGGTCGTGGACGATATGGAACGTCAGGTACGCCTTCCACGCCTCGAGGGGCTCGGTGCCGAGCAGTCGTGATCCGTCGCGGATCGCCGTGGTCTCGTTGACGATGAAGTGCTGCGCGTCGCCGAGACCGACACCAGTCAGCACGACGCTCCAGTCGACGGCGGGGACCAGCTTGGCGAGGCCCGCCCGATCCATCGGGTTGTTGGTCTCCTTGACGCTGCGCTGGCGTTCGGGCGGCCAGGCGACGGCGGCGATCTTGTTCTCGAGGGCGATCACCCTGTCCGCGGAACCGGCAGAAGCCTTGTCGCCGATCAGCGTGAACAGTTTCGTCACGTACTCGCGGTACGCCGCACGATAGGCATCGAACTTAGGGCCTTTATTCAGGTAGTAGTCGCGGTTCGGCATCCCGAGTCCCGACTGGCCCACCCACACCGTGTATTTGGTGGGGTCCGCCGTATCGGGATAGACGCCAACGGAAAACGGCGCGGTGTAATCGATGTCGCCGATCAACTTCATGAGGTCGGCTTTGGTCTTCACCGCGGCGATCTCGCCGAGATAGGGAGTCAAGGGCTCGATGCCGCGCGACTCGATGCCCGCCTCGTCCATCCAGCTGGCGTAAAGATCGCCGACCTTCTGCGCCACCGTGCCCGGCGCTCCCTTGCTGGCGGCGAGTTCCTCCAGGATGCTGCGGACGTCGGATTCCATCTTCTCCGAGACGCTCGTGCCCGTCGTGTAGCGGGCGCGGTCGGCCGGCATCTGGAATGTCTTGAGCCAGGTCCCGTTCACGTAGCCGTAGAAGTCGTCGCCTGGACGGACGGTTGCGTCCATCTGCGCGAGGTCTACTCCGAACGAACCGACCGCGGGCTTCGGCGCTTCGGAGACCGGCGCTGACGTCTCGCCGCAGGCTGATAGAAGGGCTGTCGAAACGGCAACAAGGAGGATGTGGCGCATCTGAATTCCTGAGAGGGAAAAGAGTCGTGATTCAATTCTAGTGTGGTTACGCTGACGTTCAGCCGCGGAGTTCCTGGCGGGCAGTGGTCTGGCTTCTTAAGTTGCCAGCGGCTGCGAACATCAGGCCGGTCGCAGACCTCCGCACCCGCCCGCACGTCGACGAACGCGCCGGGCGGATGCGTTTTTCGAGGGGCCGGTTACTGGTTCAACGGGATGGCAATGTCGACCACGTTCTCGTCGAAGGTCCCCAGAGCACGTCGCGTCGCCGGTCGTCAGGTTGATGAGGTAGAAGCTGTACTTGCCGTTCGTCATGAGCGTCGCCAGGGGAACGTTCGCGATGGTGACGCCACTCGACAGCTGGCTGTAGATGTCGAACCCGGCGTCGGCGCCCGGATCGACCCCGAGCATGCCGGTCGCCACCAGAATCCCCGCGCCCGGAGGCGACTGAATCACGACCTGGTTCTGCATCGTGTCGAGATCGAAGAGCGTCGTGGCCGTGGAGGGCTGATTCAGATCGTTGTTCGTGTAGGCGGCGGCCGTGATCCCTGCTGCCGGCACTGCTGCGGCCGGCGGAACGGTATAGGTAAGCACGCCGTTGGCCGCGGTGACGCCAGCGGCCTGGACGTTGTGCGCGAGGTTCTGGCCCGTGTCGCTGACGATCCGGAGGCGGTCGGCCGCCGGATTGAAGTCCACGCCGAAGGACTTTCCGCTCAACGGTACGGACAACGCGTTGACGAACGTCGCCTGCGCCGTGGCCGGGTCGATGGTGTAAACGCCGCCACCGTTGCCGACGCCGTACAACTTCCCGTCCTGCACGCGAAAGTCGATGCCGACGAGCGAGGTGTCCGATCCGCTCAGCCCGGTGACCGCCCCGATATGTCTGGTTCGCTTCGGCGAACGCGCCTTGAAACTGACCAGGTGCCCATCGTCGGTCAAGCCGATCACGCGCAGGTCGCCGGAGAGGCGATCGTCCGCGCGGCCATTGGCGCCCACGCCGTGCCACGCCCCCATCACCATCGTCACCACGAACACCGCGCCGAGCACACGTCGCTTCCCCTTGTCCACAGTCTCACGCATTTTCCAATCTCCTTTTCGATTGCGAGTCACTCGTTGCTGTCTACGCAACGGGCTTGAGATTGGATTGCGTGCTCCGCTCTAACCTGTTTTTGTAAGCTCGTCCGAGCTATGAACCACTGGGTTACTGTGGCGCTGGGTTTCTCGTCACATGACCGGCAGGCCGACCTTCCGCACGATCGCCACGAATCGTTCGTTGGCGCGAAAGCGATCCCATTCCGGATCGACCTTGATATAGAGGATGGTCTCGTCGCGCCGCTCGTATGCTTTTTCCAGCCAGTAAAACGCCTGCGCGTTGTCGTCAAGCGCCGCATGAAAGAGGCCGTAGTAGTACGCCGGCCTGGGAAAGAAGCGCGCAACCTCAAGCTGCTTTCGGTTGTACTCACGCATGTCCTTGACGGCCGACGGTCGGGCAAGTCCCGAAACCACCTTCGCTGACTCCGCGTCGTGACGGAAGACCAGCCCCATCTTCTCCGCCGCGGGCTCGAGCATGCCTTTCCGCCAGTAGGCAAAGCTCATGAACATGCTCGACGCCCCGGTGAACTGCGGATCCAGGGCAATGGCGTTCCGATACTCCTGGATCGCCTGATCGTATTGCCGCGCCTGCTGATAGGTCTGACCGGCCTGATGGTGCATGACGGCCGCGAGCGGATCCAGGTCGAGCGCAATGCGCATCTCCGCGATCGCCTCTTCACGGCGGCCCTGAAACGACAGCAACTCTGCGTACCACTGATGCGCCGTCGCGTAGCTAGGATTCAGCTCGAGGGCCCTTCGGAATCCACGTTCCGCGCCGTCGAAATCCCAATCGAGGTACAGCTTCACGTAGGCATTCGAGTTGTGCGCTTCGGCCAGCCCGGGATCCAGCTTCAGCGCCTTCTCGGCGGCTGCGCTGGCTCTTGGATACGCGTCCTCCTGGGTCACGCTGCCAAGCAACGGCAGGACCAGATACAAGTCCGCGAGCGCGGCGTACGCCAGCCCATACTCAGGCTCGATCGAGATGGCGCGCTCGAAATCTCCGATCGCGCTTTGCAGCTCATCCCATCGCCGGGTATGCCAGCGATACCGTCCCTTCAGATATGCCTGGTGGGCATCTGGATGAACAGCCCTGGCCACGGGCGTTCGTCCCGCTGAAGCCGAACGAACGCTCAAGCTGACGTTGTGCGCGATGTCGCGCGCGACCTCATTCTGCAGTTTCAGCACGTCGCGCTCATCGCGGTCGTAGCTCTCGGCCCAGAGCTGACGATCGGTGTTCGCGTCGACGAGTCGCGCGGTGATCCGTACTCGCCCGTCCGATCGCAGGACCGAGCCCTCGACGACGGCATCAACGTTGAGCTCGGAGGCAATCTGCGGCAGCAGTTTCCGGGTCTCCCGGTACTGCATCGAGGATGTGCGCGAGATGACACGCAAGCCCCCGAGCGATGCGATTCGGGTCGTCAGTTCCTCGGTCATGCCGTCGGCGAAGTACTGCTCCGCCGGTTCGTTGGAGACGTTCTTCAGCGGCAGCACAACGAGCGATCGAATCGAAGTGTCGGACGACCGCTCGGATGGCGCCTGGGTGCTGATCAGAGTCATTGCCGCGCTGGCGACGGCCACGAACAGGGCCAGGCCGACCGCCAAGGCCTTTCCGGATATTGGAAGTCGGGTATGACGTGCGGAAAGCGACTCGACGACGACCTGTTGCGAAGCCGCGTCGACGCCGCGGGCCACCGGAGCGATGAAGCGATAGCCCCGCCTGGGGATTGTCTCGATGAACCGGGGATTCTCCGATGAATCCCCGAGAGCGAAGCGCAGCTTCTTCACCGCGGCATTCATGCCATCGTCGAAGTCGACAAAGGTGTCAGCCCCCCAGAGTTGCCGCCGGAGGTCGTCGCGGGTGACGAGCGCACCCGGACGCTGGAGCAGCAGCATCAGGATCTTGAAGGGCTGCTCCTGGAGCCGCACCTGACGCCCGGCGCGCAACAGTTCCCCGGTCGTCGGATCCAGCTGGAACACGCCAAAGCGTAGTCGCTCGGGGCGGCGGGGACCGGCTTCCATGGTCTCTCCGTGGGGACGAACTCAGACGGTCATTCTAACGAAGACCACCGCTGCCGGGCATCCGCGGCAGGTCAGGACCCCGCGTAAGCCCTGCGAACAGAGAGGATTGTCCGGTCGGAAAGATTCCGTCAACGGATCCGTTGACGGATGAGGGCGCGCGCCTCACGTTGCCTCGGGACAGGCCCTCTGCTTCAGCTGCGTCCCGTGGAGGAACATATGGCTCACGACATCCGCCGGCGGCTTTCCCTCTCGGTCGTGCTTGCGCTGATTTCCGTGACCGTTCCGGCCCGGGCGGACTTCAGCGTCGCGGATTTCAGCATGAACCTGAACCTGCTCGGGTCCTCTGTCACCGGCGATCGACTGCGGCTGAACGTGCCGGCCGCGTTTCAGAACGGCACGACGGTGTTTGCAGGCAAGCAGGCAATGCAGGCCGGGTTCGACACCCAGTTTCGCTTCCAGATCACCGGCCTAGGTGGGATCCCCGATCCGGCCGGCGACATCGGCGGCGACGGCTTTGCGCTGATCATTCAGAATCGCAGCCCAACGGCAACGGGGGCGTTCGTCCACTACATCCCGTACAACATCCCGAATGCGATCGCGATCGAATTCGACACCTGGCGCAACAGCAACCTCAACGACCCCAACGGCAATCACATCAGCATCCAGCCAGTGGGGGCATCGCCGGATGGATTCAGCGAATTCCTCGACAGCAACTCCCTGGGATCGACCACCGCGATCCCCAATCTCTCCGACGGGAATCCCCACGAGGTCCGGATTCGCTATGTGCCCGGTTCGCTGCAGATCTTCGTCGACGATCTGCAAACGCCCGTACTCACGGCCGCCATCGACCTCACGAGCGTCAACGGGATCAATCGGCTTGATGAGAACGGCATGGCGTGGATCGGTTTCGCCGGTGGTGGAGGGGGCGGCTGGGAAAACCACGACATCCTGAGCTGGTCCCTGACCTCCATGGCGGTGCCAGATACCGGCTTCACCATCACGGATTTCAGTCCGGGTCTCAATCTGCTGAACGCGGCGACGGTGACCGGCGATCGACTTCGCCTGACTCCTGCGTCAGCGACTCAGGCCGGGACGGCGGTGCTCGCGGCGAAACAGCAAATCCAGACCGGCTTCGACACGCGATTTCGCTTCCAGGTCAGCGCGCCAGGCGGAATCCTCGACGCTTCCGGTCAGAGCGGCGGCGACGGGTTCGCCCTCATTATTCAGAATCAGAGCCCCACGGCGACCGGGCTCTTCGGACCGGCGCCGCTCTGGCACATTCCTTACAGCATTCCGAACGCCATCGCCGTCGAATTCGACACGTGGCAGAACGCCAACGTCGGCGATCCGAACGGCAATCACATCAGCCTGCAGCCAGTCGGGCCTTCCCCGGATCAGTTCACCGAACATCTTCACGGCACATCGCTCGGCTTCACAACGGCCATTCCGAACCTGTCGGACGGCAACGCGCATGATGTACTAGTCACCTATCAGCCCGGTCTCCTGCAGGTCTTCATCGACGATCTCGAGACACCGGTGCTCTCGGCCGTCATCGATCTCACGAACGTGGACGGCATCAATCGACTCGACGCGGACGGAATGGCTTGGGTCAGCCTCGGCGCGGGGACCGGCGGTGCGTTCGAGAACCACGACATCCTGAGCTGGTCATTTGCGTCGCGCGTGCCTCCGACTGCGCACGCAGGCGCGGACCAGTCGATTCACGCGGGGCAGCTCGTCACTCTCGACGGCAGCGGATCGTTCGACGACAACACCGCCACCGAAGATCTCCTCTTTGCCTGGACGCTGATCAGCAAACCTCTCGGCAGCACGGCGAGCCTGTCGGGCTCCAATACGGTACGGCCGTCACTCGTCGCTGATTTGCCGGGTGACTACGTCGCCCATCTCGCCGTCACGGACGCCGACGGCCTCACCAGTGCCCCGGACAGCGTCGTGGTCAGCTCGTTGAATGCCGCACCGTCGGCCGATGCAGGGCCCGATCAAGGGACGCTCGTCGGGCACGGCGTCACGTTGGACGGTTCGGCGAGTCGAGATCCGGATTTGGATCCGCTTTCGTTCTTCTGGACGCTCGCAGGGCCTGAGGTCAGCGACGCCGTCCTGACCGGCGAGACCACGGCCTTCCCGACGTTGACTCCCGACGTCGCTGGAAGTTACACCGCGACGGTGCGTGTGAGCGATCCCGTTGGCGCGTTTTCGACGGACAGCATGGTAGTGATGGTCATTGCAGGGGAGCAATTTGCCCAAGAGAGAGTTCTCATCGCGATCAACCTGGTTGGAGCGCTCTCGCCGTCGGAGGTGACGACTAAGGGGAACCGGAGAAGCCTGCAGAAGCTGCTCGGACAGGCGCTCACAGCGCTTCAGGCGGGCGACGTACTCGAGGCGAGAAGCAAGTTGGCCCAGGCGATCGAGCGCACCGATGGCTGCGTCGCGCGCGGAGCTCCTGATGGCAAGGGTTCGGGACGTGACTGGGTCACGAGCTGCACGGCGCAGGAGACGCTGTTTCAATTGTTGGCCGAGGCACTGGACGCCTTGACACCATAGACACCCACCCGCGGCAGCATGTGCACGACAGCAGTGTGATTGCGAGACAAACCGTGGACCGCCTCCTGGGGGCGTACCCTCGCAAGACATTGACAACCTGGTACTTACATATTTAGCAGGCCGGGCACAATGGTTGCGTCAATTCCGCCCCGGAGGAACTCATGCGACGACTGACCGTTCTCGTTGCACTTGCGTTCGCGCTGTCGGTGGGAGTCACAGAGGCTGCAAAGCCGAAGACCTCCCCGAAACCGTCAGGCGCGGGCAAGCCGACGATCACGAAGACACAAACCTCGAAGGGCAGCGCCGCCAAGGGTTCATCGGTGAAGACCAAGGGCTCATCGGTGAAGACCACGGGCGCTCAGGCGAAGGCCCCGAAGACGACGAAGGCGACGACCACCACGGCCCCGGGCAGCATCGATTTCGCGGGCACGGCGGTGGGGCAGAAGCTTCAGAAGAACAGCGTCCAGCGCTCGAAGATCGAAGCGAAGCTGCTCGCTGCGGGATACACGGGGACGGTCTACGAAGCGGCCTACGGCTTCAAGAACTTCGGGCAGCTCAACGCCGCGACCAACATGGTGCAGAACCAGGGGACGTCGTTCGAGGTGCTGAAGGTGTTGATGACCGGCAGATACGTGGACCCCGTGACGCACCAGGTCTATCGGGCCAACCAGATGCCGGACGGCACCGTGAGGCTGGTGCGCCCGAATCTTGCGACGAACCCCGTTTCATCGCTCAGTCTCGGCCAGGCCAAGCAGGCGATCGCGGGCGGCGCCGGACTGCCGGTGATCGTGCCTGTCACGACGACGACCGCGGCGACCAATTAGCCGGCCAGGTATACGCTCGGTGCCCTGCGCGGCTGCTCCGGCCGTCGCGCAGGGTAGGCCGACCCTTCAGGGTCGGCGTCAGAAATAAAAGGTCGCCCCCAGCGTCAACATCGACCCCTTGTAACCCGGCAGCAGTCCGCCGATGAACCCTTCGTCCTCCTCATCGTCGCCGCCAAAGTCGAGGAACGTGTACCGATAGTCCCCGTGGATACCGAAGTGTCGGCCGGCGAGGATCTCGAGGCCGCCACCCGCGTGCCAGCCGAACTCGGTGTTGCTCTCGCCAGAATCCTCGGGGCCATCAATCGGCTCGACCGTGCGCCGGTACCACCCGGGTCCGCCAAGCAGATACGGCGCAAAACTGCCCTGGGACAGTCGCATCATGATCGATGCCTGAATGGGGGTCTCGATCACTTTCAGGTTGACGAGATCGAACGACTCGGTATGGCGGTCGAAGGAAAGCTCAAAGCCCGAGCGGCCGCCGATGGCGCGCATCTGAAGACCGAAGAAGCGCACGGAATCGGCGTCCACGTTAACGTCTTGCTTGACCCACGCGAAGCGCGCGCCCAGCCCGAAACCCTGGGCGGAGACGGGCACGACTGTAGCCAGCAGCGCGCCGAGGGCGAAAACAGCGACCAGGACGTGGCGCACGAGTGGCCGGCTCGCGGATGGCATGGGGAACTCCGCCCCTGACACGCTCGCGGCAACCACCGGAGGTTTGCAGAGGCTGTGTGCTCTCTATCGGCGCGAAGCGAGCGAGACTTCATTCGCGAGCGTTCGCAGGTTGAGATAGGTCCAGGCCATGGCTCCAGCGAGGAGCACGAGCGCGATCAGGGCGCCGGCGAACGCCGCATCGAAGCCGCTCTCCCAGACGAGCGGTGCACGCTCGGCCGTGAGCTGCCACTCCGCGCGGCCGGTCGTCCACAGCCGTGTCAGCGAGAACACGTCGCCGCCAGCATGCATGACGAGCGCTGGCAGAATCGAATCGGTCGCCCAGGTCAACCCGCCGTAGACGCCGGCCACGGCGATGTAGTACGGCAGCATCGTCAACACGGCCCCCGGATGATTGGGAAAGTGCAGCAGGCCGAACATGGTGCCGTTGACGAGAATCGCCGCGACGACGCCATAGCGGCGCTCGAGTGGCGTCTGCATATAGCCGCGGAAGGCCGCTTCTTCAGTTAGATCCAGAGGTAGAGGCCCATCGGCACGATGGCCCACGGCACGGCCGGCGCGAATCGCAGGTTCAGGCCGGCAAAGCCTGGAAGGCCCGGAATGCCGCCCCACGGCACGCTGCCGGCCAGCAGCACGACGACGCCGAGGAGCACCGCGGAGCCGATGGTCGTCATGGACGGGCCCATGCTAAATCAGGATCCAGAATAGGACGGTGCAGTCGCTGCCTCCAGACATCGAAGAGCACCGCGACCGGTGCTGGCGGCGCGACGAGTCGCTGCGG
The DNA here is from genome assembly GCA_963825245.1 of uncultured Acidobacteriota bacterium. GTDB lineage: Bacteria > Acidobacteriota > Vicinamibacteria > Vicinamibacterales > CAVVIG01 > CAVREM01. The sequence continues at coordinate 258,470 of CAWGSJ010000005.1, forward strand.
GTCGACACGGTCGAGGATGCGGAGCGCTTCATCGATCGCGTCGGCTTCGCCGCCTGCCTGACCGACGCCAGGCGCTCTGGGCCGTCGCTCTACGTCGCCGTCTGCGGACGCCGCGACGCGGTGATGCCCCGCCACGTGCAAAAGGACGAGGAAGCCTCGCTCACCTGGACGCTAAAGGACGAAATCCTGACGCGCGGCCGGGTGTACTACGCGAAGCTGGCGCGCGGCCGGGCCACGTTCGTCGCGCCGCGGATGATTCCCCACCTTCACGCGGTCTGGGGCGTGCGCCGATCCGAGGAAGAGCGGCGCCTCAGTCGGCCGGCCCGGGCGCTCCTGAAAATTCTTCGCCACGAGTGGGAGATCGCCACGATCGACCTGCGCCGCGACTCCGGCGTGACCGACCGGGCGGCGTTCAACCACGCGATCGACGAGCTGCAGGCGGCGATGCTCGTCGTGCCGAGCGCCGTCGTCTACCGGCCATTCACCTACATCTGGACAGTCGCGGTCGGACGATTCCCCGACGAGTTGCGGCGCCGCGTCGCACGTCCGACCGCCGTGCGCGAGATCGCGCGCGCGTACCTCGCCGGCGCGGGCCAGACGCTGCCGGGCGAGCTGTCGCGCGTGACTGGGCTGTCGCGCCCGGAAGCCGGCCTCGGCAACCGCGCGCTGGTCGCCGAGCGCTTCGCGACCATGCCGGCGCGCGGCGTCTATCGAATCGCTCCGACTTGATCTTCGTCGCGTCTTCATCTTCGTGGTGGCATTTCCTATCGCGGATTCCCTTTGTGTCGTGGGTGTCCTTGGTGTTTGACTGGGCCGCGCGACTACAACGCGGGAGGCTTTCAAGTCCTGGCGCACGTCCGACGCGGTCGGGTTTCCCGCCGCTGCTATACTCGCCTCATCATGCGCCGCGGTCCTGAGCTGCTGTCCGTTTCCCTCGAACCAAGCCCTGTCATCGAGGCGTTCAAGGACGGTGTCGATCGCACGCTGCTGCGTGAGAATCTCAAGCTCACCGTGGACCAACGCGTTCGGAAGATGATCGCGGCGTTGCACTTTGCTGAAGCGGTCCGCCAGTCTCGCCGAAAGCCAGAGACGACGTGACCGATTTCGCCCGCCTGCTGCAGAACCTCACGACCGGACAGGTCGAGTTCATTGTCATCGGCGGCTTCGCGGCCACCGCGCATGGGTCGGCTTACGTCACGGTCGATCTGGACGTCGTCTACCGGAAAACACCGGAAAACATCCTCCGCCTCGTGCGCACGCTCGAGCCGTTGTCTCCGTATCTGCGCGGCGCCCCGCCGGGACTGCCGTTCCGTTTCGACGCCGCGACGATCGAGCAGGGGCTGAATTTCACGCTGACGACGAGCGCGGGAGATCTCGACCTGCTGGGTGAGGCCGCGGGCGGCGGGACCTACGACGCCCTGCTGGGGCATTCGGAGGTCAGGGAGCTGTTGGGTCTCGAATGCCGGTTTGTCACGCTGGAGATGTTAATCCGTCTCAAACGTGCAGCAGGCCGGCCCAGGGACCTTGAGCGTGTCGCCGAGCTCGAAGCCCTCTGGCAGGAGAGACAATCGCTCGACAAGTCGTAAACCGTGCGGATCTCGCACGCTTGAATGATTGTGAAATACAAGACCTGACCCCGCGCAGCGATCACGAACGGTGGCGGTCTTGCGTCATTCGCGGACGACGACGATGACAAACGATCTTGATCGAGACGATGTAGTCCAAACTCTGACAGTGGAAACATTCGCGGAGCGGGTCGGCGATCGCTTCGGCCTGCGCGTCGGGCCCGATGCCACGCTCGAGCTCGAATTGATCGAAGCGAACCCGCTCGGCGCACGACCGGGTCGCGGGCGGGCGCCATTCTCAGTCTTGTTCCGGGGGCCGTTGACCCCGGTGATGCCTCAGCGCATCTACCCGCTCGCCCACGAGACCCTGGGAAGCCTGGAGTTGTTCATCGTGCCGATCGGCCCTCGCGACGGCGTCATGGTCTACGAGGCCATATTCACATAGGTGAAATTCCTCCTCGCGTCCATGTAGTATCATCACTACATGAAGCTCGGGCTGCGCGAAGCCAACCAGCAGTTCTCAAGGGCCATCCGAGCGGTGCGCGCCGGCCGGGAGGTCGTGCTCACCGACCGCGGACGCCCGATTGCGGTGATCGCGCCGATCAAAGCCAGCCCTGCGTGGCAGGCGATGGCCGAGGAGGGCCTGATCCGGCCCGCGGCACGCAAGGGACCGATGCCGGTGCCTCGGTGGCGCCCGGCGAGGGTCACCGGCCAACCCATCTCCCGGACCGTCATCGACAACCGGGAGGACCGTGCCTAGCCGGCCGACGGTGGCGTGGGCCTACTTCGACACGAGCGCTCTGATCAAGCGGTACGTCGACGAACCGGGGCGCCGCGCCGTCCTGCAGCTCCTCCGTCGTCACGCCTGTGTGACGTCTGCGGTGCTGCCGGTCGAGATCCAAAGCGCGTTGCGGCGCCGCGTGTCCGACGGCACACTCGACGCCGCCGGACTCTCCGGAATTTTGAAGCGCGTCGCGGCCGATCGCGCCTATTGGACGTTGGTCGAAGTCGCGGAGGAGGTCCTGTCGGCCGCCGAATCGCTTGCGGCCGCGCATCCGCTGCGGGCCCTCGATGCCATTCATCTCGCGTCGGCGCAGGTGCTGGCAGGACGAACCGCTCCCACGACGGTCACCTTCGTCAGCGCCGACGTTCGACAGACCGCGGCGGCGAGCGCCCTGGGGATGACGATCAGGCTCATCCAATCGTGATCGCAGCGAGCGGCGTCCATGTGAGCAATCTGAAATTCCCTTCCTGCCCCACCTGCCCCGCCCCGGGTTCACGGCCCTTCTCTCCCCGACCTGACCCCGTTATCTCAACCAGTTCTCGACCCTCAACGCGGGCACTCGCTTGAACTCGGCCACGTTGTCGGTGACGCACACCGCCTCGATGGCGCGCGCGTGCGCGGCGATCAGCATGTCATGCGCGCCGATCGGCGTGCCCTTTCGTTCGAGCGTCACGCGTATCGTGGCGTAGATGCGCTCGACGTCGGACTCGAGCGGCCTGATCGTCAGCGCGCCGAGGATCGCCTCGATCTGGCGTGTGAGTGTTCGCGAGCCGCGCTTGGCCGCGCCGGATCGCAACTCGCACGCGACGATGACGCTGGTGAGCACATTCGCCTCGCCCACCTCGGCGATGCGCTCGGCCACCCGACCCTGTGGCTGCCGCACGAGATCCGACAGGATGTTCGTATCGAGCAGATAGAGTCGCGCCACGTCAGAGCTCGACCGCCTCTGCCTCCGGCCGTGGAATCGGCGGCACCTTCTCGTCGAGCGGCTTGAGTGTCGCGAGCACGTCCAGGAGTGAGGGAGCGGCCACCGGCTCGACGATCAGGCGAGGCCCCTCCTTGCGCAGGGTGGCGACCCGGCCGGGCAGCTCCAGGTCGCGCGGGATGCGCAGCGCCTGGTTACGGCCGTTTCTGAAGAGGCGGACTTGCCGTTCGGGGTTCATGCGCCCTCCCTGGACCTTCGGCATATGCTGTACATATGCTACCGGAGCCGGCGACGGTTGCGCAAGCCGATGTGGTGATCTAGACGGCAGTTGCTCGAACGGTGGAGCGCTAAGGCAACCGCGAAGGCGCGTTGCCCTTTCTCCCTATCTCAATTGACACTCGCTGCAGCCGGCGGCCGGTCGTGAGACGCTCTCATCTGGCGTTTGTCGGCTCGGACAACGCCCAGGCGGCACCCATCCGCGCCGCTCGTAAATCACGTAGCGTGAAATTTGAGAATTCAGAATCTGGAATTCAGAATTCGTCGCGAATTCCTAATTCCTAATTGCACTTGCACTTCCAGGTGGCCCGCCACTCCATGAGCCAGTACCCCTAAGGCGGCCTTCTCCTCGTCGGTCCACGACGCCGTGGCGAGCCCCGCGGCGCTATGGCGGCTGAGCGGGAGAAAGGCGAGGGGCGGGGCGTCCCTCGGCCGGGAGCGGCGACTGCCACGTAGCATGCGTGCAGCACGTATAATACGTGCAGGAGGTGATCCGGCGTGTCCGTGACCGAGTCTACAAGTCAGAACATCACCATCCGGCTCGACCGACGAACGCTGCGAAAGGCCAAGGTCCTCGCTGCGAAGCGAAACACGTCCATCAGCGGACTGCTGGCCCAGCAGATCGCCACGCTGGTGGGCGATGACGACGCCTACGAACAGGCCCAGCGGCGTGCGTTCGCACTCCTCGATCGAGGTTTCCATCTGGGCGGCCGTATCGACGCGACGCGTGATGACTGGCACGAGCGATAAGACGTTCGTCGACACGAACGTCCTGATCTACGCCCACGACGTCGACGCGGGTCGCAAGCATGAGATCGCGAAGGACCTGCTGCGCACCCTCTGGACCAATCGTTCCGGTTGTCTCAGCACGCAAGTACTCCAGGAGTTCTACGTCAATGCGATTCGTAAGATCCGGAAGCCGCTCACGAAGCCCGAGGCGAGAAGTGTCGTCGACACCTACGCGTCCTGGTGCGTCGAGGGCATCGCGACGAGCGACATCATCGCGGCCTTCCAGATCGAGGATCAGGCGCGTATCGGATTCTGGGACGCGTTGATCGTGGCGGTGGCTGTTCGCCGAGGCGCGCGACGAGTCGTCTCCGAGGATCTGAACCCCGGGCAGTCGATAGCGGGCATCACCATCCACAACCCGTTCAAGGAGCGACCACAACCCAGGCCACGCCGGTGAGCCCGACCGGGCCACTGCCGGCGGCACATATTCTGAATTCCAATTTTCACGGTGCATCAATCGCCCGTCCATGTGCGCCAGCGATTGAGGATGGCGTCGCTCTCGAGGGCCGTGGCCAGTTCCCGGATGCGCGGTTCGAGGTAGGCCAGGTCCAGGTCTCCGATCCTGCGGCGCACGATCGCTTCTGCGTCCGCGACATCGCGCGGCCGCTCTGAAATGATTTTCATCAGGATCAGGTCCTCAGGCGTCACGACGTGCACGGTTCGATCGGCGATGGTCACATCCCTGGCGCGTCGAATGGCGTCGAGTTCGAACGGCACCAGCGCGAAGATCACGTCGATTCGGACGCCGTCAGCAGTATCGAGCGGCAGCACACGGGTCTGCTGGACGAATGCGACGGGATCCGGTATCGGCACCCGGAAGCTTCGCGCGATCGCCGGAACCGTCGTGGGCAGATCGGCTTCGTCGACCGCGACCGTCACATCGACGTCGATCGTCGCCCGAGGCTCACCCCAGACGGCGTTCGCGATCCCGCCGACGATGGCGTAGGCGATCCTGAGCGATTCGAGTGCCTGAGTGATGTCCTGAACGGCGCGGTCGAGCGGCGTCATCGCGACAGATGGCGCAGCGCCTCGTGCATGCGGGCGACGCCGGCCGCGTCTATCGCCCGGCGGCGCGATTCAGGCGGGAGGAGCTGATACAGCGTTCCGATGGCGGCGACCGCTGCAGCGGGCGTCAGCCCCATCACATGGGATGACTCCCATGTCGCAAAGCGAGCCAACGCCTCTGCCCGGACGCGCAGCATGGCCGCCAGACTTCCGGGATCTGCCATTGCGACATTCTAGTGCTTGGCGGTCACGATTCGGTGCCTGACACCGGGGACACATGAGGTGTCACTCGAGGGCGTTACGCAGGTCCGTTTTCGCGAAGTCGGTCCCCTTGAAGAGGAGCGGCGCGTCAAGCGTGAGGGCGAGACCGTAGGCGAAGCAGTCTCCGAAGTTCAAGCCTGCTTCGTGGCGGCCCTTGCCGTACTTCCGGAAGCCCGCTCGCGCTGCCGCCACCTGGTCGGCATCGACCGGAACCGTCGTGACACCGAGCGTCTGCAACAGTCGATCGAGCTGTTGTCCTCCGGCGCGGCCTGTCCGCGCCTCGGCGACGATGGCGGATTCGAGGAGTGTGCCGGCCGAAATCAGCGGTTGCGGTTCGGCGACCAGCCGCGCCTCGAGGTGCTCCGAGCCGGGCTCGCGAAGGAACACGGCCAAAAGCGCCGACGTGTCGACGACCATCACCTCGGCAGCCCGTGTTCGTCGTAGCCGAGAATCTCATCCGCCGGTCGGGCGTCGCGGATGGGCAACGCCGCGACCCGCCGTTGAATGGCGCGCAACCGTGCGAGGCGCTGTCTCGCTCGTGCGGGCTGCCGGACGCGATCGAGGCGCTCGCGCAGGGCCGTGACGACCGCGTCGGTCAGTGTTTCGCCCGTGGCGCGAGCCAGCGCACGCGCCAGACGGTCGGCCTCATCGTGCTTGATGCTGAGAGCCATGCGCCATTTTAGCACGTTCTAGAAAACGTCATGGTTTCTAGACAAGGCGAGAGGGCAGGAGTTGTCGCCGTCTGCGAGATGCTCGGTGAACGTGGCAACCACACGCTCTACGTGGACCGCCCGGCTAGGAAGACATCCGGCATGCGCGTTACGCCGTCGTCAGAGTGGCCGACGAGATCGTCATCGTAGAGCCTCAGCGTTGCCGTCAGTCACATCACGTTCGTCGCACTCGACCGCGTATCGCAGGCAGCACGTGAAAACCCGCCTGGCGAAAGTGCGCATCCGTGGTCAGCGCGTGCGTCAGGCGAGCGTCGCGCATGATCACGAAGCTGGTGCAATCGGTAAATGAATACGTCTTGTCGTGGTACCGGAAGAACAGCTGGCGGGCTTTCTCGAAGCGGTCGCCGTCGACACGCTCCCATCTGAGCCGCGAGCTTCCATCGACTTGGTGCCACCACGTCTCCGCCGCACGCAAGCCGAGCCTGACCCGGAGCAGCGTGAGTGTTTCATCGACAACGAAATCGGTCGTCACCAGGGCTTGACCGGCCTCGAGTGCTCCGTCACGCGCCGCACGGCATTGCGCGTGGGCCGGGTCCGCGCCATCGGCACAGGCCATCCAGCCCGCTGTATCGACGAAGAGCGCTCTCACCGGCCGTACAAGACCGTGTCGTGGTCCGCGGCGACTCGTCCGTCCCGCGAATGTCCGACGGCGTCGGCGCGGTAGAGCGGGTCTTCGTCGAGCGAAACGGCCCCGTGTTCCGCGTCGATCACAGGAACAATCTGAAAGGCGGCTCGGCTTCGATAGATGACGGTAAACCGTGTGCCTTTCCGCACGCGTTCGACCACGTCGGGAAGCGATGCCCGCAGTCGCTTGGCATTGATCGGCACGTTCATGAGCTACCTCAGGGTCAACTCTAGTTAACCATGAGCATGGGAGCCGGTCAACCTGGCGGGCCGGGCGGTCGCCCGGGTGTCTCGAGCTGTTCATCGGTGCCGATCGGCCCTCGCGACGGCGGCATGGCCTACGAGGCGATATTCACGTAGGGTGAAATTAGAGCTGTTTTCAATAGCGTGTCGTGACGGAGCCTTCGGAGGCAACGGATTCACAGCGGAGAACCGGAGCAACGGAGACAGAACGGAGAAGACAACTTGGCTTGTGGTTTTCTCCGTTTCGTCTCCGCTGCTCCGTTGCTCCGTTGTTTAGCCGTTCTCTCCCTCATCTCCGTTGCCTACGCCGAAGTGCTAGGTGCTCTACGAATTCAAGAATTCGGAATTCCTAATTCCAAATTGCACGTGCATTTCTAGGTGGCCCGCCAGTCCATGAACCAGTACACCCTCTGTCGGCGATCTGCTTGAAGCCCAGTCGCTCGTAGAACCGCAGCGCGGGGTTCGTATCGAGCAGATAGAGTCGCGCCACGTCAGAGCTCGACCGGCTCTGCCTCCGGCCGTGGAATCGGCGGCACCTTCTCGTCGAGCGGCTTGAGTGTCGCGAGCACGTCCAGGAGTGAGGGAGCGGCCACGGGCTCGACGATCAGGCGAGGCCCCTCCTTGCGCAGGTGGCGACCCGGCCGGGCAGTTCCAGGTCACGCGGGATGCGCAGCGCCTGGTTACGGCCGTTTCTGAAGAGGCGGACTTGCCGTTCGGGGTTCATGCGACCTCCTGGTATCCAGGCATATGCTGTACATCTGCTACGGGAGCCAGGCGTATCTGCAAGCGATCGCCTGTCGGAAATCGCCGCGCACGTCTGCCTTCACGACGGCAGCGTGAGTCGTATCGTCTCCGCCGCTGGCACGCCGCCCGGCGCAGGACGGCGGTCAGATCACGGGACAGGCAACAAACCTGAATGCGTGTCTCCGCTCGGGATCATGTTCTGGGAGACCTTGGGCAACAAGGATTGATGGGTCCGGCCTGATGGCGCTACGAGGCCATATTCAAGTAGGGTGAAATCAGGAATTCAGAATTTGGAATTAAGAATCCGTTCACGAATTCCAAATTCCTAATTCCAAATTCCAAATTTTCACTGTGCCTCCTACGTCGCCCGCCATTCCATGAACAGGGGGACGCCGCGGTCCTCGATCTGTCGGAACCCGAGGCGCTCATAGAGCCGCAGCTGGTACGGGCGCTCATCGCGCGGCAGTTGATCGAGCGTGTCGCGGACGCGGCGAGGCAGTCGGCGATCGCCTTCTATCCACCAGATCCAGTCGTGCGTGTCCAGGAGCGGAACGGCCATCAGGCAATGGCATCGATGTCGCGCTCGTCGACCGCAGGGGCGAACGGGTCCTCGTATTTCCGCAGCGTGCCCCGGACCCGCAGCCACGGGCGCTCGTCATCGCCGGCGGGGACGAGCCGCGCCACCGTCCGGCCCCGCTTCGTGATCGTGATCGTTTCACCCTCGTCATGAACGCGATCGATCAGCGCGAGGCACTTGGCCTTGAACTCGGCGGCCGCGATCGTCTTCATGTGACCAGTCTAAATGACCAGTTGCCCCTGCCCGCGTTACAACCCGAAAGGGACTGCGTGCGTCAGGTGTCAACTTCTCGTGTCTGAGCCCGGTTGCTTGCCAAGACCCAGAAACAGCTCGAGCCCCTGGTCGATTCCAGCCAGCTCGCTCGACGACAGCTGTCCATACACACGACGGATTCGACGCTTGTCGATCGATCGGAGATGGTCGATGAGCGCGTACGACGTCTTTGTGAGGCCACTTGTCCCCGGCGACAGCGCAGGATACAGGGCGCCGACGCCCGCAGTACCGGTCACAGGCACGACCGCGATCAGCGGAAAGCGTTGCGCAGCATTTACGGAAGGATCGCTCACGGTGACACAAGGCCTCAGCCCCCGTTGCTCGCGGCCTACTGTCGGATCGAGTTCCACGAGGACCAGGGTGCCTCGATCGAGCGTCACGCCGACTCCTTCACCCAACCCTGTCCGTCGACCCAGCGCACTGCGGTTCCTCCTGCCAGGTCAACGAGTCCGTCGTCGTTTGGCAGATCTGCAGTCCAGTGGCCCAGCCCCGTGTCAACGAGATCGCCCGTCTCGTGATGGGGATTCTGCACGGACCTGAGCAGCGCATCGCGACGACGTTTTGACAATTCATGCTGGACCGCTTCGGCGATAAAGCGGCTCCGGTTTCGCTCGAGCAGGTCGATTTCCTCCACCAAGGCAGATGAGAGGGTGACGGTGATGCGCTCGATCTTGCTCATTCGCAGAGTATGACAGAAAGTATGATCACACTCCAACCAGTGCCAGACAACCGAATTGCCGCGCCAGATAGTGTCAGTCCCTAGTCAGTCACCCGGCAATCTACGCAGTCGACTGCAGACCGACCCCTGCAGACTGCTGACTGGGACTGCCGACTGAGGAATGGCGACTACAGACTGGCGACTGAAAGTTCTCAGTCCGGCGCCCATTCCAGGAACAGATAGACTCCGCGATCGGCGATCTGCCTGAAGCCCAGTCGTTCGTAGAGCATCAGCGCGGGATTGAAGCGTTCGACGTGGATGCGCAGCAGCCTGCCCGCCGTAGCGCGAAGCGCGAAGGTGGGGCTTCCGGCCGGGCGGCGGGCCTCTGCCTGAAGCGCGGGCACGAGCGTTGTCCACAGGCCGCGGTTGCAGTGGTCGGGCGCAGGGCGATGTCGACGATGCGGATCTCGTCGGACCAGGGGCGACATAGAGCCGTCCCATCGGCTGGCCATCGAGGACGATGTGGTCGAAGCTCGTGTCGGGGAAGCGCTCGCGGTAGCTACGACGGGGTCGCCGGCCGCGGGGTCGTCGTCACTCGCCGATTTGCGCCCGCCGCACCGGAATCGCGGGGTCGGCCACGGGGAGTGGAGCGCTACGCTCTCGACTGTTTACGAGGTCGCCCAGTTTGCCCTTCCCGCTTCCTTGGCCGTCCTGCCTGCCCCGCCCGCCCTGCCTACCCCGCCCGCCTCACTGTCGGACTCCGGCCTGATCGCGACAGCCCCGTGCTTCCCTCCGACGGCCACGTCGGGAAATGTTGAAATACAAGACCTGACCCGATCGCTTCGGCGGCCGCGACTACAGCGCGGTGTTCGAGAAGTACATTCAGGCGTGGTCGATCCGCCAGCTTTGCACGCCCTTGCCGGCCGGCCTGCACGCACGCCCAGTCGTCCGGGACGTACAATACGCGTATGAGCGACGACCGCGCGGCCGCGCCCCGGTCCTCGATCGACGACATTATCGAGCTGTACAAGAAGGACGTCGATCGTTCGCTGTTGCGGGAGGCGCGGAAACTGACGCCCGATCAGCGGGTGCGCCGTCTCGTCGAGCTCACACGCTTTACCGAGAGGCTCAGCCAGGCCGCGAAGAAAACAGGCCAGTGACCGACTTCGAGCGGCTCCTGCAGGCGTTGGCCTCCGGCGGCGTCGAGTACATCCTCATCGGCGGCCTCGCCGCCAACGCACACGGCGCCAGCCGGACGACGCGAGATGTGGATGTCGTCTATGCGCGTTCGCATGTGCAGGGATCTCGCGGTGCGGCCGCCAGACGCTTAGTCTTTGTCTAGAATCTCGACGCTATCTCAAAGACGAGCTGACCTGAGCCGCGAGCGCGCGAGCGAGCCACGCGAGCCCCGTTCGCGCTTGAAACGCTAGCGCGCTACGGCGGCCAAGACGGAGCGGTCCGACTGTTAGGATCTTGCGCTTGCCCGCCGTAGCCTTGGCGAAGGCGGGAGAGAGCGTGTCGGGGAGTCCGAGGGGGCGAAGCCCCTCGGTTAAAGACTGGACGGCACTTGCTCGAACGGTGCAGCGCTAAAGGCAACCGCGAAGGCGCGAAGAGTCGAAGAGATCTATGGCCTGCGTCGCGCGCGACCGTCCGCGCAAGGTCGATGAGTTTCCCTTCCTGCCCGACCTGCCGTTCCCGCCTCTCCCGCCCCTGCCCGATTCGCCCCGCCCGCCCTGCCTGCCCCGCCCGTCCCACCCGGTTGCCCGCGTAGCGCGCGTGCTACACTGGACGGCATGAGCAGTCGTATCACGCAACGTGAACTGCGGAACGACAGCGGGCGGATCATGCGCGCCCTCGACCGCGGGAAAACGTTCGTCGTCACCCGCAATGGCCGTCCCGTCGGAGAGCTCGTGCCCCTCCGTCAGCGTGCGTTCGTGCCGGCCGAGTTGGTGCACGCCGCGTTTGCTGCCGCGCCTCCAGTCGCGCGCCGGCGCTTTCGGCGCGATGTGGACGCGTTCGTCGATCAGAACATGATTCCCCGTGGCTGATCCGCGTCCTCCCAGGGGGCTCGTCGACACGTCCGTGGTCATCGATCTGGAGCGGATCGATCCCGGCGATCTGCCGGTCGAGATCGCGATCTCGGCGATCACATTGGCGGAACTTGCTGCGGGGCCCCATGCCACCACCGACCCTGCCGAGCGTGCCCGCCGCCAGGATCGTCTGCAGCGGGCCGAAGCCACGTTCGACCCGCTGCCGGTCGACGCCAACGTCGCGCGTGCCTTCGGCCGGATCTACGCCGCCGTGGCGACGGCGGGGCGCAAGGCGCGCGGGCGGCGCGCGTTCGATCTGTTGATTGCCGCGACGGCGGTCGCGGCGGGCCTGCCGTTGTACACGCGAAATCCGGACGACTTCGCCGGGTTGCCTGACCTCCTGGAGGTTGTGTCGATCTGAGCGGCCCGCTCGCGCGACGGTTTTAGGATCTTCTTCGCCTCCTCGTCGTTGCCTTTCTCGTTTCTCAAATTTGAAAATGTCGCGACCCTCTCGACTGTCCACGAGGTCGGACCCACCTGCCCTTCCCGCCCCAGCTGCCCTTCCCGCCCTTCCTGCCCTTCCTGACAGGTGCTCGCGGAACATGCCGGCCCGCCTTCGCGCTCCGCGCTACGGCGCGGCAGGCAAAGGATGTCGCATGATCCGCGCTACGGCGCGGCAGGCTCCGCCCTCACGCTAGGCGTGGCAGGCTGCGATTCCAGGAACAGATACGCGCCTTTATCCTCGATCTGTCGGAACCCGAGGCGCTCGTAGAGCCGCAGCGCGGGATTGAAGCGTTCGACGTGGATGCGCAGCAGCCTGCCCGCCGTAGCGCGAAGCGCGAAGGTGGGGCTTCCGGCTGGCGGCGGCCTCTGCCTGGAGCGCGCGCACGAGCGTCGTCCCCAGGCCGCGGTTGCAGCAGGCGGGCAGCAGGGCGATGTCGACGATACGGATCTCGTCGGACCAGCGGGCGACAGAGAGCCATCTCAGAAACCAGCTGCGTCGCGAGCGAGCCACCCACCTTCGCAGCGCTGAAATGCCGGCGCTGCTACGGTGGGCAGGCGCGAACGGCCCGTCCACCGTAGCTTCAGCGGAGGTGGAAGCGCGCCGGCGCAGCGGCGCGCGAGAGAGCGTGTCGGGGAGTCCGAGGGGCAAAGCCCCTCGGGTAAGACTTAGTGCTCGCGGTAGTACTGGGACTGTGCTGCGAACTGCATTTCGACGAATTGAGCCTTCTGCGAGTCGGTCCAGTCCGTGGCGGCCAGCTCGCCACTGCGCACCGAACCGTACACCTGCAGCAGGAAGGGCGTGTCCCCCGGCCCGGCAGGCCGGAGGCTCACGCTCGATGATTCACTGACGGACACGCCCGATCTCAGCCCCGCGGCGGAAACGCCCTTGCAGCGCGATGCACAAAGTAGAACGTCAGGTACGGCTCCAGGTGCGGCGAACGTCGACGATCCCCGGATTTCCACCTGACGGAGCCATGTACAATACGCCCATGATCAAGACCGTCGGGCGGCGCCGGGTGGACGGCGGCAATCGCGGCGTTCTTCAGCGCACGCTGGCTGCCGTCCGTGCAACCCGGGCGGTCGTGCCCAGAGGTGTCTACCGGTTCAGCAGCTTCGAGGAGGCCGATGCGTGGATGACGCGCACGATGGCCCGTACGCACGCGAGCCGCAAATCGACGACCTCGTCCGGATCTGCCGGGCGCTGAACGATGCCGCCGCCCGCTATCTCCTCATCGGAGGCTTCGCCGTCATTGCCCACGGCGGCGCGCGAACGACCAAGGACATCGATCTTCTGGTGGACGCGTCTCCCGAGAATGTCGCCCGCGTGAAACAGGCCCTCCGCATTCTCGAGGATCGTGCGGTCGACGAGGTCGCCGACACCGACGTGGCGCGTTACGCCGTCGTCAGAGTGGCCGACGAGATCGTCATCGATCTGATGGCGCTGGCGTGCGGCATCGACTACAGCGAGGCGGCCAAGGATTGCGAGCGTCTCACCATCGAGGGCGTCTCAATCCCGGTGGCGAGTCCCGCAACCCTCATTCGGACCAAGAACACCGTGCGCCCGTCTGACGCGGCCGACTGTCGCTATCTCGAAGAGTTGTTGCGAGCGGAACGCGGGGAACCCTGAGCGCCGGATCGAGACGTGGTCTACCCTCGCCACTCCATGAACAGGTAAACCCCGCGATCGGCAATCTGCCGGAAGGCGAGTCGTTCGTAGAGCCTCAGCGCGGGATTGAAGCGTTCGACGTGGATGTGCAGCAGCCTGCCCGCCGTAGCGCGAAGCGCGAAGGTGGGGCTTCCTGCTGGCGGCGGCCTCTGCCTGGAGCGCGCGCACCAGCGTCGTCCCCAGGCCGCGATTGCAGAAGGCGGGCAGCAGGGCGATGTCGACGATGCGGATCTCGTCGGACCAGCGCGAAGGCACGAGGACTCGAAGAAATCCAAGTCTGCGCTGGCAACGGTCCGCGCGAAGTAGGGTGGGTTGCCCGTCTCTCTGACTCGACTACGACCTGAGCCAGTTCTCGACCCTCAAGGCGGGCACTCGCTTGAACTCGGCCACGTTGTCGGTGACGCACACCGCTTCGATGGCGCGCGCGTGCGCGGCGATCAACATGTCGTGCGCGCCGATCGGCGTGCCCTTTCGTTCAAGGGTCACGCGTATCGTGGCGTAGATGCGCTCGGTGGCGACCCGGCCGGGCAGTTCCAGGTCGCGCGGGATGCGCAGCGCCTGGTTGCGGCCGTTTCTGAAGAGGCGCATCTGCCGTTCCGGGTTCACGCGACCTCCTCGTGGCTAGGCATATGCTTCGGGAGCCAGGCCATCTCCGCAAGCTCTGCTCTCGGTCGTCCAGATCCAACGCATTCACAGCGCATCTCAAAAACCGCTGAACTCGCAGAGCCACGCAGAAACTTGTCTGGTTCTGCGTGCTCGACGGTCATGTGAGCAATCCGAAATTTACAATTTGATTTCAAATTGTAAATTGCTGTTTCCCCGCCCCGTCCCCTCCGGCGTGCCACGTCGGGAAATGCTGAAATACAAGACCTGACCCGCGCGACGACCGAGTGACCGCTTTGGACGTTAGCTGACGTCGCCGGGTTCGAGCGCGTCGATATCGGCAAGGTCCTTGGGGCGGCCGGCGGCGCGTTTGTTGCGCAGGAACGTCTCGCGGCCCAGGAAGGACACCTCGTGCCGGCCAAGACCACCCGCGACTCGATCGGACCAGGCCTCGTCCCACTCGACACCGCTGGCGAAGTGCTGCACCGGCGGCCTACCCATCTGGAGCATGCGGCGACGATCGGCGATCGCTTCGGGCTTCAGGTCGGTCATCGGGAAGCCGAACGCTTCGAGCGCTTCGAGGAGTCGCGCCGCGTTCTCGAGTGTCGGCCTTACGAGGATGTCGAGATCGCCGGTGAACCGCGGGGCGCCGTGAAAGGCAAGCGCGTACGCGCCGACGACGACGAACTCAACGCCATGGGCAGTCAAGGACCCGATAAACTCGTCGAAGTCGGGCGCCAGCTCCATCAATCTGTCTCCGCAAGTATTCGACGGCCGCGACGCGCTCTGCAGGAGGCCGCGACAACCAGTGGCGGAGCGCTGGCCGCGTCCGCTCTTCCTCGGGAAACGACGTCAGGCGTACGATTCGCTGCAGTTCTGGTGGCATCGGATCGTTCCTGCCTCAGTGTACTCGACTTGCTGGGCGCTGCTTGAAGCTCGTCTCGCGGCTAGTTTTTTCCATAACCAACGCTCAGCAACGTGGCAGGTTTCGCCGCCGGAAACCGACCGTACGTCCCTCCGGCGTGCTCCCTCGAGATGTTGAAATGCAAGACCTGACCCCAACTACTGCCACTCCGTGAACGCATTCCACATTCCTAATTCCAAATTCAAACATTTCACGTGCACTCCTACGCCCGCCATTCCAGGAACAGATACACGCCTTTATCCTCGATCTGTCGGAACCGGAGGCGCTCGTAGAGCCGCAGCGCGGGATTGAAGCGCTCGACGTGGATGCGCAGCAGCCTGCCCACCGTAGCGCGAAGCGCGAAGGCGCGGCTGGCGGCGGCCTCTGCTTGGAGCGCGCGCACGAGCGTCGTCCCCAGGCTGCGGTTGCAGCAGGCGGGCAGCAGGGCGATGTCGACGATGCGAATCTCGACGGTCCAGCGGGCGACAGGTCTCCGCCAGCGGGAGGCAGCGGTTCCGGGCCATTGATGCCACGTTCGTGTCCGTGGTCGCCTGACAGGGGTTTCCAGACGCTGCTCTCGCGATCGAATGACCCGTGGGATCAGCCAGATCTCCCGGCTCCGAGACCGCCCTCAGGGCATGCGCAGCGCTGGTGCTCAGCCTCGGCGCCTGGCCTTGACGCGCGCCGTCGGCTGCAGCGTCGTGCTTGCCCGCGCCGCCAAGACCGCGTCGTGCAGCGTTTCGGGAGCCACGTCAGCCCCGTTGGGCCACACCACCGTGCCACCGTCGAGGAAAAAGCGACGGAAGTACGCAGGCCGCTTCAACGCTTCGAATACCGGCCCATTCAGCCACACGCGAAAATCGACCGTGCCTTCAGTCCCGTCGTTGAAGACGATCTGAATGCGATAGCCGCCACGATGCTCGGCGCGCACGACTTGTGGCAGTGTCATGGCTCAACTCTACTCAAGGAATTGGCCTCGAGTTCCTCGCGATGAGCCGTCGCCCACTCGCGAATGAGCCGCAGAGCGGTTTTCGATTGAATGTCGCCGATAGTCATCTGCCGTCGAAGTCGAACTTGCCCTGCTGTCCCTGGTGCTCCGCATGGAAGTGGGCCGGTTCATGTTCGCGATAGAACATCCGCACGATGATTCCGAAGAAGACCGCGATGATCGGCACTGGGCGAGTATACCGTCGTCGGTTCTGCGGCCGCCCGCCTTCGCCCTTCGCGCTACGGCGCGGCAAGCCATCCCATGAACAGGTAGACGCCGCGGTCCTCGGCCTGTCGGAACCCGAGGCGCTCGTAGAGCCGCAGCGCGGGATTGAAGCGCTCGACGTGGATGCGCAGCAGCCTGCCCGCCGTAGCGCGAAGCGCGAAGGTGGGGCTTCCGGCTGGCGGCCGACGCCATTGCTGAATTCCGTTGACGCCAGGCGAGATAGCCGCACATCATCGGCGTCAAGGTGCAATGGCACTTACGTCATGGGTCCCCAGTGTCCGACTGTTCGATCACCAGTTTTGAAGCGCGACAACGCGATTTGGACGGCGCGTGACGATTCGTCTTCATCCGCACGCCCGAGAGCGCCTGGCCGAACGAGGTGCGACCGAGGGTGAAGTCATTGCAACCGTCGAACAGGGCGAGCGGTTTGCCGCCAAGTACGGTCGAATGGGCTTCCGTAGGAACTTTCCGTTTGACGGGATGTGGCGCGGTCGCCGCTACGCAACCAAGCAAGTGGAGGCCTACGCCGTTGATGAAGAAAGCTCCTGGTTGGTGATCACCGTAGTCGTCAAGTATTTTTCGGAGAGAGGTACGTTGTGAAGTTGACATACGATCCGCGCCGAAACATCGCCTACCTGAGACTGCAGGAGAAGGGTGCGGAGGTTGAAACGATTCGTGTCAGCGAGGAACTGAACGTGGACGTTGCCCCCGATGGAACGGTCTATGGGATTGAGCTGCTCAACGCCAACGAACAGCTGCAGTCGGGGGATGATGGGACGCTTGTTGTCGTGAATGAGGCCCTGGGCGAGCGACGGGAAATCTCCCTTCGGTAGATGCCGGATGCGAGCTTCATGTAGTCGACCGGCTCGCGCGTTGATGCTGTCGAACCTTAGCCGGCTCCTGAATCTTTCCACCATTCCATGAACAAATACACACCTCTGTCGGCAATCTGACGGAACCCGAGGCGCTCGTAGAGCCGCAGCGCGGGATTGAAGCGTTCGACGTGGATGCGCAGCAGCCTGCCCGCCGTAGCGCGAATCGCGAAGGTGGGGCTTCCGGCTGGCGGCGGCCTCTGCCTGCAGCGCACGCACGAGCGTCGTCCCTAGGCCGCGGTTGCAGCAGGCGGGCAGCAGGCCGATCTCGACGCTACGGATCTCGTCGGACCAGCGGGCGACATAGAGCCGTCCGACTGGCTGGCCATCGAGGACGATGACGTCGAAGCTCGAATCGGGTAGTCGTCGTGTGCAGCGATGTTAGGCGCGCGCGTCCGAAGCGGGCGTATCATGCCGTAGGAGTTCTGGATGACCTTGGAATTCACGGCGGTGTTTCGCAAAGTGCCCGAGGGCTACATCGCCTTTATCGAAGAACTTCCCGGGGCGAACACCCAGGGGGCAACGCTTGACGAGGCGCGTTCGAACCTGAAGGAGGCCGTCGCGCTCGTTCTCGAAGCAAACAGGAATCTCGCACGAGAGGACGCATCCGGGCCCGAGGTCATTCGAGAGCGGCTGAACGTGACGGCTTGAAGCGTCGAGACCTGATTCGCCATCTAGAAGGCCACGGCTGCCAGATGCTCCGCGAAGGCGGCAATCACACGATTTACGTGAATCGCGCGGCGAGGAAGACGTCCAGCGTTCCACGTCATTACGAAATCAACAACGAACTCGCGCGAAAGATCTTCAGGGATCTCGAGGTGCCGCCGCCAGGCGCCTAGCGACGTCGATCTCAATCCAATCACCCGATTACCCGACTACTCAATTACCAGATTCAGCCCCCTCCGGCGTGCTCCGTCGGGAGATGTTGAAATGCAAGACCTGACCCCAAGGGGGAATTAGGAATTCCAGCGGTGGCAAGTCGTTTTGTATATACTGAATTGTGTTCGAGTGGGACACGAGCAAGGCTGTCTCCAACGTCCGAAAACACGGGATCTCGTTCGACGAGGCCATGACCGTGTTTGCGGACCCGGATGCGCTGGATGGTCCCGACTTGACGCACTCGGCACATGAGCCTCGATTTCTGAGGCTAGGCCGGTCCGCGGCAGGTCGCGTGCTCATGCTCGCTTACACGGTCAGGAGGTCGGGCGATGGCGAAGCGATCCGCATCATCAGCGCGAGGCACGCGAGCCGGAAAGAAAGGACGGCGTACCACGCCGACTCGACGGATTGACTTCTCGGAGATTCCCGAGGTGTCGGACGAACAACTCCGGGGGATGCGTCGGGTGGGCCGCCCGCCACTCGGTGGAGCGGCACGTCAGTTGATCGCGATTCGCGTGGACCCGGACGTCCTCAAGCGCTTCCGCAAAGAAGCGCGGCGACGAAAGGTCGGCTACCAGACGCTGATCAACGAGGTGCTCGCGGAACATGCCGGAAAGGATGTCGCATGATCCTCTACGGCGTGGCAGGCTGCCATTCCAGGAACAGATACACGCCTTTATCCTCGATCTGTCGGAAGCCGAGCCGCTCGTAGAGCCGGAGCGCGGGATTGAAGCGTTCGACGTGGATGCGAAGGGGCTTCCGGCTGGCGGCGGCCTCTGCCTGGAGCGCGCGCACGAGCGTCGTCCCCAGGCCGCGGTTGCAGTGGGCGGGCAGCAGGGGGATGGGCGAAATGTGGCCGCTCCGATAATGAATTGATAGAGGCACGAAGTGGCGTGCAGTGGCCGACCATTCGCCACCGCGCCAGCAGTATCATGGAACGAGCGATGAGCCCACGCATCTCGATCGATCGTGACGCCCTGTCGGCGTTTTGTCGACGACACCACATCGCGCGCCTGGCCCTGTTCGGCTCGGTCCTTCGCGACGACTTCGGTGCCGATAGTGACGTTGATGTGCTCGTGGAGTTCCAGCCTGGGCACGTCCCGGGGCTCGACTTCATGACCATCGAGCGCGAGTTCTCGCAGCTGCTCCAGGGTCGGCGCGTGGACCTGGTCACGCCCAAGTCCCTCAACATCAGAATTCGCGATCAGGTTTTGAAGAGCGCCGAACCTCTGTATGTCGTCGCATGACCTCGTCTACGTCGGGCACATGCTCGACATGGCGAGGAAGGCGGTCAGCAAAACCCGGGGAATCTCACGAGAGACGTACGACGCTGACGAAAACCTTCGTCTCGCGCTGATTCATCTGATCCAGACTATCGGCGAGGCAGCGCGGCAGGTTTCGAGCGACTTCTGTAGCCATCATCCGGACGGACATTATCGGGATGCGACACAAGGTCGTGCACGATTATCTTGGTGTTGATGACGACATCGTGTGGCAAGTCGTCATCGACGATCTGCCGAAATTGGTGGCGTCACTCGAGGCGCTGGGACGGCAGTGAGCCACTCATCGGACGTGGAATGGCCCACCCGTTCGGAATTTGGACTTCAGAATCGTCGAGCGCATTCCGAATTCCTAATTCCTAATTCCAAATTGCGCCGTGCACTCCTACGTCACCGGCCATTCCATGAACAAATACACACCTCTGTCGGCAATCTGACGGAACCCGAGGCGCTCGTAGAGCCGCAGCGCGGGATTGAAGCGTTCGACGTGGATGCGCAGCGGCTTCCGGCTGGCGGCGGCCTCTGCCTGGAGCGCGCGCACGAGCGTCGTCCCCAGGCCGCGGTTGCAGCAGGCAGGCAGCAGGGCGATGTCGACGATGCGGATCTCGTCGGACCAGCGGGCGGCATAGAGCCTTCTCAGAAAACCAGCTGCGTCGCGAGCGAGCGCGCGAGCGAGCCACGCGAACGGAGCGCGCCGGCGCAGCGGCGCGCGAGCGAGCGTGTCGGGGAGTCCGAGGGGCAAAGCCCCTCGGGTAAGACTTGTAGTGCTCGCGGTAGTACTGAGACTGCGCCGCGAACTGCATCTCGACGAATTGGGCCTTCTGCGAGTCGGTCCAGTCGGTGGCGGCCAGCTCGCCCCTGCGCACCGAGCCGTACACCTGTAGCAGGAACGGCGTGTCTTCCGGCCCGGCAGGCCGGAGGCTCACGCTCGATGATTCACTGACGGGGTGTATCGATGTTGGTTCCATCGTAGCCGGGCAGCCTGATGGTCGAGGTTGAACCGCTGGCGTAACCGAATATCCGTGTTGGCTCTGGCCCTGAGCCGGCCGTTATCGTTCCGGCCGCTGGTGCTCAGCCGCGGCGCCTCGCCTTGATGCGCGCTGTCGACTGCGGCGTCGTGTTTGCCCGCGCCGCCAAGACCGCGTCGTGCAGCGTTTCGGGAGCCACGTCAGCCCCGTTGGGCCACACACCGTGCCACCGTCGAGGAAAAAGCGACGGAAGTACGCAGGCCGCTTCAACGGTTCGAACACCGGCCCATTCAGCCACGCGCGAAAAATCGACCGTGCCTTCAGTCCCGTCGTTGAAGACGATCTGAATGCGATATCCGCCACGATGCTCGGCGCGAACGACTTGTGGCAAGGTCATGGCTCAACTCTACTCAAGGGGCGTAATCCGATCGAGCGGTTTGCCGTCCTTCATTTTCGGCCAATTGGCCTCGAGTTCCTCGCGATGAGCCGTCGCCCACTCGCGAATGAGCCGCAGAGCGGTTTTCGATTGAATGTCGCCGATCGTCATCTTGCCGTCGAAGTCGAACTTGCCCTGCTGTCCCTGGTGCTCCGCATGGAAGTGGGCCGGTTCATGTTCGCGGTAGAACATCCGCACGATGATTCCGAAGAAGATCGCGATGATCGGCCCGCCTTCGCCCTTCGCGCTACGGCGCGGCAAGCCACTCCATGAACAGCGCGGGATTGAAACGCTCGACGTGGACGCGCAGCAGCCTGCCCGCCGTAGCGCGAAGCGCGAAGGCGGGGCGTCCGGCTGGCGGCGGCCTCTGCCTGGAGCGCGCGCACCAGCGTCGTCCCCAGGCCGCAGTTGCAGGAGGCGGGCAGCAGCGCGATGTCGACGATGCGGATCTCGTCGGGCCAGCGGGCGACATAGAGCCATCCGACCGGCTGGCCATCGAGGACGATGACGTCGAAGCGAGTTTGCCCTTCCGGCCCGTCTTGCCCGTCCTGCCTGCCCTACCCGCCCTGTCTGCCCCACACCAGACCGGTTAGACAGTGAGTGTGGGTCGGCGCTATCGTATCGTGCGGAGGCCGTACCTATGCACAACGAGTTCACAGCCGTCTTCGAGCGCGACGGCGACTGGTATCTTGCCTATTCGCCTGAGATTCCCGGCGCGAACGGCCAGGGCCGGACCAAGGAAGAAGCGCGGGAGAGCCTCGCTGAAGCGATTGCGCTGATTCTGGCTGACCGCCGTGAAGACGGCTTGCGGGGAGTGCCTCCGGATGCCGAGCGGGAGACGGTGATCGTGAGGTGAACGGAGCAGCCTGTTGCAGCACCTTCGGCGCCACGGCTGCAACCTCAAGAGAGAAGGCGGGGCGCATTCGCTTTGGATCAACCCCGCCACCGGCGCTGTTGAAGCGATCCCCCGGCATACGGAAATTGCGAACAACCTCGCGCGGAAGATTTGCCGGGCCCTGGCGGTGCCGGAACCCGGCCGAGAATAGTGCTGTCGTTCTGGGGGAAGCCGCGCCTTTCGCCCGGGCGTGCGGTTTGCCGGAACCTGATCAGCGATGACGAACGGCCTCGAGATCCCCTTCCCCTACCCGCTCCACTCCATGAACAGATAAGCCCCGCGATCGGCAATCGGAACGAACAGCGCGGGATTGAAGCGTTCGACGTGGATGCGCAGCAGCCTGCCCGCCGTAGCGCGAAGCGCGAAGGCGGGGCTTCCCGCAGGCGGCGGCCTCTGCCTGGAGCGCGCGCACCAGCGTCGTCCCCAGGCCGCGGTTGCAGCAGGCGGGCAGCAGGGCGATGTCGACGATGCGGATCTCGTCGAACCAGCGGGTGACATAGAGCCGTCCGACCGGCTGGCTATCGAGGACGATGACGTCGAAGCTCGTGTCGGGTAGTGTTCGCGATCGTACGAGTCGCTCCGGCTGTCCGCGAGGTCGGCGAGCTTGCCCTTCCGGCCCGCCTTGCCCGTCCTGCCTGCCCGGCCCGCCTGTCTGCCCCGACCAGACCGGTCAAGACTCCTAGACTGCGGGCTTGCGACTGCCGACTGCGGCAGCGTCAGCTCCTGTCCATTCCATGAACAGGTACACCGCTTAAGCGTTCTGGTAATATTGCCGTATTACCATGCCCACGATTACTGTCAAACTCGACAAGAAGCGGGCAGCTCGCCTCGCTCGTTGGGCGAAACGCCGCAAAGTCCCGAAATCCGACGTGATCCGCGCGTTGATCGACCGCGCCGGTCCGATCGAGACGGGTGAGGACCTCATCGACTGGGTTGAAGCCTCGGCGGGGAGGGGCCTGGGCCTGGCACAGATGAAGCCGTGAGTCGGCCGGCTCTGCTCGATAGCTCCTATCTGATCGACCTCGAATGTGAAACGGCGGCGGGCGACCTGGGCCCGGCGCGCCGGTTTCTGCCATCGCTTCGCGGGCGCCGGATCGTCGTATCGATCGTCAGCGTGGAGGAGCTCCTGGAAGGCGCGGCCGACGAAACGGCGGCGTTGGCGTCCCTGCAGCGGTTCACGATTCAAGGACTGCACCTCGCGCAGGCGCGACGGTGCGCGCTCGTCCAGCGCCGGGCATCCCGGCGGCTGGGCGAGAACGACGCGTGGCTCGTCGCCACTGCCGACTCGCTCGACGCGGACGTCGTGGCGGCGGACCGTGCAGCGTTCGAGCGACTTGGCGCCCGGTATCTCCGTTTCCGATAGGCCGCCGGCGGATACGCATCGACGGCAGCGAGCGGTTTCAGGCCAAAGGGTCTCGAGCAGAATGCGGAAGGCGAATCGCTGTGGCAGGAGAGACAATCGCTCGACAGGTAGGACTTGGTCTACGAGGCCATCTTCACGTAGGGTGAAATTAGGAATTCAGTAATTGGAATTAGGAATTCGTTCACGCATTCCTAATTCCTAATTCCTAATTGCACGTGCACTTCTGCGGCCGCCTCTGCCTGGAGCGCGCGCATGAGCGTCATCCCCAGGCCGCGGTTGCAGCAGGCGGGCAGCAGGGCGATGTCGACGTGCGGATCTCGTCGGACCAGCGCGAAGGCAGGAGGACTCGAAGAAATCCAAGTCTGCGTCGCGAGCACTTCCAGGAGTGAGGGACCGGCCACTGGCTCTACGATCAGGCGGGGCCCCTCCTTGCGCAGGGTGGCGACACGGCCTGGCAGTTCCAGATCACGCGGGATGCGCAACGCCTGGTTGCGGCCGTTTCTGAAGCGGCGGACTTGCCGTTCCGGGTTCATGCGATGTCCTGGTCGCCAGGCATATGCTGTACATCTGCTACGGGAGCCCGGTTCGTCTCTGCAAGCTCCCTAGACCTCATTTGCCCGTCCTGCTCCACCTGCCCTTCCCGCCTCTCCCGCCCCGCCTGCGAGAGCGACGATCAGGTCGTCCATTTGTCGGGCAACCACGTCCCACGCGGGTGCGGGGTTGGCGGTCGAGGCAGCGCGAGCCAGATCCTGACGCCGCGCCGGATCGCGATAAAGCGTTTCCAGCGCGTGCGCGACGCCCTCGGCCGAGACTTCTCCCATTTCCAGCACCGAGAACTCGGGTATGTAGCTCCTGGCTGGCGGAATCAGTTCGGCGCGGCCGCGCCACAGCTCGGCACACGCCGTGTGGTCTGGAACGATCTGCGCGGCGCCCGCGGCGCCATGCTCGCAGCTCACCTGCCCCCAGCCTTCGCCCATCGACGTGGTGATCCCAACGTCGCACGCGTTGTACAGCAGGTTGAGCTCCGCATCGTCGACGATGCGGCTGCCGAGCGGGTTCAGCGACACGCGCTCGCCGATCCCGCATTCCCGAATCCATCCGGCCAGCTCGCGTTCGGTGGCGTCGTCCATGATGGCGTGGTGCAGGCAGAGCCTGACCTGCGCGTCCTTGCTGGCGGCAAACCTGGCAAACCCCTGCACCGTGAGATCGACGCGCTTTCGCTTGTCGGGCCGGCTGGCATTCAGGACCACGAACGACTCGGCGCCTTCGGGTTCCTCGCCGAACACGCGTCGCTTCGCCTGCGCGCGGCCGGGTGAGGCGAACGACGCCTCCGTCAGCTCCGACAAGGGAAAGAACCGTTCCCGATCGATGCCATGCGGAATCACGTCCACCGCGGGAAAGTTCCTCGCAGAATCTTTCTCGCGCAGCCTGCGGAAGGCTCCTTCGAACTGGGCGCGGCCGAACTGCGTGTAGGCGACGACGCGGTCCGCCTGTTCGAGCGCCGCGGCGTCCTCTTCACGGACGATCGCCCCGTCGAGGGGGATGTAGGCGGCGATCTTCAGTCCATTCCGGTACGGGCCGAGGAGGCGAAGATAGTAGTCGAAGAGCCAGATGTCGTGCAGGATCAAGACGACCGCGGGGTGGATCTCTTCGATCAGTGTCTTGGCCTGGAACGCGGCGAAGACGTCGCCGCCCCTGGGGTTGGTCGGGTAGATCGTCAGGCCACGATCGCACACGACCTCTCCCGAGTAGCCGATCCCGAGATAGTGAATCTCGTGCCAGTCTGCCAGCCGCCCGACAAGGTTGTGCATGACGCGCGTCAACCCCGTGCCGGCGATGTTGTAGCCGATGGCAATCAGCCTGACGCGCGGCCTGGAT
Organism: uncultured Acidobacteriota bacterium; assembly: GCA_963825245.1. Classification (GTDB taxonomy): domain Bacteria; phylum Acidobacteriota; class Vicinamibacteria; order Vicinamibacterales; family CAVVIG01; genus CAVREM01. The sequence continues at coordinate 283,416 of CAWGSJ010000005.1, forward strand.
TCGTTCAAGACTCCCCGTGGCCCTCGCCGTGCTCTCTCGCGGCAAAGAACAGCCCAAGGCCTTCCAGCGCACCGTCGGGTCGCCGATGCCGGCAGGACGTGACGTGGAACCCCGCCTCTCTCAGGGTCCGAACGAGCTCGTCGATCGTGAAGCACGCGACGCGATCGGTGTGGAACACCTGGGGGCTCGCTGGCCGATCTTCGCCAATCTCCAGGAACGGGCCGCCGATCTCGTGAAACTCTCCAACGATCTCGTCGATCAGCTCAAGCCGGCGCGACGTCAGTAACGCGGGCCATTCGGCGCCTTCGCAGTCCAGCTTGAGGAGCCGGACCCGGCGCTCTCCATGGCTCGTCGCCAGATCGATGACGTCATCGAGGGCGATTTTCTCAACCTGATCGCCGACGCCCCAGATGACCGAGCCGCTGCCCGTGTTGAGGACGGCTTCCATGCCGGCAAACGAGCGCGGGAAGAAATGGTAGCCATCGAAGCGCAGCTCGTCGTCGTTCGGATCGGACCGCCAGACGGCGCCTTCGATCAGCTGCACGTACCCTTTCTGGATGTACGGTTCCAGATATTGCCGAGCGTACGTACAGTTCGCGCGATCCGGTTCGATGCTGTAGACGTGCTCGCCGCCTCTCGTCACGACCGCGTACGCAAACGATCCGATATGCGCTCCCACGTCGATGACGATGTCGGCTGGATCGAAGCGGGCTGGCAGCCGGTACTCGTTGAGGACGACCACGCCGTTGAAGATCATCCGATCGAGCGTGCCCCGGCGGAAATTCCATTCACGAGACACGAGTGCGTCTTGCCGGGGCACGGGGCGCCGATTGACGGCTACCGCGTGACGAACGTGTAACTGTCGCAGATCGAATAGGGCCCCTGTCCGTTCGGCAGCGGCATGAGCGACTTCACCAGCAGCGCCGGCTCGAACACCGAGCCAGCCTCGTACGCCGGGCTGCTGTTGCCGGCGGGCCCGCCCTGTCCCGTGAGGACATAGCTCACGATGCCGGAAGAGCCGCACGCGGTGTGCAGGTTGAGCGCCTCCAGACGCTGCAACTCGCGCCCTGCACCGTGAGCCGTCAGGTAGTCGTAGAAGTCCCCCTGCGGCACTTGATAGTTGGCCAGGTTCTGGGTTGCGACCACGAACAGATACGCCGGGTTGCTCATGTAGGCATCGAGACCCGCTGGCACCGCTGTGTTGTTCGTGCCCGGGAAGACGAACTCCTTGACTTTGTTCACCGGGTTGTTCGCATCCAGGATGGCAATCCAGTAAGTGCCATCTGTGCGAGTGGCGGGATAGATGTCCGTCTTCTGGCGACCCTGCATGATCCTGATGAATGGGATGTGACCCAGGGTCATGGTCCCGTAGATGGTGTAGCCGAGCATCGGTGGCATGGGCATTCGCGCGTCTCCTTTCGAGTGCTCAGAGGCTGGTAGGCGTCACGATGCTATACCTAACACGCATCGCTTGATCCACTCGTCATCGAGTGTTTGCAGCGGCGAACGCCGTGTCGCCGTACTCACCGAGATCGATCGTGACGATCCCGCACGCGTGACGATCGCGCACGCTTGAATGATTGGGAAATCCAAGACCTGACGCCGCGCAGCGTTCACGGAACGAGGATTGATGTGCGTGTCACGTCTGGACATGTTGAAATAAAAGACCTGACCCCAACGATGACAAACGAGCTTGATCGAGACGCTGTAGTCCAAACCCTGACAGTCGAGACATTCGCGGAGCTGATCGGCGGTCGCTTCGCCCTGCGCGCCGGGCCCGATGCCACGCTCGATCTCGAATTGATCGAAGCGAACCCGCTCGGCGCACGGCCGGGTCGCGGGCGGGCGCCGTTCTCAGTCTTGTTCCGGGGACCGTTGGCCCCCGTGATGCCTCAGCGCATTTACCCGCTCGTCCACGAGACGCTGGGAAGCCTGGAGTTGTTCATCGTCCCGATCGGCCCTCGCGACGGCGGCATGGTTTACGAGGCCATCTTTACGTAAGGTGTAATTTGGAATTCAGAATTTGGAATTAGGAATTCGCGACGCATTCCTAATTCCTAATTCCAAATTCCAAATTCCAAATTCTATATTGCACGTGCACTTCTGCGGCCGCCTCTGCCTGGAGCGCGCGCACGAGCGTCGTCCCCAGGCCGCGGTTGCAGCAGGCGGGCAGCAGGGCGATGTCGACGATGCGGATCTGGTCTGGCCAGCGGGCGACATAGAGCCGTCCGACCGGCTGGCCATCGAGGACGATGACGTCGAAGCTCGTGTCGGGGTAGCCGTCGCGTGCAGCGAAGTGAGGCGCGCGTCCGAAAGGGGGCGTATCATGGCCGTATGAGTTCTGGATGACCTTGGAATTCACGGCGGTGTTTCGCAAAGTGCCCGAGGGCTACATCGCCTTTATCGAAGAACTTCCCGGAGCGAACACCCAGGGGGCAACGCTTGACGAGGCGCGTGCGAACCTGAAGGAGGCCGTCGCGCTCGTTCTCGAAGCGAACAGGATCCTCGCACGAGAGGACGCATCCGGGCCCGACGTGATTCGAGAGCGGCTGAACGTGACGGCTTCAAGCGTCGAGATCTGATTCGCCATCTCGAAAGCCACGGCTGCCAGATGCTCCGTGAAGGCGGCAATCACACGATTTACGTGAATCGCGCTCGGAGAAAGACATCCAGCGTCCCACGTCATAACGAAATCAACGACGAACTCGCACGGAAAATCTGCAGAGACCTCGAAGTACCGCCGCCAGGCGCCTAACGATTCGTGATCGCTGCGAGCGGCGTCTACGTGAGCACTGAAATTTACGATTTGAAATAATTTGAAATTTCCAATTGTAAATTGCCGTCTTCCCGCCCCCCCCGCGGCGTGCTCCGTCGGGAGTAGAGAGAGAAATTAGGAATTCAGAATTCGGAATCAAGAATTCGTTCACTTTCCAGGAACAGATACACGACGTTATCCTCGACCTATCGGAACCCGAGTCGCTCATAGAGCCGCAGGGCGGGATTGAAACGCTCGACGTGGATGCGCAGTAGCCTGCCCGCCCGTAGCGCGAAGCGCGAAGGCGGGGCTTGCCGCTGGCGGCGGCCTCTGCCTGGAGCGCGCGCACCAGCGTCGTCCGCACGTCGGGAAATTCTGAAATACGCGACCTGACCCGATCGCTTCGGCGGCCGCGACTACCGCGCGGAGTTCGAGAAGGTACTTTCAGACGTGGTCGACCCGCCAGCTTTGCACGCCCTTGCCGACCGGCCTGCGCGCACGCCAGTCGTCCGGGACGTACAATAAGCGTATGAGCGACGAGCGCGCGGCTGCGTCCAGGTCCTCGATCGACGACATCATCGAGTTGTACAAGAAGGACGTCGATCGCTCTCTCTTGCGGGAGGCGCTGAAACTGACGCCCGATCAGCGGGTGCGCCGCCTCGTCGAGCTCACGCGCTTTACCGAGACGCTCCGCCAGGCCACGAAGAAAACAGGCCAGTGACCGACTTCGAGCGGCTCCTGCAGGCGTTGGCCTCCGGCGGCGTCGAGTACATCCTCATCGGCGGCCTCGCCGCCAACGCACACGGCGCCATCCGGACGACGCGAGATGTGGATGTCGTCTATGCGCGTTCGGGCGCGAACCTCGAGCGGCTCTCGACGACGCTTGCTCCTTTGCACCCATATCTTCGGGGTGCGCCTCCGGGACTGCCCTTTCGGCTGGACGTGCCGACGCTCCAGGCCGGGCTGAATTTCACGCTGACCACCGACCTCGGGGAGCTGGATCTCCTCGGCGAGGTGTCGGGCGGCGGCCGCTACGACGATCTGCGCGCCGACTCGATGGTGTTGGACCTCTTCGGCGTGAGTTGCCGGTGCCTCACGCTCGAGGCGCTGATTCGCGTCAAGCGCGCGGCAGGGCGTCCGAAGGACTTCGAGGCGGTCGCGGAGCTCGAAGCCCTGTGGCAGGAGAGACAATCGCTCGACGGGTAGGACACGAGTGCATTTCACGTAACCGCAGAACTCGCAGAACTCGCAGAGCTCGCAGAAACTCGTTTGGTTCTGCGTGTTCTGCGTACTCCGCGGCGATCCGACGGAAGTGACGGCGTGCGACAGGGCTGAAGGCACAGGGCTGAGGGCTTTACGAGCTCTTGCCCAGCCCTGCGCTCTTAGCCCTTAGCCCTCATTGCGCCCCTGCGGATCCGAGAGGCTCGTGATCCCTTGCTGCCAGGTGCAACGCCAAAGGCAACCGCGAAGGCGCGAAGACTCGAAGAAATCAGAGTCCGCTTCGCGAGCGGCGTCGTCGATGAGCACTCTGAAATTTACAATTTGCAATTTCAAATTGAAAATTGCCGGTCTCCTGCCCCGTGCCACGTCGGGAATTGTTGAAATACAAGACCTGACCCCGCGTGTTCGGCTACCTGAGCCAGTTCTCGACCCTCAAGGCGGGCACTCGCTTGAACTCGGTCACGTTATCGGTGACGCACACCGCGTCGATGGCGCGCGCGTGCGCGGCGATCAACAGGTCGTGCGCGCCGATCGGCGTGCCCTTGCGTTCGAGCGTCGTGCGTATCGAGGCGTAGATCCGCTCGACGTCGGACTCGAGCGGCCTGATCGTCAGCGCGCCGAGGATGGCCTCGATCTGGCGAGTGAGGGTTCGCGAGCCCCGCTTGGCCGCGCCGAATCGCAACTCGCACGCGACGATGACGCTGGTGAGCACATTCGCCTCGCCCACGTCGGCGATGCGCTCGGCGACCCGTCCCTACGGCTGTCGTACGAGGTGCGAGAGGATGTTCGTGTCGAGCAGGTAGAGTCGCGCCACGTCAGAGCTCGACCGGCTCCGCCGCCGGCCGAGGAATGAGCGGCACGTCCTCGTCAAGCGGCTTGAGCTTTGCGAGCAGCTCGAGCAGTGAAGGGGCAGCCACCGGTTCGATGACCAGGCGAGCCCCTTCCTTCCGGAGGGTCGCGACGCGCCCGGGCAGTTCCAGGTCGCGCGGGATGCGCACCGCCTGGTTGCGGCCGTTTCTGAAGAGGCGGACTTGCCGTTCAGGGTTCACGCGACCTCCTGGTCCGTAGGCATATGCTGTACATATGGGCGGCGGCCTCTGCCTGGAGCGCGCGCACGAACGTTGTGCCCAGGCGGTTGCAGCGTCCGTCGCTGTTGCAAGTGGTCTCTCGTCAGGCGAGTTCGACCACCGTCTCACCTCGTTCGAGGGCGGCGACGACCGCACCAAAGTCGGCTTCGATCCGGCGTAGCAATTCCGCCCGCCGCGTGTTTCCGATCCGGACCCAGACGACAGCAGGGCCTTGTTGCAGAACCCTGCGAACGACGAAGTCCTCATCCTTTGTGACGATCACGGCGCCGATCTTCGCAGCGTAGGCGCGAATCGCATCGTCAGCCGCAGTCGCAAGCCCGCAATCGATGACGTGCTCGGCCGAGTGGCCGAGCATTTCAATCTGCCGAGCAAGCGCAGGCGGGAGCTGAGCGTCGACGAGGAAGCGCAATCATGCGCTCCGCAGCACAGGGTGATCGTTCTGGCGGGCAGCGAACTCAAGGACGGCCGTGATGTCTTCGGCTTCGAGGTAGGGATAGTCGGCGAGGATCTCCTCCCGCGTTGCGCCAGCGGCCATCAGATCGAGCACATCCTTGACACGAACACGAAGGCCGCGAATACACGGGCGACCACCGCAGACGTCGGGAGTCGTTGTAATGCGACTGATCGCGCTCATGTCATCGCCCCTGTCCGAGCGGCCTCGGCAAAAGCCATTGTAGGGGATTTCGCGACACGCCGTAGAACAGACCGGCAGAGGCCTTCGCGACGGCGGCATGGTCTACGAGGCCATCTTCACGTAGGGTGAAATTAGGAACTCAGAATTTGGAATTCGTTCACGCATTCCAAATTCCTAATTCCTAATTCCAAATTGCACGTGCACTTCTACGTGGCCCGCCCGCCTTCGCGCTTCGCGCTACGGCGCGGCAAGCCATTCCATGAACAAATACACACCTCTGTCGGCAATCTGACGGAACCCGAGGCGCTCGTAGAGCCGCAGCGCGGGATTGAAACGCTCGACGTGGATGCGCAGCGGCTTCCCGCTGGCGGCAGCCTCTGCCTGGAGCGCGCGCACGAGCGTCGTCCCCAGGCCGCGGTTGCAGGAGGCGGGCAGCAGGGCGATGTCGACGATGCGGATCTGGTCGGACCAGCGGGCGACGTAGAGCCGTCCGACCGGCTGGCCATCGAGGACGATGACGTCGAAGCTGGTGTCGGGGTAGTGCTCGCGGTAGTACTGGGACTGCGCCGCGAACTGCATCTCGACGAATTGAGCCTTCTGCGAGTCGGTCCAATCGGTGGCGGCCAGCTCGCCGGCGCGCACCGAGCCGTACACCTGTAGCAGGAACGGCGTGTCTTCCGGCCCGGCAGGCCGGAGGCTCACGCTCGATGATTCACTGACGGGGTGTATCGATGTTGGTTCCATCGTAGCCGGGCAGCCTGATGGTCGAGTTGAACCGCTGGCGTAACCGAATATCCGTATTGGCTCTGGCCCTGAGCCGGCCGCCGTGTCGTTCCGGCCGCTGGTGCTCAGCCGCGGCGCCTGGCCTTGACGCGCGCCGTCGGCTGCAGCGTCGTGCTTGCCCGCGTCGCCAAGACCGCGTCGTGCAGCGTTTCGGGAGCCACGTCAGCCCCGTTGGGCCACACCACCGTGCCACCGTCGAGGAAAAATCGACGGAAGAACGCGCGAAAATCGACCGTGCCTTCAGTCCCGTCGTTGAAGACGATCTGAATGCGATATCCGCCACGATGCTCGGCGCGAATGACTTGGGGCAGTGTCATGGCTCAACTCTACTCAAGGGGCGCAATCCGATCGAGCGGTTTGCCGTCCTTCATTAGACACTCCAATCCTCGATCTGTCGGAACCCGAGGCGTTGGTAGAGTCTCATCGCCGGATTGAAGCGCTCGACGTGGATGCGCAGCGGCTTGCCGGCGACTGTGGCTTCTGACTGCAGCTGGCGACTTCCGTTTCACTGGAAGCTTCGGCCCTGGGCGGCCGACGCCACTGCTGAATTCCGTTGACGTCAGGCGAGATAGCCGCACATCATCGACGTCAAGGTGCAACGGCACTCACGTCATAGGTCCCCAGCGTCCGACCGTTTGATCACCGCCTCTGTAGCGCGACAACGCGGTCTGGACGACGCGTGACCATTCGCCTTCATCCGCACGCCCGAGAGCGACTGGCCGAACGAGGTGCGACCGAGGGTGAAGTCATCGCAACCGTCGAGCGGGCGAGCGGTTTGCCGCCAAGTACGGTCGAAGGGGCTTCCGTAGGAACTTTCCGTTTGAAGGGATGTGGCGCGGTCGCCGCTATGCAACCAAGCAAGTGGAGGCCTACGCCGTTGATGAAGAAAGCTCTTGGTTGGTTATCACCGTAGTCGTCAAGTATTTTTCGGAGAGAGGCACGTTGTGAAGTTGACATACGATCCGCGCCGCAACATCGCCTACCTGAGACTGCAAGAGAAGGGAGCGGAGGTCGAAACGATTCGTGTCAGCGAGGAACTGAACGTGGACGTCGCCCCCGACGGAACGGTCTATGGGATTGAGCTGCTGAACGCCAACGAACAGCTGCAGTCGGGGGATGATGGGACGCTTGTCGTCGTGAATGAGGCCCTGGGAGAGCGACAGGAAATCTCTCTTCGTCGTTAGATGCCGATGCGAGATCATGTCGTGGACCGGACTCGCGCGGTGCTTGGTGTTAAACGTCAGCCGACTTTGAACCCTTCCGCCCGCCTTCGCGCTTCGCGCTACGGCGCGGCAAGCCATTGCATGAACAGGTAGACGCCGCGGTCCTCGATCTGTCGGAACCCGAGGCGCTCGTAAAGCCGCAGCGCGGGATTGCTGCGCAGCAGCCTACCCGCCGTAGCGCGAAGCGCGAAGGCGGGGCTTCCGGCTGGCGGCGGCCTCTGCCTGGAGCGCGCGCACCAGGGTCGTCCCCAGGCCGCGGTTGCAGCAGGCGGGCAGCAGGGCGATGTCGACGATGCGGATCTCGTCGGACCAGAGTCTTACCCGAGGGGCTCTGCCCCTCGGACTCCCCGACGCGCTCTCTCGCGCGCCCCACCCTTCGCGTCCACGAAGCAAAGGCGCTTCGGTGGGCAGGCTGCTGCGCCGGCGCGCTTCCACCTTCGGTGAAGCTACGGTGGACGAGCCGTTCGCGCCTGCCCACCGAAGCAGCGCCGGCGCTTTCAACGCTGCGCAGGTGGGTGGCTCGCTCGCGCGCTCGCTCGCGACGCAGCTGGTTTCTGAGATGGCTCTACGTCGCCCGCCGGCCAGCTCGGCGCTGCGCACCGAACCGTACACCTGCAGCAGGAACGGCGTGTCCTCCGGCCCGGCGGGCCGGAGGCTCACGCTCGATGATTCACTGACGGACACGCCCGCTCTCAGCTCCGCGGCGGAAACACCCCTTGCAGCGCGATGCAGAAGTAGCACGTCAGATACGGCTGCAGGTTGTTGTGCGGCTGGTCGCACTCGAGACCGTTCACGATTCCCTGCCTGACACCGAACGATCCTCCTGGCTTCCCTGCCCAACTCATTCGGGCCGGACTTGCAGGCCGAGCCCGCGCGCCGCCCTGCGGATCCGGTCGTCCAGACTCAGGAGCTCGAGTCCGGCCACGGCCGACCGAGCCGCAAGCACCGATGCCAGGTGAATCGCATCGAGCGTTCGAATCGGTTGCCCAGGGAATGGTTCACGGGCGCGCTCGACGATCTCGGGACCGATGCGCAAGAGATGCCACCGAGACGACGCCATCCTCAGGTGGGCTCGTCGATCGGCCGCTTCGGCCTCCGTGAGCTCCCCGAGCGCGGCGGCACGGAACAGCACTCGGTCGCACTCGATGAGCGTCAGGTCTGAGGCGAGGATCGCGTCGGCCGCGCTCAGCCAGCGACGAATATCCGGCCCGGGTGGTTCATCGAGCAGCCACGCGAGTACGGCGCTGGACTCGGCGTAGAGGTTCAACGGGACCCGCGCTCTTCATCGAGGAGCTGTGCGGCCGTCATCTTGCGCTTGCGCCGCCGGGGGAGCGCCCGGTAGAGGCTGGCATCGCCGGAAGTTCCAAGCGTGACGAGACCCCGTTTCGCGAGAGCGAGCAGGGCCGCGGGGACGTCACCCTCTGCCCTCCCCTGCCCCGGAGGAGTCAGCTCTGCGACGACCTCGCCACGGTCGGTCACCAGCACGCTCTCACCCGAACGCACCTCTCGGATGTACTCACTCAGGCGGTTCTTCAGTTCCCGGACACCGACCGTCTTCATGCATTCAATGTAGCGTCACGTAGCTACGTTGTCAAAGCTGCCGAATTCCGCAACGAGCGCCTCACTGCCTCGGTGTGTCGGGCGGGAGGTCGGGAGCGTTCACGATTCACTGCCTGACACCCATTCGAGGAACAAGTAGACTCCTTTGTCCTCGATCTGCGTGAAGCCTAGCCGCTCGTAGACTCTCATCGCGGGATTGAAGCGCTCGACGTGGATGCGCAGCAGCCTGCCCGCCGTAGCGCGAAGCGCGAAGGTGGGGCTTCCGGCTGGCGGCGGCCTCTGCCTGGAGCGCGCGCACCAGCGTCGTCCCCAGGCCGCGGTTGCAGCAGGCGGGCAGCAGGGCGATGTCGACGATGCGGATCTCGTCGGACCAGCGGGCGGCATAGAGCCATCTCAGAAAACCCGCTGCGTCGCGAGCGAGCGCGCGAGCGAGCCACGCGGACGGAGCGCGCCGGCGCAGCGGCGCGCGAGAGAGCGTGTCGGGGAGTCCGAGGGGCAAAGCCCCTCGGGTAAGACTTGTAGTGCTCGCGGTAGTACTGGGACTGCGCCGCGAACTGCATCTCGACGAATGCAGCCTTCTGCGAGTCGGTCCAGTCGGTGGCGGCCAGCTCGGCGCTGCGCACCGAACCGTACAGCTGCAGCAGGAAGGGCGTGTCCTCCGGCCCGACGGGCCGGAGGCTCACGCTCGATGATTCGCTGACAGTCACGCCCGATCTCAGCTCCGCGGCGGAAATACCCCTTGCAGCGCGATGCAGAAGTTGAGCGTCAGGTACGGCTGCAGGTTGTTGTGCGGTTGGCTGCCGCCGGCTAGAGAAACTCCCTGAGTCGCCATTTGC
>CAWGSJ010000006.1:0-81293 GCA_963825245.1 uncultured Acidobacteriota bacterium
CGCGCGGTTCAATGCCTCGCGCCACTCCGCGCGGCGTGCCGCTGCGTGCGACGGAGGTTGCGACGGCTCGAAACGCCGGTCGATGCGCCAATGACGCGCCAGCGCGTCGGTCGAGTCCCAGAACCCGACCGCCAGGCCCGCCAGGTATGCTGCTCCGAGCGCCGTCGTTTCGGTCACTTGCGGGCGCACGACCGCGGTGCCGAGCAGGTCGGCCTGAAACTGCAGCAGACCGTCGTTGGCGGCGGCGCCGCCATCCACGCGCAGCTCCGTCAGCTCGATGCCGGCGTCGTCTTTCACCGCTGACAACAGGTCGGCCACCTGGAACGCGATGCTCTCCACGGCCGCCCGGGCGATATGTCCGGCCGTCGTGCCTCGGGTGATCCCGATGATGGTCCCGCGCGCGTAGGGATCCCAGTGCGGTGCGCCCAACCCCGCAAACGCGGGCACGAGGTAGACACCGCCGTTGTCCGGCACCGACATCGCCAGCGGCCCGACGTCAGATGACTTGGCGATGATGCCCAATCCGTCACGCAGCCACTGGACCACGGCGCCGCCGATGAACACGCTGCCCTCGAGGGCATACGTCGTCTTCCCGCCGATCTGCCAGGCAACGGTCGAGACCAGCCGGTTGCGCGACGCGACCGGCTGCTCTCCGGTGTTCTGCAACAGGAAGCAGCCGGTGCCGTAAGTGTTCTTCGTCAGGCCAGGCGACAGGCACATCTGACCAAAGAGAGCCGCCTGCTGATCGCCGGCGATGCCCGCGATCGGCACGTCGCCGAGGCCCAGTGTCGTGGACACGCGGCCGTACACCGCGCTGGACGGTCGGACCTCCGGCAGCATGCTCTCCGGTATGCAGAGGAGCTTCAGGAGGTCCGCGTCCCACTTCAGCGTGTGGATATTGAACAGCATGGTGCGCGACGCGTTGCTGACATCGGTGATGTGCGTCGAGTCGCTGGTGAGCTGCCACACCAGCCAGCTGTCGATCGTCCCGAAGGCGAGTGTGCCGGCCTCCGCTTTCGCCCGCGCGCCGGGGACGTTGTCGAGAATCCACGCGACCTTGCTGCCCGAAAAATAGGCGTCGATGACGAGGCCGGTGCGGTCGCGGATGAAGTCTTCGTGGCCGTCGCGTTTCAGCCGATCGCAGTAGTCCGCGGTGCGCCGATCCTGCCAGACGATCGCGTTGTAGACAGGAACCCCGGTCTCCCTGTCCCACACGACGGTCGTCTCGCGCTGGTTGGTGATGCCGATCGCGGCGATGTCTCGCGGCCGCAGGTGCGCCCGCCCGAGCGCTTCCGTCGCGACGGCGATCTGCGTCGCCCAGATTTCGCCGGGATCGTGCTCGACCCAGCCCGGGCGCGGAAAGATCTGCGGAAACTCACGCTGTCCGACGGCGACAATGCTGCCGTCGTGGTCGAAAACGATCGCGCGCGAGCTGGTCGTGCCCTGATCGAGCGCGAGGATGTACGGCATGAATCAGCCTCCGAAAACCGCGACGGCAGAACCGGGGTGAGCCGGTATTCTACGTGGTGCCCCCGGCAGGTTGGAGCACCTCCGTGGTCTCGTAGACGGGGCGGCGTCGCGCGGCGTTCCCCTTCGGGGCTCGTCCCGGAGATCAGCGCAACCTCCTACGGCACACAACTTGCCCTTGCGCCCCGCAGAAGGCGGCCCCTTCTGAAGTCCTGGCCAACGAGGAAAGGCTGAGGAAGAATATGCACATGCTGAGAACTCCCGGCTTGGCCTTCTCGCTCGTCCTGGGCCTGGCGGCCGCCGCCAGTGGCATCCTTACAACCGGCAGTCGTGTCATGGCGCAGCCGCAGACCTGCGGGCTTCTGACCAGCGACGAGGTCCAGGCGCTCGCCCCGAATCAAAGTGTCACCGGCGCCAAGGTGAGCACGAACCAGGGCGCGGGCGCGGTCACCTGCAGCTACGAGTGGGGTGCCGGCAATCAACACTTCACGCTGGCGCTCTCGGTGCAGCCGGCGGCCCGCATGTTCGTCGGCATGAGTGCGGATTCGATCAAGCAGTACATGCTGAAGGTTGTGACGCCCGAGACGAGCGACGAATCCATCCCGGATGTCGGCGAAGCCGCCTTCTTCAAGAGTTTCTCACCGGTCTACGCGACGGCCAGCGCCTACGTGAAAGATCGCGTCCTGCAGGTGACCCTCGACGGCATAGACGCGCCCGACAGGAAGGGGCAATTGATTGCGCTGCTGAAGTCGGCGGCGTCGCGATTGTAAGTCCGCCTACGCTAAAGCTCCGGTGGACAACTCCGCCTTCGCTGAAGCTCCGGTGGACGAGCCGTCCGCCCCGTCAATGACTGAGGCCGTATAACACGTAGTTGATCAGGAATTTGTACGCTTCGTTGGTCGGGGCCAGCGAGAAGCGGTTCCGCGGATCGTTGGACCACTCGAGATACTCGCCGAGGTCCATGTTGTAATTGATTACCACCATCAGGTCCTTTCGCGGATCGTTGTCCTCGAAGATCCCGAAGAACTCACCCATGAGTGCGCCGGGGCCGGATGTGCCGGGATACGGGATCTCGAGCGACTTGATGGCAAAGAACGTGTTGTAGATCGAGTGGCTGGCGTCGAGGCGATAGATGCGGCCCGCGGGCAGCACGCGGCGTATCGCCGCTTCGAACACCGCCCACTCGTTGGGGAAGTGAAAGTCGTCGACGATCAGGAACCCGCCCTTCCGCAGGTACGTGCGGAGCCCCTCGGCCTCGGTCGCGGTGGGCATCCAGTAGCCAGGTTCAGACAGGTACACGAGCGGATACCGGAAGAGCTGCTGATCGTCGAAGTCGAGGATGTCCGCTGCCTGAGGTTGGGACGCAGTGTCGTGATGTCGTGGAGCACCTGGGCGAGATTGTTCTCCATGGTCGGATAGTCGTCCGACCAGCCGGGGTACTCCTGGTACCGCGCGCGCACGAGGGCGACGCGGCCGTCGTACTTGGCGTTGCGATACCGGAAGCCGAACCCGAAACCCACCTGCGCCGCGGCCGCGAGCGGCACGGCCGCGAGGAGCAGCCCGGCCACCCAGACGCGACGGAACCGGCACAACATCACCGCCTCCTATCCGGGCAGGCGACGATTATCGCCGATCGGCCGGACCGTCGGGGCGCCGTCGAGCACCGCAGGTCGGTTTACTATCGATCAGCATGTGTGTCCTTCTACCGTTTGCAGTCCTGATTCTCGCGGCGTCGCAGGCGACCGCCGATACGGCGCAGACCGCGGCGGCGAGGTCTGAGACGCAGCCGCCGGCTGTGGCCGCGGAAGAGCAGGTGCGCGACACCAGCGATATGGTGGACGTCACCGACCTGATTCGGAAGATCCGCGACAAGCCCGCCGAGACCGAGCTGAATTCGACTATCGCAAGCCGATGCGCGCGATCGCGCCGGTCATCGGTGTCAAGCCGTCCAGCGGCGTCATCGTCGGCGTGGCGGGGAACGTCGGCTTCTTCCGGGGCGACCCGGCGACGACGCGCATCTCCTCGAGCGTCGCGAGCGTGACGTTCACGAGCAAGAAGCAGGCGGGCATCAGCGCACATACGATGATGTTCGGCCTCGGCGACCGCTGGCTCGCTGGAGTTCGACGATCGGTTTCAATGGACGTCGCAGGAGACGTTTGGTCTGGGGACGGGCACGGCGTCGGCGGCGGGAGAAGTGGTCCGCTTCGACTTCTATCGGCTCCACCAATTGGCGCACTTCCAGCTCCGCCGGAACCTCTTTGCCGGCGGCGGCCTTCACTTCGACAGTCACGCCGACGTGCACCCCGACGACGACGCGGAGGGCGCAGTGGCCACAGTCCGCCTATTACCAGTACAGCGCCGCGAACGGACTGCCGCTCGATACGCAGATATCCGCCGGCCCAAGCATCGAGATCCTCTGGGACAGTCGTGACAGCTTCATCAACCCGAGCCGCGGCTGGCTTGCCAGGGCCAACTACCGGATATTGTTCGACGGCTTCCTGGGAGGGGATTCGAGCTGGGAGAAACTGAACCTGGATCTGCGCACTTACGCGCCGCTGTCATCGGATCGCCGTCACCGGCTCGCGGTCTGGGCGTACACCGATCTCGTCGTGGATGGCGTGGCACCATATTTCGATCTGCCGTCGACGGCCAGTGACTCCTACGGCCGCTCGGGACGCGGCTACGCCGAAGGGCACTTCAGGGGCGAGAAGATGGCGTTCGTCGAGGTCGAATACCGGGGTCCTTTGATGCGCAACGACTTCCTGGGGATGGTGGCGTTCGTGAACACGACGACGATCTCCAACCGGCAGGGTGGAGAACAGCTCTTCGACAACTTTGCGCCTGGCGCGGGCGCCGGCCTGCGTCTGCTGCTCAACAAGCGATCACGGACCAACCTGGCGTTCGACGTCGGCTTCGGCGAGAACGGAAACTTTGGGGTGTACCTGGTCGTGCAGGAGGCGTTCTGACGATGATCGGTTCCGGCCCAGGCCTGCACGAACGATGGTGTCGGCCGCTCCAGCCAGCACGATGAGGATCGGAGGAACGACGAGCTACGACCAGCGCGTGCTCCACGAAGGCGCCAGAGCGCGCCGCGCCGTTTGCGAGCGGAAGCGCGAGCGTGACGGCGTAGTACGAGGCCAGCGGAAGAGCCGTGCGGCGAAACGCGTGAGCGACTCGCATCATCGCTGTGGCGCCGCGGCTGCTCATGGTGTCGGGCCCGAAAGGCCCGCCCTGCGCCGGATCGAGCCGCTGCACGAGCTCGTAGAGCAGCACCAGGCCGCCGAAGTACACCGACAATCCCTTCGATGCGATGCACGTCGGCCGCGCTGAAGGTCGACAGCGCGACCGGATGCGCGGCCAGCCACATCGCGATCGCGATCCGCACGGCGTTGACGACGATCGCCGCCGAATAGCTGGCCAGCAGGCTCACACCGAGCACGCGCGCCGCCGATCAGTCCCGATCCGACACGATGAACGAGGGCGAACACCAGCATGCCGAACGCGGCGATCATGAAGTTGATCCCCGCGCACGACTTCTCGATCAGGAACAGGCGTTCGCGCGAGAGATATCCTTCACCCGGCTGCAACGCGAACGTCGTGCCCGGTCATGACGCCGACCAGCTGCGCCGTCGGACTCAGGATCCACCAGCAGATCGTCCGGCGCGCGCGTCGGCGTAGTGCCGCTTCAGGCCCCAGGCGATCAGCAGCCGCCGCGGCCAGCACGCACGAGCTTGGTCTTCACGCGACCACTCCCGAGCGCCGGCGCCGCATGCGCAGCAGGCTCGCCCAGCCGAGCAACGCGACGACGATCGCGCACACCCACACGATGCTCCGGTTCGGGGCCGCTGGTGACGCCGACCGCGAGATCGGACACGCCCGCCGGCAGCGGCAGCGGCTGATCGACATCGTCGGCACCCTCTGTCGTGCGCCGCACGATCTCCTGCACCGCGACGAACGACGTGTAGCGCGTGAGCAAGCCGTAGGTCAGCCCCAGCGAGGTGATCTGCGGCGACTCGCTCCTCGCTCGGAGCACCGGGACCGAAGTCCGACAGGTCCGCGATCCGGGTTCGCGCCCAGAGATGCCGAAGCGCGCCATGACTCGCGTCGGCGCTCGCGGGCGAGACGGGAATCGATGTCTGGTACGCGCCGCGACCGGTGTTCCCCGAGATCTCGATCGATCCAGTCGCGTTGCCTCGCCACTTGCCGAAGACGACGATCGGGCGGCTGGCGAACAGGTCCGGGACGGTCCCCGGCTCGACGTCGTAGACGTCGAATCCATGGAACTTCACGTCGATGCCGGTGAGCACGGGCGTGTCGATGTAGCGCCGGAGCCGGTCGCCGCCTCGGTCGCCTCGCCGGGCTCCGTCACGATGAACGGCTCGCCGAGGCCCGCCCGTGCAACGCCCTCGATGAGGAACCGGTTCACGCTGCTGCCGATACCGAAGGCGAAGAAATTGACATCGTCCCGTTGATCGCGGATGTAGTCGAACACGTCCGATTCCGCGTCGATGTAGCCGTCGGTGACCAGCACGATGCTGCGCGACACGGCCGGTTGACGCGGGATGGCCACCGCCCGCTCGAGCGCGGCCAGCAGCCGCGTCCCGCCGCCGCCGTTCTTCTGACCGATGAACTGCAGCGCACGCGTGAGATTGGGACGCGTCGCCGGCACTGACGCCGGCGAGAACGTGTCGGAGCCGTCGGCAAAGACGACGACGTTGAACGTGTCGGAGGGTCGCAGCACGTTCGCGAGATCGCCCATCAGCTTCTTCGCCGTGTCCAGCGGAAAGCCGTTCATCGATCCAGACACGTCGAGCACGAAGATGTATTCGCGCGGCGGGATCTCGATCCGGCTGAACGGTCTGCGGCGGTTCCGCCATGAGCAGGAAGAAGTTCTCGTCCCGGCCCTGATACAGCAGCAGTCCGGAGGCGATCTCCGCGCCAGCCAACCGGTAGCGCAGGATGAAGTCGCGGTTGCCGGACAATCGCTCCGAGTCGGCGAGCGTGATCTCCGCGCGCAGGCCAGCCGCGCGGACATCCAGCTGATGCGAAGGGGAGTCGAGCTCCTGGATCGGCACGCCGGTCGACAGCACGCCGGCCAGGTGGAACTCGCTGCGCGGCGCTTCGCCCTGGTGCGTGTACGGAGCCTTGACGAACTCGTCTGCCGGGCGCAGCGCCTGGCTCTCGCGCTTTTCGGAGTAGCGCGGTCCGACGACCGTCGGGTAGACGAATTCGTAGACGCCGTCGGTCGGCACGAGCAGCTCGGTGTACTTGAGCTCGACGACGATCGTGTCGCCAGGCAGCACGTTGGCCAGCTTCATCGAGAACACGTTGGGACGACTCTGTTCCAGCAGCGACGCGCTCTTGCCCTCGCGCTTGGCGGCTTCGAATTCACGTGCGGCCTGCTCGCGTTCCCTGATCGTGGCCACGGTGCGCACATCGCCGACGGTCATCGTCATCCCGTAGACTGCCGCCCGCGTCGACGCAGGGAAGATGTAGCGGGCGTGGATGGGCCGCGTGCCGCGATTCTCGTACACCTGCCGGACGGTCACATCCGCAATCACGCCGGTGATCGCGACGTCGACGCGCGTGTCCTTCAACGGCAGCCGATCGATGGCGGGATCTCCGCCTTCGACGAAGAAGTACGGAGACAGCGTCTTGTCGGGGCGCGATGAGTCGCCCTGCGCCGCCGCATCGAGCGGCGGCACAAGGCACGGAGTGAGAGAGCGACGACGGCGCAGCGAATCAAGAGTCTCATGTCGATCGCCCCTACTTGATCACCGTCGTGTCGACGGCCTTGAACGTTTCGTCAGGTCCGCTCTTGACCGCTTCGACACGCGCCAGGTTCTGCTTCGCCTTCTCGTAGCGCGGATCGACGGTCAGGGCGTCGCCGTACGCGTCGCCGCGGCCCTGAAACGCCCGGTGTGCTCGAGCGCCATGCCGAGGTTGTTGTGAAACTCCGGGACGTCCTTTCGCAACTCCACGGCGCTGGTCAGCAGCGGCAGCGCCTCGTCGGCCCGCTTGGTCTCGAGCAAGCAGCAGGCCGAGGTTGTTCATCGACCACGCGTCGCGCTCGTCCAGGTCGATCGCGCGGCGATACGCATCCACGGCCTCGTCCGTCTTGCCCTGGCGAGTGATAGGTTCGGCCGAGCAGTCGAAACACTTCGGCCGACTCGGGTTCGATCTCCGACGCGCGGGTGAGGCGGTCGACGGCCTCGTCATGCCGCTTCTGATCGATGAAGACGCGGCTCAGGTTGACGAGGCTCTTGACGTGATGCGGGTCGATGCTCAGCGCCTTCTCGAACGCCTGCTCGGACTTCGTGAGATCGCCGCTCTTCCACGCAGACAGTGCCGAGCATGTAGTGGCCCCAGGCATTGGCGGGGCGTCGCTCGGTGTAGCCCTCGAAAATCGCGGTCGCGTCCGCGTACTTCCTGGCCCGGTATGCCGCCTCGCCATCGGCGAACGACCCGGTGATCTTCGGTGGCGGGCTCGCAACGAATCCTTCGCCGTCCGTCGGCTTGACGGCCAGCGGTTCGGGCGGTGCGGCCACGGGTTTGCCCTGCGCGGGCTCCGGACTCTTCGGCGGTGCCTGTGTCGCCTCGTCGCTCTTCGAGCAGGCGGCGATGCCGAACGTGGCCCCGAGCATGGCGATGTACAGCGCCGCGGCCGCCAGTCGTGTGCGTCTCATGTGCCCTCTCCCTTCGTAGTCGGCCGCGTGACTGCGGCCGGCCGTATTCGGCTGCCTTCAGGGCAAGCGCGCGGCCAGGGCGGGCGCGGCGGGAGGAGGCTTCTCAACTGGCGGTGGAATAGCGAGTTATCGAAAGACGCGGAATGGGATCTGGCGTGACGGTCGCGAACGACGTGTCCCGGCGGACACGAGATCGAGGGGTTACGTGTCCCGGTGCACACCCTTGCTCAGACCGTGACGACGCATGATCTTCAGCAGGCTGGAATGATCCGAGAGGCCGAGCGCCTCGGCCGTCCGCGTGACGTGCCAATCGTGGTTCTCGAGCGCGTCGAGCACGATCTGCCGTTCGGCCTGCGCCTTCAGCGCCTTGAGCGTCCCGGGCAGAGCCGTCGCGTCAGCGCCCTCGTCTCGTTCCTCGCCTCGAATCTCTGGTGGAACATCGGACGCACCGATTGACGGTGGCATCGGACGCGATCATCATCCGTTCCAGGCAGTTTCGCAGCTCGCGGACATTGTTTCTCCGCCAGTCGTAGGCGGCGAGCAGCGCGACCGCGTCCGGCGCGATGGTCTTCGGCCGTACGCCGAGGTGCGAGGCGATCGCTCGAAGCAGATGATCGACAAGCGCCGGGACGTCGGACAGGCGGTCGCGCAGCGGCGGGACCCGCAGCGTGTGGACGTTGAGGCGATAGTAGAGGTCCTGACGGAAGCGGCCCGCTTCGACCTCACGCTCGAGGTCCCGATTGGTGGCCGCGACGACGCGGGCCGCGACCTGGATGGCCCGGTCGCCGCCGACGCGCATCACCTGCCGCTCTTCGAGCACGCGAAGCAGCTTTGCCTGCGCCGGCAGCGGCAACTCGCCGACCTCGTCGAGGAACAGCGTTCCGGCGCCCGCGTTCTCGAACGCGCCCCTGCGCAGCCGATCGGCACCGGTGAACGCGCCGCGCTCGTGGCCGAACAGCTCGCTCTCGACGAGCTGCTCGGGCAGCGCGGCGCTGTTCACGGCCACCAGCGGCGGCTTTGCGCCGGATTTGCCGCGAGCGGACTCGAGGGGCCCCCGGCGATGCAGCTCGCGCGCGACCAGTTCCTTGCCGCGTGCCGCTCTCGCCGACGATCAGCACGCTGCTCGGAAGCGGCGCGACGCGCGCGATCGCGTCGCGGAGCGACCGCATCGGCCCGCTGTCGCCGATGAGCGGCGTGTCGCCGTCGAACCGCGACCGCAGCGATCGAACCTCCGTCACCAGACGCCCGCGCGACACCGCGTTTTCGATCTCCTGAACGACGCGCTCGATCGGCTCCGCCTTGTCGACGAACCCGTACGCGCCGAGCCGTACCGCCTGGACGCAGCGGTCGTAGTTGCCGGTGCCGGTGTAGACGATGACCGGCGTGTCGATGCCGCGCTGCTGCAGGCGCCGCAGGACCTCGAAGCCGTCGATGCCCGGCATCTCGAGATCGAGGACCACGCAGTCGATTGGCTCGCGGGCGAGAAGGTCGAGCGCCTCGTCGCCGTCGGCGGCGACAGTCGTGTGGTAGCCGCCGACCCGCTTCAGGTCGTAGGCATATTGCTCGGCCATCGCCGGCACGTCATCGACGACCAGCACGTGCGTCGTCATGGGCGCGTCGGACCTGCCGGCTGGAATGTCGATGATCATGCGCGTGCCCTGACCGGGCGCGCTCTCGACGCCGATCGTGCCGTGGAGATCCATCACCAGCCGCCGGACGATCGAGAGGCCCAGCCCGGTGCCGCCCTTCCTTCGTCGTATAGAAGTCGTCGAAGATCCGCTTGGCCTCGTCAGCGGACATGCCGCGGCCGGTGTCGGCGACGGTCACCCGGATGGTCATCGGCCCGCCGTTCCCGCTCGATCACTTGCGTCGACACCGTGATCCGTCCCGGTTTCGACTCCAGGCTGTCCACCGCATTGGCGGTCAGGTTCTCGAGGATCCGGCGGAACGCGACCGGGTCTCCGACCACGCGAGGAAGATTCGCCAGATCCGTTGCGAACTCGACCTGCTCGTGTCCCTGCGCGGCGCGAACCACGTCGGTGATGAGCCCGTTCAGATCGCAATCACGCCGTTCCAGCGGCGGCGACAGCCGCTGATAGCTGGTGGCCAGCGTCTCGAGATACGCGATGCTGGAATCGACAGTCCGCCGGCGTTCGGCGAAGATCGCCGGGAGGGCGCCGGGGATCGTCCCGTTCGACCTGCGCGAGATGGCGCATCACGTTTCGCAGCGGGATGAGCCCATTCTTGATGTCGTGGTTGACCTGCCGCGCCAGTTCGCCGACCGTGGCGCGCCGCTCGGCCTCGCGGATACGGGCGGTGCTGGTTCGCAGGCGGTCCGACAGGTCGCCGAGCAGCCCCGACAATCTGCCGACTTCGTCCGTGCCGGGATCGAAATCGACGTCGAGACGATCGAGATCGAGTACCGACGTCTTTTCGGCGAGGGCCGTCAGCGGTCCGCTGATTCGCGACGATACCCACACCGCCAGCAGAAGCGCGGTGACGCCGGTGCCCGCGGCGGTCAAGATGAACCATGAATCCGCGCTGCGCAGAAGTGTTCGGAGCGGCGTCAACGGCTGAGTGACCTGTAGCCGCGCCTGGACCACCTCCGACCGCTCTCCTGCTCCGGCCCGGATCAGCGGCACGAGGAGTTCGCCGACGGCGGAGTCGGCCTCGACGTCCGGCCTCTCTCGGACTGTCGACAGATCTCCACCGGGATAATGCAGCGCAACGATGATGGTTCGATCGCGGGCGAGGCGCGCGAGAAATGTCTCGATCGACGGCGACACCGCCGACGATCGTGAACGAGCGCCCGCTGAGGAGGAACGTCCTGGCACGAGCCAGCGCGAGGAATTCACGCTCGGCGCCGCGAGTCGCCACAAGCGCTACGCTGCCAGCGCTGCCGAGGGCCGACGCCAGATCCAGGCTCGATGCGGCCATGTTCGTTCCGGAAGTGACCTGAGCTGAGGATCCCGCCGTCGCTGTCCTGAATCTGGAGCATCGACAGCCCGGTGAGCCGCATCGCCGTGCCTGCGTAGTCGAGCAGATACTCCCGATCTGATTCGAGGCCCGCCACCGCCGCGCTACGAAACCGGTTGTCGTTCAGAAGCGCGGTCTCGAGCGACGCAAGTCGCTCGGCAATGCCGGCACTCTCGCGAGCGAGATCCTCGCGGATGACCTCGACCACTCGATCGACGCGAAGCTGGTACTCCTCCGAGAGGCGCCGGTTCATCTCCTGCCGAAGCCCGAACGCCAGCAGCGCCATCGGGATCAGGACGATGGCCGCAAACGCGAGGAGCAGGCGGGTCCGCAGGCTCATCGCGATCCCGGATCGTTCACGCCGCCGATCACCAATGCGCCATCGAAATCAGCGGTCACACCCGATCGCCCGCGCCGCACCACGGCCTGCAGGCGGGTGTCGACGAGCGGGACGATCGTGCCGGGCCTGAGCCATGGAACGCTGTCGACCAAAGCGTGCAGGTCGCGGCACGGTTCCAGTGGCCGGCTGTCGACGGAGACGATGTAGCCGGCGTCGGTGCCCAGCCGGCGAGCGTTCGCCAGGGCCTCGCCGGTCAGACCGGTGGCGCGCTGGAACGTCCGCTGCGGACGGTCCGGAAGAAGCGCGTCGAGGAAGGTCGTCGACGAGGGACCTGAGGCTTTGACCAGGGCCACGAGGCGCTCGGCGAGATCGCGTGCCGTTCCGTCATTGGCGTCGTAGACGATCCGCGGAGTGGGGACGTGCGGTTGCACTCCAGCAATGGGCCATGGATGGCACTGGGCGGTTTCGAACCAGAACGGGCCTTGCGCTCCCCGCGCCTCGCCCCGAACCGCGTCGTTGGCCAGCGCCTGTCGTGCGTCCTCCGATAGTGAAGGGGACGAGGTTGACCGTCCGGCTGTGACGAAAATGTGGGTTCGCTGCCACGCGAGCGGCACCCGCTGAAAGTGCGGCAGCGCGGTGGCGTAGTCGAGCGTCGCCGGATCGCGTGTGAGCAGCAAATCCACGCCCGCGTCCAGGAGATCCCGCGGGTCGCCGGGAGCGACCAGAAACCGGAGCGGCGGAAGATTGTCGCGGCTGATCGTCAGTTCAGACCGTGCGACCCCTCGCGCTCGGTCACGCGCCACGTCGAGACGGCTCAATCGCGTCCCGAGCGGAAATGGAGAATCGGCTACCCGCTTGGCAACCGCCAGATCGGGATGTGCAAGCACGACTGGCGCATCGATCCGGGGAATCGACAGCTGGATGACGAGCGTTCGGTCGTCGACGACATCGACCCATTGGACGAGGCGCTTCACGTGCGTCCCGAGCTCGCCGCCAGCGCCGTCGCGCGTCCAGCCCGCCCGCACGTCCGCAGCCGTGACGGGCGTGCCGTCGGAGAACCGGGCGTCCTCGCGCAATGTGACGATCCAGAGCCAGTCGCTCCTCTGGTCAAGCCGCCAGGACGTTGCCAGGCCTGGACCGACACGCCCCATGCAGTCGACTCGGACCAGCGTCTCGTAAAGCTGACGGAAGAGCAGCCGCTCGCTGTCGTTTGACGACCGGGGTGCATTTGAAGGATCGATGCGGTCACCGAGGGCGACCGTCGCAATCGGTTCGCCGGGAGCGGCGATCACCGCGCAGTCATCGGGGCTGGTCTCACGCTGAAGCGTCTGAGCCGACGGGGGCGGCACTGACGGCTCGGGCGTGATCGCCGCCGTACTCGGAGAATCGGGCTGCTGATCTGTTTGCGGCGGAGCTGGGACCGAGGGAGTGCGTGCGCTGCAGGCCCAGGCCATCGCCTGCAGCCAGACGATGAACCCGAGCACGGCGCATCCTCGAGCAGTCAGCCTCACGTCCGTCGATCATGATAACCCTGGTTGTTTGACGCGACTGATCGGCGAGGTGTGAAGGCACGTGCAAGAATCCGACAGGGTGCGATCATTGAGGTGCCGCATGAGAAACACCGACTATCTGCTTTCACTCCCTGAGCGGTTCATCCGATCCGTGCTGGGGCTTGGCGCTGGCGTCGCGCGGGAGGTCGGCGAGGTTGCCCTTCCAGACGGCGTTCGCGGCAGCCAGCTGTACCAGAACCTCGTGGACGCGACGCTCCGTTATCTGATCGTGGAGGTTGGAGGAGCAGAAGGTGTGTATCGCGACGATCCCAGGCTGCCCGACGACTTTCTCGTCAGGCGGGCTGTTGGCAATGCCGTCGAACTGCTGGGCGTCGTGGCGTTTCGCGCGTCGCCGGTCTGGGTGCTCGCCGCTCTTGCCGATGTCTGCGGCATGGGTCGGCAGCTCATTCCGGAAATCGTCGACGCGCTGAAAGCGCAGGGTCTCCTCGAAGCAGACGCGAGATTCACCACTGTCGATCAGGTGCTCGACGGGCTGGAGCGGACCGCGTCGCGGCTCGCCGGAACAATCAACACGCCACCGCTCGACGTGGCGGGCCTCCGCAGCGAGTGGGAGGCGATTCGCAGCGAAGCCCGAGACCTGCAGCCAGCGAACCTTCCGTCGCGGGATACGATCAGCCGATTGTGGGCCGAGCTCAGGGAGGAATCCGCGCGGCAGCAGATGTCGGTTTTTCAAACGTCGTCCGTGATGGCCGTCTCAGCTGCGCGACGATTTCCCGATCGGATGCGCTGGGTTTCGGCGTCCGCGCGGATCGGTGCGACACGCACCGGCCAGGTTTTCGCCGGAGCGCTGCTCGATCACTACGCTCAGACGTTACGTGAGATGCAGGAAGTCGGGTATCTGCCATATGCGCGCCGACAGCTGCGCCCTTACTTTCGCGCCTGCCTCGACCAGTTCTCGCCGAGGCGATCGACGCTAACCCAACGCGTGATGGAGCGGGTTCAGAAGATCATGTCGCGCAAAGAGCGACCGAGCGGCCGCTAAAGAACACAACTCACTTGACGAAGACGACGAGTCGCTGCTTCACATGACTGCCGTCCCGGCTGTACGCGGTGAGCTCGTAGGTTGTCGTCCGTCTTGGCGCCACGCGGCGGCAACTCAGAGAGGGTGTGGGGTCGACCTCGCCGATGCCCGGTTCGATGCGCGCTTGGTACGCGTCGCTGACGGCGTAGCAGATCTGCGTGGAGCTTGCCGTTGCGACTGAGCCGGGCCGCGCCGTGAAGATGAGGATGCTGGAGCCCCCGGCGCCGGTCTCCGCCGGCGCAGAGCTCGGCGGCGCAACGTCAGCGGCCGTTTCCAGAACGGCGCTGGAGCCGACCGCGCGCGGTTCTTCGGACCGCACCACCTGCGATGTGTTGGCAGTCGCGCGCTGGCCCTGCGAAGGCTGGCCTGATCGCACGGCGTCGTACGCCATGCCGGCGAACCATCCCACGCTCGCCAGCAGCAGCACCATGGTCGCCACGGCCGCGACGCTCCTGGTCTTCGGAACGCGAACGATCGACGCCGCGGTCTCTCGAATCGGCAACGCGTCGAGGTCCAACCGCAACGGTGGCGATGGCCGCTCAGGAGTCGAGGTGGACACAGTGGACACAGTGGACACAGGGGCGGCGACGAAAACGAGATTCTGCCGGCTGGCCGCGGCGGCCGCGTCATCAGGAATGGACTCCCGAAGCTTTACCGCCTGGCCCAGCAACGCGCGCGCTCGTCCAGTTTCGCCAAGACAAACGGCCCGAGTGCCTATTTCATGAAGCGCCCACGCTTCCGCGGAGCGATCCGCGGTGGCCTTTGCGGCGGCCAGGCAGCGGTCGAGCGTGAACGCCCATGCGCCCCATCGCCCGCCAATCACCAGGGCTCCTTCGAGCAACCGGCCCAGGCGCAGGACTTCACCCCAGCGCCTGGCCTCGGCGGCGTCCTGCTGCACGCGCAGGAGTGCTTCGGCTTCCTCGAGCAGGATGACCGGGCTTCGACGGTTTCGTTCCGCCCACGCGGTGAAGTACGTGATCGCGCGATTCACCCAGGGCGTCAGGTCTTCCCTGCGGCGGAGCCTGTCCACGACGCCATCCGCGATCAGAAGCCGTGACTGGCTGCGGACGATGAGACCCCGGTGAACGAGAGGCGTCAACGCTGCATCGATGTCCGTGATTTCGGCAATGCCTGCGACCTGCTGAACGTGGAGCGGCACGCCCGGCAGCGCGGTCAACGCCAGCAAGGCGCGCCGCTGCCGCTCGTCAATCGACTTCAGCAGTTCCGTGATGAGGCTCTCGGGCCGGACGTCGGGTGCCCACCCGTCGAGTGATGTTCCTCGGTCGCGCGTGAGCGCGGCGGCCTGTACGATTCGAAGCGGGTGACCTTCCAGCGCCATGCAGAGATGCTCGGCCGCGGATCGCTCCGTGTCATCGAGCGGACGCTCGATCGCGTGCTCCAGAAGCCGCACGGCGTCGTCGGACGGCAGGCCCTTCAGCATGAGGGTGCGCCCTTCACCCCACAGGCGCCGCCGCCGCGTCGCCACCACGAACGCGCAACGAGGGGCGATGTCGAACAGGTGTTCCAGGTCATCCTGCTCGATGTCAACATCGTCGAGAAGAATCAGCGCCTGCCTTCCCTGAAGGCCGCGTCGAATCTCCACGTCGGTAGGCAGCCAGATCTCGTCGCTTTCGTAGAAGGCTTCGAAGACGGCCCGCAGGAGATCGTCCGGGGACTGATGACGTGCCGAGACGTAGAGGATGCCGTCGGCGAACAAGCCGGCTCGCGGATGATGGGCCAGGTGGCGGAGAAGAGCCGTCTTGCCGACACCGGGCGCGCCAGTCACTTCGAGGGGTAGGCTGGCGTCGAGTGCCCCATTGGCTGCATCAAGTTCCGGCAGCCGGCCGACCAGCCCCCGCATCAACGCCGGGCGCAGGAGAACCGGCGTGGGGCGGGAACGCGTGTGTGCCGGTTCGGCCCGTGATGCGTCGCGGATCAGGGCGCCGCACGGATCACCGATCTCCAGCACATAGCGACCGACGGCAATATGCCCGGCGATCGCACCGTACATGAAAAGCCCGTCCGGATCGCCGCCGCCATCAGCCGGGGGGACGATGCCCAGGTGTTTGTCTCCCGAAGTGTCCGAGATGGCTACATCATAGCGCCGAAGGCAAAGCTAGTACAGAGGTGTTCAGCCACCCTCACGGCAATCCGAGATCCGCTTGCGCACCGCCATCCGTTCTGGCTGTGAGAACAACAAGAACCCTGACGCGGCGCGTTCCCAGTCGTCAGGCTTCCAGGACGCCCGCATCAAGCCCTCAGCCGAGTGCCCTTGCCGCCGCAGTAAAGCGTGACCGACCTCGTGGGCGGCCACGGTCCCCAGAACAAGGGCCGGGTCGCGCAGCATGATGTTCGAGAAGGCCATGATCTTGTCGAAGAACACATAGGCGGCGCCACCGCACTCGACCGCCGTGTCCGGTGCGGCCCCCATCAGAAAGGGGGCCCCGGCGCCGGATGCGCCCCGGAACTCTGCCTGGATGATCAATCGAACCGTGAGGCCGGCGTTGACCCCCGGCTCACGCGCGGAGCGCCAGACCATCCTCGCGCCCGCATGCTGGTAGATTCGCGCGGCCTGCTTCTCGGCCAGATCGAGGACGTGCGGTTGGACTCTGGCCCGATCGTCGACGAGCACGACAACCGCGCGCCCCAGGTCTTCGGCCGCGTATGAGCGGCCCTGACACAGGCCGACGACCGACGCCACGCTCAATGACACGGTCCAACCCCTGACCCATGACCTTCGCCGAGCGCGCCCCGCAGACCCTGCCGGCATCGGAGGTTAACGCGGAAAGTCGGGGCGGATTGCGTCATGGCGAGATCGATTGACTGGTATGAGCGGTGGGTCTTATGGTTGGGCGGCTCGATCCTGACAACGTGACAGAGGCGTCCAAGACGATCAGTGGTCTCTTGAGAGCGTGGGGTGACGGGGACCTCCGGGCCCGGGACGACCTTCTGCCGCTCGTTTACGTGGAACTGCGGCGGTGCGCGAGAAGCTATCTGCGGCGGGAACGGCCGGACCACACTCTCGAACCGACCGCGCTGGTTCACGAGGCGTACATGAAGCTCGCAGGCCAGGACCGTGTCCACTGGAAGAACCGGGCGCACTTTTTCGGCATCGCCGCGCAGATGATGCGCCGCATCCTCGTCGATCACGCCCGCGAGCATCTGTCGGCCAAGCGGCCCGGCTCGGCGCTCAGGATTGCGTTTGACGATCGGATCGCCGCCTCGGAGGCGCCCGACTGCGAGGTCCTGCAACTCGAAGAAGCGCTGCAAGAGCTGTCCCTCCTGGATCCCCGTCAGGGTCAGATTGTTGAATTCCGGTACTTCGCCGGCATGTCCGAGCGGGAAGTCGCTGAAGCGCTGTCGATCTCGCGCTCGACGGTGACCCGGGAATGGCAGATGGCGCGTGCGTGGCTCTATCGCCGCATCACGGGAGCAGGAAAGGGACGGAGTCAGTGACGGGCGACGCGAGCTGGAGCCGGATCAAGGAGCTCTTTCAGGCTGCGATTGAGCGCGCGCCAAATGAGCGCGCCGCGTTTCTCGAGCACGCCTGCGCTGAAGACCGTGCGCTGCACCGGGAGGTCATGTCGCTGCTCTCCGCTCATCATGAGGCCGGTACGTTTGCGGAACGGCCGGCGATCGAGTCGCTCGCCGGAACGACGCGGCCCGGTGTCGACTACCAGATTGTGTCGACGCTCGGCGCCGGCGGCATGGGCGAGGTATTCCGCGCCCGCGACGTCGTACTGGGGCGCGACGTCGCGATCAAGATCTTGCCGCCGAGCCTTGCGGCGGATCCGGCACGGCTCGCGCGGTTCGAACGTGAGGCACGCGTCCTCGCGTCGCTGAACCATCCCAACGTCTGCGCCATCTACGGGATCACCGACATCAGCGGCACGCCGGGCCTGGTGCTCGAACTCGTCGACGGGCCGACGCTCCAGGAACGGTTGGACACTCAGGGTGGGACCAGCGGAAAGGCCCGCCGCCTCAGGACGAAGGAGGCCCTGACCATCGGCCGGGATATCGCGCGGGCGCTCGAGGCGGCGCACGAGAAGGGCATCATTCACCGCGACCTGAAGCCCGCCAACATCAAGATCACGCCGGACAACATCGTCAAGGTGCTCGACTTCGGGTTGGCGAAGGCTTCGATGGCGCCCGAGGTCCCACACACTTCAACCGAAGCAAGCGCCCAATGGGCGTACGAGAGTCAGGATGGAGTCAGGCTTGGGACGGCCGCATACATGAGCCCCGAGCAGGCTCGCGGCGAGCCGGTCGATAAGCGCACCGACATCTGGGCGTTTGGCGCGGTGCTGTACGAAATGTTCAGCGGCCGCCGGGCCGCGCCAGGAGCGACGGTCTCCGAAACGATCGCCGCCGTTCTCGAATCGGAACCGGATTGGACGGCGGTGCCGGCGTCGGTTCCGCCGAACATCCGGCGCCTCGTCCGGCGATGCCTGGAAAAGGACGCGAAGCGGCGCCTGAAGGACATTGGCGACGCGTGCCTCGAGCTCGACGATGCCCTGACGCCAGGTGAGAAGGATCCCATCGCCGATAGCCCGGGCAGGACGTCAATGTCCGGCCGTGCGTGGATCTGGTCGCTCGTGGCGGTGGTCGCACTCGGAGCAGCCGTCTTTCTCTCCTGGCCTGACGACGCGGCACTGGCGCCCGCGGCACCGCGCCGGCTCGATGCGGCACTGGGCACCGATGCGTCGCTTGTAACCTTCCAGTTTGGGCAGGGAAGTGCCGTCATCCTGTCACCCGATGGGGCCGTGCTGGCGTTCATCGCTCAAGCGAACCAAGGTGCCGCACGGCAGATCTATGTGCGCCGCCTCGACGAGTTGAGGGCCGTACCCCTCGCGGGGACCGACGGCGCCCTCAATCCGTTCTTCTCGCCCGACGGCCGATGGATTGCGTTTTTCGCCGACGGAAAGTTGAAGAAAGTGCCGACCGCTGGCGGCGGTGCGATCACAATTTGCGCCGCCCTCACCAATCGGGGTGGCGCCTGGGGCGAGGATGGCCTCATCACGTTCTCGCCCGATCGGTCCGCCGCCCCCCTGTGGCAGGTTTCCTCGGAGCAGAACAGCGTCCCTGTCCCGCTCACGACACTCGGCGAGAACGAGACCACTCAGCGATGGCCGCAGGTGCTGCTGGGCGGGAAGGCGGTGCTCTTTACTGGGAACAGCCGCGCCGACGGTTTCCAGGAAGCAAACGTCGTGGTGCAGTCGTTGCCGAATG
This sequence comes from uncultured Acidobacteriota bacterium, assembly GCA_963825245.1. Lineage (GTDB taxonomy): Bacteria > Acidobacteriota > Vicinamibacteria > Vicinamibacterales > CAVVIG01 > CAVREM01. The sequence continues at coordinate 19,291 of CAWGSJ010000006.1, forward strand.
GACCACGCAAGGTGCTTGTGCCAGGTGCCTATTTCGGGCGCTACCTGGCCAGCGGGCATCTCGTCTACGTGCACGACGGGACAGTGTTTGCGGCACCGTTCGATATCAAGAGTCTCGAGCTGGCCGGTCCTGCAGTACCGGTGCTGGAAGGTGTGACGGTGGACATGCCGGTCGGGGCGGCAGAGATCGCGTTCTCCGACGCTGGCACAATCGCGTACCTGCCGGCGACCGAGCAGGTCAACTACCTGGACGCGCCCATCGATTGGATGGACCGAAGCGGCGCGACCAGACCGCTGCGGACGACAGCGACCCGCTGGCTGGGCCCGCGTTTTGCCAGCGACGGCCGTCGTCTCGCCTTCGCCCTGTTCGACGGCAAGAAGCACGACATCTGGGCGTACGACTGGTCTCGCGACCAGTTGACCAGGCTGACCTTCGAAAGTGCGGGCCACATCACGCCCGTGTGGACGCCGGACGACAGCCGGATTGTCTTTCAGTCCACACGCGGCGACGACATCGGCAACCTGTACTGGCAGCGCGTCGATGGCGCCGGCAAGCCCGATCGCCTTACCAACTCGGATCGTGCTCAGACCCCTGGATCCTGGCACCCCAACGGAAGGATTCTCGCGTTCACGGAAGCCGATGGCGTGACCGGGACTCCGTCGATCATGATGCTGCGGCTCGACGGGGATGAGGTGTCTGGCTGGCACCCCGCGGAACCGACCTCTTTTCTGAAGGACGCCAGAGACCCGGCGTTTTCGCCTGATGGACGCTGGCTCGCGTACACCTCGAGGTCGTCGTCCGCAGCAGCAACCGAAGTCTTCGTCCGACCCTACGCTGGCCCAGGCGGTCCCTGGCAGATCTCGACGCAGGGTGGAGCCGGTCCGGTGTGGTCGTCGAAGAGACCCGAGGTGTTCTATGGGACTCCCGACAACCACATCATGGTGGCCTCGTACTCAGTCAACGGCGGCTCGTTTCAGGCGGACAAGCCGCGCCTGCTGCCGGGCTCGCGGTTCGCGCCGCGGGTTGTCGGCCGGAGCTTCGACCTCCATCCAGACGGCGACCGGTTTGCGTTGGTCAAGGCCCCTGCCGTAGAAGCGAGCCGCAATCGCGTGACGGTGGTCTTCAACTTCTTCGAAGAGCTGCGACGAATCGCACCGGCACGCAGCCGGTCCTCCTCCACCCGGTAGGGGAACTACACGGAGGCGGACCTGAAGGTCCGCACTACTGAGCCCGGGAACACCGCCCGCTTGACACCCGTATACTGTGTTACATACAGTATGTGGCACACAGTAGTTGCCACACAGTAGTGTCCGCCTTCAGGCGGACCTCGTCGCTGACCCCGACTTCGCCTTATGGACCAGACCCTGTTCGATTCGTTGCGGTTGGAACTGCGGCGCGGCTGCCTGACGCTGGCCGTGCTGGCCCAGCTTCGCGCCGAACACTACGGCTACACGCTTCGCAAGGCGCTGGCCGACCTGGGCCTCGACATCGACGAAGGCACGCTCTATCCGCTGCTGCGGCGGCTCGAATCCCAGGACCTGCTGACCAGCCAGTGGCGCGAGGAGGGCGGCCGCAACAAGCGCTTCTACCGCCTCTCACCCGATGGGCGCCAGATGCTCAAGCAGCTGCTGGCCGAATGGAAAGGTCTCAACGCATCGTTGGACCGGATTGTGTAGCAAAGCCATGGATTTGATCGATCGCTATCTCATCGCCGTCCGTCGTCAGCTGCCTCGCCACCTGCAGGACGACATCATGTCGGAGCTGACCGACAGCCTCCGGTCCGAGGCCGAGGAGCACGAGCGCGCCGCCGGGGGTCCGATGACCCCGGACGAGCAGGCCGCGCTGCTGAAGAAACGCGGACACCCGTTCGTGATGGCCAGCCGCTACCTGCCGCAGCAGCACTTGATTGGGCCGGCGTTGTTCCCGTACTACCGGCAGGCGCTCAAGTTCGTCGTGTTCTGGGCCGTGGTGCCGATGGTGCTGTTCGGCGGCGCCATCAACGCCGTCTATTCTGATTCCCCGGCGATCTGGGGGCGGGCGATCGGCGCAGCGTGGAGTGGAGCCATCTACTCGGTGGGGATCGTCACCATCGTGTTCGCGATCCTCGATCACGAGCGCGTTCGTTTCAACCTGTTCGACAACTGGAACCCGGGGAAGCTGCCGGAGCCGAAGGAGGGCCGTGCCGTGCCGCGATCCGAAACGGTGATCGGCCTGGTCTTGGCTCTGACCTACCTCGTATGGTGGACGGACCTCGTGCCGCTGCCCGAATCCGTGGCGGTCGATGGCGATCGAGTGCGGTTCACAGCCGCGCCGATCTGGGCGGACCTCTATTTCCCGATCCTGCTGTCACTGGTCGCGAGCGTCGGCGTGCATCTCGTCGACTTGATACGGCCCTGGCGCACGTTCACGGTCTCGGCAGTGGACCTGGCCATCAATGCGGTGAACCTGTTCATCATCACGTGGATCCTGCGCGCCGACCGGTATCTCGAAGTCAGTGGCCCGCCCGAACATGCCGACCAGCTGGCGCTGCTCAACTACTGGTCCAATCAGATCGTCGAATGGGTGTTTCTGGCGATCGGTGCGGTCGTCATCTTCGAGCTGTGCTACGAGCTCTGGCAGATGCTGCAGGCACGGCGGCAGTTCCGCTTGACTACTTCGTCCACCGCGCCCTGAGCGAAGCGGCGCTACAATGCTCACGTGACGCCGACATTGGACGACGGGTTGCGCGCCCTCCGCGAGGCGGCCGAACTTGCTCGGGCTATCCGGATCGAGTTGACTGACGAGTACCTTCGTCGCATCGAGCTCGTCGAAGCGCTGCCCGAGAACCGATCCGGCTCCGACAAGGGCAGCCGGTGGCGAGGCAACCCCGGCTACTGGGCCTTTGCCGGGCGCGGCCACTTTGTGCGCCGTTCCTGATGCATCCGCTGTCGCGGCTCGCCCGGTCGCTCGGGCTTCGCGGCGTCCGGTTTGTCTTGATCGGCGTCGCCGGTGCCAACCTTTACGGTCCGTCAGGTCAGGCAGTCTTCGCCACTGAGGATTTCGACCTGTTCTTCCCGCCGGATGCCGAGAACCTGGTCAACGCTTGGCTGGCGTGCGATGACAGCGGCATCGATCTACTGCTGAACAATGAACCACTCGATCGCCCACGGGATCAGTGGCTCGCCACACGTATCATCGAACGTCGAGCCGCTATGCGCGCCACCGGACCGGATGATCTGGTGGTCGACCTGACGCTCGAGATGGCTGGCTACGATTTCGAGAGCGTTTGGAGCGAACGGCGCGAGTTCGTCATCGATGGCGCGAAGATTCCAGTCGCCCGGCTCCTGCACATCGTGACGTCTAAACACGCCGCCGGACGCGACAAGGATCGGCTGTTCCTCGCCACGCATCGTGATGCGCTTGAGCAGCTGCTCATGAAGCTGGAACAGGACTGAGCCGCGGGGCAGGGGCGGACAGCGAGCTGTGGATTGTCGGGACCTGGGCCTGGGTACGGCGCCGCGACTCGATTCGGCGTTGGGTACGTTCAAATGGTCGCCTCGGCGGGACCGCCGTGCTCATTTCGTCCACTGTGCGCGCAGCGCCGCGCGATCCAGCTCGGTGCCCCGGAGATAGACACGGTTGATCTTCCGCATGTTGCGGATGTCGTCCAGCGGGTTGGCGTCGAGCACGAGAAAGTCGGCCGCCTTGCCCGCCTCGATCGATCCAACGTCGTTCAAGCCGAACGCCTCGGCCGGCCGTCGTGTTCCCGCGACAATGGCCTGCGCCGGCTTCATGCCGAGACGGACGAACGCTTCGAGCTCGAGGTGTTCGGCGTAGCCGAAGAAGCTGCCGACATGCGTGGCGGTCGGACCCCAGCCGACGTCCGCGCCCAGGATGATCTGAATGCCCGCCTCGACCATCCGCGTGAACCGCTGGCGAGCCCGCTCGTCCGCGGCTTGCTGGTTGACCGGAGGATTCGTGTTCGCTGCCGGCGCAAGTTGCTGGCGGCCGATCGGTCCGAGGTTGCCCGGATCGGCGAGACGCGCGACGACCGCCGCCGAGACATGCTCCCGGAAGAACGGGTCCTCGTAATACTGGCGATCCCTGGCCCACGACAACGTCGTCGGAATCAGGTAGGCGTTCCGTTCCTTCATCAAGGCGATCCACTCGTCGTCGATCTCGCTCGGCCCGTGAATGAGGCGGCGGACGCCCGCGCGCAGCAGGAGCTTGTGATCCCGCACGTCTGGCGCGTGCGCGAGCACCTTGATGTCGTGCACGACTGCTTCGTCAATCGCCGCGCGGAAGATGTCCTCGCTCAACTTGACTCGACCGCCTCGCTGAAGATCCCGGGCGTCGACCCAGAGCTTGAAGACCTGGATGCCCCTGGCCGCTTCAGCCCGCACCGCGTTCCGGGCGTCCTCGGGCGTGGCCGGCTCGTAGAAACCGTCACCGGCGCCCCACCATCCAGGGTCGTTCGTGAAGTTCGGATTGGCGCCCCCTCCGGGCGTCCCCAGCCCGGGCTCTGGAACATACCGAGCTCCCCCGACCTTTCCGAGTTTCTGATCCAGCGCGACCGGCAGGCTGATCGATTCCCGGTCTGACGCCGTCGAGATGACTGTTCCCACACCGTAGTAGGCATGGCGGTAGAGGTGATCGATCAGGTTCTCCCGCGTAAAGTTCTGTGCGCCCCAGCTCGTGTACTTCTCCCATCCCAGGTGCGAGTGAGCGTTCACGATGGCGGGCATGATGGTCTTGCCGCGCACGTTCATCGTGACGGCGCCGGCAGGTGCCGTGATCGCCCCGTTTCTGCCAACCTCCATCACGAGCCCGCCTTGGACCAGCAGGGCGCCATCGTCGATCACCCGTCCATCTCCGACGATGACGCGTGCGCCCTGGAACGAGCAGCGGACGCATCGTTCTGCGCGGGCTGGAGCGCCTGGCCGCCGGCCACTACACAAGCGGCGAGAACAAGCGGAAGGATGCACACACTGCGTATCAGTCTGTTCACCGGGCACTCCTGCCTTCGATGTAGTGCGGACCTTCAGGTCCGCGTTAATGCGGGCCCTACTGTAGTGCGGACCTTTAGATCCGCAGTTTATAGTGAGTGGTGCAAGCATGCATCGCGCTCCATGGAGCAGCCAGTTCGCCCGCCGGCTTGTGCTGGCCACGAGCTGCATCGTTCTCCTGGCACCCGTTTCCGCCCGGGGCCAGCTCCGGCCAAATCCTGCTGCTCTGGCCGACGCGTCGCCCGAGCTCCTCGGTCGTCTCCGCGCCGACCCCTTCGTCTACTTCAGGTTCATCAACCGCGCCTGGACCGGCCGCGTCTGCGAGCTCTTTGCCGACCTGCGAAACCAGCTCGTCGTTCGGATTCACGGCGACGCGCACGTCGAGCAGTTCGCGTTGACAAGGGACGCCTGGGGCCTCGACGACTTCGACGACTCCACTCGCGGCCCCGCGTTCGTCGACATCGTCCGGTTCCTCGGTTCCATCGACCTGGCGACCCGTCAGCGCGGCTGGACCGGCCAGCGCGACGCGCTATGGGACCGCTTTCTCGAGGGCTACCGCCGGGGTCTGTCCAACCCGAACGATCGGCCGCCCGAGCCGGCCATCGTCCGTCACTTGCGCGAGCAGGCGCCGGTCACGCGGGCGGCGTTTCTCGCGTGGGGCGAGACGCTGATGCAGCCGATGGACGAGCCCACCGCCAGGTTGGTCGTCACGGCGATGGGGAACTTCGAGCGCTTCCTGCGCGAGAAGCGCTCTGACTTTGCGCCGGGGTACTTTGCCGTCAGGCATGCGGGGTGGTTGTACATCGGCATTGGCAGCGCAGCCACTCGCAAAGTTCTGATCCGCGTTGAGGGCCCGACCAGGGATGCTGACGACGACGAGCTCCTCGAAGCCAAAGAAGTGGCCAATCTGGAGGGGCTTGGCTGCCTCGAGGATCCGACGACTCCGCGGGCGCTTCGCGTCGTCCACGGCGCGCAACAGCTCGGCCGCCTGAAGCACAACATCCTGGCGATCGGACCCGCGATGCAGATCCCCGCCGCCGCCGATCGCGTGGAACACTGGCGGGACTGGGTGATGTTCAGCTGGGAGCCCTCGTACCGCGAAGTGCTGCTCAGCGATCTCCGATCTGTCGAGGACCTCGACGCCATCGCCTACGATGCAGGCGTGCAGCTGGGAGGGAGCGAATCGCAGGGGGTTACGGCGCGGAAACAAGCGCTGGCTTCGCTCACGAGGCTCGAGGGCCGGTTACGAGAAGCGACGTCCACGATCGTCGAGGAACTGCTCGCGGGATGGCGCGAGTTCGCCGGGCGATGACCGTGGCAGCTCGGCGGCCCTGAGGCCCGCCCTACACCTCCCGCCTGGAGGCGGGCCTAAAGAGGCCCGCCCTACTGGAGCTCGTGGCAGAGATCGCAGTCCTGCCTGATCAGGCGACCCTCCGGGGTCTTGTGCTGGTCGTCGTGACAGCGGAAGCAGCCGTTGGCGTCGGTGTGTCCCAGGTTACTGGGATGCGTACCCCATGTGACGTTCATCGCGGGAAAGACATTGCGGGCATGCAGGAACTGCGCGGCCCGGATGAGACGATCAATGTCGGCGTCCTGCGCCGACGCGCCCTCGCTCTTCCGGTAAAAGGCGCGGAGCCGTTCAGCGATCGCCCGGTCCGCGGTTGTGCGATCGGGGTACGTCTCTTTCAGCGCGGCGACCGCCTCACGACGGGCAAACGGGAGGGTGGCGGGGATCGCTCCCCTCGCGAACGCTTCGTCGACGGCCCGCTCAGGCGACGCGAAGAACTCGTGAGTCGGCCGGTTGTGACAGTCGACGCAGTCCATCCGGCGGCGCTCGCCGCCGGCGATCTGTTCGTCCGTCACCTCTGGGGCCCTGAACTCGTACACCTTGCCGCTGCCGTCCTTCAGGCGGACATATGGGATCTCCTGCCGCTGCTGGTCCGTTGCGACGAAATCGATCTCGTTCTGAGGGTTCGTGTGCCAATGAATGCCCGCGCCAAGGCCGAACTGCGGCAGGCCTCCCCCGGTGTGGAGTATCAGGCGCGTCGGCGAGCTCGTGTTCTTCTCGTCGTCTCCGTACGATGGGATGATCTCCACTTTGTCGCCGTGGAACTTTTCCGGCCAGTGGCACTGCTCGCATGTGCTCCGTGCCGGCCGGAGATTGGAGACCGGCGACGGAACCGGTTTCGGATAGCTGTTCTGCACCAGGTGGGCTAATTGACGCAGTCCGTTCAGCTTGTAGTACACGTACGATTGCGCGCCGGACCCGACATGGCATTCGACGCAGGTCACCCGCGAATGCGGCCCCTCGCGGTGCGCCACGAACTCCGGTTCCATCACGGTGTGGCAGACCTGTCCGCAGAACGCGGTCGAATCCATGTATTCGACCGCGCGATACGCCGCCATCGACACGATCAACACGTTGACGATCGTCAGGGCGAGCACCGCGGTGACAACTCGCTGGTGATGAGGATCGCTGAAATCGATGCGGGGAACACGGTGAGGCGCGAGCCCGAGCCGCTGGCGCCGCCGCTCGAGGATCATTCCCGTCGGGATCATCACCAGGCCCAGCACGAAGAGCATGGGGAGAATGACGAAGAAGATCAGCCCGAAGTACGGATTGCTGTGGAACCCGAAAAGATCGATCAGGAAGACAAAGATGAAGATGATCGCGACGACGGTCGCTAACAGGCTTCCGGCGATGGAGAGTGGATGTCGTGTCATGATCAGGCGGTCAGCCTAAGCAATCGCAGTGCCGGGCATGGACCGGAATTCTCGGAGCCTTTCGTCCCGGTCGCTCCGAAATATCGTAGACAGGAACCCGAATGGAGGCGCGATCAGCCGCGCAGGATCTCCGGGAGGGAGTCCATGAACTCGCGCACGGATGCGATCTGACGGCTTTCCGAAATGAACTCGAAGGCAGAGGCGCTGACCTTCAGGATGCCGGAACCGCGCGATGCGCTCATCGCCTGTTGCACGACCGGACACTCGTCGATCAGTCCGAGAAGCGCGGCCCACGCCGGCATGTCGAGGATGGCGATTACATCGAGCGGGTCCCGGGCGCGCCAGGGTGTCCCGGCCTGGCACTGTCTCGTCATGTCGATGCGAAGGGCGTCGAGGCTGGATTGGATCTCCCGGTCGTCACACGTCACCTCTCCCAGGACCTCGATCAACCGGTTCGCGGCAAACAGGCAAACCTGGGAATAGAGAATCGTCCACCCGACTTGAAACACACCTACAAGGTCTTGTTCGACGAGAAAACCGTCGGGAAGCGGCGATCCCTCGAGCCACTGTCCCGACCAGTGCTCCAGGCCCAGGTTGCACGTGGCGGCGGCCGCATCCGAGGCTTCGGCGGCCGTAAACGGCCGCGCCTGGATCGAACATCCAGCGACGATCGCGTTCGCCAGATAGGCGAGCTCCGCCGTCCTCTGTGAAAAGGCGGCCTGATCGTGCTCGGCCGCGAACTGCATCAGCGTCTGGATGCGCGTCAGCCGCGGCGCTTCGTCGACCGCGCCGCCGAGCAGCGCTCGGGGCGGTCCCGTCAACACACCCGCCTCGAACAGGACGTCCATGACCGCGCCGACTGCGTCGGTTGTCTCGGGCGGAGCGGCCGGCGTCTCTGAGGCCTGGGTCACGGGATCGGATTCCCCGTGCGGTTCCATCGCCCGAAAATAGGCGCGGGCGATTGGATTGGAAGGCGGAGGTCCGTCCGGTCCGAGGTGCAGATCCCGCGCAGATTGGAGAAAGGCTCGGGCCTGCGCGGGCGTCACGTAGCCCTGCTGCTCGCGGCGCCGCTCGCGATCGACGGCGAGGTCGAACATGTCCTGCTCGTCGTCGGCGAGGAGGTCGTGGAATCCGTCGGCCTCGGGCCTGGAGTTCGACAGCGCGCCGGCAACCGCCCATCAGGCGATGGAAGTAGTCCGAGTGCTCCTCGTCGAGGAACACCAGCAGGTCGACGATGGCGTCCCAAGCGCGGGTGTCCTTCGCCTCGATGTGGTAGCCGCCGACTACGCGCACCAGCCGGTCGGCCGGCCGCTGGTACGGCGCCACCTGTTCGCCGTCCAGCGTCGTGAAAGGCGCCACGGCCGCGTCGTCCATGACGAGCACGTGCCAGGCGAGCGACGCGATCACGAGGTCGATGTCGACACCCATGAGCTTCTGGGCGGCGACGGCCGCGCCCGATTCCATCAACACCTCGAGCCACACGGCGAACCGATGCGGGTCGAGCTGCTCGTCCAGGCCCGGTAGCGGAGGACGCCACAAGTCGAGGTCGAAGACGCGCTGGAGCTGTTCCGGTGTGGCCAACGCGACCAGATCGCCACAGTCCTCGAGTCCACACGTCTCGATCACCTTGTGGAGGATCTCGGGCTGGAGCCGAGGAACGACATGCGCGAGGTGCGGCGTGTCGAGGATACGTTCCAGCAGTCCGCGCCGATCGCGGCTGACCGCGTTGGCGCGCTTGCGCCCGCCGGGATCCTGGGATTTTGGCATGGGAGCGGCGATGATACAGTCGCCCGCGCGCAAGAAACAGTCTTGAACGGCGTCAGCAGGTAACGGATAATCAATACGGGAAAAGAAACCCGCCCGGCCGCCCCTCACTCCCTCGACCACGCGTAATAAATTCAACGGTTCAAGGTGTACTCGCTATCGGCACTGGTGCGCCGACCGTCGGGTTGTCCCACCCGCCATCCCGTTCGATGAGCGCGTCGGCTTCGGGCGGCCCCCACGATCCAGGCTCGTACTCGTGCACCGGGGCGGGCGCGCGGAGCGCGGGCTCGACGATCGCCCAGGCCGCCAGCACTTCGTCCTCCCGTACGAAGAGCGTGGGATCGCCCTCGATGGCATCGCCCGAGCAGCCGCTCGTACGCCCGCATTTCGTCCCCCAGGCAGTGGCGCACCATCAGCTCGACCACTTCGCCGACCATGTCCTCGCCGGGCAGCTTGACGCGCGAGCCGAGCGAGATCACCACGTCGGGGCTGAGTCGGAAGCGGACGTAGTTGGGGCTCGGCGGCAGCCGATCGAACACGTCCTTCGGCGGGTGTTTCAACTCGACGCGAATCTCGGTGGCGGTCGCCGGCAGGCACTTGCCGGCGCGAATGTAGAACGGTACGCCTGCCCAGCGCCAGCTGTCGACATGCAGGCGGACCGCGGCGAACGTCTCCATGTTCGACTCCGGATCGACGCCCCTTTCGCGGCGATAGCCCCGGTACTGGCCTCGCACCACTTCGTCCGGCGACAAGCGGGCGCATGGCTCGAAACGCCCGGTACTTCTCGTCGCGCAGCGCGTCGACGTCGCGCCCGACCGGCGGCTCCATCGTCAGCAGGGCGACCAGCTCGAGGAGATGATTCTGCACGACGTCGCGAATGGCGCCGACTTCGTCATAGAAACGGCCTCGCCCTTCCACGCCGAACTGTTTCCGCCATCGTGATTTCCACGGCGTGGACATACTGGCGGTTCCAGATCGGTTCGAGGAATGCGTTCGCGAAGCGGAAATAGAGAAGATTCTGGACCGGTTCCTTGCCGAGATAGTGGTCGATGCGGAAGATCGACGTCTCCGGGAAGCACTCCTTGAGCGACTGATTGAGCGCGCGCGCCGAGGCGAGATCGCGGCCGAACGGCTTTTCGACGACCACGCGCCGATTCTCGTTGCAGCCGACAGTGACGAGGCCTCTCACCACGGTGGCGAACGCATCGGGCGGAATCGCGAGATAGAAGAGCGGGCGTGAGGCTCCGCCCAGAGCCTCCTTGATGCGCTGAAACGTGCCCGGCTCGTTGTAGTCGCCGTTGACGTAGCGCAGGCGCGACGCGAGCTTCGCAAACGCCGCCCTGTCCACGCCGCCATGACTTTCGAGGTTCTGTCGCGCGAACGCGCGAAAGCCCTCGAGATCCATGTCGGCGCGCGCGACGCCGATGATCGGCAGATCGATCTGGTCGCGGCGGACGAGCGCCTGCAGGGCCGGGAAGATCTGCTTCCGCGCAAGGTCGCCGGTCGCGCCGAAGAACACCAGGGCATCCGACCTTTGACGCGTCACCGCGGCCCTCCTTCGCCGAGACTCGGCCGAGCGTCGCGATCGACCCACCAGACAGCCGTCGAGGCAGTTCGTGCGAGCACAGCGGCAGGGAGTTCCGAGTGTCTGCCACCGAGCGCTGCGGCGAGCGCCGCGGCCTTGCCGGCGCCGGTCGACGAGGACGCCGATGCGCCGGGCACTGGCGATGACCGGCAGCGTCAGCGTCAACCGCGAGGGCGGCTCGGCGGGAGCGGTGACGGCCATGACGAAGCGGGCCGAGGTGATGGCGGAGGAGCCGGGGAACACCGACGCCGTGTGGCCGTCCGCGCCGATCCCCAGCAGGACGACATCGAAGACCGGCTGGGTGCCGGCGAAGTAGCGGGCCACCGCGGTCTCGTAATCACGAGCCGCCGCCTGCGGTTCCGGGAAGTGCGTCGGCATCGGGTAGACCTGCGCGGAGGGAATGCCGGCGTGATCGAGGAGCGCTTCCTTCGCCATCCGATAGTTGCTCAGCGGATGATCGTGCGGCAGGTAGCGCTCGTCGCTCCAGAACACATGCACGCCTGGCCACGGGATCCGATCCTTGAATCGGCCGGCGAGCAGCTCATACAGCGCTTTCGGTGTCGAACCGCCGGAGAGCACGAGCGAGGCTCGCCCCCGCGCGCTCACGCCGTCGGCGAGCTCGTCGGCCACCCAGGCGGCAGCGGCCGCGCTGAGCGCCGCCGGGCTGGGAAACACGCGAACGTCAGGGAGAACGCCCCTTGCGCTCACGACTTCTTCTCGCCGTGCCCGCCGAATTGCCACCGCATCGCCGAGAGCACCTGGTTGCCGAAACCGGCGCGGCCGCGCGAGCTGAAACGCTCGTACAGCGCGGCGCTCAGCACCGGCGCGGGCACCCCCTCATCGATGGCGGCCGCAAGGGTCCAGCGGCCTTCGCCGGAATCCGAGACACGCCCCGAGAACTGCTGCAAGGCGGGGTCCGCTGCCAGCGCGGCTGCCGTGAGATCGAGCAGCCACGACGACACGACGCTGCCGCGCCGCCAGAGCTCGGCGATCGCGCGCGATGTCGAACTCGTATCGATACTGTTCCGGATGCCGGATCGGAGCGGTCTCGGCATCGTGCTCCTGCGCATGTACCCCGACGTTCGCGTGCTTCAGCACGTTCAGGCCTTCGGCATACGCCGCCATGACGCCGTACTCGATGCCGTTGTGGATCATCTTGACGAAGTGGCCCGGCGCCGTTCGGGCCGCAGTGCAGGTATCCGCGTTCGGCCGTGCCGACGGGCGTGCGCTCGCGGCCTGGCGTCGATGGGGCGGCCGCGATGCCTGGAGCCAGCGTGGCGAAGATCGAATCGAGATGCGCGACGATTGCCGGCTCGCCGCCGATCATCTGGCAGAAGCCGCGCTCGAATCCCCAGACGCCGCCGCTCGTCCCGACGTCGACGTAGTGAACGCCGCGCTCGTGGAGCGCCGCGCCGCGACGGATGTCGTCTGCGAAATGCGAGTTCCCGCCGTCGATGAGGATGTCGTCAGGTTGAAGGTGCGGCAGCAGCCGCTCGATCGTTTGGTCGACGACTGCTGCCGGTACCATCATCCAGATCGCGCGCGGCGGCGTCAGCTTCGTCACGAACGTGTCGATCGACGCGGTGCCCGTTGCGCCGTCCTTTTCGAGCGGCGGGATCGCCGCGGGATTGACGTCGTAGACTACGCAGGCGTGTCCGCCACGCATGAGGCGGCGGACCATGCCCGCGCCCATCCGTCCCAGGCCGACCATGCCGAGCTGCATCGCGATGCTCCAGTTCGCGCGCCGCTCGTGACGCGTGCTCCGATCATAGTCCCCGCCTCGCCTCGAGCGTCCGCGTGTAGAATCACTTGTCGTTCTTTTGCCGCGTCGTGGGGAGAGTGAGATGATGCAGAACAAAGCTGTGACAGGTATGGTGGGTCTTGTCCTGACCCTGACGCTGGGCGTCGTGCTTGCGGGTCCAACGACGTTTGCCCAGCAGCCGCCGGGCGGCGGCGCCCGCGGCGGCGGTGGCCGCGGATTCAGTCTGCCGCCGCTGCTGATGGAAACGACCGCCTTTCCGGACGGCGGTATCATCCCGGAGAAGTACACGGGCCGCGGCGGCGTGCAGCCCGGGTTCAAGTTCTCCAACGCTCCGGCCGGGACGGTGTCGTACGCAATCATCTTCCACGACCTCGACGTCGCGTTTAAGGGCAACACGGCGGACGTGCTCCACTGGATGACTTGGAATATCCCTGCCTCGGCCAACGGCATCCCCGAAGGCAACCTGCCGCCGGGATCGGTGCAGGGGAACAACCTGATGGGTCAGCCGAACTACATGGGGCCGGGCGCGCCGCCTGGACCGCGGTACCACCACTACGTGTTCGAGCTCTACGCGCTGAACGCGAACCTCGAGCTGCCAGCGACGGCGAGCCGCGATGACTTGCTCAAGGCGATGGAGGGCAAGGTCGTCGCCAAGTCATCGTATGTCGGCCGATTCCGTCAGGGTGAAGCGCCGGCAAAGTAGACGAACCGGTCGCAGGCCGCCCTTGATCTAATCGACGCCCGGTTGTATCGTCCGCGGCAAACCTGGAAGATTCTCCAGGGAAGGAGGCGCATGGGTCCTTTTCGTGCGGGTTCCTTTGTCGATCGGCGTCGATTTTTGAGGGCGGCCGGCACTGCCACCGGCGCCGGGATCGCAAGCCTCGCCTGGCCCTCGGCAGGTACGGCAGGCGTCCAGGATGTTGCCAGGCGGCGAATCCGTCCCGCACCCAATCCTATTCCTGGCGGAATCGAGTTAGCCCCCGGTGTCGTGATTCATGTCTTCGGTCCGGGTGATTCGAGCGTGACGCTGCCGTTCACGGGGATCACGCTCCAGGGTGTCGACACTGAACCTTCGACGATTACCGATTTCAACGGCGTGAGCGCGGTGGCGTATCACGTCGGCACCGCGCGCGCGAGCGACGGGAAGACCTACAACCTCGAGACCGATATCCGTGCCTTCCACGGCGAGTACGTGGTGGATGGGGAGGCGCGTCGCGGGTCGTTCGCCCTGGTTTGAATCGATCTCTTCGACCCCGGTTCGGGGTCGCAGGTTCACGACTTCAACGGCGGCATCCTGCCCTCGGGTCTGTTCTGGACGTTTGACGCCGGCCGAGACGCGGTTGACTTTTCGATGAATGGGCGCCGAGCCGTCCTCCACGTGCGGAACCTTCCCGTCATCGATACCTTCCAGTTCTTCGGCCCGAGCGACACGCCGGCGCTGGTCGAGTTCCGCGCCGAGTGGCGGGCGACGGGGCCGGCCGTCCAGGTCGGCATGGGCACAGGGGTGCCGCCGACCAGCCCGCAAGCGTTCCTCGGCGAGATCGCCAGGGCCGAGTCGATCATTTCGTTCTCAGCCGAGGAAATCGCGTTCGAGTCAAGCGGCCGGGGCGTCACGTCCCCCGCCGGGTACGCACAGATTGGAACCGAGCGGAACGGGGTATTCCTGTAGGGGCGGACTGCAGGGCGGACCTTTAGGTCCGCCTCGTCGCGAGCCACATTTCCGATAAAACACACACGGAACCACGAAAACACGAAACCGATGATCAGGGTTTTCGTGGTTTCGTGTTTCCGCGCAGCGTTTCGTTGTGCTCAGATCGCAGGCCTGAAGGCCCGCACTACAGGCACACCGTCTGCTCGGCATCACGCGCTTCGACCACCCGCGATGCGACATCGAAACGCATGGTCGCCTTTCGGGTAACGTCATAGGCCGGCCAGCTGCAGCCATGCGTCGCAAAGGCCACCCAGGCCGCGTGCATCGTGTCCGCGAGCAGTTGAGGAGGATTCGGTCCCCAGAGCGGCTCCGTGCTGTGTCCAAGCGTGTCGAAAACGAAGGGAATTTCGAGCGCATGGCACGCACCCAGGCGGTCGTTGAACTGCGGCGACCGCCACGCGAACTCGTACATGTAGGTACTTGCGCCGCGCTTCGCGTGCGCCTCGGCCAGGCGGATCGCGGGCATGCGCCAGTACCAGTCGGTTTGAATGGCCGCGAGCAGGTCGCCGGCGCTGCCTCCGGGATTTGTCGCGCGATAGGTCCTGACGGTGTCGTCAACCGGCAGTCCGTACGCCGCGATGGCGCCAGCAAGCGCCTCATCGGTGATGTGCTCGATCGCGCCCGTCGACGCCAGGAACAGCCTGTGTTCGTCGGTGTTCGTGCCTACGAGGATGTCGACACCGTCGGCCGCGCCGGCAGCAATCCGATCGAGGGGACCGGCGGGGATGAGGTCCCCGTCGACGACCGGCTGCCACAGCATCCGGCTGAGCGCGACCTCTTCGCCCCAGCGTTTCGGATCAGGATCCGCATCGAGTTCCTCGTGCAACTCGGTCTGTGCCTGGAGCAGTCGATCGACCGAGACATTGGCGATGGACTCCCGAGTCGCCGGGACGCCAAGCTTCCTCGCGAGGTGCCCGCAGACGCGGCGCGCCGTCGCGGCTGACATCACCGGATGGGCCGCGCCGCTCTGGAGGATAGCGCGCCGGAACAGTCCCTTGGCGCGGGGCATGGACAGCAGCGCGGCAACGCTCATCGCGCCAGCCGACTCGCCGAACACCGTCACGTTGCCGGGATCGCCGCCGAAGGCAGCGATGTTGTCGCGCACCCAGGTCAGGGCCGCGACCTGGTCGAGCAGGCCGATGTTCGCGTGTTCGTCGCCGGTATACAGGAAGCCGTCCGCGCCCACTCGATAATTGATCGTCACGCAGACGATCCCATCTCGTGCGAAACGGCTGCCGTCGTACCAGGGCGACGCCCCGGTGGCGTGGAACTCGAACATGCCGCCAGGAATCCAGACCATCACCGGTTGTCCGGCCGTGACCACGCCCGGCGACCAGACATTCAACGTGAGGCAGTCCTCTCCACCGTCCGTCAATTCCTGGAGGAGCAGCTTGATGCCGGGAGGGTAGGTCGGCTGAAACGTCTTGGGCCCGAAGGCGAGCGCATCTCGCACGCCGCTCCAGGCAACCGGCTGCGCAGGACGCAGACGATTGGTGCCGACCGGCGGCGCCGCGTAGGGGATTCCTTTGAAGATTTGCACGCCCTCGTCGACCGAGCCGCGCACTTCTCCCTGCCGTGTCTTGATCACTGTTTTCATATGTGCCTCGGATTCAGCGATCAGATCAGCACGTGCGGTGCCATCGATGTCTGGCCTTAAGCGCACGTCGTTGCGGCAGTTACGGCGCATGAGAGGCGGGCGACCGTCGAATTTCCGTCACGTGGCCGCACGCCGTCGCCGACGTGTGTCGGAATGTCGGCGGACTTACAGGTCCGCCCGATGCGGCCCGTGAGGCATTCTTAGGGGAAAAGCAGCGACTTGATCCAATCGTTGCCGGACCGTTCGTAGCGCTCGCGCACGTGCAGCCTGGCGGCGTCGCGCGTCCAGAACTCGATGGCGCTCGGCACGACGCGGTAGCCGGACCAGAACGGTGGGCGTGGGACCGCGGCTCCGTCGTAGCGTGCGCTGATGTCGGTGACGCGTTCATCCAGGGCTTGTCGTGACGGCAGCCGGTGGCTCTGGTTCGATGCCCACGCGCCAATCTGCGAGTCGCGCGGACGGCTGGCAAAGTAGGCATCCGCTTCCGCGTCGGTGACCGGTTCGACCGAGCCTTCGATCCGGACCTGCTTGCCAAGTGCCGGCCAATAGGCACACAGGGACGCGCGTGGGTTGGCGCGAAGGGCCTGCGCCTTCCGGCTCTGGAGGTTGGTGTAGAAGACGAAGCCGCGGTCGTCGAACGCTTTCAGCAGGACGAACCGTCCGGATGGTTGTCCATCTTCGTCGACCGTGGACAGCACCATCGCGTCTGGTTCATCAGACACTCGTGCCGCTTCGGCAAACAGCGTTCGAAAGATGTCGATCGGATCTGACGGCAGGGCGATATCTTACTGTGCCGCCGAAGCACCCCGCCGGTTCTCCTTATTCCTCACTTCAGGCTCTGCATGTAGGCGACGAGGGCGTCGATCTCTGCCGGCGCCAGACCCTTGTATTTGGCTGGCATGGGCGGCTTCCCGGTCGACTTCGACTTCTTGGCCATTTCAACCGGATTGACGATCCACTCGCGAGTGTCCGCGGCCGAGAGCTTGGCGCCGACTTTGTCGAGCGGGTTGTTCTTGTTCCCTTTGCCGCCGATGGCATGGCAGGTCATACATTTCTGGGCGCCGTAGAGCTGCTCACCCTTCTGGACGGCCGCGGCATCCTGACCGGCTGCACGGACCATTGGTGTCGATGTCATTGCCGATGCCACTGCCAGGACAGAAGTGAGCACAATCGCTTTCGTCAGCATGGACCCTCCAACGTTTATCTCAACGCCATCCGGAAATTCGCCCGCTCGTATGCCGCCGGGTCGGGAATCCGCCCAAAGCTCATGTTACCGCGCATCTCGTTGAGCGAGCTCCACTCGTGCTCCCGCATCCATTCCTCGAGCTCGCGTCGGACGACGCGCAGGTGGCCGGGGCCGTGGCGGAGCAGCGCCGAGACCATCTGCGTCGCGTGCGCGCCGCACATCGTGGCCTTGACGACGTCGAGCCCCGTGTGGATGCCGCCGGTGATCGCGAGAGATGCGTTGATGCGCCCGAACAGGGCCGCCGTGCCGCGGAGGCGCAGCTGGCAGCTCGGACGAGTCGGACAGCGGCAGCGAACGGACCACTTCGAGCTCGTCGACGTCGATGTCGACCCGATGGAAGCGCGTGAACAGCACGAGTCCGTCGACGCCGGTCGCGTCGAGCGTCTTCGCGAAGTGCGCGAAGGCCGTGAGGAGCGGCGCGAGCTTGACCGCGACTGGAATCTTCAAGCTGCGCTTCACCTCGCGGACGACCTCGAGCATCTGCCGTTCGACCTCGGCGGCGCTGGTGGTCATGTCGCTGGCCGCGTGATAGATGTGCAGCTCGAGGCCGTCCGCGCCGGCCTGCTCGAGCAGGCGCGCGTAGCTGAGCCAGCCGCCGTGCGTCATGCCGTTGAGCGAGGCCATAACCGGAATACGCACCGCCTCCTTGACCCGGCGGAGATGTTCGAGGTACTCGTCCGGCCCGAGCGGCGTCAACGGATCCGGCGAGAAGCTGCCGCCTCGGCCGACAGGTCGTTGAACGCCTCGACTGGCTGCATCGCATCCATCTGCTCGCCGGTGATTTCCTCCTCGTAGAGCGAGCGCAGGACGAGCAGCGGCGCGCCGGCGTCTTCGAGCGCCCGAACGGTGTCGAGGTCGTCTCCGAGCGGGCCCGCGCCGACGACCAGCGGATGGGGCAGGTGCATCCCGAGATACGTCGTGCTGAGGTCCATCACTCCTCCTTCGCCGGTTCAAGGTGGCGGCTGGCGCCGGGGGTTGCCGCGGCCTCGAACGCCGGCACCTTGATGCCGGAGAGCTGCGAATAGACCGCAGTAGCGCCGCTCGGCTGCGGCCTGCGATTCCTCGACGAACGCCTTGTAACGTCGCGGGATCGGCGCGCTCGACCATGCGGAACCGCGATTCGTTTCGCATGTAGTCGGCGACCTTCGCCTTCGGGCGGGCCGTAATCGAGGTGCAACGGCGCCTCGCCCTTGGGAATCCGCCGCGGATCGAAGCGATACAGCGGCCAGACGCCGGAGTCGACCGCGAGCTTCTGCTGCGCCGCGCCGTTCGCCATGTCGTAGCCGTGGGCGATGCAGTGGCTGTAGGCGATGATGAGCGACGGTCCGTCGTACGACTCCGCCTCGACGAACGCCTGGGCGGTCTGCGCCATCTTGGCGCCGAAGGCGACACGTGCCACGTAGACGTGGCCGTACATGTTCGCCAGCAGGCCGAGGTCCTTCTTGCCGATTGCCTTGCCCGAAGCCGCGAACTTGGCCGAGGCGCCGAGCGGCGTCGCCTTCGAGGCCTGGCCGCCGGTGTTCGAGTACACCTCGGTGTCCATCACCAGGATGTTGACGTTGCGCCGGTTGGCCAGCACGTGATCCAGGCCGCCGTAACCGATGTCGTACGCCCAGCCGTCGCCGCCGACGAGCCATACGCTCTTCTTCACCAGATAATCGGCGAGCGTTTCGAGGCGGCGCGCCTCCGCGGTGTTCGACCCGGCCAGCCGGCCGCGCAGCGCCACGACGCGCTCGCGCTGGGCGGCGATGCCGGCCTCGTTCGACTGGTCGGCGTCGAGAATCGCCGTGGCCAGACCGTCGCCGAGCTGCGCCCCGATGTGCTGGACGAGGCCGCGAGCGGCCGCGACGTGCGCGTCGAGCGCCAGGCGGAAGCCGAACCCGAACTCCGCGTTGTCCTCGAACAGCGAGTTCGACCAGGCCGGTCCGCGGCCGTCGCTGTTGGTCGTGTACGGCGTGGTCGGCAGGTTGCCGCCGTAGATCGACGAGCAGCCGGTGGCGTTGGCGATGAGCAGCCGGTCGCCGAAGAGCTGCGTCAGCATCTTCAGGTACGGCGTCTCGCCGCAGCCGTTGCAAGCGCCCGAGTACTCGAACAGCGGCTCGAGGAACTGCGAGCTCTTGTGATCGAACTTGGTCATCGCCGTGCGATCCAGCTCGGGCAGCTTCAGGAAGAAGTCGTAGTTGGCGCGCTCGGGCTCCCGGAGGGGCGCCTGCGGATGCATGTCGATCGCCTTGTGCTTCGGGTTGGTGCGGTCCTTGGCCGGGCAGACGTTGACGCACAGGTTGCAGCCGGTGCAGTCCTCCGGCGCCACCTGGATCGTGAACTGCTTGCCCTTGTGCTCGTTGCCCCGGTACGGCGTCCACTTGAAGGTCTGCGGCGCGCCGGCAAGGGCGCTCTCGTCGTAGACCTTCGCCCGGATGGCGGCGTGCGGGCAGACGAGCGCGCACTGGTTGCACTGGATGCAGATCTTGGCATCCCAGACCGGAATCTCGAGCGCGAGGTTCCGCTTCTCCCACTTCGCGGTCGCCACCGGCCACGTGCCGTCGACCGGGAAGGCGCTGACCGGCAGCAGGTCGCCCTTGCCCGCCAGCATCACGGCGGTGATCTTCTGCACGAAGTCCGGCGCCCGCTCCGACACCAGCGGCGGACGTGAATACTTGGCGGTCACCGCCGCCGGCACTCGGATTTCGTGCATCTGCGCGAGCGACTGATCGACGACCTCGCAGTTGCGGCGCACGATCTCCGGACCGCGCTTGCCGTAGGTCTTCTCGATCGCCTTCTTGATGTGTGTGATGGCCTCGTCGCGCGGCAGCACGCCGGAGATCGCGAAGAAGCACGTCTGCATGATCGTGTTGATGCGCGAGCCCATGCCGGCGCGCTTCGCGAGATCGTAGGCGTCAATGGCGAAGAACCGGATCTTCTTCTCGATGATCTGTTCCTGCATCTCCCGGGGCAGGTGGTCCCACACCTGGTCGGTCGGGAACGGCGCGTTCAAGAGGAACGCCGCGCCCGGCGCCGCCTGCTCGAGCACGTCGATCTTGTCGACGAACTCGAACTGGTGACAGGCGACGAATCCGGCGCGATCGATCAGGTAGGCCGACCGGATCGGCCGCTTGCTCGATCCGCAGGTGTGAAATGGTGATCGCCCCGGACTTCTTCGAGTCGTAGACGAAGTAGCCCTGCGCGAAGAGATCGGTTTCCTGCCCGATGATCTTGATCGAGTTCTTGTTCGCGCCCACGGTGCCGTCGGCGCCCAGGCCGTAGAACAGCGACGTCGAGACGTCGTCGCCTTCGGTCTTGAACGACGCGTCCCAGGGAATCGACGTGTGCGTCACGTCGTCGACGATGCCGATCGTGAAGTGCCGCTTCGGGTTCGGCTTGGCGATCTCGTCGAAGACCGCCTTGACCATCGCCGGCGTGAATTCCTTCGACGACAGACCGTAGCGTCCGGCGATGACTCGCGGCATCGCGGGAACGGCAGGTGGCCTTCGGCCTGCGCCTCCGCGAGCGCAGTGATCACGTCCAGGTAGAGCGGATCGCCGGTCGCGCCGGGCTCCTTCGTCCGGTCGAGCACCGCCAGGTTGCGCACGCTCTTCGGCAGCGCCGCCAGGAACTTCGCGCTCACGAACGGCCGGTACAGCCGGACCTTCAGCACGCCGACCTTCTCGCCGTGCGCGACCAGGTGATCGACGGCCTCGTGCGCGGTGTCGGCGCCCGAACCCATGAGCACGATCACACGCTCGGCGGCGGGATGGCCGACGTAGTCGAACAGCCCGTAGCGCCGTCCGGTCAGCTCGCCGAGCTGCTGCATGTTGCGCTCGACGATCTCCGGACAGGCGTCGTAGAAACGGTTCGCCGCTTCGCGCGCCTGGAAGAAGACGTCGGGGTTCTGCGCCGTGCCGCGCAGCACCGGGCGGTCGGGCGTCAGCCCGCGCTGGCGGTGCGCGTAGATCGACGGCTCCGCGATCATCGCGCGCAGGTCGTCGTCGGTGAGCTGCTCGATCTTCGCGACCTCGTGAGAGGTGCGGAAGCCGTCGAAGTAGTGCAGGAACGGGAATGCGCGACTCGAGCGTCGACGCGTGCGCGACCGCCGCCAGGTCGTGCGCTTCCTGCACCGAGTTCGAGCAGAGCAGGGCAAACCCGGTCTGCCGGCAGGCCATGACGTCGGAGTGATCGCCGAAGATCGACAACGCATGCGTGGCGAGCGTCCGCGCCGCGACGTGCATCGTGAACGGCGACAGCTCGCCGGCGATCTTGTACATGTTCGGGATCATCAGGAGCAGGCCCTGAGACGCCGTGAACGTCGTCGACAGCGAGCCCGCCTGCAGCGCGCCATGGACCGCCCCGGCCGCGCCGCCTTCCGACTGCATTTCGGCGACTTCGGGAATGGCGCCCCACAGGTTCGCTGTCTTCCGGCTGGCCCACTCGTCGCAGAGCTCCGCCATCGGGCTGCTCGGCGTGATCGGGTAGATGGCGATCGTCTCGCTCGCCCGATAGGCGACCGATGCGGCCGCCTCGTTTCCGTCTACGGTGATCCGGCGCCTGCTGGCCATGTCCGATCCTTTGTTTTGTCTTTGCCTATACCTTCCGACCATTCGGGTCGCCCGCGTCGAGATGTCGGAGGTGCGACTCCGAATTACCGGAGATCGTCCGGAATGACAGAGGCCGCGCCAGACTCCCAGTCGGCGGATGGGCTCTCAGCCGATCGTCCCTGGCCACCGCCGGCGGTGATTGCCCCGTCTTCAACCCCGTCTTCTAAACGGCCAGCCAAGCGCGCGCCCGCGTCATCTCGCCTTCCGGGAAAAACTCCACCGGGGCCTTGCGGAGGTCGGCGGCGGCGAACATCAGCATCTCGCTCCGCCAGCGCTCGTTCCCCACGATCGCGACACGCTGGATGGCGTCGCCGTATTTCACGTAGAAGGCGAGGTCGCTCCAGTCGGCGTGCGGCTCCCAGCCCTCGAACTCATTCAATACGCACAGCAATTTCGCCGAACCGACGCGATCCAGCTCGGTTTTCAGCTCGGCCTCGCACCGCCGGTAGTCGGATCGCAGAAGCAGACCGCTGATGTCCAGGCGATACGTGTCGGGGCTCTCGCGTTGCAGCATCATCGGCATGGCAGGCTGGTTGGCGGGCGTAAAAGCAGGGACCGTGCCGACTCCAACAGTCGACAGTCAGCAGTCAGCAGTCGACAGTCAGCAGTCGACAGGCGGCAGTCGTCGGCGGGGGAGCGGCGATCTGAATATAGGATCAGAAGTCGAGCCGCACGGATGCTCCGGCGGCAACGTGGAAACGAAGTTCACGAAGGACGAGCTGCTGACGAACATCATGATCTACTGGGTCACCGAGACCGGCCCGTCATCGGTCAGGCTCTACTACGAGAATCGGCGGGACCCCGGGCTTCAGGGGAAGGTCTGTTCGTCATCGCGCCGAATGGGTGGAGGCGAGCTACAACCTGGTGCAGTACACCGTGATGCCGCGCGGCGGGCATTTCGCGGCGATGGAGGAGCCCCAGTTGCTCGTCGAGGACGTCCGGAAGTTCTTCAAGGGACTGAAATAGAAAATGCAACCACGAAGGCTCGAAGACGCGAAAAAATCTACGTCTTCTTCGAGGCTTCGCGTCTTCGTGGTTGCATTTGAGCGTTAGACCGCGAGCTGTTCAATCGGTCCGGTGCTGTCCCCACCGAAGCGCTCGGGGTGGACGCCGAAGATGTCGAGCACGCGCAGGTGGAGGTTCGCCATCGGGGTTCCGGCCTGATACTTCACGTGCCGGCCGGTCTTGATCCGGCCCGCGGCTCCGCCGGCGATCATCACCGGGAGGTTGCCGGGGGCGTGCAGGTTCGAGTCGCCCATCCCGGCGCCGTAGACAATCATCATGTGGTCGAGGAGCGAGCCGTCGCCGTCCGGTGTGGCGCGCAGCTTCTCGAGGTAGTACGCGAACAGCTGCGCGTGGTGGACCTTGATCTTCAGGAGGTTGGCGATCTTCCCCTTGTTCTCCTGGTGATGCGACGTCGCGTGATGTGATTCGGCGACGCCCAGCTCCGGGAACGTCCGGCCGCTCAGCTCGCGCCCGAGCATGAACGTGATCACGCGCGTGAGATCGGTCTCGTAGGCGAGCAGCTGCAGGTCGAACATCAGTTTCGCGTGCTCTTCGAAGCTGGCCGGGACACCTCGAGGCCGTTCGACCAGCGGCAGTTCCCGGTCGCTCTGCTCCTCGGCCTTGCGGATGCGGCGCTCGATGTCGCGGACCGCTTCGAGGTACTCGCCGAGCTTCACCCGGTCTCGCGAGCCGATGCGCCCCTGCAAGGTCGCGACGCGGTCGCGGACCGAATCGAGGATGCTGCGGTCGGTCGCAATCTGCGCCGCCGCGCGCCGCCCGATCGGTGCTGCCGCTGCCGCCGAACATCCGCTCGAACACGACGCGCGGGTCGTTCTCCATCGGCAGCGGCGTCGACCCGCCCCGCCAGGCGATCGTGTTCGTATAGGCGCAGCTGAACCCGATGTCGCACGAGCCGGCGAGGTCGCGGCCTTCGATCGCGACCTCGAGCGAGGCCAGTTGTGTCTGCTCGCCGAGCGTCTGCGCGATCAACTGATCGACCGAGACGCCGGCTTCGACCTGCGGACGTGTCGGAGCGCTTCGGCGGAATGTTCGTCAGGAACCGCGTCGAGGCGCGCGCATGCACGCCGGCCCCGGTCGCGGCCGCCGGCGGCGGGTTGTTGGCAAGGCCCGAAAGCACCGTCAGCCGGTCGCGGAACGGCTCGAGCGGCTGCATCGCCGCGCGGAACGTGAAGGCGGCGCCCTCCTCGGCGGGTGTCCACTCCTGCATCACCATGCCGTTCGGCACGTAGACGACGCCGAAGCGAAGCGGAGCGCTGGCCGGCGTCTGCGCCGTGGCGGTGAGCGCCGGCACCATGCTGTCCAGGAGCGGCAGCGCCAGTGTTGCGCCCATGCCGCGCAGCACGGTCCGCCGCGGCAACGCCATCCGGGTGACGATCATGATTCGGTCCTCCGCATCTGGAATGGTGCGCTCGAGACGATGCCGATGACGAGCGACGACCAGCGATAGCCGTCGCGCGACGCGTCGCGGACGATCCGGCGCAGCGTCGGCCGGTCGTAGTACTCGACGCCGCGGCCGAGCGCGTACGCCATCAGCCGCTCGGCGACCGTGCCGACGAACTGATCCTGCCGGCCGGTCAGGACGCTGCGGAGGCCGTCGAGGCCCTCGAAGGTCTGCCCGTCCGGCAGCGACCCGGACGCGTCGATCGGCGTATTGCCCTCGTCGCGCGCGCGCAGCGTCCCGACCGCGTCGAACTGTTCGAGCGCGAAGCCGAGCGGGTCCATCTGCGCGTGGCAGGTCGCGCACGCCGGATTCCGGCGATGCGCCTCGAGACGTTCACGCACCGACTGGCGCTGGCCGTCCTCGCCCTTGTCGCTCAGCGCGGGCACGTCCGGCGGCGGCGGAGGTGGCGGCGTGCCGAGGATGTTCTCGAGCAGCCACTTGCCGCGCAGGACCGGCGACGTCCGATTGGGGTACGAGGTGATGGTCAGCACGCTCCCGTGGCCCAGCAGTCCGCCGCGCTGGCTGCCCGCGATCGTCACGCGGCGGAACCGGCTGCCCGAGACGCCTGGCACGCCGTAGTGCCGCGCCAGCCGCTCGTTGAGGAACGTGTAGTCCGCCGTCAGCAGCTCCGGGACTGCCGCGGTCGTCGTCGCATCTGGCTGCCGATGAACAGCTCGGTCTCGCGCCGGAACGCTTCGCGCAGGTTCTCGTCGAACTCCGGAAACAGGTCGGGGTCCGGAACCGCGTTCCTGAGGTCGCGCAGCTGCAGCCACTGGCTGGCGAAGTTCTCGACCAGAGAGTCCGCGCGCGGATCGCGGAGCATGCGCCGCACCTCGGCCTCGAGCACGCCGCGATTGCGCAACGTGCCCTTCGCCGCCCGATCGAGCAGCTCGTCGTCCGGGATACTGCTCCAGAGGAAGAACGACAGGCGCGACGCAAGCTCGACGTCGCTCACGCGGTACGCGGCTCCGGCCGACACGCTCCGGGGATCCTGCTCGATTCGGAACAGGAAGTCGGGGCTGACGAGCATGCGCTGCAGCGCCGTCTCGATGCCGGCTTCGAAGCTGTAAGGCGACCCATTGAGGGTCGCCGTGTTGGACCCATTGAGGGTCGCCGTGTCGCGTCCGATGCGGTAGAAGCCAACCAGCGTCTCGACATCGTCGGCGGCAACGGGCCGGCGGTACGCACGCCGGGCAAGCGCGGAAAGAATCGTGCGCGCGCACGCCTCTTCACCCGACGACCGTTTTCGGCCGGCAGCTGAAGATCCGTTGACGGCTCGGCGTGTCGCTCACGCCGGTCGGCTTGAACGGTCCTTCGATGGTCACGCTCTCGACGGCCGGGTTGGCGTCGTACATCTCGTCGGTGCCGAACCCCCAGCCGGTGCGCGGCGGCTGCACCACGTCCTCTGGCTCCCAGGCCCGTCGCACGAAGGTGACGCCGACCGAGTGTGCGTCCGGCCGTGACCGGGATCGTCGCCGTGAGCTGCGCATCGGCGTGGTTCGCGTACTGCTCCCACTCCGGGTTCCAGGTCAGCGTGCCGGCGAAGCTGGCCGGCGGCGGCTTCACCTCCTCACCGCCCACCGTGAAGGTATGCACGCGTTCGCGGTTCACGCGAAGCTCGAGCTGGTGAGGATCCGCGAGCCCGCGCACCGCGTTGTAGAGCGTTTTCTGGAGGCGGATCGTGATCGTGTAGTCGCCGTCGGCGGGGAAGTGGTGGCTGATCACTGCGCCGCCCCGCGAGCCGAACGGCAGCCGCTCGTCGGCCCGGTCGTCCTGCAGGAGCCGTCCCGGGATCGTGTAGGTCTCGATCGCCGCGGCCGACGGTGGCCGGCCAACGGCCATGCGGGTGATGGCGCGCGCCGCCGACAGGTAGCGTTCGAGCAGCGAGGGCGAGAGCGACAGGACCTCGGAGTTGTTGTCGAACCCGTGCTGGTCGGTATCGTCGGCCGGCAGCAGGCCGCGCGCGTCGATTTCGAGCGCCAGCAGATCGCGGACCGCGTTGGCGTATTCGGTTCTGGTCAGCCGATGGGTGACCGGCCGTCCCGGATTCGGGGCGCGCGCTGCCGCCTCGTCGAGCGCACGCTCGAGGCTCGCCACGAACGTGTCGACCGACGGCTTGTCTGGTCGCGGCCGGCCGAAGGGCGGCATCTGACCGCTGCGCAGCTTGTGAGCGACGTTCTCCCACAACGCGGCATCCGCGCCGATCCGCGTGCTGTCGACGTCATCGAGCGCGAGGCCGCCGGTTCGCAGACGCTGGTTGTGGCAGCCGGTGCAGTAAGTGGTCAGGAGCGCCCGCGACGGATCCGCGCCGTTGACGTTCGCAGGAGCCGGCGTCTGCGCGGACGGGGACGAGAACGTCGCTGCGACGACGGTTCCGCTCAGAATCGCGGCGGCTACGCTGATGCGCGAAACAATCATCTTCAAGAGCCAGGGACCCGCAGAGTGTAGTGCGGGCCTTTAGGCCCGCCCGGAACGGCGCGTGCTGCGGCCTTTCAGAGATAATATGCTGATTCCGCTTGGGAGTGCAGATGCCTCAGAGCACGACACGGCGTCGATCTGGCTGGCTGATCCTGCCCGCGGCCGTCTTGTGCATGGCGGCCGGCGGCGGCCGACCATCGGCTCGCCGACGCCGTTGAACGCCAGGATGCCCGAACCATCGACGCGCTGCTCGCGCGCAAGGCGGACGTCAACGCCCCACAACCGGACGGCGCGTCCGCTCTTCACTGGGCTGCGCACTACGACGATCTCGCCCTGGTCCGCCGGCTGATCGCGGCCGGCGCCAACGCGAACGCGGCTAACGATCATGGCGTGACGCCGATGGCGTTGGCCTGCGAGAACCGAAACGCGACGATCGCGACGGCGCTGCTGGCGGCGGGGGCCCGTCCGGATGCGGCGTCCGCGAGCGGCGAGACACCCTTGATGATCGCGGTGCGGGCAGGGGCACTCGATGTGGTCGATGCGCTGCTGGCACGCGGCGCCGACGTGAACGTCGCCGAGCCGTCTCACGGGCAGACAGCCCTGATGTGGGCCGTCTCGCGCGGACACGATCGCATCGTCCAGCGGTTGCTCGCGGCCGGGGCGGACGTCAAGGCTCGGTCGCGCGTCAGGCGCCGGACGGTCCAGGTCAACACGCGCTACGGCGATCAGAACACCGTCAGGGGCGTCACCGAGATGGACCTCGGCGGGTTCACGCCGCTGTTGTTCGCCGCGCGCTCCGGGACCGTCGAGAGCGCGACGCTTCTTCTGGCGGCCGGCGCCAACGCCAACGACAACGCTCCAGGCGGCACGAGCGCGCTGATCATCGCCGCGCACAGCGGCAACGGCGGCGTGGCCGGCTACCTGATCGAGCGCGGGGCCGACGTGAACGCCGCGGACGCCGGCTATACGGCACTCCACGCAGCGATTCTTCGGGGCGATCCGCCGCTCGTCCGCGCGCTCGTCGCGAAGGGCGCCGATCCGAACATCGCCTCTGGCCAAGGGGACGCCGAGCCGCTACTACAGCAAGGATTACGCGTTCAACGAGAACCTCGTCGGCGCGACGCCGATCTGGCTGGCCGCCCGGTTCGGAGAGCCGGACATGATGCGTGCGCTCGCGGCTGCCGGCGCCGACCTGCGTGGGACGATGAAGGACGGCACGACCGTCCTGATGAGCGCGATCCTGCCGACGCGCGGCCTCGGTACATTCCGGGCGGGCGACCGGCGCGAGCGCTATCAGGGTCCGGCCGACGTCGCCGCGAAAGGCGAGGGCGAGGACGAAGAGATCACCTTCGGCGCGGTTGCTGCGGCCCTCGATCTCGGCGCCGACGTCAATGCCGTCAACAACGACGGCGACACCGCTTTGCACTTTGCCGCCGCGTTGGCCCTGAACAAGGTCGTGCAGCTGCTCGTCGACCGCGGTGCGAAACTCGACATCAAGAACAAGCGCGAGCTCACCGCCCTGGGGATGGCCACGTCCACGCAGCCCCGCGGTCCGCTCGGCCTGTTCGGGCTGTCGGCTGAGGAGCGGAAACCCACCGCCGAACTGTTGCGGCGTCTGGAGGCGCCCAATAGCGGCGCGGTCCCATGAGGGCCTTCCTGCTGCCGGCGGCGGTTGCAGTCAGTGCCGCGCTCACTGCCGGAGCGTTGTCCGGCGCGTCCGGCGTGCAACGCAGCAAACCCTCCGACGGCTCAGGAGGCTTGACCGCTCTCGTGCAACGGCCGGTTCCGCTGCGTGACGGGATAGGTCGGGCACACGAGGTCGTCACGACCTCGTCGAAGACCGCGCAAGCCTTCTACGATCAAGGCCTCGCCTACCTGCACTCCTTTGTCTGGATCGAAGCGGCGCGTTCGTTCAACGAGGCGCTCCGCGCCGATGGGCGGGTGGCTCTGGCCCACGTGGGCCTCAGCTACGCGTTGGGGGAGCTCGGGGATGCCGAAGGCGCCCGCGCGTCGGCGGCTCGCGCGCAGGCGCTGGCCGCCTCGCTGAGCGGGCGCGAGCGCCTTCGTGTCGAGCTGAGGACGCTGCAGCTCCGCGCGGGCAGCGACGCGGCCGCTGCGGAGGAGTATCGCAGGCAGCTTGCGGCAGCAGCGAAACGGTATGCGACGGAAGTCGAGATCCTGCTGCTCGTTGGACGCGCACAGGATCCGTCGCACGACGCGCACGGTATGGAGGCGGGCAGTGCGTCGCTGGCGTTCTACGAACGGGCGCTGCCCCAGGCGCCCGATTACTTCGCCACGCATCATTACCTGGCTCATGCCTACGAGAACATCGCGCGCACTGACCGCGCGCTCGAGCACGCAGCCGCGTTCGTGCGGCTCGCGCCGGCGATACCGCACGCGCACCACATGCACGGCCACGTGCTTCGCCGCGTCGGCCGCATGAAGGAGGCGATTGACGAATTCCGCAGGGCAGACGACCTCGGCTCGGCGTACCTGACTCGCGAAAAGATCCCGGCCGAATACGACTGGCACTATCGGCACAATCTCGATCTGCTTGGCTCGTCGTATCAGTACTCAGGCCAGGTCCGTGCGGCCGAGGCCGTTATCAACAGGGCGTTCGAGGTGCCGTCGTCCTTCCGCGCGGCGGACGAGCTGAATCGGCGCGAGTGGCCGCTGTTCCTGCTGGCGAGAGGACGAGCGAAGGAGGCGCTGGAGGCGGCGCGTGCGTTGAATCGACGTCCGCAGCCGCTCGTCCAGGCGCTCGGCGACATCCTGGCGACCCGGGCGTTCACGGCGTTGCGGCAGCCGCAGGACGCCGCCGATGCCGGGAACCGGGCGCTTCGGCAGATGCGAGCGATCGGCGTCTCCGGCGGCATCCTCGTGCCGGACCTCGAGCTCGCGCAAGGCGAGCACTTGCTGCGCAGTGGACAGACCGAGGCCGCGCGCTCCATGCTTCGCGGCGCCGCGGCCAAGCTGCGTGCGCAGTCGGGCCCTGACGCCTGGGTGCAAACCCTCTTCGCGCTGGAGGCCGTCGCCCGTGCGGCGCGCGACAGCGGCGACTGGACGCTGGCGGCCGAGATGGCCGACGAGATGCGCCGGCACGACGCGGAGTATGCCGGCACGTGGTATGCGCGCGCGCTCGTCGCCGACGAGCGTGGCCAGCGCGACGCAGCGCGCGAGGCTTTTCGGGAAACGGTTCGCCGATGGGAGTCGGCGGATCCTGACTTTCCCGAACTAGCGGATGCCCGCCGACGTCTCACGTCCTGAAGCCGGTCCTGCCGCCAGCCCGACATTGCGGGGGGTCCAATTTCGGGCCGACGTCTGCTGTCCGTTGATGTATAAGTGGGCGCCACCGAACGGCCAGCACGATTTCTTCGCAGGAGGTCCAGACATGCGGCGATCCTGTGTTACGGCGGCTTTCCTCATCGGTATCGGCATCCTCACCCTTGCCACCAGCGCCTTCGCCCAGGCATCGAGCGCGATCGCCGGCACGGTGCGCGATTCGTCCGGGGCCGTCCTTCCCGGCGTCACCATCGAGGTCTCGAGCCCCGCGCTCATCGAGCGGACGCGCAGCGCCGTCAGCGACGAGCAGGGCCAGTACCGAATCGTCGGGCTGGTGCCGGGCCTTTACAGCGTGACCTTTACGCTGCAGGGATTCAGCGCGCTCAAGCGCGACGGAATCGACCTCCCCAACAACTTCACGGCGAACGTCAACGGCGAACTCCGCGTCGGCGGCATCGAGGAAACCATTACGGTGTCGGGCCAGAGCCCGGTCGTCGACGTGCAGAATGCCGCTGCGCGAAATCAGATCACACGCGAAGCGCTCGACACCATTCCCACCAACAAGACGCTCGAGGCATTCGCCGCCTTGACCCCCGGCGTGTCGATGGCGCAGACGATCGGCCAGGACGTCGGCGGCAGCAAGGGCGAGACCTACGTGCAGCTGCGGATCCATGGGACTCGCACCGGCGACAACAAGACCCTGGTGGACGGCTTCGAGACCAACGACTACAGCGGCCGCGTGTTCGTACCGAACCCGGCGTCGGCCGGCGAAGTGTCGATCGAGCTCGGCAACGGGCCGGGTGAGTCGCCGGCCAACGGCGTTTACGTCAATTTCGTGCCCCGCGACGGCGGCAATCAGTTCCACGGCACGGCCTTCGGCACCTACACGGGGCCTGGATTTCAAAGCAAACCGAACCTGACCGACGATCTGATCAGCAGGGGGTTGTCGCAAAGCGATCTCGGCAAGGTGCTGCGCATCTGGGACGCGAACGGCAGCCTCGGCGGACCGATCGTCCGCGATCGGCTGTGGTTCCATCACGCGACCCG
Organism: uncultured Acidobacteriota bacterium; assembly: GCA_963825245.1. GTDB lineage: Bacteria > Acidobacteriota > Vicinamibacteria > Vicinamibacterales > CAVVIG01 > CAVREM01. The sequence goes on from CAWGSJ010000006.1 coordinate 50,471, forward strand.
ATCGTGGGGGAGCGCCAACGCGGTCGTCGGCGCGTACTACAACCTGACGCCGACCGCGTGGACGTACGCGCCCGACGTCTCGCGCCCTGCCAACGACGACTTCAACAACGTCGTCACCACGAACCGCTTCACCCTGCAGGCCACGCAGAAGAACAAGTTCAACGTGTCCTACGACTGGGAGTACCGCTGCGATTGCCATCGCAGTGTGAGTTCGACGCTGGCGCCCGAGGCGTCGGGCCGGCGCGAGTACTACCCGAAGGTGCTCGGCGTCACGTGGAGCGCCACGGCGACCAGCCGGCTGCTGTTTTCGGCCGGCACCGCGAGCAACTGGCTCGGCTACGGTCCGTTCCCCCAGGACGAAACGCCGCTCGAGACGATCAGCGTCGTGGAGCAGTCAAACAGCCTTCGTTACCGATCGGTCGGCGTCAACTCGACCGCCGCCAGCGCCGGATACGGCGAGAAGTACAACTTCATCCAGAACTCGCGCTTCTCGATGTCGTACGTGACCGGCGCGCACAACTTCAAGACCGGGCTGCAGCTGCGGCAGGGCTACAAGGAGTATGTCAACGAGGGCGCGCCGATCGAGTACGCCTTCAGAAACGGTTCGCCAACGCAGTTGACGATGGCGGCCTACCCGCTGACCTACCGCGCCAATATGCGGGCGCAGCTCGGTGCGTATGCGCAGGATCAGTGGACGCTCAGCCGCATCACGGTCAACGCCGGGCTGCGGTTCGACTACCAGAATTCGTACGTTCCGGCACAGCGCCTGCCGGCGGGCCCGTTCATCGGCGAGCGGAATTTCGACGAGGTGACGTGCGTGCCCTGCTGGAACGACTGGTCGCCGCGCGGCAGCGTCATCTTCGACGTGTTCGGCAATGGCAAGACGGCGGTGAAAGCGTCGCTCGGTCGATATGTCGGCGAGGAGATCCTGAACACCGCCGATGCCAACAACCCGCTCGCCGCCTCGAACCCGAGCACCAATCGCGGCTGGACCGATGGCGACGGCGACTTTTTTCCCGACTGCGATCTCGCCAATCCGCTGGCCAACGGCGAGTGCCAGCAGTTCTCGAACCAGAACTTCGGCAAGACCATCGTCACCACGCGCTATGCCGAGGACACGCTGCTCGAGAATCACCCCAAGTCCTGGGCAGGGTCGCTGGTGTTTCAGCACGAATTGCGATCCGGAATGGCCGTGAACCTCGGCTACTACCGCACGAGCTGGGCGAACTTCCGGGCGACCGATAACCTGAACGTCGAGCAGACGGATTACAGTCACTACTGCGTCACGCTACCGGCCGACGGGCGGCTGCCGGACGGCGGCGGCAACCAGGTCTGCGGGCTGTACAACATCAACCAGAACAAGTTCGGCAATACCAGCAACATCCTGGTGCGCTCGGCGTCGACTTTTGGCGAGCAGTTGGAGATCTACGACGGGTTCGACGCGACGCTCAATGCGCGGTTCGGCGTCGGCGCGTTCGTCCAGGGCGGACTGAGCACCGGCCGCACCCTGACGGACGAATGCTATGTCGTGGATTCGCCGCAGCAACAGAGCTTCTGCCGCGTCGACCCGCCGCTGTGGCAGCCGCAGGTGAAGTTCTCGGGCAGCTACCCGCTCCCGTGGTGGGAACTGCAGCTGAGCGGCGTGTTCCAGAGCCTGCCCGGGATTCCAGTCACGGCGAGCTACGTCGCCACCAACGCCGAAGTGAGGCCGACGCTCGGCCGCGACCTCTCCGGCGGCGCAGACCACGGTCACCATCAACAACGTCATGCAGCCAGGGACGGTCTTCGAAGGCCGCTTGTACCAGACCGACCTGCGGGTGATCCGCAACTTCCAGTTCGGCCGCATCAGGCTCCAGGGCATGGTCGACGCTTACAACATCTTCAACAATGCGGCGATTCTCTCGATCAACTCACGGTACGGCGCCCAGTATCGGCGGCCGACGAATATCCTCGACGCGCGGATCCTGAAGTTCGGGGCGCAGCTGAACTTTTGAGAGGGGCTAGAGGCTAGGGGCTGGAGGCTAGGGGCTAGCCGCATTCTCACGGTCCTAACGAATCGCAGCCGCGTTGACCCTTGACCGTGCTGTCCGGGAGCCCTATAGTCCGCGCGTCCCACTGAGGACGCTCGCGTCCCGGTGCACGCGTCGAAACGGTGTTTCGGAGGAGGCCCATCCATGCTCAAGAAAGTCGGGCTCGCAGTGGCCTTGTGCCTGTTCGCGAGCAGTGCGTTGTTGGCACAGGCGACGGCGACCATCAGCGGCCGTGTCGTCGATCAGGCCGGGGCTGTGCTCCCCGGTGCCACCATTACCGTGACCAACGCCGCGACCGGCACTGTGCGTGAGACGGTCACCAATGAAGAGGGCTTGTATTCCGTGCCGGCGCTGCTGCCCGGGAAGTACAGCGTGCGCGCCGACGCTGACCGGATTCAGCGCGCAGGAGCGCGAAGGCGTCGAGGTGCTGATCGGCGCCAACATGTCCCTGGAGCTGAAGCTCGGGATCGCGGCGCTCCAGGAAAACATCACGGTCAGCGGCCAGGCGCCGCTCGTCGAGTCGACGCAGGCGGTGCTGTCCTCGTCGATTCGCCAGCAGGAGGTCGCGCAGCTCCCGATGATGAACCGCAGCATCTCCGCCCTCATGACGATGCTGCCCGGCGCGCGCGAGGTGCCGGCGACGGTCTCGGCCAAGGGCCAGAGCGTGTCGTGGGTGTCGGTCGGCGGCGGCGGCGGACAGAACGTCGTCATGGTGGTCGACGGCGTGGACAACAAGGAAGATCACTGCGGCGGCGCCAGCCTCGCGTACTCGCTCGACGGCATCCAGGAGTTCCAGGTGTTCAAGACCGGCGCGCAGGCCGAGTACGGCCGCGGCACCGCGGCCGTGCTCGTCGCGACGAAGTCGGGCACCAACCGGTTCTCGGGGTCGGCGTTCGGTTTCTATCGCGACGACTCGACGGTCGCCAACGACTACTTCTCGCAGCCCGAGAACGGCGGATCGGGCGAGCCGCCGTTCTTGCGCACGCAACTCGGCGGATCGTTCGGCGGCCCGGTGCTGCGCGATAGAGCGTGGTTCTTCGGCGCCTTCGAGCACATCGTGCAGGACATCGAGCGGCCGCGGCCGGTCGCGGTCAAGCGTGAGCTCGACCTGCTGGTGCCGCTGAACATCGGCGTGCTCGCGTCGCCGACGCTGCCGCAGCCGGCGCGCGACGTCCTGCTCCAGGGCAAGGTCAACTTCAACTCGGGTCCGGAACATAACTTCTTCGTCCGGTACGCAGGGCAGTACGGCTACCTCGACAACACCTTCGGCGGTTCCGGGTCGGCGATGCTCGACTACGCGCCGCGCCTCGATCGGAACGGGCAGGACCTGCTGAACCTGTCGTCCGGCTGGTCGTGGATCGCCAGTCCCTCGGTCGTCAACCAGTTCACCGCGCAGTTCCTGACCTGGACGCACAACAACGAGTATCCGGACTGTCCGCTTGCGGAGGGATGTCTGATCCAGAAGCTCGTGTTCCCGACCGTGTCGACTGGACCGGTGTCGGGCGGCGGCTTCCCGAACTGGTACAACTTCGAGGACAAGTGGCAGTTCCGGAACGACACGTCCATCCAGACCGGACGCCACGCGTGGAAGTTCGGCGTCGACTACGCGTACCTGCCGAAGCACGGCGGGATCTACGGGCCCGGCAGCCCGGGCAGCATCAGCTTCTTCCACGATCCCTCGATCATCCTGAGCAATTCGAACGGCCTCTATCCACAGGGGCTTCAGACGCCGGGCATCGTCCGCGCGATTACGCTCACCGGCGAGCCGATCGGCAATTACGACTCGTACGGCAGCTGGACCTTCAGCGGCTACCTGCAGGACGACTGGCGCATCGGTTCACGTCTGACGCTGAACCTCGGGCTGCGCTACGACGTGTACGAGCACATGAACCAGGGCGACAACCGGTACGCCGAGAACCGGACCTACAAGGTGCTCAGGGACATCGGCCATCCGATGGGTGCGCTGCCGCAGACCGATACCGACAACTTCGGCCCGCGCGTCGGGATGGCGTGGGACATGCGGGGGGATGGCTCGCGGGTGATGCGCGGCAGCTTCGGCCGCTACTTCACGATGGGGATCAAGAACTCCTACTATCTCGCCGCGATCCAGGACAAGCCGACGCTATTCCTCACGTCAGAACCGCACGAACAGCGCGATCGGCTCGGGCCCGCTCGCCGGCTACATCTACGGCGTGACGCCGCTGCCGCCGGTGCCCAAGGACATCACCGAGTTCCCGCGCAACGGCAACAACGTGGGCGCGTGGTACGACCCCGCCCTCAAGGACTTCGAGACCGACCAGTTCGCCGTCGGCTACTCGCACGTGCTGGCGCAGAACACGGTCATCGCCGTGGACTACTCCCGGTATAACGGCAGGAACGGGTGGCGGACGCTGAACATCAACCCGCTGCTCGACCACGACGGCAATCCGGCGACGACTCGCGTTCGTCCGCTGACCGCCGAGACGCTGCGCGTTTACGGCGATGCGACGCTGATGGGCCCGGTCAACATCATCGCCTCGGTCAACGAGGGGACCTACGACGAGATGGTCGTCCACTTCGAAAAGCGCTTCGGCGCGGCGACGGCGATCCGCGCCGACTACGTGCTCGCCTACGCCGACGGCATGGGCGGCGTGACCGACGGCGCCGCGCGGCAGGGCTCGGCGGCCCCGCAGACTCCAAGCGTTACCGGCGGCGACATCTACGCGCCCTGGGAGTACGGCCCGACCGCGTTCGACGAGCGTCACCGTGTCACGCTCAGCGGCGTGGTGCCGATCGGCTGGGGCTTCGAGCTCTCGCCGACGCTCGTCGCGGCATCGGCCCGGCCGTATACGCAGAGCCGAATTCCTAACCCGAGCGGGGACGGCAACCTGCGTGTGCTGTGCCCGTCCGGCAACAGCGCCGACGTGGGTTTCGGCGCCGGCCAGGTGCCGTGCGACGTGAACAACGCGCGCGGCCTGCCGCTGTTCAACGTCAACGCGCGGATCACGAAGAACTTCACGTTCAGCGGCACACAGCGCCTCGGCGTGTTCGCCGAGCTCTACAACCTGACCAATCGTCCGCCGTTCGGCAATCAGCTCGGCGGCAACCAGCAGGCGCCGACGACCTATAACCAGCCGGTTGGCTATCTGGGAGGAGCCGGGGCGGTGTCGACGCTGCCGAACTCGTTCCAGGCGCAGTTCGGCGTGCGGATGTCCTTCTAACGAGAGGACGGCTTTCCTACGGCCGCCGGTCCGGCCTGAATCACGTCGTCATCCCTTGGTGTAGGCTGCTGCGACCGTTTTTGACTCGGAGGTGATATGCGCAAATCGCACGTCGCGATCGCTGCTCTGACGATAGCGGGTTGGTATGCGGGCCTGGCGGGGTATCAGCAGGGATCCGCCGGTGACGGGCTGCCGATGCCGGCGCTTCATCACATTCATGTGAACTCGGTGAATCCCGAGGCATCGCTCGCGTGGTACCGGCAGTACTGGCCGAAAGGCCAGACAACCACGTTTGCCGGATTGCCCGCGTTCCACGATGAGATCTACCTGGTCTATTCAAAGGTCGCGAAGCCGGCGCCGGGCGGATTCGACCGCAAAGCCGAGCGCTCCGTGCCACAGAGCGCCTTCTGGACGTTTGGATCGACCTTCTCCGGGCCGAACACCAACGCCGCCCGCGAGCGGTTCGAGAAGCTCGATCGCCGGCAGTTCGCGTATCTCCAGCTGTACGGCGGTGCCGACGGCAAGCAGACCGCGCTGCACGCGCTCGACCTCCCGATGGGCGACGCGCTGCTCACGCGCACGGCGATGCGCGAACGGGCGGAGAAGGAGAAGGCCGCGCCGCGGCCGTCGCCGACCGCCGCGCTCGACTTCTTCTACTTCGTCGATCCCGACGGCATGCTCGTCGAGGTGACGGCGGGCAAGAGCGACAGCTTCTGGAACCACACCCACATGTGGCACGAGCAGCCGCTCTGCGCCGCCAACTGGTACGCCGAGAACCTCGGGTTTCAGATCCCGGTGAACGCGAACGCGAATATGAAAGACGGGCGCTGGGATCCGTGCAACGTGCCGGTCGGCGAGGTGAGCTACCCGACGTTCATGCGCATGGGCCAGCTGCGGATCCCGATTGGGACCGTGCGCTTTGCCAACGGCAGCTTCCCGGCGTATCCGCGCCAGTGCCGCGACGGCCGCTGCGGGCCCGGCAACGATCAGCCGCTCACCAAGTCGCGCGGTCAGGTCATCGACCATCTCGGCTTCGCCTATCCGAGTCTGGACGCGGTGATCGCGCATCTCAAGGCGCGCAAGGTCCCGATTATCGAGGGACCCTACAAGCTGGGCGATACGCGCGCCGTGATGATCGAGGACCTGGACGGGCTCGCGCTCGAGCTGATTGAAGCAAGGAAGTAACGCCATGCATCGCTTGCCGGTCGCCCTGGTGGCTGCCACCGCGCTTGCCGCCGGGTTCGCGGTTGCACCGGGCCGGGCGCAGGCGCCCAGGCCGATGGAGGTCTACTCGATCGACGTCGAGGGCGGGCAGGCAACCCTCGTCGTCTCGCCCGGCGGCGAGTCGATGCTGATCGACGCCGGGTTTCCGGGCACGCGCGATGCGCGGCGCATCGCCGCGGCCGCGATGACCGCCGGCATCACGCGGATCGACTACTTCCTCAACACCCACTTCCATCTCGATCACTTCGGGAGCATTCCGGACCTGACCACGTTGATCCCGGTCCGGACCTTCGTCGACTCGGGCGAGATCGCCGAGACGGGAAAGCAGTCGGTCGCGGCGTTTCAGACCTACGCGGGCTTCCGGCAGAAGGGTCGCCACCTTGTGGTCAAAGCCGGCGACAAGGTGCCGATCGCGGGGCTGGACGTGCAGGTCGTGATCGCGGCTGGAACGCCGATCGCGCAGCCACCGGCCGGGGGCGGCGCCGCGAACCCGCTCTGTCGCGACATCAAGCCACAAGAAGCCGACCCTACCGAAGACGCGCGCTCGGTCGGCGTCGTCGTCTCGCTCGGCCGCTTCCGGATGATCGACCTCGGCGATCTCACCTGGAACAAGGAGAACGAGCTCGCCTGCCCGAACAATCGGATCGGCACGGTCGATCTCTACGTGTCGACCCGGCACGGCCTGAACGGATCCGGATCGCCCGCGCTGGTCCATGCGCTGCGGCCGCGCGTCGCCGTGATCAACAACGCCGGCAAGAAGGGCGCGTCGCGCGAGCACTTCATGACGATGAAGACGTCGCCCGGGATCGAAGACGTCTGGCAGCTGCACTACTCGGTGCCGCGGCCCGGTATCGTGCGTCTGCTCGAGACGTCGGATCCGGGCGGCCCCGACCTGAATACGTCCGAGGAGCTGATCGCCAATCCGGACGACACCACGGAGCACTACCTCCGCGTGGTGGCGCGCGACGACGGCAGCTTTACAGTGATGAACTCGCGCAACGGCAGAATGCGCGAGTACGTCTCGAGGAATCGCTGAACGCCCGCGAGGCGCGGGCTACTTACACTCGTTGCCGAGCAGGCCGCTCCCGCCGCAGTAGCTGGCGTCGGTCAGCTGCACGCTGATGTTGTCGGGATCGGTCAGGAAGATTTCCCTCGACTGCCCTCGTGTCCGGATCGACCCCTTGACGCCTCGGCCCTGAAGCGCCGCGAGGACGCGATCCGCGTCGAAGTTCTGCACGCCCAGAGCAGAAGTGGCCGATATCGCCGACCGGCTTGCCCTGGTAGATCCCGAGGAACTCCGGTCCCGCGCCAGGTGCGAGGTTGACGACGCTGCCGTCGCCGCCGGCGATCGGGTTGTTGCCCGTTCCCTGCTGGCTGATGATCCGCATTCCGAACAGCGATTGGTAGAAGTCGACCGATCGCTTGATGTCGGTCACGCTGATCGAGACGTGGTTCAGCGTGCGGGCTGCGACCGGCGGGGATGGCGTTTGCGCCGCACTCCCGGTTGCGGCCGCGAACAACGCTGCCAGGCCGGTCACGACTTCGCGGCGGCTGAGTTGTCCGTTCTGAAACTGCTGTACCAGGATGTTGATCGCGTCCGTCATGTGTACTGCTCGCGTTTGCCCAGAAGTGTGAGTTCGACCGATTGCATTCAGCGGCCGCCTACTCCGGCAGCGCGAACGAAAACATCCCGCGGCCGGCGGCGATCGCCACGTACTGCCGGCCGTCCACCTGATACGACATCGGACCCGCCGCCATCTGTCCGCCGAGATTCATTTTCCACAGCAGGTCGCCGCTGCGCGCGTCGAGCGCCTGGAAGTAGCCCTCGCGGCCGCCGGTGAACAGGAGGTCCGACGCCGTGGTCAGCACGCCGCTGTCGGTGACGTCGGTCATGTAGTACGTCCATTTCCGATCGCCGGTCTGCGGATCGATCGCAATCACGGCGCCGTTGCTGACGGCCTCGGTCCAGTTGTTGATCGCACCGCGCCGCAGCGTCGGCGTCGCCGGTGCGCCAGGCACCGGCACGTGCGGACGCGGAAAGCCGCCCCCGAAGACCTGACCCGGCGTGTACTTGGCGTCCTGCGGCGAGTAGATCGACCCGTAGTTGTCCCAGATCGGGATGTAGAACAAGCCGGTGCGCGGGCTGTACGACGGGGAATACCAGTTCGTGCCGCCCTGATTGCCCGGGAACGTCGGCGTCCCGGCCGGCTGCGGCGTCTGCATCGGCCGGCCGTTCGGCGTGAAGCCGCTCATCCAGTTCACCTTCACGAACGGCTTGCCGAGCAGGAATCGCCCATCGGTGCGATCGAGCACGTAGAAATTCCCGTTCCGGTTGCCCCACAACATCAGTTTCCTGGGGCTGCCGCGCCAGTTCATGTCGACCAGCACCGGGATCTGCACCGAGTCGTAGTCGTAGCCGTCGTTCGGCGTGAACTGATAGTGCCAGCGCAGCTTGCCGCTGTCGGCGTCGAGCGCGATCACCGATGACGAGTACAGGTTGTCGCCTTCCCGCTGCTTGGGATTCCAGTCCGGCCCGGGATTGCCGACGCCCCAGTAGGTCAGGTTGAGATCGGGATCGTACGAGCCGGTCAGCCACACGGGCCCGCCGCCGGTCTGCCACGAATCACCTGGCCAGCCGTCGTGGCCGGGCTCGCCAGGCCCGGGCACGGTGTTGAACCGCCAGACCTCTTTCCCGGTCGTCGCCTCGAACGCCGCTACCCAGCCGCGGATGCCGAACTCGCCGCCTGCGACGCCGACAACCACCTTGTCCTTGATGATGAGCGGCGCCATCGTCAGCGAATAGCCGTCGGCGTAGTTCGGCGTGACCGTGTTCCTCCAGAGCTCGCGCCCGGTCTTCGCGTCGAGCGCGATCGAGCTGCCCGTCGAGCGTCCCGTAGAACACGCGGTCGCCGAGAACGGCGACGCCGCGATTCACCGATCCGCAGCACGGCTTGATGTCGGCCGGGAGGTTGTGGCGGAAGATCCAGTACACCCGGCCGGTTTTCGCGTCGAGCGCCACGACGTCGTTGATCGGCTGCGTGAAGTACATCACGCCGTCGACGACGATCGGGGTGGCCTCGAAATTCTGGAGCGAGGCGTCGCCCTGGAACACCCACGCCTGCTGAAGGCGTCTTGACGTTGGTCGGATCGATCTGCGTCAGCAGGCTGTGGCGGTGGCTGGAGTAGCCGCCGGAGTAGGTCAACCAGTTCTGAGGTTCCTGCGGCCGCTCGCAGCAGCCGGTCGTACGTGACCTGCGCCTGCGTGGCGAGCGGAACCAGCGACGACAACAGCAGCACGAGCAGTAAGCGTCTTCTCATGATCTAGTCCTGCGTGATGGCGAACGCGTCGCCGTCCAACGGTTTCAGCTTCATCGTCCTGGAGGAGGCGGTGGCGGCGGAGGCGTTCCCTGCCGGCCTCCACCTTGCGGGGCTCCAGCCCCTGGCGGCGGCGCGCCCTGTCGGCCTCCGGCCGCCCCTCGCCCGGGTCCACGGAGCGAGGCGAGATATGCGACGACGTCGGCGAGTTGCGGCGGACCGAGCTTGTCTTTGTAGGAAGGCATCGACGCCGTCGTGAGGATTCTGAACTCCTTCAGATCGGATTTCTGCACCGTCAGGAGCTGTTCCTTATCGGTCAGGAGCTGAATCGTAAACGTGTCTTCATTCAGCCGGCGGCCGTTGATCGTGCGCCCGTCCTTGGTCACGACGCGCACCGGCCGGTTGATGGGCATCATCATGCTGCTGGGATCCAGCAGCGCCTGCTGGATGGCTGCCGGGGCTCCGCGAGCTGCCGATCTCGCTCAGGTCGGAGGCCACCCGCGATCCGGTTGTGCCGATCCGGTGACAGCCTCCGCAGCCGTTCCCCTCGAACAGCGTGCGGCCCCGTCCGCTGTCGCCGAGCTTGACGACCGTGGTGTTGAAGTCGCGCATGTTGCGGATGTAGGCGACGACCGCTGTCAGTTCGGCCGGGGCGAGCTTGCGGCCGGGCATCGACGTGTTGGGAATGCCGTTGGTGATGATGCGTCGCAGGTCGTCGTCGTTCGCGACGTTGTTGCGAAACCGCCCGCTCCGCAGATCGATGCCACCCACCTGATCCCCGGTCGGACCATGGCACTGCGAGCATTGCAGGGCGTAGACGACGGACCCGGACTGAATGTCAGCCTGGACTGTACTCGCCGGCGTGTTGAGCCGCCTGCGGCTGCTGTGCCGCCGTTGCTCCGACGGCAAGGACATAGACGACTCCTGCCGCCGCCAGCAGGGATCCGGTCACGAGCGAGCGCGCATGCATCGATCCTCCGATTGCAGTTGGGTTGTACCCGACCACGCTTTCGCTAGAGACTATATCGCGCTCCGAACTGCTTCTGGAACGAGTTCGAAGTCCATTGATCATTCCTGGCTCCTCGAAGTGTCCTCGACAAACGCGCGCTTGATCAGGCGTCAGAGAGCAGTTCGCGCAGACTATAGAGACCGCCCGCACGTCAGTCAACCGGAACCAATCGGTCGCACGCTTGCGACCGGCGGCGGGGATCGTGCGATCATGCTGTGGATCGTTCGGCCCTGGCAACCCCGGGCAAAAATCGCCCCGTGACGAACCACGTCCTCTTGACGCTCCTTGCCGGTCTGCAACTTACTGCGGCGGGCGACCGCCTGGCGATCGCGAGGGTCGTCGACAAGGCGGCGGCTGCAGACAGCCGGCTGGTCGAGGAAGTCGCGCTGATCCGAGCGGGCGACAACGCCTGTGAGGATCTGCCCCGTCCGCCTGAAGGCGTACCCGGCCTGCGTGAGTACGCCCGATTCCGGATCCAGGACGACGGTCAACTCGTGGTCACGGCCGCGCAGTTGCCGTTCACCAGCAATCAGGGATACGTCTACCGGCAGACCGAGAGCGGGTGGCTGCCGAACGAAGTGGACTATCTGCTCCTGCGCACACCCGTTCCCGTGCGGGGTGGCTTCGTCTACATCATTACGTTTGGCGGCGGCGAAGATCGCTGCGGTCGCTGGAGCATCGACGCGCGACATCCACGGTGAGATTCCTACGGCGCCTTCGCCGCTGGAATATCCCGCATGCGCTCCTGAACAGTGCCGGGAACACCGAGCGTCGTGTCTGCGCCGAGCGACTTGATGAAGGCGGCGGTGTCCGAGTAGGCCTGGAACTGGAACGACTGCTTCGATCCTTCGGCGATCCGGAACGCCGTGCGGCCGCGGTAGTCGCGGGCGTTGATGTTGGCACCGCGGTCCACGAGGATCTTGATGACTTCGTTCAGGCCGCGGAACGCCGCGCCGTGGAGCGCGGTGAAGTCGGCTTCGTTGACGGCGTTGATGTCGGCGCCGGCGTCGAGCAGGACCGTGACCGCGGCTTCGGCGCTCGGCGAGCGCCCGCCGCGATTGATGTTCGGATTGAACGTGCAGCGGCCGAGGCCGGCGGCCACCATCAGCGGGGTCGTGCCATCGTCGCTCGTCAGCTTCAAGTCGGCCCCGGCGGCGAGCAGCGCCTCGATCACCGCAGTCGCGGGTGTCCCGCTCCGCGGCGGTCCGGCGGCAGCCGCCGCTGCAGAGTTGTCGCCGCCGCTGAAATCCAGCGTGCCGCCGCCGCCGTTGGCCGCAAAGGCGGCGAGCCAGAGCGGCGTCGCGCCGCGAAAATCACCGGTGCCGCACGAGAACGATTCGAACGCGCCCTTGGTTGGCCGTCCGATGTAGCTCTGCGCCATGGCGGACGTGGTGACCGGCTCGTTGACGCGAGCGCCCTTGTCGAGCAGCGCGCGAATCAGCGGCAGTCGGCCGGCGCCTCCACCAGCGCCGCGTCCACCACCGCCGCCCGCGTTGAACACGCTGAACCCGGTTCCGAGCCCGACGCCGCCGCTGCGGGCGCGCTGCCAGTCGGCGACGAACTGGGCCGCGCCGCCTGACGCGGCATGCAGCGCCGTGACGCCGCTCAGCGTCGCGTTCGCATCCGCGCCCTGCTCGAGCAGGAACAGCGCGAAGGCATCCTGGCCGCTGAGCGCGGCGTACGGCAGCGCGTGCACGCGATCCGGTCCGGTTTCGTTGACCGGCAGCCCGCGGGCAATCAGGAGTTTGCGCGATCTCGACGTTGCCGACGCGCGCCGCAAAGGTCAGTGCCGAGAAGCCGTCCGTCGTCACCGCCTGGACGTTGGCGCCCGCTTCCAGCAGCATCGTGGCGATTTCCGGGTGACCATCGCCGATCGCCCACATCAGCGGCGTGATCTTCGCTTTGGTCGTCGCGGCGTTGACGTTCGCGCCGTGCGCGATGAGCAGCTTGATCAGGTCCGGCTTGCCGACGTTGATCGCATCGAGCAGCGGCGTCATCCCGCTCTCCTGCGCGACGTTCGGGTTGGCGCCGGCCTTCAGCAGCGCTTCGACCATGCCGACGCTGGCGTTTTCGCGCGCCAGCGACAGGGCGGTCACGCCGTGATCGTCGGTCGCGTCGATTTTGGCGCCGGCCTTCAGCAGGAAGGCGACGGTGTCGAGATCGTCCCAGTGTGCAGCCCAGTGGAGCGCCGTCGTGCCGTCGGCGGCGCGGGAGTTGACGTCGACTCCCTGCTTGGCAAGCGTGCGCACCGCATCGCGATTCTGTCGCGCCATGGCGTCGACGATCCGCGGGTCGTCCGCACCTGCCGCCGCCCTCCGCAGCGAGGAAGAGCATCAAGGCCGCCAAACCAGCTGAACCGGCGAGCTTTTGCCTCATGTTCGCAGTCTCCGGTAAGCGCACGTCACGCGAGATGTTACCGCATCGACCGGGGTCGCGAACAGGGTCGTTGTGACAACGGTCAAAGAAGTTGCGCTATGTGCCTGACACCTCTAAGATTGCGGATGGTTCCGCTGCGCAGTGAAGGAAGCCGTATGCGCCAGCGCTTGGGACGTCCGATGACCCTGTTGACGACTGTCGCGGTCATGGCCATGACGGCGATGACCTGGATGGCTGTCGATCCCCAATCGACGGTTCGGGCGATGCCCGCGGCGTCGCCGCAGAGCAGCGCCGCCACCGCGCCGACGTCGTCGCCGGGCGTCTTCCGTCAGTACTGCGTCGGCTGTCACAACGAGCGGATGAAGGCGAACTTCGGCAACCTCTCGCTCGAGAGCGTCGATCCCGCCGACGTTTCCAGCCACGCCGAAACGCTCGAGAAGGTCGTCCGCAAGCTGCGCAAGGGGCAGATGCCGCCGCACGGCCGTCCGCGCCCCGACGCCGCCGCGCTCGAGGCGTTCGTCGTCTCGCTCGAAAACGCTCTCGACGCGCACGCGCGCCGGCAGCCGAATCCGGGACGCGTCGTGTCGCGCCGGTTGAATCGCGCGGAGTACGTCAACGCGGTCTACGACCTGATCGGCCTCGAGGTGAACGGCTCGGAGCTGCTGCCGAGCGACATGGCCGGGTTCGGGTTCGACAACAACGCCGACGTGCTTGTCGATCACCCCGGCGCTGATGGCTCGCTACATCACCGCCGGCACCAAGATCAGCCGCGTCGCGCTCGCGACGCCGGACAATCGCGCCGGCGACGACCCGCTACAAGGTCGAGATCGGCACGCGGCAGGACGCGCGCATGGGCGAGGAGATGCCGTTCGCCACGTTCGGCGGCCTCGCCGTGAAGCACACGTTTCCGCTCGACGGCGAGTATGCGTTCCAGCTGCGCCTGACGCGCGATCAGGACGGCCTCATCAACGGCATCATGGCCGAGCACGTCGATCGAGCTGCGCGTCGACCGGGCGCTCGTCAAGCGCTTCACGATCGGCGGCGAGTACAAGGAGCCCGATCCCGGACAGCTGATCGCGGTTCCGGAAGACGACGTGTTCGGGGCCGCAGGTGCACAAGCACTACATCAGCGCGGACGATGCGCTGACGGTGCGTGTACCGGTGAAGGCGGGCACGCGGACGGTGACGGCGGCATTCGTCGAGTCCGAACCGATTCCCGGATCCGAGCGGCTGGGGCGCGGCGTCAACAATCAGATCGGCGGCGGCGGCGCCGCGGCGCTCGACATATGTCGATCTCGGGACCGTTCAACCCCGGCACGACCGCGGACACGCCGGCGCGCCAGAAGATTCTCACCTGCAAGCCGGCGAACGCCCGCGACGAAGAGCCGTGCGCGCGAAGGATTCTCGTCAACCTGACGCGGCGCGCCTATCGGGGATTCGGCACGCGAAGCGGACGTCGATCAGCTGCTGGCGATCTACGGCAAGGGACGCGCCGGGCGCGACTTCGACACCGGCATCGCGCGCGCGCTCGAGGCGCTGCTGTCGTCGCCGAAGTTCGTGTTGCGGGTCGAGGAGGACCGCTCGAGCGTACCCGCACGGCGTCGTACCGCCTGAGCGATCTGGAGCTCGCGTCGCGTCTGTCGTTCTTCCTCTGGAAGAGCATCCCGGACGACGAACTGCTGCAGATTGGCCGAGCGCCGGCAGCTGAGCGAACCGGAGGTCCTTGCGCAGCAGGTCGGCGGATGCTGCGGACGAGCGATCGCACGCGCTTCCTGAACGACTTCTCCGGGCAGTGGCTCGAGGTCCGCAACATCAGCACGCAGCAGCCGGCGCAGCAGTTCCAGTTCGATCCGACGCTGCGCGAGGCGATGGCGCGCGAGACCGAGCTGTTCTTCCAGAGCCAGGTCCGCGACGATCGGCCGATCCAGGATCTGCTGCGGGCGAACTACACCTTCCTGAACGAGCGGCTGGCGCAGCATTACGGCATCGCAGGCGTGTTCGGCAGCCATTTCCGCCGCGTCACGCTGACCGACGAGGATCGGTTCGGGCTGCTCGGGCAGGGCGAGCGTCCTGACGGTGACGTCGTACAACGACCGGACGTCGGTCGTTCGCCGCGGCTACTGGATCCTCGACGTCCTGCTCGGCGCGCCGCCGCCGCCGCCGCCGCCGAACGTGCCGCCGCTCAAGGAGAACGATCCGCGCGGCAAGCCGGCGGCGCTGCGCGAGCGGATGGAACAGCATCGCAACAACGCCGTGTGCGCGAGCTGCCACGCGCAGATGGATCCGCTCGGCTTCGCGCTCGAGCACTACGACGCCGTCGGCCGCTACCGCGAGACCGACGGCGGCGCGCGCATCGATTCCGACATCGAGTTCCACGGCGCCCAGGTGACCAGTCCGAAGGCCTTCCGCGAGGCGCTCCTCGGCCACGGCGACGAGGTGGTGCGGACGGTCTCCGAGAAGATGCTGATCTACGCGCTCGGCCGCGGACTCAGCTATCAGGATGCGCCGGTGGTCCGCCAGCTGATGCACTCGCTGCGCGACAACGAGTACCGGTGGTCGACGCTGATCCAGGGCATCGTCCAGAGCGATCAGTTCCAGATGCGGGCCGCGGCACCGACCGACGACGAGCCGCGGCACAGTAGGAGAGCGACCCGTGATCATCACGAAGATGCACCTGTCTCGTCGGTTGGTGCTGCGCGGCCTTGGCGCGGCGCTGGCGCTGCCCGTGCTCGACAGCATGGTCCCGGCGCTGACCGCGCAGTCGAAGACGGCCGCGGCGCCGGTGCGGCGCCTCGGCGTCTTCTACGTCCCGAACGGGATGTCGATGCCGTACTGGTTCCCGAAGACGGAGGGGCCGCTCAAGGAGATGCCGCCGACGCTGCGGTCGCTGGCAGCGTTCAAGGATCGCGTCCTGCTGTGCGGCGGTCTCGCCGACGAACCGGCCAATCGGGTCAGGGGCGGCGGCGATCACGCGCGATCGGCCGGCACCTTCCTCACCGGCGTGCCGTTCAAGCTGACGTCGGGCGCCGACGTCTTCGGCTCGATGTCGATGGATCAGATCGCCGCCAAGCAGCTGGCGAAGGAGACCCAGCTGGCGTCGCTCGAGCTCGGCATCGAGTCGAACGCGATGCTCGGCTCCTGCGACGGCGGCGCCAGCTGCGCCTACACCAACACCGTGGCGTGGGCCAACGAAACGACGCCGCTGCCGATCGAGAACGATCCGCGCGCGGTGTTCGAGCGCCTCTTCGGCACCAGCGGCAGCACCGATCGCGGCGCGCGGCTGGCGCGCATCGAGCAGGATCGCAGCATCCTCGATTTCGTCAGCGAGCAGGTGGCGGGGCTGCGGATGCGGATCGGCCCGAACGACAAGGCGCGCCTCACCGAATACCTCGATTCGATCCGCGACGTCGAGCGGCGGATCCAGATGGCCGAGCACCAGAACTCACGCGAGCTGCCGGTCGTCGAGCAGCCGATCGGGATCCCGAGCGACTACGCCGAGCACGCCAAGCTGATGATGGACATGCTGGCGCTCGCCTACCAGACCGACCTGACGCGGGTCAGCACGTTCATGCTGGCCAAGGAAGTGAGCGGCCGTTCGTATCCGGAAATCGGCGTCGCCGACTCGCATCATCCGGTGTCGCACCACCAGGACGAGCCGGCCAAGCTGGAGCGGCTGCACAAGATCAACGAGTACCACTTCCAGCAGTTCGCCTACCTGGTCGACAAGCTGTCGAAGCTGCCAGAGGGCGACGGCACGATGCTCGACAACTCGCTGTTCCTCTACGGCACCGGCATCAGCGACAGCAACACCCACTTCCACGACGATCTGCCGATCGCGCTGGTCGGCGGGCAGGCCGCCGGGCATCAAGGGCGGGCGCTACATCCGCTACGCCGAAGGGCACGCCGCTGACCAACCTCTTCGTGAGCGCTGCTGGAATTCATGGGCGTCGACGTCGACAAGATCGGCGACAGCACTGGCAAGGTCGATCGGCTTACGACGGTCTGACCTCGAGTAGGCCGTTGAGGAGTATGACGCTTGTGCTGAAACTGGGCGGAGTTCTCGCCCTTGCGCTCGCCGTCGGAGACGCGGCCGCCGCGCAGAAGAAAAATCCCTACCGGAATTACACCGAGGAGAAGTTCGTCGAGAACATGCAGGCGGCCGGCCGCAACTACGCCGCCGTGACGGAGCTGGTTGCCGGCGGCGACTACGAGTCGGCGAAGGCGCAGCTGACGCGAGCCCGCGAGCAGCTGGCGATCACTATCACGTTCTGGCGCGAACGGCAGAAGGACGATGCGGTCCGGATGCTGAGAGACGCATTGAACGGCATGGACGGCCTCGACGCCTCGCTCGGCGCCGGTCGCGTCGATCCCGCGGCGGTGAAGGCGGCGTCAGGACGGGTCGACGCGGCGTGCAACGCCTGCCATGCGGTCTACCGCGACCAGGACCCTGTCACCAAGGCCTACCGCCTGAAGCCCAGCTCCGTCCAGTAGCCACGGTCAAGCCCTTTTCATTTTCAGGTCAGCGCGCCGCGTTCACCAGCGCCAGGCCGGAGCGGTAGCGGGCAAGGCGGGCGCGGATGTTGCCGGTGAGATGCGGCGCCGATTGCACGGCGAGCGCGGCGGCGGCCTCGGCGGTTTGCGCCGCCTCGTCGAAGCGGCCGGCGGCGGCATAGGACGCGGCGAGGGCGTCGAGAATCGCCACGTCCTTTCCTCCACTCAGGTCGGCGGCGCGCGTTGCCAGACGCAGCGCTTCCTCCGGATCGTAGATTCCGGGATCGGCGTGAGTCACCTGCAGCCACGCCAGCGCTCCCATCGCCGCCGGCCAGTCAGCGCGGAGGCGCAGCGCCTCCCGCAGCGCGTCGGCCGCGCGGCCGGGCAGATTTGCAGCGGCCTGCGCCTGGGCAAGGTTGTAATGTGCTTCGGCGTAGTCGGGGCGGATCGTCACGGCGCGCTCGAGGGCCAACGCCGCTTCGACGGCCTGTCCGGTCTGCAGAAGCGCCAAGCCGAGGTTGTTGTGGGTTTCCGCGTCATCGGGCTGCAGGTCGGCCGCGCGTCTGATCGGGGGCAGCGCTTCGTGGGGCCGGCCGGCGCGGAGCAACGCCGATCCGATCTTGCTGTGCCCGACCGCCTCGGCCGGCCGCGCGTCGATGAACTCCCGATACGACGCGAGCGCCTCGTCGACCCGGCCGTGATACATGAAGATGTCGCCGCGGGCGAGCGCCACGTCGGCCGCCGTCCGGACCTGGATGACGGCGAAGAGCACCGCCCAGACGGCGATGAACGTCACGTGCCTGCGCCGCGGCGACCATGTCCGGCCGATCGCCGCCAGGTCGAACCGCCGCAGCAGCGCAGACCGCGCGGCGCGGTCGATCACCTGGATCGCCAGGTTCAGCAGCGGCACGCTGAGCAGCTTGTCGTAGAAGGTCGGTGCACCCGCCCGCTCGAGGACCTCCACCAGCGCGACGACGCTCAGTCCGTACAGCACGCCGAAGACGACGCGGCCAGATTCGGTTCGAGGCGAAGTTGACGGATCGGTGAACAGCAGGTGCATGCCGAGGAAGACCGCGATCGGCACCGAGGGCTCGATGAAGTAATACGTGCCCGTGACCGCGCTGTAAATCGCGCTGAACGCGTAGGTGGTGGCGACGGCCGACAGCGTCATCAGCGCGACGCCGAATAGGAACTGCCCGGGCAGGCTGACCAGGAAGATCAGCAGGTAAATGTACGGCGGCATCAGCTGCGTCGTGGCGATCTCCGGTCCCCACGTGAGATGCGTCGAGCCTGTCACGAGCAGGCCCAGCGAGAACACCGAGAGCGTGAACGACGAGGGATTGAAGATGTGTACCCGGCGGCCGTCCTTGGTCCACCGGATCAGGTCCTTGGCGGCGAAGCCGACCGCAATCATCAGGAACTGGAGGTAAAACCAGTCGGGCTTGAACCACAGGAAAAGGTTGGTGCTGAAGATCACCGGGAACGGGCCGAATCCCAGCGTGTGGGTATCCCGGTGCGACCAGGCGAGGAGCGCTTCGAAAGCGTAGGCGAAGACGAGTTGCGCGGCGATGAGCGGAGCGGCGGCAGGGACCTCGGGCCAGTACATGCCCCAATACACGAGGATGGCTGCCTGAGCGCAGGCCTGCAGGTAATGCTGCTTGCGCAGGCTGACCTCGAGCGTGAAGGTGCGTGGGCGCCGCGCGGACCACGCGGCAAGGACTACCGTCCAGGCAAGGAGCGCCGCGCTCGCAACGAGGATGGACGCCTGCAGCGCCGGTCTCCCGGTGATCGACGGGAGCAGCGCGAACCCGGCGAGCAGCACCGTGAAGACGACCGGCAGCAGAAGCGCCCGCGCCGCCGACAGACGAATCACCTGCGGCGCCGGCGCGGCCGGTATCCCGCCGGCACGTTGCTGTCGTTTTACGCCACGCGTACGCCTCACCTTAGAACGAGTACCGGCCTCCGAACTGGATCTGGAAGGAGATCGGCAGCGTCGTCGTCGAGCCGATCCCGCCAAGATAGCCGGTCGGCTTGTTGTAGGTTGCCGGCGCGAACGCGCTGCCGCCGTAGCTGTTGCCGAAGTTCGCGCGGTTCAGGATGTTGTAGAACTCCGCGAAGAGCGAGATCCGCCGGGCTGCGCCCATCGGGATCTGTTTCGTCACACGCGCGTTCGCGCTGATCAGCGCCTTGCCGCGTGCGTTGTTCGGGCCGAGCGGCTGCCCGCTCTCGTCACGAAGATACAAGGATCCGGCGCCCGTGGGACTCGGCGCGCTGAATTGCGTGTACGGCCGCGCCGAGGCCGCGGTGAACGACGGCGCCACGTCGATGTCCCACGGCAGGGGGATCACGCCGGCAATCGTCACGCGGTGCCGTTCGTCCACGATCGTCGGTCCCCATTCGTAGTCTTCGTAGATCGGGCCGCCAAGCGCGTCCGGACTTTCCGGTCCGACATGACCGCCCTGCGTGGTGAAGTCGGTGGATCCGCCCATCCCTCGTGCCCAGGCCAGCGTGTAGTTGACGGTGATCGCCGTCTGGGCCAGGCGGCGCTCGAAGTGCACGTCAATCCCGTCGTACAACCCGCGATTGCACGAACACAGGATGTTGGTCGGACCGAGGAGCGCCGGGTCGCCGTAGACGCGCTGCAGGTCCGCCGACAGCGCCCGCACGCGCGGCGTGGCGGGATTGTTGTCGGTGTCGAGCAGCGGATTGATCGGCAGGAAGCGCCACCCGTTCTGCGTCAGCACGTGCAGGTAGTCGACCGACAGGACCGTCGTCGGACTGAGCAGGTGCGAGAATCCAACGGACGTGTTCATCGAGCGCGGGTCTGCGAAATCGGGCGTGTACCACTGCCCCTGGGCGTTGCCGCCGAGCAGGAACTCGGTTGGCGCGAACGGTGGCCCCGCCGGCAGCGGGCTCACGCCGTAGACATAGTTCGCGAGCGGCCCCTGGCCGATCGCCGAGTTCTGAATGGTCGACCGCACGAACATCGTCTCCTGCTGCTCAAGGTTCGAGAAGTAGGCAGAGGTGATGATCCCGGTGCCGTAGAAGACGCCGAAGCTGCCGCGCAGCACATCGGTCCCGTCGCCATGAAGGTCGTAGGCGACGCCGAGCCGCGGCGCCAGGTTATTGGTATCTCTCTTCGGCAGCGCGCCGTACGGGTGCCCGATGTCCTTGAGGACCTTGTAGGTGCGGCTGGCGTCCCAGCAGCAGCCGTTCACGAGGTCCTCGAGGTCGTAGCGGAGGCCGAGGTTGAGCGTCAGCTTGGGCGAGACCTTCCAGTCGTCCTGGGCGTAGCCGGCGAAATAGAACGCCTCGTGCGACCACGCGTCGACCGTCTCGAGGCTGGACTGGGTAATCGACCGGACGATCCCAGGCGTCTGCAAGCCCTGCGGGTACAGGCCGTTCGTGTTGTTGACGATGGTCGAGGGATCGTGGAAGAACGCCATCAGGCCCGGACTCTGGAGCATCAGGTTCGCGTAAAACGTCGGCAGGCGCGCGTAATCGACGCCGACTTTCAGCGAGTGGTTCCCGATCTGCTTCGAGAAGTTGTTCATCAGCTCGACTTTGGTCTCGTAGTTGACCCAGCCTGGCTGCGCGAAGAAGGGCTGTGTCGAGTTGACCGACGGAAACGAGAGCTTCGTCGGTACGCACGCCGCGAGATCCAGGCACGGCACGCCATTGACGTCCTCGTGCAGGTAGTACGCGTACTGCGCGCGGAACTCGTTCACCGTCGACGGGTTGATCACCCACGTCCATCCACCGGCCACCGAATACAGGTTCTGGTCGTTGCGCTGGCCAAACGGATTGGCCTGCCACAACGCGCTGGCCGCAGTCAGGGCGTTGTTGTCCACGAAGCCGTACTGGGAGATGTACCGCACGAAGCCGTTGTGATTCTGCGCAATCTGGAAATTCACTTTCCCTTGTGTCAGCAGATCGCGGAACGGCTGCGGCACCGCAGCGCTGGAACGGACGCCGATGTTCATCGCTTCGAGGATCTGGAGCTCGCGAATCACGGCTTCCGAGCGCGGCAGCTGGAAGTCCTGGATGATCTTCTCGGCCGACCCGAAGAACCAC
Source organism: uncultured Acidobacteriota bacterium (assembly GCA_963825245.1). Lineage (GTDB taxonomy): Bacteria > Acidobacteriota > Vicinamibacteria > Vicinamibacterales > CAVVIG01 > CAVREM01. Next base: position 72,190 of record CAWGSJ010000006.1, read on the forward strand.
ATGCGGTTCGGAATCACCGGGCCGCCGAACGACCCGCCGAACTGCAGGCGCTTGAACGGCTGCTCGCCCAGGCCGCCGTTCTCCGGCTTCGAGAAGTAGTCAATCGCGACCAACGATTCGTTGCGGCCGAACAGGAACCCGGTGCCGCGGAACTGGTTGGTGCCCGACTTCGATGCGAGCACGACGACCGTCGAACCGCGTCCGTACTCGGCCTGGAAACCGGCGCCGAGCGCGCGGAACTCTTCGATGCCGTCGAGGCCGAGCTGCACGAGGGTGCCGCCGTCCTGATCTTCCTTGTTGTCGACGCCGTCGACGTACATGTTGTAGCTGCGTCCGGTGTTGCCGGCGAACGAGACGTAGCCCGCGGCATGCCCGTGCGACCCGGCGGCTGCCACTTCCCGCACGCCTGGCAGGAGCGTCATCATCCCGGCCAGGCTCCGGTTCACCATCGGGATCTGCGCGACCTCGGTCTGGCGGATCGTGGACGAGACGAGCGCCTGCGTGGTTTCGACGAGCGGAAGCGAGCCCTGGACCGTCAGGTTCTCCTGAAGCGCGGCGATGCCGAGCTGGAAATCGGCGGTGACCGTTGACCCGGCGATCAGCTCGAGCCGCCGGTTGACGCTTCTGAACCCTGTGAGCTCGGCCGAGAGCTCGTACGTGCCGCGCTCCAGCGCCGGGACGCTGAAGGCGCCCTGGTCGTTCGTCACCGTGCTGCGGGTTGCGCCGGTGTCGACATTCTTGAGGTTAATCGTGACGCCGGGCAGAACGGCGTCGGCCTGATCGACGGCGCGCCCGGTGATGGTGCCCGTGGCCTGAGCCCATGCGGTGTGACTGACCGTCAGCGCGAGCAACCCAGTGAGCAGCAGCCGTTGTTTCAGCATGCCTGGCCCTCGTCGTGGGAGCGCCGAATTTGTGCGAAGTCTAGCTGCGACGCCGAAGCTAATCAATCCAAGATTGCATATTGCGGATCGGCCGGGCGGTTGCTAGTGTGGCAGGTACCATCGGAGGACACGCCATGCCGCCGCGTCCGACTGGTGTCGATTACGCTCTTCTCGTACCCGTCTGGACTCTCGTGCTCGCTGCAGTGCTTTCGAGCGCGTCGCTCGCCGCAGCAAATTTCTGGGACGACCGGCATTTTTCCGCCTGGTCCTCGAATGAGGTGGCGAAAATGCTGACCACTTCGCCGTGGGCCCGACGTTTCAGCATCCTCACCCCCGATTTCAGCCTCGCTCGCCGCGTCGGTGGCCTCACCGGCGGCGTTGTCGGCAACGGCGGGCGTGGTGCGCGCGCCTCGGGCGGCGGCGTCGGGGGCGACGGCGCCGGCAGTCTCGGAGGGGGCAGTTTCATGGCGTCCCCCGATCGAACGCCAATCGTCGTGCGCTGGAACAGCGCGCTGCCGGTCCGCCAGGCGCTCGTCCGCGAGCGGCAGGCGAATGTCGACGTCGTCGGTCCACCGCCTCCGCACCTCGACGCGGTCGATCCTTTCTATCGGATCGCGGTCGTCGGCCTCCCGTTCACCCAGGAGGTGGGTAGCCGCGACGATCTGCAGTCGGTCACGTGGTTGAAGCGGAAGGACAAGGCCCGAGCGCCAATGCAGGCGGTGAGCGTTTCGTTCCAGTACGAACGCGAGCTGCTGACGATCGTGTACGCGTTCTCGAAAGCGGAGTCGATTCGCGAGAGCGATCAGGAGATCGAATTCGTCACGAAGCTCGCCGAGACCGAGGTGAAGACGACCTTCAAACTCAAGGACATGACCGTCAACGGGCAACTCGTGTTGTAGGGAGTTCGAGATCAGCGGGCGCGGCGCCGGGACCAAGGACCGCCAGTCGCCCGAGATCCTGAGGTCTCGCGCGGCTCATTGACTCATCCGAATCGTATAGTCGTTCCACTCGGCGATCTTGCCGTCGCGCAGCATGAACACGCCGATGCCGTGCCACTCCATGCTGCGCTGCGGCATCGTGAAGCGATCGAACCGCTCGTTGACGACCATCGGCCCGCGCGCGAAGGTCTGCACGATTTCGAATTCGGCCTTGGTCACCGTGCCCAGCATCTTCTTCAGGGAATCGACGATCGCCTGCCGGCCCTTGACGGGCGGTGCGGTTTCTGTCGCGCGGTAGACGCAGTCGTCCGCCAGGAAGCTTCCGACCTTTTCGAAGTCGACCGGCGCCTTCCAGACGCGGCACATCTCGGTGACGACCGCGACGTTGGCTTTCTCAGCGTCAGTCCAGTCGGCGGCAGCGGCGAAGGCGGGCGCGCCGGCGAGCGCCGGCATGGCGAGCCCTGAGCGTGTGAGAAACGACCGGCGGTTGATCATGGGCGACAGTCTACACCCGCCTGAGATACTCCCGTAGCACCCGATCCACATCGTCGCGCCCGGTCGGCACCATGCTGGGTTCGACCACTTCACCGGCGTCGATCAGCAACCGCGCGACGCCCGCGAAGTCGCCGGTCTTCTTTTTCTCACCAAACACCGATCCGTGAAGACACCAGCCGAGCGGCGTTCCGCCGTAGCCCGCGTCGCGGATGCCAATCGCCGGATCGCGCGCCAGCAGCGCGCGCACCATTTCGGCGTTGCCGAGGAACGACGCCCAGTGGAGCGCGTCGCCGTTGTCGTGGCCGATCGCGCGGGTATCGAACCCCAGGTCCACCATCAGGGCGACCGCAGCGGCGTCGTTCCAATAGGCCCGATCGGCGATCAGGCGGCGCTCGCGGTCTGTCAGGCGCGAGACGATGCCCGGGTGTTCGGCGATGAGGCGCTCCGCGGTCGCCCGATCGGCAGCCGCGCAGGCTGCAAGCAGGCGCTGCGCGGGAGAGGCGTGCGAGAGCAGCAGTTCCACGATGTCGGAGTATCCGAGGTGGGAGGCAACCTCGATCGGCGTCATGTAGTGCCCGAGCACCCAGCGGTAGATGTCGCCTCGCCCATCGCCGATGGCCTCCGGCGTTGCCGGATGCGCGCCGTCGTGGCGGACTCGGAACTGTCCCTCGTTGATTCTCGCGTCGAGCGCGGCAGGATCCTCCTTCAGGCACTGGTCCACGAGTTGCCGATCACGCAGCGCAACGGCCATGAAGAGGTCGACCGTCGTGCCCTTCTCGATCAGATATCGCACGACGTCCGGCGCGTCGCGCACGAAGTACTGCGCCGGCGTCGATTCGTGGTCGACGTCTCGTGCGTTCACGTCGGCGCCGTGCTCGACGAGATAGCGCGCCATCTCGACGCTCCTGGCATAGTGGAGTGGCGTCTTTCCGTCGCCGCCGCGGGCGTGCACGAGCGACGGATCGCCCGCGACCAGTCCGCGGAGCCTGTCGAACATCCCGAGATGCGCAGCCGCCCAGACATCGACGGCTGCGCCGCGAGCGATGAGCGGCGCCGCGTCTTCCGGGGTCAGGTCGGACTCGAGGATGCCGAATCCGCCGGCCCACCAGGCGCTCTTCAGGTTGATGTCCGCGCCGTGCGCCAGCAGGAGGTCGACGAGCGGCAGGTGCTTCGCCGCGCGCATCACCGGGCGGCTGTCGAAGTGGCTGATCGGCGAGTTGATGGCGGCACGCACCTCGGCGTGCTGCTCGAGCAGTTCACGGACGCGCTCGATGTTCTGGGCGTGAAGGGCGGCGACGAACTGCTGGACCGGCGTCATCGAGAGGGAATCGATCTTCCGCCTCATCGCCGCCCAGCTTTCGAATCCGTAGCCGCGGGCGATCACGAGTTGCGCGTCGGCCAGCGTCAGCGCATTTTGGGCGGGCGGCCTGGGATGCAGCGCCTGGATGCGTTCGAGCGCGGACGCGTCACCGTCCCACGCGGCGCGCAGCAATTCCTTCGCGCGCTTCTGCTGCATTTCGAGGTTGGGCCGAGCCGGAAGCGGCTCGACCAATCGGGAACGATCGCGATCGGGTTCGGATGCCATGACGCACCTCCACTGAACGTGGTGTGCCCGTTGTCCGCGAATGACGGGCGAGGTTCGTCAGGCTATCAGCGGTCTCGAAGCCGACGCCAGGTGGGAGCATCCCTTCCCGCGGACGGGGCGCGTCCTGCACGCGCGGTCCACAGGATAACTCAAAGTCGCAGAGTCTGGCTTCAGGGGAAATCTTCAGAATTCAACGACGAACCACGCTGCGGCTCTACGAGTCGAAGCACGGGATTCGCGGCGGCCCCAAATTTTCGTCCGGGTCTACGGCTGCACTGATGACGCCTTTGCTCTTCATCTCGCGAACTAATGCGTTCACATGCTTCGGTAACCACCACTCCGACCTTACGGCGGCCAAGAGATCCTGCCACTTCTCGGGACCGCGCGAAAGGCGGTTGACTATCCAGTTGCGTAGAGGGCGCAGATCTGGCTCAGGCTCGATCAGGAACTGCTGATCGGGATTGTCAGAGCGCCGAACCATGAACTCGCCAGCTGGTGAGACTGACCAAGCGCATTCCTTCATCAAGTCTCGCCCATGGTCCGAGTTCGTCAGGTGGAGCAGGACATAACGCGTAGCTTGCCCGCCGGTAATCATCCGCACCGCCGAAGTCCACCACTTGGCGCCGATACCTCCTGCCATTAGCGGAATCGCGCGTTCAAGGCGCTCGTCCACGCCATCACCAGTCACTTCGGTTCGCCACGCGCCAGATCCGAAAATCTCGTCGAGTGTCTGCGCGGATGACGTGCCAGCTTCCGGTCTCTGTCGGACCAACATGTCGAGCTCGCGCCACATCACATTGATGAGCAACTCGACTTGCCCCGCCTTCATCAATTCTGCAAGCAGTCCGGCGGGGATCTTTGAAGCCGTAGGGGTCGACAAACAGGAATGCAGGCGCGATTCGAGCACGATTCCGTCGGAGGTCGGACAGGATCGCTGACAGTTGTTCGAATGCATCACCTTGACTGACCTCGACGTTGATACGCGCGGGAAGTGGTCCAATCTGGGTGAGTTCCGTCTGAAGCGCCCTGAGGTTACTAGGATCGCGCTCAATAAACAGAAAATTGAATTCCGACGCGCTCAGCAGTTTGTTGCGGTAGGTGTGGTGAAGCAGTGTCTGAAGTGCTACCAAAGGTGAACCAGCTTCACCGCCCTCGTATCGCCCCCGACCTGCATGCGTATCGACGTACAGAACACGGCCGGCCCAGCTCCCCAGTTTGGGGAACCAGCCGTTCAAGTAGCATCGAATCAGTTCGTGCTTGATGTGCTGAAACGGCCCGTACTGCTCCCAATAGCCGGGATTCGGGTCCAATCGTTTCGTCATGCACCAGGCGCTGGGAGAACACGATGAAGGCGACAGGAAACTCGTCGTATGTACGCCCGTCGAGAACGCGGCCGGTCTGGTGCTTGCGAGTCCCGCCCCATTGTTTGAGAAAAGGGCACATGTTGCGCACGGCATTGGCGACGGATATTTACAACCCAGTCGCGAAGCATCGGTCGGGCGTGGGCCCCGCTTTCTCCGCCGACGATCACCCAATCGATTCCGCAGAGATCCAGCAGTCCAACGTCGGCCAACAAAGGCTCAATCGAGAGAAACCTGATGCTTGCAGGCGTGTCCTGGAGCGAACGAATGCGAGGGAGGCCGTAACGCCGATCCTCCACGCTGACGCCGTACGCGACGTTGCGCAGTTCAGCCATCCATTGAAGCTCGCCAGACAACAATACTCGCATCCGTGCGTGCCGCTTGGTGAGGACCTGGAAAATGTGCCAATGGGCGCGCCTCATGACGTCGCCCACATCTCAGATGAAATCGGCCGGAACCGCCTCGTGAAAGAGGTCGCTCATCGAGTTGACGAAGATTTTCCGCGGTCTCCGCCAGTGCAGCGGCTGCTCAAGTTTCTCAGGGACCAACCTCAGATTGAAGCCTTGCTCGAATGGGTGTCCCGGCACACCCCTAAACCGTTCCGCGAACACCTCTGCATAGCAGTGCTTGCAGCCCGGACTAACCTTCGTGCACCCGCGCACCGGGTTCCAGGTGGCATCTGTCCACTCGATCGCCGAACGCTCGCTCATTGAAAATGAGTGTACGGGCAAGCGTGACAAACGAGGTCACGCGCGGCTTTCATTGTTCACTATTGCGTGCAAAGAAAGGAGGAGGTCGAGTGGAATGGGCGAATTGTGGTCAGAGGCTCGCTATGGACGAATAGAAAGGACGAGACCTTCCTGAGGCTGCTCGACGAACGCGCTTATCTCGGCCCGTCTGTATCCATTTGCCGTACGAGCGCCAGCTCTGATGACGTAGGTCATTCCGGCCAGCACACGAAGCTGAAACGCTCCGCTGCTGTCCGTCTTCGTGAAACTCATCGACGTTCCCCGACGGTCGACAAGGGCAGCCGAGACGTCCGCCTCGGCCGCTGGCCGATCGCCCTCGAGAACGACCATCCCGGAGCCGGTCGTTTCGACAGCAGGGCTGACGACGATTGCGAATCCAGACTTGTGCTCTCCGTCGTCGATTTCAACAACTTCGGCGTTTTCCCGATTGACGCCGGGGAGGTATGTCGTTGGATACGGAGAATCCAGTCGAGGACCAGAACGTGCGTTGGTGTACCCGCGCACATCGACGTCGTCCATCGACCCTCCGCCGTTTTCCTCGCGTAGATCACATACTGCCGTCCGACGTCGAAGCGATAGTCGCACGTGTTCATTACCTCAGTCGGAGAATCAGCCGATTTCGACGCTTCGATTTGGTCGGCGCCTACTGGATGAGGTACTAGCGTGACTACCGGTTCGACTGAACCATGAAGCCGCCGATTGACGACGACGTTGTGCACACTCCAGCTCAGTGTGTCAGTGAGCCGCTCCCGCGCCCGGTCGACGACGTACGAACGAAGACAGCGTCGGCCCGCCAGACGGCCGAACACGGAGGGTTCTCGTAGCAAGAACAGGCCTCCGCCACACGCGCCCCTAATGGAAGGATGACAAGCGATACGGCGAGAAACACCGCGGCTCTTATCGAGCGAGCCATTCTTGCCATCATTGTAGACGCCGATAGGAAGATCGTGGCGGATGACCACGGATCCCCAAAGTGTAAGTCGCGGAACTTTCCGGTCGGATGCAGTGTCTACAGATTGGCAGTGTCAACGATGCCCGGAGTTCCCGCGTACTTCCTGGTTCTGTTGTTAGCCGCCAGTTCGGCGTCTGCCCAGGTGGCAGTCGACGTCCGCCTCGAGAAGACGCGGCACTTGGCCGGCGAACCCGTCGTGGTCATCGTCGACATCCGCAACGTCGGCGACGAGGCGGTCGGATACTTCGCCGGCTGACGGCAACGTTCGCATGACGGTTGCCGGTGTCCAGAGGCGCGTGCCAGCGAACATCTTCGGGTGCTCCTACGGGATGGGAATCGCGGGCGGCGCGAGCATGATTGATCACCCGCCCCTCCTTCCGCCGGGACAGAGCACGTCGTTCAGGTACGTTCTCAAAGACTACGACCTGAAACCAGGCAAGTACGACCTGACGGCCGCCGGCAAGGCCGGAGTCCAGTGGAAGTATTACCCGTTCATCGGCGCGCCAAACAGTCCGCCCCCGCCGCCGCCGAGACACCAAGAAACCGATCCGGTCGACGGTGCAGAGTTCGATCGGACGTTGACCTTCACTGTTGCCGCGGCGACCGAGGATGAGCTGAGGGCGGTTCTGCTCCGATGCTGGCTGCCGCCGACGGATCCGATCCGGTCACACGTTACGAGGCACGCGCCGCCCTCATCGAGAGCGCACCACCGTTCCTGGTATCGGTGATCGCCCGGTTCGCTGCAGAAAATCAGCAGGACTTCCCGGCGATCGACGCGCTCGGCCGAATGGCAACGGCCGCCAGCCGGGCACACCTGAAGAACCTTCTCTGGAACCGGGAATGCAGGACGCGACTGGCAGGTGATGCAGGCTCTCGCACGGATCGGTCATCGCGACGACGCAGATTTCATGGCCGCCGTGCTTCAGGATGCGGCCGTCGACGAGATGCCGAGGCGCTTCGCGGCGTTCGGTCTTGGCCATGTTGGCGGCGATGGTGCGGTTCGACATCTGGAAGCTGCGCTTGCATCCGCACCTGCCGGACTCCTCGACGCAATCGTCATTGCCCTGGGGAACACACGTTCACGCGCGGCAGTGCCCGTTGTGATCGGCGCGTTTGGCAACAATCCCGCTCGCAACGCCGTGTGCGGCGCGATGAGGACGTTGACCCATCAGAACTGGTGTGATGGTTCCGATGCCGATCCCGCTGCAACGAGGCGTCGACGGCTGCGCCGGTTTAACGACGCAGGATCCAATCTGCCGATCTTCGGGCCGAACTACTGTTGGACCGATCCCTCGGACGCGGTAAGGTCTTCGGCAGCTCCTCCTCGTCCCCGCCCGGTGCCATCCGGCCCACCGAGAATCGTGGCCCCCCGTCCCGGCTTTGCCGCGCCGAATGCCGTCCTGCGTGTCTCTGGCTACGATTTCGAAACCAAAGACCGGCGTTCTCTTCGAGCCGTGTTCCTGCGAGGCACCACGGAACGCGCCGCGGAAGTCGGCGGCCTGGGGTCGATCCAGAGTGCCGGCAATCCCCGCTACTACTCGATGGACGTTCGCGTTCCTCCGGATTCGCCGCGGGCCGCTGGGAGCTCGTCGTCGAGGCGAACGGCGTGCGTAGTGAGCCGATACCGGTAGAAATTACGGTCGTCTCCGACTTCGTTCTCGGCGGCATGTCCGACCCGGCCGCATCCCTCGCAACTTATGCGTGTCGACCAGGCCCTTCAATCAGGTGGTCGAGGACGTTCGGTTGACGGACTCACGGGGCCGTCAATGGAAGCTGCGAACAGGCGGTTCGTCGGTCGGGTTCAGGCTTCCGGACGATATCGCGGATGGTGAAGCGAGCGTTCAAGCCGGACGAACCGAATACGGCGTCGAGCGATTGAGTGAACCGCTGCGGTTCTCGATCACCTCCGGTCCGCTGCCACTCAGTCCTGCTGCCGCCGGAGCGATGAGGCCAGCCGCGGCGGCCCAGTGGACGGACCTTGGCAAGGACCACCTGATCGAATACGAAATAGCGCGCGCAGACCGCATCGAGGTGCAGTTCCGGCAGGGCGATCTGGCCATTACAAGTCCCGCCGTAGGGCCTGACAAGGTCCACGTGCAAGTTCCCGGTCGGCTGAAACCAGGAAAAGTCGAGGTGCGCTCGC
>CAWGSJ010000007.1:0-362648 GCA_963825245.1 uncultured Acidobacteriota bacterium
CCCGTTCGACCTCCCCGAGGCCGAGGGCGAGCTGGTCGGCGGCTTCCACACCGAGTACTCAGCTCGCTGAAGTTCGCGCTGTTCTTCCTCGCCGAGTACATCAACATGGCGACGGTCTCCGCGCTCGCGACGACGCTGTTCCTCGGCGGCTGGCACGCGCCGTTCTGGATCGACGACAGTCTGGCCGGGCGCCAACGAGGGCTACTGGCCGGTGCTGTGGTTCTTCGGCAAGGTGCTGTTCTTCATCTTCATCTTCATCTGGCTGCGCGGCTCGCTGCCCCGGCTGCGCTACGACCAGTTCATGGCGTTCGGCTGGAAGCGGCTGATCCCGATCTCGCTGGTCTGGATCGTCGCGGTCGCGACCATCCGGGCGGTCTCGCTCGACGGCGGCGATCGACCGGCAGTACCTCCTGATCGGCATCGGCGTGCTCGCCGCGCTGCTTCCTGGTGCTCTTCTTCGTCGGCGAGAGCCGAGCGAGGACGACGAGGCGGAGCCGAGCTCGAGGCCGACCGCGTTCGCGGGCGGCTTCCCGGTCCCGCCGATGCCGGCCGGCGGTGCCGTGCCGCGGCGCGCCCAGCCGCTCGCGTCCGAGTTCGACGCCCGACCATCGAGCCACCGCTGCCGGCAGCCGGGGAGGCGATCAGGCTGACGGCCAGATCTGATGCGGCAACCACTGAGAGGAGCAGTTCTGGGACCCGATCGCCGGGTTCGGCGTCACCTTCCGGACCATGTTCAAGAAGGTGGTCACCGAGCAGTACCCGTTCGAGAAGATGCCGACGGCGCCGCGCTTCCACGGCCGGCACCAGCTCAACCGCTGGCCCGACGGCCTCGAGAAGTGCATCGGCTGCGAGCTGTGCGCCTGGGCCTGCCCGGCCGACGCGATCTACGTCGAGGGTGCGTCCAACACCGAGCGACGGCAGCGGTTCAGCCCCGGCGAGCGCTACGGCCGCGTCTACCAGATCAACTACCTGCGCTGCATCCTGTGCGGCCTGTGCATCGAGGCCTGCCCGACCCGGGCGCTCACGATGACCAACGAGTACGAGCTGGCCGACAACAACCGCGCCGACCTGATCTACGAGAAGTCCGACCTGCTCGCGCCGCTGCTGCCCGGCATGGAGCAGCCGCCGCACCCGATGCGGCTCGGGCGACGACGAGGGCGACTACTACCGCGGCGACTTCTCCGACCGGACCGGCCGGACCGCGCGAGGCTGACGGCGACCAGTGACGCTTCTGGATCCTCGCGCCGATCATGGTGGTCGCCGCGCTCGGCATCCTGTTCGTCCGCAAGGCCGTGCACGCCGCGCTGCTGCTGGCCGTCGTGATGATCAGCCTGGCGATCCTGTACGCCGTGCTCGAGGCGCCGTTCCTCTTCGCGGTGCAGATCATCGTCTACACCGGCGCGATCCTGATGCTGTTCCTGTTCGTGCTGATGCTGGTCGGCGTCGACGCCTCCGACTCGGTCGTCGAGACGATCCGCGGCCAGCGGGTGCTGGCGATCGCTCGGCGGCCTGCTGCTCGGCGTGGTGCTGGTCGTCGGCGCTCGGCCAGATCTCGCTCGGCACCGCGGTCGGCCTCGACGAGGCCAACGAGGGCGGCAACATCCAGGCGCTCGCCAACATCCTGTTCTCCCGCTACGTCTTCGCCTTCGAGGTCACCAGCGCGCTGCTGATCACCGCGGCCGTCGGCGCGATGGTGCTCGCGCACCGCGAGCGGCTGACGCCCGAAGGACGACGCAGGCCGACGCTGGCCGCCCAGCGGGTGCAGGACTACGCCGAGACCGGCGAGCACCTCGGCCCGCTGCCGCCCCCGGGCGTCTTCGCCCGGCACAACGCGGTCGACACCCCGGCGCTGCTGCCCGACGGCACCGCCGCCGAGGCCTCGGTCTCCCGGGTGCTCGCCGCCCGCGGCACGGTCCGCTCCGCGCCCGCGCTCGCCGACGACATCGAGGACGTCGAGCAGCCAGCTCGGCGGCGACCCCGACGCCGGCCGCGACGGCGGCCGCACCGGCGCGCACCGAGGGACCCCGCGACCGAGGAGGACGACGCGATGAACGTCGACGCCTACATCGTCCTCTCCGCGATCCTGTTCACGATCGGCTGCGTCGGGGTGCTCACCCGCCGCAACGCGATCGTGGTGTTCATGTGCGTCGAGCTGATGCTCAACGCCTGCAACCTCGCGCTGGTCGCCTTCGCCAAGCAGCACGGCAACCTCGACGGCCAGATCGCCGCCTTCTTCGTGATGGTGGTGGCCGCGGCCGAGGTCGTCGTCGGGCTCGCGATCATCATGACCATCTTCCGGACCCGTCGCTCGGCCTCGGTCGACGACGCCAGCCTGCTGAAGTACTGAGGGCAGACGGTGACTCGCATGACTGTCTGCGCTGCACGAAGGCGGCCACGCGATCCCGGTCGTCGACCCGACGACCGCGGACGGCGTCTTCGCCCTGCTCTGGCTGGTGATCGCGCTGCCGCTGGCCGGCGCCGCGATCCTGCTGATCGGCGGCGACGTCGCACCGACAGGTGGGGCCACCTGCTCGGCACGCTGCTGCCGATCGGCTCGTTCGCGATCAGCCTGGCGCATGTTCGTCGCGCTGCTCGGCCGCGACGACGACGACCGCCAGGTCGGCCAGCACCTCTACACCTGGTTCCAGGTCGGCGGCCTCGACGTCGGCATGGACCTGCTCTACGACCCGCTGACGGCGCTGTTCCTGCTGCTGATCACCGGCGTCGGCTCGCTGATCCACGTCTACTCGATCGGCTACATGGCGCACGACCCGCGCCGGCGCCGGTTCTTCGGCTACCTCAACCTGTTCGTCGCCGCGATGCTGATGCTGGTGCTGTCGGAGAACTACCTCGGCCTGTTCCTCGGCTGGGAGGGCGTCGGCCTGGCGTCGTACCTGCTGATCGGCTTCTGGCAGCACAAGCCGTCCGCGGCCGCGGCGGCCAAGAAGGCCTTCGTGATCAACCGGGTCGGCGACATGGGCCTGTCGCTGGCGATCATGCTGTTCTTCGTCACCTTCGGCTCGACCGAGCTTCACGCGTGATCAGCGCGAACGCCGGCGGCGCCGCCGAGACGACGCTGACCGTCGCTCGGCCTGCTGCTCCTGCTCGGCGCCTGCGGCAAGTCCGCCCAGGTCCCGCTGCAGGCCTGGCTGCTCGACGCGATGGAGGGCCCGACCCCGGTGTCGGCGCTGATCCACGCGGCGACCATGGTGACCGCCGGCGTCTACCTGATCGTCCGCTCCAACTTCATCTTCGAGCTGCGCGCCCGACGCGCAGACCGCCGTGGTCGTCGTCGCCGTGGTCACGCTCCTCTGGGGCGCGATCATCGGCTGCGCCAAGGACGACATCAAGAAGGCGCTGGCCGGCTCCACGATGAGCCAGATCGGCTACATGATGCTCGGCGCCGGCCTCGGCGTCGCGGGCTACGCGTTCGCGATCTTCCACCTGCTGACGCACGGCTTCTTCAAGGCCAACATGTTCCTCGGCGCCGGCTCGGTCATGCACGGCATGAACGACGACGTCGACATGCGCCACTACGGCGCGCTGCGCAAGATGATGCCGGTCACCTTCCTGACCTTCGCGATGGGCTACCTCGCGATCATCGGGTTCCCCGGCTTCTCCGGCTTCTGGTCGAAGGACAAGATCATCGAGATCGCGCTGGCCGAGAACTGGCTCGTCGGGCTGCTGCGCGCTGCTCGGCGCCGGCATCACCGGCTTCTACATGACCCGGCTGATGCTGATGACGTTCTTCACCGACAAGCGCTGGGAGAAGGACGTCCACCCGCACGAGTCGCCGAAGGTGATGACCGATCCCGCTGATCGTGCTCGCCGCGCTGTCCGTGCTCGGCGGCGTGATGCTGCTCAGCGACTGGATCGTCGACTTCCTCGCCCCGGTCGTCGGCACGCGCCGAGCACGAGGAGCCGCCGATCCCGGCGCTCGCGATCACCGCTGATCGTCGGTCGCCGTGGTCGCCGTCGGCGTCGCGCATCGCCTGGTTCCTGGTCGGCAAGCGCGAGGTGCCGCGCGAGGCTCCGCAGGACGTCTCGTTCGTGACCCGCGCCGCCCGCGCCGACCTCTACGGCGACGCGATCAACGACGCGCTGGTCGTCGAACCCGGGCCGCCACCTGGTCGCCGGCCTGCTCGACCATCGACACGGACGGTCGTCGACGGCGCGCTCACCGGCGGCGCCGATCGCGGTCGGCGCGCTGGCCGGACCAGCTGCGGCGGGTGCAGAACGGCTTCGTCCGCTCCTACGCCCTCTCCCTGCTCGTCGGCGTCCTGCTCGTCGTCCTGCTCTGCTGGCGGTGAACCTCGCATGAACGACTTCCCCTGGCTCACCGCTCCTGATCGCTCGTGCCCGCTCGTCGGCGCGCCGCTGGTCGACGGCGCTTCGCTGCCCAAGGCGCCCGGCCGGTGCTGCCCAAGCAGGTCGGCGCTCGGCGTCTCGCTGCTGACCCTCGTCGTCGGCGTCGTCGATCGCCGCGCAGTTCGACACCGGCGACGGCATGCAGCTCACCGAGACCCACACCTGGATCGAGGCGTTCGGCGTCCACTACGCGCTCGGCGTCGACGGGCTCGGCCTGCTGCTGGTCCTGCTGACCGTGGTCCTGGTGCCGATCGTGCTGGTCGCGTCCTGGCACGAGGCCGACGACGACGAGCCCGCGGCGTTCTTCGCCTGGGCGCTGGCGCTCGAGGCGCTCTCGCTCGCGGTCTTCGCCGCGACCGACGTGTTCCTCTTCTACGTCGTCTTCGAGGCGACGCTGATCCCGGCGTACTTCCTGATCGGCGGCTTCGGCCGCGAGGGCCGCGGCCTGCGCCGCGCTGAAGTTCCTGATGTACCAGCTCGGCGGCGGCCTGGTGCTGCTCGGCTCGGTGATCGGCCTCTACGTCGTCTCCGCCGACGCCGGCGACCCGTCGTACCTCCTCTCCGACCTGCCGCAGCTCGACATCGAGCACCGACGCCGAGCGCTGGCTGTTCGTCGGCTTCTTCATCGCGTTCGCCGTCAAGGCGCCGCTGTTCCCGCTGCACACCTGGCTGGCCGACACCACCGAGAAGGCGACGCCCGGCACCAGCGTGCTGCTGGTCTGCGTGCTCGACAAGATCGGCACCTTCGGCATGCTGCGCTTCTGCCTCGGCCTGTTCCCGGAGGCCTCGCGAGTGGGCGACGCCGGTCGTGGTCACGCTGGCGCTGATCTCGATCGTGTACGGCGCGTTCCTCGCGATCGGCCAGGACGACATCCTGCGGCTGATCGGTCTGACCTCGCTGAGCCACTTCGGCTTCATCACGCTCGGCATCTTCGCGTTCACCAGCCAGGGCGGCTCCGGCTCGATCCTCTACATGGTCAACCACGGCATCGCGACCGCCGCGCTGTTCCTGATCGCCGGCTACCTGATCCGGCGCACGCGGCACCTCGCTGATCAGCGAGATCGGCGGCGTCGAGAAGGCGCACGCCGGTGCTGGCCGGGCTGTTCCTCGATCGCCGGCCTGGCCACGCTGCGGCCTGCCCGGCCTGAGCCAGTTCGTCTCCGAGATCCTGGTGCTGATCGCGGCGTTCGACTACCACTGGTGGGTCGGCGCGATCGCGGTCACCGGCATCGTGCTGGCCGCGATCTACGTGCTCTGGATCTACCAGCGCACGATGACCGGCCCGACCGCTGCCCGAGCGACGCGGGCGATCCAGCGACCTCGACCGGCGCGAGGTCGGTCGCCGTCGCGCCGCTGATGCTCGGCGCTGGTGCTGTTCGGCTTCTACCCGATGCCGCTGCTCGACGTCGACCAACCCGACCGTCGAGCACGCTGCTCGAGCACGTCGGCGTGACCGACGACGCGCCCGACGGTGCCCGCCGGCACGACTCGCGCCGAGGAAGGCGATCACTGATGGACGTTCGTCAAGCCCACCATCGAGTACGCCGAGCTGTGGCCGCTGCTCGTCGTCTTCGGCGTCGCCTGCCTCGGCGTCCTCGTCGAGGCGTTCGTGCCGCGCGAGCGGCGCTACCTGACCCAGACCGTGCTCGCCGTCGCCGGCCTCGTCGTCGCCGCTGGTCGGCACCGTCATGGTCGCCACCGACCTCGAGCGTCGCTCGGCGACGGCGCGGCCCGCGGCCTGATCGCCGCCGAGGGCACGCTCGCCGTCGACGGTCCGACGGTCTTCCTCTGGGGCCTGATCCTGGTCTTCGCGCTCGGCGGCGTGCTGCTCTTCGCCGAGCGCCGGCTCGAGGGCGGGGTCTCGGCGTTCGCCGGCCAGGCCGCGGCGCTGCCCGGCACCGAGGCCGAGCGCGCAGGCGTCGACGCGCGGGCCTCGACCACACCGAGGTCTACCCGCTGCTGATGTTCGCGGTCGGCGGCATGATGCTGTTCCCGGCCGCCAACGACCTGCTCACGCATGTTCGTCGCGCTCGAGGTGCTCTCGCTGCCGCTCTACCTGCTCTGCGGGCTGGCCCGCCGGCGCCGGCTGCTCAGCCAGGAGGCCGCGCTCAAGTACTTCCTGCTCGGCGCGTTCTCCTCCGGCTTCTTCCTCTACGGCGTCGCGCTGATCTACGGCTTCGCCGGCTCGATGCAGTTCGCCGCGATCAACGAGGCGGTCCGCAACGACACTCGGCAACCAGTCGCTGCTGCTGATCGGCATGGGCATGCTCGCGGTCGGCCTGCTCTTCAAGGTCGGCGCCGCGCCGTTCCACGCCTGGACGCCCGACGTCTACCAGGGCGCCCCGACCGCGGTCACCGCGTTCATGGCGGCCTGCACCAAGATCGCGGCGTTCGGCGCGCTGCTGCGGCTGTTCTACGTCGCCTTCGGCGCCGACCGCTGGACCTGGCAGCCGATGCTGTGGGTCGATCGCGATCCTCACGATGGTCGTCGGCGCGGTCGCTCGCGGTCGTCCAGACCGACATGAAGCGGATGCTCGCCTACTCCTCGGTGGCGCACACCGGCTTCCTGCTCACCGGCGTGCTCGGCGTGCAGAGCGCCTCGGAGCTCTCCGACGGCCAGGTCACCTCGCTGCAGGCGGTGCTGTTCTACCTGGCGACGTACGGCTTCGCGATGGTCGGCGCCTTCGCCATCGTCACGCTGGTCCGCGACGCCGGCGGCGAGGCGACGCACGTTCTCCCAGCTGGGCCGGGCTCGGCACGGCGTCGCCGCTGGTCGCCGGGCGTCGTTCGCGTTCTTCCTGCTCGTCGATGGCCGGCATCCCGCTGACCGCCGGCTTCGTCGGCAAGTGGGCGGTCTTCGACGGTCGCGCTGTCGGCCGGCGCCTGGCCGGTCGTGATCGCCGCGATCCTGTGCAGCATCATCGCGGTGTTCTTCTACGTGCGGGTGATCGTGCTGATGTTCTTCGTCGAGCCGGCCGGCGGCGACGGCGCCGAGCGTCACCACGCCCGTCGCTGCTGACCGTCGGCGACCATCGCGGTCGGGCGTCGCGGCGACCCTGGTCCTCGGCGTCGTGCCCGGCCCGGTTCTCGACCTCGCGGCCAATGCGGGAGAATTCATCAGGTGAGCCCGGATCGGCTCGGCCGCTGGCGCTGCCCGTCGACCGACGCCGGCCCTCGCCGGCGCGGCTCCGCGAGCCGGATGGCGGTGGTCGAGGAGGCGCTCTCCGGGCACGTCCGCAGCCGTGCCGGCGTTCGTCACCGAGGCCGCCAGCCACCTGATGGACGCCGGCGGCAAGCGGTTCCGGCCGCTGCTGGTGCTGCTCGCCGCCGAGACCGGTGACCACCCCGACTCCGACGACGTCGTCACCGCCGCCTGCGTCGTCGAGCTCACCCACCTCGCGTCGCTCTACCACGACGACGTGATGGACGAGGCCGACCTGCGCCGCGGCGCCGACGTCGGCCAACGCGCGCTGGGACAACCACGTCGCGATCCTCACCGGCGACTTCCTGTTCTCGAAGTCCTCCGAGCTGACCGCCGAGCTCGGCGCCGGACGCCGTCCGCATCCAGGCGCAGACCTTCACCCGGCTGGTCGAGGGCCAGATCCTCGAGACCGTGCAGCCCGCGCCCGGACGAGGACCCGCTCGAGCACTACCTCGAGGTCGTCGCCGGCAAGACCGGCTCGCTGATCGCCACCTCGGCCCGCTACGGCGCCCGCTTCGGCGGCGCCACCCGCGAGGTCGAGGAGGCGCTGACGGCGTACGGCGAGATCGTCGGCTCGGCCTTCCAGCTCTCCGACGACATCCTCGACATCGCCTCCGAGTCCGACGAGTCCGGCAAGACCCCCGGCACCGACCTGCGCGAGGGCGTCCCGACGCTGCCGGTGCTGATGGCCCGCGCCTCCGCCGACCCCGCCGACGCCCGGCTGCTCGAGCTGCTCGACGGCGACCTCACCGACGACGACCTGCACGCCGAGGCGCTCGACCTGCTCCGCAAGCACCCGGCCATGGACGAGGCCCGCGCCTACGTCGTCGCCCGCGCCCACGAGGCCAAGGCGCTCCTCGCCGTGCTCCCCGACGGCCCGGTCCGCGCCGCCCTCGAGGCCTTCGCCGACGTCGTCGCCACCCGCTCCGCCTAGCGGGCACGAGTTCCCACGCCTCCCGGGGCAACCGGGTGAGCCCGAACGTGCTATTGCCCCCGCCGGGGCAGGGCGGAATGGTCGGATCCGGGCGTCATGCGGGTCTCCAGAAGGACCAGTGATGGGCGTGGCGGCGAGCCGAGCGGCTCTCCGGCTGTGCCTCTTGTCGCGAGAGCTCTTCGGCTGCCGTAGCGCACACGGCGCTACGGGGACGAAGGGAGAAGCTCGTGTCTCGCTTTCATACCTGTCTCTAGCTCACACGCTCCCCGACGCCGCATGCGTGCCATCGCCGTGATCACGGCGCTGTCGCTGGGCGGCTTCGTATTCTCGCGTCGTCATCGCCTGCGGTGGCCGGCCCGGTCTCGGATGCTGCGGGATTCGAGGGTGACGACGGGAACCTGACGCCGCAGGCTCCCATCAACTTCGACTGGAACAGCTTCGCCCCGATCACCTGGACGGGCATCGCACCCGGACCGGACGTCGAGCAAGACCGTGTCGGGTTGGGCGTTCACCGGTCTGGAGGACGCACAGGCCACCACCAGCGACTCCGCCTTCGCCGGCGGCACGAAGCAGGACAACAACTGTGCGACCGTGTACCGGCGCCAAGGCGCCGAACAAGGACGACCTGAAGCGGGTCTACGTGACCAGCAACACCGTGGGCGGCGACGTGTTCCTGGGCCTGGCCTGGGTGCGGATCCCGCAGAACACGACATCGCCGTCGGCTCACATCGGCTTCGAGTTCAACCAGGGCACCACCGCTGTGCGGTGCCGGCTCGGACGGCCTGGTGCAACGGACTGCCGGTGACATGCTGATCGTGTACGACTTCGAGGGCGGCACCACCGACGTCCCGACGATCACGCTGCGCCGGTGGGTCACGTCCGGGTCCTGCGAGGTCGGCATCGAACAGCCCGCCGTGCTGGGGTCCGGCGTCGAACCTGACCGCGGGCGGCTTCGCCGAGGCCAAGGTGAACACCGCGTGGATCGGTCGTCGGACGGCGCTCGCGCCGCCGCCACCGGCACCGTCCGGTCGTCGACTCGGGGACCAACGAGTTCGGTGAGGCGATCATCAACCTGACCGACGCCGGTGTGTTCACGCCGGGCGTCTGCACCGGCATTCGGCAAGACGTACGCCGTGAGCCGGTCGTCCGGCAACTCCGCCAAGGCACAGATGAAGGACCTGGTCGGTCCCGGGCAACGTCAACATCACCAACTGCGGCTCGGTGATCATCCGGAAGGAGACCGTCCCGAGTCCGGATCCCACCGACACGACCTTCACCTACACGGCCACCGGTGGCCTGGACCCGGCGACCTTCGGCCTGAAGGACGGCGAGCGCCGCAGGACTACGGCGAATGAGGTCCACGCGGGAAGCTACGCCGTGACCGAGGACGACCCGAGCCCGGACGTTCGCGCTGACCGACATCGACTGCTCGGCCTCGAGACCTGTCCGACGGCTCGACCGTCACTGAGAACGAGGGCACCCGGACGGCGAGCTTCAACCTCAGCCCGTTGGACACCATCGACTGCACGTATCACCAACGAGCTGCAGGTAGGAGCCCTGCGGATCCTGAAGAACAGCACGAAGGGCGGACCCGTGTCCGAGGCGGGTGCGGTCTTCTCGTACGACGGATCGACCGTGACCGACAACGGCGCAACGCGACGAGGACCCCACCATCGGTGAGGTGTGCGTCTCCGGCCTGCTCCCCGGTGACTACGACGTCACCGAGACATCGGCGCCGCCCGGCTACGGTCTGCCCACGGACCCCGGCCCTGAGACGGTCACCGTGGTCGTCGGGACCGACTGCGGCGACAACCCGCCAACCGGGTCCGCTGTCGTGACCTTCACCGATCCGCCGCTCGCGGACATCCAGGTGAACTTCCGCGACGGCGGCTCCGGAGAGACCAGCGCGACGTCGATCACCTGCGCACAACACCGGAACGGCGCCGGACACGACGCCGGCCACCGGTTGGGACGACTCGGTGACCCACGAGGACATCCGGATCGACCCGTCGCCGCGCACCATCACCTGCACCATCGTGATCGACCCGTAGGAGCACCCGGGAAACGACGAGGAATGCGTTGACCCGCCGTCAATCGACGGCGGGTCAACCTCAGACGGCGGTGGAGGCCTCGACGGTGAGGCGGAGCTGGCGACGGCGGTGGTGTGATCGCCTCGACGGTGAAGATGACCAGGGCGACCCAGACCAGCGCGAAGCCGACCCAGCGGCCGGGCGGCATGTCCTCGTGGAACGACGAGGACGCCGAGCGCGAACTGCAGGATCGGGCGCGAGGTACTGCAGCAGGCCGAGCGTCACCATCGAGACCCGGATCGCGGCGGCGCCGAAGCAGATCAGCGGGATCGCGGTGACGATGCCGGCGCAGGCCAGCAGCAGCGCGTGGCCGGCGCCGTGCGTCGGCGAAGTTGCCGTCGCCGCTGCGCGCCGAGCCAGACGAGGTACGCCGCGGCGACCGGCGCGATCACGACGGTCTCGAAGGTCAGGCTCTCGACCGCGCCGACGTTCGGCGGTCTTCTTGACCAGCCCGTAGGTGCCGAACGAGAACGCCAGCACCAGCGCGACCCACGGCGGCCGCCCGTAGTCGACGGTCAGCACGACGACCGCCAGCGGCCGCGATCGCCCATCGCCACCCACTGCAGCGGTCGCAGCCGCTCGCCGAGGATGAGCACGCCCATCAGCACGGTGACCAGCGGGTTGATGAAGTAGCCGAGCGAGGTCTCGACGACCCGGCCGTTGTTGACGCCGTAGATGTAGGTCGCCCCAGTTGACGCGTGATCACGCACGGCGGCGAGCGCGAGCAGCAGGACGGTCCGCCGGTCGCGCCAGCAGCGCGCGGAACTGCGCGCGTGCGCCGCAGCAGCACGCACGAGCAGCGCCCATCGTGACCAGCGACCACAGGATCCGGTGGGCCAGGATCTCGACGGCGCCGGCGGGCTCGAGCAGCGGCCAGTAGAGCGGGAACAGCGCCCCACAGCCCGTACGCCGCGACCCCGAAGAAGAGACCCCGTCGCGACTCCGGCACGTCGTCAGCATACGGACGTCTGGATGTCGCTCGGATCGGCGCCGGGTTTGGGCGGCGCGTGCCGCGGGCATAGCTGTCAGTTACGACATCACGAGCCCGAGGGAGCAGACACATGCGGAGGATCCTGACCGGGGTGGTCGCCGTCACGTCGTTGGCGCGTCGCGCCGGTCGCACTGGCCGCCGGCTCGCGCGCTCGACCAGGACTCGAGCGCCGCGCCAGCCGGCGAGCGCCTCTCGGTCAACCTTCGCCCGAGCACATGCCCGGCCGCGACGATCGCGTCGAAGGTGCTGCAGGTCCGGGGCAACGACCTCCGGTTCAAGGGCTACGTCAGCTCCGGGCGACGTGCAACGCAAGTCGGACTGCAGCATGAAGCGCGAGTGCATGCGGCGGCTGCCAGTGGCACGTTCTACAACAAGGTCAAGACCGACCGCGACAGGGCGCGTTCCGGCTCGCCGATCTGCACCGCGACCGCGGCTCGACTACCGGGTCATGGTCAGGAGCACGGTGGTCACGCCAGTCGACTCCGACATCGGGACGTCACCGTTGGCCGTCGCGCGAGCGACCCTGCCGTCGGATCCGCTATGTCCGGACGCGTCAGACGACGGTCCAGGTGTCGCCGCCGCCGATCAGCGCCGCGAGCCGGTCGCTGCGGGTCGCCGTCGGAGCCGCCGCGGGCGGTGGCGATCTGGTCGCGGGCCTGGTCGTCGTACGTCGGCCGCTCGACCTGGCGGAAGATCCCGATCGGCGCCTGGTGGAGGTAGCCGGCGTCGGTGAGCCGCGAGATCGCGAACGCGGTCGTCGGGTCGGCGTTGTGGGCGTCGTGGACGAGCAGGGAGTCCTCGGCGACCTCGCCGTGGCCGGCCGACCTCGACGACCTTCACGCCGCCGGTCGTCGGTGTCGCGGATCAGGCCCTTGGCCGCCCGTCGACGCCGAACCGGATCGGCTCGCCGTGCACCAGCGGGATGATCGCGTCGGCCTTGGTGTCGTTGTTCTTGATCGCGTCGAACGCGCCGTCGTTGAAGATCGGGCAGTTCTGGTAGATCTCCACGAACGACGTGCCGCGGTGCGCGGCGGCCGCCGACAGCACCGAGGTGAGGTGCTTGCGGTCGGAGTCGATGGTGCGGGCCACGAAGGAGCCCTCGGCGCCGAGCGCCAGCGAGACCGGGTTGAACGGGTGGTCGACCGAGCCCATCGGCGTGGACTTGGTGACCTTGCCGGGCTCGGAGGTGGGGGAGTACTGGCCCTTGGTCAGGCCGTAGATCCGGTTGTTGAACAGCAGGATCGTCATGTTCACGTTGCGGCGCAGCGCGTGGATCAGGTGGTTGCCGCCGATCGACAGCGCGTCGCCGTCGCCGGTGACGACCCAGACCGAGAGGTCCTCGCGGGCGGTGGCGATGCCGGTCGCGATCGACGGCGCACGGCCGTGGATCGAGTGCATGCCGTAGGTGTCGAGGTAGTAGGGGAACCGCGACGAGCAGCCGATGCCGGAGACGAACACGATGTTCTCGCGGCGCAGCCCGAGGTCGGGCAGGAAGCCCTGCACCGCCTTGAGCACGGCGTAGTCGCCGCAGCCGGGGCACCAGCGGACCTCCTGGTCGCAGGTGAACTCCTTGCCGGTCTGCGGCGTGTCGGTGGTCGGGACACCCTCGACGCCGGAGCGCAGCCCGGGAAGGGCGAGCTCGGTGCATGGTCAGTCGACGGTGCTCCTCGTTGATCTGCCTCGTCGGCGTCGGCACGAGGTCGACCTCGACGCCCTCGGCCTCGGCGACCAGCTCGCCGATCGCCTCGGCGAGCTCGGCGGCCTTCAGCGGCAGGCCGCGGACGTGGTTGTAGCCGATCGACGTCGACGAGGTACTTCGCCGCGCAGCAGCAGGCTGAGCTGGCCGAGGTTCATCTCGGGCACCAGCACCTTGTCGTAGCGCGCGAGGATCTCGCCGAGGTCCTTCGGGAACGGGTTGAGGTGGCGCAGGTGCGACCTGCGCGACGTGGTAGCCGGCCTTGCGGACGCGGCGTACGCCGGCACCGATCGGGCCGTACGTCGAGCCCCAGCCCAGCACCAGCACCTTGGCGCCTCGCCGTCTCGGGGTCGTCGACCTCGAGCGGCGGGAGGCTGTCGGCGATCCGGTCCACCTTGGCCTGGCGGGTGCGGACCATGAAGTCGTGGTTGGCGGGGTCGTAGGAGATGTTGCCGTGCCCGTCGCCCTTCTCGAGGCCGCCGATGCGGTGCTCGAGGCCGGGCGTGCCGGGGATCGCCCACGGGCGCGCCAGGGTCGCCTCGTCGCGCAGGTAGGGCCAGAACTCGCCGCGTCTCGTGCCGCCCTCGCCGTGGAGTGGTTGGTGCGTCGTCGCGAACTTCGGGTCGATCACGGGCAGGTCGTCGACCTCGGGGATCCGCCACGGCTCGGAGCCGTTGGCGAGCATGCCGTCGGAGAGCAGCATCACCGGCGTGCGGTAGGTGATCGCGATCCGGGCCGCCTCGAGGGCGGCGTCGAAGCAGTCGCCGGGCGACTGCGGGCGCGACGATCGGCACCGGCGACTCGCCGTTGCGGCCGAACATCGCCTGCAGCAGGTCGGCCTGCTCGGTCTTGGTGGGCAGGCCGGTCGAGGGACCGCCGCGCTGGACGTCGATGACGAGCAGCGGCAGCTCGGTCATCACGGCGAGGCCGATCGTCTCGGACTTCAGCGCGATGCCCGGGCCGGAGGTGGTGGTCACGCCGAGCGCAGCCGGCGAACGAGGCGCCGAGCGCGGCGCCGATGCCGGCGATCTCGTCCTCGGCCTGGAACGTCGTCACGCCGAACGACTTGTGCTTGCTCAGCTCGTGGAGGATGTCGGAGGCCGGGGTGATCGGGTAGGAGCCGAGGAACACCGGCAGCCCCGACTGCACGCTGCCGGCGAGCAGGCCGTAGGACAGCGCGAGGTTGCCGGTGATGTTGCGGTAGGTGCCCGGCGGCATCGGCGCCGGCTTGACCTCGTAGGAGACGACGAACGTCTCGGTGGTCTCGCCGAAGTTCCAGCCGCTCTTGAACGCCGTGACGTTGGCGTCGCGGATGTCGGGAACCTTGGCGAACCGCTTCTCCAGGAAGGCGACCGGTCGAGTCGGTCGGGCGGCCGTACATCCAGGACAGCAGGCCCAGCGCGAACATGTTCTTGGCCCGGGCGGCGTCCTTGCGGGACAGGCCGAACTCCTTGACCGCCTCGACGGTCATCCCGGTCAGGTCGACCGGGTGCACGGCGTACTCGGCGAGCGAGTCGTCCTCGAGCGGGTTGGCGGCGTAGCCGGCCTTGGTGAGGTTGCGGGTCGTGAAGTCGTGGGTGTCGACGATGACGGTCGCGCCCTTGGGCAGGTCGCCGAGGCCATTTGAGTCAAGTTTTTTGGGTCCAAAGCCGTCCGCGCGTCAGCGCGGCGCTATTGAGCGATGCGGCATAGAGCGAGGCGAAGCCTCGATGGTATGAGGCGCAGCCTCGCTCAGATCTGCCCCGTCCGCTGGAACGACTGCACGTCGTACAAGATGTAGCCGTCCCCGTAACCCACCTCTGCTCGGAGGGGGAAGAAGCGCACCATCGCACGCACGCCGAGCACGCTGAGCAGGGCCAGGACCACTACCAGGGCGCGCGCGCCGTCTAGGTGCGACGGATCGCCCAACCCGATCGGTAGCCCGGTCTCCATTGCGGCATCAGGAAGTTTTAGGTCGAACTTCATGCGGCAGTGACGACAGCGTGCTTCCCGACCCGCACGGAGCTTCATCACGGCGGGCACAGACGTGGCTCCGGCTGGCATTGTTGGAAGCTGACCGTGGACTGGAGCCTCGTGCGCTCCGTCTCGGACTAAATAGATGACTACCGGCGACGCAGCACAAGTCACAGTCGCCGCAGGCGCGACGCTGCATGAACGTATCCCGGACCGATGGCAGGTCATAGCCCTCGCCAGCTGGCGATCGTGGCCATGGTCACGCTGGTCAAGGTCAACGTTGGAGTGTTCCTCCTTCTATCTCTGCTCGCCGTGCTGGGGCCGGGCCTGCTGCCGCTCCAACTGCGCGGGGCCGGCCGCTGGATCGGAACAGCCATTGGCGCCGCGATGCCGGCTCTGTTGATGGGCCAGCACCTGACCAACCGATTGATCCTGTGGCAATGCGCGCTTGCCGCGTTCGGCATCGGCGCCGTGACCTATACGATCCTCCGCAAGTCCGAATCTCCACCTGGCCGAGCTGTGGGCTGGCTGGCGGCCGGCATGGTCGTTACTGCAGGACTGCTTGTGGGCATGGCTCTGCTCCACGGCGAGTCCGCGTACGGCCTCTTGAACGGAGTATTGCTACAGCCTTTGCGTTTCAGCCGCGCCATCCAGCCGCAGACGCCGGACGCGGCCACCCTGATTGCCGCCACGGCCTTCGCAGCCGTGAGCGGCCTTCTCTTGGTTCGCATGCCGGCATGGGGCAACTCGGACCGGGCGCGGCTCGTGCGGAAGGCGCTGGCAACGCTCACCGCCCTGGTGGCTGTGATAAATCCGCGGTTGGCGGCCATCGCTGGGCCGGTCATTCTGTGGCTGATGGTGCCCAATGGCCGTCATGCAACGGTCCCCGCCAGGCTGGCGGCTCGAACCGTCGTCACGCTCGCGACGTATGCCTCCCTCGTGGCGTTTCCCGTCGCAGGCACACAATCGAGCCTTGCGGCGACGCTGATCCTGTGGGCCGCCATCATTGGGATTCTCGATGACGTCGGCGAGAATCGACGCTGGCGGGTGCTGCCGTTGTGTCTCTTGGCCAGCGGCGTGGCGCTGCCGAGCGTGTTCGAGGGTCTCGTCTACGCCCTCGCTGAGCGTGTGCCATCCAGGCTTCCCGGTTCTCAATTGATCGAGCTCGTTCCCGAGCGAGCAGCTACGTTCAACGAGCTCGTCCGCCTCGCCGGCGAGCGGTGTCAGACGCTGGCCACGCTGCCAGGCATGAACAGCTTCAACATCTGGACAGACCTTCCGCGCCCGAACGGCTTCACAACGTCGGCGGCGATGGTGCTGTTCGACGGGCCATCGCAGCGGCGGCTTACGCGTGACTTCCTGGCGTCACCGCGACCGTGCGTAATCGACAACCCGGCGCTAGAGCAGTGGTCGTCGATGTTCCGCAAACCTAGCACGGACCGGCCGTTCGTTGACTTGGTGCGGCGGGATCTCGTGCGCGTCTATTCGCGTTCGGGCTACGACATCCTCGTTCCTCAGAAGGACGTGTCTCGATGGAGCGATCCGACGGCGACGCGTCGATAGGACGACGGCGGGAGACGGCACGTAGACAAGCACTGGAACCGTGATGGTTCTCCTGGCTGTGCAGGCTAACCGGCCTTTCGTGGACGCCCGGGCCGTCGCGATCGCCGAAACTCGCGCCGACCCTCGTCGGCGCCGGCGCGAACCCCACTCCAGCCGCGGCGGTGAGGGGCGGACCCACTCGCTCAGCCCCGTCCTTCCCACCCCTCAACCTCCCGGGCGGCTCTGACACAGCGGGATTCCGTGTAGACGCTGACGCGTCCTCGGACATCCTCGAGGCCGGCGATTTTCAAGCGTGGTAGTGGTGAACGGCCAGGCGGTCGGCCAGCAGGGCGACGCGCCCTGCTGCGCGGCGGTCCGCAGCAAAGCCTCGGGGTCGAATCGGGGCCAGCGCGCCAGGCGGTCGGCGCGGTTGGCAGATCGAGATTGGACATCAGGACAGATTCGAGGAGATCACGGTAAGGCGCCGAGAGGCCGTCAAGGGCGACGCCTGCGAACGTCTCAAGGAGCTCGATGGGCGCCCTGCGGAGCCGTTCGCGTGGCCGCGGTGCGTGTCACGTCTGGGCCGGAGCAGAACCGCAGGAATCTAGAGCCGGCGGACGGCCGCTCCGTTCACCGAGAGACGATCATCCGCGCATCGCTGACCAGATTCACGGGCCCACCTGGCAGCAATGAGATCATCTTGTTGAACGGATGCTGGACTCGCACCGTTATGGTCGATCCGGATGCGCCCACTGTTGTCGGAGTTGTGGT
Source organism: uncultured Acidobacteriota bacterium (assembly GCA_963825245.1). Taxonomy (GTDB): domain Bacteria; phylum Acidobacteriota; class Vicinamibacteria; order Vicinamibacterales; family CAVVIG01; genus CAVREM01. Next base: position 17,549 of record CAWGSJ010000007.1, read on the forward strand.
GACCGTCACGGTGAAAGGTGCGCGGCTCTGGACGTACGTCTGCACGTCGGCCTGGACCGCCGGCGACAGCGCTGGTACTGCCGTGGACCGACGCCCACCGCGCCCCTTCTTGCGCAAGATCCGCGACCATGTTGTATCGCCAGACACCGATCCCGAAGATGATTGTCCCGAAGAGGGTCATGAAAAACACTGTCGACGCCAGTGCGAACTCGACAAGGTTTTCTCCCCGGTCGTCGCCCATGCGCCGGCGCCGGCCGGCCTCAGGTAGATGCGAATTCGGAGCTTCCATACCCGTCATTGGCTTGATTGGTGCCTAATTGGGGACGCGGAGAGTGGCTGCGCGAACCAGACTGACGGTATGCGGAATGCCCGGAAACGATCCCACCACCGTTGTGAAGGTCTTGGAAGTGGTCACCGTCACGGTGACCACCAGATGCTGCCCGCTGGGGCAGGTGGTGGTGCAGGTCGCTGCAGAAAACGTCCCCGCACCGGTCGCGCACTGACAGGTGCGCGATGCCGTCGCCGTCACACTGGTGATGTTGACGGAGCCGGTCGCTGTCGTCTGCATTCCTGCGATGTCCCCGCTCTGGGCGGGATTGTAGGCGCCGTACTGCGCTCCTGCGCGCGCCGCGTTGGTCAACTCCATCCCCATGTAGAAGACGCGCGCAAAGTCAATCGCGCCGACCATCACCAGGACGAGCAAGGGGAGCGTAACGGCGAGCTCCACCAACGCGCTTCCGGCATCAGAGGCCCAGGCCCGTCGATTGAAGAAGCGTCATGTCATTCGGCGATTGACACCGACAGAAAAGCCGCGCCACCAAATGTCGACGCACACCCGGCATTGCTCATGTTGCCATTGCCGTTTCGGATGTTCAATGAATGGGCGATGAAAAGCGTGCAAGTCGTGTTGGTGAAGCTCAGGTGGTTTTTGATCTCCACGTCCGCGCCGGGCATATAGATCGCGCCGTTCACATCCAAACGTGAAGCTGTTGTTCACATCGAAATTCTCGGTGTCGCTTGGATCCTGAAAGATCGCAATCCCTGTGTACGGCCCCGATGTCGGCGCGCTCAGATGCAGCTCGTTGTTGTTTCCCGACGTGATCTGGCCGGCGCCGGTCAGGTAAATCATCACGCCGGTGCCCGTCAGGTTGCTGACGTTGACCGGCCCCGTGACGTAGTAGATGCCGGCGATTCAGCGTGGTCACGCTAGTGGCGATACTCGTGTAACAGCCCGGCGAGAGAGTCGCCGCCGATACCGGCGATGCATCCCCCAGGATTTGTCGGCGCGGCCAGTCCGGCGAGCGGATCCGTTGGCGTTGGCGCACCAGTCGTGAGCTTGCCCATGCAGTCGTCAGAGGCTGGCGTGACGCAGCTGCCACAGGTGCCCGTACAGCTGCCCACGACTCCGACGCTCGGAATGGGCGTCCCGTTAATGGTCGAATTGGGATTAAACGCGTTCAGGTCACCTCCAACGGCGACGCCACAGCCGTTGAGGGCCATCGAGTGTTCCCTATTTCGAGCGAGATACGGACTGGTCCGGGTCCGTCCCAGAGTAATGATGCAGGCCAGATTGTTGCTGGTGCCGGCGACGGCTCGCGCGCCGGGCGTCATGCTCGCCCAACCCAGAATCCTGCCGAAGAACGTCGACGTCGGCTCCGAGACGATGACCTCGACGTAGCCCGCGTTGCCGGTGAACGCACCGCTGGTTGGAGGATGGTGGACGACAACACTGGTCGTCCCGGCCGGATTGAACCCGTGCGCGGACACCTGCTGATTCGCGAACGTCTGGAGATCGGTCAGCGAAATCGAAGAGTCGCGCTTGACTTCGAAGGCGCCGCTCTTGGCCGCCGCATCCGCGGCGGCATGCAAGCGGTTGCGCTTGTCGTACATGAACGAGATGTCCAGCGACAGCGCGGCGATCCCCAGCAACACAGTCATCGACAGTGCCGTCAAGATCAGAATGCTGGCCGCGTTCGGAGATCTCTCAAATGTACCCGTCATAATGACACCTACTTACTTAAAGCCGCCGACACATGCCGCTCAGTGTCCCGGGTGGCGACTTGCCTCTTGCGGGAACTCGGTGTCGAGTGCCGCACCCCTATGTGCAACACCGGTGCCGGAAGCGCTCACGCTCGTCAATCGACCGGCTTTGGAAAGCCCTGACCGGCGCAGGCAGGGAATCGTTAGGGAATGCGAGGTTTTGGGACGCGTGTTGCGACATGGAGACTGGGCACGGGCATCGTTCGGCGTCGATCGCTGCCGGTCCTCTTCGCCGAGTTCTGGCTCTGGCCAGATTTTTAGTGTGGTCCAGGGCAGACCAAAGTTATATTCGATGAATCTTCAGGAAGTTCGCGTCGCGCCGCGAGAGATCGGGATTGATGCTGACGAACACGGCGTCCGTCCCCTTTCGCAATCGCCCACGTTCGACGAGCTCCTGCCCGATCTGCCTCGCAGCTTCCCGCCTCGGGAATCTCGGTCGGGATCGGGAGGCCCCCACAGCATCGGCGCTCTCCTCGCGGTGCGTCGTAGCCAGGATCGGCGCGTGAGGCCGCGGCGCGCCGTGCCGCCTGCCGTGCGTGACGGCATCGCTTCTTCTCCGCCTTCCGTTTCCGCGCCATTGGCTTGGCCGCCTTCCGGCTGCCCTGCATGTCCGCTGGCGGGGCACGCTAATCTGCACATCTTGAGAGGCAGCGCACACTGCGCTAACCATAGCGCTGTCTGAGAAAACCGCCCGTCGTGGCAGCACGGCCGAGGAACGCGAGGCGGCCGCGGGGCTCAAAGAGGCCGCCCGTGACGAACACCAGGTCGCGTTGAAGCTTGCGCTGCCGGCGTCCACCTCGGGTGACCTGAAGGCTCGCGTTCACGCGCGTCGTCCCACCGGTAACGGCGCTGCGACACCCACGACCGGCACACCAGGTCTTCATGCCGCATCGCTCACGCAGCTCGACGCCCTCCGGCGCCAGCAGCAGCGCATTCTGCATCGCAGCGCGCTCATCGACTATGTGCTGGCGGCTGAGAAACGGGGCGGCGAACCGCTGACGATGGGCGACGCGCTGGCCGAGCTGCTCGCCGACATCACCGAGGCGGCGCGCACGATCGGGACGATCCTGCAGGCTGCCGGGCACGGGCGTACCGGTTTGGTTCTGTTCCCGTCCCTGATCCTCAATCCCGATCTTTGTTGCCGAGACTACGAATGCGCTGAGGCTGTCGCTTCATAGACCGCGCGCGATTCCCGTCGTCTATCGTCTTCGCAGGAACAGGAACCAGAAGAGGACCGCGCAGACGGACGCGATAATCCACGTGCGTGGCTCGGCGTCTCGCACAGTGTTTTCAAGGGCTGCAAGAGCGGATGCGAGGCTCGAGGATGCGCCACCACCGCCGCTGAGCGCGCCGTACTCACCTAGCCCCTGTGCCAGAATCATGATTGCCGGTACATCTGACGTTTCCCGCTGCCGAGCGACCTGGCGTCAAAAAATACCCAGACAATGTCGATCGGCGGGCGCCTAGGCGGCGCGACCGGGCGCTGGATTGAGGCGGCGTCGCTGGAGGTTCTCGCGGAAGTTGATTTCCAGATACTCGACACCCTCAGCCGAAATCACAAGCGCCGAGTTGTCTGATCGCGTGATGTACTTCTTCTGAATCAAGTACCAGATAGTGAACTCCAGTTGCTCGCGGGGCCGCCCAATCAATGCCTCCAGGTCGAGCGGGGTCAACGAGGGATTCTCAGGCTGGATCCGCCGGCGCGTGTAGAGCACTTCGAGCAGCGTCAGCCGTACGAGCTGTTCGGCTTCAAAATCGTTGTCGGCGCGGTCGTTGCTGGAGATCAGGCGCCAGCGTTCCTGTCGCCGCTGCGCGTGCACGACATCGTATCCGGCGCGTTTCTCTGCGTCACCGATGACCTGATACGCTTCGCTCAGCAACCGGAACTGAGCGGCGTTCCCTGTCTCGCCATTGTCAGGATGCAGACGTTGCGCATGAAGGCGGTACACGCGATGAACCGTCTCGGGCTGCGCGTTGGGGCTGATCTGCAGGATCTCGTAATAGTCAGGCGTCGGGTCTATCGCCATGTTTCAGCTTTCTGTGACCACTGTGACTACGAGCCCGATGACACTCATGCGGGAACCGACGGCTCCTTTCGCGTTTCGGGGACACATCCGCCATTCACCGGAGGTTGTCGGGCCGTTAGACGAACTACACGATGGCAAAGCAAGAACTGTCGCACCTCGCCGGTCGCCGAACGTTGGCATTACAGCGTCCACGCTGAAGCGTTCTGCCCAGAGCCAGAGGAAATGCTCTGGTCAGGACCAGAATGCCCGCAATGGTCCGACGTGCAGTGGGGTTCGGGGGAGGGTTCCAGCCAAGTCCCGAGTCCCAAGTCCCGAGTCCCGAGCCCCCCGAGCCCCGAGCCCCGAGCCAGCGTCTTACACCCGGTGAATCTTCAGGAAGTTCGCGTCGCGCCGCGAGAGATCGGGAACGATGCTGACGAACACGGCGTCCGTCCCTTTTCGCAATAGCCCACGTTCGACGAGCTCCCGCCCGATTCGCCTCGTGGCTCCCCCCTCCCCGGGGATTCGGTTGGGACCGGGAGTACCCCCACAGCAGCGACAGCCGCGGGGCGATCCCTCGCGGTCGGTCGTCGGCGAGAATGGGCGCGTGCGGCCGGAGCGCGGACAGCCGGCGCGCGGTGCCGCCGCCGCGCGTGACGGCATCGCTTCTTCGCCGCCTTCCGTTTCCGCGCCGTTGGCTTGGCCGCCTGCCCGCTGCCCTCCACGTCCGCAGACGCGGGGCGGTGTCTGTAACAGCCCTTCACAGTTGCAGCTCAGGCCGGCGGACTGCGAACCTCCACCCCAGGGTTCAAATCCGTCCTTCGACTCGTGAGCTTGCCGAACCACGGGCGGCGCCTCCAAAATCTCGAAGAAACCTCGAGCACGATCCAACCGTCCGTTGGCGCGGTGTACAAGCTGCTCACAGAGGCGGTCATGGAAGCCGTTCCCGTTGAACTCGACTCGGACCTCGTCGCGCTCCTCGAGGAGCTTCAGCGACCCGCCAAGGCGGCCGCTCGCGAGCTGATTGTTCTGGAGCTTTATCGCCAAGGGGAGGTGTCCAGCGGACGAGCGGCGCAGCTACTCAAGATGGAGCGCGAGGAATTCATTCGACACGCTTCAGAACAGGGTATTCCGTACTTCCAGCTCGAGGGCGACGAATTGCAGCAGGAGCTTGAGGCAATCAAGAAGCTCTGAGCGTCTCGATCTAGTTCCGACCATTCTCTAGTCGGTACTGATTCCGCCTGCTGTCGCTCGCGAGATCGCGCCTTCGATCGCGGTCCTTCCGCATTGGTTGGAAGTGCGAGCCTCTGAAGAGGCCTTCTTTTGGCGGGGCGTCCGTTTCGGTGACTGCCGAACGACACCCTGAGGGTGCTCGTCTTCGTGCTGCCGAATGGCGTCGGCGATTCGGCGGACGTCAAAGTCGTGCGACTTGCCGATGCCCTCGCGGACCCGGTGGAGCTCCTCAATGATGGGGTCGCGCCTCTTCATGTTGAACTCCCTGGTGGCAGCTGCTCGGGCGTGCAGATGATCGGCGGTGTCAAGCCCGCGGAGCGGCAGATCGCTTCGATCGTACCACGCATCGTCGCGTTGGCGATGTGCTTGCAGTTCCATGTCGCCTTCCTCGGAAGCGCACCTCGCCGAATCAACTCGCCGACGAGCCGCGTGGCCTCGTCAGTGACCGCGAGAGCCGGAACGCCGCGCAGAACCCTCAGCCTGCGGGCACTTGCGGCTGGGTCGCCCACTGCAGCCTCGTCACGAACGATCTGAGAGACGAACAGCCTATATGAGCTCCGGCCTCTCCACCATGCCGCGTCAATTGCTGATACGCGGCGACGACGATATCGCGACTCGGCTTGCCACTGAGATAGCTGATACACGGGCTCGACGTCCCCGGGGCAGGCCTTTCCCACATCGGCCGAGAGCTCTGAAGAAGATTTGGTGAGCCGCATTTTCATGAGTCGGAACGAGATCGTCATTTGGCTCTGTCGGCTGCAGGGGCTCCGAGGCGCGGCCTGATACCGCGTGACGGCCGGAACGACATCCCGTAAGCTGGAGGTGAGGGAGGTCGGTGCATGGCTGCGCTTGACTGGTCGAAGTGCCCGGCGGTTGAGAGCGTCCCCGACAGAGTCGGTGGCGCCTGGGTGTTCAAGGGCACCCGCCTGCCCGTCGCCACCGTCATCGAGAACCTCGAGGATCTCAGCGTCGACGAGGTTATGGAGCAGTTCGACGTGACGCGCGAGCAAGTGGCCGCCGTCCTGGAGTTCGTGGCCGAGAGTCTGCGCTCCGAAGTCCCCGCCGGTGCTCGTCCTCTTTGACCACGGCACGCCGAAGGGCCTGGCCGTCGTGTTGTCCGAGCACACCGTCCATACGGCGCAATCCAAAGGCTGGGACAGGCTCGACAACGGCGCGCTGCTGAACGCGGCCGAAGAGGCGGGCTTCGATTTGGTGCTCACAACCGATCGGCGGATCCGCTACCAGCAGAATCTGAAAGCCCGCCGCATCGCCCTCGTCGCAAGTGCTTGAACAGATTAGGCAGTTTAGTGGTGAGCCTAACGGTTGCCAGTTGGAACCCTACGCTCCAGTTTCAGCGGCGGCACGGACAATCACCCGCGGAGAGCAACGCCCACTGATGCGTGCTCGCTTGAGGCTATCGGGCGCGTGAAACAGAACGGGGCGTGCGTGTGCTCGAAGGAGCCGATCCCCGAAGTCGTCGCACAACTGACGCGGGCAGCCTTACCGGAACGAAGAGATCGGACGGGTACAGATAGTCCTCTCCAGACTCGTCGACGACGCGGACGTAGCCCTCCCGGGCTGCGTCGCGATCAGGCAGCACCTGGTAGATTTTGCGGGCCTCGAGGTCTTCCAATCCGCCGTTTTCGACACAGAGCGCAAATGAGCCCGTCGATTGCTGAACTCTCATGGTGCTAATCCAAGAAACGCTTCAGGCGCGAATGCCGCGGCCGGTGGCGATGACCTGGATGTTCGTAGTGTCGCCGACGATCTCAAACATCGGTTCGGTCTCTCGCGTCGTCAGTCGCCGATCTGCTGCGAGCGTATAGGGTGCGGGAGCCGGCCGCCGGCTTGATTGCGCCAGCTCTGGGAGTTCGAGAGCTCCTGTTGGTGTGCGCCAGTGTGTTCCTGGCCGGCGGCACGGCGATGGCTTCCCCTACACAGCGACGGGTGTAAGGGCCAGTCACATCTATCGCGTGGGAACGACTTCAAGAGCGGAGTCGAACGTGTCGCTCGCCAGCGACCGCAGGCCACGATCGAACGTGGCGAGGACGCCCTTGCGGCGGTCCGCTAAAGCCAACAGGTACGCGTCTGTGAGCTGTCGGTAACCGTGCAACCCGGGCTCCATGCCTTTGATCGCAGCCGGCAATTGGAGGGTTTCCGTCCAGAACTCGTGCTTGACGTGTGACAGATTCGCCGCCAGCAGGGCCACGCCTCCAGATGGCGAGAGGGCATCGCGTGAAAAGGCCGGATTGGAGACGATTCGCACGAAACCGAGCTGCGTCAGCGCGCAAGTCGCCCAGCGGGCGTTCGCACGAGCCTGAAACCATCGATGAGCCGTTTCATGGTGCTCGTGCGCTGGCCAGAGCAGCGCCGTGAGAATGTTCAGATCCAGCAGGGCCGTCTTCACGGCAGCTCCTCCCGAAGTCGCTCGACACGCTCACTGGTGACCTTGGGTGATCGTCGGTTCAAACGCAGCACGCGAAGGCCGCTGCGATCTTCAGTCACGAGTGGGCGGTCAGCTGCCTGCCTGACCAGTTCACTAACAGCTTGGCCGAGCGTCAGCCGATGTCGCTCGGCGTGTGCCTTCGCGAACTTCATCGCGTCATCCTCAAGTTGCAATGTTGTCCTTGGCATGAACGCATCATATCACTAAAGTGATGCATAAGTCTCGTGACTCGCATCACAAGCGGCAGTCGAGCGACCGCCACCCACTCGTGTCAGGCGAGCACGTTCACGCCAGTCAGGTGAAAGTACCGGGCCGCCTGCAGCATGTGGCGGTCGTTCGTATACACGTCGTGAAAGCCCTGCTCCTGCGCGCAGGCCAGGTGGAGCGCGTCGCCCGACCGGAGAAACACGGTGTTCGGGACCTCGAGCACGGCACGGCGGGCCTTCTCCAGCAAGGCAGCGGTCACCGCAAACCACTGCCAGACGCCGGTCTGTTCGTCGCGCTCGAAGGTCTTCAGGATCGCCGTCACCTCCCGGCGCGTCACATGGCGTTCTCGGAGGTGTCGCGTAAGGATCGCGGCAAATTCCAGTCGGGCGAGCTCACACGAGGCGAGGCCGTCTGACCCGTACGCCAGTTGTCGAACCCGATCCGCGCCGGGTTCGTTCAGATAGCACTTGGCGATGTAGGCAGCGTCGAAGTAGATCACCGATCCTTTCGCAGCTCGGCCTGGTAGACGGCCGAATCCACGGGGACCTTCCTCCGGCGCCGGATGGCCGCCTCGCGATTGGGCAGCGGCCGACCGGTCATCGAGGCATCAAACGGCTGGAGCGCGGCGATGCGCCGCCCGCGATCGGTGACCACGATGGGGCCTCGGCTGGCGGCATGACGCACCCACCGGCCGGTCTCGAGGTGCAAATCCCGGATGGAGATCGTCTTCATGTGTCACATCGTGACACATCCTTGGTGAGGGGCACAAACGCCCTGGGTCAGAGCACGCTGGACATGACGCGAAGCCGTGGCAGCGATTTGGTGATCTTCGGGATCTCTGTCCGGTTGGCGATGGCGAACGCGGTGTCACCAACACGTTCGTCGTTCGCAATTCTTCGGTGGTCGTTCGACGTCCGTCGAGCACCGAGGCCCGCGCACCAGTCGGGCCGGCGAGGGGGGACCAACCGCAGCCCGAATCGATCAGATCAGGCGGAACTAACCGCCGATTAGACTGATGTATTCGTCATAAATGGCGAATATACGTCTAAATATGATATAATTCGTCTTAAGTGACGAACTATGCGGATCACAGGACAACTCTCAGACGACTCCATTCTGCGCGAGGTGGGCAGCCGCCTCGCAGGCGCGCGACTGGCCCGGAACCTGACGCAGGCGGCGCTCGCCGAGGAAGCAGGCGTATCGAAGCGGACCGTCGAACGCCTCGAGTCGGGGGAGGTCGCGGCACGGCTGTCGGGTCTGGTGCGCGTCTGTCGCGCCTTGGACATGGTGGACCGCTTGGACGCGCTCGTCCCATCGCCGACGGTCAGTCCGGTCGAACAGCTGAAATTGGCCGGCCATCGTCGAAAACGCGCGTCCGGCCGACGCCGGTCGGAAACGTCGACGAAGCGGAGATGGAAATGGGGAGATGAGTCGTGATCGCGGAGGTCCGCCTGTGGGGGCGAACCATTGGCGCGGTCTCGATGGAGGACGGACGGGACTACGCGACCTTCCAGTTCACCCCGGAGTTCGTCGACAGCGGCATTCAGCTCTCTCCAGTCACGATGCCGCTCACCCGACAGACCTATGAGTTCCCTGAGCTGCCGCGCCGAACGTTCCACGGTCTTCCAGGGTTGCTGGCTGACTCTCTGCCCGATCGTTTCGGCAACGCGCTCATCGACGCATGGCTCGCCACAGAGGGACGCAGCCCCGGGAGCTTTAGCGCCATCGAACGACTCTGTTACACCGGAACCCGAGGCATGGGAGCGCTGGAGTACGCGCCCGTTCTCGGACCCAAGCCAAGGCACTCGACGAAGATCAACGTTGATGCGCTCGTCAGACTCGCTTCCGAGGTGCTCACACATCACCAGAATCTCGCCGGGCACTTTGCCGGACAATCCCGCGGCAAGGCCCTGGAGGACATTTTGAAAGTAGGAACCTCTGCGGGCGGTGCGCGAGCGAAGGCCGTGATTGCGTGGAATCGGCGGACCAAGGAAGTGCGGTCTGGACAGCTTCCGGCTGGCCCCGGCTTCACCTATTGGCTGCTGAAGTTCGATGGTGTGGCCGGCAACAAAGATAAGGAACTGGAAGATCCTCAGGGGTACGGCGCCATCGAGTACGCGTACGCGCTCATGGCCCAGGCCGCCGGTATCACCATGACCGAGTGCCAGCTCCTTGAAGAGCACGGACGTCGTCACTTCATGACTCAACGGTTCGATCGCCTGGACGATGGCAGCAAGCTGCACATGCAGTCGCTAGGCGCACTTGCGCATCTGGACTACAACCAGGCCGGTGCCTACGCCTACGAGCAAGCATTCCTAACCCTTCGCCAGCTCGGGCTCCCGATGGCCGCGACTGAGGAACAGTTCCGCCGCATGCTGTTCAACATCGTCGCGCGAAATCAGGACGACCACGTGAAGAACATCGCGTTCCTCATGAACAAGGCCGGAGAGTGGAGCCTTGCGCCGGCCTTCGACGTTACCTACAGCTATAACCCCTCCGGAAGCTGGACCGCTACGCATCAGATGACGATCAACGGCAAGCGCGATGGATTCCTGAAGGCGGATATCCGGGCTGTCGGCAAGAGCGCGGGATTGAAACAAGGCCGGGCGCACTCTTTGCTCGAAGAGGTGACCGTCGTCGTCGAACGCTGGCCAGAGTTCGCCGCCCAGGCCAGGCTGGCTGACGATACCACCGAGAAGATTGGAAAGGCGCACCGCCTCGAGTTGCGCAGTTACACCCGGTGAATCTTCAGGAAGTTCGCGTCGCGCCGCGAGAGATCGGGATTGATGCTGACGAACACGGCGTCCGTCCCCTTCTGTAGCAGTCCCCGTTCGACGAGCTCCTGGCCGATCTGCCTCGCGGCTTCGCCCTCCCCGGGGATCTCGGTGGGAACCGGGATGACCCCCCACAGCAGCGACAACCGCGGGGCGATCTCCTCACGGTCGGTCGTGGCGAGAATTGGCGCGTGCGGCCGAAGCGCGGCGAGCCGGCGCGCAGTCCCGCCGCCGCGCGTGACGGCGACGATCGCCTGGGCGCCGGCCCGCTCGGCGAGCGTCACGGCCGCTTCGCAGAGCGCGGACGCATGGTCTCGGTCGCCGGTCGTCCGGGGCACATCGATGCCGGCGAAGCCGCGAGCGCTGGCGCCGACGCTTTCCTCGGCGTCCCGGATGATCGCATCCAGCGTTTGCACGGTGCGCGACGGGAAGGCACCGACCGCCGTCTCGCCCGAGAGCATGATCGCGTCGACGCCGTCCGCGACGGCGTTGGCCGCGTCGCTCACTTCGGCGCGGGTTGGCCTGGCCTCGGTTGTCATCGACTCCAGCACCTGCGTCGCCAGGATCACCGGCACCCCGCGCCGCCGCGCGCTCGCGGTGATTTCCTTCTGCGCCCGCGGCACGCGCTCGAGCGGCATCTCGAGGCCGAGATCGCCGCGCGCCACCATCACCGCCTGGCAGGCCTCGAGAATCTCGTCCAGGCGCTCCACCGCCCGCGGCCGCTCGAGCTTCGCCACCAGCGGGATGTCCGGGACGCCAGCCTCCACCGTGATTTCCCGCGCCCGCCGCAAGTCTTCGGCCGACTGCACGAAGCTCACGGCGACGAGATCGACGCCGAGCGACAGGCCGAAGCGCAGGTCGTCAGCATCCTTCGCGGTAATCGCCGAGGCCGGCAGGTCGACGCCGGGCGCGGAGATGCCCTTGTGCTCGCCGAGCACCCCGCCGTCGACGACGACCGTCGTGATGTCTCCGCCATCGACCCCTTCCACGCGCAACTCGATCACCCCGTCGGCGAGCAGCAGGCGATCCCCGAGCCGCACGCTCGGCGCCAGGCCATCAAACGTTGTGTAGACGCGGCCGGGCCCGCCGAGGCCCGACCCGGTGGCAATCGTCAACCGCTCGCCCTCTCGCAGCTCGATCGGCTGACCGCCCTCCATGCGTCCAGTGCGAATCTTGGGACCGCCAAGATCCTGGAGAACGGCCACGATACGATTAGCACGCTTGGCGGCTGCGCGGACCCGCCGGTACGTCCGCTCGTGCGTCTCGTGCGTCCCGTGCGAGAAGTTCAGCCGGATGCCGTCGACTCCCGCCGCGATCATCGCGTCGAGCATGGGGTCGTTGTCGCTCTTTGGACCGATGGTGGCGAGGATCTTCGTGTGTCGCATGGTTGCAATCATCCAATCGGGTGATCGAGTAATTGGGTAGTCTGGTAATCGATTGCGGAATTGAAGACAATCCTCCAATCAATTACCCGATTACCCGATTCATCCAATTACCTGATTGCCTGATGGGCCAGATTGTTCCTGACGCGATTGAAAGCTACCTGAGCGGATTGAATCGCCAGGTCGACGCGGTCCTTGCCGAGATCGCGCGCGAGGGCCAGGAGCAGGACTTGCCGCTCGTCGACGCGGAGGTTGGTGCGCTCCTGCACGTGCTCGCCCGGGCGGTGGGCGCCAGGCGCGTGCTCGAAATCGGCACGGCGATCGGGTATTCCGGCACCTGGCTGGCGCGCGCCCTCCCGGCGGGCGGAATGCTCCTGACGATGGAGATGAACGCGGAGCGTGCCCGCGTGGCCCGGGCGAACTTCGAGCGGGCCGGCGTCGCCGACCGCACCTCGGTGATCGTCGGCGACGCGCAGCGGATGCTCGCCAAGGTGGCGGGGCCCTTTGACTTGATCTTTCAGGACGGGGACAAGCTGCAGTACGAGCCGATGCTCGATCGGCTGGTCGATCTGCTTCGTCCCGGCGGTCTCCTGGTGACCGACAACGTGCTCTGGGACGGTGAAGTGGTGCCCGGATTCGTCGCCACACCGCAGCGGGATCCGAAGGACACGCAAGCGATTGCCGCGTACAACGAGCGGCTCAATTCGCACCCGCGCCTGGTGACGTCAACCGTCCCGTTGCGCGACGGTCTCGCGATCGCGGTGAAGCTATGACGATAGACGCATGGATCACTGCGGCGATCGCCGATGCCGAGCGGCGCGGCCTGCCCGAGCTTCGACCGCTCATCGAGGCCCTTGCCCAGGCCACGCGCGCGCTCCGCGCCTCCGACGTGCCGCGCCAGGAGCCTGTGCCAGACGACCCGCGGCCGAAATGAGCACGCCACTCACCATCGACGCCTTCGCGCGCGGCTTGCGCGAGCGGAAGTTCAGCGCGTCTGAAATCACGGCCGAGACACTTCGGCGGATCGACGAGCGCAACCCGGGCTTGAACGCGTTCATCCTCGTGATGGGCGAGGACGCTCGCCGGCAGGCGGCCGAACTGGACCGCGAGCTGGCGGCGGGCCGCGACCGCGGCCCGCTCCACGGCGTCCCGATCTCGGTCAAGGACCTCTTCGACATCGCGGGGACGCCGACGACCGCCGCGTCGCGGGTCCGCGAAGGGCATGTCGCCGCGGCCGACGCGGAGGTCATCGTCCGCGCCCGCCAGGCCGGCGCGGTCTTCGTCGGCAAGACCAACCTCCACGAATTCGCCTTCGGCACGACGAACGACGAGTCGGCGTTCGGTCCGGCGCGCAACCCGCACGATCCGGCGCGGTCGCCCGGCGGATCGAGCGGCGGATCGGCGGCGAGCGTCGCGGCCGGCATGGCGCTCGGCACGATCGGATCGGATACCGGCGGCTCGATCAGGATTCCGGCCGCCGCCTGCGGCATCGTCGGATTGAAGCCTACGTTTGGCGAGATCAGTCTTGACGGATCGGTCCCGCTGTCGCGGTCGCTCGATCACGCGGGGCCGCTGGCGTCCACGGTCCGCGACACGTGGCTTCTGTATCGGGCTTTGGCGGGCCGTCACGATTCACTGCCTGACACCACACACGCTGCCACGCTGAAGCTGGGCGTGCTCCGGGGCTACTTCTGCGATCTGCTCGACGACGAAGTCCGTTCGCGCTTCGAGGAGTCGCTCGACAGGCTTCGGGCGAACGGCGCGGTGGTCGACGAGGCAGCGATCGATCACGCCGGCCTGACGACCCCGGCCTACATGCACATCAGCTTCAGCGAGGCCGCCGCGTATCACGCGCGCACGATCGAAGCGGTCCCGCACCTCTACACGCCGCCGGTGCGCCAGCGAATCGAGCTGGCGCGCTACGTCCTTGCCGAAGACTACGTTCGTGCCCAGGAGATCCGCGAGGCGCTGCGGCGGGAAGTCGATGCGGCTCTCGAAGGACGGAGTGCGCTGGTGCTGCCGACGCTGCCGATCCCGGCGCCTGTGATTGGCCAGGCGTCAGCTCAGGTTGGAGCAGCGAAGCACCCGGTCCGCGCGCTGATGCTTCGCCTGACCCAGTTGTTCAACCTCACGGGCCATCCGGCCATCTCGCTGCCATGCGGGACCACCTCGGCAGGTTTGCCGTGCGGTCTGCAGCTCGTCGGGGCCCGCGGCGCCACCGAGGCCCTCCTGTCGGTCGCCTCAGCCGTCGAGCAGCAGCTGCGTCATGTGTAGAGCGCAATTCGATTCGTCGGAGCCAAACGCAACCACGAAGGCTCGAAGACACGAAGAAGATATAGATTCTTTTCGCGTCTTCGTGTTTTCGTGGTTGCCTTTTCGTGTCAGCCGTCACGCCGGCAGCGGCGTACCGCGCTCCGGCGCCCGCGGCGGCGGGATGTCTGGCGGGCCGGCCGGCGGCGGAATGTCCGGCGGCGGGATGGGCTTGATGTCCGGCGGCGGCTTGTCGATCGGATCCGGCGGCCGCGGGAAATCGGGGCGCGATGGTTGTTCGATCATGCGCCTCGTTGGTGCAACATCAGGTCCACTCCTACACGTCCAGCCCGACCGCGCGCATCAACGCGAGCGCGTTGCTCCGCTCCACCACGCCTTCGCGCATGCGGTAGTCGAACACCATTCTTCCGTCCTCGATCCGATCCGCGAAGTGCACGTTCGCCGCGCGGCCGGCGAGCTCGGACACGAGCTCGGTCAGGGCCAGGTCGTGCGTCGTGACGAGTCCGATCGCCCGCGCCTCGACGAGAGCCCGCACGATGGCGCTTGCCCCGATCCGTCGATCGTGCGAGTTGGTGCCGTGCAGGATCTCGTCGAGCAGGAACAGCATCGGCCGAGGACCGCGCGCTGTCTCGACGATCGAACGGATGCGGAGGATCTCGGTGTAGAACCGCGAGTGGCCGGACTGAAGGGAGTCCTCGATCCGGAGAGTGGCCCCGAGCGCCAGCGGCGACACGCGAAGATCGACCGCCCTCACCGGCGCCCCCATCTGGGCGAGCACCGCGTTGACGCCGACCGCCCGAAGCAGAGTGCTCTTCCCCGACATGTTCGAGCCGCTGACGACGAGCACCTGCGGCAGATCCCCGCCGATCCGGACATCGTTCCTCACCGCGTCCTTCTCCGGCAGCAGCGGATGCGCCAGGCCGCTCGCGTGAAACACCGGGCCTTCGGCGTTCACTGCTGGAAACGGGTCCGCCGGGTGCTCGTACTTGTGCGTCGCCAGCGCGGCGAAGGCTTCGAGCTCGCCGACCGCATCGAGCCACGCGGACAGTTGGCCGCGGTGACGCGCGTGCCACCGATCGATCAGCACGGCGCATTGGCCGCGGACGAGGAGCGGCGTCGCAATCAACCGTGCGTAGGGATTGTGATCGCACTGCTCCACGATCGAGACGATCCGCTGCAGCCTGGCGATGTGCGCTGACGGCCGGTCGCCGTCGGCGACCAGCCGCGCGTGGAGCGCGTGCAGGCGCGGCGCCTCGAACGTCCGCCCTTCGATAATCTCGACGAGCTGCCGGAACAGCCCGAGGTCCTGAGCGGCCGCTTCGACACGGCTGATGATCTGGTCCACCCAGCGGCGTGCGCGCAGCACGATGGCGACCTGCACGACCAGCCAGGCGAACAGCACCTGTTCAGGCACGACGCCGAGAAACGCCGACGCGAGCAGCGTGGCCGTCGTCACACCGCAGGCCGCGAAGGCGACGAGCGCAGCCAAGCTGGGCGAGCGACCGGCGCGTGACCGGCCCATCGATTCAGCGCGCTCGTGCGGCCGACGTGCGCTTCGGCCGCCAGCACGGCGAGCGTCTCGCGAAAATCGACGTCGCGCGCCAGCTCCGCGACCGCCGGGTGGCGCGAGGCAATCTCGTCGATCGGCGCCGGCGAACGCAGCCAGGCCGCCAGCGTTTCCTCGCCGGCCTCGGTACGGGCCGTGTCCAGGAGCTGGAACAGCGACCCCGCCCCGAACAGATCGAGATCCCGCGCGTACGGATGATCGGCGAGAAATCGCGAGCCATCGGGCCCGCTGCCGACCCACGTCCCGTCGATCCGCTCGAGCCCGCGTTCGTAGAGCCGCCGGGCGCGCCGGCCGCGCTCGATCCGTTCGAGCAGGCGCGCGTGGGCGACGACCAGCGCCATGAACGCCAGCCCGGCCGCGACGAGCCAGAGCGGCGACACGAGCTGCCGCCCGAACGCCAGCCAGGCGATGACGGCCGCGGCGCCAGCGACAGTCAGCCTCAGGTTGGAGATGCGGAGATGAGTGCGCTCGCCGCTGCGGACCACGCCGGTCCAGCGCGCGATCCGCCGCTCGTACTCCTCACGCGGAGCTTGGTTCTCCACCATGGGCACAATGGACACTAAAGAGCGGATTTCAACTTGATGCAGGAGAAATGCAACCACGAAGACTCGAAGACGCGAAGGAAATCCTGGTATTCCTTCGAGTCTTCGCGTCTTCGTGTTGCATTTGAGTGCAGCGTAATTCTGAAGGTGGCTGTGAGGCTCTTTAGCTCGCGAGCAAGTGCCGCGCGAGCGCGACGTAGCCATCCACGGCCGCCTCGAGCTCGGCGATCTCGACGAACTCGTCGGCCGTGTGCGCCACGTGGATCGATCCCGGTCCGTACAGCAGCGGCTGGCCCCAGGCCGGCAGGAACGGGATGTCGGTGGTGTACGGAAACACCGCGGTGTCGAAGCCGGGCACCGACGGTCATGCGGACCGGCGGCACCTCGAGGATGTGCTCGATCGCGACACGCCGCTCGAGCGGCGACGAGCGCCTCTCGCACCGCCCGCGCGTCGCTGACCGTGCGGAACATCACCTCGGCTTCGGCCGATCGGCGACACGACGTTGGGCGCCACGCCGCCGGAAATCAGGCCGATCGTGTAGTGCGTGCGGCCGAGGTCCGGATCGGACGGCAGCGCGATCGCCGCGCAGCTCGACGAGCGCGTCGATCAGCTTGTCGATCGCCGACTCGCCCAGCTCCGGAAACGACGAGTGCGCGGCGCGGCCGCTCGCCACCAGCCGGAGCCTGAGGGCGCCGCGCGTCGCGAGCGCCAGCCGGTTGTCGGTCGGCTCGCCGTCGACGAGAAACCGTGAACCCGTGCGCCGCCGCGTTCGCCGCGCGGGCGCCGTCGCTGCCGCGCTCCTCGCCGACGACGAACAGCAGGCCGACGCGCGCTTCGCCGGCGCGCCGCAGCCGATCGACGGCCGCGACCTGCGCCGCGAGAATGCCCTTCGCGTCGCACGATCCGCGCCCGACGATGCGTCCGCCCTCGAGGCGGCTCGGGAAAAACGGCGGGACGCAGTCGAAGTGCGTCGACAGGACGACGCTCGGCGTTGCCGGGGCCGGCGAGGACGTTGAAGCGGCCGTCGTCGACCGGCTGTTCGGTGACGGCGAAGCCGAGCGTCGCGCAGGTAGTCGGCGAGCCAGCGGCCGGCGTCGCCCTCGCGGCCGGTCGTCGAGTCGATGTCGACGAGCGCGCGCGTGAGCGCGACCAGGTCGACTACCTGATCCACGCTTCGAGCTCCGTCCGCGTGTCGGTTCGCGAGTCGCGGTACTTGACGATGACCGGCGTGGCGAGCGACAGCCCCCACTCCGGTCCCTTGCCGGCCGTCACCGCGCGCGCGCCCGGCACGACGACCGCGCCTTCGGGCACGACGAGCGGCCGATCGGCCGTCGGCCTGATGACCTCGCCCTTCACGAGGTCGTACACCGGCGTC
The DNA here is from genome assembly GCA_963825245.1 of uncultured Acidobacteriota bacterium. GTDB lineage: Bacteria > Acidobacteriota > Vicinamibacteria > Vicinamibacterales > CAVVIG01 > CAVREM01. Next base: position 35,393 of record CAWGSJ010000007.1, read on the forward strand.
GAACCGGTCAGCACCGTGCCGGCGGCAATCACCGCGCGCGTCTTGATCACGACGCCTTCGTAGATGCCGGTGTTGCCGCCGATGAGCACCTCGTCTTCGACGATGACCGGCAGCGCGCCGACCGGTTCGATCACGCCGCCGATCTGCGCGCCGGCGCTGACGTGGACGCGCGCGCCGACCTGCGCGCACGATCCGACCAGCGCGTGCGAATCGATCAGCGTGTCGGGCCGACCTAGGCGCCGATGTTCACGTACATCGGCGGCATGCAGATGACGCCCGGCGCCAGGTACGCGCCGTCGCGGATCGCCGATCCGCCGGGCACGATGCGGACGCCGCGCGTCGAGCCCGGGCCGCTTCAGCGGCAGCGTGTCCTTGTCGTAGAACGGCAGGCGGCCGTGGTCCATCGACACGTCGACGAGATCGCCGAAGCGGAAGCCGAGCAGGATGCCCTGCTTCACCCAGGTGTTCACGCGCCAGCCGATCGGACTGGCGGGATCCGGCTCGGCGGCGCGGACCGTCCCGCCGACAGCGCCTCGCGCAGCTGCGCAAACGCCGCGCGCGCCGTCCTTGTCCGCGATCCGCGGACGCCACCAGCGGCTTTGATGTCGGTTTCGAGCATTGGCGATAAATCGGAATTTAAGCATCTCAGGATCTGAGGATCTTAGGATTTCGAGGCCCGGGCCTTCGGCCAAGATCCTCGAACCAGATCCTAATGCCAATTCTGAGGATCCTCAGATATCAGATCTCAAGATCTCGGCCTAAACGAGCGCGCCCTTCAGCAGATCCAGGCTCTTCAGCACCTTCACGATCTTCTCGCGCGACTCCGGCTTCGGCGCGCACATCGGCAGCCGATAGACCTCTTCGAGCAGGCCCATCGCCGCCATCGCCGCCTTCACCGGGACCGGGTTCGATTCGACGAAGTTGACCTGCATCAGCGGCAGGATCCGCGCGTGAATCGCTCGCGCCGCGGCGAAGTCGCCGCGCTCCGCCGCCTCGACCATCTGCGACCATCTCGGCCGGAATCTCGTTCGACGCGACCGAAATCACGCCGCGGCCGCCGACCGCCATCAGCGGCAGCGTCATCGCATCGTCGCCCGAGAGCACGATGAAATCCGGCGGCACGACGCTGGCACACCTCGCACATCTGCGTGATGTTGCCCGACGCTTCCTTGACGCCGACGATGTTCGGGATGGCGGCGAGCCGGGCGAGCGTCGCCGGTTCGACGTTGCGCCGGTGCGGCCCGGCACGTTGTAGACGATGATCGGCAGCGGCGTGCTCTCGGCAATCGCCCGGTAGTGCTGGTAGAGCCCTTCCTGCGTCGGCTTGTTGTAGTACGGCGTCACCGACAGCAGTCCCGAGGCGCCGGCTCGCCGCATCTCGTCGGCCAGGTGAATGACCTCCGCGCGTGTTGTAGCCGCCGGCGCCGGCGAGCACCGGCACCCGGCCGCCCGCCTCGTCGACCAGGATCTCGACGATCCGCATGCGCTCCGCGTCGGTCAGCGTCGGGCTCTCGCCGGTCGTGCCGCAGGGCACGAGGAAGTGGATGCCGGCGTCGATCTGGCGCCGTCCGAGCCGGCGGACGCGCCTTCTCGTCGAGGTCGCCCGACCTGGTGAACGGAGTGACGAGCGCGGTGCCGACGCCGGTGAACATCGTGGCCATATCCCCTCCCCGCGAACCCTGCCAGCTGCCGTAGGCCCGAGCTTCAGCTCGGACGCAACCCGGCGCGACGCCCGACCTAAAAGGTCGGGCCTACGTGATCCCCAGCACGTCGTGCATCGTGAACCAGCCGCGCCGGCCCTTCACCCAGCGGGCGGCCGTCAGCGCGCCGCGCGCGAACGCGCCGCGATCGCGCGCCGTATGGGACAGCGTAATCGATTCCGACGGTCCGTCGAAACCAATCGTGTGCGTTCCCGGGATGAAGCCGGCGCGCGTCGACGACACGTCGATCGGCCGGGTGTACCCGGCCTGCTCCATCGCGCGCTTCAGCAGAGCGCCGTTCCCGACGGCGCGTCCTTCTTCATCGCGTGATGCGCTTCGTGCAGCCAGGCGCCAAATCGGCTCGGCCGCCGCGAACAGCCGCGCCGCCTCGGCCACGACCGCCTCGAACAGCACGACGCCGGTCGAGAAGTTCGGGGCGGCGACGATGCCGGTGCCGGCCTCGGCGACCGCCTTGCGGAGCGCCGCCTCGTGCGCCTGCCAGCCGGTCGTGCCGAGGACGACGTTGATGCCGGCGCCGGGCGAGCGCGGGAACGTTGTCGGCGACGGCATCCGGCGCCGAGAAATCGATCGCCACGTCGACGTCGCTCCACCTCGGATCGTCGATCGGACCCGAGTGGGCGGGCGACTCGGGATCGACGATGCCGGCCACCGTGCAGCCGTACTCGCGGCGCGAGCGACTCCGACCAGCCGCCCCATCTTCCCGTGGCCGACGAGGAGGATGCGCATGAGCTAGCCTTCAGAACAGCGCGGCGTGCAGGCGGCTCATCGCTTCGGGCACGTCGCCGTCGCGCAGCACGAACGTGATGTTGCGCCGCGACGCCGCCTGCGACACGAGCCGCAGCGGAATCCGGTCGAGCGACGTGACGGCCCGCGCGAACAGCGCCGGATCGGCTCGCAGATTCTCGCCGACGACGCAGACGATCGCCATCTCGCGGCTCGCAGGCCGACCTCGGCGAACGTCGCGCAGGTTGCCGACGATGTCGTCGAGCCGGCGCGGGTTGTCGACCGTGACCGACACGCTCACCTCGGACGTCGTGACCACGTCCACCGGCGTCTTGAACCGCTCGAACACCTCGAACAGCCGCCGCAGAAACCCGTGCGCCATCAGCATGCGCGTCGACGTGATGTCGACGACCGTGACGCCGCGCTTGCAGGCGAGCGCCGTCAGGCCGTCGTGCGCGCGTCCGTCCGCGGTGATCATCGTCCCGGCGACTTCCGGCCGCCGCGAGTTCAGGATCCGGACCGGGATGTTCTTCGCGACCGCCGGCAGGATCGTGCTCGGATGAAGCACCTTCGCGCCGAAGTACGCGAGCTCGGACGCCTCGGCGAACGACAGCTGCGGAACGAGGCGCGGCGACTCGACGACGCGCGGGATCGGCCGTCAGCATGCCGTCGACGTCGGTCCAGATCTGAATCTCGTCCACGCCGAGGCAGGCGCCGAAGATGGCCGCCGAGTAGTCCGATCCGCCGCGGCCGAGCGTCGTCGTGACGCCGGCCGCGGTCGCGCCGATGAAGCCGCCGAGCACCGCCACCTCGCCGGCCGCCCGTGCGGGCGCCGACGACGCTCGCAGGTCCGCGTGCAGGTCGCGTCCATGTCGGGCACCGCCGCCATGTGCTCGTCGTCGGTGACCAGCACCGCGCGCGCGTCGACCCACGCCGTCTGCACGCCCTTCGCTGCGAACGCCGCCGCCACGATGCGGCTGCTGGCCAGCTCGCCCATCGCGACGATCGCGTCGTGCGCGCGACGGCGACACCTCGCGGTGGCGCGCCAGCGCGCGCACGGTCTCCATCAGCGCGGAGAATTCTGCCGACAGCTGCGCGATCAGGCCGCGACTGGCGTTCGCCCGAGACGAGCGCCTTCGCGACGCCCGACGTGCCGCTCGAGCAGGTCGTTCAGGAGCTTCGCGGCCTCGTCACCGTCGCCCGTCGGCGGCCAGCCGCGCCGATTCGATCAGCCGATCGGTGACCTTCGACATCGCCGAGACGACGACGACCGGCGGCTTGTCCGGCGCGCTCGTCGCGAGCTGGTCGCCGCACGATCGCGATCACGCGGTTCATCGCCTCGGCGTCGGCGACCGAGGTGCCGCCGAACTTCATGATGACGTTCACAGCAGGCCCTCGCGATGCATCAGCTCGGCGTTCAGGATCGCGGCGCCGGCGGCGCCGCGGATGGTGTTGTGACCGAGCGCCACGAACTTGTAGTCGAAGAGCGGACACGCGCGAAGCCGGCCGACCGTGACCGTCATGCCGCCGTCGCGGTTGACGTCGAGGATCGGCTGCGGCCGGTTCGGCTTCGGTGGCGTAGACGATCGGCTGCTTCGGCGCCGACGGCAGGTCGAGCTCCTGCGGCCGGCCGCGGAACGACTCCCACGCGTCGATGATCGCTTCGGGCGTCGGCTGCTGCGTCGAGCCCGACGGAGATCGACTCGGTGTGTCCGTTCTGCACCGGCACGCGCGTCGTCGTCGCGCTGATGCGCACCGGATGCGGCTCGCACCGACGCCGTTCGACGAGCGAGCCGAGAATCTTCTTCGTCTCGGTTTCGATCTTCTCTTCCTCGCCGCCGATGTGCGGGATGACGTTGCCGAGGATGTCCCACGACGGCGACGCCCGGATAGCCGGCGCCGGAGATCGCCTGCAGCGTCGTGATCATCGTCGTCTCGAGGCCGAACTGGCGAAGCGGCGCGAGCGCCATGGCGAGCACGACGGTCGAGCAGTTCGGATTGGTGACGATGCGGCCCTTCCAGCCGCGCGCCGCCGCCTGCGCGTCGAGCAGCTTGAGGTGATCGGCGTTCACCTCGGGAATGAGCAGCGGCACGTCGGCCATCCATCCGGTAGTTGCGCGAGTTGCTGACGACGATGTGGCCGGCCTGCGGCGAAGGCGCCTTCGATCTCGCCGGCGACCGAGGAATCGAGGCCGGAGAACACCAGCTTCGGCGCATTGCCCGGCGCCGCGGCCTCGACGACGCGACGGCGCCACGTCGTCCGGCAGGCGATTCGGCAGCCGCCAGGCGGCGGCGTCGCGGAACGCCTTGCCTTCCGAGCGCTGGCTCGCGCCGAGCCACTCGACCTTGAACCACGGATGGTCCGCGAGAAGCGCGATGAACTGCTGGCCGACCATGCCGGTCGCGCCAAGGATGCCGACGGGTATTGAAGCCATGACCGCGATCCACACCTGTAGGCCCGACCTTTAGGTCGGGCGTGACCCGATAGGTCGGGCGAAACCAAAAAAAAAGCCGACGCGGATGAACCGTGTCGGCAGGTGAACGCTCGATTGTGCGAAACGACTAGCGGTCGAGCACAGCTCCTCCGACACGGGTGGCCCGCTTTCGGCCGCGTCCGCTTTCGCGTGTCAGGACGTGAGTGTCAGAGGTGAACATCGACCGCTGAGTATAGCATGGGAGCCTGATGCTTCAAGCCTTCTTCCACGCCTGGGAGCGGCGGCTCGCGTCGGTCACGAAGGATCGCGTCGTCCGGCCGTTCGAATGGGGTCTCGACTGGATTCCGCCCGAACGGCCTGCCGCCCGGCGCTCCTGCCGAGCGCGTCGCTCGAGCAACTGGGTCGGCCACGTGATGGCCGACACCGACGCGTTCTTCACGCCGGAGCCGACCGACTGACTACACGCTGAGCGCGGCGGCGGCCGGACGGCGATCGCACGCTGACGTTTCCGTCAGCGCTTCACGACGCCGCATCGCCGAGAACAACACGGTGTACTGCCGCCTGGTTCCGCGCTTCGCCGAAGCGGCCGCACGCGCGCGGCCGTGCTGGTGCTGCCGCAGTGGAACGCGGATCCGGGCGGCCACGTCGGCCTGTGCCGGCTGCTGGCGATGAACGGCATGACGGCGCTGCGCCTCAGCCTGCCGTATCACGATCGGCGGATGCCGCCCGAACTGCAGCGCGCCGACTACATCGTCAGCTCGAACGTCGCGCGGACGGTGCAGGTCTGCCGGCAGGCGGTGCTCGACGCGCGGCGCGCGATCGCGTGGCTGGCGCAGCAGGGCTTCGATCGCATCGGCATCCTCGGCACGAGCCTCGGCTCGTGCCTGTCGCTGCTGACGACCGCGCACGAGCCGCTGATCGCGGCGCAGGCGCTCAATCACATCTCGCCGTACTTCGCCGACGTCGTGTGGCGCGGCATCTCGACGCGCCACGTGCGCGAAGGGCTCGACGGCCACATCGACCTCGAGCTGCTGCGCGACCTGTGGAAGCCGATCAGCCCGCACTGGTACCTCGATCGCGCTGCGCGATCGGCAGACGCTGCTCGTCTACGCGCGCTACGACCTGACGTTCCCGCCTGATCTTGTCCAGAGGATCTCGTCCGCGAGTTTCGCGGCGCGCGGCATCCCGCACGAAGTCGCGGTGCTCCGCTGCGGCCACTACAGCACGGGGAAGGCGCCGTTCAAGTTCGTCGACGGCTGGATTCTGACGCGGTTTCTGAAGCAGAAGCTGATTCGATAATCAACCACAAAGGATCACAAAGTCCTTGGTGGTCGAATAGACCGTCACAATCGGCGGTTACGGAATCCAGAGCGCGCCGCCTCACCGCCCGAACCACTTCGTGAACAGCTGCCGACGACCGAGCGGTCCGCTCTCTTCCTCCGCGGCGCCGGCTGGATCAGCCTGGCGAGCGCGTCGAGGTCGTCGGCGATCGGGTTCACGTCGCGATATTCGGTCAGGCCGTTGGCCGCCGCGTTGACAATGTCGGTGAGCAGCGGCCGGACGTCTTCGTAAGGCAGCGGACGGTTGATCCACTTGTCCCGGAATTGCAGGCAACGCCGCTGCTCGAGCGCCGCATTGCTGGCCACCTGCCGCAGCGCCTCGGCATGAACGCCGCGCGGCGCCTGCTCCAGTTCGGCTCTCACCCGCTCGAACACCGCGGCCGCGTCGGCGAAGAACGTCGAGAAGAAGTCGATGAACTGTAAGACGCCGGGCGGGCTCTCCAGGCGCCGCGAGCTCTCCTCGGTCTTCTGCCGCAGCGCCGCGAAGGCGTCGACGGCCCGCTTGTGCGTGGTCGCGCCACCGCTCCAGGTGCACCTGGATGTCGTACGCCGCTTCGCTCATAGATACTTCAACAGCCCCTGGAGCGCCTCGAGCAGCACCGCCGCGAGGTCGCGGACGAACGGCGAAATCGCGCCTTCGTTGACCGCGTTCGCGACCGTCACCGGGTTGGTGAGGAACAGCCAGACGGTCGCCACCGCGAGCACGACCGCGATCGATGGCAATCGCACCGAACACGCCGATGCCGAAGCCCTGCAGGCGCATCACACTTCGAGCACGATCTTACCGAACTGACCCGACTCCTCGAGCCGCTGCTGCGCGGCGGCGGCCTCGGCCAGCGGAAACGTCCGGTCGATGACCGGCTTCAGCCGCCCGGCGAACAAGTGCTCGCCGCCCGGAGGAGCTCGGCCTTCGTCCCCATGTAGGACCCGAGGATCGACAGGCGCTTGCTGAACAGCGCGAGCAGATCGATGCCCGGCGTCGCCGCCGGTCGTGGCGCCGCAGGTCACGAGCCGCCCGTTGCGGGCGAGCGAGCGCACGCTCTTCGCCCAGGTCGCCGCGCCGACATGCTCGACCACGACGTCGACGCCCCGCCGGTTGGTGAGCCGCTTGATCTCCTCGGCGATGTCCTGCGTGTGGTGGTTGATCACCTCGGCCGCGCCCAGCGCGCGCGCGCGCTCGAGCTTGGCGTCGGTCCCGGCCGTGGCGATGACTCGCGCGCCCGTGCAGGCGCGCGATCTGGACGGCCGCCTGGCCGACGCCGCTGCCGGCGGCCAGCACGAGGACGTCCTCGCCCCGCTGCAGCCTTCGCGCGCGTGATCAGCATGTGCCACGCGGTGACGAACGTCAGCGGAAACGCCGCCGCGTCGACGAACGACACGGAATCGGGAAGCGGCACCAGGTTCTGGACCGGCACCTTGACCAGCTCGGCGTAGCCCCCGGGATGGTTGCGATAGCCGAGCACTTCGTAGTGCGGGCACTCGTTGTCGCGCCCGACAGGCACGCGAGGCACCGTCCGCAGCTGACCCCCGGCTGAAGCATCACCCGGGATGCCCGCTGGAATGTCGCCGCCCTTCGTGTCGACAACGATCCCGGCGACGTCGCTGCCGGAGATGTGCGGCAGCGGAATCGCGACGCGCCGCAGACCGCGCCGCTGCCAGAGATCGAGATGATTGAGCGCGCAGGCGCGAACCCGCACGAGCGCTTCGCCCGGCCCGATCGACCGGATCGGCGACCTCCTCGAGCCGAAGCACTTCGGGGCCGCCGTGCTCGTGGAAACGGATAGCTTTCATGGGATCTGAGTAATCGAGTAATTGAGTAATCGAGTAATTGAGTAATTGGGCAATCGAATGGCTCAGAAAGACCAATGTACTCCGATCCTTGCAGAGCAACGAGCGATTACCCGATTACCAGATTACTCAATTACCCGATCTCAGAAGGTTTCCGGCGACAGGACGACCGGATCGCCGAAGCCGAGCGCGGCCAGGTCGGTGCCGATGGCGTCGAGATCGCCGACGACGAGCGTCGTCAGGCGGTCGGGATCCAGGTGATGGGCCGCGACGCGGGTGACGTCGGCCGGCGGTGACCCGCTCGACCGCGGGGACGAACGCGTCGAAGTAGTCGTCGGGCAGGTCGTAGAGCGCGATCTGCGACACCGCGCGCGCGATCTGCTCGGCGGTCTCGAAGTTGCGCGCGAAGCCGCGCGTCAGCGCGGCCACGCCCGAGCGCGAGCTCCTCGGGCGTCACCGGCCGCGCACCGCGGATGCCGTCGATCTCGCCGAGCGACTCGGTGATCGCGCGGCCGGTCGCGGCGGTGTGCACGCTCACCTGCAGCGCGAACGGGCCCGGCATGCGGCGGAAATCGAACGAGGTGCGCGCGCCGTAGGTGAAGCCCTTGTCCTGCGCGCAGGTTCAGGTTGATGCGGCTCACGAACTGTCCGCCGAGCACCATGTTGGTCGCGACCAGCGCGTGGTAGTCGGGCGTATCGCGCGGCACCGCGACGTGGCCGATGCGCAGCTCCGACTGCGGCGCCTTCGGCCGCGGCACCACGCTGACGCGCGGCGGACGTCGGCAGCGCGCGCGGCCGGCGCCGCGCGAGGCGTCGGCGCCCCGTCCCAGCCGTCGAACGCCGCCGCGGCGATCCGCTCGACGTCGTCGTGGCGGCAGTCGCCCGGCCACGATCAGCGTCGCGTCCGACGGCCGCAGCGCCGCGCGGTGAAACGCGCGCACGTCGTCGACGCGTGATCGCGGCCAGCGTGTGTTCGCTGCCGAGCGGCGTGTGCCCGTAGGGATGCGCATCCGTAGAGCAGCTTCACGAACGCGCGGTCGGCCACCGCCCCGGGCATGTCGCGCAGCTGCGTCATGCGGTGCAGGCGCAGCTGACGGACGCGCTCGAAATCGCCCTCGGTCAGCGCCGGCCGCGCCGTCATGTCGGCGAGCAGCCGCACCGCGTCGCCGGAGAAGCGGCTCAAGGCGGTGATCGTCAGCACCGCGGCGTCCGGGCCGATGTCCGAGTCGAGCTGCGCGCCGATGCGCGCCAGCGCCTCGTGAAAGTCGATCGCCGATCGGCCGCCGCTGCCCTCGTCCAGCATGTCGACGGTCAGCGCCGCAAGGCCGTCGAGCCCCGGCGGATCGTCGGCCGACCCGCGCCGCAGCAGCAGCATGACGGTGACGACCGGAATCGCGGTGATGCGCGACCGTCCAGACGCGCAGGCCGCTGGCGAGCGTCGACTTCTCGATCGGCGGGAAGAAGAACGGGCGCGCCGGGCCGGGCTCCGGCAGCCGCGATCGGACGGGGCTCTGCGCCTCGCCCTTCATCTGACGTCCACCGGCATCGGATCCCGGAAGCGCGAGCTCGACCCGGCCCTTCGGCACGATGCTGAGCGCCACGCGGCGCGCGTGATTCGAGGTGCCGAGCCACCGCGTCTCTCAAGCGACGACGTCGTCACGCTGCGATAGCGCGCCAGATCGCGATCGAAAAAGCCAGGATCGCCCAGGAACGTGTTGTAGGCGTTCAGCTGATCGGACTTGCCGCCGAATCCGCCGACCGTCTGCAGGCGGAACATGAACTGCGCTTCGGACTGGACACGGCCGCGCTCGACCTCGTCCTCGGTCGGGCCGTCGGTCGCCAGCTTCTGGATCTCGTCGACGATCACCGCTTCGATCTCCGCCAGCGAGTGGCCCGGGGCGGCGGTCGCGGCGATCTGCACGAAGCCGGCGATCTCGCGCGAGTTCTGGGCGGCCGACACGTCGGTGGCGATGCGCTCTTCGAACACCAGCCGGCGGTACAGCCGCGACGTCTTGCCGTTGGCCAGGATGTCGGCCGCCAGATCGAGATCGGCATCGCCCGTCGCGAACATCGGCATGCGTCAGCCACGCGAGATAGAGACGCGGCAGCTCGACGCGGTCCTCGAGGAAGAGCCGCGTCTCCGAAGCCAGCGGCGGCGTCAACGGGCGGACCGGCTCGACCGAAGGCCCGGCGGGCAGCTCGCCGAAGTAGCGTGTCGGCGAGCGCCAGCGCGCCGTCGAGGTCGATGTCGCCCGCGAGCGCGAGCGACGCGTTGGCCGGGTGATAGTAGGTCGTGAAGAACGCGCCGGACGTCGTCGAGACGCGCCGCGTGGAGATCGTCGGTTTCGCCGATCGTCGTCCAGTGATAAGGATGCTCGGGCGGAAACAGCGCGGCCAGCATCGCCATCGGCGCCAGGCCGTACGGGCCGGTTCTCGTAGTTCTGACGGCGCTCGTTCAGCACGACGTCGCGCTGGTTCGCGAACTTCGATTCGGTCAGCGCCGGCAGCAGGTAGCCCATGCGGTCGGATTCCATCCACAGCGCGAGCTCGAGCGCATTCGACGGCACGACCTCCCAGTAGTTCGTCCGATCGGCGTTGGTCGATCCGTTCAGCGAGCCGCCCGCGCCCTGCAGCGGCGCGAAATACCCGGTGTCGTGATGCTGCGATCCCTCGAACATCAGGTGCTCGAAGAGGTGCGCGAACCCGGTGCGGCCCGGCTGCTCGTTCTTCGAGCCGACGTGGTACCAGACGTTGACCGCGACGATCGGGCAGGCGCGGTCCTGGTGCAGCAGCACGTCGAGTCCGTTCGACAGCGTGTGCTTGACGAACGGAATGTTCATCGGACGACGCGTCAGCGGAATCGTCGGCCGGTTGTAGCTGGCGATCGACACCTGCGCCGCGGTCTGTTCGGCGGCCGCCATGAACGCTTGCGCGGCCGGCGACGCGGGCTCGCTGATCGCGAGCGGCACGCCGGCATCGCCGCCCTCGCGAATCGGCTGGTAGATCGGAATGCGTCCGAGGAACGGCACGCCGAGCTCCTGCGCCATCCGCTCGCCGCCGCCGCTGCCGAAGATGTCGGCTTCGTGGCTGCAGTTCGGGCAGACGAAGTGGCTCATGTTCTCGATGATGCCGAGCGGCGGGATGTTGAGCTTCTTGTACATCGCCACGGCGCGCCGGCTGTCGGCGAGCGACACCAGCTGCGGGGTCGTCACGACGATCGCCCCCGCGACCGGGACGGTCTGGCTCAGGCTGAGCGCGACGTCGCCGGTGCCGGGCGGCAGATCGACGACAAGGTAGTCGAGATCGACCCACCGCACTTCACGGAAGAACTGCTGGAGCGCGCCGTGCAGCATCGGTCCGCGCCAGATGATCGGCGCGTCGTCCTGCGTGAGGAAGCCCATCGAGATCACCTGCAGGCCGTACTTCTCGGCGGGAATGATCTTCTGGCCGTCGGTGGTGAGCTGGGTCTTCATGCCCAGCATGATCGGCACGTTGGGACCGTAGATGTCGCCGTCGATGATGCCGACCTTGCTGCCGCACTTCGCGAGCGAGATGGCCAGGTTCACCGCCACGGTCGTCTTGCCGACGCCGCCCTTGCCGGCGCCGACCGCGATGACGTTCTTGACGCCGGCAATCGGCTGGCGCGCGCCGTCGCCGCCGACCGCCTCGCGCACGCGCGCGCTCATCTGCACGTCGACCGCCGACGACGCCCGGCACGCGCAGCACGGCGGCGCGCGCCTGGTCGCGCATCTGGTCCTTGACGGGACAGGCCGGCGTCGTCAGCTCGATCGTGAACGCCACCTGCCCGCCGCTGATTTTCAGATCCTTGATGAACCCGAGGCTGACGATGTCGCGATGAAGGTCGGGATCCTGGACGACCTTCAGCGCCTCGAGCACCGCCGACTGCTCCACCTGCATTCAGATTCAAGGATATCAGCTAGGCGGCGGTTTCCTTGACCGTGACCCGAACTTCGACGCGCACCGGCGCGGCGTGCGGGGAGTTGATGCGAAACCGGAACCGGGCGCCGTGCGACACGCCGGCGGGCACTGACAGCCGCAGCGGCTGATGAACCAGCCGGGACCCGGTGCCGCCGCACGCGCGGCACGGCTCGGTCCAGGTCTCGCCACGGCCGCCGCAGGCCTGACATGTGCCGCGGAGCGGCACCTCGAGCGGCAGGACGACACCGCGCGATGCTTCATGCGTCGACACCGAGACTTCCGTCGTGAGCGTCTCGGCGCCGGCAGGTTCGCCGAGAAACGAGTCGCGGACCCGCGCCATCATTCCGTCGACCGACGGAAAATCGATCGCGATCTCGTCGGCGAAGCACTCGTCGGCGGCGCCAGCGGAACGAATCGTGTCCCACAGCGTCGGCACGGGCGGCTTGTCGCGTTTCTCGCGGCTCACAGCAAAATCCGGTTTCTGACGTAGTGTCCGCCTTCAGGCGGACGTTCAACGATAGAAGTCGCTCCCATGCTTGTCAAGGCGCAGCGACGATGCTAACTTGCTTGTTCACAACAAAAAGCATGCCTGATGCACGCGAATGCCCGCTCTGCGGTTGCACGATGCGGCTCAAACACGCCGAGCAAGTCGTCCGTGTGCCCGGCAATCCGAGCGACACCACGCGCAGAACCGCCGAGTGGGTGTGCCCCGACTGTGATTATTTCGAAGAAGCCGAAGGGGATTAGCGCGCGCCGATCGTGAGCAGGACTTCCTTCCGGAGGGTATCCTCGAACTCCTCGAACTTCAGCGCCGATTCACATTCATCGCAGAGCACTTCGAGCACAGCCGGACGGCTCTCTTCCGACACCTCGACGCGGCCGTCTTCGAGGTGCACGACGTGCATTTGCAGCGTCTTGACCTGAAAGTTCCGGTCGTTGCCGCAATTTGGACAAGTCAACGTCAAATCCCGTTCCCCCTCCCGCCGCTCCAGGCGGCGGCACAAAGTCTGATTCTATGTGCTGGTTGGCTGCCGGCGCAACGAGAAATCGGCCGGAAATCGCGCGATCTGCGCGAAATTGGCCGAAAATCTGCTACCTTTGGGGCCCGATGACGACGACGAGCGGCGCCTACCAGATTCACACCGAAGCGCGCGGTCCACACTGGATCGCCTGGATAACCCGCGGCGGCGAGTCCAAACCCGACCGGTCCATCGTCGTCGTGGCCGCCAACGAGGCGGAGGCCAAGGAGCGCGCCCGCCGGTGGGCGGAACAGACACAGTGACTAGGGACTGGAGGCGTAATTTACAATTCACAATTGTAAATTGTAAATTTCAGAGTTCACCCCCGGCGCGGCGGCTTGAACGAACAACGCCTTCAACGTCGCCGGCATCACCTCGCCCAGGCTGCCCCGGCCTGGCCTGAAAGTACCGTCCTGGACCGTCGCCGACAGATAGAGCCGATCGCGCGCGCGCGTCAGCGCGACGTACAGCAGCCGCTTCGTCTCCTCGCGTTCGCGCGCCGAGCGCGTCCTCGTCGGCTTCGGATTGATAGTCGGCAATCGCCACCGACGGTTCGCCGCCGCTGCCGGCAGACACTCGAATCGGCGCCCGGGCGCCGCCGGTCCCGCGGCCGAGGTTGACGACGAACACGACGGGGAATTCCAGCCCCTTCGCCGCGTGAACGGTCATCAGGCTGACGGCGTCGACGGCGTCGATCGCCGCGTTCGACTCGTCGCCGACGGCCAGCTCGTCGAGGTGATCGGCCACGCGCGCAAGCGTCGCGTAGCCGCGGTTCTGAAACCGCGCCACCATGCCGCGCAGCTTCTTCAGGTTCTCCCGCGCCTGCCGCCGGCCCGGCCCGCGCGTTTCGAAGGCATAAGCCGTCTCGGCGAGCAGCGACGGTCGAGCAGCTCCAGGGGCGACAGGCGATCGACCAACGACAGCCAGCGCGGCACCGCCTCGCGGAGACGCGCCAGCACACGCCGAGTCGTCGTCGCCGAGCGGCCTGCGGCCGCTGCGGTTCGGGATCCAGAACGGCACGCGCAAGGCGCGGGCGCGAGCGCCGCGACGCCGGCGTCGGACAGCCGGACGATCCGCGACCGGAGGAGCGCCGCGGCGCGCATGTTCGACAGCGGATCGGCCAGGTAGCGCAGGAGCGCGACGGCGTCCTGCACCTCGTCGGCGTCGAAGAAGCCCAGGCCCTTGTAGACGTACGTGGACACGCCTCGCCGCTCGAGCGCCTTCTCGTATTCACGGTGGCTGTCACGCGACCGGAACAGGATCGCGATGTCCGCCGGCTTGACCGGACGCCTCAGGCCCGGTCGTCCGATCGCGGACAATCGCGCCTCGAAGCAGTGCCGCGATCTCAGCCGCGACGCGATCGGCCGCGGCACTGACCGTCGTCCGCCACGATCAGGCCGAGCGGTGACGGCGGCCGCTTCGTCCGCTTCGTCCTTTCGGCGGGACTCGATCGGAAACCGATCGGTGTCGTCGTACCGGAACGCGTCGCTGCGCTCCGGCGCCTTGTCGATCGCTTCGAACACGTCGTTGACGAACGCCAGCAGCTCGGGCACCGCGCGGAAGCTGACCGAGATCGCCCGGCGCGCATCCCCTTCCGGCCGAAGCGCGTCGACGAACCCGGCGGCTTCGTCGAGCACCGCCACGTCCGCGTCGCGGAAGCCGTAGATCGACTGCTTGCGATCGCCGACGATGAAGATGGACGGCGGCAGCGCGTCGGCGGCGGCGCCGAAGCCCTCGCCCCAGCTCCTGACGAGCTGCGCGACGAGGTCCCATTGCGCCCGGCTCGTGTCCTGGAACTCGTCGACGAGCACGTGACGGTAGCGCGCTTCGAGCTTGTAGCGGCTCTGCGCGAACTCGTCCATGTCCTTGAGCAGCTTGACCGCCCGCTCGAGCACGCCGGAGAAATCGAGCAGCGCCCGCGCGTCGAGCGTCTGGCGGTACTGCGACAGCGCGACGCCGAAGATCCGCCAGACGCCGCGCGACATGATGACGTTGAGGTCGCGCCGGAACGCGCGGATCGCGTCGGCCATCGCCGGGCGACAGCTCCGCGGCCGCCTGCCGGTGCCGCTTCCACGCGTCGTCGTTCGCGCAGTCGTCGGCGTTGAAGCCGGTGCCGCCGAACTTTTCACCGCGCGGCCGGCCGTCCTGCGTCAGGAAGTAGCCGCGCAGCCGATCGATCAGCCGCACGCAAGGCCGCCTGCCCTCGCCTGGTGTCGAGCCGGCAGCGCCGGAGGATCGGCCAGCCGCCGGATGTCGCCGGCGAGCATCGCAAACTGCGGATCGTGAATCGGGCCGTCCCGGAGGAAGGCGTCCAGACCTCCGCGCACACCGGTCAAGAGCGTCGCCGGAAACGGTCGGCCGCCGCGCGACAGGCTGACTTCAGCCGTCAGCTGCCGCGGGCCCACGCGGCCAGGTAGCGGCGCAGCGCGTCGGGCGCGACGAGCCGGCGATCGATCAACGCCGCCAGGCCGGTGCGGAGACGGCGCTCGCCGAGCTGCGCGAACACGAGCGCGACGTCGTCGTCGTCCTTCGCGAGGCCGCGGCAGATGCGAAGCGCCTGGGTCAGCGACTCGCCGACCAGCCGCGGCACCTCGGTGTCGTGCGGCCAGGTCGAACCCGGGATCGACGTCGGCTTCGAGCGGAAACTCGCGCAGAAGCGACAGGCAGAACGCGTCGATCGTGGAGATGGCGATGTCGCCGAGGCGCTCCTTCAGCTCCCGCCACCGTGCGCGATCGATCTCGGAGGTGCGGCTCGCTTCGCGCAGGCGATCGATGATCCGCTCGCGCATCTCGGCGGCGGCCTTGCGCGTGAAGGTGATGGCGAGGATGTGCTCCGGCTCGACGCCCGCGCGCAGCAGGTTGACGTAGCGCTCGACGAGCACGCGGGTCTTGCCCGTGCCGGCCGACGCCTCGAGGACGACGTTCCGCGAGGGATCGACGGCGTCTCGCCGGGCCGCCTCGTCAGCTGTCCACATAGTCCTTCCTGCAGACCGCGGCGAAGCTGCACGTCTCGCACCGATAGACGTCGTCGGGCGTCGGCGGGAATTCGCCGCGGCCGATCGCGTCGAGCGCGTCGACAGGCGCTCCTGGGCCTTGCTCATCACGTCGTCGCGCTGCGCCGGCGACGTGAACAGCGGCACGACCCGCCTCGGTCCCTTGAAGGCCAGGTAAGCCGCTTCGCCCAGCACGTAGCGGCGGCCGCGGTGATTCTGCAGCCGCTGTTCCGCAAACAGCGCATACATCGGCAGCTGCAGCGCGCGCGCCACGATCGGGCGGCCAGCCGAGCTTGTAGTCGATGAGGCGGAACGTGCCGTCGTCGAGAAGGTCGAGCCGATCGGCCTTGCCGCGCAGGGAGACGGTCCGCGCACCCGTGGACGTGATCGACCGTCAGCTCGCCGTTGACGCTGTACTCGAGCAGTCGCTCGACGACGGCAACCGGACGCTCGGCTTCCATCCGGAAGACCGCTTCGCCCAGCCCGGCCGCGGCCGGCGAGCCGAGCAGCCGCGTCCGCTCGAGGCCCGCTTCGGCGTCCGAGAACGTCGACTCCTCGAGCTGCCGATCGACGATCGTCTCGAACATGCGCCGCGCGTCGTCCAGGTTGTCCGGCGTAATCGCACCGCGGCCCGCTGTCCTGCCAGGCGCGGAAGAAGTCCTCGAACACGGCGTGGACGAACTGACCCTGGCGGCGCGGGTCCATCACCTCCTCGTCTTCGGGCTCCTCTTCGAGCGCCAGCACGTGGCGCGCGAAGAACTTGAACGGGCATTCGAGGTAGGTTTCGACGCCGCTCACCGACCAGCGCGCGCCGGCTGTAGTAGGCCGACCCTTTCAGGTCGGCTACGCCGTGGAACTCGGGACGATCCGCCGAAGGACGGCTCATCCGCAGCGCCGCCCATTGACGCGGCTCCGGTCCCAGATGCTCCAGGTCCGGCGGCTCTGTCCAGGAGCGCGTCGTCGTCGAAGACCTGACCGCCGATCCGCGGGCTCCTCGGCAACGGTCGAAAGCCGCGCGCGCGCGATCTCGTCGAGCAGCGCCGACCGCGACACGATGCGCTTCGTCGTCGAGCGTAATCGTCGAGAGCGCGACGGAACGCGACGCAGAGCCCAGGAGGTCGAGAAAGCGAGCCTCGGCCGCCGCGCGCCGCTCCTTCTCGGACGGCCATCCGAGCGCTTTCAACAGCAGGGGCGGATAGAAGATGTTCCGAACTCCCGGCTTCCGGCCACTCGTTCTCGATCAGTCCCACGACGATGAGGTGATCGAAGGAACCATATCGAGCGGCCTGGTCGTCGACCAGCGACACGTTTCGAGGGGTCAGATCAAGCTGGTCAGGTTCGTCGGCGGCGAACGTGGACGCCTCGATCGCACGGCGCACGGCACCGGCCAGGTCCGGAAACGTCCATTCAGGATCGTGGTGCGCCGCATGCGCAGCTCGCAAGGCTTCGATGACATCCGCGACCGCGCCTCGTGCGCGGCGTTCGCGAGACGCAAACGGATCGCCGTCCGCGATCGGCTTCCAGAGCTCGCCGAGAAGCGACGCGAGCAGCTGGAGCGACGCGGATGCGGGCGCGGGTTCGGCAAGCGTCGCAAGACGTCGTGCCGATTTCCAGCGCTGCCGCCGCTGCATCCCGAGCCTCGTCAGCAGGCCACTCGGCGACGAGCTGCGCCAGGCGGCCGAGGTCGCCCAGGTATCGCTTCTCGCTCAGCCCGCGGTCGAGGGCGCCTACGCTCGCCGCAGGGAGCGGCGATTCACCGTGGCGGAAATGCGCCGAGCGGAGGATCGCGACGAGCGACTCCCGGGAAAAGCTCGTCTCGACGGCATCGAGGATGAGGTCGACCGCCGCCGCTGATGGCTCGGCCGCCAGCGGAAGCGCGTCCGCCGTTTCGTAGTCGATGCCGGCGGCTCCAAGCGTCGCCGGCGCGAGATACAGATACGGAAGCGGCCGCTTGTAGACGACGCGCGACGTCGCCCAGCCGTCTGTTGTTGCTAGGGCGGACCTTCAGGTCTGCCGTATCGCCGGGCAACCGCGATCAATTCTTCTTCCCGGTCCCGTCGCACGAACCACAGCTGTTCCGCCGGCGCGCCGGCGGGAATGTTCAGAACGGGCCGCTCCACTGGGTTCGTGCCGGCGATCTCGACCTCAGTCATTTCTTCGAGACCCGGCAGCCACTCGTGCAGGCGCTGGTGGAACCCGGAGCCCAGGGTGGCTTCGGTGCCACACGATGTCTATGGTCTCGACACCGGGCATTCGTGCGAGCAGATCGAAATCGGCGACGAACAGTCCGTCCGGGTCGGCAATCCAGTCCGCGACCGTCACGACGATGTGCTGCATCGGCGGATTCACCGGGACATCGATCAGCCGCGTGCGCAGCAGGTGCTCGTCCCAGCCGCCGCTGGTCCTCACACGCTCCTCGTACCCGGACAGGGCGCGCTCGATGAACCGCGTCTGCCGGAGCATCCGCTCGGCGCCGCGATCGCCCGGGGTATCGCCACCGATCGCTTCCTCGATCAATTCGGCGAAGCGCTCGACCGTCTGCGACTGGCGCCGCAACTGGTCGTAGAACTTGAGCATCTCGGTGACGAGGCCCGGCCGGACCCGAAACGGCAGGTCCGGGATAGCCGCCGCGGCGTCGAGCGCGGCCGCCTGTGCGATCGCCTCCCGTTCGTAGGAGGTCAGACGCCTCGGCGCGTGGAGTCGCGAGTGCAGCTCTTCGTAGAGCTCGTCCCGGGTGAGAAAAAGAGCGCCATCCGGCGTCCGTCGCGCAGCCGTGCGTTCGATCTGGCTGGCAGCCGCGCGGTTCGGCACGACAACGACCGTCGAGTGCCGATCGGCAGAGGACACCGATGACGCGGCGAAAGGCGTGCAAGTCTCCGGCGCGGATGAGCCGCGTCCGGCGAGGGGTGATCACTTCGGCAGCTGGGGTCTCTGGAACAGCGTTTTGAAGTCGGTGCGAGCCTGCGCCTCGAGCATCAACGCGCCTGCAGCGGCCGACGATGCATCCCAGGCCCGCCGCAGGTCGCCGGTAAGCGCAGCTTCCATCCTGATCTTCGCCGCCGTGTCGGCCAGGTGCGCCGCGCTCAGGAACAGCGCGTGCGCCGAGCGGAACTCCTCCGGTGGGACGATCGCCGAGAATGCCTTCGTCGCCTGGCCGGCGCCGCGCTGGATCGCCGACAGAGCGAATGGAGACGAGCCGACGAGCGACTTGATGTCGTCCAGCAGCGTCTGGAGCCGCTCGAGCCGCGCGAGCGGCGCGGTCATCTGGTTCCCGTAGTCTCGATAATCGGCCTTCCGAAGCTCCCACCGGTCGTGCGCCAAGACGCAGCGACCGGGCCGCATCCAGGTGGGCTTCGAGCGAAACGAGGAGGCCGGTGATCGCGTCGGGCCGCTTTCGACCCAGCTGGCGCGTCGTTCGTCTCGACCTCGCCCTTCAACCGCTCGACTCCGCGCACGTCTGCTGCGTTGGCGCGCGCCACGGCGAGCGCCAGGATCCGTGTCGTGAGCAGCTGATACTGCCGCTCGGTCTCGAGCTCGACTGCCATCGTCGTTCGCAGAGCCATCCGCGTCTCGGCACGCCAGTCGCTCGGCAGCCGCTCGGCATCGCGCTCGAGGGCGCCGAGCGCGACGGACAGGAGGGAGAGCCGCTCGGCCGGCGATCTCCGACAGGCGCGCGACGGCCAGGACCTGCTCGAGGGTTTCTTTCGGCGTCGGCAACGGCAGGAGCGGTTCGCGCGCGACGGGCGCCTCGGACCGCGCGACGAAGGTGAGGTCGAACTGCCCGGCGCCGGCCAGCGCCCGCAGTTCGGCGACGATCTCGTCGAGCATGCCGAGCATCGGCAGGATTTCGGTTTCTCGATAGTTGAAGTGAGTCCGCGGCCAGTCGGCCAGGGTTCTCCGCGCCTTCTCGACGATCGCCAGCCGCTGAGCGGGATCGGTGGTGCCGGCGACCGCCGCGAGGGCTGCCGCAATCTGGCCGGTCAGAGCCGAGTAGTCCGCTTCGGCGTTGCCCGCGTAGTACTTCGCGGCGCGCGCGGCCTCGGCGTACCGCTCGGTGCGCGGCCAGTCGACGTGCCCGGACGCCAGGTTGACGAGGTGGAGCGGCGGATTCTCGAAGATGCCGGCGGTCGGCATCGAGAAGACGATGCGATCGCCGACGCGCGCCGGCTCACCGTAGCTGACGAGCGAGCTTCCGTCGGTGAGAAACACGCGGAAAATCGTCGCGCCGTCCGCCGCGGCGGCACCGGGACGTCCACGTCGGGCGGACGAACGGTCGTCGGCCTGCGCCGGAAAAGCTGCGCCGCCCGCAAGCAGCAGGCCAAGCACGGCCGCATGCGGGGGAAGTCGCATGATGGAGCAAGAGTACATCAAATACAGCGAAAACCCGGCTGTGGAAAAGCTGTGGATGATCGGTGCATTTCCTGTGCACCTCCTGACATGAAAAATTTTTTTTGCGCGCGCGCGCTCGGCAATCGCCCGGCCCGCGGCGTGTGGACATACTTTCGCGGGTCGCTTCGCTTGATCGCAATGTGACGCTGCCGTAAATTCCGTCGCACTTCCCCGCCCAAAACGAAACGTTGCCTGTGAATACTGCCGTCCATCGTTTCCAGGAATCCATCGCCGGCCACCAGTACCTCATCGAGGTTTCGCCCGGTCGACCGCGGACCGCTGGCGCGCCTACATCGTCCGCATCCCCGGCCTGCCGACGGCCCTGATGCCGTTCTACGGGCCGACGCCGGACGAAGCCGCCGGGCTCCTCCGCGACTGGCTGACGCGCGCCCACGAGCGCGCGAACCGCAGCGTCCGCAGAGTGTAGGATCGTGGCCATGGCGGCCACCGTCTCGTGCCTCGGCTCAGGCCCCGCGACTCGGCCCGTCGGGCCTCGCTCGGGGTATCGGCAGTAGCCCTCGTCCTGCTCCTCACGACGGCCGTCCAGGCGGCGGCGCAGCCGGTCCGTACCCCGGATTTCGACCAGATGCTGCGCGACCAGGCGGCCACCGACCGCCGGTGGCGCGAGGCGAGCGTCGGGTTCATGCGGATGGAGAAGATCACCTACCGGAGCCGCAGCGGCGATCTCGACGTGCCGGCGTTCGTCTTCCAGCCGCTCGAAACCGTTGCCCGGAGCTCATCCGGCGCTGGTCTGGGTGCACGAGAACATCCGCGGCCACCTCTACGAGCACTACATCCCGTACGTCCGTGAGGCTGTGACTCGCGGATACGTGGTCATCGCCCCGGAGTATCGCGGCAGCATCGGCTACGGGCAGGAGCTCTACGAAGCCATCGACTACGGCGGCGCGGAAATCGACGACGTCGTCGACGGCGGTCGACGTGCTGGCGGCGAAGTATCCGGCCGTCGATCGGCGGCGCGTCGCGGATCATCGGGTGGAGCCACGGCGGGATGATCGCGCCTGCTCGCGGCGGCGCGGAATCCCGAGCTGTTCAACGCCGTGGCGGCGCTCGTGCCGGTGACCAATCTCTTCCACCGGCTCGCGTCGAAAGGCGTCGAGCGGCAGCGGCAGTTGATCGATCCGCGAAACCGGTTCGGCGGCACGCCCGCAGAGCGGCGCGAGGTCTACCGCGATCGATCGCCGCTCTTCCAGGTCGACAAGCTCACGGTGCCGGTGCTCGTGCACCTCGCCGACAACGACGAGGACGTGACGATCGAGGAAGGGATGCAGCTCGTCGACGCGCTGCGCGCGCCGCAAACCGTCGCTGGCGACGACCAAGGTCTACGCCCAGCCGCCCGGCGGCCACTCGTTCGATCGGCGCGTCGATCCGCGGACCCTGGAACCGGTCAACACGCCCGAGCAGCGCGACTCATGGAACACGAGTCTGGGCGTTTCTGGAAGCTGTCGATAGAAATTAGAATCAGAATTCAGGACTTGGAATGCGACAGGCATCGGACGTTTCGATACTGAATCACGAATTCCAAATCCAATTCCTAATTCTTAATTACTGTCCGATATCCAATGCGCTTGCACTACAGCTGGATCGTCGCAGCGGTCACCTTCGTGATCCTGCTCGTCGGAGCGGGCGTCCGTGCCACGCCCGGCGTGCTGATGGTGCCGCTCGAAACGGAATTCGGGTGGAACCGCACGGCGATCTCGTTCGCCGTCGCGGTCAACATTGCGTTGTTCGGATTGATCGGGCCGTTTGCGGCGGCGGTCATGAACCGCTTCGGCGTGCGGCGTGTGCTGCGCGGCGCGCTC
Organism: uncultured Acidobacteriota bacterium; assembly: GCA_963825245.1. Classification (GTDB taxonomy): domain Bacteria; phylum Acidobacteriota; class Vicinamibacteria; order Vicinamibacterales; family CAVVIG01; genus CAVREM01. Next base: position 57,560 of record CAWGSJ010000007.1, read on the forward strand.
GCGCTGATGACGGCGGCCGTCGCCGTGCACGACGCTCATGCAGGCCGAGTGGCACCTGGTGGTGCTGTGGGGCGTCCTGGTCGGCGGCGGGACCGGCGCCACGTCGATGATCCTGGCGGCCATCGTCGCGACGCGGTGGTTCGACGCGCATCGCGGCCTCGTGCTCGGCACGCTTTCGGCGGCGAACGCCACGGGCCAGCTGGTCTTCCTCCCGCTCCTCGCCTCGCTGTCGGAGCAGCGCGGCTGGCGAACCGCCGCACTCGTCGTCGCCGCGGCGGCGGCGATGGTGTTCGTGCTCGTCCTGGCGCTGATGCGCGACCGGCCCGAGGACCTCGGATTGCGGCCGTATGGCGCGCGCGAGATCGGCGGCCACGCCGCCACCGGCGCTGTCGCCGGTGGGTGCGCTGGCGGTGGCCGTCCCGATCGAGGGCCTTCTGGGTGCTCGCGGGGACGTTCTTCGTCTGCGGGGCGAGCACCAACGGCTTGATCGGCACGCATCTCATCGCGGCCTGCCACGACCACGGCATCGCCCCGGTCCGCGCGGCCGGCCTGCTCGCCATGATGGGCCTCTTCGACATCGTGGGGACGACCGCCTCGGGATGGCTGACCGACCGGTACTCGAGCCGATATCTGCTCTTCGGCTACTACTCGCTTCGCGGCCTGTCGCTGCTGTGGCTGCCGGTCACGCTCGAACAGGGCAGCGGCCTGGGATGGTTCGCGATGTTCTACGGCCTCGACTGGATCGCGACGGTGCCACCGACTGTGCGCCTGACGACCGAGGCGTTCGGCCGCGAAAACACTGGCGTCGTCTACGGCTGGATCAGCGCGAGCCATCAGCTGGGGGCGTCGATCGCCGCGTTCGGCGCCGGCGCGATCAGGACGTCGCTCGGCGACTATCAGGGCGCGTTCTGGATTGCCGGAGTGCTCTGTCTCGTGGCCGGCGCGTCATTCCTGACGATCGGACGGCGGGTGTTCGCTCAGGCGGCGATCCGGATCCCGGCGGTTGCGCGAACCTGAACGCCACGACGACGAGCTTCGTCGTTGAAAGCGATGAAGGGCGCGGCAACGCGGCGCATTCTGGAGCTGATCCGCGAACTGGAAGCTGAGGGCCTGCTGTGAAGATCCGCTCTGTCCGGCACAACAATCGGAAGAAGGTCTTCGAGGTCGGAACCTCGACGAAGAAGCTCGTGTTCCCGTTCTCGAAGGCGGCACCGACACCAACGACCGAAGACCCGGTCACGGAGCTCTCCGTCGACGCAGAGGCGGGCCGGGAGGCGTTCACATACGTGCTTCATTCCGGCCGCACCGGCACGGTGCACGTCGAGCAAGTGCTCGAGTACAACCAGGATTCCGACCTACCTCCGCGATCTCCTGTTGTACCGACTGACGCTCGAAGCACAGAAGCGAGTCGCAGAAAGTCCGCTCTCAAAACGCGAGATCGTGCGCCGGCTCGGGACTTCCGCCGCGCAGTTGTATCGCCTGCTCGATCAAACGAACTATCGCAAGTCTGTCGATCAGCTGCTTGCGCTGCTGCAAGTGCTCAACTGTGACGTTGACCTGGTCGTTCGGACGAAGACCGCCTGACGAGGACGCCCACTCAGCGGTACGCGCCATTCAAGAACGAGATCACCGTCTCGACAAAGCGCGGCGCGGAGCCGCCGAAGATCGGACCATGGCCGCCGTTCGGCACCACCCAGAGCCAGGACCGGGGGATCGCTTCACGCAGCTCCACGGCTAGCGAGACCCGATACAACGGATCGCGATCGCCAAACACGATCAGCGTGTCGGCCGTAATCCGCGCCAGGTCTTCCTTCGTAAAGTTCGGATCGTCGCCGTCGGCGAACGCCCGTACCTGGGCGAGAAGGATTTCGATCTGTCCTTCGCGGCGATGGCGTCCACGCATCCGCGCCTTCTCGTCCTCGGACAGCATGTCGAACGAATACTGACGCTGGATCGCGCGCGCCTGCTCGGGAAACCGCGGCGGCGCGCTGACGACGACCATGGCCTCGACGCGTCCGGGCTCGAGGGTCGCGAGATGCAGCGCCGTGATGCCGCCGCCACTCAGCCCGATGACCTTGACGCGGTCCAGGCCGAGGTGGTCGAGCATGCCGATCACATCGAGCGCCGACTGGCGGAAGGAATAGGTGGCGCGGGCGCCTGTGGATCGGCCGTGGCCGCGCAGATCCGGGGCGATCAACTGATAGCCAGCCGGCTCAGTCGGGAAGATGAACCGCCAGTCGGGACCGTGCCCCATCCCGCCGTGCAGCCAGACGAGCGGCTTCCCTTCGCCGTGCCTGTCGTAGTGGAGCTGCATGCCGTTGACATCGAGCACCATGGCCGGATTATCCCGAAACCCCGGCTGGCGAGGGCAGTCTGTTCAAGGCGCACGGTATAATGAAGGTTCCACCCGAAGTGGGCCAGTAGCGCAGTTGGGAGCGCGCATGAATGGCATTCATGAGGTCACCGGTTCGATCCCGGTCTGGTCCACCAACCTTTCATTTCCGGTCTGGATTCCCCGCAAGTAGCTGAAGGCCGGTGCAGTTACGCGGGTTCCAACAAAGCCTTTTCCGTCGAACGCGATTCCGTCTGGAAAGAACAGTTGTTGGAACCGCTGACGCTGTTCGAGTGACGCCTGCACCCAGAGATCGGCGGCGCGTGGTAGAACGCGTTCCGCGAACGCCAGGATGCCTTCCACGTCGAGTTCTTCGAGCTGGCCTGAGTGACGGTCGATCCGCGCGAGCGTGAGCTCCTCGCGCAGTTTCTCGGCGTGGCGGTCGTACGTCTCGATGTTGATCGAGCGTTCGAAGAGGAACGCTTCGTCGAGACGGTCGAGTTTGTCTTGAATCGCTTTCGCGACTCGCTCGGCGCTCGCGATCTCCTCTCGCACGGCCGCTTTCCGCGCCTTCCAGGTCTGCAGCACCGATTCCTTGAGCAGCCGCATGTAGCCCGGTGACGGCTGTAGCAGCGCCAGTTCGTCTGCGAAAAGGCCTTCCAACTTCGCCTTCGTAACGTTTACCGCGCGACAGCCAGGGCGGCAGTGATAGTACGCGTAGTACTCCCTACGGCCCTTCGACCAGCTGCCGGTAAGGCCACGACCACAGGACTCGCAGCGAACGAACGTGCGCAATGGGAAGTCCGGGTGCGCCCGCTGCTGTGGAGTCGTCGTCGGCACGCGACCCGACAGCACCGACTGCACGCGGTAGAACAAGGGCTCTGAGATCAGCGGCTCGAAGTCGCCGCGTTTTCCACGAACGCCGCACTCGGTGACGTCCACGATGCCGGCATAGAGCTCGTTGCGCAGCAGCACGCCGATCGCTTGCGATGTGAGCGGGCGGCCGCGCCGGTTGGTCAAACCCCAGGCTCTCGACTGCTCTAGGAGCTGTTGCTTGGTGAAGCGCCCAGTCGCGTACTCCTCGAATGCTCGCCGCACAAGCGGTGCCCGCTCAGGATCGGGCATCAGGCTCTTGCCCATCGCGCGCGGCGCGTTCAAGTAGCCGATCGGCGCCAGGAAGACCCAGCGGCCGAGCTCCAGTGCGGCCTTCATGCCGGCGCGCGTCCGGTCTGACCGACAGTCGTTGTCAAACTGAGCGAATGCAGCCAGCACGCCTTCCATCAGCTTGCCCGTGGAGGTGTCGTCGATCGGCTCGGTCGCCGACCGCAGCGAGATGCCCAGTGATTGCATGTGCGAGCGCAGCGCGAAGTGGTCGTACTTGTCCCGCGCGAAGCGCGTCAGGTTGAACACGACCACGAAATGCACGCGGCCCTTGTTCAACCGGCAGAACGTGAGCAGGTTCTGAAGCTGGCTGCGATCTGTGGTCTTGGCGCTCTCGCCTTCTTCGTGAAAGCGTTCGAGGATTTCGTAGCCCTGGCGGCGGCAGTATTCCTCGCAGGCACGAAGCTGGGTCGGCAGGCTGAGGTTTTCGGTCTGCTCCTTCGTGCTGACGCGAACGTAGATCACCGCGCCGACCATGGTTGGCAGCGTAGATCCATTCGTACGCTCCGACAAGTGGCGTTTCCGAGGCACGACTTCTACTCGGGAATCCGACAGCCTTCTCGGTACATCTCGACCACGACGCACGCCATCGTTTCCGCGTGTCGGCGGATCAACGCGATCTCGTGATCGGTCATCGACTCCGCTTCCTCGCCGAGCAACTCCCGGCAGCGCGCGAGCGTGATCGGCTCCGGGCGGTCATCGGAATGTTCGAAGAACTCCATAGCGGCTCCCCGCGAACGCGAAGCATCACGATTCGTGTTGTGCTGGGTGCGCGCTCAAGCGCGTCGGCCTGAAGCCGGCGCGCCAACGTACGTGGAGAGCGCAGATGCGGGCGTAACGCCGACAGCAATACGCGTGACGTGACGTCGACGCGTTCATCGCGCGAGCGCGGCGTCGCGCGATCGATCGAGTTTGTCGTGGAGGAAGCTGCAACGTTACCCTGAGGGCGGCGGCTGCAGCGCTCCGCATCGGATCCGACTGCGGAAGGGTGCACGATAGCACCGACGAGAACTTCACGATATGCCCGTCGCGCCAGTCTGGTCAATACGAAACGATGCGACGAGCCTTCCTCGGCCATCACATAAGTGCTACCTTCGAGCTGCGCGCAGGCGTCGTCAAGGCCGAAGCCCGAAGGGTCGAGCGCAGCGAGAGCCTTGACGACGTCGAGCACAGCTCGACGCTGATCATGTGATGGCCGATGCCGCGAGTACACACCGCGGAATCAGCGCCTAAAGTGTGGAGGTTTCCGCGCATGATCTACAGCGTCTACACACGCGACATCGCACATGCAAACGCCGCGCAGATCGCAGCGACAATGCACGAGACATCGCGGCAACGACACCGGGGCGTGAGCAACCCCCCGGGCCGTCCTCGGGACAGGACAAGCCTCAAAGTCGGGGGGTTGCTCACGCCCCCGCTCCATCAGTGGCACCCGCTAAGTGCGTTTGGTGCGCGGCACAGAACGCCGCGTTGGGTGTTCGACTTCTGAGCTTGCAAGTCGTCGGTATGGAGAGACTTGCCAAAGCAGCCTTCGCGGACACTGCTTCATCGACCATCGGTTTCGACTGACAACTTAGCGCTCCCGAGCGGCGCCAACCACCGCGGATCGTCGCGGCTCCCCTCGCGGCGTCAGCCGTTTCAGAGTCGGAGTCTGAAAACCACGGTGGAAGGCGCTCCGGAAAACGCGCCGGTCCACGTCCGAAATGCCATCAGGATCCGACCGTCTTGTGGCGCAGGTCTTGTGCGCAGCGCCGGAGGCGATGACAACCTGCAAGCGTGGCGTGAGCGACCTCGGCCGTGGCCGCGGGCATGATCGCAGACGCGGTCAAATCCCGTGGTCGCTCACGCCACGGTCAACTCGCTGGCGCGGTGATGACCGTGGCGAGGCGGGCGGTCGGCAACACACGCCGACCGCGTACTCGGGACGAGAAGCCGCCATCGCACATCTACTTGCAGCGGCCGACGGAAGGGTGTGAAGGCCGGTTGGCTCGAATCAGATCAGCGCGGGTCGTCTGGCGAGAGGGGGAACACCCCGCGTTGGGCCCTGTTCCCCTTCCTGTTCCCCCCGCGAGGTGCTTCATCTCAAGTAGCTCTAGCAAAACAAGTCGTGAGCGCGTGGCCGCCGAGATCGCCGCCAGGACATCGGTTAAGCGAGACGACGAGCCCTGCTCAATGAGCCTCGTTGTGGCCAGAGACAGTGCCTCAGGCCCGCGAACGTGGCGTCGAGCGAATGCTGCTAGCTTCCTATGCCGAGCAGTGTCTCCCCACCTGCGTTCACGAAGTCCGCGCGGGCCTCGAGGTGGCGACGTTCGGCTTTCTCCAGAATGGCGTCGAAGTCGTGACGCTTGCGCAACGGATCGAGCCACGCGTGGCGTGTGAACGTCTCGTGCGGGTAGAAGCCTCGGTCCACGACGTCAGCGAGGATCTCGACCGCGCGATCGAGGTCCCCGGCGTGAGCGAGCTTGATGGCCTGGTAGAACAGGCCCTCGGGATCGCGAAAGCCTGATGCGATCAGTTCGTCCACGGCCGCGCGCAGGAGCGCACGGTCGGGTTCGATCACGCCCAGTCACCTTGGCTCCAAAGGGAGTATTCGCATACCGCTCCGACTCGATCTCAGACACTCGCGTGGGCATCCGGATGCCCGGCGCACGCCAGCGACAGGCTCCACGCGCTCCCAGGCGCCCACGTTCGTTCGGCTTCGGCAGCAGCGCGCAAGTAGTCGCCGAGCATGAAGAACGTGTGCTGGACGCTTGTCCGGATGTTCGGATCAAGGCGCGCGGCGCGCTCGTACGCCGCGAGTGAGTGCTGCAGCAGACCGCAGTACCGGCAGGCGGGCACCAGTGCTGCAAACAGTTCCGGGTCGCTGCCGCGCGATGAGGCGCGACGAACGAGCCGGACCATCGCTTCCCGCGCCCGACCGAGGTCCCCGATCTCGAGCTGCGCATAGAAGCGATCCGCAATGGACAGATCCGGATTGAGCTCGAGCGCACGGTTCAGCGCGCCCTCGCTGCGGGCGTAGTCCTCGGATGTGCCCCGGTACTTGCCAATGACGTGATACACGCGGCCAAGTCGCGCCCACGCCGGCGCGTACTGCGGGTCGGACTGGAGACACTGCAGATACAGGTCGCGGGCCACCTCCCAGGATCCGGAATCATGGCTCAACGGGTTGGCGCGCAAATAGAACTCGTAGGCCTTGGCGTTCGACGGCACGTCGTGTCCAAGCGCGCGACGCTCACGACCCGACAGCGGCAGCGCCAGCGACTCGACAATCTGCCGCGCCAGTGTGTCTTGAAGCTGAAAGATGTCTCCGAGCGCCACCTGTGCCGAGTGGGACCAAAGAACGGTACCGGACGGCGCTTCGAGAAGCTGCGCGCTGACACGCAGTACCTCCCCGGCCCGCAGCAACGTGCCGCTGAGCACGACGTCCACGTTGGCCTCGTTGGCGATCGTTTGCAGATCCGGCGCATTCGACGCGAAACGAGCGGCCGCAAGCGTCGAGCGAACGACGAGCGATTCGAGGGGCGAGAGCGAGTTCGTGACGGCATCGGCCAGACTGAACGCCAGGAAATCGATCTCGGCGTCGGGTCTCAGCAGCCGGAAGGGCAGCACCATGAGGCGCGTGACTGGCCGTGCGCGACGGCTATCCTCGCTGCCGTCCGCGACGAGCGCCGTCCGTAGATCCTCGGCCATCGCGGCCGCACTGGCATATCGCTGCTCGGGCGATTTGGCGAGTGCGCGGTGAATGACGCGATCGGCCGCCGCGACCGCCGGCGAGCCGGCGAGAGTGGGCACGTCGCCATGCAGCACGTTCTCCATGACCGCGTGAACGCTGTCGGCCTCGAATGCGGCGGCGCCCGCGAGCATTTCGTACAGAATCGCCCCCATGGCGAAGAGGTCGGCACTGGCGGTCGCGACGTTCCCGAGCACCTGTTCGGGAGCCATGTACTTCGGAGTACCAAGGATCGCTCCTGGGCTGGTCAGAGGCAGCCGCGTCACATCTCCCGTCTGGCCCAGCGAGACGCCGAAGTCGAGCACTTTCGCACCGTGAGGCGTCAGAAAGACGTTCGACGGTTTGAGGTCTCGGTGCGTGATGCCGCGGCGATGCAGCGCCTCGAGCGCAGCGAGTACTTCGAGGCCAATCTGCACGGTCTCGGCGATTGGCACCGGGCCACGACTCAGGCGTGCGGAGAGCGGTTCGCCCTCGAGACGCTCCATGGCCATGAACAGCTGTCCGTCGGACTCGCCGATTTCGTACAGCTGACAGATGTGCGGATGATTGACGCTGGCGGCAAGGCGAGCCTCGCGCGAGAAACGCTCGCGCGCGGTCGGGTCAGCCGCGCTCTCGTGCCGGAGCACTTTCAGGGCGATCGGCCGTTCCAATTGCTCGTCAAGCGCCGCGTAGACCACGCCCATGCCGCCTTCACCCAGCGTGTCGGTGATGCGGTATCGACCGATGCGTGCTGGCACGACTGGGAACGATGCTGGTCCCGATGCTCTCGTCGAGTAGCACGACCGGCCTTCCAGAAAGGTCGTCGCGCGTTCGTGAGAGGCGAGCAACTGCTTCGACTTCCAGGCGCAGCGCCGGGTTGTCGTGGCAGGCTGCGGCAAGGTACGCCGACCGACTCTCCGTCGGCAGCGCGCGCGCGTTCTCGAACACTTCCTTCAGCCGCAACCAGTCTTCCGGACCAAATGTCGGCACATCCTAGCTCCCGAAGGCCGGCGCGCTCACGGCTGCACCGACAATCGCCGATGCAGCCACGCTTTGGCCATGGTCCATTCGCGCTCGACCGTGGCCGCCGATACCCCGATGGCTTCCGCCGTTTCGTCGATGCTGAGCCCTGCGAAAAATCGCAGCTCGACGACACGGCACTGTCGTGCGTCACGCGAGGACAGCGCATCGAGCGCCTGGTCGAGAGCGAGCACATCGACGATTGACGTCTGAGAAACCGGCGAGACTTCGTCCAGACTCATCATCGTGACGGCTCCGCCCCGTTTGTCGGCCCGCTTTCGGCGAGCGTGATCGACGAGGATCTGACGCATCAGCCTGGCCGCCACCGCAAAGAAATGCGTCCGGTCGTTGAGCGTGAGGCGGTCAATGCCCACGAGTCGCAGGTAGACCTCGTGCACGAGAGCCGTCGCCTGGAGCGTGTGCCCCGGGCCTTCTCGTCGGATATGCGAGCGCGCCACGCGGCGTAGCTCGGCATGCACCAACGGAACCAGCCGATCGAGCGCCGCGCCGTCTCCTTGCCGCCAGGATCGGAGCAGCTCGGTTACCTCGTGCCCGCGCGAGTCGGTCTTGAATCAGTCGCCATCAAGGCCTCTCACAGTCGGAGGCGGGAGTCTAGCCTGAGTCTAGCCTCGCCGCGACCGCTTGTGAGGGAAAAGAGCCGCGCCTTGCGCTTCTTCAAGTTAGGAGGCGGCGATCCAGCCGTTGACCAAAGGAGGTCTTATGAAACCCAGTTGTCTTCAGAGCCGCTTCGTCCTCTTTGCGTTCGCCTGCGTGGTCGCGCTCCAGATGTCGCCCGGCCTCGCTGCCGGCGGCCCTGGCGTGGGGAACAGGGAGTCAAAGACCCTGACAGTGACAAAAGAATGCGGCACCGCGACGCTCGCGCCGGGCGAGCTGAGCTACTGCACGGTCATCGACTCGAATTTCCGTCCGCTCAGAGGTGCAAAGATCCGCTATTTCGGGCCCGGGTTTTTCACTCTGGACCATCCATTTCTCGATAGCTGGGTCGTCATCGAGAGCGAACAAGGCGGTGGCGGCACCGCCTTTGGCCATTGCCTGGTCAGAGGAGTGCCGGAAGTGCTGGGAGCGTGCCAGTTCACCGGGGGGAGCGGTTCGCTGAAGGGCTTCAAAGCCGACGTCACCGTCACCACGGTGGACGGCACGATCTGGAACTGGAATGGCGCCCTTTCCAGCGACGACTGACATCGATTGGCCGGAATGTTCGCGATCGCTTCTGCGCGCGAGCATTCCGGCTATCTGCTGATCGCCCGCAACCGACGCACGATGAATGTCAGGAGGGCTGGTTCAGTGCCTCGAGCTGCCGTAGCCATGACGCGATCCGGTTCCAACTCGCGCTGTTCTGGTCCACCATCTCCAAGTTGCTGATTCTAAAGAGCTGAAATCCGAACCCACTCGGGTAGTCGAACCGCTGACGCCTGAAAGCGATCTCAGGCAATTCGGCGCGACGTTCAACTGCCGGTCGCTCGCAGCACGATCACTGACACTGTCTCTCGCAAGACCAAGCTTTCGGAACTCGATTGGGCTCGAATCCTGTTGCGTCTCCTGGGCAAGTTGCGGTTAGCTGCGCCTGTGTTCTCCTGAATAGCGGGACACCGGGCGACGACGCAACCAAAAACAGAGGACGAGACTATGGCTGGCGAGACTCCGGACTTCGACGCGGTCGTGATCGGCGCCGGGTTCTCCGGCATGTACATGCTGAAGACGCTGCGCGACAAGCTTGGATTGAAAGTGCGTGTGTACGAGGCCGGCGACAGTGTGGGCGGGACCTGGTACTGGAACCGCTACCCGGGCGCGCGCTGCGATTCCGACGCCTACATCTATTGCTTCACCTTCGACAAGCAGCTGCTGCAGGAGTGGGACTGGACGGAGCGCTACCCTACGCAGCCGGAGATTCTGCGCTACCTCGAGCACGTCGCCAAGCGCCATGACCTTAAGCGCGACATCCAGTTCAGCACCAAGATCACGGGCGGCGAGTTCGACGAGAACACCAACTTGTGGACGCTGGACACTGACAAGGGCGAGCGCGTCACCGCGCGCTACCTGATCGCGGCAGTCGGCACGCTTTCCACCACCAACATGCCGCAGTTCAAGGGCCTGGAGAAGTTCAAGGGCAAGTGGTACCACACCAGCCGCTTCCCCAAGGAAGGCGTGGACTTCACCGCCAAGCGGGTAGCCGTGGTCGGGACCGGCGCGACCGCGGTCCAAGCGATTCCCGAGATCGCCCAACAGGCGAAGCACCTCACCGTGTTCCAGCGCACTGCCAACTACTGCGTGCCCGCGCGCAACGGCAAGGTCGACCCCGAGCTGGTCAAGGCGCGCAAGGCGGACTACGACAACATCGTCAAGCGCATCCGTGAGTCGTTCTTCGGTCAGGAGCACTACTTCATCCCGAAGTCCGCGCTGGAGGTGTCGAAGGAGGAGCGCGAACGCGAGCTGGACAAGCGCTGGGACGCCGGCGGCTTCGCGTTCTGGCTGGCCAACTACCAGGACATGTTCTTCAGCAAGGAAGCCAACGACGTCATCGCCGACTACCTCAAGCGCAAGATCCGCGCGACGGTGAAGGACCCGAAGGTGGCCGAGAAGCTGATCCCGAAGGGCTACTACTACGGGACCAAGCGCCAGCCGCTGGACACCAACTACTTCGAGACCTTCAACAAGGACAACGTGCTGCTGGTGGATGCCAAGGCGGACGGACCGATCGAGGCGATCACCGACAAGGGCATCCGCGCCGGCGGCAAGGAGTACGAGTTCGACATCATCGTGTTCGCCACCGGGTTCGATGCGCTGACCGGGCCGCTGAAGGCGCTGAACCTGAAGGGCCGCCGCGGGGTGATCCTGGACAAGGAGTGGGCCGAGGGCCCGCGCACCTACCTCGGCATCCAAGTGGTCGGCTTCCCCAACTTTTTCACCCTCACTGGTCCGCAGAGCCCCTCGGTGCTGACCAACATGCCGGTGGCGATCGAGCAGCACGTCGAGTGGGTCTCCGATCTCATCGACTACATGGGCAAGACCGGCAAGACCGTGATCGAGCCAACCCCCGAGGCACAGGACCAGTGGGTCGCGCACGTGAACGAGGTCGTGAACACGACGCTGATGACGAGCGCCAACTCCTGGTATATGAGCGCCAACATCCCGGGCAAGCCGCGCGCTTTCCTGCCCTACCTCGGCCCGGAAGGCGTGGGCGGGTACCGCAAGAAGTGCGACGAGGTCGCTGCCAAAGGCTACGAAGGGTTCGCGCTCGTGTAGCAAGGCCTTCCATCCACCGGGAGCAGAAGAGCATGGTCAACAACAGCTACTACTCGCAGGATCTACACGGCCCCTACGAGCTGCACGACGTCGGCAACCTGGAGCTGGAGGAAGGCAGCACCATCCGCAACTGCAACCTGGCATACGCGACCTTCGGCACGCTCAACGCCGCCAAGGACAACGCCATCCTGGTCCCGACCTGGTACTCGGGCACCAACAAGATCATCGAGCAGGTGCTGATCGGCAAGGGACGCGGGCTGGATCCGGACAAGTACTTCATCATCGTCGTCAACCAGATCGGCAACGGCCTCTCGACCTCGCCGCACAACACGCCGGCACCGGACGGCATGGCCAACTTCCCGCGCGTGCGCATCGGCGACGACGTGCGCGCTCAGCATAAGCTCATCACCGAGAAGTTCGGCCTGAGCGGCCTCGCGCTGGTGGTCGGTGGCTCGATGGGCGCGCAGCAGACCTACGAGTGGGCCGTGCGGTATCCCGAGATGGTGAAGCGGGCCGCCCCGATCGCCGGCACCGCCCGCAACACCGTGCACGACTTCCTGTTCACCGAAACGCTGGTCGATGCAATCACGTCCGATCCCGGTTTTAACAAAGGCTTCTACGAATCGCCGGCCGATGTCCGGGAAGGCCTGCTGCGCCACGCCAAGATGTGGGCCGTGATGGGTTGGAGCACGAAGTTCTTCCAGCAGGGCAAGTACAAAGCGCTGGGCTTCTCTTCCCTCGACGACTTCATCGTCAACTTCATGTACGCCTACTTCAGCGTGATGGATCCCAACGATCTGCTGTGCATGGCGTGGAAGTGGCAGCGCGGAGACGTCAGCCGGCACACGGGAGGAGACCTGCGGGAGGCGCTGGGCCGCATCAAGGCGAAGACGTTCGTGATGCCCATGTCCACCGACATGTTCTTCCCGCCGGCGGACTGCCAGGCGGAGTGGCGGCTGATTCCAGATGCGCAGTTTCACCCTATCGAGACCATCGACGGACACCTCGCCCTGTTCGGCGCCGACCCGAACGCGCTCGCGCAGATCGACAAGCACCTCATGAATCTGCTTGCCGCCAAGGTCTAGCCTGTATCCCGTGTACGTCCGCGCTCACGCCTATGCCGCCAACGGACAGCATCGGCAAGCGGCCGCGGAGTTTCAGAAGATCCTCGACCACCGGGGATTGATGTAATTCTTCTATTCCCCCCTCAACGCGCTGATTCACGTCCACCCGTGACGCCCTCGCCGCCGGCATCAGCGACGCGAGAATCGCCGCTGCTACGAGGACTGCAGCGGCACCGACAATCGGCACCACTCCTGGAATCTCGATCTCGGTGACATAGCTGCTGACGACGCGCGCGAGCGCCATGCCGACGACCGCGCCGGTGACGATCCCGCTGACGCCAATCACGGCGCCTTCTCTCACGATGCGCGCCAGCAGCGCCGATGGCGTGGACCCGACGGCGAGGCGGATTCCGAATTCACGCGTGCGGGCGCTGACTGAGAACGCCAGCACGCCTGCGACGCCGACGACCGCGATGGCGAGCGCGACACCGGCGAATCCGCTGAACACCAGCGCGTTGATGCGATTGGGCGACAGCACCTCCGCGCGCACATCGTCCAGAGTCGCCGCGCGCTCCACCGGCTGATCCGACGCGAGACTCCGAATCACCTTCGTGATGCTCGGGACCAGCGCATACGGATCCATCTTCGCGTGCACGAAGAGCCGGCCGCCGCTCATCTCCTGCTCCATCGGGTGGTACATCGTCATCGTCGGCTTCGGCACGACGTTCTCGTCGTCCACGTCGGGGACCACACCCACGATGCGTCTCGGATCGGTGCTCACGCCGATGAACTTCGTCACCGGATCCGTCCACATCAGCCGGCGATTGACGGCGTCCATGTTCGGGAACATCCGCTGCGCGAGACTCTGGCTGACGATGACCACTCTCTCGCCGTCACGGCGGTCGTTGTCGTTGAAATCGCGGCCGGCGATGATCCGAACGCCCAGCGCCGAGAAGAATCCCGGCGACACCGTCCGGAACTGCGCCCGCGGATCCTCTTCGCCGTTGGCCTTCCGGTATCCCTCCGCCGTGAACTGCGCGGCGAAGAATCCCGGATCCCGCCAGGGCACCGACGGTGCCGAGCGCAACCTGCTCCACGCCGGGCAACTCCGAGATGCGCCGAATCGCCTCTCTGTAGAACGCGGCGATCTCTTCGGGCTTCCGTGTGTAGGACACAACCGGGACGTTGACGGCCAGCACGTTGCCTCTGAAGCCGGTCTGCTGCCGCTGCAGCGCAAGCAGCGTCGGTGATGAGCATGCCCGCGCCCGCGAGCAGGACGAACGACGCGGCGATCTGAGTGACCGCGAACACGCGCAGGCGGCGTTTGGTGCCCGTCGTGATCCGCACGCTGCCGCTCGACAGACCCAGGCCGCTTGCCGACTCCGCCGATGGAAGGCGCGGCACGAACGCGAGAAGAACGGCGGCGGCCACCGCGAGGATGACGCCCACCCAGAGCAGGCTCGCATCCACCGTCACGTCGTGGGCGCGCACGGAAAAGCGGGCGGCGTAGCGAGCGAGCACCGACACCATGGGCCGCGCGATGACGATGGCCAGAACGGCGCCCGCCCCGCACAGCAGCAGGCTTTCGGCCAGGAGCGTCCGTCGGAGCGCGCCGGTGCCGGCGCCAAGCGCCGCGCGAACCGCCAGCTCCCCTTCCCGGCGAACCGAGCGCGCGAGGATCAGATTCGCGACGTTCGAGCAGGCGACGATGAAGACCAGCGCCGAGGCGGCGAGCAGCACCAGCAGGATGGTCCGGGCGGGCGAGATGATCTGGTCGCGGAGGTTCACCGCATCGATGCGAAAGTCCGCCTGCGTCTGATACGACTCCGGATGTTCCTTCACGATGGCGCCGTGCACGGCACGAAGCTCCGCGCGAGCCGCTTCAAGGTCAACGCCGGGGGACAACCGGCCGAAGAGCTCGGTCATCCGATGCACCCGTCCCTCGACCATCGTCGCGTCGAGATGGTGCGGGCTCGTCACGACGTTGGCGATGATCTCGGTTTCCTGCGGATAGGGCACGGAGGGTTCGAGGACGCCGACGACCGTGGCGGGGCGATCGCTCAGCCTGATGGTCTTGCCGATGACTGCAGGATCGCTCCTGAACGCGGTGGTCCAGAAGCGATACGTGAGCACCACCGCGCCCTCGGCCTTCGGCCCATCGTCACCGGCGTTGAGCAGCCGTCCCATCACGGGGCGGAGGCCCATGACGTCGAAGTAGGACCCGCCGACGACGCCGGCGCGCACCGAGCGCGGCTCGCCGAGGCCGAGCATGGTGAACTCGATGGTGGAGAAATCGCCGAACGCGCTGAGCGTCTTCACTCGCGCCTGCAGGTCGCGCAGCTCGGGGACCGAGAAGTTGGCGTTCTCCACGCCAATGCCCTTGGCGCTCTGGCGGATGTAGATGAGCCGGTCCTGGTCGCGGTTGACGAGCGGCCTCAGCAGGACGCCCCGGACGACGCTGAAGATGGCGGCGTTGGCGCCGATGCCGAGGGCCAGCGTGAGAACGACGGTGAAGGTGAGGCCCTTGGCTCGGGCGAGTGACCGCAGGGCGAATCGTAGATCGATAAAGAGGCTCATGGCTTGAAGAACTCCTCCACCAACATACCGGTTCGTCGAACGAGGAGGCACGAGATCGACAGAGCCTTGCTGAAGCCCGTCGACCCGCCTGAGCCAGGCAGTGATCAGGTTCCAACTGGTAAGAACCTGGGCTACCAAGCCATTCGTCCACGCGCGAAACGTGCCGGATTGCAGAATGCGCGTCAACTCCGGTTGACATTTTCAGACGACAGCACCGCTAGACCTGCTTGATTCCTGGCAATTTACCTCGGCACGGACGTTGCGCATGAGTGCGCCGTGGCCTCAAAGAAACGCTTCGTATATGTGATCCGCAGCCTCAGTAATCGCGATCGCTACTACACGGGCGTGACGTACGACGTGGGGTCGCGTTTGTGTTCGCACAACGCTGGGGAATGCGTCCACACGACGCGACACCGGCCATGGGAGCTCGACGTGGTGATCGCGTTTCTCGAGGAAGCACGAGCGCTCGAATTCGAGCGTTATCTGAAGTCGGCTTCCGGCTCCGCGTTCGCCCAGCGACATCTGCGTTAACGCGTACTGTCGCGGGAGTACCGCGCTAAAATCGACCGGCGCGGCGGCCACCAGGAGCGGAAACATGGAAGACCTCCTCTACGCCCTGAACAACCTGACGCCCGTGATCGCCGTTGGCAGCATGGCGATCTTCATGACGCTCGAGCGATGGCTGCCGTACTTCGAGCATGGGGCAGGCCGAGGACGTCAGCGCTGGCACAACCTCGGGATGGTCTTGATCGCCTTCCTGATCAACGCCACGCTCGGCGGTGTCATGCTGCTTCCCGTGGTCTGGGCGGACGCGAATCACTTCGGCCTGATGTACCGCATGGGAGTGTGGCCCCCAATCGCGGTGGTGATTGGAGTGTTCCTGATCGACCTCTGTGCCTACGCGCTGCACGTCACGATGCACTCGGTTCGACTGTTCTGGCGGTTTCACCGGGTACACCATGCCGACGTGGACCTGGACGCGTCGAGTGGTCTTCGCCTCCATCCATTCGAGCTCGTGCTGCTGATAAGTGTGACCGCGATCGTCGTGTCGATCGTCGGCGCCCCGTTGGCCAGCGTCATCATCTACAACACCCTGGCGTTGCCCTTGTTCGTCATGAACCACAGCAACATGAAATACCCGTCTTGGTACGAGCGCTGGGGCAGTGTTTTGCTGGTCACGCCCGACTGGCACCGCGTCCACCACAGCCGTCATCAGCCGGAGACCGACTCTCGTTACGGCTGCGTCTTCAGCATCTGGGACCGTCTGTTCGGCACCTCTGGCCAGGCCAACGGAGGAACCATCCAGTTTGGATTGGACCGGTTTCGCGAGCCTCGGGAACAGACGCTCTGGGGGCTGCTGAAGATGCCGTTCAGGAGCTTGTAACTTCGGAAGGATCATTCACGGCTGGCCTGGGCCTTCAACGATTCGCGGTCGTATACTTGAGACATGGCGCAGCCCACCGTTCCGCCCCCAGGCTTCGAGGAGCTCTCGCCAGACGAGAAGCTTGAGTACATTCAGGCGCTCTGGGATCACTTCTCCGAGCATCCTGAAGATGTACCGGTGCCCGACTGGCATCGCCAGGTCCTCGCAGACCGGCTTGCGGCGCATCGACGCGGTGAGATCACGTCCCGCCCTTGGGCAGAGATCCGCGAAGAACTTCTGGCCCGCCTTCGCACCGTTCGCTGAATGTGACGCCTCGATGTCTCGTCCGAGGCCGAGCTCGAGATTTTCGAGGCCGCGCTTCGATACGAGCGCGAACGCATTGGCCTCGGTGTCCACTTCGAGACGCAGGTCGATACGGTCTTTGCGAGGCTCATCGATAATCCGTTCCAGTATCCGGTGATCGAGGAAGGCGCTCGCCGTTCTTCACATGCATCGGCACCCGGACACTTGGAAAGGAAAGCGCCTGGGGATCTACCTTCGCGCTCGGCGCGGCAGGGAGGATGCTGAGTAGCGTTCAGGCGGCGCGCTCGCGCGACTCGAGCCAGGTCCCAAGGAATTCTGATACGCTCCGGTCCTGCCATGGCTTGATGCGGAGGGTGTATGCACTTTACGTGGAAACCGTCCGTCCCCTTGTGCTTCGTCGCCGCCATGGCCTTGAGCCACGGCTCCTTCCTGAGCGCGCAGCGGGCGGAAGGGGAATGGCGCAACTATTTTGGCGAAGCCACCGGGACAAAGTACTCGCCCCTCAGTCAAATCAACAAAGACAACGTCACGGATCTCCGCGTCGCATGGCGCTGGCGCTCGGCCGATCGCGCGTTGCAGTTGTCGAATCCGCTCTGGCGCGCCGGACGTAACGAGGAAACACCCTTGATGATCAACGGGGTGCTCTATACGGTGACCGGGCTCGGGTTGGTTGCGGCGCTCGATCCGGCAACCGGCGACACGCGGTGGGTCTACGATCCCGAGAGCTACAAGGCGGGAATCCCGAACAACGGTGGATTCCTCCAGCGTGGACTCGGCTACTGGACCGACGGCACCGCGGAACGCCTGTTCGTGGGAACGGCCGATGCCTATCTCATGTCGATCGATGCCCGAACCGGAAAACCCGACCCGGCGTTCGGCAGCGGTGGCCGCGTCGATCTCACGGTCGGAGTGCCGGATGCGATTCGGGCGTTGAATTTCACTGCCAGACGCCCGCTCATTGCCGGCAACGTCGTCGTCGTCGGCAACTCGATCACGGACCAGGTCTACGACAGGCGGGCGCCTCCCGGAATCGTCCACGCGTTCGACGTGCGAACCGGTAAACGCGTCTGGTCGTTCAATCCCGATTCCCAGGGCTGGCGAGTTCGGAGCCGAGACGTGGCTCGACCACTCGTCCGAGTACAGCGGCAGCGCCAACGTGTGGTCCAGCGGCATCTATGATCCGGAGCTCGACTACGTCTACCTGCCGACGTCCACGCCGACGAACAACTACTACGGCGGTCATCGTCCCGGAGACAATCTCTTCGCCGAGAGCCTCGTGTGCCTGGAGGCGAAAACCGGCAAGCGCGTCTGGCACTTTCAGGCCGTTCACCATGGCATCTGGGACTACGACTTCCCCACGCATCCCATCCTGGCCGATATCACCGTCGATGGCCGGCCGATCAAGGCGGTCGTTCAGGTCAGCAAGCAGGCGTTCACCTACGTGTTCGACCGCAGAACCGGCGCGCCAGTCTGGCCGATCGAAGAGCGTCCCGTTCCCGCATCGACGGTTCCGGGCGAACGAACGTCGCCGACGCAGCCCATTCCCGACCAAACCTGCGCCGTTCGATCTGCAGGGGTCCACTGAGGACGAATCTCATCGACTTCACGCCCGAGTTGAGAATGCGCGCGCTGGAGCAGCTGAAGACCTTCGAACACGGTCCACTGTTCACGCCACTGTCGCTGGCGAGCAGCAACATCCTGGTGCCCGGGATCGCCGGCGGCGCCAACTGGGGTGGCGCGGGCTTCGACCCGGATACCGGTGTTCTGTACGTGCCGTCACGAACGGCTCCCACGGTGATCACGCTCGCTGAGGTCGATCCCAAGCAGGGAGACATGCGCTACCAGCGGGCGCCTCTCGGCACGGGCGCCGGGCTCGACATGATCGACGGACTCTCGATTTTCAAGCCGCCTTATTCGCGTGTGACCGCCATCGATTTGAACACGGGCGAACATCGGTGGATGGCGCCGGTCGGGGATGGACCACGGGACCATCCGCTGCTGAAAGGCTTGAATGTGCCGCCGCTCGGCGAGCGGCTGCAAGGGATCAGCGTGCTCGTCACCAAGACACTGGTGTTCGTCAGCGTGATCCCCGGCGCAACCGCACAGCCGGCAGATACCGACGATCGCCGGAAGCTGATCTACGTGTTCGACAAAACAGCCGGGACGCTGCTCCACGCGATTGAACTCGATGCCTTCTCCGCCGCGGCGCCGATGACCTACATGCATCGGCGGCAAACAGTACATCGTCGTGGCAGCCGGGCTGGGTCCGACCTCTGAGCTGATCGCGCTAACGCTTCCGTCTCCGACCGCGGACTGAGGCTTGAAGCGGTCTCGTGGCGTTAGTCCGAGATTTCGACTAAACTAGGTTCAATGAACGTCAGCGTCCACGGCGCCAAGACCCAGCTCTCGAAGCAGCTCGACCTGGTCGAGGACGGCGAGTCGGTCGTGATCGAGCGGCACGGGCGCCCGGTGGCGCAGCTGGTGCCGGTGCGCAAGCGCCGCGCTTCCCCTCTGGGGGCCATGCGCGGGCAGTTCACGATGACCGAAGGCTGGGAACGGGCGCTCACCGATGAAGAGGCCGAAGCGTTCTGGGGTGGGCGCTAAGTCCGCCCACCTTCTCGACACGAGCACGCCGCTGTGGGCATTGGGCGAGCCGGGGCGCCTGTCGCCCGTGCACGCCGACTGGTCGAGGCCGGCAAGAACGTCGTCAGCGTCGCATCCTACTGGGAAGTCGTCATCAAAACGCAGAAGGGGTTGCTCGCGATCTCGGACCTCGCGACGTGGTGGCGTCAGGCAACGGAGCTGACCGCTGCGCGCATGCTCCCAATCCGCGCCAGCCACGTCACGGCCCTGGCTGGGCTTCCTGCACTCCACAAGGACCCGTTCGATCGCATCCTGATCGCTCAAGCAAAGGCCGAGAGCCTGGGCCTGGTCACCGGTGACAGTCCGCTAAGCGACTATCCGGTTCAGACGATCTGGTAGCAGGTCGCGCGGGCAAACGGTCGATTCATGTCGAGTCACGAAAAGTTCCACTCTGCTTAGACAGCCTGTAGCAGAAGGAACGAGGCTCGCGTGCTGTTCCGATCAGGGCGGTACAGCGAAACGCCGGCCCGCCGTACAACTCTTGATACTTCAGGACATTCGCTAGCGGTACGTCACCGTGAGCGGCAGTACGTCGCTGACCGCCAACTTCGTACTCGATCCGGCCGCCGCTGCTGGTGCCCGCACAGTGACGGTCACGACCGGCACTAGAGCGTTTTCCATTACGCCGTAGCAACGCGATAGCCGCAGTGCCGGACGTAGTTCGCGCATTCGTCGGGTGTGAAGAGGTCGAGCGCGATCGCGATCAGGCTGCAGACCTGCTCGAAGCTCCGCGGGCGCGCCGCGCGCAAGAACGCTTTCAGTTTGGCGAAGGCCAGCTCGATCGGATTGAAGTCCGGGACTGTAGGGCGGGAGAAATCGGATGAACGCGCCGGCCTGCTCGATCGCGGTCCGCACCTCGGGCTGCTTGTGGACCGCGAGGTTATCGAGCACGACGACATCGCCAGGTCGCAGCGTGGGCACCAGCACTTGTTCGACGTAGGCGAGGAAACTCGGACTATCGATCGGCCCATCGAAGACGGCGGGCGCGTCGAGGCCCGTCAGACGCAGGGCGGCGATGACGGTGTGCGCCTCCCAGTGGCTGCAGGGCGTGTGGTCCGGACCCGCAGGCCACGCGGGCTCCGGCCGTAGCGCCGGAGGAGATCGGTCGTCACGCCGCATTCATCGAGAAAGACGTACTGCCGCATGTCGCGGAGCGGCTGCCACTCGCGCCACCGGCGCCGCTCAGCGGCGACGTCGGGGCGTCGCTGTTCGTCGGCGTGTACCGTTTTTTTTAACGGTCAACTTCAGTCGATCCAACGCCCGCCACACGGAGGAGAGGCTCGCCGAGCTCTGTAAGGCGTCGCGCAGTTCCGCCAGCGTCCGATCGGGCGTCGCGCGCGACCAGCGCACGCAGCCGATCTTCCTGTCCCGCAAACGCTTGCTTCTTGAACACCGTCTGAGGCCGCGGCGTGACCTCTCCGGTCTCGCGTCGTCGTTGCTTCACCCGATTCGACCCACGATCGGCTCACGCGAAATTTCGCCGCCACATCCTTCGACGCCAATCCGCTGTCGCAGTCCTCCAAGACGCGCTTCCGCAAATCCATCGAGTACGGCGCCATGCCTCCCTCCCCTCGAGAGAAGTACCACGACAGCCGTACTACGTACAATCGGAAAACGCTCTAGTGGCTAGCGGTTCCGCAGGGTGCTTGCCAGGACCCGGATGACGTAGCTACACTGTAAGCACAATGGCCACGAAGACGCGGATTGTCCGGATCGGCAACTCGCGAGGAATCCGGATCCCGAAGACGCTCCTGGATGAGGCGGATCTTCCTGAAGAAGTTGAACTCCATGCCGAACCGGGCCGGTTGGTCGTTCAGGCCGCTCGCCATGCTCGCAGCGGGTGGGCGGCAGCCGCGAAGCGAATGCGCGCTAGCGGCGATGATCGACTCCTCGACCAATCAACGGGCACGAAGTTCGATCACGAGGAATGGGAGTGGCGGTAGCCCGCCCGACGGTCAGTCGCGGCCAGGTGCATCTCGTTCGACTCGATCCCACGCTCGGCAGTGAAATCAAGAAGACGCGGCCATGCGTGATTGTCTCGCCTGACGAACTGAACGACCACCTCCGCACCGTCATCGTCGCGCCGATGACCACTGGCGGACGCGTGTACCCGTGGCGTCCGCGATGCCGCTTTCAGGGTCGCGCGGGCTTCGTGGCGCTCGATCAACTCAGGACCGTCGACGTGGACCGCCTCGTGAAACCGCTCGGGCAACTCGAGGATGAGACGGTTGTCGCGGTGCTGGAACGCCTGCAGGACATGTTCGTCGAATAGCGATGGAGAGCTGTATCCGGCCGCGATGTCATTGGTCCTGCCGCCTTGCCTGCAGCAACCGCTGCAGCCGCACGTCCTTTCGCAGCGCCGCGAATTCCGGCTCGATGCGTGCCCGCTCGATCGTGAACGCCCGCCGCGTGGCGGCCGCGCGCTCCAGGAACGCGATCGCGGTGTCGGCGTCGCCCTTGAACGCGTGCGCGGCGGCGGCATAGTACCTCGTGAAGGGCTCGTCGGCACCGAGGCGCACGCGCCGATCGAAGGCTTCAATCGCCACGTCGAGCAGCGCGTGGCCCTTGCGCGTCTCGCCGAGCGAGAGATGCGCCGCGCCGAGACGGACGTTGAGCTCGACAATCACGCGGTTTCGTAATGCGTGGTCAACGCCATTCAGGAAGTCGAGCTCCTGCATGTAGGCGGCGATGGCCTCGGCGCTCCGTCCCTGAAGCGCACGGAGATGTCCAAGCCGCATCGACGCGCCGACGATCAGCACGCCCTCCTGCCCCGACAGCGCCGCCTGCTGCAGCTCAATCGCGCGGCTGGCAGCGGCCTCGCCGCGAACAAAGTCCCTGAGCAGCGCCGCGCAGTGCGACAGCTGCAGCGCGTACCATCCAGCCTTGGGATTTGCCGCGAGCGCACGCTCGTACCAAGGACGCGGCTTCTTCGAAGTCCGCGCGCCCGATAAACAGCGCCCGCCCCATCGCCGCCAGCGCTCCCGCGTCGGCCGGATCAATGACGAGCGCGCGACGCAGCGCGTCGAATCCGTCGCTGTCCTGCCCCGACGCCATCAGCACCAAGCCAAGCTCGCGCCACGCGCGCACAGAATCCGGCTGCAGTTCGAGCGCACGTCGCAGGCTCGTCACCGCTTGCTTGCGCAGCTCGCCCCTTGCCAGGTAGTCGGCCTTGGTCGCGTAGGCGACGCCGAGCTCCAGGTGCGCGCGAGCATAGCCGGCGTCGAGATCGACCGCCTGCTCGAACAACATCACCGCTCGATCGAGCGACTCGTAGGTCTCCGCTCGCAGGTTGAGCACGCCTTTGGAGAACGCCTCGTATGCCCCCACCACTCCGGTTTCCAGCGTCGCTGCCTCGGTCGGGCGTATGACGGCCCGCAGGAGATCGGCAAGATCGCGGACCAGCCGATCCTGCAGGGCGAAGATTTCATCCATTCGGCCATCGACCTTGATCGTCCGCTCGACATGGGCCGTTGCCGTGTCGAGAAGGTACGCCGTGACGCGCACCGCGTCGGCCGCGCGCTGAAAGCTGCCGGTCAGCACCCATCGCGCGCCGAGCTCGCGGCCAACGCGGATCCAGAAAGCCTCGCTTTGATCGCCTCCGTGGCGCTCGAGCGTACGCGCCAGCTCGGAAACGCGTCCACGCGGCACCACCGTCACGCCTTCGAATCCTTCCAAATCAGCGGTCACGGTTTCCGAAATTCCCGTGCCGAGCCAGTCATCCTCGGCGTTCGCCGTAATGTTTCGAAAGTCGGTGACGGCGAGGATCGGCGTGGCGGTCTCCGCCCGCGATCCGTGAAAGGCTTCGCCTCGCTGGGCGGCGGCGAGCGCCAGTCCAACCGCACGCAGATCGTCGAAGCGGCTCAACGGGTTCTTCTCGAGCATGCGTCTCACGACCCGCTCGACAGCCGGCAGGCGTGGATCGTCGAGATGCACGCGCAGCGGCGGCGGCTCTTTCTGCAACAGCGCCTCGAGCACCTGCGCCGCGTTCGATCCTTCGAACAGACGATGTCCGGCCAGGAGCTCGTAGATCACGACGCCGAGGGAGAACATATCGCTGCGTCCATCGAGTGGCCGCCCCGTGATCTGCTCCGGCGACATGTACGAAAGCGTGCCGGCTGCTGCACCCGCGAGCGGATCGACCGTCTGCGTCGGGGCCGTATCGATCATCGGCGCAGACCAGCGCGCAACCCCGAAGTCGAGCACCTTCACCAACCCGTTTTCGGTGACCATCACGTTCGAGGGCTTGATGTCCTGGTGTACCAGCCCATACGCGTGCGCTGCGGCCAGCGCATCGGCCACCTGGCGGCCGACGTCGAGGATGGTGTCCAGAGCCAGGGGACCCTGAGCGGTGAGATCGGCCAGCGTCCGTCCGGCCACGTACTCCATCGCAATGAAGCTGAGCAGTGCGCCGTGGTGTTCGACCTCGTCGACCTCGTAGACGACCGCGATATTGGGATGGGTCAACGCTGAGCCGGCCCGCGCCTCCGCGAGCAGCTGCCGCGACGTCTCTTCAGGATCGCGCGCCGCTCGAACGACTTTCAGCGCGACCGTGCGACGTAGACGCTGGTCCTCGGCACGATACACGTCACCCATCGCGCCGGAACCAAGGTGGGCGACCAGGTGATATCGCGACAGTGTCTCGCCGACCACCGCAACATTATGGAATGGTGGCGGGGAAAAACGTCGCGTCACCCGCGGAAGGCTTGGGTTTCGCGCCGTCGGCCATCCCGCACGTCTCGCTCTCTCGGCAGAACGGGCCGTCATGACGCGCCTCCCGAGGTGGTTCGGAGCTTTGCGACACAGGCTCGGCGAATCTCCTGATTCAGCTCAGTCGAGTCTTGAAAGTAGCGAGGGTTAGCTTCGAAGATGTGACATTGGCGGGCAGGACGAAGCAGATCGAATCCGGACGCTTTCCCGGCTACGGCTTCGCGAGTAGCGATGCCGAGCCACGGTGCCACGCACGCGGGCGCGAGCGCCGCCAGCGCGCCGGACCAACGCCGACGCTGTTGTCGATGAATATTGTGTCAGCGCTTCATACGCGAACTGGTAGTCCCGGTCGAGGTGACGCCGAACTCGGTCGCGCCGAGCAGAGTGTAGGAATGGCGAGCTGCGAGACCAGACCGGCCTGGGAAGGGAGAACCGCCGCCTTCGGTTCGAAACGGCGGTAGCCGACCCAGGCGCTTCCGTTGAGCAGCGCCCGGTGTCGGAGCTCGACGCCGGGCATCACACGAAAACTATCCGTGTCGCGGACTGGCGACAACGGGAACCGATCGGTCTGGTTCTCGCAGCTGAGGCCGAACGTGGTCAGCCCCGATGACAAGTTTCGTTGTCGCAGAGAGCAGAAAGAGTGCCACCACGCAGCGTGGCACAGGCGTGGAAGTGCGGACAGCAGTGCAAGTCTCAGTCTGGTCTTACTCCGCCAGAGCGGAGGCGCATGCAGCCAGATCGGAGGCGCAACCTCAGATGGCGCGGTCGCCGCGGAGGACAGGAATTGAGAGACTCGAGTGTGCGGTTCCGCCGCGCGGAAAAACTTGTAGACACTTTGGACACGCGAGAGATGTCGGGGAAAGTACTTACGAGGGACGGACTCATGGAGCGGGCTACGGAATCCTTGCTCGCCCTCGGCACGTGCGCCATCTATGCGTCACGCTCCGATGTTCTGACGTACGCTGCAATCATCGCCCGCTCACGACGATGATGGGTGCGCAGGTAGTCGGCGGGCAGGACCGACGCCGAGGCCCGCGTTCTTCGTTAGGCACCTGGCTGTAGAAAAGGGGATCACACCGGCGGGTCAAAGTGCCTGGGAGGCGATGCCCGCTTCGCGTGACGTCGCCTTCCTTTTGGTGACAGGTCTCGCAGCGCCGGCGACGAACAGGCTAGCTGCGTCAGCGTGACCGGGAACGGATCCGCGAGGCCGTACGCCAAGAACTCAGTGATCCGCGCCAACACCATGCCACTGACGTCATGTCCGTTCGCGGCGCGGCCTCCGGACCCTGGGGCCGCGGCCATTGCCACCTCGCCTCGCGGCGTAGCAGCGGCCGCCACAGTCACCCCGCCCGGGAACGCCGGGTCGTACGCGAAGAAGCTGGCGACCTCCGTGACGCCGCCAGCCACGCCGAACGCGCGCACATGCGGACCACCGCCGGGCCCCGCTCCCGTAATGATCTCCGCCACGCCGTCGCCCGTCAGATCCGCGGCCGCCACGTGCACGCCGCCCATGAATGCCGGGTCATAAGCAAAGAAGCTCGCGACCTCCGTCACGACGCCCGCCACGCCGAACGCGCGCACATGCGGACCACCGCCGGGTCCCGCTCCCGTAATGATCTCCGCCACGCCGTCGCCCGTCAGATCCGCGGCCGCCACGTGGACGCCGCCCATGAACGCGGGAACATAGGCAAAGAAGCTCGCGACCTCCGTCACGACGCCGCCCGCGAGGCTGAAGGCGCGCACGTGCGGCCCGCCGCTGGGCCCTGCCCCGGTGATGATCTCAGCCACGCCATCCCCGGTCACATCCCCGGCCGCCACGCTGACGCCGCCTGGGAACGCCGGGATGTAGGCGAAGAAGCTCGCGACCTCCGTCACGACGCCGCTCGCGAGGCTGAAGGCGCGCACGTGCGGCCCGCCGCCTGGCCCGGCCCCGGTGATGATCTCGTCCACGCCGTCGCCGGTTACGTCGCCGGCCGCCACAGTCACCCCGCCCTGGAACGCAGGGTCATAGGCGAAGAAGCTCGCGACCTCCGTCACGACGCCGCCCGCGAGGCTGAAGGCGCGCACGTGCGGCCCGCCCGACGGCCCCGCCCCGGTGATCACCTCTGCCAACCCGTCCCCCGTCACATCGCCGCACGCCACAAATACACCACCCGGGAACCTTGGGTCGTAAGCGAAAAAGCTGGCGAGCTCAGTGAGTGCGCCGCCGCTGACTTTGAACACGCGAACGTGAGGGCCGCCGAGGGGTCCGGCGCCCGTGATGATCTCGTCTATGCCGTCGCCGTCGACATCGCACTTCGCCCTGATGCGGATCCTCGTACTGATCGCTGCGCTGTTGTTGGCCGGATTCAGGTCACTGACTCCACTGAGGACGGTCGCCGCGTTGGTGATTTCTGGAGGAGCCGTTCCCCCCGCCACGGTGTAGGTTGCGGCGATGGTTCGTGTAGTACCAGGCGCCATCGTTCCCAGATCGCAGGGGAAGGCGGTCGTGCAGTCGCCGCTGGTCGACACCAACGTCAGTCCAGCCGGCGTCGGATCGTTGACCCTGACTCCTGTCGCGATAGAGGGTCCGGCGTTGGCGACCGTGACCGCATAGGTCACTCGCCCACCAGGAACGGCAGTCGTCGGCCCGGTCTTGGTGATCGACAGATCTGCGAGCGCCGTGACCGTCGTCACGACCGTGGCGGCATTGTTCACGGGAAGTGGATCGAAGGGAGCGCTGACGGCGAGCGCTCGCACGATCAACGTCGGAGGACCGGCATAGTCGGCGGGCGGGGAGAGCGTCGCAATGACTTCGCGCACTTCGCCGGGCGCAAGCTCTCCAAGAGGGCAGGGGAGGCTCGAGCATGCACCACGAACGGTCACCGGCACAGAAGTCGGCCGGAGTCGGCACCATCAGGGTCGTGCTTTGAGTCTGCGACGGTCCGACATTGGCGATCGTGATGAGGTAATCGCCTGAGGTGCCTGGGGCCAGCAACGATGGACCGGTCTGCGTGACCTGGACGTCGGCCAGGGGCACCAATCCGACTGCGCTCGTGTCGCTGTTGTTGGAGAGATCGGGGTCTGTCGTGCCGGCGGCGACCGCCACCGTCGCGACGTTGACGAGCTGACTGCTACCGACGGGCGCGCTGAGACCGGTCGCAACGAACGTCGCGCTCCCGCCTGCGAGGAGGTCGACCGTCGCGGCGATCGTCCCTGTGCCCGACGGTGACGTGCATGTCGATCCGCTGCTGGCCGTGCACGTCCACGTCACGCCGGTGAACGGCACCGGGAACGAGTCGGCGACGGAAGCTCCCAGCGCAGTGCTGGGGCCATTGTTGACGACGGCGACGGTCCACGTGAATGACAGTGCCCGCGGCGGCGACCGGCACGCTCGGCGTTTTCGTCAACGAGAGGTCGGCAACGACTGAAGATGTCAGCGTCGCGGTTCCGGTGTCGTTCGCCGCGTTCGGATCGACCGGTGTGCTCGACTGGCGCGTCGCCGTGTTGACCAGGGTGCCTGGTTCCGTGACGCGGCCCGTCAGCGTCAATATCTCGGTCCGGGTCGCCGCCACGGCGCCCAGTGTCCAGATGCCCGTTCCCGCGTCGTAGCTGCCCTGTGATGCTCTCGCCGATACGAACGCAACACCTGCGGGCAGCACGTCGCTGACGTCGGCGCTCGTGGCGTCGTCGGGACCGAGGTTGGTGACCGCAATCGTGTAGGTCACGAGCGCCCCGACACCAGGCGCCGCGCTGCTCACCGCCTTGGTCACTCGAAGGTCGGCCGCAGGCGCGGCATTGACCAGCTCGGCATCGCTGTTGTTGATCGGGTTCGGATCGATCTGGTCCTGCGACGCCGTGGAAGCGTTGTTCGCGAGTGCGGCAGGCTGGTCGACGCTCGCCACCAGCGTCAATGTCGCCTGCGCAGGCGAATCGAGTGCCCCGACTGTCCAGATGCCAGTCGACGCGTCGTACGAGCCTTGCGAAGCGGCCGCCGACACGAACGAGAGCCCGGCGGGCAAGGCATCCGCGATCGTGACGCCCGTCGCCGGACTCGGTCCGCGATTCGTTGCACGAACGGTGAATGTGAGCGTCTCGCCCACCAGCGCGTTGTGGCGATCGATCTCCTTGTCGACCTCGAGATCGGCGGCAGGCGTCGCGGTGGTGCCAGCCGCCGCAGAGTCGTTGCCCACGATCGGGTCCGGCTCGTTCTGGCCGGTCTTGACGGCGAGATTCGTGATCACGCCCGGCGCTGTCACCTTCGCCGTCAGGACCAGTTGCGCGGTTTCGCCGACGGCCAGCGATCCAACCGACCACGCGCCCGTTGCCGGATCGTACGCGCCCTGGCTCGCCGACGCGGACACGAAGTCGAACCCGGCCGGCAGGCTGTCGGTGACTTCGATGCCGGTCGCGGGATTGGGACCATGGTTGAGCGCATTGATCGTGACCAATATCTCGTCACCGACAGGCACGCTGGACGAAGGCACGGTCTTCGTGACCTCGACATCCGTATTGCGATTCAGCGTCGTCACGGCGGTCGCCGCGTTGTTCGCCGTGTTCGTGTCCACCGTTGTCGAGGACACATCGGCCACGTTCTCGATCGACGACGGTCCACTGTAGGCGGGGGGAACGGTGAAGGTCGCCGTGATCGTTCGGGTGGCGCCGGCCGGCAGCACGCCCAGCGTGCAGGGGAAGGGCGTCGTGCACGCGCCCGTGGTCGACACCCAGGTCAATTCCAGCGGAGTCGGATCGCGCACGACCACGCCCGCGGCGTCCGACGGCCCGGTGTTGGTGACCGTGATCGTGTAGACGAGCGGATTGCCGGCGACGATCGAGGCTTGATCCACCGTCTTGGTGATGGCTACGTCGGCCTCGGTGTCGATGACATCGTGGTCGGTGGCGATCGCCGAGGTGCGGTTGACGTGGCCCAGCGGCGGGAGCACCTGCGCGGAGTTGACGAGTTCGCCCGTGGCCGCGGGATCGACCGTGCCGATGGCGGTGAAGACGACGGTCGCGCCGACCGGCACCGTTACGGGGATATTGATGTGGCCGCTCCCTACGGCGACGCAGGTGCCACCCCCGGTGCCGGCACAGGTCCAGGTCACGCCGGTCAGCGCCGCCGGGAACGTGTCGATGACCGTGGCGCCACTCGCGTCGCTCGGCCCGAGCGGGTTGGTGACGGTGATCGTGTAGGTCGTTGGCAGTCCGGCGACCACGCCGTTGACGCCGTTGGTGTTCGTGATGTGGAGATCGGTCACCGGCGCCCCGACCGGCGTGTTAGTCGTCGCGGTGTTGTTGCCCGCTGCCGCGTCCGGCGTCAGACTCGACACCATTGCCGTGTTGGCGATCGGATTGGGTGTCGTGTAACCGGCGGGAATCGCAAAGGTAGCCGTGATCGTGCGGGTGGCGGCACGGGGCAGCGTGCCGAGATCGCACGGGAAGCCCGTCGTGCAATCCCCGGCGTTCGCGACGAAGGTCAGGCCGGGGGGCGTCGGGTCGACAAGCGTCACGCCGGTGGCATCTGATGGTCCCGCGTTTATGACGGTAATCGTGTAGACGACGTTGGTCCCGGCCACAGCGTTGAGGGGGCCCTCCTTGGCGATGTGGAGATCGGCGGAGGGCACAAGCAATACCGAGCTGGTCGCTGTGTTGTTGGCCAGATCGGGGTCAACGGCGCCGGCCGGCGCCGCGACGGTGGCCGTGTTGACGAGCAGGCCGGTGGCGTTCGCCGCGATCAGGCCGATCACGGTGAACGTGGCGTGGTCGCCCGCCTCGAGCGTGACGGTGGTCACGAGATTGCCCGTGCCCGAGGCGGCGGCGCAACTCGATCCGGGGTCCGCGGTGCAGGTCCACGCCGGCGCGACGAGGGCAATCGGAAACACGTCGGTCACGCTCGCGGCGGTCACCGGGCTCGGCCCGGTGTTGGTCACCACGATCGTGTAGGTGATGGGCCGTCCGGGCACCGGGCTCCCGGTGAGCGTCTTGGTGATTGTCAGGTCGGCGATCGTCTGCGTGGTCAGCGTCACGCTCGACGTGTTGTCCGTCGGGTCGGGGTCCGGTTGATCGCTGGCCGTGACGCTCGCGGTGTTGGTGACCGTGCCCGCCTGTGTCACTTGCGCGGTGATCGTCAACCCCGCGCTGCCGCCGGTCCCGAGCGCGCCGACCGTCCAGACCCCCGTCGCCGAGTCGTACGCGCCTTGCGACTGGGCCGCCGACTCGAACGCGAGCCCCGCCGACAACACCTCGGTGACCTGGATG
The DNA here is from genome assembly GCA_963825245.1 of uncultured Acidobacteriota bacterium. Lineage (GTDB taxonomy): Bacteria > Acidobacteriota > Vicinamibacteria > Vicinamibacterales > CAVVIG01 > CAVREM01. The sequence continues at coordinate 87,961 of CAWGSJ010000007.1, forward strand.
CCCGTCGCCGGACTCGGGCCCTGGTTGGCCACCATCACGTGGAACGTCAGCAACTCCCCGACGAACGGCGCCGATCGCGTGAGCGCTTTGGTCACCGTGAGATTGGCGGACTCGGCGGCGTTGAGCGTCACACTCGCGCTGTTGTTGGCCGGATTCGCATCCGCTTCCGTCTGCTGTGTGATCGTCGCGGTATTGACCAGCGCGCCGGGCGCCGTGACCGTCGCCACGAGCGTCAGCGTGGCCGGCGGGCCCGTCTCGCTCAGCGTGCCGATCGTCCAGGCGGGCGCCACGTAGGTGCCCTGCGATGGGATCGCCGACTCGAGCGTGAGGCCCGTGGGCAGCGCATCGGTCACCACCACCCCGGTGGCCGGACTCGGACCGCTGTTGGTCACCGTCACGGTGAAGGTCACGGTTTCGCCCACTAACGGCGCCGGTCGGTCGGCGATCTTGTGCACGCCGACGTCGGCGTTGGCGGTGCCGTTGACCACCGCCGCGGCCGAGTTGTTGCTCGCCACCGGGTCGGGCTGGTCCCGCGCGACGACCAGCGCGCGGTTGGTGATGGCACCGGCCACGGTCACGGTCGCCTCGAGCGTCAGCGTCGCGGCCTCGGTGGTCAGCAGGGTCCCGATCGTCCACGCCCCGGTGGCCTCCGCGTAACTCCCTTGCGAGGGGGCCGCCAACACCAACGACAGGCCGGCCGGCAGCAGGTCCTGCACGACGAGGCCGGTGACGCGCGCCGGCCCGTGATTGGTCACCACCACGGTGAAGGTGGTCGGCTGGCCCACGAGCACCGCGGCGGGGGAGACACTCTTGGTGATCGCCACGTCTGCATTGCGATTCAGCGTCGTCGTGGCGGTCGCCGTGTTGTTCGCGGCGGTGTCATCGGGCGTGGTAGCCGACACGCTGGCGACGTTGACGATCGGTCCCAGGCCGGGATAGGTGATCGGCACGGCGAAGGTCGCGGTGATCGTGCGGGTGGCACCGGCGGGCACGATGCCGAACGCGCACGGGAAGGCCGTCGTGCAGGCGCCCGTGTTCGACACGAACACCAGGCCGGCCGGCGTGGGATCGCTCACCACCACGCCCGCGGCGTCCGACGGCCCGGTGTTGGTCACCGTGATCGTGTAGATCAGATTGTTGCCGGCGACGCTGGACGCCGGTCCCGTCTTGGTGATGCCCCGGTCGGCGCGCGCGGTGACGGGGTCGCTGTCGGTGGCGATCGCCGAGGTCCGGTTGGCGTGGCCCGCGGGCGGGAGTACCTGGGCCGAGTTCACGAGGACGCCCGTGGCCGCGGGATCGACCGTGCCCGTGGCGGTGAAGACGACGCTCGCGCCGACCGGCACCGTCACGGACGTGTTGATGTCGCCGCTGCCCGACGTGGGGCACACGCCGCCGCCCGTGCCCGTGCACGTCCACGCGACCCCGCTCAGCGTCGTCGGGAAGGCGTCGGTGACCGTCGCGCCACTCGCGTCGCTCGGCCCGAGCGGGTTGGTGACGGTGATGGTGTAGGTCGTCGGCAAGCCCGCGACCACGCCGTTGACCCCGTTGCTGTTTGTGATGTGGAGATCCGTCACCGCCGTGCCGAGTGACGTGGTCGCCGTCGCGCTGTTGTTGCCCGCTGCCGCGTCCGGCGTCGGACTCGAGACCGTTGCCGTGTTTTCGATCGGATCCGGCGTCGTATAACCGGACGGGATGGCGAAGGTCGCCGTGATCGTGCGGGGCGCGCCGGGGGGCAGCGTGCCGAGGTTGCACGGGAAGGCCGTCGTGCAGTCGCCGGCGTTCGCGACAAACGTCAGGCCGGTCGGGGTCAGGTCGGCGAGCGTGACGACGGTGGCATCCGAGGGTCCCGCGTTCGTGACCGTGATCGTGTAGACGACGTTGGTCCCGGCCACCGCGGTGGCGGGGCCGCTCTTGGTGACCTGGACATCCGCGGAAGGCGCCAGCGTTACCGAGCTGGTCGCTGTGTTGTTGGCCGGATCGGGATCGATGGCCCCCGCCGGCACCGTCACGGTCGCCGCGTTGACGAGCGAGCCGGTGGCGTTCGCCGCGATCAGGCCGGTCACGAGGAACGTGGCGCGGTCGCCGGCCTCGAGCGAGACGGTGGTCGCCAGATTGCCGGTGCCCGAGGCCACACAGGTGGACCCGGCATCGGCCACGCAGGTCCAGGTGGGCGACACGAAGGCGGCAGGGAAGGGGTCGGTGACGCTGGCAGCGGTCACCGGACTGGGCCCGGTGTTGGTCACCACGATCGTGTAGGTCGTCGCCAGCCCCGGGATCGCGGTGCCCGTCAAGGTCTTGGTGACGGCCAGGTCGGCGATCGTCTGCGTGGTCAACGTCACGCTCGACGTGTTGTCGATCAGGTCGGGGTCCGGTTGATCGCTGGCGGTGACGCTCGCGGTGTTGGTGACCGTGCCGGCCTGGGTGACGCGCGCCGTGATCGTCAACCCCGCGCTGCCGGCGTTCCCGATCGACGCCGACCGTCCAGAGACCACGTCGCCGGGTCGTACGCGCCCTGCGACGGGGCCGCCGACTCGAACGCGAGCCCCGCCGACAACACCTCCGTGACCGGATGCCCGTCGCCGGACTCGGGCCCTGGTTGGCCACCATCACGTGGAACGTCAGCAGCTCCCCGACGTGTGGCGCCGAGCGCGTGAGCGCTTTGATCACTTTGAGATTGGCGGACTCGGCCGCGTTGAGCGTCACGCTCGCGCTGTTGTTGGCCGGATTCGCATCCACTTCCGTCTGCTGCGTAATGGTCGCGGTATTGACCATGCCACCGGGCGCCGTGACGGTCGCCACGATTGTGAGCGTCGCCGTCGCCGCCGGCCCGGTCTCGCTGAGTGTGCCGATCGTCCAGTCCGGTGCCCCATACGTGCCCTGTGACGGCGTCGCCGACACGAACGCGAGGCCGGCGGGCAGCGCATCGGTCACCACCACCCCGGTGGCCGGACTCGGACCGCTGTTGGTCACCGTCACGGTGAAGGTCACGGTCTCGCCGACCAACGGCGCCGGCCGGTCGGCGATCTTGTGCACGCCGACGTCGGCGTTGGCGGCCCCGTTGACGATCGCCGCGGCCGAGTTATTGCTCGCCACCGGGTCGGGCTGGTCCCGCGCCACGACCAGCGCGCGATTGGTGATGGCGCCGGTCACGGTCACGGTCGCCTCGAGCGTCAGCGTCGCGGCCTCGGTGGTCAGCAGGGTCCCGATCGTCCACGCCCCGGTGGCCTCCGCGTAACTGCCTTGCGAGTGGGACGCCGACACCAGCGACAAGCCGGCCGGCAGCAGGTCCTGGACGACGAGGCCGGTGACGCGCGCCGGCCCGTGATTGGTCACCACCACGGTGAAGGTGGTCGGCTGGCCCACCAGCACCGCGGCGGGGGAGACACTCTTGCTAATCGCCACGTCCGCATTGCGATTCAGCGGCGTCGGGGCGGTCGCCGTGTTGTTGGTCGTGTTCGTGTCGAACGTCGTCGAGGACGCATCGGTCACGTTCGCGATCGGCGACGGGCCACTGTAGTCGAGAGGGACAGTGAAGGTCGCGGTGAGGGTCTGGGTGGCGCCGGCCGGCACCACGCCGAGCGTGCAGGGGAAGGCGGTCGTGCACGCGCCGGTGGTCGACACCCAGGTCAACCCAGGCGGGGTCGGATCGCGCACGACGACGTTCGCGGCGTCCGACGGCCCGCTGTTGGTGACGGTGATCGTGTAGACCAGCGGATTGCCCGCGACGATCGTGGCCGGCCCCGTCTTGGTGATCGCCACGTCGGCCTCGGTGGCGATGGCATCGTGGTCGGTCGCGATCGCCGAGGTCCGGTTCACGAGTCCCGCGGGTGGGACCACCTGGGCCGAGTTGACGAGGTCGCCGGTCGCCGCGGGATTGACCGTGCCGGTGGCGGTGAAGGCGACGCTCGCGCCGACCGGCACCGTCACCGACGTGTTGATGTTGCCGTTTCCGGCGGCCACACAGGTGCCGCCCCCTGTGCCGGCACACGTCCACGTCACACCGGTCAGCAACGCCGGGAACGTGTCGGTGACCGTCGCACCAGTCGCGTCGCTCGGCCCGAGCGGGTTAGTGACGGTGATGGTGTAGGTCGTCGGCCGGCCCGCGACCACGCCGTCGACGCCGTTGGTCTTCGTGATGTGGAGATCGGTCACCGGCTGAGCGAGCGGCGTGTTGGTGGTCGCGCTCGTGCTGATCGCCGGCGGTGTCAAACTCGACACCGTCGCCGTGTTGGCGATCGGATTGGGCGTGGTATAGCCGGACGGGACCGCGAAAGTCGCGGTGATCGTGCGGGTCGCACCGGCGGGCAACGTCCCGAGATTGCACGCGAAGGCCGTCGCGCAGTCCCCGGCGTTCGAGACGAACGTCAGGCCGGGAGGCGTCGGGTCGGCGAGCGTGACGCCGGTGGCATCCGATGGCCCCGCATTCGTGACGGTGATCGTGTAGACGACATTGGTGCCGGCCACCGCGTTGGCCGGACCCGCCTTGGTGATCTCCAGGGCGGCGGAGGGCACCAGCGGCACCGAACTGGTGGCCGTGTTGTTGGCGAGAGCGGGATCGACGGCCCCGGCCGGCGCGGTGACGGTGGCGGTGTTGACCAGCAGGCCAGTCGCGCTCGCCGCGATCGGGCCCGTCACAATGAACGTGGCGCGGTCGCCGGCCTCGAGCGTGACGGTGGTCGCGAGGTTGCCCGTGCCCGATGCGGCGGCGCAGCTCGATCCGGAGTCGGCAGTGCAGGTCCAGGCCGGCGCGGCGAAGGCGATCGGGAACAGGTCGGTCACATTCGCCGCGGTCACCGGACTCGGCCCGGTGTTGGTCACCACGATCGTGTAAGAGACCGGCAGTCCTGGCACCGGGCTCCCGGTGAGTGTCTTCGTGATCGTCAGGTCGGCGATCGTCTCCGTGGTCAGCGTCACGGTCGCCGTGTTGTCCGTCGGGTCAGGATCCGGTTGATCGCTGTCGGTGACGCTCGCGGTGTTGGTGACCGTGCCCGCCTGCGTGACGCGCGCCGTAAGCGTCAACCCCGCGCTTCCGGCGTTCGCGATCGATCCGACCGTCCAGGTGCCGGTTGCGCTGTCGTAGGAGCCCTGCGACGGGACTGCCGACTCGAAGTCGAGCCCTGCCGACAACAGCTCCGTGACCTGGACTCCCGTCGCCGGGCTCGGGCCCTGGTTGACCACACTCACGTTGAACGTCAACAGTTCACCGACGTGCGGCGCCGAACGGGTGAGCGTCTTGACCACCTTGAGGTTCGCGGACTCGGCCGCGTTGAGCGTCACGCTCGCACTGTCGTTGGTCGGATTCGAGTCTGCTTCCGCCTGCTGCGTGACGCCTGCGGTATGGACCAGCGTGCCGGGCGCCGTGACCGTCGCCACCATCGTCAGTGTGGCGGGGATTCCGGTCTCGCCGAGCGCGCCAACTGTCCAGTTCGGCGCCGCGTACGTGCCCTGCGATTGCGTGGTAGACACCAGCGTCAGCCCTGCGGGCAACGCGTCGGTGACGACGACATCGGTCGCGGGGCTCGGCCCCCTGTTGGCCACCGTCACCGTGAACGTCACGTTCTCGCCGACCGAAGGCGCCGGCTTGTCGACGGCCGCGCTCACTCCGACGTCGGCGTTGGCGGCGCCATTCACTACCGCCGCGGAGAAGTTGTTGCCAGGCACAGGATCCGGCTGATCCTGCCGCACGACGTGGGCCAGGTTCGTGATCGAATCGGCCACGGTCAGGGTGGCGATGAGCGTGAGTTGCGCGAACCCGTCATCCGCCAACGTCCCGACCGTCCATTCACCGGTCTGGGGTACGTAACTCCCCTGCGACACGTTGTGCGACACCAGGGTCAGACCTGCCGGCAGCAGGTCCTTGACCACGACCCCGGTGGCAGGCGCGGGACCGTGATTGGTCACGGTCACGAAAAACGTCGCATCCTCCCCAAGCAGCACCGTCGTTTCGGGTGAGTGCTGCTTGACGATTGCCACGTCCGCGTTCCGGTCGACGGTTGCCGTCGTCGATGAACTGTTGTTGCTCTCGTTCGGGTCGACGGTGGAACTCGAGACGCGTGCCGTGTTCGTGACGGTGGCAGCGCTGTAGCTGGCGGGCACGGTGAACGTGATTTGCTCGGTGACGGTCGCGCCTGCAGCAAGCGTCCCGAGGCTGCACGGCGAGATCGTGCAGGGGGCGGTCGTGGACCTGTACGCCAGACCCGTCGGAAACACGTCATCGACCTGCACGTCCGCTGCAGCAGACGGCCCGGCGTTGTGTACCGTGATGGTGTAGGTGATGTCATCTCCGGCTACGACGGTTGCGGGACCTGTCTTGGTCACCGACAGGTCGGCTCGGAGTTCGATCGGATCGGTGTCCGTGGCAATCGCTGGAGTCGGATCCGACGTGCCGGCCGCAGGGACGACCCGCGCCGTGTTCACGAGTGTGCCGGTCAAGGCAGGGTCGATGGTTCCCGTGGCCGTGAACGTCAGCGTGCCGCTGACGGGAACTGTGACGGTCGAATTGATGTGGCCCGTTCCTCCCGGGGCGCCACAGACGGCGCCGCCAGTGCCCACACAACTCCAGTTGACGCCCGTCAAGCCAGCGGGGAAGGTGTCAGTGACGACGGCATTGGTGGCTGTATTCGGGCCTGTGTTGGTGACGGTGATCGTGTAGGTCGTCGTCGTGCCCACGACAACGCCGGACACTCCATTCGAGTTGGTGATCGTCAGGTCGGCAACCGGCGCACCGATCGCCGTCGACGCCGACGCTGAGTTGTTAACTGGGACCGTGTCCTCAGACGTCGTTGTCACCGTCGCGGTGTTGACGATGGGATCGCTGCCCGAGTAATTCACGGGGATGGCGTAGGTGACCGCCACCGTGCGCGTCTCGTCGTTTGCAAGCGTGCCCAGGTTGCAGGGGAGCGCCGTACACGCGCCGGTCACAGACGCCAGCGTCAAGCCCGGTGGGGTGGGATCGGTCAGCGAGACGGCGGTCGCCTGCCCCGGCCCGGCATTCAGCACGGTGATGGTGTAGGTGACGTTCGTGCCCGCGACCGCCGACACGGGGCCCGTCTTGCTCACCGACAGATCTGCGGTCGAGACGACTGGCGTCGTGACCGAAGCCGGAAACGACGGGAGAGGCCCGAGAATCCCATCGGGTTCGATCGTCGCGGTGTTCACGACAGAGCCCGTCATCGACGCATTGACGCGCACCTGGAACCTGACGATGGCCGACTCGCCGGGCCGCACGACGCCGGGTGGGGCAAAAGGACTGCTCGCGAGCATGCCGACGACAAGTTGCGACGTTCCGAACACGTCAGCGACCGCTACCCCGTTGAGCGTTGTCGTATTGGGCACGTAGGTCGTACCGGTTGGAATCACGTCCCTGACGAGGCTACCGCGGCTAGCGGCCGTGCCGGAGTTCGCGACCGTGATCGTGTAAGTGAGGATCTCTTCCGGCCGAATCGATGGTTGAGAGGCTGATTTGGTGGCGGTGATGCCCGCCACCTCGGTGGTCACCGTATTCGACGTGAAGGAGCCCGACTGCGCTGCCGGGCCCGCGCAGTTGACGAACGTGTACGTCCACGTCGGCGTGATGTCGTATCGAGCGGGCGCCGGCGGCGGCGGAACAGCATCCACCCGAAGGTCGAACGTCGCCTCGCGACGCGCTCCTGACGCGGTGCCAATCACCGTGCGGGTACTTCCTGCCACGGTGCCAATCGCCGCGCCGGTGATGGGGTTGGCGCCCGTCGGCTTGCCGTCCAGCCTGAAGCTGCCGGCGACGAATGACATGCCGGCGGGGAGAGGCACCGTCAGGACGACGTCGTTGGCGTCCGCCAGGCCGGATTTGTTGTCGAACTCGACCGTGTAGGTGAGCACGTCGCCGACCTCCGCCGTCGAGCGGTTGACATCCGTCGCGTCCTTGGCGTCCCAGAACCCCGGCGCGACGATATCGATCTGCATCGCCAGCGCGTTGATGAAGTAGTCGTCCTGTTGCGCCCTGCCTCGAGCGTGGGCTTCGGTCTGCCCCCCGGTTTCAAGCAGGTGCGGTTCCGCCGAGCCATCGACGTTGGAAATGTCCCAGCCCTCGCGGCCACCGGCGAAGGTTCCCGTCAAGTTGTTGTTGCGGTGGCCGAACGTCCCGCTCGTGTCCTGCCTGCCATCGTCGCCGTTGATCTGGGCGGCAAAGAAGTTGTTGCGCAGGTTGTTGGGTCCAGACAGTCGAAAAACGGTGTCATCGAGGATGATCGTGGTAGGGCCGAAATGAAGGGCGTCCTGGGCGTCGCCGTCAGGGTCGAGGGTGTCGCCCTCGATGGCGCTCACAGCCACGCGTGCCCCCCGCTGGTTTTTTTTCTCCGGCGTGCAGACGCCCGAGACCGAGGCGGTTGCCCCTTCCGGTGGCTCGAGGCCGAGGAACAGCGAAAGGCGGCGGGGCGGCAGGTCGAAGTTCTCGTAGAGGATGGCCAGCGTCCAGCCGGCACCGTTGAAGAGCGCTTCGCCGGTGGCCTGCGTCGCGGGAACGTGACCAACGGTGTACGTACCGTTCCCCGCGGCGGTGACGAGGGCCGTGACATTCGCCGTGCGGACGTAGTAATTCGACTCGGGACCGGATCGCGTAATGGCGGTCGCTGGATCGCCGGTTACCGATGTCGTTGTTCCGGCCGCTGTGGTGAAGTTCACCGGCTCGTCCAGGGATCCGGAAACGTCTTCGTCGCCGAAACGGTAGGAACCTCCCCAGATCAGCTCCGCGTGGATGACGCGGCTCCCCGCCGGAATGCCGAGAATCGCTAAGGAGCTGTTGAGGTGCCAGTCCCCTGTCGTGCCGAACGGCCAGGTGGCGTTGTCCCGCAGACTGGTGTCGGTGGTGATGAACGTGCCGATGCTCCCTGCCGTTCCCGGACTGTCAGCCGTGGACTCCTTGTTGAGGCCGAGGGCGTTGCCGACGAAGGTAATGGCGCCATTCGTCGTCACGACCCGGCGCTGCACGTACCCCGGCTCCTGCGCGGCGGTCGCGTTCCACAAGAGAATCGTGGTGAAGAGAACGCAGACGCACGCGAGCCGGCAGGAGAGGGTTCTATCAGCGTTGGCGCGCAAGGTGTATGAAGACGCCTCCGTCGTTTCCTTCAACGACCATGCGCAGTCCATTGCGGAAGGGGGCCGGTTCTATTGAGCCTGCTGAACGCAAGCTATGGTAGCGCAACGAGTCGGTGGCCGGCCCGCGAGAAGAGGCCCCGTGACCATGCGATCTTCTGGATAGCTTCAAGTTCGACTTTGCCAGATCTTGGGGGCGGGCTGAAACTGCCCGTTCGCGACCCGTCTCCGGCGCGCGGGAAACCGCGGCGCAGGCCGTTTGCGGCGGTAGCGCGGCCCCAACTTCGTCACCCCACGCGGATTTCTGCCCGCCTGCGCCACGGTTTCCGGCACACTGCGGCGCGCGCCTCCGAACGGGCTCGCGCCCGGCCAGTTTCAGCCCGCTTCGTCCGGATCTAATAGAGTCGAACCAGCGGCGACGGAAGCCGCGATCGATTGGTCGACGGACGCCAATCCGGACTCGAACCGCTCGAGAATCCTGAGGCAGGAGAATCCTTCCGCTTCGAGAATCTTGCAGACTTCGCGACCCGACAGGACGCGAAGCTTACCCAACCAGCACCTCAACCTGGGTCACGAACACTTCGCCGTGCAATCGACGTGCAATTTCAGTGGAATCAGCTGACTCAAAGAACAACTCGAGAGCTTCGATCAGGTTCTTCCGGGCGGATTCACCCGTGTCGCCCTGGCTCGCGATGTCCAGTTCCGGGCAAAGGGCCACGTATGCTTCGTCATCGCGTTCGATGATGGCTGTCAGTCGTCGAGTGGTCTTCATGAGCCCGAATTGTACGCCAGCCGCGGATTGGCACTTCGGGACTGTAGGGCGGCAGGAATCGCACCCGTGCAGCCTCGTGCGTCTCGAGATTGATCGGGCGGCGCGTGCGGGAGATCGTCGAGAGACTCGAGCCGGAGTGCGCTCGCGGGCAGCGTCTGGGGTGGACGAACGCGTTCGGCGTCTCGACCTCGTTCCGCGAGGCGACCTTGTTAGGCCTCGAGTCGATCAACTTGCCCGGCGCTTCGCCAGAAGCGCTCGGACCGCCGGAACGAGCTTGATCGGTATTTTCATCACGGTGGTCGTGGTTGATCGGTACGCTGCCTCGTCTTCTGCCACAGCTTCGATGTCGGACTGCGCTCCATAGTGAGCGAGTACACGTTGCACGCGCGCGTCGTTCCAACCTGGTGGAAATCGATTGCGTTTCTTCATGGCTTTTTCCGTTTTGAAGACTTCTGGCGCCGTCGAAGGGCCTTCCGAGCCTTCTCGCCGAGTTCGTACGCCGTGATGACAAATACGGAGCCCGGGGTGGCGTCCGGCACGTAGATCACGCGCAGGTAACGCCCTCCCTCGGTTTGACCGAGAGCGATTCGTGACGCGTCGCGACCAGCGCGATCCTCCATCGGTCGCTCCAGGACGTCCTCCACTTCTTCCTCGACGACCGAATGACCGTAGATGTGAGGTTGATCGGTTGCTGGATCGATGTAGAAACGAACGTTCACTTCGGAATTCTACGCCCGTGCCAGGTCTTTCCGAAAAATCGCCGCGACCGCACCCGCGGCCACACTGCAATAGTGCTACAGCCGTTGGGGGAATCGAACCCGTCTAACTGGCTGTTATGCCAGGCCCGCGCCGACGCAGGCCTGAAGGCCTGCACTACACGTGACGCGCCGCCGGCGCGCTTCCACCTTCGCTGAAGCTACGGTGGACGGGCCGTTCGCGCCTGCCCACCGTAGCAGCGGCGTCGTTCAACGCTGCGAAGGTGGGTGGCTCGCTCGCGCGCTCGCTCGCGACGCAAGTCAGCTGGTTTCTAGCCTCCGATCGTGTCGATATCTGACTTGGCGGCTGCTTCGGCGCGTGCGACTTCGGCCTTCGCGTCGATCGCAGGCTTCGATTCGTGAATAGCGTCAGCCAGCGTGCGCTTGTCGATCAGCACGCGATGCTTGAGGACCATGAACGGCACCTCGGTGTTGCGCGAGGCATGGGCGACAGTGGCAAATTCCTCGGCGCTTCGGAAACCCTCGGCCGCGACGTCCATGCGTGCGCCGCGATTCAGCACCGGTTTCAGTTTGGCCTGCAGACGCGGTTCCGTTACCGGCACTGAGCTGGATGCGGCGTTCGCCTTCACTGAGCTTGAGGCTGCGTTCGCCTTCACGTCACTCGACGGCGCCGTTTTCCGGGGCGTTGCCGTCGCTCTGGCCCTAGGAGCCTTGGCGGGGGCGGCCGCTGGCGACGCGGTCGTTGCCGTCGCCTCGGCAGCGGGGGCTGCCACGCGCGCCTTTTCAACCGGTGATCTGTCTCGAAGCGACGGACCGACCGCAACGCCAATGGCGAACGCACCCAGGAAGCCGGCCGTCAGAGCTGCTGTTTTGCCAGCGGTCATATGCAATCTCCCTTTCATCAACGCATGGCCTTCCATGCGTTCCGTCAGATGCAGAGGTGCAAGCGAGGTGACCTGAGCCAGCCATTCAACAGCTCTGCCGTATAAGCGCTGTGGAAACAACTCGATAAACGGCAGAGGTCGCTCAGTGGGTATCGCGTTCGCGGTCCTGCTCATCTGTACGACTGCGTAACACGCGAGGCTGGTGTCATCTAACGCAACAGGCCTTTCATGTCGTAGGGATGAACCGACGCGTGGACCCCCTAGAAGCCGCTACGGCGTTCCGCCAGGGCTCACGACGACCTGCGGGCGAGGTAGTACGTGTTCACGCCGGGATCGTCGTGAACGTCGACGAGCACGAAGCCGTGCTCCCCGATCAACCTTCGATAGCTGGGAACGGCGTAGTAGCGAAACGTCACGCCATTCATCGTGCCTGTAATGCCGGCAGCGTCGGCGCCATCGATTTCGGCCGCTGTGAAGAGAAACGACGCGCCAGGTTTGAGCACATGCCACACGCTCGCGAACGCTGTGGCCTGATCGCCGCGCGGGAGGTGAAACATCATCCCCCACGAAACCGCTGCGTCGAAACTGCCATCTGAGAACGGACAGCGGCGAACGTCGCCGCGCACGACGGGCGTGCCCGGAAGGTTTATCCGGAAGCGCGCGACCATCGCCGTGGACGTGTCGAGACCCACGACGCGATGGCCGGCGTTCACGAGCGCTTCCGTAATCGGGACGCCGCTGCCGCAACCGATGTCGAGAATGCACGAGCCGGCGGGCAGCGTGGCAGCGACCGCGAGCGCTTCGGCGACGCCGATGGTCCGGCCGCGATCGGTACAGTACCAGTCGGCAATCAGATCGTACTCTCGCGTGCTCAGCGGGTCTGACTGTACAGCGGCCGTCTGCCGGGCTCTAGACGTTTAGCTCCTTGGCCAGGACGAACACTTTCACCGTCTCTCGCTTGACGCCATCAAATGTCATGGCCTCCACCGTCGCCGGGGAATCCAGGACCTTCATGCAAGTGTCCAGGTCATCCGGCTCGAGACAGACCGCAACGTGATTGCCTTCGATTGTCGCGAAACTAACGGGTTTGTTGACGGTTTGACTCCTGAAGAGGCTACCGTGTGTCCGGAAATTCTTTTCCCATTTCACGGGGTCCTCAACCTGCGCCGTGACGATGACCTTGGGCATGTTCTACCTCCCTGCTATTAGCAACAACTGTGTGCCCGGGCTGTGGAAAAAGTGCCGCGGCTGGCCTCAGCCCACTCTGGACCTGGCGTCTTTCAGCATCGAGATCAGAGCGGCGCGTACCTCCTCCGGCGTGCTGACCGGCCTGGCGAATGCCAGGCGGACGGGTCGTGGTCCCTGAAGGGTCATCGCCGACATGTCGAACCCGTACCTGTCGACGCCCGTCATGCTGGCGGAGGCGACCTCGGTCGCCTTCGAAAAGGCCCGACAGTAAAGCACCATGGCGTCGGCGTGGTCGGCGTTCATGTGAGCAATAATGTCGGCGGCCGACGGACCGAGGGGATCCGGTTCGGCAGCCTGCCAGTCGGCCTGGCTCATCCACGACATCCGACCATAGCCACCAATGTACCGGACGTATTCCACATGCAGCTTCCAGAACGCGAAATCTCGGAAGTCAGCATAGTAAGTGGAGTTCGGATGGGCGGCGAAGAATGCGGCACGCGCGCTGCCGCCATCCCCTTCGACGCGCGTACACGGCCCGAGCATCGTGACGCGGCCGTTGGCGAGCGGATCTGCACTGCCGCCCTCGGCCACCAGCAGCGACGCGCGAGGATCACGCTCCAAGTTCCTGGTGTGCTCGGCGAGTCCACTGATGAGGAAAATCGGGTTCCCGTTGTCAAAGGCGACGGTCACGAACGAACCGTAAGGATAGCCTTGTGGCTCGAGGGCCAGCGTGCACAGGGTTCCGGTCGAGATCTGACCGACCAGTGTTCGCGCGCGCTCGGCGTGCGTTGGTGTCGGGACATCGACGTCGTACAGCGGTTCTGGCGCGTCGCCTGTTCTGGCGTGGGCATCTTCCCTCATGGTTCTCCTTGCTGTCATCGGCTGAGCCGTTCTCAGAGGTCGCGGACGCAGCCCACTCGCTAAAATGGGCGTATGGAGACCACAGCGACACGCGAAACTCTCGGGTTCCAGGCAGAGGTCAAACAGCTCCTCCACCTGATAATCCATTCCGTCTACGGGAACAAGGAAATCTTCCTTCGCGAGCTCGTGTCGAACGCTTCGGACGCTGGCGACAAGCTCCGTTTCGAGGCTATCACCGACGCGGCGCTCTTCGAGGACGATCACGATCTGAAAATCCGTGTCGGCTACGACCCGGCGGCCCGCACGATTACGATCTCCGACAACGGGATCGGCATGTCGCGCCAGGACGTGATCGACCAGATCGGGACGATTGCAAAGTCAGGCACGCGCGAGTTCTTCCAGCGGCTCACTGCCGAACGCGCCAAGGACGCCAACCTGATCGGCCAGTTCGGCGTCGGCTTCTATTCCGCCTTCATCGTCGCCGACAAGGTTACGCTCATCACTCGCCGAGCCGGTCTTGGCCGAGAGCACGGCGTGAAGTGGGAGAGCGCGGGCGAAGGCGAGTACAGCGTCGAGACGGTCGAGAAGGCGGACCGCGGTACCGACGTGATCCTGCACCTGCGGCCGGGCGAGGACGAGCTCCTGTCTGGCGATCGGCTGCGCGCCATCCTGCGCAAGTACTCCGACCACATCACCGTACCCATCCTGATGAAGCACGCGGAGGTCAAGACGCAGGTCGTAACCGATGAGGACGAGCAGGTCAACCAGGCGTCGGCGCTGTGGGCGCGGCCCAAGTCGGAGATCACCAAGGAGCAGTACGACGAGTTCTACAAGCACGTGGCGCACGATTTCGAGCCGCCGCTGGCGCACGTGCACGCGAAGGTTGAAGGCCGGCAGGAGTTCACGCAGCTTTTCTTCATCCCGCAGCGTGCCCCGTTCAACCTCTGGGACCGCGAACACCGGCACGGGATCAAACTGTACGTCCGGCGCGTGTTCATCATGGACGATGCGCAGGATCTGCTGCCGCCGTACCTTCGGTTCGTTCGCGGCATTATCGATTCGACCGACCTGCCGTTGAACATGTCGCGCGAGATCCTGCAGCAGTCGCGCGACGTCGAGGCGATTAAGGCTGCATCGACCAAACGCGTGCTTGGGCTGCTCGACGACCTGGCGGCCAAGCAGCCGGACAAGTACAAAAAGTTCTGGACGACGTTCGGCGGCGTGCTGAAGGAGGGGATTGCGGAGGACTCGGCGAGCCGCGACAGGATCGCCAGGCTGCTGCGCTACGCATCGACCCCCAGCGGGACCGAGGAACAGACGGTCTCGCTCGCCGACTACGTGAACCGCATGAAGGAAGGGCAGGAGGCGATCTACTACATCACGGCGGACAGCTACGCTGCCGCGCGCAGCAGCCCGCATCTCGAAATCTTCCGCAAGCTGGGCGTCGAGGTGCTGCTGATGCACGACCGGATCGACGAATGGGTCGTCTCGACGCTGGCCGACTTCGAGGGCAAGCCGCTCCACTCGGTCGCGAAAGGCGATCTCGATCTGAGTAAACTCGGCGGAGAGTCAGCGAAGCAGGAGACGAAGACCAACGAGGAGGACAGGCCGTTCCTGGAACGGATGCAGCAGGTGCTCACGGACCGCGCCAGCGCCGTGCGGACCACGGTGCGCCTGACCGACTCGCCCGCGTGCCTGGTCAGCGAGGAGTTCGGGATCAGCAGCAACCTGGAACGGATCCTGAAGTCCGCCGGTCAGAACGTGCCGGACCTGAAGCCGATCCTCGAGGTCAACCCGAGTCATCCGATCATCAAGCGGTTGAAGACCGAGACCGACGAGACGAAGTTCGCCGACTGGAGCCACGTCCTGTTCGACCAGGCGACGCTTGCCGAAGGCGGCCAGCTCGACGACCCTGCGAGCTTCGTCAAGCGACTGAACGAGCTGATGCTCACGCTCGCCGGCGAGGGGCCGTCGCGGATCTGGACGCCGAGTTAAAGGCGCTCGTTTCGTCGCGGAGTATCAGGGCGCGATCGCGCGCAGCAGCCACTGCTGGTTCGCGCCGTCGTGCGGCGTGTACTGAATGACCGGGGCGCCGTCATCGAGCGAGGCGCCAGCGACATCCAGTGCCTTGCCGCTGTGACGAGCGACGATGCGGACGTAACCGTTCGCCAGCGGCTCGAGCGTCCACAGTTGGTTGCTGCCACCGTTCCATGGAAACTGAATCACCGGGGTGAGATCGTCGGTCAGCCCGCCGAAGACATCGAGCACCTTGCCGCTGTGACGGGCCACCAGCCGGAACGCGCCGTCCGCCGCCGGCTCGAGTTTCCATTGCTGGTTGGCGTTGCCGTGACAGCTCCATTGGATGACCCCGGCGGCATCGTCGATCAACGCGCCGAAGACATCCAGACACTTCTGGCTGTCGCGCGACACGATCTCGTAGAACGGCCCGCGTACCCGGTCGACGATTGCGCGCGTGAACGCCGCGACAAAGGGCGCCCCGCGGGTCAGCAGGTTTTCTCGCGTCATGTAGTCCAACTGGATGTCCGCGTGCGCGCCGACATTCTCAATGTAGCGCGTCGTCGGATAGCCCGGAATCGTCACCGGCGCAATCCGCGTCACCAGCGAATTGGTATTCGAGGTCGTCGACTCGGAGTAAATGCCGGCGGGCCAGCCACTGATCGATCCACCGGCTCCATTTGTGCGCGTGCCGACCAGAGGCCCTCGCTGGTTGTCCTGCAGCATCGTCGGGAAGATGTCGCCGGCCGAAATCGAGAAATCGTCGATGAGGACGATCAGCGGCTTGCGTGTAGGCCAGCAGGTTTCCTTGCGTGTCCCGAGCCGGCTCGTTGCCAAACATCTGGAGACTGCACACCGGAATCGGCCCGGTGCGACCGCGATTCTCACGGTAGGCCGCTTCCAACTGGCGCAGGATCTCCCTGTACATCTCGAGAATGAATGGCGGAGCTCCCGCCCGTTCGGCCGCTTCGAGAGCGGCCTGAATGCTGTTGATATAACCGATGGTCACGCGGACTTCTTCGCCGAAGAAGAAGAAGGGGTACGGAATGAGGTAGGAAGCCGCCGTCAACATGTAGCAGCCGCCACCTGTGTTGCGCATGACGTCGACGACGAGGCCGTCGGTATTTTGCTGGAAGTAGGCGATTTCGTTTCGCAGCTCCGTGAGGGCCGTCGTCGGGTTGGGCGGGGCGAAGTTGGGGATCCGAAGGTAACCGATGCGCACACCATCGGATTCGTAGGTGCCGGAGAAGTGGAAGTCACTCGCGACACGTCCGAGTCGCTGCACAAAGTCGGCGGGCAGGCTGGCTGCAAACACCGGCGTGCGTTGTCCCAACCCGAGCACGTAGCGGCGCGAGACCGTCTCTCCCGTGGGCGACACGGTCACGCCGCTGAGCAGCGGGTCGTTGTCAGGGAGACGGAAATTCGTGAGCTCGAGCCACGGTTCGAAATACGACGGCAGCCCGGCGTCGTCGGCGAGCGCGGACGACGATGACGCGTGAGGGCTGGGCACAGGTCCAATCCATCGCAGCGGTACTCCCGTCTTGACCCAGCGGATGGAAAACGTTTCCTGCGTACCGCCGTCCCGTTCGATCGCCACGAGTGCCGCGTCCGGTAGATCGATCACGCGCGGTATTCGTGACTGCGGGCGGAAGGTCAGGAAATCGGCAACGGTACGTTGCGAGCTCAGCGGGCTGCCTCGCTTCAAGAACCTCGAGAATTCCGCCATCAAATCCTCAACCGACCTGCCGTCCACGGCGATCAGCCGGTCGCCGATCTGAAAGGGATATTGGAGCACCGGCAACCGCGTGCGATTGATGCTGTCGATCAGGACCTTGCCGTCGTAGATGTCGACCGTGAAGCCCAGGTCGGCAAGGAAGCTGGATGGCATGGCGAACGACGAATGTGTGTCGTTCAGGCTGGCGACATACTCCAGCGCGATTTCGAAGAACTCGAGATCGTCCGACGACTGCGCGACACGATCGAGCCACGGCCCGATGTCGAACAGATCGAAGCCGAACAACTCTTTCTTCCACTCGTACGGTGCATAACGCTTGGCATAGATGGCCGCGATGTTTTCGAAGTCGTGGATCTTCTGGTCCACGGTCAGCTGCGCCGATGCAGGGAGTGCAACCAACGTCGCGACGATGACGCCGATCATCGTCCGGAGAAAGGTTCCCATGCTGATGCATTTCATGTGACCCTCCGAACCAAAAGCAGACTCAGCCTTGAATGCGCGCCGGATCCTATACCTTTCGTCGCTAGTTGAAGTCTGTTGTGGCTCCGTTCCCCGATCTCATTCCGCTGCCGTCCGACTTCGGCCCGGAGGGCATCGCAATTGGGCACGGCACCACGTTCTACGCGGGGTCACTGGCGGCATCCACACGGGGCCAGATTCTGGTCGGCGACCTGCGGACCGGTGAGACAGCCACCCTGGTGCCGCCCGACGGCGTGCCAGCGATCGGGATGAAGCATGACGCACGGAGCAACCTGCTGTTCGTGGCCCGTGGCGGCAGCGGCATGGGAACCGTGTACGATGCGGCGTCGGCGGACGTCGTGGCCTCGTACCAGTTTCAGGCCGCGCCGACGTTCATCAACGACGTGGTCATCACGCGCGAGGCCGCGTACTTCACCGACAGCCAGGCACCGTTCCTCTATCGAGTCGCGCTCGGGCCGGCTGGCGAGCCCGCGGCGGTCGCCACTCCGATTCCGCTGGGCGGCGCGTTCAGGACGAACGGCATCGCGGCCACGCGCAACGGAAAGCATCTCTTTGTCGTCGACGGGGCGACGGCGCAACTGCATCTGCTGGACACACTGACGCACACGCCGGTCCCTGTCGATCTCGGCGGCGACACGCTGCCCAACGCGGATGGCCTGTGGCTCGACGGCAAGACGTTGTATGTCGTGCAGAACTTCCGCAACCAGGTCGCCGTCGTCGAGCTGTCGCCGGATTACCTGTCCGGCGCGATCGTGGGGTTCATAACGGAACCATTCGCGTCGAATCCATCCACGAAGGTTCCGACCACGATTGCGGCGTTCGGCAATGCGCTGTGCGCCGTGACGGCAGGCTTCGCCGCACCCTCGCCAGACTTCGTGGTTCGACTGGTGAAGTAACCGGTGTCGATCCATGCCGGGGGCTGAGAGCTGAAAGAACCGGGCACGGCTGATGCTGTCTGACTTGTACTCCCCCTGAAAACGGTCGATCCGTGTCGAATTCCCGACAGTCGGTGTGCAACCGCGTGCAGTCGGCGTCGGCCGGCTGACAGATGGGGGCGGACATGCAGATTCAGGAGGCGCGTCCAACAGTTCTGCTGATCGATGATTGCGAGCCGCACCGATTGATGTACGAGATGACACTCGGAGCTGAGTTCGACGTGGTGACGGCAGATCGAGGGCGGGATGGGCTGCGCCTGGCTGCGACCAATCGTCCCGACGCAATTCTCCTTGATGTGCTCATGCCGGGGATGGACGGGTGGGAAACCTGCACGAGGCTCAAATCCGATCCTGCTACTGAATCGATTCCCGTCATCCTCCTGACCGGCGTCACGGACATCGACCTGACGGACCATGCGATGGCGGTGGGTGCATGCGACGTGATCACCAAGCCGTGCTCGCCCGACTGGCTGCTGGCCACAATTCAGAAGGTCTTGAGGCGAGAACTAAGACAATGACGTGTGTCGCGAAAAACACCATGCCCGAATTCTCCCGCCTCCAGATTGCCGAACGTGACGTGGGCGATGTGACCGTCCTGGAGCTCACGGGCGAGATGCTGCTCGACGATGGAGACCTGGCCTTTCGCCGGAAGATCCACGAGCTCGTCGAACGCGGGCGTGTGAGGATCGTGGTCGATCTGGGTGGCGTCACCCATATCGACAGTTCGGGCATCGGGATGCTGGTTGCCAAGGTGAAAACCGTTCGCGAAGAGGGGGGCGACATCAAGCTGGTTCGTCTCACCCATCGCACGCAGAATCTGCTCGCGATGCTCAAGCTGGCGATGGTGTTCGAGACGCTGCCCGACGAAGCGGCAGGCGTGCACAGCTTCTCCTGGAGCGCGAAGGCGCCCGCGGACCTCGAGAAGTCCGGCTAAAGCCGGACACTACGTACTAAAGGGGGAACTCGAAGGAGGGGAAACGAGCGGTGCCACAAATGAGGCGGGCGCTCCTGACAACAGGATTGCGGTTCTGAGAACCTGTCCTGACGCCCCGGGACGAAACCTCCAACCCGGTACTCGGACCCGTGGTCACCGCTCGATCGGTACCCTACCACCGGTCGCCTGGGCATTTCAAATGGTCGTCCAGTTGACGCCTGCGGAAAGGCTACGTGGTTGAATTAGGAATTCAGAATTGGGAATTCAGAATTCATGAAGCGAATTCCAAATTCCCAATGCCAAATTCCTAATTGTGCAAGGCACTCCTCATCGGTTGCCGACGACGAGGTTCGGCGTGCTCGCCGCGTCATTCACGATGTCGGCCGGCTGATTGCCGCGCAGCCTGTTCAGGAACACCACGTTGTTGGTCGACGCATCGAACGACCCGTCCAAATTCGGTCTCGGCGTGGCGATCAGGACGATGCCGCCCGAAAACAGCGTGTTCCCCCGGTTGTCTCTCACGACGTTCTGAAAGATGAGCGTTGTGCTGCGACCCCGCGAGCACGATGCCGCCGCCGCCGAGGACGGGCAGGAATCCCGCGGCCGCGAATTGCGTGCACACCTCACTGTTGGCGTAGACCGTGTTGTTCAGCACCGCGGTCTGGCCGCTGCCGCCATCTTGACCATCGGCCAGCAGGAACACGCCGATGCAGTTCCCCCAGGCTTCGTTGTCGGAGACCACCGCCTTCTGGCTGTGCCGCACCAGGATGCCCAGCGCGTTGCCCCAAGCGCGGTTGTGACTGACGACCGCGTTGGCCTCCAGAGAGTCGCCGATGTAGATGCCGGCGTCGTGGCTGCCGCTGACCGAGTTGCGCGTGAACGTGGTGCCGATCCCGTCGAAGGACGCGACACCGTACGCGGCATTGTCGATCGCCACGACATGCGACACCGTCAGGTTCTCGGTGTGGAAACCGAACACGCCGGTCCCGGCGAAGCCCACCACGCGGAAACCGGTGATGGTGACGTCACGAACCCGTCGCACATAGGTCCCCGAGCCCTGGCTGGCAGGCGTCACGCAGATCCCGACGTCGTGGTTGGGGAAGTAGCATTCGCTGGAGCCGTAGTGCGACGGTTCGAGCGTGACCTCGCCCTGGGCCTTGAGGGTGAGCCCGTTCGTGTGGATGGTCACGCTCTCGTCGTACTCGCCGGCTAGCACCACGCACGGTGTCGCCGGGCGAGGCGGCGTCCACGGCGGCCTGGATCGACTGGCCGGGGTGAACGACGTGGGTGGCTGAACGGGCGGACGCTGGTGAACCGACGGTCAACGCCGCGATCGCGACCGCTACGAACACGATTCTCTTGAACTGGCGCATGACGGCCCCCTTCCTCTCGGAACGATCGAATTCGTCGACAACAGGGCGGAGTATCGATCTCCGGTCCGGGCCGGTCTTGACCGTTTCGTACCCTTTTCGTGAATTTTCTCGGAGGCCTGCTAGAATCTGCGCGCCCGCTCCCTGGTGACGCAGTGAAGATGCGATTTGCCGACTGCATGCTCGACATCGAGACACGGCAGCTGGTTCGCGGCGGTCGGGTTACTCATCTCCCTCCCAAGGCATTCGAGCTCTTGAAGCTGCTCGTGGAGCACCGGCCGCGCGTGTTGTCGAAGACCGAGTTGATCGAGCGCGTCTGGCCGGGAGTGTTCGTCTCCGATGCCAGCCTGGCGAAGGTCGTCAGCAGGATCCGCCGGGCGATCGGACAGGTGGACGACGCACGGATCATTCGCACGGTCCACGGCTGCGGGTACGCCTTCGCGGCTGACATCGACGATCAGGAATCGCGCGGCGATGCGAGCCGCGTGGCCGGCCCGGCGATGTGCTGGCTCACGTGCGGCACGCGCGAGTTCCCCCTCGCGAACGGCGAGCACATCGTGGGCCGCGATTCGAACGCGAGCGTCAGGCTGGACTCTCCGAAGGTATCCCGGCAGCACGCCAGGCTCGTCGTCACAGGCGTGCGCGCCACGCTGCTCGATCTCGGCAGCAAGAACGGCTCGTTCGTGCGCGGCGTCCGGGTCACCGGCCCGAGGACACTTCAGCCGGGGGACGATCTCCGGATCGGTCCCTTCGCCCTGGTATTCCGGGTTGGCGACTACGCCGTGTCTACCGAGAGCGAGTGGCGCTGACGGATCGTCGCTGAGCAGGAAGGGGCAGTGGCCGGCCTGCCGCCGACCGGGTCGATGGCAGACGGCAGACGCGGCTCGAGGAAGCGCCACGTCAGCCCGACATTCACGCCGATCCCATACCGGGTCGCGGCGCCCGCCACGAACGTCGACACCGAAGCGTCGAGATCCAGCGTGTCGGTGAGCGTCACCGTCGTGCGCGCCGCCGACGTGCCAGTGGCGGCTGGCGAGCAGGCGATCGTGCTCCAGGAACAGCGACGGGTCTTGCCAGCGTTTCGTCGAACGGCATCCCCCCATGCGTCCTCATCCAGTTCGCGAGCGCGCGGACTGTCACCGTCGGCGCGATCGCGTAACCAACCTCGAACTCCGCGGCGCTGCGATCGAGAGGAATGCCACGATAGGTCTCCACGAACGCATACACGTAACGCGCCTGGACGTAGGCATTCGGCGCCAGCGGATCGAGCAGCCGGCCGACGTTCACGCCAGTCTCCAATGCAAGGAGGTTCTGACCCGCCGCCGCCTCACCAATCGTCCGGTAGTCATGACTCGGCACAAGCACGCCGATGAGCGGTGTGACGGTGAGCCCGCGCTCCGACAGGTTGTACCGGAGGGTGAAGGCTGAAATCCTGGAGGGTTGAGTAGTAGGCGCCGGTATCGACCGACAAGCCTGCTGACGGATTGGCCTGCCGGTACTTCTCATATGCTTCGAGAATGAACCGGAGGATCGGCTCGTCCGGGCTGCCGGTGTACCTCGAGGCGATGTACGGAAGGCGCGCGGTCACCGCCAGCCGATCAGTCAGCCCGTAGTCGAACTGACAGATGGCATAGTACGCTTGGACCTCACCGACGCCTTCGCGCTTCGTTCCCGTCTCGTCGTAATGCCCGCCGTAGTTGAGCGACTGGAAACTCAGGGATACGCTGGCTTCGCCTGCGAATGGAAGCCAGGCCGACTGCGCGTCCGCGCGGGCAGGAAGTGCGAGCTGCAGGTACGAGTGCCAGGATCGCGCGACGCCGCGCCTGATCGAAGGGTGCCGCGCATCGCACGTCCGCGACGTCAGCCTTTTCGCGAGGTGGCGCTCACGGAACGCACAGCGTCGGTGATGGTCCTCAGGTATCGGACTTCCTTGCCCGAAGCGTTGATGAGGAATCGGCGTTGTTTGGCTGCCTCGCGGGTTTCCGCCTTGGTCAGCTTGTACGCCACCGGCACCAGCGCGACGCTGGCTGACGACCCCAGGTTCCGCTCGAGGTCGGCGACGTCGCCCAGATCGGCGACGATGATGTTGAACCGCCCTGTCTCGACCGAAGCGCGCAGCTCGCTCAGGCTGGCAACCTCGTGATATTTGTGGCCGACCTGACGCAGCGTCTCCGGAAGCTTCAGCTCAACCGCAGCTGCAGAAACAGATGAGTTCGACGGAATGTACGCCAGCACCGACGCTGGATAACGCGCGGCCATTGCGCGCTGCATGCGGATGCCGCCGGCAGACAACGATTTGTCGCCGCAGGCATCGAGCTCGGGGCCGGTCGCAAGCACCGCAACCGCGACGAATAACATCGCACCGAATCTGCGCTTCATGATGGGCCTCCGGAAAGCTCGAGCGCTGCCGATTCGTCGAAGGAGGGAGCGGCTACTCTATGCAGGTACGCCGACTCGAGTCAAGCGGCGTGCGGCGCTGTCACACTTCGTCACCGCGATAATCCCGCGCCGAGAAACAGGTTTCGCATCACGGTCCAGTAGGTGAAAGCGGACGACCTGCCCGTCGGGCGTCATCGCGAGCTCGCCACGGCCGTTGGCAATGCCGATCAGGCCGGCGGGATCGCCAGGCGCAACGGTCTTCCAGAGTTGCCGTTGTCCGTTGGCCAGATTGTAGCGGTAGATGCGCAGCACGGCGGCCTCCGGTCCGCGGAGATACAGGAATCTTCCGTCCGGGCTCCACTGAATCGGCAGGTCCTCCGATGTCAACCCGTCAATGGGCATCGGCTTCCCGCCATCGATCGGCCACACGAGATACGAGCCCAGCGGGTCGTTGATGAGCACACTCCGGCCGTCCGGCGATGGAAGGACCGCGAGCATCCCTTCATCTCCGATCGGATCCAACTTCCCCGTCTCAGTGTCCTGGATGTACGAGCGGGGGATCTTCTCTGCATCCGATGCCACCACCAGGATGCGACGTCCATCCGGAAACCATCTGGCCCAGTAGAAATCCGTGAGTCCTTCCGCGGGAAGGGGCCGGATCTCACCGGCCCCGGTCGGCATCAGCACGAGCTGGGGCCGCGCGGCTTCCTGCAGTGCAAGCGCCCAGCGGCCGTCGGGCGAAAGAGCCAGCGCTTTCCCGGCTCCGAGCCGCACGACGTCCGAGCCGTCCACGTGCGCGCGTACACGATCGGCGCTGCGCCGACGCCCTCGCCCCACTCGTAGAACAGCACGGTCTTTCCGTCGGCCGACAGATCCGCCACCGTCGACCAGTCGAGCCACGACAAGTCGCGCTCGTCGCCCCCTCTCGACCAGATCATGTGCGTGCGGGGCGCGGTCGTCGCCAGGAGCGCGCGGCGGTCGGGGAGGAGGTCCATCAGCATGAGATCAGCCGGCGCATCATGCAACAGGAGTCGTTTCGCGCCGTCGAGCGACACACTGTACAGACTGGACCGTCTCCCGCGATCGCTTGCCGTGACCCAGATCTCGTCATTGGATGACCAATCCATTCCTCGAACGGTTCTCCAGCCGCTCGTGACCGTTGTCGCCCGCCCTTCGAGGTCGACGATCTTGAGGGAGCCCGATTCCTCGGAGAGAAGCGGGTATTCGATGAAGGCGAGCCGATCGCCGCGAGGCGAGAATGCCAGCCAATTGAGCATGCCCGTCGTCTCGTAGAGCGACTTGCCGAGCGGGAACTGGATCTGATAAGCCCCACCGGTTACCTGGATTGCGGCAAGCTCCCGGCCGTCCGGCGTCCAGTCCGCGCTGACGACGTCTTCGAGCACTTCGCGTGGAGCGCCTCCGGCCATCGGCATCCTGGCGAGTGTGCCGACGCAGTTCGCCCAATCGAGCTGACAGTTCTGAATCAGCGCCACTTCGCCAGCCGAGGAGATGCTGGCAAGACCGGCCGACGGGGGTCCAATCGGCCGCGACTCGGGCCCCAGAAGACGCGCTTCGAAGAGGCGGAGCTGGCCGCCGTCCCACCCGGCCGCATAAATGATCGTCTGGCCGTCTGGCGCGAACCGCGCGTTCTGTATCAGGCCGCGCCTGAACGTGAGCTGCTTGAAGGTTGGCGCAGGCGCGGTCCCAGGAGGCACCGCTCGGAGCTGCCCGGCGCAAAGTACCCAGCGGTTCCTGCCACGCCCAGAGCGGCGGCAATGGCAACCGCTGCAGCGAGGAGCCTCGGACGCCGTATCCGCGACGCGAGACGCGCCGCGTCGAGCCCGTGCCAATCGCCGCTGTGATCGCGCAGCGTCTGCAGATCGCGAGCGAGGTCGCGCGTCGACGTGTAGCGATCGGCGGGGTCCTTCGACAGGCAGCGCTCGATCGTCCACACGAGCGGCAGCGGCAGCGACGGATTCAAGTCGAGCGGGCGCTCGGGATCGCCGCGGATGATCATCGCCAGCGTTTCGGCGCTGGTGTCCTTTTGGAAGGCACGGCTGCCCGTCGCCATCTCGTACAAGATTGCGCCGAACGCGAACTGATCGGCGCGATAGTCGGCGCTCTCTCCGCTTGCCTGCTCCGGCGACATGTAGCCAACGGTTCCGAACACCATTCGCTCGGTCGTGCGATCCCCCGTCGTACGATCGGCTGGTGGGATCGCCGCCGGTTCGGTCAGTTTCGCCAGCCCGAAGTCCACGATCTTGACGTGGCCTTCGCCGGTGAGCATGACGTTCTCCGGCTTCAAATCACAATGGACGATGCCGGCCTCGTGCGCCTTTGCGAGCGCATCGGCCAGTTGACTGGCGATCTGAAGGGTTTTCTTCAGCGGCAGCCGTCCACGTCCGAGCAGCTGCCGGAGGGTCGTGCCGTCGACGAGCTCCATCACGATGAAGAACTGGCCGTCGAGCTCCCCGAGGTCGTGGATCGTGACGATCCCCGGGTGATTCAGTGCGGACGCCGCTCTCGCTTCGTCTTGAAAGCGCCGGAGGGCGCGCGGGTCGGCGAGCGCTTCGAGGCCGAGGACTTTGATGGCGACCTGCCGGCCCAGCTTGTCGTCTCGTGCGCGATAGACCTCGCCCATGCCGCCGGTGCCGAGCAGTCCGACGATCTCGTATGAGCCGCACTGTGAGCCAGGATTAAGGGACATCGCTCGAGCTCTGCAGCGTGACGGTACGCCTGCGACGGCAAGACTACCCGCATCGTTGCGGGCAATGGAATAGCGTATTTAGTGTCGACGCTAATGGATCCCCTGTAGTGCGTTGACCGCGTCGCGCAGCTGAGAGTCGGTCAGGTACGGCGCAGGTCCGAGGCGAAGGAGATCACCGCGGACATCGGTGAACACGCGCCGATCCCGCAGCGCGCGCGATAACGCCGCGGCGTTGGCACACCGAATCGCGAGAAATCCGCCACGCCGCCCGGCGGGCATCGGCTCGACGTGTGCGACCGCGGGATCAAGGTCCAGCGATTCGAACGTCCGGCGCAGACAGTCGACCTGCCTGCGGCTGATCTCGCGCAGGCGCTCCGCGTCCAGGCCCTGATCAACGTGAAATGCGAACACTGCGGCGGCGCGGTAGTGCGAAGCGGGATCATAGGTCGCACCGCTGAACCGCGCGGCGCCCTCGCCGTACTCCACGCGACCGCCGGACTCGGGCCGCTCGAGCGCGCCGAACTCGCTGAACCAGCCGGTCAGAACCGGCCGAAGCCGGCACCCGGGCGGCACTCGAAGGAAGGCGTTGCCTTCGCCGAGCTGACAGTACTTGTATCCCCCGCCGGTCACGAACGCGCCGCCGAGGCCGAGTGCCGCGAGGTCGAACGGCACGACGTTCAGATGGTGATACGCGTCGACGAGCAGCGTCGCGCCGTGCCGATCGCAGGCGCGCGCCACGAGGTCGATGCCGGGCACGATTTCGGCGGTGTCGTACAGCACCGACGATACGAGCACACAGGATGTGGCAGCGTCGACGACGCGAGCGAGACGCTCGGTCAGCGTTTCGACGGGCCGGGCGGCAACCTTGACGATCGCGAGCCCCTCTTCGGCGAGGCGATCGAGCTGCCGCCGGATGGTGTGGAACTCCCCGTCGGTGGTCACGAGCTTCGGCCGGGCGCCGAGCGGCAGCGCCGACAGCAGTCTCGTGACGAGCTCGTGCGTGTTCTGACCGAGCGCGATATCGCCGTCGGGATCGTTCAGCAGGCGCCGGAAACCCTGCTGCACGCGGGCGGCCTGCTCCGCCGCGCGTGCCCATTTGTCGTCGACCAGCTCCGCCGCGTCGAGCCACGCCCGCTGCTGCGCGTCGAACGACACGTCCGGCCACGCCTGATGAGAGTGGCCGGTCAGCAGCAGCCGTTCGGCGACACGAAAGCGGGAGTAGTGAGCAGCGAGATTGTCGAGGTTGTCCACGGGGCTACAACTGCGACCGGATCTGCCAGAAATCCGGAAAAAGCGGACGCCCGACGGTTTGCTGCAGATACGCCGCGCCGGCCGAGCCGCCGGTCCCGCTCTTCGCGCCAATCGTCCGCTCGACCATCTTCACGTGCCTGTAGCGCCACTCCTGGATGCCTTCGTCGAGGTCGACCAGCCGCTCGCACAGCTCCGCGTTCTTGGTGTCGTCCCTGTACACCGAGACGAGAATCCGCTGCACCTCCGCCGACGGTTCGATGGCCGCGACCACGTCGCGTTGGAGATGCGAGGGAGGCACGGCGTACCCTTCCTTCGACAGGTAACGCAGGAACGCGTCCCACACGGTCGGCTCCTGATAACGCCGCTCCAGCGCGGCCCGCGCGCGGCTCCCCTCCGGAAAGCGGCGAAGGGCGGCTTGCGACTTCACGCCGAGCAGGAACTCGATCTGCCGGAACTGGTCGGACTGAAAACCGCTCGCCGCTTCGAGCCGCTCGCGGAAGCTGAGGAATTCGAGCGGCGTCATCGTCTCGAGGATGTCCAGCTGCGCGACCATCACCTTGAGGATGGTCAGGATCCGCTTCAGCGTGTGCTGCGCGCGATGTGCTTTCCCATCGCCAAGGAGCTGGCGAACGCGGTCGAATTCGTGCAGCAGCTCCTTGAACCAGAGCTCGTACACCTGGTGGATGACGATGAACAGCAGCTCATCGTGCTCAGGCCCCTGCGAGCGCGGCTGCTGCAGCGTCAGCAACTCGTCAATCTTCAGGTAGCTGGCATACGTGACGGCTGGATCGGTCACGACTTCTCTCCTGATCGCCGGTCGGGCGTCATCTTAATCCCAGTACACGGTTGTGTTGACGGAGTAGCGCGGCACTGGAGCGTACTTCGACACATGATCCCAGTACACACCAGTACGCGGGTGTTGACGCAGTTCCGTCGCGAATCCGTATCCGGTGGCCGGGTCGCGCTGCGAGGACCGCCGTGGACCGCGTGACGCGAGCTCCGTGAGCTCGCGGATCCCCACCGTCTTCTCGCGCGACCGTGGTTCCTGAGACGGCCACCTCCTAACGGCTTCGCGCCAGAACCGCGTCAACACCAGCGAGTACTGGCGTGCACGAGGATTAGTCGTTTGTCTCGCCCGGTGACGGCGGATTTCTCTCGGGCCGTTCGCGCATGTAACGAAACGACCGTTTCGCGCACCAAATGGGAGGAGGTTTCACATGATTGCTGTTCGCCGCCGCCGGATTCAGGACCTGGTCGTCAGTATGCAGCAGGCTTTTCTCGATGCGCCCGCCCTCAGGCTTACGCTGCCGCAGGCGTGCCGGCGGTTCTCAACCAGTGGGGCCATGTGCGCGGCGGTGCTGAACGTGCTGGTGGAGGCCGGCGTGCTCGGCACGTCCCAGGGGCAGTACTTCCGGTTGATTCCGCGGACGACCGGACGCGCCGCCGCCTGAATCCGCGTTGCCGACCCTGAAAGGGTCGGCCTACAGCCTCGCGCCCCCGCCTGTGCAACACGGGCACGATTCGCTACAGTGAGCACCATGACTGGCGCAATCAGATCGGCAGCCGCGGTCATGACAGCAGTCCTGCTTGGATCGGCAGCCGGGTCGGCCCAGGCCCTTCGACAGGCTCAGGGCAGGGCCATCGTCGACGTCGAGAACCGGTACCCGAGTGTTGGCGCGATCATGGTCTGGCGGGTCGATGAGTCCGGAAAGCCCGTAGAGCTACGGGCGTTCGCGAGCGGCACATTGATTCGAAGCCAGGTCATGGTTACGGCCGGTCACTTCACCGCTCCGGCCAAGGCACTCGGCGAGCTGCCACCCACGATTCGCATGTTCGCGAGCTTCAGCACGACGGATGCACGGGATCCCGGCACATGGATTCGGGTGACGTCTCAGGCCACGCACCCATCGATGCCGCACTGCCCACCGCCGCCTGGATGCGATCCGACCGACGAAATCCTCGTCGCTCCGCTCGAACCCGGCATTGCCGACGTCGGACTCGTGTTCCTCGAACGCGCGCCGGCCAACATCACGCCAGCCGTGCTTGCGACGCCAGGCACGCTCGAGCGATCCGAAGGCGCTCGCACAACGATCGTGGGATACGGCACCACGTTACCTGCGGACAAGAGCGTCCCGGTAGAGGCATGGCCATGGGACGGCAAGCGGCGTATCAGGGCCTCGGCCGTGCGAAGGATCGTCGATGAAACGTGGGGACTCTGGTCGATACCGAGCTACGTCTGCTGGGGGGATTCCGGCGGCGGCATTTTCATGAGTGCTTCGTCGAACCGCGCAGGTGACCGACTCGTGGCAAACGTCAGCGACGGCGGCCAGGACTGCCGCCGCCACAACAACAACAATCGCCTGGACACGCGCGCAGTTCAGAAGTGGATCGACGAGACTGTGAGGGCACATCGGGAGAAATGATCCGCCTTCGCTAAAGCTACGGCGGCCCGCACACGCGTGCGGTTTCGGGTCCGTGAAAGCCTGTATGGACCAGTGCTCGACTGATGGCTACCCTTTGCCAACCTTCACTGGGAGCACCTCCATGCGAACCTCACGCAAAGAACGCCCCCGTCTGAGGACGCGAATCGGTGGACTCTTCGTTGCCGCTGTCCTTCTCACCGGCGTCCAGGCGCTTTCGGCCACCACGTTTATGTCGGTGGAGCCAATTCCCAACCGTGACGTCGTGGGGCAGGACAACCTCACGCTGCTCCGCAGCATCGGCTATCCCAACCTCGAACGATGGAGCAACCTGCTCCTCTCGAAATGCCTCGTGGTCGAGAGCGTCATCGAGACGCTGACTACGCATGGCGCGATCACGTCGGTCACCAACACCAACACTCGGTTCGTGGTCGCGGCCGGGGGGTTTGAGGGCGCAACCAACCCGTCGTATGTGTTCACGGTCCAGGACTCCGGCCCGGGTGCCGCAAGCATGGGCGATGTCAACGTGCTCGACAACGCACTGGGCTACGTTCTGAATCAGGGCGGTACGGCGCATTTCAGCGCCGACAACGCCAAGGCCTACGCCTTCGTCCTCGATTACGCGGTCGTGACGTTTCGGGGAACGCTGAGCGGCGATGAAGCCCGGCAGTTCTTCGAACGGCTCGGGACGATCGACGCCGCGTTGTTCAGCGGCCTGTTTGCCGGCTTCACCCAGGTTGACTTCGCCAATTCCCCGACGAACAACTCGATGTTGTTCCTGCAACCGGCCGTGACGAAGCAGCGCTTCATCTCAGGCCTCGCCGCGGCCGAAGAGACCGACCCGCGGGCGACGTACTTCCCGCTCAAAAATAATGACACTCCCACCACGGCACGAGCGGGCATCGCCTTTCCTGGCAACGACTGGCTGGCCTTTCCTGCCGGCGACCAATACCTTGCGAACATTGGCGGGACTCCGCAACTGGTGGCCGAGCTTGTCGTTCTCCGGCAACAGCACCTGACGGCTGTCGCGAATCTG
The DNA here is from genome assembly GCA_963825245.1 of uncultured Acidobacteriota bacterium. Lineage (GTDB taxonomy): Bacteria > Acidobacteriota > Vicinamibacteria > Vicinamibacterales > CAVVIG01 > CAVREM01. The sequence goes on from CAWGSJ010000007.1 coordinate 118,714, forward strand.
CTGAATGCGATCCTGGAGAATCGCGTCGAGGCGTATCTCAAACACGGATTCCGTTGCCCGAACTGAAGCGCTTCCTCCGCTGAGGGTGCAGCCTTCTCACGCTCGCCGTCGCACGCTCGAGCGCGGCCCCGCGAGTTCGTAGGCATGCGCGAGCCGCTCCGCGACCTCCTTCCAATCCGGCGAGCGGTCCAGGTAGATCCCGATCCAGCCGCTTGGCCCGACATACGGCGGACGGAAGTACCGATCGGGCGCACGGGTCAGGAGAAGGTCCTGCGTGACGTGGGTAGCCTTGCACCACACCGCGTGACGCCCGGCGCCATGGTGATTGGCCGCGTCGGCGAACGTCGCGAACATCTTCTTGCCGACCCAGAACGTCGGTTCACCGTGCGACACCTTTTCCCAGGCGCCCGGGAGCGCGAGGCACAATCGCCGCAGCCGCGGGAGTGGGTTCGCCACCGTTCACGCCGCAACCGGCGTCAAGTGCGTGAGGACGCACAGCCACCGGCCATCGATCTTTCGGTAGACGTCAGTCACCCACTCGTCGGCAGCGATCGGTTGACCCTTGAAGCTGCCCGTGTTCCGGCCTCGCGCGGTCACCACCGCGAAGTCGCCGTACACCCTCACGCGGCTGATGTCTTTGCTCATCGTGTCATGCGCGAGATCGCCGGTCTCGATCACGTGCAGGATGCGCCTGCCCGGTATGACTCCGGCCTCGGGCGTGACGAGCACCCAGTCGTCGGCGATACACGCGCTGATCAGCGCGACGTCGTTTGAGACCATGGCCTCGTTGAAGGCTTCTTCGACTCGCGCCAGCACGGTTGCTTGATCATCCGCCCGGGTATCGTGCGTCAGTGTGTTTGTCTCCATGCGGTGGATGGTGCAACACGCGCCGCGGTGGCGTCTTGTATAAATGTGACGTCTGGACATCACGAGTGGATGTCCTTGTTCAGCAGGAATCGAGGGGCGGAACCGAGATGTGCCGACGGCGGAGCATGGAGCAACAGCGGATGCATCAAGATGACGTCGCCTGCCGTCGCCGTGTTCTCCAGCACCCGCAACGGGATGCCGTCCACTTCCTCGACGCGGTCGTGGAACCGCTCGATGCGCGCAGCCGGGTCGCTCGCGGTGCAGAGCTCCCGCAGGTACGGATGGCGAAGGACCGACTTCCGCAACTCCGCGCCGCGCGTTCCCGCTCTCGGCGGGTGGTCGACGAACCAGCGATGGACCAGTCGATGCGAACCGCTGACGATCGTCATGCCGCCGGCCCTGGGTGCGACATCTCCAAACATCGCGTGGACCTTCACGCCCTTGGGCGGCGTCAGCGGCCCCGCATAGTCCGCGTCAACATGCCAGCCATCGGAGGGGACCGTCCACGGCCGATTGGCGGGAAGAAGGGCGGGAAAGACAATGAAGAACGCGCCCCAGTCGGCGGGGCGCGGCCATCGCTGCCTCGCGAGGACCTCGTCGATCGCCGCCAGCGTTCGGTCGCTGCCAACGGCGCGGAACACGGGATCGCTCTTCAGGTGCTGCAGGTGGGCGGGCCGCTCCTTGTGCCAGGTACCCGGCTTGTCCTGCTCGATGCCAACGTCGCCCAGGGCTCGCCAGACGACCTCACGCATCGCTGCGGCTTCGTCAGCTCCAAACGCAGCGCGCACGCGTACCCAGCCGTGCGTCTGGAAGTGCTCGCAAAGGGGGCTTGACCGACCAGATTGGTCGGAGTTATGCTCAGACGCTGAAGTGAGATTGGGTCTCACTTTCACTCCCTGGAAGCGCGCATGATCCGGCTCCGTCCACGACTGACCTTCTTCTATCTCTTCCTGCTCGGCGTTCCGGCAGTCAGCAGTGTCAAAGCCGCCGCCGTCGACCCGTCGGAATCTATCCTCCGGTTCAGCATCCCGGCCGGGCCGTTGGACGGCGCGCTGAGCGCATTCGAGGCCGTCACCGGGGTGACCGTCTCAGTGTCGCCGTCACTTCAGGCAACGGTCCAGGGACTTCAGTCTCCGGGAGTCGCGGGCGCCTACGAGATCGGGCAGGCGCTCGAGCGCCTGCTCGCCGGTACCGGCCTGGCGCATCGGCTGGCTGCGGCGAACACCTACGCGATCGACGTGCGCCCCGTGTCTGAGAACGTGGAAGTCCGAGCCAGCCTGCCCGATGCCGCCGGCACCTCGCTGACGGCGACCAAGACGCTGACGCCGCTCAGGGACGTTCCTCAGTCCGTCACGGTCATCACGCAAACGATGATCGCCGATCAGCGCATGCAGAGCATGGCCGACGTCGTCCGCTACGTGCCGGGCGTGGGCATCGGCCAGGGCGAGGGCAACCGCGACACGCCGATCCTGCGCGGCAACAGCACGACCGCCGACTTCTTCGTCGACGGGGTCCGTGACGACGTCCAGTACTTCCGCGACCTGTACAACGTCGAACGCGTCGAGGCCGTCAAGGGGCCCAACGCGATGATCTTCGGGCGCGGCGGCGTGGGCGGCGTCATCAACCGGGCAACGCGCCACGCAGACTGGAACACCGCGAACGAAGTCCTGCTGCAGGCCGGATCGCACACCAACCGGCGCCTGTCCGTCGACCTGGATCGGCCGTTGACGCAGACCTTCGCGGCGCGCCTCACCGGGATGTACGAGGACTCGGACACCTATCGCCATGGTGTCGGGATCGGACGTTACGGCTTCAATCCCACGTTTGCGTTCCTGGCCGGCGACGCCACCACGCTGCGTTTCGGATACGAGCGGTTTCAGGACGACAGAACCGCCGATCGCGGCATCCCGTCGTTTGGGAATCGGCCGGTTGAAACCGACGCGACGACCTTCTTCGGCGATCCAGGGACGAGTAACAGCCTGGTCACCGTCAACGCGATGAACGCGGCCGTGGATCACAGGCTCACGCGGAGCGTCGTGCTGCGGAACCGGACGCGGTACGCCGACTACGACAAGTTCTATCAGAACGTCTTTCCTGGCAGCGCCGTGAGCGCCGACGGATCGACCGTGTCGCTCTCCGCGTACAACAACGACACCCAGCGCCAGAACTTCTTCAACCAGACCGATCTGAACATCACGGCATCGAGCGGCGCCATCAAGCACGTCCTGCTCGCCGGCGCCGAGTTCGGGCACCAGGTGACCGACAACTTCCGAAACACCGGGTACTTCACGTCGCTCGGACCCAACGTCACCTCCTACACGGTGCCGGTGAGCGCGCCGACGGTTTCCGTACCGGTCTCGTATCGCCAGGGCGCGACCGACGCCGACAATCACGGCATCGCGACGCTGGCGGCGGTTTACGCGCAGGACCAGGTCGAGCTGTCGCGCTACCTCCAGGCGGTCGTCGGACTTCGCTTCGACCGGTTCGACGTCGACTTCCACAACAACCGGACGCTCGCCGACTTCGCGAGCACCGACAACCTGCTCTCGCCGCGGGCGGGACTGATCGTCAAACCGATCGAGCCAGTCTCGATCTACACCAGCTACAGCCTCACCTACCTGCCGCGCGCGGGCGAGCAGCTGTCGTCGTTGTCGCTGACGAATCAATCGCTCGATCCGGAGAGATTCACGAACTACGAAGTCGGCGCCAAGTGGGACCTCCGGCCGGGCCTGTCGTTCACTAGCGCGGTCTACAGGTTGGACCGGACCAACGTCGTGGTACCCGATCCGACCGATGCGAGCCGTTCGATCCTGGTCGATGGAGCACGGACGAAGGGTGTCGAAGTCGGCTTGAGCGGCAGGCTGACGCCGGCGTGGACCGCCGTCGGCGGATATGCCTACCAGGATGGCCGGATCACGAACACGCTCTCGGCAACCGCAAAGAACGGCGCCACGCTGGCCGGAGTGCCGGCTCACACGTTCTCGCTCTGGAATCGCTACGACGTGTCACGGCGCTGGGGGGCCGGAGCCGGAATCATCCACAACAGCCGACACGTTCACCTCCACCGACAACACGGTGAGGCTTCCGGCCTTCACCCGGGTCGATGGCGCGGTGTTCGTGAACCTCACTCGGGCCCTGGCCGCGCAGGTGAACATGGAAAACGTGTTCGACGCCGGCTACTACGCGTTCTCGCACAACAACAACAACATCACGCCGGGTTCGCCCCGCGCGTTTCGAGTGTCGTTGACGACGCGATTCTAGTCTTACCCGAGGGGCTTTCGCCCCTCGGACTCCCCCACACGCTCTCTCGCGCGCCGCGGCGCCGGCGCGCTCCGTTCGCGTGGCTCGCTCGCGCGCTCGCTCGCGCTGCAAGTCAGCTGGGTTTCTTGAGATAGGTTCTGCTTCGACTTTGTCAGATTCTGACGAAGCGGGCTGAAACTGGCCGGGCGCGAGCCCGTTCGGAGGCGCGCGCCGCAGTGTGCCGGAAACCGTGGCGCAGGCGGGCAGAAATCCGCGTGGGGTGACGAAGTTGGGGCCCCGCGCTGCCGCCGACAAACGGCCTGCGCCGCGGTTTCCCGCGCGCCGGAGACGGGTCGCGAACGGGCAGTTTCAGCCCGCCTCCAAGATCTGACAAAGTCGAATCTGTTAGCTGCCAGATCACCACTTGAAGTTGAAGAGGGTCGCGGTCGATCGGCTCGGGATCGGGCGCTCGCGAGTTGGTGGTCTTGTAGTTCTCGGGCACGCTCGCCCAGTCGGTGTAGATGTTGCCGCCGACGTAGAACCCGGGCTTGTTGGACTCTTTCGTCGGCGTCTGCAGCTTCGGCAGCGAGTCGATCTTCAGCCAGGACTCGAGGGGCTCGAGAAAAGCGTGTAGACCCGCTGCGGTTCGGCCGCACCCGGGCGATCGCTCGCCGGTACGTACTCGGGGACGCCGTCGCCGTTGACGTCGGCGCCGAATCCACTCGACGTGCAGCAGGCGGTGGTAGGTGCGGTCGGCGATCATGCGCGGCAGCTGGGCATTGAAGCCGTCGATGATGGCCTGGGCGTCCGGCCGCGTCCGTCGAATCGCGAGGTAGAGCTCGCGCGTGACGAGCGGTGTCGAACCGATCTGCAGCCTGCGTCGCCGACTCCTTCGGGTAGTTTCTGACGATGTAGTCAACGACGAGATCGTCCATCAGCGTGTAGTCGACGGCGAGCTTGAGCAGAAGTGCGAGGCTCTCTTCTTCGCTGGCGGCCCGCACGAAGGTGGCGCCGGATTTGTCCACCGCGTCGCCGTACGAGTAGCCCTCGACAATCGCCACGCGCCTGCCCTTGAGATCGGCCAGCGTCTTCGCCGACACGTCCGCGCCGAAGCGGCCGACCAGCACCAGTCGGTTCTCGAGGTAGGGCTGGGAAAAGACCAGTACGCGCTCGCGCTCGGCGTCCTTCCACGCGGCCGCGCTGCCGTCGAACTTTCCTGAAAGGAGAGCGGTCGTGAATTGCGCCGGCGGGACGATCGTCGTCTTCGCCGTGCGCATGGTCCGTCCAAGCGCCGCTTCGACCAGGTCGAGGGCAAACCGGGGCTGACCTGGCTCGTTCGTGAAGGGCGTCCACGCCGTCGAGACGAGCGACAGCGGCGGGCGCCTGCGCCAGGACGATGGCCGAAACAGACGCACACAAGAGAATGGCCGCAAGCGGCCATCGACGGATCGCCCGGCAGCGGCGGCCGATCACGACATTTCGTGATCGGCTCCAGCCGTTCGTGAGCGTCTGCCGAACAAGGACGACGGATTTCCGACGCAAGGTCGGCGATGACTCTGCCGCGCCATCGCGAGCCAATTCAATGCCATTCTACGCTCGACCGTTCGAGTTCGTGGTCCATTCTACTCGCTGAGTCGTGGCTGGCGCCCCGACGCCATAAGCTCACGCTGGCGCGTCGCTTGCACAACGGCGAGGCTCGAGGAACGTCAACCGGGGGATCATCATGGACATGAACACGCTTCTTGAAAACGCGAGCGTGACGCTCGTCGCCGTCGCCTGGAAGGTCATCGGCGCAGCCGTGCTCTTGCTCGTGGGCCGCTGGCTGATCTCGTTCGCGCTCCGCTTGACGCCGCCGCGTTCACGCAGGCAGAAGGTCGATCTCACGCTGACGCGCTACTTCCAGACCGCGCTGCAAGATCGTCCTGAACGTCGTGCTGGTCGTCGCCATCCTCGGCTTCTTCGGCGTCGAGACGACGACATTCGCCGCGCTGCTCGCCGCCGGCGGCGTCGCGATCGGCGTGGCGTGGGGCGGCCTGCTGGCGAACTTCGCGGCTGGCGTCTTCCTCGTTTTTCTGCGTCCGTTCAAGGTCGGCGACATCGTGCAGCGCCGGCGGCGTCACCGGCATCGTCGAGGCGATCGGGCTGTTCGGCACGGTCATCAACACCGCCGGACAACGTGCAGACGCTCGTCGGCAACAACAAGATCTTCTCGGACACGATCCAGAACTACTCCGCGAACCCGTACCGACGCGTCGATCTGACGGCGACGATCAACAACGCGGTCGATCACCGTGATGCGATCCGGCTGATCAAGCAGCGGCTGTCGGCGATTCCGAACGTCCTGTCGTCTCCGGCGCCGGACGTCGACGTGCTGCAGTTCACCCCTGCCGGGCCGCTGCTCTGCGTGCGGCCCTACTGCAGCAACCAGCATTACTGGCAGGTGTACTTCGACACCAATCGGCTGATTCGCGAGACGTTCACGGACGCTGGATTCCCGGTGCCGGCGCCGGTATACTTCCGTCCAGCCGCTCGCGGCCGTCCCGCCGCTGGACATGGCCCGATCAGCCTGACCTGAGGCGACGGTCGTCGTTATTTCAGCCCCTTCAGTAACGGGACTGCCGCCGGACGTTCGGAGGGGGTCACGACATTTCGGGGGCAAACCCTCCTTGGCGAGCCGGGCCATCAGGCCCGGCTTTCGGCGTTCATCATCGTCCATCGCTCATACAGATCGCGCGCCGCGTCGCCTCAGTGCGGGTATTTGAATTCGAATCCGCGTTCCAGCAGCCGAGCCGGAACGACCCGACGGCTTTTCAGGATGAGCTCGGTCTCGGTGCGCATGAACAGCGCGCCGAGCTCCAGCATCCATCTGCTCGCCGGCAGTCCGAATCGACGCGCCCGAGGCGCCGCGCAACACCCGCATGAATTCCGCGTTCGGTAGGGGATGCGGCGCGGCGAGGTTCACGACGCCGCTGACGTCCTCGTGATCGATCAGCCATCGAACAGCTGACACGAAATCGTCTTCGTGTATCCACGAGACGTACTGCCGCCCGTCGCCGGCGGCACCGCCAAGGCCGCGGCGAACGAGACCGAGTAGCGTGTCGAAGATCCCGCCAGCGTCGGGACTCATCGTCATCGCCGACCGCAGCGCCACCTTTCGAGTGCGCGGCGTCACGGCCTGGTCGAACGCAGACTCCCAGGCACGCGCGACGTCGATGCTGAACTTCCAGGTTTCAGGCGCGCCGGGTTCGGCGCCGCCGAGTACGCCCGAGTCACTCGTCGTTGGGACGATCGTAGCGGTGCGCGTAGATGGTCGCGGTGCTCGCCTGGAGCCACAGGCGAGGCGGCCGCGAGGCCTGTGCCACTGCCGCTCCGACGACGCGCGTCGAAAGCACGCGCGACTCGACGATGTCCTTGCGACGTGCCGATGTATAACGGCAATTGACGCTGCGCCCCGCAAGATTGATGACGACGTCCGATCCGTCGAGTTCGCGCTGCCAGTCGCCGAGTGATTTGCCGTCCCACGTGACGACGCGCCACGGCGTGCCGACACCGGATCGGCGGCTCAGAACAACCACCTCATCTCCGCCGCCGTGAAATGCACGGGCCAGAATGGTCCCGACCTGTCCCGATCCTCCCGCGATAACGATCTTCATCTTGACCTCCCGGTCATTCCACGAACCGACTGCGGAATTCCGGACGCGGCGCGAGGCACTGCTCGTAGCGGCCGAAGACGCGATAGCGGGTCCGGGCGACAACGTCGTAGAGGGCGTCGCGGAGGACCTTCGGCACGACACGGGCGGCCGTCAGAGCTCTCCACGGCCATCCAAGCTCGCGCGCGACGAAGAGTGCCGCGTCGCTCTTAGCCATAACGCGCGCGTCGTCTGTACGAAAGTTCGCGCAAACGTAGAGCGTCGTGAGGTCGTCCGGATTGCCCCCGAAGCGCGCAACCAGAGACTTTGCTGTCGGACCCTGCAGCGGCGCGAAGCTGAAAACGGCGCGCCGATCGTGCGCGAGCAGAAACTGCAGGAGGCGGTTGCACAGGCCGCAGACGCCGTCGTAGAGCACCAGGTGGGCACCGCTGGAGCCGGCTGGGGCTTGCGCGTGTTCCTTGGCCATGCTTTAATATTAATGAACATGTTCACTGAAAATGTCAAGCGGCGAGGACGAGGGCGGCCCCCGGGGCAAACCCCGCAGGGCGCGGCAGCGAAGGAGCGGCTGTATGGCACCGCGATCCGGCTGATCGCGGATCGCGGCTACGAGGCCACGACGCTCAGGGATATCGCCAGCGCCGCGGACGTGAGCGTCGGGCTCCTCTATCGCTACTTCCCGAGCAAGCAAGCGATTGTCATCGCGCTCTACGACGAACTGTCGGCGCAATACGCGCGCCGGACGTTGGACCTCCCGCCTGGAACCTGGCGGGAGCGCTTCATGTTCGCGCTGACCACCAGCCTGGAGGTCCTCGAGCCGCACGAGCTTGCGCTTCGCGCGCTGACGCCGGTCCTGGTCAGCGATCCCGAAGAGGGCATCTTCGCCGCGAGCACTGCGTTCTCGCGCCTGCGCGTGCAGCGGGTGTTCGAACAGGCGGTCACCGGAGCGAACGACTCGCCGAAGCAACCGTTGTCCGAAGCGCTCGGCCGGCTCCTGTACCTCGTCCACCTGGCGGTGCTTCTCTGGTGGCTGCTGGACAAGAGCCGCAACCAGCGCGCGACGACGGCGCTCGTAGCGCTCACCCGGCAACTGTTGCCTTCTGCGGCCCTCGCCGTGCGGCTGCCGCCCGTTCGGCGATTCGTGATCTCGGTCGATGAGCTGATTCGTGAGGCCCTGTTCGGACCTCCGGTTTCAGGCTGATGTTTCTGCCGGTTCGGCCGTCGCAGCTCGCCATCGACCGATTTCTTCGCAGCTCGGAAAAGCTGCCGCTCTCTTATGACCCTGTCGGCATCGCGATGTCAGGAACGCACCGCGGCGATCGGGACGAGCACGTTGTGGCCATTGGTTCGGGCCGCAAGGATTTCGAACAGGCCCGGCGGGCGCTCATGTCGTGGAAGCACTACGGCATGAACTGGGTGACGGTGTATCCGCAGGGAGCGAGCGTGTCAGTCGGGGGCGTCGTGGCGGTACTCATTCGCCATCTCGGGTTCTGGTCCCTGAACGGATGCCGGGTCCTGTACACCGTCGGCAGCGCATCTGGTGACACGCAGCGGTACGGCTTCGCGTACGGCACCCTGACCAATCATGCCGAGGGTGGCGAGGAACTGTTCGAGGTCTTCATCGAGCCGGCGACCAGCCAGGTGATGTATCGGATCAAGGCCGTTTCGTGGCCGCGCGCCGCGGCGGCGCGAGTCGGTTACCCGATCGTCCGCCTGCTTCAGGCGCGCTTCCGCGGCGATTCAGCAGCCGCGCTGACGCGCGCGATTCGTGGGGCCGGTACGCGGCGATGAGCAGGTGAGCGGCGCCGCGTCAGCGCTCGGCGCGCGACAGGCGGAACGCGGCCATCTCCTGGCCATTGCGGACCAGGAGCACGTCTCCGACGAGCGCCGGGTGATTCCAGGTCTTGCCGTCGATCGCCTGGAACCGCGCGAGCTCCTTGAACTCGTCGGGCGTCGCATTGACGAGCGCCAGCTCGCCCTCCTCCGAGAGCACCAGCAGGAGATCCTGGTCGGGCAACAAGACGAGTTGACCCTTTCCGTAGCGGCCGCCCTTCCAGACGCGCTTCCCATCTTCGACGCTGATGCACGCGAGGAGGCTGCCGTCGAAGCCGAAGGCATGGCCCTTGTGAACGGCGAAGTCGTTGAAGTCGGGCTTCAACGTGTTCGATGTCCAGCGCTCTTCCGCGCTCCACCCGGCAGGACCATGCACGACCGCGATCCGCCGCGTGGCGTATCCACCCATCCCGCCGCCGTTGCTGATCAGGAGGTTGTCGCCCGCAACGCCCGGCTGCACGATGGTGCTGCCGGGCCAGTCGTGCTGCCAGAGGACCGTGCCGTCGGCCGGCGCGACGCTCGTCGCACCGGAATAGCTGAGCAGAACGACCTGGGGTACTCCGTCGATCGTCGAGAGTTGAGGCGAACTGTAGCTGCCGCCGCGCGCCGGTCCCTTCCAGCGCGGAGAGCCCGTGGCCACATCGTACGCAATGAGCTTCCCGGAGGCGGCAACGATCACGAGGTCGTCAACGACAAGCGGAGAACTCGAGAAGCCCCAGTCCGGAACAGCGACGCCGCTGTCCGACGGCACGTTGCGAGACCACACGACGCTGCCGCTTTGTGCATCGAGCACATTGAGGATCCCGGTCGCACCCAGCGCGTAGACGCGACCGTGGCTCAGCGTCGGCGTTCCGCGCGGGCCGGGGCCGGCATTCGACTCCCAGAACCGCGCCGCGTCCCGGTGCCACCAGACCGGCTTGCCGGTGGTCATGTTGTAGCTGGCCACGATCTCGTCGTCACCGCGCTGTTCCTGCGTGTAGAGAAGATCGCTGCCAACCGCGAACGACGACCACCCTGGCCCGATCGGACGACGCCACAACTCGACTGGCGGCGATGCCGACCAGTCGGTGCTGATCCGCACACCGCTGACGACGCCGTCCCGCCGCGCTCCGCGGAAGCCAGGCCACTCGGGTGCTGTCCTGCCACGTGTATGACCGACATGTTCGGTCCTCGATGGTGCTGCAGGCTCATGAAAAGCCGCCGCTGCCAGGAGGCGCTCCTCGGCCGTCTCCGTCCAGCGCCACGCGAGCTGCGCGCCGCCACTGCCGGAGATCCCCTCGGTGCGCATGACGGTGAAGACTCCGGACGCGAGCAGAATCGTGGCGACCATCAGCGCGCGCCGAGGCCCATTCGCGAGTCGTTGGGTGGCCACCGCCCAGGCGACGAGAGCCAGCGTCGCGACCGGGACGGCGTACATCGGCAACATCATCCCCATCATGCCGCCGGCAATCGATTCGTGAACGAGGCGCGATGTCGCGAACAGCGCGACACCCATGAGGATGATCGCGCCGAGCCGCTCGGCCCATGCCGCCCTGCTGAAGAACATCCACCAGGCCGCGATCGCCAGGGCGCACACCATCCCGGCGATGACCGCAATCATCCCGAGCGGCAACGAGAACAGCGTGGCGTCGGGAATGAGGGGCGGAAGAACGTATCGGGTAACCACCAGCGCGGCCGCGAGCGCCACGCCGGGCCACAGCCTGAGCGGTTTCCGCAGGAGCGTTTCGCCGGTTTGAGCTGGCGCCATGAGGAACTGGACGCTCAGCCGCGGGGGATTGTTCCCCCTCCTACTGCACGACGATCCTCGGGTTCACGGGCGCGGCCAGCCCATCGACATTGCTCTGCCTGATGATGATCAGCTCGCCGGCGACGTTAATCGTGGCCGACCGCGGGAACTGAAGCGGGTTGGCGGCAATCTGCAGCGTCACAGTGCCGCTCCCCGTGCCTTGATCGGGAGTGTCGGTCACCCAGCTCAGCGTGTTCTGGACCGTCCACGAACAGCCGGAGGGGCCTGACACGGTCAGGGTCACCGCGCCGCCGCTTTTCGCGACGTCGATCTCGGCCGGAGTCACGGTGAACGAACACGCGGCGGCGTTCTGGTTCACGGTCAGCGTCCGTCCGGCGATGGTGAGCACGCCCGAACGCGGAGTGGGATTCGGGTTCGACGCCACGGTGTACTGCAGCCAGGAGGTGCCTGCTCCCGTGCTACCGTTCGGCATCGTAATCCAGGGCACGTTGCTCGAGGCGGACCAGTCGCATGTTGAAGCCGTGGAGATGAACGCGTTGCTGGTCGAGCCGTTGGCGCTCGCCGAAACCGTCGCCGGCGACACCGAGTAACTGCAGGCGTTTTGAGTCCACGTAAAGATCTGTCCCGCAATCGTCGCTGTCCCGATGCGCGCGCTCCCCGTGGTGTTCGTGGTCACGCCCAGGGTCACGGTGCCGCTGCCGGTATCCGATTGGCCGGACACCACGCTGAGCCATGGAGCGTTGCTGGCGGCGGTCCAGCTGCAGCCGGCTGTTGTAAGGACGAGAACGTTCGAGGTCGAGGTCGACCCCCCCGTCGAAACGCTCAACGGCGACAGCGAATATGCGCACGTGCCGTCCTGCGAAATCTGGAAGAGCCTGTTGCCGATCGCAATCGTCGCGGTGCGGATGAGCGCACCGGTGTTCGGCTGAAGGGCGAAACCAATCGTGCCCGGACCGGTGCCCGTTCCACCGGACGTAATGGAAATCCACGGTTGAGAGGCGCTCGCGGTCCAGTTGCACCCGCTGCCGATCAGCACATCCACCGTGTCTGCGCCGCCGGCCGCCGCAATCGACGTGCTGCTCGGGTTGAAGTTCGCCTGGCAGGAGCGGCCGGCCTGGCTCACGTCAAAGGTCTGTCCACCGATGGTCATCGAACCTGTCCGGACCGTCGTAGCAGTGTTGGCGGCGATTGTATATGTCACTGCACCGGGGCCAGTGCCGGTCGCGCCTGAATCGATCGTGATCCACGGGGCATTGCTGGCCGCGGTCCACGCACAACCCGCTGGCGATGTGACACCGACACTCCCGGTCGTCAGGTTGTCGGGAGCGGTCACGCTTGTCGGCGAAATCGTCGTCGTGCAAGAAACACCTTGCTGGGTCACGGTGACCGTCTGACCCGCAATCGTCACCGTGCCGGTGCGCGGCGTGGCCCCGGTGTTCGCGGCAATCGACAACGCCACGGTGCCGTTACCGGCGCCAGTTGCGCCACTTGTGACCGTGATCCACGAGTCGGCGCTCGCCGCGGTCCATAAGCACCCGGCGACCGACGTCACCGTAATGCTCCCGGTCGAGGCCGCTGACGCCACCGAAAGACTCGTTGACGACAGGGTATAGGTGCAGGCGGCCGACGACTGCGTCACGCTGAACGTTCCGGTCCCGGCGCTGATCGTTGCCGAGCGCGGCGCAGTGGTCGGATTGGCGTCGACGTTGTACGCAATGGTGCCGTTCCCGCTTCCGCTCGGGGCGCTCGTGATCGTCAACCACGGCGCGCTGCTGGACGCGGTCCACGCGCACCCGTTGTTTGCCGCGACAGAGAAGCTGCCCGTCGAGACGTCCGATCCGACAGACACGCTCGCGGGCGAGAACACATAGGTGCACGCCGCCGCCGCCTGCGACACGGTGACGATTTGCGCGCCGATGGCAATCGTTCCGCTGCGGCCGAGGCCGTCCAGGTTTGCTGCGACGGCGAAATCGACCGTCCCGCTCCCAGTGCCGGCGCCGGTGCCGCTGATCGTGATCCACGGTGCGTTCGTGGTTGCGTTCCAGACACAGCCGGCCTGGGTTGACAGCGTCACCGTACCGGGCCCGCCCGAGGCCGGGATCGAATGCGTCGTCGGCGTCGCCAGGTAGGTGCATGGCGCCGCGGCCTGGGTGATCGTGAACGGCTGGCCGCCGATCGTCAGCGTCGCGGTCCGCGGACTGGCGGCAGCGTTGACGGCCACCGAATAGCCAACTGTCCCGTTACCAGTACCGCTTGCGCCGCTCGTTATCGTCACCCACGGGTCGGGCGACGTTGCCGTCCACGCACATCCACCGAGAGCGGCTACCGCGAGGGAGCCAGTCGATGCCGTGGCTGGCACGGACGCACCCGCCGGCGTCAGCGTGTAGGTGCAGGGCTGACCGGCCTGCGTCACGTCGAAGCTCTGCCCCGCGATCGTCATCGTCGCGTTGCGCGCCGTGATCGTCGGGTTCGCCGTCACGCTGTAGGTCACCGTCCCGTTCCCGGTGCCCGACGCCCCGCCGGTTATCGAAATCCACGTGGCGCTCTCACTGGTGGTCCACGCGCAGCCCGCCGAGGCAGTCACCGCGACCGTGTTGATCGCCGTTTCCGGCCCGAGCGAGGCCACCGTCGGCGAGATCGCGTAGCTGCAGGGGGCACCCGCCTGCGTCACCGTCATCGTCTGCCCGGCAATCGTCATCGTGCCGGTGCGCCCGGTCGTCGAAGTATTGGCGGCGACCGTATAGTCGACGCTGCCGCTGCCGCTGCCACTCGCGCCGGCCGTAATGGTGATCCAGGGCGCGTTGCTGGCCGCGGTCCACGCGCACGACCCCGCGTTCGCCGTCACCGCCACCGTCGCCGCACCGCCGGCCGCGGTCGGTGAACTCGCCGTCGGCGAGATCGTCGTGCTGCACACCACCGCCGCCTGCGTCACCGTGAATGACTGCCCGCCGGCGCTGATCGTCGCTGCCCGCAGCGTCGTATTCGGATTCGCCGCCACCGAGTAGCCAACCGTGCCGTTGCCACTGCCGGTCGCGCCGCTCGTGACCGTCAGCCACGGCGCGCTGCTCGTCGCCGTCCAGGCGCAGCCCGCCGTCGCCGCCATCGAGAACGTCCCTGTCGCCGTACCCGACCCCACCGAGACGCTCGCTGGCGACAGCGTGTAGCTGCACGGCGCGGCATTCTGCGAGATCGTCACAACCTGCCCGCCGACGGCGATCGTCCCGTTCCGCGGGGTGGCAACCGGATTCGCGGCCACCGTGTATCCGAATGTGCCGCTGCCCGAGCCAGCGCCGGTGCCGCCAATCGTGATCCAGGGCGCGCTGGTCGTCGCGCTCCAGGCGCAGCCGGCCAGCGTCGTCATCGTGACCGTGCCGGGACCACCGCTGTCCGTAAACGATTGCGTCGCTGGACTCGCTGTATATGTGCAGGTTCCTCCGGCCTGGGTGATCGTGAACGGCTGGCCGCCAATCGTCAGCGTTCCGGTCCGCGGACTCGTGGTCCCATTGGCAGCCACCGAGTAGCCAACCGGGCCGTTGCCACTGCCACTCGCCCCGCTCGTAATCGTCACCCACGCCGCCGACGAGCTCGCCGTCCAGGCGCAGCCGCCCAGCGCCGCCACATCCACCGTCCCGGTCGTCGCCGTCGCCGGCACCGACGCGCCCGCCGGCGTCAGCGTGTAGGTGCAGGGCTGACCCGCCTGCGTCACGTCGAAGCTCTGCCCCGCGATCGTCATCGTCGTATTGCGCGCCGTGATCGTCGGGTTTGCCGTCGCGCTGTAGGTCACCGTCCCGTTCCCGGTGCCCGACGCCCCGCCGGTTATCGAAATCCAGGTGGCGCTCTCACTGGTGGTCCACGCGCAGCCCGCCGGCGCGGTCACCGCAATCGTGTTCGTCGAGGCCGCCGGCCCCAGCGACGACACCGTCGGCGAGATGGTGTATGTGCACGGCGCCCCCGCCTGCGTCACCGTCATCGTCTGCCCGGCAATCGTCATCGTGCCGGTGCGGCTGCTCGTCAGCGCATTGGCGGCCACGTTGTACGACACGCTGCCGTTCCCGGTGCCGCTCGCACCGGCCGTAATGGTGATCCACGGCGCGTTGCTGGCCGCGGTCCACGCGCACGACCCCGCGTTCGCCGTCACCGCCACCGTCCCCGCCCCGCCGGCCGCGGTCGGCGAGCTCGCCGTCGGCGAGATCGTCGTGCTGCACACCACCGCCGCCTGCGTCACCGTGAACGTCTGTCCGCCGGCGCTGATCGTCGCCGTCCGCAACGTCGTATTCGGATTCACCGCCACCGAGTAGCCAACCGTGCCGTTGCCATTGCCGCTCGCGCCGCTCGTAACCGTCAGCCACGGCGCGCTGCTCGTCGCGGTCCAGGCGCAGCCCGCCGTCGCCGCCATCGAGAACGTCCCCGTCGCCGCAGCAGACCCCACCGAGACGCTCGCCGGCGATAGCGTGTAGGTGCACGGCGCGGCCGCCTGCGACACCGTCACGATCTGGCCGGCCACCGCAATCGTCCCACTGCGGGCGGTGGGGACGGCGTTGGCGGCGACGGTGTAGTCGAACGTCCCGCTGCCCGAGCCAGCGCCGGTGCCGCCAATCGTGATCCAGGGCGCGCTGGTCGTCGCGCTCCAGGCGCAGCCGGCCAGCGTCGTCATCGTGACCGTGCCGGGGCCGCCGCTCGCAGGGAACGACGGCGTCGCCGGGCTCGCCGTATACACGCACGGCGCAGCGGCCTGGGTGATGGTGAACGACTGGCCGCCGATCGTCAGCGTCGCCGTCCGCGAACTCGTGGCCGGGTTGGCGGCCACCGAGTAGCCAACCGGGCCGTTGCCACTGCCACTCGCCCCGCTCGTAATCGTCACCCACGCCGCCGACGAGCTCGCCGTCCAGGCGCAGCCGCCCAGCGCCGCCACATCCACCGTCCCGGTCGTCGCCGTCGCCGGCACCGACGCGCCCGCCGGCGTCAGCGTGTAGGTGCAGGGCTGACCCGCCTGCGTCACGTCGAAGCTCTGCCCCGCGATCGTCATCGTCGTATTGCGCGCCGTGATCGTCGGGTTTGCCGTCGCGCTGTAGGTCACCGTCCCGTTCCCGGTGCCCGACGCCCCGCCGGTTATCGAAATCCAGGTGGCGCTCTCACTGGTGGTCCACGCGCAGCCCGCCGGCGCGGTCACCGCAATCGTGTTCGTCGAGGCCGCCGGCCCCAGCGACGACACCGTCGGCGAGATGGTGTATGTGCACGGCGCCCCCGCCTGCGTCACCGTCATCGTCTGCCCGGCAATCGTCATCGTGCCGGTGCGGCTGCTCGTCAGCGCATTGGTGGCCACGTTGTACGACACGCTGCCGTTCCCGGTGCCGCTCGCACCGGCCGTAATGGTGATCCACGGCGCGTTGCTGGCCGCGGTCCACGCGCACGACCCCGCGTTCGCCGTCACCGCCACCGTCCCCGCCCCGCCGGCCGCGGTCGGCGAGCTCGCCGTCGGCGAGATCGTCGTGCTGCACACCACCGCCGCCTGCGTGATGCCGAATGACTGACCGGCGACAGTAATGGTGGCGGTACGCTGCGTGGTGTTGGGATTGGCCGCGATGCTGTAGGCCACGGTGCCATTGCCGGTTCCGCTCGCGCCGCTCGTAATCGACACCCACGATGCATCGTCCACGGCCGTCCAGGCACACCCGGCCGGGATTGAAACCGCTATGTTGCCTGTCGCCGATGCCGCGGCAACCGACACGCCGGTTGGCGAGATGGTCGACGTGCACGGGATGCCCGCCTGTGTGACGGTAAACGCCTGCCCCGCTATCGTGACCACGCCGGTGCGCGGCGAAATAGTCGTATTCGCGGCGATGTTGTAGCCGACCGAACCGTTGCCGCTGCCGCTCGCTCCACTCGTCACCGTGATCCACGATGCAGAACTGGCAGCGGTCCAGGCGCATCCCGCGCCCGCTGTCACCGAAACTGTCCCGGTGCGCGCATCCGACGTGACGGACAGGCTGCTCGGCGAGATCGTGTAGGTGCAACCGGCGGCCTGCGAAATATTGAAAGTTTGTCCACCGATGGTGAGCGCCGCACTTCGTGGGCTCGGTGACGCGTTGGCCGCAATCGAATAGTTGACCGTTCCGTTTCCCGATCCTGAGCCGCCGCTCGAGATCGTGACCCAGGCGGCATTGCTCGTCGCAGTCCAGGCACACCCGGCCCCGGTCGAGACGCTCACACTCCCTGTGCTGGCTGACGCTCCCGCCGACGTGCCGGTCGGCGCAAGTGTCACGGTACAGGGATTCGTGAAGGCGAACTGGTTCGAGAGGCCGCTGCGGCCGACTCCGCCCGGCCCCACCGCCACGACTCGAGCCTCGTAGGTGACGCCCGTCGGCAGACCAGCAAACGTGGTGGTCAGGTCGATCCGGATGACGCCGCTGGTGTTCGGTGTGGGTTTACCCAGCGGGTTGGTCTGGAACGGCGACGGGGCGCCGATGTTGTAGAACTCGAGATCGTAACGGGTAACGAGCGGCTCACCAGTGGGCGCGTTCGTCGAGTGATCGGCCGACGCGTTGAATTCGACGAACCGCGGATTCAGTACGGGCTGGGCCGCTGCCACCGAGGCCCAGAGCATCGCAACGATCAAAATCGCAGAAGGACGGAGTCTGTTTGACACGTTTTAGCGAATGGAGGAGTCGGCCGCGCACACGCGGCGGCGAAGGGAGTGCACGGTCGGGACCGAGAGGTCAGTGCCCGTAAATTGCTGCAGCGACTGGGGCGGAATCGCGATCCGCCCATCGAGGCGCATACATCCTCGGCACTTGACTTACGAATCGGGCAACTTGGGAGTCGTGACCTGAGGTGAACAGTGAGAACGGCGATTAGAACATCGGACACAACGCAATCGTGCGTGCGCCTCCGATCAGCTCGCAGCGTCTGGCATCACCATTGCTCAAAAATGCGGAACAAGGGTAGAGGTGTGCGCGTCCGGATCATCGCGAAACCCCGCGAGCACGACATCGAGGGCGTCAGCCTCGACACTTTGCGGCTGGGAAGGGTCTGCGATGTGTCGGCAACGGTCGGGAGCTGGCTGATCGTGCAGGGATATGCTTATCCGGAAATGCGCCGAACACCCGAGGACGACGAGAACGTCCGTCAGCCCATCAGTGTGTCGCCCGAGCGCCGGCGCAAGTAGTTCACGTCAACCATTCACATTCTGTCCGCCACGGCCGCGTAGTCTTCTGGTGTGTCAATGTCGGTAAAGGCGCCTTCATCGAGCACCTCGACATCTCCCACGGCTGAGGCGTGCGCGCGCACGATCGGCTTGACGCCGCTCGCTGAGTCAGCACCGCGAAACTGCCCGAACAAACGGCGGTCGATGAGGACCGGATGACCATGCCGGTCGCCGTTCACTGGCCGCACGACCGGCGCCGACGTCGACCGGTAACGCATGAGCACGGCGCGCACGGTCTCCGCCGACACTAACGGCACGTCGACCAGCGTCATCAGCATGGCGGCAACACCAGGCCGATCGACCGCGCGCAGGCCGGCGAGGATCGACGACAACTGTCCCGACTCGTAGTCCGTGTTCAGGATCACGCGCGGCGCGAGGTCCATCCCGCTGAGCGCATTCGACACGAGCTCCGCGTCGTGGCCTACGACCACGACGACGTCCTCCACTCCGGCGGAGCGAAACGTGCGAACGATGTGCGACACGAACGTCTCGCCGCCGAGCGGGAGCAGGGCCTTCGTGCGCCCCATGCGCGACGACTTCCCCGCGGCGAGCACCAGCGCCGGAATCATCCTTCGATCATGCGCTAGAATCGCCATTCATGAGCGATGCGAACCTGCAAATCCGCTGCATGCGATGCGGCACCCAGATGGACATGCGCGATCCGGGTCCTGGTCAGCCGTGGACGCCGGATCAATTCTGGGTGTGCCCGAAATGCGGCCGGCATTTCTGGACGACTTATCCGCCGCCCGCCCCGCCGAAGCCGAAAGCCGTCACGGAGCCGACGACATGACAACCTACGATCCCGCGCACGACTATTCGGAGGAAACCCCGGCCTGGTTCGCGGAGGACGACGAAGACGACGACATTGACGACGAGTTCGGCGACGAAGACGATGAAGATGACGAGGACGACGAGGACGAAAATCCGGAGGATCCCGAAACGTGGCAAGTATTTGGGGGGACCGAACTTCGGCTGAAAACGGCGGGGCGTTCGCTTGACTTCCGTTCTGGAACGTGCCTAGACTGGCGCCCGCTTTCCAGCTCATCAGAGCTGGACCCATTCGGAGGGCTTCGGGTATGCCTACCGGCACAATCGCTCGGCTCCTGATCGACAAAGGGTTCGGCTTCATCCGCGACGAAGGCGGAATCGAACACTTCTTTCACCGCAGCGCCGTCAGAGGTGCGGTGTTCGAGTTGCTTCGCGAAGGGCAGCGCGTGGAGTTTACGCCCGAGGATTCAGGGAAGGGCCCTCGCGCCGGCGACGTGCGCCTGATCGAAGGCTGACGGCTCGACTCACGACCATCACGACCATCAATCAGCGGCCCGGAGCAATTGCTCCGGGCCGTTTTTCTTTTCCACGCAAGACTGGCGGAAGCGCCTGGGAGTCGAACCCAGCCTCCCCGCGCAAACGGGGAGCAGCCGATTTTGAAGACCGGGAGGGCCACCGGACCCCGTTCGCTTCCGGTGGACTGTCATGAGCGGCGGATGGAGAGTACGAGCTCGTTCGTGTCAGTTCTCCGAACGGACGTTTCCAGCGCGCGGCCCCTTCGCCGAGGGTTCCTCCTCGAACACCACGCGCTGTCCTTCGTTGAGTTGGTCGAAGTTGCCCTCCACCGAGCTCCGGTGAAAGAACCACTCCTGCCCGCCGTCGTCGCGAATGAACCCGAACCCACGATCCCGCACGAGTCGCTTGATTTGGCCGCCTGGCATACGAGTCTCCTTGGGCCCCGCGCCCGCATCGGAACAATCAATTCTTGTTCCGTAGGAAACCTGCCAAGCTCATCCGCGACGCTGACCTCGTTTACTCGACTACATTGACCGTGATGGAGGAGCACAGACCCGCGATGGTCGTGTGCGTGTCGTCGCCAAGCTGGAGTGTCAGCCTGTGCTTCCCGGGTGTCAGCTGCATATCCATCTCCGTCTGGGCTCCGCCGTGATGGACCCACGGATTCGCCTTCTGGATGACCGTACCGGGCGGGAGGCACTCGGTGTCGACGCCGACATGGTGATGGCCCATTCGCGGCCTCGCCGCGGTGATATCGCCCTGGGGCACGGCGGCGAGCTCGTAGTTCTCGATTCCGAATCGAAGCTTCACGGGGCTCTTGACCGTGGCGCCGTCCGCCGGCTCGACGTAAAACACCCGCGGCGATGACGAGGATGCTGCGGGCTTGGCAGCGGTCGCCGCCGGGGGCGCCGCCGATGTACTCGTCGCGGCCGACTCGGGCTCGCTACCGCCGCACGCGGCCGAGGCCGCGACGGTCAGGCCCAGGGCCAGCCACTGCAATGTTCTGCCATTCATGCGCGAATCTCCTTTGCGGCACATTCTACATAAACCACCGTCTCCGCCGGGCCGCCAGCCGCCCCGTGGCGGGATCGAGCGTCAGCACACGATCGGCAACCGCACCAGCGAACTCGGGGTCCGCGCCGAACGCCAGAGTAGCGATGTTGCGGCGGGCCGCCGCGCGGCGCACGTCGCGCGCGAGCGCAACCACTGACGGCCGCTCCACGCCAACGGTCGCATGCTCGAGCAACAGGACCCCTGGCGCCAGTGCCAGTGCGCGTCCCAATCGCAGGCGGGCGCGTCCGATGCCGTCGAGCGATCCCGCCATCCGATCCCAGTCGGCCTCCGCCAGGCCGACCTCGCGCGCCAGGGCGGTCGCCTTCGAACGGAGATCGTCGGACGGCGGTTCGATATCGAGCGAAAACGGCAGCGCGAGGTTCTGGACGGCCGACAGCCCATCGAGCAGGACCGCGCGTTCCGTCACGATGCCAAAGCGATCGACGACCGCCAGCCAGTCGGTGCTGTCGGTGATATCTGCGGTACGCCGGCCGAACACGCGAATTTCTCCCGAGTCGGGCAGCGCTGCGCCCGTGATCAGGTTGATGAGCGTTTCGGCGGCGGGCCGATCGAGCCCGAGGATCGCGGCTTGATCGAGATCGGAGAGGACGAAGCCCTCGATGCGCAACGGCCGCAGGCCGCGATAGTCCTTGACGAGGTGTGAGAGCTCGAGGACGGCGCTCACGAACCGAGCAGCCGGTTGACCTCGTTGACGACGCGGCTCGATTCGCCGAGCGCGTCGATCTCGATCTTCGCCGCGGCGAGGTTGGCAGCGACCGCCGCGTAGGCGATCATCCCGTGGACGATCGGCGGCAGCACGCCGGTGTCGACGCTCGCGCCCGAGGATCGCGGTCACCATCGTCATCGCCATCGCGAGCGTCCCGACGGAGAACACCGGCTTGCGCGCGATCGCGATCCGGCGGAAGTAGTCGCCGGTCAATCCGCCTTCGGCCATCGCATCCTTCACCGCTTTGCCCTTGCCGATGAGATAGAACATCATCATCGAGTGGGCGAGCAGGGTGACCATCGTCGAGAAAATACCGACGGTGATGTGACGCGAGAGATCGGTGCCGAGCAGGCCCAGGACGGCCGCAGTCCCCTGGCCGATGGTTCCGAGCGCGACGGCTGTCAGAAGCGCCTGGGCCATTGTGGTTT
The DNA here is from genome assembly GCA_963825245.1 of uncultured Acidobacteriota bacterium. Classification (GTDB taxonomy): domain Bacteria; phylum Acidobacteriota; class Vicinamibacteria; order Vicinamibacterales; family CAVVIG01; genus CAVREM01. Next base: position 140,744 of record CAWGSJ010000007.1, read on the forward strand.
ACCGCACACCGAGCGCTTTGAGCCGATCGAAGCGATCGCGCGGCAGCGCGACGCTGCCCGGGCCGCCGGGTCCGTGCGACTCGTCGTCGCCGTGGAAGTCGGAGCCTCCCGACACGGCGAGGCCCAGCCGATCCGCCGATGCCGAGATAGCGCGCCGTCGCCGTCCTCGTCGTGATCCGAGTGATACGCCTCGAGCGCGTCGAGGCCGGCGGCAGCGAACCCCGGAATCCACTCGTCGTGCCCGACGAGCGCCGGATGCGCGAGCGACGCAATGCCGCCCGCCTCGTGGATTCTGGCAAAGACTTCCTCGGGCCGCGCACCCATCCGCGGGCACGAACGCGGCGCGGCCCGTGGCGAGCCACCGCTCGAACGCCTCGCCGGTGTCGGCGACGTGTCCGCCGGCGACGAGCGCGCGCGCGATCCACGGCCGGCCGACGGCCATCGACGGGTTCGCGACGGCGGGCGCGATGATCGCGTCGGCGTCGAGCGGGATGCCGTGCGCCGCCAGGCGCTCGACGATCGCGCGCACGCGATCGAGGCGGCGCTGCCGCTGCTCGGCCAGGAACGACCCGAGCGCCGCCGAGGCCGCGTCGATGAAGTAGCCGAGGACATGGACGTCGATGCCGTCGGCGACCGCCGTGATTTCGATGCCGGGCACGAACTCGATGCCGGCGCCTGCGCAGGCCGCGGCCGTCGGCTCGCAGCCGGCGACGGTGTCGTGATCGGTGACGCCCAGCACGGTGACGCCGGCGCGCGCGGCGCGGGCCACCAGTTCCTCCGGCGTGCAGCGGCCGTCGGAGGCGGTCGTGTGGGTGTGAAGATCGATCACGAGGAACGCGCGGATTTGCCCGATAGACCCCGGCGCGGGGCGGCGCCGATGCTCTTGCCCTGGTTCGGCCGCAGCAGTTTCGGGCTCGGCCCCGCCTTCCCCTTCGAACCGGCCAGGCGCTCGCGCAGCGCGCGGTACTCGCGGATCAGCAGGTCGAGGTGCGCGCGCTCCTCGTCGGCGAACTCCAGGAAGATCTGCTTGCCTTCGGAGTCTTCGAACCGCTCGCCGTAGCGCTTGAAGAACTTGTGCGAGCCGCGCTCGCACTTGATGCCGATGAGCAGCGCCTGCTGATCGTCGACGCCGCGGCGCAGCTTCTCGGCGCCCTCGGCGAACAGGCCGCTCGCCGCGCCCTTGAAGAACAGGAACGTCGGCCGCGATTCGAGCTGCGGATCCTGCGGCGAGCAGCTCCGCGTACCGCTTCTCGAGCGTGCCGAGGTGCTCGCGCTCTTCGGCGGCCAGCCGCTGGAAGACGTGACGGCCCCGCGCATCCGTCGTCAGCTCGGCCGCGCGCGTGTAGAACTCGAGGCCGCTGCGCTCGGTGGCGATCGCGATGCGCAGCGCGTCGCGCGCGAACACGAGCTCGGTCGTCGCGCCGTCGAGGGTCGGCACCTGTCTTGCCGGTCCGGCACTCCTCGCAGGTGCCGAAGATCTGGAGCACGGTGCGTTCCGCGGCGAAGTTGCGCGCCGCCGCGATCTCCTCGACGAGCGACTCGATGTCGGAGCTGAGGAACTCGGACGAGCGGTGACAGGTGTTGCAGACGAGGTGGAAGTGCCGCGGATGCCGATAGGCCGGCTCGAAGCGCGAGCGGCCTTCGCCGAAGTCGACCTTGCGGGCGATGCCGGCGCCGACCATCCACTGCAGCGTGCGGTAGACCGTCGCGCGGCCGATCCCCGGATCCTCGCGGCGGACGAGGTCGCACAGATCGTCCGCGCTGAGGTGCCCCTCCTGGCGCAGGAAGATGCTGAGGATGCGGTCGCGCTTGCTGGAGCGCTTGCCGCCCGCCGGGCGCAGGCTCGCGATGTCCGGAAGAGGGCGGTCCAAGTGTATCTCGCGGGTCCGGCGTAGCGGCCGGCCGTCGCCGACCAGCCGTAGTGTCCGGCGTTAGCCGGACCTCTCTACTCGGTGGTGAACGACTGGCCGCAGCCGCAGGTCGACGTCGCGTTCGGGTTCTTGATCGTGAAGCCGCCGCCGGTGACCGTGTCGACGAAGTCGACTTCGGCGCCCTTCAGGTAGCGGATGCTGATCGGATCGACGAAGAGCTTCACGCCGTGCGACTCGTACACCTGGTCGCCGGCGCCCTGGCCGTTTTCCTCGATCATCAGGCCGTACTGGAAGCCCGAGCAGCCGCCGCCCTGGACGAACACGCGCAGGCCGCTGCCGGCCTTGTTCTCTTCGGTCAGCAGCTCGTTGATCTTGGTCGCCGCCATTTCCGACACGTTAATCATCGCGATTTCTCCTCAGATTCCTCACCATTATACCATTGCGCTTCCGATGGCCCTCGGCCCCTCGCCGCCGACGCGCGAGCGCAGGCTGGCTGCCGCGGCCGAGCCGCTGGGCAGGCGCTCCTGGCCGCCCGGCCCGACCTCGCGCCCGCCGTCGCCCTGCAGCGGCAGCTGATCGCGCTCGTCGTCGACCTCGCCGAGACCGTCGAGCAGCGCCGGCTCCCGCGGCTGTCGCTGCCGCCGCGATACCTGGCCGCCAAGCTGGCGCGCGGCATCCCGGCGCTTCGCCGGGCGAGCCGATCCCGCTGCCCGTGCCGGCGCTGACGCCGGCGCTGCTCAGCCTCTGCGACGAGCTCGCCGCGCGGCGGCGCCGGCGAGGCCGCCGACCACATCAAGGCCGCGATCGTCGAGACGCGGCTCGACGCCGGCTCGCTGCTGACCGCCTCGCTTCACCCGCGACCAGGAGGCGATCCGCACCGGCGCCACCCATCGCGGCCTCTCGCCCGATCTCGTCTGGCTCGTCGCCGAGCTGGCCGTCAGCCCGTTCGCGCACGCCCTGCAGCGCGTCGCTGCTGACGCCGAGCGCCGATCCGGCGCTGCGCGGCGGCGCTCGCCGCCTGGAGCCACGGCTACTGCCCGGCGTGCGGCTCGTGGCCGGCGCTCGCCGAGGTCGTCACGAGTCGCACCGCGTCCTGCGCTGCTCGTTCTGCGCGCTCGCGTGGGAGCTGACGACCTACGCGTGCGTCTACTGCGGCGCAGGCGGCGAGCGGTTCGTCACGCTGCGCCGGCAGCGCCGATCGCCCCGACCGCCGCCTCGAGATCTGCGGCGGCTGCGGCGGCTACCTGAAGACCGTCGACGTCGCCGAGCTCTCGCCGTTTCCGCTCCTCGCGATCGCCGATCTCGAGACGATGGATCTCGACATGGCGGCGATGGAGACAAGGGCTACCGCGCGGCCGCCGCTCAAGGATTTCACGCCAGACGACGTCTAAGCTCACCGCCGATCGCCTCGAGGTGCTCGCCCGACTCCTGCTCGATGTCCTTGTGCAGGCTGTTGCCGTGCGCGTCCATCGTGACGATCGCCGGGAAGTCCTCGACGCGTCAGGTGCCACATCGCTTCCGGCGTGCCGAACTCGAGCAGCGACACGCCGTCCACCGCCGGTGATCGTCCGCGCGTAGAACTGCGCCGCGCCGCCGATCGCGTTCAGGTACACCGCGCCGTGCTCCTTGAGCGCGGCGAGCGTCTTCGCGCCCATGCCGCCCTTGCCGATCACCGCGCGCACGCCGTAGCGCTTGATGATCTCGCCCTGATACGGCTCTTCGCGAATGCTGGTCGTCGGACCGGCCGCGGTCACCCGCCACGCGTCGCCTGTCCTTCACGACGACCGGACCGCAGTGATAGAGCACCGACCCGCGCAGATCGACCGGCGGCTCGTGCTTCATCAGGTGCGAGTGCACGGCGTCGCGGCCGGTGAACATCCGGCCCGACACGAGCACGACGTCGCCGACCTTCAGCGCGCGGATCGTGCTCGTCGGTGAGCGGCGCGTTCAGCGCGACCTCGCGGCCGGTCCGCGCGAAGCCCGCCTGATCGAGCATCGGGATGATCGGATGTCGACGGGATCGCGGTAGAGCCAGCTGCGTGATCGCGCCGGTCGACGCGTCGAGCACGACGCCGAGGCGCCGGAACGCCCAGCAGTCGTACGCGACCGAGACGAAGAAGCTGGCCGGCAGCCGGTTGAGCGCGCCGATCTTGCAGCCGATGAGCGTCACCTTGCCGCCGAATCCCATCGCGCCGATCTCGAGGTTGTTGACCGTCGCCATGATCGACGCTTCGAGCTCGGCCAGCCGCGGATCCGGGTTCACGTCGTCGAGCGTGCGGAACAGCTGCTCCTTGGCGTGCGTGTAGCCCGACGTGCGATCGCCGCCGATGCACACGCCGACGGCGCCGGGGCTGCAGCCCTTGCCCTGCGCGTTCCAGACCGCGTGCAGGATGCACTTCCTGACGCCGTCGAGCGTGCGATCGGCGCGGCCCGAGGTGCGGCAGCTCGACCGGCAGCGCGTACTGCGCGTTGGTGTTCTCGCAGCCGCCGCCCTTGAGGATCAGCTTGATCTCGATGTCGTCGCGCTCCCACTGATCGAAGTGGATGATCGGCGTGCCCGGGCCGAGGTTGTCGCCCGAGTTCTCGCCGGTGATCGAATCGACCGAGTTCGGCCGCAGCTTGCCGCGCCGCGTCGCTTCGGCGACCGCCTCGCGGATCTGCTGCGCGCATCCAGATCTGATTGGCGCCGACCGGCGCCTTGCACCTCGAAGGTCGGCATGCCGGTGTCCTGGCAGATCGCGCCTTCGTCGTCGACGGCGAGGTCGATGTTCTGCGCGATGATCGTCAGCGCCTGCGACGCGCGCGTGCCGGCCGGCTCGGCGTCGAGCGACGTCTTCATCGCCGCGCGCACGTCCGGCGGCAGATCGGTCGACGTCCGGACGATGAGCTGGAGGACGCTGTCGAAGAAGGATGGCAGCATAGAATGATTCTAGTGTCGGGCCGGGTGGGCCGCCAGCCTACCCGCCCCACCTGACCTTTATGACCTTCCGCACCGAACGCGATCCGCTCGGCGAGCTGCAGGTGCCGGCCGACGCGTACTACGGCGTGCAGACCGCGCGCGCCGTCGAGAACTTTCCCGATCAGCGGCCTGCGCGCCCCGCCCGACCTCGTCACCGCCACCATCCTCGTCAAGAAGGCCGCCGCCGAAGCCAACGCGGCGCTCGGCCGGCTCGATCCGCGCGATCGCGCGACGCCATCGTCGCGGCCGCCGACGAGATCCTCGCCGGCGCGCTTCCGCGATCAGTTCGTCGTCGACGTCTACCAGGCCGGCGCCGGCACGTCGCACAACATGAACGCGAACGAGGTGCTCGCCAACCGCGCGGCGGAGATCCTCGGCGAGCCGCGGGGCACCTACACGCGCGTGCACCCGAACGATCACGTCAACATGGGCCAGTCGACGAACGACGTCTTCCCGACGGCGACGCGCCTGGCGCTGCTCCTCGGGCACGGCAGCCGCTCGTCCACGCGGCGCGCGCGCTGGCCGAGAGCCTCGCGCGCAAGGGCGACGAGTTCGCGGACGTGCTCAAGACCGGCCGCACGCATCTGCAGGACGCCGTGCCGATGACGCTCGGCCAGGAGTTCAGCGGCTACGCCGCGTGCATCGAGCGCGGCGCCGACGACGTCGCGGCGGCGGCGCGAGCAGCTGCGAGGAGCTGAACATCGGCGCCACCGCGGTCGGCACGGGCCTGAACGCCGGCGAGGACTTCCGGCGCGCGGTCGTCGACAACCTGCGCGCGCTACACCGGCCTGCCGCTGACGCCGGCCGGCGAATCTGTTCCGCGTGACGCAGAGCATGGGCGACGTGCTCGCCTATTCCGGCGCGATGCGGCGGCTGGCCGTCGAGCTGGGCAAGGTCGCGAGCGACCTGCGGCTGCTGAGCATGGGGCCGCGCGCCGGCCTCGCGGAGATCAGCGCTGCCGGCCGTGCAGCCCGGTTCGTCGATCATGCCGGGCAAGGTGAACCCGTCGGTGCCGGAGATGGTCAACCAGGTGTGCTTCCAGGTGATGGGCTGCGACACGACGATCGCGCTGGCCGTGCGAAGCCGGCCAGCTCGAGCTGAACGTGATGATGCCGGTCATCGCCTGGAACGCGCTGCACGCGTCGACGATCCTTCGCAAGCGATCGATGGCGCTGCGCTACGCGAACGCTGCGTCGACGGCATCGCCGCCGACGCGCGCGCGCGCGCGCGAGCTGCTCGATCGCAGCACCGCGACCGCGACCGCGCTCAGCCCGTACATCGGCTACGCCGCGACCGCGGAGATCGCGAAGGAGTCGGTCGAAGACCGGCCGGCCGATCCGCGAGCTCGTGCTCGAGCGCGGCCTGCTCGACGCGAAGCAGCTCGACGAGATCCTGTCGGTCGAGGCGATGACGCGGCCGGGGATCGTTGGCCGGAAGAGCGGGCAGCCATGCACAGGCAGGCTGACGTCGCCATCGTCCCGATAGGCGATGGCTCGCCAACTGTCCACTGGCACCGTAGCGCGCAGCGCGCAGGTCGCTCGGCTCGGCATGGCCGCAGGCGCTTGCGAGTCCCGAGCCTGCTACTCCTTCTGCTGGCCAGCTCGACCCTGCCTACGCCTCGTGGCCACCGACTCTGAACGCCCAGGAACGGCGCCGCGCTCTTTCCGCCCCAGGATCTCGGGTCTGCTCGAGGCGCCCGATCGCGACGAGTGGCAGAAGCCCGATCTGATCATGGACGCGCTGCGGATCGCCGACGGCTCCGTCGTCGCCGACCTCGGCGCCGGCGGCGGCTGGTTCACGATCCGGCTGGCGCGCCGCGTCGGACCGAACGGCGTCGTCTACGCCGAGGACATTCAGCCGCCGATGATCGAGGCCATCGGCCGACGCGTGGCGCGCGAGAACCTGCCGTACGTCAAGCCGCTGCTCGGCACGGCGACCGATCCACGCCTGCCGCCGAAGCTCGACGCCGTGCTGATCGCCGTCGCCTACCACGAGATGGACGAATCCGACGCGCCCAGAGGATATCGTCACGCTCTTCGCCAACGCGGCGCAGTCGCTGAAGCCGCAGGGCCGCCTCGGCGTCGTCGACTTCCTGCCCGGGAGCGGCGGCCCGGGACCGGAACCGCGAGGAGCGCGTCGCTCCCGAAGCCGTGATCAAGACGGCGAGCGCCGCCGGCCTGAAGCTCCTCGCGCGCGAGACGATCCCGCCGTTCGTCTTCCTGCTGGTCTTCGGCAAGGCGACCTCGCCGCTGCGCGCCGTCGCGGTGAGCGCGCCGATGCGGACCGCCCTGACGATCGCCGGCAGCGACTCGGGCGGCGGCGCCGGCATCCAGGCCGACCTGAAGACGTTCGCCGCGCTCGGCGTCTACGGCACGAGCGCCATCACCGCGATCACCGCGCAGAACACGGTCGGCGTCACGGCGGTCTCGGCCGTCGCCGCCGACCTCGTCACCGCGCAGATCGAAGCGGTCGCCGGCGACATCGCGCTCCACGCGACGAAGACCGGCATGCTGGCAACGGCGGCGATCGTCGAAGCGGTCGCGCGCCGCGATCGACGAGCTCGATCTGCCGCTCGTCGTCGTCGATCCGGTGATGGTCGCCAAGAGCGGCGACCGGCTGCTCGACGACGACGGCGTTCGCGCGCTGCGCGTCGGAGCTGCTGCCGCGCGCGCTCGTCGTGACGCCGAACATCCCCGAAGCGGAGATCCTCGGCCGGCATCGCGGATCGCATCGCCTGGCCGACGCGCGCGAGGCCGCGCGGCGCATCCACGCGCATGCGGCACGTGCGCGGTCATCGTCAAGGGCGGCCACGCGGCCGGCGACGAGCTCGTCGACCTGCTGTTCGACGGCGAGCGGCTTCACCGAGTTCCCGACGCCGCGCATCCACACGCGGAACACGCACGGCACCGGCTGCACGTTCGCGTCGGCGATCGCCGCCCACCTCGCGCTCGGCCATCGCTCGCACGACGCCACGGCGCGCGCGCAGGCCTACGTCGCCGGCGCGATCCGCCACGGCCTGGCGATCGGCCAGGGCCACGGCCCGCTCGATCACTTCTGGCAGACGCGGACCGACTCGTGAGCCGCTGAGGCTGCACTCGAGCTCGGCACTGGTCCTGCAGGCTGCGTAGCCTGACCTGCTGGCTGCCGCCCCGTATACTGAACATGTGACGCCGCTGCTGGCGATCGGCCCGGCGCCGCTGGCGCTCGAGCCGCTGATCGCCGCGGTCGTGCGCGCGCGGCGACGGCGGCGGGCTCGGACGGCGCGGTCGCGACGTTTCTCGGGCTCGTCCGCAACCACAACGCCGGCCGGCGCGTCCGATATCTCGAGTACGAGGCGTACGAGCCGCTGGCGCTGCAAGGCGTTCGAGCGGATCGCCGCCGAGGTCGCGGCGCGCTGGCCGGGCGTCCGGCTGGCGCTGCACCACCGGATCGGCCGGCTCGAGATCGGCGAGGCCAGCGTCGCGATCGCGGCGGCGTCGGCGCATCGCGCCGACGCGTTCGCGGCGTGCCGCTACGCGATCGAGCGCGTGAAGCAGATCGCGCCGATCTGGAAGCGCGAGTTCTTCGAGGGCGGCGACGTCTGGATCGAGGGCGCGACCGCCGATCCCGACGACGAGCGCGCGCGGGCCGAAGCGGAGCGGGTGGCATGCGCGTGACGGTGCGGCTGTTCGCCCGGCTGCGGGACATCGCCGGCGCCGCCGAGCTGGCGCGCGACGTCGGCGCCCGGCGCGACGATCGGGTCGGTCTGGCAGCGAGCTGGTCGCGCGAGTTCCCGGACCTGGCGCGCTACGAGCGATCGATCTCGACGCGCCGTGAACGCCGACTACGCGCGGATGGACCAGCGCGCTCGGCGACGGCGACGAGGTCGCGTTTCTGCCGCCGGTGTCCGGCGGATAGCTAGGCGCGCACGTGCGCGCCTGCGAGGGAGCGGCGCGGGGCATGGGGCCCCGCAAGCGACCGAGCCGATGTGGTGCGGAGCCCCACGTGGATATGTTCGACAAACTGGCGGCAATCGAACGGCAGTACGACGAGCTGCTCGAGCTGGCTCGGCTCGGCCGAGGTGCAGAGCGATCCCGTCCGAGTACCGGAAGCACGCGAAGGCGCTCTCCGAGATCGAGCCGATCGTCGAGCGCTTCCGCGAGTACAAGACCGTCGACCCGCGACATCGCGCAGACCGAGGAGCTCGCGGCCGGCGGCGACGCCGACATGCGCGAGCTCGCGCAGGAAGAGCTCGAAGGCGCTGGTCGCGCGGCGCGACGCGCTCGTCGCCGAGCTGAAGGTCCTGCTCGTCCCGAAGGATCCGAACGACGAGAAGAACGTCGTCCTCGAGATCCGCGCCGGCACCGGCGGCGACGAGGCGGCGCTCTTCGCCGCCGAGCTGTTCCGGATGTACAGCAAGTTCGCCGAGCGCCAGGGCTGGCGGCTCGAGGTGATGTCGAGCAGCGACACCGGCATCGGCGGCCTGAAGGAAGTCATCGCGACGATCGAAGGCCGCGGCGCCTACAGCAAGCTGAAGTACGAGAGCGGCGTGCACCGCGTGCAGCGCGTGCCGGCGACCGAGGCGAGCGGCCGCATCCACACGTCGACGGCGACGGTCGCCGTGCTGCCGGAGGCCGAGGAAGTCGACGTCCAGATCAACGAGAAGGATCTGCGCATCGACACGTTCTGCTCGAGCGGCCCCGGCGGCCAGAGCGTGAACACGACCTACTCGGCCGTCCGCATCACGCACATCCCGACCGGCGTCGTCGTCTCGCAGCAGGACGAGAAGTCGCAGATCAAGAACCGCGCGAAGGCGATGAAGGTGCTGCGGTCGCGCCTCTACGAGATGGAGCTGCGCAAGCAGCAGGAGGCGATCGCCAAGGATCGCCGCAGCCAGGTCGGCACCGGCGAGCGGTCGGAGAAGATCCGCACCTACAACTTCCAGGAGAACCGCATCACCGATCACCGCATCAACTTCACGACTCTACCGGCTCACCGAGGTGCTGAACGGCGATCTGGCCGAGCTGCTCGACAACGTCATCACCTACTACCAGTCGGAAAAGCTGAAGGACGCGACGGCCGTCTCCTGAGCACCCGCGGACTGCAGCCGACCCTCGGTGACGCATCGATCCACGCTCGCGTCGCCGCGGCAGCGAACGCTGCGCCAGGCGGGCATCCCCGACGCCGAGGCCGACGCTCGACGCGCGGCTGCTCGCGCAGCGCGCTGCTCGGCTGGGACACCGCGCAGTCTGCTCACGTCGGCGGCTGACGAGCCGCGGCCCGACGCTTCGCCGCGCGGTACGACGCGCTCGTCGACCCGCCGCGCGGCGCGCGAGCCGCTGGCCTACATCACTCGGCGGCAGGGAATTCTGGGGCCTGACGTTCGAGGTCTCGCCGGCCGTGCTGATCCCCCGGCCGGAAACCGAGCTCATCGTCGAAGCGGCGCTCGCAGCTGTTTCCGGATCGAGACGCCGCCGCTGCAGATCGCGGACGTCTGCACGGGCAGCGGCTGCCTGGCGATCGCGCTGGCCAGCGAGCGTCCCGCGGCGCGCGTCGTCGCGACCGACATCTCCGCGGCGGCGCTCGCGGTCGCGCGGCGCAACGCGAGCACGGCACGGCGTCGACGAGCCGCGTCGTCTTCGCTCGCGGCGATCTGCTGCCCGAGCGGCTCGCCGACGCGAGCGCTTCGACCTCATCGTGTCGAATCCGCCCTACGTGCCCGACGGCGACCGGCGCGACGCTGCAGCCGGAGGTCCGCGACTACGAACCGGCGGTGGCGCTCTTCGCCGGACCGGACGGCCTCGACGTGATCCGGCGGCTGATCCCGGCAGCCGGCGCAGCGCCTGAAGCCGGGCGGTTATGCTCGTCTTCGAGTTCGGCGCTGGTCAGGACGCGCGCCGTGACGCGAGTTGATCTCCGGCACGCCCGGGCCTCAGAATGCTCGAGCCTGCGAAACGACCTGCAGGGCATTCCGCGGACGGCGGTCGCTCAGAGCGCATCGATGAGCCGACATGTCCGACTGTCTCTTCTGCAGGATCATCCGCCGCGAGATCCCGGCGTCGATCGTCTACGAGGACGACCAGGTGCTCGCGTTCAACGACATCAACCCGCAGGCGCCGACGCACGTGCTCGTCGTCCCCAAGCGCCACATCGAGTCGCTGAACGACTCTCGAGGCCGGCGACGATCGGCATCGTCGGCGAGCTGGTGCGGCGCGCCGCGGCGATCGCGACAGATCGCGGGATCTCGGGCGGCGGCTTTCGGACGGTGTTCAACACGAACCGCGACGCCGGCCAGACGGTCTTTCACATCCACCTGCACCTGCTCGGCGGGCGCAGCATGGCCTGGCCGCCGGGCTAGGTCCCGTTTCGTAGCGTCCGGCTTCAGCCGGACCCGCGAAGGTCCGCCTAAAAACAGGTCCGCCTAAAGGCGGACACTACGTGGCTAACGCTACCCACGAACTCCGGCAGCTCGGCGAGCGTCTGGACGATTGGAACCGCCGCGCGCGGCAAGCTCGTCTGCGCGCGGGTGCGGCGCGGCACCGCGGTGCAGCAGGACCGCGCGCATCCCGGCCGCCAGCGCGCCTTCGATGTCCTGACGGACGCTGTCGCCGACCATGACCGCTTCGCCGGCCGGCACGTCCACGAGATCGCAGCGCCGCGCGGAAAATGCTCGGGTGCGGCTTCATCAGGCCGTGCTCCGACGAAGAGACGGCGCCGGCGATCAGACCCGTCGAGCTCGAAGTGCGACTGGAACGACGCGAGGCAGCGGTGCGAGTTCGAGATCAGGCCGATGCGCACGCCGGCTCGCTGCGAGCGCGCGAAGCGCGGGCGCCACATCGTCGTACAGCTCGAAGTGCTGGCAGGCCGCCCACTCGTCGTAGATCTCGCGCGCGCACGCGTCGAGCCGTCCGCCCTGCGCCGCCCATCTGCTCGATGATGTGACGCGTGTACTCGACGAAGATCTCGGCGTCGTACGCGCGCGCTCGCCGGCTGATCGAGCATCGGCGCGGCGCTGGCGACCGCGCGATCGAACGCCTGCGACGTCGACGTCCATGCCGTGGCGGTCGGCAGAATCGGCGGTAGCCTTCGCCCCGGAACGTCGGCCCCGGATAGATCAGCGTGAAGTCGACGTCGAAGAAGACGGCGCGGATCGTCACTCCTGGCAGGGCCCCGCGACGACGATGGCGGCGCGGTCCGGATCGAGCGCGCGCCGCGCCGCATCGTTCACCTCTTCGAGCGTCACGCGCGCGACAGCAGGGCCGGCAGGCGCAGGTCGTAGTCGAGCCCGAGGCCGAAGAACTCCGCCGTCTGAAGGAAATTCGCGATCCCGGCGTTCGTCTCGAGCGCGCGCGGCATCGACCCGATCAGGAACTGGCGCGACTCGTTCAGCTCCTTCGGCGGTCAACCCTTCGGTCCGGATGTGCGCCAGCTCCGTCGTCGATGGACGCGATCGCCCGATCGACGTTGGCGGCGCTGACGCCGGCCCGGATCGATCAGCGGACCCGGAACCACGTTCGCGTCGAGGATGCTCGACACGTAGTACGCCATCCCCTGACGCTCGCGGATGCTGTCGCCGAGCCGGCCGCCGAGCGCGTACTGCCCGAGCACGTTGTTCATCAGCCAGTGCCGCGTAGTAGCCGGGATCGGCGCGGCTGATCGTCATGAATCCGTACGCGATGTCCGCCTGCGCCTTGTTCATCATCGGGATGACGACGCCGGCGGCGCGATCCGCGGCCGGCGGCGCCGGCACGGCGCACGGGCCGGCGGCTGCGGCCGCGCGCCACGGCGCCGAAGACCCGTTCGGCAGCATCGACCGCCTGCGCGGCGTCGACGTCGCCGACGACGACGGCGCGTCAGCTCGCCGGGCGCGAACCGCTCGCCGTGCAGCGCCCGGAGGCGCTCGGCGCGTCAGCGCCTCGACCGACTCGATCGTGCCCTTTCTGCGGCCGGCCGTACGGATGGTCGGCACCGTAGAGCATCGCCATCAGCGCCTCGACCGCGCGAACGGCGGGGTTGTCCTCGTCCTGGCGGATCGCCGTGATGACCTCGCCCTTCCGCGTCGCCAGCTCGGCGTCCGGCACGCTCGGCGCCATCACGATGTCGCCGAGCAGCGTCAGCACGTCCTCGAAGTCCTCGGCGAGGCAGGTGCACGACGACCGACATCAGGTGCCGGTTGACCGCGATGGTCAGCGAGATGCCGCGGCTGTCGAGCTCCTCGGCAATGTCGATCGGCCGACCGCGTCGGCGGTGCCGCGATCGATGACCCGCGACAGCAGATACGTCGCGCCGGGCAGCGCCGGCGGATCGCCGATCGATCCCGCCCGCACGGCGACGATGCAGCGTGACGGCGGGCGTCTTCCGCGTTTCCTTGGCGAGGACGACGACGCCGTTGTCGAGCGCCACGCGGCGCGGCGCGAGGCCGGCTTGAATCGAGGTGGCCATCTATCGCCGCCGGCTCGGGCTCGGCCGGCGCATCGCTGGCGGGCTCGAACCATCCGATCGTGCGATTGGCCGGCGTCAGCATCGGCCGGCGCCGCTTCGACGACCGCTTCGAGCGTGACGGCCTGCACGCGCTCTTCGAGCGACGGCGAACACGTCGACGCCGGCAATCGTCTCGAAGTACCCGAGCTGGTGCGCGATGTTCGTGACGCTGTCGTTGTCGAACACGAAGCGGGCGTGCAGCTGCGCTCTTCGCGCGCGCCAGCTCCGCCGGCCGTGATGCCGTTCACGCGCACGTCGTCGAGCTCCTCCAGCAGCGCCGACTCCACCGCAGCCGAGCGACGTGCCGTCGGTCGCGGTGGCGGAAACCGTATAGAGGAACGGCTCTGCGGTCGGCAGCGAGCTGACCAGACGACCGTCGACGCGAGCCCGCGCTCGACGAGCGCGCGATAGAGCCGCGCCTGGCGCTGCGGCGGCGGCCCGCGGAAACTCGACCACAGGTTGACGCCCTTCGCGCCGGTCAGCACCGCGTCGAGCACGAGCGCCGGAAAGAAGCCGGCGTCGGCGACCGCCGGCGCGTGGTAGCGCGACCTTGAGGTACGCGGCGGTCCCTTCGCGCCGGATCGTGACGCGCCGCTCGCCGGTCTGCTCCGGTTCGACCGTCCAGTGCCGCTCAGGCACGGGCCCGGCCGGAATGCTGCCGAAGTGCTGCTCGACGCGGCGCAGCGCGTCGTCGGTGTCAACGTCGCCGACGATGACGAGCGTCGCGTTGTTCGGAATGTAGTAGCGGCGGTAGTAGCCGTACAGGTCGTCGCGCGTCATCGTCTGCAGGTCCGACAGCCAGCCGATCGTCGGATGACGGTACGGATGCGCCTTGAACGCGGTGGCCGTGAGCTCCTGATCGAGCAGCTGGTCCGGATCGTTCTCGCCGCCCTGCAGCTCGGAGATGATGACGGTCCGCTCCGACTCGCAGTCGTCGGGATGGTACAGGCAGCGGGCCATCCGCTCCGCCTCGATGAACAGCATCCGATCGAGCGCGTCGCGCGTCGCGGTCTCGAGGTACGTCGTCTGATCGATCCAGGTGTAGCCGTTCCAGCTGCCGCCGAACTGCTCGATGATGCCCTTCACCTGGTCGCGCGGGATGTTCGTCGGTGCCCTTGAAGTTCATGTGCTCGACCCAGTGCGAGACGCCGGTCTGGCCCGGCCGCTCGTCCTTCGAGCCGACCTTGTACCAGCACCAGACCGAGGCGAGCGGCGCGGTGTGCTCTTCGCGCACCAGCACCTTCAGTCCGTTGTCGAGCGTCGGCCGGTGCGTCGGCTCGAGGCGGCCATCAGGTTCATTATAAAATCGTCGGATACCCATGCCCGAGTGGAAGGACACCGTCAATCTGCCGCGGACCGACTTCCCGATGAAGGCCAACCTGCCGACGGCCGAGCCGGAGGCGCTCGCGCGCTGGCAGGCGATGGATCTCTACGGGAAGATTCGCCGAGAGCCGCAGGGGCGCGCCGAAGTTCGTGCTGCACGACGGTCCGCCGTACGCGAACGGCCAGATCCACCTCGGCACCGCGCTCAACAAGATTCTCAAGGATTTCGTCGTCAAGTCGCGATCGATGGCGGGTTTCGATGCGCCCTACGTGCCGGGCTACGACTGCCACGGCCTGCCGATCGAGCTGCAGCGTCGACCGCGAGCTGGGGCCGAAGAAGCCGCGACATGTCGATGGCCGACTTCCGCCGGGCCTGCCGCGCGTACGCCGAGCGGTTCATCGGCGTGATGACGGAGGAGTTCAAGCGGCTCGGCGTCTTCGGCGACTGGGACCACCCCTACGTGACGATGAACTTCCGGTACCAGGCGGCGATCGCGCGCGCGCTCGGCCGATTCGTGGAGCAGGGGCTCGTCTACAAGGGCAAGAAGCCGGTCCACTGGTGCATCCACTGCCGCACCGCGCTCGCCGAAGCGGAAGTCGAGTACGACGATCACGCGTCGCCGTCGATCTACGTCGAGTTCCCGCTGGCCGACGAGAGTGCGGGCGATCTCGCCGCACGCGTGCCGGCGCTCGCCGGACAGCCGGTGTCGGTCCTGATCTGGACGACGACGCCCTGGACGATTCCGTCGAATCTGGCGATCGCGTTTCATCCGGAGCTTCGAGTACGGCGCGTACGTGTCGAGGCCCCGGACGGAACCGCCGCGCCGTCATCGTGGCGGAGGCGCTCGCCGCGCGGGTCGGGGAAGCCGTCGGGTCGACCGTTCGGCACGCCGGTCGCGCGCGTGGCCGGGTCCGAGCTCGAGCGACTGCGGTTCCGTCATCCGCTGTACGACCGCGATTCGCTGGCCGTGCTCGGCGGACTACGTCACGCTCGATGCCGGCACCGGCGCGGTGCACACGGCGCCCGGCCACGGCGCCGACGACTTCAACACCGGCGTGAAGTACGGGCTCGAGATCTACGCGCCGGTCGGTCCGAGCGGGCACTTTCTCGACACCGTCGGACTCTTCGGCGGCCAGCGCGTGTTCGACGCCAACCCGAACGTCGAGCGAGGCGCTGAAGGAGCGCGGGCGCCTGTGGCATCGCGAGACGTTCTCGCATCAGTACCCGCACTGCTGGCGCTGCCACAACCCGGTGATCTTCCTCGCGACGACCCAGTGGTTCATCCGGCTGGACGACGTCCGGCTAAGCCGGACACTACGAACGACGGAGTGTCCGCCTTCAGGCGGACCCGACGAATTCGACGCTCCGTCAGGCGGCCCTCGACGCCATCGACAACGACGTGAAGTGGATTCCGGCGTGGGGACACGACCGGATCTACAACATGGTCGCCAACCGGCCCGGACTGGTGCATCTCGCGGCAGCGCGCGTGGGGCGTGCCGATTCCGGCGGT
The DNA here is from genome assembly GCA_963825245.1 of uncultured Acidobacteriota bacterium. Classification (GTDB taxonomy): domain Bacteria; phylum Acidobacteriota; class Vicinamibacteria; order Vicinamibacterales; family CAVVIG01; genus CAVREM01. Next base: position 156,868 of record CAWGSJ010000007.1, read on the forward strand.
CGATTGCACGAAGTGCGGCGAAGCGCTGCTGACGCCGGCGCTCGTCGAGCGCGCCGCCTCGGTGTTCGATACTTACGGCGCCGACGCCTGGTACGAGCGGCCGATCGAGGAGTTCCTGCCGGAGGGCCTCGCCTGCCCGTCCTGCGGCGGCACGTACGTTCGAGCGCGAGCGGGACATTCTCGACGTCTGGTTCGACTCGGGATCGAGCCACGAGGCGGTGCTGCCGTTCTGGCCGGCGCTCACCTGGCCGGCCGACATGTATCTCGAAGGCAGCGATCAGCACCGCGGATGGTTCCAAAGCTCGCTGCTCGTCGGCCTCGGCACGCGCGGCCGGCCGCCGTACCGGCAGGTGCTCACGCACGGCTTCTTCATCGACGAAGACGGCCGCAAGATGTCCAAGTCGCTGGGCAACACCATCGAGCCGCAGGACATCATCAAGCAGAGCGGCGCCGACGTGCTCCGGCTGTGGGTCGCGAGCGTCGACTACCGCGAGGAGATGCGGATCAGCAAGGAGATCCTCGCGCGCGTCGTCGAGGCGTACCGCAAGATCCGCAACACGATGCGGTATCTGGTGGCGAACCTGTACGACTTCGATCCGGCCGCCGATGCCGTCCCGGTCGCCGCGCATGGAAGAGGTCGATCGGTACATCCTGGCTCGCTACGGGGAGCTGGCCCGCCGGATCGTGGCGGCCTACGACGCCTACGACTACCCGACGATCTTCCAGGCGGTCAACTCGTTCACGACCGTCGATCTGAGCGCGCTGTACAACGACATCTCGAAGGATCGCCTCTACACGTTCGGCGCGCGTTCGCGCGAGCGGCGCTCGGCCCAGACGGCGATGTACGTGATGGCGGACGGTCTGACTCGGCTGCTGGCGCCGCTCGTGCCGGTCACGGCCGACCAGCTGTGGGCGAGCGTCCCGAGCCGCAAGGAAGCGTCGGTGCACATCGCCCGTTTTCCGGACAGCGGCGAACTGCTGGCCGCTGGCGGATTCGGAGCTCGTCCAGCGATGGAATCAGCTGATCGCGGTGCGCGAGCTGGTGCTCGCCGAGATCGAGCCGCTGCGCAAGGACAAGCAGATCGGCAGCTCGCTGCAGGCGAAGGCGGTCGTCGACGGCGCCGCACGCCCTGCTCGCGCTGCTGCGAGCGCCACGCGGCGGATCTGCCGATGCTGTTCATCGTGTCCGAGCGTCGAGCTGCGTGCCGAGCGCGCCGAGCGAACGCACCGAGGTGACGATCGAGCGCGCCGGCGGCGTCAAGTGCGAGCGCTGCTGGCGATATGTCCCGGCCGTCTCGCACCGACCCCGAGTGGGCGGGCTTGTGCGAGCGGTGCCAGGACGCGCTGGCCGAGACCATCCATGGATGAGGTGATCGCCGTCACAGGACGGCTGCGAGGGCGCGCCGCACGCTCGAGATCTGGCTGCCGCTTGCTCATCCTGGCTCTCGACCAGCTCACGAAGGAGCTCGTCAGGCGCGCGCTGCGACCTGCACGCGAGCGCCACCGTGATCCCGGGCCTGCTCGACTTCACACACGTCCGCAACACAGGCGCCGCCTTCGGCATCCTGAACAGCGCCGATTTCCCCTACAAGACGGCACTCATCGTCATCATCGCGACGGCCGGGCTGATTGGCGTGGCCGTCTACTCGGCGAGCCTGTCCAGCCATCAGCTGGCCGCGCGGGTCGGGCTCGCGCTGATCATCGGCGGCGCCGCCGGCAATCTCATCGACCGGGTCTACGTCGGCTACGTCGTCGATTTCGTCGACGTCTACTGGCGGGATTATCACTTCTGGGCTTTCAACGTCGCCGACTCGGCGATTACGATCGGGGTAGCGATCATGATTCTCGACATGCTCGGCGTACGCACACATGTATCCAAGACTGCTTGAGCTGCCGGAGCTGCCGATCATCGGCTCCGCGACGATCTACACCTACGGCGTCCTGCTGGCCGCGGCGTACCTCGTCGGCTTGAAGCTCGCGATGGTGCGGGCTCAGACGCGCGGGCTGGATCAGACGCGCGTGCTCGACCTCGGCATCTACATCATCATCAGCGCGCTGGTCGGCGCGAAGCTGCTGTTGCTCGTCACCGATTTCAGCACCTACACCTCCAATCCACGCGAACTGCTGTCGCTGGCCCGGTCTGGCGGCGTGTTCTACGGCGGGTTGATCGTCGCGGTCGTCGTCGCGGTGTGGTACATCCGCAAGATCGGTCTGCCGCTGTGGACGACGTGCGACGTGTTTGCGCCGGGCATCGCCCTCGGCCACGTCGTCGGCCGGCTCGGGTGCCTCTTCGCCGGCTGCTGCTTCGGCAAGCCGACGAACGTGCCCTGGGCGATCACGTTCACCGATCCGTTCGCCAACGCCAACGTCGGCACGCCGCTCAACGTGCCGCTGCACCCGACGCAGCTGTACGAAGCGGGCGCCGAGGCGCTGATTCTCGCTCGTCCTGCTCGCGACGGAAACCCGCGGCCGGCGCTTTCCCGGGCGAACCTTCTGGCTCTACATGCTGCTCTACGCGATCTCGCGCTACATCATCGAGTTCTTCCGCGGCGATCTCGGGCGCGGCACGGTGTTCACGATCTTCTCGACGTCACAGTTCATCTCGGTCATCCTGGCGCCGCTCGCGATCGTGATGCTGATCTATCTCAGCCGCCGCGAGCAGCCGGAACCAAAGCAGGCTCGGCGGCGCAGCCGCGTAGAATGGTCGGCGTGACTTCCATCACGTCTCACCGTTCCCGACGGACAGCGCGGGCGAGCGTCTCGATCGGTTTCTGGCGTCGGTGCTCGGGACGCACTCGCGATCGCAGATCCAGCGGTTGATCGAGGACGGGCGCGTGCAGGTCGCGGGGCGGACGGCCAAGTCGAACCAGGCGGTCAAGGCTGGACAGGTCGTCACCGTGGAGGTGCCCGAACCGGTCGCGGCGGCCGTGGACGCCGAGGATCTCCCGCTCGCCGATCGTCTACGAGGATCACGATCTCGTGGTCGTCGACAAGCCGGCCGGTATGGTCGTCCATCCGGCGGCCGGCCATGCCGGCGGCACGCTGGTGAACGCGCTGCTCCACCACGTCCACGATCTGAGCGGCATCGGCGGCGAACAGCGTCCCGGGATCGTCCATCGCCTCGACCGCGGCACGTCAGGCCTGATGGTCGTCGCGAAGCACGACGCCTCGCACGACGAGCTTTCGCGGCAGTTTCACGATCGGGAAGTCGAAAAGGAATACGTCGCGCTGGTCTGGGGCACGGTCCAGGCGGGGCGGCGCATCGACGAGCCAATCGGACGCGATCCGGCCGATCGCAAGAAGATGTCGGCGCGCGCGCGGCGTTCGCGGGCAGCCGTGACGCGGATCGTCGGCGCCGAACACTTCGGGCGCGCGCTGACGCTGGCGCGGGTCGCGATCCACACCGGGCGGACGCACCAGATTCGCGTACACCTCAGCGCGATCGGCCACCCGGTCGTCGGCGACTCCCTGTACGGCGGCGTCCGGCGCCGGGTCCCTGGCGACCTCCGCGCGGTCGCGCGGCTCGATCGCCCGTTCCTGCACGCCGCCCGCCTCGCCTTCACGCATCCGGTCGACGGACGCCGGCTGGAGTTCTCGAGCGACCTGCCGGAGGATCTTCAGCGCGTGCTCGATGACCTTCGGCAGAACTTCCAAATCCTCAAATCCTGAGATCCTGAAAATCTTCAAATTCCATGATTGTTTACAAGAGCCGCGTGTTCCAGGTCGAGGAGACCCGTGTCCGCTTTCCGGACGGACGCGAACATGACATCGCCGTCGTGCGCCACGCGCCAGTCGTCGTGCTGATCCCGCTGCCGGCGCCTGGTCAGGTGATCCTCATCCGCCAGTTCCGCGCGAGCATCGCGCGCGAGACGTGGGAACTGCCGGCGGGCGGCATCGAACCCGGCGAAACCGAGGAGCAGGCGGCGACGCCGCGAATGCGAAGAGGAGATCGCGCTCGTCCCACACGCACTGGAGCGGCTCGGCGGGTGGTTCCCGAGTCCCGGCTTCTGCGACGAGGAGATGATCTTCTTCCGCGCGACGGATCTGCGGCCGCCTTCACCTGACTCGCCTCACAAGCCGGATGAAGACGAGAGCATCAAGGCCCAGGTGTTCACGATCCAGGAGGCGAAAGCCATGGCCGCCCGCGGCGACATTGTGGACTTGAAGACGGCGTATGGACTCACACTCATCTAGCCCGTTTCGTGTTTTCGTGTTTCCGCGCTTGCCTTGATTGCTTCCTCAATGGTCGCAACATGAATCGCAACGGTGTCTCGACGTTGCGCGCATAACCGCCGGCCAGGACGATGACCAGCGGGACGTTTGAGCCGCGTGCCGCCGTCGATGACCATCCGGTCGCGCTGGCGGAGTCCCTCGCGGGTCAGCCGCAGGCCGCCGAGCTGATCGTCTCTCGTACGGATCGGCCCCCGCCAGATAGAACACACACTCCGGCCGGCTTGCCATGACCGTCGGCAGCGCCTTCTCCAGCTCCTCGAGATAGGTCATGTCGCGCGACGCCATCGGGCAGGCCGATGTCGAGCGAGCCTCGCGGCTTCCACATCGGGTAGTTGTACTGCTGGTGCATCGAGAAGGTGAAGACTCGCGGGTCGCTCTCGAAGATGAAGGCCGTGCCGTTGCCGTGGTGCACGTCGAGATCGACGATCGCGGCGCGCTCGATGCCCGCGCTGCTGCAGCACGCGAACCGCCACCGCGACGTCGTTCAACGGACAGAATCCTTCGCCGTGATTCGGGAAACGCGTGGTGCAGTCCGCCGCCGATATGAACCGCAGCGTGAACTGTCGGGCGAAGCCTGAAGTCTGCCTTCGCGACTACTGACTGTCGATGACTCGCAGGCCGCAGGCGAGCAGCGCCGCTTGAATGGTTCCGCCGACCATCAGGCGGAACCCTTCGACCATCTCCTCCGACCACGGCAGCTCGAGCTGGGCGACCTCGTCGGCGGAGAGCGTCCCGGCACGAAGCCTGGCCAGATACTCCGCGGTGTGGACGAGCGCGAGCTCGTCCCACGTCGGCGGGCTCGGGTTCGAAGAACGACAGCGCACTGCCCGGACGCGCGCGGCCACGACGTTCGCGAACGAGCTGGTACTTCCGGGTGGGAAAAACGTGCAGCCCGATATCGATGTGATACCGGGCTGAGTAGAAGAGCGGCGACGGCCACTCAGTGCCGCGCGGCGATCGGCGAACGCGGCTTTGGTTCCTTCGGCTCTTTCGGGTCCCGCGGCTCGGACTTCTGCGGTCGGATGTCCGACGACACCGGTTGGAGCGCCAGCGCCAGCACCTCGTCGATCGTCGAGACGAGGTGGACCGTCAGGTCCTGCCGCAGCTCGGGCGTCAGATCCTCGTTGACGTTCTTGGCGTTCTGCTTCGGCAGAATCACCTCGCGGATGCCGACGCGCCGCGCCGCCAGCACCTTCTCCTTGACGCCGCCGATCGGCAGCACGCGCCCCGACAGCGTGATCTCGCCGGTCATCGCGACGTCGCCGCGCACCGGCCGCCCGGTCAGCTGCGACGCCATCGCGGTCGCCATCGTCACGCCCGCCGACGGACCATCCTTCGGGATCGCGCCGGACGGCACGTGCACGTGCATCTCGGCGTTCTTGAAGAAGTCCGGGTCGATGCCGTACTCGCGCGCATGCGTCCGGAGCCACGAGAGCGCGGCACGCGCCGACTCCTTCATCACGTCGCCGAGCTGCCCGGTGAGCGTCAGCGAGCCGCTGCCGGCCATCCGCGACGCCTCGATGAACAGCACCTCGCCGCCCGCCGGCGTCCAGGCCAGGCCGATCGCGACGCCCGGATCCTTGGTGCGCTCCTCCATTTCCTCGTCGAGGAACCGCGGCGCACCGAGCATCTCGACGACGACGTCGGGCGTGACCGTCGATCGGCGTCTCGTCGCCTTCGGCGCGCCGGCGCGCCGCCTTCCGGCAGAGCGCGCCGATCTCGCGCTCGAGGTTTCGCACGCCGGCCTCGCGCGTGTAGCCGCGAATCACCTGGCGCAGCGCGTCGGGCGTGAAGCGGATGAACTCCGGCGTGAGGCCGTGGTTCTTCACCTGCTTTTCGACCAGGTGATCGGTCGCAATCTCCAGCTTCTCTTCCTCGGTGTAGCCGGCGATCTCCAGCACTTCCATCCGGTCCTTCAGCGCCGGCGGAACCGGATCGAGGATGTTCGCCGTCGTGATGAACAGCACCTCGGACAGATCGAACGGCACGTCGAGGTAGTGATCGCGGAACGTGTTGTTCTGCTCCGGATCGAGCACCTCGAGCAGCGCCGACGACGGATCGCCGCGGAAGTCGGAGCCGAGCTTGTCGATCTCGTCGAGGATGAACACCGGGTTCTTCGACTCGGCGCGCCGCAGCCCCTGGATGATCTGCCCGGGCAGCGCGCCGATGTAGGTCCGCCGATGGCCGCGGATCTCGGCCTCGTCGCGCATGCCGCCGAGCGACACGCGCACGAACTTGCGGCCGAGCGACTCGGCGATCGACCGCGCCAGCGACGTCTTGCCGACGCCGGGAGGTCCGACGAAGCAGAGGATCGGCCCCTTGACGTCGGGATTCAGCTTCCGGACGGCGAGGTATTCGAGGATGCGATCCTTGGCCTTCTCGAGGCCGGAGTGATCGGCGTCGAGCACGCTCTTGGTGCGCGGCAGATCGATGACCTCGTCGGTCCGCTTCGCCCACGGCAGCGCGACGAGCCAGTCGAGGTAGGTGCGCGAGACCGTGTATTCGGCCGCCGCCACCGGCATCTTCGACAGACGATCGAGCTCGCGCAGCGCCTCCTTCTTGACCGCGCTCGGGCATGCCCGGCCGCTTCGATCTTCTCGGCCAGCTCCTCGATCTCCTTGGTCTGATCGTCGCCCTCGCCGAGCTCCTTCTGGATCGCCTTCATCTGCTCGCGCAGGAAGTACTCGCGCTGGTTCTTGCCGACCTCGGACTGCACCTGCGACTGGATCTTCGATCCGAGCTCGAGCACTTCGAGCTCCTTGATCAGGATGCGGTTCAGGTTGTCCATCCGCGCGCGGATGTCGAGCGTCTCGAGCACTTCCTGCTTCACGGCCGTGCTGATCGTCGAGAGGCTCGAGGCGATGAAGTCGGCGAGCCGGCCCGGCTCGGTGATGTTCATGGCGAGCGTCTGCAGATCGTCGGAGAGCAGCGGCGACAGCGAGACGACCTGCTGGAAGTTCGTCTTGATGTTGCGCGCCAGCGCGTCGATCTCGAGCCGATCGGCATCGTTGGTGTCTTCGGTCGCGGCGCTGACGCGCGCGCGCAGGTACGGATGCGTCGACGACGACCTCGTCGAGCGTCAGCCGCGCGAGGCCCTGGACGATCAGGCGCAGGCTGCCGTCGGGCAGCTTGAACATCTTGTGAATGTGCGTGGCGGTGCCGACCGCGTACAGATCGTCCTGGCCCGGCTCCTCGACCGCCGCGTCGCGCTGCGTGAAGACCGCGATCAGCTTGCCGTTGGCGATCGCGTCGTCGATCAGGCGGACCGAGCTCTCGCGCGCCACGGCGAGCGGCATGAACGAATTCGGGAAACAGGACCGTGTCGCGCAGCGGCAGAATCGGCAGCTCCGACGGAATCGAGACAGCGGCCGATCGCCGATCGAGACGTCCTCGGGCTTGAGATCCTCGAGTTGATCGCTCATGGCGACCTCCTTCTGTCCGGTCCAGGCCGGACATGCTGTATCGAGGGAACGCCGGTGGCGGGGAGGACGGGCTCCGCCACCGGCGGAGCCCCCGGAACTGGTTCGGGACGCCGGATGTTACATGTCGAGGAACAGCGACGACGCGCCGCGCCGGGCGGCCAGCTGACGCTCACGCTGCTCGGCGACCTCGCGCGCTTCCTCGCAGTCCTTGCAGCGGACCGCGAAGGGCAGCGCCCGCAGCCGCTTCTCGGCGATTTCCTCGCCGCACTCGAAGCAGTTGCCGTAGTCGCCCTGCTCGAGCCGGGTCAGCGCGTCGTTGATCTTGTTGAGCGTCTCGGACTTCATCTGGATGAGCGCGAACTCGATGTCGTCCTGGATGTCGGCCTCGGAGCTCTCGACGGCGTCGAACACCTCGTTCTGCTTGCCGCCCCAGGCGCCCTCGGCCCGCACATCGCGCATCTTGCCCTGGACCTCGGCCTGAATCTCGCGCCGCCGCTCTTCGAGCATCTGCTTCAGTTCGGTATAGCGGGTCCGTTCCTGAGTTGCCGTGCCCGCCTTCTGATTTGTCCTTCATGACGCCGCTCCTTCCTGCCCGGAACGCCGGGCCCTCCGCCGTAAGATTGCCGTCCGTTATGCAAATGAATTGCCAATCGTATCCTGAACTAAAGTCATATGACAAGTCTGACGCCGATCGAGCCTGCCTCGTTCCGCAACGCCACTCGCCGAAACTGTAATTCGCTCACGATCTCGTCCGCGTCGCCGACCTGCCCTGTAACCGATTGTTTATGAACGACTTGCCACTCTGCATCTCGTCTGAATCGACCGTTTGTTCAAACTGATCGCTCCTTTAGACGCCGGTATTCGTCATTCGGTTCGATCCGGCAACGAACAGATTTGTCCGCTTTGGGTGACGTCTTGTGTGGCGCAAAACTGTCGCTGTGCCCGGTTGCCACGACGGAACGTGTCAGCCACGCCCCGTCGGAGCCGTCGGAAACCGTCGCGAATTGGTGAGTCGGCGAGTGGGAGAGCTACAGGCGACGATCGTCAACTCGAGTCGCGACCTGGTGCTACTGGACGCGGGTGGACCTGAGCGACGCGTTGGGCACGACGCCCCGCTCGACCAGGAGCTGGCCGCTGCGGCGGCTGCCGGTCTTCAGCCACCGCTCGTACAGGCGCAGCAGGTCGGCGTTCGACGCGCACGACGACCGCTCGCTGACCTCGGACAGGACGTCGACGAAGGCGACGAATTTCTCGGCGAGCTCGGCGAACACCGGCGAGAACGTGTCGGTCTCGTAGCGACTGAGCGCCTGGTACGCGACGCCGCCGATGCTGACGTAGTAGTCGACGTCGACCAGCTTGCGGCGCAAGCGAGTCGGCGAAGAACCCGGACACGAAGAGCGAGAGATCGCCAATCTGCTTCAGGCTGGCGCGCTGCTCGACGCCGCCGGCATCGAGCGCGCGCGCGAGCCGGAACGCCGAGCGGCGCGTCATCCTCGTCGCCCGCGCGCCGCTCGACGAATCCGGCGAGCAGGTGGACGACGTAGAACGACGTGAGCTCGTCCGGCGACGAGGCGCTGACGCGCGAGCGCACCCTCGACGAGCTCCTTGAAGTACTCGACGGCCGACTCCGGTCGAAACATCGCTTCGCCCATAGCAGGGACTCCTTCCCTGAACCTGCATCGGACAGTGCAAGGCGCGTTCCGATGAGCTCTCGCGAATTTTCGGCCGGATTATACAATAATGCGCGGCTGTGCTTTGTCCTCTCTGCGGCAACCGGAAGGCGCGCCGCGCGTGTCCGGCGCTCGGCCAGCAGATCTGTACGGTCTGCTGCGGCACCAAGCGGCTGACCGAGATCGCACTGTCCGCCCGACTGCGTCTATCTCGCGACGGCGCGCGAGCACCCGCCGGCCGCGCCGTCCGCCAGCAGCAGCGCGACGTCGCGCTGCTCGTGCAGGCGCTGCGCGATTTCAATCGAGCGGCAGTCGCAGCTCTTTCTCGCCGTCAACACCGTGATTGCCCGCTACGAGCCGCCGGAGCTGCAGCCGACTCGTCGACGACGACGTGGCCGACGCCGCAGCGGCGCTGGCCGCCACGTTCGAGACCGCTGCGCGCGGCGTCATCTACGAGCACCGTCCGTCGATCGCTGCCGGCCGAGCGGCTCGCGACGTCGATCCGCACGATGCTGGCCGAGGCCGGACGAGAGCGGCGGATCGGCGTTCGAGCGCGACGCGGCCGTCGTGCTCCGGCGCGTCGAGCAGACGGCGCGGACCGCGCACGCAGACGGCGCGGCCGACTCGCGTGCCTATCTTCAAGCTCCTCGATCGCGTGCTGGGGAAACGTCGACGACGCTCGCTCGAAGCCGAGCCGCCGGAGCGACAACCCGGCGGCGTCGCGCTTGATACTGCCGTGATGCGGCCGGTATACTTGGTGGTTCCCTGCGTAAGTTAGCGCGAAGAGAGTAGGTCAATGGCCAAGAGTTGTGAAATCTGCGGAAAGAGCCCGGTCGTCGGCCGGCAGGTGAGCCACGCGCACAACGTCAGCGCGCGCCGGTTCGAGCCGAACCTTCAGACCGTCCGGGCGATGATCAACGGCGGCATCAGGCGGATTCGCGTCTGCACGCGCTGCCTCCGCTCGGGCAAGGTCACCAAGGCCGCTTGAAGCAGTCGATCGCCAGCCCGCTCGCGCCCGAAGCCGATCGGGCCGTACTCGGCGGCGCTGCGCGCCGGCCAGCTGCTGTTCGTCTCTGGCCAGGTGCCGCTCGATCCGGCGACCGGCCGCATGGTCGAGGGCGACATCGCGCGTCGCAGACGCGCCGCGTCCTCGAGAACGTCGGCGCGCTGCTCGAGGCCGCCGGCCTCTCCTTCGCCGCACGTCGTCCGCACGACGGTGTTCCTCGCCGACATGAACGACTTCCAGGCGATGAACGAGGTCTACGCGACCTTCTTCACCGAGCCGTATCCGGCGCGGTCGACGGTCCAGGCGGCGCGGCTGCCGCGCGACGCGCGGATCGAGATCGACGTGATCGCCAGTTACGAAGTCTGAAGTCTGAAGTCTGAAGTTGAACGTTGAACTTCTGCCTTCAGACTTCCGACTTCTGCCTTCCTCCCGCCCGTTCGACGTCCAGCACACCGTTCACCGACTCGCAGCGACTTGATGACCTTCTCGAGGTGCTTGAGATCGCTGATCTCGACGGTCACGTCGATCCGCGCGCGCTGGTCCGGATCGCCGGTCCGCGCTTCCATGTTCTTGATGTTGGTGTTGATGTCGGCGATCTTGGCGCTGACCGCGGCGAGCAGACCCTTCCGGTCCTCGACCTCCATCGTCAGCTTGACGGTGTAGGGCGCGGCGGCCGCTCGACGCTCGCGCCTTGTCCCACTCCACCTCGATGCGGCGCTCGGGGTCGTACAGCAGGTTCACGACGTTGGGACAGGTCGCGGAATGGACCGAGACGCCCTTGCCGCGCGTGATGTAGCCGACGATCTTCTCGCCGCGAATCGGGTTGCAGCACCGCGCCCGGAACACCAGCACGTCGTCGGAGCCGCGCACCTTGATCTTCTCCTCGCCGGCGCCGAACACGCGCTTGACGGCGGCGGTGACCGCCCCTTCGGGCGCCTTCTCGCGCAGGCGGTCGGCCGGCACGAGCCTCGCCAGCAGCTGCTTCGCCGACAGCGTCCCGTAGCCGATCAGCGCGAACACGTCGTCGGGCGTCTTGGCGCCGACGTCGGCCAGCGCCTTGGCGAACGCCTCGCGTGTCGAGTCACGCCCTTGAGCGGCACGTCGTAGCGGCGCGCTTCCTTCTCGAACACCTTCCGGCCGAGCTCGACGCGCGCGGGCGCGTCTCCTCGAGGCGAATCAGGTGCTTGATCTTGTAGCGGGCGTGCGACGGTGACGACGAAGTTGAGCCAGTCGCGGCTCGGCTTGTGGCCGGCCGACGTGATGATCTCGACGATGTCGCCGTTCTTCAGCCGCGCGCGCAGCGGCACCATCTTGCCGTTGACGCGCGCGCCGACGCACTGATGGCCGACGTCGGTGTGAATCGAATAGGCGAAGTCGATCGGCGTCGCGCCGCGCGGAAACGCCTTCACCTGGCCCTTCGGCGTGAAGGTGTAGACCTCCTCCGGGTAGAGCTCGACCTTCAGGTTCTGGATGAACTCCTGCGGATCGCGCACCTCCTGCTGGTAGTCGAGCAGCTGCCGCATCCACTGGAAGTAGCGCTCGTCCTTGTGATCGCCGACGCGGCCCTTCCTTGTACTTCCAGTGCGCCGCGATCCCTTCCTCCGCCATCCGGTGCATCTCCATGCGTCCGGATCTGCACCTCGAACGGCATGCCGTGTTCGCTGATCACCGACGTGTGCAGCGACTGATAGCCGTTGGGCCGCGGCATCGCGATGAAGTCCTTGATACGTCCCGGCACCGGCGACCACGTCTGGTGGATGATGCCGAGCGCCGCGTAGCAGTCCTTGACGCTCTCGGTGACGATGCGCAGCGCGATGAAGTCGTAGACCTGCTCGAGCTCGATCCGCTGGCGTCTTCAGCTTCTGGTTGATGCTCCAGAGCCGCTTGATGCGGCCGTCGATCTCGACCACCGGAACGCGCCTCGTCGCGAGCTTCGCCGCGATCGTCGCGCTTCAGCTGCTCGATCAGGCCCTCGGTCGCGCGGCGCTTCGCGTCGACGCGGACCCGCAGCGCCTCGTAGGCCTGCGGCTCGAGGTAGCGGAACGACAGCTCCTCGAGCTCGTTCTTCACCTTGCTCATGCCGAGGCGGTTGGCGATCGGCGCGTAGATGTCGCGCGTCTCCTGCGCGATCGGGATCCGCCGCTCCTCGGGCAGGTGGCTGAGCGTCCGCATGTTGTGGAGGCGGTCGGCGAGCTTGACGAGGATGACGCGGATGTCGTCGACCATCGCGAGCAGCATCTTGCGGAAGTTCTCGGCCTGACGCTCCTCGCTCGACGCGAACCGGATCGCGCTGATCTTGGTGACGCCCTCGACGACGTGGGCGACCTCGGGCCCGAACAGCTCCTTGATCCGCTCGATCGTGGTCAGCGTGTCTTCGACGACGTCGTGGAGCAGCCCGGCGGCGACGGCGACGACGTCGAGCTTCATGTCGGCCAGGAAATCGGCGACCGCCAGGGGATGGATGAGGTATGGCTCGCCGGAATGGCGGACCTGGCCCCGGTGCTCGAACGCCGAGAACACGTAGGCCCGCCGGAGGAGCTCGACGTCGGCATCCGGGCTGTAGGCCCGGACTTTTTCGAGCAGATCCTCGAATCGAATCATGAAAAGCGGTGTCTAACCACCGGAAGCAGGGTGCTGGCCCGAATCGGGCAAGACGCGCTTGCCGGCCGGTAAGGACCCGAACTATAGTTTCGGCTACAAAGGGGGGCTGCATGCGTGCTTTTTCGGGTGCGCCGATCGCGTTGACAGTGGCGCTGACCATCGGAGCGACAACCACCATATTAACCAGCGCAGGCTGTTCACAGCTCGGCATCATCCAGGCGAGGCGCGCGGCGAAGGCGGCGAATCAGGCGTACGCGCGGCAGGATTACCGCGAGGCGGCCGAGCAGTATCACCTGGCGATTGAAGCGGACCCGACACTCGGCTATGCGTACTTCTACCTCGCCAACAGCTACGAGCAACAGTACCGACCGAGCCGGAAGGGCGAGAGCGAGAACGACGCGCTGCTCGCCAAGGCGGTTCGAGAACTACGAGACCGGGTTCGAGAAACTCAACACGCAGCCGGACGAACAGAACAAGCTCCTGGCGCGTCGCTGCCTCGAGTTCCTCGCCGCAGGTCTACGGCGCCGACAAGCTGAACGATCCGGCGAAGGCGGAACCCGTGATCCAGAAGCTGATTCAAATGGATCCCAGCGACCCTGCCAACTACTTCCAGCTCGCGCGGCTGTATGAGGACGCCGGCGCGTACGCCGAAGCCGAGCAAGCCTTCCAAAACGCGAAGAACGTGAAGCCGAAGGACCCGGCGGTCTACCTCCAGCTCGCGGCGTACTACAATCGCCAGGGCCAGTTCGACAAGACCATCGACGCGCTCGAACAGCGCGCCCAGTTGGAGCCGACCAATCCAGAGGCCTTCCACACCATCGCGGGCTACTACTGGGACGAAACCCAGCGGGATGTCCGGCTGAACGACACGCAGAAGCGCGATTACGTCCAGAAGGGACTCGAGGCGGCCGACAAGGCGATCTCGCTCAAGAGCGACTACGTGGAAGCCCTGACGTTCAAGGGCCTGCTGCTGCGGCAGCAGGCGCTGCTCGAAAAGGACCCGAAGGTTCAGCAGCAGTTGATCAAGGATGCGACCGCACTCAGCGACAAGGCCAACGAGTTGCGCAAGCGTCAGGTGACGGGCGTCGGCAATTAGCCGCTACGGCACGTTGGATTCCGGAGGCCGCCAGCAACGCCGGCGGCCTTTTTTCGTCTCACGGCTGTAATGCCCTCACGGTAAAATGGCCTTCATTTCCGTCCTTCCAGCGATTCAGATGAGGTTTTGCCCATGCGACAGTTGAAAGTGCTGCTGCTTGCGGGTCTGTTTGCCGCGCGTGCTGCGGCCGCGCCGGCGCAGACCGTAACAACCGGCTCTATCAGCGGCGAAGTCGTAGACCCCCAGGGCGCCGCCCTTCCCGGCGCCGTGGTCGTCGCCGTCCATACGCCGACGGGAACGACCTACGAAGGCATCAGCAGCGGCGACGGCCGCTATCAGATCCTGAACGTCCGCGTCGGCGGACCGTATACCGTGACGGTCAAGATGCCGGGGTTCCGTGACAAGAGCGAGACCGACGTCTCGGTCAACCTCGGGTCCGACCAGAAGGTCGACGTCAAGCTGGAGTTGGCGTCGCTCAATGAGCAGGTAACGGTCGTGGCCGAAAGCCCGGTGATCGACACGATGCGGGCCGGGACAGCCTCGAACGTGGGGACGGAAGCGATCGAGACGCTGCCGAGTATGTCCCGCAGCCTCGCCGACTTCGCACGGCTCGATCCGAACTTTACGACCACCTCGATCGGGCAGGGAGGGACGGTCATCTCGGTGGCCGGGCGTAACAATCGCTACAACAGCATCCAGATCGACGGGGCGGTGAACAACGACCTGTTTGCGATCTCCGAGGCCAGCGCGCCCGGCGGCGCCGCCGAGACGCAGCCGATCAGCCTCGATGCGATCGAAGAGCTTCAGCTGGTGGTATCACCATACGACGTGCGGCAGGGAAGCTTTACCGGCGGCGGCATCAATGCCGTCACTCGATCGGGCAGCAACCGGTACCGGGGCACGGGCTATTACTTCGGCCGCTCGGAAGCACTGGTCGGCAGTATCTCGGATCGCGGCGCGGAGATTCCGCTCGGGCCGTTCAGCGATCAGCAGGCCGGGTTCAGCCTCGGTGGGCCGATCGTGCAGAATCGCGCGTTCTTCTTCGCGAATTTCGATCTCGGCCGCCGTGATACTCCGTCGGGGTTCTCGGTCTCCGGAACCGGCCAGAGTTGGGGGCATCAGGCGGATGCCCAACGGTTCGTCGACGTTCTGCGCAGCCGCTACAACTACGATCCGGGCGCCGGCGACGCCGCCCTCGACGAGTTCGTCCGCACTACCAATAACAACAAGTTCTTCATCCGTGCCGACATCAACCTGAACAACTCGCACCGGCTGGTGGTCCGCCATAACTACATCGACGCACTCAACGATGTCGGATTCCCCACCAACATCCTCTATTACTTCCCTGACAACTTTTACCGCTTCAACAACAACCAGAATTCGACCGTCGCACAATTGAACAGCACGTTCGGGCGGTCCTTCAACGAGCTGCGCTTTACCTATCAACGCATTCGCGACAAGCGAACCAACGCCACCGATTTCCCGTTCGTCCGCGTCTTCCTGCCGGACGGGAGCTCGATGCGGGCCGGCACCGAGAACTTCTCGCCCCGCAACGCGCTCGATCAGAACATCGTGGAGCTGACCGACGACTATACAAGGGTCTGGCGGAACCATACCCTGACCTTCGGCACGCACAACGAGTTCTTCGTCTTCGACAACCTCTTCATTCGCGACAACTACGGCAACTACCAGTTCTCGAACCTCGACCTGTTTGAGCAGGGACTGGCGCAGTCGTATGACTACAGCTTCTCGGTGACGGGCAATGCGCTCGAGTCCGCGGACTTCAAGGTGCGGCAGTTCGGGTTCTATGCCGGGGATCAGTGGCGCGCATCCAACCGGATGACCGTCAGCTATGGTGTGCGTGTCGATCTGCCGGTTTTCCCGGACAAACCGACGCGGAACGAGTTCTCCGAGACCACCTTCGGTTACCGGACCGATATCGTGCCCACCAGCCAGCAATGGTCACCACGGGTCGGCGTCAATTACGACATGCACGGCGACGGCCGCGCCCAGGTGCGGGGTGGCGTTGGCCTGTTCACCGGCCGTACGCCTTACGTCTGGCTCTCGAACCAGTACGGCAACACTGGTAACGAGTTCACGCGGCTGCAGGTCACGAATAACTCGGCAAACCGCATTCCGTTTGAAACTGATCCTCTGAATCAGCCGAAGACCGTGCCCGGCGCGCGTGTGCTGGGCAACGAGATTGACGTCATCGACCCCGCTTACGAGTTCCCGTCGCTGTGGCGCGCCAACGTCGGCTACGACCGGCAGCTCAATCTCTGGGGGCTGGTGACGTCGACCGAGTTCCTGATCTCGAGTACCGTCAACGACGTTCGCTACGAGAACGTCAACATGTTCCAGAATGCGACCCTGCCGTTCGATGGCCGGCCGGTGTTCGGCGGCCGCGTCACGAACGCGATCGGCAACGCCATCCTGCTCGCGAACACCGGCGAAGGCGACCAGTGGAACGTCAGCTTCAAGCTGGCACGGCCGCTGCGCGACGGCTGGTTCGCCTCGGGGTCGTATGCCTATGGCAGGACGACGGCCGTCCTCGACGCCAAGAGCTCCCAGGCGGCGTCGAACTGGGGCAACGCGCGGACACCGGGGAATCCAAATGACCTGCCGAACGTGCGCTCCGACTTCGACGTCGGTCATCGGATCAATCTGGCGGCATCCTACGGATGGGACCTGCCGCGCCAGTTCAATCTGACGGCGTCGATGTTCTACAACGGCCAGTCGGGCCGGCCGTACTCGATCTCGTACAACAACACCGACGTCAACGGCGATGCGCAGTTCTTTAACGACCTGCTCTGGGTGCCGAACAGTGCCAACGACGTCGTGCTTCGCAACGGGACCGCGCAGCAACTCGAGGACTTCATCGATGGCGACGCCTGCCTGAGCGAGAGCCGCGGCAGCATCGCGGAGCGCAATTGCGCCCGCCAGCCGTTCACCAATATCGTGGACGTCAAGTTCGCGCTGCGTGTGCCGGCCGGCCGCGCCAACGTCGAGCTCACGTTCGATCTCCTGAACTTCACGAACCTGCTGAACGACGAATGGGGCCGCTACGAGTTCCTCGACTTCCAGACGTTGAATTCTGTCGCCTATCGCGGCCTCGATGCGGGCAAGCCGATTTACGACCTTGCGACCATTACCTCACCAACGTACCGGAAGTTCACGATCGACAACCTGCGGTCGCGGTGGCAGGGCCAGTTTGGTGCAAGGGTGCGGTTCTGATTTCCGTGCTGCGTGCCACGATGTCGGGTGCTGGATGCGTTCATCACAACTCCGACACACTGGCACGCGACAGCTTCCCAACCGATGAACCCTGAGCTCGAAGGGTACCTCGAGCAAATTCGCTACATCCGGCAGGACATCGCGGCTCTCGTCGCGAACCTCGCTGACGACCAGTTCGCCTGGCGGCCGGCACGCGACCGCTGGTCGATCGGCGAATGCTTCGAGCATCTCAACCTCACGGCGGCCGCCTACATCCCGGTCATTGACGCCGCCATCGCCGACGCCCGCGCGAGGAATCTCCGCTCCCAGGGACCGTTCGTGTATCCGGTGCTGGAACGGTTCTTCGTCGCCTCGAACGAACCGCCGCCGCGACGCCGTTTCCGGGCATTCAAGCCCTACCGCCCGCCGCCGCGGCTTGCGCGGGACGCCGTGATGAACGCCTTTTCAGGTTGGCAGGACCGCCTGTCCGAGCGCATCCACGCGGCGGACGGCCTCGACCTGCGGCGGGCACGCCGCCGCTCCCCAATCCTGCCACTGGTGAAGATGAGCCTCGGGACCATGTTCGCGCTCGTGCTCACCCACGAACGACGGCATATCTGGCAGGCCCGCCAGGTCAGGAACCAATCCAGTTTCCCCTCCGCCGCGTAATCCCCGCGTGGCCGGAGTGTTTCGCCGGCATTCGCCGGCGGGCCACCTGCGGTCGAGAAATCGACAGGAGGGGATATGAGAGAGCAGTCGAACAAGTGGATTGCGGCCGCGCTCGTCGCCGTGGCCGGCACCACCATCCAGGCGTCGAGCCACCGCGAGGCGCCGGGAATCACCAAGACGCCCAAGCTCGACGGAACCGACTTCTACATGTTCCGGAGCTACGAGCCGGGGCGGGCAGAGTTCGTCACGCTGATCGCCAACTACGTCCCGCTGCAGGACGTGTACGGCGGGCCGAACTTCTTCACGCTCGATCCCGACGCGGTCTACGAGATCCACGTCGACAACAACGGCGACGCGCGCGAGGACATCACGTTCCAGTTCCAGTTCCGGAACCGCAGCACGCAACATCACCGTGCCAGTCGGCGATCGCGATGGTCGCGGTGCCGCTCGTCAACGTCGGCGGCATCGGGCCGGCCGCCGACGACAACGCCAACCTGAACGTGCTCGAGACCTACACGCGTCACGATGATCCGCGGCGATCGGCGGACCGGGTCGCCGGACGGCGATCACGAAATCGCCGCCGACGGCCGGACGACGTTCCGGAAGCCGGTCGATCGCATCGGCGACAAGTCGATTCGCGACAACGATCGCCGAACGTCTACGACGCAGTACGCCAACAACCACATCTACAACGTCAGCATCCCGGGGTGCGCGCGACGGCCGCGTCTTCGTCGGCCAGCGCCGCGAAGGGTTCGTCGTGAACCTCGCCGAGGCGTTCGATCTGATCAACACCAATCCGCTCGGCCCCGTCGACGGCGAGACGAACGCAGCTCGCCGACAAGAACGTCACGACGATGGCGCTCGAGGTGCCGATCGACTGCCTCGGCTCAAGCAGGACCCGGTGATCGGCGCGTGGACGACCTCGAGCAACGATGCTGTTCGGCCGCGTCTCGGCGACCTGCCGGTCTGTCTGCGCAGGTGTCGCGGCTCGGCAGCCCGCTCGTCAACGAGCTGGTCATCGGCCTGAAGGACAAGGACACGTTCAACGCCAGCGAGCCGAAAGACGATGCGCAGTTCGCGGAGTACGTCACGCATCCGACGCTGCCGGTGCTGATCGCAGGCGCTCTTCGGCGTCGCCGGCGCCGGCCGCGCCGCGCAACGATCTCGTGCAGGTGTTCCTGACCGGCGTCCCCGGCCTGAACCAGCCGAACAACGTCAGGCCGGCGGAGATGCTTCGCCTGAACACGGGCATCGCGCCCCAGCCGCGCCGCGGCACAGAATCCGCTCGGCGTCCTCGGCGGCGACCTCGCCGGCTTCCCGAACGGCCGCCGCGCCGGGCGACGACGTCGTCGACATCGCGCTGCGCGCGGTCGAAGGGATCCTGCTGCTCGCCGAATCCCGCCGCCGTTCCCCGCGGTCACCGACGGCGCGTTCGTGAACGCGACGATTGCCTACACCCCGGACGGCACGATCACCGCCGATCCAGCGTTCCGGCTGTTCCGCGACACGTTCCCGTACCTGCAGACGCCGCTGTCGGGATCGCCGAACCCGACGCATCAGTAAACGCCGGGCCTGAAAGGCCCGGCCTACGAACAACCTCGCGAGTCGGGCGGCCCGAATCGGGTCGCCCGACCCGTTTCTCCAGGAAAGGGCACGCAGCCATGAAGAAGGCGTCCTTCCGTTTTCTGCTCTTGCTCTTTGTTGTCCTGAGCGTCGGTGTCGCCAGCGCACACGACCTCTGGATCGAACCAGCGGCATTCCTGACGGCACCCGGCAAGGTCGTACCGCTCCGGCTGCGGGTCGGCCAGGATCTGATCGGCGATCCGGTCCCGCGCGATCCAGCCGCGATTGATCAATTCGTGGCCCTCGCTGGCGACGGCCGGCATCCGATCGCGGGCGTCGACGGAGCGGATCCGGCGGGGATCGTACGGGTCGACGGCGAGGGACTCATCGTGATCGGTTACCGCAGCCGACCAGCGCCAATCGTGATCCCCGCGGAGAAGTTCAACCAGTACCTGAAGGAGGAGGGCCTCGACGCGGTGGCCGCGGCGCGGGCGCGACAGGGTCAGACCGGTGCGGACGGGCGCGAACTGTTTTCGCGTTCCGCAAAGAGCCTGGTGCTCTCCGGACCAGCGAGGCCGACCGATGGCGACCGGGCGCTCGGGTTCAGGTTCGAGCTGATTGCCGACGAGAGTCCGTACCGGCTCCGGTCCAATGACGAACTGTCCTGCCGCCTGCTGTACGAGGGTCGCCCGCTGGCCGGTGCGCTCGTCGCAGCGGTGAACCGCCGGCATCCCGCCGCGAAACTCACGTCGCGGTCAGACGCCAGGGGCCGGGTTCGCTTCCCGCTTGCCCACGAGGGGACGTGGCTGATCAAGACCGTTCACATGGTGCCTGCGCCAGCCGGATCCGGCGCGGATTGGGAAAGCATCTGGGCGTCGTTGACGTTCGAGGTCAACGCGCCGGCTCCGCTCGACCGGAGCGCTCGATGAGTCGACTCGCGCCGCTTGCTGCCTGTCTGCTGATCTCGGGGCCGGTCGACGCCCACGAAATCGGCGGGACACACATTACGCTCAACGTCGCAACCGACCACACGTATCGCGTCGAGATCGAGACCGATGCCGCGGCGCTCCTCGAGAAGCTCGAGAATGCCGCCGGCATGGAGGCTGTGCCGACGCCCGCAGCGGCAATGCAGGAACGATTGCGCAACCTGGATGAGGTCTTTCGCCGGCGCGTGAGCGTCTCCCTCGATCAGATCAAAGCCGAGGGCACGCTCGTACCCGAGATCAGCTACGCCGTTCACCCTGCCGTCGATCCCCAACAGCCTGCGCGCGCCAACATTCAGCTGTCGGGGACCGTTCCGGCGTCGGCACGATCGCTGATCTGGACGTACGCGTGGACGTTCACGCCGTACGCGTTCACGGTCAAGCGCGCGGACAGCCCGGGCGAGACGTCCTGGCTGGAGGGTGGCCAGTCGAGCGGACCCATCACGCTGACACAACCCGATCGTGGGCCTGGCCGCATGCGAATCGCCTGGCGCTATGCGCGACTCGGCTTCACTCACATCGTTCCCGGCGGCCTCGATCATGTGCTGTTCGTGCTGGGCATCTGCCTGCTGAACCGTCGGCTGCGTCCAGTGCTGTGGCAGGTCAGCGCGTTCACTGCCGCGCACTCGATCACGCTCGGGCTCGGCATGTACGGGATCGTACCGATCGCGCCGCCATTCGTGGAGCCGCTGATTGCGGCGTCGATCGTCTACGTCGCGGTCGAGAACCTGCTCGTGTCTGAGCTGACCGGGCGGCGAATAGCGATCGTGTTCGCATTTGGCCTGCTGCACGGCCTGGGGTTTGCGGGCGTGCTCGGCGAGCTCGGTCTGCCCCCGTCGGAGTTCGTGACGGCGCTCGCAGCGTTCAACGTCGGCGTCGAGGCCGGACAGCTCGCCGTGATTGCCGCGGCGTTCCTGCTCGTTATCTGGCACTGCCGCGGGCGAAGCTGGTACCGCGGCCGTGTCGTCGTGCCGGCGTCCCTTGGGATTGCCTGCGTGTCGGTGTACTGGACGATCGAGCGGCTGGCGCCCCTGTGGAGCTAAGTCGAGCTGAAGTCGAGATGATGTCGAGCTGATGCCGAGAGGGGGAAGCGGTCCGGGCCCTCTCGGACCCGGACAGACAGTTACCGTCGTTAGTTGCTGCTGGCGACGCCCGCTGCACGCCGCATGCCTTCGGTGACGATGCCGACCTTCTCGACACCGGCGCCCTTGGCGGCGTCGATCACCTGGATGATGTCGCCGTAGCGGAGCGTGCCGGCGCCGGCGAGGAAGAGCGTCTTGTCGCGCCGCGGCTCGAAGATGTCGCGCAGGTTCCTCTCGAGATCGGCCAGCGGAACGTCACGGTTGTTCACCGACACCTTCCGATCGGCATCCAGGACCAGCATGATCTGGCTGACGGTCGACTCTTGCTGCTGCGTCGCGGTCTTGGTCTCCGCCGGCAGATTGATGTCGACGCCGCGCTGATTGAGCGGCAGGGTCGCCATGAAGATCACCAGCAGCACGAGCAGCACGTCGATGAGCGGCGTGACGTTCATGTCCGAGCTGGCGATCGGGACCTCACCCTTGACGACCTTGTCGGCGCCGAGATGGTGGTGAAGTGCCATTACTGGGCTCCTTGCGCGGAATTGGTCTGGGTCGGGATCGGTGATGAGGCCGATGTCCTCGATGCCGGCGGTGCGGAGTTGATCCATGGCGGCCATCACGGTGCCGTAGTCGACTTCCGCGTCGGCGCGGATGATCACGATCTTCTCGGCCTTGGTCTCGAGAATCTCGTTGATCCTCGTCGCCAGCTCGCTTTCCTGCACCGGCCTGGAGTTCAGATAGAGCGCGCGGTTGGCGGCAATCGCCAGCACCGTCTGCTCCGCCGACTCGGGCTTGCTCTGGGTGTTGGTCGCCTTCGGCAGCCGCAACTGCACGCCCTGCTGCAGCATCGGCGCCACGATCATCATGATGATCAGGAGCACCAGCATGACGTCGACCAGGGGGGTGACGTTGATGTCGGACTTGATCCCGCCCTTGGCGCCGCCGAGATCCATTGACATGGCTGAATTCTCCCAACTGAGGAGCTGTGAGCTGAGGAGCGGTGGAATCCCGTTCCTCAGTTCCTCAGCCCTTTCAAGCTCCTCAGCTTACGCAGTCTTCCTGATGAAGTAGTCGACGAGCTCCGACGAGGAGTTGTCCATCTCCACGTTGAAGTACTCGATGCGACCCGTCAGGTAGTTGTAGAACCACACTGCCGGAATCGCGACGACCAGGCCGAGCGCGGTCTCGACGAGCGCTTCCGCGATACCGGCCGACACCGCGCCGATGCCGCCCGACCCGCTGGTCGCGATGCCGGTGAACGCGTTGATGACGCCGACCACCGTGCCGAGCAGGCCGACGAAGGGGGCTGTCGAACCGATCGTCGCCAGCGCCGACACGCCCTTCTTCAGGTCGGATGCGGTGAGCGCCGAGGCGCGCTGAATCGCGCGGCGCACCGTGTCCAGCAGGTCTTCACGGCTGAGCCCGCCGCCACTCTCCTGCTGGAACTGATACTCCTGCAGCCCGGCGAGGACGACCTTCGCGAGGTGGCTGTAGCGGTAGTTCTTCGAGGAGGCGAGCGCGATGGCGTCCTTCAGACGCTGTTCCCGGAGGTGCTTGGCGACTTGCGGCGCGAACAGCTTCGACTGATTCCGTGCCTGCGTGTAGGTGAAGATCCGTTCAACCGCGACGCCAATCGACCACATCGACATGATGAGGAGCACAAAGGCCACGGCCTTGGCGACGTAGCCCATCGACTCCCACATTTCCATGAAATCCACGGTCTATCCTCCTCGAACGAAAGTTAACGGAGATTCGTCAATTACTGCAGCGTGAAGTTGACGGTCACCGTCATGATGACCGGCACCGGCACGCCGTTGAGCAGGGTCGGCGTGTACACCCACTGTT
Organism: uncultured Acidobacteriota bacterium; assembly: GCA_963825245.1. Lineage (GTDB taxonomy): Bacteria > Acidobacteriota > Vicinamibacteria > Vicinamibacterales > CAVVIG01 > CAVREM01. Next base: position 180,251 of record CAWGSJ010000007.1, read on the forward strand.
TGACGGCGTCGAGCGCCGCCGCGTCGAGCAGCGGGATCGAGCGCAGCACCTTCGCTTCGGTGACGCGGCCGTCGGGCCCGATGATCGCTTCGATGATCACCACGCCCTGCACGCGCGCCGACTGTGCGATCGGCGGATAGACCGGGTTCACTTTCTTCAGCTGGGTCGGCTGCCGGATGGCGCCACCGACGCGGACCGGCGCTGGCGGGGCGGCGGAGGCGGCGGGGGCGGCGGCGCGGCATCGAGGCCGCCGACGATGCCGCCGATCGCACCGCCGACGACGCCGCCTTCAACGCCGGTAACGGCACTCGAGACGCCCGTTTCGATCCCGGTCTCCGGCGCAATTTCTTTCGGCGCCTCGACCGGTGCGGCCGTCGGGTTCGACTCGACGACCGGCTTCGGGGCCTGGGCCTGTTGCGGCGGCGGCGGCGGCGGCGGTGGTGGAGGGGGTGGCGGAGCCGTCGCGACGAACGCCATCATCTGCGGCACGCCGGGCAGCATCGGTGCGGCCATCAGCGGGATGATCACAACGGCGGCGATCACGCGCCGTGTGAACCGCAATCGACAGCGGGACCGTATACCATTTCTGGCTGCCCACCTTGATCGACGGATCGACGACGTCGCCGAACATATCGCGTGGCACGGGTTACCTTCCTCCTACCGGGCGTCTGGCCTCTGACCAAGGCCGGCGATTATAGTCAGACGAAATTCAGGGAGTCAACGAAACTCCCAGTCGAGCTTAGACACCGAAATCCGTGATTCGGCGCCCGCCACCGCCCGACCCGAGCCGTCGCGACAAAGCCCGGTCCGAAATCAGGCCTTGTGCCGAGCCGATCCGCATCCCGTAGAACGACCGGTAGACGAAGATCATCGAAATCGCTAGGAAAATCGCCGCCAACATCAGGCTCAGCCCGGCGCCCGCGCCGGCCGTCAGCTTCACCGCCAGCTCCACCGCCAGCAAGCCGAACAGCGTCGTGAACTTGATGACCGGGTTCATCGCCACCGACGAGGTGTCCTTGAACGGATCGCCGACCGTGTCGCCGACGACCGTCGCGTCGTGCAGCGGCGTGCCCTTCGCCTTCAGCTCGACTTCGACGATCTTCTTGGCGTTGTCCCACGCGCCGCCGGCGTTCGCCATGAAGATCGCCTGGAACAGGCCGAACATCGCGATCGAGATCAGGTAGCCGATGAAGAAGAACGGCTCGACGAACGCGAACGCCAGCGTCGCGAAGAAGACCGTCAGGAAGATGTTGAACATGCCGTTCTGCGCGTACTGCGTGCAGATCTCCACCACCTTCTTGCTGTCGGCGACCGACGCCTTCTCGACGCCGTCGAGCCGGATGTTCGCCTTGATGAACTCGACGGCGCGGTAGGCGCCGGTCGTCACCGCCTGCGTCGACGCGCCGGTGAACCAGTAGATCATCGCGCCGCCGGTGATCAGCCCGAGCAGGAACGGCGGGTGCAGAATCGACAGCTTGTCGGTGTTCGCGGTCAGGCCCTCGGTGAGCATCACGATGATCGAGAAGATCATCGTCGTCGCGCCGACCACCGCCGTGCCGATCAGCACCGGCTTGGCGGTCGCCTTGAAGGTGTTGCCGGCGCCGTCGTTCTCTTCGAGCAGATGCTTGGCGCGCTCGAAGTTGACGTCAAAGCCCTGCTCGCGCTTGATCGTCTGCTTGATGCCGGGCACCTGCTCGATCAGCGACAGCTCGAAGACCGACTGCGCGTTGTCGGTGACCGGGCCATAGGAGTCGACCGCGATCGTCACCGGCCCCATGCCGAGGAAGCCGAACGCGACCAGCCCGAACGCGAACACCGCCGGGGCCTGCATCAGCGCCGCGAGGCCGTAGCCGCTCACCCAGTAGGCGATGCCCATCAGCGCCACGATGCTCAGGCCGAGCCAGTAGGCGCTGAAGTTGCCGGCCACGAAGCCCGAGAGGATGTTGAGCGAGGCGCCGCCTTCCCGCGACGAGGTCACGACTTCCTTGACGTGGCCCGACTCGGTCGAGGTGAAGACCTTGACGAGCTCGGGGATGATCGCCCCGGCCAGCGTGCCGCAGGAGATGATCGTCGAGAGCTTCCACCACAGCGTGCCGTCGCCCAGGTCCGGAATCAGCCAGTACGACACGACGTAGGTGACCACGACCGAGACGATCGAGGTCAGCCAGACCAGCGAGGTCAGCGGCGCCTCGAAGTTCATCTTCGGTGGCGTTGGCGTAGCGGGCCTTGGCGATCGCTTCGTTGACGAAGTACGACACGCCGCTCGCAATGATCATCATGATGCGCATCACGAAGATCCAGACCAGCAGCTGCACCTGCACGCGCGCGTCGGTGACCGCCAGCAGGATGAACGAGATCAGCGCGACGCCGGTGACGCCGTAGGTTTCGAAGCCGTCGGCGCTCGGGCCGACCGAGTCGCCGGCGTTGTCGCCGGTGCAGTCGGCAATCACGCCCGGGTTGCGCGCGTCGTCTTCCTTGATCTTGAAGACGATCTTCATCAGGTCCGAGCCGATGTCGGCAATCTTGGTGAAGATGCCGCCGGCGATACGCAGCGCCGCCGCGCCGAGCGACTCGCCGATCGCGAAGCCGATGAAGCACGGGCCGGCGTAGTCGCCCGGGATGAACAGCAGGATGCAGAGCATGATCAGCAGCTCGACGCTGATCAGCAGCATGCCGATGCTCATGCCGGCGCGCAGCGGAATCGCGTAGATCGGGAACGGCTTCCCGCGCAGGCTCGCGAACGCGGCGCGCGAGTTGGCGAACGTGTTGACGCGGATCCCGAACCAGGCGACGCCGTAGCTGCCGCCGATGCCGATCAGCGAGAACAGCAGGATGATCGGCAGCGTGGTCGCAGATCGACTTTCCGGGGATCGGGTTCAGCCAGCCGAAGTAGGCGACCATGATCGCCGCGATGAAGACCCACAGAATCAGAATGAACCTGCCCTGCGTGAGCAGGTAGGTCTTGCACGTCTCGTAGATCAGCTCCGACACCTCGCGCATCGACGAGTGGACCGGCAGGTTCTTGAGGCCGGTGAACGTCGTCAGCCCGAACAGCAGGCCGAGCGCGCAGACCACCAGGCCGCTCATCAGCAGCGTGCGGCCGTTGATGCCACCGAACTCGACGACCGACAGGTCGGGCACGACGAGGTTCGCCTCGCCGCCCGCGTGCAGGCGCGAGCCCCTGTCCCGTCTCCGTTCGCGCCGGCGCGTCGGCTGGGCCCAAATCGACGCCGGCGCCAGCCCCGCCAGCAACACCAGGACGGCGATCCGTCCGGCAAACTTCCGCAGCATCACGTTCATCTCGCTTTCTTGAAAGAGTACCTGTCGCGCCACCGCGTCGCCTCGCGTGGCGGCCGACGCATGCGCGCGACGGCGGCCCGGCCACAAAGGTCCGGATTATATATCGTCGCGCTCGGCGCTCCCGAGCCGGGACGGTAACGCCATGCCGCCGGTCAGGAAGACCCGGATGCCCTCTTCGACCGTGATGTCGGGGAACAGCGCGCGGGCGCGCTCGACGATCACGATGTCGCCCAGATACAGATGATTGGTGGGCACGTAGACCGCCACCAGGTCCTCGGGGCCCCGGCCCCGATCCACGATGAATTCCTTCGTCAGGAAGCCGAGGGAGAAGCCCTGCTTGTCTTCGAGCATGACGACGCGCTTGAACCCGAATTCGTTGTCGGGTGAGAACGCGGCGATCAGCTGCTTCACCGGCGCGTAGATCGTCCGGAACACCGGCACCTTCAGCAGGTAGATACTCCGTCCGCTGCAGCAGCCGCTTGCCGAATGACGTTGGTCGCCACCGCGCCCACCGCGAGGATCGCCGCCGGCCGTCGTCAGGATGCCGAGGCCCCAGGGCATCTGCCGGTCGACGCCTAGCCGTCGAAACACCGGCCGGTCAGATCGTCGACGACGCCCGACCAGCCAGACGCAGCGCGGCGACGCTGACGAACAGCGGCACCGTGACGAAGAACCCGGCGATGAAGCTACGACGCAGCCACTGCAAGCCACACCACCCCGGCGACGAGGGCTGCCGCGATCGCGGCCCCGGCGGCAATGCGATACCACGCAAACGGCGCGAAGCCCGAGCGGCCAACGAAGGAAAGGAAGGGGAAGACGACCAGTGCCGCGGCCACAAAGGCCGGACGAAACCGAACGGCAATCGGGCCAGACTTCGCTCGGGCGTCAGCTGACTCCGGACCTCGGGAAATTCGTGCGCGAACGCCGCGGTCATCGTCGGGACGGCGAGAAAGAACGAGAACTCAGCCGCCGCACGACGGTCGAGGCCGAGCGCCACGGCGCCCATGATGGTCGCGCCCGACCGCGACACGCCCGGGACGAGCGCCAGTGTCTGGCAAGCCCCGATCGCCAGGGCCCGCCCGAGGGGCGTCTGCATGGCGTTGGTCACCACCGGAGCCGGCCGCAGCCGCTCGATCGCCAGGATCGCCACGCCGCCGAGGACGAAGGAGGCCGCGATCACCGCGAAGCTCTCGTAGAGAACGGTCTTGATGAAGTCAGCCAGGAAGTGCCCCGGCCACGAGCAGACGGCAGGCCCGCCGACGAGAATCATCATTGCGAGAACGCCGTGCCTCGGCCGCGAGAGGTGCAGGCCGAACAGGACCACGCACGGAGATCGTCGATCGGAACAACCACACGACGGCGAGAGCGTGACCGAGCTGGATCACGACGTCGAAACGAGGCCGAACCGGTCCGTCGATAGCCGAACAACTGCTCGGCGATCATCACGTGCGCGGTGAAGAAATCGGGCAGGAATTCGGTCAGCCCCTGGACGACGCCCAGCAGCGCGGCCTGGACGAGCGGCGGCATTCGCTAATAAAGCCTGTAACTAAGAATTCGGACTTACGACGCCCGTGCCTTCCGCTGCGGCTTCGACTTGCGCGTCGGCTGCTGCGGGGCGCTCGGCGCTGGCGGCCGGCGCCCGCGCCGCGGCCTTCAGCGGCCCCTGGCCGCGCCACATCGACACGACGGCGATCGCGATGAAGATCGTCGAATAGGTGCCGCTGATCAGCCCGACGATCAGTGTGAACGCGAAGCTGCGCAGCACGTCGCCGCCGAACAGGTAGAGCGCCAGCGCGCTGAACAGCGCGGTGCCCGACGTGATGATCGTCCGGCTCATCGTCTGATTGACCGACAGGTTCAGCACGTCCCTGATCGCGTCGCGCCGCATGCCGCGAAGGTTCTCGCGGACACGGTCGAAGATGACGATGGTGTCGTTGCTCGAGTAGCCGGCGATCGTCAGCAGGGCGGCGATGACGTTCAGCGTCATGTCGTGCTGAAAGAACGCCAGGAACGCCAGCGTCACGAGCAGGTCGTGGATGGTGGCGATGATCGCGCCGATCGCGAAACTGAACTGGTAGCGGAAGGTGATGTAGACCAGGATGCCGCCAAGGGCGAGCACTGCGGCCCAGAATGCCCTGCGTCCGCAGCTGCTGACCGACGGCCGGGCCGACCGCCTCGCGGTAGGCGATGTCGAACTTCGGGAGGCCGGCCGACCGGAGCGCCGCAGTGACCTTGTCGACGACCTCGCCGAGCGCGGTGCCGGTTTCGGCGCCGACCTGCGGGACGCGAATCATGATCTGGTGCTGGTCGGGGTTGCCGAACGACTGCACCACGTTCTCGCCGCCAAAGGTGCGGCCGACGGCGTCGCGCACCTGATCGAGCGAGACCTCCTGTTCGAAGGCCGCGACCACCGCGGTTCCGCCGGCGAACTCGATGCCCATCGGGATGCCGCGCGTGAAGATCACGGCGAGGCCGCTGAGGATGATCGCCGCCGACACCGCGAGCGCCGGCCATTTCCAGCGCAAGTAATCGATGTGTAGGTTCTTCAGAATTTGCATGGTGTCAAATGGAAAGCGTCGCCACCTGGCGGCGATTGGCCAGCGCCAGCTCGAACAGCGTCTTGGAGACGAAGGTCGAGGTAAAGATGTTCGCGAGCAACCCGACCGACAACGTCACCGCAAACCCGCGAATCGGGCCAGTGCCGAACTGGAACAGGAACGCCGCGGCGATGAGCGCCGAGATGTGCGTGTCGAGCAGCGTCAGGAACACGCGGCTGAAGCCGGCGTTGATCGAGGCGCGCACGCCGCGCTCGGCCGCCAGCTCCTCCTTGATGCGCTCGAAGATCAGCACGTTCGAGTCGACGCCCATGCCCATCGTGAGAATGAAGCCGGCGATGCCAGGCAGCGTCATCACCGCGCCCGACGTAGGCCATCAAACCGAGCAAGATGATCAGGTTGAAGATCAGCGCGACGACCGCGTTCACGCCCGACAGCTTGTAGTAGACGAGCATGAAGACCACGACCAGAATCAAGCCGACGAGCGACGCCATGACTCCCGCCCGAATCGAGTCGGCGCCGAGGGTCGGCCCAATCGTGCGCTCCAGCAGGTACGAAAGCTGTGCCGGGAGCGAGCCCGACCGCAGGATGAGCGACAGATCCTGCACCTCTTCCTGGGTGCCGATGCCTTCGATGATCCCGTCGGCGGTGATCCGGCCGTTGATGACCGGCGCGGTCTGCACCCGGTTGTCGAGAATGATCGCCAGGTTCCGGCCGATGTTCGCGCCGGTGATATCGCCGAACTTACGGGCGCCCTCGCTGTTCAACGTGAAGTTCACCGCCGGGCGGCCATTCGAGTCGATCCCGGGCCGGGCACTGCGCAGGTCGCGGCCTTCCACGGCGGCGACCCGTTTCACCAGGTAGTACACGGTCGAGGCATCCCCCGGCGCGCCGCTCGCGCCGGGCACGATCTCCATGCCCGCGGGAACCTGGCCGTTGACCAGCAGCGACTCGCGCGCCGACACCGGCCCCTGCTCGACGATCTTCAGTTGCAGCAGGCCCGGCGACCCCATGACCTCCTTCGCGCGGTCGATATCGGACACCCCCGGGAGCTGCACGAGAATCTCGTCGCCATTCGCCCCCTGCTGCGCGATGCTCGGCTCGGCGACGCCCAGCTCGTTGACGCGCCGCTCGATCGTTTGACGAGCCTGCGTCACCGCCTCCTCGCGGAGCGTCACCTGGATGTTCGGCCTCATGGTGAAGGTGTAAACCCCGCCCGCACCCGGGCTGCGGTCGAAGTTGGTCTCCACCGTGGTGGCGGCCTGTCTGAAGGCCGCGTCCTGCTCCGGCGCGATCCCTTCGACCTTGAACTGCGCGGGGCTGTCGACCGTAATGTTCCCGCCGGTGATGCCCGCCGTTTTCAGCAACTCGCGCAGCCGCTCCGACTCGGCTTCGGTCTCGTGCCGCAGCGCGTCGTCGGTGTGCACGCGCAGGACGAGGTGAACGCCGCCCTGCAGGTCGAGGCCCAGCTTCAATTGGCGATCCATGAGCCACTTGGGAGCCGGCAGGCCGTAGCGAGTGGCGAGCGGGGGATACACGCCCACCGCCGAAAAGATGATGAACACTACGACGCAGGTGATGATTTTCCAGCGGAGATTCTGCATGCCTACTCCGAATGCTCCACGACCGGCGGCTGGCCCTGGTAGCCGCCAATCGCCGCCTTGGCCACTTCAATCCTGATTTTTTCGGCGATCTGCAGCTGCACCGACTGCTCGTTCAACTTCGTGATCTGACCATAAATCCCGCCGGTCGTGATCACCCGGTCGCCGGCCTTGAGATTGCTCCGAAACTGCTCGACCTTCTGCTGCTTCTTCCGCATCGGCTGAAGGATTACGAAATAAAAGATCCCGAGAATGAGGACGTATGGAACGAGAGTCAGCCACGTGCTCGACATCGGTGCTCTACGTATAAACGCGGGGTTCGGCCCCGGGCGCGAAACTCACTCCGGGGTATCCGGACTGCGGGACAAGCGCTGATGGAACGCTTGCCTGAAGCTTTCGAACCGCCCGAACACTATAGCCTCCCTAATCATCGCGAGGGTGTCAAGGTAAAAGTGTAGATTGTGCAATGTGTTAAGGGTGGCCGCGTTGATCTCGCCGACCAGAAAAAGATGCCGCAGGTACGCGCGTGAGGCGGTTCGGCATGTGTAGCACGTGCAGTCGGCGTCGACCGGACGGTCGTCTTCGGCATAACGCACGTTCTTGATATTGATGCGGCCGTCACGTGTGAAGAGCTGTCCGTTGCGGCCGTTCCTCGTCGGCAGCACGCAATCGAAGAGATCGACGCCGCAGGCGACCGACTCGACCAGGTCCTGCGGCGTGCCCACTCCCATCAGATACCGCGGCTGATCCCGGGGCAGCTGCGGCGCCGTCCGCTCGACGATGCGATACATCTCGTCGATGGGCTCTCCGACACTGAGGCCGCCGAGTGCGTACCCCTCGAACCCGATCGCGACCGTCCGCCTCGCGCTTTCGTCCCTGAGGTCCTCGAACACTCCGCCCTGGACGATCCCGAATTGAGCCTGGCTGGCGTTCGTCACGACGACGCCGTCGCGGCGGCCGTCGCGCAGCGTCATCATGCGCTGTCGCGCCCGCTCAGCCCAGCGCAGCGTCCGCTCCATCGACAGCCGCGCCTGGCCGTGCTCCGCAGGATGGGCCAGGCATTCATCCAGAACCATCGCGATGTCGGATCCCAGCTGGGCCTGGATGTCGGTCGCACGTTCAGGCGTGAGGAGGTGGGACGAACCGTCGAGATGCGAGCTGAACCTCGCGCCTTCCTCCCCGATCGTGCGTCGCGCCGCGAGACTGAAGACCTGGTAACCGCCGCTGTCAGTGAGGATCGGCTTCGTCCAGCCGATAAACCGGTGGAGACCGCCGCGTCGCGCGATGAGATCGTCGCCGGGCCGAAGGTACAGATGATACGTATTGCTCAGGAGCATCGCCGCGCCGGCGGCGTCCAGATCCTGATGCGTGACGCCCTTCACCGCCCCCTGCGTTCCAACGGGCATGAAGGCGGGCGTCTCCACTTCGCCGTGGGCCGTGGTCATCACACCGCGGCGCGCGTGTCCGTCCGTGTGCGTCAGACGAAACGCGAACGGTGGCGAGGCCATCAGTCGCCGGAAGTGTACAACTCGGGAACTGATCGTCGTCGCGTGATGACGCACATGCGCGCCGAGTCGCGCGATCACCAATCGTGTTTTTGAAGAAATTTTTGACAAAAGATCGCGTTTTGTGCTTGACATCAAAAATTTCTCATCCATAATCTACATCTGGTATGAGGGTGGCGAACTCAGGCCAGCCCTAGTGAGGTTGAGAACCGTTTGACCTCGCGCCTTTCGCGGCGGTCGCCCGAGCTGAACCGTAATCAGGTTCCCGCGCAGCCGATACGTAAGCGGAAGGTGCCCCGAAGCGACGAGCGCCGATTTCAGGCGAGCGTGCCAGGCGGCAGCCGCACTGAAGTCGTGAGCGCTCTCGCAGTTGAAACCCACATGAAGGGGGGGATAACAGACAATGGCGAAGAAAGCCAAGGGCGGGAAGAAGAAGGCCGGCAAGAAGCGGTAAGCTGACCTCGCCCGTCAAAAAGAGGGGGCGGCCGTCGCCCCCTCTTCGACCTGGCCTGAACGAAGTCGAAGGCCTACTGCACGCCGTCCCACACTCGCACCCGCCTCATCACATCCCCCGGTTGAATCTGATCGACGACGTCCATGCCCGACAGGACGCGGCCGATGACGGTGTAGCGCGCGTCGAGGTGCGGTTGCGGCGAGTGCGTGATGAAGAACTGGCTGCCGCCCGTGTCTTCCCAGTCGAGCGCGATCCCGACCACGCCACGCAGGTACGGCCGTTGACTCAGTTCGTCGCGGATCGTGAAGCCCGGGCCGCCTTCGCCGTCGCCGCGCGGATCGCCGCCCTGGATGACGAAGTCGGGCACGACGCGATGGAAGCTCAGGCCATCGTAAAAGCCCTTCCGGGCCAGCGTCACGAACGTCTCCACGGCGAACGGCGCATCGACGACGGCGAGCTCGATCTGAATCGTCCCGCGATCGGTGTCGATGAACACCTGCGTGGACACGGTCGGCGCATGGAGGCGCGCGGACCTCGTACGCCGAGTCGGGCCGGCCGGTCGGGGCGGGCCGAATCCTGACGGCCGCGTCGCTCGACGAATCGAGCTGTTTCAGCAGCGCCGCCGCCCGCACCCGCACCGCCCAGTCGCTGTCCGAGAGCGCCTCGGTCAGCGCGGGCGTCGCCGCGTCGGCACCGTACTCGGCGAGCGCGGCGAGTGCCGCGGCGCGCGCCACGTAGGTCGTGTCCTTGCGTCCTGCCTGATACGCCTCCGCGAGCAGCGCCGGGCCGGACGGCGCCTTCAGCCGTCCCAGGGCCGTGGCAGCCGCCGCGCGCACGACCGGGTCGCCAGTCTTCAGACGCTCGGACAAGAGATTCGACCGCATCGGGCGCGCGAAGCGCGGCGAGCGACGTGAGCACGGCGGGGACGACCCGCTCATCCGGATCGTCACGCATCGCCTGGAGCCGCGGCAGCCCGATCTCCGCCGGCAGCGTGCCCGAGCACTGACGCCAGCGCGGACCGCACGCTCCAGTGAGCATCCGGGTCGAGGCCCGACAGCACGGTGACGAAGTTCTCCTGATCGAGCTGCGCGAGCGACCGGATCGCTGCGGCGCGAACCGGGGGGCTCGGGTCGCCGAGCACGTCGAGCAGCAGGTCGATCACGCCGTCTCCCTTGATCCCGCCGATCGCCGTGACCGCTTCGAGGCGCAGCTGCGCGTCGGCCTTCGGCGTTCCGATCAGCTTCAACAGGGGCGGGGCCCCGGCCGGGTCGCCTAGCCGTCCGAGCGAGCGAATCGCCTCGACGGCGACGGGACGATCCGGTCCGTCAACGAGCGGGACGAGTAGCGGGACGGCGCTCGCGATCCTTGGTCGCCCCCAGGCCCTTGGCTGCAAACGCTCTCGTGTACGGGTGGGGATCCTTCGCGAGCGTCAGCAGTGCGGGAAGCGCCCGCGGATCCTCGAGACGCTGCAAGGCGAAGGCGACTGGCCACCACCGGACGCGTGGCTGCGCGCCGTCGAGCACGGCCGCAGCCAGCTGGTCGTACGCGTTGAGGCGGACCAGTGCGAACAGCGCCAGCCGAAGCGCTCCGACCGGCGTGTCGCGCACGCGCGTCCGCGTCCGGCCCGGGCGTCTGAGCCACGGCACCTGATTGAACGATCTCGGCCGCCATCTGGCCCACGGCATCGGCCGCCGACCGATCGCCGATCAAGCCCAGCGCTTCTGCGGCGCTGCCTTTGACGAGCGGCGACGGATCGCGCAACGCACCGACCAGCGCATCGCGCGCAGCCGGATCGCCGATGAGGCCGAGGGCGAACGCCGCGGTCTGCCGGACTTCCGGATCCGGATCGGCGAGCAGCTTGACGAGCGGCGGCACGCCTTCCGGCAATCCGACGCGCCCGATCGCCAGCGCCGCGCTGCCGGCGAATCCGCGCGGTCGTCGTGTCGCCGAGCAGTGGCACGAGATCGGGCGGCGGCGGGGGCGCCGCGACCACCGGCGGTTTCTCGCCTTTGACGGGCGGCGGCGGCGGAGGAGGCGCAGGCGGCGCCGGATCGCGCAACGCGCGCTGATCCTCGAGCCGCAGGATCCACGACGACTTCTCCGCGAAGGATGGTTCGGGAGATGTCGGCGGCGCGGGCGGCGGCAGCGCTTTCGCGGCGCATGCTGAGGCGAAAAGAGCGACTGCGATCGCAAGCGTCGTGCGCATCAGGTAAGGCTGATCGTGAATGTTATCATCGGGGTCGCTTGAACTTTCGCTACATCGCCGTCGAAGGTCCGATCGGCGCCGGCAAGACGGCACTGGCGGAGCGCCTCGGCACGCGCCTCGACGCGACGGTCGTCCTCGAGGAAATGGAGAATCCGTTTCTCGCCGACTTCTACGCAGATCGTCCCGGCGCAGCCCTGCAGGCCCAGTTGTTCTACCTGCTCAATCGCCATCGGCAGCAGACGATGCTGCGCCAGGCGGACCTCTTCAGCCAGATCACCGTCTGCGACTACGTCTTCGACAAGGACAAGATCTTCGCGTACCTCAACCTCGACGACAACGAGCTGTTCATCTACCAGCGGCTCTACGATCTGCTGGCGCGCGACGTGGCGCCGCCGGATCTCGTCGTCTACCTCCAGGCGCCAACCGACGTCCTGTTGCGGCGGCTGCGCGCCCGGCCCGCCGACGCCGACGGTGTCCGCTTCGATCCCGATCCGGACTACCTGCGCGAGCTGAACGAGGCGTATCACCACTTCTTCTTCCACTACAACGCGACACCGCTGCTCGTCGTCGAAACCTCGGAGTTCGACTCCGAAGCGAGCGACGAGGCGCTCGACGATCTCGTGAAACAGATTCGTGGCATGGCCGGCGGGACGCGGTACTATGTGCCGCGTACCAGTCGGTAGTCAGGAGTCGGTGTCGGTAGTCGGTAGTCGCGTCGGTGAGCAAATTTGCAATCTGCGATCTGCAATCTGAAATAGTACTGTTCAGCTTATGGTGTGGTTCAAGAAGGCGCGGAAACCGATCGCGCCGGCCAAAGACAAAGCCAGCCGGGTCCCCGAGGGGTTGTGGGTAAAGTGCCCGGACTGTTCGCAGATCATCTACAACAAGGATCTGGCGACCAACCTGAGCGTCTGCCCGAAGTGCGCACACCACTTCCGCGTCAGCGCGGCCGAACGGCTCAAGATGCTCCTCGACGGCGAGTGGGTCGAGCACGATGCGAGCCTCGCCTCGACCGATCCGCTCAGCTTCAGCGATACCAAGCCGTACAAGACGCGGCTCCAGGCGAGCATGGCATCCACCGGGATGAAGGATGCGGTGATCGTCGCGTCCGGAACGATCGACGGCATCCCGACGGTCGTCGCGGTGATGGAGTACAGCTTCATCGGCGGCAGCATGGGGGTTGTCGTCGGAGAAAAGATCGCGCGCGCCATCGAACGGGCGATCGACACGCGGTCCCCGGTGGTCATTGTCTGTTGTTCCGGCGGCGCCCGCATGATGGAGGGCGCGCTGTCGCTGATGCAGATGGCGAAGATCTGCGGCGCCCTCGCGCGCCTCGATCGCGCGCGCCTGCCGTATATCGCGGTGCTCACCGACCCGACGACCGGCGGCGTGACGGCCAGCTTCGCGATGCTCGGCGATTTGAACATCGCGGAGCCGAAGGCCCTCATCGGGTTCGCGGGACCACGCGTCATCGAGCAGACCATCCGCCAGAAGCTGCCGGAAGGGTTCCAGCGGTCGGAGTTCCTGCTGGAAAAAGGGATGCTCGATCTGGTCGTCGATCGGCGTGAGATGAAACCGCTGATCTCGGCTGCGCTGCGATTCATGGGCGCGAGGCAGATTCCGGCAGCGCCGCAGCCGGTCGCAGCGGTCCCCGAGCCAGCCACCCAACCCTGAGCAGGTTCGATTACTGAATACGGAGCCCCTCAATCCCATCGACTGGCTGTTCGGGCTCGAACAGTTCGGCATCAAGTTCGGGCTCGACAACATGCAGGCCCTGGTCGCCGAGCTCGGGCATCCCGAGCGGGCCTTCCGGTCCGTGCACGTGGCCGGCACGAACGGCAAAGGATCGGTGGTTGCGACGGTCGATGCCGCGCTGATCGCTGCCGGCCATCGCTCCGCGCGATACACCTCACCGCACCTCGTCGATCTTTCAGAGCGCTTTGTCATCGAGGGCCGGCCAGTCGGCCGGGCGCCGCTCGAGGCGGCCGCCGCCGACCTGCATGAGGCGATCAACCGCCTCCTGTCGCGCGGCCGACTGCAGGGTCCGCCGACCTTTTTCGAAGCGACCACGGCGGTCGCCTTCGAGCTCTTCCACCGTGCCCGGGTCGAGGTCGCCGTGTGCGAAGTCGGCCTCGGCGGACGTCTCGACGCGACCAATGTGCTCGAACCGGCCGTGACCGCCATCACCACGATTGGACTGGATCACCAGGAGTATCTCGGTCGCTCCCTGGCCGACATCGCGCGCGAGAAGGCGGGCATCATCAAGCGCGGTGTCCCGGTCGTCGTCGGAAAGCTGCCGCCCGAAGCGCTGCACGTCGTGAAAGAGGTGGCCAGGAGCCTCAATGCGCCAGTTGTCCATGCCGAGGGTCCGGCTGCATTGGCGACGTATGCGCCAGTCCGGCTGGCACTTCGGGGCACACATCAAATCGCCAATGCGGCGGTGGCCGTGCGCCTGCTCGAAGAGCTCGACCGGCAGGGGGTCACGGTCTCGGCGTCGGCCGTGCGAGCAGGGTTGGAGCATGTCGTATGGCCGGGACGGCTCGAGATCCGCCGGCTCCCGGACGGGCGTGAGGTGCTGCTCGACGCGGCGCACAATGCCGACGGCGCGCAGGCGCTGCGCGACCACCTGGCCAGTGGGCCGCCGCGGCCGATGGTGTTCGCGGCCATGCGTGACAAGGACGTCGCGGCCATGATCGAGACCCTCGCACCGGTGGTGAGCGCGTTCATCATGACGCGCGCCTCGAATGCACGGTCGAGCGAGCCTGCGACTCTCGCCGAGGTGGCCCACCGCGTTGATCCGCGTCTCACCGTCGCGGTGGAGCCCTCGGCCAGCGCGGCGCTTGCGCACGCGTGGCGTCTCTCGAGCGAGATCGTGGTGGCGGGGTCGATCTTTCTCCTGGGCGACGTGATGAACGAGCTGAAGCGGCCGTGATACCCTCGGACCGTGCGGGCAATTCTCGTGCTCTGCGCGATGCTTACCGCGGCCGACATCGCATCGGCGCAGCCAAAGCCGCCGGCGTCATCCGGGTCTTTGCCCACGTCGATCTGCAGGCAGAAAGAGATCGTCAACGAGAACAATTACCACTGCATCGGCGACGTCGAGCTGACGATGGACGACACGACGGTGTTCGCCGACGAGGCGTGGTACTTTCACGACGAAAAGCGCGCCGTCGCCGCCGGCAACGTCCTGTACATCCAGGGCAACAACCGCATCACGGCCGACCGCGCCGAGATGGACACCGAGACGCGGCTCGGCGTTTTCCATAACGCGTGGGGCCTCGCCAACATCCAGCCGCAGCGGCAGATGCCGCCGCCGGGCGCCTTCGTCGCACCCCAGCTCACCGGCCAGGATACCGACGTGTACTTCTTCGGCGAGACGATCGAGAAGATCGGCCCGAAGAAGTACAAGATCAGGAACGGCGGCTTCACGACCTGCGTCCAGCCCAGCCCGCGCTGGAACTTGAGCGCCAACGAAGTCGTGCTGAACATCGATTCGTACACGCTTCTCAAGAACGCGGTCTTCAACGTGAAAGACGTGCCGCTGTTCTATCTCCCTGTTCTCTATTACCCGACCAAGGAAGAAGGCCGGGCGACCGGGTTCCTGCTGCCGACTTACGGTCGATCGACCCTCAGGGGACAGCAGCTCAGCAACGCGTTTTTCTGGGCGATTAATCGCAGCCACGACGCGACGATCAAGCACGACTGGTACTCGAAGGGGGACCAGGGCCTGAGCAGCGAGTACCGCTACGTGACCTTGAGCGGCGACGGCACGATCGAAGGGCACGTCCTCGACCAGTCCAACAACGGGTACGGCCTCCCGAGCCGGAGCTTCAACATCCGCGGCGGCGGCAACCAGCGGCTTCCCGGCAACTTCCGGGGCCGGGCGCGCGTCGACTACTTCTCCAGCCTCGCGACCAATCAGACGCTCCATTCGACCCTCTACGACGCCTCGAACAGCCGGCGGACCATCGGCGGCAACGTCGTCGGCGTCTGGCGTGGGACCTCAATCAACGGCACCTACGATCGCTCCGAGCAGTTCTCGGACACGACGCATTCGAGCCTGCTTGGCACCGCGCCGCGTGTGTCGGTGTCGCGCGGCGAGCGGCCGCTCTACCGGAACTCTGCGCTGTACTTCGCCGTCGGCAGCGAGTACGTGCGGTATGAACGCGAAACGCGGAGCGGCGAGGACGTCGTGGACACAGGCGTCGGCCGGTTCGACTTGAACCCGCAGATTAGGTATCCCTTCAAGCGGTGGCAGTGGTTCACGGTGAACTCGACGGCTTCGTGGCGCACCACCTTTTACGATCGCAGCTACTTCCCGGGCGACTTCCAGCTGATCGGCGACGACAATCTGCTGCGGCAGTACGTTGCGGTGAACGCGAACGCCGTCGGACCCGTCTTCACGCGCGTCTGGAACACGCCGGACAACGGCTACGCCGAGCGGTTCAAGCACACCATCGAACCGTTCATGAACATCCAGCGGACGACCGCGATCGACGACTACAACCGGATCATCAAGACCGACGGCAGCGATTCCATCGTTGGCAGTTCGACGAGTTATACCTACGGCCTGAGCAACCGCGTCTACGCGAAACGGCGGGTGGGCACGATCAGCATGGCGCAGGAAATCGTGACCGTCGATCTGCGGCAGTCGTACTACACGGACGCCCGTTCGTCGCAGAACGATCAGCAGTACATCAGCGGCTACAACACGACACCCTCGAAGTTCTCGCCGCTCGCTCTCTCCGTACGGACGAGCCCGACGCAGGCGTTCAATACGACCTTCCGCGCCGAGCTGGACCCGCAATTCCGGGAACTGCTGATGACGTCGCTCTCGACCGGCTACAACTGGACCACGCGCTTTACGACCAACGTCGGCTGGAACCGCCGGTACTTCATCGCGGGCAAGGCTGGATACGACAACCCCGATCTGCTCAACCACTATCTGAATCTCGACACGCGGCTCTCGACCGCCGATAATCGCTTCGGCGGCAGCTACTCGATGAACTTCGACGTCCAGCAGACCAAGATGACGCAGCAGCGTATCAACGGCTACTACAACGCCCAGTGCTGCGGGATCGCATTCGAACTCCAGCGGTTCAACTACTACTCGTCGTCGGGCTCTGTCCCTGACAATCGCTTCTTCATGTCGTTCACACTGGCAGGCCTGGGCAACTTCTCGCCATTCAGCGGCGCGCTCGGCAACATTCCGCGCTAGACACTAGCCGCCTTGTCCGCCACTCTGGTCACCGGCGCCGCCGGGTTTGCCGGCAGTCACCTGCTCGAACTCCTTGCCGCGCAATCGCCCGGGCGGCTGGTTGCCTGGCGGCGCCCCATGTCGGCGCCACGCGTGCCGGATCGCTGGACCGAACGGCTCGCCGGCCGCATCGAATGGGAGGACGTGGATCTGCTCGACAAGGGAAGCGTCGAGAAGGCTCTTGGAACCGTGCGGCCCGCCATCGTCTATCACTGCGCCGGCGCAGCCCACGTCGGCCGGGCGTGGCAAACCACCGAGCCGACGTTCGCGACCAACGTCCGCGGAACGCATCACCTGATCGAGGGGCTGCGCGCCAGCGGGTGTGCCGCTGCGCGCGTGGTCATCCCGAGCTCGTCGCTGGTGTACGCGGCCGCGGACGGACCCCTGTCAGAAGACCACTCGATCCTGCCAGCCAGCCCCTACGCCCTCAGCAAGCTTGCGCAGGAGCTGGTCGGCGTCGAAAATCCCGGTGGGCCGCTGGCGTTGATCGCGCGCGCCTTCAACCACATCGGCCCGCGGCAGGATCCATCCTTCGCCGCGTCAGGGTTCGCCCGCCGGGTTGCGGACATCGAAGCCGGTCGTTGGGAAGCCGAGATGCAGGTCGGCAATCTCGATGCGAGGCGCGACCTGACCGATGTGCGCGATACGGTGCGCGCGTACCAGGCGATCGCGGAGCGCGGCCGTCCAGGCCGCGCCTACAACGTCTGCTCGGGGCGCGCGGTGGCCATCCGCGACGTCCTCGACATGCTGCTGGCACGCGCCCGCGTGCCAATCCGCATCGTCACCGATCCCGCGCGCTACCGGCCGAACGATCAGCCGCTGGTCGTCGGCGACCCGACACGGATCCAGGCCGAACTTGGCTGGACGGCTGAAATCCCGCTGGAGAGAACCGTGGACGATCTGCTCGCTTACTGGCGCGGGGAGGCCCTCAGGGCTGACGTCCGTCAAGAATGATCGAGACGCGATCCCGCTGCGCGAGCACCTCGAGGCCGGGTTGGCCGCCGAGACGCAACGCCAGCTCAGGACCGGCAAAGATCAACGTGTTCGCCTCGGTTCGATCAGCGGACGGGCGCACGGGTTCGTTGAACATGAACCGCCAGCCCTCGTCCACCGTGAAGGGGATGTGCCGTTTCTGGAGCTGCAGCAGCACGCCGGCGGCGACACCCCAGACCGGCTGATCGATCGTCACCAGAGGGCGCTTGATCGTGTTCGTCTCGAACGCGGGCACGATCGCGTCAGTGAGCCGCCGCACTGAAAGCTGCTCGATACGCGGCCTGAACGATCGGCTGACGATCACTCGCAGATCCTGAAAGCCCGCAGCCGCGCCGATACCGAACAGCAGCAGGCATGCCGCCGCGATCTGACGGGTGCCGGCGGCAGCCGCCGCCTTGGGCACCAGCCGGACGAGCGCGTCGGCGATCAGCCCGAGGTGCAGCGCACCGATACCTGCGAGCCAGAACACCAGGTGATCGTAAATGTCGTCTTCGATGTGCGTGATCGACCATAAGCCCAGGCCTGAAGCGATGAGGACCATGGCCGCCAGAGCACCACGGAACACATCCTTTTCGCGGGCCGCCTTGACCGCGATCAGCGCCACCGCCACTGTTTCGGTGATCGCGCAGAACTGGCTCATAGGACCCCGGGTCGGCCCATACCGATTCCCCCATCCGACGTGAACGTCCGAACGCAGGACGGCTGAAATCATGTCGGACCAGGTCCTGAAGGAGGTCCGCCACAGCTGACCGGGCCTCGCGTCGGCGCCGAAGAAGGTCCACAGCCGCGACAGATTGCCATCGGGCTCTGAAAGCTCCTGAGCGAGCGGCAACAGCCAGAGGAGGAGCAGGAGCCAGAGTGTGGCGTTGAGAATCGGCCACAATCGCGGCGTCGCGTCGCTCGAGCGGAACAGGTAGGCGCGCACCGCAACGGCCACCGTCGCTGCTCCGCTGAGGGCGACGACCGCCGGACCAAGCCCGAGATGCGTCTGGAAGACGAAGCTGGCGAGACCGGCCAGCACTGGAAGCAACCTGATTCGTCCAGCGGCTACCGCCGCCGCGACGACGACAATCGCCATGGTCGGAAAGACGAGAACGTGCGGGTTCCACTGGCTCGCCAGCATCTCAGTGGTCTGGAAGGCGAAGAGCACGGATACCGCCGAAATGGCAATGGCGAGGAAGCCCTGAGGAGCCGCTCGCACGCAGACCCACACGAGGATCCCCAACGCCGACAGGTTGATGACGAGGGCACCGGCCGACAGCCCGGCGCTCCGGTAGCCGCTCATCACGTAGAAAGGTGCCTGGAGGTAGAAGTAGAGCGGGCCTGGATGGTTCCATCCGAAACGTGAATACGGCCCGAGCAGCAGCTCGGCGTTCGACGCGTGGATCGTGTAGGCCTCGATCAACGCGATGTCGCCAGCGGGCGCCCATGCCGCATCCGCCGTTCGCGCATAGCTGATGAGCGCCGCCGCTCCGCACGCCGCGACCAGGCCAAAGGCGGACGGCCGGGATCGGCGCGGAACGAGCGCGGCGAGGCTCAAGATCGCGGCGGCAACGAGCGGCCTGAGCGGTTCGGTGATTCGGAGCCGAAACGGCCCAAGCCTCCACGAGTAGTCGAAACCCCAGAGAAGCGCGAAGGCGAGCACGAGGCTGGCCAGAGCAGCGGCCAGCAGGAGACGCGCCCCGACTTTCGACATCGGCAGCGCGGAGTGTACCGCACGGTCAAAACGGGCAGCGCTTGACAGGCCGATCGGGCAGGACGATGATGGGCGGCGAAACAAAGGCGAATGCTCGCTCATCCTCTCCTCTTTGATCTTGGTAGCCACGGCCCGACCACCCGGCAGATCGCCGACCGCGTGAAAGCCGGCGGAACGGCGGCGCTGACCGAGGCGGAACGACGAGCGCCCGGGGGCGACGAAGCACGCTACCAGGAAGTCGATCTGCCGGTCGGCGTTGAACCGCGTCCAGGGGATGCCGTTCGAGTGGACGCTCAACCCCTATCGCGGGTGCACGCACGGCTGCCACTACTGCTTCGCGCGCCGTTATCACGTGCAGTTCGAGATGAACTCGGACGACGAGTTCGCGTCGGTGATTCTGGTCAAGCGCAACTTCGTCGACGTGCTGCGCCGCGAGCTCGACCGTCCGACGTGGACGCGCGATCACGTCGCGTTCGGCACGGCGACCGATCCGTACCAGCCGATCGAAGGGCCACTACCGCCTGACTCGAGGGTCGATCGAGGCGCTGGCCGCCGGGCGAACGTCGATCGGCCTGGTCACGAAGGGTCCGATGGTCGTTCGCGACCGCGACGTGCTGAAGAAGCTGTCCGAGGCGGCCGGGTGCACGGTCTGCATGAGCGTGCCTACGGTCGACGAGGACGCGTGGCGGATCCTCGAGCCGGGGACGGCGCATCCGCTGCAGCGGCTGCGCGCGGTCCGCGAGCTGGTCGACGCAGGCATCAACGCGGGCGTGCTCATGGCGCCGATCGTTCCAGGCTTCTCATCGTCGCGGACGAAGCTCGAACGCACGATCAAGGCAATCGCCGACCACGGCGCGCGGTTCGTCGGCTGCAACGTCATGTACCTGCAGGACGGCACACGCACGCACTTCATGAAGTTCATCGAGCGCGAATTCCCGGCGATGCGTCCTCGGTTCGAGCGGCTCTATGCCAGGAAATACCCTCCGGACGCGTACCGGAAAGAAGTGAAGGCGATGGTTCGCGTGCTGCAGGACCGTTACGGCCTGAGTAGACGCGAGGACGCAAAGGGAGCAGAGGACGCAGAGGCGCAGAGCGCAGAGGCACGGCGGACGACCACAATCGACCCAGAGCAGGTGGGATTCGCGTGGTGAGCGCGGGTTGGCGTAGCGTCCGGCTTTAGCCGGACGTCAGTTCCTACGCGACGTCGCCAAATGCGATCGCGTCGGCGGCTGATATCAGGTTCGATGACGGCTGGACGATCACCTCGCCGTTCGCGACGCGGACCTCGAACAGGTTGCCCTCATTCCACCGCTCGCTGATCGGCAGCTTGATCCGCTCGTCGATGACGCGCTTCAGGAACCGGGCGCCGAACGCGAGGCTGTAGCCCTGCGTCACGAGCAGCTCGAGGGCATCGTCGGTGATGTCGAGCGCCTTTCCCGCCTTCGCGAGCGTGAGCTTGACCTCGTCGAGGTAGTGCCTGGTGATCTCGCGAACCTCGTCGCGGTTGAGCGGGGCGAACAGGACGACCTCGTCGATCCGGTTCCGGAACTCGGGCGAGAAGCGGCGCTCCAGCTCGCGCATCACCTCGCCCTGGACCTGTTCGACGCCCACTTCGTGCGAGAGGAAGCCGAGCGGGCTCGTGAGCTTCCGGAAGTTCTCGGATCCGATGTTCGACGTCATGATCACGACGGCGTCGCTGAGATACACGCGCTTGCCGCGGCCGTCGGTCAGCCAGCCTTCGTCGAACGCCTGCAGGAACAGGTTCAACAGGTTCGGGCTGGCCTTCTCCACCTCGTCGAGCAGCACGACCGTGTAGGGGTTGTCCTTCAACTGGTTCGTCAGGATGCCGCCGCGCTCGCTGCCGACGATGCCGCGCGGCATGCCGATCAGCTTGTCGACGGCGACCGAGCCGTCCTGGTACTCCGACATGTCGACGCGGACCATCTTCTTCTCGTCGCCGAACAGGAACTGCGCCACTGCCTTTGCCAGCTCGGTCTTGCCGACGCCGGTCGGCCCGAGGAACAGCAGCACGCCGTCCGGTCGATCGAAGCCGTCCTTGAGCGGTCCCTTGTTCAGGACCAGGCGCTTGCGCGACGGCGCCGGACCGCGTTCTTCTGACCGACGACGCGCTTCTGGAGCTGCGTCTCGATGTCCTTGAAGCGATCGGTGACGTCGCGGAACACCATGTCGACCGGGATCTGGGCTGCGTGTGAAATCACCGCCACGACGTCGTCGGTCGTGACCTCCCAGCGGTGGTCGATCTCGGCGCGCACCGCCGCGGTGTCGAGCCAGCCAATCACCTTGTCCGGCAGGTGCAGGTGCCGCATGTAGCGCGGCGACATCGCCAGCGCCATCTCGATCGCCTCGTCGAGCAGGCGGACCGAGTAGTTGCGCTCGAGGCGCGGTCGCAGGCTGTAGAGGATGCGCCGGGTTTCGTCGATCGTCGGCTCGCACGACATGAACGCACCGGAACCGCCGCGCCAGCGCCTCGTCTTCCTGGATGTATTCCTTGTACTCGCTGAGCGTGGTGGCCGCGACCATGCGGATCTCGCCGCGCGCAAGGACCGACTTGAAGATGTTGGCCGCGTCCGACGGCGCACCGAGTGCGGAGCCGGCGCCGACCATCGTGTGCGCCTCGTCGACGAACAGGATGAGGTTCGGCCGCTCCTTGACCTCGCGGATGACGTTCTGGATGCGGTCCTCGAACATCCCGCGCAGCATCGTGCCGGCGACCATCGTGTTCATCTGCAGGTTGACGACCTGGCAGTCGCGCAGCCGGACGGGCACGGTTTCGGGTTCGAACTCGATCCGCCGCGCCAGCCCCTCGACAATCGCCGTCTTGCCGACGCCGGGCTCGCCGATGAGCATGACGGAGTTGGCCCGCTCGCGGTGGCAGAGGATCTCGAGCACCTGCTGAATTTCCTTGTCACGCCCGAAGACCGGCGGCAGCTTGTCCTGCCGCGCGAGCAGATTGAGGTTCGTCGCGAAGTGCTTGAGGAACGGCGGCAGCTCGAAGCGCTTCTTGAGGCGCTCCTCGCGCAGTTCCAGGTCGCGCATCCGCGCCGCGAGCCGCGTCGTCAGCACTTCGGGCTCGACGCCGTTCCGGCGCAGGATCGACACGGGAACACCCTGGCTCTCCTCGAAGACCGCGGCAGAACAGGTCGGCCGCCCTCAATGGTCTGCCGGCCGGCCCGGCTAGCGTGATGGAGGGCCAGCTTGAAGACGAGCTTGGTCGCCGGGGACACGCGCAGATCACGGCCGGCGAACGACGGCATCATGTGCAGGTGCTCTTCGATCGCCTGAAGGATGGTGTGCGGGTTCAGCTCGACGTCACGCATCACCTCGGCGAAGGTGTCCCACTCGACCTGCGCGAAGGCCAGGAAAAGGTGCTCGTTCGTCAGCAGGACGTGCTCCCGCCGACGTGCCTCTTCGATGGCGCGGTCGACAATGCGTTGCGCCGTGTCGGCAATCTTGCTCGGTGAGATGTCGAGATCGTCTACTTGCACCGCGTCCTCCGTCTCGAACCGGAGGTGAGCAAGACGCAGGCCAGCCCTGGACGGCCGGCAAAACGACGGGCGTGGCTGGACGGCCACACCCGTTTGAACCAGAAAAGTGGAATCCGCGGAGGTCGAGTGACCCCTGGCCCGAGCGCCGCCGAGGGCTACAGCCGGGGCAGCTGCATGAGCGCCTGAATGCGTTGCTCGGTCGGCGGATGCGTACTGAACAGGGACAGCAGCCCCGCGCCCGAGAACGGCTTGATGATGAACATGTGGGCCGTGGCCGGGTTGGCGTCGAGCGGGATCGGCGCGCGACGTCGCATCGATCTTTCTGCAGCGCACTCATCAGACCGTTCGGTGAGCCGGCGATCGCGGCGCCACCGGCGTCGGCCGCAAACTCGCGCGACCGCGAGATCGCCGCCTGAATCAGCATCGCGGCAAGCGGCGCGAGGATGATCGTGGCGATCAGTGCGATCGGGTTGCGCGCCACGGTTGTCGCTGTCGCGCGATCCGCCGAAAAACATCGCAAACCGCGAGACCATCATGATCGCCGCGGCGATCGTCGCGGCAATCGAGCTGATCAGGATGTCGCGATGCTTGACGTGCGCGAGCTCGTGGGCGATGACGCCTTCGAGCTCGTGCTCGTCGAGGATGCGCATGATGCCTTCCGTCGCAGCCACCGCCGCGTGGTTCGGGTTGCGGCCGGTCGCAAAGGCGTTAGGCGAGTCCTGCGGAATCACGTAGACGCGCGGCATCGGCAAGCCACCGCGCTGCGCGAGGTTCGCGGTGATCCGGTAAAGCGGATGGCCGGCGTCAACCTCTTTCGCGCCGTACATCTTCAGGACGATCTTGTCCGAGAACCAGTACGACCCGAGGTTCATCACGGCGGCGATGACGAAGCCGAACATCAAGCCCTGCGCGCCGCCGAGCGCTTCGCCGATCAACAGGAGCAACCCGCTGAGAGCGCCGAGCAAGAGGGCGGTTTTCAATCCGTTAGGCATACTCGTATTTTAGCTCCACCCATGAAAACACCTGCGGCGCCCTTATAATTCCGAGATGCTCGTTCCCGCGCTGCTCGTGGCGGCGCTGCTTGCTCAACAGACGCCGGCGCAGAAGCCGGTGCCGAAGCCGTTTCCCGGCGCCCCGGCGCCGCGGCCCACGCAGCCGCCGCCCCAGGAGCCGGCCAAGCCCGCGCCGCCGCCGGCCACGCCACCCGCCAAAACAACGCCCGCGCAGCCGGATGTCAACCTGGGTGTGACGATATATCCAGGCGCGCAGTTCCTTGCTTCGTATGACGCAGGCCGCGGACAGAAGTTCTACGTCTTCGGCACCACCGCATCGTTCCCGGCCATCGTCGCCTTCTATCGCGAGATCCTTAAGGAACGGGGCGACCTCGTGTTCGACGCCCCGGCGACGCACGTGTTCGACATCGGGCGCTTTCGCGAGGACACGATGGCGTTCCCGCCGAGCGTGACGATCAAGGACTTTCAGTCCGAGGTGTCGCAGGGATACCCGAATCCGAAGCCGGGCGGCACGCCGGCGCGGTTCCCCACCGTCATTCAGATCGTGCCCGTGCCCGCATCCGAGCGCTGACGAGTCAACGCGGGGCTCAAGGCTCGGGACTGGGGGCTCGGATTGCCGGATCGAATCGCAGTTTATGATTCCCGCATGGCTGAGCCCTTTTCGATCGCACGGACGGCGGGCGGCGCCGACATCCTCTTCAGTCCCGCAGTGGCAAACCGTCACGGGCTGATCACCGGCGCGACCGGAACCGGGAAGACGGTGTCGCTCCAGGTGCTCGCCGACCATTTCTCGGCGATCGGCGTGCCGGTGTTCCTCGCCGACGTGAAGGGCGATCTGACCGGACTGGCTGCCGCCGGGTCGCTGACGCCGAAGATGAAGGAGCGGCTCGCCGCGACCGGCGCCGCCGAGCCCGCGTGGCGCGCCAATCCGGTGGTGCTGTGGGACGTGCTCGGCAAGCGCGGGACTCCTGTCCGGGCCACCATCTCGGATCTCGGTCCGCTGATTCTCGGCCGCCTGCTCGGCATCAACCCGACGCAGCAAGGCGTGCTGACGATGACGTTCAAGATCGCGGACGATGCCGGGCTGCTGCTGCTCGACCTGAAGGACCTGCGGGCGATGCTCGCAGTTCGTCGGCGAGAACGCCGGCGAGTTCCGATCCAAGTACGGCAACGTCTCGATGGCGTCGGTCGGCGCGATCCAGCGGGCGCTGCTCGAGCTCGAGCAGCAGGGCGGCGAAGACTTCTTCGGGGAGCCGATGCTCGACGTCGACGACATGCTCCAGACCGATCCGCAGGGACGCGGGGTGGTCAACATCCTCGCGGCGGCCGACCTCATCAACCATCCGAAGGTCTATGCCGCCTTCCTGCTCTGGATTCTTTCCGAGCTGTTCGAGCGGCTGACCGAGGTCGGCGATGCCGACAAGCCGCGGCTCATTTTCTTCTTCGACGAAGCGCACCTGCTGTTCGCCGACGCGCCCGCCGGCGCTGGTTGAGAAGATCGAACAGGTCGTGCGGCTGATTCGATCGAAAGGCGTCGGCGTTTTCTTCGTGACACACAGCCCGGCCGACCTGCCCGACGCGGTGAAAGCGCAGCTCGGTCATCGCATCCAGCACGCGCTCCGCGCCTTCACGCCGAAGGATCAGAAGGTGGTCAGGGCAGCGGCCGAGACCCTCAGGCCGAACCCCTCACTCGACATGGAGCGCGCAATCACCGAGCTCGCGGTGGGCGAGGCACTCGTGTCGCTGCTCGATGCGAAGGGCACGCCGTCCGTGACCGAGCGCGCGTGGATGGCGCCACCCTCATCCCAGATCGGACCGATTCCCGACGCCGAGCGCGAACGGCTTCGCAGCGAGTCGTCGCGCGATCTACGGTCACTACGACAAGCCCGTCGACCGCGAGTCGGCCTACGAGAAGCTGACGAACCGGAGTGCGGAACGGGCCGACCGCGCCGAGATGCCGCCGGCGTCTCCAACGCCCCGGCCATCAGGAGCGCCTGCTCAATCGGGCTCGATCTCCGACATCCTGTTCGGATCGACCGGTCCGCGCGGCGGCCGCCGCGAAGGCGTGATTGAAGCCGCGGCGAAAAGCGCGGCACGCTCGGTCGGATCGAGCCTCGGCCGCGCCATCATGCGCGGGACGCTGGGTGGATTTCTGGGCGGGCGCCGGTGAAATCACCGCAGAGGACGCTGAGGACGCAGAGGATCAATCAGTCTTAACCTCAGCGTCCTCTGAGTCCTCTGCGGTAGTCATCAACCGTCAATGCACATGCGTCGCGGGATGAGCCGTCCGTGGACGCCAATGAATGAACACGTGCAACGACCTCGACGGATCGTAGTAGGTCTCGAGGTCGGTCGGGATGTGATACAGCGTGATGTCTGCTCCGAGGGCGACCGGGAGGCGCGGCAGCAGATGCGAATAGCCGACGGTGAAGGCGCCGATCGTCGAGATCCAGTGACGATGGGCGTACTGTTTCTCGTGCGGGCCGACGCCGAATAGCTCTTTGCCCGCGACTTCGGCGCGGCCGTAGAGTGTCGACCGCGTCGTGATGCCCGACACCGCCTCCGCGAGATACGCGTTCGTATTGCCGTTGAAGCCGTTGAACTGGCGGTTCTCGGCGAAGGCGAGTGTCGCCGCGAGCGGACGCGCTCCGATACTTCCCTCGTAAGACAGCGACGCCGTCAGCCGGGTGGCATCGAATGGCTCGAACCATTCCGGCTGCTTGCAGATGGCCGCCCGACACCTGGGCAGACCACGGCCCGCTCTTCCAGCTGCCGCGCACCGCCCACGAGTTCAGCCGGGGCTGCTCGATGTTCGTTCGAACCTCGTCCGGACCCTTCGCCGCGGAAGACCGATGCCTCGAGCGTGATCGTGCCGATCTCGACTCCTCCGCGAATCACTCCCGGCGTGCTGTGGGTCGAATCGAGGTAGTGATGCGTGAGCGGCACCTGCGGGTTGTCGCGGCCGGACGCGCGGTGCATGAACGGCGTCGGTCCGAGCGTCGGCGTGCCGACCAGATCGGCGCCGACGATGAACGACGCGCCCGGCCGGACGAAACGGTAGGTGGCGCCCAGGTTCATCAGCAGATCGTGCGGGTGCTGGTAGTTGACGAGCGGGACCTGGTTGTAGCTTTCGCCGGTCTGAAACAGCTGCGGCGAACCCTGCGGGTCGATGGTGAAGGCCTCGACCGACAGCATGCCCATCACGGTGAAGCGATCCGTCGACCGCACGGGGCGATCGACCGCCAGCATGCCCCAGTTCTGCGACTCCCAGGCGGTCACGTCGACGAAGCGGCGGTCCTGGCGATTGAGCCCGAAGAAGACGTTGCCGTCCCACGTCCAGCGCCACGTGGCCGCGTCCTGTGCCAGGCCAGCGGCTGGAAACCCGACGACGACCGCGAGCGACAGCAGGATCGATCGCAGCGTCATCGGGCGGCGATCAGCCCTCGACCGGCGAGTAGATCTGCGGCCGCCGGCGGAACTCCAGCGCTTTCTCTTCCATGCCGGCCGCGATCGCGCCCTGTTCGTCGACGCCGTGCTCGCGCGCGTAGTCGCGCACCTGCTGCGTCAGCTCCATGCTGCAGAACTTCGGCCCGCACATCGAGCAGAAGTGCGCGACCTTGGCGCCGTCGGCCGGCAAGCGTCTCGTCGTGGAACGCGCGCGCCGTCACCGGATCGAGCGCGAGGTTGAACTGATCCTCCCAGCGGAACTCGAACCGCGCCCTCGACAGCGCATCGTCCCACTCGCGCGCGCGCGGATGGCCCTTGGCCAGATCGGCCGCGTGCGCGGCGATCTTGTAGGCGATCACGCCCGCCTTGACGTCGTCCTTGTTCGGCAGGCCGAGGTGCTCCTTCGGCGTGACGTAGCACAGCATCGCCGTGCCGTACCAGCCGATCATCGCGGCGCCGATCGCCGAGGTGATGTGGTCGTAGCCGGGCGCGATGTCGGTCGTGAGCGGACCGAGCGTGTAGAACGGCGCCTCGCCGCACCAGGCGAGCTGGTTCTCCATGTTCTCCTTGATGAGATGCATGGGGATGTGACCCGGCCCCTCGTTCATCACCTGGACGTCGTACTCCCACGCGATCCGGGTCAGCTCGCCCTGCGTCTTCAGCTCGGCGAACTGCGCCTCGTCGTTGGCGTCGGCGATCGAGCCCGGACGCAGGCCGTCGCCGAGCGAGAACGAGACGTCGTAGGCGCGCATGATCTCGCAGATCTCGCGGAAGTGCGTGTAGGTGAAGTTCTCCTTGTGGTGCGACAGGCACCATTTCGCCATGATCGATCCGCCGCGCGAGACGATGCCGGTGACGCGCCGCGCGGTCATCGGCACGTAGCGCAGCAGGACGCCGGCGTGGACGGTGAAGTAGTCGACGCCCTGCTCGCACTGCTCGATCAGCGTGTCGCGGTAGACCTCCCAGGTGAGGTCCTCGGGGCGGCCGCCGACCTTCTCGAGCGCCTGATAGATCGGGACCGTGCCGATCGGGACGGCGGAATTCCGGACAATCCACTCGCGGGTCTCGTGGATGTTCTTCCCGGTCGAGAGGTCCATGACTGTATCGGCGCCCCAGAGCGTCGCCCAGCGCAGCTTCTCGACTTCCTCCTCGATCGACGACGACACCGCGGAGTTCCCGATGTTCGCGTTGATCTTCACCAGGAAGTGGCGGCCGATGATCATCGGCTCGAGCTCGAGGTGACGGATGTTGGACGGGATGATCGCGCGGCCGCGCGCCACTTCGTCGCGGACGAACTCCGCCGGCAGACCTTCACGGACGGCGATGAACTCCATCTCCGGCGTGATCTCGCCGTTGCGCGCGTAATGCAGCTGCGTCACGCAGGCGTGGCCGGCGCGCGAGCGCGACCCACGGCTCGCGCAGCTTCGGCAGGCCGCGCTCGACGTCGTGGCCGTGCGGACCGCTGGTGTCGTAGACGCGCAGCGGCGGCTCGCCGCCGGACAGCGAAATCTCTCGCATCGGGACGCGGACACCCTGGGCGCCGTCGACGTACACCTTGCGCGAGCTCGGATAGGCCTCTGAGAAATCAAGCATCGGAAGCTCCGAAATCTGGCGGAAGAGGGCGGTGGGCACCGCACTCCCTTCGCCGGTCTCAACCGGATCAGGTTCCAAGGGTTTCTTCTCAATCCTGCTCACCAACACATCGAGAGCCGGATACCCCTGGCGGTACCGATGACTATAGCCTGATTCCGGAGCCTCCGAGCTGCTTATTGCACGCGCACCAGCTGTGCCCTGATCGCTCCTCCCGGATTCAGGGGCGTGTGCACGTTGAAGTAGAAGTTCTGCGGCGCGTTCACAAGGTTCTGTAACTGTTCGACGGTGATCGGCGTCTGCGGCGGTTTGGTGAACGAACCCGAGCCGCTCGCCAATGTAATCTCACCATTCGCGATCGTACCTGACCAGGACTGTTCCATTGACGCCGGCTGCTCCGGGATGGATGTGCGCCCCGGTCAGCACCGTTCCTGCCGGGAACCCGGCCATGTTCACGACGAACGTCGACGAATTAACGGCCGTGATGGTGTTCGACGAGTCTCTGGTGACGTTCGATCGGTCAGGGTCATTGTTCCAGTCGCACCCTGAGTCGGCGTTGCGTCACGGGCGGCACTTCGTTCGCGGCTCTGAGGTCGGCCGTAAATTGGAGGGGAACAGTCGACGGGTCCACCGGATCGTCGTCGCACGCAGGGGTGAACAGGACGACGGCAGCGAGCAGAAACGCGAGACGCTTCATGGTGATCTCTCCTTCGTGATCAGAAGAACTTGCGGGCGATGTTGAAGCCGAGAAACAGCGAGTCGGAGAAGCCGCCGCGCGCGAGATGGCGGTAGGTCGTCGAGACGTTGTTGGCGAAATTCAGCTGGAACAGGTGGCCGCCGGCGCGCTTCTCGATCCCGAAGGCAAACTCCGGCTCGCCCGACTCGTATCCCCCCACGCGCGGCGTGACTTCACCGACGACATAGACGGTCGCCAGCAGACGCAGGCGCGTGCCGAGGCCGATGAACCCGGTATCGCGCTTTTCCGACTCGGTAAACGCCCCGGTGTTGTGCACCCACATCGGCGTCGCGTAGAACGCAGCCCGCTCGCCGAACGTGCGTCCGAGGACTGCGCCGAGCGCCGGCGCGTAGTCTTCCGGGAAGTTGTCGTTGCCCTCGATGGAGAGCAGCGCGGATACCGACACCGGCAGCCCTTCTCCCTGCTGGAACGCGTCGCACTTGCCATGAAGCTGCAGCGTCTGATCGATCGTGGTGCGATAAGCGGCCGCCTGCACGCGGCGGAGGATTCCGAATCGAAACTCGAAGCCTACCACCGCGCCGGCGTCAATTCCGAACAGCCGGTCGGCATGGCTGCCGAAGCTCCCCTTCGCGAGGTTCTCGTTGAAGCGGTGCGTCAACTCGAAGGCGCCGCGGTTGCGCGGCAGGACAAGGGTGGTCGGCACGTTGATTAAACGATAATCCGGTTCCGCGAGCCGCAACACCGCATCATCCGACGGCTGAGGTTCCTGCGGCGAGGCGGCGGCAGGGTCGTCCTGGGCAGCGGCAGCGGTGGCCAAGAGGAGAACCGCGAGGCAGACATCCGCGAGCGAGCGCGAGTGTCGCATGCGCCCGGCCCCGCAAGCCTCGGACCACCGCTACACGCGCGCTTTCCGGCGCTGAATCGCCCAAAACGAACGCAGAGCTGGTTCCACGCTTTACCGTGGCAGTAAAGGCTTACTCGAATCGTCCAACCGATCCATCACGCCGGATCTATCGATCCTTAATGGGAATGACGAACTTTTCGGCGGTATGGGTCGCCGAGAAACTGACGACCTTCACATCGACGAGGCCCGCGGCTTTGCCGGCCGCCATCACGGCTGACTCGCTGATTTCCGGCCGGCCCTTCGGCCGGATCACCCAGAGCGCGCCGTTGGGCTTCAGCGACTTCCTCAACACAGGAAGACGACCGAGCTGCGGGGCGGCCGTTGCGCCAAAGAAGATGGCGTCGCAGTTCTTGACGGTTCGGCCGATCGACAGGAACGCGGCCGCGTCCTCAAGCTCGGCGAGGAAATCCTGATCTTCGATTCCCAGCGTGGCGACACGCCAGTCAGGCTTGACGCCGATCTTGGCCAGGCGTGACGGCGGATGAAGGATCTTCCCGGCCCACTTCGACGCGTCGGGTCCGAGGTCGAGCGTCACGACACCATCCGGACCGTTGAAGGACAGCGCGCCGGCGGCCGCACGGACCGATTTCATCTGCTTGAACGGCACGTCGAGCTTGAGGCCGGCGCCGCGCAGCTGAAGCACGTCGGTCTCGAGGCGCGCTTTGCCGCGAACGATCTTGCCTTTGA
The DNA here is from genome assembly GCA_963825245.1 of uncultured Acidobacteriota bacterium. GTDB lineage: Bacteria > Acidobacteriota > Vicinamibacteria > Vicinamibacterales > CAVVIG01 > CAVREM01. The sequence goes on from CAWGSJ010000007.1 coordinate 211,662, forward strand.
CGCTGATTGTGCAGTGCGCCTCAGTGCCCATGAGCTCATCTCTGGTTGCGAGTCAACAGTTGCTTGCGCTTGCGGGGTGGAAAGCGCTCGATCGCATAGCGCAGCGTCGTTCGCGGGATCCTCGGCCCGTTTGCTCGCAGATATCTCTCCAGCCGCTCCATGTCGCTCTTGCCAGCTTCGCGCAGCGCCCAGCCCACCGCTTTCTGAATCAGATCTTCTTCGTCTCGGTGCAGCTTTCGCGCGGTCCGGTACAAGTGTCGAGCGCGAGGCCGCGCCGGGCGATCGGGATCAGGCCGACGATCGAGGCGCGCCGGACCCACATGTTGCGATCGGCCGGACCATCGGGCGACACTCGGCCGCCAGTTGCGGGCGCCCGGCGACCAGCGGGCCGATGAGCAGGCCGCAGATCGCGTCGGTCGTCGCCCAGTTGGCGGAATGGTTCGTTCGCCAGCCAGCGTTTCCAGCACGGACAGCAGCGCCGGCGTGAATTGACGACGGTAGCGGCCCAGCACCTCGATCCCGAGTCCCTTCACTTCGAGGTGCCGATCGGTCGACGAGCAGGTCCGCGAATGCGCAGCGCATCGTCAACCGTCCAGTCCGTCCTGATTGTCCCGCACGATCGCGCGCGCCATGCGCGCGGACCCGATCCGCGCCGATGTTGTAGAAACGGAGGCCGGCGGTATCGCGGAAATACCGCGACGCATCGAACGCGCCTGCCGGCCGTGCCAGACGGGCGAGCGCGCGCCTGGCCTCGCGCGCCGCCTGCGCCGGGGTGGTCCGGCGACCCTGAAACGGTCGCCCTACCGCCCTCACGCGACCTTTCGCAGGATGAAGCATTTCAGGTAGTAGGTCTCCGGCACGCCGAGCAGCACCGGGATGATCGCGTCCCTGCATCCGCTTTTCGACGACGGTGACGTGCGTCTGCGCGTCGACGGCCGCGTCGTAGATGATTTCGGCGAACGCCGCCTCGCTGACGTTGTACGAGCAGCTGCACGTGACCAGCGTGCCGCCCGGGTTGAGCAGCTTGAGCGCGCGCAGGTTGATTTCCTTGTATCCGGCGGCCGCCTTCGGCACGGCGGCCTTGGTCTTCGCGAACGCCGGCGGGTCGAGCACGATGGTGTCGAACCGCTCGCGCAGCCGCTCGAGGCCTCGCAGCTCGTCGAACACGTTGCCGACGCGTGCGTCGATGGTCAGGCCGTTCCGCGCCGGCGTTCGCGCTCGACCCGCGCAATCGCCTCTTCCGAGATGTCGAACGCGATCGTCTCCGTGCAGCTCGCCGCCAGCTTCGAGCGCAAATCCTCCGTTATAGGTGAAGCAGTCGAGCAGCCGGCCGTGCGCGTACCGCGCGGCGGCTTCGCGGTTCTCGCGCTGGTCGAGAAAGAGCCCGGTCTTCTGCCCGCGGCGGAGGTCGACGTCGTACTCGATGCCGCCTTCCCGCACCGTCACGCTGTCCGGCACGTCGCCGCTGAGCACCTCCACCCGCTGCTCGAGCCCTTCGAGCGATCGGGCGCGCGGATCGTTGCGTGCCAGGATGCCACGCGGCTCCGAGCTGCTCGCTCAGGAGCGTCGACGACCTGCGGCAGCAGCCGGTCCATGCCCTGCGACAGCGCCTGGACGACGAGGTAGTCGCCGTAGCGATCGACGATGAGCGACGGCAGCAGATCGGCCTCGCCGTGAATCAGCCGATACGCCGTCGCGTCGATGCCGAGCGCGCGCGCGGAACGCCGAGGGCGGCCTCGATCCGGCCCTTCAAGCAGCTCGTCGTCGGCCGGCCGCTCGCCGTAGGACAACATGCGGACCGCGATCTGCGATCGATCGCTGTACAGCGCGTAGCCGAGCGTCCGGCCGCGCGGCGCTGCGCACCACGACACGATCGCCGCCCGCCGCCTGGACGTCGGCCACGTCGGCGCGGTAGATCCACGGATGACCGCTGCGAAGGCGCTGTTCGCCGCGGGAAGAAAGTACAACGGTCGGAATCACGATCGTTGTCCGTTCTACGTTCTACGTTCTACGTTCGTACGTTCTGCGTCGCAGCTCGGCGAACGCCGAACGCAGAACCGAACGAGGAACGATAGTACAATTGTCGTCCTGTGCGCATCGCGATCGGCGCCGATCATGCGGGGTTTCTGCTCAAGGAACATCTGAAGACCACGCTGCAGCGGCTCGGCCACACGGTCGACGATCACGGCACGCACAGCGAGGAATCGATCGACTACCCGCCGATCTGTTTTGCGGTCGCGCAGGCGGTCGCCGAGGGCCGCGCCGAACGCGGCATCGTCCTCGGCGGCAGCGGCCAGGGCGAGCAGATCGCCGCCAACAAGGTCCGCGGCATCCGCGCCGCGCTGTGCAACGATCTCTACACCGCGCGGCTCTCGCGCGAGCACAACGACGCCAACGTCCTCTCGATGGGCGGGCGGATCGTCGCCTTCGGCCTCGCCGAGGAAATCGTCGGCGCTGTGGCTGAAGACCGGCTTCGACGGCGGCCGCCATCAGCGGCGGCTCGATCAGATTTCCGCAGATGGAGCGCGAACGGCATGCCCACTGACACCACCAGCGTCGCAACCTGGCGCTCGCTCGCCGACGCCGACCCGGAAATCGCCGCCGTGCTCCGCGACGAGCGGCAGCGGCAGAACAACGGCCTCGAGCTGATCGCGTCGGAGAATTTCGTCAGCCGCGCCGTGCTCGAGGCGGCGGGATCGGTCCTGACCAACAAGTACGCCGAGGGGTACCCGGGACGCCGCTACTACGGCGGCTGCGAGTTCGTCGACGTCGCCGAGCGCGCCGCCATCGCGCGCGCCAAGGCGCTGTTCGGCGCCGATCACGTGAACGTGCAGCCGCATTCCGGCGCGCAGGCGAACATGTCCGTCTACGTCACGCGTGCTGAAACCGGGCGAGACGGTGCTCGGCATGAACCTCGCGCACGGTGGTCACCTGACGCACGGCCATCCGCTCAATTTCTCCGGGATGCTGTACACGATCGTCCCCTACGGCGTGCGGAAAGACGACGAGCGGATCGATTACGACGAGCTCGACCGGCTCGCCGACCAGCACAAGCCGAAGATGATCATCGTCGGCGCCAGCGCCTACCCGCGTGTCATCGACTTCGCGCGCATCCGCGCCGCCGGCGAACCGGATCGGGGCGGTCATGTTCACCGACATGGCCCACATCGCCGGCCTGGTCGCGGCCGGCGTGCATCCGAGCCCTGTCCCGCACTCCGATTTCGTGTCGACGACGACGCACAAGACGCTGCGCGGACCGCGCGGCGGGATGGTGCTGTGCCGGGAGCAGTACGCGAAGGACCTCGATCGGAGCCTCTTCCCCGGCGTCCAGGGCGGCCCGCTGATGCACATCATCGCGGCCAAGGCGGTGTGCTTCAAGGAAGCGGGCGAAGCCGCACTTCAAGGAGTACCAGCGCCAGATCGTCGCCAACGCCGCCCGGCTGGCGCAGGTGCTCTCGGCCGCCGGCTTCCGCCTCGTCAGCGGCGGCACCGACAATCACCTGATGCTCGTCGACGTGTTTTCCAAGGGGATCACCGGCAAGGTGGCCGAGGCCGCGCTCGGCAAGGCGGGCATCACGGTCAACAAGAACGCCATCCCGTTCGATCAGAATCCCCCGATGGTCGCCAGCGGCATTCGCGTCGGCACGCCCGCTGTCACGACGCGCGGCATGCGCGAGCAGGAGATGGATCTCATCGGCGAGCTGATCGCTCGCGCCCTCAAGACACCAGACGACGACGCGGCGCTGACGATGGTCCGCGACGAAGTTGAACGCCTGTGCCGGAAGTTCCCGCTATACCCGGAAATGTAGGCTCGACGCGACCTTGAAGGTCGCCTCGCGGCGGTCGCCGACGCGTTCTGCGACGTCCGGCGCGCTGGCAGGCCGCGATACCCGACTTCGAACCGCGCGCCGGCCAGATCGAGATGGCCGCAGCCGTCGCGAACGTCTTCGAGCACGGCGGCGTGCTCTTCGCCGAAGCGGGCACCGGGCACCGGAAAGACGCTCGCATACCTCGTCCCGGCGATCCTGAGCCGCAAGCGCGTGCTCATTTCGACCGGAACGAAGAACCTCCAGGAACAGATCTTCTTCAAGGACATTCCCGCTCTTCGCGACGCGATCGACGTGCCGTTCACTGCCGCATACATGAAGGGCCGCGCGAACTATCTGTGCCTGCACCGGCTCGACCAACTGAACGACGCCGGCCGCCATGGCGCACGATGTCTTTCTTCCCATCGTTCGCGAATGGGCTGCTGCGACAACGACCGGCGACCGCGCCGAGCTCGAGGACCTGCCCGAGGATCTTCCGTTCTGGAATGAAGTCGCGGCCACCGCCGAGACCTGTCTCGGCACCGAATGCCCACGCTACGACGAGTGCTTCGTGACGCGGATGCGCCAGCAGGCGGCCGCGTCCGACGTGGTGATCGTCAATCACCACCTGCTGTGCGCCGATGCGGCGGTCCGACAGAGCGCGTTCGGCGAGGTGATCCCGGCGTGCACCCACCTCGTCCTGGACGAAGCGCACCAGCTCGAGGACGTGGTGACGCAGTACTTCGGCCTGTCGGTCAGCAACTACAGAATCGAAGACCTCGCGCGGGACGCCGAGCGGCTCGCGTCATCCAGGACCCTCACCGATCGAAAGACCCGCGACGGGATTGCCAAGGCGGTGGAGCGGCTCCGCGACCACGCGCGCGCGTTTTTCTCGGAAGTCGCGTTCGCGCACCGCTCGGGCGACCGGCTCAGGGGCGAGGAACGGGTGCGCGCCACCGACGCGTCGCTCGCCGCGGCCCGCGACCAGGGTGCCGCGCTCACCGGCGCCCTGGACGTCTTCGAAGCGACGTTCGCCTTGATGGGAACGCCGGGAACGCCCGCGGGAGTGCCGGACGGTGACGACGACGGCCTTCGCGAAGCCGTGGCCGGACTCGCGCGCCGGGCCGGCGAGGTTCGAACCGACGTCCGGTTTCTGCTCAAGGCGACGGATTCAGATTTCGTCTACTTCGTGGAGTTCCGCGGCAAGGGCGTGTTCCTCCGCGCCGCGCCGATCGACGTCTCGGCTATCGTGCGCGATGCGCTCGTCGACCGCATGCAGACGACGGTCTTCACGTCGGCGACGCTCACCGTGGACGGCCGCTTCGACTACATCCGCGAGCGCCTCGGCATTCGCGGCGCCGACGAACTGCGGCTCCAGTCGGAGTTCGACTTCGCGCAGACAGGCGGTGTTGTACCTGCCGCCGCGAATGCCGGATCCGCGTTCGAGCGATTTCACCGGAGCGGCAGGGCGCGAAGTGGTCGAGATCCTCAAACGGACCGAGGGCCGGGCGTTCGTCCTCTTCACCAGCTACGCGACGATGCGGACGGTGCTGGCGATTGCCGAGATGGCGCTGGACTACCCGATCTTCGCGCAGGGCACGGCGCCAAGAACGCAGCTTCTGCGGCAGTTCAGGGAAACGCCGCACTCGGTCCTCTTCGCGACGTCGTCGTTCTGGCAGGGCGTGGACGTCGTCGGCGAGGCGTTGAGCTGCGTGATCGTCGACAAGCTGCCATTTGCGTCGCCGGCCGACCCCATCACCAGCGCACGGATCGACGCGATCAGGGCGAACGGCGGCGAACCGTTCGACGAGTACCAGGTGCCCCTGGCGATCCTGGCGCTGCTGCAGGGACTCGGGCGCCTGATTCGTCATCGCCGCGACCGCGGCGTTCTGGCGATCCTGGACCCGCGCCTGCGCACGAAAGGCTACGGACGTCGGTTCCTGGCCTCGCTGCCGCCGGCCCCCATCGTCCATGAGCTGGCAGCGGTCCAACGGTTTCTGGCAATCGTGTAAGATACAATCCGCGTAGTAGTTACGTCTTTTTCTCGAGACGATAGGAGGAGCGTTATGGTCTGCCGAAATGGCCGGCCGATCTGGCTGCTGGTGATTGGATTGCTGCTTCTGGCCATTGCCGCGCCCGTTACGGCGCAGCCGGGCGGTCAGATTCGAGGCGTGGTTCAGGACGTCAAGGGCCAGCCGGTCGAAGGCGCCGTCGTCACGATGATCATGGCCGATACCGGACGGAAGTTCACGGTCAAGACGAACCGGAAAGGCGAGTACCTCCAGATCGGCCTTTCTGGAGGCGCGTACACCGTGCAGGCCGAGAAGGATCAGCTGGCGTCGACGACCGAGAAGACCGCCGTCAGGATCGGCGCGCCGTCGACTATCGATCTGGTGCTGGGCGCGCTGTCGGCCTCTGCCGCTGCAGCCGATGCGAAGGAACTGGCGGCGAAGGGCGCGGAGTTGAAAAAGCTCTTCGAAGATGGTGTCGCCGCCGGCAACGCGGGCCGCCACGACGAGGCGATCGAGAAGTTCAACGCCGGCGTGGCGATCAACCCGAAGTGCTACGACTGCTACGACAACATCGGCTTCGCGCACACGCAGAAGAAGGAGTACGACAAGGCCGAGGAGGCGTACAAGAAGGCGGCCGATATCAAGCCGGACGACGCGGCGGCCTGGAACGGACTGGCTACCGTTTACAACGCGCAGCGGAAGTTCGACGAGGCGTCCAAGGCCAGCGCCAAGGCGACCGAGCTCTCGACGAATCTGTCGGCCACCGGCGGTCCGGGAGCTGGCGCTGACGCGATGTACAACCAGGGCGTAATCCTGTGGAACTCCGGCAAGGTGGCCGAAGCCAAGAAGCAGTTCGAAGCTGCCGTTCAGTCCAACCCGAGCCATGCCGAGGCGCATTACCAGCTCGGGATGGCGCTGGTGAATGAAGGCAACCTCGCGGGCGCGGCTACAGAGTTCGAGACATACCTGAAGCTTGCCCCGAGCGGACCGAACGCCGCCACGGCGACGTCGCTCGTGGCGCAGCTGAAGAAGTAACCTCGGGCCGTGCTCGACCCCGCCGCGCTGCAGGCCCGGCTGGACAGCGTTCGCGAGCGCATCGCGAGCGCCGCCCGCCGGGTCGGGCGCGATCCCGCCAGTATCCGCCTCGTCGCCATCTCCAAGACCTTTTCTGTTGAGCACATCAGGGCCGCGGCGCGCGCCGGGCAGAGGGATTTCGGCGAGAACAAGATCCAGGAGGCGCTGCCCAAGTTGGATGGCGCGCCGGATCTCGGCGTGACGTGGCACTTCGTCGGCCACCTGCAGTCGAATAAGGCGAGAAAGGCTGCACAGCGCTTCGACGTCATCCACTCGGTCGACTCCGCCGATCTCGCGGGGCGCATCGACGAGGCGGCCCATGAAGCCCGGCGCACGGTGAAAGCTGTTGGTCCAGGTCGATCTCGCCGGAGAAGCCAGCAAGCACGGGGCGACCGCCGACGCTGTGTCAGCCATCCTGGCCGCTGCGGCGGCGTGCAGTTCCGCCCGCGTCGTCGGCCTGATGCTCCTGCCGCCGGCGGTCGACGAACCGGAGGCCGCCCGACCATACTTCAAGGCCCTCGCGGCCCTTCGCGATCGGCTCGCGGCGGACGACGCCGACCGCTCGATGCTCGGCGAGCTGTCGATGGGCATGAGCCACGACTTCGAGGTCGCGGTCGAGGAGGGCGCGACGATGGTCCGGGTCGGGTCGGCGATCTTCGGTTCGCGCTGATCCAGACGCGGAGGCCGGGCCTAAAGGCCCGGCGCTACTGAGCGCCGCCGGTCCGGCCGATAAACCCAGCCGGAGAGCATCAAATCGATGAATGTCAGCCCTTTGGACCTCCGGCAGCAGAGATTCAACAAGTCGTTCAGGGGGTTCGATCCGGTCGAGGTCACTGCTTTCATGATGGCCGTGGCCGAGGACTACGAGCAGGCGCTGCGCGAGACCGACCGCCTGCGGACCGACCTGACGCGCATGGAGGCGGTGCTGAACGAGCATCGCGAACATGAGCGGAACCTGAAAAGCACGCTCCTCGCTGCCCAGAAGCTCGCCGACGACATCAAGACGCACGCCGAGGAAGAGGCGCGCCGCATCGTGCGAGACGCCCAGTCGCGCTCGGACATCCTGCTTCAGAAAACGGAAGCGCGGCTCGAAGACGTGCAGCGCGAGATCGACGGCCTCAAGCTCAAGCGGAAGGACGTCGAAACGTCGATCGAGGCGACGATCCAGACGCTGCGCAACACGCTGGAATACGTCCGCGAGCAGGAAGTGCGGGAGCGCGAAGACAAGATCCTGTTCCACCGCCCGCGCAACTTCGACGCTTTCGACGAGCCCGAAGACCTGATCGCCGGATCCCGCTAGACAAGGCTTAGCCGAGGGGCTTCGCCCCTCGGACTCCCCAACACGCTCTCTCGCTCGCGATGCAGTGGGCTTGTGAGAGAGGTTCTAGAATCATGGGGTGCTCGCAGATCTCCTGATCCACAACACGACGGAGATCTATACGTGCGCCGGTCCCGCGCCACGCCGCGGTCCGCCGCAGGCTGATGCCGGCCGGATCCGCAACGGCGCGATCGCTTCGCACCGCGGCACGATCGTGTACGTCGGGGCGGACGACGACCGCACGCGCGCGGTCGAGCTGACCGCCGATGCGACGACGATTGACGCCGATCGCGGCAGCGTCGTGCCCGGCTTCGTCGATCCGCACACGCACCTCGTGTTCGCCGGAGATCGCCGCGACGAGCTCCGCCGTCGTCTCGCCGGCGCCACCTACAGCGAGATCGCGTCTGACGGCGGCGGCATTCTGGCGACGGTCGCCGCGACACGCGCCGCCAGCGAGGACGAGCTGCTGCGGACGACGGCCAGACGGCTCGACGAGATGCTGTCGAACGGCACGACGACGTGCGAGGCGAAGTCAGGCTACGGGCTGACGACCGAGTCGGAGCTGAAGCAGCTTCGCGTCATCGACGCGGCTGCAGAAAGAGCATCCCGTCGAGATCGCGCCGACCTTCATGGGCGCCCACGAAGTTCCGACCGAATATCGGTCAGGACGCGAGCGCTACGTCGCGCTCGTCTGCGACGAGATGATTCCGGCGGTGGCGCGCGCCGGTCTGGCCGAGTGGTGCGACGTCTTCTGCGAGGACGGTGTCTTCACGCCGGCCGATGCGACGACGATCCTCACCACAGCGAGGGAGGCGGGCATGAAGCTGCGCATCCACGCCGACGAGCTCGGTCCGAGCGGCGGCTCGGCCGTGGCCGCGGCAGTCGGTGCGCGGTCGGCCGATCACCTGATCTTCGTCGACGCGGAGGGCGCGCGGGCGCTCGCGGCGGCCGGCACGGTGGCGACGCTGCTGCCGACGGCGGCGTTCTACTTGAAGCTCGGGCGCTACGCTCCCGCGCGGATGCTGATCGACGCAGGGGTTGCGGTCGCCCTGGCCAGCGACGTGAATCCCGGCGGCGGCTTCTCGCCGTCGATGCCGTTCGCCATGACGCTCGGCTGCTTCGCGATGGGCCTGACCTTCGAGGAGGCGCTGGTCGGCGCGACGTTGAACGCCGCGTACTCGCTCGATCGGCATCGCACGGTCGGCAGCCTCGAGCCCGGCAAGCAGATGGATGCAGTCCTGGTCGAACGGGCCGGCGATCGAGTTGATTCGCACCGGCGCGCGGACGGTGCGATCGGTGATCAAGAAGGGACGTATGATCGAGGCCCCGGCCACCCAGCCATGATCACGTCGAAAACTCTTCGCGAAGTCATCGCCGCGTTTGCCTCTTCCGATCCAACGCCGGGCGGCGGCTCGGCATCGGCGCTCGCGTCGTCGGTCGGGGCGTCGCTGCTGGTGATGGTCGCCAGCCTGCCGAAGACGCGCAGCCAGTCGGAAGACGACCGTACCGCACTGACGTTTGCCGCTGGCGCGCTCATCGGCATCCAGCACCAGCTGACCGAAGCGATCGACGCCGACAGCGCGGCGTACGGTCAGGTCGTCGACGCGTACCGTCAGCCCAAGGCGACCGAGACCGAAACGGGCGCGAGGAAGGCGGCGGTGGAGCGTGCGCTGCGGCAGGCCACCGACGTTCCGCTGGGCGTGATGCGCCTGTCGGTCGACGCCATCAAGCACGCGCCGGGGGTTGCCGCTCATGGTCACCGGGCCGCTTCGAGCGACGTCGGCGTCGCGCTCGCGCTCCTTCAGGCGGGCCTCGAAGGCGCGCGCCTCAACGTCCGCGTCAACCTGGGCGGGATCACCGACCGCGCCTACGTCGATGCGGTCACCGCCGAGTCCGAACGCCTGTCCGGTCAGATGTCCAGCCTGGTGAGGGACGCGATCGCCGCAATGGGATAGGACTAAAGAGTGTCATTCCAAATTGCACTATTCGATCTTTGGCGGATCGATGATGTAGGCGTCGACTTCCCAGTCGAAGCGCCACGGGTACTCCACGCGCGGCGCGATCGGCACGACGCGGAGGTAGGAACCTTCGACATAGACATGGCGCTCCTCGCGGCGGATCGTCAACGCGTCGGCGGTGAGGTGAATGTCGTAGTTGGCGGCGAGTTCCAGCACGCGCTGCTGGAGCTGTGCGTCGGTCTGGCCGCGGATCAGCGCGGTCTGGCGCACTTCGTCACGGAACTGGTAGTGGGCGGCAAACGTCCGGCCGGCCTGCCACGCGGCATTCGCAATCAACGCAGCGATGCCGAGCTTGATGGCCAGCTTGATCATCAGCGGATCTGGTGCAGCATGCGCGACCAGCGCGTCCGTGTGAAAAAGTGCGTGAAGACCGACACCAGGTTCCGGATGGTGGCGCCGGCGCTCGCGTCCTCGATTTCGTCGCGCTCCGACTCGTACGACCAGTAGATGACCAGCGCCTTGCCCTTGACGAGGTCGCGCGGCAGAAAGCCCCAGTAGCGGCTGTCCTGCGAGTTGTCGCGGTTGTCGCCCATCATGAAGTAATGGTTCGGCAGGCACCGTGACCGGCCCGTAGCGCTCGCGGACGTCGAACGACGTGACCTCGTGGTAGTCGGCGGATGACGCCGGCAGCAGATAGTGCGCATGCGGATCGTCGATCGGCGTGCCGTTGATGTAAATCTTCCGATCGCGGACCTCGACCGTCTCGCCGGGCAGCCCGATCACCCGCTTGATGAAGTCGCGCTCCGGCTCGACCGGGATACTTGAAGACGATGACGTCGCCGCGCTCGATGTCGTCGATCGGCAGCAGGCTCTGCTCGAGGCGCGAGGCGGTCGGGCCGAACACGAACTTGTTGACGAGGAGGTGATCGCCGATGAGCAGGTTCTCCTCCATCGAGCCGGTCGGGATCTTGAACGCCTGGACGACGAACGTGCGGATGAACAGCGCGAGGATCACGGCGACGACGATCGACTCGAAGTACTCGCGCGCCGTCGATTTCTTGAATTCAGTCATTCGTTGCTCCGTCCCCATCTTCAGGACCGCGAGGAACGCTTCCTGCGGGATCTCGACCTTGCCGACCCGCTTCATGCGCTTCTTGCCTTCCTTCTGCTTCTCGAGCAGCTTGCGCTTGCGCGTGATGTCGCCGCCGTAGCACTTGGCGAGCACGTTCTTGCGCATCGCCTTGACCGACTCGCGCGCGATGATCCGGCCGCCGATCGCCGCCTGGATGGCGACCTCGAACATCTGCCGCGGGATCAGCTCCCGCATCTTCGACGCCAGCGCGCGGCCCCGCTCGTAGGCCATGTCGCGGTGCACGATGATCGACAGCGCGTCGACCGGGTCGCCATTGACCAGGATGTCCAGCTTGACGAGCGGCGACGGCCAGTAGCCGGTCACATGATAGTCGAGCGAGCGCGTAGCCACGGGAGATCGTCTTGAGCTTGTCGTAGAAGTCGAGGACGACCTCGTTGAACGGCAGCTCGTAGGTGATCGAGCACCCGGTCGGCGGCCAGGTATTCCAGCGACTTCTGGACGCCGCGCTTGTCCTGGCACAGCTGGAGGATGCCGCCGACGTGCTCGGCCGGCGTGAGGATCATCGCCGTGATGACCGGCTCCTCGATCTTCTGGATGCGGCCGGCATCGGGCAGCTTCGCCGGGCTGTCGATCTCCTCCACCGCCCCGTCGGTCGTCGTCACGCGGTACAACACGCCCGGGCGCGGTCGTCACCAGGTCCACGTCGAACTCGCGCTCGAGCCGCTCCTGGACGATCTCCATGTGCAGCAGCCCCAGGAACCCGCAGCGGAAGCCGAAGCCGAGCGCGACCGAGGTCTCCGGCTCGTAGAAGAACGACGCGTCGTTGAGGCGCAGCTTCTCGAGCGCGTCGCGCAGCTCGGCGTACTCGTGCCCTTCGACCGGGTAGAGCCCGGCGAACACCATCGGCTTCAGTTCCTTGAAGCCGGGGAACGGCTTCGGCGGTCGGGCGCGCGACCTCGGTGATGGTGTCGCCGATCTTCGCGTCGCTGATCTTCTTCACGTTCGCGACGAGAAAGCCGACCTCGCCGACGCCGAGCTCGTCGGCCGGCACGGCTTTCGGCGTGAAGATGCCCAGCTGCTCGGCATCGTAGTCCTGCCCCTCGGCCATGAAGCGCAGCTTCATGCCCTTGCGGATCGCGCCGTCGATCACGCGGACGACGATCACGACGCCTCGGTAGGGGTCGTACCAGGAATCGAAGATGAGCGCCTTCAGCGGCGCGTCCGGACTGCCTGCCGGCGGTGGCAGCCGCTCGACGATCGCCTCGAGGATCTCCGGCACGCCGGTGCCCTGCTTGGCGCTCGCCAGGAGCGCATGGCTGCCGTCGAGGCCGATGATCTCGGTAATCTGGCGCCGCGCTTCCTCGGGCTGCGCGCCCGGCAGATCGATCTTGTTGATGACCGGGATGATCTCGAGGCTGTTGTCGACAGCGAGGTAGGCGTTCGCCAGCGTCTGCGCCTCGACGCCTTGCGACGCGTCGACCAGCAGGAGCGCGCCCTCGCAGGCGGCCAGCGAGCGGGTCACTTCGTAGGAGAAGTCGACGTGCCCGGGCGTGTCGATCAGGTTGAGGACGTAGTCGTCGCCGGCCTCGGACGTGTAGTTCAGCCGGACCGGGTGCGCCTTGATCGTGATGCCGCGCTCGCGCTCGAGGTCCATCGCGTCGAGCACCTGCGCCTCCATCTCGCGCGCCTGCAGGGCGCCGGTGATCTCGAGAAACCGATCCGCCAGCGTCGACTTGCCGTGATCGATGTGGGCAATGACCGAGAAGTTGCGGATGTTACGCGGATCCATCAGGGTGCAAGGTGCCGGGTGCTGGGTGCCGGGTGCTCAGGTGCCGGGGCTTTGGTGCCGGGTGCATTCATACAGCCCGGCCGAGAATTACCCATTATATCGGCCGCTGAAGCTGCTTCCAGCCGGCTCCAGCCGGGAGTAGGATCATCGCCGCTCCTATCGCCGAAACGGCAGGGGGTTGTGATGCGGCCAGATCATTGGCAGCGGTGCGGCGTTCCGGCCGTCGTGCTTGGCGCAGCACTGTCTGTCGGCTGCGGCTCGCCCTCGATTGAGGGCCGCTGGGATGCCGTCGTCGTCGTCAACGACGTCGAGATTCCCTTTCGACTCGATATCGGCCAGACCGCGGCCGGCGTGAACGGATCGTTCTTCAACGGCGACGAGCGGATCGAATCAACCAGCGGGACCTTCAGAGGCGATACGCTGCGCCTGTCCTACGACCACTACGCAACGAAGCTCGAGGCCCGGCTGATCGACGGACAGTTGGACGGTCGCTACGAGCGTGCTCGTGGCGCGCCGTATCCCTTCCGGGCCCGGCCGGCGTCGGCGCTGGCGGCCGCGTCCGGGCAAGCGCCTTCGATCGGCGGGCTGTGGCACATTCCTGTCAACAGTTCGAAAGGCGAAGCGGCGTGGCGGTTCATCGTCCATCAGAACGGATCAGACGTGTCGGCCGCGATCCTGCGCGTCGATGGCGACACCGGGGCGCTGACCGGCCGTTATCGGGACGGGACATTCGTCCTGAGTCACTTTTCTGGCCAGCGTCCGGCGTTGATGGAAGTGACGCTCCAGCCTGACGGCAGTCTCGCGCTTCTTCAGAACCGACGGACGAAAATGATCGCGGTCCGCGAGGAGGAGGCGGACCAGCGCCGCGTTCCGGCGCCGACTGATCCTTCCCGTCATTCGTTCGCGCGGAGTCGCACCGAACGGTTCGCGTTCAGCTTCCCCGACGCCGATGGCCGCGTCGTCTCGAGCGATGACGAGCGCTTTCGCCACAAGGTCGTCGTCGTGAACATCACCGGGACCTGGTGCCCGAACTGCCATGACGAAGCGCCGTTTCTCAGCGAGCTCTACGAGAAGTATCGCGGCCTCGGGCTCGAGATCGTGGCGCTGTCATTCGAGGAGGCTGCGCAGCTTCAGGACCCGGCGCGCCTGAAAGCCTACGCCGCCCGATACGGGATCGGCTACCCGATGCTGCTGGCTGGCGTCCCCGACCAGCTCACCCAGAAGGTGCCGCAGATCGAAAACCTGAACTCGTTCCCGACGACGATCTTCCTCGGGCGCGATGGCCTCGTCCGCGAGGTCCACGCGGGATTCCCGAGCAGGGCGAGCGGGCGGTTCTACACCGAGACCCGTGACGCGATTCGCCACCTGGTCGAGGAGCTTCTCAGCGAGACGTAACGCTATCGCGACTCGAGTGGTGACGTACCGCTGCGGATACTCCGGCCCGAGGTACTCGGCCCGCGGCCGGATCAGCCGGTTGTTCGCGTACTGCTCCAGCACGTGCGCGGTCCAGCCCGAAATGCGGCTGACGGCGAAAATCGGCGTGAACAGGTCGATCGGGATACCGAGCGCGTAATAGGTCGTCGCCGAATAGAAGTCGACATTCGGATTCAGCTTCTTCTCGGCCTTGACGACCGCCTCGATCCGCTGCGACATCTCGAACCACTCGGGCATGCCGGCGCGCTGGCCGAGCTCGCGCGACATCTGGCGCAGGTGTGTCGCGCGCGGATCCTCGGTGTGATACACGCGGTGGCCGAAGCCCGGAATCTTCTCCTTGCGCGCCAGCTTCGCCCGACGACTGTCTCGGCGGCGCGGTCGGGGCCGGCGTCCTTGCCGATCTCGAGGAGCATCCGCATGACGTCGGCGTTGGCGCCACCGTGGAGCGGGCCCTTCAGCGTGCCGATGGCTCCGACGATCGTCGAGTGGATATCGGTCAGCGTCGCGGCCGCCACGCGGGCCGCGAACGTCGACGCGTTGAGCTCGTGATCGGCGTGAAGGACGAGCGCGACGTCGAAGGCGCGCGTGGCGAGGCCGCCCGGCCGCTCGCCGGTCAGCATGTACAGGAAGTTGGCGGCGTGGCCGAGCACCGGATCTGGCGCGATCGGACCGCCGCCGGCGTTCACACGGCCGAGCGTCGCCACCAGCGATCCAAGCTGCGCGGTCAGACGCACCGCCTTGCGGTAGTTGGCCTGCGGCGAGTTGTCGGCCGCGTCAGGATCGTAGTGGCCGAGCGCGGACGTCAGCGTCCGCAGTGCGTCCATGCCGTCGCCCTGGCGGCAGCGCGCGCATCAGGCGGATCACCGGCTCCGGCAGCGGACGCCCTGCGACCAGCTGCGACTGCAGATCGCCGAGCTCCGCCCGCGTCGGCAGGCGACGGTGCCAGAGGAGAAAGCAGACTTCCTCGAACGTCGAGCGTGTCGCGAGATCATGGATGTCGTAGCCGCAGTAGGCGAGCACGCCGCGATCGCCGTCCAGGTAACAGATCGACGAGGAGGTGGCGATCGTATCTTCGAGCCCGGCTTTGGGCTTCGCCGCGGTCGTCATGTGAATCAATGATCGCGCGTCGACGTCGCGAGACTGTCGCGAGTTCGTCGGCGCTCGAGCGCCGAACGGACAGCGGTCGGGGCGGGAACGGTCGTGACGGCTTCGTCGGGCATTGCCAGCGCGCCCTGCGGGCCCATCTGGGCGTAGCGCAGGAACATCTGGCCCCACGGCGTGGTCTCGCACCAGCGTTCGAAGACGCGCCGGTCGAGGAGCGGCCAGCGGTAGAAGTCGTGATAGACCTCGCTCGCCAGGATGAACACGTTCACGAGCGGCGTGTGGAAGAACAGCTTCTGGAAGCGCTTCAGCGGGCCGAACCAGATCAGATCGCCGCCGCCGATCCGCACGAGGTTCTCGCCGACGTGGAACTGCCAGTTCTCCTTCGCCGCGTCGACGTCGCCGACGATCTCGATGTCGCGCGGATCGCCGACGCCGAGCCCGTCCTCGTGCGCCAGCCGGATGTAGTCGAGCGACATCGGGTCGAACCCCATCATCTTCGCCGCGACCGCGTCGATCGCCACCTGATCGGCCGACGCCAGCATCACGTTCTTGACGACCGGGAACATCGTGCGCGGTCCCGGGCCGTTGCCGGCGGTCGTGCCGTCCATGATCGCGAAGAGCCCGGTGTGGATCTCCTTCTGGATCGCCAGCAGGTCGACCAGCGTCTCGTGAATCCACGAGTGCGTGTAGTGCCGCTTCGTGTTCAGCAGGCCGCCGAACGCGTTCTTCATCGCGCCGGTCGTCGTCGTGTAGATGTGGCACTTGATCGTCGGCAGGTGGACGATGTTCTTGCCGAAGAAGTAGTCGGGGATCGTGATGCCCTCGGGAAAGATGCTGTTCAGGACGTGCATCTTCGCCTTCGGCTCGTAGCCGACCCACGTCATGTCCTCGTCCTTGAAGTTGTAGAGGACGGGGATGTCGTAGCGCTTGAAGATCGGGACGTAGTGGTTCAGGTCCTCGCCCTTGAACGCGTTGGTGACGACGGTCTTGTTCTGGACGCAGACCTGATCGGCGAAGCCGCGGCGCGCGAGCGCCTGGATGGTGCCCTCGAGCTGCCACGGCGTGGTGTTGGCGCGCCGGGAAACGGGAAGTGCCAGGAGATGTTGTCCTTGAGGATCGTCGTCCGGCCGCGATCGAGCGCGGCAGAGACGCCGCCGAGATCGACGAGGCGGTCGATGTCGGACAGAATGGTTTCGGGCGAAACGCGCAGGACCGCGACTTTGGATTTCATTTACCGCTGGCAACCTGTGTCTTGAGGACGACGGGATCCTCGGCGTACTGCTGGACGAGGGAAACCAGCCCAGTATAGAGGAAGCCGATCTGGAACAGCACCAGGAACGGCACCGTCGCGTAGATCTGGCTGGCAAGGGCGTAGAACACCGTCCATGTGAAATAGAGGCCGAGGGCCAGCTCGATCAGCGGCTGGACCTGCACGGACTGGCGGTACTTCTTCCCGACCCAGTCGTCGCCGTCGCGCTTCGATCCGGTACTTCGGCGTGCGGGTGAACTCCGTCTGCTTGTTGAACAGCGCCTCGAACACCGCCTTCGTGTTGTTGATGCAGAGCCCGATGCCGATCGACATCAGGATCGGCAGGTACCGCATCCGGGCGCGCCAGTCGTGGTGAATCTCACGCTGACAGATCATGTAGAAGTTGCACACCGAGAATGTGGCCGCGAAGAACAGCGGCACGTCGATGAGCAGCATCTCGTACCAGCCCATGTTGTAGCGGATTTTCATCGCCGGAAACATGAGCACGGAGAGGACGCACATCAGCGGGTAGTTGAAATTCGCCGTGAGGTGGAAGAAGGCCTCCGCCTTGACGCCGAGCGGCACGTCGGCGCGCGAGGATGCGCGGCAGCAGCTTGCGGCACGTCTGAATCGAGCCCTTCGCCCAGCGGTGCTGCTGCGACTTGAACGCGTTCATCTCGACCGGCACTTCGGCCGGCGCGATGACGTCCGGCACGAAGACGAACCGCCACCCGCGAAGCTGCGCCCGGTAGCTCAGGTCGAGATCTTCGGTCAGGGTGTCGTGCTGCCAGCCGCCGGCGTCTTCGATCGCCGCGCGCCGCCAGATGCCGGCCGTCCCGTTGAAATTGAAGAACCGTCCCGCCCGATGCCGGCCGCCATGCTCGAGCACGAAGTGGCCGTCCAGGAGAATCGACTGGATCTTCGTCAGGAGCGAATAGTCCTGGTTGATGTGCCCCCAGCGGGCCTGCACCATCGCCGACCTTGGGATCGGCGAAATGCGCCATGAGCCGCGTCAGGAAGTCGGGCCGCGGGATGAAATCGGCGTCGAAGATGGCGACGAACTCACCGCGCGCCACCTTCAAGCCGGCCTCGAGCGCACCCGCCTTGTACCCGGTCCGATCGGCGCGGTGGATGTAGTGGATGTCGACGCCTTCGGCCGCGAAGCGGCGGACCGCCGACTCGGCAATGGTCCGCGTCTCGTCGGTCGAGTCATCGAGCACCTGGATTTCCAGCAGCTCGCGCGGGTAATCGACGCCGCACACCGCATCGATCAGCCGATCCGCGACGTACATTTCGTTGTAGAGCGGCAGCTGGATGGTGACAGCCGGCAGGGGACTCAGCGGCGCGAGCGGCAGCGGGTCCTTGTCCCGGTTCCGCATGTACAGGTAGACCAGGTAATAGCGGTGCCACCCGTAAACTGCGAGAATAATCAGGACGAAGAAATACGCGGCCAGCGTGAGGGTCTCAGCGGGAGTCATCGGCAGACGTCAACCATAAGATTTTGGCACAAAACCGCGGATCCCTTCCACGATGAACCCGTCCCAGCTCCGCGCCCTGCTCGATGAGGTGGCACGCGGCGTCGCTCGATCCCCAGGCGGCGGAACGCACGCTCCTTGCCGAGCTTCGCGGGCGCCCGTTCGAGGACCTCGGGTTCGCGCGGGTCGATCACCATCGCACGATCCGGAACGGGTTCCCCGAAGTCGTTCTCGGCCTAGGCAAAACACCTGCCCAGATCGCGGCGATCGCCGCCGAGATCGTCGGACGCGGTTCGACGCTGCTCGTCACGCGCGCGAGCGAGGCTGCCTACGCCGCCGTCCGCGCCGTCGCGCCGGCGGCCGACGTATTACGCCGACTGCGGCCATCATCGCGCTGCGTCAGCAGGACGTCACCCCCGGCAAGGGCCGCATTCTGATCGTCGCGGCCGGCACGTCCGACTTGCCGGTCGCCGAGGAGGCGGCCTGCACGGCTGAGTTGATGGGCAACGACATCGACCGCTTGTACGACGTCGGCGTGGCCGGCATCCACCGCCTGCTCGGCGAGCGTGCCCGCCTCGACGCCGCCCGCGTCATCATCGTCGTCGCCGGGATGGAGGGCGCGCTGCCGAGCGTCGTTTCGGGGCTCGTTGCCGTGCCGGTCATTGCGGTTCCCGACGTCCATCGGGTACGGCGCGAGTTTCGGCGGGCTCGCCGCCCTGCTCGGCATGTTGAACAGCTGCGCGTCCGGCGTATCGGTCGTCAACATCGACAACGGGTTCGGGGCGGCGAATATTGCGTCTCTGATTAATCACCTGTAGGGGCTGGAGGCTGGAGGAACGATAGAAACTACAAGGACCAAAATTGCGAGCTGGCCAGTCCCCTCGCTCCAAGTCTCTGGTCCCTGATATACAATGAACAGTTCCCCGCCTCTCGCCCTTGGCGGTTTTTCTATCTCCACGTGATGCAACCAGCCGTTCTGCGGGCGCTCGAGTTCGATCGGATCGTCGAAGCGGTCCGCGGCTTTGCGCTGACGCCGATGGGCGACGAGCGCCTGGCGCGGCTCCAGCCTTCGCCCGATCCGCAAAAGGTCGCGCAGCTGCTGGCGGCGACCACGCGAAACGGTCGCGCTTCATCACGAAGCAGGGCCTGTTGCCGCTTGCCGCGTCGGCCGGCCTGCCGCGGATTCTCGGCGCGCTCGCCGTCGAGGGGCGCGCCGCTCGAGCCGACGCAGCTGCTGGAGCTGTCGGCATTCCTCGAATCGATGGAAGAGACGCGCGCGGCCATCCGGCGCGTCGGCGGCGTCGTTCCCGCTGCTCGATCAGGCGAGCGCCGGGACGGCGTCGTTCAAGGGCGAGATCGCCCAGACGCGCGACAAGATCGACCCGTCGGGCGAGGTGCTCGACCACGCGAGCCCCGAGCTGAAGATGATCCGCGAGCGCCTGCGCAAGCAGCGCACGCGGCTGCGCGGCACACTCGAGTCGTACCTGCGCGGCAAGGACACGGCGAAATACCTCCAGGACCAGGTCGTCACCGAACGCAACGGCCGGTACGTGCTGGTCGTCAAGACCGAGCATCGGAGCGGGATTCCCGGCATCGTGCACGGCGCGTCGACGAGCGGCGCGAGCCTGTTCCTCGAGCCGCTGAGCACCGTCGAGATCAACAACGACATCGTCGCGCTCGAAGAGCAGGAAGCCGAGGAGGTCCGCCGGATCCTGCTCGCGCTGACCGACGCGTTCCGCACGCGCGCCGCCGACCTGCACCGAACGATCGAGGCAGCCACCGAGCTCGACGTCCGGCAGGCGCGCGCCCGCTACTCGCAGTCGATCGACGCCTCGAGCCGAAGCTGTCGGCCGACGGCGCCTTCGAGCTGCAGGCGGCGCGGCATCCGCTGCTGAAGCAGCCGGTCCCGGTGACGATCAAGATCCTGCCGCCGGCCACCGTGCTGCTGATCACCGGACCGAACACCGGCGGCAAGACGGTGGCGCTCAAGACGGCAGGGCTGCTCGCGCTGATGGCGCAGGCCGGGCTGCGCATTCCGGCCGCGGACGGCTCGCGCGCTTCCGGTCTTCCGGTCGATGTTCGCCGATATCGGCGACGAGCAGTCGATCGACGCCAGCCTCAGCACCTTCTCGGGGCACGTCGACGAACCTCGCCTCGATGGATCAACACCTCGCGGTGCCGGCGCTCGTGCTGCTCGACGAGGTCGGATCGGGAACCGACCCGGTCGAGGGCGGCGCGCTCGGCGTCGCGGTCGTCGATCACTTCCGCAAGCGTGGCTCGACGGTGATGGCGACCAGCCATTACGACGCGCTGAAGACCTACGCCTCGACGACCGACGGGGTTGTGAGCGCCGCATTCGGCTTCGACGCCGAAACATTCGCTCCGACCTATCAACTGATCTACGGGTCGCCCGGCCGGAGCCTGGCGCTCGAGATTGCGGCGCGCCTCGGCCTGAACGCCGTCGATCATCGCGGCGGCCCGCCAGAACCTGTCCGCGCGCGAGGCACAGCTCGCCGAGCACCTCGCGAAGATCGACCGCGACATGCGCGCCCTCGAGCACGAGCAGCGGCTTGCCGCGCGCGAGCGGGAGACGCTCGAGAACCGCCGAAGCGCGGATGCGCCAGCGCGAGGACGCGCTGCGGCAGCGCGAGGACACCTTCCGCCGCCGCCTCAACGAGGAGCTCGACGCGCAGGTCCGCCAGGCGCGACGCGAGATCGACGACGTCATCGCCGGCTTGAAGGCGAAGACGACGGCGATCGCGCTGGAGGCGCAGGCGGGCGTTCGGCCAATGGTGCCAACCGGCGAGACCGGCGGGGCGCGCAGCGATGCGCGCGCGGCCGTCGATTCGGTGGTCAAGCGATACCTGGAACCGGTCGAGACGCATGCCGAAGCACCGGCGGCAGCCTGCCGCGGCTCAGGCGCCGCACGTCGGCGACCGCGTCGTCGTACGGCGGACTCGGTCTCGAGGGCATCGTGACCGCGATTGCACGACGGCGGCGGCCGAGATCGACGTCCGCGGCAAGCGGATGCGCGTCGAGCGTCCGCGAACTGCGGGTCGTCGGCGGGACGGCGCCGGCGGCGAGGGTCAACGTCCACGTCGCGCTGCAGCCTCGCGACGGCGTGCTCGCCGATCTCAACGTGATTGGCTGCAGCGTCGACGAAGCGCTGGCCAGGGCCGAACGCTTTCTCGACGAATCGCTGCTGAACGACCAGCGCGTCATACGTGTGATTCACGGGTACGGAACCGGACAGTTGAAGCGGGCGCTCGCAGGCTTTCTGCAGCAGCATCCGCTGGTGGCACGCTTCGCGCAGGCACCACCCGAGCAGGGCGGCGGCGGCGTGACGGTGGTAGAGCTCAAGGACTGATGCTATTTCCTCAGCGCTTCATCGACGACCTGCGCCTGCAGGCGAACATCGTGCAGGTCGTGCAGGACTACCTGCCGCTCCGACGCGCGGGCACGAAGTACAAGGGCCTGTGCCCGTTTCACTCGGAGAAGACACCTTCGTTCCACGTCGATCCCGAAAAGGGATTCTTCCACTGCTTCGGGTGCCACGCCGGCGGCGACGTGTTCAAGTTCCTCGAACTGCACGAGAAGGTCGCGTTTCCCGACGCGGTGCGGATGCTGGCGCAGAAGTTCGGCGTCGCGCTGCCCGAGGCTGAGCGATGAAGGCGCCGGATGGCCCGCGGCAGGATGCGCGGCTGCGCGAAGAGCTGCTGAAGATCCACGAGGTCGCGGCCGAGTATTTTCGCGAGCAGCTCGCCGGGCCGGCAGGCGCGCGCGCGCGGCAGCAACTGCAGGATCGCGGGGTGACGCGGTCAAACCATCGAACAACTCGGTCTCGGGCTACGCGCCGCCGTCCCGCGACGGGTTGCGAGCGGCGCTCACTGCCCAGGGGTTCCCGCACGCGCTCATCCTCCAGAGCGGACTCGTCGTGCAGCGGGACGGCGGCGAGGTCGTCGACCGGTTCCGCAACCGGCTCATGGTGCCGATTTGCCGGGAGACCGGGTCGGTCGTGGCGTTCGGCGGGCGGGTCGATGAATCCCGACCAGCAGCCCAAGTACCTGAACTCGCCGGAAACGGCGATCTACTCGAAAAGCCGGACGCTCTACGGCCTGAACCTCACGAAAGCGGCGATCCGGAAGCTCGGCTACGCGGTGCTCGTCGAGGGCTACTTCGACTTCGCCCAGGTGTACCAGGCGCAGGCGGCTCCGGTGGTGGCGTCGTGCGGCACGGCGCTGACGGCGGCACAGGCCCACCTGCTTCGCCGGTTCACGACAAAAGTGGTGCTGAGCTATGACCCCGACGCCGCCGGCGAGGGCGCGGCGGCCCGATCCTGCGAACTCCTCGTGGCCGAGGGCTTCGAGGTCAACGTCGCCGGGCTTGACCAGGGCGAGGACCCCGACACATTCATTCGGAAAAAGGGCGCCGATCAGTATCGTGAAAGATTGCGGCAGCTCACGGCCGTATTTGGAGTACCTGCTGGATCGTGCCGCGGCAGCGGCGGATCTGGCCCATGACCTCGGGCGCCGGCGGTTTCTGTCCAGCATGCTGACCGTGGCGGCAACCATTCCGGAGGCGGCGGCCCGGGACCAGTTCGCCGACCGGATCGCTCACAAAGCACGTATTACAGAAGAGGTTGTCCGGGCAGAAATCCGGAAGGCGGCGGCCGGGCGGAAGACCCAGGTCGCGCTGCCCGGCACCGCGTCCGGGGGCCACGTACGGGACGCGGAACGGGCGCTCCTGTGGTGGATCGTCAATAATCCGGCAGAGGCCGCAGACGGCCCTCAAGGAGCTCGATCCGGAGGACTTGGAGGGGCTGGCGGCGGGCGAAATCCTTGCGGTGGCCCGGACCCTGCACGCCGGAATCACCCCTGCATCTACCCTCAGGGCTGCTTCAGCGTCTAAGTACGATGAGCGCTCAGCTCGTCACCCGGGTTGCCGCCGAAAAGGCGCCCCCCGCCTTGATTGTCGGCGAATGCGTCCGTGCGCTTAAACTGATCCGTTGGGAACGGGAAAAGGCCGGGCTGCAGCGCGAGATCGACCGGCTTCAGGACAGCGGCGCCGCTCAGCACGATCACGAAATCGACACTCTTGTGGCAGAGGAAGAAGGTATCTGCTCCAGCGGATCCAGGGATTGGCTTGATACGCGCTGTCAGACACGCGCGAGCGCCACGGCGCCAGCGCGTCATGGAGCGGGGGTGAGGCCCCGCGAGGATTAATGAATGTCGATTGAGGAAAAATACGACGAAGTACGGCAGCTGATTAACATCGGCAAGGAAAAGGGCTACCTGCTGTACGACGAAGTCAACGAGCTGCTGCCGTCGGAGATCACGTCCTCGGACGAGCTCGACGATCTGTTCAACACGTTTGGCAGCGCCGGCATCGAGGTCATCGACTCGGACCAGAAGTATCTGAGGGACGAGAAGACGATCGATCGGACCGCCGAGGGCGCCGAAGAGATCGAGCTCGACCTGACGCCGGGCGCGCTGGACAAGACCAACGATCCGGTCCGGATGTACCTGCGCGAGATGGGAACCGTACCGCTGCTCACGCGCGAGGGCGAAGTCGAGATCGCGCGGCGCATCGAGCGGGGCAAGCTCGCCGTCATCAAGTCGATTTCCCGCACGCCGCTGGTCGCGAAGAAGGTGATCCTGCTCGGCGATCAGCTGCGCAGCGGCGATCGGACGATTCGCGAGCTCGTCATCTTCAACGACGAGGAGATCACCGACGAGCGCATCCAGGAGCGGTCGAAGCAGGTGCAGCGGCAGATCGAGGCCGTCCGCAAGGCCCGCGAGGTGTCCGAGAAGCTGTTCGAGAAGCTCGCGGATACGGCCAAGGGCGCGACGACCCGCGAGAAGCGGAAGTACCGCAAGGCGCGCTGGGCCGCGATGCGCGCGCTGGTCGAGCTGTCGCAGCGGATCCGCGAGATCGAGTTCACCGAGGCGGTCAAGCGCCGCCTGATCGACGAGATGAAGACGGCGGTCGAAGAGGTGAAGTCGGTCCAGCGCGAGATCGAGGGCATCGAACAGGCTGCTCAGCCCGAAGAACCGCAAGCACAAGCTGCGCGAGGAAGACCGCAAGACCCTGCAGCGCCAGCAGAAGGATCAGAAGGTCAAGCTGAAGTCGCTCACTGATACGCTGGAGCAGGAACCGGCCGATCTCAAGAAGACGCTCGACACGATCATCCGCGGCGAGTACCAGGCCGAGCAGGCGAAGAAGGAACTGGTCGAGGCCAACCTGCGCCTGGTCGTCTCGATCGCCAAGAAATACACGAACCGCGGCCTGCAGTTCCTCGACCTCATCCAGGAAGGCAACATCGGCCTGATGAAGGCGGTCGACAAGTTCGAGTACCGCCGCGGCTACAAGTTCTCGACCTACGCGACGTGGTGGATCCGCCAGGCCATCACGCGCGCGATCGCCGACCAGGCGCGGACGATCCGCATCCCGGTGCACATGATCGAGACGATCAACAAGCTGATTCGCACGTCGCGCGCGCTCGTCCAGGAACTCGGCCGCGAGCCGACCTCCGAGGAGATCGCCAAGCGGATGGACATCCCGGTGAGCAAGGTCCGGAAGGTCCTGAAGATCGCGCAGGAGCCGATCTCGCTCGAGACGCCGATCGGCGAAGAGGAAGATTCACATCTCGGCGACTTCATCGAGGATCGGCAGGTCGTCTCGCCGGCCGAAGCGGTGATCAACCTGAACCTGAAGGAACAGACCGAGTCGGTGCTGAAGACGCTGACGCCGCGCGAGGAAAAGGTCATCAAGATGCGCTTCGGCGTCGGCGACGGCAGCGAGCACACGCTCGAAGAAGTCGGCCAGAGCTTCGCGGTCACGCGCGAGCGCATTCGCCAGATCGAAGCGAAGGCGCTCCGCAAGCTGCGGCATCCGTCGCGCAGCCGCAAGCTCAGGGCGTTTCTGGAGGGAAGAACCTCGTAAATTGCAAAATGCAGATTGCAAATTGCAATGTTCGCTACACTGTATCGGGCCCATAGCTCAACGGTTAGAGCCGCCGGCTCATAACCGGCCCGTTCCAGGTTCGAATCCTGGTGGGCCCACCTTCGCTCGCGCTTGCGCGCGAGCTTCGGTGCGCAAGCCACGCGAAGGTGGGCTGACGGTACGCTCGGGACAAAGCTACGGTTGGCAAGCCAGCAACGCCGTAGCGGCGGAGGCGGCCTTCAGCGTCGGAATTCTAGAGTGCAGATTTCGTATCGAAGATCTCATCGCCGACTGGCTCAAACGCTCACACGAGCGCGCGGGACGATCCCGCTGCTCGGAAGCCCCGGTGCGCAAGCGCCGGGGCTTTTTTTGTTTGGGGCGCCTGTTGAGGGCTGATCAATGAACGCGGACTTAGAAAGAGTGATCGCGCTGCAGCGGCTCGATTCGGCGACCCACGACGCCCAGCGCCGGCTGGCCGAGGAGCCCGAGCGGCTGAAGGCGTTCGACGCGCGACTCGAGTCGGCGCGCGCCGCGGTGGCGGCGGCGAAGGAACGGTTGACCGAGAACCAGACGGCGCGGCGGGCCATCGAGAAGGAGGTGGCCGTTCACCAGGGCCGCCTGTCGAAGTTCCGCGACCAGCTCATGTCGGTCAAGACGAACGTCGAGTACCAGGCGATGCAGAAGGAAATCGAGTTCGCGCAGACCGAGGTGAAGACCCACGAGGATCGGATCCTCGAGCGGATGCTCGAGGCCGACGACCTGACGGCCGCCGTCAAGCGCGCCGAGGCCGATTTCGCCGCCGAACAGAAGTCCGTGGAAGCGCGATCGAAGGGCATGCGCGACCGACCTGGCCGGCGTTCGCGAACGGTGGAACGGAACACCGCGGAGCGCGCCGAGCTGGTGCGCGCGCTCTCGGCCGCAGGTGCTCTCGATCTTCGAGCTGGTCGCCAAGCGGCGCAACGGAGTGGCGGTCGCCGAAGCGCGCGACGGGATCTGCACGATCTGCCACGTCCGCCTGCGCCCTCAGGTGTTCAACTTGGTCCGGCGCAACGACGACATCCACCAGTGCGACCACTGCAACCGAATCCTGTACTTCGTCCCGGTGCCGGCAGCAGCCGCGCAGACTCCCTGACGCCGGTCGACCGATGATCGTCGCGTATATCGATGGTGGCGCCCGGGGCAACCCGGGACCGGCGGGCTTCGGCGTGCGGATCGAACGTGCTGATGGCACGCTGGTCGAGGAATTTCACGACTCGATCGGCACCGCCACGAACAACGTCGCGGAGTACCGCGGCCTGCTCGCGGCGCTGGAGTGGGCCCGCGCCCACGGCGAAAGAGAGCTCCTGATCCGCTCGGACTCCCTGCTGCTCGTCCAGCAGATGCTCGGCAACTACAAGGTCAAGCACGCCGGGCTGCAGCCGCTCCATGCGAAGGCGCGCCTGCTGGCCCACGAGATCGGACGCGTCCGCTACGAGCACGTCCGCCGCGAGGCGAACAAGCACGCCGACCGCCTGGCCAACGAAGCCATGGACGCGGCGGCTGGAAAATAGAAACACAAACCTTTGTGGTTCTACCTAAATTCGCGGCTTGATCGCCGCGGCGATGCGGCCCGCTGGCGGCCCGTCGCGGCGATACGAGCAGAACGCGTCAGGGTGACTGGCGGTGCAGAGTCCCGCCACGAAGACCTGACTGGCCGGAATACCCGCCGCTTCGAGCTGTGCGCGCGCCGACCCCCACGTATCGAACATCCACTTGCCGCTCGCCCGGCCGGCTGTGAACCAATTCGAGGAGGTGTCGCGGCCGCCCAACGGGCGGGCCATGGCTTCCCGCACGTCCTCGCCGACCTCGTAGCAGCACTGGCCGATTGCCGGACCGACCGCCGCGAGAAGATCTTCGGGGCGGCTGCCGAACACGCGGTTCAAAGCGTCCACGGTCTCCCCCGGCACCTGCGCCGCCAGGCCGCGCCAGCCGGCGTGCGCCGCCGCCACGGCGCCGGTGCGCCGGTCGACGACCAGCAGCGGCACGCAGTCTGCCGCCTGGATCGCCACCGCCAGGTCGGATCGGTTCGAGATGACGACGTCCGCGTCTGGCAGCGCCCGCGCCTGGCCAGCGACAACGACCGTGGCGCCGTGCACCTGTCGGAGACGGCTCAAGTGATCGGGCGCCACCCCCAGCGCGTTTGCGACCTCGTCCCAGCCGTCGCGTCCCGATGGCAACCTGTCGTGGCCAAGCGTCCAGGCTCGGCTGGTGAACAGGTGTTCCGCCCACTCGAGCAGCGGCTCGCACACCAGCGCCGGAGCGGGCAGCAGCCGGCCGCCGGCGGCTTGCACCCACCGGAATCGGCCGGTAGGCTGTGGGAGCGGATTCGTCATGTCCAACATTATCGGTCTCGGCATCGACGCCACTGACATTCCCCGTATCGCGGCGACGCTCGAGCGCTACGGCGAGCGCTTCATCACGCGGATTTTCACGGACGGCGAGATCGCCTACTGCCGCAGGCGCCGCCAGCCGGCCATCCACTTCGCTGGACGCTTCGCGGCCAAGGAAGCGGCCATGAAGGCACTCGGGACCGGCCACTCGCAGAATGTCCTCTGGCGCGACGTCGAGGTGGTGCGCCACGGCGGACCACCGCAACTACAGTTCCATGGCGGCGCCGCCCGGCGCTTCGCGGCGATCGGCGCGCAATCGTCACTTTTGACGATCACGCACTCGGAGACACTCGCGCTCGCGCAGGTCCTCATCCTGCGCGCGTAAACAGATGGCGTCATCCTGAACCCTGCCGCGTAATGCTCCACGCCGGGCCTTCGGGTTCGACGCTGCACCCGGCCTGATCGCTTCACGTTACAGCCCCACACACCAGCGTCGGGCCTGGCGCTGCTCTTGGTGGGCTTCCTTCCAACGTGAGTGGCGGCCCGCTGCGGGCGCCAGGAGGAAGGAGTCAGACGTGACGATCAAGATTGCGGCGAACGACAAAGGGAATCCGCCCGGCAAGCTGGCCGACGCGGAGCTGCACTTCAGCGAGGGACCGCTCGAAGGGCTGAAGCTGATCGGATTCGCGATGTGGGAGCGCCGCGGCGGCAACGGACGCAACGTCACGTTTCCCGCCCGGCAGTACAGCGTCAACGGCGAACGCCGCAGCTTCGCGCTGCTTCGCCCGACGGTCGATGGGACGGCTCAGCACCGGATCCGCGACATGATTCTCGAAGCCTACCAGGAGCACGAAGCACGCGACGGCCGAAGCCGTCGTGAGCCGCCACCGGCTCATTGAATCACCGGCAGCAGGCGCGCGTTCTCCTGCTGCCGCTTTGGCGGGAGCGTCCATTCTTCGCGGAGCGCCTTCTCGTACTCGCTCTGGAAGAACGACGCTTTCATGCCGCCGTCGATGACGTCCCAGGGCAGGACGGCGTCGCCGCTGCGATCGCGAAAGATGTAGAAATCGGCGTCGACGCCCGTTTCGGCGACGGCGGCGCGCCAGTTCTGGCCGTTGCGTTCGGCGGCCTCCACGACCGCCGCGACGCGGCGGTCGCCGAGCGACAGGAGCGCCTGGTAGTACGAGTGCCGCTCCGACTTGATGTTGAAGTACACGTTGTCGATGCCCGCCGTCAGCGTGCGCAGCCGCTTGATCTTGCGATCGGTGACGGCCGGATCCTCCATCGGCAGCCACTGGTAGGCGGTGCCCGGCTTCGGAATCAGCGGGTTGACGCTGCCGACGATGCGACCAATCTGTCCGCGGCCCCTTGCGTGCCGGACCATCAGCTCGCGCATCTGCAGCGTCAGATCGCGGATCGCCACGAGGTCTTCGTCGGTTTCGGTGGGGAGGCCGATCATGTAGTACAGCTTCAGATTCTCGATGCCGCTCGCGAAGATCAGCTCGGCACGATCGAGAATCTCGTCGTTCGTCACCGTCTTGTTGATGACGCGCCGCAGCCGATCCGATCCGGTCTCGGGCGCGATCGTGATGCTGCGCTCGCCGCTCGCGCGAAGGATGCGCACGATCGGCTCGGTGAGGTCGTCGAGCCGCAGCGAGGCCGGGCTGATGCCGTAGCCCATCTCGTGCAGCCGCGCGAGGATCCGGTCGATCTCGGGATGGTCGCACAGCGCGATCGAGACGAGCCCGACGCGGCTTCGCATACGGACGCGCGGCCTCGGCCAGCTCGAGGATCCGGTCGGCGGGAAACGACCGGACCGGCAGGTAGTTGTAGCCGGCCCAGCAGAAGCGGCACAGGTTCGCGCAGCCGCGTACGACCTCGACGAGAAAACGCGAACCGAACTCGGTCTCCGGCGTGAAGATGCTCGTCACCGGCGGATCGAGTGCGTCGGTCGATCGAACAGCCGCTTTCCGAACGGGCAGCGGCGCGTGGGAGCCGCCGGCGGCCGGCAAGTAACCGGTCAGTGCGCCGTCCACGCCGTACTGCGGCTCGTAGAACGACGGCACGTAGAAACCGCGCTCCCGGCTGAGGCGTTGGAGCAGGTCGGTACGGCCCGTCGCTTCGCGGAACGCCCGCTCGAGCGCCGGTACGAGCACCTCGCCTTCGCCGGCAGCCACGACGTCGGCGAACGGCGCGAGCGGCTCCGGGTTGACGAACGTCACGGCGCCGCCGACGACGACCAGCGGATGGTGCGGACCACGCTCGGCGGCATAACGCGGAACGCCGGCCAGCCGCAGCAGCGTGAGGAGGTTGACGTAGTCCCATTCGAACGAGATCGAGAAGGCGATCACGTCGAAGTCGCCCACCGGCGTCTGCGATTCGAGCGTCAGAAGCGGCGTCTTCGCTGCCAGCAGCTCGGCTAGCTCCTGCTTCGGCGGCAGGAACACCCGCTCGCACACGACGTCGTCCTGCGCGTTGAAGAGGCGGTAGACCGTCTGAAAGCCGAGGTTGGACATGCCGACCCAGTACGTGTTCGGAAACGCCAGCGCGACACGCAGGCGTCCACCGTGCGGCTTGCGGATGTAGCCGGTTTCCTTCGAGAGGGTCGCCAGTGCCCGTTCGCGTTGGTGCCAGGAATTCAAGGGTGCAGCCGCCTCTACAGGCGGTCGTTCGCCCGCTGATGCTGCGGCGACGACGGTCGCGCGTGCCGTGGGTCTATCTACTTTACCATCGCGAGGAAAGTGGAGAGCGGCGCCGACCGTGACGGGTCGGCCATAGCTCTGCGCGGTTTCAGGCCGATCTCGAGAGATCGAGTCCCGATCAGTTCTCCTGCCGGCGCAGGAATGCCGGGATGTCAAACGACGAGGCGTCGGAGTCGAGGTCGATCGCCTCAGCCACGGCGCCAGTGTCGCTCGACGCGCTCGCCGCCGCGGCGCCCGCCGCCGACACGGGAATATCGAGCAGAGGACGCCGGGCAATCGACAGCCGCGGCGGCCGTCATCGCTGGCGGCGGTACCTCGACACGCACGCGGCCCACGTCGGCGTACGGTGTCATGTCGACTGGTGTCTGTGCCGTCGAGGCGGCCGGCCGGGCTTGCGCCGCCGATTTCGAAGCCGGTCGCAATCACGGTGATCTTCACCTTGCCCTTGAGCGCCGGATCGACGACCGCGCCGAAGATGATGTTCGCGTCCTCGTGGGCGGCTTCCTGCACGATGGTCGACGCGTCGCTGACCTCGACCAGCGACAGATCCGGGCCGCCGGTCACGTTGATGATCACGCCACGCGCGCCGTTGACCGACGCGCCTTCGAGCAGCGGGCTCGAGATGGCGCGGCGGGCGGCCTCCATCGCGCGGTCTTCGCCCTCGGCGACGCCGGTGCCCATCATCGCCAGCCCCATCCCGTTCATGATCGTCTTCACGTCGGCGAAGTCGAGGTTGATCAGCCCGGGCACGATAATCAGGTCCGAAATCCCCTGAATCGCCTGGCGCAGGACGTCGTCGGCCGTCGCGAACGCATCGGTGAGCGGCGTCGACTTGTCGATGATCGTCAGCAGCCGCTCGTTCGGAATGGTGATGATCGTGTCGACGCAGTCGCGCAGCGCGTCGAGGCCGCGCTCGGCCTGCAGCTGCCGCTTCTTGCCTTCGAACTTGAACGGCTTGGTGACGACTGCCACCGTGAGCGCGCCCAGCTCGCTGGCGAGACTGGCGATCACCGGCGCCGCGCCGGTGCCCGTGCCGCCGCCGAGGCCGGTCGTGACGAAAATCATGTCGGCGCCGTCGAGCGCCTGGATGATCTTCTCGGTGTCCTCGAGCGCCGCCGACCGGCCGACGTTCGGATCGGCCCCCGCGCCGAGGCCTTTCGTCAGCTTGCTGCCAATCTGCAGCTTGATCGGAGCGAAGTTGTTCTGCAGCGCCTGCCGATCCGTGTTGGCGACGATGAACTCGACGCCTTCGAGGCCGGCGCGGGCCATTCGATTGACGGCGTTCCCGCCGCCGCCACCGACGCCGATCACTTTGATCCGCGCCCCGGTGGACGCTTCCTCCTCGAGCCGAAGGCGCAGGCGCCGCGCGTCGAGAAGATCGTCGGGATCAGCCATCGATTCGAACTGGGCCATTCGTCGCTCCCTTCAGAAAAACTCTCGAAACAGTCCTCTAAGCCGGCCGGCTACCCGCACCAGCGCACCCGCACCGATCGGGGCGCGGCCGGTGTCTCCGCTCGCGTTGCGGTAGCCGTACAGCGTCAGCCCGACTCCGGTGGCAAACGTCGGGCTGTTCACGTGATCCGCCAGGCCGCCGACACCCGTCGGGCAGCCGCGGCGTATGGGCAGGTCGAAGATCTGTTCGGCAATCTCAGGCATGCCGTCGAGGATGGCGCCGCCGCCGGTCAGCACGATGCCGGAGTTGAGGCTCTTCTCGTAGCCCGCGCGGCGGATCTCGTCCCAGACGAGGTGGAAGATCTCCTCGGCGCGCGGCTGGAGGATCTCCGACAGGATGCGCCGCGCCATGATGCGCGGCTTCCGGCCGCCCACGCTCGCGACCTCCATCGTCTCGTCGTCGTCGACCATTCCCGAAAGCGCGCAGCCGCACTTCCGCTTGATCTTTTCCGCATCGGGGACCGGCGTCCGCAGCCCGACGGCGATGTCGTTGGTGAAGTGATCGCCGCCGATCCCGACCACCGCCGTGTGCCACAGGCTGCCGCGCTCGTAAATCGCGATATCCGTGGTGCCGCCGCCGATGTCCACCAGCGCGACGCCCAGCTCCTTCTCGTCGACGGTCAGGACCGACTCGCTTGCCGGCAAGCTGCTCGACCACCGTCTCGGTGACGTTCACGCCGGCGCGGTTCACGCAGGCGACGATGTTCTGGGTCGAGCTCTGGCTGCCGGTGATGATGTGGACATTGACCTCGAGGCGCGCGCCGGTCATGCCGACCGGCGCGCCGATGCCGTCCTGCTCGTCGACGACGAAGTCCTGGGGCAGGACGTGCAGGATCTCGCGCCCGGTCGGCAGCGACACGGCCTTGGCCGCATCGATCGCCCGTCGCACGTCCTCGCGGGTGATCTCGCGGTTCTTGCCGGCGACGGCAATCACGCCACGGCTGTTGAACCCCTTGATGTGCGGCCCGGACAAGGCGAGGTGGACCGAATCGATCTCGACGCCCGCCATCAGTTCGGCTTCCTCGATCGCCTTCTTGATGGAATCGACCGTTGCTTCGAGGTTGACGACGACGCCCCGCCGGATGCCGCGCGACTCGACGACACCGATCCCCACCACGTCGAGCCCGCCGCGGTCGATCATCTCCGCGACGACGGCCGTCACCTTGGACGTGCCGACGTCGAGCCCGACGAGGTACCGCTCCTTACGCGCCATCTGCCTCCCGACTAGCCATACCGAGGCTTCGCCCCTCGGACTCCCCGACACGCTCTCGCGCGCGCTCGCTCGCAACGCACGTCAGCTCGACTCCCGACTACCGACTACCGACTCCCGACTCTCGACTACCGACTCGCTGGCTTGACATAAATCCGATCGTCGAACCGCAGATCGACGTACTCGATCTCCGGCACCCGCTGCCGCAGCGCCGCCGCCAGCTGCAGGTAGGTGCGGATCCGCTGGAGAAAGCGATCGCGTCCGACGAACACCACCGCCGGGTCGTCGTTGAGAATGACCTTGGCGTTGTGGAGGTCGGCGACGTCGACCTGCGACAACTGCGCCGCGATCTCGGGATCGGCGTGCAGCGATTCGATCAGCCTCGCGGCCAGATCGGCGCGCGCTTCGTCGAGCATCGCCGGGCCGCTCTCGAGCGGGGCGAGGCCATCCACGATCGGCAGGTCGAGGTCGCGATACTGCGGACCGTACATGTCGATGACCGTGCCGCGCTCGTCGACGAGGTAGAGTTCGCCGCTGATCCGGCCGATGGCCATCGGCTGCCGCTCGGTCACCGTCACCTCGACGGTCGACGGCAGCGAACGGCGGAACGCCGCGTCGCGCACCCACGGCGACGCCAGCAAGCGACGGCGCCACGAATCGAGGTCGGTCATGACGATGTTCTCGCCGCGAAGGCCGCCGAGCACCGCGAGCACTTCGCCGGCCGAGAGCCGGCCGTTCCCGTGGATCACGATGTCGTCGATCTGGAGCACGCGCGCGTGCGTCACGACGCTGCCGCCGCGGTAGAGCGCATACACCAGCAGCAGCACGAGCGCAGCCGTCTTGAGCAGGGGCCTGAGCACGGCGACGAGCCGGCCGCGCTTGCGGCCGGGCTTGACGTGTGCCCGCCGGAATCGCCGATCGGACGGCGCGGCCACCGGGCTCATGAGGCGCCTCCCGGCGCAAGGAGCTGCACCAGTCGATCGGCCACCGAGCCGATCGAGCCGGCGCCGAGCACGATCACGACGTCGTTCGGCCTGGCGATCGCGGCGAGGGCGGCTGGCAGGTCATCGAGCGGCGGCACGACATCGACCGGCACCGATACGCTGCGCCGGACGGCCGCCGCCAGCGCGTCGAGCGTCACACCGGCGATCGGCTCCTCGCCCGCGGCATAGATGTCGGTCAGCACCACGTGCGCGGCGCCAGCCAGGGCGGGGCCAAATGCGTCCAGGAGAGCAGCTGTCCGCGAAAAGCGGTGCGGCTGAAAGGCGACGACGATCCGCCGTCCGAGATGGCGAGCCGCTTCGAGCACCGCGGCGATCTCGGTTGGATGATGACCGTAGTCGTCGACGACGAGAATGCCGTTCGGCTCGCCGCGGACGTCGAACCGGCGCTCCGCGCCGCGGAAGTCTTCGAGGCCGGGAACGATCCGATCGAACGGCAGCCCCACTTCGAGGCCGACCGCGAGCGTCGCCAGCGCGTTGAGCAGGTTGTGGCGGCCCGGGACATTGAGCGCAATCGGACCGAGCGTCACCAGGGCCTGCGCAGGGTCGTCGGCCCGCCGCGCGCGGCGCTTGACCGTCGCCCGCACCGACAGCGGACCGAGCTGCACGTCCGTCGCGGTCAGGTCGGCGGCGGGCGCGTCGAGCCCATACGTCGTCGTCCGCCGCGTCATCCGGGGCAGGACGGCAGCGAGATGCGGATCGTCCGCGCAGGCGACCACGGCGCCGTAGAACGGCACTTTGTTGGCGAAGTCCACGAACGCCTGCTGCAATTCGGCAAAACTCCCGTAGCTCTCGAGGTGCTCGTGATCGATGTTCGTGATCACGGCCACCGTCGGAAACAGCTTCAGAAACGATCGATCGCTCTCATCGGCTTCGGCCACCATCAGCTCGCCTTTGCCGAGCCGCGCGTTGCTGCCGAAGGCGCTCAGCCGCCCGCCAATCACCGCCGTCGGATCGAGCCCCGCCCGCTCGAGCACGAGCGCGATCATCGAGGTCGTCGTCGTCTTCCCGTGCGCGCCCGCCACCGCGATCGCGAAACGGAGACGCATCAGCTCGGCGAGCATCTCCGCGCGCGGAATCACCGGGATCTTCCGGCGCACGGCTTCGGCGACTTCCGCGTTCCCGGCGCCGACAGCCGACGTCACCACGACGACGTCGGCGCCGCCGACGTGCCCGGCGGCATGCCCGATGGCCACCTGGACGCCCAGCTTCGCGAGCCGGTCGGTCACCGGCGACCGCCGCTGGTCCGAGCCGGTGACGACGTACCCGAGGTTGGCGAGCAGCTCGGCGATGCCGCTCATGCCGATGCCGCCAACCCCGATGAAGTGGACCCGCCGCGTCTTCCCGAGCACCGGCCTCTCACGCCGGATCCGCAAGGACCCAGCCTCGGTCGCCGATCAACGCCAGCGCGCGATCGACGATCACCTTCGCGGCGTCAGGCCGCGCCAGCGCCCGCGCCGCCGCAGCCATCCGCTGCCGCGCCGCGCTGTCGCGCATCAGCCGCTCAATCCGTTGCGCCAGCACGGCGCCAGTCGCATCCGACTGCCGCAGCATCTCGGCGGCGCCCGCCGATGCCAGCGTCTCGGCGTTGCGGCGCTGGTGGTCGTCGGTGGCCGTCGGCAGCGGAATCAGAATCGCCGGCTTCCCCGCCGCGGTAATCTCGGCCAGCGTCGTCGCGCCGGCCCGGCACACGATCAGGTCCGCCGATCGGAGGCGCCGTCCCATGTCGAAGAAGAACGGCTCGACTTCGGCCTGAAGCCCCGCCTGCCGGTAAGCGGTGCGCACCATCTCCACATCTCGCTCGCCTGTCTGGTGCGCGAGACGAAGAGGGTCGCCGCCGGCCGCCAGCTGCGGTGCTGCCTCCACCATGGCCAGATTGATCGCGTGCGCGCCCTGAGAGCCGCCAAAAACTAGGATCCCGCCGCCGGATGCATCGTCATTCGCGCCCGACTCCCGAAGTGGTTCGACCGCCTGCAGAAACTCCGGCCGAACGGGGTTACCGCTGACGAACGCCTTCTTGCCGAAAAACCTCCTCGTCGATTCGAACGACACCGCGGCCGCCCGCACGAACGGCCTGAGCAGTCGATTGGTCAGGCCGGGGACGGCGTTCTGCTCGAGCAGCATCGTCGGCACGCCACGAAGCGCCGCCGCCAGCACGACCGGACCCGAGCTGTATCCGCCGACGCCAATCACCAGGCGCGGCCGCCGCGCCGAGATGATGCGCGCAGGAGTCGATCAGGCCCAAGCGGCACCAGCACCGCGCCGCGTGCGCGAGCGGCCAGCGACTTGCCCTTCAGGCCGGCGCTGCGGATCAGGTCGAGCGGAAACCCTTCGCGCGGCACGACACGAGCCTCGATCCCGAGCGCCGTCCCGGCGAACGAGACTTGCGCGTCCGGATGCCGCGCCAGCAGTTCGCGTGCGACCGCAATGCCCGGATACAAATGGCCTCCGGTGCCGCCCCCGGCGATCACCACACGTATGGAAATCCCCGCCCCCTTTCATGTCTCAGTCGCCGCGTGCTGCGACACGTTGAGGAGCACGCCCATGCCCATGAGATTGACCAGCATCGACGAGCCGCCGTGGCTGATGAATGGCAGCGGAATGCCCTTCGTCGGCAGGAGCCCCAGCACCACGCTCATGTTGATGAACGCCTGGATGGCGATCATCGTCGTCACTCCGAGCGCGAGGAAGGCACCGAACCCGTCAGGCGCCTGCAGCGCGATGCGGAGCCCGCGCCACGCGATCACGCAGAAGCAGATCAGGAGGCAGCTCGCGCCGATGAATCCGAGCTCCTCGGCAATGACCGCATAGATGAAGTCCGAGTGCGCCTCGGGCAAGTAGAAGAGCTTCTGGACGCCGTCCATCAGGCCCCGGCCGGTGATGCCGCCGGTGCCTACCGCGATGAACGACTGGATGATCTGGAAGCCGCTCCCCAGCGGGTCGTCCCAGGGATTGAGAAACGCCATCAGCCGCTCGCGCCGGTACGGGAACGCCACCACGAGCAGCGCGACCAGCGGCAGCATCGTCAACGCCGCTCCGGCGATATAGACGTAGCTGACTCCTGCCGCAAACACCATGACGGCCGCGATCACGGCCAAGGACATGGCGGTGCCGAAATCGGGCTCGACCAGAATCAAACCGACGAAGATGGCCACGACCAGGCTGATCGGAGCCAGCGCGTAGGTGATGTCGTTGATCCGGTGCATGCGGCGCTCGAGCAGGGCGGCGATGAAAACGATCGCGCTGAGCTTCGCCAGCTCCGACGGCTGAATCCCGAGGCCGCCGATGCGAGAACCATCGGCGCGCGCCGTTGACGGCGGGCGAGAACAGGACCGCGACGAGGGCCAGGCACACGATGCCGAAGCACGACCAGATGAACACCGGCTCGCGGTAGTTGCGGTAGTCGATCCGCATGACCACGCCGAGCAGGGCGACACCGAGGATCGCCCACATCAGCTGTTTGATCAGGAAGAAGTAGGGCTGACCGTACCGTTCGTCGGCCATCACCGCCGACGCGCTGTAGACCATGACAATGCCCACGGCGACCAGCAGAATCGTGGTCAGGAACAGGATTCGGTCGGACTTGAGTTTTCGAGCCATTCAGGTCTATAAAGCCGGGCCGCCGATCACCCGAAACACTGTGAGCGGTCAGCAGTCGTCAGTCGGCCTTGGGCAGAGGCACCAGCTTCACAGGCCGGGGCAGCCTGTGTTCCCAGCAGCCAATCCTCTACCGCTCAGACCGACTGACGACAGCTCACCGTTCACAGCGTCGAACTACGCCACGTAGGCCGGGCCTTTCAGGCCCGGCGTTCACGAACCAACCGCGCGACTTCCTCTTTGAAACGACGTCCGCGCTCCGCGTAGTCGCGAAACATGTCGAAGCTCGCGCACGCCGGCGCGAGCAGCACGACGCCTGCCGGCGAGGCGAGGTCGAACGCCCAGCCGTACCGCCGCTTCCAGGCTGTCGGCGTCATGCACGTCCACGACGTCATCCAGGGCGTCGCGGACCAGCGGCCGTGCCTCGCCGATCGCGACGACAGCCCGGGCACGAGCTGCCGAGCGGGCCGCGAAGCAGCCGCAGATCGCCACCCTTGAATCGCCCGCCGATAATCGGCACCAGATCCGACGTCGAAGCTCTCGATCGACCTGAGCGCCGACTCGACGTTGGTCGCTTTCGAGTCGTTGACGAACCGCACACCGTCGATATTCGGCGACGAGCTCCATCGCGTGCTCGAGGCCGCGGAAACGCATCGACCGCCGCGGTCATCGCCGCCGGCGCGGCGCCGGCAAGCGTGCCGACCGTGGCGGCCGCCATCACGTCGACGACGAGGTGCGGGCCGATGAGGTGAATCGCGTCCAGCGGAACCAGGCGCTCGATGCGGCCGTCGTGCCGGCTGACGATCCAGCCGTCGGAGATCGCCGTGCCTTCCTCGAGCGCGGCGTCGCGCGCGAACAGCCGGCGGCGCGCCGCGCCCACGCCGCGCCAGCTCCAGGACCAGCGGGTCGTCGGCGTTCACCACGGACCAGTCGTCGGCCGTCTGGTTCTCGAAGATCCGCGCCTTCGCGGCCGCGTACGCCTCGACGCTCGGATGGCGGTCGAGATGATCGGGCGAGAAGTTCAGCATCACGGCGATCCACGGACGGAACGTCTCGATCTGCTCCAGCTGAAAGCTGCTCGTCTCGACCACGTGCAGCGTGTCCGGCGTCGACTGCTGCGACCTGCGCGCTCAGCGGCGCGCCGATGTTGCCGCCGACGGTCACCTTGAAGCCCGACGGCCTCGAGCATCCGGCCCGTCAGCGCGGTCGTCGTCGACTTCCCTTTCGTCCCGGTGATCGCGATGATCCGGCCGCGCAGCCAGCGCGACGCGAGCTCGATCTCGCCGATCACCGGCACGCCGCGAGCGCGCGCCGCCGCGACCGCCGGCTGCTCGGGCGGCGACGCCCGGGCTCAGCACGACGAGATCGGCGCCCGATGAACGTCGCGTCCGATGCCCGCCGGTCTCGAGCGCCACGCCGATCTCCGCGAGCGGCTGCGCGTCAGGGACGTCGGCGCGTGCGTCGGACAGCGTGACGCGCGCGCCGCGCTCGACGAGCAGGCGCGCGGCGGCGATGCCGCTCCGCGCCGCGCCGGCCACCGTCACCTGCTTCCCCTCAACCGAAAACGCCAACTCGACCCAGCCCCAGTCTGGCCCAGTCCGCACTCACCGCAGCTTCAGCGTCGTCAGGCTGAACAGCCCGAAGATGATCGCGACGATCACGAATCGCGCGATGACCTTGGGCTCGCTCCAGCCGATCAGCTCGAAATGGTGGTGCAGCGGCGCCATTCGGAAGACGCGCTTGCCGGTCAACTTGAACGAGGCGACCTGGATCGCGACCGAGGCCGCCTCGAGCACGAAGATGCCGCCGACGATCACCAGCAGCAGTTCCTGCTTGATCAGCGTGGCGACGATGCCGAGCGAGGCGCCGAGCGCCAGCGATCCGACGTCGCCCATGAAGATCTCCGCCGGGTAGGCGTTGTACCAGAGGAACCCGAGCGAGGCGCCGACCAGCGCGCCGCAGAAGATCGTCAGCTCGCTGGTCTGCGAAGTGAACCAGCAGCAGGTACGCCGCCAGCTCGCGGTGGCCGGTGACATACGCGAGCGCCGTGAACGTGGCCGCAGCGATCGCGAACGTGCTGATGGCCAGACCATCGAGCCCGTCGGTGAGGTTGACCGCGTTCGACCACGCGACGAGCATGAAGACGGTGAACGGGAGGTACCACCACCCGAAATCCGGAATCAGATTCTTGAAGAACGGAAAGATCAGTCGGGTGTTGTACTGAGCCCTGCTGCGCGAGCACCAGCAGCACGATACCGACCGACGAGCGCGATCGACGACCTGCCCGGCCATCTTGTAGCGCGGCCACAGGCCGTGATGATCGCGGCGCACGATCTTCAGGTAGTCGTCGAGGAAGCCGACGCCGCCGAAGGCCGCTGTCGTCAGGACGGCAATCCAGACGTAGACGTTCGTGAGATCCGCCCAGAGCAGCGTCGGCACCAGCGCGGCCGTCAGGATCAGCAGGCCGCCCATCGTCGGGGTCCCGGCCTTCGGCCGGTGCGAGGTCGGGCCCTCCTGCCGGATCACCTGGCCGATCTGGAACTCGCGCAGCTTGCGGATCATCCACGGCCCGAGGAGCAGGCTGATCGCCAGCGCCGAGAGGCTGGCGACGGCCGTGCGGACGGTGATGTACCGCGTCACCCGCACGAGCGCGTCGAGGTTCAACGCAGTCAGCGGAACCTGCAAGTACGACAAC
Organism: uncultured Acidobacteriota bacterium; assembly: GCA_963825245.1. Taxonomy (GTDB): domain Bacteria; phylum Acidobacteriota; class Vicinamibacteria; order Vicinamibacterales; family CAVVIG01; genus CAVREM01. The sequence goes on from CAWGSJ010000007.1 coordinate 251,942, forward strand.
AGGTGGTACAGCATCGGCCCTAGACAACACCGGAGTTCGCTCCGCCTGCGATCGAGCGCTTCGCGCGCGACCGCGACATCGTCGAACGGCAGCACCTGGCTGCCGATCACCTGGTACTTCTCGTGCCCCTTGCCTGCGACCAGCACGAGATCGCCCGGCCGCGCCAGCCCGATCGCCTCGGCGATCGCCTCGCGACGGTCGACGATCGCGAGCGTCCGCTGATCGCTGTCGCGCCGGGTGTCGGCGGTGAGACCGCGCTGGATCTCCTCGATGATCCGCCCCGGATCCTCGCTGCGCGGATTGTCCGAGGTGATCACGATCACGATCGCTGAGCCGCCCCGCGACCGCGCCCATCAGCGGGCGCTTCGTGCGATCGCGATCGCCGCCGCAGCCGAACACCGTGATCAGCCGGCCGCGCGCCAGCGGCCGCGCCGTCTCCAGCAGGTTGCGGAGCGCGTCGTCGGTGTGCGCGTAGTCGACGACGACCGTGACCTCGTCGCGGGCGCTCGACACGACCTGGAACCGGCCCGGCACGCCGTCGCAGCGCGGAGACGCCGCGCTCGATGGCGTCGAACGACAGGTCGAGCGCCGTGCGCGGTCGCGACCGCGGCCAGGATGTTGTAGACGTTGGGCCGGCCGACCAGCCGCGACTTGACGCGGATCGTCCCGCGCGGCGTCCGCACGTCGAACGCCAGCCCGTCGAGCGAAAACGACAGCGGTCCGGGCGTGATGTCGGCCGGCCGATTGATCGCATAGGTCACCGGCCGGCCGCCGACCTCGGTCAGCGAAGGCCCGCGCGGATCGTCGACGTTGATCAGGCTCGGCGCGTCGCGCGGCAGCATCTCGAACAGCCGGCGCTTCGCCTGGAAGTAGCTCCTCCATGTCGGCATGGAAGTCGAGATGATCGCGGGTCAGGTTCGTGAAGACGCCGGCCGCGAACGTCATCGCGTCGACGCGCCGAAGCGACAGCGCGTGCGACGACACCTCCATCGCGCAGGCGCGGCAGCCGGCGTCGACCATCTCGCGCAGCAGCGCCTGCAGCTCCGGCGCCTCCGGCGTCGTGTGCGTCGCGTCGCGCAGCTCGGCATCCAATGCGGTAGCCGACCGTGCCGAGCAGGCCGCTGCGGAGGTTGGCCGCGTCGAAGATGGACGCCACGAGGTACGCCGTCGTCGTCTTGCCGTTCGTGCCGGTGATGCCGACGACCTGCATCTCGCGGCTCGGATGGCGATAGAACGCCGCGGCAAGCACGGCGAGCGGCGCGCCGCGCGTCGTCGACAACCGCCCAGACGACCTTCGCGTCTGGCAGGCGCCGGCTGTTCCGAGACGACCGCCACGGCGCCGCGGTCGATGGCCTGGCGCGCGAACGCCGTTCCGTCGGCGTGCAGCCCTTTCAGCGCGACGAACACGTCGCCCGCCTCCACGCGCGCGAGTCGTAGGCGATCGATCGCACGACGCCGGCCGCCGCCGCCTGGCCGGTGTCGTCGGTGCGGACCAGACCCCTTCTCGCGGAGCACGCCGTGCAGTGCGGCCCAGGTCATGGCTGTGCGTCGGCGGCCCGCGACGCCGAAGGGCGGCGGCCCAGCTGCAGCCGGCAGGTTTCGCCGCCCTCGAAGGGAGTGCCCGGCGGCGGATCTTGCACGAGGACGAACGCCCTGCCCCGACATTCGAGCCGACAGTCCGAGCTTCATGAGCGTGCGCATCGCGTCGCGTGCGCTCAAGCCGCGCAGATCGGGCATCGTCTGCGCTCCGGCATCCGATACGAGCGCCACGACCGGTGCGGTGGTCGCAACCGGGCGCGCCGCCACGGGCGACGGCGTCACTGCGCGCGACCAGCACAGGAGGAGCTGGATTGATCGTCGGCGGCACCCCGAGGTATCGCATCGCCTGCTCCGGCGATGCGGCTGAAGATCGGCGCGGCCACCGCCCCGCCGCTGGTGCCGTTGGCATGCGGCGCGTCAATCATCACGATGATCGCGACCGCCGGCTTTCGCGACGGCGCAAAGCCGACGAACGACACGTTGTTCTCGGATGCCGAGTACCGGCCGCCGATCAGCTTCGAGGCGGTGCCCGTCTTGCCGGCAACCGTGTAGCCGTCGATCTGCGCGAGCTTGGCGGTGCCATCCGTCGACCACTGCTTCCATGATCGACGTCAGGGTCGCGGCCGTGGCCGGTTCGACGGCCCGGCGCAGCGACTTTCGGCGTGACGGCGTATCGACGGTTGTCGCGATACACGGCCCGGACGATGCGCGGCTCGATCAGTTCGCCGCCATTGGCGATCGCGCTCGCCGCCGCCACCATCTGCAGCGGCGTCACGCCAACCTGGTAGCCCATCGACACCGACGCGATCGCGTCCTCGGTCCACTTGTCGGGACTCCAGACGATGCCCGGGCTCTCGCCCGGGAAATCCGGCGAGATCGGGCGCCCGAATCCGAAGCGTTCGACATAGCGGCCGAGGCGCTCGGCGCCCAGCCTGAATCCAATCTTCACGGCGCCGATGTTGCTCGATTTGATCAGCACGTCGCTGAACGACAACACGCCGTAGTTGTGGCCGCGGAATTCATCGATGATGCGATGGCCGATGCGCAGGATCCCGGGGCTGGTGTCGATCAGCGCGGTCGTCGCCATCACGCGCTCCTCGATGGCGGCGGACGCGGTGACGATCTTGAACGTCGATCCCGGTTCGTAGAGGTCCTGGACGGCGCGATTGCGCCGTGCCGATTCGGACGACTCGCCGAAGACGTTCGGATTGAACGTCGGCTCGCTCGCCATCGCCAGGATCTCGCCGGTCGACGGGACCAGGACGACGGCGGAGCCGCCCAGCGCGCGGTTCTCGACCACGCCGGCGTGCAGTTCGCGCTCGACGATGAACTGGATGTTCTTGTCGATGGTCAGCTCGATCGAGGAGCCAGCCGTCGGCGGCCGCTCGACACGGCTGAACACGTGCCCGCGAGCGTCGGTGGTCACCAGGACGGTTCCGTCTTTCCCGCGAATCTGGGAGTCGTACGACGACTCGATGCCGCTCAACCCGTTGTTGTCGATGCCCGACGTACCCGAGCACGTGTGCGGCGAGGCGCGTGTTCGGATAGAACGCGGCGGCTTTCCTTGATGAACCCAATCCCGTCGAGATCGAGGGCGGCCACGCGGCGTGCGGCGTCAGGTGCGATCTGCCGCTTGACGTACGCAAAGGCGCGCTGATTGTTGAAGCGCTCGAGCAGCCGCTGCCGGTCGCGGGCCGCGCAGTCGCGCAGCGCTTCGCACAGACGATTCACCGCCTGCTCTTTGTCTTTGAGCTCGGAAGGGACGGCGTAGATGGAATCGTCGTCCACGCTCGTCGCCAGGACGTTGCCGCGGCGGTCGACGATGTCGCCGCGTTTCGCCGGGGCCGCCAGCCGGCGGTGCCGCTGGCTCTCGGCGCGCGCTTGAAGCTCTGGCCGCAGGACCGTCTGCAGATAGCCGAGCCTCACCTCGATGGCGAGCGCCCAGAGGCTGAGCAGGCTCACCGCAACGATCAGGCGACGCTTGAGCGTCTGGCGCCAGTCCGGGGCTGGGGGCTGCATACGCTACCGTCGCGCCACGACCGAAGAAGCGGGCAGCTCGCTCGGCACGACGCGCTCGATGACGATCGCCTCGTCTTTCGACGGCGCGACCAGCCGCAGCCGCTTGATGGCCAGCGCCTCGATCCGCTGCGGCGAGCGCAGCGTATCGATCTCGAGCCGCAGATGCCGCGCCGCCTCCTCCTCCGCGGCGCGCTCGCGCTGCATCTGCTCGACCCGGTAGCCGTGACGCAGCAGCTCGAAGTGCTGCCAGGCCGAAAACAACAGCACGAGCACGAGAAATGCCGCCAGCGCAACCGACTTCCACAGCTCACGATGCCGCGCCTCGTCGACTTCCCGGACGATCGGGTTGTTGCGAACGTCCTTCTTGATCGCGTACTCGAAGGGCTCAGCCATGGTTGGTGGCCATCCTCATCCCAGCCGCTCGGCGGCGCGGAGCTTCGCGCTTCTTGCCCGGGGGTTGTTGCGCACTTCGTCGTCGCTCGGCACGACCGGCTTCTTGGTCAGGACTCTGAGCAGCGCCTGCTCGCCGCGCTCGAGCGCGCGCAACGTGTGTTTGACGATGCGATCCTCGAGCGAATGAAAAGTGATCACCACGAGCCGCCTGCCGATTCGCAGCCGCCGCACCGCCGCCTCGATGAAACGGTCGAGACCCTCGAGCTCGCGGTTCACCCAGATCCGGAGGGCCTGGAACGTCCGCGTCGCGGGATCAATCCGCGTGTAACCGCGGTGAGGGACCGAACGCCGAACGATCGAGGCGAGCTGGCCGGTCGTCGCGATCGGCGCTTCGCGCCGCGCCGCCGCCAGCGACCGGGCGATGCGGCGTGAATATCGCTCCTCGCCGTACGTGAAGATCGCGTCCGCCAGGTCGCGCTCCGACGAACGCGCCACCAGATCAGCGGCCGTCTCTCCGGTCGTGGGGTCCATGCGCATGTCGAGCGGCTCGTCGCGCTGGAAGCTGAAACCGCGGCCCGGGGTTTCGAGCTGCATGGACGAGATCCCGAGGTCGGCCAGCGCGCCGTCGACGCGGTCGATGCTGGCGGGTCTCCAGAACCGTCGTCGAGCGCGCGATAGTCGGCATGGACCAGGTCCACCCGGTCGGCCCACGGCGCCAGGTTGTGCCGTGCCACGGCGATGGCCGCGGGATCGCGATCGAGCCCGAGGATTCGCGTGGCGCCGGCCTCCAGAAGCGCGCGGGCATGGCCGCCGAGCCCGACGGTGCAATCGACGAAGAGGCCGCCTCGCTCCGGCTGGAGGTGCAGCAGCGCTTCGGCAGTCAGCACGGGGATGTGGGCCGTCAAATCCCGAACTCCGCCAGCGCGCGCGCATCGTCGTCGGTGTACTGTTCGCGCTGGAGGCGCGTCAGGAAGCGGTCGTGGTTCCAGACGTCGAGGTAGCTGACCTGGCCGAGGACGTCGACGTCGCCGGACATCGTGGCGGCGTCGCGCAAGCGGACTGGAACAAGGATCCGGCCCTGGACATCGAGCTCGGCGGCCTGACCGAAGTAGTTGACGCGGTCGAGAAAGCGCAGCCTGGACGGATGCGAGGACGGCATTCCGCCCAGCTTTTGCTCGATTTCGAGCCACACGGGCATCGGGTAGACGCGGACGTACTCGCCCGTCAGGCTCGTCAGAAAGAGCTCACGACCGTACTTGCCTTCGAGCAAGGAACGGAAGGCGTTCGGCACCTTGAGTCGTCCCTTGTCATCGATGCGAGCAGGCGCGTTGCCCCTAAACACGCGACACTACTCCATTCTGGGCCACAATTTTCCACCCGGATAGTAGGTGAGCGTTATTCGGATGTCAAGGCGCATCAGTAAGTTACGCTAAATTTTCGTGTTTCCATCGCCCTTCAGAGCTCAGGCATTAGACCAAGAGTCTGGAAGGTAGCTCGGGCGAAGGCGGCTGAAGGTGGGATCCCGACCAGATCGTCCGAATCCGGCGTGCTACGATGCGGGATTTGGCATGCTGAAAGCGGCGCTCGTAGGATTCGGATCAAGCGGCAAGACCACTCTCTTCCAGTTGATGACCAGCGCGCGGGAGGCGGGCCGCGCGACTCATGGCAAAGGCGAGGCAACGATTGGGATCTCAAAGGTCCCTGACGACCGCCTCGATCGACTGACCTCGATGTACAACCCGCGCAAGCGGGTGCCGGCAACCGTCGAGTTCTCCGACCTCGCGGCGACAGGCGGGGGCAGCGGCGCTCAGACGCTCGTCGACGTGGCGGCTTACAAGAACGCGGACGCCCTGGTCCACGTGGTCCGCGCGTTTCAGGACCCTGCGATTCCACATCCTTCCGGGACCGTCAATCCTCTCCGGGACGCACAGTCAGTCGAGGACGAGTTGATCCTGGCCGACCTGGGCGTCGCCGAACGGCGCCTCGAACGGATCGAGAAGGATCTGAAGAAGAACCGGACGGCCGACCTGGAGCGAGAGCGTGCCGTGCTCGAGATCTGCCGGTCCCGCCCTCGAGGAAGGGCGGCCGCTTCGGGCCCTGGACCTGCAGGGTGAAGACCTGAAGCGCCTGCGCGGATTTCAGTTTCTTTCCGCGAAGCCCCAGCTCGTCGTCATCAATCTTGACGAACTGCAGCTGTCAGGCAACGCGGCCACCCGGATCGACAAGGCCGGCGAAGCGACCGGTCTGACGCCATTTCTCTCGCGCGCCCGGACGGTGGCAGTCGCCGTCTGCGCCAGGATCGAGCTGGAGATCGCACAACTCGACGCCGCGGACCGCGCCGGGTTTCTGGCCGACCTCGGTCTCGCCGAATCCGGGCTCGATCGGGTGATTCGTGCCAGCTACGAATTGCTCGGCTACATCTCCTTCTTTACGGTCGGCGACGACGAGTGCAGGGCGTGGTCGATTCCCCGCGGCACGCCGGCGCAGCTCGCGGCCGCCGAGATTCACAGCGACATCGCACGCGGCTTCATCAGGGCGGAGGTCGTCAGCTACGACGCGCTGATCGCCCGCGGTGCGATGGCGGCCTGCCGCGATCACGGCGAAGTGCGCCTCGAGGGGAAGGACTACATCGTCCAGGACGGCGACATCATCAACTTCCGCTTCGCGACATGACGCTCGCGCGGCGCACGTCGGTCATCATCCCCGCCTTCAACGAGGAACACGCGGTCGGCCCGATCGTCACCGGCTTGCAGGGTGCGGCCGAATGGCTCGAGCTCCTCGTGGTCGACGATGGGTCGAGCGACGGCACGGCGGCGCGGGCGGCGGAGGCAGGCGCACGTGTGATCTGCCATCCTTCCAACAAAGGAAATGGCGCTGCGGTCAAGACCGGGATTCGCTACGCCGCCGGGGAATTCGTGCTGAGCGCGGTGATCTTCCTGATTGGCCTGGTCTCGGAGCGGATCTCCTCCCTCAAGTTCGAGGGCAGGAAGTCGTGAGCACGCGGGCGATAGTCGTCGTCCCGACTTACAACGAGCGGGGTAATCTGCCGACCCTGGTCGAAGCCCTCATGCAGCATCAGGGCCTTCGCCTGCTCGTCGTCGACGATCAATCACCCGACGGAACGGGGGACCTGGCGGACGCCCTGGCCTGCGAACACCCCGGCCGAATTGACGTGATTCATCGGAGTGGCCGGCGCGGACTGGGACGCGCGTATGTCGACGGCTTCCGGAAGGCGATCCAGGAGCCGGTCGACGTGGTCTGCCAGATGGATGCGGACTTCTCGCACGACCCCCGCCAGCTTCCCGACCTGATTGCCGCAGCCAGGGACGCCGACGTGGTGATCGGCTCGCGGTACGTCCCCGGCGGACAGATCGTGAACTGGCCGAAGCGCCGCGAGATCCTGAGCCGCTTCGCGAACGTGTATGTGCGGGCGATCACGCGGCTGACGACACGCGATTGCACGGCCGGCTATCGCTGCTGGCGGCGCGGCACGCTCGCGCGTCTGCCGCTCGATCGGTTCATCTCCGACGGTTATTCATTTCAGATCGAAACGCTCTTCTCCGCTGCGCACCTCGGCTGCCGGATCGTGGAGATTCCGATCACGTTCGTGGAGCGGCAGAAAGGACACTCGAAGGTGTCGAGGAGCGTCTTGATCGAATCCGCGATTACGCCGTGGCGGCTCGTCCTCAAGGCTTTTCGTGTTATCGTTTGAGGGTTTTTTATGCAGCGCGGATCCGGGCCCGCTCCGAGCCTGAGCGTCTTCTTCCCTGCCTACAACGACAGCGGCACCATCGCAAGCATGGTGATCCGCACCGTGAAGGCGGCGGGAGAGTTGACCCCGGACTTCGAGATCGTCGTCGTGGACGACGGCAGCGGCGACGGGACGGCGGAGATCGCCGACGAGTTGGCGCGCACCTATCCGCAGGTCCGCGCCGTGCACCATCCAATCAACCGCGACTACGGTGCGGCGCTGCAGACCGGGTTCCGTTCGGCCACCAAGGAACTGATCTTCTATACGGACGGCGACGCGCAGTACGACCCGGCCGAACTGGCGGTGCTGTGGGCGCAGATGACGCCGGAGATCGATCTGGTCAACGGCTTCAAGATCAGCCGCGCCGATCCTCTGCACCGCATCATCATCGGCCGCGTGTATCACTACACGGTGAGCCTGATGTTCGGCCTCAAGCTGCGCGACGTCGACTGCGATTTCCGGCTGATGCGGCGCACCATCTTCGAGCGGATCAACCTCGAGAAGACGAGCGGGATCATCTGCGTCGAGATGATGAAGAAGATCCAGGACGGCGGATTCCGGATTGCCGAGGTGCCGGTTCACCATTACCACCGCGCGTTCGGCAAGTCGCAGTTCTTCAACCTCCGGCGCCTCCTCCGCACCGGACGGGATTTGCTGATCCTCTGGCACGCGCTCGTGATCCGCCGCGAACACCTGCGCGCGGGCCTGACCCCCCTCGCGCACCGCGCCCCCGATTCGGCCAATCGCACTTACCCTAGCGCACCGCGCCCGTGAGCGTGGACTACCGCGCTTTTTACCGCGGCCGCCGCGTGATGATCACCGGCGGTCTCGGGTTCATCGGCAGCAACCTCGCGCGCCAGCTGGTCGCGCTCGGCGCCGACGTCCTGCTGGTCGACTCGCTGATTCCCGATTACGGCGGCAACCTCTTCAACATCGACGGCATCGTCGATCGTGTGCGCGTCAACGTCGCCGACGTTCGCCAGCAGAGCACGATGAACTACCTGGTGCGCGATCGCGAGGTCATCTTCAACCTCGCCGGCCAGGTCAGCCACATCGACAGCATCCGCGATCCCTATTCGGACCTCGAGATCAACTGCCGGAGCCAGCTGACAATTCTGGAGGCCTGCCGCTACAACAATCCCGACGTCAAGGTGGTCTACGCCGGCACGCGGCAGGTCTACGGCCGTCCCGAATCGCTGCCGGTCGACGAAAAGCACCTCGTCAAGCCGACCGACGTCAACGGCATCAACAAGGCGGCGGGTGAGTACTACCATCTGGTCTACAACAACGTGTTCAAGGTCCGCGCCTGCTCGTTGCGGCTGACGAACGTCTATGGTCCGCGGCAGTTGATCCGCCACAACCGTCAGGGCTTCATCGGGTGGTTCATCCGGCTCGCCATCGAAGGCGGCGTCATCCAGATTTACGGCGACGGCACCCAGCAGCGCGACCTCGTCTACGTCGACGATGCCGCCGACGCCTTCCTGCGGGCGGGCGCGATCGACGCGTGCAACGGCGAGGTGTTCAACGTCGGCGGCGCTCGGCCGATCACGCACGCAGCGCTGACCTCGCTCATCCTCGAGGTCGCCGGGAGCGGCCGCGTCGAGTACGTCGCCTGGCCGGCGGAAAAGAAGGCGATCGACATCGGCGACTTCTATGCCGATTCGACGAAACTGCAGCTCGCGACCGGCTGGGAGCCATCGACCGCGCTCGCCGACGGACTGCGCGAGACAATCGCCTATTACCGCCGGCACTTTCACCGCTACGTGGATCAGGCGGAGCCGGCGGCGGAGCGCATGTGACGCGGCTGCGCGTGCCGTTCCTGTCGGCTGGCGCTGCACGAGGACGCCGCCGCGGTGCGGGCCGCCATCGACCGCGTCGTCGCCAGCGGCTGGTTCATCCTCGGTCCCGAAGTCGAGGCCTTCGAGCGGAGTTCGCCGCGGCAGCCGGCGCGCGTTACGCCGTCGGTGTCGGGCACCGGCACTGACGCAATCGCGCTGGCGCTCCGGGCGCTCGGCATCGGGCGCGGGCGACGAAGTCATCACGACCCCGTTGTCGGCGGCCTATAGCGCGCTCGCGATCGTCATGACCGGCGCGCAACCCGTGTTTGCCGATATCGACGCGGCGCGGTTGACGATCGACCCACTGGCGGTCGAGGCCGCGATTACGCCGCGCACGCGGGCGATCGTGCCCGTCCACCTGTACGGGCAGGCGGCGGACATGGCGGCGATCGAGCGCGTCGCCGCCGCGCATGGCCTGGCGATCGTCGAGGACTGCTGCCAGGCGCACCTCGCCACGTTCCTCGGGACGCCCGGTCGGCACCATCGGAGCAGCGGGCGCGTTCAGCTTCTACCCGACCAAGAACCTCGCCGCGCTCGGCGACGGCGGCGCCGTCGTGACCGGCGACGCGGCGCTCGCCGAACGGATCAAGCGGTTGCGAAACGGCGGACAGACGGATCGCTACCATCACCAGGAACTCGGCGTGAACACGCGCCTCGACGAGATGCAGGCCGCCATCCTGCGCGCGCGCCTGCTCTACCTGCCGCGCTGGACGACGCGCCGCCGCGAGCTCGCGGCGGAGTACAGGCGGCTCCTGCCCGGCGCACCGGTCGTCGATCCCGCCAGAGCGCGATCGACGGCCACGTCTACCATCTCTTCCCCGTGCTCGTAGAAGGTGACGTGGACTCTCGCGCGGCACTGCAGCAGCATCTCAGCGACATCGGGGATCGACACGCTGATCCACTATCCAATCCCCATCCATCGCCAGCCGGCGTTTGCCGATCTGCAGCCGGCGGACTGCCCCCGCGCCGATGACGCGTGCGCGCGCGTGCTTTCGCTGCCGCTGCACCCGGCGCTCGATGCGACACGCCGTCGCCGCCGTCGCCGATGCGCTTCGCAGCTGGCCAACGGCCCTGACCGACATGCGCGCACTGATTACCGGCGGAGCCGGGTTTCATCGGATCGCACCTCGCCGAAGCGCTCCTCGCGGGCGGCCACCAGGTCCTGGTCCTCGACAATCTGTCGACCGGATCGATCGAGAACATCGCCCACCTCAAAGGGCGGAGCGGCTTCGAGTACTTCATCGACTCGGTCGACAACGAGCCGCTGCTCGCCGAGCTCATCGACCGCGCGACGTCGTGTTTCATCTCGCCGCGGCGGTGGGCGTCAAGCTGATCGTCGAGCAGCCGGTGCACACGATCGAGACCAACGTCCACGGCACCGAAGTGGTCCTGAAGCACGCGAACAAGAAGAAGAAGCTCGTCGTCATCGCGTCGACCTCCGAGGTCTACGGAAAGAGCGATGACGTGCCGTTCCAGCGAGGATTCCGACCTCGTGCTGGGGCCGACGCCGAAGCATCGCTGGGCGTACGCCTGCAGCAAGGCGATCGACGAGTTCCTGGCGCTGGCCTACTGGAAGGAGCGGAAGCTCCCCGTCATCATCGTCCGCTTCTTCAACACCGTCGGGCCGCGGCAGACCGGCCGGTACGGCATGGTCATCCCCAACTTCGTCCGCCAGGCGCTGGCCGGCGAACCGATCACCGTGTTCGGCGACGGCACCCAGTCGCGCTCGTTCACGCACGTGGCGGACGTCGTCGGCGCTCTGCTGAAGCTGGTGGCCGAGCCGACGGCGATCGGCCAGGTGATCAACCTCGGCAATACCGAGGAGGTGACGATCGGCGCGCTCGCCGAGCGGGTCCGCACCCTCGCCGGTTCGTCGTCGCCGATCAAGAACGTGCCTTACGACGAGGCGTACGAGTCGGGATTCGAGGACATGCCGCGGCGCGTGCCCGACCTGACGAAGGCGCGCAACATGATCGGGTACGAGCCGAAGCTCGGGCTCGACGATATCCTCGTCGCAGATCATCGAATACTTCCGGAGGAAGTAAGGCCGCGCTTGGACCCTCCCGGGGCGGCGCGTATACTTGGGGAATGCGAGTTCCAGGTGCATTTCTCGTCGCTGCCGCCGTTCTGTCGTGGGCTGCGCCGGCCGGCGCAGATGTGCAGCTGCGTATCGAGAACGGCCAGGTCTCGCTCAAGGCGACCAACGCCACGTACGAGACATCCTCGCGGAGTGGGCGCGCGTCGGGCAGACGCGAATCATCAACGGCGAGCGCATGCCCGGCGGACCGATCACGATCGAGCTGAGCGGCATCAGCGAGGAACAAGCGCTCGAAATCATCCTGCGCTCCGCCGCCGGGTACGTGACCGCGCCGCGCGCATCCACTCTCGTCAACGCGTCGCGGTACGATCGAATCCTCGTCATGCCGACGAGCTCACCGACGCGTCCGGGGACGCCGTCACCGCAGCCGGCGCAATTTCCGCAGGGGCAACCGCAGTTTCCGGGCCAGGTTCCAGGGCAGTTCCCGCCGCAGTTCCCGCCCCAGGTTCCGCCGCAGTTTCAGGGTCAGGGCGTGCAGTTTCCGCCGCAGTTTCCGCCGCAATTCCCGGCACAGCGTCCGGTGAACGACGACGGCGACGTGCAGGACGATCCGGCACCAAACGTCGTCATGCCGAACACGGGCCGGCCGGTGTTCAACGTCAATCCCTCGGCGCAGCAACCTGTCGGCCCGTTCGGCACGCGTCCCGCGGCGGGCCAGCCGCCGGCAGGCCAGCCGCCGGTGGGCGTCTCGACGCCCGGCATGGTCGTTCCGGCGCCGCAGCAACAGCAGGGCCCGCCCGGAACGTTCCCCCGGGAGCGCCGCCGCAACAACCGTAGTGGCGCTGATCGACGAGGTGAGCGCGGCGATCGCCGACGCGATGCGGCGGCAGGACGCGCCGCGACTCAGCGCTTTGCGCATGCTGAAGGCCGCGCTGATGAACCGCGAGGTCGAGAAGGCCCATGCACTCGACGACGCGGAATCCCGCCAGGTCGTCAACTCGCTCGTCAAGCAGCGCCGCGATTCCATCGAGCAGTTCATGAAGGGCGGCCGCCAGGATCTCGTGGACAAGGAAACCGCGGAGATCGCGGTCCTCGATCAGTACCTTCCCCCGCCAGCCGATCCCGCCGCGCTCGAGCGCGCCGTCGTCGAAGCCATCGCCGAGACCGGCGCCGCGTCGCTGAAGGACATGGGACGCGTGATGAAGGCAGCGATGGCCCGGCTCGAGCGGCCAGACCGTCGACGGCCGCCTCGTCAACGACCTCGTGAAGAAGAAGCTCGCCGGCGCTTGAGCGCCGAGCCACGTCTCGCGCGCTCGGCGGGCGTCGCCGGCGTCGCGACGCTGACCAGCCGGATCCTCGGGCTCGTCCGCGATCAGGTCGTGCTCGCCATGTTCGGCGCGGGCAACGACATGGACGCCTTCACCGTCGCCTTCCGCATTCCAAATCTCGTCCGCGATCTGTTCGCCGAAGGCGCGATGAGCGCCGCGTTCGTCCCGGCGTTCACGCGGCACGTGACGCTCGAAGGCAAGGCGTCGGCGTGGCGGCTGGGCAACAACGTGATCACGGCGCTGATCATCGCCACCGGCGTGGTCGTGGTCGCCGGGATGATCTTTGCGCGGTCCGCTGGCGACGGCCTTCGCCGGCGACTACGCGCTGATCCCAGGGAAGCTCGAGCTCACGATCCAACTGACGCGGCTGATGCTGCCGTTCCTCACGCTCGCGGCGATCGCGGCGGCGATGATGGGGATGCTCAACTCGCTGCACCACTACTTCGTGCCGGCGCTGTCGCCGGCGACGTTCAACGTGGCGACGATCGCAGCCGCCGTGTTGCTCACGCCGGTCATGTCCGCGGCCGGCCTGCCGCCGATCACCTCCATCGCCGTCGGCGCGCTCGCCGGCGGGGTCACGCAGATCCTCGTGCAGTGGCGTGCGCTCCACGCGCGAAGGGTTCCGTTATCGTCCGGTCGGTCGACTGGCACGATCCCGCCTTGCGGCGGGTCCTCGTTCTGATGGGGCCCGGCACGTCGGGCTGGCGGCGACGCAGGTGAACCTGTTCGTCAACACGGTGCTCGCGACGGGCGAGGGGACCGGCGCCGCATCGTGGCTCACGTACGCCTTCCGGCTGATGTACCTGCCGATTGGCCTGTTCGGCGTGTCGATCGCGACGGTCGTGCTGCCGGCCGCGGCACGGCACGCGGCGCGCGAGGATCCTGCGGCCGTCCGCCAGACGGTGTCGCGCGGACTGGGACTGATGCTGGCGCTGAACGTTCCGGCGACGATCGGCCTGATCGTGCTCGCGATGCCGATTGTCCGCGTGCTGTTCGAGCACGGCCGGTTTCTGCCATCCGACACCGAGGCGGTCGCCGCCGGCACTGCGGTTTTACGCGATCGGCCTGGTCGGCTACTCGGCGGCGCGGATCGCGTCGCCTGTTTTCTATGCGCTCGACCGCAACCGCGTGCCGGTTGCCGTCAGCATCGCCGCCGTTCGTCTCAACATCGGCGCGAGCGTCGCGCTGGTCGGACCGCTCGGCTTTCGCGGACTGGCGCTCAGCACGTCGCTGGCGGCGCTCGTGCATGGCGGCGCGCTGCTGGTCGTTCTCGGCGGACGCGACTGGCGGGCCTCGCGGCCACGCTGGTGACGTCACCACTGCGCCGCATCCGCCGCGATGGCCGGCGCCGCGCTGGTGACCCATGCATGGCTGACTCGCATCATTCAGGATCAGAACACGCTGGCGCAGGCGACTCACGCTCGCGCTGGCGATCTCCGCCGGCCTGGCCGTGCTGGCCATCGCCGCCAGGCTCCTGCGGATCCCGGAATTCGATGAGGCTGTGTCGAGTGCGCGCGCGCAGGCACGGAAGTTGCTCGACCGCTGAGAGAGCCGCGATGGCGTGATACGATTCGGTTTTCGATGCGCCGCTATCCCTCGCCGCACGCCGTGTCGTTTTCCTTCGGCCCCGGGCCGATCTCGACCGCGATGAAGGCGCTGATCGCGGCGAACGTCGTGGTGTTCATCGCACAGTCGATCGATCCGGGCCGGCCGCGTGCTGACACCTGGCTCGGACTCATGCCCACGCATATGTCGTCGCGCAGTTGCGCATCTGGCAGCCGGCGACGTACATGTTCCTGCACGGCGGCCTCTTCCACTTGCTCTTCAACATGCTGGCGCTCTGGATGTTCGGCACCGAGCTCGAGCGCATGTGGGGCACGCGCTACTTCCTGAAGTTCTACTTCGTGTGCGGCATCGGCGCGGGCGTGCTCACCGTTCTCTTCTCGTTGCTGCCGTTCGGCTTCGCCGAGGCGCTGCGCTATGTCGATCGTCATCGGCGCCTCTGGCGCGATTTACGGGCTGTTGCTCGCGTACGGCCTGTACTTTCCGGATCGCCCGATCCTGATGTTCATGCTGTTTCCGATTCCGGCGAGGTACTTCGTGATGATCATCGGCGCGATCGCGTTCTACTCGTCGCTCGGCGTGACGGGCGGCGTCGCCAGCGCCACTCATCTCGGCGGTCTCGTCGTCGGCTATCTCTATCTGAAGGGCGCCCGCGTCGATCCGCTGTCCGAAGCTCAAGTACCGATATCTCAAGTGGAAGATCAACCGCGTCCGCAAGAAGTTCGACGTCTACTCGGGTGGACGCGCCAACGACTACGATCGACGAGTCCACTGAGCTATACTCGGCATCGTTGGCAGTTCCCCGCGCGGCCGGCCATCGCTGGCTGCTCCTTGCTCTCGCGGTTTTCTTTTTCTGCTCCGGCCTCAGCGCCCTCGTCTATCAGGTGCTGTGGCTGCGGATGCTCGGATGGGTGTTCGGCGTCACCATCTACGCGGCGAGCGCGGTCTGGGCCACGTTCATGGCAGGCCTGGCGATCGGCAGCTACGTGGCCGGTGTCGCGGCGACCGTGTCCGCAATCCGCTGAGATGGTTCGGCGCCACCGAGATTCTCGATCGGCGTGACCGCGCTCGCCACGCCGAACGTCTGCTCGAGGCACTTCAGTCGCTCTACGTGCGGCTCTACCCGTCGCTGCCTGACGGCTTCGCCGCGCTGACCATCGCGCGTCTGATCATCGCGTTTGCGGTTCTCATCGTTCCGACCGTCGCTGATGGGCGCGACGCTGCCGCTGGTGTTCAAGGCATCGACGTTCCGGGCCAGCTCGCTCGTCGAGCAGGTGGGCGTGCTGTATGGCAGCAACGCCGCGCGGCGCGATCGTCGGCACGCTGGCCGCCGGGTTGTACCTGATTCCCGAACTCGGCATCGCAGCGGACATTTTTCGTCGCCGCTGGCCTGAACGTCCTCGTCGGCGCCAGCGCGGTCGCGCTATCGACGTTCGCGCGCCGCGACGCTGCTCGCGTCCGCGGCGGTCGAATCCGGGGTGAGCGCTCCGGATGAACCACCGATCGCCGACCGCCGCGGACTGCAGCTGATCCTCGTCGTGTTCACGCTGTCGGGCGCAGTCTCGCTGGCACTCGAGGTCGTCTGGTTTCGCGTGCTGACGCTGTTCTTGCGCCCGACGGTCTACGGTTTTTCGGTGATGCTGGCCACCATCCTGGCGGGCATTTCGCTCGGCAGCTACGTCGCCACGCCGTGCTCGGACGGCGGCTTCGCTGGATGACGATCGTGGCCGCTCTCGAGCTCGCGATCGGCGATCGCGATCGTGCTGTCGTTCAGGCCGCTCGTCTACCTCAATCAGCTGACCGACCGGGCTCGCACCCTGCGTTGTCGACGATCATGCCCGAGTACCTGGTGTATCCCATCGCCGGCAGCCTGCTGGCGATCTTTCCAACCGCGCTGCTGATGGGGATGGCTTTCCCGATCGGCCTGCGGCTCTGGGCCTCGCAAGGGAGCCACACCGCGAAGCGCGTCGGGCTCTTCTATTCGCTGAACGTCGCCGGAGCGATCGTCGGATCGCTCGCGGGCGGTTTCCTGCTCCTGCCCCGCTTCGGCAGCGAGACCTCGCTGGCGCTGCTGGCGGCGGTCAGCTTCTTGTCCGGCATCGCGCTGCTCGTCGTTGCGCGGGGACCGGCCGCTCGGCCGGCTGACGATCGGCGCGGCGGGCGCCGCGGTCTTCGGCTGGGCGGTCTGGACGTCGCCCGATCCGTTCGTGCAGTTCATGGCACAGCGATACGCCGGCACCGGTCTCGCCTGGAAGCAGGAAGGCGTCGAGGCAACGGTCGTCGTGCACGAGCTCGGCGCAGGAGCGAACCGCCGCCTGCTGATGACGATCAACGGCAACCACCAGGCCGGCACTGATTTTCCGACGACCTTCACGCACCGGCGGATCGGCCACCTGCCGATGATCGTCCACCCGGGTGCCCGAACCGCGCTCGTGATCGGTCTCGGCGGCGGCGCCACCGCCGGCGCGGTCAGCGTCCACGAGGGCGTCGACGTCGACGTCGTCGAGCTCGCCGACGCGGTGGTCAGCGCGGCACGGCAATTCGGGGCGATCAACTACGACGTCCTCGATCGACCCAACGTGCACCTGCGCGTCGACGACGGCCGCAATTTCATGATGCTGACGCCGAAGCGCTACGACGTGATCACCGCGGACATCGATTCAGCCGATCTTCGCCGGCGCGGGGAACCTGTACTCCCGCGAGTACTTCGAACTGATGCGGCGGGTGCTGAAGCCGGGCGGCGTCGTGATGCAGTGGATTCCGGGCACCGAAGCCGAGTACAACTTGATCGCACGCACGTTCCTGAGCGTGTTCCCCGAGACGACCGCCTGGGCCGACGGATCGCTGTTCATCGGCTCGATCGAGCCGCTCCGGCTGCGGCGACAGGACTTCGAGTGGAAGCTCGAACTGCCGGGGCGCGCCCAGGGGATGAAAGACGTGCGCATCGAGACGTTCGAGGCCTTGCTCGGATCCTTCACGGCCGGGCCTGACGAGATCCGCGCCTTCGTCGGCCCGGGGCCGCTGCTGACCGACGACCGGCCGCTGGCCGAGTACTTCCTCAGCCTGCCTCGCGATCGGCAGCCGAATCTGGCCGCGCTCAAGGGCGACGTTCGCCGCTACGTCGCCTCGGAGTGATCGAGCCACTCCTGCCGGATCGGACTGAACACGTCGAGCTCGAAGGTGTCCTCGAGCGCCTCGGCCTGATGCTCGACGCCGGGAGGAATGTGCAGCACCTCGCCCTCGCGCACGGTGATCTCTTCGCCGCCGATCAGGAACCTCAGCGCGCCCTGCAGGACGTAGGTCATCTGCTCGCTGTCGTGCGCGTGCATCGGGACGAGGCAGCCGCGCTTGACGTAGACCTGCACCAGCATCTCGCGCTCGCCGCTGACGATCTTCCGCGACAGCATTTCGGTGACTTTGTCGAGCGCAATTTCGTCCCAGCGATGCAGCCGCACGGCCTGAGAAGCCATGGCGCGCAGGATATACCATCCGGCGCGGATGCTATAAAATGAGCCGGATGAAGGCCTCGGTCGTCAACGGCGCAGGCCGGACGAACGCACCAGCCGACGAATCGCTCGAGCGCCGACCGATCTCGGTCTCGATCGCGCCGCGCTGCTCGACGTCTATCGCGTGATGGTGCGATCGCGCAAGCTCGACGACAAGGAAATCCAGCTCAAGAATCAGAGCCGCGCGTTCTTCCAGATCAGCGGCGCCGGGCACGAGGCGGTGCTGGTCGCGGCCGGCCTGACGCTGAAGCCCGGCTACGACTGGTTCCATCCCTACTATCGCGATCGCGCGCTCTGCCTGCAGCTCGGCGTGACGCCGCTCGAGATGCTGCTCGCGTCGGTCGGCGCGGCGGCCGATCCGAGCAACGGCGGCCGCCAGATGCCGTCGCACTGGGGGCACAAGGCGCTGAACATCGTGTCGGGATCGAGCGCGACCGCGCACGCAGGTGCTGCACGCGGTCGGCGCGGCGGAAGCGGGCGTCATCTACAGCCGCGTCGAGGCGATCGCCGATCGCGAATCGCGATTCCAGCGGCGACGAGATCGTCTACACCTCGCTCGGCGAGGGCGCGACCAGCGAGGGCGAGTTCTGGGAAGTCGCTCAACACCGCCTGCACCAGGCGGCTGCCGGTCCTCTATCCTCGTCGAAGACAACGGCTACGCGATTTCGGTGCCGGTCGAAGTCGCAGACGCCGGGCGGCGACATCTCGCGGCTGCGTGCGGTCGTTCCCCGGCCTGCACGTCGACGTCGGTCGACGGCACCGATTTCTTCGCCAGCCTGCGCGCGCATGCGCGAGGCCGCCGCCTACGTGCGCGCGCGCAAGGGCCCCGCGCTCGTGCACGCGCGCGTCATCCGGCCGTACTCGCACTCGCTGTCCGACGACGAGAAGCTGTACAAGACGCCGGCGGAGCGCGAAGCCGAAGCGCGGCGCGATCCGATCACGCGGTTCGCGGAGTTCCTGCGCCACAACGGCCTGGCGACCGCCGCCGAGCTCGCAGTCGATCAGCGGCCGAAGTCGCAGCGCGAGGTCGACGAAGCCGCGATCGAAGCGCTTGAGAGCGCCCGAGCCGCCCCGAAGCACCGCGGCGGACTGTGCGTCTATTCGCCGGACGTGGATCCAACCTCCGACCGCGTTCGAGCACCGCCAGCGGAGCCCGAGGGCAAGCCCGACACGATGGTCGGCCGCCATCAACCGCACGCTCAAGGACGAGATGGCGCGCGATCCGCGCATCGTCGTCTTCGGCGAGGACGTCGCCGACGCCAGCCGCCGCGAGGCACTGAAGGTCGTGCCCGGCAAGGGCGGCGTCTTCAAGGTCACGCACGGTCTGCAGCGCGCTGTACGGCGACGATCGCGTGTTCAACGCGCCGATTGCCGAAGCCAACATCATCGGCCGCGGCGGTCGGCATGGCGATGCGCGGGCTGAAGCCGGTCGTCGAGATCCAGTTCTTCGACTACATCTGGCCGGCGATGATGCAGCTGCGCAACGAGATGTCGATGCTGCGCTACCGATCGGGCAACCACTTGGTCGTGCCCGATGGTCGTCCGCGTCCCGATCGGCGGCTACCTGCGCGGCGGCGGGCCGTATCACAGCCAGTCCGGCGAGAGCATCTTCGCGCACTGCCCGGGCATCCGCATCGCGTATCCCGTCGAACGCCGTCGACGCGGCCGGCCTGCTGCGCACGGCGATCCGCTGCGACGATCCGGTGCATGTTCCTGGAGCACAAGCACCTGTATCGGCAGACCTACAACAAGGGCGAGTATCCCGGCAAAGAACTTCATGGTGCCGTTCGGCAAGGCGGCCGTCCGCCGCGACGGCGACGACGTGCTCGTCGTCACCTGGGGCGCGCTCGTCCAGCGCGCGCTGCGTCGCCGCGCACCAGGCCGAGAAGCAGGGCGTGCAGCGTCGCGGTGCTCGACCTGCGGACGATCGTGCCGTACGACTGGGAAGCGATCGCGGCGCACGTGAAGCGGACGAACCGCGTGATCGTCGCGCACGAGGATCAGCTGACGTGCGGCTTCGGCGCCGAGATCGCCGCGCGCATCGCCGGCGAGCTGTTCGAGCACCTCGATGCGCCCGTGCGGCGCGTCGGCGCGCTCGACACGCCGGTCGCCTACTGCCCCGACCTCGAAGAAGCCATCCTGCCGCAGACGGCAGACATTCTTGCCGCGATACAGCGAAACAGCCGCGTACTGAGGCGGGCCTCAAGGCCTGCACTACTACGAAGCGTTGTCTGCGGTTGGCTCGTCGCCGCGAGCCTCTTCCTGCCATCGCTCGTCGCGCTCACACCCGACGTCCTGCGCCCGGTCCGGCGCCGTGCCGCCGCATGTCGCCGGCCGGTTTCGGGACGTCCGCGCGTTTCAGCAGTCGCCGGCTGGCCAGTCACTTACGTGTTCGATCGGCGCGCGCACCCGGTGTTCGCCATCGACGAGGCAGTTCGAGAGCGCGTGGCAGATCGTCCAGATCGGCGCCGAGCCTGGCCGCATCATCGGCCCGACGGCGTTTTCGATCGCGCCGGACGGCACGGTTCGTCGTCGCGGACGCGCCCGAGCGGCACGCGAGCGGATTCAGGTCTTCACGCCGGCCGGGTTTCGCGAATCGGCGGCTTCACGCTGCCCGGTCGATCGCGCGCGCGCGTGGCCTCCGACGACATGGTCGCTCAGCGGGATCGCGTCGCTCCAGTACACCGGCTCGTCGATCCTCGATGTCGCAGCCGGAGAACGGCGCACTCGTCACCGAGTACGCGGCATCGGGACGCGAGGGCCGGACGTTCGGGGCCCTGCGCGCGACCGGCCACGAGGACGACCGGGATCTGCACCTCGCGCTGAACAGCGGCATTCCGCTCGTCGATCCGGCCGGCGGGTTCTTCTTCGTGTTCCAGGCCGGTCTTCCGGTGTTCCGGAAATACGACCGCGATGGCCGCCTGATGTTCGAGCGCCGGATGCAGGGCGTCGAAATCGACAAGCTGATTGACGGGCTGCCGGCGCACGTGGCCGCGGCGCGACGGCGAGCTGGCGGTCGTGCCGCTCGACCGTTCGCGCGGCGGCCGTCGATCGCCGCGGAAACCTGTGGGTCTCGCTTCGCGGTCCCGTACACCTACGTCTTCGATCCCGAGGGCGACAAGATCCGGACGCGTGCAGTTCCGCGGCGTCGACCTCATCGCGCCGACCGGCCTCTTCTTCGACGACCGAGGACCGCCTGCTCGTGACCCCGGGCCTGTTCGAGTTCGATCCGCGATGATTGCAGCCACCGGGCTGACGCGGCAGTTCGGCAAGCGGGTCGTCGTCGATCGACGTGACGTTCAGCGTCGAGCGTGGCGAGATCGTCGCACTGCTCGGCCCGAATGGCGCCGGCAAGACGACGACGTTGCGGATGCTCGCCGGGCTGATTGCGCCGACGTCAGCGGTACGGTCACCATCGACGGCGTGCCGATGACACGCGTCAACCGGCTCGGCGCTGCGGCGCCGGATCGGCTTCCTCACCGAAGCACCCGGTCTCTGGGATCGCCTGACCGTCCGCGAAAACCTGTCGGTCTACGCCGAGCTCTACGAGCTCGATCGGCATGAGGACCGGGCGGCTGCGCTGCTCGAGGCGTTCGACCTGACACCGCACGTCGAAGTGCGCGCCGCCGAGCTGTCAAAGGGCATGCGGCAGAAGGTGGCACTGGTGCGCGCGCTCCTTCACGACCCCGACATCCTGCTGCTCGACGAGCCGACGTCGGGCCTCGATCCCGGAGGTCACGCGCAGCGTCCGCGAGCTCCTCGGACGGCGCCGGGGCGCGGGCTGCGCAATCCTCCTCTCGACCCACAACCTCGCCGAAGCCGAACGGATTGCCGATCGTGTCGCAGTCCTGCAGGAACGCCTCCTCGCGCTCGACGCTCCCGCCAACCTCCGGCGGCGTGTGGCAACCGGGCGCATCGAGGTGCGCGTCGATGGCGCGGCCGCCCCGTATGTGGACGTCGCCGCCGCCGTGGCGGCGACGGCGACGGCCACGGCGACGGCGACGGCGACGGCGGACGGTGCCATTCTTCATGTCGAACTGACCGACCCGGAGGGACGAACTCCCGCGCTGGTTGAGGCACTCGTGGCCGCCGGCGCCCGGATCATCGAGGTGCGCCAGGAAGTGCCCGGCCTCGAAGACGCTTATCTTGGACTCGTCGCTCGCGGCCAGCGAGGACCGGTGGCATGAACGGCCGCGCGGTTGCCGCATTGTTCCGGAAGGAGCTCCTCGACGTCTCACGCAACAGGGGCGCGTTGTTGCCCGTGATCCTCGTCACGGCGATCGCGGTGATCGTTCCATTCGTGGTAACTATCCTCATTCCGGCCGTCATCGGCGAGCGCCTCAGCGACGACTCCGACCTCGTGGGCATCAGCGAGGTCGTCGATCCCGCCAGCGGGCTGACGCAGGATGGCCGCGTTCAGATGTTCCTCTTCCAGCAGTTCCTGCTGCTGTTCCTCCTGACGCCCACGACCGGGGCGATGGCGACGGCCGCCCACGCGGTCATCGGCGAGAAGCAGGCGCGCACGCTCGAACCGCTGCTGGCGACGCCAATTTCGACACTCGAACTGCTGTTGGCGAAAGTGATAGGCGCGCTCGTGCCGACGCTCGTCATCGCCATGGCCGGCCTGGCGCTTTACGTGGCGGGCATCGCGCTCTTCGCGCTCCCCGGCGTGCTTGAGGCGATGGTGAACCTGCGGACCATGGTCCTGGTGTTCCTTCTCGGCCCGGCTTCGGCGCTCCTGTCATTACAGGGAGCGATTCTGATTTCTTCTCGCGTGAACGACACCCGCACCGCCCAGCAGTTCGGCGTGTTCATCGTGATTCCGATCACCGCGCTGCTCGTAGCCCAGTTCACGGGAGCCCTGTGGCTGTCCGCTTTCGCGCTGACAGCCATCGCCGCCGGCCTCCTTGTCGTCTGGACCATCCTCGCGGCAGTCAGCGTCAGGCTCTTCGACCGCGAGACGATCCTGACGAGGTGGCGCTAGGACTCGCCCGGGACTCTCAAATAGCGGTTGACATGTGGAGCCTGACTGAATGACCATTCATTCAGTCGCCCTATGCCCTCTGTTTCTGCCCGAAAACGCCCCGAGACAATCCTTATCAATAAGCGCGACGCCATCCTGCGGGCCGCCAGCGACGTGTTCGCCGACCGCGGGTTCTTCAACGCCCAGGTCGCCGATGTCGCGCGGGCGGCGGGTGTCGCCGCGGGCACCGTCTACCTGTACTTCCGCAGCAAGGACGACATCCTCGTTCAACTCTTCGAGCGAACGATGCGCGAGGCGTTCGCGGAAGTGCGGGCCGCCGCGGCGGACGTGCACGATCCCGCCGAGCGGCTCAGGCTGCTCGCGCGCCTGCACCTGGCGCGGCTCGGCCGCGACCGCAACCTGGCGATCGTGTTCCAGGTGGAGCTGCGGCAGTCGGTGAAGTTCATGGAACGGCTGTCGTCCACGCTCTTGCGGGATTACCTCGGCCACATCCGCTCCGCCTTTGCCGACGGTCAGGCGGCGGGGGTCTTTCATGCCGACTTCAATCCAACGACTGCCGCCAAGATGTTCTTCGGCGCGCTCGACGAGATGGCGACCAACTGGATCCTGAGCCGGCGGCGCTACTCGCTCGAAGCGGACGCCGATGCCGTCGTCGACCTCTTTCTTCGAGGCGCCGCGGTCCGATGATCAGGCGCATCCGATCCGCCGCCGTGCTCGGTGCCGGCACAATGGGTGCTCAGATAGCCGCGCACCTGGCTAACGCCGGCGTGTCGACGCACCTGCTCGACATGACCGCCGACTATTGCACGCGAGGGGTTGAAGCGCGCCGCGTCTCTCAAGCCAGATCCGTTCTTCACTCGGGACGCCGCGGCGCTCATCACCGTCGGAGGCTTCGACACGGACATGGACCGCCTCGGTGACGTCGACTGGATTCTCGAGGCCGTGGTCGAGCGCCTCGATGCCAAACAAACGCTCCTCGAGCAGGTCGAGCGAGTGCGGCGGCCAGGGACCATTGTGTCCTCCAACACCTCGGGCATTCCGATCGCCGCGCTTGGCCGAAGGCCGCAGCGACGACTTCCGCCGTCACTGGCTTGGAACGCATTTCTTCAACCCGCCGCGTTACCTGCGGCTGGTCGAGGTGATCCCGACCGCGGAGACGGACACCGCCGTGCTCGCCCGTGTTTCCGCCTTCGTCGATCACGATCTCGGCAAGGGCGTCGTCGTCGCGAAGGACACGCCCAATTTCATCGCGAATCACATCGCCCTGTTCGGTGTCGTTCAGACGCTGCGCGCGCTCGAGTCCGGCGAGTATTCGATCGAGGAAATTGACGCCATCACCGGACCGGCGATTGGCCGTCCCAGGAGCGCCACGTTCCGGACGATGGACATCGCGGGCATCGACGTGCTCGGCCACGTCATGAGCAATCTGGCGACGCGCCTTCCCGGCCCGGAGCGGACAACATTCGCGACGCCGGCCCTCGTCGCCTCTCTAATCGAGCGCGGATGGGTTGGAGAAAAAGCAGGACGCGGATTCTACAGAAAGGAGGGCGCCGAGATCCTGACGCTCGATCCGGCCACGTATCGACGTACCGCGCGAAGCAACCCGTGAAGCTGCCCGCCCTCGATGCCGCGAAATCGATTGACGATGTCCGCGAACGGATCCGGACGTTGTTCTTCGGACCGGACAGGGTCGGCGCCTTTCTGCGGGCCACCCTGGGGCCGACTCTCGTCTACACGGCGCATGCGACGCCGGAAATTGCCTACTCGATTAACGATGTCGACCGGGCGATGAGGTGGGGCTTCGGCTGGGAGCTCGGTCCGTTCGAGACATGGGACGCCCTCGGGATTCGCGACGTCCTCAAAGCCATCGGCGTCAAAGAGGCACCGCCCCTCATCGCGGACATCCTCCAGCGCGGCACCGATCGTTTCCGCGATGGACCGGTGCCCCCGGCGGCGCCCGACCTTCAGATTCTTCGGTCGGCTAAAGAGCGGGAACGCATCGTGCGGCGCAATGCCGGCGCCAGCCTGGTGGACATCGGCGACGGCGTCCTGGCCGTGGACTTCCACTCGAAGATGAACACCATCGGCGGCGACACGGTCGCGATGCTCGACGCCGCGGTCCAGGAGGCAGAGAACAACTTCGCGGCGCTCGTCATCGGCACCGAGGCCCCGGACTTTTCGGTCGGGGCCAATCTCATGCTCGTGCTCCTCGAGGCGCAGGAGGGCAACTGGGACGAGATCGATCTGATGGTCCGAACGCTGCAACGCACCACCCAGGCGCTCCGGTATGCGAACGTGCCGGTGGTCGTCGTGCCCATGCGGCATGACGCTCGGCGGCGGCTGCGAGATCCTGCTGCACGGCGATCGCGTGCAGGCGGCCGCCGAAAGCTACATCGGCCTGGTCGAAGTCGGTGTCGGTCTGATTCCGGCCGGTGGCGGCACCAAGGAAATGCTCGCACGCGCCACCGCAACCTGCACCGGTTCTCAAGACGATCTGCTCGACGTGGTACAGCCGGTATTCGAGACGATCGGATTCGGCAAGGTCTCGACGAGCGCGGCCCAGGCCAGACAGCTCGGATTCCTCACGCCCGCCGACGGCGTGACGATGAACCGCGAACGTCTGATCTCGGACGCAAAGGCGGTCGCGCTGGCGCGCGCCCGCGACGGCTACCGGCCGCCGCCGAGGCGCACTTCAATACCGGTCGGTGGCGAAACGCTGCTGGCGGCGCTGAAGCTCGGCGTCCACCTCGCGTGGCGGGCCGGGCGCATCGGCGATCACGACGCGGTCGTCGGCCGTACGCTTGCACGAGTATTGGCCGGAGGCGCACTCCCTCACCGGACGACAGTGAGTGAGGATTACATCCTTGATCTGGAACGCGAAGCGTTCGTCCGGCTCTGCGGCGAGCGGAAGACGCTCGAGCGCATCCAGTACACGTTGAAGACGGGGAAGACGTTGAGGAATTGACAGCGTGCGCATCATCGAACGAGGCTCCGGCACTCCGATCGTCCTCGTCCCCGGCTCCAGGGCAGGTGGGAGTACTTCGCGCCGGCGATCGACGCACTGGCGCGCTCGTTTCGCGTGATCACGTTCTCGTTGTCTGGCGAGCTCGGTGGGCCGCGGTTCGAACCGATGCGGGGCATCGACAACTTCAAGGATCAGATCGCCGAGGCACTCGACAGCCGTGGCCTCGACCGGGCGATCGTGTGCGGAGTCTCGTTCGGCGGCGTTAGCGGCCCTGCGCTTCGCGGCGGAGCGGCCGGACCAAACGGCGGCACTCGTGCTGGTCTCGACCCCTGGACCCGGCTGGCAGTTGAAGCAGGCGACACCGCTCTACGCGCGGCTTCCGTGGGTGTTCGCTCCGGTATTTCTCGCCGAAACGCCGCGGCGTTTGCGGCGCGAGATCGCCATGGCGATTCCCGGCCGACTCGCGCGATTGCGCTTCGCCGCCTGGCAACTGAAGACGGTCGTTCGCGCGCCCGGTCATGCTAGGGCGCATGGCGAAGCGGGCCGAACTCATCGCGACCGTCGACTTCGCGGGCGAGGCCTCGCGCGTCTCGGCCCCGACGCTGGTCATGAGCGGCGACCCCGGCCTCGACTATGTCGTCGCGCCACGACACCACGTCCGCGTACGCGACAGTTGATTCGCGGCGCACGCGGCGTCACGCTCGAGCGGACCGGCCACATCGGCTGCGTGACACGGCCCGACGGCTTCGCGGCACTCGTCCGCGAGTTCGCACTCTCGACTCGGCGGCAGGACCATGCTGCGTGAGATTCCCGGACCGGCAGGCACCCTCGAGGCGCTGCTCGACGAGCCGGCGGCTGCGCGCGGCGTCAATCCAGACGGACTCGTCGAGAGCGGACGTGCAGACGGAGCGCTCCGCGCCGCAGTGGTGTTCGCGCATCCGCATCCCGCAGTACGGCGGCACGATGCACACGAAGGTGGTGTATCAGGCGGCCAAGGCGCTGGCGCGGATCGGCTGCGCGGTGCTTCGCTTCAACTTCCGCGGCGCCGGGCGCAGCGCCGGCGCGTTCGACGAAGGCGCGCGGCGAACGCGACGATTTCCGTGCCGCGCTCGACTTCATGCACGACCGCTACCCGGGCGCTCCGTTGTGGGCGGGCGGCATGTCGTTCGGTTCGTGGGTCGCGCTGACGGTCGGCGCCGAGGACCCGCGCGTGCGCGCGCTCATCGGCATCGCCATGCCGGTCGATCGCTACGACTTCAGCGCCGGTCGCGGCGAGCGACGAAGCCGAAGTTCTTCATCCACGGCGAGCGTGACGAGATCTGTCCGCTCAAGCAGGTGCGCGAGTTCTACGCGCGCGCCCGCGAACCGAAGGAGCTCGTCGTGATCGACGCGGCGGATCATCTGTTCGACGGCAAGGTCGGGGAGGTCGCCGACGCGGTCGAAGACCTCCTGGGGGACTATGAACTGACGCTGTCATCGTCGCCGCCGTTCGCACCGCCGGTCGGCAAGGCGCCCGAACGGCGACGCTGCGCGGGACCGACCCGACGAGCTCGCCGCGACCGCGATCGGCGAGGCGCTGCGCCGCGCTCCGGCACTCGCGCCGGCGGAGGTCGACGACGTGATCCTCGGCTGCGCGATGCCCGAGGCCGAGCAGGGCCTGAACGTCGCGCGGATTGCGAGCCTCCGCGCCGGCATCCCGGTCTCGGCGTCGGCGGTCACGATCAACCGGTTCTGCTCTTCTGGCCTTCAGGCGATCGCGTTCGCGTCGGAGCGCGTCATGTGCGGCTCGGCTGACGTGGTCGATCGCCGGCGGCACCGAGTCGATGAGCCTCGTGCCGATGGGCGGCCACACGGTGGCGCCGAACCCGTCGCTGGTCGATTCATATCCGGACGTGTACCTGAGCACGGGCCTGGTCGCCGAGAATCACGCCCGCGAGTCGGGCATCTCGCGCGAAGAGCAGGACGCCTTCGCGCTGCGCAGCCATCAGCGAGCCGTCGCCGCGATCGAGGCCGGCCGCTTCGCCGACGAGATCGTCCCGGTCACGACGCGCGTCGTGCAGTCGCAGAACGGCGGGCGCGCCACAAACGACCGAGATCACGCTCGCGGTCGACGAGGGGCCGCGGCGCGACACCTCGCTCGAGGCGCTCGCCAAGCTGCGGCCGGCCTTTCACGCGCGCGGAAGCGTCACGGCGGGCAACTCGTCGCAGACGAGCGACGGCGCCTCCGCGGTCGTCGTCACGTCGGCGGCACGGGCGCGCGAGCGCGGCCTCACGCCGCTCGGCTCGCTTCGTCGCGTTTACGACCGCCGGCGTCGAGCCCGAGCGGTTCGGCATCGGTCCGGTGCCGGCGATCCGGAAAGTGCTGAAGCTCACCGGGCTGACGCTCGACCAGATCGATCTCGTCGAGCTGAACGAGGCGTTCGCCGCGCAGGTGCTGGCTTGCCTGAAGGAGCTGCCGATCGATCCCGATCGGCTGAACGTCAACGGCGGCGCGATCGCGCTCGGCCATCCGCTCGGCTGCACGGGCGCCAAGCTGACGACGACGCTGCTCTACGAAATGAAACGCCGCAACGCCCGCTACGGCCTGGTCACGATGTGCGTCGGCGGCGGAATGGGCGCGGCGGGCATTTTCGAACGCATGTAGTGCGGGCCTTTTAGGCCCGCTGGAGGAACGCACGATGACACCGACGACCGCATCACCGACGACCCTGCGCGGCGGCGAGTGGCTGCTGCAACCGACCAGCCCGGCCGACGTCTTCACGCCGGCGCGGCTCACCGACGAGCAGCGGCTGATCGCGCAGACCGTCACCGACTTCGTCACCAACGACGTCCTGCCGGTGCTCGATCGGCTCGAGCAGAAGGACTGGGCGCTCGCGCGCGACCTCGTGAAGCGCTGCGGCGCGCTCGGCCTGCTCGGCGTCGACGTCGCCGAGGCGTACGGCGGCGTCGAGCTCGACAAGGTCGTCGTCGATGATCGTCAGCGAGCGGATGTCGCAGGCGGCGTCGTTCGGCGCCACGTTCGGCGCGCACGCGAACCTGCTGGTGCTGCCGCTCTCGCTGTTCGGCACCGAGGATCAGAAGCGCCGGTATCTGCCGCGGCTGCTGACCGGCGAAATCGTCGGCGCGTACTGCCTGAGCGAGCCGGGCTCCGGCTCCGACGCGCTCGGCGCGAAGACGCGCGCCGTCCGCCAGGCCGGACGGCAGCTTCGTCCTGAACGGCGAGAAGACGTGGATCACCAACGGCGGCTTCGCCGATCTCTACATCGTGTTCGCCAAGGTCATCGACGACAGGCGAGCACTTCATCGGCCTTCCTCGTCGAGCGCGGCGTTCAAGGGCGTGTCGAACGGCAAGGAAGAGCACAAGATGGGCCTGCACGGGTCGTCGACGACGCCGGTCATTCTTCAGGACGTGCGCGTGCCGGCGGAGAACCTGCTCGGCGAGGTCGGCAAGGGCCACAAGATCGCGTTCAACGTGCTGAACTTCGCCCGGTTCAAGCTGGGCGCGATGTGCGTCGGCGGCGCGCGCGGCGCGATTGGCGAAGCGGCGCGCTACGCCGGTCAGCGCAAGCAGTTCGGCCAGCCGATCGCGTCGTTCGGCGCCATCAAGCACAAGCTCGGCGAGATGGTCGTGCGCGCCTACGCGATCGAAAGCCTCATCTACCGGACGGCCGGGCATGATCGACGCCCGGATCGAGGCGACGCCGCACGAGCCGGGCGATCAGTCCGCGGCGCTCGCGACGTTCGAGGAGTACGCGATCGAAGCGTCGATCGCCAAGGTGGCCGGCAGCGAGATGCTCGACTACGTGCTCGACGAGAACATCCAGGTCCACGGCGGCAACGGCTACGTCCGCGACTACCCGGCCGAGCGGCACTACCGCGACTCGCGCGTCAACCGCATCTTCGAGGGCACCAACGAAATCAACCGCCTGCTGATTCCCGGGCATGCTCGCGCGCCGCGCCGTCAAGGGCGACATCGGCGCTCATCGCCGCGGCCAAGGCGCTGCAGGACGAGCTGATGGGCCCGCCTTCGCTGCCAGGCCTCGAGCGACGATGGCCCGCTCGGCGACGAACGGCGCGCGGTCGAGTCGTTCAAGAAGGCGGCGCTCATGGTCCTCGGCCTGGCGATGCAGACCTATCGCGACAAGCTGGCGGACCAGCAGGAGGTCCTGATGCACCTCGCCGACATGCTGATCGACACCTACGCGGCCGACAGCGCCGTCCTCCGCGCGATCCGCGTCAGGCAGCTGCGCTGCAGATCGACGCCGCGCGCGTGTTCGTCAGCGACGCCGGCGATGCGGATCGAGGCATCCGCCCGCCAGGCGCTGGCGATCATGGCCGAAGGCGATGCCCTGCGGACGATGATGGCGGCGCTGCGCCGGCTGTTCAAGGCGCCGCCGGTGAATACGGCTGCGCTTCGCCGGAAGATTGCCGATGAGACAGTCGCCCGGGGCGCGTATATCTTCTGAGCGTGGGCGTTGGTGACTGTTGGCTAGGTGCAGTCGGTGAGCCCATCACGAGCGCCTGCGGCCATGCGAGCCCGAGGACAAGTAAATCCGAGGGCGAGCATCAGCGTAAGTTCGCGCTGGGGGTGGGGCCCCAGCGCCATTGAAAAAAGTTGGCCGAGCCTCCGAGTAAAGTTATCTGGTGATGCGCAGGCTCCTCGGTTGTCTTCTGGTGACGCTATTCGCCGCGGCCTGCAATAACCCGAAGCCGCCGGCGCCGGAAGACTACGTCGACCGGCTGAAGCAGGCGCGGGAGCAGAAGGACATCCTGCTGAAGCAGGAGGCCGAGCCTGTGCCGGCGGAGTTAAAGCCCACGCTGCTGCCGCTCGAGTACTTTCCGATCAACGAGACCTACAGCGTGCCGGCCGGGCTGAAGACACTCGAGAAGTTCGAACCGGTGGATCTCGTGACGTCGACCGGCAGCATCGACAAATACGAACGGGTCGGACACCTCGAGTTCACGCTCAAGGGTCAGCCGCTGAAGCTCACCGCCTACATTCCCGCCGGCCAGCCGATCACCAGGTTGTTCGTCCCGTTCAGCGACCAGACGAGCGGTGAAGAGACGTACACGACCGGCCGGTACCTGGATCTCGATCGGACGGGATCGGGTCTGTACCAGATCGATTTCAACCTCGCCTACAACCCGTACTGTTACTTCAGCACCAAGTACATCTGCCCGCTGCCGACGCAGGAAAACCGGCTGCCCGTCCGGATTGAAGCGGGAGAACGCGTCAAGGCAAAAGGCTAGAAGCTTTGATACGTGCGGTCGTGTTCGACTTCGATGGCGTCATCGCCAACAGCGAACCGCTGCACTTCCGCGCCTTCCGGGACGTCCTGGCCACAGAAGGCATCACGCTCACCGAGCCCGAGTACTACGAGCGCTACCTTGGCTACAACGACGAGCGCGCCTTCCGCGAGATTGGCGCGGAACGCGGACGCCGTTGGGACGAGCGTGCGATTGCACAGCTCATCTCGCGCAAGGCGCTCGTCACCGAGGAACTCGAACAGCAGGGGTCGATTCTCTTCCCCGGTGCGCGCGAGGCCATCGAGCGGCTCGCCCGCCTGTGCCCGCTCGCCATCGCCTCGGGCGCCCTCGGGTCGGAAATCGAACGGACCCTCGAGCGCGAACGGCTGAAGGCACACTTCGAGGTGATCGTCTCCGCCGACGACGGCGGCGCCAGCAAGCCGGCCCCCGACCCTTACCTTCGCGCCGTGGATCGCCTGTCGAAGATGCTGTCGAAGATGACCGCCAGATCTGAACCGCTGCTGCCGTCCGACTGCGTGGCCGTCGAAGACTCGCCGTGGGGCCTGGAATCCGCCAGGGCCGCCGGCCTGCTGACGGTCGGTGTCGCACATACCTACACTCGTGACGCGCTTGCCCAGGCCGACGTCGTGGTGGACACGATCGAAAAGCTGACCTGGGAAATGCTGTGCACGCTGGACGGCGAACCGGATCCAGAAAAAAGCTCGAAAAATTCACTTTTTTGAATACTTACAGCGATTCTACGTCCCGTGGTCAAAATCGGGGCATATGACTCTGTGGACGTGGGTCATACTCTGAAAACCGTCAACACCGATACAGGTTGGGGAGGCTTTCGATGCGCTTCATGAGATTCGGAATCTGGCTGGTCGTGGCCACGCTGGCGGCCTCGGGCGTCGCCCATGCGCAGAGCACGACCGGGACGATTTCCGGCCGCGTCGTCGACACGCAGGAACGAACGGTTCCAGGCGTCACGGTGAGCGTGGAGTCGGCGAATCTGCAGGGCATTCGCACCGCCGTCACTTCAGAGAACGGCGACTACATCTTCACGCTGCTGCCGTCGGGCACCGTACACGATCACGTTCGAGTTGAGCGGATTCGAGCGTCAGCAGCGGACGGTCAGCGTCGCGCCGACGCAGGTCGTGCCGATCGACGTGACGATGGGCCTTGCAGGCGTGGCGGAAACCGTCGAAGTCGTCGGCCGAGCCGCCGACGTGCTGACGCAGACGGCGCAGGTGGCGACCAACTTCTCGCAGGAGCTGATCGCGAGCCTGCCGACCAACCGCGACATCAACGCCACGCTGCTGCTCGCGCCGTCGGTGCATCCGACCGGGCCCGGCGGGCAACTACTCGATCGCCGGTTCGATGTCGTTCGAGAACCTGTTCCTGATCAACGGCGTCACGGTCAACGAGAACATCCGCGGGCAGGCGAACAACCTGTTACATCGAGGATGCGATTCAGGAAACGACGATCGCGACCGCCGGCGTGTCGGCCGAGTACGGCCGTTTCGGCGGCGGCGTCGTCAACATGATCACGAAGTCGGGCGGCAACACGTTCCAGCGGATCGTTCCGGGACACGTTCCACAACGACAACTGGCGCACGCTGGTGCCGCAGCCGGACGGGCGACATCGTTCACCGACCGACACGAAGGTCGACAAGATCGTGCCGACCTACGAGTACACGTTCGGCGGACCGATCTTCCGCGATCGACTCTGGTTCTTCACCGCCGGACGCTTTCAGAAGCAGGCGTCGGCGCCGCCAGCTCGTGCACGACCAACATCCCGTACACCTTCACGCAGGATTCGAAGCGATACGAGGGCGAACGCGACCTACTCGCTGAACTCGAACCATCGATTCCAGGGCACGTACATCAAGGAGATCGCTCGATCAGTTCAACAATACGTTCGACACGGCGGCGTCGATGGATCTCCGGAGCCTCGAGGACCGGCAGACGCCGCAGGATCTGTTCACCTTGAGCTACAGCGGCGATCCTGACGCCGAGCTTCTTCGTCGAAGCGCCGCTACTCGCAGCGGAACTTCACGCTTCATCGGATCGGGCGCCAAGACGACGGACATCATCGAGGGCACGCTGCTGCTCGACCGCGCCAGCAGCAACCGCCGCTACTGGGCGCCAACCTTCTGCGGCGTCTGCACTCCTGAGGAGCGCGACAACCAGAACATCTTCATCAAGGGGTCGTACTTCCTGTCCACGAGCGATTACGGCTCGCACAACCTGGTGATCGGGTACGACAACTTCAACGACATCCGAAAGGCGAACAATCGCCAGTCTGGCAGCGACTATCGCATCCTGGGCACGAGTACGATCATCCTGGTCGGCACGGACGTCGTTCCGGTCTTTCGCGGCGACGGCTCCACCATCATTCAGTGGAACCCGATACCCGATTCTCAGCGAGGGATCCAATTTCCGGACCCACGGCGCTGTTCTTCAACGACAGCTGGCGGGTGAACAACCGGCTGACCGCTAACCTCGGCGTCCGCTACGACAAGAACCACGGGACGAATCAGCGCGGGCGAACTGGTCGCCAAGGACGACGCGATCAGCCCGCGGGTTGGCGTGGTCTACGATCCGACCGGCACGGGCGACTGGTCGCTGACCGCCAGCTACGCCCAAGTACGTTGCCGCGGTCGCCAACAACATCGCCGACTCGTCGTCGGCGGCCGGCAATCCGCAGACATGGCAGTACCTCTATCGCGGACCGGACATCAACGGCACCGGCGCAACGATGACGACGCCTCAGGCAGTCGCGGCCGGTGTGGAACTGGTTCCAGACGACGTCTGGCTGCGCTCCCCAGCCCAATCAGACGTGCCAGCCGAACCTGCCGACCAACGGCAATCCGACGATTCCCGGCGTCGCGCAGAAGATCGGCGACGGTCTGACGACGCCGAACAACATCGAGTACGCCTTCGGCGTCGAGCCGGCAGCTTCGGCGCCCGGGCTGCCCTGCGTGCGGACTACGTCTTCCGCGACTACCGCGACTTCTACGTGTCCCAGCACCGACACGACGACGGGAAAGGTCACCAACAGCATCGGGCAGTCGTTCGATCTGACGTTCATCGAGAACGACGCCAACGACGTCTACTTCCGCCGCTATTCGGGAGTCACGATGCAGGGAACCTATCGGTTCAACCCCCGCTTCGACATCGGCGGCACCTACACGCTCGTCGCAAGAACTGGGGCAACATCGACGGCGAGAACGGTGGCCAACGGACCGATAACGGGAGGAGCCTACCAGTACCCCGAGTACAAGCAGGCCTCGTGGAACTACCCCGATGGCGACCTGGCGATCGATCAGCGCCAGCGCGCCCGCCTCTGGGTGAACTATGGCATCCCGGGGGTCGATGGGCTGACGGTCAGCCTGCTCCAGGCCCTCGAGAGCGGCGTGCCCTATAGCGCGAGCACGACCAGCGGCGTGAACCCGGCGCCAAACCCGCCGTACATCACCAATCCCGGGTATCTGACTCCGCCTTCCGGCACCCAAACCACCTACTTCTTCGGGCCACGGGACGAGTTCAGGACCGAAGGACAGCGTCGCACCGACCTCGCGGACCAACTACAACTTCAACGTGAACGCTGGCGGAGGACGGACGCTGGCGTTGTTCGTCAACGCGCAGGTCATCAACTTGTTCAACCAGTTCCAGCTCTGCGGCTGTGGCAGTTACCGTGTTCAACAACGGCGGCGCCTCACAGGCACGGTATGTCGACCAGACGATCAGAACGCAGGTGACGACTGCGACGCTTGCGCCGTTCAACCCGTTCACCACGACGCCGGTCGAAGGGACGCACTGGACGAAGGGGCCGAATTTCGGCCATGCGAACAACAAGTTCGCGTACACGACGCCGCGGATGTTCCGGCTCTCGTTCGGCGTTCGCTTCTAGTCCGGGTTACTCAGAAATTCATTGGCGATGACGAGGGCGGGGCTGCAAAGCCCCGCCCTTCTTGTGTACCCGTTGTATCCTGAGAAACAGTGATATCCGAGCACGCGATCATGCGGTTCACGCGCGTCGCGCTCAGTCCGGATCCGGACCTCGCGGTGGCGGCGTTGATGATCGCGCGGCTCGAATATCCGCACCTCGACGCCGGGCCCTACATCGAGGAACTGGACGCGATGGGGCGGGACGCGGCGGTCCGGGTCGCGCATGCGCGGCCGACCGGCGACACGCCGCCAGGCGTCGACCCCGAAGCGTTCGCGCGCGTCGCCGCGCTGAACGACTACCTGTTCAAGGAACAGCGGTTCGTCGGCAACACCACTCACTACGAGGACCCGCGCAACACCTTCCTCAACGAGGTCCTCGATCGGCGCACCGGCATCCCGATCACGCTGGCGCTGGTCTACATGGAGGTGGCGCGGCGCGCGGGCCTCACCGTGGAGGGCGTCAACTTCCCGGGCCATTTCCTGCGTGCGCTGTCCGATGCGGCCGGGCCACTTCAGGGACTTGATCATCGACGCGTTCCACGGCGGGGCGCTCCTCTCCGAGGACGGCTGCCTGAAGCTCCTGCAGCAGCATGCCGGCGACGGGGCGGTATGGGACGACGCGCATCTCCGCTCGCGAGCGACCAAGCCGCAGATCCTGGCGCGGATGCTGCGTCAACCTGAAGCGCGTCTACGTCCAGATGTACTCCTTTCCGCAGGCCCGCGACATCACCGAGCTGCTGCGTCGCCGTCGATCCGTCGGCGACTCACGAGCTGCGCGACCGCGGGCTGCTCGCCTACCAGTTGAACGACTTCTCGGCGGCGCTTCGCGACCTGCAGGAATACCTGCGGCTCTCGCTCGAAGGCCAACCTGGACGAGGACGAGCGCAGCGAACAGGCGCAGATCTGGGAGCACGTCAAGACGCTGCGCCGCCGCGTCGCATCGCTGAACTGATCGCTGACTCTCACGTCCGGCTAAGAGCCGGACGCTACGTCGTTGTGAAGGGAACGTCGTTGTGAAGGGCCCACGGGCATTCGGGGGCGAGCGGACAGACCCGGCAGTGGGGTTCGCGCTCGGTGCAGGTGAGCGACGCGTGGTGCGACAGGTAGAGGAAGGCGCGGCGGCAGGCGTCGAGGTCTCCGCGGAGGAGCGAGCCGAGCACTCGCCGAACACCGCGAGCCGATAGAACCTTCCCCGGCTGGCCGTATCCGAGCCGCAGCGCCACGCGCCGCACGCCGCGCGTCGACCGGCACGACCGCATGGTCGCCTGCGAACAGCAGCATCCGATGCGCGCCGGCCACATCGAGTTGCGGCAGCAGCTCGCAACGATCGTCGTCGCGGCCGCGAGCGACCCGCGAATCGCCCCGGGCAGCGCCCGGTGGCGGCGAAACACCTCCGCGCCCGCGCGCAGCGCGTCCAGCCGCAGTTCGACGGAAGGACCAGCGGGCGCCACGGCGGCTTCGAGAGTCGCGCGCGGCGGCACGCGGTCACCGCGTCGGGCGTCAGCACGTGCACCCGTCGAAGGGCCGCCATCGCGGCGTCGCGTCCGGCGGGGGAGGCCTTCTTCGAGAGCACTTCCCAGGCAAACAACGCGAATGGGTCGGTCGGCGGCACCGACAAAGGGCCGTAAAAGCGTTGCAGTTCAGCAAGTTGCCAGGAACAATCGGCCCGTTTGACGGTCCGCCGCGATGTCCTGTATTGTCATATTGTGACAGTTATTGTGCTATATCGAATTCCCCAGCTAGAGGAGAACGAGGCAGCATCATGAAGTACGTCCTGGTCGCGTTCCTGGCGACCTTCATCGTGGTCACGAACGGCAGCCGCCCAGACCCCCGGCGGCAGCATCACCGGCTCGCTGCAGGATCCGCAGGGCCGCGTCGTCGTCGGCGCGGATGTGAAGGCGCAGGCTGGCGATGCCACATACATTTTCACGACAGACGCGCTCGGGCAGTTCCGGTTTCTGAACCTGCCGCCGGGCCGCTATGACGTCGCCGTCACCTATCCCGGGCTTCGCCGAGCTCCGCAGCGAGGCGATCGTCGAAGTCGGCAAGAGCAGCGAGCTCAAGCTGCTGCTGTCGCGTCGGCGCAGTCATCGAATCGGTCGACGTGACGGCCGCACCGCCGATCGTCGATCCTCGCGCCCGCGGCACGGCGACCAACTTTCACGGCCAACGAGCTGGCGGCGGTGCCGACGGCGCGCGATCCGTTCTCGCTGGCCCGCACCGTGCCCGGCGTGCTGCTCGACCGCGTCAACGTCGGCGGAAACGAGACCGGCCAGCAGCCGCTCGTCACCGCGAAGGGCGCGCGCCAGCAGGATACGAGCTGGACGCTCGACGGCGTCGAGATCACCGACATCGCCGCCGCCGGCCAGTCGCCCACCTACTTCAACTTCGACAACTTCGAAGAAGTCCATGTGTCGACGGCCGGCCAGGACATCCAGGCGCGGACCGGCGGCGTCGGCCTCGACTTCGTGATCAAGCGCGGCACCAACCGCTATCGCGGCGATGCCCGCGGCTACTTCACGAACGACGCGCTCGAGTCGTCGAACG
Organism: uncultured Acidobacteriota bacterium; assembly: GCA_963825245.1. Taxonomy (GTDB): domain Bacteria; phylum Acidobacteriota; class Vicinamibacteria; order Vicinamibacterales; family CAVVIG01; genus CAVREM01. Next base: position 289,614 of record CAWGSJ010000007.1, read on the forward strand.
TGCCGGACGAGCTGAAATCGCTGGCGACACCGGTCACGCCCGAAACTGCCGATCACACGAAGCAGATTTCCGACTACGGCTTCGATTTCGGCGGGCCGCTCGTCGCCAACCGCGCGTGGTTCTACGGGTCCTATTCGGTCCAGGACATCCGCCTCGTCCGCCGGGCCGGCGCGGTCGTCGACAAGACGAACCTCGAGAACTCGATGTTCAAGGTGAACTGGCAGGCGACGTCGAAGGACATGATCAACTTCCTGTTCTTCAACGGGTCGAAGATCAAGGACAACCGCTCGCCGGGCATCGTCCAGTTCGACGCGCCGACCGCCACGTTCCACCAGGACAACTGGTACAGCGATTTCCCGCTGCACGGCCTCTGGAAGATCGGCGACGACCGCGTGATCGGCACGAGCACCTTCCTCTCGGCGAAGTACGCCTACTACAACACCGGGACGGCGCTGACGCCGATGGGCGGCATGGACATGCAGGCCGGACGCAGCGTGCCCGATTCGCGCTCGTACGGCTCGTTCCAGCGCCAGGTCAGCGCGCGGCCGCAGCACACCGTCAACGCGGACGTGAGCTGGTACGGCCGGCGCTTCGGCGCGTCGCACACCGTGCGCTACGGCGCCGGCTACCGCAAGGTCGATGCGTACACCGAAAACCTCTGGCCGGGCAACCAGATTCTCGGGCTCGAGCAGTCGCGCACGGATCTTCGGGCGCAGGTGTTCCGCCAGGGCAACGGCGGCAACCGCGTGCAGCAATTCGATCTGCTATGTCGGCGACAGCATTCCGCTGAACCGGGTGACGATCGACGTCGGCGTCCGGTACGACCGTCAGTGGGGCAAGGCGCTGCCGAGCGTCACCGCGGGCAACCCGGCATTTCCGGAGATCGTGCCGGGCATCGATTTCCCGGGCTATGACGCGCCCTTCACCTGGAACAACTTTTCGCCGCGCGCCGGCATCAACGTCGCGCTCGACGAGTCGCACCGGACGATAGCCCGGGCCAGCTACAGCCGATTCGCGTCGCAGCTCGCGTCGACGATCGTTGGCTATGTGAACCCCAGCTCGACCGCGGGTTCCGTGACGTACCGCTGGGTCGACACCAACATCGATCACTTCGCGCAAGCCAACGAAGTGAACCTGTCCCAGCAGGTCGGCAGCCCTGGCGGCGGGTTCAACCCTGCCAATCCGCAGGCGATTACGTCCGCCAATCAGGTCGACCCCGATCTGCTGGCGCCGATCACCCAGCACTTCGTCGCGGGCCTCGATCGCGAGCTGATGGCCAACTTCGCGATGGGAGTCAGCTACACGCGCAGCCGCACCAGCGATCTGTTCGGCAACCTCGCCGGCAACATCACCCGGCGCGTCGGCGTGGACGCCGACGACTACGCGCCCGGCACGCCGTTGACCGGCACACTGCCCGACGGTTCGTCCTACAACATTCCGACGTTCATCCCGAATGCGGCGGCGGTTACCGCGGGCGGCGGCGGCTTCGTCCTCGCCAACGTGCCCGGCTACACGGTCGACTACAACGGCGTCGAAGTCAGCCTCGTGAAGCGGCTGTCGCAGCGCTGGATGGGACGCGTCGGGTTCTCCTATAACGACTCGCGCGAGCATTTCAGCGCCGTCGACGGCATGTACGACACGAACGGCAACCCGACGCGGACGGTCAACGAACCGCTGGTCGACGGCGGACAGCACGCGCCGCAGGCGAGCGTCGGGACCTATCTGAACGCGAAGTGGCAGTTCTCGGCGAACGGCATGTATCAGGTAGGGCGGGGCTTCGAGCTGGCCGCGAGCATCTTCGGCCGGCAGGGCTATCCGTTCCCGATCTATCGAGCCGCAACCCTGGGCGCGGACACGCTGAACGTGCTGGTTTCGCCCGAGGTCGAATTCGGACCGGCTGGAGAATCTGTGGACGACCGACCTGCGCGTCGGCAAAGTCGTTCCGCATCCAGCAGGCGAACCTGCGAGTGGTCGGCGACCTGTTCAACGCGTTCAACGCCAACACCGAGCTCGTCCGCGTCAACAACATCGGCGCATCGAACTTCAATGCGCTCACGCAGAACTTGAGCCCCAGGATTTTCAGGATCGGCGTCGTGCTCGGATTCTGAGAAAGAGTCATCGAGCCTCGGCCAATCTCGTCATACAGGTACGCCGAGGCGATTATCCCGTTGTGGAAGTTCGACAGATCGAGCTTCTCGTTCGGGCGCGTGCGCGTTCTCGTCGGGCAGGCCGACGCCGAACAGCACTGACGGCAGGCCCAGCTCCTCCTGGAACGTCGAGACGACCGGAATCGATCCGCCCTCGCGGGTGAAGATCGGCGCTCGGCCGAATCCCTTCTCGATCGCGCGGCCGGCGGCCTGCACGTACGGGATTGTCGTACGACGTCATCCACGGCTTGCCGCCGTGCATGCGGGTGATCTTCAGCTCGACGGTCTTCGGCGCGATATCCTCGACGTACTTCTGGAACAGATCGGCAATCTTGTTGGGATCCTGATTCGGCACGAGCCGCATGCTGACTTTCGCCATCGCGACGGCCGGCAGGACGGTCTTGGCACCTTCGCCGGTGAACCCCGACAGCAGTCCGTTGACCTCGAAGGTCGGCCTCGCCCACGTGCGTTCGAGGGTGGTGTAGCCGGTCTCGCCGAGCAGCTTCGGGATGCCGAAGTCCTTCTTGTACTTCTTCTCGTTGAACGGCAGCGACGCCCACGCCTGCCGTTCCTCGTCCAAAAGCGGCTTCACATCGTCGTAGAAGCCCGGAATCTTGATCCGGCCGCTGCGATCCTTCATCTGCGCGATCATCTGGCTCAGAACGAAGGCGGGGTTGGCGACGGCACCGCCGAACGATCCGGAATGCAGATCCGTGCTGCTGCCGCGCAGGTCGATCTGGAAATACACCAGACCGCGCAGGCCATAGCAGATCGACGGCACACCGCGCGCGAACATCCCTGAATCGGATATCACGACGACGTCGGCCTTGAGCTCGGCCTTGTGGGCGCGGATGAAATCGTCGAGGTTTTCGCTCCCGACCTCCTCTTCGCCTTCGAGGATGATCTTGATGTTCACCGGCAGGCGGCCGTTCTGCTTCAGGTACGCCTCGACCGCCTTGAAGTGCATGAACACCTGACCCTTGTCGTCGGCGGCGCCGCGCGCGTAGATCTCGCCGTCGCGGACGGTCGCCTCGAACGGCGGCGACTCCCACAGGTTCAGGGGATCGACCGGCTGCACGTCGTAGTGGCCGTAGAACAGGATGGTCGGCGCCCCGGACGCACCGAGCCAGTCGCCGTAGACGACCGGATTGCCCGGCGTCTCGACCAGCCGCACGTTCTGCAGACCGATGCGGCGCATCTCGTCGGCGCACCATTCGGCACAGCGGCGCACGTCGGCCTTGTGCTCGGGCAGCGCGCTGACGCTCGGAATCGCCAGCAGCGTCTTCAGTTCGTCGATGTACCGGTCGCGGTTGACGTTGATGAAGTCGATGACGTTGTCCATGTGCCGTTGTCCTCGACGGCGCGGCCGTCGTCTTTCAGCTTCTCGAGATGCGCCCGCACGTTCTCGCGGGCGGCCGGCACGAGCGCCGGATCGAGCCCATCATAGATGGAATCCGCGATGGCCTGCACCGTGTCGTCGCCCCGCCGCAAGAGCTTCGATGACCTGGCGCTCGCGCATCCGCCGGTGAGTCCAGGTACTCCTCGAGGACCGATCGGGGATCGTCGATGGCGGCGCCGTGCGCCGGAAGGAGACGAACCGCCCCAAGGCGCCAGCACACGTTCGAGCGACGCCATGTATTGACCGAGGTGCCCGCCACGGCTGACGTGGATCATCACGCTGCTGCCGCTGACGACGAGATCGCCGGTAAACGCTGTCCGGCGACGCCTGGATCCCAGAAGACGACGTGATCGGGTGAATGGCCCGGCGTGTGGATCGACGGTCAGTCGCTCGATCGCCCACGCGGAATCTGTTCGCCGTCCGCGAGCGGCTCCCAGCCGACGGCTCGGCCGGCTCGTCCATCCCCGGCCACCGGATACTTCTGTAATCGGACGCCTGGATGCGCGGCCTGCAGCGCGGGCGCGCCGCTCGCATGATCCGCGTGCCCGTGCGTGACGAGCACGCGCGCGAGGCGCGCCGCGTGACGCCGCAGCTCGGCCTCGAGCGCCGACGAGGTGGCGCGGATCGCCGACGCCGGCGTCGATGAGCGATCGCCTGCCGGTCGGAACCGACGAGCAGGTAGGTGTTGTTGCCGCTGCCGGTCATCGGGCCGGGATTGTGCGCTGCGAGGAGGAATCGGCGTCGAGCCACCGCCTAAAAACTATAGCGGAGCGCTCAGCACGACATGGGAGTTGCGGCGGTACTGGCCGAGGAAGTCGTCGGCCTCGTCCACCGAGCGCGGCCATCGCGACCGTCGTTCGCCAGTGGTCGCCGCGCGCCTGCGAGTACTCGGCTTTCAGGTAGATGCCGTCGAGGTTCGTGCGCACGGCGCTTTCGACGGCCGCGCTCCGATTCGGATCGATCGTGTACGACGCGCGTCCGATGAACGCCCTGGTCATGCCGCGGTCCGGCGCAAACGGTCCGAACTGCTCGCTGGCTCGTCACGTACTCGCCGGCGTAGCCGCCGACCACGAGCACTTCGCCCTGCTGACGTTCCAGCTCGATCGACATACAGCACGTAGTCGTCGGCGTCGGGATCGTCGCTGCGTGAAGTAACCGCCTTCGCCCTTGATCGTGACCCAGCGCGACGGCACGACCGCGTCGCCGCCGTACATCCGCATCGACGGGAACGTGAGCCTGAACGCACAGCGGTCCGACGGGCTCGACGACCGGCAGGTGATTGAAGCCGTCGAAGAACGACGCGGACACTTCGAAGCCGCTCGCCACGTATCCCCACCTGAAGCCGGCCTGCTGGCCTTCGGGAATCGCGCGGCCGAAGCTCTCGACCGGCGGCGCATCCGGAGGCAGCACGGTCCAGCGCTTGCCCGGCAGAGGGATCCGGCTCGGCGTGAACACGGGTACCCACACCGCCGTCGAGCGAGTGGGCGCCAAGCTGGCCGAGCGACGCGGACGCCGGGCACGGCCAGGTACTCGGTGTCGAACACGTTCAGGTAGTCGCGCGGCGCAAACCGATCCGTCGGCGTGACGATCTCGGTCTTGCCCCAGCGGATGAACTGCTTGCCGGCGTCGATCGTGAGCCGGTCCGCGAGTGACCGTCGCGTCAGCCGGCGGACCGACAGCAGCGGCCGCTCGATGCCCCGATCGCGAATATCGGGCTGCCACGAGTCGTCCACCTGATCGGCATTGTTCGCGCGGAACTCGAAGCCGGCCTGCAGCCGAAGCCAGTCGGCGGGCCGGCCGGCGAGCTCCTCGCGCGCGAGCAGGTCGACGATGACGTTGCTGATCGTCGAGGCTGGCTTCCTGCGGAAAAAGGAAGGCGCGGCCCTCGACGAAGCCCCGGGAGCTGATCGCGCTGTGCGTCGGCGGCCGCTGGCACCGCGCCCGCGAGCAGCGATCGCCGTCGCAAGGACGGCCGGCACGTCTCATTGGCGCCGGAGCGCCTGGAGCGTGAAGTCCTCTTCCTTCATCGGCACGTTGTACTGCAGCTTGTCGAGCGTCAGCCGCGTCCGGCTGCCGCGCCGCAGGTCGGTCATTTCCAGCCGGCGCGCCGTCCAGATGCCCTGCACGTTCTGGATGTCGCTGTAGATCGAGCCGCCGGACGGCCTGCGTCCTTGATGTAGCTCTCGATGCGGGCGAACGCGTAGTTGTCCTTGCGGATCCAGACGATCGACCGCGTGTACTGCGACGACTTGCGCTGCTTCGGGACCGACTGGATCTTCCAGCACGCCGCGCCGTCGATCGCCTCGTCGCCGAGCAGCTGCGTAGTCGTACTGGTCGACGTCGCGCTCTTCGAGATCTTCGAAGCTGAAGTCGGTGCCGAAGAAGCGCGTCGAGCGATCCTGCAGCGCAATGCGGCGATCGCGCTCGATGGCCGGCGTCCACATCCACTGATCCGACGCGCGATCGGGATGATTGACGATGAGCAGCGCGACGCCCTTGACTTCGGCCGGCGCCGTGAACCGCAGGATCGACCTGGCTCTTGCCGTGCGACCCGAGCCGCTCGAGCGTCCAGCGCTTGTCCGACGACCTTGCCCTTCGCGTCGAACACCTGCAGCAGGCCTTCGTAGCGCTGCGACGTCGCGGACGATCGGCGCTGCGCTTCGTCGACGATCTGGCGCACGTCCTGGGCGAAGACGGCACGGCGGATGCGGCGCACCACGCCGATCACGAGCGAGCATCCTATTCATACTCGAGCGCCTCCACGAGCGAGCCGTGAACCGCGGACTCGGCGGGCCAGATGGCGGCGACGAATGCCGCGGCCAGAATCGTCGGCACCAGCATGCCGAGCGTCGACACCGGGAATCGAGTAGTCGAGCCGCATGCCGGCGATGTCGCGGTGGACGATCTGCAGGATGTAGTACAGGTTCACGCGCGCCGAACGCGAACCCGAGAATCAGCCCGAGCGACGCCGATGCTGAGCGCCTCCATCCAGATCGTCCGCCGGATCTGCCCGCGCAGTCCGCCGACCGCCCGCAGCACGCCCAGCTCGCGCCGGCGATCGGTGATCGAGACGGTGAGCGTGTTGACGATGCCGAGGATCGCGACCAGCACCGCGACCGCAATCTGCACCGAGGTCAACGCGAACCACTGGTCCGTGATGCGGATGATGTAGGCCCTCAGCTCGCCGTTGGTCAGCACGAAGACCTGCCGCTCGCCCTGCGTAGCGCTCGAGGATCCGGCGCTTCACGTCGGCACCTCGGCGCCCGGCGCCAGATAGACGCGGAACACGTTGACCGAGTCGTCGCGCCAGTAGCGCTTGAACACGCTGCGGTCCATCAGGATCGTGCCCTGCTGATCCGAGTAGTCCACGACGATGCCGACGATCGGCAGCGTGACGACGCCGTGCGGCGCCGGAATCTCGAGGACATCGCCGAGCCGCGAGCCGCTGCAGCTCGGCGAAATTGTCCGAAACCATCAGCCCGTCGCCGGCCGCCGTCTGCGCGTACATCGTCGTCCGGCATCGCCCGCAACCGGCTCGACGCTGCACCGTTTCGCGCGATGCTCGCGATGTCGGTCGCGACGATCATCACCGGCGTCTCCCGGAACACGACCCGCGCGTTGCGGACCGACTGGACGCGCGTGATGCCGGGCGTCGCCCTCAGCTCGGCCTCCATCTCGGGCGGAAAGCGCAGCGTCCGGACGACGATGTCCTGCGACGGCGTGACGAACAGATCGGGATTGAGCGTCGTGTCCATCCAGTCGATGATCGACATGTAGCTCGCGCGCGCCATGCCGGCAAACGCCGACCACGAGCGCGAGCGACAGCATCAGCGCCGCCACGCTGGCCGACGTCCGGCGCGGCGCCTGGATGAGGCTGTCGGCGGCCAGCGCACCCTCGACCGGGCGAAGCCACTTCAGGAGCGGGCCGCAGCGCACGCGCCAGCGCCAGCGACAGCAGCGGACCCAGCAGCAGCACCGCCACAATCGCGCAGCGTGTAGCCGACGTAGAACACCGCGCGCGACTCTCCGACCACCAGGCAGCCGACCGACACGGCGGCGAGCATCGCCGCCAGCGACGACGCGCACGCCGGCTCTCGCCGGCCGACAGCACCTGGTACTTGCCCTTCTGCAGCGCCTGCACCGGATCGACGCGGGCCGCCTGCCGGGCGGGAATCACCGCCGCGACGATGCTCGTGACGATGCCGATGAGCGAGCGCCGAGCGCGAGCAGCGCCGGGCTGGTCGCAATCTCGTCGGCCCGCTGCGCGACGCCGTAGACGTCGCTCATGAGCGTGCCGATCGAGGCCGCGATCCCGCGCGCGATCAGCAGGCCGAACAGCGAGGCCGCCGATCGATCCGATGAGCCCGGTGACCGCGCTCTCGCCGAGGAACAGCGCGCGAATCTGCCGCCGCGTGGCGCCGAGCGCCCGCAGGATGCCGATCTCCGACCGCCGCTGCGGTCACGGCGATCGCGAACGAGTTGTAGATGATGAACATCCCGATGAACAGCGCGAACAGGCTGGAGATGCTCACCATCATCGAGTAGGCGGCGGTCATCGCCTCGAACTGCTGGCCGCGGCCCGACGGCGGATCGACCTGGAAGCCCGGACCGAGCAGCGCCCGCAGCTCGTCCTGCGCCTGCGCGATCGGTGCGGCCGGGCTGCACCGCCAGGTCGATGCGATCGAACGTCCGGCCGCGGCCGAACATCCTCTGCGCGGCGTAGATGTCCATGATCGCGAGGTTGCCGCCGAACGCGCTCGACAGACCCGACGACTTCATGATGCCGCGCACGGTGAACGCCCGCTCGCCGAGCGACCGTGCCGAGCGGGAGCCTGCTGCTGACGGCGATGCCGTTCCGGTCGGCGAACTCGCGCGTGACGATGATCGAATCGGGCTGCGCCAGGAAGACGAGCGGATCGTCGATGACCGCTTCGTCGGCCGCGTCGAGATCGTAGTCGCGCAGGCTGCGATCGCCGGTCATGTCGACGCCGAGCACGAGCAGGTTGCCCTGGCCGGCGATCTGCGAGTCGACGATCGCTTCGATGACCGGCACGGCGATCCGCACCGACGGGCGCGCCCTGCACCGTCTCGAGCACGTCTTCGTCGAATCCGGTCTCGCCGGCCGTCACCTGCAGCTCGGTCTTGCCCGCGATGCGATCGACGGTGCGGTTGAACGCGAAGAGGACGCTCTGGTTCGCCGTGTGCATGCCGACGAACACCGCCACGCCGAGCACGATGCCCGCCGTCGTCAGCAGCGTCCGCAGGACGTGCTTGCGGAAGTACGGCCAGCTGATCAGCCGCAGCAGGATCATCGCGGTCCGCCTGACGTCCTCGACGATCCGCCCGTCGCGGAGCGCGATCGTGCGGCTGCAGCTGCGCGGCGACGTTCATGTCGTGGGTGACGATGACCACGGTCGAGCCGAGGCGCGTGTGCAGGTCGCGAATCAGCGCCGAGGATCTCTTCGCCGGTCTGCGTGTCGAGGTTGCCGGTCGGCTCGTCGGCGAGCAGGATCGGCGGATAGATCGAGAGGGCGCGCGCGATCGCGACGCGCTGACGCTCGCCGCCGGACAGCTCGTCGGGCAGGTGGTGCAGGCGGTGCGCCGAGCTGCACGAGCGTCAGCAGCTCGGTGGCGCGCTCCTGGACGCGTGCCGCGCGGCCAGCCGCGCAGGTGCAGCGGCAGGCCGACGTTCTCGAGGCACGAGAGCGTCGGCAGCAGGTTGAAGAACTGGAAGATGAACCCGATCTTGTCGCGCCGGACCCTGGTGAGCTCGTCGTCCGACAGGCCGCCGAGCGCCTGGCCGTCGACCCGCACTTCGCCGGAGGTCGGCCGATCGAGGCCGCCGACCAGGTTGAGCAGCGTCGACTTGCCGGACCCGGACGGCCCGATGATCGACACCATCTCGCCCTTGGCGATCGACAGGGTGACGCTCGCGCAGCGCGCTGACGTCGCGCTTGCCGGCGAACTGCTTGGTGACGTGGTCGAGCTGAATCATGGCGCTCGATCTGCAGCTGTGACCGGTTATGTGAATTATTTCACAAAATCGGCCGACGGGCCGCCGCATCCAGTCGCGGCGCCTCCCGGGCGCCGGTCTACACCCCTCAGGTGCCGCCGAAGCCGATCGTGACCGTGCCGTCCGGCGTCGACGATGACCGGGACGGCGCGGCGGCCCTTGCTCAAGACCAGCATCTTCTCGAGCTCGGCCGCGTTCTTCTTGACGTTGACGTACTCGAACGCGATCCCGCGCCGCTCGTAATCGTCGCGCGCGGCTTGCGTGTAGGGACAACTGTCTTCCCGTAGATGATCGACCATCGTATTCGATCGCCACGACTCGATACGATCGATGCTCGGACACGCCACGGTACAATGACCCACCGCCGTGGGCACGCCAACGCTGACCCAGGACACCTTCACCGAGGCCGAGACGCGCGCGCTGGCGCCGTTTTTCACCAACACCGATCGGCCGGTCTTCGCGCTGACCAATCTGCCGGAAACCGTCAAGGGCGCGCTGTTCGCGCGCTACTCGCGGTCGGCCAAGTCGCTGCGGCGGCTGTTCCTCGACGAGTTCCTCGGACGAGGTCGGTGCCGTCGACGCCGCCGGCGCCGGCGAGCCGGCGGTCGGCACTCGCGCGCGCCGACAAGCTGTACGCGCGCGTGCTGAACGAGTACGGCGACGACTCGGTCGCGCAGCTCGGCGGCGCGCACGTCGCGTGCGAGGGCGTCTCCAACGTGCTGACGAAGGTGCTCGAGTGGGGCCGCCTGATGGCGTACCTCGAGCAGTCGACGCGCTACGTCCCGTACACCGATCGGCCGAACGGCCGCTGGAAGTATCACGTGCCCGCCGAGGTCGAGCGCTCGCCGCTCGCGGCCGAGTTCACGCAGACGCTCGACGCCGCGTTCGAGACCTACGCCGGTGGATTCCGGCGCATGGAAGCGCACTTCCGCGCGCAGTATCCGAAGTCGCCCGAGGATTCCGACGCGCGTCTACCGGTCGGTGATCCGCGCCAAGGCGCTCGACACGCTGCGCGGCCTGCTGCCGGCGGCGACGACGTCGAACGTCGGGCTGTTCGGCACCGGCCAGGCGTTCGAAGCGCTGCTGCTGCGCATGTTCGCGCACCCGCTCGAAGAGGTGCGCGCGCACGCCGCGCTGATGCTCGCCGAGCTCCGCCAGGTGATCCCGGCGTTTCTCGCGCGCGTCGATCAGCCGGATCGCGGCGGCCGCTGGATCGAGTACTTCGCCGACACGCGGCGCGGCGTTCGAAGCGGCCGCGCGGCGCGATCGTCGACGCCGTCGCGGCCGAGCCGCGTCCGACGAGGTCACGCTCACCGAGTTCGATCCCGACGGCGAGATCAAGGTCGTCGCGGCGGCGCTCTACGCCGTGTCGCGGCCTGCCCGACGATCAGCTGCTCGACGGTCGCCCGCCGCCTGACGCGCCGACGAGCGCGCCGCGCTGCTGCGCGCCTACGTCGGCGACCGCGCGAACCGCCGCCACAAGCCGGGCCGCGCGTTCGAGCGCACGCAGTACCGGTTCGACGTCCTCGCCGACTACGGCGCCTTCCGCGATCTGCAGCGCCATCGCCTGCTCACGCTCGAGTGGCAGCCGCTCAGCACCGATCACGGCTACACCGAGCCGGCGGCGATCGAGGAAGCCGGGCGCGCTCGCCGACTGGCGGGCGGTCATGGAGCGATCGGCGGCGCTCGACGCGGCGCTCGCGGCGCACGGGCTCGACGAGGTCGCGCCGTACGCCGTCGTCGATGGCGTATCGCGTGCGGTTCTACATGGACATGAACGCGCGCGAGGCGATGCACGTCATCGAGCTGCGGACCGCGCCGCAGGGCCACCCGTCCTACCGGCGCGTCTGCCAGCTGATGCACCGCGCGATCGCCGACGTCGCCGGCCACCGCGCCATCGCCGACGCGATGCAGTTCGCCGATCACTCCGACGGTCGAGCTCGAACGGCTGCAGTCGGAGCGGGCGCTCGAGAACGAAGCGGCGCGCCACGGCAAGTCGCTAGTCGTCGTCGTCCTTCGACCCAGTAGCGCGAGTACTCGTCGAGGAAGGTCAGCGACTCGAACGACCGCATCCGATCGAAGAACAGGATGCCGTCGAGATGATCGGTTTCGTGCTGGATGACGCGCGCCGGATAGTCGTGCGCGTGCAGCTCGATGCGCTCGCCGTCCCGGTCGCAGCGCGCGCACCGTGATCTCGCGCGCCCGCGGCACGCGGCCGCGGATGTCGGGAATGCTCAGGCAGCCTTCCCAGTCCTCGACGATCTCGGAGCCGACCGGCGTGATCTCCGGGTTGATGATCGCGATCGGCGTCGACGCCGCCTCGCCGTCGTCGTCGTGGTCGAGGCTCGCGACGAACAGCCGCAGGCCCTCGTGCACCTGCGGCGCCGCCAGGCCGACGCCGTGATACTCGACCATCGTCTCGATCATGTCGTCGATCAGCTTCTGGACGACGGGCTTGCGGATCTCGGCCGCGCTCGATGGCGCGCGCCTTCTGGCGCAGCACGGGATGGCCCATGCGCGCGACTTTCAGAATCGACATATCCGCCAAATTATACTTTTCGAGGTCGTGACCGACGCTGGATCTGCATCCCGCACGACGAGTCGCACGGCTACCGCTTCTGCCCGCGCTGCGGCAGCCCGCTCGAGCGGCGCCTGCTCAAGGCGAACGAGCCCGAGCGCCTGGTCTGCGCGCGCGTGCGGCTTCGTCTTCTATCTCGATCCGAAGATCGCCGTCGGCACGATCATCCGCATCGGCGGCCGATCGGATCGTGCTGGTCCGTCGCGCGATCGAGCCCGGATACGGCAAGTGGGTGTTCCCGGGCGGCTACGTCGATCGCGGCGAGACCGCTGCCCGCCGCCGCCATCCGCGAAGCGCGCGAGGAATGCGGGCTCGACGTCCGGCTCGACGGCCTCGTCAACATCTACTCGTACGCCGGCCGCGCGCCGGTCATCGTCGTCTACGCGGCGACGGCCATCGGCGGCACGCTCTGCGTCGACGACGAGTGCCTGGAAACGGCTGAGTTCGACAAATCTTCACTTCCCTGGGACGAATCTGGCCTTCCGAAGCACGCACGAGGGCTTGCGCGACTATCTGGCCGGGCTCCTGCACCCGGTGCCCGAAGTAGTCGCGTTTTCCTGGGAAAAACCGCGATCTTTTCGGCCGCGGCGTACAGGATTGTGTGCGCCCGACCGATCTTGTAATCGGCCGATCCGCCCGCGGCCGATAAGGGAACTGCACGATGATGCGTAGATTTCGTCCGGTCGCGGGGATCGCGGCGGCGTCGCTCCTGGCGGCCGCGCTGCGCGGTTCGAAACAGCCCGCGACGTCGTCACGCCGACCGAGCGCCTGCCGGCGGCCTGTCGCCGGCGCGCCGATCGGCGTCTGGACGTCGATGTCGCTTCACGGCGCCCGACCCGACATCGTGCGGCAACTTCGAGTGGAAGATCACGAACCAGACGCCGACCTCGATGGCCGGCGACTTCTGCGCCAGCTGCATGAACGGCGCGATCGAGATCACCGGGTCGGCGTCCGGGCAGCATCAACGGCACGATCGTGCCGATGACCGCGCAGCGGCCAGGCCGTCGGCAACGGGCTCACGCTGCCCGTTCGCGCTGACCGGCACCGGCCACATCCTCGACGACAACTCGATGCGGGTTCACTACTCGGGCACGACCTGCGTCGGGCCCGGTGTCCGGCAGCGAGACGCTGCGGAAGAACGCGCTCCGGAGCCGCCGCCGCCGCCGCCTCCACCCCCGCCGCATCCGCCGCCGCCCGACGCCCCGAACCCGTATCACGTCGCGGACGGGCCCGCTGACCGAGGGCGCGCGCGCAGCAGGTGGTGAACAACACGGCGGCCGAGTTTCCGTACAACACGGCGCCGCACCACGAGCCGGAACCTCAAGGCGGCCGCTGACCGAGGAGCTGCTGCTGCGGACGATCTGGCACCTGCAGCGTGGCCGGGTTCCAGGCGGGCCGTCAGCGGAATCCGTCGGGCGCGATCTCGACCGACAAGCTGACGATCGTGCTCAACGGCGCGTGGCATGGCGGTCGACATCTTCACGAACTTCGGACGTGCCGGGCGTGCCGACTCGGCGTGATCTTCGGTGGCCGGTCGGCGGCCGGCCGAACCACGGTCGCCCGACAGGCGGCATTCCGCGACGTTAGTCGGCGAGCCCTTCGGCCTTCTTCTCGGCCGCGGTGATCTTGCCGCCGGCGGCGACGATTTCGGCCTCGCGGTCGATCGGCACCTGCGGCGCGCGTCACGAACCGCGCGACGGCGGCCGCCGTGCCGTCGATCTTCAGCTGCCGCATCAGGAAGGTGAACCGCTCCTCGAGCGACTGGCCGATGGCGCGCCGCGGCGGCGTCGTCGATGCTCCACATCCGCCGCTTGAACGGACCGATCGCCTTCTTGCGCGCCTTGTAGATGAACTGCTCCTCGGTGTCCTTCGGCTTCCGCTCCTCGGCGGCGTTCTCGCGGACCCACGCGTACATCTCGGCCTTCAGATCGGCCGGGAACTGCGGGTGCTCGTAGACCATGTTCTGGAAGTCGGTCGCGAGGTGAATCTCGCAGGCGCCGACGCGCGGGAACGCGTCGAACGCGTCCGGCGGCAGCGTCGACGCGCCGTGCTGCACGGCGCCGGCCAGCCCGTACTCCGTCGCGCGCGACGCGCGACAGCTCCTCGAGCGTCTTCAGGTCGATCTTGACGTCGGTGCGCACGCGTGCCGTCGGCGTTGACGAAGCCGCCGTGCGCGGTGCCGGTCTGCACGCTGATCTTGCTCAGGCCGACGAGGTCGCGCGCCGCGCTCCTTCAGCTTCGCGGTTGAAGCCCTCCATGTAGGCGTGCAGCTCGTGGACGTCGGAGTTCTTGCCGCCGACCTCGCCGATCTCGCCGCCGACCGACACGGTGACGCCCTGCGGCTCGTGCTGCCGGATGAACGCCGCGAAGTCGGCCGCCAGCGTGACGTTGACTTCCTGCTGCTCGTCGAGCGTCGGCTTCGTCAGATCGACGAGCGTCGAGGTGTCGATGTCGATGTTGTAGAAGCCGGCCGCGATCTCTTCCTTGATGAGCGCGCGCAGCGTGTCGAGCTCCTTGTCGCGCTCGGGGCTGTTGTACTTCTTCGCGTTGGTCTGGACGTGATCGCCCTGGATGAAGATCGGGCCGCGTGAACCCTTCGCGCAGCGCCGCCGCGAGCACGATCGCCGCGTACTCGTGCGGCCGCTGCTCGGTGTAGCCGATCTCCGAGCGCGCGATCTCGAAGATGAACGCGCCGGCTTCGAGCTTCTTCGCCGACCGGATGACCGCGCGCGCCGTGTCGTACGCCATCGCGCGCACGTTGATCGCCGGCACCGTGAAGCCGCCCGCCTCGCCGCGTCCCATCGCCATGTAGAGATCGTGAATCGACGCCGGCCGGATGCCGGCCGCCGCCGCCAGGCTGCGGATGATCCAGCGCGCCGTGCCGCGCAGCTCGGCGTCGGCGCCGAACGCCGCGGTCCAGGCGAGCTTGTCGACGAGCTCGCCGGTGACGGCGCCGGGATTCGGTCACGCTGACGCGATCGCTCAGCACGGTCGCCGCCGGCTTGACCGCATCGGTCATTTCTTTGACTGACTGCGAACATGGGATCCTCCAAGTCCGGCAGCGCTCGGTACGTGTTCGCCTTCAGGCGGACGCTCGACGGTCAGCCGCGATATTCTAGCACCGGGAACCTGAAGTCCTCCACCGACGGCGCGCGCGAACGGCGCGTCGTCGACCATCGTCGTCGATCGGCAGCGCCGCTTCGGCGCGCTTCGACGTCCTCGCGCCGCGCCCGCGTCGCCGGATGCCGCGGCGTGAACAGCTGGCAGCAGTCCTGATCCGGGATGTTCGAGATCGGCAGCGTGCCGATGCGCTCGGCCTCGGCCGCGATCTCGTCCTTGTCCATCCCGACCAGCGGCCGCAGCACCTCGCAGCGTCGTCGCCTCGGCGATCGTCGTCAGGTTCTCGAGCGTCTGCGAGGCCACCTGGCCGATCACTTCGCCGGTGACCAGCGCGCGCGCGCGCCAGCGCCGCGCCAGCCGCTCGGCGATCCGCAGCATCAGCCGGCGATAGATCACGACGCGCAGCTCGGGCGGCACGCCGAGCACGCACCTGCTGCTGCAGCTCGCCGAACGGCACCAGCACGAGCCGCGACCGCAGCTGATACCTCGTCAGCAGCGCGGCGATCTCGCGCACCTTCTCCTGCGACGCGCGCGACAGGATCGGGTAGCTGTGAAAGTGGATCGAGCAGCACCGAGCAGCCGCGGCGCATCATCCGGTACGCGGCGACCGGCGAGTCGATGCCGCCCGACAGCAGGCAGGCGACGCGGCCGCCCGTGCCGGTCGGCAGGCCGCCGGCGCCCGGCTCCTTGCCGAAGAAGTAGAAGGCGTGCGTCCGGCAGCATCTCGATGTGGATCGTCAGCGCCGGCGTCGCTCGAGATCGACGCGCCAGCCCGTGCGCCTCCTTGATGCAGCCCGCCGACCTCGCGCTCGATCTGCGGCGACGTGAACGGAAACCGCTTGTCGGCGCGCCGCGCGCTGACGCGGAACGACGCCGGCTGCCGATCGCCGAGATCGTCGAGGATCGCCGCCGCCAGCGCGTCGAAGTCGTGCGGCGCCGCGGCCGGCGTAGCGAGAAGTTGGCGATGCCGAACACGCGGCGCAACGCGATCGCGCGACCTCGGCCCACGGCGCGTCCGGCGCCGAGCTCGATCTCGATCCGGCCCATCACCGACCGCACGCTCGACGACGTCGAGGCCGGCCAGCGCCGCCCGCAGGTTGCGGACGAGCATCTGGACGAACCACGGCCGGTTCCGCCCCTTGAGCGCCAGCTCCTTGTAGTGAACGACGATCGAGTTCATGCGCCGGGCGAGCGCGGCGTCGGCGGCCCGGTGTCCGCTGCGCACGGCGCTCTCGATCGTAGCGGGCAGGCCGGTGTCGATCCAGTCGCCGGCCAGGATACAGGCCCCGCACCGCCGTCGCGTCGCCGGGCCGCGCCGGCTGCCCGGGCGCCAGCGAGAACGTCGCGCGCGGCTCGCGGATGACCGTGCGCGCGCAGCAGCCTGCGCCGCCGCGCGCGCGGGCAGCGCGTCGACGCAGCTCGCTCGTGCGCCAGCGGCGATCAGCTCGTCGTTGGTCGAGCTCGACGACGTCGGCGCGCGCCGCTCGACACGAGCGACAGGTGCGACGGCCGCGTCGCCGAACACCTGCCGCTTGTCGAACACCCACTGCATCGTCGCGGCCCGGGCAGGCCGACGAACGGCTCGTCGAGCACCGGCCGATCGAACCACAGGTTGACCGTCACGATCGGCGACGACGTGCATCGCGCGGCGCGTCGGCGACAGCGGCTCGAGCGGCGCGGTGTCGCCCGTCGAACAGCGTCCGCGCAGCGCAAACCACGGCACCGCCGACGACGACGACGCGGCGCCTCGCCACCGGTCGCGCGCCGCTCGACGACGTGCAGCACGCCGTCTCCGTCGAGCTCGATCGTCGCCGGCGCGCCCGGTCCGCACCGTCGCCGCCGCGCGCTTCGATGAACGCGCGCGCCGGCTCGGCGTACATCTCGTCGCAGCGGCCGCGTCGGCAGCGCGATCGCCGCCGCTCGCGGATCGGCGCCGAACATCTCGGCGAGCACGCGCGCGAACAGCGGGCGCCGCGGCCGTGCGACGGCGGCTGATTGAGCGCGGCCAGCGCGAGCGGCTCCCAGAGCATCTCGCGCAGCCGCGCGCGTCTGGCCGTTGCGGATCAGCCAGTTCTCGACGGTCTCGCCCGGCGACGCGGCGATCGCGTGTCGCGCCGGGCTCGAGCGCGCGCCGCGCGAGCCGCAGCGGCGTCGCCATCCGCAGCACCGCCAGCCGATCGCGCCAGCGCGAGCGCGTCCCAGTCGAACACGCCGGCGAGCAGATGCAGCGGCGGCGGCAGCGCCGGGCACGTCGAGCCGCGTGCGCACGGCCCGCCCGATCGATCATCGTCACGCGCGAGCTGCGGCTGGAGCCGGACGTGGTCGCGCGCGCCGATGTCGTCGCAGGAACGCGAACGTCTCGCGGTAGCAGCCGAGCAGCACGTGCTGGCCGTTGTCGACGAGCTCGCCGGTCTCGCGATCGGCGAACGCCGTCGCGCGGCCGCCGAGCCGGCTGCGCGCTTCGAGCACGAGCACGCGCGCGCCGCGCCGCGCCAGGCGGACGGCCGCGCTCAGCCCGGCGAACCCGGCGCCGATCGACGATCGACGTCGTAGCGTGTCATGGCGGCCACAGCCATTGCCTGCAGCGCGATGAGCGCCTGCGCGGGCCGCGGCACGCGCGTCGCGTCCGGAGAAGACGTCGTAGCCGCGCCGCTCGATGCGCCGCAGCGTCTCGAAGTAGACCGCCCGCATGATCTCGGCCGCGACCAGCCGGCGCCGATCCTCGGTCGGGCCGCGCCGTCGACCGCCCGCCGGTAGAACTCGCGCGCGCGCCGGCACTCGAACGCGATGCAGCCGCCGGACCGGCGTCGGTCATCCGGCCCGCGCGCCAGATCCTCGACCGTGCAGCCGGCCGCCGCGAGATCCTCGAGCGGCAGGTAGACGCGGCCGCGCGTCGAGATCGTCCTTGACGTCGCGCAGGATGTTCGTCAGCTGCAGCGCGACGCCGAGGTTCAGCGCGTAGTCGCGCGCCCGCGGCTCGCGGCAGCCGAAGATCCGGATGCAGATCAGGCCGACCGCCGACGCGACGCGCCGGCAGTACTCGCAGCAGGTCGTCGAACGTCTGGTAGCGCGTCGTGTCGAGATCCATCGCGACGCCGTCGATGACGTCCTCGAACGCCTGGCGCGGCAGGTCGAAACGGCGCGATGAACGGCTGCAGCCGCCGCCCCTGCGGCGTCTGCGGCGCTGCCGCCCTCGTAGCAGCGCGCCAGCTCCGCGCGCCAGAACAGACCGCCTCGCGCGCCGCCTGGCCGTTGCCGCTGTGTCCGCTTCGTCCACCGCATCGTCCACGGCGCGGCAGAAGTCCCAGACGGCGATGATCGCGCGCCGCTGCTCGGCCGGCAGCACGAGGAACGAGTAGTAGAAGCTGGTCTTGCGCGCCATCAGGCCGCGGCGCCCCGCCAGCGTCGCGCCGCGCCACGCGCAGCGCCGGCACGTCGGCCGCGCCGAGCGCCGGCCGGTGCTGCAGCAGCTCGGCCGCGGCCGCGCGTCGACGCGGTCGAGGATGCGCCGGCCGCCGAGCCACGTCAGGCGCAGCTCGAAGCGCAGCCGGCCGCGCGACGCCGTCGCAGACGCGCGCGGCCCTCGTCGAAGCGCGCGCGCGGTCACGTCGACGCACGCGCCGATGCGCGCGCGCCCACGCCGGCGTCAGCGACCGCGCCGTCGAGCTCGTCTTCGCGCGCGCCGGCGCGCGCTCTGCACGTCGCGCGGCACGTACAGCCGGCCGGCGCGCCAGTCGCGGCCGAAGTCCTGCCAGAAGTTCGTCAGCTGCAGCGCCGTGCAGAGCGCGTCCGACGATCGATCGAGCGCCGTCGTCGCGGTAGCCGGCGATGCGCAGCACGAGACGGCCGACCGGATTCGCCGATCGGCGGCAGTAGTCGAGCAGGTCGCGCCCACGAGGCGTAGCGAGTCGTCATGGTATCCTGACCGAACGCGCTCAGCAGATCGTCGAAGAGCGAGACCGGCAGATCGAGCGATCGGATCGAGTGGCCGAGCGCGACGAAATCAGCTCGTCGCGGCTCGTCGCCGGCAGTCGCATCGTGCCGTCGACCGCACTCGTGCAGCCGCTGCTGCCACGCGTCCAGCAGCCGCAGCCGCTCGCGCCGCCGGCGGTCGCGTGCCTTCGTCGGCGATGTCGTCGGCCGACGCGCGCGAACGCGTAGACGGCCGCGACGTGCGGCCGCATCGCGCGCCGGCAGCAGCCGCGACGCGACCGGAAAGTTCTCGTAGTGCGACTGCGCCAGCGCCTCGCACGCCGCGTAGGCGCGCGGCGAGCGGCTCGGGCCAGCGCGGACACCGACGGCATTCTACGGTATCGCAGATGCGTGACCTCGTCGCCGCGCATCGTCGCGCTCGCCCTGCTCGTCGTCGCCGCCAGCCTGGCGACGACGCTGCAGTTCTACCGGCGCCGGCGGCAGCGCGCGCGCGACTCCGAGCGGGCGCTGCGGCCGCGACGATCATCGCCGAGCTGCCCGACCGCCGACGACCTGGTGCTGTTCTCCGAGGACGCGGCGCGCTTCTACTACGGCGACCGGTCGATCGACAAGGACCTGATCGCCGCCGTCCGCGTGCTGATCAACGGCTCGCCAATCGCCGCCGTGTCGTCGCGGCGGCAGCCGCCGCGATGCGCGCCGTCACGCCGACCGGCTTCGAGGATCGGCCGGAAGGCATCGCCCGCGATCGCTGGGACGTCGCGCATCGAGACCGTCACGGGCACCGTGCTGGTCGAGTGCGGCGCGATTCGCGAGCGCGTGTCGCAGGAGCTGGCGCGCGCCGTCTTCGACGCGGTCAAACGCGACGTGGAGGCCGCGATGACCGCTGCGCTCACCACTCGGTCTCGGGCACGCCGGCCCGATGATTGACGACGCGCGCCAGCACGAACAGCAGGTCGGACAGGCGGTTGACGTAGCTGGACGAGCACGGCGTCCGGCGCCGGCGTCGAGCGCGACCATCCGGCGCTCGGCGCGCCGGCAGACGGTGCGCGCCACGTGCAGCGCCGCGCCGGCCGGCGACGCCGCCGGCCAGGATGAACCGGCGCAGCGGCGGCAGCTCGGCCTCGAGCCGATCGATCAGCTCCTCGAGCCGCTCGACGTCGGCGTCGCCGAGCGCCGCCTTGGTCACGCGCTCCGCGATCCGCTCGCGCCGGATCGGCGAGCTGCGCGCCGAGCGCGAACAGGTCGCGCTGAATGCGGACGAGCGCCTCGTCGAGATCGGCGTCCAGGCCGGCGGCGCGGCGCGAGGCCGAGCCAGGCGTTCAGCTCGTCGACATCGCCGTACGCGTCGACGCGGCGTCGGCCTTGCTGACGCGCGTGCCGCCGAAGAGCGACGTCTCGCCGGCGTCGCCGGTGCGCGTGTAGATTTTCACGGCCGACCGAGATTATACGAGATGCCCGCGAAGCAGACGCCCGAAGCGCACGACGCCTGCACGCACTGCCGATCCCGGCGCCGCCCGACCGCCGCCGCTTCCGGCAGCGGCTGCTGACCTGGTACCGCCGCCACGGCCGCGATCTGCCGTGGCGGAAGACCGACGACCCGTACCACATCCTCGTCTCCGAGATCATGCTGCAGCAGACGCAGGTCGATCGCGTGCTGCCGAAGTACGCGCGAGTGGCTCGACAAGTACCCGTCGCTCGACGCGCTGGCCGCGGCGCCGGAAGCGCGACGTGACCGCCGACCTGGTATCCGCTCGGCTACAACATCCGGCCGAAGCGGCTGCAGACGATCGCGCGCGAGGCGGTCGCGCGCTACGGCGGCCAGCTGCCGGCCGACGAGGAGACGCTGCTGTCGTTCAAGGGCATCGGCGCGTACACGGCCGGCGCCATCCGCAGCTTCGCGTTCCGCCAGCGCGCCGCGATTCTCGACACCAACGTGGCGCGCGTGCTGTTTCGCGTGTTCGTCGGCAAGGGCGATCCGAAGAGCCACGCGATGAAGCGGCACCTCTGGGCGCGTCTCGGAGGCGCTCGTGCCGCCGACGCGACGTCTTCGACTTCAACCAGGCGCTGATGGACTTCGGCGCCATGGTCTGCGTCGCGCGCAACCCGAAGTGCCTCGTCTGCCCGATGGCCAACGGCGTGCCGCTCGTCCCCGTCCGCGCGGCCGCAGCGCCGAATGACCACGATCGTCGTCACCGCCGCCGTCATCGAGCGCGACGGCCGCTTCCTCGTGACGCGGCGGCCGGCAGGCGTCCACCTCGCAGGGCACTGGGAGTTTCCCGGCGGCAAGTGCGAGCCGGGCGAGACGCTCGAGCAGTGCCTGGCGCGCGAGCTGCGCGAGGAGCTGGCCGTCGACGCCGTCGGTCGGAAGCCGAGCTGCTCGTCGACCACCCACGACTACGCCGACCGGCGCGTCGAGCTGCACTTCTTCCGCTGCGCAGCTGCGCGGCGAGCCGCGGCCGCAGCTCGGCCAGGAGATGCGCTGGGTCGCGCGGCGCGACCTGGCGGCGCTCGCAGTTTCCGCCGGCCGACGCCGAGCTGATCGCGCTGCTGACGCGCTAGCGTGTCGGACCGCTAGGCGGACTCGACGAACGGCGTACGGCTGTGCACGACTGCGCCATCGACGACGCCGTCTGACGCGTCACACCGACGCGTCCCGGCGGCGACGAAGTCGCGGTGCACGTAGGCGAGCGCGATCGGCTTGCCCGAGCGCGGGCGACAACGCGCTGCTCGTCACCGCGCCGATCTCCCGGCCGTCGGCCTGCACGGGCGATCCCGGCGCCGGGGCAGCCGTGCCGTTCGAGCGTCAGCCCGACGAGCCTGCGCGCGACGCGGCCATGGCCGCGGTGCAGCACGCGGATGATGACTTCCTGCCCGACGTAGCAGCCCTTGGTCAGGCTGATCGCGCGCGCCTCGATGCCGGCCTCGAGCGGAATCGTCTCCTCGTCCATGTCGCGGTGAAACTTCGGCACGCCCGCCTCGATGCGCAGCGCCTCGGCGGCGGCCGCATCGGCATCGACGACGCCGGCTGCGTGAAGCCGCTCGCGCAGCGCCGCTGCATGCTGGGCGCTCCGACGAGCACGTCGAACCCTGGCTCGCCGGTGTCGGTCGTCGCGAGCACGATCGCCGGCTGCCCCTGGACGTCGACGCGCACGTTGCCGTGCTCCGGCAGCTGCGCCAGTCGCTCGACCGGCGGTGCCGATCGCGTCCGCGACGACGCCTGGCGGCGCGCGGCCCGACGATCGCCGTCGCGGCGAACGTCTCGGTGACGTCGCCCAGCTGCACGTCCTCGGTGAAGATGAACTGATCGAGCCTGGCCAGCACGGCGTCCTTGACGTCGCGCGCCAGCGACAGCAGCATCACGTCGCCGAGCTCGTAGACCCACAGGTCGGCGATCATCCGGCCCTGCGGCGTGAGGTACGCGGCGTAGCAGCCCTGGCCCGCCTCGAGCGCCGCGATGTCGTTGGTCAGCAGCCCATGCAGGTACGAGCGCCGATCGGCTCCGGACACGACGACCCACGCCGCGGTCGGAGCGGTCGACGATCGGCGGCCGCGCGTGCGCGGCTCAGGTTGATAGCTGCTATGCTGAG
This sequence comes from uncultured Acidobacteriota bacterium, assembly GCA_963825245.1. GTDB lineage: Bacteria > Acidobacteriota > Vicinamibacteria > Vicinamibacterales > CAVVIG01 > CAVREM01. The sequence goes on from CAWGSJ010000007.1 coordinate 312,391, forward strand.
GCATGCCCTCGCTTCATTCTATCCGCGCTCTGCTGCGCCGTTCTGGCGGGAGCGCTGGCGGCGTGCGCGGGCATCGCCGACAGCTCAACCGGCGCGGCACCAGCCGTCGCGCCGGCACGCCTCGACCTTCACGATCTTCCTTCGCGCGGTGCCGGTCGGCACGCGAGCAGGTCACGGTCGCACGCACCGCGACCGGGTGGACGATTTCACGAGCGCCGGCCGACTCGGGCCGCCGCTCGACGTCATCACGCGCAACCTGGAAGTGCGGTACGACGCCGACTGGAAACCGCTCGAGCCTGTCCATCGACGCCACGCACGCGCGGCCAGGCGACGACGCTGCAAGACCGTCGTCACCGGCACGTCGGCCAGCAACGAGATCAGCACCGGCGCGACCGGCTCGGGTCAGATCCGACACCATCGACGACGCGGCGATCCTGCTGCCGAATCTCGTGTTCGCGCCGTACGAAGCGCTCGCGGCCCGGCTTCACGGCGCGCAGCCCGGCGCGAAACTCCCGGTCTACATCGCCCCGCTGGGCCCGGCGTCGATCACGGTCGGCGCGCCGATCGACGAGCAGATCCAGACCGTCGAGCCGCGATCATCAAGGCACGGCGGACGCCGATCACGCTCGAGGCGCCGGCCGGCCCGCCGGTCGCCGGTCGAGATCTGGGGCGACGAAACCGGACGGCTGCTGCGCGTCAGCATGCCCGCGCAAAGCCTCGACGTCGTCCGCGAGGACATCGCGTCGGTCTCGTCGCGCCGCGTGACGGTGTCGCGGCCGAACGACGAGCAGGTCCGCGTCCCGGCCAACGGCTTCTCGCTCGCCGGCACGCTCTCGAAGCCCGCGGACGCCGACGCGCACGCCGCTGCCGGCGGTCGTGCTCGTCGGCGGCTCCGGACCGACCGATCGCGACGAGACCGTCGCCGGCATCCCGATCTTCGGCCAGCTCGCCAGCGCGCTCGCCGATGCCGGCTTCCTCGTCCTGCGCTACGACAAGCGCGGCGTCGGCCAGAGCGGCGGCCGCCCCGAAGCGGCGACGCTCGCCGACTACGCCGACGACCTGCGCGCGGCCGTCCGGTCTCTCGGCGGCCGCAAGGACGTCGACCGACGGCGCATCGCCGTCGTCGGCTACGGCGAGGGCGGGCCGGTCGCGCTGATCGCGGCATCGAAGGAGGACCGGATCGCCGCGCTGGTCCTCGTCGCCACGATCGGGACGCACCGGCGCCGAGCCAACCTGGCGCAGGTGACGAGGCGCTCGAGCGATCGACGCGCCCCGACGCGGACAAGCAGGCCGCCGATCGCGCTGCAGAAGAAGATTCAGAAGGCGGTGCTGACCGGGCAAGGGCTGGGAAGGCGATCGCCGCCGAGCTCCGGCGACAGGCCGACACGCCGTGGTTCCAGAGCTTCCTGGCGTTCGACCCGGCGCAGGATCATGCGCGATGTCGAACAGCCGCTGCTCATCGTCCACGGCGAGCTCGACCCGCAGGTGCCGCCATCGAACGCCGACCGCCTCGAGCAGCTGGCGCGCGCCCGCCGCCGCGGCTCGGTCGAGGTCGTCCGCGTTCCGGGCGTCAACCACCTGCTCGTCCCGGCGACGACCGGCGAGATCGACGAGTACGGCACCCTCACGGACCGCACGGTCAGCCCCGCCGTCACCGGCGCGCTCGCTGACCTGGCTGCAGAAGACGCTCGCCCGCCGCCGCTCGCTGATTCGCGCATGTGGATCCTGCACGCCGCCGATCCGAAGCTGGACCGGTTACGTTTCGCGTCTCGCCGGGCGGCGATCAAGACCGTCGGCCGCGCGCCGCGCGCCGATTTCATCGTCGACGCGGCGCTCGTCTCGCGCCTGCACTGCCGCCTCGAAGCGGGCCTCGATAACCTCGAGGTCATCGATCTCGCCAGCACCAACGGCACGTTCGTCAACGACAAGCGCATCGAGCGCGCGCGGCTGACGAGCGGCGACCGGCTGCGGATCGGCCGGGTCGAGCTGAAGGTCGAGACAGACGTGAACGCTTGATCAGCCTCGACGTCAGAAACGGATTCGTCCGCCGCTCCTCGCCGATCGTCGTCGCCGGGCCGTGCCCCGGATACACGCGGGCGTCGTCTCCGAACGCGAACAGCACGGTCCGGATCGACGCGATGAGCGTCGCGTAGTCGCCGCCCGGCAGGTCGGTCCGGCCGATCGATCCGGCAAACAGCGTGTCGCCGACGAAGAGGTCCTTGCCGGCCTCCTGCTTCAACCCAATCTGCAGGCAGACGCCGCCGGGACAGTGGCCCGGCGTGTGATGCGGCGTGGCCTCGCACTCGCCGAACGCGATGACCTCGCCGGGCGCGTAGAACTCGATCGATCGGCGGCTGCGGCTCGACCGACAGGCCGAACATGCCGGCCCATCTCGACCGCCCGCTCGTAGAGGAACAGGTCGTCGCGATGCAGGTAGACCGGCACGCCGAGCGCGCGCTTGGCGGCCGCGACGCCGGTGACGTGATCGACGTGCGCGTGCGTCAGCAGGATGTGCCGAATCAGCGAACTTCCGTCTGCCGGCGATGTCCAGCAGCTCGGCGACCTCGTCGCCGGGATCGATGAGCACCGCCTCGCCGGTGTTCGGGCACGCCACCACGAAGCCGTTCTTGAAGAACGGCCCGACCGCTTGCGTCTCGATTATGATCACGCAGATGATTCTAGCAATCCTCGACGATCTGATGTTCACGTCGAAGATCAAGACGGCCGCCGCCCAGCTCGGCGTGCCGATCACGTTCGCGCGATCGTCCGATGCGGCGCTCGCCGAGATGCGGAGCTCGCCGCCCACGCTGGTGATCCTCGATCTGAACAACCCGCGAACCGATCCGCTCGGCACCGTCGGACAGATGAAGGCCGACCCCGCGCTGACGAAGATTCCGACCGTCGGGTTCGTCTCGCACGTGCAGACCGACGTCATCGAAGCCGCGCGCAAGGCCGGCGTGGACGACGTCCTGGCGCGCTCGGCGTTCACCCAGCGCTTGCCGGAAATTCTGGCGAGAGCGTTGTAGTGCGGACCTTCAGGTCCGCCCGTTAGGTCCTCCCGCTCTAAATCCGCGTCGCGAACCAGATCAGCGCTGCTATCGCCGCAAGTATTGCGACGGCCGCGATCAAAGCTGAGCGCTGCGACGCGCCGAACCCGACCCGGCGGCGGTGCGGCAGGGCGCGCCTCGAGAATCTTCGAGACGGCTCGCAGCTCGGCGGCCGCCGTCGCGGCCGATTCGTAGCGCTCGGCCGCGCTTTTGGCGAGCATCCGCTCGACGATGGCGTCGATTTCGGCCGGTAGCGACTTATTGAGCGTCGTCGGCGGAACGAGCGGACCGTGAACCGCTTCCTGCGTCAGCTCCGTCGCCGCCGACGCCAGGAACGGCACGCGGCCCGTGAGCATCTCGAACAGCACGACGCCGAGCGAGAAGATGTCGGTGCGGTAATCGACCGCTTCGCCGAGCGCCTGTTCCGGCGACATGTAGGGGGCCGTGCGAGCCACGACTCCGTCCTGCAACGCCGTCGTCGTGGTGGCGCGTCCTGCTCGTGCCGGGCCGCACCGCCCTCCGTCCAGACCGCCAGCCCGATATCGAGGACCTTGGCGTTCCCTTTCGGCGTGATCGATGACGTTGTCGGGCCGCAGGTCGCCGTGGATGATCCCGGCAAAGTGCGCCTCCGCGAGCGCGTCGGCAATCTGCGCCGCGAATGCGACCGCCCGCCGCGGGATTGATGGCGTGGCCGCCAATCGCTCCCCTCAGGGTCTGGCCGGGCACGTACTCGGACGCGAGGAACAGACGGCCCTGATCCTCGCCGGTTTCGAACACGGTGGCGAGCTCGGATGCGAGAGCGCCGCGGTCTTCCTGGCATCTTCGAGGAAACGGGCAAGGCGCTGGGCATCGGCGACGAGATCGTGCCGCACGACCCTGAGCGCGACCGTCCGTCCATGCTGGGTGTCGCGGGCCCGATACAGCTCGCCGACACCTCCGGCACCAATGCGTTCGAGGATCTTGTAGTGGGCAACCGACTCGAGCATCGATCGGCGAGAATTATAGTCGCGCGTGAATCCCTATCTCGCTCTCCTCAGGCAGAACCGCAACTTCCGTCTCCTCTACGTCGGCCAGACGATCTCGCAGCTCGGCGACTGGTTCAACACCGTCGCCGTGTTCGCGCTGGTCCTCGACCTGACCGGCTCGGCGACGATGGTCGCGTGGATGCTGATCGTCCAGTTCCTGCCGGTGGCGATCGTCAGCCCGGTGGCTGGCGTGGTCGTCGACCGCGTCGACCGGCGCCGGCTGATGATTGTGGCCGACATCCTGCGCGGGGTGCTGATTCTCGGGCTGCTGCTCGTCCGGCGGCCGGACCAGGTGTGGATCGCCTACGTCGTGATGGCGCTGACGGTCGCGCGCCACGTCGTTCTTCGAACCGGCCCGGACGGCCACCATTCCGAACATCACGTCGCCGCGCGAGCTGATGCCGGCCAACGCGCTGTCGAGCGCGACGTGGTCGGCGATGCTCGCGCTCGGCGCATCGATCGGCGGCCTGGTCACGGCGCTGGCCGGCCGGAACGTGGCGTTCGTGGTCAACGCGCTCTCGTTCTTCGCGTCGTCGTACTTCATCGCGCAGACGCGCTACGACTCGACGCCGCCGCCGGCGCCGCCGCTGTCCGGATGGTTCGCGCTGACCGGCATCCCGGATCTGCTCGAAGGCCTGCGCTACGTCCGCGCCCGGGCGCACGTCGCGGCGCTGATGTTCGTCAAGGCGGGTTGGGGGCTGGCGGGCGGCGTGCTGCTGCTCCTGTCGGTCTTCGGCCAGCGGGTGTTCCCGGTCGGCGGCAGCACGGCCGCCGGAATCGGCGTGCTTTACGGTGCTCGCGGCATCGGCGCCGCGCTCGGACCGATCGCGCTGCGGTGGATCCTCGGCCAGCAGCCGGCCGGGCTGCGTCGATCGATCGGCCCGGCCTACTTCATCGTCGGCGTCTTCTATGTCGCGCTGGCGTTCGCGCCGACGCTGCCGCTGGCGGCGCTCTGCGTGCTCCTCGCCCATTTCGGCGGCGCGATCCTGTGGGTGTTCAGCACGGTCCTGCTGCAGCTCGAGGTGCCGGATCGATTTCGAGGCCGGGTGTTCGCCGCGGAGCTCGCGCTCGTGACGCTCACCTCGTCCGCGTCGAGCTATCTGACCGCGTACGCGCTCGACCAGGCCGGCTGGAGTCCGCGACGGATGTCGTTCGTGCTCGGGGCGCTGTTCTGCGTCCCCGGCGTGATCTGGCTCGTGATCGAGTCGCGGTGGGGACCTTCAACAGCTCCGGTCGCCGACGCTGCAGTCGGAGCGGCGGACGAGGACGTTCTGGAAGACCGAATCCGGTGAGGTTCGCGGACCTAAAGGTCCGCACTACATCTGAAGTAGTGCGGGCCTTCAGGCCCGCTTCGTTCGCATTTCCTCCATCGCGCTCTGCACGAGCTGCTTCGCATCGTCCAGCTGCTCGAGCACCATCGCGATGTCCATCTTCGGCTTTCCCGGAAAACGCTCGCTGCGGCAGTAGACGCCGTGCTGGCCGACAAGCGCCAGCGAATCGGTCAGCAGGTCGAGCGCGACCGCCAGGCGACCGCGCGCGCTGCCCATCATCGTTTCGTGCTGTTCGAGCGTGTCGCGGTGCTTCTCGAATACGGACATAGCACCTTCGGAGGAGATCATTTCCGCGGTTTGGACGGCCGCAGCTCGACGCGGCTCGGCAGGCTGCGCGGGTTGTGGCGGAGCAGGTTGAGGACGACCTCCGCCACTTCGTCCGGCGAAATCTTCCAGTCGGATCCGCGCGCCTCATCGTTGCCCGAGAACCCGGTCGCGACCGATCCCGGCATGACGTAGCTCACCCGGATGTTGTCGTAGCGGACTTCCTGCATGAGCGCTTCGCTGAACGCGTTCAAGCCCGGACTTCGATGCGCAGTACGCGGCTCCTCCGGTGAAGGCATTCTTCCCGGCGAGGCTGCTGATGTTGACGATGAAGCCGCCGCCGCGCCTGCGCAGGTGCGGCAGCGCCGCGTGGCACGCGTAGAAGACACCCGTCAGGTTCGTGTCGATGACACGCGACCATTGCTCGGGCGTCATGTCGGCGACGTCGGCGAAGACGCCGACGCCGGCGTTGTTCACGAGGTAGTCGAGGCCGCCGAACCGCGCCACGGTCGCGTCGACGGCGTGCCGGACGTCGTCGTACTTGCGCACGTCGGCGCGAAGCGCTTCGACGGATCCGGGGCCTGCACCCTCGAGCTGACGCCGTGCCGCCGACAGGTGCGCCTCGTCGAGCCCGGTGATGGTGACCTGCGCGCCCTCCGCCAGCAGCGCGCGTGCGATCGCCAGACCGATCCCACGTGACCCGCCGGTGACGAACGCCACTTTCCCGGTCAAGGTTTGCATGACGACTCTATGTTAGATCCTGTCGTTCGTCGTTCGGACGTTCGTCGACGAACGCCGAACGCACACGAGACCATGCGAACGCCGAACGGCACCATATCAGTACAATACGCGGACCTATGCGCGACGTCGTCGACGTCGTCATCCTCGGAGCGGGTGAGCTGGGCGGCACGCTCGCCCACATCCTGGCGCGCTCGGAGAGCGCTTCGATCGTCCGCCTGGTTGACGATGCCGGACAGGTCGCGGCAGGCAAGGCGCTCGACATCATGCAGGCGGCGCCAGTCGAGCAATTCGCGACGCGGGTCAGCGGGCACGACTGATCTCGCAGCACCGCTGGCAGGCTACGTCATCGTTCTTGCCGACCGGGTACGCGGCGGCGAGTGGCAAGGTGACGAGGCGCTGCTGATGCTGAAGCGCCTGCGAGGGACCGCAGAGCGCAGCGTGGTGATCGCCGCAGGGGCATCCCAGCGGGAGGTCGTCGAACGCGGGGTCAGGGAACTCGGTTACGCGCGCGAGCGCCTTCTTGGAACGGCCCCCGAGGCGCTGGCATCAGCGGTCCGCGCGCTGGTCGCCCTCGAAGCTGACGCGTCATCGAAAGATGTCGCGCTGACCCTGGTCGGTATCCCGCCGGCCCAGGTCGTCATCCCCTGGGACGAAGCGACGATCGGCGGTTTCCTGGCGACTTCCGTCCTCGACCAGGCTGCAGGACGAAGAATCGCCGCCCGCGTCGCGCCGCTCTGGCCGCCAGGTCCGATCGCACTCGCGGCCGCTGCCGCCAAGGCCATCCTAGCGGTACTGGGGCGCTCTCGTCAGTCGATCAGCGCATTCATCGCTCCGGACGACTCGCAGGGCCGCGATTCAAGGCGGCCGCCCTGCCCGTGCGGCTCGGGCCAGACGGCGTCGCGCTGGTCGAAAACATGGCGTTGAGCGCGCACGACCGCGTTGTGCTCGAGAACGCGATGAGCCTCTGACACCTCATCGCGTAGTGTCCGGTTGTGGGACGCCGTCTCGCCAGATCCGGACGGCGTTGCGAAGTCAATCGGGCGCGTTCGCGAGAAGGCCGCCAGATCCCTTGTCTCGCGCGTGGCACGGTTCTTCGAGCGCATTGCGAAATTAGCCTCTGGCGGGTCCTGGCCGTGAACAGCCCCACCCGGTGCTCGGCGAAAAGCCCTGGTCACGGGCGACGCCTCCGCGCCGGGCGGGGCGGCCCCGTTCACGGCCACCCGCGGAAGTTATTTCGCAACGTGTTCTTCATGTATGGTCACGTATCGGCCTTCTGCACCGTGTGACAGGGGCTGCAGCGGAGTGACAAGTGTTTGACGGCATCTGGCAGGACGTGCGGTTCGCCTGGCGACGACTGGCATGGCACCCTTGGTCCACGGCGCTGATGGTGGCCACGCTCGGGATTGGCATCGGCACGACCACTGCGATCTTCAGCATCGTCGATCAGACGATCCTGCGGCCGCCGCCCTTCGCGGCAGCGGATCGACTCGTCACCGCCTATGGACAGGGAGGCAACACGCTCAGGCCGGAGCGATTTCCTGTCTGGCAACGGCAGCCGGCGCTGTTCGAGGCTTTCGAGGGCTACGCGCCGCGGCAATGGGACGTGACCGGCGAAGGCGAGCCCGAGCGAATCACAGGGTTTGCCGTGACACCGCAGTTGTTTTCGATGCTCGGGGTCCAGCCGGCGCTCGGCCGCCGATTTGCGAGCGGTGAAGGGCGTGCCGAAGCGGAGCGCGTCGTTGTGATCTCTGACGGACTCTGGCGACGACGGTTTGCGGCATCCCGCGACGTAGTCGGCCGCGACATCGATCTGAACGATCGGCCTCACACAATCGTCGGCGTGATGCCCCGACGCTTTCGACTGATGACGGCCGACGAAGCTGCTTATGTACCTGTGGATGGAACCAACGCCGGAATCGAGACCGGCGCCGGCGGCTTCTTCGGCGTGGGACGGATACCGGCTGGCACCTCGATCGAGGCGGCACAGGCCCGCGCGAACGTCCTCGCCCAGGCGCTGCAGCAGGACATGCCGGTCCCACAGACCTGGACGCTGCGGCTCGAGCGCAAACGCATCGCGAGTGTGAACGATATCGCCCGGCGAAGCCTGCTGGTCCTGCTGGGCGCCGTCGGGTTCGTACTGCTCATCTCATGCACGAACGTCGCCCAGTTGCTGCTCGCCTCGACGATCGCCCGCGAACGCGACTTCGCTCTGCGGGCTGCGCTCGGTGGCAGCCGGTCGCGGCTGATCCGCGAGGTCCTCGCCGAGAGCCTGCTGCTGGCGGCATTCGCGGGGGGGCTGGGAACCCTGATCGCATCGTGGGGCGTCGACGCCGTGATTGCGGCGGCCCCGGCCAACCTGATGTTCATGACGACGACCAGCATCGAAGTCGACGCGCGCGTGCTCGTGTTCACCGCGACGATCGTGATCGGGACCGGCATCCTGCTCGGCCTGCTCCCGGCCGTACGGGGATCGCGGCCGGACCTCGAGCAGGCGCTGCGCGGCTCCACGCAGCGCGCGATTCGGCAGCACGGCTTCGCAGCGGGCTCGGGACTGCTGGTGATCAGTTCGGTCGGCTTTTCGATCGTCGTGCTCGTCGGGGCGGGGCTGATGACACGGACCATGTTCCGCCTCTATGCGATTGAGCCAGGCTTCGACCCTCAGAACGTCGTCACGTTCCAGATGAACCTGCCCAACGATCGATATTCGGACCCGACTCATCGAGCGGCGATGACCTCCCAGGTCCGCGACAGCATCAGCAGCCTGCCGGGCGTTGCTGGAACCGCCGTCGCGCTGGGCGTTCCGCCCGGCGAACTGGCAGTTACTTTCGGGATGCCCGAAGCAGAAGGCAGCGTCGTGGCATTGTCGGAGAACGAAATCGCTGCAAACTGGGTGACGGCCGACTATTTCGACGTCCTGCGAATCCCGGTCCTCGACGGACGGACGTTTCGCGCGCAGGAGCCCGAGGACTCCATCATCGTCAACAGGATGCTCGCTGAGCGATTCTGGCCCGATGGGAGCGCTCTCGGCCGCCGCTTTCGAACCGGCCAGGAAGCGCCGTGGGCCACCGTGGTGGGAATCGTGGGCAACGTCGAGGCTCGGACGAGGCCGGACGAGCGGTCGGCCCTGCAGATCTATTACCCGTTCTACTACGGGGTTGATTCCCGGCCGGGAGGAGCTCCGTCACCGGTGCGGCGGACGTACACACGCCACGTCGTGCTGGTGAGAGCCGCCAACGCGGCAGCCGTCGTTCCAGCGATCAAAGCCCGGGTCTGGGCGGTCGACCCGAGACAGCCGCTCGAGCGGATCGCACTGCTGTCCGATTCGTACGCGGGCGCGTTCGGACGCCAGCGGTTTGTGTTTCTGCTGATGAACACGTTCGGCGCCATCGCGCTCATTCTGGTCGCTACGGGATTGTTCGGCGTGCTCTCCAGAGTGGTCCTTCACCGGACGCGTGAGGTCGGCATCCGTGTCGCGCTGGGCGCTACGCCGCGCGACATCCTCCACATGATCCTGTCGCACGGGATGATACTCGCGCTGATCGGGACAGTCGCCGGCCTCGTCGCCGCCGCTGGCCTGTCGCGAGTCCTGACGGCTCTGCTCTTCGAGGTCGCTCCGTACGACCCGCTCAGCTATGCTGGCGTCGCACTTCTGCTGCTGGCCGTGGCGCTTCTGGCATGCTGGCTGCCGACGCGGCGCGCAATGCGCATCGAGCCGGCAGTAGCGCTCCGGGGTGAAACGTGAAATCTGAGATTTCGGCGTTTCAAGAATGACCGCGCTTGGGTTGACGCAGTTCTGGCGCGAAGCCGTTGGAGGTGGCCGTCTCAGGATCCACGGCCGCGCGAGAAGACTCAGGGGATCCGCGAGCTCACGGAGCTCGCGTCACGCGGTCCGTGGCGGTCCTCGCAGCGCGGCCCGGCCACCGGATTACGGATTCGCGACGGAACTGCGTCAACCCAAGTCTTAATGGATTGAATCCTAGAATCCAGTTACGCCGCGGCGCGATGCAGCTCGAGACCGCCAGCGAAATCCGCCAGCTGCCGGCGCAGGATCAGGCGGCCGCGATGCAGGCGCGACTTGAGCGTCTGATCCTTCACCCGCAGCCGCGCGCTCGCCTCCTCCGTGGACAGCCCCTGCAGATCGCGAAGCACGACCGGCGCGCGGTAGATCACCGGAAGCGCGAGGATGGCGCGGAGCACGCGCCGCCTGAGCTCGGCCCGGAAAACGCGCTCGTCCGCCAACTCAGACCAATCCGCGGGCTCCCGCTTGACGCGGCGGCCGCCGTCGATCGTCACCGGCTCGTCGGACGGAAGGGTTTGATGCTTCCCGGTGCGCAGCCGTGACATGGCGGTGTTGAACGTGATCCGGTAGATCCATGAGGAAAGTGCCGAGTCGCCTCGAAACGCGCTGACCTTCCGGATCACCTTGAACAGCACGTCCTGGGTCACTTCTTCCGCGTCTTCCCTGTTCCTGAGGTACCGGAATGCAAGCTGGTAGATTCGCTGGCCGTATGTGTCGACCAGTTCGCCGACGGCTCGCTCGTCGCCGGCCTGCAATCGATCTAAGAGTGCGTTGTCGTCCCGCATGAGATGGCCTTTCACTGCGGGTATAAACCCCTCGACGAGCCGGAAAATTCCGACCAGTCAGGTCCTATTGAAGTAGCTTGAAATCAGTATGTTACGGTCGAAGTCTTCAGGGACGAGCGTCCGATCGAAGACGGCGAGGAAGTGCCCGGCGATGCGGCGTTCTACCTCATCAATTTGCCCTGCCAGCCTAGCTGTTGGAGCGACGTGACCCCCCGATCGGCAATCCCGCACGGCACGATGAGGTCGAAAAAGCGCCAGATCGGTCGACGACGTTGAAGGCGAACCCGTGGCTCGTAATCCAGCGCGAGATCCGGACGCCGATGGCGGCCAGCTTCGCGCGACGATCCGGTCCCGTCCAGACGCCGGTCAGCCCTTCAACCCGGCCCGCTTCCACGCCGAAATCGGCGGCGGTCCGAATCAGCACCTCTTCGAGATCGCGCACGTAGCGATGCACGTCGCAGCGATCGGGACGCAGGTCGAGGATCGGATAGCCAACGATCTGCCCCGGCCCGTGATAGGTGATGTCTCCGCCGCGTCCCGCCTCGTGAATCTCGACGCCGCGGGCGGCCAGCACGTCGGCGCTGGCCAGGACGTGCGAGCGTCCGCCATCGCCTTTGACACCGAGGGTCAACACGTGCGGATGCTCGACGAGCAGCAGCACGTCGTCGATGCGGCCGGCCCGCCGTTCTTCGACCAGCTGCCGCTGCATCGACAGCGCTTCGGCGTAGGGAACGAGTCCCAGCCGACGAACTTCTAGGCGTCGCTCGGATCCCACGTTTCCAGGATCTTCTTGACGTGCGACAGGAATTCGTCGGCGACGGCGCCGTCGATGATGCGGTGGTCGTAGCCGAGCGACAGGTACGCCATCGGCCTGATGCCGATCGCGTCGTCGACGACGACCGGCCGCTTCTCGACCGCGCCGACGCCGAGAATCGCCACCTGCGGCTGGTTGATGATCGGCATGCCGAACAGCGCGCCGAAGACGCCAGGGTTCGTGATCGTGAACGTCCCGCCCGACGACCTCGTCGGGCTTCAGCTGCTTGCTGCGCGCGCGGTTCGCCAGGTCGGCGACCGCCCGGCTCAGGCCCAGGAGGTTCTTCTCGTCGGCGTTCTTGATCGACGGGAACGATCAGTCCCCAGTCGAGCGCGACGGCGATGCCGACGTTGATCGCCTTGTGATAGACGATGTTGTCGCCGTCGACCGAGGCGTTGACGATCGGCACGGCTCGCAGCGCATCGACCGCGGCTTTCAGGATGAACGACAGGTAGGTCAGCTTCGCGCCGGCACGCTCGTACTCCGCTTTCTTCGCTTCGCGGATCTGAGCCACACGGTGGAAGTTGACCTCGAACACCGAATGCACGTGGGCCGACGTCCGCCGGCTCGCGATCATGTGCTCGGCGATCTTCTTGCGCATGACCGACATCGGCACGCTCTGACCAGCCAGCGCAGCGGCCGGCTTCTGCGCGGCCGGAGCTGCGGGGCCCGCCGACGTCTCGCACGGCGCCGCTGGCGCGCGGCCGTCGCAGCTTCGGCGCGGGCGCCCGATCGGCCGCCGCGCACGATGAAGCCGAGGATGTCGTCCTTCGTCACACGCCCGGCGATGCCGGTGCCCTGGATCTCCGAGATGTCGACGTTGTGCTCCTTCGCGATCCGGCGGACGAGCGGAGACGATCGCTGACGCAGCGCCTCCTCAGACGACTGCGGCGCTGCAGCCGCGGCCGGCTTTCGAGCGGGCGGCGCTTCGGACCGCGACGCCTGTGGCCGTGCTGCGGGCGCCGGCGGCGCGGCGTCGCCGACATCGGCGCCGAGCTGCCGTCGCCCTGCTGTGGCAGGCGGCGGCGGAGCTGCAGCCTTCGCACCGGCGGGCGCCGGCCCGAGCGAAGTCGAGGGCCCAATCACGGCGACGACGCTGTTGACCGGGACCGTCTCGCCTTCCTTGTGACGGATCTCGGTGAGCACGCCGGCCATCGGCGAAGGGATTTCGGCGTCGACCTTGTCGGTGGAGATCTCGAACAGCGGCTCGTCGCGCTCGACCTTCTCGCCGACCTTCTTGATCCAGCGGACGATCGTGCCTTCGGCGATCGACTCGCCCATCTGCGGCATCACGACATCGGTAGACATGGTCTCGCTTTCGTAGGGCGGCCACTTTCAGGGCCGCCGTCGACGGTCGGGTCCTAAAGGCCCGATCCTACTAATCCCTACAAGTGAATCGCCGCCCCGTGGGTGGCATGCGCAGCCTCGCCGACGGCCTCGGCCATCGTGGGATGCGCGTGGATCGTCCGGATCAGCTCTTCCACGGTCGACTCGAGCCGCAGCGCCAGGGTCGCTTCCGCGACGAGCTCGGTCGATCGCGAGCCGATCATGTGAACGCCAAGCACCTCGTCGTATTTCTTCTCCGCCACGATCTTCACGAAGCCGTCGGTTTCGCCGGCCATCTTGGCCCGGCCCAGCACGCCAAAGGGAAACGTTCCCACGCGGACATCGTAGCCCCGCTCCTGCGCTTCGCTGCTCGGTGAGGCCGACGCTGCCGATCTCCGGGTCGCAATAGGTGCAGCCCGGCACGTGATCGTAGTTGATCGGCCTGACCTCATGTCCCGCGATGCGCTCGGCCGCAACGATGCCCTCGGCCGACGAGACGTGTGCGAGCTGCGGGTGCGGCGCGCTGCCCAGCGTGATGACGTCGCCGATCGCCGAGATCCCGGGGACGTTGGTCCGATACTGAGGATCGACCTTGATGTAGCCCTTCTCGAGGTCGAGCCCGACGCGCTCGACGTCGAGGCCATCGGTCACCGGGTCCGCGGCCGGTTGCGACGAGCAGATATTCGGCCCGGATCGTCTGCGTGCTGCCGTCCTCGAGCTGCGCTCCCACCTCGACGACGATCCCCGGCCACGTTCGCGCTCGTGACGCGTGCCCCGGTGTGCGCGGCGATGCCCTGCTTGCGAAACGACTTTGCCAGTTCCGCCGACACCGCCGCGTCTTCGACCGGCACCAGCCGCGGGAGCAGCTCGAATATGGTGACCTCGCTGCCGAACCGCCGGAAGATGGACGCGAACTCGACGCCCGACGGCGCCGCTGCCGAGGATGGCGATCGACTTCGGCACCTCGCGCAGGCCGATCGCTTCGTCGCTGGTGATGATGCGTTTGCGGTCGATCCGAATGCCGGGGACGCTGCGCGGCGCCGATCCGGTGGCGACGATGATCTCCTTGCGTGCGCGCAGCCGCTGCGCGTCGCCTTCGAAGACCTCGACGCCGCCGCTTCCCGTCAACCGCGCCGTGCCCTTGATCCAGTCGATCTTGTTTTTCTTGAACAGGAACTCGACGCCCTTGGTCAAGCCGTTGACGACCCGATCCTTGCGCGCCTGCACCTGCGGCATGTCGAGGCGAACCCCGTCGCCGGGAATCAAGATGCCCCAGTCCTTTGCGTGCTGGACGATCTTCAGCGCGTGGGCGTGCTCGAGCAGCGCCTTCGTCGGGATGCAGCCCCAGATCAGGCATGTCCCGCCAAGCGCCTTCTGCTTCTCGACGACCGCGACCTTCAGTCCCAGCTGCGCGGCGCGGATCGCTGCCACGTACCCGCCGGTACCCGCGCCGATCACCACGACGTCGTATTCGTTCATCAGCGGTTACATGTTGTGCGAACCGTCAGGTCCGCTTGATGGATGAGAGCGGCACAAAGGCGGTGGCGCCTGACGGCACCGCGGGGTCGGATTTGCCTCGGAGTTGGTCGATCTGCGCGCGCAGCTGGCCGTGCTCGTATCGCAGCTCCCAATACGATTCCACCACCTGGTCGAGCCGCCGGCCGATCCGCCGCGCGCGCGCCAGCGCCGCCACGGCGATCACAACCGCGAGCAGGGTGAACACCGCCAGGACAGTCAACGAAACCCACCTTATCGCCCGGCTTGCAACAGTGTCAACCGCCTGCGACAATACGCTGCCTCCCGCGACATGAGCCACAAGCCGAAGACGGTTCTCATCGTCGACGACGATGAGGGGATGCGCGATACGCTCACCGCGATCCTGAAACGGGACTACCGGGTGCTGCGCGTCGCGAGCGGCGAGGCGGCGCTGCCGATTCTCAACCGAGACGACGTCGACCTCGTCCTGCTCGACGTCCGCCTGCCGGGCATCAGCGGCTTCGAAGTCCTGCGGATTCTCAAGGAGAACTACAGCCTCGTCGAAGTGATCATCATCTCGGCGATCAGCGACGTCGAGACCGCCGTCCAGGCGATGAAGCACGGCGCCTACCACTACGTCACCAAGGACTTCGACTACGACCAGCTGCGATCGCTCGTGCGCAACGCCAGCGAGCGGCAGGACCTCAATCGACAGGTGATGATGCTCTCGGCCCAGGTCGCCGATCAGACCGAACGCGAGTTCATCGTCGGACCGAGCAGGGTCACGCGCGACATCGTCGACCTCGTGCACAAAATTGCAAAACTGTCAGCGACCGTGCTGATCCTGGGCGAGAGCGGAACGGGCAAGGAGCTGCTGGCGCGGCTCATTCACCGTGAGTCTGGGGACGCCGACTCGCCGTTTATCGCCGGTCAACCTGGCCGCCATTCCGCGCGAGCTGGCCGAAAGCACGCTGTTCGGCCACGAGCGCGGCGCCTTCACCGGCGCCCACCGGCAGCAGCTCGGGAAGTTCGAGCTGGCGTCCGGCGGCACTCTGTTCCTCGACGAGGTCGGCGACCTGAGGCTCGACCTGCAGGCCAAGCTCCTGCGGGCCATCCAGGAGGGGGAGATCGAGCGGGTGGGCGGCACCAAGCCGATCAAGACCGAGTTCCGGTTGATCGCGGCCACCAACGTCGACCTGGAGAAGGCGGTCAAGGAGGGGCGGTTTCGCGAGGACCTCTACTACCGGATCAACGTCATCCCGATCAAACTGCCGCCGCTCCGCGAGCGGGCCGATGACATCCCGCAGCTGGCCGACTTCTTCCTGCGCCGCTACAACACCCGCTTCCGGAAACACATCCAGGGAATCACCGAGCAGACGATGACGCTGCTGCAGAAGTACTGGTGGCCTGGCAATATCCGCGAGCTCGAAAACCTGATCGAACGGCTGGTGGCGGTCAGCGACAAGGACTACATCTCGGAAGAGGACCTGCCGCTGGAGTTCCATTTCGCCCAGCTCGAGCCCCAGGGGGCCCGGACCGAGAGCCTGTTCGAGGACGCCACGAATACCTTCGAGCGAAACTTCATCCTGCGCGCCCTCGAGAAGAACGGATGGAACGTGACCGGCACTGCCGAGTACCTTGGAATACCTCTGAGTACCTTGAAATATAAGATGGACAAGCTGGAAGTCAGGCAGCTAGCTCGGCGGTTACGCGGCGCGTGATCGAGTAGAAAACTGGCCGCGCCGGCCAAACGGTTGACCACTCGTCGCAATCCTCTGATTCGCCGACGGTAACTCCGGGGCATCGGAGTGCCGGGGCAACCTCCGCCAGTCAACGCGCTGTCCCAGCAACACGGACAGACATCCACCCTCGATGACGGCAAGACCGCCACGCATCAGTGATTTCCTTTAGCGATCCCTGGCGATCTCTCGCGCGCGCCCTGTGGAACACGCGTTGCAGCCTGGCGCGAGCGAATCTCGAGCGCGTCTCGCAAACAAGATTCGGTCCGAGCAGTTTGGAGAGGAATGCAGCCTTCCGTTTTCAACGTCCGTGTGCCTCTTCCGAACCGCGAGGACGTGTTCCTGATGAACACGTTGACCGATGCGCAGCTGATCGTCTCTCCGGACGTCACGGCACTGCTCGATCGCCTCAATGGCCTCCAGTCGTTCGAAGCCCTCACCGGCGACGAGCGGGAGACCGCTCGACCTGCTGCACGAGAACGGCTTCCTGGTCGCCGACCGACAGTCCGACCACCGGGCCCTCGATCGCTACTTCGCCAGCGTCACGAGCGATTCGTCGGAGCTGCACATCACGGTGCTGACGACGCTCCAGTGCAATTTCGCGTGCGACTACTGTTTCCAGGGCGACCACGGCGACTACAACAAGTTCGCCGAGAAGATGACCCTCGAGACCGCCGCGCGGACGGCGGCGTGGGTCGAGCGCGAGATGGATCGCGTCTCCCCGGAACACGTCACGCTGATGTTCTTCGGCGGCGAACCGCTGCTCAACCTGCCGGTGATGTACTACCTCTCCGAGCGGCTGCACCGGGCGGCCGCGGCGCGCGGCATCGATCTCGGCATCAGCATCATCACCAACGGCCTGTTGCTCACCGCCGAGATCGTGGACCGCCTGCTGCCGTTCGGTCTGCGCGGCGTCAAGATCACGCTCGACGGCGATCGCGACACCCACAACCGGATGCGGCCGCTGCGCGGCGGCCAGGGCACGTTCGATCGCATCGTGCGAGAACATCCAGGCGGTGGCCGATCGCGTGGCCGTGGCCATCGGCGGCAACTTCGACGAGTCGACGGTCGACAGCTATCCGGCGCTGCTGGATTACCTCCGGGAGCAGGAGTTCGCCGACAAGCTGGTGAAGGTCAATTTCAAGCCGATCGTCCGTGGTCCCCGACAGACCGTCCAGGCGGCTACGGCGAACGGCATCATCCCGCTCATGCTGGTGGGGTCGAACGGGACGGCGACGAAGCCTCTCGGCGGCACGTGCATGACGTCGGTCGGCGAAGGCTTGTCGCCCGCGGGCGCCTGCGACTCGTGCAATTTCGCCGCGGAGAAGATGGCGTTTCTCCGCGAGGAGACGGTGCGGCGCGGGTTTCCCACCCCGGACGGCGTGCACAACGGCCCGTGCCACGTGCATTCGAAGCACGCGCACACGATCGGCCCGGACGGGTCGCTCTATGCGTGCCCGGGCTTCACCGGCGAGAAGGGGCTCTCGACCGGCCATATCGACGACCGCCACGAGGCGTGGCGCGAAACGGCGCGCGAGAAGTTCGAACGGCTGCATCCCTGGAAAGAGTGCGGGGACTGTGCCTTCATCCCCGTCTGTGCCGGGGGATGCCTGGTTGCATCACAGACACAGCTTGGTGACATGAACCTGCCGACCTGTCACAAGCCCAGCTTTGAATCGGCGCTCATCTCGCTGGCGCATACCGCGGCCGGCGTGTCGTAGGAGAGATTAGAATGGCAAAGATCACCGTCATCAAGAAGGCCACCGTCAAGGCGAAGCCGCAGGGCTATTGCCCGATTCTGGTGGACGACATCCCGATGACCAAGAAGTAGCGTCAGCCCGGATGAGCCGGATCGACAAGGCCGCAATCGCATCGTCACCAGTCTCGCCACGGCGGCCCTGATCGCAGCGCTTGTTCACGGCTCGTGGTCGGGTGCGAGCAGAACGCCACTCGCCACAGACGCACGATCAGAACCCGCAACGCTGACCATCGGGTCTCGGCTTGACGTCCGGGCAGAGTCCGAGCGCCGGCATCCTGGAAGCCGTTAGAAGCCTCGCCCTCGAGCGGTCTGATCGCTTTCGGCACGGACGGCCGTCCGCGAGGCCAGGCTCGCTGAACGGTGGCACGTCGTCGGAAGACGGCCGACAATGTCCGCATAGAGTTGCGCCAGGACGTTAGGTTCCACGATGGCGATCCACTCACAGCTCGCTGCCGTGCGCGACGTTGCTCGAGACGCGAACTTCCCGAGGTAATGGGACCTGCCTTCGACGACGTCGAGCAAATCAGGGCGCCGTCCGATCATGAAATCGAGTTCACACTGAAGCGGCGTTCGACAGCTTTCTCTTCGAGGGTCTGGAAGCCACCATTCAGAGGCCCGGCAATCTCACCATCGGCACCGGGCCCTTTCAGGTCGACTGAGCCAGCGACGCCAGCGAAGTCGAGATGCTCGCCAACGAGAGCTATCACCTGGGCAAGCCCGCTCATCGATCGCATCGTGTTCAAGAGCTATACGCTCAATTCGCTCCGCTTGGGCTGACATGCTGCGCGGCCAGGTCGACATGCTGTACGAAGTCGGGATTGACGCCCTGGACTTCGCTCGAGCCGTCGACCAGCGTCCAGGTGTTCGCCTTCGAGCGACCGTACACATACATGGTCATTCTGAACGCGAAGCGACCGTCACTCGCGCAGCGTCGAGTTCCGGCGCACTCTGAATGCCGCCATCGATCGAGCCGCGCTCGTCGCTGAGGCGCTCGAACGGACACGGGCCCGGCAGTGAGGCCCAGTCTGGCCTCTTCATTGGGCGTACGATCCCGCCGCCGCGGCTTCCGTTACGCGCCGCGGGACGTCTCGACCTCGGTCAGACCAAGGTTTACCTGTCTTCATCGTCGACCGCACGCACGAGCGCCTTGCTCTCACTGTGCAGCAACAGCTCCAAGCGGTCGGCGTCGACATGGATCCTGGAGTATGTCCGTCGAGGGTGTCTTCGATCGCTTACAGAGCGGAAACTTCGACGCCTACCTCGATCGATGCTGCCAGCGGCCCAACGTTGTTGCGCCCGTATTTGTTTTGGCATTCCGCGGGCAACGAACAACTGCGGACAGTACGCCAGCACGGCCGTCGATGCCGCGCTCGATAGGATTCGCAGCGGCATCGAACGACGCGGAGTACCAGGCCGGCGTGGCCGCCTTTCAGCAGGCCATCGTCGACGACCCTCCGGCGATTTTCCTGGCCTGGAGCGACGCGCCCGGGCGGTAAGCACGCGCTTCGAGGTTCCAGCCGAGCCCGGACGCGACATCCTCAGCACGCTGCGCTCGTGGCGGCCTGCGGCCGATAACCCGATAACAGGCCCCAACTGACCATGGCCCGCCTCCGAATCAGCGGCATCCGCGGCCAATTCGCGCTGATTCTGGCGCTGGCGGCCGTCGTGCCGCTGATCGGCTACGGACTCGTCTCGATCGTCTCGCTCCAGCAGCGGCACGCGTGAGTCGGTCGTCACCGGCAACCGGGGCGTCGCCACCCGGGCCGCCGAGGAAATCCGCCGCTATGTCTCCGGCCACGCCGAAATCCTGAAGGCGCTGGCCTCTCAGCTCCAGAACACCGGCCTCGAGCAGTGGCAGCAGACCACCATCCTCCGGAACTACGTCCTGCAGTTCCACGAATTCCGCGAACTGACGCTGTTCGACGAGCAAGCGCCGCGTCGTCGCCTCGAGCCGCGTCGGCGCGCCGCGACGTATCGGTCCCCACCGACGCTCCGGTCCTCTTCGAGCGGCGTCGCGATGGCGCCGATTCGGGTCGACGACGACCTGCTGCCGACGAGCGTGTTCGCGGTGGCGCTGACGCGCCTCAACCAGCCGTCCGGCTGGCTGGTCGGCGAGCTCAACCTCGAGGAGATGTGGCGGGTGGTCGACAACATCCGCATCGGCCAGCGCGGGTTCGCGCTCGTCGTCGCGCCCGACGGCGCCCTGGTCGCGCACGGCGACCCCGACAAGAAGGCCCTGGTGGCACAGGCGGCCAACATCAGCGGCCATCCGCTCATCGCGGCCGGCCAGGCCGAGCCGCACTGGCGGCAGTTCACGGACGAGACCGGCACCGAACTGCTCGCCGTCGCCGCCAGGATCGAGCCGCTCGGCTGGACGCTGATCGTCGAGCAGCCGACCAGCGAGGCCTACGCGAGCGCGCGGCGCCTGCAGCGGCAGCTGTCGATCGCCATCGCCGTCGCGCTGATGGTGATGGTCGCGGTCGGGCTGGTCTTCGGCCGCCGCTTCATCGCCCCGATCTTCACGCTGCAGCGGGCGACGCAGGCGGTCGCGGCCGGCGATCTCGAGACGCGCGTCCACATCCGCGGCGGCAACGAGTTCACCGACCTCGGGCGCGCCTTCAACACGATGGCCGACCGGCTGGTCGAGCTGCAGGAAAACGTCAAGCGGCAGGAGCGGCAGGCGATGTTCGGGCGGATTGCCGCCGGCCTGTTCCACGACCTGTCACATCCGATCCAGAACCTCGGCAACAGCGCGCGCCTGCTCGCCGCGCGACGACATCGACGCCGAGTCGCGCGAAACCTTCCAGCGGACGATCGAGCGCGAGGTCGCCGCGCTCAAGCGCTTCATGGACGACCTGCGCAACATCGCCAGGCCGAAGCCGATCGAGCGCTTCGCCGATGGACGTCAACGGCGCGGTCGTCGGAGATGGTCGACTCGATGCGCGCTGAGGGCGAGCGCAACGGCATCGCGGTCGAGGCGCGCTACGCGGACAGCCCGCTGACCATCGACGGCGATCGCTTCGCGCTCGGGCGCGTGTTCAGGAACCTGATCACCAACGCCATCCAGGCGACCGAGGCCGGGCGGGCGCATCGCGATCGACGACCACGCGCGCCGGCGATCAGGTGCAGATTACGGTGGCCGATACCGGGTCGGGGATTCCGGCCGATCGGCTGTCGCAGATCTTCGACGATTTCGTGACGACCAAGCGCCGCGGCCTCGGTCTCGGCCTGGCCATTTCCAAGCGCATCATCGAACAGCTCGACGGCACGATTTCGGTCGAGAGTGAAGTCGGACGCGGCACGACGTTCACCCTGCGGTTTCCGGCGCGCGACGTGCAGTCGCAGGCGGCGGCGAGCTGATGGCGGAACGCCGAAGCACGAAGGAAGACAGGACGCTCATGTTCAGAACGCTGATCAAGACAGACGTCGTGGCGGTCGGGCCGCGGAATCTACCGCGTCCGGTACTTCGAGCAGGAAACCGACGCGGGGCGCAGTCCGCTACGCCGCCGAGATTCTGCTCGCGCCCGGAGATCGAATCATCCTGGACGGCGATTCGGTCGCCAACCTCGAGGCGCGCACCGCGCGGCTGGTGCCGGCCACGGTCTACAGCCGGTGGCTGGCGCGGGTGACGGCGGCCTGAGGGGTGTCCGGCGGACGCCGCGCAGCGGCGGACGTGGCCGCCGCCGCGCGGGTCTCGAATGTCACGGTCAAGTGGGGACTGGGGGTCTCGCGCACGGTCGAGCCCGTGAGCGTGCCGTTACTTCCGCGGTAAGCACCGCGTCCTTGAGCTGCTTGGCGATCCGGGCCTTCACGACGGTCTTCGCCGGAATCTTGATCGCCTCGCCGGTGGCCGGGTTGCGGCCCATGCGAGCCTTCCGCTTCTGCACGACGAGCTTCACCATCCCGGGCAGCACGAACTCGCCCGAGCGCTTCAGCTCTTTTTCGGCAAGCTCCGTCAGATAGTCGAAGTATTCGCGGGCCTGCGTCCGCTTCACCTCGAAGCGTTCGGCGAAGCTCGAAAAGAGCTCCGATTTGCCCATCCTGCGGGCGTCAGCCATCGGCTTCCCCCTTCACTTGACGCGCGTCATTTCTCCCGGCGATCCGCGGGCGCGTAACGGCGACGATCGCGGTGATTCTACGGAAAAAGCGCCGTATGCTAGCGCGCCCTTCTCGCCAGTGTCAAACCAGCGCAACCGACAAATCAGTGGTTTTCCGGCCTGATTGCTGTAATTCTGGCCGTATGTCAAGCGCGACGATTGAGACCTTCCCGAACCCCCGACCCGAGCGCGACTTCGAGATCGCCATCAGCTGTCCCGAGTTCACCTCGCTCTGCCCGAAGACGGGTCTGCCCGACTTCGGCGAAATCCGGATCACCTACGTGCCCGACACTCGCTGCATCGAGCTGAAGTCGCTCAAGTCCTACATGATCGAGTTCCGCAACCGCGGCATTTTCTACGAGCACGTCACCAACCAGATCCTGGACGACCTCGTCGCGGCGCATCGAGCCGCGCCGGATGACCGTCGTCGGCGACTTCTCGGTGCGCGGCGGCATCAAGACCGTGGTCACGGCGACGTACTGCAAAGCATGAAATGGATCCCGCCGATCCCGTCAGCCTTCCCATCGAGCCCGAGATCGACCTGCACTCGTTCGCGCCAGGCGACATCCCCTCGGTCGTCGAGGAGTACGTGAGTGCCGCAGTCGAGGCGGGAATCAGCGAGGTGCGGATCGTCCACGGCCGCGGGCGAGGCGTGCAGCGCGGCATCGTGCAGGCTGCCCTCGAGCGGCATCCGCTGGTCGTGGAGTTCTGGGATGATCCCCGCGCCCACTTGGGGGCGACGATCGCTGCGTTGAAGGCAGGCGGCTAGCCGGACGTCCCACGTCCGCCTGAAGGCGGACGCTACGGAGCTACGCGGCCCAGAGCGGGCGCCGGCCGGGCTCGGCCGTAAGGTAGACACGATCGCCGACGCGCAGGGCCCCGCCCTTGAGCGTCCCGGCGGGAAACTCGATCGCGGTCGAGGCGAAGAAGGCCCCGGCCATCCGCCATGGCCCGAGATCCTCGACCACCTTCTTCACGATCCCCGACGAGTCGACGAATGCCACGTCGATCGGAAAGCGCATCCAGAACGTGTGAACAGCGGCGCACCGCGTGATGACCAGCGCTGATTCGGCCGTCATGGCGTCACGGCCGAGCAGGCCTTTGCGGCGTTCGGCGCTGGTCATCGCCAGTTCGACCGAGTTCGCCAGCGGAGCGCCGGTGCGCGCGTTCAGCAGCATCAGTGCACCTCGAGGCTACTGGGCGACCGCTTCACCGCCGCTCCCTGTGGTCCGCGCGATCCCTCCGGACTCGATGTCACCTTCCACGAAGTAGGCGCGGCAGGCGGCGTCAATCATCTCGCGTGTGATGACCGGCTCATGGCCGCGATAGCGCGACAGCGCAATCACCTGCTCGATCACGTCGCGCGGCTGGCAGGCGCGAAGCGGCCGGTTGATCGGCGTGTAGTGGCGGCGGATCAGATACGCCACCATGACCTGGTGGAACCGCAGGCCCTTCCGCTTGCAGTTCAGCTCGAAAATCTCCGTGAACTGGTCCATCGTCGGATCGCCGATCGGGACCTTGTACGGAATACGGCGAAGGAATGCCTCGTCGGCGAGCGACAGCGGATCGAGGTTCGTCGCGAAGACGATCAGCACCTCGAACGGCACCTGGAATTTCCGGCCCGTGTGGAGGCTCAGGTAGTCGACGCGGCTCTCCAGCGGAACGATCCACCGGTTGAGCAGATCCTCGGGCCGCATCCGCTGGCGACCGAAATCGTCGACCAGGAACACGCCGCCGTTCGCCTTCATCTGGAGCGGCGCTTCGTGGAATTTGGCGATCGGGTTGAACGACAGGTCGAGCATGTCCAGGGTCAGCTCGCCGCCGACGATGATGACCGGTCGGCGGATGCGGACCCAGCGGCGATCGCGCGGCGCGGTCCGGACGATAGCGCCCCGCTCCTGAGCAGCGGGCTCGAGAATTTCGTGATTGACGGGATCGAACACCGTCACGATCTGCCCGTCGATGTCGATCGCGTAGGGGACGTAAAGATCGCCGCCCAGCGAGCGACCCAGTCCTTCGGCAACGACCGACTTGCCGTTCCCCGGGGGGCCGTAAAGGAAGAGGCCCTTGCCAGCATTGACGGCCGGCCCGAGCTGTTCGAGCAGCTCGTCGGCGATGACCAGATGTGAGAACCCCGCCCGCAGCCGGTCGCGGTCGATGTACCCGCGCGCCGTCCGAATGCCCATGATCTGCGCGACATACGCCTCGAGCGGCACCGGGGCCGGCCCGACGTACTGGTTCGCGTCGAGATACGCGCGGGCACGGTCGCGGCCAAGGTCGGTCAGGGCATAGCGATACCCGGCGGCACCCGAACTGGCGCTCGTCGTCCCCAGGACCTCGATGAGCAGCTGAGCGCGCGCGGCTTCGATCAGCGGAGCAATCACTGAGAACGCCAGGCACATCCTCTCCGAGGCCTGCGTGCCCGTGGCTTCGCCGGTGTACAGCGTTTTCAGCAGCAGCTGCGTCAGGCGATCGGCAGGAATTCCAGTGTCGGCCACCGTCACCGGCGCAGCCGGCACGGGCGCCGTCATCGACGACAGATCGGTAGGAGCCAGAGTCGCGTTTGCCATGGTTGTCTACTACTGCTTCGCCATCGGGGCGAACACCTCGATGAACTTGATCGCCGCCGGCCCGATGGTCACCACCCAGATCGCCGGGAAGATGCAGATGACCAGCGGGAACACCATCTTGGCGCCGAGCTTCGCCGCCTTCTCCTCGGCGCGCTGACGGCGCTTCGTCCGCAGCGTGTCCGAATGGACGCGCAGCGACTGGGCCACGCTGGTGCCGAACTTGTCGGTCTGCGCCAGCATCGCGACGAGCGAGATCACGTCGTCCACTCCGGTCCGCTCGCCAAGGTTGGTCAGCGCTTCCGGACGGGCGACGCCGGCCCGCAGCTCGAGGTTGACCAGCCGCAACTCGTCGCAGAGGTCGGGATGAGCAAAGGCCAGTTCCTGGCCGACCCGCTGAATCGCCTGATCGAGGCCCAGGCCGGCTTCGACGCTGACGACCAGAAGGTCGAGCGCGTCGGGAAGCCCCAGCCGAATCAGGTGCTGGCGTTTCCCGGCCATCCTGCCGAGCACAATCCCCGGCAGGAGATAGGCGATGACCGCGCCGACCAGCGCGGTGCCGAGGCTCTGGCTGACGATGAGCGGCGTGGACAGCAGGACGAAGACGAGGAGCGCGAAGCCGACGCGAATGCCGGCGAAGATGAGGAGCGCCTCGTTGCGCCGGTAGCCGGCGGCGACCAACCGGCGCTGCATCTTGCTCATCTCGCCTACCGATTTCGGCGCGATGTTGCCCAGCCGCTTCAGGCCGTCTACGACCATCTTCTCGTAGCCGGTGTCGACCGGCGTCTTCATCGTGGCGCCGGTCACCTCGCCGAGCCGCTGCTCGATCGCAACCGAGTCCCGGCCGAAGTAGTAGAGCGCCGCCCCGGCGACGAGCAGCGACGCGAACATGAACGCGAGCAGCGGAAGAAGCAGCGTCACGGTTACACCTCGAGGTCGAGAATCTTCCGGATCCAGAAGAACCCGATGATCTGCATCACGATCGCCACCCCAATCAGGAGGTGCCCGGTGGGGTGCGAGAACAGCAGGTCCATGTGTTCGGGGTTGATCAGCGCGAGGATGATGCCCAGGCCGGCGGGCAGCGCGAGCAGGACGAGCCCGGTGAACCGGCCATGCGCCGTCTTGGTCCGGATCTCACGGCGGATCCGGAACCGCTCGCGGACGACGTGCGCCAGATTGTCGAGAATCTCAGCCAGGTTGCCGCCGGTGTCGCGCTGGATGAGGACCGCGGTCGTGAAGAAGCGGACGTCCAGCAGCGGAATGCGGTCGGCGAGCTGGAACAGTGAGTCGCGCAGTGGCAGGCCGAAGTTCTGCTGGTCGAAGGTCTTCCGGAACTCGGGGCCGACCGGCTCCTTCAAATCGTCGGCAACCATGCCCATCGCGGTCTGGAACGCGTGCCCGGCGCGCAGGGCCCGGCTCAGCAGGTCGAGGGCCTCCGGGAACTGCTCCTCGAACTTCGCCATGCGCCGCGACTTCTTGAACATCAAGACACAGGTGGGCAGGGCGGCGCCCACGCCCATCCCGACCATCGGCAGGAACGGCACCGGCACCAGGATGCTGACCGCCAGCGCCAGGACAAGGCCCGCGACCAGACTGATCACGATGACCGCGCTCGGCGTGGTGTTGACGCCGCTCTGATCGATGAGCTTCGACAGACCGAACCCGGCCTTGCTCTCGGCCATCATCCTGTCGAGCGCGGGCAGGGGGCCGGACGCAGCGCGCTTGACGAGGCTTTCCCCGTCTTCAGCGCCGATCGGCGTTGAAATGTCGGCGAGGCGCTGGTTCAGCCGACGCGCCTCGAGAGCCGCCGGCACCCGGATGAAGAGGGCGTACCCGCCTATCACCACACCGAAGCCGACGATGAACATCAGGATGGCGAGACCCATCATCGCACCTCGAGAACGCCTTCGAACATGTCTGCCGGCAGGAGAACGCCTGCGGCCTTGAGTTTCTCGGCGCACTTCGGGCGCACGCCGGTGGCGCGGAACCGTCCAAGCACTTTGCCTTCCTGCGAGAGACCCATCTTCTCGAACACGAAGATCTCCTGCATGGTGATGATGTCGCCTTCCATGCCGGTGATTTCAGAAATGCTGGTCACCCGGCGGCTGCCGTCGCTCAAGCGGGTCTGCTGGCAGACGAGCTGGATCGCCGACGCAATCTGCGCCCGCATCGCCTTCTCGGGCAGATTGGTCGCACCCATCGCGATCATCGTCTCGATACGGGCCAGGGCGTCGCGGGGCGTGTTGGCGTGCACGGTCGTCAGCGATCCATCGTGGCCGGTGTTCATCGCCTGGAGCATGTCCAGCGCTTCCTCGCCGCGGACCTCGCCGACCACGATGCGATCGGGACGCATACGCAGCGAGTTGATCACCAGCTGCCGCTGGCGGACCGCGCCCTTGCCTTCGACGTTCGGGGGCCGTGTCTCGAGCCGCGCCACGTGCTCCTGATGCAGCTGCAGCTCGGCGGCGTCCTCGATCGTGACGATGCGCTCCTGGTCGGCCGATGAAGCTGGACAGGACGTTCAGCAGCGTCGTCTTGCCCGCGCCGGTGCCGCCGCTGATCAGCATGTTCATCCGCGTGCGGACGCAGTGCGCCAGGAAGTCGAGCATCGGCTGCGTCATCGCCTTGAGCGTGACGAGGTCGGCCGCCTTCAGCCGCTCCTTCGGAAAGCGCCGGATCGAGAGCAGCGGGCCGTCCACGGCGAGCGGCGGGATGATCGCGTTGACGCGCGATCCGTCCGTGAGCCGGGCGTCGACCATCGGCGAGCTGTCGTCGATGCGGCGGCCGACCCGGCTGACGATCCGGTCGATCACGCGCAGCAGGTGGCCGTCGTCCTGGAACGTCGCGGACACTTTTTCGAGGATGCCGCGGCGCTCGACGAAGACGTGCTTGTAGGTGTTGACCAGGATGTCGTTCACCGACGGATCGCGAAGAATCGGTTCGAGCGGCCCGAGGCCGAACACCTCGTCGATGAGCTCGCCGTAAAGGACATCCCGCTCTCCCATGCTGATCGGCATGCTCTCTTCGCTGAGCAGCTCGCTGACGAGCGTCTTGATCTCGCTTTCGGCGCGGGTGCGGTCGGCGTTGGCGAGCGCTTCGAGGTTGAGGCGGTTCAGCAGCTTCTTGTGAACGTTGGCCTTGAGCTCAACGTAGCCGGGCCGCGGCGGCTGGACAGCGGGGCGCGGCGCACCGGGCAGTGGTGGACGGTTAGCGGCGGTAGATCCGAGGGCCATCGAAACTCCTGACTTGTAGTGCGGACCTTCAGGTCCGCCTCCCGAGTTGTCGTGCGGGACCTTGAGGTCCGCCTTCATCACCAGAGCGACGCAATCCGATCGAGGTTCAGCACGCCTTTCTTGCCCGCGGCATCGCCGCCGGCGCCCGGATCGAGGACGCGGCGGACGAACTGGTCGAACTGCGCGGCGATCTCCGAATCGCCCGCCAGCGACAGCGGCACCCCCGAGTTGAGCGCCGTCGAGACCGTCTTGTAGTCGCTCGGGAACATGTGATGAATCGGGTGTCCGAGCGCGGTTTCGATCTGCTTCGGCGGAATCGGAAACGGCTCGGCCGCGCGATTGAGCAGCAGCCGCACGCGATCGCCCGAGGCGCCGAGCTCGCGCACCCGCTCGAGCAGGCGCTGCGCATTGCGCACCGATGGCACGTCGGGGTTGGCCGTCAGGAACATCCGTTCGCCGGCATAAATCGCGGCAACTGAACAGGGATTGATCTGGCTCCCGGCGTCGATCACGAGGTAGTCGTACTGCTTGGCCAGCAGGCGCAGCAGCTCTTCGATGGCGCTGCCGTCGGAGGCGCCAGGGCGATCGAAGTTGTCCGAGCCCGCCAGGATCTCGAGCCCCGACTTGTGCTTGACGACCAGCTCCTTCAGGAACTCACGATCGAGCCGGTGCAGGTTGTCGATCGCATCGAGGATGCTGTAGCGCGAGCGGACGCCCAGGAACAACGCGACCTCGCCGAGGCCGGGCTTGAGGTCGATCATCAGCGTCGGCCGCTTGCTCAGGCGCGCGAGCTCGACGCCGCAGTTCACCGCCACCGTCGTGGTGCCCGATCCGCCCTTGGCGCCGAAGAACACGAAGGTCTGCGCGGCCGTCCGCGCGCCCTGCGAGGTTTCGCGGCGCGCCGCCATCCGGCGGATGGCGCCGTGAAACGTCTCGTCCGCGGGCGGCCAGATGAAGAACTCATTCGCGCCGGCGCGCATCGACTGCAGGATGAGATCGGGATCGGCCGACATGGCGACCGCAAAGATTGCGGCTGCCGGAGCGGTCACCCGCAGCCGCTCGATATTCGACAGACCCGCCGCGGCGTCGTCACGGATGTCCACAATGACGAGCTCGGGGGGAGCGCCGTCGCGGATGGCGTCCACCACGCCGACCGGGACAGAGCTGGAACGCAGAAGGCGGCCGACGTGCTTCTTGAACGCGTCGTCCGTCGTGACAATCAATCCAGCGATATGGGCCATGTGGCGCCTGCTACCTAGTTAACCGGTCGGGGCGCGATGCGGGTCATTGGCGTGTTCACCCTCGGGGCCCCAGACCCCGTTCTGTTGAAAATGCCAGCCCGCGCGCGCCCCTGCTGGCGCACGCGGGCTGGAGTGTTGTCGCACCGGCGCTTACTGCTTGTTCTGGCGCGCAACCTCGGACTGATACGCCGCCTCGGCGGCCTTCAACCTGGCCGCGGCCTCGTCGATCTGCTTCTGGCGTTCGCGGTCGATCACCGCCTGCTTCTTCGAGGCTTCCTCCGCCTTCTTCGCGGCTTCCGCGTCGCGCCTGGCCTGCTCCTTGGACGCCTTGTCCTGCTTCACGCGCTCTTCGGCGATGCGCTTGCCTTCGACGGCCTGGGCCCGTGCGTAGGCCTGGGCCTCGGCCCGCGCGCGCTTCTCAGCGTCTTTTTGTTCCTGCTCGGTGAGCTGACGGGGCGGCACCACGGCAACGGCAACGGGTGTGGCCGTTGCGGCGTTGGCCGGAGCCGCGCCGGTGCTGTTCGCGACGCGCGGCGCGGACGGCGTCAGTCCCGACACCGCTGCGGCGGCCGACTGCGCGCTCTGAGCCTGTCCGGCAGCACCGGGCACGGCGACGGCCGGCGCCGCGGCGACCGGCGCCGGCGCGGGCCCTGGCATCGCCGCGAACGGCGGTGGCGGCATGGGCTGCGTGCGGTTCTGCGGCAGCGGATCCATGAAGCGCTCCGGAGCCCGCGGCAGGTTCGGCGTCACGCCGCGCGAGTTGTTCGGCAGAATCTCCGGCGTGATCATCACGACCAGCTCGGTCTGGTTCTTCTGCGCGGCCTTGCTGCGGAAGAGGAGCCCGAGGATGGGGATGTCGCCCAGGCCCGGGATCTTCTGAAGGCTCGACAGCATGGTGTTGTTCATCAGGCCGGCGATGGCAAACGTCTGGCCGTTGTTCAGCTCGAGCTCGGTTTCCGTCCGGCGGGTGGTCAGCGCGGGAATACGGAAGCCCCCCAGGGTGACCGAGTTGTTGAAGTCGAGCGCGCTCACCTCGGGCTTGACCTTGAGGTGAATCCGGTCGCCGTTCACCGTCGGCGTGAAATTCAACCGGATGCCGAATTCCTTGAACGTGACGCTGACGCCGATGTTGGCGCCGCTGCCCTGGGCGATCGGGATCGGGAATTCGCCGCCGGCCAGGAAGCTCGCTTCCTTACCGCTCTCGGCGACGAGGTTCGGCTCCGCGAGGCTCTGGAAGAGGCCTTTATCCGACAGGGCCTTGACGACGACCGCGAGCTGTTCCTTCGAATCGAAGAAGAACAGGTTGAGGAAGTCGCTGAAGACGAAGCGGCCCTGCTCATCCCATTCCGGCGCGGCGTACTGCTGCGTGGTCGAGCGGCCGAAGTACCGGCCGTCCTTGGCGCCGTTGGCGGCGAACGACACGCCGAGCTCGGTCATCGCGCTCCGGCTCACCTCGGCGAACCGGACGCGGAGCAGCACCTGGTTGGTCGCCGCTCCCTGGCCGAGCTGCAGCAGCGTGGTGACTTCTTCCTTCTTGTCGACGTAGCCGGCGGCGACGTTGACGGCCTTCTCGATCATGTCCTTGCTGGAGACGCTGCCACTCAGCACCACGTTCTTGCCGTTGGCGTGGACCGCGATCGGCTCGTTCGGGAACAGCTGCCTGATCTGCTCGGACAAGAGCGCAAGATCACGCTGCACGACGAGCTCGTAGCGGCGCAGCGCGCCGGCACGATCCCAGACGAACATCGAAATGCTGCCCGGCAGCTTGCCGTGGATCAGTAGCTGGCTCGGCGACGTCACCAGGGCGTCGGCGATCTCGGCGCTCGTCAGCGAGACGCGCGCGATCGGCGTACCAACGTCGAGGACCGCCGAGCGGCCCACGAGCAGGCGGACCGAGTTGGGCTCGGCGTCGACCGCGGCGCCGGCGTTGGGCGCGGCGACGGCGCTGGCCGAGAGAACAGGCGACTGGGCCCAGACGATCGATCCGGTCTGGGCGAGGGCGACCAGCAGGATTCCTGCACCGGTCCAGACGAACTTGTGTCGGAGGTTCATGTCAGTGACTCCTGCTAGCGCACAACCTCGTGCGCGCGTTTGTCTCCGCGGATGATTTCAACCGTGGCCTGGGGCCCTTCCGACGGAAGGACTCGTGCGACGGTGGCAGCAGCGCGCGGGGACGGCACGACGCGCGTGGCGGGTTCGCTCCCCAGCAGGACCGCCGGCCGCACGCCGCGGGTGGCGGGCGCGCTCCGGTCGAGCGGGTTGCGCAGCGCGAGCTGAATCTTGCCCTCGCTCGCCGCGAGGGTGAGCCGCTCCGCTTCATCCGGGTTGACGAGCAGCGTCACGACGCTGACCGGAATCGGCTTGTCCTTGTCGACGGTGTTATCGAGCTTGGTGCCCGCCGCCAGGACCTGCACGTCGGTCAGGATGACCTTCGACGTCATCGTCGTCTGCTGCTGGCCGGGGTTGATGGTCGTCAGGACGTCGACCCGCGTGCCGGGCACCACGTAGCCCGCCACGCCGATGACCTCGTTGACGCGCACCGACACCGCGCGAAGGCCAGGCGGAATCACCGGCGGCAGTCCGGCACCCGCCTCCTTCGAGGCCAGCTTCATCGGCAGAATGGGCTCGTACTGGACGACCGGCATGATCAACCCGCGTCCGATGACGTCCTTCGGATCGCTGATCGCCTCTGCCGGCACCGCGCTGGCCGGCCACTCGATGACTTTCACGTCACCGGCGGTCAGTTCAGCGCCGAGCGTCAGGTCGGTCGCCGCGACGACGACCGGCTTGCTGGGAATAGCGGACGGCGCGGACGACTGCCCCGCGCTGGAGACGTAGTTGTAGGTGCCGAATGCCAGCGCGCCCCCAGCGACGACCGCCAGCACTAGCACCAGAAATACACGCATGCGGGCCATAAGTTCCCCTTCAGTTCGGCGGTTCGTTGCGCATCAGGGCCGACGCCGTCATCGTGATCGGCGTGCCCACGTCCGATCCCGGCGCGATCAGTTGCATGACCGGGTTCAACAGCTTGAACGAATACGGATAGGCGATGGTGATCCGCGACGCGCTCACCGGATTGCCGCTCATCATGATCTCGGCGTCGTTCACCACGGTGACCTGGGGGGCGGCGCGGTTCTCGAGGCCGCCGGCTTTCATGCACTCGAGCACGCGCTCCTTCACGCCGTCACTGGTTGCGCCCGGGAGCACGGCGACGCGCGCACCCTCGCGCGCCGCGTTGTTCAGCAACTGCCAGACCTCCAGTGCACGGCCGAACTCGAAGATGCTGATTGAAATCACCAGCACGATCGGGAGCGTCATGGCGGTCTCGATGAGCACCTGCCCGCGCTCGCCGCACAGCCGTCTGACCGGGCGTGGTGTCCTCATTTCAGAACCCAAGCGCCGCCACCAGCGTCCCGACCGCGATGGCTGGCGCATACGCGAACCGGTTGTTGCTGGTCGAGTGCTCTATCGCCGGGGCGTTCGCGCCCGCCGTCCGCACGAGGACCGCGGCGTTGACCATCGTTTCCTGCAGCCGGCGCCGCTGCACGGCGACCACGACCGCCAGGACGCCTCCGGCCAGCAGCGTGTACAGGAACGCCTGCACGGTCGGCCACGGCCCCAGAAACGTCCCGAGCGCGGCGAACAATTTCAAATCTCCTCCACCCATCGCGCCGAACACGTACGCGGGCAGCATCAAGGCGATGCCGACCGCGAGCCCGAGCGCGGCAGTCGCCACGCTGAGGCCGCTCCACCGGGTGGCGGCGAGCGCCAGGCCGGTGATCGCGATCCCCAGAGTCAGCGGGTTCGGCACCCGGCGCGTTCTCATGTCGATGAGCGCGCTCACCGTGCCGCATCCCGCGACGGCCGTGACGATTGGAACGTTCAATCCTTCGAGCATCGCTGTCGAACCGCTCTAGATCAGACCGTTGAGGAAGTCGCCGATTCGCACAAAGAACGTGTTGATGATGGCGTCGCCCAGTGCCTGCGTGGCCACAACCGTCGCCAGCGCCAGCATCCCCGCGAGCATGGCGTACTCGATCAGGTCCTGGCCCGAGTCGCTTCCGAGCAGCGCCACGACCCGATTGATGCCCTTCATCTGAAAGCCCTTTCTCAGATCGAGCGATTCGAGAACCGGTGAAAACGAGTGAGGCGGGCGCGACCGCCCGCCCCACCATCGAGCGGCCACTACGCGATCGGCACGTTGCCGAGCATCCCGACGATCGCTTCCCACACGCCGCGGACCGCGTCTCCGGCCTGGGTGACCGCGATGACCGACGCGAGCGCGATCAGAGCCGCGAGCAACGCGTACTCGATCAGGTCCTGGCCCGAGTCGTCGCGCACGAGCGCGCGCAGTCGATTGATCAGATACATCTGGATCCTCCCGCGCGCCGGTTCCCGACGCGCCTGTCCGTGTTACGAAACTACGATCGCGCGTTCATCGCGCCATCGGTGGACACCCTTGACAGGGCAACGGCTGTGCCACGGCGGCCGCTTCCGGCGCTGGGAACTCCGCCAAACACCTGTGCGGTCGGGCGTTTAGCTGCCGTCGAGCCGCCTCGGCGCGCGTGGTGCGAAGCCTTGCTGCGCCCGCCCCTGGCGCGCACATTCGTAACTGCCGCTCCGAATTTCGTGGGACGTTCCGGCTGTGGCGAAATGGAACAACCAAACACACATCTGTCTCGCGCGCGACTAAGTGGAAGACTGATCGTGAGTTACGCGATCAGCGCACGTTGATGACGGATTTCGGAATGCGGTTTGCGACAAGAAAACGGTGCACATGCAGGGAACGACCGTGCGGAGACCGTCGATGATGGGCGGATTCACCGCGATCGGCGGCGCAGGCGCGCTCGTCATCGGGCTCGCCATCGTGGACGAGCGCGTCCGCATGCAGTTGGGTCGCATCGTGGGCGGACGGCCGCCGACGTCGGAAATCGTCTCGCTCGGCGCGCAGCTCAGGCAGCTCCTGAGGGTCACCTGGCAGGCGATTCAGGACCAGAGCGTCGAGAATGCTCCGCTGGTGATCTTCTCCGTCGCCGCTCTCGTCCTCGTCGTCTGGATGACGCGGACGTGACATGCCGCTGATTCTCGCCATCGAACCCGACCGCAGGCAGGCGTCAAAAATCGCGGCGATCGCCAAGAACAGACTTCACGCGGAGATCGTGTCGGGCGACACCACCGAGCACGCCGTCGAGGCGCTCGGCGGGCGCCTGCCAGATCTGATCCTCACCTCCCTGCTCCTGTCACGAAAAGACGAAGCCGCCCTCGCCGACTGGCTCCGCGAAAGCGATGCGGCCGGCGCGCACGTCCAGTCGCTCGTCATTCCCGTGCTGGGGGGAGGCTACGGCGACTACCGAGAGGAGGGCAGCGGCCTGCTGTCCCGTCTGCGCGGACGCTCGAGCGACGCGGTGGATGGCTGCGATCCCGAGATCTTCGCAGAGCAAATCCGCGAATATCTGGAACACGCCGCCGAACAGCGCCGCCATGCGGCCTTGCTGCTGGAGGACATGAAGGAGGCCGCGGCGGCAGCGGCCGCCGAAGCCGGGTCCGTCGAACCGGCAGCCGACGAGCCGCCACTGGCGGCGTACGACCGCCTGCCGGCCATCGACACCCCGTCGGCCGACGCCGCCGACAACCCCGAGCCGGTCTTCTTCGAGGTCGAAGCCGTCGTGCCGAATCGATGCGGCGCCCGTCGGCACCGATTCATTGCCGGAATCCGAGCCGGCCGACGACGGCGATGCCTGGTCGGAAATCGCGCTGAGCGGCGAACCGACCGATGAGGCTGCCGCAAACGAGGAGCGGCCCTACTCGTTGGAGGACGACGACACCGCCAGCCTCGAGCTCACGTCGGAACCGATCGATCTGCAGCGCTTCGTCGAGGAGCTCACGAGCCAGGCCGCGATCGAGGCGCCACCGACGCAGCCCGGCGCGCGCGGCGACGATGTGCTCGCCGACTTCGAGGAAGCGCTCGAGGTGATCGACACCGACGACCCCGAACCGAATCGTCCCAACTCCAATTCAGAGGCCGACAGCGAGGTGCTGACGCCGCTGGTGGGCGCGACGGCATGGCCGCATCTCGACAGCACCGTGGCGAAGGTCCGGCCCGGCAGCGAGGGGGCCGCGACCGAGGAGGCCGCCGCAGGCCCGTCGGCCGCACGTCCACGCTCGAGAAAGAAGGCTCGCGCGGCGTCTCCCCAACAAGAGTGGAGCCTGTTCGATCCCGATCAGTGCGGCTTCTCGGACCTTCTGGCTAAGCTGGATCAGATGTCCGATTGACGCCCGTTTGTTATGATCGCGTCCCCAATTGACTCGAGGACGCAAAAGACTTCTCGGTTTACCAGCAATCCTGGCCGCGCTGTGCGTTTCGGCCGCGGCAGCGCAGGTCCTCGCTCCCGTTCTCACTCCCGAGGCGCACTTCGGGTTCCGCATGGGCGCCGATCGGCAGCTGGCGTCGGCCGAGGCCATCGATCGCTACTTCGAGCAGGTCGCGGCGGCGTCCGATCGCGTCGAGCTCGTCGACCTCGGCCGCACGACCGAAGGCAACCGCACCGTCGCCGCGATCATCAGCGCTCCCGAGAACATCCGGAATCTCGCGCGGATCAGGACGACGAACCAGCGGCTGGCCGATCCGCGGACGCTGCCGCCGGAAGAGGCGCGGACGCTGGCCGCGACGCACAAGGCAGTCGTCGCGATCGGCGCCAGCATTCATGCCTCGGAGATCGGCGGCACCCAGGCCGCGAACGAGCTGCTGCATACTGCTCGCCACGACCGGACGAGTCCGGCGATCCTCGCCGTGCTGCAGAACGTCGTCGTCATCCTGATCCCGTCGCTCAACCCCGACGGCCATCGGCTGGTCGTCGACTGGTACGACGAAGCAGAAGGGCACGCCGTACGAGGGCGGCCCGATGCCGTGGCTGTATCACAAGTACGCCGGCCACGATCTCAATCGCGACGCGTTCATGATGAACATGGCGGAGAACCGCAACCTCGCGCGGTTCTTCTACACGCAGTGGCACCCGCAGGTGTTCCTCACGATGCACCAGATGGGGCACGAACGGTCCGCGCTTCTTCGTGCCGCCCAACGTCGACCCGATCGATCCCAACTACGATCCGCTGCATCTGGCGCACGGCGGGGCTGCTCGGGCAGCGCCATGGCGCTCGAGCTGCAGCGCGACGGCACGAGCGGCGTCGTGTCGAACGCGATGTACGACTACTACTGGCCGGGATACGAGGATTCGGCGCCGCTCGGCCACAACGTCGTGTGCCTGCTGACCGAAGTGGCGAGCCGTCAAGGTCGCGACGCCGGTGACCGTGCGCGCCCGCGGACTTGCGCGCCGGCGTCAAGGGGCTGCCGGACTACCGGCCGCAGATCAACTTCCCCGATCCCTGGCCGGGCGGGAACTGGACGCTCCGCGACATCGTCGAGTACGACCTGACGCGCGGTGCGGGGCCTGCTGTTCGCGGTGTCGGCGTATCGCGAGCCGATCGTGCAGAACTTCTACGAGATGGGACGGCGCGCGATCGAGGCCGGGCGGCGCGGCGGGCCATTCGCGTTCCTCATCCCGCCCGAGCAGCACGACGCCGCTGGCGGTCGCGAAGCTCGAGGAACTGCTGATCCAGGGCGGCGTCGAAGTGCAGCGTGCGCTCGAACCGTTCCGCGCCGATGGCGAGCCGTATCCGGAGGGCACCGACATCATCCTGATGGCGCAGCCGTTTCGCGCCTACGTCAAGACGCTGCTCGAACGGCAGCAGTATCCGGGCCGGCGCCGTCGCGCCGGGCGGCGCTGCCCGAACGGCCGTACGACGTCGCGGGCTGGACGCTTCCCTACCAGATGGGCGTCAACGTGCTGACCGTCGAGCGGTCCTTCGAGCCGCCGCCGATGTCGCGGCTGCAGTCCGGCGGTCGTGCCCGCGGCCAACGTGTGGGGCGAACGGCGCGCCGACTATTACTTGATCGACGGCCGCGGCAACGGCGGCGCGATCGCCGTCAACCGGCTGGTCGCTGCCGGCGCCGCGCCGGCGTGGACGACGGCACCGATCGGCGGTCGGCGGCTTCCGCTACGAACCCGGCTCGATCGTCGTGCCAAGCGTCGAAGGGGCATGAGACCGTCGTCGCCGGCATCGCGAGCGAGCTCGGCCTGCGCGCCGATGGCATGCGCGGCAAGCCGCCGCCGAACACGCGCCCGTCGGCCGCGCACGCGTCGGCTCTCTACAAGCCCTGGGTCGAGAACATCGACGAGGGGTGGACGCGGTGGGTGCTCGAACGGCACCAGTTCCAGTTTGCGACGCTCGCCGATGCGGAGGTCCGGGCCGGAGGACTGCGAGCGCAGTTCGACGCGATCATTCTTCCCAGCGCCTCCGCCGAGCGGCTCACGATGGGCCATGCGGCGGACGCGGTGCCGGCCGAGTACGTGGGCGGCCTCGGTCAGGCCGGCGTCGACGCGTTAAAGGCTTTCGTGCAGGAGGGCGGGACGCTCGTCTGCCTCGATCAGTCGTGCGAGCTGGCGATCAGCGCGCTGAGCCTCGATATCCGCGACGTGGCACGCGAGGCGGGCGAGAAGTTCTTTTGCCCGGGTTCGATCGTGCGCATCGAGCTCGATCACCGCGCACCCGCTGGCCTACGGCATGCCGCGCGAGACCGCCGGATTCTTTGCGTTCAGTTCCGCGTTCCGCCCGTCCGCCGGGCGCCGAGACGGTCGCGCACCTACGGTCCGCAAAGGACGTCTGCTCAGCGGCTGGATCGAAGGCGAACAGGCGATCGCCGGCCAGTCGGCAGTCGTCGAGGCCAGGGTCGGCACCGGACGCGTCGTCCTCCTCGGCTTCCGCGTCCAGCACCGCGGTCAATCGCTTGCGACGTTCCGGCTGCTGTTCAACGCGCTGCTGACAGCATCGTCGGATCAGACCGTCAAAACTCGTTAGCGATTGCCTGGCACCGAGCACCTTGGCACGCAGCACTTTGGCACCCGGCACCTTGATATCCAGCACCTTGGCACCTGGCTCCCGGCACTTCTTGACCTGCACCCTCTGCGAAGCCGCCTGCGGCGTCGCGGTCGAGGTCGACGGCAACAGAGTCGTTTCCATTCGCGGAGACGCGGACGATCCCTTCAGCCAGGGATATATCTGTCCGAAAGCCGCGGCGCTTGCGGACCTCCACGACGATCCGGACCGCCTGCGGCGCCCGCTCGTCCGCGTCGACGGCGCCTGGCGCGAGTCGTCATGGGATGACGCATTCGATCGGGTCGTGCACCAGATCGATCGGATCCGCAAGGCACACGGTCCGGACGCGATCGCCGTCTATCAAGGCAATCCCACCGCTCACAACCTCGGTTTGATCACCTTCGGTCAGCTGCTCCTGCGGAAGCTCGGAACGAAGAACCTGTATTCGGCAAGCTCGATGGACCAGCTTCCGCACATGGTAGCGGCGCACCACATGTTCGGTGACGGCTTGCTGATGCCCGTCCCGGATCTCGACCGGACGGATTTCTTTCTCTGCATTGGCGCCAATCCGCTCGTATCCAACGGCAGCATCATGACGGCGCCCAACATGCGCAAGCGGTTGCACGATCTGCGCGCCCGCGGCGGTCGTGTCGTCGTCGTCGATCCACGCCGCTCCGAAACAGCCTCGGCAGCCGATCGGCATCTGTTCATCCGGCCCGGTACGGACGCGTTGTTCCTGCTGTCGATGATCCACGTGATCTTCGCCGAGCATCTCGATCGGGCGGGCCGTGTCGGGTCGTTCACGGCTGGCGTCGACGACTTGAGAAACGCCGCGCTGGAGTTCGCTCCGGAGACGACCGCACCAGCGACCGGAGTGACCGGCCCAGGAGTTGCGCGAGCTGGCGCGCGCATTTGCCGCCGCGCACGGCGCGGCTTACGGCCGCGTGGGAATCTGCACCCAGGAGTTCGGCGCGGCGGCGTCGTGGCTGCTTTACGCGCTCAACCTGGTGTGCGGGCGGCTCGACGAACCCGGCGGCATGATGTTCACGACGCCGGCCGTCGACCTCGAGATGCTGGCGAAGCGGGTCGGCCTGGCCGTCGGGTTCGACCGCTGGCGCAGCCGCGTGCGTGGGCTGAAGGAATATGGCGGCGAGCTGCCGGTGGCCGCGCTGGCCGAGGAAATCGAGACTCCGGGACCGGGCCAGGTGCGGGCGTTGATCGTGTCGGCGGGCAATCCCGTTCTCTCGACACCCAACGGCACCCGCCTCGATCGCGTGCTCCCCCGCCTCGAATTCATCGCCGCGATCGATCCGTATCTGAACGAAACGACGCGCCATGCGCACGTCATTCTTCCCCCGACCTCTCCGCTGGAGCGATCCCACTACGACGTGGCCCTCAACAGCTACGCCGTCCGCAACGTCGCGAAGTTCTCTCCTCCGGTATTCGAGCGGGGCCCGGATCAGCGGCACGATTGGGAAATCTGCCTGGAGCTCTGGACTCGCCTCGGGTTGCCCGGACTGCCGCTCGGACCGCTCGGCACGCTCGCGGGTGGACTGACGAAACGCGCGCTCCGCCGAATCGGCCCCGAAGGCTTGCTCGACGCTGCATTGCGACTGGGTCCGCACGGCGTCCGCCGCGGGAGCCGCGCCCTCTCGCTTCGAACGCTTCGCGACAATCCGCACGGCGTCGACCTCGGGCCGTTGATGCCGCGCCTTCCCGGGCGGCTCCGCACCAATGACCGGCGGATCCAGATCGCGCCGCCGCTTTTCCTTGACGAAGTGCCGCGTCTTCGCGCCCGGACGGCGGTTTCTTCGCCGGAGCTCGTGCTGATCGGACGCCGCCACCTGCACTCGAACAATTCGTGGTGCCACAACGCCGGCAGACTCGTGAAGGGAAAGCCGCGCTGCGTGCTGCTGATGAATCGCCGCGACGCGGACATCCGCCACATTGCGAACGGGGACAAGGTTTCCCTCGTGTCGCGCACGGGCCGTATCGAAGTGCCGGCGGAGATTACCGATGACATCATGCCCGGCGTCGTGAGCCTGCCGCACGGATGGGGCCACGACCGCGACGGCATCCGATTGCGCGTCGCGGGGCGTACGGCGGGTGCCAGCGTCAACGACATCACGGACGGCGAGGCCATCGATCCGGTGTCCGGGAACGCGGCGTTCTCCGGCTTGCCGGTCCGGGTCGAACGGGTCGACTGTTAACACAACCGCGGCTCCGGACGTTCTATCAGCAGCACGTCAACCAGGAGAGCCGCATGCCCGAGATCATCATCGTTCCCGCCCTCTTCGTGACGATCGGCTTCGTCGTATGGACGATCGCGACTAACTGGCAGAGAAACCGTCACTTGCGGGAAATGACCGCCTTCCACGCGCGGATCATCGACCGCATGGGTTCCATCAAGGACTTCAACGACTTCCTCCAGACCCCGGGCGGCACGCAGTTCATGAACGCCATCACGGCCGACAAGGGGCCGACGGGGCCGCGCGAGCGCATCCTGCGGGCGGTCCAGACCGGCATCGTCCTCAGCTCGGTGGGCGGCGGCTGCCTGCTTCTCTCGGACATGTTCCAGTACGAGGCGTCGGACGTCTTCACCGTGGCCGGGGTCATCCTGCTGTCGCTCGGGATCGGCTTCCTCGTCGCGGCCGGCGCTTCCTACGGACTGAGCAAGCGCCTGGGCGTGCTCCCAGCAAACCTCGGGGTCGATCCGCACGTCTCTACGCGGTGAAGGACGGCTGCCGAACCGATGATTGCCGCCGGCGTCCCGAGCGAGACGGCGGGCCTGAAGGTCCGCACCACGAGTCCTGCCGACGCGACCGCGACGATGGATGAGCAGGCGTTTCACGCCTGTTATCGGCGCACGGCTGGACCTCTACGCGCGTACGTGGTGCGCGCCATGGGCAGCGTGTCCCAGGCCGACGACATCGTCCAGGAAGCCTATCTCCGGCTGCTGCGGGTCGAGCGGCCGCCCGACGAACCGGCGGCCCAGCGCGCACTGCTGATACGGATCGCCAGCAACCTGATGGTCGATCACTGGCGGCGAACCCGGCACGAGCGCTCGGAAACTGGCGCGGCCCCGGAGGTCGCAGCCAACAGCCCGGACCTCAGCCTGCGGCTGGACATGGCGCGGGTCTTCGGCGGCGCTGCGGCCGGAGCAGCGTCAGCTCGTCTGGCTCGCCTACGTCGAGGGCGCAAGCCACAAGGAGATCGGGGCCGCTATCGGCGTCCGGGAGCGCAGCGTCCGAGTCCTGCTGCACCGCGCGAAGCGAAAGCTCGCGGAACTGCTCGGCGAAGCGGGGTTCGGTGGCCATGGCGCGAGCGGAGTCGCGCGGCCCTCGGGCGGAGAAGCGTGATGTGGAAACCACCAGTGGACGCTGACGTCGAACAGCATCTCACCGAGTGGATGGAAGCGCTGGCGGCGGAACCGATACGCGCAGCCGCCGGCCGCGACCGCCGCCGAGATCTGGCAGAAGGCCGAGCTGCTGCGACGGTGGGACGCACAGCGGAAGGCGGCGGCGCCAATCGAGTCGGCGATCGCGCGCAGGTCGGCATCGGTCTGGTCGGCGCGCTGGCTTCTGCTGGTGTGGGTCATCGCGTCAGATTTCCGCTCGGCGCGATGTCACCGACGCTGGCCGCTGCGCTCGTCGCGACCGTCCTGCTGCTCGTCCCGTCGGCTGTGTTCAGCGTGTGGGCGCTGCTCTCACGCGAGTGAGACGGAGTTCGGAGGGCACGGATAACAACGAAGCAACAGAGCAAGTTTGAATCTTCTCCGTTTCGCCTCCGTTGCCCCGTTGCTCCGTTGTTAATCCGCTCTCTCCGTCACCTCCGTTATCGACACCAAAACGTTCATCCCAACAGACCCGGCACACCCGTTGCCAATTCATCGTCGGCTCGATGACGTCGGTCACGTTTGTCGAGCATTTCCGATCCCGCGTGCAGTTTCTGCACGCGGTTCGGGCGGCGGCGATGATGATCGAGCAATCCTTCCAGGTCGGCGACGTCGTCTTCACCCGTCGCCAGCGCTGGCGTGTCGTATCGATCCGTCCATACGCTGCCTGCAACGTCGTGGCGTTGTCCGGCGCATCGGCCGAATGAATGCGGGACGAACGGCACACGTCGATCACGCCTTTCGACGATGTCGAAGCCGCGACGAGGCCGAGGAACGATTCGTCTGGTCGGCACACGCGCGCTGGCGGCGCCGCTGCCGCTGGCTGATCGCGTCGCACGGGCCGCGGACCGCCTGCAAACGGCGGACAGCACGCGCGCATCGAGCTGCTGCCCCACCAGCTCGAGCCGGCACTGGCGATCGTCCGCGGGCTTGCCTGCCGGGTCCTTATCGCCGACGACGTCGGCCTCGGGAAGACGATCCAGGCCGGCCTGATCGCGTCGGAGCTCAAGGAGCGCGGAATTGCCGATCGCATTCTCGTCCTCACACCGTCAGGCCTCCGCGAGCAGTGGGCCGACGAGTTGAACCATCGATTCGATCTCGACGCGGCGGTCATCGACGCGGCCAGCATCCGCAGACGTTCGACGATGTCGCGGTCGGGCGTCAATCCGTGGACAACGGTCGCGATCGCGATCGCGTCGCTCGACTACGTCAAACGTCCGGAGGTGCGAGCCGGCCCTGGTCGTCCTGCCGGTGGGACCTGGTCATCGTGGACGAGGCGCACGGCGCCGGGCCCGGCAGCGATCGACTCGCGGCCATTCAAGCCATCTGCGGCCGGGCGTCGTACGTCGTGCTGCTCACCGCGACGCCCGCACAGCGGCAGCAGGCCCGCATTCGACGCACTGTGCGAGGTCGGCGCCCACGGCGGCGACCGCCTGTTGATCTTCCGGCGCACCCGGCAACAGGTCGCACTGGGCGCCGGCCGACGCGTGCACCGCGTCCTGGTGGAGCCCAGTGCTGCCGAGCGCCAGGTGTACTCGAGGCTGGCCGACGTGGCCGGGGCCGTCGCGAGCGAGCGCGAGTCGTCTCGCGACGCGTGGCTCAGCGTGGCCGTTTTCCAGAAACGAGCGTTCTCGAGCACGTTCGCCCTTGCGCAGACGGTCGGCCCGACGGCTCGACGCGATGGAACCCGGGGATTTGGAAACGGGCCAGCTCTCACTGCCGCTCGGGGATGCCGGAGAGCTCGATCCGGCGGACGAGGCGCCCGCGTGGCTTTCACCGGTGCTGGGCGATGCCCGCGGCCGAACGCGTGTTGCTGAAAGGCCTTCGGAGAGCGCGGCTGCGGCCGCGTCGCGCGAGACGAAACTCGGTACTGCTCGAGCGGTTGCTCCGGCGGCTCGGCCGGCTCGGACGAACAGGCGATCGTCTTTACCGAGTACCGCGACACCCTGCTTCATCTTCGTCAGCATCTGTCGTGCGACTGCGCGGTTCTCCACGGCGGCCTGACCCGCGACGAACGGCGGATGCAGCTCGAGCGCTTCACGACCGGCCGCTGCCGCGTGCTGCTGGCCACCGACGCGGCCGGCGAAGGACTCAACCTCCACGAACGTTGTCGTGCGGTCGTCAACCTGGAGCTCCCGTGGAATCCGATGCGGCTCGAACAGCGGATCGGGCGCGTCGATCGGATCGGGCAGAAGCGGCGCGTCCATGCCTTCCACCTCGTCTCCCGCGGCGGCGGGGAACTGCGGATCCTCGACTACTTGCGGGCGAAGCTGACGCGCGCCCGCGCCGACATCTGCGCGTCGGATCCGCTCGGATTCGGCGACGACGATCTGGACGACGCGATAGCTGCGCGCGTCGCCGCCGGCCTGCAGTGGGTTGGAGGCGCGACACCGATCGTGAGTCACCAGCCGACTGATCGCGCCGAGCGATTGGTGATCGCACATCTCGAACCCGAAGCGGCGGAGGAATTCCGGCGCCTGCTGACGGCGCGGCGCCTGTGGGCGCGAGATTCGCCCCCCGTCGTGGCGGACGACTGCCTGGCCACCGCAATACGGCGGACGCCGACGCGCGCGCGGCTGAACGGCAGGCTGCTGGCCGTCTTGCGGGAGGAGCTCACCGACCCATACGGACGGCCAATTGCAAGGCGCGTGTTGCCGCTGCTCGTCGCGGTCGCCCGACACCGCCACTCTGGCGACATTCGAAGCCATCTGGCGGCCGTGGCAGCCGCCATCGAGAGCGAGGCGCGTCGGATCGACGACGAACGCTGGTATCGAGCGATGCGGGACGGCCATGCAGCCTTTGTCGACGCACGCCGGCAGCGCGCTGCGGCGATCCTCATGGACCTCGAGCGCCGGCCGCCGCCGATCGCGCAGGCCGGCTTGTTCGATCGCCGCGCGCTGCGCGCGGCTTCGGAGAAGGCGGCTCGTCTCGCCGAACAGCAAAAGGTCCTCGAACGGTCGATGGCCGACGCCTCCATGCCGGAGCACCGCATCGTTCGCACGGCGCTGATGATGGCGGGTCGATGGTAGCGGGGCACCTCGTTTCGGGCGCCTTCCTGGAGCACTACCTCCAAAGCCGTCCCGACGCCCATCATTTCGCCGAGCGCCGTCCTCTGGCGCCGTGGCGCGCGCGCTGTGCCTCGCTCGGCCCGGCCGCCGGCCTGCGGGCGATGGTCGAGATCGGGATCGACCCCCTCGTCCGCCTGCTCGGTTTTTCCGGCCTGCAGGACATCCGGTACGCCGATCGGAC
Source organism: uncultured Acidobacteriota bacterium (assembly GCA_963825245.1). Classification (GTDB taxonomy): domain Bacteria; phylum Acidobacteriota; class Vicinamibacteria; order Vicinamibacterales; family CAVVIG01; genus CAVREM01. The sequence goes on from CAWGSJ010000007.1 coordinate 357,212, forward strand.
GGCTGGGGCCACGCTCGCCAGCGACCGGCTGGTCGCCGCGATCGTCACGCCGTGGGCAGAGCCGCTCGATGGCCTGTGGCGGACCGCCGTGATCGAGGCACAGCGCCGCGGCGCCGAGTGGTGCCTGCTGTTCAACGGCCTTCACCTGCGCCTCGTCGACGCGCGGCGGGTGTACTCGCGGCGCTACACGGAGCTCGATCTCGATGCGGCGGCGGACGAGACGGCCGTAGCCGCCGCACTGTGGGTGCTCTGCGGCGCAACGGCATTCGGTGGCGACGGCCAGGCAGCGCCGATCGGGCGGATCGTGGCGGCATCGGAACGGCATGGCGCCGACGTGTGCCGAAGCCTGCGGCACGGCGTGCTCGAGGCGTCCCAGGAGGTGATGCAGGCGATGATCGCGCGGCGACCACGCGATCCGTCCGGCACACTCGAACAGGCGCTCACCGTCGTGTATCGGATCCTGTTCTTGCTCTTCGCCGAGGCACGGGCGCTCGTGCCGATGTGGCATCCAATCTACCGCCAGGCCTACAGCGTCGAGGCGCTGCGCGAAACGGCCGAGCGGACGCCCATGTCTCCCGGCTTGTGGGACACGCTGCGCGCAATGAGCCGGATGGCCCAGGCCGGGTGTCATGCCGGCGATCTCCGGGTCACCGCCTTCAACGGCCGGCTGTTCTCGGCCGCTCGCACCCCGCTCGCTGAGCGCCGCGACCTGGACAATCTGGCAATCGGCCGGGCGGTGCTCTCGCTGGCCACACGTCCCGCGCCAGATCGCGCAGGCCGCGAACGCATCGCGTACCGCGACCTGGGCGTCGAGCAGCTCGGCGCCGTCTACGAAGCGCTGCTCGACTACGAGCCCCGTGTGGAACAGGCTGGACGGGTCTCCCTGCAGCGCGGCTCAGGGCTGCGAAAGGCGACCGGATCGTTCTATACGCCCCAGCCGATCGCTCACTATCTCGTTCGACGGGCGCTCGCGCCGCTCGTCGACCAGGCCAGCCCCGAGCGAATTCTCGATCTGAAGGTCGTCGATCCGGCGATGGGAAGCGGCGCGTTCCTCGTCGCCGCCTGCGACTACCTGGCGCACGCGTATGAGACCGCGCTGGTTCGGACAGGAGGCTGCCATCCCAGCGATCTCGGACCACCGGAGCGGGCGTCGATCCGTCGATCAATCGCGGAGCGGTGCCTGTTCGGCGTCGACCTGAACCCGATGGCCGTGCAGCTCGCGCGGCTGTCGTTGTGGCTCCTGACGCTCGCCGCCGATCGTCCGCTCACGTTTCTCGATCACCACCTGGTGGCGGGCGACAGCCTGCTGGGCGCGTGGCTGGCCAACCTCCGTCATGCGCCAATGCGACGCCGGTCCGGGCCGTCGGGCACGCTGCCGCTGTTCGACACACCCGCGCTCGGCGACGCGCTGCGTCAAGCGCTGCCCGCCAGGTTCACGCTTGCCACGGCGGCTGCCGACTCAGTTGAGCACGTACGTGAAAAGGAACGGCTTCTCGCGTCGCTGATGAGCCGGGATGCCGCCTTGAGCAAATGGAAACGAGTTGCGGATTTGTGGTGCGCCAGCTGGTTCGATGGCCGCGACGCACCTCGGTCGGCTTTTGGCGCCCTTTCAGATCGAATCCTCACCGGAACGAGCACGTTGTCAGGCGCGGTGGCCGAGCCCCTCCTGCGCCGGGCGGAAGAGGTGGCCGCAGGACGCCGGTTCTTCCACTGGGAGCTCGAGTTTCCCGAAGCGTTCTTCGACCTGCGAGGCAACCGGCTGGCGGCGCCCGGCTTCGATGCCGTCATTGGCAATCCCCCGTGGGACATGATCCGCGCGGACTCGGGGGCCGCGCTCGAACGGTCGCGCGCCCGGCTCGATGCGAACGCCGTCGTCCGCTTCACGCGCGACGCCGGCGTTTACGCCGCGCAGTCGGACGGCCACGCCAACCGCTACCAGTTGTTCCTCGAACGCGCGCTTCACCTGACGCGCCGCGGTGGACGCCTTGGGCTGGTCCTGCCCTCCGGCGTCATGTCGGATCACGGGAGTGCCAGGCTGCGGCAACTTCTGCTCTCGCAGTGCGGCGTCGACGCCATCGTCGGGTTCGACAACCGTGCTAGCGTCTTCTCGATCCATCGGAGCATCCGGTTCGTGCTCCTCACGGCAACGAGTGGGCAGCCGACGAATGAAATCGCCTGCCGCCTTGGCGAGCGGAACCCGGCCGCCCTCGAAACGGGTGGCTCCGAAACCGACGACTCCTGGTATCCGGTGCGGATCACGCCGGCGGTGCTCGAACGCCTGACTGGACCTGACCTGGCGCTGCCCGAGCTCACCTCCCGGATCGACCTGGCGATTGCCGAACGTGCCGCTTCACTCTTTCGTCCGCTGGGGGAGTCATCCGGTTGGGCGGCGCGCTTCGGCCGCGAGTTGAACGCGACCGATGACCGCGGATACTTCTTTCAAGCGGACCTAAAGGTCCGCACTACAGAGGCCGATCTGAAGGTCCGCACGGAGGCTGGCGGTCCCGGTCTGCCAATCATCGAGGGCAAGCAGCTCGAACCGTTCGGCGTCGACGTGGCGCGCTCGCGCTGGCGCATCGCGCCGAAGGACGCTGATCGCCTTCTCGGAACGCGGCATCGCCACTGGCGCCTCGGGTATCGCGACGTCGCCAGCGCGACGAACCGGACGACGCTGATTGCCGCGATGCTGCCGCCGGGGACGGCGACCACCCACACGGTGTTCTGCTTGCGAACATCGCTTCCTCGCGACGCGCAGAATTTTCTGTGCGCCCTCTTCAACAGCTTCGTCGTCAACTATCTCGTGCGGCTGCGCGTCACGACGCACGTGACGACGGCCATCGTCGAACAGCTGCCGATTCCGAGGGTCGATGAAGCTAACGATGCGCCGGAGGTCGTTCGGATCGCGACGGCGTTGGGAAACGTCCGGCTGAAGCCGGACGCTACGAAGCCGGACACTACGAAGGCGGACGCTACGCCGTCGCACGTAGCGTCCGGCTTTAGCCGGACGTCCGTACTCGCCAGATTGAACGCCATCGTCGCCGGCTGGTATCACCTGACCGAGGAGGAATTCCGGCACGTGCTCGGCACCTTCCCGCTGGTGCCGCTCGAAGAACGCGAGGCGGCGCTGCGTGAGTTTCAAAACCGCCGCGTTTGAGCGAGGTGACGCGTGAAGGCTCAAGCCGACAATGTTGCCATGGATGGCGATCCGGCGGCATGTGGCTTCAGGACGGCGTACAACGACGCCATGATTGGCACGCTCACGTTGTGCCGCTGAGCTCTGCGGCAGAGGGCGCCGAGCAGCGCTTCGACTTCGATCGGTTTGCCCTGCTGCAGGTCGATGAGCAGCGAGGACCGTGTCGTTCCCGGAATGTTGTCGATGTAGCCGGCGACGCGTCCTGCCATGCCTGCCGGGACCTGGACTCCCTCGGCGCGCGCGACGGCCTCGACTTCGGCCACCGCTTCGACGAACCGCTGGCGGATGGTCGCATCAGCCCAGAGCGGGCCGATCGGCACTCGCGCCGCACCGGTGAATCCGGCGAACGGCGCAAGGTAGCAGAACTTCTCCCAGATCGGCACGTGCGCATCGGCGACCGGCTCAGAAACGATATCCGCGGACGCGAACGCGTCGTGAAGCGCCTGGACGCGCGGCGAGACGCGCGAGGTGTCGCCGAAGACCTCGCCGAACACGATCCGCCGGTGCGTTCCGGTCTGTTCGATCACGCCTGGTGCGGCGACTGCCGTCGCGATGTAGGTCGAGCCGCCGATCACCTTCTGCCCGCCAACCGCCGCGGCCAGCTCGTCGACGCTGTCGACGCCGTTCTGGAGGGTCAACGCGATCGCGTCGCCGCGCATGGCGCGCTCGAGCAGGCCCAGCGCCTCGCCGTTGCTGTAGGCCTTGACGGCGTAGACGACGACCTCGGCCGCCGGCGCGTCGGCGGGATCGCTCTCCGCGCGCGCCCGCACCAAGAAATCGCCGAGCGGACTCTTCACGGACAGCCCGTCCCGCCTGATCGCGTCGAGGTGCGCGCCGCGCGCGATGAACGTCACCTCGTGACCCGCTCGCGCGAGCTTCGCGCCGTAGTACCCGCCGACCGCGCCCGACCCGACAATGGTGAACCGCATCCGTGGAGTATAGTGGGCGGCTGCGGCTTCGGATGCCGTGCGGTTCTCACCGAAAGCGCTCTCGTTCCTGCGCGCGCTCGAAGCGCAACAACAAGCGCGAATGGTTCAAGGCGCGCAAGGATCAATACGACGCGCTGCTCCGGGCGCCGATGATCGAGATGATCGAACGGCTGGCGCGTCGACTTCCGATCGTTTGCGCCAGAACTGGTCGCGAGCCCGAAGGTGTCGCTGTACCGCGTGTACCGCGACACGCGATTCTCGCCGAACAAGGCGCCGCTCAAGACGCACGTGGCCGCGGTCTTTCCGTGCCGCGGCCTGAAGAAACACCAGGGCGCCGGCCTCTACTTCGAGGTCTCGCCGGGCGGGGTCTGGGTCGGCGGCGGCCTGTATGCGCCCGACACCTCGCAGCTGCACGCCGTGCGCGAGCACATCGCCGCCAACCACCGCCGGCTGCGCGCGATCGTCGAAGCGCCCGGGTTCCGCCGCGAGGTCGGCCGTCTCGAGGGTGAGCGCCTGCAGCGGCATGCCCCGCGGCTTTCCGAAGGACCACGCAGGCCGGCGAGTACCTGAAATACCGGCAGTTCCTCGCCGGCCGCGAATTCCCGGCCGCCTTCGCCACGAGCGCGCGCTTCTATCCGGGCGTCGTGCAGGTGTTCCGGCAGATTGCGCCGCTCACACGGTTTCTCAACGAGCCGTTGGTAGGCCGGACCTTTCAGGCCCGGCACACAGTCGGACCTGAAGGTCCGCACCTACTGAAGTCCGACTGAAGCCACGAGTTCACGAACCATGTCCTTCAACGGTCACCGCCGAGTCCCGCCACCTGTCAACGAACCGGTCCGGTCGTACGCGCCCGGATCGCCCGAACGCGCGTCGCTGAAGGCGCGCCTCGCCGACATGGCGCGCGAGACGATTGAGATCCCGCTCGTCATCGGCGGCAAGGACATCCGTACTGGCCAGACCGAAGCGATCGGTGATGCCGCACGATCACGCCCGTACGCTCGCCACCTATCACAAGGCGTCTGAAGAGCACGTCGTTCAGGCAATCGACGCGGCGAGGGCGGCGCGCGCGCGAATGGTCGAGGTGGGCCTTCGACGATCGGGCCGCGGTGTTGCTCAAGGCGGCCGAACTCCTGACGACCACGTGGCGCGACACGGTCAACGCCGCGACGATGCTGGGGCAGTCGAAGACGGCGTTCCAGGCCGAGATTGATGCCGCGTGCGAGATCATCGACTTCTGGCGGTTCAACGTTCACTACGGCCAGGAACTGCTCGACGAGCAGCCGATCAGCGATCACACGATGTGGAACCAGCTCGA
>CAWGSJ010000008.1:0-387603 GCA_963825245.1 uncultured Acidobacteriota bacterium
TCCTCCTGAAACTGGACGTAACTTGGTATCAAGACGGGCTGAGTGGTAACCAGGGGGCTTCAGCTTGCGAGACCAAGTGTCCATTGGCTTGGTGTCACGATCTCGCCAAGCGTTTCAGCGCCATGCGCTGGGAGAGGTCCCAGCGCCCTCAACGAGTTCCATCACGAGCGCCTGTACGTCGCTGGACTTTCTCTACGCTGTAGATTTGCGCGATGTGAGGAGCGCGTTCAAAGCGCGCGATGCGCTCAACGCGTCTTGCTTCGATCAGGCCCAACGAATCGCTAGGAAGGAGTGCCGAGGGTGGGAATCGAACCCACACGTCCCTTTCAGGACCCAGGATTTTAAGTCCCGTCAGACGCGCGAGAACCCTCAGCGTTCCGATCCGACCCTGTCGAATTCATTCAGGAAACTGTTAAAGTATGTCTTCGCACGTCAGCGACAGTCACGTCGCGGCGTTAGCGAGACGTTAGCGAGTTTTCCAATGATCAAGACACTTACCGACCGCCTCGTCGCCAGTCCTCGACTCTCCGGAAACGTGTTCGATGCCCATACCCGCGGGCTCGTCCTGCGCGTTGGCGCTCGTAAGCGGACCTGGTGCTTCACGTACCAGGAACGGCGGTCCGCCGCAATGGCTGAAGCTCGGCGAGTATCCGGCGCTGAAGCTCGCTGACGCGCGGAACGTGTCGACGATGAACGCGCCAAACTCGGTAACGGCGTCGACCCGGCAGCAGAACGCCGGAAACCGCCGGTCGAGCCGGAACCGGTCGCACCCGCGTTCACCTTCGCGGACTTCGTCCCGGTGTTCGTCCGCTTTCAGAAGGGTCGTGTACGAAGCACTGGGCTGATGAGGAAGGCAAAATCAAGCGGTACCTGCTGCCGGCGTGGGGCGCGCTGCCGCTGAAATCCATCACGCGAACGCACGTTGCCGAGCTGCTCGACACGGTCGAAGGCAAGGGACTGACCGCCGGCACGAACCGTATCCAGGCGGTCATCAGCCGGATGTTTACCGTTGCGCTCAACCGCGGCCTGGTCGAAGCGCATCCTGCCGCACGCATTATCAAGCGACACAAAGAACTGGCGCGCGACCGCGTCCTGACCGACGCCGAACTCCGCGCGCTACACGCCGGACTCGACGCGCAGCCAAACGCAGCCAGCGACGCCGTCCGCCTGCGGCTGCTCCTCGGGCAGCGCGGCGCCGAGACGGCCGGGATGCAGTGGGCCGAAATCGACGTCGAGGGGGCGCTCTGGTCGCTGCCGGTGCCCGGACGAAGAACAGCCGCCCGCACGCCGTCGCCTTGCCGCCCGCCGCGCTCGCCGTGGTCGCCCGCCGGCTTGCGACCGCGGCCGCCGACGACATCCGGGTGTTTCCGGGTCTGACGTCGCAGGCCGACGAGTACCGCGCGCTGGCAATCATTCACGACGGCGCGTACGAGTGGACCGACCTGCGCAGGACCGTCGCGACACGGCTGGCTGGACTCGGCTTCGACGACACCACGATCGGCCGTGTCTTGAATCACGCGCGGTACACCGTCACGAGCCGGCATTACATCCGACACGATTATCTCGAGCAAGTTCGCCAGGCTTTGGACGCTTGGGATAAAGAACTGCGCCGCGTTCTCGACGGCCGGCCGAAAAACAAATCGAAGGTTCTCGCGATGCGGCGCCCGTCGTGACCGACGACGACGACGACGCCAAGCGCCGCGCTGAACTTGCCAGGCTGGGTATTGCTCGCGCCGGCATTGCCCGCGGCGGTCTGGCGCGCGCAGGGTATGCTCCGACGCCTACGGACATTCTCAAACGCGTTCTGGTCGAACACGCCGACTTCCGGAAGCGACTCGAGATGCTCGAAGCCGCAATAGCTGCCCTGCAGACGGCACGGCGGAAAGGCGGCCACCAGTCGAAGAAGAAGTCTCACCGCGATCTTCGCAAGCTCGTACGCGAACTGGACGCGATCGTCCGGGAACTGCATCTGCGGGAGAAGAAGTCCGCTATCCCGGACGCTGCCCGGGTACTTCTACCGGGAGTACCGCTCGAAGGAGTGGGCAACGCTGACGCACGACGAGAAGGAACGCGCCGTGGCTAGCCTGGTCCGGCGCTATCACCGCGGCAAAGCTCTTCTGAAGAAATCCTGACCACACGCTGAGCGTCTGTCACTAGAACAGCGACACACGCTCGAGCGTCTGTCACTCCCGTCTGTTCATACTCGCGGCATGAAACGACGTGCCGCAACAACCAAGCCCGAAATTACCGACGACCGCGTCCTTTCACTCGCGCAGCTGCTCGAGCGCATTCCGCTCACGCGCCAGAGCGTCTGGAAGATGGTTCGTGAAGGACGGTTCCCGCCGCCGGTGCGTCTGACCCGCTCGAAACTCGGCTGGCGATGGTCCGCCGTTCTCGCCTGGCTCGCTGAGCGCGAAGAGCATCCGCTCGACCGCCGGCCGTACTTCGGCACTCACAAAGAACCGCCGACCGCAGCGTGAACACACGGCCGCCCCTGTGGCTGGGGACGGCGCGTGTCAATTGAACGAATGGGATACGAACGAATGGGAAGCATCAGCCTACGCGCCGCGGCCGCGGTTGACAAGCCCTCGAGCCGAATCCAGCCGTGAGCATTCGGATCATTACGAAGGTGCTCGACCTCGCGCCCGCGATCGTGACGCCGTCTGAACGGCTCGTCCTGCTGGCCCTGGCGTGGCACGCGGACGAGCACGGCCGGAACGCCTGGCCGGCGGTGAGCACCCTCTGCCGCAAAACGTCCCTCTGTCGGCGCTCGGTCCAGATGATCCTGCCTAAGCTCAAACAGAAGGGGCTCGTCTACGTCCAGTCCGTGGCGGCTCGGCGATCCGTGCGGTATGCCGTGGATCTCGCCACCCTCGACCGCGCAGCCACTGCGCAGTCAAAGCCTCACAACGACTGCGCACCAGCTGCGCTCCCCCGCGCAGCCACTGCACCCTCACAGCGCAACCACTGCGCCCCCCCCGCGCAGCCACTGCGCCCGATCCGTCCTTTAACCGTCCGTGAACCGTCCGTGAAGAAGTTACCCGGCGCTGTCGCGCCGGCGCCTCCAACCCAGACAGAAAACGCGGCAAAGAAAGTGCCGTCTGAGGTCTATGCCGCGGCGGGCGCCGCGCTGAAGGCTGCCGTGGCCGAAGGCGACGACAGCGACGAGAACATCGGAGCGCACATGAAACGGATCCTGGCGCACCAAGGCATTTCGTACAGCGCCGAGATGATCCGAAAGGGCACTAATGCTGCGCGCGAGGTACACGCCCTGATCTCGAGATCTCAATGAGGTGAGGACCGCGCGGCAAAGCGCGATCCTCGAATCGAGGAACACCGAATGGAGAAACCGATCATGCCACAACCAACAGCGCCGACGAAGATTAAGCTCGACGATCTGACCCTCGATCCCCGACTGCAACCGCGCGTGAACGGCTTGATTGAGAAGGCCTGGCACGAGTACGCGGAGGCCATGCGTCGTGGCGACACCTTGCCGCCGCTTCGCGTCGTCGTCGGCAAGGAGAATGACCAGGACACGCTTCACCACTGGCTGACGCAAGGCTGGCATCGCGTGACAGCGGCCCGGTCGTTAGGGTTGACGGAACTGGATGCGTTCGTCAGGGCCGGCACGTTCGCAGACGCGGAGGACGAGATGCTGAAGAGCAACTACGAACATGGCGAGCGCCGGACCACCGAGGATCTTCAGAACGCGATTCGTCGTGCGCTGTTGACGAAGCGCTGGCAGCGGCGCTCGGATAACTGGATCGCCGATCACCTCCACTGCAGCGACAAGACCGTCACGACGATGCGAGGGGAGATGGAATTAACTTCGGAAATTCCGAAGTTGACGAGACTGCGCGGTAAGGATGGTAAGGACCGCACGCGGCGCGCGCCCAAGGAATCGCCCGTTCCGCAGCCGACGAGCACGATCGAGGATACGAACACGATCGAATCGACGCCGATCCCGTTGACGTGAGAGACGCGGAACTCAGGGCGTGGCATCAGGAGTTGGCGCAGCTGGTTAAGGCAGGACAGGAACTCCTGGTGACCCCGCCGGGGTTAACGGATGCCGAACAACGCACCATGCGAGATCGGTTGACGAAGGCGGCCGGCGAGTTCGGCGGCCAGCGGAAGAAGTCTGCGTGATGCGCGTAGGCCAGGCCAGAAAACGCGACGCGATCGAACCCGCGATCGTTCAGGCGCTCGAAGCGATCGGCTGCCGAGTCACGCGGATCAGCGGCAAGGGTGCGCCGGATCTGTTGGTGAGACGCTGGCGCGAGCTTGTTCGCGTTCGAAGTGAAAAGCCCGAACGGCACGCCGACCGCCGCCCAGCTCGCGACGTCCTGGCCGGTGATTCGCTCAATCGATGAGGCGCTGCGGTCGGTCGGTGTCCGCGGATACCCCGATCCCGCCAGGCGCCCAAACCAGCGAAATCCCCAATGATTTCAACCGGGGGGAGGGTAAATGTTGGCGAGCTTACTCGCCCCAAACCAATTCCCAATGCCGCGCGCGTTTTGCTTATCCGCTCCGGATTCAGCGACCCTTCGCCGGGACCTTCGCTCCTGGGGTTGGTGGCAGCCGGACCCCGGTCGTATCCCGGTTTGACCCGCCTGGCACGCCGGTGTAACGGGGCAGGTCACAACCTGACGATTGCCGGATGCACGAATCAGGGTGTGCCAATAAATTGACGCCGCATAAAAAAGCTATGGAGTTGGTTTGGGGCGATCAACCGCGGCAACTTTCACCCTCCCCCCGGACCTGTTGCACGTCCGGGAAAGAGAAAAAGGCGGGGGATTCGGCGAAACTCGGGACACCGGGGAGTTTCGATATCAGAAGTCGACGGCCGCGCGCATCGTCGAAGTGAAGCGCGAACTGGCCGCCCTCGAACAACGGCAACGCGACGAACTGATCACGACGATCGCGATCGTCGTCGGGAGTGGCGTCTGTTTCTCGGCGCGGGAGTTATACAGACATGGATACGTGTCTGCGGAATTACAGACCGCGTTCGACGAGGCCGGCATCACCAGCGCGCGGCAGCTCGGGAAACGGCTGCGGCAGCTGAGTATTGATAAATCGCGATTTAACAATACTGGCCTCGAGCGGGTCGGCGCGGACCACGACGGCGCGCTGTGGGTCTGCCGGCTGTGAATGGAGCCGAGAGTTGCGTGGTTAACATAACCCGCCACCCGCAACTAAGTTGGCTGCTAGGCGGGTTCCCATCACGCGAAACACCGAGTAGTTGGCTGCCAGCCATAGCTTAGTTGTTCGAGACGCAACTACACGAGGCGTGTCACCCAAGTTAATTGACTGGAGAGTGGCCGCGCACTCTCACCAACCGTCTTGTGTGGTCGATGCGTATCCCACACACTCCGCGGCGATGGATCGCGCGTATTCGCTGCTGCAGGTGAAGTCGGTCGATGCCGAGCGGCGCACTGTTCGCCGGCATCGCCTCCACGCCGGAACTCGACCGCCAGGGCGACAGCGTCGACCCGAGCGGGCGTGCACGTTCAAGAATCCGCTCCCGCTGCTCCTGTCATCACGACCAGAAGCAACCGATCGGAACCGTCGTCCTCACGCAAGACGCGCGAAGGGGATTGCTCTTTGAAGCGACGCTTTCCTGCACGTCCACGAACCCGGTCGATTGAAGGACCGCGTCGATGAAGCGTGGCACTCCATCAAAGCCGGCGTCATCACCGGCGTGTCGATCGGCTTCCGGCTCATGAACCACGCGATCGAGCACCTCGCCGACCGGCGGCCGTCGCTTGCGCCAGACGGAAATCTTCGAGTTGTCCTTGGTGACGATTCCGGCGAATGCGAGCGCGACGATTCTCACCGTGAAACATCTCGCCGCGGCGTCGCCCAACTCGCAACGACGTCGCCACGAACCCTGCGCCGAAGGAGGCGCCCTCTATGCCGGCTCCACTCCCTCGGCTCAGCGACGTCACGCGCGAACAAGTCAACGAGCAACAGTCGCTCGACTTCATGAAGTATCTCTCGACGCTCGCGGAGACGCGCGGCAACGAGCACGGCGCCGCCGACATGTATCTGCAACGCTTCCCGGAGAGCTTCAGCGCGAGCACGATGCGGAAGATGTTGGAAGCCGGCGGCTACGCGACGAAAGCCGCCATTGCGCCCGGCACCTCCACGGATGCGGCCTGGGCGAAGCCGCTCGTCGGCATCCAGCAAATCACGTCCGGGTTTCTCGCCGTCGCGCATGCGCAACGTCTGCTCGGGCGGCTCGGGCTGGAGCTGATTCCGGCGAATACGAAGGTGCCGTATCAGACCGCGGAGGCGAACTTCGTCTGGATGCCGGAGAGCTTCGTGGCCCCGACGTCGAAGCTCGCGTTCAGTGACGGCATCACGCTCCCGCCCACGAAAGTCGTCGGCATCGTCGTGCATCACCGCGGAGCTCGCGAAGCTCTCGACGCCGGGCACCGCGAAGGCGATGCGCAACTGTCTCGCTGGCGGCTTGAATGCGTTTGTCGACAAACAACTGCTGGACCCGACCATCGCCGCGGTCGCCGGCAAGAATCCCGCGCGAATCACGAATGGCGTGACGCCGCTCACGGGCACGGCCGATGTCAAAGCGTCGGTGGCGGCGCTCATCAGCGCGTTCTTCACGGCGTCCCCTGGCAGCGACGGCGCCGGTGCTGATTGCGAATGGCGGCTATGCGGCAGCGATTCGCGGCCAGCAGCCGGGCTTCGGCCTCGAGGTGGTGGCCAGTGACGCCGTGGGCACCGAACATCGTGATGCTCGACCCGGCGCGCGTGTTCTACAGCGATGGCGGCTTGGAGGTCGACTACTCGCAGTACGCGAGTCTCCAGATGAACGATGCGCCGGACGAGTCCGCCCACGGCGACGTCGGTGCCCACGTCGTTGTGGCAACAGAATCTCGTCGGCTATCGGCTCACGCGGTTCGTGAGCTGGGGCGCGGCGCCCAACGCCGTGCAAGTTTTCGACGATGCCCTAGCCATGACGCAGGATGCACTCGTCGAGGCCTTCAAAGAACTGCGCGACCTCCAGCGTCTCATCAACGCCGTCGAGGGCGCCCTGGCGGTCGGCGGGGTGGCCCGTGAGTGGCACGCCGGCTTAACCGCTCTAGTCGATCGCCGGAACTGGATCGCGGTCTGCCTGGCCCACGAAGACGCGAGCGTGCTGGCCGATACCGCGACCATCGTCGCCGGCGAGCCCAGATGTTCAGGCACGCGATCGCGGCGGGCGGGCGATGCGTTGATGAATTAGGTTTTACGCCCGGCGGCGGACCCGCGGACGCTTCCAGGCTCGACTACGACAGCGCGGACACGTTCCCGGCGGGACGCGCGGATCCCGCGCCTTCCAGACATGCCCACACCGTTCACAGCCCCAGGCAGGAATGCGAATGCGGATCCGCGGCGCTGACATGGCCGGCCTCCTGTTCGTCGTTCTGGGGCCTCCTGGCGCGGTCTACGGGCAGCCTGGGCGCGGTGTTAGCAGGACGTTAGCGAGTTTCGGCCGTTCCCGGTTCTGCCCTGACCGACTGAAACCCCATAAACGACTGAATCTAAAGTGCCGGGGGAGGGAATCGAACCCACACGCCCCTCTCGGGACCCAGGATTTTAAGTCCTGTGCGTCTGCCAGTTCCGCCACCCCGGCATGCTGAGATTATTGCCTAGGAGATAGGGGGCCGTGTCTCCTCGAGACGGAGCACGCTGTCTCACCACGAAACATGCAGAAGCGGGCAACGAAGGTCAACGAAAGGATTTCCTCGCATTTAAGAGCGCAGCGCAGGGGCATGGTTCCTGCTCTGTATTTCGGCGTGGCGAATCTGTACTGGCCGTAAATCGGCCGAACAGAGCGACCGTGTCGGCGCCCTAATTCCCCTGGGGCGCCGACCCCTCCATATCTGCCAGTCGCCATCCAACTAACCTCATATCGCGCCGCGCTGTGTCGGCAACGCACGCACGCCAGCACTCCTTCGATGACAGCACTCAGTTGGAGGTGGGTGGAACAAGACTGACTTTGATCGCCGGCTTCGGCGAGGTTCGATGAACGGCGTCCGCCGCGCTGCGTTACTAGTGCGTGGTGTCGCTCGAGCCGCGGTGCTGGGCCAGCCAGTCTTCACTGACGTTACCCACGTTGACGTTCTTCCGTCGGCGTCGGAACAACCGTCGAAGGACCACCGCGAGCAGCCCGACCGACCCTGTCCACAGCACGACACTCAGGGTCTCGCCCTTCACGCGACGACGATGAGGCAAGTCGCGTGCCGCGCGAGAGCCGTGCAATCTTCGTGGATTTCAGTCCGGCGCGTCAGAAGGGTTGCGTAAGTGCTACACGCCGCCCTACCAACCTATGCGGCGGTCCAGCCGCCGTCGACCAGGATGTCGGCGCCCGTCACGTACGACGACGCGCGCGAGGCGAGGAAGAGACAAGCGGTCGCGACTTCGTACGGCTGGCCGAAGCGGGCGAGCGGGATATGCGCGCAGAACTCGCGATAGCGCACCGGATCGTCGGCGACCGGCTTGATCATGTCGGTCATGATCGGCCCCGGCGAGATCGCGTTCACCGTGATCCTGTCCCCGGCCCATTCGATCGCCAGCGTCCGCGTCAGCTGCAAGAGCGCGCCCTTGCTGGACGCATAGCTGGTGCGCCCGGCGTACGACCGCGAACCGAAGATGCTCGCGACGTGAATCAGCCGCCCCCATCCGGCTGCCTTGAGCCGCGGATACATCTCACGGGCAAACAGGAACGCACCGGTGCTGTTCACGCGCTGGATGCCGCTCCACTCGTCGACGGAGATCGCTTCGATACGGTTCCTGACGTTGACGCCGGCGGAATTGATGGCGATGTTCAGCCTGCCGCCGAACACCCGATCGACGGTCGCGCCGAGCGATTGCACCGATGCTTCGACCGCGAGATCGGCCGCGCAGCTCGCGCACGGCACGCCGGCACCTGACGAGATTTCCGCCGCAATCGCACTCGCCTTCTCTTCCGTCCGCGCGGCAATGCACACCGACGCGCCATGCTGCGCGAGCGCCTCAGCCATCGCGCGGCCCAGGCCCGACGCGCCGCCCACGACCAGCGCGGTGGCACCAGTGAAATCAAATGGACGATCGATGGACATACGCTCGGGGCTCGGGGCTCAGTGTACGCTGAGTCCATGGCGAATTCGGAAGGACGGGTCGCATCGATCAACACGTCGCGCGGCGGCGTGCCGAAGACGGCGGTCCTGGAGGCACACGTGACGAGCGAAGGGATCGCCGGCGACGTGCAGCGCGACCTTCGGTATCACGGCGGACCCGAGCGGGCGGTCTCGTTGTACTCGCTGGATCTCATCGCCGATCTCCAGCGTGAAGGACATCCAATCGCCCCGGGCACGGCCGGCGAGAATCTCACAATCTCCGGCGTCGACTGGGGCCTCGTCGAACCGGGACGCGAGCTGCAAGTCGGCGAGGTCCGCCTTGCGGTCACGCGCTACGCGTCGCCATGCGAGAAGATCCGCCACTCCTTCAAGAACGAGGATTTCACGCGGATTTCGCAGAAGGTCCACCCCGGCTGGAGCCGCATCTACACACGCGTTATGATCGCCGGAACCATCCGGCCTGGAGATGCGGTCCGGTTGTTGTGAAAGGGCCAGGTACTGAACATGCACCCCTTCGCAGAAGGCGCGCGGCGACTGGGACCGCTCGAAGGGCGGCACGTAGTCTCAGTGCACGCGCGGTGATGACGGACCGGCGGGAGCGAGCAGGACGCGGTCGATCATCGCCTCGAGCCGCGCCTGGTCGATGTCGAACGGCCCCGCGACCGCGACGCCGAGCGTGATCTCGATCGCAATCACCACCCCGCCGGCTTCGTACGGGTTCACGATCCAGCTGAGGCTCCGCAGCGAGACCGACTGATCCGCGCCCTCTGGATGCTTCCGGCGATGCATCGCCTGCAGCATTCCTTCGAGCACCAGCCGGACGTCGGCATCGGTCCACGCGCGCGGCTCGCGCGCGATGCCGGCAATCGATTCGTTCGTGGCGTAGTCGTCGCCTTTCAGGCAGATTTCGACGGGAACGGTCATGACCTCAGCGCCTGCTCCAATTCTTCCACACTCGTCGCCGGCGGCCCGCACGTGAAATTGCGGCAGACGTACGCGGCGGGCCTGCCGTTCACCGGCTTCATCGACGCGACGAGCGGCAGCGCGCCGCCGATGCGGCCGCGGCGCTCGTCCGACAGGGTGAGGATCGTGGCGAACGGCAGGTATCGCGCCGCCACGGCGCGAGCCAGCGCGCCGCCATCGCTCTCTCCGACCACGACGACCTGCTGTGGGCCAGCGGCGTAGGCCGATAGCGCCGCCGCCATCATCGGCACGGCCCGCCCGGCTTGTTCCAACCTTTGTGAGAAGAGGCGCAGCGTTTTCTCGATCATCGCGGACCACTCGCTGGCGTGCTCCTCGCACAGAGGGGACAGCGTGAGCAGGTTGAGCACGGCCACCGAGCTGGCCGTCGGCTCGGCGCCGTCGTAGTCCTCCTTCATGCGAACCAGCACCGTGGGATCCTTGCCGGTCGTACTGAACCAGCCGCCATCGGCGTCGTCCCAGAACCGCTCGTTCTGGCGTTCCTGCAGCGCCACGGCCCATGCCAGCCAGTCGGGCGCCGGATCGGCCTGGAAGAGCTCGAGCAAGCCGAAGATCAGGTAGGCATAGTCCTCGGCGTAGGCATCGATCCCTGCCTGCCCCTCTCGAAAGCGCCGCAGCAGGATCCCCGAATCGGGGTCCCACATCCGCGTGCGAATGAACGCGGCGGCCCGCTGCGCAGCCACGATGTACGACCGTCCGTCCTGTCCGCGTCCCTGCTTGACGCGGCCCGTCCGGGCAAACGCCGCAATCATCAGTCCGTTCCACGCGGTGAGCACCTTGTCGTCGAGGTGGGGGCGAGGCCGGGTGAGGCGTGCGGCAAACATCTCGAGCCGCGCGCGCGCCAGGATGTCTTCGACAGCCCCCTCGTCGATGCCGAACGCGGTGGCGAGGTCCGGCACCGGCTCCGCGACGTACAACAGGTTCTTGCCGACGAACTCCTGCTGCGGATCGACCGGGGCGTTGCCCTCGTCCTTCACGCCGTAGTAACGCTTGACGATCGCGGACTCGCTGTAGGGCGGACCTAGGTCCGCCGAGCAGCGCGTCCAACTCGTTCGCCGTCCACAGATAGAAAGCGCCTTCCGCCTTGTGCGGATGACTGGTGCCTGCGGATTCCGGCGGGACGCTGTCGGCGTCCTCGGCAGAAAAGAAGCCGCCGTCGCTGTGCGTCATCTCGCGAATGACGTAGTTCAGCGTATCTTCGGCGACGTTCAGGAAGCCATCCTCGGCAAACGCCTGCGCCCCCTCCACGTACGCAAGAACCAGCTGCGCCTGGTCGTACAGCATCTTCTCGAAGTGCGGCACGCGCCAGGCCGCATCGACCGAGTACCGGTGGAATCCGCCGCCGACATGGTCGCGCATGCCGCCCAGCGCCATCGCCAGCAGCGTCGAGCGCACCATCCGCGCAGCATCCGTGTCGCCGGTCCGTGCGTGCTCGCGCAGGAGAAAGAGCAGCTCGCTCGGTCTCGGAAACTTCGGCGCGCCTCCAAAGCCGCCGTGCCGCTCGTCGAACGTCTGCCGGAACTGCGCAACGGTCCGCTGCAGCGCGGCCGCGCCGGGCGGCGTCCACGCGGCGCGCGGCTGGTCGCCGGCCCGCAGCTGCGCGGTGACCGCCTCCGCCGAATCCACGACCTTCTCGCGCTCGGCCCTCCACACCCGGGCGATCTCCTGGAGGATCTCGGCGAATCCCGGCCTGCCCCACTTCGATGACGGCGGGAAATAGGTGCCGCCGTAGAACGGCTTCAGCTCCGGGGTGAGCCAGACGCTCATCGGCCAGCCGCCCGATCCGGTCGTCGCCTGCACGAACGTCATGTACACCCGGTCGACATCCGGCCGCTCCTCGCGGTCGACCTTGATCGACACGAAGTGCTCGTTCAGCAGCCGCGCGACGTCGTCGTTCTCGAACGACTCGCGCTCCATCACGTGGCACCAGTGGCACGTCGAGTAGCCGATCGAGAGAAAGATCGGCTTGCTCTCCGATCGCGCCTTGTCGAACGCCTCGTTCGTCCACGGATACCAGTCGACAGGATTGTTCGCGTGCTGGAGAAGGTACGGACTGCGCTCACCCGCGAGCCGGTTCATCCAGCGATTATGACATGCGGTAAAATCGCCGCGATGCATCCACTGTCGGGCAAGCGCGTGGCGATGTTCGTGGAAGACGAGTTCGAGGATCGCGAGCTGACCGGTCCGCTCGAAGCGCTGCGCGCCGCCGGCGCGACGGTCCTGCTGGTCGGACCGACGGCCGGCGCCGAGTACAAGGGCAAGCGCGGCACCGCAGTCGTCAAGTCCGACATGGCGGCCGGCGCGGCGAAGGTGAAGGACTTCGACGCCGTGGTGATTCCCGGCGGTCACGCACCCGACAAGATGCGCATGCGCCACGCGATGGTCGATCTCGCCCGCGACGCGATGGAAGCCGGCAAACCGGTGGCCGCAATCTGCCACGGTCCGCAGGTCCTCATCTCGGCGAACACGTTGCGCGGCCGCACCCTGACTTGCTGGCCATCGATCGCCGTCGACGTCAAGAACGCCGGCGGCCTCTATGTCGACAAGCCGGTCGTCGAGGACGGCAACCTCATCACGTCGCGCAAGCCGGACGACGTACCGATGTTCAGCGACGCGATCATCAAGGCCCTCACGCGCTGATTTTCGTGCTTTCGTGGTTCCTCGCCTGTCTTTACACGCGGGGCGGCTGGAGCTGCCGGCATTTCTTCCGGCCGGCCACGCCGCAGGCGGGCGAAGGCAGCCGTGAACTCGACGCCGTACAGCAATATCACCGCCTGGATGTACACCCAGAAGAGGAAGATGACGACGGCGGCGATCGAACCGTTGACGCGGGTGAACCGGGTCATGTCGCGCATGTACCACGAGAACCCGAAGAGCGCGCCCTTCCACAGCAGGCCGGTGAAGAACGCCCCGAGCCAGACGTCGCGGAAGCGCACGTTGGCGTTCGGCACGAAGTAAAACACCAGGCCGACGACGACGATGAACATCGCGGTCGTCGCATTCCGGATGGCGAACCCGCGCAGCACTTCCAGCGCGGGAAACTGGGTGAGGACGGCCGCGAACCACGACGCCCCGACGAGCTGCGACGCCCAGACCAGCAACAGCGCGGCGATCAGCACGATCCCGGCGACGAGGAGCATCAGGAACGAGAAGAGCCGGTGTTTCCAGAAGCTGCGGGCCTTCTCGACGCCCCAGGCGTGATTCACCGCGGTGGTGATCGCGCCAAACACGCCCAGCGCTCCCCAGATCAACGTGAGGCCGCCGACCACGCCAAACGTCGTCGTGGTGCTGCGAAACGCGTCGAGCTGCGTGGTGATGAAGTCGAACTGACTCGGAAAGTAGCGGAGGACGAAGTTGAGCACCGCGCTGCGATCGGCTTCGTCGGCGGTCACGCTGCCGAGGATTGCCAGCGCCAGCATCGAGAACGGAAACAACGACAGGAGAGCGTAGTACGCGATCGATGCCGCGTGCGTCAGGCTGTCGCTGCGATAGAAGCCGACGAAGCCGCGCCACGCTGAAAGGGCCGTCAGGAGCGTGAGCTCGCGCGTGTGACGGACGAATCGTCTCACCGCGACATTATGGCTCTATGGTCGCAGCCCCGGCGGACGCGAGGATCGCCTTCGCGATCCATCGCGCCTGCGTCCCGGTCAGCTGCGTCAGCTCCGCCGCGAACCGCCTGGCGTGCCCGTGCCCGGCTGGCTCCCCATCGGGCCGCTCCCGCGCAGCGGATCGGTGGACGTGCTTCGAATCGATTCGGCGCTGGATCCGGTGCCGGACGTCGTCCCGGAGTTGCCGCCGGTCGCCTCGCGCACGTAGCGCTGCGCTTCCTCGGCGCCGCGGCTGACCGCATCGCGTGCCTTATCGTATGTATCGCGGCCCTTCTCCGCCCAGCCGCCGGCGGCTTCGCTGGCACGGCGATAGCCTTCCGAGGCGGTGTTGGCGAGGTTGCCCGCCTGCTCGGCGACCTGGCTGCGGAGCTCGCTGCCAGACTTCGGGGCGAACAGCATCCCGAGGCCAGCGCCCAGAACGGTGCCGGTCAGCAGACCCATCACAAAGCTGCCGCCCCCGCCACCTTCGTTGTCGAAGCGATCGTATCCGTCGGCCATGAGCTCCTCCTTCAGGAACGCAAATTGGCTATCGCTGATTGCTGATTTCACGCCGCGCGACTGAGCATCGTTTCGATCGCCAGGCGGGCGCCGCGCACGATTCCGATGATGCGGCTGGTTTTGGCCCACATGTTCCAGCGCATGCGATCGACCGTGTCGTCCACGCGACCGATCGTCGCGTTGATGGCGTGATCGACCCGCTCGGTTTCCGCTCTCACCTTCGCGCTCACGACCTTCACGTCGTCGAGAATCGAGTTCACACGAACCGACAGCGGGGCGACGTGCTGCGCTTCCAGCGTGTTCACCAGCGTCATGACTCTCTGGTAGGCCATGAACCCGGCGATGCCGGCGCCGACGAGGACCAGCACCTGCAGCACGCTGACGACCGCCATAATCGCGAGATAGAGGTTCGTCGTGCCAAGTTGAGATTCCATGGGCCCCCTTAAAACGGACTCGTCTGGTGCGGATTGGCAAACCGTGGCGGCGCGGTGCTGGTCTCGCCGATCGCCTCGTTGAGCAGCTTCCACCCTTCGCCCGCCACGCCAGCCGCCTTGGCCACGGTGCCGCGGAAATGGTTGAGCTCGACCGCGAGATCCTCCAACGCCGGCTCGAGACTTCGACGCAACTGCCGGCCGTGGTCGGTAAAGAACGAGTACGCGACAGCCGCTCCAACTGCCGCCCCAATACAGCTCACGACGCAGGCTTGCGATTTTTCGGTCACACTGGCCTCCTCGCCCCGCAACCAAATTCTTTTCTACAAGTTACGTGCCATCCACCTTCGCTCACCGATCCTGGTGAGCTTCGGTGGACGCGGCGAAGCCTTTGACCCGGAGGTGGGCCCGCCTTCTTAGGCGCCGAGCCTAGGCTCGGCCTACTGCTAAGTCGGAGACGGTGTGGCCGTGCTCGAGGCGTTCGCAGCCGCGCGGGCTGACTTGCCGGCGTCGCGAATGTCGTGCTTCTTCATCTTGCTGTAGAGCGTCGGCCGGTACAGCCCGAGGATCTGCGCGGCCTCCTGCTTGTTCCAGTTGGTGCGCTGCAGCGTCTGCACGATTGCCATCTTCTCGATTTCGGCGAGCGTACGGTGCGGCGGGATGACGAAGTCGGTCGAGCTCGGTCGATTCCTCGCGGATCGACTCCGGCAGATCGGCGACCGTGATCTCGGTCCCTTTTGCCACGAGCACGGCGCGCTCGATCGCGTTCTCGAGCTCCCGCACGTTGCCGGGCCAACGGTTGCGAATCAGGAGGTGATAGACGGACGGCGCGAGCGTCTTGACGTTCTTCTGGTACCGCTGCCGGAACTTGTCCAGGAAGTAGTCGCAGAGCAGCGGAATGTCTTCGGTCCGCTCGCGCAGCGGCGGCACGCGCAGCGTGATCGTGTTGATCCGGAAGTACAGGTCCTCGCGCAGCCGCCCTTCGCGGAGCGCCGTATCGAGATCGATGTTGGTCGCGCAGATCAGCCGGAAGTCGACGTGCACGATGCGGTCGCTGCCGATCGGCCGGTATTCACGCTCCTGCAGCACGCGCAGCAGCTTCGTCTGCAGGTAAGGCGGCATCTCGCCGATTTCGTCGAGCAGCAGCGAGCCGCCCTCCGCCATCTCGAAGAGCCCTTCCTTGTCCATGGTCGCGCCGGTGAACGCGCCCTTCTTGTAGCCGAACAGCTCCGACTCGATCAGGTCCTTCGGGATCGCCGCGCAGTTGATCTTGATGAACGGCCCCTTCGACCGCTTGCTGTTGTAGTGAATGGCGTTGGCGATCAGCTCCTTGCCGGTGCCGTTCTCGCCCTGGATCAGGATGTTCGCTTCGCTCGCCGCCACGCTCTCGATGAGCTCGAAGAGCTCCTGCATCTTCTTGCTCTTGCCGATCACGTTCTGGAACTTGTAGCGGTCCTGCAGCTTCTGCTTCAGCTGCTCGTTCTCGTCGAGCAGCGACTTCTGCTTGATCGCCTTCTCGAGCTTGTCGATCAGCCGCTCGGCGTCGATCGGCTTCTCGAGGAAGTCGAACGCGCCCGCCTTGACCGCCTCGACCGAGCGCGGGATGTTGCCCTGGCCCGTGATGACGATGACCTCGGCCTCAGGGTCGAGCTGCTTGAACTTGCGGACGAGCTCGATCCCGTCGACGTCGGGCAGCATCATGTCGGTGACGACCGCGTCGGGCCGCCACGTCCGGAAGAGCTCCTCGCCGCGGGTCCCGATGAGGGCCGTCCGGACCTCGTAGCCCTCGTGCTCCAGCAGGATCTTCAGCCACTCGGTCATCGACGGCTCGTCGTCGATGGCGAGTACACGTTTCTTCCGTTTCACGGTCATATCGACATGAGTGTAGTAGAAAAGCGCAATCAGTCAATACACTGCTGGGGGTTGTGTCCGCTGATATTACATGGTGTCATCATAAATACCGATGAGCTAGCTTGTGTCCGGTCGGGCGGCGAGCGCGGCGGATCTGCGCCCCTTAAGGCCCTGCGTCCTTTGCTGCCCCTGCCTCCTCGGCAGCGAAGAAGCTGCGATAATCCCCCCGGATGACCGACCTGCGGCCTGGCACCCGCCACTGAATGGACGTTCTCGAAACCCACATCGATCCAGCCGGCCCGCTCTTCAAGGCCAACGCCGAACGCATGACGGCGCTCGTCGCCGAGTTGCGCGAGCGCGTCGAACGGGCGCAACAGGGCGGCGGGCCCAAGTACCTCGAACGCCACCGCGAACAGGGCAAGCTGCACGGTGCGCGAGCGCATCGACCGACTGATCGACCCCGGCACCCCGTTTCTCGAGCTGTCGCCGCTCGCGGCCATACGACATGTACGACAACGACGCGCCCGCCGCCGGCATCGTGACCGGCATCGGCGCGGGTCTCCGGGCGCGAAGTCGTTGTCGTCGCCAACGATGCGACCGTCAAGGGCGGCACCTACTACCCCATCACGGTGAAGAAGCACGTCAGGGCGCAGCAGGTCGCGCTCGAGAACCGGCTGCCGTGCGTCTACCTCGTCGACTCGGGCGGCGCGTTCCTCCCGCTGCAGGCCGACGTCTTCCCCGACCGGGAACACTTCGGTCGCATCTTCTTCAATCAGGCGCGGATGTCGGCCGAACGGATCGCCCAGGTCGCCGTGGTCATGGGATCGTGCACGGCGGGCGGCGCGTACGTCCCGGCGATGTCGGACGAGACCATCATCGTCAAGGGAACCGGGACGATCTTTCTCGGCGGGCCGCCGCTCGTGAAAGCCGCCACGGGAGAGGAAGTCACCGCCGAGGAGCTTGGCGGCGCCGACGTCCACACGCGTCTGTCCGGCGTGGCCGATTACTTCGCTGAAGACGACGCCCACGCGCTGCATCTGTGCCGGACGATCGTCTCGACGCTCACCGGCGTGAAGCACCTGCCGCCGGATACGACCACGCCCGAGGAGCCTCGCTACGACCCGGCCGAGATCTACGGCATCGTCAACGCCGACATCCGGAAGCCGTACGACGTGCGCGAAATCATCGCCCGGCTCGTCGACGGATCGCGGTTCGACGAGTTCAAGGAGCGGTACGGATCGACGCTCGTCACCGGCTTCGCGCGCCTCCACGGCTTCCTGGTCGGCATCGTCGCCAACAACGGCGTCCTCTTCTCGGAGTCGGCGCTGAAGGCGACGCACTTCATCGAGCTCTGCAACCTGCGCGGCATCCCGCTGATCTTTCTGCAGAACATCACGGGCTTCATCGTCGGCCGGCAGTACGAACGGGCGGGCATCGCCAAGGACGGGGCCAAGATGGTGCACGCCGTCGCCAACTCGGTCGTGCCCAAGTTCACGGTCGATCATCGGCGGGTCGTTCGGCGCCGGCAACTACGGCATGTGCGGACGGGCGTACGAGCCGCGGCTTCTGTGGATGTGGCCGAACGCACGCATCTCGGTGATGGGCGGCGAGCAGGCGGCCGGGGTGCTGACTACGGTCAAACGCGATCAGCTGGCGCGCGCGGGCAAGCCGTTTCCGCCAGAGGACGAGCAGGCGCTGCGACAGCCGATCCTCGACAAGTACGATCACGAAGGATCGCCCTACTACTCCACGGCACGGCTGTGGGACGACGGGATCCTCGACCCGGCGGAGACGCGCCGCGCGCTGGCCCTTGGGCTGTCGGCGTCGTACAACGCGCCGATTCCGGACGCGAAGTTCGGTGTGTTCCGGATGTAGTGCGGGCCTTTAGGCCCGCCGTCATGACGGAAATGTCCTACCGATATCTCACTGATCGAGACGCGACGGTCCTGTCGAGTACCTCACGCTGAATCGGCCGGACGTCCGCAACGCCTTCAACGAGGACGTGATCGCCGAGCTCGACGGCGTGGGCGGCGGCGGGCGCACGCGGACCGGGCGCTGCGGGTCGTGGTGATCGCGGGCGCGGGCAAGACGTTCAGCGCCGGCGCCGACGTCCAGTGGATGGCGAAGACGGTCGCCTACACGCCAGGACGAGAACCTGCGCGACGCCGCGGCGGCGTCGGCGATGTTCGCGGCGCATCGACGGGCTGCCGGTGCCGGTCGTCGGCCGCGTGCACGGGGCGGCGCTCGGCGGCGGCGCCGGACTCGCCGCCGTCTGCGACATCGTCGTGGCCGAAGAATCGGCGGTGTTCGGCTTCACCGAGGTGAAGCTCGGCATCCTTCCGGCGGTGATCTCGCCTTTCTCACTGGCCAAGATCGGCCGCTCCGCCGCGCGCGAGCTGTTTCTCACCGGCGCGCGCTTCTCCGCCGCTCGTGCACGCGAGATTGGACTCGTGCACGCCGTGGTCCCTGCCATCGAGCTGGATGCCACGGTCGACGCGTACGTCCGGGAGCTCCTCACCGGTGCGCCGGAGGCAATTGCCGCGGCCAAGGCGCTGATTCGTGAGGTCTGGAGCCGCCCGCTCGCCGAAGCCCGGCCCATCACCGCGCAGGCGATCGCTGCCAGGCGCGTCTCGGCCGAGGGACAGGAGGGGTTGCGCGCGTTCCTGGAGAAGCGGAAGGCATCGTGGATTCGTGATTAAGCGCCTTCTGATCGCCAATCGCGGCGAGATTGCCGTTCGGATCATCGCGGGCGTGCCGCGAGCTCGGGATCCGCAGTCTCGCGGTGTACTCAGACGCCGACGCTCACGCCGTCCATGTGGAGGCGGCTGACGAAGCGATCTGCATCGGTCCTGCGCCGCCACGCGACAGTTATCTTTCGATTCCCGCCGTCATCCGGGCAGCGCAGACCCTCGACGCCGAGGCGATCCACCCTGGTTACGGGTTTCTCTCCGAGAACGCCGGGTTTGCGTCGGCGTGCGACGCGGCCGGGATCGTCTTCGTTGGGCCGCCGGCCGACGTCATCGCACGGATGGGTTCGAAGATCGCCGCGCGGCGGCTGATGCAGGACGCCGGCGTTCCGATCGTGCCCGGCGAGACACCCGACGATCAGTCGGACGCCGGGCTCCGCCGCGCCATTGATCGGGTCGGGCTCCCGGTGCTCGTCAAGGCATCCGCCGGCGGCGGCGGCAAGGGCATGCGCCGCATCGCCGAGCCCTCGGAGACGCTGGAGGCTATCCAGGCCGCGCGGCGCGAAGCCACCGCGGCCTTCGGCGACGGGACGCTGTACGTCGAGCGGCTCATCGAGCGTCCGCATCACGTCGAAGTGCAGGTGATGGCCGACGCGCACGGCGAAGTCGTCCACGTCTTCGAACGCGAGTGCTCCGTTCAGCGGCGGCACCAGAAGGTGATCGAGGAGAGCCCTTCGCCGGCAATCGAACCGGGCCTCCGCATGCGCATCACCGAAGCCGGCGTTCGCGCGGCGCGCGCCGCCTCGTATCGAAATGCAGGCACCATCGAATTCCTCGTCGACCTGTCCTCCGGGCCATCGGCAGCTGCGCCGTTCTACTTCCTCGAGATGAACACGCGGCTGCAGGTCGAGCACCCGGTGACCGAGCTCACGGCCGGAGTCGATCTTGTGCGGGCCCAGCTGCTCGTCGCGTCAGGTGAACGCCTCCCCTGGCAGCAGGAGGCGATCGTGCCGCGCGGGCACGCCATCGAGGCACGTGTCTACGCTGAGGATCCCGCCCGGGGATTCATTCCGCAGGCGGGCCGCATTACGTCCTACTGTGAGCCGAAGATGCCCGGACTGCGGATCGATTCAGGGATCGCCGAAGGGAGCGACATCCCGGTCTACTACGATCCGCTTCTCGCCAAAGTGATCGCCTGGGCCGAGACCCGCGACCTAGCCATCGCCCGCCTGTCCGCCGCGCTCGGTCAGTACGTCATCGAAGGGATCACGACCAACATCCCGTTCGTGAAGCGGATCCTCGAGCATCCTTCTTTCCGCGCGGGCGCAATCGATACGGGATTCCTGGATCGCGAGGGTGCTGCGCTCGCCGAAGCCGCGCCGCTCGTAGTGTCCGGCTTCAGCCGGACTGCCGTAGGGTCCGGCTTTCCTGGCCTGAGCGAAGTCGAAGGCAGCCGGACCCCGGAGAGCGTCGGGCCGTCCTGGTGGGACCCCTGGTCCGGCGACAGGAAAGCCCGCCCTGCCGCGACAACGCGGGCATCGGCCGGGTCGCCGTCCCGCCGGCGATCATCAGTCGATGGCGCGCAGTCGCTCACCGCGCCGATGCCGGCGACTGTCGTCAAGGTCCTGGTCAAGCCCGGCGACCGCGTCGCCAAGGGCGACACGGTCGTCCTGCTCGAGGCGATGAAGATGGAGCTGCCACTCCGCGCAGCGGCAGACGCGACGGTCAAAGCCGTCCATTGCCGCGAAGGCGACCTCGTCCAGCCGGACGCCGTGCTGGTCGAGATGGCGTGAGCGATCGCAGATCTTGGCTTACCGCAGAGGACGCTGAGGTCGCTGAGGGCAAAACTGTTTGATCCTCTGCGTCCTCTGTGTCCTCAGCGGTTGAGAAGATTTCTATTGCTCGCGCGGCAACGTGAAATTGACCGTCACAGTCGCGATTACTTCCACGGGCGCGCCATTCAGGAGCGTCGGTTCATACCTCCACTGGACCACGGCGTGGAGCGCCGCCCGATCGAGCAAGGGAATCGACCGAAGCACCATTGCCTGTTTCACCGTGCCGTCGGTGCCGATGACGAGTTCCAGGATCACAACACCCTGGATATTTGCGGCCTTCGCTGCTGGCGGGTAGACCGGTTCAACTTTCGACACCTGGTGCGGCTGTCGAATTGCGCCGCCCACCCGGATTCGGGCTGGTTTATCGCCCTGAGCAGAGGTCGCTTCCGGAGCATAGGTCACTACGCCCTGCGTTCCGTTCGCGACGTGCACGCCGCCTCGTCCGCCGACGCCGATAGGCACGAATGCCATCTGGTGCGGTTCGCCGAATGAGACCGGTACTTCGAAGCGCCGCGTCGCTCCAGTCGGCTCGAAGCGCCACTGGCGGACCGCGTCTTCCGCCGCCTGTCCGAATAATTTCGACGGCTGCGACGCCCAGAACGTGGGGTCGGTGACGTCGCGCTCGGTTGTGAGCCGCGTGCGAACCACCTCGACGTTGGTCACTTCGCCCCCCGCGCCCACCGTCACGTTCAAGGTCACGACGGCTTCGACGCCGTGACCCTTCGCTGCTTCCGGATACACGGGGGCGACACGGTACGTCGCGGCGTCCGCCGGTGAGCTCCCCTGCGCCGTCAAGTGCACCATCCGGGCGTCCTGCGTCGCGCGACGCTGTGCATCAGCCGCTGCCTGCAGTTGGGCCGCCATAGCAGCCAGCCTTCTCAGTTTCTCAGCCACTTCCTCAGGTGGCACATTCGCCGCTCCCTGCACGTGAATGGTGAGCGGCATGCGGACCGCATCCTGAGCCCCCGCGGCCGAATCCGCCAAGGAGAGACGTCCGGGATCAATCGGCTGCAGTGAAACGAGCGCGAGCGCGTTCGGCCTTGGGATCGGCAGCAGCGTCATCTCGTTCGCGCGCAGCGGCACCGCCGAGACCGCCGCCCATCCCGAGCCGGCAATCACCGCCATCAGAACGACGAAACCGCATGCGATTCGTAGAGGTGACATGGCGTGATCCTCTGAAAGCTGTCTGATTCTCGAGACAAGGTGACGGCGCCGAATAAACGGCATCGCGGCCGCGAACGCTGCCGGCTCCCCCGCGAACATCGCCAGCGCGCGCACGTACGGCTGGCGCACACCGGTAATCCGAACCACTTCTTCGTCGACGAGCTCCTCGCGGCTGAGCTGCAGCTTGGCGAGCGCAAACCAGATCGCCGGGTGGAACCAGAAGACGCACTGGATGGCCTCTTCTCCCAGCATCCACACCCAGTCGCGGCGGGCGACGTGCAGCAGCTCGTGGCAGACGACGGCCCGCTGTGCGTCGAGCGGAAGCGCGCCAACCGTTTGCGGCAACAGCACCGTTGGACGCATCCACCCGAACGCGACCGGTTGCGCAAGGCCCGAGTGCCAGCGAATCGCGGTCTCTGGCGCCACCGCTCTCCTGAGCACCTCGACGTCGTCGTGCAGAACCGCCGGGTTGCTTCGGCGCCGAAGCCGCGCAAGCGCGAGGATGCCGAGGCCGAGCCACGCGCCCCTGACGGCAGCGCCAGCGAGCAGCAGCGAGCCCACCATCGCCGCCGCCGAAACGCGGGTTTCAGCGGGCCCTTCAGCGGCGTCACCAACGCTCGTCAGTGCTGCCGCCGCGTTCCCGGCGGGCTCCGCCGTGAACACGATGTCGTCCACTGGCTGCGCAATCAGCGGCAGCGCAAGACACGCTGCGATAATCAGCCGCCAGTGCGCGACGCGCGCGCGGGCGATGGGCAGCCGGACGATCACCGCACCGAGCGCCCCCGCCGCGACGACGATCAGCACCTGGGCGCTGTAGCCGATGAGATTGGCGAGGCTGGCGTCCGTCACTCGCTCTCCTTCATGAGCCGCAGGAGCTCCGCGCGCTCCTTCTCGGTGAGTTTTCCGCTCTTGACGAGGTGCAGGAGCAGCGGGCGCGACGCGCCGTCAAAGACCCGATCGACGAACTCGCTGACCATAGAACTGATCGTCGCCTGCTCGGCGCGCGCCGGACGGTAGCGGAAGGCGCGATCGTCCTTCTCCTTCTCTTTCTTGAGATATCCCTTCGCCTCCAGAATGTTCATCATCGTCATGACGGTGGTGTAGGCGACGCGCCGGTTTTCCCGGAGCGCCTCGTACACTTCGCGGACGGTGGCGCTGCCAAAGCGCCAGATCACTTTCATGATCGAGAGCTCCTGTGTCGTCAGCGTGCTCTGCGGCTTGCGCATGTCTACTAACTATTTAGTACTTAGAGCTTAGTGTCAAGTAGATTAATCCCGTGACGATCGTCGAAGTCGGACCTCGGGACGGTCTGCAGAACGAGCAGGCCGCTGTTTCGACCGCGGACAAGATCGAATTCATCAACCGCCTGAGCGCGGCTGGCCTCCCGGTCATCGAGGTCACGGCGTTCGTCAGCCCGAAGTGGGTGCCGCAGATGGCCGATGCGGCCGCTGTTTTCGGCGGCATCGTCACACGGCCGGGCACGAGGTACTCCGCGCTGGTGCCGAATGTGGCCGGTCTCGAGCGGGCGATGGCCGCCGGCGTCACCGAGATCGCGGTATTCGCCGCGGCCTCGGAAACCTTCAGCCGCAAGAACATCAACCAGGGCATCGAGGAGTCGCTGGCGGGATACAAGGCCGTGTGCGATCGCGCGCTCGCGGCCGGTCTTCGCGTGCGGGGATACCTGTCGACCGCCTTCGGCTGCCCGTACGAAGGCGCAGTCCAGCCTCAAAAGGTGATCGAGGTCACTGAGCGGTTGCTGGCGCTCGGGGTCTTCGAGGTGTCGGTCAGCGACACGATCGGCGTCGCCCATCCCGGCCAGGTGCGTCAGGTGCTGGAGAACCTGACCGCGAGAGTGCCCGCGGGGCGGCTTGCCCTGCACTTCCACGACACGCGCGGCACGGCGCTGGCGAACGTGCTGGCCGCCCTGCCCTTCGGCATCACCACGCTCGACGCATCAGCCGGCGGACTGGGTGGCTGCCCCTACGCACCAGGTGCTGCGGGCAACCTGGCTACTGAGGATCTGATCTACATGCTGGATGGATTGGGGATCGAAACGGGTGTGTCGTTGAAGGCCGTCACCGAGGCGTCAGCGTTCATCGCCGCGCGCCTCGATCATCGGTTGCCGTCGAAATATTTTCAGGCAGTACACCGGACCTGAAGGTCCGCATTACAGCAGTTGTAGTGCAGGCCTTCAGGCCTGCGGCGCCGCATCAGCGCTCTGTGGTTCCTGCAGCAGCTTCACGACCTCCTCGAACGGCACCATGTTGATCGCGTCGTAGTCGGCCGGGCAGCCGAATTCGCGCTGTTGCGGTGCGGTCGGATTGCCGAGCGTGACACAGAGGCCGCAGCCGATGCACAAGTCCGCGCGAACGGCGCACACCATCCGGCCGTCGCGATCGGGCTCCTCCACGATGCAGCCCGACACGGGGCAGGCTGCCTGGCAAATCGAACAGGCAAACGCGCCGAAAC
Source organism: uncultured Acidobacteriota bacterium (assembly GCA_963825245.1). GTDB lineage: Bacteria > Acidobacteriota > Vicinamibacteria > Vicinamibacterales > CAVVIG01 > CAVREM01. The sequence goes on from CAWGSJ010000008.1 coordinate 24,644, forward strand.
AAGCGTCGGGATCGATAACCGCTATGGTCTTGGGCGCCTTCTTTCGAGGGCCGCCCATCATCTTGGTCCACATCGTAAGGAGATTATATCCGACCGCCCGGCCCCTGAATTTGCAGGGGTCGGCCTACTTCAACGGTGCGCCGATGGCGGGCGTGCCGATCTCCGGCATCGCGGGAAACAGCGTCGCCTGGTGCTCCCAGATCTGGCCGTTCGCGTTGCTGGCGAAGAAGCGAACGTTGCCCGGCTGCGCCGGATCGGCCGCCGACTTGAACGATTGCGCCCCGTCGCCGGCCGCCATGCCGTTGCACGCCCCGGGCGCGCCCGCATAGGGCACCCCGGTCATCTGGATGATGTAGTTCGAACGCGTCACCGTGTCGGCGTATCCGAGGTTGTAGCTGACGAACGGGTCGCGGCTCCCGGGCGGCGGCTGCCCCAGGACCGTCAGTCGCGGCGCGTAGAAGCCGGCGGCGCAGGTGAGCGCGTAGACCAGTTGTCCGCTATTGATTGCGCGAAGCGAGCCGATCGCTGACGCGGCGCCGGCCGACTGCTGCGCCATCAGCAGTCGCGGCAGGGCGATCATCGAGAGCAACGCGATCATCCCCGCGACAAAAATCACGTCAATCAGCGCGAAACCGTCAGCGCGACCTCGTCTCCGGGGTCGCCTCGCCGGGCAAGTGCTCAGGGTATGGGAACTCATTTGGGCGGGTCAATTGCAGAGGTCGTGCCGGATGGCGAGAACGACAAGCTATTTATATTCAATAATTTACGTGAACAGATGTCTGCCAGACGGATGACACTTTCTGTCAGACGCCCCCCCGCCTGACAAAGCTTGACACCTTGCGGACCCAGGAGGGGGGAGGGAGTCCTATCGATCGTCGCTCAGGTGCTCGACCGAGCAAGACGGGCGCTGAGGCCGTCGACGAGCTCGCGGTCCTGCGGCGACAGGTCGTGCACGAAGCAGTTGATCGCTTCGACGACGATTCGCCACTGCGCGAGACCGGTCACCGCGCTTACCGCATTCAATCGGGTCTTCATTTCCTGCGGCAAGCGGATGCTTAGCTGTGGATAGTCCTTGACCTTCTCTCCAACCTTCGCGCCGGCAGGCGGGCGACCCGCGCGCCGTCGATTCTTGTTAGTTGAGCGATCATCGCGTTTGTCGGTCATGGTGAAGATCGCTGGCCGGCGCGGCTGAGATACACGCATTCCGATGTGTATCGGACCCGCGCCAGAAAACAATTGCAAGTCAGCGCAATCATCAACGACCAGTTCTGCAAACAGGATTCCAGAGCCTAACGGCCCTGCCGGTTGTCACCGCGGCGCTTTCGGCACTGTCCAACTTCTCTGACGGGCGCCACCTGAGGCGTTCACGAACCGTCCGTCGCTTTTCCGAATGTTTTGTCGGGTTTCGACATGGCGCCGCAGTTGCATCGGAACGGTGCGTGGCTGGCTCGTCATCTGCTCATCCCGTCGAGCGTCGATCATCGGATCGCCGCGACCGCCGTATGCACTCGCGCAGCGGCCGCCGCGCACAGGATCCGCATACGAGCTGGCGTCGCGTCTATTGGTTGTTTGGCGCGTACGGCCTCTACTTAAGCGTCCGAAAGCTTCCGTCCACGCTTCGCCGCCTCTGGCGGCATGAAACGGTTTCCCTATGACGATGCGAATGCGAAGCACATACCGACGACAGACTGCGGCCACGGTGGCGGCGCTCGTCGCGTCGATTGCCATCGTGTCCGCGCAGACGAAGGTGACGCCCCCGGCCAATAAGTACTCGGTGCAGGAGGACGTCAAGCTCGGTCAGGAGGCGGCCAATGAAGCGCGTCGGCAGCTGCCGCTGCTGCGCGACGAAACGGTCGACAGCTACATCGACCGCCTCGGCCAGCGGTTGGTCGCGGCGATCCCGGCCGATCAGCGCCACCCAGGCTTCGAGTACACGTTTGACGTCGTGAACGTCCGCGACATCAACGCGTTTGCGCTCCCCGGCGGACCGATGTTCGTCAACCGCGGGATGATCGAGGCGGCCAAGACCGAAGGCGAGGTCGCGGGCGTCATGGCGCACGAGATCAGCCACGTGGCGCTGCGCCACGGCACGGCGCAGGCGAGCAAGGCGACGCCGTATCAGATCGGGCAAATCGCCGGCGGCATCCTGGGCGCCATCGTCGGCGGCACCGTGGGGCAGGTCATCTCGCAAGGCACCGCGTTCGGCCTTGGCACCGCATTCATGAAGTACGGCCGCGAATACGAGCGTCAGGCCGACATCGAGGGCGCGCAGATCATGGCGCGCGCCGGCTACGACCCACGCGACATGGCGAGCATGTTCAGGACGATCGAGCAGCAGTCCGGTGGCTCGGGACCTGAGTGGATGAGCGATCACCCCAACCCGGGCAACCGTTCGGCGTACATCACCAAGGAAGCGGAGATGATCCGTGTCAGCAACCCGGTGCGCGACACGGCCGAGTTCGATCGGGTCAAGTCGCGCCTGCGGTCGATGCCGAAGGCGCCGACAACCGAGGAAGCGACACGCAACGGACGGAGGACGAGCACCTCTCGCGGCGAAGGCAACCCGCCGAGCGGACGCGTCTCGGCCCCGTCGTCGCGTTATGCCGAATACGAGGAAGGCGGCCTCTTCCGCGTCAGCGTGCCGTCGAACTGGCGAGAGCTGTCCAGCAACTCCTCGGTCACCTTCGCGCCCGACGGCGCCTACGGCTCCTACGGCGGCCAGAGCGTGTTCACGCACGGCGTCGAGATCGGCGTGGCACGCAACGGCTCGCGGAATCTGCAGCAGGCGACCGACCAGCTCATCGACGTCGCTGGCCCAATCCAATCCGCGCCTGAGGCGCGAGTCGGGTTACCGGCAGCGATCGGTCGCCGGAAGGAATGGATTACAGACCGTCCTGAGCAACGTGTCGGACGTGACGCGTGAGGACGAAACGATCCAACTCGTCACAGCGCTCCTCTCCGACGGCAGCCTGATGTACGCCGTCGGCGTCGCGCCGGACAACGAGTACTCCGCCTATCAACCCCACTTCCAGCGCGTCATCCAGTCGCTTCGTCTCTCGCGCCAGTAGACCGACCCATTCAGGGTCGGCATCTCTTCGATCTCGTGGAAAGGGTTACAATCCACGACCGTCGAGGTGATCATGAAGTTCCGGTTCCTGTCAGCCGTCGCTGTCGTGTTCGCACTGGGCGCCGCTGCCAGCGGCCAGCAGCCCGGTCCCCAGGCGGTGCGATCGCCTGAAGTGTCCGCCGACCGCCGCGTGACGTTCCGGATCGCCGCGCCGAAGGCGGCCGACGTGCGCCTCACGTGCGAGTGCGTGAACGGCGCGCAGGCGATGGCCAAGGACGACAAGGGCATCTGGTCACTGACGCTCGGTCCATTCGAGCCGGACATCTACGAATACGAGTTCACCGTCGACGGCGTCACGATCCTCGATCCGAGAAACGAAAAGGTGAAATACAACGGCCGGCCGTCGAGCATCTCGAGCCTGCTCGAGGTCCCGGGCAACGGGCCCCTGTTTTACGACGCGAAGACCGTGCCCCACGGCACCGTCGACCTCCGGTGGTACCAGTCGAAAGCGGTGAACGGCATCAGGCGCGCGTACGTGTATACCCCGCCGAACTACGATCGAGGGACATCACGCCTGCCTGTGCTCTACCTGCTCCACGGCGCAGATGGCGACGACAGCGCCTGGACCGCCTTCGGGCGCGCGAATCACATCCTTGACAATCTCCTTGCCGAGAAGAAGATGACCCCGATGGTCGTCGTGATGCCGTTCGGCTATGCCTATCCGCCCGCCAACGGCGCGGCGGGCGACAGGCAGCGTGCGGACTTCGAGAAAGACCTGCTCCAGGATCTCATTCCGTTCGTCCAGGCGAACTACCGCGTCCTCACCGATCGCTCCAACCGCGCGATCGTCGGCCTGTCGATGGGAGGCGGACAGGCGCTGAACATCGGCCTGCGCCACCTCGACGTCTTCAGCCGGGTCGCCAGCTTCAGCGGCGCGGTCCCGCGCGGCGCGGCGGCTGACAGCTTCAATGACGTCCTGGGCGACGCGAAAAAACTCAACACGAGCCTCAAGCTCCTCTGGGTGGGTTGCGGCACCGAGGACGGCCTGTTTGCGCCGAACAAGGAATTCTCGGAGCGGCTGAAGAAGGCCGGAGTGACCCACACGTTCCACGAGAGTGGCGGTGCGCACACCTGGAGCGTGTGGCGGAAGTACCTGCTGGAAGTCGCGCCGCAACTCTTTCCCACGACCTGAGGTGCCGCGGAAAAGGCAACCACGAAGGCGCGAAGACGCGAAGAAGATCTCGGTTTTTCCTTCGAGTCTTCGAGTCTTCGTGGTTGCGTTTGTTACGGGAGGGTGAATGCCAGGTACTCGCCCGAGTAGTTCCCGCCGCTGACGGGGACGACGATGTACTGCTTGCCGTTCAGCTGATAGGTCATCGGCGTGCCGCTCTGTGGCGCCGGCATGTAGACGGCGCCGACTTCCTGCCCGGTCTTCTTGTCGTACGCCCGCAACATTGCCCCCCGCGGCGCCCCGCGCGGGCGGTTCGGCAAGGTCGTGGCCAGCGGCTCCCCGATGATGACGAGCGTCCTGGTGACGAGCGCGCCGACGGCGCCGGACTGTCCCGTTCGCGGAATGTTCAGGCCTTTGAGCACCGGGTTGTTGCGCACGTTGTCCGGTGTTTCACCGTGCGCGACCTGCCAGAGGATCTCGCCGCGATCCAGGTCGATCGCCGTGAGTCGGCCGTACAGGCGGCTTGAGAAACGGCAGGCCACTCGGATTGATGTTGCCCGCGCCGTCGCCCGTGCGCGCGGTTTGCGCTTCGCCCCGCGCGGGAGGCACGAAGTCGGCGCCCACGTTCTCGCCCGGCCCCGACACGTAGCGCACGCCGTTGATGACGGTGCCCATGACGTAGTTGGCGTCCGAAAACTCCCGGGTCGGCGGCGGCAGGAGGCCAAGAGGCACGAGCGACGTGTAGGACGGCACGTAGGCAATATGCGTCTCAGGATCGAACGAGCCGCCCGGCCAGTTGGTGCCTCCGGACGACCGGAACCCTGCGATCGGACCGCCGACGGTGCTCACGGGCGGCGGCGTGAAAATCGGCCCGAGCTTGTACTGCGACAGCAGCTTGATCGCTTCCGCGCGCAATTCTGGCGTGAAGTCGACCAGGTTGTCGCTCGTGACGCCCTGGTGGTCGTACGGCGGTGGCTTCGTCGGGTGCGGCTGCGTCGGCGAATACCACTCGCCCGGCACGTCGCCCTGCGGCACCGGCTTCTCTTCGATGGGCCACACCGGCTGGCCGGTGATCCGATCGAACACGTAGATCCACGCCTGCTTGCCCATGATCGCCACGGCCTTGATCGGCTTGCCGCTGACCGTGATATCGACGAGCATTGGCGCCGTCGCGATGTCCATGTTCCAGAGCGGATGGTGCACGAGCTGGTAGTGCCAGCGCCGCTTCCCTGTCTTCAGATCCACCGCGACGAGGCTCTCGGCGAACAGGTTATTGCCCGGCCGATGACCGCCATAGAAGTCTGAAGAGGGCGTCTCGACCGGCAGGTACGCGAGCCCGAGCTCCTCGTCTACCGCCACGTGGTTCCAGACACCCGTGTTGCCGTTGACGGCCCACGAGTCGTTCAACCATGTGTCGTTCCCGAATTCGCCCGGGCGCGGGATGGTATGGAAGATCCAGGCTCGCTTCCCGGTCCGTACGTCGAACGCGCGCACGTAGCCGCGGGTGTTGTTGTGCGTTTTCGGGGTCTGCCCTTCCCGGAACGCGGCGCCGACGATCACGAGGTCGCCGGCAATCGCTGGCGTCGAATGCAACCCAACCTCGCCAGTGATCAGATCGATCTGCTGATCGAAATCGAGCTTGAGATCGACGATCCCGTCGCGGCCGAACGACGGAATCCGCATCCCGGTCTTCGCGTTCAGCGCGATCAGCCGATAGCCGGGTGTGAAGTACAGGATCCGTTCCTCTTTGCCGTCGCTCCAGTACGCCAGCCCGCGGCCCGACAGCTGGCGAGGAGCGGCCGCGCCGCGCGCGCCTTCGGGGTAGCCATGGATCCACAGGATCTCGCCTGCGGCCGCATCCAGGGCGACAACCGCCCGCCGCGAGCCGGCGGTGGCGTAGAGGACGCCCCTGACCATCAGCGGCGTCCCCTCGAGCTTGTACTCCGGCCGCGTTCCGAAGTTGTCGGTCTTCAGCCGCCACGCGATCTGCAGGCTGTTGAAGTTCGAGGCCGAGATCTGGTCGAGCGGCGAATAGTGATGGTTGCGCAGGTCGCCGGCATAGTGGCGCCACTCGCCGCTTGCGCCAGGCGGGCCCTCGACTCCTCTCGAGCCAGGCGCCTGGGCCGACGCGCGCCAGGGGACCGGCGCCGTGAGGACCGCGCAACAGGCCGCAGCGACAGCGATGATCGTCTTCATGGCTTTGGAAACAACACCGGCAGCGCCGGTCCGCCGTGAACATGCAGCAGTACGACGAGAGCGCGATGCACGGACGACTCCTTGCCGGATATTGCGGCGAGCGAAGGCGGGGCGATATTAGCAGATCGTGGTATAACCCGCGGCAGTCGTGGGGGTGTGATGAACGGGTGGATGAGCGTCGTCACGGCATTAGCCGCCGTAGCGGCGATCGCGTACATCGTTGCCGAAATCGCCGGCCGCTTCGCGCGCGGCGCGCTCGTGGGTATCCTTCACCGCGAGCACGCCGGCGCCGCCATCAGTCCGAGTGTCCGCCGCCCGATTCGCATCGTTCGGACCGCGGTTTTCCTTGCGGTGGCCGCCGCGTTACTCCTTCCGGCGCTCGACTTGTTCGGCGTCGGTCCGCGCGTCGGCGTCACGTCCGTGACTCTCGGCGAGTGGTTCTTCGGATCGGGCCTCAGGATCGTCGTCATCGCGATCCTTGCCTACGTGGTGGTCCGGATCATCGCGGCCACCGCTCGCCGCCTCGAGGAGGAGCTCGCTCGCCAGGAAGCGCCCGACATGGTCGAGCGGCTGAAGCGCGCGCGCACGCTCAGCCGCCTCGTTCAGAATGCGCTCACCGCCACCATCGTCGTCATCGCGGTGCTGATGATGCTCCGCGAGCTGCGGGTCGACATCACGCCCATCCTCACGAGCGCGGGCATCCTCGGGCTGGCGGTCGGCTTCGGCGCCCAAACACTGGTCAAGGACCTGATCGCGGGATTTTTCCTGACCTTCGAGAACCAGGTCCGCGTCGGCGACGTCGCCACCATCAACGGCACGGGCGGGCTCGTCGAGGCGATCAACCTGCGGACCATCGTGCTGCGCGATGTCACCGGCACCGTCCACGTATTTCCAAACGGAGCGATCGAGCGCCTGTCGAACCTCACCAAGGACTTTTCCTACTACGTGATCGACGTCGGCGTCGCGTACAACGAAGACCCCGACGACGTCGCCGAGGTCTTGCGGCAGATCGGCCGCGAGCTGCAGGCGGATTCGCAGTTCGGGCCGAACATCATCGAGCCGCTGGAGGTGCTGGGGGTCGACGCCTTCGAGGAATCGCAGGTGACTCTCAAGATCCGGATCAAGACGCTGCCGCAGAAGCAGTGGGAGGTCGGCCGCGAGCTGCGGCGGCGGATCAAGAAGACCTTCGCCGCCAAAGGGATCGAGATCCCCTTCCGGCACGTCGCCGTCTACTTCGGCGAGGCGAGCAAACCCTTCCAGGTCGAACAGGTCAACCGGACCCAATCGTAGCGTCCGGCTTCAGCCGGACGGAACTTCGTAGGGTCTGGCCAGCCGGACCGACGTAGAATCTCCTCCGCATGGGGCCGCTGCTTCTCACGCTGCAGCTCGTTCTGACCGGAGGATCCGAGCCCCAACCGCAGGACGCGGGCCGCGACGCTTCCGCGCCCGCCCAAAAGGTCGTGACTATCGGCCGCACGGACACTCCCCCCAAGATCGACGGGCAGATTGACGATGCCGCGTGGTCGGGCGCCGTGCGGATCACCGAGTTCGTCCAGCAGCGGCCGCTCGAAGGCGCGCCAGCCACCGAGCAGACCGAGGTGATCGATCGCCTACGACGAGCGGCAGCTGTACTTCGCCATCTACGCGCACTACACCGACCCCTCGATCGTCCGCGCCAACCGTGTCGACCGCGACCAGATCGGCCGCGACGACGCCGTCTCGATCTACTTCGACCCGTTTCTCGATCAGCAGCGCGCGTACATGTTTTCGGTGAACGGGTTACGGCGTCCAGGCCGATGCGCTGGCGTCGGGCACCAGCGGCGGGGGTGGCGGTGGCGGTGGGGGCTTTGGAGGTGGAGGTGGGGGCGGCGGTGGCCGGCCGCCCAGCGGCAATACGGGGCCGCCTCAGCCCGGCGCGCCGAACGAGGACAGCTCGTGGGACGCGCTGTTCTACAGCGCCGGCCACCTCGTCGAGGACGGATGGGTCGCCGAGCTGGCGATCCCCTTCAAGAGCCTGCGATATCCGGCGCGTCAGCGCGGCGAGGCCCATCGTTGGGGCTTCCAGATCCAGCGCGACATCGAAAGCAAGAACGAGAGCGTCGTGTGGTCCCCGGTTTCCGTCAGCATCATGGGCTTTCTCACGCAGATGGGCACCCTCGCGGGCTGGAGGATCTTGTCGACGAGCCGGAACCTGGAGCTCCTGCCAACGTTCACGGCCATTCACGCTGGCGCCATCGACACATCCAGCGGTCGATACGAGCACGTCGACGGCGCGGCCGCAGGCGGGCCTGAACGTGAAGTACGGCGTCACGTCGAACCTGATCTCGGATTTCACGGTGAACCCGGATTTCTCGCAGATCGAGTCCGACGCCGCGCAGATCGAGGTCAACCAGCGGTTTCCGCTGTTCTACTCCGAGCGGCGGCCGTTCTTTCTCGAAGGACAGGAAATCTTCAACATCCCGGCGCCGGTCACGATGATCCACACGCGCACGATCGTCGATCCCGGCGTACGGCGGCAAGCTGACCGGGAAGGTCGGCCGGACCTCACTCGGCGTTCTCGCGGCGAACGACGAAGCGCCGGGCAGGGTGGGTCTCGGCGAGCGCGGGTTCGACAGAGTCGGCATCGGTCGTTCCTCGGCCGCGTCCGCTACGACCTCTACTCCCGAGTCGTACGTGGGCGCGGTGCTGACCGACCGTGAATTTCTCGACGGCTACAGCCGGTTGGGCGGACTCGACGCCCAGTTCAAGCTCGACGCGACGCATCGGCTGAACCTGAAATACATCGCGACTGGACGCACCGACGATCTCGGAACTGCGCCGCCAGACCGGCTCGATGCTCGAGTTCTTCCTGCGCAAGGAAGGACGAAACGTCAGCTACCAGGCGATGCACTACCGCGTCTCTCCCGGAGTTCGGCACCGCGCTCGGCTTCGTCCGGCGCGTCGACATGCAGGAAAGCCGCGGGCAACTTCGGCTACCGCTGGTGGCCGGAGAGCTGGGTGATCAACTGGGGACCGCGGTTCAACTACTCGCGCATCTACGATTACAACGGCGTCCTGACCGACGAGGACATCAACCTGAACGTCCAGGCCCAGTTCACGCGGAACATGAACATCAACGGCAGTGTGACCGGGCGGAATGGAGCGCTACGGCGGGATCGACTTCGATCGGCGCCGCTTCAGCCTCGGCGGCGGGGTCAACACCAGCCGACGGTTCTCGTTCGGCGGCTTCATGAACATCGGCAAGCAGATCCGGTATATCGAGGCGCCGTATCTCGGCGACGGCCTGAACGGGGCCCTCTTCATCACGCTTCGCCCCGTGTCGCGCCTCCAGTCGCAGATCGAGATCAACTCGAGCCGCTTCGTGGATCCCCGGATCGACCCGAGGTCTTCAACGTCAAGATCCTGCGCGCGCTGACGACCTATCAGTTCACCGATCGGCTTCGTGATGCGCAACATCACCGAGGTCAACAGCTTCGACGGCACGCTCGCCTTGAACCTGCTGGGCACATACCGGGTGAACTCCGGAACGGTGTTCTTCGCGGCTACGACGATCGCTATCGGCACGCCGACAAGTTCGACACCCTCACCTACCCCGCGCTCGTCTTCCCCGGCCAGGATTACCAGCGAACCAATCGCGCGTTTTTTGTGAAGCTCCAGTACCTGTTCCGATACTGAGCTTGCTGCTGCAATCTTCGTGACTACTATTGCACTTTGACGACGAACCGTCCGCGAGCGCGGCTCTTCAGGAGTGTCTCGAACGCCGACGGCAGATCATCGAGCGAGATCTCCGTCGCGATCGAGCGAAGCTGTTCGGGCTTCATGTCGGTCGCCAGTCGCCGCCACACGTCGAGACGCCGCGGCATCGGACACATCACAGAGTCGATGCCCAGCAGCTTCACGCCGCGAAGGATGAACGGCAGCACCGTCGTGTGCAGCTCGATCCCGGCCGTCAGACCCGAGTTGGCGATCGCGCCGCCATAGTTCATCGTCTTCGTCAGCCACGCGAGGATGTCACCTCCCACGGCGTCGACGGCGCCGGCCCATGTCGCCTTCTCGAGCGGACGCGTCCCCATCTGGAGCCCGCCGCGCGAGATGACGTCGGCGGCGCCCAACGACCGCAGGAACGCGTGCTCCCCGTCCTTGCCGGTCAGTGCCGTCACCTTGTACCCGAGCTTGCTGAGGCAACTCACCGCGAGGCTCCCGACGCCGCCCGTTGCACCCGTCACAACCACCGGTCCGCTTCCCGGCGTCAGCCCGTTGTGCTCCAGCTCGACGATCGACAGCGCAGCCGTGAAGCCGGCTGTGCCAATCGCCATCGCCTCGAAGCGATCCAGGCCTGCGGGCAGAGGCACGACCCAGTCGGCCGGCACGCGCGCAACCGCCGCGTAGCCGCCGTCGTGCGCGACGCCCAGGTCGTAGCCTGTGACCACGACCTGCTGGCCCGCGCGAAACCGCGCGTCGGTTGACGATCGGATGGTGCCGGCGAGATCGATGCCGCCGACGAGCGGGAACCGGCGCAGGATCTTGCCGGTTCCCGTTCCCGCCAGCGCGTCCTTGTAATTGACGCTGGAGTAGGCGACGTCGATGACGACGTCGCCCGGCGTGAGCTCGTCGATGTTCGCGTCGACGACGCGGCCGGGGCCTTTGTCGTCGGTGATGCGAAACGCGCGGAACGTCATCGAGCGAGCGGATCCGGCCGGACCTGGAAGTGCATCACCTTGCTCGAGGTGCCCTTGCCGGTCTCCATGTGGAATGGCGCGCGCGTCGAAACCGTGGCCCACACGCCGCGCCCCTTCCATCCGCCCTTCGGGTCGTCGATGCGTCCGTCCATCCACTTGCTGTAGAAGCCGAGCGGATACGGCACACGCATCACGACCCACTTGCCGTCCTTGAGCGCGAGCAACCCCTCCGAGAGGTTGCCGGTGTTGATCGGCGTGTTCGCGCCAAGGCCGAGCGTGTCGAACTGATCGACCCACGTGTAGTAGCTGCCCTCGGCGCTGCCGCGCTCGGTGACACCCTTGAGCTGCGGCAGCGGCTCGGGATAGAACGTCCAGCCCTTCGGGACAGTGCTGGCCGGTCGCGGTCGGTCCCCGCTGGACCTTGCACTTCCGGCGATCGAAGCTCGCGAGGTGGCCGCTGGCCAGCGCGGTCCAGTAGACGCCGTTGCGATCGACGTCGCCGCCGCGCGGCGAGAAGCCTTCGACCGGCACGCCGTCGCGCATCGGCAGCTCATAGACCTCGGCGAGGGCGGTCTCCGGCGGATTCGATCCCGGATTCAATCGAATGGCCGCGCCCGGGAACCCGAGCTGCGGTGCCCCACACCGATCCGTCCGGCGCCGGGGCCACGGAATAGAACGCTCCGCCGTACCGTCGATCCTTCGCCGCATCGGCAGGCGCGTCCGGCTCGACCGCATCGTCACGGCGTCCGTTGCCGTTGGTGTCCATGATGAGCGCGGTCCAGCCCTGCGACTTCGCTTCGTCCTTGGTCTCCTCCCACATCTTGCGGTTCAGCCAGCCGACCACCTGTCCGCCGCCGCTCGTCCACAGCGTGTGGTTGGCGTCCTCGGCGAACATCAGATGGTGCGTGCCGAAGCAGGTGCTGATGTGCGTCAGCTGCCGCGTCTTCGGGTCGTACATCGCGAGATGCCGGCTCGAGCGATCGAGCGGCGTCAGCTTCGCGGACGGATGGCTCGATCCGGCCTTGCAGTAGTCGGGGTTGTCGAAGGCGCGAATCGCCGACGTGATCCACACGCGCCCCTGTTCGTCGAACATCGGGTTGTGGACGTTGTTCTTGCTCTTCCAGATCGGCTCGCTGCCCCAGTACGGCGAAGGGTTCGGCATGTTCGGCGAGGTCGCCGGCGTGTTCGGATCGCGGACCGTCAGCTCCACGGCGCTGGCCACGTGCCGCACCGGATCGAGCACCGGCAGGTAGTCGGCGCTCAACTCGAGCGCGCCGTAGAGCGGGCCCTTGGCGTTGACGGTCGGATTGCGGCGATCAGTTGAGACGACGTCGTGCAGGTAGGCCTTCGGATCGGCCCAGTCCCACCAGGTGATCACGACGTTGCGCTCGGGCCCCTGCGGGCGCGGCGGCGCAGGCGGCAGCTCGCCGCCGCGGATGCGATCGGTCCAACTGGCGAACTCGGCGAGAATCCGCTCGCGGCCGAACTGATTCAGCGCGCCACCCATCTGCGCGCCGGCCTGCCCTGACTGGACACGGCGATCCCACGCGGCGGCCGTCGTCGGAAATTCACCGAGCTCGCGCGGGATCTCGCGCGTGGCCTTGTTGCCCAGCTGATGGCAGGCGAGGCAGCCGCCCGACTTCAGGCTCCGAATCCAGTCGGCCTGGACGCGCATGTTCGGGTTGATGCCGTGGCGATCGGCGCCCGAAGCGGCGAACTCCGCCTTGTCCGGCACGCGCATCAGCGAGAACCAGTAGCCGGCCGGGTAGTACTGGGCCGCAGCCTTCGCGTCAGGCGCCACGGTCGCAGTCAGGTTGACCACCTTGCCCGGCGCGGCGGTGACCTTCGCCGAGTCGACCAGGCCATATCCGCGCACCCACACCGAGTAGCTGGCCTTCGGCAGGTCGGGGAGCAAATACCGGCCCCGATCGTCAGTGACGACGATCTTCACGAACTTCGTCGGGAGATCGCTCGTTTCCGCAATGACCCACACGCCGGCTTCGGGCCCTTTGGATCCGGAGACAACGCCGCCGATGTCGTCGGCGTCCACGGTCACGGCGGCCGCGGGCTGCTGCGCCCCGGCCCCGCTGGTCAGCGCTGCCATACCCGCGGCGATCGCGAGCGCAGCCGTTCCTGCCTGTAAGACGTGTCTGGAAGTCATGAATCCCTCCAACCGTCGCGCAGTTTACCACCTCGGGGCTCGGCAGGTTCCTCCGCCGGACACGCCAAGCGGGGGCCTGGCGGCCTTCACCGAGATCGTCCTCGCCGTCCGCGATATCGAGGCCACCGCCCGGCTGCTTGCGGCACGGGGCATTCAATTCCGCACCAATCCGCGCGTGGTGAACTCGGACGGCACACGCGAGCTGTTGGCCGCGGCATGCCGCGATCCTGATGGCCATGCGCTGTCGATTGCGGAGTGGGTGTCGCGGTAGTGAGCGCGTGTCGGGGAGTCCGAGGGACGTAGCTACCAACTACGTCGCGAGCGAGCTGCGCGAGCGAGCCACGCGAACGGCCCGTCCACCGTAGCTTCAGCGGAGGTGGAAGCGCGCCGGCGCCAGCGGCGCGCGAGAGCGCATGTCGGGGAGTCCGAGGGACGTAGCCACTAACTACGTCGCGAGCGAGCTGCGAGAGCGAGCCACGCGAACGGAGCGCGCCGGCGCCAGCGGCGCGCGAGAGCGCGTGTCGGGGAGTCCGAGGGGCGAAGCCCCTCGGATAAATTATGACGCTTCGGCTTTCTGATCGCCGCTGTTGGCGGCGCGGGCGGCCGCGGCAAGATCTTTTCCGAACTGCACGCCCTGCTTCGCGGTGATCAGCCTGGCCAGCTGCACGTCGAAGAGCTCCACGCCGTCGAGACCCTCGTCCTGCGCGCGCTGCCCGAACATGTTGCGCGCATAGGCGACGTTGTGCTGCAGGCGCCGCTGCAGCTTCTCGCCCTTGTGCCCGGCCGAGACGTCGCCGCTGTAGACGTTCTCGAGATCGCCCAGCAGCTGCGTCGAGTACTCGCGGAGCTCGCCGAGCGCCTGTTCCTCGGAGGCGAGGCGGCCGATCAGCGGGATGGCGTGCCAGAGGAGGATCTCGGCGAAGTGGACGCCGCGCTTGGTGACCGAGACCTCGGCCTTCGGCTGACCTGAATTGTCGGCGTAGATGACGGCGTGCACCTCGTTCGCCACCGGCACGGGCAGGATGAGGACGAACGACGGCGATCCACCGAACAGCTTCCGGTTGCCGTCGGTCAGCTCGTTCGCGGTCAGGCCCTGGACGCGGCCGGAGCGGACGGCTTCGGCGAGCGCCGATCCCTTGCTGAGCGGCACCGCGACCTTCGAGATGTCGCTGCCGAAGTCGAACCCGGTCTGGCGGCGGCCTTCGAGCCGGTTGCCGTTGACGTTGAACAACGCTACCCGCGAGAACTCGGCGGCGAGCGCGTCGACGAGCACGGTCAGCACGTCGGTCACGCTTCCGGCCGCCGTGAACTGCTGGAACGCGCCGCGCAGTTGATCGATCGGCATCGCCGCGCCGCCCTTCTGGGGCTGACTTTTCGCGCTCCGACTCTGCTCGGCCAGAGCATTCTCGGCTCGCTGCAACTGCTCGGCGACATCGTCGCGCTCGCCCTGGACCTTCTTCAGTTCGGCCTCGGCGAGGTTGCTCGCCGCCGACGCCTGCGCCAGCTTGGCCTGGTAGACCTTCTCCGACGCCTGCAGCTTGCCGATCGCCGTCTGCGTCGATTTCTCGGATCCCTGCAGCTTGTCGAGGGTCGATTGCAGCGACTTCTCGGAGGCCTGCAGACGCTCGATGGTGCTTTGGCGCGCCTTCTCGTCGGCGCGTGTCTTGTCGAGGCTGGACTGCAGCGCCGACTGGTCGGCACGCAGCTTCTCAACGGTGCCCTGCAGCGATTTCTCGGAAGCCTGGAGCTTGCTGATCGTCGATTGCAGCGACTTTTCCGAGCTTTGCAGCCGGGAGATCGTCTCCTGGCGCGACTTCTCGTCGCTCCGGTACTTGTCGATCGCGGCCTGTAGCGTCGACTGGTCGCCGCGGAGTTTCTCGACGGCGGTGTGGAGGGTCTTCTCGTTGTTGCGGGACTTGGTGAGGGCGCCCCGGAACTGCTCCGTCTCGGCGCGCGACTTCTCGGCGGCGCCGCGGGCCTGTTCCGCCTCGGCATGGGCCTTGTCGAGCGCCGCCCGCGCCTGCTGGATTTCCGCGCGGACTTTCTGAAGGGTGGACTCGGCCTCCTCCTGGGCGCGCCGCAGCGCTTCGTCGACCTCCGCCGTCACCGCGGCGTTCAGGCGGTCGGTGAATTCGGCAGCTTCAGCGGCGATCAGGTCGCGCAGATCCATGAGAAATCAGGCCAGGAACAGCTCACGCGTTGCAATTGTTACGCCCGGGAAGATCCGCGCAGTCTGTGCTTGAGATGTGCGATGAGACGACACGATGCCACACCGGCTAGTAACCATTTTGAAATCGGAATGTCGCGTTACGTGTCAGCGCGCCGCCGGGACGACCGCTTCGGCGCGCGGCCGCGCCGCCGCAAGGGCGGTGTCGGCCCCGCCCCACGCGCGCTCGAGGCGGGCGCGAACCGAGGCGGCATCCGCCCGTTTGCCCTGGCGCTCCAGGCTCGCCTGCAGCCCGGACAGCGACCAGCCGTTCTCGGGAAACTTCTTCAGATCGGCGGCGAAGGCCGCTTCGGCCTCACCGGTGCGTCCAAGATCGAAGAGCGCCGCGCCCTGCAGTTGACGCACCGGAATCGGCCAGTCAGGCGGCTCCATGTAGGTCAGACGGTCCTCGAGGCCGACGGCGGACGAGAGAAGGTCGCGTGTCTCCTTGACGAGCCCGCGTGCCCGGGCGATGTCGGCCTGCAGCAGCTCGTCGGCGATCGATACGATGCTGTGGGCGACGTTGACGCCGGAGATGGACAGCGTCTTCAGCTCCTGGCGATCCTTGAGCTCCGCAACCGCGGCGCGCTCGCGCTCAGCGCCAGCGATTTCCTGTCGGGCGGCCAGTGCCATCCCGCGCGCCGCGTACCACATCGCACGCATGTACGGCAGGTCCGCGGGCGGACCGTCGTCGGCCAGGATTTCGTTCCACATCCCAAAGCGCAGCTTCACGAACAGCGGCGTCAGGTGGAAGTGCTGCACCATGCCCCCCATCCCCGGATCGCGCAGCATGTCGGCGTGCATCTTCGCGCGCAAATCCTCGGCCGCCTGCAGCGCATCGGCCCGGCGTCCTTCCATCGCGGCCGACGTCACGAAGAAATGGATGTTGTGCGTGTAGTAGCCGATGTCATACGTCATGTTGTCCGGCGCGCGATCACCCTTGAAGTACGATTCGTCCACCTTCGCCGCGTCCTGGTTCGCCACCGACGCATGGCGGTAGCGGCCGGTCCGCAGGTAGATGTGCGCGGGCATGTGCACGATGTGGCCGGCACCGGGCATCAGCGCCGCCAGCTTGTCGGCGTGGGCTTCCGCACGGCCCGGGTCGGGCGACGCTTCGACGGCGTGGATATAGAGGTGGATCGCCCCGGCATGATCGGGCTGCCGCTTCAGCACCGACTCGAGCGCACCAAGGACCTCGCCGGTGAACTCACGCGGCGTGCCGTCGATGTTCCAGTAGTTCCACGGCGCAGTGTCCATCAACGACTGCGCGAAGAGCGTCGCCGCGTCGAGGTCGTCCGGAAAGCGCTTGGCGAGTGCTCTCATCGCCTCAGCGTATGCCGCGTCGAGCGGCGGTCGTGCGGCCCGCGGATCGACGACGTAGCGTTTCGCGAGGGCATCGATGTAGGCGCGCTCCGGTTCGGTGGCGTTGCCCGCCAGCTTCCTCGCCTGTTCGATGGCCTGGTACGCCTCGGTCGCTGCCGGCTCGGTGATCGGCGCGTTGATGTTCGGCCCGAGTGCGAAGGCGACGCCCCAGGAACACATCGCGCACGATGCGTCGAGCGCGATCGCCTGCTTGAACGCCCGGATCGCCTCGCCATGGTTGAACGCGTACGACAGCCTCAGTCCCTGGTCGAAGTACTTCTGCGCCTCGGGGGAGGACGTCGTGATCGCGTGCTGATGGCTGCCGAGATTGTCGTAGAGCGGAACCGTTGGCACCGGCGGCCTCGAACACGCAGCGGCCGAGGCGAGGGCGAGCCCGGCGGCAATTAAAATTCGGCGCATACCGGATTATAGCGACGATCGGAGGAAGCGGAGATTGCGGAGAAAGGCAACACACGGAGACGCGGAGCCACGGAGACGACACGGAGAAGACAGCCGAGCGCGACCGGCCCGCGGAGCGGGCCGCTGACGACAAAAGGGCTAGCGAAAACACAAGCCATTCCGATCGCGCGGGCTTGCGTTTTCGTGAGCTCTTTCGTCGTCAGCACGCGGCCGGCTGCGCCGGCCGCTGGTCGCGCGCTGCAGCGTGATCCCCCTCCGTGCGTCCTCCGTTTCACCGTGTCTCCGTGTGTTGCATTTGTCCGCGGCCCCCGTCATCTCCGTTGCCCGGCGGCGTCGGTTTCGATGGTAAGCTCTCCGCTTCGAGGTCGACATGAGCTTTCTGAACGAACTGAAAGTCGGCGCGCGGTCACTCGCGCGCGTCCCCGGTCTCGCCATCACGGTCATCGTCACCCTCGCGCTCGGCGTCGGCGCCAACGCGGCAATCTTCAGCGTGGTCCGCGGCGTGCTCCTCCGTCCGCTCGTCAACCGCGATGAAAACCGCCTGATCTACATCCGGCAGAGCGCTCCCGGCATCGGCGCCGAGAACACCACCTTCTCGGTACCTGAACTCCAGGAGCTCCGCGATCGGGTCAAGACGATCACCGCGTTCGGCGACTTCTCCACGATCAACTTCACGATGATCGGCCTTGGCGAGCCGCGGGTGATTCGTGCCGGCGTCGTCGGCGGATCGTATTTCGAGGTGATGGGCCTGCGTCCCGTGATCGGCCGGCTCCTCGATGCCAGCGACGATGGACCGAACGCGCAGGGCGCGGCGGTGCTGACGCACCGCTTCTGGACGACCGCGCTCAACAGCGACCCCGCGATTCTCGGCAAGACCCTTCGTCTCGGCGCGCGAGCCGCGACGATCGTCGGCGTGCTCGAGCCGTCGGTGCCCTATCCGGCCGAGACCGAGCTCATCGCCAACGTGGTCACCAGCCCCCATCACCTCTCCGCCACGATGGTGACCGGGCGCGAGCACCGGATGACGGAGCTCTTCGGCCGACTCGCCACCGGCGCCGACCTCGAAGGTGCACGCGCCGAGCTCCGGGCCGTCCACGCCGACATCATTCGCGAGAACCCGGGGACGTACTCGAAGCAGTCCAACTTCAGCATCAACGCCGTACGGCTCCGCGATCAGATCACGTCGCGCGCACGGACCGTGCTGCTCGTGCTCCTGGCCGCCTCCGGCCTGGTGTTCATCGTCGCCTGCTCGAACGTCGCGAACCTGATCCTTGCCCGCACCGTGCGGCGCGAAGGCGAACTGGCCATCCGGGCCGCGCTCGGCGCCAGCCCGCGCGCGCTCCGGCGGACGCTGCTCGCGGAAAGCGTGCTGCTGTGCGGCACCGGCGCGGCGCTCGGCATCCTCGGCGCGCAGCCGATGGTGTCGGTGCTGGCGCGCTACGCGTCGCGCTTCTCGATCCGCGCGCTCGACCTCACGGTCGATTCGAGCATCCTCTGGGTGGGCGCCGGCCTGGCGGTCGCCGCAGCGGTGCTGCTGGCCTATGTCCCGCGCCTGCCGTCGCCCGACACCTCCCACGGCGGCGCCAGCATCGCCACCGGCAGCGTCCGGATCACCGGAAGGACCACGCGCCGGCTGCGGCTGTTCGCGGTGACGCAGATCGCGGCGTCGTTCATGCTCCTCGCGGGCGCCGGCATGCTCGTCAAGACGCTCCTCGCGCTGCAGGCCGCCGAAAGCGGATTCGACACGCGCAACGTCCTGGCGCTGGACGTCCCGATCATGGGCGCGGGCCGGACGCCCGATCAGACCCTGGCGTTTTATCGCGACATCCTGCAACGGATTAACGCCTTGCCGGGCGTGAACCGCGTGGCGATTGGCGCTGCGGTGCCGTGGCGCGACGTTGGCAACGCAGGGCCGGGGTTCCAGTTCACCGCCGAAGGGTACGTGCGCGCCGACGGCGAAGAGGATCCGCGCGCCCAGCTCCGCACGGTGTCGTCCGGCTTCTTCGCCACGCTGGGCGTGCCACTGGTCGCCGGGCGCGACTTCAACGACAGCGATCGGCGCGGCGCCGAACCCGTCGTCATCGTCAGCGAGAGCGTGGCTCGCCGCATGTTTCCCAATCAGGAAGTCGTCAATCGCCATGTGATGTTCACCGATCCGGTAGGCAAGTTCATCAATCTCAGCCCGGAGCCGCGGCGCATCGTCGGGGTCGTGCGCGACATCGACGACCAGAACGTCGTCCCGGAGCCGACCTTCACGATTTACTCGGCGTTCGACCAGGCGATCGGCGGCGGCCGGCTCTTCGTGCATGCGGGCGTCGATCCCTACTCCCTAGTGCAGCCGATCACCCGCCTGATTCGCGACATGTCGGCCGAGCAGCCGATCGAGCGGCCGGCGGTTCTCGAGGACGTCCGGGCTGAAGTGCTCGCGCCGAACCGGCTGAACGCGCTCGTCTTCGGCGGCTTCGCCGCCGTCGCGATGGCGATTGCCGTCGTCGGCGTGGCCGGCGTGCTCGCGTTCTCGGTGAGCGGTCGCACGCGCGAGTTCGCCATCAGGCTGGCCGTGGGGTCGCCGCCCCGGCACCTGCTCACCGGCGTGCTCGCCGAGGGCGCGGTGATCGGGATCATCGGCGTCGTCGCCGGCGCCGCGGGAGGGTTCATCCTGGCCCGCATCGCGGCCGCCTTCATCGAAGGCACGCAGCTGCCCGATGCGATTCCGATCGCGGCCGCGGCGCTGATCCTGCTGGCCGCCGCGGTGGCGGCGTCGCTGCTGCCGGCGGCGCGCGCCGCCCGCGTCGACGTGATGGATGCGCTACGCGCGGATTAGTCGAGAGTCGGTAGTCAAGAGTCGGTAGTCGAGAACGCGGAGGCATTCTTATGGAACGAAAGACGGCGAAGGAATTCGATCAGGAGCTCCTCGATCTCTTCGATCAGTACGTGCACGGCGGAGTGGACCGACGCGGATTTCTCGATCGCGCCGGCAAGTTTGCGGTCGGCGGGATGACGGCCGGCATGCTGCTCGACGCGCTCAGCCCGAAGTTCGCCGAGGCGCAGCAGGTCGCGCCGACCGACAAGCGGATCAAGACCGAGTCTGCCGAATACCCGTCGCCGAGCGGCTACGGGAAGATGCGCGGCTACCTCGTGCGCCCGGCGAATGCCACCGGCAAGCTGCCCGGCATCGTCGTCGTCCACGAGAACCGCGGCCTCAACCCGCACATCGAGGACATCGCACGCCGTCTGGCGCTCGACAACTTCATGGCCTTCGCTCCCGATGCGCTGTTTCCGCTCGGCGGCTATCCGGGCGACGAGGACAAGGCCCGGGAGCTTTTCCCGAAGCTCGATCAGGCGAAGTCGCGCGAGGACTTCGTCGCGGCCGCGAACTGGCTGAAGGCACGGCCCGATTGCACCGGCCGAATCGGTGCGGTCGGCTTCTGCTACGGCGGCGGCATCGTCAACATGCTGGCGACGCGCGTCCCCGACCTCGCGGCGGGTGTGCCGTTCTACGGCAGCCAGCCACCCGCGGCAGACGTGCCGAAGATCAAAGCAGCGATGCTGATTCACTACGCCGGCGTCGACGAACGGATCAACGCCGGCTGGCCGGCGTACGAGGAAGCGCTGAAGGCGAACAAGGTGCGGTACGAAGGCTACACCTATGCCGGGGCTCAGCACGGCTTCAACAACGACACCACGCCGCGCTTCGACGCGGCGGCGGCCAAGCTCGCGTGGGGTCGCACGGTCGACTGGTTCAACAAGCACCTCCGCACCTAATCCCGAGGCTCACCGCTTTGGACGACATCTGGAGCGGTGAGCCGAACATCGTCCTCGACGGCAAATACCGCATCGACGCGCCCCTTGGACACGGCGGGATGGCGGCGGTCTATCGAGCCACCCACCTCGGCACGACTCGTACGGTCGCGGTCAAGATCATCCACCCGCGCTTCTCGCAGGATCCAGAGTTCGTCGAACGATTCCGGCGCGAAGCGGAAGCGTCGGGCCGTCTGCGTCACCCGAACGTCGTCGACGTCACCGATTTCGGCTTTGCCCCGACGCGCACGGGGCAGGTCGCGTACCTGGTGATGGAGTACCTCGACGGCCGTTCGCTCGCTGACGCGCTGGCAAAGGAGGGACGGCTCTCGACAGGCTGGGTGGTCGACATCCTCGAACAGGTCTGTTCGGCCGTTGCGGAAGCCCACCGCCTGGGCATCGTGCACCGCGATCTCAAGCCGGACAACATCTGGCTGGAGCCGAATCGCCGCGGCGGTTTCACCGTGAAGGTCCTGGACTTCGGCCTCGCCAAGCTGACCGGCGTCGAGCCGTCGCGCGCCCTGCCGACGTCGAGACCGGGCGCTGAGGACATGACCGGTTCTTTTCCAGCGGCCGATTCGGGGCGGGTCACGCAGGCCGGATCGGTGACCGGCACGCCGTTGTACATGTCGCCGGAACAGTGTCGCGGCGACCAGGTCGATGCCCGATCCGACATCTATAGCCTGGGAGTCGTCGCCTATCGCATGCTCGCCGGCACGCCGCCGTTCTCGGGCGACGCCATACAGCTCATCAAGCTCCACCGCGAAGCGCCGCCGCCTGATCTGACCGCACACGGACTCCGCCTGCCGCGCCGCCTCAGCGCCCTCGTCATGGCCGCGCTGGCGAAGGATCCGGCGGCCCGTCCAAACAGCGCGGCAGGATTCGGATCGGCGCTTCGTGCGAGCGCCGAGGGCAGCGGCGCGCTGCTGCGCCATGCGGTCTCGCTGTACAGCGAGCACTTTCCGGTGTTCTTCAAGCTGTCGCTGCTGGCCTCGGTGCCGCTGATCCTCTTCGCCGGCCTGGTCGTCCTGATCGACAGGGACAGCGGCGGAGCGACCTCCAGCCCGGCCGCTCTGCTGATTTTTTTCAGCATGATCGCCTCGAACCTGTTCGCGTATGCGGCCGTCGTTGGGGCCGCTGTCCCGCTCGTCGTTCAACTGACTGCCGCGCCCTTGCGGCAGGTCCAGATTCCGCACCGCACTGGAAGCACTGAGGCGGAAGGCAGGCGTGTTCACGGCAGCGACGCTGATCCTGTTCGTGATGACGATGGCGGCGTCGGTACTGCTCGTCGTGCCGGCCATCGCGCTCGCCTTCTGCCACATCCTGTACGCACCTGTGGCCGTGATGGAACGGCTGTCGTTGTTCGGCACGTTGAAACGCGCGCGCCGGCTGCTGAGGCGCGTCTGGAGCACGGCTGCTCGTCATCGCGGTCCTGCAGTTCACGCTTCCCCTGCTGGTGTGGATCGCCTCGATCGATTCGCACTTCGTGCTGCGTTTCGACGACAACTGGGAGCCGCGGGAGCTCGGTTTTACATTCGGCATGTCTGCCGGATCGATGCTGTTTCAGCTGCTGAACATCGTCGTCACGCCGCTGACGGCGATCATGACCGCGCAGCTCTACCTCAAAGCCCGCCACGCCGGCGGCGAGACGATCGACGGGGCATGACGCTGGGTCAAGCGTTCATCGAGGCCGCCAAGCGGCGGCCGTCGGCGTTCTGCATGGCCGACTCTACCGGCCAGGAGCTGACCTTTGCACGGACGCTGACCGCCGCGCTGCTGCTGTCTGGAGCTATCCGTCGGGTGACGACTGATCAGCGGTACGTCGGTCTGCTGCTGCCGGCATCGGTCGGCGGCGCACTGGCCAATGTCGCCACGACGTTCGCCGGCAAAGTCCCGGTCAACCTGAACTTCACCGCCGGCCACGACGCGATGGCGGCCGCGATACAGCGCTGCGGGATCAAGACGATCCTCACGGCCCGCGCCTTCGTCGCGAAGGCCGGCATCGAGGCGATTGACGGAATGGTGTTCGTCGAGGACTTCCTGAAGACGATCCCGCTCGCGACCAAGCTGCGCACGGCGCTTGCCGTCAAGGCGCTGCCCGCCTCCCTGCTGGCCCGGTTCTACACGCGCGAGGCGCGCCCGGACGATCTCGCGACCATCATCTTCTCCAGTGGCAGCACCGGAATCCCCAAGGGCGTCATGCTCACGCACCGGAACATCCTCTCGAACATCGACGCGGCGATGCAGGTGTTCCACCTGACCGATCTCGACGTGATGATCGGAGTCCTGCCGTTCTTCCACGCCTTCGGCTTCACCGCCACCCTGTGGCTGCCGCTGGTGAATGCCTTCGGCGTCGCCTACCACCCGAACCCGATGGACGCCAGGACCATCGGCGACATCTCCTCCAAGTACCGGGGAACGATCATCATCAGCACACCGACCTTCTACTCGTCGTACATCCGCAAGATTGAGCCCGGGGAGTTCGCGCACATGCGATATGCGGTCGTCGGCGCCGAAAAGCTGCGGCAGCCGATCGCCGCTGCGTTCAAGGAGAAGTTCGGGATCGATCTCATCGAGGGTTACGGCTGCACGGAAATGTCACCGGTCGTGGCGGTCAACATGCCCGAGCGCCGGCCGGGCTCGGTCGGCAAGCCGATTCCTGGCGTCCAGGCGCAGGTCGTCGATTCGCTCACCGGAGAGGGGCCGCTCGTCGGCAAGGAAGGGATGCTGCTGGTCAGCGGACCGAACCGGATGATCGGCTACCTCGACGATCCCGACCTGACCGCGTCGGCGTTCCACGGCGACTGGTACGTGACCGGCGACATCGCGACGATCGACGCCGACGGCTTCATCCGCATCACCGACCGGTTGTCGCGGTTCAGCAAGATCGCCGGCGAAATGGTGCCGCACATGAAGGTCGAGGAGGAGATCCAGGCGCTCCTCGGCGAAGGCCACACCGCCACGGTCGTGTCGGTACCGGACGAGTCGAGAGGCGAACGGCTGATCGCCTTTTATTCGGATCCCGGCCTCACCCCCGGCGCATTGTGGGAAAAGCTGACGGCGACATCACTTCCCCGCCTGTGGATCCCGAAGCGCGAGGATCTCCGGCCGATGGAATCCATCCCAACGCTCGGCAGCGGGAAAATCGACATTCAGAGGCTCAGGCGCATTGCATCGGGTCATTGAGTAATCGGGTAGTCGGGTAATTGCAGCAATTACCAGATCACCCGATTACCCGATTACCCGATTCCGCTTTGTGCCCGAGGGTCATGGCGCTGAAGGCAATGGTCAGCACGCAGCAGGCGACCATCGTGATGAACACGCCGGTCCAGCCCCAGTGATCGGCGATCCAGCCGACGCCGGAGCCGGCGATGGCCGATCCGAACACGTAGCCGAAGAACCCGGTGAATCCGGCCGCCGTGCCGGCGGCTTTCTTCGGCACCAGGTCGAGCGCGTGCAGGCCGATGATCATGATTGGGCCGTAGATCAGGAACCCGATCGCGATGAGCGCGGCGTAGTCGATCCAGAGCGGACCGTTGCCGTTGAGCCAGTAGACGATCACGGCGCACAGCGTCAGCGACATGAAGAGGATCGTCGCCGGCGCGCGCCGGCCACGGAAGATGCGGTCCGACACCCAGCCGCAAGCGATCGTCCCCGGAATCGCCGCCCACTCGTAGAGCGCCCAGCCGATGCTCGACTCGCTGAACGAGAAGCCCTTCGCCGTCTGCAGGTAGGTCGGAATCCAGTTTACGACGCCGTAGCGGACGAAATAGACGAACGCGTTCGCCACCGCGATCGCCCACAGGTAGCGGTTCCGCAACACGTGTTCGACGAAGATCTCGCGATAGGTGAAGGTCCGCTCGCTGTCGGCGCCGTAGCCCGGGGGATAGTCGTTGCGATACTCCTCGATCGGCGGCAGCCCCTCCGACTGCGGCGTGTCGCGGAGCAGGAAAAATGCGACCACCGCCACGACGGCCGCGATCAGGGCGTTGAAGTAGAACTTTGCGCCCCAGTCGCCGAAGAGCATCACGCCCCACAACGCAAATGTCGCCACCAGCGCCCCGCCGATGTTGTGCGACACGTTCCACGTCGAAACGACCAGACCGCGCTCGTTGGTGCTGAACCAGTGCACCATCGTCTTGCCCGACGGCGGCCAGCCCATCCCCTGCACCCACCCGTTGACGGCCTGCAGCACGAACACCACGGCCAGCGACGCGTAGATCCACTTTGCAAGCCCCGACACCGCCATTACGGCACACGACAGCAGCAGGCCAAGCGGCAGAAAATACTTCGGGTTGCTGCGATCGGACACCGATCCCATCAGAAACTTGGAGATACCGTACGTCACCGAGAGCGCGGTCAGTGCGAATCCCAGTTCCGCTTTCGAGTGCTGCGGGTACTCGGCAAGGATGTCCGGGAGAGCCAGGGCGAGGTTGTTGCGAACGAGATAGTACGCGGCATACCCGGCAAAGATGCCCGCGAACACGCTGCGGCGGTGCCGCCGGTAGTCGCGATCGACGCTCGTCGCAGCCGCGGATGGTTGCCCGGCCTGAAAGGCCGGGCCTACAACCTGCTCAGCGCGGGAGTCAGCGAGCCTGATAGGACCCCCTGAAGCCGTTCCGGCCGTTGGTGACGGTGAACCTCCCATCCGATTCCACGGAGGCCTTGATCCAGTGGCCCTGGCATTCCGCGGTGTCCTCGAGGTTCGCGATCATCGCTTCGCTGGTGTTGTGTTCCTTGTCGAACAGCGAGAGGTGGCCCTGCCAGATCCCTTCGACGCCCGGCGACTTCGCAATCCGCTCGTAGTGCACGGTGGCGGCCTTCTGCTGGCCTGGAGACGGCCCGCCCAGGCCCTTCCGTGGTCCGTTGTTCACGATCACGACCTGCGGCTTGATCGCGTAGAGAAATCCGGGTGCGCCGGCGCCATCGAGCGCGCCGTGGCGGCCGGTCTGATACAGCGTGACCTCACCCAGCTTGTTCACCGGGCACGCGAGCTCCATTTCCATGGCCCAGTCGAGATCGGCGAGATCGAGAAAACTGAACTTGCCAAAGGTGAACAGCGCGCCGACCATGCGGTAATTCTCGGGGACGTCTCTCGGCTTGTTTTCGGCGGTGGCGCACAGCGGGTTTGGCCTGCCGCCGTTCATCGGTTTCGCGAGTAACTGACCGTCCGAGGCGACGATGTCGGCCTGGACCCCTTTCAACGGAATCCGATCACCCACTTTGACAATCGTTCGCCTGTCGCCACAGACGCCGAGATAGGCGTCGCGCCACCGCTGGTTCGCCGGCTCGATGAAGTCGCCGCGATCGAAACAGTGGCCGATCGGCATCAGCTTCGCCAGCGCCGGCAGCCCGCCCTCGTGATCGGCGTGGAAATGACTGAGCACGAAGTAATCGATGCGCTTCAGCCCCGCCTGCTGCGCGACGGCAAATATCCGGCTGGCATCCCGGCCCCCGACTTCCCAGCCGGCGTCGACCAGCAGCGATTCTCCGGACGGCGCGATGAGCAGCGTCGCCGCGCCCCCCTCGACGTCCACCCAGTAGATGTCGAGATTGCGCGACTGCGCGTCAACAGCGCGTTGTGGTGTCAGCAGCACGGCAACGAGCGTGATCCACGGCACGATCGCTTTGACCATAGAACTCCCTCTGTGGCGACTACCGGGCTGCGCTGGCCGTCGTCGGCCGCGGCGCCGCGTTCTTCACGTACTTGTTCAGCCAGTTCAATGTCTCGGCCACGACATGCAGGTTCGATTCGCGCGCCGCATAGCCGTGCGCTTCATGCGGCAGCGTTACATAACGAACCGTCGCGCCATGACCCTTGAGCGCCATGTACAAACGTTCCGACTGAATCGGGAAGGTGCCGGTGTTGTCGTCGGCCTCTCCGTGGATCAGGAGGATCGGCTCGTTGATCTTGTTGGCATGGAAGAACGGCGACATGTTGCCGTACACCCCCGGCACCTCCCAGAACGTCCGCCGCTCGTTCTGGAATCCGAACGGCGTCAGCGTCCGATTGTAGGCGCCGCTGCGCGCGATGCCCGCCGCGAACAGGTCGGAATGCGCCAGCAGGTTCGCCGTCATGAACGCGCCGTAGCTGTGGCCGCCGGCGGCAATCCGTCCTCGATCGGCAATCCCGAGTTCCACCGCCTTGTCGATCGCTGCTTCCGCGCTGGCGACGAGCTGCGACACGTAGCTGTCGTTCGCCGTCTCCCCGGCGCCGACGACGGGCATCGTCGGCCCATCGAAGATCGCATAGCCCTGTGTGAGAAGCAGCAGGTGCGAGGAACCACTCACGGTCGTGTACCGGTTCGGCGAACCGACGACCTGGCTCGCCGAGTCTGCATCGACGAACTCCTGCGGGTACGCCCAGAGAAGCATCGGCACACGCTGACCTTTCTGGTACCCGACCGGCAAATAGATCGTGCCGTTGAGGCCGACGCCGTCGCGGCGCTTGTAGGTGACGAAGAGCCGATCGCTCATCGCCCGCGTGAGGTCGGGATACGGATCCGCGAACTCGGTGACGGTCTGCTCCGCGTTCGTGCGCAGGTCACGCACGACGTAATTCGGAGGCACCGTTCTGGTTTCGCGCCGCGTCAACACGCGCCCGGCGCCATCGTCGAGCAGCCCGACCACGGTTTCGTAGCTCGTCGTGCCGCTGCGGAACACCCGCTCGGTGGCGAGGGTGCTGAGATTCAGACGATCGAGGAACGGACGATCCCCTTCGGCCGATGCACCAGTACCGGTCAGATAGATCGTGTCGCCCGCCTGCAGCACGGTGCCGCGTCCCGGCCGCATGAGCGGGCTGCCCGGGTTGCCGTAGCTGTCCTGCTGCGGCCGATCCCATAGCTTGCGCGGCTCAAGCCAGCTCGCGTTCAGCAGCCAGGTCCGGGTCGTCCGCGAAGCCCGGTCGTTTTCGGTCAGCAGGATGAGGCCCTTCTCGGTCCAGCTGACACCACCGAACCGGTACTGCGTCTTGCCGACTTCTGCGGCTTCGCCAGCGAACGGCGCGGGAAGCGTGACGACACGGTCGCGGTACGGCACGGCATTCCGCAGGTCGCCCTTGTCGAGCGCCTCGACCCACAGAAGCGTCGCCGGCATCTGAGGAACCCAGCGATACGAGCGAGGCCCCGTCACGACGCCGTTGATTGGCACCGTATCGCGCATCGGCACGTCCGCAATCGAACGCACGCGCTCTCCCCGCCGGTTCCACAGCTCGACGTCCTGCGGGAAGCTGCTGTACGGCAACAGGCGCGAGAACGGCCGTTTGATCCTGGAGACCAGCAGGTACTCGCCATTGGGAGACGGCGTCGCAGAAAGAATGCCCGGACGTCCGACGACGGTGCGCCGCGCCGACGCGAGGTCGATTAGTCCCAGTTCGGCCGTGAAGTAGTACTCGAACAGGTTCTCGTCGTGCGTGCTCGTCAGCATGTCCTGATAGGTGACGAGCGGACCGGGCGGCCCGAAATTCTCCTGTACGTTCGGGCCCGCCGGAGCGGCCGGCGGCACAGGCGCCGGCCCCCGGCCGGATGGCACGAACGGGCAGAGCAAGGCGGTGCTGTCGTCGAGCCAGTCACACCCGCCCGCCAACGTGTTCAGCCCGCCATCCACCTTGCGGGTCTGGGCACTGGCCACGTCGCCGATGTAGATCTCGACGCGTGAGGCGGTCGTGTTCGTGAACGCGAAGCGCCGGCCGTCGGGTGAAAAGCCCAGGAAGGCGATGTGCGCGTCGGGCGGCACACTCACCTTCCGCTCCGATCCCGCGGCAACAGTGCGCAGCGTGATGCCGGTACCCGCGGGCGCACGATGCGGCCCGTTGGTCTGGGGGTTCACGCGCACGCCTGCGAGGCGGAGCATCGGCTGCGCCAGCTCGGCGATCGACGGCATCGCCCGCCGAGGCAGAAGCGCAAGTACGTCCCGGGTCGGACTGACCGTGACGCCGGGCAGCGGCTCCGCATCGAGGATGTCCACGATGGCCTTGGGTGGAACCAGGTAGGTCGACGGACCGGCCTGCTGCGCGACCAGGCTGCTGACGCCCGCAACAACGGCGAGCGCGACAGCGAGAACACATCTGCGCATGCGACCTCCAACCTCAGAGGTTGTAGGCCGGGCCTTCAGGCCCGGCAATTCGCGGACCTAAAGGTCCGCACTACGAGCGATCGGTTCGATCACGAGCTGCTCGACGATGTCGAGCACGGTTCGCCGGTGGCTCCGGCGAGATTCGTCGACGGTGCTCGACGACGTGGTCACGACTACGAGGTCCAGCGCCGGGACGACGAAGATGTACTGGCCGCCGAAGCCCCACGCGAAGCGGACGTCCTGCCCGGCCAGCTCGCGCGCCCACCAGCCGTAGCCGTACGTCTGGTCGCTCCATCGCGAACGCGTCCGCGGCACGAACGATTCCTCGACCCACGCCGCCGGGACGATCTGATGCCCGCCGACGGCGCCCTTCTTCAGGTACAACTCGCCGAACGCCACCATCTGGCGCGGCGTCATCAGCATGTCATTGCCGCCGAAGTAGATGCCCTGTGGATCGCGCGGCCACTGAGCGAGCGCGAATCCAAGCGGCTTCGCGAGCACTTCCTGCGCGTACTGCCACGTGCTCTTCCCGGCGGCCTTCGTGAGGATCGCCGACAGCAGGTGCGAGCTGCCGGTGCTGTAGTCCATGTAAGTGCCCGGCTCGGCCAGCAGCGGCCGATCGAGTGCGTACTGCACCCAGTTCGCGCTCTGCACCCAGGCGCCGTAGTAACGATTGCTCGTCGACTGCAGTCCCGATCGCATCGTCAACAGATCCTCGATCGTGATCGTCCGCTTGCGCGGATCGACTTTCGGGCCGTTGAGCGAGGGAAAGTAATCCGCGATCGGCTGGCGGACGCCGGCGATCGATTTGCGATCGATGGCGACGCCGACGAGCGCCGAGATCACGCTCTTCGCCGCCGACTTGATGTTGGCCGGCGTGGACGCGCGCGCGCCGTTGTAGTAGCGCTCGACGACGAGCGAGCCGCGCCAACTGACCAGCAGGCTGCGGATGCGGTCCAGGTCCGCGGCGGCCGCGCTGGCCTCTGCGAGCGGCGCCGGTGTTTCGGTCTGCGCCCGGGTCGGCGCTGCGACGACCAGCCAGACAGCCACGAGCGCGGCGAGACGTCTCACGACGACGCCATTCTAGCAGCCGGTTGAAGGCTGTTACCCTGGGTCATTCTCTTGGTCTGGCGACGCTCGAATCGCGCTAGTCTTTTGGTTGCCATGACTGCACTGCTGATTGTTGGCCTGACGGGCGTACTGGCCGCGGCGCAACCGGCGGCTGGCACAGGCGTCATCGCCGGGCGCGTCGTCGAAGAGGGCACGAACGCGCCGCTGGCCGATGCGACCGTCCGGTTGATGACTATGATTCGTCCCGAGCCTGGCCAGCCGATGCCGGAGCTGCGGCAAGCGTCGACGGACCGTGAGGGACGGTATCGATTCGAAGGACTGGCGCCGGGAAGATACAGCATCTCCGTGCAGAAGACCGGCTACGCATCGCCGACGTTCCCCGGCCCGCCACAATTCGTGATTCTCGACGCCGGGAAGCCGTCCCCCGAAACGGTGACCGCGCTTCAGCGCGGCGCGGTGATCACCGGTCGCGTGTTGGGCGCGAATGGTCAGCCCCTTGCCGAGGCTCGTGTGACCGCGATGCGGCGCGGCCCGGGAGCATTGCAAGGGCGTCTGATGATGGCGGGACCATCGGTGACGACCAACGACCTCGGCGAGTTCCGAATTCACAGTCTTGCCGCCGGCGAGTATTTCGTCCAGGCGGCACCGGGCTTCTCCGGGATGCCTCGCGCGTCAACGGCGTCCGTGGTGACCATCCAGACGTTCTATCCAGGAACAACCGATGCAGCCGCGGCGCAGCCGGTACGCGTTGCCGCCGGGGGAATACTGAACGGGGTCGAGATCGGCCTGCTGCAGGTGCCAGCTTTCGCCGTCGATGGCGTGGTGGTGGACCAGGCAGGCCAACCTGTCGCGAACGCCCAGGTCATGATCAACTCGGATCCCGCAGCCGGAATGCCGACGTTCATCCCGCCGGGACGCAACCGGACGAATGCGGACGGCAGCTTCAGGATCGAAGGCCTGCCTGCAGGCGCCTACCTCGTACGCGCGGCAGCGCCGATCGTTACGAAGAACGCCGGCACAGGGTCATCGGTGCGCAGCGGCTTTAGCAGCAGCTCCGGACCCGGCGGCGGCATCGGCTACATGGTCGAAACGGATCGCGGCGTTACAACCGAGTACCGCTTCGATGAGTCCCGGCAGCAGACGATCCGCATCGAAGCTGAAGATATTACCGGGCTCCAGCTCACCGCGAAACGACCCCAGCCCTGAGATCGCCGCCGGGAAAGGTGTCCTGCTATGACCCTGCCTGTAGGCCGAGCCTGTCGCGCGCCGGCGCGAGAGTCATGGCAATACGCCGTCCACCGGATACGCCGGCGGGACGCCCCGTTCCAATTGTGCCGCCGGCATCGACCAACGATCTTGGAGAATTCCGGATCCACAGCCTGGCCGGCGGAGAGTACCTCGTCCAGGCGGGTTCAGCCGCTCGCTGGCTGCCTCCGAGCGCCCGGCGCGAGGCGATGCCGTCGCCATCGCTCGTGACAGTGCCGACCTACTATCCCGGCACGATCGATGCTGAGACCGCGCAGCCCGTGACGGTTGACGCTGGCGTACACGTACATCTCGTCGAATCAAGTCAGGGTCGTCGTCAACGATGATCATGTGACGGGTCTGCAGCTCGCCGCGGAAAGACCCTGAGATCGCCATTCGTTATCGGTTCTTGACCGCTCCTTCGTCTCGCTCCTGCGCGCGAGCGCCGCGCAGGATGCCTTCCATGCCGTAGTTCCCTTCGTGGCACGCGTACTCGAAGATCGGCCCTTCCATCTTCGTCATCGGCACGGCCACCGTGTACGGCCGCGTGAACGTAGTCGGATCCTCCACGGTGAACTGATGATCGATCGTGTTGGCGTCGATGCGCCGGAACCGCTCGACGATCCGCATGTTCTTGCCGGCCGAGCGGCAGCAGTTGTACGAGTTGAACGGCGACAGCTCGTGGTAGTTCGTCGTTTCGACGACCAGCGTGTCGCCCTCCCAGTGGCCTCGTGAGTCTCCGAGCCAGAAACGCAGCGCCTTTGGCGCATGCCCGCGACCATCGAGCGGGATGATGCGGACTTCGTGGATCATCTCCTGCAGGATCGCGACGTAGGTCGGCGTCTGGATAATCTGGAAGTTGTTGTTGTAGCCGCCCGGCAGCTTCGGCGCGCCGCGGGTGATGCAGCGCTCGGCCAGGTTGCGGTTCTCGGGCCCACTGGCTTCGCCCCGCATCGCTGCGGCAACCTCCGCGGCGCGTGTCTGGCCGTCGGGCGTCATCTGTGGAATCCGGCCGTCGGGCGGATCGATCACGAGCGACGTCCGCCGCGTCGGCACGGTCCCGCCGCGCTCCCACCAGAACTGGTTGTAGGCCGCGTTTACGTCAGCCGCCGCATTGTCCGACCGCCGATCGTACTGAGTGGCCGCCGCCGCTTCGAGCTTGCGCGCTTCCTCGTCGGTCAGGAACTCGCGGCCGGCGAACGCCGCCGGACGTTCGAGCGGCGTGATCGTCGAGTTCGTCCAGAGTCCCTGCAGATCCGGGTGGCCCCACGGCGTTCGGAATCGGGTGCCTTCCTGCTGCGCCGCGAGCGTCGAGGCGGTGAGCGCAAAGATCGCCGCGGTCAACAGGCGCGGAATTGACGACATTATCGGGGCTCCCCCTTCCCTTCTGCCACCTCGCGCTCCTGGAACGGCCTGCTACGCATCGCGACCTCCTTGCGTCCCGCCGCTATGATAGCTCCATCGCACCCGTGACCCCGCCTGTTCGATATCGGTTCGAGACCTTCGTGCTGTCGCCGCGACGGCGCCTGCTCATGCGCAGCGGCAGCCCGGTCGCGCTCATCCCGAAGTACTTCGACTTGCTGGTCCTGCTCGTTCGACACCGGCACGAAGCCATCTCGAAGCAGACCATCTTCGCCGACATCTGGAGCGACGTCATCGTCTCCGATGGCGCCCTCTCCCAGGCCATCCGAACCCTCCGCCGCACGCTGGGCGACAACTCGCGGGAACCGCGGTTCATCCGCACCGTGTCGCGTCACGGGTACCAGTTCGTCTGGAGCGAGGTCGTCGAAGAACCCGACGACCAGCAGGTCGCTGCATCAGCCGCCAACAGCCACTCAGATGCCGACCCTAACCGCCTCCGCCAGGGCTACGGCGGTCCGCCGGAGCTTCACGCGAAGGCGGAAAGAGTCGGCCTACCGCCGATACCGGTTGTCGACCCGGCCGATTCGGTCGAGCGGCTCGTCGATCGCCTGTTCATCGGCATCGCCGCTGGTCCGGACGGCCTGGACGACGCGCGCGAGACCGCGGAACGGCTGCACACGCTCGGCACCGCGGAGGCCATCTCGATCGTGAGGCGCCGGCCGAATCACGCGGCGGCTGTCGCGGTCATGCGCGACGTGCGTTGGAGCATTGCCAATGCCGGGGCCGTTCCGCTGGACACGGGCTCCTCGCTCGCCTTGATCCGTCTTCGCATCGCGGACGCGCGGCGCACGATGGCGCGCCGCTGGGCCGGGGCCGCACTCGCCGGGGCGACAGGCGGCGTCGTCGCAGGCCTGGTTGGCGGGTTTGCGTTGTCAATCGCCGCTGGCACGCACGCGATGCCGCAGTCCGCACTGGGCCTCGCTGCTATCGGCGCGATTGCGGGAGGCATCGGGGGCGGCGGCGTGGGCGCAGGACTGGCCGCGGCGGAGGTGCTCGCGCGATCGCGACGCGGATGGGCGCTGGCCGCATCCGGGGCAATCGCTGGAGCGCTTGTTGCGCTGGTCGCCCATGCCGTCGTTCGCGCGGTGCTGGCGGGGCTCCTCGGGGCGCGCGACATCGAGATCCCGGGCTTCGTGGAGGGCTTCGTGGTCGGCGGCGCCGTCGGCACCGGGTACGCGTTCGCGACGCCGCAACCGCCCGGAGGAGGCGTTGCCGCGCCGAGCGGCCGGCGCCGGGCCACGGTTGCACTGATCACCGGCTTCGCCGCCGGCGCTGCCGGCGCGATCCTGGCGCTGGCCGATCGGACGCTCATCGGCGGCCTGATCAACGAGATCGCGAAATCGTCGCCAGACGCGCAACTCGTCCTCGCCCCGCTCGGCCAGCTGATTGGTGAACCGGACTTTGGACCGGCGACGAGGGTCATCATAAGTGCACTCGAGTGCGGAGCCTTTGGCGCCGCGGTCGCCTGGGGGCTCACGATCCGGCCCAAATCACGCACTTCTCACTGAACGCTCACCGAACCCTCAAGACATACCCGCCCGCTCACGGCGATCCTGCACTTCCAAACGGGACTCGGTGCTCGGTGCTCGAGGCTCGGGGGCTTGCTAAGACGTCAGGGTCTTATTTCGCCTGCGAGTCCCGAGGCCCGAGCACCGAGTCCCGGTTTCAAGGAGGATTCCGTGAACGTTCGCCGCCTGGTCGCCATCGCGTTCATCCTGGTCGGGACTTCGCTTGCCTGGACCGTGCTCGGGTCGTCGCTGATCGCCCGCACCGGTCAGTTCGACGGCCGTCTCGAACCGGAAGTGCAGCTTCTCTGGGGAGGGCCCCACCGGCAGGTGGCGCCGAACGCCTGGATCCTTCGGCCGGGCACCGACACCGAGACGGTCGAAACGAAAGATCCGGACGGCCGCGTCGTCCGCCGTGAGATCACCAAGCCAGTGCTGCGGCAGGTCGCGGTCGCGCTCGAGCAGACACGCGCCGAGGTGACGCTCGATCTGGAACATCGGCGCAAGGGTCTGTTGTGGTACCCGACCTACACGGTGTCGTTCAAGGCGACCTACAAGTTCACGAACCCCGAGGGCGACCCGCGGACCCTGCGCGTAAGGTTCCCCCTTCCGGCGGACAATGCGCTGTTCGACGACTTCGTGTTCGCGCTGAACGGCAAGCCGATGGATCCGGCCAGCGACGTCTCGAAAGAAATGTCCGCCCAGGTAACGGCCGAAGCAGGGGCGCCGGTGACGGTCGACGTGCAGTACCGGTCCCGCGGCATGCGGACCTGGACCTACGCGTTCGCCGACAACGGCACGGCGCAGGTACGCGATTTCCGCATGCAGATGCGGACCAATTTCGGCGACGTCGACTTCCCACCCGGCACCGTCTCGCCGACGACGCTGACGCCTGGCAACTTCGGGGCGGAGCTCGGCTGGAGCTTCGTGAACCTGATCTCGGGACAAGCGATCGGCATGGAGCTGCCGGAGCGACTCAACCCGGGACCGTTCGCAGCGCGCGTGACCTTTTTCGCACCGGTGTCACTCCTCTTCTTCCTCACGGTGATGGTGATCGTCGGCGCCACATCGGGACCCTCGCTGCATCCGATGCACTACTGGTTCATCTCGACGGCGTTCTTCGCCTTCCATCTCCTGCTCGCGTACCTCGTCGACCACGTCAACGTGCACGCCGCCTTCGCGGCGGCGGCGGCCGTCAGCCTCACGCTGGTCCTGAGCTACGTCCGGGTGATTGCGGGCGCCCGCGGCGCGCTGGCCACGGTCGGCGCGGCGCAGACGGTGTTCCTCGTGCTCTTCAGCTACGCGTTCTTCTTCGAGGGGTTCACTGGGCTGGCAATCACGATCGGCGCGGTCGTCACGCTCTTCGTGTTGATGCAGGTGACGGCGCACGTGTCGTGGGACGAAGTGTTCAGCGGCAGCCAGATGGCCGCGATGAGAGGAAGCCATGCCAGCCGCGGTTGAGCCGTTCCGCAGGCCAACGCAGCACGACCTGACGATCTCGGTGGTGACCCGCCAGGAAATGGAATTCGTCGACCTGACGGCGTCGCTGTCGAGCCTGGTCGAGGCGCTCGGCATCCGCGACGGGGTCCTGAGCGTCCAGACGCGCCACACGACGACAGGGCTGATGATCAACGAACACGAGCCGCTGCTGCTCGACGACCTCAAGGCCATGTTCGAGCGCCTTGCGCCGGCCGAAGCTTCGTACGCGCACGACGACTTCAGCTGCCGCACCGTCAACCTCGGCCCGGATGAGCGCCGCAACGGCCACGCGCACTGCCGCGCCGCGCTGCTGCGCACGTCCGAATCGATCCCGATCGCCAATGGCCGGCTGACGCTCGGCCGCTGGCAGCGCGTCTTCCTGGTGGAATTCGATGGGGGGCAACGGCGAGAGGTGTCGGTCGCCCTCGTCGCTACAAGGCGCGTGTAGGCCGGGCCTTTCAGGCCCGGCAGATCGGCGGACCTAAAGGTCCGCCCTACATTCTGAAATCGCATGAAAATCGACATCATCGTCGTCTACATCCAGCGGTACCAGCGGGGGCACGAGGTGGACTTCGTGCCGCCGATTACGGGCATTCACCTGGCGGCGATCACTCCGCCGGGGCACCGCGTGCGAGTCGTCCACCAGCAGGTCGAGCCCGTCCCATTCGACACGGACGCGGATCTGATCGCGCTGTCGTTTTTCAGCGGCTTTGCTCCCGAAGCCTACCGCCTCGCCGCCGAGTTCCGGCGCCGCGGCAAGATCGTCGTCGCGGGCGGCCCCCACGCGACCTTTTCGCCCGACGAGGTACTGCGCCACTGCGACAGCGTCGTCCTGGGCGAGGCCGAGTCGTCCTGGCCGCAGCTGATCGCGGATGCCGAGGCGGGCAGGCTGCGCCCCCGCTACGAAGGCGAGCCGTCGCCGATGCGCGGCCTCCCCACGCCGCGCTACGACCTCCTGCCGAAGCGCTTCTTCGTGACCCGTGTCGTGCAGGCGACGCGTGGGTGTCCTTTCACCTGCTCGTTCTGTACCGTGCCGACTCTCAACCCCGGTTTTCGCATGCGGCCGGTCGACGACGTTCTGCGGGACGTCCGCTACGACAACTTCGCGTTCTGGTGGCAGCGGAAGGTGGTCTGGTTCTGGGACGACAACCTCACCATACGGCGTGAGTACGTGCGAGAGCTGCTTGCGCGAATGGCGCCGCTCAAGCGGTGGTGGCTGACTCAGGCCAGCATGGACATCGCGAAGGACGCCCCGCTGCTCGACCTCATGCGCGAGTCCGGCTGCATCGGAATCTTCTTCGGCATCGAGTCGTTCGGAGAGGCCTCTCTCGAAGACGCGCGCAAGCGGCAGAACCGCGTCGCCGAGTACCGCGAGCGGATCGAGGCGCTGCACCGACGCGGCATCTGTGTCATGGCCGGTTTTATCGCCGGCTTCGACAGCGACACGCCGGACACCATACGGGCGATGGCCCGACAGCTCTACGAGATCGGCGTCGACGTCCCGTTTCTGAGCATTCTGACCCCCTACCGCGGAACCGCGCTTCACCGGAAGTTCGAGGATGAGGGCAGAATCCTGGCCGGCCGCGGCTGGGAGTTCTACAACGGCTACAACGTCGCATTCGCGCCGGCGCGGATGACTCCCGGCGAACTGATCGCCGCGCACCGAGATCTATGGTTCGAGGCATTCTCGGTGAAGTACTCGTTCAAGCGAGTTTTCCGCGCGATGTTCCGGCTGCGCTTTGGAGCCTTCCTCATGTGCGCGATGATGAACCTGTTCTATTGCCTGAAGGCGCTGCGTGGAAATGCTCCCGTCGGCTTCGACAAGGTCCGACGGTACGAAGAGTTCCGCGACCTGCCCGTCGAACGGCGTAGTGCGGACCTTCAGGTCCGCTTTATAAGGCAGGCCTAAAGGCCTGCACTAGGTCGGCACGGAGAGGACGAAACGTTGCGGAATCTCAAGCGAGACGCGCTGGCGGTCCTGCTGGGAGCGCTGAGCGTTGTTGCGCTGGTACTCTTCAGCCTGTGGCTGAAGGAACTCCGCCCTGCGACGAAGCGCGGCGGGCAGGAGCCCGCCGAACCGTTCCGCATTGCCGGCAATTTCTACTACGTTGGCGCGAACGACCTCGCGGCGTATCTCATCACGTCGCCCGAGGGCCACGTCGTGCTCGACGGTGGTTACCCCACGACCGCGCTGATGATCATGGAGAGTATCGCGAAGCTCGGCTTCGACATCAAAGACGTCAAGGTCCTCTTGAACTCGGCGCCGTATGCCGATCACGCGGGCGGGCTGGCGGCGCTCCAGCAGGCGTCCGGCGCCGAGCTGTGGGCCAGCGAGGCGAGCGCGGACATCATCGCCTCTGGCGGTGTTGACCCCAACATCGCCCTGCCTTTGAGGACCCTCACCGCGATCGGGCTTCTCAGCTACCCGGCCGCGCGCGCCGACCACCGCTTCAACGACGGCGATACCATCCGACTCGGGCCGATCGCGCTCACCGCGCACATCACCGGCGGCAGCACGCGCGGCTGCACCTCGTGGTCGTTCCTCGTCCGCGACGGCGACCGCGTGCTGAACGTCGTCAGCGCCTGCCCTCTCCAGGTCACGATCGGCTTGCGGTATCCAGAACAGCGGGCCGACATCGAGCGCAGCATCCGCGTGCTGCGAAGCCTCCCGGCCGATATCTGGGTGACCTCCCGTGCGAGACCGTGGGGCAGATACCGCAAGTTCGTCGCGAGCAAGACGGCGAAGAACCCGGTGGACCCGTTCGTCGACCCCGAGGGCTACCACGCGTTCCTCGACGCTGCCGAGACGGAATTACGCGAAGGCAGAGTGCACTAAGCTCGCAGCAACAAGCAACCTTTAAACACAAAGGACACCAAGGACACAGAGGAAATTCATTGGTCTTCCTTTGTGTCCTTCGTGTCCTTTGTGGTTGAAGATCGCGTCAGTTCGCGATCACACCCAATCGAAAAACGCCCTCTCTAGGTCGCGCGTCCGCGCGCCGCCGACCAGGCGGCGACGAACAGTCCGCCGACAACTGCGAAGGCGACGATGCCGACGAGTTGCAGCCAGAGGCCGATGCTTGCCGGGAATGCTGTCGCCGACAGCGCCGCCAGATAGTCGAAGGTGGGCGGCGTCGCGCGAAGGCCTTCGAGCGCCGCAAGCACCGCGGCGATCGCGAGCGTACCGACGCCAACCACCACCCCGCCGGTGACGCCCCGCGCAACGAGCTCTGATGTAGCCATCGGCCGCTTGACCGGCGGCGCCGGCTCCTCGGCGTCGAACGCCGGTTCGCGAACGCCGAGCGGCACGAACCGGGCCAGCATCAGCAGTCCCGGGATTCCGAGCACCATCGTCGCCAGGTAGAACACCTGCCAGCCGATGGCTACGACCGTCGCGCCGGCAATCGGCCCGGCGAGAATGCGCGGGACGGCGAACAGGCTCGAGAACAGCGCGTACTGAGTCGCCGAGAAGCGCTTCTGCGTAATGCGCAGGAGGAGCACCGAAAACGCGCCGGTGCCGAGGCCCGACGTCCCGAGCTCGAACGCGGCCGCGGCGTACATCGCTGGCGGATTGACGCCGCCGAGCCCGGCGAGCAGGAAGTACCCGACGTTCGATCCAATCTGCAGGATTCCGAACAGCCACAGCGCGTGGCCCAGGCCGATCACGGTCGTGATCGCTCCGCCGATCGCCGCGCCGCCCACCGTCGCGAACGCGCTGATCGTCGCCAGCGCGATGCCGCGCTGATCGGCGTTGTAGCCCATGTCGATCAGGAAGGGGCGCGTCAGAGATTGCGCGAGCTGATCGGCGATCTTGTAGAGAAAGACGAAGGCAAGAATCTCGATCGCGCGCGGCTTGGCGAGGAATCCGAGGAACGGTTCCCAGATAGCCTCACGCAGCGAGCGTGGCGCGAGGGTTTTCACTTCGGGCTCGGGCGCCCACTTCGTGATCAGCAGCAGCGGCAGGTAGACGAGCCCCAGCAGGACGTTGACCGCCGGCCATCCCATCCGGGCGGCCAGACTGATGGCGGCACCGCCCGACACGAGCATCGCAGCCCGATAGACACCGGTCCGTGCGCCCGAGGCGACGCCCTGCTCTTCCGGCCGGAGCACGTCAACAGCATAGGCGTCGATGGCGACGTCCTGGGACGCAGACGCGATGGCAATCGCGATCGCAATCGCCCCGACGACCCAGATCGCCTCCGGTCGGTTTCCCACACCCGCCATGACGAGTCCGAGCGCAGCGAGCGCGATCTGACAGACGGCAATCCACCCGCGGCGCCGGCCCCAAAACGGCGGCACGTAGCGGTCCATCAGCGGCGACCACAGCACCTTGAACGCCCACGGCGCCTGCGCGAGCGTGAAGAGTCCGACGACGCGCAGATCGACCCCGATGCTGCGCATCCAGTCCGGGATGGCGTACCAGACAAGACCGAGCGGCAGGCCCGACGAGAACGACAGCAGCGCGACCGCCGCCGTCCGCCACGACCCCATCGAGGCGACTAGCGCCGAGAATCCGGTCGGCCGCTTCTCGGAAGCACTGGTCTCAACCGCGGTCGCCATGTCATATGGTACGACGGATGACGTTCGTCGTTCGGCGTTCGTCGACGAACGTTCGAACGACGAACGGCGGCATTCGCGTATACTGCCGGCGCGTCGAGCTTCACGGCCATGCATTCCTCTGCCGACCCTGAAAGGGTCGGCCTACAGGTACGGATGCGCTTCGCGCGGTGGCACACGTTCGCGCTGTGCGCCGCGGTCATCGCCGGCGGCATCCGGCTCGCGGCGGAGGACTGGCCAGAATGGCGCGGTCGAGCGCGAGCCGGCGTCTGGAACGAATCCGGCGTCATCGACACCTTTCCCCCCGGCGGCCTGGCCGCCCGCTGGCGCACGCCGATCCACGCGGGCTATGCGGGGCCCGCGATCGCCGGCGGCCGCGTGTTCGTCACCGATTCCCGCCGCATCAAGGCCAACCAGGCGATCGAGCGGGCGGTCGCTCTCGACGAGCAGAGCGGCCGCGTCCTCTGGACGCACGAGTGGGAAACGAATTACAGCGGACTGCAGCTGGTGTACGCGATCGGCCCGCGAGCCACGCCGACTGTCGATGACGATCGCGTCTACGTGCTCGGCGCGATGGGGCGGCTCCTCGCGCTCGACGTGAAGAGCGGCCGCGTCCTCTGGGAAAGAGACTACGTGGCGGACTTCAACGCCTCGGTCCCGACCTGGGGCATGGCCGGCGCGCCGCTGGTCGACGGCGATCTGCTGATCTGCCTCGTCGGGGGCGAGCCCGACGGCAAGATGATCGCCCTCGACAAACGCACTGGTAAGGAAGTCTGGCGCGCCCTGTCCTCGAACACAGAGCCAGGCTACAACCAGCCCGTCATCATCAATGCAGGCGGCGCGAGGCAGCTGATCCTGTTTCATCCGGAGGGCTTCAGCGCGCTCGATCCTGCGACCGGAAGAGTCTTCTGGGAAATCGAGCATCGCGTGCAAATGGGGATTGTCGTCGCGACGCCGGTGCACAGCGGACGCTACCTGTTCTTCACGTCGCAGCATGGCGGCGCGCGCATGCTCGCGCTCGACGAGCACAGGCCTGCCGCGGCAATCCTGTGGAGCGGCCCGGGGGAGCAGGATCCGGGGATGACGCACGATACGCCCGACACGGTGAACTCGGTGATCAGCACTCCGGTCATCGATGGCGAATACGTGTACGGGCTGGACAACGACGGCCAGTTGCGGTGTCTGACCGCCGCGACCGGCAAGCTGGTATGGAAGACCGACGCGCTGCTCGGCGAGCACGCGATGTACGGGACGGCATTCTTCGTCAAGAACAGCGACCGCTACTACATCAACAACGATCGCGGCGAACTGGTCACCGCACGGCTGTCGCCGAAGGGGTTCGCCGAAATCAGCCGGACCAAGCTGATCGAGCCGACCCACCCTTACGTCCGCCGGCGTCAGCTCCCGCACGTCCTCTGGTCGCACGCCGCCTACGCCAACCGCCACGTCGTCGTCAGGAACGACAACGAGATCGTCAGTTTCTCGCTCGCGGCGGGACAGTGAGATGGCGCCGCGACTCCTGTTGACCGGCCTCGCAGCTGCCACCGCCACGTTCACTTTTCAGTGTCTTACACCAGAACGTGGCGCCGCCCAGGCGATTGCTCAGCGCGCCATCGTCGTGATCAGCGATCTGCACATGGGCGGCGGCCGGGATGAAGCGGGACGCTGGCGTCGCGACGAGGATTTTCGCTGGGCCGGTGAGTTCTCCGAGTTCCTGCGCGCGATCGATGCTCAGCATCGCAGCACGGTTGATCTCGTGCTCAACGGCGATACCTTCGACCTCGCCGGCGGCGAAGCCGAGTCGCTGACCAGCCTGGACCGCGTTCTGGCGGCGCACAACGCCGAGATGGATGCGCTGGCTGCCTTCGCGAGACAAGGTACGAACCGCGTCGTTCTCGTTCCCGGGGATCGCGATTCCGCGCTGCGCTTCGGGAAGGTGGCAGAGCGTGTGGTTCGTGCCCTGCGCAGCCAGCCCGATCGCGTCACCGCCGCCGCCTCTGGCTACTGGCTATCGCAGGATGGCAAGGTGCACGCGGAGCATGGCCACGAGCTCCGCCTCCGCGGGCAGGATGCGGGAGCGCTCCAGGAGCTCTACGAACGGCTCGAAACGCTTTACCCGAGCGTCGACAACGTGGCGGTCTTAGGGGCGGGTGCCAAGTACGCGCTCGCGGCCGACAACTCGCTCGCGTCCGGCGGCGCGGCCGCGCTCCTCGTGCGCGACGCGCTGTTGGACGTGTCGTGGCAGCAGTTCCGAATGGAGCTGGACGACGGCGAAGTGCAGCCACCCCAATGGGATCTCGGGCAGGCTCGCTCGCTGGGCGCTTCGTTACTGGTGTCGGCCCTGCCGGACGACGATCCGCTGAAGCCGCTGGCGGCGAAGCTGGATTCGGATGGCGGTCTCGCGGCAGTCGCCGCCGACCTGACGGATCAGGAAATCACGGCCCTCTGCGACTATCGGGCCGCGATGCGACGCGCCAGGCGGCGCTTCGAGCCGGCCGTGTCGCAGTTTGCCCCACGCGGGCCGGCAGTGACGGAATGTCCCCGGACGCCCGAAACACGGGGCGCCATCTTCGATTACTTCTGGCGTTCGCGGGACGAATTCTATGGCGGCTACATCGAGCGCGTCCGGCGGCGCTTGAACAGGCCCGCCGGTCCGGTGGTGTTCGCGATCGGCCACACACACCTCGCCGATCGCGCCCAGTCGTACGCCAACATGATCAGCGGCGGCCTGCTCAAGATTCCTATGGAAGGCTTCTCGCCCGTGCGCGGGGCACTCACGCCAATCGTCATCAACGGTGGCGCGTGGAATCGGACCATCACGCCGGTCCAGCTGGAGCAACTCCGCAACCAGCGCGGGGTGTCGTGGCACGATCTCCTGCGATCGCTCGAGCCCGAAGAGCTGCCGCCCTGCTACGCCTTCGTCCACGTGCCAGCCTACGAGCAGGATCCGGCGCCCGCCGTTCGCTATTGGCGCCGAGCCGACACCGGCGCATGGAGCATCGCACCCGCGTGCGGGGGCTGAGCACTTACGGACGTCTGAAGCCTGAAGTCTGAAGTACTTCTAATTTCCGATGATTTCGATCGCTTCCCGGCTCGGACCCTCGATCATGATCGCGCGAAGGTCGCCGAACGTGTAGGGCTGCTGCAGGAACTTCACGTTCTCCGCCTTGAGCTTCGCGATCCACGGATCGAGGGCCGGCACGCTGACCGCGATGTGATCGACGAGCTGGCCGCGCGTTGGCGCCAGCGGCGCGTCGGATTGCGAGACGAACCAGTTCAGCCAGACCGCGCCAAAAGCAGCCCCGCCTCCAGGCTGACGCCTCGTGCCCGCCTTGTCCACCGACGGGAAGCTGGGCTCGCTCTTCGGCACCTTGCACGTGGCCTCGGCGTAGACGGG
Organism: uncultured Acidobacteriota bacterium; assembly: GCA_963825245.1. Classification (GTDB taxonomy): domain Bacteria; phylum Acidobacteriota; class Vicinamibacteria; order Vicinamibacterales; family CAVVIG01; genus CAVREM01. The sequence goes on from CAWGSJ010000008.1 coordinate 68,456, forward strand.
CGCCGGCGCCCCGCCGCGACCCGCACGCGCCGGGGTATTGAGATGGGTCCTGTACCAGAGCTCGGCGCAGATCGAATCGTCCTGCCACATGTCCACGAGACCGTACGCGGCCTCTCCAGGCTTGAGCGTGCTGCGCTCGGTCGCTTCCATCAGGACGTTCTCAGGCCCCCAGAAGATGATGTAGCCTCCGGTCCCGGTCGGTGGCGCGAGCGTGTTCTTCGCCTTGGCCTCTTCGTAGGCGGTCCTGGTCATCCCGTTCTGATACGTATCCGAGCTGACATCCACCGTCGTGCCTTCGAGCGTGTACAGCGGCCGAACGTCCATCTTCAGCGAGCGCAGCTGCTTGACGAGGTCCCTGATGTTGGGAACCGAGAAGACGTGGCGCAAAAAGGCAGACTGCGGCTGCGTCGGGGCAGGCGCGGTCACCCTGGTGAACAAGATCGATATGACGTTGGGGATCTGCACGCCCTCGAACCCGCCGACGGTCACCTTGACGAGGGCCGGATAGATCTTCTGGAACGCGGCGATTGCAGCGGCCGGATCGGTGGAGTTTTGATGGACGTGATGAAAGACCGGCGTCGTGAGCGCTGATCCCGGTTCGCTCTGGGCGCTGAACCTCGCGCCCAGCATCAGCAGTGCGACAAGCGCCGCGGGGAGAACCAGCCATCGCGCGCTCATGAGTCCTCCACCGACCGGTCGAACTTAGTCGACCGTCAACGCCACGAATTCCGCGGGCGTGCCGACGGCGCCCACGGCGACGACGATGTACTGCTTCCCTCCGGCGAGGTAGGTCATCGGGATACCGCTCTGGTTCGCGGGAAGCTTGAACTCGGCGACGATGTCGCCGGTCTTCTTGTCATGCGCGCGAAACATCGGTCCGCCTGAGCCGGGTGGGACTGCAAACAGCCCGGATCCCTCCCCTGCAAACAACAGCGTCCGCGTGACCAGCAGCCCGACGTGTTCGTAGCGACCGGTGCGCGGGAGCTGAACGCCTTTCAGCGCCGGATGGTTCTTGATCCAGTCCGGCGCTTCGCCGTTCGCGATCATCCACGCGTGATCGCCCGTATTCAGGTTGATAGCCGTGATCCGGCCGTACGGCGGTTTGATGATCGGCAGCCCCTGCGGGCCGAACATGCGAGGACCCGGCGGCTGCCCGCCGCGCCCGCCAGCCGGGCCGCCGCCAGCGGCGGCAGCGCCCCTTCCCGCTGCTGGCGCCCCAGGGGTCCCGGGTGGGGGGAGTGGCTTGGGCTCGACGCCGACGTTGTCGGCGTTCAGGGTCATCTGGCTGACGCTCGTTCCGGAAGAGACGTACAGCATCCCGGTTTCCGGATCGGCCGCGCCGCCCTGCCAGTTCGCGCCGCCGGTCATGTTCGGCAGCATCAGCGTGCCGCGCTTGCCGTCGGCGCCGGCGACGAATCGGCGGCGTGAAGAGCGGCCCGAGCTTGTACTCCGAGGCCATCTTCAACGCTTCCGCCTTCAGCTCCGGCGTGAAGTCGATGAGATCGTCTTCCGTAACGCCCTGGCGATCGAATGGCGGCGGCCTGGTCGGGAACGGCTGCGTCGCCGCGGTGCGCTCGTCCGGAACGTCGGACTGCGGAACGGGCCGCTCTTCGATCGGCCACACCGGCCGGCCTGTCACCCGGTCGAACACGTAGGTAAACGCCTGCTTGGTGACCTGCGCGACCGCCTTGATCGGCTTCCCGTTCACCGTCACGTCGAGAAGGATCGGCGGCGCCGGGATGTCGTAGTCCCAGATGCCGTGGTGCACGAACTGGAAGTGCCACACGCGCTTGCCGGTCGTCGCGTCGAGGCAGACGAGGGTCTCGGCAAACAGGTTGTTGCCCGGGCGATGGCCGCCGTACGTGTCGTTGGTCGGCGTCTCGACCGGCAGGTAGACATAACCGAGCTCTTCGTCGGCCGACATCGGCGCCCACACCGCGGTGTTGCCGACGAAGCTCCACGAGTCGTTCTGCCAGGTGTCGTTGCCGAACTCGCCGGGCCGGGGAATCGTGTGGAACGTCCACAACCGCTTGCCGGTCCGCACGTCGTAGCCGCGAACGTGCCCCGGCACGTTTCTCCGGTCGCGGCCTGCCGACGCCGGCAGCGCGCTCCCGACGATAGCCACGTTTCTGACGATCATCGGCGGCGAGCTGGCGCCGATCTGCCCGTCGCGCGGCCGCGTCGTATCGAGCTCGTCGAACAGGTCGACGGCGCCGTTCTTGCCGAAGGCCGGGATCGGATCGCCGGTCTTGGCGTTCAGCGCGATCAGTTGATAGCCGGGCGTGATGTAGAGGATCCGTTCGTCGCCGCGGCCGTCGGTCCAGTACGAAACGCCGCGATGGTTGCGGCGCGGCGCCGCCCGGCCCCGATCGCCTTCATCGAGGCGAAACATCCACAGCGTCTCACCCGTCGCGCCGTCGATGGCGACGACGGAACGCCGCGTTCCGGCCGTCGTATAGAGGATGCCGTTGACGGCGAGCGGCGTGGCCTGCAGGTTGTACTCGGGGTCGGCGCCGAAATTGTCGGCCTTCCAGCGCCACGCGATGCGGAGGTTCTTGACGTTGGCCGCGTTGATGCGATCGAGCGGCGAGTACTTCGTGCTGCCGGGATCGCCCCCGTAATAGCGCCAATCACCATTCTGCGCCCCACGCTGCGCGCTGGGGGCGCCCCCAAGGACGCAGAGGAAGCAAAGGACGCAGAGGCCGCAGAGGTAGAAAAGTCTCGGTTTGGTAGTTAGCATCAGAAATCCACTTGCACGCCCACCTTGAGGAGCCGGGCCAGGGAGATCGCAGTCGGGACGAGCCACGACGCGCCGGTCGTGCCGTAGGTGTTGTTCACGTTCGTAATCGTGTTGGTGTTGGTCAGGTTGAAGATGTCGACCATGCCTTTCATTCGATACGCGCCGACCCGGACGGTCTTCGCGACGCGCAGGTCCAGCTGATTGACTCGGTCGTTGTACATCGTGTTCGGCTCGAGCAGCGGAATCGTCACGGTCGTGCCCTGCGACAACGGCCGGCCCAGACCGACGATCTGAGCGTTCGTGAACGTCGCGTTCGCCTGGATAGCGGGACCAATGAAGCTCTGGATCGTCCCCGACAGCTCGATCTCCCACGGTAGCGTAAACGCGCCGCCGAACTTGTACTGCGGTAAGTACGGCGTCTCGTTATGGCAGAAGCGCATGCTGGGACTGTCGAGCTTCGGGCCGACGTCGCAGTTGTCGGTGGTCGTCTTGCCGGTGCTGACGCCGCCCTGCAGCCGCACGCCGCCCGACAGACGGGCCTGTGCCGATACGTCGACACCGCTCCACCGCTCGATTTGCTCGCCGTACTTCGACGACGAGGCGGTACTCGTCTGGTTCTGACCGACCTTGTTGTTGTTGAGGTCGTAGAGTCCGTTGATGGTGTAGCCGCCGCCGTCCGGCAGCCGCGAATCGGCCGGGGCGGCAACGCTGTACGGACTGTAGTCGGTCGGCGCCACGAGCAGGTTGTCGTTCACCTGGAAATTGCCGTAAACGCGGCGGTGATACGAGACGTTGAGCGACACGCCGGACATGAGCTCGTGCTGCGCCGAGATCGACGTCTCCCAGTTGTAGGGACGGACCCCCCACCCGAAGGCGAAGTCCGGATCGAAGTTGTAGGGAATGATCTCGCGGCCGAAGTTCCGGTTCTGGCTCACACCGAGCTCGCCGTTGATCTCAGGGTTGAACGGATCGCCCTGGATGATGAAGTCGCCGTTCGGGTCGGTCCAGCTCCGCTGCATCGTCACGTTCGCGCGCGCGGGATTCTGGTCGTTGAGGAACAGCCCCTGGACGTTGTAGCGGCTGATGCTCGCCTTGATCGCGGTCCGCCCGTCGCCGAACAGGTCGTAGGCACCGCCGATGCGCGGTGACAGGTCCTTCCAGCCGACCAGATTGGCCGCCGGGAAGTTGCGCGCCAGCGGCACCCAGCGTGTCGACGGAAGATGAATGTCAGGATAGCCCTGCTCGTAGTAGTCGTAGCGCAGGCCCAGGTTCATCGTCAGGTCGCCGAGCGTCCACTGATCCTGGGCGAACAAGCCGAACACCTTCTCGTTCGCCTTCGGATAGTACGGCGTCGCCTGATACTGCACGAGCACCGGCCGGTAATTGTTCGTGGTGAAGGTCAGGTCCTGGAACACCTCGTAGAACTGTTCGGCCGTCGCGTGCCGATAGGTGGTTCCGGCCTTGAGCGCGTGAGTGCCGGTGACGTAGGAGAGCGTGCCTTTCACGACCGGCGTCTTGTTCTCGTCGTCGAAGAACAACGACGGGTTCGGGCCGCGGAACCCGACGCCGTTCGACTGCTCGACGATGCGCGGCTCGAGCGGCACGACGTACACGTCGTGGCCCTTGGTATAGCGCGGAAAGCTGACGCTCGCTTCGGCGAGCACCCGGTTGGTGAGCGGCGCGGTCCAGTTCACCTGCGTGAGATTGGTGGTCCTGGGCGCCATCGTCGCGCCTTCTGGCGCATTGATGCCGACGTAGGTTGCGCCGATCAGATAGGGACACTGGCACAGCCGGTTGTTGGCGTAATAGAACGAGACTTTGTGTTTCGCAGCCGCCTGCCAGGTGAGCCGGATGTTGGAGTCGTGCGTCTTCTCGAGCGCCGTCGCCTGGCGGCTGGTGTCGAACGTCGGCCGCCATGCCGCCAGGTCGGTGTTGAAGTAGGTGCCGGCCTTCAGCCGCTCGTTGATCATCCGTGAGTATCCGCCGTAGAACCACAGCCGATCGCGCACGACCGGTCCGCCGAGCGACGGGTTTGCGGTCCAGAGCGACACGGTGCGATCGGGATCGCGCAGGCCGGTCGCCGACAGCTCGGCGCGTCATGTTCGTGGACTGAAAGTTCTCGTCCGCGTAGTTGGCGAAGAACTGGCCGCTGAAGCGGTTGCCGCCGTCCTTCGGCACGATCGTGACGCGGACGCCGCCGGTCTCGCTCTCCGCCGAGTGAGCGGCGATCTCGAACGAATACTCCTGGACGTTGCCGTCCTGGAAGTTCGCGTAGGTGCTGTCCTGCCGCTGGCCGAAGATGTTGATGTTGACGCCGTTGACTTCGAGCCGCGTATCGGCCGGTCGGCTGCCGTGCGCCGCCAGGGTGGCGAACTGATCCATCCCAAGCGAGCCGCCCATCCCGGTGGCCGCGGCGCCCGCGCCGGTGCCGTTCATCAACTGGACGCCGGGAATGAGGGTCGCCATTTCGACCGCAGTCTTCCCGGTCGGCAGGCTATCAACCATCTCGCGCGTCATGACGACCTGGCGCTTGACGTTTTGGACGTCGACCAGCGGCGAGTCCCCGGACACCGTGATGGTCTCCTCGACCGCGCCGACGCGAAGCTCGGCGTCGACGGTCGCCGTGAATCCAGTGGTCAGGACGATGCCTTCGCGGCGTACGCCGGAGAACCCGGTCAGCGAGAAGCTGATGGTGTAGGTCCCCGGCGGCAGCGACACGATCTTGAACTCGCCTGCTCCGTCGGTGACCGCCACCCGCGTTTTTTCGATCAGGGCGGGACTGCTCGCTTCGACGGTCACCCCGGGCAGCACACCCCCGGTCGCGTCCTTCACCTGGCCGGAAATGCCGGCGGTGCCCTGCGCCAGCGCGATTGCCGGAAGTGTCATCACCCACGCACAGAGGACAAGCTTCAGCCTGAACATCGGAGACCTCCGGAGGGATTGCATCAACTAGCGCGCGGCTGCGAAATGCGGCGCGATCATAGCGCAAGCGCCGGGATGCCGCCTTGTTGTTTCTGGGGAGTGCTGTAGTGCGGACCCGAGGCGGACCTAAGAGGTCCGCCTTACGGTCTTCAGGGCCACCCGATCGCTACGGCTGCTGCGACGCCCGTGCGCGGGACGCCCAGTCGGCTTCCATCCGGCGATCGCGTTCGGAGACGTCACGCTGCTGATCCGCCCGCGTCTGCAGGCAGTCGAGGCACACCTTCGGGTCGACCGCATGTCCCTCGGTCGGAAGGCCGCGGGCGGTCATCAGCTCGCGCAGCAGCTTCGCTGTGTGAACCTGCTGCTTGAAGAAGTCGGTGTAGGTCAGACCGTTCGCGATGGCCAGCGGCGTCCACCCGCGCGTGTCGCGGGCGTCGAGCTTCGCGCCCTGATCGGCCAGGTACTGCGCCACGTCGTTCACACCGCGGAATGCAGCGCCGTGCAACGCCGTTTCACCGAGGTCGTTGGTCGCGTTGACATCGTTCCCCAGCTCGACGCACATCTTGACGGCTTCCAGGACTTCGGGTTCCTGGCCTGGCAGCGAGCCGCCGTCTTCGCCCGGATTCCAGATGGCGACGCCCGCCGCCACCATCAGCGGCGTCGTCCCATCGGCGGTCGGCATCTTCGGATCGGCGCCCGAGGCGACGAGCAGGCGCATCACCTCGACATCGGTGTTCTTCGCGGCGAGCAGAAACGGCGTGGCACCGAGCCGATTGAGCCGGTTGCGCTGGCCGTCCTTCATCCCGTTGCGGCTCATGCGCGCGTTCACGTTGGCGCCGCGCGCGATCATCTTCTTGAGCACGTCGATGCTGTCGACGGTGCCGGTGGGAATCGGCCCCGGTGTGCCGAAGCCGATGTTCGGACGGCGGATCCGAACGGCCTGGTGCAGCGCCGTCCACCCCGCCCCGGACAGGTTGGGGTCGGCACCACGGTCGAGCAGCAGGCCCGCCAGCTCCCAATGCGCGTTCGCGGCGGCGACCACCAGGGCGCTGGAGCCGTCCGACAACGTGTCGTTCACGTCCGCGCCCGCCTCGAGGAGCGCCTTGACGGCTTCGATGCTGCCGCTTCGCACCGCGAACAGATACGCCGTAAATCCGGTCGCCGGCGGACTGTTGAACATCGACCGGCCGCCCTCGAAGTTGGTGACCAGCGCCTGCGCCGCGGTCGCACCCTGACTCTGGCGCGGCGATGGCGCCGCACGTCCGGTTCGCGTCTTGATCTCCGCGCCCGCCTCGACGAGGAGCCGAACAGCCGCGGCGTTGTTGCGTGCCGCCGCCCACATCAACGCTGTCTGTCCCGTGCTGCCGACGCGCGCCGACGGATCTGCGCCGGCGGCGAGCAGGGCCCGCAGCGCCTCGACACTCCCGGCCCGTGCAGCGGTCATCAGCACCGTCTCGTCGCCGGCCACTGTCGTGTTCGGGTCAGCACCAGCCGCGAGCAGCCGGCCGACCGCCGCGCCGCTGCCGTTCAAGGCCGCCAGCGAAAGCGCCGTCACGCCGTGCCGCGTGTTGGCTTTGACGTTGGCGCCCGCCTTGACGAGCGCGTCCAGGACAGCGATGTCGTCGCGTTCGACGGCCCAGTGAAGGGCCGTCGTACCGTCAGGCGCGGGCGCGTTGACGTCAGCACGCTTCGCAATCAGCGCCCGCACCGCCGCCGCATCGCCGCGCCGTGCGGCATCGACAATCGCTGGCGTGGCGCTCTGGCCGCCGATGCCGACCGACGCCTGCGAGGACGGCGTTTGCGCGAACGCGACGGACGCCCACAGACCCAGGACCGCCGCAACACGCGCGCACAACATCACGCGAGCCATCACGTCACCTACCATCATCGCAGCTGTAGGCCCGGCCTTCAGGCCGGGCTATCTGGCCGGACCTAGAAGGTCCGCCCTACGTTCGTCAGAGACCGGTCAACAGCCCCGTGCTGTCGCCGATCTTGTCGACCTGCACGTCGACCTTTCGAGAGCAGCGTCAGCCCGAGGTTCATGAACGGCGTGTTGAGCGGATACTTGACGTGCTGGCCACCCGCGAGCTGGCCGCAGCCGCCGCCGGCGATGACCACCGGCAGGTCGACCGGCGTGTGCTGGTCGCCGTCGCCCATGCCCGCGCCGTACAACGAGCATCGAGTGATCGAGCAGCGTGCCGTCGCCGTCCGGCGTGTTGCGCATCTTTTCCACGAACCTCGCGAAGAGCGACATGTGGTACGCGTTGATCTTCGTGTTCTGCTGGATGTTGTGCGCGTCGTTCTGGTGATGCGAGACCGGATGGTGCCCTTCGGCCACGCCGATGGATGGATAGGTGCGCCCGCTCGACTCGCGGGCCAGCTGCATGCACGAAACACGCGTGACGTCGGCCTGATAGGCCAGCACCAGCAGAGTCGATCAGCAGGCTGGACGTGCTCGTCGTACCCGTCCGGAACGCCTGACGGCTGCTCGAGCGACGGCAGCGGCGTCGTCTGCGTTGTTCTGTTCCGCCCGCTGAATGCGGCGCTCGATTTCCCGCACCGACTCGAGGTATTCGCCGACCGTGCGCTGGTCGCCGACGCCGAGGCGCCGCTCGAGGCGGCGCATGCTGTCGGCAACGAGTCGAGGATGCTGCGGTCCTTGCGCATCTCAGCCAGGCGCGCCGTGACGCTGCCGCCATCGCCGAACATGCGTTCGAAGACGACGCGCGGATCGCGCTCGTGCGGCAGCGGCGTCGAGGCCGTGCGCCACGACGTCGAGTTCAAGTAGGCGCAGCTGTAGCCGTTCTCGCAGTTGCCCACCATGAAGTTCGATTCGGTCGTCAGCTCGAGCGAGCGCAGCTGGCGTGTCGGCGCCGAGCTTGTCGGCCGCGTACTGGTCGATGGTCTTGCCCGCGGTGATGTCGGCGCCCTCGGTGCGCTTCGGCAGCACGCCGTTCAGCCAGCCGCCGTGCGCGCGCGTGTGCACGCCGCCGCCCTCGTTCGGACTGATCACGCCGAGGTTGCTGAGCCCGCTGACGACCGTGATCTGGTCGCGGAACGGCTCGAGCGGCTTCAGGATCGGCGTCAACTCGAACGCGCGGCCGCCGCTCCCGCCCGGATGGAAGTTGGGCAGGAACATGCCGTTCGGCACGTAGAAGAAGCCCATGCGCATGCACGGGGCTCGCCGCCGTCGCGGCTCGCCGCAGTCAGCGCGGGCATCATCGCGTCGAGCAAGCGGCAACGCCACCGTCGCGCCGAGCCCTCTCAGGAACGTCCGCCGTGGCAGGGCCATCTTGGTGATGAACATCGTTTCCTCGCCTAATTCTTGATTTCCCGCTGCGCCTGCGTTGCGCCTCGGCGCAGCGTCGATCCGCCTCATCGTAAACGGATAGCTCTCCGCGACACCGACGAACAATCGTCTGGAATCGATAGCCGTCCTTCGCCGCCTCCCGCACGATCCGGCGCACCGCCGGCATGTCGTAGTACTCGAGGCCGCGGCCGAGGGCGTAGGTCAGCAGCTTCTCGGTGACGGTCGTCACGAACCGCTCCGGCTTGCGGATCAGAGCGGCGCGCAGCTCGTGAACGCCGTTGAACTTCGTGCCATCCGGCAGCGCGCCGGACGCATCGATCGCGTTGAACGATTCGTCGACCACCCGCCAGCGGCCGATCGCGTCGAAGTTCTCGAGCGCGAACCCGGCCGGATCGATCAGCGAATGACACGCCGAGCACGTCGGATTGGCGCGGTGCTGTGCCATCCGCTCGCGCATCGTCTGCACCTTCGCCTGGGTCTTCTTGTCCACCAGCGCCGGCACGTTCGGCGGCGGCTCCGGCGGCGGCGTGCCGAGCACGTTCATCAGCACCCACTTGCCGCGAAACACCGGCGAGGTGCGAATCGCATGCGACGTCATCGTCAGGATGCTGCCCTGTCCCAGGATGCCCGCGCCGCGGGCTGTCGGCCGGAAGCGTGACACGACGAAAATGGCTGCCCTGGATGCCGGGATGCCGTAGTGGACCGGCGAGCCGCTCGTTCAGGAACGTGTAGTCGGCGGTCAGCATCTCCACGACGCTGCGATTCTCGCGCAGGATGCTGTCGAAGAACAGCTCCGTTTCGCGCCACATCGCCTGCCGGAGCGTTTCGTCGAAGGTCAGCGAATACGGATCGCCGGGCCGCACGGTGGCCATGTTGCGCAGCTGGAGCCACTGGCCCGCGAAGTTCGTCGTCAGCGATTCGGCGCGCGGATCGGCGAGCATGCCGCCGGACCTGCCGCTCGAGCACGCCAGGCTGCTCGAAGCCGGCCGCTGGCTGCGAGCGTCGAGCAGTTCGTCGTCGGGAATGCTGCTCCAGAGGAAGAACGACAGCCGCGACGCCAGCTCCAGGTCGGTGACGCGGTAAACGTCATCGCGCGCCGGATTCGCGGCGACGCGTCTCGCCGCGGCGCCGGCGCCGGGATCCGGCTCGACGCGGAACAGGAACTCGGGGCTCGACCAGCAGACGCCGCAGTCGCGAACTCGATCCCCGCATCGAACGTCCCGCCGTCGGCGCGGCCCTCGGAATAGAACCGCAGCAAGTCGGACAGCGCGTCGTCGGGGACCGGGCCGCGATACGCGCGCCGCGCGAGAGTGGACAGGATCTGACGCGCACACGCAGTTTCCTCGGCGGCGGTCGACGGGTGGCACACGAAGATCCGCCGTCGGCTCGGCGTGTCGCCCGGGCCCTTCGGATCGTACGGGCCGATCACCGTCAGGCTCATGACCCCGGGCATCGACCCGCCAGGCCCGCCGTCGTTGCCCGAGATGCGCGGATTCTGGAAGGGCTCGCGCGCCTGCTCGACCAGGAGCGCCGCCTTCTTGACGAACGCCACGCCAACATCACGCGGGCCGGCCGGCACCGACACCCGCGCGACCAGCTTGTCTTCCGAGTCGTAGACCGAGGAGCCCGCGCCGGCGCGGCCAGCCAGCGTGAACAGCCGCGACCTGCACGCCGTCGATCGTGACCTCCAGTTGCTGCGGTTCGCGAATGGCGTTCGCGCCCGTCACGTCAACCTTGATGTCGTATTCGCCGTCGAGCGGAAACAGGTGCCGCACGGCGAGTCCACCGCGCGTGCCGAACGGCAGGCCTTCAACGCGATCGTGCTGCTGTGCGTCGGGCACGACGCGATAGACCTCGTGGTCCACGGCCGGCAGGGGCTGCGCCGACCGCCAGACGGCTGATCGTCTTCGCCGCCGACAGATAGCGCTCCATCAGCGCCGGCGAGATGCGCAGGACGCCCGCGATGTTGTCGAAGCCGTAGCTCGAATCGTCGGCCGGGAGCAGGTCGGCGATGTTCACGTCGATGGCGAGCAGATCGCGAATGGCGTTCTGATACTCGGACGCGATTCAGCCGATGGAACGTTTCGGTGCGCCCCGGGTTCGGGATGGGCGGCCGCAGCGCGATCGAGCTCCCCTTCGAGCCACGCGACAAATGCGTCGTGTGTCGCCTCGTCGGGCCGCGGTCGTCCGGCGGGTGGCATGACTCCCGCGCGGAGCTTGCGCACGACCTTCTCCCACACCGGCGCATCTGCGCCGACGTTGTTCAGATCGAGCGCGTCCAGCGCCAGGTTCGCGGTCTTCAGTCGCTCGTTGTGGCAGGTGATGCAATAGCTCTTGAGGAGCGCCTGGCGGGTGTCGGACGTCGATGCCGGCGCGCCGTTCTGATAAGCGGGACGCAGCGCATCGCCGACGCCGGTTGCGGGCGGCTGCTCACGCGGCGCGAGCGACGCCGATCCGGCGAGCCCGGCGCCAACCCACAGCGCGATCACGACGCAGACACGCTGCCTCATCGAGCTCCCTACAAAGATCCGCCCTGCACAGCTCCGCCCGGACCGCAGACGGCAACCGCCTATAAATATAACCGGTTAGCGGTTGTGCGATTGAACAAAACGTCTCAGGCGCCGCGTGGCCCCATTCGGACGCACAAGCGCGCGGCCGCACCGAGAATGGCGTCCGCGTCGAGTCCGTAGACGCGATACAGATCTCTGAGGTCGCCGGACTGACCGAACGCCTCGACGCCGAGCGGCACCACCGCGTGCCCGGCAACGGCTCCCAGCCACGACAGCGTGGCCGGATGACCGTCGAGAACGGTGATCAGACCCGCGCGCGGATCGAGATCGGCCAGGACCCGCTCGATGTGCGAGATCCGACCAGGCGCGCCGCGGTTCGCGCGCTGGCTCCGCAACCAGCCGCGGTGCAGTCGATCGGGCGACGTCACGACGAGCAGCCCCGCCCCCGGAATGTCCTCGATGATTTGACGATGCGCTTCGATCGCATCGGGCACGACCGCACCGCATGCGACGATGGCGAGCTCCACGCCGGGACCGGGCGGGACGAGCCAGTACGCCGCCCTCGAGCACGGCGCCGGCGAGCTCGCCGGCCATCTCGCGCTGCGGCTGCGCCAGGGGCCGGGTCGAAAGCCGCAGGTACACCGATCCGCCGTCGTCGTCCTGCAGGTGCTCGAAGCTCCAGCGGAGAATCTCGGCAAGCTCGTCGACGTAGGCCGGCTCGAAGGCGGTGAGTGCAGGCTGCCCGATGCCGATGAGGGGCGTGTAGATCGACTGATGCGCGCCGCCTTCGGGCGCAAGCGTCAGGCCGGACGGCGTCGCAACGAGGATGAAGCGGGCGTCCTGGTAGCACGCGTAGTTCAGCGCATCGAGCCCGCGGCAGATGAACGGGTCGTAGACCGTGCCAATCGGCAGGAGCCGGGAGCCAAATAGCGGGCCGGACAGTCCGAGCGCCGCCAGCAGCGTGAACAGGTTGCTCTCGGCGATCCCGAGCTCGATGTGCTGGCCGCTCGGCGAGAGCGACCACTTCTGCGGCGACACGATTCGCTGTTCCGAGTCGGCATGCACGCGGGCCTGCCGCTCGTAGACGCCCCGCCGGTTGACCCAGGATCCGAGACTGGTGGAGATGGTCACGTCGGGCGACGTCGTGACCATCCGATCGGCCAGCTCGGGATGTTCTCTTGCGATGTTTCCGAGCAGCCGGCCGAATCCCTCCTGCGTCGACAACCGCGCCCCGCCCGGCGATGCGATCCGATCGGGCACCACGATGCGCGGCGCCTGCTGCCGGCGCTCGAACGGTTGATTGAACGGGGCGCCGGCGATCGCCGCCGTGACATCAGGATGAGGCGACTCAATTCCCGCCAGCGGCTCCCACTCTTCTCCTTCGTGGATGTTCATCCGCCGTCGCAGCGTTTCCACCTGCTCGGGGGTCATCAGGCCGGCGTGATTGTCCTTGTGCGCGGCGAACGGCAGGCCGTATCCCTTGATGGTGTAAGCAATGAAGCACGTCGGCACGTCGTCGTCGACGCGCCGGAACGCGTCGATGACCGTCTCGAGGTCGTGGCCGGCGAGATTGGTCATCAGCGCATGCAGCGCAGCATCGTCGTGATCGTCGATCAGCTGACGGATGCCGTCGACCTGCGCGATATCGGATTCGAGCTGCGCCCGCCATGCCGCGCCGCCCTGGAACGCGAGCGCCGAATACAAGCTGTTCGGGCATTCATCGATCCATTCCCGCAGCGCCTGGCCGCCGCGTCGCGTGAAGGCTTCGCGCATCAGCCGGCCGTACTTCAGGGTGACGACGTTCCAGCCCACCGCCCGGAAGATGGAATCCATCCGCGCGAAGGTGCGATCCGTGACGACGGCGTCGAGGCTCTGCCGGTTGTAGTCGATCACCCACCACACGTTGCGGATGTCGTGCTTCCAGCCTTCGTAGAGGGCCTCGAAGACGTTGCCTTCGTCGAACTCGGCATCCCCGAGCAGGGCAATCATCCGCCCGGGGGGCATCGCCGGCGCGAGCTCCCTGGCGCGCAGATACTCCTGCACGAGCGCCGCAAAGCTGGTCAGCGCGACGCCAAGGCCGACCGAGCCAGTGGAAAAGTCGACGTCGTCGGCGTCCTTGGTACGCGAGGGATACGACTGCGCGCCACCGAGGGCGCGGAACCGTTCGAGGTTCGCGCGGCTCTGGCGTCCGAACAGGTACTGGATCGCATGGAAGACCGGGCTGGCATGCGGCTTCACCGCCACGCGGTCCCAGGGCCGGAGGACGTCGAAATAAAGCGCCGTCATCAGCGTGACGACCGACGCTGACGACGCCTGGTGGCCTCCCACTTTCAGGCCATCGAGTTTCGGCCGGACGTGGTTCGCGTGATGAATCATCCAGACGGCGAGCCACAGCACTTTTTCTTCGATCGCGTGCAGCGCCGCCAGCCGCGCCTGGTCTGGCACGGTTTGCGGAGCGACACTCACCTGGTGAAGCTGCATCGTGGGTACGGAGCTAGCGCCCGGCCTAAAAGGCCGGGCCTACTGCTGTTGCTGCGTCGACGATGCCGCACGCGTCCGCTTGCGCTCGGCGACAATCGACGCGTAATCGTCATCTGTGAGATAGGTGACGTTCACGTGCGCGTGGTACATGTCGTCGTAGCTCCGCTGGCCCCAGCCGACCCACTGCGTCGGATCAGGGTTCGCCGGGTTCTGGGCCGTGTTGTCGTGCCACGCCGTGATCTTGATGATGGTGCCGCGCGGCAGCACCGGCGCCGCGTCATCCGCGTAGACGTAGTTGACGTGCCAGTTGAAGTCGAAGCGGTCGACGTGGTTCAGCATCTCGACGCGGCCGTCGGGGTAGATCACCTCCATCGACATCGCCTTGCCGCGGATGTGCATGTGCGGCTGGAAGTTCTCGAGGCGCGCCGGGTGCTGGAGCGGGATATACGCAAAATGCTGCGTCACCTTTCCCGGGCGGGATGTCCATCGTCGCCATCGACTGCTGGACACCCATCGCCTGCGGGAAGACGCGGTACTTCGGCGCCTCGCCCTTCGGGTAGAACCAGACCGCGACCTCGCTCTGGTCGGTGACCTCCTCGCCGACCGAGTGGTAGTGAATGTCGAATCGAATCGCCGAACCGGCCTTCATCAGCTTGCCGGTGTTCTCGCGGAAGACGTCGCCGATCTTGCCGACCGCGAACTCACTGAAATAGCCGCCGCCGTTGACGTCGACCGCGCCGTACTTTTCTTCCTGCTGGACCAGGTTGGTGACGACGTGATGCACCACGCGCCGGCCCTTCGCAGACGGCCGGATCTCGATGCCCTTCACCCAGCGGTCTTCGGTCAGCCCGGTCGGAACGAGCGGCTGCCACCACTGATCCTGGCCCTCGGCTTTCTGCGTCCAGGGCGTCGACTTCACGACCAGGTCGGGCGGCCGGTTGTACTGCTCCGCGAGGCGCCACACGTCGTCGCTCGGCCAGCGCTTCGGCGCCGGCATGTCTGCCGGCTCGCCGAGCGCAGCGCCCTGGTCCACCCATCGGACGATGGTCTGGACCTGATCGTCGGTCAGCGAGATGTCGTTCTTGAAGCGCTGGATGCCGACGGTCGTGTCGAGATGCCACGGCGGCATGATTCGCGTCGCCACCTTCGTCCGGATGGCGCGGACCCACGGCCGGACTTCCTGGTACGTGACGAGCGGCATCGGGCCCATCTGTCCGGCGCGATGGCAGACCTGACATTTCTCCTGCAGGATCGCCGCGACGTCCTTCGCGAAGGTCGGCTGATCCGGCACCTGGGCGCGTGCTGCGCCAGGAATGGCCAGGCTGATGACGAACGCCGCACTGAAGCGCCTGACGATGCTGTGCATTTGGCCCTCGCGCATTTGCAGATCCCTCCCGGCCGCGCTTACCGGCGCGGCGCGACATTCAAACGAACGTAGCCATTCGTCCAGCAACACTGAAAGCCGCCGGCCATGATGGTGCCTTGCGAGCCCGACGCATCCCACGCCAGCACGCGCAATACATATTCGCCCGGGCTGTCGAACGTGACGCTCGTCGTCGCCTTTCCGTCCTGTATTTTCGGCTCGGCCGGACTGAACGTCGCCGTTCCGGGCCCGCGAAATTTCGACCAGATCAGTCCCAAGCCGGGACCCCGCCCTTCATTCTCGCGCTTTCGAACGTTGTCGTCGGCCGCCCAGACGGTCAGGGTTGCCGGTTGTCCCTGGACCGCGGTCGATGTCGTCGTCAGCCCGGCAGGGCCCTGGCCCAGCTTGCCGCTTGCCTCGAACTTGATCGTGGGCGGCGTGTTGCCGCTCGTCGATTCCTTCAAGGCATCGATTTCCCACTCCGGCCGAAGATGGCCGGGAACCGAGTTCGTCTGCCCGTGAGCGACGAGGGTCCACGTGAGCTTCTGCGTGCCGAAGTCCTTCGGGACGACGAGCGTAAAGATGCCGGTCTGCCGCCGGGGGAGGAAATAGGTGGGCTGCCCCTGATCCGCGGGGGCGGGGTCGAGCCGGTTGTTCGGTCCGACCGGGATATCCAGCGCCTCGCGATAGTTTCGATTGAAATACCCGAACGACAACGTGAAGGTGCCGTCCGCGTTGCGGTACCAGCCCTCGAAAGCCGGCGCCACACCTTGTCCACTGTCGTGAGGAATCGGCGCGGGTTGAATGGTCTGCTGCGACGCCGCGGATACGGCTAGCGCCACGGTCAGGACGAGCGCCAGGACCACGCCGGGACGCGTGCGCATGCTCAGCGGGCATCCTAACAGAAGTTGAGCTGGTTCGGGCCGCTTCGGGGCATCGACTACACTATGAACCCCCGATGCGACGGCATGGCCTGATCCTGTTCGGTGCCTGCGCTTTCGCGGCCTCCTCGCCAGCGTTCGCGAACGACCAGGGCGGGCAGATCGACTACGAAACCGCGCGAGACGAGCGTCGGCTGATCATCGTCCGGGCCGCGGGAACCGTGGCGCTCGACGGCGTCGCTCGACGAAGCCGGCATGGGCGCCGGCCCCGGTCGCCAGGGACTTCATCCAGAACGATCCGAACGAAGGGGCGGCCGGCCACCTACGATACCGAGGTCCGGGTCGTCTACGACGACGAGGCGCTCTATTTCGGCGTGTTCGCGAAGGACGACGAGCCCAGCCGGCATCATCGTCAGCGACCTCAAGAAGGACTTCAACACCGGCACCAGCGACGGCTTCCGCGTCATCCTCGACACGCTTCGCGGACGGCGCAACGGCTACCAGTTCGCGACCAATCCGGCCGGCGCGAAGTGGGACGCGCAGATGGCCAACGAGGGGCGCGAGAACAACGCCAACTGGGACGGCATCTGGGACGTGCGCACGCGCATCACCGAGATCGGCTGGAACGCCGAGATCCGGATTCCGTTCCGGACGCTGAAGTTCGACCGACGCCGATCCGCAGACCTGGGGCGTGAACTTCGAGCGCAAGATCCGCCGCCTGAACGAGGACAGCTACTGGTCGCCGCTGCCGCGGATCTACAGCATCGAGCGCGTGTCGCTGGCCGGCAGCATCGAAGGGCATGCGCGGCGTGCGGCCCGGCACGCAACCTCCGCGTCAAGCCGTACGCGCTCGGCAGCTCGAACACCATCACCGGGCTCGACACCGATCGGCGACGTTCGACGCCGGCTTCGACGTGAAGTACGGCGTGACGACCGGGCTGACGCTGGGACTTCACGGTCAACACCGACTTCTCGCAGGTCGAAGCCGACGAGCAGCAGGTGAACCTGTCGCGCTTCAGCCTGTTCTTTCCCGAGAAGCGCGATTTCTTCCTCGAGAACTCCGGCATCTTCCAGTTCGGCGGCGGCGGCGGCATGGGTGGTGGCGGGGGCGGCGGCGGGGGCGGCGGCGGACGGCAGAACGCGTCGCAGGACATGCGGCTGTTCTTCAGCCGCCGCATCGGCCTGTCGGACGACGGCGAACGCCATCCCAATCCTGGCGGGCACGCGCCTGACCGGCCGCGTCGGGCGCTACTCGATCGGCGCGCTGAACATCCAGCAGCGCGAGGAGGGCCGGACGCCCGTCGACGAACTTCACGGCGCTCCGGATGCGCCGCGACATCCTCGCGAACTCCGACATCGGCGTGATGCTGCTGAACAAGGACGAGAGCGGCTCCGCGCTACAACCGCGTCGCCGGCGTCGACGCGAACTTCCGCTTCGGATTCCTGAACATCGACGGCTACGCCGTCGAGGACGTTTTCGCCGCAGGCGGTCGATGCCGGGCAGCGGCGAGGACGTTCGCGGCGCGCGGCCACGCCAACTACCAGTCGCGCACGTGGCAGTTCCGCGGCCTCTACAACGTCATCGGCGAGCGCTTCAACGACGAGATGGGCTTCGTGCCGCGCGTCGGCGTCAACAACGCGCTGCTGTTCGTCGGGCCGGGCGTTCCGGCCCGAGTGGCTGTCGCGGCTCGGCATCCGCGAGACCCGCCCGCACTGGCAGATGGACACGTTCGAGCGGCGCGACGGGCGCGGCCTCGAATCGCGCTACCAGGACTGGCATCTGCCGTTCAACTTTCACGACGGCGCGTTCATCGAGATCGGCGTCAACCCGAACGTCGAGGAGATCCGCGCGCCGTTCACCATCAACAGCGCGCGCGGCGTGCGGGTCGATCCCGGGCCGCTACGAGTTCAACGAGTGGTTCGTCCTGTGGAACACGAACAACTGCGGCGCCGGTTCTCGTTCGAGAGCCGCGTACTCCGATCGGCGACTTCTACGACGGCTACCGGCGCGGCTACACCTTCGGCCCGGCGGTCCGGGTCAACGAGCACTTCAACGCCTCGGTCAACCTGCAGATCAACGACATCGAGCTGTCGACCGGCGCGTTCGTCTCGACGCTGGTGACGAGCCGCGTCAACTACAACTTCAACACGAAGATGTTCGTGAACGCGCTGCTGCAGTACAACACCGACTCGCGGCAGCTGGAGCTCGAACCTGCGCTTCAACATCATCCACCGCCCGCTCAGCGACTTCTTCCTCGTCTACAACGAGCGGCACGACGAGCGGACCGACCAGATCGATCGGGCGTTCATCGCCAAGATGACCTATCTGTTCGCGTTCTAAAGAGAACAAGTGTGATTCACCGCGCAGCGATCTTGCTCTTTGTCGCGTGCGGGGGTTGCCGAATGGCCCCTCCGCTCATCCAGCCGGGCGCGCCCGGCGAGGCCAGCCGGGTCATCACGCCTGAAAGAGCCGTCGATCTCCCGGCCATTCCGCCAACAGCGGCTGAGATCCGCTTCATGCAGGGCATGATCGGACACCACGCCCAGGCACTCGAGATGACCGCCCTCGTCGGGTCGCGCAGCAGCCGCGACGATGTGAAGCTGATCGCGCAGCGGATTGCGTTGTCGCAGGCCGACGAAATCAAGATGATGCAGGAATGGCTGGCGCGGCGGGGTGAGCAGGCACCCGACGCACATGCGCATCACGCCATGATGCCGGGTATGCTCACCGCCGAGGAGATGGGCCGCCTGGAGACATCGACCGGCGTCGAATTCGACCGCCTGTTCGTCCAGCTCATGATCAAGCATCATGGCGGTGCCCTGACCATGGTGGGCGAGTTGCTTTCGCATCCCGATGCGGGTCAGGATCCCGAGCTGTCTGCGTTCGCCGCTGACGTCGATGTCGACCAGCGGGGCGAGATCGCGCGGCTGGCGGCGCTGTTGAAGGAGTTTTCGAAATGAGATCAATTCCGGCGGCGCTCTTGTGCCTCGGCGTTGCCTCGCTTGCGGCCATCGAAGGACGCGCGCAAGTGGGCGCGACAGACCCACGAATCGGCCTGAGCGCCGGCTTCCGGGACGCCGGGCAGGCGGCGTGGAACATGGAATTGATCGCAAGCCTGCCCAAGCCGGAAGGCTTCTTCGATCCCAGCGCGCCGGCCGGCGAGCCGACGCCGCCGGAGCGGCCCCGCGCCGACACCTCCGAGCCGAACCCTAATACACCCGGCCCCGACGTCCCGGCGCCGCCGGCTGACACGACGACGCCTGCGCGACCTGCGGTGTTCGACCCGAAGATTGCGAACCGGCTCAGCTTCACAAACTCGGATCTCGCCTTCGCGGGCAACCGGCTGTTCGCGGGCAACTATCACGGCTTCAATGTGTACGACATCGAGAATCGCAGCACGCCTCGCCTGCTCGCGTCGGTGGTCTGCCCCGGCGGCCAGGGCGACGTCTCTGTGTACGGAGCTCTGCTCTTCCTGTCGGTCGAGCAGGTGCGCGGGCGGATCGATTGCGGCACCCAGGGCCACCAGACGGCGGTCAGCGCCGAGCGGTTCCGCGGCATCCGCATCTTCGACATCAGCGACGTCCGGCAGATCAGGCAGGTGGCGGCGGTTCAGACCTGCCGCGGCTCACACACCCACACGCTCGTCACCGATCCCGACGACCGCCAGAATGTTTACATCTACGGCTCGGGAACGAGCACGCCGCGATCGGCCGAGGAACTTGCCGGCTGTTCGGGATTGAAGCCCGAAGAGGATCCGAACACCGCGCTGCACGCCATCGATGTGATCCAGGTGCCGCTCGCCGCCCCGGCGAAGGCACGCATCGTCAACCGTCCCCGCATCTTCGCGGATACGACGACGGGCGCGATCGCGGCGTTGTGGCAGGGTGGTAATCATGGCCCGGGCACGCAGACCTCCCGTGCGACGAATTCCTGCCACGACCTCACCGTCTTTCCCGAGCTCGGTCTCGCGGCGGGAGCCTGCGGGGGCAACGGCATCCTCCTGGACGTGTCAGATCCCGTGAACCCGGTCCGGCTGGATCAGGTCGTGGACAAGAGCTTTTCGTACTGGCATTCGGCCACCTTCAACAATCGCGGCACGAAGGTGCTGTTCACCGATGAGTGGGGGGGCGGGACGCGGCCGCGCTGCCGTGCCAGCGATCCGCCGACATGGGGCGGTGATGCGATCTTCGACGTCGTCGATCGCCGCTTCCGGTTCGGCGGGTACTACAAGCTCCCGGCGCCGCAGACCGAGCAGGAGAACTGCGTGGCGCACAACGGGTCGCTCATCCCGGTTCCGGGGCGCGACATCATGGCGCAGGCATGGTACCAGGGCGGCATCAGCGTGTTCGACTTCACCGATTCGACGAAGCCGTTCGAAATCGCCTTCTTCGATCGCGGCCCGATCGATTCGACCCGTCTGATGGCGGGCGGCTTCTGGTCGGCTTATTGGTACAACGGCAACATCTACGGCACTGAGCTGGCCCGCGGCCTCGATGTCTTCAGGCTGACGCCAAGCGAGCATCTCTCGCAGAATGAGATCGCCGCCGCGGTGCTGGTCCATTCCGAGGGCCTCAACCCCCAGCATCAGTTACGGACCGTTTGGCCGGCCAGCCCGCTCGTCGCGAATGCCTATCTCGATCAACTGGCGCGTGCTAATGCGATCCCGTCGTCGAGGGTCGCCGAGGTGCGCGACGGACTACGGCGGTTAGACGCATTGCGGAGCGGACGCGATCGGAACGCGCGCGCGATCATCGATCGGCTGCAGACCCTCGCTGGACAGCTGGAAGGCGAAGCCGGCAAGCTCGGTGAACGCGATGCCGAACGGCTGCGCGGGATTGCCGACGTCATCAAGCGACGCCTCGCAGTGCTTTAATCCACCCGAGGGGCTCCGCCCCTCGGACTCCCCGACTCCGACTTTTCGGAGGTTCGAGCGCCGTCGTCCGACGCGACGTAGCCGCGCCGCTCTCAAATGCCTTCCTCGACCAAGCTCATCGTGGCATGCGTGTTGCCGTCGGCGAACTCCAATCGACTGGTTTTATCGGTCGAGGGAGAACGATCATGGCAACTGCTGCGACGCGCCTGGAGCACGACCTCCTTGGCGAGAAGGCCGTACCGAGCGACGCCTACTACGGTGTTCAGACCGCCCGCGCGCTCGAGAACTTCCACATTTCAGGCGTGGAACTGCGTCTCTACCCAAACCTGATTAGGGCCTTCGCCATGGTGAAGATGGCCGCGGCGCGGGCGAACGTCGAGTGCGGCCAGTTCGGCAAGGAGATCTTGAAAGGCATCGAAGGCGCCTGCCAGGAAATCATCGACGGCAAGCTGCACGACGAGTTCCGGCTCGACGTGTTCCAGGGCGGTGCCGGCACGTCGACCAACATGAACGCGAACGAGGTCGTCGCCAACCGCGCGATCGAGCTGATGGGGCATCGCAAGGGCGAGTACTCGTATTGCAGCCCTCACGACCACGTCAACTGCTCGCAATCCACCAACGACGCCTACCCCTCGGCCCTGCACGTCGGCATGGCGCTCGGCAATGCCCAGCTCGTCGCCGCGGTGAACGAGCTCATTGCCGCGTTCCGGGCGAAGGGCCGCGAGTTCGCGAGCATCCTGAAGATGGGCCGCACGCAGCTGCAGGATGCGGTTCCGATGACGGTCGGCCAGGAGTTCGAGGCCTTCGCGGCGACGCTCGGCGGAGAAGTGCAGGCCCTGAAGGGGATCGAACGCGTGCTGTGCGAAGTCAACATGGGGGCTACGGCCATCGGCACCGGCCTGAACGCCCCGCGCGGCTACGCGGCTGCCTGCACGAAGCACCTGGCCGCCATCACCGGCCTGCCGATTCACCTGGCCGAGAACCTGATCGAAGCGACGCAGGACACGCAGGCCTTCGTCCTGTACCTCGTCCTGCATGAAGAGCCTCGCCATCAAGCTGTCGAAGATCTGCAACGACCTGCGGCTGCTGTCCTCCGGCCCGCGCTGCGGGCTGCGCGAGATCAACCTGCCGCCGAAGCAGCCGGGCTCGTCCATCATGCCGGGCAAGGTCAACCCGGTCATTCCCGAAGTCGTCAACATGGTCTGCTTCCGCGTCATCGGCAGCGACCTCACCGTCACGATGGCTGCCGAGGGCGGCCAGCTGCAGCTCAACGTCTTCGAACCCGTGATTGCGGCCTGCATCTTCGAAGCGCAGACGATGTTCATCAACGCGGCGCAGACGCTGCGCGTGCACTGTGTCGAGGGCATCACGGCGAACGCCGACGTCGCCCGCCACTACGTCGAGTACAGCATCGGCACGGTGACGGCGCTGAACCCGGTGATCGGATACGACCGCTCCACCGAGCTGGCGGCCGAGGCGATGAAGACCGGGCGCGGCATCATGGAGCTCGTCCGCGAGAAGAAGGTCCTGACCGAGGAGCAGATCAGCGAGGTGCTCGATCCGTTCGCCATGACCGGCCAGGACCGGCCCTGATGAAGAGTCGCCGCCGGACCCTCGTGGCGCAGGGCGCGGCGGCGGCCCTTTTGGCGATTCTCTGGTGGACGGCGCCACCCACGGGGTTGAGCGTCCAGGCATGGCGGCTCTTCGGCATCTTCGCGACCGCGATCGTTGCGGTCATTGTCAGTGCCTTGCCGATTCTCACGGCGGCGGTGTTGGCGGTCGCTCTGGCCGTGCTCACGGGAGTGCTCGCGCCGACGGACGCCTATGCCGGATTCGGCAACGAGACCATCCTCCTCATCGTCGTGGCCTTTCTGGTCGCCGACGCGGTGGTGAAATGCGGGCTCGGTACACGCGGCGGGCACTGGATGGTCAGCCGGTTCGGCCGTTCGACGCTGGGCCTGTCGTACTCGATATTCGTACTCGATGCCGTCATCGCGCCGGCCTTTCCCAGCAACACGGCCCGCTCCGGGGTTCTGTACCCGCTGACGTATTCCCTGGCGGAAGCGGCGGGGGCAAAGCCCGATCGGGCGGACCGCCGGCGGCTCGGCGCGTTTCTGATGTACTCGGGCATCGCCAGCCTCAGCGTCTCGTCGGCACTGTGGCTGACGGCCATGGCGGCCAACCCGCTCGGTACCGAGATTGCCCGCGGCCACGGCGTGGAGATCGGGTTCGGGAGATGGCTGCTCGCCGCCTCGGTACCGACGCTCTGCGCGATCATCCTGCTGCCGTACATCCTGTACCGGATCATCGGGCCCGAAGTACGGGCGACCCCGGAGGCGCCGGCGGCGGCAAGGCGGGCGCTCGCGGCGCTCGGCCCGCTCACCGGGCACGAGCGGATCGTCCTGGTCGTCTTCGTCGTCATGGTGACACTCTGGGCGTCGGCTGCCACGCTCGGGCTCGATTCAACGGCGATCGCGTTCCTGGGACTGGGAGCCCTCCTCGCAACCAATGTCATCACCGTGACCGACATCGGGAAGCAGGGCGATGTGCTGGCGACGTTCATCTGGTTCGCCGTGCTGTTCACGCTGAGCAGCCAGCTGAATGCTCTCGGATTCATGGAATTCGTCGGTGGGCGGCTCGCCGGCGTGCTCGGGGGCCTCGCTACGCCGACCGCCGGGCTCATCCTCGTCGCCGCCTACATCCTGCTGCACTACTTGTTTGTGAGCCAGACGGCGCATCTCCTCGCGCTCTTCGGAGTCTTCCTCGACGTCGGGGTGAAGCTGGGTGTCAACCCGGTGATGCTGACGTTCCAGCTCCTGTTCGCGACGAATTACTTCTCGTTGATTACTCCACAGGGTTCCAGCGCCAACCTCTTGTTCGCCGGAAGCGGCTATCTCACCCAGGGCGATCTCTATCGTCTTGGCGCGATCACGACCGGCGTGAGCGCGATCATCTACTTCGTCGTCGGCACCGCATGGCTGCTGCTCGTCGTGCGGTGACCGGAAAGCTATGGAGGTTTCTGTGACACGTCCTCGCTTTGCTGCCCTGCTCCTCGCCGCGCTCATCGGACTGATCGGACCGCGTCCGCTCGCGCCGATCAGCCTGACCGCCCAGTCTGCCCTGCCGACGATTGCCGTCCTGGCCACTGGAGGGACGATTGCCGGCGCCGCCGCCACCGACGTCCAGGCCGGATATAAATCAGGGGAGGTGGGCGTTGAGCAACTGATCGCCGCCGTCCCGCAGGCCAAGAAGATCGCGAACCTGCGCGGCGAGCAGGTCGCGAACATCGGCTCGCAGGACATGAACGACGCCGTCTGGCTCAAGCTGGCAGGCCGCGTCAACGCCCTCGCCGCGATGAACGATGTCGCCGGCATCGTGATTACGCACGGCACCGATACGATCGAGGAGACCGCCTACTTCCTGAACCTGGTCGTGAAGACGAGGAAACCCGTCGTGCTCACCGCGGCGATGCGCCCTGCCACGGCGCTGTCGGCCGACGGTCCGTTGAACTTCTTCAATGCCGTGGCCGTCGCCGCCAACAAAGAGGCCGCTGGCCGCGGCGTGCTCGTCGTCGTCAACGATTGGATTCACGGCGCATCCTCACTCACGAAGACCAGCACGACCGCTGTGCAGACGTTCCTGTCGCCGCTGTCGGGGCTGATCGGGACCGTGGCCTATGGCAAGGCCGAGTTCAACCGCGGTCCGATTGGCAAGCACACGATGGACTCGGAGTTCAAACTGGACGGCGTCACCGCCCTGCCGCGCGTCGACATCGTGATGGCTCACGAAAACATGGACGGCGCGCTCATCGATGCCGCCGCGGCGGCGGGCGCCCGCGGCATCGTCATCGCCGGGGTCGGCAATGGCAACCTGACGCAACCAGCCGTCGCGGCGCTCGCAGCGCAGGCCAAAAAGGGCGTCGTCGCCGTCCGCGCCTCGCGCGTGACGATCGGCCGCGTCGAACGCAACGTCGAGCTCGACGACAACAAGCTGGGGTTCGTCGCATCGCTGGACAAGAACCCCCAGAAGGCCCGCGTGCTGCTCCGCCTCGCGCTCCTCCAAAAGCGCAGCATCAATGACGTGCAGAGAATCTTCGATGAGTACCTGAAAGTTGGAGAGTTCGAGAATTGGAGAGTTGGTGAATCCTGAACTCACCAACTCACCAACTCACTAACTTCTGCCTGGCGGCAGGATGCCTTCCTTGTACCGCCCGGCGACCAGCTCTTTCGACCGCCCTTTGGGGATGCTCAAGGACGCCCAGTGCGGCCCGGCCAGATGCTTCGCCATCATGACGATCTGGCCGACGTGATAGGCCGTATGGGTGATGTTGCGGCTCAGCGCTTCGACCACCAGCAACGCCTCGCCGCGGATCTGAATCGTGCGATCCAGGTCGTCCACCGTCAGGGCGTCGATCGCGCTGAGCGTGGCCGCCCATCCTGATTCCCACCACTCCAGGACTTCTGCCCTCGAGGCCTCCACCGGCATCTCGAACTCGTCGTCGCGGTTTCGCGTCGGCTTCTCGCCATCGGTGGTGAGGAAATCGGTGAACCGCGACCGCAGGTTCCCGCCGACGTGCTTGACGATGATCGCGATGCTGTTGGCGTCAGGGTCGACGACTGCGTGCAGGTTCTCGTCCGAGACCTGCGCCATCGCCCGCTCGCCGAGCGCCTTGTAGTTGCGGAACGCGCGTGCGATATCGGGGAGGTACGCCTGCCGGAAAAGATCAGTAGGCATGACCTATCGTATCCATGAACGCCGCAATTGCCGCAGCGCGGTTGCAGAACATCTCGATTTGTAGGCCGACCCTTTCAGGGTCGGCTACAGCCCGAGCGCCTCGGTCAGGAACTCGGTTGTTTTCTCATGACGGAAGTAGTTCGTGTGGTGGACGCCGTCCTGCGGTTCGAAGCACCGGAACACCGGGTTGTTCGCCAGCACCGGGTTCGGGCCCCAGGCGTGATAGGTCATTGACGTCGTGTCGACAACCAGGTCGTTCGCCTGCCGGAACACCAGGTGATCCACCGCGGCGTTGGCCGCTCTCGTGCTGAACATCCTCCAGAATCGCCACGTCACCGGATCCGGCTCGAAGTCGCTGGTCACGGCGAAGTAATCGGCGCGCGGCGCCGCGTTCATCACGTTCAGGGCGTTCAGCTCGTGGTTGTTGCCGACGCGCGACATCGCCGCGAGACCGGGGATCATCGAGATGCCGGCATCCACAAACGGCGCGCGAGAGGCCACCGAGGTCAGCGAGCTCAGGATCTGCATCAGCCCTCCCGCCACGGTGAGCATCGGGATCAATTGAAGGCCGCCGCCAAGAACGCGGCCGACGTTGCTGAGCAGGTTGAGGCCGTTCCGCACCGACTCCGGATCCGCCAGGCTCGTGCCCTGTAGAGGGCAGCCGACGAACACCACCCGCCGGCGCTCGCGCGGCTTCTGATCCAACAACTCACACCACCAGCGGGTCACCAGCCCTCCGCGGCTGTGACAGATGACGTCGAGGCGCTCCGCGTTGGTGGGGGCGAACATACGTGCGAGCTCCACGGCGTTGATCAGCGGGCTGCGCGACAGGGTGAAGTGATCGAAGCTCAGGACCTGCGTGTACTCCTGAGCGACCTTCTTCAGGAAATCCGCGCCGTGGCCCTGACCCGGCTGGTTCGGTTCGGGGCTCCAGAGCTCGCGGATCAGGTTCTCGCTGTTGCTGAACGTGCCGTGCACGAACAGCAGGATGCGCCCCGCAGGAGCAGGGACCGCGCCCGGCGTCGGCGTCCAGGTCGTCGTGTTCCACTCGAGCAGCTCGGTCGGCCCTCTTGGAGTGAGCTTCGCGTCGAGCTTCGCGAGCTGATCGGCCACCTGGTTCGTGCCGAGCGCCTTCGGGCGCTCGAACTTCAACTGCGTCACCACTTCGCCCACGGCTGCCGTTCCGGCGCGGCGGCGGCGGGTGCGCGAGGTCGACGCGCTGACCGCCCCGTCCTCCCACATGAGCACGCCGTCGATATCCAGCAGCGTGATGACCCCAATCGTGTCGTCGAACCGGGAGCCGCGGCGCCGCCGCAGTCCGCCGATCGACGGTTCGTCCGGGATGGCGACGTCAATCGGGACGACGCCGAGCGACGCGAGATCGGTGGCCAACGCCTGGGCGATCTGATCGTTGTTCATACGCGAGTGCTCCAGAGCGGCAGCGGCGTGACGCCGGCTTCGCGGGCGATCCGGACGTCGAAGAGCGATTCGAAGCTCCGGCGATCGCGAAGGTTCTGCAGCCCTTCCTCGATGGCTGCCTGGAACCCGGTCCGCTGGGTGAGCGCGACGGTCTCGATGGGCACGATGTGCCCGGCCTGCACGAGTTTCATGACTTCGGCAAAGCGAGAGTCATGAAGCACCCAGCCGCAGCCTGCGGTGACGCGCGACGGCGCGGTCGCCGGTATCGCGCCGGGATCCACACCCGTCTGGAACCTGTCGCGAATGATGTCGTGGCTCTGCTCGCTCCTCACGTAACCGGGGAATGCGTGATCCTTCAGCAGGAAGAGCACCGGATAGATCTCGACGTATTCCAGGCACGCGGCCAGCAGGAGCGTCAGATCGATGCAGGTGCCGCGCTTGCCCGCCACGATGTCCGACGGCGTGCGCAGCCGCTGCGACTTGTCCGTGAATGTTGGCGGCGGGTTGATGTACGCCAGGTTGAACTCGGAGATGATCGCCCACCAGAGCGCCTGCACCTGGTAATCGATGCCGCGCACCTTCTCCTCCAGCGAGGCGCCGCCGGGATCGAAACTCTGGTACCCGTCGAAACCGGCGCTGCTGTCGTCAGCAAGGGCGACGAGATACCGCTGCGCCGCGTCCACGATCTGACGCACGGCGGCATCGCGGGGGAACACGAACGACGGCAGCCACTGCCGGTTCAGATCGTCGTCTTTCCACTCGTCGATCGCGAGCAGCTCGACCCGATGCGTCTGCTGCCTCAATGTCTGGCCGTTGAGCCTCACGTGCACGACAACGCTCGTATAGACGCTTTCCGCCAGCGACCGCGCCAGCTGGGAGGTCAGGGACACCCGAATCGAGTCCTTGTTGTCCTGGCTCGCCAGGTTGATGGCGTTGTTGGTCGGACCGAGGAGGAAGCTGGCCTCGTACCGCGCCGTCTCGACACCAGCGTTCAGCGCCACGTCTACTGACACAGGATAGGTGCCTGTCCCCGCGCAGCGCATCATGAACTCGGGGAAGAGCGGCAGGTTGTTGTGCAGCAGCGAGTAGTTCAACCTGGCGGGCGGCGTATAGGAAATGGAGACGAGCTCCGGCACCGGGGGGACGACGCCCGGCGCGGGCGGCGGCGGCGCAGGACTCGGCTGCACAGGTTGTGGCGCCGGCACGCGCGCCGATCTCGTCCTCCTTTGCGGCGGCGGTGGCGGCTGAACGGCCACGGGCGGTGCGGCTGCCGGCGCCGTGAACCACGCGCCCGTCTCCCGGATCGATCGTCGTCCCCACAACGAGATGCCCGTTCCGCGCAGCTCTCGCGCGTGCGACGCGAGACGGCGCCACGCCGCGTCGAAGGCCTCGAACAGCTCCCACTTCGGCCGCCACGCCGCGTAGAACGCGGCGAAGAATTTCTCGGCCACGGCATCGTCGATGACGTCCTGGAAGCCGATGGCCGCGACCGCGCCGCCCTCGATGACGAGCTCGGCCAGATACGACGAGTTGTAAATGTTGAACGAGACGAGGACCGGCTTGCAGTCGGCAGAGGTCAGGATCTCGGCGATCTCGGTGAACGCGGCAACGTGCAGTCCATCCCCATCACGCAGGTAGATGCCGGGGCCGCCAGGACGCGCCAAGTGCAGCAGTTCGGCGCCCTGCTGGGCATCCACGCCGGTGAAGTGCACGACGGAGGGCTGAAACGCTTTGATCTTCGCCCTGAGCTCGTCGGCATCGGGGTTCTCGATCGTTTGCGAATTGAGATCAAGGCCGGCGAGGACGTAGTTGCGCTCCGAGCTGAATGAATAGTGCTCGGCCAGTTCGCCCGGAGCGCTCTCGACGACCAGGACCGACGCGGGCGCCGGCACGCCGGCGGCGCTGGCTTCCTTCAGGTGCCGCGTGATCAGCAGCGAGCGCCGGGCGCCTCCCGCGTAGCGAAATTCGCGCGTCGACTCGGCAATCACGAATTCCCACGGGAACTGGATGGCCGCCGTCTGCTCCCGTCCGAGATCGATCTCCAGGACCAGGGCCTGCGCTATGTCGCGGAGCGCTTCGTCGGACACGCCGAGCTCGGCGAGGATCGCCCGGGACCGCTTGGCGACCCGCTCGGCGGAGGTGGGCACGTCGCGCCAGCGGCGGCGCTCGCGGAGCAGGCTGACGAGCTCCCACACAACGTCCGACTTCGGCGGGTGCACCGGCCAGTCTTTCGACCTGGCCTGGATCGTGACCGAAGGCTCACCCTGCTTCGGCGGCTCGGCCACTTGCGTCACGGTCGAATCAGGCGCGTACATGAACGCTCCTCATGGATCCTTTCGTAGCGTCCGGCTTTAGCCGGACGTCAGCGCGGGCCGCGTGCGTTGCCATGCAAATAGGGCAAGCAGGATGCTCAGTAGCCCCAGCTGACAGACAAACAGCCCCACGATTGAAAACACAGCGGCTGCCACGATTCCTCCGCTTGGCGAGAGCACTCCTGACAGCGCGCCTGCGATCCACGTGATCAGCAGGATGGGCACGGCCGCGACGACGGCCGAGTGGACGATATGCATCCATCGAACGGCCGCCCCTGCCGTTCGCGCCCAGCGCGCGAGCAAGCGGTTGGCGACACCCGCCGCGGCAAACATCATCAGCTCTGACCCAACTCCAACACTAACGGCGCCGATGCCGCCGCTGCCCTCGCCGACAAAACCCGAGAACGGCACAATCCATTGCAGCTCCGAGGCAAACGAGAAGGCGAACAGAATGGCGCCGAGTCCTGCGACTATGGCGGACAGGCGGTTCACGCGCAGCAGCTTATAACGATTTGGTAGACGGTTCGATCAACCGACGGCGGTCGCCGGCCAATCCGCTCGCACGCTCGTCAGAAGAGAGTGCACTTCATTCCCGTGGACGATCGAGACCCTCGTGCGAATGCGCCCGCACCGATCCTGCCGGCGTTCGGCGCGTCGATGATCTCGCACATCGCGCTGCTGCTCTGCCTGGCGCTCGTGTTCAACGAGACGCGGCAGCGCGAGTCGACGGCGTCGACCGCTGCGGACCTGTCGGCGCTGACGCAGCTGATTTGGATGCCTGTTTCAGGCGGTGGTGGCGGTGGCGGGGGCGGCGGCAATCAAAACCCGGAACCATCCCGAAGGGTTCAGCGGTCCGGCACTGATCGCGTCACCACCCCGGCCGTTCGGGCAAGCCTCGTCGAATTCCGGGAGTCCGCTCCAGAGCCGGAGCAGGCGATCGTCGTCCCTACGCTTCCGCTCGCCGCCGAAAGCCTGACTCTTCCCGGTGCGATGAGCGATCCATCTTTCTCGATCGATTCGCTCGGACCGGGCACTCGGAGAGGAGCCGAGACCGGAAACGGCGGCGGAATCGGCTCCGGGGACGGGATCGGCGTCGGACCGGGCAGGCTCGAGAATTCAGGCGGACCGGGGGGAGCCGGCGCGAAGCTCGTCATGCCGACTGTCATCCGCAACGTCAAGCCCGAGTACACGACCGAGGCGATGCGCGCGCGCGTCCAGGGCGCCGTCCTCGTCCGCGCGATCGTCCAGGCCGACGGCACAGTTCGAGATGTCCAGGTTGTCCGCTCGCTGGATCCGGTCTTCGGTCTCGATCAGGCGGCGGTCCGGGCGGCGGCCCAATGGCGGTTCCGGCCCGCGCTGATGGCCGGCCAGCCCGTGCCGATGGCCATCACCATCGAGCTCGTTTTCAGCCTGCGATAGGCCGCTCCCGCTAGAATAAGGGTTCCCCTGCCCCGAGGAGCCTATGCTGGGAGCCCGCTTACTCTTGCTGATCCAGTCGCACGCCGGCCCACTGACCAGGGAAACGCTGGCTGACATCATCACCAACGATCGGACTCCGTCGTTCCGTCGGCTGCGCCCGCCGGAGCTCGAGGCACGAGTCGCCCTGCTCTTCAACAACCTGGCGAAGTGGATTGGCGATCCCAGCGACGCTGCGGTGCGGCGTGAATATGAAGAGATGGGAAGGACGCGGTTTCGCGAAGGCGTTCCGCTGAGCGAGCTGATCTTTGCGATCATCCTCACCAAGAAGCACCTGCGGCGCTATATCCGCGACCACGGCCTGGTGGACTTCGCGGGCGATCGTGTCGCGCCCGACGAACTGCTGCCTCTCGCGCTCCACAGCATCCAGGAGCTCAACTACCAGGTTGGAGAGTTTTTCGACCGCGCGCTGTTTTACCTCGCCCGCGGCTACGAGTTAGAGGAGGGAAGGCCGCGCCCGGTCCCCTGATTTGATCTATCCTGACGGCAGGCGTGCAGGACGCCTCCCGTCCGCGGGCAGGACCGAGTCCACCTGATCAGCGTTTCGGCAACGGGTTCGCACGAACCTCCTCTCGCCCGTCCAGGCGGACGCCGGGCATCGACAAAGGAGGCTCGTCGTGTCGAACCGTCACCTGCCCGTTCGTCCCGATCTCACTCAGCTCAAGCACCAGGCCAAGGATCTGCTCCGCGCGATCAAGCGAGGCGACACTGAAGCGATGGCGGATTTCCATGAGCAGGTTCCGCGAAAAGCGGATCCGTCCAGCGCCACCCTGTCGGACGCGCACCTCGCGCTGGCGCGGAGCTACGGCGTCGCCAGCTGGCCGCGGCTCGTCGCGGCGTGCCAGGTCGTCGATGCCATCTGGGCGGACGACGTCCAGCGGCTTCGCGCACTGATCGCGAAGCGGCCGGCGCTCTTGCACGAGATGGCGCGCGGAACCAGGAGCTGCAACTGGGGCCCGCCAATGTCGTACGCCGCCAATCTGGGCCGGGACGCCATGATCAAGATGCTCCGCGATCTCGGCGCAAAAGATGTGCAGCACGCGGCCGGACGCGCGGCGCTGCAGGGACACGTCGGAACCGCGCGGATGCTCTACGAGATGGCCGGCAGTCCACCTGCCCCGAAGGACGCGGTGATGGGCCCGTGCGAGGCGCTCAATCCCGAGGGCCTGGCATTCGTACTCGAGATCGGTGCGCCTATCAGCGACCACGCCGGCGACTGGCGCGTCCCGATTGCCTTGCTCCTCGAAACCTATTCGAGAAACCCGAAGAGCAAGCATCGATGCCTCGAGATCATGGTCGAGCACGGCATCACGCTTCCTGATACCCCTCCCATGGCCGTTCATCGCGGTCGGCTCGATCTGCTCGAGCGCCATCTGCAGGCCGATCCGAACCTGCTCAGGCGGACGTTCTCGCACGCCGAACTCTTTCCCCCGGAGCTCGGATGTGGGCCGGACGGGTCGCTGGCGTGCGTCGGCACACCGCTTGGCGGGGCGACGCTCCTGCACATGTGCATCGAGTATGGCGAACTCGAGATCGCCGAGTGGCTGCTCGACCGCGGCATGGACGTGAACATCCGCGCCGCGACCGGCGACGACGGATTCGGCGGCTACACCCCGCTCTTCTCGGCGGTCGTCTCGTACACGTGGTACGTGCGGTCCAAGTACGCGAGGCCGAAGCCGAATCGCGATCGCCTTGCGGAGCTAATCGTCGCTCGCGGCGCCGATCCCAACACGCGCGCGTCGATCCGCAATCGCATTCACCGCGACGTCGTCCACGAATACCGCGACGTGACGCCGTTCGAGTACGGAGAGCGCTTTCACGATCAGGATCTCGTCAGCACGCCGGCGATGCGGCTCATCGCGCAGCACCGCGGCCAAGCTTGAAGCTGGAGGAGGATCGTGAACAGATCTCCGCCCGCCCCTGCTATAGTCTCCAGCCGGTGACGGCGCTGATAGAGCAGGAGAGCAGGATGATTCGCTCAATTCACGTGCTGACCGGATTGATCCTGATCGCCGCAGGCGGCTCCCTGTTCGCGCAGAGCCGCACTGTTCCGAGGGAGTTCGATCACGTGCGAACCCTGGGCCGCGCGCTGTCCGAGTTCAGAGACGGCCGCATCCAGGTGGTCGCGGCGTATTACTACTCGCAGCTCAATCACGATTCTCCCTGGCTGCTGATCCAGCTCGGCGCCCTCGGTGAGCAGGTGATCGAGATCGATCGCGACCGGATCGAGCTCGTCACGCCAAACGGCCGGGTCGTGCGGCTTGCATCCCAGGCGCGCTGGGCGGCGGATTCACGTCGCAACGTGCTCCTGCTCCAGCAGGCCACTCCGTTGCGCCACCAGGTTGGGTCCTATTTCACCCCCTCGAACGGTCAGACGGGGCTCCGTTTCTTCGCACGTCCTCCCGGCACGGGCACCGTGCAGGAGGTCGTCTATCTCAAGCCGAAGGAGCTCGTGCTCGGCGATCTGCTGTTCGAGTCGCCGACACGGTTGTGGGACGAGGGCACCTATGCTCTCGTCATCCGGTACGACGGCGCGGAAGCCGTTTTGCCGATCGAGCTGCGGTAGCGTGCGACCGGCGCTCCGCTGGTGGGCGAGTGCGATGCGCATGTTGACGGTGGCGTGGAACGCCGCGGGCTGATGGCGTCGGTCAAGGTCAACAAGGCGCACATCCACGCTTTCAAGGACCAGAAGTCGCTCGAGGCGTGGTACAGGAAGAACCACGACAAGGCGGACGAGTTATGGCTCAAGATTTGGAAGAAGGGGTCGGGGCTTACGAGCGTCACGTACGCGGAATCGCTCGACATCGCGCTGATGTGGGGGTGGATCGACGGCCTCCGCAAAGGCTTCGACGACAAGAGCTTCCTCCAACGCTACACGCCGCGCCGCAAGAAGAGCATCTGGAGCCAGATCAACCGTGAGCACGTCGCGCGGCTGACGAAGGCCGGGAAGATGACCGCTCTCGGCCTCGCGCAGGTGGAAGCCGCCAAGGCCGATGGGCGGTGGGCAAAGGCCTATGCCTCGGGCAGCAAGCTCGAGACGCCCGAGGATCTCCTCACGGCGATCGCGGCTGAACCGAAGGCGCTCGAAACGTATCGATCGCTCAACTCCGCCAATCGCTACGCGCTGGCGTTCCGGCTCCACAACACGAAGACCGACGCGGGGCGGAGGAAGAAGATCGAGACGTTCGTCGAGATGCTGAAACGGGGCGCGACGATCTACCCACAGAATGCGCCGAAACGAGAACGGGGGCACGTCAACCGGTAGATTCCGCGGCCTCGGCCATGCAATACGCGCGACGCGCCAGGCCTCAGAAGAGTGCCTTGGCTACTCGTAAAAAGCGACGCGAACGCGGTGGAGAGCCAGCACTTCTCTCATGCGCTCCAGGTCCGCAGCCCCCCGTTTGGTCGCGTCTCGCGCCCGGTCGACGAGTTCCTGTGCGCTCCGGCAGATCCGTTGGCTGGATTCGATGAGGCGTTGATGCGCAATCCTGGCGCGGTCGTCCATAACCCCTCCATGGCTTTTGGCGAGGGCACGGACCCACTCGCGCAGGGAGGGGGCTCTCCGAAAGCTGGCCTATCGTAGCGCCTTGGAGAGTGAATGTCGAAGAAAACCAGGAAGTATACTGCCTTTGATGATCCGACGCCTCGGCGTTGCTTCCCTGGCCGTCGTCGTGTTCGCCTTCGCGGGCGCGTCCGCGGGACCTGCCAGGCCGCTCCGGTCGCTGCGGCTCGTCGTCTCCGTCGCATGGCCGAACGCGCCCGAACAGGTCGAACACGAAACGCGGCCCCTCACACCAGGGATCCCACGGCCGTCTGTCACTACCGCGTCGCCGGCGCCCCGGTCCGTCGCCTTCCGGCGGTTCCCGGTTGAGCACTCCTTGTTTCAGCGACCGCCACCACTCTCGCTCTGATCGCTCCAGTCGATTTTTCAATTCGATGTCGTAATCGGGCGCGATACGTGTCCGGCTGAAGCCGTGGACTCTGCGAGCCTGTATCCCGCTGGAGGTTGGCCATGCGCGAATGGTGGCGGTCGCTGTTTACGGCGCGAGCGGAGTCTGCGCCGCGGGAGATGGATGAGGTCAGGACACTTCGCGAGAGCTTCGTCCACCTCGACGATGAGTCGCTGCGGCAGGCAGCGCGGAGCGCCACGCGCCTGCCGGAGATCGTGGCGGTCACCGCCGTCGTCGCGTCGCGGGTGCTCGGGCTGCAGATGTTCGACGCGCAGCTCGAAGGCGCTCTCGCGCTGGCGCACGGACGGATTGTGGAGATGCAGACGGGTGAGGGCAAGACGCTGGCGGCGGTTCCTGCCGTCGCGTGGTACGCGCGCTCGGGAGGTGGCGTTCACGTCCTCACCGCGAACGACTATCTCGCCCGCCGCGATGCGGAATGGATGGGCGAGACATACCGATGGCTCGGTCTATCCGTGGCAGCGGTGGCGCAGGACATGACGCCTGAAGAACGGCGGTCGGCCTATCGACGCGATATCACCTACGCCTCCGCCAATGAGCTGGGATTCGACTATCTGCGTGATGGGCTCGCGCTCCATCCCGAAGAGCAGGTCCTGCGACCGTTCGCCGTAGCGGTGATCGACGAAGCCGACTCGATCCTGCTGGACGAGGCGAGGATTCCGCTGGTCATCGCTGGCGGCACGATGGAGCCATCCGCTGTCGCCGTCGACGCCGATCGCGTCGTCCGGCATCTGATGCCGCACGTGCACTTCACGTCCGATCAGATGGCGAGAAACGTGGCGCTCACGCCCCTGGGCGCGGGTGAGGTCGAACGGCTGCTGCCGTGCAGCAATCTCTACGACGCCGGACATCTCGCCGCCATGACCGCCGTTCAGGACGCGCTGCACGCGCACACGCTGCTGCACCGCGACGTGGACTACCTGGTGCAGGACTCGACGGTCTTGTCGATCGACGAGCTCAAGGGGCGCGTCGTGCGCGACCGGCGCTGGCCCGCGGGACTGCAGACGGCGCTCGAGCTGAAAGAGCAGGTGACACGACACCGGCAGGGCCGCGTGCTCGGCTCGATCACGATGGAGAACCTGATCGCGCTCTATCCCGCCGTCTGCGGCATGACGGGAACGGCGGGCGCGCAGGCGACCGAGTTTCGGGAGCTCTATGGTCTCGAAGTGACGGCGATCGCGCCGAATCGTCCGGTGATCAGATGCGATCACCCGGATCGCGGGTTCGCCACTCGCGCCGAGAAGGAGGACGCGCTGCTCGACGAGATTCGCCATCGGCATCGGTCGAGGCAGCCCGTCCTCGTCGGCACGTCATCGGTCGAAGAGTCGGAGCGGCTGAGCGCGCGGCTGCACGACGTGCCTCACGCGGTGCTCAACGCACGCAACGAAGAGGCCGAGGCCGCCATCGTGGCGCGCGCCGGCGAGCCTGACGCGGTCACCATTTCGACGAACATGGCGGGCCGCGGCGTCGACATACGCCTCGGCGCCGGCGTCGCCGAAGCTCGGTGGCCTGCACGTGATTGGCACCAACCGGCACGAGAGCGGCCGGATCGATACACAGCTGCGCGGACGCGCCGGCCGACAGGGTGATCCGGGCAGCTCGCAGTTCTTTGTGTCTCTCCAGGATCCGCTGGTCATCAAGTACGCCGACGGGCCCGGGACGCAGTTGTCTTCGTGTGACCACCTGCAGCGCGTGGCCGAGGGGCAGAGCCTGGGCTGCCGTCTCTTTCTGCGCAAGTACGAGACCATCGTCGAAGGGCAGCGCCAGCAAATGGCCGATCGCCGCCAGCGGGTGCTGACCGCTCATGGAGGCCGGATCTCCAGTCCCGCCTCCGAGCTCGAGCGCCTGGTCACGCTCGACACGATCGACGATCTCTGGTCTGACTATCTCGCCGCGGTCAGCGAGCTTCGGGCGAGCACGATCTGGGTGTCGCTCGGTGGCGGCGACCCGTTTCGCGAGTATCTCCACACGGTTCACGCGATGTTCCAGGAACTCACGCGGATGATCGACGAGGAGATAGCCGCCCGCCTCGAGCGCGCCGCCATTCACGGGCTCGAGCCGCGCCAGCGCGGTGCGACCTGGACGTATCTGACGAGCGATGAGCCTTTCGGCACGATGACCGAGCGCCTGATGCGCAGGCTGGCGGTCACGCTTCATCTGCGGCGATCCTGAGCGGGTGGCGAAGTCGCAGATGCTGCCTCCACGACGACTGTCCCGCGAGATGATCCGGCCGACGATGCCGCCACCGGCTTGCGCGGGCTGGCCGCTGACACCGATCGACCGGTTCGCCTCTCAGTGGCTACTTGACGGTCACTCCGCTCACATCGAGAACACGAACGTGCGGCCCGCCGCCAGGCCCTGCCCCGGTGATGATTTCGGCCACGCCGTCCCCGGTCACGTCTTGGCTTGCCACGACCACCCCACCCAGAAAGGCCGGGTCGTAGGCGAAAAAGCCGCCGAGCTCCGTCAGGCCGCTGGAGCTCAACGCTCGGACATGCGGGCCACCGCCGGGCCCCGCTCCCGTAATGATTTCGGCCACGCCGTCGCCCGTCAGATCAGCGGCCGCCACGTGCACGCCGCCCAGGAACGCAGGGACATAGGCAAAGAAGCTCGCAACCTCCGTTACACCGCCCGCCACGCCGAACGCGCGCACCTGCGGACCACTGCCACTGCCGGGCCCCGGTCCCGTAATGATCTCCGCCACGCCGTCGCCCGTCAGATCCGCGGCCGCCACGTGGACGCCGCCCAGGAACGTGGGGTCATAGGCAAAGAAGCTCGCGACCTCGGCCACGCCGCCCGCCACGTCGAACGCCCGCACATGCGGACCACCGCCGGGTCCCGCTCCCGTAATGATCTCTGCCACGCCGTCGCCCGTCAGATCCGCGGCCGCCACGTGGACGCCGCCCGCGAACGCGGGGTCATAGGCAAAGAAGCTCGCGACCTCCGTCACGCCGCCGCCCGTGAGGCTGAAGGCGCGCACGTGCGGCCCGCCGCCGGGCCCTGCCCCGGTGATGATCTCGGCGACGCCGTCGCCGGTCACGTCCCCGACCGCCACGCTGATGCCGCCTGCGAACGCCGGGTCGTACGCGAAGAAGCTCGCGACCAGCGTCACGCCGCCGACCAGGCTGAAGGCCCGCACCTCCGGCATGCCTCCGGCCCCCGTTCCCGTAATGATGTCGGCGACGCCGTCGCCGGTCACGTCCCCGGCCGCCACGCTAACGCCGCCTGTGAACGCGGGGTCGTACGGGAAGAAGCCCGAAACCTCTGTCACGAAACCGGTTCTTTGATTGCTTGTATCAGTGGCCGAGTTGTTGCCGGGATTCGGGTCGGTTGCGCCCGCGCCGGCTGCCACGGTCACCGCATTGACGAGCGCGCCGCTCGCGCTCGTGCTGACGCTGCCGGCAACCGTCAGCGTCAGCATGTTGCCGGCCCCTGGCGCCAGACTCGCCGCGGTAAAGCTGACGCTGTTCCCCGACGAGCCGTTCGTGCCGCAATTGCCCGTGCCGGTGACTACGCACGTGACCGACGTACCGGCAATCGTTGCCGGCACGTTGTCGGAGATGCTGAAGCCGGTCGCGGTCGCCGGCCCCGCATTGGTCACCGTGATCGTGTAGCTGATCGCCGTGCCCGGCGTGTAGTTCGCTTGACCATCGGTCTTCGTGACCGCGAGATCCGCCTGCGATGCCCCCGGCAGTATTGTGGTGACGTCCGTTGCCGTGTTGTTCGCGGTGTTGACATCGCCGCCGCCGGAAATGCTCGCAGTGTTGGCCACTGAAGCTGGAGCGCTGACTGCCACATTCACGGTGATCGAGACAGGCGGGTAGCTCGCTCCCGGAGCCAGAGCGTCGCTCCGAGTGCAAGTGACCGTTGCGCCTGAGACGGGACAGGTCCAGCCAGCACCACTGGCCGCCGTCGGAGTGAGGCCCGGCGGGACAGCGTCAGTCAGGGTGACGACGCCAATGGTCGAGGGGGTGCCGCTGTTGGTCACCGTGATGGTGAACTGCGCTCCAATCTGTCCCTGCATGAAATTACCCACGTGACTCTTGGTGATAGCCAGGTCCGGCGCGGGAACGGCGGGCGGCTCGAACCCCGTCGCGTAGGCGGAAAGCGGGGTAGCCGGTGCGGATTGGTTCGCGACGGAATAGAACAGATCGTCGAAGTAGAAGCCCTGGGCGGTCGTGTCGGCGAATGCGCCATAAGCACTCGGGGGTGCGCCCGAGCGGAAGAACAGGCGGTTGCTCAGGGCGTACGTGAAGTCAAGCCCGTCGCGCCAGCCCTCGAAGGTGCCGAACGTGGTGCCGCCGAGGGGATTGGCGAGTGGGACTCCATCCAGTGCGTACTCGACGGTGTCGTTCCCCTCCCCGTCGAAGAACTTGGCCACGATGTCGAGGCGGTGATAGACGCCGCGTGCGATTCCCGTGGCGATGATTTGGGTGGGACGGAAGTTACCAGTCACTCCGTCGGGCTCACCTGCCCGAAGCTGCAGACCGCCGTCAACGCCGTCGGCCCGGTTCGTCACCGCCAGGAAGTTGTTGCGGTCATCGCCAGGGACGGTCCCGAGATCGATCTCGATGTTGGAGCCATCGGCCGACGCACTCGCGGAGCGGAACCACAGCGTCGCGCCGAACTGATTGGCGCCGGCCCCGGATGACGGGTGACCAGCGGCGACCGGGAGGCCCGGGCCGAACACCCACCCGGAGAAGGCCCCGTTGTGATTGCCCAACGAGGTGTTGTTCGAGATCCGCCAGGCTCCCATCCCGGTGCGTTGGTTGAGACCGGCCAGGTCGACGGCCTGGTCGACGGTCGCGACGATCGGGATCGTTCCGCCGGACCATGCTTCTTGGCCCTGGATCGAACCGGCGGAGTAGCCCGGCTCGAACCCCGTCGCGTAGGCGGCCATCCGGAGGGCCGGTGCCGACTGGTCCGCGACGGCGTAGAACAGGTCGTCGAAGTGAAAGCCCTGGGCGGCCGTGTCGGCGAATGCGCCATAGGCACTCGGGGGTGCGCCCGAGCGGAAGTACAGGCGGTTGCTCAGGACGTACGTG
Source organism: uncultured Acidobacteriota bacterium (assembly GCA_963825245.1). Lineage (GTDB taxonomy): Bacteria > Acidobacteriota > Vicinamibacteria > Vicinamibacterales > CAVVIG01 > CAVREM01. The sequence continues at coordinate 108,491 of CAWGSJ010000008.1, forward strand.
AAGTTAAGCCCGTTGCGCCAGCCCTCGAAGGTGCCGAACGTGGTGCCGCCGGCGGGATTGGCGAGTGGGACTCCATCTAGTGCGTATTCGACGGTGTCGTTCCCGTCCCCGTCGAGGAACTTGGCAACGATGTCGAGTCGGTGGTAGACGCTGCGTGTGATTCCCGTGGCGATGATGGCGGTGGGAAGGAAGTTACCGGTCACTCCGTCGGGCTCACTTGCCCGAAGCTGCAAACCGCCGTCAGCGTCGGCCCGGTTCGTCACCGCCAGGAAGTTGTTGCGGTCATTGCCGAGGTCGCTCCCAAGATCGATCTCGATGTTGGAGCCATCGGCTGACGCACTCGCGGAGCGGAACCACAGCGTCGCGGTGAACTGATCGGCGACGGCTAGGGATGACGGCTGGCCAGCGGACACCGGGAGGCCCGGGCCGAACACCCACCCGGAGAAGGCCCCGTTGTGGTTGCCCAACGAGGTGTTGTTCGAGATCCGCCAGGCTCCCGTCCCGGTGCGCTGGTTGAGACCGGATTGGTCGACAACCTGGTCGATGCTCGCGGAGACCGGGATCGTTCCGCCGGACCAGCCTTCCTGGCCCTGGATCGAACGGGCGGAAACGGCCCCGATGACGGTCCCGATCGTAACCGGGAGCAGACCGGCGATCAGGCCGATCGACACTAGAAAACGGAAATGACAGCGCGGATTCATCGGCTTCCCTCCCTCTGCACGAGTGGACGCAGCCTGTCCCGGGGACAGGCCATGGCCGAGAACGGCCTCATGTTGACTACCGCTAACCGCAGGGCGTTGGTTGAAGGACTGTCGGCCGCCATGCACCGCAGAATGAATGCCATACCACCCGCGCCGTATTGCGTGGGAAATGCATGCGACGTGGGTAGTCTCAGCCTTTACCCTCCGGTATGTCGGGTGCAGGCCAGCCAGATCGGAGCCGCAGGCAGTCAGCCTTCATGTGGTGCGGTGAAAGAGATGACTTGTCGGACTCGGAGTTGTTGAAGAATCGTCACCGCAGGACAGAACTGCGACCGCCGCGATCAGCGCGCGCGCGGAATGAAGGCATTGCTATTGGTGAGAGGTCTGACTAAAGCGGGTCAAGGTGGGATATGCAATACCGTGGAGTTCGTAGGAGAGACGCCTACGTAATCGACTGAATGGGCCCGTCGACTAGCGATCCAAAGGCGGGATGGGGGCGACAGGATCCGTCCCTGCGTCCGTCAAGCCGTGCTTGACCGGCGGGCGCAGTGCCGCTATACCTCGCACTCGCCGCCGTTTTAAGGGCTCGAGACGTGACCAACCGAACTTACGCCGCGGGACATTTCGCCCTGGAACTGGAGGGCCAGCGCGGTCCTCTGGATGGTTTTACCGAGGCCGGCGGCACGTTCACCATGCGCTGGAGCGGGTCGACGCTCCTCAAGTTTCACAAGGCGTTGGCGAGCGCGATTAACCTCGGCCGACCGCCGTCGACGGCCCGGATCCTCGCCGTTGCCTACGACGGGACGATAGTACAGAATACGAGAGCTCTCCAACATCCGGGTTGCGACGGTCGCATTCGAAGAAGTCGGTGGGATGCTGAACGTGCCCGCGAAGCCTCAGGTCATCGTCACTGGCACAAGCAAACTGTTGCCCGGCGACGGCAGCGTGGTTTCTGCGTCGAACCTGACCACGCTTCAGCAGACCTGGCTCCGCTGCAACTATCGCTTGGAGCTGGGCATGCTTCCCACCCAGCGAGTCTCCTCGATTGGCGGCATCACCATCACCCCACCCGGCAACGTGCCGGATTTTCTCATCACCGTGTCGCAGGTCGACGCAGCCTTCTACCGTGAGGCGTTGACGTCGGGTCTGGCAATGAAGGCAGTCATCAAATACTTGACACCCGCCGCGACAACCCTCTGCAGCCTGACGTTTCCGTTCGCGCGATTGATGAACGAGCTACCGTCATCACTCGACAAACACAATCCTCAAGTGGCAACGACGAAGTTCCAGGTGCGGGCCGGAAAGGTCACGTTCAACTACGGCGCGTAACGGTCCGATAGCGCTCGTCCTCGTCTTTGATGCAATCCTCCTCGTCAGCCAGGGCTGGTCTATCGGGCGAAGTTCACGCGCGTCCGGCTAAACGAGGCTGGGATCGCGCGCGAGCAGCAGGCCGCGGCCGGCCATCCCCACGAGGCTGTCGAGTTTGCGGAAGAAGCGGTCCCGGAGAGGCGGAAGGCCGGCGAGCCCCCACAGCACCTGCGCGTTCGTCCACGCCGCGCTCCGCGCTGCCCTGACCTTCCACATCGCCAGCGCATCGTCGACCGGTCCGCCGATCCGATCGATGATCTCGATCGGACCGACCGCGAACTCCGTCTTGACCTGCTGCTCGACCCGCTCCAGGAGGTCGTTCACGCTGTCGAAGTCCCGCTCGCGGACGTCGCCGGTGATCGGATCGCCGCCTGACGCGACGAACGACCGCACAATGCCGTCAGGAAGATCGCGGTTGATGTGCGCGTTCATGCCGGCGAGCGCGAACTGGATGCGCGCGATGCCGCGCGCATGCCGGGCCTGAAGCAGCGGACGCCAGGCCGACGGCGCGCGTTCGGCGTCGGTCAGCCCGGCCGCGAGCGCCGAGAAGTACTGGTTCGCAAAGACTACGTCGAGCTTGGCGAGGAACGCCGGGTCCCTGAACTCGGCGCCGGCGAGCGCCCGCTCCATTTCGACCGTGACGCGGAGGTACAGACGATTGAACCACTTGACGCCGTCACTGTCGGGCAAGGCGGCGTCGATTGCCGTCATGGCGGCAACGGCCTCGTCAATCGACTGCACTGGCGTCTCGGCCAAAATCTCCGGGACGGACATCGGAGCCTCGCTTTCGCATGCGCTGCTCTACACCTTGATGAACGGGCTGTCCATCATGATCGCGACTTCGGCTCGTCAACATCCGCCACATTCAGCATCACACGGCGCAGCTCGCGGACCGGCTCCGCCCGGCTGACGACCCGCAGGGCACCTTCCCCTTTTCCAGCTCGAAAGGTTAGCGCTATGGTTAGCGCAGTGTGCGCTGCAGGTGTGCAGATTATCGAGCAAAATTGGAGGCGCCGCCCGGATTTGAACCGGGGGTGGAGGTTTTGCAGACCTCTGCCTTACCACTTGGCGACGGCGCCCTCTGAACTGAATGGGTGGGAGACGGATGAACCCGTCAGCGGACCCTGACTGGTCCGATCAACAGCGTTCGACGAGGCGGGAGCGGCGTCAGTCATCATCGATCACCTGCATGCGTCCCGCGAGGACATGCGTCGCCACACGCGACGCCTACGCATCAGCACGCGGAGCGGAGCTGGGCGATCGGGCCCCACGTAGCGGAGCGTGCCGCGCGCGGGGCGAGGGGCCCCCGCGCCGTAAAAAATGGAGCGGGAAACGGGATTCGAACCCGCGACTTCGACCTTGGCAAGGTCGCACTCTACCACTGAGTTATTCCCGCTCGCCCGAACCCTAAACGTACCACACGGCTCGGGCGCTGCGCTTCAACGCGCGCGTGCGCGTCGCGGCGCTGGAGCGCCGAGTGCACGGCGCCGAGCTCCGAGCCGGCTACACGCGTGCGCTTCGGAGCACCTGCGCCGCCTCCTCCGGCGACGTCGGGTTGATGTAGAACCCGGTCCCCCACTCGAAGCCGGCCGTGCGCGTCAGCTTCGGCATCAGCTCGACGTGCCAGTGGTAGAACTCGCTCGGTCTCCTCGGAGAACGGCGAGCTGTGGATGATCAGGTTGTAGGCGGCGACTCGAGCGCCCGGTTCATCCGCACCAGCACCGACTTCAGCATCCGCGCCAGGCTCTCGTACTGCTGCCGCGGCGCGTCCTCGAACCGCGCGCCGTGGCTGCGCGGCAGCAGCCACGTCTCGAACGGAAACCGCGGCGCGTACGGCGCCAGCGCGACGATGTCGGCGTTCTCGTGGATGACGCGGCGGCCGGCCGCGACCTCCTGCCGGATGATGTCGCAGAACACGCAGCGCTCCTTCGCCGCGAAGTGCCGCCGCGCGCCTTCGATCTCCTCGCGCACGAAGTCGGGCACGATCGGCAGCGCGATCAGCTGCGAGTGCGAGTGCTCGAGCGTCGCGCCGGCCGGCGCGCCGTGGTTCTTGAAGACCAGGATGTAGCGGAACCGGATGTCGCGCTTCAGATCGACGCATGCGCTCGCGGAACGCCCACAGCACCCGCTCGATCTCCGGCTCCGACATCGTCGCCAGCGTCTTGCCGTGATCGGGCGTCTCGATGATCACTTCGTGCGCGCCGATGCCGTTCATCCGATCGAACAGCCCCTCGCCTTCGCGATCGAGATTGCCCTCGACCTGCAGCGCCGGAAACTTGTTCGGCACGACGCGCAGGTCCCAGCCCGGCGCGTTCGGCGCGCCGCCGTTCTGCCGGAACGCGCAGCACCTCGGGCGGCGTCATGTCCTCGTGGCCGGCGACAGAACGGACAGTGCTCGCCGCCGATGAGCGTGGCGCGCTCGAGCTGGAAATCGTTGGGCCGCTTGCGGCGATCGGTCGAGATGATCACCCAGCGGCCGGTGACGGGATCTTTGCGGAGCTCAGGCAATGGGGATGACCATCGGGAAATTTACAATGCTGAATTTACAATGAACAATGTCGGAGCTTACGAGCCGGACGCGTCGAAGGCATTCTGAAACACCTCGATCTGCGGCTCGCCTTCGCCGAGCTGAATCGAGACGACGTCGAACCGGCACGGAGCACTCGCCAGAGCCGATGCCGCACCAGATAGTCGAGCGCCGCCACGACTATCCGGCGCCGCTTGCACCGCGTCACCGCCTCCGCCCCGTCGCCGAACTCCCCGCCCTCGCGCGCCTTGACCTCGACGAACACCATCGTCGCGCCGTCGCGCGCGACGATGTCCAATTCGCCACCCGCCGGCCGGTAGCGCCGGGCAAGAATTGCGTACCCGCGCCGCTCCAGCTCCGCGACACGCGAGATCTTCGCCGATTTTCCCGAGACGTCTGCCGCGCCTGCGACATCGCCAGTGATTCGCAGGCAATCTGCACGCCAAGTCGACAGATCAACGCAGAGACCGCAGAACACGCAGAGCTCTCTGCTTCTCTGCGATCTCAGCGGTCGCTGCGTTTAATGCGTTCCCGCACCTCGGTCAGCGCCTCGTCGAAAGATCCGACCGCGGCGTCGGCCTGCTCGCGCGTCAGGACGAGCGGCGGCGAGAAGCGGATCGAGTTCTTGCCGGCGCCGAGCACCAGCAGGCCGCGCTGGAACGCAGCCGTCACGACCGCGTCGCGTTCCTCGATCGCGCGCTCCTTCGTCGTGCGATCGCGCACGAGCTCGACGCCGACCATCAGCCCGCGGCCGCGGACGTCGCCGATGAGCGGATGCTTGTCCATCAGCGCCTTCGAGTCCGGCCTTCAGATGCGCGCCGACGTCCGCCGCATTCGCCATCAGCTCGCTCCTTCAGCAGCTTGATCGTCGCGAGCGCCGCCGCGCACGACGACCGGGTTGCCGCCGAACGTGCTCGCGTGCGCGCCCGGCGGCCACGTCATCAGATCGGCGCGCGCCGCGGCGACGCCGAGCGGCAGGCCCGACGCGATCCCCTTCGCGATCGCGACGACGTCGGGCTGCACGCCGGCGTGCTCGATCGCGAACATCTTCCCGGTCCGCCCCATCCCCGACTGCACTTCGTCGACGACGAGCAGGATGCCGTGCCGCGTGCGTCAGCTCGCGCAGCCGCTGCAGGAACTGCGTCGGGCGCGACCACGTAGCCGCCTTCGCCCTGAATCGGCTCGACGACGATCGCCGCGACTTCGTCGGGCGACACGAGCTGCACGAAGAGCTGGTGCTCGATGTAGTCGAGGCACTCGGCCGCGCAGGTGTCGGGCGTCAGCCCGAGCGGGCAGCGATAGCAGTCGGGATACGGCGCGTGATACACCGCCGGCATGAACGGGCCGAAGCCGCGCCGCTGCACCGTCTTGCTCGCCGTGAGCGCCAGCGCCCCCATCGTGCGGCCGTGAAATCCGCCGAGGAACGCGATGATGCCCGGCCGCCCGGTCGCGTAGCGCGCCAGCTTGATGGCACGCCTCGATCGCCTCGGTGCCGGAGTTGCCGAAGAACGACCGCACGCCGCCGTCGATCGGCACGATCGCGGCGATCTCCTCCGCGAGCCGCACCTGCGGCTCGTAGTAGAAGTCGGTGCCCGACATGTGGAGGAACCGCCGCGCCTGATCGGTGATCGCCTTGACGACGTCGGGATGCGAATGTCCGGTCGCGTTGACGGCGATGCCGGCGGCGCAGTCGAGGAAGACGTTGCCGTCGACGTCCTCGACGATCGCAGCCCGACGCGCGCTCGATGACGAGCGGATAGCCGCGCGTGTAGGACGGCGACACGACCGCGCGTCGCGCTCGATGAGCGCTTGCGCTTTCGGGCCCGGGAGCGGCGTCTTGATGTGCGGTGCGTCAGGCATCTGGTAGGCCGAGCCTTTCAGGCTCGGCGATCTCGACGCCGGACCTAAAGGTCCGGCCTACTTGCGCTTCCAGCGCGTGCCGGCGGGCGAATCCTCCAGAAGCACGCCGCGTGCCGCCAGCTCGTCGCGAATGCGGTCGGCCGCGGCGAAATCGCGGCGGCGGCGCGCCGCATTGCGCTCCTCGATCAGGCGCTCGATCTCCTCGACCGGGACCGGCGGCTGCTCGTCTTCCGCCCGCCGCAGCGAGAGGATGCCGAGCGACGCGTCGAACACGTCGAACGCCTCGCGAATCGCCGGCAGATCGCCGCGGCCCAGCTCGCCGGCGTCGATGGCCGAGTTGAGCGATCGGACCAGCTCGAACATCGCCCCGAGCGCGCCGGCGGTGTTGAGATCGCTCTGCATCGCTTCGGCGAACGCCGCTCGCGCCTCCTCCACGCGCGCGGCGACCTGCTCGGATGCGCGCCTTCGGCGGTGACCGCCTCGACGCGCGCCAGGAAATCGGTCGAGCCGGCGCAGCGACTCTTCGGCCTGCGTCAGGCTCGCCCACGTGAAGTTGAGCTGCTTGCGATAGTGCGCCGACAGCAGCAGGTAGCGCACCGCCGACGGCCGGTAGCCCTTGGCCGACGAGTCGGGAATCGTGTAGGTGTTGCCGAGCGACTTCGACATCTTCTGGTCGTCGACGAGCAGATACTCGACGTGCACCCAGAAGCGCGAGAACGGCTTGCCGGTCGCCCCCTCGCTCTGCGCGATCTCGTTCTCGTGGTGCGGAAAGATCGAGATCGATGCCGCCGGCATGGATGTCGATCGGCGGCTCGCCGAGCAGGCGCAGCGCCATCGCCGAGCACTCGAGATGCCAGCCTGGCCGGCCGGGCGGATCCACCACGTCCCAGGTCGGCTCGCCCGGCTTCGTCGCCTTCCACAGGACGAAGTCGCGCGCGTCTTCCTTGTCGTAGTTGTCGGAGTCGACGCGCGCGCCCGTCTGCATGCCCTCGTGATCGAGCCGCGCCAGCTTGCCGTAGTCCGGCAGCGTCGCAATCTTGAAGTAGACGGAACCGTCGCTGCGATAGGTGTGGCCGCTGCGGTCGAGCGCCGCCACGAGATCGGCCATCGCCTTGATGTTCTCCGGCGTCGGTGGCGCGCGGCGATCTCTTCGACCGGCTCGAGGCCGAGCGCCCGCGCGTCCTCGCGGAACGCCGCGATGAACTGGTCGGTGTACGAGCGGAGGTCCATGGCCCGCCTTCTGCGCGCCGGCGATCGTCCGATCGTCGACGTCGGTGAAGTTCATGACGCTGCCGCACCTGGTAGCCCAGCAGGTGGCGCAGCGTCCGGCGAAGCACGTCGACGCAGACGAAGGTGCGGAAATTGCCGATGTGGCCGCGCGCGTAGACGGTGAGGCCGCACGTGTACATGCGCACGGTGTTGGCCGGTCCGGGCGTGAAGAGCTCCTCGCTGCGGCTCAGGGTGTTGTAGAGGCGCATCAATCCTGGTGGTCACGCAATGTCGCGGAAGGTCTGCCAGATCGCGCCGGCCTGCGACGAGACGACGATCTCCAGCCGCCCCGCCTCGACGCTGAACCGGACGTCGACCGGCTGGTCGCGGGCGGCCGCTCGACGACCGCGGCATGGAGCTCGTCGCCGAGCGACGCCGGCCCCGTCTCCGGCGCAGCCGACCTGGTCGAGCACGTGCGCCACCAGCTCTCGACAGCATCTCGCGCGAGGCGCCGCCGGAAACTCGAGCGCGAAGAAGAAGTCGGGAGGGACCACCGCGCCGGAATTCTACAGTGAAAGGCGATCGAAGAGCACGCGCGCCCGATCGCAGTCGGCCGCGATCTGCGCGCGCAGCGCGTCGAGCGACTCGAACGCGCCGCTCGTCGCGCAGCCGCTGCACGAAGCCGATTCGGAGCCGCGCGCCGTACAAGATCCCGGTCGAAGTCGAAGATGTGCGTCTCGACCGTGACCCGCCCCGACGCATCGACCGTCGGCCGGACGCCGATGTTGGTGACCGACGGCCGCACCACGCCGTCCATGCGTCGCCGTCGTCGCGTAGACGCCGTGCGGCGGCAGCAGCTCGTTCTCGGTGCAGAGATTCGCGGTCGGAAACCCGATCGTACGCGCCGCGGTGATCGCCGTGCACGACCGACCCGTCGACGTAGTACTGATGGCCGAGCAGCGCGCCGGCTTCGTCGACGCGCCCCTCGCCGACCAGCCGGCGGATCCGCGTGCTGCTGACGACGAAGTCCTTGTAGCGGACCGGATCGATCTTCTCGGCCTTGAACCCGTAGCGCGCCGCCGAGCGCGCGCAGCAGCGAGAAGTTGCCGGCGCGATCGTGGCCGAACAGGAAGTTGGCGCCGACCCACACTTCGCCGACGCGCAGCCAGTCGACGAGCACGGTCCGGACGAACGTCTCGGGATCCCACTGCGACAGCTCGGGCGTGAAGCGCACGATGGCCGCGCCCTGGACGCCCGACCGCGGCGATCGCCTCGAGCCTCTGCGCGGTCGTCATCAGCAGCGGCGGCGCCTTGTCCGGCCGGACGACACGCGGCGGATGCGGATCGAAGGTCATCACGACCGCCGTCGCGCCGCGCTCGCCGGCGACGCGGCGGACGCGGTCGAGAATCTTGCGATGGCCGCGATGCACGCCGTCGAAGTTGCCGAGCGCCAGCACCGGCTGCGCTCCAGCGCGCCGGGCGCGGATCGTCCGGAAAGTGAATGACGTCCATGCTACGACGTCGGATCACGTCGTTCCAGCTCGCGATCCAGCTCGCGGATCTCCAGCACCAGCCCATCATAGGCCAACTCCACGCCGGCGGGCAGGCGCGCGCAGGTGGCGGCGTGCGGCAGATCGTGGCAGATGTGCGTGAAGTAGGTGCGCTCGGGCCCCAGGCGCGCCACGACGTCGAGCGCTTCCGCGACGCTGAAGTGCGTCGGGTGCGGCCGATCGCGCAGCGCGTCGAGCACGAGCGTGCGCACGCCGTCGAGCAGCGGCCACGACGCGTCCGGGATGCGGCTGCAGTCGGTCAGGTACGCGAACGTCGCCGATGCGGAATCCGAGAATCGGCCGCTGGCCGTGCAGCAGCGGCACCGGGACGATCTCGAGCCGCCGAGCGCGAACGGGCCGCCGATCCGGAACAGCGTGATCTGCGGGACGCCGCCGCCCGAGCGCAGGCGGGTCGAAGATGTAGGAGAACGTCCGCCGCAGATCGTCGAGCGTCCGCTCGTCGCCGTAGCACGGGATCGCCGACCGCTGCACCACGTTGAACCGCCGGACTTCGTCGAGGCCGAGGATGTGATCGGCGTGGCTGTGCGTGAAGAGGATCGCGTCGACGCGCGAGATGCGGTGCGCGAGCGCCTGCGCGCGCAGGTCGGTGGAGGTGTCGACCAGCATCGGATCGCGCACGCCGCCGCAGGCGGTCGCAGCTCGACCTCGATCAGAATCGACGGCCGCGTCCGCCGGTCGCGCGGATCGGTGGAACGGCAGACGGCACAGTCGCAGCCGATCATCGGCACGCCGTGCGACGTGCCGGTGCCGAGAAGCGTGACCCTAAGGCTCAATAATCCGCTTCCCGCCGTCCTTCGCCTCGACGAAGCGCATGCGAAGCTCGAACAGCACCTGCTCGAGCACCTGGCGCTCCTCGGCCGTGAGATTGCCGCGCGTCTTCTGCTCGAGCAGCGACAGGATCTCGATCATCTGCGTCGCGCCGTCGAGGTTGGGCTCCGACTTCTGCTCGCCCGAGAACGGGTCGGGGAGATCGCCGAAATGGATCGCGGCGTTGGTGGCCAGGCCGAGGACGAACTCGACGAAGGACAGGCCCGGGGCCTCTGGTTGATCGGACATCGCCAGTCATTCTATCGTGCCGCGAGGGCAAACATGTCGAACGCCGGAGCCGAGTTCACCCGCCTCGTCGAGATCATGGCCACGCTGCGCTCGCCCGAGGGCTGCCCGTGGGATCGCGAGCAGACGCTGCAGTCGCTCAGCCAGTACGTGCTCGAGGAAGCGTACGAGGTCGTCGACGCGATCGACCGCGGCGATCTCGGCGCGCTGCGCGAGGAGGTCGGCGATCACATCTTCGAGGGCGTCTTCCTCTCCGCAGGTCGCCTCCGACATCGGGGCGTTCACCGTCGCCGACGCGCTGCGCGCCGTCTCCGACAAGCTCGTGCGGCGCCATCCTCACGTCTTCCGCGAGGACGGCCGCGTCCACGACGCCGAGTCGAAGGAGCGCGCGCCCTCGGCCACCGCCGCGCTCTCGCGCTGGGACACCCAGAAGGCGCAGGAAAAGGCCGCATCCGGCGAGACGCCGGCCACGCTCGGCGGCCTGCCGAGAAGCCTGCCCGCCCTCCTTCGCGCCTACAAGATTGGCCGGCGCGCCGCGGCCGTCGGGTTCGACTGGACGAAGGCGACGGATGTGTCGAGCAAGATCGAGGAGGAGATCGCGGAGCTGCGCGAGACCCTCACCGACGAGCCCGCCAACAAGACGCGCGCGGAGGAGGAGATGGGCGACCTGCTCTTCGCGATCGCCAACCTGTCGAGAAAGCTCGGGATCGAACCGGAGGCGGCGCTGCAGAAAGGCGAACGACAAGTTCACGGAGCGCTTCACCCGGATGGAAGAGCGGATCGCGGCGTCAGGTCGAGAGCTGGCCACCATGAGCCTCGACGATCTCGAGGCTGAGTGGCAGACCACCAAGCGCGACCTGCCACAAAAAGGCAACCACGAAGACTCGAAGGCACGAAGGATCTAATCGTCACAGAATGATTCGCTTGATGCCGTTCTTGAGCACGACCTCGTTGAAATTGATCAACAAGCCGACCGGAAGTCTAGAAACGCGCAGATAGCTGAGCACCTGTGCACGGTGAATGTCCGTGAGCCGATCGACGGCCTTGAGTTCCAGCAGCAGCCTCCCGTCAACGACGAAATCGACGCGGTTCTGACACAGCGGCTGGCCGCGGTAAGTCACCGGGTACTCTTTTTCCCGCTCGAACAGAATACCATTCGCAGTCAGTTCTATCGCGGCCGCCTTTGAGTACGGCGTCTCGAGGAGTCCCGGACCAAGAACGCGATGGACCTCGACACAGCATCCGATCGTCCTGTGCACGATGTCTTCGAGGTCGCTAGGCAGCGGGCTTTGGACGCGCAGCATGAGTTCCTCCTTCGAGTCTTCGTGGCTTCGTGGTTGCATTTCATCTGACGATGATCGCCCTTCCAGCGAATGAATCGACCCTTACCGAATAGCCATCGGTATCGACGATCACGGCCCCGTCTTGATCTGTCTGGAAAATCTGCGCGCCGATGTCCTGGTAGCGCTTCACGACGTCGGGCGCGGGATGGCCGAACGTGTTGTTTCGGCCGGCGCTGAACACGGCGACGCGGGGTGAGAGGGCGTCGAGGAAGGGCCTGGAGCTCGACGTCAGGCTGCCGTGATGCGGAACCTTGATGACGCGGATGCCCGCCGGCGGGAAGAGGGGGGCGATGGCCTGCTCCGTCTCTCGGCCGATGTCACCGGTCAACACGATCGAGACGTCGCGCCACCGGAGCTCCAGCACGATCGAGTCGTCGTTGCGGACGTCCTGCCGTTCCCAGTCCGCGACCCCGGGGTGCCGGACGATGACCTCGATGTCGTCGATCGTGAACCGATCGTTCGCCTGGACATTCGTCCACCTGGCGCCTTTGGCAGCGGCCGCGCGGCGGAGACTGTTGAGCGGCGGAAATCGCGGGACGGGAATGCCCTCCCAGACGTCGCGCGGCCGGAAGTCGCGAACCACCGACGTGAAGCCGCCGACGTGGTCCGCGTCGCCGTGCGTGATCGCGGCGGCGTCAAGGCGCCGGATGCGGTAGTGGCGCAGCACCGCGCCGACCACGCGATCGCCGATGTCGAACGACGACGCACCGGACACCCCGCCAGCATCGACGAGGAGCGTCGCGCCGCGCGGAAACCGGACCAGCGTGGCGTCGCCCTGCCCCACGTCCATGAAGGTCAGGTGCAGCGACCCGTCCCCGCGCGATGTGACCAGGCGTGCCGGCTCGAACAAGATCCATGCTGCGGCGACCAGGGTCAGGGCGACTGCGACGGAGCGAACTCGGGCGCGCAGACGCGGCCATCCAGGCACGCCGCACCAGGCCGTCACGAGCCCGCTGTAGTACGCGGTCAGCGCGATCCAGTGCGGCGGCCCCACCCGCCACGCGACCACAGGAACCAGGTCGACGAGGTCCGCCGATCGCACCAGCCCGTCCGCCCCGGCGTGGGCGAGCCATCCGGCCGCGGCGGCCGCTGGTTCAGCGATTGCGGACAGGACGACGGCGGTCATTCCGGCAATCTGAGCGATGGCCATGAACGGGATCGCCACAAAGTTCAGCGCCAGGCCGGCGAAGGTGACGCGCGAGAACAACCGGGCGCCCACCGGCATCAGGACAGCCTCGGCGGCGACCGACGAAACGAGGATGACGGCGGCACCGGCGATCAGACTTGAACGCGGCGAGTGTTGACCCCCGGGCGAACGGCGAGAGCGCCGCGAGAAGGGCGCCAGTGGCGCCGAACGTGAGGAGGAAGGCCGGGTCGGCGATGGCCAGCGGGTCGGCGGCGACGAGGACACAGGCGGCGAGGGCGAGCGTGTTCGCAGGAGGACCGCGAAGATCGATGACGCGCCCGGCAAAGTAGACGACCGCCATGAGTGTGGCGCGGGCGACCGAAGCGCCGCCTCCTACCACGTACGCGTAAGCAACCAGGCTGATGATGGCGGTCAGCATCGCGGACGGTCCGAGAATGCCGGCAATCCTGAAGGCCGCGAGCGTCAGGCCGGCGAGAATCGCGATGTTGCCCCCGGAGATCGCAATGACGTGGTAGGTTCCTGCCTCTTGCAGCCGGCGCTGCAGCTCGTCGTCCAGCCCGGCGCGATCGCCGATGACGATGGCTGTGACGATCGCCGCCGAGCGCGGAGACCAGCGGCCAACCGACCGCGCAATCGCACGCCGCGAGAACGATCGGATCTGCCAGGCGGTTTCAGCCGTGGCACTCCCTGCGCGCACCACTTCCACGAGCGCGCCACTCTTGACGCTGCCGACAAGCACCGTGCCCCGCCGCGCGAGCCCGCGTTCTTCGTCGGGCACGCCGGGATTGAGGTAGCGGGAGGGTCGGCGAAGCTGTGCCGGCGCACGGATCGTGCGGCCGGCGCGCCAGTCGACCATCCGATCGCGCGCGAGCTCGCCCGCGACTGTGAGTAGCAGACCTCCGAGCGGTTTTGCCGGACCTAAGAGGTCCGGCCTGCGGTCATGCAGGGCGGGCCCCTCAGGCCCGCCCGGGGGCGCCGGACCTGAAAGGTCCGGCCAACGTACCGACATGACGTCCAGGCTCAACGAGACACCGGACGGTCTCTGCACGGCGTCGGACCGAAGGACGCCGGTGACGATCGCGAACGCCGTCCCGTCCAGATCGTCCGCGATCTCCTCGAAGCTGATCTTCAGCGGCGGCCGCCAGGCTTCACGCCAGGCATCGACAGACAGGAGCGCCCCGCCGCCCGCAAAGCCAGCCGCGACTGCCGCAGCCAGTACATCAGACCGATTCGCTCGGAAGGCCCACGTGGCCGCGCTCGCGCCAATCGCCAGCGCCACGCCGGCAACGATTGAACTCTGTGGAATGAGCAGTCCTGCCGCGGATCCGGCGAGCAGGGCAATGGCTGGGACCGCGGCCACGTGCCGCATCCGGGCCGCCGCTGCAACGCGGCCGCCAACAAAGAGGACGCAAAGGGAGCAAAGGACGCAGACGGCGCAGAGGCGCTAAGCACAGAGGCTGCAGACTCTTACCCTCTGTGCCTCTGCGTCCTTTGCTCCCTCAGCGTCCTTGTCTCAGAGGGCAGATTGCAGGTTTTTACAGTCGATCAGGCCCGCCCAGTCGCAATACCAGCGTGGTAGTCCTGGAGCGCCCGGACGCCGACGCCGTGCTCGCGCATCGCGCGGATGGCGCTGACGGTTGCGGCCGCGCCCGTCAGCGTGGTGATGCACGGCACCTCGTGCATCATCGCGGCGCGGCGGACGGCCCGGTCGTCGAAGAACGATTCGCGCCCAAGCGGCGTGTTGATGACGAGGTCGACCTTGCGGTTGACGATCTCGTCGGCGATGTTCGGCCGGCCCTCGTTTACCTTGAAGACAACCTCGACGTCGAGGCCGTAGGCTCGAAGATACGCCGCGGTGCCGCGCGTCGCGATCAGCCGGAAGCCGAGCTCCGCCAGGTCGCGGGCAATCGGGATCAGGTTCGGCTTGTCGTCGTTGTTGACGCTGACGAACGCCGTGCCGCGCTCCGGCAGCCGCTGCCCCACCGACAGCTGTGCCTTGGCAAACGCGACGCCGAAGCTGGTCGACCCGCCCATCACTTCGCCGGTCGACTTCATCTCCGGTCCGAGAATCGTGTCGACGCCCGGGAAGCGGACGAACGGGAAGACCGGGCTCTTCACGAAGACGCCCGCAACCTCGACGTCCTTGGTCAGCCCGAGCTCCGCCAGCGTGCGGCCGGCCATCACTTTCGCGGCGACCTTGGCGAGCGACACGCCGGCGGCCTTCGAGAGGTACGGCACGGTGCGCGACGCGCGCGGGTTGACCTCGAGCACGTAGACGACGTCGTCCTTGGTCGCGTATTGCACGTTCATCAGGCCGATGACCTTCAGCGCGCGCGCGATCCGCCGCGTGTAGTCACGGATGGTGTTGAGGTGCCGCTCCGGGCAGATGAATGGCGGCACCACGCACGAGCTGTCACCAGAGTGGATGCCCGCCTCCTCGATGTGCTCCATGATGCCGCCGATCACCACGGCGCCCGTGGCGTCGGCGATCGCATCGACGTCGAACTCGAACGCGTCCTCGAGGAACTTGTCGATGAGCACCGGGTGCTCAGGCGACGCGTCGACCGCCTGCGTCATGTACCGGTCGAGCATGCCGACGTCGTACACGATTGCCATCCCGCGCCCGCCCAGGACGTACGAGGGCCGGACCAGGATCGGGAATCCGATCGCCGCAGCCGCATCCCTGGCTTCCTGGCGCGACGTGGCCGTGCCGCTTGCGGGTTGCGTGATCGCGAGCTCCGACAGCAGGGCCGAGAAGCGCTTCCGGTCTTCCGCGAGGTCGATCGAGTCGGGCGAAGTACCGAGGATCGGGACGCCGGCATGCTGGAGCGCCAGGGCCAGCTTTAACGGCGTCTGTCCGCCGAACTGCACGAGGCACGAGACCGTGCCGCCTGCAGACGATTCCGTCTTGATGATGCCCATGACGTCCTCGAACGTCAGCGGCTCGAAGTACAACCGATCGGCGGTGTCGTAGTCGGTCGACACCGTCTCCGGGTTGCAGTTCACCATGACCGTCTCGAGCCCTTCCTCTCGAAGCGCGAAGGCGGCGTGGCAGCAGCAGTAGTCGAACTCGATGCCCTGGCCGATCCGGTTCGGTCCGCTGCCGAGGATCACGACCTTGTCGCGGCCGTTGGGATTGGCCTCGCAGCTCGGCTCGTACGAGCTGTACAGATACGGCGTGTACGACTCGAACTCCGCGGCGCAGGTATCCACACGCTTGTAGACCGGCTCGAGCGAGTGGCCGTGCCTCGCGGTCCGTACCTGCGCCTCCGAAGCGCCGGTCGCCAGCGCGAGCTCGGCGTCGCCGAAACCGGCCCGCTTCAGCCGGCGTAGCCCGGCCTGGCCGGCGCCATCGAGTCCCGTTTCCGCGACCTCGCGGCGCATGTCCGCGGATCTCCGCGAACTGCCGGAGGAACCACGGATCGATCTTCGTCGCCTCGTGAATCTGCTCGACGCTCCATCCACGATTGAGCGCGCGGAACAGGTCCCACATCCGGCGGTCGGACGGGACCACCAGGCGCTTCCGCAACGCCGCATCGTCTTCCTCATCGAGCGCGGACGGCGCGAACAGCAGCCCGCTGCGGCCGAGCTCGAGCGACCGGACGCCCTTCAGGAACGCTTCCTTGAACGTCCGCCCGATCGCCATCGCCTCCCCCACCGACTTCATCTGCGTCGTCAGGGTCCGGTCGGCTTGCGGAAACTTCTCGAAGTTCCAGCGCGGGATCTTGACGACGACGTAGTCGATGGTCGGCTCGAAGGAGGCGGGCGTGACGCGCGTGATGTCGTTCGGGATCTCGTCGAGGTGATACCCGAGCGCGAGCTTCGCGGCGATCTTGGCGATCGGAAACCCCGTCGCCTTCGAGGCGAGCGCCGACGAGCGCGACACGCGCGGGTTCATCTCGATGACGACCATGCGGCCGTCGGCCGGGTTCACCGCGAATTGAATGTTGGACCCGCCGGTCTCGACGCCGACGGTGCGGATGATCTTGCGCGCGGCGTCGCGCATCCGCTGGTATTCCTTGTCGCTGAGCGTGAGGATCGGCGCCACCGTGATGCTGTCGCCGGTGTGAACGCCCATCGGGTCGATGTTCTCGATCGAGCAGATGACGACGAAGTTGTCGGCGACGTCGCGCATCACCTCGAGCTCGAATTCCTTCCAGCCGATGACCGATTCCTCGATCAGCACTTGGTGCACCGGGCTCAGGTCGAGGCCGCGCTCGGCGAGCTCGCGGAATTCTTCGATGTTGTAGGCGATGCCGCCGCCGACGCCGCCGAGCGTGAACGACGGCCGGATGACGAGCGGGAAGCCGAGCGTGCGCGCCAGATCCATCGCCTCGGACAGGGTGCGCGCCAGGCCGCTCTGCGGCACGTCGAGGCCGATGCCGCGCATCGCGTCCTTGAACAGCTGCCGGTCTTCGGCGATCTTGATCGCCTCGATCGACGCGCCGATCAGCTTCACGTCGTACTTCGCGAGGATGCCGGCGTTGGCCAGATCGACGGCCAGGTTGAGCGCGGTCTGGCCGCCGACGGTCGGCAGGATCGCGTCGGGCCGCTCGCGCGCGATGATCGCCTCGAGGAAGTCCGGCGTGAGCGGCTCGACGTAGGTGCGGTCGGCCAGCTCCGGGTCGGTCATGATCGTCGCCGGGTTGCTGTTGACGAGGACCACCTCGAGCCCCTCGGCGCGCAGCGCCTTGCAGGCCTGCGAGCCCGAGTAGTCGAACTCGCACGCCTGGCCGATGACGATCGGGCCGGAGCCGATGACGAGGACGCGTTTCAGATCGGTGCGACGGGGCATCTTTCTCTCGGGGCTCGGTGCTCGAGGCTCGGGCATCGGAGACAAGGTGCGCGGCAAAGCCGCGCCACCACCCCGCGTCCCGAGCCCCTAGCCCCGCTTCTCCTCAATCAACTTGATGAAATCATCGAACAGATAGTCCGCGTCGTGCGGTCCGGGCGACGCCTCCGGATGGTACTGGACGCAGAACACCGGGTGCGTCCGGTGACGCAGCCCCTCGACTGTGCCGTCGTACAGGTTCTTGTGCGTCACCTCGACGTCGGCAGGCAGCGAGGCCGGATCGACGGCGAAGCCGTGGTTCTGCGAGGTGATCTCGATCTTTCCCGTCTCGAGCTTCTTCACCGGGTGATTCGCGCCGCGGTGTCCGAACTTCAGCTTGAAGGTCGTGCCGCCCATCGCCAGGCCGAGGATCTGATGGCCGAGGCAGATGCCGAACACCGGCACGTCGGCGTTGACCAGCGCCTTGGCGTTGTCGATGGCGTAGGTCAGCGGCGCCGGATCGCCGGGACCGTTGCTCAGGAACACGCCGTCCGGACGCGTCGCCAGGACTTCGGTGGCCGGCGTCGCCGCTGGATAGACGCGCACGTCGCAGCCGTGCGCGCTCAGGCGCCGCATGATGTTCCACTTCATGCCGAAGTCGTAGGCCGCGACCTTGAGCCGCCGCTTCGGGCGGCGCTCGGGCACGATGCCGAACTCGTCGGGATCCTCGACCGGCCAGTCGAACGCCCGGTCGGAGGTGACTTGCTGGACGAGGTCCGACCCTTCCATCTTCGGAATCGCATTCGCGCGTTCGACCAGCGCACGCGGGTCGAGCGCGGCGCCCGTGGCAATCACGCCGCGCATCACGCCGGCCGAGCGCAGCTGCCGCGTCAGCGCGCGCGTGTCGATGTCGGAGATCGCGACGATGCCGTTCGCGACGAGGTAGTCGCGGAGCGTCGCCTCGGCGCGCCAGTTGCTCGCGACCGGCGACTCGTCGCGGATGATGAACCCGGCCACCTGCGGCTTGCGCGACTCGACGTCGTCCGGCGACACGCCGTAGTTGCCGATCTCGGCGCACGTCATCGTGACGATCTGACCGGCGTACGACGGATCGGTGAGGATCTCCTGGTAGCCGGTGAGGCTCGTGTTGAACACGACCTCGCCGCCGGCTTCACCTTCGGCGCCAGCCGAGAGGCCGCGAAACGTGTCGGTTCCGTCCTCGAGTGCGAGAATCGCTTCCATTCCTATCTGTTCCAATGAGGCCGCTACGCGGTTTTTCTCCCCCGCGACGACGCGGACCGACGCGCTCCACGGCTTGTAACCCACCATCTCCATTCGCACCGCGTGCGCGCCGATCGAGATGCCGGGAATCGCCATCGGCGTCGTGCCGATGCGCTTGCCGTCGACGAACACCGTTGCACCGCTCGGCCTTGACTCGATGAGTCAGCGAAGCGGTCAGCGGCGACGCCGAGTCCGCGGGGGCCGGCGGGCGCGCCGCGGCTGGCGCGGTCGCCTGCGCGAGATTGAGTGTCAGCGTCGACGTCGGCTGCGAGGGCGTGATCACCACGCGGCGTTCGACCGTCGCGTATCCGTCGCGCATCACGCGCACCGTGTGCGTGCCGCGCGCCAGGTTCGGGATCGTCAGCGGGCTCTTGCCGACGTCCTTGCCGTCGATCGTGACCCGTGCACCGGCCGGCGTGGTTCGCACTGTGATCCGTCCGGTTCGCGCCACGGTGGCCGTTTCGGCTGGCTTCGGCGCGGCGGAACGCGCCGGCGCAAGCGGCGGCGGTTTGGCCGTGGGCGGCGCAGCGTCCGGCCGCGCGGTTACGGGCGGCACGGTCGCGGACGGCCCAGCGGCAGCCGGCGCAGTCGATGGCGGCGCAGTGACGGGAGGAAGCGCGGCAGGTGGCGCGGCCGCCGGCGCTCGCGGGCTCGGTCTTGAGTCGAACCTCGGTCTCTCCAATCGTCGGCCGGTCGGCCGATGCCGACATTTGCTCCCGCCGCTGATCCGACTGCCCCAGCCAGTAGCCGCCCGGCAAATCCGAGTGCGAGGCCCACCAGCAGCGCAAGGGAGAGCGGCCACACGGCTGAGCGCGCCGGGCTGAGTGGCTCGGGAGGGATCAGGTTGATTGGATGCTCGACGCGGTCGACCCTGACAGGGGGCTCGACGCGCACGGTAGGCTCGGTGTCGGTTCGCGCTGGTTCTTCTTCGCGCGACACACTCGGTTCAGAACCTCTGAGCGCCAGGTCCCCAATTGGCTCATTGGGCGCGACCTTCTGCCGCGGCAACTGCTCTGGTCGATGAGATGCTCCGGCTCGACCTCCGCTTTCGCAGCCGGCGGGGCCTCGATCCTTGGCTCTTCGACCTATCGCTTCTTCGACGACCGGTTCTGCGACTTCAGGCGCCTCCTCGGGCGCCTTCTCCTCTGCGACGAGTGGCAGAAGCGGTGCCGCTGACGGCATCGCCGCACGGCTCGACCTCGCGAACACGTCATCAATCGGCTGTGCCGGATAGTCGGTGGCCTGTCGTGCGGGAAATGGCCGGGTCTCCTGGCGACCAGTAAAGCAATTCTTCAACGCGTCGGCGAATTCGAGAGCCGATGGAAAGCGCTGCGCTGGATTTTCGGCCAGGGCGCGGGCGAATGCGTCGCGCAGCCGGTTCAGGTGCGCGCCAGGCAGCTCGCTGAGCGCCGCGGCAGCCTCGGCGCCGATCGCGCTGATGCGCCGGCCCCAGAGCAACTCGTGCGCAAGGGTCGCAAGGGTGAACACGTCAGCCCGGCGATCCCACGCGCCGCCCTCGACGCGTTCGGGTGCGGCATACGGACGACGCACGGGCACCTGCACGCCGACGCGCTCGATCGCGCGCGCCACGCCAATGCCGGTGAGCCGCACGTCGTCGGGCGAGATCAGGACGTCGCGTGGGTGAAGCGCGCCATGAACGATGCCCACGACGGCCGCGTAGTCGAGCCCTCCGGCAATCTGGGTGACGATCCGCAGACCCTCGCCTGCCGGCGCGGGCCCGTGCTCGCGCAGCACGGTGTCGAGCGAGTCGGCCGCCACGAAATCCTGGGCCAGGTACGGCGTCACCTGCACGATTCCGGTGGCCACGGCCGCGACGATCGACGAATGGGTGAGATCGGCGGCGATCAGTCGCTCGAAATCCGCGACCAGTTCGTGCACGCGCTCGGGCGGAAGATCGACTCGGAAGAGCTTGACGGCGACGAGCTTGTCCTGCTCGGGATCGTAGGCTCGAAACACCGGGCCGAGCGCCCCCGCGCCAATTTGATGGAGAACGCGGAACGGACCGAACGCGTCAGGGGGCGCGGAACCGCCAGCTTCCGTGTGCAGTGAAAATCTCCTCGGGGGACCGGGTCGAACGCCACGAAATCGTAGCATTGAACACGCGCAGTTCCAAGCACTTACACGCAGCCGAGACGCACGCGCGCTCTTGCGCGTCGGGGCGCGTTCTCTGAGACAGTACTTTCGCTCGTGTCGGTCAACTCAACGGACCTGTCCACGCTCGCGTCGACGTCCGCCGGTTTCCGTGGATCCGTCGCCTCGCAGCCGACTACGCTTACGATTTTCCACTCGGTCTCGCCATTCTTTGCCGGCAATCCAACCGATCCGGCGGCATGGGCGCAAGCGATCGGCCGGACGCAGGCGCATTCCCGCCGCCGCTCGGAGATCGCCAGGTCATCGCGAATCAGCAGCGCCGACGCGGCGCGCCGCCTGGCGGCGCTGGCCGCAGGCGCAGAAGCTCGCCGGATCGCTCAGACCGTCGCCATCGTCACCGGTCAGCAGGCTGGACTCTTCGGCGGTCCGACGTTCACGCTGCTCAAGGCGCTCACGGCGCTCAAGCTCGCGGCCCGGTCACGCGGGACCATCAGGTGTCCGTGCGTCGCCGTGTTCTGGATCGACGCGGAGGATCACGATTGGGACGAGGTCCGCGCCTGTCAGGTGTTCGACGAGTCGTTGAATCTGCGCGCCATCGAGCTGCCGGCGCGCAAAGCCCGCCGAGCACGCCCCGGTCGCGTCCGTTCGACTCGACGAGTCGATCGTCGAGGCCCTTCACGCGCTCGATGCGACGCTGCCGGCGACCGAGTTCAAGGCGCCGGTCCTCGACGACCTGCGGTCCATCTACACGCCCGGGCACCGGCATGGCCGATGCGTTCGGCGCGTGGCTCGAGCGCGTGCTCGGCGAGCGCGGACTCGTCGTCTACGACGCATCCGACACCGCAGCCAAACCGCTTGCCTGCGATCTGTTCACCCGCGAGCTGTCTACGGTCCGGGCGAAACGGGACGGCGTGCCGCGGCAGCTGGCGCCGATCTCGTGGCCCGCGGCTATCACTCGCAGGTCAACGCGAGCGACGCCCTCGCGCTGTTCCACATCGACGGCGGCCGCCGGCCCATCCGGCAGCAGGACGATGTGTTCGTCGTCGGCGATCAGTCGTTCCAGCGGTCGACGCTCGTCGCCAAGGCCGCGGCTGAGCCGGCGGCGTTCAGCCCGAACGTCCTGCTGCGGCCGATCGTCCAGGACACGCTGTTTCCGACGATCTGCTACGTGGCGGGGCCCAACGAGCTGGCCTACCTGGGCCAGTTGCGCGGGGTCTACGAACATTTCGGCGTTCCCATGCCGATAATGTATCCGCGAGCGACGGCGACCCTGCTCGACTCTGCCGCGCTCCGCTTTCTCAGCAGGTACGACGTGCCGCTCGAATCACTGCAGGCGCAGGACGACTCGGCACTGAATACGCTGCTGGCGTACGCAGATTCCGGCAAGCGTGAACGCCTCGCTGGACGCGGCCGGCGAAGGCCATCGAGCGGACGATGACGCGGGTCATCGAGGCGATGCCGGCGCTCGATCCGACGCTCGAAGGCGCCGCGCGATCGACGCTCGGCCGCATGCAGCACGATCTGCAGACGCTGCGCTCGAAGACGATTCAGGCGGCGAAGAAGCGCGACGAGACGCTCCGCCGTCAGTTCACGCGGACGCGGTCGCTGGTCTTCCCGGGCGGCGAGCCGCAGGAACGCGCGGTCGGGTTCGTGTCGTTCCTCAACCAGTACGGTCCGGCGCTCGTCCAAAGACTCGACGAGCAGGTACCGCTCGATCTCGGGAAGCACTGGATCGTGGTGGTGTAGCCGATGCGGCTTCCTCGTCGAGGTGGTTTGAAGACGAAGGATCTGCGGCGAACAGCCACGGCGGCTGGAAATGAGAGCGAAGGCGCTCTGGCAAGAAGCGCTGGGTCCGCCTCACCGCGCTCGCGATGTCGGTGCCGCTCGTCCTCGCCTGTTTTCTCACCGGCTACTACTACGTCCGCTTCGCGCAGCTGCTCGACGATCGTCTGTCCGGCGCCCGTCAGCGCACGTTCCCGCGAGTGTTCGCACGGCCGCTGGAGTTGCGGCGAGGCCAGGCGCTCACCGACCTCCAGCTGATCGATCGGCTGAACGACCTCGGCTACGCGCAGCGGCCGGTCGCGGAGCGTCCGGGCGAGTTCGCGGTCGGGGATGGGTCGATCTTCATTCACGCGCGAGCCGCCGAGCTGAGCGGCAAGACCGTCCGCGTCACGTTCCGGCCGTCCAGCGCAGACCGCCGCGCACTCCTCCGCGTCGGCCGCAGCCTCCGCCGCCGAATCCGCCACGCGCCGATCGCGTGCAGCGGCTGGAGGTCGGCCGACAAGCCGTCGGAGCGCCTCGTGCTCGACACCCCGCTGCTGACGTCGCTCATCAGCGGCGAGCGCGAGAAGCGCCGGCCGGTCGCCCTCGCCGCGATTCCCGGATCGCGTGGTGCAGGCCGTGCTCGCCGTCGAAGACCACCGCTACTACGACCATCCCGGCGTCGATCCGATCTGCGATCGTCCGCGCCGTCTTCACGAACCTGGTCGGCGGAGCACAGTACGTCTCGGGCGCCAGCACCATCACCCAGCAGGTGGTCCGCAACGTCTTCCTGCCGCAGTTCGACGGATGGACGCTGCAGCTCGCCCGCGCAGCAATCGGGCTGGGCGGCAATGCAGGCGCAAGCTGCTCGAGCAGTTCCTCGCGCTCGTGCTGAACACGCGCGCGTCGAAGGACGAGATCCTCGAGATCTACCTGAACGACATGCCGCTCGGGCAGCGCGGATCGTTCGCGATCGTCGGCGTCGCCGAAGCGTCGCGCCTCTTCTTCGGCAAGGACGTCAGCAACGTCACGCTCGCCGAGGCGGCGACGATGGCCGGCGTGCTGCAGTCGCCGAGCGCGCTGTCGCCGTTCAACAACCCGGAGCGCTGCCGCGAGCGCCGCAACGTCGTGCTGCAGGCGATGGTCGATGCCGGGATTCACCGACGAGGAGGTCGCCGATCGCGCGACGCAGGAACCGATCGGCGTCGCGCAGCGTGCGCTCGAAGCCGAGGCGCCGCTATTTCGTCGACTACGTCACGCGCACGCTCGACAGCGATTATCCCGGGCTGACCACGACGACCGACAAGCCGGTCGACGTCCACACCACCCTCGATCTGCACCTGCAGCGCCTCGCGCAGGACGCCGTGCGCGATGGCCTGACGACGGTCGACAAGACGCTGTCGCGCCGCAAAGCGCAAGGGCGCTGGCCGAAGCGGCGCTGATCTGCGGTCGATCCGAAGACCGGCGAGATCCTCGCGATGGTCGGCGGCCGCTCGTACAACCAGTCGCAGCTGAATCGCGTGATCACGCGCGCGGCGGCAGCCCGGGTCGGTCTTCAAGCCGTTCGTCTATCTCGCGGCGTTCGAGCACGCCGCCCAGGTCGGCGACGCGACCGTCTCGCCCGCGTCACTGGTCGACGATTCGCCGACGACGTGGGAGTTCGACGACCAGGTGTGGACGCCCGAGAACTACGAGAGCGAGTACGAAGGCGTCATCACGTTCCGCCGGGCGCTCGCGCACTCGCGCAACATCGCGGCGATCAAGGTCGCCGAGCAGGCCGGCTACGAGCGCGTCGCCGAGTTCTGGCGACAAGCTGCGCCTCGGGCACGCCGCCGAAGGCGTATCCGTCGATTGCGCTCGGCGTCTTCGAAGCGACGCCGTTCGAGATCGCCACGGCCTACACGATGTTCCCGAACCTCGGCGTCGTGCGGCCGCTCCGCCACATCGAGCGGATCGACGAGCGGCGGCGCCGAGGTGAAGCCGAAGCCGCGCGCGGCGCCGCGCCCGGTCGCGGCCGCCGACACGACCTTCCTCGTCCTGAACATGATGCGCAGCGTGATCAACGAGGGCACCGGCGCCGGCGTGCGGGCGGCCGGCTTCACGCTCGACGCGGCCGGCAAGACCGGCACGACCAACGACCTGCGCGACGCCTGGTTCGTCGGCTTCACGCCCGACCTGCTGACGGTCGTCTGGGTCGGGCTACGACGAGAACCAGCCGCTTGGCCTGTCCGGCTCGCAGGCGGCGCTGCCGATCTGGACGCAGTTCATGACGCGCGCGCTCGCCGGCCGCGCGGGCGCCGAGTTCGAGGTGCCCGGACGGCATCAGCTTCGTGGACATCGATCCGACGAGCGGCAAGCTCGCCACCCCGGCGTGCCCACGGTCGTTCCGCGAAGCGTTCCGGGTCGGGACCGAGCCGGTCAGGCAGTGCGACCTGCATCGTTCTGAGGGGCAACCGTTCACGCTTCTCGGTTCTCAGTTCTCGGTTCGTGTTCACGTTCGGTTCACGGTTCAGGGTTCAGGGTCGCCGAGTTCAGAACGGCACCGTCAGTTCTATAATCCCAGCCCATGAACCAGGAAGTCTTCTCCGCCGTCGCCGACGCGCTCGAGCGCGGCGAGTCGGCCGCGCTCGTCACGATCGTCTCGACGACCGGCTCGACGCCGCAGCGCGTGGGCGCCAAGATGCTCGTCTTCGGCGACGGCCGCATCGTCGGGACGATTGGCGGCGGCTGCTACGAGAACGACGCGTTCTGGAAGGCGCGCGAGGCGATCACCAATCGCCGGCCACAGCTCGTGCACTACGAGCTGTCCGACGACTTCGCCCAGGAGACCGGCCTCATCTGCGGCGGACAGATGGACGTCTACATCGAGCCGATCGAGCCATCGCCCGAGCTGTACATCGTCGGCGCCGGGCACGTGGGCTTCTCACCTGGCGCGGCTCGCCAACGAGGTCGGCTTCCGCATCCATGTGATCGACGATCGCGAGAAGTTCGCCAACGCGCGAGCGCTTTCCGTATGCCGCGGAGGTCGTCGCCGACGACATCCCCACGTGGCTGGAGCGGACGACGATTCCGCCGCACGCCTACGTCGTCATCGTCACACGCGGCCACACCAACGACCTCGAAGCTCTGCGCGCGCTGGCGCCGCGCGATCTGCGGTACCTCGGCCTGATCGGCAGCCGCGCCAAGGTCGCGCGCATCTACGACGCGCTGACGACCGACCAGATGCCGCCCGAGTTCCTGCAGCACGTCCACGCCCCCATCGGCCTCGACATCGGCGCCGTCACGCCCCAGGAGATCGCCGTCAGCATCCTGTCCGAACTCATCGCCGTGAAGCACGGCAAGATGAAGAGCCGCGACGTGTCGGAATTGGCGATGCGGTGGACGCCGCCGAAAGCTAGGGTGTAAAGAACCTGAAGGCTGCAGTTCACGCTTCTCTGTTCTCCCTTCTCAGTTCGTGTTCAAGTTCGATTCTGGGTTCGCCGTTCGGCGTTCGGCGTTCGGCGTTCGGGGTTCGAGTACTTTCGCGAAATCGACGCCCCCCGAACCACGAACGGAGAACCGAACTTGAACACGAACCGAGAACCGAGCACTTGGAAGTGTGAACTGTAAGATCTCCCGATGTCTTCCCTGCTCATCCGCGGTGGCACCATCCTCACCATGAACGATCGCATGGAGATCGTTTCAGGCGACGTGGCGATCCGGGATGGTCGGATCGAAGCGGTCGGTCGTGTCGATCCCGGCGCTCGTTACGATCGGGTCGTCGACGCCGGTGGCGGGTATGTGCTGCCTGGACTGATTCAGACACACATCCACCTCTGTCAGACGCTCTTCCGCGGCTTCGCGGACGATTTGCCGCTCCTCGAGTGGCTCCGCCGGCGCGTGTGGCCGATGGAAGCCGCGCACAACCCGGAATCGCTCCGCGCGGCGGCGCAGCTGGCCTCGCTCGAACTGCTCACGAGCGGGACGACCGCGGTGCTGACGATGGAGACGGTGCACGAGACCGAGGTCGTGTGTGAAACCGTGGCCGCATCCGGCCTGCGCGCGACGATCGGCAAGGCGATGATGGATGCCGCGCCGGAGGCGCCCCGGCGCCTCCAGGAAAAGACGCGCGCGTCGCTTGACGAGAGCCTGTCGATCGCCCGGCAGTGGAATGGGGCTGCGGGCGGACGGCTGCGCGTGGCCCTCGCGCCACGCTTTGCCGTGTCGTGCTCGGAGGAGTTGCTTCGCTCGGTCGCGTCACTCTCGGCCGAGCAGGGCCTGCTCGTTCATACTCATGCCTCCGAGTCGCGCGACGAGATCGCCGTGGTGCGCGGCCGCACCGGCCAGAGCAACGTCGAGTACCTTGCTCACGTCCGCCTGGCGAGTCCCCGGCTCTGCGCGGCGCACTGCGTGTGGGTGGACGAGCGCGAGATGGCCCTCCTCGCCGATCATGACGTCAAGGTGCTTCACTGCCCCAGCTCGAACCTGAAGCTCGGCTCGGGAATCGCCCCGGTTTCGGAGATGCGGCGCCGCGGCGTCAGCGTGTCGCTCGGCACCGACGGCGCGGCGTGCAACAACCGGCTGGACATGTTCGAGGAAATGCGGCTTGCGGCGCTGCTGCAGGCGGCGCGGAGCGGACCGGGGGCGCTGCCGGCGCGCGACGCATTGTGGATGGCCACACGCGCCGGCGCACAGGCCCTCGGTCTAGACGCAGAGATCGGGTCGATCGAGCCTGGAAAGCGCGCGGACCTGATCGTGGTGGACCGCGACCGGCCGCACCTCGTGCCGGGTGACGACCCCTGCTCGACGCTGGTGTATGCCGCGCGCGGCACCGACGTCAGGACGACGATCGTTGATGGTGACGTCCTCGTGGACAAGGGCGAGCCGCTGCACCTGGACCGGCGTGAAATCGTGAGCAAGGCTCGCGCTGCCGCGCGCGACCTCCTCGAGCGCAGCCGGAGGCTCGCCGGGACCGCCGCGGATACCGTATAATATCGTTAGCAGTCTCAGCATCAGAGTGCTAATGGAATCGACGAACCGTCCCAGACGCGTGCTTGCGGCGCTCGTGCGGGAATACATCGACTCGGGCGAGCCCGTTCCGTCCGCGACGCTGGCCGGCGCGGCCGGGCTGGGCGTCTCGTCCGCCACGGTGCGCAGCATCCTCGCGCAGCTCGAGCACGATGGGTTCGTGCAGCAGCCGCATACGTCCGCTGGACGAATCCCGACCGACCGGGGGTACCGCTTCTACGTCGACTTGCTGCTCGAGTCGAAACGATCGGCGCGGACGGCGAGCGCCGTCGAAGCCCGGCTCCGCCGCGACAGCGCGGGCAGTTTGATGGACTCGGTCCTTTCCCAGGTCTCGCACGTCGTCTCGCAGGCATCACGTCACGTCGGTTTCGCGATCAGGCCGGCACACCAGGCGGCCGTCTTCGATCGCGTCGAGTTCATCCCGTTGAGCTCGACCCGCGTGCTGGTGGTGATCGTGGCGCGCGGCGGCCACGTGCTGCAGAAGGTCATCGACGTCGGCGAAATGCTGACCTCCGATGAGCTCCGCCACGCGGCGAGCTACCTGAACTCGGAGCTGTCGGGCCTGCCGCTGCCTCGGGCGCGAGAGGTCGTGCTGGAACGGATGAACCAGGAGCGGCTGCTCTACGACGTCCTGATGGCGCGCGCGATTCGGCTCGCCTCGTCGACCTTCACGAACCTGCCCGAGGAGCGTGAGCTGTACGTTGACGGCGCCGCCTCGCTGCTCGTGGACGCGCAGGACCTGAACCTCACGATGCTGCAGCGCCTGCTGACGTTGATCGACGAGAAGCAGCGTCTGGTCCGCCTGCTGAACGAATACATCGATGGCCCGGGGCTCACGGTCGTCATCGGCGCCGAGCATCCCGATCCCAGCCTTCGTGCGTTCAGTCTCGTGGCCTCGACCTACGACGATGGTACGGGCATTGGAACGATTGGCGTGATCGGCCCGACCCGCATGCGGTACTCACGGGCCATAGCGGTAGTCGACGGCGCGGCCCAGGCGGTGTCCCGCGTGCTGCGCGATCCCAATTAGGATCGCACATGGCTGAAAATGACCTCGAAGAACCGGCAGGAGCGCCGGCCGAGACGGATCCGTCCGACCCGCCAGACACTGCCGAGAGCCCGGTATCACCCGAGCTCACGGCGCTCAGGAACGAGCGCGACGACCTCTACGATCGGCTCCTGCGCAAGACAGCGGAGTTCGACAACTATCGCAAGCGCGTCGAGCGCGAACGCCGCGAGCAGGCCGATCAGACGGTCGTCAACCTGCTCCAGCAGTTGCTGCAGGTTGTCGACGACTTCGACCTGGCCCTGAAGGTCGAAGCTGGCGAGGAGGCCGCCGCATACCGGAAGGGGGTCGAGCTGATCCACGCGAAGCTGCACGACATGCTGCGCAAGCAGGGTGTCCGGCCAATCGAGGCACTCGGCGCCGACTTCGATCCCAACGTGCACCAGGCCGTGCTGCACGAATCCAGTCCGGAACACCGCGAGGGTGAAGTGATCGGTGAGCTGCGGCGCGGATACATGCTGGGCGACCGGCTGCTCCGCCCCGCCATGGTCAAGGTGGCGAAGGCGTGAGCAAGCGCGACTACTACGAAGTGCTCGGGGTGGCTCGAACGGTCACCGAGGTCGAGCTGAAGAGCGCCTACCGCAAGCTGGCGATGCAGTTTCACCCCGACCGGAACCCCGGGGACAAGAAAGCCGAGGAGAAGTTCAAGGAGGCGGCAGAGGCTTACGCGGTGATCGCCGACGCCGGCAAGCGCGCCTGCGTACGACCGCTTCGGTCACGCCGGCGTGAGTGCCGCGGCCGGCGCAGGCGCCGGCTTCGATCCCGAAACGTTCGGTGACTTCGCCGACATCCTCGGCAACATGTTCGGCTTCGGCGACCTGTTCGGCGGCGGGCGCCGGCGCGGCGGGCCGCAGCGCGGAGCTGACCTGCGGTACGACCTGGAGATCTCCTTCGTCGAGTCCGCGACCGGCGCCGAGCCCACGATTCAGATCCCTCGGCAGGAAACCTGTGAAACTTGCAAGGGATCGGGTGCCGCAGCCGGCTCCTCACCAACGACCTGCTCGATGTGCCGCGGGCAGGGCCAGGTGCGGCGCCAGCAAGGCTTCTTCACTATCGCGGTGACCTGTCCGCAGTGCCGGGGCACCGGCCGGACTATCGCGAAGCCGTGCCAGGCCTGCCACGGTGCCGGCCGCGTCACGCAGGAACGCAAGATCAAAGTGAAGATCCCTCCGGGCATCTCCAACGGCCAGCAGCTTCGGTTGCAGAACGAGGGTGAAGGCGGTGCCGGCGGCGGCCCTCCCGGTCATCTCTACGTCGTCATCCACGTCCAGGAACATGAGTTCTTCCGCCGCGAGGGGAATCATTTGTTCTGCGAGGTGCCGGTGAACTTCACGACGCTCGCGCTGGGCGGCGAGATCATCGTGCCGACACTCGATGGATCGGAGCGGACAAAAGTCCCCGACGGCACGCAGACCGGCACGACGCTCCGCCTCAGGGGCAAGGGCATGCCCGACGTGAATGGCCGTGGCCGCGGCGACCTCCTCGTCACGGTACAGGTGCAGACACCAAAGAAGCTGAACAAGGAACAGCGTCACTTGCTCGAACAGCTCGCGAAAGCCCTGCCCAAGGAACAGTTCGAACCGCGCGCGCCGGGCGAAGAACAGGACGACCGAAACCTATTCGACCGCGTAAAAGATATGTTCGGTTAGTCGGTGCTGTACCCCGCGTTGTCGGTGACCGGCGCTGACGGTGAGCTTGTTCTCGCGGTGGCCGACGACCACTCCCCTACAGCGGCCGAACAGAGCGGCGATTCCATCACGATTTTCTTTCGCGACGCCAACGCGCGCGATGCTGCTCAGCAGGCGATTGCGGCCGCCTTTCCGCGCGCCGCGATCGCCGCGCGCGAGGTCGACGACGAAGACTGGGCGAGACGGTCACAGGAGAATCTTCAGCCGATCACCGTCGGTCGACTAACGGTCAACCCATCGCTCCGTGATCTCCGTCCGCTCCGCCCGAGCCCCGAGTCCCGAGCCTCGAGCCCCGTTTCGATCATCATCCCAGCCCTCGATGGGCTTCGGCACCGGTCACCATGCGACGACGCGGTTGTGCCTGCTCGCGCTTCAGCGGGAAGAGCTGGCAGGCCGATCGGTGCTCGACATCGGCACTGGATCGGGGATCCTGGCCATCGCGGCGGCGTGCCTCGGTCCGGCGCAGGTGGTCGGGATCGACCATGATCCCGACGCGATTCACGCCGCGCGCGGGAACCTGGCGCTGAATCCGGACGCTGCTGACGTGGTGTTCGAGGTGGCGGAGCTTGCCGATCTGACGGCAGGCTCTACGACTGCAACAGCCGAGATCGTGGTCGCAAACCTCACCGGCGCGCTGCTGGCCCGCGAGGCGCGGCGGCTGCTCGCGGCCGTCCGTCCCTGCGGGCGGTTGATCGTCAGCGGACTACTGGCCGCCGAACGCGATCAAGTGATGGCGGCATTCCATCCAGCCGAGATCCTCTGGGAGTGCCGCGAAGACGAATGGGTGGTGCTCACCTTCGGCGCGCCCAACGTTTTGCCCTGATTTCCTGTCTAATAGATGACATGCGCCGGCGAACCTTGACGGTGGCGGTAATGGTCGCGACCCTCGGCTCGCTCGAGCCGGCCGCCCAGCAGCCCGCCCGCGATACGCCCGCTCGCAGCCAGGCCGACGCACCGGCATCAACCGCTCGGATCTCCGGCCGCGTGCTCGATGTAGTTTCGGGGCGGCCGATGAAACTGGTCATCGTCCGGCTGATTTCGGAGGCCGGCGGCAGGAGCGGCCAGACGGACGAAGCCGGCATCTTCGACTTTACCGGCCTCCCCGCGGGCCGCTACAACGTTCGCGTCCAGAAAGCCGGCTATGTCAGCCTCGCCTATGGGCAGCGGCGCCCGCTTCAGCCGGGCACTCCACTACAGCTGGACGCCGGTCAGCACATCAAGGGCATCGAGTTCCGGATGCCACGCGGCAGCGTCGTGTCCGGCACGGTGTCCGACGAGCTCGGAGAAGCGATGCCCGGAATCACGGTCCGGCTGATGCGGTTCCAGTACGCGCAGGGTGTGCGCGAGCTCGAGCCGGCCGGTGCAGCAGGGCAGACCGACGATCGCGGCATCTATCGCATCTGGGGTCTCGACCCCGGCGAGTACTATGTCAGCGCGGTCGCACCGAATTTCAACGGGGCGGCCCGATTCCGCCCCCCGCCGGCGGCGGACGCGGAGGTCGCGGAAGCCCCGCGGCAGCCGGGCGCGGCTTCCCGCCGGCGCCTCCTGCTCCGCCCGCGGCTGATGCTGATGTCGGCTACGCGCCCACTTACTATCCCGGCGTCCCGTCGGTGTTCGAGGCCACGCCCGTCACCCTCGGCCTCGGCGCCGAGCTCCTCGACATCAACTTCAACGTGCTGCTCGTGCGCACCGCCCAGGTCACCGGGCACGTGACGAACACGGATGGCACGCCGGTCACGGCCGGGAACGTCGACCTCGCAGTCGAGGGTCAGCGGGGAGGACGGCGCGGTCCGGGCATGAATTTCGGCGGCCGCATCAGGTGGGACGGCGCTCTTCTCGATCGCGAACGTCCCGCCCGGACGGTACGTGATCCGCGCGCGCGGCACCGACGACACGTTCCCGCAGTACGGCGTGGCCGCGATCACCGTCGTCGGTGAAGATCTCAGCGACGTCGTCGTGGTCGTTACGCCCGGCGCGACCCTGACCGGCACAATCGCCTTTCTAGGCGCGGCGGCTGTTCCACCGGACCCGACGCAGGTTCGCGTCATCGCGCAGGCGGCCGATCCGACTTTCGGGGCCACCGTCAACGCACGGGTCGACAAGGACGGCCGCTTCACACTGACCGGCATACCGCTGGGCGAGACATGGATCCGGGCGCAGACGCCGAGAGGCTGGACGCTGAAATCAGTCGTCGTCGACGGACGCGAGATGATCGACACTCCGCTCGACGTGCGGACCGGCCAGAAGCTGGCCGGCGCGTCGCTGGTGTTCAGCGATCGCCAGACCGAAGTGAACGGCACCTCACCGACACGCAAGGCCGGCCGCTGACGGAATACACGGTCCTCGCCTTCCCTACCGACTCGACGTTGTGGCGCCCGCAGGCGCGGCAGATCACGACGGCCCGCCCCGATCAGAACGGCAGGTTCCAGATTCGCGGCCTGCCGCCCGGCGACTATTTCCTGGCCGCGATCGATCCGCAGCAGCCGGGCGAGTGGTTCGTGCCCGCGTTCCTCGAGCAGCAGACCGCGGATGCGTCGCGTCTGACGCTTGCGGAAGGCGCGACGCGGACGCAAGACCTGCGGTTGAACCGCTAACGGGCGACCTTCGGGCTATCCGAGCCTCCCGCCCGAGGTTCCAGCCCCGAGCCTCCAGCCCCCAGCCTCGGTGGTACTATCGCCGTCATGAGAAGATCCGCCTGTCTCGCGGCCATCCTGTGGCTGCTCGCCGCGTACCCGGCGCAGAGCCAGTCGGGGCTGCGCGCCGTCGTGTACGCGATCGGATTTTCGACACCCGTGGCGATCGTGCAGGACCCGACGAACGCGTCCGTGCAGTTCGTCGTCGAGCAGGGCGGCCGCATTCGCGCCGTCAGGTCAGGCCAGGTGCTGCCAACCGACTTCCTCGATCTGCGATCCGCGATCAGCGCCGGCGGCGAGCGCGGGCTGCTCGGCCTGGCGTTCGCACCCGACTACGCGTCGAGCGGCCGGTTCTTCGTCAACTTCACGAACCCGGCCGGCCACACGGTCATCGCGCGCTTCACGCGATCCGCCGACCCGCTCGTCGCCGACCGCTGCGTCGCGCTTCGATCTTGCAGTTCGGCGGCACGCCGGTTCATCTTCCAGCCGTACGCCAACCACAACGGCGGCAACCTGGCGTTCGGCCCCGACGGCTATCTGTACATCGGGCTCGGCGACGGCGGCTCAGGGAACGATCCCGAGCATCGCGCGCAGAACCCGGCGGAGCTGCTCGGCAAGATGCTGCGCATCGACGTCAACGTGCCGCGACGACGATCCGATCGGCTACCGCGGTCCCGCCGGACAATCCGTTCCTACCGGGCGGGCCGCCCGGCGCCCTGCCGGAGATCTGGGCGTTCGGCCTGCGGAATCCGTGGCGGTACTCGTTCGACGATCCCGCGCGCGGCGGCACCGGCGCGCTGATCATCGGCGACGTCGGCCAGAGCGCGTTCGAGGAGATCGACTACGAGCCCGCGGCCGCGGCGGCCGCAACTACGGCTGGCGCAACCGCGAAGGCGCCCACGACAATGTCACGACGCGGCCGCCGGCGTTCTTGCCACTGATCGATCCGATCTACGAGTACCCGCGAACGCTCAGGGACAGACCGTCACCGGCGGATTCGTGTATCGCGGCACGGCCCTCGGTCCGGCCTATGTCGGCCGCTACTTTTTCGCCGACTATCGTCGCGGGCCGCGTCTGGTCCTTCGCGCTCTCGATCGCCGGCAGCGGCGAAGCGACGGCCTCCGGCCTGATCGAGCACACGGCCGAACTCGGCGGACGGCGGCGTGCTCGGCAACATCAGCAGCTTCGGCGTCGATTCCGACGGCGAGCTGTTCGTGCTGAACTATTCTGCGGGCCGAGTGCTGCGCATCGTCAATCCCGCCGATCCGCCGCCGACCCCGACTGGGCTCAGGATCATTCGATGATCGACGCCACGCCTTCCGCCGCGAGCTCGCGCGAGCCGTCGGGCCCGGCGGGCTGCTGAGCGATCCGACCGACCTGCTGACGTACGAATCGGACGCGCTCGTGCACCTGCGCGCGACGCCCGGCGCGGTCGTGCTTCCGGCCGAGCGCCGCGGAGGTGCAGGCGGTCGTCCGGCTCTGCCACCGACGCCGGCGTGCCCTTCGTGGCGCGCGGCCACGGCACCGGACTGTCGGGCGGCGCGCTGCCGCATCCCGACGGCGTGCTGATCGTGCTCTCGCGCCTGAACCGCGATCCTCGACGATCGACATCCCGAACCTGCGCGTCACCGTCGAGCCCGGCGTGACGAATCTGGAGATCACGCAAGCGCGTCGCGCCATTCGGCTGCTACTACGCGCCCGACCCGTCGAGCCAGATCGTCTGCTCGATCGGCGGCAACATCGCCGAGAACTCCGGCGGCGCGCACTGCCTGAAGTACGGCTTCACCGTCCACCACGTGCTCGGCGTCGAGGCGGTGCTGCCCGACGGCGAGCTCGTGCACCTCGGCGGCGCCGACGCTCGATCCGCCCGGGCTCGATCTGCTGGCGGCGCTCGTCGGCTCCGAAGGGCACGCTGGCCGTCGTGACGAAGGCGACGCTCCGCCTGCTGCGCCGGCCCGAAGCCGTGCTGACGCTGCTGGCCGGCTTCGACTCCATCGACGAAGCCGGCGAAGCGGTGTCGGCGATCATCGGCGGCGGCATCGTGCCGGCGGCCGTCGAGATGATGGATCGGCTGACGATCGATGCCGCCGAGGCCGCCGTGCACCCGGGGTTTCCGAAGACCGACGCCGTGCTGATCGTCGAGCTCGACGGCCCGACGGTCGAAGTCGACGAGCAATTCGCGATGGTCGAAGCGATCTGCCGGCGCGCCGGCGCGGTCGACGGTCGAAATCGCGCGCGACGCGGCCGGCGCGCGAGCGGATCTGGAAGGGACGCAAGGCGGCGTTCGCGGCGATGGGCCGCGTCTCGCCGAACTACTACGTGCAGGACGGCGTCGTGCCGCGGACGCGGCTGCCCGAGGTGCTGCGCCGCATCCGCGAGCTCGAAGCGCGGTCCGGGCTGCGCATCGGCAACGTCTTTCACGCCGGCGACGGCAACCTGCACCCGCTCATCTGCTACGACGAATCGATCCCCGGCCAGGCCGAGCACGCCGAGCAGGTCGCGTCCGAAATCCTGAGCTACTGCATCGAGGCGGGCGGCGCGATCACCGGCGAGCACGGCGTCGGCGCCGACAAGAAGGCGTACATGCCGAAGATGTTCACGCCCGACGATCTCGACGCGATGCAGCTCGTGCGCTGCGCGTTCGATCCGTCCGGCCTCTGCAATCCCGGCAAGGTGTTTCCCACGCCGCGGCTCTGCGGCGAAGTGCCCGGGCCTTACCGCCAGCATCCGCTCGAGCGGGCGGGCCTCGCGGAGCGGTTTTGACCGAGCGCATCGACGGTCGTCCACGCCCCGGCAGGATGTCGCCACGCCTCGCTGCCCTGCTGGCCGCAGGCCAATCGACGACCGCGCACGCCGCTCGTACCCGCAGCGGCGGCGGCACGAAATCGGGGTGGTGGGCCGGGCGCCGCCGGGCGCGCTGCCATCCTGTCGACGACGGCGCTGCGCGCCAGCATCGATCACTGCGCCGGCGATCTGACCGCGACGCTTCGGCGCGGGCGCGACGCTCGGCGACGGTGAACGCGGTGCTGGCCCGGTCGGGCCAGTGGCTGCCGCTCGATCCGCCGGCCGCCGACCGCGCGACCATCGGCGGCATCGTCGCCACCAACGACAGCGGCCCGCGGCGCCATCGCTACGGCGCGCCGCGCGATCTGATCATCGGCATCGAGATGGTGCTCGCCGACGGCACGCGTCGCCAAGGCCGGCGGCACGCGTCGTGAAGAACGTCGCCGGCTACGATCTCGCGCGGCTGCTCTGCGGGTCGCTTCGGCTGCCTCGCGCGTCATCACGCAGCGCGACGTTCAAGCTGGCGCCGCTGCGCGCCGGCCTCGCGCACGGTCGTCGCGACGGCTCGGAACGCGCGCGCCGTGCGCCGATCTGGCGCTCGCCGCTGGCCGCGTCGCCGACTCGCGCCTTCCGCCATCGAGCTCGAATCGCCGCCGCACCGCGTCTGCTCGTCCGCTTCGAGTCGACCGCGCGCGCCGCCGACGTGCAGGCGGACGCGGCGGCTTCGCCTGTGCCTCGCCGCAGGGCGCGCGACGCCGCGGTCGTGGCCGGCGACGAGGAACGCTCGCTGTGGAGCGGCTACGAACGGACGGTCTGGGGCGGCGCGGTCGAGGGCGTGCTCGGTCGAAGGTCGCGCGTCCTGCCGACGGAGGTCGCCGAGCTGCTGCGATCAGGCGCGGCGCGTCCGCTGGCGCGCGGCCGGACGCGCGGCGCTCGGCGTGCTCTACGTGCGCGCTCGACGGCGCCGACCACGCGCGCCGCGAGCTGGCTCGACGAGCTGCGAGCGCTGCGACGCCGTCGCCGCGGCGGCTCGGCCGTCGTGCGTCGACGGCCTCACCTGCGCTCGAGGATCGCTCGACGTCTGGGGCGAACTCGCCGGCAGCCGCTCGCTGATGCGGGCCGTCAAGGCGCGGTTCGATCCGAACGGCATCCTCAATCCCGGCGGCGGCCCCGGCGGCCTATGAGCACGGCAGTTCGCCGACGCTCGCGCCGCTCGAGCCGCTGATGGACAAGTGCGTCCACTGCGGCTTCTGCCTGCCGACCTGTCCGAGCTACCTGCTGCTCGGGCAGGAAATGGATTCGCCGCGCGGCCGCATCTACCTGATGCGCGCCGGCGTCGAGGGCCGCGTCGGCATGAGCGGCGCCGTTCGTCGAGCACTTCGACACCTGCCTCGGCTGCATGGCGTGCGAGACGGCCTGCCCGTCCGGCGTGCGCTACGCGCCGCTCATCGAGGAGACGCGCGCCGCCATCGAGCACCATCACGACGCGCCCGTCGGCGATCGGCTGTTCCGGCGCGCTGCTGTTCCAGCGTCCTGCCGTATCCCGGCGCGGCTGCGGCTGCTCGCGCTTGCCGCTCGCCGCTCGTCCAGCTGCCTCCGCCGCTGCCCAGGCTTGCTGGCGCTGCTGCCGCCGCGGCTCCGCGAACTCTGCTGACGCTCGCGCCGGACGGCGCCGTC
The DNA here is from genome assembly GCA_963825245.1 of uncultured Acidobacteriota bacterium. Classification (GTDB taxonomy): domain Bacteria; phylum Acidobacteriota; class Vicinamibacteria; order Vicinamibacterales; family CAVVIG01; genus CAVREM01. Next base: position 146,050 of record CAWGSJ010000008.1, read on the forward strand.
GGGACGCGCTGAGGTCGCCGAGCGCACACGCCGCGCCGCGGGCGACCAGCGGCTGCGCGTCGGCCTCGTCACCGGCTGCGTGCAGCGCGTGTTCTTCGGCGACGTCAACGAGGCGACCGTCACGGGTGCTGGCCGCCGAAGGCTGCGACGTCGTCGCGCCCGCCGCGCAGGGCTGCTGCGGCGCGCTGGCGCTCCACGCCGGGCAGCGACGAGGACGCGCGCGCATTCGCGCGCGCAGCTGATCGCGGCGTTCGAAGCGCTACCGATCAGGTCGACGCAGATCGTCGTCAACGCCGCCGGCTGCGGCTCGACGATGAAGACGTACGGCGAGCTGCTGCCGACGACCCGGCGTGGGCCGGCGCGGGCCGCGCGCTTCGCCGCGAAGGTCCGCGACGTCACCGAGACGCTCGCGCGGCCTGCCGCCCCGGCGCGCCGCGCCACCCGCTGCCATGCGCGCGTCGCGTACCACGACGCCTGTCACCTCGCGCACGCGCAGGGCGTGCGCGCGCGAGCCGCGCGCGCTGCTTGCAGTCGATTCCCGGCGCTGACGCTGGTGCCGCTCGCCGAGAGCCGACATCTGCTGCGGCAGCGCCGGCATCTTCAACCTCGTCCAGCCGGAGATGGCCGCCGACGCTCGGCCGCCGCAAGGCCGCGCACATCGCCGACGCCGGCGCCGGACCTGGTCGTCACGTCGAACCCGGGCTGCATCCTGCAGATTCGCGCCGCGCGCGCGCCGCCGGCCAGCCGCGTCGCAGGTCATCCACATCGTCGAACTGCTCGACCGCGTCGATCGGCAGCTGAGCAACTCGAGTCGCGCAACTGGCACTGAGTCCTCGATGCTCCCTCTGCGCCGATACAATGGAAGCTGCCCATGACCGATCGAAATCTACGACACGACCCTGCGCGACGGCACGCAGGGCGAAGGCGATCACCTTTTCGGTCGCCGACAAGCTGCGCATCGCCGAGCGGCTCGACGCCTTCGGCGTGCACTACATCGAGGGCGGCTGGCCCGGCTCGAACCCGCAAGGACATCGAGTTCTTCGAGCAGGCGAAGCACCGCACGTTCCGCCGCGCGCGGCTGGCGGCGTTCGGCTCGACGCGCCGCAAGGACGTCGCGCGTCGACGACGACGACCAGGTGCGGCTGCTGCTCGACGCCGGCACGCCGGTCGTCACGATCTTCGGCAAGACCTGGCTGCTGCACGTCCTCGAGGTGCTGCAGACGACGCCCGAAGAGAATCTGGCGATGATCGCGCGACACCGTGCGCTTCCTGAAGGCAGCACGGCAAGTTCGTCGTCTACGACGCCGAGCACGCGTTCGACGGCTGCAAGGACGACCGCGAGTACGCGCTCGCCACCTGGCAGGCGGCCGAGCGCGGCCGGCGCCGACGTCGTCACGCTCTGCGACACGAACGGCGGATCGCTGCCCGCCGAGATCGCTCGAGATCACGCGCTACGCGCGCGCGCGGCCTCGACGGCGCGGCTCGGCATCCACACGCACGACGACATCGGCCTCGGCGTCGCCAACGCGCTGGCCGCGCTCGACGCCGGCGCCACGCACGTCCAGGGCACGCTCAACGGCTACGGCGAGCGCACCGGCAACTGCAACCTGACGAGCGTGATGCCGATCCTGCGAGTTCAAGTACCGCCGCCGTCGGTGCCGCCGGAGTCGCTCGCGCAGCTGAAGGAGCTGTCGCAGTTCGTCGACGAGACCGCGAACATCCGGCCGAATCCGCGGCTGCCCTGGGTCGGCGCCGCGGCCTTCTCGCACAAGGGCGGCACGCACGTGAACGCGGTCCAGAAGGTGATCCGCAGCTACGAGCACATCGATCCCGGCGCTCGTCGGCAACACGCGCCACGTGCTCATCAGCGATCTCGCCGGCCGCAGCAACATCGTGATGAAGGCGCGCGAGCTCGGCTTCGACGTCACCAACAGCACGCCCGCAGCTGCGCGAGATGCTGGCGCGCATCAAGGAGCTCGAGCATCAGGGCTACGAGTTCGAGGCGGCCGACGGATCGCTGGCGCTGCTCATCCGCCGCGCGCTCACGGACGACGCCGCCGCCGTTCGTCGTCGACGCCTATCACGTGTCGGTGCGGCGCGACGGCGAGACGTCGGTGTGCGAGGCGACCGTCAAGGTGCGCGTCGGCGAGGAATCCGGCGCACACGCGTCGCCGATGGCGACGGCCCGGTGAACGCGCTCGACGCGGCGCTGCGCGCCGCGCTGGTGCAGCTTCTACCGCGCAGCTCGAGCAGGTGCGGCTGACCGACTACAAGGTGCGCATCATCGACTCGACGCAGCGGCACGGCCGCGCAGCACGCGCGTGCTGATCGAGTCGAGCGACGGCACGTCGGAGTGGGGCACGGTCGGCGTCAACGACAACATCGTCGAGGCCAGCCTGCAGGCGCTCGTCGACAGCCTCGAGTACGCGCTCGTGAAGGACACACCGGTCACGGCGGCGTCGTCAGATGAGGAGCGTGCGCCGGCCGTGGGGGGGTCGTTTCCGATTCGGGCGTTGAAGTGGGCCCTCGCCACGCTCGGCGTGGTCCTGGGGCTCCCGTACGCCTGCGCGCCCGTCTACCGGTTTCCCGAGCCCGCCCCGTTTTCGGGCGACGCACCTCTTCAATCCGTACGCACGCACCGAGCGGCACATGGCAGCGCGCCAACCTCCACGCGCACGGGCGCGCATGGCTCGGGTTCACCAACGGCCAGCCAGTCGAATGAACGAGGTCGTCGAGCGCTACAAGAGTCTCGGCTACTCGGTCGCCGGCGTCTCCAACTACCAGCAGATCGCCGCGCACGACGGCGTGACGACGATTCCGGCGTACGAGCACGGCTACAACATCGGCAAGCACCACCAGCTCGCGATCGGCGCCCGGCAGGTCGACTGGTTCGACTTCCCGCTCTGGCAGTCGCGCAGCCACCAGCAGTTCATCATCGACCGGGTGGCGGCAACCGCCGACCTCGTCGCGATCGTCCATCCCGAATCGCGAAACGCCTACGACGACGACGACCTGCAGGAGCTCACCGGCTACCAGCTGATTGAGGTCTTCAACGGCCAGTTCCCGCACGACGCGGCCTGGGACGCGGCGCTCTCGAGCGGCCGCGCCGTCTGGGGCATTGGCAACGACGACAACCACGATCTCGACGACCGCGAGCGGCTCGGCGCCGCCTGGACGATGATCAATGCGCCTTCCGGCGACACCCCGGACGTCGTCGCGGCCCTCAAGGCAGGACGTTCGTATGCCGTCGTCCGCACCAACCAGGACGCCGCCGACACAGTCTTCAAGAGCGCGACGGTCAGCGACTGGACCCTGACCGTGGCGACCAGCGGCGAACCGTCGACGTTCGACTTCATCGGCCAGGACGGCGTCGTCCGCAAGACCGTCCCCGACGCGCTGACGGCGTCATACGTCTTCGAGCCCTCCGACACTTACATCAGAACCGCGATCCGGGCGCCGCGAACGACGATGTACCTCAATCCTGTCTTGCGGTACGACGGCACCCTTCCGCAGCCGGCCGCGACGGTCGACACCATGAAAACCACCCTGCTCCGGGGCGCCTTCGCGGTTGCAGTGGTGGGTGGATTCGTGCTGTATCGACGGAAGAGAAAATTGCACCGTTAGAACGTAGAACGATGTTTATTGCGTCGCCCTCGCGAACGTGTCACACCTCTCCGGATCCCCCGACTCGATCCCGCGGCGGAACCACTCGACTCGCTGAGCCGAACTGCCGTGCGTGAATCGTTCGGGCGCAACCCGGCCGGAGGACATGCGCTGCAGGCGGTCGTCGCCAATCGACGCGGCCGCACGCAGCGCCTCTTCGGCGTCGCCGGGATCGAGCTCGACACCGCCAGCCTCGAACCGGCCCTGCTGCGACGCCGCATGGCCCCAGAGCCCGGCGAAGCAGTCCGCCTGCAGCTCCAGGGCGACGGAGGCCGACGATGCCCCGGGCCTCGGGTCTTGCTGCACGCGGGCGGTCAGGCCGAGCAGGTTCTGGACGTGATGACCGAACTCGTGGGCGATGACGTACGCCTGCGCGAAGTCGCCGGGCGCTCCGAAGCGGCCGGACAGCTCGCGAAAGAATCCGAGATCCAGGTAGACCTTCCGATCGCTCGGACAATAGAAGGGACCCGTCGCGGCCTGGGCGAAGCCGCACGCGGAGTCGATGGCATCGCGGAACAGCACCACCTGGGTGCGCTGGTAGCGGTTGCCGAGAAGGCCCTCCCAGGTCTCCTGCGACATCCGTCGGCCACGTTGTCGACGAAGTCGACCATCCGCTCTTCCTGCGGCGTGGTCTCGACCGGTTGTCCCGAGGTGCCGAGCGATTTCCGAGGATGCCGATCGCCGCCCAGGCAGCGACAGGAAGTCCACGCCGGTGGCCCAGCTCAGTACCAGGGCGACCAGCAGGCCGCCGATGCCAAGGGATCCGGCGCGCATGGCGCCCGATCGTCCGCGCATGTCCTGGATGTTTCCGCGATCGCCCGGGGTCCAGCGCATGAGGTTCGCCTCCTGCGGCTGAACTGTGCAACACGCGGACCAGTGGTGGGGTTGGGTCGTGGGGGCTGGCCGGGGGAAGGGCGACGCCCTACGCGATCGCCTGGCGCCCCTCCCACCAGGCTTCGAATTCCTTGAACGCGCGGCTGAGGCGGACGGGTTCGACGAGCTGACCGGCGACGACCTCGGCGGTCTTGTAGCCGTTGCCGGTGACGCAGACGACGACCGATTCGTCGGGACCGATCGACGCCCCGCTTGATCAGATCGATCGTGCCGGCGAGCGTGGTGCCGCCGGCCGGCTCGGTGAAGATGCCTTCGGTTTCGGCGAGGAGACGAATCGCGTCGACGATCTCGGTCGTCGCTCACGGCTGAACCCGAGCCGCCGGTCCCGCGGACCGTCTGCAGCACCTGGTAGCCGTCGGCCGGGTTGCCGATCGCGATCGACTTGGCGATCGTGTCGGGCGTACGGGCTCGGGATGCTCGGCGCCGCTCTCGAGCGCGCTCACGACCGGCGCGCAGCCCGCGGCCTGCGCCGCGTGGATGCGCGGCAGCTCGCCGTCGACGAGGCCGATCTGCCGAAGCTCGCGGAAGCCTCGGGCGATTCGCGGCAGCAGCGTCCCGCCGGCGACCGGCGACACGAGGTGCTGCGGGAAGCGCCAGCCGAGCTGCTCGACGATCTCGAAGCCGTAGCGTCTTCGCGCCTTCGGCGTAGTACGAGCGCAGGTTGATGTTGACGAACCCCCACCCGAGCCGATCGGCCACCTGCGTGCACAGCCGGTTCACATCGTCGTAGTTGCCGGCGATGGCCAGAATCGTCGGACCGAAGATCGCCGACCCGAGCACCTTGCCGGCCTCGAGGTTGTCGGGGATGAAGACGCAGCACTCGAGCCCGAGGCGCGCGGCGTGCGCCGCGACGCTGTTGGCGAGATTGCCGGTCGACGCGCAGGCCAGCACGTCGAGGCCGAGCTCGACGGCGCGCGTCGCGGCCACCGACGACGACGCGGTCCTTGTACGACAGCGTCGGATGATTGACCGAATCGTCCTTGATGTACAGCTCGCGGACGCCGAGCCGATCGGCCAGCCGCGTGCACCGCACGAGCGGCGTGAAGCCGGAGTGGAAGCCGGTCTGCGGCTCGCCGGTGATCGGCAGGAGCTCGCGATAGCGCCAGAGGTTCTTCGGCCGCCGGTCGATCTCGTCGCGCGTCAGCTTGATCGCGCCGTAGTCGTAGACCGGCTCGAGCGGACCGAGACACTTGTCGCACACGTAGGTGGCATCGGCCGGAAACGTCGCCTTGCACAGATGACACTGCAGTCCAATCAGCGCGCTCACACGGCCTCCGCGAGCTTGTGATCGGTCAGTCCGCGAATCTCGGCGGGCTCTCTCAGCACCGGCGCCGGCACGATCGCCGCGCGGTCGCGCGCGATCGCGATGCAGGTCGCCGAGCGCGGCGACGGCCGTGGCGTCGCCGCCGGCGCCCTGCCCGGTCAACGTGATCTCGCCCGCATACGCGCCGGTGATGATCGCGGCATTCTGCGGTCCGGCCGCCCGCGCGAACACCGACGCCGCCGGCACGAACGATCGGCGCGACCCAGGCGCGACCAGGCTCGACCGGTCGCGGTCGAATTCCGCGTGCGCGATCTGGCGAATCGTGCCGCCGCGCTGGCGCGCCTTCCGGAAGTCGTCGGGCAGCACGCTCCGCGGCGCTGCGCGTCTCGATGTCGCCGGGCGCGACGCGGAGGCCGAAGGCAATCGCGCACAGGATCGCGAGCTTGGCGGCGGCATCGCGGCCGTCGAGATCGGCCGACGGATCGGCCTCCGCGTAGCCGCGCGCGCACGCGTCGGCGATCGCCTCGTCCATGCGCGCAGCCGGTCTCGTCCATCCTGCGACAGGACGGCGTTGGTGGTGCCGTTCAGGATCGCGTCGATCCGGGTGATGCGCTCGCCGGCCAGCCCGTCGCTCAGCGCGCGCACGATCGGCATCGCGCCGCCGACGGCGGCTTCGAAGCGAAGCTGCCGCCCCTGCCGCTCGGCCAGCGTGAGCAGCGCGTGCCCGTGGTGCGCGATCGACCTGCTTGTTGGCGGTGACCACCGACTTGCCCGCCAGCAGCGCGCCGCGCACGTAGTCCCCCGCCGGCTCGGCGCCGACGACGGCTTCGACGATGATGTCGACGTCGCTGGCCAGCAGGTCGTCGAACCGGTCGGTCCAGGCCAGGCGGCTGGCGAGCGGTTCGGGCTGCCGTGCGCGCTTCTCGCGGGCGCGGCGATCGCAAATGTGCGTGAGCTGGAGGATGGAGGGAGAGTCGGGACTGGTGAGACGCCTGGCGATGGCGGACCCGACGGTGCCGAAGCCGAGAATGCCGACGCGACAGCGCGCCGGCGACGCTGCCGGAGTCGCCGGGCTGTTGCCGGAGGTCTGGAACGAGTTCAGCGGCACGACGCCCGAGGTATACCAGAGCCGCAGAAATCAGGCGCAAGAACTTTTATCAACACATCCACATTCGTGGATATCAGAAGTCAGATTCAGAATTCAGATTCAGATTGAGATAGTCGGCTACGTCAGACGGCAGCCAATCAAGTCCGCCAATCTGAATCTCAAATCTGAATCTCAGATTCCACCGATCGCTACGCCGAGCACTCCCCGTCCATGACCTCCGGCGCGAACTCGCCGGTCTCGGCGAGATCGACGAAGTCGAGCGGGACCGCGTCGGCGGCGGTCATCCTCTGCAGGTCGTCGCAGCTCGCTGGTGACCCGCGCGACGTCGACGCGCTGGAAGAACGTCGGGCGCCGATTCGCCCTCCTGCCGCTCGCGCTGGTAGAAGGCGATCAGCCGCTCGACGACCTCGGGCATGCGGCGCGCCGGAATCTTCGCGGCGGTCCGCGCGAAGCTCGCGCCGTCCTCGGTCGTGCCGCCGCCCACCATCACGAAGTACTGCGGCACCGCCTTCGCGCCGACGCGGCGGACGCTGCCCTGGAAGCCGAGCGTCGCGATGTGGTGCTGACCGCAGCCGTTCGGGCAGCCGCTGATCTTGATGCGCGCGCCGTCGGCCGCGGCGATCAGATCGGGCCGGCTCGCGCAGGTGATCCTCGAGCAGCCGTCCGAGGCCGCGCGACTGCGTGACCGCCAGGCGGCACGACTCCGCGCCCGGGCAGCTGGCGACGTCGGCCACGCGTGGCCGCCTCCGCGAGGCCCAGGCCGGCCGCCGACAGCCGCCGATACAGCTCGCGCACGTCGCCGACGCTGACCCACCGGAACACCAGGTTCTGATCCATCGTCACGCGCACGGTGCCGTCGCTGTAGGCGCGCGCCAGCTCGCCGATCACACGCATCTGCTCGCTGGTGAGGTCGCCGAGCGGCACCGTCGCGGTGGCGATGACGTAGCCGAACTGCTTCTGCGGCCGGACGTTGGTGGCGCGCCAGCGCGCGTACGCCTCGTCGCCCGGGCATGATAGACCGGGACGAGCGTCGGCGTGATGCCCGGGACCGACGGGCTGGACCGCGGCGACGCGCGACGCGATCAGGTTCGGCGACGGCGCTTCGTCGCGCGTCCACGCCGGCGCCGCCTCGGCCGCCGGCGGATCGATCTCGAGCAGCGGCACGCCCTCGGCCTCGCACGCAGCCAGCGCGCGGTCGTACTCGGCCTTCCAGCGATCCCAGCCGAGCTCCTTGATCATGAACTTCATGCGGTTCCGCTGCTTGTGCTCGTAGTCGCCGAACTGCTTGAACACGCGCAGCACCGCCTCGGCGACGCGCAGGATCTCCGGAGGCCGGCATGAAGTCGTGAATGACGCCCGCCGACTTGCACATGATCGCCGTGCCGCCGCCGGCCGTGACGCGGAATCCGCGCGTGCCGTCGGCGCGCGAGCTCGCGCGTGGAAGCCGAGATCGTTGATCGCGGTCGCGATGTGATCCTCGCCGCAGCCCTCGAACGCGATCTTGAACTTGCGCGGCAGCGTCGAGCTGAGACGATGCCGGAGGAGGAAGCGCGTCAGCCCTTCGGCGTACGGCGTGACGTCGAAGCGTTCGATCGCCGACACGCCGGCGTACGGACACGCCGGTGATGTTGCGCACCGAGTTGCCGCACGCTTCGCGCGTGGTGACGCCCGCCTCGGCGAGCCGCCGCATCGCCGGCTCGACGTCGTGCAGCTTGACGAAGTGGAACTGGATGTTCTGACGCGTCGTGATGTGGCCGAACCGACGCGAATACCGCTCGCCCACGTCGGCGAGCGCGCTCAGCTGATCGGCGGTGAGGATGCCCTGCGGGACCTTGACGCGCAGCATCTGCGCGTCGGCCGCCTGGCGCTGACCGTAGGTGCCGCGCACCAGCCGGAACGCCCGCCACTGATCCGGCGTGAGCTCGCCGCGCTCGTACCGCTCGAGCGTCGCGACGAACTCGTCGATGTCGGCCACGCTGGCGAACGACAACCGCGTCCGGCCGTGCGTGTTTTCAGTTGGAGGCATTGCGTTGTTCCTTCACGGTCCGGCTAGCGACGCTCGTCGATCCGCGACCGGACATCGTCGGTCAAATCCACGTCGTCAGCGACGCCGTCCGATCACGATGGACGCCGGGCCATCGACGTTGTCCAACTGCCGACGCAGTCGGCCCCTGCCCCGACGGCAATCCGGCGGCCCCGCCCCCGGACGCGCGCGTCCGCGGCGAGTTCCCCGAGCGTGCCGCGCCAGGCCTCGCTGATCGGGACGCGACGCGTCGGCGACGATCGCCGCCGGCGTGTCGGCCGGCCAGCCGCGATCGATGAGCCGCGGCGCAATCGCCGCACGGCGCGCCGAGGCCCATCAGCACGACGATCGTCACGCCGCTGACGGCTCGAGCGCGGCGACGGCCGACGCGAAGACCTCTTCGTCGTGACCGCTGACCACGAGGACCGCGGCCGACAGCCCGCGATGCGTCACCGGAATGCCCGCGGCGCGCGGGCGCCGCAAAGGCGCTCGTCACGCCCGGCACGACGTCGAACGGCACGCCGGCCGCTCCGAGCGCCAGCGCTTCTTCGCCGCCGCGACCGAAGACGAACGGATCGCCGCCCTTCAGCCGCACGACGCGCCGGCCGCGCTTCGCGGCACGAATCATCACGGCGTGAATGTCTTCCTGCGACAGCGCGTGACGGCCCGCGCGCTTGCCGACGAAGAAGCGCTGCGCCCGGCGGGCGATCTTCAGGATGCGCTCGTCGACGAGCGCGTCGTACAGCACCAGATCGGCCGCCCGCAGACGCGCGACCGCCGTCCGCGTCAGAAGGCCCGGATCGCCCGGCCCGCGCCGACCAGCGACACGTGACCCTGTCATCGGCTCGCGACGACCTCCCTGTCGGCGACCGGTACAAATCGTTCAGCGCCTCGAGCAGCAGCGGCTTCGCGCGCGTCCATCGGCACCTGATCGCGCTTCCAGACCGCTCGCACGCGCCGCGCTTCGTCCATCCACGCGGCCGAGGTCGCGCGGCAGGATCGCGTCCAGCGCCTCGCGCAGCAGCGCCGTCAGCCCCGGCGCATCGCCGCTCGTCGAGATGGCCACCGTCACGCCGTCGCGGCGGACGACGCCGCTCAGAAACGCGGTGGCGTTCGCCGGATCGTCGACGGCGTTGACGAAGACCCGGCGCGCCTCGGCGGCGCCGGCCACCGCGCGGTTGACCTCCGGCGTCGCGGCGGCGACGACCAGCCAGACCGCCGTCGAGATCGGCCGGACTGAACTCGCGTCTCGCGATCGCGACGCCGCTCTGCTCGATCGTCGGATGAACCTCGGGCGACACGACCAGCACGTCGGCGCCCGCCGTCGAGCAGCTGCGTCAGCTTCCCGGCGGCGACCGGTCCCCCGCCGACCAGCAGCACGCGGCGGCCGGCCAGGTTCACGAAGAGCGGCAGGAGTTCAGCCATGCAAACAAAAAAAGCCCGGCAAGCGATGAGCTTCCGGGCCTTCGAAATCGCGGTCAGGTGCGATTCGTCTATAAGCGCGATGCTCGATAGCGACAACCCTGGACCGCGGAAGCTCGGAACAGCCTCACGACAAATCTCTATGGGGCAACAGCGACAGACGCACGCTCCGCTGATCACAGTGAGATAAGTAGTACTCCCTTCGGGGGTTAACGTCAAGGACGGACGCTCGAGACCGCGGCGTGGCCGGCCGACCCACGCCCGCCACGGACGCTCGGTCCCGACGCGGATGCCCGATCCGCGGACCCCAGGCAATCCCGCCGACTTTCACGCGCCGATCCTCGACGAACAGCCGATCGCCAGTCAGATCGAGCCGGTTCTCAGCGAGCGTGATCCCCATCGCCATCGTCAGGTTGCCTGGGCCACGGCAGAGGTCGCTCGTCGCGACAGCTGCCCGTCCGCATGCCGGCGGCCCTTCGACCGTGCGTGCGCGCCGCCGCCTCATCGTCGCGACGCCATCGAGCGGATCGAGCGCGCGGATGAGGACCGCGGCCGGCGAGCCTTCGGCTTCGGTGACGACGTTCACCAGGCAGTGGATGCCGTAGTTCAAATACACGTAGGAAAAGCCGGGCGGCCCGTAGAGCGGCTCGTTGCGGCGGGTCGGGCCGGGGGCCGCGTGGCATGCGGGATCGTCCTCGCCGATGTAGGCCTCCACTTCGACGATCACGCCGCTCGTGACCGCCGCCTGACGGCGGTGCACGAGGACCTTACCGAGCAGGTCGCGCGCGACGTCGAGCGTGGGACGATCGTAGAAGGCGCGTGGCAGCGTGCTCAAGACGCGTGGAATCAAGAAGCCCGGCGCGCCGCGCTTAGCCGCGGCGCCGCGCGGGCCGCGGCGCCCGCCACCGCGCGGATCGCTGTCGCGGGTCGCCGGCTCGACGATCGCGAGCGCCGCGGGATCGCCCGACAAGCCGAGCGACATCCGACGATGTCAGCGCGAATCGCGGGATCGGGATCCTGCGCAAAGGCGGCCGAGCACGCGGCCGTCCGGCCCGGCGCCAGCTCGATCAGGTACCGCGACTGCCTGATCGCGCAGCACACGAGGGCGGCCAAGCTGACGGCTCCGCTTCAAGGCGTTCACGATCTCCTCGAGAGTCCCCTTGCCAAGCCGCGCGGCCGCGAACGCACGCGCCAGGAGCAGCGACTCGTTGCGGTCGCTGCCGAGCGATTTCTCGATCGCCGAGCAGCGCCGCGCCGTCGTCCATGCGCGCCAGCCCTTCGATTGCCGATCGCTTCCTGGCCACCGTGCCCGTGTCGAGCGCGGCGATCAGCAACGGCCGGCTCGCGCCATGGCCGATGCGGGCGAGCGCGTCGAGGAGCTCGTCGGCCACTGCGCCGCTGCGGAAATGCTGGAGCAACTCGGTCAACGCCTGAACCGCGCGCTCGTAGCGCATCGCGCCGAGCGCGGCGCAGCGCCGCGGTGCGGACCAACCGATCCCGATCGTTCAAGGCGAGCACAACCGCGTCGCCGAGCACTCTCGTCGACCGGGCGGATCGTCGGCCCGTCTCGCGAACACGCGGCCGAGCGACGCGCAGCGCGCGATCCGCTGCTCGGGCTCCGCGGCGCCGACGAACGCCGCGAACTCCGGGGCCGCGGCTGCGCAGCATCTGCTCCGCGCAGGCCCCGCGGCATCCGACGGCGAGCGTGCCGAACGCGTACAGCGCCTCTAGCCCGACATACGCGTTGTCGTCGGGAACGGCGGCGAGCAGCGCCGTCAGCAGTTCCGTGCGGCACCGGATGCACGCCGAGCGCGAGCGGGCCTGCCGAGAACGCGGCTTCGGCCAGCACACGGTTGCGCACCTCGAAGATCCAGCCCGACCCGCCTCTTCGAGACGACCTTCTCCGCCAGGAAGATGTTCAGCTCGGCGCCGATCGCTTCGTACTGAATCTCGTCGTCGGCGTCGCTGAGGAGCGCGACGAGCGGCAGCGCGGCTTCAGGGCGGCCCGCGTCCTTCAGCAGACGGACCGCACGCAGGCGAGTGTCGCGGTCGGGACTCTTGAGATCGGAGATCGCCGCGTCGAATGACGGTTGAGCGGCCTGGGTCATCGTCCGGCTAAAGCCGGACACTACGGGTTGTCGCGTAGCGTCCGCCCTCAGGCGGACCTCCGTAGTGTCCGCCTTTAGGCGGACCTCGCGAGCCGTACTGGTACGGCCGGACACGACGCTGATCGCGAGTGGGATGAGCGCGAGCGAAACAATCCTGCTCACCTGCCCTCCTGTCTCACCTGCCTTACCTGCCCGCCGCGTAGGCGTGCGACCGCCCCTCGGCGAGCACCGGCCGCAGATAGCGCCCGGTGTGCGACGCTTCGATCTGTGCGACCTGCTCCGGCGTGCCGGTGGCGACGATCGCTCCGCCGTCCTCGCCGCCTTCGGGCCCGAGGTCGATGATGTAGTCGGCGGTCTTGATCACGTCGAGGTTGTGCTCGATGACGAGCAGCGTGTGCCCGGCTTCGAGCAGCTTCCGGAACGCGGTGAGCAGCTTGGCGATGTCGTCGAAGTGCAGCCCGGTCGTCGGCTCGTCGAGAATGTAGAGCAGGCGCTCGCCGCCGTGCGACGACAGGTGCGCGGCGATCTTGATCCGCTGCGCCTCGCCGCCCGACAGCGTCGTCGCCGGCTGCCCGAGGCGCAGGTAGCCGAGGCCGATCTCGTCGAGCACCTGCAGCCGGCGCAGCACTTTCGGCGAGCTGCTGAAGAAGGTCAGCGCTTCGCGGACCGTGAGATCGAGCACCTGGTGAATCGTGCGGCCGCGGTAGCGCACCTCGAGCACCTGCGGCTTGAAGCGCTTGCCGTCGCACTGATCGCACGGCACGAAGACGTCGGCGAGGAACTGCATCTCGACGCGGACTTCGCCCTCGCCCTGGCAGGCCTCGCAGCGGCCGCCCGGCACGTTGAACGAGAAGTGGCTCGCCGTCAGCCCGCGCGATCGCGCGTCCTTGGTCGCGGCGAACAGCTCGCGGATCGGATCGAACGCCTTGAGGTAGGTGACCGGATTCGATCGCGGCGTCCGGCCGATCGGCGCCTGATCGACCAGCACGACGTCGGTGATGAACTCGACGCCTTCGAGCTTGCCGAAGCGCGCCGACGCGCTTGTCCCAGCCGCCCTTCGCGCGCTTGATCGCCGCGTACGAGCACGTCGTGCACGAGCGTCGACTTGCCCGATCCGCTGACGCCGGTGACGCACGTCAGCGTGTTCAGCGGAATGGTGATGTCGATGCTCTTGAGGTTGTGCTCGCGCGGCGCCGAGCAGCCGGATCTTCTGCCCGGTGCCGCGCCGTCGCGTCGTCGGCACGGGAATCGCCAGCTCCTGCCGGAGGTACTTCGACGTCAGCGACCGCGGCTCGTGCATCAGGCCGTCGAGCGTCCCGGAAAAGACGACGCGGCCGCCCTGCTCGCCCGCGCCGAGCCCGAGATCGACGATGTGATCGGCGACCTTGATCATGTCGGCGTCGTGCTCGACGACGAGCACGGTGTTGCCCTGATCGCGCAGCTGCCGGAGGATGTCGATGAGCCGAAGGTTGTCGCGCGAGTGCAGGCCGATCGACGGCTCGTCGAGCACGTACAGCGTGCCGACGAGCGCCGATCCGAGCGACGTCGCCAGGTTGATGCGCTGCGCCTCGCCGCCCGACAGCGTCGACGACAGCCGATCGAGCGTCAGGTAGTCGAGCCCGACGTCGCTCAGGAACGACAGCCGCCGCCGGATCTCCTTCAGCACCTTCTCGGCGATCGCCGTTTCCTTCGGCGATCAGCTCGAGCGTGGCGAAGAACTGCTGCGCCTCGCGCACCGTGAGCGCCGACACCTGATCGATCGTCCGACCGGCGACCCGCACGTCGCGCGCTTCGCGCCGCAGCCGCGCGCCGCCGCAGTCCGGACAGGTCAGGTAGCCGCGATAGCGGCTGAGGAACACGCGGACGTGAACCTTGTACTTCTTGCGCTCGAGCCAGCGGAAGAACCCGCGGATCCCGTCGTAGTCGTCGCCGCCCTCGACGACGAACCGCTTCTCCTCGTCGGTCAGCTCGGACCACGGCACGTCGAGCGCGGACCTTGCTGCTTCCGCGCCGCCCGCTTCAGCTCGGCGAGCTGCGCGCGGTAGTGCGGCTTGCTCCACGGCTCGATCGCGTTCTGCGGGATCGACTTCGACGGATCGGGCACGACCAGATCCATGTCGAGCTCGATGATGTTGCCGAAGCCGTGGCAGGTCGGACAGGCGCCGAACGGGTTGTTGAACGAGAACAGCCGCGGCTGCGGATCCTCGTACGCGATGCCGCACGCGCGGCACTCGAAGCGCTCGGAGAACACGTGGACTCGGGGCTCGGGGTCGGTGCTGGGACTCGCCTGTGGCCGAGCGCGACTACCGACTCTCGACTACTGACTACCGACTCGACCGCCCACGCCGCGCCGCCGCCTTCGCGATACGCGGTCTCGATCGAATCGGTCAGCCGCTGCCGGTCCTCGTCGCTCGCCGCTCGAGCTGCACGCGATCGACGACCACCTGCAGCATCGTCCGTCCCGCGAGCGCGGCCGGCTCGACGTCGTCGAAGGCCGACCGCGCGGCCGTCGACCAGCAGGCGGCCGAACCCCTTGCGGCGGAGCGCCTCGATCGTCTCGGCGATCGCGCGCTGGTTCGCCGGCGACTCTGATGCGCCCGCGCGGCGGACCTGGACCGGCCCTGTCGCGTCCTGCGCGTCGCCGTTTTCCTCGACCACTTCGCTGAGCTCGTCGACTTCGGCCTGCGGCGTCGCGCGCGACCGGCGCGCGCTTCGACGACCGGCAGGTCGAACCCGAGCAGCAGCCGCGTGCCCGGCGGCGAGCTCGACCGAGCTGGCGCGCGACGACCTCGGCCGTTTCGCGGACGACTTCGCGGCCGCAGTTCCGGCAGAACGTGCGGCCGACGCGCGCGAACAGCAGCCGCATGTAGTCGTGGATCTCGGTCGTCGTGCCGACGGTCGAGCGCGGATTGCGGATGCTGTTCTTCTGCCGGATCGCGATCGCCGGCGAGATGCCGTCGATGCGATCGACATCCGGCTTCTCCATCCGCTCGAGGAACTGCCGGGCGTAGGCCGAGAGCGACTCGACGTAGCGCCGCTGCCCTTCGGCGTAGATCGTGTCGAAGGCGAGCGACGACTTTCCCGATCCGCTGACGCCGGTGACGATGATCAGCTTGCCGATCGGCAGCGTGACGTCGATGTTCTTGAGGTTGTGCGTGCGCGCGCCGCGGACGACGAGATTGGCGGCGTCGGCCCTGTTGGTGCCGGTGTCGGGCATGCCTCTGGTCTTATCCGAGGGGCTTCGCCCCTCGGACTCCCCTACACGCTCTCTCGCGCGCCGCTTCGCCGGCGCGCTCCGTTCGCGTGGCTCGCTCGCGCGCTCGCTCGCAGCGCAGGGCAGCTGGTTTGTGAGATAGCTTCTAGCGCGATTTCCTCGGTTGTCTAAACCACTAATCGTAGCTCAGTGGTTTGACGGAGGCAAACGCCCGAGCGGCCGGTTACGAAGGCTTCCGCAGCGATTTGGCGTACGCGACGACCGTCCAGATTTCCTGCGGCGTGAGCTGGCTTTTGAAGGCCGGCATCACCGGCGGCTTCCCACTGGTGACGCGATGGAACATGACGCCATCCGGGTTCAGGTCGGCGCGGAAGGTGTCGGTCAGATCGGCGGCGGGGTTGTTAGGATCGGATTCCTTGCCGTCGCCTTTCCCCTCCGGGCCATGGCAGCGGGCGCAGCTCTTGTCGAAAATGCTCTTCCCTTGTTTCAGGACTGCCGGGCTCTCCTTGACCGGGCTTACCTCTTTCTCAGCCCCCGCGGGAATCGTCCATCCGGAACCCCACTGGGCCGCGGCGCTGATTGTCAGGGTGAGAAGGAAGACGCATGAGAGGAAGGTGATACGCGTCATACCGGTATTATAGGCTTCGATGCCGACGACCCGGCGCTGGTTCCTCGCTTCAGTTGGAGCAGTTACGGCTGCGCTGGCTGAATGGCGCTCGACAGTCAGGGCTCAGGTGCGCGCGCTCGGCGCGCCGGTCAGCGGCTACGGCAATCGATCCCGGTTCGAGCGCGCGCTGCGGATGTTCCCGGTGACGCGGACGCCTGAAGCCACCGCCAGCCTGACCCCGCTTCGCGAATCGTTCGGCATCGTCACACCGTCGGCGCTGCACTTCGAGCGCCACCACAGCGGAGTCCCGGAGATCGATCCGGCGTCGCACACGCTGATGATTCATGGCCTGGTCGATCGGCCTCTCGTGTTTTCGATGGACGAGCTGAAGCGGCTGCCGGCGGCATCGCGCGTCCTGTTCATCGAGTGCAGCGGCAACAGCAGCAGCGAATGGCTCGGCGCGGTCGGACCGACCGTCCAGCGGACGCACGGCCTGACGAGCTGCAGCGAATGGACGGGCGTCTGGCTGTCGACGCTGCTGCGAGAGTGCGGCGTCCGGGCGGGCGGTTCGTGGGTGCTCGCAGAGGGCGGTGATGCCGCGCGGATGGCGCGGAGCATTCCGATCGCCAAGGCGACGGACGATGTCCTCGTCGCGTACGCACAGAATGGCGAAGCGCTCCGTCCCGAACAGGGTTACCCCCTCCGTCTCGTCGTCGCCGGCTGGGAAGGCAACATCAGCGTGAAGTGGCTGCGCCGCGTGGAAGTCCTCGACGGACCGGCGATGACGCGGTGGGAGACGGCGCGCTACACCGATCTCCTGCCGGACGGCAAGGCGCGGCAGTTCACGTTCGAGATGGACGCGAAGTCGGTGATTACCAGCCCGTCCGGCGGCGAGACGCTGCGCGGCGCGGGCGTATACGAAATCTCCGGGCTGGCGTGGTCGGGGCGTGGCGCTGTCCGGCGCGTCGACGTCACGACGGATGGCGGCCTGACCTGGTCGCCGGCGGAACTGCAATCGCCAGTGCTGCCCCGCGCGCATACACGCTTCCGCAGGTCGTGGCGCTGGGACGGCCGCGAGGCGCTCCTGGCCTCGCGCTGCGAGGACGACTCGGGCTATGTCCAGCCGCGCCGCCAGGACCTGGTCAAGGAGCGCGGCGCGAACTACGGCTATCACCAGAACAGCATCCAGGTCTGGAAAGTCGCGGCCAACGGCGTAGTGACCAATGGCAATGTCTAAGCCCCTGGTCGTTGTTCTAGTCGTGCAGGCCGCAGTTGTAGTGCAGGCCTTTAGGCCTGCTGCGTTTGCGCCTGCCCAATCCCAAACCGGCCTCGGCCGTCCCCCAACCGCCGCCGAAATCAAGGCGGCGGACATCGAGGTTCTTCCCGACGGCCGCGGATTGCCGCCCGGCAGCGGCACCGCCGAACGCGGACGCGATCTTTACGCGCGCCAATGCGCCGCCTGTCACGGCGCCTCCGGGAAGGAAGGACCTGCCGATGTCCTCGTCGGCGGGAACGGCTCGCTCGCCACCGCGCGGCCGCTCAAGACCGTCGGCAGCTTCTGGCCGTACGCCACCACGCTGTGGGATTACATCAACCGCGCGATGCCGTACGATCGCCCTGGAACGCTCTCCTCGGATGAGGTGTACGCCATCACCGCGTACGTGCTGCACCTGAACGGCATCGTCGGCGAACGCGACAACCTGACACAGGAGACGCTGCCGCGCGTGCGGATGCCCAATCGTGACGGGTTCATTAAATGAAGATCTTTCGCGCGGCGCGCGTCCCGCTCAATCCCGCCGATCCGCAGACGTTCACGGGCGTTGCCCACATCAAGCGGCTCGCCGAGGACGAGACCGGCACGCCCGTCGGCGTGTACCGCGTCACGTTCGCCGACGGCGCCCGAACCAACTGGCACCGCCACTCCGGCCCGCAGTGGCTCTTCGTCGTCGAAGGGCGTATACGCGCGCAGGTCTGGGGCGAGGCACTGCAGGACGTCGACACCGGCGACGCGATCGTATTCGCGCCCGACGAGAAACACTGGCACGGGGCTGTGCCGGGCAGTCACGGCACGCATCTGGCGGTAAACGTCAACCTGAAGACCGATTGGCTCGAGGCGGTGACAGATGACCAGTACGATGGATGAGACGAGGCGAAGAGGCCGAGCACTGTTCAGCCTCTTTGCCCTCTGCGGCCTCTGCGTCCTTTGCTCCCTTTGCGTCCTCGTCGCCTGCGGCGCGTCCGCCCAGGCGCCGACCCCGTCCGTTTCAATGGTCGGCGTATCGGCGGACGGTGCCGCGTACTGGCCCAGGTGGCGCGGACCCAGCGGACAGGGGCTCGCGACCGACTCCGGGTATCCCGATCGCTGGTCGAGTACCGAGAACGTGCTCTGGCGGGCGACCGTGCCGGGCCGCGGGCACTCGTCGCCCATCGTCTGGAAGGATCGCATTTTCCTCACCACCGCACGCGGCGACGGCCCCGTCTCGATGCTCGCGTTCAATCGCGCGGACGGCAAGCTGCTGTGGGAGACGA
This sequence comes from uncultured Acidobacteriota bacterium, assembly GCA_963825245.1. Lineage (GTDB taxonomy): Bacteria > Acidobacteriota > Vicinamibacteria > Vicinamibacterales > CAVVIG01 > CAVREM01. The sequence goes on from CAWGSJ010000008.1 coordinate 164,882, forward strand.
TCAACCCGGACCGGACGCCCGAATCCCTGCACCAGAAAAACAGCGCGGCTTCGGCGACGGCGTCCACCGACGGCGTGCACGTCTACGCGTCGTTCGGCAACAAGGGCATCATGGCTGTCGATCTTCGATGGCCGGCTGGTGTGGCACCGCTCGCTCGGGACCTTCAACAACTATCACGGGACGGCCGGCTCGCCGCTGCTCTACAAGAACCGGCTGATCGTCTTCCAGGATCACGCGGGCGGGGCTTTTATAGCCGCGCTCGACACCGCAACCGGCAAGACGGTCTGGCAGACGAGCCGGCGCGGCACGGTCGGCTGGAGCACGCCAATTGCGATTCGCGCGTTCGATCACGACGAGATCATCGTGAGCAGTCAGTCGCTGGTCCACGCCTACAACCCGGACACCGGCGCCGAGCTGTGGACGTGCCGCGGCAACCTGTTCGAGGTGATTCCAACCCCGGTCGTCGGCCACGGCATGGTGTTCTGCTCGTCCGGCCGTGCCGGTCCGACGCTCGCGATCAAGCCGGGCGGCAAGGGCGACGTGACGCACAGTCACCTCGTCTGGCAAAGTCCGCGAGGATCGCCCTTCGTCCCATCGCCGCTGCTCTACGGCGATTTCCTCTATCTCGTCAACGACATGACGAGCATCGCGACGGCTCTGAACCCCGCGACCGGCGAAGTGCTCTTCCAGGGACGCCTCGGTGTGGCGACGCGGGAAGGTTTCTCTGCGTCTCCCGTCGGCGTCGACAACAAGGTGTTCTTCACCAACGACGACGGCGAGACGTTCGTGCTGCGCGCCGGCGCCACCTTCAACCTGCTGCACGTCAACCGCCTCGATGCCCAGGTCCTGGCGTCGCCCGCCCTGGTCGACCGGAAGTGGTACGTCCGGACCGATCGCGAGCTGCTTGCAATCGGGACGCGATGAAGCGCGTCTCGATCGGCTGGGCGTTGGCGTTCGTTTGCGTGTGCGGCGCGAATTTCGTGACGGCGCAGACAGCGTGGCTCGACCAGCCGCTTACCGGGTGGAACGCGGCGGGCGCGCCGGTGCCGAGGGGCACGGCCGGCGCCGCCGCGCATGCTGATGCGCTGAAGCGTTGCAAGCTCGTCCCGCCATCCACCGCCGCCGACCGTGCCCTCGAAGCCGCGGGCTGGATTCCGCAGCCACATCTGGACCGTCGGCTCATCAGCAACGACGTCGAGATCGTTGCCGGATTCTCGTCGCTCGACGCCAGCTGTGCGCCGGCCGCGTTCAACCTGTTCGTCTTCGTGGGCGGCCGATTCGCCGGCACCCTCTCGCCCGGTTCGATGACGCCGCGCACCGATGCGTCGGCGGGCCCGGTCCGCTTCGTCAACGACGGGATCTCGGCCGAGTTCGCACGATACAAGCCGGGCGACGCCGACTGCTGCCCGACCGCCCGCGTCGCCGTGCAGTACCGGATCGACCGCACTCCCACCGGCCCGTCCGTCGTGCCGGTGAACGTCAGAACGACCAGGAGCTATTGACGTGCCCGTACCGAAGAACCCCGGCGTCGCCGCCGTACTCAGCGCGATCATCCCGGGCATCGGGCAGTTCTACAACGGCGACTTCCTGCGCGGCATCTTCTGGCTGATCGTCACGCCTGGCTTGTGGATCGGCAGCGGCGGCCTGCTCGGGTGGGTATGCCACGTCATCGCCGGCTACACCGCGTATCGCCGCGCTGGGTGGCACAACATGCCGGTCGTGCCCTAGGAAATCGCTTCCGCCGCCGCCTCCGTCCTGTAGACCACGTTCAAGCTGAAATAGAAGGGGTCGGCTTCGTCGCCAATCTGGCCGCCCTGCGATTCGCTGATCGCGACGATCTCGATCTTGCCTTCGCCCGCCGCCAACCACTGGTTGACTTCCTCGACGAGCTTGCTGATCTCGCCGCTCGTGCCGAAGTGCTTCATCTGCTGTATCACGTCGTCTCCTCGGGGCTCGGGACTCGGTGCTCGGGACTCGAGCCTGCTGTTCGCCTCTGTCGATCAGTCGCCGACGATCTGAATCACATACTCGCGACGGCGGGGCCGCGTGTCGAACTCGAGCAGCATGATCTGCTGCCAGGTGCCGAGCGTCAGCGCCCCGTGGACGAACGGCACGGCCAGCGACGGGCCGAGCATCGCTGCCCGGACGTGGCTCGAGCCGTTGTCGTCGCCCCACCGCAAGTGATGGCGGTACTCACCAAGCCGTGGTGCGATCGCCTCGAACACGCGGTTCAAATCCGCGATCGCCCCAGGCTCGAACTCGATCGTCGTGATGCCGGCCGTCGACCCCACCACGAAAATCGTCGCGATGCCCGATCGGACGCCCGAGGCGGCAACTGCCTGAGACACCGCGGGCGTGATGTCATGGGCGTCGTTCTGCCCTCTCGTGGTGACTTCGCGCCGATCCGTCACGACCACGGCTAATAAAATACGTGAATTGCCAGTTCATGATCCGTCGCTTGCCGCCTACGTCACGCTGACGCTGCTGCTGGTCGTCACGCCTGGTTCCAGCACCGCCATGGTGGTCCGTCACGTCCTCGGCGGGGGCCGCGCCGCGGGACTCGCCGCGGCGGCGGGCATCGCCGTGGCTAACGCGTCGTGGGCCGCGGCGGCTGGCCTCGGCGTGACGGCGATCCTCTCACGTGTGCCCCTCGTCTTCGCGGTAATTCGCTTCGGTGGAGCCGCCTACCTCGCGGTCCTGGGCGTGCGCGCGATCGGCCGCGCTCTGCTCCCGTCGCAGGAGACAATCCTTGCCCGGGGGGAAAAAGCCCCGAGCGGATCCGACCGTGGCGCGGCATTTCGCGACGGCGTGCTGGTCAACCTGCTCAATCCGCCGATCGCGACGTTTTACATCGTCGTCGTACCCTCGTTCATGACCGGGCCGGCGCCGGGGCGCTTTGCGCTCCTGGCTGCGATCCACATCGGCCTCGCCCTGCTCTGTCACGCGGCATGGGCGGTCGGATTCGATTCGCTACGGACGGTCTGGACTCGCTCCGCCACGCGTCGCGGAGTCGATCTGGCGATCGGCATTGCGCTCCTTGCGCTCGCGGTACGCATGCTAAGATAGGTGTTTCCCGCCTTGCCGGCGTAGCTCAGTTGGTAGAGCAGCTGATTCGTAATCAGCAGGTCCGCGGTTCAAGTCCGCGCGCCGGCTCCATCCTTCGCTCATGAATGCAGGCGAAGGATACCCACCGTGGCGCGAAGCGCGAAGGCGGGCCTCCTCGATGTCCGGCTGGACACGGCTGGGATTTGGTGGCAGTCTTCGGCCCATGACCATCACCCTCATCTTGGCGGTCGCCCTGGTTGCTGGAGTGATCATCCAGAGCCGATGGGCGTTGCTGCTTCCACTCGCGTGTGGGGCCTGTGTTGCGTTCGCTATTGCCGTCACCGGACATGGCCTTAGCGACACACCAATCCCGTTTCTTGTGGTGGTATCCACACTGGTCATGGTCGGCGGCCAAGGCTTGCGGTCGCGTGGCCGCGCGCACGTCCTTTAACCAACCTAACGCCACTCACCGTCCGCCCCGCCGATGAGACGGCGTCGTTTCGGAAGCTTGCTCCCGGCGAACAGTTGATCAGGCCGATTGGCCTCAACGAAATCGCAGGCCTGACGCTACTGGATTCTCCCGCCCTCGCCGCTGCGCTTTGTCGAGTCCGAGCCCCGCGCCCGGCCACGACGATCGGACGCGCCCGCGGTGAAATCCAGACGAACCTGGTCGTGAGCTGGCGTAAGTCTGCTTCCGTCCCGACTTAGCCCGCTGATCAGCTAGCGTCCGTGCCAGGTGGTCGGCACTGATATTGATGGCGTTGTGGGTGTGCGGCGACTGCTGATCGGTGTGACGCTCTGCCTGACGAGCTGCGTGACGGCTCCTACGCTCGAGCCTCACGAATCTCAGCAAGCCCAGACGTTCGTGCCGGTTGCGGTTCGCGTGCTGACCTACCAGACGGAACAGCCCATTGCCGGCGCTATTGTGTTGCGCAATGCCGTTCCCATCGGCGCGAGCGACCAGCAGGGCCTGTTTGTCTTCGAGGTCGTGAGAGGCACCACCATTCTGCTCGAAGCGAGCAAGGATGGCTATGCGCGATCCGTGGTTGTCGAAGGCGACGTGAACGGCTCCAACGAGCGCTGGACATTCTTTCTCCAGCCGCTGCTCACCGACTGATCTCCGACCCGCCGCAGACACTTCCAGTGCGCCGGGACACCTCTGGCGCGGAGGCTGCGGATGATCAGACTTTCTGGACTTCGAAGAACAACATGGCGTGAGCGTCGCCAGCGCGGCCAAGTTGAGCGCCTAGCGCCTCCCGTTGGTTTTGCGCGCTCGACTCATGAGCGAATACGCAACTCCAGATGCGAGCCCGCACGCTCCCAGGAGCAACGCTGCGCGTCCATCGCGGATCAACCAAGACAACCCCTGCGCTGAATTTGGACCGGGCAGGACGAAAGTAACCACTGCCACGACGCAGCAACTTACGATTACACCCCAAATGGCGCCGAGCAGAACGCTTGGCTGTCTTGAAGCTGGCCACAGTATGAGCACTGGAACCACGAACAGAGCTTCGGACGCATAGCAGACCAGCGCCGTTAATAACCAGTAGACCGGAAACGCGAGAGCCCAGTTGAACGGAGGAGCGCCAGGAGAAAGGGTGCTAGGGATCGTGACCAGAGTGAGAATGACAATCCCTCCGATCGGCGCCAACAGCAGCGGACGAATCGTCTGCAAGAACGACATCGCTTCCCATCCTGTCGGACCGCCATTACCAGTCAACACCGCATCCATCACACGCGCCCCCTTCGCAGCGGTCAGAAACGATCACTCACGATGGTGAGGACGGGACAGGCTTGCGTACTTGACAACTCTGGGCATCAAACCTTCAGTCTGATGCCCCTTCGAGCTTTGCTTTCGTGAGGTTCACCGGTCGCGACGTCCGCTGTTCCTTCGTGGCTCGCCGCCGGCCGCTGACCGTCATGTTGCGCGACTGCGTCCAGTCAAGTCGAGCGGTCGTCCGAGTTCTACGCGGTTTTGCGAACGCCGGCGACTACCAGAGCCACACCCCCCGCCACGATCGCGATGCCCAACAGGGGAGGAAGCGGGAATGTTCGCTCTCGTTCCGTCGTCGCGTGGATCGGCCCGAGATCCACGACGGTTTCGCGAGTCGTATAGGTGATTCCCTGATAAACGAGCGCTGCCAGACCCATCACGATCAGCGCGATACCCACAATTACGATGGTTTTCATCTGCGACTCCTTACAGCAAGCCGGATCGGACGGTCCGATCGCTCATGACGAGCGGCGCGCCGCCTGGGCGGCGCTTTGATCGAGCTCGCTCCGGGCCTCGGTCGCACGCTCCTTGACATCCTCCGCGCCTCGTACGACCGCGGTCAGGGCCTTCCCGTAGACTGCTCGGCCCTTCTGCTGAAGATCGTCAACCGCGTCGCCGACGCGCGTCGTGGCCTCTCGATATTTCTCCGCGGCGGCGTCACTGGCCCCCGCAGCGGTGTCCCTCAACTGCCGTCGAATGCTGCGTAGCGCAGCATTTATCTCAGGGGCGAAGAGCACGCCGGCGGCGGTCCCAATCAGTGCGCCACCGACAAGACCCTGTAGAAAGCGGCTGCGATTGTCGGAGGCTCCGAGTCGTGGCTCGTTCGTGTCGTCATGTCGTGTTTCATTCATGTGATCCATTCCTTGTCTGTGATCTATCCCTTGTCCCGCGTCAGGAGGTCGTAGATCAATCCGCCGACGCCGCCGGCTGCCGCACCAACGGCTGCCCCTTTTTTCCCTCCCGCCAGCGCACCAATGGCGGTTCCGGCACCGGCGCTGCCGCCGATGATCAGCACTTCCTTCTCCCATGACCGCCCGTCAGCCCGTTCCGGCGCATTCCGCCGCTGCACGATCGCGGGCGCGCCGCTCACTTCTTGCCGGCTCGCATTCTCCTTGAGCTCCACCGGGTGTATGCCGTCGTTGTCGAGCAGATACACCGAACGGACGTCACTGGCTTGCCTTTCCGGAATCACCAACTGCGCCGTGCGGCCGTCGGCCAGAGTGATTGGAATGATCATCCCCTGCATCGGCCCGTTGGGAGTGGCGACAGTACCCGTGTGCGCGCCGGACACTCCGTACTGTTGCTCGATCTGTTCGGGATCGAGCGTCTTGGCTTCTCCTGTGCACCCCGAGAACACGCTCGCGAACACCAGGGTCAACGCGAGCGACGAAATCATCGTCGTGGAAGGATTCGGTCGGATCGTCATCATCGTCTGCTTCTCCCCAAACCTGAACTGGTGACTCCAGGCAATCTTTTCGGTCGCGAACACGCCGGCTGGCCCCGCGCCTGCCCGTAGGCAGATCGGACACGAATTTCACCGCGGAGCGCGCGCATCGGGAGCCGGTTGTCCCGACTGCGTGGACGTCTGCTCGCGACGCATGACCTGTTCGGTCGTCGGCGCCGGCGACATGCTCCGCAGCCGACCCTGCACGCGCGCGAATTCGCGGGAGTCGCCGGCCCGACGCTCGATTCGCACATGCGAGGCTTCCTGGGTGATGTAAGCCTCCCGGTTCCCAGGATTCGGATGGTCGCTCATGAACTGCGGACCGCCGCCGCCCCCCTGTTTCTCGATCGTCTGGAACATGTGCATCAGATCGAGCGGGTTGTAGCCGGCGCGCGCCATCAACTGAACGCCCAGCAAGTCGGCCTGCTTCTCGTACTCGCGACTGTAACGAAGAAAATAGGTGCCCAAACCAATCTGAGTGCCCTGCGAGACCACCTGCCCGACGTCGCCGCCGATGATGGCTCCCGCAATCGCGCCGGCAATGGCACCAATCTGGAAGGGCTGCTGTTTGGTCGCCCCGGCGGCCCCGTGTCGCAGAATCACGTGACTGAGCTCGTGAGCCATGACGCCAGCAACCTCACCCTCGACTGCGGCGGCTTGAATCATGCCGCGGTTGATGTACATCGGCCCACCCGGCAGCGCGAACGCATTGTCAGCTCCGTGCCGCTGGGGAGCACCTCGAGCCGGCGGCTGCTTCCGCTCGTCCCGACGGCCGCACTGTGCTGACTCGCCGGAGTGAATTCGAGCGCATCGACCTGGTTCGCGTTGTAGCGGCGTGAGACGCCGGACGCATCCTCGACGGTGATGGTCCGCGCGGCGACGCTCACCACCCTGCCGGACACGCGCGTTCCGTCCCTCATGATCAACGTGTCGGCTGACGCAATCGTCGTGACCGACACCACACACAGACTCATCGCCGCGGCGATGACGATTCTCTTCATCTGGCGCTTCCTTCTGTAATGACGACTCGGAGGTCCGTTGCGGGAGGACGGCCGACGGTTTCGATCGTATGCGCGCTGTGCGATCGCGATGTGTACCCGAGTGCACACGGGCTTCGTGTCCACAACTGAACAGCGTGGTCAGGGTGCCGATCGCACATAGTTGTCAAGCGCGGGGCCGACGCCTCGCCGGAGGATTCACATGCTGTACACGATCGCCGTCATTTTGTTGATCGCGTGGCTACTCGGGATCGTCGGGACCTACACGATTGGCGCGTTCATCCATGTGCTCCTGGTTGTCGCGATCGTGCTGTTCCTTGTCGGGCTGGTGAGCGGGCGACGCCTGGCCTAGCGGCGCGAAGTCAAGGTCGCGGTGCCGGTAGCAGCCGGCTGGCGGCGTGCAAAGGGAGGATGAGATGTCGGTAGCGAAGGTGTCTGAGATTAGCGCAACCTCGACCAAGAGTTTTGAAGTGGCGATCAAGGAAGGCATTTCCAGGGCGAACAAGACGCTCCGCAACGTCCGCAGCGCGTGGATCAAGGAGCAGCAGGTGCGGGTCAGCAAGGGGTCGATCACGGAGTATCAGGTCAACATGATGGTCACCTTCGTCATCGACGACTAACACTCGTTACTCATACAGATTTCGTACACATTCCCCGCGTTCGGGCTTCGTCACGACGGTCGCCAGCAAGTAACCGTGCCTCCGCACGGCCGGAACGTGGCGATCGAGGAAGACGAACGGGCGCACCAGGGCGCCCGTCACCGCGGCGAACGGCCGGCACCACGCGTGGCACGCGAGGTCGAGCATCCTCAGCCACCCGGGGATAAAAAGGATCGCCGTTTGAGCGACCACGTCCAGGCCGGCTTTTTCGAGCATCTGTTTCAGTGCGCGACGTGAGTAGGACTTCTCGTACCCATACCCGTAAAGTCCGACCGCCTGAAGCGCCGTCACGAACAACGGCCGGAGAAACGGATCGTATCGGTTCGGCACGCCGACGATGGCGCGCCCGCCGGGTTTGAGCACGCGAGCCATCTCCTCGACGGCGCGCTCGGTTTCGTCGAAGTGCTCGATCGTTCCCATCGAGTAGATCGCGTCGAAGCTTGCGTCGCGGAAGGGCAGGTCGCGCACGTCGGCGACGGCGCCTTGTAGACAATGTCCCGCGCCTGCTGTGTCAAACGCTGCACGCGCCTGAATCACGATGGGTTCGCCCGACACTGCCCGAGATTCTAGAATGGGCTCTCCTCCTCGTCCTTTTGGGCGGCGGATTCCACCTCGTCAGCCGGCGTTCGCGCGCCGCGAGCGGCCAGTAGCGTTCTCAGAACGCTGTCGATCCCAATTTGCTCAGTGATCCACATGGCCACCGCGTTCACAAGGGGAGACGCTTATCGCCTGTCGGGGGTATCGGAGACGGGGCCTCAGCGATCGAACCCGTAGTGCTCCTTCACCTTCGCGATGATCTGCGGATCGGTCAGCTTGTCCGTGGTCTCGATTCCAACAATACGGTCAGCCAGCGCCTTGGATCGGCTGAGACGCTCCTTGAGTTGCAGCTTGGCCTCACCCGGCCCGAAGATCAAGAGAGCCTCGGGTTGCCCCAGCTGATTGATGACCTCGTCGTAGTACCGGTCAAGATGCTGGCCGTGGCGGTCCTCGTATTTCTTCTCGCCTCCGCCGTCCTGCGGGCCTGAATAACGGGTGTGCGGTCCGACCTCAGATTCCAGGGTCTTGACGGTGACGCCACTCGCTGAAGCGGACACGACGACCGCCTTCTTGTGGTCGATCCAAATGCCTACTTTGTGGTTCATAGCACCTCGTCCAGAGCAGTCTACTTTAGTGACAATCTCCAGCTACGCAGCCTGCACGCCGGTTGCTTCCGAAGTGGGATCCGCGGGATCTCCACGAGTCAGCCTAGAATTCATCGAAGAAATCCCAGTTCCCCTTCAGGATTTGCGAACCCTGGACATTCGTGTCAATCTGAACGTAGCAGCCTCGCATTCGACGTGGACACACTGCACAGTAGGGCGCCTGGGTCCCGAGAGGGGGCGACGTGCGATGAGCAAATCCAAGAGCGCACCGACGCCCACACCCATCGATGCCATCGATTGGACGGGCGTGCGGCGACAGAGCGTCGAGTACGCAACTCGCAGCGAGGCCATTTCTTCGGCGAGGGCTGCCTCGCAGGTCCGCGTTCGCGGATCGTTTCCTGACGCACATGCTGACGAGGAACATCCGAATCGAAGAGGATTTGATCGACCAGCTCTTCAACTCCACCGAAAAGCGGCTGGCACGGACGCTCTTGCTACTCGCGCGGTACGGTGAACCCGTGGCGTCTCACCGCGCACTGCCGAAGCTGTCTCAGGAGGTGCTGGCCGAGATGGTTGGCACGACGCGGTCGCGGGTCAATTTCTTCATGAACAAGTTTCGGAAGCTCGGGTTCATCGACTACAACGGCTCCTTGAAAGTGCACAACTCACTCCTGACGGTCGTGCTGCGCGACTGAAATCGCGGTACCGGACTTCTCACCATCGATCTCCACGACTGGTGGATGCCGCGACTCGGCGCTAACGGTCCATTGGACGTGGACTCCATCCGGAGAACGTCGGAGCGCCGCCAGCAACAGGTCGACCTGGGCTTGCAATTGTGCGATTCGAGTGAACTGGATGCGCAACTCCTGTTCGGCACTGGCAAGACGCTGGTGAACGGCCCGGATCGACTCGGCGCCGGAGCCGCGTCGAACCGTGCGGCGGGAATCGCGCCGTGGTGACTCCGACACCACTTCATCTCGCAGCATGACGAACACCTCCGATTCCGGTGAGCGTATACCAGAGCTGGAACGACCACAGTGCGAAACAGCACACCCGGCCTCCGCGCTGCACCCGTCCGCCAACCTTCACCTCTGACGGACGAATGTCAATTGTCCGGTTCAGGACATCTCGCGCGCGGCACAGCCGGTACGCTGGCGGCAGGTGATGTCATGAAGGACCATGCCGAGGTCCCCGGGCTTGCGGAAGAACACCGCATATCCGCGGAGGCGGCCAGGAACGAGGCGGAACAGTTCAGGCGACTGGCGGAGGAAACGCGTGAAGTTCGCGACCAGCATCGCGAGGCGCTGGAAGCAATCCGGCAGGAGCGGGAACAGCTACGAGACGCGGCTGAGGCGGCGCGCATCGCCAGCGAGGAGGCGCGGACCGCAGCCGAGACGGCGCGCACCGCTGGCGAAGAAGCACGGGATGCCACCGCCGCCGCGCGGCACGCCGTGCTGGATGCGGTGTCGGCAACCGCCGATGCGCTGAACGTCTCGCTCGAACAAATGAAGGTGGTGGAGGAGATGCGGCGGACCCTCCGCGAGGTCAGGGACGTCAACAAGCTCGACTCCAACTAGGTCGCGCGTCACCCCGCCGAACACCGAGCTGCGAGCGCTCGATCTACTGTCGGATCTACCGCTTGCACAAGCGGTCTTGGATTGGGAGTGCGACACGCTCTCGGAAATCAGTTCGGCAGCCATACCTACGGTCTGCCAGGGGGTGCTTGTTATGGTCAACGACACTGTTCCGCCAGCGTTCATCATCGTGTCTGCAGGCGACATCGCTGAGCGCGCCTATGAGATCTACGTCGCGCGCGGCCGTGCGGACGGTTCTGATCGTGAGGATTGGCTTCAAGCAGAGCGTGAGCTCAAAGCTCCGGGGCCCGTCGCCCGTGGAACTTCTCAGCGCAGGTCGAAAATGTTGTAACCGCATGCGCCACTCCGCTCAGCGAACAGCGTGCTGGGCTCAGGGTTCGTCATGACAGAGACCCGCTTCCGCCAGGCCTTTCTTCTCCTGCTGGTCACGGCGATCTCCGCGGCGTTCGTCGCGATGATCCGCTCGTTCCTCTTGACGATCCTGCTGGCGGCCATTTTCACAGGCCTGAGCTACCCCGTGTATCAGTGGGTGCTCGGCCGGCTCCGTGGCCGCAAGGCGCTTGCGGCGGTCGCAACGCTGGTGCTGTTGCTGGCGCTGGTGATGGCCCCGCTGCTCGCGGTGCTCGGAGCCGGCGCGAACGAAGCGCTGCGCGTCACAGAGACGATCCGGCCACGCCTTCAGCAACTCGTCGATCAGCCAGGCGAGTTCAATGATGGGCTTCATCCTGGGCCCAATCCTGGCGGCGCTCTTCGTCACCGCGTGGGAACTGTTCGGCACGGCGTTCCGCAGCGCGCTTGCTGAGCCGGGATCCGCGGCAGCCGACCCCGACTATCGTCCGCCAGTCTGATGTCAATGAAGCCGCTACCTGGGCACGAGCGAGTCGGTTTCTCCGGGCAACCTCGGCCCATACTTCGCACCGAACACGCCCGCGACGGCATCCGCGGCAACGTCTGTCGCGGGAGGAGGGCTCGGCGGCAGCATGGAGGCCGTTATCCGCGCTTCCATCCCAACCGGAAACGCCGGCGCGGCCCCGACGATCTTGTCGCGGTACACACCGAGCATCAATTCCTGAAACACCGGCAACGCTAACCTGCCTCCGGTTTCACGCGATCCAAGAGACCGGTTGTCGTCGAAGCCGATCCTCACGGCTGCAGTAATGCCGTCAGGACCGTACGTCGACCCCACGAAGATCGCATCCCTGAACTCATTGGTCGTTCCGGTCTTTCCCATGACGGCGATCGGGAACCCCTGCGAGGCGAGGGCATGCGCCGTGCCGGTGGGCAGGCGCACGACACCACGCAGGCCCTCCTGGATGAGCGAAAGTGCGGCGGCGTCAATCGAGACCGGCAATGGGCCACGGCTGGTGGCGTGCAGCACCTCGCCCGAATCGCGCACCACCGCCCGGATCACGTACGGCTCGGCAACGATGCCCGAGGCCATCGTGCGATACGCATTGGCCAGTTCCAGAAGATTCATTTCGGACGCCCCAAGGGCCGTCGTCGGGTAGCGTTCGAGCGGCGTCCGGACACCGAGACTTCGCGAGGTTCTCAGAACGCTATCGATCCCAATTTGGTTGCTGATCCAGATGGCCACGGCGTTTCTGGATTCGGCGAGTGCTTGACGAATCGGGATCAGGCCCTTGAAGTGGCCGTCGTAGTTCGAGATCCACTTCGGTGGACGCGTCACTCCATCGGGGACGCTGATCGGTTCGTCGGGCACCAGCGTGTCAAGGGTGAAGCCGCCGTACCGAAACGCCGCGAGATAGACCATCGGCTTCATCGCGGATCCGGGCTGACGCAGCGAGCGCGTGACACGGTTGTAATCGCTGTAGGATGCGGAGCGTCCGTTGAAGAATTGCCGGCCTCCAGCCTCGGCCAGAATCCTTCCATCGCGGTTCTGCAGCACGACGACCGAGCCCTGAATCGTCCCTTTGGCCTTCGGATGTCGTTGCTCGTACCGCCAGAGACCGTGCTCGAGCGCTTCGTTCACGATCTGCTGCACGCGAGCGTCCGCCGTCGCGTGCACCTGGAGCCTTCCCTGCAGCAGATCTTCGACGCTGAGGTCCCCGTAGCGGGATTTGAACTCCTCGAGGACATGCTCGACGACTGCAGGCGCCTGGAGCCTCCTGGTCCTTGTCGTGGCGCACAATCTGAAGCGCACGCCCGTTGGCCTGAGCTGTTGCCTCGCGCGACAAAAACCCATTCGCCCGCATCAGGATCAGTGTCTGGTTTCGCCGGCGTACGACGATCCCCGAGTCCTTGGCGCTCGGCGCGTAGGCGCGAGGCGATTTCGCAATGCCGGCGAGCAACGCGGCTTTGTCGGCGTCAACGGCGGTGAAGGTCGTCAGTCGCTGGCCAAAATAGTATTCTGCCGCCCTCGCGAACCCGTACTGACCGTTGCCCATGTACACGAAGCTCGCGTATCGAGCAAGAATCTCTTCCTTCGCGCGGCGCTTTGACCCGAACCGCTCTCGCATCTCTTGTTCGAGCCACAACGAGAGCCGCATCTCTTCCCGCTTCCGAGCCAACATGTTCACGCTTCGCGCGCCCATGACCGACGACAGCAGGCCGGCCACGAACCCGGTGTGGCGAGACTGGTAGCTGTTCTCCTGCGCTGTCTCGCGGCGGAGAAAATTGCCGCGAACGAGCTGCTGGGTAATCGTCGAGCCGCCCTGCGGAAACAGCGCCGCGCCGCGCAGCTCGTCGTGACGGCCGCCCCTCAGGAGCCTTCCCGCCAACATGCCGACCCTGACCTTTCCGAGCACGCGAGGGATGGTGAGGTAGTCGATCCCGTTGTGGGAGAAGAAGCGCTTATCCTCGGCGGACAGGATCGCGTCACGGACGATCGGGGGAATGTCCTCGTACCGCGCGATCTCGCGGTACTCTCGAGCGAGCTCGATGAGCGGCCTGCCGCTGGCGTCGTAGACGTGGCCGATCGTTGGGAACTCAAACCGCGTGAAGGGGCCCAGGTCGGGCAGGTTGTGGCGACTGAAGTAGACGTGATGGATTTCGGCGACCGCCAGCAGCGTTGCAACCATGGACGCGGTGCCTACGATGACCCCACAGGTCAGAAGGAGGATGACGCGCCTGGTCCACCGCGATCCGACTGGACGACCGGGACTCCCCCGCGCGGGGGCCACAGCGACCACACTGGCGGCCACCGTGGCCACGCGCGGCCAGCGGAACGACCTTCAAAGCCGGCCCGACAGCATCAAGATGACCAGAACCAACAAGACGACGCTGAGGCCGCCGCTTGGGTAGTAGCCCCATCCGCGGCTGTGTGGCCAGGTTGGAATCGCTCCCAACAGCATCAGCACAACGACAACAAGCAAGATGGTGAGCATCGCTCCTCCTTTAGGGAATGAACTCGCGACTTCCGGCTTCGACAGTAGCAGGCCGAGAGGCCATCCATATGTGCACAAACGCACGTGTGTCCACTCGTCGAGTGGTGGACCTGGGGCGAGAGCGCCGGCCTTCACAATCTCTTCACGATCGGTTGCGACACTGCAGGTGTCGGATACCCGAAACCGTGCCCGACCACCACAAAGGAGCAGTGCCATGAACAATCGATCGCTCATCCGCGCACCCCGCGATACGTGCTCACCGTTTACGGGGTCGGCTACAAGTTTGCCGCATGACGCATCACCAACGTAGCGGCGGGCCTGAGAGGCCCGCCCTACACCGCACCGACCGCGCGCGCATTCGATTCTTCCGGCGGGTCACCTTCGTTGTGGTCGTGGTCCTGGCGCTCGCCGTCTTCGGTTTCATCACCGTTCTCTTGCTGTTGCCGATGTCGACCCGCTCCGTATTCGCGAGGTCCTCACCAATCTGGCCGCCAACGCGATTCGGCACTCCCCCGCTCGAGCTGCCGTGACCTTGACCATCGCCGCGAATGCGGCCGGGATCGTGGTCACCGTCGCGGACACGGGAGAAGGGATGACGGCTGAGACGCTTGCGCGACTCTTCGATCGGTTTCACAAAGGACCGGGGTCGCGCGGGTCCGGCCTCGGGCTGGCGATCGCCAAGGGCATCGTCGCGGCTCATGGCGGTAACATCACAGCCTCGAGTGCACCACGGCGCGGAACGGAGGTGACGTTTACGCTTCCGGTGGCGGCACCCGCTTGAAGGCATGCTGAAGAGCTGTTGGTGGCATAGTAGGCATGATGGCTGCGCTCGCCCGGTGCTCGTCCCGCCAGATCGCGATCGCCGTAATGATGGCGGCCGCTCTGTCCGCCGCGTCCATACTTCATGCTCAGAACATCCTGCTTGGCGGCCGGCGTGGGGCGCCGCCGCGGTTCGCCAAGAGCTCGGATTTTGACGGCTCGTTCACCTATTGCCGCGCGATCTATCGCAGCACCTTCAATACGGGCAGCGGCAGCGGATGGGACACGGACTACCCGGCCGCAGATAACAATTTCTCGGTTCGATTGGCCGAACTGACCCGGGTCCGCGTCAGGTTCGGGCCCGATCGCCAGCCCGATCATGTCGTCGTGCCGCTTGTTGATCCGCTGCTGTTCCGCTGTCCGATGCTGTTCATCGAGGACACCGGGGGCGCCCAGCTCACCGACGAGGAGGTCCGGCAGCTTCGCGATTACCTGCTCAAGGGGGGATTTCTCTGGTCGGACGACTCATGGGGGTCGGCCAACTGGTACAGCTGGATCCGGCAAGTCGCGCGCGTGTTGCCGCCGGGCGAGTTCCCCCTGATCGACATTCCCGCGGCCGATCCGATCATGCACGTGCTGTACGACGTCAGGGAGATCCCCCAGGTGCCGTCCATGAATCACTGGTATAGAAGCGGGGGTCAGACGTCAGAGAACGGACGGGACAGCGCGACCGTGTTCTTCAAGGGCATTCGGAATCACAGCGGTCAGCTGATGGTGGTCATGACCCACAACACCGACATCGCCGACAGCTGGGAGCGCGAGGGCGACAACGCCGAGTTCTTCGATCTCTTCTCGCCGCGCGGCTACGCCGTGGGCGTGAACGTCGTGCTTCACGCGCTGACGCACTGATTTGCCGGCTGATGGGCCGCGGCTATCTGGCGTTCCCGCTGCGATCGAGCCGCAGGGTCCGGCAGGCGTGGGTCCAGTTTGATTCCATCGACATCACTCGAGCGGACGTCAGAGCAAGGCGGATGCCCGGAATCGCAAGGTGCGAGCTGCCTGTAGTCAGCGCGAGGCCGCGACAAAAGTCGGCAAAGGCGGCGATAACATGTCAACACTACGGAGGGGCGCATGGGACTGCTCGATGGCTTGATTGGCGGCATCGTCGGCGCCGGGATGGCGACGGCTGTGAACCAGATCCTCGAGAAACACGGCGGGCTCCAGGGCGTAGTCAGCGAATTCGAGCGTAGCGGCCTGGGCGCGACGGTGCAGTCGTGGGTCGGCATGGGACCGAACCAGCCGATCTCCTCCGATGCGCTGCACCGCGTGCTCGGCCCCGATCTCCTCCAGCAACTGTCGGCGAAGTCCGGCATGTCTGTAGCGGAGCTCACTCAGAAACTGTCGCAGGTCCTTCCTGAGGCGGTCGACAAACTGACGCCAAACGGCACTATCCCAAAACCCTAGCGCTGTATTCCGGAGGCCAGCTCCTTGTACATGATCGTCGTCGGTTCGAGCTCAGGCGTGAGCGAGCCGCGCGCATAGCGCGGGATCACGCCGGCGGCGACATAACCGAGCGAGAGGTACAGGCCTTCGGCGGCGCGGCCGGTCCACGTGTCCAGGGTGAGCAGCGTCCGGCCCTCGGCCTGCGCCACCGCCTCGATCGCGATCATCAACGCCCTCGCAATGCCTCGTCGTCGAGCCCGCGGATGAACGAGCAGCTTCAGGACCTCGGCGCGGTGCTGCTGGTTCGGTGGCGTCGCGAGGTCGATCTGCACGGTGCCGACAATGCGGCTGCCGAGGCGGGCCGCGCGTGGCATCGTCTTCGTCCGGACGCCACTCTTCGATGGGGACGTCGTGCGCACCGATCATGGCCGCACCATCGCCACGAGGTAACGCGCCTCGCGCTTCCCCGGATTCTTGAAGCGCGTCGGTCCGGCGAGGACATAGCGCAGGCAATCGCCGGCGCGCAGCCAGAAGGGCGAGCCTTCGATATCGAGCGTGAGCGTGCCCTCGAGCATCCAGAGATGATGCTCGAGGCCGGCAATCGGCGAGGTGTCGAACGACACCGACGCACCCGGCGGTATCCGCACTTCCACGAGCTCGCCGCGAAATCCAGCCATGGGGGGCGAGACGATCCGCCGCCGATACCGGCTTTCCGGATCCTTCCACTCCGCCTGGTCACGCGCCGGCACGAGGTCCGGGGCCCTCGTCTCGGCTTCGGCCATGAACCGCGACAGCGTCCACCCGTACACGGTGCACAGCTTGCCCAGCATCGCGGCGGTGGGACTCAGCTCGGCACGCTCCAGCCGCGAGAGCGTTGCGCGGCTGATGCCGGTGCGTTCGGCCAGCGCTTCAAGCGGCCACTTGTGCTCCGCGCGAAGACGCGCGAGGCGCCGGGCGATTCGGCGCTCGATGTCGCCAGCGATCGGATCGGGGATGGGTTTTGGCATCTCTAATAGGAGACATTATCTCCAATAGGAGATAGCGGCAAGGGTGCGTCCGTGAATTGGGGCCTGGGCGAGTACACTGGAAGCGTGCAGCTCCGCAATGCCCGCATGTGCCTCGATTGCGAGGAAATCCACGAACTCCAGCAGTGCCCGATCTGCGCGTCCGAGACCTTCGTCTACCTGGCGCGGTGGATTCCGGTCGAGGAGCGCCGCACGCGGCGGCGGGTTCGGCCCGCGCCCGAGAAGTCTCCGGCGACGCGCTGGGCGCAACGCGGCGCGGTCGGCCTGGCGGCGCTGGCCCTCAGCGGATGGTTGTGGCAGTCGAGTCGGCCGGCGACTCCGAACGAAGACGGCGGCGAGCGCGAAGAGTAAGCCGGCCCCGCCATGCCGGTCCGGCAACGCGATTCCACCACATCACCGCGCCGGTCACGGCCATCAGCACGGGCACGACCCCAACCGCGGCCCACGTGGCCTTCGTGATCGAATCGCACAGACCGCGCCCGCATCCCGGGATACCACGGCCGCCGAGGCGGCCGAAGTGCAAATACGCCAGCCAGTATTGAATCCGATCGACAACCCGTTCGACCGGGTTGGTCTCGTCGAGCGGCTCGATGTAATCGAGCAACGCTGAGACCTGTTCCGGCAGCGAGAGATAAATCCCCGTCAAGCTCCACATCAGGATGAACGCGAAGAACCAGAGGCCGAGCACACTGTGCAGGCTCCAGTTCAGGCGCTTCCAGTTGGCTCGGACATCCACGAGCACGCTGCGCCGCCAACGCGACGCGCCGGGCCACCAGACGATCACGCCGCTCCCACACAGGACCAGAAGCGCTAGCGCGCCGATGCCGTTCACACGGCGGCCAGTGGGACCGCCGAGCAGGTTGTCGTGAAGGTCGAGCATCCAGGCGCTGACGCGGTAACCGAGCGGCAGCGTCGGTCCCAGATCGGCGCCGGTCGCCGGGTGAACGAGCCGCCGCGTACGCTCACCGTCACGCTCCAGGGTGACGTCGGCGGCATGACTCGGAGTGGGGCCCGGTTCGACGACGACGATCCGCGCGGCCGGAAAGGCGCGCTGCACGGCCTGCTCGAGATCGTCGGGCGGCAGCGCCACGCCGGGATCCTGCACGAGGCGCGGTTCTGGCGAGAACGCGCGGTACAGCTCGTTGCGATAGACGAGGATGCTCCCCGTCAGCGAGATCATCGCAACGTACAGGCCGACCGCGACGCCGGTCCAAAGGTGAACCTGAAACAGCGCTCGTCGCAGGAGCAGTGTCTGCGGCTCGCGCAGCCAGCGCTGCCAGACGTTCAACGGGGCAACCGTCCGCCTACTTCACCGGCGAGAAGTCGGTGGGCGTCACGAACAACGACGTGATCTTGATCTGGCCCGTCGGCGCCGAGACCTTGCGCAGCTCGGCCCATTCGGCATCCTTGCCGAACGCGCTCCAGTTCTCTTTCGCCTTCTCGCGGTTCTCGTGCGCGAGGATGTAGACGAAGGTGTTCTCGGACTGCGGCGCTTCGGTCGCGGTCGAGAACATCACGCTCTTCATGCCGAGGCGATCGAAGATCTTGCCCTCGCTCCGCATCCGTGTGACCAGGTTGTCGAGGCCCGCCTTGTCGGGCGTCACGTAGGTCCGGATCTCGAGCACGCGCTGTCCCTGTGCAGCGATCGTGATTTCCCGTCCGGCGAAATATCCAACACCCAGCGCAAGGGTCACCAGTGCGGTGGTCAGTTTGTAGCTCACGTAATCCTCCATGCCGGGCCTAAGAGGCCCGGCCTACGGTTTACAGGAGAAATTTTTCTCGTCGTCGGTGCTGCCCGAGCCGTTGTACACCGCCTTTTGCGGATAGGGGCACATCGGGCGGCTGCGCGCCACCTGGCCGCCCTGCATCCTCGTCGCGACGACGCGCTCCGGCGCCTTGCCGTGCTCCACCCACTGGACGATCGCCTCGGTCCAGTCCGCGTTGTCGGGGCCGGCGCCTCCGCCGCAATGCAGTACGCCCGGCATCAGGAACGTCCGGAAGTAGCTCGCGGCCTTCGGGTCGCGCGCGTAGACCTGCTCGTGGTACCGGATGCTGGCCAGCGGCGTCAGCGCCGGGTCGGCCCAGCCGTGCCAGAGGATCAGCCGGCCGCCCCGCGAGCTGAACGCGCTGAGATCAGGATTCGTAGCGTTCAGGAAGCTGCCGGCGAGCTCGGAGTCCTTCTTCCAGCTTGCGAAGTTGTACTTGCTGTAGTCCCAGTTCGGATCGTTGAAGACCAGGTACTTGACGATCCCCGTGCCGAACGCGAAGCGCAGGCTCGGCGCCTGGCCAGTCGAGGGCGGCTTGACGCCGGTGATCCAGGTCGGCCAGCCGGCCGTCTGCCCTTCCCCGCCAAACGGCTGGCCCGGGTAGAGCTCACCGTCTGGATTCACGGTGGGCGCGTAAATCACCTTGAGCGCGTTTTTCTGCGCCGCGGTCAGCGGGAGCGCGTTGACGTCGACCTTGCACTGCCGCGGATCGTCGATGACGCCATCGCCGATGCCGTCCTGCTTGTCGCAGCTCTCGAGGATCTTCGTCTCGACCGTCTTGAGGAGGTCCGGAGTGAACATCAGCGCATCGATCTTGTTCGGATTGGGAAACAGCGCCTGCATGTTCCGGATCATCGTCGCGGCAATTCCCGTCCAGTCGTAGGCCGGCGCGCCCGAAATGATGCCGTCGAAGTCGGCCGGGAAGCGCTGGGCCTCCATCAGCGCCTGGCCGCCGCCGCGCGAGCATCCCTGGAAGTAGTTCCGCGTCGTTGGCTGACCGTAATAGCTCGCGATGATCGCCTTGGCCGTTTCGGCGGTGCGATGGACGGCCAGATAGCCGAAGTTCACCTGCCGTTCGATGTTGTTGTGCGCCCAGCTCGCGTCGGTGCCCGATCCCTGGTGGCCGGTGTCGGTGCCGGCCGTCGCGAAGCCGAGATTGACCGTGGTCTGCGCGGAGTTCTGAATCGACCCGACGAATCCACCGCCGCCGCCCATGAAGAACTTCTGGTTCCAGTTGTCGGGCAGGAGGAGCGAGAACCGGATCTCGGTGCCGATGACTCCCGTGACGCGGCAGTGGGCCGCGCGAATCGGGCCCGTCGAGGCGGCAGGCACCGCCACTGCCTCGGACACTTTGACATCAGGCAGTCGGAGCGAGGTCAGCTCCGCACACTTGCCGTTGGAGGACTGTTCGGCGGCGAGCATTCGATGGGTCCCGGCCGCCAGCGAACTGATGACGACGAGCGCAATGATGTGTCTCATGTCTGTCCTACCGGCGCGAGCCGGCGTCCTCATTCTCGAGGAGCCGGGCGCCGCGAAGAATTCCGACGCCGAGGTTACCGGGCCGATTCAGTCCGGGGTTATTTCGCCGCGAAGCAATAGAACAGGCCCGCGCCGCCGGTCTTGACCAGGGACTCCTGGCTGCAGCCGGCGCTCAGGTGGACGGCGTTCCACGACGCGTTGGCCGCCGCCCAGCCGATCGTGGTGGCCGAGCATGGCACGGCTGGTGTCGGCGTTCGAGGTCCAGTTGTCGCACGAGATGGTGTTGGCCGCGCCGAGCGGCACACGGCCGCGCGAGTCGGACCCGGTGAGCATGTCGTGCTGGTTCACCTTGTCGCCGACGCCGCTGACCTCGCCGCCCTTTTCGTTGAGCGCGGTGGGCTTGCGGATGTTGTTGCGGTCGCGCTCGATATCGCCGCCTGCAGGTCCTCGACATTGGCCGCGATCAGCTGACCCTTGGCGTTGTACCAGGGCCCGGTGCCGATCCGGTCGCGCGCGTTGACGCCCGGCTGACCGCCCGCCGGCTGGGTGCTCAGGTACGCGCGCCATCGTGCGGTTGCCGGCGCCTGCCGCCGCCGCAAGCGTCTGGCAGTGCTTGTCGGCGCCGTCCAGACCGCCGAGATTGGCGCCGTTCCCCGACCCGGCGCTGGTGATGAAGAACCCCATCGGCTGGGGCGGCGGCGGCGTCGGCTTCGGAGGTTGTTGCTGCGCGGCGGCCGGCTGCAGCAGCAGGACGGCGGCCATCGCCGTGGCCATGGTGGCCGCGAGTGCGAGTGATCGGCCTCGATTCCATTTCATATGTCGCTCCTGTCAAGGGGCGGACCTGAAGGTCCGCACTACAAGTACCCGCGAACGTAGTGCGGACCTTTAGGTCCGCGATGGGATGTATGCGAGGCGGATTCTAGCGCGATCAGCGCCCGGGCAGCTTCGGAAACCGCTCGTCCCCAGGTTCCAGCTGGACGCCGAGCGCGTTGAGCGCCATCGCCGTCGCGCGGTACGAACTGGCCGTGAAGACGGCGCTCATGAGGAGCGGCGCGTCGAACCGCGCGGCCAGCTCCTTCCACGTCCGATCGGACACCATCGCGTCGCGATAGAGTTCGTCCGCGGCGTGAAGGATCGCCTGCTCGAACGGATCCCAGCCCGCGGCATCGGCGCCCTCCGCGATGCGGACGGGCTCCAGTCCATGGTCACGCGCCCGGCCCACGCTGCCGACGTGCTGCGCCCACTCGTACTCGGATTGCGTGTTCCATCCCGTCCGCAGGATCAGCATCTCTCGATGGCGGGGTTGGAGCGCGGACACGCGATTGATGAAGTTCGCGCGCGGCGACCGGGCGGCGTTCAGGCGCTCGTGCCGTGCGAACGTGCGGCCGACCGCGATGCCGCTGCCCTCGAGCGGCGCCACGCGCGCTTGCTGGAGCGCCGGTTCTCGTGGCCCCGTGGCGATCACGTACGCGACGTCGCGCGGCAGCCGGGCATTGTCCCCCTCGGCCTGGATACCAATCGAGTTGTACAAGAGCGCCATCGCCGTGAAGTGATTCACGGTTTCGACGATGTCCATCAGCCCGTGCGTGTCGTAGGCCGCCGAGAGGGCGCCCCACGTGGCCGCTGATACTGAAGACAGCTTGAACAGCTCGTCGGCGGTCCTGAGCAGGGCCCGATCCGCGTCGCTCCAACCGGTCGCCGGGACGCCCTGCGCCACGCGGCGCCGCTCGTCGGGCGTCAACCCGGACGCGTAGCGCGACCACAACACGTCGCTGCCGCACAACCACGCCGTGCGCAGGATCAACAGATGGCGCACGCGGGGTGCGAGGGTGGACTCCGTCGACAGATACGCGGTGTACGGCGCGACGGCCTGGACGAGCGCCGGCAGTCGGACGAGCGTTCGAAAGGCGGGATCGGCGCGCCGGCGCGGCCTTGGCGACAGCCTCGCGCTGCTCGGCGGACCACTCCGCCTCGGGCAGCGGCGCAATCCGCGCCACCGCTGGCGGACGAGGCTGACGGCTGCCCGGCGTCCCAACGGTGGCCTGACCGGCCAACAGCGTGGCCGTCATGCAGGCAGCTGCCGCGATCCCGACCGTGCCCGCTACCTTGAACGTGCGCGCCATCACATCGCCTCCCCTCTGCGCCTGTGCGCCTCAGCGCCTCTGCGCCTCTGCGTCCTTTGCTCCCTCTGCGTCCTCTGGTGGTGCTCAGCGCCCCGCGCAGCAGCTCCAGGTAACGGGCTCGCGGCACTTCGACGACGCCGAGCGACTCGAGGTGTTCGGACTGCCACTGTACGTCGAGCAGCGTCATGCCCGCCGCGCGCATCAGATCGACCAGCGCCGCGAGCGCCACCTTGGAGGCGTCGCGCTGCAGGTGGAACATCGATTCGCCGGCGAACAGGCCGTTGATGCGAACGCCGTACAGGCCGCCGGCGAGCACGCCCTGGCGATCGAACGCCTCGACGCTGTGCGCCCAGCCGAGCTCGTGCAGTCGGGTGTACGCGCCGATGAACTCGGGCGTGATCCACGCGCTCGGACGGGCGGGGTTCGCGCACTCCCGGATCACGTCGCCGAAGCAGGTGTCGACGCGGATCTCGAACCGCTTCGCGCTCTGGCGGAGGGATCGCGTCAGCCGCAGCTTGTCGAGCGGCAGGATCCCGCGCAACTCGGGCGACCACCATGCCAGCAGCGGCTCGGACCGCTCGGGAATGTCGAGCGGCATCGGAAAGATGCCCCGGCGGTACGCGGCGAGGAGCGTGGCCGGCTCGAGATCGGCGCCGGCGGCAATCACGTCCTGATCAGGCCACTGATCCGGCGGCGGAAACCGCCAGCGGCTGTCGCCGATTGGCTGCGGCCGTACGCGCCAGGGCGTCACAGTGGGTCACTCCGAAGCATTGATCGTAGCATTGGGATGACATGGATTGCTTGGACCAGGAGCGGCGAATCGTGGCCGACCGCGGCGATGACGGCCGCCGACTGGACCTCGTGATCCGCCGTCATCTCGCAGGCCTGCCGGATGCGACACGCACGTGCGTGCAGGCCTGGATCGGAGAAGGCGCCGTGACGGTCAACGGCCGGACGGTCCGCCGCGCCGCGGCCCGCCTGGCTGCTGGCGACGTCCTCACGGTCGCCTTGCCGGCCGATGCGATGGCGCTCCGCCCTGCGATGCCGGCCCAGGACCTTGCGCTCGACATCCTGTACGAAGACGAGCACCTGATCGCGGTCAACAAGCCGGCGGGCATCGTCGTCCATCCGACCTACCTGCACAGCGACGGCACCGTGATGAACGCGCTGCTGTGGCGTGCGCGCGGATGGCGCGCTTCGGACCGTCCGTCGATCGTCGGCCGGCTCGACAAGCTCACGTCGGGGATCGTCGTCGCCGCAAAAAACGCCCGGGTGCATGCGAGCCTTCAACGCGCGGTTGCGGGGAATGGCGCCGACAAGCAGTACCTCGCCCTCGTGTACGGCCGCGTGGCGGCTTCGCGCGGAACGATCGACCTCGGTCTCCACCGCGATCCTCGAGATCGCCGGCGCGTCGTCGCTTCGTCAACGACGGGTGCGCGAAGCCTCACGCGGTACGAGCGGCTTGGACGAGCGCGCGCCGCGCCGGTCGGCCTTGCGCTCCTGAAATGCACGCTCGTGACCGGGCGCATGCATCAGATCCGCGTGCATCTCGCCGCTACTGGCTGGCCGCTCGTCGGCGACGCGAAGTACGGCCATCCGCTCTGGCGCGACGTCGGGGATCCGGTGCTTCGCGACGAGCTGCGCGCCTTCACGCGTCAGGCGCTTCACGCCTGGCGGCTGACGATCAGGCATCCGCTGACCGGCCTGCCGGTCCAGATCGAAGCGCCACTGCCTGCTGATCTGCAAGGCCTGCTCGCTGCCGCCGGTCTTGTACAATGCGCGCGATGAGCTGGCGCAGACTGCTCTTGCTGCCCGTGCAGATCGTGATACTGGTCGCATGCGCCCGCGCGGCGGCCGATCGGGCGCCGCTCGTCGGTACGTCAAAGACGCTGACGGTACATGGGGAGTACAACGCGGTCGCGATCGACCAGGTCGACGGCATGGCGCTCCGCGACGGCAAGCTCGCGCTGCGCGGATCGCAGACGACGATCGCCATCGATCTCCCACCATCGGCGGACGCGACGAAGCCCGGCCGCGGCTGGGCACTGGTGACCGAAACGGGCACCGGCGGCCGCCGGTCGGTGACCTTCACGCACGAGACCACCCTCGACGACTTCACCCTCGAGCTGCCCGCAAGCGACGCGCCGCTCCGCTACGGATCGCTCGCGGGGAAAAACGGCGACGACGTGCTGGTGTTCGCGTGGGGAGAGAACTCGCAGTCGTTTTGGGGATGGGTGACGATCAGCAGAAACAAGATCTGAAATCTTAAGTTCCAGCGTTCTGTACAACCACCGTCGGTTCGTGACGCACCGGAAAATTCACCGATCGAGCGATGAAGCACAACCGGTGCGCCTTCTCGTTCACAGTCCGTAGATCCTCTTCTCGCCCGGATTCCAGCACCGTGATCCGCGGCCGCAGCACGACTTCTGAGAACTGACCTGACCCGTCCGGATTGAGCGCCATGGTGCCCGAGGCCGCATCGATGTACTCGACGACGGTGATCGTCGCCTCGGCGCAGAGATGCAGGACCCACAGCATGTGACAAGCTGACAGCGACGCGACCAGGAGATCTTCGGGGCTGTAGCGGCTCTTGTCGCCGCGAAATGCCGGGTCGGACGAGGCGGGGATCACAACCGGCTTTCCGTCCCCGCTGATCTCGTGGCTGCGGCTGTACGTGCGATAGGTGCTCGTCCCGGTTCCCTGGTTGCCGGTCCAGGTAATGGTGGCTTCGAAGTGATGCACAGACGGCATGAGCGCTCCGGGCGGGACTGAACTTTAAGTATCGGGTGCAGTCGCCAAGTGTGGACCGAAGCGAACGCCTTCGTGATCTCCGATCACGGCCTGGTGTCCGCGCTGGTAGCGGTCACTGTGTGGCCGAACTCAACGTCGGAGTCATCCTTCTCGAGAGTCAGCGCGCGGGTCAGGTCCGGTAAGTGCGCCAGCCACCACGCTTGCGCGCGTTCGCTGGACCACCCGCCCGCCACTTGGCAGTCGTCGATCAGATTCAGGATTTCAGTCGCATCCTGCGGCCGGTTATCGGGATCCTTCTCCAAGCAAGACAGGACAAGAGCGTCGACGCACTGCGGAATTGGAAGGTTCACTCGCCCCGACGGACGTACCGGCGTCGCGTGAACGTGATCGAGCAGTGATTCCATCCGATTCCGCTTGCCACGCTCGAACACTTCCTGTCCCGTGAGCACGAAGTACGCGACGCAGCCCAGACCGTAGATATCCGCACGTCGATCGACCGACCGTTGCAGAATGACCTCGGGCGCCATATAACCGGGAGTGCCCCTCACGCAATCGGTGCCACCCGTGGGTTGCAACACGACGCTCGTCCTATCGTGTTCCTGCACTTGCACGAGACCGAAATCCAGCACCTTCACGAAGTCATACTCCAGACCGATATGACACGCGAAAATATTAGCCGGCTTGACATCACGGTGAACGAGATCCTTCACGTGCGCTTCTGCCAGCGAGGAACACACCTGTCGGAGCAGGTACAGAGCGCGCTCCGCGGGAAACGGCCCGAACTCCTGCACGAGTGACTCGAGATCACGACCAGCGAGCAGCTCCATCACGTAATAGAACCTGCCGTCATCTGTGGCGCCGAAGTCGAATAGCCGGATGCTGTGCTCCGAACTCAGCGCCGCGGTGGCTTGAGCCTCCTGCTCGAACAGGCGCAGGATCGTTTCTGTTTCCGACGCACTGCTCGCGCCGAGCGTGTCAGGCGAAATCAGCTTGACGGCGGCGGGTCGCGCGAGCCACCGGTGGCGGGCCAGCCAGACCTCGCCCATGCCGCCGCGGCCAAGTCTTCTAATGAGCTCGTAATTTCCGAGCTCCCGCGCCTCGCGCAAGCGCCGTCCCAGGCCCTGGAACACGCGCGAGGGAAGAACGGCGACGACCGCGGATGTGTAGTTTGCCAAGTACATGATGAACGTATCAGTGACCGACGGGACCGCGAGCCCGCGTAGAGAAGCGAGCCAGACGCCCAGAGGTCCCATCGACGCCGAAACCAGTGTGGCCGCGAACATCTTCTGAGGCGTGTTCGGCAGAATCATCGCAGTCACGAGAATCACAATGGCGATCCACGACACAAAAAACGGATTTTCGTTCGGCTGCCTGAGAAGTGCGCCGACGCCTTCGCCCGACGTCTCGTTCAATGCGACCGCCGCGGCGTTGACGACCATCAGCCAGAGGCCGGCATCGGTCCTTGCCTGGGGTGACACGGGGGCAAAGCGTGCGTACAGGAAAACCGCGACTGCCAGAAGCATCCCTGACAGCTCGATCCAAATAGCTGTGGCGAATCGGCCGACCACGAAGAGTTCAAGTACCAAGGCGACTGCCCACAGGGCACCGCTGACGATGCTGAAAAGGACAAGCCGGTTGAGTTGGTCGGCGACGACGTCTTCTGGCAGGCGGCCCGAATCGCCGCGCGGTTGCATAGGCGACCGACGCGGTGCAATGACCCTCATTGACGAGGCATCCACCACGTCGCCGGCGGCTGGCTTGACGAGGAATGCCTCGGCGCTCCCCTCGTGTGCGAGGAGCGATGCGACCTCTCGGCGCACCGCCTCGTCGTCCTTACAGCTAGCGTCGAGGAAAGCGTCGCGTTGATCAACCGCACGCCCAAGCGCCTCGTGATAGAGCCGCGAGATCCGACGCCATTCGATCGGCGTCCATGACATGAACTGACTGCCTTCGCGCTTGTGAGGTTTTCTGATTCTATGTCAGAACGGCTGAAACACAGCGCGTTCCGGTCCGGATTGCCACCGTATCGATCTCGCATCGACACACCCGCCGCGGGCCCGAATTGTGACGCGCGGCACGACGCCCCAGACATTCTTACGGACACTTCGCCCGCCTTCCGTCCATAACCAACTACGTTTCCCTCCGGACATCGCGCCCGGGCTTGTCTTCGCGGAGGCCGACGTACGACGCGTGCCGCAGGTTGCCGTCGCGCGTCCATTCGGTGAACGCGACCTCAACGACCACCGTCGGCTTCACCCATTTCAGCGCGGCCATGTCCTCGGCCGTCACGCCCTCGCCCCAGTGGCTCGTCCTGACGCTCGGCAGGTTGACGAACGGGCACGTCCGCCGCCCGATTGGCGCGAGCCGGCGCGCAATCTCGCCACGCGAGTGCGGCGTGAAGCCGGCCCTGACCTTGCTCGCGTAATACAAGCGCCCGCGGTCATAGTAGCCGACGAGCACCGAGTCGAACCCCGCGTTCGCGGGCTTGTAGCCTCCGACGACGAACTCCTGCCGGCGGCTGAACTTCACCTTGAGCCACGCGCCGCTCCTCCGGCCCGCCTCGTAACGCGAGGTGCGACGCTTGGCGACGATCCCTTCGAGGCCGAGCTCACGCACCGCGCGCTCGATCTGCGCGGGCGTGCCGGGCAGCGGCTCCGAGACCAGGATCGAGGTGCCCTTGACGGCTGCTGCGAGTTGCTGCCGGCGCGCGTCCAGGGGCTCGCGCGTGAGGTCGCGGCCGGCAATCTGCAGGATGTCGAAGGCGTAGTAAACGACCGCGTGCGCCGACTGGTGGTGCAGCGCCTGAAACGACGGCCGGCCCTCTTCGTCGACGGCCACGAGCTCTCCGTCGACCAGGGCGCTGTTCGCGTTGAGCTCTCCCAGGGTTCGGGCGACCGACGGATACACGTCGGTGACGTCCTTGAGATTGCGAGAGTACAGGCGGACGCGCGGCCCGTTCTTCAACGCCAGCGTTCGGTAGCCGTCCCACTTCACTTCGTACGACCACCCGTCGCCAACCGGCAGCGTGGGCGCGGGTGTGGCCATCATCGGTGAGGGAACGCGAGGGGCCATCAGGTTGTAGGGCGGGCCTCTCAGGCCCGCCCACACGCTAGAAGCTATCTCAAAACCAGCTGGCCCTGCGTCGCGAGCGAGCGCGCGAGCGAGCCACGCGAACGGAGCGCGCCGGCGCCGCGGCGCGCTAGAGAACGTGTCGGGGAGTCCGAGGGGCGAAGCCCCTCGGGTAAGACTAAGACAAGCACGGAAACACGAAATCACGAAACACAATATGCTCTGGGATCATGTCCGTCCTCGAATTTCGCTCGAACCTGCTGGCTGCGTACCCTGATGTGCTGACGCCTGCGGCCGTAGCTGCGCTCGAAGCACTCGCGCCGCTGGATAACGGGCGGCAGGAAGTGATGCGGTCGCGGATCGCGCGCCGGGCCGACCGCGCGCGGACGCGGCAGCCGATCGCGTTTCTCGATCCGGCCAGCACGATTGCCCGAACGACCATCACGGTCCAGCGACGCCCGCGCGGGACAATTCGAAGGCAGCGAGATCCCCGCCGACCTGCAGCGCCAGTGGATTCAAGGCACTGGACCGGCCGCGCGCCCGAACGCTTCCGACCGCGACGAGCATCCGCAACGTGGCGTACGCCCTCCTGTCCGGGCGCCGACGGCTGGATGTTCGACGGCGAGGACGCGCTCGGTCAGGTCTCGACGATGTCGCTCGACAATCAGCGCAACCTCAAGCTGGCCATCCATCGCGATCCGGTCTTCCTGGCCTCGGCCGAAGAGGTGTCGCGCGAGATGAACGCCTGGGCGCAGGAGTTCTTCGACGGCCGCATCCAGGATGATCACCGACTGGAACGCGCAGCTCGACTTCACGACAACGATCTTCCGCGCCCGCGGCCTGCACCTCGACGATCGCCAGGTCCGGCATCGGGACGGCCGTGGTTTCTCCGCCTCGATCGTCGACGCGACGCTGTTCGTCGTCAATAACCACGCTCGACTGCGAACGCGTGGATCGTCGCTGGTGCTGTACCTGCCGAAGATTCAGACGGCCGAAGAAGCGGCCGTCTGGCACGAGATCCTTTCCGCGCTCGAGACGGCAGCTCGGCCTCCCGGCCGGTGCGATCAAGACCTACGTGCTCGTCGAACAGATCGAGGCGTGCTTCCAGCTGATGGAGATCCGGGCCGCGCTCGCGCCGCGGTTCGTCGGCTTCAACACGGGCCGCTGGGACTACATCAACAGCGTGTCCGACGCGATGGCCTGGGACGAACGGTTCGTCAACCCGAACATCGACGCCATCACGATGACCTACGGCTACATGCGGACCTACGAGGACCGCGTGCGCCGCGCCGTCAACACGCCGGATCGTCTCGGACGGTTCGCGCTCTGGCAAGGCGGGATGGAACCGAACATCCCGGTTGGATCGCCCGAGCCGGCGTGGAGAACGGGATGAAGAGAGCGGTTGCCGGCGCCGAGCGCGAACAGCACGAGGGCGCCAGCGGCAAGTGGGTCGCCCACTGGAAGATGGTCCACATCGTCCGTCCCGTGTGGGAGCGGGTCGGAGCCGCGAACCAGCTCGGACGCGCCTTTCCGCCGTTGACCTACACGGAAGCCGACGCCGCTGGCTTGACGGCCCTCGCCCCGGCTCCTCGAACCGAACGAGGGGCGCGCGACCTGCTCAGCGTCGGCCTCCAGTACGGCAACGCCTTCGGTCAGGGCATGCAGGCCGCCGCCTTGAAGCCCGCCGACTTCTTCGGCAACGACGATGTGCTGTACCTGATGGAAGATATGGCCACCGGCGAGATCCGCCTGAGCATCCTGTGGGAGTGGCTGCACAAGCGGGCGTCGCTCGACGACGCCGGTCCGTTCACGCAGGATCTGTTCGAGCGTCTGTTGAGCGAGGAATACGAAAAACTCCGGCGCGCCTCGAACCGCGACGTCCACGACAACTCGAAGGACACGACGCTGCCGATCGCTCGAGAGATCGTGGCGACCTACGTCCTCGAACCGGGCAAGCTGCCGTGGTACATCGATCTCCTCAACGCCAACCTCGACAACCACGATCTCGCAGAAGCCAGGCGCCGCATCCGCGCCCTGGCGGATGCGTTCCGCCGCGACGGGACGCGCGTGACCGAGAATCTCGATTTCGAGCGTACGTGACGCTCAACCACCATCGGCTACTCGTGTTGCGTGAGCGCGGCGTCGATATCGACGCGCTTCCTCGAGAGGTGCTTCGGCGCGAGCCCGAAGGTTAGGGAGTTATGCAAGCGAAGGTGTTCTGGGTCGCCGGACCTTGGCAAGGAAGGCTAGGCATTTTGCCACGGCCGCGCGGCGGCGACTGGTTGGGAGATGAGATGACAGCCTGGCGCGAGTCAGGCATCGACGTGGTGATCTCACTCCTTGAGCCGGAGGAGGAAGCGCAGCTGGTCTTGGAGGGCGAGGCTGCTGCGGCTGCGGCGAGTGGAATCGACTTCAGGCCGTTTCCCATACCGGATCGGGGCGTGCCAGCCTCTCGAGAGTCAGTCGCCGAACTCGCCAACGAAATCGTCGATGCGCTCGATATCGGAAAGAACGTCGCAGTCCACTGTCGTCAGGGCATCGGGCGTTCTGGCGTAATCGTCAGCGGTGTTCTTGTGGCCGCCGGGAAGGACCTCTCTTCGGCGTTGAAGGCCATCAAGGAGTCACGAGGCCTTGAAGTTCCGGAGACTGAAGAACAGCGACAGTGGCTCGGCGACTTTGCTACATGGCTGGCAACAACACAGGCCGCCCAACAATCCGCTGCAGCCGACGAGCGGCGCGTCGACCGTCGGTCTAATTCGAAGCGATCGTGAGCGCCGCTCGCGGCTGAGCGGCGTGTCATTGGTGTCCGTTCGTGGTGTCCTACCGCGCAGCCTGCGTCGGCGCCGGCTGCGCCGGCATCAGGTCCTTTCGATCGAGCTTGTTCACCTCGTCGATGATCTTCGCGTAGGCGCGCGCGATCTGTTCGAGCCCGGCCGAGGGCACCCATTCAGGCGTGTCCTGCTCCGTGTGCTTGATCTCGGGCGAGGTGATCACCTGCATCATCGGCACGTCGCGCGCGAGCGATCCCGCCTCGCCGGACGCTCCGGGATCCATGTCAGCGGTGATGCCGACGTTGAACCGCCTGAAGGCGGCCAGCGAGATGTCGAGCAGCCGCGGGCTGCCGTTGACCCACCAGCGCATGGGCGACACGGCGGTCGTCATCCGCAGCCGAGGCCCCCAGTACTTGGTGCGCACCGCCGCCACGTGCTCGAGATTGATCGCCAGCGCCGTCTTCGCGAGAGCGGTCGCGCGATCGTCGTGGAGCCAGCGGGCGCCCGGACCGCCATGATGCCCGGCGGAGCCGATGAAGCGGATGCCTCGCCGCCGCTCGGCGCGCGGCACCTTTGCGAAGTGCTCGAGGAGCCCAATCATCACCGCCAGGCCGGACGCGTTGTCGAGCGACGCCTGGAAGTAGCCATCCATGTGCGCGAGGATCGTGATGTCTTCGTCGGTCTGCCCCGGCAGCGTGCCGATGACGTTCGCCGTCTTGAGTCCCTGCCGCATCTCGGCAGCGAGCTGCAGCTTCACCTTGACGGGTTGTCCCTTCCCGATCAGCTCGCGGATCCTCATCCCGTCCTCGTATCCGAGATTGAACCCGGGGCGTCCGGCGGTCGCCTGCCAGATCGCAAAGTTGTCGGAGATGCCGAACACGATGCCCACCGCAGCGGCGCCTTTCTCAAACGCCCGGGCCACCGATCCTTCGAGGCTGATCGTGTGACGGATGTCGCCGGGGAGCGGGATGTCGTGGACGAGAACGGCCTTGCCCTTGACGTCGCGGCCGATGTAATCGGCGTCGGAGCCGCCGCCGACCCAGACGAGGTCGAGCTCGAGGCCGCCAGGCGGCGTCGATGCCGCGCGGGCCGCGGGGCGTGCCGATGGCAGCTTGAACGGCTGGCTGCCGCTCGTGAAGCTGATGTCCCACGATTTCGGCGTCCAGACCGGCTGCAGGTCGAACGGCATGCGATGGATGTTCTGGAGGCCGTGCTTGCGGAAGTACCCCTCGACCCAGTCCTGCGTGGCGACGTGACCGTCCGTCCCGACGTTGCGCCCCCAGAACAGGTTGCCGCTGTCGCGATCCTTCAGCGAGATCGCATCGACCTCCATGACGAACTGCTTCATGCGCCGGCCATCGAGGTCCGCGTACTTGCGATCCTCCGGAAGCAGCGGCGTCCGCAGCATCGCCTCGTCGCGCACTTTCCCCGACGAGTCGACGAGCGGCTGCCCGAGCGGATTCGGCGCCGCCGGCGATTCCTGCTGCGCCGTCAACGCGACCGTCGCGACCACGAGTACCTGCGAGGGTCCACATCTGACGCTTCATGAGGCCCTGCCTTTCCGCAGGGATGCTAGCGCAACGCCACACGTTGGACAACGAGGCGTCGAACATGGACGAAAAGCTCTTAACACAGACACGCGGGGTGCGACCGGCGCCGCGGAGCGGCGCTCGCAAGCCGGCTTTGCCAGCCCACCGGTCGCACCACGGACACGAAAGGGTTAAGACACGCTCTACTGCGTTTTTCCTTTCGTGTCCGTCCGTGTCCGTCGTGTCCGTGTTTGAGCTTTTGAAAAACGAATTACCAAAACGATTCGTATACACTCTCCCACCGGGAGGACGGATGAGAACGCCGTTCGCGGCTGCGGCTCTACTGCTCGCGCTCTCGAGCCTCTCGGCTCAGCAGCAGCCCAACCAGCCGCGCGGCCAGATGCCGGCGCTCGGGCGGCCGACGCAGTCGGACGACCCGGTTCCACTCTTCGACTTCGACCCCTATTTCCTCGGCACGTGGACCTTCGAATGGGTCGTGCCCGAAAGCCCGCTCGGCCCGGCCGGCGACGTCGCGGGCACCACCACCTACAAACTCGTCGACGGCCGCTTCTACGAAGCAGACACGCAGGCCAAGGGCCCCTCCGGCAGCTTCACGGTCCGCGAACGGATCGCGTACCACAAGGAGAACAAGACGATCGCCCGGCATGTCACGGATAGCCGCGGCTTTTCGTACATGCAGATCGCGCCAGTCGGTGGAGACCTCGGCGGCTTCTACAATATCAATTACGAGGGCGAACCGTTCGTCTTCAAGGGCCGCACGATCCGCGTGCGAGATTCGCTGCGCCTCGTATCACCGCTCAACTACCGCGTCGCGACGACGATCTCGGTCGACAAGGGCGCGTTTACCAACTACGGCAATCCATGGTTTCAGAAGAAGAACTAGGCGGACCTAAAGGTCCGCACTACATGAGTCTTCTGTTCGCGACGGTGCTCGTCGCGCAGGCTCCCCCGCCCTCCAAGGTGGACATCGTCAGCGTGACGGGCTGCCTGCGTCAGCGTGCGGCGAACGAGTGGGTGGTGGTCGCGGCGACCGATCCGGTCGCGAGCATCGCCAATGCCCCGACGCAGAAAGAGTTGCCCGCGACCGTCCCGACTGGCAAAAACGAGTTCAGGCTCATCGGCGTTTCGGAGTTCGCGCTCCCCGATCACAGGGACCATACGGTCGTGGTGAGAGGCCTGCTGATCAAGGCCGCACCCGTCAGCCGGCTCAACGTCACGTCCATCGTCACCGCCGCCCCGTCGTGTGCCCCCGAGGCGGGGAAATAGGCTAAAATTCGCGGGATCGACGCCGGACCGGCCTACACGTGTAGGGCGGGCCTCTCAGGCCCGCCGAGAGGGAGCCACCATGAAGCGGGCTGTTTCGCTGCTCGTCGGGACCCTCGCCATAGCCGCAACGTTGACCGCGGCGTCCCCTTCCGCCCAGAACAACGCTCCGACGTTCACGAAGGACGTGGCGCCGATCATTTTCGAGAAGTGCGCCGGCTGCCATCGCCCCTTCGAAGTTGCCCCGATGACGCTGATGTCGTACGACGACGCGCGGCCGTGGGCGAAGGCGATCAAGGCGAAAGTCGTCGCACGCGAGATGCCGCCGTGGGGCGCCGATCCCGAGCATAGCCTGCCGATGCGGAACGATCGCAGCCTCACCGAGAAGCAGATCGATACGATCGCCCGCTGGGTGGATGCGGGCGCGCCGCGCGGCAACCCCGCCGACCTGCCGGCGGCGCCGAAATTCGCCGAGGGCTGGACCTTCGGCCGCGAGCCCGACTTCGTGATCGAGATGCCGCTCGAGGTCAACATCCCCGCCGAGGGCGAGCTGGCGGTCCAGAACTTCTACACCAAGGTGCCGTTCGACGTCGATCGCTTTGCCGAAGTCGTCGAGCTCCGGCCGGGCAACCGGGCGGTCGTTCATCACTCCGGCATCTACTTCGTCGACCTGCCCGAAGGGGCGACACTCGACGACCAGGGACGGATCGTCCGCCCGGCCGGCTCGAACACACGCGACGGCGCGCGGAACGCGGAGTTCGGGCTGCCCGGCTCCTCGAAGCTCCTGTCCTTCGTGCCCGGACGCGGTGTCGACGCGCATCGGCCGGACGTCGGCAAGCGCATCCCCGCCGGCAAGTACATCAACTGGCAGATGCACTACAACCCGATCGGCAAGCCGCAGACCGATCGCTCGCGGCTCGGCATCTGGTTCAACAAGGTGCCGGTGAAGTACGAGGTGCTGATCCGGCAGGCTGGCGATCCGCTGGCGACAACGAAAGGCGCCGTGTCGCTCTATCGCGCAGAGGGCAAGGAAGTCGAGTACAGCCGTGGACGAGAGCGGCGCGCGCCGCCGCAGCGGCACGCCGAACATTCCTCCGTACGTGTCGGACTGGCACCTGACCGGTATCACGCCGATCACCGAGGACATCACGCTCTACGCGATGTCGCCGCACATGCACTTGCGCGGCAAGAGCCTGAAGTGGGTGATCACCTACCCGGACGGCCGCGACGTGACGATCCTCGAAGGTGCCGACGTTCGACTTCAACTGGCAGATCAACTACGAGCTGGCCGAGCCGTTGAAGATCCCGGCCGGCAGCAAGATCGCGGGCATCGGCGTCTACGACAACTCGCTGAAGAACCGCTGGAACCCCGCGCCGCACCTCGAGGTGTTCTGGTCGGAGCAGAGCTGGGATGAGATGTATCAGCCGTTCACCGAGTATTCGGTCGACAGTCAGGATCTGACGCTGCTGAGAGCGGTGACAGCACAACAGTAAGTTAACTCACGAACTCTCCAACTCACTAACTCATCAACTTTCTGTTTGGGCATCCCGCTTGCTCCAGCACCAGCATGCGTGGATTGGCTGCACTCGCCCTCGCGGTGCTCATCGGTACTCCGGCCGTGCTTCCGGCAGGTCCTACCCCGGTGCAGGTGCAGATGCGCAACATCGCGCTGCACGTCGATGCGAGCACCATCGTCAACATCGTGCATCTCCGGGGCGAGCTGATCGGCACGTCCCCCACAAAGCCGCCGGTCTTCGACGACCCTACCTCGTTCAAGGTTCACGTCGACTCGGCGGAGATCTCGCTCGACGCAAAAGCGCTCACGCAACTGTTGAACCGCTACACGTTTGTCGTACAAGGGCTCGCCCCTGCGGGACGTCGAGGTGACGGTACAGGATCGCGCGTTGAAGGTCTCGGGGGAACTTCGCAAAGGCATTCCGGTGCCGTTCTCGATGACCGCGGACCCGAGCGTCGCGGGCGGACAACTCCGACTGCATCCCACGAACGTCAAAGCGCTCGGTATCCCGACGAAGCGCCTGATGGCGCTATTCGGCCTCGAGCTGGACAACCTGATCAAGCTTCGCGAGGATCGCGGCGCGCGCATCGACGGCGACGACTTCCTGCTGAATCCGGGCGCGCTGCTGCCGCCGCCGACCATCGAAGGACGCCTTCAGTCGGTCAACGTCGAAGGCGACCGCATCGTGCAGCGGTACGGCCCTGGCCGCCTGCCCGCGCTGAAGCCGCCCGATCCGTCGGCCGCCAACTACATGTATTACTCCGGAGGCGTCACTCAAGTTCGGCAAGCTGACCATGACCGACACCGACATGCAGCTGATCGACGAGAACCCGCGCGACCCCTTCGACTTCTTCCAGGAGCGCTATAACGACCAGCTGGTCGCCGGCTATTCGAAGAACACGGCCGCGCTTGGGCTGAAGGTCTACATGCCCGACTACCACCAGGTGGCCGCAAAGCGGCGCGGGCAGGCTGGAGGGTAGACGTCACGCGCGCCCTCATTCGCCAAGACGTTCTGTGCGCCTGGAAGGGGCCGTCGCTGTTCATCGTGACGGCGGCGGGCGACGCCGGTGGGCCTGGGTCGCTCACTGGCTTTTACTTTCGCGAGGCGCGCTTCCTGAGCACGGTGCGGCTGGAAATCGACGGCCAGCGGCCGTGGCTGTGCGAGGCTGCGGCGGTTGCGCCGGACCTGCTGCAGTTCGTGTACTCCTATCCCGAGGTTGCCGTTTACGAGGGCGGCGGCAGCGGACAGTCGGGTGACGAGGAGCCTCGCAACGCGAAAGGGATTCCGCAGCGCGGCATCGACCTCACGCTGACGTACCAGGTCCACATCGATCACCTCACCGCGACGGCGGTCGTTGCGAACCGCACGAAGGCACCGTTGACGTTCGAGCTGTCCTGGATTCTCGACGCCGACTTCGCGGACATCCAGGAAGCGCAGTCCGGAAAGCGCGAGCAGCAGGCGCGTGTCCGCCTTCAGGCGGACCTTACCGCCGACCACGAAATCAGGTTCATCTACGATCACCCGCACTTGCCGTACGTCGCGGCCGTCTCGCTGACGGGCGCCGCGTGGCGCACCGTACCGGACGTACCTCACGGGGCAGAGGCGCAATTGACGCTTGCCCCCGGCGCCTCGGCCACTCTCGGCTTCGCCGCGGATCCGCGAGGCGCACCCGGCGGCGAGATCGCCGACGCCGGAGACCGCTCGGCTTTCCTGGAACGCTGGCGCAACGGCTTTACGAAGATCAGATCGCCGCGAAACGGTCTCGTCGATGGAGCGATCGCCGACAGCGTCCGCGACTTCGCGTCCTTCCCCCTCCTCGAAGAATCGGCGGACGAATGGCTGACGCTTCAAGCGGGCGTCCCGCTCTACCCCGCATTCTTCGGCCGCGACGCCATCACCGCCGGCTGGCAGGCCGGGTGCGTCGATCGCGGGCAAAGCCTCGACGCGGCACTGACGACGCTCGGCCGGATGCAGAGCGATCGCGTCGACGACTGGCACGACGAAGAGCCGGGACGAATCCCCTACCAGGTCCGCCGCGGTCCGCTCGCCCTGCTCAACCTGAATCCGTACTCGGCTTATTACGCCGACTTCGCGAGCCCGCTCGCCTACGTCATTTCCCTGGCGAACCTGTACGCGTGGACCGGCGACGAGAGCTGTGTCAGGCGCCATTGGGACACCGCGCGTCGCATCCTCGACTGGGCGCGAGAGTACGGTGATCCCGATCGCGACGGCTACCTCGAATACCGGACCCGATCGAGCAAGGGCACGAAGAACCAGGGATGGAAGGACAGCGGCGACGCGATCGTTTACGACGACGGGCGGCCGGTGCCGCCTCCGATTGCGACATGCGAAATTCAGGGATATTGGTACGCCGCGCAGCAGTTGATGGGCGTCCTCTGCTGGTTGACGGGCGCACGTGGCGATGCCCGGGCCTGGTTCACAGCCGCCGCGGACCTCAAGGCCCGTTTCAATCGGGACTGGTGGATGGAGGGCGAAGCGTTCATCGCGCTCGCGATGGATCCCGACAAGTCGCTCGTCCGGGCGGCCAGTTCGAACGTGGGTCACTGCCTGGCGACCGGAATCATCGACAGCGCCCACGTGCCCGCGGTCGTCGAAAGGCTGTTCGCGCCCGACATGTTCAGCGGATGGGGCATCCGGACGCTCTCGTCCGATCACCGCTACTACAACCCGCTGAGCTATCACCGGGGCACGGTGTGGGCAGTCGAGCAGGCGACGACGATCTTCGGCCTGAGGCGCTTCGGGTTCGACGCCAGGGCCAACGATCTGGCGCGCGCGCTGTTTGATCTCGCCGCGCTCTATCCCGAACATCGCATCCCGGAGTGCGTCGGCGGGTTCCCGCGTGCGACGCATCCATCGCCTGGGGCCTACCCACAGGCCAACGCGCCGCAGCTCTGGAACGCGACCGCCTTTCCGCTCGTCGCGCAGACGCTGGCGGGTATCGTGCCCCTGGCGCCGTACGAAACGCTCGTCGTGGATCCTGCGCTGCCCGACTGGCTGCCCGAGCTCGTCTTCGAGAATCTGCGCGTCGGCGCCGCGACGGTCACGCTGCGCTTTCGGCGCGACGCCAGCGGCCGATCGACATTTCACGTTCTCCGTAAACGCGGCACCCTTCACATCGTCCGGCAGCCGCCGCCAGACTCGCTGAGCGCGGATCTCTGGCAGCGACTTCACGGCGTCATGGAGTCAGTAGTCGGTAGTCGGTAGTCGCTAGTCAGTAGTCGGGAGTCTCACCTGTAGCGCCGGACCATCAGGTCCGGCGAATCATCGTTGGAAGGATTCGGTGCGCGAGGCTTCGGTGAGTTTGATGACGTAGTCCATGGGATTGCGTCGGAACTTCTCCTGCAGGTCGCCGAGGCTGGTGGCGCCGCCGTAGCTGATCGCCGAGCAGAGGTGCTTGAGCATCTCCTGGATGACGACTCGGGCCGAGCCGCGGGCCGGGCACGCTCACCTCGAT
Source organism: uncultured Acidobacteriota bacterium (assembly GCA_963825245.1). Lineage (GTDB taxonomy): Bacteria > Acidobacteriota > Vicinamibacteria > Vicinamibacterales > CAVVIG01 > CAVREM01. The sequence continues at coordinate 203,875 of CAWGSJ010000008.1, forward strand.
GCCTTCCGCGCCGATCGCCTCGAGCTCGCGCGGGTCGGCGTCCTCCAGGTCGAGGCGATCGCGGACGGCGCTGATCGAGGCCATTCCGCGGAACACCTTGAACGGCACCTTCACGATCTTCTGCGACTCCGGCACGAGGACCGACTTGAAGACGACCTCTCCCGGCGCCTCGTCGGTGCCGGCGAACGCGCTGCCGAGCATCACTGTGTCGCCGCCGAACAGGAGCGCGAGCGCGATGCTGCCGTCGCGCCGGATGCCGCCGTCGGCGATGAGCGGCACGCGGCCGTCGAGCTCCGCGCCGGCACCGGACGAGCGCCTCGACCTGGGGAATGCCGAAGTTGGTCGTGCTGCGCGTCGAGCAGCCGCCGCCCGGGCCGATCCCAACCTTGATGGCGTTCGCCCCGCGATCGAGCAGAAACCGTGCGCCCTCGGCCGTCGCCACGTTGCCCGCGACGACGTCGATCGACGTCGATGCGCTTGCGGATCTCGGCGAGCGCCCTCTCCATCACCAGCGAGTGACCGTGGGCGATGTCGATCACCAGCAGATCGGCGCCCGCGCGCACCACTTCCACCGCGCGCTCCAGATAGTCGCCGACGGCACCGACCGCGGCGCCGACCCGCAGCCGGCCCTGCGCATCGCGCGTCGCGAACGGGTGCTGCTTGTGCTTGAGCAGATCCCTGGCGGTCATCAGGCCGGCCAGGCGCCCTTCGCCGTCGACGAGCGGCAGCTTCTTGATCTTGCGCGCGATCATCAGGCGCTCGGCATCGGCCAGCGAAAGCGGGCCGGTGTGCTTGACCAGCGCGTCGCGCGGCGTCATCCGCTCGGAGACGAGCGAATCGTGCGGCACGAACCGGACGTCCCGCTCGGTCAGCAGGCCGACCAGGCGATTCGCCGGCATCGACGACCGTCAGCGTCCCGACGCCGGTCTGCTCCATCAGTCGAATCGCGTCGGCGATCCGTGCGATCGGGTCCGATGCTGTGCGGATCGGTGATGATGCCGTGCTGCCGGCGCTTGACCGCTGCCACCTCCGTCACCTGCGGCTCGATGTCGCCCGCGCGGAACCCGCGATCGATGACGCCGATGCCGCCCTCCTCGGCCAGGACGATCGCCATCGCCGCGCGCGTCACCGTGTCCATGTTGGCCGACACGAGCGGGCGCTTGAGCGTCAGGTGCTCGGTGAATCGCGCCGACAGATCCACCTTGTCCGGATCGCGACGCGGCAGCACGCCGCACTGCGGCGTCAGCAGGAAGTCGTCGAACGTGCAGCCGCGGACGAACTCGAGCAATTCCATCGCCTTCGGAGTCTACCGCATGCGGACCTGCGTTGCTGTCGGGCCACGGAGTTGTACGGAGGTCACGGACCAAAATGCAACACGGAGGCACGGAGCAACGGAGCACGCACGGAGGGGGATCACGCTGCAGCGCGCGACCAGCGGCCGGCGCGCCGGCCGCGTGCTGACGACGAAAGAGCCGACGAAAATGCAAGCCGCGAGATTCAGGGGCTTGAATTTTCGTCGGCTCTTTCGTCGTCACCGCCCCGCTGCGCGGGGCGGTCGCGCGCGGTGTCTTCTCCGTGCGCGTCTCCGCGGCTCCGCGTCTCCGTGTGTTGCATTTCTCCGCTTCCTCCGAAAACTCCGCCGGGCCCGACCGGCAACAGGCGTGGTACAGTCCAGCGTCGATGCCTGCGTACGCCGTGCTCACGACCGTTTCCAACCAGCCGGGAATCCTGTTCGGGCTGACCAAGGTGCTCGCCGATCACGCAGGCGAACATCAGCTACGTCGACATCATTCCGCACCTCGATCGCCGACGCGGAAATCTACCTGGAGTTCGCGGTCGAAGGCGCGGTCGAGCCGATCGTCGAAGGGCTTCGGAGCGTGCACGGTGTGTCAGCTGCCGAGGCCACGCCCTCGTTCTCGAAGATCTACGGCAAGCGGATCGTCATCATGGGCGGCGGGGCGCAGGTCGGGCAGGTGGCGCTCGGCGCCATCACCGAGGCCGATCGTCACAACATCCGCGGCGAGCGCATCTCGGTCGACACGATCCCGCTGGTCGGCGAGGAGGCGCTGGCCAGCGCGGTCCGGTCGGTCGTCCGCCTGCCCCGCGTCCGGCTGCTCGTGCTCGCCGGGTCGATCATGGGCGGCGACATCACCAGGGCCGTCGAGGAAGTGCGCAGCAAGGGCCTGATCGTCATCTCGCTGAACATGGCCGGCAGCGTCCCGGACGTCGCCGATCTCGTCGTCTCGGATCCGGTCCAGGCGGGCGTGATGGCCGTGATGGCGATCGCCGACACGGCGAAGTTCGATATCGTGAGGCAGCAGAAGCGAAGGTACTAGCGCTGCTGGGTCACAGAGCTGAAACACGACAACGGAGGTAGACGGCTCAACACGGAGACACGGGGACGCGGAGCACGCACGGAGAAGACTGAGCGCGACGGCCCGCGAAAGCGGGCCGCTGCCGACGCTGTCGTACGCCGCAGTGTTTTCTCCGTGCGCCCTCCGTTGCTCCGTTTCTCCGTGTTGGTCTGTGACCTCCGTCCGCTCCGCGGTCTCAACGACGCGGCTGCATGAACTGGAACGGTGACGCGGTCGCCGCCGGACGGACGCTCTGTTCCGGCGTGGACTGACGGATCGCGACCGTATCGCCCACCGACAGGCCGCCTGCGACGATTTCGGTGAACTGTCCGTCGCTCAGGCCGGCCGTGACATCAACCGGGGTGAGTTCGCCGTTCTCTGATCGCCACACCTGCGGCACGCGGCTGGCCTGGCCGGACGGCCGGAACCGCAGCGCGGCCGACGGCACCCGAAGCGCGTCGTCCCGGCGAGCGACTTCGATGGTGACGTTGGCCGTCATGCCGGGTTTGAGCACCAGGTCGCGATTCGGCGCGTCGATCAGAACCGAGTAGGTCACGACGTTCTGCACGGTCTGCGGCTGGAGCCGGATCTGAGCGACGACCCCCTCAAACGTCCGACCCGGATACGCATCAACTGTGAACGACACGGATTGTCCCTTCGCAATCCGCCCGATGTCCGACTCGTCCAGGTTCGCGAGGACCTGCATCCTGGCCAGATCGGCCGCCAGCACGAATAGCGTCGGCGCCTGCATGCTCGCGGCGACGGTCTGGCCGACATCGACCGACCGCGACAGCACGATCCCGTCGATTGGCGCGGTGATGACGGTGTTCTCGAGGTTGACCTCGCTCTGCCCGAGTTCCGCCCGCGCTTGCGCCACCTGCGCTTCGGCCGATCGCACCTGCGCATCGGCCGAGCGCACTGCGACAGCCGCGGCGTCGAGCTCGCTCTGCGGCAGCAGCTGCTGGCGTGACAGCGTCTCGGCCCGCGCCAGCTTCGTTCGTGCATCCTCGAGGGCCACGCGCAACCGCTCGACGTCCGCTTCGGCGCGGACGAGGTTTGCCCGGCTCTGCTCCACCTGGGTTTGGAAGAGCGAACGGTCGAGCCGAGCCAGCACCTGGCCGCGCTTGACGATCGAATTGAAGTCGGCGCCGAGTGACTCGATGGTGCCCGACACCTGAGTGCCGACCTGGACACTGGTGACCGCCTGAAGGGTGCCGGTCGAGCTGATGGCGTCGACGATTGTGCCGCGCGTCACGGACGCCGTCAGGAGCGTCGGCGCCGTCTCGATCTCGCGGGATGTGTAGACCGCGTAGCCCGAACCACTGACGCTGACCAGCGCGCCGATGGCGAGCAGCCGTTTGATCGTTTTCCTCACACTTCATTGGACGTGGACGATGTGAAGAAACGATGGCAGAACGGTGATAAAACGACGGTGCTTGGCGCCTTCGGCTCTAACGTGCTTCCTGACTTCGCTGTAGGGTGCTTGCAGGCTTCGCTGTAGGGTGCTCGACGGCTTCGCACTGTAGAGTGCTCGGCGGCTTCCGCCTGTAGGGTTTCAACCCTGCTGCCCCAACCCAAGCGCGCCGAGCGAGGTCATAAGCACCCTGCACCGAGAGTCTCCGAGCACCATCGGCGAAGCCGCAGCACGGTCAGCGAAGCCGCAGCACCCTACCGCGAAGTGCGAAGCACCCTATAGCGATAGCGCGAAGCACCCTACAGCGTGAGTGCGAAGCACCCTACAGCGTGAGCTCAAAAGCACCCTCTGCGTAAGCGCGAAGCGCGTCAGTCCCCCGTAACCGTCATTTCAAGGATTCGCCAAACAAGTTCGTCGAACTCGATGCCGACCGCGCGCGCCGCCTTCGGGACGAGCGAGTGACTCGTCATGCCGGGCGAGGTATTGATCTCGAGGAGGAAATTGTGTCCGCCCTGGTCGCGCATCACGTCGACGCGGCCCCAGCCGCGGCAGCCGGCGGCGCGAAACGCGTCCAGGGCGAGCGCGCCGATCTCGGCCTCCGCCTGGCCTTCGAGCCCCGGGCAGATGTACTGGGTCGTCTCGGCGATGTACTTCGCGTGGTAATCGTAGTACTCCCCCGCGGGCACGATGCGAATGCTCGGAAGCGCCTCGTCGCCGAGCACGGCGACCGTGTATTCGTCCCCCTCGATCAGCGCCTCCATCAGCAGCTCGCCGGGATAACCCCTCGCGAGCGCAATCGCGTCGGCCAGCTGCGCCTCCGTCTTCACACGGCTGACACCCACGCTCGACCCTTCGTTCGACGGTTTGACGACGACCGGCAGGCCGATCGAGCGCGCCGCCGCGGCGACATCGTCAGCCGGCCCGAGGCGGGCATAGCGAGGCGTGGGCAGGTTCATCGACATCCACACCTGCTTGGTGCGGATCTTGTCCATGGAGAGGGCCGAGCCGAGCACGTCCGAGCCGGTGTACGGGATGCCGAAGGCTTCGAGCAGTCCCTGGACGACGCCGTCCTCCCCGCCGCCGCGCTGCCCATGGAGGATGTTGAACACGCGATCGAACCGCTTCTCGACGAGCGCCGCGACGAGCGCGGGAATGCCGTCCACCGGTTCGGCCTGCACGCCGCCCCGCCGGAGGCCGTCGAGTACGTTCTGGCCCGAGTTCAGGGACACGTCCCGTTCGGACGACGTGCCGCCCATGAGGACGGCGACACGGCCGAAGCGGGCCGGATCAGTAATGCGAACTTGCCGCGAGCGGCTCACGATGCCTCGTTCGATTCCGGCGGCGCCAGCGCCTGCGTCACGCGTTCCAGCCGGTTGGCCCGCGATCCCTTGACGAGCACGGCGACGTCCGCACGCAGGCTGCGGCGCGCTTCGGTGATGAGATCTTCGACGCTTTCGAACCAGGCGCCGCCCGGTCCGAACTCGTCGGCGGCGCGCCGGGCGCGCGGCCCGACGGCCAGAAGGCGCTCGACTCCGGACTCCCGCGCGTAGGCGCCGATCTCGCGGTGCAGCTCGTCCGCGGCCGTTCCCAGTTCCATCATGTCGCCGAGCACGAGCCACCGCGAGCCGGCAAACGATCGAAACGCGTCGAGCCCGGCCTTCAGCGAACCCGGATTGGCGTTGTACGAATCGTCGACGAGCACGGCGCCGTTGACCGCGGGCCTGAATTCGAGGCGGCCCTTCACGGGCCTCACGGTGCCCAGCCCGGCGGCCACGTCGTCGAGCGATGCGCCGGCCGCCTGCGCCGCCGCGGCCGCGCCGAGCGCATTTCGCAGGTTGTGCATCCCCGCCAGCGCCAGTTCGATCCGGACGGTCCCGCCCGGGGTGACCAGGTCGAACTCGACTCTCGGCACGCGCTGCTCCAGCGAGGATCTCACCTTGCGGGCGGAATAGTCGGCATCGTCGAGACCGAATGTGACGATCCGGCGGCCCGCGGCGAGCGAACGCCAGCGCGATGCGTAGCGGTCGTCGGCGTTGAGGATCGCCACGCCGTCGCGCGGCAGCGCGGCGAACAATTCTCCTTTGCCCTCGGCGACGCCATCCAGCGAGCCAAACCCTTCGAGATGGGCGGCGCCCGCGTTGGTGACGATGCCAATGCCCGGCTCGAGCGATCGACATCAAGTGCGCGATCTCGCCGCGATGGTTCGCGCCCATTTCGACGACCGCGTGCGTGTGCTCGGCGCGCAATGACAGCAGCGTGAGGGGCACGCCGATGTGATTGTTCAGATTGCCCCTCGTCAGCAGCGAGGGACCGCGGACCGTCAGGATCGCCCCGATCATCTCCTTGGTAGTGGTCTTGCCGTTGCTCCCCGTCACCGCGACCACCGGGCCCGCGAAGTCACGGCGTCTGGCGCGGGCGCATGCGGTCAGCGCGGCCAGCGTATCGGGCACGACGACCTGCGGGAGATCGATCGGCAGCTCGCGCTCGACCAGGAGAGCAGACGCGCGCCTTGCAGCCGCCGCGGCGGCGAAGTCGTGCCCATCCGCGCGCTCGCCCTTGAGCGCGACGAACAAGCCACCGGCGGTCAACGTGCGGGAGTCGATCGAGATTGACTCGACGACGCGGTCGGGGCCGGCGAGACGACCACCTCCGCATAGCGCCAGGCTCGACAGGGTCAGAGGCGTCAGCGTGCTGGTTGCCAACGGGACGTAGTGTACCAAGATCTCCAGCTGAGGAACGGAGGAGCTCAGCTCCTCAGCTCCTCAGCTTCTGAGCCCTCACCTCGGCATAGATGTCCAGGGCGCGGCGGCCGACCGCCGCCCAACTGAGGTCCCGGACAAAATGGCGCACCATCTCGGCACGGAGCGCGTCGAAATCGCGCCTGGCCATCTCGAGCAGCGCGTGCGCCAGTCCGGCGGCGTCGCCTGGCGGCCACAAGGCTCCCCGCGCGCCGTTGCCGGTGATCGCGCGGAATGCGGGGATGCTGGTCACCACCGGGACCGCGCCGCATGCACACGCCTCGATGAGCGCGTAGCCGCAGCTCTCGTGATGACTGCCGAGGACGAAGATGTCGGCCGCGCTGTAATAGGCCGGTAGCCTGGCGGGCGGCACGTAGCCGACGAGCCGCACCCGCCGGCCGAGAGCCGGCGACGCGGAGAGCCGCTCCTGCACGTGCGGCAGCAGCTCGTCCGATCCAAACACCATCGTCAAGGACGCGTCGGGATGCGGCGCGACAATCCGCTCGAATCCGGCGAGCACGGTCAGCGGATCCTTGTTCGCGTTCAGCCGGCCCACCCAGAGCAGCGCCGGGAGATCCTTCGATGCCGCTGGCCTCGCGCGCCGCGGCGCGGGCCATTGGACGCAGCGTCGTGCTGGCCTCCAACACCCCGTACACCGGCTGCTGTCGGATGACGTTGGCCGCACGCCACGGAGCAGCCTGCTCCGCCGCCGTGAAGAGGAACGCGTCGACGGCACGGAGGCCCCATCTCCTCACCGTGCGCGAAGCACCGGACCCTGGCGGTCCGCTGGCATGGTCCTGGACGACAATCGGCGTGCGCGCCCGCAGCGCCGCGCGCAGCAGCCGCGTCCGTACCGGGAAGCCGAGGCCGTTCACGTGGGCGATCTCGACCGCGTCGAGATGGGCCGGCATCGCCTGCCGCACGCGGCCGAAACGGTACTCGATGCCGTTGCGCGTGACGGTCGCGCTGCGATGAAAGCGCTGCAGGACGACGACGCCGGCGGCGCCCGCCTCGAGAAGCGCCTCGCTCCAGCCGGTCAACGTCGAGTACCGCTCCAGTAGCTCGTCGGGATCGGCCAGCGTCGGTGCGAAATCGAAATTGACCTGCAGGACGGTCACGGCCCCCCGTTGAACAAGGTGTGGAAGAATGGCCGCGCGTGCGAATCGCCCTCGTCGTGACCGGCGGCGTCGATCGGAGCGGCCGCGAAAAGGTGATTCCCGCCCTGCTCTGGCTGATCGAGCGCCTCGCCCGGCAGCACGACGTGTTCGTGTACGCGCTTCGCTACCACGAGCAGCCTTGCACCTACCCGCTGCTCGGCGCCATCGTCCGCGACCTCGGGCGGCCGGCCGGCGCGGTGCGCCAGTACTCCGCGCTCGTGGCAGCACTCAAGCACGACGGCCCTTTCGATGTCGTCCACGGCTACTGGGCGCTTCCCGCCGGCCTGGCCGCGGCGGCCGCGGCGCGGCGACTCGGCGTCCCGTCGGTCGTCACGTGCGACAGCGGGGAGTTCTCGGCCATCCGTGAGATCGACTACGGCCTTCAGATCAGGTGGCGCCAGCGCACGGCTGTTTCAGCCGCGCTGAAGCTAGCGTCACGCGTCACCGTCTGCACGGCCTACATGGAGCGGCTGGCTCGCGCGCACGGGACGATAGCCGTCGTGATCCCGCTGGGTGTCGACAGAAATATCTTCACACCGCCCGCTCAGCCACCGGCGGGACCACCCTGGCGACTGCTGAACGTCGCGAGCCTGAACCCGGTGAAGGATCATCGCACACTCATCGACGCCCTTCGCATCGTCGTCGATCAAGTGGGAGACGTCCATCTCGATCTGGCCGGCGAGGACACGATGCGCGGCACGTTGCGCGATGCTGTCACGCGACTGGCGATCGACAATCGGGTCACGTTCCACGGCCTCCTCCCGAGCGACGAGGTCGCAGCGCTCTACCGCCGTGCTCACCTGTTCGTCCTGTCGTCACGGCATGAGGCGGCCGGGGTGGTGGCGCTCGAAGCCGCGGCATCATGCGTGCCGGTCGTCGGCACATCTGTCGGCTATGTCGCCGACTGGACGCCGCTCTCCGCGCGCGCTGTGCCGCCGGCAGATCCCCGCGGCACTGGCCGATGCAATCGTCGCCTTGTTGAACGATCCCGTTGCCCGCCGGCGGCTGGCGTCCTCAGCCCACGAGTGGGCTGTCGCCCACGATGCCGACTGGAGCGCCGCCGAGTTCACCCGGCTTTATGCCAGCCTGGAAGCTATCTAAAAACCAGCCGACCTGCGCCGCGAGCGAGCGCGCGAGCGAGCCACGCGAACGGAGCGCGCCGGCGCCGCGGCGCGCAGAGAGCGTGTGGGGAGTCCGAGGGGCGAGCCCCTCGGATATTCAGGACAGGCACTCCACACCCGGTTCGGTGATCGGACAGCGTGCGATGGCGTGCGCGAGACGGCACGACACCAGTCGCTCCGTCTCGTCGATGCTGACCGGCTGCGCGCGCGTCCGCCGGGCCACGAAGACCGCGGACAGCGAGGGGCAGCCCAGCACGGGCCGTCCGCCCATGGTGACGAGCGCCACATCCCGTCGCGCGGATCGGACGAGCGCGTCGGCCGGGGTGGGCGCCATCGGCGGAAGCACGACGAGGTCGGCGGGGAGCCCCGGTGCGATCCTGCCGGCGTCCGGCAGCCTCAGAATCCTCGCGGCCGCTACCGTGACCATGCGAAGCAGCTCAGTCGCCGAAATGCCTCGGGCGGCCGCGATCCGCAGCTCGTCGAGCAGGTCGCGCGAGCCGGTGATTCGCGAGTCGCTGCCGAGGCAGATGTGCCGCCACGAATGCCCGTTCGCGTCGAGGTAGGCACGGACCGGCAGCGGTGCGTCCGAACAGAAACTCGTTCGAGGCCGGACACCAGACGAGGCTCGCGCCTGCGTTCCAGCGACGCGCTCCCAATCCCGGTCGGTCATCGCGACGCCGTGCACGATGACCGTGTTCGGCCGCAGGCAGCCCAGCGCCTCGAGCCGGGACAGCTCCTCGGCGGCGGCCTGGTCGACGCCCTCGGCCGCGTGCACCATGAACGGCACGTCCGCCGGCGTCGCGAGGCACCGCTCGCGGACGTCGCCGCCCGGCTCGCCGCGCGCGCCGACCGGCTGATGTTCGAGCGTGAAGGAATGCGCCCACCCGTAGCGCGCGCAGGACGCGGACCGGGAAGCTCCGGCCGATCTCGCGATACAGCGGGTTGTGATGCGCGACGGTCGTCACGCCCGACAGGAGGTTCTTCAGCGCGCCGATGAAGAGCCGCGCCGCAAGCGGATGGCGTCTGCCCGGCGCGAATCGACGGATCGCTGCGCAGCGCCGGCCGCAGGTCGTCGATCCAGGCCGTCGCGTTCTCGTAACGGTCGCGCCGCTTCAGCCGGCCGTAGTGATTCAGCTCGAGGTGATCGTGCGCGTTGATCAGTCCCGGCAGCACGAACGCGCCGTCGAGATCGACGACCATGTCGCCGCGCCGCGGCGGCTCGCCGATCGACAGGATCCGCGAACCGAACCGGAGCGACGCCGCGAGCCCCTCAGGCGTCAGCACGCGTGCGTTGACGAGCGCGACCGGCCGCGCCCAAGGCAACATCACTCAGCCCCGCCCGACGAACGACGAACGTCGAACGACAAACGGCCGCGCTGAAAGCATGCGCGAAAGCCTGGCTTCACCGCGTGAAAGACCGACGACGACCGGCGCAGGCCGCTCGGCGATCCGCGGCTCGCGGATCGCGCGCACGGCGAGCGAGCGATGCCTGCGAGCGCGGCCAGGTGCTCGTCGATCGGGTGCGGAAAGTACGCGAGCTCGCGGCGGCGGCCCTCGGCATCCCTGAACGTGCGCCGCCAGCGCCGCGCTGCCCAGGACGGATGGAAGTCCGAGTAGATCAGGTGCCCGCCCGGCGCCAGCACCCGCGCCGCCTCGCGGACCCAGGCGCCGCAGATCGGTCGACATCGCCGACCATCAGCGACGAGCAGACGAGGTCGAACGAAGCGTCGCCGAAACGGCAGCCGGCAGGCGTCGCCGCAGACCCGCGGCATGTCGCAGCGACGGTCCGGCTCAAGCATCGCCATCGACATGTCGAGGCCGACGACCAGCCCGGCGCCCGCGGACTTCGAGCAGCGCCAGATAGCGGCCGGTGCCCGTCCCGACGTCGAGCGCGCACGTCGGCAGCGCGGCGTCGATGAGCGGCTGCGACGACCGCCTGCTCGGCCTCCATCAGCGGGTTGTGCGGCCGCGGCGGATAGGTGTCGGCCCAGAGCGCGTAGCCCTCGCGCGGCGGCAGCGGCTCGCGGCTGCCGAGCGACCCTGCCGCACGCGCGAGCCGGCGAAGCGAATCAACCAGGTGCATCTCAGAACCCCGTCGTCTCCGGCCGCTGGTAGTGCATCAGCCGCTGCAGCGCGCGCAGCTCGTAGGGGCGCTGCGTACACCTTGAGCGCGTAGCGCCAGCCGCTCGCCGCCTTGAGCACCGCGCGGCGAAGCGCCGTCAGCCGGCGATCGGTGACCGTCGGATAGAACGCGTTCAGCACGCGCTCGAAGTTGCGGACCCGGCGCCGGATCGTGCCGTCGAGCCACGGAATGCCGTCGCCGCGCCGCATCATCAGCTGCCGCCACTCGTCGGACGCCCACTCGTCGAGCGTCGCGGGAAACGCGAAGCCGAGCCGCGACGCCTCCGCGTACAGCGCTCCGTCCATCGGGACCGGCGTGTAGGTGTAGAGGATGATCTCGGTCGCCGGGTTGACGCGCTTGATCTGCCGGATGAACTCGAAGGTCTTCGCCATGTCGCCGATCGGATCGGGCGGCGCGCCGAGCACGAACGAGAACTCCGGCACGACGCCGTAGCTCCGCATCCGCCGCGGCCAGCTCGAGCGCCAGCGCGGGCCGACGCCTTGCCGCCCTTGTTCATCGTCGCCAGCACCGCGTCGGACGCCGACTCGGCGCCCGAGAAGACCATCTTCAGGCCCGACCGCGCCATCGCCTGCCAGGTCGCGTCCGAGTAGTGCATCAGCGTGTCGACGCGCCCGAGCGCCCACCAGTGGATGCCGAGCGGCGCGATGCGCTCGGCGAACTCCGCGACGCGCGCTTCGGAGATGAAGAAGTCCATGTCGTGCATCTGCACCGCGTCGACGCGGTAGGTCTCGACGAGGTGCCGCAGCGACCGCGCTCCATCCGCGCCGGGCGTCTGCGCCAGCCATCGCCGGTTCGTCATCGCGACGACCGCGCAGAAGCTGCACGCGAACGGACAGCCGAACGAGGAGTTGTGCGCGACGGTCCGCTCGCCCAGGTAGGTCGGATGGATGTAGCGCTCCATGTCGACGCGCGCGTACGGCAGGTCCGGCAGATCGTCGAGCGGCGATCATCGGCCCGGTCGGGTTGTGGACGATGCGGCCGGCGTCCGTCCGGACGCTTCCACGACAGGCCTGGGACGCTGATTCGAACGGTCGCATCCGTCCTCGTGTCCTCGCGAGCGCCTCGACCAGCTGCGAGCAGCGGCCGCTCGCCCTGCGATCGGACGACGAAGTCGACGAACGACGAGCCGAGCACGGTGTCGGCGTGCTGCGTCGGAAAGTAGCCGCCCCAGACGATCGGCACGTGCGGCAGCGCGCGCGCGCACCGCGCGGCAGACGTCGACGGCCTGCGTCAGCTGCGGGCCCGGCATCACGGTGACGCGCGAGCAGCGCGACGCTCGTCGGCGCCGCGCGGTGTCCGAGAGCAGCGCCGACGATCGCCGCCGCCGGATCGCGCGTCACGTTGCCGTCGACGAGCGTCCACGGCATGGCGTCCCTCGAGGACCGCGGCCAGCGACAGCACCGACAGCGGCAGCGGCTGCTTGCCTGGCGTCGTCGACAGCGGATTGAAGAGCACGATCATCGGGCCACCCACACGCCGAACGCCGCCGGCGCCCGGCCGAGCCGCCACGCGTCCGATCTGGCGCCGCAGCCGCCACGCCAGCGGTCCGCGCGACGGAAGAACCGGCCCGCGAAGCCCGAGCGTCCGGACCGCGCGCTCGAGCCCGCGAACGTCAGAAACCCGACGCCGCGCGCGGACCGGCTCGGCGAGCGCCGTGCTCGGCCCGCATCCGCCGCTGCTGATCGGCGACCATCGCCTCGCCGTCGCCCTCGCGGCGAACATCGGCGAATCCATCACCGCCACCGCGCCGCCGGGCCGAGACATGCGCGCGCGCCTCGCGCAAGCGTCGCCGCCGGATTCGGCGAGTAGTGCAGCGATCCGTCGAACACGACGAGGTCGAACTGGTGCGGCTCGAACGGCAGCGCGTCGAAGTCGGCCTGCACCGCCGGGAACGCGATCGGATAGTGCCGGCACGCGCCGAGCCCGTCGGCCTCGTCGTCGAGGCGATCGACGGCGACGACGCGGTAGCCGAGCGTCGCGAGCCGGTGCGACAGCCAGCCGCTGCCGGCGCCGAGGTCGAGGACGCGCATCGGGCCGCGCCAGATCGCCGGAATCGCCTGCTCCTGCAGGTGCGCATAGCTCTCGCGCCGGATCCGCCACTCGGCCGCCTGCGGATGATCGCGGCGGCACCGACGGCAGCATCCGGTAGTACTCCGCGGCGGTGCGATCGATGGCCGTCGCGCTCGCGAACGGCGCGGTACTGCGCCGCGAACGCCTCGGCCGCCCGCTCGCGCTCGTCGGTGAGAAAGCGCCACAGGTGGCCTCGGTGCTCGAACGTCGCTGCCGCACGCAGGCACAGTGCACGCCCGCATCGTTGTCGCTCCGCCGGGCCGAGCGGCGTCCGGCAGTCCGGACAGGCGAACCGCGGCAGCCACGATCCGGATCAACGTCCTTCCTCAGCACGATCGAGAAAGTGATCGCCGGCATGCTGCGCAGCCCCGGCCAGGCGCCGACGCGGTCGTCGACGCGCCTGCAGCGCGCGCGACGAGCGCCGGATGACGTCCGGCAAACGCCTCCATGTAGGGCGGCGGCACGAACAGCCCGAGCGCCCGCAGCGAGACGCGCCGGAACCCGGCGCGCCTCGAACACGACGCTCGAACTCCCCCGGCGTGTAGTAGCGCGTCCGACACGATGCGGCCGTTCAGCGGCACCGGCACGCTCCCGCGCGCAAATCGGACCCGCGCGCGGGCCAGATCGCCGCGCGACGCGTACAGCGCGATCTCCCAGGGACACACCCGTCCGATGACCGACGCGACCAGCATGCCGCCGCGCCGCAGGCGCCGGGCAATCAGCCGCGCTGCGCGCTCGAGATCGGCGACGCAGTTGAGCGGGCCGAAATTCGAGTACGCGGCGTCGAACGACGCCGGCGGCAGCACGTCGAGCTGCGTGGATGCCGAGGTGATGGACGTCGACGCGATCCGCGCAGGCCGGCCTGCTGCACCCGGCGGCGGGCCTCCTCGACCATCGCCGGCGACCAGTCGATGGCGGTCACCGTGTAGCCGCGCGCAGCGAGCGCTGCCGCGTCGGTGCCCGGACCGCAGCCGAGATCGAGCACGTGCGACGCCGCGCGGCACGTGCGCGCAGCAGCGCCGCGATCGCTCGCCGCCGCATCGCGCGCAAGAGCACGGATTCTCGACATTCGAGCGGTCGTAGTCCGCCGCCACGCTGTCGAACGCGCGCCGCGTGTCGCCAGGCCGATCGGTCACTGCCACGGCGCGTTCCTCCACCCGGTCTTCATCGAGCAGACGCACCGCCCGCACACCGGGTTGCGTGCCGACGTCGAGCGTCTGCGCGGAACGCGGGCAAGCTGCGTTGGCGACGATCGACGCCGAGCGGCGCCTCGCGAATGTTGCCGACCGGCTCGTGAAAGAAGCACGGCCGGACGACGCCGTCCGCCTCGACCACCACCGACATCTACGGCGCGTTGCAGGCGACGCGGCGGAAGCGGCGCGCCGCCGGCGAGCGCCGTCGTAGTACTGCGGCAGCCGCCGCAGCTTCGCCGGCGACTCGGCGACGAAACCCGACTCGAAGTCGTCGCGCGTGCTCGACGATCGTCCGCTCGACGATCGTCCGCGAACTCCGCGATCTCGTCGCGTTCGAGCGCAAGGCCGGCGGCCGCCGGAGCGCCCTCTCGGCCGAACGCCGACGACGACACGTCGGCCGCGAGAAACGAGATGCCGTCGAGCGCCATCGCCCTGCGCGTGATCGATGAGCGCGGCAGCTCGCGGAAGTTCAGGCGGTGCAGCGTCGCGCGGGCCGTGACCGGCACGACGGGCGCGAGCCGGCGCAGGCGCGCCACGCCCCTCTCGACCAGGCCGAGCGCGCTGACGCCGCGGACGTCGCGGTAGAGCGCTTCGGTCGCGCGCGTCGAGCGACACGATGACGCGCGAGAACTCCGCGGCCACTTCGGCGGCGCACCGCTCGAGCAGCACGCCGCTCGTCAGCAGGTGCAGCGTCAGCCCATCGGCGCGGAACAGCTCGCGCCGCCTCGAACACGTCCGGCCGCAGCAGCGGCTCGCCGCCGGAGAACACGCACCAGGCGCGTGCCGAGCGCCGGCAGCGACTCGGCGAGCTCGGTCGATCTCCGCGAGCGCTCAGGTCGCCGGCGCCGCTCGACTTCCACCAGTCGCACGACACGCAGCGGCTGTTGCAGCGGCTGGTCGGAAAGAAGACCAGGACGGGCAGGACGAAGGTTCGGTTCGTCGAGCTCTCCGATCCGCACGAGCGTCGCCGTCGCGAGCGCCCGAGGTCATGGTTGGTCCGTCGGCACGGCCGCCGCCTGCTGGGTCAGCACGGGCCGGATGATGACGCGCCGGCGCAGGCGTGTCGCTGCGCCAGGCGCCTCACCGTCAGCTGGCGCCAGCGGCGCCGCGGACGCCGTGGTAGACGGCGGACGGCGGTCTCGCGCAAGCGACGTGCGCTGCGCCGAGTTTCCGCGCCCGGAACTCCGCGTGCACGAGCGCGTGCAGCGCCCGGTAGAACTCCGGGCGCGTAGGTGCGCGCGATACATCATCGCGAGGTCGTCCGAGTCGACCCAGTTCTGCTTCGTCGCCGAGCTGCGGCCTTGACGCGCTCGTAGAACGGCGTGCCCGGCAGCGGATACGACACCGACACGCCGATGTCGTCGGGCCGGCAGTCGCGCACCATCTGCAGCGTCAGCTCGATGTCCTCGCGCGTCTCGCCCGGATAGCCGAACTGCAGGAAGAAGCCCGACCTCGATGCCCGCGCGCGTGCAGGCGGCGGGCGGCCGTCGGCGATCTGCTCGACGCGCGTGCCCTTCTCCATCGCGTCGAGGACGCGCTGCGATCCCGACTCGGCGCCGATCCAGACCGTCCGGCAGCCCGCGCGCTCGCAGCGCCCGCGACGATCGCGTCGGTCACGCCGTCGGCGCGCAGCAGGCACTTGAACGGCACCACGGCGCCGCCGCTCGACGACCAGCTCGGCGAACGCGCTCGATCCAGCCAGGCTTCAGGCCGAAGATGTCGTCGGCGATCCAGAGGTGATCGGGCCGGTAGGTGTCGCTTCAGCCAGGCGATCTCGTCGACGACGCGCGTCGGCCGATCGCGCGGTGTAGCGCTGGCCGTAGATCGGCTTCGCGCACCAGTTGCAGTGGTACGGGCAGCCGCGCGTCGTCGACGACGTTCATCGAGAAGTAGCCGTGGCGCTGCCGCCAGACGCGGCGGTAGCGCTCGACGTCGACGAGATCCCACGCCGGCCGCGGCAGCGCGTCGAGATCGCGGATGATCTCGCGCGCGGGCGGTGCTGCACGATCGCGCCGTGTCGCGTCGCGCAGGACCAGTCCCGGCACGTCGCTCGAGCGCCTGGTCGGTCCGCCGGCTCGAGCACGTCGAGCAGCTCGACCAGCGTGACCTCGCCCTCGCCCGACGACGACCAGCGCCGGCGCCGCGATCGAGATACAGCGCCGGGATGATCGCTCGCGTCCGAGCCGGCGACGATGACCGGGACGCCGCGGTCGCGCGCCGCGTCGATCATCGTCAGCGCCGCCTGGCGCATGCGCAGCAGGCACATCTTGCTCAGGTAGTTGAAGCTGTCCTCGTAGAGGACCGCGACGCGCGGGCGATGACGATCGAGCGCCGCCGCCCACTCGGCCTCCGACTCGGCGAGCATCGCGTCGAAGAAGCGCGACGTCGTAGCCGTGCGCCGCGCACAGCGGCCGCCGCGTACAGCGCGCCGAGCGGCGCGTACGGCTGCCTGGCGTCCCACAGCTTCGGATCGAAGCGCAGGAAGTACGCCTGGCCGAACAGGACGTCGACGCTCATGCGCTCGAGGTTCACTGGGTGCTCGGCGCGCTCGGCGTGCGGCTGCGACATGCGGACGGCCGACGGACCGTTCGGCGGCGACGTCCGCATAGACGGCGACAGGCGTGCCGGTGCCGCGCCGCCCCGCGGCCACGGTCTGGCGGTAGACCTCGAGCGTTTCGCGCGCCGCGCGCTCCCACGAAAAACAGCGCGCGCGCTCGCAGGCCGAGCGCCGACAGGTTCTCGCGCCGCTCGCGGCTGCGCGCGAGGCCGACCATCGCGTCGCCGAGCGACTCGGCATCGAGGCGATCGACCTGCTCGACCGCGCCGCCGGCGACCTCCGACGAGCGCCGGCACGTGGCCCGTGATGACCGGCGTGCCGCAGGCCATCGCCTCGATGACCGGCAGGCCGAATCCTTCGTAGAGCGACGGAAACACGAACATCTCCGCCAGGCTGTAGAGCGCCGGCAGATCCTCGAACGGCACGTAGCCGGTGAACCGGATCGCGTCCTCGATCTGCAGGCGCTCGATGCGATCCTCGATGTCGCGGCTCAGCCAGCCGTACGGTCCGGCGCAGACGAGCTGATGCGGCAGATCGCCGGCCTTGCGCCGCTGCGCGAACCCCTCGATCAGCTTCGGCAGGTTCTTCCGCGGCTCGATCGTGCCGACGTAGAGGATGAACCGATCGGCCAGGCCGTACCGCCGCCGGACGCGCTCGCAGTTCGGTCGAGATCGTGGACGGCCGGAACGACGGCGCCGCCGCCTCGTGCACGACGTGCACGCGCTCGGGCGGCAGGCCGTAGAGGCGGACGATGTCGCGCTTGGCGCTCTCCGAGACGGTGATGATCGCGTCGGCGCGCCGCGCCGCGAGGTCGACGAGCGGCCGGTTCAGCAGCACGCGCCGCGCCGGATGGTAGCGCGGGATACAGCGTCAGGCTCATGTCGTGAATCGTCACGACCGTCGGCACCGGCGACGCCAGCGGCACCATCCCGTTGGTGAAGTGGACGACGTCCGCGCTGCACGCTGCCGCAGCAGCCGCGGCGCCGAGCGTCTGCATCCACACCATCCGCGGCGATGCCGCCACGACGAGCAGGCGATCGCGCACGCGCGGACGGCAGCGGGCGCGTCGTGTCGACCGGCCGGTTCGAGATGACGACGATCTCGTCGTCGGCTGCCCTCGCCGCGAGATGGTGCAGCAGGTGCTCGGTGTAGTAGCCGACACCGGTGCGGCCGGGCCGAAGCGTCGTGCCGTCAAATGCGATGCGCATGGGTACCGTTGAGCGCGCAGCGATGCTGACGTCAGACCGAGCGTGACGGCGATCAGCGATGTAGGTGGCGGTGAAGCTGAGGAACGAGTCGACCAGGCCGTGCAGCCCGATCGCGAGCGCCGCGGCGGCGATCGCTGCCGACCGCTGGCTCGAGCGCCGTGCCGCGCGAGGCGCGCACCGCGGCGGCAAGTTGCGCTGGCGACGGCCCAGCACAACCAGGCGAACGCGGCGCCTCCGACGAGTCCGCCACCGACCAGCATCTCGATGTACATGTTGTTGCTGTGCACGCGGCGATCGAACGTTCGGCAGGCCCGCGTACTCGCCGTACAGCAGCCGGTAGTTGTCGGGACCGACGCCGAGCGAGCGGGCGCGTCGGCCAGCAGGCTGGCAGCGCGCACGCCAGAGCACGAACGCGGCCGGGCCGCACGGCACCGCGTCGGCAGCGTCATCCGGATAGGCCCTCGCGCGGGACCAACCGCCGGTCCCGAGACGACGACGCGCGTCACGTAGAGAGCGCCGCGCTCGGGCTCGGTGCTGAACCAGAGCCGGTCGCTCTGCTCCACATCCCACATGAGCCGGTACTCACCAGGTTCGGGCGGCGCCTCGACCTGGGCGTCGAGCGCGATCGTCGCTCCCGGCGCCACACGGTACCGGAAACGGCGTTCGAAGTCCTTCCCAGCTGACGACGGTATCTTCGTCGGCAAGCAGCCAGTGGTACGAGAGCTGAAACGGCTGCGGCGCCGACGAGTCCCAGTGTCGCGCCACCGGTGTTGCGAAGGCGAACCGGCACCGCCGACCGGCTTCCCGTGCCCAGTTGCAGCTCGAACCGGCGCCTGGATCTCGGCCCGGAACCACGCCTCCAGCGTCTCCGTCGTCAGCCTGAGCCGCAGCGACTCGGCCGATCGCGACGACAGCAGTTGCACGGCGAAGGACGGCTGCAACAATCGCGAGCGACCGCGATGCCGCGATCGAACCGCGGCCCGCCGATAACGCAGCCACGCGACGACGGCCAGTGTCGATGCGACAGTAATCAGGCCGGCTCGGGTGAACGTGACGACGATTCGCCTGCGCGATGACCACGGCGACGACGCCAAACGCCACGACACTCGCCCGGCGTTTCGAGTCTCATCAGCACAGCCCAACGGCGAACGCGAAGGCGATCTCGAGGAACATCGACGCGATCGTCGGATACTGAAGCGGGCCGCTCGGCGCGGATCTGGGACCCCGACGAGCGCAACCCATGGCCGGAACAGGGCGAGAAACCGGAGCACCGGGTCGACGAGCCAAGTACTCGAGCACCGCGAGGACGGCGACCACGGCGCCCGCGGCAGCCGTGGCGATGAGCGATGGTCCGCACTCGGGCCGCGGAGAGAACGCCGTTGACGGCAAGCAGGTACACTCCGAATGCCAATCCTAGGCGGCCCGACCATGTTGAGCGCGTTGTTCCGGTGCGCCGGCGCAGCGAGGGCGGCGACAAGCATCGCGCCGACGACGAGCAGCCAGGGTAACGTGAGCGGCGCTCGCCAGGTCGGAAGCGTGCGTGTCCCGAGAAGCGCGACGACCCAAACGCCGAGCGCGAGCGACCAGCGCGGCTTCGACGGTCGTCAACGATTGGCCGGGAACCGTGACCAGCGGGCGCAGCGCCTCGAACGGCGCAACCAACACGAGCGCGCAGAGGCTGACACACGCGACGGTTGCGACGGTCGCCTGGCTGTCGGCTTTCGAGCGGGCCAGCCCCGCGCGGGAGGCTGAAGCCCGGCGCGGCGACGAGGGACATAGGATTGACCGTGACGCTGTCCAAGAATCTTGCCACGGCTGCCAGTTGGCAGGGCACGGCCGGTGCATACCGGCGACGGGCCCAGAAGAGGTCGGATTCGGGCGCCACGCCGACAATCGCTCGAAATTCCACGTCGCGGCCGACTGTCGGAGGTGCGCACGTTGCCGAGGCACGCGCCGTCCGTCGTGTCGCCGTTTACGGCACTGGAAAGCCATTTCGACACGCGAAAAGGCAGTCGCTGGATGAGAACGGCTGCGCTCGTCGCTTACCGGGCAGCGTCCGACGTCGTCGGCAAGGCCGCGTTCTTCGTCGTGACGATCGTCGCGGCGCGCCGGCTCTCGTCCGAGGGGTTTGGCGTGTTCGCGCTCGGTACGACGATCGGCTGGATCGCCGTCGTCGCCAGCGACTGTGGACTTCAGATGCACCTGGCCCGCGCCGTCGCGCGCGCGCCCGACGCGGCCGGGTACGAACTGCGGAAGTGGCTGCGGGTGCGCCTCGCCCTCGCGGGCGCCGCGCTCGTCGTCGTGGCGATATCCCTGGCCGCTCTCGACGCGTCGCGGCACGCTCCTGCAATCGTGCTCTTCGCGCTCGGATATCTGGCGGCCGGCCTGGTCGAGTTCGTCCATTACTTTTATCGCGGACTGTCGCGGACCGACATCGAGTCGACGCTGACGATCTGGCAGCGGCTCGGAACGCTGGCCGCCGGGTGCATCGCGTTATGGCTGAGGCCAGACGTTGCGACGCTGGCCGCGGCCATGGTCGTGCCTCCGCTCGCGACCGCCGTGTACACGGTGCGGCTCGCTGCCGGCATGGGACGCGCTACGACATCGCCTGGCCCCCCGGTCCAGTCACCGCTTTCGGAATTCGTCCGCGACGTGGCGCCGGTCGGCGCCGGCATCCTGCTCTCGGCGCTGTACTTCCGAATCGACGTGTTCCTCCTGGAGGCGTGGCAGGGCACGGAAACCGTCGGCCTCTACAATTCGGTGTTCCGGGTCGTCGAGGCACTCCGGCTCTTCCCGGCCGCGCTTCTCGCGGTGATGCTTCCACGGCTTGTCCGCGCGGCGAATCCCCGTCCACTCGTTCGAATGGCAGCCGCTCTGACGGCGTTCGGCATCGTGGCGGCGGTTGCACTCTGGCTCACCGCGGACCGCCTGGTGCCGGCGTTGTACGGACCCTCATTCGCGGACGCCGTGCCCGCGCTCCAGGTGCTCGCCGCGGCTTTCCCGCTGATGTCGCTGAACTACGCGCTGACGTATCAGCTGATCGCGTGGAACGGGCACCGCGCCTACGCCGCGCTGTGCCTGGCGGCGTTGGTCTTCAATGTCGCGTTGAACACGCGATGGATCCCGGCCATGTCGTTGAACGGGGCGGCGTGGTCGACGCTCGCGACTGAAGCGTTGCTCACCGCCGGCTGCGCCGGCATCTTGGCGCGGTCCAAATCGTGGCGGCGTCCCGCGCCAGCCGCGGCAATGGCGACGACATGAGGGCGGCCGCCAAGATCCTCCGGCATCCGGCGATTTCGACCGCTGGCCTGACGAGCGACGAGCTCGCCATCGCGCGCAGCGTCGTCTATGCCTCGCTGTTCGATTACCCGCTGACGCTGTCGCAGCTGCGGCAGACGCTCATCGAATCGATCCAGACGCCGTCGCAGGTGCTCGCCACCTACAACGGGAGCGCGGCGCTGCAGGAGGCGATCGAGTTCCGGGATGGGTTCTTTTTCCCAAAGGGCCGCGCCGATCTCGTCGAGGAGCGGCGGCGCCGCGAGGCGCGCAGCCGCTCATTCCTCCGACGCCATCGGCTCCTCCTGCGGCTCGCCTGCGCCCTCCCCGACGTGCGGATGGTGGCGCTGTCGGGCAGCATTGCGCACCTGAACCTCGAGGGGACCGGCGACCTCGACTTGTTCATCGTCACGCGCGGCCGCCGCGTGTGGAGCACGACGGTCGCTGTCCTGATTCTCGCGAAGCTGATGCGGCGCCGTCGAATCGTCTGCGCCAACTTCGTCGTCGCCGACACCCGGCTCGTCCTCGAGCAGCAGGATCTGTTCGCCGCCAGCCAGGTGATCCACCTGAAACCACTGGTCGGACGGGATGTCTTCCTCCAGCTGCTCGACAAGAATCCGTTCGTGTTCCGCTTCTACCCCAACTTCCACGCGGCGGACGCCGCATCGCTGCCGTTCCGGCCGAGCCGCGCGCTCGGCTGGATGAAGAAAGTGCTGGAGACGGCGCTCGCACCGGTCGCCCCACTCGGCGAGCTGGTCTGCCGATCCGCGTACCGCGCGTACCTGCGCCGCCAGGCGCCGACCTGGCGGTCGCCCGACCAGGTCCGGCTGCAGGCCGACTGCCTGAAGCTCCACACGCAGAGCCACCGCCAGTCGGTCCTCGATCGGCTAGAAGCTAGAATTTCAGATTTAAGATTCAAGATTTAAGACTAATCTCAAATTCCATCGTCAGGTATACACTGTTCGTCGTGAGTGCTTCCGATCTCCTGAAGACGGCCTCGGCCGCGGCGCATGATGTGGTCACCAACACCGGGTCGGGCCGGGCATTCAGGAAGTTGGTGCGGGATTTCGTCGACGCGCTGGCACGCGTACCCGGCATTCCCGCGACGGAGTATTCGCCGCTGGAGATCGAGCAGCTCTCGTCGAAGGCCGAGCATGTCATCGCCGCGATCGAGCGGCACATCGAGGACGACGCCGACCAGGAGAACGCGCGGCAGTCGCTGGGTGAAGAAATCGACGCCGTCCGGCACCAGATCAAGGAACTCAACCGCTGGCGGCGGCATTATCTGCAGTCACCCACGAGCTGAGGGATTTCACAGATGTTCCCTACTGCGTCGCCGTGCGGGCCAGTACCGTGCCGCTGCGCCGCGTCAGCTTGACGGCCAGCTCCGCCCAGGCGAACGGGCGTTCGGGCGCTTCGACGAGCAGGACGTAATGGCCGGCCAGCGCGCCGGCCAGGCGCTGCACGGCCCGGTCCGGAAAATGGAACGAGCGTTCGTAGAACCCGCCCGTTTCTTCCGACACCGACTGGAGCCCGACTTCGAGCGAGTGATAGTCGGCCTGCGTGACGTCGATCGAGAAGACCGCGGCACGCGCGCGCTGGAGGGCGGCGAGCGCTTCGTCGTAGCCGTGCTCCATCATCACGCCCACGGCGGTGTAGCGGCCGAAGCCGTGGCCGAAGAGGACGATCGATTTCGAACCGGGCAGCGGCTCGAGGGCCTCACCCAACAGCAGCAGCGCTTTCTCGATCGGATACGCCTTCCGTCCTGCTGCCTGGCTCAGCCGGCGCGTCAACGAGATGTCGGCGGTCGCTTCCTCGAGTGCCTTCGGCCGCTCGAGCAGGAGGCCGCGCTCCAGGATCCGACGGACCTGTTCACGATCGCCGGTGAAGTCGGCCCAGATCTTCAGGTGTGAATCGAACGACACGACCGCAACCCTGTCGTCGGGGCCCAGCGTGTCGAGAAACGTCTTCGCCCTGAACAGCATCCGCATCAGGCCGGTGATGCGGTGCGGCTCGAGATCCTTCTGGAAGAGAAACACGATGAGCCGGCCCTGCGGAAGGCTTCCTTCCGGAAACCCTGGCGCGATCGCCGGCGAGGCAACGGCGCCGGCCCCGACCCACGTCGCCGACTCGACCCGAACCGGCTTGCCGTGGATCTTGACGGCGAAGTCGTCGGCGGTCAGGCCCTGAATCGCGCGGCCCATGCCATCGAGCGCACGCACGTCGACGACGATTCGCGAGACGTCGACCCGATCGGTGAACTGCGGCTGCTGCGAACTCTGCGCGACGGCGCGCGCGGCTGCACAAACAACTAAGACAGCGGCAAGGATCCAAATGCAACCACGAAGACGCGAAGACTCGAAGAAAAACCAGCGTGGTTGCATTTTGGCTACGAACGATGTCGTCGCCGGATCTTACTTGCTTTCGACAGGCTGGATGTGAATCCCGCACTCGAGCTTCTGGCCGCCCCACCGGCCCGATCGCGGGTTGAGCGGATCGAGCGGCACGGTCGTGCAGGGCTCGCAGCCGATGCTCGAGTAACCGGCGTCGTAGAGCGGCAGCAGCGGGATGTCGTGGGCCTTCGCGTAGCTCCACACATCCTTCGTCGTCCACATCGCCAGCGGACTGATCTTCACCAGGTGCTTCCCGCTGGGCAGCCGGAAGTCTTCCACCGGATCGAGGTTCGCCCGGCTGGGCGACTGCTCGCGCCGCAGGCCCGTGAACCAGGTGTCGTACGCTTCGAGCGCGCAGAACAGCGGGCCGACCTTGTGCCGGGCGCAGCAGTCCGTCGTGCTCGTCTGCCAGAGGCCCGACGCTCGGCTCCGCCGCGCGCAGCTTCACGATGTTCAGGTTCCACCGCGCGGCCAGCTCGTCGCGGTAGGCCAGCGTTTCGGCAAAGTGATGGAAGGTGTCGAGGAACAGCACCGGGATGTCGGGCCTGATCCGACGGAGCAGGTGGACGACCACGACGTCCTCGGCCTGAAAGCTGCACGTGATGCAGGGCGCCGCCGCCGACTGAAGGGCGTCCGCGACAACTCGAGTGGCATCCGTCACATCAGCAGCTCCTCCAGCGCCTGTCGCACGGCGGCGATCGCTTCCGCCTCGCTGCCGGCGCCCCGCGCCGCCCGCGCGATGCGCTCAGCACAGTGGGTCGCGGCGTGGCCGCGGGCGGCGTCCTCACCGACCGCCGATGCGATCATCCCGGCGCCCGCCGTGAAGTTGGTCGCCGGGTCGATCAGGATGAAGCTGCCGGTGCCGCGATTGTCGCGCATAGCGATCGAAGAACGAGCGGCCGCGCCGTCGAGATCACGCACCGATCCGATCTGATTCAGCACCAGCCCGCGATCGACCTCGCGCCGTCACCGTCCGCGTCGTGTGCTTCAGCAGGTAGACGCGCGCCGGATCGAGCGGCCGCTCGTCCATCCAGACGACGTCGGCGCGGAAGCGCTGGCCGACCTCGGACTCGCCGACTCGCCCGACGCGCTGCAGCATGTCGCCGCGGCTGATGTCGATCTCGTCGTCGAGCGTGAGCGTGACCGACATGCCGGCGTGCGCCACGTCGAGATCGCCGTCCCAGGTGACGATCCGCTTGACGCGCGTCGCCCGGCCCGACGGCCACACCGTCACGACGTCGCCGGGCCGGACCGTGCCCGAGACAATCTGGCCGGCGTAGCCGCGGAAGTCGTGGTCGGGCCGGAGCACGAGCTGCACCGGGAACCGGAACGGCTTGCCGACGGCGCTCGCGATCGACCTCGCACCGTCTCGAGGAACTCGAGCAGCGGCATGCCCGTCGAACCACGGCGTGCGCGTCGCTGCGTGGTGATGACGTTGTCGCCGTGCAGCGCGCTCATCGGAATCGGGTGCAGGTTCGCGCCCGGCAGGATCTCCTCGAACTCGTCGCCGATGTCCTCGAAGACGTCGCGGTCGAAGTCGACCAGGTCCATCTTGTTGACGGCGAGCACGAAGTCGGTGATGCCGAGCAGCCGCGCGATCTGCGCGTGCCGCCGCGACTGCGCGCGCACGCCGTTGCGCGCGTCGACCAGCAGGATCGCGACGTCGGCGGTCGAGGCGCCGGTCGCCATGTTGCGCGTGTACTGCTCGTGGCCGGGCGTGTCGGCGAGGATGAACTTGCGGCGCGCGGTCGCGAAGTAGCGGTAGGCGACGTCGATCGTGATGCCCTGCTCGCGCTCGGCCCTCAGGCCGTCGGTGAACAGCGAGAAGTCGATCGGCCCGGCGGTCCGGTTCTTCGACGCCTTCTGGACCGAGTGGACCTGATCCTCGTAGACCGATCGCGAGTCGTACAGCAGCCGCCCGATCAGCGTGCTCTTCCCATCGTCGACGCTGCCGGCCGTGCAGATGCGCAGCAGACCCGACATCAGAAGTAGCCCTCGCGCTTCTTCAGCTCCATCGACCCGTCCTGATCGTGGTCGATGACGCGGAGCTGACGCTCGGAGTTCTTGGTCGCGATCAGCTCCTCGATGATCTTCGGCACCGTGTCGGCGTCCGAGCGGACCGCGCCGGTGCACGGCGAGCAGCCGAGCGAGCGCATCCGGCACATGATCCGCTGCGGGCCGCTCGCCCGGCAGCAGCGGCACGAACGGCTGCTCGAGCGTGATCAGCGAGTCGCCGCGGACGACGACCTCGCGCTCCTTGGCGAAGTAGAGCGGCACGACCGGAATGTTCTCGACGTGGATGTAGCTCCAGACGTCGATCTCGGTCCAGTTCGAGAGCGGGAAGACGCGGATGCTCTCGCCCGGGCGGACGCGGCTGTTCAGCAGGTTCCAGAGCTCCGGCCGCTGGTTCTTCGGATCCCACTGCCCGTTGGCGTCGCGCAGCGAGAAGATCCGCTCCTTGGCGCGCGATCGCTCCTCGTCGCGCCGCGCGCCGCCGAACGCCGCGTCGTAGCCGCCGGCTGTCAGCGCGTCGAGCAGCGACTTCGTCTTGAGCGCGCCGCAGC
Source organism: uncultured Acidobacteriota bacterium (assembly GCA_963825245.1). Classification (GTDB taxonomy): domain Bacteria; phylum Acidobacteriota; class Vicinamibacteria; order Vicinamibacterales; family CAVVIG01; genus CAVREM01. The sequence continues at coordinate 230,063 of CAWGSJ010000008.1, forward strand.
AGCGCTGGTGCCCGACCAGGAACGGCTGCGTGCCGTCGGCGATCGCCTCGGTGTTGGTGTGGACGATCAGCCGCGCGCCGATCTCCGCGGCGTACCGGTCGCGGAACTCGATCATCTCGCGGAACTTGTAGGTGGTGTCGATGTGCAGCAGCGGGAACGGAATCGGGCCCGGATGGAACGCCTTCTGCGCCAGGCGCAGCAGGACCGACGAGTCCTTGCCGATCGAATAGAGCATCACCGGCCGCTCGAACTCGGCGACCACCTCGCGCATGATGTGGATGCTCTCGGCCTCGAGCGCGCGCAGGTGGGTATCGTTCGAGGTCACGACCCCGTCAATCACGCGGGTCTCCGGGAGCATCGCTACAGCCATAGGTGATCATTCCGTTCGGCGTTCGTTCTGCGTTCTGCGTTCTACGTTCGCTACGTTCTACGTTGTGCCCAAAAACAAAAAAGCCCGGGTTGCCCCGGGCTTCAGGTCTCTTGTCTGTGTTGGGTTTCGCTTACTGGATGTTCATCAGCGAACCTGGACCTGTCGCACGGGGACCATCGGGGTCCTGGTACAACAACAGGCGCAGGTCGCGGCTCCGAACATCAGTAACCCTATATTAAGCGGGCCTGGGGGCAGGCTGTCAAATTCCTACTCGAGGGGCTGGCGCCCCTCGAACTCCCCTACACGCTCGCTGCGCTCGTTCGCGCTGACTGGGTTGTAGATTGAAACGCCACGACGTTAATATTGGCAGCCGCGGGGCAATAGAAGAGCTGGAGATGTCGTCGACCTCGATGTAAACACGGGAGAACACCTATGACACCCTCGGACGGCGCCTCGATCGCTTCGAAGACGCTGCTCGGTTTGATCCAGGCGATTCCCGCCGACCAGACGGCGGTGATCGCGCCCGAACAGAACATTCGAATCACGTACGGCGGCCTGCGCAAGCAGGTCCAGGCCGTGGCGGAAGCGCTGGCGGCGTCCGGCGTGAACCGCGGCGACCGCGTCGGCATCGCGCTGCCCAACGGCCTGCCGAACATCGTGACGTTCCTCGCCGCGTCGCTGGCCGGAACGGCGGCGCCGCTGAACCCGGCGTACAAGGAAGACGAGTTCCGCTTCTACCTCGAGGACACCAACGCCAAGGTGCTGCTCCTTCCGCCCGACGGCCTCGACGAGGCGCGCGCGGCCGCGGGCGACGTGCCGATCCTGACGGTGGAGATGGACGCCGACGGGCACGGTGAGCCTGCGCGGCGTCACCGGGCGAAAGCCCGTGGCCTCCCCGGATTCAGACGACATCGCGCTGATCCTGCACACGAGCGGCAGCACCGGCCGGCCGAAGCGCGTGCCGCTGAGCCACGCGAACCTGTCGATCTCGGCCGGCAACGTCGCGCGCAGCTACGCGCTGTCGTCGAGCGACGTGTCGCTCTGCGTGATGCCGCTCTTCCACGTGCACGGGCTCGTGGCTTCGACGCTGGCGACGCTGGCGACCGGCGGCACCGTCGTCGTGCCGACGAAGTTCAGCCCGCTCTCGTTCTGGCAGATCGCGCGGGATCACGGCGCCACGTGGTACTCGGCGGTGCCGACGATTCACCAGCTGCTGCTGGCGCGCGTGAAGAAGGACTCGCCGCGGCCGGCGGGCGCCGAGAAGCTGCGCTTCATCCGCTCGTGCAGCGCATCGCTGCCGCCGCAGGTCATGCACGATCTCGAGGCCGCGTTCGGCGCGCCGGTGCTCGAGGCCTACGGCATGACCGAGGCCGCGCATCAGATGTCGTCGAATCCGCTGCCACCGGCCGCACGCATTCCCGGCTCGGTCGGACGCGGCACGGACGTGCAGATCAGCATCATGGACGCCGAGGGCAGGCATCTGCCGACCGGCGAGCGCGGCGAGGTCGTCATCAAGGGCCCCAACGTCGTCCGCGGCTACGAGAACAATCCCGAGGCCAACGCCTCGTCGTTCGTCGATGGCTGGTTCCGGACCGGCGATCAGGGCGTCCTCGACGAGAACGGCTATCTCACGCTGACCGGACGCCTGAAGGAGATGATCAATCGCGGCGGCGAGAAGATCTCTCCGCGCGAGATCGACGAGGTGCTGCTCGCGCACCCGAAGGTTGCCGAGGCGGTCGCCTTCGGCGTGCCGCACACGACATGGGGCGAAGAGGTCGCGGCGGCGGTCACGCTGAACGGCGAAGCGACCGAGGCCGAGCTGCTCGCCTACTGCAAGGAGCGGCTGGCCGACTTCAAGCGTCCGAAGCAGATTCACATCACGACCGCCATCCCGCGCACCGCGACCGGCAAGATTCAGCGCCGCGTCGTCGCGCAGGCCTTCGCGCCCCAGACGCCGTGAGGATCGTCATCGCGGGGGCCGGGCGCGATCGGCGGCTACATCGGCGCGCAGCCTCGCACGAGCCGGCGCCGACGTCGTGCTGTTCGCGCGCGGCCCGCACCTGCAGGCGATGCAGACGCGCGGGCTGCGCGTCACGAGCGCCGACGGCGACTTCGAGGTCCGGCCGCAGGTCACCGGCGATCTGGCGACGATCGGCACGGCCGACGTCGTCTTCCTCGGCGTCAAGGCGCACGGTCTGACGGCGCTGGCGCCGACGCTGCGGCCGCTGTTCGGTCCCGACACGTCCGTCGTCAGCACGCAGAACGGAATCCCGTGGTGGTACTTCCAGAACTACGGCGGTGAGCTGGACGGGCTGCGGCTCGAGCGCGTCGATCCGGGCGGCGTCATCGCGGCCTCGATCGAGCCGCGGCGCGTCGATCGGATCGCTCGCCTACTTCGCGACCGACGTCGCCGAGCCGGGCGTGATCCATCACACCGAGGGCAATCGCATCAGCTTCGGCGAGCCCGACGGCAGCAAGTCGGAGCGGGCCAAGGCGATCGCCGAGGCCCTGATCGCCGCCGGCTTCCGCTGTCCGGTGACCGCGCGGTTCCGTCACGAGATCTGGGTGAAGCTGCTCGGCAACGTCGCGTTCAATCCGATCAGCGCGCTGACCGGCGGCACGCTCGAGGAGCTGGCCCGCCACCCCGATACGTCGAAGGTCGTGCGCGAGATCATGACCGAAACCGAGGCGGTCGCCGCGAAAGCTGGGCATCGAGATGCCGATCTCGATCGACCAGCGCATGGCCGGGGCCGAGAAGGTCGGCGCGCACAAGACGTCGATGCTGCAGGATCTCGAGGCCGGCCGGCCGCTGGAGCTCGAGGCCGTCGTCGGCGCGGTCGTCGAGCTGGGCGATCGGCTCGGCGTGCCGATGCCGGCGACGCGCGCGGTGTATGCGTGCGCGAAAATGCTGGACGAGAAACGACGGGAACCGGTCGGGCGTAGCGCGGAGGCTTCAGCCTCCACAGGACCAACGTAGTGTCCGGCTTTGCACGGACCCTCAGGGACGAGAGTGACATGAACATCAACAACCGCTGGTTCCAGCTCGTGTGCGTCGCTCATCGCGATGATCATGATCGCGAATCTGCAGTACGCGTGGACGCTCTTCGTCGATCCGCTGCAGAAAGGCACCGGCTGGAAGCTCTCGGACATCCAGTTCGCGTTCACGCTGTTCATCCTCTTCCAGACCTGGGTGCAGCCGCTCGACGGCTGGCTGATCGATCGCCTCGGCCCGCGCGGGTTCATCACCGCGGCCGGGCGTGCTGTGCGGTCTCGGCTGGGCGGGCATCGGCTACGCCACCTCGCTGCCGATGCTCTACGTGCTCTACTGCGTGGCCGGCACCGGCGCGGCGTTCGTCTACAGCGGCTCGATTGGATCGGCGCTCAAGTGGTTCAAGGAGCGGCGCGGGCTCGCCTCCGGCATCATGGCGGCGGGCTTCGGCGGCGGCACGGCGCTGTTCATCCCGTTCATCCAGTCGATGATCAGCGACAGCGGCTATCAGTCCACGTTCGTCGCGACCGGCATCCTGCAGGGCGTCGTCATCGCCGTCGTCGCGCAGTTCCTGAGGCACCCGCCGGCGGCGCCGGCTGCCGCCAAGGCCGAGACCAAGGCCGCGGCGATCGTCGAGAAGAAACAGTTCACGACGATCGAAGTGCTGCGGACGCCGCAGTTCTACGTGATGTACGTCGCGTTCGTGCTGATGGCGACCGGCGGGCTGCTGGTGACGGCCAACGCCGGACCGATGGCCAGGTCGTGGGGCTTCTCGATCACGCTCGCCGCCACGCTGAGCCCGCTCGCCAACGGCGCGGCGCGCATCTTCTGGGGCTGGGCCTCGGATCGACTCGGACGCGAGAACACGATGATCTTCACGTTCGTGCTGCAGGCGCTCTGCCTGGTGGCCGTCGCCACGCTTGGGCAACATCTCCGGCGCGTGGTTCGCGGCGACGCTGGTCGCCGTCTACTTCACCTGGGGCCAGATCTATTCGCTGTTCCCGTCCACGTCCGGCGACTACTTCGGCACCAAGCACGCGACCTCGAACTACGCGGTGCTGTACACGGCGAAGGGCGTCGCCTCGATCATCGGCGGGTACGTCGGCGCGCTGCTCTACGAGCAGTCCGGCAGCTGGGCGATGGGCTTCTACGGCAGCGCCGTGATGGCGCTGGTCGCGGCCGTGCTCGCCTACGGGCTTCGCGCCTCGCAGGCGACGGCGAAGGCCAAGGCCGCGAAGATCCCGGTCCACGGCGTGATCGATATCGCACGCGCTGGCGCGCGGAGCTCGCCGGCTGCGTACGCCGGGCGTCGAACACTCGTGTCGCCCCCGTCGGCTCGCGCCGGCCTTCGATCTGCCGACGGCCTACGCGGTCGAGCGCGAGCTCGTGCGGATGCGGCGCGCCGCCGGCCGCAAGACCGTCGGCGTCAAGGTCGGCTACGCCAACAAGGCGATGTGGCGCGTGCTCAAGCTCGACACGCTCGTCTGGGCGCACATGTACGACGACACGGTGCGGTACGCCGACCGGCGAACGAGGCCACGCTGTCGCTCGCGCGCATGATCTCGCCGAAGATCGAGCCGGAGATCGTCTTCAAGATGAAAGCGCCGCTCGACGCCGGCGTCACCGAGGCGGCCGCCGCGCTCGAAGCCGTCGAGTGGCTGGCGCTCGGGTTCGAGATCATCGACTGCCCGTACACCGACTGGAAGTATCAGCCCGCGGATTTCGTCGCCGCCTATGGTCTGCACGCCGCGCTCATCGTCGGCGAGCCTCGCCCGGTCACGCCTGGCGAACATCGCCGAGCTCGTCGAGCAGCTGCCGAAGTTCAAGGTCCGGCTCTCGAAGGACGGGCAGCTGGTCGAGGAAGGCTCGGGCCGCAACTCGCTCCGCAGTCCTGCGCTCTGCCTCGCCGAGCTCGCGTCGGCGATGGCGAAGCAAGACGGCGCGGAGCCGCTGGCCGCTGGCGATCTGGTCAGCTCCGGCACGCTGACCGAGTCCACGCCGATCCAGCCGGGCGCGACGTGGACCGCGTCGGTCGAGGGCCTCGACGCTTCCGACGCTGACGCTCAAAGTCTGACGAATCCGCTCAGGAAGCCACGACTCAACGCGAGTACCGGCTGACCAGGTAGTCGACGATCGGCTGCTTTTCCGTCTCACTCACGCCGGCGCCCCACCGGATCATCTTGTCGACCTCGCGCTCCCATCCGACGCGCCCGAGGCGCTGCTGCTCGACGATGTCGCTGCCATGACAGACGAGGCAGCGGCGACGGTACGCTTCCGCGCCGGGATGCGCGTCCGCCGTCGCGGACGGTGTGCTCCCCGATGCGACCCGCCAGTTCGCCGCCAGGTAGTCGATCAGGGCGCTCCGCTCGGCGTCGGTCACACGGGCGCCCCACCGCACCATCTTGTCGACTTCACGCTCCCATCCGCTCCGGGTCAGGCGCTGTTGCCGAATGAGGTCGACGCCGTGGCACGTCAGGCACTTCCCCCGCGTCACGTCGGCGCCCGGGCCGGCCGGCAGCTCGGGTTCCTGAGCGGTCGCCGTGATTCCGCCGGCGAGCGCGATCGCCAACCCAAGTCCTCGCAGGCGCGGGCGGTCAGGCGACATCGACGCGCACCCGATCCACGACGTTCCACAGATAGCCGGACGGATTCCAATGCGCCGCCATCGGCTGGACGCGGCCGCGGCTGTCCGTGGCCCGTGACATGAGCAGGTACGAGCCTGGGGTCGTCGGTCGCCACGCGTAGCGGTACTGCCGCCACGCATGGCGCTCGCGATCGTTGCCGAGGGTGGCCCGCATCCACGTGCTGCCGCTGTCGACCGAGACCTCGACGCCGGCAATCTCGGCCTCGCCTGTCCAGGCGAACCCGGTGATCGGAATCAAGCCTGTGCGCAGCATGCCGCCATCGATTGGCGAGGTGATCATCGACTTGACGACGAGCCCCGTGAGCGGCGCCATATCTTTTGGATCGACGGCAGCACCAGGTGCGATGCGCCGCACAGGATACTTGTACCCGGTCTGCACGAAGAACCCGTCGTGCTCGCGACTGCTGGCCTGAAGGTGTGTGAGCCACTTGACCGAGTACGCACCCTCCCAGCCCGGCACGATAGCCCGCAACGGAAAGCCGTGTTGAATGGGCAGCGCCACTCCATTCATCTCGAACGCCAGGATCGTGTCGGCATCCAGCGCCTTCTCGATTGGCAGCTGCCGGACGAAGTCGGGCACCGTTTCTATCGGCACGTCGGCGCCATTCAGCCAGACGTACCGGGCCGATGCCTTGACCCCGGCGCGCTTCAACACGTCAGCCAGTCGGACGCCAGTCCAACGCGCATTCCCGACGGCGCCCCGTTCCCACTGCACACCAGCGACGGGCGGATCGAAGAACGCCCGGCCATTACCCGCACATTCGAGCGTCACCGCCAGCGTCGCGCGCGGCATCTGCCGGAGGTCATCGAAGGACACCGTGAGCGGGCGATCGACCTCGCCCTCGACCGCGAGCCGCCAGTCATCGAGCCGAATCGATGGCGTGTACAGGTGCGACCGGACGTAGAACAACTCGTTGGGCGTGATCCACGAGTCGAACAAGGCGACCGGGGTTTCCAAGTCCTCCGGGCGCGCCGACCGCACGAGGAGACGATCCTTGCGGACCGGGGCTGGCGCGAGCTCCTGCGCAACGCCGGGGTCGCCGCGCGGCCACGCAGCTAGCGGGGACGCGGCCCCAGCGAGGCCGATACGCCACGCACGTTCCAGAAAGACTCGCCGGTTCACGATCGCGCGCCCTGTTCTAAGCTGGGCCGCGCGAGGCGGCCCGGCACCGAAAAGAAGCGGTACAACAGCCACGAATCGATGAGGCCGACCACGGCGAGCACGAGAAACGCCGACGGCCCCCGGATCAAGCCGAGATCGCGGCACAGCGTCGACAGGCCGAACCCGACAATCCACGCATCGAAACTCATGCAGATCCGCCGGAAGGTCTCGGGCTGCACGTGCTGAATCACGAACGCGCCGATCGGAACGCCGACCATGATGCTCGGGACGATCCACGGGATGAGCCGCATGCTGTCGACGCTGTACAGACCCACGTAGTAGTAGGCGATGGCCGTGAGCGTCGATTCCGCGAGCCTGACGAGCCCGAGTCCGGCGCGGAAGTCCTTCTTCGCCAGGCCCTGGTTGCTCAGCATTACGGCGAGCGGCGGGCCGGAGATCGTCGTCACCGCGTAGAGGATGCCAACGCCGCCGCCGAAGACCGCGCCGACCGCGCGCTCGGCCCGGATCGGCCGGCGGTAGCCGGCCGCCTGCAGAAGGATCAGCGGCAGCAGGACGACGAACGTGAAGAACTTCAGCCAGGAGGGATTCACCTGCGACACGATCGCCGTGCCGATCGCGACGCCGGGAAGCAGGCCAAACACGATCGGCAACACGCGCCGCCAGACCGCCGGCAGCGACGCCCGATTCACCCAGAGGACGTACGCGTTCAGCGCGACCTCGATCGGCACGAGCGCGGGGTTCAGGACGCGATTCGACAGAAACAGCAGCGCGAGCGGGACGGTAATCGACGAGAAGCCGTAGCCGAGGGCCCCGTTGACGATGGCCGCCAGAAATGTGATCGACGCGAGGACGATCACCGGCACAGCCTTGCCAAGGTATTCATGGGATTCCTAGCGACTTCGCCCGACGCAAGCACCGAAGCGTAACATCAGAGACACCGCGGCCGCTCGTCACCCCGCCCGGAACGCGGCCCAGTCGATCTTGAGTTTGCGCATCTTGGCGCGCAGCGTGTGCGGGTTGATGCGGAGCAGCCGCGCCGCACCGTGTGGCCCCTCCACCCGACCGCGCGCTTCATGGAGCGCCGCTTCGATATGGCGCCGCACGACCGTGTCGAGCGCCTCGATCGGGCCGGGGCGCGTGGCTTCAAAGTTGGGTCGCGACGCCGAGGAGGTCACCGGACGCTGACCCAGTGCTGCCGCGACATCCAGTATCCGTCCCTGCCCCACGAGCACCGCGCGATCCATCACCGCGGCCATCTCGCGCACGTTGCCAGGCCACCGATACTCAGCCAGCAGGCGAATGTCGTCGTCCGAGACTAAAACCGGCCGCACGCCGAAGCGGTGAGCCGCGCGCTCGGCGAAGTACTCGGCGAACGCGCGGATGTCGCCGGGCCGGTCGCGGAGCGGCGGGATGACGATCGGAAACACCGAGAGACGATAGTAGAGGTCTTCGCGGAAGATCTGCGCCTCGACCAGCGCCGGTAGATCGCGATGGGTGGCGGCAACGATCCGGACGTTGACGTGCACCGCCCGGTCGCCGCCGACGCGGACCACTTCGCCGTCCTGCACGACGCGCAGCAAGCGCACCTGGGCAGCGGGCGCCAGCTCGCCGACTTCGTCGAGAAAGAGGGTGCCTTCGTTCGCCTGCTCGAACCAACCGCGGCGCCGCGTGACGGCACCGGTAAATGCGCCTGGCTCGTGGCCGAACAGCTCCGAATCGATGAGCTCGGGCGGGATCGCGCCGCAATTGACGCGCCGGAACGGACCGGCCCGGAATTGGGAATGCTCGTGGATGGCGCGGGCGATGATCTCTTTTCCCGTCCCGGTCTCGCCGAACAACAGGACGGGCGCGCTGCTCCTGGCCACCATCGTCGCGCGCGCCATGACCGCGGCAAGACCGGTGTCGGCGCCGATCAGCCGCTCCTCGCTCGACCGGGCGCCGCCGTGGATCAGATGCTCGGGCAGGGCCGCGAGCCGTTGGGCGCCTCGCTGTTTCCGTGACATATGCTGGTCTTTAACCGTGTTATTTAGCGGTTATCCAAGAACATAACACAGGCCTGTGTGAAATGGGCGCTGGGGCGGCAAATTGACGCGGTCCGGAGGTTGCAGCCCACTGCACCATGCGATCGCCCGCTGTCCGCTGTCGCTGCCTCGCCTCCGCGCCATGTCGCTGCACCTGTTCGCAGCCGACGACCGCGGGTGAGTGAGGCGGCTCCCCTTTCTAACCGCCCCTCCGCAAGTCGCTCGGCAGCCTTCTCAAACGAAAGTCGCACAGGTCGTGTCTCTTGAGGATGCCGTTCCATGTTGCGGAACACAGTGGTGCTGATCGTTCTCCTCGTCGGTGGTACGGCTGAACGGGTTCTGGCCCAGGATTCTGCGAGCGGGCAGTCCACAGTCGTTGAAAGGCCGGCCGCCGCCGGTGTCGCCGCCGGCCTGGACGGGTTCGTCATTCAATCGTCGAACGGAGATTTCCGTCTGCAGGTCGGGCTGCTCGTCCATGCCGATGGCCGCTTCGCCGCTGACGATGTCGACGAGCAGATCGTCGACACCTTCGCGTTCCGGCGGTTGCGTCCGTACCTGCGCGGGCGCTTCTCGCGGCGCTTCGAGTTCTACTTCGTCCCCGACTTCGCCGGCGGCACGCTGGTGGTCCAGGACGCCTACGTGGATACGGTCTTCGCGCCGGCGTTTCGCCTCCGCGCCGGCAAAGGCAAGACGCCCTTCGGCATGGAACGCCTGCACCCCGCTTCGAATCTCCTGTTCTTCAATCGTGCGATGCCGACCGCGCTCGTGCCGAATCGCGACATCGGCATTCAGCTGCTGGGAGACATCTCCGGAGGTGTCGTCAGTTACCTCGCCGGCATCATGAACGGAGTTCCTGACGGGGGCAGCGCCGACCTCGACACGAGCGACGGCAAGGATGTGTCGGGCCGTCTGGTCGTGAGACCGTTTACCAAGCGCCCGGAGGGTCCGCTCAGGGGACTAGGGTTGGCACTCTCCGGGTCCACCGGGCGTCAGATCGGCGCGAGCGCGCTCCCGACCTTCAGGACTCAATCGCTCGAACAGCCATATTTTTCATATAGCGGCGCGTCGGCCGACGGTGTGAGAAACCGGTATTCCCCCCAGGCGTTCTATTACAACAAGGCGTTCGGCGGCTTCGCGGAGTACGTCCACACCGAGACGCCGATCCGCAAAGGGGCGGTTCGCGGTGAGATTGCCCACGACGCGTGGCAGATCGCCGCGTCATACGTGTTGACCGGCGAGGAAGCGACGGACGAGCGCGTTGGCGTCCGACCGGCTCGCAGCTTCGATTACGGCGGCGGCCACCTGGGAGCCGTGCAGATCGCGGCGCGCTACCACACGTTGTCTGTCGACGAGGAGGCATTCACGCTCGGCTTCGCCAGCCCCGGTTCCAGCAGGAAGGCCGACGCGTGGACGATCGGACTGAATTGGTATCTCACGCAGAATTTTCGTTACACATTCAACTTCGAGCGCACGGTGTTCGACGACGACCCGAGCGGCCCGCGGCCGGCGGAAAACGCCTTGGTGTTCCGTACACAGGTCAACTTCTGAGCTCGATGCGGCCAGCGGAGCCGAATATGAAATCACTCATCGCAGGAGTCCTTGGTGCAGCCCTCTTCACGGGCGCCTGCGGCGCCCCTTCCGAGGGCGGCGCAGGCGTCGAGTTGCTCAATGTGTCGTACGACCCGACGCGGGAGCTGTATCAGGAGATCGACGCCGCGTTCATGGAGCACTGGCGGGCGAAAACCGGCCAGACCGTCACCATCCGACAGTCGCACGGCGGGTCTGGATCGCAGGCGCGGTCGGTGATCGACGGTCTGGCGGCTGATGTCGTGACGCTTGCACTCGCCTACGACATCGATGCCATCGCGAAGAGCGGCCTGCTCGATGCGGCCTGGCAACAGCGGCTTCCTGGCAACAGCGCGCCCTATACGTCGACGATCGTGTTTCTCGTGCGCCAGGGCAATCCGAAGGCGATCAGAGACTGGGGAGACCTCGTCAAGCCCGGCGTGTCGGTGATCACGCCCAATCCAAAAACGTCGGGGGGCGCGCGCTGGAATTACCTGGCCGCCTGGGGATACGCGCTCCGCCAACCGGGCGGGAACGAGCAGGCGGCTCGCGCCTTCCTGACGCAGCTCTTCGCCAACGTGCCGGTGCTCGATTCCGGCGCGCGCGGCGCGACCAACACTTTCGTTCAACGCCGCATTGGCGACGTGCTCCTCGCGTGGGAAAACGAGGCGTACCTCGCGGTTCACGAAGCCAAGGACCAGATCGAGATCGTTGTCCCGTCGGTCAGTATCCTGGCGGAGCCGCCCGTGGCAGTCGTCGACAAAGTCGTCGACCGGAAAGGGACGCGCGCCGTCGCGGACGCGTACCTGCAGTTCCTCTACACGCCCGAAGGGCAGGCCATCGTGGCCAGGCACCACTACCGGCCGCGCGACTCGCACGTCGCAGCCGCATCGCGGTACGTCAGCCAGCGTCGAGCTGTTTACGATTGCCGAGATCTTCGGCGGCTGGCAGGCGGCGCAGGCGACACACTTCGCCGACGGCGGCACGTTCGACCAGATCTACAACCCGGCGAGAACCTCGCCATGATCGCGGACGCCGTGCGATCGCTCGGGCGTCCGCGTCTGCGGACTCACACCGTGCTGCCGGGATTCCGTGTCACGGTCGGCTTCACGCTGTTCTATCTGTGCCTGATCGTCCTGATCCCGCTCGCCGGACTGCCGATCCGAACCGCGTCGATGGGCTGGGCGGCTTTCTGGCAGGCCATTGCGGACCCGCGCGTGCTGGCTTCGTACAAGCTGACGTTCACGACCTCCTTCTGGGCCGCGGCTGTGAACGGTGTGTTCGGCATGATCATCGCCTGGGTCCTCGTGCGCTACGAGTTTCCGGGCCGCCGGCTCGTCGACGCCGTGGTGGACCTGCCGTTCGCGCTGCCGACGGCGGTCGCCGGCATCACCCTGACGACGCTGTATACACCGAACGGCTGGCTCGGTCGCCCGCTGGCGATCCTCGGCCTTCCCGTCGCGTTCACGCCGACCGGGATAACGGTCGCGCTGATCTTCATCGGTCTGCCGTTCGTCATCCGCGCGCTGCAGCCGGTGATCCAGGAGCTCGACCTCGAGCTCGAGGAGGCAGCAACCAGTCTGGGAGCGCGACGCTGGCAGGTCATTCATCGCGTGATCCTGCCCTATCTCCTGCCGGCGTGGCTGACTGGTGTTGCGCTCGCGTTTGCCAGGGCGATCGGCGAGTACGGCTCGGTGGTGTTCATCTCGGGCAATCTGCCGATGCGCACCGAGATCGCGCCGCTCCTCATCGTCACGAAACTCGAGCAATACGACTATGCCGGCGCGACGGCGGTCGCCTTCGTCATGCTGCTCGTCTCCTTCGCGCTGCTGCTTGCGATTAACATCCTGCAGGCAAGGACAACACGGCGAGTGTCGGCATGATGACGACCGCCGTGGCCGAGCGCGGCCTGGGCGCGACGGGCGCGAAGCAGCGCTCGCTGACCGAGCCGCTTGTGGTCCGGTGGCTGCTCATCGGGCTGGCGCTCACATTCCTGACGCTGTTCCTGGCCATTCCGCTGAGTGCGGTGTTCGTCGAGGCGCTTGCGAACGGCTTCGGAGCCTACTTCGCCGCCATCGCGGAACCCGACGCGCTGGCCGCCCTGCGGCTCACCTTCCTGACTGCTGCGATTGCGGTGCCGGCAAACCTGGTGTTCGGACTGTGCGCGGGGTGGGCGATTGCCAAGTTCCGTTTTCGCGGCCGCTCGCTGCTGACCACCCTGATCGACCTGCCCTTCGCGGTCTCGCCGGTGATCTCCGGCCTGGTGTTCGTTCTGCTCGCCGGCCGCCAGGGCTTCTTCGGACCCTGGCTGACCGAGCACAACGTCCAGATCATCTTCGCCGTCCCGGGGATCGTGCTGGCGAGCATCTTCGTGTCCGTTCCATTCATCGCGCGGGAAGTCATCCCGGTCATGGAGGCCAGCGGCGCACACGAAGAGGAGGCGGCGCGCGTACTCGGGGCCGGCGGCTGGCAGACCTTCTTTCGCGTCACGCTGCCGAACATCAAGTGGGGCGTCGTTTACGGCATCATTCTCTGCACGGCGCGCGTCCTGGGAGAGTTCGGCGCTGTATCGGTGGTCTCCGGCCATATTCGCGGCGTCACCAACACTCTGCCGCTCCACGTCGAGATTCTCTACAACGAGTACCGCTTCCAGGCGGCGTTCGCGGCCGCGTCAGTCCTGACTTTCCTGGCGCTCGTGACCCTCGTGATCAAAACGGTGGCGGAACGCCACGTCCGCTGAGAGGATGTCAGGGTGAGCTGATGAGCATCGAAGTCCGGAACCTGTCGAAGATGTTCGGGCGCCACGCGGCGCTGCGCGACGTGAGCCTGACCGTCAAGTCCGGCGAACTCCTCGCTCTGCTCGGACCGTCGGGCTCCGGAAAGACGACGCTGCTGCGGGTGATCGCCGGACTCGAGGCGCCGGACGCCGGCACGGTGCATCTCGACGGCGACGACACGACCGATCGCAGCGCGACCGATCGGGGCGTGGGCTTCGTGTTCCAGCATTACGCACTCTTCCGCCACATGACGGTCTTCGAGAACGTCGCCTTTGGCCTGCGCGTGCGCCCGCGCCAGCATCGCCCCGCGGAACCAGAGATTCGCCGGCGGGTGAACGAACTGCTCGCGCTCGTGCAGCTCGATTATCTAGGCGATCGGTACCCGTCTCAGTTATCCGGAGGGCAGCGCCAGCGCGTGGCGCTTGCCCGGGCGTTGGCCGTCGAACCGAAAGTGCTGCTGCTCGACGAACCGTTCGGCGCACTCGATGCCAAGGTGCGCCAGGAGCTGCGTCGCTGGCTTCGGCGCCTCCACAGCCAGATCCACGTGACCAGTGTCTTCGTCACTCATGACCAGGAAGAGGCGCTGGAACTCGCGAACCGCGTCATCGTGATGAATGACGGTCGCATCGAACAGGACGGGACACCGGAAACAGTCGTCGAGCAGCCCGCGACGCCGTTCGTGATGAGCTTCGTCGGAGAGGTGAACATCTTCCACGGACGCGTTCAGGACGGAAAGGCCCACCTCGGCCCGTTGGCGGTGGACTATCCGGCCCACGCTTCTGCGCAAGCGCGTCAGGCGGTCGGCTATGCGCGTCCGCACGAGCTGGAGCTGTCACGCAGCAGTGCGGGCGAGGCGTGGCCGATGACGGTGCGCGATGTCCGAGTGGCTGGCGCGGTGGTGAAGGTGGAGGTCACCGACCAGAACGAGACGGCGATCCAGGTGGAGCTCGGCCGAGAGCAGTACGAGCAGCTTCGGCTCGCCCCGGGCGAAAGAGTCTACGTGACCCCGCGGCGCATTCGCGTCTTCACGTCGGATTAGTGTCACAGGCGACGGCGGACCTGAAGGTCCGCCCTACAAGGTCCGCGCTAGGTGCGCCTGGCGTGGGCGACGAGCTTCAAGTCGCGCGCCGGCAGGGCCTGCTGCTGAGGCGACCGCGTGCCTCCGCGCGCCGCATCGAGCGCCGCCGCGATGTGCGGCGCCACCATCTGGACGAGGCGGCCAAAGTCTTCCGTGAACGCATCCCGGCCCGGCGCGTACATCGTCAGCACGGCCACGAGCGTGTGGCCGGCGACCAGCGGCACGCTCAGGCAGCTGACGAGCGGCGGCGTCGATTCTGCCGCGCGCGCGCCCAGGTCGAGCGACGCATCCGAATTCACGATCGCCTGTCGGTTCGAAGCCACCCAACCGGTGAGGTTCTCGCCGACTCTCATCGCCAGCTTGCGCAGCGCTGGCCCGGAGGGGCCGAACGCTTCCGCGACGGACAGATGCTCGCCGGTGTCACCCACCATGAACCATGCCCCTGAGGCGCCGGGGGCAATGTTCCGGAGGAGGCTGGTGGACAGCGCGAGAACATCGGCCGTCGAGCCGTTGCCTTCTGTGAGACGCGCCAGGCTGACGAACGCGAGCACTTCGTCCGCCGCGCCGACCCCGGGACGCGGCGCCGGGGCGACTTGATCGGGCGTCGGGTGACCCTGCAGCGCTCGGTTGATTTGTTGGAGGACTTCGGCGCGTCCCGGCTCGTCGTGTTCGGCGACCAGGACGTCTGCATGGATCCTGATGAAAGCATCGACGACGTCCGGGTCGTACATCTTTCCCCTGCGATCCACAAGGATCGCGATCGCCGCCTCCCTGCTCATCGCCCGCCGGTACGGCCGATCGGACGTGAGCGCGTCAAAGCAGTCGACCACCGACAGAATCCGCGCCCCGATCGGAATGTCGATCCCCGACACGCCGGCGGGATAGCCCGACCCGTCCCAGTTTTCGTGATGACAGCGCACGATCGGGACGACGGGATAGGGAAAGTCGACCAGCGAGAGGATGTTTGCGCCGATGTCGACATGACGCTTCATCTGCTCGAACTCGGCGGGTGTCAGCCCTCCCGGCTTGTTGAGGATTCGCTCGGGTATGGCGAGCTTCCCGGTGTCGTGCAGCAACGCCGCCGCCTCGATCGCCTTGAGGGTCAGCTCGTCGCTGACCTTCAGCTCCTGCGCGAGCGCCGCGGCATAGGCCTGCACTCGCCGGACGTGGCTGTGCGTGACGTCGTCCTTGGCGTCGATCGCCATCGCCAGCGTCTCGACCGTCGAGTGGTACAGGCGATCGATTTGCGTGACGTGCCGGCGGGCGTCTTCCAGCCGTCCGAACGACGCCCGCAGCGTGTGGTGGAAGATCGCGACGACGGGAAGCATCATCGCCACCGCCGCCGGCCCGACCTGCCGCAGGATCACGATCAGGCCGAGGCTCACCGAGGCCGCCGCAAAGTAGCCGATCGAGAGCCACAGAAAGTGCTCGTACCAGATCTGAAACGGCGGACGCCGCGACTCGAGGCCAACCGCGACCGCGATCAAGCCCGAGTTCAGCGCGAAGTAGATCGTCGCGAGGAAGAACAGCGCCGGAATGAGCGGGCCAATCCGGGCGTCATTGGCAGCCAGCGGCGCGGCGCCGGTAATCAGGAAGAAAACATGGCCCGCGACCCACAGCGACAACGCCGGCGCGACCGCGTTGAAGGCGACTCGCTGCCACGGGTAACCCTTTCGCCACGAGAGGATGAAGGTGTCGATCGCCAGCGCGACGGTAGCGGGCGCCGGCCCGAAGAGCAACGTCGCGGCGATCAGAAATGTATCGGCAACCGAGATGCTGGCGTTGATCGCCGAGATGTTGAGGGTGAACGATCCCGTCAGGATGACGAGGGTCGTAAACAGGAACCACTCGAACGGGTGCGGTGCGCTGAGCAGGCCGACCGCGGCGTGCGCGACCGCGGCCGTACCCGCAACGACGACCAGCCGGACGTAGAGCGACAGCATCGGCCGGCCGCTATGGCTCCGTCAGCACCTGGGTCCCCCAGATGATCTCGTCGTCGCCGGACGTGCCCCAGATGATCTCGTCGCCGCCCGGATCGTGGATGGTCGTGCCCCAAATGATCTCGTCCTGATCGTTGGTGCCCCAGATGATTTCGTCGTTGGTGCCCCAGATGATCTCGTCGTTCGCGGCCCAGACGGCCACGTCGCCCCAGATCAGGTAATTCCGGGGCAGCGAGGCCAGCGGGTTCAGCAGGCCGGCGAGGTTCAGATTGCCGAACCCGATCTCGCTCGGGTTCGACCACAGCCGCGACAGGTCGAGGAGCGACAGCAGCTTCAGGCCCTGGCCGGTGTAAACGCGGTGCGCAAGCGTCCCGGCGTCCCAGAAAAACGCGCCGCCTGTGTCACCCAGCAAACCGCCCAGCAGGCCGGTAACCGAGTTGAGCAGCGATGGCAGACCCTTCGCGGCAATCTGGCGCGATGCCCAGATATTGAGGCTGCCCGCGCCAGCGCCCATCAGGCCGCCATCGTCGATCGGCGTCGCGCCGGATTGCAGCGCCATCTTCACGTGCGCGGTCGTGAGGCTGGGCGTCCCCTGCAGGAGCAGCGCGGCCGCCGCGGTGACGACCGGCGCGGCCATGCTGGTGCCGCTCAAGTGCATGTAGGCGTTGTTGCCGACGCCGGCGCGATGCAGCAGCGGATAGGTTGCCGGCAGGTACGACCCGTTCGCTTCGAGCGATACGATGCGCGAGCCGGGTGCCACCAGGTCGGGCTTGACCGTGAAATCGAACTTCGTCGGTCCGCGGGAGCTGTAGGGGGCGACCGTGTCGTCGCTCCGCGAAGTCGTCCCCTTGGTATCAATCGCCCCGACGGTGATCGCATACGGCGAGTTGCCGGGCGACAAGACGCCGCCCATGATCCGCACGCCGCCATCAGTCTGACCGGCGTTGCCGGCCGCGGCGACAACCACGATGCCGGCATTGACGGCTTGTCGAACGGCCTCGCACAGCGGATCAGTCGCAGCCGGCTCCATCACCGGATGGCCGAGCGACAGGTTGATGACGCGAATGTTGTAGCGGCTCCGGTTGGTAACGGCCCAATCGATGCCGGCAATGACGTCGCTCGTGAACCCCGCGCCGTTGTCGCCGAGCACGCGAATGTTGATCAGTTGCACACCGGGGGCGATGCCGCTTGGGTAGAGGCTGGTCGTCGAGGTCCGCGCGCCTGCGATGATGCCCGCCACATGCGTCCCGTGGCCGTACTCGTCGGCGGTCGACGGGTCGTCGGCGAGCATGCTGACGTTCGCCACGACCTTGCCCTTGAGCGCGGTGTGCACCGTGATGCCGGAGTCGATCACGGCGACGCCGATGCCCTGTCCGGTCACTCCCTGGATGCCGCCGATGCCGAGCAGGCCGCCCGTGCCGGCCCAGGTCAGGTCCGCGCCGGTCGACTTCACCGCGACCGACATCGAGGGACGCACTTCAGGGTCCCCGGAGAGATGGTCGACGGCGCGATCAGCGGCGAGGCCGCTCACCTGCCGTCCGTCGGCGCGCAAGACCGCGCCGTCTTCGAGCCACCGGACCACCGAGACGCCATGACGGCGGGCCAGCGCGCTGATCTCGTCGCGCGTCCCGTGGACGATGACGCGCGTGCGCTCAGTGGGACGCCGGCTTTCATGGAAGAGCAGATCGGTCGACAAGCGGGCGCGATGCTGTGCGCCGAGGCCGGGGCCGGCGGCGAGCGCGCCGGCAAGGGCTATAAGACTGAAGACGAAGCGCCGCGCCATGCGCGCTCCGCGAGGTCGCCGATCAGCGACGGCCATAACTGGACACCATCCCCGCGAGAAGAAACGTGACGCTTCGCGAGGAGCAATCTCACGGCCAGAAGCTGAACTTTTCGAAATTCGTGTAGGACTTTAACGGACAATGAGTTACTGACACGTACAAAACTGTCATGGTTGATGGCGTGACCCAAGATTGAACACGGGCCGGCGAAAATTGTCGCCAGCCTGCGCAGGGATAGGCGTATTTCCTATGCCTTCGTGGCTGTTACGCTGGATGTGCTGTTTCAAACCACCATTTCAGAATCGAGACGACGTAATATCCGGGGGACTATGCGAAAGCTCGCCGCGCTCGTGCTCTGCCTGTTGGCACTTCTTCTCACGATTTCTCTCAAGGCCCAGGCGCCGCAGCCTGCGCCGGCCACTTTCAACGCGCAAGACGTCATCCCGTTCGATGCGGCCGTCCGCCGGGGCACGCTGCCGAACGGGCTCACGTATTTCGTCCGCCGCAACGCCCGTCCTGAAAAGCGCGTTTCGCTGCGGCTCGCGGTAAAGGCCGGATCGCTCTACGAGGCGGACGATCAGCAGGGGCTCGCGCACCTCATCGAGCACATGGCGTTCAACGGCAGCGCGCACTTCAAGCCGGGCGAGCTCGTGTCGTACTTCGAGTCGACGGGCGCGCGGCTCGGGCCGCACGTCAACGCCTATACGAGCTTCGACGAGACCGTGTACATGCTCGAGCTGCCGACCGACAATGCCGAGATCGTGACGCGCGGGCTTCACGGCGCTGGCCGACTTCGCCGGCGGCCTCTCGCTCGATGCCGACCAGATCGACAAGGAGCGCGGCGTCGTCATCGAGGAATGGCGCGGGCGGCTCGGCGCCGGGCAGCGCATCCAGGACAAACAGCTGCCGCTGATGTTTTATGGCTCGCGGTACGCCGAGCGGCTGCCGATCGGCAAACCTGAAATCCTGCGGACGGCGCCGGCCGCACGCCTTCGCGCGTTCTACGACACCTGGTATCGGCCCGAGCTCATGGCGATCGTCGCGGTCGGCGATATCGACGCGGCGCAGGCGGAACAGGCGATCGTCGCGGCGTTCGGCCCGATCGCCGCGCGCGCCGCCGCCGAGCAGCCGCCGAATGCTCAAGTGCCATTGCACTCGGAGCTGCTCGTCAACGTCGCGACCGATCCCGAGCTGACGCAGCTCGAGCGTACGGCTGGTAACGAAGCAGCCGGCCGAGCGGCAGGACCGGGTCGGCGACTACCGCCGCAACCTGGTCGAGCGCCTGTTCGCCGACATGTTGAACGATCGGTTCGGCGAACTGGCGCGCAAGCCCGATGCGAAGTTCCTCGGCGCCGGGGCTGGCGGCGGACCGCTGACGCCGACGGTGCAGACGTTCTCGCTGCAAGCGCGGCGTGCCGGACGGCAGCCTGCTCGACGGCCTCAACGTGCTCGAGATCGAGGCCCGCCGCGTGCGCGAGCATCGGCTTCAACCAGTCGGAGCTCGATCGCAACAAGCGCGAGATGGCCGCGTACTACGAACAGGCCTTCAACGAGCGCGACAAGAGCGAGAGCGGCGGGTACGCCGACGAGTACATCCGGCACTTCCTCGAGGGCGAGCCCGCCCCCGGCATCGAGTACGAATACCGCCTCGTGCAGAACGTCCTGCCCGGCATCACGCTCCAGGAGGTGACGACGCTCGCACGCTCGCGCCTGTCCGGCCAGAGCCGCGTGGTCCTGGCAGTCGCAGCCGGAGAAGCCCGGCCAAGCCCCGCCCTCGGAAGGCGATCTCCGCTCGGCGATCGACCGCGGCCGACAAGGTGGCGGTGACGCCGTGGAGCGATACGACCACGACGCGCGCGCTCGTCGAAAGGATCCCGGAACCCGCCCGCGTCGAATCGCGCCGCGAGCTCGCCAACGTCGGCGTCACTGTCGTACGGTTCGCGAACGGCGTGGAGGCGTGGCTGAAGCCCACCGACTTCAAGAACGACCAGGTCGTGTTCACGATGTACTCGCTGGGCGGCGCATCGCTTGCCCCGCGAACGGACTTCGTGGATGCGTCGCTGGCGTCGAGCTACGTCGGGGCATCCGGTGCCGGAGGCCTGAAGGCGCTCGACCTCCAGCGCGTCCTCGCCGGCAAGCTGGCCGCCGCTTCCCCATTCATCTCCTCCTCGACACACGGCATCAACGGCTCGGCGGCTCCGGCGGAACTCGAAACGGCGTTGCAGCTCCTCTATCAATTCGTGGTCGCGCCTGGCGACGACCCCGAGGCGTTCGCGCTCATGAAACGCCAGCTCGATGCCTCGATCGCCAACCGCGGCCGCAGCCCCGGCCAGGTCTTCGGCGAGCGCCTCGAGCAGATCAACTCCTCGAACCACTACACTGCGGACCCGCTCACCGCCGAGGACATCGCGGCGCTCGACCGGGCGAAGATGCTGTCCTTCTACCGCGCCCGCTTTGCCAACGCGGCCGATTTCACGTTCTTCATGGTCGGGACCTTCGAGATCGACTCGGCCATCCCGCTGCTCGCGCGGTATGTGGGGACGCTGCCCTCCACCGGCAAGAAGACCGCAGAGTTCAAGGATATCGGCGTGCGGTTCCCCGCCAAGGTCATCACCGGTCGCGTCGAGAAGGGCCGGGAGCCGCAGAGCCGGACCGTGATCAGCTTCTTCGCCGATCCGTCTCCGGATCCGGTGGACCAGGAGCGCGTCGGCGCCGCCACCACCGTGCTGGAAATCGCGCTGCGCGACACGCTGCGCGAAGAACTCGGGCAGACGTATACGGTCTCGGTCGGCCTCGCCCAGTCGCTGCCGCAGCGAGGCGATGGCCACACACAGGTGAGCTTCGGCGCGGCGCCCGAGAACATCAACAGCATGACCGAACGCGTCATCCAAGAAGTGCGGCGGCTGCAGGAAAAGGGGCCATCGGAGGATCTGACGTCGCGCGCCAAGGAATCGGCGCGTCGCACCTATGAAACGGCGCTTCGGCAGAATTCGTACTGGATGCAGCGGCTGCGCACGGTACATATGCTTGGCCGCGACCCGGGCGAGATCCTCACCCGCCCCGAGCGCATCAACGGGGTGACACCGGCTGTCGTTCAAGAGGCGTTCAAGAAGTACTTCCCACTGGATCGCTACACGGTCGTCACGCTCGTGCCCGAGCCAGCAAAGTAGGCCGACCCTTTAGGGTCGGCTTCACCTGTCCGGCTGAAGCCGGACACTACGGAATCGTCGTCATCAACGGCCAATGGTCTGAACCGAAACGGCGATCGAGTCTGACCACTGTGAGCGCCGGCTCGATGCCTTTCGCAAAGACGTAATCGAGCCTATTGCCCGTACGGAGCGGCCCGCGCCAGGTCTCACGCGACCTGACGGGCTCTGCGTCGGGAAACGCCCGACGCAGTTCCTTCACCGCGGGCTCATCGTCTCCCCACCAGGTATTGAAGTCGCCGGCGATCAGCAACGGCGGTGGCAAGCCCGCCACGGCTTGCATCAACGCGCGCGCCTGCCGGCGCCTCGCAGCGCCTGGACCGCCGCGAAAAATCCCAACGCTCGTGTCGACATGAACGTTGATGAGCCGGAGCGATTCGAGACGCGCACCCACTACCACGCGACGCTGCTTCTCGAATGGAAGCTCGACGACGATGATGTCATCGAGCGGCGATGTCGAAAGGATCGCGCCGCCGCGATCATCGGGGTCACCGTCTCGCCGACGGGCCGGCGCGTACACCACGTGCAGCCCTCGTTCACGCGCAAACTCGAGGATTGAAGTCCGATAGACCTCCTGCAGGAGCAACGCGAAGCGGCGGACGGACGCTCCACTCGTAAACTCCCCGCGCTCGAGTCTCGACACGAGCTCGGCCAGATTGCCGCGCCCGAGATAGGTGTTCCAAGAGAGCACGATCAACGGGTCGTTTTCCCCCCGCGACGGACCGCGTCCGGCGGACTGGACGACGACCGGCCCGACGCCGGCGCAGGCCAGGTCGAGCTTGCCGCGGCGATCCGAGTCCTCAGGCACGACCCAGGTGACATGCACAGCGGAAGCGTTCACCACCGAGCGGCACGTTTCGATTCGACTGATGTCTGGAACGAGGACCATGCGAGGCTGGACCACACATGCCGCGACGCAGTTCAGGATGGCGGCAACGGCGAGGAGGCGCCGACCGGCGTCAGCGCCATCGCCCAGGGTCACCGTTCTGACTTCCGATCCATCGAATCCCATGCCAGCGGCCGATCACTGCCGTATGCGGCGTGGCTGTTGAGCTAAACCCGAACAAGCACGCCAGACGCAGGCAACCCCGTCGCCTGCCGGATTGCGGACACGTAAAAGCCGATCTGCCGCCGGTAGCGCTCCTCGCCGTCCGCCGCCAGCACGCGATCGCTCTTGTAGTCGACGACAACCCAACGCGCCGTCTTCCTCAAACGCAAGGTCGACGATTCCTTCGACAAGCAGAACCGTCGGGCATGCGGCAGGTCAGCGGTGTTTCGCGCCGGCACGCCCCGCGGTGCTCGGCGGCTCTCGCGCGCGCGATGATGTCGTGGCCCAGCACCTTCGCGGCGACGCGAGCGGCCGCCGCGGCATCGGCGTCGCTCAAGACCGAGCACGCGAGCTTCGACGTCGGCGAGCGCCTCGAGCTGGGCAGGCGGCGCATCGAACGGCGCCTGCGACAACACGACGTGGACGAGGGCCCCAAAAGCCGCTCCCCCGCCGCGCTCCGCATCGCCTGGCGCGGCGATGTTCACGACGGTGACATCCGGCATCGGCGACGCCTTGCTCGTCGGCCCACTCCTTCGCGGTTCGGACCGCCACGCTTGGCGCACGAGCCGGCCGCGCGCGCGTCCGCGCGGGCCAGGCACCAGCGATCGTAACGGCCACGGCCGTCGGCGATGACGTCGCGCGGCACGTCCTTGACGATCAAGATCGTCACGCCGAACGCCGAACAGCGTCTTGACGCCGAGATTCAGCCGCCGCCTGGACCAGGATCCCACCAGACGACGGAATATCCGCCGTCGGCGAAGACGATGCGCGCCGGGCGCGACGGTCGACGGCGCCGCCGTCTCCTCGTTCGGGCCGCTGCAGCACGGTGTCTTTCGACTCGAAACGCCGGACACTTGGCGCCCCGCGCCGGCGCTGCGCCGCGCGTCGAGCGGCGGATACAGCGCGTCGATTGAGCGGCGACAGCCAGCCGCCCTCCCACGGTTCGTCGCCGAGCGCCGGCACGACGAGCAGATCGCGCGCGCGCGTCGCCGCGACGTACGCCAGGCGGACGCCTTCCGCCTGGTCGCGCGCCACCTCCTCGGCCTCGTGATCGTGCAGCTCGTGCGGCGCCCAGCCGCCGAGCTTCATCGCGCACAGACCCGCGCTCGGCATCGAGGTACCGGCTCGCATCGTCGCGGCTCAGCCGGCACGTCAGGTCGGCGAGGATGACCACCGGAAATTCGAGGCCCTTGGCCTTGTGGACCGTCATCAGTCGCACGCCGTCGCTGCTCTCTTCGAGGATCGGCGCCTCGGCTGCCTCGAGCTCGGACGCGGTCCGCAGCTCGTCGATGAACCCCCGAAACGAAATGCCGCCGGCCGCTTCGTACTGCCGCGCCAGCTCGGCGACGTGCAGGACGTTCGCCAGCGCCTGCTCGCCGGCCGGCCGCAGGATGAAACCCACGTGCGCGCGCGTTTCGGCGAGCAGGCGGCCGATGGTGTCGGCGACCGGCCGATAGTTGCGCCGCCGATGCAGCTGCTGCAGCAGACGCAGCGCGTCGGCAATCGGCGTCAGCTGCGTCGTCGGTTCGCCCGTGAGCGCCAGCTCCTGGCCGGAGTTGCCGCCGAGCTCTCGCGGCACGCGGAACGGATGCAGCGACGCCGAACCGATGGCGGAACTCGAGCAGCAGCTGCATCGTCGATGGCGAACAGCGACCCCTTGCAGCGTCGCAAACACCGACAGCTCGTCGTCGGGCCATTCGATCGCCGCCAGCGCCGCGCGAATCGTCTCGACTTCTTCCCGGTCGTGGAACGCCTTGCCGCCGACGAGCAGGTGCGGGATGCCGCGCGCCTCGATCGCGTCGACGTACTTCCGCGTGACGTCTTCGCCGAAGCTGACGAACCGCCGGAACAGCACGGCGATGTGCCGCGCCGCCAGCGGCACCCGGCGTTCGGCGCCGTCGCGCCTCGCGCTCCACGACCTGCCAGCCGTTGCTGTTCGTCGGTCAGCCATGCGATGAACGCGCCGACGGCGTCGGGCAGCGACGCCTCGATCGCCTTCGCCGACGCCTTCAGCGGTCCGCGCGCCGAGTACGGCCTGCGGCACCGGCAGCGCGACGACGGCGGGTTGCGAGTCGTCGTCGGCTCGATGCGGCGCCAGCGGAACGTAGTCGGCCTGCAGCGTGCGCGCGTCGCCGGTCATCTCGCCGGCGAACGCCGCGTTGACGAATCGCTGGATCGCCGGCACGCTGCGATAGCTCGTCGTGAGCTGCAGCACGCGGCCGCCGCGACGCTCCGAGCTGACGCGCGACGCGCCAGTACGTCGCCACGTCGGTGCCGCGGAACCGGTAGATCGCCTGCTTCGGGTCGCCGACGATGAACAGCTTGCCCGGGATGGGCCTCGCCGCGGTCGCAGTCGGTCGCCGCCGGATCGTCGGCGGACAGGAGGAGCAGGATTTCGGCCTGAATCGGATCGGTGTCCTGGAACTCGTCGACGAAGATGCGCGTGAACTTGCGCTGCAGATGCCGCGGACCGTCGGCGTCGCTCCTGATGAGATCGCGCGCGCGCGACCAGCAGATCGGCGAAGTCGAGCGAGCCCGCGGCCGCCTTCAGCTCCTGATAGCGCGCCGTCGCGCCCGCCAGCTCCTGCTGCAGGCACGCGGCCAGGTCGGCATCCGCCGTCCTTCCTGAACTGCTGCAGGTCGGCGAACAGCGCGTCGCGCGCCGGCGAGCACCTCGGTGCGCGTGACGTCCTTGCCGTACTTGTAGCCGCTGCCCTTCCGCGTGCGCGAGAAGCCGCGGTCGCGCACGAGGTCGACGAGGCGCGCTTCCCAGCCGTCGTAGATCGCGCTGGCCGAACGACTGCTCGAGCTGAATCTGCCGGCTCAGGCGGCGGACGCGCGTCGGTATCGATGAACAGGTTGTCGCGGTCGCGACGACGGCCGCGCCGTGAGATCGGCGAGACGATGCAGCGCGGCGACGAGGCGATCGATCTCACCGTCGCGGTCGAACGGCGGCCGCCGCCACGGCGCCGGAAAGTCGCGCCACTCGGCGAGGCGCGCCCGGCGCTGCGCAGCCGATCGATCGGGCCATCCGTGTCGCCGCCGCCGAACGACGGGCGCGCTCGTCCGCCGCAGCGCCCGGCGCAGACCCTTCGGCGGATCGCGCAGCGCGTCCTGCAGCCAGGCGCGAAAGGCGCGCGTCGTACAGGCGGTCCGCCTGCGGCTCGGTGAGGACCGCGAACAGCGGATCGACGCGCGCCTCGACCGGCCGTTCGCGCAGCAGGTCGGCGCAGAAGCCGTGAATCGTGTTGACGTGCGCTTCCTCGAGCGTCTCGAGCGCCGCGCTCGAGCCGCTGCCGCACACCGGCGTCGTC
Source organism: uncultured Acidobacteriota bacterium (assembly GCA_963825245.1). Taxonomy (GTDB): domain Bacteria; phylum Acidobacteriota; class Vicinamibacteria; order Vicinamibacterales; family CAVVIG01; genus CAVREM01. Next base: position 255,920 of record CAWGSJ010000008.1, read on the forward strand.
CGCCTTCGCACGCTCGTCCTCGAGCCGCTTCGCGCAGCCGCAGCTTCAGCTCGCCGGCGGCCTTCTCGGTGAACGTGACCGCGACGATCTCGATCATCGTCGCGCGCCCGCGTCGCCAGCACGCGCAGGATGCGGTTGACGAGCTCGGTCGTCTTGCCGGTGCCGGCGGCCGCCTCGACGACGAGCGTGTCGTCGAGGTCTTCCGCGATGGCGCGGCGGGCGTCGGCGTCGGAGATCATGTCGGCATTCTGCAACCGCGAAGACTCGAAGCTCCAAGAGACATCGACGCTTCATCGCATCGCCTCGAGCGCCTGCAGATCGGCGAGCCGGTCGGCGGCCTTGCGTCCGACGCGCTCCTCTTCGCGCGGGCCGCACACCGGGCGGAAGTCGCACCACGTGCAGGCGCGCTCGGCCGGGCGCAGCGGGCAGGAAGCCCTGCTCGACGGCGCGATCGACGATCGTCAGCACCTCGAGACCCTGGCCGCGCGTGTAGTCGTTGATCGGGATCTCGTGCTCGGCGAACCCGCCGACGGTCGTGCAGTAGAACAGCCGGCCCTGCCATCGACCTTCTTGCCGAGCCCCTGCTCGATCGCCACGCTGTACAGCACCGGCTGCAGCACCGCGCCGCCGCCGACGATCAGATCCGGGTTCGACCGGTTCTTGCCGGTCTTGTGATCGGTGATCGCGCAGCACGTCGAACTGCCGGTGGCGCTCGATGAGATCGACCGACCCGCGCAGCACGAAGCGCCCGTCGACGACGATCGGATCCGGCAGGCTCCGCGGATCGCGCCCTTCGTCGTTCAGGCCGAAGCTGAACTCGAAGTACGCGGGCTGCCAGTCGTCTTCGTCCGCGAGCTTCTGCACCCAGATGCCGAGATCGCGCCGCAGGTCGTCGATCTCGTCGCGCCAGACGCGATCGATCGCCGGCGCCAGCGTCTTCGGCGTACTCGGCGGCGACGCGGTCGAGCACCTCGTTGAGCGTCGAGCGACGGCCTCCGGCAGCGTGGCGCGCGTGACGGGCAGCGCGTGTCCGGCCTCGAGCGACGGTAGAACTCGGCCTGCACGCGGTGGAACAGGCTGCCGCGCGTCAGCGGATCCATGCGGACGAGCGGCTCCGGCTCGTCCCACGGCTCGAGCCGGTGGATCGTCGCGAGCAGGAACTGGTACGGACAGCGTCGCAAACCGCTGCAGCGCCGACAGCGAATACGGCCGCTGCGGCCAGCCGGTGCGCCTGCGAGCGCGCGTCGCGACGCCGTCGGTGCGACGCCGATCAGGCCGTCGCTCGACGACCACGCCGGCGCGGCCGCGCGCCCAGCGGCTGATGACCGATCGCCGCAGCGCCTCGTTCAGGCCGAGCAGGTAGTGCGCGTGACCCTTGACCGACGACGGGATCGCGCGAGTCGAGCAGCGGCTTCAGCGACGGCGAGGTCGTGTTCGAGATCGTCGATGGCGCGATCGGGATCGGCTGGCGCCGGCCACGCCAGGCTCGCGCCGGCTTCCTCGCGCCGCGTCGGCCGCCAGCACGCGATGGTCCGGGCACGCGCCCGGTGATCGCCCGCATGACGTCGAGCGCGTAGAACGACGGGACGCGCGCGCGCGTTTCGGCCGACGTCGAGCCGCGGATACGAGAGGTACAGGCGCTCGCGACGCGGCGCCGATCGCGATCTTGAGCAGCAGGCGTTCGGCGCGCCGCCCGATCGTCCTGGCCGCGCGAGCGCGCGCGTCCGAGGTCGCCGCGCGCCGTCGTCGAGCAGCAGCGGATCCTCGCGCGGCCGCTGCGGAACGACGCGCTCGGCGAGGCCGGGCACGAAGACGACGCGGAACGTGCGGCCCCGCGCCTGATGCGGCGTGCCGACGAACAGCCGGCCGTAGCGGCGGAGCAGGCGGCTCCCAGTCGAGCGTGACCAGCCGATCGTGCAGGACGTCGCGCGCTTCCTCGAGCGTCGACCGGCCCGACGTCGGCCATCGGCCGAAGCTCGGCGAGCGTCTGCAGCACGCGCGCCGGGCCGCTGCAGCGCGCGGCCGGCCAGCGTCGCCGAAGCGATCGATCCACTCGCCCCACATCGCCTGCGTCGGGCCAGTCGGCAAGCGCGTCGATGATCGGCAGCGCGAACGCGCGCAGGTGCGCCAGGTTCCGCAGGTCGCGCTCGAACCGCGCGATGCGCGCCGACTCGGGCTCCTCGCGCTTCAGCTCGGCGATCCGGTAGCGGAAGTCGGCCGCGAGCCCGTCGAGCCGCCGCCGCCACCGGCGCCTTCCCGTCCGCGCGGCTGCGGCCGCCGACGACCGCCGACTCGACGATCAGCTCTTCCCACTTCCACGGCGATCGCAGCGTGCCGGCGACCACCGCTTCGTCGTCCGAATCGGGCGGTCCGGCGCGCCTGCGGCGTGCCGCCGACCTCGCCGTCGTCCGGATGCTGCCCGTCGTCGGCATCGACGCTCGGCCACGGAAACACTTCGTCGCGCGGCCAAGTCTCGGCGCTCGGGCTCGGGACCGGTGCTCGGCGCTGCCCGACCTGCCCGCCCGCCCCGGCAATCTGCGGCACCTGTCCGAGCGACAGGTACTCGTCGAACCGCCTCGCCGAGAGGCCCTCGCACGGCGCACGACAGCAGCGCGACGAAGGCGCGGCCCGCCGGGATCGGGTCGCCGCGTGCCGCGATCGAAGTAGGCGGGCACGCCGCCGCGCGCGCACGCATGCTCCAGCAGGCCGAGGTACTGCTGCGGCGTCCGAAGGAAGACGGCCATCTCGTCGAACGGCACGCCGCGCGCGGCTTCGTCGAGCACGCGCCGGACGATTTCGACGGCCTCGCGTCCCTCGCCCGGCGCCGAGAACAGGCGGACATCGCCCGCGCGCGACCGCGGCTGCCGGGCGATCCGGCGTGAAGACGAAACGACGGAGGTTCGCAAGATCGGTGTGCGGTGCGGCAGGATCCTGCGCGATCTCGACCACGGCGGTGGCGCGAAAGCCTGCGCAGCGCCTCGAGCGCCGACTCGTCACCGTCCGGGCACCGTCGCCAGCACCGCTGGTGAGCGTCGGACGAGCGCGCCAACGAACTCGCGCTCGGCGCTCGAATCGAGCGTGCACGTCGAGCAGCACCAGCGGCAGCGCCGCCCACCGGACGTGCCCGTCGCCGCACGCCCGCGCGGCAAGCCTGAACAGCTCGGCGCGATCGGTCGATCGACGCCTGCCGCAGCTGTCCTTCGATTCGCGCCAGCAGGCGGCCGACGTCGCGCACCGCGCGGCTACGGTCTTCCAGATCGGCCGCGGCCACGCCGGCCAGGCGAAGCTCGTGAACCGTTCGCGCCAGCGCTTTCGGAAAACCCGGCATCCGCGGCGACCGGCTCGAAGTACTCCATCTCGCCCGCGGCGGCCGCATCGAAGACCGCGCGGGCTGCCGCCGCTTCCGCGCCCGCCTGCGTGCCGGGCATGCGCCGGGCGCCGGCGAGCTGGACGGCGGCCGACCGTGCGGCCAGCTCGGTGAGCGAGACGCGCGTAATCCCGAACGTGGCACCGTGGTCGACGGCGAGGCGCCGCGCGAGATCGTCGGCCGCGCCGCGCGACGCGCCGACGATGACGACTTCGGCCGACGATGGATGCGACTGGAGGAAATGGCGCGCCTGGTCGAGCCGCGCCGCTGCGGAGGTCGACGTGATGATGCGCAACATGAGGAACCTCGTCCGGACGCCTTGCCGGACACCGCGCGACGGCAGCGCTTGCTGCCGAAAAGTGGAAATCGAGTCGGATGGTAGCACGCCAGCGTGACAGGGAAGGTCACCGTGCTACGATTTTGCACGCGTCTCTCCATCGTCATCGTCAACTGGAATTCACGCGAGGATCTGCGGGCGTGCCTCGGGTCCCTCGCGGCGCAGACGTATCGCGACATCGAGGTCCTGGTCGTCGACAACGGCTCGACTGACGGCTCGCCAGAGATGGTCGGGACTGACTTTCCGGCCTGCCGGCTCCTCGCGCAGTCCGGCAACGTCGGCTTCGCCGAAGGCTGCAACCGCGGCATCGAGGCCTCGACCGGCGAGTGGGTCGCGACGCTGAACAACGACTGCGTCACCGAACCGGGCTGGGCGCAAGCGCTCGTCGAGGCGGCGGAGGGCGTGCCCGCGTCGTGCGGCATGCTGCAGTCGACGATGGTCTTCCTCGACCGGCCGGGAACGATCAATTCCACCGGCATCGAACTGACGGCGCTCGGCGGCGGACGCGATCGCCATCGCGATCGGACCTGGCCCAACGACGAATCGCGGCGGCAGGCCGCGATCTTCTGCCCCACCGCCGGCGCCGCGGCCTATCGCCGGGCGATGCTGGACGCCGTCCGCCTGTCGACGGGCTATTTCGATCGCACCCACTTCATGTACTTCGAGGACCTCGATCTCGGCTGGCGCGCGCGGCTTGCAGGCTGGGACGCGCTATTCGTCCCCGACTCGATGGTCCGGCACAAGTGGCACGGCAGCACCGACCGTCATGGGGCTGGGTGGCTCGCCGTCCTGTCAGGCATCAACCGGGTGCGTACGCAAATCAAGAATGCGTCGCCGTCCCTCATCGCGCGCACGAGCCCGGTCACGATCGTCGAAACGCTCGAGATCGCCCGGCACGCGGGCATCGACGGTCTGCGACAGCTGAAGGCGGCCGTTCAAGAAAGCCTGGCGCTGCGTAAGGAAGTAGCGAAAATAGCGCGCGTCAGCCGACGCGCGATCGAGCGCACATGGACGACGTGGTAACGCAGGAAAAACCCCGAGCCGGGATAGAATTCATCGAAGGTTCTTTCCATCGAATCCGAGTCTTCTACGATGACGTCATCGCACCACGCCTCAGCGTCGACGGCCGCCGGCATATCGACCGGCTCGCTTACCGACTTGCGTCATACCGTCCGTCTACTGTGGAAGTCCAAGGGCATCACCGCAACCACTCTCGTCACTCTGGCGCTTGGCATCGGCGCGACAACGGCGATCTTCTCTACGGTCTATTCGCTGATGTTGAAGCCGCTGCCGTATCAGGAGCCGGAGCAGATCGTGGAACTGTACTCGTCCGCGGTGAAGGCCGGCTTGAACCACATGCCGGCCAACGTCCCGTTCTACATCGACTATTCGACGAACGCGACCTCCTACGAGAGCATCGGGCTGTGGACGTTCTTTTACGGCCTGATAGGAGAAAAGGATTCTGTTGTCCGTATCCCCGGCGTACGGATGACCGCCGAAATCTTCAACATCCTGCGGATACAGCCCGTGATCGGCAGCTTCTTCACAAAGGAGCAAAACCGACCGGGCGCCGACAAGGTGGTCGTGCTCACGCAGTCCTACTGGCAGACGCAATACGGGGAGAGTCCAGAGGTCCTGGGCAAGGAGGTGCGGATCGACGATGAAGCGTACAAGGTGATCGGGGTGGCGCCGCGGGTGTTGGAAGCGTTTGATGCGCGTATGAAGTTCGTGCTGCCATTGAGCTGGGCCCCGGCCGCAGAGAACCCGCAGGGCCGCTACGGTGTGGGACTCCAGTTGTTTGGGCGCCTCAAGCCGGGCGTCACGGCAAGCCAGGCGGATGCCGAGGCCAAGACCCTGGAGAAGCGCTTCGTCGACGCGGGACCGCCACCGTTGAAGGATTTCGTGGAGCGCTCCGGCATGACGATGAACGTCGGCGGCGTTCAGGAGCAGCGCGTCCAGCCGGTGCGGCCGACGCTGCTGATGCTCCAGGGCGGCGTCGCGTTCGTGCTGCTCATCGGCTGTTTCAACGTGGCGAATCTGCTGCTTGTACGTTCGAACGCCCGGCAGTCGGAGTTGGCCATACGATCCGCGCTCGGGGCCGGGCGCGCGACAATTGCCCGGCAGTTCCTGCTGGAGAGTCTGCTCTTAACTTCCCTCGGCGCTGCCCTGGGGCTGGGAGTGGCCGCGGGGGCGCTACGGATCACGAATTTCTACCTGGCGAAGATGCTTCCCCAGTCGCTGCCTGCGCCGCTCGACTGGCGGGTGCTCGGATTCGCCGTCGCGCTCGCGGTCGTGGTCGGCCTGCTCATTGGCCTGATCCCGGTGTTTCACATCCTGCGCACGAATCTGGCCGAGGTGATCCAGAGCAGTTCACGGAGCGCATCGTCGAGCCGTGGCGTGCGCGCGCTGAGCAGCGTCCTTGTCGTCGCCCAGGTCGCAGTGGCGTTGATGCTGCTGACCGGCGCCGGCCTGCTCATCCATAGCTTCGCCGAGGCCCTGGGCGTGGATACCGGACTCGAGCCGACGAACGTCGTGACCGCGCGCATCGCGTTGACGCGGGAACATCGTGCCAGCGACGACGCCGCCAACCAGATTCGCGAACGCCTGGTCCAGGCGATGCGAGAGATTCCGGGAGTGACGTCCGTGGCGCTTTCCTTTTCCACGCCCTTCCAGGGGGGACTGCCGATCAACGCGTTCACCCTGGAGAACGATACGCTGCCGCCGGGTTCGCCGCAGCCGGGCGCCTACCGGGTGTTCGTGACACCGGGGTACCTCGACACGCTGGGGCTGAAGTTGCTGGAAGGTCGCTTCTATCAAGAAGCGGATATGGCTCCCGGGCGGAGCCTGTTCGTCGTTGATCAGAGCTTCGCGCGGAAGTTCTTCGCCAATGGCTCTGCCGTTGGTGGACGGTTCAGCTTTGGCGGTCGGCCGGCAAAACCTGACGAGTGGCCCAGCATCATCGGCGTCGTGAAAGACGTGCCGCACAATGGCGTTGAGGAGAAGAGCGGCAACCCGTTCATCTATCAAGTCATGCAGGGCGGACGACCGGGCGGATTGACCCTGTTCCTGCGGACAGCCCGGCCGGCGGCTGACGTGGTGTCGGCCTTGCGCAACAAGGTGCGCACCATCGATCCCGCGCTTCCACTCTTTGATGCCGGCGGCCTGGACGAAGCGGTGGATTCGTCCTTCGACAACCGTCGGGCCGTGATGCTGCTTCTCGCGGCGTTTGCCGGTCTGGCACTGTTCCTGTCGGCCCTCGGCATCTATGGTGTGCTGGCCTACGACGTTTCACAGCGGACGCGTGAGATTGGCGTGCGGAGCGCGATCGGTGCGTCGCGGGGGCAGATTGCCGGCCTGATCCTGCGACAGGGGTTGTGGAAAGGGGGCATCGGCGTCGTGCTGGGTTTGATTGGCGCCGCGCTCCTCGCGAGATCCCTAACGACCCTGCTCTTCAACGTCCGGCCGACAGATCCCGCTGTGTATGCGGCGGTGTCGTTCGTGTTGATCGCCGTGGCGGCTCCTCGCCAGCTATCTACCGGCCCGCCGCGCGTCCCGCATCGATCCTCTAATTGCCTTGCGTGATGAGTGAGGCCCTCGATCGGAAGTCACTGGGCGACTACACGTTTCCCAACGACCGATCGCGGGTATCGCGCCAGTGCGGCTGAGGCGTCGCATTGAATATCTTGGGCGCCCAGATTCGAGGTGTGATTGCGCGCCACGTCTCCTCGTGGTTGCGCCGGCGTCACTCCTTTGGCGCCCGTTCGACATCCACTCGTGTTCAGCGGTAGGCTCCAGCCATGCCGTGCTGTCAGGGTCAAGACTTTGATCGCATGTTCGACGCCCGGCGGGCACGCAGGGACATGCGCGCCTACAGCAAGCGCGGCGCGCGCGGCGCGACTCGCCGGCTGCTGGACGCCGTGCGGGCATCCATGCGGGAAAGGGGCACGGCGGACTTCACGCACTTGGATATTGGCGGGGGCGTTGGAGTCCTCCAGCACGAACTGGCCCGGGACGGGGCCGTACAAACGACTGCCGTGGACGCTTCGCGTCCCTATCTCGAGCTGTTGCGCCAGGCGGCGGCCGAGCGCGGTTACGAGGCGCGGCAGAGGCGGATCGAGGGCGATTTCACGCAGGTCGCCGATCGCGTCGAGCCGGCCACCATCGTGACTCTCGACAAGGTCATCTGCTGCTATCCCGACATGATCACGCTCGTGCGGGCGTCGGCGCGCAAGGCCACGGTGCTCTATGGCATCGTGATCCCGCGCGACACGGCGTGGGTGCGCGCCATGGTCGGTCTCGTCAACTGGTTCCTGCGACGCGTGCTGCGCTGGCAGTTCCGGGCGTTCGCTCATTCGCATCGGGCGATCGACCGTGTGTGTGCCGAGGAAGGGCTCGACCTGGATCGGGATGATCCCGGCTTGTTGTGGTGCGTGCGGCTCTACCGGCGGGCCGCCGCCTGACGGTTACGCCTTCCCGCGAGGCATCCAGCCGCGCCGGTTCCTCGGCCCTTCGCGACATTTCAATCACGAAACCCGTGAAAGGCGAGGCCGACGCGTACGAAGATCCCGCTGAGATCAACGTCAGGGTCGCCTGGGAACTCTCGACCGCTGCCGATTCCCAGGTCATCGAGCCTGGTGTAGTTGATCGGCATACGATGAAAGCGTGCTCCGGCGGTGAGGTAGAACACTTTCCACTCGGTCCCGAATAACGCCGACAGGATCGGTCCAGTCCCTTCCCCGTCTGCGTCTGCCTCTCGCGAGGAGAACACGACGTGACTCTGACCCAGGCCGGCACCCACCTGGACATGCGTGTTGGACTGCTCGCGAGGATAGAACGCGAGCGCGAACTGAGCGTTCCGGCCGTTCGTTTTCACTCCAACCGCGAAGTCAGCCGGTCCCGGAGGAAGCCGCAACGATGGTGGCGGAGGAGGCCGATGATGGATCTGCTCAGACGCAAGCTACTGAAGACGGGCGCCACGGCGGCCGCGATGGCAGCCGCGCCGAAAGTGTGCCGGGCAGCCCCTTCAACCCGATCGAGGAGTTCAAGGGCGAGTACCGCTGTATCTATTCCGACCTGCGCAACGCCAATACCGGCCAGTCTTCGGGCCCGCTCGAGATCGACCGGCCGTGGGATTCCTACGCCGACGACCATCTCGCCCTGATGGATCACCTGGGCATCGACCGGTTCATGGTGCTGGGCTTCTGCATCGCCGGGCCGTTCATCTGGAACCTCATCAAGCGGGCGCCGAACCGCGTCGTCGCAGCGGTGCCGGCGCAGCCTGTCGGATTCCGGCCGGAAAACCCCAACGTCATGTACGACAGCAGCAAGAGTGGCTGGGGCCCGGAGCTGATCAAGCGCCGGCCCGAGATCACGATCGACATGGTCGACAGGTTCCTGACGAGGATGTACCGCACGGATGCCGACTTCGTCTTCACGGTGTCGCGCGATTTCGTGCGTCAGTGTCAGACTCCCGTCCTGGTGCTGCCAGACGACACGGCGGCGCATTCATACGCGGTCGCGATCGAGAGCGCGATGCTGGCGCCGAAGGCCGAGATGAGCCTGTACCCGTGGAAGGAGCCCAAGGAGCGGATTCCCCTGGCGGTGCGCCACATCCGTTCCTTTCTCAGGGCGCAGCGGATGGCGATCACATAGAGAGCGCGACCGGGCGCGAGTCCGGATTTGCTGTGATAGTATCGCCGCCTCAATGCGGCCGCTCGACGCGATCCTCTTCGATCTCGGCGGTACGCTCGACGGCCGCCACGGATGGCGCGACCGGTTTCATCGGCTCCTCCCCGACGCCGGAATCGCCTGCACACGGGACCAGCGGGCGGCGGCCTTCGACTACGCAGAATCCCGATCACACGCCGAACCGTCGATGGCCACCTCCGAGTTGCGCCACATGCTGACGTGCCACGTTGGCTGGCAGCTCGAGTTCCTCGGCCGCCGCCCAGCCGACGCCGTCCGGCAGATCGTCGATTCGTTCATCGGCGACGTCTATCAGGCCGCGGCTGTCAACCGGGCGGTGCTCGCCGAATTGGCCCGCTGCGGATTCAAGCTAGGTGTCGTCTCGAACGGCTGCGGTAACACCGCTGGTCTGTGCGAAGAGTACGGATTCGCGGAGACACTCGCCGTCATGGTCGATTCACACGAGTTCGGCGCGGCGAAACCCGACCCGTCGATCTTCCGCCATGCGCTGTCCCTCATCGGCAGCGCGCCGGAGCGAACCGCATTCGTCGGCGACTCGCTCGATCGGGATATCGATCCGGCCAAGACGCTGGGCATGCACACGTTCTGGATCACCGGCCGTGACGTGCGCCTTGCGCGGCGGGCCGATGCTATCCTCGACAGCGTTGCGGATCTGCCGGCCGCGCTGGATCGGTGGTCCGCATGAGCGAGTTTCTCGGCATCTATCGCGAATCGATCTGCTCGCCGGGTCGCCATCGCGAGAACGATAGGATCATCCTCGAGCTCGTCGCCGGCGAGCTCGAGCGCCGCGGGCACCACGTCCTTCTCGCTTGCCCGGACGAGGTCGGGCAGTTCGCTACTTCGAGGTCCACGATTTTTTCGATGTCGCGCTCACCGCGCGTTCTCAAGCTGCTGGCGCGATGGGCTGCCAACGGACGGACGGTCGTCAACCGGCCCGATCGCGTCCTCGCCACCGCGCGCAGCCAGCTGGTCCATCGAACGCTGGGCAGTGTTTCCTTGCCCTGGTGCCAGGTCGTGCCGACGGCCCGCGCCGCGAGGTCGGTCGTTCAGCTGGTCGACGGCGATTGGTGGGTCAAAGGCGGCGATCTTCACGCGAGCCGCCGCGAAGACGTGCAGCGGTTGGGGACGCTGGAAGAACTCGGCCGCGTCCTGAACGACTTCGAGCGCCGCGGCATCGGGACCGCGGTGCTGCAGAAACACGTTCCGGGCCGCGAAATCAGCTTCTACGCCATCCGCGGCGACTTCTTTTACTGGTTGGAATCAGACAATCCAGCGATACATGGCACCAGCGGTGAGTCATTTCAAGCGTGCGCGCTGGAATCGGGAGCGGCGCTGTCGCTCGACATCTTCGGCGGCGATCTCGTGATCGGTGAAGACGGCCGGATGACGCTCATCGATCTCAACGACTGGCCGTCATTTGCCCCGTGTCGCGACGCGGCCGCGCGGGCAATCGCGCGCCATCTCGAGTTCCGGTCCATTTACGCCTACGCGGCTTCCTCCCTGGCCGGATCGGTGAGTCGACGATCTCCGTAGGGCGGACCTCTTAGGTCCGCCTGGACACGTCGCCGGGCCACGAGGCCCGGTCTACGGCTCCGTCAACGCCTTGAGCGGCACCGGCGTGGCCGACTGATTCTGGCCGGTGAGGCCTCGCCTCAGGTATCCGGCCTGGCCAAGATGAAACGACGCGTGCGCGCACAAGTGCATCAGGAAGCGCAGCGTCTGGATCCTGCGGTCGGGAATCACCGCCTCGGGAAAGTCGTGCTCGAGGACCGCATTGGTCAGGTTGGGCACGACGGTCCGGACCGCGACGGCGGCCTTCCGAAGCTCCTCGACGAGCTCACCTCGTGATCCCGTCCGGCGCGAAAACTCCCCGTCGCGGTTGCGAACGTAGGCGCTGCCGCCGAGCACCGCGCCCACGTAATGCTGCAAGCCGCCGGCGACGTGCAAGGCCAGGTTGCCCGCCGAGTTCGAGACGCCCGGCAGCGTCCGCCACAACGCCTCGTCGTCCGGAAAGAGGTCGAGCTCGCGCTGGAAACCCGCCAGCTCGCGATCGAGAAGCGCCACAATCGATTGCTGGACGGTCATGACAGAAGCCTCGCGACCGCGTCAGGAACGTCCGCGGCCGATTGCAGGTACGCCGACGCACACGACGGATCCTCGCCGGTCTTGTCGCGATCGAGCCAGACGCGGCCGAGCGCCAGCTCACGCGCGGGCGCAATGTCGTGGTACCAGCTGCACGCGACGTGGACCCAGCCCTCGCGTGGGGCGCCGGTGGAGCGGGCGAAGTAGCGGAAATGCGCGAGTGACGGCTTGTAGTCGCGGACGCGCTCGGCCGTCACGACGAGATCGAATCGTTCGCGGAATGTCCGCTGCGTTTCCTCGAACAGATCGTCGTCGCAGTTGGTGAGGACCGCAAGCCGGCAGCCGGCACGCCGGAGCGACTCCAGCATCGGCTCGACGTCGTCGAATACCGGGAGCGAACCCCAGGAGCCAGGCAGCCGCCCGGCGTCGGAGTCCGACAATGGCAGACCGATCTCGTCGGCGGCGCGCTTCAATGCCGTGGCCAGCACCTCTTTGTACAACCGGTGCGGCGATTCCTGCTCGATCATCCGCTCGAACCGGTGATAAGCCCGAAGCAGTTCGTTTGTTCGCTCACCGGCCAGCGGTCTGACGACCCCGGCAAAGCCGTTGTGCCAGTCGACCAGCGTGCCGAAGCAATCGAATGTCACCCACTGCACGTCTTACTGCACTGGTTACTGCACTGCCTGTTGCACAACCGCCTTGAATTGACCCGGCAGCCGGTCGGCGAACTGAGTCATCAAAATCGTGATCATTTCGGTCGCCGGATCGTTCCAGAAGTAAGTGCCTGCCGATCCGTTCCAGCCGTACTCGCCGCGGTTCGCCGGCTGTTTCTGCTGACCCGGATCGACGACCACTTCGACGTTCCCGAGGCCCCAGCCCATACCGTTGCGTTCCTTCACCATCGCGTCCGTCAATCCGTTCCTGGTCATCGAGTCGACCGTCTTCGCGGACAGGAGCCGCACGCCCGCCAGCTCGCCCTTGTTCAGGAGCATCTGGCTGAAGCGGAGGAAGTCGGGAACCGTCGAGACCAGGCCGACCGCGCCCTCGAGCAGGGCCGGACGGACCGTGAAGGGAACCTCTTCGATCTCGTTCACGACCAGCGTGCCGTTACTGAGGGCGTAGCGCGTCGTGAACCGCGCCGCCTGCTCGGGGGCGACCCAAAAGGTTGTGTCCGTCATCCCCAACGGCTGGAAGATCTCACTGGCCATGAAACGATCGAGAGGCTGGCCCGACCAGATTTCGATCAGGCGGCCGACGACTGTCGGACTCTCGCTGTAGCGATATCTCGCTCCAGGATCATCCATCAGTGGCACGCGAACGATGTTGGCGATGAACTGCGGGAGCGTCTGCGCGCGTGATCGGACCTTCTCGCGCTGATAGAGCTGCGACGTCCGGTGATTGAGCCCGGAGGTGTGCAGGAGCAGATCCTGTACCGTGATCTCGCGCGCCGGCGGCCGCGTGGCGCCGTCCGGAGAGGACACGACGACACCCTTGAACTCGGGGATGAACTTCGCGACCGGATCGGTCAGGGCAAAGCGGCCGCGCTCGTGCAACAGCATTGCGGCCACGGCCGTCACCGGCTTGGTCATCGAGTAGATGCGAAACAGCGAGCGGTCGGTCATCGGCGCGCTGCTCTCGAGATCCTGCACCCCGACCGCATGCAGGTACACGAGCTTGCCGCGTCGGGCAACCGCCGCGACGGCGCCGGCGACTCGCTTCTCGGCCACGGACCGATTCATCAGATCGGTGGCTTCCTGGAGCTTCGCCGGGTTCAGCCCTACTGACTCGGGCGTCGCGCGGGGAAACGGCTCGGCGCCGAAGGGGTTCGTCGCCAGCAGCACCGCCAGGTACAGAGCGACGGCGGCGGGTCTTGATTTCATGCCGGGGGATGGTAGCACGGGCTCACGCGCCACCGGCACGCGCCAGCGACCACACGACGCCCGCGAGCGCCGCGCCCGTGACGATGTCGACGACGAAGTGTGCACGCGTGATCACCGACGCGACGCTGATCGTGATGGCCAGCGCCAGCAGGATCGTCCCCTCGATCGGCATCGCCGGCATGACGGCGAGAGCGACCGCAAGCGAGCCGGCCGCGTGGCCGCTCGGCAGCGTGTTCGCACCGGTCGTCGCGTGCTTCATGAAAGCCACCGACGCACGCGGCCCGCGGGCGTCGAGGCGTTCGAGCACCCACGGCGGCCGGGTCTGGAGATACGGCAGCGTGGCGAACGCACCCAGCTCGGCGCCGATCACGAGCGTCCAATAGTGGCCGGAGCGGTCGCCATGCCCCGCGGCCAGCAGCAGTGCGAGCCCCGCCGGCACGAGCAGGAAACAGCCGATGTACGCCGCGTCAAGAAGGCGGATGACGGCCGGTGGCCAGCGCGCGAAAGCGACGCTGGCGTCGCCGAGGACGCGCCGATCGATCGCGGCCAGCCACGATTCGACGCGCGGCATCGGCGCGAAGAAGGTCCGGCCAGAGAGATAGTACGCCGCCAGCACGTAAGCCATCGGCGCCCAGCTTCGCAGCACGGGGTTTCCGGCGCGCGAGACCGCGACGACGGTAATGGCCGCCGCGGCCGATCCGAGCGCCGCCGTGAGGCGGCGGCCGAGCGGCATCCGGTACCGCACGAGCGCCGCTACCGCGACGTGCGCGAAGAACAGGATGGCGACCCACTCGTGACGGAGCATGGGCTGACGCTCGTTAATGGTAGTGCGGGCCTTCAGGCCCACACGGTCTGCCGCACGGCGTTACGCGGACCTAAAGGTCCGCACTACAAGTGAATCGCGCCTGTCAGAACCGCCGTCGCGGCCATCACCAGGCTGATCGCGAATAGATATGGGATCGCTCGCCGCTGGTGGTCCGCGAGGTCGACGCCGGCGAGGCCGACCAGCAGGAATGTCGCCGGCGTGAGCGGACTCACCGGAAATCCCGTCGTCATCTGTCCGACCAGCGCCGCGCGGCCGACATCAATGGCCGAGGCGCCCGCCGCCTGCGACGCCGTCGCGAGCACCGGCAGGACGCCGAAGTAGAACGAATCGGGATCGAACGCGAGGCTGAGCGGCATCGAGACGACCGCGAGCAACACAGGCAGATGGCGCAGCACGCCGGGTGGAAGGATGCCGACGATGTCCCGGGCCATCGAGGTCAGCATGCCTGTTCCGGTCATGATCCCCGCAAAGAGGCCCGCTGCCAGCACTGTGGTGACCATGACCATCGCGGCGTGGCCGTGCGCTTCCAGGCGCTCGCGCTGCAGGTGTGCGTCTGGAAAGTTGACGACGAGCGCGATGGCGCAGGCCAGGAGAAAAACCACCGGCAGCGGCAGGACCTCGACGACGAGCGCCGTCAGCGTCACCACCGTCAGCGCGGCGTTGAACCAGAAGAACCGCGGCAGACGGTCGGTCCCGGCGGCGCCCTCCTCGGCGTGGCCGCGGCCGGCGAGCCCGTGAGCGCTCAATGCGGCGGGTCCGCGAGCGCTCAATGCGGCGAGCTCGCGAGCGCTCAATGCGCTCGCTTCAAACGAAGCCCGCGCACGGGCGCCGATCAACGCGGCGAGCACGAACACCATCACGATGCCCGCCGCGGTCGGCACGACCAGCGGGTTGAACAGCTCACCGACCCCGACCTGCAGCGCCGTGGCTGCCCGCGTCGCCGGGCCGCCCCAGGGCAGGATGTTCATCGTGCCCGCCGCCATCGCGGTCGTGCACGTGAGGATCAGCGGATCCATCCCGAGCCGCTGATAGATCGGCAGCATCGCCGGCACGGTGACCATGAAGGTGCTCGCCCCCGCGCCGTCCAGGTGCGCGACCGTCGCGAGCGCAGCCGTCCCGATGACCACCTTGCCTGGATCCCGCCCCACCAGCCTCACGACGCGGCGGATCATCGGATCGAAGAGACCGGCGTCGTGCATCACGCCGAAGTAGACGACCGCAAACGCGAGGAGCGCCGCGGTCGGCGCCACGCCGCGGATGCCGTCCATGGCAAACGAGCCCAGTTGGGAGGCGAAGCCGCCGAGCGAGCGCGGCGGCGATCGGCACCAGCGTCAGGGCTACGAGCACTGACGTGATGCGAAAGAGAATGAGCGCGAGCAGGACGGAAATGGCCGCGAGGCCGAGCCAGGTCAACATCGCGGGGAATCACGCCCGGCAGACGAGATCCGCGATCCGGCGCAGGTCGGACGTGCTCGCCGACGCCGGCGGGAGCACTGAAGCCGTGGCGGCCGATTCAATCAGGCGGTCGGCATCACTCTGCAGAAGGAACCGATCGCGGACCAGCTCTCCCGCCGCCCGCTTCACCGCGCAGACATATCCTTCCTGCGTGCCGTACCGTTCCTCGATTGAGGGCCGCGGATCGGCGGCCTTGCGTCCGCGCCTCGCGTGTGACCGCGAAGGGCACGTAGCCGCCGGAGAAGCCGCAAATCTGCCCTTTGAAGAAGCCTGTCGCCTGGACGTTCCAGCCGAGATACGTCCCGAGCGGCGCCTGATGCAGAACCGAAGGAATGCCCGCCGTTTCGTTGCCGTCGGCATTCACGCGCGGCACCAGCGTGGGAATCACTTGCTTGATCGCCGGCGGCTGACGGGCGATTACGCCTGACAGGTCGTCGTAGTTGAACGACGTCCCGAAGTCGTAGTCGAGCACCGCGTTGACGAAGTGATCGGTGAACGCCAGGCCTGGAATGGCCGGGAATCCAGTCGCTGCGCGCGTGGCGTGCGCCAGCGTGCCCGCGGCCAGGGTCGGATAGCGGCTGGGCGGCGGCGGGGTTCCGCGCACGACCCAGTCGACGAGCGCTGCCGTCAGCGCTCGCGTCGAATCGGCCATCGGATTGGGGTTCTGCGGCAGCGCGCATCGATCGTTGGCGGCCTGCGCGACGTCGAATCCGCCCCGGCCGCCGCCGTGCGTCGTGCCCGGCATGTAATAGCGCCTGACGTTGTCGGGAACCGGGATGTCGCGTGCGGCGTCGGTGCCGACGAGCCCCGGCGACATCCGCAGGCCCCAGAACTCCGTCGCGCCAAACACCTCGAAGACTTTCGGACAGCTCTTCGAAGCCGCGCAACGATCAAGCAGGCTGGCCGAGCCACGGCCCCGCTTCGAGTCCGAGTACTTGCTCCACCACAGCACCGGCTCGCTGCCAGGTTCGTAGAGCGCGGCCGCGCCGCCCGGCGCGGCGAAACGGAAGTTGAGCGGCGTCTGCCGTGCGGCGATGAACGGGAAGATGCCGTCCCACACGATCCGCCCGCCGAGGTCCTCGTTGAAGCCGAGATGGACGAACGTCTTCAGGAAGTTGCCGGCCTGGGACGTGCCGCTCGCCACTGAATGCCTGATCGCGCCCGCGACCGGGTTCGGCGTGGCGCCCTCGTCCGCGCGACCGTACCTGAAGAACGACACGAGATCGCGCGTCGCCGCGAGACCGACGCCGAGGACCAGCGGATCCTTCGCGGTGTAGACCAGCTCGTACAAGCGGGCGGGATCGAACCCGTTCTTCAAGCAGAGGCGTGACGGGTCCGGGACGCCGGGAAACGGTTTCGATCGGCAATCCGCGAACGCCCAGTCAGCCGGCGGAATGGTCCCCGTGCCGGTGTGAGCACCGTTCACAGCCTCGCTGGCGTGATAAGTCAGCGTCGCTCGCGATGTGTCGAGGCTGACCGGCGGATATGCCCCGAGACGGATCGACGCCGTCGTCGTCCCGGCCGGCAGGTCGACGAACCGGGCCAGGACGGGGCCGGTGAGATCCGAGCCGTCGCGGTTGCGCGCGACCGGCACCTTGATCGTCTGGTTGTTCGCGGTCGGAATGACGTCGCCCTGCCAGCCGCTCACCAGCGAGACGTGCCCTTCGGGGCTCTCAACGGGCGCGCCGTTGCCGCGATTGACGACCGAGTACATCAGCACGCCGCTCAACCTGGCGGGATCGGCCGGCCTGGTCAACGCGAATGTGGCGACGTACTCGACCCGTCCGCGGGCGTTACGAGGCGCGAGATCGAGATCCTGGATGATGCGGTTTCGCCGGTCGGCCGGGTCGACTTCACCGTGCGCGAAGCCCCTAATCCGCTCGTAGTTGCCGGTGACGTCGCGGCTGGTGATCTCGAGGCGCGTCACCTGTCCCGCGGCCGGTGCAGCCACAGCGAGCGCGAGCAACGTAGCGGCGAAGCGCATGACGCCTCCAGCAGGCCTAAAGGCCTGCACTACACCTGATCGAGCTCACGCGTGAAGTCCCACCGGCTTGGCGACTCCGTCAGTTCGCCGCGTTCGTACAACGCGCGCACCGCGGCACGCCGCACCTTACCGCTCGTCGTCCGGCCAATCGTGCCTCCCGGCACGAGCACGACCTCGCCGACCGCCAGCCCGAAGAGGTCGCCGATGATGCGGCGGATCTCGGCGCTCAGCGAGGCTGCAGCCACGGTTCCATTCGGCTCGGCGACGATGATCACGCGATTCGCGTCACCTGCGCCGAACGCGACCACACGGCCGCGGCGGACACCCGAAAGCCCTTCGACGCTCCACTCGAGATCCTGGGGGTGATACTTGCGGCCGTTGATCACGATGAGGTCCTTCAACCGTCCGCAGACGAACAGCTCGCCGTCCGACAGGTAGCCGAGATCGCCCGTGTGCAGCCATCCGTCTCGAACGGCGCGCGCGGTCGATTCGGGGTCCTTATAGTAGCCCACCATGACGGAAGGGCCGGCCAGCGCGATCTCGCCGACTTCCCGCTCGTGCGCGGGAGAGTCATTGTCGCGCACGATGCGGAGCGCGTGGCCGGACAACGGACGGCCGCAGCTGACCAGCCGGATCACCGCGTCGTCGTCAGGATCCACCGGCGCGGCCGTGCTGCCGTTCGACAAGGCCTCGGCGGACACGACGTCCACGCGTGGTTCTCGCTCGCGGACGCCGATGGTCGCAGCGAGCACGTGCTCGGCCAGGCCGTAGCTGGGCACGAAGCACGACGCGCGGAACCCGGCCGGTTCGAACTTCTCCGCAAAAGCGGTCAGGGTCTGCGCCTTGATCGGCTCCGCGCCGCATCCGGCCACTCGCCAGCTCGAAAGATCCAATCCGTCAAGGTTCTTCAGGCGCCTGACACACAGGTCGTAGCCGAAGTTCGGCGCGAAGCTGACCGTCGCGCGGTACCGCGTGATCGCGCGCAGCCATTCCACGGGACGCCTGACGAACATCTCGGGCGGCATGAGGATGACCGGCCTTGCGCCGTAGAGGGGGCCGAGCGACATGCCGACCAGTCCCATGTCGTGGTGCAGCGGCAGCCAGCTGACGCCGATGTCCGCGGCGGTCACGTCGAGCCCCGATCGCCCGAAGATCCCTTCGATGTTGGCGGCGAGGCTGCGGTGCGTCAGTACCACGCCCTTGGGCAGCGACGTGGAGCCCGATGTGTACTGGATGAAGGCGACGTCGTCCAGCGACGGGCGCCACCCGTCAGCAGGCCCGGCATCGTTGAGATCGTCGGACGAAGTATCGAGATCGTCGCTCGTCATGACGACGTCGAGGCGGGGCAACCGTGTGCGCAGCTCAGCGAACCCGTCCACGAGCCCCGTGGTCGTCACGATCGCGCGCGCATCCGAAGCGGCAAGCGTCGGCGCAACCGACTGGAAGAAGCGCGAAAGATCGGCGGTGGCCGCCGGCGGATAGAGCGAGGCCGGCACGATCCCGGAGATGACCGCACCAATGAGCGTCGTCAGGAACTGCTCGGCGTCGGCGATGACGAGCGCGACGACGTCGCCGCGCTCGAGGCCGGCGCGCCGCAATCCCGCGGCAACGCGGTGAGCCGACGCGCGAATGTCCGCGTACGAACGGGTCCGTGGGCCGTCATCCCCCAGAAACGTGTAGCCGGCGCTGCTTCTGGCTCCGTCGTCGAGCGCTTCGGCCAGCGTCCTCAATCTCGGCATCACGCGTTGGCGCGCTCGTCGATAAGAGCAGCGACCTGGGCCACCACCTGGCTGACGGTGCGGATGGCCGGCACGTCGTCGAGCGGGATCGAGATGTCGAACACGTCCTCGAGTTCGGCGACCACCTCGAGCACCTGCAGCGAGTCGAAGCCGAGATCGGCGACGAGGTCGCTCGACAGCGAGGGCTCGATCGGCCGCCGGCTCACGTTCTTGAGGACGTCGATGACACCTGATTCGATCCGGGAGGGG
This sequence comes from uncultured Acidobacteriota bacterium, assembly GCA_963825245.1. Lineage (GTDB taxonomy): Bacteria > Acidobacteriota > Vicinamibacteria > Vicinamibacterales > CAVVIG01 > CAVREM01. Next base: position 275,545 of record CAWGSJ010000008.1, read on the forward strand.
GCTGCGTCAGCCATCGATGAAGGGTGACAAGGATACCCGAATCCGTAATCGAACGGACACACTGGTCAACGGTCGAGCCGGCGTTTGACCGGTGTACACTCGGGTTCTATGAAGCGACAGGCACTAGCGGCCCTCGGCCTTCTGTTGCAGGCGTCCGTCGCGTTCGGCAGCGAGCTCAGCGACGACCTGTCGGCCCGGCGCGCGCGGATGATGGAGCGCCTCGGGACCGAGACGATCGCCGTCCTGTTCAGCTCCCCGGAGCGGAACTACTCGCTCGATGTCGACTACGAGTACCGGCAGGACAGCAACCTCTATTACCTGACAGGGCTGCTCCAGCCGAACTCGATTCTCGTGCTGATGCCGGGCAACGCGTCGCGGCGCGAGATCCTGTTCGTCAGCGAGCGGAATCCTGAACGGGAGCACTGGAACGGACGCCTGTTGTCGCGCGCCGAGGCGGCGGAGCTGACCGGCGTGAAGACCGTGATGGGGCGCAACCAGTTCGAGCCGTTCATTGCGGCGATGCTCGGTAGGCGCGGATCGGGCGAGATCAGCGAGAAGGAAGCGGCGGCGTTTTTCGAGGCGCTGGGTGCCGGCCGCGCGCGCGTCGGTCTCGCCCTGCAGGCCGGGGGAATCGCCGATCCGCTCAGTCCGCCGCAGGATTTCGCCCGGCGGATCCGCGAACGGTATGTCGGATTCCAGGCCATCGACGTCACATCGATGTTGACCGATCTTCGCCTGATCAAGACGCCGTACGAGCGCAAGGTCCTGATCAAGAGCCTGGAGATCTCGAGCGACGCCCAGATGGCGGGCATGCGCGCCGCCCGTCCGGGCGGATGGGAGTACGAAGTCGAGGCGGCCATCGAGGCGGTCCATCGATCGCGTGGCGCGGTGTCGTGGAGCTACCCCTCGATCGTCGCGAGCGGCCCGAACGCCACGATTCTTCACTACAGCGAGAACAACCGGCAGATGCAAGCCGGCGAACTGCTGCTGGTCGATGCGGCGGCGAACTACGAATACATGTCCGGCGACATCACGCGGACCTATCCGATCGGCGGCACATTCACGCAGAACCAGAAGGACATCTACGCCATCGTGCTGCAGGCGCAGGACGAGGCGATGAGGGTGGCGCGCGCCGGGACCCCGTTGAGCCAGGTGCACGACAAGACGGTGGAGGTCATCAAGGCCGGCCTGTTGAAGCTTGGCCTGATCACCGACGCCAGCGGCGATCAGTACCGCATGTGGTACACGCACGGCGCGAACCATTACATCGGCATCGACGTCCACGACGTCGGTGAGCGTACGCGTCCGCTCCAGGCCGGCATGGCCTTCGTCATCGAGCCGGGGATCTACATCCGGCAGAGCGCCCTCGACGCGCTGTCAATGACGGCTGAAAACCGCGCGCTGGTCGACAAGATCCAGCCGGCGGTGAAGAAATACCTCGACATCGGCGTGCGCATCGAGGATTCCTTCCTCCTGGAGGAAGGCGGCCTGCGCCGCCTGACCGCGTCGGTGCCGAGGACCATCGAGGAGGTCGAATCCTTCATGCGCAAACGCACCCCTGCGCCGACGAGCGCCGCCCGATGAGTGCCACACCTGTGGCGTCCGGCTTTCTCGGCCACCGTAGCGCTCCGCGCGAAGGTGGCAGCCGGACGTTGGGCCGCCGGGTGCTCGCGATCTCCATCCTCGTCGCGATCGCGGCGACTGCGAATCATTCACTGCACGCGCAGAATCGCGACTTCATCTGGAAGGCGTCGCGCGGGCAGTCGGTCGTCTATCTGGTCGGGTCGGTGCACCTGCTGAGCAAGGACTACTACCCGCTCAGCCCGGCGCTCGACAAGGCCTTCAAGGAATGCGACCTGCTCGTCGAGGAGCTGCGACCTCGGCCAGATGGCGCAGGTCGAGTCGCAGATGACGATCCTGATGAAGGGCATGCTGCCCTCCGGGCAGACGCTCGACAAGGTCGTCTCGCCGGCGACGTTCGAGCTGGTCAGCGAGCGCGCGAAGTCGCTCGGCCTGCCCGATCGAACCGCTGAAGCGGTTCAAGCCGTGGGCGCTCGCCCTGACGCTGCTCGGGCTGGAGTGGCAGGACGCCGGCTTCGACGCGGAACTCGGCCTCGACAAGCACTTCTACGACCAGGCGGTGGCCGGCGGCAAGGAGGTGCAGGGGCTCGAAACGATCGAGTTCCAGATCTCGCGCTTCGACGACATGTCGATGGAGGAGCAGGATCGGATGCTCTCGTCGACGCTGGCCGAGCTCGAGACACGAGAAGGCGTCAGTGACGACGCTCGCCGACGCCTGGAAGGCAGGCGACGCGCCGACCGTCGAGCGGATCGTCTTGCAGGAGCTTCGCAAGGAGCCGGGGATGTACCAGCGCCTGCTGGTCGACCGCAACAAGGACTGGCTGCCGAAGATCGAGGCGCTCTTCGCCCGCAAGGGTCGCACCTTCGTCGTCGTCGGCGCCGCTCATCTCGTCGGCTCCGACGGACTGCTCGCCATGCTCAAAGCCAAGGGATACGGCGATCGAGCAGCTCTAGTGTCGCTGCCGTTCGACGTTCGCGCGATGAAACCTACTCTACTCACTGCTCTTCTCCTGACAGCCGCTGTCGGATCGTTCCTGCGCAAGCAGCGATCGATCGACGAGTTCTTCGCGGCGTTCACCGCCGAATGGCTGCGGCTGAATCCGAATCAGGCGGCATCGATCCGCTTCTTCACCGGCGAGGAGCAGCGGCAGTTCGAGCGGCAGCTGACGCCGGTCACGCGGGAGTGGCGGCAGCGGCGCGCTGCCCTTGCCGCGCGGGGCCTGAAGGAGTTGCGGACGTTCGATCGCGCGCGGCTGAACGACACCCAGCGCATTTCGGCGGAGCTGATGGAATGGCAGCTCGACACGGTCACCCGCCAGAATCGGACCGCGGACTATTTCTTTCCCTTCGAACAGAACGGTGGCGTCAACGTCGGCCTCGTCGGAGCCCTGACCGTCAACCATCCGATTGCAGTCCGAGGCTGACGCTGACAACTACGTCGCCCGTCTTGGCCAGGTCGCGCTGCGGCTGGACGAAGCGATCGCCGAAGCTCGCCGCATCGCGGGGCTGGGACTCCTCCCGCCGCGGTTCATCCTCGGCGCCACGCTCGCGCAGATGCAACAATTCGTCGCCACGCCGCCTGCACAGAACCCGTTCGTCGCGACCTTTGCCGAGCGGATGGCGAATGCGCCGGCAATTCCGCCTGGACGGCGGCCGTCATTTGCTGCAGAAGCGGAGCGGATCGTCGCGACCGAGATCTATCCGGTCTGGAAGAAGGCGATTGCCCTGCTGCAGCCGCTCGAAGCGAAGGCGACCGACGATGCGGGATTGTGGCGTTTCAGCGATGGCGCCGCCGTTTATGCTGAAGCGCTCCGCGCATTTACCACCACCGATCTCACGGCCGACGAGATCCATGAGATCGGTCTGCGCGAGGTCGCGCGCCTCGAAGGCGAGATGGATACTATCTTCCGGAAGCTCGGTCGTACGGATGGGTCTGTAAAGGACCGCGTCGCGCAGCTGAAGAAGGACCTGAGCTATCCGCTGACCGAGGACGGCCGCTCGCAAATCATGGCGGATATCGAACGAATCATGCGTGACGCCGAACGGCGCGCAGAATCGCAGTTCGATCGGCGGCCGAGGGCGGCCGTCGTGGCGCGGCCCTTCCCGCGGTTCCGGGAAGCCAATGCCGCCGCCAGCTATACGGTCCCCGCGCGTCGACGGATCGCGTCCCGGCACGTTCCAGATGCCGCTGCGGCCGGAGCGGATGACGAAGTTCGGCCTGCGGACGCTCGTCTATCACGAAACGGTGCCCGGTCATCACCTTCAACTGGCGCTCGAACTCGAGAACGAAGCGAACCCTGCGTTCCGTCGCCTCCGCGCGCTTGGCGGCATCTCCGCGTTCAGCGAGGGCTGGGGTCTGTACGCCGAGCGACTGGCCGCCGAATCCGGATGGTACGAGGGCGATCTGGAAGGGCTGCTCGGGCAGCTCGACGGGGCGCTTTTCCGTGCGCGCCGGCTGGTCGTCGATACCGGGTTACACGCGAAGCGCTGGACGCGGCAGCAGGCGATCGACTACGGCATCGAAGCCAGCGAGGTCGAGCGCTACGTGGTGAACCCCGGACAGGCGTGCGCGTACATGCTCGGCCAGCTCAAGATCGTCGAACTGCGGGAGAAGGCGCGCGCGGCGCTCGGTAGCCGCTTCTCGATACGCGAATTCCACACCGCCGTGCTCGGCACCGGCACCGTCCCGCTCGCGCTGCTCGAGCGCCAGGTCGACGCGTACATCCGTGGCGCTTTGTGATCTGCCGGGCACGGAGATCCCGGAGACAACTGGCTAACAACCGTTCCTTCCGTCAGCTCCGCTGCCGGAAACCGCTGTAGGATCTGGGGCGTGTCGGCTCTGAACGGCGTGTCGGTACTGGTCGCGGGCGCGGGGCTCGCCGGGCTCGCGGCGGCGCGCGACCTGACCGCCCTTGGCGCCTCGGTCACCGTCGTCGAGGCGCGCGATCGCGTCGGCGGCCGCGTCTGGACGATCCGGGACGGCTTCAAGGACGGCCAGCACGCCGAGGGCGGCGGCCGATCTCATCGACGGTGCCCAGGAGGAAATCCAGAAGCTCGCGGCTGAGCTCGGGCTCGAACTGACGCGGATTCTGCGCGGCGGATGGGGATTCGTCCGGCCGGACGGCCAGGGCCGGCCCGCACGTCGTGCGGCGCGGCTCGCGCGGCTGGGAGCGCCTGGCGAAACAGGTCGCTCGCGATTCAGCGAACCGCTACCGGCTCGCCGAGCGCCGCTGGGAATCGCCGATCGTCGCCGACATCGGTCGGAAGTCGGTCGCCGAGTGGCTCGAGCAGCATCAACGCCGACGACGAGCTGCGCCAGACCGCGCTCGGGCTGCGCGGCTTCTTCCTCGGCGATCCCGACGAGCTCTCGCTGCTCGCGCTCGTCGATCAGTTCGCCACGGACGACGCGCCGATCCCGACAGGATGTACCGCGTCAAGGGGGGCAACGACCGTCTCGCGACCGCGCTGTCGGCGACGCTCGGTTCGGCGCGTGAAGCTCAACACCGAGGTCGTCGCGGTCTCGCAGCGCGGCCGCGGCCGTGCGCGCCAGCCTCAAGAACGGCCGCCAGGTCGCGCAGCTGTCGTGCGAGTACCTGGTCTTCGCGCTGCCGGCCACCGTCCTGCGGCGCATCCCGATCACGCCGGCGCTGCCGCAGCAGCAGCACGATGCGTTCGTCCGGCTGAAATACGGACGCGCGACCAAGACGCTGCTGCAGTTCTCCACGCCGCTTCTGGCGGATTCAGGGCCGCCCGCGCGCGTTCGGATCGCCGCTGCCGTTCGGCGCCGTGTGGGACGGCAACGAGGAGCAGCGCGGCAGCCCGGGCATCCTGAATTTCATGGCCGGCGGATCCGCGAGCGACGCGACGCGCGACCTCTTCACGCGCGAAGGCCCCGAGGCGCTCGCGCGATCGCTCGACTGGCTCGGCGTCCGGCGGCGCGGAGCTCGTCGCCGCGCGCCAGATCGCCTGGGACGACGATCCGTGGGCGCGCGGCGGCTACGCGTTCTTCGATCCGGCGTTCGACCCCGCGCTGCGATCGTGGCTCGCCCGGCCGGCCGGCCGCCTCTTCTTCGCCGGCGAGCACACGAGCAACAAGTGGCAGGGCTACATGAACGGCGCGATCGAGAGCGGACGGCGAGCAGCGGCCGAGGTCGCGGCGGTCCACGCGCTGATGCCGGCGCCGTAGAACGGTGCTTTGCCAGCACTCTACGGCGTAAGCCCCCTAACGTAGTTTGTCGCCGTGCGGTGGCGTCGCGACGTGAAATCCGGGGCGCGCCTCGACCAGGGCGCCGGCCAGCTCCACCTCCGCCTGCGACTCGGCGATCTCGGTGAGCCGGCGCGCCGCGCGGCCTTCCTCCTCGAGGGTCTCGAGCAGCAAACGCCCTTCGTCAGGGCGGCTCAGCCGCCGGGCCAGCGTTCGAGCACAGCCGTAGCCGCGATTTCGTAGTGCTCCAGGCGCTGGGCGAGCCCGATCACGACAGCGTCGCGCGCGTCGTCTGTCGCGCCTTCATTCAGACGCTCGTCTGCTTCTTGAACAATTCCGGCTACCCCAGCCGAACGTCCCGCCGACGCCTGACCGCCCCAGTGCGTGAAGATCAGCTGCAGGCGCTCGACGTGGAGGCGCGTCTCGTCGCAGTGCCGCGTCAGTGCGTCGCGCAATCTCATGCTCCGCGCTGCGTCCCTCAACCGGGGCAGCACGCGCAGCGCCTGCATCTCGGCGTCGTAAAGCGTCGCCAACTCGTCGAGGTAGACCTGAGTCAGTGCACCGCTGGCCATCGACGGACACATTTGAGCGAGGGATACGCAAGGGGTGTGCCTCAGCCGACGGATGGGGTCGGGCGGCTGGCGGCTGGAAATTTACAATGGTTGGTTTCAAATTGAAAATTTCAGAGCGCCCTCTCGAGCCGCGGCAGGAAAGAGCGGTGGCTCGGCAAGGTGAACGGCTCAGCCGACGGATGGGCTGGGTCCGGCATTTCCAATTGTAAATCTCAACTTGTAAATTTCAGATCGCCCCTCGAGCCGCGACACGAGCGTGTCGAGCTGGACGACGACGGCGCGAACCGGTTCCGGCTGGCTGAGGTCGACGCCGGCGCGCTGCAGGAGCGCCATCGGATGATCGCTGCCGCCCGATTCGAGCAGCGTGAGATAGCGCCGAGCGCCGCCTCGCGCTCCGCCGGTGCGCCGCCGGTCAGCTGCTTCATCAGCTGGGCGCTCGAGGCGAAGCAGGTGGCGTACTGATAGACGTAGTACGGCGTGCTGTAGAAGTGCGGGATGCGCGCCCAGGTGACCCGCGACTGCGCGTCGTAGTCGAGCGCGTCGCCGTGGTAGGCCTGGAGCAGGCCGAAGTAGATGTCGCCGAGCACGTCCGCCGTGACCGGCTTCCCTTCCTCGACCAGCCGGTGCGCCTGCAGCTCGAAGTCGGCGAACATCACCTGCGTGTAGAAGGTCGACACGATGCCGTCGATGGCGTGCTGGAGCAGGACGATCCGCTCGCGCTCGTCGGTCGTGCGCGCCAGCATGTACTCGAGGAACAGCGCCTCGCTCAGCGTCGACGGCACCTCGGCGACGAAGATCGTGTAGCCGGCGTAGACGAACGGCTGATGCGCGTGCGACAGCACCGTGTGCATCGAGTGCCCCATCTCGTGCGCCAGCGTGAAGACCGCGTCGAGCGTGTCGTTGTAGTTGAGCAGCATGTACGGCTGCACGCCGTAGACCGGCGCCGAGTACGCGCCGCTGCGCTTGCCCGGGATTCTCGTAGACGTCGATGCACTGGCCGTCGAGCACCTCGCGCATCCGGCGCTGGTAGTCGTCGCCGAGCGGCGGCCACCGACGCCGGCAGCCACTCGAGCACGTCCTCGTACGGATACTTCCGATCGAAGTCGACGAGCGGAATCGCGTGTCGTACGAGTGGTAGGTCTCGAGGCCGAGCGCGCGCTTGCGCAGGCGGTGGTAGCGGCGCAGCGGCTCGGTGCCCGCCTTGGTCTCGCGAATCAGGTTCTCGACGACCGCGGTCGGGATGTTGTTGCCGTGCAGCGCCGCTTCGAGCGTGGTCGTGTAGCCGCGCGCCTGCGAATAGAACCAGTCGCGCTGCAGGACGCCGTTGTAGAGCGACGCGTAGGTGTTGACGGTGTTGTCGTAGATCTTGTGGAACTCGTGAAACGCCGCGGCCCGATCGGCCTGGTTGCGGTTCGTCGCCAGGATCGCGCGGTACTGTCCGTAGGTCAGCGTCACCTCGGCGCCGGTCGACAGGCGGACCGTCGGATACTTGACGTCGGCGGTCGACAGCGCCGCGTAGGCGTCGTTCGGCGACGATGAGAACCGGCTCGACAGCGACAGCAGGTGCTCGCCCTTGTCGTCGAGCACGTGCTCCTGCTGGCGGTAGAGATCTTCGATCGCGAAGCGGTAGACCGCGAGCTCCGGGCTGGCCGCCATCCAGCCCTGCACCGTCGCCAGCGGAATCTTCAGCAGCTCGGGATCGAACCAGGCCGACGCCTGCGCCGCCTTGGCGAACAGGATCTGCACCTGCTGCCGCCGCGCGTTGATCTGGTTGTCGCGCTGGTCCTGGTCGTACCAGAGCGACGCGAAGTACCACACCTTGTATTCGAGCTGGCCGATCTCGTCGCGCAGCCGCAGCGCGGCGAGCAGCCGCTCGCCGCCCTCGCCGAGCGTTCCCTGAAGCGCCGCGAACGCGGCGATCTTCCGGTCGAGCTCGTCGTACGCCGCCTGCCACGCGTCCCAGTCGGCGAAGATGTTCTTGAGGTTCCACTTGAAGCGATCCGGGATCTGTCGCGATCGCGCAGCGGCGGTGCGGCAGGGGCTTCGGTCGTCATCAGTTGAGATCATACTGCACGGCCATCGGCGAAACCGCCGACAATGAGAACGCCCGCCGCCACGACGCGGACAACACAGACGCCAAGCGGCGGCGCTAGCGCACCGCCGGATCGACCGCGTTGAACGTCCCGGTCAGGGGCACGCCCATCGCCCCGGCCGGGATGTACACCACCGTGTGGTTCGGCGAGTTCACCATCAGCTTCTGCGCCTCGATCGCCTCGTGCTGGATGTAGAGCGCATTCAGCTGGCCGCGGATGATCTCCATTGCGTTGGCAATACCCTGCGCCTGCACTTCGCGCTTCGTCCGCTCCTTGCGCTCGATCTCGATCTCGGTGTCCTTGCGCTGCAGCTCCTGCGTCGCCGCCAGCTTGCGCGAGACCGCTGTCGCGACTTCATCGGGATACTGGACGTTGCCGACGACCACGCTGCCGATCAGGAACGGGCTGCCGTTCGCGTAAGCCTGGATCCGCGACAACACGGCGTCGCCAATCACGATGAGCTCGTCTTTCACTTCCAGCCCGTTTCGCCGTTGCACCTCGTCGCGGGCAAATGTCCGAAGCGGCTCGCGGATGAAATTGGAATACGCCACCTTCACGATCGCATCTGGCTCTTTCTCGAGCTGCTGGTTCGAGACGGTGGTGCTGAAACGGTCCATGAACAGCGGGACCTGGTTCTCGTCAACGCGCCACACCGTGTGCACGCGAAACTGGATCTTCAGATTGTCCCGGCTCAGCACGGCGTCATCGTGCGAGAAATCCTCCGTGTAGGTGTAGGGAGTGATGCTCACGTTCGTGACGGCCAGCAGCCAAGCCCGTCCCGGTGAGGTCGGACCCCGCTGCGTCCCGACGAAGCGTGACTGGGTCAGGACCGCACCCTTGGTCAAATAGCCGACGTACCCGGCTGGCGTGAACGGGTTCGACGATCCCACCAGCCAGACGAACGCACCAAAAGCCACCGCGACGACGACGAGCACGACGATGAAGAGCCGACCCTGAAAGGGTCGGCCTACAGCTGCTGAAATGCGAGACACGGCGGGCCTCCAATTGCCGGCGGGGTTAGCTGACGGGCTCGAGGTTGGAAGTCCTCTATCAGCTTTCGCTGAATTCGCCCCTGGCGCGCGGAATTGCGCGCCGGTGGGTCCCCCGCGACGCTGTCAGGCAGCGTCTTAGGCGTACGAGACCACGCTAGGCCTGCAGTGCGGAGTTGTCAAATTCTGGCGGGAAAGGCCGCTTCGACTTCCGTTCGCGTCAATTCCCTCCACTCGCCTGGGGCGAGCCGCCCCAACTCGAGGCCCCCAAACCGTACCCGCTTCAACGTCGTCACCTCGTGTCCAATGGCCTCGAACAGCTTCCGGACTTCGCGGTTGCGTCCGCGATGAAGCTCCACCGTCAGGTGTGTTTCACGGTTGGATGCCTTCCGGACGATCGACCGAAGCGGCGTCGAGCAGCGCGGCTTCGTCGCCCATGACCCTGCCGCGGACCGTCACGAGGTACACACGCGGGAACGGCGTTGCCCGGAACGGTAATTCGATGCGCGAGACGTGTGTCGGTCGTGAGGAGCAGGAGACCGCTCGTGGCGAGGTCGAGTCGTCCGACGGCAATGAGTCCGCGCGCGGAGGGGCCAATGACGTCGTAGATCGTCGGACGCCCTTCGGGATCCTGGCGAGTCGTCACGACGCCGCGCGGCTTGTGGAAAAGGAGGGTCCGCCAGGACGTGCGCGTTCGGCGCGTGCCATCGACCGTGATCCGCGCTCGCTCAGGCACGACGCTTGTGGCGGGGTCCGTGACGACACGGCCATCCACCTTGACGCGTCCCGCCCGAATCGCCTCGGTCGCCTGCGCGCGAGAGAGAATGCCAAGCTTTGAAAGGGCGCGATTAAGCGCAACCATCAGACAGCAAAGTAGTGCGGACCTTCAGGTCCGCCGTGTCCAGAGCCCCGAGCCCCGAGTTTAGTGTCCCAGTACGTTGTGGGGCTTGTACGGGTCCTCCAGAAACTTGATGTCCTCTGGCGACAGCTGCACTTTCAGCGACTCCACCGCGTCGTCCAGGTGCGAGAGCTTTCGATGCTCCGATGATGGGCGCGGTGATACCGGGCTTCGCGAGAAGCCACGCGAGCGCCACCTGTGTCGGCTTCACGCCGATTCGCTCCGCCACTTCCCCTACCCGGGCCGCAACCACGAAGTCGTCGTCAGAGTAGTAAAGTTGATGAGCGAAGTCGTCGGTCTTCGCGCGGGAGGTCTCACCCTTGTCTTCCTTCCGGCGGTTGCCTGCAAGGAAGCCGCGCGCGAGCGGGCTCCACGGGATGACGCCGATCCCTTCCTCGCGGCACAGCGGGAGCATCTCGCGTTCTTCCTCGCGATAAACCAGGTTGTAGTGGTTCTGCATCGACACGAAGCGGGTCCAGCCGTGGCGATCCGCGACGTGCAGCATCTTCGCGAATTGCCAGGCCGCCATGCTCGATGCGCCGATGTACCGTGCCTTCCCGGCCTTCACGATGTCATGCAGCGCCGACATGGTTTCCTCGATCGGCGTGTCCGGATCGAAGCGGTGGATCTGATAGAGGTCGACGTAGTCCATGCCGAGGCGGGCGAGCGAGGCGTCGATGGCGTCGAACAGGTGCTTGCGGGAGAGACCGCGCGTGTTCTGGCCATCCTTGATCGGAAAGAACGCCTTGGTCGCGACGACCACCTGGTCGCGCTCGGCGCCACCATCGCGAAGCGCGCGGCCAAGCACTTCTTCGCTGACGCCGCGCGAGTACATGTCGGCGGTGTCGAAGAAATTGATGCCGTGCTCGAGTGCGCGCTTCACGAACGGGCGGCTCTGTTCCTCGTCGAGCACCCACGGCCGCCATGTCGGCGTGCCGTAGGTCATCATCCCAAGGCAGATCCGCGAGACCTTAAGACCCGAGTTTCCGAGTCGGATGTAATCCATGCGCACCAGTCAACTTTTTCCAATGGCGGCGGGGCCCCACCCCCGCCGCGAACTGACGCTGATGCTCACCCTCGGATTTGCTTGTCCTCGGGCTCGCATGGCCGCAGGCGCTTTTCCGCAGTCCTACACCGTCAAGACAAGCTTTCCGATGTGCGAGCTCGATTCCATGACGCCGGTGGGCTTCGGCGGCCTGCCGAAGCGGAAACGTCGCGTGGACGAGCACGCGGACGGTGCCGGCCTCGAGGAGCGGCCACACGTGCTGCGTGGACGGCGCGGGCGATCGCGGCCTTCTCCGGGATCGACCGTGCCCGCAGCGTCGAACCGGTGATCCAGAGGCGTCGCTGCAGGACGGCCCCCATGTTGATCTGTGATTTCGCGCCGCCGAGCAGGCCGATCTGCACGAGCCGTCCATCCCTGGCGAGGCAGTCGATGTTGCGCTGGAGGTACTCGCCGCCAACCATGTCGAGCACGACGTCAACGCCGTGGCCGCCGGTCGCTGTCGCGCGACGCTGGCCACGAAATCGGTGCTGCGGTAGTTGATTGCCACTTCGGCGCCGAGCGACTCGACACGCCGCACACTTCTCGTCGCTGCCGGCGGTCGTGATGACGCGCGCACCGAATGCCCGCGCAAGCTGGATGGCCGTCGTGCCGATGCCGCTCGACCCGCCATGGATCAGGATCGTTTCGCCGGCGACGAGCCGTCCGCGCTCGAAGACGTTGGTCCAGACAGTGAAGAACGTTTCGGGAATCGCCGCGGCCTGAATCAGGTCGAGACCGCCGGGAATCGGGAGGCACTGCGGCGCGGGTGCCGAACAATATTCCGCGTACCCGCCGCCGCTGACCAGCGCACACACGCGCTCGCCGGCTCTCCACGACGTCACGTCGGAGGCGACGCCAACGATCTCGCCGGCGATTTCAAGCCCGGGGATATCCGATGCGCCAGGTGGCGGCGGATACGCGCCCTGGCGCTGCATCACGTCGGGACGATTGACGCCGGCGGCCGCCACCTTGATGAGCACTTCGCCTGCGGAGACGGCCGGCGTCGGCCGCTCGACCGGGACGAGGACTTCGGGCGGCCCGGGCTCGCGAATCCCGATCGCAATCATAGCGGGCCATTGTATGCGTTGCGGCCGATCACGTAGTGTCCGCCTTGAGGCGGACTCATTAGGTTCGGGTCCGGCTAAAGCCGGACACTACTGGGCTGCGACCGCACGCGTCTTGGTGATCAGCTCGAATGCACGTTGATGCTTCTCGGTGAACAGGGCGAATAGCACGTCGATGATGAAGATCTGGCCAAGCAGCGGCAGTTGCCGGATCGCCGACTGGCCGAGACTGATCCGTGCGCCAGATTCGCGGACAACGTGGATCCCCATCAGCCGCTTGCCGATGGTCTGGCCAGCGTGATGCTCGGCGAGGATGGTGTAGCCGAGCAACCCGAGCAGGCAGCCCATGATGCACAGGGGCGGCAGGAACCACGCAACCGCGGGCGGCAGGAGCATCCACAGGAATGCCGCCAGGCCGCCGACGAAGGCGACGATGACCACGAAGTCGATCAGCTTCGCCGCGGCGCGAGGCAAGAACGCCGCGCTGCGAAGAGGCACGGCGGCAAGATACGATTCAGCCAGCGTCCGCGGATCGCCGAACTGCCGAAGGACATCGTCGAGCGGCTGCCCGTGCTCGAGCCGCTCGGCAATATGACTTCGCACTTCCATCGCGATCTGATCGCGCAGGCTCATGCGCGGCGGCACATGGTCCACGACGGATTGAATGTAGGCGTCGGCGGTGGTCATTTGCCCTCCTCGTTGGCGAGCAGGTGTGCCATGGCAGTCACAAACGTGTTCCATTCGTGCTTGAGGCGTGCGAGCTCGGCGCGGCCCGTATCGGTCAGCTGGTAGTACTTGCGAGGCACTCCGCGCTCGGGAGTTTCCCAGCGCACTCCAACAAAACCGGCGCGCTCGAGCCGGTACAAGACCGGATAGAGCGTCCCGTCGGTGACCGCAAGCGTCCCATCGGACTGGGTCGTCAGCTTGGTGACGATCTCGTATCCGTACGCCTCTCGGGGTGCGAGCAGGTGGAGGACGATGAGCTCGAGCGACCCACGCTTGAGCTCGCGTTCGATGGCGGTCCGGTCCTCGGTCCGGTCGGATTCCCTGGGCATTTCTGGGGATTGTATCGCCATATATTTTGTAACGCAAGATATATGACGTGACATCAGTGCTCGGGGTTCCGGACCGCCTCTTGCGTTCCATGAACCGCAGGGCGGACGCTAACTACAAGTCCGGCTAAAGCCGGACACTACTCAAGAAACTGCCGCGGGACGAGCGCAAGCACGGGATACTGACGCCGGAGCTGGTCGACACGTTGCCAGTACTCCGGCCTTCGGAAACTCGTTCCGCAGATATCGCTCGCGCAAGCGGCGGATCTCCCACTTGTACAGGTCGCGGATGTAGTCGCGGACGAGCTCGGGCGAAGTCTGTGGAGTCGGTAGAACGCCGTGGCGAGGAAGTGCGGCGAGGACGTCGGCGCGGTACCGGACGGGTCGAAGTCGTCAGCCACGAAGGGCCTCGGCGACCGCCTCGAGTGACGCGTCCATCCGCAGGATATGACGTGGACGCGCGAGCGCTTCTGCCAGCGGCGCCGGCGTCTGCACACCGCGGCCGATGATCGGCTCGACGATTTCCCGGAATTTCGCCGGGTGCGCCGTCGCCAGAAAGATCCCGACCTGCCCCGCCTGCCCCGCCTGCCCCAGATACGCCTTCAGTCCCATGTACCCGATCGCCGAGTGCGGATCGAGCAGATAGCCCCTGCGTCTCGTACACGCGCTTGATAGTCCCGCGCACGTCGTCGTCCCGGTATCCGGCGCCGGCGATGTCCCGGCGCATCGACTCGACGTCGTTGCGATACAGCCACAGCATCCGCTCGAAATTGCTCGGGTGGCCGACGTCCATGGCGTTCGCAATCGTCCTGCACCGACGCGCGCGGCGTGAAGCGCCCGGACTCGAGATATTGAGGCACGACGTCGTTGACGTTGGTCGCGGCCACGAATCTCGCGATGGGCAGCCCTGCCCGCTTCGCCATCAGTCCGGCCGTCAGGTTGCCGAAGTTGCCGGACGGCGTGCACACGACGACGGCCGACTTCTCCAGCCGGCCTTCGCGCGCACGCGACCAGACCGGCGATCGCGTGGAAGTAGTACACCATTTGCGGAAGCAGACGCCCGACGTTGACCGAGTTTGCCGATGTCAGGCGGACTCGCTCGCGGATCTCCCGGTCGCCGAACGCCTCGCGCGTCAACCGATGGCAGTCGTCGAAGCTGCCCGCGACGGCGTACGCGCGGACGTTCCCGACGTTCCCGACGTTCCCATCATCGGCGGCGTTGAACATCGTCAGCTGCGCTTCCTGCGTCGGGCTGACGCGTCCCTCCGGGTAGAGGACGACGACGCGCGTATGCGGCACGCCGTGGAACGCATGGGCAACCGCGCTGCCCGTATCGCCAGACGTGGCCGCCAGCACGGTGAGCGGCTGATCGCCGGTGTCGAGCGCCGCCATGAGCCGCGCCATCGTCCGCGCGCCGACGTCCTTGAATGCCAGCGTGGGACCGTGGAACAGCTCCAGGGCGTAGATGCCGGGCTCGACCTCGACGACCGGGATGGGGAAATTCAGCGCCTCGACGACGGCTGCCTCGAAAGCGGTCGCGTCGAGCTTCGCCGCGCGTGTAGGGCCGCAGCACGCGGTAGGCGATCTCGGTCAACGTCCGCGTCGGGAGCCGCTCGATCTCGCGCTCCGGCCATTCGTCGATCGTCTCAGGAACGTAGAGCCCGCCGCCCGGCGCCAGCCCCTCGACGAGCGCCTCGCGCAGAGAGACCGCGTCCGACGAAGCCCGCGTGTTTACGAAGCGCACAGCCACTCACCGAGCTGCGGTACGGGCACGTGCGCGAAGTAAGGCGCGCACGGCGCGCCTGCGAGGGAGCGGCGCGGGGCACAGGGGCCCCCGTCCCTCGACGTTGCTCGGGACGCCCTGAGCGCAAGTCGAAGGGCGCAAGCGACCGAGCCGGGGTGTGGGGCGGAGCCCCACATAATCATGACGCGCACGTGGAGAGCACGCGCGCGCCCGCGGAAGCGATCGGCGAAACATAGGTCCGCGGCTCGCCGCCGATTTGGGCTTTCACCGCGGCGGTCATCGCTGCCGCGACCGTCGCAGCGCTGCCGGCGCCCTCGCACAGTGCGAAGAGCGACGGGCCGGATCCCGACAGGCTGCAGCCGAGCGCGCCTGCCTCGACCGCCGCTCGCTTGATGACGGCGAGCCCGGGGACGAGCGACGCCCGACGCGGCTCGGCGATCGTGTCTTCGAGCGCGCGACTGATGACCGCGAAGTCGCCGCGGTGCAGTCCGTCGACGAGCGCGCCCAGGTTGGCCCACTGCCGGACCGCATCGCTGAGCAGCACCGTCGTGCCGAGCAGGTCGCGCGCGCGCGCCGTCTCGATTTCGAGGTCGGGATGGACGACGACCGCCGTCAGACCCGCCGGCACCGGGAGCCTGAGGATGTCGGGTGGATACGGGCGGCGGACCAGCACGAATCCGCCACAGATGCACGGCGCGATGTTGTCGGCGTGCGCCGATCCCGCCCCGAGCCGCTCGCCTTCGAGGGCGCAGGCAATCAGCGTGTCGGCCGTCGACCGGCCGCCGATCAGCGCGTCGACGGCGACGACCGCGGCAGCGGCGCTCGCGGCGCTGCCGCCGAGGCCGCTCGACAGCGGCAGCCCCTTCCGGATGCTCAGCCCGACGCCGCGGCGTTCGCCGAGCTTCGTGAGCAGCGCCAGCGCCGCGACGCCCGCCGTGTTGCGCGCGGCGTCGCGCGGCAGCCGGCCGTTGTCGCCGTCGATGCTCTCGATGAGGACGCCGTGGGCGTTGCCGGAGAGGAACCGCGCCGTGACTTCGTCGCCCGGATGGTCGAGCGCGAAGCCAAGGACGTCGAACCCGCAGGCGACGTTCGACACGGTGGCAGGAGCAAACGCGGTCACGGAGGTCATCGGGTGTAGCGGCGGCTGATCGTCGGGATGAGGTACTCGCGGAACGCGCGCTCGAAATCGTAGGCCGGCTCGGAACCCCCAGTCGGCGCGCGCCGCCGAATCGTCGACATCGGCCGGCCACGAGTCGACGATCGCCTGCCGTTTTTCGTCAATCTTATACGCGATCGCGGCGCCGGGAAACGCGGCGGCGACAACGTCACGGATCTCGGCGGCGCTCGACGCTGAACGCGGCGACGTTGTAGGCCGTGCGGCGTAGCCGCTCTCGCGGCGCAGCCGCCAGCTCGAGCAGCGCCTCGGACGGCATCCGGCATCGCCATGAACGGAATCCGCGTATCGGGCCGCACGAAGCACGCATACGGCTCGCCCTTCGCCGCAGCGTGGATCATTTCTGACGCGTAATCCGACGTCCCGCCCGCCGGCTGCGTCGCCGCGGAGATCAGCCCGGGAAACCGCACCGCCCGGAAATCGACGTGCGGCGTCGAATCGACCGACAGCTGCTTGTAGTGCTTCGCGTAATAGCGTCCCAGCTCCTCTGCATACAGCTTGTTGCAGCCGTACATCGTCGTCGGATGCAGGTACTCGTCTTCACGCACCCGCGCCGGTCCGCGCCTTCGTCGCGGGATCCGGAAGGCCATAGGTCGGCGATCGACGACGGGTAGATGAACGTCACGGCGCGGCCGTGCGATTCGCCTTGTTTCTGCGCGAACTCCAGCAGGTTCAGCGTGCCCTTCGACGTTGACGTGATGCGCGGTCATTGGCGTGAACTCGGCCCGGCGTGGAGAGCAGCGCGGCGAGGTGGTAGACGCAGTCCACCTCGAACTCCGCCAGCATCCGCTCGAGAAGGCTCGTATCGCAGATCGATCCGGTGAACTCGCGCGACACGGAGCGCGCGACGGCACGGTCGAGCGGATTCACGTCGAGCGTGATGATCGCGGCGTCGCGTTCCGCGAAGCGCGCCACGAGCGCGTGCCCGATTTCGCCGCCGGCCCCCGTCACGAGTACGACCGGTTTTCGCATCGTTTCACGATTGTACGTGCCGTACCGGTCAATTCCGTATGCGGCTCCTGATCTCACATCGCGCCCGTGGGGTGCTGTTCTGGAACAGCCTCAGACCCTCTGGCGCAATTGGCGCGGCCCAGGAAACGGGTATGAAATCAGCAATTACCGCCACTGCGGAGCTTCTGGCCGGGCCCTTGCTCAACTCAGTGCCGAGCGATGCAAGGAGCTGACATGAACCGCGCACTCCGGAGACTGATTACAGTTCTGGCCGTGCTGATGATTCCCGTAATAGCACGTGCGGCGGACGACCCGCTCGTGATTACGAGCGCCGAGGTCGACCACTCGACGAATCGGTTGGTGATCAGGGGGCAGGGCTTCACGGCAACCGGCAACAATCGCGCTTCGAAGAACGCGCACCCGCAGGTCACTCTGGACCTGCAGCCGCTCGTCGTCGAAAGCGCCTCGGCGTACCAAATCGTGCTCGCGCCGCTCTCGCCGACTTATCCCGAGGGCAGTCATCTGCTCACGGTTTCGCGCGGCAACGGTTCGAAGGACTCGGCGGCATTCGTGGTCGCCATTTACGACGAGGCATCTGGTGGCGTGGGACCGCAGGGCCCCGCGGGGCCGCAAGGTCCCGCCGGGCCGGCAGGACCGGCAGGCCCCGCAGGTGCGACAGGACCAGCAGGTCAGACAGGTCCCCAGGGTCCGGCAGGACCGGCGGGACCCGCAGGCCCCGCAGGTCCCGCGGGCCCGCAAGGACTGGGAGGGCCATCCGGTCCGGTGGGACCCGCGGGACCGCAGGGCCCCGCGGGAAAGGACGGAGCGCAGGGCGCAGCAGGACCGCAAGGCCCGGCAGGACCTCAGGGACCGGCCGGCCCCCAGGGCGCGGATGGATCGCAGGGTCCTGCAGGACCTCAGGGCGTGCCCGGCGCGACGGGATCAGCGGGACCGGTCGGACCGATTGGGCCGCAGGGTCCGATCGGACCGCAGGGACCCGCCGGACCAGCCGGCATCAGCGGGCTCGAGGTCGTCACAACAAGCCTCGTGTCGCCGATCCAGATGGAGTTTCAAACGGAGCTGAAGGGCAAGTCGCCGTGCCCGTCGGGTAAGCGCGTGATCGCCGGCGGGTACAGCCTCACGGGCCTGCTCCCGAGGGTGCTGACCGTGGTGACGTCGTATCCCGAGACCGGCCCCTCGGTCGTGACCGACGGCTGGATCGTGGAGTTCCGCAACAACACGTCGACGAACCTGGGCGTCGTCAACGTGACGGTGCTACGCGACCTGCGTCGCCAAGTAGGCCGAGGCTTTAGCCTGGCTTTAGCCTGGCTTTAGCCTCGGCGTCTCGGAACGCGTGAGGTATCGTGTAGCGCGTGAGCCAGACCGCACTCCGGAAACCGGCTGGTGAGGAGGAAGAACCAGCCGGTTTCCTCGCCCGATTCGCCCTGTCGCTCACCGAATGGACCGAGCGCTGGGTTCCCGACGCCTTCATCTTCGCGCTCATCGGCACGATCCTCGTCGTCGGCGCCGCCCTGGCCGTCACGCCGGCGACCACTGGACAAGTGATCGATGCATGGGGCCGCGGTTTCTGGGAGCTGATTCCATTCACGCTCCAGATGTCGCTCATCATCATCACCGGACACGTGCTCGCCACGTCGGGCCCGATGCGCCGGCTCATCCGGCTGATTGCCGCCTGGCCACAGTCGCCACGCAGCGCCGTGACACTCGTCACGTTCTTCGCCCTGGCGACCTCGTGGATCAACTGGGGGTTCAGCCTCGTCTTCAGCGCGGTGCTCGCGCTCGAAATCGCGCGCCGTGTGCGCGGCGTCGACTACCGCGCGCTGGCCGCCGCCAGCTTCCTGGGCATCGGCAGCATCTGGGCCCAGGGCTTGAGCGGGTCCGCGGCGCTGCAGATGGCCAGCCCCGGCGCACTGCAACCGCAAATCCGCGACATCGTCGCGAACGGCGGGCTGGTTCCCGGCGGGATTATCCCGTTCCGCGACACGATCTTCCTCTGGCAGAGCCTTGTCTCCGTGGTCGTCGAGATCGTCGTCGTCACGATGGTGATGTGGTTCGCAACGCCGCCGGCCAACCGCGCGCGGACGGCGGCCGATCTCGGGATCGCTTTGCCGGACGAAAGCGAGCGCACCGAGGTCAACTGGCCGGGGACACCGGGCACGTGGCTGGAACATTCATCCATCCTCACGTGGCTCATCGTCGCGCTCGGCGGCGCCTTCCTGGTGCGCTACTTCATGGCCGCGCCAGAGCCGTTGAATGCGTTGACGCTGAACATCATCAACCTGTCGTTCCTGCTGGTCGGGATGGTGCTGCACAGGACGCCGGCTCGCCTGATGCGAGCAGTCCAGGAGGCGACGCCCGCGGTGTGGGGCGTCATCCTGCAGTTCCCGTTTTATGCGGGGATCGCCGGCATTATCACGGGAACGCACTTGAGCCAGCAGCTCGCCAGTGCGTTCGTCCAGGTCTCGACGCGCCACGACGCTTCCCCGCCGTCGTCGCGGTTTACTCCGCGGTACTGGGCGTGTTCGTGCCGTCGGGCGGATCGAAGTGGGTCATCGAGGCGCCGTACGTGATGGAAGCGGCGCATGCGCTGAAAGTGCATCTCGGCTGGATCGTCGCCTCATACGACCTGGGCGAAGCCCTGGCCAACCTCGTGCAGCCGTTCTGGATGCTGCCCATTCTCGGCCTCTTCCGCCTCGGAGCACGCGACGTGATGGGCTATACACTCGTCGTTTTCATTGCGTTCGTTCCGACGGTCCTTCTGCTGGTTACCTTACTCGGAAGAACGTCTGTCCTATCCGCTGTAGGGTGCTTGATGCTTTCGATGTAGGGTGCTCGGCACCTTCGGCTGTAGTGTGCTGGGCGCCTTCGGCTGCAAAGTGCTGGCGCGCTGAGAAGACACGCGCGCCAGCACCCTACATCGTCAGAACGAAAGCACCCTACATCGTTAGAACCAAAGCACCCTACATCGTCAGAAGTAAAAGCACCTTGCCGCGTCAGCCCCCCAAGTATCCCGGTCTCGCTTTTACCGACGTCCTGCGCCCCTTTACCCGTACGTCGAGCTGATGCCAGCCAGTGCGCGTGACGCCGCGCGGCGTGTAGCTAACGAGGTACCGGTGGCGGAATTCTTCGAGCACGCCGAGGAAGACCGATTCGAGATTCTGCGTCCGCTCGACTTCGAACAACCGGCCGCCGGTCAACGACGTGAGCTCCTCGAGGAATTCTGGCCGGACGCGCGACTTCACCGAGACCCCGTACGCCACGACGCCCGATCTCTTTGCCGTATCGAGGACCGAGGCCGGTGGCAGCCAGCTGGCGGTGTCGACGCCGTCGCTGAAGACGATCAGCAGGCCGCGGCCGACGTCGGATTCGCCGACCATCATGCCGGCAAAGGTGCCGTCGACCACCGCCGTCTCGCCAATCCCCTCCGCACGTTCGAGCGCTGCGCGAACCGATGCGACGTCGCTGGTCAGCTTCGCGCCGCGGTCGACGACATGGCTGAAGCTGACCAGCGCGGCTTGATCGTCCGCTTTCAGGCCGTTCAACAGCGCGCCGGCCCCCGTGAGCAGCCGGTCGCGGCGATCGCCTTCGACGCTGTTGCTCATGTCGAACACGAGGACCACGTTCAGCGGCACCTGGTCGAAGCTGACGAGATCGACCTGCTGCGCGACGCCGTTGTCCAGGATCTCGAAGTCGGCCGGGGTCAATCCGAGCACCGGCTTGCCGTTGTCCGTGACGAGCACGTCGACCCGCACGGCGTCGACGCGGCTCGAGAACGTCGGCGCCTGCGCGAGGACAGCAAGAATCGCCAGTGCGGTCCTCATGGTTGAACGTCCTTGAACACCTTTTTCAGGTCGTCGACGAGCGCGTCCGCGTTGCGCCCGGCCGCGCGATCGTAGTCCCACCACGGATCGTCGCCGTCGGGATACTCGGCGGCCAACTCGAAGACGCGCTCGATTCCGGCCAGGGCGCCCGCCAGGTTGCCGCGGCGGCGCGCGAGCGAGCTTCGCGCAACGTGGGGCGACTGCGCGTGCGGATACAGCGTTGACGCGCGCGAGTAGAGGTCGCCGGCCGCATCGAAATTGCCCAGCGCTTCCTCGGCGCCGCCCAGGAACATCGCGGCGTAATACTTCATCAGCTCGTCGGGGGCGGCCGCGTTTGCCCGCCGCAACTCCTCGGCGGCGTCCCGCGCGCGACCGCGCATCAGGAGGACGCGGCCGAGCCGCAGGCGCGCTTCGATATGCTCGGGCACCTGCGCCAGCGCGCGGCGGAACATCGATTCAGCGTCGCGAAGCTCCGCCTCTTCGGACTGAATGGCCAACTGGTATCCAGCAGGCAGCTCGACCGAGCGCGTGGCGGCCTGCATCGACGGCCGCGCGAACGATTCGTGCTCGCAGCCGCTCAGGAACAACAGCGTGGAGTCCCTTGGAAACAGGCGGAGGCCCTGGACCAGGTGGTCGGTGTTTTCGTGGTAGCCATTGGCCTGCATCCAGGTGGACGTGGCCTGATACCAGAGCAGGACCATGGCGTCGCCGGCGGGTCTGACGATGTCGAGGAGCGAGCGCGCGATGTCCCAATGGATCGCGCCGAAGTAGGTCGCGGTACTCCGCCCGTCCTCCACGCCGATGGTCAATCGTCTCACCGCCCCGACCAGCTGTGGGGAACCGTTGTCGAACAGTTCGCCGCCTGAAGACATCGCCACGTCGGCATGCAGCATGGCCGCCCGGCGAAGCACGTAATCCAGCTGCCCCTGCTTTCGTGCGGACTCCACGCGTTCAGATAGTTGGAGGAGCTCCTCGTCCAGAAAGAACGGGGCTTTCCGTGCCACGCAGGGCTGGTCCTTCACGATTCCGGCGGCGGCACACGCCAGCAGGCGCAGGCGATCCATTTGTCTCGGCGTGAACCGGATTTGCTGCGGCTTCAGCTGTCGCGGCGTGCGGAACGTGAAATAGGAGAGCCGCAGGTCGCGCATCAACTGCGACAGCGCGACGGCGTCGATCGACAGGGCCTGGAGCTCGGCGTACGACCACCTCGCCATCCGCTCGGCAGCATCGTCGAACTCGCCGGGCTCATGGTGCAGGATGGCCTTCAGCCATTCCTCGACCCGCACCATCCGAGGATCCGCATCGCTCTGCTGCGCGCGCGCGACAGACGTCGAAAAGAGGATGACGACGGCGAGCAGAATCCTCACGAACCCTCCAAACCGTTGCAGGGTGCTCCTTCCCTGCTCGCGTAGAGTGCTCGGTTGCTGTCGCTGTAGTGTGCTGGGCGCCTTCGGCTACAACGTGCCGGCGCGCGCAAGACTGCTGGCGCGCCAGCACCCTACATCGTCAAAGCGAAAGTCCTTTGCGGCAGCGCTTCCAGAGCCCCCCAGGTCTCGGGATCCTGACAGAGCAGCGTGTTGAGATACAGCGACACGTGCTCGGCCGGAAATTGTTGAGCAATCTGCGTGGCGGCGGGCCCGATTTTCGAGGGATCCGGCTTGACCTCGTCGTCCTTGATCAACCCGTCCTCGTGCGTGATGCCGAGCGCATCGAGAAACGTCCCCATCATCGAACGCTGTTCGGCCAGGTGATAAACGATCAGCACGCGCGCGGCGATGGCATCGGGCAGCGATCCGAGCGTGGCGAGATGGCGCGCCTTGCGGTCGGTGTCGAGCCCAAGGATGAACTTGGGGCGGAATTTCTTCTGCTGCGCGATGATCATGACGGCCTGCACCTGGTCGTCGGTCGCGTCTTCGTCGAGCCAGAATGCCCGCGCCGCCTGCTGGCGCAGCTCGGGCGTCATCCGTTTCCACAAACGTGAGGGGGTCAGCGCGGCGTCAGCCATCCAGATATTGTAAGGGGAGGATTTCCGAAAACCCCGCGTCACTGGATCCGAAGCAGGGCGATTCCGCCGACGATCAGGAGCACGGCGGCGAGCTTGTGGACCGTCACGGGCTCGCCAAAAAACAGGGTCCCGAACGCCAGCGCGAGCGCGGCCTCCAGACCCAGCACGACGACGTAGGTCGCCCCGAGCGGCGCGCCGCGCAATGCTTGCGCCTGCAGAGCGGCGCCGACGGCGAACAGCGTCAGGAACGCGACGGTCGCCGACGAAGGGCGCAGTCCGCCGGCAGCCTTCATGAGCACACCACCGACGGTGAAGGCGAGCGCGGCCAACAGACAGAGTGTGAGAGCCATCGGGTGGGGTCGGCCAGTCAGACGCAGATCACAGAGAGCGGCGCGAAGCCGTTGAAGCCGACCGAGGCGTAGGAGAAGGTGTATGCCCCGGCGCTCAACACGTGGACTCGATCGCCCACCTGCAGGTTCTCTGGCAGGTAGTAGGGACATCGTTCGTACAGGATGTCGGCGCTGTCGCACGTCGGACCAGCGAGCACAACCCTGGTCCGCCGGCCGCAGCGTCCGGGCGTCCGCAGCCGGTACTTGATGGCTTCATCCATCGTTTCGGCGAGACCACCGAACTTCCCGCAATCGAGGTACACCCACCGGGTGTCGTCTCCATAGGACTTCCGCGCCACCAGAACGACCTCGGTCTGGATGGTCCCGGCGTCGGCGACAAGGTGCCGGCCGGGCTCCACGACCACATCGGGGCGATCGCGCTCGAAATGACGACCCAGCGATCGCGCAATCGCCGCGCCGTAGACTTCGATCGGAGGGACGAAGCCGCGATATTGCGCGGGAAACCCGCCGCCGAGGTTCAGCATGTGCAGCCGGATGCCCTCCATCCGCGCCCGCTCGAACAGCCGCGCCGCGAGCGCGATCGGATCGTCCCAGCGCGAAGGATCGGTCTGCTGGGAGCCGACGTGAAACGTCACTCCGTACGGGATCAGTCCGAGGGCGCGGGCCTCGAGCAGCAGGTCGAAGGCCATCGCCGGATCGCAGCCGAACTTCCGCGACAGCGGCCAATCGGCGCCGCACCCGTTCGTCTGGATCCGGACCGTCACCCTGGCGCCGGGCGCCTGGTCGGCGATCTTCTGGAGCTCGCCCGCGCTGTCGACCGCCAACAGATCGAGGCCGGCGGCGCGAGCCCCGGCGATTGCCGAGGCCTTCTTGACCGTGTGTCCGAAGGAGAGGCGGCCGGGCGCGAGGCCGATCGCGAGGGCCCCGACGATCTCTTCGTGGCTGGCCACGTCGAAGCATGAGCCGCAGTTGGCGAGGGCGCGCAGGATCTCAGGCGCCGGGTTGGCCTTGACGGCATAGTAGACGCGGCAGCCAGGCAGCGCGCGCACCAGCCTCTCGTACCTCGACATGACAGCGGCGACGTCCATCACCAGCACCGGCGTCGGCAGCTGGCCGTCGGCGAGCACGGCATCGATCCGTTCGAGGGAACTTTCGGATCCGGCTGGAAACTCGGGACCGAGGTCCCGTTCGAGGCTGGCGCTTCGCATGGCGGTTCGACCTCCTCCCTGACATAGGCGATCCGCGTGCGAAACGGCTTACGCACCTCGCGCCTTCGAATCCGGGTGTAGGATCAGGCGCTTCTTCGCCGGCAGGCCGGAGCTGACCACATGGATGAGGATCCGGTCTCGAAGCTGCTGGACGAGGTCAACGCGGGCGATCGGACGGCGTTCGAGTCGCTCGTGACGCTCGTATACGGTGAGCTGCGGCGCATGGCCGGCGGGCTGATGCGCGGACAGCCGGGCGACCACACCCTGCAGCCGACCGCACTCGTCAACGAAGCCTATCTGCGGCTGGTTCGCAGCGCGCCGCCGTGGGACGGTCGCGCACACTTCTTCGGGGCGGCGGCCCGCGCGATGCGCCAGGTGTTGATCGCGCACGCCCGGAGTCGAGCGGCTCAGAAGCGCGCGGGCGGCGTCGTGCGCGTCACCTTCGACGAGCTGGCGGTGGCAGCGCCGGAACCTCAGTTGGATCTCCTCGCGCTCGATGAGGCGCTGACGGCGCTCGAGGGTGTGGATCCACGGTTCACGCGGGTGATGGAGCTGCGGTACTTCGCCGGCTGCAGCTTGCCGGAGATCGCCGAGCTGACCGGATGGTCGCTCGCGACGGTGAAGCGGGATTGGACGTATGCGCGGGCGTGGCTCTACGAGCACATGAGCGGGTGATACGTCGACGACCCGGAGGGAACGACGATGTTCGACTCGCCCTTCGAGCGCGAACAGAAGATCTTTCAGGCCTGCCTCGACCTGCCGCCGTCGGAGCGGCAGGCGTATCTCGACGACACCTGCCTGGGTGACGCCGACGTCCGCGGGCGCGTCGAGCGGCTGCTGGCCGCGCACGAGCGCGCCGAGCGCGCCACGCTGAGCCCGCTCGGGCCGCTGTCCCTGGACGCCATCGCCGATCACATCGGGCCCTACCGCCTGACCGGTGTTCTCGGCGAAGGCGGCATGGGCATCGTCTACGACGCCGAGCAGCAGCAGCCCGTCCAGCGGCGGGTCGCGCTGAAGGTCCTGAAGCTCGGCATGGACACCCGCGAAGTGATCGGCAGGTTCATGGCCGAGCGGCAGGCGCTGGCCGCGATGGACCACCCTTCGGTCGCGAAGGTGTTCGACGCCGGACACACCGTGGCGGGCCGGCCGTACTTCGTGATGGAACGGGTGGAGGGCGTTCCGCTCTTGGAGTACTGCGATCGCGAACAGCTTTCCATCCCCCGCCGCGTGGAGCTCGTCGCGCAGGTGTGCCAGGCCGTACAGCACGCACACCTGAAGGGCGTCATCCACCGCGACCTCAAGCCGTCGAACGTTCTGGTGACCTCGAACGACGGCGCGGCGCTGCCCAAGATCATCGACTTCGGTATCGCCAAGGCCGCGGGCCTCGATGCCCCGTGGCAACGGACCGAGCTGACGCGCGTGGATCAGAAGCTCGGCACGCCTGCCTACATGAGCCCGGAGCAGGCCGGACGCGGCAACCAGGACGTCGACACGCGAACGGACGTCTACGCGCTGGGCGTCATCATGTACGAGCTTCTCACCGGACAGCTGCCCGCGGACCCCGCCGAAACGGGACCGACGGAGTTCCTCGCGGCGCTCGCCAGGGGGGACGTGCGACCGGAGAAACCGAGCGCCCGGATCGCAACCGTTGACGCCGCGGAGATTGCCCACCGACGGAGCACGACGCCGGCGGGTCTCCGACGCCAGCTCGCGGCGGATCTCGACTGGATCTGCATGAAGGCCCTCGAGACGGATCGCAACCGCCGCTACGACACGCCGCTCGCAGTCGCCGAGGATCTGCGCCGTCACCTGGCCAGCGAACCGGTGCTGGCCGGGCCGCCCAGCCGGATCTACCGCCTGCGCCGGCTGGTACGCCGACACAGGACGACGATGGCCGCGACGGCGGTCGCCGTCGTCGCGCTGCTTACGGGATCCGCGGCAGCCGTCACCCAGGCCGTCCGCGCGACCGACGCCGAGCAGGCGGCCCGCGCCGATGCGGAGACGGCCCGGCAGGTTTCGGATTTCCTCGTCGATCTGTTCGAGGTCTCGGAACCCGGGGCGACAAACGGCGGCGCCGTCACGGCACGCGAGCTGCTGGATCAGGGCGCCGCCCGCATACGCAGCGAGCTCGCGGCGCAGCCACTGGTGCGCGCCCGCGTCCAGGCTGTCATCGGCGAGATCTACCGCAAGCTCGGTCTTTACGATCCGGCGGCGACGTTGCTGGACGAGGCGCTGGCGGCGCGCGAGCAGTTGTTGGGCTCGAGCCACGTCGAGGTGGTGCAGACGCTCCATTCCATCGGGCGTCTCAAATCTGAGCGCGGGGACAGGCCCGGCGCGGAAGCGATTTTCCGAGACGCGCTCGACCGCGTGGCCGCCGCGCCTCTGCCGGACCGCGTCGCGGAAGCCCGTCTGCAGGGCGAGCTCGGACAGGTACTGCGCGACAACGCCGAGTTCGCCGAAGCTGAGGCGCTCTTCCGGCGGGCCATCGACACGCTGACCCGCGAGTTCGGTCCGGCCCACCAGGAGGTCGGCGGGGCCTGGGGCGGGCTGGGTTCGCTGCTCATCGCCCAGGGACTGTTCGCGAACGCCGAAGTCGCATTGAAGAACGCGCTCGCGATCCACGAGAAGACGCTCGGCCCCGATCACCCGGAGGTCGCGATCACCCTGGCCAACCTCGCGATCACAGTCGGCCGCCTGGGGCGCGACGCCGAGGCCGAGCCGATGCAGCAGCGCGTGATTGCAATCTCCGAGCGGGCGTACGGTCCCGACCACATGCACGTTGCGATCGCCCTTGGCAACCTGGCCGGCATATATGGACGGCAGGGACGGCTCGACGAGGCGGAAGCCACCACTCGCAAAGCGCTGGCGGTACGGGAGCGCATTTACGGACCCGATCATCCGAACGCCGTGATCGAGCTCAAGAACCTCGGGCTCACGCTCATGCTCAAGGCCGACTACGAAGGCGCTCGGCAGGCATTCGAGCGAAACCTCGCGGTCGAGGAGAAGGCGTTCGGCTCCGACCATCCACGCGTCGCCTGGACCGAGGCGAGACTCGGCGGGTTGAATCTTCGCCTCGAACAGCTCGATGCCGCCGAGGCAGCGTACCGCCGCGCTCTGATCGCGACAGAGAAGACACTCGGCGCCGATCACGTCGACACGGCTGGGAACCTTCGCGGACTGGGTCAGGTAGCGCTGCGGCGGGGAAGGCTCGACGAGGCGGACGGGTTCCTCTCGCGGGCGATGGCCTCCTCCCTGAAATCGCCGGCGCACCCTGATCTGCCGAACACGCTCAAGGCCGTCGGCGAGCTGCGGCTGCGGCAGGGTCGTCTCGACGATGCGCGGGCGCTGATCGATCAAGCGCTCGCGCGCCAGCGTGAAGTGTTCCGCCCCGGGCACCCGGCGATCGGCGAGACACTGGTGCTCCTCGCGGACGTGCTGGTGGCGCAGGACACAACCGCGGAGGCCGAACGTCTGTATCGCGAGGCGGCCGCGATCGCCGAGAAGGCCCTGGGACGGGATCACCCGGACGTGGCGCGCGCGCTGCACGGCCTCGGCGCGGTCCTCGCTCGGGCGGCGTCCGAGTCGACGGCTTTGACCGCCCGGCCGTCCGGCGAAGCGATCGAAGCCGTAGAACGGGCGCTGGCGATCCGCGTCGCGCGCCTGGGAAACGCTCATCCGGAGACCCGGGACACCGCCCGCCTGCGGGCCGAACTGCGGAAGGCCGCCGCACCCTGATGCCTTTCCTATATTCTTAGGAGCATCCATGCGCACCAAAACGACTTCGACGCTGGCGCTCGTCGTCCTCGCGACCGTCGCGATTCTCGCTCAGACACCCGGCGTCCACCCCATCAGCGGACGCCGGTACGCGGGGGTGATGAGTTATGAGGGTGCCGCCTGGCTGGATCGCGAGGAGCGCGACATCGAGGAGGAACCGGATCGCGCGCTCGATGCCATCCGCATCGAGAAGGGATCGACGGTCGCTGACGTCGGCGCCGGGTCGGGGTACATGACGGTGCGCATGGCGCGCCGCGTCGGCCCCGAAGGCCGCGTGTATGCCACCGACATCCAGCCGCAGATGCTGGCGATGCTCAGGGAGCGGCTGCAGAAGGAGCGCCTCAACAACGTCACGCCCGTCCAGGGTGCGATCGACGATCCGCGGCTGCCGCCGGAGACACTCGATCTGATCCTGATGGTCGACGTCTATCACGAGTTCTCGCAGCCGCAGCAGATGCTGCGCGGCATGCGGGCTGCGCTGAAGCCCGGCGGCCGGCTGGTGCTCCTCGAGTACAAGAAGGAGGACCCGTCAATCCCGATTCGCATCGAGCACAAGATGACCGTCGCCGAAGCGAAGCTCGAGGTCGAGGCCGAAGGCTTCCGCCTGGCGCGCGTCGGCACCGAGCTGCCTCGGCAGCACGTCCTCGTGTTCGAAAAACCGAAGAGCCCGCCTAGACCCTTGTCCCGTTGCTCTTCACCGAACCTTCGTTTCTCTTCCTCTTCCTGCCGGTCCTGCTGGCGCTCTATTTCCTGCCAGCCCTGAAAGGGTCGGCCTACGTGAAGCGCCGCACGGGGAGTACGCGAACGTCCTGCTGTCTGGCGGCGAGCGTGCTGTTCTACGCGCGCGGCGGCGGCGCGTTCACGTGGCTGATGCTGGCGTCAATCACGTTCAACTACCTGATGGCGATTGCGGTCGCAGCGGGCCGGAGAGGCCCGCCCGACAATCACGCCCGGTCGCGAGCGCTGGCTGGCCGCGGCCATCGGCGTCAACCTTGCCGTGCTCGGCGTGTTCAAGTACGCGAACTTCTTCGCCGACAACGTCGAACGCGCATGCTGGCGTCGCTGAACGTCGCGCCGTTTGCCGTCTCCCGAGGTGCTGCTGCCAATCGGCATCTCGTTCTACACGTTCCACGCGATCTCGTACGTGGTCGACGTCTACCGCGGCCACGCGACCGCCCAGAAGAGCCCGATCCACGCCGCGCTGTATCTGCTGCTGTTTCCGCAGCTCATCGCCGGCCCGATCATCCGCTACCGCGAGATCGCCGACCAGCTCGCCCGCCGCGTCGTCGGCCATGGACGACTTCGCCGCCGGCGTCCGCCGCTTCGTCGTCGGGCTCGGCAAGAAGGTCCTGATCGCCAACAACGTCGCGAGCGCCGCCGACGGCATCTTCGCGCTGGCGCCCGCGGAGCTGACCCCGGCCCACGCGTGGCTCGGGCATCGTCTGCTACACGCTGCAGATCTACTTCGATTTTTCGGGCTACTCCGACATGGCGATCGGCCTCGGCCGGATGTTCGGCTTCCGGTTCCCCGAGAACTTCCGGTGGCCGTACGTCGCCGATACCGTCCAGGAGTTCTGGCGCCGCTGGCACATCTCGCTCTCGTCGTGGTTCCGCGACTACCTGTACGTCCCGCTCGGCGGCAACCGCGTCAGCCCGGGACGGATGTACCTGCAACCTCGTCCTGGTGTTCTTCCTGTGCGGCCTGTGGCACGGGGCGAGCTGGAACTTCGTCGTCTGGGGCCTGTATCACGGGTCGTTCCTCGTCGCGGAGCGATCGGGCCTCGCCGGGTTGGTCCGGCGTCTGCCGGCGCCAATCCGCCACGCGTATCTGCTCCTCGTGGTGATGATCGGCTGGGTGTTCTTCCGCGCCGACACGCTGCACGCCGCGTTCGCGTATCTCGGCGCCATGGCGGGAGTCAGCGCGCCGGGCATCAAGCCCTTCGACGTCGCCTGGTTCCTGACGCCGGAGGTCTCGCTCGCACTGGTCGCCGGCGTTATCGGGTCGGTGCCGATCGTCGCGGCGATTGGCCGCGCCCTCGATCGGCCTGCCCTGAGCCAAGTCAAAGGGCCTGGCTGGCTGGTGGAAGCCGCCGCGACCGCAGCGCTCGTGGTGATGCTTTTCGCCTCAATTCTGCAGATTGCGGGCCGGAGCTATGACCCATTCATCTACTTCCGGTTCTAGAGGCGCGCGCCTCGCCGCAGTCCAGGTGGCCCTGTTCCTCGCCGCCATCGGTACACCGCTCGTCGTCAACCTGACCGGCGTCGACGGCGGCGATCCGCAGACCGAGAACCGCGAGCTGGCGATGCTGAACAAAGGCGTCTTCGCGTGGTTCTCGGATCACTTCGGCCTGCGGTCGACGCTCGTTCGACTGAATGCTCGGGTCGAGTACGGCCTGAACGCATCCCCGTCGCCGTCGGTCATCCGCGGCCGCGACGGCTGGCTCTACTACGGCGAGTCAGATGCCGTCGAGGACTACGTCAGCCGCAGTCCATTGACCGAGCGGGAAGTCGAGGCCTGGCGAGAGACGGTCGTGCGCTCGCGCGACTGGCTTCGCGCCCGGGGCACCGCCTACGTCTTCACGATCGCGCCCGACAAGCACGTCATCTACCCCGAGCACATGCCGGCGTCGATGCACCAGGTCGGACCATCGCGCCGGATGGACCAGGTGTTGGAGGCTGTCGCCGCCAGCGGCGTGGCGGTCGACGTGCGGCCGGCGGTCGAGGCCGCGAAGTCGGGCGAGCGGGTGTATCACCTCACTGATTCGCACTGGAACGCGCGCGGCGCGCTGGTCGCCTACCAGTCGATCGTCGCGGCGTTGCGCGCCCAGGATCCCGCCGTCCCGGCCGCCTGGAAGCGCTCGGACTTCGAAGAGGTCGAGCGGGAAACCGGCGGGCTCGACCTCGCGCGCATGATGGGCCTCAACCGGATGCTGCGAGAGGTCGATCTCGCGCTCGTGCCGAAGCGGCGCCGCCTGGCGAAGGTCGTCGATCCGCCGGGCGCCGACCTTTCCGCCGAGCTGGGCCGCCTCGTGACGGCGATTCCCGGCTCGCACCTGCCGCGCGCGGTGATCTTCCGCGACTCGTTCACGACCGCACTCGCCCCGTTCCTCGCGGAGCATTTCAGCCGCGCGGTCTTTCTCTGGCAGAAGGATTTCATTCCGGAACAGGTGACCGAAGAGGGCGCGGACGTCGTGATCTACGAAATCGCGGGCCGGCACCTGTACAACTTCGTCGCGTCGCCGGATCTCGTACCGGCTGGCGATCACTAGTCGCAAAGCTGCGCTGTCAACTTTTTTCCAATGGCGGCGGGGCCCCACCCCCGCCGCGAACTTACGCTGATGCCTCGCCTCGGATAAGAACCGGTTCCTCGGCTCGGCATGGCCGCAGGCGCTTGCGCTAGATCCGCGTCAGCTCCCTGATCCGCCGCACGATCGCCTCGCGCTGCGCCGTGTCGACTTCGAAGCCTTCTCGCTCGGCGTGGATGAATTCCTGGATGGTGCGGCGCCCCTTCATCAGGCCGTTGGTGGTGTGCTCCTTGGACTTCAGCAGGTAGTGGCCGATCTCGTGCGCGAGCGCGCGGCCGAGGGTTCGGCCGAGCAGGAGGAAGCGTTCGG
Source organism: uncultured Acidobacteriota bacterium (assembly GCA_963825245.1). Classification (GTDB taxonomy): domain Bacteria; phylum Acidobacteriota; class Vicinamibacteria; order Vicinamibacterales; family CAVVIG01; genus CAVREM01. The sequence continues at coordinate 307,705 of CAWGSJ010000008.1, forward strand.
CCGGCGTGATGCGCCTCGCGCTGCCGCCGACGCCGCCAACCGACAGGACGAATTGCTCGGCGTTCGCGTGCGAAATATGGATGTCGCCGTCAGGTTCGTCGTCGACGAAGTTGACCCAGCCCATCGGTGAGGCCGCGCCGCGCGGCGTCCCGCGGCTGTCGTCGATGAGGACGCGCGGCCGCGTCGGGCGAGGCGGGGTGACTTCCGCACGCACGGCTTCGGCCTTCTGCCACTTGAACGTGACGCCAGTTGGTCGCCAGATCGCACTCGCTTCTTCCAGCGTGCGGTCGATGATCACCGGCGAAATCGCGGGCGCCGAGTGAACGCTGATGGTGACGGTGGGGAGATCGACAGGGCGCTGCGCCGCCGGCTCCGGTGAGCCTGCGATCATCGCCGTCATGGACGCGGCAGCCAGAAGGCTCAGCATACGGAGAGGTTAGACGGGCCCGGCCGCGAGAGGGTTGCGAATCTAGCGTCCTGAGCGACTACCAATACGGGGCAACAAATTCTTGGATTTCAACTGACCGTTCCCGAACAGTCCGGGCGGGCCTAAAAGGCACGCACTACGAAGCGTGGTTACGGCAAATAGATCCCGTTGAACAGGAACTTGAACGTGCCGTGCGGCTGCGCGCGCCAGGCGATTTCCGGAGCCAAACAGCACCACGCGTCCCTTTGCCGACCTGCGCATCGACGATCTGCACCGTCTGATCGAGGTACTGCTGGCCCCACGCCCACCCGCTCTTGAGCGGCGTCGCCGATCCGAACCACGCCACCGGCACGACGCCTTCCGCGAGGCGGCGTCGGGCAGCAGCCGGAACGCCTGGCTGTCGTCGAAGAACACGTTGACGCGATCTGGGATGCCGTAGGCGAGCGGGTGCGACGTATCGACCCGCGCCTCGAGGATCGAGCCGGGGACGAAGAACTTCTCGGACGGCAGCGGCGTCGAATCGCCCGCAGCGCCGCGCTCGACCAGCGCGTTGCGGATCGGCAGCCCGAGGTGATAGCCGATCGCGGTCGAGGATCCGATCGCGAGCAGCCGGCCGCCGGCCTCGACGAACTTGCGGAGTTCCGGCACCGTGCGCGACACGGAGACGCTGCCGAGCCAGTCGCGGAATTCCGCGGGAATGCTCTCCGGCCGCGGCTGCCCTCCGCCGGCGCCGTCGCGCATCGGGAATCGCGCCGTCGACGAAGATGAGCACGTCGAACTTGCTCGCAAGGTTGCCTTCATCGAGCGTCTTCGGAAACACGACCTCGAATGGGAACTCGAACTGCTCGAGCAGCCACCGCGTCCAGCCCGACGGCATCGAGCCGCCGTAGGTGTCCCACAAGCCGACGCGCACCGGACGCAGCGGCACGTCGCGCGATCGCCGGCCGGAACGCTGTCGACGGCATCGATCGTCAGGCCCTTGTCCGCGGCGACCTTCTGCAGGATGCGGCGCGTCGTCGCGTTCGCCGGCACGATGATCGTGCCGGCCGGATACGAGCGACCACCCGCGTTGAACGTCCGCGCGGCCTCGCCAGACACGTCCTGGTTCGCCTGCAGCAGGCGGTTCACGGCCACGAACGCGTCGTTGACCTGCGTGCTGATGACGTAGCCGCCGCCCTGCGGTGCGGCGGTGAAACGTCCCGGCGACGGCGTGATCACGTCAGGCAGCTTCTCGAACGGGCCGTCGAAGCCGTCGAGGATGCGATCGAACACGATGCCCATCGAGTACGACGAGGTTGTAGCCGGTGACGTCGTACGGCGGCCGCGGCGGCCCGCCCGGATACGGGATGTCGTTCGGATGATCCTGCGGCTCGAACATGTCCATCACGTGCGCACGGAACGGCTGCGCCGTCTTGACGACGTACGACCCGGCGGGATACGACTTCCCGCCGGCCGTGAACGGCGCCGTCGCGCGGTGCACGACGACGCCGCCCTTGATGAGGATGTTGACGAACTTGGTCGCGGTCAGGAAGTCGGGCTGATCCGACGGAAGGATGAAGCCGCGCGGATCGCGCGCCGCCGGGTCGTGCAGGACGTCGTTGTAGAACGCCACCGGCGCGCCGCCGCGCCCGCTGCCGCCGTCCTGCCTGGCGATCGCGGCTCGGACTGCGTCGATGCGCTTCGGATAGATCGTCCAGTGGTCGCGGCTTCCCGTCATCGATCGCGTTCTTCGCCATCCGGTACATGTTGAAGAGGAAGTCCTCCTTGCGCTCGGACGCGATGTCGAGGATGGCGTAGTTGGTCGTCATCGAGTACTCGATCGACTGCCGGAAGTGCCACGGCCTGCGGCGCGATCGGGTTCGGCACGTCGCCGCGCGGCAGCTGCATCTCCGGCACGAACGGGAATCTGCGATCGGCGTCGGGTTGCCGATCATTTCGGTGAGGATGCCGATCTGGTTGTGGAAGTACGACGTCGTCCGGATGCCGCCGTTGAACCAGGTGGAGTAGCTCGCCGCCGACCGCATCACGGCGCCCGGCTTGCCTTCGACGGCGAGCCGCGTGTGGATCGCCGCGCCGACCAGTCGATGCCGAGCGGGATCAGCGGATCGAAGTGGTAGTTGAACGGATCGCGGAACGGCGGCGCGAACAGCACCGCGCCGGCCGGACCGGTCTGATGATGGTTGTACATGATGGCCGGGATACCACTCGCGGTACATCATCCGGTTCGCGTTCTCGCTCTCCGGCTGGTTCATCATGTAGAAGTCGCGGTTGTTGTCGTGGCCGATGTACTTCTGGTACAGCCGCGGCACGCCGGCGGTCGACCGGCGCGCGCTCGTCGGGCTCGCGCATGTACCAGTTCGACACGAGCTCCATGCCGTCGGGATTGATGTTGGTCAGCAGCACGATCGCGTCGTTGAGGATCCGGATCGTCTCCGAGTCGGTGCGCGCTGTTCAGCCGGTAGGTCAGCTCGATGAGCTGCGCCGCGCCGAGCACCTCGGTCGCGTGCAGCCCGCCGTCGATCCAGACGACGATCTTGCCGTCGCGGGCGAGCTGTCGCGCCTGGTCGTCGGTCAGGCCGTCGGCGAGCGCCAGGCGGCGGTTGATCTCCTTGAGCTGCGCCAGGCTGCTTGTGGTTCTCAGGCGACGTGACGATGGCGGTGTACTGCGTGCGCCCTTCGGCCGTCTTGCCGATCTCGACGACCGTCATGCGGTCGGACTCGCGGTCCATCTTCTGGAGGTACTCGACCCACTGCGTGTAGTTGACCAGGAAGTAGTCGTCGCCGATGTTCTTGCCGAATTGTTCTTTCGGCGTCGTGATCTTCGGCGCGTTCCGGCCCTGGGCGTACGGGATCGCCACGAGCGCCGCGACGACGCACAGGACAGCTGTCGTGCGGACCTTCAGGCCCGCTGTCGGCTTCACCATCGCACTCCTCACGGGCGCGATTCTAAGCCATTTTCCATGCTGAAAACGGAGGCGACGGAGAGAACGGAGAAGACATCATTGATCTTGAATTCTTCTCCGTTCTGACTCCGTTGCTTCGCCGTTGTGTTAATCCGTTTCCTCCGCCATCTCCGTGCCCGGCGGTCACAGCAACCCGGTGAGCCAGTGCATGACGTTCAGCGCGAACTGGCGGTTGTCGATGTCGTCGCGGTTCATGCCGAACCGACGGAGGGTGCCGTCGGGCAACCGGGTCGTCTGGGCGGTAATCATCGCCGCTTCGCCGAGAATGACGACCCGGCCGGCCCCGTGTTCGAGCGCAACGGCCTGCGCCAGCCCGGCCGCCGAACGCCCCTCGTACTTCCCGGGACTGCCGGAACGGATACTCGCGCGCCGTGCTCGACAGCGTCAGCAGCGCGGCGCCGGCGCCCGGCCGCAGCGCCTGACCGGTGAACGTCATGACGCGATGGACCTGTTCGCCGGGACTCCGGCCCAGCATGATCGGATGGTCGCCCAGAAGGCCGGCCGTCGCGCGTGAACACGAGGAACCCGGGGTTCGACGTCTCGGGGTCGTGATGCGCTTCTCGTCCTCGGCCCACCAGTTCGTCATCTCGACGCCGAACGCGGCGGAAAGGCCGGCGGCCGCCGCGCCGGCCGGCGCGTGATCGGCCACCAGAAGGAGCGATCCACCGGCGCGCACCCACGCCTCGATTTCGGCGACTTCTTCCGCGGAGATCGCCGCGCCCTGCACGCGCACCAGGCGTTCGAGGCCGCCGGCATTCAGCGCCTGCTGCAGCATCCCCCGCCATCCGAGCGCGTTCGAGACGACGAGCACGACGCGGGAGTCGAAGCGGCTGGCGTAGCTATCGTGGAGCGCCGCGGCCGACAGCGGCCCGACATTCCGCCGCACCCAGAACCCGTCGCGGCGCAGCAAATCGGCGAACGGCGCGTACGTGCCGGACACCGTGTGAAGGTTGTAGTGCGCCTCGTCGATCACCACCTGCGGGCCGTCCGCGCCCGGTGAACGCTGGCGAGCCGACCTGCGGCACGTACGATGCGTCGGCAGTCTGCGACGCCGCGACGGCCCACACGACCCCCGCCACGACGAGCACCACCCCGCCGCCAACATCACCGTCGTCTTCTGCGCCGTTCAGCACGTTGCTCGATTCACGAGCACCCTGCATCCGCAGCACCCTGCACGTCCAGCAAGCACCCTGTCCGGTCCACCCAGCACCTTGCGCTGGACACCCGGCTTGACGAGTATATCCGTTACGGATACATTTGCCGCGGGTATAGACCGGTGACGCAGCTGACTCCCCTGACGCCTGCCGTGCTCCACGTGCTCCTGGCCCTGGCCGAGGGCCAGCGGCATGGCTACGCCATCCTCAAGGACGTCGAGCGGCAGACCGACGGCGCGGTGCGGATGGGCCCGGGCACGCTGTACGGCACGCTCCAGCGCTTGATGGAACAGGGGCTCGTCGAAGAAGCGGCCGGGCCGGCGCGGCCGGTCGACGAGCGGCGCCGGTACTACCAGCTGACCAAGTCCGGCCGCGCGGCGCTCAAGGTGGAAGTCGAACGGATGGAGACGCTCGTCCGCACCGCCCGCGCGCGGCGGGTCGCGGCGCGGCCGTCCCGCGGTTGATCGGAGGTCCCAGATGGTGGCGCGATCGTCCGTCGCTGACGTCATCTACCGCGCGATCCTGCGCCTGTACCCCGCCCGTTTCCAGGAAGACTTCGCGTCCGACATGGCGCTCGACTTCGCCGACGCGAGCGACGAGGCCTGGATCGAACGCCGGTGGACCGGCTTGATCGGCGTGTGGACCGGCAGCTGCCGTCGACGTCGCGCGCAGCCTGACCCTGCAGTGGATGCGCACGCACCTCCCGCTGATTGCCATCGTCTCGTTCGGCATTGCCTTGTCGACGGCAGCCATCGCGCAGACCATCACGCCGAAGGGACCGTTCTTCGCGAACGTCAAGCCCAGTGACCGCGATCTGGTCACGCTGATCCTGCTCACCGCCTGCGTGCTCCTGGTCATCGCCAGCACGATCATCTTCACGCTCTGGTTCCTGCGTCCCCTGCTCTACCGCCGCAGCGCACGAAAGCGCTGATCTGGCCTCCGATGCTCGAGGCCCGCGCGCTCACGAAGCGGTATGGTGGCTTTCTCGCGGTCGATCGCGTCAACTTCACGATCCAGCGCGGCGAAATCCTCGGTTATCTCGGTCCGAACGGATCCGGCAAGAGCACCACGGTCAACATGGTCGTCGGGCTGCTGGACTCGACCAGCGGATCGATCGCGCTCGACGGCCGCACGCTCGGCGAGGATCCGGTAGCCTACAAGCGCCGGATCGGCTACGTCCCGGAAGAGCCTTATCTCTACACGCAGCTCACGGCCGGCGAATACCTGACGCTCGCCGGCACGCTGCGCGGCCTGCCGCCGACGCTCCTGGCGCACAAGATCGACCGGCTGCTCCGGCTGTTCCTCCTGCACGACAGCCGCTACGCCGCGATGTCGGCGTACTCGAAAGGCATGCGCCAGCGCGTGCTGCTCGCCGCCGCGCTGCTGCACGATCCGGACCTGCTCGTGCTCGACGAGCCGTTCTCGGGCCTCGATGTGACCGCCGGGCTGCTCTTCCGCGCGCTGCTCACGCTGCTGTCGGCGGAAGGACGCATGGTGCTGTTCAGCTCGCACCGGCTCGACGTGGTGCAGACGGGTCTGCTCTCGTGTCGTGATTCTCTCCCACGGGCGCATCGTCGCCGAGGAAGACGTGCGCCGCCGCCTCGGCGGCGACACGGGGCAGTCGCTGGAGGACGTGTTCATCGCCGTCACCGCGCCCGACGATTACTCGGCGCTGGCGCGCGAGATCTTCGACGTGGTACGCACCGCATGACCGACGCCGGGAGAGCGCTGACCCGCCATTTCGTCCGTCATTTCCTCGACGTCGGCTTCATGACGAGCGACGGTTCCGACGGCGTGCGCCGCGCGTTGCTGGGCGCGCTGTCGGCGGTCATCACGATCGGCCTGTTTCTCCCCCGGTTGATGCTCGGGAAGTACGCCGGCATCCGCGGCATTCCGGAGGTGTATGTCGCGATGGTGATTGGCGACACGCTGATGACGTTCGCCTTCGCCATGCTCCTCTCCGCCTTTGCCGCGGCGTTCGCCGGCGATTCGATGTTCCCCGACGAGACCGACTTCCGCGTGCTGACACCGCTGCCGGTCAGCCGGGCGTTCGTGTTCTCGGCGAAGCTGCGCGCCGTCGCAATGTACCTCGGCCTGGCGATCGTCGTTGTCTCGCTGGCGTTGCAGGTGCCGTACACGGCGATCAGCGGCGGCCCGCACGCCGGTCCCTGGATGGCCCGCGCCTTCGTGAATTCAGGCGCCAGCATGCTGGCGTCGCTCTTCGCGGCGACCGCCGTAATGGCGGTGCAGGGTCTGATCCTCCTCTGCGCGCCCCGCGGCCTGTTGCGGCCGATGGCCGTCGGCGCGCGCACGACGATGTTGTGCGGCGTCATCCTGCTCATGCCGCTGGCCGGCCGCTTGCCCAGCCAGGCACGAGGATTCGGCGCCGAATCGGCGTTCTTGTATCTCGCGCCGCCGGCGTGGTTCGTCGGTCTGCAGCGCGCGGCGCTTGGCGCGGCCGACGGCTACGACATCAAGATGGGCATCATCGCGCTGGCAGCCTTGGCCCTGACATCTGCGATCGTGGCGGCGTGTTATGTGGTGTTGTACCGGCGGTTCGACGTGCTGATGCTGAGTCAGAGCCACGCGGCCGGCGTCCGAGCGCGGCGAGCGGTCCACGTCAAGCCGGACGCGACGACATTGACGGGCGTGGTCGCACGCTTTTCCATCAGGACACTCTGGCGAAGTCCACTGCACCAGGTCGTCTTCCTCGGAGTGACCGCTTGCGGGGTGGGATGGAGCCTCAACGGGCTGCTGGGCGGCGGCCTTCTGAGCTGGCTGCGTGACGGCGGCGTACCGCCGCCGCGGCTGGTCTCCGCGGTCACGACGCTGCCGTTCGTCCTGTTGTTGACCGGCGTCACGGGCCTGCGCGCCGCGCTGATGCTGCCCCAGGATCCCCGCGCCAACTGGATCTTCCGGCTGCGCGAAGACGACGAGCATCGCGCGGCGCAACTGGACGCCGTCGAGCGCCTCTTCATGCGACTGGTGGTCTGGCCGGTTCTGGTCTGCAGCTGTCCCCTGCAGTTGGCGGTGCTGGGCGCCGATGCCGTGACGGCGCTACCGATTGCCTATCTGGCTGGCGTCTTTCTCGTCGAGCTCGCGATCCGCACCTGGCGGCGAATCCCGTTCACCTGCGGCTATATTCCAGGCAAGCGGAACGTCGCGCTGACGTTCCTGATCGCACTCGTCTCGTACGTATTCTTCACCACCATCGGCGCAGGGCTGACCTCGCTCAGCCGCCTCCATCCATCCCGCTTCCTGATTGCGGCCGGGATCCTGATCATCGCCGTCGCCCTTCTGCGCCGCCACCGCCTGCGCGAGTGGGGCCAATCACCGCTGATGTTCGACGACGACCCGCCAGAATTCGCTCAACCGCTGCAGCTGCTCTGACTACAGCTCCTCTCCTTCGACTTAGTGGCCGCCAAAAACCACATACCCCCGCTTGCGGAGGCTGTCGGCGAGCATGACCTCCATCTCCTTCGCACGCGCGTACGACATCGGGTTGAGGTGCGCGTAAAGCTTCGGCACGAGCCGGATCCCGAATTTCCTCACGACCCGCGCCGCCTTGATCCCGTTGCGGTGGTTCTCGAACCGCTGCTCCGGCGAGAGGCCGGTCATGCCGACGTAGTAACCGGCCTTGCCGTCACGTTTCGGGTTCCGCAGGTAGACCACGTAGACCGAATGATGCCCGCGCTTGGCCACGTTCAGGTTCTCGTCGGTCCAGACTGCAAGCTTTAGCGCCCGAGTGCGAAGTCCCGAGTCCCGAGTCTCTGGGCCCTAGCCCAGAGTCCCGAGCCCTTGGGCGCCGTAGCGCGAAGCGCGAAGGCGGCCCGAATCAGAGTAGAATTCCCCGCACCTGGGGGTGTCGGGATGAGAATCACACGCTATCGGTCGCTGATGCTGTGGGTTTCGTTCGTCGGCGCGTTGGCCCTTGCGGTCTCCACGATGCACTGGACGACGGCCCCGGTGGCCGGCCAAACCGCGGCGCAGCGGCCAGCCGAGCACGAAGAACGGCGAGTGGCCGCACTACACCGCCGATCTCACCGGCAGCCGCTACTCGCCGCTCGATCAGATCAACGGCGCGAACTTCAGCAAGCTCGAGGTCGCCTGGCGGTTCAAGACCGACAACTTCGGCCCGTTCCCCGAGTACAAGCTCGAAGGCACGCCGCTGATGGTGAAGGGCGTGCTCTACACGACGGCCGGCACGCGACGGTCGGTGATCGCGCTCGACGCGAAGACCGGCGAGCTGCATCTGGTCGCACAGCCTGCGCGAGGGCAAGCGCGCCGGCGCTCTCGCCGCGCCAGCTCTCGGGTCGCGGCGTCGCCTACTGGACCGACGGCCGCGGCGACGAGCGGATCCTCTACAACACGCACCGGCTATCGCCTCGTCGCGCTGAACGCGAAGACCGGGCAGCCGGTCGCGTCGTTCGGCAACCAGGGCGTCGTCGATCTCAAGTCCGGCGCCATCCGGGGCGCCGACCAGCAGATCGATCTCGAGAGCGGCGAGATCGGCATTCACTCGACTCCGACCGTCGCCGGGAACACCGTCATCGTCGGCGCGGCGTTCCGCGAGGGGATGACGGTCAACACGCACAACAACACCAAGGGCCTCGTCCGCGCGTTCGACGTGCGAACCGGCAAGCAGTTGTGGCGGTTCAACACGATTCCGCGGACGGGCGAGTTCGGCAACGACACGTGGGAAGAGAACTCCTGGTCGTACAACGGCAACACCGGCGTGTGGACGCAAATCAGCGTCGACGAGGAGCTCGGTCTCGCGTATCTGCCGGTCGAAACCCCGACGTCGGATTTCTACGGCGGCCACCGGCCCGGCAACAACCTGTTCGCCGAGACGCTCGTCGCGGTCGACCTGAAGACCGGTCAACGCAAGTGGCACTACCAGCTCGTGCACCATCCGATCTGGAACTTCGACAACTGCTGCGCGTCGCTGCTCGCCGACGTGACGATCAACGGCAAGCCGCGGAAGGTCGTCGCGCAGCCGAGCAAGCTGGGGTGGCTCTACGTGCTCGACCGCGCGACCGGCGACCCGATCTGGCCGATCGAGGAGCGGCCGGTTCCGCAGTCCGACGTGCCGGGCGAGAAGACGTCGCCGACGCAGCCGCACCCGACCAAGCCGCCCGCCTACGCGCGTAACTACCTGCGGGTGCCGGACGACGTGATCGACTTCACGCCGGAATTGCGGCAGCAGGCGCTCGAGGTCTTGAAGTTCTACAAGTACGCGCCGTCGCCGTTCAACCCGCCGATTCTCGGCAACGTGAACGGACCGCTCCTCGGCGCCATCGGACCTGGCACCGCGACCAACTGGCCGGGCTCCGCGTACGATCCCGAGACTGCACACCGTGTTCGCGCAGGCCGGCAACGTGCCGATCTCGTCGCGCATCGCTCGTCGAGCCGCCGAAGGGATTCACCGACATCCGCTACGTCTCGGGTCTTGGCGGCCAGCCGTTCCGCGAGATCTTCGGACCCGGCGACTGCTGCTCGGCCGACTCGGGCCGGCGCACGCGCGACGACCTCCCCGGCAGCCGAAGGCGCCGCCGCGAAGCCGGCCGCTCCGGCCGCACCGGCGAAGCTCGCGGCGCAGGCATCGCAGGGCCTCAACGTGCAGGGTCTGTCGATCGTCAAGCCGCCGTATGGCGTGCTGACCGGCCGTCAACCTCGATCGCGGCGAGATCGTGTGGCAGGTGCCGCACGGCGACACACCCGACAACATCCGCAATCACCCGGCGCTGCAAGGGGCTGAACATCCCGAAGACCGGGCAGCCCGGCACCGCGGGCGTTGGACTGATGGTGACGAAGACGCGTCGTCGTGATGGGCGATCCCCAGGTCACCAACCCGGGCAACCGTCCGCGCGGCGCGATGCTCCGCGCCTACGACAAGAAGACCGGCCAGCAGGTCGGCGAGCTGCTGATGCCGGCGCCGCAGAGCGGGTCGCCGATGACCTACTCGGTCGACGGCCGTCAGTACATCATCGTCGCGGTCAGCGGCGGCAACTACACGGGGGAGTACCTGGCGTTCGCGCTGCCACAGAGCGAGACACGCCCGACCGGTCAGCAGTAGTGTCCGGCTGAAGCCGGACCGAAGTAGCGTCCGGCTTCAGCCGGACCGCGACGTTGGGAGATCTGGAGGCCGTATGAAACGTAAGGTCTTGGATCGGGACAGCATTTCTCGCCCTGCTCGGCATGCTCCTCGTCGCGCAGGGCTTCCTTGGACGCGCGGCGATCGCCCAGGCCCAGGGTAAGCCGCAGGCGCCGCGGTTCGAAGTCGATCCGTTCTGGCCGAAGCCGATGCCGAATCACTGGCTGCTCGGCAACACGATCGGCGTGACCGTCGACGCGCAGGACAACGTCTGGCTCGTCCACCGCGGCGCGGCCAATCTTGAACAACGACGAACGCGGCCTCGAGCTCAAGACCTCCGAGTGCTGCCAGGCGGCGCCACCGGTGCTCGTCTTCGACAAGGCGGGCGGGCTTGTTCGGTCGTGGGGCGGCCCGGGCCAGGGCTTCGACTGGCCGGCGTCGAATCACGGCATCTTCGTCGATCACACCGGCAACGTCTGGATCGGCGGCAACGGGCCCGGCGACTCGCACATCGTGAAGTTCACGCGCGACGGCAAGTTCGTGGCGCAGTACGGCAAGCCGAGCGCGCGAGTAAGCGGGAAGAACACGGAGGGCAACCCGACGTTCGCCGCCGGCAGCAACGATCCCGACAACTTCGGCCGCGTCGCGAAGATCACCGTCGACGCGAAGGCCAACGAGGCCTACATCGCGGACGGCTACCTGAATCACCGCGTCGCGGTGCTCGACGCGGCGTCCGGCAAGATGAAGCGGTACTGGGGCGCGTACGGCGCGAAGCCGGACGACACGCCGCTCGGACCCTACGATCCGGCAGCGCCGCCCGGCCAAGCAGTTCCGCAACCCGGTGCACTGCGCGGATCTGTCGAATGACGGCCTGCTTGTACGTCTGCGACCGCGTCAACGATCGCATCCAGGTGTTCAAACCGGACGGCACGTTCGTCAGCGAGCGTCATCATCGCGAAGAACACCAAGGCCGCCGGCTCTGTGTGGGACATCGCCTTCTCGCGCGACGCGCAGCAGCGGTTCATCTACGTCGCCGACGGCCAGAACAACCGGATCCACGTCATCGAGCGCAACGGCGATGCGGTATCTCACCAGCTTCGGCGACGGCGGCCGCTACCCGGGCCAGTGGTTCGGCGTGCACAGCATCGCCGTCGACTCGCAGGGCAACATCTACACGACCGAGACCTACGAAGGAAAACGGCTGCAGAAGTTCGTCTACAAGGGCCTGGCCCCGGTGACACAGGAATACCAGGGCACGGTCTGGCCGACGACGCGCTGACGCGTCGGGGGCTCAGGAGCTAGGGAGCTGAGGAACTCAGAAACGAGTTCCTCAGTTCCTCAGCCTCAGTTCCTAAGGCTTCGCATCGATGCGGAGCAGCTTCACCAGATTGCCGCCCAGGATTGCTTCCTTGTCAGCGTTGCTGACCGACGCGGCATTGAGGACGAAGTCGACGCCAACCGGCCAGTCAAACGGATAGTCCGTCCCGTAGAAGATATGGTCGGCACCGACCTCCGCCACGAGGTGGCGCAGACCCTCCTCGCGGAAGATCATCGTGTCGATGTACAGCTGATTCCTGAAGTACTCGCTGGGCTTTCTCTTGAGCGCCTTGCAATCGGCGCCGCCGCCGCGGCCGCAGAGCGCGTCCGATCGACCGGTGTAGGAAGGCAGGTAGCCGCCGGCATGGGCGCTGCAAATCTTCAGGCCCGGGAACCGATCCAGCGTCCCTTCGAAAATCAGGTGCGAGAGAAATACCGTCGTCTCGAGCGGATTGCCGATCGTGTTGCCCAGACCGCCCTTCCCTTGCAGTCGTGGATTCTGAGTCGTGCCTTGAGCCTGCTGGGGGTGCATGAACAGCATGACACCCAGCTCTTCGGCTTTCGCCCAGAACGGATCGAACCTGCGATCGGAGAGCTCCTGGCCCTCGACGCTGCCGCCGATCGCGGCGCCCCGCAATCCAAGCTTTCTGACCGCCTGATCGAGCTGGTCGGCGGCCAGGTCGGGGTGCTGCAGCGCCAGCGCGGCCATTCCCACGAATCGATCGGGATTCCTGGCCACCGCCGCTGCGATTCGTTCGTTCTGCACGGCGATGAGATCGCGGGCGAGCTCGCGCTCGGCCGAATAGCCCCAGGCGTTGACATTGATCGCCTGGATATCGATCCCCTCCTTGTCCATGTATTGCAGGCGCGCCGGGGTGCCCGGGCCGAGCGCGATCGCTCCGGTGAGATTGCCTTTGACCGTCGCGGCAAGCGGCGTGTCTTTGACCACCTCCCAGACTTCAGGGACAAACGTATGCGCGTGAATGTCGACGACCGTGATGGGGCGGCCGCCAATCGAGACGCGGCGCCGCGTCGCGGCCGCCTGCGCTCCGTATGCGGCGTCCACGGCACGTCGGCCGCCGACCAACATGCCCGCCGTCGCGCCCGCGACGTTCCTGAGGAAGGCCCTGCGACTCGGCATCGTCGTTCTCCTGCTTACCCGAGGGGCTTCGCCCCTCGGACTCCCCGACACGCTCTCTCGCGCGCCGCTTGCGCCGGCGCGCTCCGTTCGCGTGGCTCGCTCGCGCGCTCGCTCGCGACGCGGGCCGGCTGTGTTGTGAGATAGCGTCTACGCCGTGATCTGCGGGATCAGCGTGCCGTAGACGTCCGTCAGACGCATGTCGCGGCCATTGAATCGGTACGTGAGCTTCCGATGGTCCAGCCCAAGCAGATGCAGCATCGTCGCGTGCAGGTCGTGGTACGAGATCGGCTGCTCTTCCGCCTTGTAGCCGAACTCGTCGCTTGCGCCGATCACCTGGCCACCCTTGATGCCGGCGCCAGCCATCAGCACCGTCTGTGCGCCCGGGTTGTGATCGCGTCCGACGCCGCGCTGCGAGATCGGCATCCGACCGAACTCCGAGTGCATGATCACCAGGGTTGAATCCAGCAGTCCGCGGGCCTTCAGATCCGTCAGCAGCCCTGCTGCCGGCAGGTCCGTCTCGGCCGCATGCTGCGTGTGATTCGACTTGATATCGGCGTGCGCGTCCCACGTATCGACGTTCTGGTTGCCGACGCCACCGGCGAAGATCTGCACGAACCGAACGCCACGCTCGACGAGCCGGCGCGCCATGAGACACTGCCGGCCGAATGGCTCGGTGATCTTGTTGTCGAGGCCGTAGAGCTTCTTGGTTGCCTCCGACTCGCTGGCGACATCGACGGCGCTCGGCGCGCACCCCTGCATCCGATACGCGAGCTCGTAAGATGAGATGCGCGCGGCCAGCTCGCTGTTGCCGGGAAATTTCTGCATGTCGAGCTCGTTCAGCCTGGCGAGCGCATCGAGCCGCATCCGCTGATCCTCCGCGGTCAGCGTGGCGGGCGGCTTGAGATCGACGATCGGATCGCCGGTGGAGCGGAAGAGCGTCCCCTGGTAGGCGGCGGGCATGAAGCCGGCGCTCCAATCGTTTGGTCCACCCAGCGGCCCCCCGCGCGCATCGGTCATGACGACGAACGCCGGCAGGCTCGATGCGACCGAGCCGAGGCCGTAGGTGACCCACGACCCGACGCTCGGAAAACCGAGGTTGATCTGCCCGGTCTGCATCTCGTAGGTTCCCTGGACGTGGTCGTTCGACCGGCCGTAGACCGACCGTAGAAATGCGATTTCATCGACGAGCCGGCTGAGCGAAGGGAAAATCTCCGCGATCTCGATACCGCTCTGGCCGTGCTTCTTGAAGGCGAACGGGCTGGGCATCAACGGCCCGGGAAACCCCTGCCGGACGATCACGTCACCCTTGACCCGGCCGTCGATCGGTTCCCCGGCGAATTTCGTCAGGGCCGGCTTGGGATCGAAGGTGTCGACCTGGCTCCAGCCGCCGCCCATGAACAACGAGATGACAGCGGTCGCGCGCGGCTTGAAGTGCGGCGCCCTGGGTGCGTACGGATTGACGCCGGACGCCGGTGCCGAACAGGTGTCAGCTGCGGCGGGAGTCGCCAACAGCCCATCGCGGTCGAGCAGGTACGCCAGGGCCAGACCGCTGATCCCGCCGCCCGAACGGAACAGGAATTCCCGGCGGTCCCAGAAGTGCCGGCTGCATCGGTGCGACATCTTTTATTCCTCGCGGGGCCCCACCCCCGCTCGTTCGCGCTGCGGCGCTCGAAGACTCGCTCTCCTCGCGCGGGCCGCAGGCGCCAATCACCTCGCGGGGCCCACCCCCGCTCGTTCGCGCTGCGGCGCTCGAAGACTCGCTCTCCTCGCGCGGGCCGCGGGCGCCCATCACCTCATGTAGACGAACTCGTCGAGGTTGAGAAGCACATGCGTGAACGCCGTGAGCGACTGCTTGCGAATCAAATCCGTGGCAATGGCCATTTCGGTCTTCGCCGGCGGCCTGGCAAGCGCGATGCGATAGGCGCGATCGATCTGTTCCAACGGATCGCTCGTCTCGCGGCTCACGCGATCGGCCAGCCGTTCGGCTTGCGACAACACGAACGGATTGTTCAGGAGCGTCAGCGCCTGCGTCGGTACGGTCGAGACGTTTCTCGCGCCCGCGGTGACGTTCATGTCCGGATGGTCGAACGTGTCGAACATCGGGTACGGGAGCGACCGGCGCCGGTAGACGTACACGCCGCGCCGCCACGACGCCGGCCCTTCCGGCGTGGTCTCCCACTTCCCGCGGAACTGACCGGCCAGGATGTCTTTCGGGATGAACGGGAAGATCGGCTCTCCACCGATGGCGCGATTGAGGTTCCCGCCAACCGCCAGCATGCTGTCCCGCACGATCTCGGCCTCGAGCCGCTGCGGGCGGAATCGCCAGAGGTAACGATTGTCCGGATCGTTCGCGGAGTTGGCGGCGCGCTCGAAGCTCGAGGCCATCTGGTACGCGTCGGACATCATCATCAGCTTGTTGATCTGCTTGATGCTCCAGCCGCGCTTCATGAATTCGACGGCCAGCCAGTCCAGCAGCTCGGGATGCGACGGCGCTTCGCCCATCTTTCCGAAGTTTTCGAGCGTGGCGACGATTCCACGACCGAAGTGCTTCTGCCAGAGACGATTGACGATCACCCGCGCGGTCAGCGGGTTCTGCGGCGAACCGATCCATCGGGCCAGCGCCAGGCGGCGGCCAGAGGTGCGGCCGTCGGGACGCGGCATCACGGTCGGAGGTGTGCCGTACGTGATCACTTCGATGAAGCCCGGCTGCATCTCCGGACCGTGGCTCTCGACGTCACCACGAATCAGGAAGTACGAGGGCGGGACTTCGTAGCGGCCGGGACCCTTGTGGAGATAACTGCCCGGGAACGGCGGTGGAATGCGGCACTTCGGACAGCTGACGACGTTGTCGCCTTCGCCGAGGGGCGAGAACCGATAATCGCCGTCGGTCGCGATTTCCGCCATCGGGAGCGGGCGGGGCCGCTCTTTCTCGAGCGCCGCGATCTCTGCCGACAGCTCCCGCTTGCTGGCGAGCTCAACCGGCGTCAGCGCCTGGTCGATCTGCGCGCCCGACACACCGACCGCTTCGTAGACCTGAACGGCGAGCAGCTTCTCGCCGGGAGTCCGTTCCGCTTCAGGTTTTGCTGCCGCCCGGTAAATCGCCTCGGAGAAGTTCTTCTTGATCTGCTCGAGCTCCAGCCGATCGCGATGCGGCTTCTCGATGGCGGCGATCTGCTTCCTCAGCTCGTCGCGCCTGGTGTTGATCGCATCGTTCTGTGCGAGATAGGCCGCCGCTTCGGTCGGCGGTGCCAGCGGCACTTCGGTTTCCACGTATCCGAAGATCGACGCCTCGAGCGCGTAGTAGTCCCGCTGCCGGATCGGGTCGAACTTGTGATCGTGGCAGCGCGCGCAGTTGATCGTCAGTCCCAGCGTGCCCTTGCCAATCGTGCCGAGAATCTCGTCCAGGTAATCGAAGCGGCGCTCGGGGTTGTCCTTTTCCCGGAACAGCACCCGGGGGCCGGCCCGCAGAAAACCGGTGGCAATCAGGCTGTCCTCGGTCTTGCCATCCATCTCGTCGCCGGCGATCTGTTCGGTCAGGAAGACGTCGTAGGGCTTGTCGGCGTTGAACGAGCGGATCACGTAGTCGCGATAGCGCCAGGCGTTCGGCCGATGCATGTCGTACTCGAAGCCCGCCGAATCCGCATACCGCGCGACGTCGAGCCAGTGCCGCCCGTACCGTTCGCCGTAGTGCGGCGAGGCGAGCAGCTTGTCGATCAGCCGCTCCCAGGCGCCCGGCTTGTCGTCCGCGATGAAGGCGGCGACTTCCGCGGGCGACGGCGGCAGGCCGAGCAGATCGAGATACGCACGACGGACGAGGGTGAGCCGATCGGCGCGGGGAGCCGCGGTCAGCTTGTGCTGCGCCCGCGCCTTTTCCAGGAATCGATCGATCGGGTGCGTGAAGTCCTTGCGGTCGACCTGCGGAACCGGAGCCTGCTCGGGAAGCTTGAACGCCCAGTAGGCGCGTTCCTCAGGCGTGAGCGGTCGACGTTCGACGGCCGCGAGCGTCGAATTGCCGGCCGCCGGCGGAGCGTCCACTGCCCCATCCCACCTGGCTCCCTCGTCGATCCACCGTTTCAGCAAGGCCAGCTGCGAATCGTCGAGCGGCGTCCCTTGCATCGGCATCGCCGGTTCCTCGAGCCCCGCGACCATCCGGTACAGACGGCTGCGCTCAGCGTTCCCCGGCACGAGCACCGCACCGCGCGCGCCGCCGGACAACGCCGTCTCGCGGGTGCGGAGATCGAGCTTCGAAAGCTGCAGCGCTCCGCCGTGGCACGACACGCACTTCCCTGCCAGGATCGGTCGGATGTCGCGGTCGAAGGCGATGGATGGCTGCGCGGTCGTCTGCGTCGGGAAGAGCGCAGCGCACAGGAGAAGGGTGACGCCGATGACCCCGATGATCCTTGACAGCCACGTTCTTCGAATGGGCACGCTCACTCCGTGTCTCTTTCGGTGTGATGATACGCGGCGCGCGAAGGGGCGGGCGGCTTTTTCTTTCGTGCCGCTTTCAGGCCCGAAGTCCAGCCCCTGCCGGCTCGTCCATCGTCGCGCTGCAGGCAATCACCAGCCGCGAAACCGGACGATAGGAAGGATTTGCACAGCCCTCGTGCGGCACTACAGCATTGGATGCTTCACGTGATGGTCGGTCCTGGACTGAAACGCGTGCGCCAGAAGGAACAGTTCCGATCCTTCGAAGAACCCGCTGGGGACGCTCAAAATTGGATAGCCGAGACGATTGGTGAGCACGTTGTTGGTCCCGAGAAAGAGATCCAGATTGGACATCGCGGCGTCCACCAGTCCCATCACGCGCATGCGATACCGGTTCGCCTGGATGTACTCGACTGCGGGAATGAAACGGCCTGCACGGATGTCGGCGGGGCGAGTGCTCTGCTCGGGACCGTTCTCGACATCGCGGAGCGTGCCGCTGCGCGTTGGTTCGTCGAACGCCGCCGCCGTTTCCGCCCACCGGATGAAGTCGATGGCCGGTATCTCGACGTCGGGCAGATCGAATGGCACCACCTGGACGCCCATGCCGCGGATGATCCTCAGGGCTTCTTCGTTGTTCCGGCGCGTCGCGAGTTGTCTGGCGGTTTCCCCACGCCGGCTTTCAAATGCGGACCGGAGGTAGCCGGCGCGCAGTCTCCGGACGTCTGCCGTGGCATCCCATCGAAAGGGCACGTCGAGAACGCTGTTGTCCTTGCCGTCGGGGCCGTAGATCGCGTCGAACACGAGGGCGCAATCCTCGGCCGATCGACACAGTGGACCGACAGTGTCTTGCGTCCAGGCCAGCGTCATTCCACCGTGTCGGCTGACGCGTCCGAACGTGGGCCGTAAACCGGCAACACCGTTTCGTTCGGCCGGTCCAGTGATCGATCCGCCTGTGTCCGAGCCGATGGCGAACCCGACGAGTCCAGCGGCCGTGGCTGCGCCTGAACCGGCCGACGAACCAGCCGCATCTTCGTTGGCGTTCCAAGGGTTGCGAGTCAATCCGCCGAACCATCGTGCTCCCACCGCGAGCGCTCCGGTCGACAGCTTCGCGACCATGATCGCGCCAGCGGCTCTGAGCTTCGTATAGACCGTGGCGTCGGTGTCGATAATCCGATCCTTCCACGGCGAGGCTCCCCACGTGGTTCTGGTCCCGCGCACGGCGAACAGATCCTTGAGGCCGAACGGAATGCCGTGCAATGGTCCGCGGTACCTGCCGGCGGCGATTTCGTCGTCGGCTTCGCGGGCCTGCGCCCGCGCCATCTCCGGCGTGAGAGAGACGACGCAGTGGAGGATGGGATCGTATTTAGCAAGTCGCGACAGAGACAGCTCAGTGAGCTCGGACGGCTTGACCTGACGCGTCTCGACGAGCCTCGCGAGATGTGTCACGGGCAGAAACGCCAGCGCCTCGTCGGTTGACGGTCTCGAGACGTCGGGCGCGCGACGTCAGCCCACGGGCTCCCGACGGAAGGACCTTTCCTGGCGGGACCGGATTGAACACAATCGACGGCGGCTCGTCGTCTCGGAGATTGGCGGCGCGCAACGCGGCAAACCCGGCCATGTATCCACTAGCCGCGTCGAGTCGCGTCAGAATCGCCTGTTGTTCGGCTCGAGTGAAAGAGACAGCCGCGATCTTCTGCGCGGCCTGGAGGATGTCGATGGTGACGATGTCGGCGTCCTGCGCGGCGATCGTGAGCGCCTCTGGCAGGAGGGTCGAGCCGAGGCCCATCGCCGACAGGCATGCGAGGAAATGCCGCCGGTTGCGCGCGACTCGTGCTTCGTTCATGGTGCGTGACCTAGTGTGCGCGGCGAGCTTGAGCTCTAGTGAAAGCCAGGATCGCATCGGCGCCGCGAGCGGCTCCACCCGCGGCCGCGAACGACTTCCCGGCGAGAGCGGCCTGAATTCTGAACCGCTCGTCGCTCTGTACGCGACGGACCGATTGTCGGAGCACGTCCGCCGTGACTGCTGTTTTCGTGATACAGAGACCTGCCCCAAGGTCCTCCACTCGCCTGGCGACAATCTCCTGCTCGCCCATCTGCGGCACGAGCACCAGCGGCACGCCGTGGTGCAGGCTCTCACTCACGCTGTTCATGCCGCCGTGCGAGACGAACACCGAAGCGCGCCGCAGGACATCCAGTTGCGAAACCCATGGCTTGACGACGACGTTGGCTGGCGGCGGACCGAGACTCGCTTCGGCGATCGCGGTGCCGATGGACATGATTACGCGGGCACCTTGTCCTCCGAACGCGTCGAAGCAGGTTCGATAGAACGCCGGATCGGCATTGAACAGCGTGCCCAGCGAGACATAGATCACGTCAGTCTGTGCGGTTTCGTCCGACGGAACACTCGCGGGCTCGCTCCGAAGATCGACCGACGGTCCGATGAACTGGAAGCGATCGTCGAAACTCTCCGCGCACGGCTGGAAGTGGCGAGACGTATAGACGATGTTCAGATCCGAAGACCCGAACACCAGACCCATGATCCCGGTACCCGGGACGCCGTACTGGCGCCGGAGCCGGCGACCGAGCATCGCCGCCTTCCCGACGTGCCGGATCTTCGACAAGGCGAGCCGGACGCTCCGCGGCCGGGTTCCACGGGAAGCAGCGTATGCGAGCACGTGCCGATTGACGGCGAAGGTCGTCACCGACGTCACCACCGGCAGGTCGAGGATCTGAGCGACCCACTGCCCCCACGGCGCAACCGAGTCGCTGATGATGTAGTCTGCCCGTTCCACACGAAATGCGTCGAGGTGGCGGGCGAGTACTTCCCCTGTCGTCCGCGTCAGCAGCCACGCCATCTCGTCGGTCCGTTCCGACAGCTGGCGGAGGTTTGCGAGAAACGGGACCTGATACCCACGATATCGTGCGCCCGTCTTCAGAATGCCGTCGGCAAATGCGTCGCCGGAGAAGTAGACGACCTCGTCTCCGCGCTCGACGAGCGCGCGAACAAGCGGCAGCGACGGGTTCGTGTGCCCGTGGAGCGGCAGACCAAGGAACAGAGCTTTCGCCATGCGGCGTCGACCCGCTGGTTACTTTACGCGCCATGATCGATCCTTCTTCACGATCAATTGCCACGCTTCAGCATGGTATATTTCATACCATGCTTGTTACCATGGATGCGGCGGGACGGCTGGTGATCCCGCGCGAGATCCGGCGCGAGGCGGCGCTCGAGCCCCACATGCCGCTCGAGATCCGCTGGCACGACGGCGTCATCGAAATCGAGCCCCAGCCGCTGCCAGTCACGCTGCAGCGTCAAGGACGGCTCCTGGTGGCGCAACCAGTGGATCGCGTGGCCCCGCTTCGCGCCGCGACCTGCTCCAGCAGCTCGCGGCATCCGGGATCGGGGGCGGACGAAGCTATGATGCGTTGATCGCGGCCGCCGCTCGTCACGGCGGAGCGGACGCGCTGCTGACGTTCAACCCCCGCGACTTCGAAAGACTCCCGCAGACACCGCCGATCGTCGAGCCGCCGGATCCGGCTCCATCGTCGAACCGGCGCACGTGAGCCCGACCGTGAACTTCAAGCCATACGTTGCCGCCGACACCCGGCTGCCGGAAGCAACCATCAAGGCGTACGTTCCCGGAATTCTCTTCGGGATCATTTTCGGCGCGGCAAACGCGTATCTCGGTCTTCGCGCCGGACTGACCATCTCGACGTCGATCCCGATCGCGGTGATGACCGTCGCCGCCTACAAGGTGCTCGCCGCGGCGGGCCGGCGCGGCAGCATCCTCGAAGCGAACATGTCGCAGGCGATCGGATCGGCCTCGAGCTCGGTGGCGAGCGGCATCATCTTCACTATCCCGGCGCTGTTCCTGTGGAACCTCGACCCGACCGTCCTGCAGATGACGCTCCTCGCGCTGGCCGGCGGCCTGCTCGGCGTCCTTTTCATGATTCCCCTGCGCCGGCTGTTGATCGAGAAGGAGCACGCTACGCTTCCGTACCCAGAAGGCACAGCGTGTGCCGAGGTGCTGGTTGCCAGCGAGGCCGGCGGCGCCCGCTCGCAGGGAGTGTTTGCCGGGCTCGGCGTCGGCGCGCTCTTCAAGGCCCTCGCCGGCGGCGTGCAGGTCTTCCCCGACAGCTTCGAGACACGCGTACCGTTCGTGCCCAAGGGACAGATCGGAACCGAGATCTCCGCCGCGCTGTTCGGCGTCGGCTACATCCTCGGCCCGCGCGTCGGCACCGTCATGGTCGGCGGCGGCCTCCTGTCGTCGCTGGTGATCATTCCGATCATCGCGACATGGGGTGAATCACGGACCACACCGTTCTTCCCGGAAACGGAATTGACGATCGCCCAGATGAGCGCCAGTCAGATCTGGTCGCGCTACGTCCGCTACATCGGTGCCGGCGCCGTCGCGACCGCCGGCATCATCACGCTGATTCGCAGCATTCCGACGATGATCGAGAGCTTCCGTGTGGGCGCAGGCCAGATGCGCGCGACAGGGGTCGACACGGCGAGGACATCGCGCGACCTGCCGTTCACGGTCACAATCGCCGGCGCCCTTGCCGTCTTCCTGATGCTCGCGCTGGTACCGCAGGCGTTTGGCGCGCTCGAGAACGTCGCTCACCGCGCGGTGGCGGCGCTGTGCGTCGTCGTCTTCGCGTTCTTCTTCGTCACGGTGTCGTCGCGGATCGTCGGGCTGGTCGGCGTCACGTCGAACCCGACCAGCGGGATGACCATTGCCTCGCTCCTCGGCACGTCCGCCGTCTTCCTCGCGCTCGGCTGGACCGACGATGCCGGCAAAATGGGCGCGCTCACTGTTGGGACCGTCGTTGCGATCGCGGCGTCGATTGCCGGTGACATGTCGCAGGACCTGAAGACCGGGTACCTGGTCGGCGGAACGCCGGATCGCATCCAGATCGGCGAGATCGTCGGGATACTGTCGTCGGCCGTCTTCGTCTGTCTCACCGTGGTCCTGCTCGATCGCGCGTACGGGTTCGGTACCGCGGAGCTGCCGGCGCCGCAGGCGACGCTGATGAAGCTGGTCATCGAAGGCGTGCTCGATAACGTGCTGCCATGGACGCTGGTCGCGATCGGCGTCGGTATCGCTTTGCTCGCGCTGGCGTTGAGACTGCCGGTCCTGGCCTTCGCCGTCGGCGTCTACCTCCCAGTCGCAACGATGGTGCCGATTTTCCTGGGCGGCGTGCTGCGGCTGCTGGCCGAACGGACGGCGAAGAGCCCGGAAGCCCGAGCCGCGCGGATCGAGCAGGGTACGCTCCTCGGATCCGGCCTCGTCGCCGGCGAAGGCCTGGTCGGCGTGGCCATTGCGGGCGTCGCCTTCTCCCTCGGTCGTGTGCCGGCAGGAATCGGATCAGCGTGGGCGGGTGCGGCGGCGCAATGGATCTCGCTCGCTGCGTTCGCGCTGCTCGCGATGTGGTTTTGGAGAACCACGACATTGCGGGACTCGGGGCTCGGGGCTCGGGACTCGGGACTGGGGCGGACTTAAGGCGCGGCGCCGGGAACGCCGCGCCCCCGCCTATAATCTGCCGCGAGGAGTTCCAGCATGACGAAGCGCGCCTTCCTCCTGGTCGTCTGCTTGCTGACACCGCCGCTGGCCGCCGAAGCGGCGCGGCCCGTCACGTTCGACGACATCATGAGGATGCGGAGGGTCGAAAGCCCCGCAATCTCCCCGGACGGCACGTTCATCCTTTACGTCGTGCGTCAATGGGAACCTTCGTCGCGTGATCCCCAGCGAAAGGAATCGAGGCCACAGGTGTGGCGCGTCGCCACCGCAGACGGATCGACGCGGCAACTGACCTTCGACGATGCCGGCGCGACGGCGCCGGCGTGGTCGCCGGACGGCCGCTATATTTCGTTTCTCAGCGCGCGCGGCTCGAGCGCCGACGATCGGCGGGCGCAGGTCTGGCTGATGCCTGCAGATGGCGGCGAGGGATGGAAGCTCACGGACTCGAAGGAATCAGTCGCATCGTTCACGTGGGCGCCGGATAGCAGGCGGGTCGCGTACGTCAGCCGCGAGCCCGAGACCACTGACGAGGAGACACGGCGCAAGCGCGGCGACGATCGGCGCGTCTTCGAGGACGAGTTCCGCCTGGCGCACATCTGGGTCGTCTCGGTCGACGCCAAGACGACCGATCGAATCACCGAGGGCCGTGCGTTCACGGTACGGGGCGCACCATCGTGGTCGGCCGATGGCCTGCGAATCGCGTTCGCTGCCGCGCCGACGGCGATGGTTCGCGACGATCGCAGCGACATCTACATCGCTGAGATCGCGTCGAAGACGACGCGGAAGATTACCTCGAACCCCGGTCCGGACTCGGAGCCGCGCTGGTCGCCCGATGGGCGCTCGATCGCCTTCGTCTCTGATCCGAACAGCTCGGCGCCGATCGCCGACGGCACGCTGACGATGGCCGTTGTCAATGCGCGGCTGATGCTCTATGACGTCGCTTCGGGATCGATCAAGAGCGCTGAAGGCTTCGACGGCAGCGTTGGCGATCCCGAGTGGACGCCGGACAGCCGTCGCACCGTGTTCACGGCCGGGAAAGGCGTCTACCGCGAGATCTTCTCGTACGAGATCGCGAGCGGGCGTTTCACGCAGGTGACGAAGGGCCGGATCGCGACCTTCGGAGGCATGTCCCGCGACGGTTCCCGGGCTGCCGCCGTGTTCGAGTCGGCCAGCACGCCTCCCGACCTTTTCGTCTCCGATCTGACGTTCGCCGCACCGCGAAAACTCACGTCGTTGAATCCAGAAGCCTCGGAGTTTGCGCGCGGCGAGACCGAGATCGTCCGCTGGAAGAGCAGCGACGGCGTCGAGGTCGAAGGCGTACTGCAGAAGCCGGTCGCCTTCGCCGCCGGCACGCGCTACCCGCTGCTGGTGGCGGTGCACGGCGGGCCCTCGGGTGTGTTCCTCGACAACTACCGCGTGACGACCGGGGACGGGGGCCAGCACTGGGCCGGCCAGGGCTGGGCGGTCTTCTATCCCAATCCGCGCGGCAGCTCGAACTACGGCGAGCAATTCTTGCGGGCCAACATCCCCGACTGGGGCGGGGGCGACTTCCGCGACATCATGAGCGGCGTCGACGCGCTCATCTCGCGCGGCATTGCCGATCCTGAGCGGCTCGCCATTCTCGGCTGGAGCTACGGCGGCTACATGACCGCCTGGGCGGTGACCCAGACGAACCGATTCAAAGCGGCAATGGTTGGCGCCGGCCTGACGAACCTCTGGAGCATGTACGGCACCAACGACATTCCCAACACCCTTGCGGCGTACTTCAAGGGGCTGCCGAACGCCGACAACCTGCCGTTGTACACGGAGCGTTCAGCCCTCACGCATGCCGGCAAGGTCACGACACCGACACTGATTCTGCACGGCGCGGCCGATGAACGCGTACCGATCGGCCAGCCGATGGAGTTCTATCGCGCCTTGAAAGACCGCGGCGTCCGGACCGAGCTCGTCTTCTACCCACGCGCCGGACACGGGCTGACCGAGTACTATCACCAGCTCGATCGCCTGCAGCGCCAGTTCGACTGGATCACGACACATGTAGGAGGACGGCGGACCACCAGTCCGTGACGCTTTGTAGTGCGGACCTTTAGGTCCGCCGGGCAGGCCTGAAGGCCTGCACTACACCACCGTGCGCTAGCGCACACACCGGTTTCGCGCGTCTCATCCGTTGACCGGTCGTACCCTGCGTGTTACCTTTCGCCCGCCTCCGACACTAGTACACGTCGCGCGCGCTCGGTAGCTTTTCCCGAGGACGGTTGTGCTTACGCGGACGTTCGGCTTCACGCTCACTTCGACGGGCGACGGGTACTCGGTTCGCCTCACGTGCGATACCGCGCGCCCCCCCGTGTCCGCGCCCTTTTACTTCGATCTGAATCCCACGTCGCGCCTGAACCAGGTCGTCAAGGCCATCGGCGATGGGAGCGTTACCTACGACAACCTTCGCGAGGTTGGGGCGATCCTCTTCACGGCGCTTCTGTATGGCGACGTCCGCGAGCGTTTCCTGCTGGAGCGGAAAGAGGCCGAAGAGGCCGCCGGCCAGGACCCGCTGAGGTTCGTGCTCCGGCTGGACCTGCCGGCCGAGCTGCGCCATTTGCCCTGGGAGTGTCTGTACGAGGAGGCGCGCGGCTTCGGCTTCCTGCTGAACGACGCCCGATACGTTCTCGTGCGGGACACGCCCGGTCTCGAAGCCCGCGACCTTGCACCGAGGCAGACGCTGCCGGTGCGCATGCTGGTCGTCATCCCGCAGGGATCGCAGCTGAACGTCGACAAGGAGCTGCACGGTCTCGACATGGCCGTCAGCAGGATCGGATCGGCGATCGAGCTGTCGGTGCTGCAGGGCGAAGTCACTCCGGACCGCCTGAACGAACGGGCCAACGCCGAGCCCTGGGACATCGTCCATTTCATCGGCCATGGCGACGTCGTCGACGACGCGGTTCGCGTGCGCCTCAACAGCGAGGACCCGGAAAACCCCGATCAATGGGTCGACGGTGAGGTCTTCGCGACCTTCTTTCACCGCCGCGTACCGCGGCTCATCGTGCTCAACTGTTGCTATGGCGGCTCGCAGGCGTCGCTCCGGACTTTCAGCGGCCTCGGCCCCTTTCTCCTTCGCGCCGGCGTGCCGGCCGTCGTCGCGATGCAGTACGAGATTCCAGACACGGTGGCGATCAAGTTCGCCGAGAAGTTCTACGGCGAACTGTTGTCAGGCACCGATCCGGGCCGCATCGATTTCGCGCTGACTGCCGCGCGGCTGTCCCTCTACCAGAACCAGACGAAGGACCGGCCGCAGTCTTTCATCACACCGGTGCTGTACCTGATGCCCGGGCACGAAACGCTGGTGGAGCTCGCGGATCGCCGATCGCCGGCGTTGGTGAGGCGGGCCGGCGACGAGCCGGTCATCGCGGCGGCGCGAACCGAGCTGCCCCAGGATCTGCTGGACGCCTTCAAGGAGCGCCGCATCGTGCCGGTGATCGGACCCGAGTTGCTGGCCGTCGGGGCGATGCGGAGCAAGAACCCGCCAGGTCCGCGACAGCTCGCGGAACAGCTCGCCCGCGAAGCGCAGTTTCCCCGGATGGATCTCTTCGAACGCTCGGACGCCGACGCGGAATCGGCCGGCGTCTGGCTGCTGCCGGCCGTCTGCCAGCACTACGAGCGGAAGAAGGAGCGTTGGAAGCTGTTGACCGCCGTTCAGCGCGCCTACAAGGACTTCCCGCCGCCGCCGGCGATCTGCCAGATCGCGTCGTGGGACGTTCCCGGCGTCATCTGTGCGTACTTCGACGGCCTGATGACCGAGGCGATGACCGGCGCGCACAAGACGTTCCGCGCGCTGCAAAGCGTCGACCAGAAGGCCGCCGGCTACCGTGACGAGACGCTGCTCGTCCACGTGCGCGGCGTCTACAGCGAGAGCGACTCGCTGATCCTGACCGAGCGCGACCAGGAGCTGCTGCTCGATCGGATGATGAACCTCTCGTCGCACGTCGCCGATCTCTCGAGGAAAACCGTCGGCCGGTCCCTGTTGTACCTCGGCGTCTCGCCGCGCGATCTGCTGGTCCGGCGCCTGACCAGGGCGCTCCGCGGCAACGGGCGCAACCAGGGACCGATGTTCTTCGTGAGCCCCGATCAGATGGTCGAGGCCGCCTACTGGGACGACTACAACGTGCAGTGGCTGCCGATGACGCTCGACGCCTTCCTGGAGACCGTCGCCGACCTCGGTCTGGGAGCGACGACATGACGGTCGCCGCCACCGTCGACCGCGCCGTGTCGGGACCGTACCGGTATCTCGACTACTTCCAGGAGAGCGACCGCTTCTCGTTCGCCGGACGCGAGGACGACATCGCCGAGGTCGCGGCGCGGGCGTCGGGCGACGAACCGTTCGTCCTCTACGGCCGATCCGGCCTTGGCAAGACGTCACTGCTGCTCGCGGGCGTGTTTCCGCTGCTGCGGGATCGCCGGCTCCACCCGGTTCGCGTGCGCGTCTTCGAGCATCCCGACGTCGATCTCCGCAATGCGCTCGCCACGGAACTGGGGCTCGAGTGCGACGACACCGTGCACGACCTGCACGAGCTCGTCGAGCGTCTCGCGCACACCGAAGGCCTGGTCCTCGCCTTCGATCAGTTCGAAGAGTTCTTCATCAGCACGCGCAGCCGGCCGGCCGCGCGCCGCGAGTTCATCCATCTGCTCGCGACCCTCGTGCGCCATCCGAGCTGGGATGTCCGGTTGACCATCAGCCTCCGCGAGGACTATCTCGCCGAGCTCGACGATTTCCGCGACGAGTTTCCTGACATCCTGTCGAACCAGTACCGGCTCATGCCGCTGACCGCCTTCGGCGCCCGGCAGGCGATCGTCGCGCCGCTCGTCCTCGCGAGCATCCCCTTCGATCAGCAGCTCGTGGTGCGGCTCGTCGACCTGCTGGCCGAGGTCGACTTCGATCCGGTCCTTCTGCAGATCGCCTGCGGCGAGGTGTACCGCGAAGCGATCAAGCGGCAGCGCGACGATGTCCGGCTCACCGAAGCCGATCTCGATCAGGTTGGCGGCCTCCAGGGGCTCTTCGCGCGGTACCTGGACAACGCGATCAGCCGGGTGCCGCAGGGGATGCTCCTCCTCAGCCGCGCCGTCCTCGACGCGCTGATCACGCCCGAGGAAACCAAGCGGGCGATCATGTTCGAGGCGCTGAAGGACAACCACGATTTCAAGGCGTCGGTCGAAGAGCTCGAGGCGGTCCTCGATTGCCTGAAGGATCAGAAGCTGGTCCGCCGCGATCTGCGGACCGGCCAGCTGTGGTACGAGCTTGCCCACGACCGGCTGGCGCCAAGCGTCGTCAAGTGGTTCAAGCGCGACGTCGATTTCGCGCAGTTCCGCGACGCGCGCGACTTGATTGCCGAAGCGGCCCGGCGCGCTGCCTACCCGACGAAGCTCGAGACGCTCATCGGCCGCCTCCAGATCGATCGGTTGATCAACCCGTACCGCGAGCGGCTGCGGCTCACTGATGAGCAGCGAGCGCTGATGCTCTGGTCGGCCATTTACGGACAGGTGGACAACGTCGAGTTCTGGGGCGCGGTGGCCGGGCCGGCGTGTTGCGAGCGGGCGCTGCTCGCGCTGCTTGAGCACCCGGCGGCCGAGGCTCGCCACGGCGCGGCTACCGCCGCAGCGCGGCTGGCAGGCGAGATGCCGACGGTCGTTGGTGCGTGCGCAGACCGCGCGCTGGACGACCCGGATGCCGGCGTCCGCCAGGCGGCAGCTCTTGTGCTCTCGCGGCACGCTGGAGAGGCAGACCTCGAGAAGATTGCATCAGCGCTCAAATCCCGCGGCCGACGGTGGCGGGCGCTCGACGTGCTCGCGACGTTCGCGGCGACCGGCGGCCCGATCGACCGCTTTGGCCGTGTGTCGCGATTGCTGGCGCGCTGGCATGCACGCCGACGCACGCTGGCGGCGAACCGGAACACCATCATCGCGAGGGGCAGACGCGGGGTGCTCGTCGGTTTCCTCGCCTCGGCCGGGTGGACCGCGACGATCGGACTGATGATGGCCTGCATCGCCACCTGGGCGACAGGAGAAATCCAGTGGTTCTTCAGGGCACTCCCCACCACCAGCGTGGCCGGCGCCGTGGCCGCGGTCGTCGGCATCGCGGGCGGCTGGTGGCTGGGGCGGGCAGGGGGCAAGCGCGCCGCCATCAAGGGTGTCGAGGGCCGCTGGAAATCGATCATCCTGCGGGTGAGCGCCACGCTCCTCGCGGTCGCCTGGCTGGCCCTTGGCGGCATGGGCATGCTCGCGAGCGGAGAGCTCGCGCTGATGGCGCTTGGAGCGGCAGCTGCGGTCTGCGTCGTGCTGCCGCTGTACGCCTCTCTGACACGCGCGGTTCTCTGGCCGCCCGAACGGACGGGCCTCGGCTGGCGGGCATTCTGGGCGTTCCTGGTCGGATTGCCGGCAGCGGTCCCGATCGCCCTGGTCAGTCTTGCGGAGCCGACGAGCGCGGGTTTGCTCTGGATTGTCGCTGGCGGTGCGAGCGCGCTGTCGACAATTGTCGTGCTCGTACTGAGCGAGACGGCGGTGGCATTTCCGATCGGGCCATTCCCTCTCGACATGGAGCGGACGCGACAAGTCGGTCGCGGTCTGCTCGTGGCGGCCGCCGCCGGGGCTGTGTTGTCGCTGTGGCTCGTATTCGGTCGGGACTCGGTGCCCTTCGCCGTACCGAACACGATCGTTGACGCCGGTGTCCGTCTTCCCGTTCGGCTGAGTTCCGGCGTCGACTCCGCATACTTCCGCATCGTGTCCACTGATAACTCGGCCCGATGGTTCATCGTCACGCCGCCCAACCACGTGGTCGTGAAAGTCGGCGGGACTACCCTGGAACCGCTTGACGAGACAATCGGTTTCCACGTCCTGCACGTGCCTCCGGGGCGCTATCTGCTCTCGGCGACGCCGGACTCGCTGCGTCGTGGATCAGGGGGAGAGCTCGCTCTCGCACCAGTCCCTCGCTTGAATGCGGGTGATGTCGTCACGCTGAGCGGGTCCCGATGGACGCCATTCCTGTTGCAGCTCGACGAGGCGACCGATTCGATGGGCAGGCCCATCTGGCGCGCCAACGTGCCTGTGCGCGTCGACATTAATCTCACCGCTGATGAATGGGAGTCGGGCCCAGGCGCGTTGAGAATCCTCCCGCTTGTCGACGGGGTCGAATTCGCTCTCCGGGATGTCGACGCCGTCCAGGCGGCGAAAGAGCGATTGATCACCTTCCAACCGCCCCCGCCGCTCGCGACGCTTACGGCCCGCAACAACGCTCACCTCTACTCGGCTGGCCGGGAAATGCAGCCGCTGGCCATCGAGAAGGCTGAGACGCGCGTGGAGGTGACCTACCGGCCGCCGACCAGCGCGTCGCGGCCGAGCGGATCAATGCTCCTGCCGGTCGGGCTCATGCTCAAGGTTCTCGACTGGGGCCGCGACTGGAATAACGCGGAGGCGCTGGCCGATGCCGCGCAGGACTACCTGTTGAAGAACTGGACGAAAGACGCGCTGGCGCTGCTTGCGCGCGTCGCGGATTTGAAGCCGGACGACTACCTGGCACAAAACGAGTACGCGTGGAACCTGGTCCTCGTCTATCGCGGCGCGGAAGGGGTGGCGGCCGCGCGCCAGGCCGCCAAGCTGACGAATTGGGCTAATGCGTCAGTACCTCGATACGCTGGCGCATTCCGAAGATGCCGCCGGGAACTGGGTAGAGGCCGTCGATGCCTGGGAGGGTGTGCTCAGGGTCAGTCCGTCCTACTACAGCCCGGCGCACGAGCCGTTCTGCGAGCGAGACCTGTCGCTCATCGAAGAGGCCCGCAGGAAAGTGCGCGACGGAGCCTAGGTCAACCACTCGGCGACCTTCCGCCACGCCGGCGCGTAACCGAAGAACGTCGTGTGGATGACGCCCGCGTCGTTCTTCACCCGCAGCAGGCGCTCCTCCGGAATGGGAAACGCGCCGCTGCCGTTGGCGCTGTAAACCCCAGGTTCGGGCACGACCAGATCGTTGCCCATGCCCTCAAACACGCGATCGAGTACGCCGTCGGCCACCGAGCCGGCGACGAGCGCGCGCAAGCCGGGAGCCGTCGGCTCGTAGTCAGCAGCGATCGCATAGTAGCCGCTTCCGGCGGGCGCCCCTTGATTGAGCGTTTTCAGGAACTCGCCGTCCGGCTGCATCGAGGCCAGGCCCTGAAGCCCCTTCAGCGCGCCATGGCCGATCACTTTCACGGCCGTGATGATCGCTTCGAGCGTCTCGGTGACCACACCGCTCGGGAAGACGTTGAGCGCGGTCGTGAAACGGTCGATCATCTTCATCATGTGATCCGGGTGCGCGAGCAGGGTCCCATTGTTCGGCACGCCCACGAAGACGACGCGGCGGACCCTCAACCTCGAGGTATCGAGCCCGAACACCGACGGCTGTTCGGCGATGGTCCGCGCGACCAGTCCGCCGCGGCTGTGGCACACGATGTCGATGTCGAGCGGCGCCCCCGCCGGCAGTTGCCCCACCAGCCATTCCACGTTGCGACGCGGGTCGTGCGACAACGTGAAATGGTCGAAGGCGAGCACCCGGCCGTCGTACCGGTCGGACAGGGTCTTGAAGGCGGCCGGCTCGATCAGCGCGAACGCGCCGTGCGCAGTACTGAAGGTGCCGTGGATGAAGAGCAGCGCCCGCCCGCCGCGGAGGCGCGTCCAGTCCGAATCGGACAAGGCGCCCGCTCCGGCGATCCTGAAGTTGTCCGGCGTGAAGGTACGCAGGCCGTACGGACGCGACCGCTGTTCCCATCGCTCCGCGAATATTTCCGACACCGCGCCGATCACCGGATCGACGAGCGGGTAGACGAGGACCTTCAGGAGCTGGCGGCCTGCGATGCCGATCAATCCGCGCTTCCCGGTTTCGCCGGGCACCGGCGCGGCCGGACGCGGCGCTGGAATCACGAAGCGCTTGACGCCGCCTGCACCGCGTGTCGCCCCGGTGCCGGCCTGTGAAGCGCCGCCGATCGGCAGGTGCCATGTCATGGCGCCGCTCTCGTCGGCGGCGAGGACGACCTGCCCGTTGTCCGGTCCGAGGTCCGGGACCTGCAGCTCGATGGTCTCCGCGCGTTCTTCGCCGCGGCCTCTCGCCGCCGCGGGAGCCGGGCCGGCGGGCACCGCCGTCACCTCGATTTCGCGAACCTCGGCGACGTTCGTCGCGCGCAGCGCCTCGTCGAGGGCCGTCGTCCCATCGCGCGGCGAGCGCGACCGCGAGCGTTCCGACGGCGTGCGCGGGCGCTCCAGATCCGCGGAGCCGCGAATCCCCGGCGCGCGCAGCGCGTATCCCTCGCCCAGCGAAATCGGCTGCGTGGAGCCGGTCAGCGTCGCCATCGATCACCTCGTGAAGGTTCAACCGGCGCGGCTGAGCGTCAGCCGCGGGTGGCCGTAGTAGACGTACGCAAGGTAGGTGCTTTCGAACCCGTTCGGATCGGCGTACTTCGCGCGCAGGTCTCTCAGGATTGCGCCGACAGGCTCGCCGGTCTTGCCCGGCGCCGGCAGGGCGCGCTGCCAGAACTCCAGGGCGAGCGCGTGTGCCACGGCGTCGTCGACTTCCCACAGCGCCCCGACGACGCCGCCAAAACCGCCCTTCAGACAGTTGCCCGGGAACCCACCCATGTCGCCGAGCAGCTGCCCGCCGATCCCGATCATGCAGGCGTTGAGGAAAATGAGCGGCTGCTGTTCGTCGCCGTACTTCGCGCTCCGGAACAGCAGCGACGACAGCGGCACGCCGTCGCTCAGGAACAGGACAGACGAGTCCTGCTTCGCCGGATCGAACTCGCCGTGGCCGGCGAAATGGACCGCGTCGGCGCCGCCGATGACCTCGAAATTCTGCTCCAGCTTTGCGTCGAGCAATAACTTGAGCGACTGCAGCGAGGCCGCCAGCGGCACCGCACCGTAGGTGCCAACGAGCGCCTGCGCTTCTTCCTCTGCCTCCGGCAGAGCCCTCAGGCCAGACTCCGCGCGATACTTCCCCGCCATCACCGCCATGTGCCGGACCGGAATCGTGCTCGGCGGCTGGGCTGGTGGACGAGGCGTCTGACCGGGCGCCGTGCGCTGACCGTCCATGCAGCCAGCGTCCGACGACCGCCTGCGCGCCGAGGTACGGCGGCCGGGTTGGATCCATCGGAGGGTTCAGGCGCGCAAGCTCCCACGGAACGTATGGATCGGCGCTCACGATCAGGATCGCCGGCGGCCTCGGGGACGAAGCCGCCGCGGCGTCGCGGATGGCGGTAAGCGCTTCGGCGGGCAGCTTTTCGGCGACGAGATCACCGACCGATTCGAACAGGTTGTCAACGATGGCGTCGCCGCTGAACTGGCGAACCTGGTCGACGATCATCCGCGCGAACGTCTTCGCATCGTCGCCGAGCTCGACGGGGTACGGACCTTCCTGGACAGTGAGCCGATGCGGCGAGTGCAGCTTGCACACGTAGGAGCCGTTCGCGGCGTTCCGGTCCGGTTTGGCAAGCTCAATCGTGAGATCCGCGGCGTCGGCAACGGTCGCGGCCAGGGGCGCGGCCGTCGACCCCTGCGCAAGCCACGGCATACCAACGCCGACGTCAGCGGGCGGCTCGGTCACGGCCGGCTGTCCGATCACCAGCGGCCGCGACGCGGTGCCGATGATCGAGCCGTCGCGGATGAACCTGGCTTCGAGCATCGTCAGGGTGACGGGCATCGCTCCTGACGGTGGACGGCCCGTGAGTGAAAAGCGGACGGCCGCAGCCGTCGGATTGTCGACCAACACTGCGATCGGTTGGGACCAACCCGCCGGCGAATCGACGCCCTCACAGACGAGCGACACCGTGAGCGGGATCGTCGCCACTCCAGCCGGCGCCTCCATCGTGATTGGGCCTCCTGCGACGCCTGCCTGCGGCGCCGCGCCAAAGCCGACGACGACCTCGAATGGAGTCGAGGCAGGGACGTAATCCGGCGCGTCGAGGCGTGGCCACGCTCGCACGTCCCGCACGGCAGCAGTCTCGCCTGAAGGAGCGCCGGGGGTCGCCGAGCGTCGCGCTCCGCGCCTTGATCCCGCGCCGGCACCGGTCCTCTCCTCGCCGCGCGCGGCACCCGTGCCGACCGGCTGCGAGCCATCAAGGACGACGCCGTCGGGCGGTGCGAGCGCGGCGTTCGTGACCGGCATGGTTGGCCGGCTGTCGGATTCGTGCAGGTTCAGGACGTCCAGCAGTTTCGCGTCGGGATTCGCGCTGGCGCACGCCCTGATTACGTCAGCAGCCGGCCGGGCGTACCAGAGGATGTTCGCGACGTATTGCCGCCGGATCGCACAGGAGAACTGCGCCGGATCGCGCGACAGGCGACGGGCCATTTCGTCGAGTGGCCGGGTGTTCTTCACCCGGGCCGCCTGCTCGCTGATATGGGCCGCGGCCTCGGCCTGGCCAGGATCCAGCCATAGCCCGTTGCGGGCCAGCCGCCGCAGCACCGCGCGCGCCGTCATTTCGCTGTCGAGAGCGATCGCCGTCAGCATGTTTGTCGAGCCCGGAACCCGAATTCTAACGCCAACTCTTGTTGTAATCTTCTTCCGTGCCATCGATCATCCAGGCAGGTGCCGTCGTCGTCCGCGGGGAGGGGGCGTCTGCCGAAGTGCTGCTCGTAAGTGCCAAAAGGGATCCGAGCCAGTGGATCTTTCCGAAAGGGCATGTTGAGCCCGGCGAGAGCGCAGCCGAGGCCGCGCTCAGGGAAATGCGCGAGGAAGGCGGCGTCGACGGCAGAATCATCAAGCCGATTGGCGTCTCGACCTACGAGTCGGGCAAGGACCGCGTCAAGGTGTCGTACTTCCTCGTGCGGTACAGTCGTGCCGTTGAGCCGACCGATACTCGCAAGCGGCGGTGGCAGTCCCTCAGCGAAGCGCGCGATCTCGTGACGTTCGACGACGCGCGAGAGCTGTGCGACAAGGCCGAGCGCATTCTCCGCAAGAGGTAGGACTGAAGCTAGTCGACACGCTGCGGAGAACGGGTCGCGGCCCACCAGCGGATGCCCACGGCCGTTCCCGCTGCTTCCAGGAGCGCCAGACCGGCGGCCGACAGCTGAAATGGCACTCGCCAGGCCTCCGACGTGATGTGGGCGACGTGATCCGGGCTCTCGACCACGAAGTGATTCACGATTCCGAACACCAGCGACCCGCCCATCGTCAACGCGAACAGCTCCGGCCCGAATCGCCGGCCGGTCCAGATCATCCAGAGCGCGATCAGGGGACCGGCGAAGATCACGATCCAGACGAAGGCGTTCTGCAGCGCGGACAGCGGCACGGCCGCGCCCGAATGGGCTGCGCCGTGGATCAGGCTGACCGCCAGGTGGGCGGCGACGATGAACGTGGCTGCCGAACGATGCATTCGCGACCTCCTGTCGACAGGACGAGCTGTCAAGCTGGTTTGTGACGCGTCGGGTCCGGCTTTAGCCGGACCTTCGATCTATACTCGCCTCGTGCGGCGGAAATTCCTGCTTCTCGCGCTGATTCTGTCATCAACCGCCCTCGCGGCCGAATCCGCCGGGGGCCTGCGATGGACGATGCCGGCCGGCTGGAAGGCGCAGCCGGAGCGGCCGATGCGCGCCGGCACGTACACGGTCGCCGCCGCCCCCGGCGACCACGAGCCGGGCGAGTGCGCCGTGTTCTTCTTCGGCCGCGGACAGGGCGGCAGCGTGCAGGACAATATCGACCGCTGGCGCGGTCAGATCGTGGGCCCCGACGGAAAGCCCGCAGCCGCGAAGATCGACAAGCAGCAGGCGCGGGGGCTGACGATCACGCGAGTCGATTCAGTTGGCGGCTACACCGGGATGGGCGGTCCCATGGCGGCGAGCTCGAAGGCGATTCCAAACTACAGGCTGCTCGGCGCCGTCGTCGAGGGCCCGGGTGGCAACAACATCTTCGTCAAGTTCACCGGCCCGGCGCAGACCGTTGCGACGAACCTCAAACAGTTCGAGCAGCTCCTTTCATCGTTCCAGGTGGACAAGTAATGGCTGACGACGCGCCGAAGTCGGCGTACGAGCTGGCGATGGAGCGCCTGCGCAAGAAGGACCAGGACGAGGGCGTCACGGTGGTCCCGCTCACAGACGAGCAGCGCACCCAGATTGCCGAGGTCCGCAATTTCTACGACGCGAAGATCGCCGAGCAAAAGGTTCTGCACCAATCCGCGCAGCGAAGGACGCTGGACCCCGCCGAGCTCGACACGCTCGACCAGCAGTACCGACGCGAGCTCGAACACCTGACGTCCGCACGGGACGCGAAGATCGAGAAAATTCGGCGGGGCAAGTCCAGCTGACTGTAGGGCGACCCTTTTAGGGCGGCCTAGCTCCATGCGGATTGCCGTCGTCTCTGACATCCACGGCAACCTGACGGCGCTCGATGCCGTCATCGCCGACCTCCAGGCCATCGCTCCAGACCTCGTCGTCCATGGCGGCGACCTGTGCAGTGGATCGCGATCCGCAGCGGTGATCGATCGCATCCGCGACCTGGGGTGGCCGGGTGTCTATGGCAACACCGACGAGATGCTTTGGGTCGACGGCAAGGCCGACCAATACCTCGCGAATGTCGGTCTTCATCGCATGCGCGAGATCGTCGCGGAACAGATCGCGTTCACGCTCGCGGACATCGGACCGGACCGCCTCTCGTGGCTGCGCACGCTGCCGATGGCTTGGAGGGCTCACGACCTGGCGGTCGTCCATGCAAACCCCGGCGACGCGTGGGCCATCACCCCCGCGGAGGCATCGGACGAGGACCTCGCCCGGACGTACGGTCCGCTGGCGAGCCGGCGCGTGGTGTACGGCCACATCCATCGGCCATTCGTCCGCCAGCTTCCAGGCTTCGTGCTCGGGAATTCGGGTTGCCTGAGCCTGTCGTACGACGGCGACCCGCGCGCGTCGTACGCGCTTGTGGATCAGGGTGCGATCCAGATCAGGCGAGTCGAGTACGACGTCGAACGCGAAGCGAGAAAGCTCGTCACCACGGGGTTCCCATACGCTGCGTGGATGGCTGAGATTCTGCGCAAGGCGTCCTACGTGGACCCGCCCGGTTACCTAGAGCCCTGAACCGACAAGCTATCTCACAAACCAGCTGACGTGCGTCGCGAGCGAGCGCGCGAGCGAGCCACGCGAACGGAGCGCGCCGGCGCAGCGGCGCGCGAGAGAGCGTGTGGGGGAGTCCGAGGGGCGGCAGCCCCTCGGATTGATTACTCGTAGTGCAGCGCCTGGACGGGATCGAGATTGGCAGCCTTCATGGCGGGATACACGCCGGAGACGAGGCCAACGATCACGGACACGAGAAAAGCGAGGAGCACGGAAGACAGGGTCACGATCGTCGACCATCCCGCGAAGCCGGCGATCAGGCGCGACATCATGACGCCGACAGCCAGGCCGATGGCGCCGCCGATCACGGCAATCAAAGTGGTCTCGAGCACGAACTGCCGAATCACGTCGATCCGCGTCGCGCCAATCGCCCGGCGGAGGCCGATCTCCGGCGTGCGTTCCATGACGCTCGCCAGCATGATGTTCATGATGCCGATGCCGCCGACCAGCAACGAGATTGAGGCCAGCGCGACCATCACGATGTCGAAGATGCGCTTGGTGCGCTGCTGCTCCGCCAGCAGCTCCGCCGGAACGACCAGCGTGTAGTCAGCGGCGCCGCGATGACTGGTGTCGAGAATGCCACGGGTGATCGCCGACGCAGCGGAGATATCGGCTTCGTTCGAGATACGCACGAAGATGCCGTCGATCTCGTCGCGAGCGTTCGAGTAGTTGTCTTCCAGGCGCAGCATCGCCGCTGACGTCGGCGCGTAGATCATGTTGTTGCGGTCCTGCGCCGGAAGGCCTGCCACGCCGCTCTGAGCGACGGCCTTCGGGCCGACCACACCGATCACCTCGAACCACTGGTCGTTCACTTTCACGAAGCGTCCGACCGGATCGGCTTCGCCGAACAGGCGCCAGCGCGCCGCCTCGCCCAGGACGCACACCGCCGCCGCGCGCGCCGCTTCGTCGGTCGTAAAGAACCGGCCCTCCGTGACGCGGAGCCCGGCAATCTGCTGATAGTTCGGCTCCACGCCGTAGACGGTCGGCACGTCGGTGTCGGGCTTGGGGACCATCCGCCCGGGGGCGAAGCGCTTGCGCGGCGTCAGCATGTCGACGCCCGGGATCGCCGCTTCGATAGCGCGCAGGTCCTTGAACGAGAGGCCCGGCGACTGCTGCCGGATCTTCTGGTTCGCCTGGTAGTCGGTCGTTTCGCGCGCCTCGACGATGACGTTGCGGACGCCGAGATCCTCGATGAACGCCATCACCTGCTGTTGCGCCCCGGCGCCGATCGACAGCATCGACAGGACCGCCGCGACGCCGAAGATCATGCCGAGCATCGTCAGCAGCGTCCGCAGCTTGTGCACCAGCAGGTTTTCGATGCTGCGGCGCAGCTCCGGCGCCCACAGGCGCGACGATGGCCTCACAGGGCGCCTCGCGGCGGCGACTGGGGCGCGTTGGTGCCGGTCGTGGTGTTCGGGTTGAGGAGCGCGACTTCGAGCTCCGGCTCGAGGCCTTCGACGACCGCTGCGGTGTCGGTGAAGGCGACGATCTTCACCTCGCGCGCTTCGAAGCCCTCGTCAGTTCGGACGAAGACCGACCGCCGGCCGCCCACTTCGAACACCGCCGATCGTGGAATGATGAGAGCCGCGTCGAAGGTCGGTCCGGAGATCGCGAGCGCCGCGCTGACCCCTGGCCGCACACGCGAGGTATCGCCTGACACGTCGATGGCGATGTCGAACCGGCGGGTGCCTCCTTCGAACATCTGCCGCGACGGCACGCCGCTCACCGAACGGACCGACCCGTCGAGGTCTGCGCCGGGCCGCGCGTCGACGGAGACGCGCACCTTCTGGCCGGGCGCCACGTTGGCCCGGTCGTATTCGGCCAGCTTGGCCGTCAGTTCGACGCGCGAGGTGTCGATCAGGTCGGCGATCGGCTGGCCCGAGTTCGCGGCATCGCCGACACGGTATTCGGGCATCACCGCGCCCGAAAATATGATGCCGCCGAAGGCCATCATGTTCATCCGGACGGTGACGAACCCGTCGAACGAAGCGCGCATCTGCAGGTTGTCGATGTTGCGGCGTGCGACGTCGACGGCCACCTGCGCCTTCATCCGCCGCTCGCGCAGGACCGCGGCGGATGCGACCGCCGCCTCGCGCCGGCTCTTGACGTCCACTTCGAGCTGCGCCAGGCGCTGGCGCGCTTCGTCAAACAGCAGCCGGTGCTGCGCCGCCAGGACGGCTCCGACCAGCTCGCTCGTGCTGGCGTCGAGCTCGGCGCGGCGCGCTTCGAACCGGGCCTTCAGGAGCGAGACTTCGTCGTCGGCCGACTGCGCCGCGGCTTCGGCCTGCGCTTTGGCAATCTCCTGGTCCGCGAGCTCCAGGTCGAACCGGGCCTGCTCGAGCGCGAACTCCTGCTCCGACGCATCGAACTCGACGACTACGTCGCCAGCGTTGACGGCAGTACCCGACGGCACGAGGCGCAGGATCGTCACCTGCCCGCCAATCGGCGGGACGGCGAGCTGCGCCGAGCGGACCGCGCGCAGATCGCCGTTGGCGTGCACCGTCACCTCCACCCGCCCGCGCTGCACGCGAGCCGTCGGGATCTGCCGGCGCTCCGGTCCGACGCTCGCCCAGCCGGCAGCCACACCGGCGATCGCGAGAATGGCAGCGCCGGCGGCGACGATCCAGCGCGTCATTGCTCCCCCGCCAGATCGCGAAGCGAGATCCGGTCCCCTTCACTGAGGCCGGACTGAATTGCGACCTGGTCCCGGCCGCG
Organism: uncultured Acidobacteriota bacterium; assembly: GCA_963825245.1. GTDB lineage: Bacteria > Acidobacteriota > Vicinamibacteria > Vicinamibacterales > CAVVIG01 > CAVREM01. Next base: position 347,560 of record CAWGSJ010000008.1, read on the forward strand.
CCGGAGCACGGTGACGGCGCGCGGCGAGGTGGACCCGCCGGCCACCACGTAGACGACGGAAGCGCCGCCGGCCTGGAACACGGCCGCCGCCGGCACGAGGAGGACGTCGGGCAGACGGTTCATCTCGATGCGCGCGGAAGCGCTCATGCCGCTGCGCAGGCGCGGATCGGCGCCGTCGATCGCGATCGCCACGTCGAAGTTGCGCGCCGGCGGAAACGAGGAGAAGTCTGGCCGCGCCATCATGCCGATGTCGGCAATACGCGCCTCGAGCTCCCGATCCGGCACGGCGTCGACCCGCACCAGCACGGCCGCACCGACCTGGACGCGGGCGCGATCCGCCTCGTCGAGGCGGCAGGTCATGCGAATCGACGTCAGGTCCGGGAGCTCGGCGATCGCCGCGCCGAAGAAGACGCGGTCGCCCCGCCTGAACTCCGGCGGCGACGCAACCATCGGGCCGCCGGCGCGGAAGTTCGGCAGCAGCGAGATCGTTCCCGCCGCCGGGGCGCGAAGTGACAGCGACTCGAGCGCCCGTTCGGCTTCGGCAACGTCGTACTGGGCCTTGTCGCGCTTCTGGCGGGCGATCGTGACGTCGGCGTCAACGACGACGCGCTCCCCCTCGACCTTCCGCTCGAGCGCCGCAACCTGCAGTTCCGCGTTGGCGAGAAGCAGCGCGCGCTTTTCCGCCTCGACACGTGGAATGAGGTCGGCGCCGGCGGCATCGAGACGCGCTCGTTCGACGGCCGAACGCGCCGTCGTCAACTCGGTCTGGGCGGCCTGAATCCTGCGCGCCGACTCGGTCTCGATGCGATCGATTTCCGATTCAGCCTGCTTCAGCTCCGATCGGCGCTGCTCGATCGTGCGCAGCTGCGTGGTGGGGTCGAATTGCACGACCGGATCACCCGCCGCAACCGTGGCGCCGTTTGGGGCCAGCTCGACTATCTGCATATCGATGCCGGACGACGGCGCGGTGAGCACGATCGATCGCACCGGACGAATTTCGCCGCGGACCTGCAGGTAATCGACGAACGTGCCCTTCTGCACGACGGCGGTCGGAATCGCCCCGGCGCTGGCGCGTGACCAACGCGGCGCCGCGACGACCACGGCGGCGACACGCCGGCGATGGTTAGCAGCACGACGAGCACCGCGATGGCTTTCTTCATCAGTCTGGACGGACGATCTCGACGGCCGCCGCGAGGTCGGGCAGGAGATGGGGATCGCTGCCTTCGATGGCGAATACCGCGGCGAAGGTCCGCACGCGATTCGACATCATGCTGGTCGAGGCGATCGGCGACAGCTGCTCGAGACGGGCATTGAACTGGCGCGAGGGGTACGAGTCGAGTGTAATGGCCGCCTTCTGTCCGGTGACGAGCTCGTCGATGTCGGCCTGGTTGACGTTGACACGGACGCGCATCGCCGAGGGATCCACGACGTCGAGAATCGGCGTGCCCGGGCGCACTTCCTCGCCTTCGCGGATCTCCGCCATCGTTCCGGGCCTCGACACGCTCCGGAGGACCACCAGGCCGTCGATCGGCGCGATGATCCGCATGTGTTCCGCGTTGCCCTGGGCGTGCTTCCAGGCGTTGTTCGCGCGCTCCCGGCGGATTTCGAGGATTCGCATGTCGGCGACTTCCACCTTCTGCCGAAGCTCGAAGGTCTTCGTCAGCTGATTGTGCCGCGCCGTGGCTTCCTCGAGCGTCTGAACGTTCTTCTCCGCGGCGATCGATCCCACGGTTTCATTGGCGATCACGCCCAGCTTCGCAATCGCGACATCGTTCTGCGCCTGTTTCAGCTGGGTATCGCGAAGGGCCTGCGCCGTCAGTTGCTCGCCGCGGCGCTTCTTGATCTGTTCCACCGCCTCGCGGTACTCGGCCTCGCGGTCACGAGCCGCCTTCAGCTGGTTCGTCCTGTCGAATTCGACCAGGAGGTCGCCTTTCTTGACGATGGTGCCGGCCGCAACAAGCCGGACGACGATCAACTGAGCGGGGCCGCCGGGTCCGGCGCCCGTCAAGCGGGGGGTCGAGACTGTGTGGCTCCTGACCGGCTCGACGACGCCGTGCAACCGGACGACGCCGGATGATCGGCTGCTCGGTAGGCGGACCCTTTCAGGGTCGGCTGGTGTGGGTAGGACCCCTTCAGCGGACGGTTGGGCGACCCTTTCAGGGTCGCCTTGTGACCGCACGGAAACGGAAACAGCAAGAGCAATGACCCCGATTACGGGAATCAGCCAGGACAAGCCGACATACTTCCGTGGCCCGACGGTCATTGCTCCAGCTATTAGACTCCGTTTCCAGGGCGCCGGACGTTCACGGTATCGGAAAAGACGTTCCCGGCCCGAGACGGGTCGATACCGGACATGCGCGGGTGGAGGTGGGTCTCTCTATGACGCACCAAGCTCGATTGGACCTGCCCACAGGGCGAGTCGCTCGAGATCCAGTGTGCGATTGTCAGGAACGCTACTCAGCCCCCGAACCAGCACGTCGTACATCTCGGCCGAAACGTCGCGGCCAATCTGCTCGCGCGGCGGCAGAGTGAAGCGCAGATGCTCGCGAACGATTTCAAAAATACCGGACGCTTCGAAAACCGGCCGACCGCAGAGCGCCTCGTAGGCGACGCACGCCAAGCCATAGAAGTCCGTTCGGCGATCGGCCGCCAGGCCGGCGAACAGTTCAGGGGCCATGTAGCGCGGCGTGCCGACCAACGCGACAGCCTGGGTCGTTTGATCGGTTTCGCTGGCACGCCAGCCGTCGAATTTCACGAGGCCGAAGTCCAGCAGCTTGAGTGCCCCGGACGCGGTCAGCATGATGTTGGATGGTTTGAGGTCGCGGTGGATGATGCCGAGTTCGTGGATGTATTTCAGCGCAGCGGCAAGCTGTCCGAGGATCTTGCGGACGATGCGTTCATCGAGGCCGCCTCGAGTCGAGAGGATGCGCCCAAGCGTCGAGCCGCCGCAAAATTCCATGACGAGAAACTCGGTCTTGTAGGCCGGAAAGGAGTCGTACAGCCGGGCAATTCCGGGATGTTCGAGGCTTTTCAGCACGGCAGCCTCGCGCCTGAATCGTTGAAGAGCGCCGGGCTGGTACACGAGCCGATGATTCATCATCTTGAGGGCGACCGTGCCGCCGCTCGCAGGCCGTTCGGCTTCGTACACGACTCCCATGCCGCCGCGGCCGACGCATTGGATGATCCGATATCCCTGAATGTCCTTCCCGCCGAGCCCGTCATATTGCGCGTGGCCCAGGCGGTCGGCGACGATATCCGTCAGCACGACGGGAAGCTCGGGATGCTGTTGCGCGAGCGTGTGAAATGCTTCCGACGACAGTTCGAGCGCCGCGCCGCGCGTTCGCGCCACGACGTCCGCGGTTCGAGCCTCGTCGGTAAGAAGACTCATCTCCCCGACTACATCACCTGGCCAGAATTCGCCTAAGGGCGGCCGATCGGCCGGCGCGTCACGGAGCTGCGCGAACGCGCGCCCGCGCAAAATCCACAGCAGATCCCTCGCCGGGTCGCCCTCGCGGATCAGGTAGTCGCCGGCTTCGAATTCGCGAAACTGCATGGCCGCGACCAGATTGCCGAGCGTCTCGGTGCTGAGCGAAGCGAAGGAAGGTGGCCGGATCGGGAGCGACTCGAGCGCGCCGGCCAGGCCGGCCGGTCCGTCAATGGTCGTCCGGTCGAGGGTAGCGGACTGCTCCAGCAGTGACTCGAGTTCCGCCCGCAGCCCGGGATCGCCGGCGCACGCCACATCGAGAAATGCCGCCCGGTCCCGCGGATTCCGTGCAAGCGCCTCGTGATAGACGCGCGAGATCTGGTGCCAGTCCGCCGACATGGGCGTTCATCCGGGGCGTTCAGCGGACACGCAAGGTTTCGGACCCGTTTCTCGCACTTGGAGCTGGGAAACGGCCCAAACGAGGCGACGTCTCCGTCGGAGCCGACCGGGCGAATCCGCGCGTACCCGAATGATGGCGGTAGTATACGCGTCGATCCGCCAGCTCGGCTAACGATCCAAGTCTCTAAACCTGTTACAGTCCGCGCCTGCATTTGCCGCCTCTCTAGACAGAGGAGGGGAGGTTTTATGCAGCCTATCGTTCAGACCGTCCGTTTTGCCGGCGCGGCCACGCTGGCTGTCGCCCTCGTGACTGCGGCATGCGGCAGCGAAACGTCCATCTTGCACCCCACGCCGGATCCCGGGCCGGAGAACCCGGTTCCTGCCGCCACGTTCACGCTCTCCGGGGTCATCTTCGAGGCGACAGACTCCGGCGACGTACCGCTCGAGGGCGTTTCCGTCGAGAATTCGGAGACGCACGAAGTGACCGTCACCGACGCCAACGGGAGTTACCAAGTGGCCGGAATCCCTGCGGGAATGGCGCGCATCAGTCTTTCGAAAACCGGCTATGAGCCTCAGCTTAAGGAAGTGTGGCTGGGCGGTGACGCACAACTCGACGCGTGGATGGTCCGGCAGACCGAGTCGGCTTGGGAAGTGTTCAAGAAGTAGCTCGACAGATGGCGCCCACCCTCACGACATCGGGGGTTGCCTTCGGGGGAGCCACCTTTGTGACCAATCTGCTTCGGGCACCACGACGCGATTGAATGAATGTATGCTGAACGCCCAACTAACGGTGGGTAAAGGCACACCGTAACGTGGCGGAAGCAGGCTCGCCATGAGTCGAGTTCGCTGGGCTGCAACGATCGGGGTCGCAACCGGAATCGTCGGTCTGGTGTTCAGCGCGGTGCCCACCCTGGCGGCCCTGGAAGACTCCGTCGGTCTCCCGTCACTCTTTTTCATCCGAGGCGGGATTCAGCCTCCCCAGCGCGTTGCAGTAGTCAGCATCGACGAGGCCGCGGCAACCCGGCTCGGCCTGCCGGCGTCTGTTCGGGACTGGCCGCGATCGACGCACGCGGCGCTGGTGGATCGACTGGTCGAGCGCGGAGCATCCGCGATTGCGTTCGATATTCAGTTTTTCCGTCACGGCGCGGAGGAAGCGGATCAGGCTTTCGCCGACTCCATCGCCCGTTCACGGCGGGTCGTGCTGGTCCAGCGTCTCGAGGTGTCCCACACCGGCGGCGTCGAACATTGGGAGCGACAGGAGCCGATCCCGGTGTTGGCCGGGCAGGCGCTTGGACTTGCTCCCGTGCCGATGCCGGACATTCCGGTTGTCAGTTGGACCTGGTCTTTCCTCGGCTTACCGAACGGCGACGAAGTGCCCACATTGCCGGCAGTCGTGCTGCAAGTCAGGGCACTGCCGGTTACTGGCGACTTCCTCGACATCATGGCGCGCGCGGGAGTGGACGGTTTGGATTCGCTGCCCCGAACCGCTGATGACGTCCGGCAACCCGCCGACCTTCTGCGGCTGATGCAGGTTCTGCGACGGCAGATCCACCTGCACGCCTCGACCGCCTCGAGACGCGTCGCGGAACATATTGACAACGAGCACGGCCAGCTCTCCGAAGAGCACGGGCGACTGCTTCTGGCGCTGGCCGATTTGTATTCGGGGAGCACCGTCCGACACCTGAACTTCTACGGCCCGCCGGGGACGATTTGCACGATTCCGTACGACGTTGTGCTGAACGCGGGATCCGGCGCAAGTTGTCAGCTGGAAGGAGCCGTCGTTTTCGTGGGACTCGGCGCGTCGCGCGTTGCGCGCAGCGGTCTGCTGGACACCTACCATGCCGCGTACCCTGGTTCAGACGGCGTCGATTTCAGCGGCGTCGAAATACACGCCACGGCCTTTGCGAATCTGCTCAGCGGCACGCCGCTGCGACGCCTGGGGCTCGGTGCCATGGCTATGGAGTTGACGCTCGTCGGCCTCGCCCTGGGCGGCACCGCCTACTGGGTGCGCACGCGCAGACGCTGGACCAAGGGAGCTGCGAGGTGCCGCGTCCAGGCGGCAGCAGCTGGAGCGGCGCTCGCCGTCGTCTACTGCGGCATCGTCTACGTGGTTTTTCGGCAGTCCCACATGTTGCTACCTCTGATCGTGCCGCTCATCGTGCAGCTGCCAGCAGGACTGGTCCTCGGGTTGCTCGCACCGCCGGCACGTCATCGGGAACAGGTACGGGCTGTCGTGCTCGCCACGGATGCCGGCGGCTCGACCGCTGTGGGGCAGCATCTGCCGCATGGACCGTACGCGCAGCTCATGGATGACTATCGTCAGATGTTGTTGAAGGCGGTGCGTAGCCATGGCGGTGAGCCGGTCCCGCCCGAGGGAGATGGGCTGATCTGTGTCTGGCGCTGCCCGTCGGCGGGTGACGGGGCGCCAGGGACCTGCGACGAGACAACACGGCTGCGCGCCTGCAAGGCTGCGGTCGACATTGCCGAAGAGACCGAGCGATTCAACTCGCATCACCCTCAAGACCAGCAATTGCCTACGCGAATCGGGCTGAATGTCGGCACGATCACCGTTTATTCGGATGCCGATCGAGGGGTCTTCGAAGTGTTCGGCGACACCATCAATGTTGCGGCGAGATTGCGAGATTTGAATCGCGAACTGGGCAGTTCCGTTCTTGCTTCGGGAGACGTTACCGACGGTTTGGAGGCGAAGCTCCGGTTCAAGCGCGTCGGGAGCGACCCTCCTCTCAGAGGAGTCGAACACCCGCCCGTCGTTTTTGAATTCGTCCGCTCGCCGAGTGAATCCGATAGAACGCGATCAACTGCAGCAGGTTCCGCCCTTTAAGAAAACCGGTCGTGCCCGCGACAGCGGCCGCTCATTTGCCATTTGGCGCGAGCGGGGACACTCAGTGGCAAAGCCGTGCGATTCATGAGGCCTCCGACGATTGCTAACAGCGAATCTCTGTCCCGCACCGATCCGTGCGTCACGCCACCGCTGACGCCGTCACGAAGCTCATAAACGTGGGTCACGAGGCGTACTTTGAGCGAGCCCGTGTGGCAACGCCATCGGCGGTGGCACTCTGCGATTCGTTCTGCCAGTGTCGTCCCGCTCTCTACTATCCTCAACGGATTGACACCTTCTCGGTCGATCGGCGACGTGAACACCCTTGGGAGCTTCAGTCTTGGAATGGGACCGACGAATACTACCCATAGAAGCCAGTGAAGCAATCGGTGTCCAATGGGTCCAATCGCCTGGCTCAACGACGTGGCGCCAACCCGCGCCAGTGCGACTTTATTATCCGTGTTCGGATCGCCTGGCACCTCCACCTGAACCTTCACGATCCATATGCCGGAAAAACGGGGGCGCCCAGACCAGGTCAAACCACGCCTCGTGTCCCGCGGTGAGTTCCTCGTTGTTTCGTTCCTGAACATCCCCCTGCCCAACGCGGCATGGGTTGCGTACCGGTTCAACGCGTCGTTGAGGCTCTCGGTGGCGACACTACCCCACCTTCACGAACGACTCCGTAGCAACCCAATGCATCGTTCGCATCTCCGGCACCTCTCATATGGTCGTTGTAGAGGAATTGAATCCGATGCATCAGCTCGTGCGGCACGTCATCCTGCACTTCCTCCTCTCTTAACGTCGGCCTAATCTTGATAAAGTCCCAATCGGGCCTCGTGACAGAACGTAAAAAAACGCCCGGGGTCCTTTCATTTCTGCTAGATTTCCGGCTCCGTTTCCACCACCAACACTCGGGAGATTCGCTATGGCCGCAAAAACACTCCTCAAGGGAACGGGAAAACACCGTCGTGCCGCCCGGGGACAGGGCATTGCGTGGAGTCCCCGGCTCATTGTGCGATTCCGGGACGACGTCAATATTCCCTACCATCCGAACGACATCGGACAATACCTCGACACGCTTGGCGCCGGTTCGTGGAACCGGCTAAGCGAGTTGCACCCTCAGGGGAAACTGAAGTTCAGGAGCTTGTTCACGTCGGTCTCACCCGCAAGGCTTCAGGAACTGGTCAACTTGGCCGTTCAGCGGGACGGAGCATACCAACCGCCCAACTTCCAGGCATTTTGCGCGTGCGAGTTTTCCACTCTCACCCAGGCGCCGGCGATGATCTCCTACCTCCGCGCGTGGGGCCCCGTCAGGTCCGTTTACTTCGATCCACCCGGAGGGGATCCAGTCGTCAACCCCGCGGACGACGATTACTGGCCTGATCAGGGGTATCTCGATCCGGCGCCCGACGGAATCGACGTGGAGTACGCGTGGAACCTGCCGGGCGGCGACGGCGCCGGACAGCACCTGATCGATCTCGAACAAGGATGGACGCTGGATCATGAGGACCTGATCGCTCACGGGGCGACGCTGCTGTACGGAAACCTGAAGGATCGATCGCGATCGCACGGCACGTCGGTTCTGGGCGAAGTCTGCGGAGTGGACAACGACCGCGGCTGCATCGGGGTCGCGCCGAACGTGGGATCCGTGAACGTCGTGTCGTACTTCGGGGCCGGCAAGACGAGAGCCGAGGCGATCCTAACTGCGATCGACAGCCTGCCCTTCGGCGGCGTGTTGCTGGTTGAGGCTCAACTGGACGAGGTGACCGTTGGCGGCAAGACGTGGTTCGCCATGCCGGTTGAAGTGCTCGAGGCGGAGTTCGAAGCGATTCGGCTGGCAACGGCGCTTGGCATCACGGTTGTCGCCGCGGCGGGCAACGGTGGCAACGATCTGGACACGTTCGCCGACGCCCTCGGCAACCAGGTGCTCAATCGCACGAGCGTCGGTTTCCGGGATTCGGGCGCCATCCTGGTGGCCGCCGCCAGCGCGACCGCTCCTCATCAGCCCTGGGTTGCGCCCCCGCCTGCACCACCGGTCGTCGTCACCAACTACGGCAGCCGCATCGATTGTTATGCATGGGGCGAACAGATTACCTCGACCGCTTCAGGAAACGCCGCCGACACGACCTCTTATACCGGTAATTTCGCGGGAACCTCGGCTGCAGCTCCGATCATCGCCGGTGCAGCGCTCGTCGTGCAGGGCCTCGCCGACGCGGGTTCCCAATACCAATTCAGCGCCTGGCAGATGCGGGCCTTACTGACGGATTCGGCAACCAGTACGCCTTCGAACGATCCGGCAAACGACCGGATCGGCGTGATGCCGAACCTGCGTGCAATCGCCGAGGCAGACGTTCTCAGAGCCGCCCCAGACGTCTATGTTCGCGATTTCATCGGAGACATCGGCGATCACCACACCGATCCGATCTGCGTGAGTCCTGATGTCATCGTGAGGCCTGATGCAACGCTGCCGAACGCGGCGCCTGATCCGCAGACGGCCTACGGCGAAGGGAGCGGCACCGAGGACAGCGTCATGCTTGGAAGCCAGGCCACAGCCGGACAGGACAACTACGTGTACGTGCGCGTGCGAAACAGAGGTGGGTTGGACGCAGCAAACGTGACAGCCAAAGTGTATTGGTCACCGCCAACGACCCTCGTCGCGCCGGATCTCTGGACGCTGATCGGCGAGACGGTCATTCCGACTGTGCTCTCCGGTAGAGTGTTAACCGTTTCGAATGCGATTCACTGGCCTGCCGTCGATGTCCCGCCAACCGGCCATTACTGCTTCATCACGCTGGTCGGGACCGCGGCCGACCCGGTGCCCGCGCCCGCCGACTTTCTGAACTGGACGAATTACGAGAACTTCATTAGGAACAACAACAACGTGACTTGGCACAACTTTAACGTCGTCGGCATTCAACCCGAAGTGGGCGAGCGCCGCGGGAGTGGTTCGAGCTCGACTTCATGGCCTCGGGTGCGCCGGATCGGGCGCGGTACATGGCGCTCGATGTGATGGCATCTCTGCCGTCGGGCTCGCGTCTCGTTCTCGAAATACCGCGCGCGATGCAGGGTGCGATTACAGACCGTGGCGCTATGAAAACCAACCAGAAGAGTCTGTACGGCCATCGTCCCGCTCAATCCCTACGGGAGGCGATCGCTCGGCGAGATGCTGTTCACGGCCAAATCGCGCACTCCGCTGCGTTTGCACGTGCACGTTCCGCACGATCGCCGGAATGCTCCATATGAGGTGTGTGTTCGCCAGCTGTTTCAGAACCGGCCGGTGGGCCGGATCACCTGGCGGCTGGCGCCAATCCGCCACTACCGCCCCGACAGAAAGAAAGCTGATCCTCCGGGAGGTCCGCATCGCCGGTAGGAAACCTGTCAAACGAACGTGGACGCGCCGCCGCACAGCTCGAAGGTCCCCCGCAACAGAGCGTGCCCGGAACTTCAGGCGCATCTTGCGATTCTTGGACGACGTCAACGTTCCGTACAATCCGAACGACGTCTGGAAAAACCTCGACGTCGGGAAAAACCTCGACAAACCTGGGTATCGGTCCCTGGAGCAAGCTCATCGAGCAACACCCTGGCGCAGATCTGAGATCAGGAGCCTGCTGACGTCAATCTCTCCCACCAAGCTCCGGAAACTCGTTGGTCAGGTGGTTGAGCAGGACGCCACGTACGAGCCGCCGAAGTTCCCCTCATCCTGCGCGATTGAGATTTCTTGCGACTGGCGGGCGCCGGCCCTGAAACGTGGAGGACGATCTCGTCCGTCTATCGGACCCACCGGGAACCGACCCGGCGGTCAACCCCGGCCAACGACTGGCACAGAAGGGCACAGCGAGATCTCGACCCGACGACCGACGGTAACGCCGAAAACGCTTGGATGTTCCTCGGAGGGGATGGCGGAGGGGATGGCGCAGGACAGGTTATCGTGATGACGGACTTGCGGAAGATCATCGACAGAAACCGCTGCCCCTGGCGCCTCGCCCCAATGCGCTAAGCGCGAGCCTGGTGGAGACGGCTGATGAACGGGGTGGCCAACGGAATTGCTGGCCACCCCGTCACAGTCAGCAGATCTTGTACCAGGTGCAGGCGATGTGAATCCAGCACGGATCACTAGTATCCGCGCACGTGACGACCTCCACGTCGACTTTCTGGATGGTTTTGATTTTGGTCTGACCTTCCGGACAGTCGTCCCCTTCCTTCCTCTGTCCATGCGACTCGCCCCTGACGGGCTGTCCGTGCTTGTTGCGGACCTCGAGAACGTTGCCAGCTCGATCGAACATGACCGTCGTGTAGACGGGGGTGCCTGCATCGGTCGCCATGCGTAGCCTCCTGTTGAGAGTGTGGTTGCTGTGAATGTGAAGCTTTAGAACGTGAGAGATACTCTCCCTAAGATCTGGCGGCCCCGAAGGATGGTCGGATCACTAGGGTTCGTGTCCTGGAATCTGAACTCGCCGTTGAACAGGTTCCGAATGTCCAGTGAGGCCACTCCCCACCGGCGCGGCAGCCGATACCCGAGCGATAGATCCACCGTCCAGAAGCCGTCCTGTCCTGGAAACAGCTCGAATGCGAGATTCCTGAACACGCCTTCCTGATTGACGTATGTCGCGCGCCCTCTGGCGATCAGACCGAACCTGTCAAAGTACCGAACCTGAATGGGCAACCGGTGCGTTGTCGACTCCTGAAGTAGCAGGGGGTTGTCACCGTCCGGATCGAAGAAATGCGCTCCACTGATAATCCGTGGTCAACGCCAACCGTCGAGTCAACGTCGCGTAAAAGTAGGCGCGTGCAAAGCGCTGGTCGACGTCGCCTTCGATGGTATCACCGAGGACCGGTGAGAACGCCGGGACGGTCAGGTTCCTCGGCCGTGTATTCGACACCTGCGTAACCGCCGGGCCAGATCGTGCGATCGGCGGCAATTCCGTATCTCCACGATCTCGTCCTTTACCCGTCGTCAAAGAACTGGTTGAATCCGGTGACTTCAGTCGGTTCAATGGTCTGCCCGTTGATGAGCGTGCGGTTCAGCACCGAACGCCGCCGCCCGCACCGAAGTCCGAGGCGTGATCAACCAATTGACTCCGATCTTTGGGTTCCACTGCTCTCGATCTCCCAGAAGGCCTTCGCTGAGCGAGTCTCCACTGAATCCAGCCAGCACCGCGATGTTCCTGATGGGATTGACGGTGGCATAGATGTAGCCGTTCGTATGACGTGTCTCCCCGGTTCGGTCGGAACGAGTTCGGGCCGAAGGTCTTAGTTTCAACACCGTCGCCGTTGAAGTGTCCGAAACCGGCAGTCACATTCGTGCGGCGCCAGCTCTGCAGGTATCGCAGTTCGAGGAAATCTGCCTCGTCTTCATCGACCACCGTCAGCGGCCCGACGACGACGTCGGCGTCGAGTGTTCGGTGCGCGTAGGACCCAATGACGGTCGCGGCTGCCGTGAATCGGTGGCGGACACCAAATCGGACTGAGGAGATGTCGTCGATGTTGCGGAGAGTCGGCAGGACAAAATCCGGATCGAAACGCAACGTTCGATCGCCCTTCTCGTTGTCCGTTAGTCGATACTCGAACTGGACGCTCGTCCGATTCGTCACGTCGCCCTGGACGAACACGTTCGAGATGTTCTGCGAGTCGTCGTTGTTCTCGCGAATACCGTCCGTGTTGAAGGCGAAATGGCCGACGCTGAACGACAGACGGGTGACGATGCCTGAGATGATCACGTTGCCGATCGCCGTGTTCTGGGTGCCGAGCACGCCGTCGGCCGTGACACGCAGACCGTTCGACGCGAACAGCCGAGTGAACTCGCTGACGCCGACGTCCGAGATCCCGATGTCATCGAGAAAGTTCAACCCGTTGTCGGCGAGCCGCGGTTGAACCGGATTGATGTTCACCGGCTGGAGCAGCTGCGACTGCAGCAGCTCGCTGTCTCTCGCGATCTGATGCGACGGAAGCGAGAGATAGTTGTCGGCCAGCAGTCGGTGCGCGGAATGGTTTGACGGGTCGACGTCGAGCGACTTCCAGCCTTCGACGAGCGCGAGCTGTTCGAAGCCGAGGTCTCGATAGACGCGGCTGAGCTTGGAGCCCCGCGCAGCGAGATCCTCATCGAGCAGCAGCCGCGACCGGTACACGGCGCGACGGTTGTTCAGATCGACGGACCGCTCGAGGTTCTCCAGCGCCTCTATGGGCCGGTTCGATCGACTGCATCCTGGATGGCCGAGTAGAGCCATGGCGTTGGATCCATCGGGTCGAGCGCCTTGGCGCGATCGAACTCGCGTGGCCCAGCGCGGTCCGCTTTTCCTCGAAGTACGCCTTGCCCAGATAGCTGCGTAGCAGCGCGTTCTCCGGGTCCAGCGCGACAGCCAGCTCGATGTCCGCCCGCCCGCCCGCGAGGTCGCCTCGCCGGATCTTCGTGAGCCCGACGCCCAAACGCGCGAGCGGGGCCCCTGAATCGAGGCGAATCGCCTCGTCGAACCGTACGCGGCCTCGCCGAGACGGGCCTCGCCAAGACGGGCGAACCCGAGTACCGTATGGGTTCGCGCGACATCGGGCGGCAGCTGGCGCGGCCCGCTGGCAGCCTCGAGCGACTTGGCCTGATCGCCGAGCATCAGCCACAATTCCGCGAGCCGGGACCAGGCGTTCGGATCTTTCGGTTGATCGACAACGGCCTGCAGGAGCTCATCGCGCGCCGCCTCGAGCTCAAGATTCGCCTGGAGCGCGGCAACTGACAACGCAACGCGCGCCGCGGCGGACTTCGGATTGCGCGCCACCGCTCCGCGTTTCTGCTCAGGGCCCCTTCCTTGTCGTTGAGCGCGACGGCGACGACGGTCTGCAGCGCGTAGGCGTCTCCGTTCGACGGCTCGAGCTGCAGCGCCTGCGCGACATCGGATCGCGCTTCTTCCAGTTGCCCGACGCCAAGCAACAGCCCGGCCCGTCGTAGATAGAAGCGCGTATCGCGATTCGCGTCAGGAATCTGTGCCAGGGCCTCGAATGAATCGGCGGGCAGGATCGGCTCGTAATAGAGCGCCCACTGTACCGCGTCCCTGGGGCGAATGACGACTTCGAGCTGGGGCGCCTGCCCCTGGACCGCCACGGCCTGCTGACCCGGTCCGACGACGACCGCGCCCAACGGGTTCTCGGCGCGCACCGCGCCTTCGAAGACCGTGACGACAGTACGATCCGCCAGCACGCGAACGAGGAACTCGGTGCCTTCGATTGAAGCATTGACGAACGGTGTGCGAACGCCGGTTGCGCGCCGCACGCGGGAGATGTACAGCAGCGCGCCTCGGAGAAGGCTGATGAACGAGTCGGGGCCCTCTGCTGGCGCCGGGATAACGAGCTCGGTGTTCTGGTCGATGGCGAGCGGCGTATTCGACGACAGGATCAGAATGACTGCTCGGCTGTTGTCGCCGACCTGAATCGTCTCACCCGCGCAGACACGCACTTGCCGGACCGCCGGCCGGGGGGCGCGGGTCGTGGTCTGAAGGATCTGCACACTGTTCTCCACGGACTCGAACAGTGCGACTGGATTGGTGCAGGTCTCCTGCGCCCGCGCCGAGACCGGCATCGCAAGCGCCAACAGCCCGGCGAAGACCGCGAGCCTTGGATGGTGCCCGGGCACTGTCGCCGGCCGGACCGCTGAGGTTTCACCACGACCAACTAGTGACATGGCTGCCTCGGTCTGAGAGGTTCGGCCCCTTGACCAGCGAGAGTGACGGGTAATACTACCCCAACAGTTTCAGGCGCAAGTCGCGATATTCGCCGCCCCTGCGGCCGTTGCACACTACTTTCGCGTTGCGCCTCCAAGGTCGTCGATCTCAGGGCAGTTCTATAGAGTTCCTCTCGAACCCAGAGGCGTGAAAAGGGCCTCAAACCTGGAATGGATATGAAATGGGCTTTAAAATGACCCGCTGATACCGTCTGGGAATGGGCCTGATCACCGAAGAATCTCGGAACAGCGACGTCCTATCGCGAACGCTCCGTGCGCGCGCTGATATTTCGAGGCCCGAGCGCCGAGCCCCGGGCCCCGGTCAGCGAATGGCGAACAGCGTGTTCTGCCCCCGCAAGTAGATTTCCCCTTCCACGATAGCCGGCGTCGCGATGAAGGTCTGGTCCTTCAGCGTGTTCGTCGCCAGGACCTCGAACTTCGGCCCCATCCGCACGACCACGACATCGTCTGATTCTGTGGCCAGGTAGAGCTTGCCGTTGGCCCCGACCGGCGATGCCTTGAACTGGTACGGCTTGGGCAAACGCTGCTGCAGGTAGTGCGGCTTCCCCGTCTTCGCGTCGAGAGCCGACAGCATCCCGGAGTCAGTGAGGAGATACAGGATGCCGTCGTGCAGCACCGGCGACGGCGTGTAGGAGTTGCCGCGCTGGTTCTCCCACACGATCGCGTCGGTGCCGGTGAGATCGCCAGTGCGGCCGAGGCGAATCGCCATCAGGTTGGGATTCCGGTAGCCGCTCATCACGAACACGAGGCCGTCCGCGGCGATCGGCTGCGGGATCGTGTTCTGGCCGAGGCCGCGCGCCCACCAGATGCGCTTCCCGGTGTCGAAGTCGTAGCCGACGCTCTCGCGTGTCGCCGAAACGATCACCTGTTTGCGGCCGTTCACCGTGGTGACGTAGGGGCCCGACCAGTTCGTGTTTCCCTGCCGCAACGTGCGCCAGCGCTCCTTGCCGGTCGCCTTGTCGAGCGCGATCAAAAACGACTCGCCCTCGTGATCGAGGACGACCAGCAGCGTGTCGCCCTCGAGCCACGTCCATGCGCCCTCGCCGAACGTCATGAACATTCTCAGCCGGCCGAAGTCCTTCTGCCACGCGGGCTGCCCATCGATCGTGTACGCGTGAAGGCCGCGCGAGCCGAAGAAGGCGTAGACGTGCTTGCCGTCGGTGATTGGCGAGTTCGACGCGAAGCTGCCGTAGGTTGGATGCGCAAGCTCGTGCGGCGTTTCGGTCTTCGCCACGCGCTCCCACAGCAGCTTGCCTGTCTTGCGGTCGTAGCTATGGACGACGAACCGGTGCTCGATGAGACCACGCTTCGCCGCCCCCGCGTCGCTCGGCACCGCCGTCGTCAGGAAGATCCGATCTCCCCAGACGACCGGGGACGAGAAGCCACGCCCGGGCACGGTGA
Source organism: uncultured Acidobacteriota bacterium (assembly GCA_963825245.1). Classification (GTDB taxonomy): domain Bacteria; phylum Acidobacteriota; class Vicinamibacteria; order Vicinamibacterales; family CAVVIG01; genus CAVREM01. The sequence continues at coordinate 363,346 of CAWGSJ010000008.1, forward strand.
CCTTCCAGCGGATGCCCTGCGGTGTCGCTCCAGGTGAGCGGCGCGTCGCCGCGCGCCATGCCGGTCGCGTCCGCGCCGCGCCAGTACGCCCAGTCGCCATCGGCCGCGGCAACCACGACGTTGAGGAGGATGAATGCTAGAAATCCGAGGGTGACAAGTCGTCGCATGCTGGCAACCGTACCACAACCCAATGTAGGCCGACCCTTTCAGGGCTCGCTTCGCTAGCTCCACTCCCTTCGCCTGATCCAGATCCCGTCGGCCGCCCGTATCGCCAACGCGCCAATCGTCGACGTTGGATTCACGCCGGCACAGGTCGTGAACGAGCTGCCGTCGACGACGAACAGGTTCGGCACGTCGTGCGCCTGGTTCCAGGCGTCGACGACTGACACCTGCGGATCGCCGCCCATGCGAGCGGTGCCCATGTAGTGAGCGAAGTTCTGCACGCGTCCCGAATCGAGAATCCTGCTGGCGCCGGCCGCCTCGCAGCACCTGGCGGGCTGACGACGCGCCATGCGCGAGCAGCCGGATCGTGTTTTCCGACGCACGGTACGTCACACGCGCGGCGGGAATGCCGTTCGAGTCCTTCGCGCCGGGATCGAGGTCGACGCGATTCGCCGCCTCGGGCAGGTCTTCCGCCATCACGGCGATCCCGACACTGTGCCCGAAGCGGCGCGCCATCTCCTCGTGGTGACCGCGTCCCCACGGCACCGGCTCGCTATCGCCCCACGCCACGCTGGCCGGTCCGTACGGCCGATACACCATCAGCGAGTAGCCTCGGACGAAACCGCGCCCGCGATCGGTCTCGTAGAACTGCTGGCTGAAAAACGGGTTGCCGGTGAACGACTCGGTCTCGAACGGTTCGTCGAAGATGCCTTCGACGTAGCGGCTGGGATGGTTCATGAAGTGCTTCCCGACGTTGCCGGTCGAATTCGCCAGGCCGTCCGGAAAGCGTTTCGACTTCGACGCGAGCAGCAGTCTCGGCGTGCCGATGCCGTTGCAGCAGACGACGACCACGCGCGCGAGCTGCTGCTGCAGATTGCCGCGGCGATCGAAGTACAGCACCCCGGTGGCGTGCCCGTCGTCGCCGACGGTGATTTCCTTCACCCGCGCCCACGTCGTGAGCCGCGCGCCGGCTCGAATCGCTTTCGGCCAGTAGACGACGTCGGCCGACGCCTTCGCCTTGAGCGGGCAGCCGAAGTTGCAGCGTCCGCGGTGGTCGCAGCCGAGGCGCCCGTCGTGATCGCGGGAAATGATCGCGTTGTCGGAGGGCCACCAGTGCCAGCCGAGCTTCTCGAAGCCTCGAACCAGCGCTTCTCCAGACCGGCCGAGCGGCAGCGGCGGCGTGGTGCGGCGCGCTCGCGGCGCATTCGCCGGATCGCCGGCAAGGCCCGACACGCCGATCATCGCGTCGTTGATGTCGTAAAACGGCTCCAAGTCGCCGTAGGTGATCGGCCAGTCGGCGGCGACACCATCGAGGCGGCGAACGGCGAAATCAGCTGGATGGAACCGAGGGAAATGCCCCTCCCAGTGGACAGTGCTGCCGCCGACGCCATTCCACATGACGATATTCGACGGCCCGTTGCCGGCGGTCGTCACCGGATAATCCTCGGGACGGCGGCGGTCGCCGGGGAGCAACGCGTACTTGCCGCGCCGCAGCGAGGCCTCGCAGTCGTGCCGCTCCGACGCGAAGTCCCCGGCCCGCAGCCAGTCGCCTTGCTCCAGGCACACCACGGATGCGCCCTGCGACGCGAGCCGCCACGTGAGCGCGGCTCCGGCCGCGCCGGAGCCGACGACGACGATATCGACACGCTCTGGGGTTGCTTGACTGCTCGCCTGAGGGCTCAGGATTTCACCTGCCGGTACAGTGGCGCCATCTGTCGCACACGCGCCACGCGCTCTTCGTCGAATGGCTCGAACGGCGCCGTGCGACGGCGGCCGGAGCGGAAGTTGTAGCCCAGCAGCTTCTGGATTCGAGGCTGCGTGTAGTACGCCTCGTAGACGAGGTCGCGCAACGCGGCGAAGAAATCGCTCTTCTCGACTCGCGCCAGCATCTCGGCCTGCTCATCGGTCGCGACCAGATCGAAGCGCAGGGTGTGCGTCGTCGCCGCATGCGCCTCGATCGCGCGCAGTCCGTCGAGCAGGAGCGCCGCCAGCTTCTGATCCGTCCCCGCGATCCGCTCGACATAGCGGACGGCCCCGACCGCCGACGCCGCCGGCATGTCACCCTGCGCGGGGATGATGACGTCCGCCGCGGCGCGCAGCGTGCGGCGCTCCAGCGTCCCGAAGCTCGGCCCAGGCTGCGCGATCGCATCGAGGGGCTGCAGGGAAATCAGCGGAGAAACGACCACCAGCCGAATCGATCCGCGCACGAATCGCCGACGACTGATCTTGTTCCGACGCATCAGGCTATTGTAGGTGAGCCCGCCATGGAGAGTTACCGGAGCCTGCCGGTCTGATTCGGGCGATAATCGGGCCGTTCACAACCAGCTTCGAGGAGAGACTTCAATGCTGCGTCGAACACGAATTGCCGCGGTTGCCGGCTTCCTGGGACTCGTGTGCATGTGGTTCGCCGCGTCCATGGCCGCCGTGCCGGTCACCGGGCGGCCCGAGGACGTCGGGCTCTCGTCGGAGAGGCTGAAGCGGATCGAATCAACGATTCAGCGCCACGTCGACGAGGGGAACATCTCGGGTGCGGTCACGCTGGTGGCCCGCAACGGGCGCGTGGCGCACCTGCAGGCGCACGGCTCCATGGATCTCGCATCGAAAACGCCGATGCCAACCAATGCCGTCTTCCGGATCATGTCGATGACCAAGCCGATCGTCGGCGCCGCCATCCTGATGATGATGGAAGAGGGCAAGCTCAGGCTGTCGGACCCGGTGTCGCGCTTCATCCCGGAGTACAAAGGGCTCAAAGTGGCCGTGGAAACGCCGCGGCCGGCGGGGCCCGGTGCCGGCTCCCGCGACGACTCACCCTCGTTCTACACGGTGCCGGCGACGCGCGAGATCACTATCCGCGATCTGCTCACGCATACCTCCGGGCTGGTGAGCGGCGGCGTCAGCGCCAGCGAGGGGGCGAAGATCGAACGGACGCGCACCGAGACGATCGGCACCTACCTGCCGAAGCTCGCCACCGTTCCGCTCGCGTTCCAGCCCGGCGCGCGATGGGCGTACAGCCCCGGCGCCGGGTTCGACGCGCTCGGCCGCATCGTCGAGGTCGCGTCAGGTCAGCCGCTCGACAGGTTCCTGAAGGAGCGGATCTTCGGGCCGCTCGGGATGAAGGACACGTATTTCGTCGGCACCGAGGAGCGTGACACGCGCACCCCGCTGGTTTATCAGCGGACGGCAAAAGGCCTTGTGCCGCAACCACCTCCCTCGCAGCGGCCGAGCGGGACGTACTTTGGCGGCGGCGGCGGCCTGGTGAGCACGGCTGAGGATTACGTCCGCTTCGGACAGATGCTCCTGAACGGCGGCGAGCTCGACGGCCACCGGCTCCTCGGACGGTGGACCGTCGACTTGATGCGCTCCGTCCACGTGCCCGACACCTTCCAGGGTCGCCAGCCCGGACGCGCGTTCGGTCTGAGCGTGCAAGTGGTGACCGATCCAGTGGCCGCTGGCTACAGCGTCTCGCCCGGCAGCTACGGGTGGATCGGCGCATGGGGCACGCACTCGTGGATGGATCCACAGGAAAAGCTCGTCGGCATCATGCTGGTGCAGACGTCGAATCCGAACCGCCAGGTCGATCGCGACTACGAGACCGCGGTCATGCAGGCCATCGTGCAGTGAGTGGCGGACCCCCGCATGATCGACGATCCTTCACCCGGGCGTTGGTGAGCCTGACGGCGCTGCTCGGGAGTGCCGCGCCGCTCATGGCGCAGGCGCCGCAGGTGCGTGATCTCGGAAACGGCATCCACGCCGCGATCGGCGCGGCGATGGGCACGGCGGTGCAGGTCCCGCAAAGCAACACGTTCATGATCGCCACGCGCGACGGCAACGTGATCGTCGACACCAGCGGCGGTGCCGTGGCGAAGGCGCATCGCCAGGCGCTGTCGAAGATCAGCGGCGGTCCGACGCGGGCGATCGTGCTGACGCACGCGCATGGCGACCATACCGGCGGCCTGCCGCTCTGGATGGAGCCGCAGACCCAGCTCGTCGCGCACCAGGCGCGCGTCGAGTTCCTTGCCGTGCTCGACCGGCTGCGCGGCTACTTCGCGCGGTCGAACGCCGCGCAATTCGGCGGCGGCGCGGCGGTGACGACGGCGGCCGGACAGGCCGCGGGCGCGAGGGCGGCGGCGCCGATCGAACCGACCGTCCTGACGGGAGACAAGCACCCTTTCACGGTCGGCGGCGTCTCGTTCGAGGTCCTGCACACGCCGGGCGAGACACCGGACCACGTGACGGTGTGGATCCCGCAGTTCAAGGCGGCCTTCGTCGGCGACAACTATTACGGCTCGTTCCCAAACCTCTACACGCTGCGCGGTACGCAACCGCGGTGGGCGATGGACTACGTGAACTCGCTGAACAAGGTTCTCGCCCTCGAGCCGGAGCTGGTGCTGCCGAGCCACGGGCAGCCGATCGTCGGCGCCGCAGAAGTTCGCCGCCTGCTCACGCGCTACCGCGACGCCATCCTCTACGTCCACGATGCGACCGTCAAAGGCATGAACGAGGGTCGGGATGTCCTGGCGCTGATGCGGGAGATCAAGCTCCCGCCGGCGCTCGACATCGGCGAGTCGTACGGAAAGATCAGCTGGTCGGTCCGCGGGATTTACGAGGGCTACGTGGGCTGGTTCGACAGCAACCCGTCGACGATGTTCGGCCCGGCGAGCCAGGCGTACCCGGAGATGGTGCGGCTGGCGGGCGGACCTGATGCAGTCGCCCAGCGGGCGAACACCCTCGCCTCGACTGATCCGCTGCTGGCGCTCTACCTCACCGACATGGCGCTCGCCGCAGACCGCGCGAACCGGATCGCACTACGGGCCAGGATCGCCGCACTGCAGGCACTCGAGCGGTCGTCCACCAACAGCAATGAACGCGGCTGGCTCGCCGCGGGGATCCGGCAGGCGGAGACGGCGCTAAAGGGAAGCCGACCCTAAAGGGTCGGCCTACCTGAGGGTCTGCTCGAACCACGCCACCAAAGCTGCCTGAGCCTTCTGTGCATCCGCGTCCCTGAAGCCATGGCCGGCGCCGGGAAGCGTGATGAAGTTCGCCTTGATCTTGTTCTCCTGCAGCGCCTGGAACATCCGCTGGCTGTGGCTGATGTTCACCGTCGTGTCGGCGTCGCCGTGAATCAGGAGCGTCGGCGGGTCGTCGGGCGTGACGAAGAGAATCGGCGAGATGTCGGCCGCCTTCTCCTTCTCGAAGTTCAGCGCCGGGAACCGCTGCCCTTCTGTCGCCGGGACCGCGCCGCGCGCCATCGTGCGGAGATCGACCGGCGGGTAATACGCGACCACCGACGCCACGCGATCGCTCTCGCGCATGAACGGCTCCTCCGCGGAGGCGTCGCCGGCATCGGACGCCATCCCCAGCACCAGCGAGAGGTGACCGCCGGCGCTCCCGCCGTGCACGCCAAGCCGGTTCGGATCGACGCCCCACTGCTTCGCGTTGTAGCGCACGAACCGCACGGCGCGGCGCACGTCGGAAACCGCGTCGGGCACGTGATAGCGAGGACTGCTGCCGTGCCGGACGATGACAACGGTGAAGCCCTTGCCGAGGAGGAACTGGAAGCGATCAGCCGACTCTTTCGGAGGGGCCCAGCGCGACACCCATCCGCCGCTGACCATATAAAGAATGGCCGCGCCGTTCGCGCCGGTCTTCGGCTTGAGCACGTCCAGCGTCATCGCCAGGCCGTCCTTGTGGCCGTAAATCAGGTCGGGCATGATCTCGACTTCGGCCGCCGCAGCCTGCGTGGCAAACCCGCCCACCGAGAGAAGCGCCACGATCGTGATCGACGCGACACACCGGCTCACGCCGAATACTCTGCTCGTCATCGAATTCCTCCAGAAAGCTTCCCGGTTTCTAGCGCCACTCGGGATCGTAGCCCCGCCTCCGCAGCCTGTGCTCCACTTTGAGGCTGATGGAAAATAGCGCCATTACCTGCATCAATGCAATGCCCGCGTAGATGGCATAGCGGGTGAAGGCGGAGGGATCGGGCCAGCAGGTGACCCCCTGCCCCAGGCACGCCTGGACCTGCCGATCCAGCTCGACGTGTTCGCGCATGATGAGCGCGATCGCCGCCCCGAACACCACGGCGCTCCCGGCGAGGTTGCCGAGGATCGGCTGGTTGATTCGCCAGATCGGATAGGCGACGAGCAAGCCAGCCAGCGCCGGTACTCCCGCAGCAATCGCGATCCAGGACCAGTTCAGAGCGTTCATGGCTGACGGTTGCCGGCGAGGCGGTTCATGTCCTGCGAATACAGCACCGGCCTCGGATACCCGGCCGCCGCGACCTGGATGAGCGCGCGGCCGAGGTTCGCGGTCGTCGTGGTCGCGTTCGGCAGCATCCGCCGCAGGATTGGATAAAACGGCGCGATGACCGTGTACGACGCCTGCACCCAACCGGTCCGCGAGCGCACGCCGTCCACCGGCTGGATGTACCCGGGACGGAACATGAACGCCGCCTGGAAGGGCAGCGCCAGCAGCGCGTTCTCGGTCTTCCCTTTCACCCTCGCCCACATCGTCCTGCCGCGCTCGCTGCTGTCGGTGCCGACGCCGGAGACATAGCAGAACGTCATCTGCCGGTTTGCGCTCACGAGCGCGTGAGCGGCGGCGAGCGTCAGGTCGTAGGTCAGACTGGTGTAGGCGCGTTCGTCCATGCCGACCGACGAGACGCCCAGGCAGAAGAAACAGGCGTCGCACGCCGCGAACTCGGCGCGGCAGTCGTTGTAATGGAAGAAGTCGTCGCGCCGCACTTCTCGAAGCTTCGGGTGCATGTGGCCCTGGCCCGAGCGCAGTCGAGGGCCGATTGGCGAACGCGTCAGGGCCACGACCGATTGCACGCGGTCGTCCGCCAGGCATTCGAGCAATGCACCTGCGCCGACCATGCCGGTGGCACCGAACAGGACCACGTTCACCGGCGCGATTCTAACGCGTGGCGCCGGACAGGCCCCTGGCGAGGAGTTCCTGGAACGCTGGCAAGCGGTTGAGCGATTCGAGATCGGCGTGAATCTTCATCCAGACGAAGTTGCGAAACCCTCCGTCGACGGCGGCCTGGAGTTCGCCCAGCGCCTCGGCGCTCCGCCCCTGCAGACCGAGGAAAGTCGCATGCTCGAAATGCAGGCCGGGATTCAGCTTGATCGCCCGGGCCGCGGCGGCTTTGGCGCCGCCTTGATCGTCCAGACGCCACAGGACCGCCGCCAGCTCGAGGAGCAGGTCCGCCGCATCGGGCTTCGCGCGAATCTTGTCCTGGAGCATCTGTCGCTCCCTGGCGTAGTAGGTCGTCGCGGCTGCGCGGTCGCCGATCAATTCCGACGCAATGCCGGCATCGTAGAAAGCCGAATGGTCCGACGGATCGAGCGACGGAATCTTCAGGAAGGCGTCTCGCGCGTCGGCATAGCGGCCGTCGAGCCGATACGCGTAGCCCAGGCGGAAGTAATCCAGCGTCTCGCGCGGGTTGAGCGCGATGGCCTTTTCAAACGCGTCACGGGCGCTGGAGGTATTGCCTTTGCCGAGCAGCGCCCATCCGAGGTAGTCGTAGGTGTGCGGCACCTGATCGTTGTAGACGACCTGGCGATCGCACAATGCGATCGCCGCATCGAGATTCCCTACCTGATACAGGTAGATCTCGTTCAGGCTGTTATATGTGAGCATCACATAAGGATCGAGCTCGATCGCTCGATTCAGCGCCGCGATCGCATCGTCCCACCGCCCCATCTGCATGTACGCACGTCCGAGATTGTTGTGCGCGGCGGCCGTTCGCGGATACATGGTGAGCAGCGTCCCGTAGTAGTCGGCGGCTTTCTGCGCATTGCCCTCCACGGCCGCTGCATGGAACGCCAGGACGCTGTATTTCTCTTTGTCTGTGAGATCGTCGATCTCCGTCACCGCCCGGGCGAGGTGTTCTCTTCCCCTGGCGCGGTCTCCCAGCTCGAACTCAATCATGCCGAGCTGCGCTCGGGCTCCCGTAAACGAGGGGTCAATCCGCAGCGCCTCTTCAAACAATGATTTCGCCTCGTCGATTCGCGCGGCAACGAATGCGGCCCGTCCGGCAGCGAAGACTTTGAGGGCAACGAGCGAGCTCGTCGTGACGTCCCCCAACGGCTTGGCCTGCTGCGATATCGATCGGCTCGCTTCGCCGAGCACACTTCTGATCCGGGCAATCAATTGATCGGCCGCCGGCAGCACGTCTTCCTTGCGAGGCGCCCGTACCAGTGCGGACGCGAGCACGTCGCCGCTCGCCGGATCCTGCAGGACGCCGCTCAGCTGGTAAACGCCGCCCGCCTCGGCAATGCTGGGCACAAGGACCAGCTTCGCCCCTTCGCGCTGGGCAATTTCCCTGGCCGTGGCCGCGTCGACGCGGTCCGTGGTCCTTTTCATGCGCCGGAGCGCGCCTGTAATGCGCGATTCCGAGAGCACATTCACGAAGCTCGACTGCCCCATGCCGACGGCAAGAGCGGTGTCGAGGGAGTTGTCGAACACCGGATCCCTGGCCTGATTGTCGACGCTGGCAATCAGCAGCCAATCGCGCTCGGAGAACGCGATGACGTCGGTCGAGATCAGACGGTCGGCCAGGCGCCAGAGATGCGTCACGCCGAGCGCTTCCGTGACGAGGACCACCGCCGCTGCCATCGCCACGCCTGCTGCGACCGCCACGGACCGGCTCCGCAGCCTGCGCCGCGGCGCCTGAGATCCTTCGAGGCGAATCGCCTCCAGTGCCGCTTGAACCTCGTCCGCTCGCTGATACCGTTCGCCGGGTACCTGCGCGAGGCATCGCCGAACGACCGCTTGAAGATCGGCCGGCACCGATGCGGGTAGCGGCGCCGGGGGATCCCGCAGGATTGAGGAAAACAGTTCAGTCAGCGTCGGTCCGACAAACGGCGTGACGCCGGCCAGCATTTCATACAGCAGAACCCCGAGCGCCCAGATGTCGGTGCGCGCGTCGGTTGCGTCGCCGCGGACCTGTTCCGGCGCCATCGCGTACGGCGTGCCCGCGATCACGCCGGCAGGCATGACCGCCATGGTCGTCGTGGTCAGGTTCCTCTGCGGATCGGCCCGCCGCGCGAGTCCGAAGTCGACGATCTTCATCCGCCCGTCGTTCGCGGCGATGATGTTGGCGGCCTTGAAATCACGGTGGACGACGCCGTGCTCATGCGCGTATTGGAGCGCCGCAGCTAATTGGGCGCCGATGTGTAGCGCATCGGCCAGCGGCAACCGCCCTTCATCCAGTCGATCGCGCAACGACCGGCCCTCGACGTACTCCATCGCGATGAACGCCAGGCGATCGGCCTCGCCAACCTCGTGAATGACGCAGATCTGCGGATGGCTCAACGCCGCCGCGCTTCGCGCCTCGCGCAGCAGCCGGACCCTCCCGGTGTCGGCATCGTCGAGGCTGCGAAGCAGCTTCAACGCGACGCGACGCTGCAACTGCGTGTCGTACGCCAGGTACACGGAGCCCATGCCGCCGCTCCCGAGCAGGCGTTCGACGCGGAATTGCGCGATCGCCGCGCCAGCCTCGAGAGCTGTCGGCGGCTGGCCGGAATCGGGCTCGGCCGCGAGCATTGATTCGACGTCGCTCCGCAACGACGTATCGCCGCCGCATTGTGCGGACAGGAACGTGTCGCGGTCGTCGACGCGACGGGCACGCGTGGCATCGGCAAGGCGAGCGATCAGCCGCCGGCGATCTATGTCCATAGCCAGCTCGCGGAGACGGCCCGGATTCTATCAATACAAGCGGGATATTAGGGGTCGAGATGCAACACCGCGTACCCGAATCACATGCCGTCGAAGACGTCGCGCAGCGGCCAGTGCGGCACGGGGCCGCGCGCCGCTCCGAGCGTGAACAGCTCCTGCTCCATGATCGGCGCGAAGGCATGTAATCGCGTCGCCTGCTCCGGCGGAGGGTCGCGCAGCATGTCGGGCGCCACGCCGAACGCGGACTGGTGGGCGGCGAATGCCGCCAGCTTGCGGTCCATCACCGGGCGCGCGTCAAAGACGACGGCGGCGGTCCGTCCACTGACGGCGAACACTTCCGGATCGAGGCCGTCCACGATGCCCAACCCCCTGGTCCGAGCGGCATGCTCGCGGAACACATCCACCGCGAAGGTGCTGTAGAAGAGCCGGGCCGGCGCGGCATCTCCGGCCACTCCACTCCCGCCGCTCGAATAGAACGCAGCGGTTGCCGCACGGTGAACGGCGAGGTGATCCGGGTGATAGTAGCCGCCGTGCGGATCGAAGGTGACGACGACGTGGGGCTGCACGTCGCGAATCACTCCAAGAATCGCCCCCTCGACCTCGAGCATATCGACGTTGGCCAGGGCTCGGGGATCGTCGCGCCGAAGGCGTTCCTTGCGCGCGGAATCGTGGAAGCCCAGGAAACGTGGAGGCTGAAATCCGAGGATCTCGCAGGAGCGGCGCAGCTCCCCTGCCCGATGTGCGCCGAGGTCGGAGACGGGGCCGACGGACGGGTGCGGCTTTCCAGCCTCGCCCATGGTGGCGCACGCCAACGTGACCCACACACCGCGCTCCGCCAGGTGCGTGAGCATCCCGCCGCCATGAAACAGCTCGTCGTCGGGGTGAGCGTACACGGCCAGAACGGACAAGGCTCGAGACATCAGGTCGCAGTTTACGGCACGGCGGCCGACTCACGCTGCCTGACGACGCGCTCCGCGGATGCACTCAGGATGTACTTCGGATCGCGATCAGTGTAGTCCGGCGAGAAGAGAATCTCGGTCACGCGCCGCTGCAGGACCGGCCTTCCGGGATCGCCGGGGTAGCCGACGACAAGGTCGATCGTCGGGTCGAGGCTTTCCGGATGGGGCTGGATCGCGAACGAGAAGTCGCGCTCGGATCGGTGCGCGTCGACGAACGTGGCGACCCGCGTCAGGAAGAGCGAAGGATAACGATTGACCCGCCTGACGTCGCGCGCGGTGGCGGCGGTGCCGGCCGCGTGAAAGGCCGCGAACCCGCACAAGACCGCTCCCGCGGCCACAATGCTCAGACCTCGAAGCCGGCTGAAGTCGACGAGCGCATAAGCGAGCGGCACGGCCAGCACGCTGAACACATACGCGTAATAGGTGGTCGCCGCGACCTCGTCTCCCGACCGTCCGAAGGCGATGATGAACGAGTAGGCGACGATCCCGGTCACCAGCAACATGACGAGCGGAGCGACCTGGCTGAACCGCGCCCGTGAGACCGAGCGCCAGAGACAGGACGAGACCGGCGGCGACAACGGCCGTGTTGGCAAGCTGCCAGGGATCGGTCCAGGAGTCGTCGTAGGCCTTTCCAAACCGCTCGAAGGGAGCGGACCACAGCCGCAGCGCCGACGGCATCGAGAGCTCGCGGATCCAGGTCTCGAGCATGCGCCAGATGCCGCCGATTATGGCGCCGACGTTCGCGATGTCGAAGGGCGCCCGGCCGTCCGCACGATCGACGTACCAAGGCCGTTCCGCGTGCAGCACATGGAAGACGTAAAGCACGGAAAAGATCACAATCGGGAGCAGCAAGAGGGCCGGGCACGCGGGCTTGCTCGACCCGCGCCGCAAGACAATGAGGAGAAGCGCACCCGCTGCAGCAATCGGCACCATCGCCTCGTACGAAAGCGCGGCCAGCGTGAACGCAACCGCGTACCCGGCATACGAGGCCCCGGAACCGTCCATCCCTCTGACGAACGATCTCAGACCGGCTGCGAGGAACAGGCACGCCAGCAGGTAGCCGCCGAGATGATTCCAGAGCACGAGCTCCATCGGCGGCTCGAGCACGAGAAACAGCACGGCGGCCGGCAGCGCCACCACCGAGGGCTGAATCGCCAGGAGCAGCCGCAGCAGCGCGACCGCAACGCCCACGTGGATGGCGAGGTTCGCGACATTCCACCAGACGTGATGGTAGGAGAACAGGCGGTTCGCAACGGCGAGCCAGGTGAACAGGATCGGACGGAACAGGAGGTCGTCGCCCTTCCAGTACTGGCGTGAGATGGCGTAGTCGACGTGACGGAGGCCAAGCGCCAGCGAATCGTGCGCGCCAACCTCGGCGAAGTACATCAACTGGTCTGCCACGAACACGCGATTCATGGCCGGCCAGTAGACCGCGGCGGCAAGCGCACTCAGGACGACAGCCCCGACTCGCCAGTCCAGGAGCGTTTTGCGCGCCAGCGACTTGTTCATCCCGGTGAAGTTTACTGAATTGACCAGGGTGCTTTGCTGAATTGACTAACGTGCTTTGAGAACTCAGTAGGGTGCCTTGTGAACTCAGTAGGGTGCGTACTGGACTCTGTAGAGTGCTGACTGAATTCTGTAGGGTGCTGAGGCACTCTACAGGGTCCACGAAGCACCTTGCAGGATCCACGAAGCACCCTGCAGGATCCACCCTCCGGCCCGTTGAGGTTCCGATCTTTCTTGTCGTTCCCGGATCCGAGGCGTAGGCTCCTGCACAGGAGGTTGCGATGGCAGACGCAAATAAGTGCGCGCATCCGGCCTGCAGCTGCACCGTCGACAAGCACGGCCAGTGGGGCAAGTACTGCAGCGAGTACTGCAAGAGCAAAGGCGAACAGATCGAGCTCCGGTGCGAATGTCGTCATCCTGGCTGTCATTGACGTCGGCGTAACGGTGACCCCTAAAAGGCCGGCCGCTCGCGCGACGGCCGGCACGGATTGTGCTGATGAGGTTGCGTGACGCCAAAACGGCAGCGCTGGCTCATCGGTTCGGGGATCGCGGCGGTCGTCACGATCCTGGCGATCAGCGTTGTCGCACGCATCCCGTTCTCTTCGAAAATCCTCAGCGAGCGCGTCACCGAGTCATTAGCCGAGCGACTCGACGCCGAGGTCGAGCTTGGCGGCCTGACGTTGCACGCGTTTCCGACCCTGCACGCGACAGGCACCGGCCTGACCATCCGCCATAAGGGCAGGACCGACGTCCCGCCGCTCATCACCATCAAGTCGTTCACCATGCACACGAGCCTGATGAGCGCGTGGCGCCGGCACGTCGAGCAGGTCCGCCTCGAAGGGCTCGAGATCCAGATTCCGCCCGGTGAGGGTCGCGATGACACCGCGCCGCCGGTCGAGACAACCGGCGCGCATCTCTTCAAGGGACCCCCGGTGATCGTCGACGACCTGGTGGCCGACGATGCGAAGCTGGTCATCATCCCGCGCGATCGATCCAGGCTCCACCGCACCTGGGTGATGCACCGGCTGCGCGTGCGCAACGTGGCCGTCGACACCGAGATGCCCTTTGAGACGACGCTCACCAACGCGGTGCCGCCTGGCGAAATCGTGACGGCCGGGACGTTCGGACCCTGGCATCGGGACGATCCGGGGCACACGCCTGTCGAGGGCCGCTTCTCGTTCGACCACGCCGACCTGGGCGTCTTCAAGGGCATCTCGGGCACGCTGGCGTCGACCGGCACGTACTCCGGCCGGCTGGAGACGATCCGTGCCGTCGGCGAAGCGGACGTGCCGGACTTCAAGGTCGACATCAGCGGACACGACGTGCCGCTGCACGCGAGCTACGACGCCGTCATCGACGGCACGAACGGTGACACCCGTCTCGACCGGGTGGACGCGAGGTTCCTGAACACGTCGCTCACGGCCACCGGCGGCATCTACGACGTCGAGGGCGTCAAGGGCCGTGACGTGAAGATGGCGGTCGTCATCGACAGCGGCCGCCTCGAGGACGTGATGCTCCTGGCGGTGAACACCGACAAGCCGCCGATGACCGGCGCCCTCCGGCTGCAGGCCAACTTCGTCATCCCCGCCGGCGAGATGAACGTCGTCGACAAGCTCCGGCTCGAGGGACGGTTCTCGATCGCCGGCGGCCGGTTCACGAATCCCGGCGTGCAGAGCCGAATCAACGAGATGAGCCTGCGTGCGAGCGGCAAGCTCGCGAAAGGTGAAGGACCAGCCCAACCCGCCGTCGCACGTCGCCTCAGACTTTCAGGGACGCTTCGAGCTGCGCGACGGCGTGCTGCAGATTCCGACGCTCGTCTTCGACATCCCCGGCGCCGCGGTCAAGCTCCACGGCCACTACGCGCTCCGCCGGGAGACCCTCGCTTTCACCGGCAATCTCTACATGGACGCGAAAGTCTCGCAGACGGTCACCGGCTGGAAGTCGATGCTGCTGAAGATCGCCGATCCGCTCTTCCGCGAGAACGGGCAGACGGTGGTGCCGGTCAAGATCACCGGCACCCGAAGCGCGCCGGCGTTCGGCATGGACGTCGGCCGGATCTTCAAGAAGGGCTAAAACCCGGCAGGACGGATCTCGAAGACGCGCGGCCACAGCTTGCCGGTGACGAACAGACGCTTGCCGGCAGCATCATAAGCAATGCCGTTGAGCACGGCGCCGGCCTTGCGGTCCGGGACCGGCGACATCTTCATCTCCAATCCGGCCAGGTCAATCCAGCGCCGCACCTGTCCCGTGGAAGCGTCGATGACGGCAATCCGGTCCTGCTGCCAGGCGTTCGCGTAGACCTCACCCTCGATGAACTCGAGCTCGTTCAGCAGCGCGATGCGCCGGCCGCCGTCCGACACCTCCACACGATCCACTTCGCGAAACGTCGCCGGATCAAGAAAGCGCAGCGCCGACGAGCCGTCGCTCAGGATCAACCGGCGATTGTCGTGCGTCAGGCCCCAGCCCTCGCTTTCGTACGCGAAGGTGGTGATCGGTTCGAGCGACTCGGCGTCGTAGATGGATCCCACGTTGACGCCGAACTTCCTCCCCAGCTCCTTGAGCGCCAGCTCGGGATCCGTGATCTTGGCCAGCGCGCCCGGGAGGCTGACATCCACCCGCATGGGCGTCAGCTGCAGGAGCCGGCCCTCCCACTCGGCGAGGCCCTCGCCGAACAGGCGCTCGTCGAGCTGCCGCCGCACGACGACCTCCCCGGTCTCGAGCCGCGCTTTCCGCAGCGTGGAGGCGCCGGTCGGGCCGGTGGATTCGTACAGGAAGCCGTCGCGGTAGAGCAGCCCCTGGGTGTAGGCGGTGGGATCGTGAGGAAACTCGCGAACGATCTCGTAGCCAACCACGCGTGCGAGGTCGGCCGGCGCGGCAGGCGGCGGCGACTCGGGCATGGTCGCCACGAACAGCCCGATCATCCCGGCAACGACGCCGACTCCGATCACCGCCCACCAATACCGCCTCATGGCGAGCGCCATTCTCAGCAACCGCGCGGGTAATACCAGACGTTGAGATCGCCAGACGCAGCATGCGCCGGAAGCCACCCGTGTACACGCACGACGCCGGCCCCCGGCCCTCCGCAATCGTGCCCGGTGATGAGCTCGACTTCAGCCCACAACCTGCCGTCAATCGTTCGCGTGGCTGTCACGCGCACGTCGCGGCTCTCCGGCCCCCACGCACGCTCGGCAAGCGTGCTCATCGGCTGGCCGTCAGCCACCGGCCGGAATCGCCATACTGGCGACGCCTGAAGCCACAGCCTCTGTGCGTGACGCCACTCGCCGTCATTCTCCCTCGCCACCTGATACCATCCGGGCCGCGTCTCGAAGACGAGTACCTGCGGGGGCATTTGATGCGTCGTTTGCAGCACTTCGCCGGCGCGATTCGTCTGGAGTGTCGTGATCGAGGTCAGCTCGTTCGGCCTCTCGAAGATCGGAACGATGACGCCTGGCTCGAGTGAGGGCTCGATGTAACCGGCAAGCTGGCGATCGGGGTCGTCAGGGATTAACACCCGATCGGTCATGCCCGGCGCGGCGAACAGGGTCCCGTCCCAGGCCTCGGTGAGGTAGGCCATGTTCTCGCCCAGCAATTCTTCCAGGGTGTGGAACGTGCCCGCATCCTCTGCCGCCATCCAGCCGGCCGTGCCTCCGGCGGTCTTGACCAGGCTCCACGTGCCCTCGCGCGCATGGACCATTGCGGCGGACTCTTCGTAGGTGTACTCGACTGTCGCGAGGTCTTCAGGCTTCGTGATCGTCGCCACCACGGCGCTGTCGGCCAAGGGACGCGCGCGAAGTGGGATGCGGACGTTATCGGGTACGACCGGTTCGCCAGCCGATCCGTAGACGTTGAGAAGACGCGGTACTTCTGCCACGCCAATCAGCGGAGTGCCCTTCGTTTGCGGCGCGAACGGCAATGGCAGTACGACGATCGCCGCGAGCGCAAACCTGGCGAGGGACATGGATCGAGGATAGCAAAGCCATGTCTGTTCTCGTGTGACACCGGCGCAGCCGCGTGCATCTGTGGTGCACGGCGGACTTATAGCTCAGGACACGCGGACCTAAAGGTCCGCACTACGTCGATCGCGCAGCCAGGCGCGGGCTTCGCGAAACCTCGGGCACGCCGCCGCCACCAGCTTCCAGAACTTCCGCGAGTGATCCATCCGCTTCAGGTGCATCAGCTCGTGGATCAACACGTAGTCACGCACCCAGCCGGGCATCGTCACGAGCCGCCAGTTCAGGCAGATGTGGCCGCTCGGCGAGCACGAACCCCATCGCCAACGCTGGTTGCGGATGGTGATGCGCGCCACCGTGAGACCCTGCTCGGCGGCGAGCTCGAGCAGGCGGACCGGCAGCTCCTGCCAGGCCCGCGTGACCAGTTGGCGCACGACGTCCGGCGGCACGCACGCGCGCGCGGCCGCCTGCTCGGCCCTCCAGCGTGCAAGCTGCTTGTCGATCCACGCCCGCTGTGAATCGGCAAAAAGCTGCCCCTCCCTCTTCGAGCCCCAGCGCGGGATCGTGACCCGCACCACACCGTCTGGCCGCACGCGGATCACGTAGCGGCGGGCGGTGGGATGTCTCACGAAGACGGTGATTGGTGGCTGATGTAGGGTGCTCGGTGGATTCTGTAGAGTGCTGCGGTGGCTCTCGTAGAGTGCTGGACGGCACCTGCAAGGTGCCAATGGGGAGCGGAATCTGCTCCATCAGTCGCTCGCCAGCGCCCGCGCGGAGCGGAGCCACAGGCCGCCGTCGAGCACCAGCGTCACCCCGGTGATCATCGACGCCGCGTCCGAACACAGGAACACGGCTGCCGTCGCCACCTCATCGATGCTCGCCATGCGGCCCAGCGGACACTGCTCCTCGATCATCTTTCGCGACGCCGGCGTCGTCAGGCGCGCGACACCCTCGGTCCCCTCCACTGGCCCCGGGGCGAGACCGTTTACGCGGATCCTGTGGGGGCCCCACTCGACGGCCAGCGTCCGCGTCAACGAGTCGATGCCGGCCTTCGCCGCGGCGGCATGCGACTGCCCCACCGTCCCAAGGAGCTGCAGCGTCGCGCTGATGTTCAGGATCGTGCCGCCCTGCTTTTGCAGGTGCGAATGCGCCGCTCGCGACACGTTGAACGTCCCTTTCAGATCGATGTCGACGACGGTGCCAAAGCCGTTGGGCGACAGCATGTCGGCGAGGCAGACGAAGTTGCCCGCGGCGCCGTTGACGAGAACGTCGAGGCGGCCGAAGGCGTCAACGGTGCGCGAGACCATGCCGTCCACGTCGGCCGGAATGCGAACGTCACCGGCGACGGCGACAGCACGCACGCCACGCTGCCGGATTTCCCCGGCAGTCGGCTCGAGGTGCTCGATCTTCCGGCTGGCGATCGCGACGTCGCACCCCGCGTCAGCCAGCGCGAGCGCGATGCCCCGGCAGATCCCGGTCCCGCCACCGGTGACGAGCGCCGCGCGGCCCTTCAAGAGATTCGGAGTGAAAAACATGTTCACCACATTTTCGGCGGACCTAAAGGTCCGCACTACAACCTCAGCGCTGCGCCTCTGCGCCTCTGCGTCCTCTGCTCCCTCTGCCCTTCGACTTCGCTCAGGGCATCCCGAGCGATAGTCGAGGGATGCGTCCTCGTCTCGATCGCAGCTACCAGAACCCGACCAACTTCCACCATCCGAATCCAACCACCGTCCAGATCACGATATTCACCACCGACATCGCGAAGCCGACGCGCCACCAGTCGCGCTGGGTGACGTAGCCCTCGGCGAAGATGATCGGGGCCGTCGTCGTGCCATAGTGCGTGAGGCCCGCCGTGAGGTTCGCCATGCACGCGAGCGAATAGACCGCGAGCGTCGGCGGTGTCCCCAGACCGATCAGCATCACCACGAACGGCGGAAACATCGACAGCATGTGGGCGGTGATGCTCGCGAACGCGTAGTGAGCGTAGAAATAGAGGACGATCGTCGTGATCAGCACCGGGAACCAGTTGATCCCGGTGAACCAGCCGCCGACGTAGCCGGCGAGTGCCGCCGTCGACCCGGTCCGATTCAGCACCTCCCCCATGGTCAGCAGTCCGCCATACCAGACGAAGACGTCCCAGGCGTTTTTTTCGGCGAGCGCATCGCTCCATGTCATCGCATCAGCGGCCAGCAGGACGGCGAGACCGAGGAAAGCGACGAGCGTCACGTCGAGGGAAAACCCGATCAGCCGCGTGTGCCACTGCGACGTGACCCAGAGCAGCACGATGCCGCAGAAAACGGCGAGCACCGTGCGCTCCCGGCCGCTCATCGGCCCCATGCGCTCCAGCTCGCCGCGCGCGTACGCGGCCGCGCCAGGCGTGTGCGTGATGTCGGGCCTGACCATCCGATAGACGCCGTACGGCACGACGAGGCACGAGACCAGGCCAGGGCCGAGGCCCGCGAGCAGCCAGCTGGTCCACGTAATCGTCACCTGGGCGTACTGGGCGGCAAGGCCGACGGCCAGTACGTTGCTCGCCTGGCCGGTGAGGAACATCGCGCAGGCGACGGCGCTGCCCTGGTAGAGGCCGCTCATCAGGAACGTTCCGAGCCGCCGGGCGGTGGGACCGGGATGCGAGTCGTAGAGTTCCGCGATGCTGCGGGTAATCGGCAGCACGATGCCGCCGCTGCGCGCCGTGATCGACGGGATGCCCGAGGCCAGCGTCACATCGGTCATCATGAGCGAGTACGAGACGCCGAGCGACGTGGTGCCAAACCGGCGCACGAACAGCAGCGCGATGCGCCGCGCGAGGCCAGACTCGCGCAAAACGCGTGAGATCATCATCGCCGCCAGGACCAGCCAGACCGACGGAGCGGCGAAGCCGGTCAGCGCCTCGGCCATCGGCATCCGCCCGATCAGCACGAACATCATCAAGCCGATGAGCACGATCACCGCGCCCGGCATCGGCTGGAGCATCAGGCCCGCGATGGTCGCCAGGAAGATCGCGGTAATGCGCCAGTTGGCCGGCGTCACCGACTCGGGCCGCGGCAGGACGTGGGCCACGACAACGTACAGCACGACCAGCGCGAGCAGCGCGAGGATCCGGCGGCTTCGCCCGGCTTGAGTCGACGGGTTCACGACGGCGGGATTCGAGACCGTGGAGATTTGGGAGGCCACGCGCCGGAAGGGAGTTTAAACCACGCCACGAAAACACGAAAACACGAAAAGCTGACAACACGGACACGACGGACACGAACGGATCAACATGGTTCCGAACCTGTACGTGTCTGTGGTGCGACCAGCGCGGCCGCTTTGGCGGCCGCTGCTCGGAAGAAGAACCGCCGGATTTCACGAACGACTCATCGCGGTCCAGGTTCGTGAATCCGGCGGTTCTTCTTCCGAGCGCCGCTTCGCGGCGCCGGTCGCACCCGTCGTGTCCGTGTTGGAGCTTTAATCGAATCGATTACTGCGTTGTCTGCAGTTCGCGTAGCTCCTTGATGTCGACGCCGTTCGAGTCGACGACGATCTTCGCGTAGGCGCGGGTGACGGCCTCGAGGCCGGTCGCCGAGATCGTGTCCGGCGTTTCGCCGTCCGAGTGCCAGACGAACGCGCTGCTCATCACCTGCACCGACGGCGCCAGCTGAAAGTAGCGACCGATCTCTCCGGCGGGACGGGCGCTTGCTTCCGGATACGTCGGCACGCCGAACGCGTCCCGCGCCTTCATGACGATTGACGCCAGGCAGTTGCCGCTCGCGGACCAGACGCGTTCGGCGTCTTCCTCTGTCGGTTCGGCGAATGGCAGGCCGTCGGTGAGCTCCGGCGCCTGCAGCATCCGCGGCACGCGATCGATCGGTTCGAGCGCCTTGATCTCCTCGGCGCCGTTGGTCGCCTGCAGCTCCTTGAAGCGCCGCGCCTTGACCAGGACGTTGCCCTCGAGCGACCCGACCGCCTGGTTGTAGGCCTCGAGCGACGACTTGAGGCGCGCGCCGAGCGTGTCGAAATGGCCGCCGAGCACGCGGACCGCATCGTAGAGGCCGCGCCCGAGCTCGCTGATCTTCCGCGCGTTCTCCTCCATCGCCTCCTGCTGCCAGCCGTACGCGACAGCCCGCAGCAGCGCGATCAGCGTCGTCGGGCTGGCCGGGATGACGCGCAGCTCGACGCCGAACTCGATGAGCGACGGATCCTGCTCGAGCGCGGCGCTGAAGAACATCTCGCCCGGCAGGAACATCACGACGAACTCGGGGCTCGACGGGACGTGGGCGGCGTAGTCCTTCGACGACAGCTGCGTGAGGTGCGTGCGCACCTGGCGCGCGTGATCGGCCAGCAGCGCCTGCCGCGTCGCCTCGTCGGGCGCCTCGAGCGCCTTCAGATACGCGTCGAGCGGCGCCTTGGCGTCGACGACGACGTGCTTGCCGCCGGGCAGGTTGACGATGACGTCGGGCCGCATGCGGCGGTCGCCGTTGGTGCTGGTGAGCGTCTGCTGCTCGTCGAAGTCGCAGTGCTCGATCATCCCGGCCAGCTCGACGACGCGCTTGAGCTGCAGCTCGCCCCAGCGGCCGCGGACGCCGGGGCGCTTCAGCGCGTCGATCAGCCTCGCCGTTTCGCCGCGGAGGTCGCGGCCCATCGTGTCAAGCGCGCTCAGCCGCTGCATGAGCGCCGCGCTCGTCTCCACGCGGCGGCGCTCCGAATCCTTGAGCTCGCGATCCACCTGCTCGATGACCTTGGAGAGCGGCGCCACCAGGTCGTCGATCGCTTTCTTGCGGGCATCGATGTCGGCCGTGGCCTCGGATCGCGCTTCGCGCAGCCTGCGACTCGGCCAGCGTGAGAAAGGCCTGGTTGTTCGACTTGAGCGCGTCGGCCGACATCGCCTGAAAGGCGTCGCGCATCCTGGTTTCGGCGTCGGTGTAAGTCTTTAATCGCTCAGCGTGGACCGCGCGCTCTTTCGCAAGCTCGGCACGAAGCAGGTTGAGAGAGGAACGCCCGAGGAGCCAGCCGGCAAGGGCTGCGGCCGCAATGCCAATCGTGAGGACCAGGACCAGTGCGGCTATGGACATCAGTTTTACCCGAGGGGTGTTGCCCCTCGGACTCCCCGACACGCTCTCTCGCGCGCCGCGGCGCCGGCGCGCTCCGTTCGCGTGGCTCGCTCGCGCGCTCGCTCGCGACACAGCTGGTTTTGTGAGATAGCTTTCAGTGTCTCAGAATTCCTGGTGAAGTACATGCCTAATCGGGGCTCGGGACTCAGGGCTCAGTCGGTTGCCGCAAGAGCGATCAGCGTGACACCACGAAGGGGATCCATGCCTCGGGCAACTGCAGCTCGGCGGCGTGGAAGATGTCGGCGATCGCCGGGTGCCCTTCGACTTCGCTCAGGCCGCGGGACCGCACGCCGGCAGCAATCCGATCGAGCGCGTGTCGTGCGGCGATCTGCGCGTGGCGACGCCTGTCGGCGAAACGCGCGCTGCCGGTCTTCGATAACGCCCGTTCCGCGCGCAGCCGCTCGAGCCGCGCACGGTTCACGGGCTCGAACGGCAGCGTGTCCTGAAAACGCGCCTCGGACGCGGTGTGGAGGTTGCGGGCCGCCAGCAATGCGCGCTCGCGGGCCTGGTCGACGCGATAGCACTCGAAACAAATCGGGGCTTGGGACTCGGGGCTCGGGACTGGGGACTGGAGTCGCGCGCCGGTGCGCGCGGCGGCCCGCTGCCACTCCCGGCACGCCGGGCACATGCCCTTGGGCCGCGGCCCTTCCAGCTCGCCGCCAGGAAAGCTAACCCATTCTCCTTCAACACTTTCCTGAATGTCTTCGCCGCCCGCCGCACGCCCATCCCTCATCATGAACCCAGTCTACGGCGGAGGTGTGACAGGGGAGGTCATTCGGCTCGGGGCTCGGGGCTCGGGGCTCGGGGCTCGGGGCTCGGCGAAATGCTAAAACCACCCGCCGGCAGCGTCTGTAGGTTTCCAGTTCGTCGTAGCCAGATTCACCACATTGGACGATTTCCGCAACTACTTCGTCAGTGCGGCGTAAACGCTGCGGGTTCAAATCCCGGGCCCGCAACAGATTGTACCGGCAGCTCTGTTGGGCGGCAGCGTGAACGTGAAAACGCTGACGCTTCTGACGGAGGTGCCCGATGTTCGACGCTCGCTGGGGTGACGATCCCCGCGATCGCGACGACAACTCGCGCGATCTCAGCCGCGGCAGCCGCGGCGGTTCAGACCCACGCGACCGGGAGCGCGTGGACCCTCGCGACGTGTTCATGGAGCACGTCAACCTGCCTCGTGGCCTCGAACGAGAGCACGTCCACTACCACGGCCACGACTACACCCTCCGCGGCTCCGAAACGCGCACGCTGACCACCGTTGGCGCCTTCCGCTCCGTGCCCGCGAGCGATCTCCGCGACAGCTTCGATCAGCCGCTCGACCCACGTCACGGTGAACTTTGGCATCTGCGCGACTCAGGGCTGGTTCAGACGGTCCGCCTCGACCGCGACCACACCGTCGTCACGCTGACAAAAGAAGGGCGCGATCTGCTGGAATCTCGGCGTCTGGACGATGACTCGCGCGACCGCCAGGCTTTCTATGCCGGCGTCCCGAAGCCGCGCGAACTGAAGCATGACGCCGAACTCTATCGCGCCTATACGGAGGAAGCCGAACGCCTCCGTGACGAAGGCGCGAACTTCCACCGCATCGTCCTCGAGAACGACCTGAAACGCGAGTATCAGGAGTTCCTACAAGAGCGCAATCGCGATCGTGACGACAGCGATGGCCGGCCGGATCGCGATCCTCTGGAGATCCAGGACTGGGCTAGGGAGCACGACCTTCCGTGCGACGACCAGGGGCATGTCCAGTTCCCGGACGTTCGCATCGGTACCGACGTCGATGGACGCGATCACACCCTGGATGTCGAGGTGATGACGCCTCACTACCGAGGCGCCCATGGTGCAGCGAAATCCAGTTCCGGGTTCCGTCTCTACTTCACCGCCCACGCCGGTCGCGGACGCAGTGGTGGCCGGACACCGAGCGTCATCGAGGAGCTGCTCTGATGACCTTCGATGAACGCGTCCAGGTTGTTGTTAAGAACGGCTTCACCGAGCGCCAAGCGCGCTTCCTGACGACGGTAATGCTCCACACCGGCGTCTGTGTCCCGCGCCAATACGCGCGGTTCTGCGGCATCGTCTACGGCGCGAAGACGCGGAAGTTCTTCGCGAAGCTCGTGCGGCTCCAGTACGCGTCGATGTACGACTGCCGCCATAATCGGGCGCGCATCTATCACCTGAATCTGCGCCACCTCTATGCCGCGATCGGCGAGGCGGACAGCCGACTGCGGAAGCCCGTGACGTTGAACCACGCGATCAAGCGTCTGATGGTGCTCGACGCCATCGTCGAAGACCCCGACTTGGTGTGGCTCGGGACCGCCGAGGAGAAGACCGCGCACCTGCTAGCGCTGATCCGGATCGAGGCGGCGAATCTGCCTCACGTCACCGTCGGCGAGGGTGACGCTCGCAGCGTTCGATACTTCCCGGACCGGCTCCCGATCGGCATCCATCCGGCCGGCCGAGGCGTGGTCGTCTACGTCGTGACCGACCCCTGGCTGGTACGAGTTCAGGGTATTCCTTTTACGCCACGCCGCACTTCTCCGGGCCCTACCCGCGTGGACGCTTCGGATCATGGTGCCGCCGCAGTTCCCAGACATCGGCCAGCGGGCCAAACAAGTCGTGTGGAATCAGCTGATGACGCCTCTCAAGACCGAGATGCTCGACGAGCTGCGATGGTATTTCGAGCAGGCTCGAGCGAATCTCGCGCCCTCTCGCTGTCCCGACTTGGACGAACGGTTCTACAGCGCGCGCGACGCCTTCTCAGCACCTCGATTCAAGGCGATGTACCGTGTGTGGAAACAGGATGGCGAATCCGCTCTCGCTGCCTTGAGTTCTCACGCGCTCGATGAGGCCGTCACGGCCGCCGCCGGCCGTGTCGAGACCCTCGAGCTGGGTCACCGGTACGGTCATCTCTCA
>CAWGSJ010000009.1:0-129816 GCA_963825245.1 uncultured Acidobacteriota bacterium
GGAGCGTGTTTCAATCAGCGTTTTGGAGTCGTGATCCCGGTACAGATTCGCGTCGATGAGGCTCACGGTGACCCGGTAGTACTCGGACGCCAGAAGAGGGGCAACAGCCGCGGTGAGCATCCCGATCAACAACACTCCGAATCGGCCGAACGTGCGCACGGACTTCTTCACTTTGAACTCCACACTGGTATGCGTCGTCCGCCGCGAAAACGGCTCACTGGCCAACTCGGGAATGCGTGAAGAACCGGGGGCAAACATAATGCCCATGACTATCGTATCCATGTATAGTAATGGGCACGACACCACGGCGCGTCCACACGGCCGGCTACCTCATTTGGCACCTCTCGCTGAAGTGGCGGGTTGCCGTGGACCGGGCACTGAACCGGTTCGGGCTGACGCACGCGGACTACCTCCTCCTCGGGTCGCTTTCCGAGTTCTCCAGTAGCGGCGCCAAACCGAGCCAGCGGGAGCTCGCTGAATTCGCTGGACTGGAAGTCATGTACGTCTCGAAATTGGTGCGTCCGTTGGAGCACGCCGGACTGCTGCGACGAGCGGATCATCCCGCCGATCCGCGCGCGTTTCAGTTGGAGCTGACCGCACGAGGCGCCGACCTGGTCGGGCAGGCGGCGGCGGTGATGCGGGAGCTCTTCGACCAGCTCTTGCGACCAATTGGCGGACGCAAGGGGAAGCGACATGCCGTGCTGATGCAGACGATTGGAGCGCTTCTTGACGAGGCTGAAACGTTCAACCGGTCGAAAGGGGCTCAGGCGTCAAGAACACAAAGAGGACGAAGACGACGATGAAGAGTCTCCTCGTCATTGCAACACGAGGTGGAGGTAGTTGAAGTTGCCGATCGTTCCACTCGGACCCTGCGCGTCAAAGCTGAGGCGCAGGATGTGAACGCCCGCGTCCAGCGCGACTGGCTGCGACAAGGTCGTCCACGTCTGCCACCCGCCCGTATCGGTACGCTCATCGCCCCGGTCTTGTTGATGCCGTCGACTTCGACATGGAACGTGCCGCCGGCGGCCGGTGATGCCACGCGGGCTTCGAGCGTATAAGCGCCGGCAGCGGCAATGCTCACGGTGTATTCGAGCCAGTCGCCGGGCTCAGCCCAGCCGACGTTCCAGCCGGCACCGGCGTCTGCGGTGGCCTCGATGTCGACGTCGGTGGCGCGGTACGCATTGCCGTCGTTGCCCCGACTCGCATCGTGATAGGCCGCGCCTTCGCCGCCGCCGTCAAAATCCTCCGCCTGGATCGTCCCCGGAATCGCCAGCGGGCTGCCGGTGAACGGCCACTGACTGCCGGCCGGCATGATCGTCAGCGGAACCGTTCGAGTCACGAGACCGTACGTCGCGCTGATCTCCACCGTTACGGGCGAACTCACTGGTCTCGTCGTGACATAGAACTCGCGCCACAGCCCGTCACAGCAGAAATCCACCACATCAAATGGAAACGGCACGCTCGCGATGTCAGGATGACTGCTCGCCAGCGTTACTCTGGCGCCACCTCTCGGCGATGGGCTGGTCAGCGTCACGCGTCCAACCGGCGCGTCGCCGCCGCCAATCGTGGTGGGATTCAGGGTCAGCGTCGCAAGGCTCACCGCGGTGTTCGATTCGGTCCCGCTGTTGTTCGACGGATTGGGATCCGGCTGGTCGGCCGTGACCGTTGCGGAATGCGTGATGACCCCTGGGCCGGTCGCGCGCACGATGACGAAAAAATCGCGGGAAGAAATGCCCCCCACCGGCGCGAGCCTGCACGTGAGTCGCAGGCCGTCCTGTGCGCACGAAATGGCGCCCGCCGACCGGACGATCTCAACCGGTCCCGTGATGGAGTCGACGACGGTCACGCCGGTGGCGATGTACGGCTGCAAATTCTCCACGGTGACGCCGAAGGTCAATTCTTGTCCGGCAGTGTGAGGATT
The DNA here is from genome assembly GCA_963825245.1 of uncultured Acidobacteriota bacterium. Lineage (GTDB taxonomy): Bacteria > Acidobacteriota > Vicinamibacteria > Vicinamibacterales > CAVVIG01 > CAVREM01. The sequence goes on from CAWGSJ010000009.1 coordinate 1,922, forward strand.
CGGAAAGTTCGTGGTCAGGAGGTTCCTGTGCTGTATCAGGTTCGCTCGAAGGTCGATGGGCGGCGTCAGAAAAAATGCGCGCAGCTGTCCCTGAAACTGGCCGTAGCCTGCCACTGCACCCCGTTCGTCGATAGCGGTCGCCGCCTGGAGGATCCAGCCTGACGCCGGGGGAATCAACGTGTTGAGATTGGTCAACATCCCGCTGCGCCAGATGAACGCACGCTGCTCGCCCTGCGGCGTCTCGGCCCAGCCGACCACGTCTCCGTCGCGGTTGACCGCGAGCGCTTCGCTCGACGCGCCGCCGAGCGTGCCCAGATCCAGCATCACGCCGTTCTCGTACCGGAATGCGTGCCGGCTCGTGCCGCCGCCGGCCTGAGACCATCCGACGACGACGTCGGCCGAGTTGACCGCGAATGCTTCGCTCCTTCCACCCAGTGTGCCGAGATCGACGGTCGTGCCGTTTGCAAAGAGGAACGCGTGATACGTCTGGCCATCGGGCAGGTCTGCGGAGCCGACGACGTGTCCAGCGACGTTAGTTCCCCACGCGACTGTGTTTGGACCTCCCAGCGACGCGCCGAGGTCGGTCATCACGCCGTTCTGATACGCGAAAGCGCGAAACGTCGCGTTTCCGGCAGTCTGGGACGCACCGTAGACCGCGGCGCCGCTGACCCCGGGGATTCGACGACACCGCTGTTGCCCAGCTTTCCGAACCGCCAAGGGTGCCCAGGTCGATCATTGGGCCCCCGAACGAGTCGCCGAGAAACGCGTGGTAGAGACCGCCGGGCAATTGCGCCCACCCCACGATGAGGTTTCCGAAAATCGCTCGTGCCTCGCTCCTCTGACCGCCCAGCGTGCCGAGATCGCGCAGTTGCTCGAAGATGCCGCCTCCGACATTAAAGGCGGAAAACGCGTGATCGACTCCCGATGCTGTCTGACTGTGACCGACCACGGTCGGAAATCCGCCGCCACTCATCGCCAGGCCGACATTCGTGTGGCCGCCAAGCGTAACGATCTCGGTGACGGTGTAGACGAAGTCGGTCGACTGGCTGCTTATCTCGCGAGACAAGGCCCACAATGCGAGGCCCGATGCCACGATGAACAGGGTCGATCGGACTCGTTTCATGAAATCCTCGTACCGGGAACGATATATCGGATGCAGGTGCGGCTTATTCGGACATGCGTCGACGACCTGTTGAGCTGACCAGTGGCCGTGATGAGCTGGTACCGTCGGCAAGAGCTCCGACTCCGAAAAGTCGCACGGAGAGAATGAAACGCAGAGTCGCTCTTCCGGCCGACGACCGCCCACCAGGGCGCGCTCATCTCACTTGGGTTTTCTGAGGACGACCAGGTCTCCCTTTTCAGCGTTGGCGATGTCCTCCGGCGCCAGCGCAAACAGTTCCCTCGTCACCTCATTCTGCGAAAGCAACTGCCAAGTATGCTCGTCGTGAACCGAGAAGAGTCCATAGCCGCCTGGTACGAGAATCCGCCGCAACTCCATCAGCCACGCGTCGGAGAGCGAGATGATGTGAGTAAAGACGGAGAGACCAAAAATCACGTCAAACGTGCGGTCCTCGAACGGGAGGTGCGGATAGGCACTGCATGTGACGAACTTGAATGGCGGTGAGAGGTGGTCCTTGGCCCATTCGATGGACGGACCGTGTTGATCGACGCCCCAGAACTCGGACTCTTGGGCCTCCACCGCAAAATGACGAAGGACGCGGCAATCCCGGCATCCCCAGTCCATGACGGTGAGGCCATTCAGGTGCACGCCTAACTGATCGAATAGCCGACGCAGATGCAATGAATCGTCATGCCCGGTGTCAGATAAGCGTGCGCGTCCTTATAGTACAGGTACTCCGGCGGCGGCACCGGGAGCGGTTGATCGGCCGCCCGAGGTGTCGAGTCCTTCATCTGCCATATGGATTGGCGATTGAAGTGGCGTCCCGGCTTTGAGAGCGGCATGACGGTGTCGCTTGCCGATGGCGTGTAAAGCGAGTTCACCACCGTGTTCGCCTTCAGCGATCGCTCGACATGGTGGCGCACAAAAGCGGCAAGGTCAGCCTTGAGGACTGCTGGCGAGACCCTCTTGATCCACTTCGCCGCCGGATGTCTGCTCATCTCGACCTGAGGGAATTCGTTGAAGCGATGCTCGGTCTCAAGATTCTGGTCGTCGCCACGGCACTACGCATCGTCTTACGTATTGGCGGTGGGGGTAGTCGCGAGTGTGATCTCACCGGTCTGCGGCGTCAGCCGCCCGACCATCCCCGACTGCAGCGTGAACCACAACGTGCCCTTCTGGTCGAAGATCGGCGTGTGAGGACCGCGCGCCTTGGGATCGGGCAGCGGGTATTCCGTCACCGCGCCGGTCGACGGATCGAGCTTGCCGATATAGTGCCCGGCCACCGCCGTAAACCAGATGTTGCCAGACGCGTCGGCGACCAGGCCGTGCGGCTGCGAGTCGGGCTTCTTCACCGGGAACTCTTTGATCGCTCCGCTCTTCGGATCGACGCGGCCGAGCACATTCGCGTACTGGCCGGTCCACCACAGCAAGCCGTCGGGCGCCTCGAGCGGATCGTGCGGACGTGAGCCGAGCGACTGTGCCATCCACTCGCGGATCGAGACGCTGGCCGGTCCGGCCAGCAGGACGGCCTCGGGCGCCGGCTTCACCGGGTAGTGCGCCGCGAGGTACTCGGCAATGGCGGACGCCTGGTCCGAGGGCAGCGCCACCATCGAGCCGAAGAGACGCTCCCAGCCGTCGCGCGTATTGCCCCACGAGTTGACGATCAGGTTCAGCGCGTGGCAGCGGGTGCACGTCGTCTGCACCAGGTCCCGGGCCGGGCCTTCCGGCAGCTGTACGGCGGGACCGCCGCGCTGCCCCTGGGGCGCGCGGCCAAGAAGCGTGAAGAAGAGGACCGCGAGGACGATGATCGATGAGCGTTCGCGCATGGCTCCTCCCGCGTTCAGCACTATACTCCGCCGGACGCGCGCATGGGATTCATCGGACTGATCTTTCCCTGGGGCCTCCTGCTGCAGGCGCTGGCGCTCGTCCATTTCGTCCGGCGGCGGCCCGACATGTTCTGGCTGTGGATCATCGTCTTCCTCGGCCCGCTCGGCGCTGCGGTCTATATCGCGATGGAGGTCGCGCCCGACTTCGGCCTGCTCCGCCAGTCATTCGACGGCCTGGGACGGCGCAAGCGCATCACGCAGCTCGAGGCGATCGTCCAGGAAAACACGGCAGTCGGAAACTTCGAGGAGCTCGCGGATCTCTATCTCGACGAGGGCAACTACGCGACGGCGCGCGCGTGCTACGACCGGGCGATCTCGACCCGGACCGATCACCCCGATCCGATCTACAGGCGCGGCATCGCCGAGATTCACCTCGGCGAGTTCGAGGCGGCGGTCAGGGATCTCGAGGTCGTCACCAAGGGTGATGCGAAGTACGATCTCCACCGGGCCGCCGGCCTGCTGGCGCATGCGTACGCGAACACCCGCCAGCCCGAACGGGCGGATGCGCTGTTCCGCCAGGTCACCGAGATTTCGACGCTGTCCGAAACCTACTTCAATTACGCCGCGTTCCTGGCGGCGCAGGGCCGCGCCGCCGAGGCGCGCGAATGGGCGCGGAAGATTCTCGCGAAGAAGCCGACGATGCCCCGGTATCTCCAGCGGCGCGAGCGGCCCTGGTTCCGCAAGGCGAACGCGCTGCTGAAGACACTCGGATCCGGCTGATGGAAACGTCGCGAAGGATCAGCGCCGGAACGTCAGCGGGAATTGAATGCCGCTCTCGGTGTAAGTGCCGGCGAGCTCGTTCGCGCCAGTGATCGTCGCCGCGTAGACGCCGCCATTCAGCTTGACCTCGACCTTGAGGCTGGGGCCGTTCTGGACCAGCGTCACCGGCAGTTCGATTGAGCCATCGTCCACGCTGACGATCGTGCCAATCGAGGTCCCGTCCGGTTGATTGGTCATCTTCAGCACGAGCCGTTTCTTCCGCCCCTCGACCTCGAGCGTCCCGTTCCAGCTCCCCTCGAGCTCGCTGCCAATCGCGGCGCTCCTGATTGCCGCGGCGACGCGGGCATCCCCGGTCCGCGTGAGAACGCTCGGGGCCGCTCCCGCGGGGTTGACGAACTCGCCGGTGATCGACTTGTCGTCGGCGCCGAGCGTGCCGTTGAATCGTGCGCCGGCGCTCGGAATCTCGAAGCGAACGACCCGGTCCTCGATCGAGACGTGAGACAGCGGGACGCCCTGGACCTCGCCGGTGGCGAGCATGCCGACGAGGGCTCCTTCGGCATTGACGGACAAGTCGACTTGAACGGCCACTTCACCGTTCGGCCCGACGAAGCTGCCCTCCCAATGCCCCGCGGGTGCGCCCGGTTGTGCCGCGAGCCACCGGGGCGACAGCAGCAGGAAGGCCGCGAACAGATACGTCGAAGCAGTGCGTGACATGGAACCTCCTCCTGGTCGTTCGTCGTTCGTCGTTCGTCGACAGTAATCAGGCTAGAAATCGCGGCGTGAGAAGTTCAGGGCCGCTACATAGAGCAGACCGGCCGACACGGCTATTGCGACCGCCAGACCGGCCCATGGCGGCTGGCCGGTGCGGAAGAAGTGTTCGCCGGTCATCACGGCGGACAGTCCCACCGTCGACGAACGTGCAACGACCTGTTCGGTGAACGCGATCGGCATCGCAATCGCGAGCGCGATCAGCCAGGGGCGCCACAGATCGGCGAACAGCGTCGATAGCAACAACGTGAGGCTGTAGATGACGGCGCCGCCGGCAAACACGCACAGGCCGTGCACGAGCGCGGCGCCGACGTGATAAGACTCGGCGACGGCGGGCGAAGACAGTGGAATCGCCAGCGACGAGACGAGCGCCAGCACCAGCCACTGCGCGAGGCCGCTGCCGGCCCGCACGGCCATCAGCCGCATGCGGGAGGCCGGCAGCGAGAGCATGAACAGCGTGCCGCCCGACGCCGAAGCGGCGAGACCGCCGGTGCCGAGGAGCGCGGCGAACAGCGCGCTCGTACTCGTGGGCGTCTGCCGGAACCACTGTGACCAGACGTAGCCGCGATAGTCGCGCGCCAGCTCGATCGCCTCGCCGACCTGCTGCCCAATCGCTCCGGTGGTGTCAATTCCGGAGACGGTCGGCAGCAGCGCGACGACCCACGGGTAGGTCAGCACCATGAAGAGCGCCGCGCACGGCAGCAGGACGAGGCCGATCAGAAACCGGCCGCGTGTGTCGAGAAACGCCTTGTACCAGAGCATGTCACTCCTCCCGCGCCACGGTCTCGAGGAACACTTCCTTCAATGTCAGCGGCTCGCTGTCGACAGCGACCGGCTGCAGGCTGCGCGCCTCCTCGATGAGGCGTTCGGCGCCGCCGCTCACGATGAGGCTGAGGACGCGATGGTTCCGCACGATGCGGACGAGGCCCGGCGATCGAAACGCAGGCTGGGGCGCGTCGCCATCGAACACCAGCTGGATGCGGCGGTACGATGCGCGCAAGTCGTCGAGGCCGCCGCTCACCGCAATCCGCCCACGGTCGACGATCGCGATCCGATCGGCCACCTGATCGACCTCCGCGATTTGATGGGATGAAAAAAACACGGTGGTTCCGCCGCCGGCAACCTCGGCGACCAGCGCGTGCAACACCTCCTCGGCGGTCGCCGGATCGAGACCGGATGTCGGTTCGTCGAGCAGGAGCAGGTCGGCGCCGCGGCACAGCGCCAGCAGCAGTACGAGCTTGGTCCGCATCCCGCGAGACAAGTCCTTGACCTTGCGGCCGGCGGGGAGCTCGAAACGTGCCAGGTAGCGCTGCTCCTGATCGCGGCGCCATCGCGGATAGAAGGCAGCCGTGAAGCGAATCGCCTGCTCCACCGAGAGGTGGCCAAACAGATCTTTGTCTTCGCTGACGAATCCGGTGCGCGCGCGGATGGCGACGCTCGACGGCTGGGCCGCGGCGTCGAGACCGAACACCCGCGCCGCGCCGCGGGTCGGCCGCGTCATCCCGAGCAGAATCTTGATGGCCGTGGTCTTCCCCGCGCCGTTCCGCCCGAGGAAACCGAAGATCGTGCCGCGGGGCACCTCGAGATTCAGCCCGCGCAACGCCTCGACGCTTCCGTACAACTTGTGGAGATCGACGGTCTCAATCGCCAGCGAGTCAGACACCACGTCCTCCTGCTTTCGTTACGCCGGCCAGCTCCGCCTCGAACAAACGCCTGATCTCGTTGTCGGTCACGTCGCGAGCGCGCAGCCGTTCAACGGCCTCCGCCACGACCGACTGGGCGGCGAGCAGCCGTTCAGTCGTCTCTTTCCTGCCTCGCGCGTTCGCTGTCACGAACGCGCCGGCGCCCTGGCGCAGCTCGATGACCCCCTCGTGCTCGAGCTCCCGGTAAGCCTTCGCCACCGTATTGGGATTGATCACCAGCTCCTCCGCGAGCGGCCGGATGCCAGGCAACTGCTCGCCGGGCCGGAGCGCCCCCGTTTCGACGGCGTGCTTCACGCGCTCCATCAGCTGGAGGTAAATGGGAACCCCCGATGAGGGGTTTGGACGGAAGAGCGTGGCGTCCGACACTGTACTACTGATATAGCACAGTATCACTGTGTCAAGTCAAGTGACGCAGGGGGCCGGCCGGGAACGCTATGCAACGGGTCGTTGCTAAGTCTTCGCGTTTTGTTCTCCAAGTGTCGCTGGAGTCCGTTTCCGCACGCTGCTTGCTCATAGAAGCGCTTAGTGAAAGAATCTCAGGCGTCCCTTTCATGCAGGAGTCCCCAGTGCCCAGTCGCCGGTCCGCCCTCCGTCTGTTCGTTGCCCTCGTACTCGCGGCCTTCGGCGCGCAAGCGCTGCTGCTGGCAGCACCACCGCCACCGATTTCCCTGCCGTTCGCGAACGAGTACCTGGTCACCGGTAACTACGTCGTCGGCGGGGTCGATCTCGCTCCGGCCAGCGGCAGCAACGGGTTCCTGACCGGCACCATTCCGATGAACGGCGTCCCGCAGGATGCCGAAGTGCTCAGCGCGTTCCTTTACTGGGAGACGATTGCGGCCAGTCCCGCACAGCTCCAGGGCGTCCGTTTTCGCGGGCAACTCGTGGACATGACGGACCCGAACATCGTGCAGATTTCGCCAGCGACGCTGGCCGGATCCACGGCGTCCTGTTACAGCTCGGGATCCGGCCTGACGATGCACATGGTGCGCGCGGACGTCCGGCGGCTGCTGCCCCGTGAGTTCGACGCCAACGGCAACCCGACCGGGCGGCGCCTCGTCAACGACGCGGATCTGCAGACCAACGTCGACCCCGAAACGAACCTCCCCTACGCACCACACACCGTGACCCTTCCGGAAAGAGGCACCGGGAACAACGTCCCCCAAAGCGCGGGCGCGTCCCTTGTCGTCATCTATCGGGACCCGGCCGAGCCGCTGAGGAAGATTCTCGTCTACGACGGCATCGCGGTCCTTCCCGACATCGGGGGCGCGACGCTCTCTCAGACCATCCGCGGCATCTATCAGTCTTCCGCTTCCCGGTCGGCGAAGCTCACACACATCGTCGGCAGCGGCGCGGGAAACGGGACCGAGCGCGTGTTCTTCAAGGGCGCCGGGAGCGAGGCGCGCCTTGCCACCGATGCATTCCCGCGCACCTCGGTAGGTTCCGACCGATCGTGGAGCACAAGGACGTTCAATGAGAACGACTTGATCGCCCAGCCGCCAGGGACAACGTTCAGCGCTCTCATGCCCGGCGCGACCAACGCCGGCGACGGCTTCGGCGAGTTCGTCACTACGAGGGTTGACCACGAAAAGGCCTCGCCGTACGACTGCCTGTCGTGGGCAGCAATCATTTTCAGCACGACGATCAAGGACCTCGACGCTGATGGCATTCCGGATGGCGTCGAGGACGCCGCCGGCGGTCTCGTCCGCGACGCAAACGGCACGATCCTGCCCAACCTGCCGGCGATCGGCGCCAGCTCGCTTCAGAAGGACATCCTGATCGAGATGGACGCGATGATTGCCGGCGCTGGGACCACTTATGGGTCGGCTACGGCGCCGTTCAGTGCGACGGAAGGGATCGTGTCGGTGACCGACGCGGCCGGGCACAACCACATGCCCTCGCCGGCCGCCGTGAAGATCCTCATGGATGCGTATCTGAACGCGCCGGTTCCGATCGTCCCGCACGTCGACGTCGGCAACCCGGCGTCGTACATCGCAGCGCTCGGCAATGCGTACGCGCCGTACTTCGTGCCTGCCGGGCACGCGCGCGGCGGCGATCTGGTACTCGAGCAGCCGTGCGGCCTCGGCCCGTCGCCGTGCCAGTTCCAGGCATTTCCCGGCACGGTGGGATGGCTGGCAAACTTCACGAGCTACAGCAAACAGCACTTCGACGCGATTCGCGACGATCTGTTCCATTGGGTGTTCTACACGCACGCGCGCGGCAAACCGAAGTCCGTGTTCCCCTGCCTGAACGCCCAGGCCCAGCCGGTGCCGCCGACCTCGAACGGCACCTGCGCCGTCGGACCAAATCCGGAGTTTTACGTGCCGTCCGGCTCGTCCGGCGTCGCGCAGCTGCCGGGCAACAAGGCGATGATCTCGGTCGGCTTGTGGGACACGACGAACCACGTCGGATCGGCGGAGCTCGTGGCGTCGACGACGCTCCACGAGCTCGGGCACAACGGCGAGCTGTGGCACGCGGGACAAGGACCCGTCTGGAATCCGGCGACGAGGCTTCGCGAGTTCGCGCCGAACTGCAAGCCGGGATATCTCAGCGTGATGAGCTACCTGTTCCAGGTGCCCGGCCTGCTGGACGACAACGGCGTCGCGCACTACGACTATTCGCGGGACGTGTCCGACAACATCGACGAGACAACTCTGGCCGACGGCTATCTGCTGCCGGGACCGCCGCTGCGCTTCAGAACCGCGTGGTACGTGCCCCTCGTCCCTGGAACGCTCGCGTATGCGTTGAATGCGACGCCGGCGCGGCGGTTCTGCAGCGGCGTGAAGTTCCCGACTCCGCTGCCGCAGGGCTGGGTCGACATGGCGAGAATCGACGGCCCCGGCACGCTCGATCAGATCGACTGGTATACCGACGGCGACCTGACGGATTCCGGCTTCGGGCTCGACATCAACTTCGATTCCCGTGCGAGCGGGAGCGGCGCGGTTCCATCGGCGACGCCGCCGCTTCAGGGTTTCAACGACTGGTCAGGGATCCGCCTGAATCAAACGGGCGGCGGCCGGAACGCCTACGGCTACTCCGCCGGCGACGATCAGTTCGGCGGCGACGACCAGTTTGGTGGAGACGATCAATTCGGCGGGGACGACCAGTTCGGCGGGGACGACCAGTTCGGCGGAGATGACCAGTTCGGCGGCGACGATCAGTTCGGTGGCGACGATCAGTTCGGCGGCAACGATATCGATCTGCCGCTGTTCGCGGCACTCGGATTCGCGCCGCCACGGCAGCTCCGCGCGTGCGTGATTGGCACGCCCGGCTGCTCCGGATCGCCCGCACAGCTGCATCGCGTGAAGCTGGACTGGGTGGCGCCGGCGGCGGGCAACGTGTTGCGCTACCGTGTCTACCGCGCGACCGGCGGTGCGCTCGGCGCGGGGAGCACGCTCGTCGAAGTCGGCGCCACGGCGAACGGCAACGTCACGACGCTGGTCGACACCGAGGAGCTGCCGAACGGCGTCAGCTTCACCTATATTGTCAAGGCGGAGCTGGCCGGTGGATTGAGCGGCGCGTCGAACCACGCGTCGGTCACCGCGATCAACGATCCGCCAATCGCGCAGAACAACAATTACAGTACGCCGGCGAACCGACAGCTCGTTGTCGCCGTGCCAGGCGTGCTCGGCAACGACAGTGACGCGGACAGCCCGAACCGATCGCTGGCCGTCGTATTGCCGATCGTCTCCGGTCCGTCGAAGGGCACGCTTGTGCCGAATGCGAATGGGTCGTTTACCTACAAGGCCAACTCGAACTTTTCGGGGACCGACACGTTCACGTACAAGGTGTCCGGCGGCAAATGGCCGCGCAATCCGAGCGTGCCGCTGAGCGCCGATTCAGCCCCTGCGACGGTCACCATCACCGTCACGAAGGGGAAATGATGGAATGAAACGCCGCCACGCGCGTCCCGCCTGTCCGCGGGGCTCACTCCTCACGAGTCGCGATGTGGCTTCTGAAAAGGCCGTAACTGGAATGGGTGTAGGCTGCAAACGTGCCCCCTGTCCTCGCCGCCTGCGCGATCGGCGCGTGGCTCGTGGCGGTGCAGGCAGCCGGGACGGCCCGGCAGCCAACGCCGCCGGCGTTGCGGTTTGAAACCCCGGACTTCCGGCCGGTCGATGAGCCGCGCCTTCGCCGCCTCGATGGCGACCAACTGCGCACCATCGTGCAGCTGGTCGGGCTCGAGGACCCAGGTCCGCCGATTCGTGTCATGCTCGCGCCGGAGGATTCAGAGCTCGCACGAGCCACTTCCTCGTGGATCGCGGGCTTCGCTGACGGCGCGACCGGCACGGTCGTCCTGTTCCCGTCGCGATCGCTACGATACCCTCATGACTCGCTCGAGGACGTGCTGCGCCACGAAGTCGCGCACATCCTGATCGTCCGCGCGGCCGACGGGCAGGCCGTGCCGCGATGGTTCAACGAGGGACTGGCAGTGGTCGCAGAACGCGCGTGGCTCTTCGAAGACCGCTGGCGGCTCGAGTGGGCGCTGCTATCCGCCGAGCAGGTGCGGATGGATGAGGTGAATGATCTCTTCCAGGCGGGATCGAGCGGCGCCGGCGGGGCATACGCGCTGGCCAGCGCCTTCGTGCGGCACATCATAGAAACCGAGGGGTCCGACATACCCGCACGGATCCTCGCCGCCCTGGCGAACGGCGTATCGTTCGAAGTGGCATTCGAGCAGGCGACCGGCCGCCCGCTCGCCGACGCCGAACGCGGTTTTTACGTAGAGCTGACCTCGTGGACACGGCGGCTTCCCCTCCTGACCAGCCCCTTCGTCCTCTGGATGATCGTCACGCTGCTGGCTCTGTCTGCCATCTACGTCGGACGTCGTCGCAGCGCCGAACGGCGCAGGAAATGGGCCGAGGAAGACGCACGGGAAATGACGGGCGGCCGGACGCCGCCGCGCGACTGGGTGCATTAAGGGCGTTGACTCGCACCGGGGAACTCAGCGGCCGGCCTCGGCGCGCTTGCGGACCTCGGGAAGGAGCGGGTCCTCGGTCGACGTGCCGCGTATCCGCAGGTACTCGCGATACGATTCGGCAAATCGCGCGTTCTTCAGACCTTCGCGGACGAGCCCCTGGTAGTAATACACCACCGGCAGGTATCCGGAGGTCGGCTCTTCGTCGACGAGCAGCGAGAGCGCTTCGCCTCGCCGCTGGATGCAGCTGTCGAACTCGGCATCGGCCTGCGCGAACGCGTTCGCCGCGAGATACGCCCGCCCGAGCTCGAAGTGGCCCAGCCACGTGTCGAGAAGGTCGTTGGCGGCCGTGAGGATTTTGATGGCTTCTCGCGGGTCGCCGTTCTTGAGCGCGATCTGACCCTCCACAATCTTTCCGTACGCCTGCGGCTCAGCCGGGAACTCGGCGGTGAGCGTCGTGGCGACGCCCCGCGCCCTCTCGACGGCACCGGCCTCCGCAAGAACTCGCGCCGCAAGGAATCGGACTTCCGCCGCCTTGCTGTTGGCCAACGCCTGGTCGGCGGCGGCAATCGCCTGAGCGGTGCGTCCTTGCATCAGCCGCGTGTACGCAAGAGACGTCAGCTTCCTCGCCGCCCGATCGGGACTCTTGGCGGCAAGATCGGCCGCCGCACCCTGTTCGAACAACGCTCCGGCCTCTGAAAAACGGCCCTCCAGAAGCGCCAGGTCGGCCGCGCCGGATGCCGACCACGACGTGGCGCGCGTAGTCATCCCCGCCAACCGTTTGTAGGTGTCGGCCGCGGCCGGCAGCTGTCCCTGCCCTACCTGCGCAAACGCGACGGTGAGCACCGCAAGATCGCTGGGTGGCTCGATGGCTCGCGCCGACTGCTCGGCGGCCGGGAAATCACCGGCGTAGGCGGTGTAGATCGCGAGGTTGCCGCGGAAGATCGTATGGTTCGGCAGGATCTTGACCGCGTGGCCCATTTCTTCGACTGCCTGGCGGAGGTTCCGCAGTTTGGAAGAGCACAACGCGCGCTGGTTGAAGGCGATCGCGTCTCCCGAAAAGCGCTTCGTCATCTCGTCGAACTGCTCGGCGCACTTCTTGTAGTCCCCGGTCAGCCGGAACTGAAAGCCCCGCGTGACGAGCCGTTCGCGCTCGGTCATCCCGTCGAGATGGCGAAGCGCTTCGTCGATGTAGCGATTGGCGTCCTGCAGCGCGCCCAGGTTTCGGGAGATACCGGCCAGTGCCTGATACCCGAGCCCGAAGGCCGGATCGAGCACGATCGCCTGCAGCAACGATTGGCGCGCCTCCTCGTACCGCCCCTTCGACTGGCTCTCCATCGCCCGCGCATAGTGGCTGACCACGTCCAGCGACGTCGTCGATACGCTTCGCATGGTCAGCAGCTGCTCGGATTGGGACGTCTCGTCGCCGAGCGCACTCCGCACGTTCGCGACCAGCCGCGTCGCGACGCCGACGACGTCGTCCTTCTTCGCGGCGCGGCCACGCACCGAAGCGATCTCGTTGCCGCTGATGGCGCCCAACGCCTTGACCGCGATGTCGTAGCCGCTGCCGCGCGGGGCGATCGAACCGGCGAGGACCACGCTCAACCCGTGCTTGACGGCGATCTCGCGCGCGCCCGTCTCGTCGAGCCTGTCCCGCGCCGGCTCACCGAGCGTCGTCATGCGGCTGCGATCGTATGCGCTGATGAACTCCGCGCCCTCCAGGCCGCGCCGCAGGGTCTGCTCGAGGGCGCGGTCGAACGTCGCGTCGCTGGTGCCGTTTTGAAAGTCCGCGATCACCACCGACACGGGATCGTGCGCGACCGGCGGTGCGTCCCCCCGCGAGAACCACCAGCTCGCCACAGAGAGCAACAGCAGCGCGGCGACGAGCGCGAGGACGAACGGCATGCGGACGGTCCGCCTGACGGGAATCAGCTCGCCGCGGTCGTCCAGCCGTTCCAGTTCGGCGAAAACCTCCGCCGCCGACTGGAAACGCCCTGCCGGGTTCGGATCGAGGCAGCGCATGACGACCCGGCTCAGCGCGTCAGGCACTTGTGGAGCGATTGTCGTGATGGCGGGCGGCGCCTGCAGCATTCGCGCCTGCAGTTCGGTGATCGATCCCTCCGGGCGGACACGACTGTGGCCGGCGAGCAGGTCGTAGAGAATCAGCCCGAACGAATAGACATCGACGCGCTGATCGACCGCTTCGCCCCGCGCCTGCTCGGGCGCCATGTACTCGACGGTGCCGACGATCACGCCGGCCATGGTGGCGTCGATTCGCGCGGCGCCGTGCGGCAGGGACAACGGCCGCGGGACCGATCTTGCAGCCGTTACCACGTCGCCGGTCGACCGCGCGATGCCGAAATCCATGATGAGCGCGGTGCCGTCCGGCTGCAGCATGATGTTCGCTGGCTTGAGGTCGCGGTGCACCACGCCGGCGGCATGCGCGGCGGCCAACCCGGACGCCACCGAACGCGCAATCTGCAGCACCTTCTCGATCGCCAGTCGTCCCTCGGCGCCGACGGCGGTCGCGAGATCGCTGCCCTCGACGTACGACATCGTGATGTACTTGATGCCGTCGATCTGGCCGATGTCGTGAATGCGGACGACGTTCTTGTGCGTGACCTGCCGGGCGAGCAGTAGTTCGCGCTTGAAGCGGCGTTCGATGTCGGCGGCGGCGGTGGCGTCGGCCAGTGCCTCGGGCCGGATCACCTTGATCGCGACCGCGACGCCCAGTTCGGCGTCCCACGCCCGGTACACGGCGCCCATGCCGCCGGTGCCCAGCAGCCGGATGATGTGGTACCGCGCGCCGAACGCCTGGCCCTCGTCGAGGGGACCCCTCGAGCCGGCCGATGCGAGCGCCGCGCCGCCGGGCAGCGCGGTGGCGGCGTCGTCGAGCGTGGCGGCGGACAACGAGGTGGCGCCGAGCGCTACCGTGAGCGCAGAGTCAGCCAGTGATGCTCGACAAATCGGGCAATGGCTCACGCCGGCGGGCGCGGCCGACCCGCAGTGCGGGCAGGTCATGGGATTTCAGGAAAAGAGCGCCTGCGATCATAGCACTGCACGGTACCGCGCAGGGCGGCGATCGGCGATGCCGACCCTGCCCGCCTTGGCCAAGGCTACGGCGGACAGGGGTCGGCCTATTTCCATATGTAGCGTCCGGCTTCAGCCGGACTCGGAGGTCCGCCTCGAGGGGGACGCTACTCCTGACGCAGCGCTTCGACGGGGCTGAGACGCGACGCCCGGCGGGCCGGAATCCAGCACGCCAGCAGCGCGACGCCGAGGAGCAGGACGGTGGTCGCGATGAACACGCGCGGATCGCGCGGGCTGACGCCGTAGAGCACCGATTCGATGACGCGGCCTCCGGCGGCGGCAGCGGCGAGGCCGACAGCGGCGCCCGCGATCACGACGCGGCCACCCTGCGCCAGGATCATCGCGGAGACGGCGCGCGGGTCGGCCCCCAACGCCAGTCGCACGCCGATCTCCCCGGTGCGCTGGCTGACGATGTACGAGTTGACACCGTAGATGCCGACCAGGCCGAGAATCAGCGTAATGCCCCCGGCAATCGCCACGAGCGCCATGGTGAACGCCATCTGCGCGGACGCGCGGTCGAGGATGCTCTCGAGGGTGCGGGCGTCCGCGATCGCCAGCTCGGGGTCGACGTCATCGAGCGCGCGCCTGATCGACGGGATCATCCCCGGCGGGAGACTCCTCGTGCGGACGACGAAATTCATCGTCGCCACGTCGGGACCCACGAGGAGCGACTGCGGAATCCCCGGCCCTCCTGCGATCGACATCGGCATGTAGACCTGCGGGACGGCCGCTGGCTCGGCGAGCGCGATGGTCGGCGTGTTGGCCACGATGCCGACGATCGTCAACCACGCGGGCGGAGGCAGCGTCGGCGGCCGCGATGAGGCGATGCGCTGGCCGAGCGGATCCTGGTCCGGGAAGTACGCGTCGGCGAAGCGCTGGTTGACCACGACATTGGAGCGGCCGAAGTCGACGTCGTCTGGGGAAAGGGGCCGGCCGCGCAGCAGCCGCATGCCCATCACCTCGAAGTAGTCGCGCGCGACGGCACGGAACGTCACGACCGGACGCGGCTGGTTCGTCGCTGGCGGCCGCGTCCGATCGCTGCCGTCGTCCTTGAAGATTGAGTTGCCAAAACACATTCCCTCGAGCGGCAGGCAGGTCGCCGCGGATACGCCAGCGACGCCGGGCAGTTCCTTCAAGCGTTCGATGATCGCCCCGTGGGCCGCGACAGCGGCGTCGCGATCGCCGTACGTCCGGAGCGGCAAGCCAATACGGAGTGCCAGCGCTGACCCGGCTTCGAATCCGGGATCGATGGCACGCAGATGCTGGACACTGCGGATCAACAACCCGGAGGCGACGAGCAGCACGAGCGCCAGCGCGGTCTGCGCGGCCATCAACAACTGTCGTGCCCGATGCCGCCGCGGGCTGGTCGAGGTGCCGCGGCCGCTTTCGTGCAGCGTCGCCAGCAGCGGTACGCGATGCAGCAAGGGTGCAGCGGCGAATGCCATCGCGGTGATCACGCTGAGCCCGAGCGTGAAGGCCAGCGAGATTCCCGTGAGGTGGATCTCTTCGAGCCGCGGCAGGGTCGCGGGAGCGGCGCTGACGAGCAGCCGGACGGCTAACCACGCTAGCGCAACACCCATCAGGGCACCGCCCAGCGTGAGGAGGACGCTTTCGGCCAGAAAGAACCGGACGATCGCTGCGCGCCCGGCGCCAAGCGCCTGACGAACCGCCACCTCGCGGCGCCGTACCTCGGATCTGGCCAGAAACAGGTTCGCGACGTTGGCGCAGGCAACCAGCAGCACGACACCGACCGACCCCAGCAGGATCCAGAGCGCCCGCTCGACGTGGCCGACCGTCGCTTCCTTCAATGTGATGGCGAGGGATCGCATCGGTTCGGTGCCGCGCGCCAGCGAGAGCGCGAGCGTCGCCCCGGGGAACGACTGCGGCAGGTCGTTGATGATTGCGTCCATGTCGTTCCGCGCGTCGGCGAGTGTCACCCCGTCGCGCAGCCGCGCCACCGCGACATGAGTGAACAGCCCGAATCCTGCCGTGCGCGTCAACGGCTCCGGAATCCACGCGCCGACGCGGCTGTCTGGAAACGCGAACGACGGCGGCATGACGCCGACGATTTCCATCGACACCCCGTTCATCGATAGCGAGCGGCCGATGATGGTCGGGTCGCGAGCGAACCGCCGCGACCACAGGCCGTGTGACAGGATGGCGACGGGCGGACCGCCGGGGGCGTCCTCGTCCGCGGTGAACCAGCGGCCCACTTGCGGCGAGACCTGCAGCACGCCGTGCAGCGAGCGGGTGACGCGCGCGACGGCGACCCGCTCCGGCTCGCCATTGCCGGTGATCGTCATCTCGCCGGGCTGATAGGCAGCGACCGCCGCGAGCGTCCGCGCCCGTTCCGCGTACTCGAGATAGACGCCTGGCGGCGCGGACTCGAATCTCTGCGTGGCAACCCGCGGCACGCGGTGCTCGAGCTTGAGCACGCGATCGGAATCGGGGAACGGCAGCGGGTTGAGCACGACGCGTTCGACCACCGCAAAGATGGCGACGTTCGCCCCGATGGCGAGGGCCAGCGTGGACACGGCCGCTGCCGTGAACGCCGGCGCACGCATTAACCGACGCGCGGCCTGGCGCAAGTCCTGCTGCATCACGTCCATCAACCCCGCCTTTCGTGCATCGGAATGGCCCCGCCGCTGGCCGGCTCGCCGGCGCCAGCGACCGGTGACCGCCATGGACAGAATTCCGGCGGCCTCGCGCAGAACGGTTCGGAGATAACGCACCATCCCTGCGCGGCGCGCATCGTCGAGACGTCGCTCACAGGTTTCGGCCATCGCATCGGCGTAGTCGCGGCGGAAGCGAAGCGGCAGCAGGCGCAGCAGCCATTCGAAGAGCCGCATGGTTACGCTTTCTGGGGATAGAGCTTGCGTTTACGGGCGGCCCGCACCAGCGCATCGAGCCGCCGCGCCTCGGCAGCGGCGGCACCGCGGCCCTGAGAGGTCAGCGAGAAATACTTGCGGCGAGCGTCGACGTTTCCGGGGCCGTCGACGGACGCGATCAACCCGTCGGCGGTGAGACGGCCGAGGGCCTGATACAGGGCGCCGGTCGTCGGATCGAGACGTCCGCCCGACCGCTCTTCGATGTCCTTCCCGATGGCGTAGCCGTGCGAGGGACCGTCGCCCAAGGCGAGAAGGACGTGAAAGCCGAGCTCGGACAGCCGCCAGTCGTCTGCCATCTCACGGCATTAGACGGCAACCGCCAATCAGAAGTTGCGGGAACTATAGTGGCAGCTACTACAGGTGGAATTTAAGATTGAAGATTTCAGATTTGAGAATTAAATGGTCCTACTGGGTTACTTAGCTGCCTGCCGTCACCGGCTCCAGCCGCAGGAGCGCACCGTGCTCTTCGTCGGTGAGCAGGTAGATCAGGCCGTCCGGCCCCTGGCGGACCTCGCGGATCCGTTGCCGCAGCTCGTAGAGCATCATGTCGCGGCGAATCGGCAGGCTGCGCTGGTTCATGACGATGCGCTGGAGCTGGGTGCCGACCAGGGCGCCGACGAAGACGCTGCCCTTCCAATCGGGAAAGCGGTCGCCCGTGTAGAACGTCAGGCCGGACAACGCAATCGAGGGCGCCCAGAACAGCATCGGCTGCTCGAGGCCCGGTTTGACCGGGGGGTCAGTGTCGGGTCCGGTGGCGCCAGTGACATCACCCGTGTAGGACCGCCCGTACGAGATCGTCGGCCAGCCGTAGTTCTTACCGGCGCGGATGAGGTTGAGCTCGTCGCCGCCCTGCGGTCCGTTCTCGGTTTCCCAGAGCTCGCCGGTCTCGGGATGAATGGCGAGGCCCATCGTGTTGCGAATGCCGAGCGCGTAGATCTCCGGCTTGTATTCGGGCTTGCCCGCGAACGGATTGTCCGCCGCCGGCGTCCCGTCGTCGTTCAGCCGCAGGATCTTGCCGAAGTGGCTGCCGGGGCTCTGCGCGTCGGTCGTCGTCGTGATGTTGCCGGCCGTGCGTCCGCGCCGGGATCGGCACGCCGATGCCGAGATAGATCTTTCCATCTCGCCCGAACACGAGCCGCGCCGCCGACGGCTGATTGATCACCTGCGAGGTCGTGAAGACGTCCTTGACGTCGGTCAACGCATGACCGCCGTCGAATCGCGCGCGGGCGAGGACCGCGTGGCCGGCGTCCTGCGACCCGGCGGCCGGCTTGTAATACGTGAAGTACAGCGTCTGGTTGCGCGCGAAATCGGGGTGCAGGGCGATGTCGTTCAGCCCTTTCAGATTCCGATCGAGGACCGCGGGCATGCCGCTGATCGGCTGAGGATCGAGCACGCTGTTGCGCACGATGCGCAGCCGCCCGGCGCGCTCGGTGATCAGGATGCCGCCGTCCGGCAGGAACGCCATCCCGTAGGGCCGCTGCAGACCCTTCAGCGCAACGACACGGAACTTCGGCCCCGGAATCGGGCTGCCGCTGGGCCCGCGCGTCGAGCTGTCGAAGATGCCCGGGTTGTCGGGCAGCGTGTCACGCGGCGGCGCAGGGGCCTGCTGCGCGTGCAGCGCCGTAAGGCCGAGACCAACCGCCGCGGCCACCGCCAGAATGGGCTTCAGCATGGGAGGATTGTATCGGAACTGAGGAGCTGTGGAACTGCGGAACTGAGGAACTGGCGACACTCCTCAGCTCCTCAGTTTCAACTGTTCACGATCTCGTACGACGACGTGAGCTGAATGGCGGTGTGCAGCGTGCGGTACAACGGGCAACGCATGGCGTATACGGCGTGAGCGCGTTCGACGGTGTCGCGGGCGTCGGCCGGGGCGGCGATCCGCATCGCCACGTGAATCCGCCGGATGACCAGCACGTTGTCCTCGGTTTCCACCTCGCCGACGACGTCGGCCGTGAGCTTGCCGCTGTTGGGATCGATCTGACGCGCCTCCAGCGCGCCTCCGAACGTGCCCAGCATTCAACCGGCGGTCGCCGCGATCACGTAATCGATCGTCGCCGCGTGCGACTCGCCGAGCGTCGCCGGGTCGACCTTGTAGTGCTCGGCAATCGCGCCGTGCGCGCTGAAACGGACGGGCTGCGCTTCGCCTGGAAGCGTCGCGGTCCGCAGGGGACCGCGCTCCCGCACCAGGTGGATCCGCGAGGTGTAGACGACGTTCGACATGGATCCTCCCGCCTGACGGTTAGGGAACGAGGACGCGGATGATACCGTCGGCCTTGTTCAACAGGAAGATCTGCCCGTCCGGCCCCTGGCCGAAACGCAGGTCCGCGCGGGTCGCGGGCATCTTTCCCTGTTTCGCGTTCGTCTCCTTGATGATTTGCAGCAGCGTCTTCGGCCCGCTGCCGTCGTTCAGCAGGATGCGCCTGATCGGATCCTGGCCGCCCTTCGGCAGGTTGTCGGCGTCGAAGTAGAAGATCTCGCCGCTCGGGTTGTCGCCGAACACCACCTTGTTGGTGAGCGCCTTGATCGCCGTCTGGCGGTAGACGTATCCCATGGTGACCGCCGACTGATTCTGGAGCAGCGGATCGACCTGGCCGTACTCGACGATCGGGTACGTCGAGCTTGGCGTCGCCGCGCGGCTTGTCGATGCCGACGCCGCCGCGGCCCAGATAGGTGTAGCTGCCCTCCCAGTCGTTCCACCCCAGGTTCGCGCCGGGCGTGACGATGCTGACTTCCTCGACGGTGTTCTGGCCGATGTCGGCGACGAACAGGTTGCCGTTCCGCGGGTCCCACGCGAACCGCTGCGGGTTGCGCACGCCGTAGGCGTAGATTTCGTCGAGCGTGTTCGGGTCGCCGTCCTTCACGAACGGGTTGTCCGCGGGGATCCCGTACTTCTTGTTCGCGGCTGTTGGTGCCGAGCGGATCGATGCGCAGGATCTTGCCGAACGCCGAGCTCAGCTTCTGCGGCGTTGTCGAGCGGATCGCCGCCGCTGCCGCCGTCGGCGAAGCCGATGTAGAGCAGCCCGAAATCGCCGGTGCCCTGCTTGGCGCCGGGCCTGAACCCGATCTGGCCGCCGTTGTGGTTCGCGAACGGCTGTTCCCAGCGAATCAGCTCGCGCGGCGCGCCGCCGTCGTAGGTCGCCGCCGACGCGTCCTTCGCGGTCCACTCGAGCAGCACCGTGTCGTGCGTGTGGGTGCCGCCGTTCGGCACGAAGTCGGCCGCGGCTTTCGTGTTCGTCGAGTCGGTCAGCGTGTAGAACTTGCCGTAGCCCGGCGTCCCGCGCTGGCCGAACTGCGGATGGAAGGCGAAGCTCTGCATCCCGCGCTCGCGGCCGCCCGCCTGGACGCCGACGCCCCAGGCCGGCGCGTTGATGTCGACGTATGGCGTCGACCGTCTTGCCGTCGTAGCTGACGCGAGTAGATCGGCCCGCGCATGTCGTTGACGAACAGACGCTTCGTGCCCGGCTCGTCCACCAGCAGCATCGGCCGCGCCGCCTGGCCGCCCACGTCCGGCAGCGACGGCGAAGTCGCGGACGTCCGACCGTGATCGCACCCTCCTTCTCGGGAATCGGCGCGGGAAACGGATCGTTCTGGCTCTGCGCGACGAGCGGCAGCGCCGCGAGTAACGCGAGGGCTCCCACGAGTCACTATTCGCATAGATGAATCCTCACCGGTGACGGTAACATACCCAACAGAGTCGGTAGTCGGTAGTCGGTAGTCGTAGCGTCCGGCTTCAGCCGGACTTTCCGATCGTCAATGCCGAAAATCTTTCTCGCGACAGTGCTCATCATCGGGCTCGGGGCCGTCTCGTCGGGACAGACCCGAAGCCGCCGTGCCTCGCACGCCGTGGGGCCATCCCGATCTGCAGGGACGCTGGACCAACGCGACAGTGACCCTCGCTGGAGCGACCGGTTGAGTTCGGCGCCAAGGAGTACTTCACGGAAGAGGAAGCCGCCGAGTATTCGAAGACGGCGCTCGAGCGGTTCCTGGCCGCGAACAACTTCACCGAAGAAGCGGCGATCAGCGGCGAGTTCGTCCCGGGCGTCTGGGTCGAAGAGCGAAGCATCGTGTCCACGCGCCGCACCTCGCTCATCATCGGCCCGACCGGTCGCATTCCCGCGTTGACTCCCTCCGCCAGGACGCGGGTCGACGCGCGAAACGCGCAACGGAAACAGCAGTCCGGACGACGGACCCGGAGGCACGGGCGCTGAACGAGCGCTGCCTGTGGTTCCCGATCGGCGGACCGCCGCTCCTGCCGGGCATCGGCTACAACAGCAACCACCAGATCGTCCAGACGCCGACCCACGTCGTCGTCTACACCGAGATGGGCGGCTCGGTGCGCGTGATTCCGCTCGATGGCCGTCCGCACGTGCCGGACGGCGTCCGCCAGTGGCAGGGCGATTCGCGCGGTCGCTTCGAAGGCGACACGCTCGTCGTCGAAACGACGAACTTCAACGACAAGGTGCAGTTCCGAGGCTCCAGCGAGAACCTGCGCCTGATCGAACGCTTCAGGCGGATCGATCGCGACACGCATCATCTACCAGTTCACGGCCAGCGATCCGACGAGCTGGACCGACTCGTGGACCGCCGAAGTGCCGATGAGACGGCTCGACGAACTGCTCTACGAGTTCGCGTGCCACGAGGGAAATCGCGGACTGGCGAACATCCTCAGCGGCGCTCGAGCGATGGAAAGAATCGAGAGCCGGTAACCCCGATTTCGGTTTCAGATTTCAGATTTGGGTAGCCGAAGTCTTGAATCTTCGGTCTGAAATCTTAAATTCCAGCGCTCAGCCGTGGCATCCGTCTTGCGACAGCAGGCAGATTCCAAGCGAGGCACGATGATATTTCGCACCTGTACTCGTCGCGAGCACAGTTGCGGCGCTGTCGGCCGCTGCCGACGCCCACGCCCAGATTCATACGCCGAACGATCACATCCCCAACTTCGCGGCGACGCCGACCATCCGCAGCACCATGAACGGTTCATGGTCCTCGCCCGCCACCTGGACACCCGCGCGCCTGCCCGCCGCATCGGACGTGGTGAGCGTGACCCACGCGGTGACCTACGACACGACGTCCGGTGACGTACAGGTGATCGGCATCGAAGCCGGCGGTGCGATCAGGTTCGCGATCGATCGCCCGACGCTGCTGCGCGTCGGGACCCTGATGGTGCTGCCGGGCGGCGTGCTTGGAAATCGGCACGCCAGCTGCCCCGGTGCCGGCGTCGTTCTCCGCACAGGTGGTGTTCAAAGACGTCCCGCTGAACACGACCGCGGATCCCGATCAGTACGGCACCGGCCTGCTGTCGATCGACGGCATCGTCACGATTCACGGGGCGCTCAAGACACCGACGTTCGTGCGGACGGCGATCGAGCCGCGCGCCGGTCACACGACGCTTTCGCTCGACACGCCGGTCAGCGGCTGGCGCGCCGGCGACCGCGATCTTCCTCCCGGACACCCGCCAGGTTCCCGCCGAACACTGGTTCAATCCGTGCTACCCGCTGCAGATCGAGGAGCGCATCGTCCAGGCCATCAGTCCCGACGGGCGGACGCTGACGCTCGCATCGCCGCTCGCCTTCGACCACCGGGGCGCGCGCGATGCCGACGGCACGCCGACGATCGTGAGCGGAGACATTCAGCTCCTGCCGCACGTCGGCAACCTGACCCGCAACGTGGTGCTGCGCTCGGAGAATCCCGGCGGTACGCGCGGCCACACGCTCTACACACACCGGTCGACGGTGTCGATTCACTACGCCCAGTTCCAGGACCTTGGCCGCACGCGCGCGATCCCGCTCGACCAGGCGACCAATCACATCGGCAGGTATCCGCTGCACCTGCATCATCTGATCGGCCCGGTCAATCCGGCGAACACCGGCTATCAGTTCCAGGTCGTCGGCAATGCGATCAACGACAGCCTCAAATGGCCGATCGCGGTCCACGGCAGCCACTTCGGCCTGATCAAGCAGAACGTCGTGCTTCGGCGGCTCGCAACTGACTGGAGCAGGCATCGCCGTCGAGGACGGCACCGAGACCGAGAACCTGTTCGAAGAGAACTTCGTGGCCAACATCCGCGGCAGCATCAACCCGCGCGAGAGCGGACCGAGCACCGCCAACGGGACGACGCCTGGATCGGCCGCTGAATGCTTCTGGGCGAACGGCTTCAACAACCGGTTCGTCAACAACGTCGCGTCGAGCTGCCGCAACCCGGTGCAGCAGATCGTGTCCGGGCCCGGCTGGAAGTTCATCGTGCCGGCGGCGCCGTACACGGCGCGGAATCCGCGGTTCCGCGGCGCCGACATGACCGAACACGGCCGAGACGGTCGCCGTGACGCCGCAGCACCAGCCGATTCTCGAGTTCCGCGGCAACGAGGTCTACGGTCTCGCCGCCGACGGACTCACGGCGTGGCAGCTCGGCACCGACGGGTACAGCATCATGCCCGCGACGATGGGCCAGAGCGTGATCAAGGACTTTCGCGTCTGGCACACCTACGAAGGCGCCATCTACAACTACCCGTCGCATCGCATGACGGTGGATGGCCTCGTCTACCGCATCGATCCCGGCCGCGACGCTCTACTGGCCGTCCGCCTACCAGTGCGGCGACTACCGGAACGTGGACGTCACGATCCGCAACGGCAGCATTCACGCCGGGGGCGTCTTCGGCGGGTGTATCGATCCGCTCGGCAGCTATCTCATCGAGAACGTCGACGCCGTCACCTGCGACCACGCGTTCTCGTTCGAGACGCCGGCCACGCCCGGGGACCGGGCGCCGACCGCCCCCCGACCGGCGTGGTGGTCACGCTGCGGAACAATCGCGTGCAGCCGTGGCCCGGTCGTCCGCTGCGGACGATCGAGATGAACCACAACACTTCGAGCCGCGGCAACTCGCAGCCCGACGATCGGTACGAGGTGGTGGTTTACGACTATCAGCGGCAGGCCGGAAGCAACTTCCGGGTCTATTTCGCGGAACAGGCGACCGAGAATCTGTACGGCGGCCTTGCGCCGTGCCGGGATACGACGACCACGGCCCGAAATCGACGGGATCACGTGCGGCCTGAGCTCAGGGCCTGTGCCGCCCACCGGCTTGCGAATCGTCCCATAAAGAAATCATGGGGTTGTGGTGCGGCCGCAGAGCGGGTAATCTTTCTCCTTCTATATTTCTGGCAACAGTTTTAGACGGAGAGTCCAAATGAGATACGCACGTACGTGGGCGGTCGTGTTCGCGCTGGTTCTGGTCGGCGTTCCCTTCACGCTCGCCCAGGCCGGCGTCGCCGGCACTTGGCAGCTCACGTTTCAGACCGATCAGGGTGCCGTCGACGCCGACATGACGCTGAAGCAGGATGGCCAGAAGGTCACCGGATCGCTGATCAGTCCGCAGGGCGAGGCGCCCATCGATGGAACGTTCACAGATGGCAAGCTCGTCCTGTCCATGTCGGTGGATGCGGGAGGGCAGGCGCTCGTCATCACGTTCAACGGCGCGCTCGAGAAGGACACCCTGAAGGGCGACGTGGACTTCGGCGGCTTCGGCTCGGCGACGTGGTCGGCCACGCGAAAGTAGCTCATCAGAACTGATACCGCATGCCGATCTCGACGTCGCGCGCCTGGCTGGCCGACGTCGGGATGCCGAAATACTCCGAGGTCAGCACGCCGCTCGGGCTGCGAAGGTTCACGATATTGAAGGCGTTGTTGACGTTGGCGTAGACGCTCATCTGCGCGCCGCCGCCCCCCGGACCGCCGCCGCTTGCCCACAGCTGGAACGTCTTCGACAAGGTCATGTTCACGTTGAAGAAGCGCGGGCCGTTGGCGCTGTTGCGCGGGACGCCAGCGGGACGATCGGTCGTGCTCTGGTCGCCGTTATCGTCCTGGCCGGTGGTGATGTTGTACGGGTTACCGCTGTTGCCGAACGCATCAACGGTTAACATCGTGCCGAACGGGGCCTGGGCGTTGACCGTGAAGCTGTAGCGGTGTCGCTGATTGAACCCGGCGCGTCCCCAGTCGGCGCCAGGGTCGTAGTTGTTCATCGGCTGCCAGAACGGCCCCTCGCCATCGTCGAGATCCGACGACAGCGTATAACTCGCGTTGTAGGTGAGGAACCTCAGACGCTGCCGGCCACCGACCCGAAGCTGGTGCGATCGCGAACCGCCCTCCGACTCGAGCTGGAGAACGTTCCCCTCGTTCGGATTGGGCCGGCCGATCTCACCGGGCAGCGGCGCGTTGATATTGCGCGTCCGGAATCGATCGATGCCACGCTCGAAGTCGTAGGACGCCGTCACCGAGACGTTCCAGGGCAGCGTCCGTTCGACCGACAGCGATGCCCGCGCCTCGTACGGGATCCTCAGGTCGGGCGCGAACACACGGCGTGACGAGGGATAGATGACCTCGGTCGTCCCGCCGGCGAAGGGATCCGGATAGGCAGGATCGCTTACCACGATCTCGTATTGCCGTGAGCCGTCGAGGCGCCGCACGTCCTGCACGAGCCCGAGACCGAGCTCCTGGTGGAACACGCCGGCGCCGCCGCGCACGATCGTCGCCGATCCAGGCGAGTAGGCAAACCCCACGCGCGGATCGACGTTGTTGGTGTCGGTGATGTTTGTTTGACGCTTGTAGCGGAGGCCCGCGAACAGCGTCAACCGGCGGCTGAACCGCCAGTCGTTCTGAACGAACGCCGCACCCTCGACCTGGCTGCCGTTCAGAAACGGATCGCCGCGCGTCACGCTGTAGGTCTGCGGCCGGCCCGCGAGGAAGTCGTCGAGGCTCGAGAACTCGAAGTGGCCGAGGAAGCCATCCTGCGAAAATGACGAGGCACTGCGGAAGTTCCATTCCGTCCCGGTCTTGAAGGTCAACCGCTCACCTTCGTACCAGAACAGGTTCCACAGCGTGACGTTGCGGTTCTTACGCCAATTCTGCCGATCCGCGCCGCCGCTGTTGAACGCGTCGAGCACGTCGATCCTGACGCCCCTGGTCACCGCCACGTTGGCGTTGTCGCTGCCGAAATGGCTCACGCCGACTTCGTGGATCACCCGCGGCGAGACGGTCCAGATTTCCCGCATCGCCAGGCTCGTCTCACTTCCCTGTGACGTCGAGGCGCGCTCGGGCAGCGTGAACCGCCCGACGCCATTGTTGTCGCTGCTGCGATCGAAATACCGCGCGTTGAACAGGAGCGAGTGCCGGGCCGCGAGCTGCATCTGCCCGTTGCCGCTGTAGGTCCGCTGCACCTCGGGGCGCACGATCCCGAACGACAGATCGCCGTCGGGCGTCGTGGCGATCACCGTGTCGGCATTCTCCCGTTCGTTCTGGTTGAACGTGAGGCTCGACGTGAGCCGATCGCGGACGAACGGCCCGCTGAGGTTGGCGTTGATGTTGCGCTGCTGGAACGGCGGCTCGTTGTCGGCGAAGGCATTGCGCGCCGTCAGCGCCTCATCGCGGAAGTCGAAGCTGAAGTTCCCGTGGTAGTCGCCGGTCCCGCCACGCTGGATCACCTCCATCCTGCCGCCGCCGAAACCCGGGCCGCCGCCGCCGCCGAAGTTCTCGGTGGTGAAGGAATTGTTGTTGAGCCGAATCTGGGCGATTTGCCGCGACGAGCGGGCCGCGGTCGCTCCGGACGACGCGACCGTCGCGGCGGTCGGCAGCGCCAGCACGCGCAACGCCGCGACAACGGTCTCGCGCGACGGCGCCGCCGGCTCTCCACCGATACCGCTGCCTTCGAGATCGCCCGACGGCACCTCCGGTGAGCGCTGCGCAGCCGCGATAACCGTCTGCGACTGCGGCGCCGTCAGCACGTCCGCGAGCAGCGCCAGGGCCTCATCCTCGATCGGGGCTACCGCCGCACTCTTCTCGCGAGCCTCTCCGAGACGTTGCGCCGCCGCCTGATAGATGTCGGTCGTCCGACGCTCCTGCTCCGGATCCAGCGGCGCGCCGTCCTGCCTCAGCACCAATCGGAGCGCCGGCAGGCCGCCAGCCTTCAGAATTTCCGCGCGGCGGAACGCGGTCCACGCGGTGTTCTGCTCCGGCGTGAGCACGTCGGTCAGCTTGGCCTCGAACGCTTCGATCATCCACTGGATGCCGGCGAGGGCGCGGTCGCGATCGGCGCCGCGCACCGGGCCGTTGCTGAAGTCCATGATGTCGCCGAATAGCCGCTCCGACGCCTGGCGCTGCTCCTCCATCACCAGCGCCAGCTCGCGCGTCTGTTCGTCGGTGAACGGCACGCCGGCCTGTTCCAGGACCGATTCGAGCTTCGCCTTGATCTCGTCGAGCGGATTGGACGTCACCAGCTGCACGGCCGCGGGGGCGAGCAGTGCGAGCAGACCGAGCGCGAGCTTCATCAGGAGGCCGCCAATTGTATCGCGCGTCAGGTTCGTTGGCGTTCCGGGTATCCTGGGGAACAGGCGCCAGACGCCACCCGTCAAACAACAGGAAATGTCACATCTGTTCGATCCCCTGTGGCGCGATGTCCGCGACGCCCTGCGCTCGCTGGCACGTCGTCCCGGTTTCACGGCCGTCGCCCTGCTGTCGCTGGCGATCGGCATCGGCGCCAACACTGCGATCTTCAGCCTCGTCAATGCCATCGTGCTTCGCAAGACACCGATTGCGCAGCCCGAGCAGGTGGTCAATCTGTACCTGCACCAGGCCGACTTCGCGTATAGCACGCTGTCCTATCCGGAGCTTCGAGACCTGCTCGACGGAACCGGCGATGCCTTCGCCGAGATCGGATCAAGTCAGATCATCCCGGCACAAGTAGATGGCGAGGACGGCATCGGCACGCTGCTCGCCGAGGTCGTGACCGGCAACTACTTTCAGATGCTGGGCGTGCACGCCGTCCTCGGCCGGACGCTGCTTCCCGAGGACGATGTCGACCGCGGCGGACACGCGGTGGTGATGCTCGGGTTTGGATACTGGCGGACGGCGTTTGGAGGCCGCAGCGATGCCGTCGGCCGCCAGATGCGGATCGGCGGACGCTCTTATACCATCGTCGGCGTCGCGCCAGCCACGTTCCAGGGCAGCAACAAGGGCCTCACGCCGGCGTTCTACGCGCCGGCG
The DNA here is from genome assembly GCA_963825245.1 of uncultured Acidobacteriota bacterium. Lineage (GTDB taxonomy): Bacteria > Acidobacteriota > Vicinamibacteria > Vicinamibacterales > CAVVIG01 > CAVREM01. Next base: position 30,044 of record CAWGSJ010000009.1, read on the forward strand.
GCGATGGTTGAAGAGCTGATCGGCTCGCCCATGCTCGATGAGCGCGGCGATCACTCGTTGTTCGTCAAGGCGCGCTTGCGCGGCGGCGTGCCGCTCGCGCAGGCCGACGCGGCCGTCGCGAGGGTTGCGGCGGCGCTCACCCGGGATGCGATTCCAGGGTGGGATCCGGCGGGGCGATTCACGCTGGTGCCAGTGACAGACGTCCTGTTGTATCCACCGCTCGATACGGTACATCCGGGGGAGCGCGTGGCTGTTGACCGTGGTCGTCAGTCTCGTGCTGCTCCTGGCCTGCACGAACCTGGCAAGTTTTCTGCTCGCCCGCGCGCTCGATCGGCATCGCGACGTTGCGGTGCGGCTGGCGCTTGGCGCGTCGCGCGGCGTGCTGATGCGCGCACTGCTCGTCGAGACCACTCTCCTCAGTCTCATCGCCGGCGCGCTTGGCTTCGCACTGTCGGTCTGGCTTCTGAGGGTGCTGTTACGGGCCGACCTGCCGCTCCCGATTCCTGTCGCTCTCGATCTCAGGCCGGACTGGGCGGTCCTGGCGTTCACGCTGTTGATCTCGAGCGTCGCGGGCGCGCTGCTGGGCCTGGTGCCCGCCTGGCAGAGCACGCGGCCGGACCTCGTGACCGCGCTGAAGAGCGACACGCCCGGCGGAGGCCGGCGCGGCCACCTGAGGTGGCGCAATGCGTTGGTCATCGCGCAAGTGACCGTGTCGCTCGTGCTGCTCGTCGGCGCGGGCCTCTTCCTTCGAAGCTTCCAACGCGTGCTGGCGGTCGACCCCGGGTTTGGCCGCGAGCCCGCCGCCCTGCTGTCATTCATCGTCCCGTCCACTCGATTCACGTCCGACGAAGCCCGAACCTACACGCGGCGGCTGCTCGATCGGTTTCGGCAGATTCCAGGCATCCAGGGACTCGGGCTCACCAGCAACGTCCCCCTGAACACGCTCAGCACGCAGACGATCGGCTTCAATGTCGACGGTCACGACCCGCCCAAGGAACAGCGCGCATTCAGCGCGGACCGCGCCGATGTCGACGCCGGTTTCTTCGATGCCATCGGTATCAAGCTTCTGCGGGGCCGGAACTTCATGGACTCCGATCGCGACGACACCGAATCGGTGGCGATCATCAGCGACGCCATGGCGCGGCGATACTGGCCGGGCGGCGACGCGATCGGCCGGTTGGTTCGTGCTGCCGATCAGGACGACGACGACCTGGTGGTGGTGGGGGTGGCCGCCGACGCCAAGATCCGGACGATCGGCGAGACACCCCGCGACATGATGTATCGCCCCATCGCACAGCATGAGGTACGCGGCCTGAGCGTCGTGGCGCGGACCGCTGTGGACCCGCAACAAATGGCGCTCGCTCTCATGGCGGCGGGCCGCTCGATTGATCCCGACTTCTGGGTCTGGGAGATGAAGACCATGGAACGCCACCTGGGGGTGGTACGGCTGCCGGCCGAACTCTCGGCGTTCATCCTGACGGCATTCGCCGCGCTGGCCCTGACGCTCGCCAGCATCGGGCTTTATGGCATCGTGAGCTATGCGGTCGCGCAGCGGAACCGGGAAATGGGAATTCGTCTGGCGCTCGGCGCAGATCCAGGCAGCGTGGTACGGCTCGTCGCTTTCGACGGGCTGAGACTTGTCTTCATCGGTAGTGTGATCGGGATGGCCGCGGCGCTCGGGCTCATGCGCCTGCTGAGCGGTCTGCTGTTCGGCGGCCGCGCCTTCGATCTGTCCGCGCTGGTCGTGGTCCTGCTCGTCCTCGGAGCCAGTGCGTCGCTGGCAGCCTACCTGCCCGCACGGCGCGCCCGACGGATCGACCCGATGCAGGCGCTCCGCGCGGAGTAAAACCGCCGGGCCTCTAGGCCCGGCACCAGCCGAACGTTTGAGCGGTTGCAGCCGTATCTACACATATGCTCCGCGACATCGCGTTCGGCGCCCGCCAGCTGCGGCGCCAGCCCGCATTCGCAGTGGCCGCCATCGCATCGCTCGCCCTCGGCATCGGCCTCACCACTACCCTGTTCAGCATCGTCAACGGCGTCCTGTTCAAGGAAGGGCCCGTCGCCTCGCGCGGAACGCTGGTCGAGCTTTATACCGGCCTGCGCTCGGATTTCGCGCAGCTGACCACGTCGTACCCGGACTATCTCGACATCCGCACGGGTGTCAGCGCATTCGCCGGTGTGGCCGGGAGCGGCTATGTCCGCGGGATCCTCTCCGCCGACGCGCAGCCGCAGCTCGTGACGGGCGAAGCCGTGACGCCGAACTACTTCGACGTGCTCGGCATCGGCGTGGCGCGCGGCCGCGGATTTGGACCTGGCGAGGACACAGCGCCGATGGGCGCGCCGGTCGTGGTGCTGGGCCACGGCCTGTGGCAGCGGCGGTTCGGGGGATCGGCCGATGCCATCGGCTCATCGATCCGGCTGTCAGGCCATGAGTACACGGTCGTCGGTGTCGCACCGGTCGGATTCACGGGCACGATTCCGGGTATCCGCGCAGACTTCTGGGTGCCGGTCGCGATGGTCGAGCGATTCGTGTTTGCCGGCATCCAGGCGAACGTCGACGACGATCCGGGCAAGACGCGGCTCGATCGGCGCGGGACGCGCTGGATGTTCGTGAAGGGGCGGCTCGCGGAAGGGCGGACGGTGGCCGAGGGGCGCGCACAGGTGGATGCGGTGTTCGCGCGCCTGCAGACCGAATACCCGGTGACCAACGACAAGGTGACCGGAAGCGTGGTACCCGCCGCTGGCGTCAGGTTCCACCCCTTCGTCGACGGGTACATGCGCCTTGCGGGCGCCGCGCTGATGACCGCCGTCGGCGTCGTCCTGCTGATTGCGTGCGCGAACGTCGCGGGCATGCTGCTCGCCCGGGGCGCCGCCCGCCGCCGCGAGTTTGCGCTTCGCGCTGCGCTCGGAGCCAGCCGCTTCCGGATCGTCACCCAATTGCTCAGCGAGGGTCTCGTGCTCGCCGCAGCGGGTGGCGCCGCCGGCGTTCTGATCGCAATGTGGGCTACCCGTGCGCTCGCGGGCCTCGGGACGGACATACTCCCGGTGCCGGTCAGTTTCGATTACACGATCGACCGCACCGTGCTCATGTTCGCGCTCGCGGCTTCCGTCGGCACGGCGCTCGTGTTCGGGCTCGGCCCGGCCCTCTCGTCGTCGAAGCTCGAGCTCGTCCCGGCGATCAAGGACACCGCCGAGGGAACAGGCCGCCGCGGCAGCCGGGCGCGCGAGATCCTGGTCGTGGGCCAGGTCGCTCTCTCGCTGCTCCTGCTGGTCACGACGACGCTGCTGACGCGCGGATTGCTCGCCGCGCGCACCACCGACGTCGGCTTCGATCCCGACCACATCGCGTCGCTCTCCTTCAACCTCCAGATGAACGGCTACGACGTCGAGCGCGCCACAGCGCTTCGGAGTCGCGCGCTCGAATCGCTGCGCGCGCTTCCCGGAGTCGCGGCCGCGTCGATCGCGTCGCGCCTGCCGCTCGCGTCCGACATCAACATGAGCGGCATTCGAGTGGACGGATTCCATACCGCGCCGGACGAGGAGGCGCTCGTCGACGTCGCGACTGTCGGCGATCAGTATTTCGAGGCGGTCGGCGTTCCGATTGTCAGCGGCCGCGCCTTCACCGCCGACGATATCGAGCGCGGGCGCCGCGTCGCGGTCGTCAACGAAACAATGGCGCGGCAGTTCTGGCCGGGCAGCTCGCCGCTCGGACGCCGGATCTTCCCCGAGGGGGCGCAGGCGCAACCGTTCGAGGTCGTTGGCGTCGCGCGCGACCACGACATCCGCTCGGTCGGCGAAGCGCGGCGTCCGTACCTGCATCTGCCGGCCGAACCCGAGCGCGGCATCGGCCTCGTCGTGCGAACCGCGATGCCTGCCGAGGCCGCGCTGCCGATGCTGCGCGAAGCGATCCGAACCCTCGAGCCGAGCGTCGTCTTCACCGAGGACACTACGGCGGCGCAGATTGCGTCGGCGACGATGACCCCGACCAGGATGGCGGCATTTGCGGCCGCGGCCTTCGGCGGCCTGGCGCTGCTCCTGGCGGCGGTCGGCCTTTACGGGGTGATCGCGTATGCGGTCAGCCGGCGGACGAGAGAAATCGGCATCCGCATGGCCCTCGGCGCGAAGCGCGGGCAAGTGCTGCGGCTGGTGATGCGCCAGGGTGGGCGTCTGGCAATCGCCGGCATCGCCCTCGGCGTGCTCGCCTCGGCCGGCGTCGCGCGCCTGCTCGACGCCTTGCTCTACGGCGTCAGCTCCATCGATCCGCTGGCGTACACCGCGGCCGTCGGTGTGTTGCTGCTCGTCGCAGGCGTCGCGAACCTCGTTCCCGCTTTCACAGCCGCGCGGGTCGATCCGGCTAGAGCGCTCCGGGGAGAGTAAATCGTGCTGGGCACGAAGGCCTGCGTGATCTCCGAGATCTCCGCTCCTCGAGTTACGCGAATGCGTCCAGCCCCGCGAACTCTCCCTTGAGGATCGCCCGCGCATCGTCGTACCCCAGCCACTCCTTGATCGCGGTGGCGTAGACGCGGCGGAAGTCGGTCGTCATCTTCAGGTTGCCCGAGTCGAGATCGGTCAGGCTCGGATGCGTGCCGTAGAACCCACCCTTCACGCCCTTGCCAACTAGGAACATCGGCGTCGCGGTGCCGTGATCGGTGCCGAGGCTGCCGTTCTCCTCCACCCGGCGGCCGAACTCCGTGAAGATCATCACCGCCACTTCGCTGCCGCGCCCGAGCCGCTCGACGTCCTCGATGAATCCGCGGACCGCGTCGGCGGTATACATCAGCAGGCGGCTGTGAAGGTCGGACTGCTGGACGTGCGTGTCGAAGGAATTGCCGGCGTAGGTCACGTAGTACAGCCGCGTGGGCATGCCGGCGGCGATGAGCGCGGCGACGCGCTGCAGGTTGGCGCCCAGCCCGCCGCCGACGCCGTAGTCCACCGGCGTCCGGTACCCGGCCGACGCCTGGCGCACGAAATCGGAGCTTTCGGCCGCGTTCGCGGCGGTCGCCGTCAGAAAGTCGAGCGTCGCGTTCGCCGTCGGCGCCTGCTGACTGAGCGCCACCATCGCGTGCTTCTGCTCGTCGCTGCCCTCGCGCCTGAAGCGCGAAGGGTCGTCGAACACGAGCGGTGAATGCCGCTGGCTGCGCACGGCCAGCGACTGCGCCGTGCCGATGTTCACGATCATGTTGCTCGTGGACGGGTTGTAGGTCGCATCGGCGAGACGGCCCAGCCACCCGAGCGACTCGCCGGTGTTTGGCGCCCCGGTGTGCCAGAAGTCCATCGACGAGAAATGCGACAGGCTCGGCCGGTCGTAGCCGCAACCGTGGACGACGGCCAGGCGCCCGTCCTTATAGAGGCGCTCGAAGCCCACCATCGACGGATGCAGGCCCACGCCGGGTGCGACCTTGATCACGTCCCGCTCGGGAATCCCGAGCTTCGGCCGCGCCCGGTAGTATGCGGCGTCGCCGTACGGGACCACGGTGTTGAGACCATCGTTTCCGCCCGAGAGCTCGACGACGACGAGGATCCGTTCGGGATGCTTCTCGACGCTGGTCCCGGCAACGGCCTGCGCGGCCAGAGCGGCGGACGTCCGGCTCAGCACGAGCGGCAGCGTGGCGCCGACGCCCATCCCGTAGAGTCCGCGCATCAGGAATTCACGACGCGAGCAATCGCATTTCATGGTGGCTAGCCCAGTTGGTACGCGGGCATGCTCCACACCAGATAGAGCAGCTCTCGCAAGGTTTCTTCACTGAACTTCGGACCCTTCTGCGCGAGGAAATCGACCAGGACGGCCCGGTCCTTCGCCGGGACGGGCGTCGAGACGAAGCGGCGCAGGAAGTGATCGACGACCTTGTCGGCCGTGTCGGCGCCGGCGGTGCGAACGAGCGCGGTCAAGTCGACCGGCGCGGGACGGCGGGGGATCAGCTTCGTCCGCTCGAACGCGAGGAGGTAGCCCTTGTAGCCGGCGTAGCGCGTGTTGTAGTCCTCGTCGCGGTCCACCATCATGTTCGACTCGGCCATGCGGCCCGCGTCCTCGTTCTCCTTGGTGGCTTCAGTAATGTCCATTCCCTGCGCGAGCCGCTGGCCCACTCGCGCATCGGTGCCCGACATCGCGCGATCCGGCGGACGGAATCCGGCCACGTTCGGGAAGAGCACATCGCGCAGCAGGTTGCCCCGCTGCAAGAGCGTCGAGGGCGTGATCCAGGTGCGGCCGCCGGCCCAGCCCGCCACGTTCGGAGGGTTGAACAGCGACTGGCCGAGCGACGACGTCATCCGGCCGAAGTCCGGGATCGTCGGGACCTCCTCGAGGCCCAGCTTCCGGTAGGTCGATACGACCAGGTGGACCGGCGTCTTGATTTGGGTCGCGACGGACGGTGGACTGTAGAAATCGCGCGAGAGAAAGATCCGCTTCAGCAGCGGCTTGATCTGATATCCGCTGTCGCGAAACGTGCGGCCCAGATCGGTCGCGACGGCGCCGGACACGTCGTCGCGGACGAAGAACCGGTACAGCTTGGCGGCGATGAACTCGGCTGCGAAGGGCTGCGCCAGGATGGTGTCGATGATGTCTTCGCCGTCGAGCGGTCCGGTGCGGCCGAGAAACGTCTTCTCGCCGAAGTCGTGCTGCGCCGTGTCAAATCGAAACGCCAACGCGTCGTTGGTCCACCCGGTGAACGCGCGCGCCGCCTCTCGCACGTCGCGCTCGGTGTAGTGGCCGACGCCCATGGTGAACAACTCGAGCAGCTCGCGGCCGAAGTTTTCGTTCGGATGGGTCTTGATGTTCTCGCCGTTGTCGAGAAAGACCAGCATCGCAGGATCCTTGAGGATCCCGACCAGCAGGTCGCGCAGGCCACCCGAAGCCTTCGCGCGAAGCATTTCGTTCTGCCGCTGCATCATCCGCGCGTCGCGCACTTTGTTGTTTGCGGTCGCGAAGTGGCCGTGCCAGAAGAGCGTCAGCTTCTCCTCGAGCGGCCGCTTCGTCGCCAGCATGCGGTTCGCCCACCACTGGCCGAGGCGCTGCGTTTCGATGTTGTTGGCGGTGAGGCTGTAGAAGAACTTGTCGACGATCGGCTGGAGGCGGCGCTGCGCGCCGGGGGCCAGCACCTTGACGCCGAGCGACTCGCCGCGTTCGCGCGCGATCCGTACCGCTTCCGCCCGGCTCGGCGGAAACGGATCCATCCCCGGATCCCAGACGCCCGAAGAATCGAAGGGCGCCAGGCCGCTGGCGATCGATTCGTAGTCGACCAGCCTGTCCACCGCCTGCTGCGGCGTCATGGCGGCGAAGCGCGCGATGTCCTCGGGCGGTCCGCCGAAACCCGCGCGCTCGAGCACGTGCGCGGCTCGCGCGGCGGTCCAGTCGGCGGCTGCAATCTGTGAGAGATCGCCGGCCCAGGCTGCGGGCGCGGCAGTTGATGCGCTACCCTGGCCCGGCGCCGGCGGCAGCGTCTGCGCTCGAGTGCCCGGCTGGACCGTCACCAGGGTGAGCGCGACGGCGCAGGCGACAACGGCGTGAGCGCGACAGACAGGCAGGCAGGTCATGCGCATGGACTCATTCCCGCCGGGGAATACGAGCCGGATTATACGCTCTCAGAATCAAATCATTGAGTAATCGCGTAATCGGGTAGTCATTGAAGGAAAATCATTCGATCGCACAATCATTCCAAACGATTACCCAATTACCAGATTATTCGATTACCCAATTCCGTATGCCGATGCTGCGCGTCGTCTCCCGCTGGGAGGTCGTCGCCCTCTCGATCAACGACGTCGTCGGCAGCGGCGTGTATCTCCTGCCAGCCGCGGCGGCGATGCTGCTCGGATCGGCGAGCCTCTGGGCAGTGCCCGCGGCCGGCCTTTGCGTCTTTCTGGTGGTGCTGTGCTTCGCCGAGGCCGGCAGCCTGTTCGATGAGCCTGGCGGCGGCTATGTTTACACGCGGGCGGCGTTCGGAGAGTTCATCGGCTTTGAGGTGGGATGGATGACCTGGCTGGCGCGTGTCAGCGCTGCCGCCGGGTTGTCTGCAGGCTTTGCGCAAGCGTTGACAACCTTCTGGCCCGCAGCCGCTGGCGGGCCAGCCCGCATCATCGCGATCGGGATGCCCATCGCAGCACTGACCGTCATCAACGTGATCGGCGTCAAGCACGGCGTACGAACGGCGGTCGTCCTGACGTTCTGCAAGGTGTTGCCGCTGGTCCTTCTCATCGCGATGTCGATGCCAGCGCTTGAATGGGAGCGGATTCTGCCGATCGCGGAGGCCGAGCCGCAGGCGTTGGGTGCGGCGGCATTTCTGCTGCTGTTTGCCTATGCGGGCTTCGAGAACACCGCGGCGCCGGCCGGGGAGTTCACGAACCCCCGGCGCGACATTCCGTTTGCGCTGCTGATCATGATCGCGAGCGTGACGGCCCTCTACACGCTTGTTCAGCTGGTCGCGCTCGGCACGGTGCCGAATCTCGCGGAGACTCAGACGCCACTGGCGGATGCCGGGCGCTCCGTCGCCGGCTCTTTCGGAGCCTCGCTCCTTGCCATCGGGGCGCTGCTGTCGATTCTCGGAACCAACAACAACACGGTCCTCGCCGGCTCGAGGTACCTGTACGCCCTGGCGCAAGGCGGGCACCTCCCCGCTGTGTTCGCGCGCGTGCACCCTCGCTTCCGCACGCCGTGGATTGCGCTGACCGCGCAAACCTGCGTGGCGCTCCCACTGGCTTTGAGCGGCACGTTCACCGAGCTGGCGGCTTTGTCGGTCGTCGCGCGAATGGCCACCTATATCGGCACGGCGGCAGCGGTCCCGGTGCTCCGGCGCACGATGACGCCACCTCCACGCGCGTTGCGACTTCCCGGCGGCCCTGCGATTCCCGTGGCGACGATTGTGATGTGCGTCGCGCTGCTTTCCGCGGCCACGACACAGAATCTGATCGCGGGCGCGATCGCGCTGGGCGTCGGAGCTGCCGTCTATTCGATCTCGACGAAGATCGGGTTCGAATAGAACCAGAGGTCGGACCACGGATTCTCGCCTGGAATGTCCATCGGCGGCTCGGCGTCGTCAGTATTGGTGCCACGCACGCGGATGAACCCACCCTTTTCGAATGGCGGCACGATGGTCGAGATCATATGCACGTCCCCTTCCGAGCTCCAGTCGGCGGGAACGAATCGCGCGACCACCCGAGCCGTCTCATTGCGATCGCCGTTTTGGTTGGCGGCGGGACCCGTGAACTGGCCGACGATGAGATCGATCCGGTTCACCGACGGGTTCTCGCCGCGCGCGTTGGGACCATCCGGATCGCGGAACGTCACGGTCAACCGGACGTCATCCCCCGGCTTGACCCGCAGTGTCCCGCCGATGGCTGCTGACGCCTCGGGGCCGCTGGCCAGCATGTCGAGTTCGGTGACGAGGTCGCCGGCGACCACGAACATACGGCCCGCGCGCAGGCCATCGAGGATTTCCTCAGGCGAGCGTCTCGCATGGACGTAGGTCTTGTGGAACTGACCAGGCCAGAAGTCGCTGCCGGGCCGGGTGGCATCGGCGAAGTTCGCATGCGAATCCGAGGTCGCCACGATCCAGAACCGCCGCCCCTCGCCAAGCAGGGCATCCCACAGCCCGCCGACGATCGCCGTCATCTGATCGAAGCCGCCGAAGGTCCGGGCGTTGACGTTGCCGTACGCGCCACGACTTCCCGCCGGCCGTCCCTCGGCGTCACGCTTCGGCGATCCATCGGGGGCCAACCCACCGGCCTGATGGCCGGGCCCACCCTCCATGCCACGATAGATGTCGGGCGCGAGATCGTTGTTGCTCCGGAATTCACGCGGTTCGTCCAGTCCGTAGCGACCGACTCCCTGGGCGGAGCGAGACGGATGATTCGCAAACATCAGCGGCAAATTCCGGAGCCCGTTCATGAAGGTCAGCGCGCGAAAACCGGCGGCCTCGCTGTTGCGCGAGGGATCGCGGGGCCAGGCCTCGTTTGAGTCGAACTGGCTTTCGATGTTGAACAGCGTCTTCCACTCGTCGTCGGTGCGCGGAATGATCAACGTGTGATGATCCATCGCCGGCATGTTCAGCTCCATGCCGTAGAACTGGACGACGTCCGGGACAAGCTGGCGGGACTCCTTGAGCTCCTCGTACGCCCGGGTGAGGTTTAGCTTCGAGTGATTCGGCCCACCATGATCCGTGGTGACCATCCACGCCAGGCCGAACTCCCGGGCCTTGCGAGCGTTGTGCGGGGTCGGATACAACGCATCTCCACCCTGCACGGGCTCGGGTGGAGTCGTTGTCCGATCGTACCCGGGGCTCCAATAGCTGTGGACGTGAGAGTCGCCAGCCAGCCAGTAACGGCGCGTTTCCTGGGAAAACACCAGTGCCGTCGCGGCCACGGCTATCGCCACGAAGACGTTGACTCGCAGATATCGCATGCGGTTCTCGATGCGGCCGACCATAGCACCGCGCTGCATCATCGGTGTAACGTCTCCCGCATGGACATCTCTCTAGACGAGCCTGTCCAGCACCTCGCGCGGCACCTGGGCGCGCAGTTGCGGATGCCGCTCGAGCAATCGGGCGATGTCGGCGAGATCCTTTTGCCGCTTGCTGGCGCGTCGGGACGAGTCTTCGACAGCCCAGACCTTCCCTTGCAGCACGTCCTCGATGGCGGCGACTGGCAGGGTCAATCCGAGCACATCGGCGAGCGTCGCACGTCCGACAAATGCTGCGTAACGGGGATCAAGCTGAATCTGGATGCGCAGATCGGATCCCGCGAGGGAGACGTTCATGCTGTGTGGAAACGTGTCGACGCGAAATGCCTCGCCGAGCAATGAGCGAACACGGTCCATCTGAGACGCCGAGACGACAATGTCGAGATCGAGGCTGACCACCGGCTCGACATAGGCATTGACCGCCTGGCCACCGATCAGGCAGTACTCGATCCCACTGCCGCGCAACAGGTCCACGAACCGCTCCAGCAGATTCGAGCGATCCACCGTCACCGCCTTCCAGAACTCGAGCGCCTGCACGGTTCGTTCGCTTGCGAGTATATAAGGACCGGCCCGAAGTTCCGCAACGACCTCGAACCGCGACCAGGCAGGCGGAGAAAGCCAGGCTCGGAAACACGAACCACGAAAGCAAAGGGTTGGCACATGAACCGTCGCGACTTCCTGATGTTTAGAACCGACGGACGCACGAAGACCGTCGAATTGTCGTGCGAGCGGCTCTACATGCGGTACGTCGACGCGCGGCGGACGCCGGAGCCGGACGACGACGCCGCGGTGAATGGAGAACCGCCGGCCCGGTTCGAGCGCCGGAGCGTGCGGCAGATATTTGACGACCTTGCGCACGACCTGCGCGAGGCCGATGTTCTGCGCATCACCGACACCGAGTGGCTTGCGGAACAGGATTTCAGTCGCGAGGTGAAGGCGCTCGTCGACGTGGTGCGCGCCCGGGGCTCGCGCGTGGAAATGTTGTGAACGAGCACACACCGCGCGGAAGAAAGTCTGCCGGATTGAGGCCATTCACTCTCGCGACCGCGCCAGGCGGCGGCTTTTCGCGAGTGAATTCCCCGATCACATTCCTGTTTCACGGCCCGGAAGTTGCCTCACCGTCAGACAACTATGAACGGACAGAAGCTTCGCATTCTTGCACTCGAGCCCGATGAGGCCTGCCGCGCCCAGCTCCGGCACCTCTTGAGCCAGCGGATCGAAGTGGACGTGGTCATGACGTCCACTGCCGAGGAAGCCGCCGGCGCGATGCACACGCAGCGGCCAGACCTGGTCCTCACGTCCGCCGTCCTGCCCCCCCGCGCCGAAGAGCAGGTGATCGACGCGCTCAAGCACCTCGATCCCGACGGCGCGGTCCCGGTGATCACGGTTCCGCCGCTGATGGATCCGCCCGACCAGCCCGAGGTCCGCGGCAGCGTCTTCACGCGGATCTCGCGGCGGCGGCCCGCGCCGCGGCGGCCCTCGTACGATCTCGCAGCGCTCGCGGCGCGCATCGACGAGGCGCTCCGGCAGGTCCGCGAAGGGAAGGAATGTTCGAGGATTCGGCCGGCGCGCGTCGAGCCCTCGACCGCGTTGATGCTGCGGTCAGAAATCGACGGGACTCTCGCGGCGATGGCGTCCGTTTCAACCTTCGACGGTGCGCTGGAGCCACTCCTCCTGGAGCGCAAGCGCCTGGAGCGCGCCCCGCGCTTCGGGGTGCACGAGCTCCCCTCGCGCTGCACGCTCACCACGCCCGCCGGCTTCATCGTCCGCATGGTCAATGTCTCGGAGACAGGCATCCTCTTCGAATCGCCGCTGAAGTTCATGCGCGACAGCGAGACGGCGCTCAGCCTGCTCGGCCCGGACACGTCGCTCGTGCTGCCAGCGCGCATCGTGCGGAGCGAGGTCGCGACGGTGAACGGCGTCGGCGTCACCTATCAGACCGCGGCGCACTTCAGCGAGACGCTCGACCTCTTGAAGAAAGTGGCGCCGCCCGCCGAAACGCTCCAGGCCGCGGCTCCGGCGCCGCAGATGGCGGCGGCGCCGCCGTCATCCCTGGCGGATCTGCTGGTCCGCATCACGACCGAGCTCTACCAGCACCACCGGGGAGAAGCGGCGAGGAGCGCGTTCGAGGCGGGCCTGCGGCAGCTGCTTCCGACATGCGACGTCGTGCTGTGCGACCGGCTCGTCCAGCCGTCCGCCGGCGGCGATTCGATCTACTTTGCGGTACCGGGCGCATCCGGCGCCATGGTGCAGGCGACGTTCGAGCCCGGGCACCAGCCGACCGTCGAGGAATTCAAACTGCTCAAGGCGGCCGCAGCGATGGCGTCGGTCATCGTCCACGGCGAAACACACTCGCTCCTCGTTCGCCGCTCCGCCTGAATCGTGGAATTTCAGATTTCAGATTGGCGAACCAGGCGCGGGATTGCCATCTCGAGATCAGCAATCTTAAATCTGCAATCTTAAATCTCCCGCTCGGTGCTATGGTGTACCACCATGGCCCGGAAACGAAACCACGCCATTTCCCGGCGCCGGTTCCTGGAAGGGACTGGCGCGGCGCTCGCGGCGGCCACTGCCGCACCGGCGCTCGGTGCGCAAACCGCGGCGCCCTTCGACTCCGCTCAGGGCAGGCCCGCCGCCGGCGCCCCGTCGCGGTCGGCTCGCACGCGAATCAGGCTCACCATCAACGGCGTGGCTCAGCGGATCGAGGTCGAAGACCGCTGGACGCTCGTGGAGGTGATCCGCGATCACGTCGGCCTCATCGGTACCAAGATCGGCTGCGACCGCGGTGAGTGCGGGGCGTGCACGGTCCTCCTGGACGGCAGGCCCGTCTATTCCTGCAGCCAGCTGGCTGTCTGGGCCGACGGACGCAGCGTCCAGACGGTGGAAGGGCTGGCGCGCGACGGCCGCCTCAGCCCGCTGCAGCAGGCATTCGTCGATCACAACGCGGCGCAGTGCGGCTTCTGCACGTCAGGACAGCTGATGGCTGCGACCGCGCTGCTCGCGCGGACGCCACGTCCGACGGCCCCGCAGGTTCGCGCGGGCATGACCGGCAATCTCTGCCGCTGTTCGAACTACAACGCCATCGTCGAAGCTGTCCTCGCCGCGTCGGGTGCGCCGGCGCAGACGACCGCCGGAAACGGAGGCGCGCAATGAGCCAGGCGTCTCAGAGGCCGGTGGAACCGATGAAGACGGTGGGGCGCGCCACGCGCCGCATCGACGCCATCGAACGCGTCACCGGCAAGGCGGCCTACACCCGCGACGTCCGCCTGCCGGGCATGTTGTACGCGAGGGTCCTGCGCAGCCCACACCCGCACGCGCGCGTGCGGCGGATCGACACGGCGAAGGCAGCGGCCCTGCCGGGCGTCAAGGCCATCATCACCCACGACAACGCGCCGGTGTGGTGGGGTGCAGGCTCAATCGCCGGCGGCGCGCAGTACAACGACGAGATCAAGAAGATCACCACGCAGCGCCGCTACATCTTCAACAACCCCGTCCGGTTCGTCGGCGACGCAGTCGCCGCGGTGGCGGCCACGGATCGCCACATTGCTGAAGAGGCGCTCGACCTGATCGTCGTTGACTACGAGCAGCTACCGTTCGTCGTCGATCCAGAAGAAGCGCTTCAACCCGACGCCCCGAAGGTCTGGCCCGAGGGCAACCTGTCGCCGAACGCGCGCAACGAAGCCGCACCGAGCCAGTCCCGGCGTGGGAGCGTCGACGAAGGATTCGCCGCGGCCGATCAGATCTTCGAGGACCGCTATTCCACGGCATTCGTCCACGACGCGCAGATGGAGCCGCGCGCCTGCCTCGCCCATTGGGAAGGAGATAAGCTCACGCTCTACACGCCGACCGGCGGGATCGCCAACTGCCAGCACGACACCGCGCGCGACCTCGGCCTGCCCGACGACAAAGTGCGCATCATCTGTCAGTACATGGGCGGCAATTTCGGGAACAAGAACCAGAACCAGGACGCCGACCTGATCGCGGCGATGCTGGCGAAGCAGGTCGGCGCACCCGTGATGCTGGAGCTTTCGCGCCGCGAGGACTGGCTCGGCATGCACGGCCGCTGGCACACGGTCCAGTACTACAAGATCGGCGCGAAGAAGGACGGCACGGTGACCGCCATTCAGCTGCGCGGGTACAGCGGCATGGGCGGCTATCGCAAGAACTCGGGTGCGATCAGCGGCCTCGAGCTGTACGACTGTCCGAACGCCGCCTCCACGGTCTATCCGGTCTATACGAACCGCACGACCTCGGGCAATTTCCGCGGTCCCTCGGATCCGCAAGGCTTTTTCGGCATCGAATCGATGATGGACGACGTCGCGTACAAGCTGGGGATCGACCCGGTCGTGTTCGCGATGAAGAACATGCGCCAGCCGGGGCCGAACCTCACCTTCACCAACTATTCGCTCGACGAATGCATCCGTCGCGGCGCCGAGCTGTTCGACTGGAAGTCGCGGTGGCGTCCAGTCCCCGGCTCCGATCGCGGACCGGTGAAGCGCGGCGCCGGTATGTCGTTCATGATGTTCCGGGCTGGCCAGGGCCGGAGCAGCGCGGTCCTGCGCGTTGACGCGAAGGGTCGCTACACACTCTTCGTCGGCGTCACCGACGTCGGCGGCGGCGCGAAGACGACGATGGGGATGATCGCGGCCGAGGAGCTCGGCGTGCCGCTGTCCCAGGTGGACGTCGTCTGGGGCGATACGGATCGGTGCCCGTACTCAGTCGGCGAATCCGGCAGCCGCACGACCATCATGACCGGGTGGGCGGTCGTCGAAGCGGTGCGCGATCTGAAGAAGCAGATCGCCGAAAAGGGCATGCCGACCGGTAGCAGCATCCTGGTCGCGTCGGTGAATCCGAACCCGGGCACAGACGGGAAGGTGCGCCAGCTGCTTCGGCGCCCATTTCGTCGAGGTCGACGTCGATACGCAACTCGGCACCGTGCGCGTCACCAAGTACGTCGCGGTGCACGAGTCGGGGCGCATCATGAACCCGCAGACGGCGAAGGATCAGATCCGCGGCGCCGCGCAGCAGGGGATCGGCCAGGCGCTGCACGAGGATCTGCTCTACGACAAGCGCAACGGCCAGCCGCTGACCGCCGGCTACTACGGCGCGCGGCACCTCACCCATCTCGACGCGGCGAATATCGAGGTCACCTTCATCGAGGTGGACGACGGCTACGGGCCGTTCGGCGCCAAGACGGTCGGCGAGTCGGGGATCATCCTCGGCCCGGCGGCGGTGGCGAACGCAGTGTTCAACGCCCTCGGCCGGCGGATGAAGGATCTGCCGATTACCCGCGACAAGATCCTGGGAGCGCTGGCATGAAGCGACTGACCAACGCAAACGCCCGCGATCTCCAGCAGGCCATCGCGCTCGCCGGCGACGCGCGGCGCGGCGGCCGCGCCGTCGCCTTTGCCGGCGGCGGCAGCGACCTGCTCGGCATGGTGAAGGATCGGCTCATCACGCCCGATCTCGTTGTCCGGTTGGCGACGGTGAGGAACCTCGACCAGGCGACCGCATCCGCCGGCGGGCTCACGGTCGGCGGCCTGATGACGCTCGACGCGATCACCCGTCACGACGACATCCGCCGGCGCTATGCCGTGCTGGCGGAAGCGGCCGAGACGGTCGCGACGCCGCAGATTCGCAACGTCGGCACGCTGGCCGGCAACGTCTGCCAGCGTCCGTGGTGCTGGTACTACCGGAACGGCTTCACCTGCTACAAAGCGGGCGGGACCCAGTGCTTCTCGTTCGCCGGCGAGAACCAGTTCCACGCGATCTTCGGCGGCGGCCCGAGCTACATCGTGCATCCCTCGGATACCGCGCCCGCGCTCGTCGCACTCGATGCCGAGTTCCGCATCGTCGGGCCGGGTGGCGACCGCCGAGTGCCGGCGGCGGAGTTCTTCGCGCTGCCCCGCCGCAATCCGGAACGCGAGAACGTCCTGGCCGAGGACGAAGTGCTGGCGTCGGTGCGGCTGGCGGCGCCGCGTCCCGGCACGCGCAGCGCGTATCAGAAGGTGATGGATCGCGAGGCGTGGACGCATGCCGTGGTCAGCGCGGCGGTCGTCCTCGAGATGGATCAGGATGTCTGCCGCGCTGCCCGAATCGTGCTCGGCGGGGTCGCACCGATCCCGTGGCGTGTGCCGGAGGCGGAAAAGGTGCTCGCCGGCCAGCGCATCACGCCCGAGCTCGCCGCGCGGGCCGGCGAGATCGCGGTGGACGGAGCACGTCCGCTCTCGAAGAATGCCTACAAGGTCCCGATGACCAGGGCGATCGTCGAACGCACGGTGCTGCAGGTTGCCAACGCGTCCGGCTAAAGCCGGACACTACGCCAGATAGCGCCAGACAATCGTAGTCTCCGGCTTTAGCCGGACCTCCGGTCACACCGCGCGCGCTTCGCTGGCCGCCCGATGAATCGGGAACTGGCAGGTAAATGTCGCGCCGGTTCCTTCCCCCTCGCTGTGAACGGCGACCGTCCCGCCCTGCAGCTCGACGAACTGCTTGACCAGGTTCAGGCCGAGGCCGATGCCCGCGACGTCGCGAGTCGGAGAAGGGTCTCCCTGGCGAAACATGTCGAAGACGTGTGGCAAGAAGTCCCTGGAGATACCTCGGCCGGTATCTTCAATGCGGATCTCGACGTATCCGTCGACCGCGGCGGCACAAACCGACACCCTCCCGCCGGGCTGGCGTGAACTTGATGGCGTTCGAGAGCAGATTCCAGAACACCTGCCGCAGCCGATGCGGATCGGCGCGGATCATCACCTCTTCATCAATCGGTCCCACCTCGAGGCGCAGTCCCTTGGTGACCATCGCCGGCTGCAGCGACTCGACGGCGTCGCGCAAGAGCACGCCGGGCCGGACTGCTTCGGTCGCCAGTTGCACCGTGCCGGTCGTGATCCGGGAGACGTCGAGAACGTCCTCGATCAGCCGCGCCTGCTGCTGCGCGTTGCGATGCACGATCTCGAGGGCTCGCCGGGGATTCTTGCTGCGGTCGGCCAGCAGGATCTGGAGGTAACCGAGGATGACGTTGATCGGCGTCCGCAGCTCGTGCGAGAGCGTGGCCAGGAACTGGTCTTTCAGACGATTCGCCTCTTCCGCGTCCTTCCGGGCCTCCATCTCCCGCGCCAGGCTTTCGTCCAGGCGCGACAGCACCTTCTCGTGACGGTGCGAGTACAGAACGATCAGGGCCGAGAACAGCCCGAAATTCAACATGGCGATCAGGTACGGCCGGGTGAGCAGCAGCTGTGGGTTTTCCACCCAGATAATGACGTGGATCATCAGCAGCGTGAGGATCGACGCCACGATCGCCATCAGCGATCCGAAAAAGTACGACGCGAACAGGATCGGCAGCAGGAACGTCAAGGCCGTCAGGCCGATGGCGTTGAGCACCGATCGGAGGAAGTACATCGACGCCACCGCGACGGCGGTCACCGCCAGCCCCGGCCAGCTGAAGCGCTTCATGGCGAATCAGTATCCTAGAAGTGTGGCCGGCGTCGTGCGAATTCGTGAGCCATGAGTTCTCGCGTCTTCGCGTCTTCGCGTTGCATTTTTGATACCGGATTCATGGAAGCGCGAACACGAACAGCGCGTTGCCGGAATTCGGCCGCTTGACGTCCGGCGTCAGCATCAGCGGGATGGTCGTTCCCCAGCTCGCCGCGCCGACGCCGACCGGCATCGCGATGTACTGCCGGCCGCCCACCGAGTAGGAGATCGGGAATCCCTGCGGCGAGGTCGTCAGCCGAGTCTGCCAGAGCAGCTTGCCGCTTGACGCGTCGTAGGCGCTGATGAAACGGTTCCAGTCGCCGACGAACACCAGGCCGCCGGCCGTCGTGAGCACCGCCGAGTTGAACGGCGCGCGCTGGCGTGTCACCCAGAGGATTCGTCCCGTGGCCGCATCAATGGCAGCCAGCTCGCCGAGATTGCCGCTGCTCTCCGGGTGGAAGTAGTTGTCGCGACGGCCCTGTCCGAGGCCGCCGCCGCCTTCGACCTTCTTCACGTCGGTGAAGCTGCCCTTCTGACACGTCAGCAGCAGCGGCGCGTAGAAGGCGCGCGTCTCGGGGTGATAGGCCATCGCGCGCCAGCTCTTGAAGCCGGCAAGGCTCGGACAGAAGTCGATCACCTCGCCGAGCTTCGGCACCATGCCCGGCCGGTACGTCACCTTGCCAGTGGTCCGATCGACGTCGACGAGATTCTGGTATCCCAGGTCGCGAGCGTTGACGAATTTACCGGTCTGCCGATCGAGCTGCCACAGGATGCCCAGCTTGCCCATCTTGAAGAGCGACTTGCGCGGGCCGTCGTCGACGAGGATGTTCTCGAACACCTCGTCCATGTCGTGGGTTTCGCCCGGCAGCAGCTGGTTGTGCCAGACGATCTTGCCAGTCTCGGGATCAAGAGCCAGCACGGTGTTCGAGTAGAGCGCGTCGCCGTCGGTGCCGCGGGCCGCGCGCGACCAGGGCTTTGCCTGCGCAGTCGACCAGAACACGAGGTTCGCAGACGGATCGTAACTTCCGGTGATCCACATGTCGGCGCCGGCGCGATACATCAGCGGCACATCGCCCCATGAGTCGCCGCCGGGCTGGCCGGGATGGGCAATCGTCGACGTGCGCCACAGCTCCTTGCCGGTGCGCGCGTCGTGCGCCGTGATGGCGCACTTCTGCTCGTAGAAGTATTCGCAGCTCTGCAGCCCGGAGATGATCTTCCCGCGGACGACGAGGCCTGGCGCCGAGTACGAGAACCGATGCTTGGGATCGGTCACCGCGACATCCCACGCCACGGCGCCGCTCCTGGCGTCAAGCGCGACGATGTGGGCATCGCCGGTGTTCACGAGAATCCGATCCTGGTAGATACTCAGGCCGCGCAGCGCACGGATCTCATGCTGCTGACGCATCTCTGCCGGAAACTCGCGCCGGTACTCCCACAGCAGCTCGCCGGTCGCGGCGTTCAAGGCCTGAACCGTGCTGCCGGGGTTTGCCAGATACATGACGCCGTCATGGACCAGCGGCGTCGTCTGCTGGTTGCCTCCCTGCATCGCCCACGACCAGGCAAGACGCAGCTGCCCGACGTTCTGCCGGTTGATCTGGTTGAGCGGGCTATATCCCGAGCCGTCGTAGGTACGGCGCCAGTGCAGCCAGTCGGATGCCGGCGGGTTTTGAAGGAGATCGTCCGTGACAGGCCGGAACGTTCCTGCCTGAGCAAACGCCCCTGATGAAGCCGCGCGACCACTGCTGGATGCGGCCGCGAGGGTGAGAAACGCGACGGCCAGTGCCGATGCGATCGCACGCGCGTACATGGCGAGCCTCCGCTTTCTTCCAAGGCGGCCGCAGGCGTTTTCCAGGCCCCGCAACCGTGCTCGAGTGCTCCGGATTATACGAGCGGCGTGCTAAGGTGTCGAAGATGGCTGGCCGAAGTTCCTGGTTGACGAAGCCGGCACTGCTGCGGACGCTGCTCGTCCAGCTGCGCCTGGCGTTCAGGCTGATTCGCGAACCGGGTGTGCCGGTCCTGACGCGGGCGGTGCCGCTGCTGGCGGCGCTCTATCTGGTGTGGCCTCTCGACTTCATTCCTGACATCCTGCCCGTGCTCGGGCAGCTCGACGACCTTGGCATCCTGGTGTTCGCAGTCGAGCTCTTTCTCAAGCTGTGTCCACCACGCGCGAGGGCGTTCCACGAATCCGCGCTCGCACGTGGTCAGCGCTACGCTCCGATGCCCGCGGGCGGCGACGTCATCGACGCCCAGTGGCGCCGCGAATAAGAGCGGGATAAGCGCCCGCGGCCATGCCGAGCCGAGGAACCGGCTTTTGTCCGAGGCGAGGCATCAGCGTCAGTTCGCGGCGGGGGTGGGGCCCCGCCGCGAGTGGAAAATGAGGAGCGCACATGGGCAGGCGATTGCGCGCGTCGTCGATTGGCCTCGTCGTCGCCGCGGCTGCCTGGCTGGTAGCGCCCGCCATCGCCCGTGGCCAGACTGCCCCGGGGAACTGGACCGCGCCTCGTACACCTGATGGCCAGCCCGATCTGCAGGGCATCTGGCTGAGCAAGAGCGCGACCCCACTGGAGCGGCCCAAGGCCCTCGAGGGACGAGCGCTCCTGACCGACCAGGAAGTCGCGGAACTGCAGGCGCGTGCTGCCCGGCTCTTCAAGGATGGGAACAGCGACTTCGCCGCTGGTGACGCCGTGTTCCTGGCGGCCCTGGGGACCCAGGAGCGCTTCAAGAGCCCGACCTCGACTCACAATTCGGAGGACATGATCGAGCGGGAGTTCGATCGGCACACCTCGCTCATCGTGGCTCCGCCGGACGGGCGCATCCCGCCGGTAACGGGTGAAGCACAACGCCGGCGCGAATCAGCAGCGGTCGCCGCCCGGCGCGAGCATCCCGAAGACTTCGACAATGCGCTCCGCTGCATCGCATTTGGCGTGCCGAGGCTCGGCGGACGCTATGGCGCTGGCGACTACGGCTACTACCAGATCGTTCAGACACCTGGATACGTGCTGCTGTACATGGAGACCGGCCACGAGGCGCGCATCATTCCGCTGGACGGGCGCCCGCACGTTCCCGACAGCGTCCGTCTGTGGAGCGGCGACTCGCGCGGCCGCTGGGACGGCCAGACGCTCGTCATCGAGACGGCAAATTTCTCGCCGAGGAGCAACTTCATGGGATCGGCCGCAGGGCTGCATGTCGTCGAGCGCCTGACGCGCGTGGCTGTCGACACTATCCGCTACGAGATGACACTCAGCGATCCCACAACGTGGACGAAGCCGTGGACCGCGGAGATGCCACTGAAACAATCGACCGAGAAACTCTACGAGTGGGCCTGCCACGAGGGGAATTTCCACATGATCACCGGCATGCTTTCCGCCGCCCGCGCCCAGGAACAGCAAAAGTGATGCGACCGGTCGCGGTGCTGGCATTCGTGTGCGCATCGTCCATCGCCGCGGCTCAGGCCACGCCGCCGCCAGCGGTCGACGTGACAGCAGCTGCCGCGAAAGCCTTCATCGACAAGCTGCCGAAGGATCGGATCAGCGATCTGCCGATTCGCGTCGCCGACGTCGGCGGCTACAAGGTCGGCGTCTACGGCGTGTTCCGTCCGAAAACGGTCCCTGGCGGATCGATCAGGCACGACACCAGCGTCACCGAGATCTACTACATGCTCGAAGGGACCGGCACGCTGGTCACCGGCGGAAAGATCCCTGACGAGAAGAGCACGGGAGCAAGCCCGAACACCAAGCGACCCAACTTCGGCGGCACGACAATCGATGGCGGCGTCACGCGCAAGGTCGTTCCCGGCGACGTCGTCATCATTCCCGGCAACGTGCCGCACTGGTGGAGCGCGCTCGACACCGACATTCGCTATCTGATCTTCCGTCCTGATCCGGAAGGATTGCAGCCGCTCAAGTAGGGTGAGTCCCATCGGCCTCGGAAGAGGCGCTGGGCCGCACGCGTCACGATTCACAGATTCTGGGGGAAAGCGGCTATCGCAACCGCGAACAGGGCGTCGAGATTGACCCAGCCCCGCAGCATGGCCTTGTTGCCGGATTCGCCATCGATCTGACCGCTCGGCTGGAAGCGGCGTCTGACGAAGGCGGACTGAAAGCCATTGCCTTGCCCGGCATCAGCGGTCATCCAGTCAGTGCCGTCGGCGCTGACGATGATGCCCACGTGCTGGAACATGGCCGGGTTCTCGAACTTGTGCAGGACGTAGATGTCCCCGGGCAGGGGACGATTACCTGAGAATGGCACCCAAGTCCGCGCCGAATGCTCGGCGTCGACTGCCTTCGCGAAATTCTCCCACTGGGTGATCGGGCTGGTGAGAAAGACAGGCTCTCCTCCTAGCTTGACCTTGAACGCCCCTGGCTGACCCGGAGGGATGACCGGAACCCTTCGGAAGACACGGCCGGGGAATTCGCCGCAAGCGGTGAACGTTGCCCCCGGCGGTTTCACGCCCTGCGTGAGCGTGCCCGGTGGCGGCAGTATTTCACGGCAGATCGCCATGAATCGCAGCCTGATGGGAGAGGCTGGACCGCCGACTGGCTTCTGGGGCGGTGTCACCGGCGTTGGACCGGGCAGCAAACCGGGCAGCAGTCCCGATAGGAGCCCCAATCCGGCGAGCAGCGTCAGCAAGACCTGTTCGGTCTGCTTTCCTGGGTCCAGGCGACCATCGGGAACCCCGACGTGGTTCGTGATTTGGAATCGCCGGATCGCGCCGCATGTCAGCGGCCCGCACTGACCGTCAACGGCGAGCTGCGGGGCGGGGCCGCCTCTCGCGAAGGAAACGGCATTCAGCAGCCGCTGAACCAGCTGAACGTCATCCGGCCGATTGAATCCAGCCAGCCCGACCGAACTCTTGACGATATTGCTTGGGATTGCCATGCCGTGCCTACCCTGATGTCAGCTTTCGACGCTCACGGAACCTGAATGACGGCGAGCGCAAGGACTCGACGGAAGCGGCGGGATCGCGCCGATTATCATCAGGCCAATCGGGATGGTCAATCGTGAAACGATTTTCGAAGCTGAGCTGTCAGAACGCCAATACTTCGGCGCCCCCGGCCGCAGATTGTCGCGGACCCCGCCCGTACGCACATCGCTACCGACCTTGTCTCCAGCAACAGGTCGATACATCTATATGGGTCCACCTGTATCCTTAGATGTATGAAGACGACCGTCGAGATGTCTGACAGTCTCCTCCGCCAGGTCAAGCAGATCGCGGTGAAGGAGCACACGACCGTCAAGGCGTTGATCGAACAGGGCCTCAGGATTGTCGTGGCCGACCGAAAGCGCAGGTCGGGGTTCACCCTCCGCAAAGCGACGTTTCGCGGTGACGGGCTCGTGTCGGGACGCTCGCTGCAGGACTGGAGCGCGATTCGCGAGCTCGTCTACGCCGAGCGCGGCGCGTGATCGCGATCGACACGAATATCCTGGTCTACGCGCACCGCGAAGACTCGGAGTGGCACGAGCGCGCCGCCGCAGCCGTCGCCGGCGCTGCTGAATCCTCGCGCGGAGTGGGCGATCGCGTGGCCCTGTCTCCACGAATTCCTGGCAATCGTCACGCACCCACGGATCTTCCGCACCCCGAAGCCGTTGGATCTGGCCGTCGGCCAGATCGAGGCCTGGCTGGAGTCGCCGTCCCTGGTCGTCTTGGCCGAGAACGACGAGTACCTGGATCGCTTCCGCGAAATCGTGCTGGCGGCGCGCACCACTGGCGCCCGCATGCACGACGCCCGAGTGGCCGCGTTGTGCGTCAGTCACGGCATCCGGGAGCTGTGGACGGCGGATCGGGACTTCTCAATGTTTCCGCAGCTGACGGCGAGTAATCCGCTCGTGGCGTGACCATCATCCATGCAGGTATCGCTCGCGAATGATGACGGCATGGCTACGGCACCAGGATGCGAATCCAGCCGTCCTGGCGCGACGTCAGGAACAGCTCGCCGTCGCGGTTGCGGCTGATGTGCAGATCGGCGCGCGTGAGCGTCGTGCCCATCGTTTTCTCGACCAGCCCCTTGAACGTGATGTCGACCCGGGCGCCGCTCGCGTCGCGCGTATAGAGCTGGATTTCCTCGATCGGCGCCACCGTCCGCGGAACACCGTCGTCGGCCTTCTTCAACGCCGCGGTCTCGGCGGCGAACACCCGGCCGCGATTGATGTCGCCGAACACGAACTTGCCGCTGAGCGCCGGAATCTTTCCGTTGTAGGCGAACCCGCCGCTGATCGCGACGCCCTCGTCGTGGTCGTAGATGGCGACTGGATAGATGAACTCGTCCTTCGTGCGGCCGTCGAGCACGTCGGCCGGCAGCGGGAAGAGCTGATCGAGGGCGCCGCCAGGGCGGACGATGCCGTTCTCCCAGTAGCCCTCACGCTTCATCCATCCGTAGTTGCCGCCGTTGCGGACGATGTTGATCTCTTCGACATTGTCCATGCCGATGTCGAGCGCGAACATGGTTCCGTCGCTCATATCCCAGGACAGGCGGTGCGCGTTGCGGAACCCGTAGGCATAGATCTCGCCGAGTGTTTCCGGCTTGCCGTCGGCCGCGAATACGTTCCCCGGCGGAATCGTGTAGTCGCCAAGGCCCTTGACCCCGCGCGTCACTGAAGGACTGCGCGGATCGATCCGCAGAATCGCCGTCACCACGGAGTCGAGCCGCTGCGTCTGGCGCGGATTGCGGTTGTGCGGTCCGGCCCCGTTGCTGAACCCGAGATCGCTGCCGCTGGTGTAGAGGAGGCCGTAGTCCGCCGAGCCGGGTTTGGCGGTGGGGTTGAACTCGACGTTTCCCATCGGGTGGGTGAGCGTCTGCACGATGTGGGCGACGCGCAGCAGCTCGCGCCTGCTGCCCGCGAACGTGTTCGCGCCCGGGCTCGTCGCACGCCACTCCGTGATGACGTTGTGGTAAGTCACATCGGCGGCGGTGAACCCCGGCGGGATGAAGTTGGGTTTCGACGGGTTCCCCTGCGCGTTTTCGGCGTGAATCGTGTAGAAGAGCCCGTTCTTCGCGAACTCCGGGTGGAAGTCGAAGCCGATGAAGCCGCTCTCGAGACGGTTGTAGACGGCGTGCGGAAAGGTTGCCGCAACGTCGGCATAGACGGACGGTTGCCCTGCGCCGTCAAGCAAGTACAGCCGTCCGCGCGAGTCGTTGGTGAAGCGCCGGCCGTCGGGCGCATCCCGCACGAAGCTCACCCGCGCCCAGCCGGCCGGGTTGACGTCTTCGGTCAGCGGCCGCAGCCCGCGCGTATCGGGCAGCCGGACGACATCCCGAATCTCGACGGCGAGGCCGCGCTTTTCAACCGGCTCGGGAATCGGATTGCTGGCGATCTGCGCGTGGAGCGCCGCCATCGCCCACAGCGGTACGACGATCAATGCCGAGAGGGGAGGAATCGGGACTCGCATAATCATCACGCTCGCAGGTATCGCTCGCGCAGGATGACGGAGTGGTGCGCGACGTGACCCACGCACATGTAGGCCAGCGCGCGGACCGTAAACGGATTGTCGCTCGCAACCCCACGTCGATCCCACGCCTCCGCCGGCAGCGATCGGAAAAGGCGATGGTGGCGGCCCGGACGGCTTCGAACTCGGCAACGAGATCAGCCCATGATCGATGATCGGCCTGCGCGGCCGAGACGGCTACCTCCTGGTCGAAGCTTGGAAGAGGACTCTCGAAACCGCGTGCAAACCAGAAGGCGCGGGTGCGATCGGGACGCATCGCCATGGCTTGACTCCCCGGAAAGAGCGAGCGCGGCCGCCGGATCACTGACGAAGCGGATGCGTCCCGAGAAAGCGAACGGTCTCCTCGGCGACGCGCACCGGGTGTTCGACGACAATTCCGTGACCGGCGCCATCGATCTCGACGAGCGTCACGCGATTGCGGTAGTTCGTCTTGAGATCGCGGCCATTACCTGGCGGCGCCACCTTGTCCTGCAGGCCCTGAATCACCAGCATCGGCGCCGAGCCGCCCGACCACCATTCTTCGAGCCGCGTGGCGCGGCCGGCGGCGGCCTGCGACGCTTGCGCCTCCGGCCAGGATTCCTGGATCGGGAGCAGTCGCGCGGGATCCGAGCCCGGGGCGAGCAGCCGAAGCGCCAACGTCTTCGTCCGCTCTTCCTGAGACAGCCCCGGCTCACGAAGCCGCGCGGTCGTCTCGGCGACGATGGGATCGGCCGGTACCTTGCCGCCCGCGGCGAGGAGGACGAGGCTCGCGACCCGTTGGGGTGAGTCGGCTGCGAGCGTGCGCGCGATCCGGTTGCCCCAGGCCCATCCCATCACATGCGCGCGTCCACCGGCGATGCGATCAATCAGCGCGCCGACATCCGCGGCGTAATCATGGTATGTGAGGTCCGCCAGCGTGCCCGTGCTGCCGCGGACGCCTCTCGGGTTGAGGGCAATCGCGCGGAAGCCGCGGCGGGCGAGCTCGGGCCCGAGGAGCCCGAATGCTGACGAAGAGTACCCGGTCCCCGGCAGCAGGATGATCGGATCGCCGGCACCCCACGTCACTGTCTCGAGCCGGACATCGCCGATGTCGACGACGGCCGTCGCCGGCGCCTGCGCAACGAGACTCGGAACTCCGCTGAGGAGGGCCCAGGCCAGCACGGCACCGGCGATCTTCAACCTCACTTGGAAACCGCCTTGACCGGCGGGCGCGCCGCAGCTCGCAGGTCGTCGAGCGTCGCGACCCCCGGACCGTGGAGCGCCGCGATCGTTCGGACGGGCAGCTTCAGGCGGTCGACGTTCTCGAGGAGGTTCACGGTGAAGGGACTCACCGCCGCCGGCGGTGGCGCGTTCGGCGCCAGCGGCGCGTACGCGTCAACCTGAATCAGGATGCGTTCAGCCGGGAGATACACCATCGCGTACGCGTCGTTGTGTCCGCTGCCGGCAATCCGGTGCACCTCGATCTGCCGCTGGCCATCGCCGAGCACGTGCCTGTCGGTAAAGGTCTCGAACGTGACGGTTCGTGGCGCGCGGGCAAGACGATCCTGGCGAATCGTCCGAGGCTCGGCCCAGACCTTCTCGTAGTAGGGCCTGTTCATCTCGTGCGTCACGACCGTCGCGCCCTCGGCGGCGTAGGTGCGGAGGCCGCCGGAGTGGTCGAAGTGCACGTGTGAGTTGACGATGTAGCGGATCGGCTTTCCCGGGATCGTCTCCTTGACCTTGGCGATGACCGCTTCGGAGCGCGCTTCGTCCTGCGGCGCTTCGACGACCACCACGTGATCACGCTGCTCGATGGCCACGCTGTGATGGCTGCCGCCCCTGACATAGTGAACGCCGGGGGCGAGCGGTTCCATCACGACATTCACCGCTGGCGGTGTGAAGCCGCGGACCTGCTCCGGTACCTCGGCCGACACCGTTGGATTCAGAGCAACCTTCTCGATCGTGAGGTCGAGCACGGGATGGCCGCCCTGCGTCCTGACGATGCGCGACGGGAATCTCACCCCGCCGAAATCGCGGTACCCGGAGTAGGCGATCTCCACGGGCGTGTCGCCGAGGACGGTGTTGTCGATGAATGTCTGCACGCGCTCGACTTCGTTCTGTGCGTTGATGCGGCCGACGTACTTATACTTGCCATCGATGGTGAACGCGACTTCGGATCCCTCGCCAGCGGGCGTCGACGTCGCGTTGTTGGCGGCCGCCGCCTTGAGGAATCCATGCGGCGTCGTCCAGATTTCCATCGTCCGCTCCTCGACGGCGGCAGGCTGGGGCGCTGGGGCTGGCGCCGCGCCCGCCGCGGCGCCGGCCGGGGCTGCCGGAGATTCCAGGCGAACGTGCCGCTGACCACCTGGATCGCACGCGCGTCGGCTGGGGCGGGACGAACGCGACCGGGTTCGACGATCTGGCGCCGTGTCATCTCGACGCGCGCCGCTGGCTGGCGGTAGTCGACCGCAGCCGTGAAGCGGCTGACCTCGAACGCCGGCCATGGCAGGGTCGGGTTCGGCGCCTGTCCGAACTGGAACCAGCGTCCGGTGCCGGAGTACTCGATCGATTGGATGGTCGTGGCGGCGAGCGCCGCGCTCGCCGCCTCCAGCGTTCCAGCCCGCGGGCCGCAGGCGGCGGTCGCAGCGACGATGGCGACGCCGAACGCATAGGGCGACCCTCTTAGGGTCGCCGCAACTGACAGAGGACGCATGAATCCCTCCCTTCACAACGCCGGGCCTGAGGGCCCGGCCTACAAATACCGACTCGTAGTGCGGGCCTTCAGGCCCGCCCGGTACGCTACCAGACGCCGGGAACAAGCCGGTAGACGGTCGTTCTCATGTAGTCGCTGTAGCCCGTGAGCTCGGCGGCAAGCAGACGCTCTTCGTTCTTGATCCGCTCCGCGAGCACGCCGACGAGCAGCAGGGCCGGGATGAATGCCAACCACGAGCCCAGCGCCACCGGTGTGGCCAGGCTCATGATGGCGATGGCCGCATACATCGGATGGCGGACGACCGCGTACGGGCCGGTCGCGACCACGCGCTGCCCCGATTCCACTTCGATCACGCGCGATGCCGATCGGTTCTCTCGCAGCACGCGGATGAACAGACCGTAGCCGACGAGCACGACGAGATCCGCGACGATGACGGCTGGCAGGGGCACACGGGACCAACCAAACCGTCGGTCAAAGGCAGGGATCAAGATGAGCGCCAGAAACAACACGCCCGCCAGCGCAACGATGCGGCCCTGAGCCGGATCCTTCTCGCCCTTCTTCATCCGGCGCTGCAGCAGCTCGGGATCGCGCACCAGCAGAATCGCCGCCGTCAGCGTCACCGGGATCAGGATGATCGCCAGGTAGGTCCACGCCTCCCAGTACGCCAGGGTCCCCGCTGGCACCACGAGCAGCGCCGGCAGGATCACCATCGCCGCGACGAGCCGCGGCAGCGCCAGCCTCGCCAACCGAGTCCGCGAAATTGAAACGCCTGAATTCACGCGCGAACCCGGTGCGCATTGTGCCACACTGGACAACCTTCTTCGCTGCCGTTCGGTGTTCGACCCGCCGTCGCGCTTGAAACGCTAGCGCGCTATGGCGGCCAAGACGGCCCGCCTTCGCGCCGTAAGCGCTACGGCGCGTCCACCGTAGCTTTCGCGGAGGTGGAAGCGATCCGACTGTGAAAAGGATCTCGCGCTTGCCCGCCGTAGCCTTGGCGAAGGCGCGAGAGAGCGTGGGGGGAGTCCGAGGGGCGAAGCCCCTCGGTTGACTAAAGTGCGCATGTTTCGAGGAGGCGCCATGAAACGGTTGTCTGCGCTCATCGTCCTCATCGCTGCGGCTGCAGCACCGCTGCTCGGTCAGGCGCGGCCGACCGACCACTGGGTGGCTGCCTGGGTACCGCCGTCGTCGCGGCGCCCGCTCAACCGCCTGGCGGACCCGGACAACCCGGTGGGCGGGGCCAAGGAGGACCTGCTCCGGCGCCGGCTGTCCCGGCTGGCGCACCCGCAGCCGTTGTTCCGGCCGCGCAGGGACGAGGCGCAGGACCAGGGCCGGCGCCGAACGCCGGGCCGCCGCCGATCCGCAGTTTCAACAACCAGACGCTGCGGTTGATCGTTCGCCCCACGCTTGGCGGCGATCGCCTCCGCATCACGTTGAGCAACGCGTTCGGCACCGCGCCGCTCGTGGTCGGCGCCGCGCAGGTGGCGATGCGCGGAAGGGAGTCGGCCATCGACCTGAAGACGGCCCGGACGCTGAGGTTCAGCGGCAGCGCCGCGACCACGATTCCCCCCGGCGCCGCCATCATCAGCGACCCGGTCGATCTGACGTTCGCCACGGGCACTGATCTCGCGGTGGACCTCTACGTTCCTTCCGACACGGCGGCAAGCGGCTCGCCGGTCACGATGCACACCGGAGCGTTCCAGACCAACTACGTTTCGGGCACCGGGAATTTCGTCGGAACCGACCCGTTCCCGATCGCGGCCACGACGGCGTCGTGGTTCCTGCTGGCGCGGGTGGAGGTGGTGGCGCCGGCGGCAACCGGCGTCATCGTCGCGTTCGGCGATTCGATCACCGACGGCACGCGGTCGACGCCGAACACGAACAACCGCTGGCCCGACCTGCTGGCGAAGCGGATCGCCCAGGCCGGCGGCCCGAAGCTGGCGGTTGTCAACGCCGGAATCGCCGGCAACCGCGTGCTTCTCGACGGCGCCGGCCCGAGCGCGCTCGCCCGCTTCGATCGGGACGTCGTCGCGCAACCCGGCGTCACGCACGTGATCGTCCTCGAAGGGATCAACGACATCGGACAGGGCCGCTCGAACCCGCTGCCGTCGGTGGCCGATCTCATCGCCGGCCACCGCCAGCTGATCATGCGCGCCCACGCGCGCGGCTTGAAGATCTACGGCGCGACGCTGACGCCGTACGAGGGGGCCGGCTATGCGACGCCGGAAGGCGAGGCCAAGCGGACGGCGCTCAACGAGTGGATCCGCACCAGCAAGGAGTACGACGCGGTCATCGACTTTGACGCGGCGACGCGCGATCCGCAGCAGCCGACGAAGTTCCTGGCCACGTTCAATTCCGGCGATAACCTCCATCCAAGTGACGCCGGCTACCAGGCGATGGCCAATGCGATCGATCTCTCGCTCTTCGGGATCAGGAGCTCGGCGACGAGCCGCTGAACGTGTCGGGCGCTATCGCCGCCCGATACAGCAGCCACACCGCGACGGCCTGTATCACGTGGTACAGGTCGTTGTGGTTGAAGTTCCGATGGATTGACCAGCCGCTCTGTTGAACGCCGGCAGCGACCAGCGACAGCGCCACGCCCGCCAGCAGCAGCCGGCCGCCGCGATCGAGCGGCCGCACGGAGAGCCGGACGCCGACGAGCACGGCGAACGCCGTGCCGTAGGCCGCGATCGCGGATAGAAAGACCGGATTCTTGATGACCCACAGGCCGTAGCTCCCAAACGCCACTGCCGCCGCGAACGTCGCGATGAACCGCACCGTCTGGCCCCACCCGACGAGGACGATGGCGGCGGCCACGACCGCAAACGCCGCAAGAACCAGGCTCTCGAGTGTGACCAGCCAGAGCAGGTTGGTCAGGGATCGGGCCATCACGTGCTGAAAGCCATGGACGGTGCCCCCGGCGGCGCCGGCCACTGCGGTCGCCAAGAAGGCAACCGACCACCAGCCCCGCATACGATCCGTCTCGATGAACGCCGACCATTCGGCATCGCGCGCGGCCCGTCCAAGGAGGCGTCCGAGCACGGCGGTGAACATCGCGAGGAGGTAATCGGTGACGAGGGTCGCCGGTTCGCTGATCGTCATGTCTGCACCTGACGATGATGGTTCGCAACGACCAGAAGAAAACTGGCCAGGACGATGTGGAATACCACCGGGATCAGGTCGCCGGTCCATCGTTCCTCCGGCCTGATCGCCATCCAGACGGCGTAGCGCACGACCATCGACGCGGCGTAGATCCAGCCGGCGACCCACAACGGCGTAGCCAGCCATTTGCGGCGGTCGAACGAAGTAGCCGCTTCCGCGGGAGAACTGAACGCAGACGCTGCCAAGACCGGCGACCAGCACGAATTGCGCGGCCAGCAACCGCGGATACGGAAGCAGGCCGGACTGCCACTCGTCCATCGGCGGCAGGAACGGCGCGGCGTCGAGCGCGACCGCCAACTGCCCGAGCACGCGGCCTGCGAACAACACCAAGAGCGTCCAGAGCGTGGCGGCCTTCGTCATGCCTGCAGGCGATCTCGCGAACATCGACCGGTAGTGCCGCCACCAGTCGCTCTGGAACCGCTCCTGCGGATCGTGCTGGAGCTTGCGGCGCAGGAATTCCGCGAACTGCGGATAAGCCGCCTCGACCTGCTGGCGGCGTGCCCAGCGGTGGTAGGTCAGGAAATAGCTTCCGCCGTGTCCCAGTGCCATGTCGATCAGCGCGCGAAACGCGTCCGCACCGCGCTCGATCCCGGCCGGCGTGTGTTCGACGTGCAGGTTGAAGATCGTGCACGCCCACCGGTCGCGCGCCCACGGCAGGAAGGTCTCCGCATCTCGCTCGATGAGCCGGACCGTCCCGTAGACGATCGGGACGGCGTTGCCCCGAAACGCCTCGCGCACCTGCTCGAAGAAGCGGCCTAGCGCCGGCCGCGGCACGTAGATTTCCGTGATCATCTCGGTGGCACGGACGCCGCCGAGCGCCGGATCGAGAGTGCGGTGGTACCCGTCGAGATAGGTGCTCAGCTGATGGAGATCGGACCAGTACACCTGTCCTGAAGTGGACAGGTAGTAGGTCGAGTAGCGATCGAAGGCGGCCGATCGATCGGTGTGAGCCAGGAACAGAAGTCCGCGCCAGTCGTCGTCCGAGAGCTCCTTCTGCCCTTCCGCCATTGGCGTCGCGTCATCCACCGGCTGATAGCACGAGAACACGCCGCGGCGCATGAAGGTGTCGGACGTCGCGTCGATGTCGTACTGGAAATCGCCGTACAGGAACCCTTCGCCGATCCGCCGATCGAACGCCTCCATCAACCCGTCGACCGATCGCACCTCGACCACGCGCCGCACTTTGCGGCGGGGCGTGAGACGAAGCGTGACCGACGTGATCGCGCCGAACAGCCCGTAGCCGCCGATCGCGAGCTGGAACAGCTCGCGGTTCTCGGAGCGGCTGCACCGCCGCAGCTCGCCGCCGGCGTCGACGAGGTCGAACGCCTCGACGTCGCCGACAAACGGCGCCATCTTCAGCCCTCGGCCGTGTGCGTTTGCCGAGAGCGCTCCACCAATCGTCAACCGATCGGCTCCGGTCTGTTTTTGCGCAATGCCCCACTGCCGCGCCCGGCCGTGCTGACGGTCGACGAGGGCGGCAACGAGCGCGGGCCATTCGACGCCGGCATCGACCTGGATCGTGCCGCGTTCCGCATCGAGCGTCCCCACACGGTTCAGCGACCGCAGATCCACCAAGACGGTGTCGGCACCGAACTGCTGGCCGCCCATCGCGTGCCGGCTGCCGCACAGCGAGACGGCGACGCCTTCGGAAGCGGCCGTGCGAATTGCCGCCTGCACGTCGTGCGTGGTGCGCGGCGTCAGGATGCGGCGGACGCGGGTTTCGTTCAGCTGCGAATGGAGGTCGTTGACGACGGGCGCGGTCTGGCTGCCCGCGCGACGTGCCCAGGCCGGTGCCAGCAGGGTGCTTGCGGCCCCCAGGAACGCGCGGCGGGAAATGAAAGAGAGGCGATCCGCCATACCTCTCTTATCGGCGCACGCATACCGCGAATTCGCGGGTCAAGGAGACGAAATTTCCCAGGAGGGCCCGTGGTGGCGCAGGCCGACCTGAAGGTCGGCACTACTTTTCTGGAAGCTGTCTCGAAAACGAGCTGACCTGCGCCGCGAGCGAGTGCGCGAGCGAGCCACGCGAACGGAGCGCGCCGGCGCAGCGGCGCGCGAGAGAGCGTGTCAGGGAGTCCGAGGGGCGAAGCCCCTCGGTTAAGGATTAAAAGGACCGCCGGAACGAGATCTGGACGGTGGCCCCAGGGCGCGCGATGCTGACCTCCACCTTCGTCCCGGCCTGGTTCATCGGGCTGACGTATTCGACCTGATATTGGGCGCTCATGGCGCGATGATCGTCGGCGATGCGCTGCGCCAACCCCTGCATCCGCTGCGGCACGCCGGTCGGCACCGGGCTGAACTCCTCGATGTGCGGCTCGCGGAGCGTCCCGCCGGGATCGGTGATGAGAATCGCGAAAATCGGCCAGCTGGCGGGATTCGGCCGCAGGAACCGTTGATAGGACTCGCCCGCACGAACACACGGCGCGTGTATTCACTCTGCCCGGCCGACGTGGCCGCCAGCAGCATCAGCACGGAGGCGGCGAACGGTGTTCGTGTCCCCACCATCGATCCCCTCGACGGCCTCAGGGGCAGGCGTTTGCGGCGTTGCCCTCGAAGGTATTGTCCTTGAAGGTGTTGCCGGCGGTCGGACCCAGGAGTCCGCATCCGTTCCCGGTCAAGGTGTTCCCCTTGAGCTCGTTCCCCACTGAAGAACCGGTGGGGTGTCACGACAAAATCGATGCCGGCGACGTTCGACGTCAGGATGTTGTCCTTGATCGTATTACCAGTCGCGGCAACGTTGAAGCGGATGCCGGCCAGACTGCTTCCTGATATGAGATTGTCCTTCAACTCGCTGTCGGTCCCGCCGAACACCAGGACACCAATCCGGTTTCCACTGAACGTATTGTTCTTGACGTCGTTGTCGCTCGAGCCGCCCCTCAACATGATCGCGCGGATAGTGTGGCCCTGAAACAGGTTGTCCTTGATGGTGTTCCCGACGCTCCCGGCCTGAGCGTCGATGCCTTCCCCATTCTGGACGAACTGAGTCTGCCGGATGATGATGCCGGTCGAGGCGTTCATTCGTATGGCAAAGCCAAAGTTTCGAATCACCCCGTTGGCAATCGTCACATCTGATCGTCCAGCGACCAGGATGCCGAGCCCGGCGCCCGACCCGGCGATGGTGTGACCATTCAGGTCGATCCTGATCCCGTCGGCGCCGACGACCAGGCCATCGGCGCTGCACACAAGATCGTGATCCAGCTTCAGGTCGCCCGTAACCGTCGTGCCGCACAACGCATCCGCGGCTGCGCCGCCGGCGGCGGCCGCCACCAAGCCCGTCATCAGCAGTAATCGTCGCATCCCTGCCTCCTCGGATCTCGAGATCCGGCGACAGGAGTAGACCAGGCGTCCGCGGATAGTCCTTGCAGAAACCTCGCAAAAAGCCCCAAGATTTCCCCCGGGCCGTCCTGCCCGGAAGCACGATGACCGCGGCACGCCAATCGACGTATCAGTTCGGACCGTTCCGCCTGGAGGCACGGGACCATCGGCTGCTGCACGATGGCCGCGCGGTGCCGCTCACGCCCAAGGTCTTCACCCTGCTTCGGGTCCTCGTCGAACACAGTGGACATCTGGTCGAGAAGGACGACCTCCTGAAACAGGTGTGGCCGGACAGCTTCGTCGAGGAAGGCGCACTGAACCGCGCGGTCTCCGTGCTCCGGAAGGCGCTGGACGACAACCCGTCGGGGCAGAAATACATCGAGACCGTCCCGAAGCGGGGTTATCGGTTTGTCGGCCAGGTCACCGCGGTCGACGACGAGGAGGTCATCTCGCGCAGCAAGGGGTTCCCCGCTCCCGCCACGTCCCATATCACCCGTCGCCTGGCAATCGCCGCAGTGGTCCTCGCGCTCGTGCTCATGGGCGGTATCGGGTTCGGCCTGTTGCGCCGGGCCGAAGGGGAACCCGGCAGGGCATCGCTGCCCGCGCCG
The DNA here is from genome assembly GCA_963825245.1 of uncultured Acidobacteriota bacterium. Taxonomy (GTDB): domain Bacteria; phylum Acidobacteriota; class Vicinamibacteria; order Vicinamibacterales; family CAVVIG01; genus CAVREM01. Next base: position 65,161 of record CAWGSJ010000009.1, read on the forward strand.
GTGCACCGGCAAGTGACGTTTACGGGCCAAGAGGGCGCGGCGACCGTTTCTCCCGACGGCCGGCGCATTGCCTATGTGTCGGACCGGAAGCCCGAGAAGAAGCTGGTCGTTCAGGAGCTCGCCGCCGGCGGCACGCCCGTCGAGATCTTCAGCGCCCCGGAAATCAATTACCTCCGTTGGTCGCCGAATGGATTGGAGCTGCTGTTCTGGACGCGCGGCTCTGGAGAAACTGGCATCCACATCATTTCGCAGCTCGGCGGGACGCCACGCCGGATTGCCACCGGCATGGTGTTCCTGTCGTGCTGGTCGCCCGATGGCGCGACAGTCGCTGCTGCCGGGGCTCTCGACAACAAGATCCGGCTCTTCGACACGCGGGGACGAGAGCTGAAGACAATCGCGCTCAGGGGCGATCACTGGTCGATCTGGGATCTCGACTGGTCGACAAGCGATCGGCTGCTGTTCGCAAGCAGCGACCAGCAGGGACGGTACGCCGTTGGCACGATCTGGACGGATGGAACCGGCCAGCAGACGCTGCTCTCCTCGGCCACTGAAATTCCCTCGACGCGGTGGGGGCCGCGGGGCGACGACGTCTACTACCTGCAACGAATCAATCAGACGATGTCGCTCTTCCGGATCGAGGCGGCCTCGAGGCCGGAGGCCGCGTCAGGGACGGCGGTGCTGACCGGGCTCGAAACCAATCGGTTCTTCGCTCTCTCCTCCGACGCGCGAAGGCTCGTCTATGCCCGTGCGCCGTACCACTCGAATCTCTGGCTGCACGACATTGCCACCGGTCGAACCAGCGCGTTGACGTACGGAACGTCGCTCATCGAGCGGCCTCGCTTCTCGCCGGATGGAACAGCCGTCGTCTTCAATGTCGGCCACGACCCACGCACCAATCTCTACACGATACCGACGAGCGGCGGCACGCCTCACCAGCTCACCTTCTTCACGGCGTTGACGATCGGAGGTGTCTGGTCCCCTGACGGTCACCGGATCGCGTTTGCGTCGACGCAGGGCGGCCGTCCTCGCATCTGGACCGTGGGCGCGACCGGGGGAGCAATGCGTCCCCTGTCGTCTGGAGCGTTGAGCGACAACTTCGACGTCGCCTGGGGACCTGGCCCGCGCATTCTGTACCAGCGGGCCGGCAATCAGAACTACTACGAACTCGACCCGGACACGGCTTCAGAGCGCCTGCTGGTGAAAGACGGGTCGCCGGGCTGGATATTCGCGCCTGTCTATTCGCCTGATGGGATGAGGCTGGCCGTGGCATGGAACCGCCCGCCAAAACGCGGCATCTGGATCATCGAGTCCGGCAATCGCCGTGAAACGCTGCTCTATCCGTCGACCGCGCCGATGATCAGACCCCTCATCTGGTCCAGGGATGGCGCGTGGATCTACGTGGTCGAGGGAAAGAACGGCCCCTTCCGGGGCGCGACGTCATTCGTCGGCGAAACGATGACCGAGGCGAAGATCGTCAGGATTGCCGTAGACAGCGGGGCTGCGGAGACTGTCGCAACCATACCGGTCGATGAGATCGGCAGTGTCTCCCTCACGCCGGACGGTCGGCTTGCCGTCTACCCGGTGTTCTCCTCTCGGTCGGATGTCTGGGTCGCCGACGACTTCGACGTGCAACTCACCGCAAGCAGATAGGGGTTCCGTTCCCGGCAAAATTGGACCCTTTTTGGATCTTTCTGAGGGGACTTGGGCCTCGCAAGCGCGTAGAAACAATCAGGCGAGGTGCAACATGAAGCAGCCGTCGTGGTTCGCGCTGGGAGTTCTGCTCGCTGCTTCCGCCTGCGCAGATAAGGCGACCGACCCGACGAGCACGTCGCCGAATCCTGCCGCCCCTTCAAATCCGGCCGCCGTGGCTTCGTACCTCGATGAGCTGACGCGCATCATGCGGGCTGAGGCCGCGAATGCGGCCGGGATCGACTGGGACCGCTTTCGAGCCGAAGTCGGCGCGGCCGCGGCAGATGCCCAGTCGATACCAGCCGCCTACCCAGCCATCGAGCTCGCGCTGCGGCTGCTGAACGACTTCGAAAGCCACTACGTGTCGGCGGCGGGCAGATTGATTGGCCCCGGTCCAGAGGGGCCGTGCACACTCTCGCCAGCCGTCGTCCCGCCACTCCCCGACACGATCGGCTACGTCAAGGTCAACGGCTGCCCCTGTGATGGTCCAGGAGCGAATGCGTACGCCGAGGCGCTGCAGGCGGCGATCCGAAAGGCAGATCGGCCAGGCCTCACGGGGTGGATTGTCGATCTCAGGGAGGACGGCGGCGGCAACATGTGGCCGATGATGGCGGGGCTGGGGCCCATCCTCGGCGAAGGCATCATGGGGTGGATCGTCTACAACAATCGCGAATACGAGCGCGAGTATCGTGGCGGGGCGGCACTGAGCCTCAACGAACCATTTGCTCGCGTCGAGGACCCGTACGAGTTGTTGAAAGGCGCGCCAAAGGTCGCCGTGCTCACCGGCGGAGGGACCAACAGCGCCGGCGAGGCGATCACCGTCTGGTTCAAAGGTCGTCCGGAGACCCGGTCATTCGGGACGGCGACGTGCGGCCACCATCATCTGCTCAGCTTGTTTCGCATGAGCGATGGTGCCCGTCTGACCCTCAAGAATGCGCACAATGCGGACCGGCTGAAGCACCCCTACGCCGGACCGGTCGCTCCTGACGAGGCCATCGCAGACCCTGGCGAGCAGGTCAGGCGCGCCGTCGCATGGCTCCAGAATTAAGGCTGACGCGAGGCGTGTGAGGCGGACCTAAAGGTCCGCCCTACTTTCTAACGAACTTGTGCAGCTCGGGCTTGACCGTGTCGGCCACCCAGATCTCGCCCTGCGGTCCTAAAGCCATGTAATGCGCCTCGCCGAACTCGCCGAGCGCCTTGCCTGGCTGCCCGGTAGCCGCGATGGCCTTGCCGTTCGCGTCGAGTTTCAGGATCTGGCCAGCGAATCCGCTCACCAGATACAACTGTTCCCCGGGTCCCCAGTACAGCCCGCACGGCAGCCCCGCGTATTTCCATTCCTTGATGTACTTCCCATCGCCGTCGAAGATCTGCACGCGGCGGTTCTGCCGGTCAGCGACATACACCAGGCCTTTGCGATCGACGACGACCGAATGCGAGGTGTCGAACTGGCCGGGCCCGGTGCCCATGCCGCCCCACGTTTTCAGCAGCTTGCCGGCGCGATCGAACTTGAGCATCCGCGGCTCGCCGCGCCCGTGACCCTGCAGCAGGAAGATCTCGCCGTTGGCGCCGAACGCCAGATCGGTCGGCTCGTTCAGCAAGCGTGTGCCGGCCGCTTCGTTCCACTCGCCCGCCTGCCCTTTCGTCCCCAGCGTCAGCAGCGCCTCGCCCTGACGGGTCATCTTGGTGACCGTGTGCCCGTTGACGTCGGTCACCCAGAGGTTGCCCTGGGGGTCGATGCGGAAGCCGTGCGGCCGCACGAACTTCTCTTGTCCGATCGTCCGCACGAACGCGCCCCTGGCGTCGAACTCCAGCAACGCATTCGGTCCGCGGTTGAACACGATCAGGTGCCCATCTGACGTGATGCCGACAGCCGAAGGCGCGCCCATGGTGATCGTGGACGGCATCTGCAATCCGTGCGGCACCGGCTTGTAGCCAAGATCCGGAGCCTTCTCCATCTGCGCGGGATCTGGACCCGAGAGGACCCCCGGGATGGCCTGCTGCAGCAACGCGATGAAGATCAAGAACCACATAAAACCTCCACAACACCCAATGGGCGAGTTGGAGAGTTAGTGAGTTGGTGAGTTCCCAACTCTGCAACTCTCCAACTCTCCAACTCACTAACTACGGTTGACAACGCGCGGCCTTGTTCGAAGGATCGGCCGCGGTCCCTCCCTCTTTGTCGCGATAGACGACGTGGCAGTTGAGACACGCGTCGGCGAGCACGTTGGTCGCGTCGCTGACGAGATCCTGCTTGCGCGTCTGCGCGGCCTTGAGAACTTCGCGCGCCGCGTCCACCATTTCGCGCGTGAACTTCACCCAGTCGTCGCGCTCCACCGGCGCTGCGCGGCCGTTCTCGCAGCGCCGCGGGACGAGCAGCAATGGCGCGACGTCGGCGATCGAGATCGCGGCGTAGTCGACCAGTTCCCAGCCGGGATAAATCCCGGCGCCCCAGTCGGCCCAGTTGAAGGCGCCGGAGTCTTGTTTGTAGGGCGGTTTCGGTGCCCCCGGATCCTGGCCCTGCACACTGAAGATGATGTTCGAACTCGGAAAGAGGATGCCTCGCATGATCTGGGCGAGGTTGCCCATCGGCTGCATCACGAGCGCCTGCGCCGCCGACCCCGCCGGCGCCGCCTGAGCGGGCGCGCCGCCCGCAAACGCAATCTGCTTGATCGACGCCTCATCGGTCAGCGCGTCCTTGCCCGCGGGGAATTTGCCCGCCTGCAGCACGTAGGCGACGAGCGTGACCGCCTGCTCGCGCGTCAGCTTCCCCGGCGCGTTCTGCGGCATGGTGTTCTGGATTTTGACGGCGAGTTCGTCGAGTGACTTGCCGGCCCAGTTCTTGAGAAAGTTTTCACCGCGAAGCGACGGCCCGGCGTTTCCTCCGAGAGTCGGCCCATGACACCCGGAACATTGCGCCCGGTATATGGCCTGGCCGGCAGTGGCCTGCTCGGCGGTGTACACGCCATCGGCGGGTGCTCGCTGAGCTGCGTCGAGCCGGGCCAGACAGCCGACGAATACAAGTGCGGGAATCACAAAGACACGGGACATCGATCGGGACCCTCCAGGCGCCAGAATCATAACCTCTTCGCTTTCTTCCAGGTGCGTGTCGAGCGATCGCCCGACGGGGTCCGGAACACGAGACCGACGCCGCCAAGCGCGATGGCATCGCCGTCGACGAGCTTTTCCCGGCGCGTGATCGAACGCCCCCGAAGGAACGTGCCGTTCTTGCTTCCCAGATCCTCGATGTAGGCTTTCGCGCCGTCGACGGTGATTTTCGCGTGGCGCCGCGAGATGCTGGTCGAGGCGAACGGACCGCCGTCGTCGTCGCGTCCCAGAATATTCTCGCCGTCTGCGAGGGGGATCTGACGCGTTCCGCGCGCCAGCCAGCACCCTCCCGTGGAGCCCGACCCTTTCAGGGGCGCCACGTAGGGCGACCCCTTCAGGGTCGCCGAAGAATCCCTGGCGGACTCGACTGTGCCGGCAAACGCGTAACCAAAACGCTGCACCGTTCGAACGAAGCGCGGGGTCCGCGCATCGTCGCCGAGCGCCCGTCGAATCTCGGCGATGAGGCCGGCCAGGTTCGTGTCCGACACGAAGACCCCTGACCACAGCCGGTCATGGAGCACGTCCTTTGACAGGGCGTTGGGCCGGTTCTCGATCAGGTACGCGAGCAGATCGAGCGCTTTCGGAGACAGCGGCACCGGCACCGTTCCGCGGAGCAACTGGCGCGCATCCGTATCAAGAGTCCACCCGCCGAAAGCCAGCCTCATTCCGCCCTCATGGAAACGTCATGCGAAACCCATCGACTCCTCGAGACTCGGAGGGCTGGGCGCCCCATATTACGCGCAGCGCCGCGCCGGGCCGCGACGCGGTATGCAGGAGGAATGATGCGAAGGTCTCTACGGTTCATATCGATCGCTGCGGCGCTGATGCTCGTCCTGGGATTCTCGATGCGCCAGGCGCGGACCCAGTCGATATCGTGCTTTGTATCGACGGTCAATGGCGCCATCCAGGGAGTGGACCGCGGCGCGTCCTGCGCGTTCTTCGGCGTTCCGTACGGCGCACCCACGTCCGGCGGCCGCCGCTGGCGCCCGCCGCAGCCGGCCGACACCTGGGCGCCGGCGATCCTGAATGCGACGGCTGCCCCCAACTGCCCGGGGTTCAACCTGACGGGTGCGCCGGTGGGCAGCGAAGACTGCCTGAAGATGATTATCTGGACGCCGGATCCTCTCCCGGCCACGCCAGCGCCGGTTCTGATCTGGCTACATCCGGGCTCGTTCGTCGCCGCTTCGGCAAACCTCGCCGCGGCGAACGGTCAACGATTCGCCGAGGAGACCGGGACGATCGTGGTCGCGGCGAACTATCGGCTCGGCGCATTCGGCTTCCTCGCACACGCCGCGCTGTCCAACGAAGACCCGGCCTATCCCTCGTCCGGAAATTTCGGCCTGCTCGACCAGCGGGCCGCGTTCGCATGGGTGCGCGATCATGTCGCCGCCTTCGGCGGCGACCCCGGCCGCGTCACGATCGTCGGCTCCTCGGCCGGCGCCTTGAGCGTCGGGCTGCACCTGGTTTCGCCCGGCAGCGGCGGCCTCTTTCAGCGAGCCATCATGCAGAGCGGACTGCCCACGACCCGGTGGCGTACCCGCGAAGAAGCCGAACAGCAGGGCGAACGATTCGCCGCCGCACTCGGCTGCGTCGATCCGGCGCAGGTGGTCGCGTGCATGCGCACCCGGACGCGCGATCAGGTGCTGAACGCACTCCCAATCGGATCGGATCAGGTTCTCGAGGGACAGCGCGTTCAGTGGAGTCCCGTCGTCGACGGCCTGGAGCTTCCCGATCAGCCGCGCACGCTGTTCGAGAGCGGCGCCCTTGCCCGGGTGCCGCTGATGATCGGGACCAACCGGGATGAAGGCTGGGTATTCGTCGATCGCAGCTTCCCCGGCGGCCTGACCGCCGAGCAGTACGACAGTACTCTGGCCACGGACTTCGGCGCCGACGCGGCGGCGGTCGCGTCGATGTACGGCACTCCTGACGGAGCGACGCCCGAGGAAGCCGCGGCGAGCCGGAAGAATGTCCTGGCCGCGATTGTGGGAGATGCCGAATACGTCTGCGAGGCACGCCGCGTCGCGCGGCTGGTGGAGCGCACGGGGATGCCGGTGTTCGCATACTCGTTCGACTACGAGATCGATGCCGTTGCGCCCGACCGCGTGATTCACGGACTCGAGTACAACTTGCTGTTCGGCAACAACTTCGGTGCCCCGTCGAACTATGTCCTCACCGACCCGGACCGGGAGCTCTTTCGCGCCATGGCCGGCTACTGGTCGCGGTTTGCCGCGCGGGCGACGCCGAATGTAGACGACGACGCCGTCGTGCATTGGCCGGCGTTCAAGCACCCGTCCGGGCAAGGCCGCGGGTCTGACAAGCATCTGGTGCTCGGCGCGCCCATCCGCGAGGGCATGCGGCTCGGCGAAGGCTCGTGCGACTTCTGGGAGCCATACTTCCTCCGCACCTTGTCGGGCGCCGTTCCGGCATCGGCGCCGTAAGTCCGGTTGTTATAATCGGCGCGTTCCGATGCCGCTGCTGGTTGGAACGCGCCTCGGTCCGTACGAGCTCGTCACGCTGCTCGGCCACGGCGGCATGGGCGAGGTGTATCGCGCCCGTGATACGCGCCTCGATCGATCGGTCGCCATCAAGATCATCGCGCCGGGCATCACACCCGACGCCGCGGCGCGCGGCCGGCTCGTCGCCGAAGCGCGCGCCGCGTCGCTGCTCAACCATCCGAACATCTGCGCGCTGTACGACATCGGATCGCACGAGGCGACCGACTTTCTCGTGATGGAGCTGCTGGAAGGCGAGACCCTGGCGGCGCGGCTGCTGCCCGGCGCGCTGCCCTTCCCGTCGGTCCTCCGCATCGGCGCCGAGATTACCCAGGCGCTGGATGCGGCGCACGCACGGGGCATCGTCCATCGCGACTTGAAGCCGGGCAACGTCATGCTGACGAGGACGGGCGCGAAGCTGCTCGACTTCGGCATCGCGACGATCGGCCTTCCGGCGGCTGACGGTGACGACCAGCGGCCGGCGTCGACGGGCACCGTCACCGGCACACCGCCCTACATGGCGCCCGAGCAACTCGAAGGTGTGGACGTCGATTCACGGGCGGACATCTTCGCGCTCGGCGCCGTCCTGTACGAGATGGCCGCCGGCCGCAAAGCGTTCGACGGCTCGAGTCAGACAGGGCTCACTGCCGCAGACGATCCCGTCGCCCCGTCCGGTCTCCGTTCCGGCATTCCGCCCGGCTTCGATCGGCTGGTCATCCGATGCCTCGCCAGAGATCCCGACGAACGCTGGCAATCGGTGCGCGACGTGCTGTTTCAACTGCGAGCGCTTGCCGGTGAGGACGCGGGTGGGCAAATCGCGGCGCCGCGTTCGAGCCGCCTCGCCGCGTGGACGATCGCCGCGGCAGCCGTACTCGCGCTGGCTCTCACCGCGGCGCTTCGGCCTCCGCCGCCTGTGGCGGCCGCGGGCACGTTCCAGATCTCGCTGCCCCCTGGTTCGCGGCTCGAACCGCCCGAGGCAGTCAGCAGCCTGGCGGTGACGCGCGATGGCAGCCAGATCGCCTTCATCTCGACCTATGAGGGCCGGAACCATCTTTGGGTCCGCCCGTTGCGATCGCCAACGGCGCAGCCGATTCCGGGCACAGCGGACGCACGAATACCGTTCTGGTCGCCGGACGGAAGGTCGATTGGCTTCTTCGTTCCGGGCAGGCTGCTTCGCGTCGATCCGGGCGGAGGACCGCCGCAGCTGATTTGTGTGGCCGCGGTCGACACCGCACCGAGCTGGGGACCTGACGACACGATCCTGTTCGCGCAGACGCCCGACGCAGCCCAGCGGCGAAGCGGAGGCATCTATCGCGTGTCGGCCAAGGGCGGCGACGTGACACAAGTGACCGTGGTCGACCGGTCGAATGGGGAGAGCGAGCACTACTGGCCGAGCTTCCTCCCGGACGGCGTGCACTTCTTCTATGTGGTGACGATCGCGCAGGAAGGAGACGATCGGCGGCACGTCGTCTTCGTCGGATCGACCGCGGACGCGACGGTCACGCAGGTGGCAGACCTCGAGTCACGCGTGACGTACGCACAGACCGGCCATGTGCTCTACGGGCAGGACGGCGCGCTGCTGGCGCGGCCTTTCGATGTCCGACGCCATCAGTTCACCGGGAATCCGGTCTCGATTGCGGAGCGAGTCTGGTACTACAAACCCACCGGTCTGACCCAGTTTGCCATTTCGGAGACCGGCGTGCTGGCCTACCACGGCGGGCCGACCCTCTCGGAGCTGGTGTGGGTGGATCGCAGCGGACGCCAGGTCGGAACGTTGGGGGCCCGCGGCTCGTATCACGACGTCCGCATCTCCAGGAACGGGCGCGAGGTTGCGGTGGTGGTGGTCGATCCACGGACCGGATCGTCGGACATTTCGATCTTCAACCGGGACTCCGGCATTCCGACGAGGTTCACCTCGAATGCCGGCGGCGCTACCCGGCCGGTCTGGTCGGCTGGCGATGATCTCGTGTTCTACCGCGTGGCTGGTGCCAACGGTCCGCCCGACATCTATCAGAAACGTGCCGATGGACGGGGCCGGCAGGAGATTCGCCTGGCCCTGGACGGTATCCAGCAGCCGATGGATGCGTCGGCGGACGGCCGCTACCTCGTTTACAACGACGCCAACCGCGCGACGATTCGCGACATCTGGCTGCTGCCACTCGCCCCCGCGGGGCCGCCCCGCCCGTTTCTGGCCACGACCGCCGTCGAGCAGGATGCGCGCGTCTCGCCGGACAGCCGGTGGGTTGCGTTCGTCTCGTCGGAATCCGGCAAGGCGGAGGTGTTCGTGGCGCCGATAGACGACCCGGATGCCAGGCGTCGGGTGTCGATCGATGGCGGCCTGGCGCCGCGCTGGGGCCCGGACGGCGGCGAACTGGTGTACGTCGATCTGAACGACACCTTCATGGCGCTCGCGTTCAGCGGTGGGCCGGCCATTAAGACCGGCCGGCCGCGGCCGCTCTTTTCTGCGGGAAGGCTGTTCCGCAACCCCGGCGCCGGATACGGGGAGCCGTACTATGACCTGGCGCCCGACGGGCAGTCGTTCCTCGTCAACCGGGTCGTACACGACGCGGCCGTTGAGCCAATCAGCGTGGTGCTCAACTGGCCCTCGTTGATCGGCAAATAACCGCCCGAACGATTCTTCTCATTTCTCCTGCGCTCGAGCACCTTTCAGGATGTTCGGCACCGAGTAGTTCCCTTCGTGGCACGCGTACTCGTAGACCGGCCCGTCGATCCTCGCCATCGGCGTGGCCACGGTCCACGGCAGTGTGTAGACGCTGGGCGCGGTGACGGTGAACTGATAGTCCATGCGGTCGGCGCCGGTCCGCCTGAAGCGCTCCGTCAACTGTAGATCGCTGCCGACGCCAAACAGCACGCCGCGCTCGAACACCTTGTCATTGACGTTCCTGGTCTCGATGACGAGCGTGTCGCCGTCCCAGCGGCCGCGCGAGTCGCCGAGCCACGAGTGAATCGCCGCGCTCGCGTGCGGGCGGCCGTCGAGCGGAACGATCCGCACGTCATGGATCATTTCGATCAGGATGACGACGTAATCGCGGGTCTGGACGATTTGGTAGTTGTGGTTGTAGAAGCCGGGCAGCATCGCCCCGGGCAGACCCCGCGAGATGCAGCGGTCGTACGCGGTGAGCGTTTCGTACGACTCCGCGGGGTTCGCCTTGCGAGCAGCGGCGAGCGCGCTGGCGCGCGTCTGGCCGGCGGCGGTCATCGCGGGAATCTTTCCGTCGGGCGGATCGATCACCAGCGACGTGCGGTGGTTCAGCGCGCCGCGCTCCATCCAGAACTCGTTGTAGGCGCCGACCCCGGGTAGCGCCCCGGCACGGTCGAAGCTGACGCGGGAGGCGACGTCCGCGTCCCTGAGGCGCCGCTCCTCGTCGGTGAGCACCGCCTTGTCAGCGAGATCGGCAGGGCGCTCGAGCGGCGTGGTCGTGGAATTGGTCCACATCCCCTGAAGATCGGGGTGTCCCCACGGCGTCCGAGGTGCGCTGGGAGATTGTCCGGCTGATGACGTCCCCTGGGCGGTGGGCGACGCGACGAGCACAACCGTCGCCGCCACGGCAAGCCATCCGGCTGTCGACGCTGTTCTCGGAAGCATATTTCCTCGCTCGAGGGCGGATGCTAGTGCGCGCGGCGGCGGCGGTCAAGATGAACCGTCCCGGCTGGAGTATAGTCGCCCGCGCGAGGTGACAGTGGGCGAGGTCTTCCAGCAGGTCTACGATCCGGTCGGCGGCAGCATCCTGTTGTCGGCGCTCATCGCGGCGCTGCCGCCTATCCTGCTGGCGATCCTGCTGGCCGGCGTGCGCCTGGCGCCGTGGAAGTCGGCCATCGCCGCCGCGGCGGCGGCGTTCCTCCTCGCGTGGCTGGTCTGGGGGATGCCCTTCACCGTCACGGTCGCGGCCACGACGCAGGGCATGGCGTTCGGCCTGTGGCCCATCAGCTGGATCGTCCTGAGCGCGGTGTTCTTCTACAACCTGTCGGTGGAAAGCGGCGACTTCGACGTCATCCGGCGGTCGCTCGCGCGGGCGACCGGCGACCGGCGAATTCAGGTCGTGATGGTGGCGTTCTGCTTCGGCGCGCTCATCGAGGGCATCGCCGGCTTCGGCGCGCCGGTCGCGATCACCGCGTCGATGCTCGCCGGCCTGGGATTCGCACCCATCATGGCTGCGACACTCGCGCTCGTCGCCAACACGACGCCGGTCGCGTTTGGATCGCTCGGCATCCCGATCACGACGCTCGGCGGCCTGCTCTCGCCGATGCTCGGGAGCGATCCGCAGACGATGACGCTGCGCCCTCTCCGCGACGGCCGGCCGCCAGCTGGCGCTCTTCTCGATCTTCATTCCCGCCTATCTCGTCGTGCTGTTCGCCGGATGGAGCCGGATGATCGAGGTCTTGCCGGCGGTGCTCACCGCCGGCGTGAGCTTCGCCATCGGCCAGTTCATCGTCTCGAACTACGTGGGCCCCGAGCTGACCGCGTCGCTGGCGGCGCTCTTCTCGCTCGCGTCGGTGGCGCTGCTGCTGCGGGTCTGGCGGCCGCGCGAAGAATACGTCGAAGGCGGCGCGGCCGTGGCTGCTGCGCACAACGATCCACCGGCCCGCGTGGCCCGCGCCTACGGCACCTACGGCATCCTGATCGTCGTCGTGCTCGCCGGCCAGATCGGCAACTTCGCCGGCCTCTCGAACCTCGAGCCGCCGCTGAATCTCACCGCGCTCTTCCGCTGCGGCCAGATCGGCAACCGGCTTGTGTCCCGAGCCGTGGGTCGGCGAGCCCGCGGCGATCCGACCCGCAGGGATTCCGCTTCCCGGTCTGGGAGTTCAACTGGCCCGGCGCCTACCGGCTCGACAACGGCCGTCCCGCCGCGATCGTCCAGCGCCAGCCGCCGGTCGTCGCGAGCGTGAGCCCGTATCCGCTGACGTACCGACTCGATTTCCTGGCAACGGCCGGCACACTGGTGCTGCTGGCCGCGGCGCTGGCGTTCGTGCCGATGCGGCTCGCCGGCGTTCCGATGGCCGCCCTCGGCCGCACGTTCGCCCGGACGATCAAGCAGCTGCGGCTGCCAATCGTCACGATCGCGTTCATCCTCTCGATCTCGACCATCATGAATTACTCGGGGATGACCTCATCAATGGCGCTGGCGCTCGCCAGGACGGGATTCCTGTTCCCGTTCTTCGCCGCGTGGCTGGGTATGATCGGCGTCTTCCTGACCGGCAGCGACACGGCGTCCAATACGCTGTTCGGGCCGCTGCAGGCGACGACGGCGCGCATTTCGGGGTTCGATCCCGTGCTGATGGGCGCGACGAATGCGTCGGCCGGCGTGATGGGCAAGATGATCAGTCCGCAGAACCTGTCGGTCGGAGCCGCCGGCGTCGGCGCCGTCGGCCGCGAAGGCGAGATTTTCGCGCGCGTCGCGGTCCACAGCGTGATACTGACGACCGCGATGGGCCTGCTCGCGATGCTCCAGGCGTATCTATGAAGGTGTCGTTCGTCGTTGCGTCCGCCTGAAGGCGGACACTATGTAAGGCGGACGTAGTGTCCGGCTTTAGCCGGACCAGCGGCGTGATCGAGCTGAATTGGAGGCTTTATGAGGTGGATGATCGCGGCCCTGCTCATCGTCTCGAGCGCGACGATCGCCGGTCAGTCTGGCGCGAAGAACGGCGAGTGGACGACCTACGGCGCCGACATCGGCAACACGCGCTACTCGCCGCTCGATCAGATCAACGCCGACAACTTCAGCAAGCTGGAGATCGCCTGGCGCTTCAAGACCGAGAGCCTCGGACCGCGGCCTGAGTACCAGTTCGAGTCGACGCCGCTGATGGTCAAGGGCGTCGTGTATTCGACGGCCGGCACGCGCCGCGCGGTCGTGGCGCTCGACGCGGCGACCGGCGAGTTGATCTGGATGCACAGCGAGCGCGAGGGCGAGCGCGCCGAGGCGGCGCCCGCGACAGCTCTCCGGACGCGGCCTGAGTTACTGGACTGACGGCAAGGACGAGCGGATTCTCTACGTCACGCCAGGCTATCGCCTGGTCGCGCTCGACGCCAGGACCGGCATCCCCGGTGCAGTCGTTCGGCACGCGCGGCATCGTCGACCTCAAGCAGGACAACGATCAGACGATCGATCTCGTCACCGGCGAGGTCGGACTCCATTCCGCGCCGGTCGTCGCCGGCAACACGATCATCATCGGCGCGGCGCACCTGTCGGGCGGCGTGCCGCGCGGCAAGAGCAACGTCAAGGGCTACATCCGCGGGTTCGACGTCAGGAACGGCAGGCGGATGTGGATCTTCCACACGATTCCGCGCCCGGGCGAGTTCGGCAACGACACCTGGCTCGGCGATTCGTGGTCGTACACCGGCAACACCGGCTCGTGGGCGCAGATGTCGATCGACGAAGAGCTGGGGCTGGCCTACCTGCCGATCGAAGCGCCGACCGGCGATTACTTCGGCGGCCATCGGCACGGCGAACAACCTGTTCAGCGAAAGCATCGTCGCGGTCGATCTGAAGACCGGACAGCGGAAGTGGCACTACCAGACGGTGCACCACGGCATCTGGGACCACGACATCCCGTGCGCGCCGATCCTCGTCGACATCACCGTCAACGGCAAGGCGATCAAGGCGCTCGCACAGCCGACCAAGCAGGCGTTTCTCTTCGTCCTGGACCGCGTCACGGGCAAGCCGATCTGGCCGATCGAAGAGCGGCCGGTCGAGAAGGGCGACGTCCCGAGCGAGTGGTACGCGCCGACGCAGCCGTTTCCGCTGGACGCACGCGGCCGGATCTTTCAGTACGATCTGAACGGCTTCTCGAAGGACGACCTGATCGACTTCACGCCGGAGCTGCGGGCCGAAGCGGAAAAGATCGTTTCGCGCTACAAGATCGGACCGATCTACACACCGCCGACCGTCAGCCGCGCTGAAGGACCGCTTGGCACGCTGCAGCTGGCGATCAACGGCGGCGGGACGGTCTGGGCGGGCGGTTCGTTCGATCCCGAGACGCGCATCCTCTATGTGTACTCGCGCCGATCGCCGGGCGTCCTCGGGTTGATCAAGCCCGATCCCGCGAAGAACGACATGAACTACGTCCAGGGCAGCGCGCTGACCGGCGCGCGCGCCGCGGTCCCGATGGGCGCGGCGCCCGGACGACGCGCCTGTGACGGTCGCGGAAGGTTCGGCCCCGCCCGCGGGCGGGCGCGGCGCAGCGCCCTCGGCACTTCCGCCAGCGCCGGCGGCACCAGCCGCCGGCCGCGGCGCGGGCGGCGGTGGCGGCGGTGAGGGCGGCGGTCCCGGGCTGACGGTCCAGGGCCTGCCGCTCGTCAAGCCGCCATACGGCAGCATCTCGGCGATCAGCCTCGATCGCGGCGAGATCCTCTGGCAGATCGCGCACGGCGACACGCCCGACAACATCCGCAACAACCCGGCACTCAAAGGGCTGGAGATTCCGAGAACAGGACAAGCTGGCATCATCGGCACACTGGTGACGAAGACGCTGCTCGTGGCCGGCGAGGCGCAGGTGACCAGCGCCGCCGGCCATCCGCGCGGCGCGCTCTTGCGCGCGTACGACAAAGCCACCGGCAAGGACGCCGGCTCGGTGCTGATGCCTGCGCAGCAGAGCGGCTCGCCGATGACCTACATGTTCAACGGCAAGCAGTACATCATCGTCGCCGTCGGCGGCGGCAACTATCCGGGCGAACTTCTCGCGTTCAGGCTGCCCGGATAAGAGGACGCAGAGGAAGCAAAGGACGCAGAGGCGCAGAGGCGCAGAGGCAGCATATGAGCGTAACGCGCCGTTCGTTCATCACGACATCGGGCGCCGGCGCGGCGGCGCTCTGCGTATCGAACAATGCTGGGGGTTATACGGCCACCGAGATGCAGGCACGAGCAGCTGACGACAAGCTGACCGGCGTGTCGAAGTGGGAACTCGACACGCCCGCTCTTTGCGTCGATCTGGACGCATTGGAGCGGAACATCGCGACGATGCAGACACGGCTGCGGGCGTTGAAGGTGGCCAGCCGTCCGCACGCCAAGACCCACAAGTGCCCGGCGATCGCGAAGCTGCAGCTGGCGAGCGGATCGATCGGGATCTGCGCGGCGAAGCTGAGCGAAGCGGAGGTGTTCTCGGCCCACGGCATCCAGCCGATCCTGATGACCACGTCGAACGTCTCGCCCGCCAAGATCCGGCGGGCGATGGCGCTCCGCAAGTCGAATGCGCAATTCGTCCAGGCGGTGGATTTCGCGCCGAACGCCCGCGACCTGAACGACGCGGCCCGGGACGCCGGCATCGTGGCGGATGTGGTCGTGGACGTGGCGATCGGCACACGCAGCGGCGTTCCGGCAGGCGACCAGGCGATTGCCCTCGCGCAGCTCGTCGACAAGCTACCCCACCTGAAGCTGCGCGGCCTGATCAGCTACGACGGCGGCGCGCAGCACATCAAGGGATTCAAGACGCGCCTCGAGCAGACGCTGAATCGCTTCGCTCCGTCGGTCGAGACATTCGAACGATTCAAGCGTTCGGGTCTCAGCACCGAGATTTTCAGCGGCGGCGGCACCGGCACCTACAACATCCTGCCGCGCGCCAGTGGCGTCACCGACGTGCAAGTCGGCAGCTATGTCTTCATGGACTGTCAGTACCTCGAGATCGGCGGGGAAACCAGCGACGAGGTCTACAACGACTTCGTGCCGTCGCTGACCGTCGTGACCACGGTGCTCAACACCTACTTCGCCAAAGTCGATCACCACCGATGCGGGCGCGAAGGCGCTGACGCTGAACCGGCCGGGTCCCTGGGTGATCGGCGAGCGCGAGTTCAGCTACAACGCAGGGTCCGACGAGTTCGGCGTGATCCGGTACGAGACCGCGCAGCGCTCGTACGCGGTCGGCGACAAGCTCGAGCTGATCGTGCCGCACTGCGATCCCGTGGTGAACGAGTACGACCAGCTCTACGCGATCAGGAAGGACCGCGTCGAGGCCGTCTGGCCCATCTCTGCTCGCGGAAGATCGCAATAGCGCCGTTACAGTTTTCTGATCTGCACGCGCCGGAAGCGGACCGTCCCCGCTGCGTATTGGAGTGCGATCGGGCCGCTGGTGAACTTCGCGTCCTCGGCCTGCGCGGTGAGCGTGCCGTTCAGCCGAACCGTCAACTGTGGCCCCTTGGCTGTGATCTCGTAGGTATTCCACTTGCCGCCGGCGTCGACGATCGCCAACGGCTTGGCGATGTGAACGATGGCGCCGGTGCGGCCCGATTGATCCGGCCGCTTGTCGAAGACGTTGGCCTCGTAGCAGGTGGTGTCCGTGATCTTGGCCGCATCCTGGCAGCGCATATAGACCCCGCTGTTGCCGCCTTCGTCCACCCAGAACTCCACCCGGATCTCGAAGTTGCTGTAGGTCTCCTTCGTGACGAGGAAGCCGGGACCCTTCGTCGCCTCGACGATACCGTTGGCGAGCGTCCAGTTGGCGGCGCCGACCTGATTGAAGTTGTTCAGGTGGGTGCCATCGAAAAGCGTCACCCAGTCCCCAGTCTGCGCCCGAGTGGCCAGCGGAGACAGACCGAGCGTCATCAGCGCGATCGTCAATAGCTTGTGCATGCGGGCAAGCCTACACTCTCAGTGGCGGGCTCACAAGCAACCGCGGCGTTTCTGGGTTGACGCTACTGCAGCGTCACCCCAGGCGCCTGGAAATCAGAGCACCGCCTGTTTTCGTGTGTTCGACGAACGACGAACCTCGAACGACGAACGGACAGGGCTCTTATAATTCCCTCCGTGCGAGCCATCCGCGCTGCAGTCGTCTTCGTGATCCTCGCCGGCGCCACCGCCGCTGCGGACTGGCCGCAGTTTCTCGGTCCCGAGCGCAACGGGGTCTATCGCGGTCCGGCGCTGGCGGAAGCGTGGCCGGCGCAGGGGCCGCGCGTCGCGTGGCGAAAGACGGTCGGGCAGGGATTCGCCGCGCCGGTTGTCGTTCAGAACCGGCTCATCCTCTTCCATCGGATCGGGCGCGCAGGAGGTCGTCGACGCGCTCGACGCGGCGACCGGCGCCTCGGTGTGGCGCTACCAATACTCGACGACCTACCGCGACGACTTCGGCTTCGACGAAGGGCCGCGCGCCGTGCCGGTCGTCGCGGACGGCATCGTCTATACGTTCGGTGCCGAAGGCCAGCTTCATGCCGTCAACCTCGCCACCGGCCAGCGCGTGTGGAGCGAGGACACGATGAAGCGGTTCAACGTGCCGAAAGGGTTCTTCGGCGCGGCCGGATCGCCGCTCGTCGAAGGCGGCCGCGTGATCGCCAACGTCGGCGGCCCGAAGGCGGGCATCGTCGCGTTCGACGCAAAAACCGGCCAGGTGCAGTGGACGGCGACGACAGATCAGGCGAGCTACTCGTCGGGCGTCGCCGCGACGTTCCCGTCCGGCAGGCGCGCGATCTTCCTGACCCGCAACGCGCTCGTCGGCCTCGATCCCGCGACCGGCACCATCGCCTTTCGCCGCAACTGGCAAGCGCGGGCCAACGCATCGGTCAACGTCGCGACGCCGGTCGTCGTCGGCGATCTGATCTTCGTCTCGGCCGAGTACGGCCCTGGCGCCGGCGTCCTTCGCGTCGACGGGTCGAATCTCGTCGAGCTCTGGACGTCGGACGAGGCGATGTCGAATCACTACGCGACGAGCGTCCATCGCGACGGCATCCTGTACGGCTTCCACGGACGCCAGGAGTTCGGCCCGAGCCTGCGCGCCGTCGACCTGAAGACCGGCAAGGTCCGCTGGAACCAGGAGCAGTTCCGCGCCGGGACGGTCACGCTGGTCGGCGACCGCCTGCTCGTGGTGCGCGAGGGCGGCGAAATGATCCTCGCGCCTGCCTCGCCTGACGCGTTCAAACCAATCGTTCGCGCGCAGATCCTCCCGGCCACCATCCGGGCGTACCCGGCGGTGTCGGACGGCTTCGTCTACGTGAGAAACGACAACACGCTGGTGTGCCTGGACCTGCGGCGATGATGAGGAACCTGCCGACCAAAGGGTCTGATTTGACAGCGGCTCGTGCTTCACCTTAGCTTCTGGGTCGGTCGGATGCATCTGCATAGATCAAGGAGAATGAGTGGCAATGAAGAAGACGTTCACGCGTTTTTGGTCAGCCCTGGTGGTGGCCGTCGGAGTGGCGTTCCTGCAAGCCGGGGCCGCCGCGCACTTCAAACTGATGGAACCGGCGCCGTGGATCAATAGCGATCAGCGGGGCGACCCGCAGAAGGTCGGACCCTGCGGCGGCGATCCGAAAGGGGAGAACACCAAGATATTGACGAACGCCGTCACGAAGGTGACGGGCGGATCGAAGCTGCATATCAAGATCCAGGAAACGATCTTTCATTCGGGACATTACCGGGTCGCGCTCGCGGTGAACTCGCGGAACGAGCTGCCCGGCGATCCGGTGACCGTCGAGAAGAACACTGACAGGGGCGTGTATTCGGTGTGGGCCGCGATCCAGAGTCCCCCGCAGATCCCGGTTCTCGCGGACGGTCTGTTCCCCCACTACCCGGACGAGGGTCAACCGGCGTCCGCGATCCTCAAGACTCCGATGACGCCGTGGGAGGCCGACATCCAGCTCCCCAACATCAACTGCCCCAAGTGCACGCTCCAGGTGATCCAGTTCATGGCTGACCACGGCTACAACGTGCCAGGTGGTTACGCCTATCATCACTGCGCGGACCTTCAAATCACCGCGGATCCGGCCAAGCCGATCTCCAACGGCTGGCCTGGTCAGAAATAGAGCGGCTCTGATACCGCGACCGTTGGACGCCGCGCGGCCTCCAGCGGTCGCGGTTCTGGCTGTTGCAGGATATGAGAACACGCTCGTATGCCTGGACCTGCGACAACCCAAATGAGCGCCACGAAAGCACGGGAAAAAACCGCCACGATCGCAACGTTCTATTCCAGCGTGCTCGGCCTCCACGAAGTAAAACGCGACGTGGATCACATCCTGCTGGAGTCACCCGGCTTCCAGCTGGTAGTGCATCGCATCATGCCAGATCTGTTTTCGTGTTTTCGTGTTTTTGTGGCTTGCGCTTTCGTGCTTTCGTGGCTTGTCGTTGGCGCCACGGCGCAGGGACAATCGCCCCGGGCGCTGCTCGATCGCGCCGTGTCGGAGTTCTCGAGAGGCCGCATTACTGAATCGGTCGCCGCCTTCGACGAGCTCGCGCGGCTCGCTCCTGCCGAAGCGCCGTACCTGTGGCAGCGCGGGATCGCGCTGTATTACGCCGGCCGCTACCGCGACTGCCGCGCGCAGTTCGAATCGCACCGGACCGTCAATGCGGACGATGTCGAGAATGCGGCGTGGCATTTCCTGTGCGTCGCTCGCGCCGAGTCGCCGAATGCTGCGCGTGCGGCGCTGCTGCCTGTCGGCCCCGACTCGCGGGTGCCGATGCGCGAGATCTACGAGCTGTTCAAGGGATCGGCCAGCGCTGATGCGGTCCTGAAAGCCGCCGGTACGCGGCCGCAGGCAAGGTTTTACGCGCATCTCTACGTCGGCCTGTATTCGGAAGCGATCGGTGACGCCGCTCTGGCGCTCGAGCACATCGGCCTCGCCGCGCAGCCGCAGTTCGCGGATGCCGCGGGCTATATGCACATGGTGGCTGTCGTGCACCGGGCACGTTTGAGGAGCAGGTAGATCTTCTTCGCGTCTTCGAGTCTTCGTGGTTGCATTTGTTCTTCGTTGTGAATGCGAACATCGAGGGAGTGCTATGAAAAACAATGAGATTGCTTTAGACCGCCGGGTCGTCCTGGAGCGAGCGCTTGGCCTGACGGCACTCTTCGGTGGCATCGCACTTCTCGATGTCGATGCGGCAGCCGCTCAATCCGGCGGCGCGACGATGCCCGGTCTCGAGATGAAGCAAGGTGTGCGGCGCATCATCACCGGGCACAACGCGCAGGGACGTTCGTACATCATCAAGGACGACCGCATCACCGGCGGCGCCTTTCCCAGCTTGTACAAGGCGACGGGGGATCAGCCGCTCGGCCCGCCGCCAGCCGGCGAGCCGCAGAAGATCTTGCCGACCGACGCGCCGCAGCTGGAGCCCTCGCTCGGCGGCAGCAGCTTCCATTTCGTGACCCTGCCGCCGACGCCTCGCGGCGCCAAGCCCGGCTGGCACCGGACGATGACGCTCGACTACAACATCTTGCTCGGCGGCGAGCTGGTGTTGATGGTGGACGAAGGCGAGACGACACTCCACCCCGGCGACGTCGTGATTCAGCGCAACACGATGCACGCGTGGCGAAACGACACGAAGGCTCCGGTCTTCTGGGTGGCGGTGCTGGTGCCAATCAACCGTCAGGCTTGATGGTCATGCGGCGCTCCGCGGGCGGCTGAGCCTCGAAACGATCTGATCCTCGGTCGGGTGGCCTACTCACTGGCCGTCGCTTCCCCCGTTTCGCCGGATTGCGACGGAACCCGCTCGACATGAATGGTGCAGTCCTGAAGCAGCGCCACCAGCGTGCCCAACGCCGCCGCCACCGGCGCAACCACGACGCCGACGACGCCGACTGTCAGGGGGAAGTCGGCAATTGTCCGGCCCTCGTGCTCGATGAGGACGCGGCGGACGTTGCCAGCGCGGATCAGGTCCTTGATCTTCTCGACGATCACTGATCCGTCGGCCTTGAACGACTCCCAGCACGTCTTCTCTTCGGTCATGATGTCTCTCCGGTCAGATCGCTCTTGTACCAATACGAGAGTCGGGACGCCAAAGATGCGCTCGAGTCGGCTGCCGACCAAAAGACGACCTATTCAGCGGTAGGATACCTGCCACCGGCGGACCACGTTTCCTGCGCAAGGCCGCAGTGAAGGCGAAATCCCGCCGCGCGAGGAAGCCGATATGAGACACGCACATCGATCTGGCTCGATCATCCCGCCTGTCATGGGATTGATCGCGGGACTGTCGCTCGTCGCAATCTGGAACGAAGGAGGAAGCGTCTCGGCGCAGGCCCTGCCGAACCCGTATCGCATCGTCGACGGCTGGGCCAAGCTTCCGGATGGCCGCGCGATGGGGGCCGTCGGCAAGGCGGCAATCGACCGGGATGGCCGCCATCTCTGGGCGGTCATCAGGTGCGAGGCGCTGGCCGATCCCGCACGATTCGGCGACGAATGCCGCGACTCGAAGATCGATTCGGTCTACAAGTTCAGCCCCGACGGCAAGGTCGTGACGAGCTTCGGCGGCGGCATGTTCATCTGGCCGCACGGGCTGGCGATCGATCCGGATGGAGGCGTCTGGGTGACCGATGCGGTTGCCGCCAACCGGACGCCGAAGGGCGACAAGCGCGGGCAGCAGGTTGTCAAGTTCAGCGCCGACGGCAAGGTGCTGCTGCGGCTCGGCACCCCTGGCACGCCTGGAAGCGGCCCTGGCAATTTCAACTCTCCGAGCGATGTTGTCGTCGCCCCCAATGGCGACGTGTTCATCGCGGACGGTCACAACGAGAACGGCAACAACCGGATCGTGAAATTCTCGAAGGACGGAAAGTTCATCAAGGAGTGGGGCAAGACCGGGTTTGCCCCGAGCGAGTTCCGCGCGATCCACGCCATCGCGATGGATTCACGCGGCCGCATCTTCGTCGGCGACCGGGCGAACAACCGGATCCAGCTCTTCGATCAGGAAGGAAAATTCCTGACCCAGTGGACGCAGTTTGGGCGTCCGAGCGGGATTGCGTTCGACACGAACGATCGCATTTTCGTGGCGGATTCGGAGTCTGATGACGTCCAGAACCCCGGCTGGGAAATGGGCATTCGGATCGGCGAGGCCAAAACGGGATGGGTGACCGAGTTCATCCAGTTCCCGTGGGGCGATCCGCGCCAAACCGCCGGAAACGGAGCGGAATTCGTCGCCGTCGATCGCGATGGGAATATCTACGGCGGCGAGCCGAGCCCGAAGCAGCTGCGCAAGTACGTCAGGGTGAGGCCCTGAGGTGTCTCAAAGGAACAGGCGGACCTGAAGGTCCGCACTACGGCGATTGGAGAAGCTTGCGGATCACCGCCTCGGTTTCGGGCCGCGGACGCTGGATGATGTGGGTGACGTCAATCGGCGTGCGTCCGCCCTTGTCTTTCGCGTCGAGGTTCGCGCCCTGCGAGGCCAGGTAGCCGATGATTGAATGGCCGGAGATGCCGGCGGCGCCATGGACCGCGGTCTGTCCGGCCGTGTTGGCTTCGTTGACGTCCCCGCCCAGCGACACGAGGTATTTCACCGCCGCGAGTAGCCGGTCCTCCGGGACAATCCGCGAGTCGGTCTGGCCCAGGCCGGCAGCGACCATCAGCGGCGTCGTGCCGTTTCGCGACGGCAGCCGCCAGTCGGCTCCCGCGGCCACCAGCGTCTGCATCATCTCGATGTCGCCGTACATCGCGGCCAGCCAGAACGGCGTCGCGCCGCCGAATCCCGCGCGCGACACATAGTCGCCGCGCCGAAACGGCAACCCCTGCTGCCCAAGCCGCGCATCCAGGTTCGCGCCGCGCGCGATGAGCGCCTTCAACAGCCCGGGCTTCCCGGTCTCGACAGCGTGGTGGAGCGCCGTCTGGCCGAGCGTGTCGGCGTGGTTGACGTTCGCGCCGCGATCGACGAGCCGGATGGCGACCGCTTCGTGGCCGCTCGGTTCGGCGACCAGCCGATAGTCTCGCGCCGTCACACCGGCGACGCTGGCCGCGGCGAGCAGCAGCGCGGTCTCGCCGGCCGGCGTCGTATCGTCGAGCCGGGCGCCGGCCGCGAGCAGCAGTCGGGTCGATTCGGGATCGCCTTCACGCGCCGCGAACATCAGCGGCGTGAAGCCGCCGGTCGACACGGCGTTGACGTCCGCGCCGCGTTCGATCAGGACCTTGACGGCGCCTGGATGTTTGCCGCCAGCTGCCCACATCAGGGCCGTCTGGCCGCGATGCGTTTCGCGCGCGTTGACATCCGCGCCCCGCTCGGCGAGTCCGCGAATCGCGTCGGCCGCACCGGTGCGGGCGCAGGTCATCACCGCCGACTCGCCGCTTGGCAGCGCCGCACGGACCGACGCGGCGGCGGCGATCAACCGCTTCACCATCGCGCTGCTGCCGTTACTGCACGCCAGCGACAGCGCAAACACGCCGAGATCGTTGACGGCATCCAGCCGCGCACCCGCTTTGATCAGGACCTCGGCAGCCGACTGATCGTCCCAATGCACGGCCCAGTGGAGCGGCGTCGCGCCGTCCGGCTGCGGTGCATTGGGATCGGCGCCCTTTTTCAGCAGCGTTCGCACGGCGTCGAGGTCCCGCCGTTCGGCGGCATCCGCCACGAGGTCACGTGTCTGCGCCAGGGGATCCCGCGCGCCTAAGTGCGGGTCGAAGGCGATCAACGCCAGCGCCGCGGACGCGATCGCGAACCTGCGAACGTCCATCCGTCAGACTCCCGACAGCGGCTCGAGCCTGCCGGTGCTGTCGCCGAACGTGTCCACCGGGACGCCTACCTTGTCGAGCAGTGTCAGGAACAGGTTGGTCACGGGTGTGCGCGCCGGATACCGCAGGTGACGTCCGCCCTTGATCGTCCCGGAGCCGCCGCCAACGATGAGCGTCGGCAGATCGTGGTGGTTGTGGATGTTGCCGTCGCTCATCCCGCTGCCGTAGATGAGCGTCACGTGATCGAGCAGCGACCCGTCGCCGTCGGGCGTCGCACGCAGCTTCTCCAGGTAGTAGGCCAACATCGTCGTGTGGTATGTGTTCACCTTGATCAGCCGCTCGACCTTCTCGCGGTTGCCGCCGTGATGCGACAGCGGGTGGTGCGCGTCGGACACGCCGATCTCGGGATAAGCGCGCTGGCTGGTCTCGTGCCCCACCATGAAGGTGATCACGCGCGTCAGGTCGGCCTGATACGCGAGCACCTGCAGGTCGAACATCAGCTTCGCGTGCTCTTCGAAGGTCCGCGGGATGCCCGCCGGCTGATCGAAAGCCGGCAGCTCGCGCGACGCCTGCTGCTCTCCGCTCGAAATCCGCCGCTCCAGGTCGCGAATCGCATCGAGGTACTGATCGAGCTTCGCGCGGTCGGACGACCCGACCTCCAGGCGCAGACGGTTCGCCTTCGTCCGCACGGCATCGAGGATGCTGCGGTCTTCTGCGCGCCGCGCGCGCCAGACGGCGGGATCAGTGCTCTGGCTGGCGCCAAACAGGCGCTCGAACACCACCCGCGGATCGTTCTCCATCGGCAGCGGCGTGGTCGGACTGCGCCAGCTCAGCGTGTTCGCATAGGCGCAGCTGTAGCCCGGATCGCAGGCGCCCACCGGCTCGCGCGATTCCATCGACAGCTCGAGCGAGGCAAGCTCCGTGTCGCGGCCCAGCACGCCGGCGGCGATCTGATCCATCGACACGCCTGCACGGATGTCGGCGCCCTCGGTTTTCTTCGGATGCACGCCAGTCAGGTACGCACCTGACGCGCGGGCATGATCGCCGGCCCCCTCGCCGGGCAGCGCGTCGCCTTGCGCATTCGACAGGCCCGTCACCATGACGATCTGCTCGCGGAACGGCGCCAGCGGCTCGAGGATCGGCATGACGTCCAGTGCCGTCGCATCGCCCTGCGGAGTCCAGCGCGACATGACGATGCCGTTCGGGACGTAGACGATGCCCAGGCGTCGGGTTGGAGTGGCTGCGGCAGCACGCGCCCCGCCGAACGCCGGGATCATGCCGTCGAGCAGCGGCAGCGCGAGCGTGGCGCCGACCCCTCGCAGGAACGTGCGGCGCGGCAGGTGTTTGTTCGTCACGATCATGATTCCGACGCCCTCCGCATCTGAAACGGCGTGCTCCGGACGATGCCGGCGACGAGCGAGGACCAGGTGTAGCCGCCCGCCCTCGCATCGCGCAGGATCCGGCGGATCGCCGGTCGATCGTGGTACTCGACGCCCCGGCCAAGCGCGTACGTCAGAAGCTTTTCCGTAACCGCCGCAGCGAAGCGATCGGGCTCGGCGGCCAGCAGCTTTCTGAGACCGTCCGGGCCGTTGAACACGCTGCCGTCCGGCAAGCTGGTCGAGGCGTCGATCGCGGCCTGCCCGTCACGAGTTCGCCACTTGCCCACTGCGTCGAAGTTCTCCAGGGCCAGCCCGAACGGATCCATCGGCGCGTGGCAGCTGGCGCACACCGGGTTGCGGCGGTGCTGCTCCATCCGCTCGCGCACCGACAGGCCATCCGACGCGTTCCCTTCGTCCAGGCTCGGGACGTTTGGCGGCGGCGCCGGCGGCGGCGCGGCGAGCAGGTTTTCGAGCACCCACTTGCCCCGCAGCGTCGGCGACGTCCGATTCGCATAGGAGGTGACCGTCAGGATGCTGCCCTGGCCGAGCAGTCCGCGCCGCGCCGAATCCGCCAGCTCGACGCGACGGAACTGCGATCCCCAAATGCCCGGGATGCCGTAGTGCCTCGCCAGGCGTTCGTTCAGGAAGGTGTAGTCGGCCGTCAGCAGCTCGAGGACACCCCGGTCGTGGCGGATCTGATCCTGGATGAACAGCTCGGTCTCCTGCCGGAGCGCATCGCGGAGGTTTTCGTCGAACTCGGGGAATGCCTCGGGATCCGGCGTGACGCTGCGCATGTTGCGCAGGTGCAGCCACTGGCCGGCGAAGTTACGGACGAGCGCCGCGGCGCGCGGATCGGCAAGCATCCGCCCGACCTGCCGGCCGAGAACGGCCGGATCCGAGAGCCGCTGCTGTTCGGCCAGCGCGAGCAGCTCGTCGTCGGGGATCGAGCTCCAGAGGAACAACGACAGCCGCGACGCCAGCTGAAGATCGTTGACGCGATACAGCGCCGAGCGAGCGGCGCCCGCCGGATCCCGCTCAACGAAAAACAGGAAGTCGGGATCGACGAGCATCGCCCGCAGCGCCAGCTCGATCCCCGCAGTAAAATCGTAGGGCGACCCATTGAGGGTCGCCGCGCTGCGCGACCCATCGAGGCTCGCCGTGCTGCGGCCGGCCCGGTAGAACTGCATCAGCCCGGCAACATCCACCTCGGTTACGGGCCGGCGATACGCGCGACGGGCGAGCGTCCTCAGGATCGTCGCCGCGCAGGCGTCGTTGTCTTCCCGGCAGACGAAGATCCGGCGGCGGCTGGGCGTATCCCCAACCCCCACGACGCCGAACGGTCCAGTGATCTCGATCGTCGCGACGCCCATCGCTTCGTCGCGGTCGCCCGCGTATTCGTAGGTCGCGACCGACAGCTCCGGCTCGCGCGCGCCTTCCGGCAATCCGCTCTTCTCGGGAAACGCCACGCTGAGATCGTGCGGCCCGGCCGTGATCGCCAGCCGCGCGGTCAGCTTCTCGTCGGCGGTCTGCTCGTACGTCGACGCGCTCGGCACCGCCGACCATGGATCGCGCGGACCTTCGCCGCCGACGCTGAATTCACGCACTCGGCGCCGGTCGAGCCGCAACTCGATGGCGTTCGGCTCGCCCAGGCCGCGAATCTGGCTGGCATGCGTTCTCTGCAGCTGGACGCGGATCTCGTACTCGCCGTCCGCCGGGAAGTAATGTCGGACGGCCGCGCCGCCACGCGTGCCGAACGGCTGCGCTTCGCTCAGGCGATCGCGCTGCAGGAGGGTCTGCGGCACGCTGTAGGTCTGCACCGCGGGACGGATCGCGGCGTCGCCCACCGCAAGGCGACTGATCTTTCCGGCCGCCGTCATGTAGCGCTCGAGCAGCGCCGGCGACAGCGACAGCACGTCGGAGATGTTATCGAAGCCGTAGCCCGAATCGTCGGCCGGCAGCAGCGCGCGAACGTCGACTTCGAGCGAGAGGAGATCCCGCACGGCGTTCGCGTACTCGGCGCGGTTCAGCCGATGGATGACAGGCCGTCCGGGATCGGGGTGCGCCGCGCTGTGCGCGTCGAGCGCCGCCTCGATTCGGCCGGCGACCGCGTCATACGTCGAGCGATCCGGCCGAGGCAGCCCAACTGGCGGCATCGTGCGGCTGCGCAGCCGCGCCGCGACTTTTTCCAGCGTGCGGGCATTCGCCGCGACGTTGCCGAGATCGAGGGTGTCGAGCGCGAGATCCGCGGTCGGGCGCTTCTGGGTGTGGCAGCTGATGCAGTAACGATCGAGCGTCGCCCGGCCTGCCCTGAGCGAAGCCGAAGGGTCGATGGACGGAGATGAAGCGGGTGCCGCGGATTGAGTCGCGTAGACGGTGCATACCGCGACGATCGGCACGCCGAATCCGATTCCGGCTAACCAGCGCATGGTGTCCGCTTCAGGATAAGCGGGAGGCTGCGCCCAGACAAGAACAGGCTGGCCATGTCGCAAGATTAACCGCCGAACGCGCCGAAGCCGCGGAACCTCTTGTGGTTCGGCGAGTTCTCCGGGTTTTGCGGTTTATTTCGCCGCTTTTTGCGAATACGTGAATTCCAACACCGATCCGGGATGGCCGAGCTGATTGGTTCTGGCGCCATCCAGGCCCGCGGTCGTGCCGAAACTGTCGGTCGACAGGTAGATGCGACGGCCGTCCGGGCTGACGACGACGTCCCGGTAGCGGTTGGCCGTCCTGAAGTATTCGAGCGGCGAACCAGTCGCCGTCCGTCCGTCAGAGCCGAGCTTGACGCGGTACACCGAGCCGCCGCGCATGCCGGCGATGAGGATCGAGCTCGCCCAGCCCGGGATGACGGACGAGGTGTAAATGTCGATGCCCGCCGGCGCGATCGTCGCCGTGCCGTTGGCCCGGAAGTCGTAATCGTTTTCAACCGTGAAGAACGTCGTCAGCGGCGGCGCGAAGTTCGGCGCGCTCCACGCCGACTCCTTCGTCTGCGGCACGCTGGCGGGAATCGTTACCGTGTCGAACTTCAGCGTGCGGCAGGGAGCGGGCGCCGACGCCGACCAGTTCCCGTAGACGTACGCGCGATCGTCCTTGAAACCGGCGACGTTCGGCCATCCGTAGTTCCGGCCCGATTCGATCACGTTCAGCTCGTCGTCCGAGCTCGGACCGTGATCCGATCCGTAGAGCAATCCTCCGGGTCCGAACACGAGCCCCTGCGTGTTCCGCAGGCCGATCGCGTAGATGTGACTGCGGACGCCCGCGAACTGCGGATTGTCGGCCGGAATGGATCCGTCGAGGTTCATTCGCAGGATCTTCCCCTGGTAGGTGCTCCAGTCGCGCCGACCGACCTCGTCGGCCGTCGGCACGTCCTGCGCGCGATTGGGATTGCAATAGTTCGCCAGGAAATTGCTGCCCTGATCGCCGCGGCTGAAATACAGCTTGCCGTCCGGGCCGACGACGAGCCGGCCCGCGCCGTGATCGTCGTGCGCGGGCATGTTGTCGAGGACGTCGACCGGCGCGGTCAACGTCCGCGTCCCGCCGTCGTAGGTATATCGCCGGACACGAATGCGGCGGACGACCTCAGGTCCAGGATCGCGGTCGTAGGTGTACGCCACGAAGGCGTATTCGCGCCCACCCGGATCGCGATGGAACGCGATACCGAGCAGGCCGTCCTGGACGACCGACTGGTAGACGTCGGTGAGCGTCAGCGCGACGTGCTTCGAACCGTCGGCCGGGTCGAGCCGGGTGACGCGGAAGCCGGTGCGCTCGGTGACCCACAGGCCGCCGTCGGGTCCCCACGCCAGGTCCCAGGGGTTCTCGAGGGCCGAAGCGACCACCCGCATCGTGAACGCCTCAGGACCCACGACATGACGGTCGCGCGGACTCTGGGCGGCCAGCGAGACGGCCAGAACCAGCCAGCACGCGGCGAGATACATCGCGGGACGCAAGGGCATCAGGCGCTCGCATTATACGGCGCCGTTCCGTCCACGATGGAGTACCCTTTTGGTCGCGATTTTTTTGAGAGGCATCCGATGAGACTGATTCGGTTCTTTACCGTCGCGGCCGGAGCCCTTGCGCTGATCTCCGGGTCCGTTGCGGCTCAGCGCGGTGCATCCGGTCCGCCGGAGCACGCAAAGATCACGCCGATCAACAACCTTCCGAACCCGTACGAGACCGTCAGGAATTGGGGCACGCTGCCGAACGGACGCACATGGGGCTCGGTGAGCGCCATTCACGTCGACGCCGACGGCAAGCACATCTGGGCCGGCGATCGCTGCGGCACGAACTCGTGCGCCGGTTCGACGGTCGATCCGATCGTCAAGCTCGATCCGAGCGGCAAGGTCGTCGCGAGCTTCGGCGCGGGCCAGATCATCTGGCCGCACGGCATGGACGTCGACCGCCAGGGCAACGTGTGGATCGCCGACGCCCGGGTGGCAACGGCCGCCGAACTGAAGCAGTTCCCGAACGCCGCCGGGAAAGGACAATACGGTCACCAAGTTCAGCCCGCAGGGCAAGGTGCTCCTGACATTCGGCACGCCAGGCGAGGCGGGCAACCCGCCGACGCATTTCACCGAGCCGAACGACGTGCTCGTCGCGCCCGACGGCAGCATCTTCGTCGGCGAGTCGCACAACGCCCAGTTCGAGGACAAGCCCGGCGGCCCCAACGCGATCGGCCGCATCTCGAAGTTCGCGCCCGACGGCAAGTTCATCAAGAGCTGGGGCGCCTGTGGTTACGGGAACAGCGAATTCCGCGGACCGCACTCGCTGGCGATGGACTCGCAGGGACGGCTGTTCGTCGCGGACCGCGGCAACCGGCGCATCCAGATCTTCGACCAGGAAGGCAAGCACCTCGCGACCTGGTATCAGTTCAGCCGGATCAGCGGCCTGTATATCGATCGCAACGATGTGCTCTACGCCATCGACTCGGAATCGGACGAGAACTACAATCCCGGATGGCGCAAGGGACTGCGGGTCGGCAGCGCCAAGACCGGCGACGTCTGGTACTTCACGCCGGAGCACGTCTCGAAACAGCCGTCAGGAATGGGCGGCTTCGGATCGATGGGCGAGGGCGTCGCGGTGGATGGCGCGGGCAACGTGTACGGTGGCGAGGTTGGACCGATTCAGGGGATTACGAAGTTCATTCCCCGGCTAAAGAAGTAGTGCGGACCTTTAGGTCCGCCGTGGCGGAGACATGATGATTCAACCGCGGCAACGTTCGAAATTCCTTGCGATCGCGCTGTCCTCGGTCGCAGTGATCGCAGTACTGGTCGGCCTGGCGATCCAGGGCACGGCGCAGCAGAAGCCATCCGGGGACTGGCCCAACATCACCGGCGGCGATGCCGCGACGCGGTACTCGACGCTCGACCAGATCAACGCGTCGAACTTCAACAACCTGAAGGTCGCCTGGGAGTGGCGCGGCGTGAAGGATGCGGGCGTCAACCTGGGCGGCGAGGTCAACGCGCGCGGGCTGCCGATCTACGTCGACGGCATGCTCATCACCGTCTCGGGCCCGCGGCGCACGATCGTGTCGCTCGACCCGGCCACCGGCAAGACGCTGTGGACGTTCCAGGAGCCGACGACCGGACGCCACGAGTACTCGATGCGCTCCAACCACGGCAAGGGCGTCGCGTACACGCGCATCAACGGACGCGGCGTCGTCTTCGATCACCACGCCGGCGTTCTTCCTGCACGCGCTGGACGCGAGAACCGGCCAGCCGCTGGCGAATTGGGGCGGCTCCGTGCCCGTCGAGGGCTTCCCGAAGACCGGCTCGGTCGACCTGCTGAAGGATCTCATCGCCGACTGGGAGCCGTGGCTGAACGCCAAGCAGCCGTACAACGCGAACGACGGGCTCCCGCTCGAGATCGGCTACATCACCAGTTCCTCGCCGCCGATCGTCGTCAACGACGTGATCGTCGTCGGCAACTCCGCCGAGCAGGGCTACCACCAGACGCGCGTCGAGAACGTGCCGGGCGACATCCTGGCGTACGACGCGCGGACCGGAAAGTTCATGTGGAAGTTCCACGTGATCCCGCGGCCGGGCGAGTTCGGGCACGACACGTGGGAGAACGACGCGTGGAGATGGACCGGCGACGTCTCGTCGTGGGCGCCGCTGTCGGCCGATCCGCAGCGCGGCCTCGTTTACATCCCGACCAACAGCGCCACGATCGATTACTACGGCGGTTTCCGGCCTGGCGACAACCTGTTCGGCGCCAGCCTGATCGCGCTCGACGTGAAGACAGGCAAACGCGTGTGGCACTACCAGATGGTCAAGCACGACATCTGGAACTACGACACGCCGACGGCGCCGATCCTGCTCGACGTGAACGTCAACGGCCGCCGCGTCCCGGGCGTGTTCCAGGCGACCAAGCAGGCGTTCGTCTACTCGTTCAACCGGCAGACGGGCGAACCGATCTGGCCGATCGAGATGAAGCCGGTGCCGCCGTCGAAGGTGCCGGGAGAGAAGCTCTCGCCGGTGCAGCCGCATCCGACCAAGCCGGCGCCGTTCGAGTTCCAGGGACGGACCGAGGATCACCTCATCGACTACACGCCGGAGATCAGGAAGCTGGCGCTCGAGGAGGCGCGCCGCACCGAGGCGCTCGCGCCGTTCTTCGCACCGCCCAATCATCGCGGCAATGCGGAGGGCGCGCGGCCGACGCACAACTGCCCGGGCGGCGCGGGTGGCGTGAACATCACGGGACCGCCGGCCGCCGATCCGACGTCGGGCGTGATGTTCATCACGTCCACGGCGAACTGCTTCCGCCTGCAGGTGGCGCCGGCGAAGGAGTACGACACGCCGAAGATGACGCGGCAAGACGATGTCGCCGTGGTCCGCGCCGAACGCGGCCAGCGTCGGCGGCACGCCGCCGCTGCCGGCCGACAGTCCGCTGCGCGGCATCCCGAGCATCTTCAAGGGATACGTGGGACGCATCACGGCGATCGATCTGAACACCGGCGAATACCTGTGGGTGATTCCGCACGGCGACATGGCGCGCGAGCAGCAGGAGGCGTTCCGCAACCATCCGCTGATGAAGGGCGTCGAAGTTCGAGACCAACCTCGGTCGCGGAAATCATGCCGCGCTGATGACGACGCCGACGCTGCTCTTCGCGACCGGCCAGACCGCCGACAACCGGCCGCATCTGTTCGGCATCGACAAGAAGACCGGCAAGCGCGTCGGCGCCGTGCGCGACGCCGGCGATGGGGCAGTACGGGTTGATGACGTACCTGCATCAGGGCAAGCAGTACGTCATCCTGCCGGTCGATGGCGGATACACGGCGATGGCGCTGCCTTAGTCAGGGACTGGGCGATTCCTTTGGGGGTCGCCCTTTTTTTCGTCCTACTGAGGAGCTCACGATGTCGAGCGTGCCGGCGGGATCGGACAGCTCCCGCTTTGTCAGCCTGTCCGACGAGGAGGCGGTCAAGGAGATCGTCCGAACGACCGTCCTCAATCTCTGGAAAGTCGTCAACAACCTCACGCGGCTGAGGCCGTCAAAGCGCGAGCGGTATCGCGTCGCGATTTTCGGCTCGGCGCGCGCCCAGCCGGGAACCTTCGTCTACGAGGAAGTGAAGCGCGCCGCGGCGGCGTTTGCCTCGATGGGCTGCGACATCGTCACCGGCGGCGGGCCCGGCCTGATGCAGGCGGCCAACGAGGGCGCGAGCGCCGCCGGCGCGGCGGGGTCGGTCGGCATCCGCGTCGAACTGCCGTTCGAGCAGGACGTGAATCCATTCGTCGTGCAGGCGTTCGAGCACGAAACGTTCTTCACGCGCCTGCATCACTTCGTGATCGCGTCCGACGCGTTCGTCGTGGTGCCGGGCGGCATCGGCACGGTGCTCGAGACGCTGATGATCTGGCAGCTGCTTCAGGTCCAGCACGTGGACAAGGTCCCGCTGATCCTGGTGGGCAGGATGTGGTCGGGACTGGTCGAGTGGGCGAAGACGAGCATGCAGGATCCGCGGCTGCCGCTCGCCAGCCCAGCGGACCTCGATATCCCCCGCTGTGTCGACACCGCGGACGAAGCGATCGCCCTCGTTCGCGATCTGCATCGCCAGTGGCAGGCGAAGCAGTGAGCCCTCGTCACCGCTTGAACGAGGATATGTAGGCCGCAGTAGAAAGGGCAACCCGCTCAGGGTGGTCCTGCCTTTTGATCCCGTTCAAATACTTCAGCAACGACCGCCCACTATACTGGCGACATGGACGCTAAACCGACCCTC
Source organism: uncultured Acidobacteriota bacterium (assembly GCA_963825245.1). Lineage (GTDB taxonomy): Bacteria > Acidobacteriota > Vicinamibacteria > Vicinamibacterales > CAVVIG01 > CAVREM01. The sequence continues at coordinate 98,397 of CAWGSJ010000009.1, forward strand.
GTAGAGGTGGGCCGGGCACTCATCGCCGTGAGTCTCGAGGCGGTGCTCATTGGAAACGCGGCGGCGGCGCTGCAGGGCGCGCCGGTGACGACCGTCGATTTCGATTTTCTGTTTCGAAGCACGCCCAGAAACCTGGCGAAGCTCATCCGGTCTGTTCCGGGTGACGCGTGATGACGATGGGTTGCAGGTCGACTTCATGACCCGCATCCACGGTGTGAAATCATTCGAAGGGGTCCGCGATCGAGCGACACCGATCGAGATCGATGGCACGACCCTCCTTGTCGCGTCATTGGATGACGTGATCCGGAGTAAGAAGGCAGCGCGGCGGCCACGCGATCTTGCGGTGATCGAGGTTCTGGAGAAGGCACGTGATGCGAAAGCACGCGAAGTCGGCGCCAAAGCCGCGCCGCGACGCGCTCGCCCGCGAAAATGAACGCGCAATCGACGAGATGATTCGCCGATGGCAGGCGATGCCGGCCGAACGGCGGACACATTTTCTGCGCAAGCGGATCGGCGTTGGACGAAGTGCGTTGTGACGCGTTGCCGAGGCCTCCGTTCTCAACGCTGACTCACACCCGCAGATCCGTTGGATGCCGCTGCCTTCTCCGACAGTCGCAGGACGGTCGAGGCCCGGGTCAGCGCTTCGCACCCGCTTTCAGGGCGGCGTCTCTGGCCGCTTCATTGGCCGCACTGAGACCGCCTCCAGCGCTTCCGAAGTTGATGATCCTGTAGCCTTGCGCCATGAACTTGGCCGCATTCGCGACGTTGACGGTACCGCCGCAAGGGATCTTCCGAGCGTGGCACACGGCCAGAATCTTCGCCATCGCGGCATCGACGTCCGGATGGGTGTTGCTGACACCCAAATCCGCGCTGAGATCACCTGAGGCTCCAAGATAGAACCCGCCGACACCGGGGACCTGGGCGATCGCATCGGCGTTTCGCACGCCCTCCATCGTTTCGATCATCGGCCAGAAGATCAGATCGCCCTCCGGGTTGAGCGGCCAGAGATCCGCGCGGCTGCGGCACTCGTTGCCGGGGGCGGCCCAGAAACCACACACGACGGTGCCACGCACGCCGGGCGGATTCGGGATCTTCGAATCTCTGCGCTGCGACGGCCGCATCGTCCGTACGATGTTCTCCGCTTGTTCCCGGGTTTCGATGTTGTTGATGAGAATCCCGTTGAGTCCGACGTCGAGCGCGTGCTTGACGATCCACAGTGTCTGCTCGCGACCATAAGGCGGAAAGCGTGCGAACACCGCCGGTCGAACTTGGCCGTTTCCTCGCTTGATGAGGCCGGGCTTGTCGCCCGCCGTGATGAAGGCGAGGAAGTGTTTCATCTCCTGGAATCGAAGTGGGTTGTGCTCCATATCGAGGTAGACATAGTCGAGATTCGGGTTCCCGGCCAACGCGACCGCGTTCTCGATCGAGAGATCGGAAGTGCTGACACCGAACACGTGTCTGCCTTGCGAAAGCGCTTCGACCACAGGGTTGAGATGGACGTATCCGGATTGGGCGGACGGCGCCGTCCGAAATACGAAGAGTGCTGCCACAACCGCCGACCCGGCGAGCCAGTACATGACGCGACGATTCCGAGCTCTTTTAATCACTGGAAAACTCCCTCGAAAGGCAAGAGGCCTTCGCTCGAGACCTCAGCGCGACCTGGCCACCGACTGGACGTGGTCCCGCCAGGAAATCGTCGGGATCGGACGAGGCGTGGACGCCCGCGCGCGCCGGATCCATGCCAAATCGCCCGCGCACGCGAAGTGATCGCGAGAACGCCCTAGCCAAGTCGCTTCAAGGTCAGCCGCCGCACTTCATCACGCGATCCGGCGCATGACCGATCTGGGCGACGATGCGCCAGCCGTCCTTGGCCTTGGAAAAGACGTACGTCCCGGCCGGCTCGCTGAGGACGCTTCCATCCTTCCGGTAGCGCGTGAACTGCGCGCTGAGGATCGCGGTCGCGTCGTTGAGGACGCAGATGTTGGCGTGCTTGGTGGCGGTGCGCGCGTAGTTCTGCGGCACGAGCGCGGCAATCGACGACTCGAAACGCGCCTTGGTGTCGGCCGGCGTCATCGACACGTTCGGGCCTGTCGCGGTGAGGTTGAACGACGGGGCGAGATACACGCGCTCCCCTATCAGGTCCGCCCGTCCGCCGGCGAACACCTTCAGGTACTCTTCCCACGCGGCCGAGACTTCGGCCTTCAGGGAATCCTGCGCTGCCGGCTGCGGAAGAACGGCGCTCATCCATGCCGCGATTGCCACCGCCACCATAAACCCCGCTGTTCGTCGCATCACATCAGTCATGGATGACGCTTTCTCTAAAAGAGCGCGATCGGGTTGACGGGGCTGCCGGTTCCGCGCACCACCTTCAGCGGCAGCGCCATGAACATGAACTCGTAGCGTTGCTCCTCGGCGCACGCCTGCGCCAGCGGCTCGAGCAGCGCGTTGTCCAGCAGCGCCACGCCGTAGCTGTAGAGAACACCGTGCACCGGCCACGGATGGCCGGCCTTGTCGGGACGCGCGTCCATCATGTCCCAACCGAGAATCGAAACATCGCGATCGCGGATGAACCGCGCACACGAGGTGTGCAGACCTGGCCTCGTGTCGGCGACACTGCCGTACGCCGCGTTCTCACGCACGAACGCCTCGCGTCCGCTATAGACGAGCAGCGCGTCACCGGGTTCGACAGCAACGCCTTGCGCCTTCGCGATCGCCTCCAGCTCGGCGGCGTCGACCGGACGGTCCGGGGTCACGTGCGAACCGCGGCGATATCGAGGGACGTCGAGCAGAACGCCGCGGGTGATCAGACCGTTGCCGAAAGCGGTGATGTCCGCGAAGCGTGCCCCGTTCGTATCGATCTCCCGCGCCGGATCGCGGCCGTTCCACATGCCGTTCTGATCCCAGATGTGGCACAAGGCGTCCACGTGCGTCACCGTGACGCCGTGGTACATGAAGCCGTAGTAATCAACCACCGAGCGGCCGGCTCCGCGGTCGTTGATCCGGATGAAGTGCTGGTCGGGTTGAAACGGCCGACTGAGCGAGACGGTGCGGCCAGACTTGACCAGTCCGGCCGCCGCGGCGCGCTTGGCGGGCGTGATGAGGTTCACCGCGCCCATCTGGTCGTCGGCGCCCCATCGCCCCCAGTTGCGCCGATACTCGAACGCGTTTTCAGCGGGCCGGCCGGTGGTCGCAGTCGTGCCGGGCTGACCCGGAGAGGTTGCGCGGACCAGTGCCGTCGCACTCAACGCGGCGGCGCCGAGGAGAAAGCCTCTTCGCGTCGAATCCATTGTCGACCTCCAAGTCCAGTCTTACCCGAGGGGCTTCGCCCCTCGGACTCCCCGACGCAGAATCGGGCCTAGGCGCCCGGCGCGCGGTACTGCACCGCCTTCTTGCCGGCCGCATCGATTTCTTCGGGCGTGATGAGCGGGATCGTCGAGAGACGCACCGCCCCTGACGCGTTGACGGCCAGGCTCACCGCCAGGCCCGACGCTGTATCCGGCACATCGATGATCACGTAGGCATCGTCCTCGCCATAGGCGAAATAGAACGCCTCGACCTTACCGCCGATGCCCTCGATAAGCTTTTGAACCACCGCGCGCCTTGAAGTGCCCCCTTCCTTGAGAAGTCCCCGAGCTCCTTCCGCTGTGTACGACGCCTTGATCATGAACTTCGGCATGGCCCTCTCCTATTCACATCCGAGTCGAAAAAACCGCTCGCGTCAGAGTTCCCGCGCCAGCCATCGAACAGTGTTCAGCGTGAACTGCCGATTGCCGGTGTCCGGTGCGTAAGCAGTCAGGGTGCCCATCTCTCCGATAACAACCACTCTGCCCCGATCGAATTCGAAAGCGATTCCCTGGCTGCGACCGGGTGTCGCACCCCGGACAAGGATTGAAGTCGCGCGGTGGAGACGATAGACGCGAACCCGACGGCAACCAGTCCAGGGCAGTCGGACTGAGCGGCAGCAGCGCGATGCTGCCCGGCGGTCCCTCGATCGACTCGCCGGTGGTGGTCGACACCGTCTCGATACGCTCCGACCGGTCTCGCCCGTTCATGATGGGATGATCACCAATCAGACCAGCAGCACGCGAGAAGAGCAGGTCGCGACTGAAAACCCCTCCTCGGTGACCAGCCGCACGAATGATCTGTAGCCACTGGCGGCCGCCGCGAACAGGTTGTGGTGCGCTTCATCGAGCAGGATGCGCGTGCGCGAACTGGTCCCCGGGGCCTGAAAGCCCTCGAGGCTCAGCGCAACGAGTAGCATGCCGCCCGCGGCCGCCGCCGCCGCACGCCGGATCGCAACTAGCGGCGCTGCCACGTGCCTCAGCTCCTCAGCTCCTCCTCAGTTCCTCGGTTCCTCAGTTCCTCAGTTCTTGGTGGCCGGCATCTTCTCCCAGTAGAGGTGGCCGCCGGTCGTTTCGCCGGCCGCGTTCACACTCGGCGGCGTCCCGAGCCTCAGCACGTTGCCCGTGAACTGATAGAACCGCTTGGTCGCGTCGTTCTCGCCGCCCGGCCGGAGCGTGCCCTGCTGGTTGTGCAGCACGAACGCCGGGGTGTGGTTCTCGTAGGTCGTGAACCGCCCGAAGTACCCGCTGTATGTGCGGTATGCGGCCAGCGCTTCCTGCGGGGTCGCCTGCGCGCCGACGTACTCGGACCGCCCCTTGTTGTCCATCAGGTGGACCATCATGTGGCCGGTCGGCGTGTAGATGATCCACGAGGTGTTGGCTCGCGTCTCGACGCGATCGCCGTGGAAGATTTCCTTGCCGTCCTTCATCCGGTAGTTGTCCGTGTACAGGAGCTTGTGAAACCCGACGAACTTCTTCTCTTCCGCCGAGAGCGGCGCGTTCGGCAGACGCTCCCAGACCAGCCGGTTCGTCGCCTCTTCCCTGCTGCCGTTATTGGCGGGCACCGGCGTGAGGATCAGGCGGTCGCCGGTGAATTCGTAGTACCGCAGGAAAGGCGGCGGTTGTCCGGGCCTGATGGTGCCGATCCGCTGGTGCGTCACGATCTTGCGATTCTCGTCCACGGTGAATGGTCCGAAGTACGCCGTGTAGCCCCGGATGGCGGCAACCGCCTCATCAGGGGTCGGCTGGTTCTCCGCGAAGCGCGCACGGTTGCGCGGCATGATGTGCACGCCCATGTGGCCGGTGTCGGCATACGTGATGTAGCCGATCGAGTTGAAGTTCGGCGTCCTTGACCACTGCCCCTTGGCGTCCTTGACCTCGGTGAAGACCAGCCGGTACGTGCCGACGAACGTGGCGCGATCGCTCGCGCTCGGACTCGGACGCGGGATTTGCGCCGCGGTGGGAACTCGACCGCCAAGCGAGACCGCGACGGCAACAAGGGCCCCGACCGCCAGCAACTTTCCAAAACTCACCCTGACACTCATCGTCCCCTCCCCTGCCTTACCGGGCGCCTTCCTCGGCACGAATCCCACGCTGGCGGCGGTTCGACCACAGAATGGCGGTGACCAGCGCCGGCACGTATGCCACCCACAGCAGCCACTTGTACGGAAACGGAACCAGGAACAACGCACCCAGGAACGCCGTGATTGCGGCCCACGCGACTGACGCGATTCGCACCATGAACGCACGCTCGCGCGGTCCGGATGTGTTCCTGATGCTGAGGTATGTCCCGATGGCGGCGCCAGCCAACCCCATCACGCCACCGACGAGACCGCCAGCGACACCAGGATCCATCGCGGCGCGGATGTTAGCACCGAAAACAGTTGGCGTCGTCCGGCCAAAGCCGGACGCTACGACACGTCAGGCTGAAGCCGGACACTACGTGCCGCTCAACGGCGAAAGCCGGCACGGAACCGCCGCACCGGCGGGTCCCCGGCGTCGTCATGCTCGCCGAAGGTGACGAGCTGGAGGGCGCCAACGCCGGCGATCAGTTCTTCACGGGTCAGTGGCCACGGCATCGGGCCAGGCGGCTCCGAAGGCTCGCGGCCCCTGCAGACGACGAGCAGCGTGCCGCTCGGCGCCACCAGGCCGGCAAGTCGCCGCATGGCCTGCGGTCTGAGCTCTGCCGCCAGCACCTGCAATGTGTTCGCCTCGAACACGAAGTCGAACTGCTGTTCCCATTCCGCCGGCAGCGCCAGCAGGTCGGCCGCGGTGTACTCGACGCGCGATGAGGGAAAGCGTTCGCGGCACCACGCGATCGCGGTCGGCGCAATGTCGAACGCCGTCACCCGTCCGCCGTGTTCCGCCAGATACTCCGCGTCATCGCCAAGGCCGCATCCGACGATCAGGCACCGCTTGTCGCGAAAGTCGTAGCCGGTCTGTCCATGCCACTCGCACAGGTGCGTGTTCGGCGCCAGGTCCGCCCAGGGAACCGCCGTCAGGCCCTCACGCGCTTCGCGGTAGAACGCCTCGAACCACTCGCTGGCCTTTCCCTCGGCCGTGAACTGCGCGCAGAGCTCGCGGGCACGGGACCGGGCGTCGTCCCGTGTCGTCACGGCGTCTTGATGAAGGGAACGATCATGGCGCGCATTCTGTCGGCAACATCGCGTACGCGCTGCCGCGATCGGCTACTTGATGGCGTTGGCGCCGGCCTGCGAGACCTGCTCGTCCTGAATGGCTTGGACACCGCTCGTCCCGACGGCGCCGATCAATTCACTGCCGCGCATGATGGGCACGCCACCCGCGAAGGCGATGCCGTTCGGCACCTCCTTCACCCTGCCCTCTTTCACCTGGACGCCGTAGGCCGACGTCGCCAGTTTGGAGGCGACGACGGTCGCCGCCTTGCGCATCGCGATGTCGTACGAGCGTGGGGACGCGCCATCCAGTCGTCGCAGCTGCATCGGAATGCCCGCGGCGTCGGTCACCACGATGGTCACGTTCCATTTGTTCCGTCGCGCCTCAGCCTCGGCCGCATCCATCGCCTTCAACGCCATGTCGTAGGTGAGCGCCTGGGGCGTGGCCGCTGGCTGCTGTGCCCCGACACCGCCGTTCCCATAGAGAAGAACCCACGTCAGAATGAATGCCGTCGCTCGTCCATGCGTCATCGTGTGCCCGCTCCTTGAGGGTGATGGTACTCAAAGCCCGCGCGAGGCCGAGTCTCGCTCGTCGATTACCTACGAGACTCGGCGCCACTTGCGGATGATCTGTCCCTTCTGCATCAACGTGAAGAACGGGCCCTCGTACTCGCGCCGGTCGTCGCCGGCGCCTTCGAGCACGACCTTGCCCTGCTCCCGCCGGATCTTGAACCACCGCATCTCGGCCGGCTGCGTCACGTTGATCTTGAACGGCCCGCCGATGGGACCGCTCGTCGTCTGCATGTGCGCGTAACGGTAGCCCCAGGTATCCGCCGTCATCTCGTAGACGCCCCATCCCATGTTGGACTCGGCCGTGCCGGTCCGATGCAGCGTGAACAGGACGACGCCGTCGCGGTTAGACCATCGGCCGTCCGCCTGCGGCGGCCTCAGCACCTGGCCGCCGACGTGCCACTCCTCGAGCTGCCAGGTGCCCTCGAGCGCCGCGCGCAGATCCGACGGCGCAGGGCTCTGAGTCGATCGGGCGGAGGTACCTGCGGCGAAGAGCATCCAGATTGCAACGGCAACAGAGGTCAGCTGACGGTTCATCGAGTCCTCGTGTCGCTCGATCATTGCGCGCCGGCGAGATCGCGCACGACCTCGTAGTGGAGCTGCACGAAGCGGTGCAGCTCGCTGACCAAAATCCGCTCCTGATCGGAATGCGCGCCGAAGCCTTTTGGGCCGTCCTCGGTATCGGTCGCCGGCCCGATGCCGTAGCACTGGATGCCCTTCGAGCGCAGAAACGCCATGTCGGTCGCGCCGGTGCCCATCGTCGGCAGCGTCGGCGCTCCGTAGAGCCGCTTGACGGCCGCTTCGATTGCCGGGAACACCTCGGTCGTCAGCCTCGATGGCTCGGTCGCCGGACGCGACGCCCGCGCGCCGTAGCGGACGTCGACGTTTGGATCGTTGATCAGCGCCCGTACGGCTTCAAGGAACTTGTCCGCATCCTCGCCGGGCTGGAGCCGCACGTCGAGCGTCGCCTTCGCTTCGGAAGGGATGACGTTCACGCGGTAGCCGGCCTGGATCATGTTCGGGGAGATCGACGAGACGAGCATCGAGGCGTGCCGCGGCTCGTGCTCCCTCAGGTATTCGAACGTCTCGGCCTGCACCTTGGGATCGAAGCTGAACACGTCCCGGTAACGCTTCGCCTGCTCCGGCGTGGAGATCTCGGCCAGGCGCTTGAAATAGATCCCGGTGGTTTCGTTCAGCTTCATTGGCGGCCGCCATGACGCAACCGTGCCGACCGCCGACGACAGCCTGGCAATCGCGTTTGTCGTGAGCGGCACCGAGCCATGACCGGCCGGCCCCCGCGCCGTGAGCTCGATGGCACGCGGCAGCTTCTCGGCGGTCTGAACCGCCGCGTAGCGGACCTGACCGCCCTCGCGCGTGATGCCGCCACCCTCGGCGATGCAGTACTCGGCGTCGATCGCGGCGAAGTGCTCGTTGACCATGAACTGGATGCCGACGCGGGTGCTGCCCTCCTCACCGGATTCAGCGAGAAAGATGACGTCGCGATCGAGCGGCACGTTCAGGCGCTTCAGCGTCAGGATCGTCATCAGCGACGCCACCACGTTGTCCTTGTCGTCGACCGTGCCGCGTCCGTAGACGAAGCCGTCGGCGACGACCGCGCCGAACGGCGGATGCGTCCACTTGGCGGGATCGATGTTGACCGTGTCGGTGTGTCCCATGATGAGCAGCGGCCGTTTGCGCCCGCTGCCTTTCAGCCGCGCGACGATGTTCGGGCGCCCCTTGTCGAGCGTGAACACCTCGACCGGGATCCCTTCGTTCGTCAGGACCTTCTGAAGGTAGTCGGCCGCCTCCTGCTCGCGTCCCGGCGGGTCCTGCGTGTCGAAGCGCACCAGCGCCTGGAAGTGGGCCAGCGTTTCCTTCTGCAGCGCCGCCCAGTCGGGGTCGCGCGGCGTCTGAGCCGCGACGACGGTGAAGAGCAGTGCCGTGCCAGCGGCCATGCACAGGCCTTTCAAGATTGCTCTCATCGATCGTTCCTCATGCAGTCGCTATCTTGGCGCAAACGGGGCCCAGTAGTATGGACATATAGAGGGAAGGTGCGCACGACCCAGACGGCCGACCCCGCCTGACATGCCCGCGGCCTGGTGGCCTGACCCGGTGTAAACTCGCGGCACTCGAAACCACTCCATCCGCGAGGGCTCCATGAGACGCCACCTGCGGCACCTCGTCGCCTCCACTCTCGCAGCATCCGCGGTCCTGGGCTCGGTCGGCGCGCAGCACGGCATCCGCAACGGCGAGTGGCGCAGCTATGGCGGCGACCTCGGGAGCACCAAGTACGCGCCGCTCGATCAAATCAACAAGGACAACGTCGCGAAGGTGCAGATCCTCTGGCGCCGTCCCGCGGTCGATGCCAGTCTGACGACGCGCGACCCGAAGCTGAGGTTCTCGAGCAACTTCCGCGCCTCACCGCTGATGATCGGCGGCGTGCTCTACAGCCCGAACGGCATCGGCCTGGCCGAGGCGTTCCATCCCGGCACCGGCCGCACGCTCTGGGTCCAGGAGCCGTTCGAAGGCGACACGCTGACCGGTGACAGCACGCGCGGCGTCGCCTACTGGACCGACGGCAAGGACGCTCGGATTCTCGTGCAGCGCGGCCAGTACCTGTATGCGTTGAACGCAGCGACGGGCCGCGTCTATCCCGACTTCGGCGAGCGCGGCCGCGTCGATCTCAACCTCGGCCTCGGCCCGCTGATGCGCGATTTCCGCTGGACCGGCGCGCCGCACGTCATCCGCGACGTGGTGCTGATCGGCGGATCGATGACCGACTCGCCACAAAACAAGGAGCAGCCGCGCGGCGATGTCCGGGCGTACGACGTGCGCACCGGGAGGATCCGCTGGCAGTTCCACGTCATCCCGCAAGCCGGAGAGTTCGGCGTCGAAACGTGGGAAGGCGACTCGTGGAAGTACAGCGGACAGGCGCCGGTCTGGTCGCTGTTCAGCACGGACGAGGAGCGCGGCTACGTCTACATGCCGGTGACCTCGCCGACGAGCGACATGTACGGCGGGCACCGGCTGGGCAACAACCTGTTCGGACAGAGCCTCGTGTGCGTGCGCGCCGACACCGGCGAGCGCGTCTGGCACTTCCAGCTCACCCACCACGATCTCTGGGACTACGATCCGCCCGCGGCGCCGATCCTCGCCGACATCACGGTCGGCGGACGACGGATCAACGCGGTCGTCCAGCTCACGAAGCAGTCGTTCGCGTACGTGTTCGATCGCGTCACCGGCACGCCGGTATGGCCGATCGTCGAACGGCCGGTGCCGGCGTCATCGACACCCGGCGAGATCGCCGCGCCGACGCAGCCCTTCCCGACGCGTCCCGCGCCGTACGATCGGCAGGGCTCGACGATCGACAACCTGATCGACTTCACGCCCGAGTTGCGCGAGGAAGCGATCGCCATCACGAAGCGATACGTCACCGGCCCGCTGTTCACGCCGCCGTCGATTCGCAGCGACGCGCCCGGCGGCACGCGCGGCACGATTCAGCTGCCCGGCTCGGTGGGCGGGGCCGACTGGCAGGGTGGCGCGTTCGACCCGGAGACCGGGTGGCTCTACGTGCCATCGATCACCACGCCTTTCGTCGCCGACATCGTCGAGGGCGATCCGAAGCGGACCAACCTGAGATACACACGCGGCACACGACAGTGGATTGCGGGCCCGCGCGGCCTGCCGTTGTTCAAGCCGCCGTACGGACGGGTCACGGCGATCGACCTGAACACCGGCGATCACCGCTGGATGGTGGCGAACGGCGACGGCCCCAGGAATCACCCGGCGATCCAGCACCTCAAGCTGCCTCCGCTCGGCAACCCGGGCCGTCCGGCGCCGGTGCTGACGAGGACGCTGCTGTTCATCGGCGAGGGCTCGCCCGCGATGGCCGCCGGTCCGCCGCGCCGTCCGCCCGACATGCCGGCCGAGACCGCGCCCGGCTACGGCGGCGACGGTTTCAAGGCGCTCGACAAGACGACCGGGGCCACGCTCTGGCGCATGTCGCTGCCCGCCGGCACGACCGGCGCGCCGATCACCTACATGTTCGAAGGCAAGCAGTACATCGTCGTCGCGGTCGGCGATGACGACACCCCCGCCGAGTACGTAGCGCTGGGACTGCCGTGATGATGGCGGTACCCCGACCTTGAAGTGCCTGACACGATAGCAGAGCTTTGGGTCGTCGCCCTGCCGGCGTGCCGCGGCTCCTGAACGAGCTGAAAATCCAATAGCTCAGTTTCGCCGCGCGCTGCGTGCGCTCTTGAGGTTGCTCAAGCGCGTACTGGGTGTTGACTTCATTTCAGCTCAGGTCTAGCGTCGAGCCTCTAGACCGTCCGTCCTCATTGAGGTTCTTACGCGTCGTTCGCGAGGCGTCGGCTTCTTTGGAAGGAGGTCACCATGAAAGGGGTTGTCACCCGGCTCGCATTTGCTGCGAGTGTTGTGATCGCGCTGGGTCTACTCTCCCGCCCTGCCGAGGCCCAGAGCGGAATCGCCGGTGTCGTGAAAGACACCAGCGGCGCAGTCCTGCCCGGAGTTACCGTCGAGGCCAGCAGCCCAGCCCTCATTGAGAAAACGCGGGCCGCCGTCACCGACGGCGCGGGGCAGTATCGCATCATCGATTTGCGGCCGGGCGACTACACGATCGTCTTCACGCTGACCGGCTTCAACACGATCCGGCGCGAAGGCATCAACCTCCCGGCCAACTTCACGGCGACGATCGACGCGGACATGCGCGTCGGCGCGCTCGAGGAAAGCATCATCGTGTCGGGGCAGACGCCGATTGTCGACGTGCAGAGCGCGACGCAGCAGCAGGTGCTCACCCGCGACCTGCTCGATGCCATTCCAACCGGCCGGAATATCTGGGGGACAGGCGCCATGTTGACCGGCGTCACCATCAGCGCGCCCGATGTCGGCGGCACGGCGGGGATGCAGCAGACCTACATTGCCGTGCACGGATCGATGCGCCGCGACAACGCGATTCAAGTCGACGGCATGAGCGTGAATGGCATCGAGGGGGACGGCGCGATCCAGAACTATTTCAACCAGGGCATGTTCGACGAAATGAGCTATCAGACCAGCGCGCTTGGCGCGGAGGTCCCCGCTTCGGGTGTCCGCTTGAACATGATTCCGAAAGAAGGCGGCAACGCATTCAAGGGCTCCGTGTTCGTCTCGCAGACGCCCGGGTCGTGGCAGAGCGACAACTTTACGGAGGCACTCAAGGCCACGGGACTGCGTGCGCCCAACCGGGTCGAGCGGATCTTCGATCAGAACTTCGGGGCCGGCGGGCCCATTCGGAAGGATCGCATCTGGATCTACGGCACGTTCCGCCGCTGGGGCGTCGATCAGACGATTACCGATTCTTTTTACAACGCGGATCCGACCCGCCAGCAAAATGTTCCGGATCTGGGTCGTCCTACCGTCGATGACAACGTCATCAAGAGCGGCGCGGCGCGCGTGACGTTCCAGGTGTCACGTTCGCACAAGTTTTCCGCGTATCTCGATCGAATCGTCAAGTTCAGGGGGCACGAGTGCCCGGCGCTCTCCTCCGAGGAAGCATGCGGAGTCCGCAGCCCGAAGCGGTACTTCACCGCGCAGGCCAAGTACACCGGGACGCTGACCAACAGGCTGCTCGTCGAGGGCGGTTGGTCGGAGAACGACGAAACCTACTCGACGCAGGAGGCGCAGCCGAGTTGGCAGGCCGGCGACGTCGGCAGGCTCGATCGCAACACGACCGAGCGATGGACGGCGCCGATTGGCCCGTACTATTGGCGTGTGCCGGACCGCCACACCTTCTCGGCGACGGCTTCGTACGTGACCGGTTCTCACTCGTTCAAAACCGGCATGCAACTCGGCAAGGGCGGCAACCAGCACTCCCGGACGATCAACGGCGGCATGGATTTGTATCAGGAATACCAGACCGTCAACGGCGTTCGCTCTCCACAATCGGTCATGGTGTACAACACGCCGCAGTGGGCGGGGGAAACGATCCAGTACGACCTCGGCCTCTTCGTCCAGGACTCGTGGACCTATAAGCGGTTGACGATCAACCCCGGCATCCGCTACGAGGCGTTCAACACCTACGTGCCCGAGCAGTTCTCACCGGCGGGACGGTTCGTCCCGGCACGGCAGTTCGACAAGATCGAGAACTTGCCCAACTGGCGCGACTGGGCGCCGCGGATCGGCGGCGCGTATGACGTGTTCGACGACGGCAAGACGGCCATCAAGGCGCACGTCGGCAAGTACATGATGGCGTTCTCGACCGTCGGATTCGCCGCTGTCTACAACCCGATGGTGATCCAGACGGATCGCCGCACCTGGCGGGATGTGAACGGCGACGACATCGCGCAGGACAACGAGATTGGGCCGGTCGTGTCGCCGTTCAATATCAGCGGTCAGAGCAACCGCATCCCCGACCCGGACATCCGGCGGCCCTATCAGTGGGAAACGAGCGTCGGCGTCCAGCGCGAGGTGTTCCGCGGCGTCTCGGTGTCAGCCAATTGGGTGCACCGCGCCTTCCATCGTCTGTTCTGGACCGACAACATCCTCGTGTCTCCGAGCGATTACGGCATCGTGAACATTCCGAACCCGGCCGTGCCCGGCGAGATGATCCCGATCTACAACCTCGCCGCGAACAAGGTGGGCCAGGTGCAGAACGTGGACAAGAATTCGGACCAGAACGGCAAGTGGTACAACGGCGTCGACGTCGGGTTCAACGCGCGGATCGGCGGCGGCAGCGTCTTCGGCGGCACCAGCATCGGCCGCACGCTGACCGCATCCTGCGAGGTCGAGAACCTGAACAGCCTTCGGTTCTGCGATCAGCGTGAACTCGACATTCCCTACCTGACGCAGTTCAAGATCGCGGGTTCATACCCGCTGCCCTATGGAATTCAGTTGAGTGGAACGTGGCAGGGATATCCCGGTTCGCCAACCGGGACGGACCGTCAGGACAACGTCTACGATCCCGCGCTCAACAGGGTGCCGGATCCGTCGAGCAACATCGATTACGTGGTCAATCGAAATATCCTGCCGAGCCTGACGGTCACGAGCGTGACCGTGCCGCTCCTGCAGCCTGGCACCAAGTATCTCGATCGCTGGAACCAGATCGACCTGCGGCTCGCCAAGAAGTTCCGGTACGCCCGGACCAGCTTCCAGGTGCAGGTCGACTTGTTCAACGTGCTCAACTCGGACAGCATCCTGGCCACGGTCGAAGCCTACGGCCCACGGTTGGACCAGCCAACTGCCATCCTGCAGGGCCGGCTGTTCGCGGTTGGGGGGCAGATGACGTTCTAAAACGCCAGACGCTGCATCTTCGACTGCAGCGTCATCCGCTTGAGGCCCAGTCGCGCGGCGGCACCAGAGGGACCGGCGACGACGATACGCCCGCGGAGTACGTGGCGCTCGGGTTACCGTGACGCGTCGGCCGCGGAGGTTGCGGAGGCAAACGGTTCAACACGGAGCCGCGAAGACACGGAGACGACACGGAAAATGCCGAGCGCGACCGCGGCCGGCAAAGCCGGCCGCATGCCGGTGACGAAAGAGCGCGTGAAAATGCAAACCGCACAATCAACGTGGTTTGTATTTTCAGGCGCTCTTTCATCACCGGCGCCCCGCTTCGCGGGGCGGTCGCGCGCCGCAGCGCGACACCCCCGTGCATCCCCGCGTCACCGTGTCACCGTGTTGAACCGTCTAGCTCCGATCAACTCCGTGACCGCAGCGCAGTAGCGGTGCGATAATGGCCGGCACTCAGCGGTTGTTCGCACAAGAGGGATCTATGGCATCGCAGTTGCGATTCTCGCGGGGTCGGCGCATCGGCATCTCGAGCCTGACGGCGCTCGCGGCGGCGGCCGTGTTCGCCGCGATTTCGAGTCAGCTCGCGGCCCAGGCCCCCAGGCCCGCTGCCGTCGGTTTTACCGCCGCACAGGCCGAGCGAGGGCAGGCGGCGTACGCCGAGCACTGCGCGTCGTGCCACGGCGCGAACCTCGACGACGGCGCGTTCGCGCCGCCGCTGTCGGGGCTGGACTTCCGTCAGAAGTGGGGCGATCAGATCACCCGAGGCGCTGTTCACGAAGACGAGCACCTCGATGCCGCCGGCGCGGCCGGGTTCGCTCGGCGACGACGAGCTACGCGGACCTGCTGGCCTACATCCTGCGCGAGAACGGCGTGCGCGCCGGCGAGCGGACGTTGCCGGCCTCGGCGTCGGCGCTGAAGGCGCTGGCGTTGCCCTCCTGGCCGCGCGGCGGCGGCGGCGGACTCGCACCAGGCGCCAGCGTGCCGCCCGCACCAGCGCGCGCCAATCCGCTGCAGAAAATCACGCCGGTCACCGAGGCGATGCTCGACACGGCCCGGCGACGGCGAGTGGCTGACCGTGGCGGCGGACCTACGACGCGTACGGCTTCAGCCCGCTGAAGAAGATCAACAAGACGAACGTCGGCGATCTGCGCGCTGCGTGGAGCTGGTCGCTGCCCGCGGGACAGAACGCCACCACGCCGATCGTCCACGACGGCGTGATGTTCGTTCTCGGGTTCGGCGACAAGGTCCAGGCGCTCGACGCCGCGACCGGCGACCTGCTCTGGCAGTATTCGCGCCGGCTGCCGCAGGGCGTGCCGCCGAGCCACAAGCGCAGCCTCTCGATCTACGGCACGCGGCTCTACGTGCCCACCTCCGACGTCCACATCGTCGCGCTCGATGTGAAGACCGGCCGAGTGGTGTGGGATCAGGCGGTCGGCGATCCGAAGACCGGCTATCCGCCTGACCGGCGGCACGCTCGTCGCGCGCAACAAGGTGATGGTCGGGACCACGGGACGCGTCGAGGGCGGCAACTACATCGTCGCGCTCGACGCCGAAACCGGCAAGGAAGCGTGGCGCTTCTACACGATCGCGCGGCCCGATGAGCCTGGCGGCAACTCGCTGGAACGCGATGCCGCTCGACAAGCGCAACGGCGGGTCGGTGTGGATTCCCGGGAGCTACGATCCGGTGCACAACCTCGCGTTCTTCGCGCCGGGCAACACCTACGACACCGGCCCGCTCCGCGATCTCGTCCAGGCCGACGGCGTCAACAACGACGCGCTCTACCTCGACTCGACGCTCGCGCTCAATCCGGACACGGGACAGCTCGCCTGGTACTTCCAGCACCAGGCGAACGGCCAGTGGGATCTCGACTGCGCGTTCGAGCGGCAGGTGATGCAGTTGCGCGTCGACGGCGCGGTGCGCGACGTCGTCGTCACCGGCGGCAAGCAGATGATCTTCGACATCCTCGACGTCGCAGACCGGCCAGTACTGTCTCGTCGATCGATCTCGGCCTGCAGAACGTCGTCATGGCGATCGACCCGAAGACGGGCGCCAAGCGAGTCAGCCAGGAGCTGGTGCCTGGCGACGGCCAGACCAAGATGGTCTGTCCGCATGTCAGCGGCGGGCGCGGGTGGCTGCCGACGGCGTACGACGCGGCCACGAAGATCCTCTACATCCCGATCACCGAGGCGTGCATGGATCTCGTGCCGGTTCCGGCGGGCGAGCGAGGCAGCCTGTCGACCGGCGTGCGATGGACGGTGCGGCCGCGGCCGGCGAGCGACGGCAAGTACGGACGCCTTCAGGCGCTCAACCTCGAAACCGGCAAGACCGTGTGGATCGAACGTCAGCGGGCGCCGCTCACGGCCGGCACGCTCGTAACCGGCGGCGGGCTCGTGTTCGCCGGGTCGCTCGATCGCACGTTCCGGGCGCACGATGCGGCAACCGGCGCGACGCTCTGGACGACCCGCCTGAACAACGCGCCGAGCTGCGCCGCCGATTTCCTATTCGGCGAGCGGCCGCGAGTTCGTCGCCGCGATCGTCGGCCCGGGCGGCTATCAGTCGAACAGCTACTCGATCGCTCGTCCCGGAGATTCTGAATCCGGCCGATGCCGGGGCGATGCTCTGGGTGTTCGAAGTCCCTGCACGGTCGACTCCAGCGCCCACGACGGCAGCGCGGTAAATCCGTTCTTGGTTCTGCGTTCTTCGTTCGGCTAACCGTTGCGAATGAAGAACGAAGGACGAAGAACGTAGAACGAAGAACGTAGAACGCTCATGGATCGCCGCTCTTTTCTGCGTGGGACGCTCGGAGCCGTCGCGGCTGCATGGCCTGCCGATGTACTCGCGCAGCAGACGGCCCGGCCCGCCAGTGGCGGGTGGGATCCGGGAAGCGTCCGGCACTTGTTGCCGACGGTCAACGACACGCGCCTCCTGCTGAAAACGTCCTTCACGCAGCCGCTCAGCGGCGCGCCCGCGCTCCGCATCAATGCTGCGGGAGGCCGCGCTGGCGCGACCGGACTCACCGTTCAGGGCCGGATGAACGATACCGGCGGCGAGTGCTGGCAGTTCTATGCGGCCGGGCTCCAACCAGCGACGCGCTACAACCTCGCGCTCATCACCTCGAGTGGCACCGCCCTCTGTGAGCCCTGGGAACTGTCGACATTTCCGGCGGCCGTCGCGCGACCCGATCGATTCCGGCTGCTGTTCTTCACGTGCGCCGGCGGTCCGGAGAGCGCCAGCCTGACTGCCGGCAACCTGCCGACGGCGGTCCGCAATCGCCTGCTCCGCCGCGGTCTGTCGTTCGCGCCGGACGCCGCGATCGCTTGCGGCGATCACGTCTATTGGGATCTGCACGCGCCGCGGGCAGGCGCCGACGGCCTCTACACCGCGCGGTGGAAAAGCTTCGACCGATCCGCGGCCGCGCTCGGCACCAGCAACGAAGCGGTGCTCAAGCGAGCGGCCGCTCCGCAGATCGTGCCGGTCTACGGCAGCGACTTCCGATCGACGCCCATCTTCTTCCTGCAGGACGACCACGATTACTTCGACAACGACGAGGGAACCGACCTGATCGTGACGTTCCCGCCGCCGTGGTTCCAGCTGCAGCTCGCCCGCTCTACACAGCAGCTGTACTACCCCGAGTTTCTGACGGACGCCACGCGGCCCAGCCTGCCGTGGTCGTCGACCAGCGATCGCGGCGAGCTGTCGGAAAGCTTCGGGACGCTCCGCTACGGACGGCTCGCCGAGATCCTGCTGTACGACGTCCGCCGCACCCTCACGCTTGCCGGTCCGACGGCGGTGTTTCTCGACAACGAGGTCGAGAAATGGCTTCTCGGCCGCAGCGCCGCGTCCGACGCCGCGCACGTCGTGCATGCGCCGTCGAATCCGGTTGGCTGGTCGGCCGGCAAGTGGGGCGAGTGGTATCCCGACGGGCTGGGGGCTGACGGCCGGTTGAGCGCGGCAACTGCGAAGCCGTACTGGCAGCCGGGATGGCTGGCGCAGCACGATCGCATCGTTGCGGCGATCGGCTCTATGAAGCGCAGCACGAGGCTGATGATCAGCGGCGACCTGCACGCCCTCGCCGCGGGTGAGATCCGCCGATCCGGCCGGCTGGCGCTCGACAAGACGCCGATCACCACGGTGCTCTCCGGTCCGATCGGCACCGGACCCGGCGGCTGGCCATCAGCGTTCCGCGGCGTGGCACCGGGGGTCCCGACTCATCTCGACGTCGCCGAAGCGGTGAAGCCGATCGAACAGCACGGCTT
Source organism: uncultured Acidobacteriota bacterium (assembly GCA_963825245.1). Lineage (GTDB taxonomy): Bacteria > Acidobacteriota > Vicinamibacteria > Vicinamibacterales > CAVVIG01 > CAVREM01. Next base: position 116,986 of record CAWGSJ010000009.1, read on the forward strand.
CACGCTGCTCGATTTCACCCCGGATCAGATCGTGGTTCGACTGTTCCAGTGGGATGTGAAGACGATGCCGGTCGAGGCGATCGATCGTCTCGAGCCGTTCTACACAACGGAGCTTGGACGGTGAGACTTGGACGATGTGGGCACCGGAGCGGCGGAGACGAAACGGAGAACGTTGTTAATCCGTTTCCTCCAGCCTCTCCGTTGGCTGAGCAGGATCACTTTACCGGCAACGCTTCCATCAACAGCGCGAGCGACTTGCGGAAGCTCGCGCCTCCCGGTGTCGCGCCCTTGAAGTGGCCGATGCGGACGACGACGAGATCGTGTGAGGGCACGATCAGGGTCGTCTGGCCACCGGCGCCCGACATGTAATACGCCTCGCGCGGCACCGGGAACGTGCCGTCGCCGTTGACCCAGAAGAAACCCCCGTAAATGAGCCGCTTGTCGGCGAGCCACGCGGGCGCGATGGTACTCACGAACTTCGCGTAGCCGTCCGGCAGCATCCGCTCACCGTCCCATACGCCGTCGCGCAGATACAGGAGTCCGAGGCGCGCCCAGTCACGCGCCGATCCGAGCACGAGACCCTGGCCCAGGAAGTGGCCCTGAGCATCCGTCTCGAACACCATCGTGCGGATCCCGAGCTTGTCGAACAGGGCGCGCTGCGGGAATGTCAGGTACTGTTCGCCGCGCTTCTCGACCGCAAGCCGAATCAGATAGCTGATGAGGACCGGATCCGTGTTGCGATAGCGGCCGACCGTCGCCGGCGGCCACTGCTGCGGCCGGGTCGCGGCGTAGCGGTGGGCATCCGGCCCGGTGTAGAGATAGAGGTGATCGGGATACGGACCCGACGCGTCATAGCCGGGGTCCTGCGGCGCCCTGATCCGAAGGCCGCTCGACATCTGGAGAATGTCGCCGATGCGGATCTTCGCGCGCGGGTCGCCCGGAGTCTGCCACTCGGGGATCGGAGCCGGCTGCCACAGCTCGTAATCGCCCCGCCGAATCAGGATTCCCATCAGCGTCGACGTGAGGCTCTTGGTCATCGACCAGCTTTCGAGCGGCGTCTGCGCGGTGATGCCAGAACCGTACCGCTCCGCGATGAGCTGACCGCGCCAGACAATCGCCAGCGCCGCGGTCAGCCCTTCGGCAGGCGTAAACGCGGCATCGACGGCCTGTCTCAGTTTGTCGACATCAACACCAGGCGGCACTGCGCCGACAGCCGCGTCCCCTGCCGGCCAGGACGCCGAAGGGTTCGGCCGTGTGCCCCGCGGCACGGCCGTCGGCGTGAAGTTCAGCTCCGACTTGCCCGCCGGTAGCACGACACATCCCTGATCGCCGACGTATCGCGCGGTCCGGCGCGTGCCGTTGGGCAGGGTGATGTGCACCGCCTTCGCGGCGCGGTCGACAACCGGCTTGCCGACCTTGGCGCGCTCGGCGTACGGGCTGATGAAATAGCCGACGTTCTCGGCGGCGAAGTCCGGATCGAGGCCGGTGATGAACACCGCCGAGCACATGATCTTGGCGAACCCCGCGGTGTGGTGCTCGAGCGCATCGCCGGGCGGCGGCACGTACGGTGTGGCGAGCTCCAGCGATTTTGCGCGATCGAGGAGGAACTGGCGATCGGCGGCCCTGTCCTGGGACAGGATTGTTGCAGAGCCGAGCGTGACGGCCAGCAGCGCGAGGTAGAACTTCTTCACGGACCCTCCCTGCGACGGGTATTCTAGCCGCTGTCGGATGCGCGTACGTGGGCTCGGCTTCGCCGTGACGCTACTGGCCGCGATGGCGGCGACCTATCCGTCCGCCCAGGACCGCCCAGCTCGCGTCACGGCGCGACGGCTGCCGCAGAACCCGCTCGTCACGCTCAATTCGGCGCCATCGCTCGGCGACAACGTCAACGGGCCGTCGATCATCCGCGTGCCGGACTGGGTCGAGCGGCCGCTCGGCCGCTACTACATGTATTTCGCCCACCATATGGGCGCCTTCATCCGCCTCGCCTACGCCGATCGCATCGAAGGTCCGTGGCGGATTCACGAGCCTGGCGTCGTGCCGGTGGCGAACACCGCCTTCCACCGTCCGCAGCCCGACCCACCCGAGAACCTCGAGAACTTCTACACGCACGTTGCGTCGCCAGAGATATACGTGGACCACACCAACCGTCGCCTCGTGATGTGGTTCCACGGCTGGTTCACCGAAGGGCAGCGATGGCCGGTCGGCGAATCGGCGGCGAGGGCCTGGGCGCAGAAGAACGGATACGGCCAGTACACGCAGTCCGCCGAATCTCGTGACGGACTGTCCTTCGTCACGCAGCCGCCGATCACGCGCACCAGCTATCTGCGCGTGTTCCCGCACGACGGGGGCAGGCTGTACGGGATGGCGCGTCTCGGGCTGCTGCTCCGCTCCGCCGACGCGTCCGCAGTGTTCCAGCCAGGACCAAACCCATTCGCCGGCGGGCCGTACGCAGGACGCGTTCGTCACGTCGCAGCTGCTGCAGCGCGGCGCGACGCTGTTCGTCTTCTTCACCGCGATCGGCGACGACCCCGAACGGGTGATGATGACCACGATCGATACTGCTGGGGACTGGAAGACGTGGCGGACGTCCGAAGCGATCGAGATCCTACGGCCTGAAGCACCGTACGAATGTCCGAATCTCCCAGGGGCGCCGTCAACCGCCGGCGACGTAAAGGGTCCGGTGAAACAGCTCCGAGACCCCGCAGTGTTCGAGGACGGCGGCCGGACGTTTCTCTTCTATTCGATTTGCGGTGAGCAGGGGATTGCGGCGGCCGAACTGAACTTTGAAAACTAAGGAACTCAGCTCCTAAGCTCCTTAGTTTGGGAGGGAATACAGGGGTTCGACGATCGGCTCGCCAACGGGCAGGAGCGGCTGATCCGTCGCCATCACGGCGAACTGAAGCTTCTCGTAGGCCTGGAGCGCCTTCTCGTAGTCCTGCGCCGCCTTCCGGAGCTTGCGGTCGTCGACCTTCTTCGGCTTCTCGACCGTTGCTACTTTTTCCGCCTTCGCCTCCCGCGGCAGCTTCTCTTCAGCCTGAAGCTTCACTTCTGCCGGAAGGCTCGGATCGGCAACAGGCGCCGCCGCCTCAGCAACGGTTGTGTCCGCCACGCTGTCTTCCGCAGGCGTGGCTTCGGCGGCAACTTCTTCAGCGGCCCGTCCATCAAGGATCGGCGTGCTCGGCAGGAAGAAGCGCGCGACCGCGCCGTCGACGAACTCGACGTCGCTCTCCTTCACCCAGCCGACGCGCTGCGTCCCGTGATTGTCGCGGGCGATGAGCACCCAGAACCAGGAGCCTTCCTTGTCCAGCACTTCCAAAACGGTGTCGGCCTGCGGCTTCGCGAGCGTGTCGGCGATGCGCGACGGACGCGACTTGACGGTGACGTTGTCGCCGACCACGCGCACCATCACCAGTTCCGCCGACGCGACCGGCGCCCAGGCGAGGAGTCCCACGGACGCGATCAGCGACGCCACCAAACTGCGCACAAGCATGCACTCATCTCCTGCCGCCGCTCGAAACCCGCGGCCTCAACGAGTAGCACAGAACAACGATCTTGCCATTCCCGGTTGCGCAAATTGTCAGCAGATTGATCAGCCCGGGGCCGCACGATTCGCGTGCTGATTGCGAACTCGTCATCGCCGATCACAGTTCTGTCAGTCGACAGTCGACAGTCGACAGTCAACAGTCAGGAGGTCCGACGACTCGACCGTTTGACTGTGGACTGCTGACTGCTGACTGCTGACTGATGGCTAGCGCGCAGCGGCGACGGCGATCATCCCCCAGGGCCCGCGCCCCGCCTGGATCTTGCCGATCAATTTTCGCGATGCGACGTCGACGACCGACACGTCGTTGGAGGGCCCGTTCGCGGTGTACACCGTCGTCCCGTCGGGAGAGATCGCAATGCCCCATGGCCGCGTGCCCACCTCGACCCTTCCCACGACGGCGTCGGTGCGCGCATCGATGATCTGCACCATCCGGCTGCGTCCGGTCGAGACGTAGACGAACGCACCGTCAGGCGAGGCCACCGCGCCCATCGGCCGCATGCCGTCGCCGAGCGCGATCGTCTTGACCACCACGAGTTTGGTGGTGTCGATCACCGTCACGCTCGCGCCGTTCTCGTTGGTGACGTAGGCCTTGGAGCCGTCGGGCAGGAAGGCGATCGTTCGCGGCCGCGGGCCGACCTCGATCGAGGCGAGCACTCTGGACGACGGATCGATGACGAAGACGGCGCCGGCATCCTCGGACGTCACGTAGACGTTCCCGTTGGCTGGATGTACAGACACACCCTCCGGCTCTTCGCCCACCTTGAACGTCCCCGTCACCTTGCCGCTCGTCGCATCGACGATGCTCATCAACGCAGCGTCCTCGTTGGCGACGTACAGGTAGCGGCCGTCGGCGCTCACGGCGACCTGCTCCGGATCGGTGCCGCTCTCGAGCACGCGCACCAGTTTGCGGGTGGCAATGTCGACGACGCCAATCCCGTCGGCGCTGCGATCGGGCGGCGGCAGCTTGCTCTCGTCGACGCCGGGGCCGGCGACCGGCGAACCGCTCAAAGCCACGTAGAGAGTCCGGCGGTCCGGGCTTGCCGCGATGCCGCGCGGCCGCTTGCCGAGCGGAATCGTCGCTATTGCGGTGTCCTTGACGGCATCGATGATCGTCAGGTCGCCGGAGGTTTCGTTGGTGACGTAGACCGCCACTGCCGGCGGTTCGACCTTCGGCTCGGCCGGCGCGGGCTCAGAGCCTCCGCAGGCGGACATGACAACCAGCACAAGGACTGCTAGTGGCAGCCAGTCTACTTTTTTCCACTGGCGGCGGGGCCCCACCCCCGCCGCGAACTGACGCTGATGCCGCGCTTCGGATAAAAACCGGTTCCTCAGCGCGGCATAGCCGCAGGCGCTGCCGTCAAAGTCCAATCTGCCCTCAATCATAGACAAGGGTTTCATGTTTTTCACTGGCGCCGGGGCCCCACCCCCGGCGCGAACTTACGCTGATGCTCGCCCTCGGATTTACTTGTCCTCGGGCTCGCATGGCCGCAGGCGCTGGCGTCAGACTACCCCTCTTCTCTAAATACCGCGCTTCTGTACGTGTTACTGCTCTTTAGGCAATGCGAAGGACAGAATCAAATCGCCGCCTCGCCGGCCGCGCTCGCCGCCGCCGGATCCGACGGTGATGAACTGTTCGCCGTTGACCATGTAGACCGACGGCGAGGAGAACACGCCGGACCCGGTGTTGAACTTCCAGAGGAGGTCGCCCTTCTTCGCGTCGTACGCGAAGAAGTAGCCGGCCTCGTTGCTGCCCGTTCCGACGAACACGAGATCGCTCGCCGTGACGACGGATCCGGCCTGGCCGAACCCCTCGAAGATCTTCCGCCAGACGAGCTCGCCGGTGGTCGGATCGTACGCGGAAAAATAGCCTTTCGGCCCGCGCCCCGAATTGGTCGGCTGATCGATCGCGTTCACGTACAGGTAGCCGGTCCGCGGGCTGTAGGAGACCGGCCCGTAATTCGGACCGCCGCCCGTTCCCGGAGCGTGAATCTGGGTGCGGCTGAACGGCGTGAACATCGGCACGATCTTGAACCTGGTGAGCTGCTCCGGCGGGATGTCGACGGCGACGACCGGGCTCGCCGGCTCCATCATCTTGCCTTTGGCCGTGTGGGGAATCGGCTGCGTCGGCCACGGCTGCTCGCCCGGGGTATCGGTATGCGTCGGCACGGGCGTCTCGATGATTGGATGAACCGGCTTCCCGGTCTCGCGATTGAGAATGTAGACGAAGCCGTTCTTGCTGGCGCTCGCCAGGGCCTTGACCCGCTGGCCGTTGACGGTCATGTCGAAGAGCGTCGGCTGGCTGCCGGTGTCGTAGTCCCAGACGTCATGGTGCGTCTGCTGGAAGTACCACTTGAGCGTTCCCGTATCGAGCGTCAGCGCGATGACCGAATCCGAGAAGAGGTTCGTCCCGGCCCGCTTGGTGCTGTCGCCGAACGGGTTGGCGACGGCAACATAGAGCAGGTTCAGCTCGGGATCGATCGACGGCGTCTCCCAGATGCCGCCGCCGTTGCGTTCGCCGCCGACCCACGTCGGCCCCGCGATGTCCCAGCCCTGGTCGCGTTCGTCCTGCGGGACGGTGTTGAACACCCACTTCACCTTGCCCGTCTTCGCGTCGACCGCGAGGACGTGTCCACCCGGAATGTGGCTCTCGCTGCGCGTGCTGCCGATGTAGAGAACACCGTTGTGCACCTGCGGCGCGCTGGTGAACCAGTAGCCCATGCTGATCGGCGTGGTGACCTGCGGGTAGCGCTCTTTCAGCACGTCGAGGATCACGTTCGCCTGCCCGTTGGTACCGAAGGTCGGGATTGGCTTGCCGGTCTTCGCGTCGAGCGCGAGCAGGAACGACCCGGCGGCCGTGTAGACGACCCCGTCGGCGTAAGTGGCACCGCGCTGGCGGAAGGTGTAACCCTCGCGCGCGCCGCCGCCAATCAACTTCGTGACGTCGAACGACCAGAGCAGATGGCCGTCCGCGGCGTTGACGGCGTAGACGCCGCCGCGCGGATCGGTGACGTACATCGTACCGTCGACAACGATCGGGGTAGTCTGGTTGCTGACCCCGTCGATGATCCCGTATTGGAACAGCCAGCGCGGGGTCAGCGTCTTCACGTTTCGCGCGTTGATCTGATCCAGCGTCGAGTACCGTGATCCCGCTAGATCCAGGTTGTGGAGCACCCAGTCGACGTTGCCCTTGCGCTGCGCGTCGAGGGGGGCATCGCGAGCAGGAGGGCGCCGCCGACCACGGTTGTCGCGAAGATTCTGGACGACACCATCGCCTCCTATCGCCCGGGTGTAGGGCGGACCTCTTCAGGTCCGCCGCAACGCCGGGCCTGAAAGGCCCGGCCTACGTACGTGGTTCCTCCGCAATCCGGATCAGCCGCCGGCCGAGGTTTTCGCCGCGGTAGAGGCTCGCGATCGACCCGGGCGCCTGCTCGATCCCGTCGACGATCTCTTCCCGGTAGCGGATCGATCCGTTCCGCACCCACCGCGTCAGCTCCTCGATCGCCTCCGGGTAGCGGGCGCGGAAATCGAACACGAGGATACCCTGCATTCGCGCCCGCTTCACAAGAAGGTGACGCTCGACGCGCGGGCCCAGCGGCCAGGGATCCCATGAATCGATCGACGCCGTGCCGCATACCACGACGCGGGCACCGACGTTTAACCGGCTGAGCACGGCGTCGCTCGCGGCTCCGGACGTGTTGTCGAAATATACGTCCACGCCGTTCGGCGCCGCCTGAGCCAGATCGGCATCCAGGCGGCCGGCCTTGTAGTCGACCGCCGCATCATAGTGAAATTCGTCGAGGCACAACCGCCGTTTCTCGGCACCTCCCGCAATGCCGACCGCCCGGCAGCTCCTGATGCGCGCGATCTGGCCCGCGCACGACCCCACGGCCCCCGCGGCCGTGGACACGACCACTGTCTCGCCCGGCTTCGGCTGGCCGACCTCGAGCAGGCCGAAATAGGCGGTCAGGCCGTTCATCCCGAGCACGCCCAGCGCAGTCGACAGCGGCAGGTCGCGATCGGCGACGCGCCGGATCACCATCGGCGGGTCGACCGCGGCATAGTCCTGCCAGCCGAACTGCCCGGTGACGTACTCACCCTCCCGGAACCGTGAATCGCGCGACGCTTCGACGCGGCCAGCTGCGTAGGCGCGCATCACCTCGCCGATGCCGACCGGCTGCGAATAGTTCGCGACGGCGCTGACCCAGCCCCGCATCGCCGGATCGACGGACAGATAGATGTTGCGGACGAGCAGCTGACCCGGACCGGGCTCGGGGACGCGCCGCTGGACGATCTCGAAGTGCTCGGCCTGCGGGATGCCCGACGGGCGTGATTTGAGGATGACCTGACGATTGACGGGAGCTGGCACGGTCAGGAATTCGCCGGACCTAAAGGTCCGGCCTACATGGGTCGACCAAGCGACGTAGGGCGGGCCTCTTCAGGCCCGCCACCTTCAACACCGTCTAGCGCGAACCCGTCCGCGCTGCCGCCGCTTCTTTCGCCTCTTTGGCGCGCGCGCCGGCGAGCATCCCGACCATCGAGTGATTGCCCTCGTGGCACGCGTACTCGTACAGCTGATCGTCGCTGCGTTTCAGGCGGATCATGAACGTCCACGGCTTGGTCCACGTGGCCGGATCGTCGACGGTGAGCTCCCAATTGATGAAGTCGCGGCTGACCCTCGTGTAGCGCTCGGTCAGCTTCAGATCCGGCGAGGTGCCGAGGAACAGATTGCCGATGCTGAAGTTCGTCGTCTCGACGACGAGCGTATCGCCCTCCCAGCGGCCGCGCGAGTCGCCGTGCAGCTGCTTGACGCGCTTCGGCAGGTGAGGCTGCGAGGAAATCGGCACGACGCGCGCGTCGTGAATCATCTCCTGCAGGATCACGACCGTTTCCGGCGACTGGATGATCTGCTGGTAGGCGTTGTAGCCAGCAAACGCGAGCGGCGCGCCGTAAGTGATGCAGCGCTCGTTGAGCGGCCGATCCTCGGGGCCGTCGGCCTTGCCGGCCGGTCCGCTCTCAGACGGCGCCGACTGCTGCGCCAAGGCTGCGGCGCGTTTCATCCCCTCGGGCGTAAACGGCGGGTACTGCCCGTTCGGCGGGTCGATGATCAGCGCGGTCCGATTGTCCCAGTCGCGATCCGCCATCCAGAACTGGTTGTAGTTGCCGGTGGTAGGGTCGTAAGAGGTCTGGTCGAACTTGCCTTTTTCCTTGGCGTCGAGCGCCAGCTGGATGACGCTCTGGAAGATGGCGTCGCCGCCCTGGTCGGTGAACTTGGCGACGAGCGCCTTCAACTCCTGGAGCTCGGCGTCCGTGAGGCGCTCCTTGTCCTTCCACTGCGTGGGGCGCGTCATCGGCGTGACGCTGTTGTTGGCCCAGACGCCCTGGAGATCGGGTTTGCCGTCCGGGGTGCGCGGCACAACGTACCCGGGCTCCGGCGTCCGGACAGATGGCTTCGACTGACCGGCGAGCGGGACAATCGCGAACGCGACAGCAACAGCGAAGGCCGAAGCAGTTCTCAGCATGATGTTTCCTCGATCGTAGGCCCGGCCTTTCAGGCCAGGCGTCCCGGCGGGCCTGAAAGGCCCGCCCTACAGAGTCCGCCCTACCGCGACCCGGTTCTCGAAGCAGCCGCGGCGGCCTTGGCTTCGTCGGCCCGCGCGCCGGCGAGGATCCCGATCATCGAATGGTTGCCCTCGTGGCACGCGTATTCGTAAACCTGATCATCCGTCCGCTTCAGGCGGATCATCATCGTCCACGGACGCTCCCAGGTGGCGGGGTCGTCGACGGTCAGCTCCCAGTTGACGTAATCCTGGCTGACGCGCGTGTAACGCTCGGTCAGCTTCACGTCGGGCGTCGAGCCCTGGAAGCCGCCGATGAAGTTGGTCGACTCGACCACCAGCGTGTCGCCTTCCCAGCGGCCGCGCGGATCGCCGTGCAGCTGACGGACGCTCTTCGGCAGGTGCGGCAGGCTGCTCATCGGCACGACCCGCGCGTCGTGAATCATTTCCTGCAGGATGACGACGGTCTCTGGCGACTGCACGAGCTGGACGTAGCTGTTGTAGCCGGTGCCGGTTCGCGGCGCGCCGTAGGTGATGCAGCGCTCCGACAACGGCCGATCCTCCGGGCCGTCGGCGCGGCCGCGCGGTCCGCTCTCGGACCCCTCGACAACCACTGGCCGCGCCCGCGACGCCCGGCGCGAGACCGCCTCAGCCGTCACCGGCGGCATCTGACCGTTCTTCGGGTCCGTAATGAGCGAGGTCCGGTTGTCCCAGTCGCGATCCGCCATCCAGAACTGGTTGTAGTTCCCGGTCGGTACGGTCGTACGAGGTCTGGTTGAACTCGCCCTTCTCCTTGGCCGTGAGCGCCATCTGGACGAGGCTCCCGAAGATCGCGTCGCCGCCCTGATCGGTGTACTGCGCGACCAACTGCTTCAGCTCTTCAACTTCGGCGTCGGTGAGCCGCTCTTTGTCTTTCCACTGCGCGGGCCGCGTCATCGGCGTGACGCTGTTGTTCGACCAGACTCCCTGGAGATCGGGATGACCATCGGGCGTGCGCGGCACTTTCCACGTGCTGGACTGCGCGTGAACGGTGGCCGCGACAAGACCCGCCGCGAGGAACCCGGCAAGAAGCGTTTTCACACGTTCCTCCTGAAATCAGGTATGCGGCCGCAGCGCGCTCGGCGCGCGCCGTTCCGGCTGCGTTATTTTGTCCCAGCGCGCAGTTCCCGTCCAGTGTTATGCTGCCTCACAGACAAACAGGAGGTTGGTGCAATGCGACGCAAAATCTGGGCAGCGGCGGCAGGCGCCGCGATCGTTGCGGCCACCGGCTCGGTGGCGGCCCACCATGCGTTTTCGGCTGAGTTCGACTCGAACGCTCCGGTCAAGCTGCAGGGTCCGATCACGAAGGTGGAGTGGGTCAATCCGCATGCGTGGATCCACATCGAAGTGAAGAGCGCCGACGGCAAGACCGAGACGTGGGCGATCGAAGGAGGCACGCCGAACACGCTGATGCGCCGCGGGATTTCGCGAGACCAGGTGAAGATCGGCATGGTGATCAAGGTCGACGGCTTCCAGTCGAAGGACGGAAGCCTGCGCGCCAACGGCCGGGACATCACCTTCCCCGACGGCAAGACGCTGTTCATGGGGTCCTCGGGCACCGGCGCGCCCAAAGACGGCCGCGATCCTACCGAGAAGCCGAAACAGTAACCATGGCGCGGACGCTCGCCGCGCTGGCGCTCGTCGCGCTGGCGCCTCTCGCCGCGGCGCAGTCGCAGTCGACGGACGCGACGTCGCGCCGCTTCGTCGTTATCGGCTGCGTGAGCCAGGAGAACGCCAAGGCGCCGTACCTCATCAACGATCGGCGGCGCGATCCACCCGTCGTCTATCTGCTCGACGGCGACGCGAAACAATTGTCGATGCTCGTCGGGCAGACGGTCGAGGTCATCGGTCCGGTTGCGCCAGGCGCCAACAAGCAGCCGCCCACACTGAAGGTGGCGGCAGTGATCCGCATTGCCACCACATGCGCGAAAACGGGGAAATGAGATGCGATACCGAGTCCTGAAATTCGGGTTGGCCGCCGTGGCGCTCGTTGCCGTGGCCGCCGCGGCGACGATGGCCCAGACCGCGTCGGGCGTGCCGCGCACCAAGGACGGCAAGCCGAATTTCACCGGCATCTGGCAGGTGATGAACACGGCCAACTGGGATATCCAGACGCACTCGGCGCGAATGGGACCGGTCGTGGCACTCGGCGCGGCGTTCAGCATCCCGGCCGGCGTCGGCGTGGTCGACGGCGAGGAGATCCCGTATACAGCCTGCGGCGCTCAAGCAGAAGCAGGAGAACCAGGCCAACTGGCTCACTCGCGATCCCGAGATCAAGTGCTACATGCCCGGCATCCCGCGCGCAACCTACATGCCGTACCCGTTCCAGATCGTGCAGTCGCAGAACAACGTGCTGATGGCGTACGAGTTCGCCAGCGCGAGCCGCGTGATCCGGATGAACAGCCAGGAAAAAAGCCCCGCGCCTTCCTGGATGGGATGGGGGCTCGGACGCTGGGACGGCGACACGCTCGTCGTCGACGTCACCGATCATATGGAAGAGACCTGGTTCGATCGCGCCGGCAACTTCCACAGCGACGCGCTCAAGGTGACCGAGCGCTATACCCTTGCTCGACGCCAACACGATCAACTACGAGGCGACGATCGAAGATCCGAAGACCTTCACGAAACCGTGGAAGATGCGGATGCCGATCTACCGCCACCGCGAACCGAACGCACAGCTGATGGAATACAAGTGCGTCGAGTTCGCGGAAGAGTTGATGTACGGCCACCTGCGCAAGCAACCCACGACGAAATAGTTCGTGATTGATTGATGAGTTGGAGAGTTGGCGAATCTCCAACTCACCAATTCTCCAACTACCATGAGGGGCGGCGGTCGAAGGGCTGCCGCCCTTTTTTTGGCGCAACCAGTGATGGAACCGGAATCCCAGGGCCTCGTCAGGACGTTGGGGTTGTGGGATGTCACGGCGATCACCGCCGGAACCATCCTGGGCTCGGCCATCTTTCTCGCAGCGTCGTTCGTGCCACGCGCGGTCCCGCACCCCACGCTGGCGCTGCTTCTCTGGGTGACGGGCGGCCTGATCGCCATCGCCGGCGCACTGACCTACGCCGAACTGGGAACGATGTTTCCCGAGGCGGGCGGGCAATACCACTACATCAAACAGGCCTTCGGCCCAATTTGGGGCTTTCTCTTCGGTTGGACCTCGTTGCTCGCGATCCAGGCGGGAGCAAATGCGTTCCTCGGCGTGGCGTTCGGAGAGTATCTCGGAGCCTTCATACCGTACTTCTCCTCGACGCACACGATCGCGTCGATTCCGGTGGGACCATGGACGTGGAAGCCGAACACCGCACAACTCGCGGGAGTGTCCGCGATCGCGGTGTTATCGACCGTGAACTATTTCGGCACCAAGCAGGGGGCGAGGGTCCAGGGTGCGCTGACCGCCATCAAACTCCTGTCGGTTGCCAGCCTGATTGGATTCGGGCTGCTCGCGCCCCCCAGGGTCGCGCCGGACTGGACCGCGCCGCTGCCGGCGGGCAACCTGCTCACGGCCATGGGGCTCGCGATCGTCGCGGTCCTCGGCAACTTCGAAGGCTGGTTCCAGGCGACGCTCTCCGCTGGTGAAATCAAACGTCCCGAGCGCAATCTCCCGCTCGGAATGATCGGCGGCACGACGTTGATTGGTGTCGTCTACCTGCTCGTGAACCTGGTGTACCTCCGGGCCATGCCATTGT
>CAWGSJ010000010.1:0-8459 GCA_963825245.1 uncultured Acidobacteriota bacterium
AAACAGGTTCGACAGGTTCGACAGGTTCGACAGGTTCGACAGGTTCGAACTCGAAGAGCCAGCCGAACCGGTCGAACCAGTCGAACCAGTCGAACCAGTACAATCCTGTCCCCAAGGAGTCGGCGTGGCGAAGATCAAGGTCAAGAATCCGGTCGTCGAAATGGACGGCGACGAGATGACGCGCATCATCTGGCAGCGCATCCGCGAGCAGCTCATCCTGCCGTATCTCGACATCGACCTGAAGTATTTCGACCTCGGCATCGAGTCGCGCGATCGCACCGAGCGATCAGATCACCGATCGATGCCGCCAACGCGACGCGGCAGTACGGCGTCGCGGTCAAGTGCGCGACGATCACGCCCGACGAAGCGCGCGTCAAGGAGTTCGGCCTCAAGCAGATGTGGAAGTCGCCGAACGGGACCATCCGCAACATTCTCGACGGCACGATCTTCCGCGAGCCGATCATCTGCCGCAACGTGCCGCGGCTTGTGCCGCACTGGGACAAGCCGGTCGTCGTCGCCCGCCACGGCTTTGGCGACCAGTATCGCGCGCAGGACTTCCAGTTCCCCGGCGCCGGCACGACTCACCATCAGCTGGACGCCGGACGGCGAGCGGCGCGCCGATCAGCCGCGAGGTGATCAAGACCAAGGGCAGCGGCGTCGCGCTCGGCATGTTCAACCTCGACGCCTCGATCGAGGGCTTCGCGCGCGCCTGCTTCACCTATGCGCTCGGCCGCAGCTATCCGGTCTATCTGTCGACGAAGAACACCATCCTCAAGGTCTACGACGGCGCGTTCAAGAACACGTTCGAGCGGGTCTACAACCGCGAGTTCAAGTCGCGTTCGAGGGCAGGGGCTGACCTACGAGCACCGCCTGATCGACGACATGGTGGCGGCGAATCTCAAGTGGAGCGGCGGCTACCTGTGGGCGTGCAAGAACTACGACGGCGACGTCCAGTCGGACACGGTGGCCCAGGGCTACGGGTCGCTCGGCCTGATGACGTCGGTGCTGATGTCGCCCGACGGCAAGGCGGTTGAAGCCGAGGCGGCGCACGGCACCGTGACCCGCCACTACCGGCTGCACCAGCAGGGCAAGCCGACCTCGACCAATCCGATCGCCTCGATCTACGCGTGGACGCGCGGCCTGCAGTACCGCGGCAAGTTCGATCAGACTCCCGACGTCGTGCGGTTCGCGGAAACGCTGGAAAAGGTGTGCGTCGACGTCGTCGAATCGGGCCGGATGACGAAGGATCTCGCCATCCTGATCCGCCCCGATCACCCGTTCCTGACGACCGAGGAGTTCATGAATGCGATCGACGAGGAGCTGCGGAAACGGGTCGCGTAGGCGGCGTCCTCTGAGCGGATGCCGATGCCTTTGACACTGGTGGAGGAATGGTCCATTCTCGCTACGTAGTCATGCTGCGGCCTCTCAGCCGACAGGCCCGACTGATGATCGGGCGCTCGATCTCGCACTACCGCATTCTCGGCGAGCTTGGATCCGGCGGCATGGGAGTGGTCTACCTGGCCGAGGACCAACGCCTCGGGCGCCAGGTCGCGATCAAGTTCCTGCCCACCGATGCCATCGGCGACGCGCGGGCGCTCGAGCGGTTCCGGGTCGAGGCGCGAGCCGCCAGCCAGCTGAGCCACCCGGGCATCTGTGCGATCCATGACATCGGCGACGACGACGGCAAGCCGTTCATCGTCATGGAGTTGTTGAAGGGGGAGACGCTGCGCGAGCGGATCGATCGCGGCGCCCTGAAGCTCACCGATACGCTCGACATCGGCATTCAGCTGGCCGACGCGCTCGAGGCGGCGCACTCGCAGGGCATCATCCATCGCGACATCAAGCCGGCCAACATCTTCGTGACCGAGAAGAACCGCACGAAGATCCTGGACTTCGGCCTCGCGAAGCTCTCGCCGGCGAAGGACCGCGGCCGCCGGCGCCAACACGACGCGCTCGCCCGAGCGCCAGAACCGCCTGGCGCCGGAGAACCAGATCACCATTCCCGGGACGGCGCTGGGCACGGTCTGCTACATGTCGCCCGAGCAGGCCCGCGGCGAGGAGATCGATTCCCGGTCCGACATCTTCTCGCTGGGAGTCGTGCTCTATGAGATGGCCACCGGCCACCAGGCGTTTGGCGGCAGCACGACCGCCGTCGCCTTCGACGCGATTCTGAATCGGATCGCCGACGCCGGTCGCGCATCTCAACCCGGCGATGCCCGAACGCCTCGAAAGCGTGATTCTGACGGCGATCGAGAAGGATCCGGCGCTTCGCTATCAGCATGCCGCCGATCTGCAGGCCGATCTGCGGCGAGTTCGGCGCGATCGTCGAATCGGGCTCGGTCCACGGCAGCACGAGCCGCGCGTCGGTGAGCGCGGCGCAGGTTTCGGCGGCACGGTCTGCGGTGTCGACGGCGGCGCCCGAGTCCGGTCGACCGGCCTGGTTCTGGCCGGCGGTCGCGGGGGTTTTCGGCGCTGCTCGCCATCGTCGCGGTGGCCATCCCATGGATGCGATCGCAAAGCACGGTTCCCGACGCCTCTTCGACGCCGGTGCCAACTCCAGCGTCCGTCGCAGGCCGGCACGCCGCCCCCCGAAGCGCCAGCCGCCGCGACGCCGGCACCGATTCCCGCGACGCCGCCCGCAGCGGGAAACCAGCCTGCGGCAGCGCCGGTCGACGCCAGTCGCCAGCGCTCCTGCGGTTGCTGAGCCAGCCACGTCGAAACCGGCGACCGCCGAAACGAGGGCGCGCGAGAACGCAGCGGCCGCGCGATCGCGGCCGCCGGCGACGCCGCCCGTACCGGCGTCGCGCCCCTCGACGCCCGAGCCGGCCGCGCAGCAAGCGCCGCCACCGGTCATTCCGGCGCCGCAGCCGACGCCCGCTCCTCCCGCGGCAGCCGCTCCCGTTCCCGCGCCGGCCCCGCCACCGCCGGCGCCAGTGGTGGAGACGCCGCCGGCAGCCGTCGTTACGCCGCCGGCGCCAGCGCCAGCCGTCCGTCCGAGCCCGCCACCCGAGACGATCAAGGTGCCGTCAGCGTCGGAAGCCGACGAAGCCGCAATTCGCTGCGGTGATCGCGACCTACGAGCGCGCGATCGAGACGAAGAACATCGATCTGTTCCGGTCGGTGTGTCCCGAGCCTCTCAGCTGCCGACGAGCAGCGCCTGAGCGACAGCTTTCGCCAGGTGGATTCGCAAGAGGTGACGATTCGCGTGACCGACCTCAAGATCTCGGGCCGCACGGCCGTCGCGCGCCTGACGCGTACCGATTCCATCCTGAGCGCGGGACGACGGCAGACGCAGAACAGTCAGCAGACGCTGCAGCTCAACAAGGTGGCGTCGGGATGGGTCATTTCCGAAATCGGCCGCTGAAGAACGAGGAAAGAAGCGAATAGCGAAACGCGAATCGCGAACTGCGAGAGAGGACCTCGATGCGCCTTCCTGTTGCTGGTGCTTTGCTAGGGTTACTGATTACTTCCACCACCGTCTTCGCTCAACAACAACAGCCCTTCAACGTCGCCGTCCAGGTGACGGAGCTCTCGCGAATCTTCACCGAGCTTGTACGGCCCCAGCGGCCTGGTCGTGAACAGCAACACGACGCTGGCATCGGGTGCGACGCACTCCGCCCATTTCAACAGCGGATTCGAAAGCGAGTTCTCGCAGTTTGGAACGGCGCTCACCAGCCAGATCGTCTCGCTGCCGTTGCCGCCGCCGGCGTCGGGCTTTACCTATCAGTTCGACCCCGCGCTCGGCGTGTTCACCCGGACGACGAGCACCTTCGGTCCTATCCTGTCCGAGCGCGCGGAAACGATTGGGCTGCACCGCGTCGCCGTCGGCTTCTCGGTGCAGGGACTGTCGTTCGATTCGATCGAGGGCATCGATCTCGACGCCGTTCCCGCGGTGTTCACGCATGACGATGCGCAACTGCTCGGCGGCCGCGAGGATGTCGTGTCGACGCTCAACAGCATCAATGCGAGGGTCACTCGCTCGGCAGGGTTCGTGAGTTATGGCGTCACCAATCACCTCGACGTATCGGTGGTCGTTCCCATCGTCAGCACCGACATCATCGTGACGTCGGACGCCCAGGTCCGCCGCATCGGCACGACCAACCCCGAAACGCATTTCTTTCGAGCCAGCGACGACGAGATCGGCGATCGGCGCATCTTTACGGCGTTCGGCGAGGCATCCGGGCTGGGCGACGTGACGATTCGCTTCAAGCAGAACTTTCAGAGGCAGGAAAAGATACGGAACGGCCGTTTGGCGTCGACGTGCGCCTTCCGACCGGGGACGAACACAACCTGCTGGGCACCGGCGCTCCCGGCATGCAGCCGTTTGGCGTCTGGTCGGGCAGCTTTGGCGTCGTGTCGCCGCACGTGAATCTCGGCTACCAGTGGAACGGATCGAGCGTGCTGGCGAGCAGTCCTGGCAGCGGCGTGGCGGCAGATCTGCCGGACGTCGTGGCGTACTCGCTCGGCGGCGTCCTCGCCGTGCATCCGAAGCTGACGGCGGCGGTGGATCTGATCGGACGCTATGTGATCGACTCGCCGCGCCTTCGGCGCGAGACCTTCCACGCGCTCGACGGCAGTGACCGAAGCTTCCCAACATCGCGTTCGGCACCGGGTCGTTCAACGAGTTGAGCGCCGCCCTTGGCGTCAAGCTGAACGTCGTCGGCCCGCTCCTGCTGAACATGAACGTGCTGATGCGCCTGAACTCGGTCGGGCTGCGCGACAAGATCTCGCCGCTCATCGGCGTCGAATACGCGTTCTAGTCCGCTGCGCTGTTCGCTTTTCGCTTTTCGCCATTCGCGGATCGCCATTCGCTAAAGCGAACCGCCAGAATTGCGAAAGTCAGAAGCTCGTTGCTTCGCAGACCTGTATGGAGCGCCAGCGCCACGGCCGGATAGAGGACCGAGCTATCTCCACAGACATTCTGGATTTTCGCGCGCGAGTTCTCGTCATTCAGGCGGCAAGGGCCGCTAACGGGCAGCGACTCTGATCTGGACACGGTTCTGCCCGTCTACTCGTGCGACGTGCGGTCCCGGTTCTCCGGCACTCGCCTCCAGACGCACGGGCCGGTGGGGCCCGTGGTCAGACGCGCGGTCAGCACGCGGTCGTCAGGCGGCTGCGTCGACTGACGGGCACGTCTCGCAGGCCGCCGATCGGTTGGCCTCGACGCGTGCTCGGCGCGCAGCGGCCGCGCGTGACGTCAGGTCTGCCGGCACCGCGTCTCCGGTGCCAAAGTACATCTCGTCCGGCGTCTGTCCGCGAAACGCCGAATGCGGAAGCACGCGGTTGTGTTCGTCGACGTAGAACGTCACGAGTCGACGGACGGTGGTGACGCTGTCCAGCAACTGAACGACATACTGCCCATCAACAGCGTCCTGCGGACGCTACGATCTACTACCGATTCCATCCGCTTCGTAGCCACACCCTGCCGGTCATCAGGTGGTATCACGTTGGCCACGAGCCTTACTATGTCGTGCTGCGGGCCGACGGTACGCCGCTGGCGGTGCCCGGCTGGATGACGCGTCCCGAGGCGGCGTACGCCGAAGTCGTGGGTGCCGTCCGCCTCCCGATTCCGGTGCTCCGGGAATTACAGCGCGTGGCCGTCGCTGGTCTCTCCTCGCGGCACAATGCCGACGAGGAGGATCCCGATGCGGCAGCCCCGACCGAGACGCCAACCACGACTCTTCGACGCCCCGCCACTCCTTCCCGTCGTCCGACTTCCCGTGGACGTGCAAGCGCAGTTACGCCACGCCCTGGTGCAGTGGATGCAGGCCGTGGCGAAGAGGCTCCGCGCGGAGGGCGGCGATGAACAAGATCACCGCTGATCACGTGGCACGGCGAGCCTGTGTGTACATCCGGCAGTCCACGCCGGGTCAGGTGCAGCACAATCGTGAAAGCCAACGCCGCCAATACGGCTTGGTCGATCGGGCGCGCGCACTGGGCTGGCAGGACATCGACGTGATCGACGACGATCTCGGAATCTCGGCGTCCGGGACACGCCGCGCCGGCTTTGACCAGCTGTTGCGAGCGGTGTGCACGGGCCAGGTCGGCGCGGTCTTCAGCATTGACGCGTCGCGGCTGGCCCGCAATGGCCGGGAGTGGCATACGTTGCTGGAATTCTGCCGTGTGATCGGGGCCCTGCTGATCGACGCCGACACGGTGTATGACCCGAGCGTGACCAACGATCGCCTCCTGTTGGGCATGAAAGGCACCATCAGCGAGATGGAAGTGGCCAGTTTCCGCGAGCGCGCAGAGGCGGCGTTGCGACAGAAGGCCCAGCGCGGGGAACTGTTTCAACGGGTGCCGATCGGCTACGTCAAGACGCTGGAGGATCGGATCGAGAAAGATCCCGATGCTCGCGTCGCGACGGCCATCGAGCTGATCTTTCGGAAGTTTGCGGAGGTGGCGAGCGCGCGGCAGGTCTATCTGTGGCTGGATCAGCAGCAGATCCTGCTGCCCGTCGCGCGCGGACCCGATGACACGCGGGAGATCATCTGGCAACCCGCACGGTACTCTGCCGTGCTGAGAGTCTTGAAGAACCCGGTGTACGCGGGGGCGTATGCGTATGGCCGCAGCAAAGTCACGACACGGCTGGAGGCCGGGCAGAAAGTCGTCCGGCAGGTGCGTCGCCCCCGCGACGAGTGGTCGGTCTTGATCCCGGATCATCACGACGGCTACATTCGCTGGGACGTCTATGAGAGTAATCAGACCATGATTGCCCACAACAACAATGCCCGGAGTCGCGCGGTACGAGGGTCGATCAAACGCGGTGGGGCCCTCTTGTCCGGGCTGCTGCGCTGTGGGCATTGTGGGGCCAAATTGCTGACGCAATATCCCGGGTCGACCGTGATTCGCTATCAGTGCTCGGGGTCCCTCCTCCATCGCGATCTCGCCTGTTGCGTGATGTTCGGCGGGCTCCGGGCCGATCGCGCCGTGTCGGAACAACTGCTCCAGGCCCTGACGCCCTTGGGCATCGAGGCGGCACTCGAGGCGATGGAGACGCTGCAGGGCGCCAGCCATGAGCGGATTCGGCAGAAGCGCTTGGCGTTGGATCAGGCGCGCTATGAGGTCACCCGCGCGCGGCGCCAATACGACGCGGTGGATCCCGCGAATCGCCTCGTGGCGGCGGAACTGGAACGCCGCTGGAACCAAGCGCTGACCACCGAGGCGGAGCTCGACGCCGACCTCCGGAGCCTGCAGCAGCATCGCGAGGAGCCGCTGACGCTCACGGCGAAACGGGAGCTCCTGGCCTTGGCGCAGGATCTTCGCGGTCTCTGGGACCACCCACACAGTTCGCCGGCCTACAAGAAGCGCCTGCTGCGCCTCGCCGTGCGCGAGATCATCGCCACGTGTGAAGGCGACACCATCCGCCTGGTGGTGCATTGGCAAGGCGGCGATCACACTCAGGTGGAGTTCCCGAAGATTCGCTCCGGTCGCAATCGGTACGTGACGGACGAAGATCTCGTGGAGATCGTGCGCGCGCTGGCGCGAATCGAACCCGACGCGCGGATCGCGTCGATCCTCAATCGTCAGGACCGCCGCACCCCACACGGTCAGCGCTGGACGGCAAGCCGTGTCTCCTCGCTGCGCAACCACCGGGCGATTCCGGCCTATCGTGCGGGAGAACGTCAAGCCCGCGGCGAGATGTCGGTCCGTGAAGTCGCTATCGTCCTTGGCGTCACAACCACCACGGTCTTTCGTCTGATCCGGTTGAAACGGTTGCGAGCGACACAGGCCTGCGCCGACGCACCATGGATTCTCCAACGAGCCGAGGTCGAGCGCTGTGTTGCAGAACGAAACCGTCCAGCACCCCCACCAACAGTCGACTCCGCGCAATTGCCCCTTGAAACTCGCTAGCACCGAAGGAGTGCATCATGTCGCGCTCTCGAGCGAGTGGAGGAAGAGCCATTGATGTTTCAGGGAGCGCCACCACGCTTCGATCATGGAGTTCGAGAACTTCAGCTCCGTGAAGGCCAGCAGCCGGCGCAGGACGCCCGTGGCGATCAGTGCGTCGACCTGGGCGTTCACGTTCTCGACGCCCGCATCCGCCAACACGACCGGGATCGTGTCTGAAGGCGTCGCGGCCCGACTGGCGTCGAGCAGCACGGCCACGCTGTTGACCGGTGCGAACGTGTCGGCGACTCGCCACGCCAAGATCCGTCGCGAGAAGTTGTCGATCACGGCATGGAGATAGGCGCGGGTCCCGTCGAGCAGGCGGATGACGGTGGTGTCGATGTGCCACATCTCGTCGGCTCGCGTCGTGCGAAGCCCCATCTTCGGCTTCGCCGGATGCACGCGGAGCCGGGGCCGCCGCCAGCCGTTCTGCCGGACGAGGCGGTACCAGGTCGAGGGCGAGGCCCAGACCGTGCCGAGCCGCTGGGCGAGGACGGCGAGCGTGCCGGTCGGGACGTGACGGTATTCGGGCGAGGTCACCATGTCCTTGATCGCCCGGACTTCAGCTG
>CAWGSJ010000011.1:0-39388 GCA_963825245.1 uncultured Acidobacteriota bacterium
CCCGAGCAGGTTGCGCGAAGCGATGCGATCCCCCCCGGTCCCGCGCGAAGTCAAGCACCAACCATCCAAACGAAAAATATTTGTGACAGGTCTGGTCACAGTCGTCGCCCGATCGGGATGTCGAGCAGCGGGAAGAAGATCGACAGCAGCCACAGCAGGACCACCACCACCACGACGACATGGATGATGCGCTTGATGGTGGCATCAATCGGCAGCAGCGACTCGATGACGTAGAGCAGCAGGCCGACGACGAGCAGCGTGACGACGAGGGACAGCAGCGTCATAGGAATCCTCCTCGACTATGCGAACTCTTGCCCGGAGCATCCTGACAAAGCGTGCGCGTTCTCGTGCATTCCATGGCTTGGCGTACATGGGATGAAAGAGGGTACAGGGTGACAGACGTTTGCCAGTCATGGGGCGGTCCTTCGTGGTCCATGCCAGTTTCGGAGGGAGGTTTTGCGACAGTGGCAGCGGGAGCATAGCGCGCGTAAATTCGACCGATCATCCGTGCCACCGTCGCGACGCTCGCGGACATGATCAACCTCGATGGCCTTCTGCCCACAGTGACAGACGGGCTGTTCGGCCAGCACCTGGGCTCGGCGCGCCTGCCAATCGTCGGTCTTGTAATGGCTGTTATCGCGGCGTGGGCGGGCATGCTGGCGGCAGTAGGCGCCGCGCTCAGCCAAGGCGCCGCACCGTGGCCATTCACACCCGCGCATTACATCGCCTTGACATGTGAGTTTATTGTGTATACAATTATCTACAGTGGTCACGCGGGTGCACGGTGCATGGGAATGGGACGAGACGAAGAACGCGGCCAATCGTCAGGACCACAAACTCGACTTCACCGCGCTCGACGGCTTTGACCTGAGCACGGCGAGCATCCGTGAGGATCGCCGCGCCGACTACGGGGAACGCCGCTACCAAGCCATGGGCCCGATCGATGGGCGCCTCTGCGTGGTGGTCTTCACCACGCGCGGCGACCGCTTCCGCGCCATGAGCCTGCGCTATGCCAATCGACGAGAGCGAGATGACTATGCCAAAGACGAAGTACGGCACACCTAACGAGGAAAACCCCGAGTGGACCGGCGCGGCGCTTCGGACCGCGAAGCGACTCGCCGACTTCCCCGAGCTGGCACGCATCGTCCGGAAGCATCGCGGCCCGCAACGCACACCCACGAAGATCCCCGTCAACCTCCGCTTGGATCGGGACGTCGTCACGCATGCCCGCGCCTCTGGCCGTGGTTGGCAAGGGCGGATCAACGCCGCCCTCAAGCGCGCGATTGCACGCGGCACGCTATAGGTCATCGCGGATCCCACCGCGCCATCTTGCGGCGGGAGAGGGTGAGACGCTCATCGACCGCCCGGCCGCAGGTCAGGCACTCGTAGAAGCACGGCTCGTCGGTCTTGCGGAAATCGCGCACGATGCCGCAGTCGGGACAGACGAACTGCAGGACGGGTGACGCGGTCTCGCGCCACCGCTTCTCGAAGGCGATCTGCTTCCACGACTTCGGGGCTTCGGGGTGATCCGGGTGACGTGGCATGGGCCCCCTCACAGCAGACTCCGGGTCCACCAACCGAGGCCAAAGCCGACGCTCATGCCAACGACCAGCAGCAGGACGATGGTCACGAGGGCGAGTGTACGGGTCGTGCCGAGGAGGTCGAGGTCATCCATCATGTGATTCGCCCCCAGGTCAGGCCGAGTGTGAACATCAGGAGCAGGAGCGCGGCGAGGACTTCCCAGCGCAGGACGCGCAGGTCCCGCGCCATGGCGTCGAGCACACCGGTGAGGTCGCGCGGGTCACTCACCACCGGGTCCGATCGATGCCGGCGTGGACGGTCTCGAGCGTCTGGTGGGTCTGTTCGTTGACCAGCACGACGCGGCCACAGGTGAGCGCGCGGGCTTCGGCCCGGAAGAAGGTCAACGCCGTCTCGAGGTCATGCCAACGGCCGACCAGGCGCCAATCGTTGGGCGCGTGGCTGCGGTGATGCTGGACGCGGTAGGTCACCGGCGCCGGCTGGGTCTGCCACGCGCGTTGCTGGAAGTCGCCCATCACGTCCTCCCATAGTGCTGGCCGATGCGCGAACCAGCCCGTCGCCCGCGACCGTTCCCCGGCCGCGGCACGTCCCAGACTGCGGTGCAGCCGCGCATCGGCCAACCTCGGGTTAGCTCCGCGGCTCGGGCCTCGGCGGCTTCGATTCGTCGGGGGGCTCCGGCTCCGGTCGTGGCAGCGGCTGATCGGGACGCGGCCGGCGGTCCGGGGTCGGCGGGCGATCGTCGTCCGGACGGTCGGGACGTTCAGGCGTGGGCGGCGTGGTCGGTGGCGGCATGGTCAGTCCTTTCAGGGTCATGGGTACGAGACCTCGACGATGGTGCGGTGGTGCAACGCTTCGACGAGCTTACGCTTCAGGCGGTAGAGCGGCGTCTTCGTGGCCGGGCTCTTGACGTCTTCGAGCACGACGTTGCCCTGGGCGGTGACGTAGAGGAAGTCGCCGATGTAGTCGGCGATATGGATACCCTCGACGACGAGGGGGATCGTCGGATGCACACTGAGCTCGCGGATGGCGTGGGCGCGCTCGAGCAGGCGGAGCTCGGTGTAGCGGCGGGCTTCGGCTCTGGACGCGAAGCGGTGGCCGTCGAGCGTGACGAGCTGAGCGCCGTACTTCGATCGCCGGGGCTGGGTGAGGTGGATCGGGATCATTGTTTCGCCTTGACCCGGGCCGTCTTCTTCACCGCATCCGTGAGGCGGTCCGTCATGCGCAGGATCGGCAGCACGAATAACTGGCGGTCGCCATTCCCATGCTCGACTTCGAGCGTGGCTTCCTGCACAGCGGTCGGCTGCTCCTCCCAATGAAGACTGAGCACTCTCGCCTGCGTGACCTTCATCGTCCGCGCGCCGCGGCGCCGCACGTACAGCGTTCATAGAGATACGCGGCCGAGTCATCGGCCTGCCGGATGATCTCGCGCGCGCACGTCGGGGCATGGTGACCATAGGCATCGGCGGCGTCGAACGTCGGGCGCGCCTGCCGGTCTGACGCGCGGCGCGGCAGCCGCCAGACACGGAACTCGATGTGCCCGTCGACGAGCCGGAACTGGATCCGATGCACCAGGCCACAATCGCAGCAGCGGAGATAGGCCCGTGGGGCGGGGCGGATCCAGTCGCCGTCTTGGTAGCTGTGGTAGCGCATGGCTCACCGACGGTCGACCCGACCCATTAGGCTCGCCATTCCTTGTCGAGCGCCTCGAGCACGGCGTTGACGTGGTGCAGGACCCGCAGGCCGCGGTCGACGAGCACGAGGAGCAGGAGCACGCCGACGAGCGTGCCGAGGGCCAGCAGGAGCAGGATCCAGGTCATGGTGCGTCCCCTGCCCAGCCGTCACCGATCCGCCTCGGACTTTCGCCTCGGATCCGAGCGTCCAAGGCGTCTGTAGGGAAGTAGTAATCTCATTACTTTTTCCTATTCTGGCGGGCCGGCTTCGAGCGCGGTGACGATGCCTTCGTAGTCGGTCTTGGTGATCTCCGTCGAGCGGACATAGCCGTGTGTCCCGAGCAAGCTCTGCACGGCATCTTTCGTCCAGCCGCGGGCCTGGCTGATCGCATACAGGCGTTTGGCCTGCTTGTCGGAGATCACCTGGCTGCCGACCCGATCGTCATCATCACTGCGCGCGTCGCGCACGACGGGCGTCTTGGTCTTGGTGAGCTGCGCGTCCAGTTCTTCGGCGGGCGTCGCGCGATAGCCGGCCAGCACGACGACCCAGCTCAAAACGTTGCGGAGGCTCTTCGCACAGGCCCTGGTCTGCGCCATCGAGGCGAGCTGAAAGAGCGGCTTGCCCTTCCAGTTGTCCTCGTTGCCCATGCAGTAGGCTTCGGCCCGGCTAATCTCCTGGCCCTGATGGAGCGCGACGGCAACAGAATGGAAGCCGCGCAAGTCCTTGCCCATCTCCACCACGTCAACGCTCACGACCTTCGCGGTCACGCCGTAGAAGCTGGCGACGCACTGCCAATCTTCGGTACTCCAAGTACTGCTCGCCCTTGAAGAGGAGGGGATTCTTCTTCTTGGCGATCACGTCTTGCAGGGCGCGGGCGGCATCGCGGGCGGCACTGAGCGTCGCCGTCGGCGGTTCATGGAGGGCCAGCGCCTGGCCGGGGAAAATCTCCCCGGTGGCGGGATTGAGGGTCAAGTTGTCAGTCGTCTCCATTCGGGCACCTCGCTGGGATTCAACATCACAACTTCCAGGGCGCGCGGGATGGGCGAGCCGGCGTCGTCAATTGCCGCAGCGCTTCGAGCCGGGTCGGATGCTCGATGGGATCGTTCACCACGAGGACGTGGCCCGCGGCGAGGATGAGGCCGGCGAAGATGACGCCGATCCCGACGAACAGCGCGCCGACGATGAGGAGCGTCCAAATCATGGGTCACCTCTCGCCGCTCGCCGCCTTGTCGAACGGCAAGGCGAGGTCGGCCGGCGGCGCGGCTTGCCGCAGTTCGTTCTGCTCATGGAGGTGGTCCTCGACGTACCGGAGCACACGCGCGCGAGCGCGATCGGAAGGAAGCGGGATCAGCTCGCCCATGATGAGAACGAAGGCGCGCACTTCGCGATCCGCGAGGGCGGTCTTGATCGCCTGTCCTTGTCGTCGGTTTTCCACCTCGATCGCGATCTTCATATCCGATCCCTTTCTGCGGGTTTTCCACACCCCGCACAGGTTTTCCACAACGGCCGCCCTCCCCCGTACCCCCTCAAACTGCAAAGCCATGTTTTTGGTTCAGATCTTAGAGATAGAGATTGAGGTAGAGGATCCGGTATTCACGCGTCACATCACGCGTGAGTCACACGTGATGTGACGCGTCGCGCCTCACCGCCGATCCCCGTTGCGGTAACGGGCCGCGCGCGCCCTGGCGGCGATGCGCGCCGCCTCGACCTCCTTCCGCGACTTGTTCAGCACGAGGTAGTCGTGCACGACGACATCGCTGCCGCGCCGCTCCCAGAGGCCGGCCGTGATGAGCTCGTCGACATCCTCCGGACGGGTGGGCACGCCGAGCCCACCGGTCCGCAGCGCGCTCGCGGGGATGCGGCCGTCCGTCAGGTACTCCTGGGCGTAGAGCAGGCCCGCGACCCAGACGCGAAAGGCGTCACTCGACAAGCCGGCAACCTTGGGGTGACGGATGACCCCGACCTCGAGGAGTGCGTACGGCTTCACGGGACGACCTCCGATGGCAATCGTCGTCATTGAGATGGCGGGCGGTGCGCGTGTATGAGGCGGCGCGCGCCATTCCCCCTCAGAATCGTGGGTCGCCGTCGTCGCCTTCGAGCCAGGCCGTGAGCCAGCTGCGACGAAGGCGTCGACTATGTGCAGCGTTGACTTTGACAGTGCGCAGGCGTCCGACGCGCGCCGCGCGGGCGATCGTGCCGTAGCTCACGCGCGCCTCGTCGGCGCCTTCTTGCAAGGTGAGCCAGGGATCGGGATCTGGCGGTGCAGGGACGCGACGAAGACTCATAGCGCCAGCGGCCATGACGGGAACCTCCAGAATGATGCGCGGAGGTTCAAGAACGTAAACCAGTGCGGCGACGGCGTCAACGAAATTTAGTGACTGATGGGCTGCTTATACCGGTATACACTGGGAATTACTGAGTCTTCACCGGAAAAACACTTAAGACTTCAACCATCTACCGTGTGACACCGCGAAATATCGCGCGACACCGAAAAGGTCTACGAGCGCGACTAAAATCGGCCGCAGTGGAGCAGGGTTCCTCCGACGATCCGCAGGGCGCAGTACGCCGCGCGCTGGCGGCCGAACTCCAGACCCTAATGAACACTGGCGGGCTGAATCAACGCGACGTCGCTGAGCGTTCAGGCGTCAGCGCCAACGTGGTGAGTCGGGTACTGCGTGGCGTGGGCCACCCCCGCATCGATACGTTGATGTCGCTCGCCCTGGTCTTCGATCTCGACGTGTTCGACCTGCTCGAGCGCGTGCGCGTGCGGTTGCACGGGCCGAGAATCTCTGGCCGAAAGACGCGCCTGGCCATTGACTTCGAGGTCGCGGACGAGGAGTTGGCGAAGGTGCTGGAGGTCTTTCGGCAGCTCCGTGGCGCCGAACGCGAAGGCGGCGACGTCCTCGTGTCGGCGATCCTGCACCCGCCCGGCAAGCGTCCACACGGCAAGCGTTGACGAGATGCACTAGTTGTAGTTACACTCGTTGTAGTTCTTTTATGACAAGGAGTGTGGACGCCATGGTCAAGACATCGTCGGCGCGGTCGCGGCGTCGACCGGCCGCCGCGGCCCGCCCGGGCGCGTGGCAGTGGCGCCCCACCCCCAAAGTGCAGATCACACTACGCGTGGATCCCGATATTCTCGCGGCCTTCCGCAAGACCGGGCGTGGCTGGCAAAGCCGGATGAATACCGCGCTCCGTCAGGCGCTGCCCGCGGAGCGCCGCTGACATGGCCGACGGGCTGATCAAGCGGTGCGGGTGTCCGGCCGCGAAGTGGGCGAAGTGTGCCCACAGCTGGCATGTGAAGAAGCAGACCAGCGGGCAGCGGATTCGCATCGCGCTCGACGAGTGGCTGGGCCACGACAAGGTGCGCCTGGTGGCCGACGCGGAGCGGTGGCGCGATGAGATCGTGCGGACGGTCCGCGCGGGCACGTTCTCCCCCCTGGGGCCGACGACGCCGCTCGGGCAGCAGCCCGCGCCGCGGGAGGCCACGGGCTGGACGATGCGCGAAGTCGTCGCGACGTACGACGGCGCCGTCACCGGCAACCCGGAGCATGGCGCGACCTATGACGCCAACCTGCGATCCCGGTTCAAGGCCATCACCGACTGGCCCGTGCCGACGCCGACTCGGACCGCCAAGACGCTCGGGGATCTGCCGATCGGCGCCGTCACGAGCGCGCTCCTCGAGCAGTTCTACGCGGGCCTCGTCACGCGGGGCTTAGCGAACTCGACCCGGAACAAGTACCTCCAGGACCTGCGCGCGTTCGGCCGGTGGGCACAGCGCAAGGGCTATCGCGCGACGATCTGGCTCGATCCCGACGACGACGACACCAAGGTACGACGACGGAAGGCCGCGCAGCGGCATCGGCGCCTCGCCCGGGCGACGGTCGACGATCACGGGGTCGTCGTCGCCGCGAGTGAAGAGGATCGGTTGCTCGCCGTCGCGCGTCGTCACGTGCACGATCTGATCATCGCCGCCCTCGAGTCGGGCGCGCGGCTCGGGGAACTCCTGCGGCTCACCTGGGGGGACGTCGATCGGCCCCGCCGCGCGGTGCGGATCCGCGACTTGAAGGATCCCGACGGGGCCACGGTGCGGATCCTGCCCCTCTCGACACGGCTCGCCGGCGTCCTCGCGATGCGCGCCACGGCGCCGGATGGCCAGGAGCTGCCGCCGACGGCATTCGTCTTTGGGAACGCTGTTGGCGAACCCGTCGCCAGTATCTCGACGGCGTGGGAAACGACGGTCCTCAAGGCGCAGGGCCACGACGTCACGCGCGACCCCAAGACGCACGCGCTCACGCCTGCCAGTCGCGCCGCGTACCGCGCCGCCGATCTGGTGTTTCACGATCTCCGTCACGAAGCGGGGAGTCGATGGCACGAGGCCGGCTGGCCGCTGACGCAGATCCGCGACATGCTTGGACACACCTCGATCGAGACGACCCAGATCTACCTGAACGT
The DNA here is from genome assembly GCA_963825245.1 of uncultured Acidobacteriota bacterium. GTDB lineage: Bacteria > Acidobacteriota > Vicinamibacteria > Vicinamibacterales > CAVVIG01 > CAVREM01. The sequence continues at coordinate 7,666 of CAWGSJ010000011.1, forward strand.
GCGGGCGGGCGACCTGGCCGCGCAGATGGCCGCCTATGACGCGTCCCGCGCGGCCGCGGCGGCCCAGGCCGACGCCAGCGCCACCGCCCCCCCCGCCCCGGTGTCCACGTCGGGCCGCCGCGGCGGCGTGGCGACGACACACTGACCGCACCCGCGGGACTTTCGCCTCTCGAGCATCGGCGCTCTGTGCCAGTTTGGAAAAAGTGGCACACGAGTGGCACAACACCTTCCGAGTGAGCATCGGCCTCTGTGCCAGAACGACTGGCCGATATCGAGGTAACAGTCGGTGTGTCTGTGAGTTAGTGAGGAGCGCGCCCGACAGGATTCGAACCTGTGACCTTCGGCTCCGGAGGCCGATTTTGAAGCCACTCGCCAAGGAGCATTCGAGGTTTTCTGGCGCAATCTTGTGTGCCACGACCCGGCGCGGGGCCGCCGGCTGCGGAAGAAGTGGCACAAAGTGGCACACGGCCCACGAGGCGAAAGTCCCGCATCCCTTCGAACCTCGACCGCACCAGCGCCCCCGCTGGACGTCGAGGGAGGCGCACCGAGGGTTTCCTCGCTCGCATCGCCCTTCGACGCCGCCAGGGCCGCCTCGTGCGTCGGGTTGGCCCACGCACGACGCGGCGCCGCCGTTCGAAATATCGTCGGACCGCGGCGTCTTCGGCTGGCCAGAACGTGACCAACCAAGGGGGTTGAGCGATCAATCGCAGGCGGCGCTCCGCCTTCAATGGACGCGCAGCCAACTGAGGTATGATTGCCGACGCACCAAAACGAAACGAGCGGCCCGATGAGAGGCCGCCCGTTTCTCACCCCGTCCGCGCTGTGGTGACCAGCGGCGGTTCGAAGCTGTTCCCTACAGTAGCGCAAGGCGGCCGTTTCAGGCACTCATCCGAGGCCATACCGGGATGCCGCGGCGCTTCTCCAAACTTCAACGATGCGTGCTGCTTCACGCCGCAGCAGATTGCTGTACACGTTGCGGCCGGCGGCTCGAGGAAGACTGGGAAGCTGACCATGTGGTACCGGTGCATGCCGGAGGTCCAACGGATGTCCTGAATGGCCAGGCGCTGTGTCGGCGATGCAATCGCCAGAAAGGATCGAGCCATGCCCCAGCGGCCGCTGCGAGAATGGCAAAACAAGGCACTGATTGAATATGAGGAGAAACAACGACCGCGCGATTTCCTCGTTGTGGCGACGCCAGCATCCGGGAAAACACAATTCGCGATCGAGTTGGCCCGTCGACTATTAGACGCTGGCACTGTTGTCCGGATTGTTGTGATCGTGCCGACCGTCCGTCTCTGTGATCAATGGCGCGCCGCCTTCTCGCTGGCTGGGATGGAATTGGAAATTTACGACAATCAAGTTAGACCCGAAAGCACCCAGTATCGCGGCATGGTCTGCACGTATGCCCAAATCAATCCCTATTGGGCGCAACATCATCGGTCATTCTGCGGCCGACGGACACTCGTCATCTTCGACGAACTGCATCACGCCGGTGAAGATCGCGCCTGGGGGGAGGGGATCAGTCTTGCCTTCGATCCGGCGACGAAGCGACTCGGTCTGTCAGGGACACCTTGGCGAAGGGATAACAACAAGATCCCCTTCGTGGAATACACGCGAGAGGGTTTAAGCCAAGCAGATTTTCGCTACACCTATGCCGATGCCCTGCGCGATCGCGTTTGTCGGCCGGTCTATTTCCCCATCTATAACGGGACGATGGAGTGGTGGTCGGGCCGCGGCGGTCAGCAGGCTGCAGATTGGACCGCTGTGCTCAATCGGCTCGACGCGTCACGACGACTCCGGACCGGATTGACGCCGGGCGACCATAATCCATGGTTCCGCCTGCTACTAGAAAACGCTCATCACCAATTGCTCGACTTACGCCACGAGCAACAACCGGAGGCCGGCGGCCTGATTTTTACCAGAAATATCGAGCATGCCGCAGCCGTCGCCACGGAAATGAAACGCATCACCGGCACAAACCCTGTTGTCGTTCATTCTGAGGATAAGTACGCCGATAAGGCGATCGACGATTTCACGAAGTCCACAACCCCGTGGATCGTTGCGGTGAAGATGATCAGTGAAGGCGTTGACATCCCACGCTTGCGTGTCGGGGTCTATGCCACGGACGTCGCGGACTCTGAGTTGTTCTTTCGCCAGGCCGTGGGACGCTTCCTACGCTGGCAGGACCATCTCGAGGATGACCAGCCTGCTTTTTTCTATCTTCCGGCAGATCAACGATTGATCGATTTCGCCCACACGATGAAGGAGGAACGCGATCATCAGTTGGATGTTGAGACAGAGCGCCAGGAGCGAGAGCAACAAGGCGATGAGGATTGGCAGCCCGATTTCTTCGTGCCTGGCGGGACCTCGAATCCCCACCGGACCGGCGTGATCAACGATGGCGAAACGTTCGCGGATGCGGAACTGCGTCCGATCGAGGAATGGTGCCGGCAACGCGATACTTCAACCCGACATGCACCAATCATCCTCCGATGGAAACACGAACATGGCGGCGGTGTACCAAACGACTCATCCCCAACCGCGAGTCCGGGCGGCAGTCCTGGCGGCCCCACGCTGCAGGAGCGGACTCTGCAAGTCTCGCGACTAGTTGAACGTCAGGCCCGTTCATTCGCCTATCTCACGGGGTTGGAGCCGAAAGAAGTGCACATCCTGCTCTGTATCGCCACCGACACGCGGAAGGCAGACCGCACGCTTACACAACATGAACGATGTCTCACGTGGCTCGTTCAATGGAAACAGGTGGTCAATGACGGGATCACACGCAGTCTCGACGAATGGAAAGAAGTCGCACGACGCGCCCGCGAATCCGCTGCGTGAACGGGACGGCGTGGTCCAGGCGCTCGGGATATGCCTCGTTGACGGCGGCTTCGCGCTCGCGAAGGTCCCGAGCCTGGTGCGCCAGGTCATCAGACGAGAGGCGTGGCGCGAGCGCATCCTAGCCCAGACCGGGCAGCGGGTGACGTTTGACCACTTCGAGGCGTTCATAGAAACGCCGCCGCTCGATGGCCTGGGCGCGACGATGGCGCTGCTACGAAATATCTGCCGGGATGATCCGAAGGCCCTCGACGCGATCGACAGAGTCACGCAGAGAACACGGGGAGGGAAACATCAGAGCAATGGTAATAATATTCCCATTGAATCGCGACCAGAGGGGACAACCCGTGCAAAAGCGCTGCGGCGGCTGCGGACCGCCCGCCCCGATCTTCATCGGGACGTGTTGAACGGCAAGAAGAGCGCGCACGCAGCAATGATTGAAGCTGGATTTCGACGCAAGACGGTGACCGTACCGGTCGACGATCTCGAGGCCTTGATTACGACGTTACGCCGTGTGTTGGGTCGACGCTGGCAAACGTTTCTCAATAAGGTGCGCACATGAGCGTGGTCCTTTACGAACTGTATGCGGCGCTACTCCAGGGCGGCATCGTGCCTGACGCCGCGGAATGGGCGAGCCGCGCCGATATCGCCAACGACGAGCGGATCACGCGGTCGTTGATGCTCCTGGCCCAGCGGAAGGCGGACCTTGACGCCGCGAAGGCTGCCCCAGCCGTCGACCGCATCGCCGATGGGATCACGCAGGATATCCTCGCGGACACCGACTTCCGGCAGCGCATGATCGCGCTCATCAATCGCGCGTTTGAACGCACGCTGACAGCCGTCTATCAACCATCCGAGGAGCATCGGCCATGACCCGTCCGGTGCTCGACCTCGCCCGGCCGGAGACCTGGCCGGTCGTCCTCGTCTACGCCGAGGTGCTGCGCATCTTCAGCATCTCACGCAGCTTGGGCGATAGCCTCCGCCATCGCCGCGCCTTCCCCGTGCCCGAGCTTCTGCCGCGCATCGGCAAACAGGCGCGCTACAGCCGCGAAGACGTGCTCTACGCGCTCAAGAGCCGCAGCGGGCAAGCCACGGCCCTCGAGCGCCGGAAAGCTTGGTCGCGGTAATGGATCAGGACATGCGCGACGCGTTCGATCGCCTGAAGGTCGACAACGCGAAGCTCAATCGGATGCTCGATGACGCGCTCGCCGAGCACGCCAAGCACGCCGGCCGCGAAGATATCCGCACCGTCCTAGCACGGATCGAAGCGGCCATCCTTGAAGTCGGGCGCATTCTCCGTGAACGAGGACATATCTGATGGCCCTTCGACTCGGTGCCCTCTACGACGCGCTCCGATCCGCACACGGCATCTCCGAGGACGACGCCAAGCGCGCCGCTGAGGAGGTCGCCAACTACGAGCAGCACCTCCAGGAGATCCGGCGCGAACTTGCCCTGCAGCGCTGGATGCTCGGCACCCTGGTCACGCTCGTCATCATGAATCTCGCCGGCACACTCGCGGTGCTGTACCGCATGGCGGGAGCGTGATGGTGCCCCACTCTGGCACCTTCGAAAAACTCTGGGACCAGGTGCCAGAGTGGCCACGTAAGACCACGCAAATTCACGAAAACTATAGCAAATTCAGCACACGCGTTTTCGGTGCCATTCTGTAAAAACTGCGGTTTTGTTAGGAAAAAGTGGAAAGCGGGCTGCGGGAATCGAACCCGCGTCTCAGGCTTGGGAAGCCAAGGCACTGCCCACTTTTCCTCAATGTTTTCGCGGTGTTTCGCTGCCGTGTGACTGGCACCGACTGGCACCGGGCGTTTATGGCCGTTCTTCCATGAGCGGAGGCATGTTGACGATGCGCCCGTCCAGGTCGCGATATTGAATCCGCGGATACCAATCCTCGGCCAAGTCTTCCCGCGCTCCACACTTGGTGCATTCATGAATGTTCACGGTCGGACCGCAACCCTCTGTATAGCTGCGCCCCGTCCAGCGCATCAGCCCGCCTTGTCCTTGCTTGCACATGCAACATTGCAAGTTCAAGAGATGCGGCACCAGTGGCCGCGCCCACACCCGGCGAGCGAGATCCGCTAACGACTGATCTGGCGCCATTTTCTCTTTCGTAATGCTCACGGTGATCCTCCTCGACTGGTAAAAGGCAGGGCGCCGGCCTGCCACTCCCCACCCAGACCGGCGCCCTCCGCCAGCGGTCCCGGCTCGGACCAAAGAGGGAAAGAGCGAGCCGGCCGCCGACCTCTTAGAAACTCCGCAGCACCCCGCAGCTGCCGCGCCGAATCGTCGCCGCCGACGTGTTCACTTCCGGCCGATAGCGGACCTGGACGTTACCACTCGCACTCGGCAGAATCACGCCCTCGATGACGGCGAGGAAGTCGGTGGTCGCCGCCGGCGTGTTGAGACATTGCACGATGTCGTCGCTGGCCGTGATGAAGCCTTCGAATAAGGCTTGCGTGCCATCGACCGCCGACGGGATGCGCGCGACGGCTTGGAACATCGTGACCGCCGGCACGTTGAGCGAGAGTTGCAGGCCGTTCGCCGTCGCGCCCATCTGATACACGACCCAGAACGTGAAGCTGTAGATCGTCCCCGCCGTGACGGGCAGCAGCAGGCCGGTGGCATTGGTGAGCGCGACGGTCGAGTACGCCGCCAGGTCGCTCGTCAGCGCGCACGTCGCCATCCAGCCGGTGCCGGGATCGCCTTTGGCGCCCGCGGTGCCCGGCACGCCCTGGATGCCCTGAATCCCTTGTGCGCCCGTCGCGCCCGCCGCCCCGTCTGCGCCGGCGGGGCCGGTCGGCCCGGTCGGTCCAGTGGGTCCGGCTGGTCCTTCCGGGCCCGGCGTGCCCTCAATGCCTTCCGGCAGCCGCTCGAGCGCGAGCGTGCCGGTCACGATGTCGCCGGCATCGAACTTCGCCCGCAGGACCGCGAACTCCTCGTCGATGGTGACGTGGAGCTCCGGCCCACTGGGACCAGGCGGCGCCCCGCCCTCTCCCTCGGCGCCGGTCTGAATCGCCACCGCGACGGCGCAGAACGGCCGCGCCCCGCCGAGCGTCCACGACGGGGCATACCCGCCGGCCGCGGTCGTCGCCCGCGTCATCGTCGACCAGTTGCCGCCGGTGCCGCCCGGCGCACTCTCATTCTCGAGGCCGACCGTCCAGCCGGCGCCCGGCGTGATCGTGGTATCGGCCCCGAAGGTCGAGATGATCCCGACGCTCAAGGCACCACTCGTCGTATCGAGCGACGGAAGCGTGGCCGTCGCACTCGCGGACGTGATTTGCGAGACGAATGCCGTGTCCTCGATCGGGGTGGCGTCGTAGCCGCTCACCTCATAGGCGACCAGCGTGAAGCCGGTGCCAGAACCCGAGACGGCGAGATCGACGGTGACCGTGAGGCTGCCCGCGCTCGCGGTGCGCGCCCAATAGACGGACATCCGGGCGAACCCGTCCAACCCCTCGGGCCGCACTTGGCTCGCTTGCGCGAGCGTGTAGGTGTTCCCCTGGCTGTCCGTGACCACCGGCGTCTCGAGCGGTTCGAGGTGATTGATGAAGGCGGAGAGGAGGACGACGATCAGCCGGTTGGCGCCGACGGCACTGTCGAAGGTAATCGACTGCGTCGGATCGAGCGCGACCGCGGACAGCTTCGGCCCCTGCACGATGGTGGGCGGATCGGGCACCGCACGCGGCGTCGCGCGGAGCAGGGCTGGCGCATGCGGGACGAGCTCAATCGCGTCCGGGCCGAGCGTGAGGCTCTCGAGATGCAGCACGCCGGTCAGCGCGTCGTCGCCGCCGACTTCATGCTCGACGGCGTGCGGACCCGCCGCACCGCCGCCCGCTGGCCCACCGACGACGCGCCAGTTCGTGCCGTCCCAGCGGCCGAGAACGTGATACGTCCCGCCGCCGCCGATGATGGCGTCCGGCGTGTTGGTGGTGCTATCGCTGACGTTGCCGAGCGTGCCGATAAACGACGGCGAATAGTACGCCCCCACCGTCCGTTCGGGAATCGTGATCATCCCGTCGCTGACTGACAGAATGGTGGTCCCATTGCCGCTATCGCGGCGGAAGACCGCCACGCCGTGAAAGCCGAGCTCTCCTGATTGGTAATACCCATCGCTCCCGGCGCCCGTGCCGACCAACACCCGCGAGGTCACGCGTGGATCGCCGCTGAAGACCGGCGGCGTGCCCACGCCTTGCGAGATCAGCACTTGGCCGAGCGCCGCCGTCGGGAGGTCGGCCCCGCTGCCGTCTGCGCCCGGGTCGCCCTGCGGCCCGGTGGGGCCGGTGGCGCCTGTCGCCCCCGTCGGCCCGATGTCGCCTTGTGGCCCTTCCGGGCCGGTGGCGCCCGTGTCGCCAGCGATGCCTTGAATCCCTTGCGGGCCCGCAGGCCCAATGTCCCCCTGTGGCCCGGTGGGGCCTTCCGGCCCGGCCACGCCCTGTGGGCCCGGTCGGCCCCGGCGGCCCGGTGGGCCCGGGCTCGCCATCGCCGGTGCCGGTGCCCGGCGGCCCTTGCGGCCCTTCCGGGCCGGTCGGTCCGGCGACGCCTTGCGGCCCCTGAATGCCCTGAATGCCTTGCGGCACCCGCGGCGCCGGCGGGGCCGACGTCGCCTTGTGTGCCTGTCGACCAGGCGCCCCGGTGGGACCGGCAGGCCCCTGCGTGCCCTGCGGCCCAGCCGGACCCGTCGCGCCATCCACGCCGTCCGTCCCCTCGGGACCCATCGGCCCCGGGACGCCTGGGGGCCCTGCCGGACCGTCGGGCCCCTCCGGGCCTGCCGGGCCCGTCGGGCCGGGCGGCCCGGTCGCGCCGCCCATGACGTGCACATCGACGACCGGCGAGGCCGGCACGCGCACGTCGACAACCGGCGACGCCTCGACCACGACATCAATCCGCACAATGTCGTCAGCCATCACGTCGTCCCGGTGACATCGCCGCGCACGGTGAGCGTGCCGGCGACAATCGTCTTGATGTCGCCCGTCGGATACGTCAGTTGCAGATCCCAGCGGCCCGAGCTCGTGACCGCGAGGGCCGCACTCGTGGCCGGGACGAGCACGACGTCAATCGTGTTGTCCGTGACGGTGCAGGCGAGCGGCGTCGTGGTGCTGCTCTGGCGCAGCGCCGCCGCGACGGTGACGCCCGTCAGATCGACCGGCTGGGTGCGCGCACTATCGAGCCACAGCACGTACTGCCAGCGATAGGAGTCGCCGCGGTAGATGGTCAGGTGATATTCCTTCGGCATACTCATGCGGTGCTCCACTCACGCGGGACGGCCTGGGCCGCCGGCTTCCACGTGCCATCGATGCGCCGAATGCCCCAGCCTTCGCCGGCGCCCGTGCCGTCGTTGATCTGAAACAGGAACGCCGCCTGGGCGCCGTGCCCGCGCCAGAACTGCCACTCGGCCGCGATGTAGGCCGCCTGCAGCGTCTCGCTGATGGCGTTGTCCTGGTCGCCGGTCTGATAGCCGAACTCGGTCACCAGCCACGGCAGCCCGTCACAGAGCGCGACGAAGGCCGCGACTTCGGCGTCGCGTGTGTCGTAGCCGGGATGACTCCACTCAAACGAGCCGAGATCGCCGTACCGATGCACGCTGATGGCACGGACGCCCGGCGGCCAGCCGTCGCCGCGCACCTCCGCGAGCCAGCGCAGCGAGTCGCGATCGAGGTTGCTGATACAGGGCGCAACGAGCGGGATGCCCTGCGCGAGCGCAAGGGGAGCGGCGGCGTCCAACGACTCGCGATACTCGCGAGGCGACAGCGTGAAATCCAGCTCATTGCCCCACTCCACCCACCGGCCTATCGGGACCTCGTCGATCGCGTCGAGGTCATACACGATCGTCAGTGTCGTCAGCCCCGCCGCTTCCGCATCGCCGATCATCGCCCGCAGAATCTCGCCGTTGGCCTGCTGCGCGTCGATGCGGACCCAGCGGAAGCCGAAGTCGTACACGGTGACGAGATCGCTGGCCGGGATGCGTTCAGAGAAGTGCGTGCCCAAGCCGATGTTCATCCCCACCCCTTCGACCGACCGTCTTTCTTCACGGCCTCGACGACCTTCTTGTGCCGATCGAAATCGCCGCGCGACATCTCGAATGCCACGCAGTCCAGCCCAATCCCCACCATGCGCCCGACGATGCCAGGCCCGTAGCCGTGCGGCGCCGGAATATCGTGGTAGCGGTCCATCATCGCGGTGTAGTCGCTGTTGTTATCGTTCGACAACAACCCGTGCGCGCCCTTCGCCCGCGCCTCGTTCCACCACGCATACTCGTCCTTCGTGTAGCTCCCGATGCGATCGGGCCCTCCGGCCCAACGCTCCGGGCCCCAGTGCCCGTAGCGGCGCGCATTGGGCAAGGTCTCCTTCGCGACCTGAAACAAATCAAGTTGCTTGTAGCCGTCCATCGTCCATTGCAGCCCATCAATTTGATCAAACTCCCAGCCCAGCGCGAACTTCGACGTCAGGTCCGCAATCTTCGGGAAGTAGTCCCGCTGAAACTGCTTCACCTGGTCGACGTTCCAGCCGGTGCCGTCCGTGTGCCCGAAGACGATCGGCGTAATGCCCTTCTGCAAACATCGCTGGATGCGGCTGCGAAACCCGTTCACGTTGTTGCGGTAGTTGAACGACGGCAGACCGGGATAACTACCCCAGATCCCGGTCGGGATATGGGTATGGCCGTACTGACGGAGCGTGTCGAGGATCTTGTCGAACTTCTCGTCTGACTCTCCGAACGCCATGAAGATGTAGCCGTAGCCCGGCAAGGCGAGGAAGTTGGTGTTGATGTTCGCCATCGGGTCGCCCGGCGTCACGTCCGGCAGAATGGGCGTCGGTGGCACCGGCGCGACCTCCTCCTTCTCAATCCCCGGCACCTGCGCGAAGGTCGAGGCGTCATCCAACCGACTCCCATTCCGCAGCACCACCCCGCCGCCCCCGTCCTCGGCCCAGAGGTAGAAGCCATCCGACGCCATGAGGGCGACCGCCGTTCCGTCTCCCGGCTCGACGTCATCCTCAAACTCGACCAGTCGCAATGCGAGTGCCTCGTCGAGCGTGCCGTCGGTGCTGAGCTGATGTCCGGTGGCCTGGACACAGACGTAGCCGGTATCGCTCTTGAGCGCCACCCACGCACCGCCGGCCGGATGCCCTCGCACCACGAAGGATTCCCAGGCGCCGATCTCGGTCCGCGTCGCATTGAGATGTTGCCGTCCTGCTGGTCGGCGCACAGCAGAGAGCCGGAGGCGAGACGGAAGGCGGATGTTTGCAGCATGTCGGGCATCGGGAGGCTCCGGAGGAATCGGGGTCACGGCCGGTAGTGGCCTGTACGGCGCGTCTGGCGCCCGTCTGGTGCGTGCCGCCGGGCCCTTCAGCCCGAAGGGCGAGGAGCCACACGCCTGGGCTCCTAATGGCGTACGTATGGTCGAGGTCAGACGACGGGTTGTGGGCGTCGGTCTGCCAGGCGCCGCCGCCATCGCGCTTGAGGAGCCACTCGACGTAGTCGACCGGGCCCGAGTCGGGCGCGGCCGGCCAGGTGGCGCGGACGTCGAGCGGCACCGGGCCACTCGTGGGCTGGTAGTCGGTGATGGTGACCTTCGGCGGCCGGGCGATGGGCGGCGTCGGCGGATCGGGCGGCTCCGGCCCCGGGGCGACCGGACCGACCGGCAGCGCCGCGACGTCCACGGAGAGCCACGCGAGATGCCCGGCGCTGTCGTTGCCAGCGAGCTCGAGACGGCCCTCGCCCCCGTCGCGGCCATCGACCTGGATGAAGCCGAAGGGCAGCGGCACGACGGCGATCTCCTGCGTCCGGCGGGCCGGGTCGAGCGCGACCTCGATGGTCCGCACATACAGCACCGGCTGGTCGGCGGTGTCGTAGCTCGCCGTGACGACATACCGGACGGCGCCGACATCGATCACGCGCGGGATGCCTTCCGGCCGGCCCGGCGCACAGGTGACCAGCGTCGCATGTTCGTTTGCCCGGCGCAATCACGCCGGCCGGGCCGTAGTAGCCGACGCCCACGAGGCCGCTCGGATTGGCCCAGAACTGTGGGTAGGTCAGGGGCGCCGACTCGCTGACGACGATCCATTCGCCGCCGAGGCGCTTGAGCCAGACGATGATCATCCCGCCGGCGTCCCGCATCGTCACGAGCCAGGGGCCCGCGAGTTGACTGTCATAGACGCTGGTCAGCACCGGGGCGCCGTCGTCCACGTCCCAGCCGCCAGGCGCAGGCCGTTCGACAACCACGACGCCCACTAATTGTCGGCGGCCGTGAAGGTGTTGCCGCAGACGAGGCCGGAGTCGAGCGTCGCGACCTCGAATGGCGGCGAGGTCATACGACGGGCGCCCGCCACAGCTCGGCGGTGTCAGGCCCGGTCGAGTGCTGCCAGACGAGGCGGCTGCGGGGTGAGCCACCGCAGGAGCCGCGCCGGCGCGAGCGCGACCGTCTTGCACCGTGCGCGCGGACCGGATCGACGACACTCAGCCGCTCGTTGCCACAGGCGACGAGCCCGGTGTGCGGCTCCATCCGCACATCCCAGCCATCAGCGACGGGCACGACCCAGGTCTCGATGGGAGCGCGTCGTTTCGCCATGGTCAGAAGGTCGTCGTCATGCCGGCGTACAGTTCGCCGACGAGGGCCCCGCGCGTCGGCTCGACGTTGTAGGCGCCCGTGTTGCCGCGGCCGAAGACCGTGCGCCCGGGCGATTGCGCCGCAGGCATCGGGGACACCCGGCCCTGGATGCGCCACCCGAACCGCTGACGAATCGGTCCCTTGATCCCCGCCCCGCCACTGGCCACGATGTGGTGTTCCTGTCCCGTCACAGACGAGTTCAGCCGGGTCATGCCCATCCCGCCGTACACGAACGTGGAAAACATCTTGCGATGATGGACGCGATACACGACGTGTCCGAGATAGTGCGAGGCGGTCAAATCGAGGGGCAGGCTCGTGCGCGAACTGCCGTCGCCCACCTGTGCCTCTAAGGCATAGCGGATCCACATGAACTCGGCCGACACGCGCTCGGTGACGGCAATGGTCAGCGCCGCCCCGAACCGCACATCCCGCGTGAGGCTGATATCCACGGGCACGGCCTGATCGGGGCTGCGGCCCGGCACATTGGTGCCTTCGGCATTGACGTGCGCGGCCGCCGAGTACTGCTGAAAGCCGTAGACGGTCACCCGCTGCGCCTCGGCGACGGCCGGCACACTCAGCACGAGCAGCGCCCAGACGGGGGGGGACATGGTCAGTCCTTCGGCGGCGGCGGCCCATTCGTGGCCGCGGGCGGGGGAATGAATTTCATCTGCGACCAGTCCCACACGTCGCCGTCGTTCGGTTTCAGGACGCGGCGGAAATCGGCTTCGAGCTTGGCGCGCTCGGTGTTGAGCGCCGCGGTGCCGGTGTCGAGTTGGCACTGCGCCAGCCCGCGCTGCAGTTCCAAGAGTTGGGCGCGGAGTTTCAGGTTTTCCGCCTTCAGCGTGTCGACCTCGGAGAGTTGCGCGCCCGCCACCGCGATGCCCACAACGAGCAGCAGGGTCAGCACGACAATCGCGTGGAGGATGCGATCGAGGAGGCCGTCAGCGTCGTGCCTCATGGCCGCTCTCCCGGCGGTTTCACCGGCGGCTTTTTCGGCACCGCCGGCACGGTCAACAGCCCGGGCGGGGGCGGGGGCGCCGGTGGGACCGCCGCCGGCTCGAACGGCGCATTCGCGAGCTCCGGCGAGAGCGCCAGCACGTCCCACAGCCGCACGACATAGCTTTGCAGCGCCGTATCCGTCACGGTGAGCGGAATGCACGTATCGGCGGCAATGATCGGCGCGATGCGCGTCGCCCAGCCGCGCGCATCGCCGGTCACCTGTCGATTGAAGCGCTGCCGCGCCGCGTGGCGATCCCGTGACAGGAGTTTCGCCGTATCGGGCGCATTGGGTTTGCCGGCCGCCAGCGCAACATCACAGAGCGAGATCACGACGCCTTTCTTGCCAACCATCTCGATCTGCGTGGTCGATTGGCAGCAGGTGTCAGGATTCTCGCCTTCCGCGAGGATCGCCTGCCCCTGCACGGCGACGCCGACCCGGGCAATGAAGTCCTGATTCGCGCCCATCGTGGCGCGGTCGAGATACGTCTGGGCGCCGAGCGGCACGCCGAGGAGTGCGAAGATCACGAGCACATAGACACTGCGCATCCCTGTTACCTCACGGACACGTCGAAGCTGTCAGGATTCCCGTCTGAAATGTCATGGTGCAACCACCGACCGACTTTGTTCCGCTGAATCCTGACAGGTACAACCATTGAATCGGCGAACCACCACGAACGATCACATTAGCGGCCGGTTTCGTCGCGTCGGCTATGGGAACATTCATGCGAAAGTCAACCGGCGCCGCGGACCCGCTTTCAATCGACACTTGCTGTCCTCGCAAGAGCGCCGTTGACGCTGCACCAGTCGTCCGCAATATCAAGTTCGCCGACGGTCCGATAAAAAACCCTGTCGCTAAATTGATGTCACCTTGATCCCGCATTATCAGTAGGGCATTTTCCGGCGTATATTCCATGATTCGCACGCCGTACGTCGGACTCACTGTCGTATTCCATCGAATCACACGGCCGGATCCGCTGAAGTCCGGCGAGGCAAGCAATGTCAGGCCCGTCGAATCCCAAGTGATTCCTTGTTCACGAATGAGTAACGTCGCCCCATCAAACCGTACGACGCTCCCGGTCGGATTGCCGACGCGGAACGTCGCGTTGGGCCCGCCGACGTCATCGAGGCGGCTGAACCACAGGCCAGTGCCGGTGTTGAGCGCGGTCGGGACCGGACTGCCCATCGCGAAGCTGTCGCCCTGCATGACGAGCGTGGGTGTCACGCCGTTGCGAAAGGCGAACGTCGTCCCGGTGGCGACGAGATTGGCGCCCGCCGGGTCCCCCAGCGCCATGCCGTAGGTCGTCGTCGTGTAGCCGTAGTCCCCGAGGAGATTGCCAAACACCGCGCGCGTCACGATGTTGCTGTAGGTCGGTGACACGCCCGGCGGGCGAATGCGGACGGCCACACTGGGCCCAGCGGCCAGCGCGTTGCCGGTGGAGGTGGAGTTACTCGCACGGCGGCCATAGTGCGCGGCAATGCGATCCGCGGGCAGCACCCGATTCCAGATCGCGACCTCGTCCAGGACCCCGGGAAAACTATTGCCGACGAGGAGATCGCCGGTGCCAGTGACCGGGGCCGGCGTCGCGGCATACGGCGTGCGGCCGACCTCGACGCCGTTCTTGTAGCAGATCACTTCGCGGCTGTACTGATTGCGCGTGAGCGCGATGTGTGTGATGGCATTGGCCGCGAGCGTGCAGCCGGCCGGGGCGATGCCCTGCCAGTCGACATTGACGGTGCCGGCGGTATTACCGAAGTAGAGGACGACGACGCCATCGCCGACCCCGATATTGCCGCCCGTGACCGCCCCCGTATAGAGGATCCAATTAAACGCGCCCGCGACCCCATCCCAAAACGTGATGAATTCCACCGTGAGATCGCCAGCGAAACTCGGCGACGCCGCCGGGCGCGGGACGACAAAGTACCCGTTTCCGCCCGGCAGATAGGCTCCACCCGTGAGGAAGGCAGGATCGGCAGGAATCGTGCCCACCAGGCTCGTCAGTTGGCGCTGCCAACTGAGGCCACCCGGCACGGTCCCGTTATAGCCATTGCCCGAGGCATCAATCATCGCCAGATCGCCGCCGCCCCCGGTGCCACTCAGTCCCGTCGTGCCGTTCATCCGGTAATAGGCCTGCGGGCGATCGCTGAGCACATAGCCGGGATACCCGGTCGAGGTCGACGAGCGCTGGGCATAGAGGTCGAGCATGCCGTCGCCAGGCGCGCCGGTATTCAGCACCGTGTCGCCGGCATAGAACGTCGAGAGGCCGCTGCCATCGAGATTGCGCGTCACGCTGTAGCCGTAATCCTGCCCCGTCCCGTATTGGCAGCCCTGCGTGCCGGCGACGTTGTTGCGACAATCGACGGCATTGCTGAGCACGGCTAACCATTCGACCTTGCCAGCACTCTCGAGCATGGCAATGTCCCCGGCCCGGAAGGCGGGATGCTTCACATGGATCCAGGGGTCGGTGCTCATCACCGCGAGAAAGTCCCGCGTGAGCACACTGGCCGAGACGCCGATAATCTGGCGGCCGTTGGTTGAGGCCAACGTGTCCTGCAGCACCAGTGTTTCGATGTTCAGTTCGCCGCCGTAGACCGTGCCCCACTTCCGATTGAAGAGGCCGAGACTGCCGGCGAAGCTGGCCCCGGGCATGAAGATCCGCGACCCGGTCAACTCCGCGACGAGGTGATTGGCCGTCTGCGCCGGGACGGCGGCGGCGGCGCGCGCCGTGTCATTGGCATAGAACGCCCAGCGGCCGACCGTGGAGGTCGGAACCGACCCCCACGTCGTGTTGTCGTCGATCCCGATCGCGTGGTCGTAAAAGTTGGTGCCGACGGCCACCGCAGGCGACAGCACCAGGCGCGTGCCGGTCGAGCGCGTGCCGGCCGAGGGCGGCGCGGCGGCGCCGGTGAAGAGGATCGGCACGCCCATCGCCGGGATCTCGGTATCGAGCAGCGCGCCGATGCCGATCTTGCCGCCCGTGTCGAGACGCAGCAGGACGCCGGCGGCGCCAATCGTCGGCAGCCCGACAATCGTCAGCGGCGAGGTCGTCGCGGTGAAGGTGCCGATGGCGACCTTGTCGGCATAGACCGTCTCCTGGGCAGACGCGGGCGACGTGCAGCACTCGACGAGCACGCCGACCAGGAGCACCACGACGAGGCCGTAGAGGAGCCCACGCATCATGACCCCGTCACGTTGCCGATGCCCGCCGCCGAGGTCTCGGCGAGGCTGGTCTCGAGTTCGAGCCGATAGGCGACCGAGCCGGGCTGCGCCGTCGCATTGAACTCCCGATACACAAACGCGGACGACGATCCCGAGACGAAATCGTCGCCGTGGCCGACGTCCGTCCACACGCTGCCGAGTAAGGCCATCAACCGCGGCCGCACCGTGCCGCCACCAGAGAAGACCGCCTGCTCGGTGCGGACGCGCAAGGTGGCCGAGGCGAGCTTCGCGCGGTCGATGATGACCGGCACCCACTCCGGCACCGGCCCGGTGCCCGTGCGGGTCCGGCTCCGCGAGCCGCCCAGATGGCCGAGCAGATAGGTCACCCCGGCCGGCCCGGGCGGGCCCGGTGTCCCCGTGCCGCCGCCCCCGCCCCCGGTGATAGTGCCCCCGCCCCCGCCGCTGGTCGTCTTGCGCCAGAAGTCGAGCCAGGTCGGCACCGACTCGCCGCCCTCAATTAGGGTGATGGTGGAGACGAGCGCGGCCGACTCCGTCAGGCGCCGACCGATATCGCGCGTGTCGACGGTCTGCACGAGATAACTGCCCGTGACCAGCCGCTCGGGCACGGTCACCGTGCAGGCCATGTCCGGGAAGACGTTGACGTACGGCGTCTGGAGGATGACCTGCTGCGGCGCCCGCCGCTGCAGTTTCAGACGCCGTGCGGCTTCGGCCTCGGCATAGGCCTCGTCGGTGATGGTGCTGTCGGTGACGACGGTTTCGATGATGTGCGCCCCGGCCGCGAGCGCCTCCGTATCGTCGGCCCGCACCCAGCCGGGCAGCTTCCGCAGGTACGAATACTGGAGCTCGTCGCCGACGGCGAGGGCCGGGCCGCTGATCTGCACCAGCGCCTGCTGGGCCGCGTCATACACCCAGCGGGCGCCGGGGACGTCGTACGAGGTGCCGGTGCCGCTGCGGACTTCAATCACCGCCCCCGGCGGCTCGGCCACTTCCCAACGCAGGAGGAAGAGCAGTCGCGCGCTATCGCCCGGCTGTGTCTCGAGCTTGAGCGCCTCGGTGACGGTGACCGCGAGCCACAGGCGCGTATAACGATCGATCGCCTGCTTCGACCAGCCGAACTGCGTGATAATGCGCGCATTCGCGGCCGTGAAGGTCGGCCCGATGATCGAGCCCGGCGCATGCATCGCGGCAAGCTTGTCGCCGTTGATCCGCCAGAAGTACCCCGTTCTGCGCCGTGATCCAGTCGTAGACCGCCCGCACCGTGACATGGCTGAAGGACGTCGCCGGCAGGGCCGGGCCCCCGCTGAGCGGGCCATTCGGCTCGATGCCCCAGCGGGCGTCCAGATAGGTCGCCCGGATCGACTCGAAGAGGACCAGGCTATCGGTGCCCGCCGTCACCTCGAGACTGAGCACCACGGTCACATCGGCGACATAGGTCCAGTCCCGCGCCGTCACGCGCCAGCGCAGGCCGCCGAGGTTGGGCTCGGCGAGCGCGGTCTCGGCGACGCTGTTCACCAGGCCGCCGAAGAGCAACTCGCCGTCCTGCGTGACATGCACTTCCTGGCCATTGGCCGGGCGCGTCGTCGCGACGTCGATCACGTCGGCGAGGAGGTTAAACGACAAGGTTTCCTCGTGCCCTTCCTTGTGCAGCGTGATCGTGCCGGCTTCGACGGCGTCGAAGGCATCGTCCCCGTCGATCGTGAACGTGAGGGCCACATCTAGACCCCGACCAGCGTCAGCTCACGGGCGATGTGGGGGATTTGGTTCCGGGCGATGACGGCGCCATCGAGTTCGGTGGTCACGGTCATCCCGCGTGCCTCGATCGAGGACGCCGACGCCGGATTCACCGACACGGACGGATTGCCAACATCTTCGAAGCCTTCATAGCGCGCGATGACCGGCACTTCGATCGTCGGGATGCGAATGCCGCCGAGCGTCCGCTCGATCGCGATCTTCGTCTTGTCGGCCCCGGTTTGCGCGCCGGTCACCATGCCGGTAAACATGGCGTCGAGCTTGGTGATCAGTTTGTCGATCGACAGCGCGATCTTGTCGGCGGCCGGAAGGAAGGACTCGCCGATCTGCCCGCCTTCGAGCGCCAGGTCGATCACGCCCTGGGTCGTCTCGTCCACTTCAAAGCCGAACTTCTGCTGGAGTTCCCAGATCGTCTGCAGCGGCTTCTGCATCAGAGCAATCGCGTTCTTCCCGCCAGTGCCCTGGTCTTGCAGCTTCTTGAAGGTCGCGCCGACCTCGGTCGCCAGGCCGACGAACATCTCCTGCGTGAGCAGCCCCGTATTGTGCAGGCCCTCCATCGCCTGGCCGAGGCCGCTGACGCCCGCGATCATCGGCCCGGCGATGGCGTCGCCGGCAATCTGCGCCAGCCGCGCCAGCTCGCCGAAGGCGGCCGGGGCCTGCATCCCGGTCTTCGTCAGTTGGGCCTGGAGCGCGGCCATCGGGACCTGGAGCGCGGCAATCGCCTGCGTCGCGCTCAGCCCCTGCTGCTGGAGGGACCCGAAGAGGGCCGTCAGGGAACCGGCGAGGGCATCGACCCCGGCCTTGCTCGTGACGGTAGCCTGCGTCAGGAAGGTGCCGAGGCCGCCGACGGCCTTCTCGGTCTGCGCGCCCTGGAACTGCTTGAGCGCCGCCTGGACGTCCTTCTGGTCGCTGTCCTTCTTGAGCGAGGCGACGAGGTCCTTACTGATCAGGCCGCCTTCACTCGTGAGTTTGCCGAGCGCGTCGATGGTGGTCTTGATGCGCTTGTCGGCTTCGACGAGGGCCGCGTTGAACTTTTCGATCTCCTTGGTGAGGCCCTTCTCGGTCGTCGCCTTCATCAAGGCATCGGTCGAGACGTTGGCCCGCGCCGCGGCTTCCTTGATGGCGTCCAGGCCGCCGGCCGACTTGATCCAGTCCTTGCGGGCCGCCTCGGCTTTCTCCTTCTGTGAGGGCCCAAACAACTTCCCGAGGAGCGCGCCGGCGAGCTGCCCGCCAATCTCGCCCAGGATCGGGATGGCGGCCCCGGCCATCTTGCCCAGCGCCGTGCCCATGACCTTCGGGAAGGCCGTCGTCAGCGTCGTGCTGAGGCTTTTCCCGATCGACCCGCCGAGCGTGCTGCCGATGGCGCCACCGACGGCCTCGCCCTTCATGCCCTTTTGGGCATTCAGGATGGCGCCGGAAATATTGCTCGTCAGTTGCGCGCCGAGTTGCGCCGGATCGCCGAACAGGCTGAAGCCCTTCGGCGGCGGCGGGATCTTCGACCAGTCCGGGTGTGACTGCGCGCCGGGCGGGATCCCGCCCTTGAAGATCTCGACCTCTGGAAACTTGAACGGCGGCGGCGCGATCTTCGACCAGTCGACATGCGACATCGCGCCGAAGGACTCGGCGAGCGCCTGCGTGACTTGGCGCGCCTTCTCCAGCGGCGGATAGAGGCCCTCGGTCTTGCCGGAGACGATCTGCAACTGAACGGCGATGGCCTGCCAGATCGGGGGCACCTCTTCGCCGCGCTGGACCATCGCGTTGATGCCCGCGACCAGCGTGGTGGCGGCCCCGGCCGCTTCGGATTGCAGGATCTTCGCGGCGCCCCCAGCGGCGGTGATCACCGCGACGAGACGCGTCGCGGCATCCACCGCCGCCTTCCCACTCAGCTTGTCGCGTTCGGCATTGAATTGTTTGAGCGCCGCCGCCGCCTTGCTGATCGCTGCCGCATCGGCATCGGTGACCCCGACTCCTCGGCCTTTGCCTGGCTTCTCCGCCGGCCCATGCGACGGGAGCGGCCTGATCGCTTCGGCGGTGAAGGCGCCGATCTTTCCGCGTGCCGTGTCCAGTTTCTCGATGAGGCGGTCCAGGTCTTTGAAGATGGGCGCCTCGCCCATCGAGACCTTGAGCGCCTGCTCCCCCAACTTGAACAGGTCATCCGTCGCCTTGCGAACGCCGCCAGCCTCCTCAAATTTCAACGCGAAGAGAAGTTGCGCCTCCCGGGCACGCCCGATCGCCACCGCGAGGGCCAACACGCCCGCCGTGACGCCCGCAAAGCTGCGAATCAAAATCTCGGCAGATTGCACGCCAACGGAGGCCAGGCCCACGAGCGCCTTCGCAATCGTGTTGACGCGTTCCTCCTGCGTGGTGCCAAAAATGTCGGCAATGCTCTCTTTCAGGGTCTGCGCGGCTTGGACGACGCCCGGATCGACAAAGGCCGTCTTGAGTTTTTCAATGACCCCGCCGGCGACGTCTGAGATCCCTTGCACGATCTCAGACAGCAGCGGCACCATCGGCGCCAGCGCTTCAGCCACAAACGCGCGGCCCTGTAGCGCCAAGATGTCGAACTGATCCGCGAGCTTGGCGGCGTTGGCAATCACCTCCGGCGAGATGATGATCCCGAGCTTTTCGGCCTCGGCGACCGTCTTCGCCATCTCGCCGGTGAGCGCGGGCAGCAGCTCAAGCCCTTGCTTGCCGAAGATCTCCTGGGCGCGGCGGGCGCGCTCCATCGGGTCAGTGATCTTGCCGACGGCGTCAGCCACCTTCACGAACAACTGATCGGGCTGGAGTTGCCGCAGCTCGGCGACGCTGAGCCCCAGTTTGGTCAGCCCGCCGACCACACTCTTGTCGCCGGCGACCAGCGCGGCACCCAACTTCGTCGAGGCCCGCGTCACGCTTTCGAGCGAGACGCCGCTCTGCTCGGTCGCAAAGCCGAGCTTCTGCAGGCCCGTCGTCGTCATGCCGGTCTTGGCGGAGAGATCCGCCAGACTATCGGCGTACTTGATGGTGTCCTTCGCCGTATCAATGACGGCGGTCCCCAGGGCCTTCACGGCATCCGCGAGCAGCGAGCCCACGGCGACGGCGCCGGTGAGTTTCAGAAAGGAGGTGCCGACGGCGGTCGCCTGCTGCGCGACACCGTCCAGGGCCCCGCTGATCTGCCCGAGGTCCTTCGCGCTTTTCTCCGCTTCGCGCGTGAACTGCTTGACGGCCGCGGCCGCCTTCGCCGTCTCGCGATCGAATTGGCTGAAGTCGGCGTTATAGACGGCGGTCGGCATCAGGTCACCGCAGCGTCTTCGGCGCGCTTACGCGACGCTCAGCGGCGGCCTGCATGGCGCGGCCGGCCTGCACGCCGGCCGACTGAAAGACGCCGAAGGCCGCCATATAGCGGGTCCCATATTCGGCATATTTGGCGTGGGGCGCCGTGGCCTCGATTCGCATGCCGTTTTGTGTGGTCGTGATGGTGACGCTGGCGGCGAGCGCGCCCGTCTTCCTGTGCGCCTGGTAGACGCGGGTCATGGCGCCGGCATGGGCACGCGCCGCCGCCGCTGCATCCTGCTGCGCGTCGCGCTTGTACTCGGCGGCGATGCTCGTGAGCCCGCTGATCAGGCTCTCCACGCCGGTCCAGTGCAGCCCCGTCGGCATCAGTCCTCCTCGCTCCCGTCGTCCGTCCTCCACCCGAGGAGCTCCTTGGCCGACCGCGGCTTTTTTGTCCACGGGGCCAGCATCCATGCGCCGAGGGTCCCGATCCGCCGCCACGCCTGCCGCTCCTGCCGCCGATGCCCGTCGACTCGCAGCAGAAACTCCCGCGGCGTCATCGCATTGAACTCCGCGAACGTGAGCCGGAGTTCCCCGTAGGCGATCGGCTCGGCCGAGGCGATCCACTCCGCGACGCTTACGATTCGATCAGGACCGGCATGACGATGGGCGCGTCGACCGCGGCGACGGCGGGCGGAGGGTCCGCGGCCGGGTCCTCCTCGAATTTCAAGAGGCCGCAGTGCTTGTACGCCGTGACGGCCTGGGTCAGGTACTCCATCATCGTCGCGCCGTTGTCGATCGCGATCTGGAGTTGCCCGGCGACCTCCTCGCGGGTGAGATGCGGCTCGGCATGCTGCAGGCCGCGCCAGAGCAGCGTCACGGTCTTCGTGACCTGCTTGGGACTCGCGAAGATTAGATCCATCGTGAAGCCGTCTTCCTCGAGGGCTTCGAGCGCCGTGACGTTGTACCGCAGGGCGCGCTCGCGGCCGCCGAGTTGAATCCGAATGAGTCGCGGCATCCGGCCTCCTTATGCCGCTGGCACAATGGTCTTCGCGTTGATGCCGACCTTGGCCTCAAACTCGTTGATCTCGTCGGGATTGACCCCGGTCGACTCAAATGAAATCACGTTCAGGTCCCCGGTCCACTTCTGTCCGGCCGGGCCGGTCGGTTGCACTTCGTAGACGCGCGCCGTGCCCGCCGTGCCGACGGTCTGCGGCCGCCAAAAGGCCTCCGACTCGGCGTTGTAGGGCCCGGTGATGGTCCACGTCTCCTCGGCGTAGCCGGCGACCTTCACGCGCTTCGGGCGCCCGAGCGTGGTGTAGGTAATCTCTTCGGTCGTCGCATCAATCGCCAGATCCGCCACCTGCATCGAGATGTCGGTCGGCGTGTTCGTCGTGGCCGCACCGATCTTCACCACGCCGTCGCGTCCGCTATAGACCTCGTTCGCCATGACTGTGCCTCCCGCCTACGGCGTGACCGCGGCGATCGTCTTGGTGTTGATCCCGACCTTGGCTTCGAACTCGTTGATCTCGTCGGGATTGATCCCCGTCGACTCAAACGAAATCACGTTGAGTTCGCCACTCCATTTCTGCTTGCCGGTCGTGTTGCCCTGCGGATAGACCTCGTAGGTGCGATTGGTGCCCGCGGTGCCGACGGTCTGTGGCCGCCAGAACGCCTCCGACTCGCCGTTGTACGGGCCTGTGATCGTCCACGTCTCCTCGGCATAGCCCGCCACCTTCACCCGCTTGGGCCGGCCCAGCGTCGTGTACGTAATCTCTTCGGTCGTCGCGTCAATCGCCAGATCCGCCACCTGCATCGAGATGTCGGTGATCGTGCCGGCACCGGCGCCGGCCGTGGCAATCTTCACGACCCCATCGCGGCCGGAATAAACTTCATTCGCCATCGCTCGATCCCTCCCGGGCGTCAGCGCGCCCGCACCATAAAGACGACGACCCGCTGGCGCATCTCAAGGCCGTTGACGAGCACGGCGTCCATCGGCGGCGCCGGCGACTCCAGAAACTTCATCGGCATCACGTTCGCCCAGGGCGGCAGCGCGAACACGACATCGGCCAGCGCAGCCACGACCGCGCTCATCAGCCCGATGAGCTCCACCGTGCCCCGATAGGCACTCGTCCCGCGGATGACGACCTGGACCTCGCGGCCCTGGGTCCGATCGAGACTCGCCGCCCAGGCCGTTTCAGTGGCCGCCGCCACTTCGAGGTACGGCGGCACGGCATCCTGGCGCGGGTTGGTGTACACCTGCGGCCCCTGCGGCCCGGGCACCAAATCCGCGACCGCGGCGGTCGTCTTCAGCAACGTGACCACCGCAGGCTCGAGCATGGCGGCCAGTAAGCCATTACTCATGCCGCGCCGCCCCGCGCCGCTCGGCGGCCCGCGCCGGCGGCGCCTCCTCGACCGGCAGCCCAATCAGGTCGAGCGCGACCAGTTGCCGTTCGCCCCCCGGGCCGGGCACCTCGCGCGGCGGACCCGTCATCTCATACAGGGTCACCGCCACGCCGTCCGTGACCTGGAGCCGCGCGTTCACCCCGAGGTCGGTGTCCGCTTTGAGATCACGCCGAAACCATGTCAGGACCGTCAACAAGGCCTGCGTCCGCAGCCCCATGCCCATCGCTTCGGCCGACGCGGTCGTCTCCTCACACGCGGCAAACGAGACGCCGGGCGTCCAGTCGACGATCTGCCCACCGGCCCCGTCGTCAATGAGCGTCGGCGTCAGAAGCGTCGCCCGCAGGCGCCAATGCCCGAGCGCGGTCAGCCCGGCCTGGGGCGAGAGCGGCATCAGACCAGCGCTCCCTTGACGGCATACGGGTCGACGGTGGCGAGCACGGCCTCGATCTCACTCCCCGGCGGTAACTGCCCGCGGTAGACCCAGAGGATCCCGAGCATGGAACGCACGGCACCGAGGAGCGCCGGCGGCACCAGATCGACCGTCGGCACACCGACGGTGTAGGTCACGACCAGGTCGCCCGCCTCGGCGAGATAGAGCCGGGCTGGCTCGACGCTCGGATCGACGGCATAGGCATCGACCGCCGCCGTCACGCCATCGATCGTGATGGTCTCGATGGCATCGAGCGGCGCGGCGAAGTACAACTCGAGGCCGCAGTCGGCACTCGTGCGGCTGCTGCCGGCCGCGTAGGGACTGCCCGATCGCCCTTGCAACTTGTTGTGGACGAAGTCGTCGACGTGCGAGTCGGTCCACTCCAGGCCGGCCGGCACCACCATCGACGACGTCGTCGCGGCATATCCGGTCGACGACGGCGCGCGCAGTTCCCACGTCTGCAGGAGCAGCGGCCGTTCGAGCCGCTGCTCGACCAGATCGCGCGCCGTTGCCACGAAACTCATGATCGCGTCGTCCTGATCGTCGAGCTCGTAGCGCAGATGCGCCTTCGCCTGGGCAAGCGTCAGCGGCTCGACCGTCGGGCCGCTGATCCGTCGGGCTCCCATCGCGTCAGTCCCAGGCGCTTACTTCTTGGCCTTCTTGCCGTTCTCGTCGCCTTCGTCGGCTGCCATCATCATGGCGGGCGCCGTCAGCCCGCTCTTGAGGCCGGTGATCTTGCCGAAGCCCTTGGGGCGGTAGACGGTGAGGAGCGCGCGCTGCTCGGCGCGAATCGCGACCAGGTTTTTCACGAAGTAGTCGCTGTGCGAGTTACTGGCCTGGACGGTGATGCCGCTCCGCTTCCAGAACTGCCCGCCGGCCTTGAACGCGCCGGTCAGGCCGGTCGCGATCGTCATGGCGGTCGTCGCGACGACCGGCACGCCCCAGAGCGTCGGGCTCGGCAGCCCGGCATACGGGGCGCCCGCGGCGAGATAGTCGCCCGCGGTGTTCTTCGCAAGCACCGCGCTGGCCCAGTTCGCCGGATGCAGCACGATGCCGTCCGGCATCAGCATGGATTCGGCGACCACCGTCATCAGCGAGCGGAAGATCGCATCAGCATTCGACTCGGTGGCGCCGGCCGCGACCGTCGTCGCGAGGCCGACCGTGTTGAGGATGCCGCGCATGTGCGGCGCGGTGCCGCTGCCGGAGAGCACTTCGCGGTCCATCGCAATCGCCACGAAGAGCATCAGGCGGGCGTCGATGTAGCTCCGGATCTGGTCGACGTCGGCCAGCATCTCTTCGGACACCGGCAGCCAGGTCGCGACCTTGCGGATTGCCTCGACGACCGAGTCAAACGTCAGCGTCGATTCGGGCTTGGCCGCGCCTTCGGCCACCGCATCAGCCGCGTTCGTGGCGGCGGTCTCGACGAGGTAGGTGATCGACGCCGAGGTCGCGCTGCCCTGCGCGAAGAGGGCCGCGACGCGCGGCGGCTCGAGCGGCAAGGGCATGATCCCCGTCTGCAACTGCGTCTGCACCAGCGCGCCACCACTGGCCGGATCCTGCGTCAAGGTCGCGGCGAAGAGTTCGACCGGCTCGCTCTGCCAGGCGGCGAGGCCGCGGTGGCGGCCCTGCTTGAAGTACTCCATCGCGACGGATTCGACCCACTGCTGCCCGGCACTCTTCACGCCACCAGTCACGATGGCCA
The DNA here is from genome assembly GCA_963825245.1 of uncultured Acidobacteriota bacterium. Lineage (GTDB taxonomy): Bacteria > Acidobacteriota > Vicinamibacteria > Vicinamibacterales > CAVVIG01 > CAVREM01. The sequence goes on from CAWGSJ010000011.1 coordinate 32,832, forward strand.
GGCTCGTCCCGCCGCTCGCGGCCGGGACGGCCTTGCGGCCTTCGGCGAGGAGCGCGGAGATCTCCTCCTGCAGCTTGTCGTTGTCCTCGGCCCGCCCCAAGCGGGCCTTCAGGCTGCGCGCCTCGCCGAGGGCCTTGTCGACCTCGTCGCGCTCCTCCGCCGTGAGTTCCCGCGTCTCGTCATCGGCCCGCTTCATCACGCCGGCAGCGAGCTCGGTCGCCGTCGTGAGCGCGTCCCGCAGTTTCTGAACCGTTCCGGCCATCGTCGTTCTCCTTCCCCTAGGCGCTCATGCGCCGGTCGCTGCACAGGGCAGCGAGTTCTTCCCGCCGGCGCGAGTCGCCCACCACGCCGGCGAAGCCCGCGATCGTCTCGTCGAGTGTCTGGATGCCGTCGACCAGCCCGGCCCGGAGTGCATCCTCGGCGGCCAGCACGCGGCCCTCGCCGTAGCCGGCGCGCACGATCTCCGGCGTCGTGCGGCGCCCGGCGGCCACGTCGGTCACGAAGCGCCCATAGGCGGCATCCACCCGCCGCTGCAGGCCGGCCTTCGCCTCGTCGGTGAGCGGCACGACGTCGAGGCCCTCGGCCTTGTGCGTGCCCGCGGCAATCACGGTGTGCGTGATGCCCTTGGCGGTGTAGAGGGCCGTGCGGTCTTCGTGGACGCCGTAGACGCCGACGCCGCCGACTTCCGCCGAGGGCGTGGCCAGGACCTTCCGCGCGGCACTCGCCAGCCAGTAGGCGGCCGAGGCGCCGCAGCCGGTGACGACGGCCGTCACGGGCTTGATGGCGTCGGCGGCCTTGATGGCGCGCCACGTCTCGGACGTGCCATGCACCGAGCCGCCGGGTGAGTCGACGTCGAGCAGAATTGTGCGCACCGAGGGTGTGGCGACGGCCTGCTGTAGCGCGGCCCGGAGACTGCTCAGCGGGGTGCCACCGAAAAGCGCCGTCATGAGCGACGGGCGCGCCGTCAACACGCCGTAGAGCGGCACATGCGCGACCGGCCCGGTGAAGGGCTCGGGCTCGCCCGTGGGCGCCCCCCGGCCGCGGGCGAGGACGGCGTCGGCCCATTGGGTCGCGGTCGGATCCGCCGCCAACCCTTCCATCCAGGCCGGCGCATAGAGGCCCAGACCCATCAAGTCGAGCGCCCAGATATGCCCGCGCAACCACGCACGATCGAGATCGCGTTCCATCAGTGCACCTGATCGGCCGGCGGGCCCTCGACCTCGGGCCCGGGGCCGGCAACATCCGGCATCGGCGTACCGGACCCGGGTTGCGGGGCCAGGGTGTCGCCGCCCTCGACGGCAGGCAGGTTCATGCGCTGGCGCCCTTCGTTCGGGGTCATCCAGGGCCGGCCGACGGCCTGGGCCAGTGCCACGCCCTGCTCTTCGAATGACCCCTGGAGCTTTTCGTTGACGTTGAACTCGAAGTAGTGCGAGTCGAACATCCCGTACTCGTCGAGCAGCTGCAGCCGGAACGCGAGCTCGATCTGTTTGGTGATCGGGCCGAGCGTGTCCTGGTAGAGGTGCTTGTGCTGCTCCTTGACGTTGCTGAAGGTCGCGTGATCGAGAATGCCCGCCATCGGCAGCGGGATCTGGTGCGTCGCGACGATCACTTCGGAGTTCTGCTTGCGCGATTCGTGCGACTGGATCTCAACCGGCGACCACGCCGCCGGCTGCACGGTCATGCCGTCTTCCAGCACGACGATCTCGCCGGCGCCGCCCGGCCCCGCGTAGCGCCTGAGGCCGTTGCGGAAGCGCTCGCGGTCCGGGTCATTCCAGCGCGGGGCATCCTTGGGCCGCGTGATCACGCCGGCCCACGAGGCGCCGTTATTGAGCAGGCGCGTGCGGTGGCGCGCGCCCGCCGAGTCTTCGGCGAGCGTGCCCCTGAGCGTCTGGAGGACCGAACAGGCGCGCGTGAAGATTTCTGGATCCGGTGACCAGAGGCGGATAAAGCTCTCGGCCGGGACGATCCGGTATTGCCCCTGCAGCCAGAAGCGATACGGCGCCCCGAGCGTCTCACTTAGCGGCTCGGCCTCGCCGTGGAGCAGCGGCCGGAGCCCGGTGCGGGCGCCGTGCGGGCCTTCCTTGTAGAGCAGGACTTCGCCGAAGACCGACAGCCGCAGGACCGTGATGAACATCAGGTCGTACGGCGTCAGGAACTCGGAGGGCCGCTCGAGCAGGCGCGCCGGCCCGCTCGTGCGATCCCGCACGCGGCTGTCATCGCCGGGGACGCGCTCGAAGAGATGGAAGCCGAGCTGCGCGATGTTGCGGGCGAGGAGTTCCGCGGAGGTGCGGACGGTCGGCTGCGCCCGGTAGGCCTGGGCGAAGGCCCCGCCCTGTTGCCAGAGATTGTCGGTGACGGGCGGGCTGTACTCCGGCGCGTACGTCGCCGCGCCGCGAATGGCGCGGATCGCCCCGTCGGTAAACAGCACCGGCACGCCAGCCGTTATCCGGCGGCCGTGTCAGTCAGGACAAGGGGGTACCGGTACACATGGCGCGGGATGTCTCCGGATGGCACCGGATGGCACACCCAGCAGTTCTAGGTATCACGGCCCGGCGCCGGGCCGCCCCAGTGGGGCACTCCTGTTAGGCAGAAGGGCCGTAAGTCAGGTGATTGGGGCTCGCAACCGTCGGCGATTTGTGGCACAGGTCTTGGACTGAGAGGCGGTGGCTGGCACGAACGCCAGCCACGAACCAGAATGAAAGTCTTGTGATGCCCAACTGCTACGACACCATGACGGACAGCGACTTCGATCGCGTGCTCCGTGATGTCCTCAACCGCACCGGCTGCGATCTACTCAGTATCCCCGGCGTCTACGCCATCGTCAGCGAGCACTACCAGTCCGAAGTGCTGGCGGCCTGGGATCAGACGCACGGCGCGGAGCGCCGGGCGGACGTCGCCGCCTAGTCGCCTCCAGTTAGGTCTGCGGCTCGTCGTCGCTCCGGTACTGGACGCGGATACCAGTCGCCGGCGCGATGCGTGACACCTGGAGCATGCCCTTCTCGATCCAGCGCCACGCCGTGCGCCGGCTGATCGCTTCGCGTTCGCAGAACTCGCGCAGCGGTTCCCCGCGCGGCGCCGGCACCGGTGGCCGGGTCGTCGCCTTCACGTTCAGGCTGCCTTCTTGACGAAGGCCGTGGGCGCGAGCACGCCGAGCGCGATGATCGAGGCCGCCCGGATGGTGATCACGTCCTTGATGAACTCGAGGTCGTGACTCTCGGTCCGCTCGACCACGATGCCGCCATTGCGCAGCAGCACGGCCGCGGACTGCACGGGACCGACGAGCGCCTGGCCCGCGGTCAGCGCCGGCGATCGCACCACGTCACAGCCGTTCATGGTCGAGGCATCAGGATCGGCGACGGCGGCCGTCATGATCGTGCCCCAGTCGGCACCGCTCACGACATACGTGTCAGGCTCGATCCCGCCACTGGCCGCGATGGCCTGGCCATGCATCTCGCCGAGGATGGCCGCGATATCGGTGCCACTGCCGGCATGCGCCGCGATGTCGCTGCGGGTCAGGAAGCCCCGCGTCCCGGTCAGAATTTCTTTTTCCTCACCGGCCTTCACCAGATACGCGAGAAAGGCATCGAGCCAGGCCTGCAGGCCGGCGGCATCGTCAGCCAATTCATCGGTCAAGCGCACGAAGGTCGCGACGGACTTGAGCGTCTCCTGGGCGCCGCCGAACGTGAGACCGGATTCGGTCTTCGCCACGCCGCGCGCGTGCGGCACGGCGACCGCGCCGGCCGTGAAGGTCGGCACCGAGGCAATCGGGCCCGACGGGATTTCGATCATCAGGTCGACCAGTGTGCGACGGAAGCCCTGCGGGGCCGGGAAGGGCACGCGCCCGACGGTCGTCACCGGCGTGTCGGGACTCCAGGTCGCGGCCGCGGCACGAAGCTCGGGCAGGCGGGTGGCCGCGCGGGGGCCCGTGCGGGCGGGGGCAGAGAGCGTCATCGGCATCGGGCGTCTCCTTCAGCGGTGGACGTGCGCGAGATGGGCATAGTTTACGCCTAGGGCGGCAGCATCTGCAGAAACTGGACGCGGCGACGCTCGAGCACGAGATCACCATCAAGCGGCGCCCGCTGCCCGTCACTCTGCAACCATTCGACGTGTTGGAGCACGAGCCAGTCGCCATATTGGCGGATGAGGAAGCCGCGCACGGCGCCCTCATCCAGGTTGACGAGCACGCGGCGGCCGATGGCCGGATGCGTGCGCCGCTGCGATTCGACGACCAGCATGGCGAGAATGGCGAGCCCGAGGCCCGCAAGACCCGCCGCGACCAGTGCGGTTTCTAGGACCACAGGTCACTCTCCGGCGGCGTATTCGTGTCGATGATGACAAGGTCGTGATCCGCGTACGCACTGCCGCTGCCGCTGGCCCGGTTGAGGCGGTCGAGCGCCATCACGAGCGCCACGATGCCGTCGATCTTGTCGGCGGCATGTTTCCGATCGGGCTTGATCCGCCCGTCGGTGTCGCGGGCGACGGCCATATTACTTGCGTGCCATCTCAATACCGCTTGCCCGCCGTGGCGAATCCGGCCGGCGAGCACCCGCTCGCCCAGGGCGGAGAGCGGATCGTGCAAGGTCGGGAAGCCCTGCCGCATCGGTTGCATCGTGAGGCCCTCCGCTTCGAGCTCGCCGGCGAGCTGCATCGCATTCCACGGATCGAAGCCAATCTCGGCGACGCCCCAGGTCGTGGCATCGGCTAGGACCGCGGCTCGGACCGCGGCGTAGTCGACGACGAGGCCCGGCGTGACGGTCAGCAGGCCATCGCGCACCCACTGGCGGAAGGCCACCTGCGTCGTGCGGTCGCGCCGCTCGAGCGCCGCCTCGGGAATCCAGAAGCGCACCTGCACATCGAGGATGCCGGCGGCATCTTCGGCGACCCAGACGAGCGACGTGAGGTCGCGCGTCGCGGCGAGGTCGAGCCCGCCGTAGACCGTGCGATGGCCGAAGGGCTCGGGCAGCGCCGCGCCGTGGTCCCACGCCGCGAGGTCGAGCCAGCGCTCGGTCTGACTGACCCAGAGGTTCAAATACATCTGCTTGAAGTTGTTCTGCGCGCTGACCAGCTCGCGGGCCCGCCGACACTCTTCACGCAGGAACGTCGGCAGGACCGAGATGCCGTAATTCGGATTCGCCTTCTTCCAGGTCGCCGGCGCCCACGGATCGTCCTCGGGATCGGCCGCTGCGATAAACGCAAACCAGGCATCATCGTTCGGCAGTAGGCCTTCGAGCAGCTGCGCTGAATACAGGTGGTGTTGCCAGGCGACGGACTCGCGGCCGACGCCCGCGGTCGTGATCTCGACCGTCAACGGTTCCTGCCGACTGCCCATCGAGGACTGCACGACGTCGATCAGCTCGCTCGAGCGATGCGCGTGGACCTCGTCGATGATGGCGACGGACGCATTGAAGCCATGCTGCTGCGGCGTCTCCTTGCTGATCGGTTCGAGCTTGCTGCCGCTCGATTCCCGCGCGATCGCATGCTGCCCGACGAAGAGCCGCTGGGAAAAGGCCGCCGAGGCCTTGACGAACTTGCAGCAATTGTCGAAGACGATCCGGGCCTGCCGTCGTGAGGTTGCGATGGTGTAGCCCTCGGCGCCGGGCTCGCCACAGAAGAACGTCGCAAGCAGCGCAATGCCCGCGGCGAGGCAGCTCTTTCCGTTCTTCCTCGAAATCTCGATCCACGCGATACGAATCCGGCGCGTCCCATCCGCCCGCCGCCAGCCAAAGATCGAGCCGACGATGAACACTTCCCACGGCGCGAGCGTGAACGGCTGCCCGGCCCACTGCCCTTTCCAATGGCGCAAGTACGAGAAGAATTTCACCGCAAACGCCGCCCACTCGGGCGACCAGACGAGGCCGCGCTGCGGCCCGTCATCCAGATCGGCCAGGTGCCGGGCACACGCCAGCCGCACATGCGTCGCGACGCGAGCGGCGGGCCGCGCGAGCGTCGCCCGCGCGAACGCCGTCACCGGGTCACGCCCCTTTTTTGAGCGTGAGCATCGACGTTTCGAAGCGGCCAAAATCATCCTTCGCAGTCGGTGAGGCCACCTGCACCTTCGATCGGCTCGCCGGCGTCAGCCCAAACGCGCTCAGTAACTGTTCACAGAGCTGCTTCTGCTGCCGCAATTGCCGAAACAGCGGATTCTCGACCAGGCGCGTGCGCGTCGTGCCCTGCCGCAACACCGCCTTGAAGCCGCAGGCGACCCACTGTTCGAATAACCGCCGGTGATCGGCGAGCGCCGTCGCCGCCACTGCCAGCGCCCGCCCATCGGGCACCGTCAGCACTTGCATCAGCGTCAAATCGGCCAAGAGCCCGGTCCATTCCTCGACGGCATAGGCATCGGACGCCAAATACGCCGGCATCGGAGGCGCCGCGGCTGGTAACACGGGCTCAGCGGCGCGATCGGGACGAATTCGGCGACCACGGAGCTGCTGCAGCGTCGTTGGCACCCGTTTGCCACCGCTGCGGTGGTTACCCATGCCTCATTTCTGGTCAAAAACAGTGCCGAATTGAGTGAAATCGCCTAAAAACGTCGCGTTTCGCAGCCGCATGCCCGG
>CAWGSJ010000012.1:0-9490 GCA_963825245.1 uncultured Acidobacteriota bacterium
ACCGCATCGCTAATCGTCATTACTGGTACGCTTCCCGCACCCAGGCCAGGCGTTGCGCCTCGGCGTCCCACGGATCCGGTTTGCCGTGAAAGAACACCACGCGCGCATTGGCCGGGAGCTGCCCGCCGTGGCGCTTCAGGATCTCGAACTTGAAGCTGTAGACGCCGTCCCGATGGGTCCAACCCGGCGTGTGCGGGCCGAGCACGTATTGCATCCAGCCCTGATCGTTCCCATCACAGCCCGCACGATACGCCTCGCGCGCCGAGGCCTGGCCGGTGAACCGCGTCCACACCTCGGCGGCCGCGCCGGTCTCCAGCAGCCACATCGAGCCGTTGAAGAGACTCTGGCGGCGCGCGGTCGCCAGGACCGGGAGATGCCAGATCACGAACGGGTCGGGCCGCTGCCAGAGGGGCTCGAGGTTGCCCACGATCACGGCATCCAGATCGATCGAGACCAAGCGCGGCCCGAGCGTGTCGCCGACATCCGGCGCGAAGGCGCGCAGCCGTTCGTAGCAGCCGGGATTGCCGCCGCCGTGCGGACTTGGCAACCCGCGATGATCGGACCAGAGCGGGACCGTGCGGATCGCGGGATCGAGGCCCGTCGGATCGTCGGTGACACACACCGGCTGAAACGGATGCGAATAGTGCCGCGCGACCATCCGGTAGAGCGTGTGGACATGCGCCGGCGTGAACGTCGAGCGATACCCGCGGTCCCGCCAGAGCCAGGTGACGACGTTCAGCACGGCAGGACCTCGTCGAGCGGCGAGAGGGGAAAGCACGTCAACGCCGTCTGCCGCGTGCAATTGATCACGACAATGCCGAGCGCGGCGAGCGGGTCGACCAGCGTGGCGAATGCGGCGAGACAGCGATTGAACGGCGGCTTCGTTCCGTCGGGATGCCGGCCGAAGTAGTGATCGCCCTGCATGTCATAGCCGAGCAGCACGATCGTCCGCGCGCCCAGATGGACGGCCAGGTTGATCGCCTGAAAGCCGCTGTTGTGGCCGGTCCGGAGGCCGCGCGGATCCGTCTCGAGGCCCGTCGGGCCGGTATTCGTCAACGCCTCCACCTCCGGATACTCCCGCACGCCCGGCGCGAGCGTGTACTTGCGCCCGCGAAATCCGCGCGCGCCCTGGTGCCACCGCCACCACTTCGCATCACACGCATAGAGCACATCCGCCCACGGCGCGAGCTGGAACGCGTTGTTGATCGCGATCACCCGCTGCCCCTGCACCCGCGTGACATCGCCCAGCGTCAGGCTCGGCCCGGTCCCAAGGCAGACGATGCGACTCTCCGCCCACAGCCGCGGCACCCCGACGCCCGCGCGGGATCGCGCAGGCGATAGCGCAGGGCCGACCGCGGCGCTGATCGTCATCCGACCTTCACCTGGGTGCGCAGAACGCAGCGCCCGACGATAGCCGAGCTGCTCCGCCGACACGATGTCGTACACGCGGCCCTGGCACGTCAGGCGCCGCAGTTTGACGACGTCGAGGACCTCGGGATCGCAATCCGCCCGATACGGGATCGTCCACGTCACGACCGCCACGCCGGACACCTGGTGTGCCATGAACGGCTCATCACCGCTATCGTCATCCCGCGCGGCCCACACGGTCGGCGCGAGCACGGTCCAGTCCTCGATCGGGAACTGTGTCGGCCCGACCGTGTCGATGGCACTGTTCGATCGCAATCAGGCGATCGCGCTGGCCGGGTGAGTCACGCTCGGGCATCAGGCCATCGTCTCCAAGCGAAACGGCTGCAGCGCATACTCCAACCCGAGCGGCATCTCCGAGGCGGCCCGCCCCATCGCGAGCACGTCGCGCCCGGCCGCCAGGTAGTTGACGGCGAGCGCGCCCACCGCCCACTTCAAGGTCGGCGGCATCGTCGCCGCCGTGTAGCCCGCCTGATACACGACATGCCAGGCCTGAGACGCCCGCGGGGTCGCCCCATCGACGTCCGGCACGAAGTCGGCCGGCGGCGTCCACACCAATCGCCCGGGCAGACTCACGGTGTCGGCGAGGTAGTAGCCGGCTGGGACCGCGTGCGGCACGTCGTCGGTGTCGATCCACGACACGGCGTCAATCACCGTCAGCGGTGGATACGGCAACGCCACGACCGGCGCCATCGCATCGAACCACACCTCCACGGCCGTCACGACTAGCGTCAGATCCGTCTTCCGTTCGACGGTCTGACGAGCCGCGGCGATGAAGCCGGGCATCAGGCCGAGCTCGGTATCATCGACCCGCGCCAGCGCCATCAACTCCTCGAGAGTGATCGGCTCAGCCCCCGTCGCGGGTCCGATCACCATCCGTGCGGGCGTCATCGCCGTTTCGCCTTCGGCGACCGCTTGTAGGTCGCCGTCGTGAACGGTTCGGATATGACCGTTGTCGCGGGTGGTGGCGGTTCGGGCCGGACGAGGAGCGAGCGCGGCAGCCGCACGGCCATCGTCACAGCACCGCCGGCGTAGCCCGGCGACGTGCAGGTCGTGTGCGGGGCGCCGCAGACCGGGCAGGGCGGCGGCTCTCGCCGCCATCCCCACCACTGCCGGATCCGCGTCATCATGCGAACTCCGATTTCCCTTCTTAGATGCCAGTCACCTTGCCGAACGCGCCCGGACGATAGACCGCGAGTGCGAGCCGCTCTTCTGCTCGAATCGCGACCAAGTTCTTGATGAAGTAATCCTGATGCGAGTTACTGGCTTCCACCCTAATCCCGCCGCGCCGGAACACTTGCGCGCCGGTCTTGAAGGCACCGACGAGGGCGGTGCCCGCGGCAATCGACGGCGTCACGGCCACCGGCAATCCCCAGAGCGTCGGCGACTGAATCGCGGAGAACGGCCCGGCCGTCAGGTAGGCGCCATCGTCGCTCTTCGTCAACAGGATCTGCGCCCAGTCGGCGGGGTTGACGACGACGCCGTCCGGCATCAGGAACGACGAACCGAAGATCGCCATGATCTGGCGGAAGATCGCGTCGATCGCGGTGTCCGGCGACCCCATGGCGACGGCGGTCGCGAGCCCCGTACGATTCATGATCCCGACGATGTCCGGCGGCGTCGTCGTGCCGTTGAGCAGCTGGTCTTCCTCCTCGATCTGCACGCCGAGCCGCAGCCGCGCGTCGATGTAGCTCTGGATCTGCGCGACGTCCTCGAGCATTTCCTCGCGTGACCGGCAGCCAGTGCGCGATCTTGCGGACCGGTTCGGTGGCCGCCTCGAAGGTCAGCGTCGACTCCGGCTTCGCCGCGGCTTCCGCCACGCTGCTCGCCGCGTTGGTGAACAGCATCTCGCGCATGTAGTTGACGGCGTTGCTGTCGGTCGTGCCCGACGCCAGCAGATCGGCGACCGTCAAGCGCTTGAACGGGAGCGGCTGGATGCCCGGCAGGTATTGCGGCACGACGAGCGCGCCGCCCGATGCAGGGTCCTGCGGTCAGCGTCGCGGCGTGAAAGCCGGGCGGCGTCCAGAGCGCGTGATCGAACAGTTCCTCGCTGGGCGACCGCCAGGTGGACGTGGTGCGGTGCCCGCCCTTCTTGAAGAACTCGTACGCCGGCGAACTGACGAACTGCTGCCCGAGGGAGAGCGGCCGTGTGCGGCTCACGCCAAACGATGCCTGGGCGCCGGTCTTGGCCGCGGTGGCGCCTGCCGCGAGGGTGTTGATCGTGGCGAGCAGATCGGCGTCGGCTTTCGCCGTCGCCAGCAGCCCCTTGGTTTTCTCCGCCTTGGCGACCAGGGCGACCACTTCGGCGCGTTCCTCGTCGGTGCGCTCGCGGTTTTTTTCGGCGGCACACGTTTCCGTAATGGCCTGGAAGCGATCACGAGCGGCCTTCTGTTCGGTCGCCAACTGTTGTTCGAGCACGGCGATATTCATGAGACGTCTCCGGGGCGCTTAGAGCGCCCAGTCCAAGAACGTGCGTTCGATGTCGGCCGTCCATTGCCGCTCCTGGGCCGTGGCTCGCGGGGCGAGCTCCTGGGCCGTGGCAGCAACGGTGCCGAACGCGGGCGCCTCGCCCGTCGTCACGCGCGTTAAGGTGTCATCGAGGGTCGCGATGCGATCGACCATGCCGAGGCTGAGGGCGTCCTCTGCCAGCACCACGGCGCCTTCACCGAAGCCGGCCCGCACGGCCGCCTCGGCGACGCCACGCCCGAACGCGACATCGCGAATCAGGGTCCCGTAGGTCTGATCGACGTGCTTCTGGATGCGGGCGCGGGCCGTGTCGCTCAGCGGCTCGGTTTCATTGCCATCAACCTTGTATTTCCCGGCCGAGAGGAACGTGATCTGGACGCCGAGATCGGCCAGGAACTTCGAGAGGTCCTCGTGCATCGTAAAGACACCCAGACTGCCGACCTGCGATCCCGGCGCGGCGACGATCTGCGTGGCATTCGCGCACACCCAGTAGGCGGCCGAGCACATCGCGTATTCCGCCACGGCGATCACCGGCTTGATCGCCCGCGCCTTGCGCACCTGTTCGGCGAAGACGGTCGCGCCCGCACAGGATCCGCCAGGGGAATCGACATCCAGCACGATCGTGCCGACGTTCGGATTCGCGACCGCCTCTCGTAACTCGAGCGTCAGACCCTTCGAAGGTGGTGCCCCCCGAAATGTCCGACATCAGGTTCATGCGAGGGGCGATGACGCCATGGATCGGGATCACCGCGGCCCCGGTCGGGCCAGCCACCCGCGCCGGCGCCGACGGCACCAGTTCCAACGCCTGATGCTCGACGCCGGTCAACCGACGCGCGAGGACGCCAGCGACCACCGACAGCATCGGCCGGGTAATGGCCCACGGCTGCTCGATGGCGAAGGCCACGACCCGATCGAGCCCGAGCGACTCGCGCTTACTCATACGTGGCTCCGCGTCCCGCAAAGGGATCCGCCACGCCATCGACAAGACGGCGCAGCGTGTCCGTGTTGATGCGTTCGGCCAGGGCGATCGCGCGCCGCTCCGCGGCGTCGGCGTCGATCGCGTGAAACAGCGGGCGTAGATCGGCGGCGAGTTCCGCATCCCAGCGCGCGAGATCGAAGGCATGGACCCGCAGATCCGGCGGCACCTTTTCGAGCCGCTGCCACTGGCGCGCGAATGTGGCCTCGAGCACGGGGGCAACCGCCGCGGCGCCGAGGCCGCGGGCGTTCGGATCGGCGGTGGCCGGATCGGGGGGCGGCGATCCGCCGGTCGACGCCTGGTTGAGCGGCAACACCAGCGCATCGGCCGTCTCGTCGTCGGTGATGGCCGGCAGGTTCAACTTCGCGCGACCCTCGTTCGCGGTCATGATCGGCCGCCCGACCAGCCGCTGCAGCGCGATGGCTTGCTCTTCGAATGAGCCACTGAGCTTCGCGGCGATGTTGAACTCGAGATAGACGCGATCCTGATCGCGACACTCCGACAGGAGTTGGCGTTCGAGCTCCTCGACGATCTGCTCGCACCAGGGCCCGAGGCAGTCTTGATAGAGCTGCTTGTGCTGCTCGCGGATGTTCGAAAACGTCGCGTGCTCGAGAATGCCGACCATCGGCAACGGGATGTGGTATTCGGCCGCCACCTCTTCGCGCGTCAGCTTGCGCGCGGTAGAGTATTCGGCGTCGGCCCAACTTTGCGTGACCGACTTCCAGATCATCCCGTCCTCGAGGACGGCCGTCTGCCCCGGATGGTCCTCGTAGCGCGCGCGCCACTGCTCCCGCCAGCTGTCCTTTTGGTCCTTGGTCCACTTGGGCGCGTTCAGCGGCCGCTCGACCACGCCCTCGAGGCGCGCGGCGTTCGCCCAGTACCGCGCACGGAAGGCGGTCGCCGCCTGTTCCTCGGCCAGGCGCTGGCTCAGGGTCTCGAGCGGGGACAGCGGGTTGAGGTCCTCGGGGTCATAGCCCGAGACGTAGACGACTTCCGACGGATCGAGCTCGATCACCTGCCCGTTCGGCAACGTCCAGACGAACACGTTCGGCAGCAGCCACCCATCGACCGCGACCGACGCCGGCGGCAGCCGGACGAGCCCCGAGCTCGCCATCCGTACGGCGGATCTTCAGCCAGTAGGCCCGCCAATAGATGCCGAGGTCCTGCATCAGTGCTTCGAACAACTTGTAGCGGGTCGTGCCGGGATTCGGTTTCGCCAGCCACTGGGCGAGCTGATGGTCGGCAAGCCGTTCCCGATCGGTGTCGGAGATCCGCCGAAAGACGTGGAGCCCGAGCTGCGCCATGTTGCGCGCGAGAAAGTCCACGCAGGTGCGTACGGCCGGCTGCGTGCGATAGAGCATGGCGTAGTGGTCGCCATCGGCCACCCAGACGCCTGGCGCTTGCGAGGAGACGTTGTTCAGTAGTGACAGGGACGGCACGGCCGGTCCGCCGGCCTCGAGCGTCTGAAGGGATCCGAAACTGCTGACGATCATTCGGGCAGTACCTGAAAGAAAGCGACGTTGCTGCGATGGATGACGACTTCACCGTCCATCGGCAGCGGTTGTGCGCGCGCTTTGATCGCGGCGACGTTGCGAAGCGTGAACCACGCGCCCTGGCTGGCCCACAACACGCCGCGCAGCGCCGTGTCCTTATCGGTGACGAGCGTGATAAGGACGACCTGGCGCAGGCACGGCGGCCGCCACCAAAGAAGCGCAGACCATGTCACGGCTCAGCCGTGACTATTCGTCGTCGGCGTCGTCGCTGTGAAGTTTCGTAGACGAAAGTAGGCGCGAGGAGCGCCGGAGCAGATCCGAGACCGTCATCCGTTCGCGCTGCGCCTGGACGCAAAGGGCATCATATTGGCGGGCCGGCAGGCGTACGGAAACGGGCACCGAAGGCGAGGCGGCGTCGAGCGGCGGGCGGCCGTTGCGCCGGGCGGGCATGTTGCCCGGCCAGTATACGCGGTCGCTGTGTCAACCCCGGTTTCTTATGCGGACGACCAGGTCCGGATCCTCGGCCGGCGGCGTCGGCACCTGCACGATCCGTCGCGCATTACAGCGGCGGCCGGCTGCGGTCAGCCCGGAATTCGAGGCGCAGCTCACCCCGTCGCTCGTCTCGCAGGAGCCGCTTCAAGGCTTGCACCAACTGATCGGCCGCGCGGTCCTCGGGACGCTGCGTCGGATCGCCCGCGTCCTGCCCACACGCCGGACAGGCGCGCGGGAGACGGATGGTTTGATCCAGCGGAAAGGAGACGGCTGACCTGGCACGCGCCACACGTCCATCGGATCGCCGCGATCTCGTTGAGACTCACCACCCACCGGTCCTCACGCGTCATGGCTCTCCCTTCGCCGAATCAGGCAACGACCAGATCAGGATCCTCGGCCGGCGGCGTCGCGTGATCCCTGGTCACGCGATCAAGCGCCATCACCAGCGCGACGATCCCGTCCACTTTCCGCGGATCGCTGTGATGGTTCGGCTTCACAATCTTGAGGTTGCCATGCGGATCCTGCTTGACCGTACAGTTGCCGGCCATCCACCGCAGAATGGGATGGTGGCCGTGGTGGATGCGCTTGGCCACCCAGCGCCGTTCAAATTCTCTCATCGGCGGGCCCATCGACAGGAAGCCCTGGCCCATCGCCAGGACGGGCAGGCCTTCGTCCATCAGGTGATTGGAGACCGCTTGCCCTTGAAACAAGCGATCGATCACGACACTCCGCACGTCGAAGTACTGGGCATCCTCGAGGATGGCCGCTTCGATGAAATCGTAATCGGTGACATCGCCCGGCGTGGTCCCGAGATAGCCCTCGTCCACCCATTGCTGATAGAGCTGCCAATTGGGATTCCGTGACTGCTTCTGACGACCTTGTGGGGGCGTGAGCGCCGCGGCGGGCACCCAGAACCGCGCCACGACATCGAGCGCGTCCGGATCGTGCGGACACTCGAAGAGCAGGACCCAGGCGGACAGGTCGCTGACCGATCCGAGGTCTAAGCCGCCCTGGGCCGCGGCGCCGGCCAGCGCCTCGCGTGCGATGGCATGTCCCGCGTTCTGATCCCAGGTCTCGAGCGGAATCCACCGCGTGGTCTGCTGCACCCATTGATTGAGCCGATACCGGCGGAAGGTGTTTTCCTTCCGCGGTTCGGCCTGGGCTTCGCGGCATTCCTCCGCGAACGTCTGCGGATCGATCGTCACACCAAAACTGGGATTGGCCCGGCGCCAGGTCGCCTCCGACGTCCAATCGGCCTTCGGGCCGGCTTCGTACACCAGCGCGAAGAAGGCCCAATCCTTGATGCCCTGATCGCCCGGTTGCCCGCCCTCGAGCACGCGCGTCGCATACTGATACTGCTCCCACCCGATCGTGGTCTCGTCATGGACGCCGGCTGTCGAGATCGAGAGGTTCAACGGCTGACGCCGGGCCGCACCAGCATAGGCGAGCGCATCCCAGAGTCCGCGGTTCCGTTGCGCATGGAGCTCGTCGTTGATGACGCCGTGGGCATTGATGCCTTCTTTCGTCGGGACATCGGCCGAGAGCGCCTGGAGCTTCGCGGCGCGACCCGGGAAGGCGATAGTCTTGCGGCTATCGACCGGCTGCAGTCGTTGCCGCAAGTCGGGCGACGCGCGCACCATGTTCGCCGCTTCATCGTAGATGATGCCCGCCTGGCCGCGATCGTTCGCCGCGCTGTACACCTCGGCGCCCGATTCGTCATCGCCGATCAGGAGGTAGAGCTCAATCCCAGCGGCCAGCGTCGACTTGCCGTTCTTTTTCGCAATCCAGATCCCGCCGCGCCGAAAGCGGCGCGTGCCGTCGGCCCGTTTCCAGCCGAACAGCCGGCGCAGCGCATCCTCCTGCCACGCGAGGAGCACGAATGGCCGGCCGGCCCATTGCCCCTTCGAATGCCGCAGATACCGGTGAAAGAATTTGACGACATGATCGGCGGCACCGGCATCGAACCAGCAGCCGTCGAGGACCGCCCTGACGTCTTGCCAGTCACGAATCCACATCGGATCCCACCCGGCCTTCCGGGCACGAGCGCACGCCGTGCGCCACTCACGCGGGCGGGGCATGCGGCGTTCGGCGATTGCTCGTCAGGAACTCTTCAAACTCATCGCGCGGCGGCCGCGGCGGATCGGTCACCCGATCGTGGGCGGGCGCGGTCGGATTGACGGGCAGACTGAGACTCGCGCGATCGGATGGCGACAACCCGAACTGCGACCCGAACCGATTCATCATGTCAGCGGCCTGCTTCGCCATCGACACCAGCGGATGCTGTAGCACGATCCCGCTCTTCTTCATGACCAGCAGTTCACCCGACTTCTTGCGCGCGAGCGCGGATAGTTGCGACTCGTAGCGACGCCAACGTGCATACCAGCGGCAGTAGCCCGCGAATTTCGCGACATCCAGCACCGTCAATAACCCAAGGCGCGCCAACTCCGGTTCGAGCCGTCGCCATTCCGCCTTCGCCACCGCGTCCAGCCAGGGCGGCGGCGGCATCGGCGTCGATGGGAGCGCGGGTTCGATGTCCTGCGAGCGTTTCTCATGTCGCGGATACCCCCGCAACCGCTTCAGGGCCGTCGGTGTTTTGGGTGGACCTCTCCGTCCCAGATACCCCCCCTACGAAAACCCG
>CAWGSJ010000013.1:0-843846 GCA_963825245.1 uncultured Acidobacteriota bacterium
AAGTACTACGAACGTGAAGTTTGAGCCAACCCACTTTATCGTCACGAACGTCGCGGATGACGCCCGGATCGGCAGGTCGCCAGCTGAAGTCTCAGAACGGTCTATTTAATCTATTAGATCGGCGCGCTGCCATGCGTCACCGCCCTCCCGGCTTTTGTGCGGACATGAACAGGCTGCCGACTTCACGATGTTTTGAGTCGAGTGACGGGTCGTAGGCTCGCTCTCGAACCTCGACGAATCCGGCTGTCCTCAGCACCTTCTCGGCGGTCTCGAAGTCGTAGGCGAATCGATGCTCCGTCCCCTGGCGGAAATGGTAGTTGATGTGTTCCAAGCGAGTCGTGTACATCTTCGGGTGCCACTCGTATAGGTCACAAGCTTTGAAGTACGGAGCGTCGGGCCCGATAGTCGGTCAGGGGCCATTCGGTGCCCGGGACGCTGAAGGAGAGTGTGCCCTCTGGCCTGAGCACCCGCAGGCACTCTCGGAATAGAAACGTAATTGGCTCCGGGTAGTCGATGTGCTCGAAGAAGTGCTCCGAAAAAATCAGTTCCGCACAGACGGAGTCAAACGGCAGGCCCAGTCTGAGGTCGAGGGTGACGTCGCCTCCGGGCATTGAATCGACGTTGAGGAATCCCTCCTTGCGGGCCGGCTCACACTCCAGGTTGAGCCGTGCTGGTCGCGAGAGGAGCTGTGTGCGGATTTGTCGCAGGCCGGACCGATGATGTGCCCCAATCCTCCGTTCCTCACGAAACGCGCGTAACGCGGCCCTTTCTCCATGAGACAGCAACGACTGCAGGGCCGACTTTGGGTAATTCATCAATGCTCCCGCACGGAGAGTATAAGCCGCTCGAGCCGCCTCTCTCTGCTTGCGGTCGTCTCGCCTGCCGCATTTGCGTCACACAGACGTACGCGTCGTGGCTGAACAAGTCGAACTCTGGTTCGGTCGCATTGAGCGCGATCTGCTGATAAGGGGCATCTTCACCGTGACGGACCTCGCACGACTGATTCGCCGCTACAACGACGTCGCGAAGCCGATTCGATGGAAGTACAGTGATCCGACGCGGCGCATCATTGGTAGTACATCAGTCAGTACAGGCCACTAGCGCGCGACGACCTCGCCTCGCATCAGGACATACTCGCGGCCGCGGGCTGATTGGTGATCACGTAGACGTCTTGCAGGGCGCTCAGCCCCTTGGGATAGAATCCGATGAGCTTTCCCAAGGAGTGTGAGGCAACGACTCGCCGGACGTAGCTGTCAGACACATAGGTTGTCCCGTAAATGTCCGGTGGCAGATTGCCTCCACCTTGATTGGTCGTTTCGCTAAAGAAGAACCCCTCCGTGCCCGTTTCGAACTCCTTGCGGTATTCGGGAGCAATCTGGTTGTACAGATCCATCCCAAGGGTTGAAAAGACGAGAACACCGTTTTTACTCAGCATCTCGTAGAGTCTGCTGAGCCACGAAGCCCAAATCGTCACCGGAAGATGGCTGAACAGTGAACCGACAAAGATCACGTCGTAACACCCATCGTGGCTGAGATTCTCCGGCGCCGCGACAGAATAGAAGCCCCGTACCCCGAAGGTGCTGCAAACAAAATCGACCCCACCCTTATTGATGTCCGACACGGCGATTCTGTCCCGGCTCAGCCGATGGACAAGAAAACGCGTAAGGCGACCGTGGCCGCAGGCGAAGTCAAGGAAGGATCCGACTAGACGAAGGGACACCCCACTTCGCCGAAGAATGTCCTCCACGTCAATGAGCAAGCTCTCGGAGGTCTTTAGGTAAAGAAACGTGCTTGTTACGCCAGGCGTACCGCCACAATGGATGTCTTTGAAGTACCGGAACATCACGTCGTGATCATCGACCTCAAAAACAAAGTCCGGTCCGTACCGAGATCTGTAGTCCCTTTTTAGTGAGCGAAGGCCCTTAGCACCCTTCAGAAAGTAATACTGAGAGCGGAGCAGAGCCTTAACAGGTCGTGGCACAAGTGCTCTCGCATCGACAGACATGGTGGCTGGCGAAACCCTTCTGATCCACTTGGTCGCCGAAGATGTGCTCATTTCGTGGACCTCGAAGAAGCTGTTCAACCCGATTCTTCGTCTCGAGACGACGTAATCGATCCCCGCCCCCTGCATCGGCGGTACCAGGAAAGGGAGTTGCGGACGCATCCTGAAGGCAAGCTACACGAACCGCACTGCCCAGAAAGGTCAAAACCTTTCCATCAATCGGACTCCGGCGCTCGTACCGAGTCTCGAGCCCCGACACGCTCTGAGCTCAAAGTAACCGCCGGATCGTCTTGTAACCCGTGCCAGGCGCGCGGTGTTTGTCTTCAGCGTTTGGCAGGGCAGGTGCATGAGCTGCGACGGGATACACATCGGTGCCGGGACGGATTCTCTCGAGCAATGCAACAATCGCTCTCTCTCTGGTAGTCAGCGCGCTAGCCTGTACGTCCTCACAGACCTCGCTCAGCTCACCGACCGACACCAAATGCCAGATCAACCTGAGCAACTCACCATCGGCGTTCGCGGCAGGCGGTGGGACCGGTACCCTCACCGTCACAACGACCCGCGACTGTGCTTGGACGATCTCGACTGACGCGGTCTGGGTTTCAATCCCCGGCCCGCGCGACGGGCAAGGGGATGCGTCGATTTCCTACTCCGTTGCCGTGAATCCGGTCCCATCCCCGCGTTCCGGATTGGTCGCGGCGGGTGCGGTGAGGGTTCAGTTGAGTCAGGCCGCCGCAGCGTGCCGCTTTTCACTGAGCCGTTCCAGCGACACGATTGGCGCGGCTGGAGGCCAGCTCTCCGTGGACGTGTCCACGCTCACCGGCTGCAGCTGGACTGCAACGTCAGGGAGCAGTTGGATCTCAATCACGTCGGGACAGGCGGGCAACGCCAATGGGACAGTGGCACTGGTGATTTCGGCCAACTCTGGTGCCGGTCGCGTCGGGCAGGTGAACGTCGCCGGTCAGCTGTACACGGTGACCCAAGCGGCGCCGCCACCCACCGCTCCAGCGCCGCCGACGCCAGCGCCAACTCCAGCGCCACCGACGCCGCCGCCTCCATCCCCCGCTCCACCGCCGTCTTCACCGATATCGGTGCACCTTGAAGGCCGCGCCCAGGCCGTCGGCGGGGGGTGCCCCGCTTTGCACTTCCTCGTGAACGGGACAACCGTCTACACCGACAGCTCGACGTCGTTCAAAAGAGGGAACTGCGGCAAAGTCAAGAATGGAACGGGGGTGTCCGTCGATGGCGTGCGCGAGGGCAGCGTCGTTAGAGCAAGAACGGTCGAGATTGACAAGGATGACTGATGACTAGCGCTCGAGTCTGGCAATTCGTCCTGACATGCATCCTCACCGGTGTGCAGACGGCCGGAGCGCAGACCGTTTCAGACGCCCTGGCATTTCTGGTCACGAATCCGGGTGTGCAGACGGGGAGTATCGACCGGGACCGTAACGCCACGCTCGCGACCAGCGCCGCCATCTCGCGCGGCTTGCTGGCGAACCTCGCGACCCTGCCCGTTCCGACTTCTTCGAGCGGATTTCTGTACCGGCTCAACCCGGAGTTCGGGACCGTGGAACGCGCCACAGCGAGCTTTGGCCCGTTCTTCGTCGAGCGGGCGCTGACGGCCGGGCGCGGCCAGGTGTCGGCCGGCCTGACGTTCCAGCATCTGCATTTCACGTCGATCGATTCCCAGGCTCTCCGCGACGGTTCGCTGATGACCACGGCGAACCAGTTCGTCGACGAGAGCGAGCCGTTTGACGTCGATCGGCTGGCGCTCGCGCTCGACGCCAGCGTGACGACGCTCCACGGCACGGTCGGGATCACGGATTGGATCGAGGTTGGCTTTGCGGCGCCAGTCGTCTCGCTATTCCTCGACGGCTCGCGCGTGAACACCTACCGAGGACGCACTTTCACGGAGGCGACCGCGCACACGCGTTCGATCGGTCTCGCCGACCTCGTATTGCGGACCAAGTTCACGGCATTCAAGGAAGGTGGAACGGCACTCGCGGGCGCGGTCGATCTGCGTCTGCCGACCGGTCGTCCCGAGGATCTCCTTGGCGCCGGCTCGCGAACGCTGAGGTTTACGGCGATCGGATCAGTCGAAGGCAACCGGGTGTCCGGCCATGCGAATGCGGGCGTGAGTGTGGGCGGGCTGGCGAACGAGCTGAGCTACGCCGCTGCTCTCGGGCTCGCGGCGAGTGGACGCGTCACGCTCATTGGTGAAGTCCTAGGTCGCTGGATGGACGGGCCGGGAAGGATCGTTCCGGTGTCGGCGGCGCATCCGACGATACAAGGCGTCCAGACGCTTCGGCTCACCTCGGACCCTTCGAGCATGAACATCATCTCGGTGGTGGCCGGCTTCAAATGGAACGTGTCGGATACCTGGGTGCTGGCATCAAACGTCACCGTCCCGGTGATGGCCGCCGGCCTCACCGCGAGGTTCACACCGTCTATCGGGCTCGAGTATGCGTTGGGACGCTAGCCTCCGCCCGCATGGACTGGATCTTCCAATCCGTACCGGTCCTGCGAAGCCTGAAGGACCAGATGCGCGGTTCGGTGCGGGGGTCTTGACTGCCGACCTTCGGCACATAGCGTGTCGACCCATGGCAGGTCGCGGACGCGGAATTGCCGCTCACCGCGAGATCGCAATCGTCGAACGTCAGCTTCTGCGATCGCAGGCCGGCGAACGCACGCGCGAGTGCGGCTTCGTCCACCTCCGGCCACACCTCGCGGGCCGATCGCGCAGTGAGACGCTCGTACGCCTGGCGATAGCGGTCGAGCACGTCCTTGACCTGCTCCTCGTCCCTGGCAGCCGGAACGATCGAGGCAGTGGCGCTGACGGTTGACCCCGCAGTTGCGACAGGCGTGAGAGCAGCCGCGGCTGGGGGCGCTGGTGGCGGCGCCTCGATCGATGTGGGCGCACCGGACAACGATGTCGCACCGGACAATTCCGGGATCGGGCGCGACGCCGGAGCAGGGGTTCTCGCGGCCGGCGAACCAACGACGGAACCTGGTCGGGGCACGGCCATCCGCGTCGGCTCTCGAGTGGACACCGGTTTCTGGCGGCGATTGAGGTCGCTGGAGTAAGTCATCATCACCCTGGCCGCCGGCGTCGACCCGATTCCGCCGGTGACGGGTTCCGTTGCTGAATCGGTCCGCGCGGGCAACGCGGCCAGCGTGCCGATCGGATCGGGCAGAGACACCCGCGATGTCGCCGCGACGGCCGGCGTGGACATCGGCTGTATCGCCTGGAAGACGTACACGGCTCCGAGGACGAGGCCGCCAACCGCGGCGGTCGCGGCGAACCAGCGCCCACGCTGTGCAGGCGGGCGTCTACGCCGCAACACGTCCAGCTGCGCGGTGAGCTCCTTCAGCTCGGGACTATTTGGATCCAGCTCTGAGATTTGGGCGAGCGCGGCCATCGCCTCCCTCAGCCGTCCGTTGTGGAGCGCCGCCTGCGCCTCGTTCACGTCCCGGTCGACGCGGCGGCGCTTCACGCCCTGTTCGAATTTCGCGTAGTTTTCGGTTGACACGAGCGGCGGATGAGCGCGTTTCACGACGTGGTCGTCGCGTTTCGGTACGGCTCGCGCCGGCGTCGACAGAATGCGCGCTCGCAGATCATGCGCAGCGAGGAAATTGGGGTCGATGGCGAGCGCTGACTCGATGGCCTGAAGGGCCTTCTCGCGGTCACCCGCCTCGACGAGAGCGCGCGCGGTCATCAACTGTGCTTGAAGAGCTTGCCATGGGTTTCTCGCGATCACGATCACCCGAGCTGCAAGACGGGTTCCGCTCCCGCGTTTGGCACAAAGAGTTTACGCCCGCCGGCCACGCTCATCCGGCGAGTGTGTCTGCCGCCATCGTCCGGGTGGATCAGCTGGCACCGCGCTTGCTCACGCAGGACGGCACACATGCGTGTGCTGTGGGCGAAAGCGGGAAAGCTGCTCCCTGTCGATACCGGCGGAAAAATCCGATCCTACAATTTGGTGCGGCACCTGGCCAAATGGCACGAGCTGACGGTGCTCTCCTACTATGGCGAGCGCAGGGATCTCGAGTACGAGCGCGAGATCGAGCATCGATTCCCCGGCGCGGAGACCGTCTGGACCGGCGCGCCGGACGCGAGCGTGCTGCACTACGCGCGGCATATCCTGTCGCCGGCCCCCTATGCGGTCACCAAGTTCACTGCACCCGGCGTCCGTCGTCTGATCGGCCGGTGGATGGCCGAGCGCCGATTCGACGTGGCGGTGTGCGACTTTCTCTCCGCGTCGTTGAATTTTCCACCGGCGCCGCTCACCCCGTGCGTGCTGTTCCAGCACAACGTGGAATCGGTGCTGTGGCGCAGGCAGGCCGAGCACGAGCCGAACGCGCTGAAGCGTCTCGCATTTTCGATCGAGGCGCGCAAGATGGCCCGATACGAACGGGCGGCGGTCGCGCGATTCGCCCACGTGATCGCCGTGTCGGAGGGCGACCGGGAAGCGATGAGCGTGATGACCGATCCCGCTCGTGTGAGTGTGGTGCCCACCGGTGTCAACGTCGGGGAATACCGCGCGGGTGCCGGGACGCCGGCCGTCGATCCGATCGTCGTCTTTCTCGGTTCGATGGATTGGGAGGCCAACATCGACGCGGTGGAGTACTTCTGCCGGGACATCTGGCCGGCCGTTCGTGCGGCCGTCCCCGACGCGCAATTCCGGATCGTCGGGCGCAACCCGCATCCTCGCGTCCTGAGGCTGGCGTCCACGTCGGTCGTGGTGACGGGCACTGTGCCTGCGGTCCTCGATCATCTCAAAGAAACCGCGGTGTTCGTGGTCCCGCTGCGCATCGGAGGCGGCACGCGCCTCAAGATCTTCGAGGCGATGGCTGCCGGGCGCGCGGTCGTGTCGTCGTCGATCGGCGCCGAAGGGCTCGATGTTCACGACGGACGGGACATCGTGCTGGCCGATACGGGCGCGCGTTTCGCCGAATCGGTCATTGGCCTGTTGCGCGACCCGCTGCGTCGCGCAAGAATCGGCCGCTCCGCCGCCGAATCGGCAGCGAGCCACGACTGGCAGGCGGTGGCGAAGCAACTGGAAGCGATTCTGCTCCCGCTGGCGGCTTCTGCCGGCTCTCGACCCGAGGACTCTCTGGCGGAACGAGTTGCCATATGAGAATCCTCGTGCTCGATGGGAACGAGAATCAGGCGGTCGCGTCCGTACGTGCGCTCGCACGGGCCGGCCATCGAGTGGCGGTCGGGGCCGGCACGTCGTGGTCGAAGGCAGGCTGGTCGCGCGCGTGTGCGGAACAGTTCCAGTACCCGGAACCCGATCGCGATGCCGACGCGTTTGTCGCGTCGATTGTCGCGCAGTCGGCACGCGAGGCAGGGACGCTCGTCCTGCCAATGACGGAACGCACCACGTTGCCGCTCTCGTCGAGCCGCGACCGCATCGCCGCGGCAGGCGGGAGGTGGGTCCTGCCGCCGCACGGAACCCTGGTCCGGGCCTTCGACAAGAAGCAGATGACCGAGCTCGCACAGACCCTGGGTCTCCAGGTGCCGGCCACCGTGACGGTGTCGAGCGATGCCGAAGCGCTGGAGTGCTCGAGCGCACTTCGGTACCCGGTCGTCCTCAAGCCTCGGAGCTCCGTGGAACAGGTGGCCGGCTGCGTGCGACCCACCGGCAGGCCGATCTACGCGCGCAACGCCGGCGAATTCCTGCGCGGATGGCGCGATCTGGGCTCGCGTTGCCGGTCCGCGCTCGCCCAGGAATTCGTCGACGGCGTCGGCATGGGCTATTTCGCCCTGATGCGGCACGGCGACCTGCTTGCCGAGTTTGCGCACATTCGGATCCGCGACGTCCGACCGACCGGCTCCGGCAGCTCGCTTCGCGTCAGCGTCACGCCCGACCGCCGCCTGCGGAGTGCGGCTCTCGCCATGCTGACGGCGATGGCGTGGCACGGCGTGGCGATGGTGGAATTCCGCGTGCGCCCCGATGGCACGCCGGTCTTCATGGAAGTCAACGGCCGCTTCTGGAACTCGCTGGCTCTGGCCGTCTTCTCGGGCGTTGATTTTCCCGCGCTCATCGCGCGCCTGGCCGAAACCGGCGATCCTCCCGCTCCGAGCTCGTATCGAACGGGCGTGCGTTGCCGGTGGCTGCTCGGCGATATCAGGCACCTCGTGGAGGTGTGGCGAGGCGCTCCCGCCGGCTATCCGGGAGTCTTTCCGACCCGCCTGCAGACGCTGGCTGATGTGCTGTTGCCTGTGCGCGGAACCTACCACGACAACTTCACGTGGCGCGATCCGCTGCCGGCGTTGGGCGACTGGCTTCACCTCTTGCTCCATACGCTTCCACGCACGGCCCGCGCGAATCAGGCGGCGGAGGTCTGGCATGCTGCAGGGCGTTCTGCACATCCATAGCACCTATTCCGACGGCGAGCTCACGCTGGCACAACTGCGGCACGTGTTCGAGACCGCCGGCTGCCGTTTTGCCTGCGTGACGGATCATGCCGAGGCCTTCGACGACGTGCGGCTCGAGGCCTACCGCCGCGAATGCGCCGAGCAATCCGACGAACGCTTCCGATTCATCGCCGGCCTGGAGTACGCCTGCGAAGGCCGCATCCACGTGCTCGGGTACGGCGTCACCGCTCCGATCGGCTCGACTGACCCGCAGGAAGTGATTCGTGCGATCGGCGCGATGGGAGGCGTGTCAGTCGTGGCGCACCCGAAGGCCACGATGTTTCCAGTCATCGAGGCCTTCGAGCAGCGGCCGCAGGGCATCGAAGTGTGGAACTCGAAGTACGATGGCCGGTACGCGCCAAGGCCCGAAACGTTCCGGCTGCTCGAACGGCTCAGGGCTCGCCGCCACGACGTGCGCGCATTCTACGGCCAGGACTTTCACTGGAAGCGGCAGTATCGAGGACTGCTGACGATTCTCGACGGCAGCACGCTCGGTCGGGAGCCCGTGCTCGCTGCCCTGGCCGCGGGTGAGTACGTCGGGTTCAAAGACGGCCGGAGGCTGCCGTCCACCGGCGTGCTCTCACCCGAGCAAGTGGCGGCCTTCGAGCGCGTGCATCGACGGTCGCAGCGCATGCGCCGGTTCATGGGGATGGCGAAGACCTGGGCGAGTGCCTCCGGCCTCGGCGTGCCGGCGCCGGTCAAAGACCAGCTACGACGCATCTTTTGACACCGAGGGGCTTCGCCCCTCGGACTCCCCGACACGCTCTCTCGCGCGCCGCTGGCGCCGGCGCGCTCCGTTCGCGTGGCTCGCTCGCGCGCTCGCTCGCGACGCAGGCTAGCTGGTTTGTGAGATAGCTTCTGGTCTAGTCGCGTCCTCGAGCCGTTTTCAACGCAGCGTGTCAACCGCGCTCGACGATCTTTGACATAGTCCGGAGGACTCGCCTTCCCACAGTTCGGAGGACTCGGTGCCGCCCCTTGCGATGCGAGCGTGAGCACGGCTGTCGTCTCCCCACTGGGCGTGCGACGATCGACCGAGGATCCGCCCGCGGACCCACAGGTACCGCGCGCCTCCCAGTCGCTTGCACGCTCCTTTGACCTTCCAGACCGCCGCCTGCCACAGGCGCGGCGTCAGGTCGCCGGCCGCAATCGCGGCCGCGACCGCGGCACTCGTCGAACGTCGCAGAACGTAGCGGCCGATCACCCACATGTCGCCCACGCGATGTGCGCGGGAGGTCGGTTGCGATGTGAAAAGGAAGCGGGCGCCGGCGTCGGCCGCGGTGCGGGCCACCAGATCCGAGTTGTAGCCGCCTGGTACCGAGGCGCAGGTGATCCCTGCGCCGACAACATCGCTCAGTGTCGCGATGCTGCGGTGCCACTCGTCCCGGAGCCGCGCTTCCGTGCAGTGGGACATCCTGAGCGGGTGGGTGTGCGAGTGGCTGCCGATCACGTGGCCGCGCCGATGCAGGTCGCGGATGGTCCCGCGCTGGAGGAACCCCGGTCCGCCGATACGTGAGCTCGTGACGAAAAAATGCCCCCGCCATCCATGATGCTCCAGCGCATCGGCGATCCGGCCGGCGCTTCCTCCACCATCGTCGAAGGTCAGCATCAGCGGTGTGTTGACAGGAGCCGTTCTCACGCCTGCGCCGGACCCGGCGCGACCGAATCCCCCTGTAAGCGGGAAGGAGGAGGTGGCAAGCATGACAGACGTTCCAGGTGCGCGAGCGACGCGCGTCCGAATGGCATGCAGGTGAGCGCCAAATTGCTCGGGTGTGAGCTTGTACCGCGCCGCGTCGGCACCGGCAAACCCGCTCGATTCCTCATGACCGGGCGGGACGACGTCGTGGTACATCAACGCGACGACCTTCACCAGCAGATCCCCCGGTAGTCGGCCGCGACGAGCGCGCCGTTGATCGGCAGCCGCACCAGGTCGATCACGATCTGATCGGCGCGACACGCGGCAATGGCGTCTACGAACTCCGGCGATCGGTTGCCGACAACGATGACCTTCGAGCGCTCGATCACCTCGCCGACCGTGTCGCAGAGCAGCGACGACAGGTGCGGAAGTTGCTGCTCGACATACGCCTTGTTGGCGCCAACCAGCCGGGCCAGCGAAACGTTCCTGTCGTAGATCGAGATCTGAAAGCCCTTGCCGAGCAGCGCTTCGGCGAGGACCACCATCGGGCTCTCGCGCAGGTCATCGGTGCCGTCCTTGAAACTGAACCCGAGAATGCCGACCTTCGTGCTGCCGGCATCGATGATTTCGTCGAGCGCACGCTGAACCTGCAGCTTGTTGCTGGGGAGAATGGACTGAATCACCGGCAGATCCACGTCGAGCTCTTTGGCGCGATACTGCAGGGCGCGGACGTCCTTCGGCAGGCAGGATCCGCCAAAGGCGAAACCGGGCTTCAGATAGTACGGCGACAGGTTGAGCTTCCGGTCGCGGCAGAAGATGTCCATCACCTCGTGACTGTCGACATCCAGGCGCTTGCACACATTCCCGATCTCGTTCGCGAAGCAGACCTTCAGGGCGTGCCAGGTGTTGCCGACGTATTTCACCATCTCCGCCACGCCGATGCTGGTGCTGACGAGCGGCGCATCGATCGCCCGGTACAGGGCTATGGTCCCGGTCGCATCGGCCGCGTGGTTGTGACCGACGACGGTCAACGGCGGCTCTCGGAAGTCCTTGAGCGCCGTCCCTTCGCGGAGGAACTCGGGGTTGACGGCAACGCCGAACCTGTCACCGTACTTCTTTCCCGAGGTGCGCTCGAGAGCCGGAATGACAACGTTGTGCGTGGTGCCCGGCAGCACCGTGCTGCGGACCACGACAACGTGATAGGCGGGCTTGTCGCTGAGCGCCGCCCCAATCTGTTCGCACACTCTCGTCAGCTGAGTGAGGTCGAGGCTCCCGTTGCGGCCGCTGGGAGTGCCGACACAGACGAGAGACACGCCGCTGTCGCGAACCGCCTGTGCGGCGTCGGTCGTCGCTCGAAGGCGGCCCTCGGATACTGTCCCGGCAATCAGGTCGACGAGCCCGGGCTCGACAATCGGGCTCATGCCGCCGTTGACCTGCGCAACCTTGTCAGGGCTCACATCGACGCCGATCACCTGATGCCCGTCGGCAGCCAGGGAAGCCGCCGACACCGAGCCGACATACCCGAGACCGAAGACCGAGACATTCATAGGCCAGCCCCCGCCGTATGTGATGACGACGCTGAGTCCTGCTGCGGCACACTCGAATCAGCGTGGCGATGCACGGTTTGAAGCACCGCGGCGCTGCGGCGGGGTTCCGGCAGCGTTTGAACACCTTTCTTGTCGATGAACGTTCGGTACCAGATCTCGAGATTCAACAAGCTCCAGATCCGATCGCCGTCGTCGGCCGATCCGGCGGCGTGGCTGCGCAGCAATCGGTCGACGGCTGGCGGATCGATGATGCCGCGCTCACGGGAGCACCGGTCGAGCAGCACGTCGCGCGCAACCTGGTTCCAGCCGGTTCTCATCCAATCCGAGAAGGGCACGGGAAATCCCATTTTGGGCCGGTTGAGGATTGAGTCTGGCAGAAGGCCCTTCATCGCTTCGCGCAACACGCGCTTCGTGGTCCATCCCGAACGCTTCCATCGGTCTGGCAACAGCGCGGCGTACTCCACCAGCTCGTGATCGAGGAACGGCACTCTGCTTTCAATCGAAGCCGCCATGCTCATCTGGTCCTGCTTCATGAGCAGTTCGACCAGATACGTCTTGATGTCGGCGTACAACAGTCGATCGAGCAATGTGCTGTGGCCGTTCGGGCGCCGATAGTGGGCCAGCGACGTCCCGTAGGCGTTCTCGCGTGTCGCAGCGAGTCGGAGGTCGGTGGCGAGCAGCTCCTGCTGGTGGGCGAGACGGACCGCCGCGAAGGCGTCGAAGAACATCGATTCCGGCGAGCAATCCATCGCCAGACACGAGCGCCGGGCGTAGTGGCCCAGCCGGTTCGGCACCAGCGGCACAATTCCCTGCGCAATCGCCCGGCGAAGCCTCCGGGGAACCAGCCGTTCGTATACCAGGCCGGCCCGCCAGTTCCAGGCAGTGCGGAGATACTTTCCGTAGCCGGCCAGGAGTTCGTCGCTCCCCTCACCGGTCAGAACGACGGTGACGTGGCGTCGCGCCAGGGCCGAGACGAAATACAGCGGCACGCTCGACGGATGGGCAATCGGCTCATCCTCGTGCCAGAGGAGTGTCGGAAGCGCACCAAAAAACTGGCGATCGTTGATGACGACTTCGTGTGCCTCGGCACCGACTGCCTTGGCGACCTCGCGGGCGTACGCGAGCTCGTTGAAGGCGCGCTCTTCGAATGCCACGGAAAAGGTCTGGAGCGGCCGATCGATCTGGCGTGCCATGATCGCGGCCACGGCGCTGCTGTCGATTCCTCCCGAGAGGAACACGCCGAGCGGAACGTCGCTCATGAGACGAAGGCGGACGGATTCCTCGAGAAGCCCTCTGAATTGAGCGACGACATCCCGGGGGTTGCCGTCGACGTCGGGTGGGCCCGGGGGCCCGACCGATCGATCCAGCGGCACGTCCCAGTACTGCCGTATGCGCGCGTCACCACGCTCGAAGATGAGGAGGTGCCCGGGCAGCAGCTTCTGCACTCCTCTGAAGAGCGTGTCGGCTCCTGCGATGTAACGCGTGCTGAGGAGCTCCGGGATTGCCGCGACGTTGGCTTGCGGATCGACGAGGCCGCTGGCGAGAATGGCCTTGATCTCAGACCCGAAGAGCAGCACGTCCCCGCGCCTGGCCCAGTACAACGGCTTGACGCCCAGCCGATCGCGCGCGAGCAGCAGCCGCCGTTTCGGCGCGTCCCAGACGGCAAACGCGAACATGCCGCGGAACTGGTGAACGCAATCGTCACCCCACTGCTCGTAGGCGTGCACGATGGTTTCAGTGTCCGACCTCGTGCGGTAGCGGTGCCCGCGCTTCTCGAGGTCGCGCCGGACTGCGGCGTGGTTGTAGATCTCCCCGTTGTAGACGACCCAGATCGTGCCGTCTTCGTTCGAGAGCGGTTGCTGACCGGTGCTCAGGTCGATGATACTCAGACGCCGGTGCGCGAGGACGGCGTAGGGGTCGCTGTGCAAGCCGACCTCGTCCGGTCCCCGATGCGCGAGGATGTCACGCATCGCCACGGCTCTCTGGTCGGCCGAACGGTCGACGCCAGCAACAGACACGATTCCGGCGATCCCGCACATGAGGATTAGGGCTCAGTCGGCCGCCGAAGTCAGCAACCAGAGTGCCAAGCGGCTTTCGACCGAAGCGCCGCGGCCGACCCGAAGAAATACGCCAACACCAGTGGACACGGAATGGTGAATTGCGGAAAACCGTTTCCATCGAGCGACTGTCAACCGATCGCAGCTCAGCGGCTGGAGAACCCGGCACGGCTAGGCGGCGATGTGCGCTCGGCCGGTCTGGTGTGTGGGACCATCGGCAAACTGACGGAACCACAACTCGAGCATCACCAGGCTCCACAACCGATGGCGATGGTCGCGGGCGCCGCTGCGATGCTCCTGCCACATCCGTGCGACCGTCTGCATATCGAACACGCCGCGCGTACGGAAGCGCCCGTCGAAGAACAGATCGTCCACCAGCGGCGCGAGCGGTCCCCGCAGCCATTCGTGAATGGGCGCCGCAAAGCCCTGCTTCGATCGGTCGACGATCGATTTCGGCACGCGTCCCTCGAGGAGGCGTCGCAGCAGATATTTCCGCTGCCCGTTCTTCAGCTTGAGAGCGGTGGGTACGGTCGCGGCAAATTCGAGCAGCCGGTGGTCGAGCAATGGCACGCGGGCTTCCAGCGAGACCGCCATGCTCATCCTGTCGACCTTGGTGAGAATGTCGTCCACCAGATAGGTCTTGACGTCGACGTACAGCGCCCGGTCGAGCGGGTCCCGCGACGGGCACGCGTCGTAGGCGAGACGGAAGTTGTCGAGAGGATCCGAGCCGGCAATCGATTTCGTGAAGTCCGGATGATAGAGGGCCGAGCGCGCGTGGCTCTCGAACTGGCCGTACGCGTGCTTTTGCGCGCACGCGTCGGCCGGCGTCAACGCCAGATGGCGGAGCGATCGCGCACCCTTGATGCCCAGTGGCAGCCAGCCGCCGATGCGTCCGGCAAGAGATCCTCCTGATTGTCCCAGCCAGCGACGAGCTTGCGTCTCCCAGTGCTCCACGCTATGCCGTGCGTAGCCGGCCCAGAGCTCGTCGCCGCCATCCCCCGATAGTGCGACGGTGACCCGTTCGCGCGCCGCCGCTGAGACGTAGTAGGTCGGAATCGCCGACGAGTCGGCAAACGGCTCGTCGAAGTGCCAGGCCAGCTTCGGCAGCAGTTCCCTGACGTCCGGATGAACGATCGTCTCGTGCGCATCGCAGCCCAGGTGTCGGGCGACACTGCGCGCGTGTTCGAGCTCACTGAACGCCTCGTCGTCGAAGCCGACCGTGCTGGTCAAGACGCGCGACGAGGCCGACCGGACCATCGCGGCCACGACCGTGCTGGAATCGATCCCGCCTGAGAGAAACGCCCCCAGCGGCACATCGCTCAACAGGCGGATCTTGACCGCCTCGGTGACCAGTGCGTCCAGACGATCGAGATATTCGTTCTCCCGAGCTGGATCGCCGTCGCCGGTGAATGTCAGGTCCCAGTACCGGCGAACGGACGCGCGGCCGTCTTCGGCAACGAGGAGATGACCGGCGGGGAGCTTGTGGATGTGACGATAGATGGTTTGCGGGCCGGGCACGTACAAGAGCGCGAGATACGCATCCAGCGCCTCCCCGCTCCAGTCCTTCGGCACGTCCGGATCCTCGAGCAGCGACTTGATTTCCGAACCGAACGTGATGCCGGTGGGCGTGACGGCGTAGTACAGCGGCTTGATGCCGAGCCGGTCGCGCACCAGCAGCAGCCGGCGCCGGGGTTCGTCCCAGAGGCCGAACGCGAACATGCCGCGAAAACGGTGAACGGCCTCCTCTCCCCATTGTTCGTACGCGTGGACGATCACTTCGGTGTCCGTGCCGGTCCGGAAGCGATGACCGGCTCGCTCCAGCTCGGATCGGATCTCCATGAAGTTGTAGATCTCGCCGTTGAAAACCACCCATACGGTCCCGTCTTCGTTGGCCAGCGGCTGGTCGCCAGTCGACAGATCGATGATGCTCAGACGACGGTGTCCGAGGCCGAGGCCGGGCGCGACGTAGAATCCGTCCGCGTCCGGGCCGCGATGGGCGACGACGGCCGTCATGGCGCCGAGCCGTTCCCGGTCGATCGGGGCTGCGGCGTCGAAGTTCAACTTGCCGGCAATTCCACACATAGCTCAGGACGTGACGAGTTGCGGCTGTGCCGCGGGGGCAACGCCCCGCCGTGCCAGCTCGGAGAGATAGATGCCTTCAAACGCTTTCACCATGCGGTCGAACGAGTAGTGTGCCCGGGCGTGGGCGCGAGCCGCCGTGCCGAGCCGTGCGCAAAGGGCGGGCTCTGCCATGAGCGCGCTGAGGCGGTCGGCCAGGCTGCCGGGATCATCGGGCGGCACGAGCATTCCCGTTCGTCCTTCCTCGAGGAGTTCGCCGACGCCGCCCACTCCCGAGGCGACAATCGGCAGGCCGGCCGCCATCGCCTCGAGCACCGCGTTCGGAAACGCCTCCGATCGCGAAGGCAGCACGAAGATGTCTGCTGCGGCCAGCCGGGCGGCCACGTCTTCACAGTGGCCGAGAAACGAGAATGCATGCGCAACCTGCCGGGCGTCGGCTCGTGCGACGAGCTTCGACCACTCCGGTCCCCCGCCGACGATCTCAAAACGTGCGTCCGGAAAGCGGCGCAACACAGGAACCGCAGCCTCGATCAGCACGTCGTGGCCCTTCTCCGGACGCAGATTCGCGACGGCC
Organism: uncultured Acidobacteriota bacterium; assembly: GCA_963825245.1. GTDB lineage: Bacteria > Acidobacteriota > Vicinamibacteria > Vicinamibacterales > CAVVIG01 > CAVREM01. The sequence goes on from CAWGSJ010000013.1 coordinate 16,314, forward strand.
ACCACACGCCGGGGACGCCCGGCAACGGGGTGGGCGGCGAACGGCGCCAGGTCGAGTCCGTTGGGCACAATCGCGATCTTGCCGGCCGGAACACGTTCTCGCATCAGACGCTTGGCGGCCGCGCGGGAATTGGCGACGATTCGGTGGGCAAAGCCGTACGCGGCGCGCTGCATCGCCAGCTCGAGCGGCGTCTTGTCCGGATTGATCTCCCGGCGGTTGCCGATGCGCACCGGGACCCGGCCACATGCTGCGGCGGGAAGCGCGAAGACGTTTGTTGGAAGTCCCGTGGCGTGCACGACCAGGATCCGGTGCAGCCGGCACCACCTCGCGAAGGCCGCCGCTTGAGTGAGCACGCTCGGTTTGCGGAAGCTGACGACCGGAAACTCCGCAATCGATTTGGCGGCCTCGGCGGCTCGCTCAAACCACGCTCCGCGCGCGTGGAAGCAGCCGACGTGGACCGTCCACCGCGCCGGATCGAGACGCCGGACCAGCTCGATCATCTGGCGTTCGGTGCCTCCTGGCTCGAACGTACTGAACACGACAGCAATCGGCAGCGGGGCCGGCATGGGACGGTCGTCGCAAGTGTGGTGCCAGCGCCTCCGCTCGGGGATGTCGCCAGTCATGAGGATCGCGCGATGTCGTTCGCGAAAACGGCACCGTTTGAAAAGGGACGCTCAGTTCCCGGCCGTCGGGCGACATACTGCCGATGCCAGCGCTCGAACACGACCAGCAGCCACAGCCGCAGCGAGTGGTCGCGACGTCCGGACAGGTGTTCGTCCACGAGTCGGCGCACGAACGCCTGCTGGAAATAGTCGCGAGTCACGCTCGACGTCGACAGCAGCGTGTCGGCGAAGAGGTCGCGCAGGTTTCCGCGAAACCAGGCCGCGAGTGGAACGCCAAATCCCTGCTTCCTGCGATTCAGGATCTCCGACGGCAGCAGCCTCGCTGCGACCTCCTTCAGGATGTGCTTGCGACGGCCGTCCTTGATCTTGAGCGCGGCAGGCAGCGCGGACGCAAACCCGACGACCTCGTTGTCGAGCAGTGGCACGCGCGACTCGATCGAATGCGCCATGCTCATGCGGTCCACTTTCGTCAGCACGTCCTCTGGCAAGTAGGTATCCGCGTCGAACCGCATCATCTGACTCGCCCATGGCAGTCCGCTGTACGGTTCGAACGACTGTGCCAGGCGGGCTTCGGGATCAACGACGCTCAGCTGGGCCACGACGTCGGGCGCCAGGAGGGCACGTTTTTCATCGCGGCTGTAAAACCGGATGGCATCGAGGTACCGACCACGCGGGTCCCGCGCAACGTGCCGAAAGAAATTCTTGCCGACGGCGCCGTGTGGCAGGTGCGCGGCGGCGATCGCCGCAACCCTCCGGCCTGTGCCTCGGCCGAAGCGATCGAAGGCGACGACCCGAGGGTGCGGAAGGTAGCGATCGTAACCCCCGAACAGCTCGTCGCCGCCATCCCCGGAGAGCACGACCGCGACGTGCTCGCTTGCCTTCTGCGAGACGTACCACGTCGGGATGGCCGACGAATCGGCGAACGGTTCGTCGAAATGCGAGATCAGCGAATCGAGAATCTCGACCGCGTCCGGCTTCACGACAAACTCGTGATGATCGGTCTCGAAGTGGCGCGCCACCCGCCGTGCGTGGTCGAGCTCATCGAACGAGGGTTCGTCGAACCCGATCGAAAACGTCTTGACACGTCCGCCCGATGTCTCCGCCATCAGGCCGACGACCAGGCTCGAGTCGACGCCGCCGGAAAGAAACGCTCCGAGCGGTACATCACTGACGAGGTGCGAGCGCACGGCATCAACGAGAATGCCGTGGAGCTCGGACACCGCCTCGGCTTCCGACCCTCGAAATGTCTCGCGTGTCGGCTGGCGCCAGTACCTGCTCGACGTGCACCCGGCCGCGTGTGCAGGTCAGGAAATGACCCGGCGGCAGCTTGTGGATCCCCCGGAAGATCGACTCGTCACGCGGCGTGTAGAGGAACGACAGGTAGTGGTTCAACGCGTCCAGGTCGAGATCGCGGGACACGTCCGGGGCCTCGAGAATCGACTTGATCTCCGATCCGAAATACAGCCTGCCGTTCACCACCGTGTAGTGCAGCGGCTTGATGCCGATACGATCGCGGGCGAGCAGGAGCTGCCTGGACCGCGCGTCCCACACGGCGAGCGCAAACATGCCGCGCAGCCGGGCGATGGCATTCGTGCCCCACTGCTCGTACGCATGCACAATCACTTCGGTGTCGCTCGAGGTGGCGAACCGGTGGCCAGCGGCTTCGAGCTCCGTCCGGAGTGTGCGGAAGTTGTAGATTTCGCCGTTGAAGACCACCCACACGGTCCGATCTTCGCTGTGAATCGGCTGATGTCCCGTCGACAGATCGATGATGCTCAGCCGCCGCATGCCGAGCGCAATCCCCTCGTCCACGAACCTGCCTTCGTCATCGGGGCCGCGATGCCGAATGACCTGGCACATCCGGCGGACCAGTTCCTGGCTCGCTTCCAGGCTGCTTGGCGCGCCCACGTCTGCCGATTCCACGAACCCGGCGATTCCGCACATGCTCTCGAATCCAGTTTCTGACTCAGTGGGGCCGGCCCGGTCGGCCGTGGATCGGGACCGGACGTTCCTGATCGTCCATGAACACCCGGACGCCGTCGCGGGGAACGGTCAGTGGAGAATCCGCGGCGACGTCGATGCAGAAATCGGATGCCGCATTTTGCAAAACGAGCTCGAAACCGTTCGGGCCCACGGTTCCGGCCATCGACCCGTCCACCAGCGCGACGCGCGTCGTCGAGCGATCGCGTGTCATGCGGGCGAAGAGCATCCGCGCGTCGGTCTCGAGCTCGGCAATCCGCACGCGGTGCTGAGGCTGGTTCCCGGATGGCTCCGCCAGCAGGAGGTAGTCGATCGACGCTGCCCGTGAGATCTCGAGTGCCACCACATGGTCGAGTATTCCCGCTTCAACGTGCACCGGCCGCTGCTCGACACCCGTGACGCGGTTCGCGCTATCGAGATCGAACACGCTGAATACCCAGAACGGCGCTGCCCCCTCGTGTGTCACCCGAATGGTCGTACTCGACGCGACCTGACCGTAGACGGGTGAATACCAGCCCAGCCCGCTCGCGTCGTCTCCACTGACCAGGTCCATGACGCCGTGAGGAGCCGACAAGCCAACTCGCGCCGCACCGGCGATGATGGTCGCGTTGCGACTCACCGCGCCGACCGTCCACCGGGGATCGATGTGCCAGTGCACGGCGGCCCGTGAGTTCCCGAGCCGTTCACGAAGTCGGCGACGATCACGAGATCCCCATGCAGCGCCAGAACCCGGCGACGGTGTTCGGTCGGACAGTACCCGTCGTGAGAGCCGTCGAAGAAGTCGAAGCTGGCATTGGTTCGCCAGCGGTGGACACGGCCGTGAGCGGTCCGCGCCCAGTGGAATGGTCCGAGCGGCTCGGACTGCGGGCGATCATCGAGCGTCAGTGTGTTGTGCAGCGCCGTCGAACGGAATCGATCGCGAAGGAGCGGATCGGCCGTGTATGAGGCAGTGCCGGGATCGATGAGCAGCGGCACGCCTTCGCGCGTGAACGTGACCGACAGCGCATCCGCGTGGGCGTGCCCGCCGTTCTGATAACCATGTCGCCCGCCGTCGATCACCAGATGATCGCCTGCTCCGCTGCGCGACACGTAGTACCCGGTATCGCGCAGCGCAGCCGATCGGGGAAACGCCGGCCGCCGTGAAGACGCAGCCCGTTGGTGGAGCGGTGCGAGCGCCGGATGCGCCAGCATCCAGACCGCCTCTTCGGGTGTGGCGCCCGGATAGGGCTCGCCGTCACCCGTCAGCGCGCTTGCCATCGCCAGACTGCCCCGGATGTCGTCCGGCGCACGACCGGTGAGCGGCATCAGCGTGCCGCCGTCGTCGTCTCCAATGTGCGGCAGGCGGCCTTCGTCGTCGGCCATCAGTCGCGCAGCGCGCGCCAGCCTTGCCGCCGCGCGTTCGAAGTCGGCGGCGGCCGGGTCGCTCGTGATCCGTGCTACCGCGAGGGCTAGCAGGTAGAAATCGAGCGCGTAGCGATGGTAGTGCGTGGAGCGCTCGCAATGTCCGCCATCGCTGGCGATCTGCCGGTCGATTTCACGGACGAGGAGCGCCCGGCCGATCGACTCGCGGCGGCCGCTCGCCGCAAGCTCCGGAACGGTACGGCCGACGACATACAGGGCAAGCGCTTCGCCGAGCAGGTGTGTGTTGGGGCTGAAGTACACGGAAAGATGACGTTCGACATGCCTGAGCTGATGGTCGAGTGCGAGCAGCAGGTCAAGGACCCATGGCGAACGGTCGGCCGTTCCGCCCGCGGCAAAGAAATGCAGCGCCCAGAGCCACGACAGCGATCGCAGGGCGAGTTCGAGCATGCTCGTCCAGTTGATGCCCGTCAGCGGTGGGTTGGCCGCCAGCCAGCTCTCCAGCTCTTCGACGCAACGTTGTCGGTATTTCGGCTGCCCGGTCAGCCAGTACGCCCGGCCGAGCGTGAGCCAGTGCTGGTGCCGATTCAGCTCCCAGATGATCTTGTGATCGCCACAGGCGGGGTCCAGGTATCGGACCCCGGCGTAGAAACCGCAGGGTGGACGACGATCGTGAACAGGGTCGTACGCCCAGTCGGGTGTGCGACCGCTACCGAAGCGGAGCGCGTGATAGCCGAGCAGATCGTACTCCCCCGCCAGTATCCGATCGGCACGGGCGGCCGCCTCACTTGCGCTGCCAGGACATTCGCGGTGCAGGCGTGCGGCGAGGGACTGGTTCATCCCCGCGCTGATGACGAATCGCGGCGCCACATCGACGAAATGACGAGCGAGGGCGGCATGTGCGCTCCGCCACTGCCCTTCGTCGAGCGCCGCACGAACCTGATGCAGCGCAGGCGTGGGGGCGAGGAGACGGGCCAACTGTCGACGGTTCCAGCGTGGCGCAATCGTGAACCTCATGCGATCGACGCTGACGCGGGCGGCTGACCGGCTCCGCCATGCGATCTCGGCCAGATCCATCCGCGCGATGCGCGCCAGTTTCACGGGAATTCTCGATCTCCTCACGGGTTCGCGGCCGTCACGCGCGTCGCGGTCGGAGGGTTCACGCTCGTCGCCGGCGTCCACTCCGCGGATCGTCCCGACTTGTTCAAGGCTCGCTCGTAGACCTTTAGCCAGCCATCTCGAACGGCAGACCATGTGCACGCGGCACACGTGGCGTATGCCGCGCGCGTCAGTCGCCCCGCCAACGAAGGATCGTCAAGGAGACGGAGCACGTGCGCGGCCAGCATCGAATGATCTCCAACCGGAGCGAGCAAGCCATGAACGTCATGTGTGAGGATGGCCGGCACGCCACCGGCGTCCGTCGAGACCACCGGGAGACCGCTTGCGAACGCTTCGATGACGGACATCGGCATGTTGTCGATGCGCGGACTCTGGAGGTAGATGTCGTGCGCACGGTATGAGTCGGCGATCGCGGCGGGCGCGACAGGGCCGGCGAATGAGACGCTGTGCAGCTCGAGCTCGTTGGCAATGTGTCGGAGCGCACGCTCCTCAGAACCCCTGCCGACCAGGGTCAGCGTGGCATCAGGCCGGCGGTCCAGAACAAGCCGAAAGGCACGGAGCGTACAAGCGACGTCATACAGCGCCTCGAGATTTCGCGTCGAGAGAAGCCGGGGACGCAGTGGATTGCGCTCGCGGAAGGAAAAGCGATCCAGGTCCACGATGTTCGGCACGACCGTCGCCTTGATGCCGAAGCCGGCGAACACGTCGACGAGAAAACGCGACGGCACGACGTTTACGTCGACGCGGGACAACGCGACGCGCGCAACGGTTGATCGGCTGAGGTGGTCGGGCGCTTCGCCGCTCCGATAGTTGAGAACCACCGGCCTGCCGAGCGCACGCGCCACCACGATGGCCGGAAGCGGGGCAAGGAGAAACGAGAAGTACGAAGCTGAAAACACGTGAATCAGGTCGGCGCGAGCCAGCTCGCGCACGAGTTGCGGTCCGTAGGTGAGCTCGGTGACGATTGTCCGGGCGTACTTGACTCGGGTTGCCCACCGCAGAGGCGCCGGTGGCTGGGGGTTGATCGGCACCAGCCAGGCCTCGACATCGGGATCGCCCCGCCAGGCGCGAATCAGCCTGTCTGCCTGGACGGCCTGACCGCCGAGGATCCTCAACGACGGAGCGACGATGGCAACACGAAGTCTTCGCATGATGAGAGCCGGCGGGCGCGAGAGCCGAGTCGCAACGTTGCTCCCGTGCAAACCGGGGGCCCGTTCAGGTCGGTGAACGGGCGTGTGTGACTGCCGGAAGCCTTCACCTGGAATTCCGATTAGTGGCAAAGCCTTTCCCGTTGACCAGCGGACCGTCATCAAATAACCCTACGGGGCCGCGGCCTCGACATGCCTGGGCGCAGCGACCTCTGCTGGTAGGGTTCTTGTAGGGCGGTTCACGTAGGGGGATCTCCGACATTCTCGAAGCGACATCGACGCGATGAATGACGACCTCTTGGCGCTGCCGGAATCGCTCGACTCTTCAACGCGGATGGCCGAACCGCTGCGCGGCGCGGTGCCAGGGGCTCACAATCGAATAGGGTGGCGTGGCACGGCGCGCCTGCTGATCGCATGCCTGCTGCTCTCTGCTGGAGCGCTAGCCGTGCAGATCTTCTTTCAGAACCCCGCCCTTGCGGTCCAGATCGTGTCGGGCTGCGTGCTGGCCTTTGTCGCGGCGCAGGCCGGACGGTTTTACGTTCGCAAGTACTATTTCTTCCTCCCGGACTTTGTGCGATGGTCGTTGACGCCGGCACCAGCCCGACAGCAACCCACACACATCTTCTTTCTCTTCACGGACCATTTCGAGGCGGCGACCGACGACTCGAGGACCATCCGATGGTCCGCCGAATACGAGGCGTTGGCCCGCCGCCATCGCGATGCCGACGGACGTCACCCGCAGCACACCTGGTTCTACCCGATCGAACAGCCGTACGATCCCCACATGGAACGGCTGCAGAAGCTCGTGGCGGGGGGCTTTGGCGAGGTCGAAGTGCACCTTCACCACAACTTCGACACGGCAGAGGGCCTTGAGCAGAAGATCCGCGCCGGCCTCGCTTACTTCGAGCGCTTTGGCTTTTCGAAGACGATCGACGGACAGAGTCGATTCGCGTTCATCCACGGTCTTTCCGGCCTCGACAACAGCAACGGTCCTGCGATGTGTGGCGTCGACCGCGAACTGGAGGCCCTGAAGAAGCTGGGCTGCTTTGCAGACTTTACGTTCCCCAATGTGTGGGAGAACTCACAGCCGCCGTTCGTCAACTCGATCTACGAGGCGGTGGATGACGACAGCCCGAAATCCTACCGGAAGCGGCTTCCGGCGGCTGCGCTCGGCACCGGCGATCTGACCATTTTCCAGGGTCCACTGCTGCTGGTGCCGTCACTTAACCCGCGGCGGCTGTTCCTCGAAGTCGAAGACGGCAATATCCACCCTGCGAGGCCGACGACCCCGAGACGCGTGGATCTCTGGATTCGTGCGAACGTGCATCTGCCGGCCAGGCCGGACTGGGTGTTCGTCAAGGTCTCCGGCCACTGCGCGAGCTCCGACGAGGACCAGCTGGAGGCGCTCGGTCCGAACTTCGACGCCGCGCTCACGCATCTGGAACGCCGCTACAACGACGGCACCCGCTACGTGCTGCACTATGTGACCGCGCGCGAAGCCTACAATCTCGCGCGCGCAGCCGCCGCGGGGAAGGCAGGGGACCCTTCCGAGTACTACGACTGGATCATCAAGCCGTACGTGTCGAGCGCTCCTCGGAACACCGCGAGCGCCGGCGACGTTCCTTCATGATCTATGTCGCGGTCGCGGCGTCTGTGCTGCTCATCGTGGGGTTGTCGATCCCGCTGTGGAAGCCCCTTGTCTACAGATTCAAGTGGGGCGTCGTCGCCGCCAATGCCTATCAGGATCTCCTGCGGAGAAGCGGGATCATCTCGGGTCAGATCGGCAATCCCTACACGTCGGCTCGCGACGACTCCGACATCCCGCCTGCGTTGAATGCCATCAATCACACGTTCGAGAACTACACGCAGCACGCGCGCCTGTCGCCGGAGAGACTGAACGGCGCGCGGGTACTCGAGATCGGGCCGGGCAACAACGTCGGCGTCGCGCTTCGCTTCGTTGCCGAGGGGGCCTCCCGCGTCGTCGCCCTGGACCGATTCGCCGGGTTTCAAGATACGCCGTTTCACAGGCGGCTCTATATAGCGCTCCGCGATCAGCTGGCTGCCGACAAGAAGCGCCGCGTCAATGAGGCGATTCGGCTGGACGGCGCATTCGGGTTGAACGAATCGCGGCTGCTCCACGTCCAGAAGGCCATCGAGGAGATCGATGCGCTCTTTCCTCCGCGTTCGTTCGATCTCATCGTATCGAACGCGGTGCTCGAAGAGATCTACGACACGGATGCCGCGTTTCGGGCGATGGATCGGCTCCTGGAGCCTGGCGGACAGATGATGCACGCGATCGACTTGCGCGACTACGGGATGTTCACAAAGCACGGCTTCCATCCGCTCGAATTCCTGACCGTGCCAGACGCGGTCTACCGGTACATGTCGGAATCGGTCGGTCAGCCGAACCGCCGGCTGGTCGACTACTATCGGACGACCATGGCGTTGCTCGGCTATTCGTCGACGATTCACATCACCTGGATTGTCGGCGCGACTCAGCGCATGGCGGTCTCCAGGACCGCCCTCCGGAAGGGGGTCGACTATTCGGATGAGACACTGGCGCTGATTAGGCAGATCAGGCCAGGGTTGCTCGAGCGCTATCGTCAATTGCGGGACGAAGATCTTGTCGTGGCGAGCATTCTCCTCGAGGCGCGGAAGCCCGGCCCAGAGTTCAGCTCATCAGGATTATTGATGACTCGAAGTGCCTCTGAAATCTCCCTCTTGGACGACATCGTGTAATTGACTCGACACGTTGTAGCCAAGGCAAACATCTCAGCAATACAAATCCTCCAAAAGTTCGGAGTTTCGCAGGAATCGATCTTGCGGTAATCGATTCGGACTCGTCACCCCCCACGGTCCCTCGACACAGCTCAATCGCGTCGAACGCTGAATCCCCAGTTGAGCTTTTCCTGCTTGTGATGCCGGAGGTCTGCCCTGGTCATTGCAACGATTCTCCTGTCGCTCGTCCGGATTCGCCCCATTTCGTACGTTCGGACGCTGGCGGCGACGCTGCTCTTCCTGGCGGCAGCCCAGCAGGCACACGCGAAGGCGCTCGCGTTGCCCTGCCGGGCGGTCATGCGCCGAGGCTGCCCGACCTGTTTGTGGAGCCTCTGTCTCGCCTGGCTCACGTTGGGCGGTGTCGCGAACGCCGCAACGTTGACCCTCGCTTGGGATCGCAATAACGAGGCGGACATTGGGGGCTACGTGCTCTACTGGGGCACGCAGTCCGGCGTCTACACCAGCAACAGCAACGTCGGCAACGTCACGGAGAAGCAGGTGACGGGACTTGCCGACGGAACCATCTATTACTTCGCGGTCAAGGCCTATAACTCGGCTGGCCTGATGAGCGGCTATTCGAATGAGGTGTCTGGACAGACTTCCGGAGGGGCGCCTCCGCCTCCGGTCAACTGCACGAGCACGCCGGCTCCTCCCGCCTGTGTGACTGGAACAGACTTCAACGGCGACAGCCAGCCAGATGTGATCTGGCAGAACGAGTCGACGTGGCAAGTGCTGGTCTGGTATATGGGCGGCTCGCAAGGGGCCGTGCCCCAGGGTTGGACCTGGCTGTCGCAGGCGGGCGTCCCCGGCTGGCGGATCGTCGCCGCGCGGGACTTTAACAGCGATGGCAAGCCCGACCTCGTGTGGCAGAACGAAAACACCCGGCAGGTAACCGTCTGGTATATGGGCGGGACGCAAGGCAATGTTCCACAAAATTGGAGCTGGCTGTCCCAAGCTGGCGTCCCAGGCTGGCGCATCGTCGCCGCGCGCGATTTCAACGCCGACGGGAAGCCCGATCTCGTCTGGCAGAACGATACGACTCGGCAGGTGTCGATCTGGTACATGGGCGGAGCCCAGGGGAACACGTCCTTGGGGTCGAATTCGGTGTCCGGTGCTGCGGGCTGGCGTGTCGTCGGCACGGCCGACTTCGACGGCGACGGCAAGAGCGACCTCGTATGGCAGGAAGACGCGACTCGTCAGGTGGTCGTGTGGCACATGGGAGGGAGCCAAGGCAACCTGTCGCTTAGCTTGACCTGGCTGTCGTCGACGGGCGTTCCGGGCTGGAGCGTCGTTGGTACTAGTGAGTTCAATCGCGACGGCAAGCCAGATCTTGTTTGGCAGAGCGACGCGACTCGCCAGCTGATCGGGTGGTTTATGGGTGGCGCCCAGGGGAATACTCCCCTGAGTTGGAGCTGGCTGTCATCGGTCGGCCAACCGGGCTGGAGGGCGATCGCCCGCTGATCATCGAGCGGACCACGCGCGTCGTGGAGCGGTCCCGGCGGGCTTCCCGCTTGAAAACGCCGCTGGTCGGGCAATAATTGGCGTCATTCCGTGAACGGCATGACGCGTTTGGGTGCCTACGAACTGAATCCGGGTCAGCTGCTCCGACTGTCAGCGACTGCCGCCATTGCGTGGGCGCCGGCGATGACCGCCCTGGGCCTTCTGGCTTGGGGCAAGCTCTCGGCACCGCTTGGCTTCCTTATAGGGCTTGCCGGGATCCTCGCAAGTCTGGCCGTGATCATCGTGCGGATCGCCCGTCCGCGTCGCCAGCCGATCAGCTGTGTCCCCCGACCACGTGCCCGCGGCTCGCAACTGGCTTCAGATCGCCAATCCACGCGACAACTTCGCGAACCGATGGGCCATGTACGAGGATCTCAGCGCGTGGCTCTCGTCACGCGACTGGTCAGGAAAAGTCGTGGCCGAATTCGGCGGCACGAACGAGATCCTCAGACATTTCATTCGAGGAGCCGAGTACCGATGTCTCTCGTACCCTGAGCACGATCTTCAGGATCTGCGTGGCGTCGCCGACGGTACGTTCGACCTGGCGATTCTCGATCAAACGCTCGAGCACATCGCCCACCCTGAACGGGCCTTGAGCGAGGTTCGAAGGATATTGAAGACGAGCGGCATCGCCATTGTCACCACTCCGTTTCTCGTGCCGGTGCATGAAGGGGCAGGCTACGGCGACTACTACCGATGGACGCCCCAGGGGCTCTCGGTCATGATGGATCGCACCGGGTTCGATACGAGAGTGCGCGGCTGGGGAGGCCGAAAGGCCGCGGCGGTCCTGATCGAGGAAGACATGTACATGAGCGCGGAAACGGCGCTTGCACGCGGCCTGATGATGTCATCTGCGGAGAACGAGGCCGAATTTCCGGTCACGGTTTGGGCGGTGGGAACTGTGCGGGGCTGAACTGTCCGGACGGATCGCGCCGCCGTCTTCGTGTCAATGACCGCGCAAATCTCCCAAGCTCACGAATGTGGGTCCGGTCGCCGCCTTCCATGAAATCCTGGTAGCGCCTGCTGAAGAACCCGGCGAAGAACCACAAGCCGACCTCGTAAGCGAACGCGCGGGTCAGGTTGCCGCGTGCCAGACTGCCAAGCCACCCCAGAGCATCGAACGCCGCGCGTCTGTACAAATGTGCAGGCACATCGAACAGCCAGCCACTCTGTGAGCGTTCCATTTCCTCCAATCGGGCCATGGCGTGAAAATAGCCATGTCCCATGCGCCAGCGGCGATGGTATTTCTTCGACAGGCGATCGGAGGCGACGCCCGCGGTGACAACGAGCTCTGGCGTATAGAGCCCCTGTCGATCGGTTTTCCATAGCCGGACGAGCAGCTCGTGATCCTCCATGGAGCCCACTCGGTTCTGAATCCGCTGAAGGGCAGGTTGAAACCTGCCGATTCGCTCGAGCGCATCCTTGCGAATCGCCATATTGGCGGTGAGCAGGCACAACTGATTGCCGGCATTCACATAAAAGGGCTGATCGCCGTAGTCCACGATCGCCAGGGGCGCCCATTGCTCGCTGGTCAGCCAGGATGGCGGCGCGAATGTCCAATGCGGCAGCACCTTCCCACCCACACAGTCGACCTCTGGGTGGTTGTCGAGTATCCGCTTGATGGTCGCAACCCAGTTGGGCTTTACGCGGACGTCGTCGTCGGTGAACGCCAGGATTGGAGAACGTGCGGCAGAGACGGCGGCGTTGCGGGCATAAGACAGTCCCTGTCGGCCCTCGAACACATATCGGAGGTTTTCGTGGCCGCGAGCGACGAAGCTCTCGACCACTTGCCTGGTCTCGTCGGTCGAGTTGTTGTCGACGACGATGACCTCGTAGCGTCCGCCGTCGTGGAGCTGCTGAGACAGCACGCTCTCGAGCGCCTCGCTCAACATGCCGCAGCGGTTGTAGGTGCAGATGTTGACCGAAACATCCAACTCGTGCACCGGGACCTGAGCCACAGACCGGACGCTCACTTTATTCTCCGAAGCCGATGGCGTCTGGCGTCTCCGGCTTCTGGCCGAGTGCGACGCGAGAGAGTTTCCGGCAGGCATGGTGAAGGAATCCACTGGGATGGTGCTGAAGAAAGCCCACAAGTGCCGGAATGGCCCGTCTCCATTCACGTGCGCGCAGCTGCTTTCGTACGACATTCATCAACTGCTCGCCATAGGCATTCTGCCAGTGTCTGATGCCCTGGCGTAAGGCCTGCTCCGCCCGCGCATCCCCTTTGACAGCTTCGCGTTGTCCGTACATGACGCTGAGCGCTGAGCGCATCATCAGCATCGGCTTGCGCGACGTGCTCGTGCCGTGCTGGCGATATTCGGCAATCACCTGATCGTGACACCAGATGCGGTGGTTCCGTGCGATGCGCAGATACAGATCGTAGTCTTCCGCGCCGGAGACGGTCGTCTTGAACCCGCCCACCTGTCGCACGATCGCCGTGCGGAACATTACGGTCCCGGGCATCCAGATGTAGTTGTTAGCAAGGAGCTCCAGGTAGTGGTGTCGTTCGACGAGTGGATCGTGCGTGGTGTGCCGCTGAATGCCATCAACGCCGATTCCGACGCACCGCCCGGCCGCAAACGCCGCTTCGGGATGATCCGCAAGACATCGCAGTCCCACCTCGAGCGCGTGTGGCTGGAGACGATCGTCCGAATCCAGGAACACGACGAACTCGCCGGAGATGTGCTTGAGGCCCTCGTTGCGTGCCGCGCCCTGGCCCTGGTTGGGCTGCGAGATACATCGGACCGCGTCGTACGATCTGGCTACTTCGACGGTGCGGTCCGTCGAACCATCGTCAACCACCACGATCTCGGAACGCGGATAGGTTTGAGCCAGAACGCTTTCGATAGCCTCGCCGAGAAACTTCGCCTGGTTGTAGCAGGGAATGACCACAGAGACCAGGCCGGAGGCACTTGGATGGTTCGTTGGATTCATGCCTTAAACCCGTACTTTTGGTGTGTAGCCGTTCAGAAGGCCCCAGCTTTCGCTCGACGTGATCAGATGCTCCACCCAGACCTCGGGCCTGGACAGCACCCGGTGGAGTCGATACTTCAGCTCGGCCTCGACCACGCGTTTCCAGAGCCAACGGGGCCGCCCGAAGACGAGCCGTTTGTCGATCTCGTTCCAACGCGACCCGTAGTACACCCCGCGGTTGTAAAAGTGCGTGCGCAGATACTTGGTCGTCTGACGTGCTTTTGGCACGTGATGACGCAGCGCGGCACGCGGCACCCACCAGCCTTGTGCTCCTGCCGCGAGCAGCGCCTGGAGGACCTCGGTCTCTTCCCAGCCGATCAGCCTGCCGGGCCGGTATCCGAGGTCAGGGTCGTATGGATGGCTCGACTGCTCGCGTGCCCGGACGCAATAGTTGGCGCCCCACGGTATGACGTGTGGCGAGAGCGGAATCGGCTCCGATCCGAAATCCCGGGCGGCATACACTCCGGCGATTGAGGGGTAGATCTGCTGCAACCATGACGGCGGCGTTCCGTCGAACGAGGGCTCGATCGGGCCACCGAACAGGGCGGCATCGGGCCATTGCCTGAAAGCGTCGGCATAGGCGACGAGCCAATCGCGGCACACGGTGACATCGTCATCCGTCCACAGGATGTAGTCCCCCGTCGCCTCTGCAATGGCCCGATTGCGGGCGTGCGATAACCCGGGCCTGGGCTCGAATACCCGGCGTACGGGCAGGCGATCTTCGAAAGCACGAATCACCTCGTCGGTCTCATCCGTGCAGTTGTTGTTGACGACCAGCAGCTCCCATTTCGTGGCGACCGGTGCAGCGATTCCGGTAAAGCCGTCGAGCGTCTGCCGGAGCGATGGCGATCGGTTCCACGTGCAGATGGCGACAGTGACTCGCAAGCCGCCCGGTGATCTGGGGGTGTCGGTCCCTTCGGGTTGCATTGTTCCGACGTTCATCACGCGAACACTCCCACAATCGCGCGGTACAGCCGTTGCCATGCATCCGTCGCGAACGCTCGCGGGTAGAACCAGAAAGCCCGCGGGTAATACCAGAGCGCCACGAAACTTTCTGGAACGAGCTGCCGCCACTGCCCTGACCACAGATATGTGGGCAACTGCTTGATCAAGGGGGTGCCGTACAATTTCTGGTACCCACGAATCCCGCTATCACACGCGGCTTCAAGAACTCGATTGCCGCTCACGTGCCTGCGCTGGGCGCGCAAGACCCTCACGGCGTACTTCAGCATCCGGCCCGAATTGCGCGACATGGCGAAACGGTGGACGCGATACTCGGCCACAACCTCGCCGTGCGTGCGAATCGGGAATCGTCTCGCGATGCGCAGGTACAAGTCGTAGTCCTCGGCGGATCGCAGCGACCTGTCAAACCCCCCCACCTCGGTGAGTATCGTTCGACGATACATGGCGGTCGCGGGACACCAGATGAAGTTGTCTTTCAGGAGCTCTTGATAGTGATCCTGCGTGACGCGCTCGCGCGCGGGACTGGGGATCGTCGATCCCTGCTCATCGATCAGCTTGTGGTCTCCAGCCACGAGCGCACACTCCGGGTGCGCCGCCATCTCCCGGACGCCACTGGCGAGTGCCTCGGGCGACAGACGGTCATCGGCGTCGAGGAAGACGACAAATGCGCCGACGCTCTCGGCGAGACCGGCGTTGCGAGCTGCGGACAGCCCACGGTTCCTCTGGTGCAGGCAACGCACATCTTGGTAGCGACCGGCGACGGCCCGCGTGCCGTCGGGAGACCCATCGTCAACAACAATGATCTCGAAATGGGGATAGGTCTGGGCGAGCACGCTCTCGATGGCCTCGGGCAGGAAATGCGCCTGCCGATAGCACGGGATGACGACCGAGACAACGGAGGAATCGTGGGCGTCGGCAATTTCCATACTGGTTCTTACTTCGCCTCAATCCGCGTCGCGTGCACGTCGTGCCACACGTTCAGGCTGGGTGCCCCATAACGGGAGCGGCCGAGCTGGTACGTCACCCATGTGTACGCCACGTCATCGAAGGTCTGCCAGGCGCCGTCGGTGTCGTCGCCGAAAGGTCCGGAGCTTCCCATCGTGAAGTGCCAGTGATTCCCGTTGGACCCGCCGGGACTGGGCCGAGTCAGGTTGGGTCTGTTCTTCGGAGACCACCCGAGCTGTCGGCCCACCCCAGCGACCTTCCCCCCGAACCGGTACAGTGCCGGATGCGAACGGAGCTGTCGCTTGACCAGCTCTGTGACGCTGAAGAGATCGACAGCCAATTGGCTATGGTCGTTCTGCGTGATCAGCTTGAAACCGTTGTACCCGAGGTCTCGCAGGGCGAAGAAAGGACCCAGCTCTCCCATTTCCAACGAGACGTACTTGGGCAGATCACGCGGGTCGAGGCCGGCGACGCAGTAATGGTCGTGACCCTCGATGTCGATCTTCAGGTAGGACGGCACACCGAACTGTTCCAGCAGGCTCCGAAACGGCCGGCACTGCACTGCTATGGCGTGATGGGGCAATCCCTCGCGCGACGCGATCCGGCGATCGAACGAGTTCCATTCGCTGCGGCTGTCGCAGATCCAGAACGATGCCGTCTCCTCTTTCGGACCGATGGCGACATTGACCAACTCCAACTGGCCGCGATGGATGTCGTCGGCGAAGCGCTCGCGAGCTTTCTCAATCAGGGTCGGATCGGCCTCGATCGCCACGACACGGTATCCCTTGTACAGGTAGTAGGCTGTGTCGTCGCCGTTGTTCATCCCGACGTCGTAGATCAAGTCAGCTATCATGCGCGCTTTGTCTTCTGCCCGATTCACGAACCAAGACCGCTCTCACGCCGGTTTTCTCAACACCACCATCGACTGGTGGTAGAACGCACCGGGCTCGATCGACACAACTTCGAAATACTGGCCCCATTCTTGGCGGATCCTGCCTGCCGAATGAAAGACGTTCACATACTCCATCGGCAGCCCCGGCCCGTCGATGACGACGAGATCTGCGGTGCGGGCGTTGGCGATGTCTTCCGGCTCCAGGCCAAACTTCTCCCGCATCTCGTCGTTCTCCTCGAGAAAACGCCACGTGTGCTCGTCGTGCACCGTGAAGAGGCCGAAACCGCCGGGCTTGATGATTCGTCGAAGCTCCATCAGCCATGCGTCCGCAAGCAAGGGAATGTGCGTGAAAACGGAGATGGCGAAGATCACGTCGAATGTGCGGTCTTCGAATGGGAGGTGCGGGAAGGCGTTGCAGGTGACGAACCTGAACGGGGGGGAGAGATTCTCCTTGGCCCACTCCATGGAAGGCCCGTCCTGATCGACGCCCCAGAAGTTGCAGACGCGGGCATCATCGGCGAAATGACGAAGCACACGACAATCCCTGCATCCCCAATCCATCACCGAGACTCCGTCCAGACGAACGCCCAGCTGGTTGAAGAATCGGCGCAACGTCAACGCGTCCTGGCATCCGGTGGCCAAATGGCGCTCAGGATCTCCGTAGTACAGGTATTGAGCTGGTGGAACGGGAAGTGGTTGGTCCGGGTCAACCATCGGCCTCTTTATCCGCCAAATCGACTGCCGCGTAAACAAATGCCCAGGCTTCTTTAGGGGCACGACTGTATCGCTGCGCGACGCCGTGTACAGCCCGTTGACGATCGCTTGGGCTCTGAGTGAATCCGTGACGCGATCGCCGACAAACCTCGCCAGGTCGGCCTTCGCCCTGGCGGGTGAAACACGTCGAATCCATTTCGTTGCCGTGCGTCCGTTCATATCAGCCCTCATAGCGTTTCACGAGGAATTCCCTCTGACATCAAGATTGACCCTCCCTCGGCTGAATCGTCGCCGCACGGCGTTCTTTGACAGCTCGGGAAGGGCAGCGAGTATCTGTCTCAGCGGCCGGTTGGCCAGATCGTGCTCTTCCCAGACCCGCATCACGAAGCACGAGGGGTGAACCAGCGACAGCTGATTCGCGTTTGTGCTGGCCAGCTCTCGTGCGAGCCCGGGATGTCGGCCGGCGTAGGTCTCTTCGGCAAACAGCAGGATGTTCTGGGCGTAAAACCACGCGACTTTCTGGTTCTGCCAGACCCTCCGCCTGAAGCAGTCGATCGGAACGAAGCCCCGGCGTTGGAAATGAGCTGCCCAGTACTCGGGCCACTGTTCGTTGACGTGATTAACCCCGGTCTGAAGCGGAATCGCCGCAGAAAAGAGGACCGTCGGAGCCACGCCGGTCAGGAGATCGACCAGCGAGGCCGCGCGATCGGCGGGAAGGTGTTCTGCGACTTCCAGACACAGGGCCAGGTCGTAGCGACCGTCCAGTTGAAAGGGTTGAGCGAGGTCGACCGCCACGAAGCGGTCCTCGGGGATGTCGAGCCGCGAGCGATCGACGTACTCGCCATCGAGGCCGAGGATGGCGGCGCCATGTTCCGCGAACGTCGCGAGCCAGGTGCCGGTGCCGCAGCCGACGTCCACGACGCGCGCGGGATTGAGCAGGTCGACAACCAGCGGCACGATTTCGCGCGCCGAATCGCGCACCTGCGCGTGCACCTGTTCGAAAAAGCGCCTCGTGTACGCTTCCATGGTCGCCCGGAGCACTGAGTGCTCTACCTCATGATGTGACGGATCCCGAGGCCGGCTGCCGCACATCTTCCGGCTGCGGCGGCACCGGCAACGACTGCCATTGATGAGGCATGTAAAAGGTGCCTCGAATGAAACGGCCCGGATCGACCCGCAGGGTCAGGCACTGGCTCTGCCAGTCGATCGCGGTTCCCAGCGGCTGGTCCCTGTGGACGATCGTCGCGCTGACGTAGTACATCCCCGGCAGAAAGCTCAACTCTTCGACCTCGAACTCCACGGCGCCCCGCCCCGGTTTGAGATCAATCCCTTCGCCGTTGCGCGACGCGGTCGTCAACTGGCACCAGGGGCCATACGACTTCTCGAGCAGCGAGTACACGTACACCTCGATGATCGCATCGGGTACGGGCTGGTGCGTGACGTAGCTCACCCGCATTCGCGCCGCAGCTCCCGTCCGAAACACGCCCGCCTCACGGCCATCCACGTCGTGACACGTCACGGAAGTGATCTCCACCTCGCGCGACAGGATGGCCTGTGCGAGCGCATGCGGCTCGGACGGGACATAGCCGCTGCTCACCTCCTGATACTTCGCGATGACCTCCCGCGGGGGGCCGTCGGCGACCACCTGCCCTCGTTTCATGAGAAGAACGCGGCCGCACATGCGCTCCACGGCGCCCAGGTCGTGCGAGATGAACACGATCGTTCGTCCCTGCCGGTGCAGCTCGTTGACGCGGTCCAGGCATTTCACCTGAAAGGCCGCGTCTCCCACCGCCAGCACCTCGTCGAGCAGCAGGATGTCGGGCTCGAGATGCGCGGCAATCGAGAAGCCGAGGCGCACGTACATCCCGGACGAATAGTGCTTGACGGGGGTGTCGATGAAGTCGCGCACGCCGGCGAAGTCGATGATTCGCTCGAGCTTGTCCGCGATCTCGCGACGCCGCATGCCGAGGATCGAGCCGCTCAGATAGATGTTCTCTCGCCCGGTCAGCTCGGGATGGAACCCCGACCCCACTTCGATCAATGCCGACAGCCGCCCCCTGATCGTGATTTCGCCCCCGGTCGGCGCCGTGACGCTCGACAGCACCTTGAGGATCGTGCTCTTGCCGGCGCCGTTGTGGCCGATGATGCCCAGCGTCTCTCCCCGCGCCACGTCGAACGAGACGTCGCGCAGAGCCCAGAACTCGTCGGAACGACCGCGGAGAGCCTGAAGCTTCTGGCGCAGCGTACGGCGGCCGCCGTGCGCGTCGGCCGTGTGGCGAACCCGATACCGCTTCGACACGTGATCCAGCAGTGAGATCGATCATCGGCTGTGCCTTGGGCTTAGATGATGTCCGCGACGGTCGCTTCGACGTGTTTGAAATAGATGAACGCCAGCAGGCAGCAGAATCATCGAGACATCGCTGATATCGCCAGAGCCTGGAAATCTGGCGGCTGCACCTTGCAGGATGACCCGCCGGAAGCTTTCGATGATGCCGACCATCGGGTTGAGCACGTAGAGCGACCGCCATGACTCCGGGACAACGCTGAGCGGGTAGACGACCGGCGTGGCGAACATCCACAACTGCAGCACGAGCGGCATCGCGACACCAATGTCCCGGTAGCGCACTTGGATCGGCGCACAGCACGAGTGAGACAGCGATCGTGAACAGCGTGAGGACCGCAATCGTCGGAATCGCATAGAGGGCCCGAGCGGTGAGCGAGACGTCGTAGTAGAGCAACAGCCCGACGAGAACCGTGGACGCGACGAGAAAGTCGACCAGCGCCGCGATGACGTAGGTCAACGGCAGAATCTCCCGCGGGAAGTACACCTTCGTGACGAGACTGAAGTGGCTCACCAGGCTGAGGGTGGCCGTCGAGAGAGCGGTGGAAAAGAATGTCCACGGCAGCAGCGCGCAATAGGCAAAGAGCGCGTAGGGCGCGCCCTCGCTCGGCACGCGCGCGATCCGGGAAAAGATCACCGTGTAGATGAGCATCAGAGACAACGGCTGCAGGACCGCCCACGAGGGACCCAGCACCGACTGTTTGTAGCGGACCTTCAGCCGATGCACGCTCAGCGTGTACAGCAGGTCCCGATAGTGGACGAGCCGGACCACCCCGCGCGCGAGCGTGAGCGGCGAGAACGAGGGGGCGCGGATGACGGTCGCCGGCCGCGACTCGGTTAAGGACGCCTCGCCCGGCATGGTCGCCTGAGCCGCCATGTGCAGGGCTGGCCTCACGTGATAGCCGGGCTTTGGTCGCTCTGTGTCGTCAATGAGACTGGCAGTCTGCGGCATGCGTGATGTTCAATCACTCCAACGTCGTCAAGGATGTGCGTGTGCAAACACAGGGCCGCTCACGTCTGGGTCAGGCCTCTCGGTGTCTCTTCAGCGGCCGTGGTGGGTTGCTCACCGCGGCACGGCCTTGGGGCGGAACTCGGCTCCGAGGTCGCGACCGTCGCTTCCCGCGTTTCGCCAGGGGCTGGACTCGACCAGCCGAAAATTTCCTTCTCCGTACCCTGCGAATTGCGCACGAAACTGCGCGGACGATGGGGAACTGGTTCCCTGGCGGATAACGGCTGGCGTCGCCGTCCGCGATCACGTTGCGGGTCACTGTCGACCCGGGGAAAAACGCGGAAATGGTGTCGTTTCCCGGCGCGTGATCGCTGCCGATGATCCCGTACGCATTGTGACGGACGATATTGTTCGTGAACGCAAACTCGAGCACCGGCGGCCCCTCGACCTGCAGGATCCCCGACGCGTGTTCCTGGATGATCGTGTTGTGGTCGATGACGATTCGGCGCGGGCCGCCGTTGAGCATGAAGCAATACCCGTTGCCGCCCCAGTTCTGGTTGTCGATGTCCGCGAACACGTTGTTGCGAATGACAATCGACTGCGTCTGCTGACTCGGATGGTTGTCGTCGAACCCGAGAATCGAGATGCCCGCGGCGCTGTGTTGGACAAGGTTGCCCTCGAACACGACATCCTCGACCTGACACCAGCGGCAGCCCCCATCCTGATTGCGAACCGTGAACAGCACCGCGAACCCTGATTGCGCGGCCTGCCAGTTGTTCTGGATGACGTTGCGAACGATTTTGACCCGCCGTGCATTCTTCAGCTCGACCAGGTTCTTCACCTGCCACGGCTCGACGACGCCATTCAGGCGGCCTGGACACCAGGTTGCCGGTGATGAGAATGTCGCTCGGCACGAGGTTGGGAATGGACGGATCGGCCCCGCCAAAAATCAGGTTCTGGGCCGCGCCCTCGAGGTAGTTGTTGCTGATCGTGAACGGCCCTGGACCGTTCCACCCGGCGATCGCCTGGGCATCCTGTCCGACCCGCTTGCAGTCCGCGATATGAGAGCTCGTGATTGTGGTCGCGGCGCTGTTCAACGCCACGCAACGCTTCTGCCCGGTGGCGGCGTCGCCGTGAATGTAGCAGCGGTCGATGACCAGGTCGTGCGGCACGTGTGACAGCGCACTTTGCGCGGCGGAGCCGTCGCCGAGCGCGAGGATCTCGCCGCTCCTGTCGCCGCCCCCCTCCAGCTCGAGCAGAACCAGCCGCCAATGGTGTGCGCCTCGCGCGGTCAGCACGACCGGCTGGTTGTTCGGCGAGCGCAGCTTCGGAAGCCCCGCCGCCAGGGCGGGCGTGATGCGCGTCCCCTCGGGCACGATGTCGGCCCCTGAGGGCCGAATCGTGATCCATCCCGTTCCATTCTTCTCGGGCAGCGTGAAGTTTCCGACGTAAGTGGCACCGGGCTCCAAGGTGATGGTGTCGCCCGGTCGAGCGTTGACCAGGGCAGCCTGGAGATCTCCTCCGGCCCGCACGAGAGTCGTGGCAGCCGAGGCGACCGGCCCGCCACAGAAGAACAAGCCACGCCGTCGTCATGGAGAGCAGCGACGCTACTCGGTTGGTGAAGACTCGATACATCACTCCCTGAAGCACTGGTGCCGCGGGTTCACGACGACGGAGCCGCCGAGCGGACCCGTGCGGATCGGATCGCCGATTTCGTGCGATACGCCCACAGCAGCACAGACGGGACGTGACGGCTCACGCGAGCCATCACGCCATTGACGAAACTAGGCCTGAGCCTGAACAGCGCATCGAATTCATGAGCGGCCGAGGCGAACTCACGACAGAGCAGGTTGGCTTTGGCCCGGGCCAGCAGCCGTTGTTCCTCGAACCGGGCGATCTGCCGGTCGATGGCCGCGACTTCATCTGGCAAATCCGCGCACCGGGCACGCGCGCGGCGCAGGACCGTCAGGATCCCCTGCAGCATCGCAATCTCATCGGACGATGCGCTGTCCGCTCGCCGGCGATAGTGCGCGAGCGGGACCGGATTCCGGACGAAACGGAAACCGGCGAGCGCGGCGCGAATCCAGAAGTCGTAGTCCTCGCTGCACGCCATCGTTTCGTCGAAGCCGCCAATCGTTTCGTACACACCCCGGCGCAGAACGGACATGATGCAAACCGCGTCCTCGCGTTCGAGCATGTCGATCAGCCGAATCGGCCGGCAATCCGAAGCGACCGAGCTCAGCGTCTGGCCGTCTCGGCCACCGCCGAGGTTGTACGCATTCCCGGAGACCACATCCACGCCCGGCAGGCGGTTGAGGATCTCCATCTGTGCCGCGAGGAAGGTCGGATGCCAGATATCGTCGCTGTCCAGCAGCGCGAAGTAGGCGCCGCGCGCCTCGCGCATCCCGAGGTTCCGCGCCGCCGCGGCTCCTCCCCGATTGGGACGCGCGATCACGCGCAGTCGGTCATCGCGGTCGGCAAGACGGCGCGCCAGCGCGAGCGTGCCGTCGGTCGAGCCATCGTCGACAATCAATAGCTCAAAATCGGTAAACGATTGCGCAATAGCGGAATCGACAGACTCCCGCAGGTACGCTGCCGAATTGTGCGCGGGCATGATGACGCTGACGACCGGGCTCCCTGCTGGACGTTGCACCAATATCACCCGGCGAAGCACAGCGCATGCCGCGGTCTGCCCTCGAGTCGCAGCTCGAGGTGGTCAGGGCTACTTCAGCTGGAGCAGGAAGACGTCCTCCCGCTGCGTGCCGATTCGCGGATCGATGTCCGAGCGTCTTCTCCCAGTTGGACGTGAAGATCACCCACCGGCCATCGGGCGAGACGTTCGGGCGGGGCAGGTACCAGAACTCCAGCCCCGCCGGGTTGGCGTCCTGGCGCACGTCGCTGCGGTGATGGGCGAATCGCCACACGCTGGCGCCGGTCCCGGTCGGCGCATCGGTCTCGATGGCGATAATTTCGTCGTCCCAGGCCCGCCAGGGCTCCGAGCTGTTGCCGTACCGATACGTCCCCGTGATGACGGGCACCAGGACGTTCGGCTGCGCGTTGGCCCAGGAGGAGTGATCGCTGAAATACACGTGCTTTGGCGTCAACACGGGGCTGATCAGATCCCAGGCGATCAGCGGCGCGGCAAGCGATCGCATC
Source organism: uncultured Acidobacteriota bacterium (assembly GCA_963825245.1). GTDB lineage: Bacteria > Acidobacteriota > Vicinamibacteria > Vicinamibacterales > CAVVIG01 > CAVREM01. The sequence goes on from CAWGSJ010000013.1 coordinate 39,754, forward strand.
ACCCATTGCGCGCCATCCCAGGCGGAGCTGACGCAGCAATCCTGATTCAGCGAGAATCCGAACCCTGGCGTGCCGTGCCCGCCTGGATAGGCAAGCGGCTGGCCGTCGTTCCCGCCGCTCGTCACGGCGGTGATGATGTCGGTCGCCGTGTCCCAGATGTAAACGGGGGAGGCATATCGTGGAGCGGCGACATCGGGGCCCCTCGGGTAGAGGAACACATATCGTCCGCTCCGGTCGATGGTCACGGCGTGAAGATTGAAATTCAGAAGGACGTTCGTCGAGGCGCCGTTGATCGTCGATGCCACCGTGTCCACGATCTTTCTCGCGCCGAAATTGTCGACGGGGAACCACATGAGATACCGATGCTGGTCCTGTCCCCCGCCTCCGAAGAACACCGTCATGTACTCGGTCGGCACACCGCCTGTCATCAGCCCCCCCACGTAGCCGGAGAGGCCACCGATGATCGTGTCCAGGTTGACCACGCTCGAGTAGGTATCGGTCGAGAAATCGTAGCGGGAGATCGTCCGATTGTTGCTGCCGACTCGAAATCCCGTAAATCACATTGGGATTGGTCGAGCTGAATTGAGGCTCGACGTTGAATTGAAGCGTCAGCCCGCCGTCACCGATCGCCGACGGGATGCGCGAGGCAGTCATCGTGCTCGCGTCGAACGAATACGGAATCACATTGCCGTCCGTGCTGACAACGTAGAAGTAGGTGGACGTCGCGTTCCAGGCCACCTGGGGGCTGGCGGACGGCGTGCGGTAAGAGACGTTTGGCGAGCCGGGACGCGTGTTCGCGTCAGTCACGCGGATGAGAGTCGAGGAAAAAGCGGGATCGACGAACCTGAAGCCGGCCGGCCCCAACGCTGGCAGCGCCGGCTTCGACCGGGCGACCCGATCCGAAATCGCCGTGTACGTGGTGGGCACGTTCACAGGAGGAAGAGGAGGAGGAGGAGAAGGAGGAGGAAGAGGAAGAGGAGTCGGGGATGGCACGCTGATCAGCGTCGCTGTGATGCCCGCGACGTTGAATCCTCCGACGTCGAACACCAGCGTCATCACCTGTGGACCGGCCGCCAGGCTGGCTGTGATGTCCACGGTCGTCCAGACTTGCCAGCCTCCCGTATTCGGGATGCTCACCGCCGCCGTGTCAACCGATCCGAACCTCGCATGCAGGCGCCCGGCGGACAACGGCGACGCCACCTGGATCCGCAACGCGTACAGCCCGCCGCTGGTCACGTCGATCGAATAGCTTAGCCACTCGCCATCACTCGTCCAGCCGACGTTGTAGCCCCCGAGGCTCGAGGGCTCGATATCGACGTCGCTACCGCGATACTGGCCGCCGCTGTTGCCCGCCGTCGTGTCGTGGTAGGCGATGGCTTCTCCGCCATTGTCGAAGTTCTCGGCGTGCACCACTCCGGGGAACGAAACCGGCACGCCGCCGTACGGCACCGGCGTCCCATTTGAAAACCGGATCCAATTCAGGTTGCCCACAGCCGATCGACCGTTCGCATCGAAGACCACCCGCAGCACTTGACTGCCCGCGCTCAAGGTGACCCACTTCGACACCGTCGTCCAGGTCTGCCAACCGCCTGTATTGGGGACCGTCAACGCACCAGTGATGTTCTGCCCGCCGGCCTCGACGTGAAACGTCCCGCCCGGGTCGGGAGACGCGACGCGCGCTTCGAGCAGGTACGGACCGGTGGACGTCACGTCGACGGTATACGCGAGCCATTCGCCAGCCGTAATCCAGCCGACGTTCCATCCGCCTTCGGACGCGGCCTGGATGTCGACACCGGTCTGCCGATAGCCTCCACCGTTGTTGCTCGGCGAAGCGTCGTGATAGGCAATGGCTTCGCCGCCAGCGTCGAAGTCCTCGCTCTGAATCGTCCCCGGGACCGTCGCAGGCGATCCGCGAAATGGTGACTGTGCCGAAACGGTTGCAGCCGCATGAATCGTCAACCACACCGATATCGCAGACAAGCCTTTGACGGCTCTCGTCGTGATCACGTGTGCCTCCGATTGAGCCAGAAGCTCCGGGTTTGCGGTGTGCTTCGACAGCCGCAACATCGATGCCGGCCCTATGCCCGTCAGCCTCCTGCGTGAATGCGCGCGCAGGTTCTCAGTCGGTGGCCCTGACCGTCTGCTGTGATCTCAATATGCGCCCATTGGGGCAGAGGAACTCCGCGATGGTGGAGTCGCGCAACGTCGTGCAGCGGCGCGTCGCGGGATCACAGCGTATGGGCGGGTGCTGTAGCGCCCCACGACACCACGTCGCCTTTCTGGCCATGATGTTTTCGGCGATGGGCCCCCGGTGTCGTAGATTGCGACTGGTTTGTAGATCCTGATAGCTGCCAAGAGTGCAGGATTCCTCCAGAAAGATGAAGTAACGAAGCTCAACCATGTAAGTGTTGCCATATTGTTGAGTTGCGTTACGCGACGCCTGTGACATTAGCGCGCATCTACCGGGACTTTTCCCCTGGCTCGGCACTTGCTCCGTCGCGCGCGCGGATGCGTGGGTCGCATCCAATCCTGCTTTCGCACAATTCAGCGCGTCGAGTACCAGCGAGCCGGCCTTATGCGCTTCGCGGGAAGCGGGAGGGCAGATGGCAAGTCAGTCAAAGACATGTGCATGGTCTATTGCCGTTGCGTTGACCATTCTGCTGGCGACCGGTCTAGGTGCGTCATCTGCGGCGCAGGACAATCAGAGCGGCTTGCTGACGGCCCTCTCCGGCTCGCCGGTTGCGCTCCCGGGCACGCTGCAGGCCGAGGACTTCGACAATGGAGGGTACGGGATCGCGTACGGCGACAATTCGGCAGGCAACGCAGGCGGTGCGTATCGGGCGACCGACGTCGACATCGAGTGGTCGACCGAGGGCGGCGCCAATGTGGGCTGGATATCGCCCGGCGAGTGGCTCAACTACACAGTAAACGTCACGAGCGCCGGTAGCTACGTCGTGCAGTTGCGGGTCGCGTCGCCGGCTGGCGGCGGTTCCATGCACGTGGGATTCAATACGAGCAGCAACGTCTGGGTCGTCGTCGGCATCCCGAGGACCGGTGCGTGGCAGAACTGGACAACCGTCTCGGTACCGGTGACGCTCGGCGCGGGCGTGCAGCAGTTGACGCTGCTGTTCGACACATACGGTTTCAACGTGAACTCCATCAGTGTGGTAGGCGGGAGTCCCCCGGGACCGCCGCCTCCTCCCCCACCACCTGGCGGTGGGACGAGCATCTCGGTGCTGACCTGGAATATTCAGATCAACGATTCCTCCGAGTGGCACGCCAGGCAGTCGATGGCGATGGCGCTGGCCGCGGGACCGCGACCCCAGGTCATCGTGATCCAGGAGGCGTGGTTGAACCATTTCAACACCTACATCGACGAGCTCCAGCGGCAGACCGGGCAAACCTGGCGCGGCGTGTTCGCCACGCACTGCGCCCCCGGCAATTGGAATGGCACCTGGTGCAACTGGACGTGGTATCAGGGCGTCGGGATCTTCACGACGTTCGACATTGTCGACAGCGACTGGATGATGTTTCCGTTCTGGGATTGCTGGACATCAGCGCGGGTGGGTGTGCGAGCGGCCCTCAACGTGAATGGGACGATCCTCCAGGTGTTCGGGACCCACTTGCAGACGGGCGGATGCACGAACGACGCTCAGTCGCGCTACAGCTCGATGGGGTGGTTGAAGTGGTGGGCGAGCCTCCATTCAACGCCCCAGATCGTCGCCGGCGACTTCAACGCCGATCCCAATCAGATCGATTCCACGTCTGGCATGCGGCCCCACTTCGTGGATTCGTGGGCGCTGGTCGGGTCGGGATTCGGCAGGACGGCCTTCACGCCCAATCCGTCGATGAAGCTCGACTACTGGTTTACCGATTCGAGCGGAAGAGCCGCCCCTCAGTCGACGGAAGTCGTGACATCCACTGGCACGTTTTCCGATCACTACCCCGTTCGAACCACGTTCCGCATCCAGTAGGCGCCTGTTCACCGTCGCCACTACGCTGGCGCCGTCCAGCACCCACTCGTTTCCATCAGAGAGCCACGGCGGATCCGCCGTAGCTCGCCTGTAGTCGCCTCGTTTCCTGGCACTCGAGTTGCTCCAGGCTCGAGAGTACTCCGGTTGGAGGAAGGCTCGTTGGATACGATCGCGGCTCTGGCCGCACGGTGGGCGTCGGTCGTCGCGCCGGGCGCGTCTGATGTCAGGCAGGCACTTGTAGATGAGCTGTCGGAGTTTCTCGGCATCAGTCGAGACTCGGCTTTCGCACAGCTCGAGAACGCCACCGAGAAATTCCGGCAGGAGTGGCAGGCGAAGGTCGTCAACCCGGCGGACGAGGCGGCCGTCGTCCGCTTTTACGACGAGTCACAGACGGAAATCTTCGACCTCGCGCAGTGGCACGCCTCCGATCCTATCCACACTCGGACGCTCGTCTGCCTGGACATCGCGACCGCGCAACGCCGTGGGCGGCGCGTCATCGATTACGGTTCCGGAATCGGCAACGACGCCATCGTCTTTGCTGCCGCAGGTTACGACGTGACCCTGGCCGACGTGTCGAGCCGGCTGTTGGAATTCGCGGCCTGGCGATGCGCGCGGCGTGGTCTCGTGGTCCGAACGATCGACCTCAAGCACGAGCGGCTACCCGTGCGGCAGTACGATATTGCTTTGTGTTTTGACGTGCTGGAGCACCTGCCCCGGCCGTTCCGCGCCCTCTGTCAGCTGCACTCGGGCCTGAGGCCCGGCGGCCTGTTGTTCCTGCACGCACCATTCGGCGTCGACGCCGACCGCCCCATGCACCTGGTGCACGCTGACCCGCTCGAAGGGCGCATGCGAGTCGCCGGCTTTTACCCGCTCCCCGATCTGGAGGCGCACTTTCCCGAGTGGCTCTGGGCGCCGCAGGTGGCCGAGGCGCTCGACCTGCGTGCCTTGGATCGCATCGGGTACTTCCTGCACGACGTCGTATTACCGAGCGGGCCGGCGGAGACGCTGCGCACGCTTTACCGCCGTGTTCTCCCGAAACGCCAGACTGGTTCGCCTGACCTGACCTGAATCCATGAACGCGGTGCTGCGCGAAATTCTGACCACCGAATCAGTGACCGACGGGACTCGGACACTGCCGCTCACGCACCCGGATTTCCCATCGTTGCCGGTCCACATGGACGCGGTGGAAGGGGCGCTCCTCGCGGAAATCGTCCAAAAGGTCGATCCGGCGACCTCTCTCGAAATCGGGATGGCCTACGGCATCTCGACCCTCTACATTTGCGAGGCGCTGGCCGCGCTTGGACACCCGGCTCGCCACATCGTGATGGATCCCTTCCAATCGACACAGTGGCGAGGAATCGGTCTGCGCAACGTCGCCAGGGCCGGGTACGGGGACGTCCTCGATTTTCACGAGGCGCGCTCGGAGTTCCTGCTGCCCGCCCTGGTCGAAGCCGGCACGACGATTGAGTTCGCTTTGATCGATGGCTGGCACACCTTCGATCAGGTGATGGTGGAGTTCTACTTCATCGATCGGATGCTGCGCGCCGGCGGCGTCGTCGTGTTCGACGACGCCGATCGGCGCAGCGTCAACCGGGTCATTCGATACGCGCTGAACTATCCGCACTACGAGGCCTTCAGGACGAATACGCCCGCGCGGGATCGCGTCTCAATGAGAGCGCGTCTTCGCCGCGTTCTGGCACGGTTACCGGGAGTCGGCCGCACCGTCCGGTCCAATATCCTGCGTCCCGACTGGGACCTCAACGTGTTCGGATCGTGCGTGGCGCTGCGTAAGACCGGGGACAGCAGCCGGTCGAGTGGTTGGTACTGCGACTTCTAATCCCAGCCAAGGGGCTTCGCCCCTCGGACTCCCCGACACGCCTCTCTCGCGCGCCGCTACGCCGGCGCGCTCGCTCGCGACGCCGCCGACTTGTGAGATAGCTTCAGCGCGTTTGTAGGTTTCCGGTCCTTACGGCTCCGGTTCGGAGAGTGCGGCAAGGAACTCGCGAACGGCCGGCGACTCGGGCGCCACCGCGGAGGCTTTGTGCGCGTATTCACGTGCGCCCGCCGTGTCATGTGCATCCAGCGCCATCCGTGCTCTAAGCAGCAAGCCGGCGACACTCGATTGATCCTGCGCGAGGATCTCGTCGACCATCCGGGCCGCCTCGGCACGTTCACCGCGGTCGTAGGCGATCGAGGCCGCACGCGCTTTCGCCTCGCCGCCTGCGTCCCGGTGCGCCATGAGATCCTTCAGGACCGGAAGCGCAGCGTCGGACCGTCCAAGCCAGACATAGTAGTCCGCCAGCGCCAGCGCGTCGGCAGGGTCCTTCGACAGCTCCGCCGCCTTCTTCCAATACGGCTCGGCGCTTTCACAGTACTCGGTGCTGACGAGATAGCTGGCATAAGCTCGATTGGCTGACACATCGTTCGGGTCGGCATCGAGGGCGGCGCGAAGCTGCTGTGCGCCGGCGTCACCTCGTCCCATTTCAATGTAAAGTTGCGCGAGGCTCAGGCGCGCGCCGGAAGACGGATCCATGTCGATGGCGCTGAGGAGTGAAGTCTCTGCGTCCCGTACCCTGCCGCGCTGCCTCTGAACGTCGCCGAGCGCGCTGAGGGCGCGTGCGTCGCGTGGCGCGGTCTTCATCGCGGCCTGCAGCAGTTCCTCGGCCTCTCCAAACCTCCGGGCGCCGCTCAGGGCCATCGCGAGAATCAACTGAGCATCGAGATCGGATGGGTTCGACGAGAGGACAATCCGCGCCTGGGCCGAGGCGCGGTCGTGCTCGCCGAACGACAGCAGCTGCGAGGCCGAGCGCAGGCAGGTCGCGGCGTCCTGTTCGTTCAGCGCACACGCGCGTTCGTACGCGGCCGCGGCGAACGTTAGCTGATTCAGCTCGGCGTATACGTCGCCGAGCTTCAGCTGGGCCGCCGCCGACTGCGGGTTGACCCGCGCCGCGTTCTCGAACTCAATCGCCGCCTCCGCGTACCGTTTCTCAGCGAGATAGCGCTCGCCGCTCGCGAAGAATCGCTCGGACGACGGTGACGAACACGCGAACATCGCCAGTACGACGAGCGTAGTGGACAGGGTGCGCATGGCGGTTACTCCGGCAGTTGCTGCGCGAGGGGGAAAAACATCGTGCGAATGAACGAGGTGGCGTCGTCGGTCGCCCCGGCTTCGACCGGCACGGTCACGCGGACGAGAGCGCCGTCGCTCCTGTGGAGCTTCACTGCGTCGTGAACCAGCAGGAGCTTGTTCCAGTAGTCGCTCGCGACCACGCGGCCGCGGCTCTGATACCAGTAGTAGACGAGAACCTGCTGCCGGTTCAGTGTGGCGACATTGCGATTGATCTCGACTTCACGACCGGGAGCGACCGCAACGGACTCGCGTCTGCGTTCGGTCCATTCCCATCCGGTTCCAGGCAGGCAGTTGAGCGGTGAGTGAATGGTATGGCCGGAGCGCTGCGTCGCATAGTACGCGACGAACAGCGTGACCGGCGCCGATCCTCGCGTGTACGTCCGCAGCAGATAACTGTCGGCTTGAAGAACCTGTTCCGTCTGGCGATCCAATCGGATGTCCTCGAGGCCCCGCCAGCTGCCCAGCTGCGGTGACAGATCCGATAGTCGTGGCGCCGCCACCACCGCGTCGGCCGCTGCGCCCAGCCTCAGGTAACCGCCGGCTGCCGCGATACAGCACGCCGCCACCAGGAGGCGCCACGAGCTCATGCGGCCTCCAGGCGCTGTTCGATCGGTTGCCGGCCAATTGACTGCATCAGCAGATGTATGCCCCACAGGCTGGCCAGGGCCGCGACGAAGACGACCCATCCCGAAGCCGTATGGACCGCTTCACTGGCGGCAACGGGACCGAAGCGCAGCGTCGCCATGCCAGTGACGGCAATGCGAAGGCCGTTCAATCCAATGGCGAGAGGAACCGCCGCCAGCGTGAGCACCACTCGCCCCCAGGCCCGTCGCTGGAAAACGTCGCCGATCAGCGTCGTCATCATCACGAGCGCACCGAGCGATCTGATCCCGCTGCACGCTTCGTTCACCTCGAGCGTGACGGTGGCGAGCTTGAGCAGGTTGCCGTCGCGGAGCACGGGTACGTCGGCGGCCCTGAGAAGATTCTCGCCAAGCTGCGAGGCGATCAATTGCAGGGACACTGCGAAGTGGCCGAATACAATCGACGGCAAGGGGATCATGAAGACGAGAAAGGCCAGCGGGAACGCGACGAGGCCAAGGTGTCGCCAGCCGAACGCGTAAACGACCGTTCCGGCAAGGACCCCGATCATCGAAACGCGCGTCACGAACAACTCGGCCCCAACCGAGCCGGCGACGAAGAGGCCGAGGCTGAAGGCGAGAATCAGGAGCCCGGCGGCTGACGGCGTGGCTGGGGTTCGCCGCAACTGGTCACTGCGCTGCCATACGAGAAACAGCGCGAGCGCGGGTACAACGAACCCATGTGAGTACGTGGCGTCGGTGCTCCAGTGACGCGCAAGATTTACGAGCACCGGCCCGTACACGATGCCGGCGGCCAGCAGCCAGACACCCGCCCCGAGCATCTACGACTTCGTCTGGCGTCCCCTGCGACGCAGAACGAGGAACCCGGCGAGACCGGTGCCGATGAGCAGAAGGCTCGCCGGCTCGGGATTGGGAGAGGGCACCGGTCCCGATCCGCCTGCCGTCGTGCCGCCACCACTCAAGACTCCGGGGCCGCCGCCGATCGGGCCAGCCGCGCCAGGGCCCTCTCCGGCTGAAGCGCCAGCGCCGGATCCTGCGCCGCTGCCGCTCGCGCTGCCCGTACCGCCCGCACCGCCCGAGGCAGCAGTGGCAGTGGCTGCCGGCGAGCCAGCGCGTCCACCCCTGTCGGAGTTCTCGTCCTTGGAAGAGCCTTTCACGCGGTTCCCGGCGCCTCCCGCGAAAAAGACGGCGCCATAACTCGAGCCACCCATCGACCCGCGGAAGTGATTCCGTCCCGTGAGAGATGGCATGCGCCCCTGCTCGTCGGACACCCTGCACTGCGCATTCCCCACAAACTTCGAGAGGTCTTCCCGACCCTCGTCCTTCGCGAGCACCGGCACCGCAGTGGCGGCCGCGGACGCGATCAGCAATCCCCGGATCAGGACTGAAACGGAAGAGGTACTCACGATTTTCATCTCCTTCGCCGTTCGCGTTCCAAACAACGGAACAAAACTTCCGTCGAGCGTCGTGCAGCGACGGTTTGAAGGCCAGGACGCAAGGTTCGCGCCAGGACTATTCGCGACGCGCGTATGACGGTAGACGCGTCCCGCCCAGATGGCGCCGCCAGCATTCCGCAACCAGCCCGGCGAACTGCAGCGCCTGAAGCTCCTCGATGAACACGCCGAGCGCGTCCTTGCAGCCGAGCATCCTCAGCCATCGCCAGCACAGCCGCAGTCCCTCGCGATACATGAACCGTGGAACACCGCCGATGCGGGGCACCCGGGTCATGTCGAGCTCGGGAAACAGGTCGTCGAGCATCAGCGCCAGGTACGTCCGTGCCAGAAGAACCACTTCCGGAAGTAGCGACGCGTCAGCCGCTGCCTCGGGGACGAAGTGACGGACGGTCAACTCCGGATCGTAGAAGCCCGCGTAGAGCCCGGCGCGCCGAAACCGCATGAAGATCTCGTGGTCTTCGCCGGAGATCAACGTGTTGTTCACCTTCCCGAGGTCCGTGCGCCAGGCGCCGATCCGGGCAACGGCGTCGCGTCGGAGCGCAAGGTTGGCGCCGATCGGCAGCCGCCCGCCGTACCTCGGGAACGTAGTCGACTCGGGACGTCGCCGTAGTCGACAATCGCAAGAGGGCCCCAGATGGCCTGTGCCCGTTGCGTCAGCAGTTCGGGCGGCGGCCGCCGGCTCCACCACGGCAGCACCTTGCCGAAGACAAAGGTCACGTCACGCTCCCGGAAGTCCTCGACGATTCGCTGCAGCCAGTCAGGTGCGGGAATGACATCGTCGTCGGTCAGCGCGATGATGTCGCCGTGCGCCACCTCGAGCCCGCTGTTGAGCGCGAAGCTCTTGCCTTGACGCTCCTCGCGGACGGCGACGATCGGAATCGGCGACGTGCGAACCGCCTGGGCAATCACCTCCGGTGTCTCGTCGGTCGAGTTGTTGTCGACGACGATGATTTGCACCTCGGCGTCCGACGGCGGCGTCAGTGTGCCAAGGACGCGCAGCGAGTCGCGCAGCAGAGAGGCGCGGTTGTAGGTGCAGATCAGTACCGAGACCGACGATACGTTCATACAGTCTCGCTTGCCGTTGCCGCCCGTACCCAAACCAGGCTTCGCGCACGTAGCCGCAGAACCTCAGTGTCCGTAGAGCCGCGGCAAACCCGGCCGCCCGATCTCCGCTCAGCGTCCACCGGATGGCGCCCCACATGTTCCACGCAGCCTCGCGCCACAAGTACCGCGGCACGCCAAACAGGTGCGGTGCGCTTGGCGGGTAGCTGGCGTCCACCTTTGCGACGTCTCGGCCGTTCTGGTACAGCCACTGTCGAAAATATTTGCGATCGAGGCGCTCGCGGGCGACCCAGTGATGCACGACCGCGGTCGGCTCGTAGATGCCGCGGCAGCCGGCGTGGAGCATCCGCAGGCAGAGCTCGTGATCTTCGCCCGTGCGCAGCGTGCCTGCGAGCTTTCCCAGATCGGAGCGAAACCCGCCAACGCGCCGCATCACGTCAGCGCGTACCGCCATGTTTGCGCCGATTGGGATGATGCTCGGCCCGTCAGCCGCGGTGATCCCCACGCGAGCCTCACCGTTGTCGGGAATGGCGAGCACGCCGTACAGGTTGGGTGACAGCCACGAAGGAGGTGCGCTCTCCCAGCGAGGCAGGATCCGCCCGGCCACGAAGTCTGCACCGGTCTCCGCGAACGCGCTGGAGAGCCGTTCGATCCAGGTGGGGTGCGTCAAGACATCGTCGTCGGTAAACGCCAGCAGCTCGCCGGCCGCGTACGGCAGCGCCTGATTGATCGCACCCGACTTGCCCGGCTCGGCAACGTAAAGATACCGCGTCGGCGGTCCGTCGGGCCGCCCGGCGGCGGCCTGGACGACCGCCCGCGTGCGGTCGCTGGATCCATTGTCGATCACCAGGATCTCGAATCGATCGCGCGGCCAGTGCTGGCCGATGAGCGCTTCGAGCGTTTGCGCCAGCAGCGCTTCTCGATTCCGAGTCGCGATGATGACCGAAAACGAACCGTCCGTCACAGGCTTGTCATGGCCTGGGCACAATCGTCCCATCGTTCGTCGGCGGACCTGGCGGAGCGTTGAGATACGTGCTCGGGCTCAGGACGATTTGATCGAATTGCACGCCGTCTTCCCGCGTCTGAATCCGCAGCGTGCGCGTTCCGGTCGTGGCAAAGGTCACCGTCGTCGACTGAGAAAGCCAGTAGGCCGTGTTCTGCCACCCCCAGCCGTTGAGGCTGGTGGCAGAGGCGTCCGTCGCGAGATTCACCAGCAACCCGGACGTCGTATTGATGGGATAGGCCGGCGACCCGTTCGAGAGCGCGTCGGAGAACTGGACCCACACGGCATCGTTAGCCTTCGCGTTGCCGGCTGCCTGGAGTCGCAACCAGATCCTGTAAGGCGTGCCGGCGTTGGCGGTGAAGGGCACGTCCACGTAGTCGGTGGGCGCGGCGAGTGGATTGTTCAGGTTGCCGACCCCGTTGTCCGGGGTCGCGAGCTTGACGCCGTTAGGCGACGTCGACGAGCTGGCTGACGCCCACGAGCCGTGGCGCGCCCCTGCCGGGACGTCGCTCGCATAAATCACGATGTTGTTCGCCGAAGGAGGAGGTGGTGGTGGCGGCGAGAGCACCTCGACCGCCGCAGTGTCGAACGTCGAAGTGTTCAGCGTGCCCGTGTTGACGGCGCAAACGACCATGCCGGCCAAAACGACGCTTCCCACGTTGAAACTCGTGCTTCCGACAGCGGTCCACGACGAGCCGTTGCTTGAAACATAACCGGTCACAGTGCTTCCATTCCGCACGAACCCGACGAATACCGGCAGGGCGCTCGCGGACCCGGCGATGTAAGAGGTCTCCGCGCCGGTGCTCGATCGCGTCATGAACTCGATGCTGCCGTTCGGCCGAATGTTGAGCACGACGTGCGCGGAGTTTGGCGAAAGCGATTCCCGCAACATCACCCCGGCCTTGGCGGACGTGTTCGTGTTCTGCAGGCTCGTGATCCTCGCCCACATCTGGAGGTTCCCGTTCGCCTGCTGATACACGTACCGGAAACTGTCAGCGGTGCCCCAGATATTCGCACCGGCGCCTCGAACCGTGAACGTGCCGTTCGAGTACGACGCGCTCCCGGGCGTGCCGACGGCGCCGACATCTTGCGACGACCACGGCGCGGGGAGCGCTCCGCCGCCGCTGCCCGCCGTGGAGAATCCCCAGATCGAGGAGACAGCATGGATGGCCGTGTTCACGTCCGTGGCAAACGTTCTCGAGATCACCCCCCAGACGTACGAGGTACCGCCTTGAAGAAGACCAGATGGTGGCGTCCATGAATACGTGGTCGGTGGATTGTTGACGAGCTGCGCGGGAACGTTGGCAACCCACGTCAGGTTCGAAGTGGACGTGCCGAGATAGACGTCGTACGAGGTCGCAAACGCCGCAGTGTTCCAGACCAGCGAGGTACTGGTCGCCAGGCCCGTCGAACCACTCGGCGGGCTCGCCAGATTGGCCGCATCTGGAGGCTGTGGTTGAAACGGCGCGAATCCCGCCGAGTCCGGTTGTTCCACATCGCCTCGACCTGGTTCCTGATCGCGTGAGTAGATCGCCGGCTTGGTTGCCGCAGGCACAAAGTAGTTGTGGTCGCGCTGCCAGGCGGCCGCGAAGTTCGACGAGGCATTCGTGGCGTACCTCGACGTCACGAGCGTTTTCATGTGCGTCAGGCCTTGGTGAAGCCGCCACTTGATTGGGATTCCCGCCGCCCAGAGCTTGTCGAGATTGGCATGCGTGAGCCAGAACTCGGGCCACTTCCTGTTCAGGTATTCGTTCTGCTCGACGATCAGCCGAACGGGTACGCCCGGCGCGCCATCTGTTCAACAGCGCCTGCGTGATGTTGTCGACCGTCAGCCGGTAGATCACGAACTGGATCAGCGAGCTCTCGTTGTTGATCTCGGTGACGAGCCGATTGTTGAACTCCGGGCCCTGGCCCCAGATGAGATCGGGCGGCGTGGGGCTGTCGGGCTCGAGACGCGCCGTGTTGATCACCATCGGCGCCGGGTTGGGATACTGGACCCAGTAGTCCCAGCAGGCACTTTCGAGCCCGCAGGCCTCATTCCAGTTTTTCAAGTACGGCGGCCCGCCGCCGATGCTCTGCGGCTCTGCCGTCGTGTCGTTCCAGATCCGATCGAACCGGCCCTTGAATGCCGCCACCAACGCCGGATCGTCGGTGAACATCGCCGTGTTGTCGTTGTAGTTGGTGGAAGAGAATCGGCGCAAGCTCGAACGCCGTCCAGTTCGCCGATCCGAACTCGACGATGCCCTGCCCGACGAAAATGCCCATCTTCCAGTGATTGATTTCCGGATACCAGGTGGGGTTATAGCGAAGCCGGATCGGCACACCCTGACTCGCGAGCCAGTAGAACTCTCTCCGCGTGTTCGCGTCGATTTCGAAGATCGAACCGCGATCGCCGAGCAGACGGACGGGGACTCCGGCATGGAAGCGGTTCGCGATGGCGATCGACACAGCGTGCTCAGTCAGATACCAGGTGCCGATGTCCAGCCGGACGGTTTCGGCGTTGATTTTCTGAACGATGAGGTTCGTCACGTTGTCGACGGACGGGAAGTACACTTGATCGGCTGCCGAAATGGATGAAGCAGGCGCGACGCACAGGCTGAACGCGACGACTGCGACATGCCACGAATTGCGCCGGCGGCTTCGGCCGCGAGGTGCAGGAACGGTCATGATTCCTCCCGCGATCAGATCGCTTCAAACTCGGAAAGATCGGGTGACAAGCTGAGCACGATTTGATCCAACGAAGCCGGTCGCCAGCGACCCGGAAAGCGACGGTCTTTGAGGCAATCCCGGTTGACGACGAAGCAGGGCACTCCCGGCTTCTCAGTTCGAAGGGCAACGATCTGCCAGAATTAGGCTGAACGTTTCCACGTCAGGGCGGGGACGCGGCTCAGCCGACTCTCGTCCGCGCTTCTGGCTCTTGAATGGGCATCCGCAACTGCAGCACGTCGTAGATACACCGGACCGCGCGTGACGTGGCGCTGCCGGGACGGTAGAACATGTCCCCCGAAACTGCTCGGCGGCGCTCGCTGAGACGAGAAGGATGCTCCAGCGCGCGTGCGACGGCGCAGGCCAGCTCATCTGCGCTGGCGACGACCTCGGCCGAGCTTCTCAGGAGGCGCACCTTATCCAGGCTGACACGGGCTTTCTCGATCAGGCCGGGGCAATCGATGACGACAACCGGGCGGTCGAGCAGCATGAATTCGAATCCAATCGAACTGTGGTCGGTGATCAGCGCATCGGCAACAAAGAGATAAGGCGACGCATCGGGATTCCGGGCAACGTGGACGCGCGAGTCGTGACTGGGCTGCTGCAGGCGCGCTCGCCAATCCACACCTCCCGATCCCCGCTCGGTCGGCTCGTACGATCGGTCGTGCAGTTTCACGATGAGGTTGAGACCAAGACGAGGAAGCGCCTCGATGACTGCCCTGCCGAAGGCATTCAGCGATGAATGGGGCGACCATGTCGGCGCGTACAGGACGGTGGGCACCGCGGGATCGAGCCCGAGCGATTGCTGGATGGCGCGCCGGTCGAGCGATCCATCGACAAGGCAATCGACTTTGGGATATCCGATGAGCGCCGCTTCCGGGCCTTCCTGGTCGATGAGGCCCGCCTGCGCGTAGCGCTCGAGCCGGTCTCGGTTCGGGAACAGGAGCCGGTCGAAGCTGGCGACGACCGGGGCGAAGCGCACTGGCGCGTCGAGTCCGTACTTCCCCGCGACACCGTGGAAGAGATGGATGCGCCGTGCACGCCGCTTCAACCAGGTCATGTTCCAGAAATCGGTATTCACGTAACCATCGAACTTCATCCAGCGCGCGGCTTGCGGTGCGACCAGGCGTTCGCTAATGCCCGCGGCTCGGAAAATATCGTCGACGCTCCACGACCCCGTCGGCGGTGGTGAACCAGAATTCGAAGCGGTGATCGCGCTGGAGCTGGTCCAGAACCGGCCGGAAGACGGCAAGGCTCATCGGACTGGCGGCTTCGAACAGGACTCGCACCTCCGAGCGCCCCAGTCGACTGACGAGCTCGTCGGCTTCGTGGAGCGTTTCAACGACCGCCCCCCGCGCCCGGCGATAGATGGTGTCGTCCAGCAGGTTTCGTGATTTCACGGCCATCGTGGCTGTGCGGCGCGCGCCGCACCCGAGCGTGTCGGCCGGCGCGTGAAGCGCGCGGGCCGCGGCCAGACGATCGCGCGTCAGCTCGCGGGCGGCGACGATCAGCGCCAGCAGGTAGTAGAACGTCCAGCCGTACGCCACCGAGGCGAACATCGAGCACGCAAACCACCCGACCAGGGCGACGGTTGTGCCGACGGAGTGGGCGTGGAGGATGCGGCGCTCGTTCTCGGTCAGAACCGTGGCGAGGAGGTCCGGCCCGGAGCGCCGGCGAGGCGGACTCAGCATGCGGCGCGTGGCCATCGCCGCCATGGCCCCGCGCACGATCAGGAATGAGAAAAGCAGCAGTCCCAGCAGGCCGGTCTCGGCCGCCACTTGGATGAGCGCGTTGTGCGTTTCCCTCCACCGCTCCTTCCGTCCTGCCGGGTTGTAGTTCTTGAACTGTCCCGCACCGACGCCCGTGAGCGGATAATCGAGGAAGGTATCGATCCCCTCCTGCATGAGGATTCGCCGCGCCTCGCGGGAGCCGGTGAACTGCTGCTTGTCCGCCTGCTCGTCAACGATGCTCGCCATTCGCAGCCAGAACGAACTCGGCATGAACGGCATCGCCACCAGAACGGCAGCCAGTGCTATCGGTGCGAAGCGAGGGCGCACCTTTCGCCCCATCAGCAGCAGCGCCCCGAACATGACGACGAGGCCGACCGCTCCACTGCGTGACTTCGAGAACACCGTTGTCGCCATCATCAGCGCGACGATCGCTGCGGCAACGGTGCGCCGCGATCGTGGCTGCCACCGCGACATCGCCACAATCGCGGCGATCGGCATGAAGGTCACCATGTTCAACGCGAGGTCGTTCGGATTGCCGAAGATGCCGCCGACGGCGCCCGCAAGACGTCCTCCCTCGACGAGATTGACGCCCCTCGCGTAGTCGAACACACCGCGCGCGGCGACGTACCCGACCGACACGAGGATCAGCCACGTCAGCTGCTCGAGGCGTTTCGGCGTCGTCAGCGTGTTCAACATCAGGATGAAGACCAGGAGGGCTTTCAGATACGAGCCGGTGAACTCCTGCAGCGCGCCACCGGGCCACACCGAGAACGGCACGGTGGCGATCATGATCAGGCCGAAACAGATGAGGCCGACGGTCTCCGGCGTGATGCGGAAGACAGGCGCACCTCGGGCGATCCGATGGAACAGCATCGGCGCCAGGCCGATCAGTGCGCAGATCTCGGCGAGATGAAGCGGCCTCAGAAACGGGAGCAGATCCTGCGGGCGCAGGAGCAGAACCGCGGTGAACGCCAGGAGGCCGACGTAGCCCCAGTCGCGCGGTTCGCTAAAACTCGATGTGGCGAATGTCGGCCGGGGCGAACGGGCAATAGCGGCCTCGATGACGCCGCGGCTCAGAACCACGCCGGACCGCTGGTTGAAGGCAAGCCGCTCGACTGGACCCTGAACGTGCCCCGGGAACGGAGCTACCGCCATACCTTCCTACCCCGGAGGAAGGCGACCAACCCACCCACCGCGGAACAGTTCATCATCAGAAACGTGAATGCAATGCGGGCGGCGCGCGCCACGAGCGTATCCCGACGAGGGGCGCCGGGGTCACCCATGGACTACTCCTCGACCGCCGCCCAGCCGGACCGGGTCCTTGAAGTCCAGCCAGGCGCCATACGCCGCCAGCAGATAGAAGGCGCACTGGACGGCGAGCGCGGTCGCGTAAACAACTGAACGCTCAGCAAGGGCGATGCTCGTGGCCATGAGCGTGATCAGCGCATACGGCACGAGAAGCCGGCCCTACTTTGTGCGACCAGTACTGCAGCCAGACAACATTGCGCCACGGAAGCAGCAGCCCGGGCTCGAGCGACAGCACCTGGATAGTTGCCCGCCAACGTCCTGATCTTCCGCTGCACCTCGGCGTGGGCGTCGGGAACCGTTCGATCAAAGGCGCGGGCACGCTCGTTGAACACGACGCGGTAGCCGGCCAGCACACATCGCATGGGCGCCAGCACATCGTCGAGAATCGTGTCGGGCGGCAATGGCGTCCACAGCGAACGACGCATGGCATAGATCGCGCCGGTCGCACCCAGCGTGGACTCGACGGCGCTTTCGAGCCGTCTCATCCTCTTTTCGAACTGCCAATACAACCCGACACCCTCCGCGATCGTCGATTCGCTCGGACACCGGCGCTCCACGTTGAGCCGCCGATCTGTCGAGTTCCAGGCGGCCGGCCGCGCCGGTCCGCGTCGTCGATCGCTCGTCGCGACCCGGCGGCCGTCGGACTCGCAATCGAGCAACAGTTCGCCGCTGACCGCACCAACGCGCGCATCCCCGAACGGCGTCGTCAGCTCGATCAGCGCGTCAGGAGCGAAGGCCTGTCGGGCATCGGCAAACACGAGGAACTCGTGTGTGGCGCGGGCGACTCCGGCATTGAGCGCAACCGCCTTGCCGCTCGCGGCGATCGCGATGACGTCGACCGACGACCGATACGGTTCGAGAACCGCCAGCGTGTCATCGGTCGATCCGTCGGAGACGACAATGATCTGGCGCCGATCGGCCGGATAGTCGAGCTCGAGCAGGTTGTCGAGCCTGGCGGCGAGGCGGCGGCCCTCGTTTCGAACAGCGAGAATGATCGACACGCCCGGCACATTCGTCGGCCTCTCGGCGGTCGGCAACGGCCTTCCCCGCAGGCGCGCCCACAGCACCAGAAGCGTCGGGTATCCGGCGTACACGTAAGCAATGAGCGCGAACGAGAACCAGAACGCCAGCGTCAAGTCAATCTCCCAACAGCCCGCGTCTGATGCGCCTCCAGAGACTTCCAGAGCCGGTCGTCTCCGGGGCTTCCCGGTAGTAAGGGTCAGCGCCTCGAAAGGCTGCGGCGGAAGCCGGAATGCTTCCAGGAGCGGCCGCCGCCAGCTCGCGCGGCGCAAGGTACGGTGGTGGCCACGACGCGCGCCGCTCGCTGCTTCCGATCTCAGTCGCCAGACGTGCAGGTGGAGCCGGCGATTCATCACGGCGGCCAGTGGCCTGTCCTCGCTGATCAAGAACCGCCTCGCGCGAGGCGCGCCCCTCCTCCCCATCACCGCGCTGGAACGGGCGCGGCGCGGACCCCGCGGTCGGATGGCGTTGCTCCACCTTGAAATAGTCGCGGTATTCTCGGTCGTCGCGTCTTGTGATTCGGGCGCCGCCCTCTCCGAGCTGGTCCTCGTTCAGCGTGGACGCGCCACTCGCGGCGTGTCCTCGAGCCACCCAGCGTTCGCGGAGCAGGGCGCGCTGCTGTTCGGCGATGCGGTCCTCGCGTTCCGCCAACGCCGCTGTCCGCGCGGCAAATTCGCGTTCACGAGCGTCCAGTGCGGGCAGCGAGACGGCCCGGGGCACACTCGCTCGAACCGGCGGCGCCAACACGCCAGTCACCTCGAGCTCACTCAGCACGATGTTCGTCAAGTCGACATCGATCGTGCGGCGGTCCTCGCCGTAACCAAACACCAGCACCGCGTCGGCAATCACGTTGATCTTGCGGGGAACGCCCTGGCTGTAACGATGAATGAGATGGGTGACGTCGCGCGAGAACTCCAGCGGCGTGCCGAGCGCGGCCCGGCGCAGGCGATGATTGATGTAGGCGGCGGTCTCGGCGCTGTCGAGCGGCTGCAGGTGGTAGTTGACGGTCACGCGCTGCCGCAGCTGTTCGAGCGCGGGCTCGGCGAGCACATCCCGCAAGCTCGGTTGTCCCACGAGCAGGATTTGGATCAGCTTCGATTTCTCGGTCTCGAGGTTTGAGATCATCCGCAGCTCTTCGAGCGCCGACGGATTGAGATTCTGCGCCTCGTCCACGACCAGGAGAGCGAACCGTCCCGCCGTCCGCTGGTCAACGAGAAATCGCGCGAGGTCATGCAGCAGATATGGCTTGCTGCGGCCGTGACCAGGGTCCAGCCCGAAGTCGAGCAAGATCGCCTCGAGCAGATCGCGCGCATCCAGCATGGTATTGACGAGACGTGACACCGACGTGTGCTGGTCAAGGTCCCTGAGCGCGGTCTGAAGCAGTGTGGTCTTCCCGCTGCCGATCTCTCCGGTGAGGACGACGAACCCGGCGTGCCCTTCGATGCCGTATCGGATGTAGCCGAGCGCTTCCTGGTGTCCCCGGCTCGGATACAGATAAGCAGGATCGGGACTCAGCGAGAACGGGCGTTCGCGCAGATTGAAATGGCGTTCATACATGGTGGGCGGTTCTCCGTGAGTGGAAGGCCGCCCTTCGGGCGGCAGCTGACGCAGGGCGAGACTCCCCGAGCGCGTCGATAGCCCCAAGCACCTCGCTGCATGCGCGCCAGTAGTCCTCCGGGCAGTCGATTTCAATCCATGGAAAGCCGCGACTCTCGACGACGTGGAGCGGACGCCGACGGCTGAACGCCGCCAGCGCCGAAGGGAACCATTCGCGGACCGCACCGGCGGCAATCAGCCGGTCGGCCTCCTCGACGACCAGTGCTGCACCGGTCCGGCCGAATTTGGCGATGCCCACATTCTCGCCGTCGGCGGCGAGCGGGTCGATGGTCTTGGCGATCTCGACCACACGGCTGGCGCGCACGCACACCTTCATCTCCTCGTCGGAGTACTGCGCGCCGTCCGCGGGCGCACCGAGGAGGAGCGCGTCCTCGTAACGCGCCGTCATCAGGTCGACGAGCAGCTGGCGGTGGAAGAGGACATCGGCGTTGAGTACGACGAACACCGCCGCGGAGCCGATCGCGGGCGAGCCAGAACGAATACAGGCTGTTGGTCGAAGCGAAACGCGGGTTGCGAACGATGTCCACCTGACTGCCGCAGACCCGCCGCACTTCGGATGCGCCGTAACCGGCGACGACGGTGATGGCGCTGATGCCGCACGCGCGGAGCGCGGTCACCTGGCGCTCGATGAGCGTGTGAGCGCCGACGCGAGCGAGGCATTTGGGATGGTTGCCCATCACGCCCTGCAGCCGCCTGCCCCGGCCCGCCGCGAGGATGAGGCCTCTCATGCGCGCTCCGACGCCGTCGCCACGAGCCGCGGCCTGCGGCTCAACGTCAGGAACTCCGAGACACAGAACCGCCGTTCGGCCGGGCTGACGCCGAAGCGCAGGAACGTGATCGCGTAGACCATGACGGCGGCACACGCCTCGGCGCCGATCGCCGGGAGCGACGCGCCCCAGAGTGGACGAGACAGCCCGACAAAGGCCGCCATGACGACCCCGGGCCAGACGGCTGGCCAGACCGCTTCGGCAAGTGCCCGGCCAAGGGGCAGCTCCACGCGCTGACATCCTGCCGGAAACAGCACGAACATCGCACACAGGCTCACCGGGACCAGGGTGCCCATCGCGACGCCCGCGAGGTTGAACGGGCCAATCAGGAGGACGCTCAACGACAGGTTGGCCGCGGCCGTCACGACACTTGAGACCGCAACCAACCGATGCCGGCCCGCCCCCTTGAGCAGCGTGCCTGACGTCGCGCTGCCGATGCGGACCAGCACCGCGAGCGCCAGCACCTGCAACACGACGGCGCCTTCCCTGAGCTCGGATTCCGTGAACGACTCACCGACCCATGCGTGAAGCAGTGGCTGCGCCAGCAGTATCAGCGTGACTGAAAGCGGAACGACCGTCGCGAGCGAGAACCGCGTCCCGACGAGAAAGATCCTCTGAAGACCATCCAACCGGCTGGCCGTATCGTTGTCCACGACGTTCGGAAACAAGACGTCGTTCAACTGATTCGTGAGCCGTTGAGTCGTTTCGGCCAGGCGCTGACTGACCGACCACAGGGCAACGGCGCCGGTGTTGAGGAACACGCCGATGACCAGGGCGTCGACCGCGTAGTTGACCTTGTTCGCCCAATCGATGAGCAGCATGTAAACGCTGAACGACGTCACTTCTTTCAGGCGCGCGACACTGAACGACCGCAGGCGAAGCTGGAGTCCGGGAAACACCCGATACGCATTGGCTCGGTAGGCCCCGTAGGTGAGCACGCGCACGATCGTCGTCGCGACGACGAGCTCGGCGAGCCCGTAGCCGGCGGCGAGCACCGCGACGTTGACGATCGCCACGAGCACGCTGCTCACAGCGCCCACCACGTTGTTCACGTCGTAGCGTTGAAACCCGTTGATGACACCACCGAACACGCTGAACGCTGTCCCCGCGGCGACGTTCACGCTCACCACCAGCAGCACCGCACGGCCCAGCTGAACTTCCTGCGGGCCGAGCTGAAACAGCCGGTCCAGATACACCGCGACGACGAGCGCGGCCAGGTAGGTGAGAAGGCCAAAGGCGCTGAAGGCACACCACATCGTGCTGAGAATCTCGTTCAGCGCCTTCACGTCTCGCTTCGCTCGGTAGTGGGCCACGAACTTGACCACCGCTCCCGAATACCCGAGATCGAGCACGGAGAAATAGGCGGTAATCGAGGTCGTCAGAATCCAGAGCCCGTACGCCGCCTTGCCCAGATGCGCCACGTTGAACGGCAGCACAAGGAGGCCGACGATCATTTCGACGACCAGTGCAAGATAGCGAGTCGAGACGTTGCGGGCCACGACGCGCGCCTCGTCGAGCGGCGGCCCTGCGCCAGTCGCGTGGATCGTGGCGCGACTCACTTCGCTCCTCTTCCCGAGAAAATGACCTTGACCGTGTCGATCACGATGGTCAGATCGAAGAACACCGAGAGATGCTTGATGTAATAGAGGTCGTAGCGGAGTTTCTCGGTCGCGTCCTCAATCGACGAACCATAGCGGTACCTGACCTGCGCCCATCCAGTCACGCCCGGCTTGACGGCGTGGCGCTCCAGGTAGAAGGGGATGACGGCCGCCAGGTGCTCCACGAAGTACGGTCGCTCGGGGCGCGGGCCAACGAAGCTCATGTCGCCTCGCATCACGTTCCAGAGCTGAGGAAGCTCGTCGAGCCGGATGAGGCGGATCACGCGGCCGACGCGCGTCGCGCGAGTGTCCTGATCGTCGGCCCAGACGGGCGTGCCGCGCTCGGCCCCCACACGCATCGAGCGAAATTTGTAGAGCGTGAACACCCGGCTGCCTTCCCCCACCCGCTCCTGGGAGTACAACACCGGTCCCCGCGAGTCGAGGCGGATCGCGATCGCCACCAGCAGCATCAACGGCATCGCCAGGACGAAGCCGATCGCCGACAGCCCGAGATCCAGCAGTCGCTTGATGAACCGGGTCAGACGCGATGCCCGAAATCCGTCGGAGAAGATGAGCCAGCTCGGTTTGAGGTCGTCGAGCAGGATTTTTCCGGTGAGGCGCTCGTAGGTCGTCGTGGCCTCTTCGACGCGCACGCCAGACAGCTTCGCGCGGAGGAGCTCCTCAATCGGAAGGCTGCCCCGGCGGTCGGCGAGGGCGACGACGATCCGGGTGACCTGACGCTCGGCGACCAGACGTCCGACGTCGTGCACGTCGCCCAGGATGTCGTGCCGGCGGACGAGTGGTCGCTCCCCTCGGTCGTCGACGAATCCGATGAGCCTGTACCCGAAGTCCTGACGCATGCCGATCTGCCGCGCGAGCATGCGGGCGGCAGGGCCGGTGCCGAGGATGAGGATGCGCTCCTCGAGGTGCGGGGCGCGCGACAGACTGTTGAACGCAAGCCGCCAGGTCAGCACGGCGACGACGAACACGCTCAACGCCGTCACGAACGTCCTCGGATCGAGGGTGACCGACGGAACCGCCACCCGGGCAACGGCAATGAGGATGGCCGCAGAACCCGCTGCCTGCAGGAGCCGCACGATCAGCTCGCGCCTCGACTGGACGATCGTCAGGTCGTACAGATCGTTGTAATAGAAGGTGAGCTGGCAGAGTGCCGTCACGATCACGAGCCGCCACAGAAACGCCCGCGAGCCGCTGATGCCGTACATCTCGCCGGCCAGTGCGATCGAACCGGAGATCAGCACGACCTCGAATGCGAAGACGGTCAGGCTGCGTCCCGAGACGTGGCGGTTGAACACCTGCATGACGTCGCTCTCCCGCCTACGTCGCTTCGTTCAGGACGAGCCCGAGACATTTGGCCTGATCGATGGCGGCCACGGCCTCGTGAATGGCCGGCTTCGACGTGATGCCGGCCCGCACGATCAGCAGCACACGGTCGACCAGCGGCATCAGAACGCCGACGTCCGCCAGCGGTGCCGCCGCAGGCGCATCGATCACGACGCGGTCGAAGCGAGACCTCAGCGTGTCCAGCGTCCGTCGCATCGCAGAGGTCCCGAGAAGCTCGGCCGGGTGATCCGGCGGCAGTCCGGCTGGCAACACCGTCAGCCCAAGCTCCTCGATCGTCGACCAGCGCCTCTTCGAGCGGCGAACGACCCAGGAGCACATCGGAAAGTCCGGGAGTTTCGGCCAGGCCGAACAGCCGATGCTGCTGCGGGGCCCGAAAATCTGCATCCACGACGCAGATGCGGCGCTGATAGTCCTGCGCCATCGTCAGGGCAAGGTTCGCGGCAGTGAGGCTCTTGCCCTCGCCACGTCCGGGGCTGGTAATGAGCACGGTGTGTGCTGCGCCGCCATGGCTGGTCTGCATGATGCGTGTACGAAGCGCACGGTACTGTTCGGCGGCGATACCGGTCCCTTGGGTTGCCGCGACGAGGTACGAGTCGAGCACCGTGCTGCGGATCGCGCGAGCAGCTGGAAACAGTTTTGCCGGACTGGCGTGTGGCACCTCGACCGGCGCGGCCGCGGCCGGCGCGCGGGGCACCTCCAACTCCTCGAGCGCCGTCGCGCCGTTGCTACCTGGCGCCGCGGGGTTCACCATCGGCCGGGTGCGATGAAGGACGCCCTCGCGCTCAGCCTTGTCGAGGATGCGCTGAATTCGGCTCATTCGGATCTCCTGCGTTACGACGTGCGAATACGGGTGATCTCGCCGAGTACCGGCAGATCGAACTCGTCCTTCAGGTCACGCACGTCGTGGACGGAGCGATCGAGGTATTCGCAGGCCGAGAACGAGGGCGCAGCCCAGGCAGATGCCGCCGAGGATCGACATGAGCATGACGCGCAACGGCACGGGCTTGGTGGGTGCGGTGGGATACCAGGCGGGGTACAGCACGGTGAACTGCTCGCCGCTTCGATTGCGCTCGACGTTTTCGGAGATCGTCGAGGAGCGCAGCTTCGCGGACAACTCGGCGTACTGCTGCCTTTCCAGGTCGAATTCACGCTGAACCGAGGCGAGCTGCTGCTCGACCATCGGCGCCGCTTCCACTCGCGCCTGATAGACCGTGATCTGCCGTTGAGTGTCGTCGCTCGCGCGCTCGAGCGCGCGAAGCCGCATGCGCCCGGTTTCGCGATCGACCATGAGCTGCCGGTACGTGGGGTTTGCTTCGAGCTGCGACGTCTGATCCGGCCGCCGGGCTGTCGCGCGCTGCCGCAGCTTCGCGCCGCGCGGCGGCCAGATCGTCGCGGAGCCGCTGGACGTCCGGGTGCTTGTCCGTGTACTGCGCCTGGGCAGCGACCAGTTCGCGCTGTAGCGCCGCGACGCGGTTTTCTGGCGATTGCGGGGCCTCGTTGCCGCCACGGGGCAGAAGGGGATCCGTCGTGCCCTGCTGGAGCGCGCTGATCATGCGCTCGACCATGGACAGGCGATCCTGCTCACCCCGGAATGCGGTGGCGTTCGACTCGAGCTGCTGCCGGAGGCCGGCCAGCGTCTGCAGGTTCGCTTGCGTCTGCTCGGGGAGCTGGCCCATGTACGATTCCTTGGCCTTCCGCAGCCTGGCCTCGAGATCTGCCAACCGCGCCTGGCTGGCACGCAGTTGTGTGCCGATGAACGCCGAGGTGTCCTCTGCCCGTTCGGTGCGACTTTTCGAATGCTCGTCCACGAATACTCGAGCGAGACGATTGGCGATCCGCTGCGCGCGCGCCGGGTCTTCGTCGGAATACGACAAGACGAAGGCGTCCAGTCGGCGCGATTCGCCCGCTCCGGTCACCGGGTTGGGTACGTTGATCTCGATTCTCTGTCGCAGCTGCCCGATCTGGGCGTCCTTCGGCGCCGGCGAAGCCAGCTTCTCCTCCTGCACGACGCGGTCGAGGATCGGCACGCTCAAGAGCTGCTGGGAAATGGCCCGCAGGCGTTCCTCGTTGTCGAAGGCCGTCGAGGGATTGACGAGATTTGGCGAGACCATCGGCGCCGAGACGCCGAGCGTCGTGCTCGATCGATACTCCCTGGGCAGGTAGCGCACCAGGGCCAGCCCCACGAATACGGACGCCACGATGGGCGTGATGAGCCACCATTTGCGGCGCTGGAGCACCGAGACGTAGTCGAGCGCGTGAACGTGCGTCTCTTCCATTTAGCGAATCCTCATGGGCTTCGCGGTCACGAGCTGGAAGCCAATCCGGTTGCGGTTCGTGACGCCGCCAGGACGATCAATCACCTGATGCGCGCCGTCGTAGAAGCCTTCGATTCGGACGGCCGGGTGCAGGGCATAACCGATGGCGACGTTGATCCACAAGGAACGCAGGCTCGGTTCGCCCTCAATCAGCGACTCGTTGCGGCGCCACGAAACGGAGGAATGCTGAGACAGCCTGCGCGCCAGTGGAAGACTGAGGTAACCCGTCAGTTCCTGGTTCTGCATGGTGCCGCCAAACCCGTAGGTTGGGATGAACGACTGACTGTAGGAGAGACCTCCACTGGCCGCTTGGAACTGCCGGGTCACGCCGGCCTGGAAGCTTGGGCCGGTGTTGTTCGCGGGACCGGACGAGCTGACGTTCAGGTGGGAGACGCCAGCCATGCCAAAAACCCGAACATGCTCGGACCACTGATGATGGATGCCGCCAATAACGTTCTGGACGACGAACGTCTCGTTGGTCTCGGAGACCAGCGCATGCTGAAAGCTGACGTCGACGACTGCCGCGGTGCGGCTGGAGAGGCTGCGACGAAGTGAGACGGAGCCGCCGTTGCTGTAGCCTCCGTGAAGCTGAGCGGCGTATATCGGGTCGGTGTCGAATCGCACCCATTGGAAGTTGTACGTTGCGGCCAACGTCGTGTGTCTGTTGAGGGCCGCTTCCACACCAGCCTGCAGGTCATCGACGGTCGAACCAGTGCGGAGGAACGGCACGCCGACGAGCTCCACCGTCTGGGTCGTCGGCACGAGCGCGAAACTGTTGCGGACAAACAGCGTCACGTGGGGCGAGATGCGTCGACGCGCGGATGCTGCCGCGCGCTGGTCGTAGCTGTTCAGCGTGCTCAAATCGTGGTAGAGCAGAAAGGCGCCATCGTAGCTGACGTCGAATTGCCCGCGACGACCGTGGAAGCCGATGTCGGTGCGCGGGTTCACCACGTTGAGGAAATCACCCGAGGTTTCGTCGCCCTCGCCCTTGATGAGCACGTTGTCGTCCCAGCCGCTGGAATAGATGAGCGACGGCGTCAGGACCCATCCGGCCGTCGCGCTCCCGGACTCCTGTGCGAACGCTCGATCGGCTGCAGCGATTGTGGTCGCGGCGAACGCGAACGCCAGTAGCCGGACGGAGTGGCTCATGGACACCTCAGTCGGGCACGACAACGGTGTCGCCGGTCCGCAGGTACACCGGCGGAGCGCCTCGAATCGCTTCCTTGTAGTTGAACGTGATGGTCTGCACGCCGGAGGGTATCCGGCGAAGAACGCGGATGCCGTTGATATCCGCAAAGTCCTTGAAGCCGCCGGCCATCGCCAGCGCCTGCAAGACGGTCAACGGTCCGCCTTGAAGCGTGACGGCGCCCGGATGGTTGACCTCTCCCACTACGTACGCGATCGCCGCCGTCGCTTCAACGACGATGACCGTGACGGTAGGATTGGTCACGTACGCCTTGAGCGCCGTGGTAATCGAGTCGCGCAGCTCGACCGGCGTCTGGTCGGCGGCGTCCAGATCGCCGATGAGCGGCAGCGTGATCCGCCCGTCGGGCCGAACCTGCACGGACTGTGAGAGCTGCTGGTCCTTGTAGACCTCGATCCGGAGCTTGTCCCCATTGCCGATGCGGTACTCGGCCAGGGCGGTGGGCCGTCCCGCAGCGGCCCTCGACGCGTCGGGATTTGGTTTCGTGTTGACCGGCGGGGCGATCGCTGTTAGCCCGGGCGATACGTCCTGACCTGCCATCATCGGATGCTACGAAGACGGCTATGGCAGCTGCCGTCAGACACAAGCCGATCGCTCTGAATCTCATGATGATCCTGCCTCGGTTTTGTGCGGCGACGAGCGAGTGCCGCGGCGCCAGTTCACGACCGCCCGCGAGCTCGCCTCCCGCTTCAATGAATCGACATCCACAGCATGAGTGGGGTAACAGGCGGCCCCGACCGCAATCCGAAGCGTGGTCTGGAAGTCGTAGTCCTCGATACGGGTGATCAGGCGGTCGATGACAGTGGCTGACTGATCGAAGTCGGCGTCCAGCAGCACGACGGCCAACGCCCCTTTTCCGGCGTGTCCCAGCAGATCGGTATCCCGGATTTCCTTTCCGAGCACCTGCCCCACTTCCCGCACCGTGCCATCGTCAGCCGCGAGCGACACACCCTCCCATTCACGGCTGGCCTCGACCAGAACCAGCGTGACGTAGTTCTGCCGTCGCACCGCGCGCTTCATCTCGGACTCGAGAACGAACTCGAACGCGCTGGGTGTCAGGAACTTCGACCCTTCTTCGTAGAACGTTCCGCTCATCGCGTTACGAGACCTTGTCTAGTCCGTTTTCCTTGATCTTGTAGAGGAGGGCCTTGTAGCTGACGCCGAGCATCTCCGCGGCTTCCTTCCTGTTCCAGTGGGTGTGCTGCAGCATCCTGGAAATCAGCTCGCGCTCGGCCTGACGAGCCGCGGTCCGGGCGACGTCTTTCAGCGAGTAATGCCCGGCCTGGAACGCCGCGACCGCCATGCCGGCCGGCGAGACAGCTGCCGGCTCAATCGGCGCACCTGGCGCGGTGGGTCGGACTCCGCCGCTGCGGGACAGGGCGGGAAGCGCGGTACGTTGGGCGGTTAGAGCGAGGCCCCGCGCCACATCCCGGCGTATATCCGCCTCGCTCTCGAGGACAACGCCGCGCTTGATCAGGTTCTCGAGCTCCCGGACGTTGCCCGGCCAGTCGTACTCCATGAAGAGAGACATGGTCTCCCGCGAGATCTGCGTCAACGGCTTGTTGTATTGAACGGAGTATTTCTTCAGGAAGAAATCGGTGAGGACCGGAAGCTCCTCGCGGCGCTCCCGCAGGGGTGGAAGCTGGATCGAGACGACGTTGAGTCGAAAGAACAGATCCTCGCGAAATTCGCCGCTCGCGACCGAGCGCTCGAGATCGCGGTTGGTCGCCGCAATGATGCGCACGTCGACATGGACATCGTGTTTGCCGCCGAGTCGCGAGAATTCGCCGTCCTGCAGGACCTGCAGCAGCTTGGCCTGCAACGCCGGGCTCATTTCGGTGAGCTCGTCGAGGAACATCGTGCCGTGGTTCGCGAACTCGAACTTGCCGGGCTTGTGCTGAATCGCGCCTGTGAAGGCACCGCGCTCGTACCCGAACAGCTCCGATTCGAGCAGCTCGGTTGGCAGGGCGGCACAATTGACTTTCACGAACGGCTTGTCGCGTCGAGGCGAGACGGCAAAGAGAGTTCGCGCGACAAGCTCCTTGCCCGTGCCGCTCTCTCCCCGAATCAGGACCGTGACATCGGTAACGGCGATGCGGTCGATCAGGTCACGTACGTCAGCCATCGCCTGGCTGTCGCCCAGGAGCAGGTGACGACGCTTCGAATCTGACTGCAGCTGCTCGCGCAGCGCGGCAAGCGTCCCGGCTCAGCTGATGCTGTTTGAGCGCATTGCTCAGCGGCACGTCGAGATCGGTCTCGGAGAATGGCTTGCTGATGAAATCGGAAGCGCCCAGCTTCATCGCCTGCACGACGGTGGTGGTGGGACCGTGCGCGGACATGACGATGACGGGCACATCGCGGTCGATCCTCTTGAAGGCCGCAAGGATTCCAAGCCCGTCCATGCGCCCGGGAATCACCATTTCGAGGAGGACGGCCGCAGGACGCTCGGAATAGTAGTTTTTCACCGCTTCCTCGGCGTCCGCGTGAGCGACTGCGCAATAACCGCGCGCCGAGAGAAACGACTGGAGGAAGGTCCGCATCGATAGATCGTCGTCGACGACCATGACGCGAGGCTTGCCGTTCAGCTGTTTTGGTAGGTGCGTCGGTCGGTCGGTCAGAGCGCAGTTCGTCATGCCGCCGTCAGTCCGCAATGTCGGTGCCAGGCTAACTAAGAAATGAGAACAGGACTCGCTTGGTAGGAAGCGCCCTTCTACTGTCAGGAAGCTCCCTACTGTCATCAATGGAGAAAGGCCAGCGGAGCGGAAAGTTTTTCTCACAATTAGAACGCGAACTATCCTCTGTGTGGTCTGACCGGCTGCTGTTGTTGAGCAAAAAGACATCGCGAAGGATGATCGCCGCCCTCGACTTGGGATCATTCATCGCACGAAATTCGTTTTCGAAACTCGCTCGGCGTGACGGTTCGTCTGCGGAAGCCCGCTGGCACATCGCTTGTAGCGCGAGTGAGGAGCTCGAGCGGCCGCGTCAGAGGCGATTTGTCGTTCTCGTAAACAATCGGCAACGGAGCTGAGGAATACTTTCGATGCGAAACGGATGGCTGGCGTTGTCGGTGGCGGTGCTCGCCGCCCTTCTCGCAGTGTCTCTTAGATCGGTGGAACGATCGAAGTCGCCCGAACGAACGACCTCTTTTACGCGCGACACCGTGATGGCGGCGGCCGTCTCAACCATCGACGCGCGCTTGGTTGCCCCGCCCGACAGTTCCGCCAATACCGTCGTGAACACGGTTCAGGACTCTGCAGCTCTCGCGCTGCTGGGTACTCTGCTGCTGAGTCTCGCTGCGCGCGTGCGCAGGAACACCTGAGACCGACTCGACACGAGACGATACTCGCGATGAAGTCCGCCGACGACCATACGACACGCACACCATAGTCATCGCCAATCCAGGGAGCTCAGCAGTGCTGCCCTCCAGTCGAATGGGGGGCCTCCAGTCGAGCGGAGGCAAGCCGTTCTTCGCCCCGATCATGACCTCATTCAATCCAAACTATTTCATTCACGCAGCCAACGTCCTGCTGCTGGTCGCGTATAGCGTCCGCGACATTCTGTGGCTGCGTCTGTTCGCGGTGGCCGCGTCGCTGATTTCGCTCCCCTACTTCGTCCTTCAGCCCACACCGCAGTGGGCACCGATCGCCTGGAGTGTCTTCTTCGCTGGAATCAATTCCTTCCAATCCTGGCGTCTCTACCTCGAGCGTCGTCCGATCAAGCTGACGCCAGATGAGGAGGAGGTTCGTCGGCTCGCGTTCGCGGAACTGCCGTCCCGCAAGGTCCTGCAACTTGTCAGCCTCGGGTCCTGGACCACAGCGGCTCCCGGCGACCGTCTGATCGAGCGCGGCAGGGCGCCAGGGGCGATCGCACTCATTGTCCGAGGCAAGGTGCGTGTGTCGAAGGACGGACGGGCCCTGGGTGAGCTGGGGGCCGGGGATATCGTTGGCTCGGCACTCGTGCTGAGCGGTGCCCCGGCCGAAGTCGACGCGGTGACCCTGGAGCCGTTGCGTGGATTGCGCTGGGAAGTGGCAACGCTGCGGCGGTATCTCGAAGCCGATCCCGAGACCCGGATCGTCTTCCAGCGTAATCTCAACCGTGATCTCGCCGGAAAGCTGCGGCGCCTGGGCGAGGACTATCTCCGACAGCCGCCGTCGCCCGGTGGACAGTAATCGGGGTCTACGGCTGGTCTTCTCACGCCATTGGATAACAATTACGATTACGGCATCACATCTACGCCTTTCACGCCGGAGCCGGATCCCGAATCGCGCAAAAACACTCGAATTTTCTCGCGCATCCCACGTTAGAGGTTGGCACTTTCCTTGCGGTCCTCCTTCCTTCCTCGACTACAGGAGACAACGATCGATGCCGCGAGTTGTTGCGGGTGTGTGGCAAACGTGTGCCCTGCTGCTGATGACGGGTATCGGCCGCACCATCGCTCACGCTGCCCCAGTGGAGACCGCTGATACGTCCTCGGCGACCGTGCCTCGGACCTGGACTGTCGCAGCCGGGGGCGACGTGCAGGCGGCGCTGAACGCGGCACAGCCGGGCGACACTATCCTGCTGCAGGCCGGCGCCACCTTCGTGGGCAACTTCGTCCTCCCCGCCAAGACCGGAGGCGAGCACATCACCCTGCGCTCGGGGGCACCCGACAGCGCGCTGCCAGGGCCGAACGTCCGCATGATGCCGGCCTACGCCTCGCTCCTGCCCAAGCTGCGGTCCCCGAACAGCATGCCGGCGCTGTCCACGGCTCCCGGCGCCCACCATTACCGGCTGATGCAGCTGGAGTTCCTGTCGAACGCGCAGGGCCTGGGCGACATGCTCGCGCTCGGGGACGGATCCGCCGCCCAGAGCTCGTTGACCATGGTGCCGCACGACCTGATCGTGGACCGCGTCTACATGCACGGCGATCCGGTCGTCGGCCAGAAGCGGGCGATTGCTCTCAACAGCGCGGCGACGAACATCATCAACTCGCACATCGCGCAGATCAAGGCGGTCGGCCAGGACTCCCAGGCCATCGCCGGGTGGAACGGCCCGGGACCGTACCTCATCTCGAACAACTTCCTCGAGGCGGCGAGCGAGAACGTTTGTTTCGGCGGAACCGACCCGTCGATTCCCGACCTCGTGCCGTCCGACATCACGTTCACCCGCAACCACCTCTCGAAGCAGCTCGTCTGGCGGACCGAGGGCAAGTGGAACGTGAAGAATCTGTTCGAGCTGAAGACGGGCCGGCGCGTCATCATCGACGGCAACCTGATGGAGAACAACTGGCTGGAGGCGCAGGCGGGCTTCGCGATCGTCCTCACGCCGCGCAACCAGGAAGGGTCGGCCCCCTGGACGGTGGTCGAGCAGGTGCAGTTCACCAACAACCACGTCCGGCACGTGTCATCCGGGTTCAACATCCTGGGGCACGATTACACCCACCCCTCGCGAGAAACGAACAACATCGTCATCCGCAACAACCTGTTCGAGGACGTGAGCCGCGCGACGTTCGGCGGATCTGGGATGTTCGTTCTCGTCAACGGCGGATACAACATCACGATCGATCACAACACCGTGATGCAGGACGGCACGTCGGCCATCTACGCCGACACCAACCCCAGCCTGGGCTTCGTGCTCACCAACAACATCATCCCCGACCATGCGTGGGCGATCATGGGCGGCAACACCGCCCCTGGGAACGGAACGATCGCCTACTATTTCCCCGGGTCGCAGATCCTGAAGGGCATCTACGTGGGGTCGAACCCCGCGACCTACCCACCCAACAACTTCTACCCGGCGACCCTGGACCAGGTCGGCTTCGTGGACTGGCGCATCAGCAACTATCGCCTCTCGCCCTCCAGCCCCTACCGAGGGGCTGCCACCGACGGGACGGACGTCGGCTGCAACATCGACACGCTTTCTGGCGCGTTCGGCACACTGCGGAGCCCGCAGAACGTGATCATCGTGCCTTGACATGGCCCTGGCCCGGACCCATACTCCGCGACTCGAAGGCGCGTTGGGTCCAGTCATCGCGCAGCCATTTCCCGTCGGGAGGTTCTCCATGCGTGTCGCCCACCCGCTGCTCCTCGTTCTTGCATTCGCGTCCGGGGCCTCCGCACAGACGCCGGGGTCCGCGCCGGCGCTCGATTTCGAATTCTTCAAGACGCGCGTTCAGCCGATCTTTCTCGCCGAGCGCCCTGGTCATGCGCGCTGCATCGCGTGTCACGGTTCCGGGACGCCGCTGCGGCTCCAGCCGCCGGCGGCGGGGCGACTGACGTGGACTGACGAGGAGTCGCGCAAGAACTTCGATGTCGTTCGGCGGGTGGTCGTGCCGGGAAGCGCAAAGAGCCGGCTGCTGTTGCATCCGCTGGCCGAGTCGGCGGGCGGCGACTTCTATCACAACGGCGGCAAGCACTGGAGCTCGCAGAACGACGCCGAGTGGCTGACGCTCAAGGCGTGGGTGATGGGCGAAACGCTCACCACCGCCGCCGCTCGCCATCCGCGGATCATTCAGACCAACAGCGCCGGCGACAACGTGCATCTCATCGATCCCGCCACCAACACGGTCGTTGGGATCATTCGTGGCATCGAGGCCGGCCACGGCGCCGGCGCCAGTCCTGACGGCAGCCGGATCTACATCAGCGACGAGGCCGAAAGCACGCTGGATATCGTCGACGCGAAATCGCTGGTGATTCTGAAAAAAGTACCGCTCAGCGGCCGT
The DNA here is from genome assembly GCA_963825245.1 of uncultured Acidobacteriota bacterium. Taxonomy (GTDB): domain Bacteria; phylum Acidobacteriota; class Vicinamibacteria; order Vicinamibacterales; family CAVVIG01; genus CAVREM01. The sequence goes on from CAWGSJ010000013.1 coordinate 73,306, forward strand.
CCGAACAATATGGCCGTCGGCAAGGACGGCAGCCGCGTTTACGTCGGCATCGCGCAGGCACCCGGCGGCGTGGACGTGATCGACACCGCCTCAATGCAGCGTGTGAAGACGGTACCGACCGAGGGTACGATTCACAATGCCTACGTCACCCCCGACGGGCGTTTCGTGGTCGCGGGCTCGATTCCCGGCGCCACGATCAATGTGATCGATACGAAAACCGAGGAACCGGCGTGGACGCTGAAGATGGATCTGGGTATCCGGCCGATGACGTTCAGCACCAACCCCGACGGATCGACGAAGTGGATCTTCGCGCAACTGACCGGATTGAACGGCTTCGCGGTGGTGGACTTCGCGACGCGAAAAGAAGTTCGCCGCATCGAGAATCCACCGTTGCCGCCAGGAAAGATGACCGTGCCCGAGGGCTCGGATCCGTCGCACGGCATGGCGGTCACCGCCGACGGCAAAACGCTCGTCGTCTGCAGCCGGTTGAACAACTACCTGTATTCGTACTCGCTACCGGACCTGAAGCTGCTCGGGAGCGCGGAGCTCGGTGGCAAGGGCGCCGGCTGGGTGACGTTGACGCCTGACGGCAAGACCGCCTACGTCGCGAACCCGGTGACGAACGACGTGTCGGTCGTCGACGTCGCGTCGATGAAGGAGACGACGCGGATCCCGGTCGGCTTCGTCCCGAAGCGGAATGTAACCGTTTCGCTTCAATAGGGCGTCGGCGCGGCGGACTCTAGCGTGCGATCGCGAGCCAACCAGGCTCGCCAGACGACGAAATCCAATTCCAACCTTGAAAGGTATTGCCTTGTGAACCGCCGAGATACCAGATGACGACGCTCTGGGTGGCGTCGCTCTGCCACAGGAGATCGGGGGAGCCGTCGCTGTTGAAATCACCGGTGCCGACGACGCGCCACCCCGGGACGCTGTCGGCCGCCAGCCAATCCGACCACTGGAAGACGTTTCCCTGCGGGCCGCCCATATACCACACGACAACTTGACGACTGAGATCGTTCTGCCACACGAGATCGAGCCGGCCGTCGCGATTGAAATCCGACACGCCGACAACGCTCCAGCCTGCAACTCCCGCGGAAGATAGCCAATCCCACCACTGAAAGACATTTCCCTGCGGTCCGCCCATGTACCAGACGACCAGCTGACGAGTAGCATCGTTCTGCCAGACGAGATCGAGCTTGCCGTCGCCGTTCAAGTCACCGATGCTGACGACACTCCAGCCAGGAACTCCCGACGCCGAGAGCCAGTCGGACCACTGGAGGATATTTCCTTGCGCCCCGCCCATGTACCAGACGACGACCTGACGGCTGCCGTCGTTCTGCCACACGAGATCGGGCTTGCCGTCGCCATTGAAATCACCGGCGCCCGCGAGGGTCCATCCGGGAGCGCCTGCCAGCGGACAACCAGCTCCAACCCTGTGACAGATTCCCCTGCGCGCCGCCCATGTACCACACCACAGCCTGACGCGTGGCCGCGTTCTGCCATACGAGATCCGGTTTGCCGTCCCCGTTGAAATCGCGTGGCGAATTCGCTGCCAGTGGCAGTTCGCCGGCGCCGATATCGGCTGCGCTGCCGCGAGGCAGCGAGGTGCCGAAGAAGTCTCTGGCGCCAATCGCAATGCCGAACCCCGCCAGATTCACCGCCGCATCGATCGCGGGTGACCCTGGCTGCAGCCGGTAGGCGTCGAGCGTTTCCAACTGCGTGGCGTCCCCGAGCGCGGACGCCAACCCTGCGTTGGTGAGCAGCGGACTCGCGGCTGATCCGACAGCCGCGCCGTTCACGTGCTCTTGATGCGTGACGTTCCGCCAGCTCGAGAAATCGGTGTACGCGGCGGCGCCCCAGTACATGATCCACTGGCTCGTGGCGGCAAAATAGATGTTGCCTTGGAACTGCAGATCCGAGGACGCGCGCTGGACATCATCCACCTCGACAAGTGGAACCGCGCCGGCGCTGACAAAGATGTTGTTGCGGAAATGAACGCTAACGGAAGGATTCTGCGGCACGCCCCAGCTCACGACCGTCGCCGCACGGGGCGACGCCGAGGGCGACGCCGACATGAAGATCGTGTTGTTGTAAATCTCCGCGTTCCGCACGCGGCCCCACACGTGTATCCCGCCATACGTGTTGGCGCGGCCGTCGTTCTGGCTGATGTTGTAGCGGACGACGTTGCCCGAGTGCGCGTCGGTGGCCGGTTCCTGTGCGAGAAGGTATCCGGCGCCATCGTTGTCGTGCGAGTAGTTGTACTGCACGACGGAATTCGACACGTTCTGATCGAGATCGAACCCGCCGCCGTCGGCTGAACTGGCGGTCCGGTTCTCGTACGACTCGTTGAGCTGAATGGTCACGCCCGTTGAATCGTAGGTCCAGATGCCGACGGGACCGCCGACGTTCGTGTTCAGCCACCCGTTGTGCCGCGCGACGCAGCGTTCGATCGTGGCACCGTTCACATTGCCGAGCACGATGCCGTTGCCGGAGTTCGTCGACAGCCCTGGCACGCCGGAGTTGTCGTACGCCCACGAATAGCCGACATACACATTCTGGTGCACGTTCGGCACTGCCGCGTAGGTCGCGATACCCGCAAGGGCGTTGTCGTTCGCGAGAACGCTGACGATCGCGACGTCGCGGAAGCCTGTTGCGCCGTTCCACGATCCGACGACGATCCCCTGCTTGCCGAAGCCGCTGACGCCGACGTTGTCGATGCGGATTCCAGCGAGCTTCACGTTGCCGGGCAGATCCGTGTAGAACTCGATGCCCGAGCCGCTATTCGAGGTTCGTCCGGCGCCGACGATGTCGATGTTCGAGATGGTGATGCCGGCCGTGTTGTACGCTGCCACGCCCGACGACTGGCCGGCGGCAATCGTCGCGCGACCAGAGCCGTACGACGACACGACGATCGGGAATGGCCCGGTTCCGGTATCGGCCGCGTCGAACGCGAGCGTACCGGTGAACGTCTGACCACCCTCGAGGTGCACACGATCGCCCGCGCTGAGCGAAGCCTGGTTGACGCGCGCGAGCGTCCGCCACGCCGACGCCGGCGAGGTGCCCGGGGCAGAATCGCTGCCCGCGGTGTTCAGGTAGTAATCGGCTGCGGCCGCGCGGCCGGCGACGCCGACTGCGAGCCACACGCACAGAAGCAATTGAAGGAATCTGATGAGCTGGCCCAGTTGGTTTGTGGTTTCGTCGCTCATTACGCCAGCGACCGCTGGGATAGGTCAAGCTGAGCCGATGCCGTTTATGAGAACGCCTTTGCTCGAAGTGTGAAAACGCTATCTGTGCGCATCGCTTTCCTTTCTTCCTTTTGCTAGAGGTGTGAAGACGCTGTCTGCGGTACATCGCTTGCCTGAGGTCGACGTGCTGGATGTTCCGCCCGGTCAAGATTGCCGATCTCGATCTCTCTCAGCCGCTCTCGAGCCTGAGCGGCCTCCATGGTTACGGCCACGTTCGCGCGCTCGTGCGCTGGCACGGAGTGCCGCTCGGCGAGATGACGCTTTCGGTGGAGAGCGCGTGCATCGAACCCGATGCGCTGGCCGCCGCGATCGCTCGGGAGCTCGGACCGCGCGTCATGGGCACGCTCGTTTCGGCTGCCCTCGAGCGAGGACCGCTGAATTCGCCGTTATCACTGGCTGAGCTGCTTGACGAGCGGCCGGCTCCTCCGCCTCGGCAGCTTCCTCGCCTTTCCGTGGCGGTCTGCACTCGGGACCGCGCCGACGATCTCCGTGACTGTCTCAACGCAATCAAGCGCCAGGTCGTCCCGCCTCACGAAGTGATCGTCGTGGACAACGCGTCGTCCAGCGACCAGACCAGGCTCCTGGTTCAGCGGGACTTTCCGTCGATCCGGTACGTCCACGAGCCCCGCCCCGGTCTGGATTGGGCGCGCAATCGCGCCATCGCCGAAGCGTCGGGCGACGTGCTGGCCTTCACCGACGATGACGTTCTGGTGGATGAGCGCTGGACCGCTGCCATTGCCGCCGCGTTTGCCGAGCGACCCGAGATCGACGCGCTGACGGGACTGGTCCTGCCCGCCGAGATCGAAACCGAAGCCCAGTGGCTCTTCGAGCGGTATGGCGGATTCGGACGCGGATTCGTCCGGCGAGTCTTTCACGTCGCGCCGCAGTCGCCGGCGGCCTCTGCGGAGCGGCACGTGGGCACCGGGAAGTTTGGAACGGGCGCGAACATGGCGTTCCGGCGCCTCCTCTTCGAGCGCATCGGCGGCTTCGATCCGGCGCTGGACGTCGGAACGCCCACAAACGGAGGCGGTGATCTCGAGCTGTTCTTTCGCGTCGTCGCCGAAGGAGCGACGCTGTTCTACGAGCCGCATGCGATCGTCCGGCATCGCCACCGGCGCTCCCGGCGCGCTCTTCGACGGCAGATCTCCGGCAACGGGGTCGGGTTCTACTCCCATCTCGTGCGCACGGCATCGGCGTACCCCGAGGCACGGCGCCCCGTGGTGCTCTTCGGTCTGTGGTGGCTGTGGTGGTGGAATCTCCGGCGCCCGTTGAAGGCGCTGCTCAAGCGCGATCGGCTGCCGCTGTCTCTCTACGTCACGGAACTGTTCGGATCGCTGATCGCGCCGTGGCGCTACCAGCAGGCCGTGAAATTGAGCCAGGCTGTCGAGCGCAACCACGCGCAAGAGCCGGCTGTTCCGCTGCCGAGGCGTTCGTTTCCACCGCAGGCTGATCTGCGAGCCGAACGCGTCGCTGTTCGGGCGATCGATGTCGCCGAGCCGATCCAGCCGCTGACCGACATCCGTGGTTATCAGTCCGTGAGGCTCTTCGTGTTTCAGCGCGGCGAGCCGCTGGGCTTCGATCGAGGTCCCCACAGAGGGACTCCCGATGAGCGCCGCTGACGTCCGTGACGCCGCCGCGCGCGCCGGTTGGTACAAGCTGGCGATCCGCGGCACCGTCAGCATCGCCGGCCGAGGGGTTCTCGCCAGCGCGCTCTTGGACGTATTGGACAAGAAGCCGCCGATCGAGCGGCCGCCGGCGCTGTCGCCCTTCATCAGCGCGTCTGTCGTTGTCGCCACCCGCGATCGGCCCGACGATCTCAGACGCTGCCTCGCGTCGCTCGTCCGACAGCGCACCCCGAGGCGCGTCGAGCTGATCGTCGTTGATAACAATCCGCCCTCGGGGGTGACGCCGGCAGTAACCCGAGACTTTCCAGGCGTAAAGCTCATCGCCGAACCCAGACCCGGATTGTCGTACGCGCGCAACGCGGGCATCCTGGAATCGAGCAGCCAGATCGTCGATCGCCACCGATGACGACGTCATCGCGGACGAAGACTGGATCGAGAAGCTGGTCGCGCCTTTCGGGCAGGACGATGTGATGGTCGTGACCGGCAATGTGCTTCCGGCCGAGCTCGAGGCGGTGGCTCAACGCCAGTTCGAATGGTATGGAGGGTTGTCGCGCGGTTTCGAACGTTTCGAGTTCAGCGGGGAACGGATGCGCCGGTGCCGCCGCGCCGTGCCGACCTGGCGTATCGGCTCCACGGCGAACGCGGCGTTCCGGGCGTCGATTTTCAGCGACCCCCGTATCGGCCTCATGGACGAGGCGCTTGGCGCGGGCATGCCGACGGGATGCAGCGAGGACACCTACCTCTTTTACAAGGTGCTCAGGGCCGGATACCGGATCGTCTACGAGCCTGGAGCCTATGTCTGGCATCGGCACCGAACGACGAAGGCGGCGTTCCGCCAGCAGCTGTTCAACTACAGCAAGGGGCACGTGGCGTATCACCTGACGACGCTGCTGCGGGATCACGATCCCCGGGCCCTCATCCGGCTCGTCGTCGAGCTCCCAATGGCGCACGCCACGCGCATCTACCACCGGCTGCGAGGTTGGACCGACTACCCGATCCGTCTCGTGCTCTTCGAAGCCGTCGGGCATGCCGTTGGACCCTGGGCGCTGTGGCAATCGCGCCGACGCGTGCGTCGCTTGGGACGCAGCCGTCGGCCTCTGTCGACCGAGGTGAGCAACGAGTTTCTGCAGGCGATCAGGACATCCGGTCGAGCGTCAGGAGAGTAAAGCGCTGCCCATGCTTTATACCTGGAAGGTTCGCGCCCTCAAGGTTCCGGCGCTCAATCGCCTGTGGCGCCGCTGGCGGGAGTCGCGGGGCGAACGGCCCGGCAGCTATGCGGACATCCCTGGTTATGTCCGCGAGCACGCGCGCGGCCGCTCGTTCGCGGACATCGGCTGCATGTGGGGAGTCAACGGCGAGTACGCGTTCATCGCGGAAGAGGCGGGCGCTACGACTGTGAAGGGGGTCGATCTGTTCGGACCAACGCCGGAATTCGAACAGGCTCACCGCCAGCGCCGGTCGCAGGTTGAATTCATTCTCGGCGATATTACGCAAGAAACGACGCTGGAGCAGATTGGACCAGCGGATGTCGTCCTCTGCGCTGGCGTTCTCTATCACCACCCGAGCCCGTTCGATCTTCTGGTGGCGCTCAGGCGAATCTGCCGCCGCGCATTGATTCTTCGCTCGGCAACCATTCCGGAAATCCGTGGTCTTCCCAACGCAGCGGTGTTCTATCCGGGACTTTCGAAAGGCGGGCGGCGTTTGTGGAATCTTGAGAGGCTGGGTGTGGCGCACCAGTCCGGGATCTCGAAGCCGTTCGACGGCGCAGACGGTTACGGCAACTGGTTCTGGGGGGTCACGCCGAGCTGTCTGGGCGCGCTGACCGAGACGGCAGGCTTCCGGATCCAGCGGCGCGCCATCGAGGCGTTTGCCACCACGCTCGTTTGCGAGCCGGTGGGCATGCCGTTCGAGCATCGGCTGCCGCAGGCAGACGAGGCGCGGGAGCTGGCAGCGGCGATCTCGAGGTCGCGGGTCGCGAAGCCGGCTTAGCGCTGGTCGGCTGCCACGTCCTGCGACGGCAGCCTTCGAATCACCCGGGTGAGCTTGCGTTTCAAATTGGCCCACAGCACGGCCTGCGAGTGCCGGACGAGCATGTAGACAGCGCCGAGCTGCCAGCGATCGACGCGTCGCTCACGCCAGTCGCGCCGGAGCCGCTCGATGATCTGCTCGCCGTAGAACGCTCGCCACGACCGGCGGCCCGTGCGAAAAGCCGCCGCGTGTTTCGGGAGAATGGAGACACGCTCTCGATCGAGCACTTCCAGGACGGACCGCAGCATCAGCACGGGGTCGGAGGACATCGCCTCGTCGTGCCGGCGGTAGCGGACGACCTCGCGCCGATCGAACAACACCGTGCCGGCGTGTGCGAGCGTCAGGTAGAGGGCATAGTCCGAGACGGGACCAACGGCCGGATCGAACCCGCCGATTTCGACCAGGCTGCGGCGCCGGAACATCGCCGCGCCGGGCGTCCAGACGAAATTGCGCAGCAGCCACGCTCGATACAGATCGCTCGTCTCGACGGTCGGATGCTGCGTGGGCATGGGCGTCCCCACAGCGTCCATCGACTGGCACAACCTCACCACGCACGACGCAGTCGAATGGCTGGTCAGCGTGTCGACGCCGCTTTCCACCGCATCCGGCAGCAGCTCGTCGTCGGCGTCGAGAAAGATGACGAAGTCTCCGCGCGCCGCGCCAAGGCCGGTGTTGCGGGCGGATCCGACGCCATTGTTGGACTGGCGAATGACCAGGACCCCATGGCGATTCGCGGTCGCGCTCGTGTCGTCCGTCGAGCCATCGTCCACAACGATCGTCTCGAGGGGCCGATAGAGCTGCCGACGCGCACTTTCGATGGCGGTGGGAAGGAATCGCGCCTGGTTGTAGCAGGGGATGACAACACTCACCAGCGGGCGAGGCACCTGACCGCGCGATGCACAGGTTGAGCCAAGGCACGACCCGGTCGTCGAACGGACCACTGTCTCGACTACATCTGGACCGGGAACCGCATTTGCACGGGACCATCGAACCTGGTGCCACGAGGAGGTGGTGGTCGTCGAGCACCGCGAGCACCGACAACAAGACCTCGGTCAACTTTCCGCTGATGCCTGCCTCAGCAGTAAAGATCGGGGACAGCGTGCCGCGACAAGGGCGATTGGCGGGGGGAGCATTCCCGACCGGATGACTGTGCTGGCGGCAGAAAAGGGCCCGCGCTCGGCGCGGCTCATCAGCGACGACTGGGATGTCTCGGTCAACATCTGCACCTACAACCGCTGCAGGCTGCTTCTCGATTCGCTCGACAGCGTCCTGTCCCAGCAGGCTGACGGCGTCCGTTACGAGGTCGTCGTTGTCGACAACAACTCGACCGACGACACCAAGCCTGTCGTCGACAGCTTTATCGCTCGAGGCTGTTCCAACCTTCGCTACGTCTTCGAAGGCCGGCAAGGCCTGTCGTACGCTCGCAACACGGCAGTCCTGGAAGCCCGCGCTCCCATCCTCGCGTTCACCGACGATGACGTGCAGGTTGCGCCGAACTGGGTGAGCACCATCAAGCGTACCTTCGAGAATCGGCCCGAGGTAGGTTGGATCGGCGGCAAGGTTCTCCCGCGTTGGGCGTCCACTCCGCCGATGTGGCTCACTCGCGACCACTGGTCGCCGCTGGCCGCCCAGGACCATGGCGACGTCCCGTTCTCGAGCTCGGGCCGGCAGGTATGTCTCGTCGGTGCGAACCTGGCCATTCGCAAGGATCTGCTGGAACAGTTCGGTGGCTTTCGGCCTGATGTTCAACGCGTTCAGGATTCAGTCGGGTCGATGGAGGATCACGAGCTGCAAATACGCCTTTGGAAAGCCGGTCGGCAGGGGCTGTACGTGCCCGACCTGGTCGTGATGTCCGATGTCTCGGCCGATCGGCTCATGAAAAAGTACCACCGGCGCTGGCACCGGGGGCACGGACACTTCTACGCCATGGCGCGGCTCGAGGAGTGGGAGCACTCGAGTGTGGGCTGGCTGTTCGGCGTATCAAGTCACATCTACAAACGCGCGGTCGTCGAGGCTCTGCGGTGGCTTGGCTGTGTGGCGCGGGGCGATCTGCACGGTGCGTTTACGCACGAGACGAACCTGTGGTTCTCTGCCGGGTTCATAAGCACTCGTTACCGGGAGTTCGCCACGGCCGGCGACCGCAGCCATTGGACCGAGCTGAGCAGGTTCGTCAGAGCCGTGGCGCGGCGGCTGATTGGCGGCCAGCGGCACTCTTCGAAGGCCCGCATCCGACAAGGCCGCCAATCGTCGCGCCGGGAAATGCGTCCCGACGAGCCGCCGCCGCGATCGTGATGGGCGGAACCTTGACCTGTGGCGCGCTCGTCATCACCCCACTGGGCGACAGGTCGGTGTTTCCGTTCGAGGCGGCGATCGCCGCGTAGCCTCCTGTCGCCCCATTTCTCCGGGGCCGCGGTCGCCATCAACGCGTGTGCTGGTGAAGAACGATGCTCTGTCCGACGGCCAGTCGCCCGATCCGCGTGACCGTGCCTATTAGGACGTCACCGCGTGGCGAACTTGTTCAGGCTGGTGGGCTGCATGGTGTGGCAGCGTGCCTTTATAGACGAAGCGGCGGCGCGCTTCATGATAGGTCTGGTCCGAGCCATAGAAGTTGAGCCGCATTTGCGCGAGCTCTTCCCGCCGATAACTGGCGAGCGGCTTCTTGCGCTCATCGGCGATCCGTCGTTCTTGTTTCGCCTCGAGCAGGTTCCAGAAGCGCGGATGCCGCGCCAAAGCCTGGGCGTGCGCGCGGACGTGCGTCTCGAAGTCCCCGACATCCTCGCCGAAGGCGTCGTCGATGAGACCGATCGCTTTCGCCTTGCGTGTGCCTAGCGGCGCGCAGCCTTGGGTGAGGTGCGAGGCCATGTCCTGCCCCACTCGGCGCGGCAGCGTATAGGTCCAGTATTCCGAGCCGTAGAGTCCGCCCATGCCCTTGTAGTGCGGATTCAGAACCACCCCGGCGCGCGCGTAGACTCTGTCCGCTGCAAGCGCCATGAGCGCGCCACCCGCGCCCGCATTGCCGCGCAGCGCGCCGATTGTCAGCTGTGACATCGTGTTGAGGACTTCCAGCACGAAGTCGTCCATGGCCGTGATGCTGCGCCAGGACTCGTCGGCCGGGTTATCCGCAGCTTCGATGGTGTTCAGGTTGATGCCGTTGCAAAAGAAATCGCGTCCGCCCATCAGCGCGATCACTCTGGGGGCGTGCGCCCGCGCCGCCCGATACGCGTCGCGTAGCCGACGGCACTGACTCGGGTCCATGGCGCCGTTGTAGAAGTCGAAGTAGAGGTAGCCGACTTCGTTGCGCTGGACATAACGGATCTCACGCAATGACCGATAGTCGGCCACCGCGTCGAATGCCATTGGTGATTCGGGGATGTCCTTGACGCGCCGGCCCAGCACTTGCGTGGCCGGCAGCTTGATCGCGCCGTCCATCTTGGCTCTGAGATGCGTGATCCAGATCGCGCCGTCTGCTGTGCCCACGCAAACGGCGCCGCAGCGGCTCGCTAGCAGTTCGCCGGGAGCGCCTTTCAATCGGTCCTCTTCGTGCGCACCAAATAGATAATACGGTTCGCCAAACAGTGTATCCAACACGCCGGGACTCGAGTCAGCAGCGCGGATCTTGCGCGCGATTTCAGCGGTCGAATCCTTGCTCCAGTCGATCGTCCGCCGTTGCTGTTTCATCGTTGGGCGCAGTTCGCCGCGAACGTCCGGCCTGCCGTAGTCGAGCGCTTCTGGCGTGAACTCTCCGGACTCGAAGTGCTTCAACGCATCGAGCACGCCGCGCACCGCGGACTCAGTCACTTCGTGGCGATAGACACTGCTCTTTGTATAGGGACGCTCGTGCATGCGGAAGTTGTGCGACGCCCAGATTGCGCCCGCATCGATCTCGGCCTTCGCCTGCAAGTGTGTGACGCCCCAGGTCTTTTCGCCCAACGTAATGGCCCAATCAAGCGAGGACGGCCCGCGATCGCCTTTGATACCGGGGTGAACGATGATGCAGGTGTGACCACGCCAAATCGCCTCCGGGATAGGCTTCTTCAGCATCGGTGCGATGATGAAATCGGGACGCGTTGTTTCGACAGCGTCCAGCATGACTTGCTCGCTGGTGGCAAGAGCGACGGACACCGCATGTCCGAGTTCGGTGAGCTCGATGTACAGACGTTGACTAAGACTGTTGTGTGCGCTGGTGACGAACAAGATGTGCACAATGCGGATTCTTCGCCGATCGCTGTGGCGTTGCTATAGTGAATGTCACACCCTCGCGATGGCTGCGCGCTCGCGCAGGAACCAAAGCCGCGGGGTCAACCTAATGATCAGAGCCTTGCGTGCAGGCGCGCGGCGAGCTCAGAGCGTGAATGGACCCCGAGTTTGAGGAAGATGGCGTAGACCTGGTTCGCCACGGTGTTTTCGCTGGTACCCCGGCGACGGGCGATGTCGCCATTGGTCGATCCCGCAACCAGATGTGCAACCACCTGGCGCTCGGCATCCGTAAGCTTCTCCAGATGGCGTTTGTCGACCAGCGGATAGGCGCCGAACAAGAGCGTTTCACCACTGACCGCCAACTCCGCCAGCTTCGCTCGCAGGCCGGCGGGAGCAAAGAATGCCGCGAGCTCGGTGCGTGAGCGCAGGCCGAGCTTTGCTTGCGTCTGGGTGGTCAGGTTCGTGACCGCAGAGAACGACACACCCAGGGTGTAGCTGATCTCTTTCGTCGTGCGCCCCATCCCGACGAACTCGCTGACTTCTCGCTCGCGCGGCGTTAGGCCACGGGGATCTGGATGTGCGGGGTCGTTTTTCACGGCGATGACGAAACGCTTACCGTCGGTGTCGAAGCGATCCACCAGGGACCAGCGTCCATCCACCAGGCCCTCCCAGCTTTCCATCGCGGCATCGGGATCGCTGCGCCCCTGTGCGGTGCGCGCTCTCTCGATACGGCGCACGGCTTCACGCAACAGCTCGCGTGCCGAAGTACTGGTGGCTTGCACGCGTGCGTCGAGGACCTTGCCACCTGAATCCAGCACGGCTTCGACGTCTTCGGCGTCCAACTGGAGGCGGCGCGTCGCGGCGCGCAGTCGAAGTCCAGCGCCAAGATGTGCGGCGATACAGGGCCAGCGCTTGCGCTCCAGAGGCGTGGGGCACCGCTGCTCCTTCAACCACACACCAAACGCAATGCCAAGGGCGGTGCCGCTCTGCGCTCCCGCCATAAAGACGTCCTGCGCGCGGCCACCCGTCAATCCCACGACAAGACGAATCGTCTCTGGAAGATGTGGGTAAATAATCTCGCGGCCCGTGGCAACGACGTATCCGCTGCGGTACGTCAAATCGAACCACGCCTGCGGCGCAGCTGCGTGGGCGGCACGATGGAGGGCCCTCAGCAGCTTGGGGCTACGTGTCGGATAACGTCCGAGTTGGAAGGTCGTCGGAGTGCAGCGAAAGGTCCATGCGCCTCGCGCCATGCCGGGATCGAGCAAGGGCTCTGCGCAGTCGAACAGGAGGTCCAGCCAGTCCTGGTCGCTCCCGTCAAGGTTGTAGCTGGCTTCGATGAGCGAAATCCAGTCTGTCTTCGTCGTCATACCACGTCCGACCGGCACCGCTGGCGGTGTGCATTCGGGTACACACCACCATCGCATACGCCCCTACGATCGTAACTGCGCCGCCCTTCCAGCGGACCTCCGAGCGTCATAGAAGGAAGTGCCTCGTGGTTACGATGGTGAAGGGTCAACGGCGTGAATAGGCGACTTGCGGTGTTGCGCTGAGAAGCGTAGACTGAGGCTGTTCGCTTTCCTGAGTTCCTGCAGCCTTCACGCGGTATTTTCCGCGCCTTCCGCTTCAGCTCCTCATCAAGGCCTCCAGAACTGGAGCGTCAATGTCTGTCGACTCGCCGGCCGAAGTCATTCCCTTCGAGCGCTTTCTCGAATGCCGTGAGCGACGCCGCCGCATCGCTGCCGCGACGGGCACCGTCGTGTGCCCGCATCGACCAAGTCTGAGCATTCAGCCCGAACTGACAGAACGTGCGAACGCTGACCATGCTGACTCGCCACGGTGCATCGGCAACCGGCTCGTCGACGCATGAGAAGGCGGCGTCGACGGTGAGTCTCAGGGGTCCGCTACGGGAACTGCTCGCGATCGATCATCGGCAGACGCTGGAGTTTTTCGTTCTGCGTCTTCAGGACATATCCGACCCCACCGTCGATCGACAGGAGCTGCTCTACAACGCCAGCCTGTTGGCGCACTATGCCCAGGTATCCACACAACCCGACGTCGATGTGCCGGCTCCGAGCGAATCTCAGCGCGGTCTTCGACCATTTCGTGGCCGACACGACCCTGCGGCACGACCGCCTGATGATGGAAACAGCGGGCGCACAGTGCCTGCTCCTGGCGGGATTCTTCGAGGACCAAATGCGTCGACGTCACAACATCCGCTGGTATGCCGAGTTGGGCGCGAGTTTCTTCCGCCGGGCCGCCCTTCACGAGCAGTCGCTCGACAAAGCCCGGCTGCTCGACGCCATCGCGAGACGCTTCGAGCCGTGGCGTCAGCGCCACGCGCAGCTGAGTCGCGAACTGCGGGACCAGCCCTATCTGCTGACCCCGCCCGTGCCACCCGCGCCCCCTCGTGGGTAGGGAGCCGCTCTTGACTGGAGTCGAAATCATGAATGTCAGACCGCTCCACGACCGCATCATCATCCAGCGCCTCGAGGAAGGCGAACAGAAGGTCGGCGGAATCATCATCCCCGACAGCGCCAAGGAAAAGCCGCAGCAAGGCAAGGTGATCGCCGCCGGCACCGGCAAAGTCAAGGACGACGGCACGCGCCAACGGCCCGACGTCAAGGCCGGTGACCTCATCCTCTTCGGCAAGTACTCGGGGCAGGAGATCAAGCTCGATGGTGAGGAATACATCATCATGCGAGAAGACGAAGTATTGGGCGTCATCGAAGGCGCCGGCTCGAAGAAAAAGAAGTAGGAGACACGATCACATGGCAAAACAGATTGTCTACGGCGAGCACTCACGGCAGGCCGTGCTGCGCGGCATCAACCAGCTGGCCGACGCGGTCAAGGTGACGCTCGGTCCCAAGGGCCGCAACGTCGTGATCGACAAGAAATTCGGCTCGCCGACCATCACCAAGGACGGTGTCACCGTCGCCAAGGAAATCGACCTCAAGGATCCGCTGGAAAACATGGGCGCGCAGATGGTGCGCGAAGTCGCGAGCAAGACGTCGGACACGGCCGGTGATGGCACCACGACCGCCACCGTGCTCGCCCAGGCGATCTACCGGGAGGGCGCGAAGAACGTCGCGGCCGGCGCGAACCCGATGGACGTCAAGCGCGGTATCGAAAAAGCGGTTGAGGCGCTCACCGGCGAGTTGAAGAAGATGTCGAAGCCGGTGAGCGGCAACATGGTCGCCCAGGTCGGCACCATCTCGGCGAACAACGACGAGACGATCGGGAAGATCATCGCCGATGCGATGGACAAGGTCGGCAAGGACGGCGTGATCACGGTCGAAGAGGCCAAGAGCATGGAGACGTCGCTCGACGTCGTCGAGGGCATGCAGTTCGACCGCGGCTATCTGTCGCCCTACTTCGTGACCGACCCTGAGCGGATGGAAGTCGTGCTCGAGAACCCGGTCATCTTGATCCACGAGAAGAAAATCAGCTCCATGAAGGACCTGCTCCCCGTGCTCGAGCAGGTCGCGCGCCTCGGCCAGCCGCTGCTCATCATCGCGGAGGACATCGAGGGTGAAGCGCTGGCGACGCTCGTCGTCAACAAGCTGCGCGGCACGCTGCACGCGGCGGCCGTCAAGGCGCCCGGCTTCGGCGATCGCCGCAAGGCCATGCTCGAGGACATCGCCACGCTCACCGGCGGCAAGGCCATCACCGAGGATCTTGGCCTCAAGCTCGAGAACATCAAGTTGGAAGACCTCGGCAAGGCCAAGAAGGTCACGATCGACAAGGACAACACGACGATCGTCGAAGGGGCGGGCACGTCGGCCGCCATCGAGGGTCGCGTGAAACAGCTCCGCGCCCAGGTCGAGGACACCACGTCGGATTACGACCGCGAGAAGCTGCAGGAGCGGCTGGCGAAGCTGGTCGGCGGCGTCGCCGTCATCAAGGTCGGTGCGGCCACCGAAACCGAGATGAAGGAGAAGAAGGCGCGCGTCGAGGACGCGATGCACGCGACCAAGGCGGCCGTGGAAGAGGGGATCGTCCCCGGCGGCGGCGTGGCGCTGATTCGGGCGTCGAAGGTGCTCGACGGCCTGAAGCTCGGCGGCGATCAGCAGATCGGCGTCAACATCGTCAAGCGCGCCATCGAGGAGCCGATGCGCTGGATTGCGACCAATGCGGGCCAGGAGGGATCGATCGTCGTGCAGAAAGTGCGCGAGATGAAGGACGAAGAGGGCTTCAACGCGCTCACCGACACGTACGAGAATCTCGTGAAAGCGGGCGTCATCGATCCGACAAAGGTCGTGCGCTCGGCGCTCCAGAACGCGTCGTCGATTGCGTCGCTGCTCCTCACCACCGAAGCGCTCATCTGCGATATTCCGGAAGAGAAGAAGGAAGCGCCGATGCCGGGCGGCGGTGGCATGGGCGGAATGTACTAAGGGCGCGTCGATCAGGACGAGCCAAGCGACCAGGAATGTCAGTGAATTGGAGGCGATGATGACGGGAACGATTCGAACGTTACGAGTCGACAAGGGCTTTGGGTTCATCATGGGCGATGCAGCGAAGGAATACTTTTTCCACCAGAGCGCGGTGTACGGCGAGGGGCTGCAGGATTTGCGTGAGGGTGACAGCGTCGAGTTCGACGTCGGTGAAGGACCAAAGGGTCCTCGGGCGGAGAACGTCCGGCGTACGTCGACATAACCGGCTGGCGGACTCCGGCACGGCGTCGGCAACGCGTTAGCGGGCGTTGTCGGCGCTTTCGAAATAGAGTGGGTGCACCGATGGCTACTCAGTCTCGAAGGATTCTCCTCGGCGCCTTCGATCGGATCGTCTACAGCTCTGCCAATTACTGGGTCGCGATGCTCAGCGACGTGGCCGCCGCGCTGGCATTTCTGGCCCTCGGGCTCAACGGGTTCTCCGGTCCCTTTGTCGTGGCCGGCGGCGTGGTCATCGTGGGGTTCATGTCCTCGGGATTGATCGAGTACGTCGTGCATCGGTGGGTCCTGCACGGCCCACCCTCCGTGGCGAGGCGGGGTCACGCGCAACACCACGCAGAGCCCAGGGCGCTCATCAGCACGCCGCTCTTCGTCATCATGACCGGGGCGCTGGTACTCTGGGGGCTGCTCGGTCTCGTGCTTCCGGCCGGGCTCGACGCCCTTCTGGTCTTCGGGCTGTATGCCGGCTACAACTATTTCGCACTCGTGCACCACTGGCAACACCATCGCGGCAACGACCTCGCGGGCGTCGCCTACTTGGGACGTCTCGAGCGACTCCATCACCTCCATCACCATCGACAGGTCGTGAACTTCGGCATCAGCACCACGATCTGGGACCGCCTGTTCGGCACGTTCCAGCCGATGAATCAGCCAGCGACGGACTACGTCTTCTGGAGCACGATCAGATCGTACTGGATGAAGCTGACCTGCAAACCGAGCGCGACGAACTGAGAATAGAACGCCATCTTCATCCACTCCCAGTTCGGCGGCGCTCAGGCGCGAGCAGGGTGCGGTCTTGAGGATCGGCCAGACGGTCATCTGGGCGCCGGGCCGGGTCACCAGCTGCCACATCCGCCGGGGCGCGGCGAAAATGGAGCGGGTCTCGCAGGTTTTGCAGCTCCCGGTAGTAGTAGAGCGGGGTTGGCCGGTTTCGCGTGAATTTCAGCTTCTCGAGAAACTCAATTTCCTCGGCGGTCGCATCGCCCCTCAGAGATGGATCCTGCAGGAAGGCTTGGAGTCCCGGCTCTTCGTTGACCGGTGGGACGGGTTCCCGTTCCACGAACTCAAATTTCTTCGGGTGCCCGGGCGCTAGGCGGCGGTTCAGGACGATCTCCATCGCGAACGTCGCGAGGTCGATGTCCCACGATTCGATCAGCGGATCCAAGAACGTGACGCAATTCTCGGGCGAAACGTTGAAGACATCCGTTTCCAGGAACTCAAGCACCATGACCCGCATCTGCTCGTAGCTTCTGTCGCTGAGTCGAGCGACGAGACGGAGCCAGTTTTCATCGTTCAACTCCTGTTTCGTCAGTCGCTTGGCAACGTCCAGCAGCTTCTGGGTGACGAGGCGTTCGAGGGCGCCGAAGGGCTCCTTCTCGAACATCGCACGGATGGGCTGCGCGTTTCCGGAAGCGTACTTGCGAAGAATCAACTCCCGTACTTCCTTGAACAAGGGCGAGGGGGGGTCCGCCAGCCTTCTCTTCAGGCCGTCCATGCGGCTGAGATCTGCCAGCGTCGCCAACTTCCCGGCAGGGAGCCTCAAGAAGGTCTCCATCCTGTCGTAGATGTCGGTCCGCTCGGGCGCTGGAGGCGCCTTCTTTCCTGTCAGTAGTTGGGAAATGTAGGACTCGGTTACCTGGGCCGCCGCCGCCAAGTTCCTTTGCTCGATCCCCAGTTCCTTGAGCCGCTGGCGGATGAGGAGCGGGAAATCCACAGGAAATTCCTCCGGTTTGTAATTAACTTTATTGATTAATTAACTTAGGCTATGTCGACATTATCGCATATCCAGCTTGACATGACAGGTTAATTAACCGAGAATGATTAACGGGATTGCAGCCTACCCTCTGATCCTTCAGATGCTCTGAACTAAGTCAGGTTATCTGGTCCCTCCTCTTAGGCACGCCAACCAGGAGGTTGACATGTTTGCTCGCACCGTTTCCTTCCATCTCAAGCCCGGTCGTGCAGGAGAGTTCACCCGGCTCCTCGACCAGGACATCATCCCCGTGCTCAGAAAGCAGAAGGGCTTCCAGGACGAAATCTCGCTCGTCGCCGCCGGCGGAGCGGAGGCGGTCGGTATCAGCGTGTGGGACCTGAAAGAAAACGCGGAGACCTATGCCCGGAGCACGTATGCCGGTGTGCTGAAGGCACTGGAGCCGGTGGTGGAGGGCACGCCTCAGGTGCAGACGTATGAGGTGTCCAACTCGACCTTCCACAAGATCGGTGCTCGCGCGACTGCCTGAAGCCGACACGGCTGGCGCGTCGGCTTCCCAGTTTCGTTGCGAGGGGCGGGGAAGTCCCGCCGACAGAGTAACAGCAAAGGAGAATCATCATGACTATCGTTCGTTGGGATTCGTCCCGTGACATGGCCGCGCTGCAGGAGAGGATGAGCCGGGTGCTCGAGGGCTTCTACCGCCGGCCTCAGGAAGACCTCAACCGCGGCGCGTGGGTGCCGGTGGTCGACATTTACAGCAACGGCCAGCACGAGCTCGTGCTGAAGGCTGAGCTGCCAGACATGAAAGAGGAGGAGATCGAGCTCACGGTCGAAGACAACACGCTCACGCTCAGTGGCGAGAAGAAGCTCGATACCGAAGTCACCGAGGAGCAGTTCCATCGCATCGAGCGCAGTTATGGCTCGTTCGCGCGGACGTTCGCGCTGCCTCCGACGGTCGACGCTGGCAAGGTCAGCGCCCAGTACAAGGCCGGCGTGCTGACGGTCCGCCTGCCCCTACGTGAGGAAGCCAAGCCCAACAAGATCAAGGTCGCAGTAGCTGCGTAAGTCACTGCAGTGGAGGCGGGTCGAGGAACCCCGCCTTCTTTTTTCGCCGGGGGTCGCATATTCAAGCAGCCAGGCCAGAAGGCACCAGGGTGCCGAGATGACGTCATGAGTAAATCCAGAGACGCGAAGTCAACGACCAATCCAGTGCACACGGTGGAAGAGCCATCGTGACCACATCGAGCGCCTCGTACGGACGCTGGGCGGTTGCGACGGCGGAGACGCCAATTGGTCACAAGACGCGCGTCGGCGGACGGGCTGAACGCGGCAGCGCAAGGAGTCCTTTCCACACGCTCCTGGGACTTCTCGACGACGCGCTGATGTTGCTGCTTGTGATCTGGCTGCTCCCGCTCGTGATTCTCCTGGTTGGCGCGCCCGTGGCACTGCTGGTGCGGCTGCTGATTGAAATGACGAATCGGAGGTGAGCCGTATGTCGATTCTGCTCCGACGGATGTGCGTCGTGCCGACATGGTTCGTTGTCGTGGGACTGGTGGCGTTGTCGTCGCCGCCGATCGTCCCTAAGGGCGTCCTACTCCTGGGTGCCGTGGTCGCCGCTTCGGCCGTCATCATCACCTTCGTGCTGCGGAGGGGATTGAACGGCGCCGGGGCGATGGCCATCCAGCGAATGTGGCACCGAGGGCGCGACGATCGAGCGGCGCTCGGTCTTGACGGCGATGTACAGGACCTCATGCGGATGGACAGTGACAAGGGATGAAAGCACCGTGGTTGAAAGAAAAAAGGTGACCGCCATGTCTGTGTTGTTCGCGCGCGCGGTCGTCGTTCCGGTATGGATGATCCTGTTCGCGTTGATCGCCTTGTTGGCCCCACCGTTTGGGGCGACGACCGGTCTCCTGCAGTTGCTGGGCCACGCGTTGGCGGTATCGGCGCTGCTCGCGTTGATGGTATCCGCCGTCCGGGGCCCGGTGCCGCACACATACACCCCTCAAGGAACGGCTGTCGCAGTGCTGCCTTCGATCGATGTGGATTCACGGACCGCGGTTGTCATGCGCAGAGTGCTGGGGATCGTCGTCAGCGCCGGCGCGCGATTGTGGCATGTCAGGGGCGTTCCGGCGGCGATCCAACGACGAACGCGCGCAGCATCGGACGTTCGCACGATGGTGCCGTCCGATTTCGGCAACAGGTCACCCGGGCAGGCATCGCGCGGGCTGGGCCCACGAGACGGCTTACGAGGGCGCGCTCGAGGGCGGCCCTCGATGCTGTGAGTGTATGACACGTCCGAGCTGATTCACGCATTCGCGCCACGCTGGAGTCGACATCTATGACTATCAGACCCCTACACGACCGCATCGTTGTTCAGCGCATCGACGAAGGCGAACAGAAAGTCGGTGGAATCATTATCCCCGACAGCGCGAAGGAAAAGCCGCAACAGGGCAAAGTCATCGCCGCGGGTAATGGCAAGTCCAAAGACGATGGCAAGCGCGTCCCGCTCGACGTGAAGCCGGGCGACAGGATTCTGTTCGGCAAGTACTCCGGCCAGGAGATCAAGCTCGATGGGGACGAATACCTCATCATGCGTGAAGACGACGTCCTGGCGGTGGTCGGAGAAGGCGACATCAAGAAAAAGACGACGAAGACGAAGAAGACGAAGAAGTAGGGCTCTGCTCCGGCAGGCCCACCGCATCTCTGAAGCATCAGGAGCAAAAAGCGCAATGGCCAAACAGATTGTGTACGGCGAGCAGTCGCGGCAGGCGATCCTCCGCGGCGTCAACCAGCTGGCCGATGCCGTGAAGGTGACGCTCGGCCCCCGGGGTCGCAACGTCATCTTGGACAAGAAATTCGGTTCGCCCACGATTACGAAGGACGGCGTCACGGTCGCCAAGGAAATCGAGCTGAAGAACCCGCTCGAAAATATGGGCGCCCAGATGGTGCGCGAGGTGGCCAGCAAGACGTCGGACGTCGCCGGGGACGGCACCACCACGGCCACGGTCCTGGCCCAGGCGATCTATCGCGAGGGCGCGAAGAACGTCGCAGCGGGCGCAAACCCGATGGCGATCAAGCGCGGCATTGAAAGGGCCGTGGAGACCATCGTGGCGTCGCTGAAGGCACGGTCCAAGCCCGTGACGGGTCCCATGATCGCCCAGGTCGGCACTATTTCGGCGAACCACGACGAGACCATCGGCCGGATTATCGCCGAAGCGATGGAGAAAGTCGGCAAAGACGGCGTCATCACCGTCGAAGAGGCGCGGACGCTCGACACCTCGCTCGAGGTCGTCGAAGGCATGCAGTTCGATCGCGGCTATCTCTCACCGTACTTCGTGACTGACCCCGAGCGCATGGAGGTTGTGCTGGAGAATCCGGTCATCCTGATCCATGAGAAGAGGATCAGCTCGATGAAGGATCTGCTACCGGTGCTGGAGCAGGTGGCGCGCCTGAGCCGTCCGCTGCTGATCATCGCGGAGGACATCGAGGGAGAGGCGCTGGCGACGCTCGTCGTCAACAAGTTGCGCGGCACGCTCCAGGTTGCCGCGGTGAAGGCGCCCGGCTACGGCGACCGTCGCAAGGCCATGCTCGAAGACGTCGCCATTCTGACCAACGGCCGCGCCATTACTGAGGACCTGGGGATCAAGCTCGACTCTCTCAAGATTGAGGACCTCGGCCAGGCGAAGAAAGTCACGATCGACAAGGATCACACCACGATCGTCGATGGCGCCGGCAGCCCGGCGTCGATCGAGGGACGCGTCAAGCAACTTCGCGCGCAAGTCGAGGACACGACGTCCGAGTACGACCGCGAGAAGCTGCAGGAACGGCTCGCCAAGCTGGTCGGTGGCGTGGCGATCATCAAGGTCGGCGCGGCCACCGAGACCGAGATGAAGGAGAAAAAGGCTCGCGTCGAGGACGCGATGCACGCGACCAAGGCGGCCGTGGAAGAGGGCATCGTGCCAGGCGGCGGTGTGGCGCTCCTGCGGGCCTCGAAGGTGCTCCAAGAACTCAAGCTCGACGACGATCAGCAAGTCGGCGTCAAGATTATCGCTCGCGCGATCGAGGAGCCGCTGCGCTGGATTGCAACGAACGCGGGCCACGAGGGCTCAATCGTCGTGCAGAAGGTGCGGGAGATGGGTCCCGAGGAAGGGTTCAACGCGCAGACCGAAAAGTTCGAGAACCTCGTGCAGGCGGGCGTGATCGATCCCACGAAAGTGGTCCGTTCCGCACTGCAGCACGCCGCGTCGATCGCATCGCTGTTGCTGACCATGGAAGCGGTCATCACACAGATTCCTGAAAAGAATATGGACGCCGCGATGCCGGGCATGGGCGCAGGCACGTACTGAGAAAGCTCGGTGTCATTGAAACAGTTGCGGCGGCCGTCGAACGCCATGCTGGCGCCGTTGCGCTGATGGCGATTCGTGGTGCCGATGGATTGATCCGGCACGTGCGAGGCAAGTCCCCAATCGTGGAGATCACATCATGAGTGAATACAGAGACGCGGTCGTCGTCAGCCGATCCCCCGCAGAGACGGCGCCAACCCTCACGTTTGACGAGCGTTGGGCACAGTGGCAAGCGAAGGGGACGCGCCATGACGTGCGTGTCGCACGGAACATGCGCGTGATCGCAGGGATCACGTTGACGATCGGAGTGATCATCTGGGCTTCAGTGGCACTGCGCTAAACGATTCTGTAGATGCCCACCGTTGTGGCGGCTGAAGGCGCCATTCTCGAACGGATCCTGGATACGACGTACCCCGTCTCGCACCAAGGTCTGAGTCGCCAAGCCTTCGCCAAATTTGACGCGGCCCAGAGGAAGACCGCCTGGGCGCTGCGTCATCAGCGTCGATTTGCGCTCGTGGAGGGGGCTGACGTGCTGGCCAGCGCGCAGCGATACGACCTCACGGGGACCATCGATCGGCAACGTGTGAGCATCTGCGGAATTGGCGCGGTGTGCACCGACCCGGCGCGCCACGACGGCTGTCATGCGCGGGTGCTGGTCGATCGGTTGATCGACGACGCGAGGCGGGACGGAGCGGATCTTGCGCTCCTCTTTATCACAACGGACCGGAGGTGCTATGCACCTGAGTCCTTCGAGGTGATCCCTACGGTGGATGTCGAGCTGAAGGTGGTGGAATCGTCGCGGTACGGCGCGCCGATGATGCTGGTACGCAGTGGCGAGGACCGAGATCTGGCGGCGATCGCCGCGATCGGTCAGGCCCGTGCCAGTCAATTCCGATTCCACCTCGATCGAGACGTCGATCTTGTGAAGTACGTCATTACGAAGAAGCGACTGCTGGCGGGGTTGGGATCCGCCGGTGTTCGCCAGCTCCAATTCGTCATCGCTGAAGAAGGCATCACGGCCGCCGCCTACATGGTCGTCGGCATCGTCGACCGCACGTGGACGATTGAAGAATGCGGCGACCGTGACCCCTCTGGCGCACGTGTCGGCGCCATCCTTCAAGCACTCATCGCACGCGAACCAGTGGAACAACGGCCGATCATCCGCGGGTGGCTGCCGCCTGGGTTCGTGCCTCCCCAGGTCACGATCGTATCGGCGCGGCCTTCGACAGAGGTGATGTTGGGGCGGTTCCTCATAGGCGCGGGAAAACAACTGCGGCTTTCCCGCGAGGAGGTGTTGTATTGGCGGAGCGACGTCTTCTAACGCGCTAAACCTGAGAGCACGCCCACATCGTCAATGCAATCGCGGGGATCGACAGCCAGAGGAGTTGAATCATCCTGAGCGTCTCCCTCAGCCGCCCTTCGTGCCTCGCCCGATGTTCCGGAATCCCGAATCTGGCCACGAGCGTGGCCGGACCGCTGGGCGCTCTACAGCCGTGACGCTGAGCGGCCTCACATCGATCGTCGGGAGTCTGTCGGCGACCAGTGGATGGACGGTGTTTCTGCCAACGAGATTCGCCGCCAAGGCGAGCCCGCTGCTGAGGAGCAGCAGGCCGGTCGCCACCGCCGCCGACGGCGCCAGTGTAACGACGAGCGCGCACGCCAGCAGCCATCCGGGAACGACCACTGTGCGCGTGATGACGACAGCCATGCCTCTACCCTACTACCAGCGGGGGGAATGGGCGTGTGCACAACAGAACAGACCGCTCCGTGCCAGCTCTACGAGCGGAATGACGGCAGATGCTGAACCGCCGGTCGCCAACTTGACGCGCCTAGTCAGATGCCAGGCATCCCGACGGTCACGAGGATGACATTCAAACGATAGTACAACGCCGCCGTGAACCGGCCGCGCGACACGTGGTGAAAGAGCGGGCTGGCTGTCGTCGCGATGACTTGCGTGAACGGCCGGGTGGCATCAAGCCATCCAAGCAATCGTTCCTGGTCCTCAGCGCTGAGCTCGCCGACGTCCTCGAGGATGACTCCGCCGATTTCACCTGTTGTCATTTCGCAGGAGGCTCCGCCGCGCATAGACAGAATCGGTTCCGTCATGTGAGGCGTCAGCAGGGCGATTGCTGCCTGCGTCGAGTCGCGCGGTCCTTCGAGCAGTACGCTGGCACGCGATGTGACGATGGCGTTCCACTCGCTCGCATAACCAGGAGCGAGTGCGTCCAGTTGCGCAAGTTCACCTTCCAGAGCCGTATGCATCTGCCCCTCCGACCGCCACCGGCCCCACGTATGTACTTAGACGAAAACACCAACATTACGCGAGTCGTCGATCGCAGGCTGTCTCATCTTGCACACGGGCGCAGATATTCGGTTCCCGGGATCCTGACGAGTTCCTCTCGGTTCCGGTGTTAGTTGGAGGCTGAGCTGTCCCACTCTCCTTCGCGCGTCGATCGCAGCCGCGATGATCCGCCAATGTCTGCTGCCGCGCATCGTCCATCGAATTCGCCGGCAGTGGAGGGCTTGACGCGATGTCGCCTCCGTGGCGGCGTCGACGTCGTGCGAGATCGGACGGGATGAACCTGCCCATCTGGTGGCGGTCTGGTGCCATCGGTGCCGGTGCTGTTCTGCGCTCGTCGCCAACTGACAGCAGGAAAGGTCCGTGAGTGGGCCGATGGGTCCTGGAGCGCTGTGCAATGCGAGACATCGTTTGTCGAGGGATCGCGAGACACTCCACGTTGGGGTGTCAGAGGATGTTCAAGCTGATTCCCACGATGCGACGCGGAACCGCCACGAACCTATCGGCGGCGTGGGCGCGCTACCCGACGCTCGAGTCAGCCAGGCTCTCTACTGAGGCGCGGCTCGAATACGAGCGAGTCGGGAGCGGGGCCGCTCACCAGCGGCGCGGCGTTCGGCGGCGGAGGAGGCTCGCGCGTTTCTGGCGTTACCTGTTTCGTCCAAGCCGCTCATTCATCGGCTGGCAGCCCGTCACCACAAAACCAACACATCAGCGTTAACGCGAAGGAGCCACGATGGCCACTCTGAACGGCACGGTCAAACGTCTGGTTAGCGGCAAGGGATTCGGTTTCATCTTGGCTGGTGATGGGACCGAGTACTTCTTTCACAATTCGGCTTGTACGCAGGTCACCTTCGACGAGCTTCACGAGGGACAGGCGGTCACCTTCGAGCGCGGTCAGGGACCCAAGGGGCCGCGCGGCGAGAACGTCAGGCTCGCGTGAACGGGGAATGTGTCCAGCGCTGCCAGATGCACAAGTATCGTTAGAAGGAGCATCATCTCAAGAGTCCCAACGCCACATCGACCTGCGGCTGCGCGCGTTGCCGGCCAGCGAGCACGTACACGACTGAACGTCCTGTCGCTGTGGACTGATCGGCGAGCCAACTTTCTCAAGGTCCTGATTTCCGGGCGAGCTTCGGTTGGCAAGCCGCGCACCGCCTTCCGTTCACAGAGGGCGGCCCGTGAAGACCGGGATCAGCAGATATTCGGAGAGCGCGTCGGCATTCGTGAACACCTGCGCCGTACTCTGCTGTTTGATGTGCAGCGTGCCGTCAGCAACGCTGGTGAAGATGAAGTCGAACCGATCTTCACGCGGCGGCATGCCGTTGGTCGAGGTGAACTGATACTCGCAACTGATCGAGGCCTTGGGCAAGTGCGGCGTGACAGTGAGAATTGCCGTCGGACTTCGTGGTTTGCGAACCGCGAAGCCCCCCCCACCCTGAACGGCCTCGAAGATGATCTCGCGGGGCGAATCACCCGGAAACTCCTTGCGAAACGAATCGATGTCACGCGCGAGGGTGGCGCGGAGTTCGTCGAACAACCGTTGCCCGTGAACGCGCACGAGCTCGGCCTTCCGGGCCTCCACTTCCGCCGCGCGCAAGCGCACCTCGTCGCGCTTTCGCTCGTCCTCGGCCAGCCGGGTGATCCACGCACCGGTCATGCGAACCGTCTCAACCACGCCTCGTTCCATCTGGGTCGAAGCTCCCTCAAGCGTTTCCCGAGCCATGCGATGGCGTCTCTGTACGTTACAACTGGCCGGAGAATGGCGGTGTCCACAAGAGAACAGACCGCTGGTCGGGCCAGAGCGCGAAGGTTTCAGGCGCTGGCTTGGGATCAGACGGAAGCGCTGACCGGGCGAACCTGGGTCGCTGAAAGGTTCTTGCCAGGCTCGAAGACGACAGTCGCCCCTTCCGTCAGGTCGTGGAACCACACCGCGCGCACGTCATTGCGTCGAAACGTGTAGCTCTTGCGGTCCTCGCCGAGAAGCGTTCCCACGCCTCGGTCCAGCTGGAGCTGTGTGATGGTGCCGCTCATACGTCGTGTCCCACCTGCTTCAACAGATGTCGCAGCGTATGCACGCGGGCTGCGATGTCTTCGGCGCTGACCGCGTCGCCCCTGATCGATTTGGCACTGATCAGGAGGCTATCGAGCGCCCGCACGATCCGAAAGTCATTCGCCGTGAAATCCAGGCGGGTTTCTTGGGTGCCGTCTTCGTAGGGATCGGTGGTGACCATGTGCCGTTCCTCGCTCCGAACTCTACTCCTACTCGGCGCCCAGGAACAGGCGAGGAGTGATCACGCGCGGCAGGCAGTTCATCGAGTCTGATGAGGTGGGTCGTTACTTGACACGGAATCATCAGCGAAACCGCTCGGCGTCCGTGCAAGGCGCTCGCCCCGGACAGTCGAGATCGACCTCCGCTCTATTGGCGGCTGTATCCTTTGCTCAGGGGGCACGTTGTTCGGGACGAACATGGGCAGACCTCCAGAATGACGCGCGCTCGCACATATGAAGCCCGAACCCAGAGAGCTGAGTAGTCCCGAAACTCCCGCCGTTCGCGCACAGCGTCACTTCAGCGTGTGGCGCCAGTGTCGGGCCATCTTCGCGCTACGCCCGACGCGCCTCGCCCGGCTCCTCGCACGCGCCTACTCGGACTGGTCGGCGGATAATGCGACACGACTCGGCGCTGCGCTCGCGTTCTATACCCTGTTCTCGATCGCGCCAGTTCTCATCGTGATCACGGGCATCGCAGGAATCGTTATTGGACAAATGAGAGCGCGCGCGGAGCTCTCACCTTGGCTTCAGCGCTTTTTGAGCCCGGAGGGCGCACGCGCGGCCGAACTGATGCTCGATCAACACGTCACCGCGACCGGCGGAATCATCACCACTGTTATCGGGCTCGTGACGCTGTTCCTCGCGACATCTGCGTTCGTCAACGAATTGCGACAATCCATGAACCTTGTGTGGAGAGTGCGAACACCGCCGTCGCAAGAGAGTGGTCTTGTTGCCGCAGCTCGCGAGATGCTCACGGACCGGATGTATGCATTCCTCATTGCGGTCGGTGCCGGTATCCTGGTCGTGCTCTCGATGATGGTCAACACCACGATCGCTCTGGCCGGATCGTATTTCCATGATTCGCTGCCGCTCCCTGCCGTCGTTCTCCACTTGATCAACTTCATCATTAGCCTGCTGCTCATGACGGCGGTGTTCATGCTCGTGTACAAGACGCTTCCCGACGCGTACGTCGCGTGGGGCGACGCATGGGTGGGCGCGATCGCTACCGCGTTGCTGTTCGACATCGGGAGTTTGATTCTCTCGACATTTGTCACTCAGGCGGGCGGCTCCCCGTATGGCACCGCAGCCAGCGTGCTGGCGCTGCTCGTGTGGGTCTATTACTCAGCGCAGGTGTTCTTCTTCGGTGCCGAGCTCACTCGCATCTTCGCGACGACTATGGGGGGAGGGATCGTACCCGTCCATCGCGCTCTCAATCGAGATCTATGGCGCAGGCCGGTAGGCCAGGCATCAATACCCCCATCGACGTCGCCGCCCACGGACGACACGTCGAGCGACCGTCGCGACGGCGGTTAGGGAGACCTGCTGTGGATCACCGTCTGGTCCACCTCCTGAAAGTCGGCGCTCAGCCCGCTCAGCCCCCGGGCAGCTCGCGCCAGAACTCGCTCACCCGACTTGTCTCCGCCCGTGTGGCTTATGCCTCGTACACCTCTACCGCTCGAAAGTTGAGGAACTCGCCGAGGCGCTCCAGCGCGAAGACACCCGCCTGGAAGGTCTTCGGCAACTGAACCCACGTGGCGCATCGGGTTTGAGGACTCGTCCTCTAGGTCTCCATAGGGTGCCTGCCCGCCATCGAAGGTCAGTCTGAATGCTCACGACTACTTGACCTCAGCGAGCAATCGCTCGATCGACTCGATGATTTCGCGGTCGGCCTGACCCCAGGCGCGATAAATGGGCAGGCATCGGGCGAGCGCGGCTGTTCCCTCGGCGATCGCGCCTTGCAGCACTTTCGCACGTCCGAGCTCGCATTCCGCAGCAGCGTAACTGGGATTGTCGTCGCCCCACTGTGCAAACAACGCCAGCGCCGCGCGTGCTGGAGCCTCTGCCTCTTCGGGCCGCCCCATCCTGGACAACAACTGTGCCTGCGTGGTACGCGCCGAGGCTAAGGCGTACCCGTCGTTCGGATCCTTCATGTGCTCGAGGGCTGAGATCGCTCGGGTGGCGGCCTCGAGCGCCTCTGCGCTCCGGCCCAGACGAAACAGGATCCATGCGCGCTGCACCCGCATGTTCTCGAGGCCGGGGCTTTCGGATGTCTTCGCGGCTGCCGCGTTCGCGATCGCCCGATCCAGCCACGGCAACGCTGTCGCGTACTGTTGCTGCAGGGCCAAGATGCGGCCGATGTTGCGCGCGATGTTTCCCACGCGCCAGTGATCCTCGCCGAGAATGGCCAGGTGCTGCTCGAACGCATCCCGAAACGCGCGTTCGGCGTCGGCAAGGCGGCCGAGCGACGTCAGCGTCACGGCGAGGTTGTTGGTCAGATTCGCCACCGTCAGCGTGCCTGGGCCCAGCACCTGCCGACCGATGGCAAGGGCCTCTCGCTGCACCGTCTCAGCCTCGGCATACCTGTTCATGGTGCCGAGCAGCGCCGCGTAGTTGTTCATCAAGGCGACAGCCCGCGGATGGTGGCGCTCGCCCGGATCACGGAAGACGGCGAAGGCCTGCCGGTACAGTTCGCGCGCCCCTTCCAGGTCGTTGCGTTTGATGGAGTCAATGGCAAGGGCTCCTAGATTGATCGCAATATCCGGATGGTTCTCCGGCAGCACGCGCCGCCGGATCTCGAGCGCCTGCGTGAGCAGCGCTCGGCCGGCGTCGAGATCCTTGCTCGCCGCGAGAGGGGCAAGGGCGTACAGCGCTCGCGCAGTTTTCTCGTGCTCGTTGCCATACACGCGGCGATGCCGTTCGAGCGACTCCTGGAGAAGACTGCGGGCTCGTGATTCGTCTGATGCGTCGTACACGACTTGCC
Organism: uncultured Acidobacteriota bacterium; assembly: GCA_963825245.1. Classification (GTDB taxonomy): domain Bacteria; phylum Acidobacteriota; class Vicinamibacteria; order Vicinamibacterales; family CAVVIG01; genus CAVREM01. The sequence goes on from CAWGSJ010000013.1 coordinate 102,456, forward strand.
CAAGCGCGTGCAGAGACTCGAGCGCGTCGGGGTGATCCGAACCAACCAGGCGGCGCTGCTCTGCGAGCGCCTCCTCGAGCGCCTCGCGTGCTGGCGTGTACTCGCCGCGCTCAAAGTGGATGAGGCCGAACACCTCCTTCAGCTTCGCTCTCACCACGGGAGCGCTGCGCAGCTGCGCGAGGGCGCGGTCCTCGGCGCCTGCGAGGAACTCGCGAATCGACATGCGATCGCCGTCCGGTCGGACTGCCGGATTCGTGGTCTCGAACAAGTCGACCAGAACCCGCACGACCTGTTCCGCCTTGTCGCGCTCGAGCCCGGCGACGCGACTCTGCTCAGCGAGTGCGCGTGCCTGCAACGTGGCGACCACGCCGAAGGCCGCAATACACCAGACGAACACGGCAGCCGCCGTGACGGCGAGGCGGTTCCGACCCACGAACTTGCGCGCTCGGTAGCGCACGGTGTCGGGTTGGGCGAGCACGGCGTACCCACCCAGGAACCGTTCGATCTCTTCACCCAGCTGACCCGCCGACGCGTAGCGGCGCTCGGGCTCCTCGCGCAGCGCGGTCAGGATAATGCGATCGAGGTCGCCGCGAATCCGTCGGCTCAGCTTGCGTCGATCGGCGACGTTCGACGTCGCCTCGGTGGCTGGTGACTCTGGTGCGCCCTCGGGCGTCGTCTTCCGGGCGGTGGGCCGACGCGCCGCCTCGCTCGGCGCGATGACTGGAGAGGGACTCCGGTCTTGCGCCTGCGATGACCCATTGGTGGCGCCGAACTCGCGGGGTCGGCGCCCGATCAACAGCTCGTACAGCACGACACCGAGACCGTAGACGTCGGTCGCGGTCGTGATGGGCCTGTCTTGCCGCTGCTCCGGCGCGGCATATTCTGGCGTGATGAGACGCATCTCGGGGCGCGTGGCGGGCGTTCCACCGTCCCTGACGTCCGCATCGAGGAGCTTTGCAATGCCGAAGTCGAGCAGTTTCACGTTGCCGGACCGCGACACGAAGATATTCGATGGCTTGAGGTCGCGGTGCACGACGAGGGCGCCATGCGCATGCTGCACGGCATCACACACCACGCGAAACAGACGCAGCCGCGCCTCGAGCGGAAGGCGCTGGGCGGCAGACCATTCGGTGATCGGAGAACCCTCGACCAGCTCCATGACCAGATACGGCGTCCCGTCGCGCGCGATGCCGCCGTCGAGCAGGGCGGCGATGTTAGGATGCGTCAACTGCGCGAGCAGCTGTCGTTCGGTGCGAAAGCGCTCGATGGCGTAGGGGTCGCAGAGGCCCGATCGGAGGATCTTGACGGCCACGTCCTGCCGATACTGGCCATCGGCGCGCTCGGCTCGATAGACCGAGCTCATCCCACCACGTCCGAGGACGCTCACGAGGCGCCACGGCCCGAGACAGCTGCCGATCAACCGATCGTCGACTCGAGCGTCGGATGTCCGATCGACGATGAATCGTTCGATGCCCAGGGCGCGGTCGGGGCGGTCGGCAGCCAGCATCGCTTCGATCTCATCCCGCAGCGAGACATCCGGCCCACACGCCTCGGCGAGAAACCGTCGGCGCGCCTCAAGGGGCTGAGCACGCACGAGCTCGAAGAGCTCCTCGATGTGCTGCCAGTGCAAGTGGTCCATGACCCTTCCCTCAGTGATCGCGGCAAGTGGTTCTACGACTGGACACGGCCGATCTCTTTCCGAAGCCACGCCCGGGCGGTCGTCCACGTTCGCTGCACAGATTTGGCGGAGATGCCCAGCGTCTCTCCGGTCTCCTCGAGCGTGAGCCCCGCGAAGATCCGGCACTCCACAACGCGCAGGGCGCGTTCGTCCACCTGCGCGAGGCGCTCGAGCGCCACATCGATCGCGAGCACCTCTTCGACCTCGATGTCGGTCAGAAGCGGCACGTCGTCTCCAGGTTCAAGCCTGACGGGGTGATCGTCACCGCCACGCTTCAGCCGGGAACGGGTTCTCGCGTGATCCACCAGAATGCGCCGCATCGTCTGAGCGGCAATGGCGAGAAAACTGTCTCGGTCGGTGGCGGCGAGTTGACGCTGCTGCAGGAGACGGAGGTAGACCTCGTGAACAAGCGCCGTGGCCGAGAGTGTGTGACCGGGCGATTCACGGCGCAACTGCCGCCGGGCTACCTGACGCAGCTCGTCGTAGACGAGCGGGACGAGCCGCTCGAGCGCCTCACCATCGCCTGCGCGCCAGCGCGCGAGCCATTGTGTGACCTGGCCACCCGCCATGATCGCCTTAACCGCCCAGGGAGTCGGCGACGATGATAGCGCCGATGTCCACTTTTGCGTCTGGCTGGCGCGATCTCAACAGACCCGTGAATTGTCCATACCTGCACCCGTCGCCTACGTCCGACTTGGCTATTCGCCGGTCCGCCGACCTCGTCCTCATGCCAACGTGCCGACGTCCGTCCCTGGGCAACCGAATCGCGCGTTTTCTCGAGACCACGAATTTGCCCACGCCCTTTCTGGCCATGGATATTGCTGACGTCGTCGCAAACTACCTCGAGTTGCAGTGCACGCTGCCCGAAGCGCTCATTTTCTACGCCGTGAAGGCGAACCCACTGCCAGAGGTCATTCGGGCGCTCGCAGGCATCGGCGCTTCTTTTGATGTGTCGAGCGCTGCGGAGATCGAGCAGTGTCTCGCGATCGGCGTGTCACCGCGCCAACTCTCGTTCGGCAACACCATCAAAAAGGCCGCTGTCATCGCCGATGCCCACGCCGCGGGCATCGATCTGTTTTCGTTTGACAGTGCCGCTGAGCTGGAGAAGATTGCCGCCAACGCTCCAGGGGCAAAGGTCACCGCACGGTTGCTCTCACACGGCAAAGGCGCCGACTGGCCGTTATCACGGAAGTTTGGATGCGAGCCGGCGATGGCGTTCGATCTGCTGCTCCGTGCCCGAGCCCTCGGCCTCGTTCCCTACGGCATCGCCTTTCACGTTGGCTCTCAGCAGACCGATCCCGGACAATGGGAAGAACCGATTGCCCAATCGGCAGAGCTTTTTCGCTGCCTACTGATCCACGGCATCCGGCCGGAGACTCTGAATATCGGGGGCGGATTCCCCGCTCACTACACCACACCCGTGCCATCGATCACGTCGTATGGAGCCGCGATTGAACGCGCGCTCGTCCACCACTTCGGACGCCATCGACCGCAGATTATCGTGGAACCTGGCCGGTACCTGGTGGCCGACGCCGGAGTGATCCAGACGGAAGTTGTGCTGATCTCCCAAAAATCCTACACCGACGAGACACGATGGGTGTACCTGGACTGCGGCAAATTCGGTGGCCTCGCGGAGACGATGGGTGAAGCGATCAAATACCGACTCAGGACTTCCGGCCTTTCCAATCGTCGGATGCCGGTCATTCTGGCTGGACCGACCTGTGACAGTGCCGACATCCTCTATGAGAACACCGTCTACCATTTACCCACTGATCTTCGACAGGGCGATCGTATCCAGATTCTGAGCGCAGGCGCGTACACCTATACCTACTCCTCGGTGGGCTTCAACGGATTCTCTCCACTGCACGTGGTGTGCGTCTGATGAATCGGCACCCGGGAGGTTTCACGCAGCTCGCCCTGATCTCGCTCGCCGCGCTGTCTTTCACTGTGGGCGGTATCTTCATGAAACGCGCCGACGGCGTGCGCCATGCGTCCGCCACAGCGCTCTTCCTTCTGCTGTTTGCGTTCGGAGCTGCGATTCAATCTCAAGCGATGCGAGGAGCGGAGCTCGGCACGACCTACATCGTCGTCCTCGGTCTCGAGGCCGCCCTCGCCCTGTTCTTCGGGGCCTTCCTCTTTGCCGAACCCATCACGCTTTCGAAGGCTGCCGCCATTCTGCTGATCGTCGGCGGCATCGCGTGGTTGCGAATCCAGTAAGACGCATCGTGACGGCCTAATCGGAGTGAACTCCGGCCGTCGGAATGCAGTAAGCGGGATCCACCGAAACGTCTCGACCACAATGAAGCTGGCGGCAATGTGCCGCTTGAGTTCCGCGAACGCGCGTAGCGCGAACATCTGCGGTTCGCGCTCGTGCCTCACGTGGATGTGAGTCGGATCCTGGTACGCCTAACGCGCGCCATCAGCACGAGCCCGAATTCTCGATGTCTCACAGAGTGTGCCCTGACCCGAGGACCTCGCACTATCCGTGTAGCACTACTTTGGGCGCAGTCCAACGACCACCGCTGCGGCGGCCTTGAACATCGCGTCCACCACTTCCAGTGTGCCGGGCGCACCCTTCTTGGTCGCCTTGACGCCATGAGAGAACTCAAGCGGGTTCAGCTTCAACGCGCGGAGAAAAGCAAACATGGAGTCCCGTACCTCCATGTTCCGTCCGTGGACCACCATGACATTGTTGCTCTTGCGAGCGGGAGCAACTTGGCGCCGAGCGGTCCCCTTCGATCGTGGCCGCGACGGGGAGGCGAGCGTGAACCCTGGCGGCAGCTCGATAGGAGTGCCGGTTCCCGCGGATTTCGCACCGGGCGCCCCTAGGCTCCTGAGCATGGCGCGCTCATCGTCGCTCGCGTATGCGCGCTTGCTGACATTAATCCCCAGCTCCGCCGCGAGCCTCACCGCAGCCACGTTGCGCGGAAGCCCGGTCTCACCGGCCTTCTTGGCTACCTGTTTGGATACCTGGGCCTGCCCGACGCCTAGCTTCTTTTGCAGCTTCTCCAGCAGGTCTGGGTTGATCTTCGCCATGCGATCAGCCTCGTCGTCCGCGTGGTTTCTTCCGCAACCGGTACATCGCCACGCTGATGTCGTTGGGGCTTCTTTCCAAGTAGCGCAGCGATCTCAGTGGTGTCGTACCCCGCAGAGTTCAGGGTCTTGATCTTTCCGGTGTCGTCCTCGCCTTTGATCGCGATCGCGGCGAGGAGATTCGCGATTCGCCGAAGCGTACCTTCCGTGGGCGGCCCGCTCAGGGCCTCGCTGTCAGCGGCTTTTCTTCTTTTTGCCATTGGTCCGTCTGCCCCCCTTACGGTTCTTAGCCTGGCGGTACAGCTCCGTGATGGAGCTCGGCGTGGTGCCAAGCATCGCGGCTGCTTCTTTGCGACTCAGTCCCAGCCCTTCGAGCAGCTTGGCCTGGGGCGCGATTCCCTGGTCCCGGAGATCGGCCGCCGTCAGGCAGAGGAAACAAAGCGCCCTGGCGGAAACGGCGTCCCAGCGATCTCCTTCAGCGGGGTCCCGTCCCTATTGATGGTCTTTGCCATCTGTAATCACTCCCTGCGGATACGGCTGAGGCGCTGACAGGAACATGGTCACCCATCTTCCATGCAGAGCTTAGCGCCTGCTGCGCGTCAACTTCTACGGACTGAATGGCTTCCCGCCACCGGACACAAGCTCGTTGCGGTAATATGCTAACAGATAGTTATGGCTGTAAGCAAAACACCGCGTAGATCCGGCGCCGATCGACTGCTGAACCTTGCTCGGGCCAAATCCGTCCTCCGGACGCGCGACATTGCGGCTCAAGGTATCCACACGGGCACGCTTACACGGATGACAAGGTCAGGCGCGCTGGAACGAGTCGGCCCAGGACGATACCGGCTGGTCAAGAAGCAACGGCTCACAGAGCATCACGATCTGATCGTCGCCGCAGCAGCTGTCGCGGGATCGGTACTCTGCCTTCTGTCGGCGCTACGTTTTCACGACGTCGGCACGCAACTCCCTGCCGAGGTTTGGATCGCCGTGCCACGAGGCACGCGAGTGCCTCGTCTCTCGGCGCCTCCGCTGCGAGTAGTCAACATCTCACCGGCCGTTTTCGATCTTGGCATCGAGGAGCATCGAATCGAAGGCCAGACCGTTCGCATCTACAGCCTCGCCCGCACTGTTGCTGACTGCTTTCGCTTTAGAAACAAGGTCGGCCTCGATGTGGCCCTCGAAGCGCTGACGGAAGCGTGGCGCAGCAAACGCCTCAAGCTGGATGAACTGAACCGAATCGCCAAGAAGCTTCGCGTGCAGCGTGTGATGCAGCCCTACCTCGAAACGGTTGTCATGTGAAGCGCGACGGTCCCAAGAACATCGTGGCGTCAGTGCAGGCACGCCTCGTCGAACGGAGCCGTGAGCTCGGCGTCGAGCATCAACTCACGCTTGCCCGTTTCGGCGGCGAGCGCCTGCTGTATCGCCTGTCGACGTCCGAGTTCGCAGACCGGTTCATCCTCAAGGGCGCGGCTCTGCTCCTGATGTGGCTCGACGAACCGATTCGACCGACGAAGGACATCGATCTCCTTGGTTTCGGTGACACGTCTGCCGAGGCCCTCAAGCGCGTTTTCGTGGAGCTGTGCGCGGTCGAATCACCAGACGACGGACTGACGTTCCTACCGGAAAGCGTACACGTCGAAGCGATCCGAGAGGACCAGGAGTATGGCGGCATGCGCGTCAAGCTGATGGCCATGCTCGGAAACGTTCGGATTCCGTTGCAGGTTGATGTCGGCGCCGGGGACGCCGTCGTACCACCACCGGAGGTCTTGGACTACGTTGCTGCGCTCTGGTTTCCAGGCTCTGATGCGGGACGCGTTGAATCGCCGCTTCGACGTCGTCCTCGCCGAATCACTGGACCGCTTCAGTCGCGACCAGGAAGACACCGCAGGCCTCTTCAAGCGTCTCACCTTCGCCGGCGTCAACATCGTCACGCTCGCCGAAGGCGACATCACGCACCTGCACATCGGCTTCAAGGGGACGATGAACGCTCTGTTCCTGAAGGACCTGGCCGAAAAGACGCACCGGGGACTGCGCGGGCGGGTCGAGAACAGGAAGGCCGGTGGTGGCCTTTGCTATGGGTACCGAGTCGTGCGCTCGCTTAACGGCGCGACCGTGACCACAGGCGAGCGCGAGATCGAACCCCCTGAAGCTGCAATCGTCCAACGCATCTTCCGGGAATTCACTGCAGGTCACTCGCCGAAGCAGATCGGGAAGCTCCTGAACCGGGAGGGCATCCCAGGTCCATTCGGTGGGAAGTGGAGCCCGAGCACGATTCACGGTAACCCGAAGCGCGGCACGGGCATTCTGAACAACGAGCTCTACATCGGCCGTATGGTCTGGAATCGACTGCGTTACGTGAAGAATCCGGACACCGGCAAGCGCGTGTCGAGGCTGAACCCATCCTCGGAGTGGATCACAACGGACGTTCCGCACTTGCGGATCGTTCCAGACGAACTGTGGTCGACCGCGAAGGAGCGCCAGACGCACACTCGACGCGCGATTGCGGCGACCGGCAGGCTGGGAACGGCGAACCGTCCGCGTTACCTGTTCTCCGGACTGACGAAATGCGGTGAGTGCGGCGCGGGGTTCATCATCGGCTCCGCGAATCGGCTGATGTGCTTTGGCGCACGAGACCAGGGCACGTGCTCGAATCGCCTCACCATTCGACGTGATGAAGTCGAGCAGCGCGTCCTCCACGCGCTTCAGGAGAAGTTGCTGCGTCAGGATCTCTTCGAAGAGTTCTGCGAGGAGTTCACGAGCGAGATGAATCGGCTCCGAATGGAGTACCGCGCAAACCTGTCATCCGCCGAGCGCGAGCTCGAGCGCGTTCGCGCCGGTATCCGGAAGGTTATCGACGCGATCAAAGACGGCTTCGCCGGGCCGGAACTCAAGGCCGAGATGGACGAGCTGCAGGCGCGCAAGGAATCGTTGCTTGCGCAGCTCGCTACCGCGGACGCTCCGCTGCCGCTGCTGCATCCCAACCTTGCCGCTCTGTACCGCGAAAAGGTCGCAACGCTGGCGTCCGCCCTTCAGAATGCAGAAAGCCGTTCTGAGGCCGCGGAGGCGCTTCGGGGCCTCGTGGACGCCATCGTCCTCGTCCCGGCCGGCAACGAGCTCAGAATCGAATTGAAGGGGAATCTCGCCGCGATGCTAACCGGTATCCCGCTTCAGCGAGTCACGATGAATGTGACGTCCTCCGACCGCATGAGGCCGCCGTCATGCGCGAGACACCGCAGCACGTAAGTACCAGGCTCGCCGAAGGTCACGCGATGGACCCACTTCCCGTCTTGCGGGACCGAAGGCGTCGCCCAGCCGGGGGCCCACGGCGAGTTCCCGCCCTCCCGATAGTTTTCCCAAACCTCGAACTGTGGCGGGTCGAACGTGACCTTCGCTGCACCTCGGTACACGAACCAGGCGAGCCTCAAGCCGGTCGCTGCATTGGGTGTTCCGCGGGCAGCCCGGCCGGCAGCACTAAGCGGCATCGGCATCGGCCGCGCTTTCGGCTTCCCATCGTCGTTGGCAAACGCCGTCAGCATCACTGGCTCTCCGACGCGAACCGTCTGCTCCCTGCCGCCGGTGACTTCCATCGACGGCGGCTTGTTGCCGATCGTGTCGGGCGCTCCGCCGCCGGCGCCGCCGGCGCCGTTGTTATTCTGGATGACGATGTCGTCGATGAAGTAGTCGGGTTTGAGGGTTCCATAGGCGCGTTCAGTCTTTCCGCGGCTGGTCAGCGTCCAGACAACTTCGCTCTTGCCGAAATCCTTCGGAACCCGAACGCGGAAGAGGAACCGATTGCGTCTGGGGAGGAAATGCGTAGGCTGTCCCTGATCGGCTCCCCCCGGCTCGAGGATGTTGTCCGGCCCGACGGGCACGTCGAGCTCTTCATCCCAGTTCCGGTTGAAGTAGCCGAACACCAGGTTGAACGTGCCGTCGTCGTTCTGCTCCCACCCTTCGTAGACCGGAACGACATTCTGGCCGCTCCCGATCACCTGCGCGGCCGTCGGCGAAAACGGCGGACCGGCAAGCGCGACCGCGACAACGGCTGCTGAAGCAAGGGCTCGCGAGACACCAACGCCGCGCCTCATCATGTTCGATCTCCAGGATCGCGTACGAGACTCAATGGGGAGTGCGCGCCAACCGTCTACTGCTGCTGCTGGCCCGCTCCCGTCGCGAGAGGTGCTTTGGCATAGGCGCACAGCGGACAGCCCAGCACGGTCTGGCCCGGCGCGAGATTCAGCTTCCTCCGCCGCTCGGCCATCTCTTGTTGAAATTCTTCATCGCTCAGCACCATGGTCTGGCCGATGTTGATCATCATGTTGTCGATCGATCGGTGGCCCAATCCCGACCAGTTTCGCGGATCGACGACGTTCTTGTTGGCCGGCGTGTTGTCGAAGTAGCCGGTGACGCGCAGAATGGTTCCCTTCGGCAGCAGCGGCGCCGCATCCTCCTGGTAGGTATAGATGCGGACCCAGCCGTGGTTGTAGCCGGAGCAACTCAGGGTCTGCGTCGTGGAGCCATAGATGGCATCCAGGCACATTCTCACGCCGGCGGCATGCATGTGCGGTTCGTAGGCCACGATCTTCACGTTTTCGCTCAGAGTGGAGAACGCTTCGATCTTCTGGCCAGCTTCGAGCGGCCGGATGTCGAGATCCAACGTCGCAGTGATGATCGAGGTGCTGGACCTTCTTCTTCGGCTGGTAGCCCTTTGGGTGGAACTTGAAGCCGATCTGCACCGCCGCTTTCGTGTCGACACCTGACGCATGCATGTGCGCCGACGGGAACACCAGCTTCGAACCGGCCTTGAGCAGTCTGCCCGCGTCGGCGTCGAAGAAGTCGGCATTGCGCCCGACCTCGTGAATCGGCCACCCCTGACCGGCGTCAGAAGGTTGCGCCTGGCCTCCCTCGCCGGCGATCGCAGACCAGATCAGATGGTGGAAGATGAACAGGCCACCGATCGTCTGCCGATCCGATTTCTTCTCCGCCTGGCTCACTTCCTTCATCTCGACCGCGGCGACGTAGCGATCCTCGGTCAGGCCGGTTGGCGTCTCGCCGATCGGACCCCACCAGTCGGGCGCGGTGGCCTTCATCGCGAAACTGGGAGAGGTCACGATCAGATCGGGCGTTCCAATCTGCCACTCGTCCGCTCCCAGGAACGTGAGCGGCGGCGGCATATCAGCGGGGTTGCCGCGCGGGGCGCCGCTGTCGGCCCACTTCGCAATCTTCGCGATCTCTTCGTTGCTGAGGGAGATATCGCCCTTGTAGCGCTGAATGCCCACGTTCTTCTCGATGAACCAGGGCGGCATCCCGTCCGGCTTGCCTTGCAGACTGGTTCGAGTCTTCATCGCCCGCGCCCACGGACGAGCCTCCTCGTATGTGAGCAGCGACATCGGCGCGACGGATCCGGGCCGATGACAGCTTTGACAGCTGCGCTGCAGGATAGGCGCAATGTCCTTCGTGAACGTCACCCAGGGTGGCAGTTGTCGGAACGGCCTGGGCCGCTAGCGACGCAGGGGTGACAAAGAGTGCGGCGAGGACGCAGGCGGGCCGAGCAAACCGGACGATCGAGTGAGCGTTCCAGCGCATGACCATCTCCCCTCTTGGCGAACCCACGATGACCACGTGTGGCCGAGCCATTAACGGATACGCCCCTCCGCGGACATTGTCAATGGTTTCGATGTCGGCTTTCACTACGCCCAGGCGTGCACCCTTGACACCGCCACGTAGGCCGAGGATCTCCTGGGTCAGCTCCGCTCGATGCGGGCGCGCGTCAAGTGCTCGGCGAGTTCCTGGTGGCCGCCGTGCTTCGCCCAGCCGTCGGGTGTGCTGTCCACCTTGCCGTCGCGCGCCGCCGGATCCGCGCCGTGCTCGAGAAGAAACGCGGTCATCTTCCAACGGCCGTTCAGGGCCGCGTAGTGGAGCGGCGTGCCGCTGAAGTCGAAGCCAGCCGGCCGCGCATTGATGTTGGCGCCACGCGCCAGCAGCACGTTCGCCGCGTCGATCCGGCACCACGCCGCCGCGTAGACGAGTCCGTTGTCGACAATCTGCTGGCGGTCGAACCTGATCGATTCAGGAATCGGCTGATCGAACCATGGCCAGCGGACAAAGCCGGCTGCCTTCGTCAGTTCACCCGATTCGGTGAAGCACTGGTCGACGTCATCGGAGCGTCCGACACCGGCAGCCTTTCGGAGTGAATCGATGACCGCGCCGCGCGACAGCAGAAGCCCGAGCGCGTTCCGACTGCCCCAGTACCAGCGCTTCCTCGAGCGGAGACCACTTGCCGTTACCCTCGATGTTCGCACCAAGCTCGAGGAGCACCGCCGCGGCGCGCACGTTGTCGACACCGCACGCGGCAATCAGCGGGTCGGCCAGCTCGGCGCCGCCCTCCGCGAGCGCGCGAATCGACCCTTCGAGATGCGGCTGCTCGCTGATCGTCAATACCAGACACTGCAGGAGCGTCGGGTGGCTGCACCGCGAGCGCGCTGTTGCCAGACCGGGATCGCCGGCGAGCAGTGATTCGAGCAGAACGAGATTGCCATCGTGAATCGCGGCCTGGGCAACGCGAAACTGCTCGTCCATGTCCAGCTTCATACAACGCGTCCTTTTCGGCTGCGCGACTGGTTGTTGGAAACCCAGCTTCGCGGATCGAATCAAGCTGTCGGCCAACTGCTGGAACGCACCTCAGTGCAATTCGATGCGGCCGCGCGGGCTGCCAATGATCGCCGTCAGGGTCGGCGACGGGCCCTTCTTGACTTGGAGACCAAGTCCAAGCCCGCTGAGCATCTGCCGGACACGTTCGGCGTCGGGGTGTTCTCCAACCAGATCGAGCAGCGAGGCTCCTGACGCAGCCGTCTGAGCGGGATGGGGAGTGGGTCCCCAATCGATGAAGAAGGGGACGATGCCGTCGGCAACGACGACCCGAGGGTTGGTATACCGCCAGTTGAGCAACGCGCCATCGGGTCGGCGGCGGCTTCCGGGCAACACCTCGCCCAGCTTGACCGCATGACCGGCGGCCCGTGTGACCGTGCGCTCGAGGTCGCTGGACTTGGCGGCCCAGGTGACGAGGCGGCCCTCGGCCAGCGTATCGATGCCGAATTGCCTCGGAAGATCGGGCTTCGGCTGCTCGGGGTCGGGCCCGATGATCTCGATGTAAGAGGTCGGGCTTAGCGCGATCAGCGCGTTACGAGTCCCGCGTCCGGGATGCTGGCCTCCCGGCGCGGCCCTCACGCCCAACCGCTTCTCGAGCGCATCGATCGACGCCTTTAGATCGGGTGTGGCGTAGACCAGATGATCGACGGTGGCGAGGAGATTTGTGGCCGTATTCGTCTGCGCACTGCCAGTTGCGACCACCAGTCCGCACGCCGCCGCGACCACGGCCATCCGCGTCTTGCCCATGTCAGCCTCCCGCGGCGCTACTTCTTCTGTTTCGCCGCTTCCTCAGCGGCCGCTTCGTCGACGTGGGCCGCGGCGAGCATCGCCTGCATGATCAGCCCGCTGCCCTCGTGACAGGCAAACTCGTAAATCGGACCCGGCGTCTGCTTGAGCGGAATCATCGCCGTCCATGGTCTGGTCCATACCGTCGGATCGTCGAAGGTCATTTCGTAGTTGATCGTGTCCTCCGCCACCCGAGTGAAGCGCTCGACGAGGTGCAGGTTCTCACCGGAACCCATAAAGTTGCTCTTCGACGAGAAATTGGTGGTGTCGACAACGAGCGTGTCGCCGTCCCAGCGTCCCCGGGAGTCGCCGTGCCACAATCGCGAGGCCGACGGCAGGTGAGGACGCCCGTCGATTGGGATGATCCGCGCGTCGTGGATCGTTTCCATCTCGATCATGACGTGCCGAGGCGTCTGGACGATCTGGTAGTAACTGAAGTGGCCCGATCCGTAGAGGCCGCCCAGCTTCGGCATGCCGGTGGTAATGCAGCGATACGACAGGATGAAGTCTTCGGGTCCTGTGGGGAAGCGTGGACGGGCGGCCGCCGCGGCGGCCTGTCGCTGACGCGCCTCCGACGTCAGCGGCGGGATACGGCCGTCTGGCGGATCGACCACCAACGATGTTCGATTGTCGAACTCCCGCTCGATCATGCCGACCGAGTTTTCCGTCGACCCGGGGTTCTTGAACTGCGGCGCCGATCCCAGCGCCGCCAGGAACACGGCATCGCCCGCCCCGAAGTCGCTGTTTCCTCCTTGGAAGATCTGTTGCGCTCGCGCTTTGAGCGTCGCGACTTCCTCCGGCGTCAGTAACTGGCGACCTTCGAGGGCCTTCGGACGCTCCAGCGGCGTGGCGCTTCGACTGATCCACACCCCCTGGAGATCAGGGCGTCCGTCGGGAGTACGCGGCACTCGCCATGCGGATCGCGCGGGGGTTTGCTTGGACGCGGCATGCAGATGGTGCCCCACTCCCATCGAGGCTGTCAGCAACAGCCCGACCGCGACCACTGAGCTGGATTTCATGCCGCCTCCTCGTGCAGAGCGAGTGCCCGCGACTAGCGAATTCTAAGGCACGCACCCGCTCGTCCGGTGTGACTTTGACGTTCGGCGCGAGCATCGCGCCAAGCTCGCTGCAGCACCCGGTACGGATCTGTTCCAGTAACCGGCTTCCGGTGTTTGATTTCGAAACCTTCAGGGTTCAAACAGACGGAAAAACCCTAGGTGGTGCACTTGCCGAGCTTTTTCAACAAGGCGGGTTGTTGCTTGGGGCTCACCTACAGCGTCAGCGCCTGCTTTCGAGGCGAAAACCCGACCGCGCACGTCACTCCTTCGCGGCCGTTGGCATACTTGTAGTGATGCTGCCCGAAGCCAACGATGGCCGGGCCCCACATCTTCGGCGGCATCCGCGTGGCGGCTTTCATCATCTTGAGGATGGCGAAGGCGTCGTCCCGCCGGCGAGGATCGGTGATCCCTTCGAGGAACTGTTCCACGCTCGCGTCGTTAACTTTCGTTTTGATGTCAGTCATGCTTTAGCGACCGTTTGAGCCTGCCTTCAGCCCCTCCTTGACGAGCGCAAGATCAAAAGCGTTTGCCATCGCCTGATAGCCGGCATCCGATGGGTGCAGATGATCTCCCGAGTCGTACTTCGCCAGCAGCTTGGTCGGCTGGCCGGAGTCTCGCATAACCGCGTCAAAATCGATGATGCCGTCATACTCCTTGCCGGTGCGTATCCACTCGTTGAATGCCTGGCGGATCGCTTCGCCCTCGGACGTCCAGTAGCCAGGGAATGTCGTCCCCTCATAAGGCAGCAGCGTCGCCGCGAAAATCTTGAGGCCGCGCGAGTGCGCGCGCGCAATCAGCTGCCGGTGACCCGCAATGAGCTCTGCGGTGGTGGGCCGTGGACCATCCATGAACAGCGCACCGATCCCCAGATCATTAATCCCTTCCAGCACGAAGACATGGGTCACTCCTGGCTGCGCAAGCACGTCTCGATCGAAACGTGCCAGCGCACTGACCCCGGCCCCGTCGGCGAGCACTCGATTCCCGTCGATTCCCAGGTTGAGCACAGCGATTCCACCGCCCGCCGCTATCAGGCGCTTGGCCAGGTGATCCGGCCAGCGGTTGTTGGTGTCTGGCGTGGAGTTGAACCCGTCGGTGATGGAATCGCCGAGCATGACAATGGCTCCCGTCCGTTCCGGCGCGACGACCTCAAGCCGCGACAGGAAAAACCAAGAGGGCGTCGTCTTGGCCCCTGGGAGATCCGTGCTGCCCAGATGACTGCCAGTCGAGGAGATGTAGTTGGTCTGCCTCGCGCCACCATGACTCGTCAGCGGCGACGGAGACGACGTGTCGCCCGGTACGTAGAGATCGATTGCGACGTCGCCCAGCGAGGGCACCGTCAGGTTGACCGCATCGCTGACTAGCACCGCGCCCGGCGGGATCGTTGCCGTCGGCGCGCCGCCGAACGTCAAAGCGCGGCCGGAGCCTGCAACAATGGCCGAGCCTTTGTCACGCAGCGCGATGTAAGCGCCGCCGACGACGAGCGGCCGCGTTCCAAACGTGTTCGTCAGCGTCACCCGTACGCGGTCGCCGCCGATGCTTGTATGAACAATCTGGCGCAGCGTTTGGTTGTTGAAAACGGTCGCAGCCGCGCCGAGGCCAGTCTGCGCTTGCGCGGTCGGCTGTGACGGTGAGGAGAGCGGGGCGGTTGCCCACGTACCGACCCAGTGTTCCATCGCCGCTTGCGCCGACAGCCGTGGTCCGGAGCCGACGAGGCTCCCCAACGCCAGCGCGACCAACATTCGTGACTTCATGACCCTCCCTCACACCCATCGGACGCCTCTATGCGTCTACGAGCGGTAGCTTCTACATCTACGCCGTGTTCGAAAATGCCCTCAGAGGTCTTCGGGAATGTGCCCATCTTCCGGATCGCGCAGATGGACATTGAAGCCAACCTTCTCAATCAATACGCCATCGCGTAGCAGTCGCGCCGCGGATCGCCGGCGGCAATGCGATTTCCGGTGGCCGGATCGATCAGCACGGCCGTCGCGCAACCGGATATCCCGAACTGCCGCAGTCGCTTGACGTCGTGCCCGCGGGACTCCAGCTCTTTGTACACGGCGTCAGGCACCGACGCTTCGACGTTCAGCTTGTTCAGCCCCGTGGCATGCGGCCAGAACGATCCGAAGAAGTGCTCCGTCTGGATGCGCGGACGCTCGAGTGCGCCGTGCAGGTTGGGATACCACGCGTCCCAGAACTCGACCGTGCTCAGGAACGCCTGGAGAATGGTCTGCTCCTGGTTGTCGCCGCCGGGACTGCCAAGCGCGAGAAACGGTGCGCCGTCTTTGAAGACGAGGCTCGGCGTCAAGGTGTAGCGCGGACGCGCGTGCGGCCGGATCTGGTTGGCCCGCGTCGTGTCGAGGAAGAATTGCTCGCCGCGCACGCTCATCCCGATGCCGGTGTCGCCCAGAATGACGGCGCCCGTGATCCAGCCGCCACTCGGGGTGGCGTCGAAGACGTTGCCGTCCTTGTCAACAACTGCGACATGTGTCGTGTCCTTGCTGATGCCGGCCGAGTCGAGACCGTGCGACGCCTGGACATCGGCGAGCGGCGGCTCGACGCGAGCGCTGTTGGTCGACGGCTCGGGGATATTCGCCCGCCAGTAGGTCCACGTCTTCACCTGGTCGTCATATTTCATCGGATCGCCGGCGACCAGCGCTCGCGACGCGCGGGAGCGATCGATCAGTCTGGCGCGTTCCTTGGCGTACTCCTTCGAGAGCAGACCCTGCCCGGGCGCCTTCACAAACGCCGGGTCTGCATAGTACGTGTCGCGATCGGCGTAAGCCAGCTTCATCGCCTCCGTGACGGTGTGCAGGTAGTCAGCGCTCGCGTAGCCCATCGCCTTCAGGTCGAATTGCTCCAGGATGTTGAGCGTTTGCAGAAGGAACGGTCCCTGGCTGCCGAAGCCGTGCTTGTAAACGGTGTAGCCGCGATAGGTGGTCTGCGCAGGCGCTTCGATCCTGGCGAAGAACTCACTGAAGTCAGACAGTTCGAACGGCGCCTCGTGCGCCTGCAGGAAGTCGACCATCTCGCGCGCGATGTCGCCCTTGTAGAAACGGCCGCGCGCGGCGACGATGCCCGCGCTGCGGCCTTTGCCTTTGGCGGCGCGCTCGGCCTCGACCATGCGCTTGAGCGTGCGCGCCAGGGCAGGCAGGCGAATGGTGTCGCCCGCCTTGTAGTACGAGCCGTCGGCCTTGTACCAGGTCTTCTGGTTCGTGGGCCACTTGTCGATCAGCGGCTTCTGGTTGACGATCGCGCGCGCCGTGCTGACGCGCAGCGGGAATCCACGTTCGGCGTAGTCGATGGCGGGTGTGGCGACCTGCTCGAAGCTCATCGTGCCCCATCTGTCGAGCACGGTCAGTGCGGCGTGAAGCGCGCCCGGCACGACGGCCGGATCCAGTCCTTCACCAAGTAGCGTTTTCTTGCGCGACAGATACCAATCGACAGAGACCGCCTTCGGCGCCCAGCCTTGGCCGACGACCGACGTGACTTTCCCCTCTGCGCGCGGATACACGAGGACCAGCACCTCGCCACCCAGGCTGTAGAGATCCTGCTCGACGACCCCGCCTACGAGTAGAGCGGCGACACCCGCGTCGAACGCATTCCCACCCTTGAGGAGCGTCGCAAAAGCCGCCGCCGACGTCAGCGGATGGCCCGCTGAGACGCCGCCTGAGGGACCGGCGACCGCCGGACGCAGCGGCAGGCCGGCGGGCTGTTGGTCCTGCACCGGTACCTGCGCTCGCATCGGGAGATCGACGGCGATGCCGACCAGAACGGCCGTGACGAGACTCACCCTCTGGATGCACTTGAAGGTCATGTCGAACCTCCCGAGCCGGCATCATACCGGGGGCGGCCCGGGAGCGCTATTCCAGGTTACTGGGAGCGTTCTACTGGCGGCCGACCACGTAGCTGAGAAATGAGTCGGCATGGAGTCAGGTATGCGTACCGTTCTCTTGGGTCTCTGTTTCGCATTCGTCGCGGCCACAGCCTCAGCGGCCGGTGACGGCGGACTGGTCAAGGCCGGCGACTTTCACAACGTCCACATTCGCGTGCCTGATCCGCCGAAAGCGGGCGAATGGTACGTGAAGAGCCTCGGAGCGACTGCCGGGCGCGCGCCGCAGCTCATTTTCTTCGGCAAGACGCTCATCGAGTTCATAAAAGACGACGCTGGCAAACCGAGCGCCGGCAGCGTCATTGACCACATTGGCCTTTCGTACGCCGACCTCGACGCCCAGATGAAGGTGCTCTCTGCGAATGGCGCGAAAATCGTCACGCCCGTGCGTGACGTGCAGGGCCTCTTCAAGCTCGGATTCATCGAGGATCCTTGGGGCACGAAGATCGAGGTCGTCCAAGACACGGAGCAGCTCGGCTTCCATCACGTGCACCTGATCGAATCGCTTCCCGTAATCGATCCCGTTGAAGCCCTTTGGAATTGGCTCGCCTGACTGGACGATTTCCTTGAAACCTTCACTGCACCGAGATGGCCTTCGCTGTCGGCGTGGCATCGAACAGCAGCATCGACGGCCAGGTCGGCCACGTCACGCCGAGCGCGGGGTTGTTCGGATCGCCGGTGCGCGCAAAGGCGCCGATGCTGCGCATCATCGCGTCCGACAGCGCCAGCCGGCCGGCCTCGTTGCCTCGCGTGTACGAGATGTTCGCGTAGAGCGACGGACCGAAGTTGCCGAAGGCGAACGGCAAGTCGAAGGCGTGCGACGCGCCGTAGATGACATCGAACGGCGGCGGCAGCTCGTCCCAGTCGAAGCGGTAGTACCAGATGTTGCTCTGCTGCGTTTTCAGAGCGTTCAGCACGCTGTCGCGGCTGGCCAGGAAGAACACGCGCGTGAGCTGTTCGGTCTTCGCATTGAATCCGCTCCCTGGCGTCGTCGCCGGCAGGTACGAAGCAGGAATCCATTGTTCAACGGTCGTCGTCGGGCGCCGCTTCCGGGTTGTAGTTGAACGCCGTCGAGAACACCGTCGGCGTCGTTCAGCAACCTTCCCACCGCGCCGCCGACGAGCGGCAGCAGTGTCGGGAACAGCTTGCCTTCGTCTCGCGTGTTGCCGACGAGCATCGGCCCTTTCACGTAGCGTCCGGCCCTGATGGCAGCAATCGGATTCGACGGCAGCACGTGGCCGTCTGGAATCGGTCCCGATCCGCCGGCGTTGACGGGCGCCAGCTTCGTCACGATCGTCGTCCAGATGGCATCGGCGCTCTTGCTCCGCATGTAGGCGGCGATTTCCGACGCGGACTTCGACGCGACGAGCGCGGTCGCCGCGGCGGCGTCGGCCGCCTGGCCATCGCCGATCATCAACTCTCGCAGCAGGAGGTCGGCCTGGCCGCGGAAGGCCGCAGCGCGGCGCGAGCGTGGCGACGCTACCAGCGGGCAGTTCGCTCGCCGGCGAAATGCCGCCGCTCATCGGCAGCAGTTTGTGCACGAGCGCCGGATTGGCATCGACGAGCAGCGGCGACGTCATCACGGCGTAGACGTTCACGGCGCCGGCCGACTCTCCCATCAGCGTGACGTTGCCCGGATCGCCGCCGAAGGCGGCGATGTTGCGATGGACGAACTGCAGCGCCTTGATGATGTCGAGCAGCGCGAAGTTGCCGGAGTCGTCGAGCGGATTGCCGGTCTTCAGTTGCCCGAGGTTGAAGAAGCCCAGCACGCCGAGCCGGTAGTTCACGGACACGAACGACGGCATTCGCCGTGCGGGCCAGGTTCGCGCCGTCGTACATCGGATCGGCCGTGTAGCCCGAGATGTTGCTGCCGCCGTGCACCCAGACGATCACGGGCAGCTGCGCGGCGGCGCTGGCCGGCCGCCAGATGTTCAAGTAGAGGCAATCCTCGGACCCAACCGTCTTGCCGAGCGATGTGCCGATCGTGGCGTCGTACTTGTTGTTCAGGCCGGGTCCATAGAGGCGGCTCGCCTGCGCGCACGCGTGACCGAACTGCTGCGTGAGCCTGGGCGAGGTCCACGGGTCGGGATCCGCCGGCGCCTTCCACCGCAGTTCGCCGACCGGCGGCTTGGCGTACGGAACGCCCTTCCAGACGTACGTGCCGTTCGCAGCTGAGAGATCGGTGCCCACCACCGGGCCGAACGTCGTCTGCCGCTGGATCGGTGACATGGCTCCTCGTTGTGGTGATGCCGGCCAGGCGAAGAGCTCCACATTGCTGTTGCCGTTCGCAAGCAAGACAGCCAGGACGATCGCGCCGGATAGTCGACCCGCTCTGCGTGGCTGTGTCACGTCGGCCCTTCACTCCCCATCCAAAAAGAAGCGGCTCAGAGACCGGGTCACGTGCTACCCGATCGCCTGAGCCGCTGCCTACGAGCGCGAGTGACGACGCCCCTTACAGGGTCGTCAGATCGATCGCGGCAGTGCTGTCGCCGAACTTCTCCAGCTTGGACGCCGTACCGATCCGTCAGACCCCAGCATCAGATTCGACAGCGGCGTGCCGATTTGGATACCGGTGTGACGGTTACCGCGGATGCCCAGCGTCTTTGCCACCGACGACCATGACGGGCACCTTCGGAAGTTGTTGTGCACGTTGCCGTCGCTCATGCCGCTGCCGTAGAGCACCACAGTGCGATCGAGCAGCGTCGCATCGCCGTCGTGAATCGATTCGAGCTTCTTCAGGAAGTAGTTCAGCATCTGGACGTGATACGTGTTGATCTTCGCATAACGTCGCGAGCTTCTCCGGGTGGTTGCCGTGGTGCGAGATCGAGTGATGCGCATCGGCGACGCCAATCTCCGGATAGGCACGACTGGTGTTCTCGCGCGCCATCATGATGGTGCCGACACGCGTGATGTCGGCCTGGAACGCCAACACCTGGAGGTCGAACAGCAGCTCGATATACTCCTTGAACGTGGCGGGCACGCCGACAGGCTGATCCGGCACGGAGAAGTCGCTGTTGGTCGACTCGGCCTTCGACGATACGCTGCTCGACGTCGCGGACGGCATCGAAGTACTCGCCCAGCTTGGAGCGATCGTCGCGAGCCGAGCCTGCGGCGGAAGTTCGGCGATTTCCTCCGTGATCCCGTCGAGGATGCTGCGATCTTCCGCGGCACGGGCAGACCGCTCTTCCAGCCGTGCTCCCCACGCCGAACATCCGCTCGAAAATGAACCGCGGGTTCGTCTCAGCCGGCAGCGGCGTCGTCGGGGTTCTCCACGACATACAGTTCATGTACGCGCATGCGTAGCCATGGTCGCAGGCGCCGACGACGTCGATGCGGTCGACCGTCGTTTCCAATGACGGAAGCTTCGTGTCGCGGCAAATCTCGGCGGCGATGATCTGGTCGATCGTCGTGCCGGCCTGGAGGTCGGCACCTTCGGTCGCTTTCGCATGCGTTCCGCTCATGAAGGCCGGCGCGGCGCGCGGGTGCTGACCGCCAACGTCGCCCTGGTCGGTTGCCGGGAAGTTGTCGAGGTCGGTGAACACGGCCATGCGGTCGCGGTACTCCTCGATGCCCTTGAGAATCGGCGACATCTCGAAATTGACGCCGTCGGTGTTCGGGCGTCCACTCGGGCCATGTTGGCGCCATTGCCAATGTAGACCACCGCAAATCGAGGGGCGCTGCTTCGAGCTCGACTGAGCTTTCAGGGCGGGCACCATCGCATCCAGAAACGGCAGGGCGACGGTGGCGCCCACCCCGCGGAGGAATGTCCGCCGTGGCAACACGAGCTTCGTGATGACCATTTCCAGCGTCCATCGGCTTTTTCAGCCCAACAGTTGAGCCTAATTAGTAATCGAACCGACATTCTCTGGGTAAACGGCATGCTCACCACGATCTGCTGGATCAGCGACGCGAATCGATAGTTGTCGGTCGCGGCGCCTCGTTTGACTGCGCGCACGGCCGGCACATCGCTCGCTTCGAGACCCCGACCCAACGCATACGTTAGCAGCTTTTCCGTCACGGTGGTTAAGAACTGATCCGAGTTGCCCGCAGCAGCTTGTTGAGTTCGACCGGACCGTTGAACTTGGCGCCGTCGGGAAGCTGGCCCGACGCATCGACCCGGCGCCCGACGGATAACTATCGCGCCACTCGCCGATCGCATCGAAGTTCTCCAGCGCAAACCCCAGCTGGTCCATCTGGGCGTGGCAACCGGCGCACGCCGGGTTCTTGCGGTGCGCGGCCATCTGTTCGCGCATCGGGAGCACCTTCTTCGGATCTCGTTCCTCAGCCAGCGCGGGACGTTGGGGGGCGGCGGTGGAGGCGGCGATGCCAAAGACGTTCTCGAGAATCCACTTGCCGCGGATAACGGGTGAGGTCCGATTCGGATACGACGAGGACATCAGGATCGCGCCTTTGCCGAGCAACCCGCTGCGGACGCTGTCGGTCGGCAAGCGTCACGCGCCGGAAGCGCTCGCCCTGCACACCGCGTATGCCATAGTGCCTCGCGAGGCGCTCGTTCAGGAACGTGTAGTTGGCGTCGAGCAAGTCGGTGATTGGGCGGTTCTCCCGAACGATGCTGCCGACGAACAAGTTCATTTCCGTTTCGAGCGCTTCACGCAGGTTGTCGTCGAAGTGGAACAACGTCTCGGGACTCGGCTGGTGCGTCCGGACATTGCGGACGTGGAGCCATTGACCCGCGAAGTTGTCGACGAGCGCCTGCGATTTCTGATCGGCCAGCATCCGCCGGACCTGTTGCTAGCAGCACCTCGGGCCGATGCAGCGCTCCTTTCGCGGCCAGGTCGAGAAGCGTTTCGTCGGGAATGCTGCTCCAGATGAAGAAGGACAGCCGCGACGCCAAGTCGACGTCGCTGAGCCGATACGCCATGTTCGGCGCGATTCCCGGTGGCTGGCTCTCCACCCGGAACAGGAAGTTCGGGCTCACCAGGACGCTGCGGAGCGCCAATCTCGACGCCCGATTCGAAGCCACCCTGCTTGGCGCCGTCGCGATACCGCGCCAGGGGTACGGCGATTTCCGTGTCGGTGACGGGACGACGATAGGCGCGGCGCGCGAGCGTCGAGATGATGCGCTTGGCGCATGTCTCGTCGGTCGCCGAAGACGGACGACAGACGAGCACGCGGCGGCGGCTCTCCGTGTCGCCCGTTGCCGCCGTTCCGGTCAACGGTCCGGTGATCCGAGAAGTACGAGAGCTTGGGGATGCCACCGACCGGGCGATACGGCTCCCGCCGAAGCGAAGGGTCGAAGAGGTCCTCGGTGACCGTCGCCGTCTTCCGGACGAAGTACGCTTGAACGAGACGATGACCGGCCTTCACGTGCACGGTGACCTTCATCTGGTCGAGCGTCTTCCTTTCGAGCTCGGCCCGCTGCGGACCGAGCCGATTGGTGCCCGTCCACTCCGGTCCGCCGAGCCCGGTCGACCAGACCTTGACGCTGTCGATGGCGATGTCGAGCTGGTGGACTTCGGTCGAGAAGTTTTCGAACCCGTCGTTTGCGCCGTTCTCTTTCGGACGCGTCTCAATCAGATAATCGCCGTCGGCCGGAAAGAGATAGTGAAGCGCAATTCCACCGCGGGTGCCGAACGGCATCTCATCGCTCACCCGCGTGCCGACGTTACGGTCTGTCGGCTCGAAAAACGTCTCGGGCGTCGGAATGCCGCGCGGACGCGTCAGCGCGACCTGGCTGATCTTCGCGGCGGCACTCAGATAGCGCTCGGTCAGCGCAGGGGAGAGCGTCAGCGCGTCGGCGTTGTTGTCGAAACCGAAGCTAGCCGTATCGGGCGGCAACATCGCGGTGACGTCGATGTCGAGCGCCAGCAGGTCGCGGATTGCGTTCTTGTATTCGGCGCGATTCAGACGCTGCAGCCCTGGGGACTCCCGGATTGGGATTGGCCAGCGCCGCACGGTCGAGATCCGTTTCCAGATATCGCACCAGGCTGTCGGCCGTCGCCTTGTCCGGGCGCGGCCGTCCCGTTGGGGGCATGGCGCCGGTCTCCAGTTTGCGAACGACACGCTCCCACGCTTCGCTGTGTTTCGCGGGGGCCGAGATGTCGAGCGTGGTCAGCGCGAGGCCGCCCGACTTCACCTTGTCGTGGTGGCACGTATAGCAGTACTTGCTGAGGACTGCCTGATGGACTGCTGCGGCGGGCCGCGAGGCTGCAGCCGGCGGTTGCTGCGCATTCCCGCGCACGCCGAACAGGAGGACGAAGATCGCACACGTGGTAACAATCAGAAACGTCAACCCGCGTTTCATCGCACAGTCTCTTCGGGTGGCAGCGCTTCCTTAGGAATCAAGTTGGGGCAGAAGCCGGGGCACGGAATTTCTTTGGCGCCGAGCTTGCGCAGCAGCACTGCCGTGTGCGGTTGCGCGGCGAACGAATTGCCGTATTCGACGCCATTAGCGACGGCGAGCGGGGTTCGGCCGCTCTTGTCGGTCACATCGAGCTTCGCGCCGCGATCGAACAGGTACTGCACCACGCTGTTCGCGCCTCGGTAAGCGGCCGCGTGCATAGCCGTCTCGCCGGTGTCGGCGACGAAGTTCACATCGAGCCCCTGCCCTTCCACCAGCAGCTTGACGGCTTCGAGCACGTCGGCCTCGCTCGCCTTGTCCTGGTTCGACGCCCATGCGATGCCGGCCGCCGCCATCAAGGGCGTGATATTCACGCCGGTGTTGATCCTGGGATCGGCGCCGTTGGCCAGGAGCAGTCGCATCACTTCGACGTCAGCCGACTTGGCCGCATACAGCAACGCGGTCGCGCCGACCAGACGGCGGCGGTAGCGCGCGCCCTCCCAACGAGGTTCCATGTCGGTATTTCGGCCGTTGACATCAGCGCCATGCGCCAGCAGCGATTTGATGATGCGCATCCGATCGATGTTGACGAGGATGAGGTCGTCGCTGACATGCCAGTTGGCCACGTGCACCGTGGCCTGCAGCGGCCGGCCCCAACTGTTGTTCCGTCCGTTGCCCCCTTCGGTGCCGACGTCGCGAAGCTGCTCGCGGAACGAGGGCGTCTTGAGCGTGATCGGGATCTCCCGCGCGCGGCTGCCGGTGACGGTCAGGTTGGTGGAGCCGCCTTCGGCATTCGGGTCGGCGCCCTTGTCGAGAAGCAAGTCCACCAGATCTTCGTGGCCGTTGATGATGGCAATGAGCAGCGGCGTCGCAAAATCGCCAGAACGCTTCTCGTTGACGTCCGCGCCGCCCGCGATCATCGCCTGGACCGTTCGCACGTCGCCCCTGCGCACCGCGAACAGGAACGGCGTCGTCCCGGCGTTGGAGCGCGCGCGGAGGTCGGCACCCAACTCGAGCAGCGTCGACACCATCGCGCCGTCGCCTTCCGCCGCCGCCCACATCAGCGCCGTCTGCCCGCTCCAGGTTTCCTTCGCGTTCACGTCGGCGCCGGCCCGAGCCAGCGCCTTGATCGCGTCGACGTTGGCCGAGCGTGCCGCCGTCATCAGCGGCGTCTCACCGGCATTCACGAAGTTGACGGGGTCATTCGGGTTCGCGCCGGCCTTGAGCAGCAGGTCGAGCACGGCCGGGTTGCCCTGCTGCGCGGCGAGGGCGAGCGGCGTGACGCCATAATTGTTCGTGAGATTGATGTTGGCGCCAGCGCGGATGAGCGCGGCCGTTGACTCGACGTCGCTCCGGTAGGCGGCCCAGTGCAGCGCGGTGGCTCCGTCGGCCTGCGGCGCGTTCACGTCGATGTTCTTCTTCAGCAACGCGTGAACCGCTGACGCGTCTCCGCGCTGAACGGCGTCGGCCAACGGCGACGGTTTGGGTGCCGTGGCCACGACGTCGGCGCCGGGCGCCGCGCCCAGCCGTGCCACCAGAAGCACCATTGCCACAGCTGCTCCTGGCCACCATCGTCTCAACATCATAGAAAAGCACCTCGCGGCGTTCGCATTCCCGACGCGCTTATTCCCGATGCGGCCTTTCTTCAGTTGTGCCCCTCACCCACCCATTATCCAGCGAATAGCACCCAAAAAGTCGTGGCCACCTCAGAACCTTACGTTCAAGCCAAACTTGATGATCCGGCCGCGCACGACGTCTGATGCCACGGGGTAGCTGGGCCCCAACTGCGTCGAGCGGGCGCGAATCGTCGAAACATTGCCCACGTTGAACATGTCCATGATCGGCTCGACGGAGTAGCGGCCGGCGGTCCAGGTCTTCCGGACGCTGATGTCGAACAGGTTGACGGCAGGCAGGCGCGTCGTGCCGCGTGGTTCGTAGGTGACGCGCTGCGTCACGCGCGTGAGCGCCACGGTGTTCGAGCTCACCGAGACCGTCGTCAACTCGGGGAACCCGGTAAAGTGCTGCGCGGTGCCGCTGAACTGAATGCCGTACGGCAGCTGATACAGACCGAAGATTTTCAGGGAGAACGGCACGTCGTTGCCGATCAGCCCGCGGCGGAACGAGTTGTTCGGGTCGTTCAGATCGAACGTGCTGCCGTAGATGTCGCCTCTGCTCTCGCCGAACGAAGCGCTCCCCATCATCATCCAGCGGTGGCTCAGGCGCTTGTTCAGGGTGATATCGACGCCGTTGAATTCGGTGTCCATCTCCGGGTAGTTGCCGTACAGCACGTCGAACTTGCCGCGCAGCGAGGGCGCCTGGTCGTAGACGGTGACCGTCGCACCGCTGTTGACCTCGGTAAGCGTTATTGGAATATAGGTGTCGGTGGCCACCGCGAGATTCCTCGAGCCGATTTCGCTCCCGCGCTGCCGGTTGATGTAGGTGACGCCCGCCACCTCATACGGCAGCGATCGCTGCACGCCGATCGAGTACTCGACCGCTGGGTACGACGAACCGGTTCGCCGACGACCTCAAGTGGGGTTGAATCCGGTCGACGGGCCGAGCTCGTCGAGCTGCGGCACCAGGTCGCGGCTGCTGTCGGTCCAGGCGCGCGTGTCGCTCACCAGGCGCACGGGGTTGACCTTCTGCATGTAGTTGACGCCGATCGGCTGGTTGTTGCGGTTGATCGTCAGCTTGATCGCGGTCTTGCCGTCGCCGGCGACGTCGTAGATCGCGCCGAAGCGTGGTGAGAGCCCCACCAGATCCGGCAACTCGCGACGGCGCTGGAACACGAGGATGCCGAGCTACGCGAGTCGGCACGGCACACGCTGCGCGCCTTTATCGAAAGGATCGTGATCCCGCCGACGATGCTCTCTTGCAGGTAGTTTCGTGTTGCTCGGCTGTCGATTGGACTCCACGCCACCTCGTTTTGGCTACAAAGCCCGACTGGACGCGATCGAGCGCGAGCCTCGCTGCCCTGGACGCCCGCGGCCCGACGAGTCTTGCGAATCGTCGAGCGCGACGTTCCGGTAGCCCGGCTGGTCCATCCTTAACGCGCCGCTGGTCCGAAAGCGTATCCGAATCCGATGCTGGTACGGATGTGGTTGTAATAGCCGAATCGCACGTCCGGCGCGATGAACCACGACTCACCCATTGTGATCTTCGTCCCCACACCGCCTTGGGCAAACAAGTCTCGACCGTTCGCCACGCCGATGCCGCCGCTGACGTACGGAATCACCCGTCCTCGGCGAAGATCCACGTTGACGTTGGCGGCGATCACGAGGTCGTCGTGGTAGCTGGCGCGCAGGTACTGCACTTCGGGCTCGATGCTGAGCCGATCGGTCACATACAGCCTGGCCGCGACACTGGTGTGCAAGTGGTTGGCATCGTCATCAAAGAACCGGGCATAGCCGATCGATCCTTTCAGATCGATGCTGGCCCCGTGCCCGGGTGATTGCGCGTTCGCGAGCGCCGGCGTGAGAATAATCGCAATCCACACCAGGAATAGGCGTTGAGCCACGTAGGCCTCCACCTGCTAATGCGAAAACTAGCGGCGGTGCGGCTCGGGACCCGATGTAGCGACCACGCACGAGGCAGCTTGGTCGTGATGGTCGGCAGTCGGCTGTTCCTGCCGTTCGTCCGCGGCAGGATGTATGCGGCGCCCGAAGTTGGTGTCGCGCCATTAATGACCCCGATGGTGGCGGCGCCGGTCACATTTGGAATGCCGCTCCGCGGTCAGGACGATCGCGCTACAGCGTGTACGGTGCGCAAACTCGCATGGGCCTAAGCCGCACGCTCGTACTCGTGTATCACACCTCCGAGCCGGTCCTTGCGGATGACCGACGCCGGCGGGTGCAAGCAATCTCCCGACACCGTCCGACCATTCGGCGGCATCACCTTCAAGCCTCGGTGAGCGCGATGCCGATTGTAATGATCAATGAACACCGCGAGCACGCGCTCAGCGTGACGCGCATTGAGCACGAGCAACCAATCGAGGCATTCTGAACGGACGGTCCGAACGAATCGCTCCGCGATCCCGTTTGCCTGGGGGGCCTGGATCGGCGTCCGAACGATGCGAATCCCCGCACCCCGAAACACTTCGTCGAAGCGGCGGGTGAATGTGCGGTCGCGATCGCGAATCAGGAAGCGAACCGGTTCTGCGCGGCCGGAAAGGGTCCATGACACCTGGCGGGCTTGCTGGGTGACCCACTCCTCGTTGGGATGCGCGGTGCAACCGGCGAAGTGCACGCGCCGCGTGGCGACCTCGATAAAGAACAATGCGTACAACCGCCGGAGCCAGATCGTGTCAACCGTCAAGAAATCGACGGCGATCACGCTGTTCGCCTGCGTCTGAAGGAACTCACGCCAAGATGGACCGGAGCGCCGCGGTGCGGGGCCCACGTGCGCCGCGCGCAGCACCTTCCGGACCGTGGTCGCCGACACCACCACGCCCAGCCGCAGCAGTTCGCCCACGATCCGCTGATAGCCCCAGCGCGGGTTCTCGCGCGCTAAGCGCAGAATGAGCACCCGGACGTCACCATCGATTGACCTGCGGCCAACGCGGCGATAGGTCCACCGCCGCGCGACCAATCGACGATGCCAGTCGAGCAGGGTGGCCGGTTTCACGATGAAGGAGGCCCAGATCGGTCGAGGCAACAGCCGACTGGCGGCCGCCAAGAAGACGCGGTCCGCTGTCGTAAGCGACGGCCGCCCAATCTGGCGGCGCAAGACAGCCAGCTCGTGGCGCAGTACCACGATCCAAGTCCCTGAACTCGCGGGAGCGAAACCGCAGAACCATTAGCTCGAGAATCGCTCCGTACGGCCACGTAACAAATCGAGAGCAGCACGGCGCCTCCAAAGACGACCTATGCGCCGGCCATTTTACGCAAATCGAATTAACGCACCCTTCAGGCTCCGAGCAAATCTCGACATCTATAATTGCTCATTCGCAGGTCGTGTTGAATGCGAACCACACGCACGGCCCACAGTGGCGAGTGCCGGTCGCATCCATCGTAGCCAGCGGCTTTGTGGAGAGCTGGTTAATCCAGTTGTGACGACCTGGCAGGTGGCTCGTGCTGCGATCAACGGGTGTGCTTTCGCTAGCTCCGCGTCCGCCCTCGAGGACGCCCATCATCACCTTGAAGGTGTCGAGGACGATCGCGCGGGGTCATCATGTTCCGCAGACCCGCGCGATCGTGCTCGATGCGGTTCACCTCAGGCCCTTCCTGCTCGACTCTTCAGCGGCTTCCTTGGCACGTGCACCGGCGAGGATGTTGTTCACGCTGTAGTTGCCCTCGTGACACGCGTACTCGTAGATGCTGTCGTCGCTCCGCTTCATCGGAACCTGTCCGGTCCAGGGCCTGGTCCAGGTCGTGGGATCCTCGACGGTGAACTCGTACAGCAGTGTGTCCGCATCGATGCGCCGAAACCTTTCAACCAGATGCATGTTCGCGCTGAATTCGGCGGTGGTCATGAGCGTTGCCGCACGGAAATTGACGGTGTCGACGATCAGGGTGTCGCCCTCCCACCGGCCTCGCGAATCGCCGGCCCACTGACGCAGGGTGCCATGCGGGCGGCCGTCCAGCCGGACGATACGGGCGTCGTGGATCATCTCGTTCAGGATCACGACATAGTCAGGCGTCTGGAACAGCTGGACATTGTTGTTGTAGGCGCTGGGGGTCATCGGCGGACCCGAGTTGAAGCCCAGGATACAACGTACCCTCAGCCCTCCTGGTCCCAAGTCGTCCAGCCATCCACCCGGAGTCGGCTCGTCCAGGTCCACGCCGCGTCGAGCCTCCGCTTCCGCCGCTTTCTTTTTCTGCGCCTCGGGTGTCAACGCAGGAATTCGGCCGTCCGGTGGATCGATGATCAATGACGTACGCCGAGTTCCGGCGACCTCCGTGCCTCGGTCGTACCAGAACTGGTTGTAGTCTCCGACATTTCCAGCGGGGACGTTACGGTCGCGGTCGGCGCGTACAAGGGCCCCCTTCTCGAACTCCGCAGCCTCCGCTGCCGTCAACACCTCCTTGCCGGCGAGTTCCGCTGGTCGTTCCAGAGGAGTGACGGTGCGGAAGTCCCATGTCCCCTGCAAATCCGGTTTGCCCCACGGCGTACGGGGCGGCGTTCTACTCTTTGCGGTCATCCTTGGCGCAACCGCTTGCGTCTGACCCGTCAGAGGGACTGCCACGAGCGCCCAGACCGCGAGCACGACCGCTACCGTGGATCCTGAAACGAAAGCTCGATAGCGCATGTCAATCTCCATAGAATCGTGTTCACCGCCCGCCCGGCCCTTGGTGGCACGTTCGAGCGACTATACACCCACATTCGCGGGTGCCTACGGAACTACCTTGCTGATGTCCCTGTCGCTGATCATGCTGGGTAACTCGGACTCGCCGTTGTCGAAGTCGAATTCAATGCGCTTGAGACTTCCAGAATTACGGCCAGCCGAATGGTCTACGGTTGCCGCCAACAGCGTTCCCCATCCCTTCGCTGATCGTGCCAGAGCGCCGAGAGTTCATCGACGGAGAAGTGTCGTTCAAAGGTCATCTCGGAGGCCTTCAGCTCATCTCCCGGCATGCACCCATCCTGGTCGCAAGATCGGGATCTCCTTCGGCAGCTTGCAGTGGACGACGAGGCGTGGCCGTCGTCCGACTTGTTACGAATTTAACGGCATGACCAACGCTCGCCTGTCGACGTGGTGAGGGCACCTCCCGGACGCGTTCCGCGTTCGGCAGCGGGGCGTCAGAGATCCTCTTCGTTGATCCTGAAGATGAAGCCGGTGGACGGTGTGGAAAACCGCGCTCGGCACGTCCTGCGCGGTTTTGTACGGTGCGCAAACTCGCATGGGCCTAAGCTGCACGCTCGTACTCGTGTATCACACCTCCGAGCCGGTCCTTGCGGATGACCGACGCCGGCGGCGGGTGCAAGCAATCTCCCGGCACCGTCCGACCATTCGGCGGCATCAGCTTCAAGCTTCGGTGAGCGCGATGCCGATTGTAATGATCAATGAACACCGCGAGCACGCGCTCAGCGTGACGCGCATTGAGCACGAGCAGCCAATCGAGGCATTCTGAACGGACGGTCCGAACGAATCGCTCCGCGATCCCGTTTGCCTGCGGGGCCTGGATCGGCGTCCGAACGATGCGAATCCCCGCACCCTGAAACACTTCGTCGAAGCGGCGGGTGAATTTGCGGTCGCGATCTGCTGAGCCACGCGAATATCAGTCAGACCTCGACCTACTTGCAGAGCACGGCCAAAAGTTTGGGCCTCGCCATCGAGAAGAAGGAACGCTACGAGCAGCAGTTAGCCGAGGCGCGTCGTCAGCACGAGGCAGACGAGAAGAAGAAGCAGGAGGAAGCGGCGCAGCGGGAGGCGCAGGCGTCTGACGCCCCGGTGCCCGAGGGCGTCATCCTCAGTCCCGCGCCGGAGCGGGTGCAGTGAGCCGGACGGAGCTATTTCGCGGTAGGGATTCTCATTCGGGCGTTGGGGCCAAACTGAATCTCGGTATTCCCGTCAGTCGTAGTGACCAGCGCGTCGTCAGCGGTAACGACAACATCGCCAATCCTGAGCGTCACACTCTGGGCGTAGATCCCATTCGGACGACTCTCGCCTCTGCCAATCTGCACGGACACGTCCGGGTTGCCAGTGAAACGATAGGTCGGACTGTCGGGCGCCTGAGCACTCAAGGGCGCCGAAGGTGTAAAGCGAGATAACAACTCTGCCGATGCGACAATCAGGCCGACGACGAGGATCATTCTCATGGCCGTGTTCCTCCACGCTGAAGTCTAACCCGACCAAACGCAAAAGCCGCCTCCACGCTGGCGCAGCCCGCCATCACCCTCGGGCCGGGACCGGATTCAATGGGCGGGTCCATTGCGGGCGGCGGCGTCACCGCCATCGAGCGACTTCTGTGTCGATTAGTCGCCCTACGCGGACCTCAAACCACTGCGGCGGGCCTACCCTAGAGGTTCCGTCGCCCGTTGGTGACGTGACGTTTCCGCTAGGACCTTGACGGTAAATCACGAAGTCGTGACCGGATGTCAGGACCGACAGTGGGTACGCGGCAATCAGTACCGCATCCGCAAATGGCGGGTCGGCGCCGACGAGTGACAAATCTCTCGATACCCACAGGGGGCGAGCGGTCACCCGTGCCTGTGTCCAGTTCCCAACGATGATGTTCGGTTCGCCGGGAACCAGGAGCCTGTGATCCGAAGTACGTTTGGCATCGAACGTCGTCGGGTCCGGCTGTTCGTGGTCACAGCAGTACCAGCGAAGCACCACATAGACCACCGGTTCGAGCAATTGCGAAGAAACATCTGACCGCTCAAAGGTACGACCTGTCAGGCGTGCGGCCTTGGAGGCGAGTGCGACGCGGATGAAGGGCGTATAGACCGCTCCCACCGTCGCGCGACCCTCGCTCGTAGGCGCGCCGGGTTTGCCGGGACCGCGAAGCAGGTAGGGTTCCGGGTCGTGATACCACCCAAGGCGAATCGCGTCCTCAACGTCCTTTGGCGAGAGCGTGGTCGGTTGCGCCGAAACCGACACGACTCCACTGACCAGCAGTAACCATGCAGCAGTGGCTATCGCGGGCACTGATGGCTGGGTGGTGGGTCGGGCACTCATAGAGTTGTTCCCCTCACTGCATTCGTTGCCGGGTCACGAACCACAGCAGAAACGCACCCATGAAGATCGCAATCAGCACCGGCAGCGGAATGCCCTGATTCACCTTGCGGATAGTCTAACGGTACTCGCGCCGCGTCGGGGTCGGTCCAAGTGGAGCGACAGGCAAGGCAGGGCTTGAGCGATTCGGGACGGATGCCGAGCTATTCTTTGGAAATGCCTAACAAGGTGTGGGAGCCGTCGTGTTCCTTCTGCGGCTCCGTCAACGAACAACTCGTCAGAGCAGGAAGCCGGGATCATTGGATTTGTATTGAGTGCATCGAGCACCCAGCCGTGGAGGACTCAATCGATGCTGGCGCGCGCTGCACGTTTTGCGAAGAGCCACTTGGTGACGCTCGACCGGTCGTTGCTGCTCGGCTAGGTGTTTTGCTTTGCCGCGAATGCCTGCAGATCTGTAATCAGATCCTCGACGATGATCGAAAGTTCAGGGGACCGCCGATGTAAATGGGGTCAAATCGCGGAGTCGGTTGATACAGAACTTGGCGTCCCCACGACTGACCGCGCTCAGATGGTCGTCTTGGGGAGCTAGTAGGAGTGAGCACGCCCACGAGGCGACACATCAGGACGAGTTCTCCTAGCCGTCTACGAGGCCCACGTTCGTTGATGCTCGGATTTATTCCCCACACGATTCCGACACACGGATCGGCGGGGACCACGGGACGGCGAATTTCTTTGGGAATTTGGTTGCGGGGGCACGCAACCAACATTATCTGCAGCTCTGGCGACCGGCGGCGTGAAGCGGTTTGCTAAACGGAAATCCGCCTCTCGACTACCTTCGATTTTCCTCGTAAATCCTTCACTTCCCTCCACTTCACAGATTGAGCGAGTTGGCTGCTGTTGGCTCTGGAGGCGCTATTTTGGCGCGCCGCAGGGACAATCGTAGGGACAGCTCAAGGCGGCGCTTGTCGAACTTGGTCTACATACTTCGCACAGGAAACCGTTGCCTGTCGGTCCGAAATACCGTCGCCGAAGACCTCCCTTGTCTCGAGGCTTTCGCGGGAGTCGGCCGACGCGTAGGCCGGCCGCACCATGCACGTCATACGGATGGGGCGCGAAGGGGTGGATCCGGTGTCCCTGATGATCGAGATCGCGCGTACAGCGGCCATCCGGTCATCCGTAGACTCGACGATGATCGGGGCCTTCTGGTAACGCCTGCGCGAACCCCACAAGGCCGTCTGTCATACACTCCATTTGATGCCAGACACGCTCGTGCAGCGTGGCCGTGAAGCGCTCGCGCGAGGCGCCTGGGAAGAGGCGCACGGCGCGTTCCAAGCGGCGCTCCTACCGACACGCAGTCCCGAAGCTCTCGAGGGGCTCGGGGCCGCGTGCTGGTGGCTCGACGATGGCGCAGGCGTGTTCGAGGCGCGCGAAGAAGCGTATCGGCTGTATCGCGAGCGAGGGGACCGGGCCGCGGCGGCGCGGATCGCGTTGCTGCTGTACTGGGATTACAGGGCGTTTCGAGGAGATGCCGCGGTCTCGAACGGCTGGCTCCAACGCGCGGAACGGCTGTTGGAAGGGTTGGACTCGACCCGCGAGTATGGGTGGCTGCGCTATCGTAAGGCCCAGGCGGCCCTCTTCGGCGATCACGATCCGGCGGCGGCGCGCGACCACGCGGTGGCATGCCACGCGATCGGTCGTGCCCAAGACTGGGTGGACCTCGAGGTCGGCGCGTTGGCGCTCGAGGGTTTGGCGCACGTTACCGAGGGTGATCCGACCGCCGGCCGGCTCTGCCTTGACGAGGCGATGACGGCCATCGTCAGCGGCGAGTTGACCGACCTGGCCATCATCGGGACGGCCAGTTGCCACGTCATCGCCGCGTGCGAGCGCACGCATGACTACGACCGCGCCGCGCAGTGGTGCGAGCGACTGAAGGAATTCTCGGCGCGCTGGCGCATCCGACCGCTGTTTGCTGTCTGCCGTACCTTGTACGCAGGCATCTGCCTCTCACGCGGGGCCTGGCCAGAGGCCGAAGCGGAGTTGACGTCTGCGGCCAGCGAGCTGGCGGCCTCACATCCGGCAGCAATCCCCGAAGCGCTCGCCCGGCTCGGCGAGCTGCGTCGTCGCCAGGGACGCTTCGAGGAGGCCGCGGCGCTTTTTGCCGATGCGGCGTCGCATCCGCTTGCGGTACTGGGGCGTGCCGCGCTGGCGCTCGATCAGGATCAACCGTTAGAAGCGCGGGAGCTCGTCGAGCGGTATCTGCGGCGGGTGCCCCCGCGCGACTGCACCGGAAGGATCTCAGCGCTCGACCTGTTCGTGCGCGCGGCCTCGGCCCTGTCGGATCGCGCCGCAGCCGCCGCCACCGTTGAAGAACTCCGCGCTATTGCAACCAAGCTCGCGACTGATCCGATCCGCGCGATGACGGCCAGCAGCTCCGGTGTTCTCGCGCTGGCCGACGCCGACTGGAACGCGGCTCGGACGGCATTTGAGGATGCGATTGATCTCTTCACGCGCGCCGGCATGCCGTTCGAGGCGGCACACGCCCGGCTCAATCGAGTACGGGCCCTCGAGGGGGCAGGCCGCCGATCAGATGCGCGTGGCGATGCTCGCGCGGCGGCTCGGATCTTCGAGACGATCGGCGCGGTGCGCGACGCCGGACGTGCGATCGAGTTGTGCGGCCGACTCGACTCGGATCCCAGCGAACCAGATCCAGCGGCGAACCGCGCGTCCGGCCCCGGCCTCGATCGGCTGACGGCGCGCGAGCGCGACGTGCTCAGGCTCGTGAGCGAAGGCCTGAGCAATCACGAGATCGCGAAGCGGCTGAGTCTGAGCGAGCACACCGTCCACCGCCACGTCTCGAACATTCTCACGAAACTCGATCTGCCCTCGCGGGCGGCCGCCGCTGCGGCAGCGGCGCGGTCTGGCGCGATCTGAGCCTGGCCCGATCGGGCCATCCGCGGACGTCGCGGGTGCATAGCCCGATCTGGCGAAGCATTGCCGAAAGGCGCCCGCGTAGCATCACGGTAGGAGGGATGCTCATGACAATCACGCAGACGCAGGGATCGGGTGCTGTCCAGGGCGCGTTGTGGGGCGCCGCCGCTGAAGACTGGGCGTCGCTGATGGAACCGCAAGGGCGGTCACTGTTCGACGCTGTGCTCGCGCGCGGCCGCTTCACGCCAGGCGCGCGCGTGCTCGATGTCGGCTGCGGTAGCGGCCTCTTCGTGCAGCTCATGGCCGCACGTGGCTGCGACGCGACCGGCTTCGATGCCTCGGAGCCGCTGCTCTCGGTCGCGCGCCGGACGCCAGGCGCGTCGTTTCATCACGGCGACATGGAGGCGCTGCCTTTTCCCGACGAGACCTTCGACGTCGTCACGGGGATGAATTCAGTTCAGTATGCCGCAGATCCGCTGCGCGCCCTCGGCGAAGCGAGACGTGTGTCAAAACGCGGCGCGCAGATCTTCGTCGCCACCTGGGGGTTGCCCGAAGCGTGTGAGGCGGCCGCGTATTTGGCGGCGCTCAAGCCGCTGCTGCCTCCGGCGCCACCAGGCGCGGGCGGTCCATTTGCGCTGTCCAACGAGGGAGCGCTCCGATCGCTCGTGGCGTCGGCCGGCCTGACACCGCAGTTGGTAGAAGATGTGGACGTCACGTGGCAGTTCGAGGACTTCGACACCGCCCTCGCCGCGATGCTCGCGGCCGGTCCGTCGATTCTCGCCATCCAGACGTCGGGCCGCGATTCCGTGCGGGCGACGCTCGAACGCACGATCGCGCCGTTCCGGCTGTCGAACGGTCGATACCGGCTCGAGAACCGCTTCCGGTACCTCGTCGCGACGCGCGACTGATCGCACTGACACAGGACTGAGAGGAGCACAGAGATGCAACAGGCATACGACGCAATCATCGTGGGGGCGCGCTGCGCCGGTTCGCCAACGGCGATGCTGCTGGCCCGCAAGGGCTACCGCGTGCTCGTGGTCGACCGCGCGACGTTCCCGAGCGACACCATTTCCACACACGTGATGCACCCGCTCGCCGTCGCCGCGCTCGCAACCTGGGGACTCATCGACCGCCTCACGGCGACCGGCTGCCCTCCGATTCACACGTACGCCTTCGATTTCGGCCCTTTCACGCTCTTGGGGTCGCCGGGCACGACAGACGCGCCAGTCGCGTACTGCGCCAGGCGGACGGTACTCGACAAACTGCTCGTCGACGCAGCGGCTGAGGCCGGCGCGGAGATTCGAGAAGGCTTCACCGTAGAAGAGGTCCTGGTCGAAGACGGAGTCGTCGTTGGCATCAAGGGCCGCTCAAAGGGTGGTGAGCCTGTGACCGAGCGGGCCAATCTGGTGGTCGGAGCCGATGGCCGCTATTCCCTCGTGGCGGAGGCCGTCCGGCCCGAGCAGTACAACGAAAGGCCGCCCCTGCTTGCCGCCTACTACACCTATTGGAGTGACCTTCCAATGGACGGTCGGTTTGAAACCTACATTCGCGCACACCGCGGATTCGCGGCGGCGCCGACGCACGACGGACTGACACTCACGGTCGGTGGCTGGCCGTATGCGGAATTCGAGGCAAACAAGAAGGACGTCGAGGGCAATTTTCTGAAAATGTTCGACCTTGCACCCGAGTTCGCGGCACGCATCCGCGGTGCCAGACGCGTCGCGCCGTTTGCCGGCGCGGCCGTGCCGAATTTCTTTCGCAAGCCTGTACGGTCCTGGTTGGGCGCTCGTCGGTGATGCGGGTTACAACAAGGACCCAATCACAGCCCAAGGCATCACCGATGCCTTTCGCGACGCCGAGCTATGTGCCATCGCGTCAGACCAAGCGTGCACGAGGGCTCGTTCATACGATGATGCCATGGGCGAGTACCAGCGCACTCGTGACCAGCACGCGCTGCCGATGTACGAATTCACGTGCCAGCTGGCAACGCTAGAACCGCCGCCGCCCGAAATGCAGCAGCTGTTCGGGGCGATCCACGGTAACCAGAAGGCCATGGACGGCTTTGTCCAGACGAACGCGGGGACGATCTCACCGGCGACGTTCTTCTCGCCGGAGAATATCGGCGCAATCATGGCCGGCGCGCGCATAACGAGCTGATCGCCATGGTTCGATTACTTCGGACGGCGTATTCGTCGAACCTCAACTAAGAAAGGAATGGATCATGGTCATCATCCGCAACGTGTTTCGGCTGAAGTTCGGAAAGGCTCGTGAGGCAGTCGCGCTGTTCAAGGAAGGCATCGCCATCCAAAAGCGGGTTGGCGCCGGATCGGACTTTTCGACTCGACTGCTCATTGACTGGCCCGTTCTACACGGTCGTCTTGGAAATCACCGTGCCGAATCTGGCTGCATTCGAAGGGGACGCGCCCCGGCTCATGGGGGACAAAGACTGGCGAGCGAACTATCAGAAGATCGCGCCGCTGGTGGAGTCTGGGTATCGCGAAGTCTTCTCTCTCGTGGAGTAAAGAGAGGACAAGGAGTTACGCCGCTGATGAAGAGTTTGGGGATTTCCGCGGACTCCTAAGCGCGGTGTCGGTCGCTGCGCCGTGAGGATGCAGAAATCCCTCTGCGAGGCGGTCGATGTGCGTTCCAATCGGGGTATACGAAATCACGAGAGAAGAGGCAAACGCGCCGATGCCGGTCAGCGCGACCCGATGTACGCTCCGGGGTAATCCGTGCGTCCGAGAGCAATACAGGATTGACGGAAGGCATAGGGCAAGTGTAGCTGCGCAGCTCGCCGCTCCGGCGCACCAGAGTCAGGAGTCGAGTGAAGTTCGGGTGGCGCCGCATCGGCGGTGTTTCCGGGTACGATGATGGAGTCAGATGCTGAAACACCTCTGCGCGTGTCTGTTGCTAGGCCTCGCGTCTGACGTAATCGGGTCTCCGCATCCGCACGCGTCGGGCTGCGACGTCTAGCCTCGCCGCCGCAACTTCCGCTCGAATAGGGATGCGGCCAGCACCAGGGCAAGCGTGCCGGTCATTGCACCGATGGCGAGATACACGATGTATTCCTGACGGTCAGCCGCTGACCAGAACGCGCGCATGGGCCAGTACGCCGGGATGATGCCGGCCGCGTATTGAAGTGGCCGCGGAAGAAAGTAGGCCGCAACGGGCAGCAGATTCACACCGTTGAGCACCTTCACGAGGGCGAATCCGGCCACCTTGTTGGGTGCGGCGGTCGCCAACACGAGCGCGAGGAGCGGCGCTGACAGGGCGCCTACAACCGAGATCGCGACCAACGAGACGAGCGGCAGCGGCGTGACTCCGATCAGCTGATAGCCCGCCAGAGTCGATGCCGTCGCGACGAGCAAGGGCACCGTCACGCGATACGCGAGATATCGCCGCATCGACAGCGGCGTCACCCGCAGCGCCGTCAGCGTGCGGGCATCCTGCTCGTCGAGCAACAGAAAGCCGACCACCATCCCCACAATGCCGGGCGCGGTCATGAGGTACCCGCCCATCACGAGCGGGTAGTACGGTTCACCCTCGAATCCAGTGGACGCAAGAAGAGCCGCGTCAGCCCTGGGAATCAAGACACGCAGCAGGAGCGCGAGTCCAACAGGAAGGAAAAGGACCCACTTGAGCAATGGATCGCGCCAGACCACCCGCGTATCGGCGTAAGCCAACGCCCCGAGACTCGATCCGCTCATCGTCCACCGCTAGCCCGCGTGTCCCGCATCAGGCGGCTCACGCAACGTCGTCCCCACAAGAACGCGACGACACTCCACACAAGAGATCCTCCGTAGCCAAAGATGATCTCTCCAAGGCTCGCAGGAGCGTATGCCGCACGGATCAAGGTCAGGGGAGGTTCGATGGGATGCAGGGCGAAGAGGCTGCGTGGCGCGAACCCAACGTGCGCGAGCAACGGTAGAAGCAGCAACGTCACCACAAGAGACGCTGGGAGCAGGAAGGCATTTATGGACGCGTAGCGCGTCGCGATCGCGGCGCCTAGGCCCGTATAGATCACGCCGAGCGCCATTGTTCCGGTTAGGAGGAGCAACCACGACCGACCCGGGTGGAACGCGATCAGGACCAGCGCGATCGTTTCGACCGCTGCGAGAATGGTCAGCGAGACCGTGCGTGTGGCCAAGTAGCCAGCCGGTGTCAACGGGGATACGGAGAGCGCCGTGAGGGTGCCTTCATCGCGCTCGAGCAGCATCAGGCCAGCCACGAAGAAGAATGTGGTGATCTGGAGGTTGACGGCGAGGGTCGCGGGTACCCAGACCGCGTCGTTCGCTCGTGCCGCTTGAGGCACGGCGAGCAGCAGCCCCCCGACAATCAGCACAACAAACGCGCTCGCCCAATAGAAGCCATTTCGCGCTTGCAGCACGACGTCCCAGCGAAGTGCGGCGACGAGTGCCGTCACACGAGCGTCCTTCCGGTGACTTGAACGAAGACGTCTTCCAGCGTCGTTTCCTGCGTGTGCATGGTCTCGATGTCGCCAGACCGAAGCGCTGCAAGGAACTCACGATTGTCAGCCAGACCGTCAAGCGGAAACTCTCGTGCGTCGCGCGTCCCTGGCTGAGTCATCTCGAGTCGAACAACACGACGGCCCCGCGCGAGCCGAAGGGCGCGCGGACTGTCGAGCGCCGTGATCGTACCGTCGACGAGAAACGCCACTCGGTCGCAGAGTTCATCGGCGGTGACCATGTCGTGTGTCGTGAGGAAGATCGTCGCGCCAGCCTCGCGGACTTCGCGAATGACGTGTCGAACCAGGCGCGCAGTGACCGGATCGAGGCCGGCGGTCGGCTCGTCGAGAAACAGGAGTTCGGGGCGATGCAACAGCGCTCGGGCAAGCGTGAGTCTGCCTCGCATGCCCTTCGAGAACTCGGCAACGCGTTTGTCGCCATCGTCGTGCAGGCCCACACGGCGTAGCAGAGACTCCGGCGTCTCCGTCTGGCCGCCATGAAGGCCGGCGAACAGGCGGAGATTTTCCAGCGCGGAGAGCTTCAAGTAGTGGTTAGGAGCTTCGAAGGCGACACCGATCCGGCGGTAGTAGCTTCGATCCCACGAGCGGAGGTCTTGGCCGAACACACGGATCTCGCCCTGATACCCGTCGAGGAGTCGGATCAGAACATTCTGGGTCGTGCTCTTGCCTGCGCCGCTTGGGCCCAGAAATCCAAAGATCTCGTGCGATTCGACGGCGAAGGACAGACCGCGAACTGCGGGCCGTTGGGCGCCCGGATAGGTGAAGCCGAACGAGTCCACGTCGATAACGGCCACGTCGCTGAGACTCTAACAGCTGTGACGCGCGATGCCACGGAATGCCATAGCCGCGACGAGATCAAGTCGCACGCGCCCTCAACAGTCGCGCCGCCACGAGCGCCAGGGGCGCGGCACCGAAACTGAGGAGCGCCCCCATCTTCGTTTCGGCCAGTGCCGCTCCCGCTGGGAAGGCGGCCGTGGCGAAGAACAGGGAGACGGTGAAGCCGATCGCGGCGGTGATGCCAATGACCACCAAGTCGGCAACACGCAGTCCTTGCGGTAGGCGCGCTCCGGCCAACCCAGCCGCACCCGCGAACAACAGGATGCCGATCGGCTTGCCGAACAGCAGTCCGGCCAGCACGAAGTAGGTGCCCGGCCCGATCTGTTCGAACGGGACGCCGGCGGTCGCGAAGCCAAACAGCAGCAGGACGAACTGCACGGGCACCGCCCACCAATGCTCGAACTGATTGAGCGTGTCGATTTGGCCCGCTTCTCGCGGATCGAACAGCCCAAGGTCCCGCGCGCTATGTGGCATGAAAGGAACGATTGGCACAAGCGCCAGGGCCGGATGAAAGCCGCCATAGTGGAGCGCGGCCCACGACAGCGCACCCGGACCGACGACGTAGGGCCAGAAGCTACGGACGCGGCGTCGCCGCAGCCAAAGCGCGGCCAACACGGCCGCCGTCATCAGCGTCGCGAGTGCGATAACGGACAGTGGCCCCGATGGATAGAACACTGCCAGGATCAGCAAGCCCAGCGCATCATCAGCAATCGCGAGGAGCAACAGGAATGGGATGGCCGGATGCCCAGGGCGGAAGATGACGCGGGCGATCATTGCGGAGAACGCGATGTCGGTTGCGCAGGGAATCGCCCAGCCGCGACTCAACTCCGCGGGTCCGACCGTTGAGGACAGCGCCAGGTAGATCACAGCGGGCGCGACCATGCCACCGACCGCCGCGCTGAGCGGCGACAGCGCGTGACGAGGCGATGCCAGCGCTCCGCCCGGTAAGGTCGCCTCGAAGACTTCCTTGGCCGCGAGGGCGAAAAAGAACACCATCCCCACCTCGTTGACCCAGAAGCGCAACGAGTGTGCGACGCGGTCGTAGCTGGCGACGTCGAGATTCGCCCACGTCACAGCCGCGATGGTCCCGGCGAGGAGCAACAGCGAGTTATCGAAGACGAAGCTGGCGAGCTTGGAACGAGAGTAGGCCATTAGTCGTTGTTCCGGGATTCCGGGCGCCGTAAGGCAGCTTCCCGTGCCTCGAGCACGGCCAGCAACAGAAGCATCAGTCCGACGAGCAGAAAGACGTGCGCGAGGTCCCCCACGCGGTAGACACCGAACATGCCGAGCAGCCACACGATGAGCAGTGCGAACGCGATCTTGAAGAGCATCTCGCCTCCGGTGCACAGCCCGGTCGTCCGACGAAGCGTCCGCCAGGCTGCAGAAGAGTGTCGTGAGGGCGAGATGTCCCAGCGATCAATCTGCTGGTGGAGTGGAATCGACGGCGGGCACCGCGCGGAGAGGATCCGCGCCAGTCATCGCTCCGGCTTCCAGGCGCGCCGTAGCGAGAACGGGTCGTAGCGTCGGGACGACACACACACGGAGTGCGAGCGGTCCATAGACCGGGCCTGCCCAAATCGAATCCTCCTGGTCTCGCGACCACGAGGATGGCGGCCCGACCATCCAGTTGCCTGCAGCGGAGTTCCGCTGCACCCTTCGCTCCGACTGCGATCAGTATATGCCGTCAGAACGGCGGCATGCGAACGGGGCCAAATCCGCGTCCTTGATATTTGCCAGTCTTCGGATTTCAGACCCGCAGCGGTCGGGCGTGCTCGTTGGCTCAGGACACGCTCTGGCAGCTCCCATACGAAGTGCGGGCTTGCTTGACACACCCGTGGGCGAGCGTCAGACTGCAGAAACATCGTGGGTGGTGGAGTCCGCCAGTAACCGCCGTCCCTGACGGCCAATGACTCCTACGGGAAGCCGTGGGAGTGTCTCGTCCTCGCCGCGGCGCCTTGAAAGGAAGGCGACACGGCATGGAACGATTCTTCTGGATTTGCCTCGCTGGGGCCGCGGGGGCCGGCGCCCGCTATCTCATCGCTCTGTGGGCGGCTCAACGATTCGGTAGCACCTTTCCGTACGGCACGCTCATCGCCAATCTGATCGGTTGCTTCAGCATCGCTGCGCTGATGCATGCGGCACTGGCCCTCGGCTGGTCACCCAACCTCCGCGCCGCACTGACCATCGGATTCATTGGCGGCCTGACGACGTACTCAAGCTTCAACTACGAAACGATGCTGCTGTTCGAAGAGGGCGCGACGGCATCGGCTGCGACCAACGTCGCGCTGACGATGCTCGGGGGTCTGACGGCCGGTTGGCTCGGTCTTCTCACGGCCCGTGAGATCCTCGGGCGTTGAAGGAGGGATGCGTATGCGCGTACTCGACGGAGACCAATTCCTGGTCCGCATTTTTCTCGGCGAGTCAGACACGTGGCGTCACACGCCGCTCGCACGGGCACTCCTTGAGCGACTCCGCGCCGAGGGCTTCGCGGGAGCGACGGTGATTCACGGTGTCGCGGGGTTCGGGGCCAGCAGTGTGATTCACACGGCGGCTCTGCTCGATCTGTCGACAGATCTTCCCGTGGTCATCGAGGTCGTCGACGATCAAGCGCATGTTGATCGCCTGCTGCCGATTCTCGACGAGATGATTGTCGGGGGCGCGCTGGTCACGATGGAACGCGTGCGTGTTCTCAGGTATGCGGCCGGACCCAAGCGCGAGCGGACAACCTGAACATCACGCGGTTAAGGAGACCCGTGTACAACGTCAGATTTCAAAACCGCGGGTTCAAAATCGCGTCCCAGTCAGCGACTGCCTGCAAGCGTTTTGTTTTCTGTGGTTTAGAGAATGGGATTTGCGGGGGCGGGATTTGAACCCGCGACCTTTGGGTTATGAGCCCAACGAGCTACCGGACTGCTCCACCCCGCGTCACTGTGAGGAATTCTTAGTTTAGCACACGGAAACGCACCCCGGCCCGCGCCATCCGCCTTCAAGCGTATTGAACGCCCATTCAGGCGCCTCTACAATTGGTTGTTCCGCTCGTTCCGCATCCAGCTCGCTACGGGGTGTTTATGCACCGTCGCTTTCGGCCCTTCGGCGCTTCGGCGCTCATCGCGGTTCTCCTGGCCTACGGCCCGATCGCGCACCGCCTGCTGGCGCAGTCCTTCGGTGACCAGCTGCAGTCGCCCGAGACCGAGCAGTTTCTGCATGACGGCAAGATCCTCAAGCTCGGCGACACGCTGGGCGGCGTCACCCGGTCGCGGCAGGCGACCGTCGAGCTCAACGGCCAGACCCGCTACGCCGTCTGGAAGACCATCGACCAGATAAAAAGCGGCGTCACCAGCCTCGGGACGGCCGGCTACGAGATCAACTTCCAGGACACCTGGAAGAACGAAGTCCCCGCCTACGAGCTCGACAAGCTGCTCGGTCTGGGCATGGTGCCGGCCACCGTC
The DNA here is from genome assembly GCA_963825245.1 of uncultured Acidobacteriota bacterium. Taxonomy (GTDB): domain Bacteria; phylum Acidobacteriota; class Vicinamibacteria; order Vicinamibacterales; family CAVVIG01; genus CAVREM01. The sequence goes on from CAWGSJ010000013.1 coordinate 146,163, forward strand.
TCCCGCCGATTTCGGAACGCGGAGGGTGCGCTCACCGCCTGGGTCGATCTCGGCATGTCCGAGGCCGATCGACTGAAGCAGCAGCTCGTCCCGCCGGATCCCGCGAAGTGGAGCCAGCAGATGGCGAACGTCGTGTTGTTCGACAACCTGATCTACAACATCGATCGCCACGCCAACAACATCTACATCACCAAGAACTGGGACATCATCCTCATCGACCACTCGCGGTCGTTCCGGTCGTTCAACGAGCTGCGCACCGAGTCCGACCTGCGCCGCTTTTCCCGGTCGCTGCTCGCCGGGCTGGAAAAGCTCGATCGCGCCACCCTCGACGAAAAGCTGGCGAAGTATCTCGACGGCCCTCAGATTGAAGCGCTCCTGGCGCGGCGCGACGCACTCGTCGCGCGCGCGCGCCGTCTGGTACAGGAGCAGGGCGAGGCGGCCGTCCTCTTCCCATGACGCGCGTCAGCGCGGCATCGGGGGCAATATCGCGCGCCAGCGCGGCATCGCGAGCATTGATCGGCGCCGCGGTGGCGGCGCTCGCTCTCGCCCACGCACCACCGGCGGCCGCGCGCCTCGACGGGTCGCCGTGCAATCTCTCGACACCCGATCGCATCGTCGCCGTCGGTGACGTCCACGGCGCGTTCGACCAGTTCGTCAAGATTCTTCAGGCGGCGCGAGTGATCGACGGGCGGCAGCGCTGGTCGGGCGGCCGCGCGGTCCTCGTGCAGACCGGCGACCTCGTCGATCGCGGCGCCGACTCCAAGCGCGTGCTGGATCTGCTGCGCCGGCTCGAAGGCGAAGCGGATCGCGCGGGCGGCCGCGTCGTGCCGCTGATCGGCAATCACGAGGTGATGGGCATGGTCGGAGACCTGCGCTATGTGAGCGCGGGCGAGTACCAGTCGTTCCGGACCGCCGACTCCGAGTCCATCCGGGAGCGGGTCTCCGCCGGTGTCAGCGCACGGGCCGAATCCGCCGCGAAAAACGCCGGCGAGCCGTTCGACCGCGACGGGTTCCGCAAGCTGTTCATGTCCCAGACCCCGCTCGGGTCGATCGAGCGGCAGATCGCGTTCGGCCCCGACGGCCAGTACGGCCGCTGGCTGCGCGCGCGGGAGACCGTGGTCAAGATCAACGGCGTGCTGTTCCTCCATGGCGGCATCAGTCCAGCCTCGGCCGCGCTCGGCTGCGAGGGGATCAACAACACGGTCCGGACCGAGCTCAAGGAAATGCCGGTCGATGCCGCTCGCCTGCCGACCTTCCTGTCGACCCGAGAGGACGGCCCGCTCTGGTATCGCGGGCTGGCCGCCGACAGCGAGGGTGAGCTCGCCGGCGAACTCACCACGATGCTCGAGCGTCTGCAGGCACGCGCCATCGTCATCGGCCACACCGTCGCCCCCAACGGCCGCATCACGACGCGTTTCGGCGGCCGGGTCGTCCAGATCGATACCGGGATGCTTGGCGGCGCCTTCTACCCTGGAGGCCGCGCGTCGGCGCTGGAGATCCAGGACGGCCGCTTCGTGGCCATCTACGAGAACGGCCGCGAACCGTTGCCGATCCGCCTGATCACGAGGAACGAAGATCATCCTGCCGACGTTCGATGACGTCGAGAGCGCTGCCGCTCAAATCGCCGGCGTCGCGCACCGCACGGCCGTCGTCACCTCCCGCAGCGTTGACGAACGAACCGGCGCCGGCGTGTTCTTCAAGTGCGAAAACCTGCAGCGCGCCGGCGCGTTCAAGTTTCGGGGCGCCTACAACGCGCTGTCGCGGCTGACCGCGGACGAGCGGCGCCGCGGCGTCCTCGCTTTTTCGTCGGGCAACCATGCGCAGGCGGTGGCACTCGCCGGCCAGCTCCTCGACATCCCGCGCGTCATCGTGATGCCCACCGATGCGCCGGCCGTCAAGCGCGCAGCGACCGAAGCGTACGGCGCCACGATCGTGCCGTACGATCGCGATCGCGAGGATCGCGAAGCCATCGGACGGCGCATCGCGTCGGAGCGTGGACTGACCATTGTCCCGCCGTACGACCATCCGCACATCGTCGCCGGCGCCGGAACCGCGGCGCGCGAGCTCATCGAAGAGGTCGGCCCGCTCGATCTCCTGCTCGTGCCCTGTGGGGGTGGCGGGCTGCTGTCGGGGTCGGCGCTGGCGGCACGCGCCATGGCGCCGCAGTGCCGCGTCGTTGGCGTTGAACCAGCCGCGGCCGACGACGCGACGCGATCGTTCCGGACGAAGACCCTTCATCGCGTCGACAACCCGAAGACGATCGCCGATGGCGCGCGGACGCCTTCGCTTGGAACGATCACCTTCCCGCTCGTGCTGGCCAACGTCTCCGACATGACCACCGTCGACGACGAGTCGCTCATCCGCGCGATGTTTTACTTGTGGGAACGTCTCAAGCTCGTCGTCGAGCCGACGGGCGCGCTGGCCGCCGCGGCCCTGATCGAGACCAGCATCGCTCGAGGGGCCGAGCGCGTCGGAGTGATCCTGAGCGGCGGGAACGTCGATTTCTCGGAAATCGGCGCCTGGCTGAGTCGCCGCTAGCGTGGGTCCAGGCGCGCAGCGGGTGTCGTCGCAGGTGCAACGGCGCGCGGAGTGAACGCCTCGACGACAGGCGTCCCGAGCCAATCGGTAGGTTCCGGAAGGCCGAGCAGCCACAGGACCGTCGACGCGAAGAGGTTCTTCACGCGGGTGCTTCCCGGCGCAGGCACTCCCTCGAGAGTACTGTGGTGTTGTCGACCGGTCAAACGGCCGCACCCGTTGTCCGTCGAAAGGCGGAGACAGGATTCCGGCGGACGACCGTCCGGCCAAAGTCGGACGCTGCAACGCTAAAGCCGGACGCTGCAACCACATCCCGACCGTGACCGAGCGTGATTGGATGGTAGGATCGAATGGTTTTCACTGAAGCGCGGGCCTGAAGGCCCGCACTACGAAAGACCTGAAGGCCCGCACTACGAGCGACATGAACGCTGTTCGATCGAAGACCGACTCGGCAGCGGCCCTCGCAATGATATGCGCCGCTTCCGTCACTGCCCAGTTCGTGGCAGGCAAAGCGGCGCGCGACACGCTCTATCTCGCGCACCTTCCGGTCACTTCCCTGCCCGCGATGGTGGTGGCGACATCGATCTGCTCCATCCTGTTCGCGCTGGCGAGCGCAAGAGTGTTGCGCCGGCTGTCACCGGCGTCGTTCGTGCCCGGCGCGTTTGCTGTGTGCGCCGTCCTCTTCGTCGTCGAGTGGTGGTTCGAGCCGGCCGCGCCGACGCTCGTCGCGCGCCTCGTGTACCTGCAGGTTTCGGGCATCGGTCCCGCTCTCGGCTCAGGGTTCTGGCTGATCGCCAGCGAGCGGTTCAACCCACGATCGGCCAAGAAGAGCTTCGGCCGCATCACGGCGGTCGGCACGCTGGGCGGCCTCGTCGGCCTCCTGCTGGCGGAACGCGTCGGCGCGGTCTTCGGCATGGAGGCCCTGCTGCCGATGCTGGCGTTGATCAACGCTATCGCCGCGTGGCAGGTTCGGCGCCTCGCCGCGCCGCTGGATGCGGTGACCGCGACGCGGCGCATGGCCGACGCGCCGGAATTGTCGCCGGCTCCTGCGCGCCCGGGTCTTCGCGCGCTGTCAAAGGTCGCCCATTTACGCGACCTCGCGGCGCTCGTGGCGCTCGGCACGACGGGAGCGGCTCTTGCCGATTACGCCCTCAAAGCCCAGACGGTGAGCTCAGTGGGCGACGGCGACGGGCTGCTGGATTTCTTCACGGCCTATTACGCTGGCGTGAGCCTGGTCACGTTCGTCGTCCAGGCCGCACTGAGCCGCCTCTCCCTCGAACGGCTCGGGTTGGGGCCCAATCGCGGGCACGCCGTCGGCGGCGCTGCTCGTCGGCGGCCTGGGCGCGATCGTCGCGCCCAGCCTGCAGAGCATCGTCGCGGCGCGGGCCGGCGAATCGGTGTTCCGCGGATCGCTGTTCCGCGCCAGCTACGAGATCTTCTACACGCCGATGGAGGCGGAGGAGCGGCGCGCCGCCAAGTCGATCATCGACGTCGGATTCGATCGGCTGGGCGACGCGGCTGGCGCCGCGGCTGTCTGGCTCGTGCTGCTTCTCCTGGCGCCGGCGCAGCAGGTCGGGGCGATCCTCTGGCTGGCGGTCGCGACGGCGGCGGTGGCGCTCGTGCTGACGACCCGGCTCAGCCGCGACTACGTCGACACGCTCGAGCGCAGCCTGCTGAGGCAGGGAGTCGAGGTCGACCTGGGCGAGGTCATCGACACCACGACGCGGTCGACCATGCTGCGGACGCTGACCGAACTGCGCCGCCAGATGCCGCCGCGCGGCGATGCCTGAAGCGATCGATTCCGCCTCGGCCCGGCGGGTGCTGGACGCCGAGGTCCAGCAAATCGACGCGCTCCGTTCACGCGACCGCGAGCGGATTCTCGGGGTGCTCAAAAGCGGCGACGACCTGACCGCGTCGCTCATCCCGCATACGATCCCGCTGCTGGCGTGGGACGCCGTCGCCAACGATGCGGTCGACGCGCTGCGGCGCGTCGCCGAAGAGCACATCGGCATGCTCACCGACGTGCTGATCGATCCCAACCAGGATTTCGCGGTGCGCCGGCGGCTGGCGCGCGTCTTTTCGGTGTGCGTGTCGCAGCGCGCCGCCGACGGCCTGCTGCTGGGCCTCGACGACGTCCGGTTCGAAGTGCGGTACCACTGCGCCCGATCGCTCGCGCTCATTCTCGAGAAGAACCCGCGCGTGCACATCAACCGCGACCGCGTGTTCGACGTCGTCCTTGCGGAAGTGGAGGTCGGCCGGCCCGTGTGGGAGGGTCACCGGCTCCTCAGGGAGATCGAAGCCCAGGAGGACCGCTTCTTCGCGGACGAATTCGTGAAGGACCGCGCCAGCCGCAGCCTCGCCCACGTCTTCACGCTGCTGTCGCTGGTGCTGCCGTTCGAGCCGCTGCAGATCGCCTACCGCGGCCTGCACACCGAGGACGACAAGCTGCGCGGCACGGCGCTCGAGTATCTCGAAAGCGTCCTGCCGAAGCCGATCCGCGAAGGCCTGTGGCCCTATCTCGAAGAGAGGCGAAAGCGCGTCGATCGCAGCTCTCGCCCGCGCGAGGAGATTCTTGCCGACCTGATGCGGTCGAATCAGTCCATCGCGATCAGCCTGGAGGAGCTCCGCGTCCGGGCGAACGCCAGCAAGGGATGAGCACGTGAAGATCATCGCGCCACGCGCGCAGACGCCGGCGCCAGCAGGCAGTTCAGGGATCCGCACCTCAGGGCGGATCCCCGAGGAACTGCTGCGCGACCAGGTCCGGCGGCTGGCAGCCTCGAGCGTGGTCATCGCCGGCTGCTGGACGTTCGGCCTGGTCATGGATTCGTTCATCGTCCCCAGGCTCCTGGATCTCCCGCGAAACGACACCGCCCTTGCGATTGAAGTCGCCGGCATCGCACTGTCGGCGACGATGTTCGCGTATCTACGCTCGTCCAATCATCGTTCCGACACCAAGACGACGATGGGGCTGGTGTTCATGGTGGCGAATGCGCTCGCGCATCGCGGTGATGAACGCGTCGGCGCTGGGCACCACGATGCCGAACCTCCCAATGGTGTCGTGGACGGCCGTGCTCATCCTGGTGTTTGCGACGATCTCGCCGACATCGCCGCGGCGGATGCTCATTGCGGGCATCACGGCCGCGACGATGGATCCGTTGGTCGCCTGGATCCGGTACCTCGTGGACCTTCCGACGATGCCGCCGCACCTGGCGCTGCTCCACTACCTGCCGAACTACATCTCGGCGGCCATTTCGATTGTGCCGTTCAAGGTGATGCACGGTCTCGGCAAACAGCTGCGTGAAGCGAAGGACCTGGGCAGCTATCAGCTCGTCGAGCGGCTCGGCCAGGGCGGGATGGGCGAGGTCTGGCGCGCCGAGCACCGGCTGCTCGCGCGCGACGCCGCGGTCAAGCTGGTCCGGCCCGAAGTGCTCGGGGCCGGGGGGCCGGAGGACGCGCAGATCATCCGCCGCCGCTTCGAACGCGAGGCGCAGGCAACCGCTGCCCTGGCCTCGCCGCACACGATCAGGGTGTTCGACTACGGCATGACGGACGAGGGCACCTTCTATTACGTGATGGAGCTCCTGTCGGGGCGCGATCTCGAATCGCTCGTCCGTGAGTTCGGGCCGGTGCCGTCCGACCGAGTGATCTACCTGCTGCGCCAGGCCTGCCACTCGCTGGCCGAGGCGCATGCCCGCGGGCTGGTCCACCGGGACATCAAGCCAGCTAACATCTATGTCTGCCGGATGGGCCTCGAATACGACTTCGTCAAGGTGCTCGACTTCGGGCTGGTGAAGGTCCGCCAGAAGGGCGCGGCGCTGCCGCTGACGGCAACGATGGAGCACACGACCGGCACGCCGGCCTACATGGCGCCGGAGATCATCCTGGGCGAAGCGAACGTCGATCGGCGCGCGGACGTGTATGCGCTTGGCTGCGTAGCGTACTATCTGCTGACCGGGCACCTCGTGTTCGAGGCCGACACGCCGATGAAGATGCTCATGCAGCACGTGCAAGCGGAGCCGCTCCCTCCATCGAAGGCGAGCGAGCTTAGGATTCCGCGGGAGCTCGACGAGCTGGTGCTCGCGTGCCTGAACAAGGATCCCGGCAAGCGGCCGCAGAACGCCGAGGAACTGTTCGCCATGGCGTGGCAGTGCAAGACGTGCGAAGGCTGGAACCAGCAGTCAGCGCGAACGTGGTGGGAGACGCACCTGCCGGAGCTGTCCGGCCCGCTGACGATCAGCGAGGTCGGCGACATCACCGTGGCGGCACACTAATGGCTGATCAGAAGACCTGGCTCGACCGCGCGCTGTCGGTTGTCACCGAGGTGCGAGCCGGCGAAGGCTTCAGCGCGCTCATTCTGGCCGCGAATATCTTCTCAGTCCTGACCTTCTACTCCGTGCTGAAAGTCATCCGCGACGCGCTGATCCTGACGCAGGAAAGCGCCGAGGTGAAGAGCTATTCGGCGGCCGGCCAGGCAATGCTTGCGCTGGCGTTCGTCCCTGCGTACGCCTGGGTCGCCGCTCGCGTCGATCGGATGCGCCTCATTGCTATCGTCACACTGTTTTTCGCGCTCAACCTCGTCGCCTTCGCGGTGGTCGGTTTCTCGGGCGGCCGGATCGGCGTGGCTTTCTTCATCTGGGCGGGTCTCTTCAACCTGGTGATGGTCGCGCAGTTCTGGGCGTTCGCCAACGACATCTACTCGCCCGAGCGCGGGAAGCGGCTGTTCCCGCTGGTCGGCGTCGGCCAGTCCCTCGGCGCCGTCGCCGGCACGAGCGTGGCCGTCCTGTTCTCGCGGGTCAGCCCCTACGTCCTGATGCTGTTTGCCGCCGTTGGACTGCTGCTGCCACTCGGGCTGATTTTCTGGGCGAACCGCCGCGAGCGAGCGGCCGGACGCGACGCGGCAGCCGTGGCCGACGCGCCGGTGGGCCGGGACAACGGCTTTCGACTGGTCTTCTCGGATCGCTACCTCTTCTTGATCGCGATGCTTTTCGTCGTGCTGAACCTGGTCAACACCCTGGGCCAGTTCCTGCTCGATAAACTGATCCTCGAGGAATCGCTGCGCCAGGTCGCCGCCAATCCGGCCGCCGACCAGGGCGAAATCGTCAGACGCCTGACCGGCGGCGTGCAGTTGTCCGTGAACATCCTCGGCTTCATCCTGCAGACGCTCGCCGTGTCGCGCATCTTCAAACTGATTGGCGTGCGCGGCGCCCTGTTCATCCTTCCAGTCCTCGCGCTGGGAAGCTACGGGATGATCACCGTGCTGCCGATCTTCGCCATCGTGCGCATCGCCAAGATTCTCGAAAACAGCACCGACTACTCGATTCAGCAGACGACGCGCCATGCGCTGTTCCTGCCGACCAGCCGCGATGCGAAGTACAACGCCAAGCAGGCGATCGAGTCGTTCTTCTGGCGCGCCGGCGATCTGCTCCAGGCGGGGGTCGTGTTTATCGGCGCGAGCCTGGCGTTCACCGTCAGCCAGTTCGCGTCCGTGAACGTCGTGCTGGTCCTCATCTGGCTCGGTATTGTCGTCGCGATCGTCCGCGAGCACCGGAAGTTGATGCCGGTTGAGAGCGAGGAAAAGGCCGCCTGAACCTGATGGGACGTCTGCCACGAACGCGCGCGGCGGCGCTTGCAGTCGCAATCCTCGCAGGAGCGCTCGGCGTCGCCGCCGCACAGCAGGCGGACGACATCGGCGCGCCGCGCGTCGGCGCGCCCCTCACCATCCTCCAGCTCAACGACGTCTACTCCACCGTCCCGGTCGACGGCGCCGGCGGCCTGGCCCGCGTCGCCACCCTCAAGCAGCGGTTGACGCGCGACGGCGCGGCGACGCTGATGCTGCTCGCCGGCGACTTCCTCTCCTCGTCGGTGGCGTCCACGATCTTCAAGGGCGAGCAGATGATCGCCGCGCTGAACGCGGCCGGGCTCGACATCGCGACGCTCGGCAACCACGAGTTCGACTTCGGCGTCGACATCCTGCTGCAGCGGATGGCCGAAGCGCGATGGCAGTGGGTCGTCTCCAACGTCATCGACCGGACGACCGGCAAGCCGATCGGCGGCGCCGCGCCATACGTCGTGCGCACGTTCGGGCCGCTGAAGGTGGCGATCATCGGCCTCTGCTCGGCCGAGGAGGTCGTCGCCGCGATCGGCTCGCGCGAATCGAGATCTCGATCCGTTACGCGGCGGCCGCGACGTACCTGCCGATGATTCGACGACGAGCGGGTCGACGTGATCGTCGCGCTCACCCACCTGACGTTCGAGGAGGATCGCGCAGCTGGCCGAACGGTTTCCCGAAATCGACCTGATCGTCGGCGGGCACGAGCACTTTCCGATCACGGCGACCGTGAACCGGACGTTCATCAGCAAGGCCGGATCGGACGCGAAGTTCGTGGCGCGGATCGACGTCGCGAAGCGTCCCGGGCGCCCGGTCGAGCGCTTCTACGAGCTCATCCCGATCACCGGCGCGCTGCCGGACGACCCGAAGACGGCGGAGGTCGTCAACGCCTACGAGTCGAAGCTGGGCGCCGGGCTCGACGAAGTGGTCGGCACGACGCGGGTGCCGCTCGAGGGCGACCTCGCCGCGGCTGCGCACCTCGGAAACGAACCTCGGCAACCTGGTCGCCGATGCCGTGCGCGCCGCCGCGCGCAGCCGAGATCGCCCTCGTGAACGGCGGCGGGATCCGCGGCGACCGCGTCCACCAGCCGGGCCCGCTCACTCGCCGCACGCTCATCGAGATTCATCCCGTTCGGCAACGTCGTCTGCACGCTCAGCGTGCCGGGCACGGTCGTCGCTCGCCGCGCTCGAGCACGGCGTGTCGCGGCTGCCGGCCGCGGCCGGCCAGTTTCCGCAGGTGTCGGGGCTGACCTTCCGCGTGAATCCGGAGGCTCCGACCGGCATCACGTGTCAGCGACGTCCGCGTGCAGAACGCGCCGCTCGATCCCAACCGCACCTACACGCTGGCCGTCCCCGACTTCCTGCTCGCCGGCGGCGACGGCTACACGATGTTCAAGGGCCAGAAAGTGCTCGTCGGTCCCGAGGCCGGTCCGACGCTGGCGGCGGCGCTCGAAGGCTACGTCGCCGAGCGGCGCGAGGTCGCGCCAGAGGTCGAGGGCCGAATCATTCAGCGCTGAACGTCAGCGCGCCTTCTCGGCCGAAGCTGGTGCGCGGCACGCGCGGACCAGTGATATGCCTGGCGCGCAGACTCGCGCGGATCATTCGCGCGCCGAGCAGGATGCCGACGATGATGGCGTACCGGAGCGGCGGCCGGATGTCGATCTTGACCAGCCACCAGTAGTGGATGACGCCGGTAATCGCCGGCGACGTAGATGAGCCGGTGCAGCGCCTGCCAGCGCTTGCCGCCCAGCCGGCGAATCCACCCCGCCGTCGACGTCAACGCGAGCGGCACCATCAGCAGCCAGCGTCGTGAAGCCGATCGTGATGAACGGCCGCTTGTAGATGTCTTCGCCCAACCGACGCCGTCAGGCTCCGCACGGTGGTGAACGAGACGATGCCGTCGGGAAAGTCGAGGCCGGCAAAGCGGTCGGCGATCACGTAGATGAGGAAGTGCGAGCGTGCCGTAGAAGAACGCGAAGAGCCCGGTCATCCGGCGGAACCGGATCAGCGCAGTTCCACCCGGTGAGCTGCCGGAGCGGCGTGATCGCCAGCGTGATGCAGATGAAGCGGATGCGTCCAGACGCCGGTTTCGTTGGTGATGTCGCTGAGCGGGTTGACGCTCAGATTGCCCGTCAGGGCGGCCCAGATCAGCCAGGCAAACGGCAGCGAGCGCCGCGACGAAGGCAAGCGGCTTGAGAATCCAGCGGATGGTGCGTTGGGAAATGTCCACCGGGTAATCCGCCGCCCGCCGCTAGTAGTTCCTCTTCAGGTCCATCCCCGCGTACAGGCTCTGCCACCTGTTCGGCGTAGCCGTTGAACATCAGCGTCTTCCGCCGGAAGAACTCGCCGATGCGGCGCTCGGTCGCCTGGGTCCAGCGCGGGTGATCGACCGTCGGGTTGACGTTGGAGTAGAAGCCGTACTCCTGCGGCTGCGACTCCTGCCACGTGTTGACCGGCTGCCGCTCGACGAAGCGGATCCGCACGATCGACTTCGCGCTCTTGAAGCCGTACTTCCACGGCACGATCAGCCGGATCGGCGCGCCGTCCTGCTTCGGCATCACCTCGCCGTACAGCCCGACGGCGAGGATCGCCAGCGGGTGCATCGCCTCGTCCATCCGCAGCCCTTCGATGTACGGCCACCGCAGCGACGGGCTGACGGACGCCCGGCATCTGCGCCGGAATCGGCGAGCGTGTAGAACTCGACGAACTTCGCCTTCGACGTCGGCTCGACCCGCTTGATGAGGTTCGAGAGCGGGAACCCGACCCACGGAATCACCATCGACCACGCCTCGACGCACCGCAGCCGGTAGATCGCGCTCTTCGAGCGTCTGCCCCTTGAGGATGTCCTCGAGGGTGTAGTTCGCCGGCTTCGCGCACCTCGCCGTCGACGACGACCGTCCACGGCTCGGTCTTGAGCGACTTCGCGTACAGCGACGGCGATCTCCTTGTCGGTGCCGAACTCGTAGAAGTTGTTGTAGGTGGTGATCTGCTCCCAGGAGTTCGCCTTCTCGTCGGTCACGCTCAGCGGGCTGGGCTTGACGTTCTCGAGCTTGCGGCCGTGCGGCGCGGGCTCGGCGGCCGACAGCGTCGCATCGGCGCCCCAGAAGACGCCGGCACCCGCCGCAGCGCCCGCCGCGAGACCGGCTGCGCGAATGAACTCGCGCCGATTGAGGTAGAGCTTCTCGTCGGTGATTTCCGAGCTGCGGATGTCCGCCGGGCGCTTGATCAGCATAGGGACCATTGTACGAAGGGCGGGCCCCGGGGGCTACGGGGCTCGTGAAAGGGTCGGGGTTGCTGCCTTTTAGCTGGTTCTTCGAATCACGCCGGTCAGGCCCAAAGGCGACGCTGTGCTACGCTCCGAATCATGGCCGAGCACGACGACGGCTCGTCGCTGCGTGAGTCGTACTCGCGACTGCTGTCGCTGGCGGTGCACGAGTTCCGCACGCCAGCGTCGGTCGTCGGCGGCTACCTGCGGATGCTTCAGCGCGACGCGAACGAACCGCTGAGCGATCGCCAGCGGAAGATGATCGACGAAGCGGAGAAATCGTGCGCCCGGCTGGTCGCGCTCATCAGCGAGCTGAGCGAAATCTCCAAGCTCGACGGCGGCACCGCGCCTTTCAAGGACGAACCGATCGACCTCTTTCAGCTCATCCGTGAGGTGGCCGCCGATGTGCATGAGGCAGGCGATCGCGAGGTTCACTTGACCGTGCGCGGCGAGCGTTCCGGCGCCCCGCTGAAAGCGGACCCCGTGCGAATTCAGGCAGCGTTCGAAGCCTTTTTTCGGGCAATTCTGCGCGAGCAGCCCGGTCAGGCTACGGTGGCCGCCGACTGCCGGAAGGGTGCGGACGGCTCCGCGGTCGTTGTCGTCGCACGCGACACCGACGTACAGCGGTCATACGACGCACCACGCGCGCCGTTCGACGAAAAGCGCGGCGGACTCGGGCTCGTCGTGCCGATCGCCTGCCGCATCGTCGCCCGATACGGCGGCCGCGTCTGGTCGCCAGGTTTCGCGGGCCAGTCCGACGCCGGCCTCGCCGGACGGTCCGCGCTCATCATCTCGTTTCCTCTTACTGCGGAGCAGCGCACTTGAAGAAGCCGTACGTCGCCATCGTCGACGACGACTCCGCCTTCGCCAACTACCTTCGGACGTTCCTGTCGCTGCGCGGCTACGAGACGCGTTCGTACTCGCGCGGCGACGAAATGATCGCGGCCGTGAAGCAGGGCGATCCGCCCGACGTCGTGCTGCTCGACGTGATGATGCCGGGCATGAACGGGCTCGAGACGCTGCGCGCCTTGAAGGCGGCGAAAGCCGACCTGCAGGTGATCATGCTGTCGGGCCGCGAGCAGGCGTCGACGATCGTCGAGGCGGTCCGCCTGGGCGCCGCCGACTACGTCGTCAAGCCCGACGATCCCGAGGGCCTCGGCGAGATCGCGCTCGACGCCGCGATCAAGAGCGCCATCGAGAAGACCCGCCTCGTGTCCGAGATCACCGAGCTCCGCCGCCAGCTGAGCGACGACCAGGATCGCGCGTTTCTCTTCTGGGGCGACAGCCCCGAGATGAAGACGATCGCGTCGGTGATCGAGCAGGTGTCCGACAGCGACGTCACGGTGCTGATCCGCGGCGAGAGCGGCGTCGGCAAGGAGCTGGTGGCGCGCGCGATTCACCAGCGCTCGCCGCGCAAGGACCGGCCGTTCGTGAAGGTGAACTGCGCTGCGCTGCCGGCGGAGCTGCTCGAGAGCGAGCTGTTCGGCCACGAGAAGGGCGCGTTCACCGGCGCGGCGACGACGCGGATCGGCAAGTTCGAGCAGGCCGACACCGGCACGATCTTCCTCGACGAGATCGGCGAGATGAAGGCCGCGCTGCAGGCCAAGATGCTGCACGTGCTGCAGGACGGGCAGTTCACCAAGCTCGGGAGCAACAAGCCGATCAACGTCGACGTGCGGGTCGTCGCGGCGACCAACCGCGACCTCGAAGCGATGATGATCCACGGCGAGTTCCGCGAAGATCTCTACTACCGGCTGAAGGTCATCGAGGTCACCGTGCCGCCGCTCCGCGAGCGGCGCGCCGAGATCTCGCACCTGACCGACTTCTTCATGGATCGCTACGCGCGGCGCTACAACCGGCCCGTCCGCCAGCTCTCGCCAGACGCTGCAGCAGCTCTTTCAGACCTACGACTGGCCGGGCAACATCCGCGAGCTCGAGAACATGATCAAGCGGATCGTCATCCTGCAGGACGAGCAGCTGGTGGTCCGCGAGATGTCGCGCGCGCCGCGGTCGCTGCCCGCTTACGCCTCGGTCGGGGCCGGCGACGCGCGGGCCGCGGTCGCGACCGCCGAGGAGCCCGACAATTTCGAAGCCGACGGCGATCTGGACGAACCCGAGCCGGAAGTGCCGCTCGCTGACCGCGCCCGCCGGATCGCGGCTGGCCGACGTCGCGAAAGCGGCGGCGCTCAAGGCCGAGCGGTCGATCATCGAAGACACGCTCACGCAGGTGCACTGGAATCGCCGCCGCGCCGCCGAACAGCTCGGCGTGAGCTACAAGACGCTGCTCAACAAGATCAAGGAGTGCGGGATCAGCAAGCGGTAAAGGGTGCTGGGTGCACTCGGCACCAAGCACTCGGCACTCGGCACCCTACAAAGTGAACCGCGCTTCCCTTTCGCGCTGATTTCCCATCTGCTGAACGCGCGTTCCGTTCGAGAATGCGTGGCTTTCGCCAATCGCGCGAGTTTTTTCCCCGCTGGCACCTCCATTGCTCAACGGAGCGCGTGTCGTTAACTCAGCCGCACGGCGTGAACGGATGCCGCTCGACCGGCTACTCGAATAGTCGCCCGCAGGTAATGGTCGTCGACGACGACCTGTCGATGTGCGACTTCCTGCGGACCTTCCTCACCGAGCGCGGTTACCACGCCATCATGCTCGGCAGCGCCGAGGAAGCCGTGAAGCGCTACCACGCCGAGCGGCCGGCGGCGGTGCTTCTCGACGTCGTGATGCCCGGCTCGATGGACGGCCTCGAGGCGCTGGCGGCGTTCAAGAAAATCGATCGCGACGTCCCGGTGATCGTGCTGTCCGGAGAGGGCCGAACCACGACCGTCGTGCAGGCGATGAAGCTCGGCGCCGCCGACTTCGTCTGCAAGCCGTTCGACGAGCACGATCTCGACGTCCCGCTGGCCAACGCGCTCAAACAGCGGCAGCTCAGCTGTGAGGTGGCGTCGCTGCGCGAGGAACTGCAGTCGCAGTCCCGCTGCCACATGCTGTTCGGAAACAGCGACCGGATGGCGGAGGTGCGCGAGTTGATCGAGCGCGTCGCCGATACCGACGTGACCGTCCTGATTCGTGGTGAAAGCGGAACGGGCAAGGAGCTTGTCGCGCGGGAGCTCTACGCCTCCTCGCTCCGGCGCGACAAGCCGTTCGTCAAGGTGAACTCCGCTGCGCTGCCAACCGAGCTGCTCGAGTCGGAGCTGTTCGGCTTCGAGCGCGGCGCGTTCACCGGCGCGATCCAGCAGAAGCCCGGCAAGTTCGAGTTCGCCAACCACGGCACGATGTTCCTCGACGAGATCGGCGACATGAGCTTTCCGCTGCAGGCCAAGCTCCTCCAGGTGCTGCAGAACGGCGAGTTCGCCCGGCTCGGCGGCAAGCACGACGTGCGGGTCGACGTCCGGGTGATCGCCGCCACCAACCGCAACCTCGACCAGGCGGTCGCCGACGGGCAGTTCCGCGAAGACCTGTACTTCCGCCTCAACGTGGTGGCCATCACCCTGCCGCCGCTCCGCGATCGGCGGGAAGAGATCCCGCTACTGACCGAGTATTTCCTGAAGAAGTACTCCGTTCAATACAACCGGCAGCATTTCGAGATCGGCGACGAAACGATGCGGCTGTTCATGGAGCACGACTGGCCCGGCAACATTCGAGAGCTGGAAAACCTGATCAAGCGCGCGGTGGTGCTGGGCACCGAATTGCCGATTCGCAAGGAGCTCAGTCAGAGCATGGCGCTGGCGATGCCGCGCCCCGCCTTCGCCCGGCACGTGCGCCAGGCGGTGGCCTCCGCCGCCTCGGCGCCGCCGGCCGGCACGCGGGTGCCGCTCGCTCCGGCCGCGATTGCCGCTGCGGCTTTCGCCGCCGGCAACTACTCGTTGAAAGACATCTCCCGCAGCGCGGCCCGCGAGGCCGAGCGGGAGCTGATCCTGAGGATACTGCAACAGACCCGCTGGAACCGGAAGGAGACCGCCGAGCTGCTGAGCATCAGCTACAAGGCCCTGCTCTACAAGATCAAGGAAAACGGACTCGACAAGGCCCTCCTGAAGTGATCATCTGACGTCGCGCCACGATCGACCGCCCGCAACCTGGCGCGCGACGCAGGCGCGCGCTCGAGCGTACGCGTCGCTCAATGCTCCGGCTGATACCGGGCGCGCCAGCTCGGCGTCGGTCGGACACGTCGGGCGAGTTTCGGGAATCGGTGCCTGCGGGTCGGCAAAGTAGCCCGCTATTCCCTCGCGGATCCAGAGCGGCCGGCCTGCCAGTGGCGATGCGGTCATCAGTGCGACGAGACCCCGCCGGACAGTCCGCTCGAGCACGCCGCGATCGCGCAGCACGCCGGCCGGCAGAAAGTGCAGGCTGCCGTCGACGAGCGCTCCCGAGGTGAACCAGGGGTGGCTGCTCGCCTTTTCGTACTCCGCCGCGGTCGCATGGAACGTGGCGGTGAGCCGCGGGGGGGCATCAACACCCAGAGTGCGCGACAGCTCGTCGCGCGCACCGGCGACGAACGCCTCCAATCCGCCGCGCTCGGCGGCGTCGGCGGTTGGCAGCACGAGATTGAGGTCCGGGCGGCGCGGCACCACGGCGGCGTCGGTGGCAACCGGCGGCGCCGGCGGCGGGGCTGCCGCCGGCGTCGTACGGCGCGATGCGAAGTCCTGGATAGTACTGGGCAAGAATCGAGGCGGCGGTCTCTCCCGCTTCGGCCCGGTGCATGGCGCCGATGACGCACATCCCCACACCGTGGCCCGAACCGCGGCCGGCGAAGCGATACGCCGTGCCGGCGCGGCGCAGCTCGAAGGTAGCGCTGAGGATCCGCAGCCAGCCCAGCGTCGGCCCGACCGCCATCCGAAGGTCCTGGCCCGAGATTTCCGAGGGCGTCATCCCTTCGAGCACGAGCTTGTCGACGCGGCCCGAGCCGTTCCGCGACGCAATCCGCAAATTGCGCAGCGTCCCCTTGTATCCGGCGGCCGCCAGCGCTCGCTGCAGGTCGGCCGCCGCCAGTTCCGCGCTCCACGCCGGGAAGCCGCGGCAGGCGTCGTCCTCGCGCGAGGGCAGGTACGGCGGATCAGGCGATCCGGACCAGACGGCCGACGGGAGCTCGGTGCGGCCGCCGCAGGACGCGCTGTAATAAATGGTCGCGGGGACCGCCCCATCGAACAGCACGAGCCCCGCGGTCGCCTTCGAGGCGCGCTCGGTGTCGGCGTTGGCGGTCCGCATCACCTGGCAGTGCGTCTGGTCGCACAGGTCGAACCCTTCCGCCCGATGCTTGCCCATGTTCGCGGCCGTGTACGTGCGGACCGCAATCGCGAGCGCTTCGAGAGCGGCCGGCGCCGTGTTCGGCGCCGCCTCGCCGGCCAGGACCCGGGCCACGTAGGTATCGAGCGGCAGGACGGTGACACTATGGGTGGCTCCGGTCTGAACGCCGATGCGGATGCCGGACTGAGCTGAGCCGGTGACGAGGACGCAGAGGAAGCAGAGGACGCAGAGCGCAAAGGTGCGGAGCGCAGAGGCGGGGAGGTGATGCATCCTCATCGCGGAATCAGACCTAAGAATGCTTCGATGTCATCCCACATGCGGGCCAGGCTCGCAAGCAATTGATGATCATCCTCGAGCAGCGAGAGCGTCACATTCTGTCGACTGCGGGCAAACTCCTCTACTGTGCGAGGGTCCACCGATCGATCCGACACGCCCTGAAAAATAATCGCCGGCTGCGCGAACTGGGCTTCAAACGCATCGTACCGCAAGCTGTCCTCGTAGAAACCGAAATCGAGCTCACGCTCCTCGCCGAACGCGTAGTGGAAAAACGGGAGCGAGCGTTTTCGGCACCATTCGTCGATCCGCTCCGGCGGCAGAAGGTGATGGCCGGGCTTGGCGAACATGACCGCTGGCGCCATCAGCACCGACGCGATCGACGCGCGAGCCGAAGCGCTCCGCCGCGAGAATCGCCAGCGTGCCGCCGAGGCTGGAGCCAATCAACGCGACGGGGCCGTCAGGGATTTGCCCGATACCCTGCTCGAGCTGGTCCAGCATCCGAGTCATCGTCATCGCACGGAAGTCGGGCCCGTTGAAGTCGGGACAGACGAGCGTGCGGCCACGCTCGCTCAGACGCTCCTGGAAGTACCGGGCCTTGGTCGACTGCGCCGACGAGGCAAACCCGTGCAGGTAGAAGATCACAGCAGCCGCTGGCAGTCCGCCCGGCACCGGCACCTGATCAACCCCTCGCCGTCGGTGTTGTAGTCGTAGGTCAGCTCCTCGCCTCGCTTGATCGACCTGGCCGCGCGGATCCAGATGATCCCCTTCTTGATGTCGATGTAGCAGTTAGGGCGGCACGAGTGATTGACGTACCGGGCGACGTTGCCGCCGACGCCGGCGTCGATGACCGTCCGGTTCGTCAGCTTGAAGCACCAGATATGGCCGTTCTTGATGTACCGGCGCTCGCGCTTGAGGCTCTCCTGGTTGGAGATCATCTCGCCCGCGTAGTCGATGATGCGTGTGTTCTTCGTGATCGTCCGCGTCGCGTAAACGCCCCACCCGTGGATTCGAGACCTCCGCCGCACTATCATATAGGCCAAATTATGAACGGAATCATCTCCGCCTGGGGCCGCATTCTGTCCGGCTACAATCCCTCGCTCGCGATCGAGATCACGCGGGAGTGCCCGCTGCACTGCCCCGGGTGCTACGCGTACGGGGACGATCATCTCGGCGGTGAGATGACGCTACGGGAGGTGCGCGACTTCAAGGGTCAGGAGCTCGTCGACGGCGTCATGGCCCTGGTCGATCGCCACAAGCCGCTTCATGTGTCGATCGTCGGCGGTGAGCCGCTGGTGCGGTACCGCGAGCTCGAACAGATCATTCCGGCCTTGTCGGCGCGCGGCATTCACACGCAGCTCGTCACGAGCGCCGTCCGCGAAATTCCGAAGGCGTTTGCCACCTTGCCGCGTACGACCATCGTCGTGTCGATCGACGGCCTGCAACCCGAGCACGATGCGCGGCGCACGCCGGCCACGTACGACCGCATTCTCAAGCACATTGCCGGATTGACGATCACGGTGCACTGCACGATCACCAGGCAGCAGGTCGTCCGGCCGGGATACCTCGAGGAATTCCTGCGCTTCTGGTCCGAGCGCCCCGAGGTGCGGAAAATCTGGTTCAGCCTCTATACGCCGCAGATCGGCGAGATCTCCGCGGAGCGGCTGACCCCCGCCGATCGGCGGCAGGTGGTCAGCGACCTGATGGCGCTGCGCGCTGCGCTATCGGAAGCTGGAAGCGCCGAAGGGGTTGATCGACGTCTACGCGAACCCGCCGTCGTCGCCCGACGAATGCGTCTTCGCACGGACGACCACCTCGATCTCGGCCGACCTGACGACCGGATCACGCCCTGCCAGTTCGGCGGCGCGCCCGACTGCAACAACTGCGGGTGCATCGCCTCGGCCGGCCTGGCCGCGGTCGCACGACACCATGTGTGGGGGTTCATTCCGGTCGGATCAATCTTCAGCGGATCGATGAAGGTCGGCGAGAGAGTCCGGCGCCTGAGACCGGTCGAAGCCTGATAGTCGGTAGTCGGTCAGGACGCAGCCTTCAGCTCTTTTTTCGCGGCTTTCTTGCCTGATTCCGTCGTCGCCCAGTCTTCTTCGAAGACGTTGATCATCTGACGGACCACCTTCGGGTCGTCGACGATCACCCCGACTTCGCGCCGTTTTTCCAGCTCCAACTTCCGGAGGCTCTGGCTGCCGATGAAGGCGCGCGACCCGTCGCGAATGATCGCCCGCACATGGACTCGGCGGCCCAGCTTCTCCCCCTTGAGATCCCATTTCGACTCGACCTTGCCGATGACGCGGACGTCCACTCCGGCCTTCGCCCTGGCCATCAGGATCTGCAGCATCGCGTCGTCGGTGAGCTGGGGGTCGTAGATGAGGAGCTGCCGCCTCGCCGCGCGAATGAAGCGGGCGAGCCGGTCGCGCGCGTTTTCGGGGCTGACGACGAAGCGCTCATGGCAGGCCGGGTAGGTCTGGCGGTTGAAGTCGGCCTCGAACAGCCTGGCCGCCTCCTGCACGAGGCGCTTGTTCGCCGTGATCACGCCGAAGCTCCGGCTCTTGCCGATGTCGAGCGCGGTGAAGTTGAAGCCGTAGACATGCAGGATCCGGCTGTCGATGATCATCATCTTGCCGTGATACCGCACGAGGTCGTCCGCGGTGCGGGACACGGTGCACCCTCCTTCGAGGAGCTGCAGCTCGAGCTTGCGGAGCCTCTTTTCGCCGCCACGATTGGTGTGCGCGGTGAGCGCGCGGACCACGACGCCGCGGTTGACGGCCGCGCACAGCGCCCGCGCGATTTCGGCGCGATCGAGGCGGAAGATCAAGATATCGATGCTCTTTCGCGCCTGCTTGATGGCGTTCACGATCGGCGGCAACCCACTGTCGGGCTCAACGATGAGCTTCACGATCATCAGCTCCTGTCGGGCACGGACCTTGAAGTGTTACTTCCCCGTGATACGACTCATGAATTCCAGCAAGTTGCTCGCCAATCGCCGCCGCTGGCTCATCTGGAGCGTGGCGATCCTCACGCTGATGATCCTTGTGTCCCCCGCCGCGCAGGAAAAGCGGGATACCGGAGCGCCAGCGGTCAACCCGAAGGCCGCCGCCGTCAAAGGCTTTCTCGACCGCTTGAACGAATACGTCGCCCTTCAGAAGAAGGTCGACAACGGGCTGCCGAAGCTGTCGGGCAACGATAGTCCTTCGAAGATCGAGGCGAACCAGGCCGCGATGGCCTCACGGATCAAGATGGCGCGAGCCTCGGCCAAGCGCGGCGATATCTTCGGATCCGCGGAGCCGGTCCTGATGGCGGTCGTCCGCGAAGACGCCAACCTCCGGACGCTCCGCGAGGCGCGGGCGGCGATGGAGGAGGTGCCGAAGTTCGATCCTCCCGCGGTGAACACGGCTTACCCGGAAAAGGCCGCACTGGCCACGGTTCCGCCGCTGCTGCTCGACGCGCTGCCGAGGTTGCCTGAAGGGCTCGAGTACCGCTTCATGGGCAACGATCTGATCCTTCGCGACACGAAGGCCAATCTCATCGCCGATTTCATCAACAACGCCGTGCCGACCGCGGCCAAGACGAAATAGCCATGCGTTCCCTTCTTGCCCTGACGTTGAGTGCTCTTCTCGCCGGCGGCGGGTGCGCGGCCGCTCCGGTCGCCGCGCAGTCCAATGCTGGCACTCCCGCGGCGGCGGCCCAAGCGCCTCAGGCCACTCCGCCGGCGGCAGTCGACCTGAAGCTGCCGAACAAGAAGGGAACGGTGAAGTTTGCCGTCATCGGCGACAACGGCACGGGCGACAAGGAGCAGTTCGAAATCGGCGCGCAGATGGCCAAGTGGCAGACCGCCT
Organism: uncultured Acidobacteriota bacterium; assembly: GCA_963825245.1. Taxonomy (GTDB): domain Bacteria; phylum Acidobacteriota; class Vicinamibacteria; order Vicinamibacterales; family CAVVIG01; genus CAVREM01. Next base: position 166,940 of record CAWGSJ010000013.1, read on the forward strand.
TTCCGTTCGATGTGGTGATCATGCTCGGCGACAACATGTACGGCAGCCAGAACCCGCGCGACTTCGTCCAGAAGTTCGAGGAACCGTACAAGGCGATCCTCCAGCGCGACACCAAGTTCTACGCGGCGCTCGGCAACCACGACAACCAGGAGAACCGGTTCTACAAGCCCTGGAACATGAACGGCGAGCGCTTCTACACGTTCAAGAAGGACCGCGTCCGCTTCTTCGTCCTGGACACCGACTACCTGGATCAGCCGCAGCGCCAGTGGATCGAACGCCAGCTGCAGGAGTCGACCGACGACTGGAAGATTGCGTATTTCCACCATCCGCTCTACTCCTCGGCAGCAGCGCATGGATCGCAGAAGGACCTGCAGCTGATCCTCGAGCCGATCTTCGTGAAGTACGGCGTCAACGCCGTCTTCCAGGGACACGATCACGTGTACGAGCGGATCAAGCCGCAGCAGGGGATCTACTACTTCGTCGAGGGATCGTCAGGAAAACTGCGTCCGGGGGATTTGCGGAAGACCGGCCTGACCGAGGTCGGCAACGACCGCGATCAGGCGTTCATGATCGTCGAAATCGACGACGACAACCTCTACTTCCAGACCATCACGCGCTCGGGCCAGACGATCGACTCAGGCGCGCTGAAGCAGCAGGAAAAACCCAAGCCCGACGCCGGCGCCACCTAGCGGAACGAAGCCCTGACAAGGAAACACAAAGGACACGAAGGACACCAAGGAAAGACTTCACTTTGTGTCCTTAGTGTCCTCTGTGGTTGAACTACTCGCTACCGTCCAGCGAAGCGTACCCTCACTCCCCCCTGCACCAGCCGCGGCGCACCGATCGTGGTCGGGTTCGTCTGGACGTAGAACTCTTCATCCAGGATGTTCTGCACGCCGAAGAACACGTCGACGCCGCGCCCCAGCGCACGTGACGCGGTGAAGTCGAGCAGCGAGAATCCGGGCAGGCCCGGGTTCTCACACGACGGCGACTGCACCGCGCAGCCATTGGCCGGAACGCCCCGCGCATTGAGGTCGTCGTCGTACTGCTTGCCGGCCATCTGAAGGCCGAGCGCGAGATTCACATAGCGCGGATCGGTATAGGCGAACTGGATCGAGCCGCGGTGCTGCGGCACCTGCGCGAGATACTTGCCGACCAGCTCGAGATTGGTCGGATTTTCGGTCACCTTCGCATCGTTGAACAGATAAGCGCCGGCCACGCGCCAGCGCGTGCCGAGGCGGTACTCGAGATCGGTCTGGAATCCCTGCACCTTGGTCCGGCCAAGGTTCTGCCGCTGCTGGGTGTTCGTGGCGATCGTCACGTTCGAGACCGGGTTCTCGATCCCGTTGATGTACCACGTTCCGCGGACAGTGACGTTCTCGGTCGCGATGAGGTTGACCCCGGCTTCGCCGCCGACGAGGTCTTCGGGGCCAAGCTGATTGTTCGCCAGCACGAGCAGCGCCCCGACGCGGAACTGCCTGTACAGCTCGTTCAGGGTAGGCGCGCGGAATCCGCCGCTGACGCTCCCCCAGACGCTCACCCGATCGCTGATCCGGTACATCGCGCCGCCACGCGGGCTGAACGCCGTGTCTTTCCGGTCTGGCAGATTCGGTTGATTTCCGATTGGGACGCCGCCCGGGCCAGTAGAGGGCGGCACGGGCTGGCCAGTGGCGACGGTCGTCTCCAGGTTGTGGCCGTTGTAGTTCTTCCAGTCGTCAACACGCAGGCTCATGGTCACCGAAAGCCTGTCGGTCGGCGTAAACACGTCCTGGATGAACGCGCCGTAGCTGCGCTGCGTTCCGCCCGAGACGCGGTGCGTCGCGACGGCCGTACTGGTCGCGTTCATCGCGTCCTCTTCGCTGTCGCCGTCCACCCACCGCCAGTCGACTCCCGCCGACAGGAAGTTACGTGTGCCCACCGCCCGCGACCACTGGACCATCCCACCGAATCCGTTCGTCGGAACCCGCTGATTCAGCGTCACGCGGGCCTGCGCCCGCGTGATGAGGTCCGGCACCGCGAGGAAATTGCTGCGGAACGTCTCGACGTCGCCAAAGATGCGCGCCTGCAGGCTGCTCGAGTCGGGCAGGATCATGCGCACGCCGCCGCTCACTGCGGTCCAGCTCGTGTCGTTTGCCTCCGGAATCGTCGGGTTGTTCGGGAAAATCACTTTCTTCGCGTTGTCGCGCTCCTCACGGAAGTACCCGACGCGGACGAACGTGCTGATGTTGCTCGTCGGGTTGTAATCGACCTTCGTGTTGAAGTTCCGGAACTCGACGGTCACGTTCGTGTCGATCGGGCCGCGCTCCGGCTCGGCGACCTGCAGATACCCATCAGTGTCGAAGAAGCTGCCTTCGACCGCGAAGCCGAAGTTCCGCCAGACGTCGCTGCCGAAGAAGTCGAACTTCGGCGTGCCCCGGTTACCGTATTGCGCGCCGAGCTCTGCGGTGCGCCGCGACGGACGGCTCGTCACGATGTTGATGACGCCGCCCATTGCGTAGTTGCCGTAGAGGCTCGACGTCGACCCGTCGACCATCTCGATGCGGTCCACCGCGCCGAGCGGCACCCGGGTCCAGTACACCCAGCCGCCGAAGGGATCGTTGAACGGCACGTCGTCAATCAGCACCAGCGTGCGGCTGACGCCGCTGGGGCCGATGCCGCGCAACGAGACGCCTTGCGCAGTCGGGTGTGCCGCCAGGCTGCTGGTGCGCCGGAACAGCGAAAAGGTCGGTAACTGCCGGAGCACGTCGTCGGCGACCACCGCGGCCGACTGCTCAATCTGCTGTTTGTCGAGTACCGTCACACTGGCAGGGGTATCGCCGAGACGTTGCTCCGTGCGGCTGGGCGTCACCGTCACTTCCTCGAACAGCGAGGCGGGCGACAGCACCACGTCCATGGTGCCCCGCTCCAGCGGCTGCTCCTTCTGCGCGAAGCCGCCCGCCAGGACGACGAGCGTGGCTCGACCCTCTGGAACGCGGTCGAAGGTAAACCGGCCGTCCGGACCGGTGACCGTCTGAGCCGAGGGCCCCGCATCCGTGCGGATGGTGACCGTGGCGCCGGGAACGGCCCCTCCAGTCGAGTCCCTCACGGTGCCGGTCAGTGGTGCTTGCGCCAGTGCCAGAGTGAGCAGGAATGCCAGCATGGGGCGGGATTATAGACGGAATCGTCGACATCGAGCGGCCACGACACGCGCTCGAACGCCGCCAATATATCGGCTCTACAAAGCATTGGACCGGCAGACCAATGCATTGGAGGAGGTCGGCATCGACCCTGGAGTCGGGATCCCATCAAGTGCTGTCAGGAATCAGCCGATATGGTTAATGCCGGAACAGCCTCGGCCGCGCCAGTCCGTGCAGCAGCGTGCACCGACGGGCAGGCACAGCGCTTGCCGTCATCCCTAACTCCTGATGTCTAACGTGTTTGTGGCAGGACAGGAGCTCGTGCGCTGGGACGTGACGGCGTGCGGCGACAACGGCCCGTACCGCCTGGTAATCCGCCATGCGCACGGCTCGATCGTAGAATACTTTCAAACGGCCAACGACGCGCTCGATCGCGAAGCGGAGCTCGAAGAGCTGCTGATCGCGGCGCGCGGCGGACGGCCGTACCGGTTCGGAGCGGTGGCATGACGACAACCCCCTGCAAGGTGCTCATCATCGACGACGACGTGGCAGTGACGCAGACGTTTGCGAGCATGCTGCGGCTCGAGGGACACGAAGTGCGCACGGCGCTCGACGCCGAAGCCGGCCTGCACCAGGCGCGCATCGAGCATCCGGACGCGATCATCGTCGATCTGCGGATGCCGCTCATCAACGGCCTCGGGTTCCTCTACCGCCTTCGCGCCGACGCCCGATACCAGGCGACGCCGGTCGCCATCGTCACCGGCGACTACACGGTCGACGACAGCCTGTCGCGCGAGCTCGAAGAGCTCGGCGCCAAGCTGCATTTCAAGCCCCTCTGGCTCGAAGACCTCGTCGATCTGACGCACGGCCTGCTCGGCTCGACGCGCGTCCCGCGCGCGCCTCGCCGTGTCGCTCACTGATCCTCTGCGCCTCTGCGCTCTGCGCCTCTGCGCCTCTGCGTCCTCAGCACCCTCTGCGTCCTCGGAACTGTCACCTTCCGATCCAGTAAGCGAGCTTCACCAAAAAGATGTCGTCGCCCGGCGCCGAGAACATCGCCGACGTGTCGCGGCCGACCGAGAAGCCGCCAGGGTTGGTCGAGTCCTGCTGCTGGCGCGTCCACACTGCGTAGAACGCCGAGCCCGGCTTCGGCTCCCATCGGAATACCGCGTTGAAGCGCAGCGACTTGAAGTTGAAGTCGGGGTTGCCGAACGAAAATCGCGGCGCGGCGCCACCACCGTCCGGATCGACCTCGTAGACATTCCGGCCGGCATCGTAGAACAGCTCGCCGATATCCGAGCCGTATGACAGGAAGTCGAATGTCCGCGGCCGGGCAAGCTCCTTGAAGTTCTCGTAGTCGCCGACGACAATCAGCGGCTGCGCGAATACCTGAATCGAGACGCGCGGCGTGAGTATGACGTTCGCCCGCGTCGTCAGGGTGAGCTGCTGCTGGGCGAGATGGCCGAAGACGTAGCGGCCGCCGTACGTGTCGACTGCCGTGTCGTCGGCGACCGACCGGACGTACTGCGCGATCGTCGCGTTCTCGTTCCACTGGGGGCCGGTGGAAATCGTCAGCCGGGGCGACGGCTTGATGTTCAACGAAAGATTGGCGTTCCAGCTCGAGCCGCCGGCGTCGTTCCGCAACATGCCGTAGCCGGTCGAGAACGACAGCAGGTTGCCGCCCGTCGGAGTTGAGGTTGACGTTCCAGCGGAAGGCCGCCGGCAGGACGCCTGATGGCCCGCCTCGCGTCAGGCGATCGTCAAGGACCTCGCGAAAAATGCCGACGCCGCCGTTCACGCTCCAGTAGTTGCGGAACTGCACCCAGCTGTTGCTGTTCACGCCGTCGCCCTGCCGCTCGCGATTGAAATTGAACGTCCACCACTTGGCGGCCCAGGCGTTCCACTCGCGGACGATGCGGCCGGGCGTGACGTCGCGCCACATCACCACGGCGTGGCCGCCGAAGCGATCGCCCGTCGCCATGAAAGCCGAGGTCGTTCGACTCGAAGCCCGGGCTGACACCCCAGAAGGCGGCGTTGACGTGCAGCAGGCCGCTGTTCCGATTGAGGTTGATCCGTCCCGTGAAGCCGTCGAGTGACGTCCGCGCGGGATCGAGCGTCACGTGCGGCGCGTCGGGACGCTGGAAATAGCGCTGGGCCGCGCGCTGCGCCCGCGTCATCATCGTCGTCGTGCCGTGGATCCAGCTCCCCGCCATCTTCCCGGTGACGCACCCATTCGCGATCGGCGTCGAGGAACCAGTAGCCGTCGCCGCCCACCACGTAGGCGCTCGAAGCGAGGCTGTCGAGCATCGCCGGCGTGTCGAGCCGCCGCGAGCACGGCGGTCGCGAGGAAGCCGGCGCCGGCGCGGCGGCCGATGTCGCGCTGCATGCGCATCACGAGGTAGTTGGTGAGCGGCTCCACCGTCGCGGCAGCCGCGAATCGCCTCCGACTCGGTGCGCGCGGTCTCGCGGTCGGTGACGGCGTTCAGGAGGCCGAGGCTCCACCCGTTCCGCGTCTTCCCGGTGAGCTTTGGCGGCGCCGAGAATCGTCGTCGCGGCCGGCAGGTCGCGTGAACTCTCCGGACGACCGACACCTGCGGCGTCCGGCCGATCCGCCGTGAATAGAAGATGTCCGGATCGGACGTATTGAACCCCCAGAAGTTGTTGGCGCCGCCCTGCGCCGAAGTTGCCGAAGATCTGCGCGCCTTCCAGGAAGAACGGGCGCTTCTCGGGAAAGAAGGTCTCGAACTGCGACAGGTTGACGACGGCCGGGTCGACCTCCACCTGTCCGAAATCCGGGTTGACGGTGCCGTCGAGCGTCAGGTTGCTGGTCACGCCCCACTTCAAGTCGACGCCCGGCCGCCGCGAACGCGCGCGACCCGTCGTTGAACGGGTTCCCGACACGCGCGGGCTGCACGAACTCGGCGCGTGCGGCCGTGTACGGCAGCAGCGCGACGTGCCGCTTCGGACGGAGGCCGTCGAGGCCGGTCAGGTGGGCCATCCGCGACGCGCGTCCGCTTTCGTTCTTCGGGACCAGCTCGAGCCAGTCGCGCTCGTTCTTGCGGCGGATGAACCGCATCGCGTTGACGCCCCACGTCTGACGCTCGTCGAACGTGAAGCGCAGCTGCGAGAGAGGAATACGCAGCTCAGCTGTCCAGCCCTCCTCGTCGACGGACACTGCCGACTGCCAGACGCTGTCCCAGCTCGAGTCGTCCCACGAATCGTTGAAGAGGATCGCGTCGCGCTGCACGCCGGCGGCGCTGATCTGGAAGCCGGCGCCGGTCTGATGGTCGTGCATCGCGTCGAGATAGACATCCAGGAAGTCGGCATCGCTGTCGTCGTCGCGGCTCGAGAGCCGGCGCGCGATGAGCGACGCCTCGCGGTCGTACATCCGTGCCCCGACGTACACCGCCTCGTCGTCGTAGGTGATCCTCAGTTCGGTCCGCTCGGTCGCCGGCTGGCCTTCGTCGGGATCCTGTTGGGTGAAGCTGGTGGCAGCTTCGACACCCTGCCACGCCTCGTCGTCGAGGCGCCCGTCGATCACGGGGGCGTGCGCCACGCGCACAGCTGCGAAGGCGGCGCGCGGTGCGTGAGCGGCACCACCTGCCCGGCGGCGGAATCGGCGAGGACCGTCGCGGCCAGGCCGGCCGCCATCGACACGATCAGTGGGCGCATTATTCGGTGTTAGACGCTCGCGGCCGCCGCGGGGTTTGGGCGGGACTACTTGCCGCGGCGCAGGTACACGTTGCCGTTGAAGCTGCGAAGCTCGAACTCCGGGCCGCCTCCGTTAATCGTACCGTACAGCGACCGATCGACCTCGAGCCGGTAGCGGCCGTTGCTCTGGCGGGTGTCCTTGACCACGGGCGCTTCCTTCGACGCCGTCAACTGGATGTCGAAATCGGTGAAGACGTCGCCCTGGTCGCTCCGCAGCTTCACGTTGGCCTTTACCGAGGCGGGCAGCGTCACGTCAACGCTCCCGTTCAGCGCCGAGAAGGCCATCGCCTTCTGCGCCGCGACGCGGGCGATCGTCGCCACGATCTTGCCGTTGGTCGCATTCGCCATCACGGATCCCGAGATGTTGGTCAGCGTCGTGCTTGGACCGTTCACGTTGCTGGTTTCGATATCGCCTTCCACGCCGTCGACCGTAATCGTCTCGCCGTTGACGATAGTCAGCTTGAGGTTGGTCCGCCGCGGCACTTCGATGGTGTACTGGCCGCCGCGACCGCTCGAACCGGACAGCCTCATCGTGTTGGCCTGCTCGTCCACCGAGAAACCCCCGCGCTGCGTGAGCCGCCGCAGGCCAGACGCCGCCTGATCGTTCCGGCCGGAGCGGTCCGGTTCCCCGCCTGCCGCTTCGATCAGCACGTCGCGCCGATCGGTGCCGCGGATCGTCATGCTGCCGTCCATCAACTGAACGTTCAACGTCCCTGGGCGCGACGGATCGCTGAAGTTCACGGTCACCCGCTCGCCCTGACCCTGCGCACCGGCAGCGACCGATCCCACGACGCCCACCATGAACGCAACCGCCCACATCTTCTGCATGATGCCGAGTCCCTCTATAAACGGACCTGAAGGTCCGGGCCACCTGCGACGCCGGACCTAAAGGTCCGGCGCTACAAAAACGCGACTATCGACTCCCGACTACCGACTACTGACTACTCGGATGCTTCCATTCAGCGTGTCGAGCGTGATCTCTGGCCCGCCGCGGCCGACGCGATAACCGGTGAAGCGGTTGCCGCGATAGACGGACATGCCGTTCCGGCGCTCGACGGCCGACGCCGGCGTCGGCAGCGGCGTGACGTCGAAATCCGTGAACAGCCCCCCGTTGAAGGTCTTCATCAGCAGGTCGGCCGACAGCTTGGGCTGGAAGATGACGTCGAGATCGCCGTTCACCGACTTGAACGACGAGGCGGCCTTCGGATTCTCGGCGAACTCGGCGGACACGGCGCCGTTGACGGTCACGGCGCGGCCCGAGCCGCGCACACCGGTGAGCGTGATGCCGCCGTTGACGTTGTCGATCTCGAAGTCGCCGGCGGTGCCGGCCACGTGCACGGCGCCGCCGTTCACGGTGCACAGCCGCAGCCGCGTGTTGCGCGGGACGCGCACGTCGAAGTCGAAGGCCACGTGGTATCGCGGCCGCGTCCGCCGCCTCGTGACCGTCTCCCAGTCGCAGCCCGGCTGCGCCTCGACGTGTCCCAGGAGCCGGATGGCGCCGGCCGCTTCAGCGATCTCGAGGCCGACCGCTGCGTCGGCCGCGTCTGCATCGGCCCCGGTCTCGGCTCGCACCGTCTTCCGCACCACCACGTCGACCGCATCCTCGTCGTACCCCATGACGCGGATGTTGCCGCTGATCGTGCTGACCTCGAGGCGGCGCTCCGCGCCCGGGCCCTCGACAGTGCTCGGGCCAGGGCCGAAGCGAAGCGTCCGGCTGATCGTCTCCTCACGCACGACCGGGTAGCGTGACTGTGCAGTCACCGCCGGGATCAATGCTGACAGCGCAACAACGACAATCGCCAGCCTCTTCATGACTTCGCTCCAAAGCGATCCAGTCCCTGCGATGCGCGCGCACGCACCATTTCATTCAGCGACCGATCGGCGGCGAGCTTCTTGAGCGTCTCGATCGAACTGGTGTCCCGGGCGCCGACGACGAAGTCGATCAGGGCGATTTGCACCATCGGCGAGCTCGCGGACTGGAGAAGCGCGTCGACCGCCCCCTGCCGCACCTGCTGCTCGTCGGCGAACCGCGCGAGCGCGTCGATCGAGGCGAGGCGGACGTTGACGTTCGGATCGTGGAGCAGCGTGTCGAGCAGCGCGCTGACCACCTCGCCGCCCGGCTGCTCGAGGGTGCTGCTCCAGGTCACGCCCTTCAGGCGGTCGCTCGCCGACTGCTGCTGCATCAACGTCAGCGTCACCATCTGCCGCATCTCGCGCAGCTCGCTCCGGACCGAGGCAATGTCGTCAGGCGCCGGCGCGGCCGCCGGCCGCCCGGCACGTCCGGCCGCGACGCCAAGGACGAGCAACGCGGACGCCGCCGCGAGCTGGACGAGCGGCTGACGCGGCCACCAGCGCGCCAGCCAGCCGTTCATCCGATCCCAGCGGGCCGAGGCGTTGGCGCCGTCCCGACCGTGCTCGTAGCCCTCGAGCATCGACGCGAAGCGGGCGCGCAGGGCCGCCGAGTTCGGCGCGGCGGCCGGAATGTGCGCGAGGCCGCTCCAGATCCGCTCGAGCGCTGCGGCTTCCTCCCGGCACGCGGCGCAGCGCTCGAGGTGCTCGCGCACGTCAGGGTCGTCCACCCCGATCAGAAAATCCGTAAGCTGCTGCCGGACTTGTTCGCATTCCATGATGTTCGTTCCTCGGCTGTCATCGTCTCGACCAGCGCGCGCAGTTCCTTGAGCGCCCGGTGCAGGCGGACGCGCACCGTCCCGGCGTCGACGCGAAGGACGGCGGCGATGTCGTCGTGCGACATGCCTCGATAGCGCGCCAGCACGACGAGCTCGCGGCGGTCGTCGGGCAGCCGCATCAGCGCGCGGCGCAACCGCTCGACGTCCTGGGCGGTTTCGATCGCCGCGGCGTGACCGGCGCCGTCGGTGACCGGTTCCGGCACGTCGGCGGTGAGCTGGTCGGGCCTGCGCTTCCTGACGTAGTCGGTCCGGACGTTCCGGGCGATATGGAACATCCACGTCTGGAACCGCCCCTCGTCGCGGTAGGTCCGCCGGTACTTCAGGATGCGGATGAAGACCTCTTGAACGAGGTCTTCGGCGGCCGGCCGGTCGCCGACCGTCCGGCAGTAGAAGTCGAACAGCCCGCCATGGTGCCGCTCGAAAAGCAGGCCGAGCTTGGCGACGTCCCCGTCCCGGACCCCCCGCATGAGCATCTCGTCAGTCACTATCTCTAGGGGTATAAACCAGGCGGGCGGCGAAACGTTACAAATCGGGGGAGGCCGCGCGCCGAGCACCCTACTGCGAACGCGCCCAGCACCCTACAGCGAAGCCACCGAGCACCTTATGGCGAAGCATCAGTAAAAATCGTGTGCGTCGAAGTTGATGTCGGCGCCGCGCATCCCCTGCACGGCCTCGGCGCGAACGGCCGTCACGCCATCCTGGTTTTGCAGGACGCCTTCGACGACGAGGAAAGGCGCTTCGATGATGACCAGGCGATCGCGAGCGAAGAGGTCCGGCCGCACGATGATGTTGGCGACGCCGGTCTCGTCCTCGAGCGTGAGAAAGACGAACCCCTTGGCGGTCCCCGGCCGCTGACGCGTGATCACCATCCCCGCCACCCGCACGACCCGCCCCTGCCGCGCGCCGCGCAGGTCGATGGCGCGCAGAACCCCGCGCATCGCGAGCTCCTCGCGCCTGAGCGCCATCGGATGCCGCCCAATCGTCAACCCGGTGCCCGCGTAATCGGCAACGAGGCGCTCGGATTCGGTCATGGGTTTGAGAGGACATTGATTAACCGCAGAGGACGCTGAGGACGCAGAGGTCAAATCTATTGGGATGCTGTCTGCGGACATCACAATGGTTTGATCCTCTGTGTCCTCTGTGTCCTCTGCGGTAAAGAGTGCTCCTGACGGCCGGACTGCTCTTTCGGCCTGCCAGAGCGCCGACCGTCGGTCGTACCCAAACGAATTCAACGCCCCGATGTCGGCGAGCGTGACGACTTCGTCGCGGCGCAGGCCGGTGCGCGCGACGAGATCGTCGAGCGACGTGAATCGGCGCGGCGGCATCGTCCGCATCGGCCATTCGTGCGAGCAGACATTGCAGAACGATCGACCGGCGGTCTCTTCGATCATCGACGAGTCATCACATCCACATTTTGGACAGACCGCAGGCCTGACAAGGCCTGCACTACGACCTGCCGCCCGTTGGGCCGCGATCGCTTTCCCTACCTGCTCGCGCAGACCACTGACATATCGCAACCCGAGCCGGATGGCGCCGTCGGCTTCGACGGTGCAGTCCCAGTCGGACACCTGCGACGTCGATCGGATGAAACCTGACGCCGCGGCGCTGCGCGTCCTTGACGAGCGTCGACGGGTGATAGAACCCCATCGGCTGGTTGTTGAGCAGCGCCGTGTAGAACGCCGCCGGGATAGTGCGCCTTCAGATAAGCGCTCGCATAGGCCAGCAGCGCGAAGCTGGCGGCGTGCGACTCGGGGAAGCCGTACAGCGCGAACGACGTAATCGACGCGATGATCTGCTCGGCGGCCTCGCCGGTGATGCCGGTGCGCGCCATCCCCTCGCGCAGCTGCACCTCGACCTGCTTCATGCGCCGCTCCGATCGCTTGAAGCCGAACGCGCGCCGCAGCTCCTCGGCCTGCCCGCCGGTGAATCCCGCCGCGACCATCGCCATCCGCAGCAGCTGCTCCTGGAACAGCGGCACGCCGAGCGTCCGCGCGAGAATCGGTTCGAGCGACGGGTGCGGGTAGCACGACCGGCTCGCGTCCCGCGCGCCGGTTCAGATAGGGATGCACCATCTGCCCGACGATCGGGCCCGGCCGGATGATCGCGACCTGCACGACGATGTCGTAGAAGGTCGCGGGACCGAGGCGCGGCAGCGTCGCCATCTGCGCGCGCGACTCGACCTGGAACACGCCGATCGTGTCGGCCTCGCAGAGCATGCGGTAGACGGACGGATCGTTCGGGGGGAGATGCGCCAGATCGAATTTCCTCACCGCAGAGGACGCAGAGCGGCGCAGAGCGTTAAATCTGCAGGAGATCCTGTTTTTCCCTCTGCGTCCTCAGCGTCCTCTGCGGTTGATGGCGTCCGTTATTCACCAGCGCGATCGCGTCCTGCAGCGCCGCCATCATCCCGAGGCCGAGCAGATCGACCTTGACGATGCCCATGTCGGCGCAGTCGTCCTTGTCCCACTGCACGACGACGCGCCCCGGCATGGTGGCGTTCTCGAGCGGCACCACCGAGTCGAGCTGCCCCTGACAGATCACCATGCCGCCCGAGTGCTGGCCGAGATGGCGCGGCAGGTCCTGCATCTCGTCCCACAGCCGCGCGAACAGCCGGACGCGATCGGAATTCAGATCGAGGCCGACCGACGCGAGATGGCGCGGGAGCGTCTCGGCCGGATCGGTGAACTCGAAGTGGTTCATCACCTTCGCGAGCCGATCGACCTGCGCGGCGTCGAAGCCGAGGGCCTTGCCGACTTCGCGCGCGGCGCTGCGGCCGCGATAGGTGATCACGTTGGCGGTCATGCCCACCGCCCTCCGGGGCCGCGCCCGTACTTCTCGTAGACGTGCTGGATCACCCGCTCGCGCCGGTCGCCGCTCGGCAGGTCGAGATCGATGTCGGGCCATTCGCCGCGCTCTTCCGACAGGAAACGCTCGAACAGGAGATCCATCCCGACCGGGTCGACCGCCGTGATGCCGAGGCTGTAGCACACGGCGCTGTTGGCCGCGGACCCGCGCCCCTGCACGAGGATGTCCTGCTGGCGGCAGTAGTTCACGATGTCCCAGACGATCAGGAAGTAGCCGGCGAGATCGAGCTTCTCGATGAGATCGAGCTCGCGGGCGATCTGCGCGCGGGCGCGGTCGTGAAACGGCCGGTAGCGGTCACGCGCGCCGAGCTCGGTGATCCGCCTGAGAAACGAGGTCTGCGTTTCGCCCGCCGGCACCGGGTAGTCGGGGAACCGGTAGCCGAGATCGGCCATCGTGTACTGCAGCCGATCGGCGAGCTCGCGCGTGCGCGCCACCGCGTCGGCGTGATCGTCGAAGAGCGCCGCCATGTCGCCAGGCGGCTTCAGGTAGCGTTCGGCATTCGGCGCCAGCCGCGTGCCGGCCTGCATCAGGTCGGTGTGGTGGTGGATGCAGGTGAGCACGTCGAACAGCGGGCGCGACGCGGGCGCCGCGAACCGGACGCCGTTGGTGACGATGGTCGGCACGCGGAACGCGTCGGCCATCTGCGTGAGGAGCTCGTTGGCCGCTTCCTCGTCGCGCCGATAGTGCCGCTGCAGCTCGACGTAGGTCCGGTCGCGGCCGAAGAGGCCGACGACGCGATCGACGAGCCCGCCGACGCGAAGGTCGAGCGCGGCGCGGCCGGCCAGCGCGACGAGCCCCGCGGTCGTGCCGTCGAGCTCGTCGAGCGCGAGCGCCCCTTCTCCCTTGGGCGCCCGCATCTTCATGCGCGTGATCAGGCGGCAGAGGTTGCGATAGCCCTCGGCGGATTCACAGAGGACGGGCAGGAGGAAGGGCTGGTGAGGCGCGCGACCCCTGCCTGCCGCCCGCAATCGTCAGCTCCGCACCGATGATCGGCCGGATGCCGGCCGCACGCGCTGCCTTGTGGAATCGCGGCGCACCGTAGACGCCGTCGCGATCGAGCAGCGCCAGCGCGGAATACCCGAGATCGGCGGCACGATCGACGAGCGCTTCGGGAAGCGATGCGCCCTGCAAGAAGCTGAACGCTGAGGCGGCGTGGAGCTCGACGTACGAAGACACGTTTCAGACACAAAGGACACGTTCCTTCGTGTCCTTGGTGTCCTCTGTGGTTAATCAAAAATCCCCTCGATGAACCATCCGTCCGTCTCGCGATCGCGAAAGATCCGATAGACGCCGCCATCGCTCAGCGACACGTCCCATTCGTCGCGATTCCAATACTTATTTGCGTGGGGCCCCACCCCCACGCCTGATGCCCTCGCGCCGTTGCGCTCGGGCATATCTAGAACAGGGCGTTGGTCCCCTCCTGCCCTACCCGCCTCACCTGCCCAACTTTTTTCCACTGGCGCTGGGGCCCCACCCCCAGCGCGAACTGACGCTGATGCCTCGCCTCGGATAAGTAACGGTTCCTCGGCTCGGCATGGCCGCAGGCGCTCCCCTCCTGCCCACCACGCTCCCGACGTCCGCCACGGACCGGCGGCATGCGACCACCGATCCGCCGGCGTAGCCGCGGCGATCGGTCGTGACACGGACCGGTCGATCGTTCTCGGCGAGCCACGCGCGCCGGCACCGGCTGACGACAGCGGCGGAGAGCGCGACACTACGTTCAACGCAGAGTTCGCTGAGCCCGCAGAGTTCTGTACGAAACGTTCTCTGCGATCTCTGCGGTCTCGGCGTTGATTGTCTTCATGCTCGACCGCATACGGCCTCATCGCGAACGCGCCGGGGCGGTACGAATCGACCGTCGCGGCGGCGCCGATCCGGTCCTGGCCCATCAGCGCGCCGAGCCGCGCGAGGAGCGTCGACAGCTGCTCGGGCGTCGGATGCGCGCGCGCGAACAGCGTGTGCTGGAGCACCCGCCCGGGCGTCGGGTCGATCGCGACCGTGACGCCCTCGATCGGCGCGGGCGACGGATGCGACTCGAGATCGAGCAGCGCCAGCGTCCGCAGCGTCCGCACGTCGCGCATCGGCGTCGGCAGTTCGAGCCGCCGCGCATGGATCTCGCCGCGCTCAGCGGGTGGTCCCAGCCGCAGCCGCACGTGCAGCACGGCGACGCCGCGATCGCGCCGTTCGAGGCGCGTCGACAGCGGCTCGAGCAGCCGTGTCAGGACGAACGACAGCGACTCGAGCGCCTCGATCGGCCACTCGAGCTCGAGCGTGCGCCTCGAAGCGCTCCTCGGGCAGGGCCGGGACGAGCGGCCGCATGTCCTCGCCGCGGGCGATCGCCTGCCACGCCAGCGCGCCCCGTCCGAGCCGCGCGACGAGCTCGGCCGCCGGCAGCGCCGACAGTTCCCCGAGCGTCCGCACGCCCCACTGTTTCAACGCAGAGAGCGCAGAAACCGCAGAATTGCCTTTTGGATCGCCTTCTCTGCGGTCTCGGCGGTCTCTGCGTTCATCGTTTTCGCGATCGGCGATCCGCTCGAGGAGACCGATCGGCAGCGGCGCGAGCGCTGCCGCCTGCCTGCCGGCGTCGACGACCGTGACCCCCGGGCGCGCGAGCGCCAGGACCGCCGCGGCCGTGTGGGTCGGCGGCGAGCGCGACGTGCGCGCGCAGGCCACGGACGGCCGCCTCGCGCGCGAGCTCGGCGCCGATGACCGACGCCGGCCCGAGCAGCCGATCGAGACCGCGAATGTCGATCGTGACGAGATCGGTGCGCGTGAGCTCGTAGCGCGGGGAAAATTCCTGCGCGAGCGCCGCCAGCGCGACGCGCGCGTCGTCAGCAGGCCGCGGTTGATAGACACACGCGAACATCGTCGACCCCACGCGCGCGGGCGCGAATCACCCGCGCTTCGGTGTCCAGTCCCTTGAAGAGGCGATCGCTGAATCGGACGCTGTCAACTGTCGACTTTTTTTCCACTTGCGCCGGGGCCCCACCCCCGGCGCGTGACTTCGCTGACGCCTCGGCTCGGACATTCGTATCCTCGCCTCGGCGTGGCCGCAGGCGCTCCTGTCCCTGCCCTACCTGCCCTACCTGCCCTACCTGCCCCGCCCACCCTGCCCGCCCCGCCTGCCCGAGCTGCAGCGTGAGCCCCGCGGAGCTGCGCGCCATCGGCTCGGGGCCGACGAGGACGCAGACCGTTTGCGTGCCTTCGATCATGCGCTGGAGGCGCAGCCAGGTCGTGAACGGCAGGCGCTTGAGCGCACCGGCCGGTGCTTCACCCGCGTCGAAGGCCACGAGACCGAAATTGCCCGCCTGCAGGACCAGCCCGAGCGCACGAATCGACTGTTCGAGGGCCCGCTGGTTCATGTCGCGGCAGAGCCCCGGGTTGGAGACGACGTGCCCGCGGATCCAGAGCAGCCGCTCGAGCTCGACCCCGGCGCTGGCTGCCGACTCGACATCCAGCATGTCGAGCGCGTCGATCAGCGCGACGAGCTCGCCCCGCGCCGTGGCCGCGGCCATCATCGAGACAAGCAGGCTGCAGCAGCCTGACGATCGCGCCCCGACAATCTCGGACAACTGGCCGCGCGGGAATCCACCACCCAGCCGGGCATCCAGGACTGGAACGCCCGTCGGCCTGCAGGCGTATTCCGGATCGGGGTCAGGCGGCGGGAGCGAGGTCGTTAGAGTGCGGTCGAGATGACGCGAGCGAAGAAGCGTTTCGAGGTCGGCGCGGGCAAGGGGCATGGTCGTTTTCGCTTTTTATTCGCCAACCGCGAAACTATACCCCACACCCCGGGCTCAAGCAAGCGCGACACTGAGGTAAGATTACGACCCATGTTCGCGGGCACCTAAAGCCCTGCGCTGCTTTCGTTTACGCAAACACCCTTGGCCGATACCATCCCCGTTCAACCCATCCAGGCCGATGCGGCGCCGATGCCCGACGCTACGGGGCTGCTTCACGGGTCGAAGACCCTGCACCGGATGCTGGCGGCGTTCACCTACCGCGACTTCCGGGTCCAGTGGTTTGGCGCGTGCACGTCGAGCATCGGCACCTGGATGCAGATCGTCGCGCAGAACTGGCTGGTGCTGTCGCTGACCGATTCGGCGTTCTTCCTCGGCCTCGACGTCCTTTCTCCAGCAGCTGCCGATCATGCTGTTCACGCTCATCGGCGGCGTGCTGGCCGATCGCTACGACCGCCGCCGCACGCTGCTGGCCTCGCAGTACGTGCAGATGGCGACCTCGGCCGCGCTCGCGCTCCTCATGTACTTCCAGGTCGTCGAGATCTGGCACATCCTCGTCCTGTCGTTCGTCACCGGCCTGGCGCAGGCCTTCGGCGGCCCCGCCTACCAGTCGCTCGTTCCGTCGCTCGTCGCCAAGAAAGACCTGCCGAACGCCGTCGCGCTGAACTCGATTCAGTTCAACGTCGCGCGGGTCATCGGCCCGACGCTGTTCGGCGCCACGCTGCTGGCCTTCCGGGCGAACGGCTACGACGAGCCGCAGGCGATGAACGCCGCCTTCGCGCTCAACGCGCTCTCGTTCCTCGTCGTCATCTACACGCTGATGTCGCTGCACGTGAAGCACCTGGCGCCGACCACGACCGGCAGCATGCGCGACGAGATGAAGATCGGCCTGTCGTACGTGCGGCATCACTCCGACCTGGTGGCGCTGATCGTGCTCGCCGCGGCGACGACGTTCCTCGGCTTTGCCGTGCTGACGTTCCTGCCGCTGTTCACGCAGCGCGTGTTCCATGAAGGGGCGACCACCTACAGCCAACTGATGGCGTGGTCGGGCATCGGATCGGTGGTCGGCGCGCTCATCGTCGCCTGGCTCGGCAAGTTCCCGCGGATGGGGCTGACCTCGCTCTCGGTTCAGGTGGTCTACGGCGTCCTGATCATCGCCTTCGCGATGTCGCGCGTCCTATGGCTGAGCGAACTGCTGCTGTTCCTCACCGGGGCGGCTTTGATGGTAGTGTTCTCGACGGTGACGTCACTCGTGCAACTGATCGCGCCGAACGAAATGCGCGGCCGCGTGATGAGCATCTACATGCTCGCCTTCCGCGGCGGCATGCCGCTCGGCAGCCTGGTCAGCGGGTATTTCGCAACCTTGATCGGCGCGCCGCTCGTGATCGCAGTGAATGGCGCGCTGTTAATCGTCGTCGCGGCGTACTTCCTGGTGCGCAGCCACGGCGTCCGGGAGATCTGAACATGTCTGATTGCCGTTCGACGTTCGACGTTCGACGTTCGTCGATAGCCCTCATCACAGCACTGCTCGTCAGCGTGCTCAACGCCGCTCCCGCATTCGCGCAGCAAACGCCGGCACAGACGCAGACGCCCTTCGAGCCGCAGGTCGGACAGGCGGGAAAGGACGTCGTCTGGGTGCCGACCGACCAGCAGCTGGTCGAAAAGATGCTCGACATCGCCAAGATCACGGCGCAGGACTTCGTCATGGATCTGGGGTCGGGCGACGGCCGCAACATCATCGGCGCCGCGAAGCGCGGCGCTCGGGCCATCGGCGTCGAATACAACCCGCAGATGGTCGAGTTGTCGCGGGAGAATGCGAAGAAGGCCGGCGTTGCCGATCGCGCCACGTTCATCGAAGGCGACATGTACGAGGCCGACATTTCGAAGGCGACTGCGCTCGTCCTGTTCCTGCTGCCCGTCAACCTCGAGAAGCTGACCTCCAAGTTCCTCGACCTGAAGCCCGGCACCCGGATCGTCGACAACACCTTTGCGATTCCAGGCTGGGAGCCCGACTACACCGAAAAGCTCGAAACCGATTGCCAGACCTGGTGCTCGGCCCTGCTCTGGATCGTGCCGGCGAAGGTCCATGGCAACTGGCGGCTGACGGATGGCGAGATCACCTTCGATCAGAAGTTCCAGATAGTGACCGGCTCCGTCAAGACCGCGTCAGGCGCGGCGGAAATCGAGAGCGGGCGGCTTCGCGGCGAGGAAATCACGTTCACCGCGGGCGGAAATCAGTACACCGGCCGCGTCACCGGCGACACGATCCAGGGACGCGTGAAGGGTTCGGGCGGCGAGCGCGCGTGGAGCGCGACGCGCGGGAAGTAAGAACTCTGAAATTTACAATTTCAAATGTAAATCTCAGAGCGTCAGCGGGTCAGCGTTGCCGCGGCATGATGAAGGCCGCGACATCGGCCGCCACCCGCTGCTGAAGAGCGCGCAGTTCCGACACATCCGCCGTGAACTGGCGGCTCCACGACTTGCGGTCGACCACCGTGTCCACCAGACGCACGTCCGCGTCGACCCGCGTGCCTTCAACCAGCAGGCTGCCCTCGACGACGACCTGGGCGTCGAGGGCGCGAGCGATATCGCGGAGCGTTCGACCTTCGGTTTCAAGCCGCACCGCGGTCGTGCGAGAAACGACGGCGACGTGCTCGATGCGAGCGAGCTCGCCGGTCAGGCCGTCGGTGAATCGCGCGGCGAGCAACTGCGTCTCCCGGTCGGTCGAATAGTGCTCGAAGGGAAGGACAATCACGGACACCTCCGACCTTCGGGTTCGCGGCTGGGAGCGCGCGACTTGCACGTTGGGATCCGTGCCGCGTACAGGACTCGGGTCTCGCACCTCAGGGCTGGGACCTCGAACCTCGGGACTCGGATCAGGCACCTCAGGATTCTGACCTCGCCTATCCGGAGGTGAGTCCGGCGCGACCGGGCTCGTCGCTCGGAGGTCGGAGCCCGGGACTCTCGAGTCGAGATCTGGCAGGAAACTCGCCGCCAACGCGCCAACGACGACGAGGACGGTGATTCCACCGAGCGCGGCTCGACGGATCGGCCAGGCTCGACGTCCGGTGTCGGCCGGGATGGGGGCGATCGGGTCCGGTTCAGATGTCCGATAGTCGAATCCGGGGACGTAGCTGCCGCGCGGAATTCGAATGACGACCCGGTCGTCCGGGGCGACGCGACTGTAGTAGTGATCGAGCTTGGTTCGCAGACGTCCCGCCTCGACCCTCACGATCGAATCGATCCGCGGGTCGTACTGATCGCCGCGATCGAACACGTCGACCCCGATCACGAACTCCTTCAGCCGATCGCCCTCGCCCGCCAGTGTGCGCTCCACCACGTAGCGCAGGAACCGGCTGACGCGTTCGGCATTCGCAAAAGGTTCGCTGGCGAGAAGCCGCTCGAGCTGTCGGCGGATCTCGTCGGGTGACGGGGCCATCTTCTTCTTGAGTATGATGCCGATTGACGCCGGATGCCGCCCGGACGGCTGCCAATCCACACAATGTAACGGTTACCTGTCACCGCAACTGACTGACTCCGGCACTCCTGACCTGCCAATCTCGCCAGCGGAGGTTGCCATGACACGTCTCGCCACGCTGTGCGCGCTGCTCGTCACGAGTGCGCTGTTTGCATCTGCTGCCGTCCGGAGCGACGAAGACGACCTGCGGCGGCTGACCGTCCACGAGTGGGGCACCTTTACGGCAATTGCAGGCGAGGACGGACAGCCCGTGCGCTGGCTGCCGCTGGGCGGTCCGAACGATCTGCCCTGCTTCGTCGAACGGGCTCCGAGCGTGCCGGAGAAATCGACGCTGTGGGCGACGGTCCGAATGGAGACGCCCGTCCTGTATTTCTACGCGCCGGGTGAGATGAAGGTGGACGTCGACGTCCGGTTCCCGCTCGGTTTGATGACCGAACACTTTCCAGCCGCCCGCGTACGCGGCGGCAGCATCGGCTGGGCGGGCGTTCGCGTCGCACCCGGCGCAGCAGCAGGCTTCCCCGTCGAGCCCGGCCCGAGCCATTACTATGCCGCTCGCGCCACGGACGCAGCGCCGGTGCGCGTCGGGTCGCAGACCGAGCGGTTCCTCTTCTATCGGGGCGTCGGCAGCTTTCCTCTGCCCGTTTCAGCGAGGACCGACGCAAACGAGAACGTGACGGTCGCCAACCTCACGCGACAGCCGATTGGACAGGTTGTGCTCTTCGAGAACCGCCGCGGGACGCTTGCCTACCGACTCGTCGATCTCGGCGTCGGCGCGGAAACGGTCGGCAGGCCGTCACCGGGCGCGACCCTCTCCTCGCTGACCGCAGAGCTCGAGCGGATGCTCATGGGCCGCGGCCTCTTCCCGAAAGAGGCGGCGGCAATGGTCGCGACGTGGAGCGACTCGTGGTTCGAAGAGGGCACGCGGCTTTTTTACGTGCTGACGCAGGATAGGGTTGACGCCATCCTGCCGCTGCGCGTGACCCCGCGTCCGGCGCACACGGTCCGTGTGTTCGTCGGCCGCCTGGAGCTGATCACACCCAGCCTGTTGCAAGACGTGG
This sequence comes from uncultured Acidobacteriota bacterium, assembly GCA_963825245.1. GTDB lineage: Bacteria > Acidobacteriota > Vicinamibacteria > Vicinamibacterales > CAVVIG01 > CAVREM01. The sequence continues at coordinate 187,589 of CAWGSJ010000013.1, forward strand.
AGTCCGCCGTGCGCGCGAACGATCGGCATGCGCTGGCCAGGCACGCCCGCTTCCTCCATCCAATCGCCGACCGGATCGCGGCCCGTTCATTGTCGGCTGATCGGAACGTGATTCAGGAGCGGATCCGGACAGAAACCGCATCCTTCAGTATTGAAGCGAGCGCGTCCGCCTGCGCACGATGATCAAGCTGACGTCTGAAATTTACAATTTCAAATTGTGAATTGTAAATTTCGGATCGCTATTCGTCCCTGAGCGCGACCATCGGACTGACCCGCGCGGCTCGCAGCGCGGGCACCAGGCATGCCGCAATCGCGACCAGGGCAATGAAGGCCGCCACCGGACCGACGGTCGTCACGCCTGGTGGTCGGACGCTGACCGGCAGGCCGTTGACGAGTGGAGTGGCGATCATCGCCGCTGCGAAGCCAAGGGCGAGACCCATCCCGGTCAGCACGACGCCGCGGCCAAGCACGAGACGCGTGACGCGGCCGGCGTCCGCGCCCAGCGCACTTCGGATCGCGAACTCCTTCGTACGCGCCGAAGCGACATACGCGATGACACCGTAGGTACCGGTCAACGCCAGCACCAGCGCCAGGACGGCGAAGCCGGCCATGAGCGACAGATAGAGCGTGAAGTCCGACAGCGAGTCGTCGATCACGCGCGCCATCGTCCTGACGTTGAAGATCGCGAGGTCGGGGTTCACCTCGCGGACGATCGCACGGACCGGCTCGGTGAGCGCTTCAGGGCGCTCCCGCGATGCGACCACCAGCGTCATGCCCAGATCGGAGAGTTGCGACCAGTTCTGCGCCACCGGGTAGTAGAGCTCGGGCACTGACGGACGATCCAGGTGCTGCTGACGGACGTCGCGGACGACGCCGGCGATCACACCGCGCGTGGTGACCTGGCCGATCGGGTCGTCGTCTCCGAAATAGCGGCGGGCCAGCGTTTCGTTGAGCAGGATCACGGGCGTCGCGCCCTGTTCATCACGATCCGTGAGGCCGCGTCCCTTCACGATCGGAATGGCCAGCGCCTCGAAGTATCCGGGCGTGACGTAGCGGAGCTGGATCGGGAAGACCGGCGTAATCGGCGCTCGGCCGCGGACGACGAAGTCGCTCGAATTGCTCGTCCAGCCCCAGTTCTGCAGCGGCAGCATCTGCGTGAAGCCGGCGGCCCGCACGCCCGGCAGATCGCGGGCACGCCGGGCAATCTCGTAGAACTGGCGGACGTCGGTCTTCGGCGTCATCCGATGGCCAAGGTGCAGCGTCAGGACGTTGGCGGTCTGCATGCCTGGATCGGTGTTGCGAAGCCGAACGAGCTCGCGGATGAGCATGGCGGCGCCGATGGCCAGCACGAACGCCATTGCGACTTCCGCCACGACCAACCCGTCGCGGACACGGCGCTGCCCCGCGCTCATGGTGGTGCGGCTGTTCGTCTGCTGCAGCGCCGACGGCGTCGCTCGCCCGGCAAATACCGCGGGCGCAACGCCGAGCGCAACGCCGGTCACCGTACAGACGGCAAGCAGGAAGGCGAACACGCGCCAGTCGACGCCGATCTCGTGCGCGCGCGGAAGAGTCGCTGCCGCGGCCTGGACCAGTTGAGTCGTTCCCCATGTCGCAATCAGGAGGCCGACCGCGCCGCCGACGAGCGAGAGCACCAGGCTTTCTGTCACCAACTGGCGCACGAGACGCCCGCGGCCGGCGCCAAGCGCCGAGCGCACGGCGACCTCCTTGGCGCGAACGGACATGCGGGCCAGCGAGAGGTTCGCGACATTCGCGCAGGCGAGCGCCAGGAGCAGTCCGACCGCGCCGAACAGCAGGAAGAGCACGCGCCGGATCGACGGCGCCACGACCGCTTCGGCCAGAGGCTCGAGATACACGGAGCGGCCCCGAGCCGCCTCCGGGAGGTCCTGGTCGAGTCGACGAGCGATTGATTTCAGCTCACTCTCGGCCGCGGCGAACGAGACACCTGGCTTCAACCGGCCGGTGACGCTGCCAATGCGGCTGATTGGCCGGGTGTCCCGCTCGAGTCGCTGCCAGAAATCGGTGCGGGCTTCGGACGCGACCCCCGACAGGAGCGAGGCGGCGCCGTACGGAAACTGGAACGAGGCAGGCATGATGCCGACGATCGTCACCGGCTGATCATCGAGTGTCAGCGCCGTCCCGATCGCCGACGCGTCGGCACGCAAGGACTCGCGCCAAAAGCCCTCGCTGATGACTGCGACCGCCGAGGTATCGTTCGCGTCGAGCGTGCGCCCGCGAAGAGCCGGGACGCCAAGCATCCCGAAGAATCCGGCATCGGCGCGAACGGTCATCACCCGTTCGGTGGCGTCGCCGCGCCGCAGGAACCGCGCGCCGGCCTCATAGCCGACGATCGCCTCGAAAGAAGCGCTGCCACGTTGGTACGCTTCCCGATTGTTGACGGCGTCGCCAGTCGGCGCGAGCGCGCTCGAACCGCGGATCTGCACCAGGCGCTCTGGTTCGGCGAACGGCAGCGGACGGAATACCAGCGCGCTCACGACGCTGAAGATCGCGGTAGTCGCACCGATGCCGAGCGCGAGCGTGATGACCGCCGTCGCACTGAAGGCTTTGTGGACGGCGAGCGACCGCAGGGCATAGCGGATGTCCTGCCCCAGGTCGTCGAGCCATCGCCAGCCCCAGACGTCGCGCGAGGCCTCGTGCCAGTGCAGTGGGCTCCCGAAGCGGCCGGTATTGTCCATCATCGTGCGATGCGCCTCCATGTCCGCGCGCAGCTCGTCGTCGCGGCGGCCGCGGTTGGCGAGATACGACAAGCGGCGCAGTAGCTCCGCAATCATCAGTCGACCCGCTTGGGCCAGCGGCCGTCGGCCATCGGCACCGGTTTCAGGCGCGACGGATCGATGACCACGTGTCGAATGCGCTGGCGCTTCCACGTGTACGTCACATGGACCAGGCCGTCGCGACTCTGAATCGCTGCTGGATAGGAATACTCGCCAGGTTCTGCTTCGAGGACGAGTGCGGCCTCCCAGAGAACGCCGTCTTTCGAGACCGCAACGTTGAGCGGCGACCTTCCTTTCTCGGTGTGGTTGTACACGATGAGGTGGCGGCCTTCGGCGAGCGTGACGGCGTCGATCCCCGAATTCGGATTCGGCAGCGGACCGAGCGACAGAGCCGTCCACGTGCGTCCGCCGTCGTCGGACCAGGTCTGGAAGACTCGCTGCGATCGAGTGCGGCCGACCGCCTGCAGCCGTCCGCGTCGATCCACGAGAAGACTCGGCTGAATCGCCTCTACCGCCGGACCCGGGAGCGAGGGCGGAGGCGCCACCGTCGTCCATGTTCGACCACCATCGGCACTGCGTTCGAAATGCACACGCCACGCGCTCGGGCGGTCGGGTGACTCCGTGCTGCTTGGACTGATCAGGGTGCCGTCGGCGAGCCGGAGCGGTTTGTTCTTGATGGGTCCGAGGATACCGTCGGGGAGACGCTGCGGAGACATCCACGTCCGTCCCGAATCACCCGATCTGAGCTCCATGCCCCACCAGCGCTGTGGCGAGGGCCCCACCTTGTAGAACAGCCTCAGGTCGCCGGGGGCCACCTCGAAGAGCACGGGGTTCCAGCACGGAAACCTGGTGCCGTCGGGCTGAAGTCCGGTCGCCACTTCAATCGGGGGCGTCCACCCTGCGGTCGTACGACGAGACAGCCAGATCCCGATATCCGCGGCGCCTTCGCGAGTGCCGCCGAACCATGCCGCGACGAGATCATTGCCGGTCTCGACGATCGTGGAGGCGTGTGCGCTCGCGAACGGCGCCGATTCGTAGACGAACTCGGACCGGACGACGCCCCGATCGGGTGCGATCGTTTGAGCGGCGAGGAGCATGAGAATCGGCAGTGGTCGCAGCACGGCGATCGTTTACGGCCGAATGAGCTGACGCCCGCCGGCGGTCGTCGTCAGCCGCACGTAGGCATCAGCATCCTTGGCTTCGATCAACGCATAGGTCGTGTCGGATCCGTCGTTCAGGCCAAGACCGGCGCTGCCCACCGCCCCACCGAGCTTGACGATCGGTTTGCCGTTCGGGTCGATGAGCCGCAGCAGGACGGTTTCCGGATAAATCTGCCCGTCGTGTTTCGAGGCGGGCTGAATATTGAGCGAGGCGCGCAGGCGGCCCTGCTGGTCCACGATCTCGAGCGCCTGAGCCCGCACGACCGGTGCGACGCTCTGCGCGCCGGCCCTGGCCTGAGCGGAGTCTAGGGTCTGCGCCTGCGCGGAGTCGAAGGCCGGCTGCACCTGTGACAGCAGGTACACGAACAACACGAAGTTGGCCACGGTCATGGCGACCAGCAGCTTCTGTACGTTCTTCATGGCTAAGCCGTCTCCAGGATGTCGGTAATGGCCTGCGTGACCCGCCGGAAGTTGGTGCGCTCGATGTCGAGCTGGCGGCGGCCGCTCGGCGTGAGTCGGTACTCCCGCACCGAGCGCCCGGTTTCGGAGATGGTCGGCGACGCCTTGACCCACCCCTTCAGCAAGAGCTTCTGCAACGCCGGGTACAGCGATCCTTCCTCGACGCTCAACTCATCGCGCGACAGCTGGGCGATCTTCTGGGCGATCGCGTAGCCGTGGAGCGGCTGCGTGGCGACGACGCGAAGGATGAGCATCGCGAGGGTGCCAGGCGGCAGGCCGTCATCTCTTGGCATCGTCTTACCCTGCGCAACCGGAAACATCGGTAACAAATTGGACCGGATACATGGGTGACACTTGGTTGAGGTTCCGGTCTTCTCTTTCTCTTCTCACCATCGAGGAGAACCGCGTGTGGGAATGTGGGAATCTCGCGTTCTGTGCGAGATTTCCAAGTCTCTGTGGAAACCGGTCTGTGGTTTCCACAGAGACGGCATTTCCACAGCGGTCTTCACGGTCGCGCTGACGTCCCCCGCCGCCGACCGTGCCACGCCGGCGTAAACCGACGGGTATGGCGATCGAGGCGGCCCAGTTCGAGATGCATGAACCGCACGAGCCAATCGCCCCGCTCCGTTTCCAACAGCCCCACCGGCTCGTGCCGGAGGGCGGCGCTCAGAAACACCAACTCGCCTTGCCACTTGATCTCGCCGTTGTCTCGGACGCGGCGCACCTGGTGCGTGGCGTCGTACCACGGCTCCTCGAGCCGCGCGGGATAGGGGCGGGGCGAGGCCGTATAGACACGCGCGGGCGGTTGCTGGCCGAGCGCCTCATGCGGCCGCACCCCATTGAACTCGCGACGCAGACGATCGAAGCGCGCCTGCTGTTGCTGCGGCGTCGTCGCGGGCGCCGTGGTCGTTTCCTGATGCAGCGTCAGATGAAACCGCTCATGGCGGCCATTCTGCTCCGGATGCCCCGGGTCAATGCGATCCACTTGGATGCCCAGCTTCAACCACCACACCGCCAACGCCGAGAGCTGGCCCGCGCCCGTCGTGGCAAAGGGCGGCCCATTGTCGGTCCGGAGCGCCCGCGGCAACCCATACGTCCGAAACGTGCGGTCGAACCACGGCCGCACACCTGACTCGTGCGGCGGGACGATCCGACAACAGAACACGAAGCGACTGCACGCATCGACAATCGTCAGCGGATCGCACCGCGTACCATCCGCCGTGCGAAACCAGCCTTTGAAGTCCGCCGTCCAGACATCGTTCGGCGCCTGCGCCGCGGCCAACGGCTGCGTGAGCGGCACAACATAGCGGGGTCGGCGACGCGGCTGAGACAACCCCATCCGCCGGAGCAGATCTCCCATCGTGCTCGCCGCCGGCCACTCGCGATGGGGGGCGCGCTCCGTGAGCACCGCCCGCAGTTTCTTGGGCCCCCAGTGCGGATGGGACCGCCGCACGGCGATCACCGCGTCGCGCACCTCGTCGGCCATCGCCCGGCCATGCACCGTGGGGGCGCGCGACCGCTCGGCCAACCCATGCTCGCGATCCGCCGTGTACCGGTCCACCCACTTGTAACCCGTCTTGCGGCTGATCCCGTACCGCGCGGCGAGCTCAGTCATCGTCCATTCGTCACGCAGCCAGTCGGCGATGAACGCCACTCGCTGATCCATGGGGCAGGTCTCCTTCCAGGGCATTCGTCAGGTCACAGCCTCCTGACGCCCATCCTGTCACCCATGTATCCGGTCTGATCTGTTACCTATCTATCCGGTTCGGACCACCCGAGGGGCTTCGCCCCTCGGACTCCCCCACACGCTCTCTCGCGCGCCGCTTCGCCGGCGCGCTCCGTTCGCGTGGCTCGCTCGCGCGCTCGCTCGCGACAGATCAACTGGATGTCCTGACTAGGCATAGTTTAACTAGGCCTACGTTGTACCTCCACAGCGGACTGCTGTCAATGGCCTGCTTGACAACCGCACCGTCCCGGGCGTATATCGTCTGTCGATATACCAACCGGCGACAGAGATGGGAAAGCGATGCTGACCCGCCACGAGTTCCACGTGCTGCTCGCGCTCCTTCCTGGCGCCCGGCACGGTTACGGGATCATGCAGGACGTCGAAGCGTTGACCGACGGCGAGCTGCGGCTCGGTCCCGGCACGCTCTACACCGCCATCAAGCGGCTCGTGAACGCCGGCCTCATCGAGGAGTGCGAGGCTGACGCCGACCGGCGCCGCTGCTACCGCGTCACCCGCAAGGGCCGGGGCGCGGCCTCGGCCGAAGCCGAACAACTGTCGGTGCTGGTGCGCGCCGCCCGAAAGCGCGGCCTCCTGCCTTCCGCCTCATGACCGCCGAAGACGTGTACCGGCGGCTGATGGCGGTGTACCCCACACGGTTCCGCCGCGAGTACGGCGACGGCATGCTGGAGGCCTTTTGCGATCTCCGCCAGCACACCGCGCGGGGACCGCTGGCCTTCTGGCTCTTCGTGGCCGCAGACACCCTTCGCGCCGCGTCGGCTGAGCGCGCGCTTGCCTGCCAGGAGCTTCTGCAGTCGAGCCGCTGCCGCTTGTCCACCGGAGCTTTAGCGAAGGTGGAGTGGATGACAGCGTGCGCGGCCGGCGCCACCGCGTGCGGTGCGCTCGGCAGCCTGGCGACCTGGGCGTTCAGCTATTTCTACCACCCGTACCTCGAAGGCACCGCGTTCTTGCCCTGGGTGTACGGCGCGATGCTCGGCGCCGGGCTCGCGCTCGTCCAGGCGCTCGCGCTCGGCCGTCGTCTGCCGCTCGGCAAGCTGTGGATCGTGACCTCCGCCTGCTGCGCGGCGCTCGGCGTGGAAATCGCCATTTCCATCGCTCGTGTCGCCGGACCGGTTGGGTATGCCATGGCCTTCGGCTCTGTCGTCGCCGGCGGTCAGTGGATCGTCCTGCGCGGACGCTTGCCGGGCGCCGCGTGGTGGGTGCTGCCGAGCGCCGGCGGCTTGTCGGCCGTCGTGATGAGCGCACGAAGCACCCTGACGTCCGCGCTCGCCGGCATGGAGGCGCTCGGCAACCATCCCGATTCCACACCCGGTTTGTATCTCCTGCTTCGCGGCTTGTATGCGCCAAGCAACTGGACCGAAGTCGCCGTGGGCTTCGCGGTGATGGCGACGACCGGATTGCTCGTCGGGGCCATCACCGCCAAGCCGATCTCGTCGATGCTTGCTCGCTCACGCTGAAAGGAGGCAGGGCGTGCTCATCCGGAAACCGCAGGATCTGCCGTCCTCCGAAATCACTCCGAAGCCGGTCTACATCAAACGCCGCGAATTCCTGCAGGCGCTGCCGCTCGCCGGCCGGATGGTAACGACCTCGGATTCGCCGACTCCGTATCGAGGCGTCACGACCTACAACAACTTTTACGAGTTCGGCACCGACAAGAGCGACCCTGCCACGTACGGCAACCGGTTCAAGCCGCGGCCGTGGTCCGTGACCGTCGCCGGCGAATGCGCGAAGCCGGGCACGTACACCCTCGAAGACATCCTCAAGCCGCATTCGTTGGAGGAACGGGTATATCGGATGCGGTGCGTCGAAGGCTGGTCCATGGTGATCCCGTGGGCCGGCTTCCCGCTTCGCGACCTGCTCGCCCGTTTCGAGCCGAACGGCGACGCGCGGTTCGTCGAGTTCACGACGGTTTTTCGTCCGGACGAGATGATCGGCCAGCGACCGCGTTTTCCTCCGGTGCTTCGCTGGCCCTATCGCGAAGGCTTGCGGATGGACGAGGCGATGCACCCGCTCGCGATCATGGCGGTCGGCGTCTACGGCGAAACCCTGCTGCCCCAGAACGGCGCACCGCTCCGCCTGGTCGTCCCGTGGAAGTACGGCTTCAAGAGCATCAAGTCGATCGTCAAGATCGACTTCGTGCGGCGGCAGCCGCGCAGCAGCTGGGAAGAGAACTGGCCCGCAGCGTACGGGTTTTACTCGAACGTCAATCCCACGAAAGATCACCCGGGCCACAGCCAGGCCCAGGAGCGCAGGATCGGCGAGTTCTTCTACCGACAGACGCTGATGTTCAACGGATACGGCGATCAAGTCGCGTCGTTGTACAAGGGGATGGATCTGCGGCGGTTTTATTGACGGATCGTCCGGCTGAAGCCGGACGCCACGACAGAACGATCGTCCGGCTGAAGCCGGACGCTACGACGGCTATAATCGCTGGAAATGCCGCGGCCGCTCAGGATTCTTCGTGACCTCGAACGCGGGGAATGGGAGTTGATCGACGCCCGGCCCCATCCGGCGCTTCGGCCCCACGTCGTCCGCTACACCGGCTGGTTCGAGAAGCGGGCGACGCCGCTGCAGCGCCGGGAGCTGCCCTCTCACTACATCCCGCTCATCATCAACTTCGGATCCGCGATACGCGTGTCACGCGCAGCAGATCCGACCCGATGGGACACGTACGGGACGTTCACGACCGGCGCCTACGACTCCTATGTCCTCGTGGAAACCGACGCCGGCGCCGGGGGCGTCCAAGTTGACTTCACGATTCTCGGCGCGCGGCAGTTTCTCGGCATTCCCCTTGACGAGCTGACGAATCGAGCGATTGCGCTCGACGATGTCTTTGGCCCTGCGGACCGCGGCCTGACGGCGGCCCTTCAGGAAGCGCCAGACTGGGATGAGCGGTTCGACCTGCTCGATCGCGCGATCGCCAGGCGGATGCAGGCCGCTCGCCCATTGCCTCGCGAACTGGCCTGGACCTGGGACCGGATGCTCAGGACGTCGGGGCACGTTGCGATGAGGTCGCTCTCGTCGGATCTGGGCTGGAGCCATCGCCGATTCATCGCCCGGTTCAAAGAAGACGTCGGCCTCGCCCCGAAGGTGTTTGCCAGGGTCCTGCGGTTTCATCGCGCAGTCGAAACGCTCAAAGCGCGTGAGTCCCGTCGGCTGAGCGACGTCGCCCTCGACTGCGGCTATTACGACCAGGCGCACTTCGATCGCGATTTTCGCGCCTTCGCCGGCGTCACACCGACCGAGCTCGTCCGCAGCTTGCGTCCCGACGGCGGCTTTGCGGCCGAGGCGTAAGATTCGTCCAATACGCCTCGTCACGGTCCGATTACTCTTCGGGACATGACACCCAACATCTTTCCCGTGATGCGTTACCACGACGCGCCAGGCGCCATGGCCTGGCTCTCCCGCGCGTTCGGCTTCGAGAAGCAGGCCGAGTTCGCGAACGCCGACGGCACCATCGCACACGCCGAGATCCGTCTTGGCGCCGGCGTGATCGGCATCAGCTCGGATGGTCCTTCAACCCCGGACAATCCGTGGTCGTCCGTCAGCCAGGGCGTGTACGTCAGGGTTGCCGACGTCGACGCGCACCACGATCGCGCCATGCGCGCCGGAGCGGCCATCGTCAGGCCGTTGGCGAAAACGGACTACGGATCGCGCGAGTACTCCGCACGCGACCTCGATGGACGACTCTGGGGTTTTGGCACCTACGAGATGGGAGCGCAGGCCGGAGAGCCGAACATCTTCCCCGAACTGCGCTGCCCGAGCGGCCCGCGCGCCATCGCCTGGCTGCGGGATGCGTTTGGATTCGAGCCCGTCGTCGAAGTGCCGGGGCCTGACGGCACGACCGTTCACGCCGAGCTGCGCTTCGGGGACGGCCTGGTCATGCTTTCAACGGCCGACATGGGCGGCAGTGCGTGGGGCGACCAGATGCAGGCGATCTCGGTTCACGTCTCTGACCCCGATGCGCTCTTCGGGCGCGCCACCGCGGCCGGTGCGGCCGTCGTGCTGCCGCTCGCGACCACGCACTACGGCGCGCGCCATTTCTGGGCTCGCGATCCAGAGGGTTTCCTCTGGGGGTTCAGCACCTACCAGCCCGGTCGCGATTGATCAGCGATCAGTGCGGCCGTGCGGTGTGTTGTGACTGCGACGATTGCGGCCGCTGGATGGTGATCAGTGGAATCGACGACAAGTTGATCGCGTCGTCTGAGGGATCGCTCGGCATCTGCAGTTCAGGCATTGGAGGAGCGAGGAACAGGCGCCGGCACCCGCGGCCCAGCAGGTTCGCCCATCGGGTCGAACGTGCCACGCGGGCGCTGTCCGTGGCGATACCCGTGTTCGCATACATCTGCCGATAGAGCTTCGAGATCAGGACGAACGCCACGCGCGACTTGATCGTCTTGACGACGCTCGACCGGGCCCACACGTGCTTCCAGCTGTAGAAGCGGTCCCACGCTCCCTGCGTCCCCACGCGGATTTCTTCGGGCGACATGGTTGGATGCGGCGAATACACTTTCGGCCGCTTGTGCTGCGGGATCAGCCAGTGGCGCGTGATCGGAATGCCGTCCACGACCGTTTCGTGGTTCGCTGAGTCGGCCGCCCACTTCTCGAAGTCGATCGTGCCGGGAAACGGCGTGAGCAGCACGAACTGCGCGAACGTAACGTCCGCGCGTTCCGCGAGACTGACCGTCGCCTCGAAAGTCTTCAGGCGGTCGCTCGGCAGACCGAAGATGAACGATCCCAGAACATGCACGCCGTGACGACGGAACGCACGGAGCCGCTCGACCAGATCTTCACCTGCGAGGTTGAATCCTTTGTAGACGTCCTTCAAGCCTTCGGGCGTCACCGCCTCGACGCCGACCAACGCGCCGCGGATGCGGGCCGCACGCATCGCGTCGAGAAATGCCGGGTCCTCGGCCGCTTCCATCGTGATCTGTGTGAACAGCACCATGTCGGACGGCAGCTTCGCCAACTCGGCCATCAGCTCGAAACGCTCGCGACGCAGCGCCTCGAGCTCGCGCAGCCGCGTCTTGTCGGCACGGCGAGCCGCTTGCGCAAGGTCGTCCAGCGTGACGGGATAGAAGTTGTCGTCGGCGAGCGCAATGAACCGAAACCCCTTGCGCCGGAGTTCGACGATTTCCCGGACGACCGCGTTGACGGTGCGTTGCCGGGGCTCCTGACCGTCGGTCCGCCAGACCGAGCAGAACGAGCAGTGTTTCGGACAGCCGCGCACCGTCTGCACGGACGCCCACATGTATCCGCCCTCGGGCAGCAGGTCCCAGCGGGCGGAGATGAAATTTTCGCCGGTCACTCGTCCTGCGTCGTACACGGACGCCGGGCGTCCCGCGATACAGTCACGCACGACTTCGGCCCAGACGATGTCCCCGTCGCCTTTGACCACGGCGTGGGCCGCGCCATGCTCGCGAGGCTCCTCCGGAAACAGCGTGGCGTGAATGCCGCCGTAGACCACCCAGGCGCCGCGCTCACGCGCCTGCCGGCCGACTTCGTAGCCGCGTAAGGCGTTTCCTGTATGAATGCCGATGCCAACGACGTCGCCGGGATTGATATCGTTGGGCTTGAGGGGCGTGATCGTCTCGTCGACCAGGTGCGGGTCGCCCCACTCCGTGCCTGTGGCAGCTGCGAGCACGTAGAGCCATCGGGGAGTGATGACGGCGACCCCGAAGGACACGTGGCTCGGATTAATCAGGTGTACGCGCATGAGTTAGCTACCGAACCGTTGAAACTATATACGATAAAAGGACTCAACGACCGAGAATGCGTGCAGCGAATTCGTACACAAATGAATTCGCGTACAATCCTGTTGAGTTTCTAGCACATGCCCTTCCTCGAACTCATCACCAGCTCAGGCCTCGGATCGCTGCTCGGCATGCGCCACGCGTTCGAGCCAGACCATCTTGCCGCGGTCACGACGCTGGTGAGCCGCGAGCGCAGCAGCGTGCGCGCGGCACTGCTTGGCGCCTGGTGGGGCCTCGGTCACACCCTGGCATTGGTGCTGGTGGGAACGATTCTGGTCATCGTCCGCGCCGACCTCCCTGCTTCGGTCGCGGACCTCTTCGAGCTGGGTGTCGCGCTCATGTTGATCGCGCTGGGCCTGCGGGCCATCCGGCAGGCGGCGCTGCAGGGACCCGGCGGTCCGTTGCACCTGCATCGACACGGACCGATTGTGCACACGCACGCCGCCGTGCCCGCTCACGTGCACCTCGGCGTCTGGACCTTTGCGCGGCGCCCGCTGCTCGTGGGTGCGATGCACGGACTGGCCGGCAGCGGAGCCTTGACGGCGCTCGTCCTCGCCACGCTGCCGACCGCGACCGCACGCCTCATGTACGTGCTGCTGTTCGGCATCGGATCCACCCTCAGCATGGCGGCGCTGTCGGGCCTGCTCGGGTGGCCGCTCGCCCGGCTCGGTACACATCACCGCGTTGCACGGGGCGTTTCGTTCGTGGTCGGATGCGTGTCGATTGCGATCGGAATCTGGTGGGGTTTGCCGCTGGTCTGGGGACGCGGGTAACCTAGAAAAAGGACGCCGAGGGTTGATCCTCAGCGTCCTCTGCGTCCTCTGCGTCCTCTGCGTCCTCGTTACTTCGTACTTTCGTAGATCGTGCTCGCTCCACCACCGATCGCGGCGCCGATGAGCGCGCCCTTCTTCCCACCGAAAATCCCCCCGACGCCCGCGCCCGTTGCGGTCGACCCGCCAATCACGAGAGCGGTCTTCTTCCAGTCGCGGCGCGGCGCGCGCTCGACAACTCGAGTCGTCTGACGTGGGGCCTGTTCAACCGTCGTCACCGTTCGGACCGGCGCCGCCACCGGGACGCTTGCCTGCTGGTACGCCGGATAGACGTAGGCCTGGCTCGGGTACGTCGCATACACCGGGCCCTGCGCGTACACGGCATGTTAGGGTCGCGGAGCATCATCGTTTCGTTTGCGAGCATCGGCCGTGCAAACGGTGACTGATCCGCATAGGCCGGCACCGCTGGATTGAGCAGGCCGTAAGCGATCAGCAGGACGCCCACCGCGATCACGCTGAGCACGCCTGCCAGGAACTTCGTCATGGGACTCCTCCTGGCCAGGATGCAAACCAAGCCTGATGCCAGCTGTTCACCCTTGTTTTTCTTAGACTTCCACGGATGAGCTGTCCAGGGTTCAGGTCACACGCGTCATACAATAAGTGCGGGTGATCATTCGCGCGAGCGCCGACGAACTGCTTCTCATCAAACAGGTCGATCATGCGGCCCTGGCCGCGCGACTCATCGCGGCATGGCGGCGTGGCGGCTTCCCGCAGTCACCCAGGCACGACGAGATACTCTTCGCCACGCGGCGGCATGACGACGGCTGGATCGACCAGGATGCGGCGCCTCTCGTGGATCCGGCGAGCGGAGACCTATTGGACTACGTGCAGGCGCCCGACGACGTTCGCCGGGGCATCTGGCCGCGCAGTGTCGAACGGCTTTCGGCCTTTCCCTACGCCGCCGCGCTTGTCGCCCAGCACGCGCTTCACTTGTTCGACAAGTATCGTTCTGATCCCGGATGGCAGGGCTTCTTCGAACAGATGGAACGGCTCCGCGCCGCCAACCTGGCCGCGGCCGCACCTCGCACCGAGGAAGACCTGAGAGGCGATTACTTCTTCGTCCGGATGGCCGATCTGCTGTCGCTGCAGTTCTGCGATGATTGGCGCGAGCCGCAGCGTCACGGCGATTTCGAGTCGTGCTGGGACGGCGCTCGGTTGACCATTACGCCCGATCCCTTCGAAGGTGCTTCGGTTCCGATGACAGTCTCAGCCCGACGGCTCCCCAAGGCACGGTTCGAGGTGGGTGCGGCCGTTGCCGCGTTCGCCGACGCGCCCATTGTTACCATCAGCGGGGTCGCCGGCGGCGCGGCTGCGTCATGACGCGGATTCTCCTCGTCGAAGACGACCGCGACATCGCCGAGCTGGTGGAGCGATACCTGCAGAAGGCGGGGTTCTCGACCGAGGTGCTGTCGTCCGGCCGGGACGCGCTGAAGGCGCTCGCCGAACGGCCGCCGGACCTGCTCATCCTCGACTTGATGCTGCCGCACGTCGACGGCCTCGAAATCTGCCGCGTCGCGCGTGGCAATTCCCGCACGGCGGCGATCCCCATCATCATGCTCACGGCGCGGGTGGACGAGTCGGAACGCATCGTCGGCCTCGAGATCGGCGCCGACGACTACATCGCCAAGCCGTTCAGCCCGAACGAGCTCGTCGCGCGCGTCCGCGCGCTGCTGCGCCGCACGCAGCGGCAGCCCGAAGCGCGCGACATCGCCTACGGGCCGATCCACGTCGACAGCGAGCGGCACGTGGTTTCGTCCGCGGGCACGGCGGTGGCGCTGACGGCCAAGGAATTCCTGCTGCTGGAATACCTGCTGCGGCATCGCGGCCGCGTCCTGTCGCGCGACGTCCTCCTCACCGACGTTTGGGGCTACAAGTACACCGGCGGCACTCGAACCGTGGACGTCCACGTGCGGCGGCTTCGCGAGAAACTGCCGCGCGCTCGGTGACGCACTCGTCACGGTGAAGCAGTTCGGATACAAGCTCCTGGACGAGCCGCCCGTCTGAACGATGTCCCGGTTTCCCCTGCGGCTGAAACTGTTCATCACCGGCGCCGTAGGTTGCGCACTGGCGTCCGCTGCGGCAACCGTTGCGGTTGCCGCCCTCGTGCCGGCACGGATCGGCCCATCGACGCTGGCCTTATCGTTCTTCATCGCCCTGGCGTTGTCGTTGACGGCTGCCGCAGCCGTTGCCTACTGGTACAGCGCGTCGATCAGTCGGCGCGCGACCGTAATCGTCGAAACGACTCGCCGGTTCGGCGAGGGAGACCTCGTCCGGCCGCGCACCGATCATGGAGATGACGAGCTCGGCGAGGTGGGACGGGCGCTCGACGACGCGGCGCAGACGCTGGGAAGGCGGATGGCCGAGCTCGCGCGCGACCGCGGGCGGATGGCGGCCATCCTGGCTGGTATGGTCGAGGGTGTGGTCGTGATCGACCCGCAGGGACGCCTGCTGCTCGCCAACGATGCCGCGAGGGACATGCTGCGGCTGAGCGAGTTGGCCGTTGGGCGTCACTACGTCGAGACCATCCGGCATCCTGCTATCACTGATCTCGTCGGCGCTGCCCTGGCGGGCGACACGCCGCCCGCCGTGCAGCTGTCGCCACCGCGCGATCCGATGCGGATCATCACCGCACGCGCGGCGCCGACCGCCGCGGCGGGCGGCGCCGTCGGTTCGGTGGTCGTCTTGCACGACATCACCGATTTGCGGCGCGCTGATCAGATCCGCCGCGACTTCGTCGCCAATGTTTCGCATGAGCTGAGGACGCCCTTGACGGCGGTGCGCGGCTACATCGAGGCGCTCGCGGAACCCGACATCAGCTCCGAGGAGCGCGCGCGCTTTCTCGAAATCATCACGCGCCATACCCTGCGGATGGAGCGCCTGGTGAAGGACCTGCTCCGCCTCGCACGCCTCGACGCCGGCCAGGAGGCGGCCGAGCTGATGTCGTGCGACGTGGGCGGCCTGATCCACTCGGTGATGACCGACCTCGCCGTTCCGCTGGAGCAGCGTCGCCAACGAATCGAGGTCACGATCGACCAGAACGCGGCAACGATCCAATGCGATCCGGCGAAGCTGCACGATGCGTTGCGCAACCTGGTCGCCAATGCGAGCACCTACGGACCGCCAGACAGCCTGATTCACGTGCACGTCCGACGGCAGGGCGGGTCCGCTTCGATCTCGGTCGCCGATCAAGGGCCCGGGAATCCCGGATGAGGACCTGACGCGAATCTTCGAGCGTTTCTACCGCGTCGACAAGTCGCGCGCGCGCGATCCCGGGGGGACCGGGTTGGGGTTGGCGATCGTCAAACACCTGGTGGAGCTCCACGGCGGCAAGGTGCGTGTCGAGAACTCGTCCGGTGGCGGCGCCGTGTTCACGATCGAGCTGCCAGCGCAACGCCGTGGTGTAGCATTTGGTACGACCGTGTTCGTAAACAACGAAGTCCTGGCAATCATCCTCGGCGGGGGCCAGGGCACCAGGCTCTTTCCGCTCACGCAGCTCCGATCGAAGCCCGCGGTGCCGATTGCCGGCCAGTACCGGCTGATCGACATCCCGATCAGCAACTGCCTGCACGCGGACATCCGCCGCATCTTCGTGCTGACGCAGTTCAATTCGGCGTCGCTCAACCGGCACATCAACCAGACCTACCGGATGGATCTGTTCGGGCACGGCTTCGTGGAGATCCTGGCCGCCGAGCAGACGCCCGACAATTCCAACTGGTACCAGGGCACGGCTGATGCCGTGCGGCAGGCCGCGCGCCACTTCGCGCGCCACGACGCCGACTACTACCTGATTCTCGCCGGCGATCACCTCTACCGCATGGACTACAACGAGATGGTCGACGCGCACATCGACCGCCACGCCGACATCACCATCGCGGCCCAGCCGGTGACGATCGACGACGCGCCCGCGATGGGCATTTTCCGCTTCGATCGATCGGGCCGCATCGTGGCATTTGAAGAGAAGCCGCAAGCGGATCGCCTGCGAGAGATCGGGCAGAGTATTCCGCCCGGTGCGACGCTCGGCGGACACACGCCGGACAAGCCGTTCATCGCCTCGATGGGTGTCTACGTCTTCTCGCGCGACGTCCTGCGGGAGATGCTGGCGGCCGGCCACGACAAGGATTTCGGCCGCGAGGTCATCCCCGCTTCTCTGGATCGCTACAGCGTCAGCGCCTACCTGTTTCGAGGATTCTGGGCGGACGTGGGCACGGTCACGTCGTTCTACGACGCGAACATCATGCTCACGAAGCGGGGGTCGCCGTTCAGGTTCTACGACGCCAACCGCCCGATCTACACGCACCCGCGCTTCCTGCCCGGATCGCGGCTCGGAGACTGCACCGTCCGCGAGGCGATCATCGCCGACGGCTGCTTTCTCGACCAATGCTCGATCGAGCAGTCGATCGTCGGCATCCGCACGCAGGTCGGCCGCGGCGCCTCGATCCGCCGATCGGTGCTCCTCGGCGCGGACTACTTCGACGATCCGGCGCGCATGCGCGTCCCGCGCAACGGCCACCCGCATCTCGGCATCGGCGCAGACGTGGTACTGGATCGCGTCATCGTTGACAAGAACGCGCGCATCGGCGAGGGCGCCCGGCTCGTCAACGAGCAGCAGGTCGAGCACGCCGACGGCGACGGCTACTACATCCGCAACGGCATCATCGTCGTGCCAAAGGACGGCGTGATTCGACCGGGCACGGTTGTTTAGCTTCCACCCGACGCCATCCGAATCAAGGCGATTACGTCCGACAGTTCGGAGCTTCGACCTGAACCCCGTCCGTTCGTTCTGGCGCTGATCCCTCGACGGATCTCATCAAGCGCCGCACACCGAACTCCAATGTTAGGCAGGGTTTAGGGGCACGCACGAAGCCCGATCGGCACAGAATTTACGTACCCGAAACAGGTACGTCTGACGGCGGTTACCCCAGATCAATAGATTGCCGTAGCTCGTGCTCAACCGCCTGCAGATTGCTCCCGCCCGTTCACCTAGAGGACCTATGACACTCGTACCGTCAAAAGTGTTATCGCTGGCGCTCGGCCTGTGCTTCCTGGCGAGCAACCCCTTGTTCGCACAGGGTGGCTCGACCTCGGCTCAGCAGACTCGGACGTCGTCTGCGACGATCCGAATCGCCGGCACCGTCCGCGACGAAACGAACGCTATCCCGCTGCCTGGCATCCCGGTAGAAGTCACTGACACGATGCAGACGGCGTATACGGACGTCGATGGCCGCTATGTGGTTGACGTCGCGCCTGGCGAACACACCATCAGTGTGGCGATGGAGGGTTACCAGACGAGAGCGATCAACGTCACCGCGGCCACGCAGAACCTCGTGCTCGATATTGCCCTCACCATGAACCGGTTCGCGCAGAGTGTGGAGGTCACCGCCGCCGCGATCGACGTGCCCACCTCGACCGCCGAGGCGCAACTGATCGAGCGGAGGCAGGCGTCGGTGATCACCGACAACCTCGGCTCCCAGGAAATGAAGAACAACGGGGACAGCGACGCCGCGGTCGCGCTCTCGCGCGTCACTGGTCTCTCGCTGGTCGGCAACCAGTTCGTGTTCGTGCGAGGTCTCGGGGAGCGATACAGCAACACAACCCTTGGGGGCTCGGTCTTACCGACAACCGAACCCGACAAGAAAGTGGTGTCCCTGGATCTGTTCCCGACCGGAATGATCGACAGCGTGCAGGTGAACAAGTCCTACTCACCGGATAAGTCAGCGGAGTTTGCCGGCGGCCTCGTGCAGATCATGCCGCTGAAGCAGCCGACCGGCCCCACGTTCGATCTCAACTACGGCCTGACTTACTACTCGACGGCCACCGGCAAGAGCATCCCTCTGAGTCCGCTGGGATCCCGCGACGTCTGGGGGTTCGACAACGGCGCCAGAGCGTTGCCGTCATCCTTCCCCGACAACAAGATCGTTCGAAACGGCATTTACACACCCGAGGTTGGTTATCCAGCCGACCAGATCACCGAATACGGCAAGCAGCTGGGTAACCAGTGGCAGCCGGTGAACGAGAGCGGTCTGCCGGGACAGAACTGGAGCCTCGCGTTTGGCAACCGCTTCGACAAACTTGGTGTGGTCGCGAGCGCGTCGCACTCCTACAAGGAACAGTATCTCGAGGAGGATCGACGGTTCTTCCGCATCGCCGGCGAGAACGAGCTCGAAGACACGAGTGACTATCACATTCAATCGGGCGTCCAAAAAGCGCAGCTCGGCATCCTTGGCAACATCTCCTATCAGTTCAGCCCGAGCCACCGTCTCTCGCTCGAGAACTTCTACACGCACATCGGCAGCGATGAAGGCCGATTCTTCCAGGGCGACAACCGCGACAATGCGCGTGAGTACAAGAATTACCGGCTGCAGTTCATCGAGGAGGAACTGTTCTCCAACGCCATCGGCGGCGAGCACTTCCTTCAGGGCCTTTCGAACAGCCGGCTCGACTGGCGCATCAACTCCGCGCGTGCCACACGCGACGAGCCTGACCTGCGCGAAACGCTTTACGAGCGGCTGCCGGGCAGTGCGGCAAACGTTCCGTACACCTACGCGGACGAGTCGCAGAGCGGCTTCCACATGTTCAACAATCTGAACGACGACACGCTCGACGGGGCCGTCAACTGGAGCATCACCGCGCCGACGCGCGGACGGCCGACGCAGTACAAATTCGGGTTCAACTACGTCGATCGCGAGCGCGATTTCC
Organism: uncultured Acidobacteriota bacterium; assembly: GCA_963825245.1. GTDB lineage: Bacteria > Acidobacteriota > Vicinamibacteria > Vicinamibacterales > CAVVIG01 > CAVREM01. Next base: position 206,983 of record CAWGSJ010000013.1, read on the forward strand.
AGTCGCGCCGGTTCCACTTCATCCCGATCACGACGCAGAAAGCCGATACGGGCAACATCCTCTACGACCCGACCAAGCCGCCCGAAGAACTGTTCGTGCCGGAGAACATCGGGACGGTGTTTCGATTCAACGAAGAAACCCGGCCGGTCGACGCCTACACCGGCGATCAGACCACGACCTCGGTGTATGGCATGGTCGACCTCTCGATGACCAGCCGCTCGCGGCTGATCGCCGGCCTCCGCGTCGAGAAGTTCGATCAGACGGTCATCACCCAGGATCCGTTTGGCCTGTTCCAGCGAGAGGTCATCGCCGAGAACAACAACACCGATCTCTTCCCTGCGCTCAACTTCGTTCAGGCGGTCAGCGCCCAGTCGAATCTTCGCTTCAGCTACAGCACGACGGTCAACCGCCCGGAGTTCCGCGAGCTCGCCGAATTCGAGTTCACCGACGTCGTCGGCAACCGGGCAGTCAAGGGGAATCCCGAGCTGGTCCGGGCGCTGATTCAGAACGTCGACGGCCGGTGGGAGATGTTCAAGGGCGGACGGAACGTGCTCGCCGCCAGCGTTTTCTACAAGTACTTCGACAAGCCGATTGAACGGGTGGTGATCGCCGCCGCCAATCCGATCGTCACGTTCCAGAATTCCGACCACGCGCGCAACTTCGGCGTCGAGCTGGAGGCCGGGCAGCAGTTCGGCGAGAACGTATTCCTCAGCGCGAACTACACGTTCGTCGATTCGAGCATCACGCTGCTGGAGGATCAGCGCACCGTTCAGACGTCTTCCGAGCGCCCTCTCGCAGGCCAGTCCGAGAACCTGTTCAATCTGTCCGCGGAATACGCGCGCGGCGGCTTTTCCGGCCGGGTCCTCTACAACTTCTACGGAGACCGCATCGCCGATGTGGGCGCCAATGGTGCACCCGACATCGTCGAACAGGGCCGCGGTTCCCTGGATCTGGTGTTCGGGCAGCGGTTCCACCGATTCGGGATTCGTTTGACTCTCGAGAACCTCACTGACGAAGACTACCTGTTCACGCAGACACTGGCGGCGCCAGCGACCCAGCGCCTCTACAACCTGGGGCGAACCGCGGTGTTGTCATTCAGCTACAGCTTTTACTGAGATCCGCATCATGACGATTTCAAGGAGCACACGAAGCATCATGCACTGGTCACGTCTTGCACTCCTGTTCGCGGTCGTCACGGCGCTGGTCACCAGTCCCGTTCGAGTGTCGGCCGACCTCTCGGCACCATCAAACGTCCCAGGGATCGACAAGCCGGTGATCGTGGTGACGAACGAAGTGCTTGGCGCGGAGACCTGGGTCAATACCTACTACTACGTGCTTCGCGGCGCGGTCTTCGTCCGCAACGGCGCGACACTGACGATTCAGGCGGGTACCAGGATCGTCGGGGAATCCGGCAGCGTCGGCACGCTGATCGTGGAACGAGGTGGAAGGCTTATCGCCAACGGCACGGCCGCGGCCCCGATTGTGTTCACGAGCGATCAGGCGATCGGCACTCGCAATCGCGGCGACTGGGGCGGCTTGATCATCAACGGACGAGCTCCCGTCAACCTCGAGGGCGGCCAGGGCGCTGGCGAAGGTGACACCGGAGTGTACGGCGGCACCGACCCCAACGACAACAGCGGCGTGCTCCGCTATGTTCGCGTCGAATTCTCGGGGATCGAGTTCAGCCCCGACAACGAGCTGAACGGAATCGCGTTCCAGGGTGTCGGCCGTGGAACCCAGGTCGACTACATTCAGGCGCACATGAGCCGCGACGATGCCATCGAGTTCTTCGGGGGAACGGCCGATGTGAAACACGCCGTTCTGTCGAATGCCGCTGACGACAGCCTCGACTGGACCTTCGGTTGGACCGGGCGTGCGCAATTCATTGCGATTACGCAGCGCGGCGACGATGCCGACAACGGCATCGAGGCGGATGACAACGAGTTCAACAACAACGCGTTGCCGCGATCGAATCCTCAGATCTACAACATCACTGCGTGCGGCGATCCGGACCGGAACGAAGGCGGCGAGAGTCCGCGCGGCGCCAATCTCCGGCGCGGCACGGCGTTCACGATCCGGAATTTCCTGGTCACCGGCTTCAAGACCGTCGGCTTCCAGATCGAGACGGCGAACACCGCGACCACCGCACAGGTCGACAACGGAACGTCGCAAATGGGTGCCGGTGTGGCGTGGAACATCCCGACGCCCATGCACGCGAGCGTCATGACCTACATCAACACCGGGCGCTTCCCGAACATCCGGATCAACCAGGATCCGGGGGTGTCAACGACTGCCTGCGCCAATCACGCCGCTCCAAACTTTCAGCCTTCATCGGAGGCCACCCTCGCCGGCGGACAGATCACGCCAATCATCCCGCCGAACGACGGCTTCTTCGAAGTCACCACCTACATCGGCGCCGTGGCACCGGCGCCGGAGCCGAACTGGATGAGCGGCTGGACGGCGTTCCCGCAGAACTGAGCTAGACGAATCGAGCGCAAACCGGGCAGACGCAAAGTCTGCCCGATTTGTGCTTATATCGACGCATGGGACGCCTTGCGGTGTGTGTCGCCGTGCTGTGTGGCACCCTCTCCTGCGGCACCACGTCTCCCCCACTTTCCAACACCTACGGAACGCCTGAAGCGCTCGCGGCGGCGGTACTGCACGCGATCGCGAACCGGGATCGTCCACGTCTCGAGGGGTTGGCTCTGGACCAGGAGGAATTCAGGGGGCATGTCTGGCCGGAACTGCCTGCCGCCCGCCCCGAGCGGAACCTGCCCTTCTCCTACGTCTGGGGTGACTTGCGGCAGAAGAGCGAGCTCGCCTTGTCACGGACGATCTCTGAACACGGCGGACAACGCTATAAGTTGGAAAGAGTGACCTTTGGGGATGAGACGACGTATCCGAGCTACACTGTGCACCGTGCCGCTTCACTGATCGTGCGAGACGATTCCGACGCGGAGTTAACGCTGCGCGTCTGCGGTTCGATGATCGAGAAAGCCGGTGCCTGGAAGGTCTTCAGCTATGTGATTGACTAGTCCAGACCGCTCCGGATCGATGGGCGTACCCAAGCGAGCGTGAGGCTGAACAAACCGTCGTCAGTACGGCGACCGAGGCCAAGTTCGGCCCGGACGGCGTTCTCGCGACGGATCGAACAGGCGTCGGACGCTCGTTCCCGAGGCTTTGGATCGGCGCAACGCCCGGACAGGTTGCCCGCCAGCAAGTACGGGACGGCGTGGCCGTACACCTCGTGCACGACAATCCGGTCCAGATCGGCGTCGAAGTCGCGGGGCGCAGTCAGTCGTTCCTGGTGGATTCGCTGCACTAACTGCAGATTCACGACGACGACCACCACGGGTATTTGAAGATCCTGCCGCAGGAGCGGCACCACCTCCGCCAGGGAAGCGGGATCGAAGGTGTCGCGGATCCTCAACAGATTCGACGGATCGCTTTCGATGTCGTTCAGCGCGACAACGAGCACCCGCCGGCCGCCCTGGCGCACGCCAGCGATGGCGTCTCGCCAGAGCGCGCTACCCCGGGAGATCCGTTCGAGGCTGTCCTTCAGGACGGGGCTGGTGACCAAGACTGCGGCAGAAGAGGGGGTTCGACTGTGTTCGGCCCGTTGCGCATGGGCCGGCAGCCAGGATCCGACCAAGATTACGGCGCAGACGAGCGCCGACCTACTGCCCCTACGGTACACAGTCAAGGTTTTTCACCATGTCGAGGTGGCTTACCCTCCTTATTTTACATGTCTGAAACATACACGTCACGCGTTTGTTGCGGTTGGCCGTCAAAGAGGCCACGTTCAGGCAGTCGCGGTCTCTGAGACAGTGGGTTCCGGTCGTCCTTCGGCCAGCGTGTCCGCAAACCCAACTGAGCCAGCCCGCGTTTCACCATGAAACGCGGGGTCTTTTTGTGTACTGCGTAGATTGCGGCCTACAGTCCAGTTTGATCTTCATACACGCGTCGGAAGCGCACACCTCCTGATCCCTCTAACCAACTGACTCCGGGTCACTTCCTCGAACTGGGCACACCCTTGCAAATTGAACGAAACGGGTAGCGCCCTACCCCATCTCTTCAATCCGCGAACCCGGAGTTATCGGGACCCGACCGCGTGGGTTTGCGCTAGTTGTCTGCTTTCACAACGGCGCAAGGACTGACCGCCGACTTCAATGGTGGCCGTGCAGTAAGAAACGCGTGAAGGGCAGGAAGGGCGGGACGGCGGGAGAACGGAGTGGCAGGGTGACCGGGGGGTTACTCGCCTGTCATTCCCGGGCTTCCTGCCGCCACCCGCCTTTCCTGGCCTTCACGGCGCGAGCGGCGCCCGCATGACGAGCGCGCTCGCCGGGCACGCCGACGTGAACTCGACTGACTGCTTCACGTCGGCGGGAACGTCGGCCCGGTCGATCGGGATAAACCCGAAGCCGCTGAAGAAATCGCCAGCAGTCGTCGTGAGGAGATACGCCGCCCGATAGCCAGCGAGAGACGCCACTTCGAGCATCGCCGTCGTCAGCCGCTGACCGACACCGCTATTCCGCAATTCCTCGGCCACAACAACGGACCGCAGCAATACGCCGCTGTCGTATTCCTCGAGGGCCGCAGCACCCACCACTCGTCCGTCCAACCGTGCGACCAGCAGCTGCGCGCTCTCCCGGAGCCCCTCGAGCGGCAAGTGCGCGCCAGACAGCAGCGCCTCGATCACGGAAAAGTCGACCGCGGTTCCTGGCTGGATCTCAATCACTGCAGCACCCGGGCGCGCAGCAGGCCACCGCCGGGAGCGGTCCCCTGGTCGCTGCCCTCGAGACCCGCGTCTCGAGCCGCTCCTGATCGGTGCGCGTCGCGGGAGCGTGTCCGATCGCGTGCACGGCCGCGCTCAGAGCCGCGCGCGCACTGGGATCCGCCACTTCCGCCAGCCGGTAGTGGATCCACAGCCCCTCCCGCCGCGTTTTCACGAGACCCGCCCTCCGGAGATGCGCGAGGTGCCGGGAGACCGTCGGCTGTGGGAGCCTCAGGGCCTCATGAATGTGGCAGACGCAGATCTCGCCGTCGGCCAGGACGCCTAGAATCCTGAGCCGCGTCGCATCCGCCAACGCCGCGTACATGTCCGCAAGTTCGTGAATACGAGCCATAAATGTGCGTTGACAAATATAGCATGAGCCGCTAGCATCCATATACATTCGTTTTAGCGAATATATAGGAGAACGCAGATGGAATCGCTGAAAGACCAGATTCAGGCCAAGTACGGCGCGGCAGCGAGGCAGGCGTCGACCGTTCCGGCGGCGAGCGCTGCCTGCTGCGGGGGAGGATGCGGCGCCAATCCGATTACATCAGATATTTACTCGGACGGTCAGCGCGGAGAGCTGCCGCGGGAGGCGGTCAACGCGTCGCTGGGGTGCGGGAATCCAACGGCGCTCATCGAGCTCCGGCTCGGCGACACCGTGCTCGACCTGGGCTCCGGCGGCGGTATCGACGTCTTGCTCTCGGCAAAGCGTGTCGGACCCGAGGGGAAGGTCTACGGCCTGGACATGACCGACGACATGCTCGCGCTCGCGCGCGACAACCAGCGCAAGGCCGGAGCCACGAACGTCGAATTCCTCAAGGGAGAGATTGAGCACATCCCGCTGCCCGACGAGTCAGTGGACGTGATCATTTCCAACTGCGTCATCAACCTGTCGGCCGACAAGGATCGCGTCCTCGCGGAGGCGTACCGTGTCCTCAGACCGGGCGGCCGCTTCGCTGTGTCGGACGTCGTGGTGCGAGGCGAGGTACCGGCCGGCATTCGCGATGACATCGAAGCCTGGACCGGATGCGTAGCCGGCGCCCTCGAGGAGAACGAGTACCGCGACAAGCTGGAACGCGCCGGCTTCTCGAACGTGGACGTCGAGCTGTGGCGCGTCTACGACATGCACGACGGCAAGTTCGCGAGCGCGTTCGTGCGAGCGACGAAACACTGAGACCGGATGAGAACGCGGGGACGTGCTCGGTCGCACTGCGGGCACCGTCCTGATCGGTCGACTTGAAGGCCCGGATGAGGCAGTAGAGCCACACCTTCAACCGTCGGCGCGTATAATTCGCGCATGTTGAGCGATCCGCGGATTTCTGTGTTTCTGCTTGCGGTAGCGGCCCTGTCCGGAGGATTTGCGGCGCGTGCCGCGGACGCACCCAGGCAGCTGATCGCGCACCGCGGTGCTTCGGGGTACGCGCCCGAGCACACGCGCGCGGCCTATCAGCTCGCGCTTGATCAGCGAGCGGACTACGTCGAGCAGGATCTCGCGGTGACGCGCGACGGCGTGCTGATCTGCCTGCACGACGACACGCTGGAACGGACGTCGAACGTCGCCGAGGTCTTCCCGGACCGCTCCACGACCGCGACCGGCAGGGGCGCGACAGTGAAGCGATGGTTCGCGAACGACTTCACGCTCGACGAGATACGCCGGCTGGATACCGGCCGGTGGTTCAATGCGAAGTTCGCGGGCGAGCGAATCGTCACGTGGCAGGAGGCGATCGAGCTCGTGCGCGGCCAGGCCGGCCTGTATCCCGAGCTCAAGTCTCCGCCGCTCTACACGAGTCGCGGAGTGGACATGGTCAAGCTGTTCGTCGAGTCGGTGAAGAAAAACGGCCTCGACCGATCCGAGTCGTTGAAGACGACGCCGATGATCATTCAGTCCTTCGACGAGCCGACCGTGCGTCGTGTCGCTCAGGAGCTGCCGGGCGTCCCGCGCATCCTGCTGATGGAGTCGTTCGGCAGCGGCATGACCGATGCGCGTCTTCGCGATATCAAGACCTTCGCCACCGGCATCGGACCCGCCAAGGCACTCCTCGAGGCGCAGCCCGACGTCGTCAAACGCGCCCAGGCGTCAGGCCTGACCGTCACGGCATACACATTCCGGTCGAGCAACTCCGGCCGTTTCCCGACAGTGCGTGACGAGATGTCGCATTACCTCTACACGCTCGGCATCGACGCCCTGTTCACCGATAACCCCGACCAGTTCCCGCGTAAATAACAGACAAGAGCCGTTCTACGTTCTTGGTTCTACGTTCTGGTACGGAGAACGAGAACGAAGAACGTAGACGAACGTAGAACGCAGAACGCAGAACGTAGAACGATTACGAAAGCCGCTTCTGAAACCTGTCTCTGAGGACGATCGCCACCGCATTCATGGCGAGGAGAAGGACGAGCAGGACGATGATCCCGGCGGCGGCGTTCTGCGCGAAGGCGACTTGCGGCCGCGACACCCAGGCAAAAATCTGGATCGGCAGCACCGTGAACGGCGACCAGATGTCTCGGGGCAGGAACGGCACGTAGGTCAGCGCGCCAATCGTGACGAGCGGCGCTGTTTCGCCGATGGCGCGCGACATCGCCAGGATGATGCCGGTCAGCATGCCTGGAAACGCCGCAGGCAGCACCTGGTACCAGATCGTCTGCCATTTGGTGGCGCCGAGGGCGTAGGAGCCCTCGCGCAGCGACTTCGGAACGGCGCGCAGCGCCTCGCGCGTCGAGATGATCACCACGGGCAGCGCCAGCAGCGCCAGCGTGGACGCACCGGCCAGGACGCTCGGTCCCATCCGCATCGCACGGACGAACAGCCCGAGCCCGAGCAGCCCGTAGATGATCGACGGCACGCCGGCGAGGTTGGCGATGTTGATCTCGATGATCCGCGACAGCCGCCCGCGCACGCCGTACTCTTCCAGGTGAATGGCGGCGCCGACGCCGAGCGGGACGGAGATGAGCGCGGTCAATCCGATGACGTACACGCTGCCGACGATCGCCGTGTAGATGCCCGCCGCCTCCGCGCGGCGCGACGGCTCGCTGGTCAGGAATGCCCAGGAGATCCGTCCCAGGCCGTCGTGCAGCACGTCGTAGATCAGTACCGACAACGCCGCCAGCGCCAGCAGCATCACGAGCAGGCCGAGGCTCGACAGCAGGCGATCGCCCGCGTACCGCGCGCTGATCATGCGTACTCCTCGCGGAAGCGGTTGCGCAGCCAGGTCGAGACGAGGTTGAGCGCGAACGTGCTGACGAAGAGCAGCATGCCGACGGCGAAGATCGTCCGGTACTCGATCGTCCCGGCCGGCGTGTCGCCGAGGCTCACCTGCACGATGTAGGCGGTCATCGTCTCGACCGGCACCCGCGGATCGAACGTGAGCCGGGGCTGCTGGCCCGCCGCGATCGCCACGATCATCGTCTCGCCGATCGCGCGCGACACCGCCAGGATGGCTGCCGCGGAGATGCCCGAGAACGCCGCGGGCACCACGACGCGCAGCGACGTCTGCATACGCGTCGACCCGAGCGCGTACGCACCTTCGCGAAGGCCGTTCGGCACGCTGTGGAGCGCGTCCTCCGACAACGACGACACCAGCGGCAGGATCATGATCCCCATCACGATGCCCGGTCCGAGCGCGTTGAAACCGGCGAGCGACGGCACGAAGCCCTGCAGCAGCGGGGTCACAAACTGCAGCGCGAAATAGCCGTAGACGACCGTCGGGATGCCGGCAAGGACCTCGAGGACCGGCCGGACGATCCGCCGGAGCCCCGGCCGCGGCGTACTCGCTCAGGTAGATGGCGGTCAGGAGCCCGGCGGGAAACGCCACGGCCATCGCGATCAGCGACGTCAGCACGGTGCCGCTGACGAGCGGCAGGACGCCGAAGTGCTTCTCGGAAAAGAGGGGCGTCCAGACGGTTCCGAACAGGAACTCGACGATCGAGACTTCGCGCAGGAACTCGATGGTCTCGAACACGAGCACGGCGACGATCCCGGCGGTGACCAGGATCGATCCGGCGGCACAGAAGAACAGCGTCCACTCGATCGCCGATTCGAGGAGCGCGCGCGGACGGAGCGTCATCGCTACTGCGACAGCCGCTGCTCCAGACTTGCGATGGTCACCTTGCCGCCCTCGCTGCCGTGGAACATCGACCCGGTCTTCCTGGCCGTATAGCGCGCGCGCACCAGGTCGTATTCCTTCTCGGTCAGCGGGATGTAGCCGACCTCGCGCACCAGCGGAATGCCCTGCTTCAGGTAGAACTCGACGAAACTCTTCACTTCGGGACGGTCGAGCGACTTCACTTTCGGGTAGATGAAGACCGGCCGCGACAGTGGCCGGTAGGTGCCGTTGCCGACCGTCTCAGGGGACGGCAGGATCGGGCCGGCGCCGTTGGTCTCGTCGCCATCGTCAATCGCGACCAGCTTGAGCTTGTCCTTGTTCTCCTCGTAATAGGCGAAGCCGAAGTAGCCGAGCGCGTTCTCGTCGCTGCTGACGCCCTGGACGATGACGTTGTCGTCCTCGCTGGAGGTGTAGTCGCCGCGGCTCGCCTTCGCCTTCCCCATGATCACTTCGGTGAAGTAGTCGAAGGTCCCGGAGTCGACGCCGGCGCCGAAGAGATGGACTTCGGCATCCGGCCAGCCGTCGCGAACCTGGTTCCAGCGCTTGATCTGGCCCTGCGCGCCAGGCTCCCAGAGCTTCTTGAGCTCGGCGACGGTCATCGACGTCGCCCACGTGTTCTTCGGGTTCACGACGACGGCCAGGCCGTCATAGGCGATCGGCAGCTCGACGTATTCGACCTGCGTCTTGCCGCAGGCCTCGACCTCGGCCGCCGCAATCGGCCGCGAGGCATCCGCAATGTCGATTTCGTCGCGGCAGAACTTCGCAAACCCCCCGCCCGTGCCGGAGATCCCGACCGTCACGCGCGCATGGGTGGACCGCCGGAACTCTTCCGCAACCGCTTCGGTGATCGGATAGACCGTGCTGGAACCATCGACCTCGACGACTGGCGCACTCGAGAGATCCCCGCCGGTCGAACCTCCGCCGCAGCGCGCCGCAGCCACCGACAGCCCGAACACGATCAGCGTGCGCATCATGCACTTAACGCTATTCGAACCGTTATGCGGTGCCGTTTCGCGAATGTTAAATCGGCGTTACAAACGCCGACGAACGACGAACGACGAACGGAGAACGGAGAACGCAGAACGGCTCTTGTTTGGTCGGTACCCAACGATCCATTGATGCTGGCATCAACGGTGCGTAAAGCATACCTGCGGGTCGGATTCGCCAAAAATGCGTATTCGTATTATGCAGAAGCCTCCCATCGACGACTTGGATGGCATCGATCTGCGCCACTTCCAGGTTGGGATCGAGTACGAGCTCGGCAGCACACTCGCATCGGTGTTGCTGGCTGAGGGCTGGGCCGCGCCGGTCCCTCTCGACGCCCCCGCGCCGCCGGTTCCTTTCGGGCCGGACGACCCCTTCACGATGCCAGTCCTCGACCGTAACCAGCCGCCAAACCTGGTCAAGGAACAGCGCCCTCCCTTCCTCGACCGGGATTTCGCCGCGGACATCAAGTGGCCGCGGAGACGACGGAAGCCCTAGAAGCTCAGGCGTAGGCCGAACTGCATCTCCCTCGGGTTCCTGGCGCTGAAAATCCGGCCGAAGGTGGGGCTCCCGAAAATGCGATTCGGCAAGTCGAAGTTCGCGCGATTGAGCAGGTTGAAGATCTCCCAGCGGAATTCCAGATTCGATCGGTCCCTCAGGCTCCACGTTTTCGCCAGGGCGAAGTCCATGTTCACGAACGCTGGCCCGAGGACGCTATTGCGGGGCGCGCTGCCGAAGGTGTATTGCGCGGGCAGCGCGAAGGCCGCGGTATCGAACCATCGGTCGGGGGTCCGCTCGTCGCTCAGAGTTCGGGTTGCGCAACTGATCCGGACGCTGGGCAGGCCCCGCGCCGATGTTGGCGTTATCGACGCCCGAGGTTCACGGTAAACGGAGCGCCGGACTGGGCGATGAAGACCGCGTTCACGCGCCAGCCGTCGCCGATCGCGCCTGCGACGCCGGTCGCTTCGCTGAAGAACGGCAGCTGGTACACGCCGCTGGCGATGAACTGGTGGCGATGGTCGAAGCTGGAAAACGCCCACTCGCCGGTTTCGTCGAAGATGTTTCGCACGTTCTGGGGCACGTTCGCTTCGGACTCGGTCGGTCCCGGACTGGACGCATCGTCCTTCGAATGCGAGAGCGTGTAGCTCGTGTTCAACGCGATGCCGCTCGACAACCGCCGCTCCAGCCTGAGCGTCAGGCCGTGGTAGATCGATTTGCCGTCGAAGCGGATCGCGTTGATGCGGCTCAACTGGGGAATCGGGCGGCGCGACTGGATCGCTCCCGGACCGGGCTCGGGCACGTTGCGAATCGTGGCGTTGTCCGCGCCCAGCGTCCAGGTTCCCATGTACGACACTTCCGCCATGGTCGCCGGTCCGAGCTCGTACTGCAGCCCTCCGCTCCACGTCTGGCTGTACTCGACGGCGTAGTCGTAGTCCATGATGCTCCCGCCGATCGTGCCGGTCGCATTGCCGGTCAGGATATCGGCGGTCCGCTGTGTCGGCACGCGATCGGTCAACGGGACATCGACCTGTTTCGTGTAGAAGAACGGCAGGTTCCGCGCGAATGCCGTCTGGACGCTGTATGCCCACTGGTTCAGGAAGATGCCGTACCCGCCCCGGATCACGGCACGGCCGTCGTTGAGGGACAAGGCGAAGCCGGTTCGCGGCGCGAGCCGCACGGCGCTCGGGCGCATCAGGCCGTTGTTCCATCCGACCTGGTTGGTGGTCACGTATGGAATCGGCATCAGCGGCAGGAGCGGATCGCCGCTCGGATCGATCGCACCGCGTGTCGTCGCTGGCGATGACGAACTGACCGCCCGGCGTCGACAGATCAATCGTCGAGAGCCGGTTGTTCGACGTCGTACATGTGCTGGTTGAACTCGTAGCGCAGGCCGAGATTGAGCGACAGGTTGCCGCGCGGCTGCCAGTCGTCCTGCGCGTACAGGTGCAGCCAGTTGGTCCGGCCGTTCTCGTCGCCGCGGCCGATCCCTGACACGGCAGACGCCGGGTAGCCGAGCAGGAAGTCGGCGAACGCATTGCCGCTGAACTGTCCGGTGTAGGTGAACGCGCCCCGCGCGTTGTCCGGCTGCTCGGGTCGGAGCTTCAGGTGGAAGTAGTACGCGCCGAACTTCACCCGATGCGTGCCCCGGTCGATCGTGAAGTTGTCGAACAGCTCGAAGTGCAGGTTGTCGCGCGTCGTGAAGATCGTCGGATCGCCGAACGTGCTGTAGCGGCCGCTGGTCGAGATCTGCGGAAAGCCCATGTCGCGTGGATCGGTGGTGACGCCGAGGAGGCCGACCTCCTGCGCGAAGGGATTGCCGCTGTTCGGACTGAGCTGTCCGCCCGAGACGCTCATCCAGCCAAAGCGCAGCTCGTTCAGCATTCCCGTGCCGAAAATGCGCGTATGGCTCAGGACCGCGTTTCGCGTCTTCGTCGTCAGCGAACGGCCGAAGCCCGGCACCAGCGCTTCCTGGAGCGCGCTCGTCCCGAAGGGCTGGATCTCCTCGGCGTCGAAGGTACTGAAGCGCGCCAGCACGCTGTCAGCCTGACTCAGCTGATGATCCACACGCAGGCTGAACTGATCGATATCGCGGTCCTGTTCTTCGACGGCGGTCAGGTTCTGAAGACTGCCGCCCGACGTCGGCGGCGGGACATGTGTCAGCAGCTCTCTCGCAATCGGATCGATCCGGCCGTCCGGAATTCGATCGTCCGCAAACGGGGTGCAGACGCCGGTCGTCGGGATCGTCAGCGGGTCGCAGATCGGAGCGAAGCCGGCAAAGTTGCCGGCGCGTTCGGCCATCGACGGAACGGAAAACGCGCGCGTCAGCGAGCGCTCCATCCGCAGCCGCTCGAAGCTCGCGAAAAAGAACGACCGGTTGCGCACGATCGGACCGCCGAACGTTCCGCCGAACTGGTTCTGCCGGAGCGGCGGGACCGGGTCATCTGCCGGCCGGAAGTAATTCGGCGAATCGAAGGCGTCGTCGCGCAGGAACTCGAACAGCGAGCCCCGAACGGTGTTCGCGCCCGAGCGCGTGGCGACGTTGATCAGCGCCGACGCCTTGCCGCCGAACTCCGGTGCGTACATCGACTTCTGGATCTTGAACTCCTGGATCGAATCAACCGACGGATTGATGACGAGGTTGTTGAACAACTCGTCCGTCACCTTGACGCCGTCCAGAAGGTAGATGTTGTGGCCCGAGCGCTGCCCGCCGACATTCGGAAGCGGGCCGGCCTGCTGGAGTGCCTCGCCCCGCGTGCCGCCGGGCGGCAGGACGACGGCGTCGCTCAGTTGCGCGAGGGCCAGGAAATTCCGCCCGTTGAGCGGAACCTGCACGACCTCGCGGTTGCTGATGACGTCGCTGATTTCGGCGGTCGTCACCTGCAGGAGCGGCGTCGAGCCGGTGACGCGCACCTGCTCGGTAAGACCGGCGAGACCGAGGGTGAGCTCGATCGCGAGGGTCCGGCCGATCTCGAGCACCACCGTCTCGGTACGCGGCGCGAAGCCGGTCAACTCCGCCCGGATCTCCCATTTGCCGACGCGAAGCGCCGGCAGGTAGAAGCGACCCGTCGTTGTCGGTGACGCGTTCGAGGACGAGGCCGGTATCGGGATGGCGCGCGGTGACCGCGACGCCCGGCAGAAGGCCACCGCTCGAATCGCGCACGACGCCAGCAATTTCGCCCGTGTTCGTCTGCGCGGAGGCAGGCCAGCCGGCGACTAACCAGAATCAGGTACGCCAGCAGCGCCGGGACACGCAGCGGGGCCATGGCCATCAATCTGAAATCTTAAATCTGAAGTCTGAAATGTCCCAATCCCTTTACGGCCAGCCAACCCGCAACCCCGTCACCCAGGACGTGCCCGAATACACTCCGCCGTCGCCCGCGCGATCGTTCATGTCGGCGTACTGAACGCCGGTTTGAACCTTCAGCTTGTGGCCGTAGAAGTAGTAGTTCGCTCCGCCATACACCTCGCTGTAGCGATCTCCCCGGCCCGACACGATCTGATTCTCGTAGGTCGCGAGCCGCACGCCGTTGATGTCTTCACTGGTGACGAACGTGTACCGCCCCACGAGCTGCAGCTTGCTGGTGAGGTTGTAGGAAGGCATCGCCATCGCGCCCCAGACATCGCTCTGCCCGAGGTACCCGGATGCAGCCGACAGGTCGCCCCTCACACCCCACCGATCGCTTTCGAGCTTGAAGTTGACCGACGCAATGTGTTCGAAGGGCCGGGTGAACGTGTTGTTCGAATCAGGCTGCTGATAGAGATAGTTGCCGGCGAGCGTCGCCTCCCGTACGCCGAGCGCGTGGGCAAAGTCGTAGCCGACGAGGGTATAGGTGAACAGCGCCTCCATCGAATTCGCCGAGCCATTTGTTTCTGCGTCCCGCTGAGTAGAGCCCGGCACGGTAGGTCCACGTGGCGGCCCGGCCCGAGACGCCGACGCCCGGCAAGTACTCCTCGGTGAACCAGATGTTGTTGGTCAGGTTGCTGCGATCGATCGCGATCAGCTCTTTGGAGGACGTGGAGCCGTCCATCGTGAAGTTCACGGCCTGCTTGCCGACGGTGAGAGCGAGGCGCGCGCTCTTCGTCCATTGCACGTAGAGATCCGTCACGCGGACGAAGAACGGGTCGGTTTCCTGGGGATTGAGGTCGGCCTCGGCGTGGAACGTGATGGTCTTGAACAGCGTCACCCGCGGACCGAGCCGCATACGCCGGATGTTCCACTCCGAGTGGTCGCCCTCGTCGGCGCCGAGCGTCGCCCACTCCTGCTGGTAACGGCCGCTGAACAGCACGCGCTGGACGACCGGGTTCGCGTCGTTGCTGTACCACTCGGAGAACTTCCAGATTCGATCGAAGGTGGAGGGGGTCTTCGGGGCCGGCTGCCCTTGCGCCGCCGCCGTTCCTGCCCCCATCACCAGGAGGCCCGCCGTCAGCCATCCTCGCACACGGATCGTCGCTGTTTTCAACCGTCCACCTCGCTGTCGGACTGTCCGACGATTCAGTGTCCGTTACTTCGTGTTTACGTGTATGTCACCAGACGAACGGCGATGTTACGTGTTTGTAAAATCGCCGCCTGGCCGCGCCAAACCTTAGTTCAATCGCACCGATCATCCTGCGAGCCCCCTATGGCAGCATCTGGCGACATGTTCTTCGAGACGTTGCTCGCCGCGGCGTCGATCGCCGCCGGCGCCATCGCCTCCGTCGCCGGATTCGGGATCGGCAGCATCCTCACGCCTGTCTTTGCCCTGCGCGTCGACATGCAGCTGGCGGTTGCTGCGGTGGCGATCCCGCATCTCGCCGCCACTGCGCTCCGCCTCTCGATGATGCGGCAGCACGTGGACTGGCGGCTTGTCCGCACGTTCGGGGTGATGAGCGCCGCTGGCGGCCTGGCCGGCGCACTGCTGCAGCAGCGCCTTCGCGGCCCCGGGCTGGTGATGGTGTTCGGGGCCTTGCTGGTGTTTGCCGGGCTCACCGGCCTGACCGGCGTCGATGGAGCGGGTGCGCCTGGGTCGAACCGCCGCGTGGATCGGCCGGACTGCTCTCGGGCGTGTTCGGCGGCCTGGTCGGCAACCAGGGCGGCATCCGATCGGCCGCGCTGCTCGGCTTCGACGTGCGGCCAGCTGCGTTCGTCGCGTCGGCGACCGCTGCGGCCCTGATGGTGGACCTCGCGAGGATGCCCGTTTACGTTGCGCTCGAGGCCGAACACCTCGTCGATCTCGCGGGCCCGATTGCTCTCGCGGCAATAGGAGCCGTCGCCGGCACGATCGGCGGCGAGCGCGTCCTTCGACGCATCCCGCCGCCGATCTTCAAGAAGCTCGTCTCTACCTTGGTACTCGCCCTCGGGATCTACATGCTGACGAACGCGCCAGCCAAACCGTAGACAGCGACAGCGCCCAATAAATTTGCCTCAGCGTCATCGGGCGTTGTCCTTGACGCAACGCCGCACGGCTACATTCACCGGATGCAGGCGGTAATGCTGCGCTTCTGCAGCTCACCGGCTGCAGGTCGCATGTCCACGCACTGGCCGCGCGAATCAGATTCCCAACACCGGAGGTCGCATGATGAAGGTGTCAGTTCCTGTGAAACTCGTGCTCGCCGGAGGCCTCGTCGTTGCCGGCACGATCATCTCCGCGGACGGTACTCGCTTCTCGGAGTTCACGCCGCTCGCCAGCTCGGCGGGGCCGACCGCAGACGAATCGATGCCGATCACGTTCGGTAACCCGGCCTTCCGGCAGCGGTCGATCGCCGACCGGTCCACCCAGCTCGCTGACGGGTTCCCCAACTCGGGCAACTGGGACATGAACACGGTAAACGAAACCGGCTGGCAGAAGGGGCGATACCTGTTCACAGTGTTCGAAACGGGACAGTCTGGCGTGCAGCGGCACGACCTGATATCGGGGGCGACCGATACGATCTGGCACAGCCCGGTCTCAGGCGGCCATGTGTCGTTCGATCCGTCGTACTGGACGCCGTGGGGGACCTTTATCACCGGTGAGGAATCCTGGGAGACCGTTCCCGCGGGAGCCACCTCGCCCTACGGCCGGCTGTTCGAGCTGCGCAACCCGCTCACGGCCCCGCCGATCTTCAATCCGTTGACGCCAGCGAGCAATTCCGGCGCCGACTTCGTGCACCAGAACGTCATCCCGCGAACGTCGCACGAGGGCATCCAGTTCGACAAGGCCGGCAACATGTACTTCATCGACGAGCTGAACGGGGGCAACCTGTATCGGTATACGTCAGCCTGGCCGTTCTGGGCAGTCAAGCGCGGATGGGTCGACTACTTCGCCGCCGGCCGGACCTCCGTGCTGCGCGTCGGCGACGGGAACACACCAAATGCAGTCGGAGCGTATGCGTGGATCCCATTCACCAACAGGTCGGGAGCAGCGCTACCGGGCGCGCTGACGATCACCGACGTCAGAGGTGTAACCTCTGTGGATGCCCGGAACACTACGAATCTCGCGCCGTTCAAGGGCACTGATTATCAGCGGCCTGAAGACATGCAGCTGCAGACCGTGCGGGGGCGCGAGCGCCTGTACGTTACGACGACCACGACCAACGAGGTCTACGTGCTCAACCTCGGCACGAACACCATATCGCTCTTCGCCGATCGCAACACGATCGACCTCGCAACCGGGCTGCCGGTGGGTTCGGCATTCGCCAGCCCGGACAATCTTGCTATCGACCATGACAACAACATCTACATCATCGAGGATCGGTCGGGTGGCGTCGACAACGATATCTGGTTCGCGTACGACCGGAACCTCGACGGCGACTTGAAGGATCCAGGCGAGGGCATCGCGCGGTGGGCGTCAAACGGGACCGTGGGCTCCGAGTTCACCGGCCTCTACTTCGATCCGAGGAACAAGCGCCGTGCCTGGGTCAATATCCAACACCCCGACAGCGACAATGATCGAACGATCGAAATCACCATCGCCAGACACGATGATGACGATGACGATAATGACGATGACGATGATGACGATCACGATGACGACCGATAGACGAACGGCGAGCTAGCCACCTGGCACACCCCCTCTCGTGGGGTGTGCCGCCTCACGTCTCTGCCCGGCTGACGTGTGCTACTGCATGATGCCCATGAAGAACAGCACCAGCTCGAGCACGAGGATCAGCACGATCGTCAGCTCGAGGAATTGTCCGCGCGACATCGCCGACTGCTCGACCGCGAACCGGTAGATGTCGTCGAGCGTCTTGAGCTTGGTCTCGAGGTCCGCCTTCCACGTGCCCAGCCCCAGCCGCTCGGCGACCAGCCAGAACAGGCGCGCGGCGTAGATGTCGCCGATGAACTTGAGCGCGTTCTCGGTGCGATCGGTGACCTCGTTGACCTCGATGAACAGCGAGTGCACCTGGCGGGCAGCCCGCGTGTAGCGCGACGCCGCGCCATTCGATCGAACCAGCCGCGGCTGCTGCAGCCGCGCGTAGATCGACGCCAGCTCGTCGTCGAGCCGCTCGTCGTAGTAGCGGTACTCGAGCAGCTGTGAATTGGCGAACTCGACGATCTCGAGCGCCGCCTGCGCGCCGGTCGGTGTGTCGTAGACGAACGCGGCGTTCCACGTCGGGATGACGAGGTCGTCGACCAGGTACGAGATCCGGTGGCGAAGGATCGTCGCCTTCTCCTGATCGCTCAGTGTCTGCCGCTCGCCGCGCAGCATCACCGCGATCTGGTCACCGCGCTCGGCGAGCAGCTGCTCGGCCGTGTGCGGCGCCGTCGAGCTCGTTTACGCACGTAGACGAGGTAGTCCTCCGTGGACGAACTGTCGCGCGCAGACCGATCAGCGCCGGCTTCGTGCGCTCGACGATCGTCCGGCACATCGCCTCGGCGCGCTGCTCGAACTCGTCGCTCTCGATGAGCGTCTGCCCGAGCCCGACGAGATCGCCCCACGATCCGCAGAACGGCCGCGTCAGCGCGATCGAGACGACGCCGTAGTCGTAGAGGCGGATGCGCGCCTCGAAGCCGTCCACCTCGTGGAGACCCGACGACCTCGCCGTCGAACGACAGCGGCGGCTTGTCGTACTGGATGTACGGCGGGCGTCGCCTGTTTGGGCGGCCAGCTTCGCGGCGGTCGCGCCGCCGATCAGGCGGGAAATGACTCTGCAGGTCGATCGTGTTGGAGACGTCGAACAGGTAGAAGAACACGATCTGCCCAGTGCGGATGTCATCCACGTTTCGAGCATA
This sequence comes from uncultured Acidobacteriota bacterium, assembly GCA_963825245.1. GTDB lineage: Bacteria > Acidobacteriota > Vicinamibacteria > Vicinamibacterales > CAVVIG01 > CAVREM01. The sequence continues at coordinate 225,536 of CAWGSJ010000013.1, forward strand.
CCCCAGGGCCCCCGCCCACCCGCTCGGGGGCTGGCGTCAATTTTTTACAGCGCCGTCATACGAGTCTCGGGTTTTTACCCAAATGTTCAGCGGCGTACTTGGGACCGTCATGTGAGCGCCGCATAGTGGGGTCGTCGTGTTCCGCGGTCGGCCATATACGGCCGGCGCAACGACGCTGTAACGCGTGGAGCTGACATGAAGCTCGACACCCACGTCCACACGCATTACTCGGGCATGACGCACATCTGGCCGCTGTCGTACATCGTCAGGGAGTCGTACAACACGCCGGAGCGGGTCTACCGCCTGGCGAAGGCGCGCGGGATGGACCTGGTGGCCATCACGGACCACGACACGGTCGAAGGGGCGATGCGGCTGGCCCACCTCCCCGACGTCGTGGTCGGCTGCGAGGTCTCGGCGCATTTCCCCGGGCACGGCGTCGACGTTCACCTGGGCGTGCTGGACATCACCCCTGAGCAGCACGCAGAAATCGATCGGCGCCGTCATGACGTGGCGGTGCTGCTGCCGTACCTGCGCCAGCAGGAGATCTACACCGTGATCAACCACGTGGCCTCCCAGGTGAACGGACGCCTCAACGCGCTGCTGATCGCCTCGCTCCTTCCATGGGTCGACGCGTTCGAGGTGCGGAACGGAACACGTCTGCGCGTGCAGAACCGCACCGCTGAAGCGCTCGCCGCGGCGACGGGGAAATGGCGGATCGGCGGCAGCGATTCACACACCGGCCGCGGGATCGGCCACACCTGCACCGTCGTGGACGATGTGCACACGCGCGAGGCATTCATGGCCGGCCTTCGCGCGGGCCGCGGTCGCGTCGAAGGGCAGCACGGCTGGTACTTCACGATGGCGTCCGACATGATGCGGTTCGCCGGCCGGTTCTTCGAAGAGAAGACGCTTCGCGTGGCCGAGCGGCCGCTCGACTGGCGCCGGCACGCCGCCCTGTTCGGGGCGACCTGCGCGCTGCCGACGGTCGCGCTCACGCTCATCGGGGCGGCGGTCCACTTCATCGAAGAGGCGCGCTTCAACCGATCGCTCCTGCTCGATCTGGTCGCACGTCCCGCAGTTGCCCGCACCGACGCGGCGCGCCTGGTCGAGGCGGCGTGATGAAGGTCGCGATCTTCACCGACAACGACTTCACCAAGGTCAACGGGGTGAGCACCGCCCTGCGGGCTGTCCTCGACCATGCCCCCGCCGACGTCAAGGCGCGGATTTACACGTGTGAGCCTCACCGAGTGGATCGGGCCGACTACCTGGCCATGAAGGGAGTTGGCCTCGGCATCCCGTTCTACCGCGAGATGAAGATGTACGTGCCGCCGGTCCGGCGCCTCGTGCGCCAGGCTGCGGCCGACGACATCGACCTGATTCACCTGACGACGCCGGGGCCGGTCGGGCTCGCGGCGATCTACGTCGCCTCGGCGTTGCGCCTGCCGATGGTCGGCAGTTTCCACACGGATCTCGCCGCGTACGCGCGCATCCTGAGCGGGTCGGCCTGGATCGGACGCCTCATGAGCGAGTACCTGCGCTGGCCGTACGGCAGGTGCGAGCGGATCTTCGTCCCCTCCGAAGCGACGCGCCAGACGCTCATCCGGGGAAAGATCGACCCATCGAAGATCCAGGCCTGGCGGCGCGGCGTATCGACCGAGCAGTTCGCGCCTATGAGACGATCCGAAGCGCTGCGCGAGCGGTGGAACGTGGGACCACGGCGGCTTGCGCTGCTCTATGCCGGACGAGTCTCGAAGGAAAAAGGGCTCGATCTGCTGCGCCCGATCAGCGACCGCTTGCGGCGATCCGGCATCGACCACCAATTGATCATCGTGGGAGACGGACCGATGCGCCGTGAACTGGCCGCATCCTGCCCGGCTGCCGTGTTCATGGGCACACTTCCAGTTGCGGAGGTGGCCACGGCGATGGCCTCGGCCGACCTCTTCGTGTTTCCCAGCCGGACCGACACGGCGGGCAACGTTGTCCTCGAAGCGCAGGCGAGCGGCCTGCCCGTGCTCGTCACCGACGAGGGCGGCCCGCAGGAACACATGGTCGACGGCGAGACGGGCCATGTCTGCGCCGACCTGCGAGCCTTCGCGCGACGGATCACCGAGCTGACGTGGAACGTGGAGCGGCGTGGGCGGCTGGCAGAGCGTGCCAGGGCCTACGCCATCAGCCGGAAGTGGGAACCGTCCCTCGCGCCGCTCTATGCCGCCTATCGCAGCGTCGGCACCCGCACGGGCATCGCAGGCCGCCTCGATGCGAGGCCGGCGGCGGCGCGGTGATGTAGTGAGGAGCCCTCCCACATCGCTTCGTGCTGGGCCGCTGGGGACGGATCTGGAACATCCTGCGGACCGAACGCCCCGACGTCGTCGAGATCTGCGACAGGTACTCCCTGTGCTACCTCGGTTGCCTCATCCGGCGGCGGTGGTTCGCCGGCGCGCGGCGGCCGGCGCTGGTTGGCTTGTCGTGCGAGCGGATGGACGACAACCTCGCCGCGTTCGTGAGCGCACGCGGGACGCTGCGTTCTTTCTCCCGCTGGTACATGCGCCACGTCTACGTGCCGCAGTTCGACGGACACGTCGCGGTCTCGTCGTATGCAGCCGATGAGCTGCGCGTGCGGACCGCGTGAAGTGGACGTCGCGCCGCTCGGTCTCGACGTCGCGACCTTCGAGCGTGCGGAACGGAGCCCGGCAGAGCGGCAACGCGTGTTCGGGCAGATCGGAGCGGAACCGGATACCGTGCTGTTGCTCTACGCGGGGCGCCTCAGCCGCGAGAAGAACATTCCCCTCCTCCTCGACACGCTCGACGCCCTGACACGCGCAGGGCGGCAGCGCTTCAGGCTCGTGTTCGCCGGGGACGGGCCCCTTCGGGCCTGGCTGCTGGAGGAGGCGCTGCGGCGCACGCCAGTCCGCATCCATCTCCTCGGTCACGTTGCCGACGCTGGCACGCTGAGCGCCTGCTACGCCAACGCGGACGTCGTGCTGCATCCGAATCCGCGCGAGCCGTTCGGGATTGCGCCGCTCGAAGCCATGGCGTCGGGAACGCCGCTCGTGGTGCCGACGAGCGGCGGCGTGCGCCAGTACGCAACTGCCGACAACGCCTGGCTCGCCGAGGCCGAGCCCGCGGCGTTCGCGCAGGCCGTCCGCGACCTCCTCGCGTGCCCGGGCCTCCGCGCGTCGAGAATTGTCAACGGACGGCGCACCGCGCACGCGCACGACTGGCAGTCGCGTCACGGCGCGGTATTTCGAGCTGTACGACGACATCTACGCCCGCTCGGCCGCGATGCGGCCGATCACCGAGCCGCGCGCCGCACGCTTTCGCCGCCGCCTTCAACCGGCGAGCCGTTGACGTCCGACTCCCGCCCGTACGTCGAGATGCTCGCGGTCGGCCGGGCGATGCCGGAGAATCTCCGACCAGAAGTTGCGGATGTAGAGGCCAAAGACCTTCGATTTCCCCATCACGTGGTAGCGGCGGGCCGACGTCCACACCCAGCATTCGGGCGCGAGCTCGACGGCACCAAGCGGCGTGAGCCGGCGCCCGAGGTTCGTATCCTCGCCGTGGAACTCGATCGACACATCGAATCCGCCGATCCGCTGGAGGGCGTGCGCCCGGGCGGCGAAGTTGCCGCCGTACAGGATCGCGCCCGCACCGAACGCGTAGTGCACGAGGAAGTGGGTCGGCGGGGCGACGATCCAGTCGTAGGCCCGAATGAGGAGTCGTCCGGTCAGGTCCCAATCGTAGAAGCGGTAGGGGCCTGAAACCGCGACGACCGCCGGCCGGCGCAGGAAGCGCCGCTCGAGCCGTTCGAGCCATTGCAGCGGGACACGGCAATCCGCGTCCACGTACGCCAGGACGTCGCCCGCGGCGACGCGGCGCGCGGTTTCGCGCGCGGCCACCAGCCCTCTGATCGGCTCGTCCACCACGCGAACCCCCGGGACGGCGCGCGCCACGGCGGCCGTCTGATCGGTGCTGGCATTGTTGACAACGATGATCTCGTCAGCGGGACGGGTCTGTGACAGGAGCGAGTGCAGGCAAGCGGAAAGGAATGGGGCCTCGTTGAACGCGCAGACGATCGCGGTGATCGTCGGCCGCCTCATCCAGCGGTTGGTCCATCCACGTCGCGACCAACACTAGCCGATCGACGTGACCGTCCGGTCACGACCGTATGACGGCCGTGTCACATCTGGTCGTGGATCGGTAGCAACGCGTCGTTACGACCAACCCGCACAATGACACCGGAGGACCATCCCGGATGCCGGTGACCATCGCGATGTCGCGCGCAAGCGCATCGCCCTCATCGCACACGACAACCGCAAGGACGACCTGCTCGACTGGGCGCGCTACAACCGCGGGACGCTGAGCGGCCACGAGCTCTACGCCACCGGGACCACCGGCGTGCGCCTCGCGACCGAGCTGCACCTGCCGGTGATCACGTTTCTGAGCGGTCCGCTCGGCGGCGATCAGCAGGTCGGCGCCGCGATCGCGGAAGGGCGACTCGACTTCGTGATCTTCTTCTGGGATCCCGCTCGAGCCGCACCCGCACGACGTCGACGTCAAGGCGTTGCTCCGCATCGCCGTGGTCTACAACGTGCCGATCGCGTGCAATCGCGCGACAGCCGACTTCCTGCTGTCGTCGCCGTTGATGGAGCGCAGCTACGAACGGCGCCTCGTGGAACGGCCGGACGTGGTGTCCGGCATGCCGATCGGTTAGGTTCAGGACGTCTTCTTGAGCGGCTCGAGCAGGATGAACCAGCTCTCGCAGTCGGTTCGCGAACCGCCGCCGAGCGTCACGGTGAAGGCGAGGTTCAGCGACGCCACCTCCCACCGCTGCGTCGCGCGCGTCCCCTGGAGGATGACGCGGTACGGCTTCAGGAGGTTGTCGGCCGAGTCGTGATCGCGATGCGCGTCCTGCACGCCTGGAAAGACGGCGAACTCACGGCGCGGCCCAGATGGACCTCGAACTGTCCGACGCCGTTGACGACGTGATCGTAGACCCGCTCGCCGTAGCGGCCGGTCGCCGGTTCCTGGCACGACTGCCAGTTGCCTTCCAGGATGTTCTGCAGCTGGCTCGACGTCGAGCTGGAAGCGCGATTCCGGCGTCTGGGCGGACGCTCTCGAACGCGGCTACCCCAGCAGCCGACAGAGGCCGATCACGAAACTGATGGATGGCCGCACGGGTATGACGGCAGAATAACCCGGCTCGGGCCCGGTGTAACCCACATTTAACAGCTTCGATACGGAAGCGAAACGTCCGCCGGATACTGTCGACTGTAGAGCGCCACGACGGAGGTCACGGACAGTGGCGACAGCGACGCCCGGCATCCGGGAGTGATCGCCTCGCCGACACAGCTTCCGTGCCCTCCGCCGTGGCGCTCGTTCCATATGCCCAGGCACCGTGTTCTCATCGTCGAGGACGAGCACGACATCGCCGGACTGATCAAGCACACGCTCGAGCGTACCGGCGAGGCCGAGGCGCACATCGTCGGCACGGGTGACGATGCGCTGAAGGCGGTCGCGGCGCGCCGCCCGACCTGATGATCCTCGACCTCAACCTGCCGGTGTTGAGCGGCCTCGAGGTCTGCCGCATCCTGCGCGGACGCCCCGAGGGACGGCACCTGCCGATCATCATGCTGACGGCGCGCACCAGCGAGAACGACCGCGTCAGCGGCCTGGATCTCGGGGCGGACGATTACGTCACCAAGCCCTTCAGCCTGCGGGAACTGACGTCGCGCGTCCGCGCCGTGCTGCGACGCAGCGGCCGCCCCGACGAAGCGGCCGCCGATCAATTACCGCGGCGATCGCCTGACCGCCGATTTCGACGCCGTCGCCGTCGCCGTCGACGGCGATCAGATACGGCTCACGCGCCGCGAGTTCGAGCTGCTCCGCTACCTCGTCATGAACAAGAACCGGGTCGTGTCACGCGACCGGCTGCTCGAGCGGGTCTGGGGTTACGATCGGCAGGTGGAAACGCGATCCGTTGACGTGCACGTCGGCCGCCTGCGGAGCAAGCTCGGCACGGCGGGCCGGCAGATCGAGACCGTCGTCGGCCTCGGCTATCGTTTCATCGACTGAGTTTCGATCACCCGCCAGCCGGATTCCTGCAGCTGCAACGTTTCACGGGCGAACAGCGCGAGCGCGCGCTCCACCCGGTGCCAGTCCTGATAGTGGTCGAGCCGCTGGAGCTTCGAGTCCTCCTCGAGCCGTATTTCCCAGCCCAGCCCCCCGGTCCGGACTATGGAATATCGACGTTCGTGATTGGCCTGGCGCAGCGTGAGGGCGAACATGGAGGCTCCCAAAGAGAAGCCGGAATCTTGCACCCCGCCGCGGCCCGGACGAAGTAAATTCTTTGTAACACGCAGCCAGCTCGACACGACTCGATGGAGGATTGGCCATGCCAACGGCCCAGAGTTTCCGGAATCACGCCCGAATCGTCCCGGCGTACCACGTCGGCGTGTTCGTTCCCTTCCTGGCGAACTTCATTTGGGCAACCTACCGATTGATCGGCATGTTCAGCGGCGAAACGTTTATTGCGTTCCTGGTGTCGATCGCGCTGCTGCTGATGTTCTTCTCGCTGCGCGTGCAGGTGCTGACCGTCCAGGATCGGGTGATCCGGCTCGAGATGCGCCTGCGGCTGCGCAACGCGCTGCCGCCCGACCTGCAGGACGCAGATCAGCGGCGTGTCGCACAAACAGCTCGTGGCGCTGCGGTTCGCAAGCGACGCTGAGCTGCCCGCTCTCGTGCGCGAGGTGCTCGCGGGAACGCTCAAGACACAGAAAGAAATCAAGGCTCGCGTGCGTGAGTGGCAGGCGGACTATCTCCGAGCGTGACTCGGGGACTCGAGCTTGCCGCGCCGAAGCTCGATGCAATGTCAGGGAGCGAAGGCGGAGCGGACCTGAAGGTCCGCCCTACTTGCGAAGGCTGCGGAGGATCTTCGGCGTGATGAACCACCGCAGCGCGCCCGGGCCGGCGGGAGGCAGCGTGTCGAAATCGATCCGGCAGACCGCGCCCTTCTTGAACTCGAGAGGGTGGCGCGATCCGATCAGCCGCGCGCCGAGCTCGCCGATGCCGGGCTCGTGACCGACGAGCGCAATGCGCGAGCGGCGCGACTGTTTTTCGAGATCGGCCAGGACGGCCTGATAGGTGCCACCCGGCGACAGCGACTCGATGACGACGATCGGCGGACGTGGCTCGAACGTGCTGGCCACGGCATCGGCCGTTTGGCGCGCACGTATCAACGGGCTGGTGAGCACGACGTCGAAAGCCACGCCGAGCCGCAGCGAGTCCGCGGGCCTCCTTTCGAAGGCGCGCGATGCCGCGCTCGGTCAGCGGCCGCTTCGAGTCGTCGGGCCACGCGTCGCCGCGTTCCTCCGCGATCCCGTGCCGAATCAGGTACAGCTCGTAGCCGGCCGGCATCGCCTTATCCGGCGCGCCGGGACGCTGACTGGTCTTCGTGGGAACGCTGCGGCGGGTCAGCGCCGCCTCCGCGGTAGCGCTTCGGCGCGCCAAGCGGTCGCAAATGTCGATGAGCGTTTGCCGCTCACGGACGTAGCGCGCGTGCAGGCGCCGGCAGCTCTCCTCGAGCGACATCAGCACCGTGTCGAGGTCGCGCCACATCGACACGCTTGGCGGCGTCAGCGAAGCCTGCACGCCCCGGACATGATCGATGAGAATCTGGTGATCGTGCAGCCGGCCGAGCACCTCTTGCATCCGTTTCAACGTGCGCAGCTCCTTCGTGCTCTTCAGGCCGCGCGCCTCGACGTCGAGCTCGAGGCCGTAGCGCAGCTTCTTGAGCGCGATCCGCGCCGCGTGCAGCCGCTCGGCCAGGTAGACCGCTCCGGCCGTGTCGATGGCGTGCCGCAGCGCGAGCGCCCGCCGGCTGACACGCGCGTCGAGCGCCCAGCGCCAGGCGCGGCGCGTCTGGGCATCCTCCGGGCCCTCGAGCTTGCGGACGGCACGGTCGAGCTTGCGCACGATTCGACGGAAGGCGGCCGCCGTCTGCTTGGCGGGCATTTCCGCGCGTGCCTCGTCCCGCGTGGCGCGCGCCGCCTCGCGAACCAGCCGCAGCGCGGGCTCGGCGAAACGGCCAGATTCGTGCAGCTCGGCTATCAGGAGCAACATGACGTCCGCCTCGCGGACGCGCCCAAGCCGCCTCGTCACCTTACGCAGCTGGTGTGACAGCTTTGTGACGGACCCGCCGTCCAGCTGCAGCACGGGCAGCAGCTCCCGGAGCCTTCGCGTAGAGACGCGAGTCCGGTGAACGGCTCGTTGATCGCGGGTTTCAACGCCTGGCATCGCGCGGGAGAAACGCTCGAGGCGGGCGCGCAACAGAACGTAACGACTCGGTAACACCGACATGCTTAAGATGGGCGAAACGGAAATTATAGTCAATTCGCGTTAAGCTCATCCAGTATGCGCCTTGCGGCCATCGACATCGGCACTAACTCGCTGCACATGATCGTCGTCCGGGTGCGGCCGGATCTTTCCTTCGAAGTGATCGACCGGGAGAAGGAAATGGTCAGGCTGGGGGCCGGCGGCCTCGACGGCCGCGCGCTCACGCCCGAGGCGATGCAGGCCGCGCTCCAGGTCCTGTCCAAGTTCCGACGGTTGGCAGAATCGCACACGGTTGACCACATTGTCGCGGTCGCGACCAGTGCCGTGCGCGAAGCCGAAAACGGCGGCGAGTTCCTGAAGACGGTCGTCGCGGAGACGGGGATTCGGCCGCGGGTGATATCCGGCACCGAAGAAGCGCGCCTCATCCACATGGCGGCGGCATACGGCGTCGGTGCGGCCGGCGAGGTCCTGGTGGTGATCGACATCGGCGGTGGCAGCGTCGAGATCACGCGCGGCGCGGGGCCGGCGATGGAAAGCGGGCGCAGCTTCAAGCTGGGCGTGATCAGGCTTACCGAGCGCTTCGTCAAGTCGGATCCGATGTCGCCGCGCGAAGAGCGGAAGCTGGTGCGGCATATCGACGCCGACGTCGACGAGCACATCCAGCGCATCAAGCGCGCCGGGTTCGATCGCGTCGTCGGCACGTCAGGAACGATCCTGAGCCTCGGGGCGATCGCCGCCGGACACCACAGCCGCGGCGGGGTCGCCACGCTGCGCAACCGCCGCGTCGCGGCCAAGCAGGTGCACCGGGTGCGCCGAACGATGACGTCGATCGGCCTCGAGAAACGCGTGCGCGTGCCGGGACTGGAGCCGCGGCGCGCCGACCTCTCGCCTGCCGGCGCGGTGCTGCTCGACACGCTGCTGCGCCGTCTCGGGGCCGAAGAGCTCACACTCTGCGACCTGTCGCTGCGTGAAGGCGTCGTCCTCGATTACATCGCGCGGCACCGGAAGGAAATCGCGCAGGCCGATCGGTATCCGGACGTTCGCCGGCGCAGCATCATCGAGCTCGCCGAGCGGTGCAGCTACTGGCCGGAGCATGCCCAGCAGATTGCGCGGCTGTCGACGACGCTGTTCGATCAGACGCGGGCGATCCACGGCCTCACCGACAAGGACCGCGAGTGGCTGGAGTACGCGGCGATCCTGCACGACGTCGGCGTGCACATCAGCTACGAACGCCACCACAAGCACTCCGAGTACCTGATTCGCAATGGCGACCTGCGCGGCTTCGAGCCCGAGGAAATCGAAACCATCGCGCTGGTCGCCCGCTATCATCGCCGCGCCACTCCCAAGAAGCGGCATTCCGTGCTGCGCGGGTTCTCCGGCCGGCGCCGCCGCACCATCCGGACGCTGGCGGCGATCCTGAGGCTCGCGGAAAGCCTCGATCGCAGCCATGCCCAGACGATCAGCGGCGTCGAACTGCACGACCGCGGCGAGGACGCGCTGCTGCAGCTGCGGACCAAGAGCGACGCCGAGCTCGAGTTGTGGGCGGCCAACCGGCATGCCGTCCCGTTCGAGCGACTCATTGGCAAACCCCTTCGTGTCGAGGTGAGCAGGACGACCGCGTATGTTGAACAACCTGACAAAGCCGCACGAGCACCCCGGGAAACTGTTCGTCGTCGAAGGAATCGACGGGTCGGGAAAGACCACCCAGCTGGGACTCCTCGCGAAGTGGCTGAGCGCCGAAGGCCACCGGGTGTTCGTCACGGAATGGAACTCGTCCGCGCTGGTCAAGGCGGCGACGAAGACCGGCAAGAAAAAGAACGCGCTGACACCGATGACGTTCAGCCTGCTGCACGCCACGGACTTCGCTGATCGGCTGCTGTACAAGATCATCCCGCCGCTCAAGGCAGGCATGATCGTGCTGGCGGATCGTTATACCTATACGGCGTTCGCCCGCGACGTGACCCGCGGCGTCGACCGGCAGTGGGTCCGCGACCTGTACAGCTTCGCGGTGCGGCCCGACCTGGCGCTCTACTTCCGCGTGCCGATCGACGTGTCGCTGGATCGCCTGATGGCGCGCCGCGTCAAGCTCAAGTTCTACGAAGCCGGCATGGATCTCGGCTGGAGCACGAACCCGATCGAGAGCTTCCGGCTCTTCCAGGGCAAGGTGCTCGAGGAGTACGATCGCATCGTCGACGAGTTCGACCTGGAGGTCGTCGACGCGGTCGGCAGCATCACCGAGCAGCAGCGCTACGTTCGCGGCCTGATCGCGCCGCGGCTGGCCATGGCCAACGAGGAGATCCACGATGAGCAACCCGTCTGATCCCGGCGAGCACTCCGAGATCCAGGCCGGCCAGTATTACGGCAGCAGCATCCCGTACCTGCCGATCAACGGCTACCCGGGCAAGCTGATCGCCATCGAGGGAACGGACGGCGTCGGCCGCACGACGCAGATTCAGCTGCTGCGCGAGTGGCTCGAGGTGCGCGGCTACGGCGTCATCGAGACCGGCTGGACGCGGTCGCCGTTGATGCAGCCGACCATCGAGCTGGCCAAGTCCAGCAACACGCTGAACAAGCTGACGTTCGTCCTGCTCTACGCGACCGACTTCGCCGATCGGCTCGAGAAGGAAATCATCCCGGCACTCAAGGCGGGCTTCGTCGTGCTGTCGGACCGCTACATCTTCACCGCGCTGGCCCGCGCCGGCGTCCGCGGCATCGATCGCGCCCTGGCTGCGCGGCCTGTACGGCTTCGCGATCGCGCCGCATATGGTCTTCTACCTGAAGGTCGACGTCGACACGCTGATCGGCCGCATCCTCGAATCGCGCGGCATGGACTTCTGGGAATCGGGCATGGACATGAAGGCGGCCGACGATATCTACGACAGCTTCCGGCTGTACCAGAACAAGCTGCTGCGCGAGTACTCGTCGATGGCCGACGAGTTCCATTTCAGGACGGTCGACGCGCGGCGCTCGATCGAGCAGATCCAGGACGAGCTGCGCAAGCAGATGTCCGCCTTCCTCGAACCGGTCGACAAACCCGCCGAAGCGCTCTCCCGCTGACCGCTGTCGTTCGTCGTTCGCGGACATCTCCGCTCGTCCATCGTTCGAACGTCGAACGTCGAACGACACGCCAACACTCCTAGATTTCGCTGTCGTCCTCGGTCGGAGCTTCGTCCTCGCCTTGATCGCCGTCTTCGGCGCTCAGAACGTCTTCGTCGTCCTCAGCCTCGAAGGTGTCGCTTTCGATCTCCTCCCCCTCGATCACTTCGGAGGCAAGGTCGTCGTCATGCTCGTCCATTGATGGCTCTCCCGACCGTTTTCGCGATCATCTTACTCCCGGCGCTGGCGCACCCTTGTGATGCTGCCGTCACGCTCCGTTCACATCCGCTTTACCAGCGTGCGCTTAAATCGCGCGGCGGCTCGAGTCAGCCGCATCAGGCTTTCACTTTCAGGAGAGACCTATGAAGCGGTTGACGATGTGGACGCTGACGGTGGGGGTTGGTGTCGGTGTGATGGGCGCCGTCGGCGCCAGCGGCGACGGGCCGCTCGTGCTGACGCCGGTCGTCATGACGGCGCCGCTCTTCAACTACGAGGATGCGCCGGCGACGCCCGACGCGGACGATCCGGCGATCTGGGTCGACCGCGACAACCCCCGGCGCTCGCTGGTGATCGGCACGGCGAAGGACGCCGGCCTGCTCGTCTATGACATGTCCGGCCAGCTGGTGCAGGCACTGCTGCCGCCGAACGCGCCCCACGTCTCGCCCGCGGATCCGGCGACACCGGCGGGGATCAACCTGAACCCGGACAAGCCGTGCGCGGGCAGCGACAGCCAGGAGACGTTCGGACGCTTCAACAACGTGGACATCGCGTACGGCGTGCGCCTCGGGGCGCGCTCCGGCCGAGTCGACGTGGCGGTGGTGTCGGATCGCGGTTGCGACCGGGTGCGCTTCTACAAGATCGATCCTGCGGATCCGGACGGCCCGCTCGTCGACATCACCGCCCCGAACGTGCCGCGTGTCTTCCCGGTTCGGTTCGAGCAGCCGTCAGTCCTCCAGCCGTCGGGGGCGATGGAGGGTTGGCGCGACAACCCCGTGGACGATCAGAACACGGTGTACGGCCTGACGGTGTCCCAGGGCGACGTCGACGAAATCTTTGTGTCCGAACGCGAGCGCGGGCTGGTACGTCAGCTCCAGATCGTTGCCGCGCCAGGCGGGACACTGACGTATCGACCAATTCGGACATTCCTGTTCAAGACGTCGTTCCGGCTCCGGAACGAGCTTGGCGCGCCCTACGACTGGACGCCATGCCGAGAAGCCGCACTCGAGGAACCCCAATCCGAGGGCCTCGTGTTCGATCGAGCGAACCAGACCCTCTATGTCGCCTTCGAGACGATCGGTCTCTACAAGCTGCCGCTGAGCAGGTCGACCCCGGCAATTGTCACCGTGACCGGCAATCACCTGATCGAGCCGGTGAAGTCGTTCGGCCAGGCGTATCACGCCACTCCGGACGATGACGAGTTCGAGTGCGCGTACAGCCCGGCCGATCCGCCCGCACCCGGCGACGTTGTGGCGACCGGCTCCGATGCCAACGCCGGCCGCTTCCTGGATGCCGACCTGGAGGGCTTGAGCATCATCGCGAGCATTCCCGGCCGGACGCTGCTGCTGGCATCGAGCCAGGGCGATTCGAGCTTTCATTTCTACGATCTCAGCCGGACGCGCACAATGCATCGCGGCGAGTTCTTCGTTGAGGGGGTGGGCGACACCGACGGCGTGCACTACGTGCCGGTGCCGATCGGAAACCAGTACCCGCTCGGGCTGCTCGTCATCCAGAACGGCGAGGCCCCCGAACCCCCGGATACCGGCGACGTCAACGGCTTCGAGTTCGACGGGGCGACGCAGTTCCTCTACCTGGACTTCGCGGACGCGTTGAAGGCCCTGATCCCGTAGTTGTCGATTTGTTGATGCTGCCGTCACCGGTCCGTCGCAGGCTTCGACCATCCTCTGGCCATCCGGAGGAACCATGGCTCTGTCGAAATCACGCGCATCGTCGATTGATCGACGACGTTTTCTGCAGTACACGTGGCAGGGCGTCGGGACGAGCCTGTCGCTGGCGCTCGTCTCCGGCCGCGAGCTGTTTGCGGCCCCCTCGCTCGGAAGGAATCCGTTCACGCTGGGCGTCGCCTCGGGGGATCCCTCCTCGGAGGGGATCGTGCTCTGGACGCGGCTCGCGCCCGAGCCAGCCAATCCGGCAAGCCTCGGCCGTCGGTCGATCCCCGTTGGCTGGCGCGTCGCCACCGACAGCCACATGCGTCACCTCGTTGCCCGCGGCCATGCCGTCGCCTCTCCCGAGCTCGCACATTCAGTGCACGTGGAAGTGGATGGCCTGGAGCCCGAGCGCGACTACTTCTATCAGTTCGACCTGCGCGACGAGGAGAGCCGCATCGGGCACTTCCGCACCACGCCTGCGCCGCACGAGCATGTCCGGCAGCTGCAGTTCGCCTTCGCCACCTGCCAGGACTGGCCGAGCGGCTTTTACACGGCATACCGGGACATGCTGCAGAACGATCTCGACGTGGTGCTCCACCTGGGCGACTACACCTACGAGTACGCGATCGGCGGCATGACCGGGCGTGGGATGCCGGTCCCGAGCGGATTCGGGCGGGACCGTGGACCTCGAAACCTACCGCCTGCGGCGAGGCGCTGCGATGCGCCGAAGCGTTGACGGGCAGTTATACGATGCTCGGAGAGGACCAGGAACGCTGGCTCGCGCGCGGTTTTCGTCAATCGCTCGCGCGCTGGAACTTCGTCGCGCAGCAGCTCCTGATCGCCGAGCTGGAGCACACGCTGCCCGGTACCCTGACGAGTGGTACTGGAACGACGCATGGGATGGCTACCCGCTCGCGCGCAAGCGGATGCTGACCGATGTGGTCCAGAGCCGCGTCAGCAACCCGGTCTTCCTGACCGGCGACTGGCACTCGACGTTCGCGAACGAGTTGAAGCTGGACTTCAAGAATCAGGCCTCACCAGCCGTGGCGACCGAATTCGTGACGCCGGCCATCACCACCGGCGGCGACGGCACACCCTACGGTCCGTACTACTCGCCGATGATCCCGTTCAACCCGCACATCAAGTGCTACGAAGGCGACAAGCGCGGGTACTTCAAGGCGACCGTCACGCCTCGAGAGACCCGGCTCGATCTCCGGTTCGTCACGAGCGTGGAAGATCCGAATGGAGTGGGTTACACGGAGCGATCGTTCGTCGTCGAAGACGGCAGGCCTGTCATCGAGATGTCCTGAGGCGATCGGTTTACTCGACCAGGGCGTGGCGATAGATCCAGAACGTCAGGATGCCGGTCGCGGCCAGCGACGCCACTGTTCGGACATGGTTCCACGCCGTCCAGCTCCGCAAGTACTCGCTCCAGAGACGGGCGGCTGACTCGGTCTGCGGATCAGCGGCTGCCAGCTGGTTGTTGCGGGGCACGTTGAAGGCCATCGTGACAAGGAAGGAGCCGACAAGATAGACGGCGCCACCGGCGATCAGGTAGCCGGCGCCGGACGCCGGCGGTGAGATGAGCGCGACGGCGATCAGAAAGAGGCACACGACAGCTGTCCCTAGAAAGACGCTCATGAACACCGGCGTGATCGCGCGAACATTGACCGACTGCATCGCGGCGATGCCCTGCGGCGCCGGCAGTCGGGCGAGCGCGCTCATGACGAACGACGAGAATGCGAGGAACACGCCCGCCATCAGGCCACATCCGAGCGTGGCGCAGAAGGCCGCGGCGATGAGCACGGGCGCGCTCATGAGCTATCGAGGAGCCACGTTGGCGATCTCGTCGAGGCGCTCCTGCAAGGCGAGGCCGCTCAACTTGTCGAGCGGCAGGCTGGCGAAGAGCTCGATCCGGCGGCGCAGCGTGATGAACGCGTCGAAGAACAGTTTCCGGCGGTCTTCACCAGGCAGCACAGCGCCTGCTGGATCCGGGATGCTCCAATGGGTCTTGGCCGGCCGGCCCGGCCAGACCGGGCAGACCTCGCACGCCGCCTGGTCGCACACCGTGATCACGAACTCCATGTGCGGGCCGCCGGCGGCACCGAATTCATCCCATGACTTGCTGCGCAGCCCCTCGACCGACAGGCGCTGACTCCGCAGCAAATCCAGGGCGAACGGGTGAACCTCGCCCTTCGGATGACTCCCGGCGCTGAAACCGCGAAACTTGCCGGCGGGAAGAGGCAGCTGATTCATCAGCGCTTCGGCGAGGATCGACCGCGCGCTGTTGCCTGTGCACAGGAAGAGGACCTTGAGAGGCGCCATTGGTGCCGAAGCTTTTACCACCCGGGCGCGACAGACTTGTAAACAAAGTCACGGCAGCGAGAGCTACAAGAGCGTTCCCCGCAGCACGACGAGCGCGACCGAGAAGTAAATCACCAGTCCCGTGACGTCGACCAGCGTCGCCACAAACGGCGCTGAAGACGCCGCCGGATCGAATCCGAGACGTTTCAGCAGAAACGGCAGCAGCGATCCGCTGAGCGTGCCCCAGAGAACGACACCAACCAGCGACACCGAAACGGTGACCGCCACGAGCAGCCAGTGCGGACCGTAGATATCCGAGAACGCGGACCACAAGCTGATGCGCAGGAACCCGATGCTGCCGAGGATCGCCCCGAGCGCCAAGCCAGCCAGGACCTCGCGCCGCATGACGCGCCACCAGTCGCGGACGCCGACCTCCCCCAGCGCCAGTGCGCGAATGACGAGGGTGGCGGCCTGCGACCCCGAGTTGCCGCCGCTCGAGATGATCAGCGGCACGAACAGCGCCAGCACGACCGCCTTCGAGATCTCCGCTTCAAACACGCCCATCGCGGTGGCGGTGAGCATCTCCCCCAGGAACAGCGCGGTCAGCCACCCGGCCCGCTTTTGAATCATCCGCCCGAACGCGATGCTGATGTACGGCTCGTCGAGTGCTTCCGAGCCGCCGATGCGCTGAATGTCGCGGGTCGCGGTCGCTTCGGCGACGTCGAGCACGTCGTCGATGGTCACGATGCCGATCAGCATGCCCGCGGTGTCGGTGACCGGCAGCGCGGTGCGATCGTACTGACGGAACACGCCGACGGCGGTTTCCTGATCGTCGGTGGCCTTCAACGCCACGAAACGGCGATCCATCAGCTCCGCAACGCGGCGATCGAGCGGCGCCAGCAGGAACTCTCGGATGCGCACGTCGTCAACCAGGAGATTGCGGCTGTCGACGACGTAGATCACGTTCAGCGTCTCGCTGTCCTGCCCGTGGGCGCGGACGTAGTCGAGGACCTCGCGGACCGTCCACTCCTCGCGGGCGGCGACATAATTCGGCGTCATCAGCCGGCCGACCGAGTGTTCTGGATAGCCGAGCAGCGTCACCGCAACCGCACGCTCGGCCGGCGTCAGCAGCGCCAGCAGCTGCCGCGTCGCCTCGGCCGGCAGCTCTTCGAGGAACAGGGTCCGATCATCCGGCGCCATGTTGTTCAGCAATCCGGCGACGTCGTCCTGCGCCATCCCTTTCAGCAGCGCTTCCTGCGACTCCTGCGACAGATATTGGAATACCGCTGCCGCATCCTTGCGCGGCATCACCCGAAAGACGACGACCTGATCCTCGAGGCTCAGCGCGGTGAGCAATGTGGCGACATCGCCGGCTTCGCGGTTGCGGAGCATGTCGCGCAGCCGCGCGTAGTCGCGCGCCCGCAGCACCTCGGCAAGTTCTTCGGCCGGCCTGGCGATCTCGCGAATCGCCGCAACCGCCTCCTCCCGATGGGGACCATTCAGCTGTTCTTCCATTTGCTTCAGCGCTGCTCTGACGACGTCGGCGTGATGCACGTGCGGACCGACAGCCTTGACGGCGTCGAGCCACAAGCGGTGAATCAGATCGAGGTCGCCGGAAGTGAAGGACGGGGGATGAGCTCCGAGATGATAGGTGTCCGATCGGCCGCTGCGGTGGTGGATCACCAGCCTGACGTCGAGCGCGTCGGGCTTGTCGGCCCGCTCCCAGGCCTCGCCGAGCAGGCGCGCCTGGTCTGCGGCGGAGAGCGTCGCCGACTCGCCGACGAACACGTCCGACGCGCGAAGGCGAATCACGGCGCCGACGATCGCGTCGACCACGCTGCGGGTGGGAACAATCAGCAGCCGCACCGGCCGGCCAACCCGTTCGGCGAGTGCGACGACGTCCGAGAGCAGCTTCCGCTCGTAGGAAGTCGGCGTGGTCCTCCCCGCGTCTTCCTCGTTGACGTCGACGTCGAGCAGACGCGCCGTCATGACGACGACGTCGCGATCGCCGGGCGTCTGCAGAGCCGCCATGACATGCGCCAGCAGGTGCGGGTTGCGCACCGGCACCAGCAGGCTGCCGGGACGCGCTTCGATCTGGTCGGGCGAAAGCTCGGCGGCGAGCATCAGGTCGAACGCGGTTTCATCCGTGCCGATATCGACTGGCGGCCGGTGGCGAGCCGCCACGGTGAACCACGCCGCGAGCATCGTCATCAGCGTCACGGCGGCGATCGCAGCGATATCGCCGGTGACGATCATCCCGACCGCGCAGGCGACGGCCACCGCGCGCGCGACGACGAGCCCGGCAGCGAAGTGCCGGCGGCCGACACGGAGGTCGCCTGGGGCGGTGTAGGGCGTCGGCCCCTGGCGCGCACGGCGGAGGCGCATGATTGCGGCAATCGACAGCACCAGGGTGGTCGCGATTGCCACGCCATAGGCGCGTGCCAGCCACGACACTCGCCCGCCGCTCGCGAGCACCGCGACCGTCGTCGCCATCACCGTGAGGTCGATGGCGCGTGCCGGCGTGCCAAAGCGGCTGTGCAGCGACGTGAGACCAGGGGGGAGGGTGCCTTCCGCCGAGAAGCGATGCATCATCTGCTCGGCGTCGATCACTGACGCGTGAGCGGCCGGCAGCAGCACCAGCGCCGCAGCCAGCGCCAGGGCGAGCGCGACGAGGTTCCGCACCGACGCCGGGGCCGCGAGATGCTGCGACAGCCCGGCTAGCGGCGCATTGGCCCATACCTCCTGTTCACTGGCCGGGACGAGCCAGACGAAGAGGAACGTTCCCAAGACAGTCGCCACGACGGTGAACAGAACCGTGGCGATGGCGGTTCGTCGCAGCGCCTGCACGCGGGGCGGCGGGAGCTCGGGGGCCGCGTGGGAGAGCGCTTCCCCGCCGCCGACGACCGGCAGCGTCAGGGCGAATCCGAGCAGCCACGCCAACGCCGTATCAGCCGGAAACCATCCGGTTCTCGCCACTGGCGCCGGCAGGACCAGCGACGAAGAGACGGCGCCGTGACGCGCCAGCGTGACAAGAGCCCAGACGATCGTGACGAGGACGATGCCAACCCCAATCCAGCTCGCCCGCGCAAGCGCGTCGCGGCCAATCTCTCGCCCGAGCCGAGTCTGCAGCCACAGCACGCCGAGCGCGCCCATCGCAATCAGGGTCGCCAGATCCTCGGCCCGGAGATATCCGGTCAAGCTGCGGCCGGCGATCGCCGATGCCGCCACGCTGGCGGCGTAATGTCCGATCAGCACGCACGCCAGTGCGCCGAGCAGGATGCGCTCCACCAGCGCCGCCGCCTTCGCGACTCCGGCGGCGCGCGGTCCGAACGCACGCGTCACCGAGCCGACGAATCCACCGGGAATCAGCAGCGACCAGCTTTCGATGTCGACCGATCGTGCGAACGCGGCGAGCACCGCGGCGGCGAGCACGAACCAGCCGGCGGAATCGCCTACTGCCGCCCGCGCCAGACCCGAGATGAAAAACACGGCGACGCCGAATTGCGCGATCGCCAGTGCGGCGGCCTTCCACACCGACATGAACGGCAGGAACGCCGTCGCCGACAGGACGACGCGAATCGGATGACGGGACCGGATGGGTGAGAACGGAGCCATCGGGGGCCAACGGGCGGCTTGCCGCCCAGCATGGTCAGTGGATGCTTTGCTTGCCGGAGAATTCCTTGACGACTTCCCCGATGACGGCCTTCGCGTCGCCGAACAGCATCAGCGTGTTGTCGGCGAAGTAGAGCTCGTTCTCGATCCCCGCGAAGCCGGGGTTCATGCTGCGCTTGATGGCGATGACGGTCCTGGCCTTGTCGGCGTCGATAATCGGCATGCCGTAGATGGGGCTCTTCGGATCGTTGCGCGCGGCCGGATTCACGACGTCATTCGCCCCGATGACGACCGCCACGTCGACCTGGGGCATCTCCGGGTTGATGTCGTCCATCTCGACGAGGCTTTCGTACGGGATTTCCGCCTCGGCGAGCAGCACGTTCATGTGGCCGGGCATCCGGCCGGCAACGGGATGGATCGCGAACTTCACGTTGACGCCGCGCTTGGCGAGCTCGTCGCGCAGGTCGCGGACGCGGTGCTGGGCCTGGGCGACCGCCATCCCGTAACCCGGGATGAAGACAACGGTGTTCGCGTTCTCGAGCAGGTGCATCACGTCCTCGGGCGTCGCCGACTTCGCGGTCCGCTGTTCGACCGCTCCAGCGGCCGCCTGCACCTGGCCGAAGGCGCCGAACAGCACGTTGGCGAACGAACGGTTCATCGCGCGGCACATGATGATCGACAGGATCAGGCCAGACGATCCGTCGAGCGCGCCGGCCGTGATGAGCAGCTTGTTTTCCAGCACGAACCCCATCGCCACGGCCGACAGGCCGGCATACGCGTTCAGCAGCGAGATGACCGTCGGCATATCGGCCCCGCCGATCGGCAGGACGAGCAGGACGCCGAAGAGGAGCGACAGCACGATCACGATCGGAAACAGCCACGACGTGGCCGGCCGGAACACCAGCACGATCGCCATCACGATCGCGACGCCGAGCAGGCCCAGATTGATCACGTTCTGGTTGCGATAGGTCAGCGGCCGCGTCGGCAGGACTTCCTGCAGCTTGCCCGCGGCCATCAGGCTGCCGGTGCAGGTCAGATAGCCGAGCAGCACTTCAGCACCGATCGCGGCCATGCGGAAGGTCGTCAACTGGCCTTCGTCGAGCCAGGTGTAGTACTTGGCGGTGCCGACCAGGCCCGCTGCCAGGCCGCCGAACGCATGCGAGAGCGCCGTCCGCTGCGGCACCGCCGTAAGCGGCACCCACGACAGCGGGACGCCGACCAGCGTGCCCGCCACCACCGCGATGGCGATCCAGTGATACGCGACGATGTGCGGGTAGAGGAGCGTGCCGGCAACGGCGAGCACCATCGCCCCGACGCCCGCAAAGACACCGCGGCGCGCGGTATCGGGTCGCTCATCCACTTCAACGACAGGATGAACGCGCCGGCGGAGACGAGGTAAATGAGCTGGGTGAGCTGCTCGACGGTCACTTCGCCGGCTCGCGTTTCTTGAACATCTTCAGCATCCGATCGGTGATCAGAAAGCCGCTGACGATGTTGGTCGTGGACGCGAACACGGCGACGGCGCCAAGGACGGTGCTGAGCGTGGTGTGCTGCTCGCCGGTGATGATGATGGCGCCGACGATGGCAATCGCCGAGATGGCGTTGGTCAGTGACATCAGCGGCGTATGGAGCAGCCGCGAGACCCGCCGGATGACGTCCAGCCCGATGAACGTCGCGAGCATGAACACGAACAAGCCGGAGATGAAGTCGAGCTGCATTCTGCCGGGGAATTTATCACACGTGGGGGAGGATCGATCTGCGTTCTCCGTTCTACGTTCTACGTTCTGCGTTCGAAAGCAGAACGATGAACGATGAACGAAGAACGCAGAACGCAGAACGCAGAACGCAGAACGACGAAGAGAGCGCTGTAGGCGACCCGTTCAGGGTCGCCAGCATGCCATCTTCGCTACTTCAGACCCATGCAGTTGGCGTAGTACGTCACCGGCGCGGCCCAGTCCGAGAACACGCCGAGGATGCCGACCTGGCGCGCCAGCACGTCGATCACCTTGTAGAGATCGCCCTCGCGCTTGATGGCCGGGTCGATCGTCTGGTAGTAGAACCCGTTGTTGCCGTCGGCCAGGATGCCCGAGCGCTCGAGCGTCCAGGTGATGAGGTCGAGGCCGGCCGCCTTGGCGTTGCGCGCGGCCTGCGAGGGCACGATGCGGTTCTGGCCGTCGAGCGCCAGCAGCGCGAAGGTCGGCGGCGCCCAGATGTTGATCCCCATCAGCTTGTAGCCGGCGAGGTCGGCGAAGGTCGGCAGCTCCGCGACCACGTTGGCGTCGTCCAGATACACCGCCTGGCGTGCCGAACGCCGGCTCCCGTTTGATCCAGTAGAGGACGTCGTTGATGTTGAACGACTGCGGGAAGACACGGCGCGGCGAGACGCCGGCCGCCTTGTACTCGTCGATCATCTTCTGCGCGTACTGCTCCTGCGTGAACCCGTTGAACGGCATCGTCACGCTCGGCACTCTTCAGCTCTGGCGTCATGCTTCGACGCCGAGCTTCTTGAAGAGCTCGATGCTCTCGGCGTGCGTCAGCAGCTCGCCGCTGGTCGGGCCGGAGTACAGGTCGGTCCGGAAGTTCGGCGTGCCGCCGAGGAACTGCTGCGGCGTCAAGCGCGCGCGGGTCGAACGCGTCCATCTTGCCGCGCAGGGTCTTGAACTCGGCCAGCGTGATATCGCTCGTCCGGCACTCGGCCGATGCCGGCTGAAGCAGCGCGCCGCCGGGGGCGATGACGGCCGGCGTGAACGGCTTCGTGCACTTGGCCGGCGAGCGGCGTCACCAGGATGTTCGTGGTGGTGTGCAGATCGTTCTGCGCGTGGCGGCAGACCAGCTGCGAGATCCTTGGTGAAGGTCACGTCGCATTCGAGGATGCCCGCGCCCATGCCGCGCGCCCGCTTCGTACGATTCGCGCGTGTGCTCGGGAAACTGCAGCGCCGCGCCGCGGTGGCCGATTGAGAAATTGCTTTTCGAGAACGGGCCGGCCGAGCAGCTCTGCAGCTGACGCTTCAGCCAGCTGTCCTCCATGTCGTTGACGAGAAAGAACGGCCGCGGGCCGAGCTGGATGGCCTCCGACCGATGCCGATGGTCGCGGTCGTCGTCATCGGCGGCCGCGGCGGCGGTCATGCTCGCCGCTCCGGCAAGCGTCGACGCAAGGAGAAGTGAGAGGATTCGCTGTCGCATCAAGGGGCTCCTTCGCTGGATGGAGTCGGCGCCGTGGACCGGCGCCGACTGACGGAATGTGAGGATGCTAGCGGCGTGGTGTAGCGAACGGGCAACGGCAGCGTGACGGCAATCGAACAATTCGTTGACATCGCCGCAACGCCCGGCCCCCTTACGGCTGTGGCACGGCGACGCGATTGCCCGGAACGATCTGTGGCTCGTACGAGAACACCTCGCGGCTCTTGACGTCGACGACCACCTTGACCCACTGGACGTCGTTCGTGCCGTTCGCCGGGTTGTTGCCGAATGTCTCGACCCGCGTGAAGTTCTCGAGCCTGCGCCCGGCCGAGTCGAGGAACGGCTTGTCGACGCGGAAGTAATGCGAGTCGCCGTGGACATACGCGACCGGCTTGCGGAACGCGATCACCTCCGTACGAAGCGCGGCAAGGAAGGCCATGAAGCCGTCGGGCTGGCCGTCCGTCTGGGCCAGCGTGCGCGCGTTGCGAAGCGGCGCGCGCGTCGGATCCGAAGGATCCCAGCCAGGATTGCCCTGCGTGATCAGCATGATCGCCGCCGATCCCCGCTCCGCCGCGTGCGCGAAGCTCTCACGCAGCCAGACGATGTTGGCGGCGTTGCGTGCGGCGAACTCCGCCGGATCGGGCGCCGTGTCGCACAGGTTGTTGCAGGAACCCTGGATGTTCAGCGTCGCGTAGGTGACGCCGCCGATATCCCACCGGCGGTTCTCGACGCAGGGGGCCGGACCGGCCGGTCCGAGGCAGAGCGGCTGCGTCTGCACTTCCTGACGCATCCGGCGCTGGCCGAGCGAGTACTCGGTGCTGAAGAACAGGCGTCGTTCGTAGTCCAGCCGCTCGAGCGAGTTGAAGCTTCCGGCGGCCGGCCGATCGCAGTCGGTCCAGTCGTTGTCGCCCGGCGTGAAGATCACCGGCGCCTCGAGCGCGTTGAAGTACGCCAGCGAATCCAGATAGAGCTGGTCGTCACAGCGGCCCGCGCCGGCCTTGAGATCGCCGTCATGCGCCGTGAACGCCAGCTTCTGCGCGTTCATGTCGGCAATCAGATTCGGCACGCCGACCGTGGCCTGTTCCGGCGAGTACGGCAGGTCGCCCCACAGGCCGATGGCGTAGGCGGCGCGCCGCTCGCCCGGCCTGCCACCGTCATTGCTTTGCGCCCCGAGGGTTGCGGCTGCGGCCGCCCCGAGCAGAACGGCGAGGATGACCAGGGATCGAACTGAATCGGAGACTGAACGGAGTCTGTTCATGTGCGGCCCTCAGCAGTGGTTGAAAAACGCAGTCACCGCCACGAAATCTAGGGAGCCGCCGTAACAGCTTCACGACGAGGGCGACAGAATCGTGTAAACAGTGCAAAGTTCAGCGCGGCCCGGAATTCAGAGTGACTCGAAGCTATCTCACAAAACCAGCTGACCTGCGTCGCGAGCGAGCGCGCGAGCGAGCCCCGCGAACGGAGCGCGCCGGCGCCGCGGCGCGCGAGAGAGCGTGTCGGGGAGTCCGAGGGGCGAAGCCCCTCGGGTAAGTCTAGAGAAACAGACGAGCCAGCCCCAGGAACAGGAAGAAGCCCATCGAGTCAGTGACGAAGGTCAGCAGCACGCTCGACCCTTGCGCGGGATCGCGGCCGGACCGTTGAAGCGCGAGCGGCACGAGGACGCCCACCGCTGCGGCGATGACGAGATTCAGCATGATGGCGGCCATCATTACCAGGCCGAGCCGCGCCCGCTGGTAGACCAGGCCGGCGAACAGCCCGACCAGTCCGCCAAATATGAGGCCATTGAGCAGGCTGACGATCATTTCCTTGCGGAGCAGGTGCCGCCGGCTGTCCTGCGTGAGTTGCTCGTAGGCCAGCCCGCGGATGACCAGCGCGACGGTCTGGTTGCCCGTGTTGCCACCGATGCTGGCGACGATCGGCATCAGCGTCGCCAGCGCGACGAGCTCCTGGATCGTCGATTCGAACAGGCCGATGAACCGCGTCGCGAGGAACGCCGTGACGAGATTCACGAACAGCCAGGGCGATCGATTGCGCGCCGAATACCAGATCGGCGCGAAGAGGTCCTCGCCGCTGCGCAACCCGGCCATCGCGAGCGCATCCTGATCGGCCGTCACCCGGATGAAGTCGACGACCGCGTCGACCGTGAGGCGGCCGACCAGCTTGCCGCGGTCGTTGATGACCGGCACCGACACCAGGTCGTAGCGCTCGAAGGCGCGGGCAGCCTGGGCGGCCGTATCCTCCGGGTGGAAGGCCAGCGGATCGGCCTCCATCACCGCGGCGACCGGCGTGTCCGGCTTCCCGATCACCAGCGATTTCAGGCTGACGGCGCCGCGAAGGACGTTCCGGACGTCGACGACGAACAGGCGGTCGAGATGATCGGGCAGCGCCGTGCGGGCCTGTAGATCGCTGAACACGTCGGCAACGGTCTGCGAGTCGCGAACCGCCACGACGTCGACGCTCATCAGGCGCCCGACGGTGCTGGGCGGCAGCGTATCGGTCTGCTGGAGCAGCTGCCGGTCGGCCTCGTCGAGCGAGCGCCGCACCTGCTCCATCACGTGGGCGGGCAGCTCCTCGGCGATCCAGGCCAGGTCGTCCGGGTCGAGGTTCGAGACGATCCGCGTCAGCCGGCGCTCGTCGCTTTGATCGATCGCCCACGCGCGCGCGGCCTCGTCCAGCTCGACGAGCGCCTCAGCCGCCTGGCTGGCATCGAGCGCCGCCCAGGCGTGCTCGCGCGCCTCGGGCGGCAGGTTTTCGAGGACGAATGCCAGGTCGGCCGGATGCAGATCGCGGGCGCGACGCTGCAGCTCCGCCTCGTTCTGCCGTCGCTGGAGCTGGTCGGCAACGCCGCGGCCGGCTGCGTCCTGCCGGCGCGCCAGCGTCTCGAGGGCGCGGTGATGCTCGAGCATCGCCGCGATCTCCTCGAGCGTGTGGTGAAGGTTGACCGCCGGTTTTCGGGTCTGCATGGACGCTCCAGGGACCCGAGTCTACGCCGTGAACAGCGATCGATGTGTTACGCGGGTGCGGCGGCACGCATCGCCGCGGTCTCCTCACGGTTCGGTCCGTACAGCCCCGGCGCTTCGCCGCCGGCCAGGCGGCACATGAGCGCCAGCTGCCCGCGGTGATGTACGCCGTGCAAGATGATCATGTCCCACAGGATCTCGCGGATCTGCACCTGCCGTCCGAAGAACGGCAGCTCGCGATCGAGATCCGCGACCGCGAGCGGGCGGATACGGGCGACTGCTTCCTCGTGGAGGCGCTCGAATCCCGGCGCCAAAGCCTCGACCGTACGCGGCCGCTCCATGTTCGGTGGCCGGTCCGTCATGTTGAACCCACCGCGTGAGACCCCGTGGCTCATATACGCATCGCCTTCGGCGAGATGCCAGGCGAGCTCGCCGAGCGAGCGGCCGCCGGCATCGGGACGGAAGTCGTACTGCGAGACAGGAAGCGCGCGCAAGAGCTTCGCGGTGTTGGCCGCCTCCCTGTCCCAGGTTGTGAGGAAACGTTCGAGCTCGTTAACCGGCATGGAT
Organism: uncultured Acidobacteriota bacterium; assembly: GCA_963825245.1. Lineage (GTDB taxonomy): Bacteria > Acidobacteriota > Vicinamibacteria > Vicinamibacterales > CAVVIG01 > CAVREM01. The sequence continues at coordinate 251,472 of CAWGSJ010000013.1, forward strand.
ACCTCCTGGAGGGACGTCCGCCTGAAGTCGGACACTACGGTCGGAAGCCTCGAATCATAGCGCGAATCGAACCGCGCCGTATCGCTGCACACTCGCGGTGAACGGCGATATCCTGTCACCCGATTGACGACTGACATCGCGGCGCCTCGACTGAACAGTCCCCGCCAGGTCCTGTTCGCGAGCCACTTCTACAAAGACGATGACCTCTCCCACCACGCTTAAGTCGACCGAGCTCGACGGCGAATTCACCCGTGGCCTCGGCCTCTTCGACGCGACGGCCGTGGTCGTCGGCTCGATGATCGGTTCGGGTATTTTCATTGTCTCCGCCGACATGGCGCGAAACCTGGGCAGCCCCGGTTGGCTGCTCGTGGCGTGGCTGATCACCGGCGTGCTCACGGTCACCGGCGCGCTGGCTTACGGGGAGCTGGCCGCGATGATGCCGCGCGCTGGCGGGCAGTACGTCTACCTGCGCGAGGCGTACTCGCCGTTGTGGGGCTTCCTCTACGGGTGGACGCTGTTCCTCGTGATCCAGACCGGGACGATCGCCGCCGTGGCCGTCGCGTTCGCGCGCTTTCTCGGTGTACTCGTCCCGGCCATCTCCGAGCAGCGCTACCTGGTTGCGCCGATCCACCTGTCGTCGGGCTACGCGCTGTCGCTGTCCACGGCGCAAGTCGTCGGCATCCTGCTGGTTGCGCTTTTGACGTGGACGAACACGCGCGGCCTCGCGTACGGCAAGGTCATTCAGAACATCTTTACGACAGCCAAGACCGGATCGCTCATCGGCCTCATCCTGGCCGCGATGCTGTTCGGCTGGAACGAGGCGGCCGTCTCGAACAACTTCGGCAACCTGTGGACGGTGCGCCCGGGCCTTGACGGTACTCTGCCGCTCGCCGCGGCCGGCTCTTTCGGCCTGCTGGTTGCGCTGTGCGTGTCGCAGACCGGGTCGCTCTTTTCGGCCGATGCGTGGAACAACATCACGTTCACCGCCGGCGAAGTGCGGGAGCCGCGCCGGACGATCCCGATTTCGCTCGTGCTCGGCACGGGCACGGTGATCGGGTTGTACCTGCTGGCGAACGTCGGCTACCTGGTGACGCTCACCTTCGAGCAGATTCAGCGCGCGCCTGGGGATCGGGTCGCGACGGCGACGGTGGACGCGATCGTTCCGGGCGCGGGGGTGACGATCATGGCGATGGCGATCATGATCTCGACCTTCGGCTGCAACAACGGCCTGATCCTGGCGGGGGCGCGCGCGTATTACGCGATGGCGCGGGACGGGTTGTTCTTCCGGCCGGCCGGCGTCCTGAACGGCGCCAAGGTTCCGGCGTTCGCGCTGCTGCTGCAGGGCATCTGGGCGATGTTCCTGATTCTGCCGCGTACCTACGACGCGTCGAGCGGCGCCTACGGCAACCTGTACAGCAACCTGCTCGACTACGTGATTTCGGCGGCGCTCATCTTCTATATCCTGACCGTCGCCGCGGTGTTCCGCCTGCGGCGGACACGCCCCGACGTCCCGCGCCCGTACCGCGCCCTCGGCTACCCGATCCTGCCTGCCCTCTACATCGCCGGCGCGACCACCATCCTCACGATCCTGTTCATCTACCGCTCGAGCACGACCTGGCCGGGGCTCGTCATCGTGATCCTGGGACTTCCTGCGTACTACGCCTGGAGTTCGAAAAAGCTCTAACACGGCTGCGACCAGCGCCGCGTACGCGGCGGCCTGACGAAGAACACACCGAAAACGCAAGTCTCAGGAACCGCGCCGGCTTGCGATTTTCGGTGTGTTCTTCGTCAGACCGCGGCCGGTTCCACCGGCCGCGCTGGTCACAGCACAGACACGAACGGACACGTACGGTTCGCAGCCGTCGTGTCGTCCGGGTCCATCGTGTCCGTGTTGAAGCTTTTCGTGACGCATTTCGTCACGATCGTCGAGGCATGACAAGACTGAGCGAGAGACCGACAAACACGACGACTACTGCTCCAATGACGTTGTGCCAAAGGAAGGCAATGGGCGTGAAGGCGGCGACCCACGCCACCACTGACATGCCGGCGATCAGGCCGATGAAGGCGCCGGTGCCGGTCGCGCGCGAAAACCCGGTCGCCAGGATGAAGACGCCGAGCACGGAACCATAGAAGAACGAACCAATGCGGTTCACGACCTCGATCAGCGAGCCGAGCTCGGCGGCCCAGACGGCGACGGCGCAGGCGAACAACCCCCACACACCAGTCGCGATTCGCGACACGGCGAGGTAGTGCGAATCGGTTGCAACCGGCCTGAACCATCGCCGATAAAAGTCGATCACGGTCGCCGTCGACAGCGAGTTCAGTTCCCCCGCGATCGTGTCGGTCGCCGCCAGCAGGATGGCGAGGATCAGCAGGCCGACGACCCCGACCGGGATGTGCTCCAGGATGAACCCCGGGATGATGTAATTCACATCGTCGAAGGTGGCGTCCCGTGTCGTCTGGCGCACAAGCTCCCGCGCCCGGCGGCGGACCTGCTGCACGTCAGCATCGGCGGCGCGAACCGCGTCGCGCCCGCCGTCATCGCCGGCTTGCGCGAAGCGGCGGGCGACCTCGAGGCGGACGGCGATGGCCGCGTCGTGCTCCTGCCGGAGGGCGGTATATGCGTCGGCTGCATCGCGCCTCAAGCGCGCGTCGGCATCGCTGCTGAAGATGAGCGGCGGCGCGTTGAACACGTGGAAGACGAACACGAGCACGCCGAGCAGGAGCACGACGGCCTGCATCGGGATCTTCCAGTAGGCACTCACCAGCAACGAGCTGCGCGCTTCGTTGACGGACCGGGCGGTGAGAAAGCGCTGCACCTGGCTCTGGTCGGTGCCGAAGTATGAGCAGAACAGAAACAGCGCGGCGATCGTGCCCGACCAGAAGGTGTACTGGTTGGTCAGGTCGAAGCTGAAGTCGAACATCCGCAGCCGTCCGGTAGCGCCAGCGATCCTGAGGCCGTCCGTGATGCTGACGTCTGACGGATAACCGACGACGGCCGCGACGATGACGGCGAACAGGAAGAAGACGACCAGGACCATGATCTTGACGTCGGTCCAGGTGACGGCCTGCACGCCGCCGAACATCGTGTAGACCACGGCGGGCATGGCGATCAGCAGCGAGGTCGAGGTCAGGTTCAGGTCGAGCACGAGCGACAGCACGACGGCGGGCGCGGCGACGACGGCGCCGCACGACATGCCGCGTGAGAGCAGGAACAGCAGGCTGGTGAGGCTGCGGGTCTTGGCGTCGAACCGTTTCTCGAGATACTCGTACGCCGTGTAGACGCCCGAGTTGTAGAAAAACGGGACCAGCGTCACCGACAGGATGATCATCGCCAGCGGCAGCCCGAAGTAGAACTGCACGAAGCGCATGCCGTCGTTGTAGCCCTGTCCGGTCGTACCGATCATGGTGATGGCGCTGAGCTGCGTGGCCATCACCGAGATGCCAGCCGCCCACCACGGAATGCTCCGCTTGGCGAGCAGGTAGCCGTCGAGCTCGTGGCTGTCTTTGGTTCGCCTCAGGCCGTCGTAAACGATCCAGATGAGGAAAACGCCGAGCAGGGTCCAGTCAATCCAGTGCAAGGTCGAAGCGCCCCGGGCAGGAGATCACAGCAGCATGCCGGCGATGGTTGCGGTGACGAAGTTGGCGAACGTGCCGGCCAGCATCGCGCGGACGCCGAGGCGGGCGAGGTCGTGGCGGCGCTCCGGTGCGAGCGCGCCGATGCCGCCGATCTGGATGCCGATCGAGCTGAAGTTGGCGAAGCCGCAGAGGGCGTAGGTGGCGATCGTGAACGATTTCGGATCGAGCGAGGCCTTGAGCGGGCCGAGCTGCGAGTAGGCGACGAACTCGTTGAGCACCATGCGGGTGCCGAGCAGGTTGCCGATGGTCGGCGCGTCGCGCCACGGCACGCCGAGGCTCCAGGCGATCGGCGCGAAGACCCAGCCGAAGATCTGCTGCAGGCTGAGCCCGGCCAGGCCGAGCAGCGCATTGACCAGCGCGATCAGCGCGAGGAACGAGATCAACATCGCCCCGACGTTGAGCGCCAGCCGCAGTCCCTCGCCGGTGCCGCGGCCGATGGCGTCGATGACGTTGACGTCGGTCTGCTCCACTTCGAGCTTCACCGTGCCGCTCGTCTCGGGCTGCCCGGTTTCGGGGACGAACAGCTTCGCCATCATCAGCGTGCCGGGTGCGGTCATGATCACCGCGGTCAGCAGGTGCTGCGCCTCGACGCCGAACAGGATGTAGGCCGCCATGACGCCGCCCGAGATGTGCGCCATTCCGGCGGTCATCACGGTCATCAGCTCCGATTCGGTCATGCGCGGCAGGAAGGGGCGAATCGTCAACGGCGCCTCGGTCTGCCCCATGAAGATGCTTGCAGCGACGTTGAGCGACTCGGCGCCGCTGGCGCGCATGAAGCGGCGCATGATGATCGCGAAGATCCGGACGATCACCTGCATGACGCCGAAGTAGTAGAGCATCGCGGACAGCGCCGCGATGAAGATGATCGTCGGCAGCACCATGAAGGCAAAGATGTTCGCGTAGCGCGAGCCCTCTTCGCCCAGCACGCCGGTCATGATCCTCGGCCACACTTCGGGGTCGCCGAGCGGGCCGAACACGAACGACGATCCGACGTAGGCGAAGTTCAGCAGGCGCGTCATCAGCGCCCCGAGCTGCTGAAAGACCTGCCGGCCGGCCTCGGTCTTGAGCACGACGACCGCGAAGAGCCCCTGGAGCGTCAGTCCCCACGCCACCGTGCGGTAGTCAATGGCATGGCGCGCCGACGACAGGCAATAGGCGATCGCAAGAATCAGCGCCAGCCCGGCGATCGGCTGGACACGCGTCGCGCCTCCCAGGCCGATGACAATCGCCGCCGCCGCCACCAGCGCCAGCGCACCGAGCGTCGTCAGATCGCGCCGCGTCCACGCCTGGCGAGCGCGTGGCTCCACGCCGACTTCCACAGATCCTCCTGGTGCCAGTGTTTTAGCCGAACGTTTGTATCACAGGAATAAGAGGCCGAACGAGCGGGAGTGCAACACGCTGCTACCAAAATGCAACCACGAAGACGCGAAGACGCGAAGATGATCTTTGGCGTGTTTTCTTCGAGTCTTCGAGCCTTCGTGGTTGCATTTTCGGTGTTCGGTCGGGGCGTCAATGCGACAACGCGTACAACACGACGTTGACGCCGAGCGCGTAGCCGTCGGAGGAGAACTGCAGGAAGAACTCGCGGTCTTCGCCTTCACGCTCCCACGAATCGCCGATGTCGGTGTTGTGCGTCATCACGACCATCGCCCGGCCGCGCTGGTCGGCGATCATCCGGAAGTTGGCGTGCGGGCTATCGGACCCGCGCTCCGAGGTCGTGCCGCCGCTGACGCGCCACAAGTTGATGCTGGTGACCTGCGGGATCTTCTCGATGCTGAACATCATGTGCCGCGTGGCGTGGTCCGCGGGAACGTCCACGATCGGGTACTCGGGCAGCACGCGCCGCATCTGCGCCGACCACTCCTGCCAGGCGCGCGTGCCCCAGAAATCGTCCACCCAGAGGAATCCGCCCTTCAAGAGGTAGTCGCGGAGGCGTTTCACTTCCTGATCGGAGAACCCGGCGGTCCCGACGTCGGTGGCCATCGTGAACGTGCACTGAAAGAGCGTATCGTCCAGCGCCGTCACGACCCAGTAGTTCGGCTGGCCTTCTTTATCCCTGCTGATCGGCGTCTTGGTGAGTTCGGCGACGCGCGTCATCAGGTTGATTCCAGCGTACGGGTAGTCAGTCGCCCAGCCGATGCCGTTGTCCTCCCTGCGGACGCTGTCGTACATCAGCTTGCAGTGCGTGAACGCCCCGTCGGCGAAGCGCGGCGGAGGGAATCGCGGCGGCACCTGGGGCCCTTCCGGCAGCCGATACCGCTGCGCGGACGCGGTGGCCGCGACAATCGCCAGCAGCAGCATCGCGGCGAGCACCCGGGTTCTTCGCATGGTTTCTGGACGACCTCGAAGTCCCCTGATCATATCCGCGGGACGGGTGCCTGATTCGTATTGCAGTCCGTGCGGACCTTTGGAGTCTGTAACAAACCCTACTCGGGAGTTATCGCCACGTCATTCGCGGGCGTCGGCCGCACTGGCTTCGAGGTAAGCCCGGCGTCGATCTGGCGCATCAAGAGCGCCATCACTCCTCCGAGCGTGCCGCTGCCATCGCTGCCGCCCATGACCAGCGTGTTCGGCATGAACGGCACATTGCTCTTCGAGAGAGCTTCGACGGCGTTCACCAGCGCCGTCGCGCTCGCCCCCAAGGCTGCAACCTGCCGTTCGTAGGCCTCGGCCCGTGCCAGACCGACCGATCTGACCTGCGCGCCCTGCGCCGCGCCGGTCTGCTCGATAAAGGTGGCCTCTCCCTGGGCTTCCATTTTCCGGGCCGCGGTCCGGTTGGTCTGGATGTCCACACCCACCTGGGACTTCGCGAGGTCGGCCTGCATGTCCGCAGTGCCTTTGGCCTTCTCGGTTTCGGTCCGCTGGTCCTGGGCCGACCTCTGCATTTTGTAGGTGGCTACTTGCTGATTCGCGATCTCCCGTTCCGTCAACACGCCCACCAATTGCTCTGGGAGGACCACCGCTTGGATATACACGCCGCGCGTCTCGACCCGATATTTCGCCAGTTCTTCCTTGACGTATTCGAATGCCCCTTGCTGGACCGCCTCACGGGTGGCGATGAAGCTGACCGCGGGCATGCTTTGCAGCTTGTTGCGAAAATGGTTACCCACCGCGGCCTGCAACACCTCGTTGACAAGGTTCGCCACGCTCCCAACCATGGAGATGACATACGGAGCCTGGGTGTCTGGAATGTGAATCTGCACCTGCAGATCGATCGCGAAATGAAACCCCTCACTGCTCTTTGCCTCAATCTGCTTCAGTTGCGCATCAAGATTGTGCGCTTGCGACACCACATCGGCCCAGTTCAGCGTGATGATAAACGTCGGCACGATGACGGCCTGGTAACAGCGAGGATTGATCGGGTACTTTCCCGTTCGCAACGGCTCCTGCCAGATGCCGCGATGGCCGGGCCGCACGAGGCTGCCGAACTTGAACTCAGACCCCGACGTATCCTGCGTCGGGAGACCGACGTACGCTTTCATCACGGCAACCTGACCTTGCTCGACGACCAGCATCGGCACTTCTTCGACTCGAACCAGAAACGGGTTGAGGTTGTACGCACCGTACAGCAGGGGGTCGTGTTGCAGCCCGATCTTGCCGCCCAGCTGCAAAAACTTCTGAAAATCCTGGTAGGCGCTGTGCTTGTCATTCTGGTTGCCCAGAATGGTCTCGATGAGTCGCGCGTCCGAAGCGGCGCTCGCGCCAACGACGGTCTCCAACGCTTCGATATCCTTGAATCCACCCAGGCGGCTCGCGATATCACCGGCAGGCAAGGGCTCGCCTTCCAACGTCGTGACGACACCCACCATGTCGAGGACTTTTCCGGCCTCGGTTGGGTGCGGAGAGATTCGGGTGACTTCGAGTTGCCGTGCTTCGAGCCCGAACGCCTCGTAGGTGAGCGCGCCTTTCTTGTGAGCCAACGTGCTGAGATCGGAAGAAACGGGTCGGCCGAATACCTCCGGCTTGGTGATCACCAGGAACGCGACGGGATGAATCGGAGCCAGTGTGCCGGGAGACAACACCGGCCGCTGAACGCCCTTTTGGCCGCCTCGTTCGATGAACGTGTTCAGGTCGCTGAAATTACCGAACTCCGGTTTGTACACCGCCGACTTAGCGCCGATGGGCAGCGGCTGTCCAACTTGAGCAATCACCACGCCGATTTGGCCCGCGGGCACCTGCACCCACGGATGCTTCGTCACCGCGTACACCAGGCCGAACTTGAAGCGTAGGCCGGGCATGAGCAATTGCGCCTGGTACCCCGCTTCCCCACGAAACGCCAGAGGGTTGTCTCCCGGCAGTTTCGCTCCGAATCGTTTGCGGACCAGTCCGATCTGGGTGGGACCGATGCTGTAGATCGAGTGAAGAAGACTGATCAAGACCACGACTGCCGCGATGACGAGAGACCATGTTCCAACGTCGAATATCACAGGGCAGCTCCTAGCAACCGTCTTGACTTCGGCAGGAGTCTATCATTGGGCGTCAGAGGCGAGGCGTGAGTCCGCGTCAGCTTCCAATCAGGATTCTGTAAGCGGGACGACCTGAACAGCGGCGTCGGGGACTGCGCTCAGAAAACGATCCAGCGTCGATCCACGCCAGAGCACTTCCCACCGCGACCTGGCCGACTGTCCGAAGATGACGTGCGTCACCCCTTCTCGCTGCGCGAACGCGACCAGGCCTTCGGCGGGACGGTCGGCCTTCACACGAACCACGGTGGCGCCGAGGCTCTCGGCGAGACGGATGTTCTGCTGAAGGGCATCCGCGTCGTCGCGCTGGATGCGATCGGGCTGTTCGCGCGGCGTCTCCACGTAGACCGCGTACCACTTCGAGCCCAGGCGGCCGGCGATGCGGGCGCCGGTGCGAAGCACGCGCGGCGCGAGCGCATTGGAGCTCATGCACACCATCACCCGCTCGGGAATCAGCGCCGGCTCCAGCCCTTCGCGCTGCCGGTAGCTGGCCGCCTTCTCGCCCACTTCGTCGGCAACGGCACGCAGCGCCAGCTCACGGAGCGTCGACAGGTTGCCCTTGCGGAAGAAGTTCGTGAGCGCCTGCTCCACTTTCTCCGGCTTGTAGACCTTCCCCTGGCGGAGCCGGTTGCGGAGCTCTTCGACGGTGACGTCGACGTTGATCACTTCGTCGGCGCGGTCGATGAACGTGTCGGGGACGGTTTCTCGCACGCGGACTCCCGTCAGCCGGGCCACCGCATCGTTCAGCGTCTCGATGTGCTGGATGTTGACCGCCGTCATGACATGAATGCCGGCGCCGAGGATCTCGAGGACGTCCTCGTAGCGCTTCTCATGCCGGCTGCCTGGCACGTTGGTGTGCGCGAGCTCGTCCACCACGCAGACCTGCGGCTTCCGGCGGATGATGGCGTCGACGTCCATCTCCTCCATCGTCACGCCGCGATAGTCGATGGCGCGCCTCGGCACGATCTCCAGGTCCTTGATCTGCGCCTGCGTGTCGGGCCGGCCGTAGGTCTCGACCAGGCCGACCACGACGTCGAGACCGCCGGCGCGCAGCGCATGCGCTTCCTGCAGCATCTCGTAGGTCTTGCCGACGCCAGGTGCCGCTCCGATGTAGATGCGCAGCCGTGCATGGTCCTGCGCTTTGATCCGTGCCAGCAGCGCATCAGCGGACGGTCGCTGATGAGGGACGGTCACCGGCGACCACCGGGGAGGCTGGAATCGGCAGACTGACCGCCGTGACAGAATGGATGCAATCGATGAAACGCATCGCGGCGATTGTCGCGCTGATGGTTGCGGCCGCGGTCGTGTTCGTCGCCGATCAAGCGCGGCGAACGCTCGGAACGCTGGAACGCGTGGAGCAGGACCGGGACACCTGGCAGCGTCCCGCCGACGTGCTGCGTCATCTCGACGCCGGGCCCGGTGATGTCGTCGTCGATCTCGGGTCGGGCGCCGGTTACTTCGCCCTGAAGCTGGCGCCGCAGGTCGCGCCCGGCGGGCGCGTCATCGCGGTCGACTTGCGACGCCAGTCGCTCGCCTTCCTCAGGATGAGGGCCGTGCGGCGCGGCGACTCCAACGTGGAGATCGTTCACGCTGCGCCCGATGACCCGCGGCTGCCACCAGGCCCCGTCGACGCCGCACTTATCGCCAACACTTACCACGAGCTGACGGCGCCGTCGGCGGTTCTGACAGCGCTCGCGCGCGCCATGCACTCGAACGCACGGCTGGTCGTCGTCGACCGAAGTCCGCGGCCAGGCGACAGCGATCGCCACGCCGGGCACCACCACGTCACCCTGGATGCGGCGGAGCGTCAGATCTCCCAACATGGCTTCGAGCCGGTGACTCGTGAGGCTTCGTTCATCGATCGACCCGGAGAGGAAGACGTCTGGTGGCTGCTGGTCTTCCGCAAGATCTAGCTACACCCACTTCCCACCACCCGGACCTGCCGGCAATCGCATCCTCGACGGCCATCACCACGCCGCTACTGTTTCTGGCCGCGATGCCCGGCATCCAGGGCCAGATTGAGCTCGAGCACGTTCACACGCGGCTCGCCGAAGAACCCGAGCTGCCGGCCTTCGGTATGGGCGTCCACGAGACGCCGGACGTCGGCCTCGTTCATCTGCCGTTCGCGCGCCACACGCGGCACCTGGAAGTCCGCTGCCGCCGGCGAGATATGCGGGTCGAAGCCGGACGCCGACGTCGTGACCAGATCGATCGGAACCGGGGCGTTCGTGTTCTCCTGGCGCGCGGCCTTCACATTGGCCTCGACCGCCTCGATCAGCTTCTTGTTCGTCGGGCCGAACTGGCTGCCCGCCGAGTTCGCGGCGTCGTAGGGCGTGCTGGTTGCCGACGGCCGTGGGCGGAAGTAGCCGGGCTTCGAAAATCCCTGACCGATGATCCGCGATCCCACGACTGTGCCGTCGCGCTCGATCAGCTGACCGTTAGCCTGGTCGGGAAAGAAGACCTGTGCGATCCCGGTGATTGCCAATGGGTACAAGACACCAAGAAGGACCGTCGTCACAACCGTCATGAGGACGGCGACGACGAAATTGCGAGCGAAGTTCATTGGTGACACCCCTTCATGCCAATCGAAGCGTTGTAATTAGGACGTCAATGGCTTTGATTCCAACAAAGGGCACGACGACTCCGCCCACGCCGTAAATCAGCAAGTTACGCCGCAAGAGCTGCGCGGCGCCGATCGGCCGGTACTGGATGCCGCGCAGGGCCAGCGGCACGAGCGCGACGATGATCAGGGCGTTGAAGATCACCGCCGACAGGATCGCCGACTGCGGCGTCTCCAGTCCCATGATGTTGAGCGCGTTGAGCGCCGGAAAGGTGGCGAGGAACATCGCCGGGATGATGGCGAAGTACTTCGCGACGTCGTTGGCGATGGAGAACGTGGTCAGCGCGCCGCGCGTGATCAGCAGCTGCTTGCCAATCTCCACGATCTCGATGAGCTTGGTCGGATTCGAGTCGAGATCGACCATGTTGCCGGCTTCCTTCGCCGCCTGCGTGCCGGTGTTCATCGCCACGCCGACATCGGCCTGCGCCAGCGCCGGCGCATCGTTGGTGCCGTCGCCGGTCATCGCGACCAGCTTGCCGTCGGCCTGCTCGCGCCTGATCAGGGTCATCTTGTCTTCCGGCGTCGCCTGCGCCAGGAAGTCGTCGACGCCCGCTTCCTTGGCGATCGACGCCGCAGTCAGCGGGTTGTCACCGGTGATCATCACCGTCTTGATCCCCATCGCCCGCAGTGAGTCGAAGCGCTGCCGCATGCCGCCCTTGACGATGTCCTTGAGATGGATGACGCCGAGCGTGCGGGTCCGCTCGGCGACGACCAGCGGCGTGCCGCCGGCGCGCGCGATGCGGTCGACGACCGTCTGCAGCTCCGCCGAGACACTTCCGCCATTGCTCTTGACGTAGGCGGCGATTGAGTCGGCGGCGCCCTTCCGAATCTCCCGGCCGTCGACGTTGATGCCGGACATGCGCGTCTGCGCGGTGAAGGGCACGAACGCCGCCGACTTGTCGGCGAGCTCACGGCCGCGGATGCGGTACTTCTCCTTCGCCAGGACGACGATCGAACGCCCCTCGGGCGTCTCGTCGGCCAGCGAGGCGAGCTGCGCCGCGTCGGCCAGATCCGCATCGGTGACGCCGCCGACCGGCACGAACTCGGTCGCCTGGCGGTTCCCCAGCGTGATGGTGCCGGTCTTGTCGAGCAGCAGCGTATGGACGTCGCCGGCCGCTTCCACCGAGCGTCCCGACATGGCCAGTACGTTGTGCTGCACCAGGCGGTCCATGCCGGCAATGCCGATCGCCGACAGCAGGCCGCCGATCGTGGTCGGAATCAGGCAAACCAGCAGCGAGATCAGCACGAACAGCGTCTGCGGCGCGCCGGAATAGATCGCGAACGGCTGCAGCGTGACCACCGCGATCAGGAAGACAATCGTCAGCCCGGCGAGCAGGATGTTGAGCGCGATCTCGTTCGGCGTCTTCTGCCGCTCGGCCCCCTCGACCAACGCGATCATCCGGTCGAGGAACGTGCTGCCCGGATCGGAGGTGATGCGGACCTTGATCCAGTCCGAGATCACACGGGTGCCGCCCGTCACCGCCGACCGATCGCCGCCCGATTCGCGGATGACCGGCGCGGACTCACCGGTAATCGCCGACTCGTCGACCGACGCCACCCCTTCGACGATCTCGCCGTCTCCGGGGATGAATTCGCCGGCGTGGACGATGACCAGGTCGCCCTTGCGGAGGCTCGCCGCCGGCACCTTCTCCACCCGGTCGCCCGCCGACAGTTTGTTTGCGATCGTCTCGGTGCGCGTCTTGCGGAGCGTATCGGCCTGCGCCTTGCCGCGGCCTTCGGCCATCGCCTCGGCGAAGTTCGCGAACAGCACCGTCAGCCACAGCCAGAAGGTGATCTGGAACTCGAAGCCAAGCCCGGGGCGGCCCTGGATCGCGTCCTGGATCAGCCGCCAGGTCGTGAGCACGCTGCCGATCTCCACTACGAACATGACCGGGTTGCGGGCCATCGTGCGCGGATGCAGCTTGCGGAACGAATCCCAGATCGCCCGCCGGACGATCGACGGGTCCCAGATGGAGAGTGTTTTCGCCTGTGCGTGTGTCGCCATATCAAAACACCTGGCCGCTGTTCATCAGGAAGTGTTCGACGATCGGTCCGAGGCTGAGCGCCGGGAAGAAGGTGAGCGCGCCGACGATCACGATGACGCCGACCAGCAGCGCCGTGAAGAGCGGCGTCGTCACCGGGAAGGTCCCGAGCGACGGCGGAATCAGCTTCTTGCGGCTCAGGCTGCCGGCGATGGCGAGCGGCGGGATGATCATGAAGAACCGCCCGAACAGCATCGCCAGGCCGAGCGTCGTGTTGTACCACTTCGTGTTGACACTGATGCCGCCAAAGGCGGACCCGTTATTGGCCGACGCCGACGAGTAGGCGTAGAGGATCTCGGAGAGCCCATGCGGGCCCGGATTGAAGACGCTCGACGTGCCGAACTCGGGCGAGACCGAGGAGATCGCGGTGAAGGTGAGGATCAGCAGCGAGAAGATCAGCACCGTCAGCATGGCCATCTGCACCTCGAACGCCTGGATCTTCTTGCCGAGGTACTCCGGTGTCCGTCCGACCATGAGGCCGGCGATGAAGACGGACAGGATGATGTAAACGAGGATTCCATACATCCCGGCGCCGACACCGCCGAACACGACCTCGCTCAACTGCATGTTGGCGAGCGGCACGAGCCCGCCGAGCGGCGTGAACGAGTCGTGCCAGCCGTTGACCGCGCCGCAGCTCGCGTCGGTGGTCACCGTGGCGAACAGCGCCGTGTTCGCGATACCGAAGCGGACTTCCTTGCCTTCCATGTTGCCGCCGGGCGAGGCCGCCGTCGTGGTCTGATCCGCGCCGGCCGCGGCCAGCATCGGGTTGCCGGCCGCTTCGGCCCAGTAGGCGACCGTCACGCCGCCGAGAAACAGCACCGCCATCGCCGCCCAGACCGCCCAGCCGTGTCGGCGCGACCCGGTCATCGTGCCAAGCGTGTAGGTCAGCCCCGAGGAGATCGCGAAGATGCCGAACATCGCCAGGAAGTTCGTCAGCGGGGTCGGGTTCTCGTAGGGATGCGAGCTGTTGGCGTTGAAGAAGCCGCCGCCGTTGGTGCCGAACTGCTTGATGATCTCCTGCGACGCCGCCGGGCCCTGTGCGATGACCTGCTTGCCACCCTCGACGGTCTGCACCGTGTCGTAGGCCTTCAGGTTCTGCACCACGCCCTGCGACACCAGGAACAGCGAGCCGACGATGGCGATCGGCAGAAGGACCCAGAGCGACGCGCGCACCAGGTCGACCCAGAAGTTGCCGATCGTGTCGGTTTCCTTCTGGCTGATACCGCGGATGAAGGCGATTGCCACCGAGATGCCGACGGCCGCGGACACGAAGTTGTGGTAGGCGAGCCCGGCCATCTGCGTGAAATAGCTCATCGTCGACTCGCCGCTGTACGCCTGCCAGTTCGTGTTCGTGGTGAACGACACCGCGGTGTTGAACGCGAGGTCGGGGGCGACGCCGCCGAACCCCTGCGGGTTCCACGGGAGCAGCGACTGCAGCCGCTGCATCGCATAAAGCACCACCAGCGACACGACGCTGAAGAGCAGCAGCGCGACCGCGTACTCGGTCCAGCGCATGCCGCGCCGCTCGTCGACGCCGGTGAGGCGGTAGATCAGGCGCTCGATCGGCCGCATCACCGGATCGAGAAAGGTGCGCTGCCCGGCGAACACCCGCGCCATGAAGCCGCCGAGCGGCGGCGTCACGACGAAGACCGCCACCAGGAAAAACAGAATCTGCAGCCAGCCGTTGAGAGTCATGTCAGAACCCTGTCAGAACTTTTCCGGTTTCAGCATCGCCATGACGAGGTACGCCAGCGTCACGATGCTCACGAGCAGACCAATCGTGTAATCCAGGCCCACGGCTCACCTCATTTCATGAGCCGATCGCACACGGCCACATAGCCGATGCCGACGGCGAAGAAAAGAATCGTCAGGCCGACGAACGCAACATCCAGCACGGGACACCTCGACTTCACGATAAGCAGAGCGCCCTGAAAGCGGGCCAAAAAGTACCCAAGAAAGTCCTCAAGACGCGACCGGCGCCAGTGCCCGCTCGCGGAAACCAGCGCCAATTTGCGCGAAGACGACCGGATAGCCGTCGGCCGTCAGCCGCCCCACCAGCCGCTGTTCCCGGCTCGGCCACCACCACCCGCGGTGGCCTCCGACGATCACCAGACCCGACGGGGCGATGAGATGCCCGATCACATCGTCGACACGGTCGCAGATACAGGCGAGGACGGTCGCGCGGACGCCGGCGTCCGCTGCGGCGGCGCGATGGCGGGCGATCAGCGCGTCCGGCTCTTCACCGGCTCGTTCGGCCGGCCGGAAGGCTTTCCGCGTGGGGACGAAGATCACCACTCGCGCGTCGACGCCGGCCGTCACCCGCTTCGCGCATTCCAGCGCGCACGCCGTGCCTTCGACCGTCGTCGCCAGCACGTGAATCGACAGTCTGGGCGACGACTCGACAGCAGCAGCCGCCTCGACGCCCGCTCGACCGCCCATGCCTCGAGCTTAAGAAGCGCCGCCTGATCGCGGCCCAAGAAGTGCCTGAAAAGTCGCTGAAGTTTTCTTCGGCGACGCCGTCTACACTGGAGGCTGTGGAGCAGCGTGATCTGACGTACTTCGGTCTCTTCATCATGCGCGGGACGCGGCGGTAATTCATGCTCGCGACGATCATCGACGTCTACTCCGTCGTCGTCCTGGCTGCCGTCGTCATGTCGTGGGTTTCGGTCGATCCACGGAACCAGTTTGCCTCAGTGATCCGCGGTGCCACCGAGCCGGTCCTCGAGCCGATTCGGCGCGTGCTGCCGCCGATCGGCGGTCTCGACCTGTCGCCGATGGTGCTGCTCCTTGCCCTGCAGTTGCTGAAAGGTCTTCTGTGAACGCCATCCTGCTGTCGACGGCTCATAGAATGATGTCTACTCCTTCTCAGGGAGTTCTCAGGTAATTCGTGGGGCACTGCGGTTACAGTCGTTGCAGCGTGCTTCGCGGCCGGCTTCGCACGAGGTTTCTGATGTCGTCTCCCACCGCAGCGATGGTACGACTGGCTTTCGCGACGCTGGCAATTGGTGCCTGGGGGTGTGTGAATCCGCAGGCGCAACTGACCCAGCTGATCGAAGCGCGTCGGCTCGCATCCGAGCTTCACGTCGAGTTCACAAAAGCGTCCGACGCGGCCAACCGCGCCGTCATGGCCGACACCGACGAGGCATCAGCTGCCGCGGCCGACGAGGCGCGGCGCGCCCGGGAGATCGTGGAGCGCGACGTCCAGGCGCTGCATTCCCTCCTGCAATCAGTCGGCTACGGCGCGGATCTGAAGGCGCTCGAGGCGTTCAACGAGCGCTTCGAGGAGTACCGCCGGCTGGACGACGAAATCCTGCCGCTGGCCGTCGAGAACACGAACCTGAAGGCACAGCGTCTGTCATTCGGGCCAGGACCCGAGGCGGCCGAGGCGTTCCGGACTGCGCTCGAGGCCAGCGCTCGAGTGAGCGCGGCGACGGGCTCGTGTTGCTCCGAAGCGATCGCCGCCCGCGCGCGGACCGCCGTCCTCGAGATCCAGGTGTTGCAGGCGCCGCACATCGCGGAATCGGACGACGCCGCGATGACGCGCATGGAGGGGCAGATGGCCTCTTTTGCCGAAGCGGCGCGGCAGGCTCTCCAGGAGTTGAAAGCCGGGCCCGAGCGGACGGCGGCGATGGCCGCACTGGATCGCTTCCTGGCCACGAACCAGGAGATCGTCGCGCTGTCGCGCCGCAACAGCAACGTGCGCTCCCTCGCGCTGTCGCTCGGCCGCAAGCGGACAGTCGCCGCCGAGTGCGAGGATCGATTGCGCGCCCTCGAGGAAGCCCTCGCGAAGCACGAGTTTTCCGCTACGCGATGATGGTGATGGGTGCGTCAGGATGATTCATCGGTCGCGAACCGATAGCCGACCCACGGCTCGCTGAGCAGATACTTCGGGTGCGTCGGATCGGGCTCGATCTTCTTCCGGAGCTGCGCCACCAGGGTCCAGAGGTGCTCGGGCTGCTCGACCGCATTCGGCCCCCACACCGCCTTCAGGATCACGCGGTGCGTCAGCACTCGATCGTGGTTGCGGGCCAGCAGCGACAGGAGCTCGAATTCCTTCGGCGTGAGCCGGATTTCGGTTTCATCGCGAACCACGCGCCGCCGGTCGTAGTCGATTGTCAGCGCACCGGCGCGCAGCAGACCGGTCTCGGTGCTGTCGCCGGACGCCACCCGCCGCAGCGCGACCCGGATGCGCGCCAGCAGCTCCTCCGGACCAAACGGCTTGGTGACGTAGTCGTCGGCGCCGACGTCGAGCGCATTGACCTTGTCGGCTTCCCCGCCGCGCGCCGACAGGACGATGATCGGCACGTCGGATGTCGCCCGCACCCGCCGGCACACTTCGGTGCCCTCCAGATCGGGCAGCCCCAGGTCGAGGACGATCAGGTCGGGCGGCGTCTGCGCGAATCGATCGAGGGCGTCTGCCCCGGTTGCCGCGAGGTCCACCTCGTATCCGCGGGAGCGCAGAAGTGGACCGACCGCGCGTTGAATGGCGGCCTCGTCGTCGACGAGCAGGATGCGAGGGCGATGCGTCATCGGCTGGCGGGAGCCGCCGGTTCGGTCTCCTTCACGGAGACCGGCACGGCCATGCGTAAACTGCGCGCCGCCGCCCGGGCTGTTTTCCGCCCAGACGCTGCCACGCTCGGCCGCCAGCAGTCCCCGGACGATCCACAGGCCCATGCCCGTGCCGGAGGCCCGGGTCGTCGCCGCCTCACCGCGGTAGAAGCGCTCGAACAGATGCGGCAGGTCGGCCGGTGCGATGCCGGCGCCATGATCGCGAACGCGAATGGTGAGCTCCTGGTCGGTCACGGTCGCGGAGACCTCGATCCTCGATCCTCGCGGGGTGTACTGCGCGGCGTTTTCGAGCAGGTGGGCCAGCGCGGTTGCGGTCAAGCGCGGATCCAGCCGCACCGGGACGTCGGGCTCGATCACGACTTCCACGGCGTGTCCCTGCAGCGTGTGCTCGACCTGATCGCGAGCCGCCGCGACGATCTCCGATGGATGCGTCCAGCGCGACTCGGTCGCCACCGCGCCGGCATCGATGCGCGCCATCTCGAGGACGTTCTGGAACAGCCGCGTCAGGCGCTCGACTTCCGACAGGATCAGATCGCTCTGCTCGAGCCGGTCCTCGCGGGTCAGGTCCGGGGTATTGAGATTGCTCGCGGCGATGCGGATGGCGGTCAGCGGCGTGCGAAGGTCGTGGCTGAGCGACGCCAGCAGCGTGGTCTTCAGCTGCTCGCTCTGCCGCGTGAGCTCGCCGGCCCTGCGCTCCTCGAGAAATTCGGCGCGTTCGATGGCGATGGCGACGACCCCTGCCAGCGTATCGAGCGTCCCGGCCTCGACCGGCCGGCCGGCCGCGGCGAGCAGGCCGATCGGCTTCGTGCCGACGCGGAGCGGCACGAGCCGGATGGTTCGACCCTCCACTGTCATCGTTCGATGACCGGCATACGTGCGGGCATGCGCGTCGAATTCGAGGGTCGTCTGCGCCGCCGCGAACACATTCGACAGCTGGCGACGATCGAGCTCGATGTTCTCCCCGCCCGCCTGGTGGACGTCCCAGTCGGTGCCGCGCGGCACCGCGATGGCGACGAATTCGAGGTCGAACCGGCGGCCCACCGACCGCGCCAGCGCCGCCAGCGCCTGCCGGCTGTCGGTGGTCATCATCACGTCCCGGCTGAGATCGAAGAGCCGCGCGAGTTCGTCGCGGCGTCCGGCGGCTTCCTCGGTACGCGCTCGGGCGACGGAGGACAGGTTGCTGGCGACCAGACTCACCGCCAGGAAGGCGAACAGGGCAATCCAGTTCTGCGGGTCAGCAATCGTGAACGTGCCAACCGGCGGCAGGAAGAAGAAATTGAAGCAGAGCATCGCGACCACGGAGGTCAGGACCGCGATCGACAGACGCGAGGTCGCCGCGACGACCAGGACGACCATCAGGTAGCTGGTCGAGACGGTCGCGGCGTTCGAGACGCGCAGCCACCGGCTGAGGACGAGCGTCACCAGGGCGACGGCGAGCAGCGCGCCCGCGGAGCGCGCCTTGTCGGTGCGGTCGAACTTGCGCATAAAGCGTCGCTCAGATTTCCACTTGGACGCCAAGCTCCACCACCCGCTCCGGCGGCAGGCGGAAGAACGTCGTCGCGCGCACCGCGTTGCGGGCCATCAGCACGAACAACTGCTCGCGCCACAGCGCCATGCCCGGCGCGTTCGTCACGATCAGCGTTTCGCGGCCGAGGAAATAGGTCACATCTCCCTCATCGAGCTCGAGCCCGTGTTTGGAGGCAAAGGCAAGGGCTTGCGGCACGTTCGGGTCCTGCATGAAGCCGTAGCTGACGACTACCTCGAACAGGCCCTGGCCAAGCGGACGGACCATGACCTGATCCTTCGGCGCCACATAGGGAACGGGCTTCGTGGTGACCATCAACGTCACGACGTGTTCGTGCAGAACCTTGTTGTAGCGAAGATTGTGGGCGAGCGCCGGCGGCGTGCCCTTTCCCTGCGCCGTCATGAACACCGCGGTGCCCGGAACACGCGCCGGATGCGTGGTCTCGACCGTCCTGAGAAAGGTGTCGACCGGCACTGCCCGCGCCGTGAGGCGTGCCGCGACCAGCTGACGTCCGGTCTTCCAGGTCGTCATCAACGTGAACAGCCCCGCGCCGATGACCAGCGGCAGCCATCCCCCGTGCGTGATCTTGAGGGCATTGGCGCCGAAGAACGCCAGGTCGATCGTCAGAAAGACGCCGGTCACCGCGTAGGCCACTGCCGGCGGCCACTTCCACCGTTCGATGGCGATGACGAACAGCAGCACCGCGGTGATCACCATCGTCAGCGTCACGGCGATGCCGTAGGCGGCGGCGAGCGCGGTCGACGAGCCGAACCCGATGACGATCAGGATGGTGCTGATCATCAGCGCCCAGTTGATCTGCGGCACGTAGACCTGACCGATCTCATCGTGGGAGGTGTGGTCGATGTCGAGGCGCGGGCAGTAGCCGAGTTGAATCGCCTGCTGGGTCAGCGAGAACGCGCCGGAGATGAGCGCCTGCGACGCGATGATCGCGGCGGCCGTCGCCAGGCCGACGAGCGGCAGCAGCGCCCAGTCCGGCGCGAGCAGGAAGAACGGCTGTTCGGCAGCGGTCGGATTGCGCAGCAGAAGCGCGCCCTGGCCGAAGTAGTTCAGCAGCAGCGCCGGCAGCACCAGGCTGAACCATGCCACGCGGATCGGGAGCTTGCCGAAATGGCCCATGTCCGCATAAAGCGCCTCGCCGCCGGTCACGACCAGGAACACGGCGCCGAGCACGGCGAAGCCATGCCAGCCGTGCTCCACGAAGAACGACACGGCGTGGCGAGGGTCGATGGCCGTCGAGCACGACCGGATTCTGAACGAGCGACGCAATCCCCAGCGTCGCGATGACGATGAACCAGACGACCATGATCGGCCCGAACAGGCGGCCGACGCGGTGCGTGCCATGCCGCTGGATCGCGAACACCGCCGACGAGAATCACGACCGTGACCGGCACGACGTACGGATCGAAGAACGGCGTCGCGACCTTCAGGCCCTCGACGGCGCCCAGCACGGTAATCGCGGGCGTGATCATCCCATCGCCGTACAGCAGTGCGGCGCCGAAGATGCCCATCAGCACCAGCACCGGCCACCGGACGCGGGTGCCGTTGTTCTGCGGCAGCAGCGCGGTCAGCGCGAGGATGCCGCCCTCGCCCTGGTTGTCGGCGCGCATGACGATCGCGATGTACTTGACCGAGATGACCAGCAGCAGCGAGTAGATGATCAGCGACAGCACGCCGAGCACGTTGTCGTGAGTCGCCGGCACCGAATGCGAGCCGAAAAAGCACTCCCGCATCGCGTACAGCGGACTGGTGCCGATGTCGCCGTAGACGACGCCAATCGCCGTCAGAGTAAGGGGAAGGAGCTTGCGCGGGCCGACGCCGGTCGTCGCCAGAATGTCTCCAATCGCCGGGTTGGATCAGGTCCGCACTGATTTTATACCGAGCCCCCACGGTCACTGACTGAGATGGAATGGGACACTGGTGACGACGGTATTGCGGCGGAACAGCAGCGCGCCTTTGATCAGCAGCGCCCGCTGGTTGTGGAACAGGTGGTGCCACCAGCGCGCGGGCACGAACTCCGGGAGCACCACGGTGACGTAGTCGTCGGGTGACTCGCGATCGACCTGCTCGATGTACTCGAGCAGCGGCTCCATCAGCGATCGATACGGCGACTGGAGCACGACCAGCGGCACGCCATCGCCCCACTTGTCCCATTCGCGTTTGAGCTGCTCGGTCGCGACCGGATCGACGTCGACGTAGAGGGCTCGGACATCCTTGGATAAGGTACGGGCGTAGTTCACGGCCTCGACCACCGCGCGCTGGACACCGCTCACTGGCACCAGGACGATGTTGTTCCGCTTTTTCGGCTCTGGCGCGAAGCCGCGCATCGTGAGTTGATTCGCCACGGAGTCGTAGTGCTGCCGCGTCTTCTTGAAGACGAGCACATGGATCGGGATGAGCAGCATGATGATCCATGCGCCCTCGTCCTGCCTTGGTGACTCGCCACGACGATCAGCACGAGGGCGGTCACCAGCGCACCGATCGCGTTCATCGCCGCGTGCGCCCGCCAGCTCGAGCCGCCGAGGCGGCGCCAGTGCACGACCATCCCGGCCTGCGAGATCGTGAACGACAGGAACACGCCGATCATGTAGAGCGGGATGAGCGCATGCGTGTCGCCGCGAAACATCACCAGCAGGATGCCGGCGAGGACGCTCAGCCCGACGATGCCGTTGGAAAAGGCCAGCCGATCGCCCTGGTTCATGAACTGGCGCGGCAGGTGGCGGTCGCGGGCGAGGATCGACGCGAGCCGCGGAAAATCGGCGTAGGCGGTGTTGGCCGCGAGCACGAGGATCAGCATCGTCGCGGCCTGCACCGCGTAGTACGGCATCGCCGCGAGCGCCGAAGACGCCGCGCGCCAGCTGCGACACGACCGTTTCCTGCTCGTTCGGCATGATGTGGTAGGCATGCGCGAGCAGCGTGATCCCGAGGAACATCGTCACGGACAACGCCGCCATCATCAGCATGGTGGCTGCGGCATTGCTGCGACTCGGGCGGCTGAAACGCAGGAACGCCGTTCGAAACGGCTTCGACGCCGGTCATCGCGGTGCAGCCGTTCGAAAACGCGCGCAGGAGCAGAAACAGCGTCAGCGGCGACGCCGTCGCCACCAGGTCGTGCGGCCGGAGCCGGTGGCACGGTCCCGGCCAGCACGCGCCAGGTCCCGACGCCAATCAGCAGGAGCGATCGTCGCAATGAAGAAATACGTCGGCACGGCGAAGATGCGGCCGGACTCGCGGATGCCGCGCAGATTGCCCAGCATCAGCACCACGACGAATCCCAGCGGCGAGCTCGACGCGACTGACGTGCCAGTTCGGAAACGCCGACGTGATCGCGGCCACTCCGGCCGCGACGCTGACCGCGACGGTCAGCACGTAGTCGATCAGCAACGCCGCCGCGGCAATGAGCGCCGGCGTCTCGCCAAGATTGTCGCGCCGCCACGATGTAGGCGCCGCCTCCGCTTGGATAGGCATGGATCGTCTGTCGATAGGAAAACACGACGATCAGCAGGATGGCGGCGATGACGAAGGCAATCGGGCTGGCCGCGCCGAGGGCCGCCGCGCCGGCCAGGACCAGGACGCGCAGGACTTCTTCCGTGGCGTAGGCGACGGACGACAGCGCATCGGATGACAGGACGGCCAGGCCGACTGGCCTGGACAGCCGCTCGTGGTGGGCGAGATGCGACGGAATGGGCTTGCCGACGATCAGTCGCTTGACCTGAGCGCCGAGCGACCCTTCTTCGAACACCAGGGCCTCCAACCGCCGACGGGGTTAGCTGACGGGCTCGAGGTTGGAAGTCCTCTATCGCTGCGATCGTCCGCCTGAAGGCGGACACTACAATCGTCCGCCTGAAGGCGGACGCTACGATCGCGGCCGAATTCGCCCCCGGGCGCGAAATACGCCCTCTGGGTCCCCCGCGCGCCCTGTAACAGGCGCTTAGGCTTGTCGTAACTGCAATGGTAACAGACTCAGCGGGTCAGGATGTTCAGCGGCAGCGATTGGCCCATCTCGAAGTAGCCGCGCGGCGTCGGATGGATGCCGTCGCAGTTGAAGGGCGCGGAGATCAGATCGCCGTTCGACGCGTCGCGCACGGCGGCGTCGAAGTCGAGCACGCCGTCGAACGGCGCGCGCGTGCGAATCCACTGGTTGACCTCGCGGCGAATCGCCGTCTTGGCGTCGTTCCAGCCGGTGTTCGTGCCGGACGGCGGCACGTTGTGCCGCGGGATGATCGTGACGCCAAGCACCTTCATGCGACGCGCCTTGATGGCCGCGGCGATCCGGGTCATGGCGTCGATGACCTGCGCCGCGGACGCGCCGCGGCGGATGTCGTTGGTGCCCATGAAGAGGATCACGTCCGTCACGCCTGCGTGCGACATCACGTCGCGCTCGAGGCGATCCAGCCCGGGCGTGCTGTCGGGCGGCGGCTGAAGGCCCTCGCTGGTCAGCGTGTTGCCGCCGATCCCTTCGTTGACGACTGCTTTGTGCGCATCGCGCCGGGCGCTGTCGAGGCGGAGCCGCACGGAGAGCCAGTCCACCCACCGGTCGTGGGCGTCAAGGGTGGAGCACGTTCCGTCGGTGATCGAGTCGCCGAAGGCGACGATCGCGCCCGGCGCTGGACGCTGGAGCTCACGTCGATCGCCTTCAGCAACGGCATCGTGGTGAGCGTGGCCGTGAACGGATCGCCGCCCTCCATCGCCGCGTGATCGCCGGTCGCGACGTATGAGGTCGCCATTGCGCCGGTGTGCTGGCTGGACAAGAACGTCCGTGTCAGGAATGTAGAGGCTGACGGCGAGGTCCTGCATCGCGAGGACGTTCATGACGATGGGATCGCTTCGGACCGTCCCGCCGGCCGGGATGGTGGCCGTCTCGCTTCCGTTGAAAAGCGCCGGCTTGTTCGACCCGGGGATGAGCACCGGTCCGCGGGCGCGCACACCAACATAGGCGCGGCCAATCCTGACGGCGCTCTTGCCGTATGCATTGTCGAGCCGGATGCGCACGGCGTCGCCGCCGATCGTCACGCGAGCGTTGAGCCGCACGGTCGTGTTCGTCAGGGCGGCGTTGGCCGCGGTCTGCTGCGAGGTCCCCCAGGCAGTGATCCAACGGGCGGCCGGCTGGGTCTGCGATCGTCCGCGAGCGGTCGATCCGACAGTCACGAATCAATGTCGCGGCGACAACGACCGCAGGAATGGAGTACTTCATCATCTGGTCTTCTTTTTCCACCGGCGGCGGGGCCCCACCCCCGCCGCGAACTTACGCTGATGCCTCGCCTCGGATTCGCTCATCCTCGGCTCGGCATGGCCGCAGGCGCTGCGCTGGATTTTACACGGCCTTAACAAGCCGCGGCGTGTGGCTGGGATAGTCTGCAGAGAGATGCGTCTTGACGCTCCCGCCGTGCCGCGTCCTGTGCCCGCGGCGTCTTCTCCGGCTCCGGTCGGCTCCCCTCGGCCCGCCAAGATCGACGTGACGGGCATGAACTTCTATTACGGCCTCAACCGGGTCCTCGACGGCATCAACCTCAAGATTCATGCCGAATCAGGTCACGGCGCTCATCGGCCCGTCGGGATGCGGCAAGTCGACGTTCCTGCGGTCGCTGAACCGGATGAACGACATCATCCCGGGCGCCCGGGTCGAAGGCTCGGTCCTGATCGACGGCCAGGACATCTACGCGCCCGGGCGTGGACGTCGTCGCCCTGCGGCGGCGCGTCGGCATGGTGTTCCAGAAGTCGAACCCGTTTCCGAAGACGATCTTCGAGAACGTCGCCTACGGTCTCCGCATCAACAGCATGGCGGCGTCGCGCGACGACATGCGCGGGCGGGTCGAGGACAGCCTGAAGGCCGCGGCGCTCTGGGACGAGGTCCGCGACCGGTTGCATACGTCTGCGCTCGCGCTCTCGGGCGGCCAGCAGCAGCGCCTGTGCATCGCCCGGGCGCTGGCGGTCGAACCCGAGATCATCCTGATGGACGAGCCGGCGTCGGCGCTCGACCCGATCGCCACCCAGCGCATCGAGGAGCTGATCTACCAGCTGAAAACGCGGTATACGATCGTCATCGTGACGCACAACATGCAGCAGGCGGCGCGCGTGTCGGACGTCACGGCGTTCTTCTGGCTCGGCAAGCTGGTCGAATGCGGCCGGACCGAAAAGATTTTCACGGCTCCAGCCGAAAAGCTGACCGAGGACTATGTCACGGGACGGTTTGGCTAATCGCATGGAGCCGGTCGAACGCGTCGTCACGCCACTTCCAGGACGAGCTCGAGCAGCTGAAGACCCGGCTGCTCGAGATGGGCGGCATTGCCGAGGAACAGGTGCGACCGGCGGTCAAGGGGCTTGTCGACCGCGACCAGGCGCTCATCGACCAGGTGCTCACCGGCGACGACCCGCTGAACTCGCTGCACATCGAGATCGACAACCGCTGCTTCACGCTGCTGGCGCTCTACCAGCCGATGGCCGCCGACCTGCGGACCATCGTCGCGGCCGTGAAGATCAACACCGATCTCGAGCGGGTCGGCGACCTGGCGGTGAACATCGCCGAGGCGGCCCGCCGCTACGTCGCGCACCCGCCGGTCAAGAAGCTGATCGACATCCCGCGGATGGCGATGATCGCGCAGACGATGCTGCGCGACGCGCTGGACGCGTTCGTCCGGCGCGACATCGAGCTCGCACAGCAGGTGCTCAACGAGGACGACCGGCTCGACTCGCTCAAGACCCAGATCTTCCGCGAGCTCCTGACCTACATGCTCCAGGACCCGCACACGATTGAGCCGGCCCTCGACCTGATCCTGATTTCGCGCCACCTGGAGCGGATCGGCGATCACGCCACGAACGTCGCCGAGGACGTGATCTTCATCGTCTCGGCCCGGGACGTCCGCCACCACGCCCGGGAAGGGGCGTAGAAGTCGGAGGCTGGAGACTGCGGCCTGGGGGCTGGACTCCCCACCCTCGAGTCTCCAGACCCCAGTCTCCAGCCCCCAGACGCTCATAGAATAGAATTCATGCCCGTGCCGCCGGACGAGGGGCTGTGTGTGTTCTGCCGGAAGCAGCCGGTGGACCCCGCCTGGCGCCCGTTCTGCAGCGAACGCTGCAAAACCCAGGATCTGGCCCGCTGGGCCGACGGCACGTATAGGGTCGCGGGCGAACCGGCGAGCGACCCGGAAACGGAGAAGTCCGATGGCTGAACTGAAAGCCCCTGAGACTTCCAACTTCATACCTCAGACTTCTATGAGCGACTCGCTGACCGTCATCGACAACCGGACCGGGAAGAAGTACGAGCTGCCGATTCAGGACGGCACGATCCGGGCCATGGATCTCCGGCAGATCAAGGCCGGGGCCGGACGACTTCGGGCTGATGACGTACGACCCGGCGTTCATGAACACGGCGAACTGCCGCAGCTCCATCACCTACATCGACGGCGACAAGGGCATCCTGCTCTATCGCGGCTATCCCGATCGAGGAGCTCGCGGAGCACAGCGACTACCTCGAGACCGCGTACCTGCATCGTCTTCGGCGAGCTGCCGACCTCGTCGCAGCTCCAGGCGTGGACGCGCGAGATCACCCTGCACACGATGCTGCACGAGAACGTGAAGACGTTCATGCAGGGCTTCCAGTACGACGCCCACCCGATGGGCATCTTCCTGAGCACGGTCGGCGCGCTGTCGACGGTCAATCGCGACGCGAAGTTCATCTTCGACAAGGCGTCCCGCCTGCGCCAGATGCAGCGGCTGATCGCCAAGGTGCCGAGCATCGCCGCCTACGCCTACCGCCACAGCATCGGCCGGCCCTACATCTACCCCGACAACGATCTGAGCTTCACCGGCAACTTCCTGAACATGCTGTTCAGCATGCCGGCCGAGAAGTACCACCCGAACCCGGTGCTGGCGCGCGCGCTCGACGTGCTGTTCATCCTCCACGCCGATCACGAACAGAACTGCAGCACCAGCACGATGCGCAACATCGGCAGCTCGCACGTCGATCCGTACTCGGCGCTGGCCGGGGCCGCCGCGGCGCTGTGGGGCCCGCTGCACGGCGGCGCGAACGAAGCGGTGCTGCGGATGCTGAACGAGATCGGGTCGGTGTCGCAGGGTGCCGGACTTCATCAAGCGGGTGAAGTCGGGCGAGGGCAAGGACCGGCTGATGGGGTTCGGCCACCGCGTCTACAAGTCGTACGACCCGCGCGCGAAGGTCATCAAGAAGATCGCCGACCTCGTGTTCACCGTCACCGGCAAGAACCCGCTGCTCGACATCGCGCTCGAGCTCGAGCGCATCGCGCTCGAGGACGAGTACTTCGTCAGCCGCAAGCTGTACCCGAACGTCGACTTCTACTCCGGCCTCATCTACCAGGCGATGGGCTTCCCGGTCGAGATGTTCCCGGTCCTCTTCGCCATCCCGCGGACCGCGGGCTGGATTGCGCAGTGGGAGGAGATGCTGCTCGATCCCGAGCAGAAGATCGCCCGCCCGCGGCAGATCTACACCGGCGCCGCCCGCGCGGGCATACGTGCCGCGAGAGCAGCGCGGCAATGAGGGATCGAGTGATCGGTCATGTCGCACGCGATTGACCCGATGCTGGCGACCTCTGCTCGCGCTCGCGCTGCAGGCGGCCGCGCCGCGCCGCGTTCGACTCGAGCCGCGCCTGGGAGCACCTGCGGCAGCTCGTCGCGCTCGGTCCGCGGCCGGCGGGCTCGCCGGCGATCGAGCAGGCGC
The DNA here is from genome assembly GCA_963825245.1 of uncultured Acidobacteriota bacterium. GTDB lineage: Bacteria > Acidobacteriota > Vicinamibacteria > Vicinamibacterales > CAVVIG01 > CAVREM01. The sequence goes on from CAWGSJ010000013.1 coordinate 279,040, forward strand.
GCGGCTACATCAAGGCGCAGCTCGCCGCCGCCGGCGTATCGGTCGTCGAACAGGCATGGGAGGACCAGACGCCGGCCGGGCCGATCCAGATGGTCAACCTGATCGCGACCATCCCGGGCGCATCGAAGAACCGCCTGATCATCGGCGGGCACTACGACACGAAGCGCTTCCGCGAGTTCCGCTTCGTCGGCGCGAACGACGGCGGGTCGAGCGCGGCGTTCCTCATCGAGCTCGCGCGCGTCCTGAAGGCGCGCAAGAACGCGCTGACGATCGAGCTGCTCTTCCTCGACGGCGAGGAGGCCGTCGTCGAGTGGACCGGCACCGACAACACCTACGGCAGCCGCCACTACGTCGCGGCCGCGCGGCAGGACGGGTCGCTGGCGACGCGAAGGCGTTCATCCTGGTCGACATGATTGGCGACCGCGACCTGCAGCTGACGCGCGAGACGCAACTCGACGCCGTGGCTCGACGGCATCATCAGGGGCGCGGCCACGCGCAGAAGCTCGGCACCTACTTCGCCGGTCCGCCACTCGCGCTCGAAGACGATCACCTGCCGTTCCTCGCGGCCGGCGTGCCGTCGGTCGACCTCATCGACTTCGAGTTCCCGGCCTGGCACACCGCCGACGACACGCTCGACGCCGTCAGCGCGCGCAGCCTGCAGATCGTCGGCGACGTGCTGCTCGCCGCGCTGCCGCAGATTGAATCCAAACTCCGGTAGGCCCGACCTTTAGGTCGGGCGCACGCCGGCCCAGCACACGCCCGAGCTAAAGCTCGGGCCTACCGTCCCACCGCCGTGAGCAGCACGATCAGCGCCTTGTCGCCCTGCAGCCGCGATGTGCCGACGACGACCGTTTCGCCGACGTCCATGTTGAACGTCGTGTCGATGATGCGGCCGGGATGCTTCACGATGCGCACCGTGCCGTTACCGGCCCCGGTGCGAAAGCCGCGGCCCGCGACGAACGGGAATGCCTGCCTGGGGTCGCGCAGGTTGAAGTTGATCTGCACCTCGCTGTCCGACCGCGCCGAGGTCCGCAGCTCGAGCTCGTACTCGCGGTTCTCGGGGCCGCGAATCAGCGACGTCGACCGGGGCGACCCGAGAATCCAGCGCGCGTCGATCAACTCGTAGCTCTTATAGGGCAGGAACTGGCTCATGTCGGCGAGCGCCTTGCTCGCGGCCGGGGGCAGATCCCGCGTCGGGGCTCCGCCCTGGAGATCGCCGACCGCCAGGATCACGCTGAACCCGTGGTTCGCGCTCTTCTCCTCGCGGAACCGCTGCGTCTCCGCTTCGACCTCCTTGATCCTGGCAATCGCCTGCTCGAGCTCGCGCTGCTTCAATTCGACCACGCGGTGCGACTGCTGGAGCAGCACCCTGGCCCGAGCGGAGTCGAGGGCCCGGACGGCCGGCTCGAAATCCTGCGCGAGCGCCGGCGCCGCCGACGACAGGGCGCAGGCCACGACCGCCGCTAACGGTTTCTTCATGGGCGTTCTCACAAGTCGAAGTCTGGATCGATGACCCAGATGATCCGCGTCCCGCCGGGCGTATCGAACTGCACCTGCCGCCGGACTTCGCCCCCGGCCGCTCGACGCTGCCCGCGGGGAGCGGCGCCTGGCGCGGCAACCGCTGGCCAATCACCACGCCCGCCGCAAGTGTCGCCGCGACCGTCACGCCGACCATCAGCGGCGGCGGCGACCACAAGGCCGGAGGCCGCGTGGCCTCCGCGATGACCACCCGCCTGATCCGCTGCAGGTCGAGCGGCGGCAGGGCGGGCGCGTCGGCCAGAGGATCGCCGTCGCGCAGTTGTTTCCCCAGGTTCGTCATGATCCCTCGAGACGTCCGGCTAAAGCCGGACGCTACGCTGACTATCCTGTCGCCAGCTCGCGCCGCCCGCGCGACAGGTGCCAACGGACGGTCACTGCCGAAACGCCCAGCAGCGTCGCTATCTCGGCTATCTGCAACCCGTCGAGCTCGTACATCACGATGACGGCGCGCCGCCGCGGCGGCAGCTGGTTCAGACCCGCCCAGACCGTCTGCCGCGCAATCAGGGCGCGCTCCGGATCGCTGCCCGGGAGCACACCCAGTGACGACTCGCCGCCCAGCCGGGCCCGCGTGGCGCGCTTCCGCCATCCGTCCCGGCAGACGTTGACGAGGACGCGGACGAGCCAGGCCTCTTCCGGCTGAGCACCCTGCGGCACCGAATTCGGCGACCGCGCAGCCCTCAGAAATGTCTCCTGCACCAGGTCGCGGGCGTCCTCGGTCGTCGACACCATGCGCCGGGCAAGCCGGTACAAGCGCTGATGGTGCACATCGAACAGCCGCGCGATCCGGCACTCTGCCGTCTCGGCGGCCGCGTTCGCCGCCTTCGTCGGAAGGGCGACCGCCTCGCCGGTCATGTTGCCCCTGTAGACGTCCGCCGCCATCACTGCGTTGGCCCCTTCAGAATTCTTAATCCCTAATTCCAAATTCCTAATTTCAGGGATAACGCCCCCAGCCCCCCAGCCCCCAGCCTCCAGCCCCCTAACCCGTTGACGCGTAAGCCCGTCTAATCTGTTCGGATGGACGCCAGCGACGTAGCAGCGGTCCTCGCCCGCGCTCAGCAGGGCGACGGCGAGGCTTTCCGCGTCCTGGTGGAGCGGCACAGCCGGCGTGCGTTTCAGCTGGCCTTTCGGATGACCCGCAACGAACAGGATGCCGAGGATGTGGTGCAGGAGAGCTTTCTGCGGGCGTATCGGCAGCTGGGACGCTTCGAAGCGCGCGCCAACTTCGCGACCTGGCTCCACCGAATCGTCGCGAATTGCGCGGTGGACGTGATGCGGACGCGGCATGCCAGGCAGCAGAGGGTCAGCGATCCGCTCGACGAGGCCGCGCCGATCCAGGCCGGGACGCCCGACCCGCAGCGGCTGGCCGAAAGCGGCGAGGTGAGGACGCGGGTGGACGAAGCGCTGGCCGGCGCTGAGCCCGCTCGAGCGCGCGGCCTTCGCGCTCAGGCATCACGAGGGCCGATCCATCGAGGAGATCGGCCGCACGCTCGGCCTCGGCACGAGCGCGTCGAAGCACGCGGTGTTTCGAGCCGTGAAGAAACTACGAGTGGCGCTGACGGACCTCTTAGGTCCGCCAGCGGAAACGAAATGCATTACACCGAAGACGACCTGATTCTCTACTACTACGGCGAGCATCGCCGCCGCGTGCGGCGTCGAGCAGCATCTGGCGGCTTGCGACGTCGTGCCGCGCGCTCTACAGCGACATCACCGCAAGCCTGGCGCTCGTCACCGACCCCGACGTCGCCCGAACGCGGTGATCAGTACGGCCTCGAGGTCTGGCAGCGGATCCGCCACCAGCTGCCCGAGCAGGAAGCGCCATGGTGGGCCGTGTGGACGCGGCCGCATCGCCTGGCCCTGGCTGGCGCCGTGGCGGTGCTCGTGCTGGCAGCGTTCGTCGCCGGGCTCTCGTGGCCGCGCGCCGATCGTCAGGTGCAGACGACCAACGCAGCGCCCGAACGTCGTCAGACTCCCGATGCAGGCGAGCGCGTGCGTCTGCGCGTGGTCGGCGATCACCTCGAGCAGTCGGAACGGGTGCTCCTCGATTTCGTGAACGCGTACGGCACCGCCGACCAACCGGCCAACGTGAGCTCGCAGCAGCAGGGGGCGTCCGACCTCATTTCAGCGAACCGCCTGTATCGCGATGCATCGACTGCCGCCGGCGACGAAATGGTCGCCGCGGTGCTCGACGAGCTCGAACGGAGTCTTCTCGAGCTCGTCCACGGACCCGCGACGTTGACGCCTCGGGAGCTCGATCAAATTCGTCTGCGGCTCGACGCTGCTGCCCTGCTGTTCCGGGTACGCGTCCTCTCCGAAGAATTGCGCGAGCGCGAGACTCGCACTCGCCAACACCCAGGAACACGATATGACCAGAATGATTGCCGCCGTCTTCGTCAGCCTCACTCGTCCTCGCCGGCCATGTCGCGTCGGCCCAGCCGGTGCCGATGCCGTGCTGCCGCCGCTGCCCGTACCGCCGGAGACGTTCGTGCTGCCACCGGTTCCGCCGCTGCCGGTGCTGCCCGAGATGCCGACATTGCCGGAACTCCCACCGATGCCGACGGTGGGGCCGCTGCCTCCAATGCCGCCACTGGCGGCGTTGCCGCCGCTGCCGACCGTTCCATTCTTCGAGCTCGATAAGTTCTATGCGGACTTCCTTTACCAGCCGGCGCCGAAGCCCCAGCCCACGCCGCGGCCTCAACCCGCGCCACGGCCAGTGCGCGTCGACAGGGGACGCGATGCCGAGGGGACGTACGAAGATGCGCGTCAGCTGATCGATTCAGGCCGCTACGAACGGGCGCTCGAGGCGCTCGATCGAGTGGCGGCTGCGCCGAACAGCACGCGGGCAGACGCGGCGCTGTACTGGAAGGCCTACGCGCAGTGGAAGCTCGATCAGCGCGCCGACGCACTCGCGACGCTCGCGGACATGAGCAAGACGCGTTCCCGCAGAGCCGCTGGGCGAAGGACGCGCAGGCGCTCGACGTCGAGATCCGGCAGAGGTCCGGCACGATCGGTTTCGCCAGACGGCCAGTCCAGCGAGGAGCTGAAGCTGCTGGCGCTGCGGGGACTGATGAACAGCGATCCCGACCGGGCCATCCCGATGATCGAGCAGACTCCTGGCCGGCCCGAGCACGGTCCGCGTCAAGGAGAACGCCCTGTTCGTACTGAGCCAGAGCCGCTCCGCGCGCGCACGCGACATCATCGCGGGAGCCGCCAAGGGCAGCCTCAATCCCGATCTGCAGCTGCGCGCGATCCGCTACCTCGGGGCGATCGGCGGTCGCGGAGAACCGCCAGGTGCTGGACGATGCGTATCGATCGACGACCGACCTGGCGGTAAAGCGCGCCATCATCCGCAGCTTCGGCGCGGCGGGTGATCGCCAGCGGCTGCTCGGCCTGGCAAAGTCCGAGAACGCGCCGGAGCTGCGCGGCGAAGCGGTCCGATCGCTCGGCGCGATGAACGCGACCGCCGAGCTCGACGAGCTGTACCAGACCGAGACGTCGCGCGGAGGTCAAGAACCAGATCATTCGCGGCATGATGTCGAGCGGTAACGTCGGTTCGCTGACGAAGCTCGCCACCTCGGAGAAGGACCCGGCGCTGCAGCGCACGGCGATCCGCAACCTCGGGGCGATGGGATCGGCCAAGACGAGCGACACGCTGCGATCGATCTACACCAGCGACAGCAACACCGACGTCCGCATGGAAGTGATCGACGCGCTGATGATTCAGCAGAACGCGACCGTGCTCGTCGCGCTCGCCCGCGCCGAGAAGGACGCCGCGCTGAAGCGGCGCATCGTCGAGCGGTTGTCGATGATGAAGTCGAAGGAAGCCACGGACTACATGTTGGAATTACTGAAATGAGGGTGCTGGGTGGATCCTGTAGGGTGCTCGGTGGATCCTGTAGGGTGCTGGGCGCGGGTGCGCCATCGCGATCGTGCTGGCTGCTGACGCGGCGGCGGCACAAACGCTCCAGCAGCGGGTCGAGGCGGTCGCGGCCAAGGGCGGCGTTGCGCTGGGTCGAGTACCGCGTGCCGATGGTGGGCGGATCGCGGCGGATGTGCTGCTTCGATTCGGCCGCGTCGCGCGGCGCCGACTGCTGTGGCCGCTGCCGGCTCGAGGGGCGCGACGGGATTGTGCTGAACAACAGCAATCAACCCGAGCCCGCCGCGGCGCGGATTGTCGTCGAGCCACCGTCCGAAATGCGCGTCTTCGCGCGGATCGAGAACCGGTCGGTCACGCGGCTGCGGATCTTCTCGCTCGATTGCGACGTCGACGCCGACGGCGTGGCCGTGACGACGCTGTCCGGGATCAGCGCGGACGAGAGCGTCGCCTGGCTCGCCGCGCTCATTCGGTCGGCTGACGATACGACGCCCACGCTCAACACCGTGCAGATGCCCGCTCTTTCAGCGCTCGCCCTGCACCCCGGAGACGCGGCCGAGAAAATCCTGATCACGCTCGCGCGGAGCGATCAGCGGCCGCGCATGCGCAGCCAGGCACTCTTCTGGCTCTCGCAGCGCGCCGGCGACGAAGCCCTCAAGGCGATTGGCAGCGCCGTGAGCGACGATCCCGAGATCGAGGTCAAGCGGCGCGCAGTGTTCGCCCTGAGCCAGCTGCCCCGCAGCGAGGGCGTACCGATGCTCATCGATCTCGCTCGCAACCACCGCCTGCCCGAAGTCCGCCGGCAAGCCATGTTCTGGCTCGGTCAGTCGAGGGATCCCCGCGCCGTCGATTTCTTCGAGCAGATCCTTCTCGCCAAGTAAATACTTCCACGAAAAGCTTCAACACGGACACGACGGACACGAACGGATCACGGACTGTTCCGGACCGTACCGTGTCTGTTCTGCGACCCGCGCCGCGCAGCGGCGCTCGGGCCGGCTTCGCCGGCCCGCTGGTCGCAGCAGTTCGTGTCCGTGTTTTGAGCTTTTCTTCTTTTTTCGTGTTCGTGCTTCCGTGCTGGTCGTCAGGACTGCTTCGAGGTGGCTTCATCGAGGATTTTCTGAATCTGCTCGGCGGTCAGGGTCCGCTTCGAAGCCTTGGCGGCGCTGAAGATCCTGTCGACGATGTCGTCGGTCGCGGCCAAGCCGCGGCTCTCCAGCCAGTAGACGACGTTCGACCTGCCGGACATCGGGCCGACGTCGATCTGCTGCGCGCGGCCGACGAGCGTGGCGGGAACGGACGCGTAGACCGCGTCCATCAGCTCGCGGTCACCCTTTCTGAACGCTTTCACCACCGCCGCCGCGTGCACGCCGGTGGCGGTGCGGAACGCGTCGTATCCGATCACTGGATAGTTCGGCGGAATCGGCACGTCGCACACACGCGAGACGGCCTCGCAGTAGCCGGGCAGCGTCGACAGGTCGCGTTCGATGGCGCCGCTCATTACCAGGTTGACGAGCAGCAGATCGATCGCCGTGTTGCCGCAGCGCTCGCCGATGCCGAGCGCGGTGCCGTGCAGCCGCGTCGCGCCCGCCTCCCAGGCCGCGAGCGCGTTGGCGATGCCGAACCCGCGGTCGCGGTGGCCGTGCCAGTCGATGCCGGCTTCCACGCCGAGCTCGGCCACCAGGTTTCGGACGAAATGGACCACGGCCCGCGCGCCGGCGGGCGTCGCGTGGCCGACCGTGTCGGCGATGCAGAGTCGTGACGCCCCGGCGCGCAGCGCCGTCGTGAACAGCACGCGCAGAGAAGCCGGGTCGGCGCGCGTCGTGTCCTCGGTGACGTACATCACCCTCAGGCCTTGCTTTACCGCGAACCCGATGGCCTCTTCGGTGGTCTTCTGCAGGAACTCGATCGTCCAGCCCTCGGCGTACTGGCGGATCGGGCTCGAGCCGATGAAGGCACAGCACTCGATCGGGACGCCGGTCCGCTGGACAGCCTCGGCAATCGGCCGGATATCCGAGATGACCGTGCGCGCGGCGCAGTTGGCGGTGATCGTCAGCCGCCGATCGCCGATCGATCGGGCCAGGCGCTCGACGTCGGCGGCCACGTGCGCGCCCGCGCCGGGAAGGCCGATGTTCGCGGTGTCGATCCCGAGGACGTCCATCCGCTCGAGCAGATCGAGCTTCTCCTCGATCGCCGGGGTGCGCACCGACGGCGACTGCAATCCATCACGCAGCGTCTCGTCGTCGAGCATCACCGCCGGCCCGCGGACGGCGCTTTCAGCGTTCCAATCGTGAATGAGCGGATGGAGGTGCGACATCTGAAATCTACAATGTCGAATTTACAAATTTCGGAGATCAGACTTCAGGCTTCAGACTTCCGTCGAGTCGCGGCCGCGATTCCCACCAAACCCACCATCAGGACGCCGCCGGCCGCGGCAGTCGCGGTCCACAGCGCATGCGATTGGGCGGCGCGCATCCACGGACTCGCGAGCACGTACGGCGCCGACTTCGACGCGGCCACGGCGGCGGCGTAGACGTATTCGCGCCCTTCGACGACCAGGATGCGATCGAAGACGACGTTCCAGACGACGAACGCGAACAGCAGCCAGAGAAAGACGGCGAGGCGAATCCGGCCTCGGTCAGCTGGCATTCGCCGTGACGGCCCGTTCCGTCGTCAGCCGCATCCCGAGCCGCGCCAGAAGCTGATCGTCGTGGGTCTGGCCGGGGTTCGGGGTGGTCAACAGGCGATCGCCGAGGAAGACGGAGTTGGCGCCTGCCACGAAGCACAGCGCCTGGGCCTCGTCGGTGAGCGAGAGGCGGCCCGCGCTCAGCCTGACGAACGACGTCGGCATCAGGATGCGGGCGGTCGCGATCGTCCGGACCAGCTCGAGCGGATCCTCCGGGCGGACGTCGGCCAGCGGCGTGCCATCGACCCGCACGAGCAGGTTGACGGGCACGCTTTCGGGATGCGGATCGAGCGTTGCGAGCTGTTGCAGCAGCCGGTAGCGGACGCCCCGATCCTCTCCCATGCCGATGATGCCGCCGCAGCAGACGGTCACGCCGGCCCGGCGGACGCGCGCCAGGGTCTGCAGGCGGTCGTCGTAGGTGCGCGTCGTGATGATGTGGCCGTAGAACTCCGGCGAGGTGTCGAGGTTGTGGTTGTACGCGGTCAGGCCGGCGGCGGCGAGCGCGTCGGCCTGCTCCTGCGTGAGCATGCCGAGCGTGCAGCACGCCTCCATCCCGAGCCCGCGCACGACGCGCACCATCTCGAGCACGCGCTCGAACGGCGCGCCGTCCGGCACGTCGCGCCACGCCGCGCCCATGCAGAACCTGGTCGCGCCCTGCTCCCGCGCGTGCGTCGCCGCTTCCGTCAGCTCGTCGAGGCCGACGAGATCGGTGCGGGCGACGCCGGTCTGGTAGTGCGCCGACTGCGGACAATAGGCGCAGTCTTCGGGACAGCCGCCGGTCTTGATGCTGAGGAGCATGCAGCCCTGCACCTCGTCGGTCCGGTGATGGGCGCGATGCACGGTCTGCGCGCGGAAGATCAAGTCCGGCAGCGGCGCAGTGTAGATGTCTTCGATCTCGGGGACGGTCCAGTCGTGGCGGAGCGGTGCGGTCATGGCTGGTTTCAGGAAACGGAGTGCCCGGAGGAACGGATTAACAACGGAGCAACGAAGCAACGGAGATCGGCCCGTTCTCCCGTTAATCCGTCTCTCCGCCATCCGCTTTCTCAAGCCTAGCACGCGTAATACAGCACGGCGGCCGCCAGCGCCGCGGCCGCAGTCAGCGCGGCGATCAGACCGGCCGGCATGCGGCGCGGTCTTGATCGGCGCCGGCTTGAACTTCGCCTCGGTGGTTGCCGTGCCGCACCGATAGCAGATGAGCGCCTTGTCGGCGATTTCGGTGCCGCAGTTACGACACTGCATGCGCCGGGCGCTGAATGAAGGGCCGCAGGACGGCCATCAGGATGAGCACCACGCCAAATGTGCAGACAATGGTCGCGCCGGTCGGCAGGTCCAGCACGAGCGACAAGTACACGCCGAGTGCCGAGACCAGCGTGCCCATCGACCAGCCGATCGCGAGCCGCGCGCCAATCCGGTCAGCGTACAACATCGCGGCGACCGAAGGCACGATCAGGTAGCAGAACACCAGCAGGACGCCGGCGATCGACACCGACGAGGTGACGACGAATCCGAACGACGCGTAGAAGAGAAAATCCCACAGGCGGAGCGACAGCCCGCGCGCCTCGGCGCCCTCGGGGTCCATGGAGATCGCGAGGAACTGCCGGCGGAAGATGAAGTGGAACGCGCCCACCGCGCCGTAAAGCAGCGCGGTCTTCCCGACTTCCCCCCACGACACGGCGAGAATGTTCCCGACCAGCATGTCCTTCAGATGCTCGCTCTCAGAGGTCGCCTTGCTCATGGCCAGGATCGCCGCGGCCGACGCGACCGCGTAACAGATCCCGATGATTGCCTCTTGCGGGATACGCGCGTGGCGGATGCGGATCGTCGAGAACACGACCGCGCCGATGAAGGTGAACGCCAGGCTGATCCAGTAGACGACGGGCGCGTGCGCGTCGCCGCCCGACACCGGCAGGAGCAGCGCGATCGCGGCGCCGAGCGCCGCGATCTGCGCCAGCGACAGGTCCACGAAGATCACCCCGCGCTCGACGACGTGCACACCGAGGTAGGCGTGGATGCCGGTCAGGATCAGGCTGGCCGCGAACGGGGCCGCCAGGAACTCGATGACGCTCAGGGTGTCCATGCGTCCTACTTCGTCCCGGTCTGCCGGGCGGCATCGGCCACCAGGCTGACCGCGTTGTCGAACAGCGTGAAGTAGTCGGTCACGGTCTTTCGTGCCGCCGACCGACGGCGGCAGCACGACGACCCGGCCGCCGGTCTGGCGCGCGATGGCGTTCGGGGTCTTCAGGTCGAAGTACGGCTCGACGAGGATCAGCTTCACGTTCTGGCGGTTCATCTCGTTGACCAGATCGAGCGTGTGCTGCGGCGTCGGCGGGATTCCCGGCCGCGGCTCGACGAAGCCGATCACGTCGAGCCCGAAGCGGTCGGCGAAGTTGGAATAGGACCGGTGGTAGGTGACGACCTTCAGCCCCTTGAACGGCGCCAGCGCGGCCTGCCAGCGCTGCCGGGCCTCGTCGATGCCGCCGCGAGAAATCGGCGAGACGCTGATCGAAGTACGCCTTGTCGTTCGGACGCAGCTCCGACAGCTTGCCGGCGATGGCGCGCGCGATCACCTTGCCGTTGTCCGGATCCAGCCAGTAGTGCGGGTTGCCGAGCGGGTGCACGTCGCCCATCGCCCGCGTGATCTGCCCCTGCGGGATGTCGAGAATGCGCGCCTGGAGCGACGCGTCCAGGTACGCCGGGCGCGCCCGGCTGAATCCTGCGCGTTGCGGCTCTGCTGCACGAGCGGCGGCAGCCAGCCGACTTCGAGCTCGCGGCCGACCACCACCAGGAGGTCGGCGCGCTGCAAGCGCAGGATGAAGCTGGGCTTCGCTTCGACGAAATGCGGGTCCTGGTAGCCGCGCGCGATCGACTCGACCGCCGCGCGGTCGCCGGCGACTTCGCGCGCGATGGCGGCCAGATCCTCGGTCGTGGTGACGACGTTGAGCTTCCCTTGCGCGTGGACCGGTGCGGTCAGCACCGACTGCAGCGCCAGCAAAGCGATTAACTTCTTCATGAAATCCTCTTTCACTTCCTTCACCGACTACCGACTACCGACTAAAACGGGTGCGCGCCGTGCGCGCCGATCGAGAACTGGAGCTGGAACAGGAACTCGTTGGCGGCCGGACCGTCGGCGTAGTTGGTCCGGCGGTACTGGCCGCGCAGCTGACTGAATTCACTCGGCCAGAACGTGACCAGCGCGGAATATGACTTGTCGCGCAGATCGTCCTCGTCGAGCCGGTCCGACTGATCGAGGCGGCCACCGGCAAACCAGCGGCGCGCAAACTGATAGTCGCCCGACACGTAGAAGCCCGAGCTGTCGATCTGGCCGGTCGAGCGCTCCCGCCGGCTCCACACCACCTCGGAACGGCCGATGAACGATCGGTAGATCGACCGCTGCAGCGGCCGCCAGCGGACCGTCGCGTCGAACCCGTACAACGTGGTCGTGTGTGACGGATCGAAGTCGGCCTCGAATTCGACCGGCGCGGTGTGCCCGAGCATCACCGACCCGCCGAGATCGACGTTGGTGGACTCGTTGATGTCATGGTAGCCACGGAGCCGACCCGTGTAACTCAGGTCGCCTCGACGCGTCGCGGCGAAAATACCGTCTGCGTCGCCGCGGTAGACCTGGCCGGTTGCCTCCAGGAACAGCCACCGGTTGGGAATCAGCCCCGCCACAGAGAACCCGGCGTCCGCAATCCCCTCTTCGCCGCCGACGAGGTTCTCGGTGACGAGCGGCCGATCGGGCCACGGCATCTGGTGGGTATGGAACGTGTTCACCTTGCCGAACCCCGCGCGCATCTTCCCGACCTTCAGCAGCAGACCGCCCGGCAGCGTCGGGAACGTGACGAAGCCCTCCTCGAGATCCACGCCCTCCTCGGCGAAGGCCATGAAGAAGTCGGCGCGGGCATAAGGGTCGACGACCGCCTGGAAGGACGCTTCAGCCTCGCGCATCGCCAGCGACTGCTCGGGCCGCACGTCATTCTTCCCGCCGACGCCGACGAAGTTGCCGATCACGGCGATGTCGGGGTTGAAGATTTTCGAGGCGGCTGTGACGTTCCCGTAGACCGGCAGCGAGCCGCTCGGCCCGCCCGCGCCCTCGGCGCCGGGCGGCACGGCCACGGTTGGCTGGGCACCGGGTTGCCCGCCCGCCGGCGGCTGCGCCGGCGCGGCTGGCGGCGGCTGACCAGTGAGCGCCGCCAGCTTCGTCTCGAGGGCGGAAAGGCGCGCCGAGAAATCATTCTTCAGCTGGTCGATCTCGGCGCGCAGCTCCTGGGCCGCGGCGGCATTCGCCGCGGGTTGTTGCTGCGCCGCTGCGGGCCTGACGCCGACGCAGCACAGGATGACCGAGGTCCACACGAGCGTACTCGCTCTCACGACGACCTCCGCTGCGCCGCACCGGCACCGGCCTCGCGGCGCTCAGAACTTCACGTTGTACAGGACCTTGAAGTTGCGTCCCATTTCCGGCGCCAGATCCTTTAGGTACGACAAGTGATTCCGATAGAGCTCATTGGTCGAGTTATCGAGCCTGACCGTGATCGTGCTGACCCCTCGACCCGAACCGAATGAGTACGCGCCGAACAGACGCAACAGCTGATAGCCGTCGGTCGGCGTCTCCGCTCCGAAGACCCGATCCTGTTTCGCGGTGAACGTGACGTCGCCGCCGGCCTGGAACGCATTGACCACGTATCGAACGCCGCCGCGAAACCGGAACGGGGGAATGCGCGGCAATGGATCATCCGTGTCTTTCAGGCTGCCGTGCACGTAATCGAATCCGACCTCCGCGGCCAGCTGCGACGTCAGTTGAAAGTCCGAATGCGCCTCGATCCCCTGCAGGACGCTGTCGGCACTGACATACTCGACGACTGGGAACTCGCTCTCGTCTCCACCCGCCTCTTCTCCGATGCCGCGGCCGGGGAAGCGCTCGGCGAATTCATCCAGGCGCGCTTCGAACTCCTCGGCAGTCAGCGGGTTCCGAAACACGTAATCGCTGATGTCGTTGCGGAAGTACGTAATCTCGCCCGAGGCGCGGGCGGAACGCCAGCGCAGCCCGCCGTCGAATCCAAGCGCATGTTCCGGCTTCAGCCCGGGGTTGCCGACTTCGAAGGCGAAATTTCCTGGATGCGGACCGTAATAGAACAACTCTTCCAGCGCCGGATACCGGGCCGCTCGCGCGAGGCTTACTACGAACGTGAGCGCATCGCGAGCCGCCGCGGGGCGGAACAACAGGCCCGCCGATGCCGAGCCGCTGTCGAACGACCGGTCGTCTTCCTCGAACGGGGAATAGTGTGCGTGATCGAACCGTCCGCCGAGCTGGACCGTGACGTGCGGCCACGTCAGCTCTTCGTAGGCGAACAAGGCCGTCGCATTTTGATCGACCGCCGGCGACAGCGCCTCCGCCCCAACCGCATCGAACGCGCGACCCATCACCCATGCGCCGACGGTGCCCTTGAGCCGTCCGTAGGCGCGGTGCGATCCGAGGACCTCCAGATCGGTCGTGTTGTTCGTGAACGCGGTCCCGATCTCCTCCCCTTCGAGCTCTTCGTGCTTGTAGCGGCGAATCGCCAGCGTGGTGCGGAACGACTCGAAGGCGCCCGTCAGATCCTGGGCGCCCCCGCGGAACGTGATGTTGTGACGCCGCGGCGTCAGCTGCAGCGAGCCCTCCTCGACGACGGGGATGCCGTATTTCGTGTCGTCGTAGCCGTAGCTGCCGCCCAGATACCCGCGGCTCCCGGTCCACGACGCGCCGAAGTTCACGAACCCGTTGCGCGACTGCGAGTTGACCAGGTCGCCTTCCGGCGTGGCCACGTCGCCGGATCGGCGCCCGCCGGCGCCTGCGTGCACCGCAACTCGGCCGTTGCCCGCGCGCACGGAGCCGGCGCCGCCGCCTTCGTCGGCTCCCGATCCAAGATCGAAGGTCGCGTCGCCTGACACGCCTTCGATCGCGCGAGTCGGAATGTCTTCGGTGATGACATTGACCAATCCGCCGATCGCGTTTGCCCCATACAGCAGCGTCGCCGGCCCGCGCACGACCTCGATCCGCTTGGCCGCCGCCGGATTAATCGCCACGCCATGGTCGCCGGACTGGCTCGACAGATCACCCATGCGCTGACCGTCCTGCAGGATCTGGACGCGGTCGCCGTCGAGGCCGCGGATGACGGGGCGGGACGGCGCCGGACCGAAGCTGCGCGCCGCGACGCCAGGCTGATTCTCGAGCGTCGCGCCCAGGGACATCTGCAACTGTTTGCCCAGCTCCTGTCCGACCAGGACCGATGTCGGCTGATAGGACTCGAACTGGCTGCGCGGCTCGGGGCTGACCGAGACCATTTCGTGGTAGTGCAGCTCGGGGTCGACGGTCACATCGACCAAAGTCGCGGTTATGGTCCCCACCGTGATTTCGCTTCGCCGCGAAGAGTACCCCTCCGAACGGACCGACAGGTGATACGAGCCCGGCGCGACGTTGTCGAACGTGAACGTGCCGTCGTCGGCCGTCACGGTCTCCCGGCGCAGTTCCTCGATGCGCACGGTCGCGCCTGCCACCGGCATGCCTGACACTGAGTTGACCAGTCGACCCTTGAACGCCGCTCCGCCCTGAGCTGCCGCCGTCTCCGCGGTGATCGCCGCGGCAAGCACGGCCAAGGCAGCGAACATCACATGAGCTGTCCGCATAAACTCTCCGCTCTGAAACTGATGGAACGATGAAAGGATCGATTCGCGGACGCCGCGGCGGATCAGCGACTCCGAAGGGCACGATGGCCTCGGAGGGGCGGTGATCCGCCGCCACTTCGGCCGGCGAACTCAGACCCTTTCGTGATCAGCTTTCAGGCGGAGACGGGCGGCGAACGGCCGCTGTTGCTGACGGCGAGGAGAGCGCTTTCCGAAATCGGATCGGAAGCCGCAGCCGAGCCCGCGTCACTGAGGACGGCAGCGCCGGGCGTCGAATGCGTTTCGGCGCTCGACCCGACGGGACTCGACGGTGCAGGAGGTGCAGTGCTGCGGGGTTTTGAGGTGGCAGATCAGGTCGTGGTGCTCGAAGGGCGCTGAGGCCACGAACAGCGTGTGC
Organism: uncultured Acidobacteriota bacterium; assembly: GCA_963825245.1. Taxonomy (GTDB): domain Bacteria; phylum Acidobacteriota; class Vicinamibacteria; order Vicinamibacterales; family CAVVIG01; genus CAVREM01. The sequence continues at coordinate 294,190 of CAWGSJ010000013.1, forward strand.
AGCACCACCCCGAGCAGGGCGAAACGCCGGATCCGACGATCCAGGCCCTGAGCCATCACTTTCGATGATACACCCGGGAGATTCGAGGATCTCAGGATCAGGATCTCAGGCTTTGAGACCGACAAATCTAGTCCTGATCCTGATCCTGATGTCAGCGTGAGCGGGCTCCGTCCCGTAGACATCGCGCGGCAGCTGGCGCACGATGACGCGGGCGAACCGCTTGAAGCGGCGCTCGATCTCATCCAGGTAGGTTCGCTCCTGCGCCTTGCGCGAGAGGAAGAACTCCCCTTCGAGATCGTCCGGCAGCACGCGATTGACCACCAGGCCGCCCAGGTCGATGCCGGCGTCGCCAAGCAGTTCGGCGGCGCGCGCCGTCTCGTCGATCACCAGCCGTTCCGGCAGCATGACGAGCACGAACGACGTGCGCCGGCGATCCGTGATGATGCTGCGCAGCCGTCCCACCCGCTCGTGCCGGCGTTCCAGCGCGTCGAGCACCGGATCGGCCTTCGCGGCCGCTCGACGCGCTCTGCTCGCTGCCTCGATCGATCTCGACCAGGGCACGCCGGTGGCGGACGAGCGCCTGGATCCACGTCGTGATCGCCTCCGGCATCCGCAGCAGCTGCAGCGTGTGGCCGGTCGGCGCCGTGTCGAAGACGACGAGGTCGTAGTTCGCGGCACGTCCGACGATGAGGTCGATCATGCGATCGAGCAGCGCGACCTCGGCGAGCCCGGGCGACGCCGCGGCCATGTCGATCTGCTGGTGAGCCTGTCGGATGACGTTCGGACTGAACATCCGCTCGATGTCGCGCTTGACGTTGCCGATGTAGCGCCGCGCCTCCTGTTCGGCGTCGATCTCCACGGCGGTGAGCCGCGGCAGGATCTCGCGCTCCGCCGGGCCGATCCGCTGCTCGAAGATGTCCGCGGTCGAGTGCGCGGGATCGGTCGAGACCAGCAGGACGTTGCGGCCGCGGCGGCTCGCCGCCAGCGCGAACGCCGCCGAGCAGGTGGTCTTCCCGACCCCGCCCTTGCCGCCGAAGAAGACGACCTGCTGCGCGAGCAGATCGTCGAGCGTGTTCAGCAGCATGGCAGGCTGCCGATCGGCGAGTGCTCGATCCCCATCCGGCGGTGCCAGAGGTGGAACTGTTCGAGGAGGTAGGGGTAGACCTCGAGCAGATAGAGCGTCGCGGGATTGGGAAGCGCCGTCGCCTCCATGAAGCAGAGCAGCAGGAAGAGATCGTTCAGCTCGCCGCTCTGGCGCCGCAGCTCGTGCTCGTAGCGGCCGTACGCGGCGCCGTGGAGAAATTCACCGAACCGCTGACGGAATTCGTCCCAGGACATTTATTACCCGAGGGGCTTCGCCCCTCGGACTCCCCTACACGCTCTCGCGCGCCGCTTCGCCGGCGCGCGCCGTTCGCGTGGCTCGCTCGCGCGCTCGCTCGCGACGGATCAACTAGGTTTACGAGATGGCTTCCAGCCGAACTCCGGCGTTGCTCACCGGCCGACGACAATTCTGAACTGGAAGGCCCAGCCGCCGAGGTCGTCCTCGCCGTCGCGGCCCTCTTCCAGCCCGCCTGACGTGTAGAGCTGCGACAGGCCGCCGTTGCCGAGAATGCCCGTCACGCTCGACTGTTCGGCGCCCACCGTGAGGCCGACCCACCGGTGGACGCGGACTTCGACGCCGAACTGATACAGCGGGCCCGTGCCGTCACCATCGAAGTTCTCCTCCGGCGTGGCGAAGTCGGACTCTTCCGCGTAGTGATACGACGCGATGCCGGCACCGGCATAGGGAATGATGCGCGGCGACACGTGGAACCGGTAGCCGCCGGCCAGCTTCCAGGGCTCGAACGTCGAACGGAGCGGAATACCCAGCTTGAAGACGCTGTTTCCGCTCGACGAGCACGCGCTCGCCGACGAGCTGACTGCTCTCGCGGGTCAGGCGCGACAGGCCCGCTTCACCGTAGATGCGCGCCTTCCAAAATGCCACCTGGACGCCCACGCCCCAGAACGGAGCTGACGTCTCGCCGAACACATTCTCGAACGTGTTGTCGGCGGAGAATTTCTGGCGGCTCAGCTCGAAGTACGGACGCAGCGCCACTGCCGGAGCGTCTTCGTCACCTGCGAGCACGCCCTGGGCCGAAGCGACGGCCGACCACGAAACCAGGACGAACACGAGCGTCGCGGTCCTCATTTGGCGGCTCCGATTCCGAACATCGCGTTCCGCACGTTGACCAGGCCGTAGCCGAAGAAGTTGTCCTTCCCAGGCGCGCCAAGATCCACGGCGGTCCGCTTCAGCGCGTCCTCGATGGCGGCGGGACTCGTGATGCCCTGCTGCATCAGGATCGCCGCAGCGCCCGCGACGTGCGGGGTCGCCATCGACGTCCCGGCATAGCCGACGTAAGCGAGCACGTCGAACCGAGGTGCGGCGTACTGTGACGGCGACCGCAGATAGGTGTCGGTGAAGTTGAAGTCGTAGGTCTGCTGCACGATGAAAGTGTCGATGCTGGGGGAACCGTCGCCGCCCGGCGCAGCGATCTCGACATACGAGCCCGCCGTCGAATAGGAGGCGTGCTGCTTGTTCCGGTCGATCGCCGCCACGGACACCGCGCCGTTGATGCGCGAGCAGATTTCCGCAAGCACCGACACCGGATTGCCATCCAGGTACTCGTTTCCCGCAGCGACCACCACGAAGGCGCCCCGGCCGACGGCAGAGCGGATCGCGTTCTCGACCACGAACGACGGCGGACCGGTCCGCCCGAAGCTCATGTTCAGGATCTTCGCGCCGTGATCCACCGCGTACCCTATCGCGCGCGCGACCAGATCGTCGGTCGCGAAGTTCGGCGAGTCCAGCAGGAAATCCCACACGCCGTCGATCACCTTGATCGGCATCAGCTTGACGTTGAAGGCGACCCCGGCCGGTCCTGTGTTGTCGTTCGTAATCTGGCCGATGGTGCCGGCGACGTGCGTGCCGTGGCCCTCGAAGTCGAGCGGGATGTCGTCGTCCCAGATGAAGTCGTGCGGGGCGACGATTCGATTCGCGGTCGAGGCGTTGACGAGTTGATCGGCAGCTGCAAATGGAATCGTCACGTTGTTCAGCGCCGGGTAGACAAGCGTGCCAACCGAGAAGGCCGGGATGTTGGTGGTGATCGAGGCGGCCCGGAACGCCATGCCGGTGTCGAGCACGGCGACGGTGATGTCGGAGCCCGCCGACGGTTGGATGTCCCAGGCGGGCTCGAGGTTCAAGTACGGGAGGTTCCACTGCCTCGTGACGTAGAGCGGGTCGTTGGGCTTGAACATCGTTTTCCAACGATATGCAGCCTGGGCGTTTTCGACGACATCCGCGTGCCGTGCCTTGAGGGCCGCCGCCACCGCCTCGGGATCGTCGGCAGGATCGATGCGAACCAGATCGAAGTCGGCATACGAGGGCCGCGTGGCAATCGCGCCGCCACGCGCAACCTCGCGGACCGCCGCCGCCCGCGCCGCCAGCGGCGCTTCGGCGCGGAAGCGAACGATGACGCGCCCCGCTGCGACCGACCGCGTGACATCCAGGCGCCGCCCATCTGCGCGAATGGCCGTCCGCACGATCGCGGTCGCGCGTGTCTGGGGAGTACCTGGCGCGCGGCTCGTGTCCATCACCAGGCCAACGTTCACGGCAGGGAGACCGACGTTCTGAATATCGAGGCTGCTGCGTTGCGCATGCGCGGCGAAAGCGGCCGCGGCGATGAGAGCGACTACAATGGGAGTCCGGGCAAACATGGATGTATTCTAGCGGGGACGTGGTGCCCGCGGGACGGGAATGACCAGTGGCGCAAACTCTGTTTCATAAAGTCTGGGACGCGCACGCGGTCCGCGTGTTGCCGAGCGGGCAGACGCAGCTCTTCGTCGGGCTGCATCTCATTCACGAAGTCACCAGCCCGCAGGCGTTCGACATGCTGCGTCAGCACGGATGGCGCGTGGCTTACCCGGAGCGGACGTTCGCGACGGTCGATCACATCGTGCCGACCAGCGCGCAGACGCGGCCGTTCATCGATCTCACGGCCGAGGAGATGACGACGGCGCTCGAGCGCAGTTGCCGGCAGTACGGCATCCAGCTGTGGGCGCCGGGATCGGACGGAGCTGAATACCAGGGGATCGTCCACGTGATCGGGCCCGAGCTCGGGCTGACGCAGCCGGGGATGACAATCGCGTGCGGCGACAGCCACACCTCGACCCACGGAGCACTGGGCGCCATCGCCTTCGGCATCGGCACGTCGCAGGTCCGCGACGTGCTCGCCTCGCAGTGCCTCGCCCTGGATCCGGTGAAAGTGCGCCGCATCGACGTCAACGGGCAACTGCCGCCCGGCGTCTATGCGAAGGACGTCATCCTCACGATCATCCGGCGGCTCGGCGTCCAGGGCGGTGTGGGCTTTGCCTACGAATACGGCGGCTCGACGCTCGACCGGATGACGATCGACGAGCGCATGACGATCTGCAACATGTCGATCGAGGGCGGCGCACGCGTCGGCTACGTCAACCCGGACGAGACGACGTTTGCGTACCTGAAGGGGCGGCGATACGCGCCGTCGGGCGCCGCATTCGACCGTGCCGTCAGCTGGTGGCGGCAGATGGCCTCGGAGCCCGGAGCCGCCTACGACGATCGCGTCGCAATCGACGCCGCCTCGATCGAGCCGACGGTGACCTGGGGGATCAACCCCGGCCAGTCGGTCGGGATCAGCGAGCCCATCGCCGCGAACGCCGACGAGGAAGCGCTCACGTTCATGGGGTTCGAGCGCGGCGCGCGCCTGGAGGGGACGCGGATCGACGTCGCGTTCATCGGCTCATGCACGAATGGACGCTTGTCCGACCTCGAGGAGGCCGCCCGGCTCGTCCGCGGCCGGCGCGTCGCGTCGCACGTCAAGGCGCTGGTCGTCCCCGGATCGCAGGCGGTCCGTCGCGCGGCCGAAGCGAAGGGGCTGCACGAGATCTTCACGAAGGCCGGGTTCGAGTGGCGAGGCGCCGGCTGCTCGATGTGCCTCGCCATGAACCCCGACAAGCTCGAAGGTCGGCAGGTCTGCGCCTCGTCGTCGAACCGCAATTTCAAGGGCCGCCAGGGCAGCCCGACCGGCCGCACCCTGTTGATGAGCCCCGCGATGGTCGCCGCTGCCGCGCTGGCGGGCGAGGTGGTCGACGTGAGACACATATTGGAGGAAGTCCACGCATAAGCGCCCGCGGCCATGCGAGCCCGAGGACAAGTAAATCCGAGGGCGAGCATCAGCGTAAGTTCGCGCTGGGGGTGGGGCCCCAGCGCCAGTGAAAAAAGTAGGCTGAATGTCCGCCATAACCAAAGTGACCGGCCGTGGATTACCTCTGCGAGGTAATGATCTCGATACCGACCGCATCATGCCGGCGCGCTTCCTTCGCGCGGTCACCTTCGAAGGGCTCGAACGGCACGTGTTCGAGGACGATCGTGCCGCCGATCCGAGGCATCCGTTCAACGACCGACGCTACACCGGCGCGAGCATCCTCGTCGTCAACCGCAACTTCGGCTGCGGATCGTCGCGCGAGCACGCGCCCCAGGGCCTCGCGCGGTCCGGCATCAAGGCGATTGTCGGCGAGTCGTTCTCCGAGATCTTCCTCGGCAACGCGGCGGTCCTGGGCATGCCATGCTTTACCGCCGACCATGCATCCGTGGACGCGCTGCAGTCTGCGATCGAGCGAGATCCGGCGATCACGATCGATACAAACGTCGACACCGGCAGGGTGACAGCCGGCGATCTACGGATTGCCGCTTCGGTCCCTGCCGCTCTACGCGATGCATTCGTCAGCGGTCAGTGGAACCCGACCGCGATGCTGCTCGACACATTCGATCAAGTTCGCTCGGTGTCCGATAGGCTGCCGTATATCGTCGGATTTCAATAGACCGCCTCACGTAAATGCAACCGCGAAGGCGCGAAGACTCGAAGGGCCAAAAAAACTTGAGTGTTCGGCGTTCGGCGTTCGGCGCATCGCTGGTTGCCGCGGCGGTTGCGTGCTCGAATCCACCCGCCGAGCGAGTGGCGGAAGCCCCCGCGCTGCACCAGGACGCGATCGACATTCACTCGTTTGCACGGCCGGCCGAGGCTCGCGTCACGCACGTCGCGCTCGACCTCCGCGCCGATATGCAGACGCACGAGCTCCGCGGGACGGCGACGCTGACCGTGGGGCGCCGTGCCGGCGCCACAGAACTGGTGCTCGACACCCGCGATCTCGAAGTCGAGAAGGTCACGGATGGCGGAAGCGCCGCTACTCGAGCACGTTCTTGGCGACGCCGATCCCATCAAGGGACGGCCGCTCACGGTGAAACTGGGCGGCCGCGATGGGCCGGTCGTCATCACCTACAAGACACGGCCAACAGCAGCCGCGCTTCAGTGGCTCGCTCCCGAGCAGACGGCCGGCAAGCGGCAGCCCTACCTGTTCTCGCAGGGACAGGCGATTCTCACCAGGACGTGGATCCCCACGCAGGACAGCCCCGGCATCAGGCAGACCTACAGCGCGAAGATCACGGTGCCGGCGCCGCTTCGCGCGGTGATGAGCGCGGAGCACGTCAGCGAACCCGCCGCGGGATCGAGCGGCGAGAGGACGTTCGAGTTCCGGATGACGAATCCCGTGCCGCCGTACCTGATCGCGCTGGCGATCGGCGACATCGCGGACAAGGCGATCGGTCCCCGCACCGCCGTCTACACCGAGCCCTCGGGGCTGGATCGAGCCGCCTCGGAGTTCGTCGATCTGGAGCGGATGGTGGAAGCCGCTGAACGGCTGGCGGGGCCGTATCGCTGGGGCCGCTACGACCTGCTCGTGCTTCCGCCGTCGTTTCCATTCGGCGGGATGGAGAATCCTCGCCTGACGTTCGCCACGCCGACCGTCATCGCCGGGGATCGATCGCTGGTGTCGCTGGTTGCACACGAACTCGCTCATTCGTGGTCGGGCAACATGGTGACGAACGCCACGTGGAGCGATTTCTGGCTGAACGAGGGAATCACGACGTACCTGGAAGCACGGATCATGGAGGAGGTCTACGGCAAGGAGAGGGCAGACATGCTGCGCGTCCTCGGACGCCGCGACCTCGACGCCGAGATCGCGCGTCTCAGTGGTCCAGCGTCGCGCGACACGATCCTGCATATCGACCTGGCCGGACGAGATCCCGACGAGGGATCGACCGACATTCCGTACGAGAAAGGATCGCTATTCCTGCAAACGATCGAGGCGGCAGTCGGCCGGGAGCGGTTCGACACCTTCCTGCGGTCGTACTTCGACCGGCACGCGTTCCAGTCGATCACGAGCGCGGTGTTTCTCGACGACGTGCGCAAGAACCTCGTGGCGGGCGACACGGAGCTCGAACGACGCCTCCAGCTCGATGAGTGGGTCTTCAAGCCCGGCGTGCCGGCCAACGCCGCGGTCGTCACGTCACCTGCGCTGGATCGCGTCGAGGCCCAGGCCAAGGCTTTCGCCGGCGGCGCGACCGCGAAGGCGCTCGGCGCCGGCCCTTCGGCTTCGCTCAGGCCAGGCAGCTGGAGCACGCAGGAGTGGCAGCACTTCCTTGACAACCTGCCCACCAAGCTGACGCCGGCGCAGCTGCATGATCTCGATCGCACCTATCGCCTGACCGACAGCGGCAACAGCGAAATCCTGTTCTCGTGGCTGCGGATCGCCATCCGCAACAACTACCGGCCGGCGATGCCCGCCCTCGAGCGGTTCCTCACGAGCCAGGGCCGGCGGAAGTTCCTGCGGCCGCTCTACGAAGATCTGATGAAACAGGACTGGGGCCAGGCCGACGCGCGGCGGATCTACGCGAAGGCGCGACCCACCTACCACACCGTTTCGACGTCGACGCTCGATCAGATCGTCAAATAAACCGAGGGGCTTCGCCCCTCGGACTCCCCCACACGCTCTCTCGCGCGCCGCTTCGCCGGCGCGCTCCGTTCGCGTGGCTCGCTCGCGGCGCTCGCTCGCTATTTCTCTCTGCCGCCGCTTTCGCTTCGTCCGCTCGCGCGCCGGCCAGGATGCCGATCATCGAGCTGTTGCCTTCGTGGCAGGCATATTCGTAAACCTGGGCGTCGGTGCGCTTGAGGCGGATCATGAAGGTCCACGGCCTGGTCCAGGTTGCCGGATCCTCCACCGTGATCGCCCAATTGATGAAATCCGGGCTGACGCGCGTATAGCGCTCGATGAGCCGCACGTCCGGGGTCGAGCTGGCGAGCACCGGCCCGGCCCCGCCGCCGATCTGGAATCCATTGGCGTAGTTCGTCGTCTCGACGACGAGCGTGTCGCCCTCCCACCGTCCGCGAGACACGCCGTTCAACTGCCGCACGCCCTGCGGCGGCCGCGGACTGCCGGCCATCGGCACCATCCGCACGTCGTGAATCATCTCCTGAAGAATGGCGACGGTCTCCGGCGACTGCACGATCTGGATGTAGCTGTTGTAGGCGGGGCGGATGCGCGGCACGCCGTAGGTGATGCAGCGCTCCGAGAGCGGTCGATCTTCCGGCCCGTCGGCAGGGCCGCGCGGGCCGCTCTCCGACCCCTCGACCGGCGCCCCTTGGCCGGCACGGGCGATGCGCTCGCGCCCGGCGGCGGTCAGCGGCGGGAGCTGGCCGTCAGGCGGATCGACGATGAGCGACGTCCGGTTGTCCCATTCCCGCTCCGACATCCAGAACTGGTTGTAGTTGCCGGTAGTCGGGTCGTACGAGTTCTGATCGAATTTCCCGGACGCCTTGGCGGCGAGAGCCAGCTGGACGATGTCGCCGAAGATGGCGTCGCCGCCGTCGCTGGCGTGGCGCGCCACGACCGCCCGCAGCTCCGCCACCTCGGCGTCGGTCAGGAACTCCTTGTTCTTCCATTGGGCCGGGCGCGTCATCGGCGTGACGCTGTTGTTGCCCCAGACGCCCTGCAGATCCGGCTTGCCGTCGACCGTCCGCGGCACCTTCCACCCCGTCGCGGCGCCATAGGTCGTGATTTGCGACAATCCCGACTGCGCGGCAAGAGAGGCGGCCGCCATCGTCGCCGCGATCACGAGCGAGACCGTCTGCTTCATGTCAGTATCTTACCCGAGGGGCTGCGCCCCTCGGACTCCCCTACACGCTCTCTCGCGCGCTCGCTCGCGGCCCAGGTCAGCTGGTTTGTGACACTGCTCAGGGCTTTTCGCCGAGCTGCTTGACGACCTCGCTCGTGATATCGACGGACCGATCCACCCAGACGAGCATCGAAGAATCGGCGTCCAGGACCACGTCCAGCTTCTGATCCTTCGCCATCTGCTCGATGATCGGCAGGTCTTTCACGCCAGGAAGGCCCGCCTGAAAGTCGTCAAATGACTCGCCGTGGCAACTCCGCGGACTTCGGCTGGGAACGCGGGGCAGGAGGGTCGGGCGGGTCCGTGGCGGCCGGCCGGGTCAGTTCCGCCCACTCCCGGCACGTCTTGGCTGCCATCGCATCGGTCGGATCCTCTCCTCTGTATTCGCCGTCCTTCATGCGCAAAAGCCGCTTTCTTGCGTCGTAACACCGGATGCTGAAGCCGGTTGGGAAGCTCGATCCGGCATTGTGGCGGTAGAGGAGGTCCGCCTGAAGGCGGACACTACGAACGCGATCAGGTCCGCCAGAAGGCGGACATTACGAAACGCGGACTCTACTCCCGGGGGAGGTGGAGCGACATCAGGACGAGCGCACCCTCGACCTGCGTGAACCAGTGCGGCGTCTTCTCGGGCACGAGCACCCAGTCGCCTTTGGCCAGCTTGCGCGAGGTCCCGCCTTCGATGGCCGAACCGGTCAGATTGTCAGGATTGGTACGGCGCTCGTCCTTCAGCGTCCCGCCGGTCACCACCGTCCCCGAGCCTTCGACGACGTAGAAAAGCTCGGCGTCCTTGTCGTGGGAGGAGGCCGGTGCGTTGATGCCGGCCGCGCGATACTCGAGGTTCGCGTTGAACGGCCGCAGTCCGACGATCGGCTGGATGAAGTTGGCCTGGTCGGGCTTGCGTTCCTTCCGGGCACGCTCGATCATCGCCGTTACGTCGCCGGCGGCCGCGAACAGCCGTGGAGCGGCGGGCGGAGCCTGGCCCGCTGGCGCCTGGGCCGAAGACGTATGGGGAACGAACGCTCCAATCAGTGCGACAATCGGCAACCACCTGCGCATGACACCTCCTCGGTGTAGGTCCGATGGCAGATTCTACGCGGTCTTGCGCAAGGAGCTTCCAATGAACACGGCCGTCCGTTTCATCATCGTTGCGGTTCTTCTCCTCGCGCCGTCGGTGGCCGCTCAACAGGCCCAGTTTGGTCTGTGGAGCGCCGCCGAGCTGACCAGGCGCGACGCGGCGCTGTCGACGAAGGTCGGCCCCGATCACTCTGCCCGCGAGACGCTGGCCGACTACGGCCATCACCGGTTCCGGCTGCTGTATCGCGATGCCGATGGAGCACCCGAGCAGCACGATGCGATCGTCGATGTCGTCATCGTGAAGAGCGGCGAGGGAACGCTGCAGCTCGGGGGTGAAATGATCGGCCGCCGCGCGGGCAGCGGCGCCGGCGAATATGTCGGCACGCGGCTGGAGGGCGGGGCGCGCCATCCTCTCGGTCCGGGCGACGTCGTGCACATTCCCGCGGGCATCCCTCACAGCTTTCTGGTGTCCAAGGGCAAGCACATCACCTACGTGCTCGTGAAGTTTCCGGCGAAGTGACGGGAGATGCCGACCCTGAAAGCGCCGGCCTACGCGAGCCCCGAGCCTCGAGCACCGAGCCCCGGATCCTTTCCGCCGTTTTCCTGCGCCACTGCCAGAAACGCATTCGCGGCATGTGACCGATGCGACTTGCGGCAGACGAGCATCAGCTGGCGCTTGCGTGACACGCCGGCGACGGGCACGGCGACCAGGCGGCCGCTCGCGATCTCGGTGATCGCGCAGCGCCGCGGCAGCAGCGCGACACCCAGCTTCAGCTCGACCGCGCGCTTGATCCCGTCGAGGCTGGGAAGCGCGATCACCATGTTCAGCTGGATGTGATGCTGCTCGAAGAGGCGCAGCACCCGCTCGCGCGCCGGCGACGGATCGTTGTGCGCGACGATCGGCTCGTGCGCCACGTCTTCCATCGTCACCTGCTTGCGCTTCGCCAGCGCATGCGTCGGCGGCACCAGCAGCACGAGCTCGTCGCTGCCGACGACGACCTCCAGCAGCCCGCTCTCGGCGGGACGGAACGTCAGCGCGCCGAAGTCGAGGCTGCCCTGCTGCACCTCGACCGCAATCTGGCGCGCCGGCACGCGCCGGACGTCGAGGGCGATGTCGGGAACGCGCTGCCGGAAGCGCGCCATCACCGGCAGGAGCGTGTGCACGGCGGCCTCGTTGGCGCCAATCAGCACGCGGCCGCGCCGCAGGTCGCGCAATTCGCGGATCGCCGACTCGCTTTCCTCCGCCAGCCGGATCAGCCGCTGCCCGTAGTTCTGCAGGACCTTGCCGGCGTCGGTGAGCGTGCCGCTCTTCGACGACCGGTCGAAGAGCGCTTCGCCGAGATCGACCTCGAGGCGGCGGACCGCCTGGCTGACGGCCGGCTGGGTGCGGTGGACCTTGGCCGCGGCGCGCGAGAAGCTGCGCTCTTCGGCAACCGCGAGAAAGATGCGCAGCGCGGCCAGGTCCATAAAATTACCTTATTATAACGTAATGATTATCACTTTGACTTCTAGGCGACCGCACCGCTACAACAGACTGTCATGAGCGACACACCGACGCCCGTCATCGTGTTCGACACGACGCTCCGCGACGGCGAGCAGGCGCCCGGCTTCTCGATGGATGTGCCGTCGAAGCTGACGCTGGCGCGGGCGCTCGACGCGCTCGGCGTCGACATCATCGAGGCGGGCTTCCCGATTGCCTCGCCGGCCGATTCGGAAGCCACGCGGCAGGTCGCGCTCGAAGTGCGCCGGCCGGTGATCGCCGCGCTGGCCCGCTGCCGCCGCGCCGACATCGAGGAAGCGGCGCGCGCGCTGAAGCCGGCCGAGCGGCCGCGGATTCACACGTTCCTGGCCACGTCCGACCTGCACCTCGAGCGCAAGCTGCGCATCTCGCGCGAGACGTGCCTCGAGCAGATCGTCGACGGCGTCAAGCTGGCGCGGACCTTCACCGACGACGTGGAGTTTTCGGCGGAGGACGCCACGCGCAGCGACCGCGACTTCCTGTGCCGCGTCGTCGAGGCCGCGATCGACGCCGGCGCGACCACGATCAACCTGCCCGACACCGTCGGCTACGCGACGCCGGAAGACCTGCGCGAGTTCTTCGAGGACATCATCCGCCGCGTGCCGAATGCCGGCCGGGTGATTTTCAGCACGCACTGCCACGACGACCTCGGGCTGGCCGTGGCCAACAGCCTCGCCGCCATCCAGGGCGGCGTCCGCCAGGTCGAGTGCACCATCAACGGCATCGGCGAGCGCGCCGGCAATGCGTCGCTCGAGGAAATCGTGATGGCGCTGCGCGTCCGCCAGGATCGCCTGCCGTACGACACCGCGCATCGTCTCCGAGCGGCTATTCGACACGAGCCAGCTGCTTGTCGCGCGTCACCGACGAGCCGGTCCAGGCCAACAAGGCGATCGTCGGCAGAAACGCCTTCGCGCACGAAGCCGGCATCCACCAGGACGGGATGCTGAAGGACACGCGGACCTACGAAATCATGCGCCCGCGCGACGTCGGCCAGACGGCCGAGCAGCTCGTCCTCGGCCGGCATTCTGGCCGGCACGCCGTGCAGCGCCGCTGCGAGACGCTCGGCTTCGTGCTGACCAACGACGAGCTCGGCCTCGTCTACCACCAGGTCATCACGATGGGCGAGCACCGCAAGTCGGTCGGCGACAACGACCTGAAGCGGATGATCGAACGCATCCGTGGCGGTGCGGCGGCGGCCGCAGCAGCGGCGCGGTCGGCGACGATCGGGTAGCTCGGTCGTTCTTCGTTCTACGTTCTTCGTTCTTGTTCCGTCCGAACCGAGAACCGTGAACGGAGAACTGTGAACGACGCGGTTTTCCCTTCAGCGCCTGAATGACGCCGGAGCAGAGGCATCGCCCTGGCCGCGATTGCCGCCACGCTGTGGGGTCTCTCCTTCATCGCGTCGGCCGTCGCCCTCGAGGCTCTCTCGCCCCCGCAGTTGACCGCGCTCCGCTTCATGATTGCAGCGCTTCCCGTGCTCGTCGTCGCTCGGCCGCCTGTTGCCTGGAGACCGCTGGTGGCGACCGGGTTGACGCTGTTCGCCGGCCAGTTCCTGCTGTTGTTCGTGGCGCTGGCGATGGGCCTGCCGCCCGGCCTTGCCTCCGTCACTCAGCAAACACAGGTGTTGTTCTCGGTGGTTCTGGCGGCGATTTTCCTGGGCGACATGCCGCGCCGTCATTCGGTGGTCGGGATGCTGATCGCGTTCCTGGGACTTGGCCTGATCGCGCTCAGCGTCGGCGGAACCGGCCCGATCGCCGCGCTCGCGGTCGGCGTTACGGCGGCATTCAGCTGGGCGATCGGCAATATCCTGATAAAACGTCTCGGACCGGTGCCGATCCTGCCGCTGGTGGCATGGCTGAGCCTGATCCCACCGCTGCCGGCACTTGTCGTCTCGTACTTCTATCCTGGTCCCGGATTGTTCGCGGCAATTGCCGGCGCCGGATGGTCGAGTCTCGGTGCCGTCCTCTACCTGGGCTTCGGCGCGACACTGATTGCCTACGCAATCTGGGGCCGGCTGCTCTCAATGTATCCGACGTCGATGGTCGCGCCGTTCACGCTGCTCGTGCCGGTGATCGGCGTGGCGGCGTCGGCCCTTCTCCTCGGCGAACGTTTCACCGCGCTGCGCGCATGGGGAATGGCATTGATGCTCTGCGGCGTGGCGGTCGCGATCATCACTCCACGAACATCAGTCTGAAATCTGAAATCTTGAATTTCATGGAACTGTCCAGATGATTCCCCTGCGCGACGTCATCCCGTCGCGCTCCACGCCCTACATCACCGTCACGCTGATCGTGCTGAACGCGGCCGCGTGGCTGTACGAGCTGACGGTTCCCGGCGACCTGCTGCCGGTCTTCCTGCAGTTGTACGGCGTTGTCCCCGCGGACTTCAGCACGCCAACGCTCGTCAGCTCGATGTTCCTCCACGGCAGCTGGATGCACTTCATCGGCAACATGTGGTACCTGTGGATCTTCGGCGACAACGTCGAGGACCGGTTGGGCCACGGCCGCTTCATCGCGTTCTACCTGCTCTGCGGCATCGTGGCGGCGCTCGGCCACGTCGGCATGGATCCCTCGTCGACGCTGCCGACGATCGGCGCGAGCGGCGCGATTGCCGGCGTGATGGGGGCGTACTTCGTGCTCTACCCGCAATCGCGCGTGCTCACCCTGATACCGATCTTCTTCTTCTATTTCGAAATCGTCGAACTGCCGGCGGTGCTTCTGCTCGGATTCTGGTTCGTCCTGCAGCTGTTCAGCGCCGGGGCGATCGCGGTGACCGCGAACAGCCTCGAGCGGCGGGATCGCCTTCGTCGCTCACGTCGCCGGCTTCGTCGCCGGATTGGGAGGCGTCTTTGTGTTCCGCAAGCGCCAGCGAACGAGCGAGTGGTGGGCGGAGCAGTAGCGAATGGCATGGAATTCGGAATTCGGACTTTGGAATGCGCGACAATCGGAGCTCTGCCGACGGACACGCCGGACACTCCGGGCGGCACACTCGACACGTCGCGTGCCTGATCCTGATGCGACCAGCGCCGTCAGAGCAACGCGCATGGTGAAACGCAGAATCACGAACCGTCCGAATTGCCGCGACGGTCTGTGATCTGCGGTGCGTCCAGCTGCGCCGGCAGTCAGCTCCGCCGGCGGCAAACGGTCGCATGCACAAATGCTCGATGTCACAGAATGTTTTTCCTGTCATCCGTCATTTCGTAGCGGATCTCAGCCGGAAGTAGTCGCGAGCCTGGCGCGAACTGCGGAATCTCACGAGCCGATGTCCGCACAGCCCCGAGTCCCGACCGAGTCCCGAGCCGACCGAGCGATCCGAGACCCGGCAGTCCCGAGCTCAAGACTTGGATCGGAATCTGCCGTTCGAGGCGGGCGAGCTCCGACGAGCAGCGCTTCCAGCTCGCGCTCGTACTGATCGGGGGGCACGTTCGCCTTGTCGGCGCGCAGCGTTCGATGCGCGACTGGAGGTCGGCACGCTGCCGCAGCAATGCCGCGAGCTCGGCGTCGGCAGGAGCGGCCGCTGGATCGATCGCGCTGCAGATAGGTGACTCGAGCCAGGGCGCCGTCCGGAGCCTTGATTCCGCCGCTTCCCTGCCGATCCCGTCTCCGTTGTCATCGAGGATCGGCCGCTCCGTCGCGAGACGGCCCTGATCCTCGAACCAGCCCTTGACGCCGGCGCTCGCCGTCTGGAACGCCTCCCAGATCGACACCTTGCCGTCACGATCGAGGTCGGCCTCTTCGGCAGCGAACGCCTCGATGAAGAACTGCGGGAAGACGGTCTCGTACTGCTGCGCGGCCGAGTCGGCGGCGGTCAGGACAATCCGGCCGCGGCCGGCGAGGGTCTCGAGGAACTCGAAGCTGCCGCTGCCGGCGTTCACGAAGACGATCGCGCCCGGCGATCGGCTTGACGAGCGCCGGCCCATTCGGCCGCCGTCAGGTCGGGACCGACCAGGTTGAACCGAGCGCCCTCGTCGCCCGACGTTCCGTGCCCGATCAGCAGCACGAGCAGCACATCGTCTTTCGCCACGCGCATCGCGAGATCCTGAAACACCGCCCGCACTTCGTCGCGCGTGGCGCGGCGCACCGGCGGCGCCGCCTCTTCGGCGAGAACGACGATGTGATCCCGCGGATAGCCGAGCTTCGTCTCGAGCGTGGCAACGAAGGTGTTGCGCCACGCATCGTATTTCTCGGCGTACGGCGCTCCGCCGGACGCACCGGTCACGACGACCGCGTAGCGATCGGCAGCCGCGCAGCCGGCGACGCCGATCAAGAGCAGGCAGGCGACGCCTGCGTGGAGCGCACTCTCATCGAAGACCCCAACGGCGACGCAGGATCCACTCGGCGGAGAGCAGCGCGACGACGAGCGCGAAGGTCCACGGCTCGTGCCAGAGGTCGCGCCGTTCCGGTTCGAGCGCGTGCGGCGCCGACGAGCGCAGCAACGACGGCAGCCGGCCGGCGTCGCCGGCCGCGAGGGTACTCGCCTCCCGATCGCGTAGGCGAGGCGGCGAAGGAATCCCTCGTTCAGCCGCGGATCCGCGAACTCGCGATCGACGCCGCCGACGTGGAACCACGCGTCGATCTGGCCGAGCGATCGCATGCCGCGGCGCGCCTCGCCCTGCACCCGGTACAGGCCGGCCACATCCGGCGTCATCTGGCCGACGAAACGGCCCGGAACTTCCGGGTCTCGGCGCAGCACGAGCGCTGAGCGCTGCCGCCAGGACCGGTCACCGTCGCCGTCACGCTGGCGTCGCTCACGGGCGACGAACGCCGCGTCGCGCGCCTCGACCTCGATCTGCGCCGGACCGCCCGGCTCGGCAGCAGCCGGGACGACGACCGAGACGGGGTCGGGCGCCGGCGTGGCGAGCCATCGCGCAGCCTGACGCCAGAAGCGCTCGTAGGTGCGATCGTCGGCGCGAGCCAGCATGCGCCAGCGCCAAGACGCTTCGCCGCGCGAAGACCATCGACCGGCCGCGTCCGTAGCGCTGGACGGCGACGACCGGATACCGCGCACCGCTCGCGGCCATCGTCACCGCGAGAACCGTGGCACCCGGCCGCGGGCCGCCGAGCGGCGGCGCTCGCCGCGAGCGGCGGCAGCGCAACCCAGCGCTTGCGTGTCTCCTCCAGGGTCTGCCCGATTCGCATCGCCGGGTGGGTTTCGCCTTCCGGCGTCAGCATGACGGCATTCGGCCGGGCGCTCCCTCCGCATCCGCGGCTGCGCGCGCCAGGCCGCCGCGCCGATCGTTGAGCTCGACCGGAAGCGCCTCCTCGAGCGGCGTGCCGATCAGGCCGCGCTGCGCGAACGATCGGCCTCCCAGCGCGACCAGTCCGCCGCCTCGCACCGACACGAACTCCGCGGCCATCGTCAGCTGCGCGCGCGCGAAAGAAGTCGCCTTCGACGTTCGACGACGATCAGGGCGTCGTACGCATAGAGCGCCTCGCGGCTCGCCGGAAAGCCCGACGTGAGCGCCGCGGCGCGGCCGCCGCCAGCCTGCACCAGGAAGGTGTGCTGCCCACTCTCGTTCTGGCCCTTCCGCACGATCGAATCGAACTCGAGGCCGGGATCCCTGGCGAGGGCGCGCGACAGGAAGCTGAACTCGTAGCCGGGCGCTCCAGCGAGCGCCAGCACCCGGCGCTTCCGGCCGATCGGGCTGACCAGCACCGATCGCGCTGTTGTTCTCGACGACGGCTTCGCCGTCGGCCGACGCGATCTCGGCGGTGTAGACCGTCGCGACGGCCGCTTCGGGCGAGACGGTGATCACCTGCTCGACCGGCGATCCATTCGCGGCGGGCGTCACGTCTCGCGACTCGAGCAGGCGGCCGTTGGCCAGGATGCGCAGCTGAAACGGTGAACGGCCGTAGCCGCGGCTGACGTGTCGACACACGCAGGTCGATCGACGTCTGATCGATGCGAGGATCGCCTGCCGACAGCCCCACGACCTCGAGGTCGCTCGGTCCGTGCGCCGACCCGACGCCGATGGTGAACAGCGGCGCGCCTTCGGCGTGAGCCTCTGCGCTCCCGGTGGTCGCGCCGTCGGAAATCAGCACGATGCCAGGCACCCGGCGCCCTCGATAGCGTTCGCGGATCGCGTCGACGGCTTCGGCCAGGTTGCTTCGCCTCCCGTCCGATCGGCAAGTCGGCTGGCTGGGCGGCAGTCCATGAATCGCCGACCGCATACACCTCGGTGGTGAACGCGCCAGCCAGCGACGGCGCGATGTCCTGCTCGAAGATGCCGGCGGCGCGCGCCAGCCGCGTCGCGCCGTCCGCGTCCGCGATGCGCATGCTGCGCGACACGTCGACGAGGACCGGGACGACGAGATCGCGATCGGCCACGGGCGGCAGCAGGATGACCGGGCGGCAGAGAAACAGCACGACCAGCGCCGAGCGCGAGCGCCCGCAGCGCGGTGAGCGTCCAGCGCTGCGCCTCCGACAAGCGGCGCCAGCGGCCGGCGATACGACCAGAACGCGACCGCGGCAACCGCGACCGCCACCAGTCCGACCGCCCACCATGGAATTGGGGCTGCGAACTGCATCGAATGAAATTTGGAATTGAGCGAATTCAATTCCTAGATTCCTTCTTCCGGCCGGCGAGCGACTTGAAGTAGCTGTCGACCTGCTGCTGGTACGCGGCGGGTGGCTCGTCGTCGACGCCCGCGGCCAGGCGGTCGCGGGTGTCGCGAGCCTGGAGCTTGCGGGACAGTTCCGACTCGGCGCGATCGAGCGCGAGCGTGACCTGCTTGCGCAGCTGCTCCCACTTCGCGAAGTCCTGCTTGAACGGCTCGGTGCCCGGCGCCGACATCACCATGCCCTGGCCTTCGAACGTGAAGCCGATGCCGCCGTTCCGCACGTCGGGTTGTCGCGGCCGACCTGCTCAGCAGCTCGCGGGCTTCCTGCAGCCGGCGATTGTATTCGTCGCGCAGCCTGGCGGCGTCGCCGGTGTTGCCACGGCCGCTCTGTTCGGCGAGCTGTTCGACCTCGCGCGTCAGGCTTGTCGATCTCGTCGCGCAAGTCCTGCGCGCGCGTCAGCTGGTCGGCAATCTTCCTCGACGCCTCGTCGCCCGGCGAAACGGCGTCGCCGATGCGATCGGCAAGCCGGTCCAGCGCGCGCGCGACATCTTCCTGGTCGCGCCGCGTCTGACCTGCCTCTTTTGAATCACCGCCAGCCGCGTTGCGCATCTCGGCAGCCGACTGCTGCATCCGCTCCGGCAGGCGCTGACGCTCGATGTCGCGCGAGGCGTCGCGGGCCGCGTTCCGCGTCTGCTCCGCCGCAGCGCGATCGCCGGGCCTCGACTCTGCCCGGGCCGGGGCCGGCCGCCGAGTACTGTCCGGCGCGTTCGCCTGCTCCTGCAGCCCGTCCTGCAGCCGGCGCATGCGATCGGCGAGCCGCTCCTGCTCGCCCGCCAGCCGGCGGCGCGTGTCCGCCCCCTGCTCTCCGGCAGGGGCTTTGCCCTGGGCATTGCTCTGTTCTGCCGCGATCGCACGCTGTTCGTCGGCAAGCTGTCTCGCCTCCAGCTGCATGTCGCCCATCGCGCGCCTTCGTTCGTCCGGCTGGGCCCGCTGCAGCTGCTGCTGCAGTTCCTGCAGCTCCTGCAGCGCACGCCCGCCGCTCGCACTGGCCTGCCGAGGATCCTGCCGGCGCAGATCGCCGGCCGCCGCCTCCATCGCCCGCGACGCTTCGCGCAATCGCTCGGCAGCACCCTGCTGGTTCTGCCCAGCACCTTGCTGGTTCTGCCCAGCACCCTGCTGGCTCCGCCCAGCACCCTGCTGGCTTTGGCCAGCAGCCTGCTGGTTCTGCGGCTGGGCGCCTTGCTGGTTCTGGCGTCCCCCCTGCTGGTTCTGCCGCTCGAGCCGTCGCGCCATTTCTTCCGCGCGCTGCCGCAGTTCGGTCTGCTCGCGCGTCAGCTGTTCGAGCTCGCGCTTCAACGCCTCGGGCGTCATCTGATCGCGGCGCCGCGCCAGCTCCTGCTGCCGACGCAGCGCTTCGTCCTGCCGCCGCGCGAGCTCCCGGATGCTGTCGAGATCGCTGTCGCCGCTGTCGCGCTGCTCGGTCGTGGTCGGCGTTTCGTAGTTCGTCTGCTGCTGGCGCGCGAGCTCCTTGTCGAACAGGTTCGACAGATCTTCCGACGCGCGGTTCTGGCCGCCGCCGCCGCCGGCCTGCTGGCGCATCACCTCGCGGCGCTTCACGTCGGCCTGCGCACGGAGCAGATGGTTGAGCGCCTCCATTTCAGGCGGCAGCGCGTCCGTTGTCTTCAACCTGTCCAGGGACTCGACTGCTCGACCCATGGCGAGCGCCGCAGACGTCATCGCGTCTTCCTCAGGCGGCGCGCCCGCAGGTGCAGCAGGGCGCGGCGGCTGGCTGCCGGCGCGGATCGCGCATCGTCGAATCGCGGAAGGAACTGGACGTCTGCTCGACGCGCGTCTTGAGTTCGCCCTCGGCGCGCCCGACCGCCCGGATGTCCTTCTCCGACTGCGCGCCGCTGGCGGCCTGCGACCGGCGATCGAGCTTCCAGGTGGCGACGATGATCTCCTTCTGGGCGGCGACGAGATCGTCGATCGACCGGTTGCTGCCGCCGGCGCCGACGCCGCCGGCCTGGCTGCGGGCGAGCGCGAACTCCTGCTCGAACGGCTTCACCTCGAGGAAGAAGATGTCGCTGCGCACCTCGCTCGGCCGCTTGCCGCGCGCGACATCGCGGGCGCGGACGTAGTACGACACGAAATCGCCGGGCCGGACGTCGAGGTCCTCGAGGTACAGCGTGTGGCGGCCGTTGACCGCGGGCCGCCCCGCATCGATCCGCAGCGGGATCACGCGCTCGGCGCCGCCGCGGATCGCGTAGACGAGTTCCAGGCGATCGACACCGTGATCGTCCTCCGCCTCAGCCTCGATTTCCACTTCTTCGAGACGTGTGACAGCGCGATCCCGCGCCGGCCGCACGACGTGCACGTCGGGCGGGCGATCTTCGAGCACGCGAATGAAATACTCAGTGTCGCCCGGGTTCTTCAGGCCTTCACGGTCGGCGAGCGCGACACGATACGAGCCGTCCTCGACGACTCTCAACGCATCCGACACCAGCGTTGGCGGCTCGGGCGTCAAGTCGGACCGTGCGTCCGTTCGCGAGCGTCATGCTGCCGGTCGCCGCCTCGCCGTCGGTGCGCACGCGAATCCGCACGTCGGTACCTTCCGGCGCGTAGATGTCGCCGGTGTCCTCTTCGACGCGCGGGGCCATCCGGAGCGCAGCGGGATACGAGTACTCGACGTCGATCCGCGCCACGCGCGGCGCGCGGGCGACCTGCACCTCGAAGATCTCCGACCGAGCAGCGCCGGCGGCCACGCGGTACTTGAACGACGCCTCAACGGAGTCGAACGCCAGCGTGAATGTTCCCGGCGCTCCCGAAGCCATTTCGGTGGGCGTCCAGTCGGCCGGCTCCGCGCCCGCATTGACGTCGGCGCGCAACAGTTGCGCGACCACCGGCGCGGAGTTGCCCGACGAGCGTGCCTCGATCGTCAGCGGCGAACCCGACGGGCAGGCGGACGCTGCCGGGCGTGACCTCGAGGGCGACGCGCGACGGAAACAGCCGGAGCGACAACGCGTCGCCCGCCTCGCGAATCGTGCCGCGGCCGGCAAACACGATGACCGCAACGAGCAGCAGCGCGAGCGTGGCCTGAAACCCGCGCGCCGCAACGCCTCCGGCGGCACGATCACGCCGGGATCGACGCCGGCGGCGCGCCGTGCGATGTCGTCGGTGAAGAGACGGCCGATCGTCGTCGGCGGCTCTGCCGACGAGGCCAGTTCCGCGGCGCTGACGAGCCGGTCGTCGAGCGATTCCTCGCGTTCTTCGACGAAGCGCGCGACGCGGGCGTCTGACGGTACGTCGCGAGCCGGCCAGAACGCCCACGCCACGCGCGGCAGCCGCCGCGAGCGCGGCCGCGGCGGCGACGGCCGCGAGCAGCAGCGGCGCACGCGTCGTCCACGCGGCGGCGAGCAGCGCCAACGCGAGCACGCCCGCCAGCGCCAGGCTGGCGCGCGTCGCGGACTGCAGCAGCACCAGGCGGCGCCACCGCGCGCGCACGCGGTCGATCAGTTGCCGGACAGGATCGAAATCAGACATTCTTCTAATGATGCCGACCCTAGAAGGGTCGGCCTACAATCAGCTCGTCCGTGAGCCCACGAGGCTCTCCACGACCAACATAGCAACCATCAGGCCCAGCACGTACTGCCAGACGTGCTGGCGTTCTTCCTGCTGCTGCACGCCGCTGCCGGCTCGATCGGCGACGCCCTGCTTCACGCGCGTGATTGGCGCCTCGAACTCTCCCGGGGTCAGCCGTTCGGCCGCCGACTCGGCCGGATCGACGTTAACGGCAACGCGCGCCGCACCAGCATCCGCAACCGTAATGGACGCGAAACCCGGCACGGCGGGAACACCGGCTGGGACGTCGCCAACAAGGTAGTCGCCACGCCGCGGTCTCGCGCCCTCCGAGGTAGCGGACCACCTCGTGGATGAACGGCACGAACGACGCGTGCAGCGGAAAATCATTCCAGGCGTTGTCGAGATCGGACGCGATGGCGATCAGCGCGTCCACGGCCGTGGGCGCAATCGACGATGGCCGGCTCGCCGGTCGAAAACCGCGCAAGCAAGTGACAAGCGGCGACATCGATGCGGCCGATCCTTCGAAACCTCGCCAGGCCCAGGCCCGCGGTGCGGCCCGCGAACGGCTCGATGACCGGGTGGCGGACGTCGCCAGGCGCCAGCGACCGGGTCGCGTCTCGCGCTCCGGCCTCCGGCGGAGCGATGGACAGCGTTCCGGCGAACGTGCCCGACGCCACCTCTGGATCGAGCTGTGGCCCGATCGCCACAAGCGCTCCTCCGCCGCTCTGCACGTACCCGGCGATCGCTTCGCGGCCGCGGCTCTCGAGGCCGCGCGTCGACAGGAGCACGACTGCCGCATAACGGTCGAGGGCCGCTCGATCCGACGCCGACAACCGCGACGTGGCCATGCCTTCGACTTCGTACGAAGCGCCGCTCCGGCCGGCGGCCGCAATCGCGCGACGCAGGTAGAACGCGTCGCGATCGAGATCGCCCGTGGTGGTGACGACGAGGACGGCCGGACGGCTGGCCGCTTCGAGCACCATGTGCCAGGCGTTGTCCCCGCTCGCTCCCATCGGATCGTCGACCGTGATGGTCGCGTCACGTCCCGGCACCGTGGGCAGAGCCGCTTCGGCTATCTGGCCGGCTTCGACGGTCACCAGCGCGTCGCCCGCGGCCCGGCCATCCACCGTCAGTCGTACTCGGGCATCGCGCGCTTCGCCAGCCGCATTCCGCACCGCGGCAATCAATCGATCGCCGGATGTCCGCGCGCCGACGACTGCAAAGTTCGAAGGAGGCGGACCGACGTCCGCCACCTCGAGCTCGACGCCTGCCGGCAAGCGGACGTCGTCGCCGGTCTTCCAGCCGCTGGCCTGGACATCCGATATGACGAGCAGCGCCCCGCTGCGGCCTTCGAACAGATCGGCGGAAGCATTGAGGGCTCCCCGGTAACGGGTGCCGCCGAAGCCCGGCGCGGCGGTGTCGACAGCCGACTGCACCAGCCCGCGATCCGCCGATGGTTGAGCGGCGACAACCGCGCTGTCGGCGAAGGTGACCAGCGCGACCAGATCCGTATCTGCGCCGGCGATCGCCGCCCTCGCCCGCTCGCGCGCCTTGTCGAACTGGCCCGGTGCCGACAGGCTCAACGACGTATCGAGCGCGACGACGGACAGCGTGGCGGAGGCTGACGCGGCGCCCGACGACAAGAACGGGCGCGCAAACGCGAGCGCGAGCAGGAGCAGCGCGGCGACGCGAAGCAGGAGCAGCAGCAGCTCGTTGAGGTGCCGGCGCCGGGTGTGCTCGACCGGCGCCCGGCGCAGCAGCCTCACGGCCGAAAACCTGATGCGCGCCTCCGGCTCCCGCTTGAGCAGGTGCAGCACGATCGGCACCGCGGCGGCCAAAGCACCTACGAGGAAGAGCGGGGACAGAAATGACATCATTCGCTACTCAGCACCCAGCACGCAGCACGCAGCACCCGACCGTCACATCTTCCGCGCTCGGGTCGAGAGATACGCGAGCGAGTCCGATCTCGAGCGGCTGCTCGGTCGACAGCTGGCAGTAGTCGATGCCGCATGCGCCCAGCTCCCGCCGGTACCGCTCGACGAGCGCGCCCATCGCCTCCAGATAGTGCGCCCGCACCAGCGACGGCACGGCCAGCACTTCCTCGTCGGTTTCGAGATCTTCGAAGCGGGTCGCCCGCTGAAACGGGAACCGGATCTCATCGGGATCGAGCACGTGGAAGACGATGACGTCGGTGCCACGGAACTGGAAGTGCTTCAGGCCGCGCACGACACGCTCTGGCTCGTCGAGCAGATCGCTGATGAGCACCACCATCCCTCGCTTGGTCAGCGTGTCGGCGAGCTGATGAAGCGGCCTCGCGACGTCGGTCTCGCGGCCGGGCTGCAGGCGATCGAGGGTGATGAGGAACGCCCGCAGGTGGCCTGGCCGGGCGCTCGCCGGCAGCATCGCCGTGATGCGGTCGTCGAAGGCGGTGAGGCCAACGGCGTCGCGCTGCCGGTTCATCAAGTAGCCGAGCGAAGCGGCCAGGCACTGCGCGTATTCGAACTTGGTGAGACCATGGGAGCCGTAGGCCATCGATCCGCTCGCGTCCAGCACCACGTGGCAATCGAGGTTGGTTTCCTCCTCGAACTTCTTCACGTAGTGCCGATCGCTGCGCGCGTAGACCTTCCAGTCGATGGTCGCGAGGTCGTCGCCGGGGATGTACTGACGGTATTCGGCGAACTCGACGCTGAAGCCCTTGAACGGACTGCGGTGGAGGCCTGAGAGGAGCCCTTCGACGATCGTCCGCGCCTTGAGCTCGAGCGTACCGAGCCGCGCCACGACCGCCGGGTCGAGGAACTGCCGCTCGCGCACGCCTGCGGGCATCGCTACATCCCGCTTTTCGGCAGGGGCACCGATTCGAGCAGCCGATCGACGATCGCGTCGGAATTGACGCGCTCCGATTCGGCGTAGAAGTTCGTGATGATGCGATGGCGGAGGATCGGCTTCGCCAGCGCCTGGATGTCCTTGATCGACGCGTGATAGCGGCCGTGCATCAGCGCGCGCGCCTTCGCGCCGCGCACCAGCGCCTGCGAGGCGCGGAGTCCGGCCCCCCACTTGACCCACTTCTCGACGAACTCGGGGACGCCCGGCCGGCCGGGACGCGACGCATCGGCCAGCCGCACCGCGTAGCGCGCGATCTCCTCGGCGATGACGACCTGCCTGCGTCAGCTCCTGGAACTGCAGGATGTCCGGCCCCGACAGGACGCGCGCCGGCGCCGCCATGCCGGCGCCGGTCGTCTGCGTCACGACGCGCACCTCGTCGTCCTGCGAGAGGTAGGAGATGACGATGTTGAACATGAAGCGATCGAGCTGCGCTTCGGGGAGCGGGTACGTGCCCTCGAGCTCGATCGGGTTCTGCGTCGCGAGCACGAAGAACGGCTGCTCGAGCGGATAGGTCCGGCCGGCCGCGGTGACGTGATACTCCTGCATCGCCTCGAGCAGCGCGGCCTGCGTCTTCGGCGGCGTGCGGTTGATCTCGTCGGCCAGGATGATCTGCGCGAAGATCGGCCCCTTCACGAAGCGGAGGCGCCGGCCGCCCTCGCCCTCGTCGAGGATCTCGGTGCCGGTGATGTCCGACGGCATCAGGTCGGGCGTGAACTGGATGCGCTTGAAGTCGAGATCGAGGATCTCGGCGAGCGTCTTGATCAGGAGCGTCTTGGCGAGGCCGGGCACGCCGGTGATGAGGCAGTGGCCGCCGGTGAACAGCGCGAGCAGGACCTGCTCGACGACCTCGTCCTGTCCGACGATCACCTTCCGCAGCTCGCCGAGGATCCGCTCGCGACCCTCGGCCACCCGTTCCGCGCTCGCTGTCACGGCGTCCATCGGTCTCCATGACGCACGCCCGACCTGAAGGTCGGGCCTACACAGTCCCAATCGCAGCGCGGTCGTAGGCCCGAGCTCTAGCTCGGGCGTCATCAATGCGTCAGCGAGTAGACGATCTCGTTGATCATCATCCGGTACGCCAGCGAGGTGTACTTGATGTAGCCGGGATACTCCTCGACGTTCGACCACTCGACGCCGTCGCCCATGTCGGTGTTCCAGTTGATGAACAGCATCGGCCGGCCGTCGTCGTCGAAGATCGTCCGCAGCTTGGCGACATAGCCGCCCTTCTCCCAGCGTGCGACCGGCCATGAACGATGCCGAGGCCGGGCACCTGCGGGTAGCCGTCGAGGCGGTAGAAGCAGGAAAAGACCGGATGGTCGTTCGGGAAGTCGACGATCTCGCGGTCGGGGAAGACGCGCTTCATCTCCGCGGCCAGGTTGTCGAACTCGATCGGGCCGTGAAAGTCGTCGAACATCGCCGTGCCGCCGCGCAGCAGGAACTCGCGCAGGTTCGACGACGTCGGCGTCGGTCATCTTCAGGTTGCCGGGCTCGACGAAGTAAATCCACGGGTGCTCGAAGAGGCGCGGATCGTCGAGCGACAGGACGATCGGATCTTCGACCTGGATCGCCGTCGCGGTCTTCACGCGACGCGACAGGTTCTGCTCGGCCGCCGGGCGCGTCGATGTACCACGGCTCGCCGTAGAAGTCCTGCGGCTCGTTGGTGCCTTCGGCGTGGTAGTGGTACTTGATCCGAACGAAGCGCCACTGCAGGCCGGCGAACCGCTCGTCGCTGGCCCCGGCCAGTTGCGCGTCGGCCGCCGGCTGGAAAACGGGAATCAACGCAAGGAGCAGCGCGGCGAGAGTCGCCCGACGAACGACGGACGTCGAACGTCGAACGACGCCGTCGTTCATTTGGCCTCCGCGATGGTCAGCAGCAGAGTCCTGCGCGCGCTGGTAGCTGGGGGCGATTTCGAGCGCGGCGAGCACCTGCTTGCGCGCCTCGGCGCGCTGGCCGCTCTTCAGGTAGCTCTCGGCGAGATCGGTGTAGGCGCCCGCCTGATCGACCGGCTTCAGCGCGACGACGGCGTGAAACGCGCGGACCGCGGTGTCCCAGTCGCTTCGCTGCATCGCCAGGCGGCCGAGGGCCGCGTGCGCTTCGCCATCGAACGGATCGACCGCCGTAATCCGCTCGTACACGGGCTGCAGGCGCGCCGGATCGGCGACCTTCGCCTCCCGCATCAGCTTGACGAGCTCGCGGGCCACGTCGACGTTGTCGAAATCGTGCTTCATCACCGCTTCGAGCGACGCGATCGCGCGCGGCAGATCCTTTTGCTCGATCGCAATCTGGGCGATCTGCAGGTGCGGATTGTCGTCGCCGGTCGCCATCGGCACCAGTTCGGCGGCGCGCTCGAACGCCTTGAGCGCGCCATCGGGGTCGTTGTACCGGCGCAGCGACGTGCCGAGCACCATGTGGACGGGGAAGCTGTCCGGATTCTTGGCTCGCCAACGCCTTCAGCGCGTCGACCGGCATCTTGAGCAGCTCGGCATCGCCGCTCGGCGGCTTGAGCGCCGCCCGCAGCGCGCCGAACCGCGCTTCCATCGCCTTGTCGAAGCTCGCCTGCAGGTCGTCGAAATCGACGTTCAGCGCGGCCTTCAGCCCCGACTCGTCGTCCATGCCCTTGGCGTGAACGCGCGACCAGCCGGCGCAGCCCTTCATGCGCCGAAGCGTTCGACGATGTGTTTGACCACCAGCGACGCCTGGTAGTACCCGACGCCAATCAGCTGCGGACTCTGAAACGCGGCGTTCAGCTCCTTCAGCTTGATCGTCTCGCCGCGGTTCATCAGGTTCGCGAACATCAAGTCGCCGGCGCGGCCCCACCGGCCCGGCCGCTCGACGGTTTCCTCGTATTCCGAGATGCCCTCGCTCAACCATCGCGGCAGGCGCTGGTTCGACATCTGCAGCGTGATGACGTGCGCCAGCTCGTGCCAGAGCGTCGCTTCCCACTGGAACTCGCCCGGGCCGCGCCCGCGGCGAATCGAGCGTCACCACCCGCCCGAAGCAGGCGCCGAGCGCGCCGATCATGCCCGGCAGGCCCGCCGTGCGGACGGCGAAGTGATCGTGCTTCGGGAACATCTCGATCAGGATCGGCCCCTTCGGCGTGAACTGGTACCGCTTGCTCAGGGTGTCGAGGGCGCGGCGCGCAAGCTCCAGCGTCGGCTGCCTGGAGCACGGCGGCGTCGGCCTTGTCGATCCGCAGCACGATCTCCCGCTGCTCGGTGGTGATGAACGTGTCGAGCGTGTCCATCATCTCGAGCAGGTTGTAGGTGACGACGTCGTACGGGTTCAGCTTGAAGGAGGATTCGAGCGCGTTGCGCGCGCCACCCTCGTCACCGGTGCGGAGCAGGTACATCCCGAGATCGGCGAGCGCCTGCTGATGCCGCGGCGCGATGCCGAGCGCGCGCCGGACCAGCGCGACCGCCTCGTCGAAGCGGTAGGCGTGAGCCGTGTATTCGGCGGCGACCCGGTAGACCTCGGCATGTCCCGGCGACATCGCCAGCACCTTGGCCACTTCGGCCTCGAACTCCGGCGTCTTGTCCTCGACGTAGGCGAGAGCGGCGAGCAGCGAGTGGGCGTCGAGGCTCGACGGGTTCACCGACAGCGCCTTCTGGATCAACTGGCGCGCTTCGTCGCGCTTGCCGGCGTCGGCGGCCTGTCCCGGCGAGGAACAGGTGCGTGTCGACGTGCGACGGATTGATCTCGAGGATCTTGCGCGCGGTGCCGATGGCGGCCGGCGGGTTGTCGTTGGCGACCGCGCGCGCCAGGCCGAAGATCGCCGGGACGTAGCGCGGATCCGCTCCAGCGCCATCTGGAACGATTTCACCGCCTCGGTGTTGCACGTCTGGCACTGGCGCTCGAGGAAGAACTCACCCCACGCGGTGTTGATGGCCGCGTCGCGCGGCGCCGCGGTTGCGGCATCGCGAAAGGCGGCTTGCGCATCCTCGAAGTGATTCAGCACCTGCAGCGCGCGGGCGCCGCGGGCCATCTCGGCGGCATCGCGTCGCGGAGAGCGCACGCGAGGCGACCCGCGTCGAGCACGTCGCGCGCCTCCGGGCGGCTGAGCATCTGCTGGAGCAATCCCAGCTCGAGCGCCGCGTCGCTCGACGGCGCGCGCGCCGCCGCCGGCTGCAGCGCCGCCATCGCCTCGTCGTAGCGGCCGCGGGCGATCATCGCGCGCGCCCGCACGGCGACGACCGCCGGATCCTGCGCGTCGAGCTGTGCCGGTCAGCGTCGCGACCTCGTCGTAGCGTCCCTCGTTGATGGCGACGTTGGCCGATGCGAGGCCGGGTGGCAGCTTGCGCGACGACTGCGCGACGGCCTTCGGGATCGTCAGCGCCAGCATCACGACGGCGATCGAAAGCGCCAGCGCGGTCATCGGGCGTGACGGCCGCAGCAAGTGGAAGAAGCGCATCATCCTGGCTCGTATTATAGCCGCCGGGTCGGATCGGGGCCGGGCGTCGATCCTGAGCGCCGACACGCCCGACATGCGCCCGAGCTAAAGCTCGGGCCTACTCTGTCTCTGCGTGGTCTCCTGCTCTGTAGGCCCGAGCTTTAGCTCGGGCTGCGCCCTCGCTCCCCCACGTACTCCAGCAATTCGGCCAACGTATGCGATCCGGATCCGCTGAACGAGTAGTCGCCAGGGTTCTCGACGAGGCCCGCTCGCACCGGATTCGCTAGCACGTACGCCACAACGGCAGGCGTGTCTGCTTCTGACCGAAGCACCCGGTCGTGGTAGCCCGCCTGCCATACGGCGTGACCGATCACGCGTTTGCCGTGGTAACCGGAGCGCTGCTTTGCACGCTGCATGAAGTCCGGAAGTGAAGCCGCATCCGTCACTCCTTGTGCGACGAGATGCACATGATCAGGCATGAAGCAGTACGCAATAACTTCAAACCCACAGGCCTGCGAAGCAATCAGGATTTGCGTACGCACCACGTCGACAACAGC
Source organism: uncultured Acidobacteriota bacterium (assembly GCA_963825245.1). Taxonomy (GTDB): domain Bacteria; phylum Acidobacteriota; class Vicinamibacteria; order Vicinamibacterales; family CAVVIG01; genus CAVREM01. The sequence goes on from CAWGSJ010000013.1 coordinate 323,833, forward strand.
ACTCACAGTGAAGATCGAACGCTTCTCGTACGCGCAGATCGTGAGCAGATATCGATGTGGACCGGTGTACGAAAAGTTTGGCAGGCGCCGAAGGCGTGTCGGCACACTTTCGACTGCAGCAACGCCCATGCCCGCTGCCACAACCGCACGATGGTGCCCAGGCGCCCGAGCTAAAGCTCGGGCCTACTACAGGTCGGGCCTACGAACGCGCTCGAGCGCACGTGTTTCTATCTGGATCCGCTTCGCAATCAGCGACGCGAATCCAACCGTCGTCGATCGGCCCCGCGATCCACGCGCCGGTCATCAACGCGACGCCGACCAGTTCCCCGATGACGCCGACATAGTTGGGATGTCGCATGAACCGATAGGGCCCCGAGACGACGAGCGGCGCCTGCGGCACGACGATGACTCGAAACGTCCACGCCTGGCCGAAGCGACAGGATCGCCCACCACTTCAGCGCTTTGGCCAACGCAAATACGGACCGCGCCGATCGTCACCGCTGGCAGGGGTGCGCCGCCACGCAGCGCGCCTTCGGCGATCATCGCGAGAAAGGCGCCCGGATAGGCGACCTGCATGATCGGATAGACGTCGCCGGTGGGTTCGATGCCGCCGGACGCGCGTTGCGCGCGCTCGTTGCGCGCCGCGCGCAACGCTTCGATCGTCATCGGGACAAAGACGACGGCCGCGATCACGGCGACGTCACGCGACCGCCTCGGCATCTCCCGCCCGGACAATCAGGCGGCGCACGATGCCGGGAGCGATGCGGGCACCGGCCGCAGCGGCGTGCACGCCGGCGGCGACGCCACCAGCGAACGCAGCGCCCTGTTGAAGCGCCACTTCGGCGCAAACTCGCGGCGCCTCGCGGCCGCGAGCCGCGCATGCACGCCGGTCCATCCATGCGTCAGGGCCTCGAGCGCGGCAGCCGCGGCGAGCTCCGCGCCGCGGACCGCGAATCGCAATCCGTCGCCGGTCATCGGATCGATGAACCCGGCGGCGTCGCCGGCGAGCAGCAGCCCGGCGATGTCGTCCCTGCGCGACGTCGACCGCGAGCGGTCCGAGCATGATCGGGTGCCGTATCGGAGAGCGGCCGTCGAACCGGTGCCGCAGATCGGGTTCCGCGGCGATCGCGTTGCGTAGCAGACCGGGCGGATCGCGGAAATCGCAATCCATCGACTGCGCTCGGGACAGGTCACCGCCCGACCACGGCAGCACCAGGCAGACGTTGCTGACGCCTCCCCCGATCGGCGCCACGCCGATGTAGCGGCCACGGCGGATGTGCATCTCGCCGAACGTCGAGCGGATCGGATCCTCGAAGTAGGCGCCGATCGCCCAGCGCTTCGGCCGCGGCGGGTGCCGCGCGAGGCGCAGGCCGAATGCAACCGTGGACCGCCGGCCGTCCGCGGCAATCACGACCTTCGCGTGGAGCTGATGCCGGCCGGCCGTCCCGATGACGCCGCGCACGATTGGCGCCGTGTCTGGACCGTCGACGATCGCCTCACGGACCGCGAAGCCGTCGAACGCGGCCCCCGCCGCGATCGCCTGCTCCAGCAGGACGGCGTCGAACTCGCGCCGGCTGATCGCGAGGCCGCGCTGGCCACCCGGATACCGTCCCTCGACCGAGACGCCGCCTTCGCCGGTGACGATCATCCCGTCGATCGGCAGCCCCCGCGGCTCGATGCCGCCGGCGAGGCCGAGACGGCGCAAGGATCGCGAGCGTGCCCGGGTTGATCGTGTCGCCGCACAACTTGTCACGCGGAAACGCCGCGCGGTCGAGGAGCCGGACACGCACGCCGGCGCGAGCGAGGACGATGGCGGCTACCGCGCCAGCGGGACCAGCGCCGACGATCAGGACGTCGTCCATGTATGCGATCGGGAAATTTAAGATTTCAGATTTAAGACTTCAGATTGATACAGCGCTGCGCGCGAGAGTTGGCGAATCGAACTTCCAATTCGGTGTCGCCAATCTTCAATCTTCAATCTTCAATTCCACCGTCAGTTCACCCTGCCGATCACGATCGCCGAATTCTTCGATCCGAACCCCAGGCAGTTGCACAGCGCCGCTTCGATCGATGCGGGACGGCCGCAGTTCGGGACGTAGTCGAGATCGCAGGCCGGGTCCGGATCGCTCTGGTTGATCGTCGGCGGGAGGAAGTCGTGCTGCATGGCGAGCGCGGCGCTGACGATCCCGGCCGCGCCGCTGGCCCCTTGGGGATGACCAATCATCGACTTGATCGACGATCCGGCGAGCCGGTCGGCGTGGCCGGCGAAGACCTCGCGCACCGATCGCGATTCCACGGCGTCGTTCATCACCGTCGAGGTGCCGTGATAGCTGACGTAGCCAATGCGCTCCTTGTCGCGGCCGGAGCGGTGAATCGCCTGCGCGATGGCGCGGACGATCTCCTCACCGTCGGGCGCCATCTGGACGCGGTGATAAGCGTCGCAGGTCGCCGCGTAGCCGTCGATGGACGCGTAGGCGCGTGCGCCCCGCGCCCGGGCGCGGTCCTCGCGCTCCACCACCACCATCCAGGCGCCTTCGCCCAGCACGAAGCCGTCGCGGCACCGATCGAAGGGCCGCGAGGCCGCCGCCGGCCGATCGTTGAAGGCGGTCGAGAGCGCGCGCATCCTCGAGAAGCCGAAGATCATGCCGGGCGTCACGCAGGCGTCGGCGCCGCCCGACAAGAGCACGTCCGCTTCGCCCGACCGGATGAGCGCCGCCGCGTAGCCGATGGCGTCGGTCGAGCTCGTGCAGCCGCACGAGAGCACATGACTGATGCCGCGCAGCCGAAGCGAGATCGAGATCTCGCTGGACAGCATGCCGACAATCGAGACCGGGATGGCGTAGGGCGTGACCTTGCGCCCGCGCTCGACGAAGAAATCGAAGTACTGCCGCTCGCCGACGTCGATGCCCCCTCCGCCGCTGCCGATGACCACGCCGGCGCCCGGCTCGCCGAGCCCCAGGCCGGCGTCGATCCAGGCCTCGCGGGCCGCGATCACGCCGACCAGCGCGGCTCGCGAGTACCGCTTCGGGTCGGCACGGTACGCCTCGTCCCACATATCGTCGCCATCGATCGCCGGCACATCGTCGATCGACACACCCGACACCGGCGCCGCGACGCGCGAGGCGAGCTCCGAGGCGTCGAACTCCGCGATCGCCCGCGTGCCGCTGCAGCCCCGGCTGATGTGCTCCCAGAAGCGGGCGCGGCCGACGCCGAACGGCGACACGACCCCAATTCCCGAGATGACGACCCGCGGCTCGCCGGAGTGACGCATATGTGCCCTATGCTATGCGGCAATTCTGCCGTGCCGCCCAACAATCAGACTGCCAGCTCGACAAAAATCCTGGAGCGGGCGTTCGTGTGGATCGGTGGCGTCCTGTTCGTAGGATCGCTTACGGCCACCGTCGTCGTTTACGCGTTTGGTTGGTCGTCGTCGCGCCTCGGCAGACCCATCCTGTGGCCGGCGCTCGCGGCCAACACCGCCTGGTTCCTCGTCTTCGCGCTGCACCACAGCCTGTTTGCGCGCGAACCCGTCAAGGCGTGGGTTGCACGCTACGTGCCCGATCGACTGCTGCGCTCGTTTTACGTGTGGATCGCCAGCGCCCTGTGGTTCACGGTGGTCGCGGCCTGGCGGCCGCTGGGCGGGCTCGCGTTCGAACAGACCGGTGGCGCCGCGCGCATCGCCCACGCGGCGATTCAGGTGGCGGGCGTCTGGCTGATCGCGGCGTCGGTCGGCGTCATCGATCCGCTCGAACTGGCCGGCATCCGCTCCAGCACGCGGCCCGCGGGGCTGCAGGTGCGAGGCCCGTACCGCCTCGTCCGCCATCCGCTGTACCTCGGCTGGGCGCTGATGGTGTTCGGCGCAGCCACGATGACCTTCGATCGGCTGGTCTTTGCGGTGATGACGACGATCTATCTGGTCGTCGCGATCCCGTGGGAAGAACGGTCGCTCGATCGCGCGATTGGCGACGAGTATCACCGTTACAAGGCCCGCGTCCGCTGGCGATTGATTCCCTACATTTACTAGCAGGAGGAAACGGAGGGCGGAGGAGAGGGAGGGAACGGATGAACAACGGAGGAACGGAGGAACGGAGGAACGGAGGACGAACGGAGAAGAACAGGTTAAGAAGACAGAGTCTCTCGAACTGGTTCCACAGGTCCGAACGGCACGAACCGCGACGTGGCGAGGATAAGTCAATCCTTCGCGACGACTAGCTACCTGGTGGTGCCATCCAGACGCACGTCACTCCGCGCGCAATGCGATCATTGGATCGACACGCACCGCGCGCCATGCGGGGACCACCGCGGCACTCACAGCAATGCCGATCAGCAGCGCGGCCGACGCGATCAGCGTCGTCACGTCGCTCGTCGTGACCCCGAACATGAGCGACTTCAACACTCGGGCAGACATCAGAGCGGCCGGAATACCGAGACCGACGCCGGCTCCGGCAAGGATAAGAGCGTCGCGCAACACCAAGGAGGACACGTCGCGAGCGGTTGCGCCGACGGCGATCCTGATGCCGATTTCGCGGGTCCGACGAGCGACGGCATACGCCAGCAGCGCAGACACGCCGACACACGCGATGCAGAGCGCTAGCACGGTCACCGCGGTGCTCACGGTGGCGCCCATCCGCTCGGCAACCAGCCAGTTCTCGAACAACCCATCAATGGTCGACATCACCAAGACCTGTTCGTGACCCATGTTGGTGAGGATCTCGCGAACCGGCCCGGCCACCGCAGCGAGATCTGCCTTCGTTCTGATGTGGAGTGTGCCGTACGTGGCCTGTCCGGCCTGTATCGCTGGAAAGTACACCGTTCGAATCTCTGTTGACCGGGAGTTTCCGAAGCTGGTGTTGCCGACAACACCGATGATCTGCAGCTTCTGACGCGCCGGCTCCGCTCCATAACGGAGAGAGCGACCGACCACGTTGCCGTCGGGTTCGAGTAGGCGCGCCAGGCTGTCGCTCACCAGCACGACCGGGAGCGAGCCGGGCGCATCCGACCACGAGAAATCGCGACCGCGCAGGAGCGGAATGCCAACGGTCTGGAAGAATCCTGGAGACGCGTATTCATAAATCGCAGTCGTCGCCGCCTGCTCCTCGCCTGACCACGAGACCGGTCCGTACCAGCCACGTTCGTCGGGAACCGTCCCGAAATACCGCGCCATTCCGACGGAAGTAATTCCAGGCAGTGCGCCGACGCGCCCGATCAGCTCTCGGTAGTAGGTGGGCTGGTCCAGTGTGCTGTAACCGCCGGCAGTTGACGTCAACCTGATCGACAGCACGTCATTGGCGCTGTACCCTCGATCGACGCTGTCGAGCGCCACGAGCGAGCGGACCAACAGGCTGCACCCGAACACGAGCACCAACGTCACCGCGACTTGGAGCACGAGGAGCACCTGCGCCGATCGATACGTCGCGCGGGTCACGCTCCGATCGGTGCCGAGCATCAGAGAGCGGCGGCGGGTCGCGATCCAAGCCGGGATGGCTGTAATCACCACGGCTACGAGAGTCGCAATGCCGACCGCCGCGGCGAGAACTCTTCCGTCCGGCGCGAATGAGATGGTCCACGGTACATTGCCGACCGGCAGCAGGGTCACAAACGCGGGCGCCGCGACGTAGGCCAGAAGCAATCCGATCGCACAACCCCCAAAAGACAGCAGCACGGCTTCCATCAGTACGCTGCGCACGATCCGTGCACGCGTCGCGCCCAGTCCACGCAGGATCGCCAGTTCTGTGAGTTTCGACGCAAGGCGCGAGCACAGCAGGCCACCGACGTTGATGCTGGTCAAGAGAACCAGGAGGCCCGTCAACCAGGCAGTATTCACGAATGTTGAACCATACAGATTCCGTAACGTCGAGTGGCCGGCGCTCGCGGATCGAAGCTCGGGTTCGGCGTCCAACGCCGCACGGCGCTCAGCACCGGTCAGCGTTGCCGGCAAGGCGACGTCAAGCGCCGACGCCCAGACGGTGCGCAGCTGAGTTTCGACCTGGCTGATCTGCCGGTCACCACCAAGCCGAGCGAGGATAAAAAGAGCGCCGGGTTGTGTGCGGTGTGAGTTGAACGGCACAACCAGGCCGGTATCAACGTCCTTGCTGATGCCGGTAAACTGGCGTGGGAGCACGCCCACAATCGTTGCGGTCGCGGTCTCGATGCGGATGGTCTTGCCGACGACGTCGGGAGCGCCGCCGAACATCCGCTGCCAATACCCGTACCCGAGCACGGCGACGGCGCTGGCCTTCCCCTGAAACGGCGCCTCTTCTGGTCGAATAACCCGCCCGAGCAGCGGTTGAATCCGAAGGGCGGCGAAGCAATCGCCCGCAACCACCATGAGAGAGGTTGACGACGACTGCCTGTTGGCCTCTGTCGCCGCCAGGCCGCTGCTATACGCGCACGGTGAATCGCTCGATAGCTCCGAACGGGCAAGCGCCTCAATCAGCGGGAGCGGAATCGGGCGCACGAGGCCCTCTTTGGAGCGCGAGCCGATCAGAACCAACTGCTCAGGATGTGGCACATTCACCGGCCGCCACATGAACGCGTTGACGACGCTCAACGTGGTTGCGCTCGCACCGATCCCAAGGCCGAGAATCAGCATTACTGCAACCGAGAACAGAGGAGCGCGGCGCAGTCGTCTGAACGCGAACTGTAGGTCCTTCAAGACGCCTCCGTTTATACGGTACTGCGGTGCTGCCGTGGCAGACGTAAGCGCAGTTCTTTTCGTGCAGGTCTGGGCAAGAAGCGCTCGTGCAAGGCCCACCGGACCTCGTCGAGTGACGCTGCGAACGGCCGTACGACGAGTGGGACCACGGTCGCGAGCTCGTGGTCAGCCAGTCGGCCGCGCGGCTATTTCGGCCGAACGACAATCCAGTCGGCAAGCGGCGAAGCTCTTCGGAGCCCAGGGCGCGCGTCGGATTCAGCCCTTCGATATCACTTGATGCGGACCGTTGTTAACGAGTGACGGTAGGACTCTATCGGGAGGATGGATTGAGTTTTCGGACGTCTTGTTGCACGCTCTCTAAGGAGAAAACAGCTCACGATGTTGTTCACGACTTGCATGCAGGATTGATGAGCCGCTTCACACCATCCATCAGCCTCGGGACATTGGTCGACGCGATAGGACGAGCGCAACCGCGTGCCCTTATAAGTGATCGGCACTGTCAGTTGGCGCACGAACGCCAACCCTTGCGCTCGGAGCTCGTGCTCGAGGCACTCGATGTAAATCGACTCGAGCAGCCCGGGTCCGAGGATGCGATGAACCTCGATCGCGGCCGCCAATATGAGGCCGGTGAGCTGGTTGAGGGAATCATCGTTGAGCAACATAACGGCACGCCTGAGCAAGCCCTGCACCGTTCGGTTTTGCTAAAGAATCTGCGGAATCGCTTCGTCGAGTACGCAAACGCTGCAGTCCGAGGACGCGCTCAGCGTGGCAATTTCTGCCTACTTCCTTTCCCCTTCTGCTTCCCTTCTCCTCCAGTTCTGCTTCTCTTCTCCTCCGCTTGTCCTTTTCTTCTCCGCCCCTTCTGCATTTCTTCTCCGTTTCGTCTCCGTTGCCCCGTTACTCCGTTGTTTATCCGTTCCCTCCGCCTCCGTGACCTCGGCCTCCGTCACCTCCGGTATCCTGAATGAACGTATGCCCGAACAGCCCCGCGACTATCCGTCCGAGCTTCCCATCGTCGCTCTTCGCGACACCGTCGTCTTTCCGCTGACGCTGCAGCCGATCGCGATCTCGCGGCCGATGTCGATCGAGTCGGTCAATCGCGCGCTGGCGGGCGATCGCCTGTTGTTCCTGTCCCTGCAGACCACCCAGGACGACGAGCCGCAGCCCGATCAGCTGAAGAAGATTGGCACGATCGCAGCCATTCGGCAGATGGCCAAGGTGCCCAACGGCGGCGTACACGTCGTCGTCGAAGGCCTGGCCCGCGCGCGTGCGGAGCTGGTGACGCGCACCGGTCAGATGCTGCGGGCCACGGTGAAGCCGGCGCCGGAGCAGGTCGAGCGGTCGCTCGAGGTAGACGCGTACGTGCGGCGCATCCACGAGCTCATCGACCGCGCGCTGTCGGTGATGAGCGGGTTGTCGCAGGAGCTGCGCGGCATGGTCGCCGGCATCGACGATCCCCTGCGGCTCGCCTACCTGCTGTCGAGCCTGCTCGACATGAAAGCCGAGGAGAAGCAGCAGATCCTCGAGCACGACGCCCTGGTCCCGAAGCTCCAGGCCGTGGCGACGGCACTGAACCGCGAGATCGCGCTGCTCGAGCTCAAGGGCAAGATCGAGACCGCCGCGCAACAGGAGATGACCGACGCGCAGCGGCAGTACTTCCTGCGCCAGCAGTTGAAAGCGATCCAGGACGAGCTGGGCGAAGGTGAGAAGCCGGAGGCGCAGGAACTTCGCAGCCGGGTGGAGGCGGCGAAGCTGCCGGAATCGGTCCACCAGGTCGCCACGCGGGAGATCGACCGGCTCGAGCGGATGACGCCGGCCTCGCCCGAATACCAGATGATCCGCACCTACATCGACTGGGTGCTGGACGTGCCCTGGTCCACGACGACCGAGGATCGCCTCGACCCGATCGCGGCGCGGCAGGTGCTCGACGAGGATCACTACGACCTCGACAAGGTCAAGGAGCGGATTGTCGAGTACCTGGCGGTCCAGAAGCTGAAGTCACAGCAGACCGGCACGCTCTCGATGAAGGGACCGATCCTGTGCTTCGTCGGGCCGCCCGGCGTCGGCAAGACGTCACTCGGACAGTCGATTGCCAGGGCGATGAACCGCAAGTTCGTCCGGATCTCGCTCGGCGGCGTGCGCGACGAAGCCGAGATTCGCGGACATCGCCGCACCTACATCGGCTCCATTCCCGGACGCATCGTCCAGGCGCTCAAGCAGGCGGGCGCGATGAATCCGGTGTTCATGCTCGACGAGATCGACAAGGTCAGCGCCGGATTTCAGGGCGATCCGGCGGCGGCGCTTCTCGAAGTGCTCGACCCGGCGCAGAACCATTCATTCCGCGATCACTACCTCGAGATCAACATCGATCTCTCGAGGGTGTTGTTCATCGCCACGTCCAACCAGCTCGGCACCATCCATCCGGCGCTGCTCGATCGCATGGAGATCATCTCGCTCGCCGGTTACAGCGAGGAAGAGAAGCTGCACATCGCGCGCCAGTACCTCGATCCCGCGGCAGCTCGAAGAGCACGGGCTCGGCACGGAGCGCGTCGCGTTCGACGACGGCGCGATCCGGCGCATCATCGCGCGAGTACACGCGCGAGGCGGGCGTGAGAAGCCTCGAGCGGCAGATCGGCGCCGTCGCGCGGAAGATTGCCGCACGGATCGCGACCGGGTCGGATGAGACGCGGGCGGATGGCGACGTCCGCGTGCACGCCGACCGACCTGCCGGACTACCTGGGGCCGCCGCGCTTCAGGGACGACGTGGCCTTTCGCGTGTCACGGCCGGGTGTCGCGACCGGCGTGGCGTGGACGGAGACCGGCGGCGACGTGCTGTTCGTCGAGGCAAGCCTGCTGCCGGGCGGTCACCACAATCTGATCCTCACGGGACAGCTCGGCAACGTCATGCAGGAGTCGGCGCGCGCCGCGGTCAGCCACATTCGTGCCTCGGCGAACTCGCTGGGCGTCTCTCCTGAGTTCCTCGACACGCACGATCTCCACGTCCATGTTCCGGCCGGCGCGATTCCCAAGGACGGACCGTCGGCCGGCGTCACCATGGCGACGGCCATCGTCTCGGCGCTCCGCGATCAGACGGTGCGCGAGGACGTCGCGATGACCGGCGAAATCACGCTGAGCGGACTGGTGCTGCCGGTGGGCGGCATTCGCGAGAAGGCGCTGGCAGCGCGGCGGCACGGCGTATCCACGTTCATCCTGCCAAAGCAGAACGAGCCCGACCTTGCCGAGCTACCGGCTGAAGTCAGAGACGGAATGCGGTTTGTCCCGGTCGAGACCCTCGAAGAAGCGCTGAAGGTTGCGCTGCCGCCGCCGATAAACAAGTAGGGATTTTTCCCTACGGACGAATGCGCCTTCTCGCAGGGACCGTCACTGCGTTGCTCGCGCGTTGCCGTTTCTGGCGAACAGGCGCCGGAGGCGGGCGCGATTACCGGACGGGTCACGCTCACGACCGCGGTCCGCGGCGTGCCGCTGGCGTCCAACGTCTACCAGACGCGTGCCGTCGGCCGCCACGAGCCGGGACCTACTCCCGAAATTCAGAACGTCGTCGTCTACTTGAAAGACGTCTCGTTCAAGGGCGCCCTTCCCTCGGCACGCTACGTCGTCGAACAGCGCAGCGAGACCTTCGTACCGCGCGTGCTGGCGGTCACGCGCGGATCGGCCGTGTCGTTCCCGAACGCGGACCCCTACTTCCACAACGTGTTCTCGCTCTCACGGGCCGCCACCTTCGACCTGGGACGGTATCCGCCAGGGCCAAACCCGCGAACAGCGGTTCCCGAAGCCGGGCCTGATCAAGGTCTACTGCCACATCCACTCGCACATGAGCGCCACGATCCTGGTGCTCGACCATCCCTATTTCGCGGTACCGCGCCTGGATGGCAGCTTCTCGCTGGCCAACGTCCCGCCGGGCAAGTACACGATCGTCGGCTGGCACGAACGCGTCGGCGAGCGGAGCAGCACGATCGAGATCGAGCCGCGCGGCACGGCGTCGGTCGAACTGTCGCTCCCGGTCGAGGAACAATGACCGACGCGCGCAAGCCGCCGGCCCTTCTGGTCAAGACCCTTACCGTCACGTTCGGGATGGTCACCCTCCTGCTATTGATCGTCTTCACCTTGGTCTTTGCGGCGGTGCGCAGGCAGGCGCGCGTATCGGTCGTCGACAGCCTGGCGACGACGCAGCGGATCTTCGCGGAGTTCGAGCAGCGCCGCCAGGGCGACCTCCACGCGCAAGCCGTGACGCTGGCTGAAAGCCCGACGCTGAAGGCGGCGCTCGACACCTACCTGGCCGAGGCACCATCGAGCGACGAGGCGGGACGCGAGCAACTGCTCACGACCATCGCCCGCGAGCTCGATCGAGTGGCCGCCCGCGTCGAAGACATGGATGCGGTGGTCGCCGTCGACCTGCGGCAGAAGACGCTCGCCGCCGCGGGCCCGTTTGCGGATCGCTGGCCGCGGGGCCGCGCGGTGCCGCTGGCGCCGGCGACGGTCGCCTCCGAGGATGGAGTGGTTCGCGTTGACGAGCATGCCTTCCGCATCGTGACCGTTCCGTTGCAGATCAACGACGAGCGTATCGGCGCGCTGTACCTCGCCACCAGCCTCGATGCGACGCTGGCGCGAGAGCTCGAGGCCCTGTCTGACGCGCGCATCGCGATCGTGAGCGGTCGGCAGGTGCTGGCGACGACCCTTCCGGAGCTTAGGGCGGCCGCGTTCGAAGCGTCGAACGCCATCACGCAGCCTAAGGGCGAAGTGGAACTGGAGGGCGAGTCGTTTGCGTTCATGCGGCTGGTGCAGCTCGGCGACACATCGTTCTACGCGCTCAGCTCGATCGACGAGCCGCTGAGCGCGACGACGTGGGATTTGCTGAAGTGGCTGTCGCTGATCGGCATCGGCACGGGCGTCCTCGCTCTCGTGGGCAGCTTCTCGCTGGCGCGATCGCTGAGCACGCCAATCGGCCATCTGTCGGCCGCGCTGGCGCACATGGCCGCGACCCATCACGTCGAGGGACGCCTGGCGCTGACCGGGTCGAGCCGCGAGCTCGATACGCTGACGCAGACCTTCAACGAGCTGATGGCCTCGATTGCCCTGGCGGAGTCGCAGACGGAGGCGGCGTACACCGGGGCGATCCGGGCGCTCGCCGCGGCGCTGGACGCGCGCGATCCGTACACCGCCGGCCATTCCGAGCGGGTCAGCGTCGTCTCGGTGGCGATCGGACGCGAGCTCGGGCTCTCGGACGAAGCACTCGAGATCGTCCGCCTGGGTGCGCTGCTGCACGACATCGGCAAGATCGGCGTTCCGGACGAGGTGCTGCGGAAGCCGGGTCCCCTGACGGCAGCCGAGTACGACGCGATCAAGCAACATCCTGTGCTCGGCGCGCTCATCCTGCGGCCGGTCCCGTTTCTCTCGCGCCACCTGCCGATCGTCGAGCTCCATCACGAGCGGCCGGACGGCCGCGGATACCCGTATGGGTTGCGCGGCGACGACATCCCGGTTGCCGCGCGGATTGTCCACGTCGCCGACGCCTACGACGCCATGACCAGCGCGCGCGCCTACCGGGGCGCCCGTCCGTCCGGCGATGCCCTGCGAGAGCTGTGGCGGTGCGCCGGCACCGAGTTCCATGCCGAAATCGTCGGCGCGCTCGCGACCGCGCTGCCCGGGCGCGATGTCGGACTCCCCTGCCGCGGCATTCGAAACCGTCGGCGGCTGAAGCTGATGCGGCCACTGCCTGCCTGCGTGCTGTTGCTCCTCGCCGCCCGGCCGCTGGCGGCACAGTCCGAGTCCCTCGCTCGATTCAGCCTCGACAGCGTCGTGGCCGTCGACCTGTTCCAGGGCGAGAACACCGTCGATCGACCAAACATCATCGTCGACATCACCAGCGTGGTCCGGCTGGCGGACGGCTGGGTCTTGTACATGCGGCCGTGGTTCAGGCAGCCTCGAACGTCCGAGTGGGAGAAGGAGATTTACCAGGCGGCGATTCAGTACGAACGCAGCGGCACGGTGGCGACGCGCGTCGACGCGGGATACATCGTGTCGCCAATCGGTCTCGGGATGATGGACTCGCGGCCGGGCGTCAACCCGACGATCGCGCCACATCTGAGCTACGTCACGCCGATGCCCGTCTTCGATCCGACTGCGCCGCGGGCGCGGCCGATTGCGTCGACCTATCCGCTGGGCGCGCAAGCCACTGTCTCGACCGTGCGATGGGACGTGCGCGGCGCCGTCGTCTCATCCGCGCCGACGCGGTCGTTCGTCATCAACGGAGACACGAACCCGCGCGCGACGCCCGTCCTCGTGGCAGGCGGCGGCGTCACACCGACGCCTGGGCTTCGCGTCGGTCTCTCGATCGCGCAGGGCAACCACGCCATCCGCGAGGAATTGACGACGGGCGCGTTCGGCGACTCGCGGGGCTCGACGCTGATGGCGCTGGAGGGCGAGTACGCCTTCGGTTACACCAAAATCGCTGGAGAGGTGCTGCGCAACCGGCTGCAGTCCCACAGCGGGGCCGAGACCGCGTACGCGTGGTTCATTCAAGGCATCCACACCGTCACGCCGCGCGTCTTCGTGGCCGCACGCCAGGAAGGCACGTCGGCACCGCCATTGAGAACCGGCCCCAGTCCCCGGGACCGTACGACCTTTCACACCACCGAAGCGACCGTCGGCTACCGAATCGTCCCCGACCTGACCGGGCGCGGCAGCTACATGGCCAGAAAGGCGTTCACGCGCAACACCTGGGATCAGCAAGTGGGTGTCTCGCTGGTGTGGGCGAGGCGGTGGTGGTAGCGGACGGAGAAATTTACAATTTCATGGTCCTCGTCTGGTACGTCTCCTCCCACGGCTTCGGTCACGCCTCACGCGACGTCCAGGTCATCAACGCGATCAGCCGGAGTCGGCCGGACGTGCGCATGGCCGTGCGAACGCTGGTACCCGCCTCATTCGTCGAACAATCGGTCACGGCGCGAGTCGAGCTCCAGCCGGCAGAAACCGACACCGGCGTGGCGCAGATCGACAGCCTGCACATCGACGAAAGCGCCACGGCGCGGCAAGCGGCGGTGTTTCACGAGGACTTCAACGCGCGCGCGGAGGCCGAGGCGGAAGTCCTGCGCCAGATGCGAGCCACGGTGGTTGTCGCCGACATCCCGCCGCTGGCGTGCGCGGCCGCCGATCGAGCCGGCGTGCCGTCGGTGGTGCTTGGCAACTTCACGTGGGACTGGATCTATGCCGCCTATCCACAATTCGAGACCATCGCCCCGGGCGTCGTCGAGACGATCGGCGCGTCGTATGCGCGGGCGGCGCAGGCGCTGCGGCTGCCGCTGCACGGCGGCTTCGAGACGGTGCGGACGGTCGTCCGCGACATCCCGTTCATCGCGCGCAGGTCGCGCCGCGGCCGCGACGAGGCGCGCCGCGCTCTTGGGCTCGGCCTGACGGATACGGTCGTGCTGGCGTCGTTCGGCGGACACAACCTCGGACTGGATTACGGCGCGATCGCACGAGGCAACCCATTCCGTCTGGTGCTGACCGACTATGAATACCCGCGCGATGCCGGCGCGGACAACCTGATACGCGTCACGAGGCGGCATCTGGCCGACCGCGGGTTGAAGTACGAGGATCTGATTGCGGCGGCCGATGCGGTGGTCGGCAAGCCTGGTTACGGCATCGTGTCCGAGTGCGTTGCCAACGGCGCGGCGTTCCTCTATGCACTGCGCAGTCGATTCGCCGAGCAGGACGTCTTCGAGCGGGAGATGCCAGGCCTTCTCCGCTGCCGCAGGATTGAGATGGATGACCTGCTCGAAGGACGGTGGCGCAATCCGATCGAGGCGCTGCTGGCGCAGCCGTCCGCGCCGACCGTGCCGCCGGTCAACGGCGCCGAGGAAGCCGCGACGGCCATCCTCGACCTGCTGTAGTGCGGACCTTTAGGTCCGCCGGGGGAAGCGGGTCTGAAGGCCCGCACTACCTGATGAACCGGTATAACCGAGATTCGCTGCCTTCCCATGGCGCCTTCGTCACCAGCTCGACGTCGCGCCGGGCGTCCAGTCCCGCGATCACTTCGGCAAACTTCTTCGGATCGTCCAACGGCAGCGGGGGCCGTGGCCGAAAGAGTCGCGTCAGCAACGGCGACGGCTGGCGGACGAAATAAAACCGGATCGCCGCGATCACGCAGCCGAGGAGAAACGGTCGGCCGGCGAAGCGGACCGACAAACGAGACTCCTCGGTGAACCAGATGACGAAGCCGCCGGTGATCGCGACGGTCAGCGCCAGCACGAACAGCGCCGTGGCGACGGCGTCGGCGACGAGCGCCCACCGGGGGATCGTGCCGGCTGGAGCTACGCGAGGCACGGGGTATAGTATTCGCGCATCCGCCGGCTGCCGCCCTCTTCATGACGCAAAAACGAGGTCAGCTCACCAACCCGCTCTTGAGCGTCGTGATGCCGGTCTTCAACGAGCGCGACACGATCGGCGAAATCGTCGCGAGAGTGCTCGCCGTCCCGCTTCGCGTCGAGTTGATCGTGGTCGACGACGGATCGCGCGACGGCACGCCAGAGATCCTCAACGAGCTGCAGAAGCAGCATGGGTTCAAGCTCGTCCTGCAGCCGACCAACGAAGGCAAGGGCGCGGCGCTCCGCTGCGGCTTCACCGAAGCCTCCGGCGAGATCATCGCCATCCAGGACGCCGACCTCGAGTACTCGCCGGAGGAATTCCCGTCGCTGATCGAACCGATCTGCCAGGGGTATGCCGACGTCGTCTACGGGTCGCGGTTCCTCGGCCGCCATCGCGCGTTCATGTTCTCCCACTACATGGGCAACCGCCTGCTGACGCTGGTCACCAACGTCCTCTATGACACGATGCTCTCGGACATGGAGACCTGCTACAAGGTGATGCGCGCCGAAGTGCTGCGCGGGATGGTGCTGCGCTCCCGGCGGTTCGAGATCGAGCCGGAGCTGACCGCGAAGATTTTCAAGCGCGGCTATCGGGTCTGCGAAATGCCCATTACCTACTACGGCCGTTCCTACAATGAGGGCAAGAAGATCACCTGGCGCGACGGGCTGAGCGCCCTTTGGACGCTGATCAAGTATCGGTTCACGGATTGACCTGGCCGTAAGCGCCGCCGTGCGCCCGCGACCGGATCGCGAGAATTTCGCGCAGCATCCGGACACCGTCGTGGGCGACCGAGAGCCGCGACTCGCTCCGGTAGTGCCACTCGATCGGCACCTCGACGATCCGCAGCCCGTTGGCGCGCGCGATGGCGAGCATCTCGACGTCGAATGCCCAGCCGTTCACGGTCGCGTGCGGCAGGATGGCCTGCACGGCCTTTGCCGTGAACATCTTGAAGCCGCACTGCGAGTCTTCGATGCCCGGCAGCACCAGTCGCTGCACGCACAGGTTGAACAACCGGCCGACCAGGTGCCGCGATCGCGGTTCGCCAACGCGCCGTGCGGCGATGCCTTCGCGGGTGCCAATCGCCACGTCGTAGTCGTCCAGGAGCGGCGGCAGAAAGCTCTTCAGCTCCGAGATCGGCATCGACAGATCCGCATCGCACATGAACCGGTACCAGCAATTCGAGGCCTGGAGGCCTGCCTTGACGGCGCCGCCCTTGCCACGGTGCGGTTCGCGCTGCACGACGAGGCGCGGCTCTTCGGAAGCGAACGTTTCGGCAATACTGGCGGTCTCATCGGTCGACCCGTCGTCGACCACGCGAATCTCCCAGTCCCATGACCGCTGCTGCAGATGCTCGCACAGGGTTTGGAGGGTCTCCGCAATCCGGGCCGCCTCGTTGTAGGCGGGAACGACGATTGAGACGCTGATCGGAACGGGTGGCATCGGTCACCGGCTCACGGAACGCTGGCGCATGCCGCGTAGGTCGGCGGAAGCAGGACCACCATGCCTTCGCCGACGTCCACGGCGTTGTCGGGTGCAGGCTGCGGCGAGCGGACGAGGGTCGGGACGTCGTCGGCGGGCGCGTGCCGCCACGGTTGAATCCGGTCGAAGTAATAGAAGACGGAATGGCTGATCGTCTCCACCGGAGCGGCGACGCGCAGCCCCCGCGCGGCGCTCCCGGCCTGCACTGCCTTGATACACGAGCTGACCGAGCGCCTGGGATGCGAGCCCGCGCCGAGGAGCGCGAGTGAGTCGCGATACCCCTGCACTGGAAGCAGGCCGCCGACCAGCAACAACAGCAGCCAGTGCCGAAGTCGTCGCGGTGGCATGAGGAGCACCCCGAACACGAACGCCCAGAGCGCCGGGCGCAGCACCCCTGCGCTCGCCAGCTCGGTCGTGCCGACCATGAACTGGAGACGTCCGAACGCGACGCCACCTGCGGCAGCGGCGAAGGTGACACCAAGGGCCAGCAAGAGCACAACACGCACGGCACGGTGCTGGACGAAGCGCGTCACGCGAGGCGCTCCCGCTGCCGCATATGCGTACGCCCGATCCAGGGCACGGTCGAAGGGCGCCCATCCGAGGGCCGGCACGAGAGCGGCGAAGTACGCGCCCATCAGGGCAAGGGCCGGCAGGAACGGAAACGCATAGTGGTAGAGCTTGGAGGTGGCCGCCGAGATTGCTGCGAGCGGCAGCACCAGCCAGATGACGAGCACGATGACCGATGGCGCATAGCGCCGTGCCGTCCATGCGGCCACGAGTGCGAACCCCGCCGTGATCAGCACCAGTGCACCGGATTCCCAGAAGGCGAACATCTGGCCGAAATAGTAGTGCCAGGGATGCAGATGCCCAGGGTCGAGCGACGAGGTGAACCGCTGGTAGACGTGGGTGCCCAGGATGGTCTGCCAGAAGGCGCCGCCGAAGCGGACCGACGCGAACACGAACCACGGCGCGATCAGCGCGATCGCGATGACGGCGGCACGCGCCCACGTCCGCCAGCCGCGCGCCAACGCACTCCGATGCTGCGAGACCACCAACGCGGTGAGCCCGAGAATCATCGGCAGAAAGAGCGCGGCGACGAACTTCGTCATGAATCCCAGGACGAAATACAAGGCAACGGCGAAGACGTGCAGGGTCCGGCTCGCGCCGCTGTCGTTCGTCGTTCGCGCGTCCGTCGACGAACGTTCGAACGTTCGAACGACGAACGGCCCCGTCCAGCGAAGGTAGTGGTAGACGCCCCCGCAGTACGCGAGGACGACCGCGCTGTCCATCGTGTTGCTGCGGAGTCCGTGGTTGAAGACGAGCGGGGCGTGCGCGAACAGCAGGAGGACGGCAATGAACCCGCACACGGGGTTCAGCAACCAGGCGCCGATCAAGAAGACGTAGACAAACGAGGCAGCGCCGAAGACCGCATCCCAGAACCGCATGCCGAACTCGTCTCGCGGGAGCCAGCCAGCGCGCATCGGCAGCGAGAGCATCCAGAACTTGAGCGGCGGCTTTTCAAGGAAGGGGACGTCCCCGTGCGGAATCGCCCGGGGCACGAGCCAGTCGCCGGTCGTCACCATGCGGTCGACCGCGAAAGAATAGATGGCCTCGTCGTTGTCGAGATCGGGTGTGCCCAGGTTGACGAACAGCGGCAGGCAGAAACAGACGAGAACGGCGGCAAGCCAGCGAAGGCGAGGTCGGTGCGCGGTGGCCGCGCTTATTCCTTCACGCAAGTGACGAGCGACCAGATTCTCGGGAAGCTCACCTTTTCTATCGAGATCGGCCGGAGATCGGCCTGCGCGAGGAACCCGGGCAGGTCGAGATCGGACTTGAAGCCGATGTGCACGGTGAACGGCGAGATGGCGCGCTCGATCGAGGCCAGCAGGCGATTGGGACTCCGGAAATGGTTGAGGACGATGATGCGGCCACCCGGCCTGCACACGCGGTGCATCTCCCGCGCGACCGCGACCGGATCCGGCACGACGCTGATGAGATACGGCGCATAGACGATGTCGAAGCTGTCGTCGGCGAACGTCATGTGGGCGGCGTCCATCTCCTGCAGGCGGACGTTCCGGAGGCCCTTGCGCCAGACGCGCTCCCGCGCCTTGTCCAGCATCGAGCTCGACAGATCGATGCCCACGACTGAGCAGTCGACCGGATACAGGCTCGCGTTGATGCCCGTGCCGACGCCAACCTCGAGCACGCGATCCCCGGGGCTTATTTTCATTCGTTGAATCGCGACGACCCGGCCGGGGTGAAGGGTAGGACCGAACGTGAAGTCGTAAACCGAGGAGAGCTTCTCGTACACCCCCGCGACAAAGTCGTTCTCGACCGCCGTGACCGACAGGGCGCGCGTCGCGGCGTCGGAACCGATGAACTCTTCGTCGTCGGGCGGGCGCGTCAGGTCGAATAGCGGCATTCGGTGCCTCAGCAGATGTGTCGACAAGTCAACGGTTTACGGGTGTTCAATGGGCGCATCCGACCGAAATCGGCCGCGTCGACTATACCCCCGAATTTTACCGAAGTCCATCAATCACGGCCAATGCCGCCTCGATATTGCCGGAGGACGTCGAAACCTGAACCCCCTGGACGGCCCCCCGGAGCGAGGCGGCAATCTCCCGGGCCACGGCGATCCCCTCGGCTGCGGCCGCCGCCGGGCCGTCCGCTCGCCTCATCCGTTCCATGACTGTGTCAGGCACGCGCACCCCCGGCACCTCGTTGGCCATGAACTCCGCGTTGCGGACACTGTCGAAGGGAAAGATGCCGGCGACGATGGGGAGGCGCGCGGCCTCGATCCGCTTGTGCGTGCGCTCGAACGCGGCCACGTCGAAGATCGGCCGCGTCAGGATGAACTCGGCACCGGCTTCGACCTTGTAGTCGAAGCGGCGCAGCTCCTCGTCGAGGTTCGAGGCGGCGGGATTGAAGGACACGCCGAGATGAAACGCCGTCGGCGCGCCAATCGCCTGGCCGCCGACGTCACAGCCGTGATTCAAGCGTGTCACGACGTTCGTCAGGCCAATCGAGTCGACGTCGAAGACCGCGGTGGCGTCGGGATAATCGCCGACGCGCCCGGGATCGCCGGTGATGAGCAGCAGATTGCGCAGGCCCATGGCGTGCGCGCCGAGCAGGTCGGACTGGATGCCGAGCAGGTTGCGATCGCGGCACGAGTAATGAAGCAGCGTTTCGATCCCCGCCTGCTGCTCGATCAGCACGGCGAGCGAAAGCGCACTGAGGCGCGCGCCGGCGCGCAGGCCATCGGGAATGTTGACCATGTCGACGCCGTAGCGCTTGAGCTCGCGCGCCCGCTGGATCGCCGGCTCGGCCTCGAAACCGCGCGGCGGCAACAGCTCCACCCCGACGACGAACGCGCCGCGAGTCATCTGCCCGGCCAGGCGCGACTTCTGCGCCCGCGGGATGGGCGGCGCCGCGACGACGGGACGCGCGACCGCCGCCTTCGCACGCGCCGCCGGCTCCCCGGCCGGCGCCTGGCCGCGCACGGCCATCTTGATCTGGCGAATGTGCTCGGGTGTCGTGCCGCAGCATCCGCCGACGACCCGGACGTTGTGCAGGATGAACCGGCGCGCGTAGGACGCCATGTATTCCGGCGAGCACAGGTAGAGATTGCGCCCTTCGACATCACGCGGCTTGCCGGCGTTCGGCTGCGCCGACAACCGGACCCGCGTGACGGCCTCCATCCGCTCGATCGTCTCGAGCATCGGCGCGGGGCCGACCGCGCAGTTGACGCCAATCACGGTCGCGCCACGCTTCTCGAGCTCGGGCGCGAAACGCTCCGGCGGCGTCCCATCCAGCGTGTTGCCATCCTCGTCGGTTGTCATCTGCGCCACGATCGGCAGATCGGATAGCGACCGCACGGCGTCGATCGCCGCGCCGATCTCGTTCAGGTCGCGGAACGTCTCGAGGACGAAGAGATCGACGCCGCCCTCGATCAGGGCGCGCGCCTGCTCGCGAAAGTACTCACGCGCCTCGTCGACGCCGGTCTTGCCCCACGGCTCGATGCGGATGCCGAGCGGGCCGATCGAGCCGGCGACGTAGGCGCGCTCGCCGGCCGCGCGCCGCGCGATGCGCACCCCCTCCACGTTGATCGCGACGAGCGACTCGCCCAGGCCGAACGATCCCAGCTTGATCCGGTTGGCGCCGAACGTGTTGGTCTCGACGATGTCGGCACCGGCGCGGACGTAGTCCTGGTGCACTTCCTCGACCAGCTCGGGGCGCGACAGGTTCAGCGCGTCGAAGCTCTTGTTGATGAAGACGCCTTTCGAGTACAGCATCGTCCCCATCGCCCCGTCGCAGACGAGGACCCGCTGGTTCAGCGCTTCGATGAATGGTTGCATCGGGTAATCGAATAATTTGGTAATCGGGTAATTGAATTGGCGATTTGCGCGCCAACTCGGTCAATTGAGCAATCAATTCCCGGATTACCCAATTCCCAGATTACCCGATTCACGTGTCCAGCCGCTCGCATTTGAACGTCTGCGCGTCGATGACCAGGTACGATTTGGTGACGATGTCGAGGCCGATCGAGCGCACGCCTTGCCGGACCGAGTCGGTGAACTCGTGGTGGTGGCCGAACAGGTGCAGCTTCGGGCGCATCGTGGTGAGCACCTCGTTGATGACCGTCTTGCCGGCATCGAGGCGTCGGCCCTGCGGATAGAACGGCCGCGGCGCCTCGTGCGTCATGAAGAGGTCGATCCCCGACAGCCCCTTGCACACCAGCACTTCGTCGCGTACGAAGTGGCGGCGCTTGTCATCGCGGCTCTTGCCCAGCTTGATCGAGGTGCCGCCGCTGCGGCGGCCGCGCGACGCCGGCAGGGCCCGTACAGAGGTGTGGTACCAGCTTGGCGCAAATGTCCCGCCGAGCGCGGCGACGCGCCACGGCCCGACCAGATGCGGGCCGCCGTTGGGCAGGTAGTGCAGCGTCGGCGCCGGCGGCCGGCCGGCCAGCGACGCCGCGATCACATCGAAGTCCTCGTTGTTTCCCTTGATCCAGTAGAGCGGCGCAGGCGGTGTGAAGTATTCGCCGTCGTTGCTCGCGACGTCGCCGACTTGTACCCACAGCGGCACGTCGGGATGCCGCGCCATGATCTCGTGCACCGTGTCGAAGGCGCCGTGAATGTCGCCGAGCGCGCCGATCAGCATCGTCGTAGGGGCTCGGGGCTGGAGTCTGGGGGCTGGAACGTTCCTGAGGAGTTCAGCGCCGAGCCTCTAGCCCCTGGCCTCTAGCCCCCTGCCCCGGCGGCTGAGGCCGTCGCGGGCGCCGCCGGAACGAGCAGGTCCTCTTTGTCCCACACGAAGTCGCTCTTGCTGTAGACGGCGAGCTCGTAGTCCTTGCCCATGAAGATCGCGCCAACCGGACACGCTTCTTCACAGTAGCCGCAGAAGATGCAGCGGGTCTTGTGGATCTGGTACACGGACGCGTAGCGCGGACCGGCCTGGACCGTGCCGTCGTTTTCGGCCGCCTCGAGGTAGATCGCGTCGGCGGGACACGCCACCGAGCACAGGCCGCAGGCGACGCACTTCTCGAGCCCGTTCTCGTCGCGCATCAGCACCTGCTTGCCGCGCCATTTCGGGAACATCGGCATTTTCTCTTCCGGGTAATTGATGGTGATCGGCTTTCGGAAGAGATACTTGAGGGTGGTCGCGAAGCCGATGACGAACGGACGAATCACAGCCATTGCCCTCAGTTTAACCGGCCCGTCAGGGCATGAAAAGGTCGGCAGGCGGCTGCCGGTTTCTCCAGGGATCCTGGCTGGCGCTGTTAAGATCAGCCAAATCAATGCAGGGCACGGCCTTCTCGTCCGAGCAGCTGCTCCTGACGACGCTCGTCGTGAAGCTCGCGGCCATGGCCGCCCTGGCCACGATGCTGGTCCGCTACCGGCGCTTCCGGCACATCCTGATCTTCGAGCGGCGCGGCTGGCCCGACCGTCTCATCTTCGTGTCTTTCTTCGGAATCCCGCTGGCCGCCGGGGTCGTCGCGCGTCTCCTGCTCAATTACCGCGCGTTCGACCTGACCCTCGAGGGGTCGTACCTCGCCGGGCTGATCGCCGGGCCCTACGCCGGCGCGACGATCGGGTTGATGGTCGGCGTCCCACCGCTGTTCAACGGCGAGATCATCGCCCTGCCCTTCGCCATCGGGTGCGGCTTCGCCGGCGGCGGCCTGCGCGAGCTCTGCCCGAAAGAGGCGATCTGGCACTTCTCGCCGTTCGTCTTCACGCGGATCCATCTCCGGCTGTGGGGCATGATCCGGCGTTTCCAGGTCGACTGGCAGGTCGTGCTGCTGGTCGCGCCGGTTGGTCTCGAGCTGCTCCGCCAGGTCCTCGGCCCGCGCTGGAGCGAGAACAGCCGTCTCTTCTACCTGGGGCCGCCCGCGGGAGGAGCCAGCTGGCTGTGGACGCTTCTCCTGGTGCTGCTGGCGACCATCCTGTGCGTCGCGACGCCCATCAAGATCTGGAACACCGCGCGCATCGAGCATCGCCTCGAGGAGCAGGAAAAACTGCTGCTCGCCGCGAAGATCGAGGCGCTCGCGAGCCAGATCAATCCGCACTTCCTCTTCAACACCCTCGCCTCGATCTCGTCGCTCGTTCGCACGCAGCCTGATACGGCGCGGATGCTGATCTCGAAGCTCTCCGGCCTGCTCCGCCGCCTGATGCGGAGCACGGATCATTTCGTGACGCTGCGCGAGGAGCTGGAATCAATCGACGAGTACCTCGACATCGAGGTCATCCGCTTCGGACCGCAGCTGAAGGTCGACAAGGAGATCAGCCCGAACACGCTGGACGTCATCGTGCCGAGCATGATTCTGCAGCCGCTCGTCGAGAACTCGATCAAGCACGGCCTGGCTCGCAAGGTGGGCGGCGGGCGGATTACGATCAGGACGATGCTGCGAAACGGCCACACCGTCATCGAGGTGCGCGACGATGGCCTCGGCATGACCGAAGAGCGGCTGGGGGGCGCCCTCCACGGCGGCATCGGACTCAGCAACGTCAACGAGCGGCTGCGCACGATTTATGGGGCCAGCTACCAGCTGAAGCTGACGAGCGAGACCGGACGCGGCACCTGCGCCAGCGTGGAGATCCCCGTGCTGGCCGTCCCGGAACGGGTGACGGCATGACCTTTCACCGCAGAGGACGCAGAGGAAACAGAGGATTGATCCGCAACTGTCCGTGCCTCTGCGTCCTCAGCGTCCTCTGCGGTGTTTGACACATGGATTTGCGAACGCTGATTGTCGACGACGAGCAGCTGGCCCGGGATGAGCTGGGCTACCTGCTCGGCCAGGTCGGCGGCGTCGAAGTGATTGCCCAGGCGGGAAACGGGGTCGAAGCGCTGGAAACAATCGACCGGCTCCAGCCGGATCTGGTGTTCCTGGACGTCCAGATGCCCGGGTTGACCGGATTCGAGGTCGCGCGCCGGTTGCTCGACACCGGTCCGACATCCCATATTATTTTCGTCACGGCCTACGATCAGCACGCGATCGAGGCCTTCGAGGTCAACGCGGTCGACTACCTGCTGAAGCCGGTCGACCCGTCGCGGCTCGAGATCGCGCTGCAACGCGCCAGGCGCCGGATTGTCGTCGATCGAGGGGATGCCCCGACGCCGGCGGCCGTCCGCGGCATCAGCAACCAGCAGCTGGAGCAGATCGTCCAGCTCGTTACCGAACGGAACAGCCGGCGCGAGCGGCTGGCTCTCAAGGTGGGCGAGCGCTTCCTGCTCGTGCAGTCCGAGGACATCATCTATGCGTCGCTGGCGGCAGAGAGCATTACGGTCGTGACGAACCAGCACGTCGGCACGTCCAACTACCGGACGCTCGACGAGCTGCAGGCGCGCCTCGACCCGAGCGTCTTCTGGCGCGTGCACCGCTCGCACCTCGTAAACATCAACAAGATCAAGGAGATCGTCCCTTGGTTCAGCCGGAACTACATCCTGAGGATGAAAGACGACAAGACGACGGAAATCCCGGTGAGCCGCACGCAGACGCGGCGGCTCCGGGAGTACCTCAAGCTCTAGAGGCGTCGCCCGACAGGCCCGACCTGGTCGATCCCAACCTCGAGCTGATGCGCCGAGCCGAGGCGGAAGCGGCGGCGCTCCAGCTGCCGCCGGACGCCGCGATTTCGTCGGCCGAAGCGCCGGACGCTCGTCCGTCCGCGGCCGCCGGGCCGGCCGCGTCGGGCGGGATCCGCATGGCGCAGGTCCAGGAAGAGCTCGTGGCGTGGGTCAAGACCATTCTCTCGGCCGCCGTCTACGCGGTGTTGATCGTGACGTTCGGCTTCCAGGTCGCGCGCGTCGAGGGCCAGAGCATGGCGCCGACGCTCGAGGACCAGGATCGCCTGATCGTCAACAAACTCGTCTACCGGCTCGGCGCGCCCCGGCGCGGCGACATCGTGATGCTCTATTACCCGATCAATCCCGAGAAGTCATTCGTGAAGCGCGTCATCGCCGAAGAACGCGACACGGTGCGGATTATCGACGGCCGCGTCTACGTCAACGACGTGCCGATGCAGGACGACTACGTCCCGGCCGAGTACCGCAGTCACGACGACTGGGGCCCACAGGTGATTCCGGACGGCTACTACTTCGTGATGGGGGATCACCGCAACAACAGCTCCGACAGCCGACACTGGGGCATGGTGCCGAAACGCTACATCATCGGCAAGGTGCAGCTGCGCTGGTGGCCCGTGCCCGCGGCGCGGGTGTTTTAGACTCGGGACTCGGGACTCGGGACTCGGGACTCGAAAAGCGCTTGTGAACGATTCCAACCGAGCCCCGAGCCTCGAGCCCCGAGCCCCGCGTCGTTTCGCCGCCATCAGCCGCGTCCTTCTTCAAGTCTTCTTCCTCAACCTCGCCGTCGCCATCGCGAAGATCGTGTTCGGCTACGCGAGCGGCGCCATCAGCATCCTTTCCGACGGTTTTCACTCGCTGACCGACGCCGCCTCCAATCTCGTCGGCCTCGTCGGCGTGCGCGCGGCGCAGCAGCCGCCGGACGAGGATCATCCGTACGGCCATCGCAAGTTCGAAACCGTCGCGGCCGCCGCCGTCACCCTCGGCCTGCTGCTCGTCGTCCTCGAGATCCTGCGCAACGCGTTCAACCACCTCACCGGCCGACGCGCACCGCCCGAGATCTCGAGCGCGGGCTTCCTGATCATGACCGTCACGATCGCGATCAACCTGTGGGTCGTCCGCTACGAATCGCGCGAGGCGCGGCGGCTGAGCAGCGAGGTGCTGCTGGCTGACGCGCTGCAGACGCGCGGCGACGTGTGGACCTCCCTGGCCGTCATCGCGGCACTGGCCGGCGCCCGCCTGGGGTGGCCGATCCTCGACCCGCTCGCGGCGATCGTCGTCTCAGGGTTCATCGGTTACGCCACCGTGCAGATCGCCGCCACGACGACGAAGATCCTGAGCGATCAGATCGTCATCTCCGAGGCGGATCTCGAGGCCGTCGTGATGAGCGTTCCCGGCGTGATCGGCTGCCATCACATCCGCACGCGCGGCTCGGCCGATCACGTGTTCCTCGACCTCCACGTCTGGCTGCCGCCGGACACGCCGCTCGTCGACGCCCACGCGCTTTCGCACGTCGTCAAGGATCGACTGATGGCGAAATACCCTCAGATCGCCGACGCCATCATCCACATCGAGCCGCCGCCTGTGAACCGTTAGATCAGGAGCGCCTGCGGCCATGCGAGCCCGAGCCACCTGCGCGCTTCGCGCTTCGGCGCCCAAGGGACGTGGCTTGTCCACCGTAGCTCGCTGTTTTTCAGGAGCGAAGGTGGAGGCCCCAGCGCCATTGGAAAAAAGATGACACCGCTCGATCAATTCACCGCGTTCGTACGCAGGAAAGAGCGCGAGGCGATCGAGGCGCGGCTCCCGCGATACGTGACGACCTTCGACGCCCACCCGGCCGATGCGCTCGCAATCGGCAACGACTGGACGCGTCTCCTCTTCGACGGCGACTTCTACGTGTCGCCTCCACCCGACCCGGAGCGGCCGGCATGCAGCCTCGTCTTCGTCCAGTCGGCTGACGGCAACACCGGCGCGGCGAACCCCTCGCACCTCGGCGGGGGCGAAACCGACAAGCACCTGATCTACGAGGGCCTGTCCCGGGTCGCGGCCGACGCGGTGATGGCCGGCGCCGGAACGGCGCGCGGCGGACGGATGATCTTCTCGGTGTGGCACCCCGAGCTGGTGCGGCTTCGCGCGTCGCTCGGACGGCCCCGCCATCCGATCCAAATCGTCGCCACGCTGCGCGGCATCGACGTCGAGCACGAAATGCTCTTCAACGTGCCGGAGATTCGCGTCGTCGTCCTCACCGTGCGGGCGGGCGAAACGTCGATCGGCAAGGCGCTGTCCTCGCGGCCGTGGATCACCCCCGTCGTCATGGACGAGCCGGGGGAGCTTCCCCACGCGTTCCTTCGGCTCCGGGAGATGGGCCTGGAACGGATTTCCTGCATCGGCGGCCGCACGCTGGCGACGCAGCTGCTCGATGCGAACCTGGTACAGGACGTCTACTTGACGACGTCAGCTCGGGGCGGAGGCGAGGCGAACACGCCGATGTACCCGAAGCCGCTGAATGCGGAGCTCGTGGCGAGAAAAATCGGGACGGGTGTCGAAACCGGCGTGGTGTTCGAACACTTGCGGATGACGTCCGCCTGAAGGCGGACGCTACCTACCCAAAAGAAATTCCTTCATGAACATCACCGTCGCGTAGAACTGGAAGTCGACGTTCGACTTCTTCGCGAAGCCATGCCCTTCGTCGGTCGCCATCAGGTACCAGACGGGCGTGCCGTTCTTCTTCACCCGGGCAACCATCTGCTCGGATTCTGTCCGCGGCACGCGGGGATCGTTGCCTCCCTGGACGACGAACAGCGGCCTGGTGATCCGGTGCGCATTGTTCAGCGGCGCCGTGCGATCGAAGAATTCGGCCATCTCGGGCTGCCGCTCGTCGCCGTACTCGACGCGGCGGAGATCGCGCCGGTAGCTCTCGGTATTTTTCAGGAACGTGTTGTAGTTCGAGATGCCGACGACGTCGAGCGCGCAGCGGATGCGGTCGTTGTAGTTGGTCGCGACAGCGAGCGCCATGTAGCCGCCGTAGCTGCCGCCGGTCACCATCACGCGGCCGGCGTCGAGCTCGGGCTGCCGGGCGATCCAGTCGAGGAGCGCGCCGATGTCGCGGACCGAATCCTCGCGCTTCATCCCGTTGTCGAGGCCGACGAAGGTCTTGCCGTAGCCGGTGGATCCGCGGACGTTCGGATAGACCAGCGCCACGCCAAGCTCGTTGAGGAAGTAGTTGCTGCGCCCGATGAACCCGGGGCGGGACTGGCCTTCCGGGCCTCCGTGAATGTTGATGAGCACCGGCCGTTTCCCGGTGAAGCGGGCGGGCGGCCGATAGTAGAAGCCGCTGATCTCCCGATTGTCGAAGCTGTTCCACTTGGCGAGCTGGGGTTCGACCAGGTCCGACGCGACCAGCCCGCCAAGCTCGCTCTCGGTCCACCTGCTGATCTGGTTGTTCCGCGGCGTCACCGAGTACACGTCGGACGCGGATCGAGCCGACGCGACGGTGAACGCCAGCTCATTGCCCGCCGGGTGCCAGAGGAGGCCTCCGATCACACCGGCCGGAACACCGGCAAGCAGCCGGGCCTCTCGCGTGGCGGTGTCGAGGAGCCGCAGGCGCGAAATGCCGGCCTCGTTGGTGACGAAGGCCAGCGCCCGCCCGTCGGGCGACAGCTCCATGTTCTCGACGTCCCAGTTGATATCCGGCGTCAGTGTCGTGAGCGCCTTCGTAGACAGGTCGAGGTACGCGAGGCGTAGGAACTCACTCGACTTGTCCGTGGTCAGAAAGACGCCGCGCCCTTCTCGTGAGAAGACCGCCTGCCCGTACGAGACGCGCTCATTGGACGGCGTCAGCGGCGTGCGCTGCGCCGTGGCGACATCGACCAGCCACAGGTGGGATTGCTCGACGGAAATCCCCTCGAGGACGAGCAGCGTGCGATCGTCGGCGGACCAGTCCGCGACGTCCCATCCGCCGCCGGTCACCTGGAGGACGCGCCGGTCGGTGCGTGGATCTGCCGGATCCATCACGTGGACATCCCGGTCGGCTCCGTTCCGGCGGGTCGTCGTGTAGGCCAGTCGATCGCCCTTGTGACTCCAGACGCCGGTGTCGTTCTGGGAGCGGCCGCCGTCGGTGATGAGCGTCATGCGGCCGTCCTGGAGGTCGTAGCGATAGAGCTGACCGAACTCATCGCCACCGGTGTCGCGGCGGAAGATGAAGTAACGGCCCTCGCCCGGCTGGTAGCGGGCGCTCGTGATCGGCTCGTCCGCGAAAGTCAGCTGTGTCCGGGCGCCGCCCGGCGTCTTCACCAGGTGCAGCTGCGGCGCGTTGCCGAATCGCGTGGAAATCAGCAGCTCGCGTCGCGTGGGATGCCAGTCGACCAGGTTGGCCGCGCGATACTCCGTGTAGCGGCGCACGTCGGCCGCGATCGCGGCGGGAATCGCCGGAATACCGTCGGCAACAAGATTGGGCGTTGGCGAAATAACGGGTGCTTGGGCACTGGGAGAAGCGACCAAGACGACCAAGCCAAACATCAGGACAACTCGATGCATTAGGTCAACTTCTTTCCAATGGCGCTGGGGCCCCACCCCCAGCGCGAACTGACGCTGATGCCTACTTTCCGCGCGCTATCAACTTGATCTCGAACAACCGGGACCACCACTTGCCGGTGACGAAGAGGCGATCGCCGGCTGCGTCGTAGGCGATACCGTTGAGGACGTCGGCGTTCGCCCGGTCGCGCGCCGGCAGCAGTCCGCGAAGATCGATCCACCCGGTGACGCGGCCGGTCGCCGGATCGATGCGGGCGACGTAGTCGGTCATCCAGATGTTCGCGAAGATTTCGCCCTTCACCCACTCGAGCTCGTTCAGGTTCTTGACCGGCGCGCCCGCGGCAGTCACCGGCAGCCGCCTGACTTCCTTCAGCGTCGTCGGATCGAGCAGCCGCAGCCGATCGCTGCCATCGCTCATCACGAGGTGCGTGCCGTTGTCGGTCAGCCCCCATCCCTCGCCCTGATACTTGAACGTGCGCTTCGGCGCGAACGTCTGGCGGTCGTAGACGAAACCAATCTCGGTCTTGTAGGTGAGCTGCACGAGCTCGTCCTTCCGGACGACGATGCCCTCGCCGAAATACTGCTCCGGCAGATCGCGCTTCTGGAGCACTTCGCCGGTTTCCAGCCGCACCCTGCGAATCGACGAAGCGCCGTGATTCCCGGTGCCCTCGTACAGGAATCCATCGACCCACTGCAGGCCCTGCGTGAACGCGGCGGGATCGTGCGGGTAGGAACGAACCACCGTGTAGGTGAACGCCGGCAGCGACGCACCGGCGGGCTGGGCGGGGACGAAACCGGCGGCGCGATAAGGACCAATCATCGCCGCAAGCAGCGCGAGCCCCAGACCGAACTTAAGCGACACAATTCGATTATCGCAGGCTGCCTGGATTTTGTCCCTGATACCCAAGCAGCAGCGCCTGCGGCCATGCCGAGCCGAGGACAACGTCGTTAAAGTCCGAGGCGAGGCATCAGCGTAAGTTCGCGCCGGGGGTGGGGCCCCGGCGCCAGTGGAAAAAAGTTGACCGAGCCCCCAAGCTACCCTGCCGTCAGTACCCGGCCGCCTTGTCGACAACGTTGATGAGCGGCTCGCCCTTCTCGAAACGGCGCAGGTTTTCCGCGAACAGCCCGACGAGCGGCGTCCAGTAGTCCTCCATCGCGCCCGACAGGTGAGGCGTGACGATCACGTTCGGCAAGTCCCAGTACGGGCTGTCGGGCGGGAGCGGCTCCCGCGTGAAGACGTCCAGCGCTGCTCCGCCCAGCCGTCCATCACGAAGCGCTTCGATCAGGGCATCGTCGTCCACGAGCCGGCCACGGCTGATGTTGATGAGCCACGCGCCGCGCTTGACGTGTGCCAGCGCGTCGCGGTTCGATGAGCAGCCGCGTTTCAGCGGTCAGCGCGGCCGACAGTACGACGACATCGCTCGACGACAGCAACTCCGTCGAGGCGCCCGGACGGAAGCACGGCGTCGACGCCGGGCGGCGGCGTCCCGCCGGCGTGCTTGCGGGTTGCGATCACGCGCATGCCGAAGGCCAGACGCAAGACGCGCCACCTCGGTGCCAATCGACCCGAGGCCGACGATGCCAAGCTGCCTGCCGTGGAGCGTGCGGATCGTGCCAGCCGTCTCGATCTCGTCGAGCGCCCAGCGTGCGCTCGGACTGGCGCTCGAGGACGAGCGGCAGCTGACGGGCGAGGGCGAGCGCCATCAGCATCACGTGCTCGGCGATGGCGCGCGCCCGCACGCCGCGGGCGCTGGTCAGGATGATCGGCACTTGCCGGCCAGCTCGCTCGAAAGCATGTGCGCGACGCCAGCCGCCGGCGCCTGCACCCACCGCAGGCGCGTCAGCGACGGAGATGAGGTCTTTGTCGAGGACGCGCTGCGAAGGCGGCGTCGGATTCGACGAGCACCCGCCGCAGCGTCTCGCGATCCCAGGCTTCGAGAAAGGTGTGCTGCGGAAAGTCGCGCCGGAGCGCCTCGACGTAGCGGCGCGGCAGGATCCAGGCCGCGGACGGGCTGATGACGCCGAGGGCGATGTTCAATGAACCTGAAATTTCAGATTTAAGATTTCAGATTTCAGGATCTCGTCGGTACTCGCCGCTCTTCCCCCCGGTCTTCTTGATCAGTCGGATGTCGCCGATGACCATCGACTTGTCGACCGCCTTGATCATGTCGTAGATGGTGAGGGCGGCGACCGCCACGGCGGTCAGTGCTTCCATCTCGACGCCGGTTTGCGCGGTCGTGCGGACGCGAGCCTCGATGTCGTAGCCGCGTGGCGTCGGCGTCAGGTCTACCTGTACGCTCTGCAATCGGCAGCGGATGGCAGAGCGGGATCAGCGCGGACGTCTGCTTGGCCGCCATGATGCCGGCGAGCCGCGCGGCCTGAAGCGGATCGCCTTTCTTGACGGCACCGGCGCCGATCTGCGCGCGCGCCTCGGCGGACATCGCGATCGATCCGCGCGCGATCGCCTCGCGCGCGGTGACCGGCTTGTCGCCGACATCAACCATCTTGATGCGCCCTTTGGCGTCCACGTGCGAAAGCTTGGCCATCTTTTTTCCACTGGCGGCGGGCCCCACCCCCGCCGCGAACTTACGCTGATGCTCGCCCTCGGATCTACTTGTCCTCGGGCTCGCATGGCCGCGGGCGCTGCTGACCACGTCCCATCGTGCTTTATGCTTCGTCTGTCTCGCCCCTCGCCAGATAGAACGACAGACTCTCCAGCGACACGGTCAGGTCGACGCTCTTCAGCTTCACGTCGGGCGGCACCTGCAGCGTGCCGGGAGAGAAGTTCAGCACGGCCTTGATACCGGACGCAATCACCATATCGACGACTCGCTGCGCCGACGCGGCGGGCACCGCGATGACGGCGATGCTGATGCTGTCGCGGCGCGCGAACTTCTTCAGGTCGTGGATGTCGTGAATCGGCACGCCGCTGCGCGACTGCTGGCCGACCTTGGCGCTCAGGTTGTCGAACAGTGCGCTGATTTCGAAGCCCTCCTGGCGGAAGCCCGGGTAGTCGGCGAGCGCGAGGCCGAGATTGCCGGCGCCGATGATCGCCACGCGCAGCTTCCGATCGAGGCCGAGGATCTGCCGCAGGTGCCGCTTGAGGTCGCGGACGTAGTAGCCGACGCCGCGGACCCCGAACTCGCCGAAGTACGCGAGGTCCTTCCGAATCTGCGCGGCGTTGAGGTGGAACTGGTCGGCCAGCGCCTGGGACGAGATCGTCTTGACGCCGGCGCCCTCGAGCAGGTTGAGGCAGCGCAGGTAAACCGATAGGCGGTTGGTGGTGAGCTCGGAGACCTGATCGAGGCTCTGCCTGGCCTTCGGCGACTTCGCCGGCGCTTTGTTCGGACCTTTCACAAGCGGGAGTCAGATTGTAGCAAATCCGCCCGGTCCGGACGGCTCCCCTGCCGGCCCAACAGGGTCCATCGGCTGAGGCGCAAGTGCTAATATCCGGCCCATGTCGACACCGACGGTCGCCGCGAGGCCGACGCCCGCGTCCGCCTTCCAGCCGTACGTGCCGCCGACCCGGTCGCCGGCTGAGCTCACGCTGAAGGCCGTCGTGATCGGCGCGCTGTTCGGCCTGCTGTTCGGGGCATCGACGGTCTACCTCGGGCTGCGGGCGGGACTCACCGTCAGCGCCTCGATTCCCATCGCCGTGCTCGCGATTTCGGTGCTCAAGCGGCTCGGCGGATCGACGATTCTCGAAAACAACATCGTGCAGACGATCGGGTCGGCGGGCGAATCGGTCGCCGGCGGCGTCGTGTTCACGATCCCCGCGCTGATCTTCCTGACGCCGAACGGTCCCGAGTACTTCAACTACTTCCAGATTACGGTGCTGACCTTCGCCGGCGGCATCCTCGGCGTGCTGATGATGGTGCCGCTGCGGCGGGCGTTGATCGTGAAGGAGCACGGCGTCCTCCCCTACCCGGAAGGGACGGCCTGCGCCGAGGTGCTGGTCGCGGGCGAGCGCGGCGGGAAGCTGGCGACGCTCGTGTTCAGCGGGCTTGGCGTCGGCGCTCTCTGGAAGGCGTTGTCGTGGGTGTTCAATATCTTCAGGACGGAGGTCGGCTACACCGCGCCGCGCACCAGCCAGTTTCCGAACGCGTCGCTGAACGTCGACATCTCGCCAGAATACCTGGGCGTCGGCTACGTGATCGGTCCGAGGATTGCCGGCACGATGTTCGCCGGCGGCGTGCTGTCGTGGCTCGTGCTGCTGCCGCTCCTGTCGATTCTCGGCCAGTACATCACGGAGCCGTTCCCGCCGATCCATCCGAACTTCGCCGTCAACCCGGCCACTGGACGGCCGTTCCTCATCTCGGAGATGGCCCCGGGACAGATCTGGAGCGCGTACATCCGGTACATCGGCGCCGGAGCGGTGCTGGCGGCCGGCCTGATCACGCTGGCGCGCACGATTCCGACGATCGTGCGGTCGGCCAAGGACAGCCTCAAGGATCTCGGCGGCCGCGCGGCGGGAGCCGGTCGCTGCGCACCGAGCGCGAGATTCCGATGAGCGTCGTGCTCATCGGTTCGCTGCTGGTCGCCCTGTTCCTGGCGATCGCGCCGCGCATGCCGCTCCAGGGCAACGTCCTCGCGGCCATGTCTGATCGTCGTCTTCGGGTTCTTCTTCGCGGTCGTCTCGTCGCGCATTACCGGCCTGATCGGATCGTCGTCCAATCCGATCTCGGGCATGACGATCGCCACGCTGATCCTGACCTGTCTGCTGTTCGTCGCGCTCGGCTGGACGGGCGACGCGTACGGTCCGGTCGCCCTCTGCGTCGGCGCCGTCGTCTGCATCGCCGCAGCCAACGCCGGCAACACCTCGCAGGATCTCAAGACCGGCTACATCGTCGGCGCCACGCCGCTCTATCAGCAGATCGGGTTGATCGTCGGCGTCGTCGTGTCGGCGTTCGCGATCGGCCTCACCACGCTGTATCTCCATCGGGTGTTCACGATCGGGTCGGCGGCGATTGCGGCGCCGCAGGCGACGCTGATGGCGACGATCATCAAGGGACTCCTCAGCCAGAACCTGCCCTGGGGACTCGTGCTCGTCGGGGTGTTCCTCGCGGTGACCCTGGAGCTGTGCGGCATCCACTCGCTCTCGTTCGCGGTCGGCGCGTATCTGCCGATTGCGACGACCGCGCCGATTTTCGCCGGCGGACTGGTCCGCTGGTGGGTCGAAAGCAAGAGCGGCGTCAAGGAAGAATCGGAGCTCGGCGCCGGGACGCTGTTCAGCTCCGGGTTGATCGCCGGCGGATCGATCTGCGGGATCCTGTTCGCGGTGCTCGTCGGCACCGAGACGATCGGTCCGTTCCAGGCGATCGGCAACGCTCGTCCCGTGGCTTCACGACGAGGGCGCCATCGCCCAAATCGGGAGCGGCCTCCTGTTCTTCGCGCTCGCGGTCGTGACCGCCCGCGCGGCGAGAAAGCGTCTGACGTAGACCCGCGGCGAACGGCGGACCTGACCTGATGAAACGTCTGGTAGTCCTGGGCCTCCTCCTGGTCAACGCTGTCGCCGCGCAGGCGCCGCAGCGGCGGACGACGAACATCGCGGCGCTGCTGGCGCATCCGGGTTTCTATCACTTCCATCCCGTCGTCGTCGTCGGCAAGCTCGAACTGCGCAATTCGGGCGAGATGCGGCTGGTCGACGATGCCGCAGGGTCGGTTCGGGTGATGTTCAAGGGATCGATCCCGGACGAGCCCGCCGAAGTCCGCGGGGAATTCTGGGACCTCGGCCGGATGAACGCGGACGACCCGCGCCTCGCCAGCTTCGACCTCCGCGCGACCTTCCAGATCGATCCCGATGGCGGATGGCCGAAGCCCGGTCAGGTCGGGGTGATCATGGCAGGCGCGGTGGCGCCCTGCTGCGCCGCCTCTCGCGCCTTCGGTCCGGAACCTGGTCCTGTATCCGGACCGCTTCGTGAACCAGAAGGTGACCATCACCGGCCAGTTCGGCGGCCGGAATCTTCTCGGCGACCTGCCGGATGCGCCTGCGACGCAGCCGCTACGACTTCGTGGTGCGCTCGACTGACGCCGCGCTCTGGGTGGTCAACCTCCGCCGCGCGGCCGCGACTTCGAGCTGGCGCTCGGCGCCCGGATCGACACGGGCCGCTGGGTCGAGGTGAGCGGCATCGTCCAGCAGTGGCGAGGACTGACGCTGCTCGACGCGACCACCGGCAGCATCAGGCTGACGAAGCCCCCGGTCGAGACGACCGCCGAGTCCACGATTCGCGTGCCGTCCGGCGCCGCCACCCGAGGTCGTGTTCAGCGCGCCGATCGAGGGCGAAACGGACGTCTCGTCACGGACGAACGTGCGCATCCAGTTCTCGCGCGACATCAACGCGGCCACGTTCAAGGGCCGGATTGCCGTCCGCTACGGCCCGACGCCCCCCGGGGTGACTGAGACCACTCGCTCCGCCGCTCGAGTTCACGACGCAGTATCTGCCCGGCAACCCGCGTGCTCGAGATCCGGTTCGTCCAGCCGCTCGAGCTCTTCCGCGGCCGTGCAGAGTCGATCTCGTGGACGGCATCATCGGGACCGATCAGCAGACGCTCAGGCCCTGGACGCTCAAATTCGAGACGGGTAGATAAGGCACTATCGCTGTAGGGTGCTTGGCGCTCTCGCTGCAGGGTGCTCACTGCTATCGCGGCAGGTGCTTGGAGCTATCGCCCCAATTCCCCACGCAGCGACAAATCAACGAGCGGCGCGAACCGCTACAAGAAGCACGCCCGTGAGGGCCGCCGTGACGAGGAGGCCGAATCCGACGCCCTTGAGCGCACCCTCCCACCCAGGCTCGGTACCGATAAAGTGAAAAGAGGACAAAATCCCCACGACGGTTCCGATGAGACCAACAAACGGGGTGAATCGCAGGATCGTTTTTTCTCTCAAGGACACTCTACAGCGTGAGTGCGAAGCACCCTACAGCGTCAGTTCGAAGCACCCTACAGCGTCAGGTCAAGGAACAATCCTGAACCCGACAAGGTTCCGTTCCGCTCCCGTGATCATCTCGAGAATGTAGTCGCCCGGTGCGAGCGGCGCCAGCGACACGCGCGCCGTCTGCCACCGCGATCCGTCGGGATCGTCGCGGACGGCCGCCGTGACCGGCAACGGCAGCGGCTGGCCGTTGCGGCCGAGCAGGCGCGCCTGCGCCGGCTCGCCTTCCGCCGCCGGCATGTCTACGCCGAGTCTGATCGGTCCGCCGGAAGCGGACGTCAGCGGTGCGCACTTCCCGGTTGCCGGTCGTCGCGCCCTTGCGAACGAGGATCGCATCGCTCGCGAACGGTGCGGCGCGGACTGACACGACGAGCGAGGCGATGATCGGGCCCAGGTCGAGCCCGCGGCCGCGCGCGCGCACGTTGACCGTGTAGTCGCCAGGGTGAGCCCACCCGGTGGAGTGAACGCCGCTGAGAAATGTCGAGTCCCGGCGGCGACCTGCACCTTCTGCGCCTCGATCGTTTCGCCGCCCTTCCCGACGAGCATGACGTCCACGTCAGCCCCGGCCTTCCAGACTGGCGCGACGCTCACCTCGCCCACCGCCCACACACCCGCGGTCCCGCCCGGCCGCCAGCCGGAGACCGCCTGCAGGTACAGCGAGCGCTCACGCACCTGCGAATTGAGCGGCGCGAGCGCGGCCTCGACGGCCTTCGATTCGAGAAACGCCGGATCGAGCGCCGACGCGGTATTCGCTTTCGCGCGGTTCGCCGCCGCAGTGACCTCCGCGGCGCTTGGCGCCAGGTAGCCGCGCCGAGCGCGCACCTGCACACCCGGCCGCTTCACCCTGACCCGGATCGAATGGAAGCGGCCGTCCATCTTTCGCGTCGAGTAGTACCCGAGGAGGTAGTACGACGAGAGATCGGCGACGATCCGCCGGAACCCGCCCTCGAGATCGTTGGTATTGACGATCGCCATTCCGTCCGTGTCGGCCGCCAGCGCCCGCAGCGATTCGAGACGTGCGACCAACCGCGCCCGATCGACGCTCGGCGGCAGAGTGGGTGGCGGCGCGCCGCCGGTGCCGAGCTTCATGATCGGCTCGTCGAACACGGCGAGGCCGCGCGGATCGAGCGGATAGAACGTGGCGTTGGCGCGGTTCGCTTCCTCCCCAATGTCGCGCAGCTGCTGAGCGATGTCGATCCGGGCGAGGGCCATGCGATCGCGATCGCAGAGGGCGCGATCGGCGGTGCCCGGAGGCGATGTCTTGTCGTCAGTCGTGATCCGGCCGGTACGCGGGTCGATGCCCACGGGAGGCAGGCCATCCGGCGGACGGCGGCCGCCGAGGACGCGCTGCAGGGTATCGCTTGGCCGAAACAGCCGCCAGCCGTTGGAGATCGTCAGGATCGCCTTGCGCTCCTCGCGCGCGCCACGCAGGGAGCGGACGACGTCCTGGAGAGCGTCGAGCACGAGCTTCTCGCGGCGGCGCTCGATCATCTCTTCGGCGATCTCAGGTTCCGAGCCGAAGCACATGCGATATTGATCGTCCTGGGGATCGCGCGGAATCAGTTGGTCACGCTCTCCCCAGATCCAGTATTTCTCCAGCATGCCCCGCGTCGTCGTCGACCGTCGCGCGAACGAGAGATCGCGCGCCGACATCTCCGGCGTCATGACCGCGAAGAGGTCCTCCGGCCCCAGGAACCGGTCGAGCGCGTTGACGAGCGTGTCGCGCATGTTGCGTGAGCCGGCCACGTCGACGTGGTAGTAGTCGAGGAAGATCACAAAGACGCGGGCCCGCGGATTCTCGAGCATCGCCCGCGATTCGGCGACGGTCGTCGGCTCGCGCCTGGTTTCCTGCGGCACGTTCCCGGCCACCATCACGTGCTCGAAGGCGTCAATGGTTTGCGGGGCACCTTCTTCGATAACCTCGAAGTCGTCCTTCTGGAGGTCGGTGACGGGCACGCCGTTCGATGTCGGGTAGACGTCGACGCGGACGTAATTGGCCTCGGTGCGGAAGGTCGGCTGTTGGGGTTCCTGGGCGCGCAACTCGGGTACGAAGAGTCCGGCTCGAGCCGGACGTACGTAGGGTCCGGCTTTAGCCGGACCTGTCACGGCTTTAGCCTGACTCATCACGACCGCGGCGACGAGAACCAGAATCAACCGGCGAGCACGCATGGACATCCTCCGCCGGCAGGCTGCTTCCGCAGTCTACACCGGTCCTTTCGCCAGAAGCGTCGCGATTTCGTGACGGACGCGGGTGATGATCTGGTCGCGATGGGCGACCCGGGCGCCGGCTGTCTCAACCGGACGTCCAACGCGGATGGTCACGGTCACCGGCCGGATAATCCAGCTGCCCCGGCGCATCGCGGCGCGGCCGCCCTGCACCGCAACCGGGACGATCGGCGCCTGGGCCTTGATCGCCATCACGAAGCCGCCTTTCTTGAACGGGAGCAGCTCGTCTGTGCGGCTGCGGGTGCCCTCCGGAAAGATCAGAAACGAATTGCCCGATCGGATCGAAGCCGCCCCCGCTTCGATCGAGCGCAACGCGGCTTCCTTGTTCCGGCGATCGACCGGAATGAATCCCCCCATGCGGAACGCGCGCGCGAGGATGGGGATCTGATCGATCTCGTGCTTGTAAAGGATGTGCATCCGCGGATGGAGCGCATCGAACAGGATCGGCGGATCGACGTTGCTCTGATGGTTCGCGCAGTACACGGCGGCACGATCGAGCGGCAGGTGCTCGCGTCCAACGACCTTGAAGCGAATGCCGGTAAGGGCGAGCCCGAGGCGGACCCCGCCGTGCCCGAAGTAGTACAGCAGGCTCTTCCACCGGAACGCGATGGCGAGGAGCATCCCAACCGGGCCGGTGACGAGCACGTACAGCGAGACGAGAAGATAGGTCGCTGCCGAACGGAACGCCGCGATCATCACGGACAGCGAATCATAAAGGAAAAGCCCGCTGGAGGCTTTCACCTGCCAGCGGGCTTGACGGATCGACGGGTCATTGGGCGGACCTACGAGGTCCGCCCGACCAATGGACTACGACGCGCGAGCTGCGCGCCGAACGGGGGCCGGCGCCTGGACGCGCGGGGCGGCCTTGGCGACTTTCGCCCGGGCCGCTGAGCGCGCCTTCGTCAGGAAGCAGCGCTCCAGCGCGCTATCGACGCGGCCCTCGATCGAGGCCGCGGTCTCCCGCATCACCTCGGAGACCTCCGAGATGACGAGGAACTTCGCGCGGTCGAGCATACGCTTCTCGCGGAACGAGAGGCTCTTCGACTTGGCGAGGAACGTCAGGCTCTTGAGCACGTCCGCCACGTCGTAGATCGATCCGCTGCGCATCTTGTCCGAGTTGTCCTTGAAACGCCCCTTCCAGTTCTGATGGTTGTCGATCTTGCCGTCGCCGAGCAGCCCGAACAACCGCTCGACCTCGGTGTCGCTGATGGCTCGACGCAGGCCTACGCCGTCGACGTTGCTCACCGGGACGAGCACGGTCGTCTCGTTGGCCACGATCCGAAGATGGTAGAAGCCACAGGTCGTGCCGAGGATCGTCTTCTCCTCGATCCGCTCGACGATGCCGAGACCATGGTTCGGGTAGATGACCTTGTCGCCGACTTGAAATGTCACGGTTCCCCCTAAAAGGCAGCGCTCAGTATGGAAGGCCGAAAAACGTGCCAGCAGTCCTATGAGTATAGCCCACGCGAGAGGTCGAACACAACGACAAATGGCCCGAAAACGGGGCTATTCGGGCCATTTCGGGGGTTGCACGGGCGGCCGGCCGCACCGTTTGGTCACACCCGTCCCGCACCCGGATAACTCACTCGTACGCATGGGGTTCCGACCTAATCCGAGGCGGGCTGGGCGCCGCGCGTCAAGGTGACGAACCAGCTTTCACAGTCGTCGCGCCCGCCCCCGCCCAGGGAGACGTCGAGCCTAAGCCCGGCTGTTTGCCAGGTCTGCCGGGCGCGGTTCCGAGGCCACCTCGACATTAAACGAAGTCAACAGGTTCTCTGGTGACGAATGCTCGCGGTGGTCGCCCTGCACTCCCCGGAAAAGCGCCCAATTACCCAATTACTCGATTTATTGCAGCGCCAGGTCCGGCCAATCGCGCGGGCGCGCGCGATCATAGGCGGGGCTGATGGCAGGAGCACCGAGCTTTCGCAGAAGATCGCCTGTCGAGGACTGCAGAATCTGATAGGTCCCGCCCCCGTAGAACTGCAGCGCGAGCTCTGACAACCAGAGCGGCGTCTCGCCGAACTTGTTCCTGACGTCCATCCGCGCACCGTTCTCGACGAGGAACTGGACCACCGAGTCGACCCGCAGGTAGGCGGCGTAGTGCAGCGCGGTATTTCCCATCCCATCGGCCGCGTCGACATCCGCGCCAGTCTTGACCGCCAGCCTGGCCGCTTCCAGGAGCGGCGCCTGTTTCAGCGAGTTCTCGCCGAGACTCCTGCCGGCGCCAGCAGCGGCCATGAGCGGAGTGGATCGGACCGCGGTCGTGAGCGCGGGATCGGCGCCGGCGTCGAGCAGCGCCTGCATGACCGCGGCGTCCCCGGCCATTGCCGCCAGGAAGAACGGCGTCGCGCCGGCGAGCTCCGGCAGTTGTGGGTTCTTGGTCGCGCCGGCCCGCGGCGGTGCCGTCTTCATGCGGAGGTTGGGATCCGCGCCGTGTTCCAGGAGGGCCTTGACGAGCTCGAGCTTCCCCGCGCGAAGTCCAGGAAGGACGTTCCACTCGTCGTTGCCGTCCCGCAGGATCGTGAAATCGGCCGTGGTCAGCGTCGTCTCCCAGGAGCCGGCGGCCCAGTGCAACGAGGAGTAACCGCCGTCGACGGCGTTGGCGTTGGCGCCGCGCTCGAGCAGGAGCAGCGCCACCGGGACATGGCCCCTGACGGTCGCAAAGCCGAGCGCGGTCAAGCCTTCGTCGGCCGTGTCGTTGACGTTGGCGCCGGCCTCCAGCAGGAGGCGAGTCGATTCGACGTCGCCGACGCGCGCCGCGAACACGAGCGCGGTCAATCCGGCCGCCGCCGCCCCGGATGCGCGCATACCAGGCTTGCGGTTGGGCGCGTTCACCGCCGTGCGGGCGTGCACGTCCGCGCCGTACTCGGTGAGCATGCGGACGATGGCCGGATGACGTTCCGAAGCCGCCCACATCAGCGCAGTCTGCTGCCTCGAGGCTTCTTTCGCATTCACGTCCGCGCCGGCATCAAGGAGGCGTCGGACCACGTCCGCATTGCCCGTCCAGGACGCGACCATCAACGGGGTCTCCCGGCCCTGGGCGGTCGAATTGGGGTCCGCGCCACCGGCCAGGAGCGCCTCGACGACCGGCGTGCTGCCGTTCGTGCAGGCCAGCATCAGCGGGGTCACGCCGAGCTCGTTGGCGGCCTGCACGTCGGCGCCGGCGCGCAGCAGCCGCTCGACCATCCCGCGGTCGTTCTGGTGCGCCGCCCAGTGCAGCGCGGTCGCGCCGTCCCCCTGCCGGCCGTTGACGTCGACGCCCTGCTTCAGGAGCGAATCGACGGCACCCTGATCCCGGCGCCTGACCGCCTCGATCAACCGCTCGTCGGGCGCGGCATGAAGGACGGCAGCGACCACCAACCCAAGTGCGCACACCAAGAACGCCTTTGCGCCTTTGCGCTCGGCGCCTCTGCGCTCGGCGCCTCTGCGTCCTCTGCCCCCTCTGCGTCCTTGTCTCATGTCAGATCGACAGCGGCCCCGTGCTTTCGCCGACCGCGTTCTCAGGCACGCCAAGCTTGTTCAGCATCGTGAGGTAAAGATTGGGCAGCTCGCTGCCCTTCTTGAACCGGATGTGGCGGCCCGACGGCAGCGTGCCCGCGGCGCCGCCGGCCAGGACGAGCGGCAGCTCATGCGGATCGTGCTCGTTGCTGTTGCCCATGCCGCTGCCGAACAGCACCATCGAGTGATCGAGCAGCGATCCGTCGCCGTCCTGGACCGTCCGCAGTTTGTCGAGGTAGTACGCCACCAGCGTCGAGTGATACACGTTGATCTTGCCCATCCCGGTGATCTTTTCCGGGTTGTTGCCGTGGTGCGAGATGGCATGGAACCCTTCGGAGACGCCGACTTCCCGGTATGCGCGGCCGCTGAGCTCCCGGGCCAGCATGAAGGTGATGACGCGAGTCAGGTCGGCCTGGAACGCCAGCACCTGCAGGTCGAAGAGCATCTTGACGTGCGCCTCGAACGTGTCGGGCACGCCGGCTGGCTGCTCGAGGAGCGGCAGTTCGCGCGCGCTCTGCTCCTCTGCCTTCTGGATGCCGCGCTCGACTTCGCGGATCGATTCGAGATACGCCTCGATCTTGCTCCGATCGGCGCCGCCCACGCTCCCGCTCAGGCTCCTGGCGCGCTCGGTAATCGCGTCCAGCACACTCGCCCGTTCGCGCAGCCGCGCAACGCGGGCAGCCGGGTTGGTGCTGCCGCTGTCGCCGAACATCCGCTCGAACAGGATGCGCGGGTTGTTTTCCATGGGCAGCGGCTCGGTCGGCGTGCGCCACGAGATTGTGTTCGTATACACGCAGCTGAACCCGGTATCACAGGTTCCGCCGAACTCGGGCGCGTCGACTGCGATCTCGAGCGACGCGAGCTGCGTGTCGCGGCCCAGGTGACGAGCCGCGATCTGGTCGATGGAAGTGCCCGCCTGGAAGTCGGCGCCAATCGTCGGCCGCGCGTGGACGCCCGTGAGGAACGCCGGCGCGACGCGGCCATGCCCGCCGCGCGGCTCGCCCTCGCGCGCCATCGCCACCGAGTTGTCGATGCCCGTCAGGACGAGCATCCGATCGCGAAACGGTGCGAGTGGCTGGAGGATCGGCGTCGCTTCGTAGGACGCGCCCTCGTCCTTCGGCGCGAAGTGCCCGAGGGCCGCCCCATTTCCCGTGTAGATGATGCTGAGCCTGGGCGTGGCGCGGCCGGCCGTTCTGGCGACCGCGGTGAACGCCGGCACCATGCTGTCGAGAAACGGCAGCGCAATCGCGGCGCCGAGGCCGCGCAGCACCGTCCGCCTCGGAATGGCGATCCGTTCGATGATCATCGTTACCTCATAGCGCGGGCCCCACCCCCGCGCCTGACGCGCTCGCGCCGCAGCGCTCGCGCGTATCAAGCACAGAACGTCAATGATCCGAGGGCAGCCGCATCTGGAACGCGTCGCTCTTCGCGATCCCCAGAATGATTGACGACCACCGGTAGTCGGCGGCCGCAGCGTCCCGCACGATCCTGCGTACCGCCGGCTTGTCGTACGGCTCGACGCCGCGGCCGGTCGCGTAGGTCATGAGCTTTTCGGTCACGGTTCTGACGAACTCGCCCTGGCGCGGCCCCAGCATGAGATCGCGCAGGCCGCGCGGACCGTCGATCGGGCGGCCGTCCGGCATCGCGCCTGTGGAGTCGACCGGCAGGCCGCCGTCCAGCGTCCGCCATCGGCCGATTGCGTCGTACTGCTCGAGCGCGAACCCGAGCGGATCCATCACGGCGTGGCAGCTCGCGCAGGCGGGATTGCGGCGATGCTGCTCCATCCGCTCGCGCATCGAACGGGACTGCTCCCCGCGCGGCGTCTCGGGCAGGTCGGGAACGTCGGGCGGCGGCGCCGGCGGCTCGAATCCGAGCATGTTCTCCAGGAGCCACTTGCCGCGGACGACTGGCGACGTCCGGTT
Source organism: uncultured Acidobacteriota bacterium (assembly GCA_963825245.1). Lineage (GTDB taxonomy): Bacteria > Acidobacteriota > Vicinamibacteria > Vicinamibacterales > CAVVIG01 > CAVREM01. The sequence continues at coordinate 367,538 of CAWGSJ010000013.1, forward strand.
GGGAAAAGATGTCACGGTCATGATGCTGGCCTGGCCCAACAGCCCGGTGCGGCGCTCTACGAGCAACCGCGACCCGCCGGAAGTGACTCCCGTACACATTAGGAATGCCGTAGTGGCGCGCCAGCCGCTCGTTGACGAACGTGTAGTCGGCCGACAGCAGCTCGGTCACGCTGCGATCGTCTCGCAGCTGGCTCTCCAGGAACAGCTCGGTCTCGCGCGCCATCGCCTGGCGCAGGTTGTCGTCCCAGTCAGGGAACTCGAAGAGGTCGGGCGTGACGATCCGCAGGTTCCGGAGGTACAGCCACTGTGCGCCGAAGCTGCCACGAGCGCCCGCGCGCGGTCGTCACGGAGCATCCGGCGGACCTGCGCCTCGAACACCGCGGGGTTCTTCAGCCGGCCTCCTCGGCGAGCTTCAGCAGCTCGTCGTCCGGGATGCTGCTCCACAGGAAGAACGACAGCCGGGAAGCCAGCGCGATGTCGCTCAAGCGGTACGGTCCAGTGGCTGATGGCGGATCGATCTCGCGCGATACAGGAAGTCGAACTCGACGAGCAGCCGTTCAAGCGCAGCCCGGATACCACCGTCGAAATCGCGGCCGTCGCGCGCGCGCCGTGCGGTAGGTGGCAACGAGCGGCTCGACGTCGCGGCCATCGACCGGGCGCCGGTACGCACGCCGTGCGAGCGTCCCGAGAATCCGCGACGCGCACGCCGCCTCGTCGTCCGCCTTCGCCGGGCGGCACGCGAAGATCGCGCGACGGCTCGGCGTGTCGCCGACCGACGTCGCGCCAAACGGCCCGTTGATCTCGACGTTGTCCACACGCAGGTACTGCCGGGCGCCGAAGGTCGTGGCAAAGACGCCGCTGTTGCCCCACGGGAAAAACGCCGGGAAGCGGCCCTCGGCGGCCAGCATCCGCTTGAGCAGCACAACACCGAGCGTGTGCGCCCCGGCCGGCGCCCGCACCCGAACCTCGACGCCTCCCGAGTCGGCCGTGTCGCCCGAAGCCCGTCCCCGCGGTGGGCCCTCGGCAGCCTTCACTCCATCCAGCCGTATCTCGAATCGGTCCGCCGCCGTCGCGGGACCGTCGAACCGCAGCTTCAACACATACTCGCCGTCGAGCGGAAACGTGTGCCGGATGGCCGCACCGCCACGCGATCCGAACGGCAGGTCCTCGCTCATGCGCTCTTCCTGGAGGAGCATCTTGCCGAAGGCGTAGGTGACGACTTCAGGAGAAGCGGTCGGATCGCCAACCGCCAGCCTGCTGATGCGGCGCGCGGCCGACAAATACGCGTCCAACCGTGCCGGCGAAATCGACAGCACGTCAGACACATTGTCGAACCCATACGCCGCATCGTCGGCCGGCAGCAGCCGCGAGACGTCGAGCTCGAGCGCGAGCAGGTCGCGTATCGCGTTCTGGTATTCAGTGCGGTTCAGGCGATGAAAGGCGGCTGGCCGCCCGGGATTCGGCGACCCGGCGGCGGCACGATCGAGCTCGGTCTCGAGCCAGGTGACGAACGTCGTGCGCGCAGCCTCGTCCGGCTGCGGGCGTCCGACCGGGGGCATGGCGCCGGCGCGCAGCTTGGCGACGACCTTCTCCCAGATCGCGACCTGTGCGCCAACCTCGGAGAGATTCAGTGTGTCGAGCGAGAGGCCGGCCGTCTTGAGCCGTTGGTTGTGACAGGACGTGCAATGGAGCGCGAGGAAGCCCCGGTGACTGGCCGTGTCACCGCCTGGGGCCTGAACAGGCGCCTGTGCAGCTACCTGCGAAGAGGCACCGACCACCGCAAGCAAACTGGCCAGAACGACGACTCTGCCGTGCATCGGCCCCCTTGTGCGTCCGGCCATTGTAATTGGGTAATCGGGCGATTGGATAATCGGGCCATGGATTGTTAGATTTCGATTACCCGATACCCAATTACTCGATTACCCAATTACAGGTATGCATGGTGCCTGAGGAGGGAATCGAACCCACACGCCGGGTGACCGGCGGGAGATTTTGAGTCTCCTGCGTCTGCCAGTTCCGCCACTCAGGCGCCGAACGCCAGTATAGCGTTTGCACTGCGCACCCACCTTCGAGCGTCGCGCGCAGGCTCGCGCGAGGGGCGAGAAAACACGCGGCAACGCAGCGACGGCCAACGGCCACTAACTCTAGACGTATCAATACGCTACGCTCCGAACTCAGCTTCTTTATGTCGTGACAATCGGCCTGGACACGCAGATACTGGCGGCATCTCCACATGCGCGACGATAACAGCGCTGCCACGGCGGGAGGTACTCGTCCGAACGTTCTGGACGCTGGGCGACTTCAGATGTGTCCTCATACGCGCAGTTGACCGCTTGTCGGTGCAGGTGTTCATCAACGAGCGCCCATTCCTCACGGAACCATCCAAGGATGCAGTGGAAGCGATGGAGCAGGCCGATGCGCTGTTCCCTGTCTTCAGCGGCGCGCACAGCACCCTACAGCGAAGTTGAGAGCACCCTACAGCGTAAGTTCCGAGCACCCTACAGCGAAGCTGAGAGCACCCTTCAGCGTAGTTCCGAGCGGTGTTCGCGGTATCACGTCAGCCGGAGATCGCCCTTGAACACCATCCACACGAGCGCGATGTCCAGGACCGCAATGTACGGCGCAACAACGAGTCCGCCATAGGCCGAAAGCCGCGGCAGGCCAAAGTACCCGGCGGCCCACAGGACGACGAACGTCACGATCGACTTTCGATTCAGCTCACCGTAAAACACGCCGAGCGCCAGAAGCACCCAGAACGCGAATTGAGCGATCCACGCGGCAACGGCGGGAGCACCAACCATCGGTCGGCATCATCATCTATGATTCCGCCTCGATGCCCAACGGCCTCTTTACCCACTTCCGCATCGGACAGCTGGAGCTCCGCAACCGCATCATCGTCTCGCCGATGTGCCAGTACTCGGCGGACGAGGGCCGCGCCACCGACTGGCACGTGATCCACCTTGGCCATCTCGCGCTCTCGGGCGCGGCGCTGCTGACCGTTGAAGCCACGGCGGTCGAGCCGGAAGGACGGATTTCGGTGCGCGACCTCGGCCTGTGGTCGGACGACACCGAGGCGGCGCTCGCGCGAACGCTCGAGAGCGTCCGGCAGTGGTCGGACATTCCCATCGCGATTCAACTGGCGCACGCCGGACGCAAGGCTTCTACGCGCGTGCCGTGGGAAGGTTCGACGCAGGTTCCTCCGCACGCCCCGGGCGGGTGGCAGCCGGTTGCACCGTCCCCCATCCCGTTCCTTCCGACCGACCATCCGCCGGCTGCGCTCGATCGCGACGGCCTTCGCCGCATCCGCGAAGCGTTTGCCGCGGCGGCATTGCGCGCAGGCCGGCTGGGCTTCGACGCCGTGCAGCTCCACAGCGCGCATGGCTACCTCCTGCACGAATTCCTGTCGCCGCTGTCGAATCACCGCGACGACGAATACGGGGGCAGCCTCGAGAACCGGATGCGCTTCCCGCTTGAAGTGTTCGACGCGGTGCGCGCCGCATTCCCGGCTGAGCGGCCTGTGACAGCGCGAGTCTCGGGCACCGACTGGGCGCCCGGTGGTTGGACCATCGAGCAGGCGGTCGCGTTTGCGCAAGCGCTCGAGCGCCATGGATGCAGCGCGATTGATGCATCGAGCGGCGGCCTGACGCCCACGCAGCAGATTCCCATCGGGCCCAACTACCAGGTGCCGCTGGCCCGCTCGCTGAAGGCCGCGACCACGCTCGCGGTGGTGGCCGTCGGCCTCATCACCGAGTTCGAACAGGCCGAAGCCATCATCACCACGGGTGACGCCGATTTCATCGCCCTCGCACGCGCGATGCTCTTCAACCCGCGCTGGCCGTGGCACGCGGCCGCCCATTTCGGGGCGAGCGTCACCGCCCCCAACCAGTACTTGCGCGCCCAACCCTCGCGCCTGCGCAACCTGTTCAACGCCGCCAGTCCGAAATAACCGCCCGGCCGTTTGCGCACCCCGGCGTAGGACCGAGACCGACGTCGAAAATCCGAAGCCTCAGGACTGAAAGGCCATGCACCATTTGTGCACAAGAAATCGGCGTTTTCGGCCGGAAACCGACGGCTGTCGATACTGCAACTCATTGATTAATAAGCTATTAGTTCACTACTTTCTGCCGCGGCATACCCGTTGCCCTAGATGGAACACCGGAGGGAAGCGGGATGTTTGACGTGAAGCAGCTCTATATCGGCGGCGCGGTGATGGCGCTGGCCGAATTTGTCACGCGTCGTCATCATGGTCGCCACTCGATAACGGAGGGGGATTGATGCCGTTCGCCACCAACGATCAGCAGGAGTCCTTCGACTTTCGGCCGCGCGTCGACTGTGTCGTGTGCAACGGGACTGGCTGGGTTTGCGAAAAGCACCCCACCACGATCTGCCCGCGCGACTGTCGCGGTCCAGAAATGCCCTGTGAGGCTCCGGGCTGTCTGTCGGATTTCTTCCGAAGCCAAGGCCTCGAATAGCTGACCACCACCCCAAGACCGGCCGCATCCGTTCGCACGCGCAATTCGGGCGTGAAACGGAGCGGCCGGCCCCACCTTCGCTTGCTGCATTCAAGACAAGCTACGGGGGGCAAGCCCGCCTGCTTTTCAATTCCGCCCAGTAGTCTTCCCGGTTCAGCGACGTCGCGGCCCCTGGTGTATCGTGGCTTGAACCCTCCAGGAGCGGGATATGACCACGACCACGGATTGGGCCGCTCTCATGGCAACGCTCGGCAGCGAGTTCGCGAAGCGTTGTTCGGAGCACGACCAGGGCGACTCGTTCGTCGCTGAAAACTACGCCGCGCTGCGCGAGCACGGGGCGTTCGCGGCCGGGGTGCCCGCGGACCTCGGTGGCGGCGGCGCAACGCACGGCGAGCTGTGCGGGATGATCCGCGAACTGGCGCGGCACTGCGGCTCGACGGCGCTGGCCTTCTCGATGCACACGCACCTGGTCGGGACGCTCGCGTATCTGTGGCGGTCCGGCAACAAGGCCCCAGAGCCGATGCTGCGGCGGGTCGCGGCCGAAAACCTGATCCTGATTTCGAGCGGCGGCTCGGACTGGCTCAACGGATCCGGCCGGCTCGAAAAGGTTGACGGCGGCTACCGGCTGACCGCGCGGAAGATTTTCTCGAGCGGCGTGCCGTCCGGCGACATCCTGATGACGACCGGCGTCTACGACGACGCAGAGAGCGGACCGACCGTGTTTCACTTTCCGTTGCCGCTCAAGGCTGAAGGTGTGAAGATCCTCGACACCTGGCGGACGCTCGGGATGCGCGGGACCGGATCCCACGACGTCGAGATCACGAATGTCTTCCTCTCCGACGCCGTCATGCAGGGCGTGCGGCGGCCGGTCGGTACATGGCATCCCTTCATGCACGCAGTGACGCTGGCGGCCTTGCCGATCTTCAACGCGACGTATCTGGGGGTTGCCGAGAAGGCCCGGGAGATCGCGCTGGGCCTCGCCGCGCGCCGCAAGGACGATCCGCTCACCGCGGTCCTCGCCGGCGAGCTCGAGAACCAGATCGTCACCGCGCAGATCGCGCACGAAGCGATGGTGTCGTTGACGGCGACCGCGAAGCCCGGACCGGAAACGACGAGCGCCATGATGTGCCGCCGGACGATCTTCGGCAACGCGATCCTCCGCGCCGGCGAGAAGGCGCTCGAGCTCGGCGGCGGCGCCGGCTTCTACCGATCGACCGGACTCGAGCGGTGCTTTCGCGACCTGCAGGGCGTCCGCTACCATCCGCTGCCCGAGAAAGGGCAGACCTACCTGACGGGACGAGTCCTGCTCGGCCTGCCGTTCGACGCTTCATAAAGTCGAGGAACCACCACATGCATCCCTGGCACGATTGCTACCTCGATGAACAATCGGTGCAGAGTGGATTTCCCGTCGTCATCGAGGTTCCGAAAGGCAGCAAAAACAAGTACGAGCTCGACAAGGAGACCGGACTGCTCCGTCTCGATCGCGTGCTGTTCAGCGCCGTGCACTACCCGGCCAACTACGGCTTCATCCCCCGGACGTTCTGCGACGACGGCGATCCGCTCGATGCGCTGGTGCTCGGGCAGGAGCCGCTTCACCCGCTGACGGTGGTCGAGTCGCGTGCCATCGGCGTGATGCGGATGCGCGACGAGAAAGGCATCGACGACAAGATCGTGGCCGTCAGCGTCCGCGATCCGGCCTTCAGCGACTACACGTCGCACGAGCAGCTGCCGGCGCACCTGCTGCGCGAGATGCGGCGGTTCTTCGAAGACTACAAGGTGCTGGAACGGAAGCAGGTCCTCGTCGAAGACCTGCTCGGGCCTGACGATGCGCTGCGGATCATCGGCGATGCGTTAGAGCTGTATCGGAGGCTGAGACGCGGCGAGCTAAAGACGGCGCACGCGGGTTGAGATCCCGGAAAGGCAACCACGAAGTCGCGAAGACACGAAGAAGACAGAAGAAGAAAGACACGCACGGAAACACGAACCACGAAAAGAACGCCTGACCGCGACGAAAGTCGACGCGGTCGTGGCGCTGCGGTAGGAGTAGTATTTGAGACAATCTTCTTTTTCGTGTTTTCGTGTTTCCGTGCTTGTTTTCTTCGAGCCTTCGCGTCTCTTCGTGGTTGCATTTGTGAGATGAACCAATGACGAAGCTCTTCACGTTCTCCACGGCCATCGTTGCAGCGGCACTCCTCGGCATCACCGCGCTGGCACAGCAGCAGCGCGGCGGACCGGCGCGTGCGCCGCGGCCCGGGGTCGACTGGCCGGCCTTCCGCGGCATCGACGCCAATGGCGTCGTCACGGAAGGGCGGCCGACGCCGACCACTTTCACACCTGCGTCTGCCGCCTGGCGCACGAAGATTCCCGGCCTCGGCAACTCGAGCCCGATTGTCTGGGGCGATCTGCTGTGCGTCACGACGGCGATCAGCGAGAAGGACAACTCGTTCAAGCCGGGACTCTACGGCAACATCGAACCGGTCAACGACAGCAGCCCGCACGAGTGGAAGGTGATCTGCCTGGACAAGCGGACCGGCGCGACGCGGTGGGAGCAGACGGTCCACAAAGGTGTGCCGGCCGTGAAGCGGCACCCGAAGAGCACACAGGCGAACGCCACGCTCGCGACTGACGGCACCCACCTGGCGGCGTTCTTCGGGTCGGAAGGGCTGCATGTCTACGACCTCGCCGGCAAGCGGCTCTGGAGCAAGAACTTCGGCGTGCTCGACTCCGGATTCTTCGAGGCTCCGGAAGCTCAGTGGGGATTCGCCGCCTCGCCGATCATCCACAACGGCGTCGTGATCGTTCTGGCCGACGTGCAGAAGAACTCGTTCCTCGCGGCATTCGACGTCGCCACCGGCAAGGAACTCTGGCGCGTGGCGCGCAGCGATGTGCCGACCTGGGGAACGCCGGCGATCGTCGACGCCGGCGGCCGCACGCAGGTCGTCGTCAACGGGTGGAAGCACACTGGCGGCTACGACTTCGAAACCGGCCGCGAGCTCTGGAAGCTGACCGGCGGCGGCGACATCCCGACACCGACACCGATTGCCGGGCACGGCCTGATCTTCATCACGAGCGCGCACGGCAACGAATCGCCGGTGCACGCCATTCGCCCGACCGCCACGGGCGACATCTCGCTCAAGAGGCGACGAGACCAGCAACGCGGGCGTCGCGTGGAGCGTGCCGCGCGCCGGCTCGTACATGGCGACGCCGCTCCTGTACGGCGACTACCTGTACGTCGTGCGATGGAACGGCATCCTGGGCGTGTACGAGGCGCGAACCGGCACTCGCGCCTATCAGCAGCGCCTCGGCCAGGGCGCGACGGCGTTCACGGCGTCGCCGGTCGCCAGCGGCGGACACATCTATTTCGCGACCGAGGACGGCGAGGTCTACGTGGTCAAGGCCGGACCGACCTTCGAGCTGGTCGCGACGAACAAGCTCGACGCGGCGATGCTGGCGACGCCGGCGATCTCGGACGGCCGGCTGTTCATCCGCACCAAGGACGAGATCCTCGCGTTTGGCAATTGAGAGCTACGTACCGAGTCAACCGCAGAGGACACAGAGGACGCAGAGGACTAAACAGATTTGACCCTCTGTGTCCTCAGCGTCCTCTGCGGTGAATGTATTACCCCTTGAACTGCGGCGGCCGCTTCGACAGGAAGGCCGCCACTCCCTCCTCGAAATCCCGCGACCGCACGCAGTCGAGGAAGGCCTGTTTCTCGGCAGCCAGTTGACGCTCGAGCGCTGGAAGATCACGCCCGATCATCAATGCCTTGGCACGGGCGACCGCCGGCATGGCACCGCAGGCGATTGCCGCCGCCCACTGCGCCGTCTCGCGCTCCAGATCGGCGGCCGGAACCACGCGGTTCACGAAGCCGAGACGAAGCGCGTCGGCGGCCGAGTACGTCCCACCCGAGAGAAAAATCTCCAGCGCCCTGCTCGGGCCGACGAGCCTCGGCAGGAAGAACGTGCCTCCACCGTCGGGGGATGTGCCCAGCTGCAGGTACGCCGGGGTGAACGTAGCGGTGTCCGCCGCGATCCGGAAGTCAGCACAGAGCGCGAGCGAGAACCCGCCGCCTGCTGCGGCGCCGTGCACGCTCGCGATCACCGGTGCGGAGAGCTGCTGCAGGCCGACCGTCGCCGCATGAAAATGATCGATCAGTTCGCCAATCGTGGCGGCCGCCGCCTGGCGATCGCCGCTGAACAGCTTGATGTCGCCTCCAGCGACGAAGGCGGCACCCGCCCCCCGCAGCACCACCGCCCGCACCTCGTGGCTCGCGGCCAGGCCGTCGACGGTCTCTCGAAAGGCTCGCGCCATCGCCAGGTCGATCGCGTTCAGACGAGCGGGCCGGTTGAAGGTGACGAAGGCGACGCGTTCGTCAATCTGCAGCAGGATGGTGTCGGTCATGGCGGATATATGATGGCGCCGAAGGTGGTCCCATGCGCGTGAACCAGTGAAGGGAGAGGTCTCATGTCAGTCCGCCCGGTAAAGACCGTCCGCGAGACCAAGGCCGCCATCGAAGGCGCTGGCGTCAAGCTCCAACGGGCGTTCGGGTTCGGCGATACGACGGAATTCGATCCATTTCTGCTCTTTGACGACTTCCGCAACGAGAACCCCGAGGATTTTCTCGCCGGGTTTCCATGGCATCCGCACCGCGGCATCGAAACGATCACGTACGTGCTTGCCGGAAGCGTTGCGCACGGCGACAGTCTGGGAAATCGCGGCAGCCTCGGCGCCGGCGACGTCCAGTGGATGACCGCGGGCAGCGGCATCATGCACCAGGAGATGCCGCAGGGCGACGCGCAGGGCCGCATGCACGGCTTCCAGCTCTGGGCGAATCTTCCGGCCTCCCTGAAGATGACGCGGCCGCGCTACCAGGACATCGGCGCTGCCGACATTCCCGAGATCGTCGACGACGACGGGACGACCGTACGCGTGGTGTGCGGCGAATTCTGGGGCAAGACGGGGACCAGTCGAGGGCGTGGCCGCCGATCCGCGGTACCTCGACGTCTTCGTGCCGCCAGGGAAACGCAAACGGCTGGCAGTCGAGAGCTCACGCCATGCGTTCGCGTACGTTTTTGCAGGCTCGGGCACATTTCGCGACGCGTCGGATCCCCGGCCGGTCAGGAACGAGATTGGGCCGTCCGACGTCGGCAATCGGTCGCTGGTGGTCTTCGACAGCGGCGACGAAATCAGCGTCGAGGCCGGCGACCAGGGCATCCGCTTCCTGCTCATCTCGGGCAAGCCGATCGAGGAGCCGGTGGCGTGGTACGGACCGATCGTGATGAACACGAAGGCGGAGCTGCAGCAGGCGATCTCAGACCTTCGGGACGGAACCTTCATCAGGTAAGCGGAGGTTTGCGGAGGGAGTTTTGAATTCTTCTCCGCTTTCGTCTCCGTTGCTCCGGTGCTCCGGTGTCAATCCGTGACCTCCGACGCCTCCGTACCGGTAACACCCGCGAGCAGCTCGTACGATCGCAGGCGCGCCGCGTGCTCGTAAATCTGCGACGCGACGATCAGCTCGTCGGCGGCCGTCCTTGCGACGAACTCCTCCACTCGGCGCCGCACCGTCTCGGGCGATCCGACTGCTGAACACGCGAGCGCCTGCTCCAGCATCGCGCGCTCGGCCGGCGCCAGGGTCTGGTCGAACCCGGCCATCGGCGGCGGGAGCTGCGCCGGCTGCCCTCGCCGAAGGTTCAGGAACGCCTGTTGGATCGACGTGAACAGGTAGCTCGCCTCTTCGTCGGTGTCCGCGGCGATCACGTTGAACCCGAGCATGACGTAAGGACGATCGAGCTGGTCGGACGGCGTGAATTCACGCCGGTACAGCGCGATCGCTTCCGTCAACTGCGCCGGCGCGAAGTGCGACGCAAACGCATACGGCAGCCCGAGGGCCGCCGCGAGCGACGCGCCGAACAGGCTCGAGCCGAGGATCCACACCGGCACGCGAAGCCCCTCGCCAGGCACCGCGCGCACCGCCGAAGCCATCTGGTAGGGCGACCCTTTCAGGGTCGCCTCCTGCGCCGCTTGGGGCTGGAAGTAATGCATGACCTCGAGCACGTCCTGCGGAAACGCCTCAGCCGCGTCGCTCGCGTGATGGCGCCGGAGCGCGCGGGCGGTGAGCGGATCGGTTCCCGGCGCGCGTCCCAGCGCGAGATCGATCCGGCCGGGATAGAGCGACTCGAGCGTGCCGAACTGTTCGGCGACGACCAGCGGTGAGTGGTTCGGCAGCATGATGCCGCCGGCTCCCACACGGATACGCGTCGTGCCAGCAGCCACGTGCGCGATGACGATCGACGTCGCCGCACTCGCGATCCCAGGCATACCGTGGTGCTCGGCGAGCCAGAAGCGGCGATAGCCCCACGTCTCGGCATGCTGTGCGAGATCGCGCGAGTGGCGAAACGCTCGAGCTGCGTCCCCACCTTGCACGATCGGCGCGAGATCCAGGACCGACAGAGGAATCACTCTGGCACCGCTCCGCATTCTAAGAGGACGCGGAGGAAATCAGAGGACGCAGAGGCGCTGAAGCGCAGAGGATGTCCGCGTCAGCTGGCGCGCTGTGACTGGCGCGCGGCGTCCACGGCCTGCAGGGCGGCTTTGAGTTGGCGGCGCCTGAAGATTCGGTTGCACTGGCCACCACTGCGGAACACGGCGGTGGCCTTTGGCTCGATCGACGCCAGTACCTGGCGAAGCTCCGGCGTCGATGCGTCGACCACCGGCCGTTCGGATCCGGCGAGCGCTTGCAGCTCGCGCATGACGGCCGCCGTGCGCGGCTCCGACCAGACGACGAGATAGGACAGGTCGTGGATCGCTCCGCTCCCGGAGCGGCGCAGCAGGATCAGCTCAGGAGCGATGATCACCGCGCCCGAGTCCTCGCCACGAAGATCCAGTAGCGAGAACTGACCGAAAGGCAGCGCGGCCATGGGGAACGCGCATTCTACGCGCTCGGTCTGCGCGTGACAAGTTGAGTTTCGATACTGGATGAGCAGTTTACCGGACGGCATCGGCCGGCACGATACGCGCGCCCGTCACGAACCGACGATAGCCCGAATACTCCTGCGTAACACGAACACGGGGTGCCCCCATACCACGCCAGACGGAGGTGGTTTCGACGAGTCGTGGCAGGGTCAGCGTTTCTTCAGGATCTTCAAACTTCACCTCACGGTAACGCACCGAGAAATCGTAGCGCTCGAGCGCCATGTCAAACACCGCTTGACGCCGCGGGAGCTTGTCCGACGCGCGGAAGTCGAACATGCCCGTGAGGTGCTCGTCGAGCCGCAGCACGTCGAACGTTTCCGCGTCGACCCAGATTCGGCCGCGGCTGCGTCCCGGGACGTTGACCCGCACGCAGTCGTCCGTCCAGCTGGCCTCCGGCTTCTCCTTGGACACGTTGCGGAAATCGATGGTCAGGGCCGCACGGTTCTCGAGACGGGCGGGCCCGCCCGAAGTGAATTCGTACTCGCCGCGCTTCTGGGGCAGCAACATCGACAACGCGTCGGTCGATTCGCTTTGCGGATCCGTGCACTGCGGCTCGTCGCGCGGCCGAGGTGGGCGGCCGTTCACCGTCAGCAACTGGCGAAGCACCTTCGCTTCGGTCGGGGACGATCCGTCCGCCTCGGGCTCCCAGGCGAGTCGAAGCTCGTAGACGAGCCGGCGGGCAAAACCAACGGGACGGAAGTCGGACTCGAGCCGCTGGTACAGGACGGTTTCGCGCGACGTGACGGTGCGGGCCCGCGAATAGAAGTCTTCCACCCGAGCGCTGACGCGGGCCAGGAGCGGCGCCAGAGCGCCGTCGGCACCAGCCGGCTGGGCTGCAACGCTCGCGACGGCGGCGACCACGGCGACGGCGCAAGCGGACCAACCGCGCATGGCGTCAAGATGCCCGTTTCCGGCGCCCAGTTCAAGCGGTTCGGCGGTTTTCTGTCAAAATCAGTCCCATGCGAATTTCACGCCGGATCGTCATCGTCGGCGTCGTCCTGCTGGCCATCGTCCTGCTGCCGGCAGCCGTGACCTTCTATACCGACTGGCTCTGGTTCGCCGAAACCGGTTACCAGCAGGTCTTCCTCGGCACCCTGAAGGCGCAGAGCCAGCTCGGCGCCGCCGCGATGGGTTTGGCCTTCGTCGCGTTGTTTGCCAACGTGCTGCTCGCGCTGCGCACGCTCGCGCCGCGCGACTGGGTGCTCGTCACCCGCGAAGGGCCGATCTCGATCTCGCTCGATCGCCGCCGGGTGCAGCCGGTCGCGACGGCGCTCGCCGGCGTCGTCGCGGTCCTCTTCGGTCTGTGGGCGTCGAGCCACTGGCAGGCCTGGCTGATGTTCCGGCACGCGCAACCGTTCGGCGAAAACGATCCGATCCTCGGCTACGACATCGGCTTCTATGTCTTCCGCCTGCCATTTCTCGAGCTGGCGCGCGGCTTCCTCCTGGCCCTGGTCGTCGTGTCGGCGGTCGCCGCTGGTGCGATCTACGCGCTGGCGGGCGCGCTCAACTGGAACCGCGGCGCTCGAATCGGCCGGCCGGCGCGGCGCCACCTCGCCGCGCTCGCCGCGTGCGTCTTCCTCGTGCTGGCGTTCGGCGCGTACCTCGACGTTCCCGAGCTGCTCCTCCGTCCAGCCGGCATCGTCCACGGCGTCGCGAACGTCGACGACGCCGTCCGCATTCCGGCCCTGCGCGTGCTGATGGCTGCGGCGCTGGCTGGCGCCGGCCTGGCGGTGTATCAGGCGATGAACGTGCAGCTGTGGCCGATTGGTGTCGCCGCGCTGCTGTACATCGGCGTGGCGATCGGCGGGTCGGCATCGGCCGCGCTGATGCAGCGGTTCGTCATCGCGCCGAACGAGCAGGCGCGCGAGACGCCGTACATCGAGCACAACATCGCCGCCACGCGCAAGGCATTCGCGCTGGACCGCGTCGAGGAGCGCGAGCTGTCGGGCGACGCGCTGCTGACCCGCGCCGACATCGACGCCAACGCCGCGACGCTCGGCAACGTCCGGCTCTGGGATCACCAGCCGCTGCTGCAGACGTTCGCGCAGATCCAGGAGATCCGCACCTACTACGACTTCGTGTCGGTCCACAACGACCGCTACCGGATCAACGGCGAGTACCGGCAGATCATGCTGTCGGCGCGCGAGCTGAACTCCGACAGCCTGCCGAACCGCAACTGGATCAACGAGCGGCTCACCTTCACGCACGGCTACGGCGTGACGCTCGGCCCCGTCAACCAGGTGACGCCCGAGGGCCTGCCGGTGCTGTTCATCAAGGACCTGCCGCCGCAGTCGTCGGTGGACCTGAAGATCGACGAGCCGAGCATCTACTTCGGCCAGCTGTCGAACGATCACGTGTTCGTCAAGACGCAAGCGCCCGCGAGTTCCACTATCCGAAGAGGCGAGGACAACGTCTACACGCACCTACGAAGGGCACGGGCGGCGTGCCGATCTCGAACCTCTTCCGCCGCGTGCTCTTCAGCATCCGGTTCCGGTCGTTCAAGGTGCTGCTGAGCGACGACATCACCAACGAGAGCCGCGTGATGTTCTACCGCCGGCTGTCGGAACGCGTCGCCCGCATCGCGCCGTTCCTGCGCTACGACGCCGATCCGTATCTGGTGATCTCGCAACGGCCGCCTCGTTCTGGGTGCAGGACGCGCTACACGGTGAGCGGGCCGCTATCCCTACTCGACGCCGGCCGTCGAACGGCATCAACTACATCCGCAACTCGGTGAAGGCGACCGTCGACGCCTTCCACGGCACGGTTCGCTTCTACCTGATCGACGACGCCGATCCGGTCGCGCTGACGCTTCCGCAGCGCGTTCCCGGATCTGTTCCGTGCCGCTCTCCGAGATGCCCGAGGACATGCGGACGCGGCTGCGCTATCCCGAAGGGCATCTTCGCGATGCAGGCGGCGATGTACGCCACCTACCACATGACCAACCCGTCGGTCTTCTACAACAAGGAAGACCTCTGGGAAGTGCCGGCAATCGACGACGCAGCGCGCAGCCGCAGCTGATGCAGCCGTACTACACGATGATGCGGCTGCCCGGCGAGCGCCAGGCCGGAGTTCATCCAGATGCTGCCGTTCACGCCCGCGCGCAAGGACAACCTGGCGTCGTGGATGGTGGCGCGCAGCGACGGCGAGCACTACGGCCGGATGCTGGTCTTCCAGTTTCCGAAGCAGAAGGTCGTCTTCGGTCCGCGGCAGATCGTCGCGCGCATCAACCAGGACCAGGCGATCTCGCCGCAGATCACGCTGTGGAACCAGCAGGGCTCGGAGGTGCTGCAGGGCACGCTGCTCGTCATTCCGATCGAGGAGTCGCTGATCTACATCCGGCCGCTCTACCTGCGTTCCGCCGGCGGCCGCATCCCCGAGCTGAAGCGCGTCATCGTCGCGCACCAGAATCAGATCGTGATGGAAGAGACGCTCGACGCCGCGCTCGACCGGCTGTTCCCAAAGGGAGGCGCGCCTGCTCCTCCGGCGCCCACACCGGCCTCCGGCGCGTCACCCGCGCCGGCGGCCCCGCTGGCGCCGGAGAGCAGCGACGAACTGTCCGCCCGCGCGATGGATCACTACCGCCGCGCGCTCCAGGCGCAGCGAGAGGGCAACTGGGCGCTGTACGGTGAAGAGATCAAGCGGCTCGGCGAAGTATTGGAAGCGATGCGCTCCAAGAGATAACGGAGATTTCGGAGATCACGGACGAAATGCAACACGGAGGCACGGAGTAACGGAGACGACACGGAGAAGACACCGCGCGACCGCGGCCGGCGGAGCCGGCCGCATGCCGGTGACGAAAGAGCGCGTGAAAATGCAAACCACATGATCAGAAGCGGGTTTGTATTTTCACGCGCTCTTTCGTCACCGGCGCCCCGCTTCGCGGGGCGGTCGCGCCGCAGCGTGACAGCCTCCGTGCGTTTCTCCGTGGCTTCGTGTCTCCGTGTTGCGTTTCTCCGTAGCTCCGTAACCTCCGTCGCCTCTTGCACCGCAATCAGCGTGGCCGAATGTCGAAGGCGGCCATCTCGCGGAGGTTGCGGACCAGCAGCCGGCCGTTCGCCACGACCGGGTGATTCCAGGTCTTGCCCTCGATGGCTGAGAAACGCGCCACCTCTTCGTGCCGATCGGGCGTCGCCTTGACGAGCACGACGTCGCCGCTTTCGGTCAACACGATGAGATGGTCGCCGGCGATGATGGGCTGACCGTACCCGTAGCGGCCGCCCTTCCACTTCAGCTCCCCGGTCGCCGCGTCGACGCACGCCAGGATCGACTCGTCGAGACCGTAGAGATAGCCTTCGTGCAGCAGCGAGCTGGTGAACTTGTTCTTCATCCGCGAGTTTTCCCAGATCGGTGCGTGTCGTGAATCGGTCGCCGTCGCGGCGGACCTCGAACACGGCGGCGCCCTGGCCGTAGCTCGCGGACAGGAACACCCGATCGCCGCCCAGGAGCACCGGCTGCGCCACGTTGATGCCCTGGCCGGTCGGCCATGGGTACGCCCACAGCAGCGTGCCGTCCGCGGGATCCAGGCCGACTGCGCGCGTGGCGCTGACGATCAGGACCTGCCGGACGCCCGCGAGCGTGACCAGCATCGGCGACACGTACGCCTGCCGGTCGTCGAGCGCTCGCCAGATCGACGTCACCGGTGGTCTTGTGGTAGGCGACCACCGATCGCCCGCCGCTGCCACCAGGGAGAACAATCACCTTGTCATCGACGATGAGCGGCGATGCCGACATGCCCCACTCGAGATTGGAGGCCGCGTTGTCGTCGAGGATGTTACGGCGCCAGACGACGGACGCCGGTGGCGGCGTCGAGGCAGCGCAACTCACCGAGTGCGCCAGCGCGTACAGACGGCCGTCGTGATAGGTCGGCGTCGCGCGCGGGCCGTCGCCGCCCATCGTCTCCATGAATTCACCGTCCCATCCGTTGGTCCAGAGCTCGCGGCCGGTGTCGACGTCGTACGCGGCGACGACTTCCTGCGCGCCGTCGCTGCTCGATGGTGAAGGCGCGGCCGCCGGCGACGACGAACGAGGCGTAGCCGAGACCAATCGGTTGCTTCCACAGCTGACGCAGTCCCGATGACGGCCACTCGGTCAGGATGGCTTCCGCGCTTCGGCCATCACGCGCCGGCCCGCGGAAGTCCGGCCAGACGGCGATCGGCGCACGCGGCGCGGCGCGGATTCGCGGATCGATTCGCCGGATGCGTCCGGCGGCGGCGGTGCCGCGCTCGGCGGAGCGTCCGACGGCGCTGGCGCTTGTCCCGCCGCGGATTGCTGCGGGGCGCTCGTGCGCTGGCGGGCGCGGTCGGCTTCGAGCGCATCGTAATCGGGAGCGCTCGAGACGAAACGCGGGAACATGCCGCTGCCATCCAGCGCGATGCGCAATCCGGCCGCGTAGAGCGCGACCGGCGATGGCCGCCACGATCGCGACGACGACAACCGCCTTTCTCAGCACTCGCGCAGTATACCGCCGCTCACCGAGTGATATCTTGTGCGGGCATGATCTCGTACGCGCTCGTCGTCGCCGGCGTGCTGATCCTGATGCGCATGCTCGCGGTGTCGAGCCGGAGCGGCGCGTTGATGCTCGCCGCGGTGCTGGCCCTCGGCGGCGGGCTGGCGATGCTGTCGCCGCCGCGGCCAGTCGGCGATTCGCGCGACCACGTCGCCATGGCGACCGCGATCGCGCACGCGTCGCCGCTGCCGCCCGCCAGCGGCGTCCGGCGCTCCTGGTTCTACGCGCTGACCGCGGCTCCCCTGGTTCGCGCCGCGGAGACCATTGGACGCGATCCCCGCTCCGGATTCACGGCGCTGAATCTCGTGCTGCTGGCGGGCGCCGCCGTGCTGCTCGTGAAGCGCGTCTCGACGGTGGCGGCGGTGCTGCTCGCCGCCGGCCCGATCCTGTGGTGGATCGACAAGCCGCATCCCGAAGTGTTCACATTCGGGCTGATTGCCGTGGCGTTTGCCTCGATCGGCACGGCGCCGTGGCTGACGATCCTCGCGCTGGGCCTGGCGGCGGCGCAGGAACCGGTGATCGTCCCCGCCCTCGTCGTCGCCGTGATTTTCGCGGCGCTTCCCACCGGCTTCGCGAACCGGCGAGCCTGGATCGCCGCGGGTGCCGCCGTGGCGCTCGCGGTGCTGAACCCTGCGTATCAGTACGCGCGATTCGGCGGCAGCATCACCGCGATCGTTCGCGGCAACCCGCACCTGCCGCTGGCTCGCGAGCTTCTCTCGACCCCGTTCGATCCGAACATCGGCATCTTCGTACACGCGCCGCTCGTCACCGCGGTCATGGTGTTGGCGCTCGTGCTCGCGCTGGTCCGCGCGCCCCGGCAGGTGGTCACGCTGACGCACGGCGCGGTGCTGTTGATGGGCGCGCTCTTCGTACTGATGTTCACGCAGATGCTGAACATGAACAGCGGCGGAACACCCGGACCGTCCAGGTACGGCCTGTGGCTGCTGCCAGTGGCGATCCCGGTGCTCGAAGCGGCGCCGCCAGCGGCCGTGTTGAGAATCCTGACCGCCGCGTCGGTCGTCTGGTGCACGATCTTCTTCGCGCCCTCCCGGCCGGAGAACTACCTGCAGCCGACACGGCTGGCCGCGATGCTCTGGCTGCGGTGGCCCGCCGCCGACAATCCGCTGGTCGAGATTTTTTCCGAGCGCATATCAGGGTCCCAGCCGGCGCCGGAGCCGCCGCTCGCCACTCCCGGCTGCGAGAAGGTGCTCATCATCGGACGCGGAAGCGGCAGCCCAACGGCGTGGCCCGGGCGGTGCGAGCCCCATACCGCGCCGCCGTTCTGCCGCGAGGTGGACGTGCTCTGCTACGCCAATCGCTCGGGCGGCGACTATGCGTACTCGCGGCTGCCCGTTCTGTGGTCGCGCTCGCCCGCCGACGCGATGCCGCGACGGGGACACGCCGATCCGATGGCCGTCGCAACCGGAAACGCGGCACCCTTCGCCGCCGTCGGCCTCGGCGCGGGATGGTCGTACTTCGAAGCGCTGCCCGACCGGGATATCCACTGGCAGTGGATGAACGATCAGGCCGAGATGGGTATCGAGACGTATGAGGCTGTCGGTGTACGGCTGCGGGTCGACACGCGATCGCACGAGCGCCCGCGGCGGCTGCGGATCAGCATGCCGGCCGGCGAGATCGCCACCTGGATCGTGACGCCCACGAGGGCCACCTTCGAAACGGGAACGTTCGAGCTGCCGGCCGGCCCGACGATCGTCAGGTTCGAGAGCCTCGACGGCGCGGACAAAGCAGAAGGCGATGATACGCGCCGCCTCAGCGTCGCGGTGTTCGGCATCCGCGTGTTTACGGCGCAGTAAACCCTACCGCCTCACCGCGACCACCTCGTCGTCGGTGCGAATGAACAGGCGTCCTTCCGAGATGGCCGGCGACGCGAGAACGCGGCCCTCGACGCGGTTCCGCGCGATGACCTGGGGGTCGCGGCCGGCCTTGAGCACAATGGTCTCTCCGCTCTCGCCGAACAGGTAGATCCGCCCGTCGCCCGCAATCGGCGAGGCCGTATAGATGCCGCCGAGCCGTTCGCGCCACACACGCTCGCCGGTCTTCGCGTCTACGCAGGTCACCACGCCGACATCGCCGGCCATGTAGATCAGTCCGTCGTAGTACACGATCGACGAGATATATGGCGCCCCGGTCGGCACGTGCCACACGACGTGGGTCTTGGAGATATCGCCGCGGCCGCCCGGCCGGATCGCCGCGTACGGACCGCTGCGGTAGCCGCGCGAGAGGTAGATGACGCCGTCATGATGCATCGCGACCGGGATCGGAAACTGGTTCGGTTCGTTGAAGTGCCAAAGGGCCCGGCCGGTGGCCGGGTCGTAGGCCTCTATGCCGACGCTCGAGTTCACAACGAGCTCCGGGCCCTGCGCGGCAGGCACGATGACCGGCGTGCTGTACGAAGTCGTCCCGCGCGGCCGATCGGTCTTCCAGAGCAGCTTGCCCGTGGCGGAATCGAGCGCGAGCAGATACGAGGAAGGACCGTGGTAGCAGGCGAGGATGAGAGTGTTCTGGTGGATCACCGGCGAGCTGCCGTTGCCCCAGTTGATGTCCCATTCGCCGAACTCCTTGCCCAGGTGCCGCGTCCAGACGGCGCGTCCGGCCATGTCGACCGCCACCACCTGGCCGGTCCCGAATACTGCGTATACGCGCTGCCCATCGGTGACCGGGCTGGCGCTGGCAAGATTGTGCTTGTCGTGCACGGGCGGCAACGACCCCTCTGCGGTTGTCTCGTGGGTCCAGACCCGCCGGCCGTCGGCGGCGCTCAACGCCTCGATGACGAACCGCACGCCGGTTCCGCGGGCGGCAGCCGTCAACGAGCGTTCCGCGTCCGAGCGGTCGGCGCCCTGGCCCAGACGCGGACCGACAGAGCTCGCACCCGACCCAACTTGAGCGGTCACGAAGACCTGACCGCCCCACACCACCGGCGACGACACGCCCGCACCCGTCAGCCGCGTCCGCCACGCGACGTTCGTCTTATCGCTCCACGTCTCGGGCAGCTGCGTTTCGCTGGATACGCCCGTGCCGCGTGGGCCGCGCCAGCTGGGCCAGTTTTCGGCCGATGCGATCTCGGCCATGCCTGTGATGGCACCCACCATCGTCAACGCGCGAAGAATGATGACCATGGGCGGATTGTAACCGAGCGCTTTGGAGGGGACGGAGATCACGGACGAAATGCAACACGGAGACACCAGGGGGCGTGTATTTTCATCGGCTCTTTCGTCGCCAGCGGCCCGCTCCGCGGGCCGGTCGCGCTCGCTGTCTTCTCCGTGTCGTCTCCGTCTCTCCGTGGCTCCGTGTGTTGCCTTTCTCTGTGGCCTCCGTCAGCTCCGCGGACCAACGCGTATCACCAGTGCAGTATCCAGCCTTCGCGCTCGAGCTCTGATCGCCTGGCGGTGGCGTCAGCGAGCGCCTCGCTGCGCGTGGGCCAGCGGCGCCGGTACGAAACCTCGCCGTTGTAGAGGAACGCCACCTCCACACCTGTCTCTCCGTCGTCGGTCAGCTGCGCGTCGACCACGAGGTTCTGTTTTCTCAGGCGCCACAGGCGATGCATGGGATATGGGATACTCGGATTTTCCCATGTCCCTTGAAGCCTTTCATCCGATTACGGCCGAGTGGTTCGCTGATACGCTCGGCGAGCCGACGATGGCGCAGCGCCGCGGCTGGGCGGCGATTCGTGAGCGGCGTCACACCCTGATTGCGGCGCCGACCGGATCGGGCAAGACGCTCGCCGCGTTTCTGATCGCTCTCGACGACCTGCTGAAGGACGCGCTGGCCGCACCACTCGCCGACGAGGTCCGGGTCGTCTACGTCTCGCCGCTGAAGGCGCTGAGCGCCGACATCCACAAGAATCTCGCGGAGCCGCGCCGCGGCCTCCGGCGCGGGGCCGAGGCGCGCGGCTTGAGCGCCCCGGCGATAACGGCCGCTGTCCGGACCGGCGACACGCCGCAGCACGAGCGCGCGTCGATGCTGCGGACGCCGCCGCACATCCTGGTCACGACGCCCGAGTCGCTGTATCTCCTGCTCACCGCCGAGCGCAGCCGCGAGATGCTGCGCACCGTCCGGACGGTGATCGTCGACGAGATCCATGCGGTAATCGGCGGCCGCCGCGGCGCGCACCTCGCGCTGTCGCTCGAGCGGCTGCAGGAGGCCGCCAGGCAGCCGCTTCAGCGAATCGGCCTGTCGGCAACTCAGAAGCCGATCGAGGAGGTCGCGCGATTTCTCGTCGGCACTTCGTGCGACGACGTCGAGATCGTCGACGAGGGCCACCGCCGGGAGATGGACCTCGGCCTGGAGCTGCCGAAGTCGGCGCTCGAAGCGGTCATGTCGCACGAGGTGTGGGAGGAGTACTACGAGCGGCTCACCGACCTCATCCGGGCGCATCGCACGACGCTCGTCTTCGTCAACACGCGCCGGATGGCGGAACGGGTTGCGCGGCACCTGAGCGACCGGCTCGGGGCCGAGGCCGTCACGGCCCATCACGGCAGCCTGTCGAAGGAGAAGCGCCTCGACGCCGAGGCGCGGCTCAAGGGCGGGACACTCAAGGCGCTCGTCGCGACGGCGTCGCTCGAGCTCGGCATCGACATCGGACACGTCGATCTCGTCTGCCAGATCGGATCGCCGCATCGCATCGCCACCGTGCTTCAGCGAGTCGGCCGGTCCGGCCACACGATCACCGGCACGCCGAAAGGCCGCGTGTTCCCGGTGTCGCGCGACGATCTCGTCGAATGCGCGGCCCTCCTGCGCGCCATTCGCGCCGGCGAGCTCGATCGCATCGTCGTCGCACGACGCGCCGCTCGACGTGCTTACCCAGCAGATCGTCGCCGAGGCCGCGTGCCGGGACTACAGCGAGGACGAGCTGTTCGCCCTGGTCCGGCGGGCGTGGCCCTACCGCGATCTCGCCCGCGCCGACTTCGACGCCGTGGTCACGATGGCCGCCGAGGGGTTCGCGACCCGGCGCGGCCGCCGCGCCGCGCTCCTCCATCGCGACGAGGTGAACGCGCCGGCTGCGCAGCCGCCGGCACGCGCGGCTCCTGGCGATCACATCGGGCGGCGCCATTCCCGAAGTCGCCGATTACCGCGTCGTCCTCGAACCCGACGACACGTTCATCGGCACGCTCAACGAGGACTTCGCGATCGAGAGCATGGCCGGCGACATCTTCCAGCTCGGCAACCTGTCGTGGCGCGTGCTGCAGGTCGGCGCGGGCGTCGTCCGCGTCGCCGACGCCAAGGGCGCGCCGCCGAACATTCCGTTCTGGCTCGGCGAGGCGCCCGGCACGGAGCGACGAGCTGTCGCGCGCCGTCAGCGATCTGCGCGCGGAAGTCGATCGATCGCCTGTCCTCGAACGCGCAGCTGACGATCAGGATCCGCGCACCCGGTCGATCGACTGGCTCGACGCGCGAAGCCGGCATCCCGGCCGACGCCGCCGAACAGGCGGTCGCTTATCTCGCCGAGGGACGCGAGGCGCTCGGCGTGCTGCCGACGCAGGACACGCTCGTGCTCGAGCGCTTCTTCGACGAGTCGGGCGGCATGCAGCTCGTCCTGCACGCGCCGTTCGGCAGCCGCATCAACAAGGCGTGGGGGCTCGCGCTGCGCAAGCGCTTCTGCCGCCAGTTCAACTTCGAGCTGCAGGCGGCGGCGACGGAGGAAGGGCTGCTGCTGTCGCTCGGGCCGCAGCATTCGTTTCCGCTGTCCGACGTCTTCCGGTATCTGCACCCGGCGACGGCGCGCGACGTGCTGGTCCAGGCGTTTCTCGACGCACCGGTGTTTCAGACCCGGTGGCGCTGGAACACGACGATCTCGCTCGCCGTGCCGCGCAATCGCAACGGCAAGAAGGTGCCGCCGCAGCTGCAGCGCATGCTCGCGGACGATCTGATGGCCGCGGTCTTCCCGGACGCGGCGGCATGCCTCGAGAACATTCCGGGCGACCGCCAGATTCCGGATCATCCGCTCGTCAATCAGACGGTCCGCGACTGCCTGCAGGAGGCGATGGACTTCGACGGGCCTGACCCGCGTGCTCGAACGGATCCACCGCGGCGAGCTGCGGCTCGTCGCTCGCGACACGCCGGAGCCGTCGCCGCTCTCCCACGAGATTCTCAACGCGCGGCCGTACGCGTTCCTCGACGATGCGCCGCTCGAGGAGCGGCGGGCGCATGCGGTCTACGCGCGGCGCGCCGGCGAGCCAGGCGCGTCCGAGCTCGGCGCGCTCGACGCCGCCGCGATCGAGCGCGTGCGCGAGCGAGCAGCAGCCGAGCCCGCGCGACGCCGACGAACTGCACGATGCGCTTCTGACGATCGGTTTCCTGACGGTCGCACGATGCCAGCAGGATGCCCGCCGAGCTGTTCGCCACGCTGGCCGGCGCCGGCAGGGCAACGCTTGTGGCGACCCTCCAGGTCGCCAGCGCCTCCGCCGTCCCCTGCCGCGCCGTCAGCGTGGTTTGCCGCCGAACGTCTGCCCGAACTGCTGGCGATCCACCCGGACGCAGTGCTGCAGCCGCCCGTCACGCCTCCGCCTTCGCGCACGGCACGGACCTGGACGCGCGATGACGCCATCGTCGAGCTTCTCCGCGGCCGGCTGACGCTCGTCGGCCCGACGACGGCCGCGCGGCTCGCCGGCGACCTCGGGATTCCGACCGCGGATGCCGACGGCGCGCTGCTCGCGCTCGAGTCCGAGGGCGTCGTGCTTCGCGGGAACTTCGAAAATACCGACCTGCCCCAGCCGGCCCACTCGCCCCGCCTGCCCGAGGTGCAGTGGTGCGATCGCGCGCTGCTGGCGCGCATCCACCGCTACACGCTGAACCGGCTGCGCGCCGAGATCGAGCCGGTCGACGCGGCCGACTTCATGCGCTTCCTGTTCGCGTGGCATCACCTCGACGCGAACGGCCGGCTCGTCGGGCATCGACGGCCTGCGCGCGATCGTGGCGCTCCTGGACGGCTTCGAGGCGCCGGCGGCGGCGTGGGAGCGGACGATTCTGCCCGCCCGCATGGATCGGTACGACCCGGCGCTGCTCGACATGCTGTGCCTGACCGGCGAAGTCGGCTGGGCACGGCTCTCGCCGGCGGCGACCTCGGTCGGCGGGGCGACGCCGATCGCGATCTTCCTGCGCGAGCACGCGGCGCACTGGCTGGCGCTCCGCGATGTGGGCCGGGATCGGAGGAGCGCCGCTTTCGGCGCCTGCCGCTCGTGTGCTGGCGACCTCGAGGCGCGCGGCGCGATGTTCTTCCGGGATCTGGCGGCGGCTGCGGACCTGGACGACGAAGCATCGAGTGCGGCCATCGGCGAGCTGGTCGCCGCCGGGCGGCTGACCGCGGACGGCTTCGCCGGCCTTCGCGCGATCGCCGATCCGCGCAGCAAGGCCGGATTGCTCGCCAGCCGGGACAGGGCGGACGAAGCGGCCGATGGAGCGCGATCGCCCGGCGCCGAGAACCGATGCGGCGCCTGACGGCCGACGCCGCGATCGAGACGCAGGCGCCGCGCGCTGCTCGCGCGCTACGGCGTGGTGTTCCGCCGCCTTGCCGCGCGCGAGGCGAATGCCGCGCCGTGGCGCGCGCTCGCGCGCGCGTACCGCCGGCTGGAGGCGCGCGGCGAGATCCGCGGCGGCCGGTTCGTCACCGGCATGTCGGGCGAGCAGTTCGCGCTGCCGGAAGCGGTGGAACGGCTCCGCGAGGTGCGACGCACGCGCGAAAGACGGCCGGCTCGATCACGATCAGCGCCGCCGATCCGCTCAACCTCGCCGGCATCCTCGACAGCGGCGATCGCGTCCGCACCATCACGGCCCATCGCATCGTGTATCGCGACGGCATCGCGCTGGCGGCCCTGGAGGGCGATTACATGCGGCCCCTGCGAGATCATCGAACCCGAGGCCGCGGCTGACGTCGCCAGCGCGCTGGTCGGCCGGCGGATGCCGGCCGTGACGAGTGGGTATGTGGGGGCGTAACCGAGAATCGCTGCGGACCTGAAGGTCCGCACTACATCGGCGGACCTGAAGGTCGGCCCTACTTCACGTTTACTTTCACGTGCACGTTCGTCCAGCAGCACTGGAAGCCGCCGCCGCCTTCCCCGGACGAGTCGTTGGCCTGCACGCGGACGACGTATTCACCTGGCGCCGAGAACGTGGCGGTGGCCGTCGCCTTGCCGCCGGCGGCGAAATCGGCCTTCGGCCTCGCTTCAGCGAACTTCACCTCGCCAGGTCCCCGATGCTTGACGAGGACGAGCGTGGCCGGTATCGCACTGCCGCGGCCGCGGCCTTCCTCGGCCGTCGTATTCGCCTTGTCGCTGACCCAGACCGGGAAACGACAAGGGCTGCCCCACGGCCGCGCTCAGCTGTCGCCGCGAAGCCGCGCGGCGGACCGGTGAATTCCGGACCGCTCTCCTGAAGCTTCAGCGATCGGACGGCGTATTGCCCATCGCGACGTCCTTGAACGGCTCGATTTGGTACCTCACGTTGAGCGACAAGGGGATTTCCGTCGTCTCGCCGTTCGCGGTGAGCGTCCACGTGTACTTCTTGTTGCCGAAGTCCTTCGGCACGGTGATCGTGAACACCCCCCAACCCCGGCGCGGAAGGAAATGCGTGGGCTGACCGTAATCGGGACCGCCGGGTTCGATCCGGTTGTTCGGGCCGACCGGGATGTCGAGGATCTCGACGCGGTTCCGGTTGAAGTAGCCAATCAGCAGGTGAAGGTGCCGTCGGGATTCGGATACCAGCCTTCGTAGGCGGCGGTAACGTTGGCACCGCGCTCCTTGGTGGGCTGCAGCGGCAACTGCTGTGCGGCGCCAGCCACGACCCAGCCGGCAGCCACGCCAATCGTGGCCAGCGCAGCGAATATCGATCGATTCAGATACATGTTCGGCTCATTCCTTCCAGCCGAACATTGTAGCCGTCCCCGAATGCGTGCGTCTATAATCCGCGCATGATGAAAGCCACGATCGCCGCCGTGGGACTCGCCGCCGGTTCACGGGCCTCGTCGCCAGCGGGCAGCAGCAGAATGGGACGCAGGCGCCAGCCGCGCCGGCGCCGCGCGACACGCCGGCGACCTACGTCAGCGCCGCCGATCTCGACGCGGCGCTGAAGAAGGCAATCGCCGCCAACCCCGACATGTCGACGGCACGGGTCGCCAACCACGATCAGTACCGCGATCAACATCGTGCGGCGCGGCAAGCCGGCGGGCGCCATTGCTCACTCGGTGGGGACCGAGCTCCACTACATCGTGGAAGGCAGCGGCACGATCGTCACCGGCGGCACGATCGTCCGGCCGCCGGCCGGCGCGCCGCAGGGCACGCTGGCGAAGATCGAGGGCGGCGTGACGAGAAAAGTGGTCAAGGGCGACGCGATCCTCATCCCGGAGAACACGCCGCACTGGTACAGCGACATCGACGGCGCAATCGCGTACCTCGAAGTCAGATTCTCTGTACCAACGAAAGTAGGGTTGCCGTTCGTCGTTCGGGCGCTTCGTCGTTCGTCGACGAACGCGTCAGAATCTCACCAATCTGTTTATCTTCGCCACCACCGCCCTGTTCCTCAACTCCGGCGCGCCCCTGGGAAACGTGTCGCGCTCGTCGGTGTAGACGAGGAAGAACTCGCTCCCCGGACGGTACTCCCACCGGAAGCGCAGGTTGGTGCTGAACAGGCTGTCGTTCGACGAGTACTGGAGCAGACCGCTGGCGAACATGCGCGGCGAAAAGGCGTAGTCGACGCGCGCGCGAAGCACCTGGCTGGTGAAGCTCCCGTACGGCAGGTCGATGAAGTTGATGGAGATGGCCGGCTCGACCGAGAGCTGCTCGGTTACCGAGACGCGGGCAGCGCTGTAGCCAGCCGCCGTGAGCGTGCCGTCGTAGAACCCGCCGTGCTGCAGCGTCAGCTCGCCGGAGACCCGCCGCTGGTTTCCCAACAGGTACCTGACCTGGGCGTCCGCGAAGTCGTAGCTGCCCGGCGGAATGAACACCCCCGGCGCGACCTGGAACGGGGCGATCAGCATCTCGTAGTAGCTCGTCGCCTCGAACCCGATTTCGTCGCTCGTTTCCATCTCGATGTTGAAGCTGCCGCGCAGGTTGCGCGTTTCGAGCTGGCCGGCGCCGTTCTCCAGGTACTCGAAGTCTCCCTGCCACCGGAACTGCCGCACCCAGTCGATGCTCTGCGGCCGGGGGCTGAAGCGCGCCGATCCGAAGCTGCGCGCGAAGTCGTCGCGGCGGACGAGCCCGACCTCCGGGTTGAAGTTGTCGCCGACCCTGAGGTACTCGGCGCGCGCGCCATACCGGTCGCCGTTGTAGTTGAACCGTCCCTGGTAACTGAGATCGTCGCTGTCGACGCCCGGTGTGGTCGTCTTCGCGAAATAGCCGTCCAACGACAGGTTCTCGTACAAGCCGAACGCCGCGTCCGCGCCGTAGGTCTGGTTGGAGCCGAGGCCCGTCACCGAGTCCGACCGGTTCGTGAAGATCGCGCCGATGTTGCTGCGCCGCAGGATGTCGCGTTTGACGCGCACCACCGCAAAGTTGGTGACCGGCGTGGCCGAGACCTCTTCGTCGCCGGTCCGGATGTCGAGCAGGCCGATGCTGAATTTGCCCACCCTGCCGGTCATGCGGCCGCCGACGTCGATCGGAATGACGCGGCCGCGATTGAGCCCGATGCGGCGGCTGTAAAACAGGGTCGGCGCGACGCTGTCCCCTCCACCCCCGCCGGCAGCCACGCCGCGGCCGAACTCGAAGATGCCGCGGCCTTCGAGGAAGAAATCACGCTTCTCCGGAAAGCTCAACGCAAAGCGCGTCAGGTTGACCTGCTGCTCGTCGACTTCGACCTGCGCGAAGTCGGTGTTGTAGGTGAAGTCGGCGGTCAGGTTCGGCGTGATGCCGTACTTCAGGTCGCCGCCGAAGTCGGCAGCTCCGTCGTTGGTGACGGGGGAGACGCCAGGCGATCGGTCGTCGATCGGGCACTGGCGTACGGCTTGATCTCGATGTTCCTGCTGGCGGGCGGCACCTCGAGCCCGACCAGCGTCGCCGAGCCGGAGACGCGAAACCACGCCTGCGAGCCGCCGCTCGCGGGCGGCAGCACGGTCAGATGCGTCCACTCGTTCTTCCGGCGAATGCCGCGGCGGATCTGAATCCCCCAGGTCTGCGATCGGCCCGGCCCGTAGCGGAGCGACTTGAACGGGATCGCGATCTCGACCGTCCATCCGCCTTCGAAGCGTCCGGTCCGCACGTCCCAGATCTGATTCCAGTCGCGGTTCGGGTTTCCCTCGTCCGTGAAGATTTGATCGGTGAGCGCGCCCAGCGGGGTCGTATAGAACACGAACGCGTTCCGCCGATCGTGGTACGTGTCGAGGCTCACGCCGAAGTTGTCGTTGTCACGCAGCCGCTGCGAATCGCGACGCATGTCGTTGGCGACCCACTGCTCGGGCGGCGCACTGTCCCAGCAGCGGCACACCACGTAGAAGTTGTCATCGTCGTACAGCACCCACGCCTCGGTCCGTTCGGTCGACGCCGCGCCCGGCGTCGGGAAGCGTCTGGACGAAGTCGCTGATGGCCGGCACCGTCTGGTAGACCTCTTCGTCCAGCCGGCCGTCGATGCGGAGCGCCGACAGCGATACGGGTGGCCCGAACGACGGCTCCCTCCTCTTCGGTCCGCGAGAAGACTTCGGACTGATCCTGTGCGAGCGGCGGCCCGGGCCGAAACAGCACGAATCCCGGCGAGCGCCGATCGGCGCGGTGCGATGCCCGCCCATGAAACCTAGGAACCTCGGCGAATCCGACTACTTGCGTCCGACGTCCGACCGCTCGGCGGCAGCGATCGTCTGATCGGCGTCGACCTTCAGGATGTAGCCGGCCTTCACGTTCCGCTCGGTCACGTCGCGCACCGCGGCGACGTACGCGGCGTGCGTCGGGTACAAGCTGGCGATCGTCGCCTGGTCGAACGGTTCGTGCGATCCGTACAGCCGGCAGAACCCGGCCCCGGTGTTCAGCCCGGTGTTGATGGCGGTCGGCACGGCGTGCTCCGCGAGCCGAATGCCGCCCGAGCGCATTGCCGAACTTGTCGCGCGCCGCGACGGCCGGCGGCCCGACGGCCGTCGTCTCGATCGGCGGCGCCGTCGGCGGCGGCACGCCGTCCTTGACCCATCGCACCAGGTGATCGAACGCCGCGTTCATCACGTGGTGGAACGGCACGTGGCTGTACGGCGGCCGCTCGCACCCGCCGGCGTTGCCTGACGCGAGACCCCGCCCGGTGGTCACACCCCGGCCGCGTTGTCGGCGTGTTCGGCGCGTTCGCCCGGCCGCGCGCGTTTTCAGCGGCGGCCGCCGGCAGCGGCGGCGCGCTCGGACTGCCGTCTCTCGCCGCCAGCTTCGAGGACGACTCCCTGAACTGCACGTCGACGTGCGAGCTGCCGGCCACTTCCCAGCTGCGGAACTTGCTGGTGTCGGGCTGTCGGTTTGCCGCCTGCTGGCCGAGCACGTCGGTTTCGGCGAGCAGCTTGAAGACCGGAATGGTCAGGTCGGTCCTGATGCGTCCGCCGCCGCCGTGCACGACGACGGCGTCGAAGACAGCAGCGATCGGATGAACACCGTTGACGTAGTTGGCGAGCCGGCCGGCTGATTGCGAGTGGCCGGTGGCGAAGATCCGCGCCGGCTTGAGGCCGCCGAGCACGTTGACGCGGCCTGGCGTGCGAATCGCCTGCGCGGCCTGCGCGAAGACGTCGTACGACAGATCGTCGTTCTCCACCGCGCCGCCGTGCGTCACGTCGAGCGTGCCGTAGCGCTTCGCGTTCCAGACCTTGAGCGCCTCGACGCCGACGCGCTGCGGCGTCACGCCGACCCACGCGTAGCCCGATCGGATGAAGTGCTCGTAGCTCTGGAACCAGTCGATGTCGAGATCGCGGCCAGCGGTGACGTTGTTCCATTCGACGACGACCGTGCCGTTGAACGCGCGGCGGCTGCCGGTCTGCCGGACGAGGATGCGCGTCTTGTACGGATGTCCGCAGTCGCGCACCGTCGCGGTCTCCTGACCCTGCATCGTGTAGCGGTTCGCGGTGCCCTCGATGAAGAACTCCTCTTCGACCCAGCCGCGCGCCTTCAGGTCCACGAGGCTGGCAAAGAACGGATAGTCGTGAGACGCATCGCCGACCGCCACGCTGGCAATCGGACCCGTGACCGTCGGCACGGGCACTCCCGCCGCGTCGGTGCTGGTCGTCAGCGACGCCGCCAGAGCGGCCGCCGAGATGAGCGCGAAACCGGTCCGGATCAGAGCTGATTGATGCATAGCGCGCGAAGTGTAGCGCATCCTGGGTCCACGGAGAGTCCGGAGGTCGCGGAGAAATGCAAACACGGAGACACAGAGCCGCGGAGGACGCACGGAGAAGATACCTGCAGGCGCGCGACCGCGGCCGGCGCAGCCGGCCGCATGCCGAGGGTGACAAGGCTCACGAAAATACAAGCCACACATTTCACCCCCAGGCTTGCATTTTCGTGAGCCCTGTCGCCCTCGGCGCCCCGCTTCGCGGGGCGGTAGCGCGCTCGGGTCTTCTCCGTGTCGTCTCCGTGTCTTCGTGACTCCGTGTGTTGCATTTCTCCGTGATCTCCGCAACCTTGTACCCTTCCGGTGTCCTTATCCTCTTTAAGAGAGAGGTAAAGAGGAAAAGGTCTTGTGGGAGCTGTGGGAAACGCGTTCTTTGCGTTTTCCAAGGAGCGGTGGACGCGTTCTGGGCGTCCACCGCTCCGGCAGCTTCCACAGACTGCGCGATTCATTCAGGACGATCGGGATCGAACTCGGCCACCTCGTCGAGAGTGCCATCCGCAACCTGCGCCTCGAGCGCCTCACGGAGACGTGCGCCTCGGCGAGGTGGACCGTGAGAGACATCCAGTGGGAAGTCGCGCTACGAGCGCCAGTACAAGGGTGATGCACCTCACGGAACGGCCGGGTCCGAAAGGAGATCGCGTGACAGACACGTTTGGCTGGTATCTGGGAATCGATTGGGGTGGCGAGACGCATCAGTTCTGCCTGGTGGACGCGCAGGGACACGTTTGCGGCGAGCGCGCGGTCGCACACACGACCATGGCGGTGCACGAGGCCTTGGAGTGGGTCCGCACGGAGACGGGCGTGTCTCCCCAGGAGATTGCGGTCGCGCTCGAGACGCCGCATGGCGTGCTGGTTGACACGCTGCTCGACCAAGGATTTCCGGTATTTGCGGTCAATCCCAAGCAACTGGATCGATTTCGCGACCGGTTTAGCGCCAGCGGGGCGAAGGACGACCGCCGCGACGCCCACGTGGCCGCCGACGCGCTGCGCACTGATCGGCGAGCGTTCCGTCCGGTGCGCACCGATGATCCCGCGATCATTCAGCTGCGCGAGTTGTCGCGCATGCTCGACGAATTGCAGGTCGAAGAGGGACGCCTCGCCAATCGGTTGCGCGAGCAGTTGTATCGGGTCCATGCCGCCTGGTTGACGCTCAGCCCCGCGGCCGACGAGCCGTGGCGGTGGACTGTTCTCCGTGACACGCCGCACCCCGCGACGTGGTCGCAGGTGCCCCGGCGGAAGATCGCGGCCGCGTTGCGGGCGCACCGCATTCGACGGCTGACCCCGGACGACGTGATCGCCGCCGTGCGCCAGCCGCGCCTGACTGTCGCGCCGGGCGTGACCGACGCCGTGGCGATCCGGATCGCCCAGTGGCCGACCGCGACTATCTTACGCTGCGCGCGTATGCCGGGGCGGCGCCTGTGACCAAACGGAGTGGCAAACGCGCCTTCTTCGTCCACATGCGGTACGGCTGTAAGCGACGCCTCCGCCAAGCGCTGTATCACTGGTCTCGCACGAGCGTGCAGCGCGATGCCGCGGCACGCGCCTACGACGATGGCCTGAGGACCCGCGGCCACAGTCACGCGCGAGCGCTCCGCAGCGTCGCCGACCGCTGGTTGCGCATTCTGGTGGCCATGCTCAAAACAGGAACTCTCTATGACCCCTCACGATTCGCTTCAGCAGTCGAGATCCCCGCTTGACACATGGTGGGGAGTCTCCGCGGCCAGCAGGAATGTACACTTGACGACGCTGTGGCCTCTCTCGCGCAGCTTGGATGGTCGTCATTTTTCGAGGATCAGCCAGACGTCCGCAACCGCGGCGAGTTGCGTGTGGCGCGCATCGTCGAGCAGCAGCGCGGCCTCTTCACGGTTGACGGCGAGGTCGAGGGCCTCGCGGAGGTGAGCGGACGCCTGCGCCATGAGGCGCTCGCCGCCGCGGACCTGCCGGTCGTCGGCGATTGGGTGCTCGTGGCGTGCGGGGGTGACGCCAATCGTGGCGTCGTGCAGGCGCGCCTCGAGCGGCGCAGCGCCATCTCGCGCAAGGCCGCCGGCCGCGCGTCCGACGAGCAGGTGATCGCCGCCAACGTCGATACCCTGTTCGTCGTGACGGCGTTCGCCGGCGACCTGAATCCCCGCCGCCTCGAGCGGTATCTGACCGCGGTGTGGGACGCCGGCGCGTTCCCGTCGTCGTCCTGAACAAGTCGGACCTGGCCGACGACGCCGCGGCGACGCCTGGCCGACCTGCGGCATCGGCTCCCCTTCGTGGACACCGTTGCCGTCAGCGCGCTCACCGACGACGGGCTCGCGCCGCTCGAGCCGTATCTGAATGCGGCCGCCACGATCGCCCTCGTCGGCTCGTCGGGCGTCGGCAAGTCGACCATCATCAATCGCCTGATTGGCCGCGAGCGTCAGCCGGTGAAGTCGGTGAGGGAAAGCGATGGCCGGGGCCGGCACACGACCACAGCGCGGCAGCTGATCGTCCTGCCCGGCGGCAGCCTGCTGATCGACACGCCCGGCATGCGCGAACTGCAGCCCTGGGCCGATGCTGAAGCGGTCGACGGCGCCTTCGACGATATCGCGGCCGCGGCCGGCGGCTGCCGGTTCGCCGACTGCACGCACACCACCGAACCGGACTGCGCCGTGCTCGCCCAGGTCGCCGCCGGCGGCATTCCCGCCGACCGCCTGGAGAACTATCGAAAGCTGCTGCGCGAGCTGGCGTTCGAGGAACGGAAACACGACAAGGCTGCGTCCGCCAACGTCAAGCGGCGCTGGAAGCAGATACATAAGGCACAGCGGGATATGTACAAGGTGAGGGACAAGACGTCCGGCTAAAGCCGGACACTACGCAAGACGCGACGAACTATAATCGCGCGGCACAGAAGCTCCAGCGCGGGAGGCAGCGATGAGACGGTATCTGTTCGTCACGATGGTCGTGGTGCTGGTCGCGACGTCGATCGCGCTCGGCGGGGCAGTCGCCGGGCGGCACGCCGACCAGGGCGTGGCGGTTCGAACAAATCGCCAAGGGCGTGCACTTCGCCACTGGCACCGGCCTGATGACCACGATGAGCAACTCGATGGTCATCGAGAACGCCGATCACGTGATGCTGGTCGACACCAGCGTCACGCCGGCGGCGGCCCGCGCGCTGGTCGCGCAGATCAAGGAAGAGATCACGCCCAAGCCGATCAAGTACGTCTTCAACTCGCATTACCACTTCGATCACTCGCACGGCAACCAGATCTTCGGCGACGACGTGGAGATCGTCGGCCACGAGTACATCCGTCAGATGCACCAGAGCAACGTGCTGCAGCAGCGCACCAACAAGTCGTTCAGCGACGTGCTGCCGAACGCAGATCGCCGACATGAAGCAGCGGATTGCGAAGACCACCGACGCGAAGGAGCGCGCGCAGCTCGAGGCCGCCATGCGGGTCACGGAAGCGCACGCGAAGGCGATCCAGGAAGTCGCGCCCAAGCCGCCGAACGTGACCTTCACCGACGTCATGACGCTGCACAAAGGCGGCCGCGAGGTCCAGGTGCTCTTCCTCGGGCGCGGCCACACCGGCGGCGACACGATGGTCTTCCTGCCGGCCGAGCGCATCGTCTTCACCGGCGATTTCTTCGAGGGACGACCCGGCGCCGGCGTCCTGTCGTATTTCGGCGACGCGTTCATCGACGAATGGCCGGACAGCCTCGAACGCCTCAAGGCGCTTGACTTCGACATCATCGTCCCGGGCCACGGCGCGCCGCTCAAGGAGCGCCAGCAGATCACCGACTTCCAGAACTACATCCGCGAGCTATGGCGTCAGGCGCGAGCGCTCCGCCTGCAAGGCGTCACGGCGCAGCAGGCCGTCGAGAAGATCGATATGAGCAAGTTCGCGGCGCAGTACGGCCTCAAGAGTCCCAGGCCGGATCCGCGGGCCGTCCTGCGCGCCTACGAGATTCTGCAGATCCAAATGCCGATGTAGTCGGTAGTCGGAGTTGGTAGTCGGTAGTCGATAGTCTGTAGGGCGGCCCTCTCAGGGCCGCCATCAAGGAATTCATGGCAGCAAGACGCTTTCTCGTAACTGGCGGCAGTCAGGGCATCGGCGCGGCCGTCGTCGAACAGGCGCGGCAGGCGGGGCATCAGGTCGTCTTCACTGGCCGCGACGACGCCCGCGTCCAGGAGGTCGCGCGCAAGACCGGCGCGCACGGCGTCCGCGCGGATGTCGGCATCCCCGACGACAATGCACGGACCATCCAGGCCTGTCAGGAGCGCATGGGCGGCGTCGACGTGCTCGTCAACAACGCTGGCTACGCATATCGCGCGGAGATTGGCAGCCTCGATCTCGACGAGATGCGCCGCGAGTTCGACACCAACGTCTTCGGCCTCGTCGACATCACCAATCGGGTGGTGCCCCTGATGAAGGCGCAGGGCGCGGTGACATCGTGAACATCGCGTCGACCTCCGGCATGAAAGGCGCCGCGGGAGGCACCGCGTACAGCGGGAGCAAGTGGGCGGTGCGCGGCATCAGCCAGTGCTGGCAGGCCGAGCTGCGGCCGCACGGCATCCGCGTCGTGTGCTCTGTGCCCGTCGGAGGTACAGACCGACTTCGGCGGACGTACCGGCCGCAACAACCCCAACAAGCTCTACGCGGACGACATCGCCGCGACGATTATGGCCGCGCTCGACATGCCGCGCCGCGCGCTCTGGCCCGAGCTGTCGGTGTTCGCGAACAACCCGTGGAAAGAGGATTGATCGACGGCGTGTAACAAAGTGTTAACCTGAATCGGATGACGACGCGCCGTCCCGGCCAGTTCCACGCGGTGAAGTTCTACGATTCCAGCGACGTCGCTCGGCCGCATCGGCGCCGAGTTCCTCGGCGAGGGGCTGGCATCACGGCAACGGGCGCTCGTCATCGCGACACCGCACATCGGAAGACGGATTCTGGCCGAGCTGCACGCGCGTCACTTCGACGTCGAAGGCACTGGAAGCGGCCGGCGACCTGGTGATGCTCGACGCAGCACGCGATGCTCGGGTCGTTCATGGTGGGCGGACGGCCCGATGCCAACCTGTTCCAGGCAACCGCGGCGCGCGTAGCTCGATCGACTTGGCAACCGGCCGATCCGTGCTACGGCGAGGGAGTCGACGTGCTCTGGAAGACCGGCCTCGACGATGCCGCTATCCGGCTCGAGGACATGTGGAACCGGTTGACGGCGACCGCGATATCAAGACGCTGTGCGCTTACTCGGTCAGCAACTTCTACAAGGACACGAGCCTGCGCGCAATCTTCGACGAGCATTCCCACGTCGTGTCCGACAAGGGCGCGACTGGTTCATGCGCATCCGACCGTTCGATGGGCAGCCCAGCGGCGTCGCAACGGTCCGTCCTGAATCATCGCGCGGCGGTCTGCGGCGGTTCGACGGCTGCGGCGATCGCCAGCGTCGCGTAGGCAGTACCCGCCGCCGAGATCCACTGATCGCGTCGGTACGGATAGCCGCTCTCGAAGTACGGCTGGAACTCGAGCGACCGGGTCCTGACGTGCCAGGTTCCGTCCGCCGCCTGCGTCGTCAGCAGGAACTTCAGGCCGGCCTGATACACCCGATGCGTCGACGGCAGTCCCGCCCTCGTACAGCGCGAACAGCGCGAGGCCGGTGGCGTAAGCGTCCGACGGCAGCGTCGGGAGCTGCGAGAAGCCGCCGTCGGGCTGCTGGAGCGCCTGCAGATCGCGAGCGGCGCCGTCGATCGGCCCGGGGATCGGCGCCCGACCACTTCAACCCGAGGACCTTGAAGGCATGCTCCTGCAGGCGCGTCGCCTCGCGTGCCCAGGAGCCACTGGCGCGCCTTGGCGATTCTGGCCGTGGTGTCAACGACATCGGTCGGCGCACCGTACGCCTTCAGCGCACGAACCATGAAGGCGGTTGGCGTGAATTCGTCGCAGATCAACGGCGGCCGCGCCGCGCCCGGCCGGCTCAGGCCCCCCTGACCGTTGTTGGTCAGGCCGCCGCCGCCGCGCCAGTAGCCTTCGGACTGCTGCTGGCTCTTGACGTACTGAATCTGCGCGCGAACGCGTTCGTCGGCCGGCCGCTTCGCCAGGTCGTTCTCGAACAATTGGAAAGCGAGCCCGTTGATCCCTGCGCCCCCGGCCACGGAATACTCGGCATACCGTTCCATGGTCGCGTCGGAGACCTCCGGCGGCAGCTGTTCGATTGGATCGCCGACGGCAATGCCGCGGCTTCGGGCAAACGTCTGCGCCGCGGCTGGCAGGCTCTGGTTGTGACACGAGTTACAGCCGCCTTTCTTGATGAAGGCAGGGCTCGTCTTGACGAGCAAATCAAGACTGTTCTGCGCCGCGGCGCTCAAGACCTCACGCGAGACCGGTTCGTCGGCGCCGGTGACGCCCTGGCCGACGAGCAGCGCGGCAGCGACGCACAACACCATTCGCATCGTCATATGTCCTCACTTACGGTCGCGAGACACTCGGGCGCTGGGCCGCAGCGGCCGCGCGCAGGATCTTGGTAACTTCCGTCTCGCCGCGTCTCTCGGCAAGACTGAGCGCGGTTTGACCCTCGGCGATCGCATGGGGATCGGCGCCCGCAGCAAGCAGCAGCCGGACAAGCTCGACCGCATCGCCGTCGAAGTGCGCGGCGAGCACGAGCGCCGTATAGCCCCGGTGATCGACCGCGTTCACCTCCGCCCCACGCTCGAGCAGCAGCTTCGCCGCCGCGAGGTCTCCACGGGCAGCAACGTCCATCAGCGCCGTCTCGCCAACCTTGGACCTGGCGCGAACCTCCGCCCCCTTGGCGACGAGCAGCGAGACGACCGCCGCATCGCGCGTGAACAGGATCGGCGTCACACCGCCACGCGTCGCCCGATTCGGATCGGCGCCATGATCGAGCAGCAGCCTGGTCGTTTCAGCGCTCGCGTTGACCGCCGGAAAAAGCGGCGTGGTGCCGACCAGGGTCGCGGCGTTGACGTCTGCACCCGCTTCGAGGAGGTGACGCATGGCTGGGGCACTGCCCGGCATCGTGGCTGCGGCGAACAATGGCGTGCGTCCCTCGACCGTCTTCGCATTTACGCTGGCCCCGTTCAGCAGCAGCAGCTTCACCTTCGCCGCGTCGGCCGCGGCCCAGTGCAGCGCCGTCGCCGCCCGCGAGTTCTTCGCGTTCACGTCCGCCCCAGCGTCGATCAGCGCCTGCATGATGGGAACGGTGCCGCTCGCGGCGCCGTGCATCAACAGCGACGACCGGGATCCGTCAGCGGCCTTCGCGAGAGTCTTGTCGGCCACAAGCAGCATCTTCAGTCGCGCGAGATCGTGATTGACAATCGCGTCGATCAGCCGCTGAACGGCCGGACTGGTTTCGCGTTCCACGGCTACTGTCTCAATCGCACGGCCTGGCATCTCGGCGCCCGCGTCGATCCAGGTGCGGAGCGTCTCGATTTCGTGTTGAGGGATCGGACCGGTCGGCGGCATCTGGAGTCCGGCTTCAGAGCCGATCAGCCGCTTTACCAGCTTGCTCTCGGCTGCGTTGCCCGGCACGATGACCACGCCGTAGTCGCCGCCCCTGAGCGCCTGCTGCCGGAGATCGAGCCGCAGGCCCGACTGCTGCTGGCGCTCTCCGTGACAGCCGAAGCAGCGTTCTGCGAGGATCGGGCGGACATCCCGGTCGTAATCAACCGCGGGCGCGGGCTGTGCCTGCGCGAAGACCAAAGGCGGCGACGCGAGCAACACCGCGGCGAGCGCGAGAAAGCGACCCATCAGGGTACTCTCCCCCGGGCTAGTGCAGAAACGATTCGTCCCGTTTCAGGATGAAGCCCGACAATATCATGGTAACGCCAGAGCGACGAATTCCGGCGGGTGCTGCTGGCCACCGAAGAACGCCCGCTCAAGAACAAACGCACGAAAAAAGGCGGGCGACCATCATAGCGCCGGAGGGTCGATTGGCTGGAAAACAAAGGCGCCGGGATCGGCGCTCGCACGGAGGATATCAGCGATGCGGCCTGCCGCTGCTCTTGCGCGGGCGGTTGGCCGCTACGGCGCGTTTCGCGCGAGGCGACCGTTCGCGAACAGCCGCGACCGGCTCGGCCCAGCGTTCGGCGAGAAACAGCGCGCCCAGGCTCGGACCGACTTCGTACTCGCGGCCGACCTCGAACGCGTCGACAGCGATGCCATCCACGTCACGGACCGGGAGCGGTCGTACAATCCGAATACGCATTCTGGGCTTGGGGAGCCTTCGAAGGCGTTTTACGCACCTTTGATGCCAGAACGAATCAGAAGCCTCTAGCCCCTAGCCTCCAGCCCCCTCTGTGATTTTTGCCACCGTATCGCCCACGCGAATCGCGCCCGGCTGCACGACCTTCGCGTTGATGCCGCGCAGGTTCAGCTCTCGCCCGACCGGCGAGTTCACGAACCTGTGCGCGTCAGCACCGAATCGCTCGACGAACTTGACGCAGCCGGTGTGCGGCTGTTCTGTCACCTCGATCACCGCCGAACCGATCGCGAGCCGCGTGCCGGGCGGCAGGTTCGCGCCGCTCAGGTCGAGATCGATGACCAGTTGATCGCCGGCCAGCGGCCAGCGCGACCTGATCCTGCGCCACCAGGTGGACCGCGCGGGCGCCGATGATGTTCAACTGCATGTCGGGATGCGGCGAGCCGTCGGCCGTGCGCGTGCTGCGGCGGTGCCGCCAGCTGTCGCCGGCCAGCCCTTCGACGACGTTCAGCTCCGCTTCGTCCAGCACGTCTCGCGCGCCGATCTGCGGCCGCCGGACGATCATCGCGAGGACGCCGCGATCCTTCGGCGCGGCACGAACGTGGTCCAGGCCCTCTTCAAGATCGGAGTGACTGCGGTGGGTCATCGGCGATCGATCATACGATCGAGTGGACGCCTGCGCATCGCCTCCTTCAACGTGTCATCAACAGAGCCGCACCCGAGGCGTTCTCGATGCCGATGCTGGTGCACCCGGTTGCGGTGAGGCTGAAACTGCCGGCGAACGTGTTGCCGCCGATTGTCCCGCTGCCGCTTCCCGACGCCGTGCACGCCGGCACGGTCGGCACGCTTCCAGGAGCCGCCGAGAAGCTCAAGCCGGCTTGATTGCCGTCAATCGTCGCAGTGAGAGTGCCCGGGATCTCCGTCCCCACCGCAGGTTTCACCAGACGGGCGGGACCCGAGGCGGTACTGCCTGATTGCGTTGCGGTCCACGTGAAGCGGACGGCCGTGCCGCTCATCGAGCTGCCAATCTGCCCGGTCCACGTACCCGTGAAATCGGCCGGCGGCTCCGAAGGTGACATCGAATCGTCACCGCAGCCGGCGCAGGCGACGAGCATGCTGAGGAGGAAGGCGCGAGCGAACATGAGGCAGTGTACCGCGCTACGGCAGCGCCAGCGCAACAAGCTCGCCCGGACGATCGGTCCAGCCGGTCGCGACGACGATGTACTGCTTGCCTTGATGCAGGTAAGTCATCGCCGGCGCCGTCGTGCCACCGTCGAGGGTGGTTTCCCAGACGTCGATCAGACGCCGGCCACCAGATCGACGCGGCCGGTGCTGTCGCCGAGCGCGTCGAGCGGCACGCCCGACCTTGTCGAGCAGCGTCAGCTGCAGGTTCGTGAGCGGCGTGTCCGGCGCGACGCGCACGTGACGGCCGCCCTTGATCGACCCCGCGCCGCCGCCGACCACCAGCACCGGCAGGTTGTCGTGCGTATGCCGGTTGCTGTCGCTGATCCCGCAGCCGTAGAGCAGCGTCAGGTGATCGAGCAGCGTGCCGTCTCCATCGGGCGTCGCCTGGAGCTTCTCCAGGAAATAGGCGAGCTGCTGGACGTGATACGTGTTGATCTTCGCCAGCTTCTCCATCGACGCGGCGTTGTTCTGGTGGTGCGACAACCCGTGATGCGGATCAGGGATGCCGATTTCGGTGTAGGTCCGCGGGCTCACTTCGCGCGACATCAGGAAGGTGATGACCCGGGTCATGTCGCACTGGAACGCCAGCACCTGGAGATCGAACATCAGCCGCGCATGCTCGGCAAACGTCGACGGGATGCCGCCGCTCGGCCGATCCATCGACGGCAGCTCGACGTCGATCTGTTCCTCGGCCTTCTGAATCCGCCGCTCGATGTCGCGAATGGCGTCGAGGTACTGCGTCGAGCCTGCCGGTATCGGCCGGCCCGAGCCGCCGCCGCATCCGCTGCACTTCCTCGATGAGCGAGTCGAGGATGCTGCGATCGTCCTGGATCCGTGCGAGACGGGCGGTCTTGGTCGTGTTGTCGCTGTCGCCGAACAGGCGCTCGAACACCGCGCGCGGCTGGTTCTCCATCGGCAGCGGCGTCGTCGGGTTGCGCCACGAGAGCGTGTTGGCATAGGCGCAGCTGTAGCCGGCCTCGCAGGCGCCGATCAACTCGTTCGAATCGAGGCACAGCTCCAGCGACGTCAGCTGCGTGTCCTTGCCGAGCGCCTGCGCGGCGATCTGATCCATCGAGACGCCGGCACGAATGTCGGGGCCTTCGGTCTTCTTCGGGTGCACGCCGGTGAGGAACGTCGCCGACGCGCGCACGTGATCGCCGGTGCCTTCGCCGTCGGCCGGAAACGCCGGCCGGTTCGTCAAGCCCGGTGACGACGAGCAGGCGCTCACGGAAGGGCCGCAGCGGCTCGAGCGTCGGGGTGATCTCGAAGCTCGCGCCGTCGGCGGCGGGCGTCCACTTCTCCATCTGGATCCCGTTCGGCACGTAGGCGACGGCCAGCCGCCGCGTCCTTGTCGGAGCGGCGGCGCGCAGCGATCCGAGCGCCGGCACCATGCTGTCGAGCAGCGGCAGCGCGATC
Source organism: uncultured Acidobacteriota bacterium (assembly GCA_963825245.1). Taxonomy (GTDB): domain Bacteria; phylum Acidobacteriota; class Vicinamibacteria; order Vicinamibacterales; family CAVVIG01; genus CAVREM01. Next base: position 408,564 of record CAWGSJ010000013.1, read on the forward strand.
GCCGCGCCAACGCCGCGCAGGAACGTCCGACGGGGCAGCGACATCCTGGTGATGAACATCTGCAACCTCAATTGGTCGATTCGATGGGCACGCATCTGAAACGGAACGCTCTTCGCGACGCCCAGAATCAAGGACGACCAGCGGTAGTCGTCGGTCGCGGCGTCCTTGACCATTTTACGGATCGCCGGGGCGTCATAGTACTCAGCGCCGCGTCCCGTTGCATAGGTCAGCAGCTTGCTCGCGACGGTGAACACGAATTCGTCGCGCCTCGCCAGCAGCGCCTCCCGGAGCGATCCGGGGCCGTCGACCCTGGCGCCATCGGCCAGCACGCCGACTGGGATCGATTGGCCGTCCCTCTTCATTGGCGCGCCAGCGGCCGATGCCGTCGAAGTTCTCGAGCGCGAAGCCGAGCGGATCCATCACCTTGTGGCAGCTCGCACAGGTCGGGTTCGATCGGTGCTGCTCCATCCGCTCACGAACCGAGCGCGGCACGCGACCGCCGGCGTTCTCCTGCAGCGCCGGCACGTCGGGCGGCGGCGGCGGCGGCGGAGCGCCGAGCACGTTTTCGAGCAGCCACTTGCCTCGAAAGACCGGCGACGTGCGATTGGGATACGACGTCACCGTCAGGAGCCCGGCCTTGCCCAACAGTCCTCTCCGGGCGTCGTCGGTCACGCTGATCCGGCGGAAGTGATTGCCGTACACGTTGGGGATGCCGTAATGCCGCGCCAGCCGCTCGTTGACGAACGTGTAATCGGCGGTCAGGAGTTCGGGAATCCCGCGATCGTCGCGGATTTGGCTGTCGAGGAACAACTGGATCTCGCGTTCCAGCGCTTGACGCAGGTTCGCGTCGAACTCCGGAAACACGCTCGGGTCGGGCTGATGCAGCCGGATGTTGCGCACCCACAACCATTGGCCCGTGAAATTCGCGACGAGCGCGCGGGACCTCTGGTCGGCCAGCATGCGCCGGACCTGGCGCTCGAGGACCGGCGGCTGCCTCAACTCGCCGCGCGCCGCGGCATCCAGCAGCTGATCGTCGGGGATGCTGCTCCACAAGAAGAACGACAGGCGCGAGGCGAGCTCGAGATCGCTGATCGAATACGCCTGGCCTGGCTTCGCGCCGGCCGGATCCTGCTCGGTACGGAACAGGAAATCGGGACTGACCAGGATCCGCCGCAGGGCCGCCTCGACACCGGCGGTGAGCCCGGCGGCCTGTTCCCCGCCTTCGCGCCTGACGGCGCTCCGGCGATCGCGGCGGCGCGATAGAAATTCATCAGCGGGTCGATGTCGCGATCGGTGACCGGCCGCCTGAAGGCGCGCCGGGCAATCGTCGACAGAATCTGCCGCGCGCACCGGTCGTTCGCGTCATGGCAGGTGAAAATCCGCTGCCGGCTCGGCGATTCACCTGGCCCGGTGACCTCGTACGGACCGCGGAGCTCCACGCTGCCAATGGCCGGCGGCAGTGTGACGTCGCCGGCGTACTCGTAGCTCGTCACCGCGTAAAACGGCCGGCGCATCCCTTCCGCCCGCGAGGCTTTCTTCACGAAGCTCACCGCGACGATCTTCGGACCGGCCGTCGCGGAGAATCGCACCTCGGTGCCGTCGACGCTGACATTGCGGCCGCCGCGGCCCGAGGCCTCCGGTCCACCAACAGCGATCTCCTGTACCTTCGTGCCATCGAGCCGCACCTCCAAGGTGTGCGGCTCCGAGAGGCCGCGGACGCGGCCATCGTAGGTACGATCGAAGAAGATCTTGACGACGTAGTTCCCGTCAACGGGGAAGTAATAGCGGATCGCGGCGCCGCCGCGCGATCCGAACGGCAGGTCGTCGCTGACACGATCGTCCTGCTTCAGGTACTTGTTGACCTCGAACGTATCGGTCGCCGGGCGAATGGATGGATCGCCGACCGCCAGGCGGCTGATCTTCAGCGCCGCAGACAGATACCGTTCGGTCAACATCGGGGACACCGACAGGACGTCCGCGATATTGTCGAAACCGAATCCTGAATCGTCCGGCGGCAGAAAGGCCGCCGCGTCGATCTCGACGGCGAGCAGGTCGCGGATGGCGTTGCTGTACTCGGCGCGATTCAATCGATGAATCGCCGGCACGCGTCCCGGGCGCGGCCGTGACCGCGCGGCCTCGTCAATCCGTGTTTCGAGCCACGTCGCGAGCGCCTGATAGGTGGCGGCGTCTGGCCTCGCCGATCCCTGCGGCGGCATCGTCCCGCCGCGCAGCTTGCGTATGACCTTTTCCCACGCTGCGGCGTTAGCCGGCACGTCGGAGCCCTGCAGCGTGTCGAGCGCGAGGCCGGCTGTCCTGAGCCTGGAGTTATGGCAGCCGACGCAGTATCGGTTGAAGGCGGCGCGCGGGTCGTCCTGCTGAGCGAACGCCGTCCCACCGATCGAGGTCAGGAGGGCCGCCGCGAAAAGAATCGTTCGCATCAGAACCGACCGCAAATGTAGGGCGACCCTTTCAGGGTCGCCATCGGGAGACGGCGCTATTATAGGGCGCGTCAGGGGCTCCAGACATGCCGCACGTTGCGCGAGCCGGCGCGATCTCTTCGGTCATAGGCCTCGTTGCGTGGTCGGCGGTGGCCGCCGCAAAGCCCTTCGACTTCGCTCAGGGCAGGCCCAATCGCAGTGTTGTCGAGGCGGCCAAGGCCAGAGATCTCGCGACCGTCCGCACGCTGATCGCGGCGCGCGCCGACGTCACGGTCCCTCAGGGCGACGGGGCGACCGCGCTCCATTGGGCGGCTCACTGGGACGATGCCGCCATCGCCGATGTGCTCATCGCTGCCGGCGCGAAGGTCAACGCCGCTGACGACCATGGCGTGACCCCGCTTGCTCTTGCGTGTCTGAACGGCAGCACCCCGATGGTCGAGCGCTTGCTGAGCGCCGGCGCGAACCCGAACGTCGCATCCGTGGTCGGCGAGACGCCGCTGATGATTGCGGCGCACACGGGCAATGCCGCCGTCGTGACGCAGCTGCTGGCGCACGGCGCAGCGCACAGCGCGGCCGAGAACAGTCTCGGCCAGACCGCATTGATGCGCGCCGTCGTCGAGACTCATGTCGACGTGGTGCAGGCGCTCCTCGCGGCGGGCGCCGACGCCAAGGCGAGATCGAAGAACCGATTCACGCCGCTGCTGTTCGCCGCGCAGCAGGGCAACATCGAGATCGCACGCCTGCTGATTGCCGCGGGGGCGGATGTCAACGAATCGGCGCCCGACGGGATTGCCGGCGACACCAATGCAGGCCGCTCGTTCAAGCCTGATACAGAGGCGGCCGCCCTCCTTGTCGCCATCGACAGCCAGCACGAGGCAATGGCCAGGTTCCTCCTCGAGAGCGGCGCCAACCCAAACCATCACGGGGCCGGCAGGACAGCGCTCCACTCCGCCGTACAACAGGCGATGCCCGAGCTGGTCAGGGCGCTGCTCGCGCGCGGCGCCGACCCGAACGCACGACTGACCCGGCCGATGCCGTTGCTGTCGCGGCTGATCCTTCAGGCGCACGGCCTCGAGGTCAGCACGATCGGCGCCACGCCATTCTGGCTGGCGGCCAGCTATGGAGACGTGCGGACGATGCGGATCCTCGTCGAGGGCGGCGCCGACCCGCTGGCGCAGATCGGCTGACAACACGACGCCGCTCATGGTGGCGGCCGGCGTGGATTTCGTCGAAGGCCAGGACAAGTATGGCCGCCGCTGGTTCGCCAGCGACACCGCCGCGCTGCAGCAGGCGGCCCGCGAGGCGATCACCTACTGCCTCGAGCTCGGAGCTGACATCAACGCCGCGAACGACCTGGGACAGACGCCGATTGTCGGCGCGGTCTATTTCCGGTCACCGGCGATGGTGCAGTTCCTCGTGGATCGCGGGGCGAAGATCAACGTCGTCAACAAGCGCGGCCAGACGCCGTGGCTGATCACGCAGGGCGAGTATCGATCGGGATCGTTCTTCGTCGACAAGGACACCGGCGACTATCTCGTCAAGCTCGGAGCGGACGAGACCCTCGGCAAGGACCTGGGACCGGAATTCAGGAAGCCCGCACGCTGAGTTAGCGCGGACTATACTGCACGCCATTATGGGACGACTGCGTGCGTTCGCAGTGTGGGTCGCCGTTTTCCTCGTCGCGGGCGCTAGTGCCGCCGCCCAGCGGCCTCCAGGCGATCAGGCGGATACGGCCCCCGAGCCGCCGCTCGTCCGCGCGGTCCTGACGGGCTCGCTCGACGACATCAAGAAAACGCTCGCCGACGGGGCGGACGTGAACCTTCCCGCCGGTTCAGGCGTCACCCCGCTCGCCGCCGCAGCGCTCCAGGGCAAGGTCGACGTCATCGAAGCGCTCGTCGCGGCCGGCGCCGCCGTGGACGGACCGGATCAGACCGGCACGACGCCGTTGATGACCGCCGCGTCACAAGGACACACGGCGGCGGTCGAGGCGCTCATCCGCCGCGGCGCGAACCCGAACGTCCAGGATCGAACCGGGATGACGGCGCTGATGGCCGCGGCCTCCTCGGACCGCGCCGACATGGTCCGGTTCCTCATCGACAAGGGCGCCGACGTCAACGCGCGCGACAAGCAGGGCACCACCGCGCTCATGGCGGCGGCATTCGGGGGACACGTCGCCACGGGCCGCATCCTGATCGAACGCAAGGCCGACGTGAACACGTCCGATGTGGGAGGCCGGACACCGCTGATGGCGACCGCACTGGGCGGCAACGTGGCGATGGGCCAGGCACTCCTGGCCGCCAAGGCCGACGTCGCCGCCGAAGACAAGGGCGGCCTCACCGCGCTCAGCTATGCGGCCGCCAACGGCCACCTGGGAGTCGTCGAACTGCTGCTCAAGTCCGGATTGAAGAAAGGGTTCGACACCGCGGTCGGGTTCGCGGTGCGAGGCTGCTATACCGACATCGTGCGGGCGCTGGTGTCGGGCGGCGCGCCGACCGCCGTCACCCTCCAGGGCTCACCCATCATCATCCTGGCCGCGGGCCAGAACTGCACGGGCACGCTCGCGTTCCTGCTCGAGCGCGGGGCCGACGTCAACGCGCGAGCGGCCGACGGGACGACGGCGCTCATCGCCGCCGCGCAGCGCGGCCTGGTGACCATCGGCGAGATGCTGATTGCCAAGGGCGCCGACATGGAGCTGCGGAACAAGAAGGAGCAGAACGCGTGGCTCCTCGCCGCGATGAACAATCACCTCGAGTTCGTCGAGCTGCTGCGAAAAACCAGGGACAAAAAGTGAATCAGGGCGTCAGCGCGCGACGTTGACCTGGACGGCCTTGCGGAACTTTACCGGCTTGCCATTCAGCATCGCCGGTTGATAGATCCACCCGCGCGCGGCGATTAAGGCCTGCCGATCGTAGGCCGCATTGAGCGGCACGCGGATCAGCGCCTGCTCGACGGCGCCGGTCTCGTCGATGACCACCTCGATCACTCCCTGCGCCTGCTTCGGCACGGCCGCGGTGCTTGGAAATGGCGGGAGTACCTGGCGCACGGGCACCGGCGCGACGATGCCGGCATCACCGGCGCTGTAAATGCGCGGCGTGGCGGGCACGGCCGCCGCGGCCACGGCGACGGGCGCCGCTACGGGCGGAGGCACAGGCTCGGGCTTCGGCGGCGCCGGGGGCGGCGTGGCGGCGGTCACGGCCAGGTCGCGGAATCCCATGGCGAGCGTTCGCAAGTCCGACAGGGCCGGCTGCGCCGCGGTCGCGCGCACGTCCGGATCGTTGAGCACGTCCAGCACGTAGTTGAACCGCTCGGCCGCCTCCGCGTAATTCTTCCGGTCGTACGACGCCTTGGCGATGGCGTACTGCTGCTGGATGACGGTCGGCAGCACGCGCCGCCGGACGTCGGCAAACGTGGTCCGGACGCGCGGAGAAACCTCCCCATCGCTCGGCTGATACCGTGGCTGCACCGCGACGACGGCGGCAATGGCCTGCTCCGCGTCGGCCGTCCGGCCCAGCGCCAGCAGGCAGAACGCCCGGTACTGCTGGATGGAGCGCTCTTCGTCAGGCCCGTGCGCCCCCTGGCTAAGCTGGTTCAGGATGATCAACGCATCCTCGTAGGCGGCCGCGGCGTAGAGATCGCGCGCCGCGGCAAGCGTGTTGTCGGCCGCGGCTGCCACGAGCGGCGTGAGAACCACGATGAGCATCGCGGCCGCACAACGCATCGCCCTCATTGTTTTTTCCTCATGTCGACGCTGAGCCGAGTCGGCCCCTTCAACGTCACGAGCGCGGTGTGGTGCTGCTCACCCAATTCCGGATGGCGGAACAGGACGCTGTGCGTTCCAATCGCGACCGAAAAGTTGCCAATCGGGGTTTCGCCTACGCGCTCGCCATCGACCCACACTTCCGCCCAGGGCTGAGCGTTGACCGAGATGGTTCCCTGCGGCATCTCCAGCTTCATGACGGAGACCTTGCCGGCCGTCACCTGCAGCGAACGCGTCTGGCGGTACCCAACGGCCTCGTTGACCACCTCGATGTCGTGGCGGCCGGCCGAGACCATGATGCGATCGGTGAGGTTGTTCCCGATCAGGCGGCCCCCTTCGAAGACCTGCACGTCCAGGGGCGCCGAGACCGAGATCCAGCCGGACACCGGCGCGTTCGCGTTCGGATTGGCGGCCACGCTCATCGGCACGACCAGCGAGGCTGTGACGCCGGATTCCACCATCACCGATTCCTTGACGGACCCGGAATCGCTTTCCAGGACCACGGCGTGTTCGCCAGGCGCGAGCTCGATGACGGTGATCGGCGACGTGCCGCGGGGAATGCCGTCAACGGTGACGCGCGCGCCGCTCGGATCGGTACGGATTTGCAGTTGTCCCGTCTTGGCGGGCGTTTTCGGCAGCTCGATGTACTGGGTCGCCTGGGTGCCGGCGGTGATCGTCACGGGAATCGTTCGCGGCTCACCCGTACCGCGAAGCTCCACGACGTGCTGGCCGGCGGACAAGGTCAGCGTGACCGGCGTCATGCCCTTGGGTTCCCCGTCAACGAACGTCGCCACGCCGTCAGGGTTGCTGGTCATGACCAGCGTGCCCGTGGCGGCGGTCTCGACCGCCTTGGGGGCCTCGGCAAAGAAGCTCCTGGACGCCCAGTAGCCGCCGCCGAGAACAGCCAGGACCACGGCGGCTGCGATCAGCATCTTTCTCGAAATGGCCGGACGCTCCGGCGCCGCCACGAAAGCAAACGCCTCGCGATCCTCGTCCGCGGAGCGCCCCTGCTCCGCCTGAACCGACTCAAACCCGAACGGAACGGGCGGGGGGACTTTTGGAGCGGCGGGCACCGCAATCGGGTCGGGCTTCGGCCGCAGATCGGCGAAGGACGGCGGCGCGGCGATCGACGAGCCCGCGTCCGACCACGAACGCAGATCCGCCGCCGGAGGCTCTATCCGGACTTCGTGCGTCATCTCCGCCCGCGGCTCGGGCCTCGCCTCGCGCCGCGGCTCGGGCAACGGTGCGGAGGCAGGCGGCGCCGACGCGCGATCCGCTGAATGGAAGCGCTCGAGGAACGCTTCGAGGCTCGCTGGTGTCGCGAGCTGCTCGCTGTCGCCAAGCAGCTTCTCGAGCTCGGCGCGGGCTTCCGCGGCGGTGGCAAACGCGGTGCGGGGCTCCAGCTGCAGCGCGCGCCCCAACCAGCCGCGAAGGCCAGGCGGCAGCGGCTCGAAGCCGCCGCGCGCCGAGATCGCCCACGTCGACGCGACGACGTCGCCGACGCGCGCCGGGTATTCGTCGTCGCGAATCAGCCGTCCGAGGATGAGCGAGAGCGCGACGATGCCCATCTGCGCCACGTCGACACGCTGATCGAAGCGCGGGAAACTGGACGTCCGCGGCACGGCGATCCGCAGCTCGTGCCAGTAGCGGTCGGGCGGGAAGCGCACTTGCTCGAGGGCCGCGCCCATGACGTACTCGACGACGAGCAGGCGGCCGGTCGGCGTGACGATCAGCCGCTCGGGCGCGATCGCCGCGTGGGCGAATCCCTGGATGTCGCGCGCGTGTTCGTGCAGCGCCGCTATGGCGGGCACCAGCTGACGGATCAGGCACAGGGCCGAATTGATGTCGAGGTTGATGCGGCGCTCGGCCGACTGGACGAGCAGATCGGAAAGGCGAGTACCTGCGGCGGAATCCGAGACGATGGCGAGGGTCGCGTGCCGGTCGGTCATGCGCTCGACCGCGCGCACCCGGACGAACGATGAATGTCGAAACGTCGCGAGCCGGCTCACCCGCTCGCGCAGGGCGAACTCGAACGAGGGCACAGCGGCCAGTTCGTCGCGCACGCACAGCACTTCGAGCGTTTCGGAGCCGCTCGGGTCCAGGATGTTGTGGCGTTCGCCGAGACCGTCAACAAAAGCGACGGCCGCGGGAGAAAAGTTCGAAGCCGCAGCTCGCTCCATGTCAGCCTCTAGATTCCGACCATAGGTACGGATCACGACCCCCAATGCGCGAACTGTGCCGTTTCTGTTAGTTGCAGGTAAGTCGTGCGGCTGGAGCGTGTTGCGGACTAATTCGCGGCCGCGAAGTGTCAAAATTGAGCTTACACGACCGTGTGCGGCGGGCGAATTCTGTAACCGGGCGGCGGCGTGCCGCCCGGCATTGCACACGTTTACTCGGGCGAAATGGACGTCCGGCCGCAGTCGTCGCACCGCAGGTAAATTACGGGCAGCGACTCGGATCGGCCGATCACGCGGGCGCTGGGGACGCCGCAGCGCGGGCAGATCAGCGCTCCCCCACCAGTTCTCTTGGCCATAAACCTCCTGACGATTGGTTAGACGCCCGATCGAGCCGGTTTGGATTCGCAGGTGGGCCACCAGATCCGCCATGTCCGACGGTAGAGCTGCCTCGAAGCTCAGCGGTTGATTCGTGACCGGGTGCCGAAAGCGCCAGCCGATGCGAGTGGAGCGCCTGCCGCGGAAAGTCGATGATGCGCAGTTCGTCAGGCCCGAAGACATAACGCTGCTCGCCAACGAGCGTGTGGCCACGCAGACGGGCCTGCAACCTGATCTGATTCCGCTTGCCCGTCCGAAGGCGCACCTCGAGCAGGGATGCACGTGGAAAACGTTCGAGCACGCGGTACTCGCTGATCGCGTCCTTCCCGCGCGGATCCCGCGGATGCGTTTGTTTCTGGATGAGGGCTGCCTGATCCCAGACGAGACGATCGCGCCAGGTTCCCGACTCGGGCGACGGATGTCCGTAAACGACCGCCAGATACACGCGCTCCGGCTCGTGCCGCCGGAATTGATTCTTCAACCGGCGCTGCGCGTCCGGCCGTGTCGCGAACACCACCAGGCCCGATGTATCGCGATCGATTCGGTGAACGACGAGCGGCTTGCGCTTGCCGCGCCTCCGCAGATGGACTGCCAGCTGATCTTCGACGCTCGCTTCGTCGCCGCGCCGCGGCAGCGGCACGGTGAGCAGGCCGGCGGGCTTGTTGACGACGATCGAGCTCGGGATCTTCGTAGACGATCTGGAGATCGCCTTCCGCCGCGCGGCCCCGGCCCCAGCGGCGTCGCGCGCTGCCGGGCCGATCCATCCACACTCGCACGCGATCGCCGGCGCTGAGCCGGCGTCCGGCATCGGCGGGCGTCGCTTCGACGTCGTTGACAAACACTTTCCCGCGCACGAGCGCGGTCGAGGCGCGCCCGCGCGAGCCCAGCTGCCCAGGTCCGGCGAGGAACCTGTCGAGCCGCATGCCGGCAGCCCCGGACGCGACGACGAACCGGAAGTCGCTCTCGATCGCTATACTTGAAGCCCCTTGCTGCGGGATCTGCCCCCACGCGCACGCTGGTACATCATCTCGGTCATCGCACTGGCCGCGATCGTTTTCGCGGCCCTCATTCCCCGGGCGCAGTTCGCCCCGGTGCTGCCGCTCGTGTTCCTCGTCCTCATCTCGAGCCTGACCGCGGCGTTCAAGGTCCATTTCCCGATCGCCGGCGGATCGAACATGTCGGTGTCGTACGTGGTCGACATCGCGTCGCTCATTCTACGCGGCCCTCACGCGACGATGATCGTCGGCGCGGCGAGCGGCTGGAGCCAGTCGACGCTGAACACGCGGGTCAGCAACCCCGTCTACCGCACGCTGTTCAACATGGCCTGCCTGGTGCTGACGGTCCAGGCGGCGGGCCAGGTGTTCGAGCGGCTCGGCGGCACGCCATCGGCCGACCTCGGAGCGATCGTCGTCCCCGCGACCGGCATGGCGCTCACGTATTTCTTCACGAACACGGTGCCGATTGCGATCGCCATCGCCCTGACGACCAACCAGAGCGCGTGGAAGGTCTGGAAAAGCGACTTCGTCTCGAGCGCGCCGGACTACTTCCTGGGCGCGGCGGCCGCCGTCGTCGTCGCCGCGGTGATTGAGAGCGCCGGGATCGGACTGACACTGCTGCTCGCGGCGGCGCCGCTGTACCTGACCTACAAGGTCTACCGTGCCGGCGCCGACACCGAGGCGCGGCAGGGCGCCATTCTCGAAGCGGCGCACGACGCGATCATCACGATGGATCAGCGGTGAGCATCAGAGAGTTCAATCCCGGCCGCTGAGACGATGTTCGGTCACAAGCGGATCGAACATCCTCGGCAACGAGGTCGACCTGCTGCTGCCGGAGCGCGAGCGACCGGCGCTGCGGTCCGCGCTCGAGCAGTATTCGACCGACGGGACGCGGACCGCTGGCCGGCCGGCAGCTGGAACTGCACGGCCTCCGCGCCGACGGCACGGAGTTCCCGCTCGAGCTGACCGTCGCCCGCGTCCGCGGCGACGCGCGAGGCGGGATCACCGGCTTCATCCGCGACATCACGGAGCGGCGGCTGCTCGAAGAGCAGCTGCGCCAGTCGCAGAAGCTCGAGGCCATCGGGCGGCTGGCCAGCGGTGTCGCCCACGATTTCAACAATATCCTGATGAGCATCATGGGCTCGGCCGACCTTCTGCTGATCGGAGTGGGCGACGACGACCCGGCCGCGTGCGGAAGCGGCGGAAATCAAGCATTCGGTGCAGCGGGGCGCCGGGTTGACGCGTCAGCTGCTGGCGTTCAGCCGCCGGCAGCCGTCCAGCCCGCGGCTGATCGCGCTCGGCGACGTCATCGGCGGGATGGACACGATGCTGCGCCGGCTGATCGGGCCGGAAATCGAATTCGAGCTGATGCGATCGCCGACCCCGATGATGGTCCTGGCCGATCCCGCGCAGATCGAGCAGGTGGTGCTGAACCTCGTCATCAACGCGCGCGATGCGATGCCCGGCGGCGGGCGGCTGACGGTGCGCCTCGACGAGCTGGAGCTCGACGAGGCGGGCGCCGTCGCGCACGTCGAGGGCAAGGCCGGGCTCGTACGCGAGACTCAGCGTCGCCGACACTGGCACGGGGATCGACGCAGCGACGCGCGCGCGGCTGTTCGAGCCCTTCTTCACGACGAAGGAACAGGGAAAGGGCACCGGGCTCGGCCTGTCGATCGTGTACGGGATCGTGAAGCAGAGCGGCGGATACATCACTGTCCACAGCGAGCCAGGCCGTGGCGCCACCTTCCTCATCCATCTGCCGGTGGCCGCCGTGGCGCAGCCGACGCCAGCCTGATCAGCGGGCGACGATCTGCTTCGTGATTCAAAGAAAAGTCGGCCGAGTTTTCTATTGCTGTGTTTGTGCTAGCAACAATCAGCCGCTATAATCCGCGCGCAGATCGTCGGGATGTGCGAAGCGGAGGAGCGTGAAGGCACACGCCAGCACCATCAAAGCAGGCCGGGGCAGACCTCCAGTGCATCAGGAGACCTGGTCGAAGGTTTCCGTCGTCCTCTTTGATCGACAAATCCATCATCTCGATCGTCTGTCCACCGATATCCGCGGCAAGAGCGGCAAGGTTCTGAACCGCGCCGAGATCATCCGCGCCTTGATCGATGGACTGATCGACAGCGGCATGGACATCACGTCCACCGGGTTCGGAAGCCGATCTGCGCGCCAAGGTGGCGCGCCATCTCGGCACGCCGTTTCGCTGAGCGGCGCATTCCAGCACGTTCGACAATTCGTTCCATGCCTTTTTGATGGCGCGTGCACGGAGCCTGCGGTCAACGCTGGTCGCCGCCCCACCGTCTAAGCATTCGAATGTCCTCACTCATCACCGATCTCCGCCACGGTGTCCGGCTCGCTCCTGCGCGCGCCCGGGTTTGCCGCGGTCGCGATCGCGACCCTCGCTCTCGGCATCGGCGCCAACACCGCGATTTTCTCGACCATCAACGATGTGCTGTTCAGGCCGCTGCCTTACGGCGATCCCGATCGGATCGTCATGGTGTGGGAGGACGTCAGCTATCTCGGGTTCCCGCGAAACACGCCGGCGCCGGCGAACTATCTGGATTGGAAAGCGCGCAACCGGGTCTTCACCGACATCGCGGCCACGCGCGGCGCCTCTGCGAACCTGACGTCCGGCGGTCCGCCCGAACAGGTCCTGGGGCGGCGCGTCACCGCGAATTTCTTCGGGGTGCTCGACGCCAGGCCGCTCGTCGGCCGGACGTTCACGGACGACGAGGACCGCGCCGGCGCGCCAGTCGCGGTCATCAGCTATGGCCTGTGGCAGCGGCGCTTCGGCGGCAGTCCGTCCGCCGTCGGTTCCGATGTGACGATGAACGGCGCGCGCTCGAACGGTCATCGGCGTGATGCCGGCGGACTTTTCGTTCCGCAGCGAGTCTGGCAGTCCCATCGAGTTCTGGACGCCGATGCAGTTCACGCCGGCCGAGGCCGCGAACCGCGGCTCGCATTACCTGAACGTCGTCGCCCGGTTGCGGCCGGACGTGACGATCGACCAGGCGCGCGAGGAGATGCAGTCGATCGCCGCGCATCTCGGCCGCGAGTTTCCCGACACGAACGGACGCGTCGGCGCCGTGGTCATGCCGATCAGAAACGACCTGCTCGGGAATACCCGGTTCGCGCTGCTCGTGCTGATGGGCGCCGCCGGCTGCGTGCTGCTGATCGCCTGCGCGAACCTCGCGAGCCTCATGCTGTCGCGGGCGGTGGCGCGGCGCTCCGAGATGGCGGTACGCGTGGCACTCGGCGCCGACACCGGCCGCCTCGTCCGGCAGATGGTGGCCGAATCGATGGTGCTGGCGGCTGCGGGAGGGTTCCTCGGTTTGCTGGTCGCACCGGCCGCGATGAACCTGCTCGCCGGCCTGGTTCCGCCGATGTTCCCGTTGTCGCCCGCAACACGCCTGAACCCGACGCTGCTCGCCTTTACCGCCGGACTCTCGATCGTGACCGGCCTGGTCTTCAGCATCGTGCCGGCCGTTCATGCGGCGCGCGCCTCGCTGAACGACGCGCTGCAGCAGGGCGGTCGAAGCGGGTCCGGCGGCAGCACGGTGGCGCGCGATGCGCTGGTGGTCGCGCAGGTCGCGGCGGCGCTGGTGCTGCTGATCGGTGCCGGCCTGATGATCCGGACGCTCGCCAACCTGCACGCCGCGGACCTCGGGTTCAGGCCCGCAGGACTGCTGACGATGCGGACGACGCTGCCGCAGACGAAGTATCCGGACGAAACCGCGCGGCTGGCGTTCTACGACAACGTGCTGCGGCGCGTGAGCGCACTGCCCGGCGTCGAGACGCGCCGCCTACGCCTCGATGCTGCCGTTCATGAGCCAGGGCAACACCACCGGTTTCGCGATCGAGAACAAGGTGGTCGAGCAGGGCCAGGATGTCGTCTTTCGGACCGGAACGCCGAAGCACCTTCAGACGCTCGACGTGCAGCTCGCTCGAAGGGCGGATTCCCGACGAGCGCGATGCGCCGGGCGCGCCGCTCGTCGCGGTGATCAACGAGACGTTCGCGCGGATGTACTGGCCGGGCGCGAGCCCGCTCGGAGCGCGGATCAGGTTCGGCGGCGCCACGGCGCCGTGGCGGACTGTCGTCGGCGTGGTCAGAGACGTTCGCGAGCGAGGCTTCGATCTGTCGTCCAAGCCTGGCGCGTACGTCGTCTACTCGCAGCTCGGCAACGCCTGGACGCCCGAGCAGCTCGTCGTCCGCGCGTCCGGGGACCTCTCCGCGCTGGTCGGACCGATCCGCGAGATCGTCGCCGAGGTGGATCGCGAGCAGCCGATCGCGGCGGTCCGGACGATGGAAGAGATCATCGATCAGGCGATCGTCGGACGGCGGCAGCAGATGACGCTCCTGGCGGCGTTCGCGGGACTCGCCCTGCTCCTGGCGTCGGTCGGTCTCTACGGCGTGCTTTCGTACGCCGTGACCCGCCGGCGGCGTGAAATCGGGGTGCGCCTGGCGCTGGGCGCCAGCCGGGCCGGTGTCGTGAGCATGATCGTCCGGCACGGTCTCCTGCTGACGGGCGCCGGGCTCGCGGCCGGCTTCGTCCTGGCGTGGGTCGTCACGCGCACCATGACCACGATGCTGTACGAGCGTCGCCGCCACGGATCTGCCGACCTTTGCGGGCGTGTTCGCCGTGCTCACCGCCGTCGCGGCAGCGGCGTGTGCCCTCCCGGCGCTGCGCGCGTCGCGCTTGGACCCGATGGAAGTATTAAGACAGGAGTAGGATGCAGAAAATGGGATCCTGACACTTTATTGATGTGGTTCTGGTGAGGAGCCAGATTACCCAGGTTTGCGCAACAACGCACTGCAGGCGTGTAACAACTACTCAGTCGACAGGCCGACCCGTTGAAGTCTGAGCGCTAGGAAACGAGGAATTTGAACGCGCGCAGGCTGGCACTCCTCTTGTCTATCCCCTTCGACGGAGAGAGTGAGATGAACAACGAGCGTCAGGGACTTTCACGTCTGTGCTACCTCAGCCCCGCGCAGGTGAAAGGCCCGCTGCCAACTGGCCGTCTCAACGTCTTCGACCGTGACGATCAAAAAATCGGCGAGTTCGCCGGGGTCATCCTCGATCCAGAAGCCCGACGCTTGCGCTACCTCGTGCTCAAGGTAGCAGGGCTCTTCAAGCACCGGCGCTATCTCGTTCCGATCGATCCCACCCAAGTCGATGCAGAGCACCGGTCGCTGCGCGTCGGCATCAAGCGCGCCGCGCTGGCTGCCTGTACGATTTTCGATCCCGGAGCGTTCCTGGCGTTTCCGATGAAGTCCTGATCGAAGCGTTGTTTCCGCGTACGATCTTCTTTCGGCTTTTAGTGTGGTCGCACCAGCCCGAGTGCGCTTCTCAGTCCGTTGAGAGATTGAATCATCCCTGCGATCAGCGAGGCGTTGCCGCCGTCGCGCGGAAAAATCTGACCGACCTGCAGTTCCAGCCTGCTGATGAGATCCTCCACCTTCTGCTTTTCCTGATCCGTCACGTCTCCTCCACTCGATGACCGACGCTCAAGAGGAGCGTCATGATGAGAAAGCCGGCGGCGGAGATGTACGGCGACGCCTCCCCGAAACGCTGCAGCGACGCACTCCCCCACACCGGTCCAATTGTGCGCCCGAGGCTTTCCACGGCGCTGGCCGCGCCCTGCACGCGCCCCTGCTCATCGGCCCGCGCCGCCCGGCTGATCGAGGCTGGACATCGTCGGATGGCCGAAGCCGATGCCCAGCGCCAGCGGGACCAGCGAAGCGCGAAGAACGCCGACGGTGTGCGTCAGCGTGGCGGCCACGAGGCCGACGGCGGCGCAGACC
This sequence comes from uncultured Acidobacteriota bacterium, assembly GCA_963825245.1. Taxonomy (GTDB): domain Bacteria; phylum Acidobacteriota; class Vicinamibacteria; order Vicinamibacterales; family CAVVIG01; genus CAVREM01. Next base: position 424,113 of record CAWGSJ010000013.1, read on the forward strand.
AGGCCGAGCATGAGCGTCTTCTTGTCGCCGAACCGCTGGACGATGCGTCCGGATGAACACGCCCTGGACGACCGCGCCGAGCACGGCGAACGCCGCGAAGAACAAGGCGGTCCGCGCCGCGTCGAAGCCAAAGCGCGCCGCCGCGAACAGGGCGAAGGTGGTCTGAAAGATCGCAAAGGCGAACCAGTAGGCGAAGTCCATCAGCAGCACGCGGCGGAGCCTCGGCCGTCCCATCATCGCCAGCATGTTCCGGAAGGGCATGCCGGTGCCGGCGTGCGCGCGATGGACGGTCTCGGGCAACCAGAACCAGGCCATCGCCGTCGCGACGAGGGTGATGCCGGCCGCGGCCCATATCGGAGCGGTGTAGCTGATCGGCGCCAGCAGGCGCTGATGCCCGGACCCAGGATGAAGCCCAGGCCAAAGGCGGCACCGATCAACCCGAAGGCGCGCGCGCGATCCTGGGGTTCGGTGACGTCGGCGACGTAGGCGCGCGCGGTCGAGATGTTCCCGCCCGACAGGCCGTCCACGATCCGAGCGATGAACAGCATCGTCAGGCTGTGCGCGAGGGCCAGCATGACGAAGCTGACCACGGTACCGATCAGGCTGACGATGAGGATCGGCCGGCGGCCGTAGCGGTCGGACAGATCGCCGAGAATCGGCGCGGCGACGAGCTGGCACAGCGAGAACACGGCGAACAGCAGCCCGACGACGATCGGTGACGCGCCGAACGTCTCGGCATAGAACGGGAGCAGCGGAATGATGATCCCGAAGCCGACGAGGTTGACGAGAATCGTGAGGAAGATGACCAGCAGCGGACGGGTCATCGACTACGGCGTCCCCTTGCCGGCGCGCGCGCCGCGGCGGTCGCGGACTGGCGCGTGATCGAGGTTCGCGAGCCGCGCACCGGTTTCGAAGATCAGGCCGGCGATGCGCGTCAGCTTGTCGAATTCGATTTTCGACACCTCGTCGGTGTTGGCGTGGTAGTCGGGGTGAAGACCGGTTGTGAAGAAGATCACCGGTATTCCCTTCGCCGCGTAGCTGTAATGATCGCTCCGGTAGTACAGCTGTTCGGGATCGGACGGATCGTTCATCTCGTAGTCGAGCGTGAGCGGCCGAGGCAGGCTGCCATTGGCCGCGCGGCTGATCTCGTGCAGCTCGCTGCTGATCCGGTCGGAGCCGACCAGGTAGACGGTATTCGACTGGCTGCGATCGTCGTTGCGATTGCGGCCGACCATGTCGACATTGAGCTGGGCCACGATCGCGTCGATCGGCACCGGCGGGTAGTCGGCGAAATACCGCGATCCGTAGAGGCCCGCTTCCTCTCCGGTGTGCCACACGAAGATGAGCGATCGCTTCGGAGGCGTTCCTTCGCGAAATGCCCTGGCGAGGGCCATCAACGTCACCGTGCCCGAGCCGTTGTCGTCGGCGCCGTTCCAGACGTGATCGCCGCCGGTGCCGGCGGTGACGCGGCCGGGGGCGCCCGGCGGACGCTCGTTGCCGGGCGCCGCCGAACGATCCGCATAGCCGATGTGATCGTAGTGGGCGCCGACCGCGACGTAGGTGTCCTTCAGCCGCGGGTCGCTGCCCTCGACGATGGCGATGACGTTGTGCGTGAGCTGGGTCCGGACGATCTCGTAGTCGACGTCGATATCGACCGTCAGGCTCACGTCGTTCAGGCGGAACGATGGCAGCGGCTCCTGCGCCGCCGCTTTCCGTTTGAGCTCGTCATAACTGACCGGGGCCCGGCTGAAGAGGAATGTCAGGAATTCGTCCGAACCGGAGATGTCGGGAGCAATCGGCTGATCGAGCCGGCGCGACGTCGTGAAGTCGACCGGCACGTTGGCTGAAGCGCCGCGGCCGCCGGCCGCCTGACCACCACCGCGGCCGCCGCGGCTACCGTTGGCGTCACCCGACGGCGTGGCCGCATCGATGCTGGCAATGGCTCCCTGCTGGTCAACGGCGTAGCGGCTGCGGCCGCTGAGGATCTGACGGTAGGTGCCGCTGTCGACCCCCTTGGGACCGTTGTTTCCGAGAAAGACGACAAGCGGCGTCCTTCACGTCCTTCCCGCGGTAGTCCATCTGACCCGCCGCCGGCGCGTCGATCCCGTAGCCGACGAATTCGACCCGCGAGGCGACCACCGACCGGTTGCCGCCCTGAAATCGCGGCAGGGTGACGCCTTCGCCGTCCTTGAAGGTGCGCGTCTGCCGGCCGACCTGCAGCGTCACGGTGGAGCGGCTGGTCGTCCGGACCCCCTGGACGCGAACGGTTTGGAGGTAGCTGCCGGGGTCGCCACCTGGCTTGATGTTCCACTCGCGGAGGTGTTGCTCGATGTAGGCGGCGGTCAGACCGAGGCCCGCGCTATAAATCGCCCGGCCCTGCATCTGGTCGGACGACACATCCGTCAGCCACTCGCGCAGCTCGTCGGGACGGATTGACGACAGGCCTCCGCCCGCGGCCGCTGGAAAGAGACCCGCCAGGAGGACGAGGATGGTTGTAACGGACGCGTGTCGACGGCTCACGGTCTCTTCCGAATCAATCAGCCCGGCCCACAAATCCGGGGTCCGGCTACAACTATACAGGCCCCCCGCTTGCCATGCTCGCCGAGTTCAGGTAAGGTGAGCCCCAGTATCCGCCAGCGTTGTGTGTGCGCCCTACCCTTTTGCGCGGTTCCGCGCGGCCTTCTCTGTGAACCAGGAGTGAGTTGATTGGCTGTTCGTCTGTTCGTGGGAAACCTATCGTACGCCACGACCGAGGCGGACCTGCGCGCGTATTTCGGCACGGTCGCGCCGCCCTCCCAGGTCGTGCTGCCTGTCGACCGCGAGACCGGACGGCCGCGCGGGTTCGCGTTCGTCGAGTTTCTCGATCGTTCCCAGGCCGAGCAGGCGATCCAGAAGTTCAACGGGCAGATCTTCAACGGGCGGCCGCTGGCGGTCAGCGAGGCCCGCGCCCGCGAGGATCGCGGCCCTGGCGGTCCGCCGCGGCCGGGCGGGCCCATGGGCCCAAGGCCCGGTGGTTTCGGGGGCCCGCGGCCAACATCGTTCGGCGGACCGCGTCCGTTTGATCCCGCGGCACCGGCGCTTCCGCGCAACCGCAACTTCGGCCCCGACGCCAAGCCCCAGCGCGGCGGCAGCGCCAAGGGCAAGAAGAAGGAAGCCGAGCGGCCGCGCGGTCCAATCCCGCTGAAGAACACCGGGCGATCCTTCACTCTGGACGACGCCGATACGACCGACGAAGCGCTGCCGGATATCGACGATTTCGCGACCAGCCGGCCGGAAGCCGACAAGGACGCCGACAAGGACACCGACAAGGACGCCGACCAGGACGCCGACCAGGACGCCGACAAGGACGCCGACGACGAGTAAGCGCCGACATGTCCGACAACGTGTGGCAGGGCGTGCTGGATCGGCTCCGCGCCGCACTCGATCCCGAAGAGTTCCGCCGCTGGTTTGATGGCACGGCGTACGCCAGCGACTCCGGCGATCAGATCACGGTCTGGGTCCACTCCGAGTCGGTGCGCCGCCACATCCTCGTCCACTACCAGCCTCTGATCGATCGCGCGCTCCACGCGCTCAACCGCCCCGACGCCGACGTCCGCTTTGTCGTCTCCGGCTACGGGGAGGACGAAGAAGAGTGAAAAGACTGTGAATCGGGGCTCGGGACTCGAGGCTCGGGCCTCGCGGGCACTAGGATCGGAGCGTGGCAGCCGACCCAGGTAGGCCGACCCTTTCAGGGTCGGCAACGACGAGCCCCCAACCCCCAGCCTCCAGCCCCCAGCGCTGGTACCGCAGCCTCTACTGGCGCATCGCGATCGGCTTCGTCATGACGCTCGCCGCGATGCTCGTCGTGCAGGCCATGTTGTTCGTGTGGGTCGTGTCGCGCTCGGGCCCGACGCTGCCCGGCCAGCCTGAACGCTTCGCGCAGACCGTCGCGGTCGACATCGCCGACGAGCTCCGGGCCGATCCGTCGATCGATCTCGCCGCGTACATCGACGACCAATACGCGCGCGACGCCCACCCGTTCTTCGTGCTGCTCGCCGACGGTCGGGTGTTCGGCAATTTCCCGCCGCCGTACCCGGAACCGCTGCTCCGCGGAGCGCGCAACCGGCTGCAGCGCGGCCTCGCGCCCGATCGCGAGCGATTCAGGCGCGGCGGCCCCGGTGGACGCGGCAGAGGCTTCGGACCCGGTGGAATGGAGGGACCGCCGCCACCACCACCTCCTCCGCAGCCGATCCTGGTCGGCGACGAGCTCGCGGGCGTGGTGGTCGTCCTGCCGCGCGCGCCCTTCTGGTTCATGCTGCGGCGTTATGCGCCGACACTCAGCTTCGTCGCGGCGGCCGCGCTGGCGGCGGGCGCGATCATCGCGGCCGTGCTCATCTTCGGGCCGGCCAGGCGACGCCTTCGCGCGGTCGAGGACGCCGCGCGGCGGCTCGGCGCCGGTGACCTGTCGGCGCGCGCGCCCGCGCGCGGCGGCGACGAGGTCGCCGCGGTCGCGTCGGCGTTCAATGCCATGGCCGACGACCTGGCGGCGCGCGCCGACGCGCTCGCCGCTGCCGATCGCGCACGCCGGCAGCTCCTGGCCGACGTCTCGCACGAGCTGACGACGCCGGTCACGGCGATGCGCGGCTACCTCGAAACGCTGACGATGCCCGAGTTCGCGCTCGACGACGCGACGCGCGCCCGGTATCTCGCGATCGTCGGCGACGAAACCGCGCGCCTGGAGCGGCTGATTGGCGATCTGCTCGATCTGGCGAAGCTCGAAGGCGGCGGCGGCGCGTTCGTGGTCGAGGACGTGCCGCTGGCCGAGTTGTTCGCCCGCGTCACCGCGCGGCACGAACGCGAAGCGGCCGATGCGGGCGTGACCATCGCCAGCGGAATCGAGGCCGGCGCCGAGACGTATCCGGGGCGACCGCGGCCGCCTCGAGCAGGCCCTCCAGAACCTCGCCGCCAACGCGCTTCGCTACGCGCCGCAGGGTTCATCAATCGAGCTGCACGCGCGCCCGACGCCCGGCGGAATCGCGATCACAGTGGCCGACCACGGCGCGGGCATCCCGGCCGAACACCTTCCTCACGTCTTCGATCGCTTCTACAAGGGCGACGCGGCCCGGACGCAGACCGGCGGCAGCGGCCTGGGGCTCTCGATTGTCAAGGCGATCGTCGAACGGCACGGTGGAACGATCAGCGTCAAGAGTCAGCCGGGGAAGACGGTCTTCGAAGTAATCCTGAAATTTAAGATTTAAGATTTCAGATTTCAGATTGGTGACGCTTGATTGGCAGCCGCTTGATTGGCGTCATTTACCTGGCGCGAGCTGTAGGCGGCCCTTGATCTCGTCGAACGCGGTCTGCAGTTCGTGGATCATCCGCGGTACGCGGTTCGCCCGCGCGTAGACCCATCCCGTTTCCCGGATCAGCTCGTGGCCGTCGATGCGCGCGCAGAAAAACTGCCCTGCCCGGACTTCGCGCGCGATCGCCTGATAGGGCACGATCCCGATGCCGATCCCGGTCTTGACCATCGCCTTGATGATCTCGACGTTCTCGGTGTCCATCATCACGATCGGCTCGACCTTCTCGGTGAGGAAGAACGCATCGATCACGCGGCGGGTCGCGGAGCCCGGCTCGAACAGCACGAACGGCTGGCCCGAAAGATCCGACGCCTGGATCCGCTTTTTCCTGGCCAGCGGATGGGTCGGCATCGTCAGCACGAGCAACTCCTCGCGCAGCACCGGCACCGTGACCAGGTCCGATTCCTCGACCGGCAGCGTCAGCAGCCCGGCATCGACGCGGCCGGCGCGGATTTCGTCGACCGATCGGGTCGCGGTCGCGACGGTCAGGCGGATGTCGAGCTGCGGGTGGACGCGCTTGAGGTGCTTCAGCAGCGGTGGAACCACGTAGAGGCAGACGGTCATGCCGCCGGCGAGGCGGAGCGTTCCGCGCAGCGCCCGCGTGCGGTCGGTAATCGCGCCGACCGTCTCGCGGACGTCCTGGAACACGCGCTGTCCGAGCTGTACGAGCGCCTCGGCCGCCGGCGTCATGCGTACCTGCCGGCCGACGCGGAGGAAGAGCGGCTCACCGAGCTCCTCTTCCAGGAGGAGAATCTGCCGGCTGATGGCGGACTGCGAGACGTGCAGCTTTCGGCCGCACGCTGTGAACGATCCGGTTTCAGCGATGGCTTGCAGGATTTCGAGCTGGCGGAGATCCACGCTACCGGCAGTATCGCAGAAATGCCACGGAGGTGACGGAGGTCGCGGTCAAATGCAACACACGGAGACACGGTGACACGGAGACGACACGGAGAAGACACCGAGCGCGACCGCCCCGCAAAGCGGGGCGCTGACGACGATCGAGCCGGTGAGAAATGCAAGCCGTTGGATTGCGGTGGCTTGCATTTTCGCCGGCTCGTTCGTCGTCAGCATGCGGTCGCGCGCTGCAGCTCCGTGCGTCCTCCGCGGCTTCGTGTCTCCGTGTTGCATTTCGTCGCGATCTCCGCAATCTCCGTACACGGCTTGCGCGGCTTATTGCTGCGCAGATGTCGCGGCCGGCCGGCGCGTGATGCCGACACGCGCCAGGAACGCGCGCATCGCTTCCACGGCGCGCAGCTGGTCGGGCAGCGGGAAGTTGCCGTGCCCTCCCTTCGGGATCGTCACCAGCTCGGTCGTCACGCCGGCTTTTTGGAGCGCGGCATGGAGCGTCGTCGCGTGCGTATACGGAACGGTCGGATCGGCGTCGCCGTGGACGGTCAGCGTCGGCGGCAGGTCGCGGCGGACGTAGGTCATCGGCGAGAGGCGGCGCGCGGCGTCGACGCGGTCGGGGCGGCTGCCCAGCCACTGCACGGCGTAGGTCCGCCGGTTGCCGCCATCGAGCAGGTCCGCCACGTCGGTGATGCCGTACCAATTGACGATCGCCGCGACTTTCAGCTCCTCGGGTCCCGGGCACGGGCGATCGAGCCCGGCCGACGCCGGAATCATGCCCGTCGTCAACGCAAGGTGACCGCCTGCCGAGTAACCGGTCACGACGATGCGGTTGACGTCGAAGTTGTACTGCTTGGCGTTGCGGACGACCCACCGCAGGGCGCAGAGGCAGTCTTCGACGGCGGCGGGCGCTTCCGCGACGCGCGCCAGGCGGTACGAGATGTTGACGACGGCGAATCCCATTTCGAAAAACGGCATGGCACGCAGGATGACCGACTCGCGGCTGCCGCCAGTCCAGCCGCCGCCATGAATGTGAATCACGGTCGGATGCGGCCCAGTGCCGCGCGGCGTGTAGACGTCGAGCTTCGCTTCCCAGTTGCTGGCGGTCAGATACGTGATGCCCGGGGTGACCTGGTACTCGTTGCCGATGCCGGCGGCCCAGGCCGAGGTCGGCGCTTGCGCCGCCGCTGCAGCGGCGACGAGCGTGCAGGCGATGGCGACGACACACGAGCGGAAGCGGATCATGGTTGGCTCCTTCCGACGAAGTCCGGCTGACCACCTCAACGCCGGTTGCCGGGATTATAATCAGCCGCGCTTGCCGGCATGACAATCAATCGCGGAATGATGGCCCTCGGCGGAGCCCTCACCGCCGCCGCGGTGCTGGTCTACTTTTACGATCCCGCCTTGACGCCGCTCTATCCGTCGTGTCCGCTGCGTGCGCTGACCGGCCTGCTCTGCCCGCTCTGCGGTGGCCTTCGCGCGGCGCACGCGCTGCTGCATGGGCGCGTGTTCGACGCCGTCGCGCTCAATCCGTTCCTGATCGCCGCCGGCCTCGCGTGGCCGGTCGTCCCGCCGCGCTGGACCGCGATCGGAGCCGTGCTCTTCACCGTGGCGCGCAACATCGCGTGAGGTGGCTGAATGTACTTTCTGATCGGAGCCGACGGGCGCGAGTACGGACCGTTTTCGGCCGAGCAGGTCCGCGACTGGATGGCCCAGGGGCGTGCGAACGCGCACTCCCGCCTGCGCCGCGACGGCGAGACGACCTGGCAGGCGCTGAAAGACTTCGCCGAGTTTGCCGATGCGTCGAACCCGCCGGCGGCGCCCCCGCCTGGCACACCGCCGCCGGCGCTGTCGGCCGAATCGATCGCTGCCGACCAACTGTCGCGCGCCTTGTCGGTGGACGTCGCCAGCTGCATCACCCGCGGCTGGGCACTCGTGCGCGACAACCCCGGGTTGACTATCGGCGGCACGTTGCTCGTCATGCTCGTGTCGGTAGGCCTGGGGATGATTCCGATCGTGGGCTTCGTGGCGTTCTTCATCAACCCGGTCCTGTTCGGCGGGCTCATGTATACCTTCACCCGTCGCATCCGCGGCGAGGTCCCATCGGTCGGGGATGCCTTCAGCGGCTTCAGCCTCGCCTTTCTGCAGCTCGGGCTGGCCGGCCTCGTGTCGGCACTGTTGATCTGCGTTGGTCTGCTGTTGTGCGTGCTGCCCGGGATTTATCTTGCTGTCGGCTACACGTTCGCCCTGCCGCTCGTCATCGACAAGAAGTACGACTTCTGGACCGCGATGGAAGTCAGCCGCCGCATCTCCCACAAACAGTGGTGGACGTTGTTTGGCCTGCTGATCGTCGTGTTCCTGATCAATGTCATCGGCATCCTCGCGTGTTTCGTCGGCTGGATCGTCGCCGCGCCGATCAGCATCGCCGCGATCATGTACGCCTACGAGGATCTGTTTAGTCCACCCGGCACCGGAGTGGTCGGAGTCAACGGGTAAACAACGGAGCAACGGAGCAACCGAGCAGCGGAGGACGAACGGAGGATCGTGGATGTGTCGTGCGGATTACTCAACAGTGGGCGACTACCTCGTGATTAATCCGTCTACCGCGTCGGTTTGCTGACCCACGGTGCCAATCCCGTTTGGTCCGCCGCCTTCACATTGGAATACGCGGTATCGCTCCGGGGCGGGTGTCGCCGCGGTGTGCCCGCCGAGGACGCCTAATCCGCGCTGTCGACGAGGGAGACTTGACGCTCTTCTCTCATCGCGCTTGACGTCGACGGTTGGAGGAGCGCATGCACGGGTTTCGACTAGTTGCAGACGGGCGACAGCTTGGACGTCTCGTGAGCGGCATCCACCCAGGGAAACTCCATCCCGTCACTGAAAACGTAGGAGACCACGCCGTTCGGCAAGAGGAGAACGATGTTGCCGCCGTACCCGGACATCAACGACACCCAGAAGTCGCAGGAATACTGTGGAAACTCCGCCGTTGTCATGTGCCTGCCCCAGAAGCCATGAGCGTAACGCCGAGTATTGGGCGAGCGCGGCCTGTTGCGGCCCAATTGCGGAGTGCCAAGAGCGGAAGTGCGATGACTTCCTACGATGGGCACGCCGACTTCAGCGGCGCCCGGGGTGCGGAACAGCGCCTCCTTCAAACGGGTCGCCTCCAGGACAGGAGTGCCGTCGATGGCTCCGGAGCCGTCGTTGAGAAACCGGCCGATCTTGGCGATATCGTCCTTGCTGAAGAACATTCCATAGTAGCCGGTGGGTGCCCTGGTCGCGCTGTTCTCGGTTCGAATGGTGGTCAAGCCGCCGGCACTCATGCGGAGAGGCACATAAACCTCGTCGCGCACCAGATCGAAGATGTCGGCGCCCTTGCCTTTCTGCTGCTTGAGGAACGCGTTCATCGCTTGCGTAAGAAGGAAGGTCGCCGAGCTCTGGTAGACCCACTTGGTACCCGGCATCGAATAGTTCTGCTGGAGGGCGAAGGAGTCCGCAATTTTCGCGGGATAGGCCTCGTCGACAATGAATCTCTCCATCACCCGGCTGCTCTCATCCGCTTCATACGCATCGGAATTGTAGTTGCCGGTGGCCATGTCTGAGGCATGACTGAAGGTGGTGGCGTCCCACTTTCCGCCCATGTGATGTTCCGGAATGAAATCCTTGATCAGATAGTTGTAGACGCCTGACCCGTAGAGCTGCCCCAACCGCATCAACGCCACGCCGGCGAACGCAGACTTGGCAATGGAGTAGGAAGGTAATCGCATCTCGTTGCAGAACGCATATTCTCCAAACCGGGTCGGGCATCCCGAGGTGTAGTTCACGCCGTTGAGAACCAAGCCATAGGTGGTCACTTGCTTCGGGTCCTTGAACCCGCTTATGAACACCGCCGGGGCGAAGCCGGCGCCGGGAGCGTCCCGGCGCAGCGCATCGAGCGGCCTGGTCGGCAGACGATTCGCCAGTTCGGCCGTGTGACTCTCTCTCAGTGTGCCGGCGCCGGGTACGGGGCCAGGCGTGTAGGTGGCGGGAGCGACGCCCCAGAGGTCGAACTTCATCGGATAGCAGGTTTCCTGCGTAACTTGATAGTAGACGGTGGACATGCGGGGCGACCTGGTGTTGCTGAAGAGGAAGGTCATCGCTCCGTTGTGGACGCAGTTCTGGTTACGCTGCACGAGGGCAAAGGGCAGCGACGCGCGCATGTAGCCCTCGTCCGCGGCCTCCTGCCACACTCGCCCCGGGCCGATGATGTAGTTCCAGGCCAAGCTTCCCGTAATGGTCAACCCCTGCACCGCCGGGATCAGATGAGTCCCGACCTGCACGAACTGATAGCTGAACGCGGGAAGATGTTTCCAGGCCGACTCGCCTCTCGGAACAATTGAGAAGACGTCGGAGTACACGGTGACGCTGCCGGTGGTGGTGAGGTCCCTGAGCGTCAACGTGCCCTCGAACATCTCGGTCGGCTCGGTTGCATTCGCCGGTATGGCGAAACCCGCCGTGTCGTCAACGGGGGCCGGGGGGGCCGCTGTCCCGAACAGTTGACCCCGGGTGAGCACTGTTCGACTTCCAGTGCCGGCGACAGCTGAGTTCTGAGCCCGCACTCCGGAGGAGACGAGCAACAGGACGACCATCAATCGGCCAACGTATCGTGCCGTCGTCGCGCCAAAAAGCCGTCGCCGGTTATTCGTCTGCATCGCCAAGCCTGCCAACAGAAGATCGACGGATTGATCAGGACGTCATCTGCGATCTCCGGGTATCAGAAGCCGAAGTTCACCCCGAAATCGATCTTCCTCGGATTGAGCACCATCGTCGGCTGGCCGTAGAACGGCGACGTGAGCACGCCGCTGTAGCCGCCGTAGTTGGCGTGGTTCGTGACGTTCTGCATCTGCACGAAGAACCCGAGCCGATAGCGGGTCGCGGGCCCGGCGGCGCTCATCACTGTCGGTGCGGCACCGGGCGCGGGAATGAAAATCCCCACCATCGGCGGGCCGGCGCCGCCACCCTGTCCGAACGCGATCGAGTAATTGAGGTTGACGTTCACGTTCCATTGCATCGTCGTCCGGCCGGTGTTGCGGCCGACGCCCGCCGGTCGGTCGTTGAAGACCAGGTCGCCGTTGTCGTCGAACCCTGTGCGAATCGAGTACGGCGTGCCGGTCGAACCGTTCAGGTTCAGGTTGGCGCTGAGGTTCCTCAGCGCGCTGCTGCTCACACCGATGTTGAAACGGTGGCGCACGTCGCCAGTGGCGGGGCCCCATTCCTGCTCGATGTCACCCCCCGGCGCCAGGCTGAAGGGGCCTTCGGTGTTGTTCCGGAACCAGCCGAACGTGTAGAGGACGTTGATGTTCGAACGCCGCAGGTCGAACCGTGGACCCGTCTGCGGCCCGAACAGCAATGGAGGGCCGTCTCTGCCGATCGGAGCCGGCTGGCTCGCGAAGTTCACACTGAAGACTCCCGAGAGCGTGTGCTGCCGCGATGAACCGTCGGACACCACCTGCACGACATTCGCAAAGGCCGGGTCGGGCCGAACGCCGTCCTCGGGCGCGTTGAGGTTCGTGCCGTGCCACACCTGGCCGCCTCGCGTGTACGCGTACGTCGAATTCAGCCGGATGCGAGGCGAGATCCGCTGATCGATCCCGGCGCTGACCCGCCGCGACGTGACGAGACGCATGTCGTCTCCCATGTCGTAACGGTTGATCGGCGGGACGTCACCGGCAATCCCCGGGAGAGGATACGACGGCGAGACGACGTTGACTTCCTGTTGACGGAAGCCGTCGACGCGCAGGATCTGCTCGTAGGTGCCCGATGCCATCCAGTCGTTGAAGATGCCGGCGCTGGCGCGCAGCGTGGTGGCGCCGCCGCGGAAGGGCGCCCAGGTGATGCCGAAGCGCGGACCGAAGTTGGCCACGTCGTCGACGTGCGTTTGCGCTTCGTAGCGGACGCCCGGGCTGAGCGTCAGACTGCGGTTCACGCGGATGTCGTCCTGCACGTAGACGCCCGCCTGCAAGCTGTTGTAACGGATGTTCGGGTCGCCCACTCGTCGGGTATAGCTTCGCGGCGTGCCGGCTTCGTAGGCGTCGAGGCTCTCGAACGTGTACGTGCCGAGATAGTTGCTCCAATCGTCGGACAGGTGCATGCCGGTGTCGAGCAGGATGCCGGTTCGGACCGAATGAATGCCCCGCACGTAGTCGAGATCCGACGCGAGGTTGACGAGCGTCGAGTGGCGGCCGCCGGCCACCTGCTGGCCGCCGCTCGTGAACGCGTCGATGACGTGAATGGTTGCCGCCTCGTGCGCGGACTGCGAAATCGCCGACGTGCGGTTCACCATCAAGCGCGTGTTCGTGAAAAAACGCCGCTTGAGCGGCCCGGCGTGCTGGATCCGCAGCTGCTGCGAGCCGTTCTCGGTGGCGTAGGCGCGCTCGGGAAGGTCGTACACGCCGATGCCGAGGTTTTCGCTCGTGTTCGCGGAGTGGTTGTAGCTGACGCGGAGCGTCTGGTCGGGCGTGACCGCCAGGTCCCAGAGCCCGTTGACGAAGATGTTGTTCCGGGGCGTGCGCAGCGGGAGCGCCTGGGAGACCATCCCCCTGGGGAGGGCGACATTCAGGTTGGAGGTATCGTACGACCGCATCCCGTTGACGCCGAGCGAGAAGGAGCTGCGATTCCTGATCAGGCTGCCGCCGAAGTTGAAACCGAAGTTCTTGATGTTCTCCGGTCCCTTGGTCGGCGTGAACGGACTGCGGCCGCTCAGCGAGCCGTTTCGGAACCTGAGGTTCGTCCCGCCGCGAATCGCGCCGAGGCCGGGCTGCGTGATGATGTCGATGAACAGGCCGCCGGCGTTGTGGTTCTCGGCCGCGAACTGGTCGCGCGTGATGTGGATCGACTTGATTTGTGACTTCGCCGGCAGCGCCGCGCCCTCGAAGCTGTCGACGCGGATGAGCGCGTCGCCGCCCGCCATCTCCAGCAGCTGGCGCCGCATTTCTTCGGGGTCGTCCGACAGCGCATCGATCTGCTCGCGCGTCAGCGCCGAGCCGAACGTCAGCGTGTTCCGCTCGGCGGCCGCCGCCTGCGGATCCCGGGCGACGGTCAGCTCCTGCTCCACCTTCTGCAGCGGCAGGACGATGACGTGCCGGTTATCACCCGCCCGCACACGCACGTCGCCCAGGCGGCCCGGCTGGAACCCCGGAAACTCGGCGCGGACCTCGTAGCGGCCAGGCATCAGGCCCGCAATCGTCGCCAGGCCCTGGCCGGACGTTTGCGCCGGGTCGATAACACGCGGCCTTCGTGGGGTCCTCGATCCCGGCAACCGTCACGGTCGCGTTGGGGATGACCGCACGCGTCTGGTCGACGACCGTGATCAGCAGGCGGCCTTCCCGTGCTTGCCCGAAAGAAGGCACCGCCAGAGCGCAACACAGTACCGCGAGACCTGCGGAGATCGCCGCGCGTCCCCTCGTGTTCACGTGCCGCACCTCGTGCTTGAGAGGGTCAGGGAAGACCTGACCCCTTTAGACGATCGAACCGGGCAAAAGTACTGGCTTGGCTTCCTTGACCCATCCCTCTTCCCAGGTCGGACGGGCTGCCCGCCTGGCGCCGGTCCGCAGGCGGTCAAGCTGCGGGCAGTCGGCCGGATAGGTTTCGAACAGCTCGAACAGCACATCGGCAAGCTGTTTCCCGGTGGAAAACAGCAGGCCGTTGTCGCCGTGACGCACCCGCTCGGCGAGACATGCCCCGTAGTCGAGTGCGCACACGGGCACGCCGGCGCCGAAGAGATCCGCCACTTTCATCGGGATGTCGACACCCGACGAAGAGCGGTGGAGGCACAGGCCGACGTCCGCGCTGCCGACGATGCGGGGGTAATCCTCGGGGTCGAGCCAGCGCGTCCTGAGCTGCACGCGATGGGCAAGCAGCCCGGCGAAGCGCCGCTCGAACTCCGCGCGGCGCGTGCCGTCGCCTGTGACCAGCACGACCAGGTCGGGAAATCGCCGCGTATCCTTGCCCGCCTCCCAGCCGCGTATCCGATCTTCCACATGACGCGCCGCATCGATCACCAGGTCGAAATCCTCGTCTTCCGTCCAGCTGGTCGGGCACACGATGAAGCCGACGGCGTTCCCGCCCCTCACCCCGAGCCGCGTGAACACCGCCTGCCGGATCTGCTCGCGCTCGACGCGATCGATCGGCGTGAAGGCGGACGCCGGCCGGTCGTAGAGCACCTGGACGCTCTTGATCCGGAACTTGTCCGCGAGGAAGCGCACGAACCCGCGCGAGACGCACAGGTGCGCATCGGCGCGGCGGCCGGCGATCATCTCCACCCACCGCACCAGCCGGACGGCAATATGCCGCCGGCCGAGCCGGAGCGCGAGGATCGTGTAGCCGAGGTTGTGCCAGTCGATGACGAACCGCGCGCCACGCAGCCGGGCCACCACCCACGCGACATGCAGCATCGGGAAGCCCGGGGGGTTCTGGACGAGCAGCAGGTTCGGCTTCGGGATCCGCATCAGCGCGGCGCCGAGCAGGATCGTGGCGCGGAACCCGTCGATGAACGCCATTACTCCGTACATCAGCTTGGAACGGCCGATGCGCCAGCGGAAGCGCGGCTCGTGGAAGCGGTGGATGGAAATCCGCGGGTTGTCGGTCAGGAACTTCGGCAGCGGCGCGCCCTGGTAACCGATGACGCTCACGTCCACGCCTGACGCGGCGAGGGCATGAGCGTGGTACTGCATCCGGGGACTCCGGCCGAGATCCCCGGCGACGACGACGGCTGCGCGCATTCGATGGAGAGTCCGATCATTATGATAACCCTAAGCGGCTCTGCGGCGGAGGCGCGCGCTCACGAGCGTCACCACCGCGCGCTCTTCGGCCGTCAAGCCTGTTGCCGGCGCGACACGAGTTTTCACGCGGGTGGTCGAGCCGTCCAGGAGGCAAGGGAAACGACGACGAAGAGCCTCGTACGGGGGCTCTGGGTCGGGATGCTATCATTGATGGCATGTCACAGCTGGTCGTGCGAAACGTGTCGCCCCGGATCGTGAAGGCCCTGAAGCAGCGGGCCGCGCGGGCCGGACGGTCGGCGGAGGCCGAGCACCGGGCCATCCTCGAGGGCGCGCTCGCAAGGGGGCGCTCGAGTCGTGACTTCAAGGCCTTCCTTCGTGCGATGCCAGACCCGGGCTCGATCCGCCTTCGCCGCTCGAAGGATCGGGGCCGCCGCGTTGACCTGTGAGGTTCCTCCTCGATACGAACGTCCTTTCGGACATGCGCAAGGCGCGGCGACACGCGTCGCTCACCGCGTGGTTCGAGGCGCAGGATCCGGACGACCTGTTCGTCAGCGTCCTGACGCTCGGGGAAATCCGCGAAGGGATCGAGCGCCTGCGCACCCGTGACGCGGCCCGCGCCCAGGCTCTTGCCCTGTGGCTGGGTGATCTGGCCGGCGTGTACGAAGATCGCGTGCTACCGGTCGACCACCTTGTGGCTGACGAATGGGGCCGCCTGCGGGCGATTCGCTCCCTCCCGGTCGTCGATGCCCTTCTTGCGGCGACGGCTCGTGTGCACGGGTTGACGCTGGTGACCCGGAACGATCGAGATTTCCGGGGGTTGGGTCTCACGGTCCTGAACCCTGCTCGATTGACAAATCCCTGACAACGGGCGCTTCCGACCGCAGCACACTCGGCGTCCGCTGCCCGGGTGCCCATGAACCGATACACGAACAAAGTGGACGAACTGTATCAGCAGCTCAAGATAAGTTTGCCGCTGCGCAGGCGACGCTCGAGGGTCGGACCGGGATTGAACCCGGCATCGAATTGGAGCAGGACATCGAGGACATGCTCTGCGGGGAGCCGGTAGCCCTCAGGGCGACAGCGCCCGCAGGAGCGTCCTGTCGGAATGACCGCCGGTGCGTATTCGCGGACCGGCGGCCACCCGCGACTACTGCTTCGGTATCGCCGACAGATTCAACGTCCAGACTTCCAACGATTCCGATCGTGAGGAGTAGACGAATCGCTTGCCGTCGGGGCTGACATCGAACCTGAAAGGCCGGTCGGTCTCCAGCCCGACCGCCTCCGCGGATCCACCGGTCGCGGAGACACGCATGAGGCGCGTGCGCTGCGCGCGGTACTCGAGAAACAATATTGCCGAGCGGCCATCAACCAGTCTGGCTGTCAGCGCGATCGGGCTGTCCTCCGGCTGACTCTCGCCGGCCATTAAGGCCTCTTCGCCGACGGCTTCGAGCTTCAGCCGTTCCAGCCGCAACAGGAGCGCCTGCCGTGCGCGTTCTACCGTCAGACGCCGCTGATCTTCAGTCCGTTTAGCGGTGAGCTCCCGGTCCTGCCGGACCATCAGGATGCTCAACGCGACCAGCAGCAGACAGGGCGCGACAACGGCCAGGAGAAAGAGACTGGCCTGAAACGTCCGCCGTTTTTGACTGGACGCTCCGAGGATTGGCACGTCGCCGCTATTCTACGGAGCGCGGTTTCGCAGATGTCACGAAACTGTCATGGACGTAGTGTCCGCCTTCAGGCGGACCGCGACTGACCGGTAATCAACCGTACGCGACGCTGAAACGTGACATATGACCACGCCCACTCGCCAAGAACGGCAATCCGGTTCCGGAATCCGATCAGCCAGAAGATGTGAATGAAGAGCCAGAGGAGCCAGGCCAATAGACCCGAGGCCTTCACGGGGCCGATGTCAGCCACCGCCGACCCGCGGCCGATCGTCGCCATGTTTCCATAGTTGCGGTAGCGGAATGGCTCGAGCGGCGCCCCGCGAATGCGTCGCAGGACGTTCCGCGCCGCGTGGGCTCCCTCCTGCATCGCCACCTGTGCGACCCCCGGCAGCGGTACGCCGTCCTGGTTGAGCGCACAGATATCGCCGGCTACGAAGATCTCCGGATGCCCGGGAACTGCGAGTGTCGGCTCCGCGCGGACGCGGCCAGCGCGATCGAGTGGCGCGCCGAGCGCCTTCGCAATCGGAGATGCCTCGACGCCAGCCGCCCAGAGCACGGTCTGCGCGGGCAATCGCTCGTCAGTATCCTTGGATCGCACAGTGACCCCCGTCGCGTCGACACTCGTGACGACCGTGTTGACGCGAACGTCGACGCCCAGGCGGACGAGCGACTGGCGCGCGGCTTCGCGGAGCCGCTCGGGAAAGGCGCCGAGCAGGTGCGGCGAGCCCTCGAGCAGCAGGATTCGCGCCGACTCGGGCCGGATGTTCCGAAAGTCCTGGCGAAGCGACTGGCGCGCGATCTCGGCGAGCGCCCCCGCAAGCTCCACGCCCGTCGGCCCGCCGCCGACGATGACGAAGGTCAGCAGGCGGAGCTGTTCGTCCGCCGACGTTTCCCGTTCCGCCGCCTCGAACGCAAGCAGCACGCGCCGCCTGATCTCCAGTGCGTCGTCGAGCGTCTTCAGGCCGGGCGCGCGCTCGGCCCATTCGCGGTGGCCGAAGTACGAGTGCGCGGAGCCGGTGGCGACGATCAGGTAGTCGTAGGGCATGATGCGGCCGGCGTTGAGACTCGACTCTGCGGCGATCACCGCTGCTTTCACACCCGACTCCGCGGCTGCTGCCGCTTCGTCGACCACGACCTCTTTCGCTGCTACGTCGACGTCGCGCACGTTCGCGAGCAGCACGGTGACATTTTTCTGCCGGCGCAGCACCCAGCGGATGGGCGCCGCGATGTCGCCGGGCGACAACGCGGCCGTGGCGACCTGGTAGAGGAGCGGCTGGAACAGATGGTAGTTGTGGCGATCGAGCAACGTGACGCGAACCGGCGCACTCGCGAGCGCGCGCGCGGCGTCGAGGCCACCGAAGCCGCCGCCAAGGATGACGATGTGGGGGGGAGGCGTCCTGTCGTTCACGCTTCGCGGTTCTCCGTTCTCAGTTCGTGTTCACGTTCGGTTCCCCGTTCTGCGTTCTTCGTTCTGCGTTCTCCGTTCGGAGCCACCCCGCGCGGTTCGATGCTATGGTAATGGTCATGCGGCCCGTTTCCTCGCGTGAGCGCAATGTTCCATTGGGTGGTCCAGCTTCGGTCGTCGATACCGCGTGCCCGCTGGATTGTCCCGACGCCTGCACGCTCTCGGTCACGGTCCGGCACGGCAAGCTGGTGGAAATCGACGGATCGCACAAGAACGCTGTCACCGACGGGTACATCTGCGCGAAGGTCCGGAAGTTCGGCGACCGCGTCTACGGACCGGATCGGCTGCTCTACCCGGCGATCCGGAAGGGCCGGAAGGGTGAAGGCCGTTTCAAGCGGGTGTCCTGGGACGAAGCGATGGAGTGCATCGTCGAGCGCCTGCAGCGCGCGAAGGCGGAGCACGGCGGCGCGTCGATCCTGCCGTATTCGTACGGTGGGTCGAACGGGCTGCTGACGCAGGACAATTTCGACGCGCGGCTGTGGCGGCGCTTCGGCACATCGCGCCTGGCGCGCACGCTTGTGCGCGGCGCCGACCGGCGCGGCCAACATGGCGCTCTACGGCAAGATGCCGTCGGTGACGTATCAGGACTATCCCGAGGCCGCCCTGATCATCCTGTGGGGCGTGAACCCGTCGGCATCGGGCATCCACCTCATCCCGTACGTCCGCGAGGCACAGGAGCGGGGCGCGAAGCTGGTCGTGGTCGACCCCCGGTCGACGCAGATGTCGCGAGCCGCCGATGTGCACCTGCCGGTGAAGCCAGGCACCGACGTCGCCGTCGCGCTGGCGATCCACCGGCATCTGTTCACGACCGGCGTCGCCGACGAGCAGTTCCTTCAGGCGCACACGCACGGGCGCCGACCAGCTGCGCGCGCGCGCCGAGGAGTGGACGTTCGAGCAAGGCGGCGGAGATCGCCGGCATCAGCCCCGCCGATCTCGAGCGGGTCGCCGAGCTCTACGCGACGCAGCTCGCCCGCGCTCATCCGCTGCGGCTGGGGCCTCGAGCGGAATCGCAACGGCGGCAACGCCGCGCTGGCCGTCCTGGCGCTGCCGGCGGTCGGCGGCAAGTTCGGCGTCCGCGGCGGCGGCTACTCGATGAGCAACTCGGCGTCGTGGAACATCGAGCGGCCGTGGATCGGCGCCGGCGAGCCAGAGACGCGCGCTCGTCAACATGAACCACCTCGGCCGGGCCCTCACCGAGTACGACGACCCGCCGGTCAAGGTGCTGTTCGTCTACAACTGCAATCCGGCGGCGACCGTTCCCGATCAGCGGCGCGTCCTCAGGGGGCTCGAGCGCGAGGATCTCTTCACGGTGGTGTTCGAGCAGGTGATGACCGACACGGCGCTGTATGCCGACGTCATCCTGCCGAACACGACCTTCCTCGAGGGCTACGACTTCGCGAAGGCGTACGGCCCGCTCAACATCGCGCTCGCCAACCCGGTGATCGAGGCCGTCGGCGAAGCGCGGTCGAACGCCGACGTCTTCGGCGAGCTGTGCCGCGCGGCTCGGGTTCGTCGACGACGGGCGAGCCGTCGGGCGAGCTCGACCTGCTGGTGCACGTGCTCGATCAGCTGCCCGGCACGATTGGCGCCGACCTGCGCAACGGCGGCTCACCGGTGCCGCCATTCGGTTCGGCGCCGATCCAGTTCGTCGACGTCTTCCCCAACACGGCAGATCGGAAGGTCGATCTCTTTCCCGCCGCCCTCGAGGCGACGGCGCCCGCGGGGCTGTATCGCTATCAGCCGGATCCGGCGACCGACAGGCATCCGCTGACGCTGATCTCGCCGTCGAGCGAGCGGACCATCAGCACGACGCTCGGCGAACTGCCGCGTC
Organism: uncultured Acidobacteriota bacterium; assembly: GCA_963825245.1. Classification (GTDB taxonomy): domain Bacteria; phylum Acidobacteriota; class Vicinamibacteria; order Vicinamibacterales; family CAVVIG01; genus CAVREM01. The sequence goes on from CAWGSJ010000013.1 coordinate 444,017, forward strand.
CCGACGTGAAGCTGATGATGCATCCCGCACGATGCCGCAGCGCGCGGGCTGGCCGACGGCGATCTGGTGCGGATCTTCAACGACCTCGGCGAAGTGCACTGCACGCTGTCGGTCATCCCCACGATCCGGCCGGGCACGGTCAGCCTGCCGAAGGGCCTGTGGCGCCGCAGCACGCGAAACGGCTTCACGGGCACGGCGCTGGTCCCGGACACGCTGACCGATCTCGGCGCCGGCGCCTGCTTCAACGACGCGCGGGTGCAGGTCGCGTCGCTCGCGACGGCATGACGGCTTCGCTGACTGTGCTTACGGACTGACGCTGTAGAGTGCTTCCAAACTGACGCTGTGGGCTGCTGCGGCTTCGTGGACCGTGCTTACCGACTGACGCTGTAGAGTGCTGCGGCTTCGCAGACCGTGCTTCGAACGGACGTGTAGGTGCTTCGATCCGATCCTGACGGACATTCAGATCGAGGCCGAGGCCGCGGCAGCACGAGAGCAGCCGTGGGCCACCCGAAGGATTCGCGTCGCAGGGACGCTCGTCCTGTTCAAGGCAGTCGCCCTCTATGGCTGGACACGTTTCTGGTCGCTACGGGAGTGGTCTCAAGAAGACGGCCATGCGCTCGCTCGAACGCTCGCGTATTCTGCGGCTGTCACGGCCGCCGGCATTCCGTTGTTGATGATGCCGTTCCTCGTCCGGTTTCCAGCGAACCGGGCGCAAGAGCCCGCGCCGTATCTCGTTCCACAGGCGCTACCGATCGCCTTGCCGGTCGGCCTCTTCATCGGACTGCTCTACGGGTTCAGAGCGCAGGTCGTGTCGCTGCGGCCGCAGACCGGTCTCATAATCGCCGCCATCCTCTGCTCGATTGCCTCGTTCATTGCGGTGGCGTGGGTCGTGCCGACCTCGAATCATGCTTTCCGCGTGGCAGCGTTGAGGGACTCGCGGACTCCGAGAGGGTCGGCGGAATTGACCCTCGGAGAACTCGGAAGCCGTGTCGATTTGAATCGGCGACGGGGTCGCGATGTGTCAGAAATGGCATGGACGTATCACGGTCGCTGGGCGCTTGCGGCGGCGCCGATCGTGTTGACGGCGTGGGCGTTTCTACTGGTCGCCCGCGTTCCCCAGAGAAGGTCGGCGCCTTCGTCGCGGCGATCCTCCTGTTGACTCGTCGAACGCCGAACGTCCGAACGACGAACGGCAGCCTCTCGCGCTAGCGCTTGCCTCTGATCCGATCGATGCTGATCGGCCCCGCGCCCGCTGCCGCGAAGTACAGCCAGAGGAAGCAGTACAAGATCGCGACCTCGCCGCGGTTCTCCCACCACCAGAGGCTGTTACTGCCCCGGACGTGCTGCCAGAAGTAGGCGACGGCCATCTCGCCGGACGCGATGAACGCCAGAGGCCGCGTCGCCAGGCCAAGCGCAATGCCGGCGCCGGCGACGACCTCGATGACGCCGGCCGCGCCCATCAGCGACATCAGGTTGGCCGCGCCGCCGCCTGGACCCATCCCGCCGAACCAGCCGAACAGCTTCTGCGCGCCGTGCGAAAAGAACAGCACGGCGGCGACAATCCGCAGCAGGGTCAACGTCAGTGTCGTTGCACTCATTCTCGGGCCTCGGTGCTCGGTGCTCGGGGCCGTTCTCGGAACTCGACGGAATCGTTGACAAGCGCATTTCCGAGTCCCGAGCCTCGAGCTCCGAGTCCCGAGCTAGAAACTAAAGAAGAAGATCGAGATCCCCGCCGGTGCTCTGCGCGCGCCGGAAGAGCGACGGGTTGTTCGAGGATCCCTCGACGACGTTGCTCTGCAACCGGAGCCACTCGGTCAGCTCGTATTCGAAAACGAAATTCGTCGAGCCCAGCTCGCCGACGCCCTGCTCCACCTTCACGTACAGGTTCTGGCCGACCTGCTGGCCGAGGGTGATCTGGGCGGCGTCGCCGGTTTCCGGCGCCACCTGGATCTCGAACGTATCGAGGTTCAGCGCCTGGCCGATCGAGCCGGCGATCTGGCCGGCGATGGCGCCGGTGGCCAGCCCCTGCGCCCGCTGCGCGAGCGAGATCTGCTCGCCGTCACCCAGCTGGTTCACCGGCTGGTTGAAGACGATGAGCGAGAGGATGTCGACCTGCTCGAGCGGCGGCGTGCTGGCCAGCACGATTTCGGGCTGCTTCAACGTGCCACGCACGTTGACCCGGGCCTCGACACCCTGGATCAGGCGCCGCGTCCGCAGATCGAGGAGCGGGTTCAGCTCTTCGTCGCCGACGAATTGCACCGTGCCATCGCGCAGGATCTCGAAACGGCGGCCCTGGAAGTCGTAGTTGCCGCGAACGGTGTTCACGGTCCCGACCAGCCGGAACCGGCCGCCTGGCTCCTTCTGCGCGCGGATGTCGCCGCCGAGCGTGACGTTCAGCGCGCCGAGGCCGATCGGCGCCCCGGGCGCCTGCAGGTTCGACGACTTGACGACCAGGTCGTCGGGAACCGTCAGGTGCACGTCCATCGAAAGTGCGCCCATCGGCCCCTGCGTCGCGGGCTCGGCCGTCTCGTCGACTGCCGTCTGGTACTTGATGGCTTCGGTTGGATACGGAGACGGCCCCGCAAGCGCCACGATCACGATCGAGATTGACGTCGCCGGTGGTGACGCCGAGGTAGCCGCCGACGTGGGGCGCCGCCAGGGTGCCGCCGATCTCGAGGGCGCTCCCGATGCGCACGTTGCCGATCTCGTTGTCGACCACCTTGAAATCGTCGGCCGTGACGTAGAGCTGGAACGCCTCGAGGCGGCGCCGGCCGATGCCGAGATCGCCGCTCAGCGAGAGCGGATTGAAATGATTGTCGAGCAGCGTGATGGCAGTCGATGTGGACGCGATCCGGCTGGACGTCGATCTCCCCGTCGATGTTCGTGTACCGGACGCCGGTCGCCCCGACCGACAGTGCGCCCTTGTCGAGCGTCACGACGCCGGACGGCTGCGGATCGGCGGCGGTCCCGGCGATCTTCAGGTGCGCCTCGAAGCTGCCGGTCACATCGGTGATCGCGCTCGTGAACCCCTGCACGACGCCCAGGTTGATCGGGCTGCTGTCGACGGCGAAGTCGATCCGCGCGGTGTGCGGCATCAGGTGCGTTGCTGCTGAACAGCGCGGCCGGCAGATATCCGCTGGCCGTAATCCACTGCGTCGGGTTCTCCTGCAGCCGCGCGTCGACGGTGACGCCGCGGCCCGCGTACGCCAGCGTGCCCGTGAGCGCGTCGTACTTGAACTGCCGGAAGCCGCCTTGCGCGACGTCGAACGTCCCCTCGACCTTCGGCTCCTGCCGGGTGCCGGTGACGTCCGCCGACGCGTTCAGACGGCCCGACAACTGCGGCTCGCGCAGCAACAGCGCATCGACGCCGGCGAGATCGACGTTGGTCGAGCGTCACGTGAAGCACGTCGCCCGGGCGGCCGAAGGCACCTTCGGCCGTCAGTCTGCTGATCGCCGCTGACGAGCTGCAGGTTGTCGACGATGATGGCGTCGCCGCCGTAGCGGACCGTCGCTTCCGAGCCGAGCGCGAGCTGCCATTGCTGGCCGCGCGTGTCGAGCGCCAGCCGCTGAAGATGGACCTCCTGGTGTTCGGGGTGCAGCGCCAGCCCGCCGGCGGCACTCAGCGTCCGCTCGGGCTGCCGGGCAACGGCGTCGAACTCGACCTGCTGGTCCGCGTATTTCGTCGTCGCGAGAGCTCGTTGACGTTCTGCCCGGCGACGGTGACGAACGTCGCATCGGTCTTCGCGTCGACGGCTGCACGGTCGAACGAGAAGTCGGGAACGCGCGCGTCGAAAGTCGTCGTCATCGACAGTGCGCCATTCTCGCTGGTATGTCACGCCAGACCCGACAAGGGTGCCGTTGGCCTGCAGTTCGGCGCGATTGCCAGTGATGGTGGCGTCGACCTTGGCGATCCCGGTGAGCGGTGCCCCGACGATCTTGCCGACTTCCTCGAGGCTCGGCGTGTCGGCGTGCAGCGTGAGATCGGATTGATCGGTGTCGTTCAGCGCAAGCGTGCCGGTGGCGTTGACGTTGACGTCGCGGCCCACCACCTCGAGCTTCCGGAACTCCGCCGTCCGCATCCGGTAGTCGGCGTCGACGTCGGCGCGGGTGATCTGCAGGTCGCCGACGTCGACGGTTCGAGCGTCAGCCGGCCGGTCGCCTCGACGGTTTCGAGGCGTGACGCCGCCGGAGACGTTGGTCGAGCACCGCCTCGGCATCCAGCTGACCGGCGATCGTTCCCTTGGCCGGATCCCGGCCGCTGACGACCGCCGGATCGAAGCCTTCGAACGAACCGGTCGCTTTCGCGTTCACGGTGTCGCCGGCAAGGTTCGCATCGAACGACAGCTGCGGGATGCGGCCTCCGAGGATCGTCGAATCCGTCACCTCTCCGCGCGCGACGACCGTCATCGTCTTCGGGTCTGTCCCCTCGCCGTTCGCGGTAATGTGCGCGTTGATGTCGCTCCGGTATCGCTCGACAGCCAGGGCCGGCACGTTGAACTCACGGCCGATGCGCTGCAGGTCGACTCCCTTCGCGCTGATCTCGGCCTGGTACGCAACCTGGCGGCCGTTGATCGTCGCGTTCACGGTGGAGCCGGGCGCGATCACTGCGCCGGCAACCGTTGATTCGCGGAACGCCGTCTCGAGACGAACAGTTCTCGTCCGGCTAACCGCCTGCGCCAAGGCTACGGCGGTCGGCCGTAGCGCCGATGAAGAGTCGGGCGCGCGAAGGCCGAAGCCGGACACTACGACGCCGGGTTCCGACCCGACCACGTGATACGCCGCGTTGACGTTGGTGTCAGCGGCCGGCACGTTCAGCGAGCGCGGCAGCCGGCGGAGATCGACATTTCGCACCTCGCCGCGCAGGTCGTACGCGAGCGTCCGCGAACCGGACGGAATCGTCAGGGTGCCCCTGGCGTTTGCGGCCGCACCGTACGCCGAGGCCTTGGCGGTGATGGCGGCGCGGCCCCGGTTCACATCGGCGCTCGCGACCACGCGCTCCGCGGTGTAGCCGGCCGCCATCACATGTGGCGCGTCGAGCGTGACGCTGCCGTTGATGGTGTCGGCCTTCGCGAAATCCTCTGCAGTGATGTCGACACTCGCGCGGGCGGTTACATCGGTTTTCTGTGCCGGGTCCTTCAGGATCGGCGCGAGGTCGAGGTGGCGGACGGCCACGTCGCCGGCAACGGACTGGCCCGGCATCATCACGTCCGCCGTCAACTGCCCGGTGAGGGTGCCAGCCGACGAGCGCACGTTCATCTCGACGCCCAGCCGATCCATCGGGCCGTTGACCTTGACCTCGAACGCCGGCTGCAGCGGCACGCCGGCCAGCGCCGGCACCACGCGGGCGATCTCCGGCAGCGACAGCTTGTCGGACGACACCTCGAGCTTGAAGACCGGCTTGACGAGGTACTGCTCGATCGAGCCCTCGACGCGAAGCGCCGATTCCTCGGTGCGGAGAGCCACGTTCTCCAGGAAGATCGTGTCGTCTCTCACAGAAACGTGCCCGGACAGCTCGTTCAGTGCAATCGAGGGCTCCGAGCCGCGGAAGGTCACCTGCGATAGCTCGACCGAGTAGTGGACCGGCTCGTACCGGAACGACAGCTTGGCGTCGATCCGGTCGAAGCGGTTCGGCACGTCCACCCCGCTCGTGCCGACTGGCCCATCGAGCACGACGGAGGCGTCGGTGACCCTGATCTTCTCGATGGTGAGCGGCGACGCCGGGCCCTCGCGATCCGCCTCCTGCTCCTGCTTCTTGATCAGGCGGGCGATCGACCACGCCTCGCCTTCCCGCTTCAGGTAGACCACCGGCCGGTTCAGGCGGATGTCGTCGATCGAGACGCCGCGCGCGATCATCTGGAAGACGTTGTAGTCGAGGCCGAGGTCCTCGATCGCGACGACCTCGGTGCCGTCCATCGAGACGCCAACGTTCTCCATCTCGACGCCGAAGAACAGGTTGCCGCCCAAGCGCTCGATCGTGAGCCGGCCGTTCAGGTACCGCGCCGACTCCTGGATGATGTAGCCGCGCAGCCAGTTCTTGAACCAGGCGGTTTGCGAAACGACGATTGCCGCCGCCGTCGCGCCGACGACGAGCGTCAGGACAATCGCCAGCACGTGAACCAGCCGACGCACGATCCTCATTTCAGTGATTCCCTGTCCCCGTTCTACGTTCTACGTTCTTCGCAGTCCTTCGAGCCCTCGAGTCCCGAGTCCCTGCCCGCCGAAGCGCGCAGCGCGAAGGCGGGCCGAGCTAAAACGCCTGGCCGATGCTGAAGTGCATCCGCCAGCTGCGCGTTTGTTCTTCTCCATCGATGAGCAGCCCGGGAATCGGGTTGAGCTGCCAGCCAATGTCGAAGCGCACCGGCCCGACAGGCGTCAGGTAGCGGATGCCCGGACCAACGGCATAGCGCAGGTCGTCGAGCTTGAGAGTCCAGCCTTCCGTCCACACGTTGCCGCCGTCGAGAACAGACGACGCCGCCGAGGTTGCCTCGAATAACCGCGCGCAGCTCGCTGCTGAACGCGAACATCGAGTTGCCCCCAATCGGAAAGCCTGAACTCAGCGGGCTGATTTCGTAGCGGCCCCATCCGCGGACGCTCGCCGCGCCGCCGAGGAAGAACTTCTTCGAGAACGGGACGTTGCTCGGATCCTCACCCGCCTGATCGATGTTGCCAACCTGGACGCGGTTTGCGATGACGATCGACTCACCGACCGGGAGGTAGTGGCGAGCATCCCATGCCAGCGAGTAGTAGTTGTACGAGCCGGGCAGGAAACGACCGGCCGATTCCGCGTGAATGGCAAACTGGTAGCCGCGACGCGCGTTCAGCAGGTTGTCGGCGGTGGAGTGCAGGAAGTCGAGCGCAATGCCGTTCGACACGCCCGATTGCGTCCCGGTGTCGGGGTCGAGGCCCAGCGCGATCAGGTCGTCGCGCAGTGTTGGGTCGTTCAGGGCCGCCTCCGAGATCGTGCTGCTGCTCTCCTCGGTCGCTATCGACACAGTCCACGAAGTTCTCGGCGTCGAGCGGTGGATGAGCGAGATCTTCGCCCCGAGGACCGTCGAGTCATACGCCGGCGTGAACGTCAACCATTGCTGCCCTTCGGCGCCCGCGGAAAAGTGCGGCGAGAACACGTACGGCTGGTTGAAATCCAGCCGCAGGCCCCGATCCAGCGAAGAGTACCGCGCATGAATACCGGCCGACCGGGCGCCGCCGAGGAAGTTGACGTGGCGATACTCGCCGTCGACGCGTCCGTGCTCCTCGGTCCCGTAGCCGACGCCGAAGTTCACCCGCTGGTGCTTGCCTTCCGCCATCGTGACGCGGATCGGCACCTCGGAGCTTTCCTTCTCGGGATTCACCGTCTCGATGTTGACGAACTGGAACAGCTCCATCTGATAGAGCTGGCGCTGCGTGTCCTGGACCACGCTGCGGCGGTAGAGGTCGCCCGGCTTGAAATTGAGCTTCCGCAGGATGACACGATCGCCGACCGATTGATTGCCAGAAATCTCGATCGGTCCGAAGTACGCCAGCGGCCCCGGCGTCGCCGCGAACGTCAGCGACACTTGCCTGGGCGTCGACCCGTCCTGCTCGTTCGACGCGACCCGCGCGTAGGGATGGCCGTTGTCGCGGAGTTCGTTGACCGCCATCTCGTGGGCGGTGACGACGAGCGCGCGATCCCGCGGCTGTCCGACCTTGACGGGAATCCGACTCTTCAGCCCCTCGAGCCGGTCAGGCGGGACGTCGTCGAAACCCGTGAATTCGACGGCGGTCACGAGCACGGGCTCGGCTTCAGCAACGCTGACGGTAATCTCGACCTCGTCCTGCGCGTCGTTGAGCTGAACGTCGAAACCGGTCACCCGCGCGTCGGGGTATCCGCGATCGGCATAAAAGGCCTCGATCCGCTTCAGGTCGGCATCGAAACGGCCCCGGTCGAAGTAGTACTTGCGCCCCCACGGCAGGCGAGAGCCTTGGCGGGTGGCGAGCACGCCGCGCAGCCGCGATTCTTCTACAGCGGTGACCCCGGTGAACGAGAGCTTCTTGACCTGCACCGCCCCTTCCTCACGGCAGGCACCCGCCACCAGGCACATCGCGATGACAAGGCCCGTGCGAAGAGGTCGGCGCATGCATCCAGCATAGAACCACAAGGCGTGCCACAGGCGCCGACGACGTCGGAAATAGACAGCAGCGCCTGCGGCCGGTGGGGCCCCAGCGCTATTGGAAAAAAGTTGACTGAACGTTTGGAAAATCGCGGAGGCGTGGTCGAGGTAACGCCGGCCCGCCACAGGGCCAAGCCGGCGTCCACCGCTGCTCTTACTTCGTCAGGTTCACCGTCAGCGCCGCACGACGGTTCAGGCGGCGTGTTTCTTCGCGGCCGTTGTCGTGCCTCGGCCGCTCCTCGCCGTAGCTGACCGTCGACAGCCGGGCTGCCGCGATGCCGCGGCTCGCCAGGTAGTCGCGCACCGACGAGGCGCGCCGGTCACCCAGGGCCAGGTTGTACTCGGCCGTGCCGATGTTGCACGTGTGCCCTTCGATCTGCAGCCGCAACGCCGGATCGGCCTGCATCGCCTTCACGGCTTCGTCCAGCACGCGCTGTGCTTCGGCCCTGAGGGTCGACCGGTCGAAGTCGAAGTGCACGTCCTCGAACGTGTACTGCTTCACCGGCGGCCGCTGGACCTGGATGTTGACGTTCGCTTGCGCCTTGCCGCCTCTTCCATCGTCGACAGTGACGGTTACCGGCACGGTGCCTTCCTGCTGCCCGGCCGTCCATTGCGTTTGAACGTCGGCGGCGTTCTGGAACGTGCCGCTCGGCGCAGACCATAGATACGTCAACTTATCGCCATCGGGATCCTGCGCTTTGGCGGTGACCGTCGAACGCCCTCCCGGTTCGACGAGGCATGGATCACACTGCGCCGTGACAGTCGGCGGACGGTTCGCCGGCGCCGCGGGCGTCGGCGCTGGCGTCGGCGCCGGAGTAGGCGGCGGCGGGACGTACACGCGCACACCTGGGTGGAAACCGAGCCGCACCTGCCAGTCTGAGAAGTCCCCCAGAGATCCCCATGTGTCGTCGTCGGTGACGAAGCCGTCCCCGCGATCCTTCAGCGGCAGGGTCATGCCGAGGCCGCCCCCGATGAAGAAGCCGTTGCGCGCCTGCCACGTAAGCCCGGCTGTCGCGCGGGTTATGCCGTTGACGTCGGTGGTCGGCGGCGCGAAGGACCCGTCAGTGCCAATAAGGGCGCCCGACCGGATAAAGGCATCGCCGCTCGGCATCGTGCCCGTGAACTCGACCAGGCCGCGAAGCGGGCTGCGCGTGCGGAATCCGGCACCGATGCCCCAGCGGAAGGCGCCGCCGGGAATCTCGATGTCGTCCGGGCTGCCCCGGAATTCCCACCCGGCATGGCCGGCCAGCTCGATGTTGCTGTCGAATTCCTTGCTGAAGATGGCGTCGAGAATGAAGTCGCTCTTGCCGGTGCCGGCGCCTATTTCGTCGTCGGCGGTCGGCATCTTGAACATCCCGCGCAGCGCGAGGGCCGCTGGTTGCTGGCGGTATTGCGACCAGAAATTGTACTTGGCGCCGACGTAGAAGTCGCCGACGTTGTCGCCACTCCATCCGCGGTTGACGCGCGGATAGCGATCGACGATGCCGCCGTATTTCGGATCGTTGCTGAACAGCGGCCGCAGATCGCGGTCGATGCGCGTATCGAACAGGAATGAGCCGAAGATCTCGGCCCGGTCCCTGATACCAACGCCGAAGGTGCCGGCAAAGTCGCCGACGTTGGTGAAGCCCTGGGTGTAATCCGTGCCGCGACGATAGCCGCTGACCGACCACTTACCGTGTGGAAGAACCTCGCCGGTCGGCACAAACCACAACCCAGTGTCGCCGAAGAACGTCGTCGTGGCCGGACGTATCCCGGTCTCCGTCGACGTCGCAGGCGACGATGTTTGGGTGCCAGACTGATTCTGTGCCGTGGATGTCCCTGAAGAAGCGGTCTGAGCGGCCACTGGTGCGGCTGCTGCGAGCAGCATCAAGGCCCAGGCCACGGCTACGCGTCTTGCCATTGTTTGTCGCCTCCCGTGTGACGCGGTCGAGCGGCACGAATTTCCTCTCCAATATACGGTGTTTCCGTCCGGCGATTGCCCGTCGTTTCCTACAGTAATTCCCCTATGCCCTATTGCTGGCCGTTCTCGTCGCCTGACGCGATCGGCTGCGGCGGGATGACAAGGCGTCCGCGACCGCCCCGGCTGACCTGGCCACCCTTGCGGCCGGCATTTCGCGCTTCGTCGGCGGTCCATTCGTGGGCCGTCCCCTTTTCGTGCGCGGCGCGTCCGCCCTTGCTGGCGATTTCGCGCTGTTTCTCGGGCGACATCGAAGCGAATCCGCGACGTTCCTTGCGCTCTCCTGTATGCACGTCAGACCTCCCCTGGGTAGTCCACCGACCGCGTAGAACCTTCCTGCACCCCAGCGATATCAAAGACTGTGCCCACGGACCCGGTTGGAAGGAGCCGATAAACCGCTGAACTACAGAGGGTTATTCGATGATGTGCGGATGCGCTCAATCCGCACGTTGCAGTGGTTTGCTACAGAAGGGCTGGTAAATAGTAGCAATTACGTTCAGTGGTTGAGCTGGAGGGATGGCAGGAACTACTTACTCTGCTGCGGGACGTACCCCGGCGGGAGTGCGGCGCCCTGGCCGAAAAAGAAGTCCTCCATGTGCTTCGCGACGAGCTCCTGCGCTTCCTTCTGCCAGGGCATCAGGCGGTACTCGTTGAGGATCATCTTCATCCGTTCTTCCCAGAGCTTCCAGGCATCCATCGAGACGTTCTCGAAGATCCGCTGCCCCAGGTCACCGGGCCAGGGCGGAGCATCCAGGCCGGGCAGTTCCTTCTGGAACTTGACGCAAAACACCTTGCGGCCGGTCTTGTTCCCCGAGGGAGCGGGCGGCGGGGTTGGCCCCGCGCAGTTAGCCATGGACGGATTGTACCACCCGGAGTTCGGGCTCGATGTCGAGTACGAGGCGCTTATGCGCGGCGCGCAGCGCCGCGACGGCGGCGGCGGGCTCGTCCGCGCGCGCGAAGATGAAGCCCAGGTAACTGGCGCCTTCGGGAAGCGGCACGAGCACCTGATCAGGCTTGGCGGTGATGCGGACGTCTTCGACTCCCGGCACCGTGCGCGCCTGGTCGAGGCCGGCCACGCTGCGCAAGACGCCGCGCCTCGGGATCGGAATCATCATCACCGCGGAGGCACCGCGTTCGCGTTGGTACCGCGTGACGTTCTGCCCGATGGCGTGCCGCAGCAGGAGCTCCTCGAACGAGACAGGCGTCGTGCTGCGGGCCTTCAGGCTCGCGTCTTCGTCGACGAACCGCAACACGCGGGCGCACAGGCCGCCGATGGGCCGCGGCGCCACCTCGAGCACGAACACGCCCGCGTCGTTGACGCGGCACTCGGCGTGAATCGGACCGTGGCGCAGGCCGATCGCCTCCGCCGCCCTGGCGACCGCCTCGACGATCGGCCGCTGAACGCACGACGGCTCCGACGAAGGCGTGACGTAGATGGTCTCTTCGAAGAATGGACCGTTCAGCGGATCCGGCTTGTCGAAGATCGCCAGGATCCGCAGGCGGCCCGCCGTCATGAGCCCCTCGATGGCAAACTCGCGTCCGGGAATGAACCCCTCGACTACCGCAGTCTCGTGGAGCGCGGTTCGTTCGCCGCGGATGTCGGGCGCTTTCATGAGCGACCGCAGGCGATTGAACGTCGCCACGAGCGAGGGCTCGTCATCAGCCCGCATCACGCCCCGACTCCCGGCCAGCGCGACCGGCTTCACGACGCACGGAAAGTCGACGGGCAGCAGCGAGCGCGGATCGGCGGAGAGATCGATCGAGCGGAACCAGGGGACGAGCAGGCCTGCCTCGCGCAGCCGCTCGCGCGTCCGCAGCTTGCTGCGCGCGACGGTTACGCCGGCGACGGAGTGCCAGGCCAGGTTGAGCGCCTCGCAGGTCGCCGCCGCGATGAGGCTGGGCCGATCGCCGAGCGCCAGAACGCCGTCAATCGGCTTCTCGACGGCGGCTCGGGCGATCGCCTCGATCGAGGCGCTCTCGTGGTGGAACCGGATGGCCAACGCCGCATCCTGCCACGGATCCTCGAGCACATTGCACCGGTCGGTGGCAAACAGCAGGTCCACCCCGAGCCGTTCGGCCGCGTCACCGAACGCCCTGGTTTGATATCCCGTCGTCGTCGCGAGCAGCAGCACCCTACGCATCAGCACCCTACAGCGTCAGTTCAGCACCTCAGCACCTCAAGCACCTACAACGTCAGTCAAGCACCTCAGCGTCAGTCCCAGCACTCTACAGCGTCAGTTCCCAGCACCTTCAAGCGATAAAACCGTTAGACCAGAGCGACCTGCTCCGGATTGGGTTCAGCTCAACAGTACCAAGGTTCGTTCAGATATGGAACCGCCGCGCGATCGAGCAGCGGCACGCGGGGCCGCGGAATGCCGGCCCGCTCGTGCGCGCAGTCGCTGATCGCGTCGAACAGCTGCCGGCGCGAGGCGGTCAGCCGGCTGCCGACCAGCGATCCGACCTCTTCGTGCAGCCGATCGACCTCCGGATCGCGATGCGTCCACCGGAACGTCAGCGTCTTCGTATCGAAGGAGCCGGCAGCCTGCCGCACCTCTTGGAGCTCCAGCATCCGAGATCCCTGAGGGATGAGGAGCCGGATGGCCAGCTGGATCGGCGCCACGTGGTCGACGAGTTGCTCGCGTTCGATGGTGTCGAGGAGGTCGCAGTAGGCCTGCAGAGTCGTCCACGGATGGAAGGCGACGAACGTCGGCACGAGCGTCAGGCCGATGGATCGAAACAGATCGACAACCTCGAGGAAGTCGGTGCGCGTGTGACCCTTCCTGAGCAACTCCAGCACGCGATTGTCGACCGACTCGACGGCGCTCGTCACGAACAGGCATCCCGTGTCGCGGAGGAGAGGGAGCAGGTCCCGATGGCGGCGCAGGTGCTCGATCTTGATCGTCACGTCATAAGAGATGCCCGGGTGAGCCGCGCGGAGCGCCTCGACGAGCCGCACCGCGTGCGTCGGTCCGTTGAAGAAATCGGGATCGCCGAACGTGATGTGCCGCGCCCCGGCGGCAACCTGCGCCGCGACATCGGCGAGCACCACGTCCGGCTGCACCACCCTGAACTGCCCGTCATACACCGGCACGATCGGACAGTGCCGGCACAGGTGCCGGCACCCGCGTGACGCCTCGGTATACCCGACCGTCCGCCGCGTACCGTCGCCGAGTTGCAGATTGGCGTAGCGCGAGAGCGGCGGGAGGCCGGCGCGGTCAGGCACGAGAAAGCGCAGACGAGGGATGCCGTTCTGCGTTTTTTGTTCTGCGTTCTGCGTTCTGCGTTCTGCGTTCTTCGTTTCGGAGCGGATTTCGCGCGCGATCGCTGAGAGGTCTTGCTCGAATTCCCCTCCGAGCACGTCGTCCACGCCAAGCGCGCGCAGCCATTCCTCATTCAGCGGCGCGTACACGCCGTAGGCACAGATGCGCGCGGTGGAATTTCTGGCGCGGATGGACCGGATCACGGGCGCCGCCAGGCGCGTCGCCGTGTGCATCGGCAAGTGAAAGGCCACGAGATCCACGCTGGCGACGACGTCCAGGTCGAGCGGCTCCTTCGCGATATCGACCAGGCGCACCTCGACCCCGTCGCGCCGCAGCCACGCTGCAGGGGACGCGAGGCCGAAGGGCTGCCGGCCCAGGTCGTAGGTCGAGATTAGAAGCGCACGCACCAACAGGGTTGGAGAGTTGAACTGCTATATTCTGTCACTTATGAGCATGCCGCTGCGGGCCGAACCGCCGTCGGGCCCGAATCCCGCTGAAGACCGTGCGTTCTTCGGCCACCCACGCGGCCTCTCGACGCTGTTCTTCACCGAGATGTGGGAGCGCTTCAGCTATTACGGCATGCGCGCCCTGCTCATCCTGTTCATGACCGCCGCACCCGCGGCGGGCGGGTTGGGATTCGATACGGCGACGGCCGGCGCGGTTTACGGCCTGTACACCTCGATGGTGTACCTGTTGACGCTGCCAGGCGGATGGCTGGCGGACCGATGGCTCGGGCAGCGGCGCAGTGTCCTGTACGGCGGGATGCTGATCGCGAGCGGCCACTTCAGCATGGCCGTGCCGACGCTGACGACGTTCTACCTCGGGCTGACGCTGATCGTGATCGGGACCGGTCTCTTGAAGGGAAACATCGCGGTTCTCGTCGGGAAGTTGTACGCACCGAGCGACAACCGCCGCGACGCCGGCTTTTCGATCTACTACATGGGGATCAACCTCGGGGCGTTCCTGGCCCCGCTGGTGTGCGGCTATCTCGGACAGCGCGTCAACTGGCACCTGGGCTTTGCCGCGGCGGGTGTCGGGATGGTCCTCGGCCTCGTGCAGTACGTGCTCGGCGACCGTTACCTGGCGGATGTTGGCGCACAGCCGGCAGCGGCGAGTACACCCGAAGCGGCCGCAGCCGGCCGGCGCCAGGCCATCACGTGGAGCGTCAGCGCGCTGATCGCGGTCGGGTTGTTCGGCGTCGCCGTGGCAACGGGCCTGGTCAACGTCTCGGCCGCGCAGATCGCCGAGTGGGTCGGCTGGTCGCTGCTCGCCGGAGTGGTGGTCTTCTTCGGATGGCTCTACCTCGATCGCTCGTGGACGCCGGAGGAGCGAGGCCGGCTCTACATCGTCGGCGTCTTTTTCCTGTGCGCCGCGATTTTCTGGTCGGTGTTCGAGCAGGCCGGGTCGACCTTGAACCTGTTCGCCGACCGATCGACGAACAACGTCGTGGCCGGCTGGAGCTTCCCGAGCTCGTGGTATCAGTCGCTGAACGCGCTGTTCATCATCATGTTCGCGCCGGTGTTCGCGTGGCTCTGGATCACGCTCGGCCGGCGCGAACCGGCCAGCCCGACGAAGTTCGCGTTCGGCCTGATTGGGGTGGGTGCCGGCTTCCTGGTGCTCGTGCCGGCGGCGCTCGGCGCAAGCAACGGGGGACAAGTCACCCCGATGTGGCTGACGACGACCTACCTGATTCACACCGTGGCCGAGTTGTCACTCAGTCCGGTCGGCCTCAGCTCGATGACCAAGCTCGCACCGGTGCGGATTGCCGGCCTGATGATGGGCGTGTGGTATCTCGGTTCGTCGGTCGGCAACTACATCGCCGGGCGCCTCGCCGGGTTCTACGAAGAGATGCCGCTCGCCGAGCTGTTCGGCGCCGTCAGCGTTATGCCGATCGTGGCCGGCATCGTCATGCTGCTGCTGTCGCGCAGGTTCGCGAGGATGATGCACGGCGTGAAGTGAATTTTCGAAAGTTACAATTTACAATTTGAAATTGTAAATTGCGATGGCCCTCGACGAATACAAGCGGAAGCGGAATTTCGCAAAAACGCCCGAGCCCGAGGGCAAGGTCGCGGCGCGGAAGGAGCGCGAGCGCTTCTTCTGCGTGCAGAAACATCTCGCCAGCCATCTCCATTACGACTTCCGCCTCGAGCACAACGGCGTGCTGCTCTCCTGGGCTGTCCCGAAGGGACCATCGCTCAATCCCAGGGACAAGCGGCTCGCCATGAAGGTCGAGGACCATCCGTTCGACTACGGCGAGTTCGAGGGCGTGATTCCAGAGGGCTACGGGGCCGGCATCGTGATGCTGTGGGATCGCGGCACCTGGACGCCGGAATCCGAGGACGTCGAGGCGGCGCTGAAGAAAGGCGACCTCAAGTTCACGCTCGACGGCTACAAGCTCAAGGGCTCGTGGGTGCTGGTCAGGACCGGCGGCCGGCCCGCGCCGCCGTCAGGCGAGCGCAAGTCCGGTCGGTGGGGCGACCCGCGCGGCGACGCCCGCAGCTGGCTGCTGATCAAGCACCGCGACGACTGGGCCGGGGATCTCGACATCACTGAGTTCGCGCCGAAGAGCGTCAAGAGTAACGGCGACTTCGAGGACATCCTCGGGGAGGATACGCCGGCGGTCTGGGTGTCGAACCGGCCGGCGAAAGGCGGCGACGCCGGCGCGATGCTCGCCGCGATCATCGAGCGAGCGGCCAGGCTGAAGGCCGACCGCACCGAGCCCGAGGCCAAAACGCAACCGCGAAGACGCGAAGACGCGAAGAAGAAGGTCAGACAACGGCCGCGGAACGTGCAAAAGGCCAAACGCCAGGCCGAGCGAGCGCAAGCGATAAGCTGCTGAGAGACTGGCCCTTCCAGCTTCATCCACTTCAACGCCTCGTCTGGTGACGTTCAGTACTGGTCAAACGCTGTCGTGGTAATTCGACCAATTTCGTTACTGGAAGTGATACGACCGCCAGGCATGAATACCCAATATTCCCGACGGTTGTCGGAGTCTCTTCCGAGTTCCAGGACGAGGTGACCTCGTGGGCCGTGCACGTCCACACGGACGCGCGATGTCGGATGAGAATGGTGGGCCCAATATGGCCTGACCGCCCGCATGGCCAACACTAATTCACGGCTGTCTAAGACGGTCCGGCCATTGACCGCCACGACGAGGTATTCCGTCGACTCGCCCAGGATGGCGAGTGCCTCTTTCCGTGCCACGGTCGTAGCCATGCCAGCGACGCCAAGAGCAACCAGAATCGGTGTGATAAAGAAGGCGATGCTTTTGATCGGAAGCGGAAGAGAAGCCGCAAATACTTTTTGCCTCACCGCTCTCATGTACAGCATCCAGTTCACGAGTAGAACCGGCAGTGCCAACACGGCGAGAACGGCCGAACCTATGAAAACTAGATCAAGTGTTCGGATCACGACTCTTTAACAGCGCCCGCGCTACCATCGGCCACGCGCTCAAAAGCTTCTGCGACACGAACCGGTTGAAAACGCCGTTGATGCTAGACGGAGAAGTCCGATCCGAGCGTCTCGCCCTCGAGAGAAGTCAAGTGCATGAGCGTCGCGAAAATTATACGAGGCGGGCCTAATTTCGACGTCGTCAGATCCGCACGAAGCGGCCTGAAACTGCCCGGGCGCGAGCCCGTTCGGAGGCGCGCGCCGCAGGGATGCCGGAAACCGTGGCGCAGGCAGGCAGAAATCCGCGTGGGGTGACGAAGTTGGGGCCCCGCGCTTCCGCCGACAAACAGCCTGCGCCGCGGTTTCCCGCGCGCCGGAGACGGGTCGCGAACGGGCAGTTTCAGGCCGCTGCCAGAGACTGAGACACGCCGGAGCCTTACCGAACGCGGGTGGGTCCGCCTACGACAGCAACCGGCGCGCGAGGACGCTCCACACCGCGTAGGCGAGCCGCAGGCGATCGTGGCGGGCGATCTCGCCGGTCCAGAAGTCGCCGCCGACCACTTCACAGTGATCCGGCAGGCTGCCCATGGCCAGCGGCTCCTTGTGCTCGAGCGCGTAGCGGTTCAGGATCTTTGTCGCCGGCAGCCTGGTGTTGGTGATCACCACGTCGATCGGCCTGTGAATGGCTTCCTCGATATGCGCCACCTCGTCGGCCGCGGTGAAGCCGGCCATGCCGCGCCCCTCGGTGAGGAGGTTCGCAATCAAAATGACCGGCCCCTTCATGTCTTTCAGCGCCTCGAAGACGCCGCGGACCAGAAAGATCGGCATCAGGCTCGTATAGAAGCTGCCGGGACCGATCGTGACGGCGTCGAACTCGCCGATGGCCCGGGCGACGGCCGGATGGATGGCGACCGGCGGCTCGAGCCAGACCCGCTTGACCAGACGGCCGGATGACTGACCGGCATCCACCTCCACCTCGCCGCGCGTCATCGTTCCGTCGTCGTATTCCGCGCACACCGACGCCTGCTGGACGCTGACCGGCCAGACGCGGCCGCGGCAGCCGAGCAGCGCGCGCAGTCCATCGATCGCATCAAGGAAGTCGCCGCTGTAGCGCTGCATCATCGACAGCAGCAGATTGCCGCCGGTGTGTCCTCCGAGCTTGGCGTGCTCGAGCGTCGGCAGGCGCGCGAGCAGCACGCGGCGCGCCTCGCGCGCGTTACGCGAGAGCGCGAGGGCGCATTTCAGGATGTCGCCGGGCGGAAGCACGCCGAGCTCGTCGCGCAGGACCCCGGAGCTGCCGCCGCTGTCGAACATCGTCACGACCGCGTTGGCATCGACCCAGGGATTGCTCTTGAGCCCGCCGAGCAGGCTGGGCAAACCCGTACCGCCACCGAAGCACCCGACGTTCAACTCGCGCAAACGCATTTTGCACATTCTACAATTGGCGCATGGACATTCCCGACGCGGTTCTGGCGCTCGATCGCGATCTGCGAGCGATCTTCGGCGATCGGCTTCGTTCGCTGGTCGTCTACGCGGCGGTTGCCGGCGACGACCGGACGTCGACGCTGGCGGTCGTCGACGGCCTGTCGGCCGATGATCTGCGCGCGTGCGTCGGGCAGGTGGCCGCGTGGGACGATGCGGGACTCGGCACGCCGTTGTTCGTGGCCACGCACGAATTCGAGCGATCGCTCGACGCGTTTCCGTTCGAGTTTGGCGCGATCCTCGCCGATCACGCCGTCGTCTCCGGCGCCGATCCGTTCACCGGACTCCGTGTCGATCCGGCATACCTGCGCCAGGCGTGCGAGGTGCAGGCGCGGAGTCACCTGCTGCACCTGCGCGAGGGGTTCCTCGAGACGCGCGGCCGCGGGGACGCGCTCGCCGAGCTGCTGCAGCGCTCGGCGGCGCCGCTGGTCGCCCTGCTGCAGAGCGTGGCGAGGCTCGAAGGGATGGCGGCGGCCGGCGACACAGCCGCGGCGGTCGTCGAGCAGCGCACTGGTGCCCCGTCCGGCAGCCTGGCGCGGATCGCGCAGCTGACCCGCCGCCAGGACCTGTCCTCTGACGAGGCGCGCCGGCTGTTCCCGGGCTACCTGGACGCGGTCCAGCGGCTCACGGCGTTCGTCGATGGCTGGAGAGCGGCGTGAACGAAGCGTCGCGCCGGTCGTTCGCCGTTCGTCGTTCGCCGTTCGTCGCGTTGGGCATCGCCGTCACGACCGTCGTCACGATCGTAGTGTCCGGCTTTAGCCGGACCTCTGCCCAGGCGCCTCTCCCCGAGCTGACGAAGCCGGTCAACGATTTCGCCAGCGTCATCGACCCGGCCGACGAACAGCAGCTCGACGAGATGATCCGCAGCCTGCAGGCGGCCTCGGGCGACGTCGTGGCGATTGCGACCGTCGACACAGTGGCGCCCTACGACACCCCCCGCGAATACGCCGTAAAGCTGTTCGAGAATCGCGGCCGCGGCATCGGCACGCGTGGAATGGACAACGGCGTGCTGATCCTCGTCGCGCTGAAGGAACGGCGCGTCGAGATCGAGGTCGGCTACGGGCTCGAAGAGTTCATCACCGACGGCTTCGCCGGGGAGACCAGCCGCGACTACATCGCGCCGCAGTTCCGCAACGGCCGGTACGGCGCCGGGCTGGTGGCCGGCACCTCGCGGGTCATCGCCAGGATCGCCGAAGGTCGAAACATCGAGCTGAGCGGTGTGCCGCGGCCGCCTGAGCGCGGGCGGCCGGCGGTTCGGATTCCCGTACCGCTCATCATCGCCATCTTCATCGCCATCGTGCTGATGAGCCGGCGGCGGCGCGGACCGCGCGGAGGAAGGCGATACTGGGGGGGAGGCGGCTGGAGCGGCTGGTCGAGCGGCGTGGGCCCGTTTGGCGGCGGGGCCTGGACCCGCGGCGGCTTCGGCGGCGGCTTTGGGGGCGGCGGGTTCGGCGGAGGCTTCGGTGGATTCGGCGGCGGGCGATCGGGAGGAGGCGGCGGCGGAGCGGGGTGGTAAACCGATCCCGGTTCTTCAGTTGTCCTGAGCGATACGGGGGATTCCGCCGACGACAACGACTCCTGATCAGTGAGCTACGAGACAAAACGTCCGCGGACGGATCCCGCTCCAGCCCCGGCGGACGCACGCGCCGACGCGACACACCAGGACATCGTCCTGGTCCAGGCGATCCTGCGGCGAGATCGAAAAGCCACTGCCGAATTCGTGGCGGCGTATGCCGATCCGGTCTACGACTACGTCCGTCGGCGGCTGTTCCCGCGTGTGGATCTGGTCGACGATGTTGTACAGGATGTCTTCGTCGCGGCGCTTGAAAGCATGGCCACGTTCGCCGGCGGGTCTTCGCTGCACACCTGGCTGCTCGGCATCGCACGGCACAAGATCGAAGATCACTATCGGGCGTGCGTGAGGCAGACCGCTTCCTTGTCGGACTTCGAGGACGGCCCGGACAACCAGCCGGGAGACCCGGTCGATTACCTCGAGGTGCTGGAAACCGCCCGGCGACAGCAGCGCATTCAAAGAGTATTGACCGGTCTTCCCGAGGCGTATCGCGCTGTGCTGCTGTGGCGGTACTGGGAACAGCGGAGCGCTCGTGAGATGGCGGTGCAGTGTGGCAAGACCGAGAAGGCGATCGAGCGCCTGCTCGCGCGCGCCCGCAACGAGTTTCGACGTCGATGGAATGAGGGATAGCCATGGCGGATGACACGCTCGAACGCCTCCTGCGCGAGATGGCGGCTGGAGGGTCGGAGTCAAAGGCTCCGTCCCGTCTGAAGTCCCGTATCTATTCCGTCCTGATGCGGCGACAGACGGCGCGCGGACCGCTCGTGGCGCTTGCGGACAGCCGGGCCGCCGGGCGCGGCCTGTGCGTGTTCGAGACACTGACCGACGCCTGCCCCACCGGCGCAGCCGTCAAGCAGCTGAATCTTTGCGAGGTGTGCCATGCACGCGTGTTGGCGGAACACCTCGAACAGGCGCCGATCTTCTGGCACAACTGTCCGTACGTCGGATTCAAGAACCGATGAACCTCGTCAGAGCTCCTTCGTGACTCCGAAGAGATTCTGAAAGTTCGCGAGCAGCCGTTGTCCAGGCGGCGAGAGTTGCGCGCTCACGCCGTTTCTGCTGATCGTCTCGCTGAAACTGTATCGAAACCGCCAGCCGCGGCGGATGTGCAGATCGATGCCGACCGCCACGCGGAGGCCCGGTTCGTTTGTAACGAAAGTTGCGGCCGGACGCTGGGGCTGCCCACGCAACGCAAGCAGAGTCGGCTCGTCGCTCCGCAATCGGATCAGCCCGGCGCCTGTCGACAGATAGGGACGCGCCCAACTGTCCCGGGCTCTGAAATACAGCAACAGGTCACCGACGATGGCGTGTTGAGCGCTCTCGCGGCGTTCCTCGAAGAACGATGCCGTTCCGTCGACGCTGCTCGACGTGATCGTCAAAGTGTTTCGATTCCAGATGTAATTCGCCTGGACGCTGAGATAGTCGTTCAGATGCATACCGGCGAGCAGGTTCACCGCCGGCCCGTTCGCCGGTCCGTACAGGGACACGTCAGCGGTCGTTGCGGCCACGTTCGCTTGCGCGTCCGCCGAGAGTGTGGCGATACCAGCCGCGGCGCCGACAAACGCCGTCGGTCGGTGCGTGACGGAGGCGCAACCGCTGAGGCACAGCAGCGACAGGATCCCGACGGGTCTGCACAGGCGCATCGGACGGGCCGCATGATACAGCGTGCACTCCGCACACGTTGCCGCGTCGCGACGAAGAGAGCTGCGCGACTCCGAGGGGGATTTGAGACGCGGCCCCGACTAAACAGGCCGGGCACATCGCCGCTGTCTTGAAGGAGGCCATATGACACGTCCGCGAGCCATCTCCTCGGGGGTCCTGCTGCTGATCGGCCTGCTCGCCGCGTACGGCACGAGCGCGCTGCGCGCTGAACCACACGCGTTGCCAGCCGTCAACGGTGCGGAGCAGGAGCTGGCCGATGCCGATCGGGGTGGACATTACGTGGTGACCGTCACCAATGTCACACGCGGTCAGACGTTTACCCCCATTCTCGTCGCCACCCATCGCTCGGGGATCCGGATCTTCGAGCTCGGCCGGCCCGCGACTCCCGAGCTCGCCACGCTCGCCGAAGAAGGTGACACGGCCCCCCTGGCGGCCAGGCTGTCGGGGATGCGCGGGGTGAAGGACGTCGTGTCGTCGGGCGGACTCTTGCCCCCTGGTCACTCCGTCACACTCAGAGTCAGGACTGAGGGCGCTTTCGACCATGTCAGCATGGCCGCGATGCTCATCCCGACCAACGATGGGTTCTTCGCACTGAACGGCGTCCAGGGACCGCGCGGCGCGACATCGCTGACCCGCCGATCACCCGCTTACGATTCGGGTTCCGAGGTGAACGACGAGCTGTGTGCGTCGATACCCGGCCCATTTTTCGGCGAATGTGGAGGGTCCGGTGGGGGCGGCATGCCGGTCGGCGGAGAAGAGGGCTACGTGCACATTCACGCGGGTATTCATGGGATCGGAAACTTCGCCGCGGCCGATCGCGACTGGCGCAACCCGGTCGCGCACATCTCGATTCGACGCACGCGCTGAACAGGTGGGCACTCACTCTTCCCGGATCGAAGGCGGACGATAGTGACGGGTGTTTCCGCGCAGAGGCTGCCCTACGGCTCAGACTGCCTGGCGACCACAACGCTCGAGACGACGCGACCGAAAAGCTCGTCATCGCGCCTCGTCGGGTCTACACTGGGCGACATGAGGGCCCTTGCACTTGCAGCGATGGCATTGGCGGCGGCGTGGGCGCGGCCGGTTCCGCTCCCGGCACAGTCTCCGCAGTCACCCGAGCGGATCGACGTGTCGAAGCTCGGC
The DNA here is from genome assembly GCA_963825245.1 of uncultured Acidobacteriota bacterium. Classification (GTDB taxonomy): domain Bacteria; phylum Acidobacteriota; class Vicinamibacteria; order Vicinamibacterales; family CAVVIG01; genus CAVREM01. The sequence continues at coordinate 466,631 of CAWGSJ010000013.1, forward strand.
CCGCAGGTGGGCGACCGCGTCCCCGAGCTCAACCTTCCTGATCAAGCCGGCACGACACGAACGCTCCAGTCCATCCTGGGCCGGCGCGGCGCGATGCTGGTGTTCATCCGATCGGCTGACTGGTGACCATACTGCAAGACGCAGCTCGTGGAGCTGCAAGGTCGCGTGAAGGAACTTCAGGACCAGGGCCTCGGGCTCGCAGCGATCAGCTACGACCCACCGGAAATTCTCGCGGCGTTCAGCCGGCAGCGAGGGATCACGTTCCCGCTGCTCTCTGACACGGGGTCCGCGACAATCAAACGCTACGGCATCCTGAATCCGGTGGTGGAAATGGCGCTGGGTCCGAACCGCGACGATCCGGCGGTCAGAGCCCTCGTGCAGACGTACGTGTCCGGTGGGAATGCCAGCGCTCGGATGGTGGGTATGGCCTTTCCAGGGACGTTCGTGATCGACCGCGACGGCCGGGTTACTTCGCGGTTTTTCGAGGATTTCTACGTCGACCGCAGCACCACGTCGAACGTGCTGCTGAAGCTGGGCGCCGGCGCCGCGCCGGTCGCGGCGACCCGCTTCTCGAGCGCGTATCTCGACCTCACCACCTACCCGAGCGACGCGGCCGTTGCCGCCGGCAACCGCGTGACGCTCGCACTCGACATTACGCCGAAGCCCGGTATGCACGTCTACGCGCCGGGCGCAACCGGCTACCGTGTCGTGCACCTTCGTCTCGACGAGCAACCGTTCGTTCGGACGTACGCGATGGCCTATCCGCCGTCCGAGATTTACTTCTTCGCACCGCTCAACGAGCGGGTCCCCGTCTATCAGAAGCGCTTCACGCTCCTTCAGGAGGTTCTCATCGAGGGGACGTCCCAGGCGCAGGCGGCGCTGCGGGGCAAGGAAACGCTGACCCTGACGGGAACGCTCGAGTATCAGGCCTGCGACGACAAGGTTTGCTATAACCCGGCCGAGGTTCCGCTCTCGTGGACCGTCGCGGTGCGGCGGCTCGTGACCGAGAGGCCGCTGCCGCAGTAGCTAGAGTGTCGTCCGCAATGAGAAACGCCGAAGCTCCGTGCGTCGGCACGAACGGGCCCGTCTGGCAGGGCGGACTGTGGCGGGCGGCCGCCGTGGCGGTGCTGCTGTCCTCGTCCGCGACGACGGCGCAACGCGACCCCGGGGCGATCCCGCTCGAAGTGTTCGCGCAGGCGGCATCATCGGATCGGCAGGCGGCCGAGCGCGCGCTCGAGACGATCGCAGCCGGCTGGAAAAACAGCTACGCCGCGCTCCTCCTCGACCTGGCCGAACTGAACCGGCTCCAGGCGGATACGCGAGTCGCCGGCACGCCCTCGGCGCTTCCGACGCGCGCCGAGGCCGGCGGTCCGACACGCGAACCTGCCGCGGCTGCGGCGCCGGTCGATTTCTTCGGCGACGAAGCTCCGTCGCCTCGCGCGATCTCGCCGGTTCGCGAGCGCATATTCAGATTTCTCGAGAAGCGGACCGGGCAACGCTTCGGACACGACTTCGCCCGCTGGCATCAATGGATCTGGTCGCTCCCCTACGATCCGCACCCCGACCTGGCGCTGTTCAAGGGTCTGCTCTACCAGAACATCGATCCCGGAATGCGCGCGTTTTTCCCGCCGAAGGTCACCTCGCTCATCCGGCTCGACGAGGTCGAATGGGGTGGCGTCACGGTCAACGGCATCCCACCGCTCGTCTACCCGAAGCACCTCGCAGCGGCGGAGGCGGGATACCTGAAGGACGATCACCTGATTTTCGGGATCGCCGTAAACGGCGAGACGCGGGCCTACCCGAAACGGATCCTCGGCTGGCACGAGCTGGCGCGCGACCGCGTCGGCGGCGTCGAGCTGACCATTGTCTATTGCACGCTCTGCGGCACCGTGATCCCCTACGACAGCGTCACCGGCGGAAAGCTGCGCGTGCTCGGCACCAGCGGACTCCTCTACCGCTCGAACAAGCTGATGTTCGACGAGGAAACGCGGAGCCTGTGGTCCACCCTGGAAGGCAAGCCGGTGATCGGGTCGCTCGCCGGGAGCGGAATCACGCTACGCCCACGTGCGGCGGTGACCACGACCTGGGGGGAGTGGCGTCGGAAACACCCGAACACGACCGTGCTGTCGCTCGACACGGGCCACCGGCGCGACTACGCCGAGGGCGCGGCGTACCGCGACTACTTCGCGACCGACCGCCTGATGTTCACGGTCCCATCGAGCGATCGGCGCTTGAAGAACAAGGACGAAGTGCTGGTCATGCGCCTCGAGTCGCGGTCCGGCAAAGGCGTCGTCCCGGTCGCCATCGCCGCCGACTTCCTCAAGAGTCAACCGCTGTATCACGCGGACGTGGCCGGATGGCGGCTGGTCGTGATCACCAGCCGCAATGGGGCGAACCGGGTCTACGAGTCGGGCGACGCGCGCTTTTCACTCGGACCGGGCGCCGACCGGCTACGGGACGCGCAGGGCACGGCATGGACGATCGCCGAAGACGCCCTGGTCGCCGAAGGGGCACCAGCGCGGCGGCTGGCACGCGTCGCCGCGCAGCGCGCGTTCTGGTTCGGGTGGCACGCTCAGTATCCGACGACCCTCCTCATCCGCTGAGCTCGGGTCGCTGCCTCGCCGTCTGACGGGCTGGCGCGCGGCGCCAATACCAATGCCTTAAGATTGGATTTCGAGATGTGCGGCTTTGCGAGAGTGAGGATGCGATGCTGACGACGAGAAGGAACGCGGCGCGGCTGCTGGCGATCCTGCTGGCGGCGCTTCCGCTCGGCGGCTGTTCGTACAACCGCTTCGTCACGCAGGAAGAAGCGATCAAGGCGCAGTGGGCGCAGGTCCAGAATCAACTGCAGCGCCGGAACGACCTCGTCCCGAACCTCGTGGAGACCGTCAAGGGCTACGCGCAGCACGAGCAGCAGGTATTCAGCGACATTGCCGAAGCGCGATCGAAGCTGCTGGCGGCGCGCTCGCCGGAGGAAACCATTGCGGCCGCGAACCAGCAGACCAGCGCGCTCGGACGCCTGCTCGCGGTGGTCGAGAACTACCCGCAGCTGAAAGCGAACGAACAGTTCAACCGCCTGATGGACGAACTGTCCGGCACCGAGAACCGCATTGCGACCGCGCGCATGCGCTACAACGAGGCGATTCAGGCGTACAACACCTCGCGGCGGCAGTTTCCTGCCAACGTCACCGCCGGCCTCTTCGGTTTCAAGGAGTATCCGTTCTTCGAGGCGCCTCCCGAAGCGCAGCAGGCGCCGAAGGTCACCTTCACGCAGCCCTGATGACCGTGCACTCGGCGCTCTCGTGGGAACGAATCCTGTGGAAGGCGCGTCCGCTCGCGACGCCGCGAGTCACCTACGCGCTGACCGACCTGCGCGTGTTCGCGTCGCGCGGCGGACGCGTGTCGGAAATCGCGCTGCAGGACATCGGTGAAGTCGAGCACTGCCGATCGCGAATCGACCGGCTGATCGGCACGTCGACCGTCATCGTGCGCTCGCGCGACGGCCGGCGCCCGGCGGTGTCGTTCCACCATGTCCGGCATGGCGCGCAGCTCGCGGCGCTCGTCGAGCTGCTCGCCGGGGACCCGCAAGCGTCGCTGGACGCGGCGGCGGTTGAGGCGGCGCTCGCCTGGGAACCGGCGGACGGCCGCGGCGCGCGCGGGGCCGTCGCGGTGTTTGTCGCGGCCGTCATCGGAGTGTTCGCCGTGACCGTCGGGCTTCAGTCGTCGTCGCCGAGGCCGGTGCGGTTCGCGGCGGACGACGCCATCTCCCCGGGCGGGCTCAAACGAAGCGATCGCGAAATCACCGCGTACATGGAATCGGTGCGTGATGCCGTGGGCGCGTGTCGCCCTCGGACGGATCAAGGGCGGACCCGAGAACGTCACGTGCAACACCTGCCACGGCGCCGACGCCAGCGAGCGTTCCTGGCAGATGCCCGCCGTTGAGGCGCTGCCCGAGCCGCACTTCAAGCAGCTCGGCTGGGAACTCTACAGCACGGCCATGGACGCGCAGCTGCGCAACGCGATCTACGGCTATCTGGCCGAATCAGACAACCAGGCGCGCGCGGCCTACATGCGCCAGGTCGTCATGCCCGGAATGGCTCGACTGCTCCATCGTCCGCCGTACGATTTCACGAAAAGTTACGAGTACAACCGGACGCGCGCCGCATTCGGATGTTACCATTGCCACCGAGTTCAGTAGTCCGACCTCTTCGTAGGCCGACCCTTTGAGGGTCGGCTACGTTCGGAGCTGACGTTGAACACGACGGTCATTCGACGGCAGACAGCCGTGCCGGCATCAGCGACGCTGAGCGCCTGGCAGCAGCACCCATGGTCGGAGGGTGTGTCAATCGATCAGCTTTCGCCGCTCGATCGCCTGGTCGTCTGCACGCGTCACAGCACGTACGAGATCGTTTCGACGGAAGCCGGATCGGCCGACGTTCTCGTCCGCGGCGGAACGTTTTTCCCCGAGTTCACACCCGCGCGTCTGGCCGGCGCCTCGCTCGGCGGCAGCTTTCTCAAGCTGCGCAGCGTGCATGTGGGATTTGCGATGGAATTCGCGCTCGACAAGCGGGCGATCGTCACCAGCCCCGTCCGTTCCATCTCCGTCGCCCCTGCCAGGACCCGGCCCGAAGTCATGTAGCGTGATCAAGCAGATCGTGATCAAAGACGGGCTGCTCGCCGAATTCGATCACGAGGTCGCCACCACTCGCCGGCTGCTCGACCGGCTGCCCGACGATCACGCCCGGCTGACGTGGAAGCCGCACGGCAAGTCGATGTCGCTGGGCGGGCTCGCCACGCACATCTCCAACCTGCCCGTCTGGGGCGGCATGATCCTGAACGCGTCGTTCTTCGATCTCGCGGCGATGCCGCCGAACGTGCTGGAGAAGACGTCCCGCGGCGAGATCGTGGCGGCCTTCGACGAGAACGCCAAAAAGACGCGCGCCGCGATGGATCGGACCGACGCCGAGTACGCGGATCGGTGGACGCTGAAGCGCGGCGACCAGGAACTCTTCTCGATGCCGAAGGTGGCCGCGTTCCGCACCTTCCTGATGTACCACCTCGTCCACCACCGAGGGCAGCTGAGCGTCTACCTGCGCCTGAACGACATCCCGGTGCCGCCGATTTATGGGCCCACCGCGGACGAGGGATAACCGCGCACGGCACGGAGAGTACGGAGAAAACGGTTCAACACGGAGCCACGAAGACGCGGAGACGACACGGAGAAAAACAGCGAGCGCGACCGCGGCCGGCAAAGCCGGCCGCATGCTGACGACAAAAGAGCTCACGAAAACGCAAGCCCCGGGATCAAGATGGCTTGTGTTTTCGTGAGCTCTTTCGTCGTCAGCGCCCCGCTACGCGGGGCGGTCGCGCGCCTCCGTGCGTTCTCCGCGGCTCCGTGCCTCCGTGTTTGCCTTTCCCCGTACCCTCCGCAACCTCCGTCAATCGCTGATCGTCACGAGCGTCACCTGAACCTCCGACTCTGGTGGCGGCTCCCCGTCGAGGATCGCGCGCGCGCGATCGAGATCCAGGGCGCCGTCCCATCTGGCGATGATCATCGTGGCGACCGCGTTGCCAATCAGGTTCGTGATGGCGCGCGCCTCGGACATGAAGCGATCGACGCCCAGCAGCAGCGTGAGGCCCGCGACCGGGACCGTCGGGAACGCGGCCAGAGTCGCCGCCAGCGTCACGAAGCCGCTGCCCGTCACGGCCGCCGCCCCCTTGGACGTGACGAGGAGCACCGCGAGCATGCCCAGCTCCTGCCCGAGCGTGAGATCGACGCCGCTCGCCTGCGCCACGAACATCATCCCCATCGTCATGTAGATCGCGGTGCCGTCCAGGTTGAAGGAATACCCGGTCGGCACGACCAGGCCGACCACCGGCTTCGCAGCAGCCCGAGGTACTCGAGCTTCGCCATGATCCGCGGCAGCACGGACTCGGACGACGAGGTGCCGAGGACGATCAGGATTTCCTCGCCGATGTACTTGAGGAACTTGATGATGCTGAAGCCCGCGGCCATCGCCATCGGCCCGAGCCCCAGGAAAATGAACACCAGGCACGCCAGGTACACGCCGGCCATCAGCTGGCCCAGCGAGACGAGCGATGCCGACGCCGTACTGCCCGACCGTGAACGCCATCGCGCCGAACGCGCCGATCGGCGCGAGCCGCATGATCATCCCGACGATCGCGAAGAGCGCGTCCGACACCGCCGAGATCAGGCTCGACCAGCGGCGCGGCGAGTGGTCCCATCTTGAGCAGCGCCAGGCCGAAGAGCACCGCGAACACCAGCACCTGCAGCACGTCACCGCGCGCGAACGCGCCGACGATGGTGTCCGGAATGATGTTGAGCAGGAAATCGACCGTGCCCTGGGACTGCTGCGCGGCGCCGGTGTAGGCGGCGACGGCGCTCAGGTCAGCCGACGACGGGTCGAAACCGATGCCGCGGCCCGGCTGCATCACGTCCACGATGACCAGGCCGATCGCGAGCGCCAGCACGGTGGTGAACTCGAAGTAGATCAGCGCGCGAAGCCCGATCCGGCCGACCTGCTTCATCGCGCCCATCTGCGAGATGCCGACGACGACCGTGCGTGAAGACGATCGGCGCGATCAGCATCTTGACCAGCTTGATGAACCCGTCGCCGAGCGGCTTCATCGCCGCCGCGCGCGCCGGATCGAGGAAGCCGAAGACGACCCCGATCGCGATCGCGGTCAGCACCTGCACGTACAGGTTCGAATAGAATTTTCTCAGGCGCAGTGCTCCGGCGTCATTCTACGATGGACCCCTTCGTTCCACGGCCGTCGCTCCGCGGCGGCCACCGCATGACGCTGTACGGCTGGGGCGACCCGCGGCGCTTTCCGCGTCTGCCGCCCCCGACGATCCGCTATTTCGACGTCGCGCCCGATTCGCGCGTGCTGGCGCACTGCCACTGGCAGCCGCGGCCCTGGGAGCACCCGACCATCGTCGCCCTGCACGGACTGAACGGGTCGAGCGACGCGCACTACATGAAGGGCATCGCGGTGAAGGCGTTCGCGCGCGGCATGAACGTCGTCCGCCTCAACCAGCGCAACTGCGGCGACACGGAACACCTGTCGGCAGGCCTCTTTCACTCCGGGCTGACCGCCGACCCGAAGTACGTGGTCGAGGAACTGATCGCGGTCGACGGCCTGCCGTCGATTGCCGTGGCGGGCTATTCGCTCGGCGGCAACCTCGCCCTGAAGCTCGCCGGCGAGTACGGCAGCGCGCCACCGCCGCAGATCCGGGCGTTCGCCGCGGTTTCGCCCATCCTCGAGATCAGCCCAGTGCGTCCGCGCGCTGGAGCGCCGCGAGAACGTGCTGTATGAGTGGAACTTCGTGCGCGGCCTGAAGCGCCGCATGAAGCGGAAAGGCCGGTTGCAGCCCGGAGCCTTCGACTTGAGCCGGCTTGCCGCGATCCGGACGGTGCGCGAGTTCGACGACGCCTACACCGCGCCCTACTTCGGGTTCGCCGACGCCGAAGACTACTACCACCGCGCGAGCGCGATGCGTGTCATCGACCGCATCCGGGTGCCGACCCTCATCATCACGGCCGAGGACGATCCGTTCGTCCCGGCGCAGCCGTTCCGCGATCCCAGGATCACGGAAAACCCGAACATCACGCTGCACATCTGCCGCCACGGCGGCCATTGCGGATTCGTCGGCCAGCGGAATGGCGGAGAGGACGATGGGTACTGGGCGGAGAACCAGATCGTGGAATTCGTCGAGGACGATCTCAACCGCAGAGGCTACAGAGGACGCAGCGGAATTGAACGGTTAGGATTTCACCTCTGCGTCCTCTGCGTCCTCAGCGTCCGTGAGACCGAGGTTCTCCATCAACAGCTTCGCGAATTCCGGACCTTTCCCCTCTTCCTCGTGCTTGAAGTACACGTACACGTCGCGGCACGCCGACGGTCTCGCGCGCAATGATCTCAGCCCAGCGCCGATGTCGTCGGGCGTGTAGCCCTCGTCGCGCAGACGGAAATACGCATAGTCGGCGGTGATTCGCACCGGCGTCGACAGCTTCTCGCTGTCGGCGACGCAGAGCGCCAGGTTTCGTCGCCGCCAGCACGCGCGAACACATCGTCGTCGAGCCAGGACGGATGCCGGAACTCGAACGCCGCGCACGGCCCTCGGCGGCAGCTCGGCGACGAACGCCTCGAGCAGCGGAAGGTCCTTCTTCAGGTTGGGCGGCAGCTGAAAGAGCAGGGCGCCGAGCTTGTCGCCGAGCGTGCTGGCCACGCAGGCAGAACCGCGACGACGAGCTCGCCGGTCTGCTTCAGCCGCGCGTCGTGCGTGATCCGCCGCGGCGCCTTCAGCGTCAGCCGGTACGGCGACGGGGTTTGTTCCGCCCAGCCGCCGACCAGCTTCTCGTTCGGCATCCGGTAGAAGGTGTAGTTGATCTCGACGGTCGGAAACCGGGCCGCGTAGTACGGCAGCATCTTCGCGGCCGGCAAGGTCGGCCGGATAGAAACTGCCCTTCCACTCGGGATAGTTGTAGCCGGAGGTGCCGATCCAGATCATGAAAGAAGTAGGCTCGGGACCTCGTTAGGCCCGGCACTAAGGCGGACCTAAGAGGTCCGCCCTACAGCCGGACCTCAGTAAACTACACATATGCGCGTTCACAAAATCGCTTGCTCTGCTGCTTCTGCTCGGTTCGGCTGCCTGCGGTTCCAACGACCGCGAATACACGCTGCAGGGACAGATCCTGTCAATCGAACCAAATCACTTGCAGGCCGACATCAAGCACGAAGAGATCAAAGGCTTCATGGCGGCGATGACCATGCCCTACAAGGTGCGCGACGCGAAGGAGCTCGCGGACCTGAAGCCGGGCGACCTCATCACCTCGACGCTGGTCGTGGTCAGCAACGACGCGTATCTCAAGGACGTGAAGAAGGTCGGGAGAAGCCCCGCTCGCGACGCCCACGGCAGCAGCGCCATCGGCCTCGTCGGGGTTCGAGCTGCTAAAACCGGGCGAGGCTGTTCCAGACGATCCCGTTCGTCGATCAGGAAGGCCGCAAGACGAGCACTGTGCGTCGTTCAAGGGAAAAACGGTCGTCCTGACGTTCATCTATACGCAGTGTCCGCTGCCGACGTTCTGCCCGCTGATGGATCGCCACTTCGTCACCATCCAGGAGCGCCTGAAGGCCGATCCCGCGCTGTCGCGCGTCCACCTCGCGACCGTGAGCTTCGATCCGGTCACCGACACGCCCCCGGTGCTGAAGAAGCATGCCGCGCAAGCTCGGCGCCGACACCTCGCGCTGGACCTTCTTCACTGGCGACCGCGACGACGTCGACAAGTTTGCGTCGCGCTTCGGCGTGACGATCGCCCGGGACCTGACCGACCCGAAGAACATCACGCACAACCTGCGCACCGTGATCATCGACGCCGACGGCAAGCTGGTGAAGTCCTACACCGGCAACGAGTGGACGCCCGATCAGATCCTCGCGGATCTGAAGTAGTGCGGACCTTCAGGTCCGCCTCGACGAGTCGACTCGCGCGCGCCGCTTCTGTCGCCGCGCGAGCGCCGGCTGATCGCGCGGCTGCGTACACCGCTCGCGGTCCAGCGGTATCTCAACCGCGCTGCCCTACAACACCGAGCCGCCGCCCGGCGGCGCGACGCTGCGGAGCTTTCGCGGCGTCGTGCGCCACGGCACGCGCCCACTGCCTCGAGGCGGCGCTGTTCGCGGCGGTCGTGCTCGAACAGCACGGCTATCCGCCGCTCGTCCTGAGCTTCGAGTCGATCGACGAGCTCGACCACGTCATTTTTCTGTACCGCTCGCGCGGCCGGTGGGGATCGGTCGCTCGCTCGCGCGATCCGGGACTGCACGGCCGGCTGCCGGTGTTCGCCACGCCGCGCGCCCTTGCGCTCAGCTATGCGGCGCCGTATGTCGACTACACCGGCCGGGTGACCGGGTATGCCGTCGTCGACCTCGCGAGGGAGATGGGCGATTACGACTGGCGCCTGGCCGAGACCAACATCTGGAAGGTCGAGCGCATGCTGCTCGACTATCCGCATCGGCCGATCAAGACGTCGGACCGGCGATTCAAGCAGCTGAGGAAATGGTACCGCGAGTACCGCGCCTCGCACGGCGGCCGCAAGCCGATTGACTACGCGGGACGGGAGCGCTGGACGCCGATTCCGGATGAATTCTTGTGACTGGACTCGGGACTCGAGGCTCGGGACTCGAATCTCGACGCCCGAATCCGCGCCTCCGTACCCGCCGCCCGAGTCCCGAGCACCGAGGCCCGAGTCCCGACTTCAGTCGAGGTCAAAGTCCCGCGTCGGCTTGGTAATCGGTTCCTGGTGCGCCTGCTTGAGCGCTTCCTCGAAGCGGCGCGACAGCGCGTCGCCGCGGGTCTTCTCGGAGTCGACCGACTGCTGGAAGATCGCCTCGCGCCGGGCGGCTTCCTCGGCGAGGATGCGCTGTGCGTCGCTCAGTTCGGGCTTGTTCCCCCGTTCCGGCTCGTGATGCGAGACGACCCGGCCGAGATTCATGTCGATGACGAGCACCGACTGGCAGCACGGACACAGCACTTCGAGCTCGGATTTCAGACGCGCCATCAGCTTTTTCCCTTGAATCCACCGAGCGCGTCGTCGAGTCCGCCCTTCCGGAACTCGTAGCGCACCTCGAACGGTTCACCGTTGGGCCGCTTCGCCTTGAGCACGCAGATCGGTGATCTGCATCGTCTTGAAGTTGAAGCGCTGCCCGTAGCCGGCGACGAAGATGTCGAGCGGCGCCTGCACGATGCCGTCCGGCTCGATGTTCTTCGGCTGGATCCGGAAGTGATGGTTGAGAATCACCTCGACGTCCCGCCACTCCTCGCTCGGTGTCGTTGAAGATCGTCAGACGATTGCCGTCGAGGTTGAGCGCCGGACGCGGCCGTTCGCACGCCGCTGACGCGGCGACGGCAGCGACGATCGCGGCGAGCCACAGGCGTTTCATCCCCGGATTATGATAGCTCGGACGTGTCCCCCGCCGCTTCGACCCTCCTTCGCATCGTCACCTACAACATCCATCGGTCGATCGGGATGGATCGGCGCACGCGGCCCGATCGAATCGCCGCCGTGCTGCGCGACATCGGCGCCGATATCGTCGCGCTGCAGGAAGTGGTTGGCGCCGGACCGCGCGGCAGCGGCCACATCGAGGAGATCGGCGCGGGCCTGGGGATGGGCTGGGTGATGGCGTCCGCCCGCGAGTGGCGCGGCCACCAGTTCGGCAACGCCATTCTCAGCCGGTTCCCGATCGTTCATCACGCCGAACACGACCTGTCGTGGAAGACGTGCGAGGAGCGCTGCCTCCAGCGGGCGGACGTGGACATCGACGGGCACACGCTGCACGTCTACAACGTCCATCTCGGCACCGCGATCCTCGAGCGGCGCTACCAGGCGGAGCGGCTCGCCGAGATCGTGTCCGACAAACACGTCGGCGGCGCGAAGATCGTGCTCGGCGATTTCAACGAGTGGATGCGCGGCGCGACTACAGAGCTGCTGAGCGGGCGGTTGAAGAGCGTCGACCTGACGAACTACCTGAAGCGCCGGCGAACCTACCCCGGCTTGTTTCCGCTACTTCACCTCGATCACATCTACTACGCCGGCCGCATGGACATCGTCGGCATCGAGCTGCCGCGCACCCGCCTCTCGCTCGTCGCCTCGGATCACCTGCCACTGGTCGCGGACGTGCGTGTCGGGTAAAACGACGGACACACGAGGGTGCCGTGTCAATGCGTCATGGCGTAGAGGACGACGTTGACGCCAATTGCATACCCGGTCGGGGAAAAGCGATTGCCAGAGCCACCGATGCGCGTGCAACTTGCCTCCGCGTCATGTCAGCACCATCAGCGAAGCCATAGCACGGTCAACGAAGCCGCAGCACCCTACAGATTACTTGACCAGTACTTTTACGTGGGCCGTCGTCCAGCAGCACTGATCGCCGCCGCCGCCGTCGCCTGAATCGTCGTTGACCTGCGCACGCAGAATGTACTCGCCGGGCGCGTCGAACCGCGCAGTGGTGGTCGCTTCGAGGAAGACCCTCGGATCGCCTTTCGTGTGCAGGCCAATACGCGCGGGCTCGAACATCGCATTGCCCGGAGCTCGATGCAGACGCCAGTTCACGGTGATGTCCGGCGGTTCGCTGGGGGTGGCGGGGCCGCCGCGGCCCGCCGCCGCCGATCACTTGCCCACCGACGATGGCGGCGGGCGGCGCGGGATTCCGGTTGCCGCGGGCGCGCAGCGCGGCCAGTTCCTCTTCGGCGCCTTTTCGCAGCGCCGGCGCATCCGATGCCCACAGCTTCAGTGTGCACCGGCTGGCCGACGGCCGCGGACAACGTTTGCGCGAAGCCGAGCGGCGGGCCCGTCAGCTCGGGTCCGTTCGCCGCGAACTTGATCACGGGCGGCTTGTTGCCGCTGGCGGCGTGCTCGAAGAAATCGATCCAGTACGGCGGGTTCGTCCAGAACGCGACCGACGTGGTCTGTCCGTTGACGGTGATCGTCCACGTCAGCTTCTTGTTGCCGAAGTCCTTCGGGACGCGAATCGCGAACACGCCGTGCGTGCTGGCTGGGCTCGAATCGGGTCGGCTGGCCGTAATCGGGGCCGCCCGGCTCGATCCGGTTGTTCGGCCCGATCGGAATATCCACCGATTGACTCTTGTTCCGGTTGTAGTAGCCGAGCAGGAGGACGATCGAGCCATCCTTGTGCGGTCCCCAACCTTCGAACGCGGGAAAGATCGCCTCTCCGGAGGAACCGAGCGGCTCCAGCGGCAATGGCGCGCGATTGGGTTGTGCGTGCGCGTGGTCGCCACGCACACGGAGAGAACGGCTGCGGCGATGGCAGCCCGGACCCGGAGCGCGCTCATGTCACACCTTGTAGCGACCCTGAGAGGGTCGCCCTACTGCTGCGTCCTCGCCAACTGCGCGCGGCGCGCTTCGACCTCGAGCGACGTAGTCCTCGTCGCTCAAGTAGGTGACGTTCACCCACGCGTGCGCCATCTCGTCGACGGTGCGGTCGCCGTAGCCCACCCAGACGTTGGGATCCGGGTTCGACTTGTGGGCGGCCGTGTTGTCGTGCCACGAACGGACCTTGATGATCGTGCCCCGCGGCAGGAGCGGCGCCGCGTTATCGGCGTAGACGTACGAGTTGTGCCAGTTGAAGTTGAAGTCGCCGACGTGGCTGAGGACGACAGTCTGGCCGGTCGGGAGAATCGCCTCGAGCGTCATCGCCTTGCCGCGCAGGTGCATGTGCGGCTGGAAGCTCTCGATCCGCGCGGCCTGCCGCAGCGGGAAATGGAACTCGGTCGGCTGCACGGTGTTCGGCGGGATGTCGATTGCACCGACTCCAGTCCGCCCCATCCGCACGAGGTGCTGCCGGTACTTCGGCTCCTGCCCCTTCGGATAGAAGTAGATGCCCAGCTCGACGAAGTCGGTGATGTCCTCGCCGCCGTTCGAGTAGTGGATGTCCCACGCGATCTTCGCGCCAGGCTGCATCAGCATGCCGCTGTTCGGCCGCATCAGCTCGGGCTGCTTGCCGACCGCCCACTCGGTGAAGCGTCCCGGCGTCATCTGCGGATCCGGTGCGTCCGGATCAAACTGCAGCAGATCGGTGTTGGCGTGATGCGTGATCTTCCGGCCCTTGACGGTGCCGGGGCGCACCTCGACCGCCCGAACCCAGCGCGGCTCGGTGAGCCCGCTCTCGACGATCGTCTTCCACCAGGTATCGTTGGCCCCCGCTTTCTGGGTCCACGGCGTCGAGCGGACGATCAGGTCAGGTTCCTTCTGGCCGAACATCGCGGCTGCCGTCCAGACCTGTTCGTTCGGCCACACCTTGGCCGGCGGCATGTCCTTCGCGATCACCCTGCGGCGCGCCCTGATCGACCCACTTCAGGATCGTGGCGATCTGGTCCTCGTTGAGCGATCGATCGTTCTTGAACTCCTGGATGCCGACCGTCTTGTCGATGTGCCACGGCGGCATCTGCCGCGCCTCGACACGCGTCCGAATCGAGCGCGCCCAGGGCCGCGCTTCGGCGTAGGTCCTGAGCGACATCGGCGCGATGGAGTCGGGCCGGTGACAGGCTTCGCACTTTTCCTGGAAGATCGGCGCGATGTCCCGCGTGAAGGTGGGATTCGCCGGCACGTTGCCCGCCGCGGCCGCGACCGCCGGGAGCATCAACCCGAACACCGGAATCCCGAGAAGCCTGGACATCTTGACCATCGCTGGAAACTCCTATGGTGAGGGTAGGGGTCGCCCGCAAATCTGTCAACAATTCCGTTCTCTTTCAAGGGTGACGGGTGGATCCCGCACGGTGCTCGGTGGATCGCGCAGGGTGCGCGGTGGATCCCGTAGGGTGCTGGATGATCCTGTAGGGTGCTCGGTGGCTATCGTAGGGTGCGCGGTGGCTATCGTAGGGTGCGCGGTGGATCCAGCACCGTGCCGGCGAAGCTCCCGGTCTTAGTCCAGCGGCCGGAACAACTCGTGGACGACGATCCCGGGACGGCTGCTGGCGCCTGAGTAGATCGTCCCCTTCGGATCCACGCCGAGAAATTCGGTGCCGGCGCCCGCCGGAATCTCCATGTCCGGAATGAAGGCCTTGACCCACCCGGTCTTCAGATCTCCGACGCGGATGCCGCGTTCCCAGCCGGGATTCCAGTGGGCGTCAGACATACCGTCGGCGACGTAGATATGGCCCTTGTCGTCGATGGCAATCGCGCTCGGCTTGCCGAACTGCGACCAGCGGGTGACGAAGTTCCCTTCCTTGTCGAGCACCTGCACGCGCTGGTTGCCGCGGTCGGCGATGTACAGGCGGCCCTCGGCGTCGATCGCGATGTCGTGCGGATCGTTGAACCGGAGCGGATCGCTGCTCTCCGACCCGATCCCGCCGCCCAAGGCCTTCAGGAACTTCCCGTCCTTCGAAAATCGCACCAGCCGATTGTTGCCGCCGCGGGATCCGTACATGTTCTCGCGGTACGGTCCGACCTGCGTCCCGCCATGCCCATCGGTGATCCAGATGTCGCCGTTCTCGGCGATCACGACGCCGGTCGGGCCGTTGAAATGTTTCTCGTCGGCGCCGGCCACGCCGGCTTCCCCGAGCCGCATCAGCACCTTGCCGTCGGGGCTGAACTTCCAGACCTGGTGGCCCATGCCTTTCTTGAAGCCGGCTTCGCCGCGGCGATCGCCGGCCGGCGCGCCGTCGGTCACCCACACGTTGCCTTCGCGGTCGATGAAGAATCCGTGCGGAAAGTTGAGCAGCCCCTTGCCGAAGCTGGCGACGATCTTCCCGTCCGGGTCCATCCTGATGATCGGATCGAGGTCCGATTCGGCGCAGCCGTTCGCGCCGCAGCGATCGAGGATCCACATGTGCCGGCCGTCGCGGTCCATCTTGATCCCGCTTGCCACGCCGATCTTGCGGCCCAGCGGTTTGTTCCAGCTCGGGTTGATGCGGTAAGGATGACTCGACGTCTGAGCTTCCAGACGAACGTCGAGTGACAGGCTTGAGGCAACGATGCAGCCAACGATTGCAGACGTCATGAGGTGTCGCACGATCAGCCTTCTTTTTTCCAATGGCGCTGGGCCCCACCCCCAGCGCGAACTTACGCTGATGCTCGCCCTCGGATTCACTGGTCCTCAGGCTCGCATGGCCGCAGGCGCTTTTCCAATGGCGCTGGGGCCCCACCCCCAGCGCGAACTTACGCGATGCTCGCCCTCGGATTCACTGGTCCCGAGCTCGCATGGCCGCAGGCGCTTTTCCAATGGCGCTGGGGCCCCGCCCGCGCACGAGCTAGGGGGACGCACGTTCCCTTGGCCACCGAAGCGCGAAGCGCGGAGGTGGCGCGGCCTTGGCCACCATAGCGCGGAGGCGGCTCGGCATGGCCGCAGGCGCTGACTACGCGTCCCTATGGTGCACTGGTACGGTGCAATCCACGCAGAAAAACCTGTGTCCATGCTACGGTGTGCGCTAACAAGGGGTTCAACCATGCGGCTTCGAGCTCGAATTGCATTCCTGACCTTTGCTCTCGCTATCGCGGCACTCCCGCTCTCGGCCCAGGAGCCGACCTGCAAGATGTGCCCGGGCACGTACATCCCGAACGAGGAAGTGCAGGC
The DNA here is from genome assembly GCA_963825245.1 of uncultured Acidobacteriota bacterium. GTDB lineage: Bacteria > Acidobacteriota > Vicinamibacteria > Vicinamibacterales > CAVVIG01 > CAVREM01. The sequence goes on from CAWGSJ010000013.1 coordinate 482,736, forward strand.
GTACATCGACCGGGCGAAGGAGTTCACCATCGTCGACCAGCAGGTTCGCGCGGTCAACGTCGGCAAGAGCAACCTCGCCGTCGGCCTGGTATATCGCGGCAAGCTCGACAAACCCGCAGACATGTCGGTCGCCGAACATGATCAAGTCAGCGAGCTGTATCACGTGATCGAAGGCACGGGCACCCTCGTGCTCGGCCCCGAGATCGTGGGCGCGAAGCGGCGGCCGCCGGACTCCGAGACGGTGCGGATGTTGAACGGACCCGGCCAGAACGGCGCGACGATCACCAACGGCGTGACCTACAACCTCAAGCCCGGAGACGTCGTGATCATCCCGGCCGGGACCGGCCACTGGTTCACGAAGATCGACGACCACATCGTCTACTTGATGGTGCGCATCGATCCCGACAAGGTGACGCCGCCGAAGACCGAGGCCGACTCGAAACAGTACCTGGCGAAGCCGCCGGCTCGCCGCTAGAACCTGGGACGCGCGTCGTCTAGGGTTCCGGGTTGTCTGCCTCCCAGTGGAGGCGATGCAGCACGCGATGAACGACGGGGGCGAGCAGCAGGGCTGCGACCACCAGGAACACGAGCCCCGCGTACAACGCGTAGAGACCGGCGAACAGCTTGCCTCCGTCGGTCTCTGGATCGTTGACGGGGCCCATTCCACCGAGCAACATTGCGGCGTTCAGGAAGGCGTCTCGCCACAGCAGGTTCTCGTACCGTTCGTAGCCCCACATCCCGACCAACAGCGACAGCACAACGAGAATCGCAGCGGCCGCGAAGTGACTGGCCATCCGCAGGGCAAAGTGCCGTCGCGGTAACGGGCGCATGCGGCGATGCTCGTACACGGCAGTTGGCTCAGCGCGGGTTGAGAATCGACAGGTACATCCGCCACGGCCCGACGGCATCCGTGTACTGGCGCGCCATGACACGGACGATCTGGCTGATGTGGCCCAGATCGTGTGCCACCCAGGTCGAGAGGTGCTGTCCCAGCGTCACGACGCCGAACTCCGGGTGCCTGCCGCGCCGCGAGACGTCCTCGTCGCTGAGGCCGAGCGCAACCAGTCGATTGAGGCTGTCGGTTCGCAACCGGGCGAAGGTGTCGAGCAGCTCACCAAGCGACTTGCCCTGCGACGCCGCGAACATCGCCTCGCGATCGAACGGCGGAAACGGGACCGCGTCGCCATGCCGCAGCAGGTGTTCGACGCGCGGCACCCAGTCGGTCCGCTCGCCATGAATCAGATGGCCGACGACGTCGAACGGGCTCCAGGTGTTCGGCCCCTCCACCGCGTTCGTCCACGACGCCGGCAGATCGGCGAGCAGGCCGCGCAGGACTCCGGGCGTCCGCTCGAGCACCGGCAACGCGGCGTCGAACCGGAACTCCACACGCCTACACCGCGGCGACGGGATCGACGCCCACCCAGAGGTTGGTGGTGTTCAATTCCTCGCGGCCGCAGGCCTTCAGATACATGAACAGCTGCGTGCGATACGCGGCGCACTGGCCGAGCACGTGGTTGACGATGAACGCGCCGCAGGTGGTCTTCGTGCCATCGAACGCCGGCACCTCGGCGCGAAACGCGCTCTCATCCATGTCGCCGACCAGCGCGGCGTAAGTCTCTTGGTGCGCTTCGATCGCGGCAAGCGTCTGATCGAAGTTGCGCGCCCCGGCTGCCTGGACGATCGGGGTCCAGGAGTCTGCGTCCATCTTTTCTCCCTTTGCATAGCGAAAGAGCATCGGACCCATGTAGGTAAGGTACTGCAGAAGCTCGAGCGTGCTCCGCTGCTTCGGCGTCGGGCGGTAATCGAGCTGCGCGCGATCGATCTTGCTGGCGAGGTGCAGCAGGATGCGGACTTCTTTCTGGAGGGAATCGAGCAATTCAGACTTTGTCAGGATCATCAGGTTCCTTTGCTGCCGTTCGGCGTTCGGCGTGTCCTTGCGGTCTCACGGCCGGCGATTAGTCGCAGTGGACCGCCGTTCTTATGATAGACGGCGGAACGCACAGCTGCGCCGAATCCGCCGAGCTTCCGGCCAGAGTCGCATGCGGCCTCGATATTGACCGCTCTGCCGTGTGTTATAGTGGCCGTCCTCAAACGATCCCGTTCGTTGCCGGCGTGTGGCGCGTGTAAGACCATGCCAAACTTCGCCGTCCCCAAGATGGGTCAATCCAACTCCAAGATCTGCTGGCTCGCCTGTTATCAGATGATGCACGGCTACGACCACCGCTCGACCAACGCCGTGTGGGACATCGCCAAGCGGGCGGGATTGTCGACCTCCGACGGGCTCTATTCCGAACAATGGGGCAAGGCACGCGATGCGATGGGACTGACGAGCTATCGTGTCGGCTGGTTGAGAGAGGACGTCGAGAACCTCACCTACGTCCTTTCCAAGCACGGGCCGATGTGGTGCGCCGGCGACTTCCTTCCCGATGGCTCGCCGCATGCGGTCGTGATCAGCGGCTACGACGACGACAAGTTTCGCATCAACGACCCCTACGAGCTCTATAGTCACGACTGGTACAACTACTACACGTTCGCGTTCTGGAAGAAGCGTGTCAAGCAGTTGCCGAACGGGTGCCAGGTGTGGCCGTGAACTTAACGACGTAGCCTGAGGAGGACGCGATGGTGCGCACGATTTCCACGGTCCTGGCCTTCCTGGCCATGGCTGGCTCGGCGGCGGCCCAGCAGAGCGCGCCGCCAGCGAACCAGTCAGCGGTGACATTCACCAAGGACGTCGCGCCGATCCTCCAGCGCTCATGCCAGACCTGCCATCGCCCGGGCGCGGTCGCGCCGATGTCGCTTCTGACGTATGAGGATGTCCGACCGTGGGCGCGCTCGATCAAGACCAAGGTGACCAACCGCGAGATGCCGCCCTGGCACATCGATCGGAACATCGGTATCACCAAGTTCAAGAACGACCCGTCGCTGACGGACCAGGAGATTGCCACGATCGCGAAGTGGGTCGATGCCGGCGCGCCGCGCGGCAACCCTGGCCGACATGCCACCGCCGCGGAAGTTCGAACGAACTCGATCAGTGGTTCATCGGCAAGCCCGACATCGTCATCACATCGAACAAGCCGTACGTCCTGCCCGCCGCGGGGCCCGACAACATCGTCGACATCCTGGTGGATCCTGGGTTCACCGAAGACATGTACGTGATGGCCATCGAGAGCAAGCCGGCAGACGCGGCGAGCTTCAAGGTCACTCATCACTTCACGACCAACCTCGTCGAGGATCCAGACGAAGATCCGGTCGGACTTTTCCTGAACGAGTACGCGCTGGGCAAGAATGGCGACATCTTCCCGCCGAACTCGGGCCGGCTGATCAAGGCGGGCACCAAGATCAACTTCAACCTGCATCTCAACCCGCGCGGCGAGGAGACGCCCGTGAATGTGAAGCTCGGGCTGAAGGTGTATCCGAAGGGCCAGGTGCCCAAGTACGTCGCGTTCACGCAGCACATGGGCGATGCGCCCGACCTCGACATTCCGGCCGGCTCCATCTCGCGGCATGACGGCTACTTCCGCCTGCCGCGGCCGGTGCTGCTCGCATCGTTCCAGCCGCACATGCACAACCGCGGCAAGGCGCAGTGCATCGAGGCGATCTATCCGGATCTCAATCCGAATTCGGCGCGGCCGGGGCCGGCTCGTACCGAAACGATCAGCTGCGTCAGCAACTACCAGTTCGGCTGGCACATCACGTATCCGTATGCCGACGACGTGGCGCCGCTCCTGCCGGCGGGGACGATGATCCATGTGATTTCGTGGCACGACAACACCACCGGCGAACCGGTGGAACCCCAACCCCAAGAACTGGGTCGGCGGCGGATCGCGATCGATCGACGAGATGAGCTTCTCGTGGGTGACCCTCACCTACCTCGAAGACGACGACTTCCAGCAGCGCGTCGAAGAGCGCCGCAGGAACCAGCAGCAGCCGAACACGCAGGCAGCCTTAAGCGCGAGGTGGTTGCTATGGCGAAGCCACGCCTCTTGCGTCGTTGCCGTCGCCCTGATCCTTTCGGGTGCCGTACGCCGATCTGCCGGCGCACAGCCGCAGCTGCCCGTGCAGCTGCCGACGGAAATCACGCGCGATCCGGCACAACTCGGGGCAGCCGGTGATTCCGTATTTCGAAGGATGGATCAGGAATCCCGACGGGACCTTCGATCTGGTCTTCGGGTACTTCAACCGGAACTTCGTGCAGGAGTTCGCGATTCCGTCCGGCCCCGAGAACCGGATCGAGCCGTTCGGTCCCGACGGGGGCCAGCCGACGTACTTCCTGCCGCGGCGTCAGCGCTACGTCTTTCGCGTGAAGGTGCCGGCGGATTTCGGCAAGAAGGAGCTCGTCTGGTCGATCACCTCGAACGGACGGATCGAGCGCGCGTTCGGGAACCTCATGGGCCCGCAGGAAATCACCGAGCGGGTCGTGATGACGAACGGCAATTTCGACCCGGGCCACGACGATCCGAACAAGCCTCCGTCGATCAAGGTCGCACCGCCGCCGGCGGTCGCCACCGGCACGCCCGCCACGCTCACGGCGTCGGTCATCGACGACGCGCTGCCGAAGCCCCGTGTCTCACCGGCCAAACCAGCGCCCGAGCCAGCCCCGGCACGTGGTGGCTTCGGCGCGCAGGTCAACTCGTCGGGCGGCGGGCGCGGGCCCCGGCCGCTCAGCGTCACCTGGCTGCAGTACGGAGGGCCTGCGAAAGTCACCTTCGACGGACCCGCAGCAGTCGTCGTCGAGAATGGTCAGGCCGCCCTGAAGGCGACGTTCCCGGCGCCGGGTAAGTACCGGCTCGTGGCTATTGCCACCGATCCCGGCCGCCTCGCGACGCGTGCGTTCGTCGACGTGACGGTTTCTGGCCCGCAGCGCCCCACTTCAGGGCAGCAGTAACGCCGTCCGGGCGCGATCCCAGCTATGTCGTGGTTTCACGATGCCGGGATGCTGTGGCGTAGCGATGATCCATCCTCAACTCTTCCTCGACCGGCCGCACTTCGATGCTGCCGATCCGCGCGGAGGGCCACTGCGCGGCGATCTGGACGGCCTCGTCGAAGTCGCCCGCCTCAATCAGGAAGAAGCCGCCGATCTGCTCCTTGGTCCAGGGTCTCCTTGCGCAGGGCGTGCCACTCGCTTTCCGAGAGCGCGTTGAGGGCTCGTTCTTCTTCGTAGGCAAGACATAGAAACTTCATCGGTACTCCAGATGTCATTTCACGTTGACAACGATCCGGGTCGATCCCGAGAGCTCGCCGTCCGTCGCACTCAGCTCCAGCTCGTAGGCGCCCGGCGCGCTGAACGTCGCACGTGAGCGGGCGGCGGCGCGTTCTCGAACGTCGCGGTGCCGGGCCCGTTCAACTGCTTCCAGGCCGTCATCAGCTTTCCGGTCCGAGGCAGCCCCTCGTCGTTGACGCTGCCGAACAGGCTGAACCGCTCACCGACCGACGCCGTCACCGACAAGGTCGCCGGCTTGCCACGCCCGCCGCCAGATGCTCCGAGCACGCGGACTTGCGGCGCGCGATTCAGGCAGACGCCCTTCGGGACCTTCGCGTAGTCGATCTGCCGCAGCTCCGCGGCGCCCTCGACCAGGTTCCAGTTCGACTGCAGCATGTGCTCGCTCGTGCCCGGTGGTGACGCCGCCGTAGGTAACCGTCCACCGCAGCTTGCCGTCGAATCCCTTGTCGACGACCATGACGCACTGAAAGCGCCAGTCCCCCGGCTTGAAGGTGGTTGGCTGTCCGCGATCGGCCGGGGCGGGCGCGAAGCTGTTGTTCGCACCCGGCGTGATCGTGACCGGTTCGGCATTGTGGCTGAAATAGCGGAACGAGAGCGTGTAGCTGCCGTCCGGGTTCGCCACGAAGCCGTCGTACGCGGGGTAGATCGGCTGGTTCAGCTGCGCGGAGGCAGGCGCGGCGAGCCCGACCGAGGCAAGGACCAGGATACGGCGCGGAGATTCACCGAAAGCCTCCTGTTTCCCGCGCATTCTGGCACAAGACTGGCGCGGCCGCGGTGCGGGCGCCATGCTACAGTACGCTCGAATCGATACGCTTCACCGGAGGCATGACATGTCCGGCATCGCGAAGCTTGGCGGCACGCTCGGCGCGGCGCTCCTCGCGGGACTGCTGATACCGGGAACGACGGCCACGCCATCCGCGCAGACGCAGGCGCAGCCAGGCTCCGACGTTCACCAAGGACGTGCTGCCGATCATGCAGCGCTCGTGTCAGAAGTGCCACCGGCCGGACACGGCCGCGCCGATGTCGCTCCTCACCTACCAGGAAGTGCGGCCGTGGGTGCGCGCAATCCGGCAGCGCGTCTCGACCCGCCAGATGCCGCCGTGGCACATCGATCGCAGCATCGGCGAGTACGCCGACGATCCCGTCGTTGAGCGACGCCGAGATCGCGACGATCGTCTCGTGGATCGACAACGGCGCGCCGCAGGGCAATCCGGCCGACGCGCCGCCGCCGCTGACGTTCACGGCGCTCGACGAATGGGTGCTCGGCGAGCCCGACCTCGTCGTCCAGATGGAGAAGGGCTTCAAGATCCCGGCGACCGGCCCCGATTTCACGCCCGGACGAAGTCGTCGATCCGAAGATGACGGAAGACCGCTACGTGAAGTGGGTGCAGATCATCCCGACCGCGCACTGCTGCGTGCACCACTCGCACGTCTACGTCGAGCCGCCGGAGGGCGCCAACACTCGAGGGCCTCGGGCTCGGCCAGGGCTCGAACACCGACGACGAGATCGATCTGATCGAGTACGCCGCCGGCAACGACGTCGACATCTTCGCCGACGGCACGGCGAAGATGATTCCGGCCGGATCGATGTTCCGCTTCTCGTCGCACTACCATCCGTACGGCGAGGAGGCCTACGACCGGCAGAAGGTCGGGATCAAGTTCTACCCGAAAGGCTACAAGCCGAAGTACGTCGTCACGTCACACCGCATCCGCACCGGCGTCGGCCACGACTGGACCTACAACCGCGAGCGCGTCGAGGACCTGATCCTGCGCGCCGGCGTGAAGATCGACATCGACGAGCCCGAGATGCCGACCGGCGCGCTGGTCGCCGAGAACCCGCTGCACAGCGCGGCGTTCCTGAGCATTCCGCCGAACACCGTCGCGCGCCACGATCGCTACTGGCCGCTGCCAAAGGCGGCGCTGATCATCAGCTTCCAGCCGCACATGCACTTCCGCGGCAGCCGGATGGTCCTCGAGGCGATTCATCCTGACGGCCGCCGCGAGGTGCTGACCGACGCCAACCGCTACGAGCAGAGCTGGCAGATCGTCTACACCTACAAGACGCCGCATCTCTTCCCGGCGGGGACGATCCTCCACACCATCTCGTACCACGACAACACGTCGGCCAATAAGCACAACCCCGATCCCACCGCGTGGATTGGCTGGGGCAGCCGCACGATGGACGAGATGGGCCACGGCTGGACCGACATCGCGTTCCTCACCGACGAGCAGTACCGGGAGGAGCTGGCGGCGCGCAGAGCGAAGAAGCAGCAGACACCGCAGGACAACCGTAGCGCGCTGCGTTCGCTTCGCCGGAAAGGTCAATCGCGTCGATCGTCGCCGTCGAACGTCGAAGTTCGAGGTCCGCCGCGACGCTCGCCGCGTGCTGCGCGCTGCTCTGACGGCCGGCGTCTCCGCGGCAGCCTCCGCGCAGCGGGCCCAAGGGTGGCGAGTGGCGCGTCGTGGGCCGGCGATCTCGGCGCCACGCGCTACGCACCGCTCGATCAGATCAACGCCACCAACTTCAACAAGCTCGAGGTCGCCTGGCGCTTCAAGACCGACAACCTCGGCCCGCGCCCCGACTTCAACCTGCAGGCCAGCCCGCTGATGGTCAACGGCCGGCTGTACTTCACGGCCGGCTCGCGCCGCGCCGCCGTGGCCGTCGATGCCGCGAACGGGCGAGCTCCTGTGGATCCACCGCCTCGAGGAAGGCGCGCGCGCCGACAACTCGTCGCGCCGGCTGTCGGGCCGCGGCGTCGGCTACTGGACCGACGGCAAGGGCGACGAGCGGATCTTCTACGTCTCGATCGGCTATCAGCTCGTCGGCCTCGACGCGAAGACCGGGCTGCCGCTGAAGGACTTCGGCGTCAACGGCGTCGTCGATCTGAAGAAGGAGAACGACCAGCAGCTCGACCTCGTCGAGAGCGACGTCGGCTGGAACGGCGCGCCAGTCGTCGCGCGCAACGTCGTCATCGTCGGCGCGGCGCACCGCGCCGGCACGGCGCCGCGCAGCAAGGCGAACGCGAAGGGCTACATCCGCGGCTACGACGCACGCACCGGCAAGCGCCTGTGGATCTTCCACACGATCCCGGTGCCGGGCGAGTTCGGCAACGACACCTGGCTGAACGACTCGTGGTCTTACACCGGGCACACCGGCGTCTGGACGCAGCTGACGGTCGACGAGGAGCTGGGGATCGCCTACCTGCCGGTGGAGATCCCGACCGGCGACTATTTCGGCGGGCATCGGCCCGGCAACAACCTCTTCGCCGAAAGCCTGGTCGCGCTGAATCTCGAGACGGGCAAGCGGCTCTGGCACTTCCAGTTCGTGCACCACCCGATCTGGGACTACGACGTGCCGTGCGCGCCGATCCTCGCCGAACATCACCGTCAACGGCAAGGCGATCAAGGCGATCGCGCAGCCGACCAAGCAGGGCTTCGTCTACGTGTTCGACCGGGTGACCGGACAGCCCGTGTGGCCGATCGAAGAGCGGCCGGTCGAGCAGGGCAAGGTGCCGACCGAGTGGTATTCGCCGACGCAGCCCTTCCCCACCAGGCCGCCGCCGTTCGAGCGGCAGGGCTTCCTCGAAAGCGACGTCATCGACTTCACGCCCGAGATCAAGGCCGAGGCGATGAAGATCGTGTCGCAGTACAAGATCGGTCCGCTGTTCACGCCGCCGATCGTCGCGCGGCGAGGGCGGGAAGATCGGCACGCTCTACGTGCCGAACGGCGCCAACTGGCCGGGCGGCTCGCTCGATCCCGACACCAACATCCTCTATCTGTACTCGCACTCGCTGACGCGCGTCCTGTCGATGGTGAACGATCCGAAGCGGTCGGAGATGAACTACATCAACGGCGGCGGCGAGAACGCGCTCACCGTGCAGGGTCTGCCGCTGGTGAAACCACCATGGGGCCGCATCACCGCGATCGATCTGAACAAGGGCGAGATCGTGTGGCAGGTGGCCCACGGCGAGACGCCCGACACCGTGAAGAACCATCCGATGCTGAAGGGCGTGACGATTCCGCGCACCGGCCGGACCGGCGGCGCCGGCGGCAGTTCCGGCGGCATCGGGACGTTGACGACGAAGACGCTGGTGATCTCCGGCGAGGGCGGCGTGTTCACGGCGCCCAACGGCCAGCGCGGCGCCATGCTGCGCGCCTACGACAAGGCGACCGGCAAGGAGGTCGGCGCCGTCTACATGCCGGGCGCGCAGACCGGCGGGCCGACGACCTACATGCTGAACGGCAAGCAGTACTTGCTGGTCGCGGTCAGCGGCGCCGTCGTGCCCGGCGAGATCATGGCGTTCACGCTGCCGTGAACCGCATCGACCAGCGACCGGCGCGCGTGTCACGGCGCGCCCTGCTGCTTGGCGTATCTGCCGGAGCGGGACTTCTCGCCGGGCGGTACTTTTCGCCGACCAGCGATCCAGGCCCGCGATTCCCGCCCACTGTCGAACACTCAAGCGGCGGCATCGTTCTCAACGACGCCAGCGAGCTTTCGCCGACACCGGTCGCGTCGCATCGGTTGATCCGGACCGAATCGCCGGCCGAATCAGTCGAGCTTCTTCGAATCGAGCTGGCCGAGGCGCGCGCGGCCAACCGGCCGTTCATCGCGAGTACCGCGCGGCACTCGATGGGCGGCCAGAGCCTCGCGAAGAATGGCACGGTCGTGACGCTCGATCAGGAGTGGCTCGAAGCGGACACGGCGCGCAAGGTTTATCGGGTGGCCGCCGGCACACGCTGGTCGGTGGTGATCGCCCAGCTCGACAAGATCGGCTTCTCGCCGGCGGTCATGCAGTCGAACAACGACTTCGGCGTGGCGAGCACGTTCTCCGTCAATGCGCACGGCTGGCCGGTTCCCTTCAGCGGTTGCGGCGGTACCGTTCGCGCGCTCTCGATGCTGCTTCCCGACGGCTCGCTGGTCAATTGCTCGAGGACCGAGAACACCGACCTCTTCAACCACGCGATGGGCGGCTACGGGCTGTTCGGTGTCATCACCGAGCTCGAGCTCGACATGATGCCGAACACGCTGTTGTCGCCGACCTTCGAGAGGTTGCCCGGCCCGGACATCGGTTCACGGTTCGCGCAGCTGCTCGGGTCCGACCCGAACATTCAGATGGCCTACGGCCGGATGGATGTCGCGCTCGACCGATTCCTCCAACGGGCTCTGCTGATCAGCTACCGGCCCGGCGCCGACCAGACGCGGATTCCGGCCGCATCCGGATCAGGTTTCGTCAGCCGCGCCTCGCGCTATGTATTTCGCGCGCAGCTCGAATCGGACCGCACGAAGCGGCTGCGCTGGTGGACCGAGTCGGGACTCGGCCCGTGGCTGGCGAGCCCGGCGACCCGAAACAGCCTGATGAACGAACCGGTGATCACGCTCGACGATCGCGATCCGTCTCGCACCGACATCCTGCACGAATACTTCGCCCCGCCGGCCCGCTTCGCCGATTTCGTCGCAGCCTGCCAGGAGGTGATTCCTTCGTCGTATCAACAGCTGCTCAACATCACGCTGCGCTACGTGAATACCGACCACGACAGCGTGCTCGCCTACGCGCCCGAGCCGCGCATTGCGGCGGTGCTGCTGTTTTCGCAGGAAGCAACCGCACGCGGCGAGGCCGACATGGCACGCATGACGCACGCGCTCATCGATCGCGTGCTCGATCTCGGCGGCACCTACTACCTGCCGTACCGGCCGCACGCCTCGCTCGATCAGCTGGCGCGCGGCTATCCGCGCGCGGCGGCGTTCGCGACCCGGAAGCGCGAGCTCGATCGGGATCTGTTGTTTCGCAACCAACTGTGGGACGGGTATTTCGCACGTCTCTGAGACCGAAAGGATCCCGATGGGAAGGCTGCGAATCACCGCGCTCGTCTACATGTTGGTGCTGCTGGCCGTCGCAACTCTGAATTACATTCCCGGCCTCACCGACGCTGAAGGACGCGCGTTCGGCATCTTCGCGCTCGATGTCTACGACGATGCGCTGCATGTCGCATCCGGGTTGTGGGCTGGCATCAGCGCCGCGGTGTCGAGCCGCGCGTCGCGCATCTTCCTCTTCTACTTCGGACTGCTCTACGTGCTCGACGGCCTGCTCGGCCTCGCGGCGGGATCGGGCTTTCTGGATCTCGGAATCATCAATCACGGCATCGTTCAGCAGCCGCTGACGTTCAGGATTCTCGCGAACCTGCCGCATCTCGCCGGCGGCGGGTTTGCCATGCTCGCCAGCAGGATGTTCGCGGCCGAGGCGCGTTGATGCGCCGGCTCGGCCGACTGATTTGGAGGGTTGCCAACAAACGCTTCATCAAGTGGCCGCTCGCCGCCAGTATCGCGTTCGGGTTGGTGCTGTGCGCCCCGGTCGCTTACGTCGAAGTGGCGTGTCGAGCCGATCTCGATAACCGCGCGATCGCGTATCAATCAGTAATCGCCGAACCATCGTTTCAGCGGCGCGAAGCCAACACCTATCTCACCTATCCCGAATGGCACATCGTCTATGCCTATGACGGCCTTGCTGAAGCGCTGAAAGCCGGTGACGAGTACGCATTCGCCTATCTGGCCAGCATCGAGGGATTCTGGCGTGCCACGTGTTCGCTGATGCGCGTCGCCGATCGACATGGCGGCGCCGACTGGGCCACGCGCAGCATGATCCACACCATCGGCGTGAGCTTCACCGCCGAAATGCTGCTCAAGGCGCTCTACGAAGAGACCATCGGCCGCACGTTCGCCTGGATCCGCGGACCTGAGAAGACGCCGCAGGACAAGGCTGTGGCAACGATGGCGCTCGACTACTCGGCCTTCCTGCGACAGACGCCGTGGTACGCGTATCCCTTTCCGCGCGAGCTGCGTTCGCTATGGGCGGCGCCCGCCGGCGGGTCGCTTCGGGCGTGGGAGCGGCGCATCGGGATCGGCGCTGAATTTCTGGCCAAGTCCGCGTACGCGAAGGTGATTGCCGGCGCAGTCGCCGCCACGGAGCCGGCGAAACTGGACATCCGCAGCGTGGTGACCGCGATCGATCACGACACGCTCGCACGCGTCCCTGGCGTCACGATCGCCGCCGAACGAGCCGGCGGCATCGAGATCCAGACGCCACGCTACGATCTGTTCACGCGCATCCTGGTCAGCATCGCGGGGCAGGGCGGATCGATCGTCGAGATTGCGGGCAACGACGACATCATGCTGACCGTCAACGTGCCGCCGGGCTTCGACGCGCCCCTTGTGCACGGAACCGAAATCCTGCGAATCAAGCGGGCCGGCTTTCCGGGCGACCGGCTGCTCGTGAACGTCAAGGTGAAGGAGTTGGCCGCCTTTCTGAACGCTCATCCGCTGGGTGATCCCGGGCTCGAGCACGTCTTCGACTACTAGTTTTACCCGAGGGGCTTCGCCCCTCGGACTCCCCCACACGCTCTCTCGCGCGCCGCTGGCGCCGGCGCGCTCCGTTCGCGTGGCTCGCTCGCGCACTCCCGCTGTTTGGGGGCTGCGCCCCTCGGACTCCCCCACGCGCTCACGCGCTCACTCGCGACGCAGTTGGTTTGCGAGATAGCTTCCAGCCCGCTCGACGCCTGAGTGCGCCGTTCGACCACGCTGCGGAGAATCGGTTGACGCGCCATCTGCACCAACGTAGATTAACCTCCTCGTCGCTGACGCTCGTTCGCCTCGCTGTCCGATTTATGGGGAAACCAATTGTGTAAGGAAATGGCATGACGCGACTTCTATTCGTTCTTCTTCTCGCCGCCACCGTCACCGCGGCCGACACGATTCCCGCCAGCGGCGGCGATATCACCATCACGACCCTGATCCACTCCAGCGTGCAGATCGAGCACGCCGGCAAGGTGATCCAGGTCGATCCGTGGAGCGTCGGCGACCTCTCACAAGCCAAGCCGGCCGACCTGATTCTGATCACCGACGATGTCGGCCACCATCTCGACGTGAAGGCGATCGAGAAACTGCGGAAGGCCGGCGCGCCGGTGGTCATGCCCGCGAGCGGCCAGAAGCGCATTCCCGACGGCATCGTCCTCGACAACGGGCGCAAGGCTGTGGCATCGGGCATCGGCATCGAGTCGATCGCCGCCTACGACATCAAGCCCGGTGCGCCCGAACATCCGAAGGGCGAGGCCAACGGGTATGTCATGACGATCGGCGGCAAGCGGATCTACTTCGCGGGCGTCACCGAGTGCGTCCCCGAGGTGCGGGCGCTGCAGAACATCGACGTCGCCTTCATGCCGATGAACATCCCGGTCGGCCGCATGACGCCGAAAGCCGCCGCCGAGTGCACGAAGGCGATCAATCCCAAGGTCGTCTACGTCTACCACTACGACCAGGACTTCGCGACGCGCGCCGTGAGCCAGACGGCCAAGCTGAACGACGGCGTCAACCGCGAGAGCCCCGACCTCGGGATCCAGGACTTTGCGAACGAGTTGAAAGGCACGTCGATCGAGTTCAAGCGCGGCAACTGGTATCCGAAGAAATAGCAGACCGCACAAGGCAACCACGAAGACTCGAAAACGCGAAGGCCGACAGACTTCCGTCCAGCGGCGCACGTATGATTGGTGAGCTGCCGATGACGGAGGAGATGCGAATGCGGATGCTTCGAATCGCCGGTTTGGGATTGTGTTGCCTGATCTTGACGCCATCCGTCGTGCTCACGCAGTCGCCGCGGCCGAGTCCGTTACCTCAATTTCGTGGAACCTATGCGATCACCGAGGAGCCAGGTGGAACCGTGCGGGTGGCCGATGCGCTTGGAACCTCCTACACCGAGTGGGTGGTCAGGTTCGAAGAGCCACGGCATGAAGTCCGGCTGATGGTTGGAGAGCTTCGCTCGGACGGGACGTTCCCCGTGTGGCGCTTCGAGCAGGACCCCGCCCCAAGAGTCGAACACCAAGGCACTGGAACAGGGAAAGTTCCTGCGCGAACGCTGGACGCTCACTCCAGGTGGGTTGCAATTTGACCTGGAAGCCAGTGGCAACAGCGTGGGCCCGCGGCGGGTCGGCGGCTTCGTGGCCATTCGGCAATAGGTGCCGTCAGGCCTCGTGCTCGTTCGCAGAAATGCAACCACGACGCGAAGAAGATGTAGATACGAACCGTGAAGACCATCAGCCTGTAGCTCAGACCTCACCGGCGGCCGTTCGCGATCTGAGTTAACCTCGCGACGTCAGCGCTCATGGCGATGGCGTGCTCCGACCGCTGATCATCTGGCGACCACCCCTTCCACTCGCGCTCGAATCGATGGGCGCTGGTGGAGTCTCGTTCCTGGTCCCCGAGGAACTCGAAAAATCGACCCGTTTCGTAGCCAGCGCCCTTGACGCGACGCCATTCATCTTCCCGATCCTTCGTCACCCGGAAACAGATGGAGATGGATGTGCGGATCCTTGACTCGCAGTGACGCAAACAAGACATGCTGCGGACGGTCAGAATGCGCCGTCAGCCCCTTCGGGCACCCGCCAATGCTCTTCGCGGCCAGGATTGTGTGGCCCGCGTCCGTCTTTCGAATCAGTTTTGTTTTTCGTACTTTCGTGTTTTTCGTGGCCTGTTCTTTCGTGTTTCGTAGCTGTGGTTCTTCGCGTCTTCGAGTCTTCGGGGTTGCCTTCGTTCTGAGACTCCGTAAGGCGCGGGTCAACTTTTCGTGTTTTCGTGTTTCCGCGCTTGTCTTTACCGTCGAGAAATCGCGCGTTCGTACTCCTCGAGCCGTTTCCGCAGGCTGCGGGCCTGTTCATCGTCCGTGCCCGCGGGCAGGAGGGCAAGCGCCTGCTTGACGGTTGCCGCTGCGTCCGCGAACTGGGACGACGCGGCCTGAACCGTTGCGAGCACGTCCAGCGCAGCTAGATCGCGGCCGCGCGTTCGGTCCACGGCCGCGCGTGCGAGGGTCAACGCCTCGGCGCGTTCGCCAGCGTCTCCGCGCGCCAGGTGCCAGGCGAGCGACGACTCGGCGGCGGCCCAGCCCGGGCGGAGCTCGAGCACGTGCCGCAGATGCTGAATCGCGGGCATGCGATCGGAGACATCCGTGACGAGCGCCAGGTTGTAGAGCGCCATCACGTGGTCAGGATCGATCGCCACCGCCTTCTCGAACGCCGCCTTCGCCTGCTCCATTCGGCCGACCGCCATCAACGCCGCACCGAGGTTGTAGTGCGCCGCCGCCGATGACGGCTGCAGCGCCAGCGAGCGCGCGGCCTCGTCAGCGGCCTCGGGCAGCCGGCCGGCCTCGTTCAGCATCACCAGGAGATCGTCGCGCAGCGCGACGTTGCCCGGATCGCGCGCCAGCATGACCCGGCGGCCCTTGATCTCTTCCTGCAGCACCTTGGCGCGAAGGTCCTTCACGAGCGCCGCACGATCCGCCTCGCTGCGCGCCAGCACCTGGAACCAGAGCTCGGCCATCTCGTCGTCCGTCTGCTGGCCGTAGCCGACGCGGCGCGGCGGCCGGTGTGGATTCCTCGGATTGCTGTCGGAGTTGTCGTAGACGTGCCGCATGCTGATCCGGGTGCCAGCCGGAAGCGTTATCGGCTCCTGTAGTGGTAGACGTCCTGCCAGTTGAAGTTCCAGTCGCGAATCTGAATCAATGGCACGACACGCCCGTCAGGCAACTGAGCCGTGCCCTCGAGGTGCCGACCGAGGTAATGCGCGTGCGGCTGCACCGTGTAGACGACGATGTCGACGGGCAGCTTGTAGGCGTCGGTCGTCTCGTAGTCGCGATCACCGGCGCGCGATATCCAGGTCCTGTCGCGTCAATCTCAACATCACCGGCAGGCGCGCCGGCGGTGTGTCGCTGAAATACAAGCCCAGGCTGGCCTGCACCGGCTCGGGTTTCCCGCTCGGCTTCAAGTGGAGCATGACGACCAGATCGCTCGCGCCATTTAGCGGCCACGCGGTTCCTTCGACGGCGGTGGCTGGCCGGTGGCCGGGCGCCCAGTCGAGGAAGAAGCCGTCCGGCGCGCGTGCCGTCAGCGCCACGACGCCTTCATAACCAGGCGAGTCGTCTCGCGCGTCGAGCCGTCGCGACAACCCGGTCGTATCCATCTGGATGGTCGCGTGGTGGACGACGCGGTTCCCTGGACGGAACTGCCACGCCCGCACGTACCCCGTGCCACTGAACCCGGCCGGAACGACGATGTTGCGGAACATGTCCGGACCGTCGGCGCGAAGCTGATAGAGCGGCAAGGTGATCACCAGGTCGGGTGGACCGAGCTCCCACTCGCTCGCCCATTGAGGCGGAGCGGGAAGATCGCGCGGATCGCCTTCGGGAGCGCCCTGCCCTGCCCACGCCCGAAACAGCTGGATCTCCGAATCACTCAGCCGCCGGGAACCGACGAACTCTCCGTGCCCCGGCTCCGGCTGCCACGGCGGCATCGTTCTCGCTGCAGTAACGGCGGCGAGCTGACTTGCCCGGCTCCGTGCGTCCTGATACGTGAGGAGACTGAAGGGGGCCGTTCCGTCAGGGCGGTGGCAACCTGCGCAGCGCTCGAACAGGACCGGCGCGATGTCCTTTGAAAACGTCACGCCGCCAGCCGGCTGCGCCAGGGCAAGAGCCGGTCCGAGGAGCGATATGACGCCCCCCGTGAGCAACGCGAGCAGCATACTGAAGAAGGCCAATCGGCCTCTTGTAATGCAGCCGGTCCGCCCGTTGCAAGGGGTAAGCAATCCTGCGGGGCAACCGGCGAGCGAGCGCGCGAGCGAGCCACCCACCTTCGCAGCGTTGGACGCCGCCGCTGCTACGGCGGGCAGGCGCGAACGGGGCGCGCCGGCGAAGCGGCGCGCGAGAGAGCGTGTGGGGGAGTCCGAGGGGCGAAAGCCCCTCGGCTAATAAATGATGAATTCGAGCAGGTTGCCGTCCGGATCGCGGACGTAGGTGCTCGAGCCGTTGGTCCGCCGGCCGCCCTGACGGGCGACGGGGCCCTCCTCGACCTTCACCTTGACGCGATCAAGCGCCGCGTTCAGCTGCGCGGCTGTGCCGTCCCACACGAAGCACAGGTCGCCGCACGGCGGTGCCGCCTTGGGCGCACGCAACGTGAAGTTCTCGCGCTGCCACAGCGCGGGCGGTGGAAGTTGATCATCTGCGTGCCGAAATGCGCGACGCAGACCTGCGGGTTCTCCTCGACGTCGAATCCGAGCGCACGATAGAACGCGACCATCGCCTCGACGTTCTGCATCGGCAGCGCGACGTGATCGAAGGCGCGAACACCGGGTGACTGGGCGTTGACGCCTGAACCCGTCGCGATCCCGGTGCCGGCGATCACGCGTTTCAGGAAGCGACGTCGGGAAGTCTCGGCCATAAAACGCTAAGGCAACCACGAAGGCGCGAAGACTCGAAGGAAATCAATATGGCTTCGCGTCTTCGAGTCTTCGTGGTTGCATTTTTGGCAACAGGAATCGAACTCGATCTCTAGATGTTCGCTGTCAGCGGCTCGTGCGTGACGCGCCCTTCCTCGAGCGCCGTCAGGATCATGTCGGCCGTGACCGGCGACCGCTTGAACACTTCGTCGCCGACCGCCGCGGCAATCGCATTCACCACCGCGCCGAAGCCGGCGCCGACCGGCGCTTCGCCGACGCCGCGCGCGCCGACCGGCGTCTCCGGATCGGGAATGTCGAGCGCCGCCGATCGCATCGTCGCCGGCGCGTCCAGGATCGTCGGCGGCCTGGTCTGATAGAAGCGGCGGGCGAGCGGCACGCCGTAGTGCTGGTCGTAGACCCACTTCTGGCTGATCGCATGTCCGAGCCCGAGCATCGATGCCGCCCAGAATCTGGCCGCCGAGATTGCGCGGATGGATCACCGTGCCGACGTCGGCGACCGCGAGGACGTCGAGCACCTGGTAGTGCCCCGGTCTCGACGTCGACCTCGACTTCGGCGAACGTCGCCACGTACGACTTCGAGGATCCCTCGCGCGGGTAGCTGTCGCGCGCGACGCCCATCAGTCCCTGCCCGGCCAGCGCGGTCCGCCGACGCCTTGGTGACCGCGTTGATGTCTTTCGGGAGCTCGTGGCCGTCGTACACGCCACCCAGCTCGATGGCCCTCTTCGCCGCCTGGGCGAGCGTCATGCTGCGGCCGCCGCTGAACACGCGGCCGTCGGCCACCTGATACGACTCGGCTGCGCCGCCCAGGGTCTTCGCGGCGATTTCCTGCAGCTTCTTCTTCGCGTCCGTGCCGGCGGCATGCGCCGCCCGCGTCATCGCATGCGTCGTCTGGCTGCCGCCCTGGTTGCAGGTCGACGGCAGGTACTTCGCGGTGTTGCCCCAGACGATCTCGACCTTCTCCCACGGCATGCCGACGATCTCCGCGGCGACGCGGTGGACGTCGAACACCGACTCGGTGCCGAGGTTGCCGATGCCCGACTGGATCTGCATCGTGCCGTCGGGCTTGATCACGAACAGTCCGTCGAAGCCGACCGAGCCGGCCGAGTAGGCGCTCACGCGCCATCGCCGACGTCCGCGGACCTTCGATCCGTTGCGCTGTCCGCTGCGCGCCTTGCGCGCCTCCCAGTTGAACAGCTCGGCGCCCTTGTCGATCGCATCCTTCAGGAACGCGCTCGTCGTCCGGCTCTGGACCCCGCGCGCATTCGGCCCACCGAACGGCGCTTTGCCCTCGGGCGCGTTGATCCGATGGATAGCGACCTGGTCGATGCCGAGCTTGTGCGCCGCCTTGGCCATGATCGGCGCCATCAGCGAATTGCCCTGCATGCCGCCAGGCGCGCGCTGCGCGCCGCGCGGCGGCGTGTTGGTGAGCACCGACACGCTGCGCCACCGCATCGCCATCGGCTGATACGAGAGCGAGATGTGATCGCCGGCCGACCGCGCATCGCCGACGACGTCGTAGGGACCGTTCTCGACGATGGCGAGGCCGTCGAGCGCGGTGATGCGGCCGTCCTTGCGGAACCCGATCTTGACGCGCGAGTGCAGCGCCGGCCGCGCGCGGCCGATGTACTGCTCCTGCTCGCGCGTGATGCGCATCATCACCGGCGCACCGGTTTTCTTCGCCAGCAGCGCCGGTACGACCACGAACACGGTGCCCGACCCTTTGCTGCCGAATCCGCCGCCGGTGTACTCGCTGATGATGACGACTTCCTCGGGCTTGATGCCGACCCACCGCGCGACGGCGCCGATCGTGCGCATCGTGCTCTGCGTCGAACAGTGCATGTAGAGCTTGCCGTTCTGCCAGTAGGCCATCGCCGTGCGCGGCTCGAGCGGCTCGTGGCTGGTGTTCGATCCAACGAACGTCTCGTCGAGGATCAGGTCGGCCTGCGTGAACCCGGCCTCGACATCGCCGACGACCCATTCATCGGTGTGCTTGCCGAGCGGCAGCTGGCCGTCGCCCGCGGCAGCGAAGTCCTCGTCGGTCCACTTCAGTTCCTGAACCTGAGGTCCGGCGGCTGGCGCACCCTGCGCGCCGGGCTGGGGCCGTACCCACACGTTGCCCTCGGTGCGAGCGTTCGGCGATCCAGGACGGAGGCTCTCGACCGGATCGACGACGAACGGCAGCGCCTCGTATTCGACGTGGATGCGCTCGATCGCTTCGGCCGCCGTGAACTCGTCGACCGCGGCGACCGCGAGAATCGGCTCGCCCTCGTAGAGCGGCTCCATCGTGAGGCCGCGCTCGCTGAGCGTGCTGGCGATGATGCCTTCGCCGAGGTTGGCGCCGGCGACGACCGCCGGCAGATCGTCGGCCGTGAGGATCGCCTTGACGCCCGGCATCGCCAGCGCCTGCGCTGGCGTCGATGCTGATGACGCGCGCGTGCGGCATCGGGCTGAGGAGCAGCTTCGCGAACAGCATCCCCTCGGCGCGGAAGTCTTCGGAGTATTTGGCCTTGCCGGTGACCTTGGCGACGAGATCCGGGGTGGTGTAGTTCTGGCCGACGAGCTTCGCCATAACGTATCCCCCAATGTGTTGTTGAACGCAGAGGACGCTGAGGTCCAAACCGAATGCGGATGCGCCCTGTCAGCAGCGCCTGCGGCCATGCCGAGCCGAAGACAAGCGAATCCGAGGCGAGGCATCAGCGTCAGTTCGCGGCGGGGGTGGGGCCCCGCCGCCAGTGGAAAAGTTGGCCGCTCTACGTCGTCCGCGTCGCGCCCTGGCCACGGATGGCCCGCTTCACGAGGTTGCGCATCAGCGGGATCTTGTAGCCGTTGTAGCGCAGCGGCTGACGCGCCCTCGACCGCCAGTTCGCCGGCCCGCGTCGCCGTCTCTTCGCTCCGCGGCTGCCCCGCCATCGCCTGCTCCACCGCCGTCAGCCGCAGCGGCCGCGCCGCCACCGCCCCCACCGCGATCCGCGCCGCCTGAATCGTGTTCCCCGACGCCTTGATCGCCGACGCCACGTTCACCAGCGGGAAGTCCCACACCTGCCGGTCCCGCACCTTCTCGAAGTAGAACTGCGCCCCCGCCCACGTCCCCGGAATCCGGATCGCCGTCAGCAGCTCCCCCGGCCGCAGCACCGTCATCCGCGTGATGTTGATGTCCGGCCCCACGAAGTACTCTTCCGCCGGCACCATCCGCTCGCCGCCGCCGGCTCTTGATCACCATCGACGCCTCCAGCGCAATCAGCGCCGGCGCCGTGTCCGACGGGCTCACCGCCACGCACCGGTCCGCCTGCAGAATCGCGTGCTCCCGGTTGATCGCCGTCGGCGTGTCCGCGTAGCAGATGTTCCCGCCCGCCCGGTAGCACGTCCACCCGCTCCGGTAATACCAGCAGCGCGTGTCCTGCGACACGTTCCCGCCCAGCGTCCCCTGGTTCCGGATCTGCGGCGACGCCACCAGCTCCGCCGCTTCCATCAGCAGCCCGTAACTGCTCCCGCACCACCGGGATGCTTCACCACCTCGGTCAGCGTCGTCAGCGCGCCGATCTCCAGGCCGCCGTCGACCTCTTTGATCCCGCGCAGCTCGTCCACCTGGCTCAGGTCGATCACCACGTTGGTCCGCTTCGACCGGTCCTTCAACCAGTCGAACGTGTCCAGCCCGCCGGCCAGGATCCACGCGTCCGACCCGTGCCGGTCCAGCAGCGCCAGCGCATCGTCCACAGTCGCCGGCTGGAACAGCTCGAACACCGGCATCACGTCGCGAATTACGGCCATCGTTGTCTCCCTGTCACGCCCGAGCTGAAGCTCGGGCCTACCCTGCTGGTTTGCCGCGCACGCCTCGGGCCGCGCCCGTCGGTTGTAGGCCCGACCTGTAGGCCCGACCTGTAGGCCCGAGTCCTGACGCTCAGGTCGGGCGCGTTGCTCTCAGATATTCGCCGTCAGCGTCTCTGTAACCGGATGTCCGGCTTCGAGCGACGTCAGAATCGCGTCGAGCGTCACCGGCGCGCGGCGGAAGATCTCGTCGCCGACCGCGGCGGAAATCGCGTTCAGCACTGCGCAGGCGCCCGCGGCCACCGGCGGCTCGCCGATGCCGCGCGCGCCGACCGGCGTTTCCGGATCCGGAATGTCGAGCGCCGCCCACTTCATGCTTGCCGGCCGGCACGTCGAGGATCGTCGGCGGACGGTTCTGATAGAAGCGCTTCGCCAGCGGCACGCCGTAGTGCTGGTCGTAGACCATCTTCTGGCGAGCGCGTGACCCATGCCGAGCACCGAGCGTCCGAGCATCTGGCCGCCGAGCGCGTTCGGATGAATCACCGTGCCGACGTCGGCGACCGCCAGGTAGTCGAGCATCTGGTAGTTGCCGGTCTCGACGTCGACTTCGACTTCGGCGAAGCCGGCGACGAACGAGTACGAGCCGCCGTCGCGCGGATAGTTGTCGCGCGCCACGCCCATCAGCCCCTGGCCGGCGAGCGCCGTCGCGGACGCGATTCGTGTAGCTGTTGATGTCCTTCGGCAGCTCGTGGCCGTCGTAGATGCCGCCGAGCTCGATCGCCTTCTGCGCCACCTGGGCCAGCGTCATGCTGCGGCCGTTGCCCGACACCGCCGTCGGCCAGCTTGTAGCTGTCCGGGCTGCCGCCGAGCGTCTTCGCGGCGATCTCCTGCACCTTCTTGATCGCGTCGGTCGCCGCCGCATGCGCCGCGCGCGTGTGCGCGTGCGTCGTCTGGCTGCCGCCCGACACGCACGTCCACGGCAGGTGCTGCGACGTGTCGCCCCACGATGACGACCACCTGCTCCCACGGCATGCCCATCATCTCGGCCGCGACGCGCTGCGTATCGCACAACGACTCGGTGCCGAGGTTGCCGATGCCGGACTGGATGTACATCTTGCCGTCCGGCTTGATGACGAACAGCCCGTCGAAGCCGGTCGAGCCGGCGACGAACGTGCTCACCGCCACGCCGACGCCGCGCACCTTCGAACCCGACGCGCTGTCCGGACTGCGCCTTCCGCTCGTCCCAGTGGAACATCTCGGCGCCCTTGTCGAGCGCCTCCTTCATGAACGCGCTCGTGCAGTACGGCGCGCTGGCCGCGCGCGTTCGGCGGACCGACCGGCGCCTTGCCCTTCCGGCGCGTTGAGGCGGCGAATGGCGACCTGATCGATGCCGAGCTTGCGCGCCGCCTTCGCGAGCACCGGCTCGATCAGCATGATGCCCTGCAGGCCGCCGGGCTGGCTCTGCGCGCGGCGCGGCGGCGTGTTGGTCAGGACGGTCACGGTCGCGCGACCGCATCGCCAGCGGCTGATACAGCGAGCGACACGATGCGGCTCGCCTGTCCGCCGTCGCCGGACTGCCTCGTAGGCGCTGTTCTCGGCGATGACGAACATGTCGAGCGCCAGTGATGCGGCCGTCCTTGCCGAAGCCGACCTTCACGCGGCCGTGCAGCGCCGGACGGATGCCGCCGATGTAGTGCTCCTCCTCGCGCGTGATGCGCATCATCACCGGCGCGTTCGGTCTTCTTCGCGAGCAGCGCCGGAATCACGCACGAGACCGCGCCGGTCGCCTGCTGCCGAAGCCGCCGCCGGTGTACGGCGTGATGAGCACGATGTTTTCCGGCTCGAGGCTGCAGCCAGCGCGCGAGCGACGCGACCGTCTGCACGGTGCTCTGCGTGCCGGTGTGCATGTACAGCTTGCCGTTCTGCCAGTACGCCATCGCGGTGCGCGGCTCGAGCATCTGGTGATGGTTGTTCGACGTCGCGAACGTCTCGTCGAGCACGAGCGCGGCGTTCTTGAAGCCGGCCTCGAGATCGCCGTACGACCATTCGTCGAGCGGCTTGCCCATCGGCAGCTTGCCCTGGTCGTATTCGGCGAAGTCGGCGTCGGTCCACTTCAGCTCCATGACTTCGACCGGTGGCGGCGGCGCGCCGCGTCCGCCCGCCGGCGCAGGCGGCGCCGGCGGACGGCCCCAGTAGTTGCCTTCGACGCGCGCGTTCGGACCGCCAGGCCGCAGCCTGACCAGCGGATCGACCACGAACGGCAGCGGCTCGTACTCGATCTGGATCGCTTCGATCGCCTCGGCCGCGGTGTACTCGTCGACCGCCGCGACGGCGAGAATCGGCTCGCCTTCGTAGACCGGCTCGTTGGTCAGCGCGCGCTCGCCTTTCGGGTTCGCGCGGATCGTCTGACCGAGGTCGGTGACGATGTCGGCCGGCGCCGGCAGATCGTCGGCCGTGAGGATCGCCTTCACGCCCGGGCATCGCGAGCGCGGCGCTCGTGTCGATGCGCACCACGCGCGCGTGCGGCATCGGGCTCAGGAGCAGCTTCGCGAACAGCATCCCCTCGGCGCGGAAGTCTTCGGCGTACTTCGCCTTCCCGGTGACCTTCGCCACCAGGTCCGGCGTCGTGTAGTTCTGGCCGACGAGTTTGTTGGCCATAGGCTTACGCCCTCCGCATCAGTTCGGCGCCGTGCATCATCGCCGTCAGAATCTTGTCGTAGTCCTGGCAGCGGCACAGATTCCCCGAGATGCCGTGCGCCAGTTCCTGCCGCGTCGGATTCGGCGTCGTCTTCAGATACCCGACCGTCGCCATCACGAAGCCCGGCATGCAGAACGCACACTGGAATCCCTGCTCGGCGACCACGCCCTGCTGCACCGGATGCAGCGTGCCGTCGGCCGCCGCCAGCCCTTCGATCGTCGTGATCTTCTTGCCGCGCACCGAGTGCGTCAGCGTCGAGCACGAATACCGCGGGATGTCGTCCATCAGCACCGTGCACGCGCCGCACTCCGCGCGGTCGCAGCCGAGCTTGGTGCCCGTCAGCCCCAGCTTGTAGCGCAGCGTCATCGCCAGCGTTTCCTGCTTCATCACGTCCACGCGCCGTTCCTGGCCGTTGACGTGCAGCGTGATCAGCCGCTCAACGCTGCCCGGCGCGCGCCTGCTGGCCGAGCAGCGGGCTGCCCCGGAACAGATACGCCGCCGACGACACCGCGGCCCCCGCCGCGATCACTCCCTTGATGAAATTGCGCCGCGAAACGTCGCTTGACAGTTCTTTCGAGAGGTCTTCCATCGTTCGCCCCCGTTCAACCAAGCAAGATACGGCGCTTTGGCGAGGAATACAACGGGTTAGCTGCCTGGGCCGGTCACCTTTCCGGGGACCGCCTCATCCACGCCGACGGTCCATTCCAGGCCCGACGCCTCGATGACGACGTACATGATCCGGGGGTCGTCGCTGAAGAATTCCACGTCTTTTCCCGTACCGTGCATGTCGACCATGACCTGCAGAGGCCGGCCGCTGACCGCGCTGTGGACCGCCATCTTGAACCGCCCCGCGCCTGGACGGGCCTCGTTCCGCGTTTCCCAGCGCAGCCGCAGCCCGCCGGAATCGCAGGTGAACGTCTCGGTCTGGAGGTTCCCGGTCCCTGACCACTCGCCGAGCTTGTGCCAGATGATGGTGTCGCGGGGCTTGGTGGGAGGAGGGTCCTCTACGCAGGCAGGGACCGCGACGAGGACGCAAAGGAAGCAGAGGACGCAAAGGCGCCGAGCGCAGAGGCGCGGAGTGCCGAGGGCGCAGAGGATCAATCTGGCTAGATTCTATCCTCTGCGCCTCTGCGTCCTTTGCTCCCTCTGCGTCCTCGGAACGTTGACACCCTAGAAGTCGAACTGCGCCCCGATCTTGAACAGCCGCCCCTCGAGAATCTGCGTCGGGCGCATCCAGTTGCTTCCCCACGTGTTATTGAGGCGGATGACGCCGTTGCTGTTGAAGACGTTGTAGAGGTCGGCCATCAGATCCAGCCGGCCCCGCGTGAGCTGGAACCGCCGGGTGAGGCGCAGGTCGAGTTGATTGAACGGGTCTTCGTAGATCAACCCCGGCTCGATGATCTGCACGGTTCGCGTCGCCGTCGGACCAGCCGCGAAGGCGCGACCGAGCCCGATCGCCTCGTTCGCGCGGAACGAGTAGCTGGCGGCGATCGTCGGCCCGGGCACACGCTGGAACGTGCCGCTCAGGCGCAGCTGCACCGGCAGCTGGACCGACCCGAGCAGCTTCCATTGGGTGAGGAACGGCAGCGCGCTCTTGCAGTAGCAGCAGACTGCGGGCTGTCGACCGCCACGCAATCCTCGGTCGATCGCCGCGCAATGTCGGCGCCGCCCTGCAGCGTCACGGTGCCAGGCAAGCGGGCGCTGAGCGTCAGATTGATGGCATCGTACACATCCTTCGGCGCGCCGCCGTTGTCCTTCGCAAACGTCCGGTAGTTGTCCTGAAGACTGCGTTTGGTCGGCGTGATGTCGTAGAGTCCCGAAATCACGTAGCCGCCGCCGTCCGGCAGCCGCGAATCTTCCGGCGTCTTGAGCGAGAAGTGGTCGTAGTCGGACGGCGCGACCGGGAGATTGTCGGTCCTGAGCTGGTTGCGGACTGACCGCCGGCTGTACGCGACGTTGGCCGCGACGCGAGGCACGACCTGGTGCTGTAGCGCGGCACCGAACTCCCAGCTGTAGCCGCGGCTGAACCAGCCTTCGCGCACGGCGGCGTCGGTCACGGTCGTCGACGGAACGATCTTGCCAAAGTTCTGATTTTGAGTCGGTCCCAACTCCTCGGTTTCGAGAATGAAGTCGCCGTCGTCGGCCCAGGTGCGCGTGTCGGAGAGCCCGATGGTGGTCATCGGATTGACGCTGGCCGCAAACGCGACGGTCTGCGCCGCGACGTACCGGCTCAGGTTCACCTTGACGGCAGTCTTGCCGTTGCCGAAGACGTCATAGGCCACGCCGAGACGCGGCGAGAGGTCCTTCCAGTTCGGCGCGTTGCTCACTTCCTCGAAGTGCGCCGCCGGATTCCACCGGCCGGCGGGCAAGTCCTGCGCGTCCACGCTGCCCCGGAAGCTGTCGTACCGAAGTGCGAGGTTCATCGTCGCGCGGCGGAGCGTCCATTTGTCCTGAATCCAGATGCCGAGGTCGCCGGCGATCCGCTCGTGCTGATCGGTGGGAATCCGCAGCGTGGCGTTCAACGGACGATCGTCGCGGAAGGTGGCCGTGAGGTCCCCGATGTAGAAGAGACGTGTGATCCGTAGGCCACGCCCGAACGTCATGCCGCTTTGCAGCGCATGCGATCCGGTCACGTAGGATGCGGCCACGCGGAACGTCTGGAGCTCGTTGAACTGATATTGCGAACCAATCGGGTACGCACCGTATTGCATGCCGGTGTTCTGATCGGTAATCGAATACGTGTCCGGTGTGACCCAGTCCTGTTCCGCTCGTCGCTGTCCTCGTAATACCTGGTGAACCCGGCCTCGAGCAGCATGCGGCTGGTGACCGTGGACGTCCACTTGGTCTGGAAGCTGTAAAGCAGCGGGAGCACGTACTCCACCGCCGAATCGGGCGCGATGGTCGAGATGATCCCCTTGTGGCCGCGGAACTTGTCGTGGATATCGTACGACGCGCTGATCTTGTCCCTGGCAGTCGCCTGCCAGGTCACGCGCGCGTTCGCGGTCTTCTGATAGCCCTCGTCGTGGCCAGGCTGTCCGTAGTCGTAGGTGAAGACGTAGTCGAACAGGTTGGCGTCATGAAAGCTGTCGGGAACGGTCTTGCTCGAGATCCTTCCAGCCCGCGGTGCCGAAGAACCAGACTCGATCGCGCATGATCGGCCCGCCCATGGAGAAGGTCGTATCCCACATCCGATCGAGTCGCCCGATGCTCTGCAGGCCGCGATCGATCAGCTCTTGATCGAGGTTGGGCGATTGCATCGAGCGGTTGGCCCAGTTCCCGAAGAAGGTTCCCTTGTAGCTGTTGCCGCCGTCCTTCGGAATCATGTTGATGCGGAGACCGCCCTGTCCCATCTCGGCGGAGTCGGCGCCGGTGGCATAGCTGATCTCCGAGAACATCGAATCGCTCCAGTACATCGCGCTGAACTGCCCGCTGCCGCACAAGTTATTCATCCGCATCCCATCGACGGCCATCACCGAGTCGTTGGAGCCGTGATACGACAGCGGCGACTGCTGCAGCAGGCCGGTACCGCCCACGTCGTAGGCCAGGAACCCGCCGCCGCCCGCCTGGAGACCGGTCCCGGGAATCAAAATGCCGATCGCCCCGATGTTGCGGGCCGTCGGCATGGCGTCCATCACGTCGCGTGACATCACGGTGCGCTGCGCCGACGCGCTCTGCACGTCGACGACCGGCGTCTGGCCGCTGACCGTGATGGTTTCTTCGAGGGCGCCGACGCGCAGTTCTCCGTTCACCTGCGCCGTCGTCTCGGCGACGACCTCGATGCCTTCAGGCTTGGCGGTGTTGAACCCGGGCAGCGTAAACGTGACGGCGTAAATGCCCGGGCGCAGGTCGATAATCTTGTATTGTCCCGCGCGTCGGTCACCCCCGATCGGACCCGTTCGATCAGCGCGGGGCTCGATACTTCGACGGTGACCCCGGGAAGGACTGCGCCGCTGGTGTCCCTGGCGACGCCGGCAATTGCACTTTGCGCATGCGCCGTGGAGGTGAGACTGAAGAAAGCCGCGAGACCGCACACGATCAACAGAACCCTTCGCCGAACGCTCATGCCGCCCTCCCGTCAAAACCGAGTTCGCACAGAGGTCGTTGGGTCGATGAGTAGCCCTCGAAATTCCTGGCGGATTCTCAACCCGCGTCGGCCATCTTCGCAAGTTCCTTTTCTATTGAACTGCAGACAGCGCGCCACGGCTGAGCTGCGGTTATCCCGGAAAACATCTTGTCGTGTTCGTTCCCTCCAGCTATCGTTCTGCCGGTTCAGTCTTCGGGGGTGCGGAATGCAGAGACGAGACTTCATCAGGACCTCCGTCGGTGCCGGCCTCGCATACGGCTTGTTCCCGCAGCAGTCGGCGGCCCAGCGGCGCGCGGGCTCGAAGACCATGTACGACAAGATCTGGGACGAACACGAAGTGGCACACCTTGGCGGGATCACGTCGATCCTTCACGTCGATCGGCTGCTCATCGCTGACGGCGGTCCCGAGCTCATTCACGATCTGCTGGCGCGCGGGGCGACGATCCGCAATCCGCAGCTGGTCTGGACGGTGATCGACCATTCCGTCTCGACGTCGCCGGAGCGCTACTCGAACCGCTCGCTGAATCGAGGCGACGGCTGGCGCGCTTACGTCGATTACGCCGATGAGATGAAGAAGCTGGGCATCCCGTCCTTCGGCATCGACGATCCGCGTCATGGCATTCAACACGTCGTCGGTCCTGAAACGGGACTGACGCAGCCAGGCATGTTGATGGTCGCCGGCGACAGTCACACGTGTACGCACGGGGCCCTCGGTTGCGTCTCCTGGGGCGGAGAGAGTCCGCAGAATGTCCTGATCACGGGCACCGTCCTGCGAGAGCGGCCCCGCACGTTGCGCGTCAACATGACCGGCGCGCTCGGACCGTGGGTCGGCCCTAAAGATGCGATTCTTCACACGATTGGGACACTCGGAGCCGATGCCGGCAACGGCTGCGCCGTGGAATACGCAGGACTGGTCGCTCGGACGCTCAGCGTCGAGCAGCGGATGACGATCTGCAACCTGGCCATTGAAATGGCCGCGGCGACCGGCATGGTCGCGCCCGACGACAAGACTTTCGAATTCATGGCGACGCGCGAGTTCCGGCCGCGCGCCGAGTACTGGGACCAGGCACTGGCCTACTGGCGAACGATCCCCAGCGATCCGGACGCCGTGTTCGATCGCGACGAAACGATCGACATGTCGCGCCTGGAGCCGCAGGTCACCTGGGGTGTCAGCCCGGAGCACGTCATCGGGATCAGCGGCCGCGTTCCGGATCCGGACCGGGCCCCGGCCGGCAAACGCGAGGCGTACCGCGCCGCGCTCGACTACACGCGGCTCGAGCCAGGCGATCCGATTGCCGGGACCCCGATCGACGAAGTGTTCATCGGCTCCTGCTCGGAGAGCCGCATCAGCGATCTTCGACTGGCGGCGCAGGTGGTCAAGGGGCGCAAAGTGGCTCCCAACGTGCTCGCCTGGGTGGTCGCGGGTTCGAGGCCCATCAAGCGCCAGGCCGAGGCCGAGGGTCTCGACCGGATCTTCAAGGAGGCCGGGTTCGACTGGCGCGAGCCTGGCTGCTCCAAGTGCTACGGTTCGAACGGCGATCTGGTCGCCAAAGGCAAGCGCTCTGCGTCCAACTCCAATCGCAATTACATCGGCCGCCAGGGGATCGACGCGATCACGCATCTCGTCAGCACGCCAATGGCGGCTGCGGCGGCGATTGCCGGGCGCATCGTCGACGTCCGTCGGCTGATGGCTGGAGAGCAAGTATGACGACCACACGGCAGGACCAGGACGGTGCGGCTCGCCTCCAGCGCGCGCCGCGCGTGGCGCCGATTCACGTCGGCACCGCAGCACCGCTGATGCTGGACAACGTCGACACCGATGTCATTTCGCCGCTCGGCAAACCGCCGACGCCGGGAATGACGAGGGAGACGGCCGCGTTCGAGCCGATCCGGTTCTACTCCGATGGCCGCGAGCGCCCGGGCTTCATCCTCAATCGCGACGGATACCGCAGGGCCTCGATCCTGATCGTCGGGAAGAATTTCGGCACCGGCAGCTCACGCGGCACGGCGGTCAGCCGACCGATGGATGGCGGCATTCGCGTCGTGATTGGGGAAAGTTTCGGCCCGCTGTTCTACGACAACAGCGTGCAGCAAGGGTTGATCGCCATCGCTCTGCCGCGGCCGCTGGTCGACAAGCTCGCCGCATGGGCCCTGGCCAACCCCGCGAACACCATGACCGTGGATCTCGAGAAGGAGACGATCCAGATCCGCGGCATGGAACCGATCGCCTTCAGGATTGAACCGCGGGTCCGCACCAAGTTTCTGAAGGGCCTGAGCAACCTTCAGGAACTGCAGGCCTACGGCGAGAAGATCGACGCGTTCGAGGGGGCGCAGCGCAAGAACCGTCCCTGGGTCTTCCAGGCCAACAATCCGTAGGGCCCGTGAAACTCCTGCCGATTGTTCCGGCGTCGAACGCTCCCTCGCCGGGCGTTCCTCGTTTCGTACGGCATTCCGGGACCGCTGTGCTCCTTTCGCGCCCACCTGACGGTGCGCCGGGGCAGGCGCCATCGATCGCGGTCGCGAACGCAGAGGTTTCCCGCCTGACGTGCATTGGCATTCGTGCCGTCATCGCGCCGGGCTTCGATGCGAGGTTCGTCTCGGAAGCGGTGCGACAGGGCATCCTGCCGGTGGCGCTGGCCGACCAGACGATCGATGCGATTGGCGCGCGGCTCGAAGCAAGTCCCAGCGAGCTGATCACCGTCGACCTCGAATGCCAGACCGTCGAGGTCCCCGGGCTGGGAAGCTTCTCCTTCGACGCTCCTCCGCGGGTGCGCCGCAAGCTTCTGGAGAGCCTGGACGACCTCGATGAGCTGCTCGAGCACCAACAGGTCGCCGCCGCGTTTCGAATCGAAGACAGGAATCGCCGACCGTGGCTCTACGCCTCCGGGCAAGAGGCGCCGGCAGACGACCCGAGCGACGACTGAACCGCGGAGGGTGATGTGGCTAACGGTCCCCGCTTCGTACGGCACGTGGGCGTCGCCGCACCGTTTCTGCGATCGCATGTCGAGCTCGAGGTCATCGCTCCCCTCGTGCCCGAAATGCACATGCACGGGCATGGCCCCCATCCGCCGGCCCCTCATCCACACCAGCACCCGATCACGCCAGGAGTACACGACCACCCCGGGCAGCATTGCTTCGAGGGACTGCGCTACTTTCCGGACGGTGCTGAGAATCCCGAGTTCGTGCTCAATCAGGCGGCGTACCGCAATGCATCGATTCTGATCGCTGGAGCACAGTTCGGACTTGGCAGCCTGCAGGCATATGCGGTCATGCGGCTGGTGGGGTGCGGCATGCGAGCCGTGATCGCTCCCAGTTTTGGACCGGTGTTCTACGAGGATTGCTTTGTTTACGGTCTGCTGCCGGTAACAGTCGGCCCCGATGCGATCGCCACGCTCGCTAGCGCCACCGCAGTCGATCCGACGGTGACGACGACGATCGACCTCGAGCGCGAAGTCGTCGAGCGTCCTCGAATGCCGGCGATCGGTTTCTCGATGAACCCGCGGTTACGAAACAACCTGTTGTCGGGGATCGATGATCTCGAAGAAGTGCTCAAACACCGGGGGGATGCGGAGCGCTTCGAGCGGGAGAACCGGAAGCGGCGGCCTTGGCTGTACCGATAAGAGCTGAAAAGAAGCGCATCACTCTCGGGCAGCGTTGCTTCTAGACGCGCTTTGCCAACTTTTTTCCACTGGCGGCGGGGCCCCACCCCCGCCGCGTACTTACGCTGATGCCTCGCCTCGGATAAAAAACCGGTTCCTCGGCTCGGCATGGCCGCAGGCGCTGATGATTGGTTACGTCGTCCGCGTCGCGCCTTGTCCGCGAATCGCGCGCTTGACGAGGTTGCGCATCAGCGGGATCTTGTAGCCGTTGTAGCGCAGCGGCTGCGCGCCCTTCGACCGCCAGTTCGCCGGCCCGCGTCGCCGTCTCTTCGTTCCGCGGCTTCCCCGCCATCGCCTGCTCCACCGCCGTCAGCCGCAGCGGCGTCGCCGCCACCGCCCCCACCGCGATCCGCGCCGCCTGAATCGTGTTCCCCGACGCCTTGATCGCCGACGCCACGTTCACCAGCGGGAAGTCCCACACCTGCCGGTCCCGCACCTTCTCGAAGTAGAACTGCGCCCCCGCCCACGTCCCCGGGATCCGGATCGCCGTCAGCAGCTCCCCCGGCCGCAGCACCGTCATCCGCGTGATGTCGATGTCCGGCCCCACGAAGTACTCTTCCGCCGGCACCATCCGCTCGCCGCCGCAGGCTCTTGATCACCATCGACGCCTCCAGCGCAATCAGCGCCGGCGCCGTGTCCGACGGGCTCACCGCCACGCACCGGTCCGCCTGCAGAATCGCGTGCTCCCGGTTGATCGCCGTCGGCGTGTCCGCGTAGCAGATGTTCCCGCCCGCCCGGTAGCACGTCCACCCGCTCCGGTAATACCAGCACCGCGTGTCCTGCGACACGTTCCCGCCCAGCGTCCCCTGGTTCCGGATCTGCGGCGAGGCCACCAGCTCCGCCGCTTCCATCAGCAGCCCGTAGCGCTCCCGCACCACCGGGATGCTTCACCACCTCGGTCAACGTCGTCAGCGCGCCGATCTCCAGGCCGCCGTCGACCTCTTTGATCCCGCGCAGCTCGTTCACCTGGCTCAGGTCGATCACCACGTTGGTCCGCTTCGACCGGTCCTTCAGCCAGTCGAACGTGTCCAGCCCGCCCGCCAGAATCCACGCGTCCGACCCGTGCCGGTCCAGCAGCGCCAGCGCATCGTCCACAGTCGCCGGCTGGAACAGCTCGAACACCGGCATCACGTCGCGAATTACGGCCATCGCTGCCTCACTTCTTTCACTGGCGGCGGGGCCCCACCCCCGCCGCGTTCTTACGCTGATGCTCGCCCTCGGAAGAAACCGGTCCTCGGGCTCGCATGGCCGCAGGCGCTGCTGAGAGACCTCTGCGCTCTGCGTCCTCGGCTACCTCGGCGTCCTCGTCTTAGATATTCGCCGTCAACGCCTCGTGCGCCGGGCGGCCCGCTTCGAGCGCGGCCAGAATCATGTCCGGTGACACCGGCATCCGCTTGAACACCTCGTCGCCGACCGCCGCCGCAATCGCGTTCAGCACCGCGCCGCAGCCTGCGCCGACCGGAGGCTCGCCGACGCCGCGCACGCCGACCGGCGTCTCCGGATCGGGAATATCGAGCGCCGCGTACGTGAACGTCCGCGGGCGCGTCGAGAATCGTCGGCGGCTTGTTGTAGTGGAACCGCTTGGCGAGCGGCACGCCGTAGTGCTGGTCGTAGACCCACTTCTGACCGATCGCGTGGCCGATGCCGAGCATCGAGCCGCCGAAGGTCTGGCCCTGCAGGCTGCGCGGGTTCAGCACCGTGCCGACGTCGGACGACCGCCGCGTACTCGAGAATCGTGAACTGCGCCGGTCTCGACGTCGACTTCGACTTCCGCGAAGCCGACGACGAAGGAGCGCGACTGGCCGTCGCGCGGGTAGTTGTCGCGCGCGGCGGCGATGAGTCCCTGGCCCGCCAGGTTCTTCATCGACGTCTTCGTCCAGTTGTTCACGTCTTCGGGCGGCTCGTGGCCGTCGTACTTGCCGCCGAGCTCGATCGCTTTCTGTGCGACCTGCGCGAACGTCATGCTGCGCGCCGCCGCCCAACACGCGGCCGTTCGGCCACCTGATAGCTCGCGGGATTCCCGCCGAGCGTCTTCGCGGCGACTTCCTGAATCAGCGTCTTGGCGTAGGTGCCGACGGCGTGCGCGGCGCGCGTCATCGCGTGCGCGGTCTGGCTGCCGCCCGACGAGCAGGTCCACGGCAGGTTCTTGCTCGTGTCGCCGAAGACGACCTCGCACTGTTCCCACGGCGACGCCGAGGATCTCCGCCGCGACACGATGCACGTCGAACATCGCGTGCGTGCCGAGGTTGCCGACGCCCGACTGAATCTGGACCTTGCCGTCGGGACGGACGATCAGCAGGCCGTCGAAGCCGGTCGACCCGGCGGAGTAGGTGCTGACCGCCACGCCGGAGCCGCGCACCTTCGTGCCGACGCGCTTGCCGCTGCGCGCCTTCTTCTCCTCCCAGTTGAAGATCTCGGCGCCCTTGTCGAGCGCTTCCTTCACGAACGCGCTCGTCACGTAGCTGCTGCTGGCCGCGCGCGGTTCGGCGCGCCGAACGGCGCCTTGCCTGCCGGCGCGTTGATCTTGTGGATCTCGACCTCGTCGATGCCCAGCTTGACGCGCCGCCTTCGCCAGGATCGGCTCCATCGACGGCGACGCCCTGCATGCCGCCCGGCGCGCGCTGCGCGCCGCGCGGCGGCGTGTTGGTGAGCACCGACAGCGCCGCGCCACCGCATCGTCTTCGGCTGATACGCGAGCGAGATGATCGTCGCCGGCCGATCCGCCGTCGCCGACCTGATCGTACGGACCGTTCTCCGCGACGACGAAGAAGTCGAGCGCGGTGATGCGGCCGTCCTTCGCGAAGCCGACCTTGGCGCGCGAGTGCAGCGCCGGACGCGCGCGCCCGATGTAGTGATCGTCTTCGCGCGTGATGCGCATCATCACCGGCGCGTTGGCCTTCTTCGACAGGAGCGCCGGAATCGCCATCGCGATGTAGCCCGGGATGCGGCTGCCGAAGCCGCCGCCGGTGTACTCGCTGATGAGGACGACGTCGCTGGCGGGGATGCCGACCCAGCGCGCGATCGAGCCGACGGTCTGGACGGTGCTCTGCGTGCCGGCGTGCAGGAACAGCTTGCCGTTCTGCCAGTACGCCATCGCCGAGCGCGGTTCGAGCACCTGATGGCTCGTGTTCTGGCCGACGAAGGTTTCGTCGAGGACGAGCGCCGCTTCCTTGAAGCCGGCTTCGATGTCGCCGAACGGCCACTCGTCGTGTGACGGCCGAGCGGCAGCTGGTCGCCGGCCTCGGCGAACTCCGCGTCGGTCCACTTCAACTCGCCGACCTGCGGTCCGCACCGCCGCCGCCACCGCGCCCGCCACGCGCCGGGGCCGCAGCGGCCGGTTCGCCGCGTCCGCCTTCGCCGCGACCCTGGGCGCCGCCGCGGGCGGCTGCCTCGCCACCGCGCGCCGCGCCTTCTCCACCGCGCGCCGCACCCGCGCCGCGTCCTTCGGCGGCAGCTCCCGCTTCCGCTCCACCGCGCGCCGCTGGCGCGCCCTGCGCACTTTCAGCACCTCGCGCACCCGGTGCACCCTGCGCAGCTTGCTCCCCGCGAGCTCCTCCGCGCGCCGCGGCGGCACCGCCGGCAGGCGGGGTCGCAGGCATCCACACGTTGCCCGTCTCTCGGGCGTTCGCGCTGCCGGGTCTCAGGCTCGCAATCGGATCGACGGCAAACGGGCAGCGGCTCGTACTCGATCTGAATCTTCTCGACGGCTTCCGTGGCCGTGAACTCGTCGACGGCCGCGACCGCGAGAATCGGCTCACCTTCGTAGAGCGGCTCCATCGTGAGGCCGCGTTCGCTGATCGTCGACGCTCGACGTTCTCGCCGAGCTCCGCTCCGGCGGCCACGCCGGGGAGATCGTCGACGGTGAGGATCGCCTTGACGCCCGGGCATCGCCATCGCCGCGCTCGTGTCGATGCGCACGCACGCGCGCGTGCGGCATCGGGCTCAGCAGCAGCTTCGCGAACAGCATCCCCTCGGCGCGGAAGTCTTCCGCATACTTCGCCTTCCCGGTGACCTTCGCCACCAGGTCCGGCGTCGTGTAGTTCTGGCCGACCAGTTTTGGCATTGCGATCACCTTTTTTCACTGGCGGCGGGGCCCCACCCCCGCCGCGAACTGACGCTGATGCCTCGCCTCGGATTCGCTTGTCCTCGGCTCGGCATCGCCGCAGGCGCTTTTTCACTGGCGGCGGGGCCCCACCCCCGCCGCGAACTGACGCTGATGCCTCGCCTCCCACCTTCGCTCGCGAACAACACTCGCGAGCTACGGTGGGCAAGCGGACATCCCTTGGCCACCGTAGCGCGAAGCGCGGAGGTGGCTCGCCTCTACGCCTTCCGCATCAGCTCGGCGCCGTGCATCATCGCCGTGAGAATCTTGTCGTAGTCCTGGCAGCGGCACAGATTCCCCGAGATGCCGTGCGCCAGTTCCTGCCGCGTCGGATTCGGGGTCGTCTTCAGATACCCGACCGTCGCCATCACGAAGCCCGGCATGCAGAACGCGCACTGGAAGCCCTGTTCCGCGACCACGCCCTGCTGCACCGGATGCAGCGTGCCGTCGGCCGCCGCCAGCCCTTCGATCGTCGTGATCTTCTTGCCGCGCACCGAGTGCGTCAGCGTCGAGCACGAATAGCGCGGGATGTCGTCCATCAGCACCGTGCACGCGCCGCACTCCGCGCGGTCGCATCCGAGCTTGGTGCCCGTCAGCCCCAGCTTGTAGCGCAGCGTCATCGCCAGCGTTTCCTGCTTCATCACGTCCACGCGCCGTTCCTGGCCGTTGACGTTCAGCGTGATCAGCCGTTCGACGCTGCCGGGCGCGCCCTGCTGGCCGCGCAGCGGCTTCCCGCGGAACACATACGCCGCCGACGACACCGCGGCCCCCGCCGCGATCACGCCCTTGATGAAATTGCGCCGCGACACATCGTCTAGACGGTCTGATCGTCCTGGTTTGCCATGAGCTGAACCTCTCTTAAACGCCTGAAAGCAGGGCCTCAGGCGGATCGGTAGTAAACGACCAGAATGTTGCGGCCGTGGGAGCGGTTTGTCAACGGAAACGGGAGAGGCGAAGACGCAGCCGCTGGCTAGTCTTCGAGGGGTTCGAGGCCGATGGGCCGGGGCTCCGGCATATGAATGTCCGGCATATGGATGTCCGGCAGGTGGAGTCCGGCAGGTGGATGATCGACGGCACTGTTCGGCTTGTGCTGCCGGGTCGCCCGGGCTTCCACGTAAATCCGCGCGGGCACAACCTTGACGTCCCAGGCCAGCCCGACGAGCTGCATCGCGCGGATGACGTACCAGGTCGGGTCGAACTCCCACCAGTAGAACCCGTTCCGGGCGGCGCGCTGATAGCGGTGATGGTTGTTGTGCCAACCTTCGCCCACCGCGAACAGCGCCGTCAGGGCATTGTTCCGCGACTCGTCGATGGTGTCGAAGCGGCGCGACCCGAACATGTGGTTGACGGTGTTGATGGCAAAGGTCGCGTGCGCCAGGGTGACGGTCGGCAGACAGAAGCCCCAGACCAGCCACGGCATCCCGCCAATCAGGTACATCGCGATCGCGAGCGCGAGCGGCGGGGCGAAGAAATACCGATCGAGCCACGCGATCTCCGGCACGCCCTTGAAATCGCGAATCACCGGATTGGTCGCCTCGAGCCGCATCGTGCCGGGCGTCGTTCAGGAACCAGCCGATGTGCGCGTAATACACGCCGCTGACCATCGGGCTGTGCGGATCACCGTCGCGGTCGGCGAAGCGGTGGTGATTGACGTGATGCCCGGCCCACCAGAGCGGCCCTTTCTGCATCGCGGCGGTCCCGACCAGCGTCCAGAAGAAGCGCGCCGCGCGGTGCATCTGGAACGCACGGTGCGCAAAGAAGCGGTGAAAGGCCAGCGTCAGCCCGATCGCGCGCAGGAAGTGCGATACCGCCCACAAGCCCACCAAACCCCAAGCAAACGGCACGAAGAAAACGAGAAGCGCGGACGCCTGGACAACCCAAAACACACAGACGGTCAACCTAGTCAGCAAGCAAGACTCTCCATATTCCTTTTCGGTCGATACCGAAAAGAAGTGAAGGGGGGCCGCTCCCGTTCGCGCTCAAAGCTCTCTGAGCGCGGTCGGAATCGGCAGGCGGGCCGCACGAATCGCAGGAAACAAGCCGCCGATGAATCCCATCGCCAGCGCGTAGCCCAGGCCGGTGACGAGCAGTCCGGGCGTCACCCGGAACGCGAATGCCACCTGGCTGAACGTCTGGAAGTTCATCGTGGACGTCTGATAGCCGTTGAACCCTATGTAAGCAATGATACCGCCGATCAGGCCGCCGATGGCGCCGAGCGCCATCGATTCTCCGACCACCGACGCCAGGACGGCCGCCGTGTTGAAGCCGAGCGCGCGCAGCGTCGCAATCTCGCGCGCGCGCGTCGCAACCGCGGTGTACATCGTGAGGATCGCGCCGAACACCGCGCCGATGCCCATCAGCGCCGGCAATCCCGAAGCCGATGGATTGAATGAGCTGCGTCATCACCTGCGACTGCGCCGCGTAGTACTCGTTCTCGCGCCGCACCATCACGTTCAGCTGCGGGTTCGTCGTCAGCCAGTCGCTGAACGTCCGCAGCGAGTCCTCCGACTCGAGCCGCGCCAGCACCACCTGGAAGCGTGTTGCCCCGCTGGTAGACGCCCTGCAGCGTCCGCACGTCACCCCAGATCTCCGTCTCGGCGACGCCGCCGTCCGCCTCGAATACGCCGACGACCTGCCACCGGTTCTTGCCTGAGTCGATCGTGTCGCCGACGTTGGTGCTGATGAACTGGCTGTGCGCGCCGCGCCCGACGATCACCTCGTTGGTGCCGAACTGGAACATCCGGCCCTCGACGATCGAGACATCGTCGCGGACCTTCATCGCGATCGGCTCGATGCCGCGCAGCGGGACGTTCGCAGGCTTGTCGGGGCTGGAGCGCTTCGGCAGGTCGATGATGACGTAGAGTTCGGCCGACACCAGCGCGTTCTGCCCTTCGCGGAAGAGGCCGGGCGCCTGCTTGATCACGTCGGCGTCGGGTCCTTCGAAGCCGCTGGTCATCTCGCTGTCCGATCCGCTGCGCAGCACCAGCGCCCGGCGCGGTGAGCCCGCGCCCTGCAGCGCGGCGCCGAACCCCGCGGCAATCGACAGGACCGATACGAAGACGACGACGACGCCGGCGATGCCGACGATCGCGACCGCGGAGGAACTGAAGCGCTGCGGGATCGTCCGCACGCTCAGCACGAGCACCGCCCACAACTGGCGCAACCATCTCATCAGACGTTACCTCGAACGTTCTACGTTCTACGTTCTACGTTCTAGCGCTACGCTCTGCGAAGCGCGTCGGTAATGCGCAGCCGCATCGCGGCGACCGCCGGCATGACGCCCGCCAGGAGCCCCATCCCCACCATCAGGCCGACGCCGATCATCACGTCGCGCGCCGGCAGCAGGAAGACCGGGAGCAGGCCGCCGGTCGGGTCGCCGCTCTGCACCAGCATCCACGCGAGGCCAAGGCCGAGGCCGCCGCCGACGAACACGATGAACAGCGACTCGGCGAGCACCAGCGCGAGGATCGCGCCGTCGGCGAACCCGAGCGTCTTCAGCACCGCGAGTTCGCTGGTCCGCTCGCGCACCGACTGCGCCATCGTGCTGGCGGCCACCAGGCCGAACATGAAGAGCACGACCGACGAAATCGCCACCATGATCGCGCCGATGTCGCCGACCTGCGTCGCAAACCCTTCGACGAAGCCCTTCTCGGTGGTCGTCCGGGTCTCGAATCGGCGAGTTGGCGAACATCTCGTCGAACCTGCGGCTCAGCGTGACGGCCTGATCCGGATCGGCGATCCGGACGACGTACCAGCCGACGAGCCCTTTCTGCGGGGGCGTGCTGCTGTTCTCGACGAGGTAGTCGTACTGGAAGAAGAACTGCGTCTTGTCGACGCCCTCGCCGGCGTCGTAGATGCCGTCGATGTTGAACTCCCACCCCGATCCCGGCTTCGGCTGGTAGATCGTGCTGCGCAGCGGCACACGATCGCCGACCTTCCACTCCATTCGCTCGGCCAGATCCCTGCCGACGATGGCGCCCTGCCGATCGCCCGGAAGGCCTTCCACTGCTCGGGCGGAATGACGAACTCCTTGTAGACGCTGGGCCAGGTCTCGGGGTCGATCGCGATGGTCGTCAGCGGCGTCGTCTGGTCGCGGTACATCCCGTTGAACCACGTCTGATGCGTGACGGTTTCGACGCCGGGCACCCGCTCCAGCTCCGCCTGATACGAGAGCGGCAGCGGCATGATCAGCGTGACCTTGTTGATCAGGACGAGCCGATCGAGGCCGGCGACCTCGACGCCGAAGCTGAACGCCGTGCGAATCGTCATCAGCACGCCGAACAGCACGAAGGCGATGAAGATCGACAGGAGCGTGAACGTCGTGCGGAACTTGCGCCGCCAGACGTTCTTCCAGATGAGGGGAAAGAATTTCATGGATTCATCCTCGGCCTGGGACGGCGGCGGGGACAGACTCGTCGGCAAGGACGCCCTTGTCGAGGTGCAGCGTGCGGCGCGCCCGCTCGGCCGCGTGCGGATCGTGCGTGACCATGATGATCGTCTTGCCGTGATCGCGGTTCAGCGCCTGGAGCAGATCGAGGATCTCGTCGCCGGCCTTGCGATCGAGATCGCCGGTGGGCTCGTCGCACAGCAGCAGCGTCGGATCGGTGACGATGGCGCGCGCGATGCCGACGCGCTGTTCCTGGCCGCCGGACAGCTGCCGCGGGTAGTGCCTGGCGCGATCGGCGAGGCCAACCACCTTCAGCGCGATGCCCACCCGCTTCATCCGTTCGCTTTTCGAGAGATTGGTCAGCAGGAGCGGCAGCTCGACGTTGCGCTCCGCCGTCAGCACCGGCAGCAGGTTGTACAGCTGAAAGACGAAGCCGATGTTCCGCGCGCGCCACTTCGAGAGCTGGCTTCCACCCAGCTGGCCGATGTTCACGCCGCCGACTTCCACCGTACCGCCGGTCGTCGCGTCGAGCCCGCCGATCAGGTTGAGGAGCGTCGTCTTGCCGGACCCGGACGGGCCCATCAGCGCAAGGAAGTCGCCTTGCGGAATGTCGAGGTTGACGCCCTTCAGGACGTCGATGCGCTCGCTGCCGCGCGTGAAGTGCTTGTGAACGTCGCGAACCGTAACGAGTGAATCGTTTGCCATAGCGCGTCTACTTCACCTGGATTTTCGCACCATTCGAGAGCTCGGCCGGCGGCGAGACGACCACGACCTCGCCGGGGCGAAGACCTGCGATTACTTCCAGCCGATCGCCGTCGATGCCGCCGATCCGGACCGCGCGCCGTTCGGCAGTATCGCCGGCGACGACGAAGGCATAGGACTGATCGCCGTCGGCCCGTGACGGCCGCCTTCGGCACGAGCGTCACCGGCTGTGCCTGCGCGGTCGCAGTCGGCGACGCGGCGTCGTCGCTGCGCAGGAACGTCACCTTGACGCCCATGTCCGGCAGGATCCGCGGATCGAGCTCACCCCTCGACGCCGCTCGGGGCGACCCTGAGCTCGCCGAGGGGTCGAAGCCGATGCGCACGAGCACCGTCGCCTTCTGGCGATCGGCCGTCGGCACGGTCGTGATGACCTTCGCCGGAATCTGCCACTCCGGATACGCGTTGAGGGTCGCGCTGACTCTCTGATCCGGCTGCACGCGGTTGATGTAGCTCTCGTTCACGTCGACTTCGATCTCGAGCGATCGCATGTCGACGATGGTGCAGATGCCGGTGCGGGTGAAGCCGCCGCCGGCCGAGACCGGCGACACCATCTCCCCGGGCTGCGCATCCTTGGAAATCGCCACGCCGCTGAACGGCGCGCGGATGACCGTGTTGTCGAGATTGGTCCGTTCGAGCTCGGTCTGCCGCTCGGCGACGCGCACCTGTTCGCGCGCCGCGCGCAATCCGCGCGTCGAGCGAATCGACTTCCGCCTGCGCCTTGTCGACCTCGGCCTGCGTCGAGAGCTGATCCTTCACCAGCTGCAGCACGCGGCCGAGCGAAACGCGCGCCTCGGCGAGGCGCACTTCGTTCTCGCGGACGGCTCGCCGCGCCGCTTCGGCCTGCGCCTCGGCGAGCGCCAGCGCCGCGCGCGACGTCGCGTCGTCGAGCCGCGCGAGCACCTGTCCTTCGCGGACCGCCATGCCTTCCTCGACGTTGACCTCCGATCACCTTGCCGGTGATCTTCGACGACACGGTCGCGCGGCGGCGCGCCGTGACGTAACCCGACGCGTTCAGCACCGCGGCCTGCGTGCCGGCGGCGCGCTCGGAGACGGTCGCCGTTTCGACGTCGACCGGCCGCACGCGCGTGAAGTAGCGCCACCCGCCGACCGCTGCGCCGGCGACGACCAGCAGGACGACGGTCCAGCCGATCCAGCGGCCGGCGCCCGCGTGCTGCGGTTCGCGCTCGATGCGGAGCGCCGCGAGTTCGTCTTTCAGATCAGGCATCTGGCCGATCAGCCATGGAATGGGCTAGAGGGGGCGGAAACACGAAACGGGGCATGAGCCCCGTAACGAACGTCATTATCGAAAGACGGTCAGCGGCGGATCGCGGTTCCGCTAGCCTTCTTCTTCGAATTCCTCTTCCTCGGCAGGCCCGAGCCTCGTCGACGGCCGCAGCGCTTCGCGATAGTCGTACAGCGGCAGATCGCGGACGTGCAGCGTCAGCGTGCAGGCCGGCGACTTCTCGTCGACGACGACAGTCACCGGACTGCCTTCGACGCCGTCGCGAAACGTGATGCGGCAGCCGCAGGCCAGACGCGCGTGAGTGAAGCCCTTCAGCATCGCGCCGCCATCATATCACGCAGGTCACAGCAGTTCCTTGATCTGGTTCTCGAAGACTTCCTTCGACGTCATCCCGGCGTGCGTCGCGCAGATCTTTCCGTCGCGCGAGATGATGATCGTCGTCGGCAGGCCGAGCATCGGACCCAGCGCGTCAGTGACATCGTCGCGGCCGAGGCCCTGCAGCACCGGGTAGTTCATCTTGAACTCGGCGGCGAACGGCTTGAGCTGATCGGCGCGATCGTCGATCGAGATCCCGATCACCTGCAGGCCCTTCGGGCCGTAGGTGTTCTGCATGTCGACGAAGCCAGGAATCTCGACCTTGCACGGGCCGCACCAGGTGGCCCAGAAGTCGAGCAGGATCACCTTGCCCTTATAGCTGGACAAGCGTGACGTCTTTGTCGTTCATGTCCTTCAACGTGAAGTTGAGGTTGGCGGGCTGCGCGTCGAGCGGACAGGCCTCCGCGCTCGGATGACTCGTCGGTATGCCGCAGCCACGGCATCGCGGACGTGATCGTAACGGCGGCGAGCGCCACCGCGCCAACACTGGCCAGAACCCATTTCATCGTCTACTCCAGCCATTACATTATCTCAGCTGGTCGTGAATGAACGCGGCGATTCGTTCGAGCTCTTCCTGCGATTTGCGTGCAATGACCACGAACGTCCGATCGCCCGTCGACCAGATCGCCGCCTGGTGACCAAGCAGGCCGAAGTGCTCCTCCGGCCGGTGGCTTCGCGGCAGCATGAACACCGAGACGGTGCTGCCCTGGTGCTTGTACATGATGTGTGCGACGGTTCCTTCACCGTACAGACACGGGCGCGCGCCCACCAGCTCGAGGCCGGCGTCTTCCGGATGTTCGGGCAACTCGGCCTGCCAGCCGAAACGGGACGACATCGAGCTCTCGACGAACGCGGCAGACTGGGCAGTGCCGGCAACAGCATTCAAGACCGCGCACTTCAGGTGATCGGCCGTGAGCTCGGCGGCCATCACACCCGTCGAGAT
Organism: uncultured Acidobacteriota bacterium; assembly: GCA_963825245.1. Classification (GTDB taxonomy): domain Bacteria; phylum Acidobacteriota; class Vicinamibacteria; order Vicinamibacterales; family CAVVIG01; genus CAVREM01. The sequence continues at coordinate 526,248 of CAWGSJ010000013.1, forward strand.
CTGCGTCATCCGGTAGAGGAACGCGCCGCCGACAATCAGGACGAGCGTGGCGACGAGGGCAAACGGCGCGAGGCGCGTGGCGAGCGGGATGCGTCGCGCAGCCGGCAGCACTCGGCGCAACGGCCTGCGCGGCAAGCACGCGCGCATCGTGCGCGCAAGTCGGCCGGAGCCGGCGACTGCAGCTCCACCTGACGCGCCCGCAGCAGATCGCGCGACGGCGCGCTCCGCGGCAATCCGCGACCGGCACGGCGGACAGGCGGCGGTGTGTTCGTCGACCGCCACGGCATCAGCCGGCGACAGCTCGCCGTCGATGTACGGCGTGACGAGCGGATCGACGGCCGGGCAACTATGTCCTGATGGCAAGACCCTCGGCCTCCTTCAAGCGATCGAACAGCATCCGGCGGCCGCGCGAGATGCGCGACATCACCGTGCCGATCGGAATCTCGAGCATCGCGGCGATTTCGGCATACGAAAACTCTTCCACGTCTCGTAACCAGACGGCCTGCCGAAAGGTGTCGGGCAGCGCGTCAATCGCCGCCTGCAGCTCCGGGGCGAGCACGTCCCGCAGGAGGCAGCGCTTCCGGCGTGTCGACGGCGCCCGGTCGGCGTATCGGCGGCGCGATCGACGGCGTCGCTGTCGATGGTCAGGTGCTCGCGCGCCCGGTCACGGGCACGGTTGCGCGCGGTGTTGTGGAGGATGGTGAACAGCCACGCCCGCAGGTTCGTGCCTGGCTCGAAGCTGTCGGCGGCGCGAAAGGCCTTCAGATATGTCTCCTGCACCAGGTCCTCGGCATCCGCCGGCACGCGCGTCAGGCGCAACGCGGCGCGGTACAGGCCGTCCAGATAGGTCAGCGCTTCCGCCTCGAACGACGCGGAGCGCGACGATCGGCCGCCCGACTCAGAAGCGGCCGATCGGGCCGTCCGAATGCGCATGTCGCCGCGCGCCATCGATTTAGAACCCCGGCGCATCCTTCTTATTCCCACCATCGCCGCCGTGGACTCCTCTGAACCCGCCCGTCGGGTCGGCGACGCGCCAAAGCCACTCAACTGTACTCAGGACGGACTACGATCGGAGTATACGTTGTCGCCTCCAGATGTCGCCCGGCGGCGCGCCGGCCGGCGGAAACAAACGTGTTTCAGGCGTGACCGCTCAGCACGCGCTTTGCAGGTCTTCGCCGGTCACAGTAAGATCGCGGCAGCCCCGCGTTATCCCGACCCCGAGGTACTGCTTATGCGCACTGCTCCTGTCGCCGCCGGCCCTCCTCCTGTCGGCGCTGGTCGGGACCGCTGCCGCCCAGACGCCCTTTGTCCCTTACTACGGCAAGAACAACATTCATTACGATTCGTTCCAGTGGTTCATCTACACGACCGACCACTTCGAGATTTACTACTACCCGGAGATCGAGAAGCACCTGGAGCGTGTCGCCAGCTACGCGGAGAGCGCCTACCAGCAGAGTCAGCGCCGACCTGCACCACGACCTGTCGTTCAAGGTGCAGATGATCCTGTTCAAGACGCACAGCGAGTTCGAGCAGCAGAACGTCATTCCGGGGGCGGCGCAGGAGGGCGTCGGCGCGTTCGCCGAGCCGTTCCGGCAGCGCATGGTGCTGCCGCTCGACGATCCGCCCGATCGCCTCTACGGCCTGGTCGTCCACGAGCTGACGCACCAGTTCGAGTTCGACATGATCCCGCAGTCGCTGATCCGGCAGACGGTGCCGCTGTGGGTGAACGAAGGGCTGTCCGACTACGAGCGCGGCGCCTGGACGCCGCTCGACCTGATGATGGTGCGCGACGCGGCCGTCGCCGACGTCGTGCCGAAGATGTCCCAGCTCCAGGGCTACGGCAACGGCAACAGCCCGCGCCTGATCTACAACCTCGGGCACGCGCTGTTCGAGTTCATCGAGGCGAAGTGGGGCAAGGAAGGCATCCGCAGCTTCATCTTCGCGCTGCGCAAGAGCGTCATCGGCGGCGGCGAGGACGCGTACGAAGAAGCGTTCCGGATGAAGCCCGCCGAGTTCGATCAGGCGTTCGATCGCTACCTGAAGGACCGCTTCCGCCGTTCCGCGACAAGGAGCGGCCGGCCGACTACGGCATGAACCTGGCGCCCGACCCCGAGAAGACCGAGTTCATGCAGGCGCTTCACTATCGCGCCGTCGCCGTCCGGCGACTTGATCGCGGTCGTCACCGTCAACCGGAAGGACCGCGAGTACGACATCGTGCTGCTGTCCGCCAAGGACGGGTCGAAGTTCAAGAACCTCACCGAGGGCTTCGACAAGGACATGGGGTTCTCGTACCTCGCCATCCCGGGCGAGCGCTACACGACCGTCCACTGGCTGTCGTGGTCGCCGAAGGGCGATCGGATCGCCTATTTCGTCCGCACCGAGAAGGAGCGCGCGCTCGATCGTCCAGAACGTGACGGACCGCAAGGTCGAGATGAAGATCCCGATGCGGTTCGTCGACGAGCCCGAATCGCCGTCGTTCTCGCCCGACGGCTCGACGATCGTGTTTTCGGCACTGACCAGCGGCGTCAGCGACATCTTCACCGTGGACCTGGCGACCGGCAAGTACGAGAACCTGACGAGCGACGAATTCTCCGACTTATGCGCCCGGTCTACTCGCCCGACGGCAAGTACTTGGTCTACATGGTGCGCATCAGCGGCAATCACAAGCTGTTCAAGCTCGATCTCGCCACCAAGCAGAAGACGCAGATCACGTTCGGCACGCACGACGAGGGGGCGGCGCAGTTCGTCGACGGGAACACCATCGTGTTTCCGTCCACGGCGACTGATCCGACGGTGCCGCTCGAGCCCGACGTCGCGCGCAACGGCAACATCTTCAACATCTGGACGCTCGACCTGACGACCGGCGAGCTGAAGCAGTTCACCGACGCGCTCGGCGGCAACCTGTCGCCGGTGGTCCTGAACGAGGGCGACAACAAGCGGATCGCGTTCGTCAGCTACTACAAGGACGATTACGCGATCCACACGCTCGATCGCAAGGAGCCGCTGCACACGGCGGCGTCGGCCGACTTCGGCAGCCCCGGCCCGATCATCGACTTCCAGGCGCCGATGAGCCACTACGCTGGTCGCCGAGAACAACCGGAAGAAGAAGCGGTTCGAGAAGATGTTCCTCGAGGGACGCCCGCCGGTGAACCTGGGCGTGACGAGCAGCGGCGACGTCTTCGGCGGCACCGCGATCACGTTCGGCGACGTGCTCGGCGACCAGCAGTTCAACGTCTTCGCCTCGTCGATCGCGCAGTACCGCATCGCTCGGCCGTCTCGTACATCGAACCTGTCGCGCCGCTTCCAGTTCGCGCTGCCAGGGGTTCTCGCAGACGCAGTTCTTCTACGGCTGCGCTCGAAGGCGTCTTCTACGATCCGTCGCTCGCGCCGCTCGTCAGCCGCGATCAGGCGGTCGCGACGCGGACGACCCAGGGCGGCAGCGCGTTCGCGATCTATCCGTTCAACCGCTACCGCCGGGTCGAGCTCTCCGTCGGGGTTCTACAACCTGAACGAGGAATACTCGGAACCGAACACCCAGGATTACCTCGATTTCTACGGCCTCCAGCCGCAGAACGTGTTCCGCTCCGGCACGGTCGTCCCGTTCGGCGTGGCCTACATTCAGGAGACCACCGTGTTCCGCGAGTTCGGGCCGCTCGCCGGCAACACGGTGCGCCTCGGCTACGACTACGCGCCGAAGGTCGCCGGCACGCTGTCGCGCCAGACCTTCGACGTCGACGCCCGCTACTATCAGCGGCTGGCGACGAGCGGTGTGCTGGCGCTGCGTTTCCGCGGCTTCAAGAGCATCGGCGAGTACCCGGACTACATGTATTTCGGCGGCAACTCCGAAATGCGCGGCTACGACTATCTGCAGTTTGTCGGCCAGAGCGTGATGTTCGCGAACGCCGAGGTGCGCTTCCCGATCATCGAGGCGGCGCTGACGCCGATCGGCGTGATCGGCGGCATTCGCGGCGTGTTCTTCGCGAACATCGGCGGCGGCTGGTTCGACAATTCGGGGTTCGAGTTCGCCACCGACCGCCCCGAGCCGCACACGCCGATCCTCGGCTACGAGAGCAATGCCAACGGTCCAGTGATCGATTTGACGACCGGCCTGCCGATCCCGATCTACGGGCAGGAGCAGATCGTCCAGGGGTTCCGTCTGAAGGACGGCCGCGCCTCATACGGCGTCGGCCTCGAGACGTTTGCGCTCGGCTTCCCGATCCATTTCGACTGGGCGTGGCGGTCGCTCTTCAACGAGCAGTGGGAGAACGTGCTGTTCGCGTCGCAGGGCGGCAGCAACCGGTTCCGCGAGGCGCAGTTCTTCGATCTGGATCGGATACGATTTCTAGACCGGGGCTGAGGGCTCGAGGCTCGGGACTCGACAGTTTTCGGAGCCGTGTCGGAGCGCCGGGCGTGCGCTTCCTCGCACGATCCGGCGCGGTCGTCCTCAGTCGTGCGCACCAGCTCGGCGTGCACCCGGACGGGCCGGTCGCCATCCCGTGAAATCGCCACGACGGTCATGACACGCGCGGCTCGTCAGCAGCCGTCGCGACCGGTCAGGGTCTCCTCCGAATGGACATCAACTTGCACCTCGAGCGACGTGTTGAAGGTGCAGGTGACGACCTCGACTTCAGGATGTGAGGTCGCCGACCTTGATCGGATGGAGAAACGCACATCGTCGACGGCCGCCGTCACGAGCAGGCTGCGGGTGTGGCGGTGGCACGCGATCGCTCCGGCGATGTCGATGAGATGCAGACCGTGCCGCCGAGGATGAACCCGAGCGGGTTCGCATCGTTCGGCAGGACGACCTGCACCATCTCGGTCGCGGATTCGTCCGCGCGCTTGGGGTCAGATCCACGCGTTCGTAGCGTCCAGGCCTTCAGGCGGACGTCGTCGTCCGGCTAAAGCCGGACGTTACGAGATCTGTCTTCAGATCCGAGCACCGAGTTCTCGAGGTCGATCGCCACACGGTAGTTGCTCAGGAACTTGTGGCCGACGATGCCGCCCAGACGGAATCCGAGCAGCGCGCTCGGCGTGTTGCAGATTCAGCACGACCACCGGGAAGTTCGTGTACTGGATGCGATCGAAGCTCAGGTCGACGCCCGGCATCAGGAACGCGTCCTTGTCCCAGCCCGACGATCCGAACACCTGCAGGGCAATCCGCCGCGTCGACTCCGGGCCGATTGAGGCTCGACGCGACCGCCTGGCTGATCGAGATCACCTCGCCGCCCGTGTCGACGACGAAGTTCGCCGGCTGCGTGCCGTCGACCATGCCGCGGACCATCGCCAGGCGGTGCATCCGCAGCGGCAGCTTGAAGTCGTACTGCTCCGGCGCGAGCTTCTTGCCGAACGTGATCTTCCGCGTCTGGTAGTCGATGATCATCGAGAAGCCGAGCGCCAGCGGCGAGAGGCTCTCGGATTCCTTCACCGGCAGGTTGCGCAGCGGCGGATCCTTGATCATGCACGGCACGTTGCGGAGCTTCAGCGGCCCGAGCTCGAGCGTGTTGATCCGCGCCAGCTGAAGGCCGCGAAGGCCGACGTCGCCGACGCCGGCGCTGAGCGTGTAGGTGATCGGCGTCACGCCGAGACGCTGCGCGGTCGGGCCCGGACAGGATGGTGTTCTCGGCGCCGGTGTCGACGACGAAGTCCTGGAACGACCCCTCGTTGATCTTCGCGCGGACGATGACCTTCTCGTTCACCAGGCGGAAGTCGATCGTGTAGAGTCTGGTTCTCCGTCCCCGGATCCAGTTCGAACGGGCACACGCTGCCCGAACGAGCGTAGGAACTTGATCTCCGAGCGCGACCAGTCGGCCTTGTCGCTGCGATCCTTGTTCGGCAGCAGATTGACGTAGTTGCTGAACGAACTGGCGGCCTCCTCGAAGCAGGTGCATCCGCTCGTAGATGGCACCGATGGTGTGGTGGATCTCGAGATCGCGCGGCGCGAGGCGGAGCGCCGCCTGCGCTTCCTCCATCGCCTCGGTCGAGCTTGCTGCGCGCGGCGAGCGCGCGGGCGCGGCCGTGCCGGCCGCGCGCGAGCTCGGGATCGAGCGCGACCGCCTCCTCGTAGCGCGCCTCGGCCTCCTCGAAGAGCCCGGACGACCACAGCGCGTCGGCGTAGAGCGCCACCGCATCGGCGTCGCGCGGCGATGCCTTGACGTGCGCCTCGGCCTGGGTCGCGCGCAAGATCGAACTCCGCGATCCGCAGCGCCGACACGATCAGGCCGGCGCGCGGCCGCCGCACATCGTCGGGACCGGCCGCGTTGACCGCCCGCTGATAGGCGTCGAGGGCGTCGGCGTAGCGGCCCTCGGCGAACAGCTCGTTGGCGAGCTGCAGCTGAATTTCGGCGATTTCAGATGTCTGCGTGGCGTCGGCACGCAGGCCGAGCGAGGCGATAGCCGTCAGGCCGACCAGAAGGAACGACCGCGACCCGACGGGTACCGATCTGCATGGATCCTCCGAGGCACGTCGCGGGGTTCGCCGGCTCCCTTCAAGAACCGCGCCGAGTGTCGCGCGGTGACAGGGGAGGATACCGCAGGGCGGACCGCTTTCGAAAATGGAAAAAGCGGTTACGCCTCAGTGCGTGTACTGCTCGATCGCCACGCCGTCGTACATCTGGTCGACGCGCAGGATCTGCGTCTCGCGGCTGTAGCTGCCGAGCTCGTAGTCCTCGCTCATGATGAGCGCCTTGATCGGCTTGGTCGGACAGACCTCCGCGCACAGGCCGCAGAAGCTGCACCGCGAGAGGTTGAAGTCGAAGTAGTCGAGGATTTTGATCTTCTGCCCGGGCTCCCGGTGACCGCCGAGCGCAATCAGATCGTCGGGGCAGGCCTTGGCGCACTGATCGCAGACGATGCAGGTCTGGGCACCGGTGCCCGGCTCGGTCTGCAGCCGCAGCACGCCGCGGAACCGCGGCGCGGTCGGCCGCCGTTCCGCCGGATACTGGAACGTGAACGCCGGCTGCGGCGTGTACTTCAGCGTGATCCAGAGGCCCTTCAGCAGGTCGACGAGGAAGATCGTCTTGAAGAACCGGATGATCGGATTCATGCCCGATCTCCGTCCGACGAGGACCGGCTCGCTCTCGCCCGACATGATCACGCGCTCCTTGCGAAGCACGGTGCCTTCCTTGCGAATCTTGTCCTGCAGCCGCATCAGGCCGTAGAGCAGCGCCTCGGGCCGCGGCGGACACCCGGAGACGTAGACGTCGACCGGGACGACCTTGTCGACGCCCTGCAGCACGCTGTAGGTGGGAAACGGGCCGCCCGCGTTCGAGCAGCTGCCCATCGAAATCACCCACTTCGGCTCGGGCATCTGATCGTACAGGCGCCGCAGCACCGGCGCCATCTTCTTGGTCACGGTGCCGGCGACGATCATCAGGTCGGACTGACGAGGCGAGGCGCGGAACACCTCGGCGCCGAACCGCGCGATGTCGAAGCGCGACGCCGACGCCGCCATCATCTCGATCGCGCAGCACGCGAGACCGAAGCCCATCGGCCAGATCGACGACTCGCGCGCCCAGTTCAGCACGCGATCGATGCTCGTCGTGATGAAGTTGTCTTCGAAGCGATGATCGATTAGATCCCATCAGCCTTTAGCCGGTAGTCGGCTCGAGCGGCTTACCCGTAGTATTCACGGTTCTTGTCGATGAACGACGACCATTTGTGCGGTGTTTCGTCGAGCGCGAAGATCGCCTCGACCGGACAGGCCGGCACGCAGGCACCGCAGTCGATGCACTCGTCGGGATGAATATAGAGCATCTCAGCCGCCGCGAAGCCCGCCTCGTCCTTGCGCGGGTGGATACAATCGACCGGACACACGTCGACGCAGGCGGTGTCCTTGGTGCCGATGCACGGCTCGCAGATGATGTAGGCCATTTAAACGGTTGTGGACACAGAGACTTCCAAGAATGTACTCGTGGCTCTGGTGAGTGTCAAACGCGCCGCGGCGTCAGCCGTTTGCCTGCTGCTCCTGGCGCTCTGCGCTGGCCGACGCCCAGTCCGATCAGCTGGCGTGCGATCCGGCACTTGGCCGCGCTCTGGACCCCGCGACATCCTCAACTGGGCCGGTACGAGGTCTGCACGACGCCGCAGCCCCTGGCCGATGTCGCCGATGCCCTCGTGGACAATCGAGCGGCCGCCGCCGCTCGATGCCTTCGGCGCCGCCGGAACGTTCGACCGAGCCGCGGTGGCGCAGCTGTACGGCGGACGGCGCCCGTCGGTGGCGCGCGGGTGGCTCGACAGAAAACGGCCGTTTCCAGTCGATTACGCTTGTGTCGCCGTATCCCAACCGTCGAGCTGACCGCGCTCGAGCCGGGCACTCTCATCATTCGGTACTTCGTCACCGGGTAAGAGATAATTTGACGCGAGACGCGATGGCAGCCGAACGGCCCGGTGGCCCGTTTTTGCCGTGTTCCTGGTCGCGCTGGTGGCACCCGGCGGCCTCCGCGCCGAGGCGCAGGTGCTCCCGTCCGAGCCGCTGACGTTCGGGACGGAGTGGCTGACCATCGGCGCCGACGTGTCGGCCACGGCGAGCTGCGCGAGCGTCGCGGGCAACACGTCGCACTGCACGACCGACACCGGCTTCTTCAACTACACCGACTATCAGCACTCGGCGCTCCGCATGCTGATCGTCGGCGTCACCACCGAGGTGAAGGCGGGCGATCGGCTCTCGCTGCTGGCGGAGATTCGCAGCGAGAACGGCGGACTGCCCGACCCCTACGCGCTCTACGTGCGCGTCCGGCCGTGGCGCACGCACGGCTTCGACATCCAGGCCGGGCGTGTGCCGCCCGACCTTCGGCGCCTTCGCCCGGCGCCACTATCCGTACGACAACCTGCTGATCGGCTACCCGCTGGCGTATCAGTACCTCACCTCGCTTCGTCCCGACGCGCTGCCGGCGAACGCCGACGAACTGCTGCGGATGCGCGGACGCGGCTGGCTCTCGAGCTTCTCGGTCGGCAACCCGGCGCCGGACAACGGGCTGCCGCTCGTCCACGCGTTTCGCTGGGATACCGGCGTCCAGGTGCACGCGGCGAGTCAGCGCGCGGAAGCGACCGTCGCCGTGACGACCGGCACGCTCGCCAACCCGCTCGTCGGCGACGACAACAGCCGGCCGTCAGGTTGCCGGACGTGTCGTGCTGCGGCCGATCACCGGGCCTGGCTGGCCGGCGTCTCCGTCGCGCGCGGACCGTTCGTGACGACCGACGCGCTGCGCATGGCCGGCATCGAACGCCGACTCGAGCTCGTTCACACAGACGGCCTGGGGCGCCGACGCCGAGTATTCGCGCGGCTACTACCTGGTGCGGTTCGAGGCGATCGTGAGCGACTGGCGGCTGCCGCTGGTGCGGACGCCAAAGATCGATCTGCCGCTGCGCGCGGTCTCGACGTCGATCGAAGGACGCTACAAGATCCGCCCGGGACTCTACGTCGCCGCGCGCTTCGATCACCTCACGTTCAGCAAGGTGACCGGGGCCGTCCGCAACGACCGGATGGGATGCGCCCGTCACCCGTCTCGAGGTCGGCGGCGGCTACTCGCTGCAGCGGAACGTCATCGCTGAAGCTGGCGTTCCAGCACAACACGCGCCAGACGACGCGCGCGGCAGCGGCGAACGCGGGGGCGATACAGCTGGTGTACTGGTTCTGATCGATGTCGAGGACGCAGAGGGAGCAAAGGACGCATCCCTCGACTATCGCTCGGGATGCCCTGAGCGAGGTCGAAGGGCAGAGCGCAGAGGTGCACAGCGCAGAGCGCAGAGGCACCGAGGCGCAGCGGCTATGCTCGGTCGCGCTGCTCGCGCTCGGGGTCGCTCCTGGCGTCCTATGGGCTCCTGGACATCTGCGCTCTGCGCCTCTGCGCTCTGCGTCCTTTGCTTCCGCTGCGTCCTCGTCAGCGCTCGGCTCGATCCGCGGGACGCGTCGACGCCCGCGCCGGCCCGCGGTCGCCGCCGCGGCGGCCGACGGTCGCGGCGCTCGGCGCGCCGGCTCGACACGGCGCGAACCGATCGGGCGCGATCGGTCGTGTACCTCGAGATCGGCGCCGCGCGGCGCGTTCGAGCAGGTCGAGCCGGGACGCGCGGTGATGGACCAGCGCAACGAGACGTTCGTGCCGCACGTCCTCGCCATCACCACCGGCACCGTCGTCGATTTCCCGAACAGCGATCGCATCTACCACAACGTGTTCTCGCTCTCGAAAGGCGCGCGGTTCGACCTGGGACGCTACGCGGCCGGCCACTCGAAATCGGTCCGGTTCGATCGGCCCGGCATCGTGCGGGTGTTCTGCGACATCCACTCGCACATGAACGCGTTCATCCTCGTCTTCAGCCATCCGTTCTTCGCGATGACCGACACCGACGGCCGCTACCGCATCGACAACGTGCCGCCGGGCACCTACAACGTGGTCGCCTGGAACGAGGGCGTGTCCTCGGAGCCGCGGCCCGTCACCGTGCCGGACGGCGGCGCCGACCGAGCTCGACTTCACGCGTTCGATGAAGAAATTCCCTTCCTCGCTGCGGAGCCGCATCTTTCTGACGAGCGCCCTGCTCGCGGTGCTGTCGATCGGCGTCGCCGATCTACCTGGTCAGCGCCACGCGTGACCCGGGAGGCCGAGAACGGCGCTGCAGCGCGAGATCACCGCGACCGGCGCGCTCGTCAACGAGCTGCGGACGACGCGGGCCCAGACGTTCACGACGATGGCGCGCCTCATCGCCGACGCGCCGCCGCTCAAGGCCGCCGTCGACACCAACGACCCGCCGACCGTCCAGGACGTCGTCGACGACTTTCCGGCGCAGCTCAACTCGAACCTCCTGCTCGTGACGAACCGGACCGGCCAGGTCCTCGGCAACGGTCGGCGCTTCGCCGGCGCTGCCGCGATCAGCCTCGCCAGCCAGCCGGCGGTCCGCGACGCCGCTCCGGAACGGGAGACGACCAGCCTGCTTCCGCAGCCCGACGGCATGCTGCAGCTGGTCACCGTGCCGATCGTCCTGCAATCGCGCGGCGTCGACACACCGGAGATCCTCGGCACGCTGAGCGTCGGCTTCCTGCTCGACGAGGCGCTGGCGGCGCAGCTGAAGGAGATCACCGGCAGCGAGATCGCCTTCGGCATGGACGGCCAGATCCTCGCGACGACGCTGCCGCGCGGAAGACCGCCCGGCGCTGGTCGATCTGCTCCGCCGCGCCGAGGATGCGCGCAACGTGACGCTGCAGGACCGAGGAGTACATGGCGCTGCCGCTGCCGCTCTCGTCGGCATCGGCGACGAGCGACCTGGCCGCGGCGCCGGTCGCGCTGATCCTCCGCTCGCGCACCGAGCAGCTGCGGTTCCTGCGCGCGATCCGCACCGAGCTGGCGATGACCGCGGTCGTCGCCGCGCTGCTCGCGATGCTCCTGAGCTTCGCGGTGGCGCGCACGATCACGCGGCCGCTGGCGGCGATCACCGACGTCATGCGCGAGGTGGCGGCCACCGGCGACCTCACGCGCAAGATCGTCCTCGCGCGGCGACCGCTGGGACGACGAGGACGCGCGGCTGCTGGCGACGACCTTCAACACGCTGACCGACTCGATCGCGCGCTTCCAGCGGGAGATGTCGCAGAAGGAGCGGCTGTCGTCGCTCGGGCGGCTCTCGACCGTGATCGCGCACGAGGTGCGCAACCCGCTGATGATCATCAAGGCGGCGCTCCACACGCTGCGGCAGCCCGACCTGAGCGCCGACGGCGGTCCGCGAGGCGGCGGCCGACATCGACGGCGAGGTCGCGCGGCTGAACCGGATCGTCAACGAGGTGCTCGACTTCGCGCGGCCGATTCAGTTCGAGCTCGCGCCGACCGACGTCAACGCGCTCTGCCGCGACTCGGCGGCGGCCGCGGCAGGCGGCGCCCGGGCCGGCGATCCAGCTCGACCTCGATCCGGCCGCTGCCGCTCGTCTCGACCGACGCCGAGCGGCTCCGGCTGGCGCTCGTCAACCTGATCGTCAACGCGCGCCAGGCCGTCGACGCAGGCCGCGCCCGCCGGTCCGCGCGTCGTTCCTGTCGACGCGCCCGGCGCGGCGGGCACATCTCGATCCTCGTCGCCGACACCGGCGCCGGCATCGCGAGCCGCCGATCTGTCGCGCGTCTTCGATCCCTACTTCACCACCAAGCGCGGCGGCACCGGCCTCGGGCTGCCGATCGCCAAGAACATCGTCGACGGCCTCGGCGGCACGATCGCCGTCGCCAGCGACGCCGGGCCGCGGCACCGAAATCCGCATCGACCTGCCGTCCGCGAGCCGCCGGCCGCGGCCGACGCCGCGCACTCCGACGCGCCCGCACGGCCGCCGCGGCGCCGAGCTCGCGATCCGCGCTGATGCCGCACCGCGGCTCGATCCTCCTCGTCGACGACGAGGAGAAGATCCTGAAGGCGCTCGGCCGGGCGCTGCGCGACGCCGGCCACGAGGTGATCGAGACGACCAGCGCCCGCGCAGGCGCAGCGCCTGCTCGCCGAGCGGCCGTTCGACCTGCTGCTCGTCGACAACGTGATGCCGGAGCTGAGCGGCCTCGACCTGATTCGCGAGTACGTCGGCGTCGACGCCCGAAGGCGAGCGGGCGCAGGTGCTGATGATGACGGCGCACGCCACCGTCGAGAGCGCGATCGAGGCGATGAAGCTCGGCGCGCTCGACTACCTGCAGAAGCCGTTCGAGATCGACGAGCTGCTGGTCGTGGTCCGTCGCGCGCTCGACCATCAGCGGCTGCGCACCGAGTACCGCTACCTGCGCAGCGAGCGCGACGAGCAGTTCGACCACTACGGCATCATCGGCCGCAGCCGCGCGATGGAGGACATCATCCACCGCGCCGAGCGCGTCGCCGACACCAAGAGCACGGTGCTGATCACCGGCGAGACCGGCACCGGCAAGGAGCTGGTCGCGCGCGCCATCCACAACCGCAGCGCGCAGCGCGACATGCCGCTCATCAAGGTGAACTGCGCGGCCATTCCCGAGTCGCTGCTCGAGTCGGAGCTGTTCGGCCACGTCCGCGGCGCGTTCACCGGCGCGACGACGACCAAGAAGGGCAAGTTCGCGCTGGCCGACGGCGGCACGATCTTCCTCGACGAGATCGGCACGATGAGCCTGACGCTGCAGTCGAAGCTGCTGCGCGTGCTGCAGGAGCGCGAGTTCGAGCCGCTCGGCGCGGAGCGCACCGAGAAGGTCGACGTGCGCGTGATCGCCGCCACCAACCGCGACCTGCGGCAGATGGTGGCCGACGGCAAGTTCCAGGAGGATCTGTTCTACCGCCTCAACGTGATCCCGATCGAGCTGCCGCCGCTGCGCGAGCGCCGCGACGACATCCCGGCGCTGGTCGAGCACTTCGTCCGCAAGCACGCGCAGCGCACCGGCCGGCCGGTCGAGCGCATCGAGGACGGGGTGCTCGCGGCGCTGCAGCAGTACGACTGGCCGGGCAACGTCCGCGAGCTGGAGAACACCATCGAGCGCGCGGTCGTGCTCTCGTCCGGGCCGGTCATCACGGCGCGGGCGATCTCGGTGCTCGGCGCCGCCGCGCCGGCAGACCACCGGCCTGCCGTCGCTCAAGCTGCGGCAGAACATCGAGTGGGTCGAGCGCGAAACGATCCGGCGCGCGCTCGAAAGCGCGCGCGGCGTGAAGAAGGACGCCGCGGAGCTGATGGGCATCAGCCAGCGCGCGCTGTCCTACTACCTGGCCAAGTACCGTATCGACTGACGGCCGCCGTCAACACAAAGGAGCCACTGTGATCCGTACATCGACCCGACTCGCGCTCGCGCTCGCCGTGGTGCTCGTCGCCTCGCCGCTGTTCGCCCAGGACGACGACGCCTCGCTGAACATCGCGCAGCCGGACTTCACGCTGGTCAACTTGCCGACGTCGCTCCGCCTGCCCTCGATGCGCTCGGCGTTTCGCGTGACCCATCGCTTCGTGCGGCCGCTCAAGTGCGACGAATGCGAGGACAACCTGCTCGAGGACCTGTTCGGCATCGACAACGGCGCGGTGATCGGCCTCGAGTTCCGGTTCGGCCTCGTGCCTGGCGGACAGGTGGTGTTCCACCGCGCGCGCATCGACAAGACCATCCAGTTGCTCGGCCAGTACAGCCTGACCCGCCAGGGCGAGGGGATGCCGGTCGAGATCGCGGCGCTGGCGGAGATCGAGGGCACGGACAATTTCCGCGAGGACTACTCCGGCGCCTTCGGCGCGATTCTCACGCGGCTGATCGGCGACCGCGGGACCGTGCACCTCGAGCCGATGTTCGTCGTCAACAGCAACCTGTTGGAGCCGAACCTCGACGACGACTCGACGTTCATGCTCGGCATCGGCAGCCGCATTCGCCTCACCCCGACCGTCTACGTGGTCGGCGAGATGACGCCGCGACTCTCCGGCTACAAGCCCGACACCATGCTCGGCTCGTTTGCCGTCGAGAAGCGGGCCGGAGGGCACGTGTTCCAGCTGAATTTCTCGAACTACTTCGGAACCACGATGCGTCAGCTCGCCCAGGGCGCACCGGACGGCGACCACTGGTATATGGGGTTCAACATCTCCCGGAAGTTCTTCTGAGGCACCGATGATCAACCGGACCATCCTGATGGCGGCGGTCGCTCTGGTGGCTGCCGGCTGCAACAACGAATCGCCCAGCGAACCGACGGGCGCGCCGTGCGCGACCATTACCATCGCGAGCAACGCGGTCAGTCCGAACGCGGTGACGGTCACCCCCGGCTGCCGGGTGATGTTCGTCAACAACGACTCCCGCAATCACCAGATGGCCTCGGATCCACATCCAGAACACACGGACTGCCGCGAAATCGAGTCGGTGGGGGTCCTGGCGCCCGGACGCAGCGCGGAAACCGGGAACCTGAATACCGTCCGGACGTGCGGTTTTCACGACCACCTCCAGGATCAGGTGGCCAGTCTGAAGGGAACCATCACGATACGGTAGCTCAGGAGCTCAGGAGCTGAGGAACTGAGAAAACGAGCCGCTCCTCAGCTTCACAGTTCCACAGTTTCAGTGTTTACGCTGCCGCCGCCGTCTCGTGCTCGCGGGCGCGGGCCAGGCCCAGGAAGCTGAGCGCGCGGAAATACCAGTAGCCGGGATCAAGTTCGCCCTTGCGCATCGCGAAACGCGGCGAGTTCTGGACGTGGTGGTGGTTGTTGTGGAGCGCCTCGCCGCAGGTGATGAGCGACCAGAAGCGGCCCGGCAGGTTGCGTGATTCGTCCGGCGTCTGGAAGTTGCGGTAGCCCCACCAGTGCCCCAGGCCGTTGATGACGCCGGCCGCGAAAAACGGGATCCACGCCATCTCGAACAGCCACATCGCCACGCCCGAGGTGCCGAACAGCCAGAGGTTGGTGACCAGCGTGAAGACGGGGCCGCCGATCGCCAGCGGCGTGTAGATCCGGCGATCCATGAAGTCGTCGGGCGTTCCTTTTCCGTACTGCTCGATCACCGCGTGCGTTGTGCGCCGCTCGGTGATAGAGGCCGGTGCCGCGGAACACGACCCGCCAGATGCCGTAGAAGATCGGGCTGTGCGGATCTTCGGCAGTGTCGACGTGCGCGTGATGACAGCGGTGCACGGCCACCCACTCCCTGGTCGGCATCGACGGTCCGCACCCACAGCCAGAAGCGCATGAAGTGCGCGACGGCGGGATGGAACGTGATGCTGCGATGCGTCTGGCAGCGGTGCAGATAGAGCGTGACGCACGCGGTCGTGACGTGCGTGTCGAGGATCGCGAGGACCGCGTAGCGTCCAGATCGGCAAGTGCGGCCATATCGCGTGCGCGTTCACCCACGCGCCGAGGTCGGGAAACGAGTTCATTGTGTCAGCGGCTTCCTGCAGTGCTGCGGGTGCCGAGCTCGCGGTCGAGATCCAGCAGCGAGCCGGGGTCGTCGCCGACGAGACGGAACTTGGCAACCAAATTCGCGCGCAGTCTTCTCTTCCTCGACCTGCTCGGTGAGGAACCATTGCAGCTCGGTCATCTCGGCGAACGACTTGTTCTTGAAGCACAGCTCGTAGAGCGAGTTGATCTGGGCGGTGACGTTCTCTTCCTGCTTGAGCGCGGTCTCGAACACCTCGGCGAAGGAATCGAACTCGCGCGTCGGCTGCGGGATCTGCAGCAGCTCGACGACGCCGTTGCGCGCGTGGACGAAATCGAACAGTTTCATGCCGTGCCCGTACTCTTCGGCGCTCTGCGCCTTCAGCCAGTTCGCGGCGCCGGTGAACTTCTCGCGCTCGCAGAACGCGGCCATCGCCAGATACTGATACCAGGCGCCGAACTCAGAGTTGATCTGCACGTTTATCGCGTGAAGCACGTCGGCATGCATCGAGTCGCTCCTCCGAACTGAGATCCCGTCTCACTTGGATTCTTCGGAGGATACCAGATCGGCGGTCTCCGTGCCTAGTGAACAGCACCGAGGCGAAGCACTTCGATGGTTGATTCCGCCGGCGATCCGCTGGTCCACGCCACGATCGATGTTGTCGTCGTCAGCGCGATCGCAGGATAGACGCCGACGTGATCGACCGATCGATCGCGCCGGAAAATCGGCGGCGACTCGTTCCCGCCAGCGTCCGCGCGGGCGAGGACGATGCGGCGTGTTGCGCCCTGCACTTCGTCCCACGCGAGCAGCAGCATGCCATCGCGGGCAACCGCGATCTGTGGATGGTTCGCCTGTCCTTCGACCGGGAGGCGCGTTCGATTCGTGAACGTGCGGCCGTCGACCGACGCTGCATGGAAGAGCACCTTCTGTGACGCGCCCTGATCGGTGACAACCGTCGGCCACACGATGTGCAGGCGGCCGCCCTCCTCGACGTCCATGGCCGGCCCATCGTCGGGGCAACCCTGGAGCATCCAGCGATCTTCGCTGACGCGCTGCGGCCGGTCGGGCAGCCCGCCGGCCGGCACCGTTGCGAACGCAATATCGCGAAGATTCCCGGGATAGACGTGGCGCCACGCCAGGTGGATGTTTCCGCCGGATCCAGCGGCGATCGCCGTCTTGCAGCAGTAACACACGCCGGCCGTCACCGCCGCCGGAGCAGCTGGACCGTCGAGCGTTGCGAAGTACAGGTCGGAGAACTGAGCCATCCCCGAACTGTCGCTCCCGGACTCGGACGTTCCGCCGTGCCGGTGCGTGCTCTCGACCATCGAGTCGGCAGCGAGCCGCCGGTGATCGAGCCACACGACGTGTACCTTGCCCGCGGGATCGACGCCGATTGACTCCCAGCCTCGGTTCCCCGGGGCATCGGTGCCGGGAATCAGCGCTGATGCGCCGAACGTGCGCCCTCCATCGTCGGATCGTGCGGTGAGAAGGAGCGTGCCCGCCGCCCCTTTCGCGGTCCAGACGACGACGATCGAGGGCGGCCCGGCAGTCCTCGGTACGAGTGCGACGCGCGGCGGCTGCTCGCCGTTCACACGCGCTTCGCCCGGTGTGCTGTTCACGCGAACCGGCAGGGAAAAGGATTCACCGCCGTTGGCGCTGACGGCCAGATAGATGTCCATCGAGCCGCCCGGTTCCGATGCGGACCAGATCGCGGCGACGAATTCTCCGGCCGCTGCAAGCGAGACGTTCGCGTTCGCCCTGCCCGGGACGCCAAGCGTCGTCGCCGAACGGCCCGGTGACGTCTGACACGCAGCGCAGATCGACACCAGCAGAAGCGCCGCCAGGGCTTGCCCCACTCTGATACTCGGCACGGTTCGTTCAGCTTAACATCGGTATTGACATGGTCTGCAATCGCGCGTGACACTGCCGAGTTTGCAATGTCGCTGGTGGCGCTGTCGGAACTCCTTGGTGCTGCGGTGCGCGATGCGAGCGGCGCCGTCAGAGGACGGGTGCGTGACGTGGCCGTGGCGCCTCAGGACCATGGCACGCGGGTGGCCTACCTCATTGTCCGGACGCCGGATGGCGAACGGGCGCTTCCGGCCGAATCGCTGAAATCGTGCGGGCCGACGGTCCGCACGTCGGCGGACGCCGGGTCATGGGAGGTCTACACTCCGTCTGACGGCCTGCTCCTGCTCAAGCGCGACCTCCTGGACCAGCAGATCATCGACGTCCACGGCCGGAAGGTCGTCCGGGTCAACGACGTCGAGATCGACTCGACCCCGATCAACAGCCATATCGCTCTCAACGTGGTCGCCGTCGATGTCGGCGCCCGGGGCGCGATCCGCCGTCTCGGCAAGGGCGTCGTCCCGTCATTCACACTGCGGGCCCTTCTCAACAAGATACCGCCGCGGGTCATCCCCTGGCAGTTCGTCGACCTGATCGAGACCGACCCGGCGCGGCGAGTGAAGCTCAAGATCGCCTACGAAGGGCTGTCGAAGCTGCACCCGGCCGATATCGCCGACATCGTCGAAGACCTGCCCCCGGCCGAGCGCGAGGCGGTGTTCGAGACCATCGACGAAGAGGTCGCGGCGGAAGCGCTCGAGGAGATCGATCCGCATATTCAGGTGTCGATCGTCGAATCGCTCGACAGCAACCGCGCCGCCGACATCGTCGAGGAGATGGACCCCGACGCGGCGGCGGACCTGCTCGGCGATCTTCCGGAGGATCGCTCGGGCGAGATCCTCAGGGAAATGCAGCCTGAGGAACGCCAGGAAGTCAGTCAGCTCCTGGAGTTCGGCGAACGCACAGCCGCCGGCCGTATGACGACCGAGTACATCGCCGTGGATGAAACCGCGGTGGTGGACGATGCCATCGAAGCGATGAAGACCTTCGAGGGTGGCCGGGAGGCGCTGGCGACGATTTACCTCACCGGGCCGGGCCACCGGCTGGTGGGCATGGTGCCGCTGGTGACGATCGCCACCTCGTCGCCGGCGGTCCAGCTGTCGTTGTTGAGCGAACCGTTCATCGCCTGCGCTCCGGACACGCCTGATGACGACGTCGCGTCCTTGTTCGACAAGTACAACCTGCTGACGCTCGCGGTGGTCGACGCCGATGGGCGGATCGCCGGCATCATCACGGCCGACGACGTGATCGCGATGCTCAGGCATCGCCATTAGCCCATCGCCGATGATCCGTTCGTGGAGATCGCTGCGGTTACGCCTGCTGATGATCCTTGCGGTCATCGGTCCCGGATTCATTGCCGGCGAGGGCGGCAACGACGCCGGCGGCATCTGGACCTATTCAGTCGCTGGCGCGCAGTTCGGCTATTCCCTGCTGTGGGCGATGATTCCCACCACCATCGCGTTGATCGTGGTGCAGGAGATGGCGGCGCGCATGGGCGCGGTCACCGGCAAGGGCCTGAGCGATCTCATCCGCGAAGAATTCGGTTTCCGGATCACGTTCTTCCTGATGATCGCGCTGGTGGTCACGAACTTCGCCAACGTGACCGCGGAGTTCGCCGGCGTCGCGAGCAGCCTCGAGCTGTTCGGGGTGTCGCGCTACATCATCGTGCCGCTGGCGGCGGCGGCGGTCTGGATGCTGGTCGTTCAGGGCACCTACGGGACCGTCGAAAAGATCTTCCTCACGGCGTCGGCGTTCTACGTCTGCTACATCGTCGCCGGCCTGCTGGCCGGTCCGGACTGGCTGGCGGCCGCGCGCGCCACGTTCGCGCCCCCGGAAGCCAACGGCATCCGCAACTACGGGTACGTGTACATGCTGATCGGCCTGGTCGGCACGACGATCTCGCCGTGGATGCAGTTTTATCTGCAGGCCTCGGTCGTCGAGAAGGGCATCACGGTGCGGCAGTACCGCGCTTCGCGCTGGGATGTGATCATTGGCTCGGTGTTCGCGGCGATCGTCGCCTGGTTCATCATCGTCGCGTGTGCCGCGACGCTGCACCGAACGGGCGTCACCACCATCACGAGCGCGGCTGACGCGGCACAGGCGCTGCGGCCGCTGGCTGGCGAGTACGCCTACCTGCTGTTCGCCGCCGGGCTTCTGAACGCATCCCTGTTCGCGGCCACCGTGCTGCCGATCAGTACTGCCTACACCGTGTGCGAGGGCCTCGGCTTCGAATCAGGACTCGACAAGAAGTTCCACGAGGCGCCGGGGTTCTATTGGCTGTACACGCTGCTCATCGTCACCGGCGCCGGCGTGCTGCTCGTCCCCAACTTCCCGATGACGCACATGATGGTGCTGTCGCAGGTCGTCAACGGCATCGTGCTGCCGTTCGTCCTCATCTTCATGCTGATCCTCACGAACGACCGCGAGCTGATGGGCGACCACGTCAACACCCGCGGCTTCAACATCATCGCCTGGACGACGGTCGCGGTGATGATTGGCTTGACGCTCGCGATGATTGCGACACAGAGATAGCCGCCGCGTTCGTAGCGGCGGACCTTCAGGTCCGCCGACCAGAGTGGCGGTCCGCAGCGGTCCGGCTGAGCAACCGGACGCTACGCTTCAGTCCTGACGTACTCGAAGTCGATTGGCTGCTGATTGATACCGCGCCGTGGCGGGGCGATGTAGTTGGCGAACTTGCCGCGCTCATACACCGGGCTCGCCATGATGCTCAGGAGATACTCCGAGTCTTTTTCAGTCGGCAGCCACTCTGATTTTCGCCGCTGCCACTCCTCGTCGGTGAGTGGATGGCCGTCCGGATCGAACCTGAAGCTCGAATACATGCCGATGCCGCGATTGAACTTCCGGTCGGGCAGGCGCAGCCGCTGCGACACACCGGTGCGCTCGAGAATGCGGTTCCACCGTTCGACGCCGGCGGCGCAGTCTCCGACGTACCAGTCGCGCAGCACCTCGTTCAGGGCGTTGCGCATCAGCACTTCCTTCGTGACCGGCCGTCCCTGCTCGAAGAACTCCATGTTGTAGACCGCGTCGCGGACGACGTGATCGTCGAAGGTGTCTTCCTTGGCACGTCCCTTCAGACCGTTCGCGAAGTACGACGCGGCGTTGCTCGACACTTCCCCGCCGTGCAGGTCGAGGCTGAGGCTGAACCACTGGTTGAGGTGCTTCTGAATGGTCGGGAGGTCGATGCCGCCGACGCGGCGGACGTCCTCGGAGAAGCCCGACTCGCGCATCAGCTGGCACGTCCGCTCGAGGATCCGCGCTATGCCGCTCTCGCCCACGAACATGTGATGCGCCTCTTCAGTGAGCATGAACCGCGTCGTCCGTGAGAGCGGGTCGAGCGAACTCTCCGCCAGTGACATCAGCTGCGACTTGCCGTCACGGTCCGTGAACATCGTGAACATGAAGAAGTCGAGCCAGTTGTCGATCGGCTCGTTGAAGGCGTCGAGGATTCTCGGCTTGTCGCGATTGCCGCTCGTGCGCTCGAGCAGCTCTTCCGCTTCGTCGCGGCCGTCGCGGCCGAAGTACGAGTGGAGCAGGTAGACCATCGCCCACAGGTGGCGGCCTTCCTCGACGTTGACCTGGAACAGGTTGCGAAGATCGTAGAGGCTCGGGCAGCGCTGGCCGAGCAACCGCTGCTGCTCGACGCTGGCCGGCTCGGTGTCGCCCTGCGTGACGATCAGCCGCCGCAGCTGGTTCCGGAACTCGCCCGGCACTTCCTGCCAGACCGGCCGCCCCAAGAAATCGCCGAAGCCGATCTGGCGATCCTTCACCGGGTCCGCGAGGAAGATGCCCCAACGGTATTCAGGGAGTTTGACGTACTCGAAATGAGCCCAGCCTTCGGGATCGACGCTGACCGCGGTGCGGACGTAGACCTGGTGATAGTCCTGGAAGCCCTGCGGCCCCATGTCGCGCCACCACTGCAGGTACTTCGGCTGCCAGTGCTCCAGCGCGCGCTGCAGCCGCTTGTTGCCGGAGAGATCGACGTTGTTCGGAATCCGGTCTGCAGAGATCATGTCCTCTTCCAATCGAACTCGGGGCGGCCCTGCTGCCCGTAAGCCTGCAGCGCGCCCTTCTCTCCCACCGCGTTGGGACGCTGGAAGATCCAGTTCTGCCAGGCGGTGAGGCGGCCGAAGATCTTCGTCTCCATCGTCTCTGGCCCGGCAAAACGCAGGTTCGCCTCGAGACCCGTCAGCGCATCCGGAGAGAACGCGGCGCGCGCCTCGACGGCCAGACGGACTTCGTCGTCCCAGTCGATCTCGTCCGGCGCGAAGGTCACGAGTCCCGCCTCGAGCGCATCCGCCGCGGAATACTCTGCGCGCTTCAGCAGCTCCACGACCTTTTCTTCGTCGCCGAGAAACCTGGCCTGCAGGCGCGAGAGGCCGTTGCCCATCGGCAGCAAACCCCCGTTCATTGCCGACAGCCAGATGAAGTTGTCGCGATCCGGATCGTCGAGCATGTACGACCGGTCGGCGGCCAGCGCCAGCTCGAACAGCGAACCGGCGAACGCCGAGCCCGGTTCGACGAACGCGAAGAACGTCCTCGACGTCAGGTCGAGCCGCTTCAGCGTCCGCTTCATCAGCAGCGTGATTTCTCGTACGAGCCAGTGCGACTGGTTCCCGGCAAGCGTCCGATCGACGGCCACCACCGCCGCGGGATCGCCCTCTGTCTTGATCACGATCGTCCCGATCTGCGGCTCGTTCAACCGCAGCCGGAGCAGCGCGTCGTCGAGCTCACGGAACGCGCGAAGCGGCCAGAACTGATCGCCGGCCTTGACGATCCCTTCCTGCGTGTCCGGCTGTGGACCGGCCGGCGCGTGCACGATCAGCTCGGCTGTCCGCTTCTCGCGATTGAACGTCAGCGAGACCGCCGAATACGTGATCGCGCCATCGGTCACCGTCGGATTGAGCGGCTCGAGGCGGATGCCCTGCCGGATCTCGCCTCCCGCACTCAGCTCAGCTGCGCGCTTGCGAACCGCCTCGTCGAACTGACTCGTCGGGTAGACGGCATCCACGAGCCGCCACGCCACTGCGCGCTTGCCCTTCACGCCCTCCACGAGCGTGCTGAAGAAGTCGGCGAGGTCGCGCCGCACGCGGCGCTTGTCGACGACGCGCGTCAGGCCGCCCGTGCCCGGCAAGACGCCAAGCAGCGGCGCTTCCGGCAAACTGACCGCCGAGTTGCCGTCGTCGACGAGGACGATCTCGTCGCAGGCGAGGGCCAGCTCGTAGCCACCGCCGGCGCAGATGCCGTTCAGCGCCGCGAGAAACCTGATGCCGGAGTGCTCGCTCGCGTCCTCGATCGCCAGGCGTGTCTCGTTGGTGAACTTGCAGAAGTTCACCTTCCAGCCATGGCTCGACTCGCGGAGCATCACGATGTTCGCGCCCGCGCAGAAAATTCGTTCCTTCAGGCTGGTGACGACGACGACGCGCGTCTCGGGGTGCTCGAAGCGGATGCGCTGAATGGCGTCGGCCAGCTCGATGTCGACGCCCAGATCGTAGGAGTTCAGCTTCAGCCGGTAGGCGTCCGATAATCCACCGTCCTCCTGCACGTCCATCGACAGCCTGGCGATCGGACCGTCGAATTGCAGGCGCCAGTGTTTGTACAGATCGGGGCGCGTCTCGAAGCTGACAGGGGCGGGGTCGGGGGCGTGAACGCGGTCAGCCATAGCTGTTGAATTGAACGCCCGTTCAAACTAACTTTAGATGGTGAGCAGTGGCGAGTCAACCGCCGAACCGGGTGCAAGAACCGGCAAGCCCATCCGAAAGCGGCGCGCCGCGCGCAGCGGAGGCACGCCCGGCGGGATGCGCGTCGAGATTCTCAAGGCTGCGGCCGCCGCGTTCCGGCGGCTCGGCTACCACGGCGCAACCGTCGAGGAGATCGCGGCCGCGCTGCAGATGAAGAAAGGGAACCTTTATTACTACTTCCGGAACAAGGAGGAAATCCTCTTCGCCTGTCACCAGTACTCGCTCGATCGGCTGCTCGCGATTCTCGATGATTTGGAGCGGAGCGGCCTGCCGCCCGAGCAGAAGCTGCGGCGCCTGATCGGATCGTTCGTCCACACGATCCTCGACGAGCTGCACGGCACGGCGCTGTTCCTGAATCTCGAAGCGCTCTCGCCGGCGCACCTGCGGACGGTGATCGCGCGGCGCGACCGGTTCGACAAAGGGATGCGCGAGGTGCTGAAGGAAGGGATTCGCTCGGGCACGTTCATCTACGCCGACGCCAAGCTCCTCTCGTTCGCGATTCTCGGCGCGGTGAACTGGATCCCGCGCTGGTTCAGTCCCGACGGCCCGTCCACGTCGGAGGAAATCGCGGAGAAGTTCGCGGACTATCTGATCGCCGGACTCCGACGCACTTGATCGCGGGTGGTTGCCGGTGGTCGTTGACCGTCGGCTGCAGATCCGCTACCCTCCGCGACACTCTTCCCCCACGTTTTTGGAGGTTCGACCCCATGCCACATGTCACGTCGGGTCGCCGATCCTGGTTGCTCGTGCCCTTCGCAGTCCTTCTCGCGACGTGGATCGTCGTGGCGCAGCAGGGCCGGCCAGTCAATGATGCGGTCCTGAGAACGGCGCCGACAACAGGAGAGGAGTGGCTCACCTACGGCCTCGACCTCGGTGAAAAGCGCTTCAGCCCGCTGAATCAAATCAACGCCACCAACGTCAGCCGGCTCGGCCTGGCCTGGTCGTACGACATCCCGGGGACGTTCGGCAACCCGCCCGGCGGCGGCAACCAGGAAGCGACGCCGCTGATGTGGAACGGCACGCTCTACGGCATCACCACCTGGAGCGTCGTCTTCGCGGTCGACGCGCGGACCGGCAAAGAGCGATGGACGTGGGATCCGCAGGTGAACCGGGCCGCTGTTCAGCCCAAGGTCTGCTGCGGCATCGTCAACCGCGGCGTCGCCATCTACGAGGGAAGGATCATCGCGCCGATCATCGACGGACGCCTCGTCGCGCTCGACGCGCTGACTGGAAGGCCGGTGTGGGAATCGCGCGTCGCGTATCCGCAGGATCAATACACGCTGACGATGGCGCCGCGGATCGCCAAAGGCAAGGTCATCATCGGCGGCAGCGGATCCGAGTACCCGGTGCGCGGGTTCGTCGACGGCTACAACGCAACGACCGGCCAGAGGGCATGGCGCTTCTACACGGTGCCAGGCGATCCTTCGAAAGGCTTCGAGAACGAGGCGATGCGCAAGGCCGCCGAAACATGGAGCGGCGAGTGGTGGAAGATGGGCGGCGGCGGCACGGTGTGGGACAGCCTGGCCTACGATCCCGAAGCCGATCTGATTTACTTCGGCACCGGCAACGGCGGGCCATGGCCGGAGCCGCTGCGTGGCTCCAAGGGCAAGGACAACCTGTATGTGTGCTCGATCATCGCGCTGCGTCCCGACACGGGCGAGATGCGGTGGTACTACCAGGTCGTGCCTGGCGACTCATGGGACTACGACAGCGTGCAGCAGTTGATCCTTGCCGACATCACGATCAACCGCCAGCCGCGCCGCGTCATCATGCAGGCGAACAAGAACGGCTTCTACTACGTCCTCGATCGGATCACGGGGGCGTTCATCTCGGCGCAGCCGTTCGCCTCGGTCAACTGGGCGACGGGCATCGACGTGGAAACGGGCCGGCCGCTCGTTCGTCCCGACGCGTACTACGGGACCACTCAGCCAGTGACGATCACGCCGGGCGCCATCGGCGCCCATAACTGGTCGCCAATGTCCTTCAACCCTCAAACGGGCCTCGTGTACATCCCGTCGTCGATGGGCACGACGACCACCTACACCTACAACCCGGATTTCGAGTTCCGCGAAGGCGCGAGGAATACGGGCACAGGCCGCGGCGGCCCGGCCCGCGGCAACGCACCCGGCGATCCCGTGTCACCGCCGGCGCCGGGACTCACCCCGATCGTTCCACCGTCGCTCGGTCCAGTACGCGATGGTGGTCGCGGCGGGATTCTCGTCGCGTGGGATCCGGTCGCGCAACAGGAGCGGTGGTACAAGTCAGGCGGCGGAAGCATAGGCAGCGGAACCGTCACCACAGCCGGCAACCTCGTCTTCCAGACGATCACCGATGGACGCTTGATGGCGTATGCAGCCGACACCGGCGAGCAACTGCTCGAGTTCCAGACCGGTCAGCGAAGCGGGATGGGACCGCCGATGACCTGGTCGCTGGACGGACGCCAGTACGTCACGTTGATGGGCGGTCGCGGTGCTGGCGCCAATCCGCCGCCCGGTGGTGGCCAGCCGCCGCCCGCCGCTGCGCCTGTAGCCGGTGGTGGCCAGGCGCCGGGCGCGGGTGGTGGCCAGACGCCAGCAGCCGGCGGACGCGGTAACCCGCTGCAGCCAGGCCCCGGCGTCCCGCCGCGGATGCTGACCTTCGTGCTGGACGGCAAAGCGCCGCTGCCATCTCAACCTTGAAGCTGCCGCAGGCGGTATCGCTGAATCTTGCCCGTGGCGGTCTTGGGTAGCTCGGGCAGGAATTCCACCCAGCGCGGCCGCTTGTACTCGGCGAGGCGCTGCCTGACGAACTGCTGCAGCTCGGACGCGAGGGCCGGGCTCGCCTGGTCGGTTGACTTGAGCACCACGAACGCCGC
The DNA here is from genome assembly GCA_963825245.1 of uncultured Acidobacteriota bacterium. Lineage (GTDB taxonomy): Bacteria > Acidobacteriota > Vicinamibacteria > Vicinamibacterales > CAVVIG01 > CAVREM01. The sequence goes on from CAWGSJ010000013.1 coordinate 552,551, forward strand.
CGGCTTCGTGAGCCCGTCGCGATCGTCGCGTCCGACGACGCCGCATTCCTGAACGGCCGGGTGCTCGATGAGTGCGTTCTCGACCTCGACCGGGCTGACCCACAGGCCTCCGACCTTCAGCATGTCGTCCGAACGGCCCGCGTAGCAGAAGAAGCCGTCTGCGTCCTGTCGAGTACTTGTCGCCCGTGCGCAGCCACTCGCCCTGGAACGTGGCCTTCGACTTCTCGTGCTGATTCCAGTAGCACGCACTGGTCGAATCGCCGCTGATCCACAGGTTGCCAATCTCCCCCGCCGCCACCGGAACGCCCGCATCGTCGAGAATGCGCGCGTCGTATCCGTTGACGACGACGCCGCTCGTGCCGGGACGGCTCTGACCAGGCCGGTTCGAGATGAACATGTGGAGCGCCTCGGTCGACCCGATGCCGTCGATGATCTCGATCGCCGAAACGCTGCCGAAACCGATCGTAGATGGCGGGCGGCAGCGCTTCGCCCGCCGATACCGCCAGCACGGATCGACGAGAGATCGAACGCCCCTTCGTGCGCCAGCAGCATGGCGTAGCCAGTCGGCACCGAGAAGAACAAGGTCGGCCGGTATCGCTCGATCGTCGCGAAGACGTGCGCCGGCTGCGGCGGCCCGGGCCAGAGGATGCTGGTCGCGCCGACGGCGAGCGGGAAGTAGCCCGCGTTGCCCGAGCCCGTAGGCGAAGAACAGCTTGGGCACGCTGAAGCAGCGATCCGCCGCGGTGAGACCGAGCACGCCCCTCGCGAAGAGCTCGGCGCAGACGTACCATGTCGTGCTGCAGGTGCACGCACCCTTTCGGGCGACCCGTGCTCCCCGACGAGTACAGCCAGAACGCGGGTGCATCGCGGCTCACGGCCTGCGCGTCGAGCGACGACGATCCGCGCTGGAGCAGCGCGTCGAACCCGCCGCCCTGATCGACGACCACGACATGCCGCAGGGCCGGCAGATCGGACCGCGGAATCTTCTCGAGCTCCGGAAGAAGTTCGCGACTGACGACGACCATTCGGGCGGCCGAGTCGGCGAGCGCATGACGGTAGTCGGCGGCCTTCCACAGGGTGTTGAGTGGAATCGGAACCGCGCCGATCTTGATCGACCCGAAGAAACTGATCGTGAACGCCGGACCGTCGAGGAGCAACAGCACGACCCGTTCCTCGGGGCGGATCTCCAACCCGTCGCGCAGCGCCGATCCGAACCGGTTGACGCGTTCGAGCAGGTCGGCAAAGGTGACCTGCGCGTCGCCGCACTCGATGGCGACGTGGGCGCCCCGGCCCTCCGCGACGTGCCGATCGATGAAGTATGCCGCGGCATTGAAGACCTCGGGCACGCCGAGCGCCGCGGCGGTAAGCGCGGGAGCCATCGGCCGATATAATTGATCGAATGGCGGCTGGGCCGCCTGCGCCACCAGACATGTCACGCGTGATCCCGCTCTCCGTCGCGCGCCCGCGCGAACCGAAGCCCGAGTGGCTGAAGGTGCGCGCGCCAGGGTCGCCGAGCTACCTGCGCCTCAAGGGCCTGATGCGAGACCTCGGCCTGCACACCGTCTGCGAGGAAGCACGCTGCCCGAACATCGGCGAGTGCTGGAACCACGGCACGGCGACTTTCATGATCCTCGGCGACGTCTGCACGCGCGCCTGCTCGTACTGCGCGGTCGCGCATGGCCGGCCGGCGGAGGTGGACACCGGCGAGCCGGCACGCGTCGCCGCCGCGATCGCCACGCTCGGCCTCGAGCTACGTGGTCATCACCTCGGTCGACCGCGACGACCTCGCGGACGGCGGGGCCTCGATTTTCGCCGCGACGATCCGGGAGACGCGCGAGCGCCTGCCCAACTGCCGGCTCGAAGTGCTCATCCCGGATTTCCAGGGCGACGAGTCTGCACTTCGAACCGTGCTCGACGCCGGGCCCGACGTCCTCAACCACAACACCGAAACGGTGCCGAGGCTGTATCGCATGGCGCGGTCGGGCGGCCGCTATGCTCGCACGCTGGAGCTGCTCGATCGTTCACGCCGCTATGCGCCGGACATCCCGACCAAGACCGGCTTGATGGTGGGGCTCGGCGAAGATCATGACGAGCTGGTGGCGACCTTCCGCGATCTTCGCCAGGCGGGCTGCGCGATCCTGACGATCGGGCAGTACCTGCGGCCGACCGAGGCGCATGCGCCAATGGTCCGGTACTACCACCCCGACGAGTTCCGCGAGCTCAAGGCGATCGCGCTCGACCTCGGGTTCGTCCACGTCGAGTCAGGCCCGCTGGTGCGCAGCTCCTACCACGCGCACGAAACCGCCGACGCCTATCAGTCCGCGGCCGCGCGCTGATCATTCTGCGCAGTCGGTCACGGAACGGGCGGAGCTAGACGGCTCAACACGGAGACACGAAGTCACGAAGACGCACGGAGATCGGCACGCTGATGCGGTGCGACCAGCGGCTGGCGGAGCCGGCCGCCTGCTGACGACGAAAGAGCCGACGAAAATGCAAGCCATCGCGATCCAGGGCTTGTATTTTCGTCGGCTCTTTCGTCGTCAGCGGCCCGCTGCGCGGGCCGGTCGCACTCGGCTGTCTTCTCCGTGTCGTCTCCGTGTCCCCGTGGCTCCGTGTTGAACCGTCTACCTCCGTACCCTCCGTCCTCACTCGACCCGAAATTGAACAGCCACAGTCTCCTGCGCCGCTGACTCGTCCGCCCGCGAGAACTCGTCGACTTCGAACGCGCGGCCGATGCGGTTGCCGGCCATGTCTTCGAGGATCGTCAGCGCCTGGAGGAAGTAGACGCCGCTGCGCCAGGGCGCGGCCGGCGTGAAGAGCCAGCGCGTTTCGTGCGCTTCGATGGCGGACTCGCCGTCGATTCGGCGGCCGCGGCTGTCGGCGATCGCCAGGGCGCGCTCCAAGCAGGCCGTGGTCGAGCGGCTCGGGAAAGGTCACGGCGAGCGGCTCACGGCCGCCCGCGTGCGGCGGCTCGATCCGCCACGTGTGCTGGTCCAGCGGACGTTCGTCCGGCGGCCCGACCTTGAAGCGGCGCCGGAATTCCTCCTTGAGCGGCATCCCCTGCGCGTCACGCCACTCGCGCGACACGACCAGCGTGTAGGAGCGGCCGTCGACGAGCGAACGGCCCATCTCTTCGTTCGGCAGGATGCCGCGCTTCTGCCGGCCCGGATCGAAGAACACCGTGAAAGCGTGTCCGGTCTCGATTCCAGAAGTCCGCGTCGAGCGGCAGGAACGGATCGCGAACCTCGTCGCCTGCCTCGTCGAGCAGGCGAACGTAGCCGATGCCGCCCTTCAGGCCCATCGGCGCCGAAAAATGGACGTAGAGGCGCAGCTGGTTCTCCGGCACGACGTCGATCGGACGGAAAGACGCCGGTGACGATCGTCGAAGGGACCAGTTTCTTCGCGGCCAGACCGAAACTCGCGATGAGAGAAGCTGGATCGGACGATGCCTCCGCACCCGGCAGCCTCGCCGGCTCGAACACGACGCGATAGTGCCGCCCCGGGTCGAACCCGAACTGCGGCTTGAAGACGACCGTGTCGCGCTGGACAGTGTAGCTGCCAATGACTGGCGGCAGCGACGCCTCCGCCGGTGCCGGAGCGTCGGCGGAATCGACCGTGACGCGGAAAGCCGCCGTCCACTGCTCCGGCGTCCAGCCGCGCGCGCGGCGGAGATGTTCGGGAGGAATGCCGACAACCCGGACGGTCGCAGCGTCAGGACGATTACCGGCGGCGTCGAACTGAATCGCGAGCCGTCGCGGTGCGCCGCCCGAGCCGCAGGACAGCGCTCCGGCGCCGGAGGCGAATGACCGCCGCCAGCGCCGAAGCACACACGAAGGCGGTCGAAAAGCGGCGCAATGCTACGGCAGCGCGACGGCGCTCAGGTTCAGCGCGCCGTTGGCGCGTGCCAGGACGAGCGAATGCGCCGCGTCGAGCAGGTCGAGCTGCTCGATGCCCGTCATGGTCGTCACCGTTTCGTAGCCGATGCCGCTCTTGTCGCTGACGGGCGCCGTAATCGCCGGCGCCGATCCGAACTGCTCGGTCGGGATCTTCATCACGCCGCGGCGGGTGTTCGACATCAGCAGGAAGTCACGCCCGCCCTTGTTGTAGACGACCATGTCGATCGGCCGGTTGCCGGCGCCGAGCTCGGCGATCGTCGTGCCGATGATCTTCTCGCCCGGCTTGAGGCTCGAGACCGGGAACTTGACGAGCGGCGTGCAGAGATAACCGGCAATCGAGATGCGGCGTGTTCTGCACCCGATACGGCACGAACGTGTAGACCGGCGAGCGCGTCTCGAACTGGCCGTGCGAGCCATGGAAGATCTCGACGCTCGTGCCGCGATCGACTGACGCGAACGGATAGGGAATCGACCGGAGCTTGGACGCGAACTCCTCGTTCGAGAGGCCCGCGACGTACAGCTTGCCGTCGGCGAACGCCATGTCGGTGATCCCCTCGACCCGCTGCGCGGAGTTCGGGAGGGTCACCTTGGTGGCGGTCGTCTTGCCGAAGTCGACGACCTCGATCTTGCCGGCGCCGTCGACGCGAAGCAGGACCGGCCTTCGCACCGGCGCCCTGGCCGCGCATCACCGACAGGAACGCGTTGCCAGTCTTCGGCTGCACGGCGAGATCGGTCACCGAGATGTCGCGCGCCTCGGCGCCGAGGAGCGCCGCGATCTGCGTGTCGATCGACGGAATCTCCTTCGTCCCGGCGGCGCCGGCGGGGAGCGCCGAGCCGAGCGTAACGGCGTAGATCGTCGCGCCCTGGGCATCGGCCGCGAAGAGGACGCCGTCGGCGCCGAAGGTCAGCGGTCCAATGGACTGGAACGCCGGCGCGGCCGGCGCAGTCGTCGGCCTGCGGTGCGGCCGCCGGACTGGAACCCAGGAACGCGATCGAGAGGACAAGGGCGAGCCTGAACGAGGTGGAGCGCATGCGAACTCTCCTTCTCTGAAGCAGGAGCGAAACGGTCCAACTATGGGGATTGGCGTAAGGACGTGTCAAGCGCAAAGGCGGCGCCGGACCAGCGCGCGCGCCTCGTGAAACGGCGTGCCCCGACTGGCCATCAGCCGCACGAGCTTCAGACGCGGATCGAGCGTATCGACCGCGCCACGGAGCCCGTCAAAGCTCGACAACTCCTGTTGCAGGCTGTCCGGCGCCTGAACCGCACTTCCGCTAGATCGAGCACCGTGCCGAAATAGCACCAATCAGAAGCGACCCAGGGTGCCGTCGAGAGGTTGCGTCCCTGGTTCCAGGCGATACCGCTCCAGGTAAGCCAGCGTCCCTCCGCACGTTACGGCCAGCTCGTGCTCGAGCGTCTCGAACGCCCAGCGCTCACCCCGGCCTTCGCGGCCGCTCATGAACGCATCGCTCCAATAGAGCGCGGCGGCCGGCGGCCAGCCGCACGTCGATTCGCTGGCTCAGCGCGCGCGCCGGCAAACGGAATCAGCGGATCCCACTCGCACTGCAGTTCGGCCTCCTCCTCGACGTCGACGATCGTGCGCATCGCTGGCGATCGCTCCGCCAGGGGAGGGATGCACCTGCAGCGCGGACTGCGACGCGAGCCGACCGATGCGCCGCGCTCGACGCGCACGCGCTGCTCGAGGCAGTCGCCGCCGAAGACACCGGGCGCCGACCAGGCGAGGATCATCCGCGCGCGGTCGGCGTCCGGAAGCGTCGCGCCGATCCGGAACGGCGGCTCGGCGTACGCGTGCGACAGCACGGTCCGTCCCGCGGCGCAGCGAGAAGACGAGCTCGAGCCGCGCGTGCCGGCCAATCGTCTGGCCGCGCGACGATCGATCGCGGCTACCGATCGAACAGCAGCTCCCGCTGGATCCAGGCGATCACCTCGGGCACGCCTTCGCCGGTCTTCAGGTTCGTGAAGACGAACGGCCGATCGCCGCGCGCCGCCTTCGCATCGCGCGCCATGACGTCGAGGCTGGCGCCGACGTGCGGCGCGAGATCGATCTTGTTGATGACCAGCAGATCCGATCGCGTCACGCCCGGACCGCCCTTGCGCGGGATCTTGTCGCCGCCCGACACGTCGATGACGTAGATGGCCGCGTCCACCAGCTCCGGGCTGAAGCTGGCGGCGAGGTTGTCGCCGCCGCTCTCGAGAAAGACCAGGTCGAGATCGGGATGGCGCCGCGCCAGCTCGTCGAGCGCGTCGAAGTTCATCGACGCGTCCTCGCGAATCGCCGTGTGCGGACAGCCGCCGGTCTGCACGCCGATGATGCGGTCCGGCGGCGAGCGCCTCGCTGCGGACGAGAAACTCCATGTCCTCGCGCGTGAAGATGTCGTTGGTGACGACGCCGAGCTGATAGTCGTCGCGCATCCGCTTGCACAGCGCGTCGACGAGCGCGGTCTTGCCCGATCCGACCGGACCGCCGACGCCGAGGCGAACCGCGGTCGCTTCGTCGCGCTCACGACCGGAACAGCCGCGAGTGGACGTACTGCTGGCGTCATCGCCGCGATGTCGAACGCCGGCGCGAACGCTCGACGGTCGCCGCGGCGCTGCCTGACAATCGCCTCGGCGATCGGGCCGCCGCGCGCAGCCGCGCGGCCAGCAGCGCGATGCGCTTCGTGCTGACCGATCGGCATCAGCCGCATGGCCGCCGACGCCGTCGCCGCCAGACGCGTGTAGATGAACCCCTCGACCGCGTCGCGCGCCTCCGACGCCCGCGGACGCGCACACGACTCCGAACGCCACCGGCAGCGTCATCGTCCGGTCGACGTCGAGCGCCGGCGAACATCTCGTCGAAGCCGGCCGGCTCGTAGAGCTGCTGCCAGGTGCGCACGAGGCGCGCGCCCATCGCCCGGCTCGCCTGCCGGGCCGCGGCCGACGGCCGCGAGCGCCGCAGCTATCGGCGTCGACGGCCGACAGCGCGTCCCAGTCGCGCTCTCGAAACGCCTGCCACGCCAGACAGCACCGCCGGGACCGTCCGACCGCGCCAGCACCTGCGACGAGCGACGCGTCCATCCACGCGCCGCAGATCGGCCGCCGTGTGCGACGACCCCGCGCGTCGGTCGCCGCCTCGAGGCCGTCGGAATGCGCGAACGCGCCAGTCGGAAACAGGCTGTCGCACAGGTGCAGCAGCGGCAGCAGGCGAGGTCCGGTCACGGCTGATGGCGTATGGGCCGCCACGTCGCCGACGGGCGTGAACGGCTGGGTCCGCCCGGTGAACGGGATGCCGTGGTACTCGAGCACCTGCTCATGCCCGGCACATCCGGACAGACGATCGCCTCGTCGGTCACCATCAGCGGCTGATGGCTGTTGCCGATGTGATAGGCGAACAGCGCCCACTCCGCGGGCGTTCGCGGCTCGATGACGAACACCGGCTTCGGGCCGCTCGACCACGTCGACGACGAGTCGAGCATCGGTCGAGGACGAAGCAGTCGCCGGCGCGCAGCACGGTGCCGCGCGGCGAGCGCCGTCGCCGAACTCGACGCCGCCGTCCGACCGCCGGCGGCCGCGCGCTTCGAAGCCGCTCTTCCCACCCGAGCGTGATCGTGTCGCGCGCGTAGGCGCGCGGCCGCGCCGGGCAGCGCGTCGCCGCGCGATCAACGTCTCGCGCGACCGGCAGCGACTTGAACACGTGGAGCATCGCAGCCCGTCAGAACAGGAAATACCGCTGCGCGAGCGGCAGCACGTCGGCCGGCTCGCACGTCAGCAGCTCGCCGTCGGCGCGCACCTCGTAGGTGTCGGCGTCCACCTCGATCCTCGGCAGCGCGTCGTTGAGCACCAGGTCGCGCTTGCCGATGCCGCGGCAGCCGCGCACCGCCGACGAGCCGGCCGCGACAGCCCGTCGAGCGCGCCGCTGTCGATGCCGGCGCCGGCTGACGAAGTGGACGCTGCACGAGTCGAGCGCCGCGCCGTAGCGCGCCGAACATGAAGCGCGCGATCACCGGCTGCGGCGTCGGAATCGACGCGTTGCCGTCGCCCATCATCGCGCCGGCGATGAAGCCGCCCTTGATGATCAGCTCCGGCTTGACGCCGAAGAACGCCGGCTTCCACAGCACCAGATCGGCCAGCTTGCCGACCGCGATCGATCCGACCTCGGACGCGATGCCGTGCGCGATCGCCGGGTTGATCGTGTACTTCGCGATGTAGCGCCGCACGCGCAGGTTGTCGTCGCGCGGCGGAGTCGCCGGCGAGCGGGCCGCGCTGCCGCTTCATCTTGTCGGCGGTCTGCCAGGTGCGGCAGATCACCTCGCCGATGCGTCCCATCGCCTGCGAGTCGGACGACATCATGCTGATCGCGCCGAGATCGTGCAGGACGTCCTCGGCGGCAATCGTCTCGGGCCGGATGCGCGAGTCGGCGAACGCGACGTCCTCGGGCACCTTCGGCGACAGGTGATGGCAGACCATCAGCATGTCGAGGTGCTCGTCCAGCGTATTCCTCGTGAACGGCATCGTCGGATTGGTCGACGAGGGCAGCACGTTCGGCTCGCCGCACAGACGGATGATGTCGGGCGCGTGGCCGCCGCCGGCGCCTTCGGTGTGATAGGTGTGAATCGTCCGGCCGTCGATCGCGGCGATCGTGTCTTCGACGAAGCCGGCTTCGTTCAGCGTGTCGGTGTGAATCGCCACCTGCACGTCGAACTCGTCGGCCACGGCGAGGCACGTGTCGATCGCCGCCGGCGTCGTGCCCCAGTCCTCGTGCAGCTTCAGGCCCGATCGCGCCGGCGCGCATCTGCTCGCGCAGCGGCTCGGGCGTCGACGCGTTGCCCTTGCCGAGGAATCCGAAGTTCAGCGGAAACGCCTGCGACCGCTTCGTACATCCGGCGGATGTTCCACGCGCCCGGCGTGCAGGTCGTCGCGTTGGTGCCGGTCGCCGGACCGGTGCCGCCGCCGATCAGCGTGGTGATGCCGGAGTGGAACGCGTCGGGAATCTGGTTCGGCGAGATGAAGTGCACGTGCGAGTCGATGCCGCCGGCCGTGAGGATGTGCCCTTCGCCGGCGAGGATCTCGGTCGACGCGCCGATCTCGAGGCCCGGCGTGACGCCGTCCATGATGCCCGGGTTGCCCGCCTTGCCGATCGCCGCGATCCGGCCGTCGCGAATGCCGACGTCGGCCTTGTAGATGCCGGAGGCGTCGATCACGACGGCGTTGGTGATGACGAGATCGGGCGCGCCCGCCGGCGCGCGTCGCCGTCGGCGACTGTCCCATGCCGTCGCGAATCACCTTGCCGCCGCCGAACTTCACTTCGTCGCCGTAGGTCGTGAAGTCGCGCTCGATGCGGACGATGAGGTCGGTGTCGGCGAGGCGGATCCGATCGCCGGTGGTCGGACCGTAGTGGTCGGCGTAGGTGCGGCGGGAGAGTTTCATGTCGGTCACGGAGCTGACGGAGGCCGCAGACTCACGGAGCTCGAGGCTCGAGCGCTCGGAGCGTCAGCGCGTCGGCAGCGTGACAGCTCGTTCGCATCGTCGCTCCGTGCTCCGTGTCATCGCGACTCGCCGCTGCGTCGTCGAGCGCGCCGTTGACGAGGCCGTTGAGGCCGATGCACCTCGCGCGCGCCGCCGAGCGCGACGAGCTCGACCTCGCGCGTGTCGCCCGGCTCGAAGCGCACCGCGGTGCCGGCGGCGATGTTCAGCCGCATGCCGTAGGCACGCGCGCGATCGAAGTCGAGCCCGCGGTTCACCTCGAAGAAGTGACAGTGCGATCCGACCTGAACCGGCCGATCGCCGCGGTTGGTGACCTCGATCGACGCCGTCGCGCGGCCGGCGTTGATCTCGATGTCGTCGTCTCGAAGCAGATACTCGCCGGGAATCATGCGCTCGACGCCATCATCGGATCGGCTGATGCACGGTCACGAGCTTGGTGCCGTCGGGAAACGTGCCCTCGACCTGGATCTCGGGAATCATCTCGGCCACGCCGTCCATCACCGCGTCGGCCGGCAGGATCGTCGCGCCGAGGCTCATGATCTCGGCGACCGAGCGGCCGTCGCGGATCATCTCGAGGATCTCCGAGGTGATCAGCGCGACCGCTTCGGGATGATTCAGCTTCAGCCCGCGCGCGCGGCGCTTCCGCGCGAGCTCGCCGGCGGAAAAGATCAGCAGCTTGTCGATTTCGCGCGGCGTGAGGTGCACGGCGAAGTTATGCCTGCGATCGGCGGGAAAGTAAAGAATCGGCCGGCCCTACGTTTTAGTTCATTGATCTCGATGTTCCAACAAAAATGGCTTGTCGGCTGATCCTGGCCACGCCGGGCCGCCGCCGCCCGTCGAGCCGCTCCTACATTCAGGTTCGGTCAAATCAGTCGATCCTACCGAATTGTAGGACATGGGATCGCCGCAACTCGCCAAAACCGGCCATTTTTCCGCGATCCGCGGACGCGCCGCTGGTCCCGCTCTTGCTCCCACCCTCCGCGAAGGAGATTGGGCCATGAACGTGGACGCTGTCGCCGATCGGGTTCGTGCGGAGTTCGTGGAAATGCCCGGACTGACCTTGACCGTCCGCCAGGCGTCGAGGTTGTTCGGGCTCGAGCCGGATGTGTGCCACCAGGTCGTCGACCGCCTCGTGCGCACCGACTTCCTTCGATGGGCCGCCGCCGGCGTCGTGGCCCGCGGCGATCGCTGAAGTTTACCAGGCCTGGCCGCAGGTGAGCGACGAGGAAGGGATGCCTCCCCCAACCTCATGCCGTCTGCGGTCAGGTTGTTTTGTTCCTCTGCGTCCTCTGTGTCCTCTGCGGTCTCGTCTTTCGTCAGAAGCTCACTTGAAAGTCGAACTTCACGAGGCGGCCGTTGAGGATCGCCTGTGGCACCAGCCACGACGCGCCGTTGGTGCCGTAGGTGTTGTTCAACTGCAGCACCGCGTTCGAGTTGAACGCGTTGTAGAGGTCCATGCTGCCCTGCAGGCGGACACCGTTGACGGTGAAGATCTTCGCCAGGCGGATGTCGAACTGGTTCATCCGCTCCCCGTACATCGTGCCGGGCTCGATCAGGTTGATCGTCACCGTCGCCGTGCAGGCCCCGGTTGGCGCCGGGCACGCCGAGAGGTTCCGCCCCAGCGACGGGGCGATCTGCGCGTTCGACGCCACGAAGTTGGCAGAGATCGCCGGCCCGGGAATGCTCTGGAAGGTCCCGGCGAGCTGAATCTGCCAGGGCAACGTGTAGGCGCCGAGCATCTTGAACTGCGAGAGGAACCGGCCCTCTGTGCGGCAGAAACGGTCGCTCGGATTGTCGACCTTCGCCGCGATGTCGCACCGATCAGCCGTCGTCCGGCCGGTGCTGGTTCCGCCCTGCAGCAGCACGCCGTTGCCCAGGCGCGCGTTGACGCCCAGGTCGACGCCGTTCCAGTGCTCGAGGCGTTCGCCGTAGTAGCTGCTCGACCGCGTGATGTTGTTCACCTGCCCGACCTTCGGGCGCTGGAGATCGAAGAGGCCGCAGATTCGCTCGCCGCCGCCGCCCGGCAACCGTGCGTCGGACGGACGCGGTGACGCAGTACGGATCGTAGTCGGCGGCGGCGACGGCGAGGTTGTCCGATCATCTCGAAGTTCCCGTACATCCGCCGGAAGTACGACCCGTTCACCGCCACGCGCGGCAGAAGCTCGTGCTGTACGCCGGCTGACATCTCCCAGTTGTACGGCCGCGTGTTGTACCCCTTGGCCCACGCCTCGTCGTAGAACGTGTTGCGCACGGCGAGGCCGAAGTTGGCGTTGTCGCTCGGCCCGAGCTCGCCGTTGGTCGCCGGGTTGAACGGGTCGCCCTCGACGATGAAGTTGCGGTTGCGTCGTTCCAGGTCCGGTTCGTGCTGTTGTTCTGCACGACCGGGTTGACCGGGCGGCGGTTCGGCAGGCCGTCGGCCTGCACGTAGTGGTTGGCGCTGAACTTCACTGCCGTCTTCCCCGTGCCGAACAGGTCGTAGCTCACGCCGACGCGTGGCGAGAGGCTGGTCCAGCGGATGACGTCCTCGCCCTCGAACACGCGGCGTACCGGCACGTACTGCGTGGCTGGAATGTCGTGATCGGGATAGCCGGTGCGCATGATAGTCGAAGCGCAACCCGGCGTTCAGGGTCATCCGCTTGATCGTCCACTGATCCTGCGCGAAGATGCCGAGGTTCGGGCGCAGGTAGTCGCGGGCGCGCGTCGGCAGCCCGTAATACGTGACTCGGTTCGGCGTCGCGTTCGTCTTGCCGTTGATCACGCGGTAGAGGATGTTCTCGAACGGATCGTAGTAGACGACGTCGGTGGTCCCGAACACGGCGGTGAACCCGATTTTCGCCGAGTGCCCGCCGGTCACGTACGACGCCGAGGCGCGCAGCGTCTGGTTCTGGAAGTTTCCTTGCGATACAGGTTGTTGCGCGCGCGGTAGAGCAGGCCGGAGGACTGGTCGGTGATCGGGGCGGCCACCGCCGACGGGTCGACGTTGTAGGCCTTGTCCTGCGGCAGCGTCGAGAAGCCGGCCTCGAGCAGGAACCGGTTGGTGACCGGCGACGTCCAGGTGATCTGCGTCGTGTGAATCTTTCCGGTCGAGACGACGCCGGCTTCGGGCGCAACGTTCGGGCTCACCAGGAAGTGGCAGTTGCAGTTGTCGTTGTAGTCGTAATAGATGGCGAACTTGTTGCGCTGCGTGGCCTGCCAGGTGAGCCGCACCGCGGCGTCATGTCCGAAGAAATCGAGATACCCCTGCTGGCTCGTGTCTGGTGTGTAGGTCCAGGCCGCCGGGTTCGCGTTGTAGAACAGGCCGCCGACGTAGTTGTCCGAAACGCTGTGGGTGTAGGTGGAGAAGAACCACAGGTGGTCCTTCCACAGCGGGCCGCCCAGCGTGGGATTGACGCTCCACATGCGCTTCAGCGTGTTGGCCACCGGCAGCCCCGCCGCTTCGCAGATCCGCGGAGACGTTGTCGGACTGCAGCGAGGGGTTCGAGAAAGTCGTCGTGAAGCCGCCTCGGAAGCGATTACCGCCCTCGCGCGGGATCATGTTGATGCGCACCCCGCCGGTTTCCGCCTCGGCCGACTTGCCGGCCACCTCGATCGCATACTCGCCGATGTTGCCGTCGGTGAAGAGCACGATCGACGTATCGTTGCGGTTCCACGACGAGGTATTCATGCCGTCGAGCTGCAACTGCATGTCGGAGGCGCGGCTGCCGTGGATCGCCAGCGCCGAATGCGCCTGACCGCTTTGCCCGCCGACGTCCTGGTTGGCGGTCGCCGAGTAGCCGCCCGATGCGGTGACGCCGGGGATCAGCACCGCGAGGCTCTGGAAGTAGCGGCCGGTTGGAATCGTGTCGACGATCTCTCTCGTCATCACGACCTGCGTCTTGACGTTCTGCAGGTCGACGACGGGAGACGAGCCCGATACCGTGACCGTCTCCTCGATCGCGCCGACCTTCAGCTCGGCGTTGATGGTCGCCGTGAAGCCGGTGGTGATCTCGATGCCCTCGCGCCTGACCGTCGAGAACCCCGGCAGGGAGAAGTTGACCGTGTAGATGCCCGGGCGCAGTTCGAGGATCTTGTATTGCCCGGTCTCGTCGGTCGTGGCGGTCCGCACGCGCTCGATCAGCGCAGGACTGCTGACCTCGACGGTCACACCGGGCAGAACGGCGCCGGTCGCATCCCGCACGATGCCGGCGATGACTGCGTTGGTTTGAGCGCGAGCTGTACGCCGCGATTGAGAGGAGGCAGATGGCCAGCACGACCCGCACAATCGTCTTCATGTGTCGTCTCCCTGCGGAATACCGGGCGAAATGATTCCGCTGAAAAATTGCGCGACGACCGGGAAATAAGAAGACGCGACGAAGCAGCCGAACAGGAAAGAAACGAGCTAGCGACGAGGACCGGCGCTAGTATCTGGAGGCGTTACGACGGTGTCAATAGATTAACCGAGGGGCTTCCGCCCCTCGGACTCCCCGACACGCTCTCTCGCGCGCCGCGGCGTCGGCGCGCTCCGTTCGCGTGGCTCGCTCGCGACGCGGTGTTTCTACCGCTCCGGCCAGCGTTTCGGGCGGTAAACGTGCGTGGCCTGGCCGAAGAACACCTCGGCCGACTCCATCATCGTTTCGGTCAGCGTCGGGTGCGGGTGGATCGACAGCTTCAGGTCGGTCGCGTTGGCGCCCATCTCGATCGCGAGCACGCCCTCGGCAATCAGCTCGCCCGCGCCGGGCCCGACCAGGCCGACGCCGAGAATCCGCTCGGTCTCGGGATCCAGCACCAGCTTGGTCAGGCCGTCGGTGCGATCGAGCGTGATCGCGCGGCCGGACGCGCCCCACGGAAACTTCGCGATCGCGACCTTGCGGCCGTCCTTGCTGCGCCTGCGCTTCGGTCAGGCCGCACCAGGCGAGCTCGGGATCGGTGAAGACGACGGCCGGAATCGCGCGCGGCTCGAACGCCACGTTCTCGCCGGCGATCACTTCGACGGCGATGCGGCCTTCGTGCGAGGCCTTGTGCGCCAGCATCGGCTCGCCGACCACGTCGCCGATCGCGAAGATCGACGGCTCGTCGGTGCGCATCTGCTCGTCGACGACGATGAAGCCGCGCTCGTTCACTTTCACGCGGGTGCTGTCGAGGCCGGGAATGCGCGAGTTCGGACGGCGGCCGACCGCCACGAGCACGCGATCGAACAGCTGCTCGCGTCCTGTCGCCGTCGAACGTCACGCGGATGCCGTCCGGCTCCGGCGCCATCGCCGTGACCGCGTGTTCAGCAGCACCGCCTTCATCAGCACGTCGATGCGCTTGGCGAGCACGTCCACGAGGTCGCGATCCGCGCCGGGCAGCAGCCCGTCGGTCATCTCGACGACGGTCACCGCGCTGCCGAGCGCCGCGTAGACCGAACCGAGCTCGAGGCCGATGTAGCCGCCGCCGACGACCAGCAGCGACTTCGGGACGTCGGGCAGGTCCAGCGCGGCCGTCGAGTCCATCACGCGCGGATCGTCGAGCCTGCAGCGACGGGCGGCATCGCCGGCAGCCGAGCCGGTGGCGAGGATCGCGTGCTCGAAGGTCAGCGTGTCTTCGCCGCCGCCCGTCCGCGCAATCGCGCAGCGTGTGCGGATCGACGATCGCCGCGGTCCCCTGGATGTACTGCACCTTGCGGTGCTTCACGAGCTGCCCGGTGCCGCTCGTCAGCCGCTTGACGACGTTGTCCTTGAAGGCGCGCAGCTTGTCGAGATCGATGCGCGGCTCGCCGAACTCGACGCCCCACGCCTTCGCGTGGCGCGCTTCGTCGATCAGCTTGGCGACGTGCAGCAGCGCCTTGGACGGAATGCAGCCGCGGTAGACGCAGACGCCGCCCGGATTCGACCTCCGGGTCGACGAGCGCGACCGTCAGGCCGAGATCGGCGGCGAGGAACGCAGCCGCGTACCCTCCAGGACCGCCGCCGACGACGACGAGTTGCGCGTTGATCACGAGAGTGAGATCCGCAATTTACAATTCACAATTGTCAATTGTAAATTTCAGAGTTCTGCCCTCATCCCTGCAGCGCGAGCAGGAACGGCTGTTCGAGCGCCTCGACCACCCAGCGCAGGAAGCGAGCGCCGTCGGCGCCGTCGATGACGCGGTGATCGTAGGAGAGCGACAGCGGCAGCATCAGCCGCGGCACGAACCCGTTCGCGCCTTGTCGTAGACCGGCTCCATCTTCGCGCGCGAGATGCCGAGGATCGCGACTTCCGGCGCGTTGACGATCGGCGTGAAGAACGTCCCGCCGATGCCGCCGAGGTTCGAGACGCTGAAGCAGCCGCCCTGCATCTCGTCGAGCGAGATCTTGCGGTTCCGCGCCTTCTCCGACAGCTGCGCGAGCTCGACCGAGATCTGCATGATGTTCTTGGCGTCGGCGTCGCGGATCACCGGCACGAGCAGGCCGCGATCGGTGTCGACGGCGACGCCGATGTTCACGTACTTCTTGTAGACGATCTCGCCGGCCGCCATGTCGATCGACGAGTTGAACTGCGGAAACACCTTGAGCGCGGCGGCGACGATCTTCACGGCGATCGCCGTGACCGTCAGGTTGCCGCCGGCCGCTCTCCGCCTGCTTGGCGTAGCGCTTCCGCAGCTCCTCGAGCTCGGTGATGTCGGCCAGGTCGTGCTGCGTGACGTGCGGGATCGTCGCCCACGCCGCGCTCAGATGCTCGGCGGTCTTGCGCCGCACGGCGCGCATCGGCTGCCGCTCGATCTCGCCCCATCGCGAGAAATCCGGCAGCGGCTCGGCCAGGCGCCGGCGCCGCCCGGCCGCCGGCGGCTCGGTGACGATTCGCTTGGCGTGCGCCTTCACGTCGTCGATCGAGATGCGGCCGCCGCTGCCGCTGCCCGCCACCTGGTCGATGTCGACGCCGAGCTCGCGCGCCATGCGGCGCACCGACGGCGCCGCCGGCGCGACCGGCAGCTCCGGCGCGGCCGGCTCGGCCGCCGGCCGCGCGCCGCGGCTGATGTCGACGACCTTCTCCGGTCCCGGCCGCGGCGCGCACCGCGCCCGGCTTGTCGGGCGTCTGGCCGCTTCTCGCCTTCGACGTGCTGCTCGAGTCCCGGCATCGTCGTCCGGCACCTTCGCGGCGGTGATTGGCGCGCGACCGCGGGCGGCCTGCGCCGGCGGAGCTGCGCGGCGCCTCGGCTCGACAGGCGCCGCGGCGGGCCGGCTTCGGCTCGTCGGCCGGCGCAGCGCCGTCGTCGACGGCGAGGATCGCCTGGCCGACCTTCACCTTGTCGCCGGCCTTGACCTTGATTTCCTTGACCCGGCCGGCCACCGACGACGGCACCTCGATCGTCGCCTTGTCGGTCTCGAGCTCGAGGACCGGCTGATCTTTCGTCGATGATGTCGCCCGGCTTGACGAGCACGCGCAGCACGTCGCCGGACGCGACGTTTTCACCCAGCTCTGGGAGCGTGAAGTCGGTCACGATGACTCTCGCGTGGATTCGCGGCTTGCTTCTCGGGATTGATGTTGTGCGTCTTGATCGCCTGCTGCACGACCGACACGTCGATCTTGCCCTCGCGCGCCAGCGCGGCCAGCGTCGCCACGACGACGTAGCGATAGTCGACCTCGAAGAACTCGCGCAGCCCGGCGCGGTTCTCGCTCCGGCCGAAGCCGTCGGTGCCGAGCGTCGTCAAGCGGCCGCGGCAGCCAGCGGTCGATCGAATCGGGCAGCGCCTTCACGTAGTCCGACGCCGCCACGAGCACGCCCGGTGCGTCCTTCAGGCACTGCGTGACGTACGGCACGCGCGGCGTCTCGCCCGGATGCAGCATGTTCCAGCGCTCGCACGCGTGGCCGTCGCGGTAGAGCTCGCCGTAGCTCGTGACGCTCCAGACGTCGGCGCCGACGTCGTACTTGCTCTCGAGGATCTCCTGCGCCTTGATGACTTCGGGCAGGATCGCGCCGCTGCCGAACAGCTGCGCGCGCGCGGCGCGGTCGGGCGCCGACGTGGCGCGGAACCGGTACAGCCCCTTCAGGATGCCGTCGCGCGACGCCTTCGGGCATCGGCGGCATCGCGTACTGCTCGTTCATCACGGTCAGGTAGTAGAAGATGCTCTCCTGATCGACGTACATCCGGCGGATGCCGTCCTGGATGATGACCGCGATCTCGTACGCGAACGCCGGGTCGTAGGCGACGATGTTCGGCACGGGATAGGCGAGCAGGTGACTGTTGCCGTCCTGGTGCTGCAGCCCTTCGCCGGCCAGCGTCGTCCGCCCGGCGGTGCCGCCGAGCAGGAAGCCGCGGGTCCGCGAGTCGGCGGCGGCCCAGATCAGATCGCCGATCCGCTGGAAGCCGAACATCGAGTAGAAGATGAAGAACGGGATCGTGTTCACGCCGTGCGTCGCGTACGCCGTGCCGGCGGCGATGAACGACGACATCGATCCCGCTTCGTTGATGCCTTCCTCGAGAATCTGGCCGTCGGACGCTTCCTTGTAATACAGGAGCGTGTCCATGTCGACCGGCTCGTACACCTGGCCGGCGTGCGAGTAGATGCCGACCTGCCGGAACAGCGCCTCCATCCCGAACGTGCGCGCTTCGTCGGGGACGATCGGCACGACCAGGTCGCCGATCTCCTTGTCGCGCAGCAGCTTCGACAACAGCCGCACGAACACCATCGTCGTCGACGCCTTGCGGCCGTCGGTGCCGGACGCAGAACTCGTCGAAGAGCTCGGCCGGGACGGTCTTGAGCGGCTCGCTGCGGATCTTCCGGCGTCGGCACGTAGCCGCCGAGCGCCTCGCGGCGCTCGCGCAGGTAGCGGATTTCGATGCTGTCGTCGGCCGGCCGGTAGAACGGCGTCTTGCTGATCTCGGCGTCGGAGATCGGGATGCCGAAGCGCGTGCGGAACGCGCGCAGCTCCTCTTCGTTCATCTTCTTCTGCTGGTGCGTGATGTTCTTGCCTTCGCCCGCCTCGCCGAGGCCGTAGCCCTTGATGGTGCGCGCGAGGATGACGGTCGGCGCGCCCTTGTGCTCGACCGCGGCCTTGTAGGCGTTGTAGACCTTGATCGGGTCGTGGCCGCCGAGCGACATCTTCTTCAGCTGGTCGTCGGAGAGGTGCTTGACCATCTCGAGCAGCCGCGGATCGGCGCCCCAGAAGTGCTCGCGGACGTAGGCGCCCGACTCGACGGCGTACTTCTGATACTGGCCGTCGACGATCTCGCCCATGCGCTTGACGAGCAGGCCGTCGCGATCCTTGGCGAGCAGCGGGTCCCACTCGCGGCCCCAGATCACCTTGATGACGTTCCAGCCCGGCGCCGCGGAACACCGCCTCGAGCTCCTGGATGATCTGGCCGTTGCCGCGCACCGGGCCGTCGAGCCGCTGCAGGTTGCAGTTGATGACGAAGATCAGGTTGTCGAGCTTCTCGCGCGCCGGCAGGGTGATCGCGCCGAGCGCTTCCGGCTCGTCGGTCTCGCCGTCGCCGAGGAACGCCCAGACCTTCGCGGTCGGACTTCGGCTTCAGGCCGCGATCTTCGAGGTAGCGCATGAAGCGCGCCTGGTAGATCGCCATGATCGGGCCGAGGCCCATCGAGACGGTCGGGTATTCCCAGAAGTCCGGCATCAGCCACGGGTGCGGGTACGACGACAGGCCGCCGCCCGGCCGCAGCTCGCGGCGGAAGTTCTCGAGGTGCGTTTCGTCGATCCGGCCCTCGAGGTAGGCGCGCGCGTAGATGCCGGGCGCGGCGTGACCCTGGAAGAAGATGATGTCGGCGTCCGGGCTGTCGTGGCCGCGGAAGAAGTGATTGAAGCCGACTTCGTAGAGCGTCGCCGCCGAGGCGTAGGTCGAGATGTGACCGCCGATCCCTTCCTCGGCCTTGTTGGCGCGCACGACCATCGCGGCCGCGTTCCAGCGGACGAGGCTCTTGATGCGGCGCTCGAGGTCGGGGCTGCCCGGCATGAGCGCCTGCTCGTCGGCGGGAATCGTGTTGATGTAAGGGGTGTTGGCGCTGAAGGGGAGCTTGACGCCGCTCTCGGTCGCGTGAATCGTCAGCTCGCGCAGCAGCCGGGCGACTTTCGCGGGGCCGCCGCTCTGCAGAACATAATCGAGCGAGTCGAGCCATTCGCGCGTTTCGACGGCGTCGAGCTCGGCCGCGTCTTTCGGAGCTATGTTTCTCACAGCGAGGACGTTGTCCTTTCGCCTCGGCAGCCTGAGCTAGCTACAGTGTCGGCCGATCCGCGCGCCGCCTGTAGGAATCTCTCATTGTAACCTTGGCCGCAAGAATGAACACGCAACCTCGTCACCGTGTCGCGACACGATTGTCACCTGCGAGCGCTGCCCGCGTCTGCGCGAGTACTGCGAGCGGATCGGCATCGAGAAACGACGCGCCTTCCGCGCACGACACGTACTGGGCGCGGCCGGTGCCGGGATTCGGCGATCCGGCGCGCGGCTGCTCATCGTCGGGCTGGCGCCGGCCGCGCACGGCGCGAACCGCACCGGCCGGGTCTTCACCGGCGACGGCGTCGGCGGCTCGGGCGATTTCCTGATGGCGGCGCTCCATCGTCACCGGCTTCGCGAACATCCCGACGTCGCGCGATCCGACGACGGCCTCGACGCTCCGCGACGCGTTCATCGCCGCGGCGGTGCGCTGCGCGCCGCCGGACAACAAGCCGACGCCCGAGGAGATCGCCAATTGTCTGCCGCACCTCGACGCCGAGGTCGCCGCGCTGCCGCCGCGTGCGCGTCGTCGTCGCGCTCGGCAGGATCGCGTTCGACGCGTACCTGCAGATGCTGAAGCTGCGAGGCATCGTCGTGCGGCCGCGGCCGCAGTTCGCGCATGGCTCGATCGACATCCTGCCGAACGGCCAGACGCTGATCGGCTGCTATCACCCGAGCCGCCAGAACACCAACACCGGGCAAGCTCACCGCGCGGATGATGAGCGACGTGTTCCGAAAGGCACGGAGGAACCTTCGCTGAGCTCCGGTGTCCAACAAAACAGACCGACATCGCGCGCATGTCGATGCCCGGCCTAAAGGCTAATGCCTTTCGGAAATTCGCTAACGTGAGAATCCTCTTGTACGTTTGGCCAGAAATCGGTACTTACGCTGGGGATGGCGACACATCCCCAGACTCAAGCGCGAGGCCCGTCGGATCCGCCGACGGGGTTTCTCGCCGCGTGGGATCGACTCCTGGGCCCGCGTGGCGTTCCAACGGTGCCACGGCGGCGTGGCCGCAAACCGCGGGTGCCGGTGACGCAGCTGCTGCCGGCGCTGACCTTTCACGTGATGCAGGACGCGGGCACATTGGCCGACCACCTGTTCCAGCTGTTCCGCGAACCGCTGGCCGACAGTTCGTGGTCCGATCGGCGTCTGCGCTTGCCGTGGGAGATCTTCGCGGAGTTGATGCGCCGCGCGTTGCGGCCGCGCGCGACGGCGCGTCAGCACCGCGAGGCGTTCTGGCGGGGGTGGCGGCTGGTGGCGCTCGACGGGACGCAGTTCAGTCTGATCAACACGCCCCAGATCACGGCCACGCTCGAGAAAGCGCGGACGCGCCGGGGCCGAGCGGCCTTCGCCAAGATCACCACGGCGGTCCTGCTCGAACTCGGCCTGCACAATCCGCTGGCCGCCGCGATCGGGCGGAAGGGCGAATCCGAATGGGCGATGGCGCAGCGCCTGCTGGCGCAGCTGCCGAAGGGCGCCTTGTTGCTCGGCGATCGCTTGTATGGCGTCGCGGCCTTTGTCGTCCACGCGCGAGCCGCGTGCGCGCGGGTCGGCAGTCATTTCTTGCTGCGGCCCTCCCGCTCGGTCAAGCCGCGCCTGATCAAACGGCTCGCCGATGGCAGTCGGCTCGTCCGCCTCGCCGTACGCGCGCCGCACAGTCCGACGCGGATTCTCGAGTGGCTCGAGGTGCGCGAGATTCGCGTCCAACTAGGGCGCCCCGGCCACCGCGCGCACGAGCTGCGGTTGTGGACCAGTCTGGTCACTCCGGCGGAGGCCCCCGCGCTCGAGCTCGCGCGGTTGTATGCGAGTCGCTGGGAACACGAGCTGTATTTCCGCGAAGTCAAGCGCCAGCTGCGCAAGACGGCGCTGTTGCAGAGCCATACCGTCGAAACGGGGGCGCAAGAAATCGCCGCGCTGGTATTGGCCAGTGCCGTGTTGGCGACCGAACGCGCACGCGCCGCGAATGGGCAGGTGCCCGTGTTGCGGATCCGGTTTGGCCAGGTGCTGCACGTGGTGCGGGGGATGTGGCTCTTCTTCGGCCCCTTCGACGACGTGTTCAGCGAGCGCCAGAAGAACCGCGTCATGCGCCGAGGATACGCACTCATGCGCCACAGCCTCACCGACGAGCGCCGCTCGCGCAGTTGTCCCCGCGCCGTCCGGCAGACCATAAAAGCGTGGCCGCGGCTCCTGCAGACGCAATCTGTTGAGGGCCCGTTGCATTTCAAACTCGTGTGATGACGTGGACACCGAATTTCCGAACGGCATTAGCCTAAAGGCCGGGCCTACAACGGCAAACGTCGTTGGAGGCCCGCCCTTTTAGGGCGGGCGCATGGAGGGCCGCATGCCGCGCGATTTGTTCAGTGACGTCGCTGTTCGCCCGCCGTCCGTTCGTTCCCGCCGTTCACCGGTCGTCATCGCCTCGATCGGCGTCCACGCTCTCCTCGTGATCGCCGTACTGATCGCGACGGCCATCGCGCCGGACATTCTGCCGACGCCTCGCGAAGCGCTCGCGTTCTACGAACCGGCCCGGCTGATTGACATCGAACTGCCGCCGCCTCCGCCCACGCCGCGCCAGGTGGCGGCACCGCCAGACGTTCCCACGGTGTCGCCTGACGCCGCGCCAGTCGTCGCTCCCACGTCAATCGCGCCCGAGACATGGTTTCCCGCGGTCGAGCGGTCGAGCGACGGCGTCGTGAACGGGGTTGCGGACGGCATTGGCGCCAATGTCGTCGGCGTGCCCGACGCGCCACCTGCTCCTGTTGTTACGACGCCTCCGGAGCCGGTGCGGTTGCACAGAGGAATCAGGGCGCCGGAAAAGATCGTCAACGTGCCGCCTGCCTACCCGGAAATGGCCAGGATCGCGCGGATCGAGGGCATGGTCATCCTCGAAGCCGTCATCGACGCATCAGGATCGGTGACCTCGGCGCGCGTCCTTCGTGGTCATCCCTCGCTCGACCAGGCCGCGTTGGACGCGGTGCAGCGCTGGAAGTTCACACCGGCCAGGTTGAACGGCGAGCCGATTCCAGTCGTGATGACGGTGACCGTTCAGTTCAAGCTGCAATAGTGCAGCAGTGCGTCTGCGAGCCAGCCGGCTACCGAGGCAGATCGTAAGACGCGCCGATGGCCCCGGCGCAGTGAAGTGATCGAGCGCCGCATCGAGCGCACAACGGGACGACGTGATCGCTTCACGCCCCAGCCACGGCGTCGCGCATCGGCCTCGGTGTCCACGGTCCAGACTTGAACGCCGAGCCCCGCGGCATGTGAGGATCGGATGAAGCCGGCGACACGATTCGCGTGGCTTCAGCGCGCTCGGGAACCTGATAGCCGGCGTACGAAGGGCGGCTGACCGGCCAGCCGCAGCCAGCTCCGATAGAGGGCCCACCGCACCTCCTCGCGCGCGGCGCTGGTGGCCAGGGTCGGCTCGAGCTCGCGGGCCGCGCGCAGCGACTCGACGGCCAAACGACCCGAGGCAGACCCGGTCCACGGCGTCCGCCGACCGCACGACCTCGACGACAGCGGCGGCGAACTCGGCGGAATTGATTTTCATCTCGACGATGACGCGGCGGTCGCGATAGCGGCGGAGCACCTCGCCGAGCGTCGGGGACGCCGATGCCACGCCCCCTGAATGGATGGGTGCCGGACTGCGGAGAAGCGAAAACCGGCGTCCACTCGCGCCAGCTCGCGCTCATCGAGGGCGGCGACGGCGGCCCGGCGGTCGGTCGTGCGATCGAGGGTCGCGTCGTGGTGGACGACAACGACGCCGTCGCGCGACAGGCGGACATCCAGCTCGATCCCGTCGGCGCCGAGTGCGAGTCCCTTGTCGAATGCCGCGATGGTGTTCTCCGGCGCGAGCGCGGCGCCGCCCCGGTGCGCGAAGACCAGCGGGCGAGTTGATTCGAAGAAGGGATGGCGCACCCGGAGTACAATCCTCTCATGGCGGACCCGATTCGAACCCTGGGTGAACTTCGGCAGCGGCGTGGATCCGAGACGCGTTCCGTCAAGCAGGAGGTCCGCGACAACCTGGTCCGCAAGCTGCAGGCGGGCGAAAAGCTGTTCCCGGGCATCATCGGCTACGACGACACCGTCGTGCCGCAACTCGTCAACGCCATCCTCTCGCGACACAATTTCATCCTGCTCGGACTGCGCGGCCAGGCCAAGAGCCGCATCCTGCGCAGCCTGATCGATCTGCTCGACGATGAAATCCCGATCGTGCCGGGCTGCGAGATCCACGACGATCCGCTGGCGCCGCTGTGCGGCGCCTGCCGCGCGCGGGTGGCCAGGGAGGGCGACCACCTGCCCATCGGCTGGCTGCCCGCGCGACTGCGCGGTTCGTCGAGAAGCTCGCCACGCCCGACGTGACGATCGCCGACATGGTCGGCGACATCGATCCGATCAAGGCGGCCCAGGCCGGGCTCAACCTCGCCGACGAGTTGACGATGCACTACGGGCTGCTGCCGCGCGCCAATCGCGGGATCTTCGCGATCAACGAGCTGCCCGACCTCGCCGGCAAGATCCAGGTCGGCCTGTTCAACATCCTCCAGGAAGGCGACGTCCAGATTAAGGGCTACCCGATCCGGCTGCAGCTCGACGTCCTGCTCGTCTTCACCGCCAACCCGGAGGACTACACGGCCCGCGGCAAGATCATCACGCCGCTCAAGGACCGGATCGGCTCGGAGATCCGCACGCACTATCCGGCCACCCGCCAGAACGGCGATCGCCATCACGGCGCAGGAGGCGTGGATCGAGCGCTCCGGCGGACTGAAGGTCGAGGTCCCGACCTACCTCCGCGAGGTCGTCGAGGAAGTCGCGTTCCAGGCGCGCGCCGATCGCAAGATCGACAAGCGCTCCGGCGTGAGCCAGCGGCTGCCGATCACGACGCTGGAGCTCGTCATCTCGAACGCCGAGCGCCGGGCGCTCGCCAACGGCGAGAAAGTCGTCGTGCCGCGCGTCACCGACGTGTATGCGGCGCTGCCGTCGATCACCGGCAAGTTCGAGCTGGAATACGAGGGCGAGCTGAAGGGCGCCGAAGCGGTCGCCCGCGACCTGATTCGCTCCGCGGTCGGCAACGTGTTCACGGGCATGTTCGACGGCGTCGACACGCGCACCGTCACCGAGTGGTTCGATCTCGGCGGCACGCTGCCGCTGAGCGACACGACCGCCGCCGCCGAGGTCATCGCGCTGACGCGCGGCGTGCAGGGCCTGCGGGAGCTGGCCGAGCGCACCGGCCTGGCCGGCGGCGCGTCGGCGCCCGCCATGGCCTCGGCCGTCGACTTCGTGCTCGAAGGCCTGTACGCGCAGAAGAAGATCAGCCGCAGCGACGAGCGCGGCTATATGGCCGGCGCCGAATCGGCGCCTCGACGCCCGTCGCGCCGCGAGGAACCGCCGATGGACGAGGAGATCAGGTTTCCGGGCGGGAAGAAGAAGTATTACAACTAGGCTAGGGACTAGGGTCAGGATCCGATGAAATATCGCTACACGAAGTTCACCGGCGATCCGCTCGAGGAGCTCGATCTCGAGGACCTCGTGGCGAAGCTGTCGGATCTGCTGCTGTCGAGCGGCTTCGGCAACCCGTACGGGACGAGCGACGACGATCGGACGATGCAGGCGCTGCACGATGCGATCCTCGACGCGTTGTTCAACGGCGGCGTCCTGCCGGAGGAAACCATCGAACGGCTGCTTGGCGACCCGGCGGACGGCGATCAGTCAGAGATGCGCTCCAAGCTCGAGGAGCTGATCCAGGAGATCATCGAGCGGATGGGCGAGCAGGGATACATCTCGATGCCGCCCGACCTCGAAAGCGAACGCCAGCGGCGCAGCGGCCGCGGCCGCGGCCAGGATCCGGCGCAGGCCGAGGCGGTGCACTTCGAGGTCACCGACAAGACGCTCGACTTCCTCGGCTACCGCGCGCTGCGCGACCTGCTCGGATCGCTGGGCAAGAGCAGCTTCGGCCGGCACGACACGCGCGAACAGGCCACCGGCGTCGAAACGACCGGCGCGCCGAAGCCGTACGAGTTCGGCGACACGCTGAACCTCGACGCCGCGGCCACCCTGCTCAACGCCGTCGCGCGCGAAGCGCGCGACGCAGCGCACGGCACCCAGCACTCAGCACCCGGCACCCAGCACCCAGCCCCCGGCACCCGGCGCATCCGCGTCACCCACGAAGACCTCATGGTCGTCCAGGGCGAGTATCAGAGCTCCTGCGCCACGGTCCTGATGCTCGACTGCAGCCACAGCATGATCCTGTACGGCGAGGATCGATTCACGCCGGCCAAGCGCGTGGCGCTGGCGCTCGCGCAGTTGATCAAGCACCAGTATCCCGGCGACGCACTGAAGGTGGTGCTGTTCCACGATTCGGCCGAGGAAATCCCGCTCGCCGAGCTCGGCCGCGTACGCGTCGGTCCCTACTACACCAACACGCGTGAGGGACTGCGGCTCGCCCGGCGGATCCTCGAGCGGCAGCCCAAGGACATGCGGCAGATCATCATGATCACCGACGGCAAGCCGTCCGCCCTGACGCAGCCCGACGGCCGCATCTACAAGAACGCCTTCGGCCTCGATCCGTTCATCGTCGCCGAGACCTGCGCCGAGGTGGCCGCCTGCCGCAAGAGCGGCATCATGATCAATACGTTCATGCTCGCCCGCGACTACGACCTGGTGAGCTTCGTCCGCCGCGTCGCCGAGATCTGCAAGGGCAAGGCGTACTTCACGACGCCATACACCCTCGGACAGTACGTCTTGATGGATTACATGGATAAGAAGACGAAGACGATTCACTAGGTGCTGCGTGCCAGGTGCCAGGTGCCTGGTGCTTGACGCCGGGTGCTACGTGCTATGTCCGATCTGCTTCCGATATTTCCGCTGCCGAACGTCGTCCTGTTTCCGAATGTGTTTCTGCCGCTGCACATTTTCGAGGCGCGCTACCGCGAGATGGTCGCGGACGCGCTCGCCAGCGATCGGATGATCGGCATGGTGCTGCTCAGGCCGGGCTGGGAGCGCGATTACGAGGGGCGGCCGCCGGTGTACCCGATCGGCTGCAGCGGCGTGATCACGCACGTCGAGCGGCTGGCCGACGGCCGCTACAACATCGTGCTGCGCGGGCTCGAGCGTTTCCGGATCGCGGCCGAGGACGAGACGAAGTCCTACCGGCGCGCATCGATCGAGCCGCTCGTCGAGCGGCACCTCGAAACCGACGACCGGCAGATCGTGAAGAACGCCCGCGCCAGGCTCGAGGCGCTGCTGACGGCCACCCTGCGACGCGCGCACGGCGCGCCCGACGCTGCGCCGGACCTCCGCACCGCCACGGCGATGGGCGACGAGGATCTCGTCAACGCGCTCGTCACAGTACCTCGACCTCGAGCCGCTCGAGCGACAGGCGCTCCTCGAGCAGGACAGCCTGCGCACGCGCGCCGAGTCGCTCGTGGAACTGCTCGAGATGAAGCTGCTCATCGCGCGCACGCCGGGATTGTCAAACGTCGCGCACTAGCTTTACCCGATGGGCTTCGCCCCTCGGACTCCCCAACACGCTCTCTCGCGCGCGGCGCCGGCGCGCTCCGTTCGCGTGGCTCGCTCGCGCGCTCGCTCGCGACGCGGGTGAGCTGTCAGACGCGCAGCACCCAACTCAAGAATCAACGCTTCTAAGACTGGATTACAATTCAACGCGTCGTGCAGGCCGTAGCGGCGACTCGCAGTGCCCTCGCGCTCTGCGCTTCTGCATTTCTCATCTATGCGGCTCTGGGAGTCGCCGGTCACCGAGCGCTCCACAGCAACGCCTTCGATCTCTCCGTCTTCGACTACGCGCTGTGGAGCACCGCCACGAGCGGACCTGTCGCCTACGTGCCGATGTTCCGGCACTCGCTCTTCGCGCAGCACTTCATGCCGACGCTCGTGCTGCTGTCCCCGCTCGCCCGGCTGTTCGACGGACCGGCGTGGCTGTTCGTAGTGCAGGCGTTCTTCCATGCGGCGGCCGGCTTCCTGCTCTACCGCTTCGCGCGGCGCCACGCATCCAACGGCGTGGCCCTGGCGCTGACCGCGGCGTTTCTGTTCTCCCGGCGGGCGCACGGTGCAGCGACCAGCGTGTTCTATATCGAAAGCGCCGAACCGCTGTTGATCTTCGGCGCGCTGCTGGCGCGGGAGTCGCGGCGGCTGGTCCTTTACTGGCTGCTGGTCGTACTCGCGCTCGGCTGCAAGGAAGATGTCGCGTTGTACTTCGCCGTATTCGGCATCGTCACCGCGGTGGTCGAGCGCGATCGGCGGATCGGCATCGCCACTGCCGCTGCTGTCCGTCGTCTGGCTCGCCGTGTCTCTTGGCTTCGCGATCCCGTTCTGGCGCGGGACTCTACGGACTCGATTCGGCGAATCCGTTCCTCGAGGGACGGTACGGCGCGCTGGCGGCGGCGGCAGGTCGACTCGTCTCGATGGAAGCCCTCAGCCGGATCGTCACGGTCTTGAGCGCCACCGGATTCGCGTGCCTGCTCGCCCCAGCGTGGGCGGCGATCGCGCTACCCGGCATGATGGTCAACCTGGCCGCGGCGCCTGGCACGTTGCAGGCCGGGCTCCTCGGCCACTACCTGTGGCCGATCCTGCCGTGGCTCTTCGCCGCCGCGGCAATCGGCGTCGGCCGATCTCGCAGGCAGGACGACTGCTTCAGGGTCACCGGCCAAAGGTAGGGCGACCCTTTCAGGGTCGCCGATCACCCGATGGCTTCCGCTGGCGATTCTGATCGTCGCGCTGATCGATCTGCCGCTGCCGCGCGCGATCGCGCGCGCCTTATGGCGACAACCTGTTGAGGCCCGCGAAGTCCTGCGGCAGCTGGAAACGATTCCCCGAGAGGCGAGCGTGCTGGCGCAGCCGAATCTGATTCCCGCATCTTCCCCGACGGCTCGAGATGCACTCGCTCGGCGTCTACACAGCCGGTCAGCCCGACGACGCGTCGTTCGTCCTGCTGTCGCGCGAAGGCGATTTGTGGCCGTTCACGGCCGCGGACATTGACAAGCAAGTCGCGCACTACACAGGG
Source organism: uncultured Acidobacteriota bacterium (assembly GCA_963825245.1). GTDB lineage: Bacteria > Acidobacteriota > Vicinamibacteria > Vicinamibacterales > CAVVIG01 > CAVREM01. Next base: position 581,111 of record CAWGSJ010000013.1, read on the forward strand.
GACTCGCGTTTCGAGCGGCTGACCGACGGACCGTTGATCGTGTTTCGCCGACGGTGACCAGTTCTCAGTTCCTCAGTTCCTCAGTTCCTCAGTTCCTCAGCTCCTCAACTCCCTGGATGCGTTTCGCAATCTCCTCGATGATCTTCTCGCCATGGAACCGCCCGTTCTCGATGAAGATCGTGCCGGTGTCGACGCCGGCCAGCGCGCCGCCGGCGACGAACAGGCCGGGGACGTTCGTTTCGAAGGTCTCGGGGTTGTAGACCGGCGCGCGGCGATCGTTCAGCTCGATGCCGGCCGACAGCTGGAGATCCCAGTCGGCGCGGTAGCCGACAAGCAGGAAGACCGCCTCGGCCGGCAACGCCTCGCCGGTGGCGAGCAGCACGGCCGTCGGCCGGATTTCCCTGACGCACGCGCCGAAGCGCGCCGCGATCGAGCCTTCCTTGATCCGGTTCTCGATGTCGGGCCGCACCCAGTATTTGATCGTGGACTTCAGCTCCGGCCAGCGGTGGACGATGCGTCACGTGCGCCCCGGCACGGTAGATCTCGAGCGCCGACTCGGCCGCCGAGTTGCCGCCGCCGACGATCACGACGCGGCGCCGGTAGTACGGATGCGGCTCAGAGTAGTAGTGATGAACGTGCGGCAAGTCCTCGCCGGGGATGTTCAAGAGGTTCGGGTGATCGAAATAGCCAGTGGCGAGCACGACGTGGCGGGCATGGCGGACGCGCTGCCGCCGCGCGCGGACTGCGTCTCCAGCGCGAAGCTGACTGACTTCTTCCAATGGCGCTGGGGCCCCACCCCAGCGCGTTCCTTCGCTGATGCCTCGCCTCGATCTGCTGGTCCTCGGCTCGGCATGGCCGCAGGCGCTCCACCTCCTCTCGATCAATCCGAGTACGCGCTCTTCGAACGCGATCTGAAGATCGAAGGTGTCCACGACTCGCCGGTAATAGCGGAGCGCCTCGGCGCGGGTCGGCTTCTCGAACGGCGAGACGAACGGCAATCCTCCGATTTCCAGGAGCTCGGGCGTCGTGAAGAACACCATCTGAGGAGGAAACCGGTAGATCGAGTTGACGAGCGTTCCCTGTTCCAGGACCTGGTAGTCGAGGCCTCGCTGTTTGGCGGCGATGGCGGCTGAGAGCCCCGAGGGCCCGCCGCCGACGATGATCACGTCACGAACCGGCATGCCTTTCATTGTAGGATGCTCCGCATGCTGCGCAGATGCATCGCCGTTGTTGCCGCGTACGTGCTGACGTCGGTGGCGCTCCCGGCTCTCCAGGTGGAGAAGCGCGGCATCACCGAGACCGACCTGTTCGCGTTCACCTGGGTCGCGGATCCGCAGATCTCTCCTGATGGGTCGACGATCGCGTTCGTGAAGGTGGTCGTCAACGAGAAGGACAACCGTTACGAGACCACCATCTACGCCGTGCCTGCCGCAGGAGGCCAGCCGCCGCGGCCGCTGACGTCGGGCACGCGCGACACGTCGCCGCGCTGGTCGCCCGATGGGAAAGCGCTGGCATTCGTGCGCGTGGTCGAGAAGAAGGACGGTCCGTCGCTGCCGCAGGTGCACGTGCTGCCGTTGTCCGGCGGCGAGGCGCAGGCGCTCACCGATCTACCGCGCGGCGCAACCAGTCCCGTGTGGTCGCCTGACGGCCGGACGATTGCCTTCAGCAGCACGACAACCGCCGCCGATCTGAAACCGCTCTCGTCCGAGCGGCGCAGCGACGTGCGCGTCATCGATCGACCGGTGTATCGCGAAAACGGCGACCCCGACTACGTCGATGATGACCGCCGTTCGCACGTCTGGACCGTGAGGGCCGGGGACGCCGGTTCCAACGCGGCGATTCCGAGCCGCGTGACCGACGGCCGATTCGACGAGTCGAACGTCAGGTGGTCGCACGATGGTTCGCGGATTCTGTTCGTGTCCGATCGCCGGGCCGAGCCCTATTTCCATGCCGACGACGCGGATCTCTACAGCGTGCCCGCCGGCGGCGGCGAGATCACCCGCGTCGCGAGCATCGACGGCGTCATTGGCCGGTTCGCCGTGTCGAACGATGGCCGACGCATCGCGTTCGTCGGAATACCACAGGGCAACCCGATCCGCTCCTACGACGAGCCCGATCTCTTCGTCGTCGACGCCGACGGAAAGGGTGAACCACGCAATCTCACTCTGCGCTACGACTACGACATCGGCGGCGGCATCGGAGGCGATCAGACCGCGCCGCGTGGCGCGGGAACCAAGGCGATCGTCTGGGCGCCGGACGATCGATCGCTGCTGACCGTCGCCTCGGAACGCGGGAGCGCGAACATCAAGCGGATCACGATCGACGACGCCAGGATCGAGGCGATTACCGACGGCCCGCAGGACGTGATGTCGTTCACGGCGTCGCGCGACGCGTCGACGCTGGCCGCGGTCGTGTCCACTCCCGTCGTCCTCGGGGACGTCAACGTGGTGAGGACGACCGGCGGCGCAGCGGCGCCGGTGGCGGTGACGCATTTCAACGATGGGTTGTTCGAACGGCTGAACCTCACGCCGCCCGAAGAGCTCTGGTATCAGAGCTTCGACGGCAAACGCATCCACGGCTGGATCCTGAAGCCGCCGGGCTTCGACGCTCGCCGCAAGTATCCGATGATCCTGGAGATCCACGGCGGACCGCATTCGGCGTACGGGAACACCTTTACGCACGAATTTGCGTGGATGGCGGCGAAGGGCTACGTCGTTCTCTACACGAACCCGCGCGGCAGCTCGTCGTACGGACAGGACTTCGGCAACATCATTCAGTACCGCTACCCGGGCGACGACTACCGCGACTTGATGGCCGGCGTCGACGAGGTGCTGAAACGCGGCTATGTCGATCCCGAGCGGCTGGGCGTGACCGGGGGCAGCGGCGGCGGCCTGCTGACGAACTGGACGATCACGCAGACCCAGCGATTCAAGGCCGCGGTGTCGCAGCGCGACATCGCCGACTGGACGGGGTTCTGGTACTCGGCCGACTTCGCACAGTTCACGCCGTTCTGGTTCAGGAAAGCGCCCTGGGAGGATCCGCAGGATTTCGCGGCGCGCTCGCCCATCACCCACGTCGCCAGGGTGACGACGCCGTTGATGCTGATCCTCGGGGACCAGGACTACCGGACGCCGCCGGCGAGCGGTGGCGAGCAGATGTTCAGGGCGCTGCAATACCGGCGGGTGCCGAGCGTGATGGTGCGTTTCCCGCGGGAAAATCACGAACTGTCGCGCTCCGGCGAGCCGTGGCACAGGGTCGAGCGCCTGCGGCAGATCGTGAGCTGGATGGACCGCTGGCTGAACCCCTCATCCTGAAATTCGTGCCTTTCGTCGGTTGACGACCGGCCCGCCCCGATCACCCCGGTAGCTTGAGGGGTGAAAGGAGCGTGTTTATGTGGTTCATCAATCTGTTGCTCGCGCTGGCCATTGCGCTGGCGCCCGAGCAAGCGCCGCCGGACACCTGGGATTACACGATTGTCCGCGCCGACATGTTCGCCGGGCTGGCCGGCGACTCGACGCGGTTTGCCAAAGCGATGGAAGCCTGTGAGCGGACGCTGGCGCGCGAGCCGAAACATCCCGAGGCACTGGTCTGGCGCGGGGCTGGGCTCTTCTTCCAGGCCGGGCAGGCCTTCCAGCGGGGCGACATGGCGACCGGTGGACCGCTCTGGGAGCGCGGACTCTCAGAGATGAGCGAGGCCGTCTCGCTAGCGCCCAACAGCCTCGCGGTCGTGATCCCGCGCGGAGCGGTGCTGCTGCAGGCGGCGCGCTTCGTGCCTCCCGCCATGGCGGAGCCACTGCTGCGGACCGGGGTCGGCGACTTCGAGCATGTCCTCGAGCTGCAGCAGTCGTACTTCCACACACTGGGTGATCACCCCAAGGGCGAACTGCTGTTTGGCCTCGCCGACGGGTACGCGCGCCTCGGCGATAAAGTGAAGGCCCGCGCGTATTTCGAGCGGCTGATTGCCGAGGCGCCGGCGTCTGGCCAGGCTCCCCGCGGCCGCGCGTGGATCGAGACCGGAGTCGTTCCGCCGGCGCCGGGATTAGGCTGCTTCGGCTGTCACAAGTGACGCGGTGACTCCCAGGGCCCGGTACATCCTCCGAATGGCCGCGGCGAACGTCGCCGCGGCCGTCTTCGTCGCCGTCGCCTTCATTGGCGTCGGCTTCGGCACGCCGTGGCGAGGCGCCGCGGAAGCGCTCGGTGTCGCACTCCTGTTCTCGTTCACGATTGGCACGCTGTGCGCCGTTTTCATTCCACGCGTCAGTCCGCGGCTGTGGGAGTACCGATTCCCGGTCAACTGGCTGCTGCTGGTCGCCTGCATGTTCGGATTCGCGATGGCCGGCAGCGTCGCGACGATCGCCATCCTAGCTGTCATCGGCTACATTCCTGCCGCTCAGTTTGGCGAATGGCTGGTGGGTTCTGCGAGGAACGCGATCATCACCACGCTCACCTTCGGCCTGGCGATTTCCGCCTACGAGATGATGCGCACCCGCCTCGAGGCCGCGACGCTGGCCATGCGGACGAAGGAGCGCGACGAGGCCGAAGCCCGCCGCGCCGCCGTCGAAGCACAGCTTGCCTCGCTCGAATCGCGCGTCCAGCCGCATTTCCTGTTCAACACGCTGAACTCGATCGCGTCGCTCATTCCGAACGACCCGAACGGCGCGGAAAAAATGACGGCACAGCTGGCGTCGCTGCTCCGGTCGTCGCTGGACGCCGCCGACCGCCCGCTCGTCCCGCTCGAGCAGGAGGTGCAGACCGTGCGCGACTACCTGGAGATCGAGCGCGTCCGCTTTGGCGATCGCATGAAGGGGGAGCTGACGATCGACGAGAGCGCAAACGGGACGCTCGTGCCGCGGTTCTCGCTCCAGAGCCTGGTCGAGAACTCCGTGAAGTACGCCATCTCGCCCCGGCGGAACGGCGGCAGCATCTCGGTTCGCGCCTCCACGGCCGACGGCCGCTTGCGCATCGAAGTTGACGACGACGGTCCGGGATTCGACCCGGCCGCCATCCCGGGCAATCACGGACTGACGCTTCTGCGCCAGCGTCTCGCATTGACCTACGGCGATCGGGCGACGCTAAACATTCAGAGCTCGACACGCGGGACGAAAGTCGTCCTCGAGGTTCCAGCGTAGCGTCCGGCTTCAGCCGGACGAAGTAGTGTCCGGCCGGACGAATTCAAATGCTCCGCGCCTACATCGTTGACGACGAGCGGCTGGCGGTCGAACGGCTGACGCGCCTGCTCGAGGCCACCGGGCGGGTCCGCCTCGCCGGCAGCGCGATTGATCCCGAAACGGCACTGGCGGAGCTAGGCGATCGCGAGGTCGACGTGCTGTTCCTGGATATCCAGATGCCCGGCCTGACCGGCTTTGACCTGCTCGAACGCCTCGATCGCGACGTGCCGGTGATCTTTACGACGGCTTACGATCGGTACGCGCTCGACGCGTTCGCGGTGAACTCGATCGACTACCTGCTGAAGCCGATCGAAGCGGACCGTCTGGATCGCGCGCTGGATAAGTTGACGCGGCTGGCCGGACAGCCGGGGCCGGATGTCCGCGCGCTGGCGCGGGAGCTTGCCGCCGAGCTCGGAACGGGTCGGCGCCTCGACCGCATCGCGTCGCGAGTCGGCGAGCGGACGACGGTTCTCGAAGTGGCGCGCATCAGCCACGTCTTCTCGAAGGACAAGCTGACCTTTGCCGTGTCGGGCGGCCGCGATCACGCGATCGATTACACGCTTGCCGAGCTCGAAGACCGCCTCGACCACCGGCGCTTCGTGAGAATTCACCGCGCGACGATCGTGAACCTTGCGTTCGTGGCCGAGCTGTATCCAGGCGTCGACGGTATGCTCATCCGGTTGAAGGACGACCGCAAGACCGAGCTCGCCGTGGCGCGGGATCGGGTGCGTGATCTCAAGGACCGGCTGGGCATCTAACCCGGCAGCTCTGCCCTTCCACCCCGTTTGGCCGCCCGTTCAACCCGCCCCACGGCCCGCTCGCTGGAAAGAAAATGTCCAAAACCCTTTTGTGGTCTATCATTTAGCGCAAAGTCGCACCTCAAGGAGATTACGCATGCATCGACCGGTGAAGTACGTGGAGAAAGGGCTCTCGGTGGCCGCCAACGGCGCCTGGGTCGTGTTCAACGCGTTGAACAAGATCCAACAGAACCCCGCGTTCACGCCGCGCTGGTCTGAAAAGCCGCTGCTGAAGTCGTGGCAGAAGGTGAAGCCGCCGCTCGGCTGGCCGCGCGAGACCGACTCGCTCTGCCCGGTGTGCGTGCGCGAGGCGCGGCAGGCAATCCTCGACGGCAAGCGGGACGTCAGCGTCCTGCTCAATGAGAAAGTCGGCGAAATCAAGGCGACCATCATCGAGCGCGACGGCAAGATCCTGATGGTGAAGGACTGCCCCATCCATGGCCATTTCGAGGACGTGATGGCCATCGACACGGCCTTCTTCAAGCACCTCGAGGAGACCTTCCCGGGATCGGACATCCGCGCCCATCACGACGAGAAACTCCATAACCATGGGTCCTCGACGATCAAGTACGGGCGGGGATCGGTGCTGACGATCGACCTCACCAACCGCTGCAACATGATGTGCGACCCGTGCTTCATGGACGCGAACCAGGTCGGCTTCGTGCATGAGCTGAGCTGGGAAGACATCAAGACGCTGCTCGACAATGCGATCTCGATCAAGCCCAAGCGTCAGATGTCGGTGCAGTTCTCGGGCGGCGAGCCGACGCTGTCGCCGTACTTCCTCGACGCGGTCCGTTATGCGAAGAAGGTCGGCTACAACAGCGTCCAGGCGGCCACCAACGGGATCGAGTTCGCGAAGAGCATGGATTTCGCGAAAGCTGCCGCTGAGGCGGGCCTGCGCTACGCGTACCTGCAGTTCGACGGCATCGGCAACGCGGCGAACTCGCACCGCCTGGTCGGCAACCTCTTCGACGTCAAGCTGCGGGCGATCGAAAACCTCTGGAGCTCCGGGGTCGACATCGTCCCCGTCGTGACGATCGTCAACGGCGTCAACAACGAGCAGGTCGGCCGGATCATCCAGTTCGCCATCGACAACCCGAAGAAGATCAGCTTCCTCTCGTTCCAACCGGTGTCGTTCACCGGCCGCGACGAGGAAGTGACGCCGGAGCGCCGCGCCGCGCAGCGCTACACGCTGTCGCACCTCGCCCACGACGTGAAGAACCAGACCGGCATCGGCGAGCCGACCCGCGACTGGTTCCCGATCTCGTTCACCAGCACGTTCGGCGATTGGGCCGACCTGGTCCACGGCCCGGCAGCGGATTGGGGCCATCTGTCATGCGGCTGCCATCCGAACTGCGGCATCGGGATGGCGCTGATGGTCGACAAGGAAACCAAGGAAGCGGTGCCGGTCACCGCGTTCCTGAACGCGCAGCAGCTGGCAAAGGACATCGCCAGCGTCAACGACGCGGCGCGCGGCCGCTTCCTGTCGATCGTCGGCATGTCGCTGGCGCTGATGCGCAACTACGATTCGTTCAAGACGCCGACGCACTTCCGGCTGCTCGACCTGATGAAGCGGTTCGACAAGGCGTTCGGCGCGACCGGGACGGACTACGGCAAGGTGGCCGCAGGCCGGACGATGGCCGACATCGACAAGCGGCGGTCGGATCGCTTCAACTTCCTGTTCGTCGCGGGCATGTGGTTCCAGGACCTGTTCAACTACGACTTCCGGCGCACGGAGCGCTGCATCATTCCGTACGCGACGCAGGAGGGCGAGATCAGCTTCTGCGCCTACAACACCGGCATCGGCTGGCGGAACATCATCGAGAAGATGCACATGACCGCCACGCTGACCAAGTGGTACGAGGAGCACGGCCGCCACGAGATCTTCGCCGGCGGGAAGAGCGTGCCGCTCGCGAGCAATGAGCACCACCTCGTCCTCGATCCGGATGCGGTCGCGAAAGGCCTGCAGCACGACCTCGACGAGAAGGGCATCGCCAAGAACGCGCGCGAGGAGAAGATCCGGGCGCGCGATCAGCAGCTGCAGAACCAGCAGATGGCCGATCTCTACCGGAAGGTCGTGCTCAAGGAAGAGCCGACGATTCAGATCCAGGGGCTCGGCAGCGGCCGGGGGGCAGGGGCCCCCGGAGAAAAGAAGTCGCAGGAAGTACAGCCTCGTGCTCCACAAGCCTCAGGTGTAAGACTCGGGGCTGGGGACTCGAGGCTCGGGACTCGGACAGTTGTAGGCCGACCCTTTCAGGGTCGGCGATTTCCAGGCCGGACGCGAACGCGTCCGGCCTGTTGTTTTTGCTGGCGCTGCCCGACGCTGGCTCATCGACGCGCACCGAACGGCGGAGCCCCGACACCGTCAATTTGCCAGATCTCACCCGCGAGCGAGACGACATATGCGCTGTTGCCGATGAACTCGACTGAGGTCGGCAAGTTCAAGCCGTCCGCGATCACCGCCACCGTGCCATCGCCCTTCACTTTCACTAATGCACCGGTGTTCGGCAATGCCGGGCTGGCGGGTGGCCCACCAGGAAAAACACCTTGCGAGAGCGCGTAGAGCGTCTGGCCGCGGCCGAATTCGACGTCGACCAGCAGCGGTGCGCCCGAGGCGACCTCCGTCGCCGCGATTGACCGCGGGCGGAAGGCCACCACTTTGCCGTCGGCCGGCAGGTGCGGCGTAGGTCCGGCTTCGGCCACGTAGATGGTGTTACCCGACACCGCCAGGCCGGTGGGGACGATGTTGTCGAAGGCCATCATCACGGTGACGTCGCCGTCGTGCGAGACGTGCAGGACGCGATTGTGGTGACCGTCGGTCACCAGAAACCCGGCGCGGTACGGTTCGATTGCGTACTGGAGACCGGTTGGCACATCGAACTGTGTGGCGGGCGGATTGGCGATCGCGAACGCGCCGATATCGGCAATCACAGTGTGACTGTCGGGACCATCAATGCGATAGACCCCGACGGTGCTCGTGCCGCCGACGTCCGGCCCGACGAGCGTGACCAGCGCGTAGGCGGTGCTGCCGATGAACGCTACGTCGATCGCACCGCCGAGGCCAGGGATCACCGCCGGCGGCAATCCACTGGCGAACGTCGTGATCTCCCTCGTGCGCGGATCGATGCGCAGGATTCTTCCCGAGGCGCCTTCAGTGACATATAAGGCTCCCCCGGGCCCAAGGGCGCTGCCAGACGTTCCCTGCAGGCCGCTCACGATCAGGACGGGGTCGCTCGGTGCCGCAAGGAGCGTCGCGGAGGCGTACAAAGCGGCGAGGCAGATGACGAGTCCTTTTGTCTTCATGTTGGGCTCCAGGCGTTTTCGATTCGGCGTGATCTTGCGCACACCGTGCACGGCGTGTCGTGGCAGATTCGAGGGAAATTCGAGGGAATCGCAGGGCTATAATTCCGTCCGTCTTCACCTTACCGATGAGCTTCGGCGCGGGCACACGACTGGGAGTGTACGAAGTGCGGCCGCTCATCGGCCGCGGCGCGACGGCGGACGTTTACCGGGCGCTCGACACTCGGTTGCAGCGCGAAGTCGCGCTGAAGGTCATCAACGCGGATCCGTCTGCGGATGCCCGCGAACTGAGGCGCCTGGAGCGCGAAGCGCGCATCCTGGCCGCGCTCGAGCATCCGAACATCGCGCGCATCTACGGAGTCGAACACCTCGACGGCGTCCATGCCCTCGTCCTGGAATTGATCGAGGGTCCAACGCTTGCGGACCGGATTGCCGCGGGGACGATGCCAGTGGACGAGGCGCTCGCGATTGCGCGACAGATCGCGGCCGCGCTGGAATTCGCGCACGATCGAGGCGTCATCCACCGCGATCTGAAGCCTTCGAACATCAAGCTGTCTGAGAGCCAGACGGTCAAGCTCCTGGATTTTGGACTGGCCCGAGTGCTACGGCCGTCGGCTCCGGGCGACGAGCCGTTGCCGCCCACCGTGACGGCAGATGGCATCGCCGTAGGCACCGCGGCCTACATGAGTCCCGAGCAGGCACGCGGGCGGCGGGTGGACGAAGGCACTGACATCTGGGCATTTGGCTGCGTGCTCTACGAGATGCTGACCGGGCGGCGGGCCTTTCACTGCGATGACACCGCGTCGACGTTTGCGGCCATCCTGCGCAGCGAGCCCGACTGGACGGTCCTGCCGCGGGACTGTCCGTCGACGGTGCGGATATTCCTGCGGCGCTGCGTGAGTAAACAGCCGGATGAACGGATTCGTCATATCGGCGATGTCCGGCTGGCACTCGACGGCCGTCTGGACGCGGATGGCATCACATACGGAGACCCGAGCCTGACGGCGCGCAGCACGCGTGTGTCTGGCTGGAAGCGGTATCTGGCGGTCGCCGCGCTGGCCGCGGCCGCGGGAGCAGCTGGCAGATCGCTCGTCGGGCCCTCGACGCCGTCCGGCAATCCCAGGTCGTACGTCATACACGCTCCCCGGGGCGCGCAGTTCCACAACGTCACGATGGAACCGTTCCCCTCGGTCTCGCCCGACGGCCGCTTCGTCGCCTATCGAACCGGCGAGGAACGGGCCGAATCGGTCTGGATTCAGCGGCTGGGCGACACCACAGCGCGGCAACTGCCCGGCACCGACCGCATGAGCACTCCTTTTTGGTCGCCAGATGGCCGCTTCGTTGGCATGGGCGGCGTGAAGGGCCTGCACACGATCGCATTGACGGAATCCAGCGCTCCACACCAGGTGTGTGCGTGCCCCCTATTGCTGGGCGCGACGTGGGGCCGCGACGGGACGATTCTCTTTTCACAGCCTTCGGGTTTGTCGCGCGTCCCGGCCGCCGGCGGGGACATCAGGCCGGTCACCACCCTCGCAGAAAATGAGGGCGACTTCGCGCACCAGCATCCGGTGTTCTTGCCCGACGGTCGACGCTTTCTCTTTCTCGTGAAGAGCACCCGTTCCGATCGTACCGGCGTGTACCTGTCCTCTCTCGACGATCCGGCCGGCGCGAGGCGCCTTCTTCCCGAGTCTTCCAACGTCGGCCTGGGCGAAGGACCGGACGGACGCAACTATCTGTTCTTCGTCCGCGACGTGACCCTGCTCGCGCAGCCCTTTGATCTTGCACGCGGCGTTCTTGTCGATTCGCCGATGCTGATCGCCTCGCCGGTCATCCCGGGCGAGGCAGGCCGATATGCGCCTTTTGCCGTAGGGTCGCGTTCTCTGGTCTTTCGGCGGAGCGCCGCACCGGAGGGCCGATTGCGGTGGTTCGATCGTCATGGGGTACCCGAGCCGGGTGGCTTCGATCGATCGGGGTCGTTCCGCTACCTTCAGTTGTCACGGAACGGGCGCTGGCTCGCTGTCTCCCAACTCGACGCCAAAACGACGAAACTGGACGTGTGGACGCATGATCTGGAGCGCGGCTCCAGCGAGCGATTGACAACCGATGCCGTCGGCGCGTTCTTCCCGGTGTGGACGCCCGACGCCGAACGGGTCATCTACGCGTCGGCGCGCGAGGGGCCATGGCATCTCTTCTGGCGCTCGACCCTGACGCCGGATTCGGGTCGCACCTTCGCGGCGCTTCGCCCGTCAGTGAAGTATCCGACCGATGTGTCACCTGATGGGCGTTCGCTGCTGTTCATGGGGGACGACGCGGTGTGGATGCTGCCGCTCCCGCCCAGCGGCGATCCCGTCAGGTTGGTGACAGGCCTCCAGGGACGTCTCTCTCCGGACGGCCGATGGCTCGCCTACACATCGACTGACGGGCGTCGCGAGGTCTACGTCACGACGTTTCCCACGCCGACGGCGCGAGTCCGGGTGTCCATCGAAGGCGGAGAAGATCCACACTGGCGCGGCGACGGCGGTGAACTCTTCTACCTCGACGCCGATCGGACACTGGTTGCGGCGTCCGTGGTGCTGACGCCCCGGTTCGCGGTCGTCGGCCAGCAGCGGCTGTTCCGGACGACGATCGACGGGCGCTCGCTTCGATTCGGCGGGTCGTATGTTCCAGACCTCAAGGGCCAGCGCTTTCTCGTCAACGAAAGCGTCCGCGGAGAAGAGATCGTGCTCACCGTAGAGGAGAACTGGACCGCGAGCGGCCGTTGAAGGTCAATGATCAGCTGTTCTCATTTCACGTTCGACCCCAAGGGCCGGACGCTCGTCGCGCCTGGCGGAGGCCGCCTGCACCTCACGCCGAAGGCCTTCGATCTCTTTCAGATCCTGATCGAGGAGGCGCCGCGTGTGGTGCGGAAAGCGGAACTGCACTCTCGCTTGTGGCCCGACTCGTTTGTCAGCGATGCTGCGCTGACGAGCCTGGTCAAGGAGCTGCGGCGCGTCCTGCGCAATCTCGACGGAGGGGCGCCTTTCATCAAGACCACCCACGGCGTGGGCTATGCCTTCGACCACGCGTGCGTATCGGCGCGCCCTGCCCGTGAAGACAGCCACGTTCTCGTCGGTGCTCGCCGCCGTTACGTGCTGAACCCTGGTGCGAATGTCCTCGGGCGTGACGGAATGGCCGACGTGTCGCTCGATGGAGTCGAAGTTTCGCGGCGTCATGCGTGCATCGTGGTGACTGGCGAGAAGGCCACCGTTGAGGATCTCGGCAGCAAGAACGGCACGGCGGTGGACGGCACGCTGCTTCTCTCCCGTTTGGAGCTGAAGGATGGCGACCGTATTCAGGTCGGTTCGGTGACGCTCGTCTACCGGCGTCAGGCGGGCGAGGAGTCGACGGCCACGATGGCCGGGCACTGAACAGGTCGGGGCGCGGGCCTCGGGGCCTTGAGCTGAATCGCGCGGCCTTTTCGCAATTCGAGATGGAGGCCGGCGATGAAAGCGTGGCTTACGTGTGCAATCTGGTGGCTGGTCCCCGCCACGGCCGGGGCGCAAAGCGTCAGTGCCCTGCGGCCGCCGGTTACCGTCGGCGTCGGCGGTGGCATGTTGATGCCGTATTCGTATCCGGATCGGCCAACCACCGACCTGTTCGTGTCCGTTCAGGTCCCCGTCTCACAGTCCCTCTTCGTTGAGGGACAGATCCTTCGATCGACATCCGGCCACACCACGAGCGGATATTTCGACAATCGCAGCGATCGGCCGTTCACTCCCTTTTCGACAGTCACGACGGATCACGAGGCGCTCAACGCCAGTGCCAACCTCCTGATGCGCAACGGGCGGGCGACGTCTGAAGCTGTTCTTCGGCGGCGGCTCTCGGCCTCCATCAGGCGGAAACTCGGATGCGGTGGGATACACGCTGCGAGCCGCGCGTCGCCGGGGGCTGTGACGGCCGGCCCGATACGACGACCGACCATGAGTTCGTGTGGTCCGGTCCCAGCTGGCAACTCGTCGGCGGCTTTGAAGGGCGGATCGCGCCCCGCCTGGCCGCGTTCGGCGGCGCTCGCTGGTTGACGACGAACCTGGAGGCCGGCGATACGGGACTCGGAGCGCTCGGCGGTGTCCGCCTCGCCCTCGGCGCCCCGGCAACGCAGGAGGCTCCGCCCCGCGGTCCGACGGTCCGCGTCAGTTTGGTCAGCGGCGTCCGGCACACCGGCGAACTCGTGTCGCTCACCTCGGCGGAAGTCGTCATCGAACGCGATGGGCAGAGCCAGAGCGTTCCGCTCACGCAGGTGTCCCGCGTCGAACGCACCACCCACAACGTGCGCAACGGGGTGCTCTGGGGTCTCATCCTCGGATTCGCCGGCGGCTATCTCGGATCGTGCGGCGGCGGCGACGAAGAGGATTGCTGGCCCGAGGTTGGCGCCGTGTTCGCGGGGATCGGCGCCGGAACTGGCGCACTGATCGGAGCGGGCATCAACCGCGCGACTGCTGAGAGTCGAGTGATGTACTCCAATCCGGCGGTGTCGGTCTCGATGGCATCGCGGGTGTCGCCCTCGCGCGCCGGCGTCGAAATGACGGTCCGATTTTGAGCCGGCGGTGATTGAGCCGCCGCGGCGGCGCATTTCGCACTACTCACCGGAGGAACGTCATGGTGCGAATGCAGACTCCTGCCGTCCGGACCGCTGCAATCAGTCCGCTCCTCCTGCTCTTTGCGTCGACCGGGTGGGCCCAATCGCCTCCCGTGCGGATGCCGAGGGTGATGTTGAGCGCAGGGCTCGGTGGCACGGCCGACCACGACACCTCGGCGCCGCTGCGAAGCCTCGCGCTCGAGCTCCTTGCCACACGCAACCTGGTGCTCGAAGCCGAGGCGATGCAGTGGGACATGTCGGTCGACCGCGAAGATCCCGGCTTCCGCTACAACGGCCCGAATGGCCAGCCCATCGTCAGCGGCCCTCATCTCTACTACGACGCCAACCAGGGATGGAGCGCCGGCGCCAACCTCCTCTACCGGTCGGAGCCCAAGTGGGTCTCCGCGTATGTCGGTGGAGGCGCGTTCTTCGCACAGCAGCGGTGGAGTACTGGCTTCATAGCCGGCCCGTGCGTCGCGCCGGGAAACGAACGCTACTGCCCGCAGAGTCGCCGGTACGAGCAAACGAACGTCGGCGTCAAGCTCCAGGCGATCGCTGGCGCCGACGTCCGGATCGCAGGTCCGCTGCGCGCCTATGGATCGCTGCAGTTCACGTCGCTCGAGCAGGGCAATGTGCGCGCGAACGCTGGCATCCGCGTCGTCGCGCGCACGGCCTCGCTCGCCGACGAGGCGAAGCGCCGACTGCGCCGCGTCGGTGGCGTTCCGTTGACTCGCGAGCGAGAGAAGGAACTCGCGGGTGCCCAGGTACGCGTCACGCTTGCTTCTGGCGCCCGGCGCCACGGCGATTTCGTCGCTCTCAACGAAACCGGTCTCGTCGTCCGCGAGAAGTATGTCGACAGGAGGTACCCGCTCGGCGACGTGTTGATCGTCGAGACGGCACACCACACAGCGCGGCATGCCGCGATTGGCGGCGCGATCGGCGGCTTTCTTTTCGGCTATCTGGCGTCGTGCGCGAGCGGCGAGGGCTGCTGGTATGAGATCGGAGCGGTGTTCGCCGGCATCGGCGCCGGAGCAGGTGGGCTCATCGGCGCAATTTACGATTGGAAGACAGCAAGGTCCCACGTCATCTACGCGGCATCATCGCCCCCCGTCCGTGTGGTGCCACTTCTTGCACCGGGCGGCGGAGGCGTGGCCGTTGCGCTGAACTTCTGACGCGGCGAGGATCAGCGACCTGACGTCGCCGCCTGGTGCACCTTCCAGATGCGCCACGCGCTGAAGGCGGCCAGCGCGAGCACGATCCAGATGAGCGTCGAGTTCTTCGGCGCCGCGTAATCGTCTAGCTTCCGAGAGCACGCGCGCCAGCAAGTAGAAGCGCGGCAGCCGCCCGACGATCAGCGCCGGCACGAAGCGCCGCAGCGGATAGTCGGCGGCGATCGCCATGATCTTGACCGGATAGAAGGGCACCGGCGCGAGGGCCGAGCCGGCAATCAGCAGCGCCGGCGCCTTGCTCGAACCAGCGCTCCGCGAACTTGAACCAGCGCGAGCCCTGCACCACCGGCTTGACCAGGTGGTGGTTCACCAGCCAGCCGATCAGCCAGTAGTCGATGACGATCGCGACCAGTGTCGCCACGGTGCCGACGACCGCGACGAGCAGCGCCGGATAGAGCCGCGCCGCAATCCACAGCGCCGGCTCGTGCGGAAGAAAGGAAATCAGCAGGTGCGCGGGGATCGCGTAGAGGGCATAGACGGCGAGCTGGCTGTACCGCGGGTCGTAGAGCACGACCGCGGCGCAGAGCAGACCGAAGACCGCGGCGGCAATGAGGGCCGGCGCGGCGGTAGGAGGCCGCGCGCGAGACCGAAATATCAGGCGAGTCCGCCATATGCCGCGACGAAATTGCCGATCATGAACACCCAGATGGCCGCGTAGAGGACCGCAAACCGCTTTCGCCGTTCGAGCATCTCCGGAAACATGATCGGCTTGCCCGCGAACTTTCCCCGCGGCTTCGACGGGAAGAAGAACGTCTTGTAGGTCTCGAGCGTAGCAATCGTGTAGCCGAGCGCCGCCATCGCGATGGCCAGGTAGCTCGTCGTGAACGGCGAGAGCAGCAGGGCGTAGAGCCCGGCCGCCACCGGGCTCCGGAAGAACTTCAGCGTCTCGAACCCTTCGATCGGCGCGTCCTTCCAGGCGCCGAGAAACGCCGAAATCCAGCCGCCGATGCTGCCGATCGAGCAGCACGAGCGACGAGCGACCTGGGCACGGCGCCGCCGCGCGACGTGAAGTGGATGGCGAGAAAGGCCAGGACCACTGCCCCGGCGATCGCCAGCCCGATCCCCAGCCGCTTGCCCCGGCCGTGCACGAGCCGGCCGAACACGGCGAACTGCATCGGGATGAAATACTTGCTCTGGTCCTCGTTCCTGCAGGAACGTCTTCCAGAACTCGATCGCGCCGCGCTCGAGCACGTAAACGACGCCGAAGAAGACCACTCGCGTGCCGGCCGCCGACAAGTCCGGCCGGGCGATCGCGTACGCGATGGCCGCCATCACGAGCGCCGACCATCGCGCTCCTGAAATAGCGGCCCCACGAGAACCCCTCGTGCGGCGCGTCCTTGAACATGCCCCACGTCGATGCGTGGAGGCCGGCGACAAAGCCCAGGCGAGCGCAATCAGCAGGTGCGAAGATGATCATCGTTGAACGAGCGGCGGCCGCGTATGCCTCCTCGATCAGGCGCACGTCGCGCCGGGCCAGCGCGAGATCGTAGGCGGGCGCCCGGTTCGCCGCGGATGCTCTGAAGGAAGTCCGTCATCATACCGCGATATCCGGCCAGATCGGTCAGTCCGCGCATCGAGAGCCGCCTGCGGCGGCCGGTGACGACGGCGAGGATGCCGTTGGTCTCGAAATAGACGGAGCCAGCGGTGCCGTAGATCTGCGAAAAGCGCACGCCGTTGATGGCACCGCCGCAGATCCCACGAGTAGTGCAGCGTCGCCACCGCTCCCTCGGCGTACTCGAGCGTGACTGCGGCGCTGCGGTCGTTCGGATCGCCCGGCCGGCGGGAAGCGCCGCATGAATCCGCGCCGGCGTCAGGCCGATGTTCGCCAGCAGGCTGACCCAGTGGATGCCACCCTCGAACAGCGCGCCACCGCCGGCCAGCGACGGATCGTCGCGCCAGTTGCCGGTCGCCTGCGCCTTCAACGCGTTCAGGTGGATGAACCGCACGTTCGCCGATGTCGCCGCCCTGCACGATCGACCTGAGCAGCGCCGCCAGCGGCTTGTAGAAGTAGTTCTCGGCAACCAGCACCTGCCGCTTCGCGGCGGATGCGGCAGCGGCCACCTGGTCGAAGTCCGAGGCGCTGCAGAAACGGCGGCTTCTCGACGATGACGTGCTTGCCAGCCGCGAGGGCGCGGAGCGTCCACTCGAGATGCGCCGCGGGAGGCAGCGCAACGAGCACGACGTCGATCTCGCGGCTGTCGAGTGCCGCCTCGTAGCCGGCGAAGTGCCCGGCGCCCGCGTGCCGCGCCGCGGTCGCAGCGGCGCGGTCGCCGTCGCGGCTCGCGTAGAACCGCCTGACGTCCGGCGCAATCGCGCGCAGCGTCTTGGTGTGCAGGTCGGCGGCGACGCCCGGTTCCGAGAAACGCGAATCGCGGTCATAGCACCGCGGCGATGTGCGTCCCCGTCCGCAGCGCGTTGGCGGCGATCGTCAGCGACGGGTTCACGCCGCCCGATCGCGGCAGCGCGCTGCCGTCGGTGACGAACAGGTTGTCGAGGCCGCGGAACGCCGCCGCGCTCGTCGAGCGGCGATCGCGACGGGTCGACGCCCAGCCTGACCGTGCCGACCGCGTGCGAGAAGGTCTGGATGTTGTACGGAAACATCACCGGCATCGCGCCCGCCTCGCGGAGGATGCGGCGGGCGGCGCCGACCAGGGCGTCCCGCGCGGCGAGGTCGCGCGCATCGTATCGATGCGTAATCGTCGCGGACGGCATCCCGAACCGGTTCGGCGGTCCTTCCGCGAGCGCCACACGATTCTCCGGGTTGGGCCGGTCTTCGGCGATCGCGATCAAACCGCTGATTCGCCGGACGATGGCCGGCAGCACCGTCCGGGCGACGGTGCGCGCGGCCGCCTGCCGCCACCCCGCGGTATGCCGCTCGATCCACCCGCCGGCAAGGCCGAGGACGTAGTCGGTCTGCGG
This sequence comes from uncultured Acidobacteriota bacterium, assembly GCA_963825245.1. Lineage (GTDB taxonomy): Bacteria > Acidobacteriota > Vicinamibacteria > Vicinamibacterales > CAVVIG01 > CAVREM01. Next base: position 599,139 of record CAWGSJ010000013.1, read on the forward strand.
CGTTCCGAACTGCTGGAGGCATCCCGAGCTTGCCGCGGCGGCGACGCGACCGAGCGATGCCCGAAATAGAAGTCGTGGATGCCGATGTGCTTGTGGAACTCGTCGCGCGGCGCCGGCTTCCTGGCGAACCATCCCATCAGAATCGCGTTGCAGTGGCGCATCAGGTAGCGGCCGACGGCGTCCCCGGCCGGGTTCATCCTGTCGAGTCCCGACGCCAGGAGCAGATGGGGCGTCGCGAGCGCGCCGGCGGCGACGACGACGATCCGACCGGCAAACCGGCGCGGCTGCCGCGTGAGGCGATCGACGCACTCCACTTCCGCGATACGGCGGCCCTCGGTCGTCAGGCGCACCGCCATCGTGTTGGTCTCGAGCCGGAGGCCGCGCGCCTGCAGATCCGGGATGGATCGCGCTGAGAGTCGTTCTTCGCGTGAAAGGCGCAGGCGAAGCCGTCGCAGGTGTTGCACGCGACGCAGGCCTGCCTGGACGCGGTGGCCGTGTAGTTGATCGCGAGCGGGAGCGAAAAAGGATGCAGCCCGAGCGATCGGGCCGCGCGAGCGACCCGGTCAGCCATCGGCGCACGCGGCAGGCGCCGCCTGCGGGTAGGCCGCCGACCGCCACGGTTCCGTCGGGATCCTGCCCGGCCGCACCGGCCACGCCAAGCAGCTGCTCGGCCTTCGAGTAGAACGGCTCGAGATCCCGGTACCTGTACGGCCATTCGGCCCCGGAGTCGCCGACGATGTCCGGATCCGCCTCGAAGTCGCGTTCCCGCAGGCGCAGCGACACGCCGCCGAAGAAGACCGATGCGCCGCCGACGCAGGCGATCGTGCCGAGCGTGTCGCTGTCGCCGCCAGCGAGCACGCGGTACGGCGCGTCGGAACTGTACGCGGGAGTCAGCGCGAAGAACCCGTCGGCGCCGCGATTCTGCGGCCCGCGCGGCACCCAGTCGCCGCGCTCGATCATCAGGACGTTCTTGCCGGCCATCACGGATGGCCAGGCTGCCATGACACCGCCGAAACTGCTGCCGATCACGATGAGATCGTACAGATTCCCCCCAAGTTACTTTTTCGCGGGTGGTTGTTTGGGCGGAGGTTGCTTGCCGGTTGGTGCCGGCTTGGCGGCGGGTGTCGGCTTGGGAGGCGGGGCGGGTCGATATTCGATTTCCACGTTGCTGACGACGGCGATCGGCCGCCCGGGCGAACTGTAGGTCGCACTGCCGTCGACGCGATCGATGGTGACCTTCTCGCCGAGCAGGCTGATCTCGTTCTCGGCCTCGGGGATCGCCAGGCGGATGTGCTCGACGCCGGCCGGCGCGACCGCCTTGACGCCGCCTGGACCGGCGCCGCCGCCGATCCGATCGAAGAGATCCGCGGCCGCCCTGAACTCGGTCTGGATTGCGGCGCGCTGGATGAGCGTGTTGTCCATCGCCAGCGCGCCGATCATCGCCGTGTACCGCGCGTAGCCGCGCTTGGCCTTCATCAGCTCGTCGGAATACGTGTGGCGATTGTGAAGGTCGAACATCAGCGTGAGATCGCCGCGGTGCGGCGGCAGCGTGATGATCAGCCCCTCGAGCGGCGTCCGGCCGCTGAGGATGTCGCAGAACTCACGCATCGTCGTGACGCCGACCCCCAGGACCGAGGGGCATTTCATTTCCGGGACGGCCTTCGTCAGTTGGACCGGCGGCGGCGCCGGCTTCCGTGTCTGCGGCGCCGGCTTGGGCGGCGCCGGCTTGGGCGTCGTCGTCTGCGCGGCTAAGTCGAGTGCTGCGCACAAAAGAAGAGCGCCTGCGGCCATGCCGAGCCGAGGACAAGTAAATCCGAGGCGAGGCATCAGCGTTAGTTCGCGCCGGGGGTGGGGCCCCGGCGCCAGTGGAAAAAAGTTGGCAAAGCGTTTCGGAAGACCTTGGCCTTCCCGACGGCACACGAGACCAAATGGGATGATTCCATTGCCGGCCCTGAGAGCCTAATCATCGCCAACACACGCGTAGCCAGCCGGCACGCTCTCGCGAAGGCCCGGCACGGCGCTTCGCAGCTTGATCAACTCGAGGAACTCCATGCGGGTCCGCGCGTTCGATGCGAAACGCGCCGAGCATGGCGCTGGTGACGGCGAAGGAATTCTGCTTCTCGACGCCGCGCATCGACATGCACAAGTGCGTCGCCTCGATGACGACGGCCACGCCGAGCGGCGCGACTTTCTCGCGGATCGTGTCGGCGATCTGGTTCGTCAGCCGCTCCTGGATCTGCAGCCGGCGGCTGAACACGTCGACCAGCCTCGGGATCTTGCTGAGGCCGATGACGCGGGTGCTCGGGATGTAGGCGATGTGGCACTTCCCGAAAAACGGCAGCAGATGGTGTTCGCACAGGCTGTAGAAGTCGATGTCCTTGACGATCACCATCTCGTTATAATCGACAGTGAACAAGGCATCGTTCAGTACTTCATCGATGTTCGCCGAGTATCCGCTCGTCAGAAACCGGAGCGCCTTGTCGACGCGCTTTGGCGTGTGGAGCAGGCCCTCCCGATCGGGATCCTCGCCCAGCTCCGCCAGCAGCCGCCTGATCAGGTCCTGCATCGTCCTATTCTATATCTCGACCGTGGCCGTGCCAGCGGTGGCGCAGAATGCGGACGCTCTCTATGCCGACCGTGCGAACCTCGCCAGTGCCACCACCGCGTCAGCGTTGTGGGCTGATGCCCTCAAGCAGGACCCGCGCAATTTCGAGGCGGCCTGGAAGCTCGCGCGCGTGTCGTACTGGCTCGGCGGTCACGCGCCAGACAAGGAGCGGCGCGCACATCTCGAACGCGGCATGGAGGCGGCGCGCGCGGCCATCGCGCTCGAACCGAACCGGCCGGAAGGTCACTTCTGGCTGGCGGCCAACATGGGAACGCTCGCCGAGTCGTTCGGCATGCGCAACGGGCTCCGCTACCGCGGGCCCGTGAAGCAGGAGCTCGAAACCGTTCTCAAGCTCGACCCCGGCTTCATGAACGGGTCGGCCGACCGCGTCCTGGGACGCTGGTATTTCCGCGTGCCGCGGCTGTTCGGCGGCAGCAACAAGCGCGCCGAGGAGCACCTGCGCGCGTCATTGAAGTACGACGAGAACAGCACCATCTCGCGCTTCTTCCTGGCCGAGGTCCTGATCGACGAGGACCGGCCGCCAGGAGGCGCGCGCGGAGCTTCAGAAAGTGATCGACGCGCCGCTCAGCGCCGAGTGGGCGCCGGAAGATCAGGAGTACAAAGAGAAGGCCGCAGCGACGCTTGCGCGGCTCAAATGACATGACGAGGCAGGCCTGAAGGCCTGCACTACGACAGTCGTAGTGCGGACCTTCAGGTCCGCCGTCATGCGTACGTATAAAACCCCTGCCCTGATTTTCGGCCCAGCCTGCCCGCCAGCACCATCCGCTTCAGGAGCGGCGGCGGCGCGTACGCCGGCTCGCGAAACTCCTCGAACATGATGTTGGCGATGTAGTAGGTCGTATCGAGGCCGACGAAGTCGAGCAGGGTGAACGGCCCCATCGGATAGCCGCACCCGAGCTTCATGCCGTTGTCGATGTCTTCGATCGTTCCCAGGCCGTTCTCGTAGGCGCGAATCGCGTCGAGCAGGTACGGCACCAGCAGCCGGTTGACGATGAACCCCGGACGATCGGGCGCCGTGATCGGTTCCTTGCCGAGCGACCGCGCGAATGAGAACACCGTCTGGTAGGTCTGGTCGCTCGTCGTCAGCGCCCGGATCACCTCGACGAGCTTCATCAGCGGCACCGGATTGAAGAAGTGCAGCCCGCGCGAAGCGATCGGGACGGCCAGTCGAGGCGGCGAGCTCGGTGATGCACAGCGACGATGTATTCGAGAGGAGGATCGTGCGGTCCTGCACCACCCGCTCGACCGCCGCGTAGGTCGATGCGCTTTTCCTCCAGATTCTCAACGATGGCTTCGATGACCAGGTCGCAGTCGCGAAGGTCGTCGAGCCGCGTCGTACCGGTCAGCGCGGCGAGCGTTTTGTCGCGCGCCTCGGCCGTCACCTTGCCCTTGGCGACGCCGTCGTCGAGGAACTTGCGAATGCGACCGAGACCCTTCTGCAGGAACCCGTCGTCGACCTCGCGCACGATCGTCCTGTAGCCCGCCGCGGCGGACACCTGCGCGATCCCGGAACCCATCAACCCACACCCAAGAACACCGACAGTCTTGATTTCCATAGCTCACTACGCCGTTCTGGGTTCTATATCACCTCTACGATCGCCGCGATCCCCTGGCCGCCGCCGATGCAGGCGGTCGCCAGGCCGCGTGTCCGGCCGCGGCGGCGCAGCTCGAGCAGCAGCGTCAGGATGAGCCGCGTGCCGGTGGCGCCGAGCGGATGGCCGAGCGCGATCGCGCCGCCGTTGACGTTGACCCGATCGCGGTCGAGCCCGAGCTCTTTCTCGACGGCCAGATACTGGGCGGCAAACGCCTCGTTGACCTCGATGAGGTCGAGATCGTCCAGCGTCAGACCAGCTGCGCTTCAGGACCGCGCGGGTTGCGGGCGCCGGACCCATGCCCATGTAGGCCGGCTCGACGCCGACCACGGCCCAGTCCACGAGCCTGCCGATCGGCCGGACGCCATGCCGATCGGCGGCTTCGCGCGACGCCAGAATCAGCGCGGCGCCGCCGTCGACGATCCCGCTCGCGTTGCCGGCGGTGACGCAGCCGTCTTTCTTGAACGCGGCCGGCAGCTTCGCCAGCACGTCCATCGTCGTCTCGGGCCGCATGTGATCGTCGCGAAAGACCATCTCGACGCCCTTGCGCGTCTTGATCTCGACCGGCACGACCTCTTCGGCGAGCCGGCCATCGGTCCAGGCGCGATCGGCCAGCTGCTGGCTTCGCAGTGCGTATTCGTCCTGCTCGCTTGCGCGAGATCCCGTACCTGCACGCGCAGTTCTCGGCGGTGATCGCCATCGAGCAGCCGCAGTGAGTGTCGACCAGCGCTTCCCACAGCGCGTCCTCGAGCTTGCCCTGACCGAGCTTCAGGCCGCCGCGAAGCCCGCGGATGACGTGCGGCGCCTGGCTCATGCTCTCGATCCCGCCGGTCAACACCATCCCGGCCTCGCCGAGCTGAATCAGCTGGGCGCCGCTCACCGCGGCCTGAATGCCCGACCCGCACAGGCGGTTGACCGTGAGAGCCGGCACTTCGATCGGCACGCCAGCCTTCAGCGCGACGTGCCGCGCACCATAGATGGCGTCCGCGCTGGTCTGCAGCACGTTGCCGACGACGACGTGATCGACCCACTCGGGCTTGACGCCGGTCCGCTCGAACGCGCCGCGCGCCGCGATCGCACCGAGCTCGAGCGCCGAGATATCCTTGAGCGCGCCCACGTAATCGGTCATCGGCGTGCGCGCGCCGCCAACGATCATCACCTCCGGTTGCACTGTCACCCTCCACCCGAATTCGTCCGCCTGAAGGCGGACGCTACGGTTGACGTAGTGTCCGGCTTCGGCCGGACCACTCGAGAACCTACTTCCGCAACAACCCGGCGATATGTTCGCCGGTTTCCTTCGTCCCGAGCGTGCCGCCGATGTCCGCCGTGCCCTGACGATCGCGGACCGCCCGCTCGACGGCCGACTCGATGGCCGCCGCCTCGTCGCGCGCGCCCAGGTAGTCCAGCATCATCGCCGCCGACAGGATCGCACCGACCGGGTTGGCGACGTTCTCGCCCGGCGAGCGGCGGCGCCGATCCGTGCACCGGCTCGAACATCGACGTCCGGCCCGGATGCAGATTGCCGGAGGCTGCCAGTCCCGAGGCCGCCCTGCAGCGCGGCGCCGAGGTCGGTGATGATGTCGCCGAACAGGTTGTTGGTGACGATCACCTCGAACTGCGACGGATCCTGCACGAGCAACAGCGCGAGCGCATCGATGTACACGATGCCGGGCCTGAATACCCGGGTACTCCGGCGCGATCTCGGCGAACACGCGCTGCCATAGCGCGTGGCCATCGGTCATGGCGTTGCTCTTGTCGGCCATGCAGAGCCGTGTGCGGCCGGTCGCCTCGCGCGTACTCGAACGCGTGGCGCAGGATGCGGTGCACCCCCTTGTAGGTGTTGACCTCTTCCTGGAGGGCCACTTCGTCTGGCGTCCCGGCCTTGAAGCGGCCGCCGACGCCAACGTACAGCCCCTCGGTGTTCTCGCGGAACACCACGAAATTCACGTCGGCCGGCGTCCGGTTCTTCAGCGGACACAGACGCTCGTCGAGCAGCCGGACCGGCCGGTGGTTCACGTACAGGTCGAGCTCGAAGCGCGTGCCGAGCAGGATGTCGCGGGCATGCCGGTTGTCGGGCACACGCGGGATCGCCCAGGGCGCCGATGAACACGGCATCGAACTGCCGGAGCTGCGCGTAGCCGTCCGCGGGCATCGTGATGCCTGTCGCCAGAAAGTGGTCGGCGCCCCACGGCAGCGTCTCGATCGCCAGGCGGCGGCCGAAGACGTCCGAAGCCGCGCGAACCACGGACAGCGCCGCGGTTGTCACTTCGGGACCGATTCCATCTCCAGGGATGACGGCGATCTGCATCAGTGAGATCTTAGGACCTTAGGATATGGGGATTTGAGCGATTCTGAAAGCTCACATCTCAGGTACGTCGATCTGAGCCCGCTGCAGTCGGCCGCTGAAATCGACGTAGATCGATTTCCATTCCGAAAACACGTCGAGCGCCGCAGTGCCGGCCTCGCGGTGCCCGTTGCCCGTGTTCTTCGTGCCGCCGAACGGCAGATGCACTTCGGCGCCGATCGTCGGCGCGTTGACGTAGAAGATGCCGGTGTCCATGTCGCGCATCGCCGCGAACGCACGGTTCACGTCCTGCGTGTAGATCGACGCTGAGAGGCCGTACTGGACGTTGTTGCCGATGTCGATCGCTTCCTCGAACGACCGGCAGGGCATGACCGAGACCACGGGGCCGAAAATCTCTTCCTGGGCAATGCGCATGGTCGGCTGCGACGTCGGCGAAGATCGTCGGCTCGTGAAAATAGCCGCGCGCGTGCGTGCCCGATGTCAGCGCCTGGCCGCCACAGGCGAGGCGGGCGCCTTCCTTTCGTCCGATCTCGACGTACTGCCGGACGGTCTCGAGCTGCCCCTCGCTGATCGACGGCCCCATGTCGGTCTCGGGATCGAGACCATCGCCGACCCGCAAAGCGCGCGCCCGCGCGACGAAGCGCTCCAGGAATTCCCGATAGACCTTTTCGTGGACGACGACGCGGCTGGCCGCCGTGCATCGCTGGCCGGTCGTGCCGAAACCGCCCCACAGGCAGCCGTCGACCGCCAGATCGAGGTTCGCGTCGTCCATGATCATGATGACGTTCTTGCCGCCCATTTCGAGATGGACCTTCTTGAAGGTCGGCGCGGCCCGTTCAGAGACGATGCGCCCGACGTCGGTCGAGCCGGTAAACGACACGACGCGCACATCCGGCGCAGTGGTCATGCGCGGTGCCGACGTCGTCGCCACCGCCGGTCACGAGGTTCACGACGCCGGGCGGGACGCCGGCTTCCTCGAGGATCTTGACGAAGTTCACGGCCGACAGCGGCGTGAGCGTGGCCGGCTTGAACACGACGGTGTTGCCGCAGACGAGCGCCGGAATCGATCTTCCAGGACGGGATCGCCATCGGGAAGTTCCACGGCGTGATGACAGCGCAGACGCCGAGCGGCTGGCGGACCGACATCGCGAACTTGTCGCGCAGCTCCGAGGGAACGGTCTGACCGTACTGGCGGCGCCCCTCGCCCGCCATGAAGAATGTCATGTCGACGGCTTCCTGCACGTCGCCGCGCGTTTCCGCGAGCACTTTGCCCATCTCGCGGGTCATGTCCCGCGCCAGCGCCTCCTTGCGTTCGGCGAACAGCTGCGCCGCCTTGAACAGGATCTCCGCGCGCCGCGGCGCCGGCACCAGACGCCAGCGGCAGTAAGCCCGGCGCGCGGCATCGACCGCGTTCGCCACGTCGCGCTGGTTTGATTTCGGGAAAAGGCCGATGAGATCGTCGCGATTCGCGGGATTTCGATTCTCGAAGAGCTCACCGGACGAGGAATCCACCCACGCGCCGTCGACGTAGTTGTGATAGGTCGGCATGGACCCGAGAGTGCCGTACAGTGGACACCGCGTGCAACCGCACGCAAAGCAAGCAGGGCGAACGGGTTACGTGATCATCACCCCCGTCTCTTTCCGGAACCGGCCAGCGGAACCGCCACGGTCGGTCCAATGCGACCCGCGAAAACACAAGAATTCGCATGGCGCTGCCGTGGCACGATTCCTGAATCGCTGGCGGGCAGGAGCGAAATGGTGCTGACGAACGGCGCGACCATTGACGGCGCAACCAACACCCTCCGGCAGCCAGTGTCGACGGCCGCGGGTGTGCAGAAAGTCGTCATCGTGAACGGCAGTCCCAAGATCCTGGAGACGCTGGAAACCGTGCTCGAGGCAGGCCGTTACGACATCGTGTTCGTGGAGTCCAGCACCCACGCGTATTCGCAAATCAAGCGGGTACAACCGAATCTCGTCATCCTGTGCGTACGCGTCGACGATATGGAAACCTTCCAGGTCCTTTCGATGTTGAAGCTCGATGACGAGACGCGGCAGATCCCGATACTGACCTACACGGCCGACGTGGAAGGGCCCGAAGAGGAAGAAAGCGAAGACGAAGCCGCCGAAGTCGAGATGTTCGCCGCGGCGCAAGTCCTTCGCATGCACTAGTTTTACCCGAGGGGCTTCGCCCCTCGGACTCCCCGACACGCTCTCTCGCGCGCCGCGGCGCCGGCGCGCTTCCACCTTCGCTGGAGCTACGGTGGACGGGCCGTTCGCGTGGCTCGCTCGCGCGCTCGCTCGCGGCGCGGGTCAGCTGGTTTTGAGATAGCTTCTGGTTCGACTTTGTCAGATTCTGACGAAGCGGACTGAAACTGGCCGGGCGCGAGCCCGTTCGGAGGCGCGCGCCGCAGCATGCCGGAAACCGTGGCGCAGGCGGGCAGAAATCCGCGTGGGGTGACGAAGGGCCCCGCGCTGCCGCCGACAAACGGCCTGCGCCGCGGTTTCCCGCGCGCCGGAGACGGGTCGCGAACGGGCAGTTTCAGGCCGCCACGCGATCTGACAAAGTCGAACTAGCGGCGCATTCGGCGCCGACTCACCGGTCTGGTACTACGCGGCAAAGAATGCTATAGTCGCGGCCGGATGGCGTTGCGAGACGATCCGTCGCAGCCGCTCACCCCTGAAAACGACGAGAAGCGCGACTCCGAACGGATCCAGATTCTCGGTGAGCTCCATGGAGAAGTCATGGTGTTCCAGCACATGACGATCCGGGAGATCGGCCGAACCGGCGTCCAGATCGAAACCGCGCTAAGCCTCCAGCTCGACTCGCTTCACGATTTCCGCCTGACCCTCGGCGACCGGTCCGTGATTGTCAAAGGACGCGTCGCTCACTGCAGCATCAGCGACGTCGACCAGGAACTGGTCACCTACCGCTCCGGCATCGAGTTCGTCGAACCGTCGGAGCGCGTCCTGGAGGTCATCTCCGGGTTCCTCGACGCGATCAGGGACGGCCGACGCGCTATCTGACCTTCAAGTGTTCGAGGTAATCGCCTGAATTGATGCGCTCGGCGCGGCCGAGCGGGGCGTTGTAGAAGTACACCCACGCGTTGGCCACCCGCCCGTCGTCGAACATCACCGGTATCTCCTCGCGAAGATACAGGCTCTTGTCGGGCTCGCTGATGCTGAATCCTTCGAGCTCATCGAGGGTGGCCAGCACCGAGTCAGAGTCGAGCATGTGGTGGATCTCGCCCCAAACGCGGCTGTCGGCTGCGGGCACGGCGGCCGGATAGATGCCGAGATCGAACAACGCCGCGTGAATCCAGCCCCGTCCGACCGGGGTGAGCACGCGGTCGAGACGCGCGCGCCCGGGCCGCTGGAAGCCGCTCATGAGCGTGCCGTAAAAAAACACCAAATCCGTCATGGGGACCGAGCGTCGAGCACGTTCTACGTGTTGTTACGGCTGTAGAGGCGGGTCCGTTTACGGGCGAGCCTGAACCCCCAGCTATGACGCCGACTTACGACGGCTCAGCGGCCGGGCTGGATGCCGGGCTGCCTGCTGAGGAGATCGAGGGTTTCCGCGGGCAATTCAAACGAAACAGCAACCGTGGTGCCCGATCCACTGAGTTGGATTGAACGCAGCAATGTTTCGAGCTCGGGGTGCTCGTTGGCCTGCAGCTTTCCAAGCGCGATGACGCCCTGGATGACGTCCCGGAACTGATTCGCGGATTCCTCGTCGCGCGTCTGCATCCGGATATCCCCCAGGAAACCGCCATTGACATGACCGCTCACCGCGAACCAGGTAATCGGAGGCAGCTGACCGGCCACGTTCGGTGGCAGCTTGGCCTGCGCGGTCAGCGCATCGAAGCGGCCGACGGCCCAGACGTTTCCCCGGTCGAGCGATCGGACGAGCCCCATGATGTCGTCGTTGCTTCTGACACTGTCGCCACCGTCCCGGCGATCGATCGCGGAGCGGACCAGCGCGGAGCCGCCGACGGCCACGAGGCCAGGGTCGACAAAAGCAAGCGACAACCCGGCGCCGTCTTGGGGCGCGGCAAAGAGCCGGCGGCCCTTGTACGTCTCTTCGGTGGCGCCGTGCTCGCGCATCAGCGCCTCAATCCTCACCTGATCGAATCGGCCGGAAGCGATGATGAGCCCGGAACGGTGGACATCGACGTTGCCATCCGACGGCGGCGCCAGCGCGGCGACCAGGCGGTCGACGTCGGTTTCGATGTTGATGCCGGTGGCTTGTTCGAAGTCGTGCTGTCCGTCAGGAAGGTTGGGCATGGCCTGGCGAACCCGCTCCCGCAGGTTCGAGACCATGACTTCGTGCACATTCGCGTATGCGACCAGGACCGCGTTGCCGGGCAGGAGCTGGAGCTCGTCTGGGCCCTGCTGGGCGAACGCCGTCGGGAAACCCACGAAATAAGCAACCAGGCCGGTCCCGATGCCCACTGTCAGCACCAGGAGCGAAGCGATCACGAAGTAGCGGGTTTTCCGATTCATGCAGTCGCCCTCAGTGACCTATACGAATGCCGTTTCATCCGCGTTCCCGATTTTGCGTCTCGGCGGACCTCAAGGTCCGCACTACTCGCCCAAAAGGTCCGCACGGCGGCGGACCGAGAGGTCCGCCCTACTACGAGGTCTGCCCTACTGCTCGAGCACGTATTCCCGGGTTTCAGTGGCCCGAGCCGCCAGCCACACTCCTACCAGTGTAATACCGGCCAGAGCGCTCACGCTCAGCGCCACCGAGGGAATTTCCTGGAACACCTGGAGCAGGACATTCACGGCCGAGTCCTGGGGCATCGTATGGGGTACGAGGCCCTGGAGGTAATACCCGATGGTCGCGCGCTTGAGATAACCGGGAAAGAGGAGGACGCCGGGCTCCCAGCCGAAGATGAACACGAGGCCGATCGCCAGCGGCCGCTTGAGCCGCGTGCCCACCCATCCAAACACTGCCCCATATGACGCGATCCCCAGGGCGAGCACGCCCAGGTCGGTCGATGAGAGCCGGGAAGGCAGCGCCGATGCTGCCACCGCCAATCGGCACGATCAGGAAATACACGATAACGACCGACGGGAGGACGAGCAGTGTGGTGCAGACCACGTACGCGAGGTACTTGCCGAGGAGCACGGCGCTTCGAGGAATCGGCCGGACGAAGAGGTAGGTAATGGTCTTGTCGTCCACTTCGTCGGCAATCAATCCGATCCCGTAGAACATGCCCAGCACGGGAACGATGAACCGAATGTAGAGAAGCCACATCATCAGGCCGAACAGCGCCGCGCCGTCGATGCGCTGCCCGTTGATCTGGGGCAACGCGGCAGGTTCGATGCTGGCGGCAAAGCGAATGAGGCTCGCCAGCGCGACCGGAGCCGCCGCCACGAGCGCCATGAAAAGCGACCGCCGCGACCACAACATCTGTCCGAGCGACAGGTCGAAAATGCGGACGGCAGTGCCGATGACCGTCGGCCTGACCGTCGGCGAGGTCATCGTCATCATTTCACCAGGTACTTAAATACCGCCTGGAGGTTGTCGTCAGGCGAGGTGACTTCGTGGATCGCGCCCAGCTCGCCTGAGGCCGCGATGGCGGTCAACCGCGCATAGAAAGCATCGGGGCGCGCCTGTCTGGACGACGAGCGCGTCGCTCTCGAACTTCAGGCTCAGGACGTGATCCTCTGCCAGGAGCGCGCGTGCGAGCGCCCGCGTCTCGTCTGCCTTCACGTGGACCGTGTGCGGGTGCTCGTCGATCAGATCGCGGATCTGATGGACGTTGCCTTCGGCGAGAATCCGGCCCTGGTTGATCAGCAGGATGTTCGACGTCATCGACTCGATCTCGTGAAGGATGTGGCTCGAGACGATAACGCTTCGACCGGCGCGGCCCCACTCCTTGATCAGGCGGATGGTTTTGCGCCGGCCAATCGGGTCCATACCGGCAAGCGGCTCGTCGAGAATCAGCAGCTCGGGATCGTGGGCGAGCGCCTGCGCCAGCTTGATCCGCTGGCGCATGCCTTTGCTGTATGCGCCAATCTTCTTGTCGGCCGCTTCGGCGAGGTCGACCGTCTGCGATCGCCTGCCGTGCCATCGCGGCGGCTGTCTCCTCGGGCACGCCGTTCAGCCTGATGAGCGCCGCCACCCACTCCAGGCCGCTCATGCGCTCGTAGAACGTATCCTGCTCCGGGCAAAAGCCGAGACGATGGTAGAGCGCCGGGTTCCGCCAGATCGGTTCGCCCAGCACTTGGACCGTCCCCTTGCTCGGCTTCAGCTGCCCGGTAATCAGCTTCATGAACGTCGACTTCCCCGCACCGTTCGGCCCGAGGAGTCCGGTGATGCCGGGCAATACCTCCAGCGTGACGTCGTTCAGGCCGATCACCTGCCCGTACCACTTCGAGACGTGGTCGGCGGCGATGACCACCGATGAGCGGTCGTTCATGCGACAACCTCGACGCCCCGGACGCGCCGCTCCAGGATCAACGCCGAGACGACGATCGCGCCGAGGAGCACCGCAAGCGAGATCGGCCACGGCGTCGCATAGGCCGGGCGCATCCTGAACACGAACGCATTGATCTGGCTCATGTTCGCGCTGAACGATACCCACGCCCAGCTCGTGTCGCGCGTCACTTCGTAGAGCACGCCGTACATCGCCTGCGTGAAGAAGATCACGCCGGCATAGAGGACGCTGACGTAACGGCTGCTCTTCGACAGTGACGACAGCGCCAGCATCGTCGCTGCCACGGTGATCGTCTGGATGAACGCACTCAGCGTGATGGCCGGGAAGAGGAAGATGTTGTCGAGAAAGAAGGTGAAATCGCCGGCGAACATCACCTGGACGACGAGGAGGACGAGCGCCGGCACCCAGGTCACGAGCAGCAGGAACGCGAGCAGCACGGCCAGCTTCCCGAAGACGTACTCGACCCGCGACAGCGGCTTCGACAGGTAAATCTGCAGCGCGTTGGCGCGGCGATCGGTCGCAATCAGTCCCGACCCCGCATAGACGGCAATGAAGAACACGAAGATGGCCTGCTGCGTCAGGAAGTCGCGGAACATCTCGGGCGTCGGCGCGAGGAACGACGCCTGCGGGAGGTTGGCGGCGGCGTAGATCTGCACGGCGCGCACGAAGAAGGGCGCCCACGCCAGCAGCAGCAGTCCGAGGAACGCTCGCTTCCGCAACATCGTGCGGATGCCCGCCGACGCAATGACCGCCCAGGCTCGTCCATGAGCCGCGCGCTCGCCCGCCGTACCGCCGGTAGCCCTGGTCGTGAATCGGCATGCGACTCCCTATCGCTCTCCGACCGCGTGTGCGAACACGTCCTCGAGCGTCGGGACGCTCGGCCGCAGGTGACGGACCTGGACGCCTTCGCGGGCAGCCAGCGCGAAGATGTCGTGGGCGCCCCCGTCGCCGGGCACGAAGACGCGCATGACGTCCTCGTCCGTTTCGTGGCACTCCAGGCCGGCGGTCCGCAGCGTATCGAGAAACGCCTCGAGGGAGGCCGCCGTCTTCACGCGCAGCTCGTAGACGCGGCCGCGCGACTGCTTCAAGCCGGCAATCGGTCCTTCCGTGGCCACCCGGCCCTTGTCGATGACGACGACGTGGTCGCACGTGTACTCGACGTCGGGCAGCAGGTGCGACGACACGATGACGTTGACGTTCTTGCGATGGGCCAGATCCCTGACCAGCGCGAGCATCTCGTCGCGGCCCTTCGGATCCATCCCGTTGGTCGGCTCGTCGAGAAATAGCAGGTCGGGATCGTGCACGAGCGCCTGAGCGAGCTTGATGCGCTGCTTCATGCCGGTGGAGTAGGTCTCCACGTTGCGGTACCTCGCCTCGCCGAGGCCGACGTAGAACAGGACCTCGTGTGCCCGCTGCATCGCATCGACCCGCGGAAGGCCCGCCAGCTCGCCGCAGTAGGCGACGAACGAGACGGCGTTCATGCCCGGGATATGTGCGTCGCTTTCGGGCATGTACCCGACGCGGGCGCGAATGTGCAACGGCGAGACGGCGACGTCGTAGCCGAGCACACGCATCTTGCCCGCCGACGGCTTCACGAAGCCGAGCAGTGCCTTGATCATCGTGCTCTTGCCGGCGCCGTTCGGACCGAGCAGCCCGACGGCGCCCGCCGCGAAGCGCGCCGTGACGTCCTGCAGCGCGCGCTGCGCGCCGTAGAGCGACGGTGACGCCGTCGAGGGTGACAACCGGTGGGCGTTCTGACATCTAGGGGATATACGACCGTTCGGCGTTCGGCGTTCGGCGTTGGTCGGGGTGCATTACAGCGCCGCCACGCAAGCCGAGAGCATCGGCCTGCTGACACGCATGAATGTGATCACGTTGCCGATGTGCGTCTCGATCGGCAAACCGAGGAGCTCAGCGCCCGCACGCAGGTCGTCGCGCTTGACGGCGCGGGCGAACGCCTTGTCCTTCATCCGCTTGACGACCGATGCCGGCTCGAGGTCGAGGATGCTCTTGCTCGGGCGCACCAGCGAGGCGGCGGTCACGAAGCCGGCCATCTCGTCGCAGGCAAACAGCGTCTTCTCGAGCAGGCTGTCGCGCGAGCACGCCGCTGTAGTCGGCGTGCGACAGGATGGCGCGTGTCACCCACTCGGGATAGCCCTTCTCGCGCAGGATCTCGACGCCTCGAAACGGATGGTCCTCGGCACTCGGCCATCGCTCGTAGTCGAAGTCGTGCAGGAGCGCGACAATTCCCCAGCCCTCCTCGTCCTCGCCGAAGTGACGGGCATACCCGCGCACGGCGGCTTCGACCGCCAGCGCGTGCTTCCGCAGGCTGTCGCTCTGCGTGTACTCGGTCAGCAGCGCCCAGGCTGCGTCGCGGTTCATCGGATCAACTCCAGCGCTTTCTCGACCACGCGCTTGACGGCCGGCGTCACTCCATATGCTGAAACCTCGGTCGCCACGACCCACTCCGCGGCGTCGGCATCGGAGGCGCAGGCCAGGCTCCCGCCCCGGACCTGGCAACAATAGTCGATGATCACATAGTGATACTCGACGCGGCCGTCGCCCGCACGCTGCACGCGGTCGAGGACTTCGACCATCGGCCCGGCCTCGACGTCGAGGCCGGTCTCCTCCGGACCTCGCGCGCCACGGCCTCGCGCAGCGTTTCGCCCACCTCGACGACACCACCCGGAAGGCTCCATTGTCCCTGAAGCGGTGGCTGACCACGCTTGACGAGAAGCACGCGGTCGCCCTCGACGACGACCGCGCCGACGCTGACGACCGGCCGATCCGGGAAGGCCCTCACAGCCCCATGACTTTGACGACGACGCGCTTCTTGCGGCGTCCGTCGAACTCCGCGTAGAACACCTGCTCCCATGGACCGAGGTCGAGTTTTCCGCCGGTGATGGGCAGGACGACCTGGTGTCCCATGATCGTGCGCTTGAGGTGCGCGTCGGCGTTATCCTCCCCAGTCTGGTGATGCCGGTAGTCGAGCCCGGAGGGCGCCAGCTTCTCGAGCCACGTTTGGAAGTCCTCGATCAGCCCTTCCTCCCAGTCGTTCACGTAGACGCCGGCCGTGATGTGCATCGCCGAGACGAGGACGGTGCCGTCCTGCACGCCGCTCGCGGCGACGATCGCTGGCGAGGTCGTCCGTGATACGGACGAACTCCTGCCGCTTCGTCGTGTTGAACCAGCAGGTAGTCGGTATGGACCTTCATATCGTCAGGAAAGCGGCAGCGAGGCGTGAGCGTTCAGGTCGGCTGGCGCGACCACGCCGGCACGGAAACGCCGCAGGCCCGCCGCGGCAATCATCGCCGCATTGTCGGTCGAGAGCGACACGCTCGGCACGAACGTCGGGATCTCACGCGCCTCTCCGCGCGCGCCGCAACTCCTCGCGCAGGCGGCTGTTCGCGGACACGCCGCCGGCGACACCAATGCTGGCCGCCTGGAAGCGGCGTGCGGCGTCGAACGTGCGGTCGATGAGGGCCGTGACGACCACGCGCTGGAACGTCGCGCAGATGTCGGCAACGTCCGACGCCGACAACGTCTGCCCCGCCTCCCTCTCTCAGGTTGACGTGCCGCAGACACGGCCGTCTTCAAGCCGCTGAAGCTGAAATCGAGATCGCCCTTGAGGTGCGGCGCGTTCCGGTCGGCATGCGTGAGCCGCGTCGTCGGCAGCGCAATGGCCCGGTCGTTTCCCGTGCGGGCCAGCCGGTCGACGACCGGACCGCCGGGATAGCCGAGGCCCAGCAACTTCGCGACCTTGTCGTACGCCTCGCCGGCGGCGTCGTCGCGAGTCCGGCTGACGAGCTGGTACTCGCCTGGCCGCGGCACGAAGTAGAGGCTGGTGTGGCCGCCTGAGACGACCAGGACGACAGACGGCAGCGGCAGTTCGCCATTGTGAAGCACGAGCGACTCGATGTGCCCGGCGAGATGGTGCACCGGAACCAGCGGCAACTTCGCGGCCGCCGCGGCGGACTTCGCAAACGATACGCCGACCAGCAGCGAACCGACCAGCCCGGGGCCTTCGGTGACGGCGATCGCGTCGAGATCTCCCCATGTCACCGACGCGTCGCCCATCGCGCGTTCGACGACGCCGCAGATGTCTCGGAGGTGCTGCCGCGAGGCGAGTTCGGGGACGACGCCTCCCCATTCGCGATGGATCGGCGCCTGCGAGGCAATCACGTTCGAGCGGATCGCCCACGGGCGCGACGCGTCGCCGGTTTCCTCGACCACCGCCGCCGACGTCTCGTCGCAGGAGGTTTCGATGCCCAGGATCGTCATACGCGCGCCGCGAATGCCTCGTTCAACGATTCGATGTACGGCGCGCGGAAGATGCCGCGCTCGGTGATGATGCCGGCAATGAGCTGGTGCGGCGTGACATCGAACGCGGGGTTCCAGACCCGGGCGCCGTCAGGCGCCAGCTGTGTCCCGCCGACGTGCGTCACCTCCCTGGCGGCCCGCTCCTCGATCGGAATGAGCGCGCCGTCGGCGGTGCCGAGATCGATGGTCGAGAGCGGCGCGGCGACGTAGAACGGAATGCCGTGCTCGCGCGCGAGCAGCGCGACGGCGTAGGTGCCGATCTTGTTCGCGGTGTCGCCGTTGGCGGCGATGCGGTCGGCGCCGACCACCACGAAGTTCACCTTGCCCTGCCGCATCAGCGCGCCGGCCATGTTGTCGGTGATGACCGTCGTGTCGATGTGGTCGCGCATCAGCTCCCACGCGGTGAGCCGCGCCCCCTGGAGAAACGGCCGGGTTTCGTCGGCAAACACGGCGACCTGTTTGCCGGCCTCGACCGCGCCGCGAACCACCCCCAGCGCGGTCCCGTACCCGGCAGTGGCCAGCGCGCCGGCATTGCAGTGCGTGAGAATCCGCGCATCGTCGGGCACGACTTCGGCGCCGTAGGCGCCGATCGCCCGGCAGCTCGCGACGTCCTCGTCGTGAATCGCCTGTGCCTCGCGATCGAGCCGATCCTTGATCTGCTCGACCGACTCGCCGGCCTCGGCGCCCGCGGCGAAGGTGCGCTTCATCCGCTCGATGGCCCAGAACAGGTTGACCGCCGTCGGCCGCGTGCCGGCCATCAGCTCGCAGACCTTGAAGAATTCCGCCGCAAACTTCTGCGTGCCGGTCGCCTTGCTGTTGCGCAGCCCGAGGGCAATCCCGAGCGCCGCCGCGACGCCAATCGCCGGCGCCCCGCGGATGACCATCGTCTTGATGGCACGCGCCACCTCCTGGGCCGTCCGGCAGCGAACGTAGACCTCGTCGACCGGCAGCTTGCGCTGGTCGATCATCACGACGGCGTCGGACTCGCGGGCGATGGTCGGAAGCATGAAAAGTTACAATGGAAAATGGAAAATGGAAAATTTACAATGTCAGAGCGATTGCGTACCGTGCCGCTTCGCGCGCGAGCCGGGCCCTATCGTAATGCCGGCATTGCGACGGCTGTTACGGACGATGGCGCCGATGATTGAACCGATTTGCCGGGCTTCGTCCACCAGAGCTGCGGCCTCCCCAGGAGGATTCCCTCGCTTCTTTGAGACCAATCGAGCACTTCGAAATGAAGTCGCGGCGGCTCTCTGCGCCACGCGCTTCCTCCAGTATCGCTGCAACTGATGTGGAGCAGTTGATTAGCTGCGGCGCCATCTGTCTCGCCACACCGCCCTGTTCGTAAAGTTTCTTGCAGAACTCGACAACCCGACATGCGAACTCGAACGTCCTGACCCGGATGTCGTGGCCGGGTTCGAATGTTTCATTCGATTCGTCCACAGGCAACGATGGAGCACGGCTTGTGCCGGATGCGAAACATGGGACAACCGCAGCAAAAGACTGACTTGATGACATCGGTCCGGCAGAAATTGCAACCGTTGTGGGCGATCAGCATTGCTGAATCTGCACGTCCGCCATTTTCAATTGTAAATTTTCAATTGTAAATTGCCTGCGCCGCCTCACAACAGCCGCGCATCAAATGGGAGAGGCAGCAGGTCCTTCAGCGCGTGCCGGCCGGTCTGCACGTGCAGGTTGGCGAGCGCGATCTGCAGATCGCCGCCGAACTCCCAGAGGATCTGGCGGCAGGCGCCGCACGGCGGGGTGGGCGCGTCGGTGTCGGCGACGATCGCGATGCGGGTGAAGGCGCGGTGCCCCTCCGACAACGCCTTGAACATCGCGACGCGCTCGGCGCAGATCGTCAGGCCGTAGGTCGCGTTCTCGACGTTGCAGCCGGTGATCACCGCGCCGTCGGCGGTCTCGAGCGCGGCCCCCACCTTGAAATGGGAGAACGGCGCCACCGCGCGCTCGCGGGCGCGGCGAGCGGCGTCGACCAGTGCCGTCCATCGGGAGTCATCAGAGCCGCTCAACGATCCCTTCCAGCAGTGCCGTGAACTGGACGCGCACGCGCTGCGTGGTCTGCATGACCTCGTCGTGGTGCAGCGGCTGAGGAAGAACCCCGGCCGCCATGTTGCTGATGCACGAGATGCCGAGGACTTCAATCCCCATGTGCCGCGCGACGATCGCCTCGGGCACCGTCGACATGCCGACGGCGTCAGCGCCGATCGTCCGCAGGGAGCGGATCTCGGCCGGTGTCTCGTAGCTCGGCCCCTTGAGCGCCGCATATACCCCATGCGGCAGCGACAGGCCTGCCGCCGCTCCCGCCTCATCGGCGATCCTGCGCAAGCGGCGTGAGTACACCTCGGTCATGTCGGGAAAGCGCGGGCCAAACCGCTCGTCGTTCGGGCCGACCAGCGGGTTGTCGCCAATCAGGTTGATGTGATCGTCGATCACCATCAGCGCCCCGCTCGCGAAGCTCGTGTTGACGCCACCGGCCGCGTTGGTGAGGATGAGCGTCTTCACCCCCAGCACGCCGAGCACGCGCACGCCGAAGGTCACCGTCTGGAGATCGTGCCCCTCGTAGGCATGCGAACGGCCGGCGAGCGCTGCCACGCTGCGCCCGTGCAGGCGGCCCACCACCAGCCGGCCCTCATGCCCGATCACGTTCGCCACCGGCCAGTTCGCGATCTGTTCGTAGGGCGTGGACACCGCGTCCGCGAGCGAGTCCGCGAACGCCCCGAGACCGGAGCCCAGGACGATGGCCACCTGTGGAATCAGCGCTCCAAGGCGGCGAATGGCGTTGGCGGCCGCTTCGACTTGCTCGTACAGCGGCGTCACAGCAGGCGGCACTCGACGGCCTGAGGGTTCGGTTCGTGATTGGGTCATGAAATGTGCGCGAGGATCTGGGGCCGCTCCGCCGGGGCGCGTCGTCGATGACGATCGCGCGCTCGGCAAGAACACGGGCCGCATCCCGCCGATCGATTGTACGGTACTGCAGCTCCAGCACAGGATCGCCGGCGCCGACCCGATCGCCGGGGCGCGCTCTTCAAGACGATGCCAACCGCCGGATCCACGTCGTCTTCGACCCGGTCGCGGCCGGCGCCGAGGACGACCGACGCGCGGCCGATCAGCTCGGCGTCGATCCGGCCGACGTAGCCGCTCCGCGACGCGAGCACCATCGAGCGCTCAGGGGCCGTCGGCAGCCGGCCGTAGTCGTCGACCACCCGCGGATCGCCGCCCTGCGTTTCGATGATCCGCCGGAAGCGGTCGAGCGCCTCGCCGGAGGCCACCGCGTTGCGGACCTGCTGAAGCGCCTCGGAGTCGCCCGACGAGACACCGGCAAGCACCAGCATTCGGGCCGCGAGCGCCAGCGAGATCTCCTCGAGGTCCGACGGACCGTTGCCCCTTCAGCACGTCGATCGATTCGATCACCTCGACGGCGTTCCCGATCGCGCGGCCGAGCGGCGCGTCCATCCTCGTGATCATCGCCTCGGTTCGGACGCCGGACGCCTGGCCGATGGCGACTAGCGACTCGGCGAGCAGCCGCGAATCGGCTTCGGTCTTCATGAACGCGCCGCGCCCGGTCTTGACGTCGAGCACCAGCGCGTCGATCCCCTCGGCGATCTTCTTGCTCATGATCGAGGCGCTGATCAGCGGAATGCTCTCGACCGTGCCCGTCACGTCGCGAAGCGAGTAGAGCTTGCGGTCGGCGGGCGCGATTTCCGCCGTCTGCCCGATCATCGCGCAGCCCGTCGTCCGCAGCGCCGCTTTCATCTCCGACAGGGTCAGGCGCACGCGGAATCCGGGAATCGATTCCAGCTTGTCGAGCGTGCCGCCGGTATGGCCCAGGCCGCGGCCGGACATCATCGGCACGACGAGGCCGCACGCCGCCGCGATCGGCGCGAGGACGAGCGAGGTCTTGTCCCCGACGCCGCCGGTGCTGTGCTTGTCGACCTTGAC
The DNA here is from genome assembly GCA_963825245.1 of uncultured Acidobacteriota bacterium. Lineage (GTDB taxonomy): Bacteria > Acidobacteriota > Vicinamibacteria > Vicinamibacterales > CAVVIG01 > CAVREM01. The sequence continues at coordinate 620,385 of CAWGSJ010000013.1, forward strand.
GCCCGGAATGTCTGACAGGTCGACGCGGATACCCGAGTGCACCATGGCATCGGTGAGCGAGGCCGTTTCCTCCCGCGTCATGCCGCGCAGCAGGATCGCCATCAGCAGCGCCGATGCCTGGTACTCGGGCAGCGTGCCGGCCGTCACCGCCTCCACGAAGTACCGGATTTCCGCGGGATCGAGCGCGCCCCCGTCGCGCTTCTTGATGATGACGTCAACGGCACGCACTGGGCTGAAGTATATCGGAGCGGGACTCGGTACTCGGGGCTCGGGCCTCGGCAGGCCTGAAGGCCTGCACGACAGATTGTCGCAGCCTGCACGGATTGTCGTAGTGCGGACCTTCAGGTCCGCTGTTCTCGAGCCGAGTCCCGAGCCCCGAGTCGCGCGCCCTGAATGAGATAATTGACCCAGTGGCCGTGGAAACGCCCGCCCCTCTCGCCCCGCAGGATGCGGCCAGGCTGACCGAGTTCGCGCGCGCCTTCAAGGCCGCGGCACGCGCCGTCGTCCTGTATCCCGCTGCCCATCCGGCCATTGCCGCCACCCTCGGCCGGATCGTCAGCCTGACCGCCCCCGGCAGCCTCGCCGAGCCCTTGCGGATTGGGGTCCTCGCCGACGGACTGCTCGTCGACGGCAAGGCGGCAGCGCGCCCGGATCCAGCGATCGCCGAGCTGGCGGCGCTGCTGCACGACCATCTGATCGGTGAGCTGACGATTCATCCGGGTGGCGAGGTGGAGGCCTGGCGCGCCTTCCTGCTGCTCCTCGGACGCGCGCCCGGACGCCGTCCGGAGCGAGGGAGGCATCTCCCGCCTGTGGACGACGATGGCCGGCCGGCATGTCGAGATCCGCGAAATCGACTACGCCGAAGTGCTTCGCGAGCGGAAGGGCGGCGAGGCCGCGGCCTGGGATCAGGTAATTGCCAAGTGCCTGCAGGGCGACGCGTTCGATCTGGACGAAGAGACCCTCCGCGCGCTGCTCGAAACGGCCGCCGACTCAGAAAAGGTGGCGCAGCTGATGGCGATGCTCGACGAGCGGGCCACCGAGGCAGGCCGCGGCGTCGGACAGCGCACGACGGCCGTGCTGAAGCTGCTTCAAAACATCGTCAAGGCAGTCACCCAGCGTGATCCCGAGCGCGTCGACCAGGTGCTCCGGAACCTGGCGGGGGCCGCTGGCCGGCTGTCACCCGACATGCTGGTCTCGCTCCTGTCGCGGGGACAAGCCGCTCCTGAATCCACCGCCTCCCATGCGCCGGACGCCGCAGACGAAGCGGCGCCCCCACTGATCGACGCGGTGATGAGCCGCATGACGGACGGAACCATCGCGCAGTTCGTCGCGCGCAATGCGCTCGCGCAGGGCACTTCGATCGAGCGAGTTGCGCAGGCCTTCCACGCCCTCGTACGGGACGTCGACCGCCGCGAGCGCCTGATTGCGATGGCGCACGACGATGCCGCGGCCTCGCCGCTCGGCTCGACGGAGGGGTTCGAGCAGGCCTGGGAAACGGTCGCCGAGAAGATGATGACGTCCTACTCGGACAAGCCATTCGTCTCGGACGACTACGCCCGCGAGCTGTCGAGCACGCGGACCAAGGCGATCGACATCGAGCAGCTGCAGGACGATCCGCCCGAGCGTCTGGCCGCCTGGCTCGGCACGGTGGCGACGACGGAGCTCCGCAAGCTCGATCTGACGCTCGTGCTCGACCTGCTGCGCATCGAACCGAACACCGAGCGCTGGGCGACGCTCATGCGTCCGGTCGTCGACCTGATCGAGGATCTGCTGCTGGTCGGCGATTTCGACGCGGCAGCCGATCTCGCCGCGGCGCTCCTGGCCCATACGGATGCTGCCGCCGCCGCCGACCGGCGCCAGGCCGTCCTCGCGGCCGTCGACCAGCTGGTGAAGGGCCCGATGATGCGGCACATCGTGGCGCATCTCGCGACGATCGACGACGGCCAGTTCGAGCGGGTCAAGGCGATGTGCGTCTCGCTCGGCGACGCCGTCATCCGTCCGCTCGCGGAGGCGCTGGTGGCGGAAGAACGCGCGCGGCCGCGCGACCGTCTCACTTCGATCCTGATTGCGTTCGGGGCGAGCGGACGGCGCGAAGCCGAGCGCCTCAAGACCTCCCCGAACGCGGCCGTGCGGCGCACGGCGATCTACCTCCTGAGCGAGTTCGGCGGCAGCGAGGCGTTGCCCGAGCTCACCGAGCTGTTGAAAGACAACGAGCAGCAGGTGCAGCGCGAGGCAGTGCGCGCGATCATGCGGATCGGAACCGATTCAGCCTACCAGGTCCTCGAAAAGGCGCTCATCAACGGTGCCCAGCAGTCTCGCGACATGATCATGCAGGCGCTGACGCTCGGCCGCGATGGACGGGCGACACCGCTGTTCGCGTACATCCTCAACCACCTCGACCATCGCGGCCCGCTCGGCTCGATCTACATGCGCGCGATCGAGGCGCTCGGAGCGCTCAGGGATCCCGAGGGGGTCCCAGCCCTGAAAGCGGCGCTCTACCGCGGCGAATGGTGGGCGCCGAGACGGACGGCCGCGCTGCGCGACGCCGCCGCGCAGGCGCTGGCACGCATCGCCGCACCTGAGGCCCTCGCCGCGCTGGAGGAAGCGGCCGCGTCCGGCAGCCGCGGCGTTCGGAACGCGGCCCGCGCACACCTGGCGAGCGGTCGCGCGGCTCGCCCGGCCGCGCAACGGCAATCCTCATGACCGCTCCCCGCCAACAGATGGCCGACGAGCTGTTGCGGCGCTTCGCCGCGGCACTGCGCTCCGGACAGCTCTACTCGCGGAGCCATCCGATCATCGGGCGCAACCTCGAGCTGCTGACCGGCGCCGTCCAGCAACTGCACGAACACGCACCCTCCATCGTCATCGGCATCGTCGGCGACGAGATCATCGTCGACGACGTGCCGGTCACCAAGGCCGACACGCTGGGCGGGCTGACACGGCGCCTGAAGCAGATCTCGGTCGAGCGGATCACGATCGATCGCGGCGCGACACCGGAAGAGATCGCGACACTGGTCGACGCCGTGACGACGATCGACGTGAAGGCCGGCCAGGACCCGCCGCCGTTCCCGGCGCTCAAGCACGTCCGCGTGGGTCGGGTCAGCGTCGAAGACCGTGTCGAGACCGACGCCACGGACATGGCGACCTTCAGACGCCTCTACAACCAGGCCGTCTCGGTGGCTGAAACCGTGTGGGAAAGCGCCAAGCAGGAGGGACAACCGGACCCGGCGGCCGCCAGGACGATGATCGACGGCCTCGCGCAGGCGGTTTCGCAGAACCGGACCGCCCTGCTCGCGCTGGCGACGCTGAAGGACTACGACAACTACACGTTCACCCACATGGTGAACGTGTCGATTCTGACGATGGGCCAGGCGCGCGCGCTCGGCGATCGACGGTTCGCTCCTGCGCGAGTTCGGGCAGGCGGCGCTGATGCACGACATCGGTAAGGTCAAGACACCGCTCGAGGTGCTGAACAAGCCGGGGCGGCTGACCGACGAGGAATTCGTGGTCATGCGCAGGCATGTCGTCGACGGCGCCGAAATCCTGCGCGCCACACGCGACATCCCGACGCTGGCGCCGGTGGTCGCCTTCGAGCATCACCTCCGACTCGACGGCACCGGCTATCCCTTCGGCGTCCAGCGGTCGGCGCTGAACCTGTGCACCATGCTGTGCAGCATCGCGGACGTGTTCGACGCGATGCGATCGCAGCGGAAATACCAGGCGGCCCAACCAACCGATCGCATCCTCGAAGTGTTGAAGCACGAGGACGGTGCGCAGTTCGACCGGCACCTGGTGCGGCGGTTCGTCCAACTCGTCGGCGTCTACCCGGCCGGCAACCTGGTGAAGCTGAACACCGGGGAAACGGCGGTCGTGACGAAAGTGTATGCCCCCGATCCGCATCGGCCGCGGGTGAAGGTGGTGCTGGATCGCGCCGGCTCACGCGTCGACTTTCCATACGAGGTCAACCTGTGGGAGCTGAACGACGAGGGATCCGCGAACGCGATCACCGCGCCGCTCGATCCGTCGACCGTCGACATCGATCCGTTGTCGCTGCTCTGATTGCGGCGGCGATCGGAGCCGGCTCGGCGGGGTTCTTCGCTTCCGCGCAGAGCCCGGCGCCTCCGCCCCGCCTGGTGGTCGTGATCGTCGTCGACCAGATGCGCGCCGACTACGTCGATCGGTTTCGCGCCGACTGGACCGCCGGCCTGAAACGTCTGGTCACCGACGGGGCCTGGTTCTCGAACGCGGCGTATCCGTACCTCGGCACGTATACGTGCGCCGGCCACGCCACCGTGGCGACGGGAGCCTTTCCCCATCTGCACGGAATCATGCAGAACCGTGGTGGGATCGCAGCGGCCGCCGCCGGTTGCCTGCACGGACGACGACGACGGTCACGACGCTTGAATACCCGACCGGCACCGACGCCGGCGCAAGCGCGCGCACGGCTCCTGTTGCCAACCCTCGCCGATCAGCTGCGGCCGAGCGGCACTGGCGCGCGCGTCGCGACCGTCGCGCTGAAGGCACGCAGCGCGATCATGCTCGCCGGCCATGGCGGCGACGCGGTGACGTGGATGGACGAGGACTACGAACAGTGGGAGACGTCGACGGCCTTTACGCCGCAGCGCGTGGCCGCTGTCGAGTCGCTGCTCGCCGCCAATCCCGTCGACGCCGATTTCGGCCAGACGTGGAACCGGCGGCTGCCGGCTGAACGCTACGCGACGGTGGACGACGGCGAGGGCGAAGCACCGCCGCGCGGCTGGACGGCGACCTTTCCGCACGTCCTGAACGGCGACAACGACAAGACGCCGGATCGCGACTTCCGCGCGCAGTGGGCGCGCAGCCCGTTCGCCGACGCCTACGTCGGCCGGTTCGCCGCGTCGTCGCCGATTCACTTCAGCTCGGCAGCGACGATCGCGACCGACTTTCTCGGCATCAGCTTCTCGACACCGGATCTGGTCGGACATGCGTTCGGACCGCTAAGCCAGGAGGTCCAGGACATCTACGCTCATCTCGATGTGACGATCGGGACGCTGCTCGATCGGCTCGACGCGCTCGTCGGCCGCGACCGGTACGTCGTCGCGCTGACGGCGGATCACGGCGTGTCGCTGATGCCCGACAAGAGCGCGATGAGCCGCCAGGAGGCGGGACGCGTGAGCACCGCGCGGCATCGCCGAACAGCTCGAGCGAGCCGCCCAGGCCGCGGCGCCGGGCAGCGGGTCGTCCATCGCCCGCGTCAACGGCAGCGACGTCTACTTCACCGACGGATCCTTCGAGCGGCTGACGAAAACGCCGGCGGCGCTGAATACGGTGTCGCCGCACTGGAAAGTCAGCCCGGACATCGCGCGCGTCTTCAGGCCGGAGGAGTTGCGCGGCGGGCGCCGATTCCGCCGACCGCGCTGCTGCGGGCGGCTTCGCTGAGCTATGTGCCGCGCGCGAGCGGCGACCTGTTGTTCGCGGTCAAGCCGGGGTGGGTGTCGGTCGCCTCAGGCACGACGCACGGGACGGCGAACACCTACGATCAGCGCGTGCCGGTCATCCTGATGGGCCAGGGCCTCCGGCCTGGTGAATACCGCGATGCCGTCGACGCCGGCGGATATCGCGCCGACACTCGCTTCGCTCGCCGGCGTCACCCTGCCGCGCGCGGAGGGCCGCCCCCTCAATGCCGTCCTCTCGTCCAAACCCTGATTTCACATCGCGCGTGCTGGCGGTCGTCCGCCGCATTCCGTACGGCCAGGTCGCGACCTACGGCGAAGTCGCGGCGCGTGGCCGGGCGTCCCGGGCGCGGCGCGGGCCGTCGGCAACATCATGCGCACCTGCGGCCGTCCGGACGTGCCCTGCCACCGGGTCATCGCCGCCGGCGGCCGGCTCGGCGGCTACGGCGGCAGCGAGGTGCTCAAACGCCAGCTGCTCATGAGCGAAGGCGTGGTCTTCCACGGCAACCGTGTGAAAACCGGCGAAGGATTCGCAACAGGGCCCTTCGGCTGGCTCAGGGCGCGGCAACGCAAGCAAGCGCCGGTCCCGTCTAAGGAAGCGACGGTGAAAACGGCGGATGTTGACCTGGTCGAGCGATGCCGGGCCGGCGACGTGGACGCATTCGCGGCGCTCTACCGCGAGCAGGCGCCGCGCCTGTTCGCGCTCACGCGCCGGATGGGCGGGTCGGCAGAAGAGGGCGAGGACCTGCTGCAGGAGGTCTTTCTGCAGGCGCTACCGGAAACTCGACAGCTTCAAAGGTGATGCCTCGATCGGCACGTGGCTCTATCGGCTGGCGCTCAACCACTGCCTCGACTTACGTCCGTGGGCGCCGGGCCAGGATGGACAAGGTCACCGAGACGCTGGACAGCGAGACGTCGCACGAGCCGGTGGCGCAGGCGCGACACGCCGATCGCCCGGATCGATCTGGACCGCGCTATCGAACGGCTGCCGGAGGGCTGCCGCGAGGCGTTCGTCCTGCATGACGTCGAAGGGTTCGATCACAAGGAAGTCGGCCGCATGCTGGGTATCGCGGAGGGAACCTCGAAATCGCAGGTGTTCAAGGCACGCATGAAGCTGCGCGCGATGTTGGGACGACATGCATCCGAATGAACTGACGCTGAGCGAATACGTCGACCGCACGCTCGGCCGCGACGAGCACGGGCAGGTGGCCCGGCATCTCGAAACGTGCGAGGCCTGCCGGCGGCTGGTCGACGATCTCCGTGGAGATCACCCGGGCGGCGGCGGCGCTCGATCCGATCGTGCCGCCAGCCGCGTGTGGGGCCGGATCGAACAGGAGATCCGCGGCGGTCGGGCCAGGGCGACGAACCCGGGCCGCGGCAGCGGGTTCGCCGTGTCCGCGTCGTGGACCTGGCTGGCCGCGGCTGCGGTGCTGGTGACTCGCCGTCTTCATCGGCGTGCGGTTCGCGCCGCCCATGGCGCCGGATGCCGGCAGCGCCGCCGACGCGGCAGCGGCGGAGGCCATCGAAGCGGAGTTGAAGGCTCGCCGAGGCGCACTACCAGAAGGCGATCAGCGGGCTCGAGCGGATTGCCAGCTCCGAGAACACGCCGTTCGACGCCGACACGGCGGCCACGCTCCAGAAGAATCTCGGAGGTCATCAACCAGGCGATCGACGAGAGCCGCGCCGCCGTCCGCTCCGCGCCCGCCAGCCAGCAGGCGCAGTACAGCCTGATCGAGAACTTCAAGACGAAGCTCGCGCTGCTGCAGGACACGGTGGCGCTCATCAACGAGCTGCGCGCCGGCAACGATGCCGCTGCCGCGCGGATTGCGTCGGGGTCATGACGATGCGTGTGCAGAGAGTGTCGTCGCGGCGGTGGCGCTGCTCATCGCGCTGCCGGCCGTCGCGCAGGACCGCCGCGGCGATGAACAGACCGAGCGGATCTCGCGCAAGTTCAAGATCGGCGCGACGGGCCGGTTGGCGCTGGCGAACATCTCGGGCGACATCGTCGTGACGGCGGGAGCCGGTGACGAGGTCACACTGGAGGCGGTGAAGCGGACCCGCGGCGACGCGAAGCGAGCTGTCCAGCGTGGTGATCGACATCGACGAGCGGCCGGGACGCGTCGACATCCGGACCCGGCACACCGCACGACGCGATCGGTCGAGCGTCGACTACACCGTCACCGTGCCCCGCGACGCGACCGTCGATCTGTCGTCGATCTCGGGCGACGTGCGTGTGACGAATCTGCAGGGGCCGCTGCGCGCACAGAGCATCAGCGGCGATGGTGGCGGCGTCCGGATCGACCAACGTGGAGTCGCCAAGTCGATCTCCGGCGACGTCGAGCTGAGCGGATCGGCGCCGAGGCGCGCATCACCGGATCGACGGTCAGCGGAACGGTGCGCGCCCGCGACGTGAGGACGCGCGCGCTGTCGCGTCTCGGCGATCAGCGGAAACGTCGAGGTCAACAACGTCGAGGCGGAACGGCTGGAAGCGAAGACCGTCAGCGGCGACGTGATCTTCGCCGGCGCCGTCGTTCGCAACGCACGCTACGAGTTCAACACGCATTCGGGCAACGCGCGCCTGACGCTCGCCAGCGCCCCCGGGTTCGAGCTCAACGCAACACGTTCAGCGGGAACGTCCGGTCGGATCTGCCGGTCACGATCAACGACGTCCGTTCACGGCGCGGGCCCGGACGATCGATCCGCGCGGTGGTCGTCGGCGACAGCGGCGCCACGCTCACCGTGTCGACGTTCAGCGGCAACGTCGTCATCCGCAGGCAGTGAAGGGCCGCGATTGCAGGATTGCAGGCCGAGAAACGTTTCAGTAGCGAAACAGGACGGACCCTGTTAGCCCCGATATTGCTGATCGCTCGCCGTGTATAGAACTTTCTCGATCCCTGGCAATGGCTGGGGTGGCACCGGCCTTGCTCTATGATTAAGGTGGAATCAGCTCATCCGTTCCGAGGAGGCGAGATGAAGCACGTTCTGGTTGGAACTCTTGTCGGCGCGCTTGCCTTGTCCGTCTCGCTGGCCGCGCAGACGCAGACACAGAAACCTGGCGCAGCGGGGGCTCGCTCGGGTCGGTGACGCTGAAAACCGCGGTCATGGCCGACGGTCAGCGTCTCGCGGCCGGGAACGTATCAGGTCCGCCTGACCGCTGATTCGCCGAAGCCGGGGGTCGGCCAGACGCCGGAGTCCGAGCGGTACGTCGAGTTCGTCAGCGGCGGGAAGGTCGTCGGACGCGAAGTCGCCACAGTCGTTCCCCAGGCCGAGATCGCGCCAGGTCGCCAAAGGTCCACGTCCGGCGGCTGGCGGCTCGCGCGTGGAGTATGCTGAAAGGCAACGACTACGTTCGCGTGTGGATCAACCGGTCGGGCATGAACTACATCGTGCACCTGCCGCCGGCGAAGGGCTAGGCAACTAGATTCGACCGCTCTGCTAACTTTTTTCCAATGGCGGCGGGGCCCCACCCCGCCGCGAACTTACGCCGATGCCTCGCCTCGGATAAGAACCGGTTCCTCGGCGAGGCATGGCCGCAGGCGCTGCTGTCCAAGTTCGCTCACCCCGTCGGGAACTGAATCCACTCTCCTTCCGTCCCACCGGGCATGTCGCATCTCCTGAGCGATGTTCGCCATAGCGTTCGAATGCTCGCGGGTGCGCCAGGGTTCTCGGCAGTCGCGGTCCTGATCCTTGCGCTGGGGATTGGCGCGAACACAGCCGTGTTCTCGGTCGTGAACACGCTCGCGCTGCAGCCGCGGCCGGGCCGGATCGATTCGCTCGAGAGCCTCTTCAGCCGCGACCATGACCGGCCCGACTCCTTCAGGGACTTCTCGTACCCGTTGTATCGAGACCTTCGCGAGCGGCGCGACATCTTCGACAGCCTGCTGGCGCACACCTTCAGCCTCGTCGGCATCGGCGACGGCGAAGCGATGAAGCGAGCGTTCGTCGAAGTCGTGTCGGCTGACTACTTTTCGACCTTGGGCGTGCACCTCGCCACAGGACGGGAGTTCACCGCCGCCGAGGAGCGTCCAGGCACCAACGCACCGGTCGCGATCGCCTCGTATGGCACGTGGCGACAGCGCGGCTACGACCCCTCGTTCGTGGGGAGCTCTGTTCGTGTCAACGGCGCCGACTTCACCGTCGTCGGCGTCGCGCCGAGAGGCTTCGCGGGCACGATGACGATGGTGGCGCCGCAATGGTGGTTCCCTCTCGGCAGTTACGACATCCTCATGAACGAGATGTTCCGGGAGACCGGGACCGGCCTCGACGATCGCGCCAACCACGCGCTCAACCTCGCCGGCGCGCTCCGGTCTGGCTTGACGCGGGAAGCCGCCGAGCACGCGCTCAATGGCGTTGGCGAGCAAATCGGCCGCGCATACCCTGCCATCGATCGTAATCGCGCCTTCGTCCTGACCGGCGTGCCGCGACTCGGGGTGAGCTCGAGCCCGCAGCCCAGCGAGGCGGCGACGCTCGACCTCGCCGCCGCCCTTCTGTCGCTCATGGCGGCGCTGGTACTCGTCGTTGCCTGCCTCAACCTCGCCAACCTACTGCTCGCGCGGGGCGCGGCACGGCGGCGCGAGATCGCGATCCGCCAGGCTCTGGGCAGCGGCCGGACTCGCATCATTCAACAGCTGCTCGTCGAGGGCTTCACGTTGTCACTGATCGGTGCAGCGCTCGGCGTCCTGCTGTCGTGGTGGTCGACGCGTGCGCTCGGAGCCTGGCTGGACACGGTGCTGCCGCTGGGCATCGAGCTCGTGGTGGAACCCTCGCCTCGGATGCTTGTCGCCGCGGTCGCGCTCGCCGTGTTCAGCACGGTCGTGTTCGCGCTGGGACCCGCCTGGAGGTTGTCGCGACCGACGGTCACCGCCGACTTGAAGGGCGAGCCTGGACAGATCGGCCGCCGGCTCCGCGGCGGGTCGGCCCTCGTGGGCGCCCAGCTGGCGGTGTCGCTCGCACTGGTCGCTGTGGGCGGCCTCTTCATGCGCGGCGCGATCAAAGCGGCAGGGGCGACGCCCGGGTTCGCCCTCGAGCAGCAGCTGGTCATCGGCCTCGATCCAAGCCTGGCCGGGTATTCGGAGACGAGAACGCGCGACAGCTATCGCGGCGTGCTGCAGCGCGTCCGATCGCTGCCCGGCGTCGAGCGGGCCAGCTTTGCTTCGATGGTGCCGTACGGCGAATTCAGCGAAGGCGGACGCGCCAGCCTGCCGAACGGCGCCGAGGAATCCGAGGTCAACTTCACCATCATCACTTCGGATTACTTTGAGACGCTCGGACTGACGATCCTGCGCGGGCGTGGATTCTCAGCCGGCGAAGATGAGCGTTCCACCGGGATGGCCCCTGCGCTCATCAACGATCGCCTCGCACGCCGCTTGTTCGGCAACGACGATCCGATTGGCCGGCAGGTGGCGGTGCGCCGCGGCACGGGCCGGAACGCGGAGACCTACCAGGTCGCCGGCGTCGTGCCGTCGGTGAAGCATGACATCTACGACCTCGACCCGCCACCACACCTCTACACGACCTACGGCTCGCACTTCCGGGCGGCGATGTGGCTGCATGTCGCGGTCGCGCGCGGTCAGGATGAAGCGGCCCTGCTCGGCACGATCCAGCGCGAGCTGCGGCAGATGGACAGCCGCCTGCCGGTGGTGTCGGCGCGGACCATGACGACGCAGCGCGATGTGAGCCTGACGCAGTGGGCCGCTCGGGCGGAGGCCGTCATGTTCACCACCTTCGGCGCGTTGGCGCTGCTGCTCGCCGCGATCGGCGTCTACGGGCTGAAAGCCTACGACGTCGCACGGCGGACACGCGAGATCGGCATCCGGATCGCGCTCGGTGCGACCGCCGGCAATGTCACGGCGCTGGTGCTGCGGGACGGATTTCGGACCACGCTCGCCGGTCTCGCCGTCGGCCTCCTGCTGGCGCTCGGCCTCGGCCGGCTGGTCAGCGGCCTGCTTTACCAGGTGAGCCCGTTCGATCCTGTGACGATCGCCGTCGCCGCAGCCGCGCTGGCGAGCGCCACGCTCATCGCAACGTATCTGCCGGCACGCCGCGCCACGCGCATCGCCCCGCTCGAAGCGCTGCGAACCGAGTGACGGGCAGGATAGACGGGAGGGGCAGGATGGATAGAGGTAGAAGGTTCCGATCCCCTTCCTGCCCTTCCTGCCCTAGACAGCCATGACATCGAACTGCTCGTGATGCAGCTGGGTGTCGGACCTGATGGTGACGTCCTTGCCGATCGACTGCTTCAGATCGCGCATCACAGCGCTCTCCTCTTCCTTGAGCGCGCGCGCGATGTCGGGGTTCACCCGCAGCAGCAGCCGGTGACCGTTCAGGTCCGGTCCGATCTTCTTGACCTCGCTCAGGATCTCGTAGCAAATCGTCGCGCTCGACTTGATCACGCCGCTGCCCGAGCAGTAGGGGCACGGCTCGGTCAGCACGCGCTCGAGGCTCTGCTTGACCCGCTTGCGCGTGATGATCACCAGGCCGAAGTCCGACACGGCCAGCGCCTTTGACGGCGAGCGGTCCTTCTTCAGCTCCAGCTCCACCGCCTGGAGGATCTTCTGGCGGTTCTTCTTCTCCTCCATGTCGATGAAGTCGAGGACGATGATGCCGCCCAGGTCGCGGAGCCGGACCTGCCGGACGATTTCCTTCACCGCCTCGAGGTTCGTCTTGACGATGGTGTCTTCGAGCCGGCCGGCCGACTTCTTGCCGACGTAGCGCCCGGTGTTGACGTCGATCGCCACCAGCGCCTCGGTCTGGTTGATGACGATCGATCCGCCCGACTTCAGCCACACCTTGCTCTTCAGCGCCTTGTCGATCTCGGCCTGGACGCCGTACTCCTCGAAGATCGGGAACGGCTTCGAGTACAGCTTCACGCGCGGGACGAGCGTCGGCAGGATCCGCTGGATCGAGCTCGAGCACGCGCTGGTACTCCTGCGCGCTGTCGATGCGGATCGCCTGGAACTCGTCGGTCAGCAGGTCGCGCAGCAGCTTGCCGACGAGGCTGGCCTCGCGGTAGACCACCGCCGGCGCACGCGACGATTCCATCTTCTGGCGGATGTCGGTCCAGATCGCGTGGAAGGCCTCGAGGTCGGCGACGATGTCCTCCTTCGGCCGGCCGGCCGCCGCGGTCCGGATGATGACGCCGCCGGTGAAGCCGTGGACTTCGCGGAACTCGCGGACGATGCCGCGCAGCCGGCGCGCGCTCGTCGCGCGACTCGATCTTTCGCGAGACACCGACGTGGTCCACCGTCGGCATGAACACCAGGAAGCGGCCGGGCATCGTCACGTGCGAGGTCAGCCGCGCGCCCTTGGTGCCGAGCGGCTCCTTGACGACCTGGACGAGGATTTCCTGGCCCTCCTTGAGCAGGTCTTCGATCTTCGGCTGCGGCTTGCCGCTTCGCGGGTCCGCTCGGCTGCTCGGCTCCGTCGGCGTCCTCGTCGTCGCCCGGCTTCGAGCCGCTCGAACTCCTCGAGCGTGTCGATCACCTCGGCGACGTAGAGAAAGCCGTCGCGCTCGAGGCCCAGATCGATGAAGGAGGATTGCATGCCGGGCAGGACTTTCGAGACCCGGCCCTTGTAGACGTTGCCGACAACCCCGCGCTGCCGCTCCCGCTCGACAAAGATCTCGGCGACCAGGTCGTCCTCGAGAATGGCCACCATCGTCTCGTGGCCATTGGTGGAGATGATCATCTCCTTGGTCATCACGAACTCTCCAGGCGCGGCGCGCCTGCGAATCTGGTAATCGGGTCATCTGGTGATCGAGTAATCGACTTGCCATCGACTACCCGATTACTCAATGACCCGATCACCAGATTCACCTGCGCGTAGCGCGCTAGTTCGTGAATCTGCGCATGCGGACGTTGAGCACCAGCCCGAACCCGGCGAGCGTGGCGATCATCGACGAGCCTCCGTAGCTCATGAGCGGGAGCGTGAGCCCTTTGACGGGCGCCAGTCCGGCCGACATGGTGATGTTGTAGACCACCTGGAAGGTGAAGCTGGCCAGCACGCCGATCACGAGATACGAGCCGAGGCGGTCCTTGGCCAGACGGGCCGCCTCGAGCGCGCGCAGAATCACGAACAGGTACAAGCCGAGCGCCACCAGGACGCCGGCGAACCCCTTCTCCTCGGCCAGCACCGAGAAGATGAAATCGTTGTGGGCAACGGGGAGGAACCGCAACTGGCCCTGGGTTCCCTGCATGAAGCCCTTGCCCGTGAGCCCGCCCGATCCAACGGTGATGCGCGCCTGGATCTGCTGGTACCCGGCGCCTTTCGCATCCTGTGACGGATCGAGGAAGGTCGAAATCCGGCTTTTCTGATAGTCCTTGAGCGCAAAGGTCCACGCGACCGGGGCCGCGAGGACCAGGCACACGAAAATGATGCCGAAGACGCGCAGCTGCATCCCGGCGAGAAATGCCACGGCGAGGAACACCGGCAGCAGCGTGACGGCGGTGCCGAGATCCGGTTCCTTGGCGATGAGGAAGAGGGGAATCGACGTCAGCACCCCGGCAATCACCAGGTCGGTCCACCCCGGCGCGCCGCGGTTCTCGCCGAAGAACTTCGCGAGGACGAGCGCGAGGCCGATCTTGGCGAACTCCGACGGCTGAAGGTTGAACGAACCGAGGCGGATCCAGCGCTGCGCGCCCATCTGGGTGTCGCCGAAGAACAGCACGTAGAGCAGCGCGCCGACGCAGCGCGAAATAGATCAGGTGCGACTTGTCGGTGAACGTGCGGTAGTCGAGCATCGAGCATGACGCTCATCGCGCCGAGGCCGAGCACGATGCCGTAGATCTGCGTGATGTAGAGGCTCGAGTTGCCGCGCGTCGGATCGCCGGTGCTGCTGTAGATCATCGCGACGCCGATCGCGCACAGCGCGAGGATGGCGGCCACGCAGCGCCCAGTCGATGTGGAAGTACAGGCGTCGTTCAAACATGTCTTAATGTCGCGGGGTGCGCCAGGTTCACGGGCGCTCGCGCGCGCACCGTGCGTCCCGTGCACCTGGCACTCGTGCGGCCTGCGCCACCGTCGTGTCGGCCGCGGTTCTTCCGGCGGGTTCGGCGGCGGCGGCGGCGCCTGCGGCTTCATCGGCTCCGGCAGCGGCTTGCCTTCCTTCTTGGCGAAGAACGTCTCGATCGCGTGCTTGGCGATCGGCGCGATGGTCGCCCCGTGCTCGGCGTGCTCGCCGAAGATCACGCCGGCAATCTGGGGGTTGTCGCGCGGCGCGAAGAACACGAACCAGCCGTGGTCGCGCAGGTCGCGGCCGGTCTTTGCCGGCGGCACGACGGCCGCCTTCGAGCGAAATCACCTGCGCGGTCCCGGTCTTGCCGGAGACGTCGCGTCCCTCGATCCGCGCCTTGCCGCCAGTGCCGGCGTGGTTCACCACCATCCACAGCCCGTCCCGGATCGCCTGCAGGTTGGCCGGCCGGATCGTGACCTGCGATTGCGGCGCCGGCGCCGGCACCGGCTTCCAGCCGCTGCCTTCGTCGACCGCCTTCAGCAGGTGCGGCGTCACGCGCGTGCCGCCGTTGGCGAGCGCCGCCATATAGACCGCCATCGACATCGGCGTCACCGAGACCTGTCCCTGACCGATTGCCACCGACGTCGTTTCACCCGCGTACCACTTCTCGCCGGTGGTCCGCCGCTTCCATTCCGTGGACGGCACGATGCCGGTGATTTCGTTCGGCAGGTCGATGCCGCTCTTGACACCCAGGCCGAACGCCGTCGCCCACTTGTGATCTTGTCGACGCCGACCATGTTGCCGATCGTGTAGAAGTAGACGTTGCACGACCCTTCGATCGCACGCCGCAGGTCGACCGTGCCGTGCCCGCCCGCCTTCCAGCACTTGTGCACGTTGCCGTTGAACACGCCGGCGCCGCGGCAGGTGACCTGGAAGTCGGGCGTGATGACGCCTTCTTCGAGCGCGGCGGCGGCGACCGCCATCTTGAAGGTGGAACCCGGTGGGTACCGTCCTTGCAGCGCCCGGTCCGTCAGCGGCTTGAGCGGATCCATCTTGACCGACGACCACACCGCGTTGCGCCGGTCGCCGCCGGCGGCGAACGCGTTCGGATCGTAGGCCGGCAGACTCGTGTAGGCGAGCACGTCCCCGTTCGCCGGGTCGAGCAGCACCGCAGCGCCGTTGATGCCGAACGCACGGAACCCGTTCTCGATCGACCGCTGGACGTCGGCGTCGATCGTCAACTGCAACCGTTTCCCTTCGGTCGCGTCGATCTTCTCGGTTTCCCGGATTTCGCGGCCGATGCTGTTCACGACGACCCGCTTGGCGCCGTCCTCGCCCATCAGCAGCGCGTTGTAGATCCGTTCGATCCCCGACTGACCGACGATGTCTCCGCTCTTCAGGTCTTCGGACGCGGCGACCTGCGCCTCGGTCACCTCGCCGACGTAGCCGAACACGTGCGACGCCATGATCGGCGCGGCGGGTATTCGCGGGTCGGAACCGGTTCGACGAGGACGTCGGGCAGCTCGTAGCGGCGCGCCAGCACGGCGGCCACCTGCGCGGCCGATGCATCTTCGATGATCGTGACGGGGCGGAAGACCGGCTCGCGCCGGTGGCGATCGACGATCTCTCGAACGCGCGCCTCGTCGATGCCAAGCACCGACGCCACCAGCCGGACGGTACGGTTCAGGTCTTTCGTGTGCTCGCGGACGATCGAGATGCTGTACGAGGACCGGTTGCGGACCAGGAGCTCGCCGTTGCGATCGAAGACCATGCCGCGCGGTGCGCGCAGCGCCAGCGTCCGTTGATGGTTGTTCTCCGCCATCTCGAGGAACTTCTCGTGCTGCACGACCTGCAGCACCCAGAAGCTCACCGCGAGGATCGAGAACACCACCGTGATGGTCGGATTGCAGCACCGTCAGCCGGATGCCGACCCGCCGCCGGTCTTCAGGGGATGAAGCCATGAAATTTTACCGCCTGAGCCGCCCTCGCATCGCCTGCCGCCGCTCCATTGCTCCAGGTAGAAGCTCGACCACCTGGAACGCCACGACGCCGACGATCGCGTTGCCGAGCGCCTGGCCGGCGACCGCCGCGATCGGCATGCCGAAGTCGCGCAGGCCCAGCAGCTCGTACAGCCCGATATACACCGTCTTATACAGGACGGTGGCCCCGAAGAACACGACAAAACGCGGCAGCGGCTGCGTGACGATGAACTGCGTGCCGACGACCCCCGAGAGGAAACCCGACGATCGACATCGCCAGCCCGCCAATCCCGATCGACCTCCTCGCTCGCCAGGCGTGTCCTGAACGAGGCCGGCAAACGTCCCGGCCATCAGCCCGGTCACCGGCCCGGAGGTCAGCGAGATGTAAATCACCGCGACGACGACGAAATCGACGGCCACTGCACCCCGCACGACGAACTGAGCCAGCGTGGTCTGCAGCGCGACGGCGACGGCCGTCGCGATGACCACCCCGGCCGCCTTCACTGGCTGCTCTCCTCCGCGGCTCGCGGCCGGCGTCGGCGTCAGCACGACGAGCACCTCCTCGATGCTGGAGAAGTCGACGGCCGGCCGGACGAGGATCTGCTTGTAGCTGTTGCCGCTCTTCTCGACCGTCTCGACCTTGCCGACCACGAATCCCTTGGGGTAGATCCCGTCGATGCCCGACGTGACGACGGTATCGCCGACCGCGACGTCGGCGACCTCCGACACGTACTCCATCCGCAGCAGCTCGTCACCCGCGCCGACGGCCACGCCTTGCGACCGCGATCGCTCGATCAGCACGCCCGCCGCGGCGTTCCGATCGACGAGGAGCTGCACCTTGGCGGCCCGCGCGCTCGGCACCACCACGCGGCCGACCACGCCGCCCGGCGCCATCACCGCCATGTCGGGGCGCACGCCATCGCCCGTTCCCTTGTCGATCGTGACCGTCTTGAAATCAGTCGACGCACCCGCGCCGATCACTTCGGCGGCGATCGTCTTCAGGTTCGAACGGTCGCGCAGGCCAAGCGTCGCGAGCAGCCCCCGGCTGCGTTCGGCCAGCGCGCGCTGTTCCTGCAGCTGCAGCTGCGCGTCGTCGAGCTGCTGCCTGAGCGTTTCGTTCTCCGCCTGTACGTCGCGCAGGCTGACGTAGTTGGTCCACCCGCCATGCACGGACGACACCATCGCCGAGCTCACGCGCTGCACCTCGGCGAACAGGCCGAACGTGACGACCTGGAGCAACGGCACGCCGCGGCGGGTATTCACTTGCGCCGAGATCAGAATCACGTGGCCAAGCATCACCGCGATGAAGAGATAGCCGGTGCGCTGGCGGATGTCCAGGAGGGCCATATGTCAAGCGGACCTGAAGGTCCGCACTACATCCGTCGTAGTGCAGGCCTTCAGGCCTGCCTCAATCAATCGATATCTTTCGCAGCAGATTGAAGTCCGAAAGCATCTTCCCGGCGCCGAGCACGACCGAGGACAGCGGATCCTCGGCCATCGCCAGCGGCAGGCCGGTTTCCTCGCGCAGCCGCTTGTCGAGGTTCTTCAGGAGCGAGCCGCCGCCGGTGAGCACGATGCCGCGGTCGACGATGTCGGCCGACAGCTCCGGCGGCGTCCGTTCGAGCGCCACCCTGCACGGCGTCGACGATCACGTTGACGGTTTCGGCGAGCGCCTCGCGGATCTCCTCGTCGCTGATGGTGATCGTCTTCGGGACGCCTTCGATCAGGTGCCGCCCCTTGATCTCCATCGTCATCTTCTCGTCGAGCGGGAAGGCCGATCCGATCTCCATCTTGATCGCTTCGGCGGTCCGCTCGCCGATCAGCAGGTTGTAGGTCTTCTTGATGTACTGGATGATCGCCTCGTCCATCTCGTTGCCGGCGACGCGCACCGCCTTGCTGTAGACGATGCCGGCCAGCGAGATGACGGCGATGTCGGTGGTGCCGCCGCCGATGTCGACGATCATGTTGCCCGACGGCTCGGTGATCGGCATGCCGGCGCCGATCGCCGCCGCCATCGCCTCCTCGACCAGATGGACCTCGCTGGCCTTGGCGCGGTATGCGCTGTCCTTCACGGCGCGCTTCTCGACCTGCGTGATCTCCGACGGGACGCCGATGACGATCCGCGGGCGGACCCAGACGTTGCGGTTGTGCGCCTTCTTGATGAAGTAGGTCAGCATCTTCTCGGTGACCTCGAAGTCGGCGATGACGCCGTCCTTCATCGGCTTGATGGCGACAATGTTCCCGGGCGTGCGGCCGAGCATGTCTTTCGCGTCCTTGCCCACGGCTTCAACGCGTCCGTTCACCTTGTTGATGGCCACGATCGAGGGTTCGTTGACGACGATGCCCTTGCCCCGCGCGTAAACGCAGGTGTTGGCGGTGCCCAGATCGATGGCCAGGTCACTGGAGAAGAGCGACAACATCGAACGAAGACTCAAGAAAGCTCCTTAGCGGGCGGCGGCGACGGGCCACCCGATCATTTATCGGCTGGTTCGACGGCGGCCTGAATACCGTTCTTGCCGCGGGCCTTGACCTGGTACATCGCAGCGTCGGCCGCGTGGACCAGCTCGTCCGCGGAAGCCGCCACGTCGGGGAGGGTGGCCACGCCGACCGAGGCGGTCAACCGGATGGTGAGCCCCTCGCCGGTCAGGAAGATGTGGTCGGCGATGCGCTCGCGGATGCGCTCGCCGACGGCGTAGGCTCCCTCCGCGCCGGTATCGGGCAAGATCAGGGCGAACTCGTCGCCGCCGAACCGCGCCACGACGTCGGTCTCGCGCGCGCTGCCGCGAATCACCGTCGCGGCCTCGACGAGCGCCCGGCTGCCGAACAGGTGGCCGTGGGTATCGTTGATGGACTTGAACCCATCCAGATCGATGAACAGGAGCGAGAGCGGACGGCCACTTCGCGAGGCGCGCTTCGTTTCACGCCGCAGCACCTGGTTCAAGTAGCGCGAATTGTAGAGGCGCGTCAGGTCGTCGGTGACCGAGAGCGCCTCGGCGCGCTTCAGCTGCATGCGCATCGTCGAGCGCGACGGCCGCCGGCTCGAGGAGCGTCCGGATCGCCCGAAGTACCGTCGGCGCCAGCCGCGGCTGGCGCGACGACGGCTCGGGATCGAGCGCGATGACGGCGCCGATGCGGCGTCCACGGCAGCTGAGGGGCAAGCCGACCACGGTGGCAACGGCCTCCGCCCGAATGCGTTCGTCCGAGCGAAGATTCGCCGTCAGGAACTCCTCGCCGTTGTGCATCACCCATTGGGCAATCTGGTCGAGCAGGGGGCTGAATTCCGCGTTCAGCTCGCGCTGGGCGAGCACCGACAGCTGGCCGGTGGGCTCGGCGGCTACGATGGCCCAGGATGGCGCAGGAATCCACGTCGCGGCACGCTCAACGATGAACTCGCCGACTTTCTCGGGCTCGAGCGAGGCGCTGACGGCCCGCATGACGTCGAGCAGCGCGTCCCGGCGCTCGACCCGGCTCCGGAGGGCTCGCTGAAAGGCGCGAAGCCGGGCAGCCAGGTCCGGCCCGCTGGCGCGGTAAAAAGCGACGGGCGCCCGCCTGGGGCCCGGGGTGCGGCGTCTGGTGCTGGAGAGGCTGGTCGGCCGACCTAGTGGTGACATCTGAAGGGGTCAGACCCCTTTCCGTAAGTTCTTCAATACACTGAAAATATACCATAGGGCGGCCGTAACTGCTTGCCACGCCGTAAGTTCATGGCATACGATCCGAGTTTCCCGAGGTACCGGAAATGACGATGCTCGATCGGATGCGCCAGCACCGGAATTGGCTCAAGTGGAGCCTGGCCATCGTGTGCGTGGCGATGGTGATCTTTTTCATCCCGAATTTCCTGACCGGCCGGTCCGGCGACCTCGCCGCGACGGGCGCCGTTGCCATCGTCGAAGGGCGGGAAATCCGCAGCGACGAATTCCAGCGCACGTATCAGGCGCAGATCCAGGCGTATCGCTCGGCGTATGGCGCCAACATGAGCGATCAGCTGCTGCGGCAGCTCGGCGTCGAACAGCAGATCCTTCAGCAGATGGTCGACGAGCGCGCGGCGCTCGCCGAAGCCGATCGCCTGAACGTTCGAGTCAGCGACGACGAGGTGCGGCAGCGCATCATGGCGATCCCGTCGTTCCAGGAGAACGGCACGTTCATCGGCGAAGACCGGTATCGCCAGCTCCTGTCGATACAGCGCCCGCCGATGACGCCGTCCGAGTTCGAGGAAGCGGTGCGCCGTTCGCTGGTCGTCGAGAAGCTGCGAGCGTCGCTGACCGAGTGGCTCTCGATTCCCGACAAAGAGATCGAGCAGGAGTACCGCCGCCGCAACGACAAGGTGAAGCTCGCGGTGGTCAGTTTTCCCAACGACAGCTTCCGGCCCGACGTCAGCGCGACCGACGCGGAGATCACCGCCTACTTCGACGGACACCAGGACGATTTCCGCATCCCGGAGAAGCGCAAGGTCCGGTACCTGCTGCTGGACGTCGAAGCCATCCGAGCGAAGCTGGTCGTGCCCCCCGCTGACATCGAACGCGCCTACAACGATCGCATCGGCGAGTACACGACGCCGGAGCAGGTGCGCGCGAGCCACATCCTGCTGAAGATCGAGGGCAAGGACGAAGCGGCGGTCCGCGCGCAGGGCGAGGACGTGCTGAAGAAGGCCAAGGCGGGCGCCGACTTCGCGGCGCTCGCGAAGCAGTATTCGCAGGACGAAGGCAGCGCGCCCAACGGCGGCGATCTCGATTACTTCGGCCGCGGCCGCATGGTGCCTGAGTTCGACGCGGTGGTCTTCACGATGGAGCCGGGCCAAATCAGCGATCTCGTGAAAACCAGCTTCGGCTTCCACGTCATCAAGCTGGTCGACAAGAAGGCGGGCACGACGCGCTCGCTGGACGAAGTCCGCCCGCAGCTGCAGGATCAGCTGTCGGTCGAGCGGGCGCAGCAGCAGGCGGCCAATCTCGCCGAGTCGCTGCGGCCGCGCATCACGAAGGCTTCGGATCTCGATACCGTCGGCCGTGAGCAGGGACTGACCGTTCAGGAGAGCGAGTTCTTCGCACGCGACGAGCCGGTGCTCGGTCTCGGCGCGTCGCCGGAGCTGGGCATGCGCACGTTCACGATGAACCAGGGCGACGTCGCCGGTCCAGTCCAGACGGGTCGCGGGTTCGTCTTCGCCTCGCTCGTCGCGAAGCAGGACGCATACGTCCCGAAGGTCGACGAGGTGAAAGAGCGCGTTCGGAATGAAGTCGTCCGCAACAAGGCGAAGGAGTTCGGGCTGAAGAAGGCGAATGAGTTCGCGGCCAGGCTGAAGGGCGCGCCGGATTTCGAGAAAGCGGCGCAGGCCTCCGGTTTCAAGGCGCAGACGACCGAGCTCATCACGCGAGATTCACCAATCCCGGAGCTCGGCATGGCCGCCGAGGTGACGGACGCCGCCTTTACGCTGGCCGCCGGCACCGTCAGCCAGCCGATTGCGACGGACACCGGCAGCGCCGTCATCAAGGTGCTGGAAAAACAGGAAGTCACGCCGCAGGAGCTCGCCGCCAACAAGGACAAGTTCCGCGAGGACCTGCTCAACGATCGCCGCAACCGCTTCTTCGCTGCCTATATGACGAAAGCGAAGCAGAAGATGCGGATCGAGGTGAATCGTGAGGCGCTGCAGCGCCTCGTGGGATAGAACCTCGTGGCTCGGTGCTCGGTGCTCGGGCAAACGAGCTTTCGAGCACCGAGTCCCGAGCACCGAGGCCCGAGTCAGCGTAAGAACGTAAACGGCATTAAGGCGAGCAACTCGCCCCTCCGGAACAGCGCGGCCGGACTTCGCAGCATGCGCAGCGCGTCCCGCTCCCCCGGCGACAGGTTCATCGTCAACCACGCGGCCATCGATGCCTGCTGCCGTGCGCCGGACAGTTCCGAGACGATCTCGTAGAAACTTTTCGGCGCTGGATAGACGACCAGCTGCACGCTGTCGTCGGCGTCGATGCCGGCCTTCTCCTTGGCCAGGCCGATGGCGGTGTCGAGGCCGCCGAGCGCGTCGACGAGGCCGTTCTGCGACGCCTGGCGTCCCGTCCAGACACGCCCCTCGGCGATCGCGTTGATCTGGTCCGGCGTCTTGCCCCTGGCGGCGGCGACCTTGGCGACGAACTGCGTATAGAAGGATTCGAGCTGCTCGGTGACCTTCTTCAGTTCGTCCGCGTTGTACGGCCGTGCCGGCGAGTTGATCTCCGCGTGCTTCCCGATGCTCGTCGATTCGATGTTCGCGCCGAGCTTCTCGTAGACGCCGCCGGTGATGAACTTGCCGCCGAAGATCCCGATCGAGCCGGTCAGCGTCGAGGGCTGCGCCACGATGGCGTGCCCGGGCATCGCGATGTAGTAGCCGCCCGATGCCGCGAGATCGGACATCGACACGACGAGCGGCTTCTCGTCGCGAGCCAGCATCAGCTCGCGCCAGATCGCGTCGGACGCCGTCGCCGAGCCGCCCGGGCTGTCGACGCGCAGCACGATCGCCCGCACCGACGAATCCTTCCGCGCCAACCGGATCGATTCAATCAGCGTGTCGGACCCGACGGTCTGGCCGTTCAACGGATCGAAACCGCTCCGCCCGCCGACGATCGCCCCGACCGCGTAGATGACCGCGATCCGCGGGCCCCGATTGAAGCCCGGCGCGCTGACGCGGCCGTAGTCGACGGCTTCGATCGTGCTCAGCTCGCCCGATTCATCATCGTCGAGCTTGTCGGCGACCTGATCGGCGTAGATGACGTCGTCGACCAGGCCGGCGCGGCGCGCATTCTCGGCCAGGAACGGACCCTGGTCGATCAGCGAGCGGACCTCGGCGTCGCTCTTCTTGCGCCCGTGGGCGATGCCGTCGACGATCTGCTCGTACAGCTCGCGATTCAGCCACTCGTCCATCGCGCGGTGCGACGGCGTGTATCCCTTTTCGGTGTACTGGTTCGACGCGGTCTTGAAGTCCCCAACATGGTGAATGTCCGCCGTCACACCGATCTTGTCGAACGTACCGCGCAGGAATACCTGATATGTGGCCACGCCCGTGAGATCGAGCGTGCTGGCAGGCATCAGGAAGATCTTGTCGGCTGCGCTCGCCAGGTAGTACTCGCGGTCGCCGCCGTATTCGAGGTACGCGTAGAGCGGTTTGCCGGACTCCTTGAAATCGACGAGCGCGGCGCGGAGCTCCTGCACCTTTCCCCAGTAGGGTGACGAAAACGTCGTCGGCTTGAGCAGGACCGCGCGCACGCGGCTGTCGTGCTTGGCCTTCTTCAGGCTCTCGACAATGCCGCGAACCGTCGGCGTCCGGGCGTCGCTCAGATAAGCGACGACGTCGCTCGCCGGCAACTCGACGATGTCGCCGCCGACCTCGAGCGACAGCGCGGCCCTCGACGGCACCGCCGGTTCGCGGCCCATGACGAGGTACAGGATCACGAATCCGGCGAAGGAGACGACGAGCGCTGCGGCGAGCAGCGCGACGATGATGGCGACAGGTCGGCGAGTCATGGGATCGAGTATAGCTGGAGAAATTGCCACGTCGCGGCATTCCAGGGGTGGCAGAATTTGACGACTCTGCACGCCGTTCGGCGGAATTCCCGGCGTTTCCACGCTTCGTCGCCAGGCATCGGAATGGCAGAGCAGACGATGCTATGCTCCCGCCCGAACCGATGACGATCGAGCAACTCAAGGCGCACATGGATCGGCGATTCGACCGCCTGGAACGCACCAAGGCGGATCGGAGTGAGCTGCGCCGCGTCGCCGCTCGTGTCAGCCGCTGCGCGACGAAGGCCGACCTGACGCGATTCGCCACGAAGAGGGACCTGAAGCGATTCGCCACCAAAGACGACCTTAACGGACTGGCGGCCGGTCTGGCCCGTCTGGAGGATCGCGTGATTGCGATGCAAAAGACGCTTCAGGGGATCGTCAGACACCATGGCCTCGTCCTGGACGATCACGAGGTCCGGATCGGCGATCTGGAACGGCGCCGCTGACGTGGCCGAGGTCGACCGGGCGAAAGACGTTCAGTTATACTGACTGTTCCCGTCAGCGACGGATTTCCCCCCACTTGCGGAAGTGGCGGAACGGCAGACGCGCTAGCCTCAGGAGCTAGTCCGAGCAATCGGGTCGGGGTTCAAATCCCCGCTTCCGCACCAACCTTCGCTCACGCTTGCCAACGCGTGCGTGAGCTACGGTTGGCAAGCCATGCGAAGGTTGTCCACCGTAGCGCGCAGCGCGAAGGTGGACCTCCAAGTTCATCTTCGCTCACGCTTGCCAACGCCTGCGTGAGCTACGGTTGGCAAGCCATGCGAAGGTTGCAAACCAATTCAGCGGCGCTTGAAATTCCGAGCTGGGGTTGGATACGCTCTGGAGTCGTGGCGTCCGAGCCGGTTACGCTGTGGTCCGATGGTGTCAATCGTTGTCTGCTCAGGCGCGACGATGGTCGATTCCAGTTGCTGATGTTCGGCGAGGGCCGCATGGATCGAGTGGAAACATGCTCCAGCGAGCATCAGGCCAGGAACAAGGCCCAGGCGTGGGTGGCGGAGCTCGAGGAGATGCAGCAGCAAGCTGCACGCGGCAGGGAGGATGCCGCGCGGTAGTCGGCAGGAACCGGAATGTCCCCGAATGATCGACTCCCCTCACAATACATCTCGACGGTGATGAAGCGGGCGTCCCACGTCACCCAGATGCCATCGTCCGAGCCTCGGCCTGAGCGTAGGATGTAGCCCAGCACGCCGAACACCGGAAGCGAAGGAGCCCACGATGCGATGCATGGTTTGCTGCGCACTCGTTCTGATTTGCCTCGCGCCCGTTCTGGCCCGGGCACAGACCGCCACACCGGGCACGCCCGCTCGGGCGGCGGTCGACATCACCAAGGCGGACATCGAAGCCGCTGTGAAGATCGGAATGGCCGCTCTCGCGCCGGGCAACGTCAGCGTTTCCGACCGCAACATCAGCCTCGCCGACATCGGCGCCTACAACGTCGCGGTTGCCTTCGTCACGCGACCGGCGACGAAGGTGCCCTCCGGCCGCGCGCTGAGCCACGACAAGATCACCGAGATCTACTACGTGATCCGCGGCAGCGGCACGCAGGTGACCGGCCCGCTCGTCAACGCCACAAGGCAGGAGGCATCGACGACGATCGGGCCGGGTTTCGCCAGCGCGAGCCCGATCGGCGGCGGACGCACGACCAGGCTCGGGCCGGGCGAGATGCAAATCATTCCACCGGGCGTCGGACACTTATGGACCGAGATCGCTGATGGTGGAATCGACTACATGGTGATCCGCGTCGATCCTGAGCACGTACTCGGCTTGAGCAAGTAGGAGCTGCGCCATGCACATCAAGAATTTCGGCAAGGTCGTTTTGGCCGCGGGGCTCGCTCTTGCGGGAGCCGGCACGGGCATCCTCGCTCAGAACCAGATCACGCCGGGCCACGATCGTGTGCCGCCCCATCGGGAGCCATCGCCGTACCTGAGCGCCGCCGACATCCAGGTTGGGCTGAACGGGCTCGATCCGAAACTCGTGGCGTCCAGGACTGGCGGATCCATTCCGTTCGCGGCCGGAAAGGCGCCAGGCGTCGTCCGCCGCCGGGTGACCGGACCGCAGTACGCGATCACGCACACGCGCACGCTGGAATACATGATCGTGACGAAGGGAACTGGCACGCTGGTGACGGGCGGCACGCTGATCCCACCGACGATCGACACCGACCCGTATCCGAACCCGAACCCGGATGCCACGATCCGCAGTGCCGTCGGCGTCAAAGGTGGACTTGCGCGCAAGGTGGGACCAGGCGACGTGATCGTCAACCTGCCCGGGACGCCGCATTGGCTCAGTCAGATCGACGGGACGATCGAATACGTCGAGATTGCCGTTGCGAACGTCGATCCGGCGCCAGGCATTGAAAGGGCGGAAGTGCAGACTGCGCCAGGGCGTTGACGATGTCGGCGACCCTAAAGGGTCGCCCTACGAACCGAGTAGGCGACCCTGAAAGGGTCGCCTACGCACCTGCTAAGGCAGCGTGCAGCGGACAGGAGCCGACCAACGGACGCTCCACGGCCCGCTCTTCCCCGCTGCTCCCGGATCGGTATCCGGTGACACGTTGCCCGGCGGGCGCTGGAAAGCGACGATCGCGGCCTGCCGATCGAACTCGGTCGGCTCGGGGCCCACTGACGGATTCATGATCGAGGTTCGCGCCGTGACGTGGAGCTGGCCGAGCGCGTGGCCCAGCTCGTGGATCCTGAGCAGCCGCCGCCGGTCGTCATTCTTGTCGAAGCCGCGATCGAGAAATATCGTGCCCCCCACCACGGATCCGTCCGCGTCCTCGGCCCATCGGCCGTAGCCGATCGTCTGCGCAAAGGTCAGGATGCCGTTGTAGCGGCCGACGACGATCGCGCCGCCCCGCGTCACCGACGTCCGCTCGCCCGACGCCAGGCGCTCGACCTTGATCTCGGCGAACGTGAGTTTCCCGCCGGTCAGGAGCGTCAGGCCTTCGTTCATGTGCGCGACGAGCTGCGACACCTCGTCGTCGGTCATCTGCTCGGACGTCGCGTTGAACTCGTCGGCGTCTCCCCGGAAGTTCATCACCGACGCGAGCACCACCAGCGACGGCTGGGTCGTCCACCGCTGCAGGCGGGCGTTCGCCGTCCGGAACATCTCGTCGAACGCGCGCACGTCGAATGACGCCGGCATGAGCGACAGCCGCGCCGCGCTGGTCGGGCCGGTCACCGTGGTGCGCCGCTCGACCACCGAGGCGCCGCTGACGACGGCCGGGTAAAAGCCAGGGCCGCTGACTTCAGTGACGAAGCGGCCGGCCGCATCGGTCGTGACAGGCCGCGCCGAGCCAACCTGAACGGAAAGTCCCGCGGCGGGCGCGCCGTCGAGAGCGTTGACGGTCACACCTTCGACCATCCGATCAGGCGAGACCTCGGACGGCGAAGTCGAGGAGCGCGAGCAACCGGCGGATGCCGCAGCCATCAGTACGCACGCCGCCATCGAAAGAATTCTTCGTCGCATCGTGCGACGAGCGTGCAAGGACGATGCTGCCCCGATCTGCTGCAAGTCGTTGATTGCCAGCGGCTACGTCACGATCGACTGACCGTGACGAAACGCTGCTTGCACAAATGTAATGAACGGACTCGAGGCCAGCGCTTACGGCTACCGGGGGGAAAAGCAGTAGTAGACGACGATCTTGGTGGCGAGGACCATCGACCGCGCGACCTGCGGCCAAGACAGGCAGATGCCGCCAGCCATCGAGATCATGATCGTCGCTTCCCGCGCCGCAGCCAGCCACCGTTCAAGCTCGGCCGTCCTGCGGGAGCGATCGACTGGTTCAGGGCGGTTGCGGTGGAGTGACATCCCTTCACCCTCCGCAGACGAGGCATCGAAATACTTGGACCGCCGAACCCGCGAAAAGGTTGCGTCCAGATCGTCACGTCTGCGCAACGTCAACTAGTACGCGGGCAGCTCGGCAGTTGACGTGGTGATCCGCCGCAGGCAGAAGGCATCGAGCGACAGCGCATCAGGGTTGATGAATTCCACGCCAGCGCGATAGGCCAACGCGCCATTGGACGACTCGACCGACGACCAGGCGACCACGCCCCGGACCTTGACCTCCGAATCCGAGTCGACCAATGCCAGGCGCAGTGGTTCGGACGGCCGGAGGCGCATGTGCACCAGGAGCTGCGCGCCGGTCGACGACAGGTTGACCAGCGTGCCGTTCTCGCCGTTCACGATGACGCCGGCGCCATCGGTCACCGGAAAGCGAGGCGCACGCCGCGTCCCGCAGTAGTCGAGCGGGTGCGACGTCTTCAGGACGGCGCCCTCGAGGCCGAGCGCCTTGTTCGTTTCGAGAATCATGGGCGAGTTGGTTTCGTCCTCGGTCAGCACGCGCAGATCGATGGACCCCATCCGCTGATCGTGCTTGAGCCGCGCCACCAGCGCCGCGCCGCGAGCGGTGAACGCGAAGGTGCGATCGATCGCCAGGATCTTCGGCGGATGCGATTCGATCGCGTCGAACGCCTTCAACGCGTCCGAGTCCGAGAACAGGGCGACGCTCGGCTCCGACCCCAGCCGCTTGCGGAGGGCGACTTCGTGCTCCGCGCGCGCGATGACAATGAGGGACGGTCCCATGTCCGTGCTTATCGGCAAGGACGAGGCCAGCAATACCCCTCGGATACCGTAAGCTAATTGATGCAACGACAGCACTTAGTCGACGTTTCCAGCCGCCGTCCGTGGCGGCCGGCTACCCGATCTGTAACGGGTACGCAGATTTGTGAGATCTTCGGCACTTCCATGCGTGACGCCGTCGTCCGGGTCGAGAACATTCGCAAGGCGTACGGCCGGCTCGTTGCCGTCGACGGCGTCTCGTTCGACGTCCAGCGGGGCGAGATCTTCGGCCTGATCGGACCGAACGGCGCCGGCAAGACGACGACGCTCGAATGCGTCGAGGGCGTCCGGCGCCCCGACCGCGGCGCGATCTCAGTGCTCGGGCTCGACCCGGTGCGGGAACGGCGCGCCCTCCAGCGGCGCATCGGGGTGCAGCTGCAGTCGGCACAGCTCCAAAAGCGGATCACCGTCCGCGAAGCCGTCGAGCTGTGGACGTCGCTGTACGAAAATGCCGTCGACGGCGCGACGCTCCTCGAGCAGCTGGGCCTGACGGCCAAGCGGGACGCGTGGTTCATGACGCTCTCGGGCGGACAGCGGCAGCGACTGTTCATCGCGCTGGCCCTCGTCAACGATCCCGAGGTCGTCTTCCTCGACGAGCTGACGACCGGCCTCGACCCGCAGGCGCGGCGCGCGATCTGGACGCTCGTGCGGGGCATCCGCGATCGCGGCAAGACCGTGGTGCTCACGACCCACTCGATGGAAGAAGCGGAACGGCTCTGCGATCGGGTGGCGATCATCGACCACGGACGCATCGTCGAGATCGACTCGCCGGAAACGCTGGTCGCGAGGCACTTCCCCACCGGGCGCATCGCGATCAGCGACACGAAGTGGCTGCCGCCGACCCTCGAGGACGTGTTCCTCAAGCTCACCGGCGACGCGATGCGGGATTGAGACGATGCTGCGCGGACTCCTCAAGCTGACCTGGATCGAGATGAAGATCTTCGCGCGCGAGCCGCTCGGCCTGTTCGGCACGCTCGCGATGCCGGTGATCGTCTTCGTGATCCTCGGGCGCGTGCTCGGCGGACGATCGGCCTCGCGCCCGCCCGAGGTCGCGCGCTTCGTCGGGGTCGACCTGCCGATCCTGGCGGCGCTGCTCGTGGCGACGGGCGCGGTACTGTCGCTGGTCACGATCATCTCGATCTACCGGGAAGGCGGCATCCTGAAGCGCCTGCGCGCGACGCCGCTCCGGCCCGAGACGATCCTGACGGCTCACGTGATCGCGAAGCTGGTGTTCTCGTCGGCGACGCTCGTCCTGCTCGCGCTCGCCGGGCGGCGCTTCGTTCCTGAAGGCGTCGACGTCCCGGTGTTACGGTTCGGCGCCGCGCTGCTGTTCACGACGGTCTGCCTGCTGTCGGTGGGGTTCGTGATCGCGAGCGTCGTGCCGACGGCGCGGTTCGCCCAGCCGTTCGGCACACTCATCCTGTATCCGATGATCGCCATCTCAGGACTGTTCGTGCCGATCGAGGCGATGCCGCCGGCCGTCCAGGCCGTGGCGCGGTTCGTGCCGTTCACCTACGCCGTCTCGCTCCTCAGGGGCGCGTGGCTCCGCGAGCCGTGGTCCGCCCACCTCGGCGACATCGCCGTGCTGATCGTGACCTTCGTCGTCTGCACGGCGTTGTCGGCGCGGATTTTCCGGTGGGAATAAGGCGACCCTAAGAGGGTCGCCCTGCCTGACGTAGCGTCCGCTTTCAGGCGGACCCGACGTACGTAGTGTCCGCCTTTAGGCGGACCTGCACATCCAACTTAATTTGCTGCGAAGCAGTAGAAGAGTCCCGCGCCGCCGACCTTCGCAAGATTCGCCTGCGAACAGCCTGGCGTCGTGTGCGCAGAGTTCCACGAGGTTGGATCCTGGCCGCCTCCCTGCCGATCGTGATGGCCGACGCGGGCGCCGGCGCCGGTTTCCGCCGCGCTCGTCCAGTTGCTGCACGTGTTGTCGGTGCCTGCCGCGAAGGCAGTGCCGTCGGCATTCGAGCCGGTCAGGATGTCGTGCGTGTTGGGGTTGTCGCCGCGGCCGTTGACCCCGCCACCCTTCTCGGTCAGCTGCGTTTCTTTCGTCAGGTTGTTGCTGGTGCTGTGCAGGTCGTCCACGCTCTTGGCCACGACCACGCCCTTGGCATTGGTCCATGGGCCCTTGCCGATGCGGTCGCGCGCGTTGATCGCCCCCGCACCCTGTGTGCTGAGGTAGGCCTGCCACTTCCGGGTGCCGGCGCCCGCCGCCGCGGCAAGCGTCTGGCAGTGCTTGTCCGCCCCGGCGAGCCCGCCGAGGTTGGCGCCGTTGCCCATGCCGGCGCTGATGATGAAGAAGCTCATCTGATTGCCGCCCTGCTGGGCGAAGAGCACGTACGATCCGACGACGGCGAGCACGCTTGCGACGAATAGAGCCTGGAGTGTTTTCATGAATGCGTCTCCTTCTGCAGGACGGCTTTCCCGTGGACCTTGCTCGGGCCCGCAACAAGCGCTGCAATCACCAGGTCGCCACCGACGTTGACCGTCGTCCGGCACATGTCGAGGAAGCGGTCCACGCCGAGGATGAGGCCCATGCCCTCGGGGGGAATACCGACCGACTGCGCCACGATCATTACCATAGGCAGCGATCCGCCGGGAACTCCAGCTGTGCCGATCCCCGCGAGAATCGACATGAACATCACGCGGAGCTGCTGCCCGAGCGACAGATCCAGCCCATAGACCTGCGCGAGAAACAGGACCGTGACCCCTTCGAACAGGGCCGTGCCGTTCTGGTTCGCGGTAGCGCCAACCGTCAGGACGAACCGGCCAATGTCTGGCGGAATGCGAAGCTTCTTCTCGGCGGTCTCGAGCGAGAGCGGCAGCGTCGCGTTGGACGAGGCGGTCGAGAACGCATACAGGTAGACGTCGCGGCACTGCCGGAAGAACTCGAGCGGGGACCGCCGGGCCACCAGGCGGAGCAGCAGCGGCGTAGACGCCGAACTGGTGGAGCAGCAGCGCCGGCGACCACCGTCGCCACGTAGAAGAAGAGCGTGGCAAACACGGTGGTGCCAAACGTGAACGCGGTGTTGAAGATGATCGCGAACACCGCGAACGGCGCGAGCTTCATCGCGAAGTGCACGATCTTCATGCAGGCATCGAACACCTGCTCGAGGAACCGCATCAGGACGTTTTTCTGATCGTCGCGCGGCGCCGTCTGGCTCACTGCGACGCCGAAGACCAGCGCGAACACCATCAACGGCAGCATCTCGCCGTCCAGGGCGCGGACCGCCGAGTCGAGCGGGTTTCGGGGCACGAGCTCGATGATCGTGTCGGCCACCGACTTGCGCGCCGCGGCGTTCGCCTCGAGCGCCTGCACGGCCGCGGACGGCTGAGCAGCGATCGCCTGCTGCAGGGCGACGTTCTCGCCCGGCCTGAGCACGTTGACGAGCAGCATGCCGATCGCCACCGACAGCGTGCTCATCACGACCGTGAACCAGAGCGTGCGGCCGGCGACGCCACTCAGGTCGCGGCCCCGCCCGAGGTCGTAGACGCCAATCACCAGTGCCGAGAACACCATCGGCACGACGATCATGAAAATCGAGCGGAGGAAAATCTGGCCGATCGGGCGGAGGAGGTTGGTGTTGACGAAGTTGATCCACGCCGAATCGGCCTGTGAATGCAGGGCGGCACCCAGGCCAATCCCGGCCACCAGGGCAATGAACAGCTTGGTATGGAGCTTCACCGGTCAGGCCATCCTAATCCAGAAGACACAGCTTCTATTCCAGTTGACACACCCATTGCCGGAGCCTAGATTCCCCGCTATGAGCACCAACCTCCGACGGCGTTCCGCCGCGGTCGTCTGCCTGCTGGCGTTCGTGTCGGCCCTCGGGGCCGTGAGCGCGCAGCGCACGCCGGCCACCGACCTGAAGTCGCTGGCGCAGCAGTCGCTCGCCACGATCGACGGCACCCTGAACGTCCCGGGCCTTCGCGAGCCGGTCGAGGTTGTCCGCGACCGCTGGGGCGTGCCGCACATCTACGCGCGGAACACCGACGATCTGTTCTTCGCGCAGGGCTACGTCATCGCGCAGGACCGGTTGTGGCAGATGGAGATGTGGCGCCGCCAGCGCGAGGGACGGCTGGCCGAGATCCTCGGGCCGGCCGTGGTCGAGCGCGATCGGCAGGCGCGGCTGCTGATGTACCGCGGGCCGTTCGACGACAGCGAGTGGACCAGCTATCACCCCGAAGGCAAGCGCATCTTCACGGCGTTCGCAACGGACTGAACGCGTACATCACCGAGCGACGCCGACAACCTGCCAGTCGAATTCAAGCTGACCGGGATCAAGCCGGATCGCCGTGGAAACCGGAAACGCTGCTTCTCCGGACGACCGGCGATGGGCGACGGCAACGAGCGAGCTGCAGCTCGCGCGGCTCGTGGCGCGCGTCGGCGTGCGCGAGGCGAATCGCCAGCGCATGCCCGATCCGTGGGACGAGCTGGTCGTGCCCGATGGTCTCGACGTGAGCGTGATCGGCCAGAACGTCGCCATGCCGGGCGGCGGACGCGGCATGCCGCCGCCGGCGATCGTGGATCCGTACCGCGCCTGGTTCCCGCGAGCGTCCGCGCGCCTCGAGATGCCCGAAGACAAGGCGCCCGAGCCGGGCAGCAACAACTGGGTGGTGAGCGGCGCGTTCACCGTGACCGGCAAGCCGCTCGTGTCGAACGATCCGCACCGCGAGGTCACGAACCCGTCGCTGCGCTACATCATGCACTTGAGCGCGCCGGGCTGGAACGTGATCGGCGCGCAGGAGCCGCCGTTTGTCGGCGTCGCGCTCGGCCACAACGAGCGGATCGCATGGGGCTTCACGATCACCGGCACCGATCAGCACGACGTGTTCGTCGAGGAGGTCAACCCGTCGAACCCGAACGAAGTCCGCTACCAGACCGGGTGGGAGCCGCTTCGCATCATCCGCGAGACGATTCCCGTGAAAGACGCGGCGCCGCAGGCCGTCGAGCTGAAGTTCAGCCGGCACGGCCCGATCTTCCACGAGGACGCGACGAACCATCGCGCCTACGCCCTCCGTTCGGTGATGAACGAGCCGGGAACCGGCGCCTATCTCGGCGGCCTGCCGCTTGTCGCAGGCGCGCGACTGCAAGGAGTTCCTCGAGGCGGCGCCTGTACTGGAAGGCGCCGACCGAGAACCTGATCTGCGGCGACGTCGACGGCAACATCTCGTTCCAGGGGTCGGCGCTCACGCCGAAGCGCGTGGGATGGAGCGGCCGCCTGCCGGTGCCGGGCACCGGCAAGTACGAATGGGCCGGCTTCCGCACCGACCTGCCGCGGCTGCTGAACCCGTCGCAGGGCTACATCGCGACCGCCAACAACAACGTCAACGTCGCCGGCACGCCGCCGGTGATGTTCAAGACGCTGAACAACGTCCAGTTCGAGCGGATCAAACGGGTCGAGCAGGTGTTGACGGCGATCGCTCGCGTCGCGCAAATGGACGATCGACGACTCGAAGAAGCTCCAGCACGACTACCTGACGCTCCGCGGCGCGCTCGAGCAGGAACTGTTCAGCGGCTGGACGGGACGCACGCCGGAAGTCGGAGCGGGCGCGCAGCCTGGTCGCGGGCTGGGATGCGATGTTCCGCAAGGACGATCGCCGCAGGCGCGATCTACCTCGCCTGGCGCAGCGCGGTCGATCCGAAAGCGCTCGAGCATCAGCGTCCGCGTGACGAGCGGCTCCCGCTCGTCGAGCCGGGGCTGGTCAAAGCGCTCGCGGAGCTGACCAAGGCGCAGGGCGCCGGATCCGGCCGGCTGGCGCTACGGCCGCATGCACGATGCGCGACTTCCCGCATCCGTTCGTCCGCCAGTACGACCTGCCGACCGTCGAGCGCAGCGGCGGCAACGGCGCGGTCGGCGCCGACGGCGCCAGCTATCGCGAGATCCTCGACGTCGCCGACTGGGATCGCTCGGTCGCGACCAACGTCCCGGGCCAGTCGGGCCAGCCCGAAAGCCCGTTCTACGGCAACCTGCTGCCGCTCTGGGATCGCGGCGAGTACTTCCCGCTCGCCTACACGCGCGGACGGGTCGATCGGGAGGCCGCGCACAAGCTGACGCTGCGACCAAGCGGCGGCACGACAGCGGCGGCGCGGTAGGCAGGAATTCTGTTATGACGTTCCAGACGGGTGCACGGCTCGGTCCGTACGAGATTCTCGAACCGCTAGGCGTCGGCGGCATGGGCGAGGTCTACAAAGCACGCGACACACGGCTCGATCGTCTGGTCGCGATAAAAGTGCTCTTGCCCAATGTGGGCGCAAACCAGCAGTTTCGCATGCGGTTCGAACGCGAAGCGCGCGCTGCCTCCGCGCTCGACCATCCGCACATTTGCACGATATACGACGTCGGATCCACCGAGATCACTCCTTATCTCGTCATGCAATACGTGCAGGGAGAGACGCTCGCCTCCCGGATAAGCAGCAGCAGTCTGCCAGTCAGTGAGGCTCTCGAGTACGCCGTTCAGATCGCGTCGGGGCTTGCGGCTGCGCATCGGTCCGGCATTGTCCATCGCGATCTCAAGCCGGCGAACGTGATGGTCGCTACAGATGGAACCATAAAGATCTTGGACTTCGGTCTGGCGAAACTGGTGGAATCCGATGCAGCGATGGCTCTGCACGAGACCCGGACGTCTGCGGACGCGACGCAGGCAGGCACGGTGATTGGGACGTCTGGCTACATGTCGCCGGAGCAAGTTGAAGGCCGTCAAGTGGACTCGCGCTCGGACGTGTTCAGCTTCGGCGTTCTGCTCTATGAATTGCTGACGAGGCGGCGGCCGTTCGACAGGGGATCGGTCGTCTCAACGGCGCTGGCGATCGTTCGTGAGCCTCCGGCGCCTCCGCGCGGGATTCGTCATGAGATTCCCCACGATCTCGAGAGCGTCATGCTTCGCTGCCTCGAGAAGACGCCCGACGCGCGGTTCGCATCGGGTACGGATCTACACGAGCAGCTCCTTTCCTGTCGCTCACATCTCGCAGTCGCGACCGACAAGTACGCGACCGGGTCACGTCGCGGCCGTCACCTTGCAGCCGCCGTGTTGGTGTTGGCGGCAGTCATCGTTCTGGCTCTCGGTTGGGGCGCGATGAGTCGCTCGAGGATTCAGCGCTCTCTCGAGCAGTCGCTGCCCGAAATTGCGCGACTTTCGGAGCACGGCCAGTATGCGGCTGTGTACGCGCTCGCGGTCGAGATCGCACGAAACGTACCGGACAATCGACGGCTGGACGAGCTGATGCGTGAGATCACGACCGAGGTGTCGGTCGAGACGCAACCAGCGGACGCTGAAATCTGGATCGCCGAGTACCTCCGATACCAACAGTGCGTCGCAGCCGCTCGGGCGATCACCGATCAGAGGCGTGCGTGTGCCGCGGGGATTGAAAAGGTGGACCATTACGAAGCCCGGGTTCCGCACGGTCGATGCGGCCTTGTCGCCCGAAGCCGACGGCCCAACGTTGAGCTTCGACCTTCATCCTGAAGACAGTATTCCCGTCGGCATGGTGCGCGTGCCCAAAGGAATCACCAATCGCGGCTTGACTGGTCTCGACCACCTCGACCTTGCGACGGTTGAGGATTTCTTCATCGATCGCCATGAAGTGACCAACCGCGAATTCGCCGAGTTTGTCCGTTCCGGCGGCTATCGCAAACCTGAATACTGGAAGCAGCCGTTTAGCAAGGATGGCCGTGTCATTCCTTTCGAAGAGGCGATGACACCGCTCCGAGACCTCACCGGTCGGCCCGGCCCTGCAACGTGGGAGCTCGGAAGCTTTCCGACTGGACAAGACGATCTGCCGGTGGCCGGGGTGAGTTGGTACGAGGCGGCCGCTTTCGCATCGTTTGCCGGTAAGGATCTGCCAACCGTTGACCAATGGCAGCGCGCAGCGTTCAGGTCATCGTTCATGCAGAACGGCTTTCCGCTGCTGCGATTGAGCAATTTCGGCGAGCGATCAGTGAAGGTCGGCAGCCGACAAGCGCTCAACCCCTATGGCACGTTCGATATGGCGGGCAACGTCAAGGAATGGTGCTGGAACGCCTCAGGACCGCACAGCGCGCGGTACATTCTCGGCGGCGCCTTTGGCGAGCCGGCGTATATGTTTCACGATCCTGACGCGCAATCTCCATGGAACCGGCTGCCGAGCTACGGCTTCCGAACCGTGAAGAATCTCACCGCGCCCTCAGCATCAGCGTTGGCGCCAGTCAACTATTCCAGCCGCGACTACGCGCAGGAGAAGCCTGTCTCAGACGAGGAGTTCCGCGCGTACCGCCGGTTCTACGTTTATGACCGCACCAGCCTCGAGGCGCGAGTCGAGTCCGTCGATGAGACGTCATCGTTCTGGCGAATGGAGAAAGTTTCGTTCAATGCTGCGTATGGCCAGGAGCGCATCACGGCGTACCTGCTCCTTCCGAAGAATGTCGATCCGCCATATCAGACGGTTGTTTACTTTCCGGGATCCGGCGTATTGCGTGAACGATCGGCGGACGTGCGCCTGAAGCGTGAACTGTCGCCAGACGAGCCGCTCGGACAGGGACCGGCATTTCTGGCAAGGAGCGGCCGCGCCGTGCTCTATCCCGTCTACAAATCCACATGGGAGCGCGGCGACGGCCTTCTGTCCGATCGCCCGAATATGACGAGCTGGTTTAGGGATCATGTCATTCAATGGCAGAAAGACGTCGCCCGCAGCGTCGACTACCTCGAGGGCCGTCCCGACATTGACACCGGGCGGATCGGATACCTTGGCTACAGCTGGGGCTCGACGATGGCTCCCATGGTGCTGGCGCTCGAAGAACGTCTGAAGGTCGCAGTGTTGGTGGTCGGCGGGTTCTGGCAACAGAAAGGACCACCTGAAGTCGAGCAGATCAACTTCGCGCCTCGTGTGAAGGTGCCAGTGCTGATGCTCAACGGGCGCTACGACTTCGTCTTCCCAGTTGACACCTCGCAGGTGCCGATGTTCAGACTGCTCGGGACCCCTCCCGAACACAAGAGTCACGTCTTGCTCGACAGTGGCCACTCGGTGCCCCCACGAGCGCTTGTCACATACGCCGTGGAGTGGTTTGATCGGTACTTTGGCTCCGTCCGCTAGTCCTACTTCTTGATCTCGCTGGTCCGCCCTTGCCATTCTGCTGAAATGGGGGATGCTCGGCCAGCAGGTCGATGAACTCGCGGACGTACGGGACGCGCGACATGTCTTTCAGCGTGGCGGCGCTCCAGGTCCGGCGGTAGCCGCGCCGCGTATACGGGATCGCGCGGATGAGTGCCGGCGCGGACCTGCGGTTCGACTGCCCACCGCGCCAGGAACGAAAAGCCCAGCCCCGCCTTGACCAGCTCGATAATCGCTTCGGTCAGCTGGACGACGTGCACGTTGGCCGGGACGATGCCCTCGCCGGCGAGCAGCTTGTAGATCGTGCTCTCTTCCTTCTGCGCGTACATCAGCAGCGTCTCGGTCGCGAGATCCGCGGCGGTGACGAACGGCCGGCCGGCGAGCGGGTGGCGCGGGTCGACGATGATCACCATCTCGTCGCTGAAGATC
This sequence comes from uncultured Acidobacteriota bacterium, assembly GCA_963825245.1. GTDB lineage: Bacteria > Acidobacteriota > Vicinamibacteria > Vicinamibacterales > CAVVIG01 > CAVREM01. The sequence continues at coordinate 658,411 of CAWGSJ010000013.1, forward strand.
GACCGCGAGACCAGCCGGCGATCGCGCGCCGGGGTGCTCAGGATCGCGACGTCGAGCCCCCCGCCCAGCAGATGCGGGAGCGGATCGGAGGTCGCATCGCCATTGATCCGGACCTCGACGTTCGGGTGCGCGCGGCGGTAGCGCTTCAGCAGCGGCGGCAGCCAGTGGTAGCACGTGTAGCACTCGGTGCTCAGGCGCAACAGCCCGCGATCCGCGCCCGACAGCTGGCGGATCGAGTCCTCGGTCCGTTCGATCGCGTCGAGCACCTCGTCCGCCGAGCGGAGCAGCCGCTCGCCGGCCGGCGTCAGCATCATCCGCTTGCCGACGCGCAGGAACAACGGGGTGCCGAGGCGCGACTCGATGTCGCGCAGTTGATGGCTGAGCGCCGACTGCGTGAGGTTCAGCACCGAGCCGGCGCCGGTCAGGCTGCCGGCCGACGTCACCGCCCGCACCAGCTTCAGGTGGCGGATTTCGAGGTCCATCCCATGATTATATTTCTTCATCGTTGTGATGAAAACAAAGAGTTTTTCTCATGTCAGGCAGAGCCCCTACGATGCGGCGCATGGGCATCACGCACGTCGTCGCGATCGTGTTGACGTGGACCACCGCCGGCGCGCAGCCGCCGGCCGAGCGCACCGCGATGCTGCAGGAGGCCGACGCGATCTGGCGTGCGCACGGTGTCGCGATCGTCGCCGTCGCGCCCGAACAGGCTGGGCCGCCCGCGGCCGACGCCCGGCTGATCGTCACGCTGCGCGCCGCGCCTCGAGGCCGCCCGCCGTCCCGGGCCGCCGCGAACGGCTCGGCGCGATCCTGTTCGATCACGACAACGCGCCGGCGACGACGCTCACGATCGACGTCGCCGCGGTGGCGGCGATCGTCGCGCGCGTGCGGCTGGGCGGACGCCCGTTCGACCAGTGGCCGCCGGCGGGGCGCGACATGCTCGTCGGGCGGGCGCTGGGACGCGTGCTGGCCCACGAAATCGGCCACTACCTCCTCGCGTCGCGCGTGCACACGTCCGCCGGCCTGATGCGGGCGGCGTTCGACGGCGACGAACTGGTCCGGCCCGGGCGCGGCGGCTTCGCTGTGGCGGCGCGCGACCTGCCGCGGCTCCGAACGAGGCTGGCCGGCCTGGGCCGCGGTTCGTCGCTTGCGGAGAACGCGCGCTAGCGGTTGCGCCACGGGCTGCTCGTGCGCATACTGGCTTCATGCGCCGCGTCGCGGGCTACGCATCCCTCGCGTCGATGGCGGCGGTGGTCGTCCTGTTCGCGCTGCAGACGCCCCCGCTCGCGGCGGGATCGTTCGCCGACGAGATCGCGCGCCTCTCGGAACCGGAAGGCGTCTTCGACACCGACAACCTGATCTCGAACGAGCGCACGTACCTCGAGGTCGTCCCGGCGCTCGTCAAGGGCGGCGTCTCCGGCGGCGCCTACATCGGCGTCGGCCCGGACCAGAACTTTTCCTACATCGCGCGCATCCGGCCGTCGGTCGCCTACATCATCGACATCCGCCGCGACAATCTGCTGCTGCACCTGCTGTTCAAGGCGCTGTTCGCGCGCGCACCGGACCGCGTCGCCTACTTGTCGCTGCTGACGGGACGGTCGCCGCCCGCCTTGCCGGCCGGCGCCGGCGTCGAGGACCTCGTGCGCGCCATCAGTGAGGCGCCGCGCGCGGAGACGACCGACCTGTACGGGACCGACCTCAACGAAACCATCCGCGGCTTCGGCGTGCCGCTGTCGCCGGCCGACTTCGCCACCATCGGACGGTTTCATGACGCGTTCGTCCAGCGCGGCCTGGCGCTGCAGTTCAACAGCCACGGACGCCCGCCGCAGCTCTCACTACCCGACGCTGCGCGACCTGATCGTCGCCACGGATCGCGCCGGTCGCACCTGGCACTATCTCGCCGCCGAGGCCGACTATCAGTTCGTCCGGCAGCTCCAGGCGCGCGACCTGATCGTGCCGGTCGTCGGCGACGTCGGCGGCCCGCACGCGCTCCGGGCGATCGGCCGGACGATTGCGTCGCGCGGCGAGCGGGTCTCGGCGTTCTACATCTCGAACGTCGAGTCCTACCTGTATCGCGACGGCGCGTACGGCCGGTTCACGGCCAACGTGAGCGGGTTGCCGCGCGACGCGCGGAGTGTCATGATTCGCTCGATCTTCGGCGGGGCGTCGAGCACATCCGCCGTGCAGCCAATGGACGAGTTGCTCGCGGGAAGATAGGCCGGGTCAGATGAAGGGCGGGCGCATGAACGATTGCACGCCTGGACCGCCGCGCTGGTCGTTGCCATGGTCTCCGCGGTCTGCGCGCAGGACATCTGGGTCGGCGGCGGACGCTCTCGCGGTTCGGCGCGCGGTTCGCGGCCGCACCCGACTTCGACGGATCCTTCCAATACTGCCGCGCCTTCTACACGAGCTTCGGCCGCGGCGGCTGGCGGACCGACTACCCGGGCGCCGACAACAATTTCTCGGTCCGGCTGGCGGAGTTGACGCGCGTGAAGGTGAAGCTCGACGAGACCAGGCAGCCGCATCATGTCGTGGTCCCGCTCAACGACCCGCTGTCGAACCACTGCCCGATGGTCTTCATGACCGACATCGAGTACGCGCGGCTGACGCCGATGGAAGCCGAAGGCCTTGCGCGAGTACCTGTTGAAGGGCGGCTTCCTCTGGGTCGACGACTCGTGGGGGTCGCGGGCGTGGAACAATTGGGTCAACCAGATCGGACGCGTCCTGCCGCCGGCCGAGTATCCGCTCGTCGACATCGAGCGTTCCCACCCGATCATGCGCACGCTCTACGACGTGCCGAACATCCCGCAGGTGCCGAACATCAATTTCTGGGCGCGATACGGCGGCGAGACGTCGGAGCGGGGCTTCGACAGCGCGCAGGTCTATTTCAAGGGCATTCACGACGCGCAGGGCCGCCTGATGGTGCTGATCTCCCACAACACCGATATCTCCGACACGTGGGAGCGCGAAGGTGAGGAGCCGCGCAGCTTCTTCGATACCTTCTCGCCGCGCGGCTACGCGATCGGCGTCAACGTCGTCATCTACGCGATGTCACACTGAGTGAGGGACGGGAATTTTCAGATTAATCGTCTGATGCGAATGCGAACTCCCTCCCGACGGCGACTGGTACTAGCGCTCCTGGCAGGGCTCGCCTGTGCCGCCGCGACCGTCTACGCGCAGCAGCGGATCGATCTGGGTCAACCCAGGCGGCTTCGGCGGCTTCCGGCGCTATCCGCCGCGATGGGCGACCGACCGCGATTTCGACGGCTCGTTCCTGTATTGCCGCGGCTACTACGAGTCGGTGCGCAGCGAGGCCGGCGGCATGGGATGGTGGACCGACTATCCCGACGCCGACCACAACTTCCTGGTCCGGCTCGCCGAACTGACGCGCGATCCGGGTGCAGTGGGACAAGCGCCACGACCCGACCTTCGTCGTCGTCAACCTGGCCGACCCGGTGCTCTTGCCGCTGCCCGATGCTCTTCATGGAGGACGTCGGCACGGCCGATTTCACGGAGAAGGAAGCGCAGAACCTGAAGGAGTACTTCCTGAAGGGCGGGTTCGTGTGGGTCGACGACTTCTGGGGCATCGGCGGCCTGGGAGCATTGGCGCCGCACGATCGCGCGCATCCTGCCGCCGGCCGAGTTCCCGATCGTCGACATCCCGGTGACGCATCCGATCATGCGCTCGCTCTACGACGTCAAGGACGTCCCGCAGATTCCCTCGATCAACTGCTGGATGCGCGAGTGCGGCGGCGACACCTCCGAGCGCGGCTACGACAGCGCGGTGGTGCACTTCAGGGGCATCCAGGACTCGCACGGTCGGCTGATGGTGCTGATGTCGCACAACACCGACATCGCCGACAGCTGGGAACGCGAGGGCGAGAGCCAGGAATACTTCGATCGCTTCTCGCCGCGCGGTTACGCCGTCGGCGTGAACGCCGTCATCTACGCGATGACCCACTGAGGCCGATGAGCCGAACGTTCGATCCTGCGGCGTGTCGTGCTCGGCTGCCTGATTGCGGCATTGCCGCCTGGTCCGCCTACGCGCAGCAGATCTGGGTCGGCGGCGGCCGCGGCTACCCGCCGCGGTGGCCGAAGGCCTCGGACTTCGACGGATCGTGGATTTACTGCCGCGGCTACTTCACCCCGGTCGGCGCGAGCCGAGCGGCAGCGGCTGGAACACCGACTATCCCGACGCCGATCACAACTTCTCGGTCCGGCTCGCCGAGCTCACGCGCACGCGCGTCAGGTTCGACGAAGGGCGCGAGCCGCACTTCGTCGTGATGCCGATGACCGAGCCGCTGCTCTACCACTGTCCGATGATCTTCATGGAGGACTTCGGCACGGCCCGGTTCACCGAGGACGAAGTCGAACGGCTGCGCGAGTACCTGCTCAAGGGCGGGTTCGTCTGGATCGACGACTCGTGGGGCAGCTACGCGTGGACGATGATCGTCGGCGAGATCGCGCGCGTGCTGCCGCCGGGCGAGTTCCCGATCGATCGACATCCCGCCCGACCACCCGATCATGCACACGCTCTACGACGTCCGCGAGATCCCGCAGGTCCCGTCGATCAGCCACTGGAGCCGGTCGGGCGGCGAGACGTCAGAGCGCGGCCGGGACAGCGCGGTCGTCTACTTCAAGGGCATCCAGGACGAGCGCGGCCGGCTGCTGGTGCTCATCAGCCACAACACCGACATCGCCGACACCTGGGAGCGCGAGGGCGAGAGCCAGCAGTACTTCGATCTGTTCTCGCCGCGCGGCTACGCAATCGGCGTCAACGTGGTGTTGTACGCGATGACACACTGACGCAGGGCTGACGCACCCAATTTACAATTTACAATTGTGTAAATTTACAAACTGTAAATTGTAAAATTCAGAATTCATATTGCAGCCGCACCGACGGCGCTGCGCGGCGCGGCCAGGGCGGTTCCCGAGAAGATTCCCGCGAAGTTGATCACGTTGAGGCGATCGGTGACGTTCGCGAACTCGGCGCGCAGCGTCAGCCGGCGCTCGGCCGAGCGCCATAGCTCGGCGCCAAGGCCGATGTCGAGCGTGAGGTTGGGTTTGACGCGGCCGGCTTCGAGGTCGACCTGATCGAGGATGTCCTCGCCGTACTGCTCCTCGAGATCGTCGAGATCGACGTCGTCCTCGAGCTCGACCGGCAGGCCGCTGCCGTAGCGGACGGTCGCGGCCGCCCAGAGCCGGCGCGTCACGTCGAAGCGCGCCTGCGCGCGGAACGTGTGCCGCTGATCCTGCGTAATCGGAACCGTCCCGGTCGCCTCGAGCTCCTCCAGCGCTTCGTCGCCGATGAAGAGCCCGCCCACCACTGGCAGATCAGCCGTGCCCTTCAGCAGCGCATAGCTGACGAATCCGCTGGTTCGCCGCCAGGTCGGCAGCGTCAGCTTGGTATCCAGCCCGCTAATGTCGGCAGCCGCGAACGCCACCGGGAAGCTCACGCCGGTGTTGAGGAAGACATCGTCGTCGGCGAAGTTGATGAACGTGCGGCGGTAGCCCGTGACGTCCAACCGCGCCACACCGCCCAGCGCCGTCGTGATGCCAGCCTCGAAGAAATGGCCGCGCGACGGCTCCACCGGCAGCCGCGCCGATTCGGGGTTGATCTCGTCGACGTCCGGCGAGCTGGCCAGCAGCAGGTTCTCGACGGCCGGCGTCTGAAAGACGCGGTCGTAGGAGGCGCGCAACACGAGATCTGCGGTCGGCGCCCACGCGAAGCCCAGTCGCGGGCTGAACGCGTTCTCGTGCACGACGAAGTCATAACGATCCCACCTCAGTCCCGCGCTGAATGTCAGCGGTCCCCGGCGGATCGTGTCCTGGATGTAGAGCGATTGCTCGTTGCTCGTGCGCTCGTCGGCGAACTGAAATGTTTCAGCGGTGTTCTCCTCGACGAAGTCGTCGTCGGTGATCTCATAGGCGAGCGCTTCGCGGACCGGCGTCACGACGAGGTCGCCGCCGAACTTGATCTGATGGCGGCCCAGGTCGGTGGCCAGGCTGGCGTTGACATATCCGCGCGTAAACGACCGATCCTGGTCGACGATCACCGGAGTCGAGGCCGCGTTCGACGTGAGGCTGGCCGAGAGGTGCTGGACCAGCCCGCGCGTGCTCAGCACCGATCGCGCCCCGAGGACGCGCGTCCACGCGCCGTGCAGTGCGTCGTCGCTCCGGGTGTTGTCCTGCCGCTGACCCGCGGCCTCCTGGACGATCTCGTTGGGCACGCCGAACTCGCTTCGGCGGTGCTGCCAGGTGAATTGCAGGCGATCGCGATCGGTCGGACGGGCGTGATAGCCGGCGAGCGCGCCGGCGAGGGAGCCGTCGTTCGTGTAGTTTTCGACGACCGGCGGATCCAGGTAGCGGTCGGTGCGCGCCGCCGAGGCGCTGAGCGTCAGAGCCTGGCCGGTCCAGCCATGCGTGACCGATGCGCCGCCCGATGCCATGCCGAAACTGCCGGTTCCGGCATCGACCGATCCGTGAAATCCTCCCTGGATATCGCGATTGGTGGTCACCTCCACGACCCCCGAGATTTTCCGGCCGTACTCGGCGGGGATGTTGCCGGTGAGCACCGACATCGCCTGGATCGCGTTCTCCTGCAGATCGGGCGCGAAGGCCGGCGAACGGTTCTCGTCCATCGGGATGCCGTCGACGACGAACAGCGTCTGATACTCCGAGCCGCGCGGGTGCAGCACGCCGTTCGCTTCCATCAGCCAGCCTGGCTGTTGATCCACGAGGTCAAGCACCATCCTCCCCGGAACGGCGGACAGATGACCCTGCAGTTGCGGGGCGGCGACGCTGAAGGAGACCCCAGTCCGCTGCACGTCAACGAGCGGCAGGTCCGCAGTCACTTCGATACTTTGCTGGAGCTGCTGAGTGGCAACGAGACTTACCGGCACCAGCTGAGGATGGGCCGAGCGCACATCCACCGTCACCTGCTGCGGTGCGTGTCCCGGCGCCTCGACGGTCAGGACGTAGACGCCAAACGGCACCCGGCTCAGGGTGAATCGGCCTTCCGCGTCGGTCGTGTACGAACGCCGCATCGGGGGCGCTTCGCTGGCCAGCGTGCCAGACGCAACGACCGGCGCGTCGGTCGGGCCCGTGACCACCAGCCGAATCTCGCCGACATCGGTTTGCGCCGCCGGGCGCGCAGCAGCACAGCACACGATGACGACCGCCAGGGTGAGCGCGCGCATCACCTGGCAGGCTGGACGCTGCGGAGTGCGATCGCACCCATGTCATCCTTGCCATGACCTGCGGAAATCGCCTCGTCCATCCGCGCGGCGATCGCCGGCAGCACGGTGAGCGGCTCGCGTCCGGCGGCTTCGATCATCAGTCGAAGGTCCTTCCGCGCCATGGCGAGCTCGAAGGTAGCGGTCAGATCGCCCTGCGCCATCTTTTCCGCGCGCATCGGGATGATACCGCCGATCCTGAACTTGCTGAACAGCGCGGCTGCGTCGGACGGCGCAACGCCGACGCTCCTGGCCATCGCCAGCACGTCGGCAATCCCGGCCGTGATCGTGAAGATCATCGAGTTGCCGAAAATCTTGTACGCCGCCGCGAGATCACCGCGCTCGCCGACGTACCACACCTCGCCGGTCATCTGCTCGAGCGCGGGCCGGATCGAGTCGAAGATCGCCTGCGGCCCGGACACCAGCATCAGGCCGGTCGCATCGCGGCACATCTGCGGCGACATGAACACCGGCGCGTGCACGAACTTGACGCCGCTGCTCGCCGCATGCGAGAGGCGCTCCCTGGTCCCGGCCGGCGACGTGGTCGTGTGATCGACGATGACCGCGCTCGCTGCCGCCGGCGCAATGCGCTCGAGCAGGGCATCGACCGCGGCGTCGTCGGAAAGCGCCATGTGAACGCGCTCGACGCCCGCGACAGCCTCCTCTGGCGTTCGTGCGACCCTCGCGCCGAACGCCTCGAGGGCGCGCGCTTTCGACTCGGTGCGATTCCAGACCGTGACGTCGTTGCCGCGGCGAAGCAGGGTTTCGACCATGCCACTGCCGAGCAGGCCGGTTCCGAGGAAGGCGATCTTGGACATCCCGCCATTGTATGCGCCGCCGTTCGGCGTTCGGGAGTACTCCTCCTCGTCCGTCGTTCGAACGACGCACGCGCGCTACCCGGGCGAACGACGAACGACTGGATCACATCGAGATCGACGCCGCTCGGGCCGCTGGAAAACGATTCCCCACGCAGACGTCGTACAGCCATCCGCCCGCGACGGCCCCAGCGCACGGCCCGACGATGGGCACCCACCACCAGCCGTTCCCCGCCCGGAAGACCTCCATGCCCCACCCAGCGACGGCGGTGAAGAGGCGGGGACCGAGGTCACGGGCAGGATTGATGGCGTAGCCAGAGTTGAATCCGAACGTTGCGCCGATCAGCACGACGAGCAGCCCGACGACGACGGGTGCGAGACCCGCGGGCGCCGGAGAGTTTCGCGAGTCGGTGATCGCGAAGATGACGGCGACGAGGAGTGCCGTGCCGACGGCCTGATCGACGAGGCCGCCTGGGAAGACGGTCAGAAACGGACGCGGATATGTGGCCCAGATGCCGGCGGTGCCCAGCGGCCCGCTCACCTGGCGCATCCCGCCGTCGAAGGCGGCGAGCGCCTCGTGGTAGGTCACGAACACCACGGCCGACGCCACGAACGCGCCGGCCATCTGGGCGGCGACGTACGGCGCAACCTTGCGCCAGGGAAAACGGCGATGCACGGCCAGTGCGAGCGACACGGCCGGGTTGAGGTGCGCGCCAGTCACGCCAGCGGCCACGTAGGCGCCCATCGTCACGGCCAGTCCCCAGGCGATGTTGATCGACAACGGCGACCCGGCGCTGCCGGCGCTGAGCACGGTCTGCGCAACCACGCCGACGCCGAAGACGATGAGGACGAAGGTCCCCAGGAACTCGGCTAGCATCTCGCGAACGATCTCGCTCGGCATGCGACCTCCTACAACCTCCTACAATCTCATCGGCGGCGCACATTGTAGATCGCCAGCTCAACTGTGAAGCGCTTGCGGCATCGCCGCCGAGCAGTTACAAGATCTATTAACTGGTATGCGACTTCTTCAGTGCGCAGTTGTCGTCGCGGCGCTCATCTCGGCGGCGTGCGGCGATGAAATGCCGACCGAGCCGACCGAGCCGGCGACCAGCCTCACAGGCACCTGGCGCGGCAACATCACCGTGAGCAACGTGAGTGCGCTCATGACCTGGACGCTGACGCAGACTGGTACGTCCGTGACTGGACCTGTCGTCATCGCGTTGCCGACGGGCGTGGTGCTGATGAACGGCACCGTGGCTGGCACGCTGTCGGGAACGAATCTCGGGTTCACGGTCACGGTTCCGCCGGGGGGAATCGTTTCGCAGCCGGGCTGCAGCGGTCAGATCGCCGGAGCGAACAGTCTGATCTCGTCGACGACGATGGCTGGGGCGTACTCAGTCGTCAACAGCACCTGCACCACGGGCCTCACCGCCGGAACGTTTACCCTGACACGCCAGTAGGCCGACCCTTGCAGGGTCGGCAACAGTTCACGGCGACCCTATAGGGTCGCCCTACAGGCGAGAACAGCACCTCAGGGCAGCACGGGCGGCGGTTCCGCAATTGTCACGGACGGCGGTCGCGGGCGATCGAGGCGCGCGAGCGCCACCGCGCCGAACCCGATCGTCCACACCACGTACTCCACCACGAACGCGATCACACCGAGGCCAAACGCCATCGGCACGATCGGACCACCGAGGAGCGACAGCAGGCGGGTTAGGAGCAGCGGCGAGACGACGACAAGGATCCCCAGCACGGTCATGGCATACGGACTGGACACACCCCAGCCGAACCGCTCCGACACGAACTGCCCGACTCGATAGGCGATCGACGTAAACCCGAGCAGCGCGATCACCGCCAGCGCGAGCATTGCAAAGGGAATCAGCAGCAACAGCGGAATGCCGACGATCGTGACGACCAGGATGAGGATCGTGATGATCAGGACCGGCAGGAAGAGGAGCTGCGCCAGAAATCCAATGGCCCCGGCCTTCAGCGGCTCTGCCACCGCGCGCAGGCTCGTGCGCTCGACGTACTCACGACCGAGCAGCATCACGAGGGCGCCGAGCACACACAGGATCGCGACGCGGCCGAGTGTCGACATGAGGGCAAGCGTGCGGCTGAATCCCCGCATCCTCGGCCGCCAATCGCCCATACGCCAGTCGCCGAAGTCGATCTCGCCGATGCCGACCTCGTGCAGGTCGCCCTGGACGCGCGACCCCTCCGCGCGTTCCAGCGTCCCGCCGACTACCGCGATGTCCTCGGTGACCAGGGAACGCGGCCCGAGCTCGACGTTGCCGCCGACCGCAACGACTTCCCCGCGCACTTCCCCGTCGATCCGCGCCGACCCGCCAATCGCCACGACGTCGCCGACGACGAGTTCGTCCTCGCCCACGCGCACGTTGCCGCCGAAGCGCACCTGATCGCCACGCCGGGTGCGTCGGCGCTCAGCCGGCTCGACGGGAGGCGGCGGCGCCGGCTGAATCGGGGCGGTAGATGGTTCGGGGATGGCAGGCGGGGCTGGACTGGAAGGCGGCGCGGGGGCTTCGGCCGTGACGCCGAACAGCGCGCGGCGCTGCGCCAGGTCGAGATACGAGAGCTGGATCACGGCGTCGGCGTCCGCGCCGAGCTTGTCCCGCACCTCAGCGCCGGTCACCGGCGCGCCGTCGATGGCAATCGCACCCGTCCCGCCCAGTTCGACGACACGCACGGCGCCGCTCGCCGACCGTGACCGCAGCACGACGCGATCGGTCAAGAGCAATACCTCGAAGCGCCGCTCGATCTGCTGGCGAAGGGCCGCGTTCCCGGCCGGCGGCGCCTGGGCGGAGGGCCCCGCCCACACGCTAGCGGCCGCGACGAGCGCGAGCGTCAACTTCTTCATCGCGAAGACTCCTCTTCATAGCCAAGCAATCGCTGCAATCCGTAAAGCGCCACCACGCTGACGAGGACGAGGCCGGCAATAACCGCGAGTGCCCGCGGGGTGACGACGGCGGCGGCGGCAGCGCGGCCGAGGGTGGAGACGATGGTCCATGCACTACTGCCCGACCCGAGCGACGAGGCAACCCACAGCGACGCATTGACCGTCCCATTGATAGCCCGGACAAACCCCTGCACCATCAGCGGCAGCAGGAGGAACGCGGCCGCGATGGGTGCCACGACGCCCACGATGGCGAGACCGGCCAGACGGCGCCAGCCCATCTATCTACTTTTACGTGAAAGGTTAAGCGGATGTTGCACGGTAGAAACTGGGCTACGATTCCGGCGCATGCACGGTACCGCTGAGCCGACACCACCAGGCCGGCTCTGGTACCACGACCTCACCCCCGACCAGCGCAAGGCATTCTGGGCCGCTTACCTCGGGTGGACGCTCGACGGATTCGACTATTACATTCTCAGCCTGCTCCTCGTCGACGTCCAACGCAGCTTTACGGTCAGCAGCGCCCTGGCCGGCGCCCTCGCCACTGTCACGTTGATGTTCCGGGTGTTCGGGGGGATCGGCGCCGGCATCGCGGCGGATCGCTGGGGCCGCAAGCTGCCGCTGATGCTCTCGATCCTCTGGTACTCGACGTTCGCATTCCTCAGCGCGTTCTCGACGTCGTACGGGATGCTGTTCGCCTTTCGCGCGCTGTTCGGCGTTGGGATGGGCGGCGTCTGGTCCGCGGGCATGCCGCTCGCCATCGAGCACTGTCCGCCGCGCCATCGCGGGCTCGTTTCCGGCCTGCTCCAGGGCGGCTACGCGTTGGGGGTGATCCTGGCGGCGGCCGTCTATCAGTTCGGCTACCCGCTCGTGAGCGACAGGCCAGAGGGGTGGCGGATGCTGATGTGGGTCGGGATTCTCCCGGCCTCGCTCGTCCTCTGGATCATGAAGCACGTCAAGGAGAGCCCGGTCTGGCTGGAACGCCGCCAGCATGTTGGAACCAGCGCACCACCCCAGGGATCGTTCGCGCACCTCTTCCGCCGCGATCTGCTGCCGATCACGCTCCACACGTCGTTCCTGCTCGCGTCGTTGCTCTTCTTGTACAACTCGATTACGTGGTGGTATCCCACGCTGCTCGATCAGTTGAATCGTCCGCGGCTCCCGTTCATCACGGCGTTCTCGGCCGGCGGCATCGCCGGTGCCTTCATCTGCGGACGCTTGTCGGAGACCCGCCTCGGCCGGCGCGGGTCGGCCGTGCTCATCACCCTGGTCGGCGTGGCGTCGGTGCCGCTCTATCTGTTCAGCAGCGGGCACCGCCGGCCTGCTGATCGGCGCCGCCATGATGGGCGTGTTCGGAACCGGCGCGTTCGGCGTCGTCCCGACGTACTTGAGCGAGCGCTTCCCGACCGCCGCGCGCGGCGTCGGCGCGGGCTTCGCTTACCAGACGGGCGCCGCGCTCGCGGCGGTCGGACCGACCCTGATCGGATCGCTCCGCGACAACGGCGTCGCGCTAGCCGTGGGGAATGGCCGTCTGTATCCTGATCTCCGGCGTGCTCGCCATCGTGCTGTTCTGGATGGGCCCGGAGACGCGAGGATGGAAACTCGAGAGTTAGAACGAACCACAAGGACACCAAGGACACTAAGGAAAACTACATAGGTCTTCCTTTGTGTCCTTTGGGTCCTTCGTGGTGAATACCTCTTGAGACATTCGGATTGTCGGATCACTTCACCGACACGCCCGCGCCGATGATGAAGATTGTCGCCCGCGGACTGCCGGGCAGTCCGCCTTGCGGCGTGCCGGGATCGATGTCGTGAAAGCGGATGTCGATGGTGAACGCGAGGTGGGATTTCGCGAACCAGCGCGCGCCGCCGCCGTAGTTGATCGTCCTCAGCCGCTCTTCGTCGCCCGGTAGCGGCGGCTGCCCGTTCGGCACCGTCGACCATACGCTCGTGCCGATACCGCCGCTGATGTAGCTCCACCCGTCTCCGGTTCCGAAGTTGAACGACAACTGCGGCGTGAATGCCGTGAACCAGGAGGTGACCGGGCGCGCGATCTCGACACCGTCCTGGACGACACTTCCCGACGCTGCCCTGCGCGAGGGTCATCTGCGCGCCGACGCCCACCGTGATGACCCGCCACTTGAACAGGTAGAGATGCGCGCCGGCGTCCAGCCCGAGGCCGCGGCCCGGCAACTCGTCGATGCTCAGCCCCCGGCTCTCCGCGAGCTGCGCATCGTCGGGAAAGTTCGGCGAGGTGCCGCGGACGTCGACGACGAACGGGCCGATCCGCGGCGGCTCGTCCTGGCCGCGCGCGGCGCGAGGATGAACGGCGACAACGACGAGAACGACACGTGGCGATCGCGATCCGCAGCAAGTCGGGCGTAATTGTACCTGCCGCCGCGCATCGTTGAGCTGGACGCGGCGCGCGTCCGACCGTTGACGCCCACTGCGACGGCGGCTAGGATCGCTGGTCTTGTCCATCGCGGTGCCCAGCCGTCACATTCCCCTGCCGGACCTGCTCGATGCCGCCCGGGCTATTTACGAGGCCGCCGTTCGAACGCCGCTAGTTCGAATCGAGCTGGACGCCGGCGCACCCGATGCGCGAGCTCTACCTGAAGCTCGAGGTGCTGCAGCCGATCGGCTCCTTCAAGATCCGCGGCGCCTACAACGTCGTCAGGCAGCTGTCGAAGGACGAGTTGAAGGACGGGGTCTGGACGGTCAGCGCCGGCAACGCGGCGCAGGGCGTCGCGCTGGCCGCACGAAAAGTTGGGGCGCCGTGCTCGGTGATGGTGATGGACACCGCGCCCGCCGCAAAGGTGGATGCCATCCGGCGGCTCGGCGCGTCGATCGTGCCCGCGAGCTACGACGAGTGCTGGAAGACCGTGATTGAACACGGGTCGGATCGAATGAAGGGGCACTTCGTGCACCCATTCGATGACGACCGCTTCATCGCCGGCAACGGGACGATCGGCCTCGAGATCCTGGAAGATCTGCCGGATGTCGACGCCATCGTCGCGCCGCTCGGCGGAGGAGGCCTCCTGGCGGGCATTGCGGCAGCCGTCGGCGAAGCGCGTCCCCAGACGCGTATCTTCGCCGCGGAGCCGGAAACCGCCGCGCCGCTGGCCGCATCGCTGGCCGCCGGACGCGCCGTGTACTTCGACGGCTGGACGGCGTCCTTCGTGGACGGCGCCGGCGGCAAGTCGGTGCTCGAGACGATGTGGCCGCTGTTGCAGCGGCTCACCGGTTCCCTCGTGGTGTCGCTGGACGATACCGCAGCCGCCATGAGGCTCGTCGCCGAACGCGCCCATGTGATCGCGGAGGGCGCTGCCGGGTGCGCCGTGGCGGCAGCGGCAAGCGGCCGCGCGGGAACCGGCAAGGTCGTGGCCGTCGTGTCGGGCGGAAATATCGACCTGGCGAAGTTTGCGTCGCTGGTCACCGAAGGGCCTGCCGCGCCGAAGCTCGCCAACGTTCGGTCGAGCGAAGGAGGGCCCGGCGAGTCGAACCGAGAGGGCGGGGCCCCACGAGTCGAACCGAGTGGGGGCGGGGCCCCACGAGTCTTAGTAACAATGTCCAGATACAGCACCCTGTCGCCGCTTCCCGAGCGCATCAGTCGCCTCGACGAACTGGCCGTCGATCTCTGGTGGAGCTGGCAACCGGACGCGCGCGCCGTGTTTCGCCGCCTCGACTACACGCTCTGGCGTGCGACCGCGCACAACCCGGTGCGCATGATGTGGGTGATCCCGCGCCAGAAGCTCGAGGCAGCAGCGCAGGATCCCGAATTCCTGCGCCGGTACGACCGGGCCATCGCCGCGCTCGACGCAGCACGCGGAGGCCGGGACACCTGGTGGGCGACGCGCTTTCCTCACTTCGAGCACCATTCAATCGCGTATTTCTCGGCCGAGTTCGCCCTTCACCAGTCGCTGCGCGATCTACGCCGGCGGCCTGGGCGTGCTCGCTGGTGATCACTGCAAGGAAGCCAGCGACCTGGGCGTCCCGCTGATCGGCGTCGGTTTCATGTACCCGCAGGGGTACTTCCATCAGCACGTGTCCGTCGAAGGCTGGCAGGAGGAAAGCTACGAACGGCTCAACTGGGCGGATGCGCCGATCGAGCCGGCGATCACACCCGACGGCAAGCCGTGCATCACGGCGGTGCCGCTCGGCGATCGGACCGTGCTCGTGGCGGTCTGGCGCGTGCGTCTCGGACGCGTGAAGCTGTACCTGCTCGACACGGATCTCGAGGAGAACGCGCCCGTGGGATCGCGAGCTGTCGGCGCGCCTCTACGGCGGCGATCGCGAAACACGCATCCAGCAGGAGATCATCCTCGGCATCGGCGGCGTCCGGGCGCTGAAGGCTGCTGGGATCGGATCCGGCGGTCTTTCACCTGAACGAAGGCCACGCCGCGTTCGTCGTCCTGCAGCGGATCCGCGATCTCATCGAGCAGGGCTCGAGCTTCGATCATGCGCTCGAAGAGATCCGCGCGACGACGGTGTTCACGACGCATACGCCGGTGGCGGCCGGTCACGACGCGTTCCCGTTCCACCTCGTCGAAAAACACCTGGCCGGCTGCTGGGGCACGCTCGGCGCGAACCGCGATCGGTTCCTGGCGCTCGGCTCGTACGACAACGGCGAGCGGCACGCAGTTCAACATGACCGCGCTCGCGCTGCGATCGGCCGGAAAGGTCAATGCCGTCAGCCGGCTGCACGCCGAGGTGACCCGAGCCATGTGGGCGCCGATGTGGCCGGGAGCGCCCGAACGCGATCGGCCGGTCGAAGCGCTGACCAACGGCGTTCACCTCGGCACCTGGCTGGCCGCCGATCTCGTCGACCTCTTCACCCAGCACCTCGGGAGCAACTGGTCCGAGCGGCACGACGACCCGGAATTGTGGAACGCGGTGCTCGGCATTCCTGACGCGGATCTCTGGGCCGTGCGCCAGGCGCTGCGCCGCTACCTGTTCGCCTTCATCCGCGAACGCATGCGGCAGCGATGGACCGTCGAGCGCGTCAGCACGCCGCGCGTGGTGGCCGGCGGCACGCTGCTCGCGCCCGAGGCGCTGACGATCGGCTTCGCGCGCCGCTTCACAGGCTACAAACGACCCGAGCTCATCTTCCACGACGCGGAGCGGCTGGCGCGCATCCTGAACGCCGTCGAGCGCCCCGTTCAGATCATCTTCGCCGGCAAGTCGCACCCCGCCGACGACATCGGCAAGCATCATCTCCAGCGGGTCTACAAGCGCGCGCTGGATCCGCTATTCGGCGGGCGGGTCGCGTTCGTCGACGACTACGATCTGCACGTCGCGCATTTCCTCGTCCAGGGCTGCGACGTCTGGCTGAACAACCCGCGCAAGCCGATCGAAGCGAGCGGCACGAGCGGCATGAAGGCGGCCATCAACGGCGTCCCGCACCTGAGCATCGGCGACGGCTGGTGGGCGGAAGGCTTCGACGGCACGAACGGCTGGACGATCGACGGCGGCGTGAGCGGCGACGACCACGATGCGGTCGACGCCGCCGACGCCGCCGCGCTCTATCGGCTGCTCGAAGAAGAGGTCGTGCCCGCGTTACTACGAGCGCGACGCCGCCGGCGTGCCGCACCGCTGGATGGCCGTCGTCAAACAGGCGATTCGCACCGTCGCGCCGCGCTTTGCAGCCCGCCGCATGGTGAAGGAGTACGTGGAGCGGATGTACGCGCCGGCGATCGGGCGGAAGGCGGAAGCAAAGATCTGATTCTGGAATTTGGAATTTGGAATTTGGAATGCTGAGAGTCGACCTTGCTCATCGTCGCGCGTGATCGCGTGGCGGGCGTCTGTGACGTGTCGGCCCAGGGTGCGCCGGCGAAGCTGACCGTCAGCAGCACGGCGTTCAAGAACGGCGAGGCGATCCCGGCCGATTACACGGCCGACGGCAGGAACGTGTCGCCGCCGCTCGCCTGGAGCGGCGCGCCGTCGGGCACGCGCGAGTTCGCGTTGATTCTCGACGACCCGGATGCGCCGACGCCCCAGCCGTTCGTGCACTGGGTGATCTACAAGATTCCCGGCAACGCGACCGGGCTCCCCGAGGCCGTGCCGATGGGAGGCACCGTCAAGGCGCACCGGCGTCGGCCGGCGCCTGCAGGGCCTGACCGGCTTCGCCATGTTCGTGCGCGGCGGCGGACCTCCGCCCGACCCGGGCTACCGCGGACCGGCGCCGCCTTCCGGCAAGCCGCATCATTACACCTTCAAGGTCTACGCGCTGAACGCGACCGCTAGACGCCAAGGACAGGGATGACCAAGGACGACCTGCTGAAGGCGATGGAAGGAAAGATCGTCGGTCAGGGCGAAATCGTCGGGCTCTACGAGCGCAAGAAGTAGTTGTGCGCGGCCACGATCACCTAGCGACCCTCACTGCGGTGACGCGCTCCGCTTCTCCTCTTCCTCGCGGAGCAGCGCCTCGATCGACGACAGCAGCACGCGACACGATCCGCATCTCGTCCGAATAGTCTGCAGCCGTCCGTCACGAATCCGGTAGTACACGGTCCGCCGCGAAACGCCGAGCACCTTCGCGGCCTCGTCGATGAAGAGCGTTCGATCCATCGCCGGTGCAGACTGGCAGGACGAGTACCAGCGTCGCACTAGCTGAAACCGCCCGTTTTCTCGATGAAACCGCGCTGATTGCGCCGCTCCTGGTGGGTAGTTCGTTCCCGATGGGTAGTAGCTACACACCTTCGCCCTCCGGGCTTCGGTGCGCAAGCCCGCCTTCGCCCGTCGGGCTGCCGGCCCTAAAGGGTCGGCCTACCGACCTACACAAAAAGGCTCGGCCGGCGCGGTAGCCAGGCCATGCTAGAATGATTTTGACTAATCAAAATCAAGAGTATGGCCACAGAAAATAACCCGGCTGCCGACCCCGGTGACCAGCGGGCTTGTCCACCGTAGCCCGAAGGGCGAAGGTGGATGGCGGCTGCCGGCGAGCGACGTCAGCCTCCCCGAGGTCCACGGCTCGATCGCGATTCCGCACGGCGCCGGCTTCTGGAAAAAGATGTTGGCCTTCGCCGGGCCCGGGCTACCTCGTCGCCGTCGGCTACATGGACCCGGGCAACTGGGCCACCGACCTCGCCGGCGGCGCCCGCTTCGGCTACACGCTGCTCAGCGTCATCATGATCTCGAACCTGATGGCGATCCTGCTGCAGGCGCTCGCCGCGCGCCTCGGCATCGCCAGCGGCCGCGACCTCGCCCAGGCCTGCCGCGATCACTACTCGCGCCCGGTCACCATCGTCCTGTGGATCCTCTGCGAGATCGCCATCGCCGCCTGCGACCTCGCCGAGGTGCTCGGCGCCGCCATCGCGCTCAACCTGCTCTTCGGCCTGCCGCTCATCTGGGGCGTCTGCCTGACGGCGCTCGACGTGCTGATCGTCCTCTTCCTGCAGCACCGCGGCTTCCGCTACGTCGAAGCGCTCGTCGTCGCGCTCATCGTCCTGATCGCCGGCTCGTTCGCCATCGAGCTCTGGCTGGCGCAGCCGGACCTCGGCGACGTCGCGCGCCGGCTTCATCCCGACCGCCGGGATCCTCGCGCAACCAGCGACATGCTCTACATCGCCATCGGCATCCTCGGCGCCACGGTGATGCCGCACAACCTGTACCTGCACTCGTCGATCGTCCAGACGCGCAAGTACCTCGACACCGTCGAGAGCAAGCGCGAGGCGATCCGCTTCGCCACCATCGACTCGTCGGTCGCGCTGATGTCGGCGCTCTTCATCAACGCCGCGATCCTGATCATGGCCGCCGCCACCTTCCACGGCACCGGCTACGAGGACGTCGCCGACATCGGCGACGCCTACAAGCTGCTCTCGCCGCTGCTCGGCACGACGATGGCGAGCACGCTGTTCGCGGTGGCGCTGCTCTGCTCGGGCCAGAACGCGACGCTCACCGGCACGCTGGCCGGCCAGATCGTGATGGAAGGCTTCATCAACCTGCGGCTGCGCCCGTGGCTGCGCCGGCTGATCACGCGGCTCATCGCCATCATCCCGGCGGTCATCGTCATCGTGATCTACGGCGAGCGCGGGCACCGGGCCGCTGCTCATCCTCAGCCAGGTGATCCTCAGCCTGCAGCTGCCCTTCGCGGTCTTCCCGCTGGTGATGTTCACGAGCGAGAAGGCCAAGATGGGCCCGTTCGCCAGCCCGGCGTGGGTCAAGGCGCTGGCCTGGCTCGTCGCCATCGTCATCGCCGCGCTGAACGTCTGGCTGCTGTATCAGACGTTCGCGGGTATATAACAGGGCGCACACGCGATGTACCAACGCATCCTCGTCGCGGTCGAAAACTCGCCGGCGGATCAGACGATCCTCGCGCACGTCGGCCAGCTGGCGCAGCTGACCGGCGCCGAGCTGCTGCTGGTGCACGTCGCCGACGGCTGGGCGGCGCGCAACTTCGACCAGCTGAAGCTGCGCGAGTCGGAGGAGATGAAGGCCGACCGCGCCTATCTCGAGACGCTGCAGAGCGCAGCTCCGATCGCAGGGCCTTGCACGGTCGACCACGCAGCTCGCGATGGGCGATCCGGCGACCGAGCTGGTGCGCGTCGCCGACGACCTGCGCCGTCGATCTCATCGCCATGTCGACGCACGGCCACAAGGGCCTGTCCGACGTCATCCACGGCGCCACCGCCGATCGCGTCCGCCACGAAGTCCGGATCCCGGTGCTCCTCCTGCGGGCCATGTAGGCCCGGCCTTCAGGCCCGGGCCTGCGCAGTGTAGGCCCGGCCTTTCAGGCCGGGCATCGAGTCCTTCAAGATATGCGATACGAAACTGACGATCAGAAGCGAACCATCCAGCGCTGGGCGCGGCTCGCCATCCAGCTGAACGGCGCCGTGGACACCGGCGCCTTCGCCCACCTCTCCGTTCCGGTCGTCGTGAAGGAAATCCGGGCGGGCGCCATCTTCGCGCTGCTGACGCGCGAGCTCCCGCCGACGGTGTGGGATATCTCGAAGCTGACGGACGTCGATCGCCACACGCTGTCGAAAATCTGGAAGACGATGGCCGACGGGTTCGAGCCGCGTCAATACCACGTCGAGCGAAGCGGGCTGGCGCTGCTCGTGGCGTACTTGCTGAACCTGATCGACCATTCCCACGCGGTGATTCCGACCTGACGCGGCTCGCTTCGTCTCGCCTCCGGACGGTGGCGTCCCACAGGCGGACAGGCCGGCCCGCGGCAGCACTGGACCGACCCGTAATTGTTCGGCAATTCCGGCAGCCGGCGGGCTCGTGCCTGGCACGGAATTCGCCCGTCGGCGACTCATGTTCATCCGCACCTTCCTGCACGCAGCCGCCGACCTCGCGCGCGACGTGCGCTTCGCCCTGCGCTCGTTGTCGCGCGCGAAAGGCCTGGCCGCCACCGTCGTCGTCACTCTCGGCCTGGGCATCGGTGCGAACGCCGCAGTGTTCAGCATCGTCCGTGGCGTCCTGCTCCGCCCGCTGGTCAATCGCGACGAAGACCGCCTGATCTACATCCGTCAGAGCGCTCCGGGAGTCGGCATCGACAACTACAAGTTCTCGATGCCGGAAATTGCCGACTTCCAGCAGCGCGCCACCACCGTCGCCGCGTTCGGTGATTTTTCGACCGCCGACCTGGCGCTGATCCCACCCGCCGGCGAGCCGCGCATGGTGAAGGCCGGGGTCGTCAACGGAACGTTCTTCGATGTGCTGGGCCTGCGTCCCGTGCTCGGCCGGCTGTTGACCCCTCGCGACGATGGCCCCAACGCGGCCGGCGCCGCGGTGCTCACCTACCGGTTCTGGACGACGGCATTCAACAGCGACCCGTCGGTGGTGGGAAAGACAGTGCGCCTCGGCGTGCAGCCGGCCACGATCGTCGGTGTGCTCGAGCCGTCGGTACCGTATCCGACCGAAACCGAGATCATCGCGAATGTGGTGACGAGCCCGCATCATCTCGGGGCCACCATGGTCACCAGCCGGACGCATCGAATGACGGATCTCTTCGGCCGTCTCGCGCCCGGCGCCTCGCTCGACTCGGCGCGTGCCGAGCTGACGACGCTGCACGGGACGATGATCCAGGAGTATCCGGAGGCCTATTCGCGGCGGGCGAACGTGCAGCTGCGCGCCACACGGCTCCGCGATCAGATCGCGGCCCCGGCGCGGACGATCCTGCTCGTCCTCCTCGGCGCGGCGGCCATCGTCTTTGTCATCGCCTGCTCCAACGTCGCGAACCTGATCCTGGCGCGGTCGGTGCGCCGCGAGGGCGAGCTGGCGCTGCGAGCCGCCCTCGGCGCCAGCCGCCCCGCGCTGAGGCGCACGCTGCTGGCCGAGAGCCTGGTGCTCTGCGCCGCAGGCGCCGCGGTGGGCTTGTACCTGGCCGATCCACTCGTGAGCGTCATGTCACGGTATGCCGCTCGGTTCTCGATTCGCGCGCTCGACGTCACGCTCGACTCGAGCGTCGCCTGGGTCGGCGCGGGCCTCGCGATGGCAGCGGCCGTACTGCTCGCCTTCGTGCCGCGCCTGCCCTCGTCTCATGCGTCAGGCGGTCTCGGCCTGGGAAGCAGCACGCTGCGGATCACGCCAGGCACGAACCGCCGACTGCGCCTGTTCGCGACGCTGCAGATCGCTTTTTCGTTCGTGCTGCTGGCCGGCGCCGCGATGCTGGTCGGCGCGCTCGTCACGCTCCAGAGCGGAAATACCGGCTACGACGTGCGGCGCGTGCTGGCGTTCGACATCCCGAATCCGGCGCCTGGGGTCGGAAGGGACGACCCCCAGGGCCGCACCTTCTACGCCGAGGCGCTCCGTCGAATCGGGCTGCAGCCCGGCGTCGAAGCCGTCGCCGCGGGCAGCTTCGTTCCCTGGCGGGACGCCGGCGACGACAGCAGCCCTCGCATCAACATCACGTTCACCGCCGAGGGGTACGTGCCCGCCGACGGCGAAGAACCGGCGCGCGCGCGGTTGCGATTCGTGTCTCCCGCCTTTTTCTCGGTCCTCGGCGTCGACCTGGCCCATGGCCGCGAGTTCACCGAGGCCGACCGCAGCGACGGCGAGCCGGTGGTGATCGTCAACCAGAGCCTCGCGCAGCGCTATTTCCCCGGCGGCGAGGCATTGAATCGCCAACTTGTGCCGGGGATCGACGCGAAGCCAGTTTCCCGGCGCATCGTCGGCGTGGTCGCCGACGTGGACGATGAACACATCGGCGGCCAACCGGCCCCGACGATCTATCAGCCGATTCAGCAGCGGGGCTTCGGCGGTCGCCTGTTCGTGCGCGCTGCTGGCGATCCGCACGCGCTCGTGCCGGCGGTGACGCGCCTGATTCGCGAGATCGCGCCCGACCAGCCGGTGGAGCGCGCGGCCACTCTCGAGGAAGTGCGCGACGAACTGCTTTCGCCGGAGCGGGTCAACGCGCTGGTGTTCTCCGGCTTCGCCGGGATCGCGCTGCTGATCGCCGTGGTCGGCATCGCGGGCGTGCTGGCATTCTCGGTGAGCGCGCGCACGCGCGAGTTCGGCATGCGGCTGGCGGTGGGCTGTTCGCCGCGCGCCCTGCTCGCGCACGTGCTGTCGGAAGGCACGACGATGGCGGTCATCGGCATCGCCGCGGGCGCGGTGGGCGGCTTCGTGCTGTCGCGTGTGGCGGCAAGCTTCTTCACGCTGGTGCGGCTGCCGGGAGCGCTGCCGATAATGGCGGCCGCGGCGGTGCTGCTGGCGGCGGCGGTCGCGGCGTCATGGTTGCCCGCGGCGCGCGCGTCGCGGATCGACGTCATCGAAGCGCTCCGCTCGGAGTAGACAGGATCCTAGCTCGACCGTCGTCGCTAGTGATAATTCACGATCGTCTGTCTACACTCATCGCGCATTGCGTGCCCGTCGTCGATTCAGCCACGCTTCACCCCGCCCGACCGCCCGCGAACTGCAACTACCCAAGACGGTAGAACTGGAGCAACGCATCTCGCGCCTGGAGATGAAGCTCCAGAGCGCGTGCGAAGAGCTCGACCTGACGCGCCAGCGATTGCGTGCGCTGCAGGCCAAGCTCGATCGCTACAGGCCCGCACTCCTTCATTCAACTCTCACCGGATTGCTCCTGGCGACTCGCTGGAGTATCGGTGTTGTGGCCAGGGAGAGCCACTCGGCCGAGTGCGGCGGGAACTTCTTGAACGGGAGGCCGTAGGGGAGTCGTAGGGGGATAAGGAAGGAAGGAGCACGTCATGAGCCGGAGAACGGGTACGTTCGTTTTACTCGCGGCTTTGTGTCTGACCGCCTCCGTTCGGGCCCACCACAACATGTCGGCGGCGTTCGACTTCAACGACCGGGTCTCGCTGACCGGCACGCTGACGAAGGTCGATTGGAGAAACCCGCACATCTACCTGTTCCTCGACGTCAAGCGCGAGGGCGACCAGGTGGAAGCCTGGTCAATCGAGGGACCGTCGCCCAGCTTCTTCCGGGCGCGCGACATCAGCAGCGACGACTTCAAGACGGCTGTCGGCAAGACCGTGAGCGCCGAGGCCAGTCGTGCCAGGGACCACTCCAAGTCCGGTCTGATCCGGACCATCACGCTTCCGGACGGTAAAGTCATTTCGCTCTGTCCACAGAACTGTTGAGAGGGCCGGCGCTGGCGCAGAAGCACCCGGTGGCGCACGCGCCTTGGAAAGGGGATCCCACGTGACGAAATCTCCGCGCACCCCAGCGATGGTCACGGCTGCCGCTCTCGTACTCGTCGGGCTTCTGGCGCCGCGCCCCGCGGCGGGACAGCTTCCCCGAGATCCCGTCGAACGAGCGCGCGTTATCAAGGAAATCCTCCAGACGAACGCTCGACAGCTCACCGTGTTCGACCGCTCCGGCAAACCCGTCGGCCAGATCGGCCCGCGCGGCATGTTCAACCGGCCGGTGCTCTCGCCCGACGGCAAACGGGTGGTCGTCATCAAGGGTGATCTCGACAAGGAAACCAACGACGTCTGGGTCCTCGATGTCGCCACGGGGCAGGGAACTCAGATTACGAGCACCCAGCCACGCGAGGGAGCCAGCACACCCGTCTGGTCTCCCGATGGCAGTCAGGTCGCGTACGTCCGGTTGACCGGCGGGTTTCCCGGGTTATACCGGAAAGCGTCGACCGGGGCCGGCACCGAGGAGCTGCTGTACCGGCACAACGCCCCGATGGATCTCACCGACTGGTCGACGGACGGGCGCTACCTGAGCTTCTTCTCCACCAATCTTGGCGGGGGCGCCCTGTATTCCGTGCCGCTCGAGGGGACTGGCGAGCGCAAGCCGATCGAGATTCTGCGCAGCAAGTTTCAGCTCCGGGCCCCAAGGCTGTCTCCCGACGGCCGCTTTGTCGTCTACGTGTCGAACCCGTCCGGGAGAGATGAAATCTACGTGCGCCCGTTCGATCCGTCGGGCGCTCAGGCGTCGGCCGAGCCCTGGCAGATTTCCAACGCCGGGGGAATCGGGATGCCGATCTGGCGGGGCGACGGAAAGGAGCTCTACTACCTGGGCGCGAACGGCGCCATCATGGCCGTCGACGTCACGACGACACCGGCCTTCAAGGTCGGCCCACCCAGGGTGCTCTTCCGTCTCTCCGAGGAAACGCCGGTCGCGGCGGGAACGTCCAATGTCAGCCGCGACGGGGAACGAATCCTCATTGCGGTTCCTCCGCCACAACTCGTGCAGCTGACCGTATTCGATCGTCAGGGCCAGGTCGTCGGACGCATCGGTCAGCCAGGCCGCTACGGCATGCCGAGCTTCTCCCCGGACGGAACGCGCGTGGCCGTGTTGCGAAATGATCCCGACACCGGCAATCGCGATGTCTGGACGTTCGACGTGGCCACTGGCAAGGGGACGCCGATCACGAACGACGTTGCGCAGGACGACATGCACGTGTGGTCGCCGGACGGCAAGCAGCTCGCCTACTTTTCGCTGCGCGGATCCGATGCCAGCCTTTATCGAAAGGCGTCGGATGGGTCGGGGCAGGAGGAGCTCCTGTTCCGCTATTCCGACGGCACGTTCATGGGACTCACCGACTGGTCTCGAGACGGAAAGTACCTGACCTTCTTCACTGGCGTGCTGGCCGTGTTGCCGGTCGGAGCCACTGCGAAGCCGTCCGAGCGGAAAGAGATCGAGTGGCTGCGAGAGGAATACGATGTGGTCCTCGGGCGGTTTTCACCCGACTCGCGCTTCCTCGCGTACCTTTCCAATGAAGCCAAGGTCGACACGATGGAGCTGTACGTGCGTCCGTTCGACGCCAGCAAACCTGAAGCGCCGGGGCCTGGTCCGGCGGTCCAGGTCTCCAAAGACGGCGCGAACGGGATGATCGCGTGGCGGCAGGACGGCCGCGAACTGTACTTCATGACGCGCAACTGGGAGATCATGGCCGTCGACGTCACAACGACGCCGACATTCGAGGCCGGCCCGCCGAGACTGCTCTTCAAAGTCCCGGGTCCGCTTCCGGGGCCACCGGGCTCGTACATCACCCGGGACGGACAACGATTCGTCTTGCCGATGCCTTCGTCCGCCGTGCGCTGATTTCCCGGAGCACCTCTCGAACCACGCCGAGTGGCAGGTTCAGACCTGCCACTTCAGGCCTGCCTGACACCGGACCTCCCTCCCCCGCCGTTCGCCGGGAATTTCCCGCCATTCGCCGAAAGACCCTGCCTCCGCGCCTGCCGCTCTCGTATCTTCAATCATGCCGGAACGGAACGGAAGGCGGCCGATATGAAACGCACAGACAGGCTGGTGTTCAACGTGGCGAGCGTGGCGGGCATATTGACAACCGGGATGGCGGCGATCATCATCTGGCTGCTCCTGGCGCAACCGTTGAGTCTCGCCACCGCCGTCAGCACGGGCGATCTGTCCGCGCTCGTTCGCGCCTGGCCTCGGCAGTCGGCCAGGCGCTCGAGGCCATCCTCCGCTACCTCTGAGGGAATGCACATGACCTCGCTTCGATGGACGGAGCTCCCGAATGGACCGGAATCGTCGATCGGCCTGACTGATCGTCGGGCTCGGGCTCATCCTGCTCTTCGATCAGACCGGCCTCTTCGGATGGCAGCCGTCATGGAGCGTCTGGCCGTTCCTGATCATCGGATCGGGCCTCGCGCGGTTCGCGTCGCCGCGGCCGGACGGCTCGCGCGACGGCAGCTGGTTGATATTCATCGGCGTGTGGTTGCTGCTGAACGAGATGCGGGTGCTGCGCTTCCGCGACTCGTGGCCGTTGATTCTCGTGGCGCTCGGCGTCCACACCATGTGGAAGGCCCTGCGGCCGGGCCAGCGCGCAGGTCGCGGGCGGGTCAGACATCATGAACGACCAGACGAAGGCCAGGTTTCGCGATCACCGGTCAGCTGATCACCGGCCTCGTGCTCGCGGGGCTCGGCGTGCTGTTCACGCTCGACAACCTCGAGATCGTCCGCGCCCGGGACGTCCTCCGCTACTGGCCGGCGGTCCTCCTGCTCGTCGGCATCTCGCAGATTCTGCAGGCGCGGTCGTCAGCCGGGATGATCGGCGGCTCTATCTGGATCCTGATCGGCGGCGTGCTGCTGGGCGAGCGGCTGAACCTGATCTCGAACGTCTTTCGATTCTGGCCGCTGTTCCTCGTCGGCGTCGGCGCCTACGTCGTCTGGCAATCGTTCAACCGGCGCGAGGCGCCGCCCGGCGACGGATCCGATCGCGTCTCGGCGGTTGCCGTGCTCGGCGGCGTCGATCGACGGGTGCTCTCCAGCGACTTTCGGGGCGGAGACGTGACGGCGTTCATGGGCGGCGGCAAGCTCGATTTGCGCGAGGCCACGCTGCGCGCCCGGCGCCGAAGCGATCCTCGACGTGACGGCGATGATGGGAGGCTTCGAGATCAGGGTCCCGGAAACCTGGAACGTCATCGTCGACATCGTCCCGTTCATGGGAGGATACGAGGACAAGACGCGGCATCCCAGCTGATCCGGCGGCTCCGCGCCTGCGCATCCGGGGCTTCGTGATGATGGGCGGGCGTCGAAATCCGCTCCGACCTGCGCATGCACCCGATTCTCGCCCGCGCCGAGCGCCTCGCGTCGTACCTCGCAGCCTGGCTGGTCGTCGCCGGGCTCCTGGCGACCGTGCTCGCCCGACAGGACCTGACGTGGCCCGCAGCGTTCCTGCTGGTCCTGCCGGTCTTCCTGGTCTACGCCTTCGTCTGCCTGTCGGCCTGGTACATCTGCCGGGCGACGCCGCTGACGACGAGCAGCGCGGTGCGCGTGCTGGCCTCTTCGGCGATGGCGGCCGCGGTGGCGAGCGGCCTGTTCGTCGTCGCGGCGCGCACCTGGATGTCGGTGCTGGAAGCGACCACCTCGCTCGGCCCGACGATGGACCAGTACCTGCGCCACGAGCCGCTGCTGTTCGCGTCGGGCATCCTGCTGTTCCTGCTGGCGCTGACGGTGCAGTACCTGCTCCTCGCCTTCGAGATCGCACGCGAGGCGGAGCGGCGGCAGCTGCAGCTCGAGGTCCTGTCGCGCGACGCGGAGCTCCGGGCGCTGCGCGCGCAGGTCAACCCGCACTTCCTCTACAACAGCCTGAACTCGATCAGCGCCCTCACCACCGTCGATCCGGCCGGCGCACGGCGGATGTGCGTGCTGCTCGCCGACTTCCTGCGCGACACGCTCGCCATCAGCGGGCGCGATCAGATTCCGCTCGCCGACGAGCTCGCGCTGACCGATCGCTTTCTCGGGATCGAGCAGGTGCGCTTCGGCCAGCGCCTGCAGGTCGAACGCCACGTGGACGACGGCGCATCCCGTGCCGCGTGCCGCCGCTGCTCCTGCAGCCGCTCGTCGAGAATGCCGTCGCCCACGGCATCGCCGGACTGATCGACGGCGGCGTGATCCGGCTGGATGTCGCGCGCCGGAACGACCGCCTGTCGATCGCGATCGAGAACCCGCGCGACGCGGACGCCGCCGCGCTCCGAGCCGCCGCGGCGTCGGTCTCGACAACGTCCGCCAGCGGCTGCTCGCGATGTTCGGTTCGGACGCCCGGCTCGAAACCCGGACCGATCCGCGGACGGTTCCGCGTCGAACTGGCCCTGCCCTGCTTTACCGATGACTGACGCACCCGCGCCGGCACTCCGCGTCGCCATCGTGGACGACGAGCCGCTGGCCCGCGCGGTGATTCGCGAATACCTGGCGGCGGTGGCCGGCATCGACATCGTCGCGGAGTGCGCCAACGGCTTCGAGGCGGTGAAGGTCGTGTCGGAGCTGCGCCCCGATCTGCTGTTTCTCGACGTCCAGATGCCGAAGCTCGACGGGTTCGAGGTGCTCGAGCTGGTTGGCCGCGACGTGGCGGTGGTCTTCGTGACGGCGTACGACCAGTACGCCATCCGCGCGTTCGACGTGCACGCCGTCGATTACCTGTTGAAGCCGTTCAGTCCCGAACGGCTCGGTGAGGCGCTGGCGCGCGCGCGCGATCGGCTGCAGCGCGGCGAACGTCCGCCCCGTCGAGGAATCGACGAGCTGCGGCCGCCGACCGGCCGCCGGCCAGTCGCGGCGGCCGCGTGCTCGTGCGCGACGGACCTCGCGTCCACGTGCTCCCGATCGAGAAGATCGAATACGTGCAGGCGCAGGACGACTACGTCTCGTACCGGTGCGAGGGCAAGGACTACTTGAAGGAGCAGACACTCGCGCAGGCCGAGGCGGCCCTGGACCCGGCGAAGTTCGTCCGGATCCATCGCTCGTATCTGCTCAACCTCGCCTGTCTCGCGCGGATCGAATCAGGCGAGCGCGAGAATCGCGTCGCGATTCTCACCGACGGCCGGCGGCTGCCTGTCAGCCGCGCCGGGTACCTTCGCCTGAGCAGTCGGTTGTAGGCAGGGCGCAACCCATCAGCATTCCTCATTCCGTTGATTTTCGCGTGGCAGGTCGTGAAGATATCGGTATGCCCGGACAGCTGCAACGAATCATCGCGCGACTCCTCGCCTTTTTCGCCCCGATGAGGCCACCCGAGAATCCGGATGTCGGTGTGCGGCAGCCCCGATCGGGGCGACGGCCTTGCGGCAGCACGGCAGCCGCGGTCGCCGAACCGCACGAGCCGGCGCCCGCGACACCGGCAATCGGCAGGAATCGCCGCGCATAGCGGCGTGCATGCTGAGACCAAGGCTCACACGGGACCGACGATGCTCATTTTGAACCGCCGGCAGGTCGAAGAGCTTCTCGACCTGGACGCCCTCGTCGATGCGCTGGCCGTTGCGATGGCCGACCTGAGCGAGGGCCGCGCCTCGGTTCCGCCGCGCAACTTCGCGATGGTCGACGCTGAAGGACTCCTGGCGGCGATGCCCGCGTATCTCCCCACTCAGAAGGTGCTGGCGGCCAAGCTCGTGCTGGTCTTTCCGGGCAACTCCACGAAGGGCCTCGAGACCCACCAGGCAGTGGTCGCGGCGTTCGATCCGTCGACAGGCGTCCCACTGGCGATAATGGACGGCGCGTCGATCACCGCCGCCCGCACCGCCGCCGGCTCGGCGCTGGCGACCCGCCTCTGCGCCCGCGAGGGCGCGCGGGTGCTGGCGATCCTCGGGACCGGCGTGCAGGCTCACGCGCATGCGCGAGCCGTGCCTCGCGTCCGCAACATTACCGAGATCGTCGTCGCCGGGCGAACCCCTGAAAAGGTGGAAGCGTTCGCGGCCGAGATCGGCGCCAGGGCCGCCTCGACTTACGCGGAGGCAGTCAACGCGGCCGACATCGTCTGCTGCTGCACCAATGCGACGGAACCGGTCGTCCGCCGGGAATGGCTGCGGCACGGATCGCATGTGAACGCGGTCGGCTTCACACGCGGCCCGGAGCTCGAGCCGTCGGTCTTCGCCAGCGCGAGGGTTGTCGTCGAGTCGCGGACCGCCGCCATCGGTGAGTTCCCGAACGGCGCGGTGGACATCACGACGGCTGTCGCTCGGAAGATCGTGGACCTGGCAGACATCCGCGAGATCGGTGAACTGGTGCTGAAGACGAGAACAGGGCGGACCGGCGAGGAGCAGATCACCGTCTACCGATCGGTCGGCGTCGCGGCACAGGATGCAGCCGCCGCTGGCCTGGTCCTCGAAGCGGCCGCTGCCAGATAACTACACTTCTTCCCCTTCTTCGTCCCCCCAGGGCGAGGGCTGCGGACCGGGCACGATGCCCGCGATATCCGGGTCCTCGGCGCCCTCCTGGCGCGGGTTCTGCGACCGCTGGACCTTAAGGTTGGCCCGCCGCTCTTCCTTCTTCTGGCGCTTTTCCTGCCGCGCGCGCTCTTTCGCTCGTTTTTCGAGGGTTGGTCTGGTGCGGTTCGCCACGGCAGCCTCCTAGGGTCATCTGTAATTTATCACTTTGCGTGGGCCATCTGCGCGGCCTGCCCTGAGCGAAGTCGAAGGGGCCTGTCCTGAGCGAAGTCAAAGGGCACGGGTTCTGCAGTTTCCGTGCTCATGCAGATCGTGGCTCTACTGGCCGCAGCTCTGCTGGTTGCCGCGCCGCAGGCGAACGCCGGCGACGGCTGCCAGGATGCGGTCGTCGTCCAGGTGCTCCTCGATCGCGCCGGCTTCTCGCCCGGCGAGATTGACGGCAAGGCTGGCGCGAACACCACACGCGCGCTGAGCGCGTTCCAGCAGGCGAAGGGACTTCCAGTCACCGGCGCGCGCGACTGCGCGACGCGCGAGGCGCTCGGCACTCAGCCGGTCTTCGCTGACTATGCGATCACGAACGACGACGCGGCGGGGCCGTTCACCGGGCCGATTCCGAAGGATCTCGTCGAGCAGTCGAAGCTGCCGGCGCTCGGCCACGAGTCGCTCCTCGAGCGCCTTTCCGAACGATTCCACGCAGCGCCGTCGCTGCTCCAGCGGCTGAACCCGAACGCGCAATTCGCCCCGGGCGAAACGATCAAGGTGCCGGGGGTCGATCCGTTCGTCGACACGGCGAGGCCGGCCATCCAGCGGAAAGGGGCGGCGCCGCTCGTCCGCGTCGAGGTCTCGCGCGAGGGCACGCTGCAGGTCTTCCGCGACGACGGCTCGCTCGCGATGTTCGCGCCGGTGACGAGTGGCAGCGAGCACGATCCGCTGCCGATCGGCCAGTGGAAGGTGCTGTCGGTCAACTGGATGCCGCCCTTCAACTACAACCCCGATCTCTTCTGGGATGCCGACCCGTCGCACACCAAGGCGCGCATCAAGCCGGGGCCGAACAACCCGGTCGGCGTCGTCTGGATCGACATCGACAAGGAGCACTACGGCATCCACGGCACGCCCGAGCCCTCGACGGTCGGCCACACGCAGTCGCACGGCTGCGTGCGGCTGACGAACTGGGACGCGGCGCGGCTGGCGGCGCTCGTCGCGCCGGGGACGCCCGTGATCTTCAAATGAGCCCGAAGGGACGCCGCCGCGGACGCGTCATTCCCGCGTTGATCGCCTGTTTCTACGCCGGCGTGGCGGTGGGCTGGTGGATTCGCGCGGCGATCGGCGACGCGCACCCGGAGACAGCGGCCGCTCTGTCGCGGCCTGCCGCCACCGGCGGTCAGGCCAACGAGTCGACCGGCGAGCCGGTCAGGACCGTGTCGGCCGACGCGCCGCGGGCGGTCGAGCCGGCAGTCGCCACCGAGACGATCGGCGCCGATCCGATCGCCGTCCTGCGGCGCCACGATCTGAAGCTGCCGGTGGTTGACGACGACGTGGACGTCGACGACTGGAAGGGCGACTTCGCCCAGCGCCGCGGCGGCGGATCGCGAGGGCACGAAGCGGTCGACATCCTCGCACCGCGGCACACGCCAGTCGTCGCGGTCGAGGACGGCACCATCGCGAAGTTGTTCAACAGCAAGGCCGGCGGGATCACCATCTACCAGTTCGATCCCACGGAGCAGTTCTGCTACTACTACGCCCACCTCCAGCGCTACGCTCCGGGGTTGCGCGACGGCCAGCAGGTCTCGAAGGGCGAGGTCATCGGCTACGTCGGGACGACCGGCAACGCACCGCCCAGCACGCCGCACCTGCACTTCGCGATTTTTCAGCTGACCGATGCGAAGCGGTGGTGGGAAGGCCGGCCGATCGATCCGTACTTGGTGTTTAAAGATTGACGAGAAAAATGCAACCACGAAGGCACGAAGACACGAAAAAGGATTGGTTTTCTTCGAGTCTTCGAGTCTTCGTGGTTGCCTTTTCGCGGATCGCGAACTCTCCTCCGGCAATGCCGACGACGACCTTGTCCTTGACGATGAGCGGCGCGCCGGTGCCGGCGTGACCGGCCTTGTAGTCGGCCATCGTGACGTCCCAGACCTCTGTCCCGGTCTTGAGATCGAGCGCCACGACGTGCGCATCGAGCGTCGTCATGAAGAGCCGGTTGCCGTAGACGGCAAAGCCGCGATTCACGAGGCCGCAACAGACCTTCATGGTGTCGGGCGGCGGCAGCACCTTGCGGTACTGCCAGATCTGACGGCCGGTCTTCGCGTCGATGGCCCACGCGTAGTTGAGCGGGCCGGTCTGATAGATGACGCCGTCGATGACGATCGGCGTCGCCTCGAACTGGGTGCGGAAGCCGGTGGTGACGGCGGTCTGGAAGATCCACTGCGGAGAGAGCTGCGCGACGTTGGCCGGCGTGATCTGCTTGAGCGGGCTGTGCCGCTGCCCCGTGTAGTCGCCCGAGTAGGTCAGCCAGCGCGCGGGGTTCGTCAGGCCCGCCACCAGGTCTTTCGTCGTGATCGTCACATCGGGCCGGGACGGCGCGGGCGGCAGACTTTGCTGTGCGATCAGTGCACCGGCCAACGTCAGGGACACGGCGGTCACTGCCAACGCAAGAAATCGGGCGCGCATAAACCTCCTGAACTGAAGCGAAACGACATTATATAATCCGCGCACTCCACGACTCATTTGTAGGCCGACCCTTTCAGGGTCGGCACCTCGATTGGGGTGATCGCGTGTTCCGATCAAGTAGCGCCACCCGTCGGTTGACCGCCGCGATCGCGCTGGCCGTGCTGTTCGCGTCGCCGGGCCTGCGCTCGCAGGCGACGACATCCAGGGGGCCCGCGTTCGACGTGTTCGAGAAATCGATCACCGAGCTGCAGAACGCGATGGCCGCCGGGACGATCACGTCGCGGCAGATCGTCGAGCAGTACCTCGCGCGCATCGACGCCTACGATCAGCGCGGTCCGATCGATCAACGCGTTCATCTCGCTCAACCCGAAAGCGCTCGACGAGGCGGCGGCGCTCGACGCCGAGCGGAAAGCCGGCCGGTACGCGCGGCCCGCTGCACGGCATCCCGGTCGCGATCAAGGACAACTACGTCACCGCCGATCTGCCGACGACCGGCGGCTCGCTGGCGCTGCAGGCGTTCAACGCCGGCCGCGACGCGTTCATGGTGAGGAAGCTGCGCCAGGCGGGCGCGGTCGTGATCGGCAAGACGAACCTGCACGAGCTGGCCTACGGCATCACCTCGGTCAGCTCGATGGGCGGACAGACGCGCAATCCGTACGACCCGGCGCGCAACCCGGGCGGATCGAGCGGCGGCACGGGCGCAGCGATCGCGGCGAGCTTCGCGGCGGCCGGCATGGGCACCGACACGTGCGGATCGATCCGCATTCCGTCCGCGCAC
This sequence comes from uncultured Acidobacteriota bacterium, assembly GCA_963825245.1. Lineage (GTDB taxonomy): Bacteria > Acidobacteriota > Vicinamibacteria > Vicinamibacterales > CAVVIG01 > CAVREM01. The sequence goes on from CAWGSJ010000013.1 coordinate 691,860, forward strand.
AACAACCTGTTCGGCCTGCGCGGCACGCGCGGGCTCTCGAGCCGCGACGGGATCATCCCGCTGTCGCTGACGCAGGACATCGGCGGACCGCTCGCGCGATCGGTCGCCGATCTGATCCTGATGCTCGACGCGACGGTCGGCTTCGATCCCGCGGACACGGTGACCAGCGCGAGCGAGGGAAAGATTCCGCGCACGTATATGGGCAGCGTCGGCGACAGCTCGCTCGGCAACGTCCACGTCGCCATCCTCACGCCATATTTCGGCATGGCGCCGGAAGACGGCGAGGTCGCCGCGATCGTGCGCAAGGCGGTCGGCGAGCTTGGAAACCTCGGCGCGCGGGTGTCGGAGGTCGCGCCCGAAGGCTTCGACGCGCTCCTCCAGGGCACGAGCGTCATCAACGCCGAGTTCAAGTTCAACCTGCTCGACTTCCTCGCGAAGTTCCGCGGTCCGCTGCCGGCGAAGTCGCTCGACGAGATCCTGACGAGCGGCCTGTATCACAATGCCGTCGACGGCGTGCTCCGCCGCGCGAACGAGGTCGAGTCGCGCGACACCGAGACGTATCGCACGGCGCTGGCGAAGCGCGAGGCCGCGGCGCCAGGCGATCGGCGACCTGCTCGCCCAGCGCGGCATCACTGCGCTCGCCTACCCGACGATCCGCCGCAAAGCCGCGCCGGTCGGCGAGGCGCAGCCCGGTTCAAACTGCCAGCTCAGCGCCACGACCGGCCTGCCGGCGATCAGCATCCCGGCCGGGTTCACTCCGGATGGGCTTCCCGTCGGCCTCGAGCTGCTGGGCTCCGCGTTCAGCGAGCCGACGCTGCTGCGTATCGCCTATGCCTACGAGCGCGTGGTCCAGCCGAGGCGTCCGCCGCACAGCACGCCAGCCCTGAAGTAGTGCGGGCCTTTAGGCCCGCCGAGCGATCACGGCGGACCTAAAGGTCCGCACTACCGTGGCGCACGGCGGCCATATAATTCGGGCCGTCCAACCAGGGAGCGCGTATGAAGAGGAACCGTTGGCTGATGCTGTCCATCGCGGCGACGCTGTTTCTCGGCGTCGCGGCACAGGCACAAGGACCGGCGGGCCAGGCGCCGGTCGAGCCCACGACCAAAGCCCCTGCCGATAAGAATCCGCTCGACGGCAACGCCGAGGCGATTCGCGCCGGCATGGGACAGTTCCGCGTGCGGTGCGCCGACTGCCACGGCATGGACGCCACCGGCGTCCGCGGACCGGACATCACGCAGGTCTGGGCGTCGGGGCGCACCGACGGTGGCTTGTACCTCACGCTGCGGAACGGCGTGCCGAACACCGAGATGCCCTCGGTCGGCGTACGCACGCCCGATCACGAGGTCTGGCAGATCCTCGCGTACTTGCGCACGCTGGCCGCGCCGGCGCCGACCGATCCGCCGCGCGGCAACGCCGAGAACGGCGAGCGGATCTTCCGCGCCAACTGCGCGAGTTGCCACCGCATCAACGGCCGCGGCGGCCGGCTCGGCCCGGATCTCTCGCGCATCGGCAACGCGCGCTCGCGCGAGGTGATGGTCCGCCGCATCCGCGGCGCCGTCGAGGAGAACGGCGCCGGCTATGCGCCGGTGACGCTCACGACGCCGGGCGGACAGCAGGTCCAGGCCGTAAAGAAGAACGAAGACCTCTTCTCGGTGCAGGTCATGGACACGCGCGAGCGGATCCAGGGCTACGTCAAATCGGACCTGAAAGAAGTGAAGGACGAGACGAAGTCGGCGATGCCGCCGTTCGGCACCGACCGCCTCAACGAAAGCCAGCTCGACGATGTCGTCAGGTACCTGATGACGTTGAAGGGATTCGACCCGACGGTGAAGTAAATAAGCGGCGGACCCAAAAGGTCCGCCCTACGAACGCCACGTCCGTAGGCCGACCCTTTCAGGGTCGGCGCGTTTTCAGGAGGCGTCCATGCGTGTTCTCCGCTTCGCTCCCCTCGTCGTCATCGCTGCGACGCTCGGCGGCGTATTCGTGGCCGCGCAGCAGGCGCAGCTGCCGCCGAAGCCAGCGGCGCCGGCACCGGCGGCGGTGCCGCCGGCGATGGTCTCGCTCCAGGAAATCGCCGCCGGCCTGCCGGCCGACGGATCCCGCTGGCTGCATTTCGGCGGCAATTACAGCAACCACCGCCACAGCCCGCTGACGCAGATCACGCCCGACAACGTCAACCGGCTCGTCCCGCAGTGGACGTTCCAGACGGCGACGCTCGGCAACTTCCAGACGACGTCGCTGCTTCGCGACAACATTCTCTACGTGACCGGCCCACAGAACGTCGCGTGGGCGATCGACGCCCGTACCGGGCGCCAGATCTGGCGCTACCGCCGCGAGCTGCCGAACGGCCTGACTGCCTGCTGCGGCCTGGTCAACCGCGGCTTCGGCGTCCTCGGCGACAAGCTGTTCATGACGACGCTCGACGCCCACCTGCTCGCGCTCGACATGAAGACCGGCAACGTCGTGTGGGACGTCGTGATGGAGGACTTCAAGAAGGGCTACGCCGCGACGATCGCGCCGCTCGTCGTCAAGGACAAGGTGATCGTCGGCATCGGCCGGCGGCGAGTACGGATGCCGCTGCTTCGTCGATGCCTACGACGCGCAACACCGGCAAGCGCGCGTGGCGCTTCTTCGCGATCCCCGGCCCCGGCGAACCGGGGAATGACACGTGGGCGGGCGATTCGTGGTCGCGCGGCGGATCGAGCATCTGGGTCACCGCCGCCTACGATCCCGAGCTGAACCTCGCGTACTTCGGCACCGGCAACCCCGGGCCCGACTATCACAGCGAGAGCCGCAAGGGCGACAACCTGTACAGCGACTCGGTGGTGGCGCTCGACGTCGACACCGGCAAGCTGCGCTGGCACTACCAGTTCACGCCGCACGACGTCCACGACTGGGATTCGACGCAGGTCCCGATCCTGGCCGACCTGACGATCGGCGGCCAGCAGCGGAAGGCGCTGATGTGGGCCAACCGCAACGGGTTCTTCTACACGATCGATCGGACCGACGGAAAAGTGATCCTGGCAAAGCCGTTCGTGCGCACGACCTGGGCCAAGGAGATCGGCGCCGACGGCCGGCCGGTGCTCCTGCCGGGCAACATGCCTGACGAGAAAGGTTCGCTCACCTGCCCGGATATCGCCGGCGGCACCAATTTCTATCCGCCCAGCTACGATCCGAGCCAGCGCCTGTTCTTCGTCAACGCGCGGGAGGTGTGCGCCACCTACTACGCGTGGAAACCGGAGTTCACGCAGGGCGATCGCTTCACCGGCGGCGCCGCGCAGCGCGCCCGCGGGTCCGACTACCCGGCCTACGGCGCGATCCGGGCCATCGATCCGACCACCGGCGATCGCAAGTGGGAGTTCAAGCTGCCGACGCCGGCCGCAGCGGGGCATCCTGACGACCGCGTCGGGGCTGCTCTTCGGCGGCGACAACGAAGGCAACCTGCTGGCGCTCGACTCGCGCAGCGGCAAGCTGCTCTGGAGCTACCAGCTGGGCTCGAACCTGCACGGCACGTCGCCGACGACCTACATGCTCGACGGACGGCAGCATCTGCTCGTCCCTGCGGGCACGTCGCTGACCGCGTGGGCGCTGCCCGACGTCAAGCGTGTGCCTCCCACGCAATGACACCCGCCTGGTGAGCCGTCAGCCCGCTTCAGGCACCGTGAACTCTCCCGAGCGCTTCCTCCTGGCGCTCGGGGAGTTCTCGACGGTGCTGTGCATCAAGCTGTACCGGCTCGGTCTCGAGTCGACGCCCGTTACAGTTCCCGTCCTTCCCTGCCTCGATCACGAAGCGATGCTCCACGAGGGCATCGAACCGCACGCGGCGGCCTACGTGCAGGATCGCGGCGGTGATCTGCACGAGGTCGTCTACATTCCCGACGTGAAACGGATCGATGTCGACACCGTGTCGACGCTTGGCGAGCGCTCGCAGGGCGCGCACGATCGTCTGATCGGCGATCTCCGATCGCGATTCCCCGACTGCACGGTCCGCGAGATCGCGCCGTCGTGGGTGCGGGGCGACCTGCGCGTCGCCAAGGCCTGCCGGGCGCAGGTGACGCTGCGCCAGGTGTTGCTTGGGGAGGACTTAGACGCGACGAAGGCGGCCATCGATCGCCTGCAGACGATCAGCTCGCTCATGGAGAAACATTCGCGCGTGGCATCCTGGGGGGCGCGCACGGTGATGACGCCGATCCTGGCGGTGGCCGGGTTCGTGACGTATCAGGGGCTGTCGTCAGTGAACCTGACCCCCGAATACCAATGGGTCGCCTCGCTGCGCTACGTCGTCGTAGGCCTGCTGGGCGCGTACTTCCTCTATTACGGCCTGAAAGCCGTCCAGCTGACGGAGATGGCGAACCGCGTCTGGAAACGGACGGCCGAATACGGCCTCATCCTCAGCGAGCGCCGGCGGCTGAAGCGCATGTAAACCGTTGGATCGTATAGGTCGTATGAACCTGATATGAGGCTCATCGCCGCTGCCCTGCTCGGCTTCGCCACCTTGACGGCCACCGTCATCGCCGCCGCGAACCCGGAAGCGGAGAAATACTGGCCGCAGTGGCGCGGGCCGCACGCCACCGGCGTCGCGGCGAACGGTAACCCGCCGGCCGAGTGGAGCGAGACGAAGAACATCCGCTGGAAGGTCGAGATTCCCGGCCGCGGATCGTCGTCGCCGATCGTGTGGGGCGATCGGTTGTTCCTTCTGAGCGCAGTGCCGGCTGGTGTCGATGTCGCCGGGAGCCACACCCCACGCGGCGCCATCCAGCCGCGCGGGCCACATCGGTTCCAGGTGATGGCCATCGACCGCCGCACCGGCAAGACGGTGTGGGAACGGACGGCCAACGAAGCGGTTCCGCACGAGTCGTCGCACCCCGACAACGGCACCTGGGCCTCCGCGTCGGCGATCACCGACGGCGAGCACGTCATCGCCTCGTTCGACTCGTTCGGCTTCTACGCCTACGACATGAACGGGACGCTCGTCTGGCAGAAGGATCTCGGCGACAAGCGGATGCGCAACGAGTTTGGCGAGGGCTCGACGCCCGCGCTCCACGGCAATCACCTGGTCGTCGTCTGGGATCATTTCGTACCGGGCGCGTCGTTCATCACCGCGCTCGACAAGCGCACCGGCCTGGAGCTGTGGCGGGCGAAGCGCGACGAAATCGATACCTGGGCGACGCCGCTCATCATCGAGCACGAGGGGCGCGCCCAGGTGATCGTCAACGGCATGAACAAGCTGCGCAGCTACGATCTCGAAACCGGCAACGTCGTGTGGGAGGCGCCAGGGACGACGATGAACCCGATCCCGTCGCCGGTCTTCGCCGACGGCATGGTGTTCGCGACGAGCGGGTTCCGCGGCAACAACCTCAAGGCGATCCGCCTGGCGGGTGCCAAGGGCGACATCTCAATGACCGGCGCGATCGTCTGGCAGCTGGATCGCGATACGCCATACGTGCCGTCGCCGCTGCTGTACGACGGCATCCTGTACCTGTTGAAGACCAACTCGGGGATTCTGTCGGCGTTCGACGCGAAGAGCGGCAAGCCGCACTACCAGGCGCAACGGCTGGACGGCCTGAACGAAGTGTTCTCGTCGCCGGTCGGCGCCGCCGGGCGCGTCTATATCACCGATCGCACCGGCACGACGCTCGTGCTCAAGAACACCCCGGCGTTCGAGGTGATCGGCAAGAACACGCTCGACGACGGCATCGATGCCTCGCCAGCAATCGTCGGCGACACCATCTACGTTCGCGGGTACAAGAACCTGTACGCGATCGGAAACTGAGGAACAAGAGCGTAGTGCGGACCTCTCAGGTCCGCCGTCCCCTATTCCAACAGCAACGGTTCTTCCCGTTCCTCCTCGGCCGGCACCAGCCGCCGGTCGTGCATGATCAGACGCGCGCACGCATTCCACCTCAGCAGCGCGTCGTCGTTCCCCGTCGGACGGACGGCCTCTGCCCGCTCGTAGCAGGCCATCGCTTCGCGCAGCCATTCGTACGCCCGGACGCCGGCATCGGGCATGCCGCGGCGGAGTCGCGCCCTCGCTCGCCGCTCCCAGATGATGCCGCCGTAGTAATACTGGCTGTACTCGTCCTCTATCCGCTCGAGGCACTCCCAGGCCTCGGCCAGCGCCGCCGTGCCCTCCTCCCCTTCGAACTGATCGGTCAGCGCCAGTATCAGTGTGGCGTTGGCCTCCTGGTTACCGGCGTCGGCGGCGAGCACGTCGAGGCAGATGCTGGCGGCCTCGCCCGGCTCGTTGAGCAGGCGGTAGCGGACGGCCTTTTCCAGCGCACGAGGCACAGCGTCCGGCGACAGCGTCTTCAGCTCGAATTCCATGTAGGCCTCCAACGCCCGACCTGAAGGTCGGGCGTACAGCAGTCGCGGGGTGCAGGCCCGAGCTTCAGCTCGGGCAACAACTAGCTGCGCAACATCCGGAACAGCTTGGCGACCGGGTCGTACAACTGATCGATGACTCGCTCCTTGAGCGGAATGATGGCGTTGTCGGTGATGGTAATCCCCTCGGGACAGACCTTGGTGCAGCACTTGGTGATGTTGCAGTATCCGACGCCGTGCTCGTGCTTCAGGTCGGCCGCCCGCTTCTCGGTGTCGAGGGGGTGCATCTCCAGCGCGGCCGCGTAGACGAGCAGCCGCGGTCCGACGAATCCGTTGAAGAGCCGATGCTCGCGCAGCACGTGGCAGACGTCCTGGCACAGGAAGCACTCGATGCACTTCCGGAACTCCTGCACCCGTTCGACGTCGACCTGCGCCATGCGCCAGGTACCGTCGGGCGCATCGGGCGGCCGGGGCCTGAAGGGCTTGATCGTCTTCTTGGCGCGAAAGTTCCACGACACGTCGGTGACCAGGTCGCGGATCGGCGGGAAGCTCCGCATCGGCTCGAGCGTGATCGGCTTCGAGACGTCGATCTGATTCAGGCGGGTCATGCACATCAGGCGCGGGTTGCCGTTGACCTCGGCCGAGCACGATCCGCATTTGCCCGCCTTGCAGTTCCAGCGGACCGCCAGATCATGCGCCTGCTCGGCCTGGATCTGATGGACCGCGTCGAGCACCACCATCCCTTCGGAGATGGCGGTCGTGTAGTCGTGAAGCGTCCCACCGTCGCCGTCGCCGCGCCAGATCCTGAACGTCGCGTTGGTAGCCATGGTGTCTACTTTTTTCACTGGCGCCGGGGCCCCACCCCCGGCGCGAACTTACGATGATGCTCGCCCTCGGATCCGCTTGTCCTCGGGCTCGCATGGCCGCAGGCGCTGATGCCCTACTTCATGGCTTCGATCACCTTCTTCAGCTCCTCGGGCATCTCGGGAATCGAAAGTCGCGAGACGTCCATCCGTCCGTCGCGGCCCTTGCGCACGATGATGTTCATCCGGCCCCAGGCCGGGTCCTTGTCGGGATAATCCTCGCGGAAGTGTCCGCCCCGGCTCTCCGTGCGCTCGATCGCCGACCGCGTGATCGCTTCCGAAACGGTCAGCAGGTTGTGGAGGTCGAGCGCCGCGTGCCATGCCGGGTTGTACTCGCGGTGCCCGGCGACGCCGACTCGCTGCGCCCGCTCGCGGAGCGGCCCGAGCGCCTCGAGCGCGCGCTGCATCTCCTGCTCGTTGCGGACGATCCCGACGAGATCCTGCATCAGCTCCTGCAGCACGTGCTGCACCTGGTACGGTCCTTCTCCGCCGCCGCCGCGCTCGAATGGCTCGAGGGCCAGCCGTGCGGCCTCCTCGATCTGACTGGCTTCGGGCGCACTGCCCTGGCGCTCGCGCGCGAACTTCGCCGCGTGCTCGCCGGCGCGCTTGCCGAACACGAGCAGATCGGACAGCGAGTTGCCGCCGAGCCGGTTGGCGCCGTTGATGCCCGCGGCGCATTCGCCGGCCGCGAACAGGCCGGCCACGGTTGACATCTGCGTGTCGCCGTCCACTCGCACGCCGCCCATGATGTAGTGCGTCGTCGGGCCAACCTCCATCGGCTCCTTCGTGATGTCGATGTCGGCGAGCTGCTTGAACTGGTGGTACATGCTCGGCAGCTTCTTCTTGATGTGCTCGGCGGCGTTCGAGAGCCGGGCGCTGATCCACGAGATGTCGAGGTAGACGCCCCCGTGCGGGCTGCCGCGGCCGCTCTTGATCTCGCGCACGATGCAGCGGCTCACGTGATCGCGCGTCAGCAGCTCAGGCGGCCGGCGCGCGTTCTTGTCGCCCTGCGTGTAGCGCCATCCTTCTTCCTCGTTGTCGGCCGTCTGCGCGCGATAGGCCTCCGGGATGTCGTCGAACATGAACCGGCGGCCCTGGTTGTTCTTCAGCACGCCGCCTTCGCCCCGCACGCCCTCGGTGACGAGAATCCCGCGGACGCTCGGCGGCCACACCATGCCGGTCGGATGGAACTGGACGAATTCCATGTCCGTCAGTTCGGCGCCGACCTCGTACGCGAGCGTGTGGCCGTCGCCGGTGTACTCCCAGCTGTTGCTCGTGATCTTGAACGCGCGGCCGACACCGCCGGTGGCGAGCACGACCGCGCGGGCCTTGAAGACCTTGAAGCGCCCGCGCTCGCGGTCGTAGCCGAAGGCGCCGACGACGCGGCCGCCAGCCGTGAGGAGGCGGACGATCGTGCATTCCATGTGGACGTCGATGCCGCGATGGATGCCATGATCCTGGAGCGTCCGGATCATCTCGAGGCCGGTCCGATCGCCGACGTGCGCGAGGCGCGGGTAGCGGTGGCCGCCGAAGTTGCGCTGGAGGATGCGGCCGTCGGCCGTTCGATCGAACATCGCGCCCCACGCTTCGAGCTCGCGGACCCGATCGGGCGCCTCTCTCGCGTGAAGCTCGGCCATGCGCCAGTTGTTGACGTACTGGCCGCCGCGCATCGTGTCGGCGAAGTGCACCTTCCAGTTGTCGCGGTCGTCGACGTTGGCGAGCGCGGCCGCGATGCCGCCCTCGGCCATCACGGTGTGTGCCTTGCCCAGGAGGGACTTGCAGACGAGACCGACCGAGACGCCACCAGCCGACGCTTCGATCGCCGCCCTCAGCCCCGCTCCGCCCGCACCGATGACGAGCACGTCGTGCTCGTGCGTCAGATAGTCCATCAGTCACTTCGCATCGTCCGGCTGAAGCCGGACACTACATGGCCCGGCTGAAGCCGGACGCTCCGTTATCCGCCTTGCTCCGCTCGCACTAGAGAATCCGCACGTCCGACCACACGCCCATGGAACACAGACGGACGTACAGGTCTGCGAAGCCAACGGCGAAGAGACTGATCCAGGCCCACACCATGTGGCGTCGATTGAGGCAGGTGACGCAGTCGTAAGCGCGGACGCCGAGCGGCGCCCGCGAGAGTTGATCGACGCATCCGCCGACGACGTGGCGCATCGAGTGGCAGCCGAACAGGTACCCGCCGAGGAGAATCGTGTTCGCCGCGAGGACGATCGTGCCGACGCCGATGCCGAACGACTCGGCGCCGGTTGCCGGATCGGTGAACCAGAAGGCATGCCACACGTCGTAGGTGAGAATCGCGAGGACGCCGACCGAGATGAACAGCATGTAGCGATGGACGTTCTGCAGGATCAGCGGAAACGAGTTCTCGCCCCAGTAGCTGGTCCGCGGCTCGCCGACCGTGCACGCAGGCGGATCCGCCCAGAACGCCTTGTAGTACGCGCCGCGGTAGTAGTAGCAGGTCAACACGAAAAAGGCCCGGGATCGGCAGGATGAGCAGCGCCGGCGAGAACGGCAGCCACGACGGCCACGCCGCTGGCCGCGGTCCGAACCAGCTGTGCGGTGAGTCGCCGAAGATTTCGGGGGAATAGAACGGGGACAGGTAGGGGCCGTACGTGTAGTGCTCGCCCTGGAAGGCGGCCCACGTCGCGTAGACGACGAACGTGGACAAGCCGAGCGCGACCGCCAGCGGGTAAACCCACCAGAGATCGCGACGGGCAGTTTCACCGAAACGACGCGGCGCCAACCTGACCGGAATCGTGGATACGGCCATGGATACTCCCCGGCTGCGACGTTTTTTCGAAAAGCGCCGCTAACCATACTGGCAGCGCTGACGGAATTCAAGGCCGGCGCGCACGGGATTTCCCTATAATCTGGCGGCCGACGGCCGTGAACGTTACCGCCCCCATGCCACACATCCAGCGGCGTCGCTTCGTCGCGCCGATCGTTCTGCTCGCGGTGATGGATGCCGGCCTGGCCGGCACGCAGCAGCCTGCGGCCTACGACCTGATCATCCGAAACGCGCGGATTGTCGACGGCACCGGCAATCCCTGGTATCGCGGCGACCTGGCGGTCCGCGGCGACACGATCGCGCGCATCGCACCCCGCATCGACCTGCCGGCGCCGCGCACAATCGACGCCGGCGGTCTCCTGCTGACTCCGGGGTTTATCGACATCCACTCGCACGCGCGGCGGAACATCTTCGAAGCGCCGACTGCCGACAGCTCGGTTCGACAGGGGGTGACGACGCTCATCGAGGGGCCGGACGGATCGTCGCCGTTGCCGATCGGGCCATTCCTCGAAAAAGCCGCGGCGGCGCGCCTGACGCCTAACCTCGGCACCTTTGTCGGACAGGGCTCCATTCGCGACGCGGTGATTGGCTCCATCAATCGGCCGGCGACCAGCGGCGAGCTCGACAAGATGCGCGGACTGGTGCGCACCGCGATGGCCGATGGTGCATTCGGGTTGAGCACGGGGCTGTTCTATGTTCCCGGCACGTTCACGCCCACTGCAGAAGTCATCGAGCTGACCAGGGTCGCCGGCGCCATGGGCGGCATCCATATTTCGCACATGCGCGAGGAAACGAGCCGCGTGGTTGCGAGCGTGCGCGAGACGATCGAGATCGGCGAGAAGGGCGGGCTGCCGACACAGGTGACGCATCACAAGGTGATCGGCACCGCGAATTGGGGCCGGAGCGTCGACACGCTTCGCCTCGTCGACGAGGCGCGGGCGCGCGGCGTCGACACGACAATCGATGTCTATCCCTACACGGCATCAGCAACCGGCATCGCGGCAGCACTCCTCCCGGCCTGGGCCCAGGAGGGCGGGACGGCCGCCATGCTGAAGCGGCTGAAGGACGCTGGAGCGCGCGCGGACATCCGCAACGAGACGATGCGGATCATCCGCGACGAGCGGGGCGGCGGCGATCCACAAAACGTCCAGCTGTCGCGGTGCGAGTGGGACCCCTCGCTGGACGGGAAGCGCCTCGGCGACGTCACGCGAGCCCGCGGTCTCGAGCCGACGCTCCAGAACGCCGCCGAAACGGCCTTGTGGCTGATCGAGCAGGGCAACTGCGGCGGCATCTTCCACGCGATGGACGAGCAGGACCTTCAACGCATCCTCCGGCATCACGCCGCGATGATCGCCTCCGACAGCGACGTGGCCGTGTTCGGCCGCGCCAATCCGCATCCACGCGCTTACGGCACGTTCGTCCGCGTCCTGGGCCGGTACGTGCGGGAGCTGAAGGTCCTCACGCTGGAGGACGCGGTCCGCAAGATGACGTCGCTCCCCGCCCAGCGCCTCGGGTTGAGCGACCGGGGCGTCCTGCGCGAGGGCCTGAAGGCCGACCTGGCGCTGTTCGATCCGAACCTCGTCCGCGACCGCGCCACCTTCGACCAGCCTCATCAGTACGCCGAAGGGGTCGCGCTCGTCGTCGTCAACGGCGAGGTGGTGTTCGACAACGGCGGGATGACCGGGAAGCGCCCGGGGCGCGTGCTGTATGGTCCGGCCAGGGTTCACTGAAGTCGAAAGTGCGAAGTCTGAAGTCTGAAGGCCTTATACTCCGTTCCCGGTTTCAGTCGCCCACCGGTTCTCGAGGAGGAGAACGATGATGAAGCCACACATCGTGATGACGCTGGCGCTGGCGGTCGCCATGACCGCATGTGCGGAGCCGTCTGCTCAACGGCCGCCCGAACCGGCTGGACAGGGCCGCGAAGGCCGCGCCGCAGCCCCGCCCGCGGGGCGCGGCGGCGGACTGGCCGGCACCGCTGAGCAGCAACAGAAGCAGGCGGCGCTCGAGAAGAACACCCCGCAGCTGAAGGTCACCGAGGAAGTGCTCAAGCTCACCATACCCGGCCAGACGATCGGCGAGGCGGTCGGCGTCGCGAAGAACTCGCGCGGCCACCTGTTCGTGTTCACGCGCACCGGCAAGACCGCCACCGTCAAGGGCAGCGCGGCGTCGATGCTCTTCGAGTTCGATCCCAGTCTGAAGTTCGTGAAGGAGTGGGGCCCGAACAACTATGCGGCGGGCTTCGCGCACACCGTCCGCGTCGACAGGGAAGACAACGTCTGGATGGTCGACGAAGGCTCGAACATGGTCGTGAAGTACCGCCCGGACGCAAGCGTGGCGATGACGCTCGGCCGGAAGGAGGAACCGCTCGACTGGCTGGAGCGCTTCGTCGAAGAGGGCAACAAGCTCGAAGGCACGCCGCCGGCGCGTCCCGGGGTGTTCAACCGCCCGACCGACGTCACTTGGGACACGCAGGGGAACATCTTCGTCTCAGACGGGTACAACAACTCACGCGTCGCGAAGTTCGACAAGAACGGCAACTGGGTGAAGGCGATCGGCGATCGAGGCAGCAACCCGAACCAGTTCAACACGCCACACGGGATCACCTCGGATGCCAAGGGCAACATCTACGTGGCCGATCGCGGCAACCGGCGGGTGCAGGTGTACGACCCGGATCTGAACCCGGTGCGGATCATCGAAGGCATGGGCGCGCCGTGGACGGTGTGCACGAACCCCGGCGCGACGCAGTACCTGTTCAGCGGCGACGGCAACGGGAAGATCTACAAGTTCAGCCTGGATGGAAAACTGATCGGCTGGGCGCAGACCTCGCTCAATCACGGCCAGAGCGGCTGCCTGATCCACGAGCTGCACTGCGAGTCGGAGACGGTGCTCTACAAGGGCGACTGCTCGACGTGGACCGTGGAGAAGATCACGATCGCGCAGTGAGCCAGAACACGACGAACACGGCAGCTGCTGCGACCGCCAGCAGCAGCTGCCGTTCGGTTCCGCGCGGCAGCGGATCTCCCGCGACCTTCAGCTCCAGCCGCGCTCTCGTCCAACCGCCCCGGTTATACAGCTCGTCGTAGCGGCGCACCTGCGCGTCGCGCGCCTCGACTGCCTGCGGGTCGTCGCCCAGGCCGTAGCCGAGCTGCGGCGGCAGCACCGGGAGCTCACCAGTGGGATCGACGGCCCAGTTCACGAACTTCGCAAGCAGGCTCTTATCTTCGTCAGGCGGCCAGGCCGTGATGACGAACAGCGCGATGCCGAGCGCCGCCCACCACCTGGCCGCCGGCCGCTTCGTCATGTAAGGAGGCGATTATCACCCCGTGGGCTCCGGCCATGGGCGCTGATCACAAATTCGTGATGTGTCGCTCCAGGCGCCTTGACGGCGGGTGACAGAAACTCGCACGCACAATCATGTGCCCGCCGTGCGCGATTTTGTAACGCGGCCGCCGCACCGGCACCCCCCGGGCGGGCCGGGCAGGCCCCGTCAAGTCACTGAATCCATTCGATCTCGGCGCTCCCGCCTCTTCTGGCAACGGCATTGCGCAGACATGGGTCGCGTCATTTCGCGTCATTTCAATCGGCGGGGATGCAGCTATGCAGACCGATGTCAGAACCGAAAGCCGACCACGGAATCGCGAGCGGGGTCAATCGCTCATCGAGATGGGCCTGGTCATGCCGATCCTGGTGCTCCTCACCTTCGGGATCGTCGATTTCGGCCTGCTCTTCTACACCCATCTCGCGCTCGAAAGCGCCGCCAGCCAGGCGGTCCGATACGGGATCACCGGCAGTGCGATGAACGGGATGTCGCGGCAGGAGTCGATCAAGGCGGCCCTCAGGAACGCCGCGCCCACGCTCACGATCGACGACGGGGACATCACGTTCAGCCGGCTGGCCGGGGGCAACTGGGTCAACGGCCTGGGCGGAGCCGGGGACGTCGAGCGGCTCTCGATCAACTACACGCACAAGGTGTTCATTCTGGCACCGTTTTTTCCGCCGAACGGGCAGGTCACCCTGCACGCCGAGTCGGCGATGAAGAACGAGGATCGATTCGAATGACATTCACATCTCACGTTCACCGTCTTCGCGGCAGCAGTGGGCAGTCGCTCATAGAGATGACGCTCATGCTGCCAATCCTGGTGATGGTGGGGCTCGGCGTGGTCGAGATCTCCTTCGGGATGCTCGATCAGCACGTCGTGACCAAGCTGGCACGGGAAGGATCGAACCTGATTTCGCGCAACACGACGCTGGTCGACGCGGCGACGGCGCTCAGGGCGATGAGCGCGCGCCCGGTCGATTTCGACACCCACTCCAGGGTGATCTTCTCCGTCCTCAAGAAGGGTGCAACGACCGGGACCACCAACTACAACCAGGTGTTCCTGTATCAACGCTTGGAGTTCGGCGCGCTGTCCGCCAGCAGCAAGCTGAACGGCGGCGGGTCGTTCGGCGGACCACCCGACTACCAGGCCATCAACTCCGACAACTCGGCCGGCCTGCAGGTGACCAACGTCTCCGACGACCTGATCGCAGCGCGAGGCGGAATGATCTACGTGACGGAGATTTTTACCAGGCACCAGGTGCTGACGCCGCTCGCCAACTTCGGCTTGCAAGTGCCGAACATTCTGTACTCGATCGCGTACTTCTAGAGCGTGGACCGGCATCGGTACCACGGCATGTATAAGGCTATGACGACACATAACACTCGCATCACCACCGAGCGCGGCGCCGCCCTGATCTACGTCACCGTGGCGCTTTCGGCGATCCTCCTCTTTGCGGGGCTGGCGACCGACAGCGGACGCGCGTACGTCGTCAAGGCGCAGCTGAGCAAGGCGGTCGACGGCGCGGCACTGGCCGCGGCACGCATGCTCAACAGCGGCGACCCCGAGGGTGAGGCCCGCCGCGTCTTCAACGCCAACTTCCCCGCCGGATTCATGGGCACGATCGGCGCGCCGTCGATGGGCTTCGACCTGCAGACCGACATGGCGCGGGCCGAGAACATCATCACGGTCACCGGCAACGCGCGCATGTGGACGTCGCTGATGCGGCTTGCCCAGTACGAGGAAGTGCCGGTCGCGGCCTTGGGAGAAGCCCGGCGCCGCATGGTCGACCTCTGTCTCACCCTCGACGTGTCGAGCTCCATCGGGTGGAGGTGGGCGGCTGTGCGAGACGCTTCACGCGCGTTCGTGGACGCGTTCGACCCCGTGCACGATCGGCTTGGGCTCGTCTTCTTCGGTAACGGCGGGCGTGTGATCCAGGCGATGCCCTCGAGCCGCGGCTTCGACAAGAACGGAATGATCGCGGCGATTCCGCAGAATCTGCCGGGCGGCAGCACCGCGATGGTCCAGGGTCTGTATCGTTGTTGGGACGAGGTTCGAAGCGTGCCGGGCGGATCCCAGTCGACCCTTCGCGTCATGGTGCTCTTCACGGACGGCGCCTCGAACAGCGTCCCGGGCTACTACGACGCCGCGCCGACCGTGACCAAGGGGCTCCGGACCGCCGACTTTCCCAAGAACTCACCCGATCCCGACAACCAGACGTGGATGAACCCGGCGATTGCCGGTCTGTACGACACTGAAACGGGGGCTGCCGGGAGCACGAACTACTCCCTCACAACGAGCAACTGGAACAGCACCCAGACGCTTGCGCAGGTGCCGTGGCTGCCCCTGCAAGCGACCATCTCGCAGCACCGCAGCGCGGGAATCCGGACGACGTTTCCGCTCCAGTCGCCCAACATCTACGTCAACGGCGTGAGGCAGGACCAGAGACGCGGCCTCCGGCAGCAGAACGTCGCGACCGGCCGGTACCCGGCGCAGGTCTTCAATGTCAACAACGCCGCGAGGAATCTCGTCGAGTTCATCGCGAACGAGGCGCGCAATGACGATGACGGCGACTATCCCGTCCGCATCTACACGATCGGGATGGGCGAGCTCGTCAGGTACGGTCTCGGCACGCTCCAGGAAACCTCCGAGTCGATCCTGATGCGCATGGCGAACGACAAGCGCTCGCCGGACTACAACAACGCGCAGCTGGAAGGAAAGTTCTTCTTCGCCGAGTCGGCAGAGGACGTCGGCGCGGCGTTCCAGCAGCTGCAGAACGAAATCATCCGCCTGAGCAAGTAGTCACGACCGGCGCGGCCGCGGGGCCGCGCCGGGTCCTCCCTGCCCGCTGCCCGGCGATACTTCTCCGTCCGCGTTGCAGCGCAGATACGCCGCCATCAGCCGCGCCAGGCCGTCGCGTCGGCGTGAACGCGGCGACTATAATCAGCCACTGAACGGTGACGTCACAGAGATCGCGCCTGCTCAGCCATCTCGCGGCCGCCGGCGCGATGGCGGCGCTGGCGCTGACGTGGAGCTTCCCGCTCGTGGCGGTCGCCGGCACACACCTGGCCGGCGCCGGCGTCAGCGACAACGCCAACTTCCTCTGGAACTTCTGGTGGATGCGCGAAGCGCTCGGATCGAGCGAGCGCTTTTTCTCCACACCGTACCTGTTCGCCCCATTCGGGACCGACCTCACGCTGCACACGCACACCGCGCTCAACGCCTTCGCGGGCGCGACGCTGCTCGAACGCCTCCCGCCGCTGACGGCGATGAACGTCACGATCCTCGCGTCGCTCTTCCTGAACGGCTTCTGCGCCTACGTTCTCGCCTGGCGCATGACGCGCGACGCCGCCGCGGCGGCGATCGCGGGGCTTATCTTCGGCGGATCGCCGTACCTCGCCGCGCACCTGAACGGACATTTCAACCTGACCACGGCGTGGACGCTGCCGCTGTTCGCGCTGGCGGTGGGAAGTGCGTTTGGCGATCCTGGCGACCCTAAGAGGGTCGCCCTACAACCCCCTCAAGGCGGCCGTAGCGCGGCCCTCTTAGGGCCGCCGTTACTTGCTGCCATCGCCGCCGGCATCATTCTCGGGGCGACCGCCTACATCGACTATTACTACGTCGTCTACGAAATCGCCTTCGCGATCTGCGCGTTCCTGCTGGCTGCGCGCGACTGGTCGGTGACTGCCCGAGGCGCGACGGCGGCATCGATGCGCACCGCGCGCATCCTGGTCACGCTGGCGGTCGTGGACGTGATCGTGATCCTGGCGATCCTGGCGACGGGCGGATTCGACGTCACCGTCGCCGGCGTCCACATCCTCGCGCGGGACGTGTTCAACCCTCTGCAGGTGCTGTGGATCCTGCTGGCCTTCGCGGCACTCGCGCGATGGCGGCCGGCTCTCGCGGTGCGGCCCGTCGAAGGCTGGGGCATTGCCGCGCTCGCCACGATCGCGCTGGTCGCCGCGGTCGTCGCGCTGCCGATTCTCGTCAACGGCGCCGGCGTCATCCTTCGCGGCGAGTACGTGTCCCAGCGGTATTTCTGGCGGAACGCGCCGAAGGGCATCGATCCCGCCACCCTGATGCTCGGAAACCCGTTTCACGGCCTCTGGGGAGACGTCGTCCGTGCGTCGTACCAATGGCTGGAGATCGACCCGATCGAGAGCGGCGCATGGCTCGGGATCGCGCCGCTGATTCTGGCCGCGTGGACCGTCCGCCGCTACTGGTCCGATCGGATCGTCCGTTACTGGACGGCGATCGGCGCCGTCTTCTTCGTCTGGGCGCTCGGTCCGCACCTGCGGGTCTTCGGGTACACGACCGGGATGATCCTGCCGGAAACGCTCGTCCGCTACATCCCGATCGCCGCCAACGCCCGCATCCCGGGACGTGCGATCGTCGTGGTCTCGCTCGCGATGGCCGTCCTGGGCGCGATCGCGATCTCGAGGTCGCAGGAGCCCTCGCGGCGCCGCTGGATCGGCATCGCGGCCATGGCGCTCATCATCCTCCTCGACTACCTGCCGACCCCGTTTCCGACCGTGGAGGTCGATCGACCGCCGATCTACGAGACGCTGCGCGATCGACCGGAACGCGGGGCCCTGCTGGAGCTGCCGGTCGGCATCCGCGACAGCTTCACCGGCCGTGGCTTCCTCGACCACCGCGCGCTCGCCTACCAGCTGATCCACCGCCGGCCGATCGTCGGCGGCGTCGTCTCCCGCATGTCTCCGTCGATCGTCGCCGGCTACGCGGCCGATCCGCTGATTGACGGCCTGCTCGCACTGTCCGGCCGCCATACCCCGTCAAAGCCGTTGCCGAATCTCGCGGAAGCCGCCTCGCTGCTCGCGCAGGACGGCATCGCGTTCGTCATGGTCAACCGCGAGCTCGCGCCGGCGGAACTGCTCGAGTACGTCGAGCTCCAGATGCCGCTCACGCTTATCGCCACTGAGGGTGAACGCTCACTGTTCGTTGTCCGATGACAACGTACGCTGGAGGGTGCTTCGAACTCACGCTGTAGAGTGCTTCGAACTCACGCTGTAGAGTGCTTTGAACTCACGCTGTAGAGTGCTCTTGAGCTGACGCTCCAGAGTGCGTCGATAACTCGCCGAAGTGTGATCGATTCTTCAGCACACTACGGCGTCAGTTCTAAGCACGTTCGCCGAAGCCGCAGCACCCTACCGCGTCAGTTCGAAGCACGTCGTCGAAACGCGCGCGATTCACGCGGCTCCACGCCGCCGCACCAACACGAGGCAAACGACGAGCACCAGCGCGGCGACGCTGACGACCGACAGCGCCATCATCCGAGCGTAGAGCGAACGTCCGAGCACGTCGTAAATCGTGAAGCTCATGAACGGCGAACGCCGTCGCCGTGACGATCCGCCACGGACGCCCCCTCTCGGGGAAGCGATCGACCAGGCACACGACGGCTGGCGTCGCGAGCAGCAGGACGTAGTCCCACCCCTGGGGCGAGATGAGCGGGACGAGCAGCATCAGAAGGCCAAACTCGAGGTAGGCCGGCTGCGGGGCTCGACGCCGCCAGATCCAGGCGGACGCTGCCACCGCCACAACGACAGCAGCGGTGACGGTCGCCAGCATCGACGCCTGAGTCCCTGGACCGAGCCATTTCGCCCACATCGTCGCCACCGACACGTTCTCGGGCGCGAGCAGGTTCGGCGCGGTCGTGTCGGTGACCGTCCAATACCAGCCGCGGAGCTGTTCAAGGTTGCCCGACCAGCCGTAGACCGCGGCCGGCAGCAGCAATCCGCCCACGAACGTCGCCGCAAATGCCACGAGGCCGCTGATGCCCGCAGCAAACAGCAGCCAGGGCACCAGGATCAGTGCGTACGGTTTCACGAACACGCCGGCGCCGACCAGCACTCCCGACCACCCTCCACGGCCACTCAACGCCGCCGCCAGTGCGCCTGACGAGCAGCACGCCCAGCAGGAGGTTGGACTGACCAAGATTCAGCTCGTGCAGGTAGAACTTGGCCATCAGCACCACGGCCATCCAGGCGAGCAGCCGTTCCGAATGCCTGCGGCCGGGCAGCGTGCGCACGGACATGCGCACCAGGACGATGAGCAGCGCCACCGACAGGCCGAACCAGATCGCCTTGGCCGCTTCCTCCGGGACCACGGCGAACGGCGTCATGGCGAGCGCGAAGGCGGGGAAGTACTTGAACTGATAGTGGCCGTCGTCCGGGCGGAAGAGCGGCGCCGCTTCAATGGCCCGGGCGCCGGCCGTCCGATAGACCGAGAAATCCACCATCTCGCGCCGGACGCGGGTCGCGTAAGCTATCGTCGCGAGCAGGATCAGCACGGCGATCCAGACGATCGACGATGTTCGGACGCCGGGCGCTGTCAGCGGTGAACTCCGCGGGAAGTATATAAGGTGCGTATGCGCAAGCTGGGCATGGCTGTCGTCCTCGCGATCTCGGCCGGCGCGGCGCTCGCGGCGGAAGACTGGCCCGAGATCCGCGGCAAGGGACGCCTGGGCGTATGGACCGAGACGGGCATCGTCGAGCGTTTCCCCGCCGACGGCCTGAAGATCCTCTGGCGAACGCCCGTGAAGGCCGGGTTCGCGGGCCCGTCAGTCGCCAGACGGACGCGTCTTCGTCGATGGATTACGCGGAGACGAAGCGGCCGCGCGGCATCGAACGCGCGCTGGCGCTCGACGAGAAGACCGGGAAAGATTCTCTGGACGCAGGAGTGGGAGGTCGACTATCGCGGCATGTCCTACGGACTCGGCCCGCGGGCGACGCCGACGGTCGACGGCGATCGCGTGTACTTCGCGGGCGCCGACGGCAAGCTGTTCTGCCTGAACGCCGACACCGGCGCGGTCGTCTGGAAGAAGGATTTCGTCGCCGACTACGGGGCCGATCGCGCGAAATGGGGATGGGACTGGGGATTCTCGAGCTCGCCCCTGGTCGACGGACCGCGCCTGATCGCGCTCGTCGGCGGACGTCCCGACGCCAAGGTCGTCGCCTTCGACAAGCTGACGGGCAAGGAATTGTGGCGCGCGCTGTCGTCTGAATCCGAGCTGGGCGTCGCGCAGCCGATCATCATCAGCGCCGGCGGCACGCGGCAGCTGATCATCTGGTACCCCGGCGCGGTCGCGTCGCTCGATCCGGTCACGGGAAAAGTGTACTGGGAGCAGCCGTACAAGGTGGGCGCGTCGATGACCGTGGCGACACCGATTCACACCGGCTCGCTGCTGTTCTTCACGAACTTCTACGACGGCCCGCTGATGCTCGCGCTCGACGAGCAGAAGCCGGCGCGACGGTGCTGTGGAAGGGCAAGAGCGACAACGAGATCCAGACCGACGGTCTCCATGCGACCGACGGCGACGCCGGTCATCATCGGCGACTACATCTACGGCATCTGCAGCTACGGCCAGTTCCGCTGCCTGCGTGGCCAAGACCGGCGAGCGGATCTGGGAGATCGCAGGCGCTGACGAAGGAGCGCGCCCGCTGGGTGTCGGGCCAGATCGTCCGCCACGGCGACCGGCTGTTCATCAACAACGATCGCGGCGAGCTGGTCATCGTGAAGCCGGGCCCGGCGGCTACGAGGAAATCAGCCG
Organism: uncultured Acidobacteriota bacterium; assembly: GCA_963825245.1. Lineage (GTDB taxonomy): Bacteria > Acidobacteriota > Vicinamibacteria > Vicinamibacterales > CAVVIG01 > CAVREM01. Next base: position 712,735 of record CAWGSJ010000013.1, read on the forward strand.
GACGTTCCTGTTGAAGCCGACCTCGCCGCCAGGCAACCGCCGCGAGCTGGTGAGCGTCAACTGGTCGCATCCCGCCTACGCGAACCGCCACATCTACGCGCGCAACGATGAAGAGATCATCGCCGCGTCGCTCGCGGTCGATGGAAAGTGATGCGTCCAATCACGAGCGCCCGCGGCCATGCCTCGCCGAGGACAAGCGAATCCGAGGCGAGGCATCGGCGTAAGTTCGCGGCGGGGGTGGGGCCCCGCCGCCAGTGGAAAAAAGTTGGCCGCTGCTGCTTATTACCGTCGCTGTTCGCGAGGTGTGTCGGCGCTGCTGTCCTCGTCGTCCTGATCGCGCTCGCTGTCCCAGCCGCTGCTCAGGAAACACGTTCTGTCCGGTTGCGGACTCTGGGCCCGGGCGACATCCTTTACGTCCTGATCGGCGGCGGCGGCAACACGCTGGCGCTGATGCGCGACGATGGCGTCGTCGTGATCGACACGAAGCTGCCAGGCTGGGGCGCGCCGATTCGCGAGGCGATCGAGGCGGCGACCGATCAGCCGGTGGCAACCATCATCAACACGCACGCACATCCCGATCACGCGGGCGGCAACAAGGAGTTCCCGGGCAAGGTGGAGATCGTCGCCCACGCCAACGCGGCGGCGGCCGCCGGCGCGACGCCGCACGGTCACCGACAGGCTGACGCTGCTCAGCGGCCCCGATCAGATCGACCTCTACTACTTCGGCCGCGGCCACACGAACGGCGATCTCGTCGTGGTGTTTCCGCAGAAGCGTCTCGCCTACCTCGGCGATCTCTTTCCGTCGAAATCGGCGCCGATCGTCGACGCCGCCGCGGGCGGGAGCGTGGTCGCGCTGGCCGACACGCTCCGCCGCGTCGCGACCGAGATCAAGGGTGTGACGCGGGTCGTGACCGGCCATGCCGAAGGGCTGGCGGACACGCGCGACCCGGCGGCCACCTCGGTCGACATCTCGACGCCGCGGATGATGCGGTGGAGCGACGTCGAGGAGTACGCCGACTTCACGCGCGACTTCGTCGACGCCGTGCGCCAGGCGAGGCGCGCCGGGCAAGACACCGGCCGAAGCCGCTGCCGGCCTGTCGCTGCCCAATCGCTATCGCGACTACGACATGCGGAAACGCCCTTGCGGCCGTCCTGGCCATCTATAGAGAGGACGCCCGATGAGCCGGTTCCGTCTGGCCGATCTCGGCCCGGGCCTGCTACTCGCGGCGGCGGGCATCGGTGTCGGCGACATGGTGTCGTCAATCATCGCGGGCGCCGAATACGGGCTGACGCTCATCTGGGCGCTCGCGGCCGGCGTCCTGATCAAATACACGATCACCGAAGGGGCCGCCCGCTGGCAGCTCGCGACCGATCGCACGCTGGTCGAAGGCTGGCGCGATAACCTGCCGGCGCCGGTCCTGATCGGCTTTTTCATCTACTTCGTCATCTGGAGCTACATGGTGGCGAGCGCGCTCGTGTCGGCCAGCGCACTCGTGCCGGCGGCGGTGTTCCCGTCGGTGTCGGTCCAGACGTGGGGCATCCTGCATGCGGCGGCGGCGTTCGCGATGGTCTACTTCGGGCGCTACGGGCAGTTCCTCGCCGTCGTCAAGTGGTTCATCGCGTTCAAGGTGACGGCGGTGATCGCGACGGTGCTGCTGATCATCGTTCGGTCAGGCGCCGACTGGTCGATGGTCGGCGCGCGCTCGGATCTCGAAGTCGGCTACGTCCTGTCGCTCATTGGGGGCATCGGCGGGACCGTCACGCTCCTGTCGTACGGCTACTGGATGCGGGAGGAGGGCTGGTCGGGTCCGCGGCGCGTCGAACACCGCACGCATCGATCTGCTGTTCTCGTTCGGGCTGGCATTCGTCTTCGCGCTGGCGATGATGTTCCTCTCGACGCAGATTACCTGGGAAGGCGCGATTCTCGACGAGGGACCGCGGCTCTGCCTGCTGCTCGCGGACCGCATCGCGGTCGAGACCGGACCGCTCGGTCGCGCGATCTTCCTGATCGGCTTCTGGGGTGCGGCGTTTTCAGCGGTGCTCGGCGTGTGGCATGGCGTGCCGTTCCTGTTCGACGACTTCGTCCACCTGTGGCGCCGGCGCGCGCCCGGCGGCCAACAGGGCCCCGCGTACCGCGGCTGGGCCGCCTACCTGACGCTCGGATCGATCTCGGCACTCATCTTCGGCCGCCCCGTCCGCCTCGTCTTCGCGTACACGATCGTCGGGTCGCTGTTCTTTCCGTTCGTCATCAGCACACTGCTGTGGCTGAACAACTCGAAACGAATGCAGGGCAGCCTGCGCTCCGGCATCCTCGTCAACGCGGTACTCGGGCGCGGGGCTGCTGCTGTTCGGGTATTTGGCGGTGATGTCATTCAGCTGAGAACGGAGGGGGCGGAGGAAACGGATAAACAACGGAGCACCGGGGCGACCGAGAAAGAACGGAGAAGAGATCGTTGGCACGGACGCCTGTCGAGATAACCGTGAACACGCACGACCCGCGATATTCGCGTCTCTCCGTGCCGCCTCGCGTTGCCCTGACCCATGTGCTCGGCCTGGTGCGCCACCAACAGGCTGTCAGCAGTTCGTACATCGCGGAAATCCTCCATCGCGCCGGCTCCGAAATCACAGCTTATGCCGCGGCGATTGAGTGCGTACGGGTGCACGCTCGAGTGGTGCTCCACTTCCATCCGGACCGGTTCGGCACCAAGCCTATCCCGGTGGCCGAAGCTCTCCTGAAGGACGGCGTATACCGGAATCAGTTCGAGACGGGGCTGTCGACGGGAAGTCTCTCCGCATTTCCAGGCGGGGCGCGGGACTCGTGGGAGCGCTCGCTGTTCGGGGGCGCCTATCACGCAAGCGGCGTCAGCGATTCGGAACGTCCCAAGTATGGAGCTCTGGAGCTGGTTCGCTATGCCGACGGCCCGATTCCGCGGTTCGGATCGTGCTATTTCGTGATGAAACCTGCCGTATCAAGCCGTACGTCGCTCACGTTCGCGGGTAGCGAAGATCCGCGTGCGTCGGAGCGGCTCGGGATGATAGGGCAGATGGACAACGTCATGGCGGCGCTGTTCGGAGAGATCGAGGCAGGCGGGATGGCGGCTCCACCGTGGCCGCCGTTTCGCGCACCCACGCTCGGACTTTCGAACTTGACCGTCGCAAGCTTGCTGGACGTTCTCGGGGAACTCGCGAGCCCGAGGAAGGAACCGACCGATCTGCCAGCGGGGCGCGTACTCGACACCCAGATCGAAGCCCAGGTGCACGGGCCGGTCGACCTGCACGAAGACGTCGACTTATTGGTTGCAGACCCGGCATTTGCGCCGACAAGTACTGGAGAAACGCTGCGTGAACTCGCTTTGCGATACGGATTCCCCCTGCGTTGGCATTGCGGTTTCCGGCTGGCTGTAGGGGAGGTGCCGGACGATTTTCGTGGGCCCGAGATGCCCCGTCTCGCACAGCGGATTGCCGGCGAGAATCGGATGATAGATGCTGCTCTGATTGGAACAGCCGAAGCATCGCTGCATCATCATCCCGAGGTGTGGCGCGATTGGGGAAGCCGCGAAGAAGTACTTCAGCACTTGAAGCAGCTCTGGCACGTGCTCGTGCACTATGGTGCGCCTGCCCATCGCACCACAAGAGACGACTTCCTATGACAAAACGGATGCGCGCACTTGATCAGCGGCTCTGGCTACGCTGCCAGGCTCAAGGCTTCGACCTGACGCAAACCATCTGATCAGTTGGAGCGGCCCGCAGGCGCCGGCCCGACCTGGTCGGCGGGCGCAACTGCGTCGCGCCAGCGCGACAGCAGCGAAAGCCGCAGCCCTCTGCAGCGTGAGTTCAAAGCACGGTCAGCGAAGTCGCAGCACCCTTCAGCGAAGCGCCCGTGAGGTTTGGACATTCGCTGGGGTCAGTTGTAAATTGGGGGGCATGTCCCGCAAGTCGTCGGTCCAAAAATCGCGGTGCGCGCTGTGCGGCGCCAAGGAGGTCTCCGAGCCGCGCGGCGAGGAGAAATACTGCCGCGACTGCTGGGACAAGAAAATCGCCGTCGAGGAAATCGTCGCGCGCGAGTTCGCCCTCAAGCGCTACATCCGCGCCCACAGCGCCGAGAAATACCTCATCTATCACTCCACGGTGAAACGCCCCTGCGGCCAGCTGATCGTCGTCGACGACGGCTACGACCTGTTCCTCACCCTCACGCTCTACCCCAACTTCGGCTGGGACGAGTCGGCCTACCACCTCGAGAACGATCCCGAGGGACGGCTGTTCTCCGAGCTCCTGGTCGACGTCATCGCCGCCGAGGTCATCGAGCCCTGGGGCGGCGGCAAGTGGCACATGGAGATCTTCCGATCCGTCAACCCCGAGCCGGAGGACTGGAACGGCGAGATGTAGGTATAATCCCGGCCGAAGTTGGTGAGTTGGTGAGTTAGAGAGTCTGGTCTGACCCCGCTCATTTCCTCGGGAGGATCTTATGCGCGCCCGTTTCGCCCTCGCGGCCTCGATCGCGGCGGCTGCCCTGCTCGGCGTCGAGCTGTTCGCTCAAGCCACCACCACAGCCCAGCCGCCCCCCACGTCCCAGGCGCCGCCGATGACCTCCGTCCTCGCCGGGAAAAAGCTGATGCCGCCGATCCGCGGCGAGGCCGCGCTCGAGTGGGTCGACCCCAAGCCCGAGCGAAAGGGGGACATGGTCATCACCAAGATGACCGTCAGGAACGCCTCCGCGGGGCCGATCGCGCGGCTGCAGATCGACGAAACCTGGTACGACAAGGCAGGCGGGCAGGTCACGGCCGGCCGCGGTGTCATCAACGGCCTGCTGCAGCCGGGCGAAACAGCGGTCGTGGAGATCCAGACGGTGTGGAAGGTCGGGATGACGGGCTTTCAGCGCCAGTACAAGCACGCCAACGGGACGATCAAGCCGGTGAAGGTGAACAAGCTGGAAGCGCCGAAGCCGACGACCGATTCGGGGACAGCAAAGCCGGCGAAGCCGACGACCACCGCGCCGGCCGCTACGACGAAAAAGCCGTAGCGCCTTACGGCAGGCGCTCGAACGTCACGTCGCCGTCGACCTTCGGCATCGCGACGAGGAGAAACGGCGACGTGATCACCTGCGCGGCAATCGCGTCAGCCCCCGGCTTCGTTTCCCGGTACTGGACGACGAACGCGCCCGCCTTCTGACCCGCGCCCACGATCTCGACGCCATACCCGCCCGTCGGTCGCGTCCCGAGAAACACCGCCGCCACCGCCTCGCGCGCGAAGTCGACGGCCGGCAGCGGCCGCTCGCGGCAGCGTGCTGCTTCCACAGCGCGCCCCAGTCCGCCGCCGTCCGCACGACGACCTGCCGCGCGCCGTCGATGTTACTGTGCGTCCCGCGATCGAGCATCCGCATCGCCTGGCTTTGTCCCCCCTGCGCACCTTGTGCGCCCTGTGGACTTGGTACACCGGGTACACCAGGTGCCCCCGCCGGTGCGACCCGGAAGGGGATCTGGCGGGTCGCCGCCGGGTGATCGCCGAGCCCGCGACCGCGCTTCCAGCGTCAGCACGTAGAGGCCGGGCCGAAGATCGGTCAGCGCCACGCGCGCCTGGTAGACGTAGCCGCCGGTCGTGCCCTGCAGCTCGCTCGACTGCCGCTCTTCCTCGTTCTTGAACACCACCGAGCCTTCGTCCGAGCGGACGATCGCCGTGATGTCGACGGCATGCGGCTGCGGGGTCGGGCGGTCGTACACTTCGGCGAAGAGCGCAATCTCGTCGTTCTGCGGGAAGGTGCGGAGCGCGGTCGGCGACGCCGGGAGCACATCCTTGGTCAGCTCGTCGGGGCGCGCGGTCATCAGCGCCGAGCCCGACATCGACGCCAGCACCACGCCGCTCATGCTCAGCGGGCTCTTCGCGAAGTCGGGGACTTCGAGGTCGTAGCTGACCGATCCCACCTTGCCGCCGGTCACGTCGCGCGTCGCGACGCGGAGCGTGTAGCGTCCCGGCGGCAGATCCATGCGGCTCGAGAACCGGAGGCCGTTTTCCGTGATGCGCGCCCTGCTTTCAGGCCGCAGGTTGAGCGTGACCGTCTCGGTCTTCCCGGCCTTGCGTCTTCCCCGACGCGTCGACGGCGAAGTAGGCGATCTCGACCTTCGCGCCGCTGTCGAGCGACAGGTCGCGCCCGCTCATCTCGATGCCGAACAGCACCGAGGCGTTCGGCGCCGTGCCCTTGAACGGGGCGGCGAACACCCGCATCGCCAGGTCGCTCACCCCGATCGGGCTGTTCAGCGCCTCGGTGACCGCCGCCGAGGAGCCGGCGCCGGGCGTGGCTCTGGCCGAAACCGATCGCACGCGCGGCGCAATGTAGCCGCGGCGGGCGCGTACCGTGACCCCCGGCCGCGACACGCGGACCTGGATCCGGTGGAACTTGCCGTCGCGGCGGTTCTGCGCCGGGTAGTAGGCGAGCACGTAGTAGGAGCTGTTGTCGCGGACGATGCGGTCGAAGGCGCCGGTGAAGTCGTTGGAGTTGACGGCGGCGTAGCCGTTGGTCTCCTCGGCGAGCGCCCGCAGGTTGATCTGCGAGAGGAACAGCTCGTTCTGCAGGCCGCGCGCGCCGATGCCGGTCGCGTCTGGAGCGTCCGGCGACGCGCCTCCCTGGGCGTCGGCCCACCCGGCGACGCCGATCGAGATGTCGGACAGGTTGGTCAGCCCGCGCGGATCGATGGCGTAGATGGCTGACGTTGGATCGCGCCGCGGCGTTGATCGTCTGGCGGATGTCGTCGATCAGCATCGACGCCGAGTTGCTCGTCGCGTCGTACTGGCGGATGACGTCGGTGATGTCGTAGTCGATCCCCTCGCTCACGTAGATGATCGTCTTGCGCCGGCCGCGCAGGCCGCTCAGCCACTCGGCGATCTCCTTCAGCGAGCGCATCGTCGACTGCGCGTTGTAGGCGCGCTCCTGCTCGTAGGGGTCGGCGATCCGGCCGCCAGGGATCGCCGGCCCCTGCGGAAGTACTGCTCGTTGCGGGCCACGGTCGCCGAGACGAGCTTCCGGCCCATGAACTTGTCGACCGCCGCCAGGAGCAGCCGCTTGCTGTTGGTGAACTCCTGCGCCGCGTCGGTGCGCCCGCCGGTGTGCACGACCGCCATCAGGTCGTTCTCGCCGAGATTGCGCTCGATGAACTGGCGCATCGCGTTCTTGCACGTTCGCGGTGCGGTGCGCGTCGGTGTGCAGGTCGTCGAGGATGGCGACGTAGACGCGGCCGTCGAACGGCCGCTCGTTCGACTTCACGTCGGGCTCGATCGGCGCCTCGGCGTAGAGCGGCCGATCCAGCTTCTCGATCGGCAGGTCGACCAGGGTGAAGGTGCTGATCGTCTGGCGCTGGCCGTCCTCGAAGACCTGGAAGTCGTCCTTCGTCAGGTCGCGGATGAACTGGCCCTTGGCGTCGGTGACGAGCGCGTCGACCTCGACGTACTCGACCTCGGCCTTGAAGGTGGGGGTCTGCGAGCGAGGGCGGCGGCTGCTGTTGCTGGCCGACGCCCGAAACCGCCGCAAGCGCCACGAACGCCGCCGCTGAAGCACACTCGTCGAATCATGGAAGGCACCCCGGCGCTGGCAGGCCGATCAAGCCCGATTATAGCGGTTATACTCGAGTAGGGCGGACCTTTGTAGGGCGGACCTCTTAGGTCCGCCGCGTAGGTCCGCCAGTAAACGCGGATGACTCCGGCCAACGCGATCTCATCGGCATCGGCGCTCGACATCGGGGCGGTGCAGGCGGCCCTGCGCGCGCAGGGGCTCGACGGGTGGCTGCTGTACGACTTCCACGGCATCAATGGAATCGCGGTGGACGTCGCCGGCGTCGGCCGGCAGGGCGGGCACCTCACCACGCGGCGCTGGTACTACCTCATCCCCGCGGCCGGCGAGCCGCGCGCCCTGGTGCACGCCATCGAGTCGCACGCGCTCGAGCATCTGCCCGGGACCACCGAACGCTACTCCGGCCGCGCCGCGCTCGAATCGGGGCTGCAGCGCCTGCTCCAGGGCATGCAGCGGATCGCGATGGAGTACTCGCCGAAGTGCGCCATCCCCTACGTCTCGCGCGTCGACGCCGGCACGATCGAGCTCGTGCGGCAGTTCAACGTCGAGGTCGCCTCCTCGGGCGACCTCATCCAGCAGTTCTCCGCCGTCTGGAACGACGCACAGACCAGGACTCACGTCGCCGCGTCCGAAAAGCTGTATCGGATAAAGGATCGCGCCTTCGACGAAGCGGCGCGGCGGCTCAAGGACGGCGAGACGGCCACCGAGTTCGAGATCCAGCAGCTGATGGCCGGCTGGTTTACCGAGGAAGGGCTCGTCAGCGACTCGGCGCCGGTCGTCGCCGCGGAAAAGAACGCCGGGGATCCGCACTACCTGCCGACGGCATCGGCGACGAGGACGATCGGGAAGGACGAGGTGCTCCTGCTCGATCTCTGGGGAAAGCTCGACCAGCCGGGCGCGGTGTTTGCGGACATCACCTGGGTGGGGTATACCGGACGTGAGGTGCCGGCGTCGCATCGCCAAGGCGTTCAACGCGGTTCGCGTCGCGCGCGACGCGGCGGTCGAGCTCGTGCAGCAGCGGACCCGGGCCGGCCAGGAGATCCGCGGCTTCGAGGTCGACCGCGCGTCGATGGCCGTGCTGCGCGGCGCGGGGTACGGCGACGCCATCCTGCACCGCACCGGGCACAGCCTCGGCGAGGCGGTGCACGGCAACGGCGTCAACATGGACGACTACGAGACGCACGACGACCGGCGGCTGCTGCCCGGCACGGGCTTCACGATCGAGCCGGGCGTGTACTTCGACGACTTCGGGATCCGGTCGGAAATCAACATGATCGTGCGCGACAGGGACGCCACGGTCACCGGGCCGCGGCAATCCGAGATAATGGCACTGTTGTAGGGTGCTGGCGCTGTTGTAGGGAGGAATGATGTCCACGCGCAAGACCACTTTGTTTTACGCGCTGCTGATCGCCGTCTCGTCGATGGCGGTCGGGCTGGTGATTGCGTCGCGTCTCGACCTGACGCCAACGTCGCAGGCGCAGACGTTCACGGCGCCGCCGATGAACAGCGCGCCGGTCACCGGCGCGCTCGACGCGCAGACGTTCAGAAACGTCGCGAAGGCGGTGTCGCCGATCGTCGTGAACATCCGGACCGAGACGCGCCGCCGCCAGCAGGACCTGACGGAGTTTTTGCGGCGGCGGCCAGTCGCCGGACGATCTGTTCCGCCGGTTCTTCGGCGATCCGCCCGACGGCCAGGAGCCGCAGGCGCCCGGCGGCCGCGGCGGCCGGCCGCAGCGCGAGACGCCGGTCTTCGCCGCCGGCACCGGCTTCATCATCAGCAAGGACGGCCTGATCCTCACCAACAACCACGTCGTCGAAGGGGCGAACAAGATCGAGGTCTCGCTCTACGCCGAAGACGACCAGACCTACGAGGCGAAACTGATCGGCCACGATCAGCTGACCGACAGCGCGCTCATCCAGCTGATCGAAAAGCCGAACCACCCGCTCCCGGAGGCCAAGTTCGGCGACTCGTCGCAGATGGCGGCGGGCGACTGGGTGATGGCCATCGGCAACCCGTTCGGCTACCGCCACACCGTCACGGTCGGCGTGATCAGCGCGACCGAGCGGCCGTTCCCGGTGTCGGACCTGCGCTTCAGCGAGATGCTGCAGACCGACGCGGCGATCAACCCCGGCAACTCGGGCGGTCCGCTGCTCAACATCCGCGGCGAGGTGATCGGCATGAACACCGCCATCATCAGCAACGGGCGGCCAGGAGGGCAACATCGGCATCGGCTTCGCGGTGCCGATCAACGCGGTGCGGGACCTCCTGCCGCAGCTGCACACCGGGAAGGTGATCCGCGGCCGCATCGGCGTCCAGATCAGCGCGGTGAAGCCCGGCGAGGAGCAGGAGTTCGGCCTCAAGTCGCGCGCCGGCGCCGTCGTCGGCAGCGTCGAATCGGGCGGCGCGGCCGACAAGGGCGGGCTGAAGCCGGGGGACGTGGTCGTCGAATACAACGGGCGGCCGGTGACGACGACCAACGAGCTGGTGAAGATGGTCACGGCGACCAAGCCGGGCACCACGGTGCCGCTGAAGGTGATGCGGAGCGAACGCGGCGCACCGGCGCGCGAACGGACGCTCAACGTCACCGTCGAGGAGCTGGATCTCGAGGCGGAACAGGGACGCCAGGCCCGCAACACGCCGCGCGGCGGTCCGCCGCAGGAGACGGGGGCAGACAGCTTCGGGCTCACCTTGAACAACCTCACGCCGCAGATCGCGCGCCAGCTGCAGCTGCCGGCGGGAACGTCGGGCGCCATCATTACCGACATCGACCCCGGCGGTCCGTCGGCCGGCGTGCTGCGCCCGCGCGACGTGATCCTGTCGGTCAACGGTCAGGCCGTCGCGACCGCTGCAGACGCGGCCCGCGAGCTGGGCCAGGTGCCGGCCGGCCGCTACGCGCGGATCCTGCTCTGGCGCGGCGACGGCGAGGTGTTCGTCACCGTCCGTAAGGAGTGATCGCCGACATCGTCCGTGAACGCGGCCCGCTCACCGTGGCCGCGTTCATGGACCTCGCGCTCTACCATCCCGAGCTCGGCTACTACGCCCGCGCCGCCCGACGTTCCGGGCGCGCGGGCGATTTTTTTACCAGCGTCGACGTCGGGCCCTTGTTCGGTGAGCTGCTCGCCGTCCAGATCGCCGAGATGGCGGGCCTCCTCGAGTCCTCTGTCCCCCGATTCCGCATTTCGATCTCGTCGAGGCCGGTGCAGGCAACGGGCGTCTTGCTGCTGACGTGCTGCGCGCGATGGAACCGCGGCACGCCGACCTGCTTCGCCGCCTGCGGCTATCGCTGATCGAAGCCAGTCCCGCGGCACGCGCCGCACAAGGCGAGACGCTCCGCGGGATCTTCGATCGGCCGTTCGCTTCGTCCGAGGCAGCCCCGGACAGCATCGAGGGCGTCGTTTTCGCGAACGAGCTCCTCGACGCGTTCCCCGTCCACCAGGTCGTCATGCGCGATGACGGCCTGAACGAGGTTTACGTCGAATGCCTGTAGGGCGGACCTCAGTAGGGCGGACCTTTCAGGTCCGCCTCCGCCTCGCCTACAGATCTGCGAAGGCCCGCTGTCGACGCCGTCCCTCGGCGAGTACCTCGATCGCCTCCACGTCGAGCTCGAGGCCGGATGGCGCGCGGAGATCAGCCTGCGCGCGGTCGAGTGGGTTCGCGACATTGCGCGGCGGCTACGGCGCGGCTTCGTCGTCCTGATCGATTACGGCCACGAGGCGCGCGACCTGTATTCGGCGTCCCATTCGGCGGGCACGCTGACCAGCTTCACGCGCCACACGAGTGGAACGCCTGCCGAGGATGATTCGGTACCGGCGTGGCTCGAACACCCCGGCGATCAGGACATCACGGCGCACGTCGATTTCACGAGCATCCGCGCCGCCGCCGAAGCCGAAGGACTGACCACGATCGGCTTCCTCGACCAGACCTATTTCATCCTCGGGCTGATCGGCGCGCAGGACGCCGGGCGCACGCCGGCGTTTCGCGAGCGGCTCGCGTTGAAGACGCTGCTGATGCCGGGCGGCCTCGGCAGCACGATGAAGGTATTGATCCTCGGAAAGGACGTCGGCGCCCCGTCGCTGCGCGGCTGCTCGTACCGCGTCCGCGTCACCTGACGCCGGCCGTCAGCAACAGCGACACGGTCCAGGTGAGCTTGCCAGGCGGCGAGCGTTCAGGAACCCAGCCATCGTCCGGCTCACCGTCTGACCGCTTCCAGTTGAAAGGACTTACATTTGACTCCCACCGGTACCGGGCCAGAGTAGTCCGTGTATTCGAACCCGCCCGTGAGGACGCCGGTCATAGTCGAGTGACCCACCGATCCGCCGCCCTCCCCCCAGATGAACAGTTGTCTCGACTGACCCAGGTCTTCGGCGATGCCCAGGCCCCAGTCCCACGCCTCGATCTCGAATCGGGCGTCGGGACCGAAGGCTGAGACGGAGATGTTGTTGCTCCAATGGGAGAAGAGCGTGTCACTCTGCAACTTGAGATCAAAGTGGTGTGGCGGGTAGTTCCACAGACGAATCCATCCCTTGTAAAGGCGCGTCCGTATTGCTTCGGGAATCTCCGTGCAGGAGTCGTTCGCGATGATCGTAACGGTCCAATCGCCGGTGACATCGGTCTCCGGGTTGGTTAGATAGATGTCCCGACGAATCGGTCCAGAAACGGGCGGCTGAAGAAAAATCGTGTCCGGGGTATATCCGGGTTTCTCCGCTATCAGGACTACCCCGCCTGTAAAGATGCCCGGCAGTTCGTAACGACCGGCGCCGTCGCTTACCGCGGAGACACCCACCCGGGAGCCGCCGGCTACTCTAATCTGGACGTCCGCAAGCGGGCGCCTGAGGGTGTCGTATACCGTGCCTGTCAGCGAGTACCTCAACCAGCGAGGGCTCTGGTACCGGCTCGAGTGGCGACGGCGCCGATGGTGGGCTCGTCGACTCACATCCAACACACATCGCGAACCACAGCACGGTCCCAATGCCGGCGATAACCCGTGTCATCGCCGCGACTTGGGGCGCATCAGTGCCTCGACATTGGTGAAACGACGTGCCAGGCATGCTCACAGTCGTATAAACGTTTTAACCGAATCAACCGGACGCTGAGTGCGCCGATTTCCTAAAGACACGGCGGCGTCGGCGCGATCCTCGTTCTTCAAACGCCGATTCAGGCACAAACTGACGACGCACCCTTGCCTGTGCCATGGTGTCCTCCGGCAGAAATCCATCCGGCTAACATGACCAAGCCCGCGTGCAGTGCCAAGACGACAACGAGCGCCGTTACTGAGTCGATCTGAACTGCTGGAACGTATCAACGGTCGGCGCCCTGGCTGGCGGTGCGGCGGAGAGCGCCCAGATCAGCAGCGTCATGCCCACTCCCGACGTGACGCCCACGAGCGCGAAGCCGTAGGCCCACGCCACTCGTGTCCATGGCCAGGTGCGCGGCCTGCGCCAGTCCCGCGCGAACGAGTCTTCGAGCAGCTTCAGGAAGTCGTCGGTGATTTCCCTGGGCGCCGCCACGCTCCACAAGTCCCACACCAGCCACGCCGCGACTGCCACCAGCAGCAGACCACACCACGCGTTGACCGCCGCGATCAGGGCGCCCGCTCGGTACGCGACGCGTTCGCATGGCAGCTCGACCGGCGGAGCGGCATAGCAGTTCGTGAAGTCGAACACGGTGACGATGCTGTGAGGCGCCGAGGCGATCAGTTGCGCGCCGAAGCCAAAGATCAGGTAGAACAGCACGCCCATGCCGAATTCCCACGTGCCCAGCCTGACCCACTCGTGAAACGAGTCCGGTGGAATCTTCAGCCCGCGGCGCCGCCACGGGCTGACCTCCTGCGGTGGTCCCCATTGCCAACGGGTGCGCGGGCGAGCAGGTCCTCGATTAGCCACGTCGGTCTTCGATCGAAATCACCGTATTGCCGCGGCGATTTCCCCATGGCGGCGGTGCGCCGTCGCCGACGCGGATGGTGATCACGGGAAACGGGGGCACATCGTTCGACCATGTCGTGTGGCAGTCGCTCACAATCACCAGCAGGTCGATCGGATCGTGCGTCCTCTCGATGAACGCGCGCAGCCCGACATCCAGGTCCGTGCCGCCGCCGCCGTACAATTCCACCTGCTCGGCTCGAAAGACCTTCCGCACGTCGCGGACCGCGGCATCGCAGCACGCGACGACGACGTCTGCGCCGTACCCGAGTTGGCGGGTCAGGCCCGCCAGTTCCGCCAGGGCCCGCGCCAACTGTGAGTCTTCCATCGAGCTGGAAGTATCGATCAGAAATCCTGGCCGCGGCCGCGGCTGTTGGAAGCTGGGCATGAGGAACTCGCCGTAGCACGCCTGCCGTCGATGCGGCCGCCTGTAGGTGCGGTCGTACCGGCCCAGCGTGCTCTCGCGCAAGGCTCTGCGGACCACATGGCGGATCGTGGCCAGGTAGTCGACCTTCGGTGCGAGGGTGGCGCGGGCCCACAGGCGCCACGCAGGTGTGACCTCGCCAGCGTAGGGCGAGATCTCGTCGATGCGCCTGGCCACCTCGCGCCGCACGAGCTCGGCCTTCAAGCGGTCGACACCAGGTGTCCCTCCGTCTCGGTCGTCCTCTTCCGGCAACTCCCAGAATCGCCGTTCGCCGTGTGCGCCCGACCCGCAGTCCTGCTCGGCGTGCCCGCCGTCGCCAGCCGCCTGGCCTCTCTCTGCACGGGGTGGTGCCGGCAGCTGCTTGTAGTACACCTCGGCAGTGTCCCCACTCTCCAGTCCGTACTTGGCGGGCAACGGCGGATCGCCTGGCAGCGGCAGGCCCTCGGCGTGGAGATCGTCATTGATCTCGCAGTCGCCGGCAGTGTTCCAGCGCCGATGATCCGTGATGCCGGCGGCCTTCTTTCGCGCCTCGTGGTCGCGCAGCAGGTGCCCCACCTCGTGAATGAGCAGCGTCGCGTTCTCTTCGACCGTGTGCCGCGTCACCCACACGTCGTTGTAGTACAGGCGCCAGTGCACGTCGACGGCCATGCTGTCGATCAGGTCGGTGGCGACCGGAATCAAGTTGAAGAGCGCCGGCGCGAAGTAGCTGCGTTGATAGGCCGCCCGCACGCGAGCGGCCTGCAGCGCACGGGAATACCCGCCGGCTTCTTGATCCGAGCGGCGAATCAGATCGTGGAACGTGAACTTCACCGTCAGTCCCTCGGCACGAGCTTCGCCATCTGCATCAGCTCGTAGAACGGACGGCACTCCTCGGGCAGCTTCATCAGGCCCTCGGGACGGTTCCGCTGGTCGCACAACGTGCGCGCCGCAGCTGCCGGGATGTCTGCGTTCTTTCGGCACGCGACGCCGAGCGCGATCATCGCCGCTTCCCACCGCTGCGGCGTGTTGTTGTTGATGACGGCACCGGCGAGCGCGTAGCACACGGCATACGCGCGATCGACGCGGTCGGGCAGCACGAAGCGGCGGGGATCCTTCAGGATGTCCTCCGGATCCGGCAGGTTCAAGGCCTCGCGGTACTCCATGAACGGCAGCGCCTGGTCGCCCACCAGGCCGGCGAGCGCCGCGCCTTGCAGCACGCGATTGCCCGGCGACACGGCGTCGATCGCCGCGAGGAACCGTGACGCCAGATACCAGGTACGGCCCGACGCCCATGGACCGCTCCGCCGGGCCGGATCGGTGGGAGGCGCCAGCCAGGCGTCACGACCGGCGGCCCTCACATACGCGGCAATCGTCGCCCGCTGGCCGTAATGGTATCGGCCCAGATAGTCGGCCGGCAGCACGGGCATGCTGCCCGGCGCCGGAAAATCGCTCGCCATCAAATCGCACCACGTCTCGTGATCCATCGGGAACTCGCCGTGCCACAACCGGTTCGCCATCGGCGCCTGGATTTCCTGTCCGCCGGCGGCCCATTCCACCGCATTGCTGGCGCACAGATACACGACGCCGCCTTTCCCCGGCTCGTAGTCCGGCAGCCGCAGCTCACCGCAGACGTTCTCGGTCAGCAGGCGCAGCATCGCCGCCTGCGTCGTCGGCGGAACGGTGGTGAGCTCGTCCAGGAAGACCACCACCAGGTAGCCGTCCTCGGCGAGGCGCTGCGCGTCGCGCGCCCAGGCCATGGGCAGCAGGCGCACGCCGTCCGGCGTCGACACCGGAAAGCCGCCGAAGTCCTGTGGTTCCCGAATCGACCCGACCAGGACCACCACCTTGCATTTGATCCCGACACGATCGAATCCCGCCTCGAGGCTCTTGGTGAACTCCGTTTTGCCGACGCCGGGGAAGCCGGTCATGTGCATCGGGATACGGGCCTGTAACCCGATGGCGATGAGTTGCACGAAGTGTCGGAATTCCAAAGCCGAACTCCCCCAAAGACCTTAGACACCGGCTTTCACGTGCCGGCCCAAGGACGTCGACCTTGCTCAAGAGCGTAGATGCCATCACCGCGAGCCGTCCCGAATGTTTTGCTAAGGTTTGCCGAATGTGTGGTCCCCCGAGAGCATCGCGGCCTGTTGTGGATCGAGCAGGAACGAGAGGTGCCCGGCCACGATCTGCCAACGGCCGTCGCGCTTCACCCAGACGTTCGTCGCCCGGTACCGGCGCCGGAGGTCCTTCGGTCCCTTGACCGTCACGACGAACCGGTAGTTGGCAATGGCCGTGTCGCCCAATGCCACGACCTTGATGTCTTCGTTCTCGGTCAGCACCTCGAACGGTGTCCCGCCCGCCTTCGCCACGTCGCGCTCCGCGAGTCCGCGCCGGACTTCGTCCATGATCCCGCTCTTGCTGCACGTCGGTTCACCAAGGACGCCGGTCAACAGCAGGTCTTCCGCATAGATGCGGTCGATCGCGGCCAGATCGAGCGTTCGCTTGGCGTCGGCCAGCTGCTCCTCCTGCTGAAGAATCTCGTCAATCGTCGTCATATCGCCGCTCCTTCGAAGAGGACCCGTTACTGGCCGCAATTTCATCCGGGCGAGACACTGGTTGAACCGCGGATCCGCGCGCAAACGGTCCCAGTGGGGCGCCACGGCAAGATCAAGCAACGCAGGGTCGTGCGCGTCGAGCATTCGTTGAAGATGCTCGAAAGCTGCGTCCAGGTCTCCAGCTTCCGCGTACTGCACCACGCGGTGGAATTCGTTAGGTTCGAATTGCGCCGTGCCATCTGACAGCAGCTCACGCGCGACCTCATGCCCCCGCTGCTGATGCTCGCGAGAGCGCTCGAGATCGCCCATCTTCCAGTAGGCGCCTGCCAGCACTTCACGAGCGAACGGATGTTGTGGATCGCGATCGAGCGCCTTGTTGACCCACACGATCACGTCGTCGTACCGACGCTGATTCCAGAACGAGACGGCGATCAGCACGTGAGCGAGCGCCGACGTCGAGTCGCATGCCAAACCCTGCAGTTTCAGCTGAAATCCGCGCTCCAGGTCGCCGCGATTTTCCATCAAGACGCCGTAGTAGAGGTACGCTTCAGCGTGATTCGGGTTGATGGCCAGGGCGCGCTGGAAGCTTCGCTCGGCGGCGATCCAATCCCACTCCGCAACGACCATCACCTGTCCCACCGCCACCCGTGCGTCGGCGCTTTCATCGTCCAACGCAAGCGCGCGAAGCGCGGCGGCTTTGGCCTCGCCGTACGCTTCGACGAGCACGTGGCGATCGGTCGCCTGCGCAAGCTTCGCGAGCGCCAGGCCGGCGTATGCGGCGGCGTACGTGGGATCGATCACCGTCGCGGCCTGAAACACCGACACAGCGTCGGATACCTCCCAGAAAGACCCCGAGCGCAGATGCGCCCAACCGCGGGCAACGAGCTCCGATGCTTCCGACGCACGGGGCGCATCGGTGATCGATGCGTCGTTGCCGACTTCAGGCTTGACCGCGGCGGCGCCCGGACGCGAGCCAGACCGCCTCAGGTGCTCGAGCCGCACTGCATCTAGCGCCCCTCGCGCCGCGTCCGTGTCGAGATGACGCTTCAACGGCCACAGGTCGGTCAGAAGCTCGCGCGCCGACTGATAGCGCCCGTCGGTCCGCTTGTCGAGACATTTGAGCGTGATCCGTTCCAGCTCCGGCGGGATATCCGGGTTGAGTCGCATCAGCGGCTCCGGAGACGCATGAACGATGCGGTCCATCATTTCCGCCCGCGTCGGTCCGGAGAACGGAAGCTGCCCGGTTGCCATCTGGTAGATGACGACTCCCAGGCTGAAGACGTCGCTGCGCGGGTCGACATCGCCGCCCACGATCTGTTCGGGACTCATGTACGGCCCCGACCCCACGACCCTGCCGACGGCAGTCACAGGCTCAACGGTCCAATCGCCAGTCAGACTGCCTTCGTCGCTGCGGGCCATCTTCGCCACGCCGAAATCGAGCACCTTCACAACGCCGCGGCGCGTCAGCATCAGGTTGGCTGGCTTGACGTCACGGTGCGTGATGCCCTTGGCGTGGGCGAGATCCAACGCGTCCGCGGCCTGCACGGCGATATCGACAACCTCGGGAGGTGTCATTCGACGGCTGATCCTCGCCAGAAGGGTCTCTCCCTCGACGTGCTCCATGACGATGAAGGAGATGCCCTCGCTCTCGCCGACGTCGTAGATGGTGGCCACATTCGGATGGTTCAGCGCGGATGCGGCCTTCGCTTCGCGCGTGAAGCGCTGCATGCGGTCCGCGTCCGCCGCGAGCTCTCCGGGCAGGATCTTCAGCGCGACGGTCCGGTCCAGTCGGGGATCGCGCGCGAGGTAGACCTCTCCCATTCCGCCGGCACCGAGCAACGACAGGACCTGATAGTGACTGATGGTCCTGCCCACGAGCGTTGCCTCATGCGCCTCACCCGCCAGGGTGGGCGCGCTGTCTACTGCCGGCCGTTCCAGGAATGACTCGGCCTCGGCCGCGTACGTGAGAAGGGACTCCACCTCGCGGCGCAGCGCTTCGTCACCCCCACATGATGCGTCGACGAATGCGGCACGTTCCGACGGGTCGACATCGAGAGCAGACTGATGGATGCGTTTGACCGTCGTCCAATGGTCCATCACCACCTGGTTCATGTCGGACTCCTGGATGTGGGGTCTGGAACCGCTTCGCCCGCGGTGTACCATACCGTCCTCTGTTTAGAGAAAGGCGCCATCCGACCGGAAAAACTGTCATGTCGCCGAATTCCGACAGCGGACCCACCGAGCTCCTCCGAGCGTGGAGCCAGGGGGATGGCTCCGCCCTCGACCGGCTGGTCCCGCTGGTCTATGAGGAGCTCCACCGTCTCGCGCGGAACTACATGCGCCGGGAGCGGCCCGATCATACGCTGCAGGCGACGTCGCTGGTGAGCGAGGCGTACCTGCGGCTGATCGACGTCAATCGCGTCGAATGGCGGGATCGCGCGCACTTCCTCGCGGTCGCAGCGCAGACGATGCGACGGATCCTGGTGGAGTTCGCCCGCAATCGGCAGCGGCAGAAACGTGGTGGCGGTGCACTTCGCGTGAGTCTCGATGACATACCAGAGCTGCCGGGCTCGAAGGGGGTCGATCTCGTCGCCCTCAGCGATGCGCTCAGCGGACTGGCGACCTTCGATGGACGAATGAGCCAGGTCGTCGAGTTGAGATTCTTTGGCGGCTTGACCGTCGAAGAAACAGCGGATGTGTTGAATGTGTCGCCGGAGACCGTGATGCGCGACTGGAAGACCGCAAAGAGCTGGCTCCTTCGCGAGATTCGGCACCCATCCGGTTCGGAATAGCGCGGAGGCGCAGTCGAAGCCCGCGCCTGGCGGTCAATCCGGTGCACCTGTCGCGGCCGACTCAGCGCGCCGCGCTGTCCAACGCGAACACCATGACGATCGGACTGCCGCTGTGCTCCATGGTCCAGAGCCTCGACGGGCGTCCGGAGGCGACGGCAATGAACTGCCGGCCACCCGCCTCGTACGAGATGATGCCGGCGCCGATCGGTCCTCCTGTATTGAACCGGTACAGCACCTTCCCGTTCGCGGCATCGAACGCCACGAGATCGCCGGTCAGCTCCCCGGCCAGAATCAGGTTGCCGGCGGTCGCCGTGACGGCGCCGATGACCGGGCGCGGCGATCGATACTTCCATTTCACGGCGCCGCTCACCGCATCGACGGCGGTAATCCACCCCTGCGAGGTCTTGTCGTTCACGGTTCGGCCGCCCATGAAGATCTGTCCGGGCACGTAGCGCGGTTTCGGGTCTGAGTAGAACGTCGCGCACCAGTCCACGGCAGGTACCGCGATCACGTTCAGGCCCGGATGATAGGCCGGACCATTCCACTCGACACCGCCGACCAGCCCGGGGCAGGCGCGCGTGCCGGCTGGTGTGACCGGTGCCTTCGCATTCTCGATGGTGGTCACTGGCGTCTCGAAGATTCGCTCACGCGTCTGTCGATCCAGCACGCGCAGGACACCGTCCTTGCCGACTGTACCGATCAGATCCCGCGTGCGTCCGCCGATGGTGGCGCGGTAGAGCGGGCCGGCGTGCGTGAGGTCCCAGTCGTGGTTGTCGGCGGGCACGAGCTGCTCGCCCCAGACGAGTGTGCCCGTCCGAACGTTGAGGGCAACGACGGAATTCGTGTAGAGATTCGCACCGCCGCGTAGTTCTGCGGGAAAGTCTGGCGCCGGGTTGCCGGTGGCGACGAAAACAGTTTCGCGTTCGACGTCGAGCGTTGGCGCCGTCCACACGCCGCCACCCCCGACGGGAAACTCCTTCGGCTGCGACCAGGTTTCCGACCCGGGTTCTCCCGCGGCAGGAACGATGTTGAAGCGCCAGACCTGTTCCCCGGTTGCCAGCCGGAACGCCCCCACCCATCCCTTGATCGCAAACTCACTGACGGCCGGTGCGATGACGATCAGATCGTCGAAGACGAAAGGCGCCATGGTGAACGTTTCGCCGACGTCCGAATCGGCCACACGGCGGGCCCACAACAGCCGGCCGTCTTCAGCGTCGAGCGACAGCAGGTAGCCGTCGTTGGTGGCGCGCACCACCCGCCCGTCTTTGATGGCCACGCCGCGGTTGTTCGTCAGCGGTTCTGAAGCGCGCGGTGTCCAGACGTGACGCCATTTCGGCTGGCAGGTTGCCGCATCGAGCGCAATCGTGGCGTAGACACTCGTCAGGTACATCGTCCCGCGATCGACCACGGGACCGGTCTGGAAGTTGCCGGTCTCCCCGACCTGGTACGCACACACGACGCGCAGCTGCGCCACGTTCGCGGTGGTGATCTGTGAGGACGGAGAGTAGCGCGAACCTGAATAGTCGTGCGACGCCATCAGCCAGTCGCGGCTCTGCCCGGCACTGACGAGGGTCTGATGGGCCGGGCCGGAACCACGGGGTGTCGGGCTGCCGGTGCCAGCGATGAATGGCGGTGCCGGCGGCTTCTTCGTGGCACTGTTCTCTTGTGCGTTCTGTTGTGGACGCGTCAGCCGGAGCGCGGCGAGGAGCGTGGGATCGGCCGTGAGCTCGCGGTCGCCCGGCGTCAGACCGTTCCGCTCGAGCAGATAGGCGAGGACCGCGACGTACTCGGCCGCCGGGAGCGCGGCCTCGTTCTTCGGCATCGTGGTCCGGGTGATGAAGTACAGCTCGTCGAGCGTGCGGCCCGGGGCGGTCCATACGTCGAGGAATTTCGGCCCCACCAGCGCGTTCGCCTGGCCATCGTCGAGCCGGACTCCGTGGCAGCTCGCGCACGTCTGCGCATAGACCTTCGCCCCCGCGTCGGCTTGCGCGCGCGTGAACGGTACGGGGATCGCCGCGCCCTGTCCGCTGACTGGAGCGATCGACGCCGTCAGCAGGATGCCCGCGAGACAGGCGGCTGCCGAAATAAACACAGACGGAGAGGGTCGTCGCATGACAGGCTCCTTTGACGAAACGCACCATCGATCGAGCCAGCGGATCGAATCGACGTGCTCGACATTCGGCCGTTCAGCGCCCGATAATCCGTCCGAATTCGCCTCAACGGTCGGCGAGCACGCTTGGGATCATCAAGGCCGGAAGTCTACCTCAAGCGGGTCTGAAGCATTATCGTCGCGTCGCGATGAACGTCACGGTGTGCGCGTCGCGCGTCCATGGCTCGGTCGCGGCAACATCGAATCCAACGCTCTCGATCAGTTCACGCAATTCCGCGTATCTGTACGCCCGATGCGAACCGTAGCGCACTTCAGTGCGGCCGTTCGACAGGAATGTGTATTCGATGTCGAGGCGGCTCCGCGTGTGGTCATACTCGTTCGCAACGAGCAAGTACACGTCGCCAACCTTCCACCACGGCCGGTCCTGGAGGTGCCGAAGCAGGTTTTCCAGCACCATCGGCGTTTCCAGGACGAACCGAGCGCCCGGCTTGAGCGCCGTCGATACCGCCCTCAGGAAGGCGGCGTTTCCCTCGTCGTCCAGGTAGCCGAAGCTGTTCCCCACACAGAATGCGCCGTCGAAACGTTCCGGCCACGGCAGGTCCCGCATCTCGCGGTGTGCCCACGTCACGCGCTCAGCACCCGGGCAGGACCGTGCATGCTCCAGGAACTCGCATGAAAGGTCCACGCCAGTGACACGGTAGCCGCGCTCGGCCAGCACCAGGGAGAGCCGGCCGCCTCCGCACGGCACATCGAGCAGTTTGGATCCATGCGTTGCGGCCAGCGCCCGCTCGATCACGTCGGCTTCGCGTCTGGTGGACTCCGGTGACAGTGCCTGGAGCCACAATTTCACCGCGAGCCCTTCAAAGAACTGTTCCCACCAGTTCGACGACACGTTCATAGCCGACCCTCCTCTTGACGGAACCACGGCGATCCATCGGTCCCGGCACGGTTCCCGGTGCCGGCGTGTGCGAGAGGAGCAATGAATCGATAGCCCGACCGCGAGACGGTCTCGATGTACCAAGGGAGTCGCCCCATGTCACCGAGCGCCTTGCGCAGGCTCGCCACGTGCACCGTGAGAATGCCCTCCTCCACGAAGACCTCGGGCCAGATGCGGTCGAGTAACTCCCGTTTGGTGACGAGGTGGCCGGCCCGCCTCACCAATGCGACGAGTACGTCGTAGGTTTTCGGCGCGAGATGCACCGGAAGCGCGCCGCGCGTCAAGCACCGCTCTGGCACATCGAGCGTGAACTCGCCGAATTCGTACAGCTCCTGCCCATCCCGCCTTGATTGCACGTCCATCACAGATCTCCATCGCAACGTCCGCCTCGCGCGGACACACTACGGCTGAATTGGGGGATGAAGATGAGCGAACGAGCTAGCGGGTGGCTGCGGTACTCAGCGGCAAATCCGACGCAAAATCTAGCACGAAGCGGAACGTTCGCGGCGGACCTTCGCCAGGACGCCGTGATGGCAGCGGACTACTCCCGAGGCGTCGACAAGAATAACCAGCTCAGCACCCCTGCTCCTTCGAACAACGCCATTTGACTGAGCCCTACAGAAGGCTCCAACATGACCGCCACCCGAACGAGCGATGACTCCGGAACAGTGGCGTCAGGTCTCGGCCGCGTTCCCGCGCGCGGAGACTTTGGACCATGCGTCGCGCGACGCCTGGCTTGACGAGGTGTGCGCGCGCGACCTCGAACTGCGGGCCGAATTGGAAGACATGCTGACAGCGCCCATCGAGGGCGAAGGTCTGCCCGGAGCGGCGTCGGCAGCGACGACCCTCTCCACGCTCCCCACCCATGCCACGACGATGGTGGCGGGCAAGAAGGCCCGACGCCTTCCATTTCTCCTCGCCACGGCCGCGGCTGGTGTCGTGACCACGGCGCTTTTCGTCTATGGCGCCTGGCTCCTCCTCACGTACGGCGGTCAGTCCATCGCGACGGGATGGGACGAGGGATTCACCGGCGGGCGATTCGTTGTGTCGCGCGTCGACCCGGAAGGGCCCGCACGGGACCTCCTGCAGCCAGGCGATCGGATCGTCGCCTGGACTGCCGTGCAGCCACTGCCCGGACTGGGCACCGGACCTCATCGCGGGCTGCTCGCAAGCGGCAGCCAGTACGCGCTCACGATCGAGCGGACCGACGGCCAGCACACGCTCGGTCTGGAAGTCATCCCCGGGCCGTCGATGCTGGCGGTGCGCCTCACGTACTTCTTCACGAGTCTGGTGTGGTGCGCGATCGGGCTCTGGATTGGCCTGGCGCGCCCGGAGTTGCCCGTTGCGCGGCTGGCGGCCGCTTCCTCACTATCAGTCGGCATCGTCTTTCTGGGCATCGGTGTGTTGAGAGCTGGAGGACTGTGGGCGCCGCTTCACGTCGTGGTGGGCTATCACTTCTTCTGCCGGTTTCCTTCAGGCGAGCCAACCCGCGGCCTGTGGCGCTGGACGTTGATGGTCCTCTATGCGGCCGGCCTGGTGTTCGCGGTCCCCTACCTCTGGATGACCGCCGTGCTGAAGACTCAGGGCGTGGCCGAGGCGGCGCGTCATGCCTGGGCAGTAGAAGCGATGGGGCCGCTGGCATTGCTGGTGTTCGTCGGCGCCGTGGTGGGCATGGTGAGCGCCGTTCCGTACAACTACCGGCGGCTCGTCAGCGAGGACCAGCGGCGCCGCGTGCGGTGGGTGGTGTACTGCTCGCTCGGCGCGCTGGCCGCCGAGGTGTGGTACTCGATGGTGGCGCTCTACGAGGCGTTCATCGGGCCTTCTCCTGTCTCGGAAATGACGCTGCTCGCCAATACGGCGCCGGTGGTCATTCCGGTGGCGGTTGCCTACGCGGTGGTGAAGCACCGCGTGATAGACATCCGCGTCGCGGTGCGCCTGGGCGTGCGCTATCTGCTCGCCCGCCGCGCCCTCCAGGCGCTTCTCCTGCTGCCGGTGGCCGCTCTCGTCTACGGCGTGGTCAGCAACAGGCACCTCACCATCGCGGAGCTGGTGACCGGCAGCACCGGCTACCTTTACGCCATCGCCGGCGCAGGTGTGGCGCTTCGCTTCCGGCGTCCGATCCGGTTGTGGCTCGACCGGCGGTTTTTCCGCGACGAGTACGACCGCGAGCAGGCGCTTGCCGCGCTGGTGGGCGACGTGAACCGGGCAGGCAGCATCGGCGATGTCACGCGGCTGATGCGCGATCGCCTCGACATGGCGCTGCACCCGAAACGTGTCTGCGTCTGGTACCGCGACGCCCGCGAGGCGGCAGAGGCGACCTCGTCCAACCCCGAGCTGGCCCCGGCCGACTTTCCGTCGCAAGGCCCGTGGACGACGTGGCTCGAGGCGCACGCCGTGCCGGCTGAACTGCCCCTTCCGGCCGCCGCCGGCGTCACGTCGAGGCAGGCCCGCTGGTTTGCGGCGCGGCAGATCCACCTGGCCATCCCCATCTGCGACGGATCCGGCCAGCTCGCCGGCATTCTGCTGCTCGGCGAGAAACGATCGGAAGAGCCTTACAACGGGAACGATCGCCGGCTGCTCGGCGCCGTTGCCGCGCAGGTGGCCATCGCGCGCGAGAACCTGCGGCTCCGCGCCCGCGTGAGCGAAGAGCATCGCATCCGTCACGACGTGCTCGCCCGGCTCGACACACGGCTTCCGGGACTCATGAAAGAGTGTCCGGTCTGCGGCACTTGCTTTGACGGTGCAGTCGAGGTGTGCGCGAACGATGGCGAGATGCTCACACTCGCGCTGCCTGTCGCTCGTGTCATCGAGGGAAAGTACCGGCTGGATCGCCTCATCGGCAAGGGCGGCATGGGCGCCGTCTATGAGGCGCGCGACATGCGGCTCGAACGCACCGTGGCCGTGAAGATCATGATGGGCCGATCCTTCGGCCAGCAGACCGCTCTCAGGCGCTTCCACCGCGAGGCGCGTGCCGCCGCGCGGCTGAACCACCCGAACATCGTGCGCGTGTACGACTACGGCGGACTTGAAGGCGAAGGGGCCTATCTGGTGATGGAACGCGTTTATGCCGGCACGCTGCGCGCGCGGCTGAACGAGACGGGACGCCTCACACCGAGCGAGACGGCCGACTGGTTCGACGCCATCCTTCAGGGCCTGGCCGCCGCCCATGCCGAAGGCATCGTGCATCGCGATCTGAAGCCGGAGAATATCGTCGGCCCCGGAGCAGCCGGCGCCGAACGGAACGTGAAGATTCTGGACTTCGGCCTGGCTAAGGTCGCCGATGCGGCCCGGGTGTCGGGAACCGTCACGATAGAAGGCGCGGTGATGGGCACGCTTGGCTACATGGCGCCCGAGCAGTTAGTCGGCGGAGACGCGACGTACGCCGCCGATCTGTTTGCGGTGGGCGTCATGGTCGTGGAGGCCCTGGCTGGCGAGCGGCCGTTCCGCGGCGACACTTATGCGGACTTTTCGCGGGCGGTGATGCACGACGTCTATCACCTGCCCGCGGCGGGGCCTGATGCAGCCGTGGTCGACGCGATGCTTCAGCAGTGTCTGGCGAAGGACGCCGCCAGCCGGCCGCAGTCGGCGGCGGTCCTGCGCCTCGCGTTGATTCCAGCCCTGCGGGACCTTCGGGGTTGAGACGAAGGTGTTGAAGGGCGGCCCAGGCGGTCGAGAACGGCGGCGGGACGTTCATGATCCCCTACTTCATCGCGCTGATCCTCGTGGGGATCCCGCACGGCGACGCCACCGTATAATCTCGCCACCACCTCAATTCCTATGTCTCCCGCTCCCGGCGCTCGACTCGGGGCGTATGAGGTCGTCGCGCTCCTTGGCGCGGGCGGCATGGGGGAGGTGTATCGGGCTCGCGACCCTCGCCTCGGGCGTGACGTCGCCATCAAGATCCTGCCTGCCGGTCTGGCCTCCGATCCGGAGCGGCTGCAGCGCTTCGAGCAGGAGGCACGCGCGGCCGCCGCGCTGAACCATCCCAACATCCTCTCGGTGTACGACATCGGTTCAACACCGTCGACCCATTCGGCAGGCTCGGGGCAGGCGTCGCCCTACATCGTCTCCGAGCTGCTCGAGGGCGGGACGCTGCGGGAGCAACTGGCCGGCGGCGCGTTGCCGGTGCGCAAGGCAGTCGAGTACGCGGTGCAGATCGCCCATGGTCTTCGCCGCGGCGCACGAGAAAGGCATCGTGCATCGCGATCTGAAGCCGGAGAACATCTTCGTCACGGCTGATGGCCGCGTGAAGATTCTCGATTTCGGGTTGGCGAAGCTGACGCAGGCCGAACCGGCCGCGGCGGTCATGAGCGCATTGCCGACGACGCCACCTCATACCCAGGCGGGCGTCGTGCTCGGCACGGTCGGCTACATGTCGCCGGAGCAGGTACGCGGGCTCGCGGCGGATCACCGGGCCGACATCTTCGCCTTCGGCGCGGTGCTGTACGAAATGCTGTCGGGGCAACGCGCGTTTGCGCGGGACACCGGCGTCGAGACGATGACGGCGATCCTGAAGGAGGATCCGCCGGCCCTCCTGTCGGCGGAGCGGCACATTCCGCCCGCGCTCGTGCGCGTCGTCGAGCGGTGTCTGGAGAAGGCCCCGTCAAGTCGATTTCAGACGGCGGCCGATCTGGCGTTTTCGTTGGAGAATGCGGCGGGGCAATCGTCGACGAGCGCCACGGTGCCAGCGGCAGTCGCCGGCCTCGGTGTCCTCAAACCATCCTGGCGTCTCGTTCTCGCTGCTGCGCTCGCGGCGGCCGTCGCGACCGGCGTCGGCGTCTGGGTGATATCGGCCGGCCGCTCGAATGCCTCACCGCAGCCGGCGATTCGTTTTGCCATCGATCTGCCGCCGGGAATCAGCTTTGGCAGCCGGATCAACTCTCCGGTTGTTGTCGCGCTGTCCCCGGACGGTAGCCTGATCGCGTCTACCCCCGGTGGCCGACCGAACTCGTGGCTGTCCCTTCGCCGGCTCGACCAGCTTGACGACAGGCGCATCGACGGAACAGCGGGAGCGCACACGCCCTTCTTTTCTCCCGACGGCCAGTGGATCGGGTTTTTCACCGCCGACGGCAAGATGAAGAGAATGTCGGTCAATGGCGGCACCATCGTCGAAATTTGCGATGCGGTCAATGGCGTCGGGGCGACGTGGGCGGCCGACGACACGATCATCTTCGCCCCGACGTACAGCGGCGGACTCTCCCGGGTCTCAGCCGTCGGCGGGACTCCGCAGCCCTGGACGACGGCCGATCGGGCGAAGAAGGAGTCGGGCCATGTGTGGCCACAGATGCTCCCCGATGGCGATACGGTGATCTTCACCATCGAGGACGCGAGCAAGCCGTTCGACGATGCGCGAATCGTGGCGCAATCGATCCGGACCGGCGAGCGTCGCGTGTTGATCGACGGCGGCAGCTTCGGCCGCTATCTGCCGACTGGGCACCTGCTGTACGCGCGGTCGAATGCACTCCTTGCGGTGCCATTCGATCTCCGCCGGTTGTCGGTGACCGGTGCGCCCGTGGAGGTGTTCACGGGCGTCATGTGGAATGTCGGAAACGGCGCATCTGGGTTCGCGACATCCGAGACGGGCCGGCTCGTATTTCTTCCTGCGGTCCCTCAAAAGCCGCGCACGCGGATCGTGCGGGTCGATCGCCGCGGCACGACCACGCCCATCGTAGACGAGGCTCCGTACAATCCCTCCAGGTTCCAGTTGTCGCCGGATGGACGCCAATTGGCGATGCAGGTCACGGCTTCAAACGATGACATCCGGCTGCTCGATCTCGATCGTGGCACACAGACTCGCCTGACGACCGAGTTCGAGAATTGGGCCCCGGTCTGGCAGCCGAACGGGAAGGCGATCGTCTTCGCGTCCGACCGGGAAGGCCCATTCGGTCTGTGGGTCTTGTCGCTCGACGGGACCGGCAAGCCGGAGCGACTGACGACTAGTGCGTCCGAGCAGACGGCCACGTCCATCTCTTCAGACGGGCGGCTGCTGGCGTTCCAGGAATTCAACGGCGGGACGACCGGATACGATCTCATGGTGGTATCTCTCGACAGCGAGAGAAAGCCGCGAGAGTTTCTCAAGACGCGCTTCAGCGAGCGTCTCGCCCGCTTTTCGCCCGACGATCGGTTCCTCGCATATGTCTCCGACGAGACGGGCCGGTCCGAGGTCTACGTGCGAGCGGTATCGGGAGAGGGCGGCAGGCAGCAGATCTCGCTCGACGGAGGCACAGCGCCGGTGTGGGCGCCGAATGGACGCGAGATCTTTTTCAGGAACGGCGACGCGGTGCTCAGCGCCGATATGTCTCTGACTCCACAAGTTCAGGTCGGTCGCAGCCGTGTCCTATTCACCGGCAACTACTCCCGCGGCACCATCGACAACCCCGCGTACGACGTGACGCCTGACGGCAATGCCTTCATCATGGTGCAGCCGTACGAAGAGACCGTCGTCTCGAGAATGATCGTGATCGTCAACTGGTTCGACGAGCTCAGGCGCCTGGTGCCAGCGAACTGAGTTGTTGTGGCCATCGTCTCTGGCACGCGCCTCGGCCCGTACGAGATCCTGACTCCCCTTGGGGCGGGCGGGATGGGGGAGGTGTTCAGAGCCAGAGACACGCGCCTCGATCGCACCGTCGCGATCAAGGTCCTGCCGGCCCACCTCGCTTCCGATCCTGACCTGCGGCAACGATTCGAACGCGAAGCTCACGCTGTCGCCGCGCTCAACCATCCGCACATCTGCACGCTCCATGACGTCGGCCGGCAGGATGGCGTCGACTTCCTGGTCATGGAGTACTCTGGAAGGGCAGACGCTCGCTCAGCGCCTGGAGAAAGGCGCGTTGCCGCTCGATCAGGCGCTCCGCTGCGCGATCGAGGTCGCTGACGCCCTCGATGGCGCGCATCGTCAGGGCATTACGCATCGTGATCTGAAACCCGGCAACGTGATGCTCACGAAGTCTGGGACCAAGCTGCTCGATTTCGGCCTGGCCAAGCTGAGTGCGGCGGCGACGGGCGCGGTCACCGGGATGAGCGTGGCACCGACGATCGGCTCGCCGCTGACGGGCCAGGGCACGATCGTGGGGACGCTGCAGTACATGGCGCCGGAGCAGCTCGAAGGCAAAGACGCCGACGCGCGGACGGATATCTTCGCGTTCGGCGCCGTGGTCTACGAGACGATCGCCGGCAGGAAGGCATTCGAGGGCACGAGTCAGGCGAGCCTCATCTCGGCGATCATGTCAGCGGATCCACGTCCGCTCTCCGCAAGCCAACCGCTCACGCCACCGCTCGTCGACCATCTCGTACAGAGATGTCTCGCCAAGGATCCGGACGAACGATGGCAGACCGCGAGCGACGTGATGCGGGAGCTGAGATGGATCGCCGGGCAGGGCGGTCAGACAGTCGCGTCCACGCCGGTTCGGGCGAAGAGCTACCGGGCGCGGATCGCGCAGGCTGTGGCTGCCCTGACCCTTGTCGCCGCGGCTTCCTCGGCCGTCACGTGGTGGACGGCGGGGCGCGACGCCTCGCCGGTGCAATGGCGCGGGGAGCGCCTCGGTGGATCGACGGTCGCCATCGGACCGCGAGTCTCGCCCGACGGGCAGACGCTGGCGTTCCAGGCCATGGTGGACGGACTAACCCAAGTCGCGGTGATGACGCCACAGTCCGGCAACTGGACGATCCTCACGCGGGATCGAAGCCGAGGTACTGTCGTCACGATCGGCTGGTCGCGGGACGGGACACGGCTTTTTTTCGATCGATTCTTGGACGGGCCGCGCGGCATCTTCACCGTGCCTGTGCTCGGGGGTGAAGAACGGATCGTGCTGGAAGACGCGATGGGACCTGAGCTGCTTCCGGATGGGAGTCTTCTGGTGACGCGGATCAATGCCGACCGCGTGTACCAACTCCACCACTTCTGGCCCGAAACAGGGCGGCTCGAAGCGCTCCCGGCGTTGCATTCCGCAACCACGCTTTTTCCAACGTCACGGGTGTTTCCGGATGGGCGCGAAGCGGTCTTTTTCGGAAGACCTCTGGAAGGCACGGAGACCGCCGACCATCTGTATGTCGTCGATCTCACGTCTGGCCGCGTGCGTCGCATCGCCCCAACGGTCGCCATCTCGGGTTCCGGATGGGTGTTTCCCCTCGCCGTTACGCAGGATGGCCACTCGGTTCTGTTCGATCTTCCGGCCGGCAACCTCCATCGCATTGTCGCCGTGCCGGGCGACGGGTCCGGAGAAGTACGCCAGGCCGTCACGCTGACCGAGGCACCGCTGTACCTCGACGTTGGTCCCGACGGGAGCCTGTACGTGGATCAGATCGACCAGCCGGCCGATCTGTTGCGGTTCGCTCCGGCGTCCGGAGTACTCGAGCGGATCCCGGTTCCGAGTGTCTTCGCCATCGTTACCTATCAGTCAGCGCTGCCGCTGGCCGATGGCCGAGTGCTGCTGACAGCACGAATCGTGGGGCGCGATCGGGTCATGGTGATGGCGCCTGGCAAGGATCCTGTGCCCTTCGTGGCCACCGACGAGGAGACCACCGGCCCGCTCGCCATGATCGGCGAGGACACGTTTGTGTTTGTTGCAGGGACCGCCCCCGCTCGAACGCTTGCGCTCGCGTCGGTGGCTGATGGCCGGATCACCCGTCGTCTGACGCGTGTCGACGCCGGTGCCATTCAGGGGATAGCTGGATCGCCCGACGGCACCACCATCTTCTATGTGGACTCGGGGACCGTGTGGTCGGTACCCGCCGGCGACGGCGAGCCGCGAAAAATCCGGGGAGGGAACGGCGTGGCCGTGGATCCGCGCGGGCGGGACCTGCTGATCTCGCTGAATGAAACCGCCGGCGTGCGGCTGATTCGCATGCCGATCGCAGGCGGTTCGGAACAGGTCGTGCCGCTGCCGAGTGGTCTTCGCCTGGCACCAACCCCCACCTTGAGTGGCAACGCGATCGGCACGGACGGCCGAATTGCCGTGAGGGTGGCAGATTCGTTTTTCTGGCCCGCCGCGATCTTCGATCCCGCCACCGGTCGTGTTGAACGGATCCCCGGCGGCGATCAGGCGGATATGATGCCGCCCCGCTGGACGAACGATGGCCGACTGGTCACGCTGGCATTGCAAACGAGAGGAAGTCTCTGGCGCTTCAGGCCGGAGAACGAGGCGCGATGAGTGTCTCTGCCGGCACCAGACGCGAACCCTTCGGCAGGCTCAGGGCAGGCGGCGGTCAAGGCGCTGGAACCGGAGCTCGTGGAAGGCCCGACGCTGGCGGACCGCATCGCGCGGGATACGGTTGTTAGACCGCCTTGTATAGTTCCCGGAGTGGGATGCCGTGGCCCTCACGCAGCTCGGCCCGCGCTTCGGCAATACGGCGCAGGAACTCCGGATGATGTTCCAATCGGTAGTCGAACCAGTCGTCCTCTGACGCGAACCCGATTAGCACACCAGCCGGACGGCCGTGGCGTGTGATCACGATCTCCTGCTCGACAGCCAGCCGCAGGTACTTCGATAAATCATCCTTGACCGCCGCCAGCGCCACTGTCTTCGGACTTCTTCGTGCCGGGTGTCCCTTCCTGATCGAGCCACGCGTCGGCGTCGGCTTTTGAGACGACCGCGAGGACTTGGACTTGCGTTTCTGTAACGTCATAGAACACCCGGATGTCGCCTACACGGAGGCGGTACTGCGGTTGACTGAGTCCGCGGAGCTTCTTGATCCGACTCTTGCTGACTTTTGTCGGTTCACGCGTGAGATGAACTTCAAGAGCCTCCTTCACGCCGCTGCGGAGCGGCACCGAGAGCTTCTTCAGCGCCTCAGCCGCCTGGGGCGCCAGGATGATCTCGAATGCCATTCTGGCCAAATTATAGCCAGATTCGCCGTTGGCGTGTTGTCGTCGGTCAGTGGAACGGGAGGGCGAACAACAAGAGCGCGACGAGTGTCCATTGCCTACGCATGGTCACCGCCAGAGGCGCTTGATGAGGGCTGAAGCACAGGGCCGGAGAACGGCCGGTAGAGGCCAGCAGTGCTCAGGAAAGCAGGATGGGTGGAGTATACGCGCTCCGCCCAACAAGCCAGGGGCGGACTCTCGCCTAACGATCAGCAGTCCGGAGAAACTTCTTCCGGCTAGGAGGAACTCCGCGAGAGCTGTTCCCAACCAGGGAAGCTTCTTCCTTCGACGTAACAGAAGATGGTCAGCGCTTCCTGGTGAACCAGCGCTTCTCCGATTCGTCGGACACCCGTGACCGTGATCCTCAACTGGCCCCAGCTGCTGAAGAAATGAACGCCGGCGACGGCCCCAAGCGCCCCATGATTGTGTCTCGGGCCGCACGTGAAAGGTGATTCTTGTGCACCTTGCCGGGCGCCGCGGGAAGCGTCGTCTGGCTGTCCGTGGCGCCGGCGCAGACGATGCTATTTACGGCTGCTGGCCCGAGGACGGATCATGATGCCGGATGCCGGTCATTGATTGTGCGCGCTGGACGACGACGCTGACGGCGTCGTATCTGGCGATCACGGCCGCGTTGATGGCGATCCTCGGGAAGAGCGTTCCGGGCCGCGTCTGGCTCGTCGCGGTGCACCTGACGCTCGCCGGGTCGTTGCTGATCCTGAACCGCGCGAAGCCGTCCTCGGGGAGCCTCCGCGTGATTCGCGACTGGCATCCATTGATCCTGTTTCCTCTCCTCTACAAGGAAGTGGAGGAGCTCGCGGCGGTCATGGGCGACTGGCGGTTGACCGCGGCGATTCCCGCCTGGGAGTCGGCGCTGTTCGCCGGGCAACCGAGCCTGTACCTGAGCGAACGGCTGGCGTTCGTGCCGCTTTCCGAGTACCTGCATTTCTGCTACCTGTCCTACGTGATTCTCATTCCATCGGTGAGCGCGTACTGGTACGTCAGCGGACGGCGGGCGGCTTTCGGCGAGCTGCTGCTGATGCTCTCAACCGCGCTGCTCGGGAGCTACCTGTTCTTCATCCTGCTGCCGGTGGACAGCCCGTACTACCTGTCGCCGCGGCTGGGCCCGCCGCTCTCCGGCCACTTCTTCTTCGATCTCGTTCATCAGATGTCCGCGCGCGGCGGCGCGCGCGGCGGCGCGTTTCCCAGCGCGCACGTGTCGGGTGCGGTCGTCGTGAGCCTGGTCGCCTGGCGGCACCAGCGTCGGCTCGCGTACCTGCTTGTCCCAATCACCGGGAGTGTGATGATCGCCGCCGTGTACGGCCGCTTCCACTACGTCCTCGACACGCTCGCCGGCGCGGCCCTCGCGATCGCCGTCGTGGCGGGGTATCGATATCTTTTCGGCGTCGGGCGAGGTGAGAGGCAGTCAGCTTGTCTGGCGAACGGTTCATTGGATCGGTCTGACACGAGTGCCTCGATCACATGATCACGAGCAGATGAGGGGGGCTTGAAATTCTCGCGCCACTCAGGGGAGTAGTCGCCTTGTCGCAATCGATTGCGGCGCGTTGCTGCGACCCGCTGCGGCGGCGGGCATCGTCGCGCAGTATCATCGGCGGATGGCCTTCACTGGGTCTGCCGTGTCCGCCGAACTGCGAGTGGAGTTCGGCGAGATCGACATCTATCTGTTCGATCAACTTCTTCGCGGACGATTCGACCGCCGCCGGCGTGTGTTGGACGCGGGCTGCGGCGCGGGACGTAATCTTCCGTTTTTCCTGCGACACCGCTTCGATGTGCGGGCAGTGGATGCGGACCCTTCTGCGATTCGCTCGGTGCGCCAGCTCGTCGCCTCCTTGCACCCGGCGTTGCCGCCAGGCCAGATTCATTGCGGCCCGCTCGATTCCCTTCCGTGGGAGGATGGCTCGGCGGACGCGGTGATCTGCAGCGCCGTTCTGCACTTCGCCCATGACGAGCGGGAGTTCGCTGCGATGCTCGAGGAGATGTGGCGCATTCTGGCGCCGGGCGGCCTGTTTTTCGCTCGACTGGCGACGAGCATCGGCCTCGAGCGTCACCTCACATCCGCCACCGGACGCGTGCGGCTGCCCGATGGCTCGGAACGCTTCGTCGTCGACGAGCCGACGCTTTTGGCCTGGACGTCGACGCTGGGCGGGACGCTCGCCGATCCGCTCAAAACAACGAACGTGCAGAACATGCGGTGCATGACGACCTGGGTCATGGAGAAAGGTCAGTCTTTCTCGTACGTGGGTCCGTGAACCGTGCGATGCGAGAGGTACTGCCATCTTCCGTCGCGCTTGGCGTAAACGCGCTCGTACCAGACGGTGAACTGCCTGCGTCCTGGCGCCGCCTGTTTGAAGCGACCGACGTAGCGCCCGTAGGTGATGACGACATCGCCATGCACTTCGGTCCTCACCGAGTCAAGTACGCGCGACCCATAGGGCGCCTTCTCCACTGTGTCCATCCAGTCGGCGCGGCTATCGACGCGGAGCGGTGCACCGCCTGTGGTCCACCCATCACCGTGTGTGAACGTGAAGGTGGGTGCCGACGCTGCATCCACAAAAGCCACGTCGCCTCGGACGACAGCGGCCTCGATCTCGCGCTCGAAGGCAAGCACTTCGTCGGAAACCTCCTGCGCCACTTTCGGCGCCGGGACTTGGCCCGACGCTGCGCCAACGGTCGGCCGCTGCGCACCGACCGAACTGATTGCGGCGAACATCGCCAGGGCGCGCATTGAATTCCGCTTGGTCATGTCAATCCTCCGATCGCACTCGCGATGTCGCGGGAGGAACGTGAACTGCCGACGCCCGCTGCGTTCTGTCTCGAGGAGGGGCGTTCTCGGCGTACGCCTCCCGCATCAAGAGTTCGAGATCCTTGTCCACGTCCGTCGATTGGGCCAATCGAAAGTGAATGCCGTACCCGAGCCGGCCGAACGACTCGACCCGATGCAGACATCGGTGCTCGACCCTGCGTTTCAGCCAGAGAGCGACAACAACTTTTGCCGAACTCGCCCAGCTTGCCATAAATGCCGGCGCTCGTGTGCAGCCGTGAACGCGAACTCCTGCCCGAGCGTCAACGTGAACCAGTCGCTCACGGGATTGGTGACTTTCACGCGCGCCAAATCCACTCCGTTCGCTTCTCTGAGCGCGTGTGCTAGTTCGTTCTGAAGGACCCAAAATGCCGCCAGCGTGTCGGACACCGACAGATCTTCCGCTGGACGATATGCTCTGGGCGCCTTGAATCGAACCCGAGGCGGGGCGTCCATCAGAAGAATGAGCAGTTTTCCCGCTATGGGATGCCGGAATGGCCCTGCGCTGAGCGTTCCCTTGGAGCGCGCCGCGGTGATGGCGCTGCGAACGTGAGAAAGCGATTGATTTCCGGTCACGACGAGGTGATTCAGGCAGTCGCTGATTGACCAGCACGCGACATCTTCACGCCACTCGAGCTGTCGTTCAGAGAGATCGGCGAGCAATGCTTTTGTATTCTGGTCGATGGCGGCAAACTGGCGCTCGTATTCCTGCAGTTCAGAAGCGAGTTGTTCCATTCTCGTGCTCGTACTGGATTGTCTGTGCCCCCAAGCGTAGACTCTGCTCACATCGTGCGCGACGGGGTACTGATATGACTACGAATGGTCGTCTAAATGGCGCCCGAACTGAAGTGAGGGCCTCCAACAGACTTGTGAGAGGAGTCGCCGTGTGCGCGGGCCTCATCATCGTGGCCGCGTTGTCGGCGACCGCGCAACGTGGAGACTCCGGGCTTGGCGATCAGCTCATCGGCCGGCCGTCCAGCGAAACGCAGAGAGGGACGATGGGGCAGGTAGTGACGAAGGCGGTGAAGGACCAGCTCACCGCCATCGGCTACCCGCCCGGGAAGATCACCTACCTCGGCCTGTCACACATGCATTTCGATCACGTCGGCAATGCCAACGACTACTCTGCTGCGACGTGGATCGTCCAGAAGGCCGAGCGTGATTCGGTGTGGGGGCCTGAGCCGCTGCCCGCGTTCGCCAACCCGGCGAGCACGGCGGCGTTCGCGCGGCTGAAGGACAGCAAGACGCAGGAAGTGGCCGGCGATCACGACGTCTTCGGCGACGGCACCGTGATCATCAAGTCGACACCGGGCCACACGCCCGGGCACCAATCGTTGTTCGTGAAACTGCCGAGGACCGGGGCGATCGTGCTCAGCGGCGATCTCTATCATTACCAGGCGGAGCGGACGCTGAAGAAGATGCCGGCACGCGAGGCTGCCGCGGGCGTGACCGCCAAGTCGCGCGCGGCGCTCGAGGCGTTCATCACCACGAGCGGCGCCCAACTCTGGATCCAGCACGATCCGGCAACGTGGGCGACGCTGAAGAAGGCGCCCGCGTTCTATGACTAGAATTGTCGTCATGAAGATCACCTCTGCGGCGGCCCTGGCGCTGATCGTGGCGGGCATTGCGGCGGCTTTCGCGCCGCCGGTACATGCGGCGGCTTCGTGCGAAAGCCTGGCGGCGCTCGCGCTGCCGAACGCGACCATCACCACCGTGGAGGCCGTGGCGGCGGGTGGATTTACTCCACTTACTTCACTGGGCGGCCGCGGGGCGCCGCCGGCCGTCAGTCTCCCTGCGTTCTGCCGCGTCGCCGCGACGCTGAAGCCGTCGAGCGATTCCGACATCAAGATCGAAGTCTGGCTGCCGTCTGCCGGCTGGAACGGCAAGTTTCAAGGCGTCGGCAATGGCGGCTGGACCGGCTCGATCAATTACGGAGCCTTGAGCCAGGCGCTTCGCAACGGATACGCCGCTGCGTCCACGGACACCGGCCACGATGGCGGCAGCGGGCAGTTCGCGCTCGGGCATCCGGAAAAGCTCGTCGACTTCGGGTGGCGCGCCGTCCACGAAATGACGGTCCAGGCCAAGAGCGTCGTCAACGCGTTCTACGGCAGCGCGCCGCAGCGCTCGTACTGGGTCGGGTGCTCGTCGGGCGGCAAGCAGGGCCTCAAGGAAGCGCAGAAATTCCCCGCCGACTACGACGGCATCGTCGCGGGCGCGCCCGCGAACTACTGGACGCACCTCGTGACGCAGAGCCTATGGGTGGCGCAGGCGACGCTCAAGGATCCGGCGAGCTCCATCCCGCGCGAGAAGTACGCCGTCATTCACGATGCGGCGCTTGCGCAGTGCGACGCAAACGACGGCGTGCGCGATGGCGTAATCGAAAACCCCGCGCGCTGCCAGTTCGATCCGAAGGCGCTGCTCTGCTCGAATGGCGACGGACCGTCGTGCCTGACGGCGCCGCAGGTGGCCGCCGCGCAGAAGATCTACGCGCCGGCGAAGAATCCGCGCACCGGGCAGGAGATCTTTCCCGGCCTCGCGGTCGGGAGCGAAAAGGGCTGGGCCGCGCTCGCCGGCGGGCCCCGGCCGCTGTCGATTGCCGACGATCATTACAAGTTCGTGGTCTTCAAGAACCCCGAATGGGATTTCAGGACCCTCGACTTCGACAAGGATCTCGAGCTCGCCGATCGGATCGACCGCGACTTCGAGCTGAACGCCAACCAGCCGAACCTCCAGGCCTTCGCCGCGCGCGGCGGGAAGATTCTGATGTACCACGGCTGGAACGATCAGCTGATTTCCCCGGCGAATAGCATCAACTATTTGAAGAGCGTCGAGTCGGCGCTCGGCGGGCCCGCGAAAGCTGCGGACCTGATGCGACTCTTCATGGTTCCCGGCATGACGCACTGCGCCGGCGGCGACGGCACGCCGTCGTTCGACATGTTGAAGGCTTTGGAGCAATGGGTCGAACAGCGCCAACCGCCGGTGCGCATCGTCGCCTCGCGATTCGAGAACGACAAGCTCCTCCGGACGCGTCCGCTCTGCCCGTACCCGCAGGTCGCCCGGTATTCAGGAAGTGGCAGCACGGACGACGCCGGCAACTTCGCGTGTCAGGCGCCCTGAACTGGCCTGGCGGGCATAACATTGAGATGAAGGCGGCGCGGCTCATTTCGAGCGTTGGGCGCCGGAAAGGCCAAAGAGGTCGTATGAATAAGAAGCGGCTCCACATGTCGGCGTTGTTCGCGGGTGTGATCGCCCTGACGGCACTCGTCGCCGCGCAAGGCTCGGTGAACGGCACCTGGTCGGGGGAGGTGCAGGGCGGGCGGGGTCCTCAGCAGCTCACGCTCTCGCTGAAGGCCGACGGCGGCAAGCTGACCGGAACGCTCACCGGCGGTCGCGGCGGCGATGTCACGATCGAGGAAGGCACGATTGCGGGCAGCGCGCTGAAGTTCAAGACGAAGCAGATGGGACGCGGCGGCGAGATCGTTTTCAACTGGACCGGCACGCTCAAGGGCGATGAACTTGCCATGACGCGCGTCGCGGAGGGCGGCCAGGGGCAGAAACAGGAGTTTACGTTGAAGAGGAAGTAATATCACGGGCGTCGAGGTGCACTGACATGGCAACACGATTTCTCCAGTCTATCGGTGTCCTGGGACTGCTGGTCGGTCTGACCCTGTTCCTGAACGCGCAGTCGCCGCCCCCACCCGATGGGGCCGCGCCCGCCGGACCAGCTCCGAAGACAGCCTGGGGCGCGCCGGATCTGCAGGGCATCTGGACGAACACGCACGAGGTCCCGCTCCAGCGGCCGGCGCGTTATGCCAACCAGGAATTCTTCACCGAGGAGGAGCGTGCCGAGCTGGACAAGCAACGCACGGCCATCGTCAGCCAGGACGTCAGGCGTTACGAGAAAGGAAGCGAGCAGGACGTCGGCGGTGCCTACGCGACGAATATCTTCCTGTCGCACAAGCCGATGGGCCGGCGCACGTCTCTGATTGTTGACCCGCCGGACGGCCGCATGCCTCCGGTGACACCCGAGGCCGCCAAGCGCCGCCAGGAGATACGCGAGTTCCAGCTCGCGTTGCTGCAAGCCACCGATGTGTGCAAGAACACGTTGGCGGGCTGTGAAGGCGGCAAGTACGGACCTCCTTCCCCAAGGCGCGCGGAAACGCCGCCGTACTACCTGGCCACCGGAGGGGCCGGCGGTGGGGCGATCAATCGCTCCGACGGTCCGGAGGATCGCACGCTGGGCGAGCGCTGCATGGCCGCCATCCTTCCAGACTTCGGCGGCGCCGCGGGGTTCTTCCCTCAGATTATCCAGTCGCCCGATTCGGTCTCGATCTTCTACGACACCGGTCAGGGTCAGGGTTGGCAGCGCGTGATCCCGATCACCGATCGCCCGCACCTGCCCGCGCAGGTCCGTCAATGGTGGGGCGACTCGCGCGGCCGGTGGGAGGGTGAAACGCTCGTTGTCGATGTCACCAACTTTTCGGCCAAGACCGATTTCCAGGGCTCGCGCGAGAACCTGCATCTGGTCGAGCGGTTCACCCGCCGCGATGCCAACACGCTCGAGTACGAAGTGAGGATCGAAGACCCGACCACGTGGACCCGCGCGTGGACGGTGAAGCAGGAGTGGACGAAGCAGCCTGATCAGGCCAACCGGATCTACAAGGAGCCGCGGTGCCACGAAGGGAACCACGGCATGCCGGCGCTCCTGGCGGGCGCGCGCGCCGAAGAGCGTGCGTTCGCTCGGCGGCGTGGCCCGGATCCCGCGACGTTGTGCAGCGCGGGGTGCGGCGGCTTCGCGGGCGGGTTCGCCGATACCGGCGAAGAAATCAACCCGTTGACCAGATAGCCAGGTAGGCGCGGGAAGGGCAGGAGCCTCATGGCAGCTAAGTTCACCGGATCGACGATTGCCGTGGCGCTGGTAGCGGCGGCGGTTGGCGCGGGCATCACGCTGGCAGTCATGCGAACCGGCGCAACAACATCCCCCGCGAATCGCACCCCGGACGGCAAACCGGACTTCAGCGGGATCTGGCAGGCGCTCAACGAAGCGCACTGGGATCTCGAGGCCCACGAGGCGCGGCCGGGCGCCGTCATGCAGCAGGGCGTCTATCCCTACGAGTATGCGCGCGTCGCCGCCGCGCCCGTCCTGGCGCTCGGCGCCGCCGGCGGCGTTCCCGGCTCTGTCGGCGTCGTCGAAGGAGACGGAACCATTCCGTACAAGCCGGAGGCGGCGAAGGTCAAGCAGGAGAACGGCGCGAACTGGATCGACCGCGATCCGGAGCTGAAGTGCTATCTCCCGGGCATCCCGCGCGCGATGTACATGCCCTACCCGTTCCAGATCGTCCAGGGGACCAACAAAGTCCACATGGCGTTCGCCTTCACGAGCACGGCGCGCACCATCCACCTCGACCAGGTCGAGGGTCCGCCCGACTTTACCTACATGGGTCATTCAGTAGGCCGGTGGGAGGGGGATACGCTCGTCGTGGACGTGACGGAGTTCAACGGCAAGAGCTGGTTGGACAGAGCCGGCAACTACCATAGCGACGCGATGCGGCTGACAGAGCGTTTCACGCCGATCACGAAGGACGCCATTCATTACCAGGCGACGATCGAGGATCCGAACGTGTTCACCAGGCCGTGGACGATCTCGATGCCGCTCTATCGGCGGCTGGAGGGGAACGCGCAGCTGATCGAATACCGCTGCATCGAGTTCGTCGAGGAATTCATGTACGGCGGCCTTCGCAGGAAGCCGCTCGTCACGCGCTGGGAAGGCGAGACGATGATCGTCGACATCAGGCGGAAGGTTCCTGAGGGCGACAAACTGTACGAGTGGTATCGGAGGTGAGCATGCGTCGGAAACTCGTCGTAATCGTTGCGGGTCTCGCGCTCGGTGTCACCGGCATGGCCGTGTCGCTGTCGGCGCATCACGCGTTTGCCGCTGAGTTCGACGCGAACAAGCCGCTGCAGATGAAGGGCATTGTGACGAAGATGGAGTGGCTCAACCCGCACGTCTGGCTGCACATGGATGTGAAGCAGCCGGACGGTACCGTCGAGAACTGGGCGTTCGAGGCTGGCACGCCGAACGTGCTCTTCAGGCGCGGCTTCACCAGGAAGTCGCTTCTGCCCGGCACCGTGGTCATAATCGACGGCTACCGGGCGAAGGACGGATCGCGCAGGGCGAACGGTCGGGACCTCACATTCGAAGATGGCAAGAAGCTCTTCATGGGATCGTCGGGCACCGGCGCGCCGTACGAGCTGAATCAGAAACCGACGACGGATCGTTGAGCAGAGGTGTGACGAAGCGCTGACGCTCTTCCCGCGTGATGGTCATCTTGTTGCAGGAAGGGTTCAGCGCTTTGCGGCCAGCAGCCGCTTCAGCGTCCGCATCGGCGCCGTGATCCGCCACGATGTGCTCGCCAACACGTGAGCCAGGCTGTTCCGCAGCGCATCACGTTCC
The DNA here is from genome assembly GCA_963825245.1 of uncultured Acidobacteriota bacterium. Classification (GTDB taxonomy): domain Bacteria; phylum Acidobacteriota; class Vicinamibacteria; order Vicinamibacterales; family CAVVIG01; genus CAVREM01. The sequence continues at coordinate 754,143 of CAWGSJ010000013.1, forward strand.
CGCTCGGCGAGGGCCAGCCCCTGCGCACAGGATTCGCCCACCCTCTGGCATGCGGCCAGTTTCTCCCGGATACCTGACAGTTCGGTTGCGAGAGCCGTGAGCTCAGCGGCGAGCTGCCGGTTCTCGATGTCCCGCTGATGAAGAGTCGGTCGCACCGCACGAATGTCGTCCCATGCGACCCGGTCCAAGACGGTCTCCACGGCACTCCTGACGTCCTGAGCCCAGGTCATCCCGCCCAATCGCATCGCCTCGCCTATCACCTTCTGCTCCGCTGTTCCGGCAGGAATCGGCCACTTCAGCACGGCGGGCCACCAACCAACTGAATCGGCGATCGCCAGCCAGGTACGAACCTCGCCGACGGCCGCGTGCCGCGACCGTTTCCAGTTCGCGCTGAAATGCAGGCACGTGGGGGTGCGCAGATACGTCAGATTCCGTCGTTGGCCGCCTTCGATGATGGCAATCCAGTAGCGCCAGTCGGCCGCGCTGGGGACGTTTTCGGGCCAGTGGCCGTACCGCGCCACGCACGACCGACGGTACACCACACAGGAAGCCGGAATAGTATTCCCGACGGCGAGGAAGTCCTCCAGTTCGTCGGCGACGGTCAGGTTCGTCGCATACGGAACGATGACGCCGTCGGTGGAGACCCAGAGCGGGCGGCTGTAAGCCCAGTCGCAGCCACCAGCCTCCAGGGTGCGAACGAGCTGGTCAAGATGATCCGGAAACAGCAGGTCATCGTGAGCCATGAACGCGAGGAACTCTCCCCGCGCTTCGCGGAGGGCGACGTTCCGGTTGGCGTAGCCGAAATGCGGCGCTTTCGGAAGATCGAAGACCCGGATGCGCGGATCGCGCAGGCCGGCGATCAGCGCGCAGGTATCGTCAGTGCACCCATCGGCAACGACCAGCAGCTCGAAATCGGATTCGGTCTGGTCGAGGACCGATTGGACGGCCAACGAAACGACGTCGCGGCGGTTGTGCGTCGGCAGCAGGACGCTGACGCGCGGCATCCCATCTACCAGCCTTTGGCGTCGCCGAACGAGTACGGGATCAGATCCGTGCCGACCGGCAGGCGGTACTTGTCCGGGTTGGCATGATCGTAGGGCTTGGTCGGGAAGTTCACGACGATCACATCTCTCGACCCGATGTTGTGGTCGGCATGCCACACGTTGCGCGGGACGTTGACGATACAGCGATGCAGTTCGGACAGCACGATGCGGCACACGCCACCGCAGGTCGGGGACTCGGGACGCGGATCGAACAGAACCAGCTCCATCTCTCCCTGCAGCAGCGCGTAGCGGTCCTCGTGGTCGCGATGCAGATTCCACCCCTTGACGATCCCCGGACGAATCGAGAAGGTGTACGCGAAGACCAGCGCTTCATCGTGCCAGTCCCATCGGGGATCGAACAGCTCGGTGACCGAGCCCCGGCCATCCGCGTGGGTCGTCAGCGGCCTGATGCGCACGCCCTCGACTAGCCTGCCCACGCGCGAACCGTCGGGAACGGTGGTCTGACGATCGCGAACGGCCGCGGCCAGGGTCAGGTCGAGGAGTGACGGCGTAGTGTTCGTGTGCATGGTCCGCGAATTATAGCGTCGGGCCGCTGGTTGACATATTCCTCGCGCGACATCATCCGGACCGATTCAGCTGGGAATTGCACGTGAGCGAAGTGTCGGAATCCAGCGTCCGACCTGTTGAGTGTATTCGTCGTACGACGCGCCAAAGAGCCGACGAAGTGTCGGCTCCTCATAACCGATGACAAACAGATTGGCTCCCAAAAACCAGATGGCCCAATAGACGGCAAGCGCCCGGGACTGCGTCAACAAGGCTTCGCCCAGGACAATTGTTGTGTCCGAAGACTCTCCAGGGCAAATAGCCTGCAAAGAAGCCGGGGAGCAAGGCCGTCCACAGGAGACTGCGCAAGGCGAGCCAAACAACCGAAAAACACCTGGGTTGGCGGTCAAGCTCGCTCCTGCGTGAAGATACTCCAGCGGTCTGACTAACGTCGCCGCTCACCTGCGGCAGCGCGAGTCACGACACCGCCGAGCGCAGGGGCGCGCGCGCGACCCGATGCCGTCAGGTGCAGCGGCTTGTTATGCGGCATTGTGGTTACTCGTACCTCGATGTTTGCCAATTTGAGAGTTCCATGAGCACAGCACAATCGCCGGTGTTATTCCAAACAGTCTGCTTAAGACCCCGGTAGAAGAAGTGATTGGTGGGTTTGGGCCCGGCGATGGCGTTGCCGCCGACGCAGTTGACTGCCCCGCAGCGCCTGGCTGTTCCCCTGCAAGTTGTTCGAGATCTTCGGCCATTGACTACCCGTTCGTTTGTTTCGCGGCTTGCCTAACGGTTCGGCTCACCAGCGGCCGATGGGCTCTTTACAACGCGGCCGTCTGGTGCAGCGCCTGTTAGACCGCGTTTGTCCCGATCGACAAGATCAGCACCGATGTCTCTTCCACGCTCCCGAAACGCTCGATGCGTTCGAGCTCGCTCCGTAGCAGCGTCACAATCGCCACCGTGCCTGCGTTGCCAACATCGAGCCAGATGATCTTCGGAGGAGCCCCCTCGATGTAGCTGCGCTCACGGAAATCGGTGTCTTTGGACACGATCGCAAAGCCATGCGTCCGGGCATGGTCCCAAATCTCATAGTCCTCTGCGCCGCGGAGACCGACATTCCTGACATGGGCGCTGGCGGGGTACTCGCTGGCGAGGGCACGTACCAGCTTGTGGCTCACATTCGCGTCGAAAAGTAGTTTCACGCGACGGAATTTGCGATGCGCCGCTCACGTGCCGCGGCGAACGCCAGGGAGGCTCGAATATCCTCGCGCGTGAGATCCGGAAAGTCGCTGAGAATCTCCTCCTCGGTCATCCCGCCAGCGAGGTACTCCAGTACATCGTACACGGTGATGCGGGTGCCCTTGATGCACGGCTTTCCACCGCGCACGGCAGGGCTCACAGAAATTCGATCGTGCCAGTTCATACGCCGGATTCTACACCGGAGGAGGGCACAGCCATGCACCGACTACTGCACGGTCAACGAGCGTTTGCCATCGTCGAACTCCTGGGTTTCCAGAGTGAACCAGAGAACCTTCTGCACGCATCGATACCCGGAATATCGGTGCCCACCCTCCGCGAACGTTGACGAGGCCTCCTGTTGACATCTCGCCATAGTCAAGAAGTACCTGAGACTCTCCGTCAGCGAGAAAGTACGAGTTCCCCTCCACTCTGAGCGATGCGACGACAAGAACCGCGATGGCGATACCGAAAACGATTCGGGAGCGATGCTTCATGATTCGTCGCCAAGCCGGTCTGACTAACGGCTCGCGTTCACCAGCGGCCACCCAGATTCGCAGCAGGGGCCGTCTGGTGCAACGCGTGTTAGACGGCTTGTCACTGTCCCTTGATCGCGGCCTCGATGACGACTTCGCGATCGCCACGATCCCAGAGGTCGCGTGCGGCCTCGTCCGAGTAGCCGGCGAGGCGCCCCAGGATGGTAAACGTGAAGAGGGCGTGTCCAGCGCTCTTCCAGCGCGCCATCTCAACAAGCGACGGGAGCACGTCCTTTCGCAACGTCGCGAGAAGCCCGGGATCTCGGCTCGCCGAAAGCGCCATGAGCGCTCCAGACGCCTTGTTGCGGTCGGACCACACTGGCGAGTTCAAGAATTGATGAACGGTTCGGCCGGGATGCGCGGCCGAGACCGGCCCACGCTCGGCACGGTGTCGGCGAACACCATCAACGCCCGCATGGCGTCGTTACGAACCTCTGCGGACGCGTCACTCATTCCATGCACCAGATCTTCGACCACCGCCTGTTTGTCTATCGCATAACCCAGGACCTGCGCCGCCAAAGCTCGCTGGGCGGCGTCGGATGAACTCCGCAAGACGAGACGTAACTGCACCAGATCGCGCTTGGCATACACGACGAAACGCTCCTGAATGGCTCGCGTCGCGGGATCGTGGGTGAAGGCATGTCCCTGGGAACGATCCTCCGCCGCGTCGCCTCGCTCCACGGCTAGCTTGATTGCCTTCGAAAACTCTTCACCCGACTGGATAATGTCAGCCGCCAAGCGCCCCGTGCCCACAGGTGCGGCGCGAAGACGCATCGTGGCTGTACCGCGCTCTTCGACACCGACGAACACAATGACGCGGCCTTGATCGCAACACACAGGGTTAATCCGCGCACGCGCAATGCCAGGCAACCTCGCCACGCGATCCTCCGACGTCATCAGAACCGCCGGACGGTCGTTCTCAAACCGCAAGAGGTCGCCTTCCTTGAATGTCAGGGCTTCTCGGACTTGACCCGCCGATACGTGGCTCAGTCCATAGAAGTCGATAAATCCCGATCTTGAATTCTTGGCCGTCCACCTCAAAAACAGTGCCCAGGATGGACACGACGAATGCCGCAACCGCGAGTCGTGTTTGGGTGATTGTGAATCGGGTCATATGGCTTTCCATGCCCGCGAGCCGTCTAACGTATCGGGGCTGACCTGCGGCGGCCGCTCAGTAATCGTGTGGAGCTAGCTCGTTGCCACGTGGCCGCCGTCGAGTCCAGCCCTTGTTAGGCTGCCTTCGCCAGAACGATCTACCGACCACCCCCTCGCGATGGGACATGAATCATCGTCGTCTGCCAACCAATGAGCAAGAGTGATCCGAACAGCGCCGTCTCAGCGACCCGTTGCGCCAAACCCCGCCACCGCGCGATATCTGGCGACGCCATGAAAACGAAGGCCACAAGTGTCACGATGCCGGCAAGAGCCAGCACGCCCCGACGCGCCAGCGGCACTTCCTGCGGCAGGCCTCGGGACACGAACATGAGCCCGGCGCTGCCACCGACGTACTCGGCGACCCCCAGCAGATTATGTATCTGCTGACGCACGGATCCTTGCGCCGGACACCCGAGGTCGCAGCGCGCGAAGGCGGCGCCGATATAGGCAAGAGCGACGGACATCAACAAGAAAAAGCCGATACGTCCTGACCCGGTCACTCCCGCTCGAGCAGCCCCCGCCGCTAAGCACGCCCCCACGATCAATCCTGTAGGAAGAAATCCGGCGAAACTGACGAGACCGCCACGGGGCATCCCGATCGCTCCGAGCTCGCTGATGTAATTGGCGGTGTGCGAGTAGTCCGGCGCCAGCGTCCCAGCCACCGCTGGCACTATGACAGCCAGCGCCGCGGCGGCCGTAGACGTGAATCGAGTGTCGATCAAAGAGCTCAAGTAATACCGGTGAAAACGGCTGCCCAGCATATCAACGTTCGCGCTCACCAGCGGCCGCTCACCGACAGCCCCGCCGGCCGTCTGGTGCAGCGCGGGGTTAGACGGCGATTGAGCACAACGAAGCGACACGTCTCTAGGCGCCCAACAACATTCGCGAGCGTTTCCCAAGCGCGCGCCTGGCGAGCGCGCTCAGCATGATTGCAATCGCGATCGAGACAATTAGAAACACGAATCCCGTCGCGATCATCCACGGCGCCGCTGCGGGTTGGAGCGCCACGCGTGTCAGCCCTTCCGCGAGCATCATCAGAACGATCGCGTGCAGGAAGTAAATTGAGAAAGAGAAAGTGGCAAGCGTATTCAGGCCTTGCGGCAAGCGCTGCTCATTGGCGTGAAACCAGACGAGGACAACCGCGGCGATCGTAAGCTTCTGCACGTAGAATAGAGTTTCGCGGGTCGAGACTGGCCCCAACTGGTCGTACTCGAGTAGATAGGCAGCCACAAGAGCCAGGGTCGTCGTTACGGCCGCAAGCAACAATCGTCTCCAGTAGCGACGAAACGTTGTAAGCGAACGCTCATATCGCCTGCCAATGTACATGCCCACCACGTAGACTCCCAGAAAATAGACCGGTGTGGTCCATGTGAAGTCCGGAAACGTGCGCGATGCGGCGAGTGGCGCCAGCATCACGAGCCAGACCAGCCACTGTGTACCGGCGCGCGCGAGCAGCCACGCAATCAACGGCGTTGCAAGGTACAAAATCGCGAGAATCGGGATGTACCACAGATGGTAAAAGGCGCCTCCGGTCCACAGATTCTCGAACACTGCCGCAAGGTAGTCCGCTCCGTTACCTTCGAATGCCGACAGCCGGTACTTCTCGTCATGTCCGTACCAGGTAAGGAGCAGCGTCATCACGACGTACGGCGATATAACGTTCACCAGCTTGTTCGAGTAAAAGGCTGACCACCCTCTCGATTGGAGCACGAGGGAGAACAGGAGCCCGGATATCAACGCAAAATAGACTGTGCTGTCGTGGAAGAGCGACTCACTGACTGCGCTCAATACAGTTACGCCAGTGGAGGGATCGGTGCCGCCAAAGAAGTACACCTGATCGCTCCACGCGTGGGCACCGACGATGTTCAGGATCGCAAAGCCGCGAAAAGCATGGAGGGGCTTGACGAATGCTTTTCCCTGAGCGCGGCCAGTCTCCACGACTTCAAGCTGCTCGGCAAGGGTCAGCGTTCCGATATCGACTCGCGTAGGGCTCATGAACTCAATGTCGACAAGCTGAGTTTTGGGGCCTCAATCCGCGAAGTGTTCCTTGAGACACTGAGTCTCGGACTGGACCATTCCGGCCAGCATGTCCGGCGCTGTTCCGGGCGCAAGCCGCACCTCACGCGTAGCCGAGAAGGCCGTGCGCGCTCCGGCGATCCGCTGCAAGTCGAGGAGAGCGTCGTACTCGAGAACGCCGAGCGCAGGTTCCAACGCGCGATAGCGGAGGCGATACCGACCCGCCCCCTCCTCTGCCGTCCGCTCGTAGATCTCCTCTTTGAGTATGGCGCCAGCCACCTCGAACTGAAACGTTGACGGCACCTCGTCCGGCCCGCCGCTCAGCCACTTGAAATCGCTCGTCAGGCCCGGCAAACCAACGGCAACGAGGCGCTCCCAGTTCCACAGCAGCGCCCAGACTTCGACTGGCGCGCTTTCGAACGTCGCAGTGGCGACGATCCTGTATTGGTCGGGCCCCGTGACAGTGGCCACGACCTTGACATCGCCTCGCTCCGGTACGGATTCGTACCCGGAATGCTCGCCTGCCATGGGAAAACCTCCGCGGTGCTGTGCGTCCGCCTAACGGCCGCGTTTCAGCCGCGGCGGCCCATGAAGGTACCGGACGCCGACGGCTGCAAACGCTGGTTCCCCGGCCGTTCAAGCCTTGAAGCCTGGCAGTCTTTAGGTTGCGCCCGGCATCTGTTTGCAATGGTGGCGAGTGTGCATCGCGCTAAACCTCACCAAGTCTTCGACCGACACCGTACCGAACCGGTGCTCACGACGTGTCGGCCACTGGCGACCCGTCTACGACATTCCTGGTCGAACCTGGCGAGCGCCCCTTCCAAGCGGACGCGCGCCTGAGCCGGCGTGGCCGGTCCGCTAGTAGGGTTAAACGCCTTGGCGGCCTTCCACCCCTTCGGAAATACGCCCTTCTTCAAGATCCGGTTGAAGTACAGCCTGAGCAGCGGGCGCAGGAAAGCGGGGGGCATCGGGATCGACGGAGCCCCAGAAACGACGTTCGCCGCTTCTTCCAAGCTCTGATCCCTCCGCGGCCGCGACAAGGTCGAGGACGGCGGCGCGATTGGCCGCAAGCACGTCATTGACATCAGCCATGGGACCTCCAGTGCGTGAGCCGGTAATCGACCTGAATGAGCCAGCTAACGACTAGGTTTCAGCTGCGGCGGCTCATGATCGCATCGCCTGCCGTCGGCTGCAAACCATGTTAGGCGGCGCTCAACTCGGCGCTTCATACTGCGCTCGTCTCCCTCGACCACACACTCGCCTATCTCTGGACTTCAGGAAGCAGGCGCGCTACTTCCAACCATCGTCCTTGCTGGCGCTCAAAGACGTACGCAGCGCCTGAACGCTTACCGGAGCCGTTCGTCAGCATCCCCACCACGATCGTGTCGCGGCCGATAGCCACCGCGTTTCCGAACCTGGTCGCAGGTGCAGCGTCGCTCGCGGTGAGCTTGCCCGCTTCGTTCCAGACATCGCCGCGACGTTCAAATACGTAAGCGGCGCCGGCGCGCTCGCCGTTGCCACTGTGATCGGGAGCCCCCACGACAATGGTGTCGTTACTCGCGGCGACGGCAAAGCCGAACCAATCCCTCGTCGTCCCGTCACTCGCCGTCAGTCGGGCCAGTTGTGACCACTTGCCCTCCAGACGTTCGAACACGTACGCCGCGCCCGAATCGTCACCTCGAGCGTTCGAACCGACAGCGCCGAACACAGCAGTCCTGCCTTTGAGGGCCAGCGAAATTCCGAACTCGTCCCCGGCCATGCCGTCGCTGGCCGTGATCTTGGCGACTTCGACCCACACGCCTCGTTGATTCTCAAACGCGTACGCTTTGCCGGCATTGTCACCTCGATCGTCATTGAGGTCCGCACTCACAAGCATCGCGTCCCCATCGATGCTCACTCGTCCGAAAATGTCACCGCGGGTGGCATCTCTGGCCATCAGCTTCCTGACCTGCTGCCACTTGCCGGCGCGGCGCGCGAAGACATAGGTGGCGCCGACGTCGACCGCGGGGCCATCCGCTAGTCGCGCGCCCACAGCGATTGTTTCGCCGCTCACCGACACCGTGAGGCCAAACTGATCACCGGCATTGGCGTCGCTTGCCGATAACACGGTGCCCGGATGCCACTCGTCACCCTTCCGTTCGAAGACGTAAGCCACTCCCGAATCGTCGCCTCTCGCGTCGGCGAATTGCGCGCCGACCACGAGCGTGTTGCCGTCGGTTGCCATGGAGACACCGAACAGATCCTCAGCTCTGGCTTCTGGAGCGGGGAGCACGCCCGCTCTGACCCACGCTGACTGCCGGCGCTGGAAGACGTGAATCGTTCCCGGATCACGCTGCCCATTCCTCATCGGGCTCGCAGCAACGAAGATCGTATCGGACACAGCCGCAACCGAGGCGCCGAACTCTGCCCAAGCCGCAGAGTCGTTCGCCTGGGTGCGTGCCATCGTTCCCGATTGACTGACCGCCAGGACTGCGGTGATCAAGACGACACCAAGCCAGTCGTGTGATCCCGCGTGACGAACTGCCACTCGTCGCATCACACAAGGGAGTCGCAGAGGGAGCGTGCCTATGTCCTGGGGCATCTCAAGACTACTGGCCTGATGCGGTACGCAAGCTGCCTAACGCTCGCGAATGAGCCGCGCGCTACATCGCCGGTTTTGCTTGCACAAAAACGACAGGCGCGTCGGCTCCATTCGCTTGTTAGGCAGCCGGCCCGAATGGTACAGTACGACCGTGGTCTTTTCGATCGAGATCGAGCGCGAAGTCGACGGCCGCTGGATTGCCGAAGTACCAGACCTGGCTGGTGTCATGTGCTACGGCGCCGACCGAGATGAGGCCGTTGCTCGAGTACAGGCCCTCGCGCTTCGCGTGATCGCCGAGCGCCTCGAACATCGAGAAGCTCCCGCCGAATTTCTGAACGTCACGTTTCGCGCCGCTTGAGCAACTGGCCCGCCACAAAGGCCCGCCGCGTCCTGGCCACCCTGCTGAAGATTGGGTGGTCCGAAAAGCGGCGCTCAGGTTCGCATCGCACACTGAGCAGGAAAGCGTGGGCGGATTTCGTCTTCGCATTCCACGATGACGAGGAGATCGGGCCACGGATGCTGGCCACAATCGCAAAACGAACCGGCCTCACGCCCGAAGATCTTTGACCGCCAGGAATGCGCATCCTGACTGCCTAACGGCTCAAATGAGCCGCGCGCCCAGCTTCATGATTCCATCGACCACTGGGCGCGTCGGCTCCATTTGAGGGTTAGCCAGGCATGGGGTTCGGTCCAGGGAGAAGGGTAACAGGACGGGCCGGACTAATCTGTTACTGATGTCCCCGGCCGTTCAATGTAGTCGGACGCTCAGGACCCACATCAACGACGTGCGATGGCGGTGTTCGATGCGCCTGAATTCCACGCGGTAGATGACCCCTAACGGTAGTCGCCTCTCTAGGCCCCCGGGGCACTCGTCACGGACCTCCCATCGGCAAAAGTGATCTTAAGTAGAGACCCTAACAGGGATCCGTCCCTCGCGCGCAGCGCTTCGACGGTCACGGTTTGGCCGATCGCTTTCGAGAACTCGCTCTTGTCGACGTTCTTGCCCCGGAAGAAGCTCGGTGGCCCTGCCTCGATCACCCACGTCTCTGCCTGGCCGCGGTCGTTCTTCGTATCGACCCAAAACTCAATGTGGGGATTTCGCCAGTCCATTTTCGAGAGCGCACCGACCAGCGTGACCGTCTTTGACGGGTCGAACACGACAGCGTAGCCATGATGAGCCCACGATGGGTCCGTCGCCAAAAGAATCGCTAAGCTGACCAACCCTCTCCCGATTGTGGTGTTCACGAAGACCCTCTTTTCACTTCCGTGTGTATTTTGTCCCCGGACCGCCGTTGTACTGGACAAGGTAAGTCACAACGCCCTTGTCATCCACGACAAATTCGAAATCCGTGTCACCGCCGCGGTCTCGGCTGAAAAAGGAGCCCGCGGACTCGGCGGATAGCGCACGTTTCTGCGCCGCCGGCTGCATCTGCATCATGAGCTGATTGCCTTGAAGGGTCACGAGGTGGTCTTCATCCTCGTCAAACCGACCGAGTGAGTATGTCCCGACATATCTCGCCAGAATGTCGGGTGCGACTGTGACCACTTCGCGCTCCGGCGGCGACATTGGCGCGACGAACACGAATTGCTGGCCATCGCGGGTGACGTTTCCCAAAACAAAATTAGTGTTCTCGATGGTTGTCGGGAACAGCAGTTTCGGCCGGCCGACTTTGAATGGCGGAGTGGTGGCCACTTGCACACCCATCACGCCTCCATCCGCAGCGACGTAATACAACTCTCCACCATTCCGCCGCCAAAAGGGACCGCCCCCGCCCTGGTCGGATATCTGCCACTTCCCGCCGTCAGACGAAAATCTCCCGGAGGACGGGTCGAACGCCCGAACGTAGACCTCATCTCGACCCGACTCGTCCGACCTGTACGCGAGAAAGCGGCCATCGGGGGAGAAGCGCGCCGCACCCACTCTGTACTCCTCGCGCACTAACTCAACGGCTTTCCGGTCGCCATTCACAGGCAACACGAACAGGACGCCTCCCGACTCGAAGCACAGGAAGCGCCCGTCAGGGGACCAGTCAATCGAGCCCTGAATGCCGACGCCTAGGGCGTGCCGATATAGCAGCTCTTCACTTGGTGTTCCGTTTGCGGCTTTTCGATATAAACCGTCGTAGCCCTCGCGGCTAGCAACATATGCGATGTGGCTGCTGTCCGGAGACCAGGCCGCTTGCCATTTCACCCCCGATCGGGAGGTAACCTGCATGCTGGCGCCCGTGGAGAGGTCGATGACCCAGATATCGAACGGGTTCCGCTTGGCCACGGCTACCCGCGTCCCGTCCGGCGAGAACACCGGCACCGATGGATTGTAATCGGCAGGCGCTCCCAGGGTGCGCAAGACGTTCCCCGCGCTGTCATACATCGTGAGCTGCTGAAGGAACCGCCCGCCTCTGACCTTCGCTATTGCATTCTCGGTCGGGGCCTGCCCTTCCGGGGACGCCGATGCCAGTGTCACGACGGCGATCACAGCGGCCGAAGCTAGGACTGAGGCGATACGGCGACGCTTCATAAGCCCTCTCTCTGTGCACTGCTATTCTGGGACTCGACAAGGACAACGGACTTCCTATGTTCTATCGTGCGTCCGGCTAACGTTCGCGCTCACCTGCCGGCGCTCACCGCGCAAAACCGGCGCCGGTCAGGTGCAGCGCGAGGTTAGGCGGCAATTGCGCAGGCGAATCTACTCGAGCATCGACAGACGATACGTGATCTCGCCGTTTGTGGGCGCCCAGCCACCCCGAAGCGTTAGAACCAAGACGTCACCGTCAAAACGCCACCGGTAGGTCAAGGCACCGGTCGAGTGCGGCGGCATCACATTCGGGATTTTCGCGATGAGGTTCCGAGCCGTCAACGTTGAATCGGTGTACTCGTACGTCCCGCCGTCGGCGATGAAGTTGTCGTATGCGGCCAGCCGCTCCTCGTGAGTGGGTTCCGCACTGAACGGCTTCCGCTCGAGACCGGGATTAGCATGTTACTGAAATGACGTTCGGCAAATACGTACAGCCCAGGCTCGGGGTTTTCGTTGGTCGAGGTACCACTGGGTCCAGTAACGGATGTCTGGGTGATTAGCCACGCTCCCAGGAACGGATTCCGCGTCGCCTGTTCGCCTTGCGTAGGCCCCGCCTGGGCACACGCGCACACGCCGGTCACCACGAGTACTAGCCAGCAGAGTTCCCGCCAAATCATCGGTTGTGACTCCCGCCGATCGATCGGTTGTCCGCCTAACGCAAATGCGGCTCACCCGCGGCGGCTGCTCGCGTTTCTTCTAGACAAATTCGCCCTCACGGCCGCCGTCGGGTGCAGCCGCTGTTATGCGGCCCGTGGGTAGTGCGCCGATTGATTAACGAACTGCCAACGGACGCCCGGGTGAGCCCGTTGCACCCTTCAAGGGGAGCGGTGCGAACACAAACATGAAATCGTAGACCCTGTCAGCCAGCAACGCCTCGAAATCCATGAACTCCAAGTTGGGAATCCCGTTCTTCAGAGTCAACTCGTGATGCACTGCCGCATTGGCGTGATCCGCAGATGCGTCGGACCCGATCATCGACACGCGCCGACTGACAACCCAATCGACCACGTCAGGACCGATCCCCGGCCTCCGGGCCCAATTCGCGATCATGCGTTGGGGGTCCTTCCATAGTCGAGACCAGCCAAAGTTGAGGAACAGCGCGTCACCCGGCGTGATCTGGCTTTCAACCAATCCCTGTTTCGCAAGAGCTCCTCGCACATCGGACAACGTGACCTCGTACTCGTTGGGCAAGATCTCCAGCCCCTTGTACCCAGCTACATCGATGAGGATGCCTCGTGTGATGTACGGCTTGATCTTCTCGATTCCCAGTTGAAGTAGGCCGTATCGGGACAGCATCTCAGGAGCCGTAACCCCGTTGTAGAACACGTCAGCTGTTGTGCCATCCGCCATCGTGATCCGCTTTCCGACGTGGCCGAGTCCGTCAAACTGAGTTCCAACCTGCCCAATCTCAGCACTCACGAACTCGTCGTTGAATATCAGCTGGTCAACTCCGGAAGCAGTGCCTGGTGCTATGAACATCGCAAAGGAGCGCTGCCCCAGCAGCGGCATCCCGCGTTCATAAACGTGGCCAAGTTCATAGACCTTGCCGGTTTTCACGAGCGACACGGCTTCGAGAATCTTTGCTGGCGTGATCCAGTTCGAGGCGCCTGCTTGATCATTCGGCCCCCAGATCGGATGCGGCCACCAGGGCCCCTTCTCTCTGGTTTGTCCGGCAGCAGGATACGGTGACAGGACAGTCACATGGAGACAAACCAACAGCGAGGCGACAGCTTCCTTCCACCGCAGCTTCATGTCTACCTCCACCTCGATCTAGATTTGGCGATGAGGCACGGTTTGATGCGTTCTTGCCGTTCCCCTCACCCGCTGACGCAGTTCCTGTTGATCATGTGCCTCGGCGTGGCCGGCCAATCCTGTTGCTCGATCCGCGTGACCTGAGTGCAGTCCTGACTCAAGGCCGCATAACGATCCAAATGAGCCGCGCGCGCGGCGACATGATGGCACAGGCGGTCGGGCGCGTCGGCTCCATTTGAAGGTTAGCTGGTGCAAGCATTCCGTCGGGTCCGATCGCCTATGAAGGTCAACCTCAAGTGGGAGACCAAACGTCCATGATCGACGCAGGGCGGACTCAGGTCCGCTCGAACACACACACCCCTCCCCAGGGGCTTCGCGGTGTTCGACCTTTCGAGTCGGGCAGCAGTGCGATGAGGCGCATCCCGAACGACAGCCGCTTCAGCCTGGCGGCGGTATGGAGCATTGACTGGACGTCCACGAGCGTCCAGCCGTGGCGCTCGAAGAAGGCAGGTCCTTCTGCGGGCGCGAACTTGAGCGGCGCCCCCGCCTGCTCCAGGTTCCTAAGACCGCCGCTCTTCTGCATCCTCTGCATGAGAGCTGGCGACACCATGTCGAGCGCCCACCTGTGGAACGTCGGCGTCCCGGCGAGATCCTCCGCCAGCGAAACGGCTTCTTGGTCAGACAGGTACACGACCAGCCCTTCTGTGATCACCAGCACCCGGCTCGCTTCCTGACTCAAACGGTTGAACAGGTCGCGCCTCGCGGCCACGTTGGCGAGATCTAGGGCGACGCGTTCCAGCCGGCAGCGCGGAGTCTCGTTGGCAAGCACCGCGATCTTGTAGGCGAGGAGATCGGGCAGGTCCACCTCGATCCACGGCAGGTTCGACGGCAGCGCCATGCGGTACGGCCGTGTGTCGAGCCCGGCGGCCAGATTCACCACCATGTCCGCGCCGCTCGCGATGCTGTCTTCGATGAAGTGATCGAACACCACCGTGCGCGCCACGAACGACCACGCGTTGCGGTTCGCGAACTCCATCGTCTCAGCGATGCGCTCGCCGCGTTCGCCAGCCAGGCGCCGGGCGAACGGATCGTGGAAGAGCGCGTCCGGGCGTTCGCTCTCGATCGCGCGATAAATCGCGACCCAGCGCGCGGTGTCGGAGATGTTCCGCAGATCGTCGTTGTCGGACGCCACGCTCTTATTCGCGGCCCTATAGATTCTTCAGAACGCAGTCTACGCGGCTATGTCTCCGGTCGAGAGGCCGGGACCGAAGCTAACTGTTGACCCCGAGGGCTATCGACGATCCAGTCGAAGACGCAGGTATCAAGAAGGCGTTCATTGTGGTCGGCACGATCGAGGATTTCCGTCCAGCTAACGTGACGAATGAGCCGCGCGCGCTCCCGAGTCAGCGCGCGTCGGCTCCATTCGATGTTAGCCCGCAGGCTCGCGGTCGGCGCTGCTACTTTGCCGCCGGCGTACCTTGCACGGCCACGGCCTGCCAGCCCGAAGCTGATTTTACCCAGACGTCAAGCCACCACGTTGCTCCGCACCGATATCTCCGCGTCGCGGCTGTGCCGTTGGCAAACATCGTGAACTGCTCCTGACTACATGGGGTAGGGTTTGCCACAGGTTTGGTCTGCTTGAGTTCGGCGATCCGTTCGGCAAGGGTAAGGAGCCGACCCGCGTCATTTACAACCGTAAACTGAGGAGCGGTAAGACGCTGCCATGTTGCGACGTCAACCTTGTCGATGGCGGTGTCCCTGGCCGCAACAGCTTGGACAAGATCGGCCGGCGCCTGTCCGGTAACGACCATGGGCAGGACGACGCAGAGGACCAGAACGACCGCGATGCCCATCCTCTTCATTCAAGCCTCCCTTCATTCATGGACTGTCGTGAATCTTGCGGGCTAACTACTATTCAGTAGACCGCTTCACACCCGCCGCAGTGATCCATCAAGTCGACGAGGCGCCCCACCGCCTTGATCTCGTTCAGAGCGCGGATGTTAGCACGACCGTTGATCTTGCCAGGCTCCGTGTTTACCTGCGGTGCGGCCGATCACGGCGAATCGTCTGCGCGTGAACACGACGGTCGCAGCCGAATCGCGCCAGAAATGTGACGCGTTCACGCGGATCATTGCGAACTCCACGCGCGTAAACACGGCGATCATCGATCGAGAGGACTCTTCACGCCAAGCGCGCCCCGGTTCAGCACGTGGGTGTAAATCATCGTCGTGCTGACGTCGGCGTGCCAAAGGAGTTCCTGGACGGTCCGAATGTCGGACCCGCTTTCGAGCAAGTGCGTGGCAAAGGAGTGCCGAAAGGTGTGGCAGCCCACGCGTTTGATCAGGCCGGCGGCCCGCCCAGCATGCACCACGGCCCGCTGAATGACCGATTCATGCAGGTGGAAGCGGGTAGGTCGCCCAAATCGCACGTCGCGGCAGATGCGCCCGGCCGGGAACACAAACTGCCACGCCCGCTTGGTCGGCGCATTGGGGAATTTGCGCTCGAGCGCGTCCGGCAATGTGACGCGTCCGAAGCCGGTGGCCAGATCGAGGTCGTGCTGTCGGCGAACTGTTTCGAGGTGCGACGCCAGTGGGGACCGCATCGCGTCGGGGAGCATCACCCGGCGATCCTTCTGCCCCTTCCCCCGCCGAACGGTGATCTCCGGCGCTCGAAATCAAGGTCCTTGACCCGCAGTTCCAGACACTCCTGTAGACGAAGTCCGGCCCCATAAAGCAACACACAACGATGCGCGGCACACCCGACAGCGCATCAATGACCGTGCGCACTTCGCCCGGCGTCAACACGACCGGGACGCGCGATGGGATACGAGCACGCGGCGGGACCACGACCTCGCCAATCTCACGGCGAAGCACCTCCTTGTAGAGAAACAGAACTCCGCTCAGCGCCTGGTTCTGTGTAGAGGCGGCGACATGCCGATCGACGGCAAGCCAAGTGACGAAGGGTTGACGCTATCTGCGCGTCGGTCCGGCAGGTGCCGATTCGGCTCCGAGGCTCCGCAGAAGATCGCCGGTTGGCGTCTTCTGGCTGACCGTCGCGCTGCCCGCGCGCACGGTGTCGGCAATCATCAACGGTGTCTGGCCGCGCTTGTTCCGGAGGTTGAGGTCGGCGCCGTTCTCGGCCAGGAACTTGATGATCGTGTTGGCCTTCGTATGCGCGCCCCCGTGCAGGGCGGCGTTGCCCGAGTCGTTGACGGCGTTGATCTCGCCGCCCAGATCGAGGGCGAGCTTGACGGTGGCGAGCGCGCGGACCTCGGTGACGCGGCTTTCAGCGAGGTAACGGCCGAGGCCGGCTGCGACCATCAGTGGCGTCGTCCCGTCCTTCGAGGCGAGTCGAGGCTCGGCACCGTTCTCCGCGAGCACTCGCATGACCTCCACGTCCCCGGCCATCGCCGCCAGGAGGAACGGCGTCGCACCGGGGTACGGGTTCAGGCCGACGACGCGATGCTCGATTGCAAGCTGGGTGTAACCGACGCGTGGCGGAGGTTTAGCGAGTCTCGCGTTGGGATCGGCGCCGCGGGCCAGCAGGGCCTGGATCAACTCGATCCTGCCGCGCGGGACGCCGGCAAGCGAGCGCCACTCCTCGGCTCCCTGCGCGTCGATGCCGTTCGGTCCTGTCAGCTCGGTCTCCCAGCTGCCGCTGGCCCAGTGCAGCGCGGTGTATCCCGGCGCGCTGGCGTTGGGGTCGGCTCCGCGTTCGAGCAGCTGGATCGCGAGCTCCGTGTGTCCCCGCAGGACGGCTACGAGCAGCGCGCTCGTCTCGTCCGGTGTTTTGTCATTGACGTCTGCGCCAGCGGCGACCAGCGTCTTCGCGGATTCGAGATCGCCAACGCGGGCAGCGAAGAGGAGCGGCGTATACCCCGCGGTCGAACGCGCGCGAATATCCGCGCCACGCTCGACGAGCAGTTTGGCGACGCTCGAGTGCCTCTCGGAGATCGCCCACATGAGGGCGGATTGCCCGTGGCCCGGCGCCTTGTAGTTCACCTCGGCGCCCCGATCGAGGAGCGCATCGACGGCCTCGAGGCTGCCCGCGCGAGCGGCGGTCATCAGGGGCACTTCGCCGATCGCAGCCGCCAGGTTGGGATCGGCGCCGGCCTCGAGCAGCAGCGCGATCATCCCCGGCCGGCCGTTGCTGCTCGCGAGCAGCAGCGGGGTGACGCCGAAATCGTTGGCGGCGTCTACTCGGGCGCCGGCCCGGACGAGGAGGCCGGCCATCTCGGCGTCGTCCCAATGCGCCGCCCAGTGCAGCGCCGTGGCGCCATCGCCCTGCGCGACGTTGACGTCGGCGCGGGAAGCAACGAGAGCCCGTACTCCGGCGCGATCCTGCCGTTTCGCCAGCTCGACGAGACGATCGCCCTGCGCCGTCGCGGTGCTCGACAACCCGAGGCACAGAATCAGTGCAATTCCGGCGGGCAACCGAGAGAGGGTCAGGTCTTGTAATTCCACATTACCGTGCATGTTGAAACGCAAGACCTGACCCCTTTTGAATCGCAGTCGAAAGGCCTGGCGCGGAAGGTATCATATTGCGCCTTGGGAAGGGACATCCTCGTCGTGGCGCTGGCCGCAACGGTGTCGCTGAGCGTCGCGCCAGGAGCGGCGACACAACCTCCCGCGTCCGCTTCAGCAAGCTTCGCCCTGACCGCCGACGATCAAGCCATCGTCAAGCGCTACTGCCTCGGCTGTCATAACGACAGGTTGAAGACCGCAAATCTCACGCTCGAGGGCATCAGCGGCGAGCCGATCTCTTCCGCTCCGGCGGTGTGGGAAAAGGCCGTTCGCAAGCTCAGAAGCGGCGCCATGCCCCCGGCCGGCCTGCCCCGGCCCGAAAGGCCGGTCAGGGACGGTGTCGCGGCCCGCCTCGAGACGGCCCTCGATCAGACCGCCGCGCTCAGGCCCAACCCTGGACGCACCGGCGTTCATCGTCTGAATCGCGCCGAATACGCCAATGCCATCCGCGATCTCCTCGCGCTCGATACTGATGTCTCGGCCCTCCTGCCGGCCGACGACTCGGCGTACGGGTTCGACAACAACGCCGACATGTTGACGGTGTCGACCGGGCTGCTCGAGCGCTACCTCTCGGCGGCGAGCAAGATCAGCCGGCTGGCGGTCGGCGACATGACCGTGAAGCCGGCCGTCGAGTCGTACGACGTCTCGCGGTACCTCGTGCAGGACGACCGGGTGGACGAAGATCTGCCATTCGGCACGCGCGGCGGGCTTGCCGTCCGGCATTACTTCCCGCTCGACGCTGAGTACGCGGTCCGCGTGTACATCCAGCGGCGCCGTGCCGGCCAGGAGATCGACGTCCGCCTGGATGGTCAGCGCCTCAAGACATTCGTCGTGGCGGCACGGAACCGGGGAGCTGAGGAGGCCGAGGGACCGAGCGACGAAGGCAAGATGGAGGTCCGCGTTCCGGTTCGTGCGGGGGCGCGGGTCATCAGCGTCTCGCTCGTCAGGAAGGCCGGGATGCCCGAGGGGCTCGGGCCTGCGCAACTGCCGGTCGCGAGCATCAGCTTCGCGGGCCGTGTGGGCGCCGAAACCGGGATCGAAAAGATCGAGGTCGGCGGTCCGTACGACAGTCAGGGACCTGGCGACACGCCGAGCCGCCGGCAGATCTTCACCTGCCGCCCGCCAAACCTGGCGAGCGGCGAGGATTGCGCCCGCCAGATCGTGACCCGGCTGGCGCGCCGCGCCTATCGCCGTCCGCCCTCCCAAAAAGACGTGAAACGGCTGCTCGAGTTCTACAAGGACGCGCGCGCGCGGCACGGGTTCGAAGCTGGCATTCAGTCCGCGCTCGAGCGCCTGCTCGTCGATCCTCAGTTCCTGTTCCGCATCGAACTCGACGCCCGACCGGCCGGCGGCCAGATCGCGCACCGCCTGACCGACTTCGAGATCGCGTCACGGCTGTCGTTCTTCCTGTGGAGCAGCATCCCCGACGACGAACTGCTCGCGGCGGCTGCGCGCGGTCAGCTGAAGGACCCGTCGATCCTGAGGGCCCAGGACACAGCGCCTGCTCGCCGACAGCCGGTCGGTCGCGCTCGTCCGGAACTTCGCGGCGCAGTGGCTCTACCTTCGAAACGTCCAGGCCGCCGCGCCCGACGTCAACGCGTTCCCGGATGTTCGACGACAACTTGCGGCAGGCGTTCCAGCGCGAAACCGAGCTGTTCGTCGCCAGCCAGCTTCGCGACGATCAAAGCGTTGTCAACCTCCTGACCGCCGACTATACCTTCGTCAACGAGCGGCTGGCCCGCCACTACGGCATCCCGAACGTGTACGGCAGTCACTTCCGCCGGGTCACGCTTCCAGACGAGACCAGGCGCGGCCTGCTCGGGCACGGCAGCATCCTGATGGTCACCTCGTACGCGACGAGGACCTCGCCGGTCGTCCGCGGGAAGTGGCTGCTCGAGAACATCCTCGGTGCTCCGCCGCCGGCCCCGCCGCCCGACGTGCCGGATCTGCCCGGGGAAGGGGAAGCCGGGAAGGTGGCCTCAGTGCGTGAGCGCCTGGAGCAGCACCGGAGCAACCCGGTGTGCGCGAGCTGCCATGCCCAAATGGATCCGCTCGGCTTCGCGCTCGAGAACTTCGACGCTATCGGCCGCTGGCGCGCGAGCGAGGGGAACGCGCCGATCGACGCGTCGGGCGCGCTGCCCGACGGCACGAAGTTCGACGGTCCCGCGGAGCTGCGTCAGCTGCTGGCCAGCCGGCGCGACGAGTTCGCCCAAACGGTGATCGAGAAAATGCTCGTCTACGCCCTGGGCCGCGGCCTCGAGTACTACGACATGCCGACGGTCCGCCGCATTCAGCGGAACGCCGCGGCGGCCGACTACCGGTGGTCGTCTCTCATCCAGGCGATCGTCGAAAGCACTCCTTTCCAGATGCGGAGGTCGGAACCATGATCGTCACCAGGAAGACCGTCGCCCGACGCACCATGCTGCGCGGACTCGGAGCGGCAGTCTCCCTTCCGCTGCTCGATGCCATGGTGCCGGCGCTCACCGCGCTGGCGCGGACGCCAGCCAAATCGACTGCGCGCTTTGGCGTCGTCTACATCCCGATGGGGGCGGTGATGAACAACTGGACGCCCGCGGAAACCGGCGCCGGCTTCCCGCTCAGCCCCATCCTCGAGCCGATCGGCAGCGTTCCGCGACCGCATGGTCGTGCTGACCAACCTGGACAACGAACCCGCGGTCGCGAGGCTCGGTGAGCCCGCGGGCGGCCACGGCCGCATCGGCGGCGCGTTCCTGACCGGCGTGCACGCCAAGCCGACCGAGGGCGCCGACTTCGAGGCCGGCGTGTCGATCGATCAGATCGCCGCCAGGCATCTCGGTCAGCAGACGCAGCTGGCCTCGCTCGAGCTCGGGCTCGAGACCGCCGGCATCGCCGGCGCGTGCGATGTCGGCTACAGCTGCGCGTACGTCAACACGCTGTGCTGGCGCGCGGCGACGACGCCGCTCCCGATGGAGAACAACCCGCGTGCGGTGTTCGAGCGCCTGTTCGGCGACAGCGACACCACCGAGCCCGCGGCGCGCCGGGCGCGGATGGCGCAGCGCCGCAGCATCCTCGATTCGGTCACCGAGAGCGTCTCCGATCTGCAGCGCTCGCTCGGACGCGGCGACGGGGCGCGTCTGACCGAGTATCTGGACTCGGTGCGCGACGTCGAGCGGCGTATCCAGCGGGCCGAAGCCGACAGCGCCAGCCAGCTCCCGGTCGTCGAGCGGCCGGCCGGCAGCATTCCGCCCTCGTTCGAGGAGTACGCGAAGGTGATGTTCGATCTGCAGGTGCTCGCGTATCAGTCGGATCTGACGCGGATCTCGACGTTCATGATCGGCAAGGAGCTCAGCGGCCGCACCTACCCGGAGATCGGGGTGCCCGATCAGCATCACCCGCTGTCGCACCACCAGAACGACCCCGAGAAACTGGCCAAGCTGACCAAGGTGAACACGTTCCACGTGTCGCTGCTCGCCTACTACCTGGAGAAGCTGCAGTCGACGCCCGACGGCGAGGGCAACCTGCTCGATCAGCTCACGCTCATCTACGGCAGCGGGATGAGCAACAGCAACCTGCACGTGCCGCACAAGCTCCCGGTCCTCCTGCTCGGCGGCGGGGCTGGGCACATCAAAGGCGGCCGGCACGTACGTTTTGCCGACGAGACGCCGCTGACGAACCTCTACCTGACCGTGCTGAACCAGCTGGGCGTACCGGTCGAACAGATCGGTGACAGCAACGGTCAGATGCGCGAACTATCCGAGGTGTCGTAGGGACAAGGCTGGGAGCCCGCCAGGTTTGCACGATTCTGTGGTGTCATTCGGCCCCTGAGCCGAGCGAATTACGTCGGTTATCGCCCGGCTCGACATCTGCAGTCCTTTCGTGACGAGGCGGCGTCTAATCCTGACAAGCCACGGATGGAGCCGACCACGATCGGTCGTTGCGTTCGCTTCGGCCTCGTCGCTGCCGCCCTCACGCTCTTGCAACCGGCGTCTGCAGAGGCGTGCAGTTGCGGCGGCACGCAACCCTCGTCTGTCGCGGCCCGCACTGCTGAGATCGTGTTCGTCGGAACGGTCGCACGGGTTGACCGCCCGAAACCGATTTCGCACCAACGCCAAGACGCAGATGGGACCACTACTGTCTCAGTCGAGATCAGCTCCGGTCCTGCGCTCGTCCTGTTCGATGTCGCGCATGTGTTCAAAGGTCCTTCGCCAGCGCAAATCGCGGTCACGCACAGCAGTTCGAGCTGTGATTTCCCGTTCAAGAATGCTGAGCAGTGGTTAATCTACGGGCGCGAAGGAATCGGCGGTGTCACGGCGGAGAAATGCACACGGACGCGACTCGTATCGGAGGCGGAGCAGGATCTTCTCTATCTACGCAATGCGGAGGCGGGGCGTCTTCAGGGCATCGTCTACGGGGATGTGTTCAGGCGACGAAATGGACCGAGTGGCCAGGCGCTATCTGCGCTGTTTGAGCCGCTTCAGGTGAAGGCCGCAAATGCGACGTACAGCTTTGTCAGCACCACAGATCGATGGGGGCCGTTTGAACTGGTGCTCCCTCCCGGCGACTACCAGGTGTGGGTCGAACGTGGCGGGAAGGCGGTGAGCCCCAGGTCCGCTGTTCGCGTCGAGCATGGGGCGGACACGAGGCTGCAATTGATCGCTGAATACCCGGACCCCGAAAAGTAGGCAGCTTGGAACGGTAGTGACATACGCGCCGACTCAGTCCGTCAGCTTGATCGGCCGAAAGCGAATCGCTGGAGCATCTTCACCGCCGTACCACAACTCCAGGCTGTCACCGACGACCTTCGCGCCAGGCATCGCGATGTGGTGATGCTCGTCGACTTTGACGAGCGGCCATAACTCCCGAAGTGTCAGGCTGACCCCATCCTGGATGCTGCTCAGTACGACCCACGCCGCTCCCGGATAGAGTGTGAAGTCCGTCGGGTCTCTATCGACGGCGCCAGCCCATGCCGAATTGCCAAAGCCATCCGGCGTATCGAGCCACAGATTGTGTCCTTCTGACGTGATCGAGAAGCCGTCTGGCAGAACTTCAGAGAGTCGCTCGGCCAGCGCCCTGGCCAGTTGGGTTCCATCCACTTTGATTCCCAAGTGTCGCCACGGTCACTTCCCTGGGCTCGGTACATGTTGGTCGATGAGGATTGGATTCCCGTCGGGATCGAGCACCATCAGGCTTGCGGGTCCGGACGTCGCCTCGTCAGCCTCCGTCGCCAGCGCGAGGCCCCGGCTCTTGAGTGTCCGCTGAATGACGCGGACATCGTCAAAGGCCGGCACGGTGCCGCCGTTCCTGTCCCAGCCCGGATTGAAGGTCAACATGTTCTTGTCGAACATCCCCTGGAACAGGCCGATGGTGCTGGTCTCGTTCTGGAGAATCAACCAGTTCTGTGCCTGATCGCCGGCAAACACCCGAAAGCCGAGTTTCTCGTAGAAGGCGCGCGACGCGCCAATGTCCTTGACCGCAAGGCTGACTGAGAAGTTGCCGAGTTGCATCTGCCTCTCTCCTGATGCCTGTTGGCCGCTAAGCTGCGGTCGCGCGCGATCCTCTCGCGGGATCACGACGAGCCCATGGCGGCCATCGGGGCAAGAAAAGTGATGACTAAGCCGCCTTCAGGCTTTCTCCGGTGCAACGCCGTGACCGCCGATCGGCGCAGTTTCTACGCGATTGCTGAAACCTGCGATCAGCGGCCTTCCCTTTGCGATTGCCGCCTGCACCCCCGGAAGCTGCAATGAGGCTTGGTGACTTGCCTGACTCTCCCATACCTCGGTCACCCAGAGCGCATCCGGCTCTGTGGCGTCGGCGGCGACCACGTAACTGAGACAGCCGGGCATGCCGACGGTGCCATCGATCAGGATGTTGGCAAGAGCGTCGCGCCGGCCAGCTACCGCCGTCATCTTGCCGATCAAACCGTACATCTTGCCTCCAGTCCGCTGGGCTGCCCAGACCTGGGCTCCACCAGCAGCGATGACCGCTGTCGCGGCCGACAAGAACTGACGGCGATTCTGTTCCATGCCACCGAATCTCCGAGCGGCCACCGCGGCTCGCGGCGATCCTAGCGTACACGTTAGGATGGGACGCGACGGGAATGTCACCCACCAGCCGTTTCAAAATGGTCGAAGCCTTCGGCCGCACCTTGCCGGATGTGGAGGTCACGACGACATGGGGTCAGCCCACGCTGAAGGTGCGCGGCAGGATGTTCGCGTGCATGGCGTCCCACAAATCCGCTGAGCCGAACACGCTGGTGGTGATGATGGATTTCGGCGACCGTGACGCGCTCATCGAGGACGATCCTGGCACCTACTACCTGAAAGAACACTACCTGAACTACCCGTGTGTGCTCGTCAGGTTGTCACGGGTCCATGCCGACGCGCTGAGAGACCTCATCGTGGGCGCCCACCGCTTCGTGAGCGCCAAGGTGCGTCGGAAGTCCAGCCACCGAAGAACTACCAGAGCTTAGCCGGGCTCTTGATCACCCCGGACAGGATGGCCTTCCGCACATCGTCGATTGTCGCCAGGCCGCCTGGCGCGGTACCGCCCCACTCGAAGCGGGTCGCCGCCGGCGTCCAGTGAAACAGCGCCACATGCCACGTGTGGGCGACGCCGCCGCGCTCATAGTAAACGAGGCAATAGTCGATCGTGCACCCCGCTGCGACCAGCCGACGAGTCGGCAGGCCCGGATTGACGATCACGTCGGTGGCCTGAAACTCGGCTGCGGGCTCGGCGATGTCGAGCGTTTGGCTGCCGAACAACGTCTGCAGCCCGTCGCGGACGCCGAGCGGCAGTCCCCTGATGGACGTGACGA
This sequence comes from uncultured Acidobacteriota bacterium, assembly GCA_963825245.1. Classification (GTDB taxonomy): domain Bacteria; phylum Acidobacteriota; class Vicinamibacteria; order Vicinamibacterales; family CAVVIG01; genus CAVREM01. The sequence continues at coordinate 778,860 of CAWGSJ010000013.1, forward strand.
TCTCGAACCGTCCGTCCCTCACGCGGTCCCGCAGCGTCCCGGACAGTGCTGCGGGGGCCACCGCCTGACTGCCGGCCACCACAGCCGACCAGAGGCTCACGCCGATCGCGCAGAGAAGTCGTGTGCGACGCATCCACACCCCGGGAGTTTGACTCACACGGACGATGCCACCGTTCGACGCCACGGCGCAACCCTGCGCAGTGCCGGGCGTGCGCCACAGCGTGAGCTCTTCAGACCGTGAGCGAACGGCGCCGAACAGCAGGACGACACCGGCCCTTCCTACTTGAGGAGCGCGCGCCACCCGATCACGACACGGATGTCGCTCGGGCTCGGCGCAGGCGTCCGGTCGATGAAGTAGCACGCGCTGCCCGTCTGGCGACACGTCGTACTGCGTGCCCCAGTGCCCCGATCCGATGGGCGGTACGCTGAGCGCGTTGGCTACACCGAGTGTCAGTTCTCCGGTCGGTTGGCGTCGGACCGACCGGCCACGAAGACGGCCTTCAAGATCGACGTAGAGAATCTCCTGCCCATCACGTCGCCAGACGGGTTCGCTGCCGCCGTCGCTGGACACCACGAGACGCCTCGGTGGGCCTGACATCGCGCGGACGGAGACAACCGGTCGGCCAGCTTCCTCCGAAACGTAGGCGAGCCATTGTCCATTCGGCGATATCCGCGCGTCGTACTCCGGGAACGGCCCGGAAAGGATCGGCTTGGGCGACCCACCGGCCTCGAGCGACACGCTCCACACATCTCCGGTACTAATCGTTGTCAGGCGTGTGTTGACGATGAGAGAGCGCCCGTCGGGTGACCAGTCGGTCGGCTCGCAATACGCGCCCGGACACGGCAGTTCCTGAGCCACGCCGGTGCCATCGGCCGCCGCAATGCTCAACCGCCGCTCTTTGAAGGCGCCAGAGCCGTATGCCAACCGCCGCCCATCCGGAGACCACACCGCGAGGAGATCAGAACCGGTGGCGGTGGTGACGCGGACGAGGCTGCCGTCCTTGAGGTTCTCGACCCAGATGTCCGGATTGCCCCGTACCGGATCGACCATCTGCCTGGCAATTCGCCCGCCGTCCGGGGACAGGCGCGGCCAGTTCTGTGGTTGTCGCTCGGACATTCGCAGGGCCGTCCCATCGCGGGCGACGGTGCCTAGTCGCACGCCGTACGCCATCGGCATCGCTACCGTGGCGAGCAGATCGGCCGATGCACTCAGCATCGCCGAGTGGTACGGCGTGTTCGCACCCGCGGCCACTGGCAACGTGCGCGGATCCCCGACGAGCCTGAGCGCCGCTGCGTCAAAGGGCCGTGCCTGCAACTGGCCTTCTGCCGCGGAGAGGAGCACACCACGGTCTCGGCCGGATGTCGGCACGAACACCGCCTCCGATTCCGATCGGAAGAGTGGCGAGTCTGGCGTGGACGCCGGCCGATCGAGGCGCGCGACGTATACCCCGCGCCGCTCATCGATGCTGGCCCTCACGAAGAAGAGGAAGTGGATGCCGTCCGGCAGGAAGACGGGCCATCGATGCGAATTCTCCCCGCGGTCGAAATCCACCAGCGTGGCGGGTTGCACCGGGCCGCCGTCCGCCGACACCCTGGCGAGTCCCTCGAAGATCATGTCAGGCCCGAACACGATCGTCCCCGTGGGACTCCACGCGCCGCCCTTCCCATCCGGCGCATCGCAGATGTAGACCGGTACGCCGCCGGCGACCGCCACTTTCATCAGTTTGCCGCGGGCAAAAAACCCGAGCGACATGCCGTCGGGCGACCAGAACGGCTGCTTCGCTCCGTCGGTCCCATCGATAACCTTGGGATCGCGCGAGTCGAGTGACCATACGAACAGGCGCGACGTCGAACCGCCGCTGACGGCGGAGAACGCGATCCGTCGTCCGTTCGGAGAGACGATCGGTGCGGAGTCGAGCGCCGTGCCTGCTGGAAGCGACCAGGTGAACTGCGTGAGGTCGGGTGCAGCGGACAGGCTCGGCGACTGTTCGCGGAGCCGCCCACCGATGAGCGCCACCAGGACGATCGCCAAACCGGCTGCGCCTGCGATGGCCCAGCCTCGTCCCACGCTGAAGAATCGGCTGCCCGGCTTGCCCACCGTAGCGCGGAGCGCGAAGGCGGGCGTCACGGGCGACGCTACCCGCCCCTCGGTCGAGTCGATCTGCTCCAGGGCCCACAGCAGGTCGGCGGCTGACTGAAATCTCGCATCCGGCGCCTTGGCGAGCAGGCGCCTGACGATGGCGGTCATCGCGGTGCCGGGGGGCAGGAGGTCGGGCGGATCGTCGTGGACGATCGCATGGAGCGTGTCGATCGTGTGTTCGCGCACGAAGGCTCGGTGTCCGGTCATCAACTCGAAGAGAATCGAGCCGAGCGCGAAGAGATCCGTCCGCGCATCGACTGGATCACCCTTGACCTGCTCGGGTGCCAGATAACCGGCGGTGCCGAGGACCACCCCGGTGAGCGTCGCGAGACCGCGCGGCAGTGCCGGATCCTGCGCGAGCTTCGCGATGCCGAAGTCCAGGATCTTCGCGGTGCCAGTTTTGGTCAGGAAGACGTTCTCGGGCTTGAGATCGCGATGGACCAGCCCGCGCGCATGCGCGGCCACCAGGCCGCTCGCCAGAGCGGAGGCGATGCTGCGGGCATCCGCCGGAGCGAGCGATCCTCTGCCGATCGGCGCTCGCAAGGTCTCGCCGTCGAGCAGCTCCGAGACGAGATACGGGCGACCGTTCGACATGCCCACGTCGAACACCCTGACGATGTTGGGGTGGTCGAGCGATGCGGTGATCCGCGCTTCCTGCAGGAACCGCTCGACCGCGTGCCCATCGCCGCGCTCCGCGCTGGTGAGCGTCTTGAGCGCGACGTCTCGACCGAGCCGCAGGTCGGTCGCCCGATAGACGTCTCCCATTCCGCCACGAGCCAGCAGCGCCACGATGCGGTACGGTCCGACCGAGGTCCCTTCAGGGAGCGGTGGCTCGTCCTCCGCCAGATCCCGGGCGGCGAGAACCAGCGCAGGCGTTTCGAGAAACCCGTCGACCGCCCCACTGGAGGCGGCGAGCTCGTCGGCCACCTGAAGTAAGTCCGGGTGCTCGGTGGCGAAGGAGGCTCGCAACCCGGTGCGCTGATCAGTGGATGCGGCCAGCCACGTGTTGTGCCACTTGGAGAGGACGCGCCATTGCTCGGTGTTCATCGTCGACCTTGCTTCGCGAGCGTGTGATGCAGCCAGGCGCGCGCCGTATTCCAGTCGTTGATGACGGTGCGCACGGAGACACCGAGCGTTTCAGCGGTTTCCTCAACGGAGAACCCACCAAAGAATCGCAGCTCGACGACCTGGCTCGGCCGCGGATCAAGCGTCGCCAGTTCAGCCAGGGCGTCGTTCAGGGCGACGACGTCCACACCGGGTGCAGGTGCCGCGACCTCCACGGCTTCGAGTGACAATCCCTCCACTCCTTGGCCGCGCTTGGCCGCCTGTCGTGCGCGCGCGGCGTCGACCAGGGCACGCCGCATCATCCGGGCGGTGGTGGCGAAGAAGTGCGCGCGGTTCTGCCAGTGCACGGCGTGCCAGTCGAGCAGGCGGACGTAGGACTCCTGCACGAGATCCGTTGGCTGCCATCCGACGGCCTGGCGCTCGCTCGAGAGCAGCCGCCGAGCCATCTCCCGAAGCTCTCGATGGACGAGCGGAGCGAGCAAGTCCAAGGCATCGGCGTTCCCCCCGCTCCATGCCTGCAGCAATCCGGTCAGATCGGCGGTCACCGCCGCGACTCTACCCCTCGCCGCCGGCCGTGGATGTCTGCTAACGAACACCCGAACCGTTCGATTCGACGCGCATTTGCATGTCCGGCCGATGAATTCCGCCTGTAGAAGTGAGCCCTCAACAGAGCCGGTCCGCCATGGGTCGGCCCCGAGGGCGCAACCGGAGGACCAATGCGACGAATGGGTTGGACAGCGGCGACGGCGTGTGCGGCAGCAGTGGCGATCGGCGGTGCGCAGTTGGCAGGCACCAATGGTCAGGGCAACGGGAGCGGTCGGGATGCGTCCGGCGTCTCATCGGCGGAGGCCGCGCGACGGGCGTGCACGGATCGAACCCTTCGCGGTTCGTATCTGTTCTCCGCGTCCGGCTTCAACATCGTCGGTGGTGTCCAGCAGCCGAAGGCCATCGTTGAAGTCATCGTTTTCAATGGTGACGGCACCCTGGACGTTCCTGCAGCCACGGTGAGCCTGAATGGCGTGATCATCCGCAGCCCTCACAGTGTTGGAACCTACACGGTGGAGGACAGCTGCTCAGGAACGGTCACGTTCAATGGGCCAACCTACGACATGTTCCTGTCAAGGGACGGGGATGACATTTCGATGATCCAGACCAACCCGAATACGGTGTTCCAGGGTCTGGCGACGCGCAGCTCGAGAAGGCTTCGAGAGTTCAACCAAGAATAGAGGACAAGATGAATCTCAAGAAACGCACACGGGTCATCCCGTGTGCGGTGATTTCAGCTCTGATATGCGTCTCTATCGCTTCCGCTCAGGGCACTCAACACCAGCAATCTTCAGCGGCGTCAACGGCCAACGAACGCACCATCCGAGGCGTGTGGCGAACGGTGGTCACGCCGCGCAACTGTCAAACGGGCGACGCGATCCTGACCCTTTCGGGCTTGTTCACGTTCAATCAGGGCGGCACCATGTCGGAATACGGTATCGGTCCCGGTTCGAGTCCGGCCCTGCGCAGCCCCGGCCACGGAGTGTGGCAGCGCGAGCACGGCTGGCAGGACTACTCGTTCGCTTTCACCTACTACCGCTACAACGCAGGCGGCGTTTTCCTCGGATCGCAGAACGTTACGGCTGCCCTGGAACTCGGAGCAAGCGGCGATGAGTTTGCGTCGCGGTCGGTCATCGAGATTCTCGATGTCAACGGCGCCATGATCGGCACCGGCTGCGCCACCGCCGTCGGGACGCGCTTCGAATAAGCCAGGCCTCTTCATGCGGGACTTCAGCGTCCGTTTCGGTATCGGCGACGGCCTCCTGGTCCGTCGCCGACAGGCTTCACGCAGCGTTCGGCCAACACGTTACACAACGCGATTGCGATGCCGATCGTTCGCATGTGACCTCCTCGAAGCTGCGGTGGCCGAAAGTCTCCGTAGCGTGCCTGCTGACTCAATAAAGCCTGCCATCGTTGTCGTCGTGGAAACGTGAACACCATGTCCGTCGTCGCACTTGTGGGATAACACCGACTTCAAGAGACACCTTGTCCCATAGGGACGCCAGGGAGCCACTCCATTGGTCAGAGGCAAACGATCATGCCTGCATCGCGATGCTTACACCCGGCATTTCGTGTCAAGCGCCACAAGGCAGTTCGATCGACGGTTTGGGATCGGACTTGCAGTCGTTTGGAATCAACGACTTGGAGTTGGTGGACCAGACCGGAATCGAACCGCTCCCCTTGCACAGCGACTGCCAGCAGGTCCACTCACAGCCGAGGGAAAGAAACGCGTGAAATAAATGCTGGATTCAATTGCCACGAATACAGGGACCGCTGTATATAGAGGTCCCATGACGACCACCCTGGAGCGCGAAATCAAGCTGCGGTTCGCCACTCCGGACGACGCGCGCGCCGCGATCCTCGCGGCGGGCGCCACACCATTCCGCGCCCGGCGCCTGCAGGAAGACTGCCTGCTCGACACGCCGGACGGCCGGCTGCGGGGCAAGCGATCCCTCCTGCGCATCCGGATGGAGGCCGGCAAGAGCTTCATCACGTTCAAGGGGCCCGTTCAACCATCGGCCGTCAAGGTGCGCGAGGAGCTCGAGACGATTGGCGGCGACGGTCCGCTGCTCATCCGCATCTTCGAGGAGCTCGGCTTCGAGGTGTGGTTCCGGTACGAGAAGTACCGGGAGGAGTTCACGCTCGAAGACGTGATCGTCGCGATCGACGAGACGCCGATCGGCGTGTTCGTCGAGGTCGAGGGCAGCGAACGCGGCATTGCCGCGATGGCCGAAGCGCTCGGCCGGCAGCAGGACGACTACGTCCTCGACTCGTACCGCGGCCTGTTCGCGGGCTACTGCGCGCAGAACGGCCTTCCCGTCGGCGACATGCTGTTCTGAATGCCCCCCTTCGCCAAGGCTACGGGGGGCAAGCCGCCGGCGCTCGTCCTGACGGCCGGCCTGGGAACCCGGCTGAGGCCCCTCACCCTCGTTCGCGCGAAGCCTGCCGTGCCGATCGCCGGCGAGCCGCTCGTCCGCCGCATCATCACCTGGCTTCGTGCCGCCGGCGTGTCTGATCTCGTGCTGAACCTGCATCACCTGCCTGACACGATCGCGTCGGTCGTCGGCGACGGCAGCGACCTGGGCGTGCGCGTGCGCTATTCCTGGGAGCAGCCGGCCGTGCTGGGCACCGCCGGAGGACCGAGACGCGCGCTGCCGCTGCTCAGGAGCGGAACATTCCTGATCGTCAATGGCGACACGCTGACGGACGTCGATGTGCCGGCGCTCATCGCGTCTCACCAGGCCTCGAACGCGCTCGTCACGATGGCGCTCGTCCCGAACGATCAGCCGCAGAAATACGGCGGCGTCGTCGTCGACGCCGAGTCGCGAGTCACCGGCTTCGTCCGGCCGGGGGGATCGGCCGCGGGCTCCCGCCTACGCGGTGAGCGCTTCGGCGCGGCAGGCTCCTACCACTTCGTGGGCGTCCAGGTCGCGGAGCCGGCCGCGTTCGACGCCGTAGCGGACAACGCGCCGGTCAACTCGGTGGGCGACGTGTACGATCGGCTCATTGCGCACCGTCCCGGGGCGATTCGCGGCTTCGTCACCCGCGCCACGTTCTGGGACGTCGGGACGATTGCCGATTACTGGAACACCTCCGCGGCGCTCGGCGGGCCGGCGCCGCAAGGCACGAACGCGCGCGTCGATCCGACCGCGCGCGTCGAGACGTCGATCCTGTGGGACGATGTGGAGATCGGCGCGCGGGCGTCGCTCGACGCGTGCATCGTCACCGACGGCGCGGTCGTTCCCGAGGGCGCGCACTATCGCCGCGCCGTCCTGCGCGGAGGCCCCGAGCTCATCGCCACGCCATTTTGATTCGTAGGCCCCGGCAAATCGCATGGAACAGCGGACCAAAGACGTCACGGACCTGCGCGCAAAGATCGATCGCTACCTCGACGCGAGCGGACTGGCGCGCCGCGGACCGAAGATCGTCCCCCTCACCGGCGACGCCTCCGATCGCCGCTACTTCCGCATCCTGCTCAACGACGGCGACATCGGTGGTGCTGGCGCTGCACGCCGGGCCGATCGACTTCGCCACGCTGCCGTTCGCGAATGTCGCTGAGCTGCTGCACCAGGTGCCGCTGCCGGTGCCGACAATCCTCGGCCACTCGAACGACGCGGGCCTGATCGCGCTGGAGGATCTCGGCGACGTCACGCTGCAGGCGCACCTCGGCGCGGCGTCGACGACTGCGCATGCGGCGCTGTACCGCGAAGCCGTGGCGCTCGTCGAGCAGCTGCAGCGCCGCGGCGCCGAGCTCGCCGCCGACCGCTACCTGCCGTACGGGATCGCGTTCGACGTCGAGAAGCTCACGTGGGAGCTCGACTTCTTCATGCGTCACTTCGTCGAGGGGTACCGGGGCGCCGCGCTGACGGCGGCCGAGCGCGAAGCGCTGTCGAGCGAATGGGCGGCGATCGCCGGGGAGCTGGCGTCCGAAGCCCGCGTGCTGTGCCATCGCGACTATCACAGCCGGAACCTGATGCTCCATGCCGGACGCCTGTACATCATCGACTTCCAGGACGCGCGGATGGGCCCGGACACCTACGATCTCGTCTCGCTGCTGCGCGACTCGTACGTGGACCTGACCGATCGCGAGCTCGACGAGCTGATCGCGTACTTCCTGGCGCTGAAGGGCGGCGGCGATCCCGCCGAGTTCCGCCGGCGCTTCGACCTGATGGCGCTGCAGCGGAACCTGAAGGCGCTCGGCACGTTCGGCTACCAGACGATCGCGCGCGGCAATCCCGTCTACATCCAGTACATCCCGCGCACGCTCCGCTATGCGCGCACCAACCTCGAACGCTATCCCCGCTTCGCGCGCCTGCGCGAGCTGCTCGCGGCACACGTCGAGGAGCTTCGGTAACGCGCACGGAGCAGGCGGAGCTCACGGAGAAATGCAACACGGAGCCACGAGACGACGGAGACGCACGGAGAAACGACGCCTCGGTGCGCGCCGCAGCGGACAGCTCCGTGCGTTCTCCGGGCCCCGTGTCTCCGTGTTTGTCTGTGGCCCTCCGTCAGTCTCCGCCTCGGCTCCGGATCGCGACAGACGCTCTCACCGGTTACAATGAATAGTTCTCCCAGTGGCCGGAACGCGCACGTTTGGCATCTCGACGCACCTCTACCACAACTACCGGTTGAGCCGCGACCACCTGCTCGAAATCGCGGCACACGGCTTCGACCGGGTCGAGGTGTTCGCCACGCGGACGCACTTCGACTATCAGAACCCGGCGGCGGTCGCCGACCTGCAGGAGTGGCTGGCCGACGCCGGCTTGATCCTGCACGGCGTGCACGCGCCGATCGGCGAGAGCTTCGCGGGCGGCCGCTGGGGGCCGCCGCTCAACCTCGCGAGCCCCGATCCGGCGGCGCGCGCGAAGGCGATGGACGAAACCGAGCGCGCGCTGCAGATCGCCCGCCGCATCCCGTTCGGGGTGCTCGTGACGCACCTCGGCCTGCCGCGATCGCAGCCGGCCGCGGCGACCGACAACAGCCGCGACGCCGCACGCCGGAGCCTCGACGAGCTGCAGAAGCTCGCCGAGCCGCTCGGCGTGCACGATCGCGCTCGAGGTGATCCCGAACGAACTGTCGCGGGCCGGCGTCGCTCGTGCACTTCGTCGAGGACGAGCTCGAGGAGCCGCGCGCCGGCATCTGCCTCGATTTCGGCCATGCGCACATGGACGGCGACCTGGTCGACGCCATCGAAACCGTTTCGGAGCACCTGCTGACGACGCACGTGCACGACAACCGCGGCCGGACCGACGATCACCTGCTGCCGTTCGAGGGGACGATCGACTGGGCCGGCGGCGCTGACGGCGATTCAGAAGGTCGGCTACGAGGGCACGCTCGTGCTTCGAGATCGCCGCGCACGGGTCGGCGAAGGACACGCTGCAGCGGGCGCGCAAGGCACGCGAACGCATCGAGCGACTGCTCGCGGACTGAGAGTTTCGGTCCGCCTAAAGGCGGACTCTACGACTACCGACTATATGCACGTCTACATCGAGGACATCGGCAAGCACGAGGGCGAGGACGTCACCATCAAGGGATGGCTGCACAACCGCCGCTCGAGCGGCAAGATCCACTTCCTGATCCTGCGCGACGGCCGCGGGTTCATCCAGGGCGTCATGTCGAAGGCGGCGGTCGGCGACGAGCTGTTCAAGGCCGCCGATCACCTCTCGCAGGAAACGTCGCTCATCGTCACCGGCACCGCCCGCGCCGACAAGCGCGCGCCGAGCGGCTACGAGATCGACGTCAAGCACCTCGAGGTCGTCGGCGCCTGGCGCACGACTACCCGATCACGCCCAAGGAGCACGGCGTCGACTACCTGCTCGACCGGCGCCACCTGTGGATCCGCAGCGAACGGCAGCAGGCGATCCTGCGCGTCCGCCACGAGATCATCAACGCCGTCCGCGACTTCTTCAACGAGCGCGGCTTCATCCTCGCCGACACGCCGATCTTCACGCCGGCCGCCTGCGAGGGCACGACGACGCTCTTCCCGGCGCAGTACTTCGAGGAGCAGACGGCTTACCTGACGCAGAGCGGCCAGCTCTACAACGAAGCGAACGCGATGGCGCTCGGCCGCGTCTACTGCTTCGGCCCGACGTTCCGCGCCGAGAAGTCGAAGACGCGCCGCCACCTGACCGAGTTCTGGATGGTCGAGCCGGAAATGGCCTACGCCGACCTCGACGACGTGATGAACCTCGCCGAGGATCTCATCGTGTCGGTCGTCGCGCCGCGTGCTCGAGCGGCGGCGCGCGAGCTGAAGGTGCTCGAGCGCGACACCTCGAAGCTCGAGGCGGTTCAGCAAGCCGTTCCCGCGGATCTCGCTACGACGACGCGGTCAAGCTGCTGCAGGCCAAGGGGCTGCCGATCGAGTGGGGCGGCGACTTCGGCGGTCCGGACGAGACGACGCTCTCGGAGCAGTTCGATCGGCCGGTGATGGTGCATCGGTATCCGGCCGCGGTGAAGGCGTTCTACATGAAGCCGGATCCGGAGCGTGCCGAGCTGGCGCTGGGCGTCGACGTGCTCGCGCCCGAGGGCTACGGCGAGATCATCGGCGGCGGCGAGCGTCTCGCCGATCTCGATCTGCTGCTCCAGCGCATCAAGGAACACGACCTGCCGCAGGAGGCCTTCGAGTGGTATCTCGACCTGCGCCGCTACGGCAGCGTGCCGCACGGCGGCTTCGGCATGGGCATCGAGCGCGTCGTCGCCTGGATTTGCAAGCTCGAGCACGTGCGGGAGACGATTCCCTATCCGCGGATGCTGTACCGGCTGTATCCGTAATCGTTCTCCGTTCTACGTTCTCCGTTCTAACGAAGAACCACAGAACACAGAACGAGAACGAGAACGACGAACGACGAACGACGAACGACGAACGAAGAACGAAGAACGAAGAACGAATGAAGATTGGTCTGATCTCGTCTCGGTTGTCCCAAGAACCTCGTCGATTCCGAGGTGATGCTCGGCCTCGCGCAGAGCGCGGGACACGAGCTCACCGCGGAGCCGGCCGACGCCGACGTGCTCGTCGTCAACACGTGCGCGTTCATCGATTCGGCCAAGCAGGAGTCGATCGACGCGATTCTCGAGATGGCGCAGCACAAGAAGGACGGCTCGTGCCAGCGGCTGATCGTCACCGGCTGCCTGGCCGAGCGCTATCGCGACGAGCTGCGCAAGCGAGATCCCCGAGATCGACGCCGTGCTCGGCACCGGCGAGGTCCCCGAGATCGTCGGCGCGATCGCGGCGCGGCGCGACGCCGCTGCACGTTTTATCGTCGAGCGCCCGTGCACGCCGGTACCGCAGCACCCGGCACCTGGCACCGCGCCCCCGGCACCCAGCACCCTGCACCCAGCACCCGCTCGCCGACCTACATCTACGACGCCGAAACGCCGCGGCTCCTCGCGACGCCGCGTCACTACGCGTACGTGAAGATCGCCGAAGGCTGCGACTACAAGTGCGCGTTCTGCATCATCCCGACGCTGCGCGGGCGCCTATCGCAGCCGGCCGGCCGACTCGATCGTCCGGGAAGCGCGGGCGCTGGCCGGCCGCGGCGTCAAGGAACTGCTGCTCATCTCGCAGGACACGACGTTCTACGGCATCGATCGCCAGCGAGCGCGGCGCGCTCGCCCGGCTGCTGCGCGAGCTGAACGGCGTCGACGGCCTCGAGTGGATTCGCCTGCTCTACCTCTACCCCACCACGATCGACGACGAGACGCTGGCCGCCATGGCCGAGTGCGACAAGGTCTGCAAGTACATCGATCTGCCGCTGCAGCACGCGTCGAACCCGGTCCTGAAGCGGATGAAGCGGCCCGGGACGCGCCAGAAGTACGACACGCTGCTTGCGCCGGATTCGCGACCGCGTGCCGGGCGTCGCGCTCCGGACGACGTTCATCGTCGGATTCCCCGGCGAGACCGAGGCAGACGTCGACGAGCTCTGCCACGTTCGTCGAGGATCACGCATTCGACCACGTCGGCGTGTTCACCTATTCGCACGAGGAAGGCACGTCGGCGTTCGCGCTGGACGACGACGTCCCGGCCCGGGCGAAGCCGGCGCGGCGCAGCCGGGTCATGAGCCTCCAGAAGCGGCTCGTCCGGCGGCGGCAGCGCGGCCGGATCGGCGAGCGCGCCCGGGTCCTGGTCGACGGGCCGTCGGGCGATCACGACCTCGTCCTGAAGGGGCGGCTGACGACCCAGGCGCCCGACATCGACGCGGCGGTCTACCTGACCGAGTGCGATCCGTCGAGCTTGCGCGCCGGCGATTTTGCCGAGGTCGAGATCGTCGGCGCCCGGGACTACGACCTGATCGCGCGGCCGCTTCGCCTGAGTGTCGCCTGATCAGGCCGAGCTCGCTGAGCCTCGCGTGCTATAATTTTCTGCGTTCGGAGCCTGGGTGTAGGACCGAAGTGGGCGTGTGCCCACTTTTTTCGTTTAAGGGCCTCGAGGCTCGATGTCGCCCGCGACGTCGTCGAACAGGTGCGGGCGGTGGCGGCGCGCGTCGCGGCCAGCCACGGGCTCGAGATCTTCGACGTGCAGTTCCGGCGCGAGGCGAGCGGCATGGTGCTGCGGGTGCAGATCGACCGGCCGGGGCCGGCGGCGACGGCCGAGGACAGCGTCAGCGTCGAGGATTGCGCGCGCGGTCAGCCGCGATCTGAGCGCGGTGCTCGACGTCGAGGACATCGTGCCGACGGCGTACACGCTGGAGGTGTCGTCGCCCGGACTCGATCGGCCGCTGCGGCAGCGCCGACGACTACCGGCGGTTCGCCGGACGGCGCGCCAAGCTGGTGATGCGCGAGGCGGTCGACGGGCAGACGTTTTTCAAGGGACGGCTCGGCGGCGTCGAGGACGGCCGGCGTCGTCATCGACGCCGAGGATCGGCCGGCGGCATCGGGTGCCGATCGGGCATCATCACGCGGGCGAATCTGGAAGTGGAGTTCTGAGGCGAGGCCGGGGAGGGACCCCGGAGTAAGCATCAAATGTCGAATCCACTGCAACAGACCATCGAAGCGCTGGCCAAGGAAAAGGGCATCGAGCCCGACGTCGTCATCAGCGCCATCGAGGAAGCGGTCGCGACCGCGTCGCGCAAGTACTACAAGACCGGCGAGAACCTGAAGACGCGCTTCAACACGGAGACCGGCCAGGTCGATCTGTTCGCGCTGAAGACGGTCGTCCAGGACGTGACCGACGCCGGCCACCGAGATCTCGCTCGACGAAGCGCGCGAGATGTACCGGCCGCTCTACGGCGACGAGGTCGCCAACAGCATCGAGCTCGGCGACGAGATGGAGTTCCCGAAGCCGACCGAGGTGCTCGGGCGCATCGCCGCGCAGACCGCCAAGCAGGTGATCTTCCAGAAGGTCCGCGAGGCCGAGCGCGAGAACATCTTCGCCGAGTACAACCAGCGGATCGGCGAGGTGATGAACGGCACGGTCAAGCGGTTCGAGAACGGCGACATCATCCTCGAGATCGGCCGCATCGAGGCGGTGCTGCCGCGCAAGGAACAGTCGCGCGCCGAAAGCTACGCGCCGGCCGACCGCGTCCGGACGGTCATCAAGGGCGTCAACCGCAGCGCGAAGGGGCCGCAGATCGTCGCTGTCGCGCACCGATCCGGCGCTGCTCATCAAGCTGTTCGAGCAGGAAGTGCCCGAGATCTACGACGGCACCGTGATGATTCGCGGCGCGGTCCGCGAGGCCGGCGACCGCGCCAAGGTGGCGGTGTTCTCGCGCGAGCGCGACGTCGATCCGGTCGGCGCCTGCGTCGGCATGAAGGGCACGCGCGTGCAGTCGATCATCCGCGAGCTGCGCGGCGAGAAGATCGACATCGTCGAGTGGTCCGAGGATGCGATCGCGTTCGTCACCAACGCGCTCAGCCCGGCGAAGGTGCAGCGCGTGTCGATCGTCGACGATCGCGAGCGCGTGATGGAAGTCGTCGTCGAGGACAAGCAGCTGTCGCTGGCCATCGGCAAGAAGGGCCAGAACGTGCGGCTCGCCGCCAAGCTCACCGGCTGGCGCATCGACATCAAGAGCGAGGAGGAGAAGCGGCGCGAGGTCGAGGCGCAGTTCGAGGGGCTGGAAGTCGAAGGCCGAGGACGCCGAGGGAGCAGAGGCCGCAGAGGCTGCAGAGGACGCCGAGGCCGCAGACGGCGTAGAGGCCGCCGAGGCTGTCGACGTCCGAGCGCCGCAGAGGCTGTCGCGTCCGAGGCCGGAGAGGCTGTCGCGTCCGAGGCCGGAGAGGTCGTCGCGTCCGAGGCGCGAGGCCGCGCCCGAGGGTACGTCAGAAATCGAGAACGACGTAGTGCGGACCTCGGTCACCGGACCTCCGGCCGCTTCGCACGAGGTAGGCTTTTGGCAACTGTTCGGATTTACAAGGTCGCGGAACTGCTCGGCACGACGAGCCAGGAAGTGACGGCGCTGCTGAAGCGCGATCACGGCATCGAGGTGAAGAGCGCGTCGAGCACGATCGAAGAGGTCGTCGCGCGCCAGTTCGTCGATCGGCTCGCCAAGCAGCGCAACATCGCGCTGCCGACCGGCGACATCTTCGCCGAGACGCCGCCGCCCAAGGGCGGCAAGAAGCCGGCGCCGGCCAAGAAGGCGCCCGAGCCGCCGAAGCCGGTCGCCCCGGTGCTGCCGCCGCCGCGCTCGTGAAGACGGTCAAGCCGGTCGCACCAGCCCGCCGCACCGGTGGCGGAGGAGCCGCCGCCGCCGGTCGAAGAGCCGCCGCCGGCCGGAACCAGCGCCGTCGAAGCCGCCGCCTCCGTCGCGCCGGTGGCCGTGGCCGTCGAAGCCGCCGCCGAGCCGGAACCGGTCGAGGCCGCCGGCCGTCGCAGCCGACGCCGCGAGGTCGAGCGCCGGCACCGAGCCCGTCGCCGCCGAAGCGCGTCGGCGCCCGGCCGCGTCGTGCCGCCGACGATCCGTCTGCGGATCGAGGAACAGCGGCCGACGACGCCGACGCCGCCGCTGCCCTCGCAGCCCGCGCCGCGCGTCGCGCCGCGGCCGCAGGCGCCCCGAACCGGAGCGTCCCGCGATTCCGGCGGCCGCTCGTCCCGCCGCCGGTGGCGCCGCCGGCCAGACTGGAGCTCCGGCGGCGCGTCCGCCGGTGACGCCCGCAGCGGCCCGGCCAGCGGCGCCGCCCGCGCCACGGCCGCCGTATCCGGGTCCGCGCCGCGGCCGACGCCGGGCGGACCGCGTCCGCTGCCGTCGCAGCCGATCCGGACCCAGCCGCCAGGCCTGCCGCCACGGCCGGGACAGTATCCGCAGCGTCCCGGCATGCCCGGATCGCGGCCGCCGTTCCGGCCGGCCGACCTCGGCGCAGCGGCCCGCTTCGGGCGTCCGGCGCGAGCAGCGCCCGTCGCGGCGCCGCCGCCGGCCGCGCCGCCGCCGGTCACGCGCACGATCACGCTCGCCGAAGGCATGACGGTCAAGGATCTCGCGGACAAGCTCGACGTCCGCGTGAAGGACGTCCTCGGCAAGCTGCTGATGAAGCGGCTGATGATGACGATCAACTCGACGCTCGACACCGAGACGGCGACGATGCTCGCGCGCGAGTTCGGCGCCGACGTGCAGATGCGCAGCTTCGAGGAGGAGCTGCTCCAGACCGACGCGAGCGAAGCGAGCCCGACCGACATCGTCACGCGCGCGCCGGTCGTCACGGTGATGGGCCACGTCGATCACGGCAAGACGAGCCTGCTCGACGCCATCCGCGAGGCGCGCGTCGCCGAGCGCGAGGCCGGCGGCATCACCCAGCACATCGGCGCGTACCACGTCACGATCAACAACCGCAACATCGTGTTCCTCGACACGCCGGGCCACGAGGCGTTCACGCTCATGCGGGCCCGCGGCGCCAAGGTCACCGACATCGTCGTCCTCGTCGTCGCGGCCGACGACGGCGTGATGCCGCAGACCCGTGAAGCGATCGATCACGCGCGGGCGGCGGCGGTGCCGATCATCGTGGCGATCAACAAGATCGACAAGCCGAACGCCAACCCCGAGAAGGTGAAGCGCGAGCTGACCGAGCTCGAGCTGATGCCCGAGGAATGGGGCGGGAAGACCGTCACCGTCGAAGTCTCGGCCAAGAAGAAGCAGAACCTCGAGCTGCTGCTCGAGATGATCCTGCTCGTCACCGACATCGGCGAGCTGAAGGCCAACCCGAAGCGCAACGCGACCGGCACGGTGCTCGAAGCGAAGCTCGACAAGGGCCGCGGCCCGGTCGCCACGGTGCTCGTCCAGGACGGCACGCTGTCGCGTCGGCGACACGTTCATCGCCGGCCCGATCGTCGGCCGCGTGCGCGCGCTGATCGACGACCGCGGCAAGCCGACCAAGTCGGCCGGACCGTCGACGCCGGTCGAAGTGCTCGGCCTCACCGGCCTGCCGCAGCCGGGCGACGTCTTCCAGGTCGCCGACGCGGCGAAGGCCCGCCAGATCGCGACGTTCCGCGAGGAGCAGGCGAAGACGCGCGCGCTCGGTCGCGAAGGGCGGCCGCCTGACGCTCGAGTCGCTGCAGGCGCAGATCGCCGAAGGCGGCATGAAGGAGCTGCCGATCATCATCAAGGCCGACGTGCAGGGCTCGGCCGAGGTGCTCGCCGACACGCTGACGAAGCTGTCGGACGAGAAGGTGAAGATCAGGATCATGCACGCCGGCGTCGGCGCGATCAACGAGTCCGACGTGCTGCTCGCGTCCGCGTCGAACGCCATCATCATCGGCTTCAACGTGCGGCCCGATCGGAACGCGGAGAACGATCGCCGAGCGCGAGCGCGTCGACATCCGCCTGCACTCGGTCATCTACAACGTCACCGACGAGATCAAGAAGGCGATGACCGGCCTCCTCGAGCCGACCTTCAAGGAAGTCCGGCTCGGCGTCGCCGAGGTGCGCAACACCTTCAAGGTGCCGAAGTACGGGACGATCGCCGGCTGCATGGTCACCGAGGGCCGCATCACGCGGGCCGGCGAGACGCAGGCGCGTCTGCTCCGCGACAACGTCGTCGTCTACGAGGGCAAGATCGGATCGCTGCGGCGCTTCAAGGACGATGTCAGCGAGGTCAAGACGGGCTTCGAGTGCGGCATCGGCTTCGAGAAGTTCAACGACCTCAAGGTCGGCGACGTGATCGAGGTCTTCGTGATGGAGCGCGTGGCGGTGACTGCGTAGACGCCGCCTTCGGCCGCCTTCGCGCTTGCGCGCTCCGGCGAGCCGGGCTTCAAGCCGACATAGCCAGCTTCGTGCGAAGATGATCATTGCCCTGCTCACGGTCGAGATGCACGTGCCGGGCGCACGCTCGCTGAAGGACAAGCGGATGGTCCTGCGGCGGGTGAAGGACCGGCTCAAGAAGTTCAACGTGGCCGTGTCCGAGATCGAGCACCACGACCTGTGGCAGCGCGCCGCGCTCGCGGTGGTCACCGTCAGCACCGATCAGGCGCACGCCGACCGGGAGCTCGCCGCCGCCGCCGACGAGATCGAGCGCGTCGAGCCAGGGCTGATCGCGCGGACGGAGGTGGAGTTCCTCACGTAATTTACAATTTACAAGTGGAAATTTACAAAACGACGTCCGACCAGTCCGACATTGTTTATTTCCCATCGTAAATTGTAAATTTCCAGCAATGTCTCAAGGCTCGCGTCCCGATCGAGTGGCCGACCAGATCCGCGGCGAGCTCGCCTCGCTGCTGGCGCGGGAGGTGCACGATCCCGGGCATCGGGTTCGTCACGCTGACGCGCGTGCAGGTCTCGCCCGACCTGCAGCTGGCGCGGGTGTTCTACACGGCGCTCGGCGACGACAAAGACCCGCGCCGCGACCGAGCCGGGCGCTCGAGCGCGCCGCGCCGTTCCTGCGCCGGCAGATCGGCGCACGGCTGCGGCTGAAGCGCACACCGGAGCTGACGTTCGTCTACGACGAGTCGATCGCCGGCCAGGATCGGATCGAGCAGATTCTCAGCGAGCTGCACAAGGAAAATGCCAGCACCCGGGACGCCCAGCGACGATGACCAGTCGTAGCTCCTGAGCTCGTTCGGATCGTCGAGGCCGATCCGCCATCGGCAGCGCTTCGTCATCTCGTCGCACAGCCGGCCGGACGGCGATTCGATCGGCTCGCAGCTCGCGATGGCGTTCGCGCTCCGCGCGCTCGGCAAGGACGTTCGACGTCGTCAACAAGGACCGGGCGCCGGCACCGCTGCTGCAGTTTCCCGGCGTGCCGACGATCCAGATCGCCGACGGCGTTGCCGGGGAGTACGACGCCGCGATCATCATGGAGTGCGGCGACCTCGCGCCGGACCGGCGTCAGCGGGCTCGATCGCTTCTTCGTCATCAACATCGATCACCATCCCGGGAAACACCGGCTACGGCCAGCCTGAACTGGTTCGATCGCGATCGGCGGCCGCGTGCGGCGAGATGGTGCTTCGATCTGATCGAGGCGCTCGGGCGTGCCGCTGCACGTCGACATCGCCACCCACATCTACCTGGCGATCCTCACCGACACCGGGTCGTTCCACTACTCGAGCATCTCGCCGCGGACGTTCGAGATCTGCCGCCGGACGCTCGAAGCGGGCGTCGACCCGGTGCGCGGTGGCCCGCAACGTCTACGACAGCAACAACATGGGCCGGCTGAAGTTGTTCGGGCGGTGCTGAGCGCGATGCAGCTCGACTCGACCGGCCGGATTGCGATCGTCTATCTCGATCACGAGATGGCGCGCGAGGCAGGCGGCACCTACGAGGACACCGAAGGGCCTGATCAACCTGCCGCTCACGGTCAAGGAGATCGAGGCGGTCGTCTTCTTCAAGCAGACCGAAGGCGACGAGTACCGCGTCAGCATGCGCTCGAAGGGCGACATCGACATCGGCGCCGATCGCGAAGCAGTTCGGCGGCGGCGGCCACAAGAACGCCGCCGGCTGCACCGTCAGCGGCCCGATCGATTCGCTCCAGAAGACGTTCGTCGAGCGGATCGATCAGGCGATCCAGACGACGACGTCCGCCTGACGCAACCGTGGCGAATTGCGCTATCCATCTTTGAAAGGCCGGGCGATGCTGGGCGGAGCTGTCGTTTTGAGAGCGGTTGTGAGCGTGGGCGTGGTCGCCGCGTTCGTGTCGGCGGCGGCGGCGCAGCCGGCGGGTTCCCTGGTGCCCGCGTTGACGCCACAGCAGATCGAGGCGAGCCAGGCGCTCGCGCCGAAGTACGACCGCTCGGCAACGATGGAACAGGCGCGGCAGGCGACGTTCAAGGACAGGCCGCTCGGCGCGATCGTGCAGAAGTCGTTCAATGCCTTCGCCAACTACCTAGTCGTCAGCGCGCAGATGATGCCGGAGCCGGGTTATGCATTCCGCCCGACGCCGGACGTCCGCACTTTCGGCGAACAGATCAATCATGCGACCGGCGCCAACTACTCGTTCTGCAATCAGGCCGGAGTGCCGCCCGGCTTCGAGCGGCGATCGGCGCCGAGCCTCCAGGCGGTCACCTCGAAGGCCGCCATCGTCAAAGCCCTTGAAGACTCGATCGCCTACTGCTCGAGCCTGCTGGCGGCCGCGAGCGAGGCCTGGCTGATGGAATCCGCGCCGAATCTCGGCGGCACGGGGAGCGGCGTCATCACCGGCGCCCGCGCCTATGCGTTCGTGTACGCAGGTATTCACAGCGCCGAAGACTACGGCACGATTACCACTTACCTGCGCATGCAGGGTCTCGTGCCTCCATCGACGGCGCTGAACCCGGCGGGCCGAGGAGGGCCTCCAGGAGGAGGACGCGGGCGCGGCAATCCCCAGTAGGCTTCTCGAGGCGAAGTAGCCCCGGTCGATCGTATGATTCGCGCCATATGTCTGTACGAATCAGCCGCCGAGACGTCTTCTACGCGCTGCCGGGGATGCTGGGCCTGAGGGCAATCCTCAGCGCACAGCCATCGGCCCAATCCCTGTCTACGCTGGCGATGAACCACGTGACGCTGACGGTCACGAACGCCAAGCGCTCTCTGGAGTTCTACCAGCGGCTGTTCGGCCTGCCGGTCGTCGCGACGCAGGGCCCGGTTCCCATCATGCGTCTCGGCTCCGGTCCGCAGTTCATCGCACTCAGCGAGCGGCCCACCGCCAAGCCCGGGATCGATCACGTCTGCCTGACCATCGAGCGGTTCGAGGTCGACCGCATCATGAAGACGCTCGCGGGATTCGGCGTAACGCCCGCGGAGCAGGGCGCGGCGGGCGGCCTGTCGGGCGGGCCGCTGCGCGCACGCGTCCGCATGCGCGGCGAAAACGCCGGCGGCGCCAAGGAGGGGACGCCCGAGATCTACTTTGGCGACCCGGACGGCATCACCATCCAGCTGCAAGCGTCGACCTACTGCGGAGGAGCAGGTCTTCTGGGAGAGGTCTGCTCGCCGCCGAAGCCCGCCGGCAAGCCGCCGCTGGTGACGCGCGAGATGAATCACGTCACGCTCGGCGGTCAGCGATCCCAAGCGGTCGCTCGAGTTCTACCAGCGCGTGTTCGGCCTGCCGGTCGTCGCCACGCAGGGCGCCATTCCCATCATGCGCATCGGCCGCGGACCCGCCTTCATCGCATTGAACGCCGCCGGCCAGGCGAGCCCGGGCATCCACCACGTCTGCGTGACGATCGAGAGCTTCGATCCCGATCGGACGATGCAGACGCTCGCGGAGCTGGGCGTCAAGAAGGCCGAAGGGAACGCCGCGGGACCGCTGACGGCGCGCATCCGCATGCGCGGTCCGGAAGCGGGCGGCGCGAAGGAAGGCACACCCGAACTCTACTTCACGGATCCGGACGGCATCACCATCCAGCTCCAGGACGTCAGGTACTGCGGCGGCGCCGGCCGCGTCGGTGAGGTGTGTAAGTCCGCCTAAGGTAGTGCGGGCCTTTAGGCCCGCCGCGGGATGGCGGACCTAAAGGTCCGCACTACAGCTACGCGAGCGCCAGCGGCGCGACGCTGTTCCCGATCTTCTCGATCGGCACGCCGAGCTTGTCGAGGATGCTCAGGTGCAGGTTGGCCAGCAGCCCGTTCGGGTGCTTGTCGTGCCGGCCGCCCGGCACCGGCCCCGCGACGCCTCCCACCAGCAGGATCGGCAGGTCGTTGGGCGAATGCGCGTTGCTGTCGGACATGCCCGACCCGTAGAGCAGCAGCAGATGATCGAGCAGCGAGCCGTCGCCGTCCGGCGTCGCGCGCAGCCTCTCGAGGTAGTAGGAGAACAGCGTCGTGTGGAACGTGTTGATCTTCGCCACCGTCGCGATCTTCGTCTGGTCGTTCTGATGATGCGAGATCGGGTGGTGCGCCTCGTTGACGCCGATCTCCGGATAGGTCCGGCCGCTGATCTCGCGCCCCATCATGAACGTGATCACGCGCGTCAGGTCGCTCTGGTACGCCAGCACCTGCAGGTCGAACATCAGCTTCGCGTGCTCGTCGTAGCTCGCCGGCACGCCGGCCGGCTGTGAGACCACGGGCACGGCCACGTTCTTCGCGCTCTGGTCTTCGGCCAGCTGGATCCGCCGTTCGACGTCGCGGATCGCTTCCAGGTAGTCCGACAGCTTCGAGCGGTCCTGCGTGCCGAGCCGCTGCTGCAGGCTCATCGTCTTGTCCAGCACCGAGTCGAGGATGCTGCGATCGGCGCGCAGCCGCGCCGCGCGCACGCGGGCGTCGGTCGTCCCGCCTTCGCCGAAGAGCCGCTCGAACACCACGCGCGGATCGTTCTCCATCGGCAGCGGCGTCGTGGCGCTGCGCCACGCGATCGTGTTCGTGTAGCCGCAGCTGTAGCCGATATCGCACGATCCCGCGAAGTCGCGTCCCTCGAGCGCCAGTTCCAGCGAGGCGAACTGCGTGTGCCGCCCGAGTTCCCTGGCGGCGAACTGATCCATCGATACGTCGGCGACCAGCTCCGAATCGGAGCGCTTGGCCGCGACAGCGGTCAGGAACCGCGTGGAAGCGCCGGCATGCGCGCCGGTGCTGACGACGCCATTGAGGCCGGAGATGACGCGCAGCTGATCGCGAAACGGCTCGAGCGGTTTGAGAATCGGCTTGAACTCGAACCCGGCGCCCTCGGTCGCCGGGGTCCAGAACGGCATCATGATCCCGTTCGGCACGTAGACCACCCCGAGACGGCGAACCGCGGTGGCCGCTTCGGCCCTCGCGCCGCCGAAGGCGGGGATCATGCTGTCCAGGAAGGGCAGGGCGACCGCCGCGCCGGCGGCGCGCAGCATTTCCCTGCGGGACAGCGTCTGCTTCGTGATGATCATGACTGCGATCTCCTCATCTGGAACGGCACGCTGGCGACGACGCCACGCACGAGGGAGGACCACCGGTAGTCGTCGGCCGCGGCGTCGCGCACGATCTTGCGCACGGCCGGCTGATCGAAGGCTTCGAGCCGCCGGCCGAGAGCATAGCTCAGGAGCTTTTCGGTCACGGTTGTAATGAATTGCTGCCGGCGGACCAGCAGGATCGACCGCAGGCCGGCAGGACCCTCGAAACGGCTGCCGTCGACGAGGGCGCCCGACGCGTCGATGGCGCTGTCGCCCTCGGCGGTCGCCCGCCACCGGCCCATCGGATCGAAATTCTCCAGCGCGAATCCCAGCGGATCCATCGTCGCGTGGCAGCTCGAGCACGCCGGGTTGCGGCGGTGCTGCTCGAGCCGTGCCCGCACCGAGACGAACCGCCCGCTCTCGTCCTTGTCCGTCAGCGTCGTGTTGACGTCGGGCGGCGGCGGTGGCGGCGGGGCGCCGAGCAGGTTGCCGAGCACCCATTTGCCCCGCAGCACCGGAGATGTCCGGTTCGGGTAAGACGTCACGGTCAACAGGCTCGCCTGGCCGAGCAGTCCGCGGCGGTGGTCGTGGGCCGGGCCGAGCGAAACGCGGCGGAAGCGCTCGCCGTAGACGCCCGGGATGCCGTAGTGGCGGGCGAGCCGCTCGTTGACGAAGGTGTAGTCCGCGTTCAGCAGCTCGACGACGCTGCGATCCGCCGAGAGCTGGCTGTCGATGAACAGCTCGGTCTCGCGCCGCATGGCGTCGCGCAGGTTCTCGTCGAACTCGTCGAAGATGTCGGGATCGGGCGTGTGCTCGCGGATGTTGCGCAGCTCGAGCCACTGGCCGGCGAAGTTCTCGACGAGTGCGCGTCGCGCGCGCGGATCGTCGAACAGCCGCCGGGTCTGCTGTTGGAGGATGCCCGGCTGGCTGAGCCGCTTGCGGCCCGCCAGATCGAGCAGCTCGTCGTCCGGAATGCTGCTCCACAGGAAGAACGACAGCCGCGACGCGAGCTCGAGATCGCTGACGCGGGACGCCGACCGCGGCGCCGCGCCGGCCGGATCGTGCTCGACCCGGAACAGGAACTCGGGATCGACGAGAAGCCGTTCGAGAGCCCGCTGGATGCCGGCTTCGAAGAAGCCCTCGTCGCGGCGGCCTGCGTCGTAGAACGTCAGCAACGCCATCGACGTCGGCGGCGGTCACCGGACGACGGTACGCGCGGCGCGCGAGCGTCGACGTGATCGACCGTGCGCACTCCCGGCCGTTGGCGTTGGACGCGGGCGTGCAGGTCAGGATGCGGCGCCGGCTCGGCGTGTCGCTTGCGGCCGCCGCCGGCATACGGACCGCCGATCGCGATGTTCTCGACGGCGGCGTCACCCAAGCGCATTTCGTCGATGGCGAGCGGATACGAGACTTGACGGGGCTGCAGGACGCCTTCGGGCGCCGCGCTCGGCTCGTCGACGAACGTCACGCCGACGAGCGTGCGTGCCAGCCTTGGCGGTGAAGCGGCCCTCGAGGTTCGCGTCGGCATCGTGCGCGTACTTCTCCCACGCCGGGTTGCCGAAGATGGCGCCCGCGAAGCTGGCAGGCGCCGGCGATCCGTGATCTTCGCCGCCGACCACGAACTGCGCGACCCGGGCGCCGTCCACCCGTACTTCGAGACGATGCGCCCGGCCGACGCCGCGAATGTAGTCGTAGAGGTTGGTCTGCAGCTTGATCTTGATCGAGTACTCGCCGTCCACCGGAAACGCGTGTCGAACGGCGATCCCGCCGCGCGAGCCGAAGGGCAGGTCCTCGCTGAGCCGCGCGTTCTGAACCAGCAGCCTGGGGATGTTGTAGGTCTGGATCGCCGGGCCCGGCAGCGGCCGGCCCAGCGCCTGGCGCGCGACTTTTTTCGCGGACGACATGTAACGGTCGAGCAGTGCCGGCGAGACCGACAGGACATCGGCGATGTTGTCGAACCCGTGCTCGTCCGCATCATCGGCGGGCAGCAGCGTCCGCACGTCGACCTCGACGCCGAGGAGATCACGGATGGAATTCGCGTACTCGGCGCGGTTCAGACGGTGGACGGCCGGACGGCCCGGATTCGGGCTCGACGCCGCCGCTCGATCGAGCGCCGACTCCAGCGACGTCACGAAGGCGACGGCTTCCGCCGCATCAGGCCGCGGCCGGCCGGCTGGAGGCATCGAGCCGGTCCGCACCTTGCGGACGACCTTTTCCCACTTGCCGGCGTCCGCGCCAATCTGCGACACATCGACGTCGTCCAGCGCCAGCCCCGCCGTCTGGAGCCGCTGGTTGTGGCACGCGACGCAGTTTCTGGTCAGGAATTCCCGATTGAGGGCGAGGGTTGGCTGCGTGGGACTCGCAGGGGGCTGGAGGGCCGACAAACGGGAGCTCACCGGAGCGCCGGCGAGCATGCCGACTCCACAGCCAACGACGACCACCCACGGCCACTTCTGCACTCGCGGTTTTGCCCTCTATCTCAATATTGCCGACGCAGACCGAATGATAGCAGCCGCTCCGGCCCTGACCGGCTGCATTTACAAAAATTCCAGGGAGACCGGGGTTCCCGCCGAATATCATGGACCGGCATGGATTCCGTGTTGGCCACCAAGCGTTTCCTGGCCGCAGTGGTCCGCCTAAAGGCGGACACTACGGCAGCGGTCCGCCTGAAGGCGGACACTACGACCATCGTCGTCGCCATCTGCGCCGGCCTCGTCGCTGCGGCGGCGGCGGACTCCGACACGCGCCTGATCGAGGCCGTCAAGCGCCAGGACCGGCCGGCAGTCGCCGCGCTCCTGAAGGACCGCATCGACGTGAACGCGCCGCAGCCCGACGGCACGACGGCGCTTCACTGGGCCGCGTACCGCGACGATGCCGATACCGTGGCGGCGCTGCTTCGGGCCGGGGCGAAGGCCAACGCGGCCACCGACAATGGCGTGACGCCGGTGTGGCTCGCCTGCACCACGAACGCCAGTGCGACGGTCGTCCAGCTGCTCCTGGAAGCGTGGCGCGAATCCGAATCTTGCGCCGGACACGGGTGAGACGCCTCTGATGTGGTGCGCGCGCACCGGAGCGCTGGACTCGGTGAAGGCGCTGGCCGGCCGCGGTGCCGACGTCAACGCGCGCGAAAAGAGCGCCGATCAGACCGCGTTGATGTGGGCGGTGGCGGCGCGGCACCCCGAAGTCGTCAAGACACTGCTCGAGTCCAAAGCCGATCCGCGCGCGCGTACAAAGGTGACCTCGGAGCTCGTCTACAAGGGGTTCCGCTACATCACTGCGCCCCGGCCGCAGTCGGAAGGCATCATCGAGAACGACGAAGCGCGGCGGCTTCACGCCGCTGCTGTTCGCGGCGCAGCAGGGCGATCGCGAGTCGGCCGAACTGCTGCTCTCGGCAGGCGCCGACGTGAACGACGCCGATGGCTCGGACACGAGCGTGCTCGTAGTGGCCGCGCACAGCGGGCATGGCGCGCTCGCGCAACTCCTCCTCGACCGCGGCGCCGATCCGAATGCCGCGGGCGCCGGCTACACGCCCCTTCATGCCGCCGTGCTGCGCGGCGATACCGCACTGGTCCGGGCGCTGCTGACGAAGGGCGCGGATCCGAATGCGCCGCTCAAGGCGGGGACGCCGGTCCGCAAGTACGGCGTCGACTACGCGCTGAGCGCCGCCTGGATCGGAGCGACCCCGTACTGGCTGGCCGCCAAGTTCGCGGAGCCCGAGATCATGCGCCTGCTCGGCGAGGCCCGCGCCGATACGCGACGCGCCATGCCGGACGGGACGACGCCGCTCATGGCGACGCTGATGGGCAGCATCGGCCTTGGCGATCGCCGCGAGCGTTTCCAGACCGAGGTGCAAACGGCAATTGCCGCCCCGCTCGAAGCGGAAGCCACGGTGAAAGCCGCGACGATGGCGATCGAGCTGGGCGCGGATCTCAACGCCACCACGAGCTCGGGAGATACCGCCTTGCACCTTGCGGCAACGCGCGGCGTGAACTCTGTCATCAAGCTTCTCGCGGACGCTGGCGCGGCGCTCGACATCAAGAACAAGCGCGGACAGACGCCGCTCGCCGCTGCTGCCGCCAGCCGCCGCCCTCCCGGAGACTCCGACGGCGACGCGGCTGCGGCCCTTCTCAAGCAGCGGAACGAGACCGTGGAGTTGCTGCGCTCGTTGGGCGCCATCGAGTGAAGATCAGATCGTTCTTAAGCCGAACTGCAAAGCGATCGAGCCATTAATCTCCAGCGGCCTTTATCTGGCCCGCTGCGGCCACATGCGCAACGTGTTCTTAATTTCTGCACTTCACGTCCATTTCGGGCTGACGCGACAATTCGAAGAAAACTTGCTCACGCCCGTCGCGGTCGTGCACACTGAACCGCCCGGGACCGGCTGCAGCCGACGGCGCTCGTTCATGAGGTGTTTCTTCGTTTCGCCAAGCAGGATCAGCCGGTCTGGAAGAATCGTTCGCCGTTCTGGCCGTTGCCTACAAATGATGCGTCGCATCCTGGTCGACGCGCGCCGTTTCGATTCGGCTCGCAGTCTCCGCCAGACGTTTCCGTGCTCGACGTGGACGATGCGCTCACCGAGCTCGGGCTGATCGATCCACGAAAAGGCCGTATTGCTGAGTTGCGGTTCTTTGGCGGCCTGACCATCCAGGAGTCGAGCGACGTGCTCGGCATCTCGCCGGCGACGATCGAACGCGAATGGCAGGGTGCCCGAGCCTGGCTGTATGCACGACTGACGAAAGGAACGAAACGAGTTGACACCTGAACGCTGGCGTCAGGCATTGGAGGTGTTTGACGTCGCCCTCAAGCGTGAGCAGAGCGAGCGCATCGCGTTCGTCGCTGGGGTGTGCGGGCAGGACGAAGACCTGTATCGCGCCGTTCATTCGCTGCTGCTAGCCAACCAGAGCGCGAGTGGCTTCCTAAGCGCGCCGATCATGTCAGCCAAGGACACCCTCAGGGATGATGGGTTGCCCATGATCGACCAAATGTGCGGTCACTATCGAGTCGAGGCCTTGGTTGGTACGGGCGGAATGGGTCGGGTATACCGCGCTTGGGACACGAAGCTACGGCGGCTAGTGGCGATCAAGATCCTGAGGAGTACTCTGGGCCAAGCGAGTCGCCTTATGAAGGAGGCTCGCGCTGCAGCTGCGCTCAATCATCCGCACATCTGTACCATCCATGAGGTCGGGGAAGCGGGAGACCAGGCCTTTATCGTCATGGAATTCTTAGAAGGGCAGTCATTAAGTGAAATCATTCCCGCGCAAGGCCTGCCGATCGGCATCGTCACCCGTTACGGCGCGCAGATCGCGGAGGCACTGGCCCATGCCCATGAGAAAGGTATCGTCCATTGCGATTTGAAGAGTGCCAACGTAATGGTGGTGCCAGTGGGCCGCATCAAGGTGTTGGACTTCGGTCTCGCCAGACGCGAGTTGTCGCCGAACCAAGCCACAGAGTCGCACATGTCGCTCGGCGAGATGGGTGGCGTTGCGGGAACTCTATGCGTACATGCCCCCGGACGTACTTCGAGGAAAAACGGCTGATGCCGGCAGCGATCTCTGGAGTTTGGGAGTCGTTCTCTATGAGATGGCGTGTGGCCGGCGGCCGTTCGTTGGTCAGACCAGTTTTGAATTGGCAGCGGCCATCTTAGAAAAGCCTCCACAGCCTTTGCCAGGCGAGGTGCCCGCCCCGTTGCGCGAAGTGATCGAACGGAGCCTCATAAAGGAAGCCAAACAGCGATATCAGAGGGCAAATGACGTCAGAGTGATCCTGGAAAGCATGGCTTCCGTCGCTGAGCCTCGCGTCGACATAGAACTAGAGCGGCTGTTTTCCTTGTCCCCTGACTTGATCTGTATCGCCAGCTTTGACGGATTCTTCAAACGCGTGAATCCGGCTTGGAGTAAAGCGCTCGGGTGGAGCACAGAGGAGCTGCTTTCACGACCTTGGATGGATTTCGTGCATCCGGATGATCGCGCTGCCACAGTCCAAGCATTGATAGTGGTTGAATACCAACGCCTATCTGACCCGGACCGAGGCGCATATGCGATGAAGCTTGAAAACAGGTATCGCTGCCGTAACGGGTCCTATCGATGGCTGGAGTGGACAGCGAATGCGGTGATCGACGAGAACACGGTCTACGGTGTGGCGCGCGACGTTACCGAACGACATCGGATGGAAGAATGAACTGTCCACCTGCCTCACAACGAGAACCAGCTGGCCGCCGGACATCGGGCTGGCAGGCGTAGAATGCGCGCAGCGAGGGATGTATGCGGCTCACACTTCTTGTGGCCATCGCGCTGCTGGCCGCCGCTCCGACCGCCGCGCAGACGCCAGCTCCCACCCGCAACGCCGGCTGGACTCCACCTCGAACGCCCGACGGTCATCCGGATCTTCAGGGTGTGTGGCTGAATAACAGCGCCACTCCCCTGGAGCGGCCGAAGGAGCTCGAAGGGAAGCCTCGGTTGAGCGACGAGGAGGTCGCCGAGCTGAAAAGGCGCGCCAAGCGGATCTTCGACGCGAGCGTCAACAGCGATTTCGCCGGAGGCGATGGGTTTTTTCTGGCGCTTCTGGCCAACCCGGACCGATACCGGAATCCCAACTCGACCGGCGGTTCAGACGCGATGGTCGATCGCGAAATCGAAGATCGCACGTCGTTGATTGAAGACCCGGCCGATGGACGGATTCCTCCCCTGACGCCTGAAGGACAACAGCGGGTCTCGAGCCGCCCCGCCCCTGTGGGCGGCGGGTCGCGTATTCCGGCGGGTCCGGAGGACTTCAGTCCCGCGCTTCGATGCCTCACTTATGGGATCCCGCGCTTTGGCGCCGCGAACCTCTCCAACGCGGGACCTCTGGGATACTACGAGATCATCCAGACGTCGGATTACGTGGT
Source organism: uncultured Acidobacteriota bacterium (assembly GCA_963825245.1). Classification (GTDB taxonomy): domain Bacteria; phylum Acidobacteriota; class Vicinamibacteria; order Vicinamibacterales; family CAVVIG01; genus CAVREM01. The sequence continues at coordinate 807,681 of CAWGSJ010000013.1, forward strand.
GCTCACTTTGGAGGCCATCCACGAAGTCCGCATCATTCCGCTGGCGCCGCGTCCGTCTCTTCCTCAAACGCTTCGGCTGTGGAACGGAGACTCGCGCGGCCGGTGGGAGGGCGACACACTCGTCGTCGAGACGACGAACTTTGCGCCCTATGTGAACTTCCTGGGCTCAGACGAAAACCTTCGGCTCGTCGAACGCTTCACACGCACCGCCGCGGACACGCTCACATACGAGATCACCCTGGACAATCCGACGACATGGACGAAACCGTGGACGGTCGTGATTCGCCTGAAGCGGAGCCTCGATCGATTGTTCGAATACGCGTGTCATGAAGGAAATTACGATGTGATGCGCGGCATGCTGCTCGGCGCCCGCGCACAGGAGAAGTGACGGACGGCCTGCTGATCGTCGACAAACCGGTCGGCCCGACGTCGCACGACGTCGTCGCCCGAGTCCGGCGCGCGCTCGGCGAGCGGCGCATTGGCCATACCGGCACGCTCGATCCGATGGCGAGCGGCGTCCTGCCGCTGGTCCTCGGCCGCGCGACGCGGCTGGCGCGCTTCCTGAGTGCGACGGAGAAAACCTACGTCGCTGTCGTCCGGCTCGGGATGGAGACCGACTCGCACGATGCCGACGGACAGCCGGTCGGCGATCCGTACGACGGCGACATGCCCGTTCCCGCCGCGATCGAACGCGCGCTGGACAGTTTTCGCGGGACGTTTCTACAGCAGCCGCCGCGGTTTTCCGCCAAGAAGATCGGCGGCATCCGGAGCCACGCCCTGGCGAGACAGCAGCGCGCGCAGCCTTCGACTGCGCTCAGGCCAGGGCCCTCGACTTCGCTCGGGACAGGCCCCTCGACTTCGCTCGGGACAGGGCCGGCCGTGGCCACGCCGGTCAGCGTGACGGTGAGCGACTTGCGGGTCCTCGGCATCGACGGGAACGTCGTGGAGCTGGCGCTGACATGCTCGGCCGGGTTCTATGTCCGGGCGCTGGCCCACGAGCTGGGCCGGCAGCTCGGGACCGGCGCGCACCTGGCGGCATTGCGGCGCACGCGAGTGAGCGACCTCCGCCTCGAGGACGCCATCGCGCTCGACGCGATCGTCGCCGATGCGAAGGCCGCTTCGGCCGTGGTGATCCCGATGGGCCGCATGCTGACGACACTGCCGGCGGCCGAGCTGAGCGACGAAGGGGTCCGGCGGGCGCGGCACGGGCGGTCGCTTGGACCAGGAGACTTCTGCGCTCCACTGCCGCAGGCTGCTTCGGGATTCACGCGCCTGCTGGATTCATCGGGCGACCTGGTGGGCGTCGCAGAGCCGGAGCGCGGTCCGGGCGTTTTGCATCCGGTGGTAATATTGATGTAACATGTTGAGCTTGTTCGACTAAAAGGATTCGCGACAGACGGCGCAACCGGCCGAGACCGGCTGGGGCGTTCGTGGAGGAAAGACCACGTGGCGTTGACCAAAGACCGCAAGACCGAGCTGATTGGCTCCTACAAGACGCACGACGCAGACACCGGATCCCCTGAAGTCCAGGTCGCCATCCTGAGCGAGCGCATCAACTACCTGACAGAACACTTCAAGGCGCACGCGAAGGATCATCACTCGCGCCGCGGGCTGCTGATGCTCGTCGGGCGCCGCCGCCGCCTGCTCGACTACCTCAAGACCAAGGACGCGCAGCGGTACGCCGATCTCATCAAGCGCCTGAACATCAGGAAGTAGGAAGGCTGAAGCCTGAAGTCTGAAGGACCGAGCGCCTTCCTTCTCGACTTCCCCTTCACTTCACATTTCCGACTTCCGAATTCTGACTTCTTGTTTATGACTACCCGAGAACTCACACTCAACGGCAAGACCCTGCGATTCGAAACCGGCAAGCTCGCCAAGCAGGCGGGCGGCTCCGTCATCGTCCGCTTCGGCGACTCGGTGGTGCTCGTCACGGCGTGCCGTGCGGCATCTGCGCGCGAAGGGATTGATTTCCTCCCGCTCACGGTCGACTACCGTGAATACACCTACGCCTCGGGACGCATCCCGGGCGGCTTCTTCAAGCGCGAAGGCAAGCCCGCGGAAAAGGAAGTCCTCACGAGCCGCTGCATCGACCGGCCGATCCGGCCGCTGTTCCCGTCCGGCTGGCGCTACGAGACGCAGATCATCGCGCTCGTGCTGTCGGCCGATTCGGAAAACGACACCGACGTCCTCGCCATCACCGGCGCGTCCGCCGCCCTGTCGCTGTCGGAGATCCCGTTCGAAAAGACGATCGCGGGCGTCCGCATCGGTCTCGTCGATGGCCAGTACGTGGTCAATCCGACATTCGAGCAGCGCAAGCAGAGCAAGCTCGATCTCGTCGTCGCCGGCAGCAAGGACGGGCTGGTGATGGTCGAAGCCGGGGCCAAGGAAGTCAGCGAAGAGCAGGTCGTGGAGGCGCTCAACACCGCGCACGACGCGATTCGACAGATTGTTGCAGCGATCGATGCGCTGGCAGCTGAAGCAGGCAAACCGAAGCTCAAGGTCACGAAGAAGGAGATCGGCCACGACTTCTATCGCGAGGTCGAGGAGAAGGTGCTCGTCCCGCTGACCGAGGCGATGCGCATCCGCGGCAAGCTCGAGAACTACGACCGCGTCGACCAGGTGCTCGACGACCTCGTGGCGGACCTCCCCGAGGGGGAGGTCCAGCGGAAGGTCGAGGCCAAGCAGATCTTCAAGGACCTCAAGGAAAAGGTTCTCCGCGATGAGGTCCTCCAGCACGGCGTCCGGCTCGATGGACGGGCGTTCGACGAAGTGCGGCCGATCTGGATCGAGACCAGCGTGCTGCCGCGCACGCACGGTTCAGCCGTCTTCACGCGCGGCGAGACGCAGGCGCTCGTCACCTGCACGCTCGGCACCGCCGAGGACGCGCAGAAGATCGAGAGCTTCGAGGGCGAGACGTGGAAGAGCTTCATGCTCCACTACAACTTCCCGCCGTTCTCAGTGGGTGAGGTCGCGTTCCTGCGAGGTCCCGGCCGCCGCGAGGTGGGCCACGGCGCACTCGCCGAGCGATCGCTCGTCCCAATGATCCCCGGCGAAGAGACGTTCCCGTACACGGTCCGCGTCGTCTCGGACATTCTCGAATCGAACGGCTCCTCGTCGATGGCCTCGGTCTGTGGCGGTTCCCTGGCGATGATGGACGCTGGCGTGCCGTTGCGCGCCCCGGTGGCCGGCATCGCGATGGGCCTCGTGATGGACGAGAAGACCGGCAAGTACGCCGTCCTGAGCGACATCGCCGGCGCCGAAGACCACTACGGCGACATGGACTTCAAGGTCGCCGGCACGGCGGAGGGCATCACGGCCCTGCAGATGGACATCAAGGTCTCCGGCATCACCACCGAGGTGATGCGAAAGGCCCTGGAGCAGGCCAGGCGCGGCCGGATGCACATCCTCGGCAAGATGACGGAAGCGCTCGCGGCGCCGCGGACATCGATCTCGTCGTTCGCGCCGCGGATCGTCACGATTCGGATCCCGGTCGACAAGATCCGCGATGTCATCGGCCCGGGCGGCAAGATGATCCGGAGCATCATCGAGCGGACCGGCGTGAAGATCGATGTCGAGGACGATGGCCGGGTGAACGTCGCCTCGGCGGACGAGACGTCCGCCCAGAAGGCCATCTCGATCATCCAGGAGCTGACGGCGACCCCGGAGCTGAACAAAACCTACCTCGGCAAGATCCAGCGGATCACCGACTTCGGCGCGTTCGTCGAGATCATGCCTGGCACCGACGGCCTCCTGCACGTCTCGGAGATCGCGAACCACCGGGTGAAAGACGTTCGCGACGAGCTGAAGGAAGGCGAGCAGATCCTGGTCAAGGTCATCAACATCGACCCGACCGGCAAGATCCGCTTGAGTCGCAAAGCGCTGCTGCAGCAGGAAGAGAGCGCGGCAAAGTCGTAGTCCGGAGGCTGGCCGGCCGCAGATCGACAACTTGCAGATGACCGAACCGGCGCCAGAACCCGGCCGGCCAGCGCGCATCACGGCCGCCGTGAAACGTGCCGCCGGCCTCGGCCTCCTCCTCGTCGCGCTCGGCCTGTTGGCTTCGTCCGACTCGCTGCACCAGGTGGTCCTCGCCGTCCTCGAACCGGTCGAGCGGATCATCACGGAACATCCCGGCCTCGGCGCCACCCTGTTCATCGTGTTCTCGGCGCTGTCCGCGATGATCGCGTTCTTCTCCACCGCCGTCATCACGCCGGTTGCCGTCGAAACCTGGGGTACGGGCCCGAGCATCGCGCTGCTCTGGACGGGATGGATGCTGGGCGGCGTCTGCGCCTACGGCATCGGCCGCTCGCTCGGGCGCCCGGTGGTCCGGGCGTTGACCTCGCACGACGCCCTCGACCGGTTCGAGAACCGGATCTCGAGCCGCGCGCCGTTCGGGCTCGTCCTGCTCTTCCAGCTGGCGATGCCGTCCGAGGTCCCCGGCTACGTGCTCGGCATCGCCCGTTACCGGTTCCTGAAGTACATCCTGATTCTCGGGATGGTGGAACTGCCCTTCGCGATCGGCACCGTCCAGCTCGGCGCGAGCTTCGTCGAGCAGCGGAGCTACATGCTGCTCGCCATTGGCGCCCTGGGCATCGTCCTCACGACGTGGGCGATCTATACGCTACAGAAGCGCCTGTCCGAGTAGCGCCCTGGTACAAAGGAGTTACTCCTGGTTGTCGGGGTTGGCTGTTTCAACGATTACAAACTCTGAGAGATTGAACTTATCGTCCCACGCTTCCAGGAAAGCCGTGTATGAGCAGATGCACTTTTCCCGTGGAGCGCCAAGCGCCAGCAGCCAATAGTCCACTGCGACGCGTCTGTCGGTCGACTCGGTCTTGGGGGAGTAATTGACGAGCACCCAGTTGTGGCCGGGTGTTGAGATCTTGTCAATGCGCGGCACGGTCCCCTTCTTGCCCCCGACTTTCAAAGCCGCAAAGGCCTGCGTCGCGAAATACTCGCACTGTCCCACCCCGTTCACGACGGCCTTCTGAGCACCGGAACCCAGGGTCGGGGCTTTGGCCGCGCTCATCGTGTAGTTGAACTTCCGCGCGGGCTCGTTCGTGACATAGGCTTGACCGTTGGCGGAGGACCATTGCTGCGCATTCGCCTTGCAGAGCCCGGACCACTTCAGGTACAGCGCCCAGGTCTTTTGCAGCTCGGCGGGTGGGATGTGCTTCTTGAGCTGTTCGATGTAATTCGAAAAGTCGGAGACAGCGTACTCCCGGTACTTCTTGGCGCTGCTGGTCTTCAGGTTCACGTACTTGAGGGCATCATCGAGCGTGAGCATCCGAATTCTCCTCCTCGGTGACGCGAGTCTACCCCGCCACCGGGCGGAGGCCCAAGGGCGAAGTCGCCAGCGGTCCGGTGAGTTCCGTCCGGTGTTACGATTCAGCAGCGCCATGACCCTCCGTCGCTACGGTCTGCCGGCCGCAGTAGTCCTGATGTCAGCCGCCACTGGCGCGTTCCTCATCGCCAAAGACCGTATTTTCGTCGACCAATGGAGTCCCACCCGATCGGAGCTCTTCATCGCCGACGCCGATGGCAGGAACGCGCGAAAGCTGGTGGCCGGGTTGGAGCTCGATTACAACGCGTCCTTTTCCTCCGACGGCGAGTGGGTGGTGTTTACATCCGAGCGCCACGGTTCCTCGGATATCTTCCGGGTGCGAACCAACGGGATGGGGCTCGAGCGGCTCACCGACGACCCGGCCTTCGACGATCAGGCCGCGCTCTCGCCGGACGGCAATTCGCTGGCGTTCGTGTCGACGCGAGACACCGGATCGACGGACATCTATGTCCTGGACTTGAAGACTCGCCAGACCCGAAACCTGACCAACTCGCCGGGTGGCGACTATCGACCGAGCTGGTCGCCGGATGGACGAAGACTCGCGTTCTCTTCCGATCGCGGAACGACGCTTGCAGCGATCGAAGGGCAACTGGGAACAGGTGCAGGCAGCAAGCGTCTACGTGGTCGGCGCCGATGGCCGGGATCTTCGCAAGCTGTCGTCGGAGGGCCAGCTCGCCGGATCGCCGAAGTGGTCGCCGGACGGCACCCGCGTGGTCTTCTACGAGCTCGCCGTGGCCGACACCTTCAGGGCACGCGGGCTCGGCGCTCAAGCGACCATCGAGTCGCGGATCGTCTCGGTCGATGTCGCGACCGGCGCCCGCGTCGAGCACGCGTCGGGTCCCGGACTGAAGCTGTCGCCGCAGTTCCTCGATTCGAATCGGATCGGCTACCTGGCCAAGTCAGGGACGAGCGCGGCGTTGACCTTCAGCTCTGGCGAGAAGGGGAGCGTGGGCGACATCGGCAACCCGTCCTGGTCGCGCGATGGCCGCCGGGTGGTGTATCACAGTGGACCGATCGAGACGATTCCGGCGGCCCGCAAGCCGGGCGGGTCGCTGTCTGGCCGAGACCCGCAATACGACCTCCGCTTCGCGAGCGGATTCCCGGCCGTGTCGCCAGACGGACGACAAATTGCCGTCAGCGAGCGAACCGGCCGGGGGAACCCGGACGATCGGACCTCGCTGGTCGTCTGGAATACCGATGGAACGAACCCCCGGCGCATCTTCCACGCGGAAGGGTCCCTGATGTCGCCACAGTGGTCCGCCGACGGACAGTGGATCGTGTTCGGGGCCGGCTCGTACTTTGTGACCCGCGCGACCCGTCCTGCTCAGATCATGATCGTGAAGCCCGACGGCTCAGGAGCTCGCGCGCTGACAACGGGGCCCGGCAATTCCGGGTTTCCGAGTTGGTCGCCGGATGGCAAGCAGGTCGTCTATCGATTCTGGAATGACGCGGCAGGCGCGTCTCCCCCGAACGGCCCGACGCCTGGCAGGGCCGCGGGACTGCGCATCTTCAACATGTCCGATGGCGCGGTTCGCACCTTGACGACCGGCTACGACAATTTCCCGTGCTGGTCGGCGAAGGGTCGCATCGTCTTCAGCCGGTCTGTGAATGATGAGTTCCATATTTTTGCGATCAACCCTGATGGCACGTCGCTGACGCAGCTGACGAAGGGACCCTACGACGACACGCACCCTGCCTGTGCGCCCGATGGAGAGCACGTGCTGTTCAGCACGTCGCGCTTCGGTTTCAAGGACGAAGCGCCAATGTTCGATATCCCACAGCCGTACGGCGAGCTGATGATCATGAAGGCCGACGGCTCCGAGCAACGGCCGCTGACCGACAACCGCTGGGAGGAGGGCACGCCAGCCTGGGTGCCGGGCAGCGCGAAGAATTAGACGGCGGGCAGCCGCTCTTCCGGCGATCGCTTCTCCATCTGAAAAATCTCTTGCACGCTGATGTAGTCCTTGTAGCCAAGGCGCGCGATCGGCCGCAGTTTCACGACATCGATGCGGCCGTCAGCGGTCAGCGCGGCATCGTCGATGTGCACGGCGAGGACTTGGCCGATCACCAGGTGATGATCTGACGAGCGGCCCGGCAGCGTCACGACCTGGTGCAGGCGGCACTCGAACTGCACGGGGGACCCCTTGACCCTCGGCGGCCGGACCAGCCGGGACGGTTCCGGTTCGAGGCCGGTGGCGGCCATCTCGTCGACGCCGCGATCGATGATCCACGCGGTCTCGTTCATCTGATCCTTCTGGGCCCACGTCGCCATGTTGTAGACGAACTCGCCGGTGGCTTCCACGTTGGCCACCGTGTCCTTCTTGCCGCCGTCCACCTCGTGAATGCCGGCCGAGAACAGCACGAACGGCGGATCGTAGCTGAGGAGGTTGAAGAAGCTGAAGGGCGCGAGGTTGGTCACGCCCGCGCGATCGACGGTCGAGATCCACCCGATTGGCCGGGGGACGACACATGCTTTCAGCGGGTTGTAGCGCAAGCCGTGATCGTTCTTGTCGGTCTCGTAGTACATCTGTTACTGACAACCGAGGCTTGCGATGATGCGGCCTCCCGGCGTCGGAATGGTGCCAGCCGCCTGAACGTGGAGCGTCACCAACTGACCGGGCGTGACGGCGACCGCCCCCGTCGCCGAGCAGGTCACGTTCGTATTCAGGACCGAGACCGCAGAGCAGCTCAGTGCCGTGTCAACGTCATCGATGTTCAACGTGAACGTGAACTGGCGATCGGTACCAAAGGTCGGCGGGGTGACATTCGTCGATCGAAGGACCACGCGGATGGCGTTGATCGTACAGGCGACCGGCATGACGGTCTGCACGTTGAAAATCGTCGCCGCCGGCACCGTGTTGGTGCCGGCTGGATGAGCGTAGAAGTCGAGCATGTTGGGAATGCCGTTATTCGACGCGAACAACAGGCCCGTTCCCGGTGGACCTTGAGGTCCGGTCGCGCCTGTTGGACCGGCAGCGCCAGGCGGACCTATGGCACCGGTCGGGCCCGTGGCTCCCTGAGCACCCGGAGGACCTGTCGGGCCGGTGGCGCCCGTGGGACCAATGGGACCCTCAGCACCCGTGGGACCTGTCGGGCCGGTCGCCCCCGCAGCACCTGTGGGACCAATGGGGCCCTGAGCACCCTGGGGACCTGTCGGGCCAGTGGCACCCACAGCGCCAGTGGGACCAATGGGACCCTCAGCACCCGCGGGACCCGTTTGACCCGCAGGACCGACGGGGCCCTGCGCGCCGGTTGGACCTGTCGGCCCGGCTGGACCAGTCGGTCCTGTCGGCCCGGCTTGTCCCGTTTCCTGGCTGCACACCCAGGCTGACCCGTTCCAGAGCGGCGACTGCCCGGCCGCACATGCAAGGTCGCTGAGGGCCACTTGTCGAACGACGATTGGAATGCCGGTGGCCGTGAACACTTGCGTCGAGGCCTGACGTGCGAACACGGCCAGGAGGAAAGCGCCGGCGGGCAGCCCGCTCGAGACGGTGAGCGAGAAGCCCGCGTTGGCGAACCCGGCGCCGAAGACCTGGGCGACATCCGGGCGGCTGATCCCCAACGTGGCGGCACCGAGCGGCACAGGCGACCCCAAGCTGCCGCCGATGTAGGGATATGCCCAGACGTGAACCGCATCTACGCCGCTGCCGTTTATCGAAGCCAAATCCAGAGCCCAGCCTCCGACGGCGAATGAAGCCGGCAGCGTGGTGCCTCCGAGCGGCGCATCAACAACCATCTGCATGGTCGATTGCGCGTGAGCGGGACGAAGGATGCCCACCGCGAGCACCACGACGAGCGCGGTGCGAATCTTGAGCGGAGTCATGTTTGTCGGCGCAATCCTACCAAACTTGTCAGCGCCAGATGCGCGCCGATCGGCTCGCGCGATCCTACGTGCGGACGCGACACAAGAGCGAACGTGGACCTGCGGGGTCGCTTTTAGAACACAGCGATCGGATTGATTGGCGTGCCGGTTCCGCCCGGCACCCGAATCGGCGCAGCGGTCAGCATGAACTCCCAGCGCTTGAGCCTCGCCGCTGTCGCCGCGAGCGCCTCGAGGTCGAGATTGTCGAAGAGGTTCATGCCGCGCGCGACCAGCGCGAACTTGTGGACCGGCAGCCAGCACATCGTCGGCGAAGGCGCTGTGCTCTTGCAACCGGGCACGACACCGACATCCTGCGCGGAGTCGCCGCCGAGCAGCGCCACGTCCCGGTCCTTCAAGAACGGGAGGAATGAGGCGTCGTAGCCGCTGGAACCGGCCGCGGCGGGTCCGAGCTTGGCACTCCTCGCCCAACGCCCCGTTCGCAGGAAGAGCGCGTCGCCGGGACTGACCTTGACGCCTGCCTGCTTCTCCCAGGCTTCGATGTCCTCCCGATACACATGGGTTCCGGATTCGAGATAGGGCAGGTTGCGGAGGCGCGGGATGTCGATCAGGACGCCGCGTGTGACGATCCCCTCCTTGAGACCGTTGATCCCCATCTTCCCGCAGCCGTCAGCCGTAGCGGTCTCGTACGGCGTGTCGTTGTAGAACCGGCCCTTGTACGCCATGTGACAGAGAGCATCGAGGTGGGTGAACGCACCTCCGTGTGGGTCGATGCTGCTCTGGTCTCTTGTAACCTGACGCTCGGGGAAAATCCCCATCTTGCGAACATACGGTTGCTGAAACTCGGACGCCTGCTGCACGGCCGTATCGATGTCGTGGGCGAGCGACACCGTTTCGCCCGTTCGCACCAGCGACGCGGCCTGTTTTCGTTTCTCCGGCGTGATCGTGTTGACCGCGCCGAGCTGATCATCCTTGCCCCACCGCCCCCAATTCGACAGCTCCTTCATCCACGTGTCGAGTTGCGCCTCGGTCGCACGAATCTCGCCGGGTTTCTGCGACTGCGCTTGCGCGGCGAAGGAAGCAACCGCAAGCACCACGAACGCCGCAGCGGACAGCCGGCCGCCCATCTGTGTCTTCATGTGCACCTCGACGTGAGAATGCCTAGAGAGAGGGTCAGACCTGACCCCTTTTCATTTGGGGACGAACGCGAGAAATCGCCGCGGGTTGTCGACGAGGACCTTGCGGATCGTCGTTTCCTTGACGCCGGCCCGCCGCAGCTTCGGGACGAACTGCGCCAGGACGCTCGAGTAGCCGTGTCCCCAGTTCGCCTGGTAGTGATCGGGATTGCCCATGTCCGAGGTCAACAGCAGTTGATCCTCGATCCCGGCCTCTACCAGCGTCATGAAGCGTTTCACCTTCTCCGCTTCGGGGATGTGCGATCGGGTCATCTGGTGGCCCACCGGGCCGAAGTCCACGAAAGCGCCGCGCTTGGCGATTTTCTGGTGCGTCTCCATGGCGGGATCGTGCTTGATCTGAATTGTCGCCAGATGGCCGATGCAGACATGGCGCGGGTCGACGCCCACCGACTCGAAGACATCGAGCTGCTCCAGCGCGCAGCTCGGACAGCTTTCGTGCGGCACGTGGGTAAAAATCGGAAGACCGGTCTTGACGTGCGTCAAGCCAATCGCGCGGAGGACCTTGCGTTCGTCAGGCTGCATCTGGAGCGAGCTGCCAATCTCGCCCATCGCGCCCCAGCGCTGACGCGTCGCGTCCGAGACCAACTCGTCGACGAGCTGCGACTCGGTCAGCGTGGCGACGTCAGGAGGGTATTTCTGGAACCCAGAATCCTGGAAGAGCCCGCCGGCCAAGACGATATGGACCGGCGACTGGGACGCAATCCGCTTCACGGCCTCGACCTGCTCGTTCGTCCGACGCCCGGTGGTGGCGTTCACCAGGCACCCGAGCCCGTCGGCGGCCGCGCCCTTGAGCTCCTCGACCATCAGCTCGACATCGGTGCCCAAATGCTCGTGAATCAGCGTCGCGCCGTTCACCAACGCATCAGGCGGCAGGTCCTTGAGAATCGTTCGGACGACCGCACCCTTCGGCACGGTGATCCGCTGCACGCTCCGGAACGTGGTCTGTGCGGCCGCGGAGGCAGACCCGACGCGGAGCGTCGCCACGACACCGGTGCCCGCGCCCGCCAGCATCCCGATCGCTTGCCGCCGAGTGATACCAGGTCGACGCGAGCCGGCACGCCTCATTCAGTCCCTCCCGGCAATCAGCGAGTCGGCTTCTTCCGAAGATCGCCGTACAGCAAGTCCTCTGAAAAGGGCACGCACCTGAAGTCCATCAATTGCATGTTCTTCTCGAGCCGGCGGTGGAGCGGCATCTGGATCTTCCAGGACCGCGTGTAGACCTTGGGATCTTCAATCGTCACTTCGTAATTGAGCACATCGGTAGTCATCGGCGTGTAACGCTCGACCACCTTGATGGTCTCGCTCTGAAAATTGCCGGCTCGATCGAACCAGGTCTGGCCGGTGAGCTTCGTGACGTCGACGACGAGCGTCTGGCCCTCCCAGCGCCCGACGGAGTGACCCATCCAGGACTCAACCGGCGCTTCGGGAACTTTGTCCATGTGAATGGACCGTGCGGCCGCCGCGTACTCGTAGATCATCATGATCTTGTCGGTACCCTGGACGATCTGAAACGGAAACGGCATGTAGGTCGCGCGGGGGATGCCCGGCAGATAACATTTCGCTTCCGGATCGTCCGTCCAACGCTTCGCGAAGTTCTCCTGTTTCTTGGCCGCCGCCCAGGGTTGATACGGGATCGGACCATCCACGACCACGCCGAGGCCCCCGGGCGTCGCGAACAGGGCGCCGAACTGTGGCGGCCCGGGGCGCGCCGCGTGCGCCTCGATGTCCCAGTTCGCGCTGTTCAGCGCTTGCCAGATGCCGTTGAGATTCGGCCGCCCGTCGGCTGTCTTCGCCGTGCGGCCGCCCGCGGACTGCCCGCTCGGCTGACCGCCTGCGATCACCAACATGATTGCGAATGCAGCAACCAGCCTCATTATTTCTTCTTCGCTTCGGCCTCGGCCGCCGCTCTTTCCTCGGCCCGCGAAGCGCTCAGCATGTTCCGCATGCCGTAGTTGCCCTCGTGGCAGGCATATTCGAGAATCTGCCAGTAGGCTGGATCCTTCTTGCCCGTGACCGCCACTGTCCAGGGCTTCGTCCAGGTCGTCGGGTCGTCGACCGTCACTTCGACACGGATGGTCTGCGGATCGACGCGAGTGTAGCGTTCGATCAAGTGGAGCGTCGTCGATGACTTCTGGAAGGTCGTATTCCCGCTGAAGTTCGTCACGTCGACGACGAGGGTATTGCCCTCCCACCGGCCGCGCGAATCGCCCATCCACAGCCGGACACCTGACTGGAGGTGCGGGCGGCCATCGAGCGGAATGACCCGCGCCTCGTGCAGCCGCTCGTACCAGATCGTGACCGTATCCTGCGACTGCACGATCTGGAAGCCGTTGTTGTATTCGCTCGGGAACCAGGTCTGCGGCAGGCCGCGGGTGATGCACCGATCGGTGAGCGCCAGATCCTCGGGACCGTCGTAGGGGCCCTTCCCGAAGCTTCCCCCACGAATCCCAGTTCCGTTCCCTTCTTGACGACCCGTTTCTCCGCTTCGGGCGTGTAAGGCGGAATTCTCCCGTTAGGAGGATCGATGATCAATGAGGTCCGGTACGAAATCTTCTGGCCGCCTTCGTACCAGTGGACGGCGGCCTGCTCGTTGCCGACTTCCTTGCTGCGATCCTCCTTGTTGTCCTGATATCGCTTCTTCAACATCTCGACGCGCTGCCGATACTCCGCTTCGGTCAGCACCGCTTTGTTCCCCAGCTCGACCGGCCGCTCGAGCGGAACGCCGATCTCCTCATCGCTGGTCCACACCCCTTGCAGATCCGGGTGCCCCCACGGTGTCTTGGGCACGGGATTCGTACTGGCGCCCGAGGACCTGGTCGCGTTGGCGGCCTGCGCATTGGCGGCCTGCACGGAAAGCGCGGTGATCAATGCGCTCATGCCGATTACGGCGCCGGTCAGGGCAAGAACTCGATGGTTCATGTCACGCTCCTCTTGGTGGCGTTAGCGGCTGGAGTGCGCGGCGGCATCGTTGCGTGCCTTCAACGCGGCGCTGAGAATATTGGCGATCCCGTAATTGCCCTCGTGGCACGCGTACTCGTACATCTGGCTGTCGTCCTTGACGAGCGGCACCGTCAGCGTCCACGGACGCGTGAAGGCACGCGGATCCTCGATTCGCGCCGAGTACTCGAGAATGCGATCGTCGACGCGGCGGAACCGCTCGACGATCTTCATCTCCTTGCCGCCGCCACGATAGTTGCCGGCCGGTTGCTGGGTGCCGAACGTCTTGTCGCTGAAGTTGGTCACTTCGACGACGAGCGTGTCGCCCTCCCAGCGGCCGCGGGAATCGCCCCAGTACTGACGGACCTTCGAATCGACGTGCGCGCGCCCGTCGAGCGGGATGATGCGGGCATCGTGAATCACTTCGGAGAAGAGCGCGACGTGGTTCGGTGTCTGGATGATCTCGTACAGGTTGCTGTACCCCATCGGCAGCATCACGGTGGGATAGCCCTTGCTGATGCAGCGATCCCACAAATCGAGATCGGTCCAGGATTCGACGCCGATTCCGTAGCGCTTGAGGGACGAATCGTCGAGCAGCTTCTGCATTTCCGCAGTCAACGGAATGCGGCCGTCGAGGGGGTCCGTCACCAGCGCGGCGGGCTTGTTGATCGTCCACTTGAGCGCCCGCTCTTCGAAGACCACGTTCGAACCGCTGGCATCGAGCTTCGCCTCGATATCACGGATCTTTTTCTGCCGGGCGAGATCCTCAGGGGAGGGGTTGGCAATCGGTTTCTCGACCGGCACACCCATGACGCTGTCGCTCGTCCAAATCCCCTGAAAATCGGGATGCCCCCACGGTGTGCGAGGAGCCTTGTAGTCGGCCTTCGGTGTGACCACTTCCGGTCCTTGCGCAATCACGGCCGGCACGATGGCCGCAACCGTGAGTGCCGCGGCCAGCACGCCCCCGAGCGGCCAATGGCGATTACTCATCACTCCTCCTGATGAGGCGTCCGATCACTGTTTTGGCTTCTCAGTCGGGTCGCGACCATCGACCGGTGCGCCCGTACCCGAAGAACCCATGAACAGCTTTTTGCCGTCGGGGAAGGTCAGGTCGCGGCCATTGGCACGGGCGGCGCCGTCCTTCGCCCGATAGCCGTCCACGATGATCTTGGTGCCGATCGGCAGCGACTCCTTGGTGAAACCACGCCGAGTGAGCGAATTCGGCGCGCCGGCTTCAATCATCCAACTCTCGGCGCTGCCGTCCGGCTTTTTCACCTCGATATGGATCCACGAATGTGGATTGATCCATTCCACTTTCGTCACAACGCCTTCAAGCTTGATCGGCTTGTTCGCGTCGAACTCTGCCGAGAACGCGTGGTGCGCCACGACCGGTGTCGTCATGCGCACGAGCGCAACACCGACCACCATTGCCCCAAGCGCCTTTGCTCCTGCTCGCATCGAACGTCCTCCTGTTCGACCTACAATTTCAACAGTACCGCCGGCTCCCCGCAAGAACGGGTTTCTAGAACTTCACCAGTAGGGTCAGCTTGGTCAGCCGGCCCTGCAGTACGGTCAAGGGTGCATCCAGGGCCTGTCCGTAGTTGTTGTTTCGGCTCAACACGACGGCGCCGTTGGTCAGGTTGTACATTTCCAGCGCCGGCCGGAGCACGAACCGTCCGCCGACCCGGAAGTCCCGCCGCACGCTGAGGTCGAGCTGGTTCCATCGATCGAGGTACGACACGCCCGGGGCCAAAAGCGGAACGGTCACGGCCTCGGTAATGCCGCCCGGGAACAGGGCTGCCGGGACTGCCCACGCCACCGAACCGGTACCGCCGACAACGTTGGCCGCGCCTCCCGCGCCGACCAGGCGGTTCGCGCCCGCGAAGCTCACGAACGAGGCGCCGACATTGAAGGCGTACGGCAGCTCCTGCGCCATGCTGAACTTGAACTCGTGCCGGTACGGAATCTCCGGAACCGCTCCGAGCTCCTGATACAGCTGTCCCGAGTGGTCGCAGAAGCGCAGCTGGTTCGGGTTCGGCGTGTCGCAGCTCACGCGCCGCGCCCGCTCCATCGCCCAGCCGAAGTTGATGGTCCCGCGCGACAGCAGCCGGCTCGTCACGCCGGCCTCGTAGGCCTGGTAGTCGCGGTGATTGACGGACGAGTTCGTCGTGACATTGTCCACGATGCCGACCTTGTTGTTGTTGAGCCGATAGATCGTCACCATCTCTGATGGAATGTAGGGGTTCACGGTCTGAAACGGCGTGTAGTCGTTGATGCTGCGCAGCACATTGATCGTCTGCTGCGCATCGTAGGTGCGCGCGTAATACCAGCCCGCCATCACCGACAGGTTGGGCCTGATTTCGTGCTGCACGCTGGCGGAGTAGTCCCAGCTGTACTCCCGCCGAAGGTCCGGATCCGCACGCTGTTCAGGCGCGAGGCCGAACCGGTTGTTTTGGCGCGGACCGATCTCATTGTCCTGCGCGATGCTGTCGCCGTTGGTCGGCAGGCCCTGCCCGGATGGCGTTGTGGTTCCTGGGATGAAGTCGGTGTCCTGCCAGATCCGCGTGTCAGGCGTGCTGCTGTTGGGCGCAAACGGATTGAAGAAAAACACGCTCAGCGGCGTCAGGTACTTGCTCGCGCTGAACTTGAGAGCCGTCTTCGCATTCCCGAACAGATCGTAGACGCCGCTCAGCCGCGGGCTCACATCGAAGAACGAATCGACGGGGTGCAGTTCGGGGAAGCTGCGTTCGCCTACGAACCTTCCCGCGGGGAGCGACGTGGGGTTGATGAGGCCGCCAAAGCGATCCAGGCGCACGCCGCCGGTCACTGTAAGACGGTTGAGGACCCACGAATCCATCGCGAAGGCGGAGAACTCGTCGATGCTGGTGCTCACTCGGTGGGGGACCGCGTAGACGAGCACTCTGACAGGCAGGCGGTTCTGGTACTGCTGCGTCAGGTGCGCGTTCGCGCCAGGCGCCGAGCTGTCGCTGTTCGCATACCGGTAATACACGCCCACTCTCGCATTGTGCGAACCGGTAACGTACGACACCGCGCTCGAGACCGAGTACGACGGCTGCTCCGCGAACTGTGAGCTGAAATTGGCCTGTCCGGTGAACGTGTTCAGGGAGATGTCCTGCTTGAGCGCGCCGGCGTACCACGCCGGCGTCCCGACGTCCTTGACGATGCCCGGAAGCGGCGTGCCGAACTCGGTCGGGAAATGCACGGCTGAAAATCCGGTTTCCACCAGCAGCCGGCTGGTGACCGGCGACGTCCATTTCACATAGCTGAGGAACGAGTTATGCGCCGGGTAGGTGGAAGTGGCCGTGTCCCAGTCCACCCCGGGCGAACAGCATTCGCCGGCGGTGAACGTGATGGTATGGTCCTGGCTCTTGAACCAGCGGTCGATGTACCCGGTCACTTTGTTTCGCGGGGTGACCTGCCACGTCACGCGTCCGGAAAGATTGTGCAGGTTGTTGGTCGTGTATCCATCCGCCCCGGTCGAGAAGGAGTGGGCACCGGCAGGATGCACTTCGACCTCGCTGTACTTGGTCGACCCGAAGAACCATACTTTGTCCCTGAGAATCGGCCCACCGACTGCCGGAGTCACCTCGATGAGGTGCTGCAGTGCATCGGCCGACCGCAGGCCAGCATCTCTCAGTTCCTGTGTGAGGTTGTCTTTCTGCCATCCGTCGAACGACCCGCCGACGAATAAGTCGCCGCTGAACCTGTTGCCGCCGTCTCGCGGAATCATGTTGATGCGCACGCCGCCGCCGTTCGAGTCGGGCCCGATGGCACTCGTCTGATACGTGACGTCCTGGACCATCGCGAAGTTGTTATAGCCCGACTGACTGACGCCGTTCGAAATCCGGACGTCGAGACCGTCCACTTCGACGGCATTGTCGTTCGAGCTTCTCCCGCGAGCGCTCAGATACGACGCCTGGCCAACTTGCACGCCGCCCATGTCAGGCCGCGAGATCTTGGCGGTCGGCACGACCACGCCGGTCGAGAGAAACGATCTCGCCGTGGGAAGGACGTCGAGCTGTTCGCGGCCGAGCACCTGCCGCTGTGCGGCCTGCTGCACGTCCACCATCGGCGTCGCACCGGTCACGGTGATCGTTTCGGCCACCGATCCCACTTTCAGCTCCGCATTGAGCGGAACGTTGATGTTGGCGGCGACCTGGATCCCTTCGCGGCTGAACGAGCTGAACCCCTGGAGGGAGAAAGTCACCGAATAGACGCCTGGCCGGATATCGACGATGGTGTACCGACCCTGAACATCGGTCGTCACCGTCCGCGTCTTCTCGATGAGGGCGGGACTTGCGGCTTCGACGGTGACGCCGGGCAGCACCGCGCCGCTCGGGTCGGTCACCACGCCGCTGATCGTGCTCTGCGCCGCCGCGACGCCAGGAAACAGCCCGAGGACCAGGACGAGCAAGGTCCTCGCGCGCCATGCAGATGCTCCCATTCGGGCCCTCCTCAGTTAGCCGTGCGACTTTTGCACACCCGGGTGGCACGCCGCCGACGCCTTGTCCAGGCTCGGCAGACCCGCCTGGGGTTCGCGACGTGGCAGATTGTAACAACTGTGGACGGTTCGGCCCGAAAGAAGTCAGTAAGGACCCTGAAGAACTGACAGCTCCAGGTAAGCGGGATGAGCACGGTCGTGCAGGATGGCCTGTTTCGCCACCACCACGTCGCCATCTTGGGCCGGATCGGCGCCTGTGTTCGGGTTGCGCGCGTAATGCGGGAAATTGGACGACGAGATATCGATCCGGATCCGGTGTCCCGCCCTGATCTGAGCGCCGGTATACCCCATCTCGATCTCGTACTCATAAGGGACGCCCGGCCGAATCAGGGATGGGGCCGTTTTCGAGCCCTTTCGGAAGCGAGCGCGGACAATGCGATCGAGCAGGTTCTGCGCGAAACCGTCCGGGTGGACGTCGACGAGTTTCGCGGTGAAATCCGTGTCGCGGGCGGATGATTTGGCCCAGAATTTCAGCTTCACCGGGCCGACCACGGCAAGATCGTTCGTCAGCGGCGCACTCGTATAGACGAGCACGTCGTCGCGCATCTCGAGCTCTGACTGATCCTGCGCGCCCGAGGGGAAATACGAACCGAGCGTGACGCAGCAGAGTCCGCCGCCGAGCGTCGGAACCGGCTTCATGGGATCGTAGGTGAAAGAATCTTCAGGGCCATCCGACGGCCGATCGGGATCGAGCATCCCATCGCCCATGCGCGTGTTCGCGCGCCCTCGGCTCCTCAGGTTGAACTGGACCTTCCCGGTCCCCTTCGGCGGGAACGAATCGCCGTTCACCCAGAAGCCGCCGCTCTGCCGGCCGGCATCCGGTGTCACCATGACGAACAGCCGTACCCGCGGCTCACGATCGATCCCGTTGTCGATGCCTTTGACATGACGGTCGTAGAACCGAAGCTGCAGCGTCCGCAGGTCGACGGCGTTGTTGTCGGGGCTGGGCTCGATGACCCCGGGACCGCCGTGCGCACCGGTGCCCTGCATGATCAACATGGTGCCGTTGCGCGCGAGATTGCTGCCACCCCGCTGCCGCATCCCTTCGAAACTGCGTACGGTGCCGATTGAAAACAGGTCGTACCATCCGCCGGTGATGAACGCCGGGACCTTGATCGCACCGAACTGGCGCTCCACGTCGATCTTCGCCCAGTAATCGTCGTAGGCCGGATGCGCGAGCCAGTCGTAGTAGTACGGCGCGAGGGTCCGGTACTCGCGAAACCCGGCAAGCGGCAGCTGCGGCGCCCAGTCGGTGAAGATCTTCTTCTTGCTCTCGGCCAGGTACTCGTCAGCCGCTCGGCGCGAGTCCTCCAGCGACATGCCCCTCGCGATCGCGTGACGCCGGTATTGATCGGGCGCAAAGAACGCCAGTGGCCAGGTTTGACCGAACCACAGGTCAAAGACACCGTTCACGTAGGTCCAGTGATCGTGATAGTCGGTGGAGGTGACCGCCGGCGCGATGGCGAGGAGGTGCGGCGGAGCAGTGAGAGCGGCCTGCCACTGCGTCACGCCGAAGTACGACGAGCCGGCCATTCCCACCTTGCCGTTGGACCACGGCTGCTTTGCCGACCATTCGACGGCGTCGTACCCATCGGCCTGTTCCTGCACGAACGGTTGGAATGTGCCGTGTGAGCGGAACGTACCGCGAACATCCTGCGTGATGCCGACATAGCCGTTCTGCGCCCAGAAGGCCATCTGGCCGCTGGTATTGGCAAAACACCCATGCCCCAGCGTGTGTCCGTAGGGTGTGCGCTGCAGGATGACCGGATGAGGCCCGGGGGATGGCGGCATGTAGATGTCGGTCGCCAACATCGTGCCGTCGCGCATCGCCACCATTTCGCTATGACAGCGGATGCCATCCTTTTCGACCGTCGCCGAGTCGATCGGCACCGGTGCGCTCTGCACGGCGGATGCGGGTTGGAGCGGCGCAGCGGCTCGGGCGAGCACAAGACTCCCGGTCACCGCGACCAACGCGGCCCCGCTCAGCCACGTCACCGATCGATTCACGTCCGTTCCTCCTGCGACCGCCGGTCAGTATAATCGGCGCGCATGAACGGGGGGTCGGAATGCGCATTCGGCATGGAATCGCGATTCTCGTGGCTGTCGCCGCTCTGGCTGCGGCATTTGTGGCCGGCACAATTCTGCCCGTCGCGGGCCAGGGTCAGAACGGCGGACTGCCGCGCACCGCAGACGGTAAACCAGACTTCTCGGGCGTCTGGCAGGCGATGAACACCGCAAATTGGAATCTGGAAGCGCACCCGGCGAGCCGTGGACCGGTGATCGCACTCGGCGGAGCGTTCAGTATCCCGGGAGGTGCCGGTGTCGTCGAGGGCAACGAGATTCCCTACCTGCCCGCCGCGGCCGCCAAAAGGAAAGAAAACGCTGACAACTGGCTCGCGCGCGATCCCGAAATCAGGTGCTTCCTGCCCGGAGTGCCGCGGATGATGTACATGCCGTATCCCGTGCAAATCATCCAAGGCCAGAACGGCATCCTCATCACGTCCGAATTCGCGAGCGCCAGCCGGGTGGTGAGGATGGACAGTCAAGCCAAGAATCCCATCGAGTCGTGGATGGGTTGGTCGATCGGGCGGTGGGACGGCGACGCGCTCGTGGTCGAAGTCACCGACCAGATCGATCGAACCTGGTTCGATCGCGCGGGCAATTACCACAGCGATGCGCTGAAGGTCGTCGAGCGGTACACCCTCGCCGACCGCAACACGATCAACTACGAAGCGACGATGGAAGACCCCAAGGTCTTCTCCCGACCCTGGAAGATCTCCATGCCGTTATACCGGCATGTCGAGGCCAACGCCCAGCTGTTGGAATACAAATGCGTGGAGTTCGCCGAAGAGCTGATGTACGGCCATCTGCGGAAGCTCACCGAATAGCGGGGCCAGGAGACCTTATGACGAGAACGATCGCAGCGGCCATCGGCGCCACGATTTGGGCGACGACCGGGCTGGCCGCGGCACAAACCGGCAAACTCAAGGACACGCAGCTGAATCCCGACGGCGTCGCCGCCAGCAAACGCGCCGTGGTGATTGGGTGTGTCAGTCGCGACGGAAGCGGTCAGGCGTCGCGATACGTGATCATTGACACCAGAATGAAGACCCCGGTGCAATATCGACTGGACGCCGATCCGGATCTTCTGCGATTTCACGTCGGCCACATGGTGGAAATCACCGGACCGTTGGCTGCGGCAAGAGGTGTTGCTGGAACCGGCAACGCAGGAACGATAAAAGTAGAGGCACTGACCTATCTGTCGATCACGTGTAGCAAGCTGCAGTAGCCCCTACGATCGGGCCATTTCCGCGAGCTACTTCCGCAGCGACGCCTGCGAGAAGACGTGCTCGGGGATCTTGGCGTCGAACTCGATGCTCGTGACCACGAACTCGGTGCCGCCGTCGTTCTTCAGGGCGTCCTTGAAGACCGCCCGCTCGGCCACCCAGCGTTGCTGGTACTGCCGCACGCTCGTGATCTCGGTGGTCTTCAGCAGCTTGCCGCTCGTCGCGTAGCGTTCCTCCTTCAGCGGGAGAAACCGCTCCTTGTCCACCCATACCTTGCGCGAGTGGTACGAGGGTTCGGCGCCCGGCCTGGCCTTCAACTCGAGAATCCAGCAGGGACGTTCCAGGAGCGTGCCCTCGCCGACGACGGTCGCGTTGTACAGGTTCTGGAGCTTCGGATCCTCCATCATGTCCTCGTACGACATGTCGGACCCCATCACCGATTGGCGCAGCATGTGCCCGGCAATCTGGATCGTTCGATCGGTGGAGGGACTGAACGTCCACAGCTGATCGCCGAGCTTCAGCATCTTGGTTCCGGCTTCGCGCGCCGGCTCCAGATACTCGGTGAAGGCGCGATCCACACCCTGCACCCACGACTTCGCCTTCATCGTCCGGCTGCCCCGCCGCCCGCGGATCGTCATCTCGTAAATGGTGATCCGGCTGCCGGAGACCTGGTTCTCGTCGATCTTCTTGAGAATGGAATCCGCCGATGGCGCCGTCGGCGGCGTTTGCGCGGCGGCGCCGGCGGCTGCCAGGCAGGCTATCAACAGGATCAGCGGTTTCATGCCTCCAGCTCCTTCATCAATGTCGCGGTCTGACGCTTGTAGATGCCGATGCCAGCGATCGCGGTCCCGACGACGTTGGCGAGCAGCCCGGGGACGAATCCGATGACGAAGGCGACAGGTGTGATCTCGGTGCGAATGACGTTGCTGAGCATCAACGACGAGTTCGCGAAGAGATAACCGAGGTCCCACCCGTGCACCTGCAGCCAGTATGCCGGCAGCAGGGCCAGGACCGTTCCGACGATCGAACCGAACAACCCGATGACCACCGCCTCGATGAGCATCCCGCGGTACAGACGACCCTTGTCCTCGCCGAACGCCAGTCGGAGGCCGATCTCCCCGTACCGCCTCAGCCCCCCGATGAGCCCCGCATTCCAGAGCACGATGGACATGACGATCGCAAAGATCGCGATGATGGCGCCCGTCACGACGTCGATGTAGTCCATCAGCTCGGATACACCAGGCTGGCCGTGCATCGTCAGCGCGGTCGGCGAGAACTCATCGTCGCCCTTCGTCCAGCGCGCGTTGAAGGCCGTGGCGACCGCATCGGCCTCCGCCCTGTGATACAGCGAATCACGGAACAGTCCCAGGATCTCGCCGGCGCTGTCCTCCATGTCCAGGCCGGTCTGGAGGTCGGTGATGTCGGCAATCATCGCTCCGCGATCCATGGCGCGGACGCCGAAGTTCACCGTTCCCGCGACCGTGAAGTTGCTGGTCGACATGCTGCCGAACATCGTCGTGCTGATGAGCGTGGCGGTGGCCCCCGGCCCGATGCCGAGCTGGTTCGCCAGCCCGTCGCTGATCAGGACCTCGTTGCGCGCGGATGGAAGACGGCCGCGCACGATGGATTGCTCGAGCCGCAGGATCCGGCGGTCGACGCTGTCCGGGCCGAGGAGATCGACGCCGAAGCCGAAGATCGGCGCCTGCGCTTTCGTCAGCCCCTTGTCGTCGGGAATGTCGAGCAGCCCCGCGAATCGAATCCGCGGCGTCCAGAGCAGCTGGGGGAACTGCTGCCGCACCTGCTCCAGCAGCGGTGCGACGTTGTTCATCGCCAGCTCGTTCGAGGCTTGCTCTCCCTCTTTGGCAGCCGCTCTCGAGACCAGTTTCAAGTGTCCCGTGCTGAAGGCGGCGGAGGCATCGCTCATGTTCGAATTGATGCCCTTGAGATAGGTCTGGAGGAAGACCGTCAGCATGACGCCGGCGATCACCGTGACCGCTGGAAAAAGGCTTCGCGTCCGATCGCGCACGAGCCCCGTAATCAGGAAGCGAATCATCCGAGCCTGCCTCGCAACGCCTCAGTCGGTTGCAGCGTCGCAATCCTCCGTGTGGGGAGGTAGCTCACGATGGCCGTCACCACGAAGACGAGTGCCGTGGTGCCGAGCACCAGGAAGGCGGAGTAGCGCGGGTACATCCTGTCGCCCATCGAAAACCCCATCTGCTCGGTCACCGAGGGCATCGGGATCCCCATCGCCACGAGGAACCCGAGCAGTGGTATGCCGTAGGCAGCCCCGATGACCGCGGCCAGGACGGCGTTGAACGCGCCTTCGAGCGTGAACATGCGGATGACAGCTCCCCGCGTCAGCCCCAGCGCCATCAGCGTGCCGATCTCCTTCTTGCGATAGAAGATCGAGAGCACTTGCGAATCGAGAATGGTGATCATCCCGAGGAACAGCAGGATCGCGTAGACGACCGTCCCGCCGAGCATCTTGGTCCTGATCATCGCGTGCACATCGGCGAGAAGGAAGTCGAGATCCTTGAACGTCCAGTTCGCGACGGCGCCGGCGCCCCCGCTGCCGTTCGCGACGACGACCAGGGTGGCCTCGCCGTTCATGCGGGCCATGCGCTGCAGCCTGTCGAGCGGCAGCCACACCTGGCCGCTGTCGACTGTCTGCACGGACGTGCTCATCACGCGGGCGATGCTGATCTCTTCCGCGTCGAAGGTTCCCACCGCATCCCGCCACCGGACCGTGGCGAGATCGTCCGCCTTCAAGCCGGCGTCCCTGGCCATTCGCGTTCCGATCAGGGCCGGACCGGTTCCGGGCGTGTCGACCAGCACGTCCGCCGGCAGCGACAGCACGCGCTGCCTGGGGTCGATGCCCTTGAGCAGAACGGGCCGGAAGCTTCCCCCCGAGTACATGTAGCCCTGTACGACGAGAATCGGCGTCGCGCGTCCGCTCTCGATGAGCGGCTTGAGCTCGGGAGGAATCGGACCGTGCGCATCGGCCAGCTCCATCAGGTTCTGGGGGTCGTACCTCTGATGCCAGGTACTGGCCGCCGCCGATCTCCGTGCTGATCATCGCATCGGCCATCTGCTGGCCAACGCCCTGGTAGAGTCCCTGCAGCCCGATGATGACGACAAAGGCGAGCGACAGGACGATGACCCTCAGCCAGGCCTTCACGCCGGCGCCGAGAAAGTTCCTCAGAGCGAGCTTGGCTATGGTCATACAACCGCCTCCCGAACCGGAACACTCTGAACCACCTTGTCTTCGACGACGACGCCGTCGTTGAGGACTATCTTCCGCCGCAGGTAGCGGATGACCTTCTCGTCGTGCGTGGCAAAGATGAACGTCGTCTGAAGGTCGCGGCTGAGCGAGGCCATCGTGTCCAGCACGTGCCGTGAGTTCTCCGCGTCGAGGTTCGCCGTGGGCTCGTCCGCCAGGACGATCTCCGGCCTCTTGACGATGGCGCGCGCGATGGCGACGCGTTGACTCTGCCCGCCTGACAACTGCGAGGGCCTGGAACTCGCCCGGTCGGCGAGCCTGACCCATTGGAGCGCGTCCATCACCTTCCTGTGCCGCTCGGCGGCCGGCGTCCCCAGCACCAGCAGCGGGAACTCCACGTTCTCGTAGACGGTGTAGACCGGCAGCAGGTTGTGCGTCTGGAAGATGAAGCCGATGTGCCGGCTTCGAAGCTCCGCGGCATCCTTGTGCGACAGGCTCTCGATGCGGTGCCCCAGCACCTCGGCGCTGCCCTCGGTGGGCTGGTCCAGCGAGCCGAGGATGTTGAGCAGCGTCGTCTTGCCCGAGCCGCTCGGCCCGACGAGGCCTGCAAACTCGCCCCGCTCGAAGGTGAGGTTCACCTTGTTGAGCGCGACCAGACGAGAACCTCCGATCGAGTACGTCTTGACCAGATCTTTCGTCCTGATTAGCGGAGCCGTCGATCCGTTCATGTTCGTCATCTCAATGTATCGAGGTTGTCGCTCGGCGCGCGGGCCGATTTCTTCCCGGTGGCGTGGTTGAAGACAGCCATGATCTGGACGCCCCTGCCCGAGAGCGGGTTTCGGCCAACGCTCGTCGCGGACTGCGAGACGATAGCCAGTTGTTGGGGATTCCAGAACCCCATGAGGTAGAACTGCCATCGGTCGTACGTCCGCTGCCAGTAGAGGAACCGGTAGACGTCCGTGCGCGTCGTGTCGACATACAGGATCGCTGAAAGACTGTCGAGCAGTCCCAGCGGATAGTTCAGCGACACCGCAGAGAACCTCGAGCTCACCGGCTCGCCGAACATCTCCCGCGACGTTTCCTGGACGAAATACTCTCCCAGGACGTGGAGACCGTTGCCGAGGCCGAACGTATAGTCGGCGCCGACGGTCAGCGCACCGGAATCAGCGGACGACAGGCCCCGCCGAGTCTGGCGAATCGCCGCCGCTTCGAACCACAAGCCGATCCCGACGTCCCACTTCCCGTCGAGGCCATAGCGATGCTCGCGCGCGACCGGATCCTCGCCGGCACCGACGCTCGTGAGCCCCTTGGAGAGGTCCGCCCGTCGATGGTGCGTCGTGAACGCGATCTCGCCCTTGGACAGCGGCGCCTGAAACCGGCCGCCAAATTCGGGCGTCCGCTCGCGTGTGGGGCTGAACTCGAGCCCTTTCAGGTGTTCGTTTCCATAGAGTCCCCACACCCACACCGTGAAGTTGCGCGGGAGATATTCGCGGACGAGGAGCCCGTAGACGCCCTCGGTGATCTGCAGCGGATCGCGCGGGTCGACGCTGTCGAACCAGCGCAGCGGCCGGAGCAGGAGCGCCGAGCCGAAATTGATCTTCTGAAGCCCGACCCGCCCCTCGAAGCGTGATGTCTTGAACCGGGCCCACCCGCGATACAGCTTGAGGCGCCCCGTCGTGTCGAGATCGTCCCAGCCGGGGGATTCCCCGAACCCGTACGCATTGATCGAGATCTCGCCGTCGACCAGCCGGCTTTCCGGCAGCTGGTGTTCGAATGACAGCGCCGGGACGTACCGCACGCCGACACTTGGCGTCGAGGGGTCCGCATCGTTCAACGTAAACCACGTCGAGACCTGTCCCTGCACCGAGAGCGGTTGGGCCGCCGCCGTCCGCGTGATCAAGACGGCAGCCGAAACGACGAGGGCAGAGCACAGGCAGGCGGCGGTCATTCCGTCCCCGATTTCACGATCGCACCCTCGTCGGCGCGCTCGAGGTTCAGCGATCGCAGGGAATCCGCGAAGCGCAAACGCTCGATCGATCCCGGCCGCGCGCCGAGCATCCGCTCCAGCATGGCGACGAGCAGCTCCGCCCGCTGTTCCAGGAGCACGAGGGTCTCCTCCGACATCTCCTCGAGCTGGTGGCGCAGCTGCCCGTCCTGACTCGCGCTCCCGAGCTGGAGGATCAAACGTGCGGTTTCCAACGGGTTCGGCGGGTCGAAGACCCCCTCGTCGACGCCCTGCTGGATGATCTCGGCGAGCATCGGCGCCGATCGCGCGATGGCCTGCGCCTGGATCTTTCGAAGCATCGGCGCGTTCACGTCGCGCAGCAGCACGACGGCGACCTCTCGCCACAGGCCGAAGTGCGCGAGACGCCAGACCGTCGATGCGTTCAGGAATCGATTGAGACGAACCGTCGCCCCGAGCGTCCTGTCGGACACCGCCTCCCCGATCTGTTGCAGGGCGTCCTCGACGATGAAGTCGGTGACCGCGTCGAGCAGCTCTTCCTTCGAGGAAAAGTGATGGTAGAAGGCGCCCTTCGAAACCCCCGCCTGGCGGATGATGGCGTCGACCGACGTCCGGTCGTAGCCGCGGGAGGCGAACAGCTGGCCGGCGGTTTCGATGAGGCGTGCACGCGTCCGGGGAAAGTCGCGGGTCCGAGGGTTGAACATACCGACCGTCGGTCTGTAAAGGTATCCCTAAGCGAAGGACCCCGTCAAGCTGGGCCGATCACTTACCGTTTGAAGGCCTGCGCGGCAGCGATGCGCTCGGCCACCGGCGGATGGCTGTAGAACAGCCACTGGATCAGGCGCGAAGGGCGTTCCTCGGCGAGGTTCTGCGCCGCCAGCCGCCGCATCGCCGACACGAACGCATCGGGATTCCGTGTCAGCTCGAGCGCAAACCGGTCGGCACTTCGCTCGAACGCCCGGGACAGGGCGTACGCCGCCGGCAGCATCACGAGCGACACCGCGCCAGCCGCGAGCAGCAGCAGCGGCAGTCCGGCGGGATCGGCGGGTCCCGCGAGACCAAGCCAGGCGATCGACGCGTCCAGGCTGCGCGCGGCCAGGAAAAACCCGCCGACCACCAGCGCGCCTTCGAGCGCAATCCCCTTCCAGATGTCGCCGTGGACGTGGTGCGCGAGTTCGTGTGCCAGGACGATCTCGATTTCGTCGTCTGAATAGTCGGCGAGCATCGTATCGGACACGAGGATCCGCCGCGTCGCGCCGAGCCCCGCGAGCGCGGCGTTCGCCTTCTTGGTCTTGTCGGCAAGGCCCCACTCGTACGCCCCGAGCACGCGCGCGCCCGCCCGCTCGGCGAGTGCCAGCAACCGCCGGCACAGCACATCGCGATCGAGCGGTTTGACCCGGTAGAACAGCGGCAGCAGCACCACCGGCGCCATCTTCGCCAGGCCGATGATCAGCAGCGCGAACACCGCGCCGGCCGGCAGCCACCATCCGCCTGGCGCGAGGCGGATGAAGAAATAGACCACGCTCGCGGCGCCGGCTCCGAGTGTCAGGCCGAGACCGAGCGACTTCGCCTGGTCCCGCAGCCATCCGCCGAACCGCTCGTTCGACAGGCCGTAGCGGCGCTCGACGGCGAACCCGCTGTAAAAGGCGATCAAGAAACTGCCAGCCTCGTGAAGGAGGGCGAGGCCCAGGACGTAGACGACAACGACCGCCCCGGGACTCGATGCGCCGAGCGCGGCCGCGGCGCGTGATGCCAGGTCGCGAAGTTGAACGCTCGCGCCGGTGACGAGCAGCGTGATGAACAGCGCGGCGCTCCAGACAAACGACACCGCGATCGCGCGGCGCTTCAGCCGGTGGTAGCGGGTGGCCCGGTCTTCGTTCACGGTTCGGTGGCAAGCGGCCGGATGCGAATCGCCCCGTTCGTCGTCTCGACGTCGACCGGCGGGCCGCCGCCGTTCAGACGGCCATTGACGGCGCGGCGGGACTGTTCGCCAAACGCCTCGATCGCCAGCCCTTCGACCGTGACCGCACCGTTGCGGCACTCGGCGGAGAGGTCGGCCTTTGCCGCCGGCGGCAGCGAGAGATCGACGCGTCCGTTGACCGTCCGCAGGCTGACGCCGCCAGGGGCAACGGCTTGCAGCGCGATCTGCACGTTGCCGTTGGTCGACCGCGCCTCGACCTTGCCGCTGAGCTCCTCGCCGACGATCCCGCCGTTGGTGCTCGTCGCGATCAACTGCCCGGCGAATGCCTTCGCCTTGACGACGCCATTCGTCACGCGCAGGCGGGCAATGACCGAGTGCGGAGCGCGCACCTGGTACTTCACCTCGTAGGAAACGCCGATCAGGATGCCGCTGATGCCTTCCGTGCTGATCGAAACACGGTTCGGAAGGACCTCTTCCTTGATCTCGATTCGCGACACAAGCTCGCGCGCGGCGTCGTCGCTGGCTGCGTGCGCGACCCGCTCCGCGCGCACTTCGACGGTCGGGCCGTCATAGCCTTCGAGCTCGATCGCGCCGTTGGTGGCACTCACCTGGATTTCGCCGTCGGGAGGCAGTTCGTAGCTGCGGACCCATTGGTCGCTGGCATGGCCGGCCGGGTTGATGCCCCCGGCATGACATCCGGCCGCGAAGAGCCCCGCGGCGAGCGCTGCCGCTCGAAGCCAGGACGTTGGTGCCATGACACCCTCCGCGGGGTACATACGCGGACCGGCAGAAAACGTTCAGTTCAGCCGAACTGAAATCAGCTTCGACACGCCCGGCTCCTCCATCGTCACCCCGTAGAGCCGGTCGGCAATCTCCATGGTTTTCCGGTTGTGCGTGATGAGGATGAACTGCGTGTGCTGCTGCATCGAGCGGAGCATTTCCACGAACCGGCCGATGTTGGCGTCGTCGAGCGGGGCGTCGATCTCGTCGAGCAGACAGAACGGGCTCGGCTTGTACCTGAAGAGACCGAACATCAGGGCAATCGCGGTCAGCGCTTTCTCTCCGCCCGAGAGCAGCTGAACGCTCTGCAGCCGCTTGCCCGGCGGCTGCGCGATGATCTCGATGCCGCTCTCGAGCGGATCGGTCTCGTCGAGGAGGGTCAGCCCGGCGCGTCCACCGCCGAACAGGGTGCTGAACGCTTCCTGGAAGTTCCGGTTGATGGCCGCGAACGCCTCCGAGAAGCGCTGCCGGGTGGTCTCGTCGATGCGCTTGATGGCCTCGCTCGTTTGCGCGATCGAGATCGGTGAGATCCTTGCGCTGCGTGGTCAGGAACGTGTGACGCGTATCGAGCTCGTCGAACTGCTCGATCGCCATCATGTTGACCAGCCCGAGGCGATCGATCCGGGCGCGGAGTGCGACGATCGCTTCCTCGGCGCTCAGGGTCCTCTGCACCGACTCGTCGGTCGCCAGCGGCGAGTCGTCGTCCGGAGCGCCGGCGGTCGTCTCCCCGTCCTCTTGTTCGTCCGCACTGATGACGCTGACGTCCGGCACGGCGGTGCCAGCCTCTTCCTGCGCGGTCACTTCCGCGAGCACCTCGTCCAGGGTCGCCTGGACCGCCTCGAGGCACGAGTGGGCCAGATGGGTCAGATTGGTTTCGGCCGTGGCGCGCGCGAGGTCGAGCTCGGCCACCCTGGCGCGGAGCGCTTCGAGCTGGCTGCGTGCTTCACGGATCACGACTTCCTGGGCGTCGGTGGCAATCTTCAGCGCGCTCACGCCGTCGTCGAGCCGGTGAAGCTCCTGGCGCAGGGAATCGAGAGCGCGAATCTCGTCGTCGAGCGCCGCCTTCCCTTCCGCAACCGCACTGCGCAGATCCGCCGCCCGCTGTCCGGTGGCCGACAGCTCACCGGCCATGACCGCCGCTCTCGCGTCGAGCTCGGCAGATACTTCCTCGAAACGCTGCACCTCGGCGGCCATCGCCGCGGCACGCTCGACCAGCGCCGCGTGGGCGGCGCCGGCGTCGGCCGCCCGCCGGCTCAAGTCGAGCGCAGTTTCACGCGCTTCGAACAGGCGGCGCTGCGCCAGCGTCAGGCGCTCGTCGGCCGCTCGCTGATCCCCGTCGAGCTGTTCGATCGATCGGCGCGCTTCGGCCTGACGGCCTTCGAGGGCCGTGCGCTCCTCCTCCGCCTGCCGCCGCTCGCGCGCCAGCTGCTCGGCCTTCTGCTCGAGACGCGTCAGCTCGTTCGCCACGTGCTGCAGTTGTGACTCGTGGGCGACGATCGCCTTGTCCTCTTGATGCTGCTCGGCATTCAGCGCGGCAATCACCGCGACCGCCTGGGCGATCGCGCGCTCGAAATCGCCGGTCTCGTCTATCAGACGGCCGAGCGCGTCCCGTTCGGCGGCGATCCGCGACCGCAATTCCTTGATGTCACGCTTGGTCTCGAGGATTCCCCGTGCGTCCGCGCGCCAGCCTCCGGACACGCGTGACGGGCCCAGGAACAGCTCGCCCTCCGCGGTGGCGACCGGGAGCCGTAGATCGCGGCAAGCCTCGGCCGCACGCTCATAAGACGGAGCGATCCAGGCGTCGCCGACGGCGGTGCGTATCGCGGCCGAAAACGGTCCGTTCACGTTGACGACCGACGACATCCGGGTCAGGCCGGGTGCCTCGGCGTCGCCGGACGGTTCGAGGGATGAACCGTCGTCTGCCGCCCCGCTCCGGGACGTGATGAGGAACCCGCACCTTCCGGCGCGCTGCTCACGCAGCAGCTGAAGGCCGGCGGCGGCCTGTTCCGCGGTCTCGACGACGACGTGCTGGAGCAGATCGCCGAGGCAGGCTTCGACGGCACGCTCGTAGCCGGCGCTCACTTCGAGATAATCGGCGACCGCGCCCTGCTGACCGACTTTGCCATTGGCCTGTGCGAGCACGGCGCGCGCCGCGTCGTCGTACTCGGCGCGTGCGGCTTCGAGCTCCTCCAGCGACTTCAACCGCGCTTCGAGGCCAGCCAGCTCCTGCTCGCGTGCCCGGATCGAACGCGACCGCCAGTCGTGCTCGATTCGTGCGCTGGCCAGCTCCGATTCGCGGGCCGCGCGCGCAATGCGCGTCTCCTCCAGCGCCGTCTGCGCGCGGCGCAGCTGGCCGGCGGAGACGCCGCGATCGGCGTCGGCGCGATCGCACTGCATCTTGACGTCGTCCGCTTCCACCTGCAGCTTCGACAGCGTCTCGGCAACGCGCTCGCGCGCCGTCGCGGCATGCTCGAGCGAGTGGCGCAGCGCCGTCGCCGATTGATCGCCGAGAACACCTCGCTGCGCGCCGCTTCGACGTCGGCCTCGAGCCCCTCGATCTCACGAAGCGCGGCATCAGACGCCTGCGAGTCGCCCTCGAGCGCTCGAGCCGCGCCATCGCGCTCCTCGGCGGCCGCGGCGGCGCGTTCGCGCCCTTCGGCGGCCGCGGCGCGCGCCGGCTCGCGGCGCGCCTCCAACGCACGCAACTCCGCGGTCATCGCCTCCGCCCGCACCCGCAGCGCATCGATCTGCTCCGCGTCGAAAGCAATCTGCTGCTGGCGGCGGTTGATCTCGAGCTCGTGCGCGTGAGCCGACTCGCGAGCCGTCGAGGCGCGGGCCTCCGATTCGGCGAGCTCAATCCGCAGGCGGCCGAGATCGGTCTCGACCTCGGCGAGCCGGGCGGCGCGCCGCTTCGCGCTCGCGCGCGTCGGCCAGCCGCGTCCGCGCCGATTCGATGATCTCCGCGAGCTGACGATACTTCCGCGCGAACAGCACCTTTTCGAGCCGGCGCAGCTCGTCGCGGAGCTTCTTGTAGCGCTGCGCCTTCGCCGCCTGCCGCTTCAGCGTCCCGCGCTGCTTGTCGACCTCGAAGACGATGTCGTCGATGCGCGTGAGGTTCTGTTGCGCGGCCTCGAGCTTCAGCTCGGCGGAGCGGCGGCGCGACTTGTACTTGGTCACGCCGGCGGCTTCTTCGATCAGCTGACGGCGATCGGTCGGCCGCGAGCTGAGGATGAGGCCGATCTTTCCCTGCTCGATGATCGCGTAAGCCTTCGCGCCAAGCCCGGTGTCCATGAGGAGCTCGTGCACGTCGCGCAGCCGGCAGATCTGGCCGTCAATCAGGTATTCGCTTTCGCCCGAGCGATACAGCCGCCGCGTCACCTCGACCTGGCGCGCGAGCGACTGGATGACGTCATCCGGCGCGTGGCCGTGGCCGTTGCCGTTCCCATTGCCGTTCGAATGCGCGTGGCCGTCCCCGTTACCGTTGCCGTTGGTGTGGCCGTTGCCACCGGCATGGTCGTCCTCGGCGACGCCGGGCCGTGCAGCGCCTTGAGCACGCCCGTGAAGCGCAGCCGCACTTCGGCGGCCGCGGTCGGCTTCCGCGCGTCGCTGCCGCTGAAGATGACGTCCTCCATCCGATCGCCGCGCAGGCTCTTGGCGCTCTGCTCGCCCATCACCCACGTGATGGCGTCGGCGACGTTGCTCTTGCCGCACCCGTTAGGGCCGACGATGGCGGTGACCCCCTTGTCGAAGGCCAGCTCAGAGCGATCGGAGAACGATTTGAACCCGTTGATCTCTAGACGTTCGAGGCGCATGCAGACACCACCCGGTACACCCGCGCGATTGGGGGACAACAATAGTCAGTTCTGGCTGGGAGGCAGAACGGCAACGGACCGCTTCGTAGCCCATTCGCTGGCGATCAAACCGCGCAGCGGCCCCTGGGCCCAAACGGCCGTCAGTGTAACAAGGGCTAGGTATTGTGGCAAGCGCAAAGAGCAGCGCAACTCATTGTGGTCGTACGACCTACGGTCGCTGCTCTGACGTAGTCCGGACCTTGAGGTCCGCCCTACGATTCAATGCGCGCGCCATGCCCTTGCTCATCGCCAGCAGCTTATCGGCCTCGCCGAACGCCGACAATTCCAAGCCTGCGCCTGCGGATCCTTGCGTGGCAGCAGGCGCCGCGCTTTCGCCTGCGAACTCCAAAGACCGACTTCTTCGATGCGATACCGGATCATCGCCTTGATGAACGGCAGGAGTCCTTCGCGAACGCCTCCTCGTCGACCTTGAGGCGCCGCCGACCGCGAGGTGCTCGCGGGGAAGTCGGTCCAACATCGCGTCGTCGACGTTTGAACTCGCGGCGCAACGAGCCGGCGGCCAGTCGCTCCTGGCGTGAGAGATTCGCGTGTCGCCTTCGGCGGTGAACTTTCTGGGCGTAGTCCTCGAACTCCTGCCGCGCCCACAACAGCTTGCCAAACGGCGTCGGGTTGAATCCCTGGTACTGGCCTGGACCTGTGGCGGTCGGGCTCGACGCCGCCGCCGACGCTGTAGACCGGGCGGCCAGCCGCGGTGCGCTTCAGGTCGCTCGCGTTGTGCTGCCTGTTCTCTTCCTGTTCCTTCGACCCGTAACTGGAGGTTATTCGTCGAACGACGAGTCCCAGGGGCGTTGAATCAGGCGTCCCGACGGCGTGAAGTAGTGCGCGGTCGTCAACGCCAGCCCGGCATCGTTGGCGACCCGGTACACCGACTGCACCAGCGCCTTGCCGAACGTCGTCTCGCCGACGAGGTACGCGCGGTCGTGATCCTGGCAGCGCGCCGGACTGACGATCTCGGATGCGCTGGCGCTGTTGCGGTTCACGAGCATGACGAGCGGGAATGTTCTGGAACTCGCGGACTTCGTCCGCTTCGCGGTAGTCCTGATCGGAGTTGCGTGATCGCGCCCTCGCGTGTAGACGACCATCTTGCCCTTCGGCAGGAAGCTGTTGGCCACCTTGATGGCCTGATCGAGCGGACCGCCCGGATTCTGGCGCGCATCGAACAGCAGGCGTTTCATGCCCTGCTTGGTGAGATCGGCGGAGCGCAGTCTTTCCACCTCGCGGTCGGTGTTCTCGCCGAAATCCTTCGATGTGGATGTAGCCGGTGGTTCGCGCATCGACCATGAAGGTAGGCGGGGACGTCAGAGTGGACTTCGTCGCGCGTGGACTTCGAGGGCGGAATCAGCACTGCTCGTAGCCCCTGCGCTTGACCTCGATGCGGACGTTCGTGCCCTTCGGCCCGCGCAGCCTTGACCATCGCCTGCTCGGTCGACCACCCCTTCGCGTCTTCGCCCGCGATCCGCGCGATGACATCGCCGCGGGCGCACGCCCATCTTTGTTCGCCGGCGACCCCTCGAACACGCTCTGCGCCACGATGTCGCCGTCGATGGCGGCGGATCGTGGATCCCCGAGCCCGTCGTCCCGGCCTTCCTGGCGCTCGCGCATCTGCGCGTATTCTTTGGGATCGAAGAAGCTGGAATGGGGGTCGAGCGTGCCGAGCATCCCGCGGATGGCGCTGTACCTAGCCGGTCGGACTCGACTTCGTCGACGTAGTTGGTCTCGATCGCGCAGCGCGCGACGAACGTCTTCTGCTGTTCCGCGATGTTGTCGTCGAGTGCGAGCGCGCGGCCTCCGAAGACCCCTCCGACCAGGGCCGGGATACCGATCGACAGCAGCAGAACAGTAAGCGGACGAGTGTACGTCGCATAGAGGGCATCCTAACAGATAAGTGTTCTACTATTCTATAATTGGACGGAAAGCAGGATACCTATGTTTGGCTCCATCGGCATGCCCGAGCTGATCATCATTTTTGTGATCGCTCTGATAATTTTCGGGCCCAGAAAGCTGCCGGAACTGGGCCGGTCGCTGGGACGCAGCCTCTCCGAATTCAAGAAAGCCTCCAACGAGCTCCGCAGCACGCTTGAAGAGGAAATCCGCATCGAGGAGCAGAAGGAGGCCGCCGTCAAGGCCCAGCCGGCCTGCCCTGTCCCGGGACCAACCGTGGCCCGAGGCACGACCGAGGAAGAAGACGACCAGCCCGTGGTCGCCAGAACCGATACTCCGGCCTGAGGCACTTCACCAGGTATGGCCCTTGTCCCCTTCCCCGGCGGCAAGACGGGAGCGCTCCCCAGGTCCCTCCGGAGGACCCGTTCGACAAAGACGAATTTGCCGAAGGGAAGATGTCCTTCCTGGAGCACCTCGAGGAGCTCCGGAAGCGGATCATCAACGCCTGCCTGGGCATCGCCGTCGGAATCGCTGCGAGCTTCTTCTTCATCCAGCGGATTTACGACTTCCTGACGGCCCCGGCGCTGCAACGTGCCGAAGGGAGCCGGCTGATCTACACGCAGCCGACTGAAGCCTTCTCGCTATATATCCAGATTTCGCTGATCAGCGGGGCCGTGCTCGCCGCTCCCTGGATCATGCTTCAAGTCTGGGGTTTCATCGCGCCGGGTCTTTACGCGAACGAAAAGCGGTTCGTCGTGCCTTTTGTATTGTTTTCGACGGTGGGGTTCCTGGGCGGCGCGGCGTTCAATCACTACATCGCGTATCCGTTCATCATGACCTACTTCGCGAGCTTCAATACCCCGAACCTCGTCTACATGCCGCAGTTGACTTATGTTTTCGGCCTGTACGTGAAGATGCTGCTCGGGCTCGGCCTGATCTTCCAGATGCCGACCGTGGTCTTCTTCCTCGCCAAGATGAAGGTGCTGACGGCGCGTTTCCTGTTGCGCCAGTTCAAGCTCGCGGTGCTCCTGATTTTCATCACCGCGGCGGTCATCACTACCACCGGCGACCCCATGACCCTGATGATTTTCGCCGCCCCGATGCTCGCCCTCTACACCCTCAGCATCGTTATCGCCTTCATCGTCGGGCCGAAGCGCCTGAAGGACTCCGAAGCGGGCGCCAATAGCTGGCTTCCTGTAACTCATTGATGTACTTCGAGTACAGCTCTGCCGTGCTATAATTGCCGAGCTGTAACGGTCGGTACCGCCAATGACGAATTTCGTACGTTCCCTGGGTATCGGTTTCCTTGTCGGCCTCTCGGCGTCTGCCGCCCTCGCGCAGGCTCCAGCCACGAGCCAGCCGTCATCCTCGGAGGCATGGAAACACGCCGGCGACGACAACCTTCCAGGGAGACACGGGTCTCTGG
>CAWGSJ010000014.1:0-1047003 GCA_963825245.1 uncultured Acidobacteriota bacterium
CGCGACAGGCCGGTGACCTCGTCGACCTCTTCGTGCACCGTAATGCCTTCGAGGATGTCCTTGAATTTTACGTTCCCGGCGTCCTCAGTGAGGATCGAGAACGTGTACGGATCCCACTCGACCAGCACCTGGCCCTGCTCGACGGTCTGGCCATCCTTCACCTTCAGCCGCGCGCCGTAGACGATCGGATAGCGCTCGCGATCGCGGCCTTTGACGTCCTGGACGACCAGCGAGCCGTTGCGGTTCATGACGACCAGGTTGCCGTCCTTCGCCTGAACGACCTGCAGGCCCTGGAAGCGAACGGTACCGGCGTTCCTGGCTTCGAGCGTCGACTGCTCGGAGACGCGCGACGCCGTCCCGCCGATGTGGAAGGTCCGCATCGTCAGCTGCGTGCCGGGCTCGCCGATCGACTGCGCGGCGATGACGCCGACCGCCTGGCCGAGCTCCACCATCTTCCCGGTCGCCAAGTCGCGGCCGTAGCACTTCGCACAGACGCCGCGCCGCGACGCACAGGTCAGCACCGACCTGATCTTCACCTTTTCGATGCCGGCGTCCTGAATCGCGGACGAGGTCTCCTCGTCCATCACTTCGTTGACGTCGACGATCGTCTGGCCGCTGAACGGGTCGGTGATCCGCTCGAGCGTCGCCCGGCCGATGATCCGGTCGCGGAGCGGCTCGATGATCTCGCCCGATTCGACGATGGCGCGGGCCTCGATGCCGTCGACCGTGCCGCAGTCGTGCTCGTGGATGATGACGTCCTGTGCGACGTCGACCAGTCGACGCGTCAGGTAGCCCGAATCCGCGGTCTTGAGCGCGGTGTCGGCCAGACCCTTGCGCGCGCCGTGCGTCGAGATGAAGTAGTGCTGCACCTCGAGGCCCTCACGGAAGTTGGCGGTGATCGGCGTCTCGATGATCTCGCCCGACGGCTTCGCCATCAGGCCGCGCATGCCGGCGAGCTGACGGATCTGCTGCTTCGAGCCGCGCGCGCCGGAGTCGGCCATCACGTAGACCGGGTTGAACTCCCGGCCTTCCTTGTCGATCGACTCCATCTCGCTGAACATCGCGTTGGCGATCTCTTCGGTGGCTTCCGACCAGATCGCGATCACCTTGTTGTAGCGCTCGCCGTTGGTGATCGCCCCTTCGAGGTACTGCGATTCGACCTTGATCACTTCGTCTCTCGCCTTGGTGACGAGCGTGGCCTTCTCCTTCGGGATAATCAGGTCGTCGATGCCGATCGACAGGCCGGATTTGGTGGCGTAGGTGAAGCCGAGGTGCTTGAGCGAGTCGAGCATCTCGACGGTCTTCTCGAGGCCGAACCGCAGGTAGCACGACTGGACGAGCTGCTGGAGACCCTTCTTCTTCAGCAGGCCATTGACGAACGGCATCTCCGACGGGATCGACTGGTTCAGGATCACGCGGCCGACCGTCGTGTTGATGATCTTGTTCGAGACGGTCTGCACCTCGGTCCGGAGCACGTCCTGATCGTCGCGCGCGGCGGTCAGGTCCTGCAGCTCGCCGGTGTAGCGGAGCCGGATCGGCGAAAGCGTTTCGAGCTCCCCTGCTTCCAGCGCCAGCATCACATCGTCCGGGTTGCCGAACGCCCGGCCTTCGCCCTTGGCGCCGCTCTTCGCCTTGGTCAGGTAGTAGATCCCCAGGACGATGTCCTGCGACGGAATCGCGATCGGCGATCCGTGCGCCGGCGACAGGATGTTGTTCGACGACAGCATCAGCACCGAGGCCTCGATCTGCGCCTCCGGCGACAGCGGGATGTGGACCGCCATCTGGTCGCCGTCGAAGTCGGCGTTGAACGCCGTGCAGACCAGCGGGTGGATGCGGATCGCCTTGCCCTCGACCAGCACCGGCTCGAAGGCCTGGATGCCGAGCCGATGGAGCGTCGGCGCGCGGTTCAGGAGCACCGGGTGCTCGCGGATGACCTCCTCGAGGACGTCCCACACCTCGGGCCGCTGCAGCTCGACCATCTCGCGCGCCTGCTTGATGGTGGCGACCAGGCCGCGCTCCTCGAGCTTGTTGTAGATGAACGGCTTGAACAGCTCGAGCGCCATCTTCTTCGGCAGCCCGCACTGGTGCAGCTTTAACTCGGGCCCGACCACGATCACCGAGCGGCCGGAGTAGTCGACGCGCTTGCCGAGCAGGTTCTGGCGGAACCGGCCCTGCTTGCCCTTGAGCGTGTCGGACAGCGACTTGAGCGGCCGGTTGTTGGCGCCGCGCAGCACGCGGCCGCGGCGGCCGTTGTCGAACAGCGCATCGACCGCTTCCTGCAGCATGCGCTTTTCGTTCCTGATGATGACGTCCGGCGCCTTGAGCTCGATCAGCTTCTTCAACCGGTTGTTGCGGTTGATGACGCGGCGATAGAGATCGTTCAGGTCGGACGTCGCAAACCGTCCGCCGTCGAGCGGCACCAGTGGACGGAGCTCCGGCGGAATCACCGGGATGACGTCGAGGATCATCCACTCCGGCCGGTTGCTGGATTTGCGGAACGAATCGACGACCTTGAGACGCTTGGCGTACTTCAGCTTCTTCTGCGCCGACGTCTCGTTCTTCATCTTGTCGCGCATCTCGATCGCGAGACGCTCGATGTGGACGCGCTTCAGCAACTCCTTGATCGCTTCGGCGCCCATCTGGGCGCGGAACTTCGGCCCCCACTCCTCACGCGCCTTTCGGTAGGC
Organism: uncultured Acidobacteriota bacterium; assembly: GCA_963825245.1. GTDB lineage: Bacteria > Acidobacteriota > Vicinamibacteria > Vicinamibacterales > CAVVIG01 > CAVREM01. The sequence continues at coordinate 2,688 of CAWGSJ010000014.1, forward strand.
CTCTTCGTTCAGGAGCGAGTTCGGCTTCAGATCGGTATCGCCCGGATCGACGACGACGTAGGCCTCGAAGTAGAGGACGCGCTCGAGATCGCGCAGCGAGATGTCGAGCAGGTGGCCGATGCGGCTGGGCAGCCCCTTGAAGAACCAGACGTGGCTGACCGGCGTGGCCAGGGTGATGTGCCCCAGCCGCTCGCGCCGGACCTTCGCCTGGGTCACCTCGACGCCGCACTTGTCGCAGATCACGCCGCGGTGCTTCATGCGCTTGTACTTGCCGCAGAGGCACTCCCAGTCGGTGATCGGGCCGAAGATCTTCGCGCAGAACAGGCCGTCGCGCTCCGGCTTGAACGTCCGGTAGTTGATGGTCTCCGGCTTGGTCACCTCGCCGTGCGACCAGGACATGATCTTGTCCGGCGACGCGAGGCTGATCCGAATAGCGTCGAAATCGCTCGTGAGAGCGGAACGTTCGTGGAAAGAAGGACGCATGTATTTACACTTCCTCCAACACGGGTTGAGGAGCGACGACTTCTGCAGGTTTCTTCTTGGTCTTCATCAGCTCGACGTCCAGGCACAGCGACTGCAGCTCGCGGATCAGGACGTTGAACGATTCAGGCAGCCCCGCGGTGAACGAGGCGTCGCCCTTGACGATCGCCTCGTAGATCTTGGCGCGGCCGATGACGTCGTCCGACTTCGCGGTGAGGAGCTCCTGGAGGATGTGCGCCGAGCCGTAGGCCTCGAGCGCCCAGACCTCCATCTCTCCGAACCGCTGACCGCCGAACTGCGCCTTGCCGCCGAGCGGCTGCTGCGTGATCAGCGAGTACGGCCCGATCGACCGCGCGTGGATCTTGTCGTCGACCAGGTGCGACAGCTTCAGCATGTAGATGTAGCCGACCGTCACGTTCTGCTCGAAGTTCTCGCCGGTCATGCCGTCGTAGAGCTTGGTCTTGCCGCCGGTCGGCAGGCCGGCGCGATCCAGCCAGTTCTTGATCTCGGTCTCGGTCGCGCCGTCGAAGACCGGCGTCGCGAAGTAGAGGCCGAGCGCGTGCGCGGCCCAGCCGAGGTGCGTCTCGAGAATCTGGCCGACGTTCATCCGCGACGGAACGCCGAGCGGGTTGAGCACGATCTCCACCGGCGTGCCGTCCGGCAGGTACGGCATGTCCTCCTCGGGGAGGATGCGCGCGATGACGCCCTTGTTGCCGTGCCGGCCGGCCATCTTGTCGCCGACCGACAGCTTGCGCTTCATCGCCACGTAGACCTTGACCAGCTTGATGACGCCCGGAGGCAGCTCGTCGCCGCGGCGGATCTTCTCTTTCTTCTCCTCGAACAGGTTCTTGATGACCTCGACCTGGCGCTCGGTCCGCTCCTCGAGGTCGCGCAGGTCGTCCTCGAGCCGCGTGTCGTCGGTCGCGATCTTCAGCCGCACCATCGTCTCGTAGGGCATCTCCTGGAGGAGCTCCTCGGTGAGGACGGTGCCCTTGCGATGCAGCCGCTCGCGGCCGTACTCGTCGAACAGGTCGGAGCGGAGCTCCTGGCCCTTCAGCATCATGATCACGCGCTTCTTCACCTCGTCGTGAAGGATGCGGATCTCGTCCTGAAGGTTCTTCTCCATCATCTCGAGCTCTTCCTGCTCGATGGCCTTGGCGCGGTCGTCTTTCTCGATGCCCTTTCTGGAGAAGATCTTCACGCCGACGATGATGCCCTCGATGCCGGGCGGGCAGATCAGCGACGCATCGCGCACGTCGCCGGCCTTCTCGCCGAAGATCGCGCGGAGCAGCTTCTCTTCCGGCGTCAGCTGCGTCTCGCCCTTCGGCGTGACCTTGCCGACCAGGATGTCGCCCGGCTTGACCGATGCGCCGATCCGGATGATGCCGCTCTCGTCGAGGTCGCGTAGGAACGTCTCCGACACGTTCGGGATGTCCCGGGTGATCTCCTCGGGCCCGAGCTTGGTGTCGCGCGCCTCGATCTCGAACTCCTCGATGTGGATCGACGTGTAGTAGTCGTCCTTGACCATCCGCTCGGAGACGAGAATCGCGTCCTCGAAGTTGTAGCCGCGCCACGGCATGAACGCGACCAGCACGTTCCTGCCGAGCGCCAGTTCGCCGAGCTCGGTGCATGGACCGTCGCCGAGCACCTGCCCCTTGTGCACCTTCTGGCCGACCCGGACGATCGGCTTCTGGGTGATGCAGGTGTTCTGGTTGCTCCGCTTGAACTTGGTCATCGGGTAGATGTCGGCGCCCATCTCCTTGCCGAGACTGTCTTCGGTCTCGCTCTCGACCCGGACGACGATGCGCTGGCTGTCGACGAAGTCGATGGTGCCGGAGCGTCGCGCCACGATCACGGCGCCCGAGTCCCTGGCGGTGATGTACTCCATGCCGGTGCCGACGAACGGCGCCCGGGCCCGGAGCAGCGGCACCGCCTGGCGCTGCATGTTCGATCCCATCAGCGCGCGGTTGGCGTCGTCGTTCTCGAGGAACGGGATCAGCGAGGCCGCGACCGAGACCAGCTGCTTCGGCGAGACGTCGATGAACTGCACGGTGTCGCGCGGCGCCAGGATGAAGTTCCCCGCCTGCCGCGAGTTGACGCGCTCATCGCTCAGCTTGCCGTTGTCGTTGACCTTGGCGTTGGCCTGGGCAATGACGTACTGGTCCTCTTCCCACGCCGACAGGTAGAAGGAATACGGCTCGACCTCGACGCCCTTCTTCTTTGGACGCCCGTCTTCCGACACCAGGTCCTCGGCCTCGACGATGTCGCCCGCCTTGTACTTCGCATGGCCGCCGGCGTTGGTGACGATGACGAAGTCGGTGACCCGTCCGTCCTTCACCTTCCGGTACGGCGACTCGATGAAGCCGAACTCGTTGATCCGCGCATAGCACGACAGCGACGAGATCAGGCCGATGTTCGGGCCTTCCGGCGTCTCAATCGGGCAGATGCGGCCGTAGTGCGTCGGGTGGACGTCGCGGACCTCGAACCCGGCGCGCTCGCGCGACAGGCCGCCGGGGCCGAGCGCCGAGAGTCGGCGCTTGTGCGTGATCTCCGACAGCGGGTTGGTCTGGTCCATGAACTGCGAGAGCTGCGACGACCCGAAGAACTCGCGAATCGCGGCCATGACCGGCTTCGCGTTGATCAGGTCGTGCGGCATCGCCGTCGCCATTTCCTGGTAGACCGACATCTTCTCCTTGATGGCGCGCTCCATCCGGACCAGCCCGATGCGGAACTGGTTCTCGAGGAGCTCGCCGACGGAGCGGACGCGGCGGTTGCCCAGGTGGTCGATGTCGTCGACGTTCGCCGGGTTCCGGCGCAGCTTGAGCAGGTACTTGATCACCTCGTAGAAGTCCTGCGGGTGCAGGATCTTCTCGTCGAGCGGCGTATTGAGGCCAAGCTTGGTGTTCAGCTTGAGCCGGCCGACGCGCGAGAAGTCGTACTTCTGCGGGTTGAAGAACATGTTCTCGAACAGCGACCGCGAGCTGTCGAGGGTCGGCGGATCGCCGGGCCGCAGGCGCCGGTAGATCTCGATCAGCGCCTCTTCGTGCGTGTGGATCGGATCCTTCTTCAGCGTCTGGCCGATGATCGGGCCGACGTCGTCCTTCTCGGGGAAGAAGATCTCGAGCCGGTCGACGTTCTTCTCCTGGGCCATCGAGATGACGCGCGGCGTCAGCTCCTCGTTGGCCTCGAGAATCACCTCGCCGGTCGACGGATCGACGACGTCGGCCGCAGCGAAGGCGCCTTCGAGCTCGGCATCCGAGATCTCGACCGCCTCGACGTTGGCACGCTTGAGCGCCTCGACCGCGTTCTTGGTGATCTTCTTGCCCGACTGGACGGTGAAGTTCTCGCCGGGAACGACGATATCCTTGGCCGCGCGGAGGCCGACCAGGCTGTCGGCGACCGCCCAGTAGAGCGAGCCGTTCTTGAGGTACAGCTTGTCGACCGTGTAGAAGCTCCGGATGATCTCGTCAGCGCCGCGCAGCCCGAGGGCGCGGAGGAAGACGCTCGCCAGGAACTTCCGCTTGCGGTCGATGCGGACGTACAGCAGGTTCTTGGTGTCGTACTCGAACTCCACCCACGAGCCGCGATACGGGATGATCTGCGCGACATAGAGCGTCTTGTCTTCCGAGTGGAAGAAGGCGCCCGGCGAGCGGTGCAGCTGGCTGACGATGACGCGCTCGGTGCCGTTGATGATGAAGGTGCCGTTCTCGGTCATCAACGGGATGTCGCCGAAGTAGACCTCCTGCTCCTTGATGTCGCGGATGGTCTTGACGCCGGTCTCCGGGTCCTTGTTCCAGACGACCAGACGGATCGTCACCTTGAGGGGCACGGCGTAGGTCATGCCGCGCTCCTGGCACTCGTCGACGTCGTACTTGAGCTTCAGACCGACAGTGTTGCCGCAGATGTCGCAGACGTCGCCGCGTGCCTGGTTGGCCTTGCCGCATCGCGGGCAGAGCACCTCGCGGTCGCCGTATGGGTCGGCGATCAGCGTCGCGCCGCACTGGCTGCACGGCTTGCGCAGGTGGTGCAGGCCGGCGAGCTTGCCGCACTTGCACTCCCAGTTGCCGATCGAGTACTCGATGAACTCGAGCGACGAGTTCTCGCGGAAGTCGCTGATCGGGAAGACCGACTTGAACACCGACTGCAGGCCGGCGTCCTCGCGCTCGCTCGGCAGGCGGTTCATCTGCAGGAAGCGCTCGTACGACTTCTTCTGGATCTCGATCAGGTTCGGGATCGGAACGGTCGTCTTGATTTTCGAAAAATCGATGCGCTCGCGGTAGACGTTCTTGGGAAGGCTGTACATTCGTTAGACCTCGAGAAAAATCGGAGCGCCGTATTGTCGTAGTGCGGACCTTCAGGTCCGCCGCACCCGGGGCCTGAAGGCCCCGGGCTACAGGCCGGTGGCGGCGCGCGACGGCGCGCCGCAACCTTTACTTGACCTCGACCTTGGCTCCGACATCCTCGAACTTTTTCTTGATCGCTGCGGCCTCGTCCTTGTTGACGGCTTCCTTGATCGGCTTGGGCGCGCTCTCGACGAGATCCTTGGCTTCCTTCAATCCGAGGCTGGTCACTTCGCGGACCACCTTGATCACGTTGATCTTGTTGGTGCCGATCTCAGTGAGGACCACGTTGAACTCGGTCTTCTCCTCCACCGGCGCAGCCGCGCCACCGCCTCCCGCCATCGGCATCGCCATCGGCATGGCGGCCGCGGCCGAGACGCCGAGCTCGGCTTCGAGCGTCTTCACGAGCTGGCTCAGCTCGAGCACGGTGATGTTCTTGATGTAGTCGACGACCTGCTGCTGCGTCACTTCGGGCATTGTCTTCTCCCTGTGCGCCCGACCTGAAGGTCGGGCCTACGTTGGTGTTCTGGTTGTGTAGGCCCGAGCTTTAGCTCGGGCGCTCTTCCGACTTCTTTTTCTCTAGCTGCACCAGCACGCTCATCAGGTCGCGCGGCGCCGCATTCAGCACGCTGACGATCTGGACCATCGGCGCCTGCAGGACGAACAGGAGCTTGGCGTACAGCTCCGGCTTGGCCGGCAGCGCGGCCAGCTCGTTCACGTCGGCCGCCTGCACCGCCCGGCCCTGGACGACAGCGGCCTTGATCTTCAACGCCGGGGCGGCCTTGAGGAACATCGTCAGCGTCTTGGCCAGCGCCACCGGATCTTTGTCGGTGTACGCAACCGCCGTGGTGCCCACGAAGTGCGGCTCGAGCGCCTGGAACCGCGTCCCTTTCAGGGCGCGCCTGGCCAGCGTGTTCTTCACGACCTTGTAGCTGGCCTTCGCGGTGCGGAGCTGCCGCCGCAGCTCGGTGACCTGCGGGACGTTCAGGCCCTTGTAGTCGACGACGACCGCGCTGTCGGACCCCTTGAACGCCGTCTCGAGCGCGTGAATCTCGGTTTCCTTGTCGAGTCTCGTGACTGCCATTAGTGTTTCACCGCTGCGTCGATGTGCGTCGTGTCGATCCGGATGCCCGGACCCATCGTCGACGACAGCGTGACGCTCTTCAGGTACTTGCCCTTGGCCGCCGCCGGCTTCGCCTTGACGATGCTGTCGACCAGCGCGTGCGTATTGGCCACCAGCGAAGCGCTGGCGAACGAGGCCTTGCCGACCGGCGCGTGGATGATGCCGGTCTTGTCGACGCGGAACTCCACCTTGCCGGCCTTGATTTCCTTGATCGCCTTGGCGATGTCCACCGACACCGTGCCGGTCTTCGGATTCGGCATCAGGCCCTTCGGGCCGAGGACCTTTCCGAGCTTGCCGACGGCGCGCATCATGTCGGGCGTGGCGACGACCGCGTCGAAATCGATCCAGCCGCCGTTGATCTTCTCGACCATCTCCTCGCCGCCGACGATGTCGGCGCCCGCCTCCTGTGCTTCCTTCTGCTTCTCGCCGCCGGCAATCGCCAGCACGCGCTTGGTCTTGCCGAGGCCGTGCGGGAGGACGACGGTGCCGCGCACCATCTGGTCCGCGTGCTTCGGATCGACGCCGAGCCGCAAGGTGAGCTCGACGGTCTCGTCGAACTTCGCAAACTTGACTTTCTGCACGAGCGGGATTGCCTCCTCGATCGAATAGCTCCGATCGGGCGCGACCTGGGCGTGAGCCGCCGTGTACTTCTTGCCGTGTTTTCGCATGCTTGCCTCTGTGGTGCTGTCGGACCGCTGCGCGGCCCTCCCACTTCTTCGGAATTTCAAATTTACAATTGTAAATTGTAAATTTCTGCTAGCCGATCACGTCCAGTCCCATCGACCGAGCGGTGCCGGCGATCGTCTTGACGGCCGACTCGAGCGAATCACAGTTCAGGTCGGGCATCTTCAACTTCGCGATCTCCTCGACCTGTTTCGTCGTCACGGTGCCGACCTTGGTCTTGTTCGGTTCGGCCGATCCCTTGGCGATGTTCGCGGCGCGCTTCAGCAGGATCGGCGCCGGCGGCGTCTTGGTGATGAAGGTATACGAGCGATCGGCGTAGACGGTAACGACGACCGGGATGATCAACCCTTCGTCTTTTGCCGTCTTCGAGTTGAAGTTCTTGCAGAAGTCCATGATGTTGACGCCCTGCGGACCGAGCGCGGTCCCGACGGGCGGCGCCGGCGTCGCCTTGCCGGCGGCGATCTGGAGCTTCACGACTGCCTGTACCTTTTTCGCCATGTCTAGATCTTCTCAACCTGCAGGAAATCGAGCTCAACCGGCGTGGACCGCCCGAAGATCGTCACCATCACCTTCAGCGTGTTCTTGTCGAGGTTGACCTCGTCGACCACGCCGTTGAAGCTGGTGAACGGCCCTTCGTTGATCCGGACCTGCTCGCCCTTCTCGAACATGTATTTCGGCTTCGGCTTCTCCGCCGCCGTCTTCACCTGTGTCAGGATCTGCTCGACCTCGTCCTTGCTGAGCGGCGTCGGCTTGGCGCCGGCGCCGACGAAGCCGGTCACCTTGGGCGTGTTCTTCACGACGTGCCACGCGTGGTCGGACATGTTCATCTCGACCAGGATGTAGCCCGGGAAGAACCGCTTCGCGGTGACGACCTTGCGGCCGCCGCGCATCTCGACCACGTCCTCGGTCGGGATCAGGATCTCGCCGATCTCGTTCTGCAGCCCGTACGCCTGCACCCGCTGCTGCAGCGACTCGGCAACCTTCTTCTCGAATCCCGAGTAGGTGTGGACGATGTACCAGTTCTTGGTCGCGACGTCGGTCATGCGCCAAACCGTCCGAAAATCCACCGGACGATGCGGTCCATCCCGATGTCCAGCAGCCAGAGATACACGCCGAAGAACATCGACACGAGAATGACGACGATGGTGGTCGCGTAGACCTCGCGCTGCGTCGGCCAGGTCACCCGCTTGAGCTCGTTGCGCACTTCGCTGAGGAAGAGGCGCAGGCGCTCGAACCGGCTGCCGGCTGCCTGCCGGACTGAATCGATCGCGGTGGTGTTGTCCGCCATAACTCTTGCTTGCTTCCGTCTACCGACTACTGACTAATTGCAGTCCACCTTCGCCCTTCGGGCTACGGTGGACAGCCTTCGCGCGAAGGTTGGCTCGCCGGCCGTAGCTCGCTCGCGTATCACGCGAGCGAAGGCTGGCAGGACAGGAGGGAATCGAACCCCCAACCCCCGGTTTTGGAGACCGGTGCTCTGCCAATTGAGCTACTGTCCTTTGTTCACAGCGCGTTTCGCTCCGCGTCACGCGCATCTCGCGGCCTTCACTCGCTCCGCCTCACGCGTCGCTCCGTTCCGGCCGCGTCGTGTCCCTGCCGCTCGCTCCACCGGCATCTCCCGCGCTGCTCGTTTGGCCGAGTCCCTAGCCCCAAAGCCCGAGCCCCCGAGGCCTACTTCTGCTCGCGGTGCGGCGTGTGCTTCCGGCAGAAGCGGCAGAACTTGCTGAACTCCAGCCGCTCCGTCGTCTTCTTCTTGTTCTTGGTCGTGCTGTAATTGCGCCGCTTGCACTCGGTGCAGGCCAGCGCCACGATGTCCCTCATTGCTGCATCCTTACTCGATGATCTCTTCGACCGTCCCTGCGCCCACCGTGCGGCCGCCCTCGCGGATGGCGAAGCGCGCGCCCTTTTCGAGCGCGACCGGCGCCATCAGTTCGCCGGTGATCGTCGTGTTGTCGCCCGGCATCACCATCTCGACCCCTTCCGGCAGGTTGAGCGTGCCGGTGACGTCGGTGGTGCGGATGTAGAACTGCGGACGGTAGCCGTTGAAGAACGGCGTGTGACGGCCGCCCTCTTCCTTCGACAGGATGACCACCGGGCCCTTGAACTTGGTGTGCGGCTTGATCGAGCCGGGCTTCGCGAGCACCTGGCCGCGCTCGACGTCGTCTTTTTCCACGCCGCGCAGCAGCACGCCGATGTTGTCGCCGGCCACGCCCGCGTCGAGGAGCTTCCGGAACATCTCCACGCCGGTGACCACCTTCTTCTCGGTCGGCTTGAACCCGACGATCTCGACTTCCTCGCCAACCTTCACCTGGCCGCGATCGACGCGGCCGGTGACGACGGTGCCGCGGCCGGAGATCGAGAAAACGTCTTCGATCGGCATCAGGAACGGCTTGTCGATCTCGCGCTGCGGGAGCGGGACGTAGCTGTCGAGCGCCTCCATCAGCTTGATGACGCTCTCGACGCCGGACGGTTCGTTCTCCAGCGCCTTGAGCGCGGACACGCGCACCACAGGGACGTCGTCGCCCGGGAAGCCGTACGACTTGAGGAGCTCCCGAACCTCGAGCTCGACCAGATCGAGCAGCTCGGGATCGTCGATCGCGTCGACCTTGTTGAGCGCCACGACGATGTAGGGCACGTCGACCTGCCGGGCGAGCAGGATGTGCTCGCGGGTCTGCGGCATCGGGCCGTCGACCGCGCTGACCACCAGGATGGCGCCATCCATCTGCGCCGCGCCGGTGATCATGTTCTTGATGTAGTCGGCATGTCCCGGGCAGTCGACGTGCGCGTAATGCCGGTTGGCGGTCGAGTACTCGACGTGGCTGGTCGCGATAGTGAGAATCTTCGTCTCGTCGCGCCGCCCCTGCGACTCGGACGCCTTGGCCACCTCGTCGTAGGGAATGAACTTCGCCCAGCCCTTGTCGGCCGCGACCTTGGTCAGCGCCGCCGTGAGCGTGGTCTTGCCGTGGTCGATGTGCCCGATGGTGCCGACGTTCACGTGCGGTTTGCTGCGATCGAATTTTTCTTTGGCCATGTCGTTTCGTCCTCTATCTACTGGGGGGCTCCGCCCCGCCAGACGCCCCGGCGCGCTCGCTCGCGGGGACCCCAAGATCCCCGCTCCGCCTCGCGCGGCTCACTTGCTATCGCTCGTTCGCGGTCCGCCCGAGCGTCTTCGTCCTTCGGCGCTACAGCCCACGCTCGCCGACTGGCCTAGACGAAGCTCGCTAGGCTTGACCACCCGTCCGGCCAGGCCCCACCGCCGCCCGCTTTGCGAGCTATGGTGGGCATCCTTCGCCTGCATCGGTGCGCGAAGGATGGAGCCGATGACCAGAATCGAACTGGTGACCTCGTCCTTACCAAGGACGCGCTCTGCCAACTGAGCTACATCGGCCTTCGCCGCTCGCACCCATGTCGACTCGCGGCTACGGCCGACAAGTCGGCCCATATCTCCTTAAAGTGGCTCCGTCCACCTGCGCGCTTCGCGCTTCGGTGGACAACCTTCGCCTGGCTTGCCAACCGAAGCTCACGTTCGTTGGCAAGCGTGAGCGAAGGTTGGAGCGGGAGACGGGGATCGAACCCGCGACCAACAGCTTGGAAGGCTGTGACTCTACCACTGAGTTACTCCCGCCTTCGTTTCCACTGGGGGGCTTCGCCCCGCCAGAGCCCCCAACGCGCTCGCTCGCGGGGACCCCTTCGATCCCCACTCCGCTCGCGCGGCTCACTCGCTTCCGCTCATTCGCTCCGCCTGATTCATTTCCCAATCACTGGCTTGCCCACCGAAGCTCGCACGCGGATGCGTGCGAGCGAAGGTGGGTGGCGAGGGAAGGACTCGAACCTTCGAAGCCGCTAGGGCGACAGATTTACAGTCTGCTGCGTTTGACCGCTTCGCTACCTCGCCAATTATCTTGTTGTTTGGAATGCGCTGCTTTCGGCACTTACCCGCAGGCGGACAGTCCAGAAGATGGAGCTGGCGAAGGGACTTGAACCCCCGACCTGCTGATTACAAATCAGCTGCTCTACCGACTGAGCTACGCCAGCCAGACAAAAGTTGGACTATAGCACGTCCTGTGCCAGAGGCGCAAACTCCAATCCCTTCAGTCACGTCGCCCCATACTCGAGCTTCTTCGGCGCTTCCGCAACCTTTGATTCTATCATCGCGAGGACGGCTTTGGCACAGGCGCCGTGCGGGCGCGGGCACGCTGCCTAACTCCTTCAAACAGAACAATTCCCGTCGCAACCGAGACGTTGAGGCTCTCCACGTGCCCGCCCATCGGGATCGAGACCACCCAGTCGCACCGTTCCCTCACCAGCCGCCGCAGCCCCGTTCCCTCAGCCCCGACGACAATCGCGGTGGGCAGGGTCAGATCGACATCGTGGTACCGCTTCGACGCGTCGCCGGCCAGACCTACCGTCCACAACCCCCGCTCCTTCAACTCCTCGAGAGCGCGCGCGATGTTCACCACGTCGGCGACCTTCACGTGTGAAACGGCGCCCGCGGACGCCTTCGCCGCCGCGCCGTCGAGCGGCGCGGCATGCCGGGACTGGCGCACGATGCCATCGACGCCGGCCGCGTCGGCAGTGCGAAGAATGGCCCCGACGTTATGCGGATCCTCGATGCCGTCCAGGACGACGATGAGCGGCGCGTCGCGCGACGAGGCGATGAGGTCTGCGATGTCGTACCGCGCTGCGTCCTCCAGGTGCGCGATCACGCCCTGGTGGACCCCGCCGCGCGACGCACGATCGAGTTCGGCCGGGCCGACACGGCGAATGAGAAGACCAGCACGCTCGGCCGCCTGGACCAACTCGGCGAGGCGTCCGCCCGCGCGTGCGGCGACGCGCAGTTCCTTGACTCGACCGGCGCGCAGGGCCTCGAGAACGGGGTTGATGCCGTAAATCAGCATAACGGTCTGGCGGAAACGACCTCCGGCTAAAGCCGGACGCTACGCAACGCTTGGCGGAAGGCGGCAGCCCGCTCGCGACAACCGATGATCGTCGGCAGGCCGGACCGCGGACCGAGCTCCGCGCCGTGATCGATCGCCGGCACCGCGAGGTCGAGCTCGGGGCCCTCCGAACGGCCGGTGAGGGCGAGCCGGATCGGATGAAACAACGCCTTGCCCTTCTGGCCGGTGAGCCCTCGCACCTCGTTCGCCGCGGCGCGAAAGCGGTCGCGATCGAGCCGCGGCGCCGCTTCGAGCACCGACGCCAGTGCCTCGCACACGCTGCGGGCCGCCTCGGATCGCATCTCGACCTGCGCCGCGGGCGACTCGAGCGCGCGAGCGGCGTCGTAGTCGAAGAGAAACGAGAGCCGCCGCGGAATCTGGTCGAGGCGATCCACCGACATCGAGGCAATCGGCACAACCGACGCGAGGAACTCCCGCCCTTCTGCTGCCGGCGACATCGAGATGCCGGCGCTGACGAAGTACGGCACCGACAATCCGGCGACGCGGTCTGAGTCAGCGATCTTCAGGTAATGACGGTTCGCCCATGCGAGCTTCTCCTCATCGAACACGCCGGCGCTGTGGCCGACCTTGTCGAGCGAAAAGCGGCGTGCGAGCTCGTCGAGCGGCATCAACTCGTCGGCGTCGTCCCCCTCGACTCCTCCCGGTCGCGGAGACCAGCCGATGAGCGCGAGGTAGTTCACCAGCGCCTCGGGAAGATAGCCCTTCGCCCGGAACTCGGCGACCGACGTTGCCCCGTGCCGCTTGGACAGCGGGCTGTGATCCGGGCCCAGTACCATCGCCAGATGGGCGAACACCGGCGGCGAAAACCCGAGCGCTTCGTATAGGAGCAGTTGCCGCGGCGTGTTCGAGATGTGGTCCTCGCCCCGGATCACGTGCGTGATCTCCATCAACGCATCGTCGACGACAACCGCGAAGTTGTAAGCGGGCATGCCGTCGGCGCGGACGATGATCGGGTCGCCGATGACCTCGGTGTGAAACCGGACCTGCCCGCGCACCGCATCGGTGAAGACGATCTCGCGGTTCTCGGGGACGCGGAAGCGCAAGGCGGGCTGCTCGCCGCCGGCGATCCGCGCCTCCGCCTCGTCGCGAGTGATCGAGCGGCATCGCCCCGAGTAGCGCGCCGGTTGTCCGGCTTCCACGGCCGCGCGCCTCTCGGCTTCGAGCTGGTCGCGCGTGCAAAAGCAGAAGTACGCATGTCCTTCCGCCACGAGCTCGTTCGCGTACGACGCGTAGAGGTGCCGCCGCTCCGACTGCCGGTACGGACCGCTGGGTCCCCCGATGTCCGGGCCTTCGTTCCAGTCGAGCCCGAGCCATCGGAGGTCTTCCACGATGGCGGCGTCTGATTCCGAGGTGGATCGCTCGAGGTCGGTGTCCTCGATTCGGAGGACGAACGAGCCGCCGCCACCACGCGCCAGCAGCCAGTTGAAGAGCGCCGTCCGCGCGTTGCCGACGTGCAGGTAGCCGGTGGGACTGGGGGCGAACCTAACGCGCATGCAGTAACGCGGTCGCGTGGACGGCAATCGCCTCCCCGCGGCCAATCTCGCCGACGCCGTCGTTGCTCTTGCCCTTGACGCTCACCTGGCCGACGTCTACCCCGAGCGCGGCCGCCAGATTGGCGCGCATCTCCTCGATGAACGGACCGAGCTTCGGCCGCTCGGCCAGGATCGAGGCGTCGACGTTCTGCACGCGTAAGCCCTGGCCGTCGACGATCGCGGCGGCGCGCCGCAGGAGGTCGATGCTCGAAGCGCCTTTCCACTGCGGGTCTGAATCCGGAAAATACCGGCCGATATCGCCGGCGGCCGCGGCGCCAAGGATGGCCTCGGTGATCGCGTGGCACAGCGCGTCCGCGTCCGAGTGGCCGGTCAGCCCTCGCTCGAAAGGAATAGTCACGCCGCCGAGAATCAACGGACGGCCCTCCACCAGCCGATGAATGTCGTATCCGACTCCAGCACGGCCACCTCTCGGACCGGACCTGCTGGCAAGCGCCTCGGCCATCGCGAAATCCTCTTGCGTGGTGATCTTGATGTTCGTCGTCTCGCCTTCGACCAGGCTGACCCGATGCCCGGCTCGTTCCGCGAGCGTGGCCTCGTCGGTGACCTCGATGGCCTCACGCCTGCCGTAGGCCAGGGCGGCCTCCAAGACCGCGCGGCGGAACGCCTGCGGCGTTTGCGCGAGGTGGATCGTATCGCGCGGCAGCGTCTCTTTCACGTAGCGCCCGGCTTTAGCCGGACCTCCTCCGGCTTCATCCTGACCTGCCTCGGCCCATTTGACCGTGTCCCGCGCCGGCAACGCCGCCAATGCGGCTCCGGTCTCGACGGCTGCCTCGATCGTTCGCGACACGAGGCCGGCGCTTGCGAATGGACGCGCCGCATCGTGGATGAGCACGACGTCGGTCTTGTCGCTGACGGCCGCGAAGGCGTTCGCCACGGAATCCTGGCGCCGCGGTCCGCCGGCTACCACCCGTAACGCTTTCGACGCGCGCTGGAATGATTCCGGCAGATCGCCGGCAAGGTTCGGCGGGAGCGCCACGATCACTTCCGCGACGGCCGGGTGATCGAGCAGCAGCTGAACGCTGCGCTCGAGGATCGACCGGCCGCCGATGACCAGCATCTGTTTCGGCTGCGCGGCGCCGAGCCGCTCGCCGCGGCCGCCCGCCGCGACGATCGCAGTGACGTGCACGCAAGGATTATATCGGGGCGGTCCGCTCCCGCAGCCGCTCGATGGTGTCGGCCACGATGGCGTGTGCGCGCGCGGCGAGAGCGCGCGCGTCGCGAACGGTCGGGCGATCGAGCGGCGGCGCGGGAATCGGGTCATGAACGATCAACCGCACCTTGCCCGGTTCGGTGCGCAGCCTTCCCTTCGGCATGATGCTTCGCGTGCCGATGACGGCCAGCGGCACCACCGGCAGACCGGCCTGGATGGCCAGCAGAAAGCTGCCAGCCTTGAACCTGGCGACGCGCCCGTCACGGCTGCGCGTCCCCTCGGCGTAAATGATCAGCGACAACCCTTGCGACACCAGCGCGCGCCAGCGCGACAGGATGCCGCTCTGATCGGGGTTCCGCCGGTCGACGAACAGATGTCCGCCGCGCTTCAAGTGCCAGCCGAGCACCGGGAAGCGGGCCAGCGACTCCTTCGCGATGATGCGCAGCTGATACGGCAGGCTGCTGAAAATCACCGGCGTGTCGTAATGGCTCTGGTGATTGGCCACGAAGATATAAGTGGTCCCGGGCGTCAGGCGTTCGAGTCCCTCGACGCGGACATTCACCTTCGTCGTCTTCAGAATCAGCCACGACCAGGCGCGCGCGCAGCGGTGGGCGAAGTAGCCGCGGCGATCGAACAGGCTGGAGACGATCGAGGCCGTCCCGAGGACGATCGTGTAGACGCTGATGGCGGGAATCAGATAGAAGACGGTTCGCCACCAGTGATACGGAGGGATGGGCACGCGGAGTCATTGTAGCGAACGTGCTCACGCGATCGCCGCCGCGCTATCGTTACTTCGGCCGCCCGACCCTCACACCGACGTCCGCACCTCGAGCCCATGGAGCACGAATATCGCCGCCGTCATCCGTTCGATTTTCGCCAACGCTGTAAACCGCATATCCATTGTCAGATCGAATGTATCGGACAGCTTCGCCGGTAAAGGGGTCGACGGGTGCCGCAGAAAGGATCGACGGCACAAGTTCACCCAGCGTGGGCGGCAACTGTTCGGACTGGCGGCGACGATATCGCTCGATGCCGATCGCCACACGTACGCTCCGGATCGCGGCCAGGGGCGCGACGATGGCCGTGATCATCTGACTCATGCGCTTGCGATCGAACGGCACATCCAGGTTGAAGTATTCAACGTCGCTGTCGACGATCGCCTCGATGCGCTTCGGCCACGGCGTTTCGGCGGCCTCGAGCGCCTCGGCGTACCAGGAAAGCTGCCGGTTGAACTGGTGCGTGCGCCAGGGTCTCTCGATCGCGAACACGGGAGCTCTTCGTGACCCGATGAACCATGGGTCGGCAACCCCGCTCTGCAGGTTACCGGCTCGCATCGTCAGCAACGTCTGCTTGAGGACGTCGTCTCGATCCGCTTCCTCTAGCGCCCGCGCGAGCGGTTCAAGCGCCGTTTCCCCAGGCCGTCCACGCTCGAAGACACCGACTACCGCTGAAATGAACCAGATCGAGTACGGGGTGAACGACGGATGCTTGCGACTGAACCACCGGCCGGCGCGAGCCGCTGCATACAGCGAACGAGCCGCGCCGTCCGCGTCTCCGTCTGCGGCCCGGATGATGGCGCGCAACGACGTGAGGCGAATCGCGTCAATCAATCCTGCCGCGAGGTAATTGTAAGTAGTCCCGGCGGGGAAATCCTCGAATGGCAGGTCCGCAGCGCGGTCGACGAACGCGAACATTTCCTGGTACGAAGTGAGCAATTCCCGCGCACGCGCGATCAGATCATCGGGCCACTGACCGGTCCGCTCCGCGACGGCAATCTGCTCGTACCATCCGCCGGCTGGTTCTGGCCGGAACTCGGAAGCGAGCACAGCCGCCGCCCGGTAGTAACGCTCCGCTCGTGCGGCATCGCCGGTTGGCGTCGCTGACCTGAGCTGAATCGGCTCTCCTTTGGCCTCAATTGACTGGACAAGGGCATCGAGCCGTCGCGTTTCGACGTAGCTCCAGATCGCATGAAGCAGAAACGGAGCCACGAGGATGAGGGCAACAACCGACCCCTTGACGAACCTACGGCGCGCGAGCGGGCGCGAGGACGTCACATCAGTCACGGCAGCAACCCTGGCGTGAGCTCAGGCCGCTGCGGGGCAGGGTCAACGCGTCGCATCGCGTCGATTTCATTCATCACGTGCTCGGCCTGCAGTCTGGCCACTTCGTCGCCGCCCAACTGTGCAGTCAACTCGGCAACCGCCACCTCCCGCGCGGCGTCGGCCGAAGGTCCATTAACGAATTGCCGGCGTGTGGCGTCGGTTAACGCGTAGAACAAGACCGCCGCAGCCGCGGCGGCCGTCGGAAGCAGCCATTCGCGCCAGCGCAGTCGCGGCCGAATGACGCGGTCGCGCAGCTCGGGCGGCGGGCCAATCGGTCGGTAGCAACGCAGGAGAGTTTCCAGCTGGTCCAAGTCAGCATTTCTCCGTCAGGATCGCGCGCAGCTTCTCCATCGCGTACCGGTAACGGCTCGCGGCGGTGTTGAGTGATTCACCAGTGAGATCGGCGATTTCCTGAAACGTCATCCCTTCCCACACCTTCAAGTGCACGACCTCCCGTTGCTCGGCCGGCAGCTGCTGCAGCGCTTGCTCCAACGCAAGCCGTTCGGCCGGCTGATCGTCTTCACCCTCCACGATCTCGAGCAGCTGCGCATCGACCGCGACGACGATGTCGCGCCGCCGGGTCCGCATCACGCTGTAGCACTCGTTGCGCACCGCCCGCCGCAGGTAGGCAAGGGCCTCGACGTCGCCGCCCGATCCGGCTTTCGCCAATTTGAGGAACACGTTGTGTACCGCATCGGCCGCGGCGACCCGATCCGCCAGGATCATCGCGGCATGCCGAAAGAGCGTCCCGGCGAACCGGTCGTACAGGTCTGCGAGCCGGTCGCTGGAAGCATCGCGCCGCGGGCCGGTCATCGCGTCATTGATATAGACGCCGGGCAGCGGAAGTTTTGTCTATTTGGACTAGTTGTGAGCCGCAGGAGAAGACGGCTTGGCGCGCTCGGCCGGTACCGGAGCAGGAGACTGCGCCTGGCCGTTCGGCTGCGGCGGCGCCGTGGGCTGGGCGGGAGCGGCGGAATCGATATAGCGGCCGAAGATCATCTTGCCGGCGGTCGTCTGCAGCACGCTGGTCACGACGATGTCGATCGTCTTGCTGATCATCCGGCGGGCGTTGTCGACCACCACCATCGTGCCGTCGTCGAGATAGGCGACACCCTGGTTGTATTCCTTGCCTTCCTTCAGGATGAACACTTTCATCTGCTCGCCCGGCAGGACGACCGGCTTGAGCGAGTTGGCGAGCTCGTTGACGTTCAGCACCGACACGCCGCGCAGCTGCGCCACCTTGTTCAGGTTGAAGTCGTTGGTGACGATCTTCCCCTGCAACGTCCGGGCGAGCTCGATGAGTTTCAGATCGACCTCGCGGACGTCGGGAAAGTCGACGTCCGAGATCATCACCTCGACGCCCGACATCTTCTGAATCCGCTGCAGGATGTCGAGGCCGCGGCGGCCGCGATTTCGCTTCAACGAGTCGCCGGAATCAGCGACGAGCTGCAACTCCTTCAGGACGAATTGCGGGATGACGATCGTCCCGTCTATGAAGCCGGTGTCGCAGACGTCGGCGATCCGTCCGTCGATGATGACGCTGGTGTCGAGAATCCGGTAGCGGCGCTCGGGTCCGGCCGCGCGAAAAAGGCTGATGAGGCGCGCCGGCTCGAGCCACTCGCCGTGCTTCACGCCGAGCATCAGACCCAGATAGGGCAGGACGATCAACAGGAACGAATCGAAGAACTCGACGACCTGGTTCGCCGTGTTCAACCAGAAGAAGCCGGCTTCGATGGCGCGGGCAATCGCAATACCGATGATGAAGCCGGTCAGGCCGCCGAGCAGGCGCGTAACCTGGGTTTCACGGAGACGCGTCTCGAAGAGGACGACGAGCGCCGCCAGCACGACCGCAAACGCGGTGTTGACGACGATACCAAACGGGAGCGGCTGAAGCGCTGCCGCCGCATAGGCGACGGCCCCGACGACGACAATCCGCGCCAGCACAAACCAGGGCATGGCAGGCAAACCATATCACCCTTGCAGCAGGGCGTCGAGCGCTTCACCGACGCTGCGGACCGGCACGAGCTCGCATGCCCCGGCCAGCGGCCGATCGGCAGGATCGATGTTTGCCTCGGGCATGACGCAGCGGCGAAACCCCATCTGCGCGGCTTCCCGGATGCGAAGCGACGCCTGCGAAATGCCGCGGATTTCGCCGGCAAGGCCCACTTCGCCGAACATCGCCGTCGTTGGGGAGATGACGCGATTCCGGACACTGGAGGCGATAGCTGCAAGGACGCCGAGGTCAGCAGCCGGTTCGTCGACGTTCATCCCGCCGGCGACGTTCACGAATACGTCGTCGCCGATCAGGTTCAGGCCGGCGCGTTTCTCGAGCACAGCCAGGAGCAGCGACAGCCGCTGCTGATCGACGCCGCTGGCCATCCGCCGCGCCGTTCCATACGTGCTGCTGCTCACGAGCGCCTGCACCTCGACCAGGATCGGCCGCGAGCCTTCGACCGAACACAGGACCGCCGAACCGGGCGCGTTCAACGGACGCTCCGCGAGAAACAGCTTCGACGGGTTCGGCACGGGCCGAAGACCAGCCGACGTCATCTCGAACACGCCGAGCTCGCTGACCGCCCCGAAGCGATTCTTCACGGCGCGCACGACACGATGCGAATGATGCCGCTCGCCCTCGAAATACAGCACGGTGTCGACCACGTGTTCGAGCGCCTTCGGGCCGGCCAGACTGCCGTCCTTGGTGACATGGCCGACGAGCAGCGTCGGTAGGTTCTGGCCCTTGGCGGTAAACAGCAGCTGCGTCGCCGCTTCTCGCACCTGGCCGATGCTGCCGGGCGCCGACTGAAACTTGAGCGAGAACACCGTCTGAATCGAATCGACGATGACCAGCGACGGGCGGATGCGAGCGATCTCCTCGAGAATCCGTTCGAGGCATGTTTCGGCCAGCAGGAAGAGCGGCGCGCCGCCGACGCCGAGCCGCTCGCCGCGTCCCTTGATCTGGTGTTCGGATTCCTCGCCGGAGCTGTAGAGGACCGGCCCGATCGTGCGCGCCATGTTGGCGGCCGCCTGTAGGAGCAGCGTCGATTTGCCGATGCCAGGCTCGCCGCCCAGCAGCACCAGCGACCCGGGCACGATGCCGCCACCCAGCACGCGATCGAACTCGTCGATGCCGGTCGACAGCCGCGCATGCTGTTCGAGGGAGATCTCGGAATAGAGGCGCGCCGACGCGGCCGTCCCGGCCATCGCGTACCGATGCGCGGACGGTGCTGCCGCGGTGTCGGACGGATGTTCCTCGACAAGCGAATTCCACGCGCCGCACTCGGGACAACGGCCCAGCCACTTGGGGGCTTGTGAGCCGCATTCCTGGCAGACGAAGACGGTGCGAGGTGGTTTAGGCATGATCCCAGGGTAGTTAGAAGCGCACAGTCAACTTTTTCCACTGGCGGCGGGGCCCCACCCCCGCCGCGAACTAACGCTGATGCCTCGCCTCGGATTCGCTTGTCCTCGGCTCGGCATGGCCGCGGCGCTGCTGTCTCTCTATGAATACACTCGCTCAATCCGCGAGCCCACACGGCAAACTATCTCCCACGGAATAGTGCCGATTGTGGCGGCCATCTCGCGGACGTCGATCCGATCATCACCCTGCGAGCCGATGATCACCACCTCGTCGCCTGGTGAGACGTCGAGGCCGGTGACGTCAGCGATCAGCATGTCCATGCACACCGAGCCGACAATCGGCGCGCGGCGGCCGCGAATCAGGACGGAGCCGCGCCCGGCCAGCCGAAGGTCGAGGCCATCAGCGTATCCAGCCGGAATGATGGCCACGCTCGTCGGACGCTCGGCGGTGAAACGCGCGCCGTAGCCGGTCATCTCGCCCGGCCGCATCCCCTTCACCGCGACGATCCGGCTGTCGAGCCGCATCACCGGCGTGAGCGCGATCGTCGACGCCAGCGGCGGGGGCACGATGCCGTACAGCAGCAGGCCGGGACGCACCCGATCGAACCACACGCGAGAGTCGCGCAGCAGCGCTGCGCTGTTCGAGGCATGGCGGTAGAAGGGGCGCGCCTGGCGCCCGGCGTCGTCGCCGCGGATCTCGGCGATCTCGTCCAGCGCGCGATCGAACCGCACACGCTGCTCGTCGAACAGCCTGCTGGCGGGCTCGTCCGCGGTGGCGAAGTGCGTGTACACCGCCGCGAGCTCGAGGTTCTGGCTGGCGACGAGCTCCGGCAGCGAGCGGCGAAGGTTATCGACCCGGAATCCCAGGCGGTTCATGCCGGTGTCGATCTTCAGGTGGTAGCGCAGCCGCTGCTGGTACTTCGCGGCGGCCACCTGGACCGCCTTCGCCGCGCCCGGCGTCGAGATGGTCGGCGTCAACCGGCAGTCGAAGAGGCCATCGAGATCGCTGACGCTGAGTGCGCCGAACACCAGGATGTCGGCCCGTACGCCGGCTGCACGCAGCACCGCTCCCTCCTCGATGTCGGCGCAGGCCAGCAGATCCGCCCCGGCCTCTTCGAGCGCGCGCGCCACCTCGCCGGCGCCGTGGCCGTACGCGTTCGCCTTGACGACGGCGATGATGCGCGGCGGGTTGTCGGGGCGCTCGCTCCGGAGCCGCTCGTCAATCGCGCGGTAGTTCGACTTGAGCGCGGCGAGGTCGACTCTGGCGACGGTGGGGCGAATCATGGAATCTCAGGATTTGAGGATCTGAGGACTTGAGGATTTGAAGGAGCGCGCTCGAAAATCCTCAAATCCTGAAATCCTGAGATCCTCAAATCTCATACGCCCCCAACCGCGAGGTTCTCGAACCGCGTGAACTCGCGGATGAACGCCAGCTTTACGACACCGGTCGGGCCGTTGCGCTGCTTGCCGATGATCAGCTCGGCGACGCCGGCGCTGTCGGCCGCTGCCGACGCGTTCTTGTCGGCATAGACGTCCTCGCGGTAGATGAAGACGACGACGTCGGCGTCCTGTTCGAGCGCGCCGGATTCGCGCAGATCAGACAGCTGCGGCCGGTGGTCGGATCGGGCTTCCGGCGCTCGGCTCAACTGCGACAGCACCACGATCGGCACCCTCAGCTCCTTGGCCAGCCCCTTCATCGAGCGCGAGATCGACGCCAGCTCCAGCGTGCGGTTCTCGAACCGGCCGCGGCCCTGCATCAACTGAATGTAGTCGACGATGACCAGGTGGAGACCGTGCTCGGCGGCCAGCCGCCGGCATTTTGCACGCATTTCGAGGACCCCGATCGACGGCGTGTCGTCGATGAAGATCTTCGCGTCGCTGAGCGTCCCGATCGCCTGGGACAGCCGGCCCCAATCGCGCTCGCCGAGAAAGCCGCCGCGGAGCCGGTGCGCGTCGATCCGCGCCTCGGCAGTGAGCATCCGGAGGAACAGCTGCTCTTTCGACATCTCGAGGCTGAAGATGCCGACCGCCATGTCGGTCTTCGTGCCCACATGCTGCGCGATGTTGAGGACCAGGCTGGTCTTGCCCATCGACGGCCGGGCCGCGATGATGACCAGGTCGGACGGCTGCAGGCCGGAGGTCATCTCGTCGAGATCGGTGAAGCCGGTCGGCACACCGGTAATCAGCTCCTTGCGCGCGTGGAGCTTCTCGATCGTGTCGAGGCTGGCCTGGGCGAGATCGCGGAGCGAGACGAACCCGTCGCGGACCTTGTCGTCGGCGATGGCGAAGATCGCGTGCTCGGCCTGGTCGAGGATGACGTCGGCGTCTTCCTCCGCCTCGTACGCCGTCGCGAGGATCTTGTTGGCCGAAAAGATCAGGTTCCGGAGCGTCGCCTTTTCCTTGATGATCCGCGCGTAGTGCTCGACGTTGGTCGAGCGCGGCACGCCATCGACGAGCGCGGTGATGTAGGCCGGACCGCCGACCTCGTCGAGCTCGCCAGACCGGCCGAGCTCCTCCTTGAGCGTGACGAGATCGATCGCGTCGCCGCGGTCGGAAAGGCGGACCATCTTCTCGAAGATGCGCCGGTGCGCATCGCGGAAGAAGTCGGGTGCGTCGATCACCTCGGCGGCGAGGTTGAAGACCTCGTTGTTCAGCAGGATTGCGCCGAGCACCGAGCGCTCGGCTTCAAGGTTGTGTGGCAGCGTACGTTCGGCGACGGCGAGCTCGGGCATCTTTGAGGATACGATCTCGGGGGAAGCTCGAAAGTTTACATCAATGACGCGCTCCCTGATCGCGATGCTCATCGTGATCGCATGTCTTCGGCCGGCAGAAGTTAGGTCGCAAGCCCGATCATTCGAGGCCGGCGATCGGACGCGCGGTCTGATCGGCGGCGTGGGTCTTGGCTACAAGCCGCCCTGGGCGCCAACCGAGAGCGATGTCACGTTTGCCGCGTTCCATCCGCGACTGGGATGGTTCGTGCACGATCGGATCGAGCTGTTCGGCGAGGCGACGCTGTTCGTGTATGACGAGCCGAAGCTCGACGTCAGCGCCGGCGCGGGCATGCTGGCCGGACGCTACTACCTGCGGACTTCAGGGCGGTGGATACCCTACGTCTACGGCGGCGTGGGCCTGCTGTGGACGAGCCTCGACGTGATCGAGATCGACCGGACCTACAACTTCCAGCACTTCGTCGGCTTCGGCTGGCGCCAGAACCGACCGAGCGGCCCGCGGCTGGTCGTGGAGCTCAGGAACCACCACATTTCCAACGCGGGTACCGCGGGCGACAACCTCGGTGTGAATGCGGTTGTCGCCCTGGCGGGAGTTGAATGGGTCTTGAAGTAGCCTATTCGGCGACGACCTTGACCTTGAGCGGCGCGACGACGTCGCGGTGCAGCCTCACCGGGACCTCGACCTCGCCAATCTTCTTGATTGGCTCGGCCAGCTGCAGCTTGCGGCGATCGATCTCGAAGCCCTTGGCGGCCAGCGCCTCCGCGATGTCGGCGGTGGTGACCGAGCCGTAGAGCGCTTCGGTTTCGCCGACCCTCCGCGCGATGACGATCTCGACGTTGGCGAGCCGATCGCGCTGCGCCTCGGCGATCTTCTGCTCCTCGGCTTCCTTGGTCTCGAACTTGGCGCGCTCGCGCTCGACGTGTTTCTTATTGCCCGCCGTCGCCAGCAGCGCCAGCTTGCGCGGCAGCAGGTAGTTGCGCGCGTAGCCGTCGGCGACCTTCACAATCTCGCCGCGGCGCCCGAGGTTGTCGACGTGCTCTCTGAGAATGACTTCCATGTCGGCCTCACTGGAATTTCAGACTTCAGATTTAAGATTTCAGATTGGCGCAGTCGCGAGGCGGCTGCCAATCTTCAAGTCGCCAATCTTAAATCTGAAATTCTTAAATCTTAAATTTCACGATCCCGTTCTCAGTCCGTTACGTAAGGAATCAGGGCGATTTGCCGCGCGCGCTTGATGGCGGTCTGCAGCTTGCGCTGGTGCATGGCGCAGGTGCCCGAAATGCGTCGCGGCAAGATCTTGCCGCGCTCCGGCACGAACGGGCCGATCAGCTTCACGTCCTTGTAGTTGATGTCGTCGATCTTGTCCGCGCAGAACTTGCAGACCTTCCGGCGGCGGAACATCGGCCGCCGCTGGCCCGGCTTTTCGCCGTCCTTCTTCTTGTCGCCGCGGCCCCGACCGCCCGAACGTTTTTGTCCGAATGGCATGGCTAGACCTCCACCCCGTCAAAGCGATCGTCGTCTGTCTCGTCGGCTTCCGTCGAGCGGCCCTCTCCCGGCTGCCGGACCGGCGGCAGGCCGCGCCTCACGCGGCGGCGCTCGGAGGAGGTCTGGCGGCGCGTCCGCGTGCGCTCGACCACTTTCTTCTCCTCGTCGACCCTGACGATCATGTGACGGATGATGGCGTCAATCACCTTCAGCCGGCGGTCGACCTCCTTCACCAGGTCGCCGCCGCCGTTGATCACCTCGAGGACGTACACGCCTTCCTTGTGCGGCCCGATCTCGTAGGCCAGCTTGCGGCGGCCCCAGTGCTCGGTCTTCTCGATGGTGCCGTTCATGCGCGACACGATCGCTGCGACCTGATCGTGCATCTCGGTCGCCTGCTGCTCGGTGGTCTCGGGCGGGAGAATATAGACGAGGTCGTACTGTCTGACTGACATTGCTGCTCCTTCTGGACGCGTCCGGCAGGCCTGAAGGCCTGCACTACGGCTGTTGTAGTGCGGACCTTCAGGTCCGCTGGCAACGCGGCCACCCTGTCGGTGGCAAGGTTGTGCGCGTCCTCGTCTTCAGGGGGACGCGCTATTCGGTTGTTGCCGGATCGCCGCCGTTGAACGCGTTCATCACCGCCTCGATCCCCGACGTGATGAACATCTCCGAGGCATCGGCCGCGCGCGTCGTCATGCGCTCGACTTCCGCCGCTTCCTCCGCGTCGAACCTGGCCAGCACGTGATCCGCCAGGTCGCGCCGCAGCTCCCCGCGTCCGACACCGATGCGCAGCCTCGCGAACTCTTCTCCGAGATGCGCAATCAGCGACTTCAACCCGTTGTGGCCCCCCGCCGACCCGCGCGCCCGCGCCCGCAGCTTCCCGAGCGGCAACTGCACTTCGTCGACGACCACGAGCAGATCCGCGGGCTCGATCTTGAAATACCGCGTCAATCCGCCCACCGCCTCGCCGCTCGCGTTCATGAAGGTCAGCGGCTTGGCCAGCAACACCGGCTCGACGCCCCTGACTTTCGCGACCAGCGCCTCGACCGGCGAGGCGTCGAACTCGACGGACCGGCGGTTGGCGAGTTCGTCGATCGCCGCGAAGCCGATGTTGTGCCGCGTGCCGCGGTACTTCGCACCGGGATTCCCGAGGCCGACGATCAGCTTCACTTCTCGTCTTCGGCTTCTTCCTTCTTGCCCTTCTTGATGACTTCGGGCTCGGCCGGCGCCGCCGGCACCGCGGCAGCGGCTTCGGCCGGCGCGGGCGCCTCCTCGGCCTTCGGCATGATGACGTGGACGAGCATCATGTCGGGGTCGCTGATCGGCTTCCACTTCGGGTTGACCGTCAGCTCGCGCACGCGAATCCCCTGGTGTAGCATCAGCTCGTCGACGTTCACCTCGACGTTCTCGGGGATATCGGCGGGCAGGCACTCGATCTCAATCTCGCGCCGGATGAACTCGAGCACGCCGCCCTGCTGCTTGACGCCCTTCGGCTCGCCCTTGACCACGACCGGGATCGTCACCTGAATCACCCGGTCCATCGCCACGCGATAGAAGTCGGCGTGCAGCACCTCGTGGCTGACGGGATCGAGCTGGTACGCCTTCACGAGCACACGCGTGTCACCAGCTCCCGCCAGCTGCAGTGAAATCAGCGTGTTGGCGCCCGACTCGGAGTGCAGAATCCGCAGCAGCGCGCGCGGGTTCACTGCGATCGCCGTCGCCTCCCTGCCGCCGCCATCCCCGGTCGCCCCGTAGAGCACCGCCGGCACCAGCCCCCCGCGCCGCGTGCGCCGCGCTTCGTTCTTCCCAATCGTGTCCCGCCGTGTCGCCTCGAGTGTCGCTTCCATAAAACCTCAGATTATCTCAGGGTGCACAGTCCTCAAACGAATAACGACGAGACCGACGTCTCCTCGTGGATGCTCTTGATCGCCTGCGCCAGCAGCCGCGCGACGGACAGCACGACGATCTTGCTGCACGCCTCGCTCGCCTTCGACTGCGGAATCGTATTCGTCACGATCATCCGGTCGATCGGCGACTCCTCGATCCGGCGGATGGCGGGGCCCGACAGCACGCCGTGGACCGCGCACGCGAACACCCGCGCCGCGCCGTTGTGCTTCAGCGCGCTGGCCGCCTTCGTAATCGTGCCCGCCGTGTCGACGATGTCGTCCTGGATGATGCACGTGCGGCCCTCGACGTCGCCGATCACGTTCATCACCTCCGCCGTCCCATCGTCCGTCCGCCGCTTGTCGATGACGGCGAGCTCGGCGTCGAGCCTCTTCGCATAGGCCCGCGCGCGCTCGGCGCCGCCCGCGTCGGGCGCGACCAGCGTCAGGTCGTCGGCCTCCAGCCGTGACAGGTGCTCGATGATCACCGGCGCAGCGAACAGATGGTCCACCGGGATGTCGAAGAAGCCCTGGATTTGCGCCTTGTGCAGGTCCATGGTCAGCACCCGGTTCGTGCCGGCGGCGCTGAGCACGTTGGCGACCAGCTTCGCTGAAATCGGCACTCGCGGCTTGTCTTTCCGGTCCTGGCGCGCGTAGCCGTAGTACGGCAGCACCGCGGTAATGCGCGCGGCCGACGAGCGCCTGAACGCGTCGATCATGATCATCAGCTCGACGAGGTGCTGGTCGACCGAGGCGGTCGGCGAGGCGCAAGTCGGCTGGACGATGAACACGTCGGTGCCGCGGATGTTCTCGTCGATCTGGAAGGACACCTCTGTGTCTGGAAAGCGCTTGAGGCGAGCCTGGCCAACCTGAACGCCCAGCACCGAGGTGATGTCGCGCGTCAGCTCGGGGTGCGCGCTCCCCGAGAACACTTTCAGTTCGCCGAAGCCGGATGCCATGACCAGCTCACCTATCACCGGACAACCCTCGCCACATCTCTCTTTGGCCGGCCAACCCGAAGCTCACCCTTCGGCGTAAGCGAAGGCTTGCCTGCCTAGCCGAAGCTCACTCTTTGCAAGTGAGCGAAGGCTGGCCTGCCGGCCGAAGCTCACCCTTTTGCAGGTGAGCGAAGGCTGGCTGGGGCGGAAGGATTCGAACCTTCGAATACGGGATCCAAAGTCCCGCGCCTTACCGCTTGGCCACGCCCCATTGATCACTCCGGCCTTCGACTTCGCTCAGGCCGCCCTGAGCCTGCCGAAGGGCGGGGGCCCCTGCCCCCCGGACGACGCCTCGCGCTTCGTGGGGACGCCCACCGCCCCACTCCGCGCAACCCTGTGGGACCAACTACTAACCGACGCTGAGTGGAAGAAGCGGACCTCGGGAGTGGCCGATCAGTCGCCGCGCAAACGCTAAGTGTATACGACGGGCTTACTTCCGGGCAAGTGCGAGGCGGGAAAGACGCCGGTATTCAAGCCCGGAAAGCGTGCGAGTCACGATGATCCGGCGGCCGTGGCCGACCAGGGCGTCAGCGGCCGCTTCGGCATCCGGCCGCCGCGTAAACAGGCCGAACACCGCCGAGCCGCTGCCCGACATGGCCGCCTGAGACGCGCCGGAGCGCTTCAGTTGCTCAACAAGGGCCCCGATTTCAGGATGGCGCGCGACGACCGGAGCATGAAGGTCGTTGAACGAACGCCGACCCTGCCGGGGAGCCTCGTCAAACCACCTGTACGCCTCAGCGGTCGATACACCGAACGGCGGCGTCGCGACGACGACCCAGCGACGCGGGCGATCGGCCAGGCGCGACAGCACGTCGCCGCGACCCCGGCCGCGAGCGGTTCCGCCTTGAAGAAAGAACGGCACGTCTGCGCCGAGCGACGCGGCGATTTCGTGCATTGATGTCGTCGTGTGGCGGACGCCCCACAATCGCGCGAGCGCGCGGAGCGCGGCCGCCGCGTCGGCGCTGCCGCCTCCGAGCCCGGCCGCGATGGGAATGCGCTTGTCTATCCGCACCCGGACGCCCGCCGGCAAACCGGTCCGGCCCGCCGCTTCCCACACGCAGCACGCTGCCCGTTCGACGATGTTTCCCTGAGCGGGGCAACCGGGATCGTCGCTTTCGACGACGAACGGCCCCCGCGCCGGCGCGAACGTCATGACGTCGTGAAGGGCGATCGACTGAAAGGTGGTCCGCAGTTCGTGATATCCGCCGGCCTGGACGCCCACGATCCGCAGGTCGAGGTTGATCTTGGCGAAAGCGCGAGCTGTGATCATCACGGGACGCTAGTCAGGCGCGCGAAGCGGGCCGGCACGACGAAGCTCGTCGAGCGTAATGGGCCGCGCCGACGCCGGGATCTTCACCTCGAACGCTTCGGCCGCGAGCGTGGGATTGCGCTCGACCTCCCGCAGGTCGAGCCGCAGGTTGAAGCGATCCGGATCGCTGCTGACGAAACGGATCGTTCTCGGCAGGCCGTCGACGAAGTCGCGGTACTCGGCTCGCCATTCGGGCGAGTCGCTGGACAGATGCACCACCGCAACCAGCCGCCACGGCGCGGTACGAGGATTTCGATTGAGGTAGATCGACTGCGATCCGTGCTGGACCACGCGCCAGTCTTCGCCAACCTGTCGGCCAACCTGCCGGCCCTCGTCGGGAGGTGCGGCTCCGGAGATACAACCGGTCAACGCGTCGCGAAGTCCGGCGGCATCGAGCGGCACGCCGGTCAGGGCCTCCAGCACGGCTTGTGGCCGCGCACCGTCGAGGATCCGGTTGTCCTCGTTCAGGAGGAGCGTCGCGGCATCGCCGCGTGCGGCGAGCATGAATAGCGGGCGCGCGAACGGCCCGATGGCTTCCAGGCGTGCAGAGGCCGGAGACTGGACGCCAAGACTCAGTCGGGCACGCAGCCGCCGGCCGCCGGCGGATCCGCTGACAGACGCCTCAGCGGTCATTGACGACACGGCACGGCAGGCGCTGGTGGCTTCGGCGAACGCTTCCGGGGTATCCGATGCGGGAGCGCCCTGACCGGCGGGAAGCCTCATCAGCGGCGTGCCGCAGGACGAGGCCGCAAGGGCCGCCAACACGACGACGATCGGCCGCGCTCCTCGCGAGCGCCGGATCATCTGCGTGGCAGCTTCTGCTTGGCGGAACGGATCTTCCTGTCGATGCCGCCCTGGTCGACGTCTTCGCGGTCGCCCGACAGCGCGCGCGACCACGCCGCGATCGCGTCGTCGAACCGTCCCAGCCGGAACAACACGTCGCCGTAATGGTCCTGGACGACCGAGTTGGTCAGCAGCTGGTCGGCGGCGCGCTTCAAGTGCTGTGCGGCGAGATCGAACTTGCCGTCCTTGTAGTAGGCCCAGCCGAGGCTATCGAGATAGGAGCCGTTGTCAGGCTCGGTCTCGAGGGCCCGCTTGATCAAATCGACCGACTCGGCCAGACGCTCGCCGCGTTCGGCGAGCATGTAGCCAAGGTAGTTGAGCGCCGGGCCGTGCTCCGGCTCCTGCGCGAGCACCTGCCGGAATGCCGTTTCGGCGTCCGCATATTTCTTTTGCTTCTCTAAGATCGCCCCGAGCTCGAAAGTGATGGAGGTATCCGTCGGAAATTTCGTCCGCGCATCCTGCAGCACCTTGACCGCCTGGGTGCCGCGGTTGGTGTCCTGATAAATCTGCGCGAGCGCGACGTGCGCCATCGGGTTGGACGCTTGCCGCTTGGCCACCTGTTCGAGCACCGACACCGCGTCGTCGGCCTTGCCCCAGAGTCGAAGTCCTTCGGCCTCGAGCCGCGCCAGTCTGAGGTCGTCCGGCTGCTCGACGCGGGCCTGGCGCGCCAGGGCCACGGCGTCGCTGTATCGCTTGGCCGACAACTGGGCCTGGATCAAATAGAACGACACCGCGGGATCGCCGCCGGTCACCTTGTGCGCCTCCTGGAGCGCGGCGATCGCCCTATCGAACTGACCGAGCTGCTGGTAAGCAAACCCGAGATGCGGCAGCAGCATCGACAGCGGCCCTTCGGAGTCGGCGTCGCTCCGAAACAGCTGGACCGCGGGGGCGAGCGAGTCGGCGACATCCTGGTAGCGGCGCCGCTCCTCGAGCGTCTCGGCCAGCGCAACGTAGGCGCGGGCGCTGCGGCGGTTCTGCGAGATGACGCGCCGTGCCGTCCGCTCGGACGCGTCGAGGTCGCCAGTACGCCGCTCGGCCTGGGCCAGCAGCAGCAGCGCGCGCTCCAGCGTCCGATCGTCCGGCGCGCGCAGTTCGACGGCTTCCCGCAGGACATCGCGCGCACGCACGGCGTCCTTCTCCACGCCGGTACCGAGCAGCATGCCCGCGTACCGGACTCTCAGATCGAGGCTGCGGAGCGAGACCTTCAACGCGCGCTCGTAGGCGGCGGAGGCGTCGTCCCACCGGCGTCCGCGCGCGTACATGTCGGCGAGCGTCGGATAGAGCTGCGGGTTCATCTCGACGGCGTCTTCCAGCCATCGAGTGGCGTCGTCCGACCGGCCGGCGGCGACGTACGCCTGCACCAGCAACGATGCGCCGTCGAGCCAGCCGGGCTCCTGCTTGACGATCTCGGCAAGGATCGGGATGGCCTCGTCGTACTGCTCGTTGGCGACGTAGAGACGCGCAAGCATGGCGCGCACGTTCACGTCCGTCTGAATGCGCGCGCTTGCCGGCCCGACGGCCTTTTCGAGGTGCTCGATACCTTTGCGCAGGCTCTCGCGCTGCGCTTCCCGGTTGCCACGCGAGTCGTCGGCCGAGCCGAGCGAGCCATAGACGGTGCCGAGCACGCGGTGCGCGTCCTTGTTTTCGGGCGAAATCTTGAGGGCTTGCTCTGCCGCGGAAATCGCGTCGGCAGCGCGATTCTGCCGCATGTAGAGGTCGGCCAGCTCGGCGACGATCGCGGCGGACGCAGGATCGAGCGCCATCGCCCGCTTGTAGGCGGCCATCGCGCCATCAGCGTCTTCGGCTTCCTTGAGACGATGAGCGAGCAGGAACTGCTCGTACGCCTGAGCCACCGGATCGACCTTGGCGGGCGCGGCGGGCTTCGAACCCTGCCGGCTCGGTTGAGCGTCGGCCGCCACTGCACCACCCAGGAGCGCGGCGGTCACCACGAGCGGGACGAACAGCTGCATAGGCAAATTGTTCCACATTTGTTGGCGTGTGTCATATATTCCACGGCATGGCCGTGAATCCGGAACTGCTGGAAATCCTCGTGTGTCCGAGCTGTCACACACCCGTAAGCCTCGTCAAAAACGGCACCGCACTCAAGTGCGCGACGTGCAAACGTGTGTATCCCATCCAGGACGATATTCCCGTGATGCTGATCGAGGAAGCCACGGTAGAGGATTGATCTCACGAATCCTCCTTGTCCGGCTTCGCCAGATTGGCGACGTGGTGTTCACGACGCCGGCCGTTCGCGCGCTCCGCGCAAACTTTCCTGACGCTCATCTTTCGTACGTGGTCGAACCGGCGGCGTTGCCGATCGTCGAGCACAACCCGCACCTCGATGAAGTCGTCGTAGCGCCCCGGCTGCGAGGAGCGGCCGGTCTCCGTGCCGACGTGGCGTTGATCAGGCGCCTCCGCGCAGGCCGCTACGACCTGGCGATCGACTTTCACGGAGGCCCCCGCGCGTCGGTGTTGACCTGGCTGAGCGGGGCACCGCGGCGAATCGGCTACGAGGTTGTCGGCCGCGCGTGGATGTACACCGAGCGCGTGCGGCGTCCGCGAGAACTACGGCCGCGCCACTCGGTTCAAAACCAGTTCGATCTTCTCGCGCCGCTCGGGATTACTCCTCCCGACCCGGCCGTCGATCCGGTCGAGATGACGGCAGGTGGCGATGCGGACCGCCGCGTGCGGGAGCGCCTCGCCGGCGCCGGCGTTCCGCCCACCGCGCGCCTGATCGTCGTCCATGTCAGCTCGAATTCACCCTTTCGCCGGTGGCCCCCGGAGTCGTTTGCCGCCGCCATCGCGGAACTCGCCGCACCGGCTGACCGCCGGATCGTTGTCACGGCGGGACCATCCGAAGCCGATGCCGTCGACCGGATCGTGGCCGCCGCGCGCGCCCGCTTGAACGGCGCGGCCGCCGAACGGGTGCTTCGCTGCGGCGAGTTCTCGCTGGCCGAGCTTCGCGCGCTGGTCGACGCCGCGGCGCTGTACATCGGCGGCGACAGCGGCCCGCTGCACATCGCGGCCACGTCCAACGTGCCGATCGTGGCCTTGTACGGCCCCACGCTGCCGGTACGATCGCGCCCGTGGCGAAGCAGCGCCGTGCCGGGCGAAGCGGTCGACGCAGGCGAGCTGCCCTGCCGCCCATGCGACCAGCGCGTGTGTACGCCGGGCGACTTTCGGTGTCTCACCGGGATCAGGCCCGATGCCGTCGTGAGCGCGGCCGAGCGCCTCCTCGCGGTGCGCCCGTGATTCGGCTGGGTGTCCTCGCCTATGGATCGAAGCCGCGCCGGCACAGTGAGGCGCACGGCGCGATCGTCTCGGCGATGGCCCACGCGCCGGCCGGCGTCGAATTCGTGGTCCTGACCGATCGTCCGGATCGCTATCGGTGGCTCCAGGATTCGGTTACCATCGAACATCTTCAGACGGCGACTCTTCGCGCGTGGCGCGGCCCGACGCAGGATCGATACCGGCCGAAGATCGAGGCCTTGCGCTGGCTGGCCGGCGGCGCGGCCGGCCACGTCGTGCTCGTCGACACCGACACGCTCGCGCGGCGAGACCTGCACTCGATGATTGACCGCCTCGATCGGGGACTCTTTCTGCTCCATGAGCGGGAATATGCGCTGTCGGACCCGCCGCGGCGCGGCGATCGCATGTTGAAGGATGAGATCCTGGGTCGAAGCTGGGGCGGCATCACGCCCGGACCGCGGACGGCGATGTGGAACGGCGGCGTCGTGGGCTGTCCGAAGGCGAACCTGCCGGTGCTCGACGAGGTGGTCGAGGTGTTCGACAGCATGCGGCCCGCCTCCCGACATTTCGCGATCGAGCAACTCGCCTACAGCGTCGCTTTCGAGGCGCGCGGCGCTGTCGAGGAGGCGGCGCCGTGGATCGATCATTACTGGGCGAACCGGCCGTTCTTCTCGCGGGCGATCGAGCACGAGCTCGCGACCATGCTCATGTCGGGCATGAAGCCGGCAGAGGCGGCTGCGCGGTGGCGCGACTACCCGGTCACCGGGTCCCTCGACGGCCGTCCAACCGGCTGGCAGAGAGTCGCGGAACGGCTCGCGGCGCTCATTGGCGCATCAGGACGCCCCGATGACTGAGGCCGCCATCGATCCCCGTGCGGCCGTCCTTCGCAAGGCGGCGACGATCGGACTCGTGGCGGTCGTGATCGCCATCCAGTTTTCGATCGGCCTGGCGCACGCCCTCTACGCGCTGACGCTCATCGGCTGGGCGGCGCTGCTGATCGTGGAACGCCGGCGTCCCCAGGCGCCGCGGTTCGCCCTGCCGCTTGCGCTGTACGCACTGCTCACGCTCGTGTCCGCAGGGTTGTCGACCGATCCGACGACGAGCGTGATCGACAGCCGCCAGCTCCTGCTGTTCCTGCTCGTGCCGCTGACCTACGACCTCGTCACGCGCGAGTGGGCCAACACCGCCGCCACGGCGATGATGAGCGCTGGAGCGGTGAGCGGCCTGGTCGGCATTGGCCAGTACGCGATCCTGAACTACAACCTCGATCAACGCCCGCACGGCACGCTCGGCATGTACATGACCTATTCGGGCCTGACCATGTTGATCGTGTGCCTGGCCGTCGCGCAGGTCCTGTTCGCGAGGAACGGACGCACGTGGGCCGCGCTGGTCGTCCCGGCGCTGGCGGTCGCGCTCGCGGTGACCTTCTCGCGCAACGCGTGGATTGGCGCGTGCTCGGCAGTCGCCGTGCTCTTCCTGCTGAAGGATTTCCGGCTGCTCGGCATCCTGCCGCTCATCGTCGCCTTCTTTTTCCTTGCCGCACCGGCCGACATTCAAAAGCGCTTTTTCTCGATCTTCGATTCCCGCGACCTCAGCAACCGCGATCGCCTGGCGATGCTCGAGGCCGGCGGCCGCATCGTGCGCGATCACCCCCTGGCCGGCGTCGGACCCGACATGGTGCTGCGCGAATACCCGCACTACCGGACGGCCGACGCGGTGCTCGAGATGCCGCCGCATCTCCATAACGTCCCGGTCCAGGTCGCAGCCGAACGCGGCCTGCCGGCCCTCGCCGTCTGGATGTGGTTCGTCGTCGTCGCGGCGATCGACTTGAAGCGGCTGTTCAATTCGGCTGGCGACCTGCGGTGGCTGGCGGCGGCTGGCCTCGCCGCGATGGTTGCGATGCTCATGGCCGGCCAATTCGAGTACAACTTCGGCGACTCCGAGTTCCTGATGGTGTTCCTCTTCCTGATCACGTTGCCGTTCGCGGCGATCCGTACGGCCACCGCCTCGTGACCCCTTTTGCCGCCATCGCCCCGGATCGGGCGCGAGACCTGATCAACCGTTTCACCCGGCTGAACGTGTGTGTCGTCGGCGACGTGATGCTCGATCGGTTCGTCGTCGGACAGGTGAACAGGATCTCCCCGGAGGCACCGGTTCCCGTCGTCCGGTTCGAGCGCGAGTATTCGCGCCTGGGAGGCGCCGGGAACGTTGCACAGAACCTGCGGGCGCTGGGCGCGACCGTCTCACTGATCGGCGTGGTCGGCCGCGACGCGGCTTCGGCCATGCTGCGCACGCTGCTCGGCGAGCGCGGCATACCAGCCGATTCCCTCGTCGCCGACGGCGCACGACCGACGGTCGAGAAGGTGCGCGTCGTCACCGACCGCAATCAGCAGGTGGCGCGAATCGATTATGAGCGCGATTCGGACGTCGACGACGACGCCGAGAACCAGCTGGTCGAGCGGATCAACGCGGCCGCGCCCGACGCCAACGCCCTGCTCGTGTCGGACTACTTGAAGGGGACCATCACGCTGAGGGTCGTCGAGGCACTTCTCCGATTCAAGTCCCCGACGGTGCCGCTCGTCGTGGACCCGAAGATCCCTCATCTCGACTGTTATGCCGGCGCAGCGCTCGTGACGCCGAATCACCAAGAGGCCGAAACGGCCACCCACCGGCGAATTCGCACCGACGAAGATGCACGGGCCGCGGCGCTCGATTTTCGCCGACGAGCCCGCTGCGATGCCGCACTGCTGACCCGCGGAGAGCACGGAATGTGGCTGTCGAGCCAGGAGGTCGAAGGCGGTATTCCCGCAATGGCGCGCGAGGTCGCGGACGTCACCGGCGCCGGCGACACCGTGGTCGCGACCGTCACCCTGGCGTTGGCCGCCGGCGCGACGCTTGCCGAAGCGGCGATGCTGGCCAATTACGCCGCGGGTGTCGTGGTCGCCAAGTTCGGACCGGCGACCCTCTCACCCGACGAATTGCTGTCGGCGAGCGCGTCGACGCCGAGAGCTAGTGTCTGAAGTGCCTTCTGCCCGTGAACACCATCGCGAGGTCGTGATCGTCGGCGGCGGCGATGACCTCGGCGTCGCGGACTGAACCGCCCGGCTGGATGACCGCGGTGGCGCCGGCGGCGGCGACGGCGTCGAGGCCGTCGCGGAACGGGAAGAACGCATCCGAGGCGGCCACCGATCCGGCGAGCGAGCGCTCCGCGGCGCCGGCTTTCATGATGGCAACGTTCACGGCGTCGACACGGCTCATCTGGCCCGCCCCAATCGCGAGCGTCCGGCGCGCGTCGGTAAAGATCACCGTATTGGATTTCACGTGCGCGCAGACGCGCCACGCGAAGCGGAGAGCCTCCCATTCGTCGGCGGCAGGCATTCGGCGCGTCACGACCTTGATGCCTTCGAAGGTCGACCCCTCGCTCCAGGGGTGGCGGGCCTCGATCACGCGGTCCGGGAACTGGACCAGAAGCGCGCCCAGCACCGAACGGAGGTCGACGCTGTCGATCAGCTCGGGATCGAGCGCCGCGATCACGACGCGCATGTTTGGTTTCTTCTGGAGCACCTCCCGGGCGTCGAGCTCGAGGCCCGGAGCGATCACCGCCTCTATGAAGGTCGACGCGATCGCCTCGGCAGCGGCCCGATCGATCGGCCGGTTGAGGGCGACGATGCCTCCGTACGCAGCGAGACGGTCGGCCTCACGCGCTCTTACGTACGCATCGGCGGCCGACGTGCCGGCCGCGACGCCGCACGGGTTCGTATGTTTGATGACAGCGGCCGCCGGCTCGGAGAATTCGAGGACGATTCGCGCGGCGGCATCCAGGTCGAGGAGGTTGGTGTACGACAGTTCCTTGCCTTGCAGGATGCTGGCCGCGCCGAGGCCTGCGGATTGAGATCGTTCGACGTACCAGGCGGCGGGCTGATGCGGATTCTCGCCGTAGCGGAGATCACGGATCTTCTCGAACGACAGCGTCAACCGGTTCCCCAGCGGCTGGTACGGGGTCCGTGCGAAGCTCTCGCCGGCCAGCGTGATACCGGCCAGCGTGTTGGCGATCGCCGTGTCGTACGCCCCCGTGTGCTCGAAGGCCTTGCGCATCAGCTCGTACCGGAACGCGAGCGTCGGCCCCGCGTCGATCTGCTCGAGAAGGCGCGGGTAATCGCGCGGATCGATCACGACCAGGACGCCGGTGAAATTCTTGGCGGCGGCGCGTACCATGCTCGGGCCGCCGATGTCGATCTGCTCGACGAGGTCTTCGAAGGAAACCTCGCGGCGGGCAGCCGTCCGTTCAAACGGGTAGAGGTTGACGACGACGACGTCGATCGGCGAGATGCCCAGGGCACTCGCGGCGGCGAGATCATCCGGGTGATCGCGGCGGGCGAGGATGCCGCCGTGCACGGCCGGATGAAGCGTTTTTACGCGGCCATCCATCATCTCGGGGAAACCGGTGATGTCGGACACGTTGGTGACGGCGAGGCCCGCGTCGCTCAGGGCGCGCGCCGTGCCGCCGGTGGACACGAGCTCGAAGCCGCGCGCGGCCAGGCCGCGACCGAGATCGACGATGCCAGTCTTGTCGGAAACGCTCAGCAGGGCTCTTGGCATAAGACGGAAAGTCCAGTATTATCAACGGGACGCCGGGCGGGCCTGGCGCCGAAAGGGAAAGGCCGCAGCAGTGCGGCCTTTTTTTTTCGCCCGGTCAGCGCGCGAAAGCGCGCCGCGACCCTTCGGCAAGGCTCAGGGTCGTCCTGAGCTCGTCGAAGGGCGAGGGAGCGGCGCGGGGCAAAGGGGCCCCCGCCAGCGCCCGAGCCGGGGTATGGGGCGAAGCCCCATACGAACAATGACGCAATAAAGCGTCACAGCACGTAGGAAGAAGAACGATGCGCATCACAGGCAAGGTCAAGTGGTTCAACAACGCCAAGGGGTACGGTTTCATCGAGCGTGACGGAGGCAGCGATGTCTTCGTGCACTACTCGGCCATTCAGGGCGATGGATTCCGCTCGCTCGAGGAAGGTCAAGCAGTGGAGTTCGAGATCGTTGACGGCCCCAAGGGCCCGCAGGCCGGCAACGTCACCAAAATCTAAAGAACCCGTCAGGGCTGAGGGCTGAGAGCGAAGGGCTCTCACCCTCAGCCCTTAGCCTTTCTCACTTTTCCCCCTTCATCGCCTTCGCCGTAAAGTTCACTTTTCCGTCCTTCACCGCAACGCGAAACGCGACTTCAGGGTTGCCGCCGCTCTTCAGCTTCGTGACCTGGGTCTTCACCAGTTCGGCGAACTTGTGGAACGGCACGGCCTCTTCGCCGACCGTCCGCCGCGCCTCGACCAGCGAGTCGTAGAGGTCGTGGAGCTTGTCCATCTCGCGCAGCGGGTCGCTGAACGAGGCGACGTGCATGATCTTGTCGCTGCCCCGCTCCCGTGGATCCGGCGACTTCTTCGCCGGGAAGGGCCCCGAGCGCCCTTCCTCGCGCGCACGCAAGCCGCGGTCCCAGAGGTCGATGAACGTCGCGTAGCGCGACTGCAGCGTGTGGAAGCGGAACCGGTCGCCGGTGTTCTGGATGTAGGCGCGGTCCATCTGCTTGACGATCGCCTCGACGCGGCTGCGAGTCTCCCACGGCGGCTTCGGCAGGCGGCCGGCGAAGAACATGTTGTACTCGGCCTCGAGCTGCTTGAGGCCGGCTTCGAGGCGTTGGAGTTCGCGTTCGGTTTCGCTGATCGGCGGCACGATTCTGAGTCTCAGCGATGCAGGAGGAACCAGACGAGCGGCAGCCAGAGCTCGCGGGCGTAGGGGATCGGCCGGTCGTCGATCAGGACCTCGGTCGCGTCCGAGCGCCCCACCAGCTCGAACAGGTCCTTCAAGCGCGCCGCATCGGACGAGAAGAAACGGGCGCGATAGCGGTGCGAGGCGCCCGACCCGACCTCGCGGAATTCGGCAGACGCACGCGCCAGCTCCAGGGCACGATCGAACTGCGGGATGTCGAGCCTGGGGAACGCGAGCGTGATCGAGAACGGCCGCGGCGTCGGTCCGAACAGCGCCTCCTGCAGATCCGGATCGAGCGCGATCAGCTCTTCCTCGGTCGGCTGCTCCGGCAGGTCGGCGTAGGGCCAGAAGCGCTCGAGCGGTCGGTACTTCGGAGTATCCGCGGGCATGCTTGATTGCAAATTGCAGAGGGCAGATTGCAGATTTGCAATCTGCGATTTGCAATTGGCAATGCTCCGTAGCATACCATCTTGCCGTGTCCGACCTCCGCGCCATCCCGTCGATCGAGCAGCTGCGCCAGCGGCCGGCGATTCGCGCGCTCGAAGCGCAGTACGGCGCCGCGGCCGCCGTCGATGCCCTGCGCGCCGGGACCGACGCGATTCGGCAGGCCTTCGCGGCCGGCGGCCAGCCGATCGACGCGCAGGTCGTGACCAGCCGCATCGAAGCGGCTGCCGCGGATCATCTCCAGCGCGTGTTCCGGTCGTCGCTTCGACACGTGATTAACGCCACCGGCGTCGTGCTGCATACCAACCTCGGGCGCGCGCCGCTCACCGCTGCGGCGATCGAACGGGTCGGCGAAGTGGCCTCAGGCTACTCGTCGCTCGAATACGACCTGGCCGCCGGGAGCCGGGGCCGCCGCGACGTGCATGCCGAAGGGCTCCTGTGCCGCCTGACCGGCGCCGAGGCCGCAGTCGTGGTCAACAACAACGCGGCGGCGACCCTGATCATCCTCGCCGCCCTGGCCGACGGCCGCGAAGTGGTCGTCTCCCGCGGCGAACTGGTCGAGATCGGCGGCGGGTTCCGGGTGCCGGACGTCATGGCACAGTCGGGCGCCTCGCTGCGCGAAGTGGGCACGACCAACAAGACGAGGCTGAACGATTACGCCGCGGCGATCGGCGATCGGACTGCCCTTATCCTGCGCGTGCATCCCTCGAATTTCCGCATCGAGGGCTTCACCGAGCGTCCCGAGCTCGACGACCTCGTCAAGCTTGGCGCGCGGCTGAACGTCCCGGTGGTCGAAGATCTCGGCAGCGGGCATCTCGGCACCATCGCGGATCATCCCCTCGACACGGCGGAGCCGTCGGTCCGGGCGAGCGTCGCGGCCGGTGTCGCGATCTGCTGCTTCAGCGGT
The DNA here is from genome assembly GCA_963825245.1 of uncultured Acidobacteriota bacterium. Lineage (GTDB taxonomy): Bacteria > Acidobacteriota > Vicinamibacteria > Vicinamibacterales > CAVVIG01 > CAVREM01. Next base: position 42,031 of record CAWGSJ010000014.1, read on the forward strand.
GACAAGCTCCTTGGAGGTCCGCAGGCCGGCATCATCGTCGGACGCAAGGCGCTCGTCGACGTGATCCGCCGTCATCCGCTGATGCGTGCGGTCCGCGTCGACAAGCTCACCTACGCCGCGCTCGAAGCGACCCTCGCGGAGTACGCGGCCGGCCGCGGCAGCTCCACGATCCCGGTTCAACGGATGTTGACGATGAGCGCCGAGGCCATTCGGACGCGAGCTGACGCACTGGCCGCGGCGATCAACCACGCGGCTGGATGGACAGCCGATGTCGTGAAAGGAATGTCCGCGATCGGCGGCGGCAGCGCGCCAGGAGTGGAGCTTCCAACCTGGCTGGTCGCGGTTGCAAAGAATGGTGTTTCCGCCGCCGGTCTCGAAGAACATTTGCGCGCGGCGTCAGTCCCGATCATTGCCCGCATCGAACAGGATCGCGTTGTCCTGGATCTCCGGACGGTTCCCGAATCCGACGATACGATCGTTGCCGACGTCGTGCAGCGGCTCTACCTTTGAGCTACAAAATCTAGAAGATGGTCGCGATCGACGCTCTGGCCAGGTCGAGGATCCGGGTCGGCAGGATGCCGAGGTAGAACACGAGAATCGCGGAGACGATCAGCGCCGCCCCCGCGATCCGCGGCACGGCCGGGAAGCGGGCCGGGTTGTCGGACGGCGTCATGTACATCATGACGACGATGCGCAGGTAGAAGAACACGGACACGACGCTGGTGAGGACGCCGATCACCGCGAGCCAGTAATAGCCGGCGTTCACCGCGGCATTGAAGACATACCACTTCGCGATGAAGCCGCCGAGCGGCGGGAACCCGCCCAGCGAGAGCAGGAAGATGGTCATCAGCACGGCAAGGCCCGGGTGGGTTGACCAGAGCCCCGCGTAATCCGCGACGCGGTCGTTCGGACGTTCGGCATCCTCCAGGACCGCAACGACGCCGAACGCGCCGATGTTGGTGACGGCGTAGGTCAGGAGGTAGAACAGGACCGCGCTCTTGCCGATGTCGTTCGCCGACACGACGGCGACGAGCAGATAGCCGCCATGCGCGATGCTCGAGTAAGCCAGCATCCGCTTGACGCTCGTCTGCGCCACCCCCACCACCGTCCCCATGATCATCGTCGCCGCGGCAATCCCCCAGACGAGCATGCTCCACTCGTCGCGGAGCGGCTCGAAGGCGGAGAGGAACACGCGGACGAAGGCGGCGAACGCCGCGGCCTTGACTCCGGTCGACATGAAAGCGGTCACCGCCGTCGGCGCGCCCTCGTAGGCATCCGGCGTCCACATGTGGAACGGCACGGCCGATACCTTGAAGGCAAAGCCGACGAGCAGCAGGCCGACCGCCGCCAGCTGCAGGAGCGTCGGCGTCATCGCCCGGGCCGCGATCAGCGTGCCGATGTCCTCGAGCCGCGTGGTCCCGGTGATGCCGTAGGTGAACGCGATGCCATACAGGAAGAACGCGCTCGAGAACCCGCCGAGCAGGAAGTACTTGAAGGCGGCCTCAGCCGAGGCGGCCGAGTCGCGCCGGAGCCCGGTCAGGACGTAGACCGCGAGCGACAGGATCTCGAGCGCGAGGAACATCAGCAGGAGATCCGCGGCGGTCGCCATCAGCATCATCCCAGCCGAGGCGAAGAGCATCAGCGCGTAGTATTCGCCTCTCGGCAGGCGCTCGCGATCGAGCGTCGGCCCCGAGATCGCCAGCGACAACACACCGACCACGACCAGCACACCGGTGGTGAACAGGCCGAAGTTGTCGGCGACGACGAGCCCGAAGCTGGCCTGATGACGGTTCCACAGCAGTCCCACCGACAGCGCCGCGCCGATGAACCCGATGACGCCGAGCGGACCGATTGGCATCCGCTCGCCGCGTGCGCGGAAGGCCTCCGCGGCCATCGCCGCCAGCGCGGCGGCGGTCACGCACGCCATGGGTACGATCGCGCCAAAGCCGGCGATGTTCATGCTTTACTTCTCGCGGGGCCCCACCCCCGCTCGCCGATGCGCTCGCACCGTAGTGCTCGCGCATATTCAGAACAGAACGTCATCGCAACTCTGCCCGAATCTCGGAGGGCGCCTCGGCGCGGACGAGATCGAGCATCCGTTCGACCGACGGCGCCATCGGCCTCAGGAACAGGTTCGGCAGCACGCCCATCAAGACAGCGAGAACGATGATCGGCACGAGCTGGGCCCACTCGCGCGGGCGCAGGTCGGGAAGGGCGGCGTTCTTGTCGTTCGTCACCGGACCGTAGTTGACGCGCTGGAACATCCAGAGCATGTAGGTGGCCGACAGCACGACGCCGGTCGCGGCAACCGCCGCAAAGCGCGGGTCCCAGGCGAACGCGCCAAGCAGGATCAGGAACTCGCCGACGAAGCCATTCAAGCCGGGCAGACCAATCGACGACAGGGTCACGATCAGGAACGCGGCGACCAGCCGGGGCATGACCTTCTTGAGGCCGCCGTACTCGCTGATCAAGCGCGTGTGCCGGCGGTCCGAGAGCATCCCGACGATCAGGAAGAGGCCGCCGGTGCTGATGCCGTGATTGAGCATCTGGTACACCGCCCCCTGGACACCCTGGGTGTTCATCGCGGCGATCCCGAGCACGACGAAGCCGAGATGGCTGACGCTCGAGTAGGCGACGAGCTTCTTCAGGTCCGGCTGAACCATCGCCACCAGCGCCCCGTAGACGATGCCGACGACCGCCAGGACGGCCAGGTACGGCGCGAAATAGGCGGCGGCGACCGGAAACAGCGGAAACGCAAAACGCACCAGCCCGTAGGTGCCCATCTTCAGTAAGACGCCCGCGAGGATCACCGAACCGGCGGTGGGCGCCTCGACGTGCGCATCAGGCAGCCAGGTGTGGAACGGGAACAGCGGCACCTTGATCGCAAACGCCAGCGCGAATGCGAGGAAGAACCAGAACTGCAGGTTCGCTGGTACCGTCAGCTCGTACAGCTGCACGAGATCGAACGTGTAGCCCGCGGGCGTCGTGCTGTGCACGTATGCGACGCCGAGAATCGCGAGCAGCATCAGCACGCTGCCGGCCATCGTGTAGAGAATGAACTTCACCGCGGCGTAAATGCGGCGCTCGTATCCCCAGATCCCGATCAGGAAGTACATCGGGATCAGCATCGCGTCCCAGAAGACATAAAAGAGGAAGAGATCGATCGAGACGAACACGCCGAGCATGGCGCTCTCGAGCAGCAGCACCATCATGCAGAACGCGCGCGTCTTCCGGTGCACCGACTCCCACGCGCTCAGGAGCGCGATCGGCGTCAGGAAGCCGGTCAGGACAATGAGCCAGAGACTGATCCCGTCCACGCCGACGGCATAGCTGATGCCGAAGGCGGGAATCCAGGCATACCGCTCGACGAACTGGAAGTCCGCCGAAGCCGGGTTGAACTGCCACGCCAGCAGGAGCGTCTCCGCAAACACGAGCAGCGACACCACCAGCGCCATATTCCTCACGAGCGACTCGTTTCGCTCGTCACGAACGAGCAGCAGCAGAAGCGCGCCAAGCGCCGGCAGTGCAACGATCGAAGTCAGGATTGGGAACGACATCCACTCGCTATCGGAATAAGTAGTAACCGAGGATACACACCACGCCGACGAAGACTGATGCAGCGTAAGCGCGGACCGACCCCGTCTGAAGCCGGCGCAACAGTTCACCCATCCCGCCCACCGTCTCAGCGACGCCGTTCACGGCGCCGTCGATCACGCGGGCGTCAAGGCGCTTCCAGAGTCCCTCCTCCGAAACGATGCGAACCGGCTGCACGATCGCGGCGTCGTAAATGTCGTCGACGTAGTACTTGTTGCTGAGCAGGCGGTGGAGGCCCGCAAAGCGGCGGGCCATCTCGTCGGCGGCGTTGCGGTTTCGGAGGAAGAAGAACACCGCGAGGCCAATGCCGGCCGCGGCAACCAGCGTCGACACGCCCATCAGGCGGAGCTCCACCCCTTCGCTCGCCGCTTCGTGCTCCCCTGCCACCCCGCCCGCTTCGAAGCTCGGCGCAAGAAACTGTTCGAGCCGGTTGGAGCCGCCGAGCGCGTGCGGCAGGCCGATGTAGCCGGCCGCGATCGATCCCACCGCGAGGACGACGAGCGCCAGGGCCATCGCAGGGGGAGCATCGTGCAAATGGGTGCCAGGTGGCTGGTGCTGGGTGCCGGGTGCTGGGTGCTGGGTGCTGGGTGCCGGGTGCTCGGTGGGTGTTCCATGGAAGGCCAGGAACACCACGCGGAACATGTAGGTCGCCGTCAGCAGCGACGTGAGGATCCCGACGATCCACAACAGCTGATGGCCGTTCGCGAACGTCCGGAACAGGATCTCGTCCTTGCTGAAAAACCCGGCCAGCCCCGGCACGCCGGCGATCGCGAGCGCCCCGATCAGAAACGTCCAGTAGGTGATCGGCAGGTGCGCCTTGAGACCGCCCATCCGCCTGAGATCCTGCTCGCCGGCAAGGGCATGAATGACGGCGCCCGACCCCAGAAAGAGCAGCGCCTTGAAGAACGCGTGGGTGTAGAGATGGAAGATCCCCGCGCCAAACGCACCGACGCCCATCGCCAGGAACATGTAGCCGAGCTGCGAGACCGTCGAATAGGCAAGCACGCGCTTGATGTCGTTCTGCACGAGCCCGATGGTCCCGGCCATGAGCGCCGTCGCCGCGCCGACCGCCGCGATGATCGCCAGCGTGTCTGGCGCGTGCGCGAACAGGACCGCGTTCCGCCCGATCATGTACACCCCCGCCGTCACCATCGTCGCGGCATGAATCAGCGCCGAAACGGGAGTGGGACCTTCCATCGCGTCCGGGAGCCAGACATAGAGCGGAATCTGCGCCGACTTACCGGTGGCGCCGACGAACAGGAGGAGCGTGATGACCGACAGCCTGCCAAACGTCTCTTCGGGCGCGTACGCCGCCACCGATTCGGCGACACTGCGGAACTCGACGGTGCCGAACGCCGTCCAGAGCAGCAGGACGCCGAGGACGAACCCGAAGTCGCCGATCCGGTTGACGATGAACGCTTTCTTGCCGGCGTCCGAGGCCGACTTCTTCTGGAACCAGAAACCGATCAACAGGTACGAACACAGGCCGACGCCCTCCCAGCCGACGAACATCACCAGGAAGTTCGATCCGAGGACGAGCAGGAGCATGAAGGCGGCGAACAGGTTGAGGTACGAGAAATAGCGCGCGTACTCGGGGGGCGTCTCCTCGTGCATGTAGGCGGTCGAATACACGTGGATCAGCGACCCGATCCCGGTCACCACCAGGATCATCACCGCCGACAGCGGATCGAGCAGCAGCGAGAAATCGGCCCGGAACGTGCCCGACGCGATCCAGGAGTAGAGGCGCTCCTCGATCACGCGTGCGTCCGGCTCCTGCGCGAGCAGCCGGAACACGGCGAGCACGGCGAACGCGAACGATCCGATGATCGCGGCGCAGGCGACGGCGCCCGACCCGGCTTTCGAGAGCCGGCGGCCGACCGCGGCGTTGACGAGGAAGCCGAGAAACGGCAGGAGGGCGATCAGCAGCAGCACGACAGCGCCCTCACCACTTCAGCATCCTGAACATGTCGGGGTTCAGCGACTCCCGGTGCCGGAACAGCGCGATCACGATCGCGAGCCCGACGGCGGCCTCCGCCGCCGCGACGGTCATCACGAAGAAGACGATGATCTGGCCGTCGGCGCTGCCGTGGACACGGCCGAACGCCACGAACGTGAGGTTGACGGCATTCAGCATGATCTCGATCGAGAGCAGGATCGTGATCAGATTGCTGCGCAGGAAGACGCCCGCGGTCCCGATGGCAAACAGGACGGCCGACAGCACGAGATAATGATCGACCGTCGGCATCAGGTGCCTTCGCCGCTCTCCCGCCGCGCCAGCACGACTGCGCCGACAAGGGCGACCAGAATCAGGACCGACGTCACTTCGAACGGGAAGGCGTAATCGGTAAACAGGACCCGGCCGATCGCGCCGACCGACGACACCGCCTCGCCCGTGAAGGTGACCGCGGATCGCCGGCTCCCCAGCAGCACCCAGATCAACTCCCCCACCAGGGCGAGCGCGAGCAGCGCGCCGAACGCCCTCACGCGGCCCGGCGCAGGCAGCCGGCCGCGCACGAGGTCCTCCTCGGTGTCCTCGTGCGGGGCGTTCAGCAGCATGACCACAAACAGGAAAAGGACCATGATCGCGCCGGCATAGACGATGATCTGAATCATCGCCACGAACGGCGCCTCGAGCAGGACGTACAAGCCGGAGAGCGCGCCGAACGAGGCGATCAGGAAGAGCACGCTGTAAATCGGGTTCCGCTGCGCAATCACGAGCAGCGACGCCACGACCGCGACACCGGCGAACAGGTAGAAGAGGACCATCAGAACCCGAAATACAGGACGCCGGCAGCCGTCACGATCAGGTTCACGGTGGCCACCGGCAGCAACACCTTCCAGCCGAACGCCATCAGCTGGTCGTACCGATACCGCGGCAAGGTCCAGCGCATCCAGACGTAGAAGAAGAGGATGGCCGCGACCTTCAGCAGAAACCAGATCCACCCGAGCGACTCAGGGAGGAACGGTCCGTGCCAGCCGCCGAGAAAGAGATCGGTCGCCACCGCCGAGACCGTGACCATGTTGATGTACTCCGCGAGAAAAAACATCGCGAAGCTCATGCTGCTGTACTCGGTGTGATACCCGGCGACCAGCTCCTGTTCCGCCTCCGGAAAGTCGAACGGCGCCCGATTCGTCTCGGCAATGCCTGCGGTCATGAAAACCAGGAAGGCAATCGGCTGCATGAACACGTACCACCGCGGGATGAACCCGAGCCACGTGCCGGCCTGGCGATTGACGATGTCGGTGAGCGACAGCGAATTGGCGACGACCAGCACGCTCGCGAGCGTCAGCCCATACGACAGCTCGTAGCTGATCATCTGCGCCGACGAGCGGAGCCCGCCGAGCAGCGAGTACTTGCTGTTCGAGCTCCACCCCGCGAGCACGATGCCGTAGACGCTCATCGACGCGATCGCGAAGATGACGAGGACCGCGACGTTGACGTCGGCGACCTGCAGCGGAATCGGCTCGTCGAGCAACCCGAAGAACGTCGTCGCGGCCCCGAATGGCACGACCGCGAACGCCGAGAAGGCCGCCGTCGCGGCAATGATCGGCGCGAGGGCAAAGAGCCACTTGTCGGCGGCGGCCGGCCGCAGCTCTTCCTTGAACATCAGCTTGATGACATCGGCCAGCGGCTGCAGCACACCCCACGGCCCGACCAGGTACGGACCCAGCCGCTGCTGGAGAAATGCCGCGACCTTGCGCTCGACGAGCACCATGCCCGCGGCAGAGCTCAGCAGTGCGACGAACACGAAGAGCGTCAGGGCAATCTGTGCAGCCAGAAGCGGCGTCATATATCTTAGGCTCGCGGGGCCCCACCCCCGCTCGCATAAGACCTCGCGCTCGAGCGTAGACTCTCGCGCTCGGCTGTGGCTGCGCCGCTTGCACGCCAGTCGGCCGGGAGTGTGCAGCGTCCCTCGCGGATGTGCGCTTCGTACTCGTGGCGGAAGTGCTTCAGGGTCGTCAGGACCGGCGTGACTGCGGCGTCGCCGAAGGCGCACAACGTCTTGCCGCCGATGTTGACCGAGATGTTCGACAGCAGGTCGAGGTCGCGCAGCTGCCCCTCGCCGCGCTCGATCTTCCGGAGGATCTTGTGGAGCCAGTCCGTCCCCTCGCGGCAGGGGGTGCACTTGCCGCACGACTCGTGGCGGTAGAAGTGCAGGAGGTTCTCGGCCAGCCAGACCATGCAGGTGGTGTCGTCGAGCACGATGATGCCGGCCGATCCGAGGAGAGAGCCCGCCTTCTGCACGCCGTCGAAGCTGGCCTGCGTGTCGAGCTGGTCGGGCAGCAGGATCGGCACCGACGACCCGCCGGGAATCACGGCCTTCAGCTTGCGGCCCGGGCGGACGCCGCCGGCGTGCCCCTCGATGAGCTCGCGGAGCGTGATATTCATCGCCGCTTCGTACACGCCGGGCCGCCGCACGTGGCCGCTGATGCAATACAGCTTGGGGCCTCCGTTCTTCTCCGGCCCGAGGGACGCGAACCACTCGGCGCCGTTGCGCACGATCAGCGGGACATTGGCGAGCGTCTCGACGTTGTTGACGGCGGTCGGACAGTTATAGAGGCCGATGACCGCGGGAAACGGCGGCTTGTTGCGCGGCTGCGCGCGCTTGCCCTCGAGCGACTCGAGCAGCGCCGTTTCCTCGCCGGCCTCGTACGCGCCGGCACCGCGGTGCACGAACACGTCGCAGCCGAAGCCGGAGCCGAGCACGTTTCGCCCGAGGTAGCCGGCGGCATACGCCTCGTCGATCGCGCGCTCGAGCAGATGTTGCACGTGGAAGAACTCGCCGCGGATGTAGATGTAGGCGACCTTCGCGCCGATGGCATAGCAGGCGATCGCGCACCCTTCAATCAGCAGGTGCGGGTTGCGCTCCATCAGCAGGTGATCCTTGAACGTGCCCGGTTCGCTCTCGTCGGCGTTGCACGCGATGTACTTCGGATTCGGCGACTTCTTGTCGACGAACTGCCACTTCATGCCGGTCGGGAAGCCGGCGCCGCCGCGCCCGCGCAGCCCCGACGCCTTGACCATCTCAACCACCTGGTCGGGCGTCATGGCGAGCGCCTTCTTCAGGCCCTCGTAGCCCTCGTGCTTCAGGTAGAAGTCGAGCGTGAAGCAGTTTGGCTCGCGCACGTATCTGGTCAGTATGGCGTCCAACTTTTCTAACTTTCTCGCGGGGCCCCACCCCCGCTCGCGTTTCGACTGCGCTCAACGCGACCCTGAGCCTGTCGAAGGGTCGCTGATGCCTCGCGCCCGCGGCACGCTACGCGCTTGCGGCCGCTGGCATGGCCGCAGGCGCTACTCTTGCGTCCCGAAGCCCGTGGCTCGAGTCGCCTCGACAACATGGTGACACCCGCTAAGCGCCGCCTCGCCGCGCGTCCGCAGACCGTCGAGCAGCCTCGGCACATCCTCCGGCTTCAGGCACTCCTGCCACGCATCGTTGACCAGCACCACGGGCGCCCGATCGCACGCGCCCAGGCACTCGACTTCGACCAGCGTGAAGGTGCCGCTCGGATCGGTCTCGCCCGGTTTGATCTTCAGCGCCGCGCAGAGTTCCTCGGTGACGCGCTCGGCGCCGTTCACGGCGCACGACAGCGTCCGGCAGACGTTCAGCACGAAGCGCCCCACCGGCTTGGTGTAGAACATCGTGTAGTAGGACACGACGTCCTCGACGTCGGCGGCGGTGATGTCCAGCAGGCCCGCGACATAGCGCATCGCGTTTGCGGTGACATACCCCTGTTGGTACTGAACCAGGTACAGCGCCGGCAACACCGCCGACCGGCGGCGATCCGATGGATACCGCAGCACGATCTGATCGAAGCGCGCGCGGTTCTCGGCCGTGTACTCGAACGCCGGGCCCGGATCGGCCAGCGTCCGCGCCGACTTGTGGAACGCGGCGCCGTACGACATCTTCGGATGGAAGCTCACCGGTCCACGTCCCCCATCACCACGTCAATCGAGCCGATCACGGCGATGACGTCCGCGATCAGCCCGCCGACGATCATCTTTTCCAGCGCCTGGCAGGCAAGCAGCGACGGCGCGCGCGATTTGACGCGCCACGGCCGATTGGTGCCGTCGGCCACCACGTAGAAGCCATGCTCGCCGCGCGGCCCTTCGACCGGCACGTACGCCTCCCCAGCCGGCACGGTGAAGCCCTGCGAGTAGACCAGGAAGTGCTGGATGAGCGCCTCCATCTCGGTGTAGACGCGATCCTTCGGCGGAGGTGTGATCCGCGGGTCGTCGATCGCGTACGCGCCGGTTGGTGAAATCCGCTCCAGGGCCTGCCAGCAGATCTTGACGCTCTCACGCATCTCCGCGACGCGGACCTGGTAGCGCGCGTAGACGTCGCCGTCGGTGCGCGTCGGCACGGCGAAGTCGAACGTGTCGTAGCCGAGATACGGGAACGCCTTCCGGACGTCGTAGGCGATACCCGACGCGCGCGCGATCGGCCCGACCAGGCCATAGGCAAGCGCGTCTTCCCCGGAAATGCGGCCGACGCCCCGCGTCCGCTTCAGGTAGATCTCGTTCTTCGTCAGCAGATCCTCGTACTCGTCGAGCTTCGGCGGAAAGCGGTCGAGGAACGCCTTCACCGCCCCGTGAAAGCCGCGCGGCAGATCCTCGCGAAGACCGCCGACGCGTATGTAACTCGGAAACATCCGGAAGCCGGCGATCATCTCGTTGAGGTTGAGCAGCAGCTCCCGCTCGCGGAAGCAGTACATCATCACGGAGACGGCCCCCACTTCCATCCCGTGCGTGCCCAGCCAGATGAGATGGCTGTTAATCCGCTGCAGCTCGGCGAGGAGCAGCCGGATGCCCTGCACCCTCTCGGGCACCTCGATGCCGAGCAGCTTCTCGACCGACAGGCAGAACGCCATGCTGTTGGACTGCGCGCTGAGGTAATCCATCCGCTCGACGAGCGGGATCACCTGCTGCCACTTCTTCTGCTCGGCGGTCTTCTCGATGCCGGTATGCAGGTATCCGATCGTCGGCGACGCCGACAGGACCGTCTCGCCATCGAGCTCCAGCACCAGCCGCAGCACGCCGTGTGTGCTGGGGTGCTGGGGCCCCATGTTGACGGTCATCGTTTCGGTACGGAGCTCAGGCACGCCCTACACCGCCTGTTGAACCACAAAGGACACAGAGGACACAAAGCCGAACACAATGATTTTGACCTTTGTGTCCTTCGTGTCCATTGTGGTGAAACGATCTAGACAAACGCGTCCTCCACCAGCTCGCACATCACGTGCAACAGCGTGCGATGGACCTCCTGGACACGAGCCGTCGACGCGGACGGCACGTTGACGTGGATCTCGGCGGCACGGCCTGCCTCGCCGCCGTCGCGGCCGGTCAGCGCGATCGTCCGGAGGCCGAGCCGCCGCGCCGCGGCGAGCGCCGTGACGACGTTGGCCGACCCGCCGCTGGTGCTGATCGCCAGCACCGCGTCGCCGGCCTTGCCGAGCGCCTCGATCTGCCGCGCGAACACCCGGTCGAACGCGTAGTCGTTGGCGACGCTGGTCAGCACGCTGGTATCGGTCGTCAGGGCGATGGCGGCCAGCGCGGCGCGCTCGCGCTGAAAGCGGCCCACCAGCTCGGCGGCCACGTGCTGCGCGTCGGCGGCGCTGCCGCCATTGCCGAAGACGAGCAGCTTGCCGCCACCGTTGAGCGCCGCGACCATCGCCGCGGCGGCCGCGACGATCGGCTGAACCTCGCCCCGCCGAACCCGCTCGTGCAGCGCGATCGTCTCGCCGAGCACCGCATCGAGGCGCTCAGTGTCGCGCAAGACGATCCCTTGCGATGCTCGCGCGAAATTCCTCTTCGCTGACCTGCGTTGGCTCCGTGGTCCGCGGCTTCATCGCGATCTGGACCGGGTAGTCCTTGCGCAGCGGATACCCCTGCCAGTCCTCGGGCATCAGCAGCCGCCGCGGATCCGGATGGCCGTCGAACTCGATGCCGAACAGATCCCAGACTTCCCGTTCGAGCCAGTTGGCGCCAGGCCAGAGTCCGCTGGCGGTCGCGATCCGCGCTTGATCGGCATGGAGGCGTACTTTGAGGCGCGCCCGGCGCCGATGCTCCGGCGACACCAGCATGTAGACCAGCTCGAACCGCGGCTCGCGCGGCCAGAAATCGACCGCCGTGACTTCGGCCAGGAACGTAAACCGCAGATCCGCGCGGTCGCGGAGCGCACGCAGCACCTCGAGCGCATGCTCCCTCGAGACGTAGAAGGTCTCCTGCAAATCGATGGTGGGTGCGGTTTCGAGACCGGCGCCGGGACACACCTCCTGCAGCAGCGTGACGAGCGCGGTCGCGGCGGCGGTGCCCATGGCGATGGCTAGGCGAGCTTCTGCTGCGCGATCTTCCGCTGCAGCTGCACGATGCCGTAGATGAGCGACTCCGGGCGCGGCGGGCAGCCGGGGACGTAGACGTCGACCGGCACCACCTGGTCGACGCCCTGAACGAGCGCGTAGTTGTCGAAGACGCCGCCGATCGACGCGCACGCGCCCATCGAGATCACCCACTTGGGCTCGGGCATCTGGTCGTAGATCCGCCGCAGCGCAGGGGCCATCTTTCTCGACAGCCGGCCCGCGACGATCATCAGGTCGGACTGCCGCGGGCTGCCGCGAAACACCTCGGCGCCGAACCGGGCGATGTCGTAGCGCGAGCAACTCATCGCCATCATCTCGATCGCGCAGCACGCGAGGCCGAACGTCACCGGCCAGATGGACGAGCGCCGCGCCCACTGCACCATTTTCTCGACCGTCGTCGTCAGGACGGGAATTTCAGATTCGAGACCCATCGACCTTTTCGTTTCCCCAGTCGAGCACGCCCTTGCGCCAGACATAGATGTAGCCGAAGAGCAGCAGCAGGATGAACAGGACGACCTGCACGAAGCCGCCCCAGCCGAGATCGCGGAGCGCCATCGCCCAGGGGTAGAGGAAGGCGACCTCGATGTCGAACAGCAGGAAGATCATCGCCACGAGATAGAACTTCACCGACTGCCGCTCGCGCGCGTCGCCGACCGGCGGCATGCCGCATTCGTAGGGCGCGCTCTTTTCGGGCGTGGGCTTGCGCGGACCGAGGACGTTCGAGAGCAGGACGGAGGCCAGCGCGAAGCCGGCGCCGAGCGCGATCATGATCAGGATGGAGAGCCAGCCCTGCATGGGGAGAATTCGTCGTGAGCCGCGTGGCGCTGAGCTTGTGAACTATTTCCCAAGCCCAGCGCATCATGCTAACGCATCGGCACCCGGCCGTCCACCACGCTCAGGCGGTCGAGGTGGTGCCGGGCCGCGCGGGTTCCCACCCATACCCGGGCTCGGTCGTCAGGCGCGAATCCTCCACCGGCATGCCGACCGTGAAGTGATAAAGACTTTGAAAAGCGTGGCCGCGGAGGCCGAGCAGGTCGTGCACGGGATCGTCATAGAAGCAGCCGATGCCGGTCGCGCGGACACCCGCCGCTTCGGCCGCCAGGTAGAGTGATTGCCCGACCACGCCGCTCTCCCAGAACAGATGGCGATAAAAGGAGGGACCGAACTCGTCGAGGCTGGCGTCGAACCGCGCGATCATCCCCAGGCTGAAGAATCCGTCGGCCGCGATGTCCTGATCGCAGCTCATACGGCAGGCGAGACGCCGGCAATCGCCTCGCGCCAGCAGAAACAGCGGCAGCTTGCTGTCCGTGCGCTCCCAGAGGAACTCGCGCTCGGCGGCGGCCCGCAGCGCGTCGAGCGCCGAGTCGTCGCGGACCAGCATGTACAAGCCCGGCTCCACACCCGTCACGCGATGGACGAACAGCGCCAGATGGATGCGAGGCGTCCACCAGAGCGCATCGAAGGGCACGCCGGCGACGGGCATGGCAGCGGCGAGCATCTCGAGAAACGTGTCGCGGGTCGTCGACGATTGCCCGTCAAAGGCCACGGCACTCCTACGCCGAAGAATCAGGTCCCTCGAAGGCTCAGCCAACTTTTTTTCACTGGCGGCGGGGCCCCACCCCCGCCGCGAACTGACGCTGATGCCTCGCCTCGGATTTGCTTGTCCTCGGCTCGGCATGGCCGCAGGCGCCGCTGTCACTTCACTGACTTCCGGGTTTTCGATCCTCCGGCCCTGATCGCGAGTTGCAACCGCGATGTCGTCGATGAACGTCCACTGGACGTGCTCCTCGCTCAACTGGCTCGCGCGGCCGTGCCAGCTTCCACCGGCGATTGCGACGGACAGGCGCTCGTCAGCGTCCAGAATGGCCGGGGGGACAGCGCCGCGCGTCAGCGCCAGCAGGCAACCCGGCTCTTCGCGCTCGGCGTCGATGAAATCGTCGTCGCGATCGAGGCCGGCAAGCGCGGCGAGGCGCTGCTGGGACCAGGCGGGAACGAGCGCGGTCGTGTAGCCGTTGATGCCGGCGGCGATCGCGACCGCGGCGATCGCATGTCCCAGGTCGTGCTGGCAATATCGGAAGGCGCGCTCGCCGTACTTCCACGCCTCGCGCCAGTGAATCGACGTCAGGATCACGAGTATGACGTCCGCGCGCCACGCCTCCCCATCGAACTCGCAGCGCAGCTCGAGCTCGTGGCGGTCGGCGGCGTAGTGATACACAGCCGGCGAAGGAGCGAAACCCTGCCCGGGACCACACAGGACATACGCCTCGGTGGGATGGAGGTTGCCGCTCGACGGGTTCACGCGCAGCGACCAGCGCGAGTCGCGCAACCGCTTCCAGGCGGACAGACCGAGCGAATGCCGCAGGAGATCGCCGATGTCGTGGGCCCGGCCCGCGGCATCCGGCCGCGGATGCATAGGGAAGACGTCGCCGCCCGCGTAGCGCCGAAACGGATGCGGTTGCGACGCCCAGTCGAGATAGCCGAGCGACCGGGCGAAGCGATTGAAGTGGTGCTTGGTCCCGTCGTGGTACCGGTGAACGGCCTCAGGCCCCTGCGCCACTCACCTCGGCCATCCTGCGATCGATCTCGTCGATCGCCTGGGCGATTTGCGCTCGCCGCCGCTCGTGGGTGGTCGCGGCGAGTTGCGCCTCGAGCTCGGTGCGCGCGAGGCGCAGCGACTCGAGTGCGCGCACCTGTTCGGGATCGCGAACGCTCGGATTACGGCGCGTGGCGCGCTCGCGCTCGAGCTCTTCCATGCGTTCCTGGATGCGTGAGTCCTGATCGATCAAGCCTTCGCCGGCGTCGCCCATGAGTCCTCGCGGATTCTGGTGAATGACTTATCTGGCCAACGGATAATTGCGGAACACGAGGTTAACAGATTACCCGAATCCCCGATCCTCTGACACCGTTTCATGAAGCCGTGCGCAGCTGGTTCACCGCGTCGTTCTCGCGGCCGACGCCGCCGCAGGCACAGGGCTGGCCCGCGATCGCCAGGGGCGAATCGACGCTGATCCTCGCGCCGACCGGCAGCGGCAAGACGCTGGCGGCATTTCTCTGGTGCCTCAACCGGCTGATGTTCCGGGAATCGTCCGGCGCGACGCCCACCAAGCGGTGCCGCGTGGTCTACGTGTCGCCACTGAAGGCGCTCGCGGTCGACGTCGAGCGCAACCTCCGGGCGCCGCTCGAAGGCATCGCCCGCATCGCCACGGATCGCGGCTTCAGCTTCGAGACGCCGGCGGTGGCGATCCGGACCGGCGACACGCCGGCCGCCGAGCGCGCCAGGTTTCAACGGGCGCCAGCCGACATCCTCATCACGACGCCGGAGTCGCTGTACCTGCTGGTGACCTCCAACGCCCGCGAGGCGCTTCGCTTCGTCGACACGATCATCATCGACGAGATCCACGCGCTGGTCCCGACCAAGCGTGGCGCGCACCTGTCGCTGTCCCTCGAACGCCTCGCCGCGAGATGCGAGCAACCGCCGCAGCGGATCGGGTTGTCAGCCACGCAGCGGCCTCTCGAAGAGGTCGCGAGATTCCTGGGAGGGGCGCAGTCGTCAGTCGACAGTCGACAGTCAGCGGTCCGCGCGAAGTCCGCGGCGGTGCGCGATCCTCGAGTGATTGACACCGAGTTCAGCGCGACGCGAGCCGTTCGTTATCGTCCGGTGACCATCGTCGACGCCGGCGCCCGAAAGGCGCTGCGGCTGACGATCGAAGTGCCAGTCGAGGACATGGCGCGACTGACCACCGCGGACGACATCCCGAGCGGCCCTCGTCTCCGCTCGGGCCAGGGGCCCGCGTCGGCCGGCGATACGCGGCCGTCCATCTGGTCGGCCATCCACCCGCGGCTGCTCGAGTTGATTCGCGCGCACCGGTCGACGTTGATCTTCGTCAACAGCCGCCGGCTCGCCGAGCGGCTGGCTGGTGCTCTCAACGAGCTCGCGGGCGAGACGCTGGTGCGATCGCACCACGGCTCGATTGCGCGCGAGCAGCGCCTGGAGATTGAAGCACTGCTGAAGAGCGGCAGCCTGCGCGCGCTGGTCGCCACCTCGTCGCTCGAGCTGGGCATCGACATGGGCGCGATCGACCTCGTCGTGCAGATCGAGGCGCCGCCCTCGGTCGCCAGCGGCCTGCAGCGCATCGGCCGCGGCGGACACCAGATCGACGCGGTGAGTGAAGGTGTGATCTTTCCGAAATTCCGCGGCGATCTGGTCGCCTGCGCGGCGGTCGCCAGGGCGATGCACGACGGCGCAGTCGAGGCGACTCGCTATCCCAGGAATCCTCTCGACATCGTCGCCCAGCAGATCGTGGCCATGACCGCGGTGGACGAGTGGCGCGTCGACGAGCTGTTCGAGACGATCCGCCGCGCGGCGCCCTTCGCGGAGCTGTCGAGAAGCGTGTTCGAAGGCGTGCTGGACATGCTGTCGGGGCGCTATCCATCGGACGAGTTCGCCGAGCTGAAACCGCGAGTGACGTGGGACCGGATCGGCGGAACCGTCGTGGCGCGCGAAGGGGCGAAGCGCGTGGCCGTCGCCAACGGAGGAACGATTCCCGATCGGGGCCTGTTCGGTGTCTTCCTGCTCGGCGCGCCGAAGGGCGCCGCGCGGGTCGGCGAGCTCGACGAGGAGATGGTCTTTGAAAGCCACGCCGGCGAAACCTTCGTCCTCGGCGCGACGACGTGGCGGATCGAGGAGATCACCCACGACCGCGTCCTGGTCACGCCGGCGCCGGGACAGCCGGGCAGGATGCCGTTCTGGAGGGGCGATCGGGCGGGGCGGCCGCTCGAGCTCGGGCTGGCGATCGGCCGGCTCACCCGCGATCTGCTGCGCGTGCCTCCACAGGCGGCCATCGATCGGCTGATGCGCGAGCACGATCTGGATGGGAGCGCGGCCGAGAACCTGCTGCAGTACCTCCGCGAACAGCTGTCGGCCGCGCGCGCCGTTCCGGACGCGGCGACGATCGTGGTGGAGCGCGTCCGCGACGAGCTCGGCGACTGGCGCGTCTGCGTCCTGTCGCCGCGTGGTGGACGGATCCATGCCCCATGGGCCATGGCGGCAGCGGCGAAGATCCGCCAGGAGAGCGGCGCGGATGTCGAAACCCTGTGGGGCGACGATGGATTCGTGGTGAGGTTCCCGGACGTGGACCAGCCCCCGGATCCGAACCTGCTCCTGCCCGATCCTGACGAAGCGCAGACGCTCGTCCTCCAGCAGCTCGGCGGGACGGCGCTCTTCGCCGCGAAGTTTCGTGAGAATGCCGCCCGCTCGCTGCTCCTCCCCAAGCGCCGCCCGGGAATGCGCGCGCCTCTGTGGCAGCAACGCAAGAAAGCTGCGGATCTGCTCGCGGTCGCGTCGCGCTACGGGTCGTTTCCGGTCCTGCTCGAAACGTATCGAGAGTGCTTACGCGACTTTTTCGACATGCCGGCGCTGGTGGCCACGCTCGCCGATATCCGCAGCCGAAAGATCCGGGTCGTCACGGTCGACTCGGACAAGCCGTCGCCGTTCGCGGCGTCTCTGCTCTTCAGCTACGTGGCGAGCTTCCTCTACGACGGCGACGCGCCCCTGGCGGAACGGCGCGCCCAGGCCCTTGCCGTCGACCAGGCGCAGCTGCGCGAGCTGCTGGGCGATGCCGAGCTGCGCGAGCTGCTCGACGCCGACGCGATCGACGAGATCGAACGCCAGCTGCAACGGCTCGACCCCGCGCACCGGGCCAGGCACACCGACGCCGTGCACGACATGCTGCTGTCGCTCGGCGATCTCAACGCCGACGAGATCGCCTCGCGCGCAACGACAGCCGATGTGGCGGCGAGCGCCGAAGCGCTGGTCAAGGCGCGGCGCGTGCTGAGCGTCCAGATGGCCGGCGACGTCCGCTACATCGCGGTCGAGGATGCCGCGCGTTACCGGGATGCCCTCGGCGTACAGCTGCCGCCGGGCCTCCCGCCCTCGCTCCTCGATCCCGTCCGCGATCCACTCGCGGACCTCGCGCTGCGCTACGCGCGCACACACTCGCCGTTCACGGCCTCCGACTTCGCGAGGCGCTATGGCCTGGGTCCTGCCGCCGCCGAGGCGATCCTCGTCCGGCTCGCGACCGAAGCGCGGCTCCTCGAAGGTGAATTCCGGCCTGGCGGCACGCGGCGCGAGTGGACCGATCACGGCGTGCTACGCCTGATCCGGCGGCGCTCGCTCGCGAAGCTGCGGCGCGAGGTCGAGCCGGTCGATCAGCCGGTGCTGGCGCGATTCGCGACCACCTGGCAGGGCGTCGTCAAGCGCCGGCGCGGCGTCGATGCGCTGCTCGACGTGGTCGAGCAGCTGCAGGGTGCCCCGATTGCCGCTTCGATCCTGGAGACCGAGATTCTCCCGGCGCGACTCGATGCGTACGACGCCGGGGACCTCGACGCGGTGGCGGCCGCCGGCGAGGTCGTCTGGGTTGGTGTCGAACCCCTCGGAGAGAGGGATGGCCGGATTGCGCTGTATCTCGCCGAGCACGTTGAGAAGGTCTTGCCTCCGGAAGACGTCTGGCTGAAGCCCGACGCCACAAGAACGCGAGACACGACGGCCGCCGCGATCCTCGAGTACCTCGAAGCTCATGGCGCGTCGTTCTTCGGACAGCTGCACGAGGCGACAGGGGGCGGATACCCGGCGGGACCGGTCGCGGCGTTGTGGGACCTCGCCTGGCGCGGCCTCATCACGAACGACACGTTCCATGCGCTGCGCGCATTCACTGCGGCGCGAGCGCCGCGCCGGCGTGTCAAGCGCCCGGCCGCCCCCGTGTTCCGCTCGCGGCGACTGGTTCCGCCCGCGGCGGAGGGTCGATGGAGCCTGGTTCGCCGCGCCGGGTCGAAAAGCAGCACGACCCGGTGGGCGGCCGCCGCGGCCCAACAGTTGTTGAACCGGCACGGCATCCTGACACGCGAGGCAGCAGGCAGCGAGAACCTGCCGGGCGGCTTCGGCACCGTCTATCCCGTGTTGAAGGCGATGGAGGAACACGGCCGGATCCGACGCGGTTATTTCGTCGCCGGCCTCGGCGCAACCCAGTTCGCGCTCCCGGGCGCGCTCGATCTGCTGCGGTCGCTTCGGACGCTCGACGACGAGCCGGAAGTCGTGGTGCTGTCAGCCACCGACCCAGTCAATCCGTACGGCACGGCCCTCAAGGTGCCGGCGACTGGCCTGAATGTGCCGCGCGGCTTCACGCGCACGGTCGGCGCGTCGGTCATCCTCGTCGACGGCACGCTGGCTGCGTATCTCGGGCGTGGCGACCGGCAGCTGTTGACGTGGCTTCCCGAGACCGAACCTCTGCGATCGCGCGCCGGCCGCGCCGTGGCCCAGGCCCTGATCGATCGCGCCCGGAGCGGCGACGATTCGCCGCGCGGCATGCTGATCGAGGACATCGACGGACTGCCGCCCGCGACGCACGCGATGGCGCCATGGCTCATCGAAGCTGGATTCATCGCCGGCGCGCTCGGCTTCCAGGCCACCTATCCGCGAGCCGCCACCACGCGATAGTCGGGGATAAGTTAAGACTTTCCCGAACTCCCGCCCCGGAGTTCACGCAGCAGCCATGCCTTGGCGAGGCGCCAGTCGCGCATGACGGTGTCGGGCGAGACGCCAAGCGCCGTCGCGGTTTCCTCGACGGTCAACCCGCCGAAATATCGCATCTCGACGACTTTGGCCTTGCGCTCGTCCATCTTCGCCAATGCGTCGAGCGCTTCGTCAAGCGCCAGGAGATCGCGCCCTGGTTCGACGACGACCAGCGCTTCGTCCAACGTGACCTCCTGCGCGCCGCCGCCCCGCTTCTGATACTTCTTCTTTCGCGCAAAGTCGACCAGGATGCGGCGCATCAGGCGCGCCGAGACCGCCAGGAAGTGGACGCGGTTCTGCCAGTCGACCTGCTGTGCGCCGATCAAACGCAGGTAGGCCTCGTTGACGAGCGCGGTCGCCTGCAGGCTGTGGCCCGTCCGCTCGCCGCGCATGCAGCCTCGCGCGATGCGATGCAGCTCCTGGTGAACGAGCGGCACCAGTTGCTCGAGCGCGGCATCGTCGCCCTCGCGCCAGGCGAGAAGGAGGCCGGTAACGCTGCCGGGATCTTTCGGAATGCCCTCATCTTAGGCCGTTTTTCGCCCCGTTCAAGGTTTTCGCCCCGCTTCCCGCCTCTATGGGCGGGAAGGAGGGGTTATGGCGAAGGCGACACGAAAGGTGACGACGGCCCTGGCGGTTTCCGCCGCACTCCTGACGGCTCGTGCGGCAACCGCCGCCGATGCTCCGGAACGGGCGACGATCGTTCTCCACGTCGACGACTTCGCCAACCTCCTCCCAGGCGACCTGAACGACGCTGAAACCCTGTCGCGCCGGATCTTCGCAGTGGCCGGGATCCGGACGGTCTGGGTGCACGGCAGCGAGAAGGCGCCACACATCGAGGGGGCGCTTCACCTGAAGGTGCTCGTGCTGTCGCGCGAGATGGGAGAACAGAAAATCGCTGCTGACGGTGTGGGGACGGACGTGCTCGGCCAGGCCGCGAAAGGCTGTGGACGGGCCTACATCTTCTCGCACCGCGTCACCGCCCTGGCGGCGAGGCACCGGGCCGATCTCGGCTCCGTGCTCGGCCGGATCATCGCGCACGAAGTCGGCCATCTCGTGCTGCCCGAAAACAGCCACTCGGCGACGGGCATCATGTCGGCGGGGCTCGACATGCGTGCGAGCGCCATCCCCGCGTTCACGCGCGTGCAGGAGACGGCGATTCGCCAGACCGTGACGTCAGGGAACTGAGACAGCGATCTCGGCGCCGAAGAGCATCGTCCGGTCGTTGTCGCGCGCCGCCCACCGCATCAGCGTCTCGACGTCCTTCTTGACGGGACCCTCGAACACCGTGCGGCCTTCGGCCACGACGACCACGGGCTTCGCGAAGTCGAAGACGTCGGGCGAGAGCAGCAGCGTGAACGCGGCCACGCCGCGCGTCGTGGCGCGAACCGTGTTGCCGTCGCGAACCAGATCGACTCGGCCCGAGCCTCGCGGCCGTGGAAAGAGCGATACCGTGTTGGCGACACTCTGAGGCTGAAAGAGGCCGGCCAGTTCGAGCGACGAGGCATCGCGCCTGACGTTCAACACAATCCTGGTGCCCGCGTCGACCGTCTCGAGAAGGTCGAGGAGCGGCACGCCTTCCGGCATGACGCGCCCGTTGACGCCCTCGACCACGTCACTGGGCTGTAGTCCCAGCGCGTCCGCGTTGGAGCCCTTCATCACCGCCGTGATCCGCATGCCGGTAGCCCGCACGCCGAAGTTGGGTGCCGTGCGAGAGGCGATCTCGTTCAGATCAGCCAGCGGCTCCTCGGCGCCTCGCGGCCGAAGCCGGTCGATGCGAACCCAATGTGCCCTCGACTCCGCTCGGGCCAGGGCGCCATCGGCTCCCTCCGTTTCCCAGGTCAGCCTCGCCGGGTACGGATCGCGCGGATGCTCGCGAACGAACTGTTCGAAGACGTCCTTGACGTCAGGCCACCACACCGTGTTGTGCTGGCCCTCGGGTTGCGGCCGGTAGGTGAGCGCCACTCCGCCGTTCTGCAGGTGGCGGATGATCGGGTCGACGAGGCTGGTGGGATACAACTGATCGCGGCCGCCGTTGACGACGAAGAACGGCTTGTTGCGCAGGTTGTTCGGGAACAGCTGCTCGCGAATCCCCACCGACGGGTTGGCGAGGATCATGACAAAGCCGTTCAACGGCAGGAAGCTCGCGTAGGGCGTCGTGTCGCGCATCCCGATGTAGTACGCGCCGGTCCCGCCATCAGAGACGCCGGAAACGACGACGCGATTCTCGTCGACGTTGTAAGTGCGCTTCACACGGTCCAGGACGAGGCGCAGGTTCTCGAGCTGGGCGCTGCCCCACCATGGCGCGTCGTCCCAGGCGGCCGGCATCACGTAGATCTGCTCTGCCCCTGCCAGCGCCCCGATCGATCTTGAGCCCCGGAGCGTTGCTTCGGGCCGGCCGACGCCGCCGTGCAGCTGGAAGCGCACCTGGTACCGGCGAGCCGGGTCGTACGCCTCCGGCACTTCAATCGAATAGGCGAACGTGCGTCCTCCCATCTCATGGCTTCCACGAACGACGCCTTTCGCGACGTCAGGCGAATAAGTCCGCCCGCGGCGCAGACGCTGAAAGGCGTCGTCGAAGGCCGGGGCCAGCCGCGTGATGGCGTCGGCGGCGGCGGCGGCCTGCGATGCATCCTTCGCGTTCCAGAACACTCGAAACGCATCATCAAGAGAGCGCTGCGCCTCGAGCGGGGCCGCCGGGGAGATCATCAGCGACAGCACAATCACGACTGCGGCCTGTCTCAAGAGATTCGCTCCGGGTGCGAGTACACGTTGAACGTCGAGCCGCGGACGAAGCCAACCAGCGTCAGGCCGGCATCCCGTGCGAGATCAATCGCCAGGCTCGATGGCGCAGAGACCGACGCCACTGCGGGAATCCCGGCGAGATACGCCTTCTGCACGATCTCGAACGACGCCCGCCCGCTGACGCACAGGATGCGGTCGGCGATTGGCAGCGCCTCGGCCAGAATCATGCGACCCACGACCTTGTCCACGGCGTTGTGGCGGCCGACATCTTCGGCAACGACCGCGAGCTGGCCGTCAGCGGTGAACAACCCGGCCGCGTGCAGCCCCCCCGTCTCGTCGAACAGCCGCTGCGCCGATCGAAGCCGCCCGGGAAACGCCGCCAGCGCGGCGGAGGAGATGGTGAAGGCGCCGCCGATTGCCGGCCGCTCCACCATCAGTGACTCGATCGTCAGCCTCCCGCACAGGCCGCACGAGGAGTTCATTGTCACCTGCCGACGGGACGACAGCACCTCGTCGAGCCGGTCTTCGGCCTGGCCGGCGAGCGTGACGTTGAGGACGTTCTGCGCGTCCTGGCAGTACGCCATCGTGCCGAGATCATCCGAACCGGCGATGACACTTTCCGACAACAGAAACCCGGCGGCCAGCTCGCGATCCTCTCCGGGCGTGCGCATCACGACCGCGAACGGCCGCCCGTGCAGCCGGATCTCGAGCGGCTCTTCGACCGCGGCACGGTCGGCCTGCTCGGTCCGCGCGGCGCCCTGGACCCGAACGACCTCGACCGACCTGACCGGTTCCGGCATGGCGCCCATGTTACGTTGAATCGGAGGAGGACGGATGACGTAGGTACAATTGAGCCATGCCCGCGAACGCGTCGTTCGACGTCACGTCACCGATCGACTTTCAAGAAGTCGACAACGCCCTCAACCAGGCCCGCAAGGAAGTCGGACAGCGATACGACTTCAAGGGCTCCAAGTCCGAGATCACCCTCAACGCCACTGAGAAGATACTGACGCTGCTGTCCGACGACGAGTTCAAGATGAACGCGCTCTGGGAGATCGTGCAGACGCGCCTCGTCCGGCGCGGCGTGCCGATCAAGAACTTCAAGGGCGGAGATTCCGAGCCGGCCAGCGGCGGTACTGTGCGCCGCGTGTTCACGATCCAGGAAGGCATCCCGATCGAGGCGGCGCGCGAAATCGTGAAGTACCTGAAGGACAAGAAGCTGAAGAAGGTGCAGGCGGCGATCCAGGGCGACCAGGTGCGCATCACCTCGCCGTCCAAGGACGATTTGCAGGAAGCGATCCGCGCGCTGCGCGATCACGACTTCGGCGTCGCCCTGCAGTTCGGCAACTACCGGTAGCTTATTTTTTCTCTTTCTTCTTCCATTCCACGCCGGTCGCGTTCTTCGGATCGATCTCGAGAATCTGGTTCGAGAGCCGATCGGTTTTCTTGTCAATCGGCAGCTGCACTTCGTAGACGACTTCCTCGTTCGAGACCGTCCGGGTCGTGAACTCGAGGTGGTGCTTGACGAACAGCGCCTCGATGCGCGGGCGGAGGGCCGCCGGGTCCTTCGCCTCGACTTTGAGGTCGAACGCCGCGCGCGTCTTCTCGAACGATTCGATGATCCACAGGACGGCCAGGACGAAGGCGGTTGTAAAGACCGCCAGCATCCAGATGCCGACGCCGGACGCCAGCCCGATCGCGAGCGTCGACAACATCACGCCGGCATCCTTCGGATCGGCGATCTTGGCGCGGTACCGGACCAGGCCGGCCGCGCCGACGATGCCGAATGCGCGCGCGAGACTCGTCCCGACGACGAGCATCACGACCGCGCCGACAATCGACAGGATGATCTGTGTTTGAACGACTGACGGCTGCCGGGGAGGCGTGCCGCGCCGGCGCGGGCGCAGTGCCAGCACTGATGCCAGGCCGGCGGCGAGCGGCAGTCGGTAGAGCGCGTCGTAAAGCTGTTCGATCTGCGTCGATTGCGGCGGCGCTTCGGTCGTGTCGAACTGGGCGGTGTTTGCGTCTCTTGAAGGCTGAGCGAGTAACGTTCCGCCCAGGATGAGGAGAACCCACGCAAGCGTGGCGAAGAATTTCATTCACGCCGAATGAACGCAAGGACGTTGCCAGCTCGGAAAAAGGACGGTTGTCGAGCTAGCCCGGCCTTCGCTCGGTTCCCGAGCTACGGCCGGCAAGCGCTGGCGCTGGGCTTGCAACTGCGGCAGAGGTGACCGCCGTCACGCCTGTCTCCCCTCGCATTCCGATCGCGACGTACAGGCTGCAGTTCAACGCGAGCTTCACCTTTCGCGACGCCCGCAACATCGTCGGCTACCTCGAAGCGCTCGGGATCAGCGACTGCTACGCCTCGTCTTACCTGCGCGCTGTCCCTGGCAGCCGCCACGGCTACGACATCGCCGATCCGACCATGCTCAATCCGGAGATCGGGACTGATGAAGAGTACTGGTCGTGGGTCGGGGCGCTGCGCCAGGCCGGCATGGGGCACATCCTCGACGTCGTGCCGAACCACATGGGCATTGCGCAGTCAGCCAACCCGTGGTGGATGGACGTCCTCGAGAACGGACCGAGCTCGCGCTACGCGCGCTTCTTCGACATCGAATGGAAGCCGATCAAGGACGAGCTGGCTGACAAGGTGCTCCTTCCGATTCTCGGCGACTACTACGGCTCGGTGCTCGAAAACCAGCAGCTCACCCTCGAGTTTCACGACGGCGCATTTGTCGTGCGCTACGGCGACGACTGGCTGCCGCTTGCGCCGGACACGTATCCGCACATCCTCGAGGTGGCGTTGTCGGAGTGGCCTGCCCTGAGCGGAGTCGAAGGGCCAGGCGGCGACGCCGACCAGGACGAGCTTCGGAGCATCATGACCGCGGCGGGCAATCTGCCGCCGCGCGCCACCAGCGATCCGGGTGCGATTGTCGTTCGATCGCGGGAGAAGGAAATCGTGAAGCGGCGGCTCGCCGCACTCGTCGCGGTGAGCAACGGGCTTGGCGAAGCCATCAATCGCGCGCTGACCGCCTTCAACGGCAGCGGAGGGCAGCCCCGATCGTTCGATCGCCTCGACCGACTGCTCGGCGAGCAGTCGTACCGGCTCTCGGACTGGCACGTCGCATCGGAAGAGATCAACTACCGGCGGTTCTTCGACGTCAATCAACTCGTCGCGTTGAGAGTCGAAGACCCGGTGGTCTTCGACGAGGTTCACAAGTTCGTCCTCGAGCTGCTGGCGCGCGGCGCGCCGACTGGTCTGCGGATCGATCACGTCGACGGCCTCTTCGCGCCGGCTGACTATCTACGCCGCTTGCAGGCTCGCGCCGCAGAGTCGTTCGACGGCCCGGGGACGCCGGATCGTGTCGTCTACCTGGTGGTCGAGAAGATTCTCGGGCCCGACGAGCAGCTCCCCTCGGACTGGCCGGTGCACGGAACGACCGGGTATGAACTCGGAGCGGTTGTCAACAACCTGTTCGTAGACGGCCGACACGAGCGCGCGATGGACGACATTTACAGGCGGTTCCTTCGCGCGCCCCGTTCACGGCTGTCGTTCGACGAAATCGCCTATCACAGCCGCAAACAGGTCGTCCACGCCACGATGTCGGGCGACATCAACTCGCTCGGCCACCGGCTGAACCGGTTATCGGAGCGGAACCGTCATTATCGCGACTTCACGCTCTACAGCCTGATCGCCGCGATCAAGGAGCTGATTGCGTGCTTCCCCGTCTACCGGACCTACATCACGGCTGAGGGCGACCCCAATCCACACGACCATCGGCACATCGCCCGGGCCATTCGATCAGCCCACCAGCGCGCGTCCGGCCCGACCTCGAGGGTCTTCGACTTCATCCGGCGCGTCCTGCTCAAGCAAACGCTGGCCGCCAGTTCCGAGGAGTGCGAGGAGCGCGCGCGGTTCATCGGCAAGTTCCAGCAGATCACCAGCCCCGTCGCCGCCAAGGGCATCGAGGATACGGCGTTCTATCTCTACAATCGGCTGGTCTCGCTGAACGAGGTGGGCGCCGACCCGACGCGATTCGGTCTCCCTGCCGCCGCCGTGCATGCGTGGATGTGCGAACGGCAGCGGCAGTGGCCCTCGGCGCTGTCGGCGACGTCGACGCACGACACGAAGCGCGGCGAGGACGTTCGCGCCCGCCTCAACGTCCTGTCGGAAATTCCCGGGGCGTGGAAGGACGCGGTGACCAGGTGGCGCGCGCTCAACCGCCGCCATCGAACCGACGTCGAAGGGGTCGAGGCACCCGCCGCCAACGACGAGTACCTCCTCTACCAGACGCTCGTCGGCGCGTGGCCGTTTACGTCGGAGGGTCAGGCCGCCTTCCCCGAGCGCCTCAAGCAATACATGCTGAAGGCGACGCGCGAGGCGAAACGAAATACGAGCTGGCTCAATCCCACCGAGCCGTACGAAGCGGCAGTGCTTCGATTCGTCGACGACATTCTCGACACGCGCCGGCCATTCCTCGAGGCGTTCCTGCCGCTTCAGGCCCGCGTCGCCGAGCTCGGCATCTACAACAGCCTCGCCCAGCTCCTCATCAAGATCACGGCGCCAGGAGTCCCCGACTTCTACCAGGGCACGGAGTTGTGGGATCTCTCGCTCGTCGATCCGGACAATCGCCGGCCGGTCGACTACGCCCTGCGGCAGCGCGTTCTCCAGGACACTCGGGACGTGCCGCCCGCCCTGCTCCTCGAGCAGCGAAGCGACGGACGCCTCAAGATGTTCGTCATGATTCGCGCGCTCCACGAGCGTGCGTCGCTAGGCGGCATCTTCGAGCGCGGCGATTACGTGCCGCTGGCCGTCGAGGGTGATCGCCGCGAGCATCTCTTCGCGTTCGCCCGGCGGCACCAGCAGGGGACGGCGATCACCTGCGTGCCACGGCTGGTCGCCGGTCTGCTCGGCGAGCGGTCGACGCCGCCGATCGGCGCCGGGGTCTGGGGTGACACGCGCGTCGTATTGCCCCCGGACAACGGCCGACCGCCGGCGTTCCGCGACGCGATCACGGGCGCTCGCGTCGAGCCGCGCGCGGATGGCGCGGTGTGGCTCGACGCGTCGGCGGTGTTCGGGCAGTTTCCGGTCGCCCTGCTCGTTCCGGTAGGCTGACCGCGCCCATGGACTACCTCACCTACGTCGGTGCCGCATTCCTCGTGTGGTTCGTGCTGGTGCTGCTGTTCGCTCCTCACATCCCGTACAAGCTCGACGCGCCGATCGACTTGTCGAGCGACCACTTCATTCGCATGATCGAGGCGGCGTGCCAGGGGCCCTACAGGGGCGGCAACACGATCGAGGTGATGACCGACGGACCGGCGTTCTATCCCGCGATGCTCGACGCGATCCGCGGCGCCCGCGAGACGGTGAACATGGAGGTCTACATGTTCAAGCGCGGGGAAGTCGCCGATCGATTCGTGGAGGCGCTCGCCGAGCGGGCGCGCGCCGGCGTCCGGGTCACGCTGGTCATGGATGCCGTTGGGAGCCTTGGCAACTTCCGGAACATCGCAGGCCGGCTGCGTCCCTCCGGCTGCCGCGTGGAGCCGTACCAGCGGCTGAAGTGGTATCGCCTCGCCAGGCTGAACAACCGGACCCACCGCGAACTGCTGGTCATCGACGGCGAAGTCGCGTTCGTCGGCGGCGCCGGCATCGCCGACTGGTGGATGAAGCCGCTCGGCGGAAAGCCCATCTGGCGCGACATGATGGCGCGCATCGAGGGTCCGGTGGTGACTGCCATCCAGGGCATCGCGGCCGAGAACTATCTCGAGTGCTGCGGTGTCATCCTGAGCGGCGAGGACGTCTACAAGGATCTGCCCGAGGTCGGCCGGAGCGGGGCGTTCGTCGTCAAGAGCTCGCCCGCCGATCGCGCCACCGCCTCGCGTGTGCTGTTTCAGACCCTCATCGAAGGCGCCGAACGGTCGGTGCGCATCAGCACGCCGTACTTTCTGCCGGACAAGGCCTTCCGCAACGCGCTCAAACGCGTGCTGGCGCGAGGCGTCTCCATCACCGCGATTGTCCCCGGGCCGGTGACCGACCAGCGGTTCCTGCGGCTCGCGAGCCGGCGCTCATACGGAACGCTCGTCAAGGCCGGCATGCGCATCCTCGAGTACCAGCCGGGCATGACCCACGTCAAGACGATGGTCGTGGATGACTTGTGGTCGTTGATCGGGTCGACAAACCTCGACAATCGATCGTTCGAGCACAACGACGAGATGAACGTCGCGATCTGCTGTCCGGCGACCGCGGCGCGGCTGACGTGCGACTTCGAGGCTGATGCGCAGCAGTCTCGCCAGGTGACGTTTGCCGACTGGCGGCGCCGTCCGATTTGGGAGAAGCTGATTGGCACGCTGGCGTGGCTCCTCGAACGCCAGCAGTAGGGCGACCCTCTTAGGGTCGCTGCGGCAGGAGATGGCATGAACACAACGCGCGTGGCGAAAGGCGCAATCGCCGGGGTGATCGGCGGACTGGCCGGCACCTGGGCGATGAGTCACTTCGCCGAGAAGCGGAACTCGAACCGGCGTTACGCGTTTGGCGCGGCAATGGGCGGCCTGTACGGCGCGTTCTACGAAATCTCGCCGGCGACGCGCCAGATGGGTGGAGCGGCCTTCGGGACTGCGATCTGGGCCACCGTTGACGAAACCGCCTTACCGGTCCCCCGCCTGTCCGGGCCGACGACCGAACATCCACCCGAGCACCACGCGCGCGCGCTCGCCGGGCACATGGTCTTTGGCGTGACGACAGAAATTGTGCGGCGAGGGATTCGGGCGCTGTTGAATAGCAGAGGACGCAAAGGAAGCAGAGGACGCAGAGACGTAGAGGGAACCTAGCGCCCGTCCTTGCCAGGAATCGCCCCCGTCCAGATGTCGATCTGTTCGCGCGACATCGGGCCCGCCGGTTCTTCGCGGCCATCCCGGTACTTGAACCGTTCGATGTCGTGCAGGTACTGCTCGCGGGACAAGAGCGTCCCGTAACAGACGTCATTCTGCAGATTCGGCCGGCTCACCGACAATCGGCGGAGCAGTTCGTCGTTCACCCACGCCGGAATGTTCTGCCGCTTGTCCGGATAGACGAACCCGAACAGGATCAGATGACTGAGCAGCACGCGCCAGTAGTCGCCGAAACGCATCAGCAGCCGCGGCCAGTCGAGCGAGGGGCCCGTCTCCCGCAGCAGGTGAAGCACTTCGGCGCCGTCGAACCGTTCGCGCTCCTGGATGAACGCCTTGGACCAGATCATCTCTTCAACGGGGCACAGCCTCACGATCAGGCCGAGCACGTTGGTCCGGGGCGCATGGTCGAACCACAGGTCGTCGACGCGCGCAACTCCGTTCCCCGAGCTGAAGATCACGTCCATGAAGTAGTCGCGGTTGTGAATCTTGCCCAGCCAGTGCGGGAACGGCACCTCAGTCTCATAGCCCAGCTCGGCGAAGGCGGCCAGAACCCGCGGACAGTCGTCCGGCTTCACGAACACGTCGATGTCCTTCGTCTCGCGCGGCACACCCGAGTAGTGCGAGAACGCGAACGCGCCGCCGAGGAGGAACGGGATGTTCGTCGCCTGGAGCTTGCGCAGGGCGTCGATGTAGAACTCGGCGGCCGGATCGTTGATCGCTCGTGCAGTCGAGGTTTCCATCACCACCTCAGGAAGCCACGGCGTCGGAAGCGCGGCGTCCCCGATTGAACGGCGTTGCCGACGCGGCTTCGGGTACGGTACTTCGAAGACACGAAACGCTGGACGGTCGGGGAACAAGCGGGTCAGGAGCGGCATCGACACGTTGTAGACCGGGACGCCCGACTTCGTGCGCCCTTCGAGCTGACCTCGATGCGCGTGGCCGTGCACGACGAACGACACCGGGTAGCGGCCGATCGGCTCCTCGAGGCGGCTCGAACCCACGAACGGATAGATTTCGAGCGGCTCGCCGTCGACCGTCTGCTGCACCGGCGCGTAGTGCAACAGCGCCACGAGCCGTTCGGTGCGGAGACGCGCCAGCGCCGCTTCGAGCTTCAGTGCTTCGTTGACCGCTTCGTGGACGAACTGCTTGATCAGCGGTTCGCCCCACGGACCCAGCGCGCGCTGGCCGAAGCCGCCGCCGAATCCTTTCACGCCGGCGATGCCGATCCCATGTAGCTCGCAGGCATCGCCGTCGAGCACCGTGACTCCCGCGTCAGTCAGAATCTTACGTATCTCATCCTGCTTGCCGGACTCGAAATCGTGATTGCCAAGCACAGCGGCCGTCGGCAGCCGCGCCGCCGCCAGTTCCTTCGCCAGGACGCGCGCTTCCTCAGGGAGGCCGTAGTCGGTCAGGTCGCCGGCCATCACCAGCACCTCTGCCGATTCGGCGATGCGCGAAAACAGGGCCTGGAACGCACCCTGAGACGTCCGGGTACAGTGCAGGTCTCCCACCGCCGCCACGCGCACAACCCCAGCCATATGCGGCCTCCTGTGCTTCAAGACTTGAGCCAACCCGGTCGAAAGGGACCTTGAATCGGGCGGCCAGATTGCACCACGAAAATGGTCATGCCGGGTCCCGGACGGGCAGAGCTGAGGCGAATGCTGGCCACACCGGTGGTCGCCATCGGCGCGGCCCTCGTCGTCGCCGCGAGTCTTCGCATCCGGATCG
The DNA here is from genome assembly GCA_963825245.1 of uncultured Acidobacteriota bacterium. Lineage (GTDB taxonomy): Bacteria > Acidobacteriota > Vicinamibacteria > Vicinamibacterales > CAVVIG01 > CAVREM01. The sequence continues at coordinate 72,908 of CAWGSJ010000014.1, forward strand.
GGAAGCTGTCGCATCGATACGAAGCACTGCTGGCCACGGCCGACGAGCAGTCGCGGCGCGCGGAAGACGCAAGCCGGGTCAAGGACGAGTTTCTGGCGACACTGTCCCACGAGCTTCGGACGCCCCTGAACTCCATCCTGGGCTGGGCGCGGCTTCTCGCCGGCCGCAAGCTGAATGAAGGCCAGACGTCTCGGGCGGTCGCCGCGATCGAGCGCGCCGGTTGGGCGCAGTCGCGCCTCATCGAAAACCTGCTCGATGTCTCGCGAATCGTCGAGGGCAGGCTGCTGGTGGCGCCGCGGCCGACGATGGTCCATCCGGTCATCGAAGGAGCTATCGACACGGTCAGGCAGTCAGCCGAACTGAAGCGCGTCGTCATCGAGACATACCTTGACCCGAAGCTGGGCGCCGTCTCGATCGATCCCAACCGCCTGCACCAGATCGTCTGGCACCTGGTCTCGAACGCCGTCAAGTTCACTCCGGCAGGTGGCCACGTCACCGTCAGGGTCGAATCCGCGGGGAGCGCGCTGCGGATTGCCGTCCGCGATACCGGCGTGGGGTTTCCGCCTGAAACGGCACAGCAGCTGTTCGAGCGGTTTCGCCAGGGCGAAACGGGCACCACGCGGGCGTACAGCGGGCTCGGTCTCGGCCTGGCCATCGCCCGCCATCTCGTCGAACGGCATGGGGGCACGATCACGGCTCGAAGCGCCGGCCCACATCGAGGAGCGGAGTTCGAGGTCCGCATGCCGATACGCGCCGCCAAGACGGGCGTCCCCGACGAGACCGCACCCGTCGAATCGACGCCGCTCCTCCGCGGCCTGTCGATTCTCGTCGTCGACGACAACGATGAGGATCGTGAGCTCGTCCGCACGAGCCTCGAACACTATGGGGCCGTCGTGCGCACCGCGAGCTCCGCGCACGAAGCGCGCGACCACTTCCTCCGGGATCGGCCGGACGTGCTCGTCAGCGATCTCGTGATGCCGGACGAGGACGGCCTGGAACTGATCCGCCAGATCAGGGCCATGGACGAACGCGCTGGAGGGCTGACACCGGCTGCCGCTCTGAGCGGTCTCGCACGCGCCGACGATCGCCGGCGCGCGCTGAAGGCGGGCTACCAGATGCACGTGACGAAGCCGATCGATCCATTGGAGCTTGCGTTGATGATCGAACAGCTCGCGGCGGCCAGGCTTCGTGAGGCGCGTCATGCCTGACGTCGCCCACCGGTGCGCGGTGCTGTTCGTGGACGACGACCCGGACTCGCAGGAACTGGTGCGCCTCGCGCTCAGCGCGGATGGGTATGCCGTCGCGACCGCCGCCACCGGACGCGATGCGCTCGTCCACCTTCGATCCACGGCAGACACCTGCATCATCGTCCTCGATCTGACGCTGCCGCAGATGGACGGGGCGCATTTCCGTGCAGCGCAGCTCCGGGATCGCTCGCTCGCGTGGATCCCCGTCGTTGTCGTCTCGGGAACAGTCGAGGGCGCAGCGCGGGCGCGTGAGCTGGGGGCACGGGCGTTCATTCCAAAACCCGTGGATCTGGATCGGCTGCGGGCCGCCCTTCGCCGGATCGGGTGCTGCCAGGCACGGCCGCGCGACCGGCGGCCCCAGGATACTGCCCAGCTTGCGAGCGGAATCCGCACACCATAGGATGCCCAGCACATGTCCGACGAGCTTGCCGGTTGGGCACCGGACGCGGCACATCCGTCGCCGCGCGTGTTGGTCGTCGAGGACGATCCCGAGACGCGACACTTCTATATGGGTGTTCTCGCGGCTAGTGGCTTCGATACGCTCGAAGCACACAACGGCTTCCAGGCCTTTTCCAAGGCGATCGAAACGCTGCCGGACCTCGTGCTCACCGATATCGCCGTTCCAGGGCTCGATGGAATCGAACTGTGCCGCAAGCTGCGCGCCGATCCGCGAACGCGCGCGGTGCGGGTGCTCGCCGTCACGGGCTACGACGACCGGCAGTATCCCGATCGGGTCATCGAGGCCGGAGCGGATCACGTGCTGCTGAAGCCGCTCGATGGCGCCGTCCTCGTCTCTGAAGTGCGACGTCTCGTCACGATGGAACCGGCGGCGCTTGACAGGCGGTAGCCGCTGCTCGATTCCCGCCTCGCCGGTCGGGTATCCTACCGGCCTGTGATCAAGACTTCATCTTTCATCCTCGCCCGGTGGCGCAGCGCCGCACTGGTGGTGCTGCTGCTGTGCGGCGCCGCACGGCCCGGCGCCGACGAAGGCATGTGGACCTTCGACAATCCGCCGCGCGCTGCATGGAAGGAGCGCTACGGGTTCGAGCCGGAGGCGGCCTGGCTCGACCACCTTCGCCTTTCAGTGGTGCGGCTCGTGGAACCCGCCACCTCGGGGACGGCGTCGTTCGTCTCTCCGGACGGGCTCATCCTGACCAACCAGCATGTCGCAGCAGGGGTGGTTCAGAAGCTCTCGACCGCGTCGCGCGACTTCGTCAGGTCGGGTTTTTACGCTCGAACGCGCGCCGAAGAGCTGAAATGTCCCGACCTCACGGCGGACGTGCTGGTCTCGCACGAGAACGTGACCGCGCGCGTGCACGGCGCGGTGACACCGGGCGCGAGCGATGCCGCGGCCGCAACGGCGCGCCGCGCGGCGATGACCGCAATCGAGCGCGAGTCGCGGGATCAGACCGGCCTCCGGTCGGATGTCGTCGCCCTCTACAACGGCGGTGAGTACTGGCTGTACCGATACAAACGCTTCACCGACGTCCGCCTCGTGTTCGCGCCCGAAGAACAGATGGCCTACTTCGGCGGCGATTACGACAATTTCACCTTTCCTCGCCACGACCTCGACGTCACGTTCCTGCGGGCGTACGAGAACGGCCAGCCGGCGCGTACCGACCACTACCTCCGATGGTCGGCCCGCGGCGTGACCGAGGGCGAATTCCTCGTGCTCGCGGGGTATCCGGGCACGACAGATCGGCTGCTGACCGCAACCCAGATTCGCTATCAGCGCGACGTCGGCAACCCGCTGCAGAAGCAGGTGTGGACGGCCCGCCGCGACACGCTTGCCGCCTATGCGCAGACCGGCGGCGACGCGGCGCGCCGCGCGAATGCGACGATCCGCTCGCTCGAGAACTCGCTCAAGCGGCTGGAGGGCCAGCAGAAAGGCATCGAGAGCGCGCGAATCCTGGAGAGAAAAGCGCAGGAACAGCAGGCGCTGCGGGCGGCGGTCGCGGCCAACCCGAAATGGCTGAAGGCGTACGGCGATGCCTGGCCGCGGATCGAGGCCGCGTACGCCGAACTGCCGCGCATGGCGCCGCGCATCTCGTTCTCGACGCTGACGCCGTCGACCGCGGCGAGCCACGCGCTGTCGCTGGTTCGGTACGTCGATGGTCCCGATGGCAGCGCCGCGCGGGCGTCGCTCCTGTCCGACGCTCCGCTGTACTCGGACCTCGAGGAAGCCGTCCTCGGCGGCTGGCTCGACGCGGCGCAACGCACGCTGGGGCCGGAGGATCCGTTCGTCAGGGCGGCGCTTCAAGGGCGGCCGGCGCGAGACGTGGCCCACGAGGCGATCGCCGGCACGCGCCTGCTCGACGTCTCCGCGCGCAAGGCGCTGCTCGATGGCGGCGCCGCGGCCATTCGCGCGTCCGCGGATCCGCTGCTGGCCCTGGCACGGCGCGTCGACCGCGTCGTGCGCGAAGTCCTCGACTGGCGCGACGAGCGGATCCGCAGCGTCGAGGCGGCCGCCGGGCAGCAGATTGCCAACGCGCGTTTCGAAGTCTACGGACGTACCGTCTACCCCGACGCCAACTCCACGCTTCGGCTCGGCTTCGGCCGGGCGCTCGGCTACGAAGAGGATTCGACGCTGGTCCCGTGGAAGACGACGTTCTTCGGTCTGTTCGACCGCGCCGAAAGCTTCAGCGCCAGGCCCCCCTACGATCTCGCGGAACGCTGGCGCAAGGGACAGGCGACGCTGAACCTCGCGACGCCGTTCAATTTCGTGTACACCGGCGACACCGTCGGGGGGAATTCCGGAAGCCCGGTCGTCAACCGCAACGCCGAAATCGTCGGCATCAACTTCGACAGCAACCAGCAGAAGCTCGCGAACCGGTACGCGTACGTCGACGAAGCCGACGGAGCGCGCGCGATCGCGGTGCACAGCGCGGCGATCCTCGAGGCACTGACCAAGTTGTACGGGGCGCAGAACCTGGTCGCCGAGCTGCAGGTCGGTGTAGGCCGACCCCTTCAGGGTCGGCCGGAACCAGTGGCAGCCCCGTCTGCGTCGTGGCTGCAGTGGGGCGGGCCGAACCGGAATTTCATGGTCACCAACGGGCCGCCGCTCGCCGACGCGTGGCCGGCCTCTGGGCCGCCGGTGGTCTGGAGCCGGCCGCTCGGCAACGGCCACTCGAGCATCCTCGTCGACGCGGGACGTCTTTATACGATGTACCGCGTCGGCGAGCCGCGCCGCGGCCCGTGGCAGCCGGAAGAGGTCGTCGTCTCGATGGATGCGGCCACCGGCAAAACGCTCTGGGAATACAAGTACCCCTCGCGGATCGCCGACTTCAGCCGCGGCGCCGGCCCGCACGCGACGCCGCTCATCGTCGGCGATCGGCTCTTCACGTCGGGCACGAACCTGCAATTCCACGCGTTCGACAAGCGGAGCGGCAAGGTTCTCTGGTCGCACGATCTGGTCGCAGAGTTCGGCGCGCCGCCGCTGCTCATCCGGCCGGTCGTGAAGTCGGGGCATGCCAGCAGTCCCATCGCTTACAAGGACACGGTCATCACGATGGTCGGCGGGCCCGGGCAATCGCTGATGGCGTTTCGGCAGAGCGATGGTGCGGTCGCCTGGAAGAACGGCGACTACCTCATCTCCGGCGCATCGCCGATCCTGATCACGCTGAATGGCCGCGAGCAGCTCGTCGTCTTCGCCGGCAGCCACATGACGGGCGTCGACCCGGACAACGGCCGCGTGCTCTGGGCCCACCCACATGACCCCGGCAACGACTTCAATTTCAGCCTGCCAATCTTCGGCAGCGACAACGTGTTGTTCATGTCGTCCGGGTATCGCGCCGGCAGCCGCGCGGTCCGGCTGGCGTCGAAGGGCGAGTCCACCAGCGTCGAGGAGCTGTGGTTCAACGGCCGCGTACGCTTCATGTTCCTCAATGCGATCCGCATCGGCGATCACGTGTACGGCACGAGCGGCGACATGGGCCCGGCGTTCCTGACCGCCATCAACCTCAAGACCGGCCAGCCGGCGTGGCAGAATCGCGGGTTCGCGCAGGCCACGCTCATCCATGCCGACGGCAAGGCGATCATCCTCGACGAGGACGGCGACCTGGCGCTCACGCGCCTGACCCCGGAGGGCGCAACCGTTCTGTCCCAGGCGAAGATCTTCGACACCGTCGCGTGGACGGTCCCGACCCTGGCGGGTACTACCCTGTACGCGAGAGATCGGGAAAAGATCGTCGCGCTGGATGTGGGGATCAAGTGACGTTACGAGGACGCAGAGGGAGCAGAGGACGCAGAGGCGCAGAGCGCAGAGGCTGCCACTCTTGGGCTCTCGGAGTGGGACTCTTCGTTGCTCTGAGTGTAGGCGTGGTTGCCCAGGCACCCGATCACTCGGGAACGTGGCGGCTGAATCGCGACGCCAGCCAGATCACCAAAGGGGCGGGATTGACCGGCCTCGGCGCGGGCGGCGCCCCGCCGACGCTCTACGTCGCTCAGGCTGCGAACGGGACCGCGGTCGTCGGCAGCGACATCAACGAGAGCCTCGCCAAGCTCTATCAGGTGAGCGCGAAGGGGCTCGTGCTCGAGCGAGACGGCACGACCGAGCATCTCGCGCTCAGCGCCGACGGCAAGACGCTGACCGTCACGATTACCGTGGCGGCGGGATCGACCACTCTCGTGTATACAAAGACGAACGCGGTCGCCCCATGCGAACAGTGGCCGACGGCATGTAGATGGTGACGAGACGTCCGCTGAAGGTGCTTGCTGACTTCGCTGTAGGGTGCTGCGGCTTCGCCGACCGTGCCTGCTCTCTTACGCCCCAGGGTGCTGCTCCTTCCGCTGACGGTGCTTGGCGACTGACGCTATAGAGTGCTGCATCCGCCGCTCACTTGAGGCTCGCCATGAAGCGGCGGATCTCAATCAAGACCTCGTTCTCGCGGCTGATGAACACGAAGTGTCCGGCCGTGGCAGCTCGACGATGCGCGCGTTGGGTACGCTCTTCGTCAGATTTGCCACCCAGCGGTCCACCACCGACTTGAACAACGCCGAGCCTTCCAGGAGTGCCTGGCGCTCCTGATCGTTGCGCGGCTGCGGGTCGTCAGGCGCCAGTTCATCCAGCGACGTTCTGGGCTTCTCGAACAGCGCCAGTTGCCAACGGTCGTCAATTCCCCACCGGCCATCGAATGACCGGCGAGCACGGGACGATCGAGCTTGAGCGCGTTGAGCGCCTGCCACAAGTCGTCGGCAAGCCGCTGGTCGTCGTATCCACTCTCCGGCTGGGACGAGGCACCAAATCCCCGGCGTGTGATGCCATCAACATGGCAGCAGTCCGTCAGCTTGGGAGCAAACTCGTCGAAGACGTGCGCTGTGTTCCCCGAGCCGGCCAGCAGGACGAGGGTACGACCGGTGCCACCCCCAGTCGAGCACTTCGAGGCTGACGCCTTCGGCAACCGTCACGAACTGGCCGCGGTGAGGGGACGGATCTCGCCAGGCTGGGGGATTTTGACCGCGCGCGGAAGCAGCCCAACGAGCGCAACCGCGAGCGCAATGCTCCAGCCGTAACTCTGGACGCCGCGCCCACGACGCATGTACACCTCCGACAACGGCACCCTACAGAGTTCTTGACGAAGCACCCTACAGGTCTTTTGACGGAAAGCACCCTACGAAGCTTCTGACCGGAAGCACCCTACACGGCACTTGACGGAAAAGCACCCTACAGTGCTTTTGACGCCGAGCACCGTAGGGTGTCTTTACTTCTTGACGTATCTCTTGACATCCGTCGGGCCGACCTCCGCCCCGTAGACGTTGCCGGCGCGATCCACGGCGACGCCTTCCGCGGCGCTGGTGCCTCCCTTGGCAGCTTCTGGACCTGCGGGATCGGGGATGAGATATTGCACCTTGCCGTCGCGCGCGCTGCCGATGCGGATGCCGCGCAGCCAGCCGGGATTCGACGTCGCGCTCGATTCCGAATCGGCGGCGTAGAGCGTGTCATCGGGCGTGATGTAGATCCCGCTGATCCGGCTGAACTGCTTCCATTCCTCGAGAAACTTCCCTTCCTGATCGAAGATCTGCAGCCGCACGTTGCCGCGATCGGCGACGAACAGCCGGCCCTTTGAATCGAAGGCCAGGCTATGCGGAGTGCTGAACTGCCCCGGTCCGGATCCCGCCTCACCCCATGACTTGATGAACTTGCCCTCCGGCGTGAACTTCATGATCCGCCCGCCGGCGCCGTGAATCATCGCGACGAAGATCTCGCCCTTCTGATTCGTGATCACGTCGTTCGGCTGCCAGCAGCAGTCGGGCGCGTCGGCGCCGCCCGGCTTGCCGATCGTCATCAGCGGTTTGCCGGCCGGGCTGACCTTGTGCACCTGGTGGCCCTTGGTCGCGCCCGGGCGAGGGATCGGCTGCGGCGCGGCCGCTCCACGGCCCTGAGCATCGCCACGCGCTGCCACGCCGCGAGCCGCCGCGTCTCCGGCACCACCCGCCGCGCCGCCGCGTCCCGCCGCATCGCCGCGGCCGCGGCCGCCGGCCGGCGGTTCAGAGCCGCTCAGCGCTCCACGGCCGCCGTTGCCGGAATCGTCCTGGTAATCGGTGACCCAGATGTTGCCGTCACGATCCACGTGGATGCCGTGCGGCGACACGATCATCCCTTTGCCGAAACTCGTGACGAGGTTCCCCTTCGCATCGAATTTCAGGATCGGGTCGACCGGGTTCGACACGCACGAGCTGTTGCCGCCGCAACGCTCGGCCACCCAGATCGATGTGCCGTCCTTGTCGATCTCGACCGCGCTCGTCGCGCCCCACTGGCGGCCGGCCGGCAGCTTGAAAAAGTTCTCGACGACGACGTAGGGGCTGGGCCGATCGTTGACCGGCTCGACCTTGGCCTGCGCGAACACCCGCCACCCGGACATCGCGAGGACGGCAGCCGCGGCAACCGCGATGATGTTTCGAGTCATTCGTGCCCCCTGTAGGGTCCCGCGACCTGAAGGTCCCGGGCTACTTCCCGGGACCTGAAGGTCCCGGGCTACTTCTTTCTTATGTACTTCTGAACCTTGCGCGGGCCGACTTCGGCGCCGTAGATGTTGCCCGCGGCGTCAACCGCAACGCCCTCCGCCGCAAGCGTGCCGCCCGGCCCGGGTGTCCCGTCCGCTCGGGTGAGGACAGGCTTGCCGTCCTTCTCCGCGAACGTCACGCCTTCACCGGACGGATCCGGGATGAACCCGATGATCTTGCCATCCTTGACGCTGCCCCATCGGAGCCCGCGCTTCCAGGCACCATGCGCAGGATTCACCGAGCCCGATTCCGAGTCCGCCGAGTACAGCATGCCGTTGCGGTCGATAAAGAGACCGCTCGGCCGGCTGAACTGCGGCCAGTCGGCGATGAACTTACCCGACTGATCGAAGATCTGCACCCGGTTGTTCCCGCGGTCACCGACGAAGAGACGCCCTTGCGCATCGAACGCGAGGGCGTGCGGCTGATTGAACTCCCCGGGGCCCGCACCGCGTTTTCCGAATTGACGCAGGATGGTCTTCCCATCGGGGCTGTAAACGAGGACGCGGTCGTTCGGATTCGCACCGTGCCCCTCGGAAATGAAGATCTCGCCCTTCTCGTTGGTGATGACGTCGTTCGGCTGCCAGCAGCACTGACTCGGACCGGTCGCGCCGCCGGCGATGCCGATCGTCAGGAGCACTTTTCCTTCGGGGCTGAACTTGAAGACCTGGTGTCCCACGGTCGCTCCCGGAGGAGGCGCCGTCGGCGCCGCGCCGCGGCCGCCAGCTTGCGCCGCGCCGCCCGCCGCTGCCCCAGCGCCCGCTGCCCCGCCACCGGCAGCACCACCGCCCGCTGCCCCGCCACCGGCTGCTCCGCCACCCGCCGCGCCGCCGCCAGCCCCGGCTCCACCGCCGGCGCCGGCTCCGCGGCCGCCGCCAGCGCCGCGCGCGGCCTGCGGCGCGTTGCCGTTGCCGTCGGTCACCCACACGTTCCCGTCGCGATCGACATGGATGCCGTGTGGAAATGCCATCATGCCAGCGCCGAAGCTGCGAACGAGCGTGCCGGACTCGTCGAACAGGAGCACCGGATTCAGCGGCGACATCTTGCCCGTCGGCGGATCGGCGACGCAGCTGTTCGTACCGCAGCGCTCAGCGACCCAAATCGATCGGCCGTCGCGCGCGATGTCGACCGCGCTGGTCGAGCCCCAGGTCCGACCGTCGGGCACTTTGAAATGGCCTTCAATGGTCTGGAAAGGGTTCGGTGCGCCATTAGTCGGCGTGGCGGCAGTCTGACCGTAGACGACCCATCCCCCGCCCGACACGACAGCGGCAACGGCAGCGTATTTCACGCGGCGAAACAAAGACATTCGTGCGCTCCTTCTCAAAGGCCAAATAAGCGACGGGATTATATCCGTTCCGAATCTACGGAGGCCGGGCCCAGCTCACCAATGAAAAGCCGTGTCCGCGGCCTGTGCCGCCAGCCTGAGCTGCAGCTCGGCAGCGTGGTCGCGCGCAAGGTACGGAATGTCGATCCGATGCGACCGTTCGTTCGCGCCGGCCGTGTCAACCCGGACGCGCGCCATCGAGGCGCGGCGATCGAACGGCGATTCGACGAGCGTCACCGCCTGGATGCGCGACACCCGCGCAATCGTCACGCTGCGCCAGAGCCACCCGCTCTTGAACGCGACCAGGTTGCTGGAGGCCGTCCAGCCGAGGTGTTCGACATGGCGGCGCGACGCCAGCACACTCCACGGAATCGTCACCACGGCCACGATCAATCCGCGCCAGCCGATGACGGCGGCCGCCGCCAGGGCGATGACGATTGCCAGAAACACCCGGCGCTTCACGGCGCGGCGGAACGCCCGCGGATGAACGGGCATCCAGTCCGTCAACGGCTTACCGTCCGCGAGATCGTCCCCCATCACTTCGGCCATCAGCGGCACGAGCCCTGCGCGGCGAATCAGCGGCGCGAGCCACTCGCGGGCGGCGGCGGCGCCTTCCCGACCGGCGCGGCCGCCTGCCGTCTCGACCCGAACCGACACGCGATCGAGCATCCGGTAGAGCGGCCCTTCGGTGATCGTCACCGACTGAATCCGCCGGACGGGAATCGTGGCCGTGAAGCGAGTCAACAGGCCGTACTCGATTCGAAGATCCTCGCCGACCGCGGTCAGCCGGAATCCGTAGAGCCGCACAGCAGCCCAGCACATCGACGCAATCCGCACCACGGCCAGAAAGCCCAGCACCGCGGCTGCCGCCACGGCGATCTGGTTCCACGACACCCCCGCGCCGGCGGCGATCCCCTCGAATAGCTCGCGGACCACACCCTCCTCGGTGACCTCTTCCCCGATAATCAGACCCCAGGCGCGATCGAGCACGTCGAGCTGCCACAGAATCCCGTAGATGGCGCCGATCACGACCATTCCGCGATTGACGAGGAACCCGTGGAGCAGCAGCTCGCCGAGCGGCACCTGCAACAGGGTGCGCTCACCCGCTTGAGGAGCCTCTTGGGCGGGGACTTCACGACCGAAGACGCGGCGGCGCATCTCGTCGAGCGCCGCCGCCGGCAGCACACTGATCGTCGCCTCGGGTTCGGAACCAGCACCCGTTTCGACGCGCACTTCGATCACGCCCAGCAGGCGGTGAAACACGTTCTGGACCGCGTCCAGGTTCTGGATGCGCGCGTAGGGGATGTGACGCTCGTTCCGGAAGATCAGGCCGGAACGGATCACCAGCTCGGTTCCTTCGTAGCGCAAGCGGAACGACCAGTAGCGGACGATCGCCGCTACCGCCGCGGGGATGAGAAACAGCATCATCCACGCATCGACGTTCGGGCCGGGCCGCCTCGCCGCGATCACCAGGCCGACGAGGCCGGGCAGCGCAAACGCCTTGAGGCTCCTGCCGAACGAGAACAGAATCGAGACCGGGTGGAGCCGTTCTTCAGACGGCATCGCTTTCTTCCTTCGGCAGGAGGTGTTCGCGAATCCGGAGCGCCCGCGCATGGGCCAGGCCGTGTAAATCGACACGGGCGTGATCGGTTCCGGCCGTGTAGACGACCAGCGTGCCGAGCTCGTGCGTGCGCTCGAGCGGCCCCTGCGAGACGTCGGTGTGCTGAACGCGCGAGCGCGGGATGTTGATGATCGTGCGCCAGAAGACGCCGCGGCGGATCTCGATTCCCTGGCGGTCCACCTTGTAGGAAGCATGCCGGTAGGCGATCTCCGGCCACGCCTGCGCATGCCACGCCAGCAGCCCACTGAACACGAGCCAGCCCGCGGCAGATGCTGCCAGGGCCACCAGCGAGAATCCGGTCGTGGCCCAGAACACGAGCGCGGCCATGAACGACACGCCGGTCAGAAACGCCGCAGCGATCCAGCCGGCTCTCTGCTGATGGGAAATGTGCCGCGGATCGAGACGCCGCTCGACGCCGTCGGCGACGTCGCCGTCGGGATCGACGCCTTCAGTCACTGGCCATCCTGGCCCTTATTCTGGATCAGCGGGCTGGAGGCGCGTCGGCCTTGGCGGTATCGGTCTTGGCCTCGCCGGCCTTGGCCTCGCCGGTCTTGGCCGCGTCGGTCTTGGCCGCGTCGGTCTTCGGCTTGATCTGTTCGAGGGCGCCAAGCGATGCGCGCTCGGTTCGTTCCGCCTGCCGCAGGCGCAGCATATTCGTGGTCTTGAGTCCCTCCGACCGGAGCTTCCAGCTTTCGCTCCGCAGCCGCAGGAACTCCTCGGCGTGGGTGACCAGCGGCTGTTGCTCCTTCGGGATGCTCTCGAGGGCCGTCACGCGTTTCTCCGCCGCCTGGAGCTCTGGCACGATCGTCTGTTCGATCAGCTTCACGAGCGCGTCGGTCTTGATGCGCCCCAGCCGGAACTTCTCGACCGCTGTGTTGTACGCGTCGGCGGTGCGGCGTTCCAGTTCGACGACGGCCGCGAGTTCCGGTCGTGCGTCGATGATGCTGCCGATCGAGAACGCAACGCCGATGGTGATGATGGCGGCCGCCGCCAGAGCCCCGGCGATGCGGCGGACCGGGGGTTTTCGCTCGCCGAGACCGAATGCCAGCACGAGGCCGCATCCCAGTCCAGTGATGAAACCAATGCTGTCGACGCCGCTGTACTGCCCGGTCACGATGCTATAGAGCAGAAACAGACCCATGGCGGGAGCCATGCGCTTGACGGCCAGGAACGGGATCGTCACCGGCGACGGCCGAACCGCGCCCATGGCGATCACCACGGCCAGGAGACCGTACAAACCGCACACCGCCGGGCTCGGGCCGAGATTCACCTCCAATGGGTTCGTCGCCAGCTGCGCGACGCCGCCGGTCGCAGCCGCGGCGACGTACACCACCGCCAGAGCGCTGTGGCCGACGAGCCGCTCGAGGAGAAGAGCCGGCTGCACGAAGCCGATGAGCGTCGCGATGAGGCCGATAAACCCCGTCGGCACGAACGCGGCTGTCACCAGCCGCCACCATTGGCCGGCCGTCGTCTCCGGGCCGAGGTTGGCGAGGGCATCGGCGCTGCCCGTCACGAACGTCAGGACCAGCGCGGCGCCGATTGCCGGCGTGACGAACACACGGCTCGTCCGCTCGCGCAGGTTGGTTCGAAGGGGTTCGCAAGGCCGGATGTTCGCCCTCGCGGCGTTCAGCTGATGGAAGAGCTCGACGGCCTTGGCGGTGGTCTTGTGGCGCTCGTCGGGCTTCATCAGGCGGAAGACCACGACGCCGACGACGAGGAGCGCGACGATCAACAGCACACCTCCCCTTCCTCAAGAGGTGTGCCAGAAAATCAACGCAAAACGGGAGATCTTCGCGGCGGATGGCCGCGCGCCGATTTCAGAAATCGGCGCCGGCGTCGCGATTTGTAATCAGCTCAGACGCATGCGCGTCAGGAACTCTCGGATCTTTGCGTAGATCTGCGTCCGCTGCTCCGCGTTGAAATTGCCGTGACCGCCCTTGGCGACAGGGAACAGTTCATTGCTGACCCCGGCCTTGGCGAGCGCTTCGTGAAGGCGCGTCGCGTGGGTGTAGGGAACAATCGGATCGGCGTCGCCGTGAATCGACAGGATCGGCGGCAGGCCGGCACGCACGTAGGTGAGCGGCGACACGCTCTTCGCGAGCTCGTTCCTGCTGGGAACGGCGCCGATCCACTGGACGGCATACGACCGCGCGTTCGCGCCGGCGAGCATGTCGTTGAGATCGGTGATGCCGTACCAATTGATGATCGCCGCGACCGGCGGCACCGCCGCCTCGAAGCCGGTGAAGCCGCCGCCCGAGCAGATGCTCGTGAAGCCGGCCGACGCCGGGATCATGCCGGCGACGAGCGCGAGGTGGCCTCCGGCCGACTCGCCGGTGACGATGATCCGCGACGTATCGATGTTGAACTGCTTGGCCTGCGCGGGCGCCGCGATGTAGCGCAGCGCGCACTGCGCGTCCTCGACGGCGGCTGGCGCGCCGGCGACGCGCAGCAGGCGATAGCCGACGTTGACCACGTTCCAGCCCATATCGATCCAGGGCATGAACGACATGAGCGCGGCATCCTTCGAGCCGGCCACCCATCCGCCGCCGTGATAGAAGACGAGCGTCGGCTGCGGGGTCTGGACGTCGCGCCGGCGGTACACATCCAGCTTCACCTCGAAGCCGTTGCTCGCGGTGAGATACGTGACGTCCGGCGTCACCTGGTAGCGGTTCGCCAGGGTGACCGCCGATCCACCGGGCACGGGCGGCAGCGCCTGGGCCGCAGGGGCCTGCGCCGCCAGAGTGGCGCCGACCATCGCGACACCCGCGACGGCAGACACGGATAACTTGAGCATCGACATGATCACGACTCCTGTAGGCCGCCCTACTCCCGTAGGCGACCCTACTCTGTAGGCCGACCCTTTCAGGGTCGGCGTGGTTGATATGAAAATCACTGCGTGACGGTGACGGTAATGTTGTCGTAGGTGAACAGGGATCCGTCGCTGGCGACGCCGCGCAGGACGTAAGTGCCCGGTTCCGCGAACGTGGCGGACGCCAGCCACCGGTTGTCCGGCGGCACCTCGGGAAGGATGTACGGCGGCGACCACGGCGAGTTGGCGTAGGCGCGCGAATCGGTCCAGGTTTTCATCTGCTCCGGGCTGAACGTCACGGTCGACGCCTTGCCGCGATAGACGACCCACGAAAATCGCAGGCCCGCCGGGCTGGACATCACCGACGTCTGCGGCGGACGGTAGACGGCGGCCGCGGTCGCCGCAGCGCCACCGCGCCCGGCGCGCCTCGCGGGAACGTTGTCGGGATCCTTTGCGACGATGGCCAGGGACAGCGGCTGGCCGACCTTGACCGTGCGCCGCTTCTCCCCTTCGATTTTCAGCTCGGGAGCGACATTGGTGCGCAGTTCGTCCCGGAGGCTGCCGCCGTCGCCTCCCACTTCGGTCGAAATCGTTTGCGGATCGATCTGGTAGTCGCTCTTCAGCGACGCATAGGCCTTGAGCGTCTTGCCGTGGGTCGTCAGCGTCCAGATCAGTTCTTTGGTCCCGAAATCCCTCGGGACCCGCACGGTGAAGAGGAACGGGGTCCGGCGGGGATAGAAGTGCGTCGGCTGGCCCTGATCCGCGTCGCCCGGCTCGAAGCCGTTCGCGGGACCAATCGGCACGTCGAACTCCTCTTCCCAGTTGGAGTTCATGTAGCCGAAGAACATGGTGAACGAGCCGTCAGCGTTCGGCCACCAGCCCTCGTAAGCCGGCGCGACGCTCTCCCCCTTCAGATACATGTACCGGGTCTGCGCGCTGACCGTTTCGACGACGAGGGTCAGCGCGATGACGGCGAGGAGAGAGCTGGTGAGTTCCCCAACTCTCATTGCTGGTTCTGCGCCCCTGCGGTGGTCTCGGTTTTCGGAAGCGCCGGCGCCCAGCACAGCGGGCAGCCGATGTCGAACTGATTCCGGGTCTTCATGTTCTGACGCCGCTTCCCCATCTCCTCCTGGAACTGCTCTTCGGTGAGCCCGACGGAGTAGCCGAGGTCGATGAACATGTTGGCGATCGAACGCCGTCCGCCGCCGGCCCAGTTGCGCGGATCCGCCGGGTTCTTGTTCGCCGGCGTCGTATCGAGGAACCCGATCAGGTGAACGATCGTGCCCTTCGGCAGGAGCGGCGCCGCATCGTCCTCGTAGACGTACTGCTTGACCCAGTTGTGGTCGTAGCCGACGCAGTTGAGGGTGATGATGTTCTGGCCCCAGATCGCCTCAAGGCACATGCGGACGCCCGGCGCGTGCAGGTGCGGCTCGAACGCGATGATCTTGGTGTGCTCCTGGAGGACGGCGTAGGCGTGGAGCTCCTGGCTGGCCGTATTCGGCTTTACGTCCATGTCGACGCCGTTGCCGAGCCGCAGGCTCGAGCGGCGGTACTTCGGCTGGTACCCCTTCGGAAAGAACTTGAAGCCGAACTCGAGCTGCGCCTTGGTCTCGCGTCCGTTCGAGTGCAGGTGGTATGCGCTCAGGTTGAGCGACGAGTTCGCCGACAAGAGCCGGCCGGCTTCCGGCGGGAAGACGTCGGGATTGCGGCCCACTTCGTGAATCGGCCAGCTGGTCCCGCCATTGCTGCCGCCCGCATCCGCGGTGCCGCCGGCACTATCTGCCGGCGCGCCCGGCACCTCGCTCGAATAGGTCATGTGGTGCCAGACGTAGCGGCCGCCCACGGTATTGGTCGGCCCGCTCTTCGGGATGTCGTTGATTTCGCGCACTTCGATCGCTGAGACGTAGCGATCCTCGGTGAGCCCGGTCGGGACCATTCCGAGCGATCCCCACTTGTCCGGTCCCGCCGCCGGCACGACGATTTGCGGCGAGCGCAACACCAGGTCTGGTTCGCCGATCGCCCATTTGTCCCTGTTCGCGAAGTCGCGTGGCGGCGGCATGTCGGCGGGGTTGCCGCGCGGGGCGCCGGCGTCGACCCACTTCGCGATCGTGGCGATCTCGTCGTCGCTCAGCGACGGATCTTCCTTGAATCTCTGGATGCCGATGTTCTTCTCGACGAAGAACGGCGGCATGACCCCGGCGCGCGGGCCCAGGCCGGTGCGCGTCTTGATCGCCCGCGACCACGGGCGGACCTCTTCGTACGTGGTCAGCGGCATCGGGGCGACGCCGCTGGAGTTGTGGCACTGCTGGCAGCTGCGCTGCAGGATGGGAGCGATGTCTTTGGTGAAGGTCACCTCGCCCGGCGACCCGATCTGCGCGGCCGGCGACGTCGACATCACCAAGGCGAAACCAACGATGGGAACGAGCGGAGCGATCCTCATCGCAAACCCTCCCTCGAGTTGATCTCAGAGCCTACGCCAACCCTCAGGTAACGTCAACGAATACGGGGACTTGTAGGGCAGGCCGAACGAGACCACTACTCTTTGTCTGCTGGGAGAGCAAAGGCCACCAGGTTCGTTCCGGCCGGGACGAGGACGAACTGGCGGCCGTCGAACTCGAAGGTCATCGGCGCCGCACCCCAGATCCCGTTGCCGGTCTGGTAACGCCAGAGGTTGCGGCCGGTACGCGTGTCGAAGGCCATGAAGTTGCCCTCGTTGTCGCCGGTGAAGACCAGCCCTGAAGCGGTCGAGAGCACACCGGACATGGCGGGCGAGGCGTAGCGGAACTCCCAGCGGCGTTCGCCGGTCGTCACATCGATGGCGCGCAGCGCAGCGTAGTTGGGCCGTTCGCGGTCGACGCGCACGGCCCCTCCCATCGCCGCCTGGCCAGGGACGAACTTCGGCTCCTGCGTCGCGTACGTCGCGCAGGTTTCGCGCGCGGTGACGAGGAACAACTGGAGCGAGGGGTCGAAGGAAGGCGGATTGAAGTTCGTCCCGCCCCATTGATCCGGCAGACAGCCCTTGCTGCCATCGTTCAGCACGATCGGGCGGCCGTCCCGGCCGATCTCGCGAGCCCACGTCGTGTCGGTGAACGGTTTCCCGAGAATCAGCTGACCGGTGGCGCGATCGAGGACGTAGAAGAAGCCGTTGCGATTCGCGACCATGACGACCTTGCGCGCGGCCCCGCCGATCGTGACATCGGCGACGACCGGCACGTGATTGGAGTCCCAGTCGTGCGTGTCGTGCGGCGTGAACTGGTAGTGCCACTTCAGACGGCCCGTGTCGGCATCGATTGCGACGAGCGAATTCGTGTAGAGGTTGTCGCCGAGACGGCTGGCCCCCCAGTAATCAGGATTCGGATTGCCGGTACCCCAGTACAGGAGATTGAGCTCGGGATCGTAGCTGCCGGTCATCCAGGTTCCGCCGCCCCCGCGCGCGAGGACCTCGGACGAGGCGGGCCACGTCTCGCTGCCCGGCTCGCCTGGCGCTGGCACGGTGTAGAAGCGCCAGATGCGCGCGCCGGTTTGCGGGTGGTACGCGTCGAGAAATCCGCGCGTTGGATATTCACCGCCCGAGACGCCAACGATCACCTTGTCGCCGACAACGAGCGGCGCCAGCGTGGCGGAGTAGCCAATCTTGTAGTCGGCAAGCACCGTGTCCCAGAGGATCGCGCCGCTCCTGCGATCGAAGGCGAGGAGGTGCGCGTCGAGCGTCACCATGAACAGCCGGTCGCCAAGGATGGCAAAGCCGCGATTCACTGGCGCCGACGCACCGTAGGTGAGATCGGGCGGAAGCTCACGACGGTATTGCCAGAACGGGCGCCCGGTGCGCGCGTCGAGCGCCCACGCGAAGTTGTTCGAGCCGGTCACGTACAACACGCCGTCGAGGGCGAGCGCCGTTGCCTCGAAACCACGGCCACGCGTCGTCGTGCCTGATTGAAACGTCCACTGGGCGGTGAGGCGGTGGGCGTTGGCCGGCGTAATCTGCGTGAGGGGACTATGGCGGCGCCCGGAGTAATCGCCCGAGAACGTCAGCCACCGCGTTGGATCCGCGAGTCCGGCGAGAATGTCGCGGGAGGTCACCGCTGGATGCGCGGCATCGGCCCGCGCGTTGGGCCCAGCCTCACGCACGATCTCCTGCAGGCCGTCCTTGAGAAACCCCTGCAGCCGCCCCTGTGTGTCTTCGATCTGAATGGAAAACGCGTCTTCGCCGCGCCGCTCGCCGGTAATCCGCCGGCCGTCGCGCGTGACGAGCGTCACCGTGGCCGGGGCTGGCGCACCGCCGCGGGCTGTTCCTCCCGCCGCCGCGGGCGCCAGCGTCTTCAGGAACTCAATAATCGCGCGCAGCTCTTCGTCCGGCGCCTTCGACGGCGGCATCGCACTGCCCGGCACACCCTGACGAATCGTCCGGAGGACGCGATCGTCGGTCGCCCCGGACGCCCACAGCGTGACCAGAGAGGGACCAATCGCGCCGCGGGCGTCGCCGCCGTGACAGACGGCGCAGCGTTCGCCGTACATCGTCGCGCCGGCGCGAGCATCCACTGCCTGCGCGCCGTAGGGCAACCCTCTTGGGGTCGCCAGATAGGCTGGCGTGGATCCCAGGACGAGAACGAGCGACGCCACGACGGTTTCGGCGCGCGCCATCGGCGGCGAGTATACTGCCGCCTGAGTGGAGGATCTCCAGATGATTCGGATGCGACATGCGCCGTCGCGCACCGCGGTCATGGGGTCGATCGTCGCCGGGGGCCTGCTCCTGTGGATGGCCGGAATCGCCGCGCAGCAGAGCAATTTTGTCGGCGGCAATCCGACGCAGATGGACGCCAAGGCGGTCCGCACGCTGCGCCTGAAGTTCCCGGCCGGAAGCCGCTCGAACTGGCACAGCCATACGCACGGCCAGCTGCTGATGGTCGAGGAAGGCAAGAGCCGAACCCAGGAGCGCGGCGGACCGCTGCTCGAGATGGGTCCCGGCCAGCCCTGGTACACGAAGGCAGGAGTCGAGCACTGGCACGGCGCCGCACCCGACCAGGACGTGGTGCAGCTCACGATTTACGAAGGCGACGTGAAGTGGCTCGAGGCGGTCACGGACACCGTCTATAAGGCTGCGCCGCGGAAGTAGAGAGACTTGTAATTAGGAATTCCTAATTCCTAACTGCTCCGTTCCAGTCCGGACGCGTGCGATCGCGAAGCGCGCGAACGCGTCCGGCTCTGCCTCGCCCAGAAGGCCGTCGATGATGAGCATCGCGACGCCGTGGACGAGGGCCCACACGAAGCGCGCGAGCTGCTGCGGGTCGTCGGGGCGCATCAACCCTTCCTGCTGGAGCCACGCAATCGCGTCCACAAGCGCTTGAAACGCCCCTGATCCTTCCCGGGCCACGTCCGTGTTCGGGCTGCCGACGACGAATCCGCCGAACATGACGCGGTAGTGCGATGGATTGGCGACGGCGAAGCGCACGTAGGCGACTCCCATCGCCTCAAAGCCGGCCCATCCCCGTCCGTCGCGCTCCCAGGCCTCGATCGTTTCGAGGCGCAGCGTCCTGAAGCCCTCTCGCGCCACCTCGGACAGGAGCGCCGCCTTGTCGGCAAAATGGCGGTAGAGCGCCGTCCGCGACACGCCGAGCGTCTGCCCGACGCCGCGGAGCGTGAGGCCGGTGACACCGTCCGCCTGGATGGTGCGCAGCGCCTCTGCGACGAGGGCTCGGCGCAGATCGCCGTGGTGATAGCGGCTCGGCTGTTTGCGCCGGGAACGTTTCGGAGGCACACCGCGTATGGTACGAACGTGGTGTTGACATTGTCAACATCTCGGCTTAGGCTGATGTTGACGATGACAACATCGAATGCCGACTCTGAAGCCCGCCACCTTTCCGGTGTCCTCCGCGACCTCTGGCAGACGGACCGACCGCTGACCTTCGTCGGCCTGCTGATGCTCGCCGCGCTCGCCGCCTCCTTGATTGGCCTGTGGATCGATCCGCGGACGATCGGAGGCGCGCCCGCGTGGCTCAAGCCGGCCAAGTTCGGCGCCTCGACCGGCATCTACAGCCTGACGCTCGCCTGGCTGTTCCGTTACCTCGCCGCGTGGCGGCTGACAAGGCGCATCGCCGGCTGGACGACCGCGGTGGTGCTCCCGATCGAAGTGGCCGCCATCGCCCTGCAAGCGTGGCGCGGGACCACCAGCCACTTCAACGTCGCCACGCCGTTCGACGCGGCGCTGTTCAGCCTTATGGGCACAGCCATCTTCGTGCAGACCGCGGTCAGCATTTCCGTCGCCGGGGCACTGTGGCGCGAGCGGTTCGCCGACCCGGCCCTGGGGTGGGCGCTGCGTCTCGGTATGACGCTGACGATCGTTGGCGCCTCGACCGGTGGGCTCATGGTGCGGCCGACGGCGGCGCAACTTGCTGATGCAAGAGCGGGCCGCGGCATGCCGGTCGCGGGAGCGCACACGGTCGGCGCACCTGACGGCGGAGCCGGCTTGCCCGGAACGGGATGGAGCGTCGAACACGGCGACCTTCGCCTGCCGCACTTCGTCGGCTTGCACGCCGTGCAAGCACTCGGGCTCTTTACACTCTTCTTCGCAACGCGGTGGTCTGCCGCGCGCCGCCTCCGACTCGTGCTCGCCGCCGCGTCGAGCTACACCGCCCTGTTCGCGCTCCTGCTCTGGCAGGCGCTTCGCGGGCAGTCGATCCTGCAGCCCGACGCCATCATGCTTGCCACGGTGGCGCTGTGGCTCGGAGCGACGGCGGCGGGCGTCTGCGCGGCGGGGCGCTCCGAATCGCTGCCGCGCGGCGCATTCGTCTACTGAGGCTGCCATGTCACCAGAACAGCTCTTTCCCGTCCTCAACATGGTGTCGCTGGTGTCCTGGCTGCTCTTGGCAATCGTCCCACGCCGCCCGCTCGTCACGAGGACGATCGCCGGCGCCGCGGTCCCGGCGTTCTTCGCCGTCGCCTACATCGCCATGATCGCGAGCGCCTGGGGCGGAAGCGAGGGCGGCTTCTCGTCGCTCGACGGCGTCGCATCGCTGTTTGCGAACCGATGGCTGCTGCTCGCCGGGTGGACGCACTATCTGGCGTTCGACCTGCTCGTCGGCGTGTGGGAGGTCCGGGATTCGATCGAACGCCGCATCCCACATCTCCTTGTGATCCCGTGCCTGGCGCTCACTTTCATGTTCGGGCCGGCCGGGTGGCTCCTCTATCAGCTCATCAGAAAGACAACCGGCCGTACGTAATGCAGACCTTCCTTGGCCGCCGTAGCGCGAGGCGCGAAGGCGGCAGGTCCGCCTTGCGGAGGGCGGACCTAAAGGTCTGCACTACACCTGCACGACTCCGAAAGTGGACGGTCGCGCGAGCGAGTCTTTCGACTTTCGCGGCAAATCTCAACTCGTCGGTCGGTACGTGCTTTGCCCCGTGAACCCATGCCAGCGCCCATGGGGTTTCCCGATGCGCCTCACAGCAGCAATCCCAATCGGTGCGGTGGCTTTCGCGTGTCTCGCTTCTCCGGCCTTCGCGCAACCGCGCAGTTCCATTCAAGGCTTCGGCGGTATGCGCCTGGGCGGCTTCGCCTCGAACAATGCCTCGTTCGGCGGCGTCGTCACTTCCGAGCTCACACCGAGCATCCAGGTTGTTGGCGAGGGCGGACGGATTGGCAACATCCTGTCGCCGACAATCGATCTGGCGCTCGGCCTCATTCCGGGCGACGTTGGTTTCCGGACGTCGGCCTGGTACGGCCAGGGCGGCGTGCGCATCTCGACGTCGGGATCCGGGGTCAGGCCCTATCTCGAGACGCAGGCCGGCATCGCGCGTCTGCAGACGCAGGTCAACGGCCTCGGTTCCGGAACCGCCGATGCGATGACCAACCTGGCGCTCCAGTTCCTCGACGGCACGTCTCCGATCGCGACGATTGGCGGCGGCCTCACCTTTTCAGGGGGCGCGTTCGTCACCGATATCGGCTACCGCTACCGACGCATCTTCTCAGACACCTGGGTGAACGCGCTTTCGACCGGGCAGGCGTTGGACATGAACGAAGTTCGAATCGGCGTCGGCGTTCGGTTCTGATCGAGCTACGGTACGAGATGGGCGTTCTCGATGTTCGTTAACGCTACGACGCAGTCTAGAACCTATCTCACAAGCCAGCTGACCTGCGGCGCGAGCGAGCGCGCGAGCGAGCCACGCGAACGGAGCGCGCCGGCGCCAGCGGCGCGCGAGAGAGCGTGTCGGGGAGTCCGAGGGGCGAAGCCCCTCGGGTTGACTACGGAACGATCCGAAGATTCAGGGGCGCGCCTGGAATCGGCGGCGGGGTGATGCCGAGTTGCACCACCTCGAAATCGTTGGCGTTCAACGCGTGAAACGCCGGGTTCAGCACGCTGTTGTTCCACCGCGTGTCGTAAGTTCCCGTGACGTAAAGATCCGATCCGTTGTCCGCGACGATCAGGCCGTAGCGCTGCATCGCTCGAAAGATCTTCTGGATCTCCGGTGCAAAGCCCGAGATATTGCGGCTCGCCTTGAGCCTCAGGCGGGCGCCCATCGGCAGCGCGCCCTGCTGTGAGCCGGCGCGGTGCGATGCCGGGTACACGTACCCGTTGGTCGCGCGCACCGTCACGCGGAAGGCGTGCCTGATCTCACCGGTACCGAACACTTCGTCATACCGGACGAGCCCCGGAAGAATCGCGAGGCCCGCCGCATCAGCTGACGTCCAACCGTCCGGACGCCGCGCGTTCGAGGCAAGGTTGAAGAACGCGCCGGAGCCGGCCCGCCACTGGGCGCCGTCGTAGAAGACGTTGTACAGCTCGTAGAGATGCCGATTGTCGCGGTCGACGATGAGCAGGTGACGGTCGCTCGTCGATCGGCGATCGACGTTGCCCGGCTCGCCGCCCTCGACCCAGTGGGGCTGTGTGATCGCTTCGTCCGGAATCGGGTAGAACGGAAAGCTGACGCCGGTCGTGTGGTTCACGCCATCGCTCTCGCTCGAGTACTGGAAGGTGACCGACTTCTTTGGCGTCGTCCCGTCCACGACCACGTACGGCATTCCGTAGTTCTGCACGCTCCCGGGCGACACGTCGCCGCCGAAATCAGGATGGACCTGGCGCACCGTGCCGTTGTTGATGAAGGTGACGTAGGCACCGGAATTCGGATCGAGCGGGGCGGCCGAGATGTCGGCGTTCCACCAGTTGTCGGCCGGAAAGAGCGGAAGTGGACCGGGAAGCGGTCCGCCGAGGGTGGCGGCGGCCACGAGCACGGTTACACCAATTGGCACGACGAACAGACCAACGGCCAGCGTTCCGACGAGTCGGCGCACGACCGTCCGGGGGCAAAGGCCGGACCAACGGGAACGGGCCGGAAACCGGGTGCTTTCCTCTGCGGATTCGTTGCAGATCTGGACACGAACTGGCAGATCCGTCTCACTGCTGCTGGCTGTCCTCGTCGTGCGTCCGCGCGCCCATCGCTTCCTGCGACATCCACGGCACAAATGCCGGCACGTCGCCGGGGAGGGCCGGCTGCGCCGTGCCGACGGCGACCGCCACCGCCAGCTCGCTGCGCACGGCGCTCAATCCCTTGAACACGCCGCGCGTCGGCGGGACGTCCGCGTAATCGCGGCCGATCGCCACGCGGATGTGGTGATCACCCGCGAGGATGTTGTTGGTGGGATCGAAGCCGATCCAGCCGAGGCCCGGCATGAGCGCCTCGACCCAGGCGTGCGTGGCGCCGTCGGTCGAGCGCACCTCGCTGTCGCTCTGTTGGAAGAGGTAGCCGCTCACGAAGCCTGAAGCTGCTGCAGGAGATTCAGCAGACTGGCGACATCTTCTTCCCAACGCGCTGGATGGACGCGACGCTCGGGGGCCACCGCTCGCCAGAAGCTGCGGCCATCGTCCGCGACTTCCTCGCCCGCGCGCCGCGCTCGTATCCCGATCGCCTGCGCCACATCATCCGCTCGTCGACGGACGACCTCTTCCGGGCGAGCCGGCGCGCGTCAGCGCGCTGACGCGCGCAGTGGCCATCTGCCTCGTCACGACATTCTTGTCTGTTGAGACTTCCGCCATCTCGCACTAACAATAGGGCCGCGCCATGAGATTCGAGCACTATCAGACCGGCGCCTTCTTCGACGAGATGTTCGAGGCCGGCTGCGAGCCTCGAGCGGCCGCCAGGGCGCTGGTCCAGCTGATCGAGACGATGACGGACGGCGAGCTGCTGCGCCGGCAGCAGTCGGCCGAGCGCGCGCTCCTGCACATGGGGATTACGTTCAACGTGTACGGCGACAGCGCCGGCACCGAGCGGATCTTTCCCTTCGATCTCGTCCCCCGGATCGTGGCGGCCGCCGAATGGAACTGGATCGAGCAGGGCCTCAAACAGCGGATCCGCGCGCTGAACCTGTTCATCGACGACATCTACCACGACCAGAAGATCGTCAAGGACGGCGTCATCCCCGCCGAGATCATCAGCACGGCCAGCAGCTTCCGGAAACAGTGCATCGACATGAATCCGCCCGGCGGCGTGTGGTGCCACATCACGGGGACGGATCTCGTCCGCGACCGCGACGGACAGATCTACGTGCTGGAAGACAACCTGCGCTGCCCGTCAGGCGTGTCGTACGTCCTGCAGAACCGCGTCGTGATGAAGCGCACGTTTCCGCAGGTCTTCGAGTCGTCGCGGATTCGTCCGGTCGACGACTATCCCAGCCGGCTGCGCGACATGCTGGAGTCGCTGTCCCCCGCCAGCGTCGAGTCGCCGCGCGTGGTCGTGCTGACCCCCGGGATTCACAACTCGGCCTACTTCGAGCATTCCTTCCTGGCCCAGCAGATGGGCGTGGAGCTCGTCGAGGGGCGCGACCTCGTCGTGTCGGACGGCTTCGTCTGGATGCGCACGACGAAGGGATTCGAGCGGGTCGACGTGATCTACCGGCGGATCGACGATGATTTTCTGGACCCGAAGACCTTCCGGCCCGATTCGGCGCTGGGCGTGCCCGGGCTGATGGACGTGTACCGGGCCGGACGCGTGGCGCTCGTCAACGCCCCGGGCACGGGCGTGGCCGACGACAAGGTCGTGTACGCCTACGTGCCCGAGATCGTGAAGTATTACCTGGGCGAAGAGATCCTCATTCCCAACGTGCCGACCTTCGTCTGCGCCGCGAGAAGCGGATCGAAAGCACGTCCTGGCGCGTCTGCCCGAGCTGGTGGTCAAGGCGGCCAACGAGTCCGGCGGCTACGGCATGCTCATGGGCCCGAGCTCGACCAAGGACCAGCAGGCGGAGTTCGCCGGCCGGATCGAAGCCAATCCACGCAACTACATCGCGCAGCCCACGCTGTCGCTGTCGCGGGTGCCGACGATCGTGGACGGCGCGTTCAAGGGACGGCATGTCGACCTGCGGCCGTACATCCTCTACGGCAAGGACATCTTCGTGCTGCCGGGCGGCCTCACGCGCGTCGCGCTGAAGGAAGGATCGCTCGTCGTCAACTCCTCGCAAGGCGGCGGCAGCAAGGACACCTGGGTGCTCGCCGACGATCCTCGCACCGGCGAGGCGACAGCGGCGACCGCCACGTGCCGGCGCCAGGCAGCGCCAGCGCAGCGGAGCGCAATCCTAATGCTCGCGCGGGTGGCCGATTCGATCTACTGGATGAGCCGCTACGTCGAGCGCGCGGAGAACGTCGCGCGGTTCATCGAGGTGAATCTCAACCTCATGCTCGATCTGCCCGTCGGCTCCGCGCAGCAGTGGCAGCCGCTGGTGGCCACCACCGGCGACGCGGCGGAATTCGCGAAACGGTACGGCACGGCCACCCAGCACGAACGTCATCCAGTTCCTCACGTTCGATCAGGAGAACGTCAACTCGATCCGCTCCTGCCTGCGGGCCGCCCGCGAGAACGCCCGCTCCGTGCGCGAGATCATCTCGTCGGAGATGTGGGAGCAGCTCAACGAGTTCTACCTGAGGGTGAATTCGCCGCCGCCGACGCCGGAAGCCGCACCGACCCGCAGGATCTGTTCGGTCGGTCAAGACGGTCCGGCCATCTGTTCACGGGCGTGACCGACGCCACGATGACCCACAACGAGAGCTGGCACTTCTGCCGGCTCGGACGCATGCTGGAGCGCGCCGACAAGACGTCCCGCATCCTCGACGTGAAGTACTTTCTCCTGCTGCCCACCGCGGCCGACGTCGGCACGACGTCCGACGACATCCAGTGGGCCGCCGTGCTGCGCTCGGCCAGCGCGTTCGAGATGTACCGGAAGTGTCACGGGCGCATCGCGCCCGATCGCGTCGTCGAGTTCCTGCTGCTCGAGAAGGAGTTCCCGCGCGCCATCCAGTACTGCCTCGTGCGGGCGCGCGAGTCGGTGCACGCCATCTCGGGGACGCCGGCCGGGATGTTCCGGCATCCGGTCGAACGCCTGCTCGGGGAGCTCTGCTCCGAGCTCGCGTACGCCCGCATCGAGGCCATCATCGCGGCGGGGCTGCACGAGTACCTCGATCGCCTGCAGACCAAGATGAACCAGGTCGGCAACGGGATTTCCGAAACGTTCTTCGCCGCACGGGGCGCGCCGCCCGTCCGCAAGAAGCGAAGGGACGACGGGCCGCCGCTCCGTTCGTCGTGTGAAAGGACACGGGTTACCCCGTCTCGCATGCCCATCCACGTCGCGCTCTCACATCGGACCAGCTACCGCTACGATCGGCTCGTCGCGCTCTCTCCGCACATCATCCGGCTGCGGCCCGCGCCGCACTGCCGCACGCCGATCCTGAGCTACTCGCTGAAGGTCGCGCCGCAGCGACACTTCATCAACTGGCAGCAGGACCCCCACGGCAACTACCTCGCGCGACTCGTGTTCCCCGACGAGACGCGACAGTTGCTGATCGACGTCGACCTGACCGCCGAGCTGTCGGTCTTCAATCCGTTCGACTTCTTTCTCGAACCGTCGGCCGAAACGTTTCCGTTCGCGTACGAGCCCTGGTTGAACCAGGAGCTCGCGCCGTACCTCGAGCAACTCCCGGCCGGTCCGAGGCTCCGCGACTGTCTCGACGCGATCGATCGGCGCCGGGTCCGCACCATCGATTTCCTCGTCGATCTCAACCGCCGGCTGGCACAGGACATCACTTACATCATTCGGCTCGAGCCGGGCGTCCAGACGCCCGAAGAGACGCTCGCCCGTGGAAGCGGCTCGTGCCGCGACACCGGCTGGCTGCTCGTGCAGATCCTGCGGCATCTCGGTCTGGCGGCGCGCTTCGTCTCCGGCTACCTGATTCAGCTCACGCCCGATGTGAAGTCGCTGGATGGTCCGACCGGAGCGACGACAGACTTCACCGACCTGCACGCCTGGGCGGAGGTCTACCTCCCGGGAGCCGGCTGGATCGGGCTCGACCCGACCTCCGGCCTCCTCGCCGGCGAAGGCCACATCCCGCTCGCGGCGACGCCCGGCCACGTCGGCGCCGCGCCGGTGACCGGCGCCGCGGACGAGTGCGAAGTGGAGTTCGGCCACGAGATGACGGTGCGGCGGATCTACGAATCGCCGCGCGTGACGAAGCCGTACACC
The DNA here is from genome assembly GCA_963825245.1 of uncultured Acidobacteriota bacterium. Taxonomy (GTDB): domain Bacteria; phylum Acidobacteriota; class Vicinamibacteria; order Vicinamibacterales; family CAVVIG01; genus CAVREM01. Next base: position 100,406 of record CAWGSJ010000014.1, read on the forward strand.
GAGGAGCAATGGCGGGCCATCGACACCTGCGGCCACGACGTCGACCGGGAGCTTTCCGGCGGCGACGTCCGGCTCACGATGGGAGGCGAGCCGACGTTCGTGTCCATCGACGACATGGACGGCGCCGAATGGAACCTCACCGCTCTCGGTCCCCGGAAGCGCGGGCTGGCCGGGATCCTGATCAGGCGTCTGAAGCAACAGTTTGCACCAGGCGGTCTGCTGCATTTCGGACAAGGCAAATGGTATCCCGGCGAATCGCTGCCGCGCTGGACGCTCGGTTGCTGGTGGCGACGCGACGGCCTGCCGATCTGGAAAGACGACTCGCTCGTCGCCGACGAGACGGTCGACTACGGGCACGACGAGGCGCAGGCGAGGCGCTTCATCATGGCGCTCGCCGACCTGCTGGGCGTCGACCCGCAGCATGCCATCCCCGCGTACGAAGACGTCTGGCATTATCTCTGGCGGGAACGGCGATTGCCGGTGAACGTCGACCCGCTGAAGTCCGAGCTGAAAGACGAAGAGGAGCGCACGCGGCTCTCGCGGATCTTCGAGCAGGGGCTCGACCGAGTCGTCGGGTACGTGTTGCCGTTGCACCGGATCCACAAACCCAACCCGGGCCGCGTACTGGGCGAGCGGCGCCTGGTTCCTGCGCTCGGAACACCTGTTCCTGATTCCCGGTGATTCGCCCATCGGCTATCGGTTGCCGCTCGATTCGCTGCCGTGGGTCGCGCCGGACGAGTATCCCCACATCTACGAGGCAGATCCGTTTGCAGAGGCGCCGCCGTTGCCGCCGCGGCAGCAGTACCTGCACGCCCCTCCGGGAGCCGTCCGGTCTCGAGGCGCAGCCGCGGCCCAGACGCTGCCGAAGCCTGGAGAATCGGCCGCGGGCACCGTGCGGACCGCGCTGTGCGTCGAGCCACGGCACGGACGACTGCACGTGTTCATGCCGCCGGTCCGCTCGACGAAGGACTATCTCGATCTGGTGGCCGCGATCGAAGAGACCGCGTCGACGCTGAAGATGCCCGTCGTCATCGAAGGCACCACGCCGCCGTCGGACCACCGGCTCAACCACTTCAGGATCACGCCGGACCCCGGCGTGATCGAAGTCAACATGCACCCGGCGCACAGTTGGGACGAGCTCGTCAAGCAGACCACGGTGCTCTACGACGAGGCGCGCCTCTCGCGGCTCGGCACCGAGAAGTTCATGCTCGACGGGCGCCACACCGGCACCGGCGGCGGCAATCACATCGTCATTGGCGGCCCCACGCCGGCCGACAGCCCCATCCTCCGGCGACCCGACCTGCTCCGCAGTCTGGTGGGCTACTGGCACAATCACCCGTCGATGTCGTACCTGTTCTCGGGGTTGTTTCTCGGCCCGACGAGTCAGCATCCACGGGTGGACGAGGCGCGCAACGATTCGATCCACGAGCTGGAGATCGCGTTTGCGCGACTCGCCGATCGGGACGGCGCTCCGCCATGGCTGGTGGATCGGCTCTTCCGCAACCTGCTGATTGACGTCACCGGCAATACGCACCGTGCCGAGTTCTGCATCGACAAGCTCTACGATCCTGACAGCAGCAGCGGCCGGCAGGGGCTGGTGGAGTTGCGCGCATTCGAGATGCCCCCGCACGCGCGCATGAGCCTCACCCAGCAGCTCCTGCTGCGGACGCTCATCGCGTGGTTCTGGAAAACGCCGTACAATCAGTCACTCGTCCGCTGGGGCACGGAACTGCACGACCGCTTCATGCTGCCGCATTTCGTGGCGCAGGACTTCGACGATGTCGTGGCCGACCTGCGGCGCAGCGGCTACGGGCTGGAGACCGCGTGGTTCGCGCCGCATCTGGAGTTTCGGTTCCCTCTGTACGGCACCATCACGCGCCGGGGCGTGCACCTCGAACTGCGCCAGGCGCTCGAGCCGTGGCATGTGATGGGGGAAGAAGCGGGCGCCGGAGGGACGGTTCGGTACGTGGATTCCTCGGTCGAACGGTTGCAGGTGAAGATGACCGGCATGACCGGCTCGCGCCACGTCATCACGTGCAACGGCCGGCGCGTGCCCCTGCATCCCACGGGAACGGTCGGCGAGTTCGTCGCCGGCGTCCGCTATCGGGCATGGCAGCCGCCGAGCGGCCTGCATCCGACGATTCCGGTGCAGGCGCCGCTCGTGTTCGACATCCTGGATACGTGGAACGAGCGCTCGATGGGCGGGTGCGTCTACCACGTCGCGCATCCCGGGGGGCGGAACTTCGAAGTCTTTCCGGTCAACGCGTACGAGGCGGAAAGCCGGCGCCTGGCGCGGTTCTTCGACATCGGCCACACGACTGGTCCGGTGAGCGACCCTCCCGAGGAGCGCGACCCGGACTTCCCGATGACGCTCGACCTGCGGACCGGTCGACTGTCGTAAAGAATGAAATCTGCCACCGACATCCACGGCGTCACGACACCGTGGCGACTGTTCGAAGGGTACCACCCGTTGGAGGGCGCGTACGACGAGATGGTGGCGGCGCCGGGCGTGCTGCGTCCGCATTGCGAGGGGTTCGTGCGGTCGCTCGAGGCGCTCGGCCAGCACGAGTTCGCGTCGCGATGGGAGGGTGCGAAGCGCAGCATCCGCGAGAACGGCGTCACCTACAACATCTACGGCGATCCGCAGGGCGTGGATCGACCCTGGGAGCTCGACATGGTGCCGCTGCTCATCTCGCCTGCGGAATGGACCCGCCTCGAGACGGCGCTCATTCAGCGAACGACGCTGCTCAATCTGATCCTGGCCGACCTGTACGGCCCCCAGACACTGCTCGGCGCCGGGCTGCTGCCGCCGTCGCTCGTGTTCTCGAACCCGGCCTTCCTGCGGCCGTGTCACGGCATTCGCGTCCCGCATGGGATTCACCTGCACTTGCATGCCGTGGATCTGGCGCGCTCGCCTGACGGTCAATGGTGGGTGCTCGCCGACCGGACGCAGGCGCCGTCGGGCGCCGGGTATGCGCTCGAAAACCGGATCGTGCTGCTGCGCAGCCTGCCCGAAGCGTTCCGCGATTGTCAGGTTCACCGGCTGGCGTCGTTCTTTCGCGCTCAGCGCGACACGCTGATGGCGCTGGCGCCGCAGCCGCACGACCAGCCCAGGGTCGTGCTGCTGACGCCCGGGCCGTACAACGAAACGTACTTCGAGCATGCGTACCTCGCGCGCTATCTGGGCTTCACGCTGGTCGAAGGCGGCGACTTGACGGTGCGGGATCGCCGGGTCTTCATCAAGACGCTGGAAGGCCTTCAGCCGGTCGACGTCATCTTCCGGAGGCTCGACGACAGTTTCTGCGATCCGCTCGAGCTGCGCAGCGACTCGTCGCTCGGCGTGGCAGGCCTCGTCGAGGCGGCGCGGGCCGGCAACGTCACGATCGCCAACGCGCTCGGCTCGGGCGTGATCGAGACGGCCGCCATCATGCCGTTCCTGCCGGCGTTGTGCCGGCACCTGCTCGGCGAGGACCTGATGCTGCCGTCGGTCCCCACCTGGTGGGGCGGACAGCCCAGCGGATCTGCAGCACATGCTCGAGCATCTCGACCAGCTCGTCGTGAAGCGGGCGTTCCCGACGGAGGCGCGAGAACCGATCTTCGGCAGAAAGCTCAGCGACCGCGAGAAGTCGTTGCTCGCGGCGGAGCTGCGCGCGCGGCCGGACCACTTCGTCGCGCAGGAGCAGGTCGCCCTCTCGGCGGCGCCCGTCTGGCACCAGCAGCAGAATGGAGCCTCGTCCGGTCGTGTTCAGGACGTACGTGGCGGCCGCGGGCGACTCCTACGCGGTGATGCCCGGCGGACTGACTCGCGTCTCGAGCACGCACGACGTGCCGATCGTGTCGATGCAGCGCGGCGGCGGCAGCAAGGACACCTGGGTGCTGTCGGAGGGACCCGTGAGCTCGGTGACGCTGCTGGCGCCGGCCGGGTCGCCGACGCGGCCGGAGCGCGCGGGAAGCGACCTGCCGAGCCGCGTGGCCGAGAGCCTGTTCTGGCTGGGACGCTACGCCGAGCGCGCCGAGCATGCGATTCGGCTTCTGCGCAGCGTCGTCGCGCGCCTGACGGATCTGGATACCACCGATCCGCGCGAGCTGTCGGCATTGCTTCACGTGCTGGTCGATCTGGAGATGCTCCCCGAGCGCTTCGCGGAGCACGTGCCGCTACGCGAGCTCGAAGAGGACATGCTCTCGTTCATCTTCAAGGAGAACCCGCACGCCGGCCTCCGGCAGACGCTGAACGAGCTCCGCCGGATCGCCGCCGTCGTCCGTGACCGGCTGTCGATTGACACCTGGCGGATTCTGAATCAGCTCCACCAGGACCTCCGCCTGCGGCGCGGCCGCGTCCAGTTCGATGACGTCCTGGCGCACTTGAACCGCATGATCACGGACCTTGCCGCCTTCAGCGGCATGGAGATGGAGAACATGACGCGCGGCCACGGCTGGCGCTTCCTGGACGTCGGCCGCCGCCTCGAACGGGCGATGAACGCGACCAGCCTGGTCCGACAGGCGTTGTCGGCCGGCCCGTCGGACAACGCGGTGCTGGAGCCGCTGCTCGAGATCGCCGACAGCTCGATGACCTACCGCCGTCGCTATTTCGCGCGGCCGCAGCTGTCGCCCGTCCTGGACCTGCTGCTCCTGGACGACACCAATACCCGCGCCGTGGCGTTTCAACTGGCTGCCGTGTCGGAGCACATTCGACACCTGCCGCGCGACCCCAAAGCCCCGTCGCCGACGCGCGAGGAACGGTTGATCGATCAAGCCGTGGCGACGCTGCGGCAGGTGGATCCGCACACGGTCCATCGGGACGGGGAAGAGGGCGCGCGTGAGGTGACGGCGCTGCTCGGCTCGATTGAGGATGATTTGCGGGCCCTGTCGGAGACGATCACCTACTTCTACTTCAGTCACGCGGAGCTCCGTGTCAGCTGACCCCCCGCCGGTGCAGTACGAGGTCGTGCACACCACCGAGTACGACTACAGCGAGTCGGTGGCGGTGTCGCATCACCTGGCGCGTCTGAGCCCTCGTGTCTTGCCGCATCAGCAGCGCCTGCACCACGACCTGCAGATCGAGCCGGCGCCCGCCGTGATGACGACGCACACGGACTACTTCGGCAATGCGGTGACGTTCTTCGCCATGCAGGGCGCGCACAAGCGCCTCACCGTCCGCGCCCGAAGCCGGGTGGCCCTGCAGGCCACGAGCGTGCCGTCGCCGTCGGACACGCCACCCTGGGAGGCCGTCGCCGACCGCGACGGCGCTGCCGCTCGAGGCGCTGGAGTTTCTGTTCGACTCTGCGCTGATTCCGGCGAGCGCCGACCTGGCGACCTACGCGCGCGCGGCATTCCCGCCGGGCAGGCCGTTGCTCGACGCGGTCCTCGAGCTGACGCGCCGAATCCACGAAGAATTCACGTTCGATCGGGAGGCGACGACCATCGCGACGCCGCTGGCGGACGTCTTCAGGTCACGGCGCGGCGTGTGTCAGGACTTCGCACGGCTGGAGATCGCGTGCCTGCGGTCGCTCGGGCTGCCGGCCCGGTACGTCAGCGGGTATCTCGAGACCGTCCCGCCCCCGGGCCGCTCGCGACTGCTCGGCGCCGACGCGTCGCACGCCTGGCTGGCGGTCTACTGTCCCGAGGCCGGCTGGATTCACGTCGACCCCACCAACAACCTGCTGCCATCCGGCACGCACGTCACCGTGGCCTGGGGGCGCGACTACAACGATGTCAGCCCGATCCACGGCGTGATCCTCGGCGGCGGCAACCATACGCTGCGCGTCAACGTCGATGTCCTTCGGCTGGCGGAGAGCTAGGCGCGACGCCCGACGCGACAGCACCAGGATCGCACGGAGCTTGCGGCGGGGGCACGGCTTCCCGGACGCCGTCGGCGGCGGCCTCTTCGATGACGTTCACCTCGACATCCATGCCGCGGAACGACGAGGCCGGACCGTTGAACGTGCCCCACAGCGGCAGCGCGTTCCGCTGGTCCCACGCCACGGCCACACGAATAAGGTTGCGATTCCCCACGATGCTGTTCGTGGGGTCGAAGTCGACCCATCCGGCTCCCGGCAGGTACGCCTGCATCCAGGCGTGCGTTGATCCGCCACCGACGGCGGCGGCTCGCTTCACATCCGGCACGAAGATGTAACCGCTGACGAAGCGAGCGGCGAGGCCGAGTGACCGAACGGCTTCCATCATGAGCACCGCGAAGTCCCGACAGCTGCCGCTGCGGCGCCGAAGCGTCTCGCCCGGGCTCTGGACACCCTTCTCACTCCGCCGCAGGTACGCGAACTCTTCCTTGATGCCACGCGTCATCGAGTCGAGCAGGGTCATCGTGGTCGTCGATCCGGACGACGTCAGGAAGCGCGCCGTCCACGGACCGAGGTCGTCGTCCGGATACTGCCGCGCCAGGGCACCGACGAGATCAGGCCGTTCGTCATCCGAATAGCGAAAGGGATAGGTGTGCGCCCCGATCTCGAGGGCATAGTCGGGCAGCGGCGTCTCTATGTGCTCGAGGGTGACCGTGCTGTCGAAACGAAGCTCGGACGCCGCTTCGTCAAAGGTTGCGATGGCCACCGAATTGTCGAAGACGTCGTGAAGCCAGCGCAGGTTCGACGGGCGCGGCAGGATATCCAGCTTCGTGCTGACGAGCCGGAGATCGTGACTCTCGCGTGGCCGAAACATCATGCGATGCTCGCCAAATCTCACTGGTTCCGAATACCGGTAGATCGTGACGTGCCGTACTGTCAGAAGCCTCATGTCGTCCCAGGGCTCCTGACCTCGTCCGCCCAGACCGTGAAACCCGCGAGCGTGTTGGGACCGAACGTGTTGCTGATCGCCACATCCGTCGCATCGCGTCCACGGGCGATGAGCACGCGGCCGATCCGCGGGATGTTGTTCCGCGCGTCAAACGTGTGCCAGCGCCCTCCGATATAGGCCTCGAACCAGGCGGCAAAATCCATCGGACCATAGGGCGGCGGGACGCCGATATCGCCGAGATAGCCCGTGCAGTAGCGAGCCGGAATGTTCATGCAGCGGCAGAAGGCGATCGCCAGATGCGCGTAGTCGCGGCACACGCCTTTGCCTTCCTGAAGAGCCTCCCACGCCGTTCTCGTCGCTCGGGCATCCTGGTAGCTGAAGGTGATGTGGCGATGGACGTAGTCGCAGATGGCCTGGACGCGGCGGGCGCCGGTGGGCGACGTGCCGAACAGGTCCCACGCGATGCCGGTCAGCCGATCGGTCTCGCAGTATCGGCTTCCGAGGAGGAATACGAGCGACTCCTCGGGAAGATCTTCCACCGCATGCTGGTGCTCCGACAGGGCGATCGGGTCGGGCTCGCCTGTGTCGTTCAGCAGCGCACTGGCTGACAGTCGCAGCCGGCCCGCCGGCGCAAGGATGCGGGTGCACCAGTTGCCAAAGCCATCCCTGTAGGACGTCAGGGGGACGAACGGCTCCGCGATCATTCGGTCGGGAACGACGATGTCGTTGGCGCGCGTGTGATGGATGTTCAACATCAGCACCATCGGCGTCTGTTGCGGACAGTCGTAGATCAGCTCGTAGCCAACGCGGATCTGCATAGTCGTCAAGCAGGTATTCGTCACAATGGAACCATTATCATCTCAAGGTCGCGACAGAGCGGGCCATGGTTGCTACGCTTCCCGCAGACATCACTCAGCGAGGAGGCGTGATGATGCAGACCATGACCCGCGGGAACGAGTCTAGCGCAGCGACGGGCTATTTGTTGGTGGCGTTTGAGTTGAGTGAACGCTGGTGGAAGGTCGGCTTTACGACGGGTATGGGGCACCGAGTGCGCACGCGCCGGCCGGCAGACGGCCAGGGATGACGTGGCGCGAGTTCATTCGGGGCGCATCGACAAAGCGTGTTCGCGGTCGACTTCTTCACGGTCGAGACGATCTGGTTGCAAAACATGGTGCGGTGGACACATCCAGCGGCACGATCGGCTTGGCGGTGTCATTCATGAATACGCCATCGCAGCGTGATCAGGTTTTGTGAACCTTACAGGCAAAGAGATCGAGTTCGTTGTCCGAAGTCGACACAACTGTCGGGTTCACACGATGAAGGGACGAATTTGTCACGGCGTGCGAGATTCGCAGGCCCCGGCGAACGCGGCGGGATGCCCCGCCAGCCGTCGAGCAAGAGACACGCCACGACGAGGCGGCGATCGCTTCCATGTTGAGCGAATCATCGCAACAATCCTGTAGGCCCCATCGGGACTCCAGACAAAATTGACGCTCTGAACCGCGCCGTGCCGTTCGATTCCGGCCGGATTCTCGCGGCCGGTGAGGCAGCCTTCTTGCTCTCGCCTCGCCGTGCCGTCGCCGCCCGCGACCCACAACGACCCACTGCTCTGGACGCTCGAGGAGATCGGCCGGCTCGTGTCGCAGCGAGGGCACGCGGCCGAAACGCTGTCGAACCTCGTCCAACTGATTCAGCGGCGCTTCGGCACTGACGTCTGCTCCGTCTATCTGCTCGAGCCCGACCGGGCGAATCTCGTCCTCGCGGCGACGATCGGCCTCCGCCAGGAAAGCGTCGGGCGCATTCGCATGCGGTTGTCGGAAGGACTCGCCGGGCTCGTCGCCGAACAGCTCGCGCCCCAATGCGTCGCCGACGCGGCCACTCATCCGCGCTTCAAGTACTTCGCGGACGCCGGCGAGGACCCGTACCGATCGTTTCTCGGTGTGCCGGTGGTGGATCGCGGCCTCCTGCAGGGCGTGCTGGTGGTCCAGACAACCGAATCCCGCGTCTTTAGCGACGAAGACGTCCGGATGCTCCTGACGGCCGGCATGCAACTCGCCCCGATCGTCAGCGAAGCCCGGACCCTCGGCCAGTTCGTCGCGCCCGCCCATCAGCGCTTGAAGGCGCTGTCGGAAAACCTGTGGTGGAGCTGGGACGCGGATACCACCGCGCTCTTCCGCGAGCTCGACCCGGTGGCCTGGCGGGAGATCGGCCACAACCCCGTCGCCCTGCTCGAACAGATGCCGATCGCGCACCTGGAGGAGCGCGCCTCGCAGCTCGCGCTTCACAGCCGCATCAACAACGCGTATCGGCGGATGCAGGAGTACCTGGGCTCGCGCCACACCTGGGGCGGACGGCATGCCGGCGTCCTCGGGGCGCGGCCGGTGGCGTACTTCTCCGCCGAGTTCGGATTGCACGAGTCGCTGCCGATCTACTCGGGTGGCCTCGGCATCCTGGCGGGCGATCACATCAAGGCAGCGTCCGATCTCGGCGTGCCGCTGGTCGGCATCGGGCTGTGCTACGACCAGGGGTATTTCCGCCAACGGCTCGATCACGCCGGGTGGCAGCACGAGGACTACCTGGATCTCGAGCACCGCGTGCTCCCGATCCGGCCGGCAGAAGTCGGCGGCCGGCCCGTCATGGTGTCGATCGAGACGAGGACCGGCACGATCGTCGCGCGTGTCTGGAGGGTGGCCGTCGGACGCAACGCACTGCTCCTGCTCGACTCGGACGTCGAAGGCAACCGGCCGGAGGATCGTCAGCTGACGGCGAGGTTGTACGGCGGCGACGAGCGTATCCGGATCCGGCAGGAGCTGCTGCTGGGCGTCGGCGGCGTGCGGGCGCTCGATGCGCTCGGCATCCTGCCGGGCGTGCTGCACCTCAACGAAGGCCATAGCGCGTTCGCGGCACTCGAGCGGACCATGCGCCGCATGACGGTCGAAGGCATCGGCGTCGCCGACGCCTTGGAGCGCGTGGCCAGCGAGGTGGTATTCACCACACATACGCCGGTGCCCGCAGGTCACGACTGGTTCTCGCCGGCTCTCGTCGAAGAGCACCTCGGTCCGCTGCGCGAGGCGCTCGGTCTGTCCGAGCACGACCTCATGGCCCTTGGCCGCACGAACCCATCCGACGAGAACGAAGGCTTCTGCATGACGGTGCTGGCGCTCAAGATGAGCAGCCGGGCCAACGCCGTCTCGTCGCTGCACGGCCGTGTCTCGCGCGCGATGTGGCGCACTCTCGTCCGGCCGTACAGCCGGGCCCCGATCGGGCACATCACCAACGGCGTGCACGTCCACACATGGCTGGCGCCGCAAATGCGCCAGGTCTACGACCGCCATCTCGGTCCCACCTGGCCAGCCCGCGCGGGCGAGCCGGAGTTCTGGGACCGGGTGGATGCCATCGACGACGGCGAGCTGTGGGAAACGCATCTGACGCTGAAGAAACAGCTGATCGAGGTAGCGCGGCTGCTCGCGTCACGTCAGGCCGCAAAGCGTTCGGAATCCGCCGACCTGGTCGACGCAGCTCCATCGCGCGCTGAGCTTCGACGCGTTGACGATCGGCTTCGCGCGACGATTCGCCACTTACAAGCGAGCCAACCTCGTGCTGCGCGACATCGAACAGCTGGCCGCGCTCGTCAACAACGCCCAGATGCCGATCCAGTTCGTCTTCGCCGGCAAGTCGCACCCCCTCGACGGACCCGGCAAGACCGTCCTTCAAGAAATCGCACGCCTGACCCTCGACCCGCGCTTTCTCGCGAAGATCGTCTTCATCGAGGATTACGACATCAACATCGGCCGCCACCTCGTGCAGGGCGTCGACGTCTGGCTGAACTGCCCGCGGCGCCCGCTCGAAGCCTGCGGCACGAGCGGCCAGAAAGTCGTGCTGAACGGGGGGTTGAACTTTTCCGTGCTCGACGGCTGGTGGGCGGAGGCGTACGACGGGTTGAACGGTTTCGCGATCGGCATGGGCGAAAGCCATACGTCGCCGGAGCTGCTCGACGCACGGGATGCCGCCGCGCTGATGCGCGTGCTGCGTGACGAGGTGATCCCTCTGTACTACGATCGCGATGCCGATGGTCTGCCGCGCCAGTGGATTGCACGGATGAAACGCGCGATACGTATGTTGGGATGGCGCTTCAGCGCCGATCGTATGGTCGTCGACTACGTGACGAAGGCTTACGTGCCGGCGGCCGGCGGAACCAGCAGCGAGCTCTGAGGCTCGCACATCAATGGAGGTGGAAATGCCGAAGAGTCCGAAGAATGGAAAGTCGCCCGTGCGGCGCCCCGCCGCACCTCGCACCAAAGCTCCCGTCCTCGCGACGCCCACCCAGACGGACATCGCCACGCGCGCCTACGAGCTGTTTCTGCAGCGAGGCGGCGGGCACGGACGCGATTTCGACGACTGGCTGGCCGCCGAGCGCGAGCTGCAGCAGTAGTGCGGACCTTCAGGTCCGCCTCGATGGTTCAGTGTGTCAGCGCGTAGACGATGTAATTGATACCGAGCTTGAACGCTTCGTTCCCCTGATCGATCGGGAAGAACCCTGCTCCGGCCATCTGCCAGTACTCCGCCAGGTTCGTGTTGTAGTTGGCGATCGCCATCAGTCGGCGGCTCGGATCGTTCTCTTCGAAGAGGCCGAAGTACTGGGCCGGCAGGCCGTAGAGGTGATGCACGGCCGGATGCGGAAATTCCGGATCCTGGACGCGGAAGAAGACGTTGAAGATCGGGTGTGCGCGATCGAGCCGCAGCCAGCGCGCGTGGGGAATGATCCGCCGTGACTGGGCCTCGAAGTTGTCCCACTGTTCCAGCTCGAAGTCGTTGAAGACGATGAACCCGCCCTTCTGCAGGTATTCGCGCAGCCGATCGGCTTGCTTGTCCGTCATCACCCAGAAGCCCGGCTCCCATAACCAGGCGACGGGGTACTTGAACAACTGGGAGTCGTCGAGCGCCAGATTCAGGCTGCCGTCGTCTCTGGCGTCGATGCCCGTGAGGCTGTCGACCATCGCCATCAGGTTCTGCTCGGCGAGCGGAAATTCGTGCAGCCAGAAGTTGACGCCGGATCCTCTCGGCAGCGACGCGAAGGTGCCACCGGTCCAGCGCAGCCGGACGAACGTGAAGCGGCCGTCGTACTCGCCCGTGCGGCGCCCCCACTGCGCAAACGCCGTCCCCGCCAGCGACGCCGACACGGCGACCGCGACGATGACCGCGCGCACCCGGGAGCGTCGTCGTGTCATCTCATTGCCGTCCCACGGGCGGGCGTCCGCTCTTCAGCGCGAACGCGGCTAACGTGCCGTCGGTGCCGGCACCGGTCGCGATCACGACGAACTGCCGGCCCGCGCGCGTCCGGTACGTCATCGGGTTAGCCACTGGTCCGGAACGGCGTCGCCACGCGTGCGATTTCACGGCCGGTCGCCTTGTCGAACGCATAGAGATACGGATCGCCGCCGCCGATCAGCACCACTCCGCCGCGAGTCACGATCCCGCCGAAATTGCTGGTCGTGCCGAGACGCTCGGGCAGCGTCACGCCTTTGAGCAGCGGGTGCTGGCGGATGGCCTGGCTGCCCTCGCCGAACGGCACCTTCCACGCGATGTCGCCCTTGTTCAGATCGACGGCCACGAGGTACGCATACGGCGGCTTGGTGAGCGGAATGCCGCCCAGCGCGGTGCCGCTGTAGTTAACGGTGTCGGGCGCGCGACCAGGCGCCGGCGAGACGGGCGGTGCCGGCGCTCCCGGGCCCTGTGGCGCTCGCGACGTGAAGAGCCCGTACTGCCCGCAGTAGTTGCTGTACTCCCAGGTGACGTACGGATCCTGCAGGTCGTTCTTGCAGAGCGTGCTGACGTGGTAGCTATCCACGACCTTGACGAACAGCCATCCGCTCTGGGGATCAAATGCGGCGCCGCCCCAGTTCGCCGCGCCGGTCTGCGACGGCCGCTGGATCGTGCCTTTGAGACCTGGCGGCGTGTAGAGCGGCCCGAGACGGAAGCGCTTCAGCTGCTCCTCGGCGAGACGCTTGATCTCCGGCGTGAGATCGTTGGCGTCTTCCAGCGAGATCCCCTGCGGCACGAGCGGAGGCGGCCGCGTCGGAAACGGCTGCGTGGGGAAGACGCGCTCGCTGGGGACGTCGGTGGTCGTGTCGACCGGCCGCTCCTCGATCGGCCAGATCGGTTGCCCGGTCACGCGATCGAACACGTAGGTGAATCCCTGCTTCGAGACCTGCGCGACGACGTCGACGCTCTTCCCGTTGACGGTCGTGGTGGCGAGCGTCGGCGCCGACGCGAAGTCGTAATCCCACAACCCGTGATGGATCGCCTGAAAATGCCAGCGCCGCTGACCGGTGAGCGCGTCGAGGCACACCAGCGATTCGGCGAACAGGTTCGCGCCCGGCCGCCAGCCGCCCCAGTAATCGCCGCTTGGCGTCGACGTCGGCAAGTACAACAGCCCACGCGCCGCGTCGAGCGACATCGGCGCCCAGACATTCGCATGGCCGGCCGTCTTCCACGACTCGTTGCCCCACGTGTCCGCCCCGAAGTCCTTGGCCGACTGCGGAATGGTGAAGAACACCCAGACGCGGGTGCCGGTACGCACGTCGAAGGCTTGAACCGTGCCCGGCGGATCGCCGCGATACTGCAACCGGTCCGGCACGCCGGTGCCGACGATCACCAGGTTCCTGTAGACAATCGGCGGCGACGTCGCCTGCGTGTGAAGACGCGGCACGTCGCGCCCGAGGTTCGCGTTCAGCGCCGCCGCGCCGCTGCCGGCAAAGGTCGCGACCGGCTTGCCGCTCTTCGCATCGATGGCGAAGAGCCGCTGGCGGCCGGCGATGAAGATCCGCGCTTCGCCGTCGTCGCCGCGCCAGAACGCCACGCCCCGGCTGTTCAACCCTGTACCGCTCAGCGGGGGTCCCTCTTCGTAGGTGCGCGGATCGAACACCCAGAGCTGGGCGCCGGTTTCTGCATTGAGCGCGACAACCTGATGGAACGATGTGCTGGCATACAGCACGTCGTCGACCATGATCGGCGTCGTCTCGAATCCGCAGGGCCGCAGGTTGTACTCGAGGCATCGGCCGATCGATGGTCTGCCAGGTCCACGCCAGCTCGAGGTCGCCGGCGTTTCCGGCCGTGATGTCCGAGGCCGGCGAATACTTGCCGTGCCCGGCGTCGCCACCGTAGTGAGGCCACTCGACGATTTGTTCGCCGCCCTGTGCGCCCCCGTGGGAGCCAAGGCAGACGGCGCCCAGCGTAACGATGGCCAGCACACGCCATTTCTTCACGTCAGCCTCCCTGATCGCATGAACGCTCACCCCTTTGGCCGCTCTTGTCAAGCATTCCCGTTGCCCAACACGTTGACAGAGGCCTGGTTCGGGTTTACAACACGCTCGAACCGGAGGGGACGTGAGACATCGGAACCGCTTGCTCGGCGCGCTGCTGTTGGCCGCGCTCTGGTCGGTCGAACCATGGCACGGCTCGGTGTCGGCCCAGAACACCGCCGCGGGGGTTCCGCGATACGAGATCGATCCCTCGTGGCCGCCCCGACTTCCGAACAACTGGATTATCGGCGTCCCGACCTGGGTTGCCGTCGATCGCCGCGACCATGTGTGGGTGTTGCACCGGCCCCGCACGGCTCCGGCCGAACAGCGGGCGAACGCGGCACCCGCGGTCATCGAGTTCGACCCTGACGGCAAGTTCGTCCAGGCGTGGGGCGGGCCGGGCAACGGCTACGACTGGCCGGACACCGAGCACGGCATCTTTGTCGATGCCAACGATCGCGTCTGGATTACCGGCATCAATCCGCGGGCCGGGACGAACGTGTCGACGCGCAACGACGATATGATCCTGAAGTTCACGGCCTCGGGAAAATTCATCCAGCAGATCGGCGGCCGGGATGTGAGCGGCGGGAACAAGGACACGAAGAACCCGCACCAATCGGCGGAAGTGTTCGTCTACCCCAAAACCAACGAAGCGTTCATCGCCGACGGCTACGGCAACCGGCGCGTCTGGGTCATCGATGCCGAGACCGGCGCGTTCAAACGCGCGTGGGGCGCGTTCGGAAAGACGCCGCTCGATCCACCGCCGACGCCGGCCCCTGCCGCAGGCGCGGGACGCGGTACGCCGGCTGCACCCCCGCCTCCAGCAGAGACGGACGGCCCCGGTCCGGATCAATACGGGATCGTCCACGGGACCAAGGTGTCGAATGACGGCCTCGTCTACGTGGCCGATCGCGGAAATCGGCGTCTGCAGGTGTTCTCGCTGGACGGCAAGTACATCAACCAGGGGTTCGTGAACCGAACATCGTCGAACAATTCGTGCGGGACGGTGGCCTTCTCGCCTGACGCCGCAACAGCGGTTTCTCTATTGCCCCGACTTCGCCAAGGGCGAGGTCGCGATTCTCGAGCGCAAATCCCTTCAGCAGGTCGGCGCGTTCGGCAGTCGCGGGGCCGGGCCCGGGCAGTTCCAGAACCTTCACACGATCGCGATCGATTCAAAGGGAAATATTTACGGGCCGGAAGTCGCTCCCGGCAGCCGGCTGCAGAAATTCAAGCTCGTGAAGTAGGGCGGACCTTTAGGTCCGCCTCAGTTGAGGTCACATGCGGAACTCGCCGAACCTTCGCCGCGCGGCGCTCTTTGCCGCACTCGCGATCGTCGCCGCGCTCGCGGCTTTGTCGACGATGACCGGCGCTCAAGGCACTGGCCAGGGCATTCCGCGGCTCTCGGACGGCCACGTCAACCTGAGCGGCATCTGGCAGGCCAACAACACCGCGAACTGGGACCTGCTCACCCACCAGGCGCGGCAAGGCCCGATGACGGCGCTGGGCGCCGCGTTCAGCGTCCCGGGCGGTCTCGGTGTCGTCGAGGGCAACGAGATTCCCGTACAAGCCGGAAGCGCGCGCGAAGCAGGAGCAGAACGCGGCGAACTGGCTGACGGCCGATCCCGAGATCAAGTGCTACCTCCCGGGCGTACCGCGCGCAACCTACATGCCCTACCCATTTCAAATCGTCCAGGGCGGCGGCGTCGACCGACATGCTGATGACGTACGAGTTCGCCAGCGCGAGCCGAATCGTCCGCATGAACACAGCGGTCGAGAGCCCTGTCGACACGTGGATGGGCTGGTCGCGCGGCCGGTGGGAGGGAGACACGCTCGTCATCGACGTCACCGCCTTCAACGGCGAGAGCTGGTTCGACCGCGCCGGCAACTACCAGACTGCCTCGCTGCATGTCGTCGAGCGGTATACACCTGTCAGCCGTGAGGTCCTGCAGTACGAAGCGACGATCGAGGACCCTCAGCTTTACACGCGTCCGTGGAAGATCAGCATGCCGCTGTATCGGCGGCTCGAGCAGAACGCCCAGCTCGTCGAGTACAAGTGCGTCGAGTTCGCAGAAGAGTTGATGTACGGCCACCTGGTCAAACGATAGTGACGTCCCAAAATGCAACCACGAAGGCGCGAAGACTCGAAGGCAGAGCAACAGGATTTGCTTCGCGTCTTCGAGTCTTCGTGGTTGCATTTCTGAATCCGTGAGGTTGCGAGATGCGTAACAACCTGCTCGTTTCAGTCATGTGGCTAGCAGCGGCTATCGCATGCGGAGGGAATGACATCGAACGGTGCGGGTGGCTGGACCGCGCCACGGACCGCCTGGGGCGATCCTGACATTCAGGGCCAGTGGAACAACCAGACGTCGACGCCGCTGCAGCGTCCGACGACGGGTCCGCTAGCCGATAAGGAAACGATCAGCGAGGAGGAAGCCGAGACGTTCGAGCAGACCGAACGCCGGAGCTTCGACGAGGCGCCGCGCGCCGGCGATCCGGGGACGTACAACGCGTTCTGGCGCGACGAGGGCAAGGCGCTGACACGAACCTCGCTCATCACCGATCCGCCTGATGGCCGCGTTCCGCCATATACGGCCGAAGCGCAGGCGCGGCTGGCGGCCGAGCGCGCCGAACGAAGCAAGCGCGGACCCGCCGACAGCTACACGGATCTCAGCCTCTGGACGCGGTGCGTCTCGCGCGGCTGGAACGGCATCGGCAGTTGGTACAGCAGCAACTACCAGATCTTTCAGTCACCCGGCTTCGTCGTCGTGTTCCAGGAGCTGATCCACGAGCCGCGTATCATCCCGCTGGACGGCCGGCCACGCCTGCCGCAGGGCACGACGCAGTGGCTGGGCGATTCACGCGGCCGCTGGGAAGGCGATACGCTCGTCGTCGAGACCACCAACTTCGATCCGAGAACCAACTTCCAGGGATCGCGCGACACGCTCCGGCTGATTGAGCGGTACCGGCTGCGTGACGCGAACAACCTCGACTACGAGTTCACGATCGACGATCCGAAGACGTTCACGCGGCAGTGGACGCGCAGCACGGCCGATGCGCCGTCAGACCGACGGGGTCTCGGTCTTCGAATACGCCTGTCACGAAGGCAACTACGCGATGACGGGAATCCTGCGCGGCGCGCGGACCGAGGAGCGTGCCGCGGCTCCGACGAAGAGACGCTGATTTGGCGACGCCAGCGCTCGGATTCGTCGGGCTCGGCACGATGGGCGTGCCGATGGCGAGCAGCCTACTGAAGCACGGCTATCGCCTCACGGTATGGGCGCGACGGCCGGAGGCGATGACGCCGCTCGTCGCGGCTGGCGCGGCCGCCGGGACATCGCCCGCCGACGTCGCAGCACACAGCGACATCACCTTGACCATGGTGACCGACGGCCGCGCCGTCGAAGAGGTAATGCTCGGCGAGAAAGGCGTCCTGTACGGCTCTCGCCCGGGCGCGCTGGCGATCGACCACAGCACGATTGCGCCCGAGACGGCGCGGCTGATCGCCACGGCGCTGTCGGCGCGCGGCATCGAGATGCTCGATGCGCCAGTCTCGGGCGGTGCGGCGGCGGCTCGAGCGGGAACGCTCGCCGTCATGGTGGGCGGGCGCGATTCGGCCTTGAGCCAGGCCAGGGCCGTGCTCTCGTGTTACGCGGCGACGATCGTGCACATCGGTCCGAACGGCGCCGGCCAGGTCGCCAAGGCGTGCAACCAGATCTGCACGATCGTCAACCAGCTCGGCGCCGCCGAGGCGATGCTCCTGGCGGAGCGCGCCGGCGTCGATCCGATCAAGGTGAAAGAGGTATTGATGGCCGGTTTCGGCGCGAGCCGCATGCTCGAGGTGCAGGCGCCGAAAATGATCGCGCGGGAGTTCGACGGCAAGGTCGAATCGCGACTGCATCACAAAGACATCCAGATCGTCCTCGCGCTGGCGCGATCGCTCGGTCTGCAGCTGCCGGCCAGCGGCGCGGCCGCCGATGTTCTCGCGGCTCTCCAACAGCGTGGCGGGGCGAAACAGGACTCGGCCGCGATCTTCAACGTGCTGAGCGAGCCAGCATCGTAGGGCGGGCCTGTCAGCAATCCTTCAGCTTTGCCGGGAACTTCTGCATGCCCTTGCTGCCAATGAACCAGCTTCCAGATGTGTGAGGAAGGCCTTCGAGCGTCTCGCAGAACGTGGAGGTCTGGGCGTTCGACAGGTAGACCTGGACGTTCGAGCCGTAGAACGCGCTGACCGTCCCGCCCTGCCCGCGGACGTAATCGGAGATTCCCCGGAGAGCGTGCGTGCCGCCAAAATTGCCGACGACCGGCACGATGAGATTCCTTTCGTGGAGCTCCTTGACCAGCGCGAACCGCTCTGCCGAAGCGAGAAAGCTGCGGGTCTGCCCCATGATGTCGGCCCTGGTCATCAACGCACGGTACGAAGGGAAGGTGGTGTCGGGACGCGATCGGCCGTAATGGATCTCGGGGCCGTCGGCGTAGAACGCCTCGAGCGCCGCGTCAATCGAGTCCAGGTCCCCGGGCGATAGAGGAAATCGATGGTGATCCTCCAGCCGCTGATGAATCAGCGACTGGTTCGTGTTGTGGAGCACCGAATCTGGCGCAGAACCTTCCAATGCCGCGAAGAGGTCCTCAACCGAGGAACCGGCATCGAGCGGTCGCGTTGCCTGGCGCGAGAACAGACGAGACACGAAGTCCGCGCGATCGACCGACAGCTCGAAGAGCGCCTTGTACAAAAGGTGCAAGTTCCGGTTCTCGCGGCGGATGTCGACGACAAACGCCATCGCCGGCTGGATCTCCGCGATGTAGCTGAAGTTCTGTTCGGGACCGACGCCGATGTAGACCCCGCCGCTCGGACGGAGCAGGCGCACCATCTCGGCGACATGGGTCTCGTTCGACACCAGATTGTCAGGGCGCGCGAAATCGCCGGCCGGCTCCGACAACCCCTCGATGAGGTTCCAGAACTCGTCGTCGCTGAGCGCCGCCGGCAACTGGTCGCGCGATTGACAGGCGGCCTGCGACACCAGCAGCGCCGTCAGAACGAGGCAAGCAGCGGCGGCCACTGGGCGCATGAGGGCCGGCATGCTACCGGCGCGCGGAAGCAGGGTCAAGGCCGGCGGAGCGGCGCCGTGAAGCGGAACCGGGCATCGTCGAGGGCCGGGTTCGCTACCGGCTCGAACGTCGTCGTGACGCGCCCCACCGTGCCGACTGGCGTGCCCTCGCGCGTGTCCTCGAAGACCTTGCGGACGAGTCCGCTCGCGGCATCAATCCACACCGTGGTCCGGCGCACGTTCGTGACGTGGCCTGTCGCCTGGTACACCGAGCGCGCGATGCCGACCAGCTTTTGGCAGGGCCGTCCGCCGACGTCCTCCGTGCCCACAACCGACGCGTTGGTGAACTCGGTGAGGGTGCCCGTGAGGCCTGCGTTCGGAAAGAGCAGCGGCGCCATCTGCAGCACGGCGTTCTGAGTGGGCCGAGCGGCTAAAGTGAAGGCGGCAGCGCCCCGGCCCTTCGGATAGGAGTCCTCGAGGCCCGTCGTCGACGACCAGGTGCGGAACGTAGGTTCTGAAGGCGTGTCGCTCGCGCTGCAGAGCAGCCACCGGCCCGAACTCGACGTCGACGGTCCCCGTGTCGGAGTACGACTTCAACGCCGCATAGGCCGCGCGGCTGCGTGCCAGGACGTCCGGATCCTGCGCCCGGAGCGGGACCGCGAACACCGCGGCGATCACGATGATCGCGATCGCGATCATCACGGAAGCTTCACGAGCTCGACGCGGCGGTTGCGCGCACGGCCTTCGAGGGTGTCGTTGGTGTCCTTGGGGCGCGCTTCGCCGAAGCCGCCGGTCGTGAGCCTGCCCGCGGCCACGCCTTTACCGGAAACGAGCGCCTGCTTGACCGCGGCCGACCTGCGCTGCGACAGCTGCAGGTTGTACGCGTCGGTCGCGATGCTGTCCGTGTGTCCCTCGATGGCGAGCTTCCACTCGGGGTGACGCCGGAGCACGTCGGCAATTTCCCGGAGCGTCGATTCGGATTCGTCGCGGATCTCGTCGCTGTTGAACGCGAAGTAGATGCTGTATACGTCGGCGCGTCCCGTTTTCGCCAGCGACTCCTCAATCGCGCCCCTTTGACCCGCGGCCAGCGCGAGCGTCGGATCCTCGCACCCGGTCGTGATCTTGAGGACCTGCAGCACATCGCGGTCGCGTTGCTGCTTCTGCATGAGCTCCCGAACCCCGGGCTGGTCCAGCATTTTCTTCACGTCGGGGTTCTGCTCGATCTTCTTCAACTCGTCGGCGCCGGGAGGAGGAGCGGCGATGCCGATCCGGAATCTGAGCGTGATCGGATTCCGCTCGTCGTCGAGGAAGAAGAACTCCGAATCGTCCCAGAGGAACTTGCCCCGCGCGCGAATCGTCGGCAGCGTCGTCATACGGCCGTTCACCATGAGGGACACCGGCACCGGGTTAGGGTCCACCCGGATCAGCTCGCCTGGCAGGCGGGAATCCACGAGCGAGACGACCGGAGTGCCGTCTTCCTTGACGCCGAACGCGGGATTGATGGCCTGGTAGATGGTCAACGGAATTTTCCCGGAGTTCTTGAGCTCGCGGAGCGACTTCCGCGAGATGCCGAGCGCCGTGGTGCCGTTCACCGTCTCGGGCACGCCCTCGGGTGCGAACTGCTGAAGGTAGGTGGCGGATGCGTCGAGATCGGCGGTGCGCACGGTTCGATGGACGACGAACGGCACCCAGGGCGGCGGCGCCACGGTCGTGCTGTCGTAGTCGCCCTTCGGGTCGGGCATGTAGCTCGAGTACCGGATGCGGGCACCGGCCGCCGTCACCGATTCGATTCGCTTGATCGACTCGTAGTCGCCCTGCGGCTGGCTGATCGCCGTGACGATCGTCAGGCCGGGACAAAGCGGAATGTTCGCTCCTGCAGCAACGCTGGGCCCTTGCGCGGCGGCCGCCCTGATCTGGAACCCCAGATCGAAGCTGCGCCAGATCGTGAGGACCAGCATCACGATGACGGCTCCGATGCCGACGAACAACGTGTAGAACACGCGCGAGGACAGACCTTTGGATTCCGACGCAACGCCGAGAGTCATGGTGTTGCCCTCGTCCCTATTTCTTCGTGCCGGAGATGTAGCTGGCGGGCAAGCCCAGGACACCATAGCCTGGCTTGAATCCCTCAGGGAGCGCGCGGACCACGCCCACACCTTCTTTAGTGACGCCGGCTTCGACCATTGGTTGTCCTCCGGCGTCGCTGATCGCGAGCAACCCTCCGGCTTGCGCACCTTCCGTCAACGTTGCGACCTCTGTCTGGCTGGTGTTGGTGACGAGGACGAATCCTTTGGCCGATTCCACGTTGACCCCCATCGCGGCGCGCGGAGTGCCCCCCATGTCGTTCACGACCGCCAATCCACCTCCCTTCGTCGCCTCTTCACCGATGCCTGCGACAAAGCCGCCGCTGCTTCCGAAGATCTTCAGGCGGAATCTTCCCGTGTCCCCGTCTCGACCGAGATCAGTCCTGCGTACTCCACCCTCGCCCCGTCCGATCCACGACCTCGAACGGCGCGACGATGCTGTTGCCCGCCACGCGGCGAGCCGGCGAGCTTTCCAGGTCCTTCAACCGGCGCTCGAAGTCGTCGAGCTTCTTCTTGTCGATTGAGCTCCCGTTGGTCTTTTGCTCGTCCCCGGGGGGTGGCGGATTGGGCTCCAGGATTTTCTTCTTCAGGAGCAGACTGCGCTGACCGTCGGGACAGCCGGCCGAGAGCTCGACCAGCCGCAGCACGGCATCGCCGGCGATGCAGACCTTGATCGCGTCTGACGTGTACTCGGGTCCCTGGGCGCGGACGGCTGGAACGATCCATGTCATCAGGGCCGTGGTCACACATCCGAACGCAAATGCCGCAGACGTATCGAAGCCACTTCATGACGTTCACTCCTGGAATTCAGGTCGCTCAGAACGGACGGCAAGCCTCGACCTCCGCGCGCAGCCCAGAATGTAGCTGCCAGGAAGCCCGCTCCCCGTGATCAACGGGAAGCCCGCTGCGGGACCCGTGAGCGCTGCGCCGTAACGCCCGTTGGTATTCATCTTCACCACCGTGTCGCCCAGGGGATCGGCGATGACGAGCGCCCCTCCGTTCGTATCGCCCTGCGTCAGCGTCAACACGGTGTGGCCGATGCTGTTGAGGATGTTCAACGTTCCTCTTCCATCGGCGACGGACATCGATGCTCTCGGTCTACCCGCCTCATCGCCGACAACCAGGTGACCCGTTCCGGCCCTCGACTCGCCGACTCCGGCGACCGGTTCTTCGGACCCGGAAAGGAACGTCAGCGAGTGATTCCCGGCGGCCTTCTCTGCCCAGGTCGATGTGTGCGCGACCCGCTTCTCTGACCCGGACACCGCCGCGCTCGCCCGAGACGCCAACGAACGACTCCAACGCGCCATCGGCGGACCGTGCGGCGAAGAAGCTTCCACCGGTGGTCGCGCGGATCTCGGCGACCGGAGCCCCGCTGCTGTGGTGGACGCTCGCGCTATCCCTCGCCACGCGGAACACGAGGCGGCCGCGTTTATCGACCACTTCGAACAGGGCAGCCTTCTCCATGACGCTGAGCCGTCGCTCGAGATCGGCGAAACGGTCGGAAGGGTCTCGAGGCGGCGGAGACGGCCTGGGGTTCCATGGGTCTGCGAAGTCGCGGAACTCGGCTTCTGTCGACAAGGTCACCTTCACTTGTCCCGCCGGGCACTCGCCGTCCCTCGCACCGCGAAGCACCGAATCCGGGGCCACGCAGACGATGGCGGTATCCGCCGACGCGTTCTCGGCTCCCTGCTGCGTCACCTGTTTCGCTGGTGAGCGTTGACTGACGGCAAGCCACGTCACCGTTGCCGCGCCGGCCGTGCCGACGGCGACGGAGCTCACCGCGACGAATTTTCCGAGGGCTGACATCGGAGCCTTCATGGCTTGCACTCCCCGATTCGCTTCCCCGACATCTTCATCGTGGTCGTCCGGCCGCGGTTGTCCTTCGACGTGCTGATGCCCGTGTACGAGTCGGCCGTGAACGTCATCTCCACGCGGGACGTCATCTTCAACCCGTCCTCGTCGCACGTCATGTCGAGCGTCACCTTGCTGCTGCTCACCGTGTGATTGGTGAGCTTGCACGTGCCCGCCATCTCGGGATCGAGCAACACCTTCTTCGGGAAGTCGGCGAGATCGCCGGCCGTGATGCAGTCGGTCTGCTTGTCCGACATCTTCGTGCCGGCGAAGTCCATCTCGACGCTCGCGGCGTACAGCCCGGGGCGCAGCTGAATCTGCGCCCATCCGGTTGCCGCTCCCGCCACGAGCGCGGCGAACGCGGTCGACACCATCCATCTGTTCATGTGAGCCCCCTGACTAATGGCCCGACACCGCGGCCACGATCGACTCGGCCGCCCTCTGGACCAGCGGCGTGAGGAGATCCTCGCCGTCGACCGACGCCTTGGCCACCTCGGTCCGCTGCTTCAGCACGGGACGCCCGTCCGTCGACGTGATGCGGAAGTCGAGCCGCATCTCATCCTTCGCTTTCGTGTGGTAGGCCACCGTGGACACGGCCTGGGCGCTCGCGATCGCCACCCCGCGCGCAACGGACGCAGCGGCGTTGCCGCCCGGGATCTGCCACGCGGCCGTGCTGCCGGCCTGGCCAAGTACCTGCCCGAGCAGCCCGCCGCCGCCCCGCTTGCGCGTCAACGTCGCCACGAGCAGCGATCCGCAAGCCTTCTGCTTCGCCTCCCCGAGTTCTTGCGACGCGAGCCGGGCGTCGAGGGCCATCACCTGGATCGACGGTCCGTTCAGGAAGCTCGTGAGGAGATCGCGCACGGCGCCGCCGACTTCCAGGGCATTGCCTTCCATGCCCTTCACGGCCGGCAGCCCGATGGCGATGCACACCGGCGGGTTCTGTGCGGCGGTCGCCATGGCGGCGCGGGCCAGCACGGTGCACGACGACACCATCAGCACACGCCCGACTCCTGTTCGCGGTAACCACATCGCTCGTGCATCCCCTTCATTTGGTAACGCACGGATGAGGACTGAAAACCCTCACTCAGATCCCGACCTCTGCCGGCGGATTGTTGAACGGTCCTACGCGTCGGGGAAGCCCGGTGCGATCAACCGTGTCATGGATCGTGGGTTCCGGATGGCTTGGCTGGCCATCCACGCTTCGGCGTCGCGTACGAGAGGGCGGCCGCGCTCGCCCTGGATCAGACCGAGACGCCGCCGCGCGCCCGCGGCGTACAGCTTCATGTCGGCGCGATCGAAGGTGTCCACGGCGGTGGCGAGCCGCTGCTCTGCGGTCCCTCGGTCGCCCGTCTGAGCGGCGATTGCCGCGTTCAGCAGCAGCGCAAAGCCGTCGGACCAGGACATCTTCTCCCGCGCGAGCCTGCGGCCCTCCCGCTTCGCGCTCGAGAGGAAGCGGCGGCGGACCGCCGCGTCGAGCCGATTTCCGCTTGCGGCGGCGAGGGCGCACCGGCCGCGCAG
The DNA here is from genome assembly GCA_963825245.1 of uncultured Acidobacteriota bacterium. GTDB lineage: Bacteria > Acidobacteriota > Vicinamibacteria > Vicinamibacterales > CAVVIG01 > CAVREM01. The sequence continues at coordinate 124,949 of CAWGSJ010000014.1, forward strand.
GAACGACATCTCGATGCGCAGCAGCTGGACCTGGAGGAGCAGCGTGCGCTTCAAGGCCGCGCGGTTCTCCTCGACGACTTTCCACGCCGTCTGGCCGTCGCCGCGATAAAGCGCTGTGGTCGCACTCCCGAGCACGTGGTTATAGTGCTGGCGCGTGAAGCCGCCGCGCCACCAGCGCTGCATCACTTCCTGCGCCTGGCGGTCGGCTTCGCCCGGTTCGTCGGCGGCGAGCAGTACGAGGGTCATCATGCGCGTGCGCAGCTCTGCCTCCAGGTACAGGTTGCCGCGATCCTTCGCGGTCGCCAGGGCGCCCGGCAGCCGGCGCGCGACATCCTGCAGCTCTCCCTGATACAGCAGCGCGCCCAGCAGGAAGTGCTGCGCGCCGCTCAGCTCCCAGGTGACGCCGACGCAGGTATCCCGGAAGAGCGTCAAGGCCCGCTCGCAGAGAAGCGAGGCCCGCGTCCATTCGCCGCCCAACACAGCGGCCATGCCCTCGGTGAACGTCGCGAACGCGATCGCATGCGGATTGCCGACGCGCGCCGACAGCTCCGCCGCCATGGCCGCCAGCCGGGCGACATAGCGGCGCGCGGCGCCTCCACGCGAGGCGTAGAACGCCGCCTCGGCGGCAAACCCGCGCGCGACGCGGTACGGCTCGCCTGCCTCGAGCGCCGCCAGCAGGTGACGCGACTCGAAGTCCCAGGAGCGGACGTTGTCCGCCATGGCCAGGCCGGTCATCACCGACCAGCACGTATCGATCCGGAGAAGGACCTCCGGGGGGACCTCGCCGGCCTCGCGCTCGCGGAACTTCAGGCCTCGCCAGCGAAGCTGCGCTCTGCGCACGAGCAGTGACGCCAGCGCCTGGCGCGGGCCTCGCGGAAAGCGCATGCCCGCGGCAGCAAGCACCGCTCGCACGACCTCGACACCCCGATCCAGGTGGCCGCCGGTGAGGTACTGTTCGGCGCTCCGGCGCTGCAGTTCCAGCCGCTCGGCGCCTCGAGCATCGGACGCGGCTTCCTGATACACGGCCGCGGCATCGGCCGGCCTTCCGGCGTTGGCAAGGGCGGTCGCGAGCCCTTCCTTCCAGTCGAGATGCGCGGCGCCAGGAACCAGTTCGAGCGCGTGTCGATAGAACGTCGCCGCGCGATCGAACGCCAGGGCTGCAGAGGCTTTCCGCGCGGCGGCCGCGGCGTGCGTTTGCGCCCGCTTGTCATCTCCGGCACCGCGACAGTGCTCGAAGAGCGCTTCCGGATCGTCAATCTGTCTCGCTGTCAGCGTGTCGGCGACGCGGCGATGGACGCGGCGCAGGGCCTCGGCATCGAGGCGCGCCGCGACGCTCTCCCGGATTCGATCGTGGTAGATCTCGACGCGTTCCAGCGCGCCGCTTGTCCGGACGAAGTTCGTCGCACGCAGCTTTGTCACGACGGGCCGTTCGTCGCCGGTCAGGCCCGATGCCTCGGCGACCAGCGAGGCGGTCATCGGCCGGCCGCAGATGGCGAGTGTGGTGAGGAACTCCCGGGCGCCCGCGGGCAGGCCGTGCAGGCGCTCTTCCAGCATCTCGTCCAGCGTCGGCCCCCGCCTTCCGTCCGCGCGAGGAAGCGCGACGTAGTGCACCATCTGCTCGAGGAGAAAGGGGTTGCCTTCCGCCTCCTTCACGATCCGCGTCGCATCGTCCGGGTTCACGGCCGATCCGCCTGGTTGGCCGGCCGCGATGAGCTCGCGTGCCTCTGCATCTGTCAGGGGCGCGAGCGGAAGCGGAACGGCGCCACCGTCGAGCAGCGTGCGAAGAAATGGCTTGGCGGTCATCTCTTCGGTGCGGAAACACGATAAGAGCAGCAGCGGAGGCGGATCCGGGGGACGCAACAGCTCTTCGAGGAGCAGCACACTGTCAGCATCCGCCCAGTGAAGGTCGTCGATAAAGAGCACCAGAGGACGGATCCGCGCGATCCGAGCGAACAGCTCACGCAGGGCACCAAACGCGCGGCGGCGAAGCAGGACGGGATCGGTCTCCTGAGCGGGTTCCGATCCGACGACGCGCTGCATCACGGGGAAGAGCCGCGCCAGAGCCGTGAGGTCGCGCGGTACGGACGCCAGCGATGCCGGCGACCGAGTCGCGAGATACTGGCTCAAGCTGTCGACGACGCCGTCGAGCGCCTTGTACGGGATCGACTCGTTCTCATAGCAACGGCCCCGCAAGACGAGGGCCTCGTCACGGGCCAACAGGCGATCGAGGAAGGAGCGGACGAGCGCGCTCTTGCCGATTCCGGACGGGCCGCAGACGTGGACGGCGGCAGTCCGTCCGTCCCGCGCGGCCTGCAGGGATTCGCGAAGGACGGCCAGCTGCCGTTCGCGGCCGACGAACGGCGCTGATCCGACGCGAGCCCTCGCAGCCCCTGTTGCCGGCGCGCAGCCGGCGAACTGCCGGATCGCGTCGACGCCGCTGACCCGTCGAGCCGGATCGCGATGGATCAGGTTCATGCAGATCGCGCTCAGGTCCTCGGGGACGTCCGGGGCGATCGCTGAGGGTGGCGGCGGATCGCGTTCCGTCCTGGCCTCGAGCGTCTGGCTCAACGTTCCAGGGAATGGGAGCTGGCCGGTGAGCGCCTCGTACAGCGTGACCCCGACGCCGTACCAATCGTCGGCTTCAGACGCCGGAACCCCCAGCGCCTGTTCCGGCGACATGTACGACGGTGTGCCGGCGACGCGATCCCCCATGCCGGCGATGCGGGCCCCCATGTCCTCGATGAGCCCGAAGTCCAGGATGACGACGCGTCCGTCGAGGGTGACGAGCACATTCGACGGCTTGAGATCGCGATGCAGCTTGCCCAGGCGATGCAGCTCGGAGACGCCTTCGACCAGTTGCGGGAGCAGGAGCCGAAGCCGATCGCCGCTCGCGCCGGGGAGGCGGACCGCGTCGACGAAGGTGACGCCGTTGACGAGCTCCATGGTGAAGAAGCACTGATCGCCGTCAGCGAAGAGCTCGTAGAGCGAGACCAGGTTGACGTGCGCGACGTCGGCGAGACTGCGGAACTCGCGCTTCAAGCGAAGGATCTCGGTCGGGCCGGCGCGCAGCAGCGTCTTGAGCGCCACGATCTCGTCGCGGGCTCGATCGTGCACCTCGTACACGACGCCCATCCCCCCCACGCCGAGCGTCCGCCGCACCGCATACCGCTCGGTGCCCACGAACTCCCGGCGGATCGCTCGATCGTGGGCCGCGATCCGCTGGACGGGCGAATCGTCCGTGCGGATGAAGCTGCTGGCGCGCTCGTGCGCCCGCACGAGCCGCTCGACCTCGGCAGCCAGCGCGGCGTCACCCGCGCAGGCGCGCTCGAGCCAGGCCCGCCGCTCTCCGACCGCGCAGCCCAGCGCACCGTGGTAAAGGTCGTTCAGGCGCTGCCACCGCAGGGCGTCCATAATTGACAGTCAGTGGGTGAACAAGGTCCGGCCACTCAACTGCTGCTCGACGCGGCGAATGGAAACGAGCAGGCGCGCGAGCAGATCCTGCCCCTCGTCTACGCCGAATTGCGCCGGGTGGCTGGCACCTTCATGAAGCGGGAGCGCCCCAACCACACCCTTCAGCCGACTGCCCTGGTCCATGAGGCCTACCTGCGGCTCATCGACCAGGAGCGCGTCGACTGGACGAACCGCGCGCAGTTCGTGGGGCTGGCGGCCGTGATGATGCGTCGCATCCTCGTGAACCATGCGCGCGATCGGATTGCCGGCAAGCGAGGCGGCGCTCAGGAGCGTGTCTCCCTGAGCCTGGCGGTCGACGCGTTCGCCAAACCCGAGCTCGACGTCCTGGCGCTCAACGAAGCCCTCGAGGGGCTCGCGGCCCTCGACGCGCGCAAGGGCCGGATCGTCGAGCTGAAATTTTTCGGCGGCCTCACGACCGCCGAGATCGGCGCTCTACTGGATCTGTCTTCGGCCACGGTGGAGCGTGAATGGAGCTTTGCCCGTGCCTGGCTTTACGACGCGCTGTGCGACGATGCCCAGACGTCCCCGTGAAGCCGGTAACGCCCGTCACGCAGAGCAGGATAGACCGGGCGGCCTGAAGACCGCACGACATTTGACACTCACCCTCGACGACCTCCGCCGCTTCGCCGTCGCGCGCAGTCTCTTTCCGCCGACGACGCTGGCGCGCGCCCTGGACAGGCTGGGCTTCGTGCAAGCCGACCCGATTCGCGCGCCCGCCCGCGCGCAGGACCTGACCCTGCGGCACCGCGTCGCCGGATACCGGGCCGGCGACCTCGAACGCTTCTACCACACGCTCGGCATCGAAGAAGACATCTTCATCAACTACGGCTTCGTGACGCGCGACGTGTCCCGGCTCATGCACCCGCGCGGCCTGACACGCCGCGGCGGCAAGCGTGAGCAGGCGATCCTCGACTTCGTGCGGACGCGCGGCACGGTGCACCCGCGCGAGGTCGACGCGCAGTTCGCCCACGGCCGCGTCACGAACTACTGGGGCGGGTCATCGAACGCCTCCACTTTCTTGCTCGAGCGGATGCACTACCGCGGCCTGATTCGCGTCGTCCGGCGCGACGCGGGCATCCGCGTCTACGAGGCGCGCCCGACGAGTGCGCCGCCGGCGGACAAGGCCGAGCGCGAGGCGCGGCTGGATGCCCTCGTCGACGTCGCGGTCCGCAAGTATGCGCCGGTGCCGGCGCCCAGCCTGGCGACGCTGATCGCACGGCTGCGCTACGCCGCCCCGCAGTGGAAGGGCGGGCTCAAGCAGGCGCTGCGGCGGGCGCGCGTGCGCCTCGCGCACGAAAAGATTGACGGCGTCGAGTGGTACTGGCCGGCAGAAGAGGTCATTCCTCCCTCTGCCGCCGACGACGTCTTTCTCCTGGCGCCCTTCGACCCCGTCGTCTGGGATCGGCGGCGGTTCGAGCTGCTCTGGGGCTGGGCCTACCGCTTCGAAGCGTACACGCCTGCGGCCAAACGTAAGCTGGGCTACTACGCGCTGCCGCTGCTCTGGCGCGACCGCGTCATCGGGTGGGGCAACGTCTCGATCGTGAACGGCGCGGTCAAAGCCGAGTTCGGCTACGTCGGCCGGCGGCCTCGCGACCGACAGTTCACCCTGGCGCTCGACGAGGAATTGAGTCGGCTGAAGGCATTTCTCCGCTGACCTCGGACCGAAAGGGACAACAGCAGGTTGTTATCGCTGCTGGAGCACCGGCTGGCCGAGCCACTCCTGGAAGCGGATCTCGCCGAGTCGCGCGCCGTCGGCTGGCATGAGCGTGCGTTCGCTGAGCATGGCGCCGAAGTAGCGTGATTGCGGGTCCGCCACCACTTCGCGGGGATCCTGACGGGCCCTGAGCCCTTCTCGAATGAGCTCGTCGAGACGAAACTGCTCCGGACCGGCGACTTCGACGATGCCGTTCACCGGCGAGCCCACGGCGATCCTGCCGACGGCCTTGGCGACGTCATCAGCGGCCATGGGCTGGATGAGCACCGGTGCCAGCCGAACCGTGTTGCCGTCGGTGGCAGCGGCAGCGATGTTCTTGACGAACTCGAAGAACTGCGTGGCGTGGACGATCGAGTACGGGATCGACGACTCCTTGATCAGCTGCTCCTGCGCGTTCTTCGCTCGGAGGTAGCCACTGTCGGATAGCCGCTCGGTTCCTACCACCGAGAGCGCCACGTAGTGCGTCACGCCGGCAGCGCCGGCGGCCTTCGAGCAGATTGCGTGTGGACGTGGTGAAGAACTCCATGACCGCCGCGTCCTCGAACGAAGGAGAGTTCGAGACGTCGACGACGACCGACGCGCCCTGAAGGGCCTCAGCCAGGCCCTCGCCGGTGAGGGTGTTGACGCCGGTGTTTGGCGCCGCCGCGACCGCCTCATGGCCGTGTTCACGCAGCTTGGTCACGAGCTTTGATCCGATGAGGCCAGTGCCGCCGATGATGACGAGTTTCATGATCGATGCCCTTTCTGTTGCTCTGTCAATTCGTCGGAACGAGAATCGGGGCGCCCTTGTCCTTCACCAGGAACACCAGGAACCTGGCCGGCGCCGTCAGGCTCGCGTTTCGGCCGACAATGTGTACATCGTCGGGCCCCTCATAGAAGGTCGCACCTGGCGTCAGCGTGACTGGCTCGCCGCCTCTCACCTGCATCACGATCGAACCCTCGAGTACGTAGACCAGGGCGTGTGCATGATGGGTGTGCACCGGGTCCGCTGCTCCAGGTGCGTACTCCACGGCGATCATCGAGAGTTCCTTTCCTGGGAGGTCGGAGAGATCTTGGACAGGAGTGGCGTGACCGTCGCGTTCTGCGCCATTGATGGACTTCTGTTCTTCGCTGCTGTGTTCTTCATCGCCGTCCCTCCGCTTGCACTAGCCATTGACCGGGCGCGGAGCCGTCTTGTGACAACCTCTACCGAGCACAAAGAGCCTTTCGAGGCCGGCGACGTCGCCAATCTGGGCCGCTGCGATGAAGGCTTCAAGAAGACGTCTTTGCTCGGTCGAATTCGCGGGCATCCTTCGCCCATTCGCGACGTGCTGCCGAGCGCGAGTCACCACTTGCCGCGCGTTGGCCTCTTCAAGCCGAAGGACGTTCGCGATGTCACGATATGGATAGTCGAACGCCTCCCGAAGGATGTAGGCGGCTCGTTCGGTGGGCGACAGCTTCTCCAGCAGCACCAGGACGCCCAACTCCAGCGCCTCGCCTCGTTCCGCTCCCAACCCAGGGTCGGCGCTCGTGTCGACTGGTTCCGGCAGCCAGGGTCCGACGTAGGTCTCTCGGCGCGAGCGTGCCGACTGCATGACGTTGATCGCCAATCGTGTCGCCGTCGTCACGAGGAATGCCGCGGCATCCCGAACCAGGCTGCGATCCGTCGTCTGCCAGCGTACCCAGACGTCTTGCACGATGTCCTCGGCCTCGGCTGCGCTGCCCAGCATCCGATAGGCGATGCCGAAGAGACGAGGACGCACGCTCATGAACGCCGAGAGGCCGTCGTCGTGAGTACTGGTCTTGCTCTGTCCCGCGCGCGAGGCGTCCGCGCTCGAAGCGGGCTGAGATGAAACACCAAGTGCAGCTGTCATGTGTGATCTCCCCTTCAGTGGGCAGTCTGAAGGGGAGGCGATTTGTCAACAACCCTCGACGGAGCTTCCGCGAGGCACCCAGATCGCAATGCCAGACCACACCCCTTTCGGGGTGAGTGACTCTCACACGATGGTGGGATTAACGTTGGGGAATCTGGATGTGCTTGCGTCCGAATAGACGCGCATCCACGGAACAGCCGCCAGGTCCGAGCATCGCGAGTGCGGCGCCCAACACGCCGAAATGGACGAATGTCCACGGATCTGCAGGATGTGACAAGGCGAGACCCAGCTCCGCCACAGCAATCAGCCCGCCGGCGAGCGGTGTCCACAAACCAATCAGCAACAGGATTGCGGCACCCGCCGTCACCACGTCCAGGATGACCGGGGCCGGCGAAGAAGCCGTCAGCAGCCCCGCATAAACCAGTGGAATAGCCACTGCAGCGCGTAAGAGTACGAGGCCGGCTCCGGGCAGACCGCACGGAAATGTCGAGAAGAGTCTTTGCACAGAGAGGCCCTGCGGTAACGCTACCGCTTTCAGCACGCGCTCGCCCGCCCCAAAAGCGCCTTGAGGGACATCCCCCTTTCGAGGGGTTCCGCTAGAGGTCGATGATCCCGCGTTTCAGACCGATGGTGACGGCATGCGTCCGATCGTTCGCGGCCAGCTTGGCGAGGATGTTCTTGACGTGGCCCTTGACGGTTTCTTCGGTGATGGAGAGTTGGGCGGCGATCATCTTGTTGGCATTCCCGCCCGCGATGAGCCTGAGCACCTCGACTTCCCGCAGGGACAAGGCATCATCGGCAGCATGCTCGGCCAGTTCCGTCGCCACCTCAGGCACGATCCGCTTGTGGCCCGCATGAACGAGACGGATGGTCTCCGGCAGTTCTTTCCGCAGGACGCTCTTGAGCAGGTAGGCCCGAGCGCCAGCCTCGAGCGCGCGCAACACCTGCGCATCGCCCACGTATGTCGTCAGCACGATGATTCGTGCCGAAGGAAACTCCTCGCGAATCGCGATCATGGCCTCGACACCGTTCATCTCGGGCATCTGCAGGTCCATCAGCGTGACGTCGGGACGATGCGCTCGGAATTGGTCGATGGCCTCGCGGCCATTTGAAGCCTCAGCCACCAACTTCAAGTCCGCTTGACCGGCCAGCAGCGCGGCCACGCCTTCGCGGAGGAGGGGGTGGTCGTCAACCGAGAGAATGCGGATAGGGGCGTGCTCAGCGTTCATGACCCGCCTCCTTGCCTGCGGCCCAGTCGGAACACGCCGCCGCGGCCGGCAGGCGCGCCGTACGCCACGGAGCCCGGAATACGCAACTCCACTTCGGTGCCCGCTCCCACTTCGCTCCACAGATTGAGTTGGGCACCGATCTGCACGGCGCGCTCGCGCATGCTGGTCAAACCCCAGTGTCTCGCACGTCCGGCGCTCAGGTGCTTCGGGTCGATGCCCTTCCCATCGTCTCGGATGCGCAGGCGAACCTCACGTGCACCATACGTGACCTCCGCCTCGATGTGACCGGCCTGTGCGTGACGGAACGCATTGCGCAGCGCTTCGCGCGCAATGCGGTGGATGTCGTCGCGGACGATCGGATGCAGGTCCCGCGGTGAGCCCTCGACGGACATGCGGAACGTCGCCGAGCCTCTCTCGCCATCTGGACCGTTGTGCGAGCTCTTCGGCCAACGTCGTGATCGCTTGCGCCAATTCGTTGCTCACGATTGTGGACGAGCGCAAATTCTGAATCGCGTCGCGGCCTTCGACGATGGCCTGATCCGCCCGATCGAGAGCGCCGTCGAGTGCCTCGACGGCCTTCGCGGGATGCGCGGGCAGCAGGTCACGCGCACTTTGAAAGCGGAGCATCAACCCCTGAAAACTCTGCAACAGCGTGTCGTGCAGCTCCCGCGCGATGCGCGTCCGCTCGTTGACGCGTTCATCCAGGCGCAGGTTGAAGTCGTGCGCGATCTGCCGGAGACGGAACTGATACAACGCCCAGAACAGAGCCAGAACCGTGACAACGGACGCGGCACGGAACCACGTCGTCTGGTAGTAGGCCGGGGCGATGGAGAAATCCAGGAACGCTCCGGCGTCGTTCCACACCCCGCTGTTATTGGAGGCGGTGACCCGAAAGCGGTACGTGCCCGGAGCAAGGTCGGCATAGAACGCTTGCCGGCGATTGCCGACGTCCTGCCAATCGGGATCCCGCCCTTCCAGCTTGACGCGAAAACGATTCTTCTCCGGTGCGACGAAGCTGAGCGCGGTGTAGTCGATCTCCAGATTCCGAACCAGCGGAGGCAATCGCAGGTCGGACGCCGCGTCGTAGGTCTTGCGGTCGGCGGTGACTTGCTCGATGTGCACCGACGGCGGAAGGGTGTTGATGGACAGGTGACGCGGATCAAGGACGCTCACGCCATCTCCAGGCAAGAACCACAGTTGTCCGTCGGCGGTTTTGGCGATCTGCGGGCGATAGAGAGCAGGGCGCGCGCGGAGCGCAACTCCGTCGGAGCCGTCGAAAACGGTCGTCTGGATCCTTCGCGTCGGATCGCTCACCGCCGCGTTCAACTCCGTCGAGGCAATGCGTACCAGCCCGCAGGCCATGTACAGCCAGACCGAACGGTCGTCGTCTTCCACGCTCCAGTGCACGGCGTCGCAGGGCAATCCGTTTCGGCTGCTCAACGTGACGACACGCCCGGCTTGTACATGACCGAGTCCGCTCTCCATGGCGACCCAGAGCGCACCGTTCCCGTCGAGCCGGAGGTCGTTGACACGGCCTTCGGCCAAACCGTCGGCGGCCGCGTACGATGCGCGGATCTCACCGTCCTTGACGTACGCCACGCGACCCTGAAACCCAAGCCACAGGCCGCCCTGCAGCCGGTCAGGAAGCAGAGCTGTCGCTGGGTTTCCCAGTCCCAGGCTGCCCCACGGAATCTGTTCGACCACAGTCCCGCCACGCAACCGATAGAGACCGTGAGCTTCGTTGACCATCCAGAGATGCCCCACGTCATCCCCGACGATCGAAGACGTCCGTCCTTCGGGCAGTTGGCTGACTGGAACAAACCGACCGTTCTCGAAGTAGGCGACCCCGCGAAGTGTCGAGACCCAGAGTCGCCCGTCACCGTCCTCAAAGAGGGTTCCGACGCCATCATCTGGAAGCCCACTGTCAAAGATCTCGCGTCCTCCTGCATCCCCGCCTCGCGCCGCTCCCCTTGTGCCGAGCCGCTGCCTGGCGCGCGGTAGATCGTGACTTGTCCGCCATTCCATCTGCTCAAGCCGTCAAGAGAGCCAAGCCACACGCTGCCATCCCTGGCCGCCAGAACGGACCATGGAGGGGTACTCGGCAATCCTTGATTCGTCGAAATCGTTCGGACGGCGAGATCGCGAAAGCGGTCGAGGCCGTTTCTTCGTGGCGACCCAGATGTTGCCTTCACGATCCTCGAAAAGCCTTGTGACGAAATCGCCGGAAAGACCGTTCGCCTGCGTGTACACATCGGTACGGCCTTGGTGTACATGCACGAGGCCGCGGTCCAAGGTCCCAATCCACAGACCGCCATCGCGATCCCGCAGCAGCCGTTCTGGCTTGAACGCGGACCGAGCGCCTGGAAGCGGATAGGCGACGGCCTTCCCGTCTTTGTCGCCAGCGAGCTGCCTGATTCCGTCCTGGGCGGCGATCAGAAGTCCGCCGTTGTCGTCTTCATTCAACGTCTGCGACGAGCTGATCGCGGAGTCAGGCAGCGGGTAGTGTGTCGGAGCGCCGGGACGCCATCGCCACAGTCCGGTCTGAGCCGCTGCCCAGAGAGCGCCGTCCCTATCCTCGTACAACGACCCCACCCACTGGCCGAAACCGCTGCTCTCGCACTGTGCGCTGCCGTTCGTGATCGCGCACAACGTCCCAGTCGAACTCCGCACCCGACCGATCCCGCCGGCGTATCCGCCGGCCCATACCGTTCCGTCACGATCCGCAAGGATCGTGTTGACGCTGTGTCCAGCAAGTTCCGGATACAGCGTCAGCTTGCCGTCCATCCAACTGGCAAGACCTGTCAGAGTGCCGATCCAGAGCGTCCCATCAGGAGCGGCGAGCAGAGTTCGAATCCAGCTGCTGGGGAGATGTTCATTCCCAGGCGGATGCCAGGGCACACTCCGAACGCCATCGAAGCGCAGCAGAGCCGAATTCCGTGCCCAGCCACAGATAACCATCGCGCGTCTGCGCAATCGCATTGACCCGCCCTTGTGCAAAGCCTTCGCGGAAGATCCATGCCGTGTGCGCGTATTGATTGACGTCAAGAGCAGGGTCCAACGCGGATGCACTCGGGCCGCACACCAGGGCAATGCCCAGCGCGATCATGCCTGGCGCGATAACCGCTTTTTCGAGGGTGTCAGCCCACTTCATGATGGATCCCCGCGGTCACGAAACGAAGTCGAGCTTAGAACAGGTGCCGCACGGCGAACTGGATCTGGCGCGACGTGCCATAACCTTCGGGTCCTTCCAAAGGTATTGAAGAACTGTCCGAAGGTGCCCGGGGCCAGGAAGTTTTCGTTCGGCGCAGGGAGCGGTGAGGCCGTGGAGGCGGTGGTCGCGTCCATCGGACTAGCGGTCGATGACCGCGCTGATGAGCGCATCGATGCTGGCAAGTGCGTCCGCCAGGTCTCCATCGAGGCCATACCGGCGTGCGACCGCTGCGGGTGCTGGATAGCTCACCAGCGTCTGATACCCGTCCTCCCACACGACAACTCGCAATGGCAGATCCAACGCCGCAAGCGGCGCTGCTTCGATCACCGGCGTCGCAGCCGATGGACTCCCGAAGATCACGAGTTTCGTGTCTCGCAGGTCGAGACCGACGTCTCGGGCCTTGCCGCTGTGGTCGATGACCGCGAACACCTCCATCCCGCGTGCCGCGACCACCGCTGAGAGGCGGGCGACGGTATCAGCCATCGACCATGGGCTCAGCTTCGTGACGACGGCCTCATCACCGACCTCGCTGCGCCGGTCCGGCACATCTCCGTTCCCTGAACGTTCGCTCGGCATCGCAACTCCTGGATCAGGCGAGTAAGACGATCCTGGATCCGGCGCTCGTGGGTCGTCTTGCGTCAAATGACTCCACTGCGGCGTCGTATCGCTCTTGCCCGCCACATGCCGAGGGTGCAAACTGCCCGTACGCGAGGTCCGCCTTCACGGGTAGCGCCAATGAACGACATCCACGCGCCGCAGCACGACGAACGGCGAGGCGACGGTCGCCAGGCCGGTCAACTGGTCGGGCGCGAGTCGGAGATGGACCGCATCCGCGCGTTCCTCGCCGCGGCCCGGACCGACGGCGGAGCCCTGCTCGTGACTGGCGAGCCCGGTGTCGGCAAGACCGGCCTCCTGAACGCCGCATCGGAGGCGGCGTCGGCCGCGGGCATGCGCATCCTCCGCGCTGCCGGCGTCGAGTTCGAGGCCGGGACGAGCTTCTCCGGTCTGAACCAGGTCCTCCTCCCGCTCCTGGACGCGTTGCCACAGCTCCCGGCGGTCCACCGAGACGCCCTCAACGTCGCGCTCGGCTTCGGCGACGGCGCGCCCCCGAGCCGGCTCGTCGTGTCGAATGCGGCTCTCGTGCTGCTTCGCCAGGCAGCCACGGCACGACCAGTGCTCGTCATCCTCGACGACCTGCCCTGGTTGGACCGAGCGAGCGCGGGCGTGCTGAGCTTCGTCGCGCGGCGCCTGGCGGGCAGCCAGGTCGGCTTGATCGGTGCATCGCGGACGGGGGAGGTGGACTTCTTCGATCACGCTGGACTTCCCGAGCTGGAGGTCCCGCGGCTCGATGATGTGGCGGCAGGGCAGCTGCTCGACAGTCGGTTCCCCGAACTCGCGTCGGCCGTTCGCGAACGTATCCTGGTCGAGGCACAAGGGAACCCACTCGCGCTGTTGGAGCTCCCGGATGCGCTCAGCCCGGGGATGCGCGCATCCGCCAAGGCGCTGCCTTCCGCGCTCCCGCTCAGTCGACGGCTCCAGGCGCTCTTCGGATCGCGGATCACCGAGCTTCCGCCGCGGACGCGGCAGCTCCTGCTGCTCATGGCGCTCGACGGCACCGGAGACGTGCGCGTCCTGGAGGCGGGAGCGGCGCCGAACGCCGGCTTTCGCGATCTCGCGGCGGCGGAGCAGGCACGACTCGCGTACCTGGACGAGGCAACACACCGGCTCGCGTTCCACCACCCCCTCATGCGCTCGGCCGTCGTGGATCTGTCGCAGGCCGAAGAACGTCGAACCGCGCACCGCGTGCTGGCCGACGTGTGGGCGGACCAGCCCGACCGCCGGGCGTGGCATCTCGCCGAGGCGACCGTCGAGCCGGACGAGTCGGTGGCGGCCCAGCTCGAAGCGGCGGCGGCGCGGATCCTCGCCCGGGGCGACGCCGTCGGTTGCGTCAAGGCGCTGACTCGATCGTCCGAGCTCAGCCCGCGTGAGCGCCGAGCGACAGCCGGCGACTGGCGGCGGCCGCCTACATCGGCGCCGACGTGGCCGGTGACCTGAGCAACGCCTCTCACGTGCTCGCAGAGCTCCGTCGGGGCGATGTGGAGCTCGAGGGATCTCTCCAGGCGGCGGTCGCCGCGTCCTCGTTCCTGCTGAGGGCCGACGGCGATGTGGCGACGGCCCATCGTCTGCTCGTCGGTGCGATCGAGGGCCGAGAGGGTGTCCTGGACGCTCGCGATCCCGTCCTCGCTGAGGCGCTCCACTCCCTGCTGATGGTGTGCACGTACGGCTGGGAGGAGGACCTGTGGCGGCCGTTCGAGGATGCGATGGCCCGCACCGAAGGGATTCCCGTCACCCTCTATCTGAACAGCAAGACCTTCGCTGATCCGGCCCACGCCGGGGCGAGTGCGCTCGAGGCACTCGAGTCGGCGATCGCCGCGCTCGCTGACGAGTCGGACCCGAAGCAGATCATCCGGATCGGGACCGCGGCCACCTACGTCGATCGGCTCGGAGGATGTCGAGACGCCCTCTGGCGCGTCGTTCGCGACGCGCGTCAAGGCGGCGCGGTCGCGTCAGGGATCATCGCCATGCTCGAGCTTGCCAACGACGATCTCCAGACGGGCCACTGGGATGAAGCCGAGCAACTGGTCGAAGAAGCGATCGAGGTGTGCGAGGCCCACGGATACCAGAACATGATGTGGCCGTGCCGGTTCCTGCAAGTCGTTCTCGCGGCTGCGCGAGGCGACGATGAACGGGCCCAGGAGCTGACCGACGAGCTCGTCCAGTGGGCCGGACCACGGGGAATCCGAGTCGGCTCAATGGCGTGTCTGGCAGGCGCGTGGGCTGGCCGCGCTCGGGCGGGGTGACTTCGAGGAGGCCTACCAGCAGGCGAGCAGGATCAGCCCACCTGGACTTCTCGCGCCGCACGTTCCGCATGCCCTCACGGTGCTCATGGACCTCGTCGAGGCCGCGGTTCGCACCGGTCGCGATGCCGAGGCGGCGGCGCACGTCGCCGCGATGCAAGAGGCAAACCTCGCCGGATTGTCGTCGCGCCTCGCGCTCGTGGTCGGCGGATCGGCCGCGATGGCCGCACCCGATGACAGCGCGTTGGAGTTGTTCCAGGCGGCGCTCGCGCTGCCAGGGATCGAGCGGTGGCAGTTCGACCTGGCCCGGGTGCGGTTGGCCTACGGCGAACGCCTCCGACGTCGCCGGGCGATGACGGAGGCTCGGGTGCAGCTCAACGCCGCGCGCGACATCTTCGAGCGTCTCAGGGCGCGACCCTGGGTGGACCGCGCGAGCGCGGAGCTTCGGGCGACCGGACAGACCAAGCCGCGTGCGGGTGACAACGTCCTGGACCGTCTGACGCCCCAGGAGTTCGAGATCGTCAGCCTCGCGGCATCGGGCCTGACGAACAAGCAGATCGCGGAGCGGCTGTTCCTGTCGCACCGGACCGTCGGCGGTCACCTCCACCGAGCCTTTCCCAAGCTCGGTGTCGCGACCCGTGCGGCCCTTCGCGACGCGCTCGAGTCCCTGCCCCGCGAGCAGCTCCCGCGCAAATAGTCGGCGTCTAGCCGCGGTGGCCCATACCCTCGTCGGCGATGTCGCCAACGTTATCCGGATCGATGCTCTCCGATCGACCCCACTCATCGTCGACGGATCCACGAAGGCGAAACTCCCGATCTCGGTTGGCATCAATCCTTGGGGCAACTGGTTCAACGTGGGCGCCGCTCGACATCCGTGGCGCAAGGGTGCTCATGTCGCACCTTCATTGCGCGGCCCGATGCCCAGGGAGATCCGCGGCAAAGAGGCCATTGATCTCGGCGTACGGCACCAGGCTCGCCAGTCCGGCGAAGCTGCCCTCGGACTTCAACGTCTGTGCGGCGCGCATGAAGCCGGTCCACGCCGCCAGTGCCAGCGCACCGCCGACGCTGATGCGTCGCACGCCGAGCGCCGCGACGTCTCCGACACTCAGGCCAATGTCCCGGACCACGAGGAGGTTGAGCGGCTTCGGTGCAACCGCCTCGACGAGCGCCTTGATTTCTGCGGGGTTCTGCGGACCCGGGGCGAAGAGCACGTCCGCCCCCGCCGCGGCGTACGCCTGCAGACGTCGTACTGATTCGCGGAAGGGATCGGGATGGCCGACGTGGTAACACTCGGCTCTCGCGGTCAGCAGCACGTCTTCGCCGGATCGATCGATCGCCTGTCGCGCGGCGCGGACGCGCTCGACCGCGATCGGCAGCTCGTAGAGAGGCGACGACGGATCACCAGTGGCGTCCTCGATCGACAGGCCCGCAACGCCCGTCGCGACGCACCGAGCGACGCTCTCGGCCACGTCCTCCGGCTCCAGTCCATATCCGGACATGAAGTCCGCGCTCACCGGAAGATCGACTGCAGCCGTGATGCTTGCGATGTAGGCAAGGCTCCGATCGCGAGCTGATGACGACATCGTCGCCTGAGTCGGGAAGCCCCTGCGAGAACGCAAAGCCGGCGCTGGTCGTCGCCAGGGCCGGGAATCCCAGGTGCTGAAGGTACCGCGCGGAGCCCACATCCCACGGGATTCGGAATCACGAAACATCCTCGCTCATGGAGCGCGCGAAAGGCTTGCGCCGTGCGCGACGCGACTTGGCGATTCGACGATCGACGGTGCAGACACGCTCATGGTGATGCTCCCTTCGGAATCACGTGCTACGTGACGAGCCGCGTGGACCGTGACCGCTCGGCAGCCACGTTCGCGCCACTGACACGGCTGTCACATCCGCGACGCGATTCCGGTCTTCACGAGCACACGGCTGTCACATCCCGACGCTGATGCCCGGTCTTCACGCCGATCATTCAGGAGACACGCACAATGAGCACGATCACAACGAAGGACGGCACGACGATCTACTACAAGGACTGGGGCAAGGGCCCGGTCGTCACCTTCTCGCACGGATGGCCGTTGAACTCCGACATGTGGGACGGCCAGATGCTGTTCCTCGCACAGCACGGCTTCCGAGTCGTGGCACACGATCGTCGTGGCCATGGCCGATCCAGCCAGGCGTGGTCCGGAAACGACATGGACGGGTATGCCGACGATCTCGCAGCGGTGATCGAGGCGCTGGATCTCAAGGACATCACGATGGTGGGCCACTCGACTGGCGGCGGCGAAGTCGCGCGCTACATCGGACGGTACGGCACGAAGCGCGTGGCCAAAGGCGGTCCTCATCGCCGCCGTGCCGCCGATCATGTTGAAGTCTGCGACCAATCCGGAAGGACTCCCCATCGAAGTCTTCGACAGCCTGCGGAGCGCGCTGGCCAAGGACCGCTCGCAGGCCTACAAAGACTTCGCTCCCCAGTTCTATGGCGCCAACAGACCTGGTGCGCAGGTGTCACAAGGCACGCTGGATCAGTTCTGGCTCTGGAGCATGCAGGCCGGCCTCAAGAACGCGTACGACAGCATCAAGGCTTTTTCTGAAACCGACTTCACCGACGACCTCAAGAAGTTCGACATCCCGACCCTGGTCATGCACGGTGAGGACGACCAGATCGTGCCCGTCAAGGATTCGGCGAAGAAGTCAGCAAAGCTGATCAAGGGGGCTGTCGAAATCTACTATCCGGGCCTGTCGCACGGCCTCACCGCCACGCATCCCGACCTCGTCAACCGCGACCTGCTCGCGTTCTGCCAGCAAGGCAAACGGAAGGTCGCGTGAATCCGCATCGAGGGAGAGGGCCACTGAGAACGATTCACGCCCTCTCCATCCGTTGGAAGGAATGAAGACACATGACCAAGTCTATTGGCGTCGATACACGAGCACGTCTGATAGCAGGCGTCAGCGTGCCTGATTCGCCGCTCATCACCGAGGTGCTCGAATACGCGCAGAAGCTCTACGACCCCTATCTCTTCAATCACGCCATGCGATCGTGGCTGTTCGCAGCGAAGATTGGGCAGTCGAAAGGCATCGACTGTGACCTCGAGGTGGTCGCGGTCGGCACCATCCTCCACGACATCGGCCTCGCGGCCGGTGTGTCAGGTTCAAATCGCTTCGAGGTCAACGGCGCTGCCGCCGCGCTGTCGTTCGTCAAGGAACGAGGCCTCTCGAATCGCCGCGCGCAGCTCATCTGGGACCTCGTCGCCCTCAACTCGACACCATCAATCGCGCTTCACAAGGAGGCGGAGGTAGCCCTGGGCACCATGGGCATCGGGCTCGACTATGGCGGGTTCTGTCTTCGAGCTGATCCCGTCGGCGGACATGACCGACATTCTCCGAGCGTTCCCACGTCTCAAGATGAAAGACCAAATTCGCCGAGACGTGCTGCCGCCTCGTCACCGCGAAGCCGGAGACAAGCTCCGACAACTTTCTGCGCGATTTCGGCGAGCGCTTCGTGCCCGGCTACAAGCCAGTATCGACCGTCGATCTGTTGATGAACGCGCCGTTTGAGGAATAACCATGACATCACCACTTGACCATCGGCAGAGGTGTGAGCGGGTGCTTCCAAAATCGATCGATCGTCAGCTGAACGAGCCGTCGATGGAAGCCCGCGTTCGGCCACGTGGCGGCGACAGCCGCGATGAACCTGCGCGGGAGGCCGAACCTTCGTAACCCGCGCGAGACGTCGATCCAATCGGCCCGCCGAAATGACTCGACCAGCGACTGCGGATTTGCGCGCGAGGGCGTGACCTTATGGTGATCGACGATCATCGCCTCGATCTCGGGGATCCAGTCCGCCATCCCTCGAGCCGCGAGGTACTCGCGCGCGATCGTGACTGATGGAGCGATGTAGTCGAACGTTTTGTTCGTCCAGATCCCGAGGTCGTGGAAGACGGCAGCGACAGCGATCTTCTCGAGCTCGACGCGGCTGTCTCCCACGATCGCGAGGCACAGATTCACAACCCGGTACACGTGGTTCCGATACGCGATGAAGTCGTGCCCCAACTGCGACGCGTGATTGTCCAGAACCTCTTCGACGGTCGGGAGGCTCGTTAGCAGCCCGGCGTAGTTGGCGTTCTGCATCATCGGCGTCGAACTCCATAACTAACTGCTCGCAACGAAGACCGAACGACGTGTCGAAATGTGACAGGTGTTCGTAGAAGAACGTTGTCACATCACGACGTGCTGCCCGGTCCTAGCCAGCACGAACGCATTAATGACGTCCTGCTGAGAGGAGATTCGCCATGAGCACAATGCTGAAATCCGCACGGGGTCAGGAAGGGGATACAAACGTGAGCTTGGACAACACCTCACAGCCCGGTAGACCGGGGCTCGACGAGTTGGTTCCGTCGCGCTACGCGCTGCGGGTCGGCGAGATTGACGTGATGGTGGTCAGCGATGGGGTGCTCTCGCTGCCAGGCGCGATGTTGGGCCACAACGCAGACCCGGCCGTCCGGGCGGCCTGGCTGGAGGACATGTTCCTGCCGCCGGACGAGCTCGAGTGGGCGCTGAACGTGGTCGTGGTGCGCAGCGGCGGCCGGACCATTCTCATCGACGCTGGGCTCGGCGCGGACCCGGACTTGAACTTGCCGCGGGCCGGGCGGTTGATCCAGCGACTGGAGGCCGCCGGCATCGATCTCGCGTCCGTGACCGACGTGGTGCTGACCCACCTGCACATGGACCACTGTGGCGGGCTGCTCGTCGACGGGGTGAGGGACCGGCTGCGTCCGGACCTGCGGGTCCACCTGGCGACCGCCGAAGCCGAGTTTTGGGCGTCGCCCGATTTCTCCCGCGTCTCCATGCCGCCGGGGTTCCCGGACGCGCTTAGGCGGGCGGCCAAGCGGTTCTTGAACGAGTACCAAAGTCAGATGCGGCCTTTCGAGACAGAGTACGAGGTGGCGCCGGGGGTGCTCGTCCGTCGCACCGGCGGCCACACCCCCGGGCACAGCGTGGTGCGCCTGGCGTCCGGCGGCGACCGGCTGACGTTCGCCGGCGACGCCGTGTTCCAGGTCGGGTTCGAACACCCCGATTGGTACAACGGCTTCGAACACGACCCTGAGGAGGCGGCTCGCGTCCGGGTCGGCCTTTTGCGGGAGCTGGCGGCGAACCGCGAGTCGCTGGTGGCCACTCACCTGTCGTTCCCGTCTGTCTGCCATGTGGCGGTCGACGGCGACGTCTTTCGTTGGGTACCGGGCCCCTGGGAGTACTGACCGCTTGTTAAGCCAGCACGAACGCACCACTGACGTTCTGTTGTCACGAGAGACGAGGAGGAGGAGATGACCATCGCGACCACCGAGCCGACCATCACTGACCACGAGGCAGCGCAGGTCGAGCGCGCGAACGCCTCGACCGCCACACCCGTTGTCTTCGTTCACGGGCTCTGGCTGCTGCCCTCGAGCTGGGACCGCTGGGTGACGTTCTTCGAGGAGGCCGGCTACGTCGGGGTGACACCGGGCTGGCCCGACGATCCCGAGACGGTCGCCGAGGCCAGAGAGCACCCTGAGGTGTTCGCGGGCAAGGGGATCACCGAGATCGCCGACTACGAGGAGGCGATCATCCGCCGCCTGGATCGGAAGCCCGTGATCATCGGCCACTCCTTCGGGGGCCTGCTGACCATGATTCTCGCCGGGCGCGGGCTCGCCGCCGCGTCGGTCGCGATCAGCCCTGCTCCGTTCCGCGGCGTGCTCCCGCTGCCGATCGCGGCGCTGCGCTCGGCCAGCGTCGCCCTGCGCAACCCCGCGAACTGGAATCGCGCGGTCCCGCTCAGCTACGAGCAGTTCCGCTACAGCTTCGCGAACGTGGTCGGCGAGGACGAGGCGAAGGAGCTGTACCTCGGCTACTCCGTCCCCGGCGCCGGCGAGCCGCTCTTCCAGGCGGCGTCCGCGAACCTCAATCCGTGGTCAGAGGCGAAGGTCGACTCGAAGAACCCGGAGCGGGGTCCGATGCTGGTCATCTCGGCCGACTCGGACCAGACGGTCCCCTGGGCGATCGCGAACGCGGCCTACAAGAAGCAGAAGCGCAACAAGGGCGTGACCGAGATCGTCAAGATGACGGGCCGCGGGCACGCGCTGACGATCGACGCCGGCTGGCGGGAGGTCGCCGAGAAGGCGCTCGAGTTCGTCAAGCGATTCGCATAAGCGATCTCTCGTCAGACCCGCGGGCGCCCGTGGAGGTGCAGGATGAAGATCGTCGTTGTTGGTGGCAGCGGGCTCATCGGGTCCAAGCTTGTCACGATGCTCACGCGTGACGGCCATGAGGTCGTGGCGGCGTCACGTCGCTCTGGAGTCGACGCCGTCACCGGCGAGGGTCTGGCCGAAGCCCTGAGAGGTGCCTCGGTGGTCGTCGATGTCTCGAACTCGCCCTCGTTCGAAGACGCCGCGGTGATGAAGTTCTTCAAGACCTCAACGCACAACCTCCTCACCGCGGAAGCCGCCGCCGGCGTCCGGCATCACGTGGCGTTGTCGGTGGTCGGCACCGGACGTCTGCTCGGAGCGGCTACCTCCGCGCGAAGTTTGCGCAGGAGAAGCTGATCAAGGAATCGTCGATCCCGTATTCGATCGTCCAGGCGACGCAGTTCTTCGAGTTCTTGAGGAACATCGCCGACGCCGCTACGCACGGCACCGCCGTTCGCGTGCCGCCCGTGCTCATCCAGCCGATTGCTGCTGACGATGTCGCGCGCGCGGTCGCGAAGATTGCGACGGGCACTCCCTTGAATGGCACCGTTGAAATCGGCGGGCCCGAACCGTTCTATCTCGACGGACTCATCCAACGGGTCCTTGGCGCGCGCAATGATCCGCGCGAAGTGATCGCCGACCCGCACGCGCGCTACTTCGGCACCGAGCTCGACGAACGCTCACTCGTCGCCGGCGACGAAGCAGAACTCGGCGAGATCCGGTTCGACGACTGGCTCGGTCGCACCGCACACCCGATTCCGGATCCGAACGTTCAGCCCGCAGTCGCAGCCGCCGCAAGGAGCGAGCGAGCGCCGCTCAAGGAGAACGAATTCCGTATCAGCGAAGTGCCGCCTGGATCGGTGCTGCTGGTCGGCGATTGCGCGGTGTTCAACATCGAGGGAGGTTTCTGCGCCACCCAGGCGATGTGCACGCACAGGCAGGGTCCGTTGACTGAAGGCTCACTCGACGGCTCGACGGTGACGTGCCCATTGCACGGCGCGCAATTCAACGTGTGGACGGGAGCCGTGCTGCGTGGCCCGGCAAAGGATCCGCTCAAGACGTACCGCGTGACCGTCGACGGCGAAGTCGGGCGCGTCGACGTTCCGCTCGCACATGCGGTCCAAGGCGCGTGACGATGTTGACTGGGACGACACGTTCGACGCCTCTCACGAGCGCTCCGCGCACGCGGCACTCATGTTTCCGACGCTGAGTTCCGCGCAGATCGCGCGGATTGCCTCCCACGGAGTGATTCGTCCAATCACGCGCGGCGAAGTGTTGATCGAAGGCGGCCAGACCAACGTGCCGTTCTTTGTTGTGAAGGCTGGCGAGATAGAGGTCATCCGTCCCTCGGGCCTGGGCGACCTCCTGGTCGCCGTTGTTCATGCGGATCAATTCACCGGTGACATCAGCATGATCCTCGGTCGCCCTGCGCTGATGCGTCTTCGCGTCAGCGAGTCGGGCGAAGTCGTCCAGCTGACACGCGACCAGATGCACGCCCTCATTCAGACTGACGCCGAGATGAGCGAAGTGCTGATGAAAGCGTTGATCTATCGACGGATCGAGCTGGTGGCGCAGGGGATTGGCGACGCGCTGCTCATCGGCTCCGCCCACTCCGCGGCAACGCTGCGCATCAAGGCATTCCTCACGCGCAACGGCCACCCTTTCAAGTACCTCGACCTTGACCGTGATGCGGACGTGCGGGACTTGCTCGATCGCTTTCAAGTGGACCCGGCCGAAATACCGGTCCTGATCTGCCGCGGCGAGGCCGTGTTGAAGAATCCCAGCAATCAGGAGATCGCCGACTGTCTCGGCTTCAACGGGCGGATCGACCAGGCTCACCAGCGCGATGTCGTCATCGTCGGCGCCGGACCGGCTGGTCTTGCGGCCGCAGTCTACGCGGCCTCCGAGGGACTCGATGCGCTGGTCCTCGAGGCCAGTTCGCCCGGAGGCCAGGCGGGCTCGAGCTCGAGAATCGAGAACTACCTCGGATTTCCAACGGGGATTTCAGGCCAGGAGCTGGCCGGACGCGCCTATGCCCAGGCGCAGAAGTTTGGCGCCGAGCGTCATGATCGCGAAAAGCGCCGCCGAGCTGACCTGCGAACGAACGCCCTACGGCGTGAGACTGGACGACGGCGCGACGATTCCGGCTCGCACGGTGATCATCGCCACAGGAGCCCGATACCGTAAGCCGTCGCTCGCGAATCTCGGTCAGTTCGAAGGTGTCGGCGTCTACTACAACGCGACCTTCATGGAGGAAGCGCAGCTCGGCGACGGCGACGAGGTCATCGTCGTCGGCGGCGCCAACTCGGCCGGTCAGGCCGCGGTATTTCTGGCGCAGACCGGGAGACGGGTTCATGTGCTCGTTCGATCGAGCAGTCTTTCGGAGAGCATGTCGCGATACCTGCTTCGCCGCATCGAAGAGACCCCGACGATCCAGCTCAGAACGAGAACCGAGATCGTGGCTCTCGAGGGAAACGGGCATCTGGAACGTGTGCAGTGGCGCGACGGCACGGGCGCCGTAACGAGTCACGATATCAGGCACGTTTTCCTGATGACCGGGGCCGAGGCGAATACCGGCTGGCTGAATGGCCGTGTCGCGCTCGACGCGAAAGGCTTCATCAAGACCGGACCGGACCTGACGCAGGAAGATCTGGCCGCTGCCCAATGGCCGCTCGAGCGCTCGCCGTATCTGCTCGAAACCTCACTTCCGGGCGTGTTCGCCGTGGGCGACGTTCGGTGCGGCAACATCAAGCGCGTGGCATCGGCAGTCGGTGAAGGATCGATCGCAATTTCGTTTGTCCATCGCGTGCTGGCCGAGTAGCACGAGTCATTCGGACGTGGCCGGCCGCCGCGCCACGGTGACCACATTGCAGTGCCATTGTTCATCGTGTGCTCCCTTTCCCGCCGGTCCTCTCTCAGAGCAGACCGATCAGCGATTCGATGTGTGACATCGACGTGCGTAGGGACGTCTGTCACCTCACCACGTGGTGCTCTGTCTTGGCTAATACGAAATACGATGACTAGGGCGGCCATGAACACCTCTGAGGCAGCTGCGCGACCGATGACCGGGAGCCCGGCGGCAGATCCGGCCGCCGCGTACCGCCAGCCGGCTGAGGCGGTGATCGCGGCGCTCGGGACGGATGGACGGCGCGGCCTGGAGGAAGCTGAGGCGGCGGCGCGTCTCGAGCGTCACGGCCGCAACGAGCTCACGGCGCAGGCGCCGGTTCCGTGGTGGCGCCGCTTCCTCGCGCAGTTCGAGGACGTCCTCGTCATCCTGCTGCTCGTCGCCACCGCCATCTCGCTCGCGCTCTGGTTCTTCGAGCGCGATGCCGCGCTCCCCTACGAAGCCATCGCCATCTTCGCCGTCGTGCTGCTCAACGCGACGATTGGCTACCTGCAGGAGGCGCGCGCCGAAGCGGCCGTCGCGGCGCTGCGCGCCATGTCGGCGGCCGGCGCGCGTGTCGTCCGCGGCGGCGAGCGGCGGAATGTCCCGGCCGCCGACCTCGTCCCTGGCGATGTCATCCTGATCGAGGAAGGCGACACCATTCCCTCCGACGCGCGGCTGATCGAATCGGCGGCGCTGCAGACGGCAGAGGCCGCGCTGACGGGCGAGAGCCTGCCGGTCGCGAAAGATACGCAGCCCGATCGACGGCGAGGCGGCGCTCGGCGATCGTCACAACATGGTGTTCAGCGGCACCGCGGCCACCTACGGGCACGGCAAGGCGGTTGTGACGGCGACCGGCATGCAGACCGAGATGGGGCGCATCGCGGGACTGCTGGAGAAGACGGCCGACGAGGCCACGCCGCTGCAACGGGAGCTCGACCGCACGGGAAAGATCCTCGGCATCGTCGTCGTGGCGATTGCCGTCGTCATGATCGTCGACCATCGTGCTCGTCGAGGATGTCGAGGGAGTGGCGGCGCTGTTCGACGTGCTGATTCTCGGCGTCGCGCTGGCCGTGGCGGCCGTGCCTGAAGGTCTTCCGGCGGTCGTCACCGCTGTGCTTTCCGTCGGCGTCCAGCGGATGGCGCGCCGGAACGCAATCGTCCGGCGCCTCGCCGCGGTCGAGACGCTGGGATCGGCCAACGTGATCGCATCGGACAAGACGGGCACCCTCACCAGGAACGAGATGACGGTTCGCGTCGTCGTGACGGCAAGCGGACGTGCCACCTTCCAGGGATCCGGATACGCACCCGCACGGCGCCGTCGAGCGAGACGGCGGCGGGCCGATCGACGGTGCGCTTCGAGTCGAGCTGGAGCGCGCGCTCGCGGTCGCCGACCGCGCGAACAACGCGAGCGTACGGCAGCAGGACGGACGGTGGACGATCCAGGGCGATCCGACGGAAGGCGCGCTATTGGTGGCGGCCCGCAAGTGCGGCCTCAATCCCGAGGCGCTCGACCAGCGGCTACCGCGCATCGGCGAGGTGCCGTTCTCGTCGGAGCGAAAGCTGATGAGCACGCTCCACCGCCACACCGAGCAGCAGGACCGCACGATCGTGTTCACCAAGGGCGCGCCGGACGTGTTGCTCGCGCGCTGCACCTGCGAGTTGGTGGGCGACGACCGCCGTCCGCTGACCACAGCGCGGCGCGACCGAGATCCTGCAGACCAACGAAGCGCTCGCCGGCCAGGCGCTGCGGACGCTCGGCGTGGCCTCGAAATGGCTGCCGGACGGAGCGCCGTCCGGATGCCGACGATCGCGTCGAACAGGATCTCGTGTTCGCGGGGCTGATCGGCATGATCGATCCGCCGCGGGCGGAAGCGCGCGAAGCCGTCTCGCGCGCGAAAGGCGCCGGCATCCGGCCGCTGATGATCACCGGCGATCACCCGCGCACGGCCGCGGTCATCGCTCAGGAGCTCGGCATCTCGACAGATGGCCGGGCCCTGACCGGCGCGGAGCTGGAGAAAATGCCGCCGCCGCCGCCCGCAGGCAGGCTGTCACCGAGATCTCCGTGTATGCGCGCGTCAACCCCGAACACAAGCTGTGGATCGTCGACGCCCTGCGTGAATCGGGCGCAGTCGTCGCGATGACCGGCGACGGCGTCAACGACGCGCCCGGCCCTGAAGACCGCGGACATCGGCATCGCGATGGGCATCACCGGCACCGACGTCTCCAAGGAAGCAGCAGACATGGTGCTGGCCGACGACAACTTCGCGACGATTGTCGCCGCTGTGGAAGAGGGCCGGGCGATCTTCGCGAACATCCGCAAGTTCCTGCGATACCTGCTGTCGTCCAACATCGGCGAGGTGATGACGATGTTCTTCGGCGTGCTGCTGTCGCGGCAGATTGGCCTGAAGAGCGAAGGCGAGGCCGTGGTGCTGCCGCTGCTGGCCACGCAGATCCTGTGGATCAACCTTGTGACCGACGGCGCGCCGGCGCTCGCACTGGGCGTCGATCCCGCCGACGAGGGGCTCATGGATCAGCCGCCGCGCCCGGCAGGCGAAGGCGTGCTCACGCCGCGCATGTGGCGCGGCATCGCGCTGGTCGGGATCGTCATGGCCGCCGGGACACTCTACGTTCTCGACGCGTCGCTTCCCGGCGGCTTCGTCGACGGTGCCGGCACGCTGTCCTACGCCCAGACGATGGCGTTCACGACCCTGATGCTCTTCCAGCTGTTCAACGTGTTCAACGCGCGATCCGACGAAACCAGCGCGTTTTCCGGGCTGTTCACCAACTGGTGGTTATGGGGCGCGATTGGCGCGTCGGTCGCGCTGCAGGTGGCGGTCGTCTACGGCCCATTCCTCCAGCGCGCGTTCGGCACTGTCGCCCTCAGCGGATCCGACTGGCTGTTCTGTACCGCGGTGGCGAGCTCGGTGTTGTGGATTCGGGAAGGGGGGAAGGCGCTGGCGCGCGGTCGCACTTAAGAAATTGGGAATTTGGAATTTGGAATTCGTGTGCAGCATTCCAAATTCCAAATTCCAAATTCCTAATTTCACGATCCTGACAGGGCCCGATGCGCACGGTCGCGTTCGCGTTCGATCTGCTCCGGCGTCGCGCCAAGCGCCTCGAGAATGTCTTCGACGAATGCCAGCGCCACTTCCCCCTCACCTGAGTAAACCGCGTCGGCGCCTGCCGTCTTGAGGCCAGGGACTTCCCGCAAGTAGGAAGCTCTGGCCAGGACGCGCACCTTCGGATTGATCTCGCGGGCCGCGCGAATGACTTCGGTCGCATTCGCCATTCCGGCGGACCCGAGGATGAGGCTCCCCGAGGTCGCGACGCCCGCCGCGGCGAGCGCTTCCGGCCGCGTGGCGTCCCCGTAGACCGCCTCGATGCCGCGCTCCCGCAACGCGCGAATGTTGTCCATGCTGAAATCGATCACGGTCGGTTCGATTCGATTGTCGCGCAGGAGGTCCACGACCGCTCGCCCCGTCGGCCCGTAACCGATCACGACCGCCCGATGGTCCGGGTCGGCCGGCCGGCTCATCCCATGTGAGGCGTCGGTCCCCAGCCGCGGAGCGCGATCCAGCAGGCGGCGCCAGGATGGTTTCGCGCCAATCCACCGTTCGATCGGTCCAATCGCTCGATACAGCACCGGATTCAGCACGATCGACACGATCGCCGCCGCCACGATGACGTTGGTCGCCGCGGCGGGCAGCACGCCGAGTTCCCTCCCGAGCGCGGCCAGGATGAACGAGAACTCGCCGATTTGGGACAGTGCGATCGCGACGGTGAGGACGGCCCTCAGTGGATAACCCATGGCCCAGACAATGAGCAGCGCGGCGAGAGGCTTCCCGACCATGACGACGATCAGCGCGCCGGCAACCAGGATCGGGGATTGCCACAGGGCGGCCGGATCCAGCAGCATCCCGACCGACACGAAGAAGAGCACGGCGAAGGCATCGCGCATCGGCAGCGCTTCGGATGCCGCCCGAAGGCTGTACTCGGATCGGCCAACGACCATTCCCGCCAGGAATGCGCCCAGCGCCATGGACACGCTGAAGATCAGCGCCGAACCGACGGCGATCCCCAGGGCGACCACCAGGACCGTCAGCGTGAACAGCTCCCGGGATCGCGTCCGCTCGACGTAGTCCAGCATGCGCGGGATCAGCCAGCGTACCGACGACTGCGGTGAATGCCACCAGGCCGGACACTTTGACCGCGGTCCAGCCAAGGGCGGTCCACAGGGAGGTCTGCGGACCCGCCGGGCCGAAGAGCGCCGGCAACAGCACCAGCGCGAGCACGGTGAAGAGGTCCTCGACGACGAGCCAGCCGACGGCGATGTGGCCGGACTGCGTGTGCAGATCGTTGTTGTCGGCGAGGACGCGCACCAGGACGACCGTGCTCGCCACCGACAACGCCATGCCGAAGATCAGCCCGGCCGACCAGTCCCATCCCGCGGTACGGGCGATCACGGCACCGAGCGCCGTGGCGACGCCGCTCTGAACGACCGCTCCGGGGATGGCGACGCGGCGGACGGCAAGCAGTTCTTCGAGATGGAATTGAAGGCCGACGCCGAACATCAGCAGGATGACGCCGATTTCGGCCAACTGCTCGGCGAGCGACGAGTCGGCCACGAAGCCCGGGGTGTGGGGCCCGACCAGCGTACCGGCAAGCAGGTAGCCCACGAGCGGCGACAGGCCAATTCGATGGGTGATGTAGCCCAGGAACAGCGCCGCGGCGAGCCCGCCGGTGAGCGTGAGGATCAGGTCGTAGTTGTGCAGGGCGTGTCCGTCATCGGTCGCTGCCGGGACTCGATCTTATCGAAGGCGCCGCACAGCCGAAAAGCTGGGCTGTGGCGCGATCCGCGCCTACTGGTTGGCGCGCGGCTCCGCTTGTGCCAAGATGAGCATCGAAAAACCGCTATCAGCAGCACCCTCTGGAGGAATTGATGCGTATCGAACTCAGTCGTACTTCGGCCATCTGCGCCCTGATCGTCGCGGGCCTGGCGGCCACGGCCACCGCACAACAGCCGCCGGCGCCGCCGGCCAATCCCAACGCCAATATCGTGGTCGAAAAACCGACCTACACCACCGTCGATCTGGAGATCACGGTGAACAAGCCGGTCGCCGAAGTGTGGAAGCGCATCGGCAGCTATTGCGGGATCGGGGAATGGGCGCAGATTCCGGGCGGTTGCACGATGCTCTCCGGCAAGGAGGGTGATGTCGGTGCTGTTCGCTCGGTCGCAACCGAAATCATGGTGGCGAAGACCCAGTACTCGTACACCTACACGCAGCCGGTCCGGGCGGGGCGCCCGTACGACATGTATCACGGCACGCTCGAGGCACGCGCGGAGTCGCCGACGACCACGAAGCTCTACTACACGCTGGTGTACGACAACTCGATGATGGCGGACGACGCGGCTCGCGAGAAGAACAAGGTGGGCCGGGCCGCGACGTTTAACCGGTTCCTGCAGAACATGAAGACGCTGGCTGAAGGCGGGACGCTGCCGCCTCCCCCGGCTCGCGGCAAATAGCACCACTTCCTTCCATCCATCTCGGGCGGCGCGGGACGACCATCCCGCGCCGTCCCAGGCGCCATGCCTGACGCCTCTCCGCTCCCGCCGACACCGACCCAGCGCGCGCTCAAGTGGACGGTCTTCCTGGGCGCGACCGCGCTCGTCGTGTACTTGTGCCTGCAGATTCTGCGGCCGTTCCTGAACGTCATCGCATGGGCCTCGGTGCTGGCGATCACGTTTCACCCGCTGCACCGCGATCTGCGGCAGCGCCTGGGACGGCCCGCGTTGAGCGCGCTCATCAGCAGTGCCCTGGTCGTCGTCGCCTTCGTCATTCCCCTGCTGTTCGTCGTGGGCGTCGCCGTCGATCAGTTGCTGGCGGTTGGAAACTCGCTGCAGCGCAGGTTCTCCGACCCGAAGGCGCTGTTGGCCACGCCGCTGGGCCGGGCATACGAGTGGGTCAGCGCTCAACTGGGCCTGAACGCCGAGGCGGTCGTGGAGTGGGGCATCCAGAACGCCAGCGCGCTGGCCGGCGCCACGGCGGGATACACGGTACAGATCGCGGCAAGCGTCACCGGGGCGGTGATCTCGGTCGTGTTCATCATCTTCGCGATGTTCCTGCTGTTTCGCGACGGCGACCGGATGGTCGCCAGGATCCCCGAACTGCTGCCCTTCGAGCGCGCTCAGAGCGAGACGCTTCTGTTGCGGATCCGCGATGCGATCCAGGGAGGCGTGTTCGGCATCGTGGTGATCGCGCTGATTCAGGGCGCGCTCATCGGCGGCATGTTCTGGCTTCTCGGCATCCCGTCAGCTGCGCTCTGGGGCATGGTCACTGTGCTCACCAGCGTCTTGCCGTTGGTGGGAGCGGCCGGCGTCTGGGTGCCCGGCGTCGTGTACTTGATCCTCCAGGGACGCTGGCCGGCGGCAGCCGTGCTCGCCGCGTGGGGTTTGGCGGTCAGCATGGTCGACAACTTCCTGCGTCCGAAGCTGGTGGGGGGCCGGGTCGGCCTCAGCGAGCTCGTGATGTTCTTCGCGCTGCTCGGCGGACTGCGCCTCTTTGGCGTCCTCGGCATCGTGCTCGGACCCGTGCTGTTCGCGATCGCCGCGTCGATCATCGATGTTCTGAGCGCAAGGCCCGCGGTCGCCGAAGCCACCGTGACAACGCAGACCTCTCAAACCACGCACGGAACCACGAAAACACGAAATCCGGACTAATCAGCTTTCGTGGTTTCGTGTTTCCGCGCTTGTCTTTGTGCTTCTTACGGCAGGCCTGAAGGCCTGCACTACGGCCTGGTGTAGTCACGCTCCCGTCAAAACCAATATTTCGCCGCGAGTTGCACGACACGCGGATCCAGCGCCGTCGTGATCGTCCCAAAGCTGGCGGGTCCGAGCTGCGCCGCGGGTGCGCCGAAATTCGCAGTGTTCAGCAGGTTGAACACCTCCAAACGAAGCTCGATCGAGCGCTCACCTCCGACGCCCACGCGACGCATCACCGCGAGATCGACATCGCGGTACGACGGCCCCCGCACTGGATTGCGCGAGGCGGATCCGATGGTGAACTGATTGGCCGTTGCGAACGCGGCCGTGTTGAACCAGCGACCAGGTGTCCGCTCGTCAGCGGGCAGTGTCGGATCGCCGACGAGATTCGGGCGCTGGGTCGTGAAGCCGGCGTAGCCGAGCGAGTTCGCCTGCGTCACCGCGACCGGCACCCCGGACTGCATGGTCATAAAGGTCGCGACGCTCCAATCGTTCACGAGTGCGCCGACCACGCCCGTGGGGTGCTTGGCCCGGCCCTCGCCCACCGGGAGATCCCATACGACCGAGGCGGCGAAGTAGTGGGGAATGTCTCCGGTCGAGTAGTCGCGGTCGCGCTCCAGATTGTGACTGTCGGCGACGGCGGCGTTCGTCAGCGGTCCAGTCAGAATGGACGCGTCGAACACCGACGAGGCGATGTCGGTCAGCTTCGAACGGGTGTAGGCGGCCGAGTAGGTCAGGCCGCCCGACATTCGCTGACGAATGCTGAACGCGAGACCCTGGTAATTCGTCGTGCCGACATTGTTCCGGTAGAAGCTCACCGCTGTGTATTCAGGGAAGGGCTTCATCAGCTGCGCGGGGGGCAGCGTCGGGTCGCCGATCGTGGACGAGGGCGGAATAATCCCGACATACGGGTTCGGCACACGCGGCGTGAGCAGCGCTTGCCCGAGTCTCAGTTGCTCCTCGGTCAACTGATTGATGTTGCTGTCCGGGATCCCGATATTCGTGATCTTCGAGCCGAGGTACGAGACCTCGACGACAGTGTTCGCCGTCAACTCGCGCTGCACCGACACGTTCCACTGCTGCGCGTAGCCCGACCCGAGCCCGGCATCCACGGTGAACACGCCTTGTCCGAGGCCGGCGGTTGGCGTCAAGGCAATGGGTGTGACGGTCGGCCCGTTCGCCAGCACGAACGCCGGGGTGATGTTGTCGAGCGTGCGCTGCGACACGGTCTGCAGGAACGGAAAGTTCGGCGTCGTGAAAGGCGTCGTGATCCCCGCCATCTCGATCCAGACCTTCCCGTACCCCGAGCTGACGATGGTCTTGTCGGTCAGGCGGTAGATGGCGCCAAGGCGCGGGCCGAAGTTGTCCTTCTTGAGCGGCCGGTACCGGCTCCGTACCCGGATAGTCGAGCTGCCGCGTCTGTAAATTGAATACGGCGGTTTGACCGTTGATCTCCGTGGACGGGAAATTGAGCGTGTATCGCAGCCCCGCATTGATCGTGAGGCGATTGGACACCTTCCAGTCGTCCTGGAAGAAGTACTCCTGAAAGCTGCGCGCGTTCCTGAATATCCGTCTGCTGGAGGTCGATGGAAAAGGTCTGCACCTGTCCCAGCAGGAAGCTCGCAAACGCGTTGCCGGTGCCCGCGACGCCGGGTTGATCGCTGCCGACGATGCTGAAGGCAAACTGTCCCGTCGGCGATGGGGGTTGGACTGACGTCGAGCCGCTCCCATCGCCAGTCGAGTCCCATCTTCATGGTGTGGCGGCCCTTCAACCAGGTGAGCGAATCGGCGATCTGTGTGACGCTGGTGCTGAAGTCGGAGGCCGTGTTGGTCGGGGATCCGAGCTGCTGGTAGCCGTTCGGTGCGAAGGTCGGCATCGTGTTGGGAAATTGCGCATTCGACGGGATGCCCGGGATGTTGAGCGCGGTTCCCGCAAACGTAGGCAACTCCACGGCGCTTCGCTGAACGGCGCGGCGTGTGTCTCCGATACGCACTTCGTTCAACACATTCGGCGAAAACGTGTGTTGATAGTTGGAAGCAAACGCCCACGAGGTCGTATCCTGCGGACCGACGGCCACGCTGCCGGCCAGGATGGTCCCGCTCCCGTCCGGAAAGGCTGTCACCGGTTCGGCGTGACCACGGAAGTAGGTCAGCCGTCCGAATGCCTGATCCCGGCCGGTCCCGAACTTATGATCGATCCGCACATCGCCCTGATCCTGATCGTCGATTTCGTTGGCGGTCCGGCTGTAGTTGTTCGCAGTACCGGTGGTCGTTGGCCGCGGGTAGCGGTCGAGAAGCGACAGCGCGACCGGATCCATGGCGCTTCCCGGAATCGTGTTGTTGAGAAACTGCTGACGCGTATTCCCCACCGTCGTTCTCGGATCGTAGATGTTCTGGCGGAATACCCCTGAACGCTCGGCGAGCGTCGGCACGTTCGAGGTCACCGTGCGGCCGATGCTCTGTCGCTGACCCTGATAATCGACAAAGAAGAACGTCCGGTTCTTCACAAGCGGGCCGCCGAACATGCCGCCGTACTGATTCCGCCGATAGTCCGGTTTCACCGGATTGCTCGCCTGGAAGTAGTTCCTGGCGTTCAGACTCTCGTTGCGAAAAAACTCGAACAGGTTGCCGTGAAACAGCATTGGTGCCCGATTTCGTCGTGAGATTGATCACGCCGCCATTGAACCGCCCGAACTCGGCCGCCGGGCTGTTGCTCTCGATCTTGAACTCCTGGATGGCGTCGATGATCGGATAGTAGGCGAGCTGCCCCGGCTCGGGCTGCAGCACGGAGATGCCGTCGAAGAGATACTCGTTGGTTCGCGGTCTCCCGCCGTTGATGCGCGGCAGGACGGAATTCGGCGGCAGCGCGACGCCCGGAGCAATGGCCGCAAGCATGATGAACAGGCGGCCGTTCAGCGGCAGCTGCACGACCTGTTCGTTCTCGACGACGGTCCCGAGGCTCGCGGTCTCCGCTCGCACAATCGGCGCGTCTGCGACGACCGTCACCTGTTCGCGAACGTCTCCGACGCCGAGAGCGAAATCGATACGCGCTTTCTCGCCGGTTGACAAGCGAATGCCCTCGCGCCGCACCGGCCTGAAGCCGGCGAGCTCGACATCGAGGCGGTATTCGCCAGGCGCCAGGCTCGGGGCCGTGTAGACGCCATCGTCGGTGGACACGCTGACTCGCTGACGATTCGTCCGTGTTTCAGTGACCGTAATGGTCGCGCCGGGAACGGCTTCCCCGGACTGATCCTTCACCATGCCGGTGATCTCGCCAGCAGCGGTCTGGGCACTGGCGGGCAACACTGCGGCGCGGCACACACACGCGACGGTCAGACCGATCGAGAGCACGCTTCGAGTCATTCGCACCATCCGGTGCCGATCATCGTCCGACTCAGCTCCTACCCGTCACGACTGACCATCGGCACGTCGAGCAAGCTCCGAGACTCAATCGTCTTACCTGATATTCGAAATCGGCTTAATTCGATTCAATCAGCCTTACCGAGTTCCGAGCCTTGAGTCCCGGACCCGATCCGGACTCTCAACCGTCAGCACATCGAGGGAGACCGACTTGACCAGCGCGTACACCGGGGTGCCGACGGCGATCTTCAGGCGCTCGATCGCGTCCTCGGTCACCTCGGCCAGCAGCAGCAGGCGGCCGACCGCCACCTGGACGATGACGTGGTCGAGCCCGGGATCGGTGTGAAGCGCCGACACGCGGCCGCTCAGGACGTTGTGCAGGCTCAGCCCCTCGGGCGCTCGCATCGCGAGAATCACCTCGCGGGCGGGGATGCGGACGCGGACTGCCGTACCGGTCGGGATCGGGCGCTCGGCGGCCAGCAGCACGCCGCCGTCGAACGACAGCAGCATCAGCCCGTGGTCGGTCGATCCCGAGACGGTGGCCTCGAACACCGCGCCCAGGCCGACCGACTCTCGCAGCCAGGCGAGATCCGGGCGGCTCATCAACGTCGTCACGGGCCCGCACACGACGCTGCGCCCTCGCTCCAGCAGCAGGACGTGTGTGGCCAGCCGCACCACGTCGTCGAAGTCGTGGGTCACCAGGATCATCGGGAGGTCGAGCGTCCGGCGCAGCGCGTTGACTTCGTCCTGGAGGCCCCGCCGCACCTGGCGATCGACGGCGGCGAACGGTTCGTCGAGGAGCAAGACGGCCGGCTCGCGGGCCAGCGCCCGGGCGAGCGCCACGCGCTGACGTTCGCCGCCCGACAGTTGTTGGGGTCGTCGATGCGCCTTTTCATCCAGCCTCACCGATCGGAGCAACTGCCCGGCGCGCGAGCGCCGGTCGGCGTGCGGCAGGTGGCCGAGCGCCGCCACGACGTTCCCTTCGGCGGTGAGATGAGGGAAGAGTGCGTACTCCTGGAACACGAAGCCGACCGCACGCTGGTGAGGCGGCACGAAGGTGCGGCTCGCCGTGTCGGTCCAGGTGACGCCGTTCGATTGGACGGACGCGTGCTCGGGCCGGTAGAGCCCGGCGATGGCTCGCAGGATCGTGGTCTTGCCGCTGCCAGAGGGGCCGAAAATGGCGAGCACCTGGCCGGCGTCGCAGGCGAACTCGACGTCGAGGGGAATCGGGCCGGGCTGCTTCAGGCTGACCGACAGACGACGCTCAGACACGCCGCACACCAACCCGGCGCGACAACGCGGTCGTTGCCATGAGCGTCGCGACGGCGACGACCAGGAGCGTGGCCGCCATCACGCCGGCGCTCCGGTCGTCGAAGGCCTGCATGCGGTCGTAGATCGCCACGCTCAGCGTACGCGTGCGGCCCGGCAGGTTGCCGCCCACCATCAGCACCACGCCAAACTCGCCGAGCGTGTGCGCGAACGTGAGGACCGCAGCCGTGAGGATGCTCGGCCACGCCAGCGGCACTTCAATCCGGAGAAACCGCTGCCACGGCGAGAGCCCGCAGCAGGATGCGGCATCCCGCACGTCGGCGGGGATCGCCTCGAACCCGCGCTGAATCGGCTGCACGACGAAGGGGATGTTGGCGATCGCCGACGCGAGCAGGAGACCCTGGAATGAAAACGGGAGCGATTGCCCCACGAGCGCCTGAAATGCCTGGCCGAGCGGCGAACGCGCGCCGAACGTGACCAGGAGATAAAACCCCAGGACGGTCGGGGGCAGCACGAGCGGGACCGTGAGCAGCGCTTCGAGGAGCAGCTTTCCGCGAAACTGCCGCAGCGCCAGCAGCCGGCCTAGCCACAGGCCGAACGGGAGGAGGATGAGGATCGTGCCGCCGCCGAGCCACAGCGAGACGCGAAGGGCTGTCCAGTCCATCCGGGTTAGCCCGGAACCGAGAAGCCGTGCTTCCGGAGAATCGCCTTCGACGCGGCGCCCTGGATGAACTCGTAGAAACGCGTCGCCTGCGGTCCGGCGCGCTTCAGCAGCACCATCCGCTGTCGCAGCGGCGGGTAGTCGCCGTCGGGGATGATTGCGTAGGTGCCGCGGGCGGTGATTTCGGGGGTGAGCGCCAGCGAGTACGCGATTAACCCGCCGACCGCATTGCCGGTGGTGGCAAACTGCGCCGCCTGCGTGATGGTGTCACCAAGCACGAGATTCGGCCGCAGCGCATCCCAGAGACCGCGCTTCTTCAGCACGGCTTCTGCCGCGCGGCCGTAAGGCGCCACTTCCGGATTCGCGATTGCGAAGCGCCCGGGCTTGCCCGTTTTGACGAGACGCGCCAGGTCCTCCAGCTGTCCGTCCGGATTGAGCGGCGATCCGGCCGGCGCGAAAATCACGAGTCGACCTGTTGCGTAAACGACGCCGGCGTCGCGGGTCAAGCCGGCAGACGCCAGCTGATTCGGGAACTCTTCGTCGGCGGCGAGGAACATCTCGAACGGCGCGCCGTCCTGAATCTGGCGCGTCAGGGTTCCGGACGCACCGAACACCAGCTCCACGCGGGATCCGTGCTCGCGCTCGAAGGCGGCCGCGATCTCTGTCAACGCAAAATTCAGATTGGCGGCGGCGGCAACGACCGGAGCGCGCTTCACCTGTGGCGCATCGGCGGGTCCCACAGGGGCCGCGAACGCCAGCAGGCACACCAACAGGTCGTGCAGACCGCCCATCAGCTATTTCGGCAGCCGCACGATCTGGAGACGCCGCAGCCCGCGCACCGAGCGCGACCCCATAAGGTCTTTAGGCGCCACCAGGCGGAGCGGCCCCTGGCGCTCCGGCAGCGGCTTGCCGTCCACGATGTCGGCGACGATGACGGTGCTGCTGGTGAATCCGGGATCGAGTTCAGCCACCGCGAAAACGGCCTGGTAGCCGTCGGCGGCGCTCGCAATCGCGTAGCTGGCGACCACACCACCGCGCATCTGGCCGAGTGGCAGGCCGGCTATCTTCAGCAGTTCGCCGGCGAGCACGCCCTCGTACACGTTGATCGTGCCGTTCTCGGTTTTCACTTCGACCTTGGTCCGCGGGAGCGCCTTCAATTCGGCCGAGGTCAGCGAGAGCGGCTTCGTGACATCACCGTCGACGACCAGCGCCGCAGAACCGGCGGCCGGCTGCGTCGCCGAGGCGCCGAGAGAGCCGGCCCATGCCGTCAGCATCAGTGCCAGGACGAACCGATTGTGCACATCCCCTCCCTGTCTTACCCGAGGGGCTTCGCCCCTCGGACTCCCCGACACGCTCTCTCGCGCGCCGCGCCGCCGGCGCGCTCCGTTCGCGTGGCTCGCTCGCGCGCTCGCTCGCGACGCAGGCGAGCTGGCTTGTGAGATCGCTTCTAGTGTATACGAGTATTTAAATCAATATGAGCCGGTTTGATGCGCATATTGATATCATATTGCGGCAGATGGAGACCCAATGGCCCTGGTAACCGTGCGGACGGCCGCGGAGCGCCTCGGCGTGGCCTATTCGACGTTGAAGCGCTGGGTACACACCGGCCACGTCCGCACGACGCGGACCGAAGGCGGCCATCACCGGGTTTCGGACGCCGAGATCGAGCGGCTGCTCGCGAAAGCGCAGCCGGAGAGCAGTAGCCGACGGCTGCGCGCCGCCGATCCGGGCGAGACCTTGGGCGGATTGAGCGCCCGCAACCGGCTCCACGGTTTCGTGGAAGAGGTCCGGATCGACGGCCTGCTGGCGCAGGTTCGACTGCGAGTCGGGAATCAATCGCTGACCGCCGTCATCACCGCTGACGCGGTGCGGGCGTTGAAGTTGAAGCGCGGCAACGATGCGATGGCGATCATCAAGTCGACGGAGGTCATGATCGCGACGACCGCTGTGTCAACACCGGCGCCGACGCGTGAGCGACGACGGAAGTGACAGTTCGACTCGCAACGACGAAATGCAACCACGAAGACTCGAAGACGAACAAGAGTGGTCGCTTCGAGTCTTCGCGCCTTCGTGGTTGCACTTCTTCAGGGCGCTAAGGACGCGGTGTACGCCGCGATCGCCAACATCTCGTCCTGGGTAAGGTTCTTGACGACCGGCATCATCAGCTCGGTCCACACGCCCTTGCGCGCGCCGTGCTGCATGTCGAACAGCTGGCGGACGACGTAGCTCGGCGACCGGCCGGCGAGGCCGGGAACGGGCCCGAGGCCCTTCAGGTCGGCGCCGTGGCAGACGCCGCACTGAACGGTCTTCCCGCCACCCTGGGTGACCAGTGTCTTGCCCTTGGCCAGGCTTCCTTTCGGCACGTAGGCGGTGAATGCCGAGCGCGGATCGCGCAACACCTCGGTCCGCTCGGCGTCGTCGGGCATCTCGATGATGCGGTTGCCGATCGGCTCGGTGGCGTTCCCTTCGAGCTTCAGGAACATGCCGCCCTGCACGCGGGTCTTCGGCACGGTGTCGGCCTCGACAACCTTGATCCACGGCGTCCACTTCATCGAGCCAAAGTAGTCCGCCGCCGCCGCGAGCTCCTCCTCGGTCATGCCCTTGGCGATGGTGATCATGATGTTCGTGTTCGCCTTGCGTGCTTCGGCGCTCTTCCGATCGCCGCTCCGGAAGTCGGCCATCGTCTGGAGGAAGTAGCTGCGTGGCAGGCCGGCGACCCCGGCGTTTTCAGGACGTCCCTTGCCGTTCGGGTAATGACAGAGGCTGCACGCGCGCACGTCCGGCTTCCGCCCTGACGCGACGATCGGCGGCATCGTCGGATGATCGCCGGGGTACCAGTCGGCCGGCCCAAAGCCGTCGCGAATCTGCGGCAGCGTAAATGCGCCGCTGCTCCCCGGCAGCTTCTTCGGCGAACCGTCGTCGGGCGCCGCCGCCGGCTGCCCGCTTGCAGGAGGGGTGTTGACGACGTTGTACGCCCAGGCGGGCGGCTCGCTCTGCTGCGCCCCGACGAGGCCGACTCCGATCGAGGCCAACGACAGTATGAGCACGACGAGCTTGCGCATGGTCATCCTCCGGCGTGAAATGGTCGGCGCACAGCGTAACATACGGCTCGGGGCTCGGGGCTCGGGGCTCGGGGGCTCGGTGCTCGGAACGATTTAGCTAATGCGAACAATTCTGCTGGCATCGGCGCTGCTGACAGCGGCCCACACGCTGGCGGCGGAGGACTGGCCGCAGTTTCGGGGACCGACCGGTCAAGGGCTATCGACCGAGACCGGCCTGCCGCTCGAGTGGAGCGAATCGCAGAACGTGCGATGGAAGACGGCGGTCCCCGGGATCGGCTGGTCTTCGCCGGTCGTCGCCGACGATCGCGTCTGGCTCACGACGGCCGTCGTCGACCGCAGCGGGACCTCGCTGCGGGCGCTCGCCTTCGACACCGCGACCGGACGTCAGGTCGTCGACGCCGAGGTCTTCCGCCTTCCGCGCCGCAACCTGCTCAACCCGAAGAATTCCCATGCCTCGCCGACGCCCGTCGTCGAAGGCGATCGCGTCTACGTTCACTTCGGCGCCGACGGGACGGCGGCGCTCACCTCCGCGGCGAGGTCGTGTGGCGGAAACGGTTCCCCTACGAGTCGCAGCACGGCAACGGCGGGTCGCCGACCTTGTACAAGGACCTGCTGATCTTCAGCTGCGACGGCAGCGATACGGCGTTCGTCGTCGCGCTCGACAAGCGGACCGGCGCCGAGCGATGGAAGACGCATCGCCGGACGCCGGCCGACCAGGCGTACTCGACGCCGCTCGTGATTCGCGTCGGCGACCGCGATCAGCTGGTCAGCGTCGGCGCCTATCGGGCGGTCGCCTACGATCCCGACTCGGGCAAGGAGATCTGGCGCGTCGGCTACGCCGACGGCTTCTCGAACGTGCCGCGGCCGGTCTTCGCGCAACGGCCTCGTCTACATCGCCACCGGCTTCCAGGAGCCGTCGCTGATCGCGGTGCGCCCCGACGGGACCGGCGACGTCGACGCGGACCCACATCGCGTGGACGCTGCGGCGCTCGGCGCCGCACACGCCTTCACCGCTCGCCGTCGGCGACGAGCTCTACGTCGTCAGCGACATCGGCATCGCGACGTGCCTCGACGGCCGGACCGGCGAGACGCTACTGGCGCGAACGGCTCGGCGGCAACTACTCGGCGTCGCCGGTGTTCGCCGACGGCAGGATCTACTTTCTCAGCGAGGAAGGCGTCGCGACCGTGCTCGCGCCGGGCAAGACGTTCCGGAAGCTGGCGGCCAACCAGCTCGACGGCGCCACGCTGGCGTCGATGGCGATCGCGGACGGCTCGATCTTCATTCGGACGGACAGCGCGCTGTACCGGCTCGGCGTTCGCCAACCTTAGGCGGACCTAAAGGTCCGCACTACACAGAACAAAATGCAACCACGAAGGCTCGAAGACGCGAAGAAGATCTAGATAACTCTTCGAGTCTTCGCGTCTTCGTGGTTGCCTTTCTCCTTCTTATTTTGCGAGCGGATTCGGCCTCACCTGGAACTTCACCAGCTTCGGCTTCGTTCCTTTGCCCCCTTCGTAATGCCACGGGATATAGCTCGAGTACGTGGAGTAGAATCCACGCCCCTTCCAACCGGTCCGCGGCGTCGTCGACGCGCCCCTGCGCCGACCGCGCGAAGAAGCCCATCGGATACGGAACCGTGAGCTGCACGAACTGGTTCGTGCGCGGCACGAAGGCGAGCAGCGAGTCGGTGTTGACCGATCCGCTGACCGGCACGTCCGGCCCGAGGCCGAGCGTGTTGTGCTTGTCGACGTGCGTCAGGTAGAGCAGGTCGGAGTTGTTCGGGCGTGTTCGGCGCGGTCGTGTTCGCGAACGTCGGGCCACGCTTGATGTGCACCGTCCAGCCCTCCGGGCAGTGCTGGCCGGTCGCCTGCGGACCGTTGAGCGTCTTGCACTTGCGGCGATCGAACGACGGTGAAGTAGTCGGTCCCGCGCCAGTTGAGCCACACGACGCCGTTGCTGTCGACGCTGACCCCGCCGCTGCGGAAGATCTCAGGCGTGTGTCCCCCGGCGGCGGTTCGAAGACCTCGGCCTTGCACGTCAGCGGCGGGTTCGGGCCGCGCTCGATGCGCACCAGCTTGTTGTCGCGCGGTCCGATGCCGGCGCACCAGGCACTCCCGTTCTTTTCGTTGATCGCTCAACCGAGTAGCAGCCGAAGGTGACGCGCCGATCCTTGGCAGGGTCTGGCGGCTGCTCGGGCTCGGTCCACTGCGTGATCTTCCCGTCGCCGGTGGTGTCGATGACGGCCGGGCACCAGCCCTGCGAGGCTTCGGCGTTCTTCGTCTTCTCGAAGACCGCCGTGTCGACCCAGCCGAGCGTGTTGTTCTGCCCGAAGTACAGCGTCGCGTCGGCGTTCTCGGCGAAGTGGTTGTGATCGGCGTCGAAGCAGGTGTCGATGTTGCGTGAACTGCTTCGTCTTCGGATCGTAGAGCATCACCTGCCGCGAGCCGAGCCGCGGGCACCGGGAAGTACGACGTGAACTTGTTGGTCGATCCCGGGCTTGCAGAACGCCGGCGCCTCGTTGCCCGCGGATGCGGCCGGTCAACCACACGCGTCCGTCGTGATCGATGGCGACGCTGCGCGGATCCGATTGCCGCTGCCAGATCGGCGCTCGGGAAAGTTCGGCGACGGCACCTTGTAGGCGCCGATCATCGGCCCGCTGACGTCGGGACGACGATCTGCTCCGCCCGGTTCGCGACCGGATCGATCGACACCAGCAGGTCGTCGCTCTGAATCACGCCCCAGATCGGACCGTTCGCGTTGTTCGTCCCGATCCGGTCGTCGGACGCCGCGCCGTCCGAGCGGCCGCCGGTCGGCACCGCCCAGTCCCACAGCGTGACGACGACGTTGCGCTCGAGGCCTGAGGGCCGCGGCGGCACCTGTTTCGGCACGGCACCCGCGGCGATCTGGTCGGTCCAGTCGGCAAACATCCGGCGCTGCTCGCCGAATCGCTGGAAGCTGCCCGACATCGGCCAGACCCATCGGGCCGACCGACACGCGGTGATCCCAAGCGGCAAGCGAGTTCGGGAACGAGCCAAGCGCTTTCGAGATCTCGCGCGTGCGCCTGGTTGCCGACCTGGTGGCAGGTCAGGCACTCCTTGACGGCCGAGAGTACTTCGCGCTCGGGCATCGCGCCTTTCGGGATCTCCATCAGGCTCAGCCAGTACGCGGCCGGATAGATCTGCGCGGCCGCGCGCGCGTCGGGCGCCGGCACCGCGCTGAAGATTCAGCTGCTGGCCCGGCGCGGCTCCGACCTTCGGCGAATCGACGAGGCCGTAGCCGCGGACGAAGACCTGGTACTTGGCGCGCGGCAGGTCGGGCACGACGTAGCGGCCCTGATCGTCGGTGACGACGGTCCGGATGAACCGCGTCGGCGTGTCGGTCGTTTCGGCGACGACCCAGACGCCGGCCTCCGGCCCTTTCGGACCGGTGACCACGCCGCCGATGTCGTCGGCGTCGATCGCGACCGCTGCCGCGCCGCGCTGCTGGGCGTGGGTCCACGTGCTCGTTGCCGCCAGAAAACCGGCCAGCACCAGCGACGTCAACACCCCGCAGGCACACGACTTCGACGGTCGTCGTCACTCGAACCATTGCACGCTCCACAAAAGATGGATGAATCCCGCGGCGAGCCTACTCTTGTCCTCTCGTCGGAGTCAATGGAAAGGCAGGTGGTGAAACGTTGTGGATAATGTTGGCGTATAAGGGTGCTGTTCCAACCGGACAGTATGAAGGCCGCGGATTAACGCCGCACACTCAGGATGCCCAACAGGCGCACGATCTGGACGGTGGTGATGGCTCGCGCAGCCGGGAGCCGTTGCCTGCTCGTGGGCGTGTTGCTTGGTGGTGTCCTTTCTGCTCAACCCGCGCGTGAGATCGTCATGGCGCCGCCGGAACTGGCGCACACGGGCTGGCTCGACGATTTGCGAGCAGCGCAACTGCAGACCGTCGGCCGCTTCAACGTGTACAACGATTTTCGATTCGTCGATCGGATCGCCGACAGCCGCATCACGTTCCAGCATCGAATCGTCAGCGACGCCGGCCGGACGTACAAAGCCGTGCACTACGACCATGGCAACGGACTGGCGGTCGCCGACGTCGACGGTGACGGCTTGCCCGACCTGTACTTCACCACCCAGGTGGGCACCAATGGGCTCTGGCGGAATCTGGGCGGCGGACGGTTCGAGGACTGGACCGAGCGGGCCGGCGTCGGGGCCGCCAATCGAATCGGCGTCTCGGCGTCCTTTGCCGACATCGACAACGATGGCGATCCCGATCTTTACGTCACCACCGTTCGTGGCGGAAACCTCCTGTTCGAGAACGCTGGCGGCGGCAGGTTCCGCGACATCTCCGCGGCGTCCGGGCTCAATTACGTGGGCCATTCGTCGAGCGCCGTCTTCTTCGACTACGATCGCGACGGACTTCTCGATCTGTTCCTCGTAAACGTCGGCCAGTACACGACCGACGAAGTCGGCGGCGACGGTTACCGGTACTACGTCGGCATCGCGCGGGACGCCTTTTTCAGCCATCGCTTTCCCGAGCTCTCCGAGCAGAGCATTCTCTTCAGGAACCAGGGCGCAAACCGGTTCGTCGACGTGTCTGCCGAGGTCGGTCTTCAGGACAGGCGGTGGTCCGGCGACGCGAGCCCGATCGACGTCAACGAAGACGGCTGGACCGACCTCTACGTGCTGAACATGCAGGGGGATGACGAGTACTACGAGAACATCGGCGGCAAACGCTTCGTCGCCAGGGGTCGACGAGGTCTTCCCTCGGACGTCGTGGGGCGCCATGGGGATCAAGGTCTTCGACTTCAACAACGACGGGCGCCTCGACATTCTCGTCACCGACATGCACTCCGATATGAGCGAACGTATCGGTCCTGCCCGGGAGAAGCGCAAGGCGACGATGCATTGGGATGCGTCGATGGTTGGTGACGGCAAGACCAGCATCTGGGGGAACTCGTTCTTCCTCCGCGAGGGATCGGGACGGTTCAGGGAAGTCTCCGACGAGATCGGCGCCGAAAACTACTGGCCCTGGGGACCGAGCGTCGGCGACCTCAACGCCGACGGATACGACGACGTCTTTATCGCCTCCGGCATGAACTTCCCGTTTCGGTACGGCATCAACTCGGTGCTCTTGAACAATCGAGGCCGACGATTTCTGGATGCGGAGTTCATTCTGGGGGTCGAGCCACGCCAGGGAGGGCTGGTCGTCCCCTGGTTTGATCTGGACCGAGCGGACAAGGTCGGCTGGCTCACGC
Source organism: uncultured Acidobacteriota bacterium (assembly GCA_963825245.1). Taxonomy (GTDB): domain Bacteria; phylum Acidobacteriota; class Vicinamibacteria; order Vicinamibacterales; family CAVVIG01; genus CAVREM01. The sequence continues at coordinate 168,757 of CAWGSJ010000014.1, forward strand.
TGACCCGCGAGACGTCCGTCACCGGACCTCCTCGCGATGTCACCGTCATGGCCGCGCGCGGATCGCGATCGGCGGTGATCGTCGACCTGGATGCGGATGGCGATCTCGACATCGTCACCAACGAATTCAATGCCCGACCGATGGTCCTGGTCAGCAACCTCGCCGAGAAGCGGACGATCCGGTACCTCAACGTGAAGCTGATCGGCACGGCCTCGAATCGAAGCGGGCTGGGGGCGGTGGTGAGGGTGACAGCGGGAGGACGCACCTACACGAAGGCGCACGACGGAAAGTCCGGCTACCTCTCTCAGAGCCTGTACCCGTTGTATTTCGGCCTGGGTGACGCCACGACGGTCGACCGGGTCGAGGTGTCGTGGCCGTCCGGAAAGACTCAGACCGAGCGCGGGCCGATCAGCGCGAATTCACTGATCCAGGTGGCCGAGAAGTAACCGAACTCTGCCTCACAGCGCCAACCGACCGCGTACCGTCATGTCGGCCAGCCCAAACTTCCTGGTGATGTCGGCGGCGCCGATCTTCGTGACGAATTCGACCTCCTTGTCGTCGAGGGTGATGGCGTTGCTCTTCGGAAACACAAACTCGACGCGGACAGTCTGCTTGCTCTCAGGAACGATGCGGATGTCGGCCGGCTTGATCGCCTCTTTCCGCTTTGACCTCAGGACGGTCCGCTCCAGGACCTCCTTGAGCGCGCCCGCTTGCGCCACCCGTGTCGGCATTCCGGCCACGGCTACCACGTAGAAAGCCTCGTCCTCGGGCAGCCGCTTGTCGTCGGGCAGGACCGGTGCGTCGACGCCGGCCCGTAGTCGTGCTATCGCCTGCCTGACGGGCAACGCACTGATCCAGGCGACCGTCACAGTGATCCGGCGAACGCCCTGGAACTCGCTACCGCCTCCGTCAGAGTCCCTCGCAGCCCCGCCACCTCCGCCAACACCGGCACCGCCCGACTGAAAGCCGCCGAGACCTTCCGCTTGAAGGCTCCCCACCACGATCGTCGCTTTCTTGGCCCAGGGTGAGTCGGTCAGCATTTTGTCGATCTGCTGAGGTGACCAGGTCGTGAAGTCTTTCTCCTCCCAGAAGTCGGCGGCCGTCAGTGCCGCCGACGCAAAGAGAACCGCAAAGGCTCCTGCGAGCGTGCATCGCATGGTTGGTTGCCTCCAGTGGCAGGATCCGATAGTATCGCAGCCCTTATTTAAATCCAGGGATCTTTGCAAGATGATCGGAGATCGTCCGGCCCGTCGTTCGCGATGGCCCCCTCCGGCATGGACGGTACTGCTCGCACCAGTGTTGGCCTTCCTGCCTCCCACCCACTTCTCACGCGAGCAATCGAGCCCGGCCGCTCAGGAATGGTTCAGCGAGAGTGGCAGCGCCGTCGGCCTCGACTTCGTCCATTTCAACGGCATGTCAGGCGAGTTCTATTTCGAGGAGATGATGGGGTCGGGCGGCGCGCTGCTCGACTTCGACAACGACGGCGACCTTGATGTGTACCTGATTCAAGGTCAGATGCTCGGCGGCAAAGCCGCGCTCATGAAGCCCCGGATGCCTTTGCCGCTGACCGATCGGCTGTATCGGAACGACCTCGAGATACGCGCTGATGGTTCCCGCACGCTCCGGTTCACCGACGTCACCAAGGGCAGCGGCCTCGACATCCGCACCTACGGCATGGGCGCCGCCACCGGTGACTTCGACAACGACGGCTGGATCGACGTGTATCGGACGAGGCGCGGACCGGCCCAGATGTTCCGCAACAACGGCAACGGGACCTTCACGGACGTCTCGGCGCGCGCCGGGACGACCAATACGGCGTGGAGCGTCTCGGCCTCGTTCGTCGACGTCGACCGCGACGGATGGCTCGACCTGTACGTCGGCAACTACGTCGATCACGACGATACGAGGAAGTGCTTCAGCGCCCTCGGCGAGCGGGACTACTGCGGTCCGCAGGGATTCAAGCCGGTGCCGGCCCGGTTGTATCGGAACCAGAAGGACCGGACATTCAAGGACGTCACCGCCGAAGCGCAGGTCGCGCGAGAGTACGGGCCGGCGCTCGGCGTCGTGGCGGCCGATGTCAACGGCGACGGCTGGCCCGATATCTACGTCGCCAACGATATGCGCGAGAACCTGCTCTGGCTCAACCAGCGCAACTGGACCTTCAAGAACGGTGCGCTCCTGGCGGGGGTCGCGCTCGATCAGGCGGGGGCGGTGCAGGCCGGCATGGGCGTCGACGCCGGCGACGTCGACAACGATGGCGACGAAGACCTGTTCGTGACCAACCTGGGCACGCAGTACAACACCCTCTACATCAACGACGGAAAAGGCTTGTTCGAGGATCGGAGCATCGTTTCAGGACTGGGCCGCGCGAACCAGGCCAATACGGGATTCGGCACGCGGTTCTTCGACTACGACAACGACGGCTGGCTCGACGTCCTGGTCGTCAACGGCGCGGTCTTCACAAAGAAAGCGCTCGCTGCGGCGAAGGATCCGTTCCCCCTGCACGAGATCAATCAACTCTTCCGAAACACGGGCAACGGAAAGTTCGAAGAGGTGACCGCTCGCGCCGGCGCGGTCTTCCGCCTCTCGGAGGTCAGTCGGGGCGCGCTTTTAGGCGATCTGGACAACGACGGCGACACGGACGCCATCGTGACGAACAACAACGGCCCAGCGCGACTCCTTGTCAACAACATCGGCAACCGCAACCGCTGGGTTGGGTTGCGGCTGACTGCCGGCAAGCCGCCGCGCGACATGCTGGGTGCACGGGTCGGCGTCTTTCGCGACGAAGGACCGCCCCTGTGGCGGCGCGCCCACACCGATGGCGGCTACGGGTCCGCCCACGATCCCCGCGTGCTCGTGGGGCTTGGGACGGCGACGACGGTCAGGCGAGTGCAAGTGGTCTGGCCCAGCGGACGCACCGAAGAGTGGACCGATATTGCGGTCAATCAGTGGCGCACGTTGACAGAGGGAACGGGCCGCGACGCGCCGAAGGCTCAGGTACAACCTTGAGTATGAAACGCGGTCTCGTCGCGCTTCTCGCTTCGATCGCGCTGGGGATGGTCGACGCTCGCGCGCAGACGCTGCTGGAAGTGACCCTGCCGGATCTAAGGAGCCTCCACCCCGCCGTTCAACAACAACTCAGCCAGGCCTACGCGACCCTCGTCGAACGGCTTCAGGCCAGCGGAACGCCAGACGTCCGCGCCGGGGCTTTCGGCGAGTTGGGCAAGCAGTTCATGGCGACGCGGTTCAACGACGAGGCTGAGCGCTGCTTTCGGAACGCCGAGCGTTTGGCGCCCCGAGACTTCCGCTGGCCCTACTATCTCGGACACATTCTCAGGAACAACGGCGACTTGTCCGGGGCGGCCGAGAGTTTCGAGCGCGCCCGGCTCCTGCACCCTACCGACTTCCCGACCCTGGTCTGGCTTGCTCGTGTCTACCTCGACCTGGCCCGGCCGCTGGACGCCGAGCAGCGCCTCGCCGAGGCGCGAACGGTCAATCCCAGCCAGCCGGCCGTGCGCGTCGAGCTGGGTCGGGCGGCGCTCGCGCAGGGCGACTACAAACGCGCCGTGGACCACTTGACGTCGGCCCTGGCCCTGAACCCCGAGGTCACGGCCATCCACTATCCGCTCGGGATGGCGTATCGCGGCCTGGGCGAGCTCGAGAAGGCCGCAGAGCACCTCGAGCAACGAGTCAGTTCCACGAGCCGTCGGGCGATGACCGAGATCCCGATCCCGGATCCTCTGCTGGCGGCGCTGAGCGGGATTGTGCAGACGCCGCAGCTCTACCGCGAACGTGGCCTCGATGCGGCGGCGACGGGCAACTGGGCCGAGGCGGCAAAGAACTTTCGCCTCGCCGTGGACGCGGATCCAGGCCACGCGGGCATGCGGGTGAACCTCGCCGCGGCCCTCGACCGTGTGAGCGATGCACGCGGAGCGCTCGAGCAATACGAACAAGCGCTTCGTCTCGACCCCGGCCTCGGGGAGGCGCACTTCGGGCTGGCGGACCTTCTCGAACGGGGTGGTCGCGAGCAGGAAGCCCTTGGGGCGTTCAAGGCAGCCGTGGCCGCCAATCCGAACTTCATCGCCGCGCAGCTCCGATTGGCCGATGCGCTGCGTCGCACGGACCTGTTGGAGGAATCACTCCCGCACTATCGTCAGGTAATCGCCCTCGAGCCGGCCGATCTGGCGGCCCGGTTTGGCGAGGCGATGGCCCTCGTGCGTCTCGCGCGCTACGCGGAGGCGCGCGACAGGCTGGCTGAAGGAATCACCGTTCATCCGGAACAACCGATTTTCCGGCAGGCGCTTGCACGCATCCTCGCGGCGGCGCCTGACGATCGCGTACGCGATGGCGAACGGGCCTGGAAGCTGGTGCAAGGGATTTCAAAGGAAGAGAGCCACCCCGGCGCGTTCGAGACGCTGGCGATGGTGCTCGCCGAACTGGGTCATTTCGACCTCGCGCTCGACTGGCAGCGCCTGGCGATGTCGGCGGCGGCACGCGCCGGCCGGCCCGACGTCGCGCAGGAAATGGCGGTCAACCTGGCGCGTTACCATCAACGCCAGCCCTGCCGCGTACCGTGGCGGGACGACGATCCGGACCACAGACCCGGCCCTCAGGTGAACCCGAAACTCTTCGACCCGGGCCTCGGGTCCGGCTTTTTGGATGGATTCGGGCCGGTTTTACGAAAAAAATAAAAATACGTTGCGCACCCTTAGTTATTTTGTGTTAGCGTTCGCGCAACTTAGAAACACATCCATTTATAGACGTGAAGACTGACGTCTCGGTTCACTTACGTCAGCTCTAATTTAGCGGCGCCAGGGATTTCCTTCGGATAAGAGGGGGAGACATGCGGTCTCACGTTTGTCGTTTGATGGGTATCCTTTTCCTGGCAGGGTTGCCAGCCACAGCATGGGCACAGGGGTCTATCTCGGGCCTTGTCGTGGACACTACGGGGGGCAGCCTGCCCGGGGTGACCGTCGAAGCCGCGAGTCCCGTGCTCATTGCCGGCACCGTGACTGCTGTGACCGACGGTGCCGGCCGTTACACGGTCGCCAACCTGCGGCCGGGCACCTATTCCGTCACCTTCCTCCTGCAGGGGTTCAACAAGCTCATCCGCGACGGCGTCGTCCTGACGGGTGACAGCGCCCTGCAGATAAACGTCCAGATGCAGGTGGGGGCTCTCGAGCAATCGATCACCGTCACGGGCGAGTCGCCGCTGGTCGACGTTCAGACCGTGCGCGACCAGTTCGTGGTGAACCGCGAAATGATGGACGCGCTGCCCGGGACCAGCACCTTCTCGGGCCGCGCGGTGCTGATCCCCGGTGTCCGGAATACCGGGATGGGAGAAGGGCAATACTGGCCGGCCGCTCACGGCAACACCTGGCGTGACGCGGCGACCACGAACGACGGAGCACGCGCCAATACCCTCATCGACGACGGGCAGTGGCAGATGGGCTGGGAAATGAACCAGGCAGCCACCGCCGAGTTGGCGTACGACGCGGGCGGTGCGCCGGCCGAGGTTCAGACCGGCGGCGTGCTGCAGAACGCCATTCCGAAGGAGGGCGGCAACACCTTCCGCGGTACCTTCTTTACGCAGTTCGGCCACGAGAAACTGAACGCGAGCAACCAAACCCCGGAGCTGCAGGCAGTCCTCGGAGAACTCAACCGGAACGCCTACAACTACAACGTCAACCCGGGATTCGGCGGGCCGATCGTGAAAGACCGCCTCTGGTTCTACACGGCGTTCCTGCGGCGCGACAACAAGGGCTGGGTCGCGGGCTCGAAGTTCACGGGCGAAGGCACGCCGGAACAGCGGGCGAAGGAATGGCTTTCCCGAGGCCGGCACGCAGGGCTACAACCGGGGCTGGGCGAACAGCGGACTGCTTCGACTCACCAACCAGCTGACCGACAACCACCGGTGGCGGATCGGCTTCGAACGAGTGAACAGCACCCAGCCGCTTTCGGACGTGACCAGGTTGCAAGCGCCAGAAAGCTCGAATCGCATCCCGCAGCCGGTCGGCTACCACACGCAGGCGCGCTGGACGTCCACGATGACCAGCCGGCTCCTGGTCGAGGCGGGCTTCGCGATGCAGTACAACAAGTGGCGGCGCGAGCAGTTCGAGTGGAACGAATCGAAGAACGCCCGCAACGATCTGTTCACCGGCGTGTCGACGGGAGCGTTCTGGATCACCGGCAATCAGCCGGAATACCAGCGGGATTTTAAAGTTTCGGCTTCCTACGTGACCGGATCGCACAACCTCAAGGTCGGGGCGCAGAACCGGTGGGGCTATTTCACCCTCTACAACGGTCCGCACGCCGGAGACATGCGCATTCAATACACGTTTGCCGGCGCCCCCGCCGGCGTGTTTGTCCTGGCCACGCCGCTCGACGGCTTCAAGGCCGAAATCAACCACGACATCGGCCTCTACGCGCAGGACACCTGGACCGTCAATCGGTTTACGTTCAACCTGGGCGTGCGCGGCGACATCTTCAAGAACGGCAACCCGCCGCAGGTATCTCCGGCCGGCACGTGGGTGCCCGCTCGCGACTTCCCCGCGCTCCCGGCTGCAGATTGGAAAACTATCGTCCCGCGGCTTGGTGTTGCGTACGACGTCTTCGGCAACGGCAAGACGGCGCTGAAGGCGTACGTCCACCAGTACGTCAACCAGGAATCGACGACGATGGCACTGGCGGTGAACCCGATGGCGAGCTATACCTGGGGCGCTCGAATGGAGTTCCGCTCCTGGACCGATCTTGACAGGAACGGCAGCGCCCTCAATCCAGATGGAAGCGCCCAGGTCAACGAGATCGGTCCCTCACCGAACAGGAACTTCGGCACGCTGGCCGACGCCGCGTCGGCTAATGTGAAGGACCGGCCGGGCCAGTGGGAGTACAACGTTTCAGTACAGCACGAGCTCATCCCTCGTCTCTCGGTGGGGATGGCTTACTATCGGAGGAACTACTACAACTTCTGGCGGGAAGACAACGTGCTGCAGTCGTACGGCGACTACAGCGCGTTCGACTTTACCGGACCGGCCGACCCCAGATTGAACGAGTTCGCCGGTTCCACACAAACGCTCTACAACCTGAGTCCGACCGTGTTCGGTCAGTCGCAGCGTGTCCTCGACAACGTCGACAATATCAGCGGCCTCGGGAACGTCCGCCTGTATAACGGCCTTGAATGGACGGCGCAGGGACGGTTTGGCAGGGGCGGGTTCTTCGGCGGGAGCATCAACTACGAGAAGACGCAGGTAAGCACCTGCAGTGTCGAAAACCGCAACAGCACCATCTGGTGCGACTCGCCGAACGCGTGGCAGACGCAGTTCAAGGCCAATGCCTCGTACCCGATCCCCAAGGTCGAGATCGTCACCAGCGTACTCCTGCAGGGGTATCCGGGGCCGGACATCTCGGCGAATTACACCGCGACGGCCGCAAACATCTTCGCTCAGACCGGTGTCGCGGTGACGGGCGGTGGGAACATTACCTACGATCTGCTTCCGCCGGATACCTACTTCCTCCCGTACCAGACGAAGGTGGATCTGCGGTTCATGAAGGTCTTCACGATGGGGACCACCACCCGCATTACGCCGCAGCTCGACATCTTCAACGTCCTCAACGCGAACACGACGACGTCGATCAACAATACCTGCTGCTCGACCGCCATAACCGGATGGCAGGCGATCACGTCGGTCATGCAGGCCCGGCAGATCAGGATCGGGCTCCAGCTCGACTGGTAGAGTCCACAGCGGACCTGAAGGTCCGCACGACGACAGACGGAAAAGCGCCGGCCTCTCCAGAGGCCGGCGCTTTTTTTGTGCGTAGTGGCCGGCTTCAGCCAGCCTTCGTTAGCGTTGGCACCTCTACGCGATCACGGTATGATTTCGCCCTACGATTTCGCACTCTGAGCTACCGCGTCTTCCCGCCGACAACAGTGGGCCCGTGTTCGCCGAGCCGTGGCAGGCGCAGGCATTCGCGCTCGCCGTCACGCTCTCGGAGCAGGGGCATTTCACCTGGAAGGAGTGGTCCGCCGCGTTGGCGCATGAACTCCAGGCCGGTCCCAGTCGCGGTGAGCCTGACGATGGCTCTCGTTACTACGAGTACTGGTTGGCGGCGCTCGAGCGCATCGTGACCACCAAAGGCCTGGCCGAGCGCAGCGCGTTGATCACTCGCAAGGAGGCCTGGGCCGACGCGTACCGAACGACCCCGCACGGGCGACCGGTCGAACTGCCCAAGGCGCGACCGAGGCCAGACGCGCGGTGGCTCCTGCTTGGGCTCGCGTCAGCCGCCGCTGGGTATTGGCTGTTGCAATCATCGGTGCAGCCGTTCGGCGGAACGAAGGGTGGGTTGGCCGCAAGTGCCGGCCTGGGTGCGTTGCTCGGCATGCGCCATGCGCTCGAACCGGATCATCTCGCCGCGCTATCGACGCTCTTGACCGGCGAGCGGAACATTCGGAGGGCCGCATGGCTCGGGGTGTATTGGGGGATCGGTCACACGTTGACGCTGCTGGTGGCCGGCACGCTCTTGGTCGTGTTGCGCACAGACATGCCGGCGATCGTCGCGGACGTTCTCGCGTGGGCCGTCGTGCTGCTGCTGGTGGGGTTCGGCTTCCGCGCGATCGCCCTCTCGGCCGGCCCCAGCTCGGTCGGCCCGACGCACTCCCACGTGCACGGAGCGAGGTCTGCATCGGGCGATGGACGCTCGCTCGGCGACCGTTGCTGGTGGGCATGGTCCACGGTCTGGCGGGTAGCGGCGCGCTCACCGCGCTGATCATCGGCGACGATCCCGTCGATGGGGTCTCGCCTCATCTATCTGCTGTTGTTTGGCGCCGGTTCAACGTGTGGGATGGCCGCGCTATCGGGCCTCATGGGCTGGCCGATCGCCCGGGTCGGAACGCATGGAGTCGTCGCACGAGGCCTGTCCGTGGCCGTGGGAAGCATCTCGATCATGCTTGGACTGTACTGGGCCTATCCGCTCATTGGCCGCTTCCTTTAGCCGGACGACGTACCTTTATAATAACCGTCAATAAACTCGTCCGCAGTGGCCAGTTTCACTACATGGCGAAACCGCCCAAGAATATCCCGGTTGGACGCCGCCAATTCCTGAAACGCGCGTCGGCTGGCACCGCAGGACTGATTGCGACGCCTCAGGCGGCAGCGTCCCAGACGCCGCAGCGCCCGGACGCTCTCGACCAGCAGGCGGTGCCCGCCGACGTCGCCCTTCGGGTAAAGGCGCTCGAATCGCTGCTCGTCGAAAAGGGTCTGGTCGATCCAGCGGCGGTCGATGCCATCGTGGATGTCTACGAGCACAAAGTCGGCCCGCGCAACGGCGCCCGGGTGGTCGCTCGGGCCTGGGTCGATGCTGCCTATAAAAAGCGGTTGCTGACCGACGCCACCGCAGCGATCGCCGAACTCGGATATGGCGGAGCGCAAGGCGACCATATGGCCGTCGTCGAGAACGGACCCAGGGTACACAACGTCATCGTCTGTACGCTCTGCTCGTGCTATCCGTGGCCGACGCTCGGCCTGCCGCCGACGTGGTACAAGTCGGCGCCGTACCGTTCACGCGTCGTGATCGATCCGCGCGGCGTGCTGCGCGAGTTCGGCCTCGAGTTGCCGGAAGACACCGAAATACGCGTATGGGACAGCACGGCCGAGCTCCGTTACTTGGTGCTCCCCGAAAGACCGGCGGGCACCGAACAGATGACCGAGGAGCAACTGGCGGCGCTCGTCACGCGTGATGCGATGGTCGGCGTGGCGAAGGTGCGTGCGTAAAGGTCAACGATGAACGGCATCCACGACATGGGCGGCATGCATGGCATGGGGCCCATCGTTTACGAGCAGAACGAGCCCACGTTCCACGAACCGTGGGAGGGTCGCGCGTGGGCGCTGTCGGCCCTGCCGCTTGTTCCTCCCGGACGGCGAAGGAATTTCCGGTACGGGCACGAAATCCTGCCGCCCGCACAGTATCTGCGTCTGAGCTACTACGCCCGCACTCTCACGGTGCTGATCAATCACCTTCTCTATTCCAAGATTGTGAGCCCTGCCGAGCTCGAAAGCGGCCGAGCAGACCCCGCGGCACCCAAGGCGACTCCGCTCATCACTCCCGCGATGGTGGACGTGATCGCCCGCCCGCGCGCTCCGCAGCAGATCGCGGGTTCGGCGCCGCGTTTCAAAGTTGGCCAGTCCGTGCGCGCTCGCAACATGAACCCGGTCGGCCATACGCGCCTGCCGCGCTACACCCGTGGCAAACGCGGCACGATCGTGCGGGACGAGGGTGTTTTCAACTTCCCCGACACGGACGCCGACGGCTTCTCGCTCGACGTGAGACCGAAGCATGTGTACACGGTTCGTTTCCCCGCGCGCGAGCTGTGGGGTGAGCAGGCGGGGGCGCTCGATACAGTCCATGTGAGTTTGTGGGAGGACTACCTCGAGCGGGGGTGATCGCATTCAGGAGAGTGACCTTCTCGGGACGCTGCCGCGCATCATCGGTGCACTCAGGCGGTCGATTATCGTCCAACCGTACGGAGGTCATTCCATGCGACGCACGCTCGTAGGAATTGTCGGTACCTGGCTAGTGGCGTCGGCGGCCCTGACGGCCGCCGACTTCTGGCAGGAGAAGGACTTCACGGCCTGGACCGCTCCGCAAGTCGAGAAGATGTTGACCGACTCGCCGTGGGTTAAGAAGGTCACCGTTGTGATCGGCAGCCTTCGAGAAGGGGCGCTCGACGGCTTTCAAGGGGGCAACACCAGTCTCGGCGGCGACGGCGGCAGGAACCCCGAAGGTGGCACCCAGGTTCAAGGAGTTCGCCGGGTCACAGTGACAGTCGCCTGGATCAGTGGCTTGCCCGTCAGACAAGCGATGGTCCGCCTGCAGAGCGGTCAAGCCGGCCAGATCGCACCCGACCAGCAGCGGCAGCTGAGCCAGGACGAACCTCTCTACACGTTGGCCGTGGTCGGGCTGCCGGTGCGGGGTCGGGCCCTTCCGCTGGGAACGATCGACGAGATAAAGGCGAGGACCTCGCTGAAGCCAGCTAGAAGGGATCGGATCTTACCGGAAACCGTCCGGGTGCTGTCCGCCCCGGCGTGGCTGTTGGCGCAGTCATTCAAGGACGGGGACCAGTTGGTTCGGGTCGAGTTTCTGTTTCCGAAAACGAGCGCCATCGCCCCGGATGACAAGGAAGTCGAGTTCAGCACGAAGCTGGGCGACGTGGAGCTCACGAAGAAGTTCAAGCTCGCGGACATGATGGTGCGCGGCCAGCTGGCTCTGTGAGCTTCAGCGATCAACGCTCAGCGCAGGTGCTCGAGACCCACCGAAGGGCCTGGTCTCTGGTCAGGATCGTCATCTCGCCAAGGCGTGCGGCAGGGCTGGCGCTGCAGATACCGCGCCAGACTGGCCGCCATCTGCTGCGCGACGTCAGGTCGCCCGGCGCGTGCCGCCGCCGACATTGCTAAACGCTGCCAATCGATGGCCAGGTCGAAGTGACCCAGCTCCGCGAGCGCCATGGCCATCGTCTCGAAGATGGCCGGGTGTTCATGCCCATCCGGCAGCGCTTTCGCGAGTTCCCAGGCGCGCGCCCCGTCGCGCACCTGGTCGTCGGGGGCCGCGGCGAACACGCGCGCCAGCGCGTGTGGGAACGCCGGTTGATTGGGGTGGATGCGCATCGCATTGATCAAGCTGTCACGAGCCTGCGCGTAGCGCCCCAGCCGCACGAGCGTCATCGCTTCTCCGAACCACGCGTCCTCAACCTCAGGCCCGGTGAGGGTACGCCGCCGGGTGGCCGGTTCGAGCTCGATCACCCGCCGGTAGTGCGAGAGCGCAAGTTCGAGCCGGACCGTGCGGCGCAGCGCGTCAGCAAGTTTGAGATGCGCCGCACCGAAGGTGGAATCCACGGCCAGGGCCGCGGTGTACTGCTCGATGGCCTCGTCGTCTCGACCGACCCGCTCAAGCAGCGCCCCCATGCCGTAGTGAGCCCGCGCCAGCCGCGAATCCAGGCGTAGCGCTTCCTCGTACTGCTCCAACGCGCCGCGCGCATCGCCTACGCCCTCCAGAGCCGCCCCAAGCTTCAGGCGCAACACTCCGGACTCGGGATCCGCCTCGACAGCCAGCCGGAATTGCGTCACCGCCTCAGGCCAGTTCTGGTTGGCCGCAGCCTCCACCGCACGATCCCATGCGCCAGCCTCGCGCTGAGGCGCCGGGCCGCCGGCAGCCAGTCCGGTGTTCGTGAGCGCCAGTTCCAACGCGATCGATGCCGCCAGGCCAACGCCTCGTTTCATCTCCGCACCCGCCGCCCCGATCCTTGGGTGAGTGTCGACCACCGATCGACCGCGAGGTCCGTCCACTCCTCCACCGACCCGTTCGGCCAGATGACTTGGACCCGCGGCACCACCTTGGCGGCGCCGAGGCCCACGAGCACACGCGGATCGTGCGCCGACGCATAACTACCATCGGTCCGGGCGCGCCGCCACAGCGGCGGGCCGTCGCGGCGAAACACACCGACGCGCGCACCCAACATGTCGCGGGGCGGACTGCCGCCGACCAACCGCAAGCCGAGCCAACGGTTGCGGTTACCGACATTGTTGAGTAGCAGTCGTACAGGGCCCCCGTTGTTCGTGACAACGACGTCCATATCGCCGTCGTTGTCCAGGTCGCCAAACGCTGCACCCCGGCTGACCTCCGCGAGTTGAAACACCGCCCCAGCGCGGGTACTCACCTCCGCAAACCGTCCGTTGCCCAGATTGCGATACAACGAGTTGCGTTCCTTGAGCGGATGCGGATCGTGTGCATCCGCAAGCGCCTTGTTCACGAAGACGGCCCCGTTGGCCACAAGGATGTCGAGCCAGCCGTCGTTGTCGTAGTCGAAGAAGAGCGTTCCGAAACCTGTATAGGGGAGGCTCGGGGCGGCGAGTCCCCACTTTGCCGTCTGATCTTCGAAGTAGCCGGATCCGTCGTTGATGTAAAGCGTGTTGGTCTGTCCTTTCAAGTTGGTGACGAAGAGGTCCTCGTCGCCATCGTTGTCCACGTCGCCGGCATCAACACCCATACCGGCCAGCGCCGCGCCCGCCCCATTCAATGCGGCGCCTGCCAGCAGGGCAACATTTTTGAAGGTCCCGTCCTGTTGATTCATCCACAACAGGTTCTCCTGTCCATCGTTGGCAACATAGACGTCAACCCACCGGTCGGCGTTGAAGTCAGCGGCCACGGCCCCCAGTGCGGGCCCGTAGTCCCTCGCCACTCGAGCCTTGTCGCTGACGTCGGCAAACGAGCCGTCGCCACGATTTCGATACAGCCGGTCCGGAACCGGCAAATAGAGCTCGGGCCCGCAGTAGTCCCGTGTGCTGGCGGAGCCGCTACGGCAGACACGGTTTTCAATACCGAGGTCGATGTAGTTGCCCACGTACAGGTCAAGCCAGCCGTCGCGGTCGAAGTCGAGGAAGGAGGCCGGGATGCTCCACTGTGGGTGGCTCGTGCCCGCGCGCGCCGAAATATCCGTGAAGGTTCCGTCGTGGTTGTTGCGGAACATCTGAGCCGGCCCGAGCCGGGTGCGATACAGATCGATCCAGCCATCGTTGTCGATGTCACCGGTCGCGACGCCCATGCCGTACGACCGCACGTCGAGGCCGCTCCCCCTGGTGACATCTGTGAACCGGAGCGTGCGAGAGCCGTCGGCATGCACCTCGAGGTCGTTGCGGTAGAGCCGATCCGTCAGCGGCAGGGGCATTCGGGGAGGCAGGAGAGCGTCGGCCAATGTCTTGCCCCGACCAAGCATCTGTCCTTGTATCAGGTAGATGTCGAGGTCGCCGTCGTTGTCGAAGTCGAACAGCGCCACGCCGGAACCCATCATTTCCTGGAAGTAATACTCGCCCGACATGCCGTTGAAGTGCACGAAATCGAGGCCGGCGGCCTGCGCGCAGTCGGTGAACCATTCCGGAGCGGCCGCACTCGACGCGCAAGCCGGCACCGTAGCTGCTGCGTTCACGCCCTTCTGTCGCTGCACGGACGCGGACGGCTCAGTCGTCAGGCCGCCGTGCCCATTCAGCAGCACGATGACGACAGCGGCGCTGGCAACGCTGGACGACACTCGATCTATCCGCAGTGGATCTCCCATCGAGAGAGCTCGGCACAGGCGTCCTATTGTGGCTCGACAATGCGGAGCACCTGGTTCTCCTGGAGCGCACTGGTCACGACCTGCTTTCGGCCGGAGGGCCAGTTCACTTCGACGCGGTCGATTTTCGTGGCGGCGCCCAGACCAAAGTACAGCGGGAGCACGCTCTGCGATAGGTACCCGGATTTTCCGTCAACGTATTTGGTATAGGTCTTTCCTGCGGCGTGCACGCGCACGGTGGCGCCGAGTCCATTGCGGTTCGATCGAGTCCCGACAAGCACGACTTTGAGCGAATGTATTGCCGTTTGTTCAGCCAGATCGCTGACGAGCACCTGCGGTACCGAATTGAATTCGTTCGTGACGATGTCGAGGTCTCCATCGTTGTCGAGGTCGAACATGACCGAAGACCGGCTCGAGCGCGGGGACATGACACGAATCTTTCCTGACCGCCCCTCGCAAATCTTCTGGTTTTGCTCGTTCAGCCCCCCTCGGGAACAATCCAGCTCGAACCACAGCGCATACAGATCTTGGCGCGGCTCGATTCCGAGAAGGAACTCGGAGTCCAGGAACTTCTCGCCCTGGTTGTTCAAGAGCATCGAGTTGATTCCGTAGCGGAACGGGAAGCTCATGCCGGACGCGATGAACACGTCGTCCCACCCGTCGGCGTTGATGTCTCCCACGCTCACGCCCCAGGGCCAGTGATTCTCGGCTCCCAAGCGGTCGGAGATCTCTTCGAATTTGCCATTCCCCAGGTTGTGATAGAGGGCATTGCCCCAGATATAGTCCGAGCGCGACCCCTGCACGAACGAATCCGGCCAGACGATCGTCGATTTCTGCTTCTCGAGTTCCGGGCCAATCGGCGCGCTCATGTCGGAGTGCATGTCGGTGACGAACAGATCCATCCGTCCATCGTTGTCGAAATCGAAGAACTTCACGCCCATGCTGCCCCACGGCGTCTTCTGAAAATACTGTTCGGTCCTGTCGACGAATTTCCTGCCGCCCGCGTTCTCGAAGTAGTGGGAGCGCCCCTGCATGTTCAGAATGAACACGCCGGGAAACCCCGTGCCGCTCAGATCGGCAAAGCTGGCATCACCACACCAGCTGGTCGGCCGCAAGCCCACGCCTTTGGTTACGTCCTTGAACCGGGCGTGACCGGTATTCTTGTAGAGGACTGGATACTCATACCGTTGGGGATGCAGGTGACCGGAGAAGGCGTCCGGCAATCCCACGTACTGACCCTGGGCGCCCTTCTTGTCGCTAGTGTAGTTGCCTACGTTGCACACGAGCAGGTCGAGCAAGCCATCCTTGTCGTAGTCGAAGAAAACCGACCCAGAAGAGTGGCTGACGAGATCGAGGCCAGCATCCTTGGTGATGTCGCGAAACACGCCGCGTCCGTCGTTCTTGAACAGCGCATTGCCGCCCAGAACGGTGGTGACGAACAGGTCCTCGGTGCCATCGTTATCGATGTCAACGAACGAGGCCGCGACACTGATCCGACCGGGCAGGCCGACCCCTGCGGTTGTCGTGATTTGGCTGAACTTGCCTCCGCCCAGATTCTTCCAGAGCTCGTTGCCGCCCACCTGATTCACGAAATAGATGTCGTATGACCCGTCACCATCTACATCCGCGACGGCGATGCCGGTGCCGTGGTCGTAGTGCACCGGTTTGTAATCGATGCCAGCGTCGTCCACCATGTGGTGGAAGAAGGTGATGCCGCTGTCTTTCAGTGCGTCGGCGAAGCGAAACTTGAAAAAGACCTTGAACCGGTCCGCCGTGTCCAATTGTGCTTTTTGCCGCGCCGCAAGCGAATCAATCCCGATGTCTGGATCGGGAAACTTCACGTCCGGTGAAGACTGGCTTGATGTGCTGCCCTGGACAAGAAGGCCAGCAACGAGCAGAGACATCGCAATTGAAATCGATCCAGTCTCGTGAAGCGCCATATGTTTCCTTCGAGGACGACAGCAACGGTCTGCGATCCTGATGCCGTGGTCGCAACGGGGATAGAACCGGTCCGGGCTCGTCGACGATACGGGGACGATATCATGCCGGTCGCAATAAGCGACCTCTCTCTCTAGGGAAGTTCGCCTGCAGTCCAGGGACGGCGGCACGGCAGCCCGCGCTCGTAGCGATTGAGATTCTCGCCAACGCGCCGCAGGACGTCCTCCGGCACATCTGACTTCTGGACAGTAGCGCGTACATCCCGCTGCACTGCTGCCGCCGTCGCGTATTGGCCCGACTCAGCGAGCGCCATCGCGTAGGTCTCACCCACGGCCACGCCATCTTCGAGGCTTTTCTGGGATCCGCCGAGCAGCTCCTCGGCCATGGCCAGGGCACGTCGCGCGTTTCGCAATCGATCGTCCGGCGTGGTGGCGAGCAGCCGGGCCAGCGTCCACTTGAACGCCAGCGTATCCGGAAAGGTCTTGGCCCCTTCCGTCAATCGGTCGCGCGCTTCCGCGAACCGATCGAGGAGGGCAAGCGTCATCCCATATCCGAGGGCGGCGTCACGATTGAGCGGTTCCAGTTCGAGCCCGGTGGTGTACTGCGCCAGCGCCTCGGTCGTCCGGCCGGTTACGGCCAGGAGACGGGCCAGCAGGAGGCGGGCGGCCATGTAACCTGGATCGTGTTCGAGTGCAGCAGAGGCGCGAGCGATGGCCTCTTCCATTCGACCGCTTCCCGCCTTGATCACGGCGAGGTTGTAGGACGACTCGTTGTATGAAGGAGTCGTGCGGATCACTCGCTCGAACTGATCTTCGGCGCCGCGCGTGTCGCCCATCCGAAATAAAGCCACACCCAACCGGTGACGCATGGCCGCGTTGTCAGGCGACAAGGCCAGCGCTTTCTCGAAGAAGTCGGCCGCGGTGGCCCACTGACCGGCCGCCAACGCCTTCGTGCCCCTGAAGTCGAAGATCAGCGCGCTGTCCATGCGTTTGTCGATCTCGTCGAGCAGGGGATCCTCGGGGTGCGGCTCGATCTTGCCCTGTTGCGCGAGATGCGCTCGCGCCTTATCCAGGTTGCCGAGCCGTTGGTAGGCCATCGCCAGCGGATAGTGGACGGCGGTCGCTCCCGCATCGCGCTCCAGCGCCGTCTCGAGCGCTTTCACCGCCGCGCGATCGTCGTGGCGCGCAAGCGCTGCCTGGCCGGCGTCGAACCAGGCCGCAGCCGAACCTGGGGCAAGGGCGGTCGCCTGGTCGAAGAGCGGCGCCGCTGCCTCGTGGTTCCCAAGGGCTAAATAAACTTCTCCCAGATTGACGAGCGTCGCGACATCGTTCGGCTGGAGTTGGCGCGCTCGTTCAAAGGAGGTGACCGCCTTCTCCAGTGGACCGCGTTTGCGGTAGAGATGACCCAGGAGATACGGCCACCGCCGGCTGCCGGGTTCAAGCGTCTGGGCATTCAGGTAAAAGGCTTCGGCGCTCTCGAGCTCGTTCAACGACATCAGGAGGTCGCCGACTTCGCCGTAGGCCTTGGCCAGTTGTTCGGGCGTCGCGCGCGGGTCCTCGACAGTGTGGGTCAGTGCGGTATACGCCTGCTGAATCCGTGGCCGGACCGCGTCCCCCATCGTCGAGAGCTCGGGCCTCGGCACCGGCTGCAACCCGCGGCCTTCCGGAGGCGCGAGTGTCGGACTGCCGGAGTCAGGCGGCGTCTCCCGCCTCGAAGAAGAAGACGCCGAGCATGCTCCCGCCGTGACGGCGACGCACAACACCGCCACGATCAACCCGGTGGAGATCAGCGGCGCTTGCCGGTCCCTTCCTTCAAGGTCGTCCATCGATCGATGCCTGCATCGGACCACTCTTCCGTCGCGCCGCCTGGCCATCGGACACGCACCGTCGGCGCGGCGGTCTCACCGCCGAGCCCGACGAGCACTCGCGGATCGTTCGCGGACGCGTAGCTCCCGTCACTGCGCACGCGGCGCCAGAGAGAGGGCCGCCCGGGCCGCCTGAACTCGACGCGCGCACCCAACATCTCGCGGCCGCCGGCTCCGACGAGGCGCAGGCCCATCCAGTGAGATCGGTTACCGATGTTGTTGACGAGCAGGCGCACCGGTCCGTTGAGGTTCGCGATGACGACGTCGGTGTCGCCGTCGTTGTCAATGTCTCCGAACGCCGCCCCGCGGCCGACCTCGAGGCGCTTGAACGCCGCGCCTGCCTTGTCCGTGACGTCGGCGAACTGGCCGTTCCCAGTATTGCGGAGGAGGAAATTGCGCTCTTCGAACGGGAACGGATCGTCCATCCGTCCGGTCTTGAAATGGAGCGCGCCATTGACCGACAGCATATCGAGCCAGCCGTCATTGTCGTGGTCGATCCAAGCCGTTCCCCAGCCTGTGTACCCGAGGCTGTACTGGTGCAGACGCGAGGGTGCGCTTCGATCCTCGAACACACCCGATCCGTTGTTGACGTACAGGTTCGCGCCCTCATTCGGCAGGTGGGTCACGATGAGATCTTCATCACCGTCGTTGTCGAAATCGCCGGCGTCGACCCCCATGTTGGCTTCAGGTTTACCCTGCTCGTTCACCGCCGCGCCTGACAGCAACCCCTCGGTCTTGAAGGTACCGTTACGCTGGTTGATCCATAACAGGTTCGCCTGACCGTCGTTCGCGGCGAAGATATCAGGCCAACCGTCGTTGTTGAAATCCGCGGTTGCGACACCCAGGGTTGGGCCGAATGGGTTCGATGCGATGAACGCTTTCGCGGTGACGTCGACAAACGTGCCGTTCCCGCGGTTGTGATACAGACGGTCCGTCTGCCTGTCGTACTGCTCGGGCCCGCAGTAGCTTCTCCGGTCCGACTGGACGGTGCACGTCCGATCGTTGCTGACACTGTAGCGCACGTAGTTTCCCACGTAGAGGTCGAGCCACCCGTCGCGATCGTAGTCAAAGAACGACGCGGAAACGCCCCATCCAGGCGCGTCGATGCCACTCGACACCGACACGTCCGTGAACGTCCCATTGCCGTTGTTGCGATACAGCTTGTTGGTCCCGAGATACGTGAGAAAGAGATCGACCCAGCCGTCGTTGTCGATATCGCCCGTCGCCACGCCCATGCCGTACCCGCGCGCGTCGATCCCACTCTGTTCGGTGACGTCGGTGAACTTCAAGGTGCGCGTCCCGTCCGCCGCGACCTGCAGATCGTTGCGGTACAGCCGGCTGCGCAGCGGCAGCGGCTCCACTGGCTTGATCAGGGCGTCGCTGAGCGTCTTGCCCGGGCCGATCATGTCGCCCTGGACGAGGAACACATCGAGGTCGCCGTCGTTGTCGTAGTCGAGCAGACCCACGCCTGGAGGCATGATCTCCGGGAAGTAGAACGCCCCGGACATGCCGTTGAAGTGGACGAAATGGAGGCCGGCGGCATCAGCCCGATCTGCGAACCAGTCGTGCTCGTCGTTCGCGTCCGGCGCGCGGACGTCGGCTGCCGGCTTGCCCTCAGAGGCTGGCGCCGGCACGTCGGATACGCATCCGGCGAGGCACAAAACGATCAGGAGAGGGGCCGTCCTGTGCAAATTCAAGCCGTCCAAGGCAGGAAATTCTATACTAACCCTCACGGACAGTGGCCGATTGGTGCCGATGAGTGATCCACGCGTGTCGGCCGTCGTGGCGTTGATCGTGGTGCTGGCCGCGAGCGCCTGCTCCCCTTCCGGCGAGGAGGCTCGAGCGCGCCCGACAGGAGCGGCTGACGCCGGCTGGACGGTGCAGTCTGTCCCGATGCCCGACCTGTCGCGGCTGCCGCAATCGGTGCAGACGCAGGTGCGCGACCGCTACGCCGCCCTCTCGGCAAAATCTGCTTCAACCCAGATGCCGTCCGAAGACCTTGCCCAGGCGCACGGCGACGTCGGCCTGATCCTGATGGCGACCGGATACCACGCCGCCGCCGAGACCAGCCTGCGGAACGCGCAGGCGCTGGCGCCGCGCGACGCGAAGTGGCCTTACTACCTGGGGCAGCTTTACCTGATCACCAGCGATCGCGCGAACATTTTGAAATCGTTCGAACGAGCGCTCGAACTCCGCCCGAACGGATCTGCCGACGATCGTTCGGCTCGGCGAGGCCTATCTCGATCAAGGGAAAAACGAGGAGGCCGAGCGGCTGTTCCTAAGGGCGCGCGACATCGACCCGCGCTCCGCGGCGGCCTTCGAAGGGCTGGGCCGCGTCGCCCAGGCACGGGGAGACCAGGCGCATGCGGTGGAGTACCTGGAGCAGACCCTGACGCTGGACCCCCAGGCGACCCGCGTGCATTACCCACTGGCGCAGAGCTATCGAAGCCTCGGTCAGCAAGAGAGGGCCGAGGCGCATTTGAAACAGCGCGGCGACGGCCGGCCGGGCCTCTCCGATCCGCTGATGCAGGAGTACTACTGGCTCGTCGACAGCGCCGAAGCGCATTACCAGCGCGGCGTCCTCGCGATGCAAGCGGGCAAATGGGACGCGGCCGCGGATCTCTTCCGTAAGGGTCTCGCGCTCGATCCGGAGAACGTGCAGCTTGGATATGGCCTGGGCCTGGCGATGTATTGGAAAGGCGACCACGACGCCGCGGCGAGGCAGTTCGAGGCGGTGCTGCGGCGATCACCCGATCACCTGGAGACCCGTTTCAACCTCGCCGCGCTGCTCGCGCAGCAGAAGCACTACCGCGACGCGCTCACGCACTTCGCGGCCGTCGGCCAAGCAGGACCCTGGCCGTGCGGACGTGCAGGTCGGGCAGGCCGAGATGCTCCGGAACCTCGGAGACCTGAACGCCTCGGTTCCACATTGGCGTCGCGCGGTCGAGCTCGATTCGGCCAACGCAAGCGCATGGGTGGAAGGGGCGAAGGCGCTCATCGCCCTCAAACGCTACAGGGAGGCTCGCGACTGGCTCGACACCGCGCGCAAACATCATCCCTCCGAGGCGCAGTTGTCAGCCTTGGGCGAACAGCTGTCGGCGATCAGCAGCCGGCCGTAGAGAGCGTTTCTTGAAAAGGCGTAGCGGACCAAAAGGCAACCACGAAGTCGCGAAGACTCGAAGAAGACCAATTGAAGTTTCGTGTCTTCGAGTCTTCGTGGTTGCATTTTCACATGGTGAATCCGAGGTCATTCCTCTCGGACAACCACCGTGGTGTTGATCGCGATCGGGGCGCGCACGACTTGCTGCTTTCCCGAGGGCCACGAGACGACGATCTCGTCGACGCTCTGGGTGGCCCCCAGCCCAAAATAGAGCGGAATCAGGCTGTGCGACAGGTAGCCCGACTGCCCGTCGTGAACCTTCATGTACGAACGGCCCGCGGCTCGAACGGTGACCGTGGCCCCCAGACCGTCGCGATTGGACGTCGTGCCGACGAGCTTCACCGCCACATAGCGGACCGACGTCCGCTCCGTCGAGGTTGCTCACCAGCACCATCGGGCCGTCGTTGAACTCGTTGGTGACGATGTCCAGGTCGCCGTCTCCGTCGAGATCGAAGATCGCCGAGGAGCGCGACCCGAGTGACGCCCAGACGATGGTCTTGCCGAGCAGGCCGAGCTGCTCGCAGTACTTGTTGCCGCGATCCTCGCCGAGGCAGTCGAGCGTGAACCACGGCTTGGCGGTGCGCCGATCGCGTCGAGGCTCGACGCCGAGGATGAACTCACTGTCGAGGAACGTCTTGCCGCGGTTGTTCAGGAGGACCGAGTTGACGCCGTAGCGGAACGGGAAGTTCATGCTCGACGCGATGAACACATCGTCGAAGCCATCGGCGTTGAGATCGCCGACGCTCGGTCCCCAGGGCCAGTAGTTCTCCGTGCCGAGCGCGTCGGACACCTCCGTGAAAGTACCGCCGCGCTCGTGTCGAAAGAACGCGTTGCCGAAGATGCTCGCGCCTCCCGAGTGCAGCCTCGACTCGGGCCATTGCATGCGCGACTTGAGCTTCTCGCGGGCGGGACCGACGTCTTCGCTCATGTCCGAGTGCATGTCGGTCAGCATGATGTCGAGGTTTCCGTCGTTGTCGTAGTCGAAGGCCTTGATGCCCATCGATCCCCACGGAGTCTTCGGAAACACCGCGCGGCTTCGTTTCTCGAAGTATTTGCCGCCGACGTTTTCGTAGTACTCGTCGTGCCCCTGCATGTTCAGCACGTAGAGATCGGGCCAGCCGTCACGGTTCACATCGATTGGGCTCGCATCGCCGCTCCAGCTCAGATCGACGAGACGCCGCTCCTCCGTGACGTCGACGAAGCGGTTGCCGCCCTTGTTCTCGTACAGGATGCTGCGCTCGTTGCGCGCTTCGGGATGGAGATGTCCCTCGAACGCGTCGCCAAGCCCCACGTAGTACCCACCCGGCCCAATCTCGTCGGAGGTGTACCGGCCGACATTGCAGACGAAGAGATCGAGCAGGCCGTCGCGGTTGAAGTCGAAGAACACGGCGCCGGATGAGTGACCGACGTAGCCGAGGCCCGACTGCTCGGTCGCATCAGTGAATCGGCCGTGGCCGTCGTTGACGAACAGGCGGTTGGTGCCTCGCACGGTCGTCACGAAGAGATCGGCATCTCCGTCGTTGTCGATGTCGGCGAACGACGCGCTGACGCTGATCTTGCCGGGGACCCCGACGCCGGCGGTCCTGGTGATGTTGTCGAACTCGCCGTTGCCCAGATTTCTCCAGAGCTCGTTGCCACCCAGCTGGTTCACGAAGTAGACATCCAAGCGTCCGTCTCCATCGACGTCGGCGACGGCGATCCCGTTGCCGTGGTCGTAGTGCACCAGTTTGTACGCTTTGCCCGAGTCGTCGGTGACACGGTTCACGAACGTGACGCCGCTCTCGAGCACGCGATCCTCGAACCTGAAATCGTGAAAGACCTCGAAGCGGCCGCGCGTGCCGAGCTGCGCCAGCTCCCGCTCACGCATCCACGGCGGGTCGAGGACCTCCTTGGGGTGGGCCACCCTCGGGAGCGCCGGCGTCGCGGCCAAGGTCCGCAGTGCCGCAACCAGTTTGGCGCGACCGTCCGCGCTCGACGCATCGAACACGCCCTGAATCCGCAGACCTCGGTCGACCAGCACCAGGTCCGAACGCGGAAAGATCGGCTCGCCGTCAGGACGTGGGTCGACAGGGAGATGAAGCCCGTGCCGGGTGAACTGCCACATCTGGTTGGGCCGGCCGGTCAGAAACTTCCAGTGCACCTGATCCGCGCTGCTGGCGGCGGCGTAATCCCGAAGCACCTGCGGCCGGTCGTGGTCGGGGTCGACACTGAAGCTGACGAACCGCACAGCATCCCAGGCCGGAGAACTTTTGAGCTCGTTCTGGATTCCCCGCAACGCGGCGATGACATCCGGACAGATTTCGCGGCAGCGGGAGAAGGTGAGATGCGCGACCCACACCGAGGCGTCGAGCTGGGCGGAACCGAAGCGGCTGCCAGTTTGATCGGTCAGCGAGAATGGCGGCAGTTCGGGGTTGGCGCCGGCAGAAGGGAGATCGCGTGGCGGCGGCGACGCAGGACCCTCGCCTGTGCCACAGCCGAGGAACGCTGCTCCGCTCGCAAGCGCGAGCACTCCCATCAGCGCCACAACCCTCGCGCTCCGATTCATCGCGCTACCTGCTCCCTTCCACCAATGTCGTGTAGCGGTCGGCCGGCACGTTGGTCCACTCCTCGGTGCGCCCGCTCGGCCAGATGACGCGGACGCGCGGCGCATCCGCCGACTGGCCGAGCCCGACCAGCACCCGCGGATCGTTCGCCGAGGCGTAGCTGCCGTCCGCGCGCGCGCGGCGCCAGATGGTTCGTCCGTCTGCACGGGTGACCGCCACGCGCGCCCCGACCATGTCGCGCGCACGGTCTCCGCCGACCAACCGCAGTCCGAGCCAGTGGCTCCGGTTGCCGATGGCGTTGATCAGCAGGCGAGCGGGCCCGCCGCTGTTGACGATCAGGACGTCAACATCCCCGTCGTTGTCGACGTCGCCGAAGGCCGCGCCGCGGCCGACCTCCTTCAACGCGAACACGCGTCCGGCTCGATCGGTGACGTCCTCGAAGCGCCCGTTGCCGAGGTTGCGAAGCAGCTGATTCCGCTGCTGGTACGGGAATGGATTCCCGGCCGACAGCGCGCCGAGGTCCTGCTTCACCAGGCCGTTGACGGCGAGCAGATCCAGCCAGCCGTCGTTGTCGACATCGATCCACGCCACGCCCCAGCCGGTATACGGGCGGCTGGCGATGGCGATGCCTGAGTCCATGCTCCGGTCTTCGAACAGCCCGGTACCGTTATTGACGAACAGTGGGTTGCCCTCGCGGGTCAGGACCGTGGTGATGAGATCCTCATCGCCGTCGTTGTCGAAATCGCCTGCATCGACGCCCATGTTTGCCTTCGCGACGCCCGCGCCGTCCAGGGCGACGCCCGACCTCAGCGCGCGATTCTCGAAGGTGCCATTGCCCCGGTTGATCCACAGCTGGTTTTCCTTCTGGTCGTTGGCGACGAAGATGTCGATCCAGCCATCGCCATTGAAGTCGGCAGTCGACACGCCGAGCGCCGGCCCGAAGTCGCGGGCCATGCCCGCTGCCGCGGTCGCGTCGACGAACTTGCCACGGCCAAGGTTCCGGTAGAAGCGAGCTTGCTGTGGCGCGTAACGGCCCGGCGCGCAGTAGTCCTCCTGTCCTGATTCCATGAGACAGCGGGCGTGCGTTTCGAGTGAGTAGGTCAGGTAGTTTCCGACGAACAGATCGAGCCACCCGTCACGGTCGACGTCGACAAACGCTGCCGAGACGCCCCAGGTCGTGGGGCTATCGGTACCGGTCTGGCGTGAGAGGTCCGAGAAGGTGCCGTCCCCATTGTTGCGAAACATCTGATTACCGTGGAATCCCGTCAGGTAAAGATCGATCCATCCGTCGTTGTCGATGTCGCCGGCGGCCACGCCCTGTCCATAGCCGCGGGTGACAATCTTGCTCGTCGCCGTCACGTCGGTGAACCGCAACGTGCGGGTGCCGTCCGGATGCACCTCGAGGTCGTTGCGATACAGACGGCCGCCAGCGCCGCCTGCGGCCGGGCGATCGAGGCTGCCGCCCTGCACCAGCCAGGTGTCGAGATCGCCGTCGTTGTCGTAATCGAACAGTGCCGCACCCGACCCGCTGATCTCGGGCTGGTAAAACCGGCCGGTCGCCCCGTTGACATGCACGAAATCGAGACCGCTCGATGCGGAGTGGTCGACGAACCACTCGGGTTCGCCGGCGGCCGCTGCCGGCGCGTGGCGCTCGTGTGCCGGCGACGGCTCTCGCGGTCGATCGCGATCGCCTCCACATCCGACGAGGATGGCCGCGAGCGAAGGCAGCGCGATCAGGGAGCCGATGGATATCTCACGGCGCGTCACCGCGCACCCGGTGTCAGGACCGACTCGACCATCTTCTGCTGAGCGGCGAGCTCGGGTTGCTCGGGGTGGACCTTTCTCGCGGCCGCCAACCAGGCGCGCGCTTCTTCGTAGCGGCTAAGGCTGATCAACATGGTCGCTGCGTCGACCCAGGCGTCGTCGCGACGGGGATCGACCTTCACGATGTGGCGGTAATGCGGCAGCGTCTCATCAAATCGCCCGAGCAGCTGCAGGCAGTGGACCAGACCCAACCGCGCTTCGAGGTAGTCAGGTTCCTGTTTCACGGCAGCCGCAAAACGCGCGGCTGCCTCCTGGTCGCGCCCCTGGGATTCGAGAATCACACCAAGGCTGAAGAGCGCTCGGGAATGGTTCGGCGACCAGCGAAGGACCTCTTCGAACTGCCGGATCGCGGCGTTCAAGTCGCCCTTCTGGAACAATGCCGTGCCGAGCATGTGACCGACCGCAGCATTCTGCGGATCGAGCTCGAGGGCGCGCCGGAAATGCGTCGCCGCGGTCGCAAAATCCGATGCCTGCATAGCCTCGAGGCCCCGGTTCTGGTAGGTCACGGCGCTTTCCAGCAGCCCGGCGGATGCCTGCATCAGCGGGTCGACAAGAGTCGGCTCGCCACGCCCCCGCAGCCGCAGGTGCGCGTCAGCCTGCTTCAAGTCACCGAGGCTGCGGTACGCCATCGCGAGCGGGTAGTGCAGGCTCGTCGCCTCAGGCTCGATCGTCAGCGCCCGCTGGAGATGCCCTGCCGCGCGGGCAGCATCGCCTCGTGCCAGGACTGCCCTGCCTAGTCCCGCCAGCGCAGCGGCCGACTGGGGCTGGAGGGTAACGGCCTGGGCGAACACCCGTTCGGCAGCGTCCGCCCGATCTTCATCGAGATACGTCCCACCGAGCCGCACCAGCGTTGGGAAATCGTTTGGCCGCAGCTTCAGCGCACGCTCGAACGACTCCGAGGCTTTGGCCCGCTCCCCGCTCGCCAGGTACAGCTGCCCCAGGTAATAGGACCAGCGGGGATCGGTTGATGCCAGGATCTGCGCGTTGCGCAGGCACGCTTCCGCGGGCGCCTGGTACTCAGCCGCCATCAGCAACAGGCCGACATCACCGTACGCGCGGCCCAACTCCACGGCCGGGGCGTGGCGCTCGATCGCCTGGTCGAGGACGATTTGACCCTTGCGTATCTGCTCCTGCACGGGCGCCGGCAGCCGTGACAGGTCGGGGAGCGTCACAGGCTGTACTTGCGGAGCGCTCGCTGCTTCTTTGACAGCCGACGCCTCCTGGCGCGTTGCGCCGCTGTCGGGTGTGGGTGAGCACGCCCCAGTCAGCACCCAGCCAAGTGCCATCACGCTGCATAGCAGCCCGTGGTGAAACGCCAGCTGCATTCGGCCGGCGATGCATCCCCGCGGGCTGCGTTGCTCCTCGTTCAAATACTCCCGGTATTCTCGCTCGTCGCGCCTTGCCTGCGTGGCGCCTCGCCGCCCTCGGTGCGACGCTGGCGTTTCGCCACGGGCTGCTAGACGATGACGTCTCAGCATCATCTGTATAAGGGCTTACAATCGGCCGCCGCGGTCAGGTGACTCGATCCGTCGGTTTGCCGAGCTCGACGGCACCCACCTCGACAGACGCCGACATCATAAACCCAGGGACCAAGGCGTACTAGATCCACGGAGCGTAGAGTGCCCCGCGCACGTCGAACTGCGGCTCGTTTCGGCCCTTCGCGTGCCGACGGGTGGGGGGCGGCGTCTCAGGTGTCGGCCTGTGGGCTTGATCAGAGCCGGTGGCACCTGATCATCGCTGCAGCGCCTCGGCCGGGGCGACTCGTGCCGCGTCGCGTGCCGGTAACGCGGCCGCTGACACGCTGACGAGGGCAAGGAGCAACGCCGTTCCGCCTACAACGACCGGATCCCACACCGTGACCCCGTACAACGCGTCCGATAAGGGGGAGGCGACAGCGATCAGCAAGACGATGCCGACAGCGGAGCCGGCTGCGGCATACGCCACGGATTGACGAAGGACCAGCTTCTGCAGGTCACGTGATGTTGCGCCGACCGCGAGACGTATGGCCCATTCCTGTCGGGCGCCGCGAATGAGGAACGTGAGGAGGCTGTACAGCCCGCCGGCTGCGACGATCGTTGCGACGGCCGCGAACGACCCGAGCAGCTGTGCCAGAAGCCGCGGCTCTTCAAGGCTTCGCTCGAGGTGTTCGGAAAATGCTCTCACCGGCGAGAAAGGTCGGCTGGCATCGATGGTGTCGAGCGTTGACCGCAGCGCGCGGTGAACCGTACCGACATCGCGTTTGCTCGACATCACTAGAGAGTACGTATTCAACGGCGTCTGCTCGAATGCGAAGTAGACCTCTGGCGCCGCCATCACGTTCAACGCCTCATGATGGATGTCGGCGACGATGCCGACGATCGTGGCTGTCTGCGGACCGTTGCCGAAGTTGAACGTGAGCGTCTGGCCGATCGCAGAGCCGCCCGATGCCAGTTGGCGCGCGAGCCGTTGATTCACGGCCACCACCAGTGGGGCGCCCGCTCGATCGGTATCTACGAGCCCTCGTCCGTCGAGTACTGGGATCCCCATCAACTCGAAATAGTGGGAGGATAACGATCGCACCTTGGGAACGAGAGTCTGACCGTTCGCCAGTTGCGCCACGAACGCAACGGGATTGTCCTCGCCTGTCAGCGGCAGCTCGGTCGTAATCGCGGCATCGAGACCGATATCCTGGAGGCGGTTCACCAGCGTTCTCCAGAAGCGCGCCCAACTAGCGGGATCGGGATATGTCACGATCGGAAGCGCGAGTCTGCTGGTGTACCGATCGGCTATGCGAAATCCGGGATCGACCCGCTGCTGCTCGACGAAACTGCGGACGAGCAGCGCTGATCCGGCGGTCAACGTCACGGAGAAACCGAGTTGCGCAATCACGAGACCACGACCGGCGGTCAGTCGCGACACCGCCACAGTACGATGTGACCATGCCCGGTTCTTGGTCGCGCCCCTGACGGCGAGCAGGGCCGAGCCGAGCGCGACGCTCAGCATCGCCACGGCGAACGCCATCGTGCGTCCGCCGACGGCAACCGCGCTGACGCTTGCCGCGCCGAACTTCGCCTGGAGCAGAGGCACGATGGCGCGGGATATGAGCAGCGCCATGACAGCGGCCGCGAGGCACAGCGCTCCGGCTTCCATGGCGGCCAAGCGAATGATGGTCGCCTGCGTCGCCCCCAAGGCGATCCTGGTGGAAAACTCGGAATGGCGCTGCCGGGTCCGCGCCGCGATCAACATCGTGAAATTGAGAACCCCAATCGTCAGCAGGCTGAGTCCAGCGCCAAACAACAGCATCACGCTGGCACGAGGCGCCTCTGCCAGTCGTGTCGCGAGATCGACCGCCGAGACGACGTAACCGGCCGCATCGGGATCGGTCGGGGCCGCCGTGGCAAGGCGTAGTTCCTGCTGGAACAGGCCGCGCCGCTCGGCGTCGACGCGAGCGATCGGGGCCAAGATGCGCAAGCGGCGGAGCAACGTGGGAGCGTATTGATAGGGGACGTACAGGTCCACGTCACCCATGAAATCCCGATGCGGGGGGAGGATGCCCACGATCGCGTACGAGCGGTTGTTCAACGCCAGGTGAGACCCGAGGATGTCGGAGCGGCCTTCGAACAGCTGCCGCCGCAGGCGATCCGTAATGATGACGACGAAGCCGGCCCCGGGCTTCTCTTCCTCACGCGCGACGTCCCGGCCCTGCGCGAGCGGCACACCCAGCGTACGAAAGTAGTCCGCCGACACTACCCGACCGCGAAGCTGGCGTGGTTCACCAAAACCGGTCAGCGCGAACTCCGGTGTAAAGGCCCCGGCTGCGGCGATCGGCGTGGTGCTCAAGCGCTCACGCGCGGCGAGGAAATCGGGCACCGACACCCGAGCCTCTCCTCCGGCGTGCGTGGTCACCAGAAGCGTGAGCTGATCGGGCTGGCGGTACGGCAGATTTCGCCACAATGTTGCGTCGGCGACGGCAAATGTCACCGAAGCTGCAGCGACGGCGCATCCCAACATTGCCACCGCAGCCACTGATGAGGCCCGATTGCGCCAAAGGATTCGGGCGAGCGTGCGAATTTCTGCCAACTGACTCATCCCCTCCAGAAACCTGTGACCTTGGCGATGCGGCCATCGGCATCCAATTCGAACAGACTCGTGCCACCGCCCTGCTCTTGCCCCGAAGACCCGATCACTACCCAATCGGCGAGCACGTGCCACTGGCAGTGGCGGATCTCGCCGCGGCGCTCGAGTCGCAGTCCTGGCATGAACCGATGTACTGCGGAGAGATGCGCCTTCACCTCGTCACGGCCCTCGACAGCACTGAATCTGTCGAGGAAACGAATCTCCGCGGACGCGAGGGCCGCCAGCGCCTCGTCTCGCGTTGCCGCGTCGGGTTCGCTCCACGTCGCGAACCAGCGGTCCACCTGACCGGTGGCCGTCGTATTGACTGTATTCGCGACTAAATTCGCGAACAGTGAGAACTGGAATCGCCAGCCCTGCACATGCTCATCGCGAGACTCGGCATCGGCGAATTCGTGCGTGAGCTGCAGCAGCGTGCCGTGCGGGTGACTGTCGAGCCGAATCGTGACGCGCGAGCTGCCGGGAGGCGACGGTTTGCGGCTCACGTACCCGTACGTGAAGACAATCCGCTCGGGCGCCAGTATGTCGAGCACCTCGCCGGAGGCCTCGACGCCACTCGAATGGCGGATCAGCATCCGTCCGCCCGGCCGCGCCTCGATCGTCGAGCCTGCCCCCCACCATTCCGCCCACTCGCGCGTGTTCGTCAAGAACCCAAACACCGTGTCACGGTTGGCGCGGATCATGACCGTTCGATCGAGACGATGAGAGAGCTCGATCATCGGTCCTCCGACTTGACGCGCGTTCTGCGAGCGCGCCGGCGAGGCCGCGGGCCGCGGCGTGTTTCCTTGAGTTCAGCCTTGAGCTTGAGTCGCCACAAGGCGTCGGTCCACATGCCTTCCAGCATTGCCGCCAAAGGTCCGAGCGCTTCCCGGCGAACCCGGTAGACCCGATACTGGCGGTCCGGCTGCGATTCCACGAGACCGGCCTCCGACAGCACCTTCAACTGCAGGGAGACGGCACCGAACGTCACGTCGGGCATCGCCTGGTGAATGGCGCCGGCCGGCAGATCCTGATGCCACAGCAGTCGCAGGATCTCCCGGCGGCGTGGCGAAGCCACGGCGTTCAACAGGGCGGCGTCCATCAGCAGGCCTATATTGAGATCAAACTAAAATACGAGTCAAGCCGGGTAAGTCGAACGATATTTCGTGTCAGAACTGAGCCGGACGGTTGAGGTTCGATTGCCACTGATCAGACCGGCTCGAAGACGCACACGGGTGGTCGCGCTCGATCGCGCTGACCGTACCACGCACTGCGCGACTTCCACGCTTGGCACCCTACTTCGTGAACGTGTCGCCCTTGATCAAGAACGCGCCATCGACCAGCACCGCCGCCGCGATTCCCCGGCCATCCACCTGGCGGCCCTCAACCGCATGCACGTGCAGGTGCGGCTCCATCGTCGAACCCGAGTTTCCGACTCTCCCGAGCAGCTGCCCGACCTTCACCGTCTCGCCGACTCGGACAGTCACCGAGCCGGGCTGCATGTGCGCGAGCACCACGCTATACCCGCGGCATAGGAGCACGACGTGGTTCCCTGGCAAGCGACTGGTGTCGGGGTCCAATGGCTTCTGGTTCGGCAGGCCGTTCTCGATCGTCAGCACCTCCCCTTCGCAGGGCGCGAGAATCTCGGCTCCGAAGATCCGGTATTCCTCCAGGGTGACGGGCGACATTCCCGCGGCGCGAAAGCCCAACGCGCCCACCTGAACGATGTCCATCGCGTATCGCTGATATGGGATGAATGCGTGGTGATTGACGGACCAGTTGCCGCCGCCGCCCATCACGTAGAAGGTGCCGCCACGCAGCGGTGCCGAGAGCGTCAGCGGCTTGCCTTCGTAGACGTCGGCTCGCATCAGGAACAGCAGCAGCATTGAACAGAGCGCGGCGAGCAGCAGATTGACGCCGGTGAGCGCCACCTCGCGGCTCTTCCTGGGGAACCATGATTGGGGCAGACCACGGAGCAGCCGGTACACGACGATTGCGAGAAACGCAGCCGCGAAGGTGTCGGGCCAGAAGGTACCGACAGCGTACCAGCCACCCAGGATCGACCATCTCAAAACGAGGAGGACGACAGCAGGAGCGCGGTGGGAAGGACGATGCACAGGACGATCACGCCGCCGGACAGCAACAGGCGCATAAGGACCCCGAACAAGTCCGGCCTATTCTAGACTGTAGCTCGGGAGCAGGTGCCTCATGGAAGACATCCGTTACGCGTTGCGGCTTCTCGCGAAGAACCCCGCGTTCACGCTGGCGACGGTCGCCACGTTGGCTCTCGCCATCGGCGCAACCACCGCGATCTTCAGCGTCGTTCGGGGCGTTCTGCTGCAGCCCTTGCCGTATCACGAGCCCGAGCGGCTGGTGCGCGTCTGGGAAGTGTCGCCGCAGGGCGAGAACCGCAATGTCGTGTCGGCCGGCAACTATCTCGATTGGCGCGACCGC
Source organism: uncultured Acidobacteriota bacterium (assembly GCA_963825245.1). GTDB lineage: Bacteria > Acidobacteriota > Vicinamibacteria > Vicinamibacterales > CAVVIG01 > CAVREM01. The sequence continues at coordinate 200,730 of CAWGSJ010000014.1, forward strand.
GCCCGTGCGTTTGAAAGCCTCGGCGCGCACGGCGGGACGTTCGCCATCGCGCTCACCGGCACCGGGGAGCCGCTCACTGTGGGGGCGGCGAGGGTGACACCCTCGGCATTCGACACACTGGGCGTTCAGGTGCATGCCGGCCGCCTGTTCAACGAAGAGGAAGGCCGGCAGGGAGGCCCGCCAGCGGTCCTGATCAGCGACCGGCTTTGGCGGCAGCGGTTCGGGGCGGACCGCGCCGTTCTCGGACGATCGGTCACGCTGAACGACGAACCCTTTGCCGTCGTCGGCGTGATGCGGCCAGGCTTCGCCTTTCCCTCGACCGACGTGGACATCTGGATCGCGCAGCAGTTCAGCGAGCGCGATCGCGCGCAGAGACGAGCACACAACTTTGCGGTGATCGCACGCGTGAAGGGCGATCGCACGGTGGACGGCGCACGCTCCGAGATGCGGGCGCTCGCCCGGCAGATTTCCGACGAACAACCGGCCTTCATGACCGGATGGAGTGTGAACGTCGTTCCCTACCACGACGACCTGGTCGAAAACGCTCGTCCGCTCATCCTCATCCTGTTCGGCGTCGCGATGGTCGTGCTGCTCGTCGCGTGCGCGAACCTGGCCAATCTGGCCCTGGCGCGCGCGACGGGGCGGGTGCATGAGATCGCCGTGCGCTCGGCGCTCGGCGCGAGCCGAAGCAGAATCGCAAAACAGCTCCTTATCGAGAGCCTGGTGCAGTCGGCGATTGGAGGAGCACTTGGTGTCGGGGTCGTTGCGATCACGCTCCCGACGCTCATCGCGGCCGCGCCGGCCGACATCCCGCGTCTGCACGACATCGGTCTCGACCTGTTCGTGTTCATCTTCGCAACTGGCGTCACGGTGTTGAGCGCGCTCATCGTCGGCCTCGTGCCCGCGCTACGTGGCGGCTGGGCCACTTTATCGCCCCAGGCGCTGACCGCTTCCAGGCTGTCCGGCACGCCTGGCGCCGCGCGCCTTCGCGGTGCGCTGCTTGTCGCACAGGTCGCGCTCGCGCTGGTTCTCTTGGTCGGCGCCGGTCTGCTGGTGAAAAGCCTGATCAAGCTGAACGCGGTCGACTACGGCTTTGCGCAGGACGGCCTGCTCGCTCTCAACCTCGACATCCCGGCCGCGCGCTACCCGGACGTGGGCGCACAGTCGCGATTCTACGAGCGCCTGCTCGAGCGTGTCCGCGCGCTGCCCGGCGTCGCAGCGGCTTCGACGACGAGTGGAGCCCCGGCCTCACAGATAGCGACGACGTTCAGCTTTGCGATCGAGGGGAGGCCGGCGGCGACGCCCAGCGGCCGGGAGGACCCGGTGCCGCTGCGGGCGGTGATGCCCGACTACTTCCGAACGCTCGGCATCCCGGTCCTCCACGGCAGGACGCTCGAGCCGACCGACAGGCAGGGCGCGCTGCCCGTCGTGGTGTTCAACGAATCGCTGGCGAAGCGGTTTTGGGCCGAGGCTCGATCGACGTCCGACGGCGCCGTCGGCCACCGCATCAGCTTCGCCGGTCCGGAGGGGCCGTGGTACGAGGTCGTCGGCGTTGTCGGCGACACGCGAGACGCCGGCCTCGATCAGCCAGCGCCCCCGGCGGTCTACGTGCCGTTCGCACAACGGCGCGAGCAGTGGGGATGGCTCTCGTGGCAGACGCTGGTGGTGCGGGCCCGCCCTGGTTTCGCGCCGGCGGATCTGGTGCCGTCGATCCGCTTCGCTCTGAGCGAGATCGATCCGCTATTGCCGCTGCAGTCGGCCAGGACCGTCAACGATCTTTACGCCGAGAACACGGCCCGCCGCCGGTTTGCGATGCAGTTGACCGCGGGCTTTGCCGCGCTGGCGCTCCTTCTGGGCGCGCTCGGCATCTACGCGATCGTCGCGTATTCCGTCGCAGAACGCCGGCGGGAGATCGGCATTCGCCTCGCGCTCGGCGCCCGGCCGCGCACGGTGTTGCGTCAGGTCGTTCGGAGTGCTCTCGGTCTTGCCGCTGCGGGTGCGGCGATCGGGGTGGTTTCGGCGTTTGGCCTGACGCGATTCCTCGAGTCGCTGCTGTTCGGCGTGGAGCCGACCGACGCGGCAACGTTCGGCTCGATGGCCGCACTGCTGATGGCTATCGCGGTGCTTGCGGCGTGGTTGCCGGCGCGCCGTGTGATGCGGGTCGATCCGGTGAAGGCGCTCAGGGAGGAGTGAGCGGCTGCCCGGAGCCTTCTCTCAAGGTGGTGTAGCGATCGACCGCCACGCCGCTCCACTCCTCCACGCGCCCGCTCGGCCAGATCACCTGAATCGCCCGTACCGCGGTCGAGCGACCGAGTCCAACCACCACGCGGGGATCGTTCGCAGACGCGTAGCTCCCGTCCGCCCTCGCCCGTCGCCACAGCGTGGGGCCCTCGGAACGGGTAACTGCCACTCGCGCACCGACCATGTCGCGCAGGCCGTCTGCCCCGACCAGACGCAGTCCCAGCCAGTGCTGCCGGTTGCCGACCTGGTTCAGCAGCAAGCGCACCTGGCCCGCACCGTTGGTCACGACGACGTCCACGTCGCCGTCGTTGTCAATGTCGCCGAACGCGGCGCCCCGACCCACTTCCGACAGCCGGAACACGGCACCGGCGCGATGGGTCACGTCCTCGAACTTCCCCATGCCCAGATTACGGATCAACAGGTTCGGTTGTTGAAGGGGAAACGGATTGTCGGGTCCGAGCGTGTCCAGGTTCTGCGTGACCAGCCCGTTCACAGCGAGGATGTCCAGCCAGCCGTCGTTGTCGTAGTCGAACCAGCCTGCGCCGAATCCGGTGTAGGGGAGGGTCATGAGCCGGATGCCCGTCTGCGCGCTCTGTTCCTCGAACAGCCCGGTGCCGTCGTTGACGTAGAGGGTGCTCCCCTGCCCGCTGAGCTCGGTGATGAACAAGTCCTCGTCGCCGTCGTTGTCGAAGTCGCCGGCGTCCACCCCCATGTTGGCGCTGACCGAACCCGTGGCACTGAGCGCCGCACCAGACAGGAGCGCCATATCCTTGAAGGTCCCATCGCGCTGGTTGATCCACAGCTGGTTTTCCCGCTGGTCGTTGGCGACGAAGATGTCGATCCACCTGTCGCCGTTGAAATCCGCAGTCGCGACACCGAGCGCCGGCCCGAATGCTCGCGCCACGCCGGAACTGGCGGTGACGTCGGCGAACGTCCCGTTCTGGCGGTTTCGGTAGAGCCGATCAGGCTCGGGGCGGTACCGCTCGGGTGGGCAGTAGTCTGGCAGCCTCGATTCGGTAAAGCAGTTGATGTGCCGGTCGACGCTGTAAGCGAGGTAGTGACCCACGAAGAGATCGAGCCACCCATCGCGGTCGAAATCCACGAACGCCGCCGGCACACTCCATCCGGCGTCAGCCGCGCCGCTCGTGCGCGACACGTCGGTAAACGTCCCGTCGCAGTTGTTCCGGAACAGCTGATTCGGCCCGAAGTTCGTCAGGTACAGATCGACGCAGCCGTCGTTGTCGTAATCTCCTGCAGCGACGCCCATGCCATACCCGCGCGCGTCGAGACCGCTCCGATCGGTGACGTCGGTGAATCGTAACGTGCGGCCCGTCCGCCGCGATCTGCAGATCGTTGCGGTAGAGCCGGCCGCGAAGCGGCAGCGGTCCTTTCGGCGGCAAGACAGCCTCGACTGAAGGTCTTGCCCGTACCCAGCATCTGCCCCTGCACGAGGTACACGTCGAGATCGCCGTCGTTGTCGTAATCGAACAATCCGACACCCGGTGCCATGATCTCGGGTTGATAGAAACTGCCGGACATGCCGTTGAAGTGGACGAAGTCGAGACCCGTCGCCTGCGCCCGGTCGACGAACCATTCGAGCTCACCTTCCGTTGCCGCCGGCTGCGCGTCCAAGCGAACCGGATCGTCGGCGTCTGCTGCGCATCCACCAAGTCCCAATGCGGTTGTTACTGCCATGAAAAGGTGAAACGTGCGCTGACTCGACATACGGCGACATGATAAACCCGAGACGCGCAACATCTACGTCCGGCTGAAGCCGGACGCTACGCAGGGCTACACGTCGAGAGTGGTGAGCCGGCCGGTGCTGTCGCCGAGCTTCTCGAGCGGCACGCCCAGCTTATCGAGGACGGTGAGATGCAGGTTCGCGAGCGGCGTACCTTTCGGGTGGCGCACGTAGCGCCCGCCCTTGATGCCGGTCGCCTTGCCGCCGACCAGCGCGATCGGCAGGTCATCGTGGAAATGCGTGTTGCTGTCGCTGATGCCGGTCCCATAGAGAAACATCGTGTGGTCCAGCATCGTGCCGTCGCCTTCCGGCATGGCGGCCAGCTTGTCGACCAGGTACGCGAACTGGCGGAAGTGATACTCGTTGATCTTGTGCAGCCGCTCCAGCTTCGCCGACTCGTCCTGGTGGTGCGAGAGCGGGTGGTGCGAGTCGGTGACGCCGATCTCCGGATAGGCGTGTCCGCTGACTTCGCGCGCCAGCATGAAGGTGCTGATGCGGGTCAGGTCGGTCTGGTAGGCCAGCGCCAGCAGGTCCATCATCAGTTTCGCGTGCTCGGCGTAATCGGTCGGTATGCCGACCGGCTGCTCGACCACCGGCAGCTCGCGCGTGTTCTGCTCCTCGGCCATGTGGATGCGGCGCTCGACGTCGCGCACCGCCTCGAGGTACTCGTCGATCTTCGTCTTGTCCTGGGGCCCGAGGGCGCGCCCCAGCCGCCCGACCTCGTCGCCGACGAAATCGAGGATGCTGCGATCCCGCTTGATCCGGTCCAGCCGCGCCCGGGCGTCGGTGCTCCCGGTCGTGCCAAACAGCCGCTCGAAGACGGCGCGCGGATCGTTCTCGATCGGCAGCGGCGTCGTCGGCGTGCGCCACGCGATGGTGTTCGTATAGGCGCAGCTCGCGCCGCCGTCGCAGGCGCCGAGCATCGCGTTCGACTCGATCCCCAGCTCGAGCGACGCCAGCTGGGTGTGCTTCGACGAACTCCGCCGCGGCGACCTGATCCATCGACACCGCCGCAAACACGTCGGCGCCCGCCGTGATCTTGAACGGGATGCAGGTCAGGAACGTCCCGGCGGAGCGCGCATGGTCGCCGCCGCCCTTTACCAGGTTCGCGGCTTCGTCTGCCAGGCCGCCGCACAGCAGCAGCCGATCGCGATGCTTCGACAGCGACGTCAGCGTCGGCGGCAGGTCCGCCAGCGGCCCCTCGCTCTTCGGCCACCAGTACGGCATCGACATGCCATTGGGCACGTAGAACACGCCGAGCCGCCGCACCGGTGCGGCCGCGGTGCTGGTCTGAGCCGTCAGCGCGGGCACCATGCTCTCGAGCAGCGGCAGCGCGATCGTCGCGCCGAGACCGCGCAACATCGTCCGCCGGGATATATGAAGCTTGCTGATGAACATCAATGCCTCAGTTCCTTAGTTGGTCGTCTCACCTGCCCGCCGCATCGTGAACGGCCGGCTCTGAACGATACCCAGGACGAGCGACGACCACTTGTATTCGGCGCCCTTCATCTCGCGAACCAGCTCGCGCACGGCTGGCCCGTCGTAGTAGTCCAGGCCTCGGCCAAGCGCGTAGGTCAGGAGTTTCTCGGCGACCGTATGCGGGAATTCGTCGGTCTGCGTGAGCAGCGCTTCGCGGAACGCTTTCGGGCTGTCGATCTCCTCGCCGTGCAGCGTGATCGACGCGTTGATCGCGGCGCCCGAGTCGGTGTCGCGCCACTGGCCGACCGCGTCGAAGTGTTCGAGCGCGAAGCCGAGCGGATCCATGCGCGAGTGGCAGCTCGCGCAGACCGGGTTGTTCCGGTGCTGCTCCATGCGCTCCCGGAGCGCAGTCGGCTTGCTTTTGCCGTCGTTCTCCTTGAGCGGCGGCACGTTGGGCGGCGGCGGCGGCGGTGGTGCGCCCAGGAGGTTCTCGAGCACCCACTTGCCGCGCAGCACCACCGAGGTCCGATTCTCGTACGACGTCGTCGTCAGCACGCTCGCGTGGCCCAGCAACCCGCGCCGCCGCTCGTCGGTCACGCTCACGCGCCGGAAGTGGCCGCCGAAGACGTCGTTGATGCCGTAGTGCCGCGCGAGCTGCTCGTTGAGGAACGTGTAATCGGCGCGCAGCAGGTCCTGCACCGGCCGATCCTCGCGGACCTGGTTTTCGAAGAACAGCTCCGTTTCTTTCAGCATCGCCTTGCGCAGCGAGTCGTCGAAGCTGGAGAAGAGGTTCGAATCCGGGGCCTTCGACTGAACGTTGCGGACTTCGAGCCACTGCTCCGAGAAGTCCTTCATGAAGCGAGACGACCGCTTGTCGGCAAGCAGGCGCTTGACCTGCCGCGCCAGCCCGGCCGGCGTCTTGATCTGACCGGCTACGGCCGCGTCGAGCAGCTCGTCGTCGGGAATGCTCCGCCAGAGGAAGAACGACAGGCGGGAGGCGAGCTCCAGGTCGCTGAGCCGATAGGCGGCACCGGTCCGCGTCGCAGAAGGCCTGCCCCGAGCGGAGTCGAGGGGTTCTTGCTCCGCGCGGAACAGGAAACTCGGCGACGACAGCAACGCCTCCAGCGCACGCTCAATACCCGCTTCGAAATCGCGGGCGGCTCGTCCTTCCTGATAGATGGCGACGAGCGGCTGCACGTCTTCGTCCGTGACCGGGCGTCGATACGCACGCCGCGCCAGCGTGCCGAGAATCTTGCGCGCGCAGTCTTCTTCCTCTCTAGCCTGCCTCGCCGTAGCGCCTTGCGCGGAGGCGGGGGCGCCAGTCGGTTGGCAGGTGAGAATCCTGCGCCGGCTGGGAGTGTCCTCCGGAGTTTTGCCGTCGAACGGACCGGAGATCGACAGCACGTCGATACCCGGCGCGTTGCCGTCGACCTCGCCCGGACCGTTTCGGCCGCGCGATCGGACAATGCGCTCGGGTGTGGGCGCGGCGTCGGTAAACGCGGCGGCGACCAGGCGCGTTCCCGCTTTGATGGGCAGCCGGATTTCCATGCCATCGTCGGCGTTCATCCGATAGTCATGCAGCTTCTGCCCGTACTTGTCGTCCTCCGGGACGGCGATGAGGACGCCAGGGTCGGGGCCCTTGAACTCGCCGCCGATCGTGAAGCGCTTGACCAGCGCATGGTCGATGCGGATCTCGACCTCGTGCTGATCCTCGTCAATACCGTCGATCGTGCTGACCGTGCCGTTGCGTTTCAGCCGCAGCTTGAACACATACTCGCCGTCGAGCGGGAACGGATGCCGCACCGCGATGCCACCGCGGGTCGCAAAGGGCAGATCGTCGCTCGCGCGCGCACTGCGGTTCTCGAAGCCGACCCGGTAGACCTGCGTCATTGGCCGATTGTCGGGGCTGGCCAGGGCGAGGCGGCTGATCTTGGTCGCGGCCGCGATGTAGCGCGACATCAGCGACGGCGTCATCGAGAGCACGTCGGCGTTGTTGTCGAAGCCGAACCCGGCCATGTCGCTCGGCAGCAGTTCCGAACCGTTCACCTCGAGGTCGAGCAGGTCGCGGACGACGTTCACGTATTCGGACCGGTTGAGGCGACGGGAAACGACGCGCCCGGGGTTGGGAGAGGCAGCGGCTTCACGATCCAGCGTGGTTTCGACCGACCTGATGAACCCATCGAGCGCCGCGGCATCCGGGCGCGGCGAGCCGGCCGGCGGCATCGTGCCGCCGCGCAGCTTCCGCACCACTTTCTCGAGCACCGCGGCATGCTGCCGCGCGTCATTGGCGTCGATGCCGGTGAGGACGAGGTTCCCGGTCTTGAGACGGTCGTTATGGCAGGTGATGCAGTACTGCTCCATTAACGGCCGCGCCGTCTGCGCTGGAGCGGCAGTCTGACCACCCGCGGCTCGCAGACCAGACGTGTGCTCGACTGTCAGGGCCGTGACGACCAGAGCAAAAACGATCAGATATTTCGACATGTGTCTCGATCATCGAAATGCAACCACGAAGGCTCGAAGACTCGAAGAAGACCTTATTTGTTTTTCTTCGCGTCTTCGCGTCTTCGTGGTTGCATTTGAGCCAGCCCTATATGTGGGCAGTCAATGGCTCGGTTACGGGATGTCCTTCTTCGAGCGACGTGAGAATCGTGTCGAGCATCACCGGGGCACGGCGGAACACGTTGTCGCCCAGCGCATCCGAGAGCGCGTTGAGGATCGACGCGCATCCGCTCCCCACTGGAGGCTCGCCAATGCCGCGGGCGCCGACCGGCGTTTCCGGATCCGGGATGTTCAGCGCTTCCCAGCGCACGCGCCGCGGCGTGTCGAGAATCGTCGGCGGCCGGTTCAGGTAGAACCGCGTCGCCAGCGGCACGCCGTAGTGCGAATCGAACACGATCTTCTGCCCGATGGCGTGGCTGATCCCCAGCATCGATCGGCCGAGCACCTGGCCGCCGAGGCTTCGTGGATTGATCACGGTCCCGACGTCCGCCACTGCCAGGAAGTCGGTGATCACGTACTTGCCGGTTTCGACGTCGACCTCGACTTCGGCGAACGAGGCGACGTACGAATGCGTCTGGCCGTTGCGCGGATACGCGTCGCGCGCCACCGCCATCAGCCCCTGGCCGGCGAGCGCCGCTGCCGATGTCTTCGTGAACGGGTTCACGTCCTTCGGCACCTCGTGCCCGTCGAACTTGCCGCCGAGCGCGATGGCGCGCGTGGCGGCCTGGGCGAGCGTCATCCCGCGGCCACCGCCCTTGCGGAACACGCGTTCGTTGGCCACCTCGTAGTCGGCGGGTGAGCCGCCGAAATCCTTCGCCGCGATCTCCTGCAGCTTGGCTTTCGCGTCCATCGCCGCCGCATGCGCGGCGCGGGTCATCGCGTGGATCGTCTGGCTACCGCCAGAAATGCACGTCCACGGCAGGTTCTTGGCGGTGTTCCCCCACGTGATGTCGCACTTCTCCCACGGCACGTCGAGCACTTCGGCGACCACGCGATGGACGTCGATGACCGAGTGGGTGCCGAGATTGCCAATGCCGGATTGAATGGCGAGCCGGCCGTCGGGCTTGATCACGAACAGGCCGTCGAACCCGGTCGATCCCGCGATATACGGGCTCACCGCGACGCCAATCCCGCGCACCTTCGATCCGACACGTTCCCTGGACCGCGCCTTACGCTCGTCCCATGCGAACAGCTCGGCGCCGCGATCGAGCGCTTCCTTCACGAAGGCGCTGGTCACGGTGCCGCGGCGGCCGTTCGCACCGGCCGGTCCGACGGGCGCCTGGCCCGCCGGCGCATTGATCCGGCGCATCTCGACCTGATCGATCCCGAGCTGGCGCGCCGCCTTGGACAGCACCGGCTCGATGATCGCCACCGCGTTCATGCCGCCCGGCTGGCTCTGCGACCCGGTCGGGTTCGTGTTCGTGACCATCGACATGCCGCGGAAGCGCATCGCCGGCGGCTGATAGATGAGCGACGCCATGCGCGCCCCCGTGCCGCAGTCGTGCTGCTGCTCGTAGGGCCCGTTGTCGGCCAGCCAGTACAGGTCGAGCGCCGTGATGCGGCCGTCCTTCGCAAACCCGATCTTCACCCGCCCGTGGAACGCCGGCCGGACCCGGCCGATGTAGTGCTCCTCTTCCTGGTTGATGCGCATCATCACCGGCGCGTTGGCCTTCTTCGAGAGCAGCGCCGGGATCGCCTGGGTGATCGAACCGGCGACCTTGCTGCCGAAGCCGCCGCCGGTGTACTCGCTGAGGATGACGACCTGGCTCGGCTCGATCCCGACCCAGCGCGCGACGGCGGGGACGGTTTGCGCCGTGCTCTGCGTCGAGCAGTGCATGTACAGCTTCCCGTTCTCCCAGTAGGCCATCGCCGATCGGCTTTCGAGCGGCAGGTTGGCGTTGGCGGCGGTCGAGAACGTCTCGTCGAGGACGAGCGCGGCGTCCTTGAAGCCGGCGTCGACATCGCCGTACGACCACTGCAGCGACGTGTCCGCTGCCTCGCCCATCGGCAGCTGCCCATCCGCCGCCGCCGCGAAGTCGGCATCGGTCCATTTGTGCTCGCGGATCTCGGGGCGCGCGCGGCGCCGGACGGGGCGGCGCGCCCAGCCTGACCGGCCGCGGCGGGCGTTTCGGGAGCGGGTACCCGCATCCACACGTTTCCGGTCGTCCGTGCGTTCGGCGCACCCGGACGCAGCGTCTCGATCGGATCGACGTTGAACGGCAGCGGCTCGTATTCGATGCGGATGCGCTCGATGGCTTCGGCTGCCGTGAGCTCGTCGACCGCTGCCACGGCGAGGATCGGTTCGCCGCGGTAGAGCGGTTCGTTGGTGAGCGCCCGCTCGTTGAACGAGCTCGCCTGGATGGCCGCGCCGTTGTCCGCCACGCCGCCGGCTGGTCCCGGCAGATCGTCGGCGGTGAGGATCGCCTTGACACCAGGCAGCGCGAGCGCGTCGCTGGTGTCGATGCGCGTGACGCGCGCATGCGGCATCGGGCTGAGGAGGAGCTTGGCGAACAGCATGCCCTCGGCGCGATAGTCCTCGGCGTACTTCGCCTTGCCGGTGACCTTGGCCACGAGATCGGGGGTGGTGTAGTTGTGCCCGATGTACTTGTAGTCAGCCACGATCGTCCTCTTCTACTGCTGCGACCCGACTTGCTGCGCCTCGGCGCCAAGGTTTCGGGCGCGCTCCTGGACGGTGCCGGGCACCCCCAGCCGCGTGTCCGCACCCAGCTGCTTCAGCAGGTCAGCGGTCTCCGGCCACGATTGGAACTGGAACGACTGCTTCGAGCCTTCCGCCAGGCGATACGGCGTGCGGCCCTTGAAATCACGCGCGTTGATGTTGGCGCCGTGCTCGACGAGGTACTGGACGACCTCGTTCAGGCCCCTGAACGCCGCGCCGTGCAAGGCGGTGAAGTCGGCTTCGTTGACGGCGTTGATGTTGCCGCCCGCGTCGAGCAGCACCTTGACCGCCTGTTCGGCGGTCTGCGACCGGATCCCGCGCGGCTCGCGAGGCGTGTAGGTCGCCCGGCCGAGACCCGGCCGCGGCCATCAACGGCGTCGAGCCGTCGTCGGTCGTCAGGTGCTGGTTGGCGCCGGCGTCGAGGAGCGCCTGCAGCACGTCGACGCCGGTTTCGGACCGATTCGGCTGGCCGAAGTTCTGCGCCGAGCCGCCTCCGTTCGCCGAGAAGGCCGCCACCCAGAGCGGCGTCGCGCCGTGCAGGTCTCCCGTTCCACACGCGTAGGGCTCGAATGCGCCCTTCTTCGGATACCCGACGTAGTTCATGAACATCGCCGACGTGGTGATTCGGCTGTTCGGGTCGGCGCCCTTTGCGAGGAGCGCCTTGACCACGGCGAGACGACGGGCCGCATCGAGGCGGCCGCTGTACATGACGCCGCCGAGACTGCTGCCGCCGCGCCGGCGCGACCAGTCGCCAAGCCAGGTGGACACGTTGCCGGCAGCGATGTGCAGCGCGGTCACGCCATCGATGCGACCGTTCGGATCGGCTCCCTGCTCGAGCAGGAAGTTCGCGAACTCGTCCTGGCCACTGAGGATGGTGAATGGCAGGACGTGGGTGCCATCCGACGCCAGCTCGTTGACGCCCGCGCCCTTCGCAATCAGCACGCGCGCCACGTCGATGTCGCCGTTGCGGGCCGCGAACATCAGCGGCGTGAAGCCCTTCGTCGTCGAAGTGCGGACGTCCGCGCCGCTCTCGATGAGCGTGGTGATGATCGGCGAGTGGCCCATCGCCAGCGCCCACATCAGCGCGGTCGCGTTCGCCTCTTCGGTGGTGGCGTTGACGTTCCCGCCTTTCGCGATCAACGCCTTGACGACCTTCACGTTGCCGGTCCGCGAGGCGATCATCAACGGCGTCATGCCGCTCTTCTGCGCCGCGTTGGGACTGGCGCCGGCGGCGAGCAGCCGGTCACCATCGCCTCACTGGTGTTCTCGCAGGCACGGGCCAGCGGGGTGACGCCGTAGTCGTCCGCCGCGTCGACCTTCGCGCCGGCGCGCAGCAGCATGTCGGCCATGTCCACGTCGTCCCAGTGCGCCGCCCAGAGGAGGGCGGTGGCGCCATCGGCACGCGCCGCGTTGACGTCGATCTTCTTCGCCAGCAGCGTGCGCACCGCGTCGCGGTCCTTCTCGGCGGCCGCCTGGACGAGCCGCAGATCGGGCTCCGCTGCCAACACTGCCCCAGCGCTCAGCACGACTGCCATTCCAATGCCGACCATCCGTTGAATGTTCATGACGCTCTGCTTATGGCATTTAAGGATTTCAAATCTCGCTTCTACACATGCGGAATGTTCGGCCAGTAATGCGGCCGCAGCGTGTAGGCCGGTTTCGCCGGCTTCGCACCCAGCTTCCTCAGGAGCGCGCCGGTGCTCGTCGGTCCCGTTTCGGTCCGGCCGCCGCCCGCGAACTGGATCACCACTTCCGACAGGAACAACGGCGTCTCGCCATAGAGATTCGGCACGTCGAGCGGCGCGCCGTGGTCTGCCAGCAACTGCACGATCGAATCGCGCCGCATGAACGCCGCGTAGTGCAAGGCGCTGTTGCCGAGCGTGTCGACGGCGTTCACGTCGACGGCGCCGAGCTCGAAGAGGAGCTTCGCCGCGGCCAGATTGTCGCTCTCGGGGACCAGGACCTCGCCGATCGCGCGCCCGAGTCCGGCCGCCGCCATCAATGGCGTCCCGTTGGCGGACGTCTTCGCACGAATGTCGGCGCCGTGATCGGCGAGAACGCGCATCACGTCGGCGGCGCCGCCCACGGCCGCGATCAGGAACGGCGTCGCACCCACCAGCTCGGGCAGGCCCGGGTTTTTCGACGACCCGACTCTCTGCGGCGGTCTCCTGATGCGGGCGTTCGGGTCGGCGCCGTGCGCCAGGAGCGCTTTCACGAGATCGATCCGCCGCTCGCGCAGCCCCGCGACGGTGCGCCATTCCTCGCCTTCGCGGTCCGGGGTAATCGACGTCACGGTCAGCTCGGTCTCCCACGAACCGCTCGCCCAGTGAAGGGCGGTGAAGCCGGCGCCCGCAAGATTGGCATCGGCGCCCTTTCTCGAGCAGGAATATCGCGATGTCGGCGTGCGCCCGGACCGTCGCGAGCACCAGTGCACTCAATCCGTCCGCCGTGGCGTCGTTGACGTCGGCGCCCGCGCCAGCGAGCAGCCGGACCGACGCGAGATCGCCGGCCCGCACGGCGAAGAGCAGCGCCGTGAAGCCGTTCGCACCGTTCGACCCGCCGCCCATGCCGCCGCCGAGGCCACCAATACCGCCGCCGCGGCCCGAGCCCGCGGTCCTGACCGGAATGGTCTTCGCTTTGACGTCGGCGCCTTGCTCGATCAGCACGCGGGCGACGCCGGCATGCTTCTCGGCGAGCTGCCCACATCAGGGCCGTCTGACCGCGCGCCGGCTCCTTCGCGTTCGCATCGCCGCCGTGCGCCAGCAGCAGCTTCATCACCTCGACGTTGCCGCTGCGTGCGGCCGAGAGGACGGAACTCTCGCGCCCCGCGTTCGGGTTGGCGCCGGCCTTCAGCAGCCGCTCCACCATCGCGGGGCTGGCGTTGAGCGACGCGAGTCCGAGCGGAGTGATGCCGCCCTCGTCGGCGGCGTCCACCTTGGCGCCAGCTCGAATGAGCAGGTCGGCGATGGCCACATCGTTGCGGTGCGCGGCCCAGTGGAGCGCGGTCGCGCCGTCCGGCTGGGTGACGTTGACGTCGACCTTCTGCTCGATCAGCCGCCGTACCGCGTTGGCGTCAACGCGGCGCACGGCATCAATCAGGCGGGTGTCGGGCGCGGCGCCGTCGAGGACGACGCGTGCCAGGGTACAGATCACGCATCACCGCGATCAGCAGGCCCCTCCGCACGCTCCATGAAGCCATCGTTGCGCTCGACTCCTGTTCCGTCGCTCGCTGCTACACCGACAGAGGCTCGAGCGGCAGGTGGCCGGTCACGTCGCCGAACTTCTCCACCGGCATCCCCAGCGTGTTCAGGAGGCTGACGTGGAGATTGGCGAGCTGCGCGTGCGGGAACCGGTAGTGCTGGCCGCCCTTCAGCTGATCCGACCCGACGACGATGATCGGGAGCTCCTTCGGATCGTGCTTGTTCGGATCGCCGTGGCCGCTGCCGTAGAGGAGCAGCGTGTGGTCGAGCAGCGATCCGTCGCCGTCGGGCGTCGCCTGCAGCTTCTCCAGGAAGTACGCCAGCATCGACGCGTGATGGGCGTTGACCTTGGCCAGCAACGCGATCTTCTCGGGTGAGTCGCCATGATGCGACAGCGCGTGATGGCCTTCGGAGACGCCGACTTCCGGATACGAGCGGCCGCTCAGCTCCTTGGCCAGCATGAACGTGCTGACACGCGTCAGATCGGCCTGATAGGCCAGCACCTGCAGGTCCATCATCAGCTTCGCGTACTCGACGAAGGTCGCCGGCACCGAGGCGGGCTGCTGCACGACGCGGCAGCTCGCGCGCGCTCTGCGCTTCGGCCGTCTCGAGCCGGCGCTCGACGTCGCGGATCGATTCCAGGTAGCCGTCGAAGCGGACGTCGGTCGGCCGCGCCGACGCTGTTGCTCAGCACGTGCGCCTTGCCGAGCACCGAATCGAGGATGCTGCGCTTCTCGCGCAGCCGCTTCGCGCGAGCGGCCGAGTCGGTCGTCCCCGTGTCGCCGAACAGCAGCTCGAACGCCGCGCGCGGATTCTCTTCCATCGGCAGCGGCATCGTCGGGCCGCGCCAGCAGAGCGTGTTGGTGTACACGCAGCTGTAGCCGCTGTCGCAGCTGCCGCTGAACTCCACCGGGTCCAGCGAGAGCTGCAGCGACGGCAACTGCGTCTCCTTCCCGATGTGAGCTCGCGGCGACCTGATCGACCGACGTGCCCGCTGCGAAGTCGGCGCCCTGCGTGGGTCGCGCGTGCACGCCGCACATGAAGGCGGGCGCCATGCGGCCGTGTCCGCCGCGCGGATCGCCGGGCCGCTGCAGCGCGACGTCGTTGTCGAGGCCGCTGACGACGGCGATCCGATCGCGGAAGCCGGCAAGCGGCTGGAGCGGCAGCGTCAGCTCGTAGTCGGCGTCCGACGGTCTTCGGCACCCAGTATCCGGGCGCGACGCCGTGCGCGGCATAGATGACGCTGAATCGCCGCGGCCGGCTCGCTTCGGTTCTCGCGAACGCCGACAGCGCCGGCACCATGCTGTCGAGCAGCGGCAGCGCGAGCGCGGTGCCGAGTCCCGCGCAGGACGGTCCGCCGCGGGATCGCCATCTTCGAAATGATCACGACTCCCTCCGCACTCTTCATCTGGAACGGGACGCTCTTGGTAATGCCCAGGATGATCGAGGACCACCGGTAATCGCCGGGCGCCGCCTCGCGCACGATTTTCCTGATCGCCGGCTGGTCGTAGTACTCGACGCCGCGGCCGAGCGCGTAGACGAGCAGTTTCTCGGTCGCGGTCGACACGAAATCCTCGCGGCGGCCTTCCATGATGCCGCGCAGGCCGGCGAGCCCCTCGAACTTCACGCCGTCAGGCGTCACGCCCGAGGCGTCGATCGGGCGCCCGTCCTCGGCGGCGCGATACCGGCCGATCGCGTCGTAGTTCTCGAGCGCGAACCCGAGCGGATCCATCACGTTGTGACACGCGGCACACACCGGGTTGCTGCGGTGCTGCTCGACGCGCTCGCGCATCGAGCGCGCCTGCTGCGCCCTTCACAACCGGCGGCAGGTCGGGCACGTCCGGCGGCGGCGGCGGCGGCGAGTAGTTGAGGAAGTTCTCGAGCAGCCACTTGCCGCGCACGACCGGCGACGTACGGTTCGCGAACGACGTGACCAGCAGGATGCTGCCGTGCCCGAGCAGGCCGCCGCGGCGATCCTCGTCGCTGAACTCCACGCGGCGGAAATGACTGCCGTACACGCCCGGGATGTTGTAGTGCTTGGCCAGCCGTTCGTTGAGGAAGCTGTAACGGGCCGTGAGCAGTTCGGCGACCCCGTGGTCCGCGCGAATCTGATCGTCGAGGAACTGCTCGGTCTCGGCGACCAGCGCGGCGCGCAGGTCGTCGTCCCAATCCGGGAAGTGTATGAATCGGGCTTCGCCAGCTTGACGTTCCGCAGGAACAGCCACTGCGCCGCGAAGTTCGTGACGAGCGTCGTCGACCGCTGGTCGGCGATCATGCGGCGCACCTGCTGCTCGAAGATCGCCGGCTCCTTCAGCTTGCCCTTCTCCGCGAGCTGCAGCAGCTCGTCGTCGGGCACGCTGCTCCACAGGAAGAACGACAGCCGCGACGCCAGCGCGAGATCGTTGACGCGGTACGACCGTCCCGGGCGCGACATTCTCCGGATCGCGCTCGACGCGGAACAGGAACTCGGGATCGACGAACATCCGCTCGAGCGCCGCCTGGACCGCGCCGTCGAAGGTCCGCTCCGCCCGGGCGCTGCGATAGAACGGCAGCAGCGCATCGACGTCAGCCGCCGTCACCGGACGGCGATACGCGCGCCGCGCAAGGGTCCCGAGAATCTTGCGCGCGCAGTCCTCATCCTCTCTCGCTTGCCTCGCCGAAGCGCCTTGCGCGGAGGCGGGCGCAGGTTTGCAGGTGAAGATGCGCGCGCGGCTCGGCGTCTGGCCCGCGTCTTTCGGATTGAACGGTCCGGTGATGTCGACCGAACGGACATTGAGGCGGGGCACCGAGCCGGTGTTGGTACGCGAACGTCGCGCTGTTGCCCCACGGGAAGTACTGCGGGTAGCGCGTCTCGTTCATCAGGGTCGCTTTTCTGAACGAGACGCCGACGACGTGCGGGCCCGCGTCGACGCTGACGCGTGCTTCCACCGCGCCCTCGTCGACTGGATCCTCGAAGTTGCTGCGGCCGGGAGTCTCCAGCGCGGCGACGCGCGCGCCGTCGATGCGGATGTCGACCGTCTCCGGCGGCCGCGCCGTGCCCGCGAAGCGAACCTTGAGCACGTATTCGCCGGTGTACGGGAAATGGTGCCGCACCGACGTGCCGCCTCGAGAGCTGAACGGCAGGTCCTCGCTCATGCGGTCGGCCTGCAGCAGGTACTCGGAGACCTGCGTAGGTGGCCGATCCGAGCTGCAGTGACGGGTCTCCGACCGCCAGCCGCGTGATCTTGTTGGCTGCCGACAGGTACCGATCGAGCAGATCGGGCGAGACGGTCAGCATCTCGCCGATGTTGTCGAAGCCGAACGCGGCGTCGTCGCCGGGCAGCAGCGCGGCGACGTCGAGCTCGAGCCCGAGGATGTCGCGGATCGCGTTCTGATACTCGACCCGGTTCAGCCGGTGGAACGAGGCGGTTCGTCCGGGGTTCGGCTTCGCGGCGGCGGCTCGATCGAGCTCGCCTTCGAGACGCGACGCCAGGCGCGTGTACGCGGCAGCGTTCGGGCCGCGGCCGGCCGACGGGCGGCATCGCACCCGCACGCAGCTTCCGCAGCACCTTCTCCCAGGTCGCCGCGTCGCGCCGGAATGTTGTCGACGTCCACCGACTGCAGCGAGAGATCCGCCGTCTTCAGCCGGTCGCTGTGGCAACTGACGCAGTACCGATTGAGGAGTTGCCGCGACTCGACGTCGGCGCCGGGAGAAGCGGCGGTCTGAACAGCGGACGGGGATCCCGCCGGCGGCGCTTGAGCCATTCCGACGAGACTCGCGAACCATGCAATGGCGACGACAATCAGCGCCTTTGGTGACACGAATCTCCTGCTCCGGCGCACACTCCGTGCGTCTTGGCAGATGATCGGGTGTGGCCGAATGGCTGTCAATCAAAACTCGGGGCGGGTACCTGATCTCAGGTAACAAGAATTGCCACGAAAACACGAAGGATCAAAAATTTTCGTGTTTTCGCGCTTTCGCGGCTCGATTTTCGTGTCTTCGTGGCGCGTTTGTCGGAGTTACCCCTGGGGCTGTGGCCGCTGCACCGGCGCCGGCTGGCCCGGCGCAGGGGGCTGGCCCTGGGCGGGCGGTTGGCCCTGGCCCGGCGGTTGGCCCGGCTGGCCAAACCCCGGCATTGCCTGTGGCTTGAGCGCGGACGGGTCGGGTTCTTTCGCCCCGAGCTTCCGCAGCACGGCTGCTGTACTGGCCCGCCGATCCGGGCCGTCGATCTGCAGCGGATTTCGCGGCCGCGGCACGATGGCGACGCCAAGCGGCGTGAGACCGCGCTTGTTGGCCGCCTCGATGTTCGCGCCCTTCTCGACGAGGAGGCGTGCGACGGAATCGACCGCCTGCTGCGCCGCGACATGCAGGGCGGTATCCCCGCCCTGATTCGTGGCGTTGATGTCCGCACCCAGCTCGAGCGCCGCCGCGGCGGCGGCGTAGCTGACCCGCTCGTTCTCTTCCGGCGTCGGCGCGATGTCGCCGGGGCCCAGATAGCGCTCGCGGCGATCGCCCGTGCCGTAGCCGGAATTCGCCCCGACGGCGACGATGAGGATCGTGCTGCCGTCAGCGAACGCGAACTTGGGATTGGCGCCCGCGGCCACGAGCGCCTTCATGATCGGCACGTCGCCGTAGCGTGCGGCCTGCCAGAGCGGCGTCGCGCCGGTGAGCGCGCTCGCATTGAGCGCCCAGTCCTTACTGTAGTAGCGCGACGGCGTGCCCTTCGCGATCGCGGCGTTCGGATTCGCGCCGCGCGCAAGCAGCGCCTTCACCAGATCAAGATCACCCCGCAGCACCGCCATGTGCAGCGCGGAGTAGCCGGCGGCGGCGGCGTTCGCGTCCGCGCCCTTGTCGAGCAGCATCGCCGCGAACGCGCCCTGCCCGCTATGAGCGGCCACGACCAACGCGGTCGCGCCGATCGGCGCGAGGTCGTCCACCTTCGCGCCCGCGGCGAGCAGGATGCGCCCCGACTCGATGTCGCCTTGCCGCGCGGCGAAGAGCAGCGGCGTGAACCCTCCGAGATCGAGCGTCGCCACGCCTCGGGACTCGTTGCGATCGCCGAAGCGGTTGCCGGTGTGCATGACACGCGGCCTGACGTCCGAGCGCGCCTGCACGTCGGCGCCGGCTGCGACCAGGACCCGAACGACATCCGTCTGACGGTTTGCCACGGCCCACATCAGCGCGGTCTGGCCGTGCGTCAGCTCCTTGGCATTGATGTCGGCGCTCTTGCCGATCAGGGCCTGGACCACGCCTACGCTGCCCGTGCGCGAGGCGGTCATCAGGGCCGTTTCGCCGCTGGGCAGCTTCACGTCGGGGTTCGCACCCGCCTTGAGCAGCGCCTCCACCATCGGCGCGCTGCCGTTTTCACACGCCAGCGCGAGCGGCGTCACCCCGAGATCGTTGGCCGCATTCACCTTCGCGCCCGCTCGGACCAGGCGTTCGGCGGTGGCGACGTCGTCCCAATGCGCGGCCCAGTGCAAAGCAGTGGCGCCGTCCGGCTGCGCGGCGTTGACGTCGACGCGTTGCTTGAGCAGCGCCTCCACGGCACGTGAGTCGCGCTGTTCGACGGCCTGAACCAGGCGCAGATCGGGACGGGTCTGCGCTGCGGCGGACGCCCCGATGAGCGCGACACAGGCGAACGCGACCAGGGCCTTGCAAGCTTTCATTCCCACATCTCCTACCGATTTTGAAGGCTGAGGGGCCGATCCGGGAAAACCGAATTATGAGTCATTCCGTGGTCGAATGCCCAGTTTTTCGACGTTGACTTCTACGGATTCCCCCCGATACTTGAACTGGACGTTTATAGACGTTTTTCCTCGGGGACACATTCGACGAGGCAGGCTGGATGCGCACAGGACAAATCATTCGAGTGCTCTCGGTGGCGACGGTCGTGGTCGTGTGGAGCACCGCGATTGCGGGCGCGGTCAAGGCGGACGCGGCGGCCAGCGCCGTCCAGGCGGGTGCGGCTCGGACCGAGCCGGCGCCGGATCGCGCCCTGCTCGATCGGTACTGCGTGACGTGCCACAACGCGCGCCTCAAGACCGCGGGGCTGACGCTCGACGATATCGATGTCGCCAACGTCGGGCCGCGTGCCGAAGCGTGGGAAAAGGTCCTGCGCAAGATCCGCGCGGGGCAGATGCCACCGGTCGGCCGCCCACGTCCGGACGCCGCCGCCTCGTCGGCGTTCATGGGCGCTCTCGAAACGTCGCTGGAGCGCGCGTCCAATGCCGCGCCGAACCCGGGCCGCCCCACCGTGCATCGCCTGAACCGGACCGAGTACTCCAACAGCGTTCGCGACCTGCTGGCCCTGGAGATCGACGGGCGCAGCCTGCTGCCGGCGGACGATACCGACGCGCACGGCTTCGACAACAACGCCGATGTGCTGACGGTGTCGCCGGTGCTCGCCGCCCGGTACCTCTCGGCGGCGCGCAAGATCGCCCGGCTCGCGGTCGGCCGCTCGACGGCCACGACGATCGAAACCTACCGCCTGCCGCGGCAGCTCGTTCAGGACGATCGTCTCGACGAGCGCCTGCCCTTTGGATCGCGCGGCGGCACGGTCGTCGAGCACTACTTCCCGGCCGACGGCGAGTACATCGTCAGGATTCGCCTGCAGACCAACAACTACAACTACATCAAGGGGCTTGCCGATCTGCACGACCTCGAGGTACGCCTCGACCGCCGGCGGGTGAAGGTCTTCACCATCGGCGGCATGAAGGAAGGCGCGGCGCCGGCCAGCTGGGGCGGCACGCTCTACGGCAGCCCCGAGTGGGAGAAGTACTTGCTGCAGATGCATGACGATCTCGAAGTGCGACTGCCCGTCAAGGCGGGACAGCACGAGGTCGGGATCACGTTCGTGCGCAAGTCCTGGGAAGCCGACGAAGTGGCCCAGCCGCGACAGGGCGGCTGGCCGCTGTCGAGCGACGAGATGTTCGACTCGAACCCGGGTGTGGACACGGTCATCGTCGAGGGTCCCCACGACCCGTCCGGCCCCGGCGACACGCCGTCGCGCCGCAGGATCTTCACCTGTCAGCCCCGCGCCGCCGGCGCGCGTGGCAACGACGCGTGCGCGCGGACCATCCTGTCGACTGTCGCTCATCGCGCCTATCGGCGGCCGCTGACCGATCGCGACGTCCAGACACTGATGGAGTTCTACAACCGCGGCCAACGCGATGGCGGCTTCGAAGCGGGCATCCAGCAAGGTCTCGAGCGCATCCTCGTCAGCCCCGATTTTCTGTTCCGCATCGAACAGGAGCCCTTCGACTCCGCTCAGGGCAGGCCCTCGGGGTTGCGGCGAACGGGGTGTACCGCCTCACCGACGTCGAGCTGGCGAGCCGGCTGTCGTTCTTTCTGTGGAGCAGCATTCCTGACGATGAGCTGCTGACGGCCGCGGAACGCGGCAGGCTGAAGGATCCAGCGGTCCTCGAGCAGCAGGTCCGGCGCATGTTCGCCGATCCGCGCTCGAAAGCGCTCGTCGAGAACTTCGCCGGGCAGTGGCTGGTGCTGAAGAACATCCGCGACGTCTCGCCGGATGCCGATCTCTTCCCTGATTTCGACGAGAACCTTCGCGAGGCGTTCCTCCAGGAAACGGCACTCTTCTTCGAGAGCCAGTTGAAGGAGGATCGCCGCGTCGTCGAGCTCTTGAGCGCGGATTACACCTTCGTGAACGAGCGGCTCGCGCGGCACTACGGGATTCCGAACGTTTACGGCGACCGCTTCCGGCGCGTGGCGTTGACCGACGGCCGGCGCGGCGGGCTGCTCGGCCAGGGAAGCCTGCTGACCGTCACGTCGTATCCCAACCGCACGTCGCCGGTGCTCCGCGGGAAGTGGCTGCTCGAGACGATCCTCGGCACACCGCCACCGCCGCCGCCGCCCGACGTGCCGGCGCTGCAGGAACGCGGCGAAGGCGGCAAGCTGGTGTCGGTGCGCGAGCGGCTCGAGACCCATCGCAACAACCCGGCGTGCTCGGGCTGTCATTCGGTGATGGATCCGCTGGGGTTCGCGCTCGATAACTTCGATCCGATCGGCCGCTGGCGCACCGAGGAGGCGGGCACGCCCGTCGACGCGTCGGGCACCTTGCCGAGCGGCGCGGCGTTCCAGGGGATGCCGGGCCTGCGGGCGCTGCTGATGCAGCAGCGCGATCAGTTTGCCGCCAATGTCACCGAGAGGCTGCTGGCTTACGCGCTGGGCCGCGGCATCGAGTACTACGACCTGCCATCGGTCCGGCGGATCGCTCGCGGCGCCGCGCCGCAGGACTACCGGTGGTCGTCGATCATTCTCGGGATCGTTAATAGCGGGGCGTTCCAGATGCGGAGGTCGGAGTCATGATTCTCACGAAGATGGCAATCCCGCGGCGAACCGTGCTGCGCGGACTGGGCACGGCGCTGGCGCTGCCGCTGCTGGACAGCATGGTGCCGGCGCTGACGGCGCTGCAGAAGACCGCCGCCGCCCCGGTGCGGCGCTTCGGCGTCGTCTACACGCCCAACGGGATGATGATGCCGAGCTGGACGCCGGCGAAGGACGGCGCCGACTTCGAGTTCTCCCCGACGCTCAAGCCGCTGGAGCCGTTCCGCGACCGGGTCATCGTGTTGAGCGGACTCAGCAGCAAGCCGCCAGCCAACTCGCCGGCGGGCGCCGCGGCCGGCGTGCACGCGCGTGCCTCCACGCGATTCATGACGCACGTGATCCCGAAACGCGCGCAGGGGTCGGAGATCTCCGCGGGCGTCTCCACTGATCAGATTGCCGCCGCGGAGTTCGGGAAGCACACGCAACTCGCGTCGCTGGAGCTCGCCATCGAGGGTCGCGATTTCGCCGGCTCGTGCGACGCCGGCTACAGCTGCGCGTACACCAACACGATCTCGTGGCGCAGCACGTCGACGCCCCTGCCGATGGAGAACGACCCGCGCGCCCTGTTCGAGCGCCTGTTCGGCGAAGGCGACCTCGATCCGGCGGCGCGCCAGAGCCGCATCGCCGCCGATCGCAGCATCCTCGATTCGGTCACCGACCGGATTGCGGATCTGAACCGGCGCGTGGGGCCGCGCGACCGGGGCAAGCTGTCCGAGTATCTGGATGCGCTGCGCGACATCGAGCGGCGTATTCAGAAAGCCGAGGAACAGAACAGCCGCGAGCTGTCGATTACCCTCGACCAGCCGGCCGGCATTCCCACTGTGTACGAGGACCACGTCAAGCTGATGTTCGACCTGCAGCTGCTCGCGTATCAGACCGACCTGACGCGCGTGATCACGTTCATGATCGCCCGGGAATTGAGCGGCCGGTCATACCCGCAAATCGGCGTCCCGGAGTCGCATCACCCGATCTCGCATCACCTCAACGATCCGGCGAAGCTGGCGAACCTCGCCAAGATCAACGTGCACCACATGTCGCTCTTTGCCTATTACGTGGACAAGCTTCGCAACACGCCGGACGGCGACGGGACGCTGCTCGACAACGTGATGATCATCTACGGCGCGGGCATGGCCGACAGCAACCTTCATGCGCCGAGCGGCCTGCCGGTGCTGCTGGTGGGCGGCGGCGCGGGGACGATCCAAGGCGGGCGGCATATCCGCTACGCGATGGATACGCCCCTGGCGAACCTGCACCTGGCGCTCCTGGATCGCCTCGGGATCACGGGTGTCGAAGCGGTCGGCGACAGCAGCGGCCGCCTCGAACAGCTCTCCATCTAGTTGGATTCCCGGAGGGTACGCCCCTGCGTACCCTCCGGTAATGCCTTGACTTCGCCCACTTCGCTGCCTATTCTCCACAGACTTCGACCAGCAGACTCAATCGGACTTCGGCCGACAAGCTCGTTCGGTGTGGGGCGTCGTGACCATCCCGCGACGCCCGGGGAGTTGGCAATGACACGAGGTTGCGCGCGGATCGTCATCGTCGCAGTGCTGCTCGGAACGCCCGCCTGGGCGGTGGCGCAAACGGCCGCCGGCAGCATCGCAGGAGTTGTTCGCGATACCACCGGCGCCGTCCTGCCGGGCGTGACCGTGGAAGCGACCAGTCCGGCGCTCATTGAAAAGGTCAGGACCGCGGTGACTGATGGCGAAGGCCGGTATCAGATCATCGAGCTGCGGCCGGGCACCTACACCGTGACCTTCGCGCTGGAGGGCTTCAACTCGGTCCGGCGCGAGGGCATTCAGCTCACGACCGGATTCACCGCGGCCATCAACGCGGAACTGCAGGTCGGCAGCGTGGCGGAGACGATCACCGTGTCAGGCCAGTCGCCGGTCGTCGACCTCCAGAATACGAAGCAGCAGGTGGTGGTGACGCGCGACGTCATCGACAGCGTCCCGACCGGCCGCTCGTTCCAGAACATGGGCATCCTGATTCCCGGCGTCACGGGCGGCCAGGTCGTCGGATCGCCGGTCAACCAGGACGTCGGCGGCAGCTCGGGCCAGAGCTTCATGACCATGGCGATTCACGGCGGCCGCCAGACGGATCAGCGGATCGACCTCGACGGCATGTCGACCTCGGCGTGGACGCGACCCGACTCTTCGGCGGTGGTCTTCACCGACGGCAACATCGAGGAGTACAACATCAGCGTCGCCGCCGCCTCGGCCGACACCGAGACCGGCGGGATCCGGATCAACCTGATTCCGCGCGAGGGGGGCAACACCTTCCGCGGCGGCTTCTTCGGCAACTGGGCCTCCCCAACCCTGCAGTCAGAGAACAACAACCAGGAACTGCGCGACCGCGGCCTGCGCGACGCGAACAGGCTCGATCAGATGTGGAGCGTCAACCCGACCTTCGGCGGGCCCATCAAACGGGACAAGCTCTGGTTCTTTCTGACCTATACCTACACCGTCACCGACCAGCTGGTGGGCGGCACCTACGCCGCCGTCGATCCCGCCGCGTGGGACTACGTCCCCGACCTGACGCAACAGGCGGTCGACGATCAGTATTCGAAGGACATCTCGACGCGGCTCACCTGGCAGGTGACCGCGCGCAACAAGATTGCCGCGTACCTGTCGTACAACAACAGCTGCCACTGTCATTTCCTCGTCGGCCGGGCGCTTTCTCCGCTTCCCGTCACGCCGGACGCGTCAGTGCTGCTGCACATCCCGAACAACGTGTATCAGGCGACCTGGTCGTCGCCGATCACCAACCGGCTGCTCGCTGAAGTGGGCGGCTCCTACATCCTCGAGGATCAGCAATTCAACCCGCGCCCTGAATCGGTGGCGCCGCAAATCACCGACGCCGGACGCGGCGTCATCTACCGTGCGGCCGTGACCAGCATGCGCGCCTACACGCCTGTGTACGGTTCCCGGGGCTCGGTCTCCTACGTGACCGGATCTCATGCGATGAAGGTCGGCTATACGCTCACGATGGGCACGTACGAACAGACGGCGACCCGCGTCGGCGACATGACGATCAGCGCCTTCAACGGCGTGCCGAGCAGCGTCACTTATCTGGGCACACCCACGCTAGCCGTCAACAAGGTCTGGCCCAACCTCGGGCTCTACGCGCAGGATCAGTGGACCGTCAACCGCTTGACCGTGAACGCCGGCCTCCGCCTCGACTACTTCAAGAGCAACTATCCCGATCAGCGTACGCCGCCGACTCAGTTCGTACCAGTGGAGCGAACGTTCCCGGGGCAGGACGTCGTCAACTGGAAGGATCTGAATCCGCGCCTCGGGCTCGCCTACGACCTGTTCGGGAACGGCAAGACTGCCGTCAAGGCGAGCGTCAACCGCTACGTCCTCGGCGAGGGCACCGGACGCGCGAGCACCATCAATCCCATTCAGAGCAACAACTCGACGACGCGCACGTGGGTCGACAACGGCGATCGTATCATCCAGGGCGATCCGCTCAATCCGAACCCGAACGGCGAGCTGACCACGAACTCGAACCTGAACTTCGGGAGGCCAGTCCTGTCGGCACGCTACGACCCGGAGTGGTCGCACGGCTTCCAGAACCGGCCGTACAACTGGGAATTCTCAACCGGCGTCCAGCACGAGCTCATGCCTCGCATGTCGATGAACGTCGCGTACTTCCGCCGCATTTATGGCAACTTCACCGTGACCGACAATGCGCTCGTCGGGGCGCAGGACTACGACCCATTCTGTGTCACGGCGCCGGCAGACTCGCGACTGCCTGGCGGCGGCGGCGAGCGGATCTGCGGGCTGCTGGACCTGAATCCCACGAAGCTCGGGCTGCAGGATCGGGTCACGACCTTCGCGAGCAACTTCGGCAGTCAGTACGAGCACTGGAACGGCGTCGACCTGACAGTCAATGCCCGGCTGCCGAAAGTGCTGCTGCAGGGCGGTATCAGCACCGGCAGCACCTACTCGGAGGACTGCGACGTCGCGAGGAACCTGCCTGAGGCGGCGGCCGCCACCTCCGTCAACAGCGACCGCTATTGCAGCACCAAGTCACCCTTCCTCACCCAGTTGAAGCTGCTCGGCGCCTACACGCTGCCATTCGATATCCAGCTGTCGGGAACGTTTCAGACCAGCCCGGGACCAGAGACTACGGCCGGCGGCACCTTCACCAATGCCCAGATCCTACCGTCGCTCGGTCGCTTGCTGTCGGTGGGCAACAACACTCAGGTCGCCCTGGTTGAGCCGAGAACCGAGTACGGCGAGCGAATGTATCAGCTGGACTTCCGGTTCGCGAAACGGTTCAATGTGAACCGGACCCGCTTCCAGGCAACGCTGGACCTGTTCAACGCGCTGAACGGGAATGCGATCCTGGTGCAGAGCAACAATTATGGCGCTACCGCCGGCGCCACCACCGGCTCCCAATGGCAGGTGCCGGCCGCAATTCTCCCGGCGCGCATCGTCAAGTTCGGGGTGCAGGTGACCTTCTGAAACTCAGGAGCTCAGGAACTCAGGAACTCAGGAACTCAGAATTGCTCAGTTCCTAAGTTCCTCAGTTCCTGAGTTCTAATAGTCGGGTGTCGTCCCGCCTCGCCTTTCTCGCACTCGTCGCGATCGAGCTGGCGCACACGGCCACGGCAATCCTGCAGCACCGCGTCCCTGCCACGCACGACGGCTTCCAGTACTTCACGCTTCAATATTTTTTCCTGAACAACGCCATCCAGGGCGGCGGCGTCGCGCAGTGGATCCCGTACATGAGCCACGGGACCGTCGCCGCGCTGTGGTACGCGGTCCAGGGCAGCTTCCTGCAGAACGCGCTCATGCCTGCAGGTCCGCTTCTGCCCGACATCGACCTGCTGACTGTCTTTCATCTCGGGATGTTCGTCGACGAGATGATCCTGCTCGTCGGCACCTGGCTGCTGGCACGCCGGTTCTTCGGGCCGGCGACGGTCTGTTTCATTGCGGTGAGCGTGCTCGGATCGTGCGTCTGGCTGGACCAGCCGTACTGGAATTTCCGGCTCTACTACGCGCTGCCGCTGGTGATCGAGCTCGGGCATCGATTCATCGACACCGGGCGCTGGCGCTGGTTCTTCCTCGCCGCGAATCTCCTGGCGCTGCAGGTGATCGGCAACCTGCCGTACTTCATCCCGGTCGCGTCGTTCGCGGTGTTCGTCTACTTCGCCGGCTTTGCCGCCTCACACCATCGGTTGCTCGGGGAACGGATCCGATACGCTTCGCCTGAACGGGCCGGCCGTGGCAGCGATCCTGGCCAGCGCCACCTCGTTCGTCGTGGTCTACGCCTGCCTCGTCATCGGCACCGGTCCTCTGGTCACCTATAGCGCGGGCCGGAACCCGGACGGGAGCACGACCCTGGACGGCTTCCTGTTTTACGGGGGCGAGGCCGGCCTGCAGCAGTGGCTCGACCTCATCTTGAATGTCTCGCCGTGGCTGGACATGACGCTGTACGGCGGGATCCTTTTGCTGCCGCTGGCCCTCGTCGGTCTGCTCGGTGCGGATCGTCGCCGTGTCCATTTCGTCGTGCTGGCGATCGTGATGCTGCTCTTCTCGCTCGGCACACTGGTCTCAATCGCGGCGTTCCACGTCTGGCCGGCGATGAGATTTTTCCGGCACATTGCGCTGGTGTCGCCGCTGGTCAAGGTGCTCCTCGTGTTCGTGGCCGGCATCGGCTTCGAGCGGTTGTTCGAGCGTCACGACCGGCGGGCTTTCGTGCGCGCCGCCGGGTTGGTGGCGTCGATCGTGCTCCTCGGCGGCGCCTGGCTGGCGCTCGACCTGGCGCGTTCGCCGGTCACCCTCCTTCACTACATGGACCCGGACCCCGTGATCGGCCGGCCCGATCACATGTCCGAGCTCACGCTCGTGGCCCGGCGCCTCCACGCCTCGGCGGCGCTGGCGGCGGCCGGCGCCCTGATCGTCGGCGCCACGTCGTTTACCCCCCGCCGTCTGCGAGTCGTGGTGATGGCAATCGTCCTGGGTTTCGTCACCTATGACGTGTATCGCTTCAAGTTCAATCACCTCCTCACCCGCAGCGATGTGGTGCCGCCGCCGGCGCGAGTCGCCGTTCGTCCGGCGCCGATGGCCGTGCCGCGCCGGCGCGATCCCGATATCAGAGCCGCCCTGCTCACCAGCGGCCGCCTGCGATCCACGCTGAGCTTCCATCAAGCGTTGAGGCGTTCGCTGCAGGGCCGGGGCGCGCGTGGCACCGAGTACTGGACCAATCACGCGTTCCTCTTCACCGACGAAGCGGGATCCTCGTTCAGGATGGACTCCTGGCTGCGTCCGGTCGACCAGTTGATGCGGATGTATTGGGGCGCACCGATCGACGATGCGTCAGCGCTGCCGCCCAAGATGGACCTCGGCGCCTTGATCTTCCCGATCGATCGTCCGGGCGCCGGTGAGGTGGCCGGCGTGACCGCCGACAAGATCCGCTTTTTCGCCGCCGCCTATTCGGTTGGATCGCCCGCCGACCTCGTGCCGCTGATGACCGATGGCGCGTACGCCGGGAACGTGTTGTTCGTGCTTCGACGTGAAGGCGATGGACCAAATCAGCGCGCCCCACGCTGGGTCTCGCAGCGACCGCTCTCGGCCGACGATTCGCGTCCGCTTCCCTTCGAGGTGACGCGATTCGACGCCAACACGTTGACGATCAGCGTGAACAATCCGGAACTGGCCGCGTCGTGGATGTACTACGCGGATGCGTGGCACCCGTACTGGAAGGCGAGAGTCAACGGAAAGGCGGTGCCCGTCTACCGCGCCAATATGGCGTACAAGGCGATTCCAATCGAGCGCGGCGAAAACATGATCGAGTTGCAGTTCGGGTCGCGCCTGTTTTCGGTGCTGTCGGCGATCGTCTCAGTAAATGCCGTCTTCTGGTTGGCAGTTGTGGGAAGCGGGAAGCTGAAGAATTCAGGAACCGCTCTAGCTTCTCAGCCCCTCAGCTCCTGAGTTTCCCCCAATCAGCTCCAGCAGGGCCGCCGTGGTAATCGGCTTCGCGCAATGCGCGTCGAACCCGGCGGCGGTGGCCGCCTCGAGATCGCCCGCCCGGCCGTAACCGGTCAGCGCAATCAATCGGATCCGCGGATACGCCGCGCGAAGGCGTCGCGCAAGATCGTACCCGTCCATGCCGGGCAGACCGATGTCGAGGACGCCGACGCTGGGCCGGAAGCCGGCGGCAAGGGCGAGCGCGTCCGGACCATTGGCCGCGACCGCCAGTTCGTGTCCGGCCTGTCCGAGCGCCAGGCGCAGCATCTCGCACGCGTCCGCGTTGTCGTCGACCACCAGGATCCGTTGCGCCGCCACGGCCTGGTCGGCGCGCAGCGGGCCGTCCGGCTCGCTCAACGCGGTCAACGACGCCATCGGCAGCGTCACCACGAAGCGGCTGCCGGCTTGCGGCTGCCGCGCTTCGATGCTGATCGTGCCGCCGTGGAGCTCGGTGAAGGTGCGCGCGAGCGCCAGGCCGAGACCGAGGCCCCCTTCACGGCGATCGAGCGCGCGGGGCCCCTGCGCGAACGGGTCGAACAGCTTCGGCATGAGGTCTTCGGGGATCCCGGGGCCGTCGTCTTCACACGCGATGACGACGCGATCCGCCGACGCCGACGCGACGAGTGCGACGCGCCCGCCAGGCGGCGTGTACTTCGCGGCGTTCGTCAGCAGGTTCGAAAGTATCTGCACGATCCGGTCGAGGTCGGCGTCGAGCAGCAGCCCGCTCGCCGGCACGGACACATCCAGCGTGTGCCGGTGCTGGGCGAGCAGAGGGCGCGCCATGTCGACTGCGCGATCGACCGCCTCGCGCAGCTCGAACCGCCGGCGATCGAGGTGAACCTTGCCGCGCGCGAGACGCGAGACGTCGAGCAGGTCGTTGACGAGCCGAACCATGTGGGCGACCTGCCGCTCCAGGACTTCGCGTTCGCGCTTGA
This sequence comes from uncultured Acidobacteriota bacterium, assembly GCA_963825245.1. Lineage (GTDB taxonomy): Bacteria > Acidobacteriota > Vicinamibacteria > Vicinamibacterales > CAVVIG01 > CAVREM01. Next base: position 230,742 of record CAWGSJ010000014.1, read on the forward strand.
AGACGGTCGGATCCCGCGCTTTCATCAGCTCGAGCGCGGTCAGGCTGGGCGCCAGCGGGTTCCGCAGCTCGTGGCCGAGGACCGCCAGGAACTGATCCTTCGTCTGGTTGGCTTCCTCGGCCTCGCGGCGGGCCGCATCTGCCCGCCGGATCTGTTCGTCGCGCTCGCGCGCGCGATTGTCGAGCAGCGCTGCCGCGGTCTCGAGTGAGCGATGCAGCCGCATGGTTTCAGCCACATGCGGATCGGCCCGTGGTAACGGCCGGCCTTCGGCCACGGCCTCCGCCGCCGCGCTCGCCGCCGCGAGATCGGTGGACAGCCGGCGCGATACGAGCAGCACGACGGCGAGGCCGCACAGCAGCAGCAGGGCGGCACCGGTGAGCACGCCGATCGTCGACCCGCGCAGCGGCGCGTCGAGCACGGCGCGTGGCACGACGACGACCGCGGTCCATCCGTAAGTCCCGCGGCTGAACGCCGCGTACACCCGGGTGCCCTCACGCGTCGTCTCGTTGGAGACCGACTCGGGGGCTTCCCGGATTCGTACGCGAAACGCCTCGTTCGCCGGCGCGCCAACGTAGTCCTCCGCCCCGCGGGTCCGCACGGCGATCGTGCCTTCCGAGTCGAGAATCGTCCGGGTCCACTCCTCCGAGTCTGGGAGTTGCTGCGGAACGAGGCGCGCCAGCGAATCCACGTTGACGATCGCCGACAGCGCGTATTTCACCCGGCTCTGCCGCATCACCGGTACTCGGATCGCAACGACCGGCTCGGAGTCGCCCTGGGGGGCGGAACGGACGTTTCCGACGACGGGCTTTTGCGTGGTCACCAGCCGTTGCAGGCTTTCGGAGTCGGACACGGCCTGAAGCGGCGCGCCCCAGGGCTGCCGCGTGCTCAGGAGCGGCCGGCCGTCGCCCGAGAGTAAGAGGATCGCGTACCAGCCTGGATGCGTCGACTGCACGCGCTGCCCCTCCTCGTAGAACCCTTTGAGATCTTCGTCTTCCAGCGCTGGAGAGGTCGCGAGCAGTCCCAGCGTGCCGATGATGCTCGCAAACTCGCGGTCGAGTGCCGACGCGTCGACGCGCGCCGACTCGATCAACCTGCGCTCGCTGACCGCCCGGTTGTTGGCGAACGCGCGCCACACGAGGATGCCGGTCAGCAGAGCGCCCGGCAGGAGGGCGCCAAGAACCAGGACAAGCAGGTAGAGGCGGAGCGGACGCAAGGGCGCTAGTGTAGCGAGCGCTCGGTCAGGCCGACAACGTCCGGTGGAGGATTAATGCTAGCAAGCCCGGGGATTGTGGAGTTCGAGATTTCAGGTTTCAGATTTAAGATTAGGGCCTCCTGACGATGGCGTTCGCCCTGGCGCTCCTTGCACTCCTCACCGTCATTCTCCTGTTCGATCGGATCAGAAGAACCCGGGCCACCCGGTCGCTCCTGAACGCGTTGACGACGGCGGGCACGACGAGCGGCGACCCCTTCTTCCACGCCCTGGCCGCGAACCTCGGTCAGGCGTTCAAGGCCGATCCCGACGCGATCGCCAATCTCTCGAACGTCTTCACCCAGCGGGCGTTTCTCGAAACGAAGCGGCGGCAGTCCGACAAGGCTCTTCAGGCGAGCGAGGCCAAGACGCGGGCGATCCTCCAGGCCATGCCCGACTTGATGTTCGTCCAGGACCGCGACGGCACGTTCGTCGATTACTACGCCGCCGCGGAGGATTACAACGCCGCCGCGGAGCTGTACACAACGCCGGACCTGTTCCTGGGAAAGAGCTATCGCGACGTGCTGCCACCAGAGGTGGCCGCCATCATCGAACCGGCCTTCGCGCGGGTCGTCGATTCGGGTCAGGCTGAGGCGGTTGAGTACCAGCTGACGCTCTCAGGCGAGGTGCGCTCGTTCGAGGCGCGCCTGGTCCAACTCCCGCCGGACAACGTGCTCAGCATCGTCCGCGACCTGACCGTCGCGAAGCGCGCGGCGAACGACCTCGAGCAATCCAGGTACTTCGTGCAGCGCCTCGCCGAAACGATCCCCAACGTGTTGTTCCTGTACGACCTGACCGAGCAGCGCAACGTCTACGTGAACGAGCGGAGCGCGAACGTCCTCGGCTACACGGCGCAGGAAGTCATGGAGATGGGCAGCCGATTCGTGCCAAGCACGATGCACCCCGACGACCTCGCGAAGCTGCCGCGGCTTGCGGACGCGTACGCGCGAGGCAAGGACGGGGATATTTTCGAGGACCTCTTCCGCTTCAGGCACAAGAACGGCGAGTGGCGGTGGATCAGCCGCTGCGCGACGGTGTTCGCGAGGGACGCGGAAGGCCGCCCGACGCAGGTTCTCGGTTCGGCCGCGGACGTGACGGCGCTGAAGACCGCGGAAGAGGAACTGCGGTCGCTCTCGGCACGGCTGCGCAATACCCAGGACGAAGAGCGGCGCCGGATCGCCAGGGAGCTTCACGACGGCGTGGCGCAGTGCCTGTTCGGCATCAGCGCGTTTCTCGCGACGCTCCGGAGGTCGGTCGCGGTGCCCTCTCCGCGAGGCAGAAACCCTCGCCGAGGTCGCGCACCACTGCGACGAGGGGTTGAAGCAGGTGCGCCTGCTGTCCTACGTGCTGCACCCACCGATGCTCGACGAGGTCGGTCTCACCTCGGCGCTGAAGTGGTTCGCTGACGGGCTGGAGCGCCGTAGCAACATCGAAATCGAGCTCGAGGCCGAGGACGAGATGGAGCGCCTGCCGATCGGCGTCGAGCGCGACCTCTTTCGGATCGTGCAGGAAGCGCTCAGCAACGTCGTCCGCCACTCGGGCAGCCCGAAAGCCGTCATCCGCCTGATTCGGCAGCCGGACCTGGCGATGGTGCAGATCCAGGACTTCGGGTCCGGCATGCCGGCGGGCTACGAACCGGGCGATCAGCGGCAGCAGGCGGGTGGGCTGGGTATCGTCGGAATGCGCGAGCGACTTCACTACGTCAACGGCCGCCTCGACGATCCAGACAGGTCCGCAAGGGACAACCTTGACCGCCATCGTCCCGCTCGGCGTCGAAACGATGAGCTCGTGACGGCGGGTCGGGCGTGAACCCCTCGAAGATGCCCGACTGGCTCGAGCCGATGGCCGCGACGCTGACCCAGGATCGCTTCGCCGGGCCCGACTGGGTCTTCGAGCGGAAGTTCGACGGGATCAGGCTTCTCGCCTACAAACGCGGCGCTCGAGCGTCCGGCTGTACTCACGCAACCGCTTGCTCCAGGCAGCTCCCCGCAGGTGGCCGCGCGCGATCGCCGACCTTCCGATCGACGAGGTGATTCTCGACGGCGAGGTCACGTGGGACGGGCGGAGCGGCTATCACGTCTTCGACATCCTCTGGCTCGAGCGGACGGCTCGTCACGACACCTTCCGCTCGAAGAACGCCGCGCCCTCCTGGAGGCGCTGCCTTTTCAGCCACCGATGCAGCGCGTCGAGCTCCTTGACGATCCCGACGCCGTGGGAGCGCGCGCGGCATGAGGGCTGGGAAGGTGTCATCGCCAAGCGCCGCGGCTCGCCGTACGAGCATCGCCGGTCGAAGCACTGGCTGAAGATGAAATGCGAAGCGTCGCAGGAGCTCGTGGTGGGCGGCTTCACCGATCCGCAGGGCACGCGCGTCGGCCTGGGCGCGCTGCTCGTCGGCTACTACGAAGGCGCGATTTCGTCTTTGCCGGGAAGATCGGCACCGGCTTCGATACGAAGCTCCTGCTCGACTTGCGCCGACGCCTCGATGCGATGGAGCTGACCGCAGTCGCCGTTCACGCGCGCCACCGGCCTGCCCCGTCTGCGCGCGCATTGGGTCCGTCCGGAGATCGTGGTGCAGGTCGCCTTCATCGAATGGACCGGCCACGGCAAGCTGCGGCACCCGCGGCTCCTCGGCGTCCGTTTCGACAAGGACCCGCGCCAGGTCTGATTCCGAACGCGTTCACCATGATCACCCATCCGGACAAGGTGCTCTTCCCCGACGACGGGATTACCAAGGGCGATCTCGCGGCCTACTACGAAGGCCTGGCGTCGGTGATCCTTCCGCACCTGCGCGGCCGGCCGGTCACGATGGAGCGATACCCGGTCGGGAATCGGCCGCAAGGGGTTCTGGCAGAAGGACGTCTCGAAAGGATTTCCCGAGTGGCTGCAGCGCGTCGAGGTCCCGAAGAAGGATGGCGTGGTCCACCATCCCGTGATCACCGACGTCCAGTCGCTCCTGTGGGTGACCAATCAGAACACGATCACGCAGCACGTCTGGACGTCGAGGGTGCCCGAACTCTACTACCCCGATCTCTGCGTCTTCGATCTCGATCCGTCGCGCGATGATCCTGCTGACGTGCGTGCGGCGGCGATCGGCCTGCGCGATCTGCTCGACAGGCTCGGACTGCCGTCCTGGATCAAGACGTCAGGCTCGAAGGGCTTCCACATCGTCGTCCCGCTCGACGGCAAGACGCCGATGGGACGCGTGGCAAAGTTCGCGAACGCGGTCGGCACGATGTTCGTGAGCCTTGCGCCCGATCGGCTGACACAGGAATTCAGCAAGGCAGATCGCAGCGGCCGGATCTATGTCGATACCGGGAGGAACGGCTACAGCGCGACGTTCGCGGCCGCATACACCGTGCGCGCCAGGCGCGGCGCGCCGGTGTCGGCTCCGTGCAGCTGGGAAGAAATCGAGCGCGGCGAAGTGGATCCGTGGACGTTTACGCTGCGGAACATGCCGGCCCGCATCGCCGGGGTCGGGGACGTTTGGGCCGACCTGCGGCGACGCGGGCGATCGCTGGCGGGGCCGTCGGAAAAGCTGCGCCGCCTCAGTCGCTGAGGACCTCCAGCTCGTTCTTCACCTCGAACACGCCGGTAATCTCCCTCGCCCTCACCTCCGCGAGCATCTTGTCCGACTCGTTGTCGACGATGCCGACGAGCGTCGTCCGGCCACCTTTCACGACGATGTGGATCGGATAGCTGCCGAGCGGCTGCAGGCCAGGAAAGCGGCTGTTGCGGATGACCTCGTACCGCGCGTTGATGGCGCCGCCCGGGGCGTACCGCGACAGGAACGGATCGGTGTAAATCCGGTAGAACGTCGACCACCGGATCCGGTCGTCGAATTGGGAGGCAGGCAGGGCCTCGATCCGGTTCCCGATTCGTCGATTTGCCGAGCTCCATCACGGCTTTCGACGCGTCCGATTTGAGCGTGCCGGTATACGCATACCCGCTCAAGGTGACGCTGTGCTCATCTATCTCGAACGCAAGGAAATCGAACACGCCGTAGTTCGGCAGGCGTTCGAGCGCGGTTCGTACCCGCTCGGTCGCCTGCCGGGCCGCAGCCGATTGCGCGTGCGCCGTGCTCACCGCAAGCGCAACGATCGCCATCAGAACAGCCGCGAACATTCGCTTCAGTCTCAATTCATGTTGGCTGGTCATAAGAACGAGTCCTCTCATCCTCGACATTGTCCAGGGACGTTGCTGGCTTCACTTTTTAGGACGAGAAGCTCGAGGAGGTCCGGGTTCGCGGCTAGTGCTCGGGCGCAGAGGCCACAACCCGTGGTGTCTCCGTCGCGCGACAGCTCAGCCGCACATGTCCTCCATGCACTCGTTGAAACGCTGGCAGAAATGCGGCCGTCCGTCTGGCGCTGCTTTTGCCCCGGCCCTGCTCGCGACCCGCCTGCCCGTCAATTTCCAGGTGGCCCATGAATCCCAGAATCTACGGGCGCGGTACCAGTCTGCTTTCTTCTCTTCACTGCTGACGCAGTCGCGCAGGACGCGATCGACGTGGCGGCGAGCCTGATCGGGCGGCCCTACGTGTGGGGTGCGGAAGGCCCGAACGCGTTCGACTGCTCGGGCCTGACGCAGTACGTCTACCAGCAGTTCGGTGTCGAGCTTCCGCGCCGGGCAATCAGTCAGTCCAGGTTCGGAGACAAGGCGGGCAAGCGTTTGCGGCGCGGCGATCTGCTCTTTTTCTCGACCGACACCCGCAGTCGGAGGTCACTCACGTGGGACTGTACGAGGGCGACGGGGTGATGATCGACGCCAGCCAGCGACACGGACGGGTGCGGCGGGACCATCTTTCCGATCAGTTCTGGGTCGAGCGGTTCATGTTCGCGCGACGCGTCGACGGCCCTTCCACGATCACGAGTACGGTCGGATCGACGGGACGGTGGTGAACCAGCGCCGCCACGGACGTCCGACGCCAAGCGCCGCGCGACTATCAGGGTCCTGAGGGGCGTCGCCGACATCCTGTTCGAAAACATGCGGCGATAACTGCCCGCCATGGCACCCCGGCTGAAGCTTCGACGACTCGGGGCGCTCGCGCGGGTGCATAATGAGGCCGTGACTGCAAAGCACGTCCTGTTGAGCACCCTCTTCGTCCTGTCAGTTGCTGCGCCGGGCCTGTCGCAGACCGCCCGGGGCAACCCCGTCTCGCGCACGCCGTGGGGCGACCCCGATCTGCAAGGCGTGTGGGACTTACTGGACGTTCACACCCCTCGAGCGGCCGAAGGAGTTCGCGAACAAGGCGATGCTGACCGACCAGGAGGCGGCCGCGCTCGCCAAGCGGCTGCGCGATCAGGCGGTCGCCGGCGACGTCGGGCCGTCCCGGCGCCGGCGATCCCGGCGGCTACAGCCAGGAGGCCTGGACCGATCGCGCGCGCGGCGACGGTCCTCAATCAGACCTCGCTCATCGTCGATCCGGCAGGACGGCAGGATTCCGCCGCTGACGCCTGAGGCGCCAGAAGGCGACGGAAGCGCATCGCGCCGCCGGCGGCCATCCGGTCCGCATGCGGACCGACGGCGTCGGCGACGACGACCCCGAAGATCGCGGGCTCTCGGAGCGTTGCCTGCTCGGGTTCAGCACCGGACCGCCGTTCCAGCCGGGCGGCTACAACAACAACGTGCAGATCGTGCAGACGCCGCGGCTACGTGGTGCTGCTGCTCGAGATGAACCACGACGCGCGGATCATCCCGATGAACGGCCGCCCGCATCTGCCCGACAGCATGCGGACCTGGCTCGGCGACTCGCGCGGCCGCTGGGAAGGCAATACGCTGGTCGTCGAGACGCACGAACTTCACGCCGAAGATGGCCAGCTTCAGCGCGCGGCGCGGCGCGGGCGGCTACGAGATCGGCTCCGCCGAGAACCTGCGTCTCGTCGAGCGCTTCACCCGCATCGACGCGCGCACGCTGCAGTACGAGTTCACCGTGAACGACCCGAGCACCTTCACGCGGCCGTTCACCGGCAAAGTTTCCGATGAACTGGAACGACGAGCAGATCTACGAGTTCGCCTGCCACGAAGGGAACTACGGGCTGCAGAACATCCTGCGCGGCGGCCGGGTCGCCGAACAGCACGGCGAGCCCGGTCAGCGATAGAAGCCGGCCGCTATTTCAGCTGCGAGAAGTCGGTCGAGTCCATGAACACCGACTGCACCTGCGTCTGCAGCGGTCCGTTCTTCTGCGATTCCTTGAAGACCGCCTGCCAGTCGGGGTCCTTCTGAAACGCCGCCCAGTTCTGCTTGGCTGATTCGCGGTCCTTGTGCGCCAGCACGTAGATCAACGTGTTCTGCGACTGCGGCGCATCCTGCGGCACGAAGTAGCCGATGCTGGTGATGCCGTGTTTCTCGAACAGCTTGACGGTGTGGTTGCGGAAGCGCGCCTGCAGGTCGCCGAGCCGGCCTTCCGGCGACGTGTAGGTCCTGAGCTCGAACACGCGCTTCCCGGCTTGAGCCTCGACGACGGCCCCTGGCTGCACGTAGCTGCCGAGGACAAATCCACCGGCGAACACGGTGGCGAGAACCAACACAGTGACCAGACGCCGTGCATCCATGACTACGCTCCTTTGATTCGGCCTTCCGAACGCGTCGGATAGTAGCACCGCGGCGAGTCACCCGGGCGGCCGAGTCGCGCGGGGAATTGCGACAACGCCGGTTTCGCAGGCGACGCCCAGCACCCATCCCTGGCCAAATGTTCGGGTAGCGCGCCAGCCACGCCGCCGGTGGCGGACCGAGGGGAGAAACGGCGTTTTTCATTTCACACGCCGTGCCCTCGTCGGTATTAGCATAGGTGCTCACGCGGCCGTCCCCCAGAACCGATGCTCGGACGCACGATTAGTCACTACCGCATCACCGCCCAGCTGGGCGCCGGTGGAATGGGTGTCGTCTACGCCGGCGAAGACGTTCGCCTGGGCCGGCCCGTCGCCCTCAAGTTCGTCCCGGACGATTTAGCGGACCCCCGCGCCCTCCAGCGGCTTCGCGCCGAAGCACGCGCTGCTTCTGCGCTGAACCACCCGAATATCTGCACGATCTACGACGTCGGCGAGCACGAGAGCCGACCGTACCTGGTGATGGAGCTGCTCAAGGGGCAGACCCTGCGCGAGCTGCTGACGCATGGGCCGCTCAAGATCCATCAGGCGGTCGACCTCGGCATCCAGGTCGCCGATGCGCTTGATGCGGCGCACGGCGCCGGCATTCTCCATCGCGACGTCAAGCCCGCCAATCTCTTCCTGATGGATCGCGGCATCGTCAAGATCCTGGATTTCGGCCTCGCGAAGCACGTACCGGAAGAACACGCCGACAAGGCCTCGGGCACGATGGTTCCCTTGACGACGGAGCCCGAGCCTCTGACCGGCGAAGGCGTCACCGTCGGCACGGTTTCGTATATGTCCCCCGAACAGGTCACCGGTGAACTGCTCGATGGCCGCACCGATCTGTTTTCGCTCGGGATCGTCCTCTACGAATGCGTCACCGGGCACCGACCGTTCGCCGGCAAGACGTCAGCGGTCATCCTGTCGGCGATTCTCAACGAATCACCGGTCGCTCCGGTCGTCTTCAATCCTCACATCCCCGCGCGGCTGCAGGACGTCATCACGAATTGCCTCGAGAAGGATCGCGAGTTGCGGTACCAGGACGCGGCCGGACTGCGAGCCGACCTGAAGCGCGTCAGGCGCGACCTCGAATCGGGCAATTCCGCCGTGGCGAAATTGCTGAGCCGGACCGCCGCCGATCGGCGCGGGACTCGGCGCGGAAGTCCTGGTAGCGGCGGCCGCGAAGTCGAAGGACGGAGAGTGAAGGGGCTGGTCTGGGGAACAGCCGTGGCGGCGGCATCGGTCGCGGCGGTCACGTCCTACTGGTTCTGGTTCAGCACGCCGGTCCCATCGGAGCCGCCGCCCGCCGCGGCCGCAGTCGTCTCGTCGACCACCTCCGACCGGAGCCGCGTGGATTTCGCGGTCAGCAGCCTGAAAGCGGGTCAGTACCGCGAGGCGCTCAACTACGCGCGCGACGCGCTGCGGCAGTTTCCGAACGATGCCGAGGCACAGCGCGTGCGGGACGAAGCAGCCGCCGCCATCGCACGGTTCGACGAATCAATCGCGCGCGGACACCGGTTGCTGGGAGCGGGCAACCTCGACGGTGCGTCCGCCGCCTTGCAGGCAGCGCGCGACATCGACTCTAGTGCCCCGGCAGTGGCCACCCTGCAGGATGAGATCGTGAGCCAATACAAGGTGCTCGCGCGTCCGCGACCCGAAGCGCCGCGGGCGCCGACGCCGCCCGCCCGCGACGCGGCAGCGGAACGAACGGCGCCGACGCCGCCAGCGCCCGAGTCATCGCGCCCGGCGGCATTGCCGCCGCCGGCGGAGCCGGCGCCGACCGAGGTCAAGCCGCTCGCGCCTCCGGCCAATCAGACCACGTCGGCTGCGGCGGCCCTTCCTCCCGCGACCAGCACGGTCGATGCGGCGCCGCTACCACCGAAACCCGTTGAACCGGCGCCACCGGCAGCCACCACTCCGGCGCCGCCCGTCACGAACACGAAACCGCCGGCGGTGGAGAACGACGACGTCCAGATTACGCGTGTGATTGAAGGTTGGGCGCGAGCGATCGAGGACAAGGATCTCGCGGCCTACCGCGCGCTGAAGCCGAACATGACCGCCGCCGAGCAGCGGCGCATCGAAGAAGGATTCCGCGCGGTAACCTCCCAGCGCGTCACGGTCACGATTCTGGGCATCGAAAAACGGGGCGCGCAGGCCGTGGTCCGCCTCAGACGCCACGACGCGATCGTCGTCGATGGCCGTCAGCAGATGCAGGACTCGCAGCAGACCATCACGGTCGTTCGGGCGGGATCGAACTGGGTCATCCGGGACATCGGACGCTAACGCCGAAGAGGAGCGACATGATCGACGACATGGTCAAGCGGCTCTTGGTCATCATCTGCCTCGTCGCCTCGAGTACGCCTGCCAGTGCCCAGGAGCCCTACAACCTCACGGCGCCGGTGAGCAACCTGGCGACGCTGTTCCACGATTTGTTCGGAGCACACGGCCTCATCGTCGATAGCGAAGCGACCCTTCCCGGCGAGCAGGCGCACACCGCGCACTTCACCAGCGATTTTCAATTCAACTTCAGCCAGTTCAACACGGCGCTGGTGAATCACCTCGTCACCGTGCCGCTCCCGTCGCCGGCGGCCGGTTTTACCTACGAGTTCGACGCCAGCGTCGGCGTCTTCCGCCGAACCACCCAAAGCTTCGGGCCGATCCTCGCCGAGCGGGCGGAAACGATCGGCGCGCGGCGGGTGTCCACCGGTTTTGCCATTCAGCACTTCTCGTTCAGCACCGTCGAGGGGCTGGACCTTGGCGCCGTGCCGGCGGTCTTCACCCACGACAACGCACAGCTCGGCGGTGGCCGCGAGGACGTCGTGACGACGCTGAACGACATCGACGCGAGCGTCAATCAGTTCATCACCTACGTGACGGTAGGAGTGGCCGACCGCCTGGATGTCTCGCTCGCGGTGCCCGTCGTGTCCACGAGCCTGACGGTGGTGTCCGATGCGCAGATTCAGCGCCTGGGCACCACCAACCCGCTGACCCACTTCTACCGGCAAGCGGACGGTTCGATCGGCACGCGGCGCCTGTTCACGGCCTCGGCAAGTGCGAGCGGCATGGGCGACATCGTGGTGCGCGTGAAGGGTTCGGCGTTCCGCAAGAATTCGGCTGCCGTGGCGGGCGGCCTGGACTTCAGGATCCCCTCGGGAGATGCGCTCAACCTGCTCGGGGCCGGCGCGCCGGGTCTCCAGCCATTCCTGATTGTCTCGGGAACCGTGCAGGGGATCTCACCGCATCTGAACGTCGGCTATCAATGGAACGGATCGAGCATCCTCGCCGGCGATCCGGTCACGGGCCAAGCCGGCGATCTTCCGGATCAAGTCGTCTATGCGATCGGCGCTGACCTGGGTACCGGGCGGTTTACCCTCGCCTTCGACGTCCTCGGACGCTACCTGATCGACGCGGAACGCATTGTCCTGGAGGACTTTCACGCCCGCGACGGCCGGTCCGTCTTTCCGAACATCGGCTTCTCCCACGAGTCGTTCAACCTGCTGAGCGGCGCCACCGGCATCAAGATCAACCCGTTCGGACGGCTGCTGATCACCGGCAACCTGCTCCTGGCGTTCGACGATGACGGTATCCGTGCCAAGGTGACGCCGCTCATCGGCCTCGAGTATGGATTTTAACGACGCTCACTGTCACTTCTTCTCCAACGCGTTCCTGGAAGCGCTCGGCCGCGAGCGGCATCAGCGCCCGATCAGCAGCCAGGCGGTGGCCGACGAGTTGGGGTGGGAGACGAGCAACGGACCCGAAGCGCTCGCCGATCGCTGGGTCGCTGAACTGGACCAGCACGGCGGCACACGGGTCGCGTTGATGGCGAGCATCCCGGGGGACGAAGACTCGGTTGCGGCCGCGGTACGCCGCCATCCCACCCGCATTGTCGGGTTTTTCGCGCTGAACCCGTCGGCTGCTGACGCGATCGAACGTGCCGAGCGCGCGTTGACCGTCGGCGGGTTGCGCTGCATCTGCCTGTTCCCGGCGATGCATCGCTATTCGTATCAGGATGAGTGCGTGTTCCGGATCTTCGAGCTCGCGTCACGCCACGGCGCCAGTGTCTTCGCGCACTGTGGGTACCTGTCGATCGAAGCCCGCAGCAAGCTCGGGCTGCCGAGCCTGTTCGACCTGAGGTGCGGCGATCCCCTGGCGCTCGCCGCGACCGCCGTCCGTTTCCCGGGCGTGCCGGTCATCGTGCCGCACTTCGGCGCCGGGTTCTTTCGCGAGGCCCTGATGGCAGCGGAGATGTGTCCATCGATTCACGTCGACACGTCGAGCTCGAACGCCTGGCTGCGATATTTCCCGGGGCTTGGGTTGGCGGATGTGTTCCGTCGCGCGCTCGCCGTGCTCGGCCCCAATCGGCTGCTGTTCGGAACGGATTCCTCGTACTTTCCGCGAGGGTGGCGCCGGGTGATCTATGGCGCGCAGTCGACCGCTCTCGACGAGCTTGGCGTCGAACGCGACGTCTGCGAGAAGATCTTCCACCGGAACTTCGACCGGATATTCCCCCTCCTGTCCTCCAGGCAAGCCGGCTAGAAGTTCATGCAGACTTACGTCGCGCTCTTGCGTGGCGTCAACGTCGGCGGCAGTCACATGCTGCCAATGAAGGACCTCAAGCTGCTGTTCGAGCAGAACGGCTGCATCAGCGTGCGGACATACATCCAGAGCGGCAACGTGGTCTTCCAGAGCGCCATCTCTGATGCGGGACGCCTGGCGAAGCAGGTGGCGGCCGCGGTCTCGAAGGGGCGTGGATTCGAGCCGCGCGTGCTCGTGCTGACGCGCAGCGAGCTCGCGCGGGCAGCGGCGAACAACCCGTTCCCTGAAGCTGAAGGCAACCCGAAGAGCGTGCATCTCTTCTTTCTCGCCGACCCTGCAAAGAACGCCAATCTGAAGTCGATGGAGGCGCTCAGGGCGAGAAGCGAGCGCTTCGCGTTGAAGGGCAAGGTGCTGTACCTCCATACGCCGGACGGATTCGGCACCTCCAAGCTCGCGGCGCGTGCCGAGCGGCTCCTCGGCGTCGAGGCAACTGCGCGGAACTGGCGCACCGTGACCACGCTCCTCGACATGGCGAAGGAGTAGGACTCACAGTAGTACCATGAACGTCCCATGGTGAAGGGCGTTGTGGCACTGCTCGCGTTCGTCGCGGCGGCATGCGCCGGAGCGCCCGACGTCGGTCCAGGTCCGGTCCGCGCGTTCAGCGGCACTCACACGCGGGTTGTCTGGGTGCAGCAGGACGGCAAGGACCCGGAGGCGGTCGGCGACGGCCTCATCCTGATGGGGTTCGACAGCGACGACGGTCGCGGCGAGCGGGTGATCCTGGGCGCGCGCGGCTCCTACGTGAAGCCGCTCATCACGCCTGACGGCAACCGTATCGTTTATTCCACCCGTCCCAAACCAGGCCCGGCAGAAGTCTTCGTCGTCAACTGGGACGGGTCGGCCCCCCGGAAGCTTGGCGACGGTTTCGCCCTCGGCGTCTGGAAAGACCCCGACAACGGCCGTCAGTGGGTGTTTGCCGGAACGGACATCACCAACTGGGAGTTCGCCACCATCTGGCGCTTTCCGATCGACGACCCTGCGGCGCGCGAGATCGCCTGGAACCACGCGCCGGTGAGCATCGACAACTTTCAGGTGTCCTCCGACGGCCGGTTCGCGGCCGGGATGTATCCATGGCCCGAGGCCGGCGTCGCCGACCTGCACGCGAAGAGCCTCAAGACGTTCGGCCAGGGCTGCTGGCCGGCGCTGACCACCGCGCGGGGCGTGCTCTATTGGTACTTCGACGGCGCACACCGGAATCTGACGATGGTGGATGTCGAGGCGGGAGGACGCTGGATCGTCAACGTGAACAACGCGCCCGGGTTCGACGGTGCGGAAGCGAATCACCCCCGCTGGACGAACCATCCGCGATTCATGACACTCTCGGGTCCGTACAACCTGGGCGGTCCCAATCAGGCACGGGCCGGCGGACCCCAGGTCGAGATCTGGCTCGGCCGGTTCAGCGAAGACTTCTCACGGATCGAGGCCTGGGCACAGGTGACCAGCAACGGCGGCGGCGATGCGCTCCCCGACGCCTGGATTGACACCGAACAGAGTCCCTACCCGATGCGGCCGGCCGGTCCGCCCGGGCCTGCTCATGTGCGCGCCGCTCACGAAAAGCCGTCGGCAGGTGCGGCCTCCGGACGGCTCGTCGTCAACGCGCGCTTTGTGCGCGGCGCCGCGGTCCCGGATCCGGAGACGATTCTCCCGTACCGCCACGCCTTGATCGTCAACGAGTACGAGATCATGGACGTTGTCGAGGGCGCCTATGTGGAGAAGGTGATCCGCGTCGCGCAGTGGGGCATTCGCAACGGCCGGGTACTGCCCGGGGCGACGCGACTCGCCGGCGCGGCCTCGACGCTCGTCGTCGAGCGGTACGAGGCACGCGGCGAGCTCGAAGGCGAACGCGTCATATCGGCCAGCGAGGGGGCTTCCCTTCCGCTGTACTATGAGCTGCCTCCACCGTAGGCGCGCGCGCCCGACCTGAAGGTCGGGCCTACATCATGGTCTTCTCATCCTACCTGTTTCTTTTCTATTTCCTGCCAGCGGCTCTTCTTCTTTATTACGCAAGCCCGCCGCGCGGTCGCCACCTGATCCTGACAATCGTCAGCTATATCTTCTACGGCTGGGCCAATCCTCTCTTCACACCGCTGCTGTTCCTCTCGACTGCGATCGACTACGTCGCCGGCGGCGTGATCGCGCGCGCGCGCGGCACCCGGCGCGCGCGCGCGGCGCTGCTTGTTTCGTTATGCAGCAACCTGGCGCTGCTCGGGTTCTTCAAGTACTTCAACTTCGGCGTCGACAACTTCACCGCCCTGGTCGAGTGGCTGAACCTGCCCGCGCTCGGGCTCGACTGCCGTGCTGCGCGTCACCCTGCCGCTCGGGATCAGCTTCTACACCTTCCAGTCGATGAGCTACACGATCGACGTGTATCGCGGCGAGGCCGAACCGGCACGACAGCTTCATCGACTTCGCGTGCTTCGTCTCGATGTTCCCGCAGCTCGTCGCCGGACCGATCATCCGGTACACCGACGTCGCCGAGCAGCTTCGGTTCCGCACGCACTCCCTTGCGAAGTTCGCGCCATGGCCTGGCGTTCTCTGGCGATCGGTCTGTCGAAGAAAGTCCTGATCGCGAACCCATGCGGGAAGGTCGCCGACCTCGTGTTCGAGGCGGGCTCGCGCGAGCCGCTCGAGGCCTGGTACGGCGCTGCCGCCTACGCGTTCCAGATCTACTTCGACTTCAGCGGCTACTCGGACATGGCGATCGGTCTCGGCCTGATGATGGGATTCAGGTTCATGAAGAACTTCGACTCGCCGTACCAGGCGCCGTCGATCACCGAGTTCTGGCGCCGGTGGCACATCTCGCTCTCGACCTGGCTGCGCGACTACCTCTACGTGCCGCTCGGCGGCAGTCGCAAGGGGCCCGCAACGCACGTATGTGAACCTGTTCATCGTCATGCTGCTCGGCGGACTGTGGCACGGCGCCGCGTGGAATTTCGTCATCTGGGGCGCGCTGCATGGCGGCCTGCTCGCGATCGAACGGATGCGCGGCAAGGCCGCTCTTTACGGGCGTCTTCCCCGCCCGGCGCGCATCGCGGCGACGTTCGCGATCGTGCTGGTGACCTGGGTCTTCTTCCGCTCGACCGGAGTCGCCTGAAGCGTTGCGCTACCTCGGCGACATGACCGGGATCGGCGTGGCACACCCCGGCGCCGCTCTCCTCAGCGGCATCGTGTATCAGCCGTACTACTCGATGACGTTCCTTGCTGCGGCCGGTATCGTCTGGACCGCGCCGCAGACGTGGGACTGGGTGGAGTCGCTGAACGTGCGCAGGGCGCTCGCCGCGACGGCACTGATGCTGCTGTCGATCGCCGCGCTCACGACCCAGGCGTACAACCCGTTCATTTACTTCATTTTTTGACATGGTCCGTTTCGTCATCGTCGCGCTCGTCGCCGTATCGCCCATCTGGCCGCGGGATTGTCGCCGCCAATCGTGCGCTGCTGGCGCACATCGAGACATTCGAGCAGCGGCTCGACCAGGATTCGGCGATTGGACACACGCTGCGCCCGCACGCCCAGACGTTGCTGACTGGATGGCTCGGCGCGGGCAACGAACGCGTCTATCCGGGGCGCGACGGATGGCTGTTCTATCGGCCGGACGTCGAGTACGTGACTGGCCGCGGGTTTCTCGAGGATCGGGAATTCGAACGACGCGTGCTGTCGGCATCGGAGTGGACGACGCCGCCGCAGCCGGATCCGGTGCTGGCGATCGTTCACTTCAACCGCGAACTGGAGGCGCGTCACATCGCGCTCGTCGTCATGCCGACGCCCGTGAAGCCGGTGATCCATCCGGAAGGGCTGGCAGTTGGATCGCGAGGAACGGTGCGGAACGCGTCGTTCGCCAGGTTCACGGCCGCACTGGCCGAGGCGGGCGTCGCGATGTTCGACCCGGCGGATGAATTGAGCCGCGGTGCGGGCGATAAATACCTCAGGACCGACACTCATTGGCGGCCCGAAGCAATGGAAGCGGTTGCCGAGCGGCTCGCGCGATTCATCGAGGCGCGGTGGCCTGTAGTGCAGGCCGATTCGGAATACCGCGTGCAGCAGGTCGAGGTGCAGCAAACCGGCGACATCGTCCCGATGCTGGACCTGCCAGAGGGACAGCGCCTCTATCCGCCCGAATCGGTCTGGCTGCGCCGCGTCGTGAACGCGGACGGAACGATCTGGCGGTCATCGCGCGACGCCGACGTCCTCGTGCTCGGAGACAGCTTCAGCAACATGTATTCGCTCGAGTCGATGGGGTGGGGCACGTCCGCGGGCTTCGTCGAGCAGCTCAGCTACGCGCTGCGGCGCCCGATTGATCGGATCGTGCAGAACGATGACGGCGCTTTCGCCACCCGGGCGATGCTCGCGCGCGATGCAGGTCGGCTGAAGAACACACGCGTCGTGGTGTATCAGTTTGCCGAACGGGAACTGGCGTTCGGCGACTGGAGGATCGTTCCGTTCGACTAATACGCGGCCTTCGGCGCGAATGTTGCAGTTCAGCCAGCTGACTGTTCCCTGAGTCCGTTGAGCGCTATTCGGCGCTGGAGATTTTCAATGATCGCTCGCAAATCGACGCTCCACTTCGTGTTCGTCCTGCTTCTGGCCATCCTGTTCGGCGCGGTGAGGCCGAGCCCTGCCCAGGCCCAGGGTTTCATCAGCCCCTCAATCGGCTACAACTTCGGCGGCGATGCGGGATGCCTGGAAGCGTTCGACTGCGAAGACAAGAACTGGAAATTCGCCCTCTCTGCCGGCGCGCTGGGAAGCGTCGTCGGCTTCGAACTCGAGTGGCTATGGGCGAGCGACTTTTTCGGCGAGACCGTCGATCAGTCGACGACGGTGATGACCCTCATGGGCAACTTCATGCTGGCGCCGAAGATTTCCATCGTGCAGCTCTACGGTCTCGCCGGCATCGGACTGATGAAAACCGATTTCGAAGACGTGTTCGGGGACGGATGAAAGCCAGAACCAGATCGGGTGGGACGTGGGCGGCGGCTTGATGGTGTTCGTCCACCCGAACATAGCCATCAAGGGCGACATTCGCTATTACCACTCGTTCGAGGCGATCGACCTGCTCGGCCTCGACTTTGAAACCGAAGAAGAGAACCGCCTCGACTTCGGGAGGGCCGCCTTCGGCGTCGTCTTCAAGTTCTGATCGCAGCCGCGGTTCAGCTAGGTCGAACTCCGGAAGGTTGGTGGCCCTCCAGCCGGCCGGAGTTCATCGTCCCTCGCACGCGCACGCGCCATAGCCAGTACAGCATCGCCGCAAGCACCGCGAACACCGGAACCGGCAATAGACCGGAGTCGCGGATTGGTGCCGCGAACACCTGGGCCTGTCCTAGAAAGAACGACCCTGTCGCGATGAGCAGCGCGGCGCACATCCGCCATAGGTGGCGCCTGAGCCGGGGCGTGCCGCGAAGCCCGTCATTCCTCAACATCCTTCGATCGGACTTCGCGCCGCCCAACCCGATCATCCCGAAGATGAAGAGCGGATACGCCATCCCTTTCGCAGCGCCGGGTACCGTCGCGAGTGTGACGATGCCGGAGATGACGCTGGCCAGCCCCACGAGAAATCCGAAGATCATTGCGCCACGGTCGAGCGCACGTGACGCCGCCGAGCGCGGCCGAACGGTCGTGAGCGCGGTGACAACCAGGTAGGTCGTCATCAGCCCAGCCGGGACATTGATCGACGGCGCAGCGCCCCTGACCAGCGCGATCGTTGCACCGCCGAGCGCCATCGCCACCATCGCGTAGACGAAGACCCTTCCGCTGCGCCGGTGCAGGCCACCGCCCTTTGCCGCTGCGAGCGCGACCCCGCCCGAGACAAGAGCGACAACACCCGCAAGGATATGAACGAACAGCATGACGTCGTAGTGTCCGCCTTCAGGCGGACTCTCAGGGTCCGGCTAAAGCCGGACACTACGTTGTTGTTCGACGGACCGGGTCGAGCGCCTGTTCCACGGCCGCTGAGCTCACCTGGATGGTGCCTGGGGCCGCCGCGGGATCGGATTCACCCACTTCGGGTCGTAGCGTCGTATCCATCACCTCGCCGCCCTTGATCACCATCGCGCACGTTCTTCGTCGCGCCGATGTCGCGCAGCGGATTGCCGTCGACGATCGTGAAGTCGGCGAGCTTGCCCGGCTCGACGCTGCCGAGATCCCTGTCCTGGCCGATCACCTCGGCCGCCCAGAGCGTCGCGCCCTGAATGGCCTTCATCGGCGTGATGCCCATGTCGGTGAGCATCTGCATCTCGTAGTGCAGGCTGAGGCCGGGCACGATCTGCGCGCAGCATCCCGTGTCGGTCGCCGCGAGCATCTTGCCGCCGGCCTCGGAGTACTTGCGGAGGAATTCCGCCACGTTGGCGTAGCCGGCCGGGCACGGCCTGGCTCACGCGTCCACGCGGCCTTCGCGTCGTCGGGCACGAACGCGAGGTTCGGATCCTTGGCGAGCTTCCCGGCGGCCGCTGACCCAGTCGCGCCAGCGCTCGGTGCCGCCGGCCCACGACAAGTACGAGCGTCGGGTTCACGTAGACGCCTTGCTTGACCAGGTACGTCGATGAGCGGCGGAAAGAGCTTCGGATCGACTGCGGCCTCGGCGGTCGTGCCGGCCGGCCGCGGGATCCTTGCCTTCCTGTTCGAGCAGCGCACGCGCCATCGTGTCCATGTGCTCCATGTGCTTCATGCCCATCGCGACGGCGTTCTGGATGTTCTGCGTGTGCCCGAGCACGCGCAGGCCGACGGCGTCGCCTCCTCGATCACCGCGCGCAGCTGATCGTCGGTGATCGTCAGATCCACCTTGATGTGATCGACGCCAGCGGCCTTGAGCTTCCGGACGTAGGCGCGGGCTTCGTCGACCGTCGCGCACGTAGCTGCCGTCGGTCGTCGGCGCACCGAGCGGTCCGGTCACGCGAGCGCCCGAGACGAACATGCGCGGTCCCATCGATCCGCCCGCTCTTCAGCGCCTCGCGCTGCGCGATGCTCCAGACGGTGTCGTTGTGGATGTCAGCGATCGTCGTGATGCCGTAGGGCAGGAACATCGGTATCTGGTAGTCGCGCAGGTGCAGGTGACCGTCGATCAGCCCGGGAAGGATGGTGCGACCGTCGAGCCCGGATCACGTTCGCGCCGCCCGGATACGTCGACTTGTCCTCGCGCACCGACCGCCTTGATGCGCGCCCCTTCGACGACGACGACCGCGTCGGCGACCGGCGGGCTACCGGTGCCGTCAATGAGCGTGCCGCCTTCGAGGACGAGGGTCCGCTCCTGTCCCGCGGTGGCCGAAAAGCCGAGGATGACAAGGCTGACAAGGCTCGCAACCCACCTCATGGCTGACCTCGCAATCACTTCACCGTTTTGGACAGAAGTCTCTGACGGAGCGCCTCGAGCTCCCCACTGAGTCGCGTCATCACCGACTCGACCGCGTATTTGCCGGCCTGGATCGCAGCTGGATCGCCTGCCTTGACGGCCTGTTCCAGCGTCCGGACAATGTCACAGGCGGCGCTGGAAAACAGGCCGACCGACCCCTTGAGCGTATGGACCGCCGCAGCCATTTCCCGGGCGCCGTTCGACACTGAAGCCTTGCGGATGACGTCGAGATACTTCGGCGCATCGACCAGGAACACGCCAATCACCTCAGCGAGCACTCTGCCGTTCTGACCAAAGTCGGCAAGAAGCCCGCTTTCCGAGATCGTGCCGGTCACAGGCGGCTGGCGGACTTCCCGGCTGAAGCGTGCGCGGGGGCCCCCGGCGGGAAAGCCGGGAACAGCCTGTCGATCGTCTCCGGCCAGATCGTCCGGCCGGAGCGGCTTCGACAGGTACGCATCCATGCCGGCCGCCAGGCACCTTTCGCGATCGCCGGCCATCGCGTGGGCCGTCATCGCCACGATCGGTGTGCGAACACCCGTTCCCTGCTCGCGCTCACGGATCGCCGCTGTCGCTTCGAACCCATCCATCTCCGGCATCTGGACGTCCATCAGGATCAGATCGAACGGCTGCTCTGCCGCCCTGGCAACAGCGTCGCGCCCACTGCTCACCGTCGTGACCTCGTGGCGCTCGGTTCCGAGAAAGAGCTCGACCAGCCGCTGATTCGTTCGATTGTCGTCGGCCAGCAACACGCGCAGCCGTCGGGTAGCGTCGGGCGGCGCTTTCAATCGCGCCGGGCGCCTGCCCGGTTCGAGCTTGCCGCGCGTGGACGCGTTCAGGATCGCATCCATCAGGTCGGACTGCTTCACCGGCTTGGTCAGCTGCGACACAATCGTCTTGCGGAGGCCACGCAGGTTCTTCGACGGCGCATCCGGCGGCGTGAGCACGATGACCTTGGCGGCCGACAGCGTGCCGTCGTTTGCGATCTCGCGCGCCAGGGCAAAGCCGTCGGTTTCCGGCATCACCGCATCGGCCAGAACGAGATCGAACGGGCATTGCCGCGCTGCCCGGTCCCGCATCTTGGTCGAGGGCCGCCGCGGCGCCGTCGGCCACTTCCGCGTGCATGCGCCAGCTGGCCAGCAGCTCCTGCAGGACCGTGCGATTCGTCGCGTTGTCGTCCACGACGAGCACCTGCAGGCCATCGACGATGTCGGCGGGCAGAGGCGCAGCAACCGGCTGCTGCTGGACGCCGAACCGCGCGACGAATCGAAACCGGCTGCCCTGCCCGGGCTCGCTGGTCAGCCAGATCCGGCCTCCCATCATCTCGACCAGGTGCGCAGAGATGGTCAGGCCCAGTCCAGTGCCCCCGAACCGGCGCGTCGTCGACGTGTCGGCCTGCACGAACGCGCCGAAAATCTGCCACTGCTTCTCGAGCGGGATGCCGATGCCGGTATCCGAAATGGTGAAGTGCAGCACCGCTTCTTCGGTCGTCACGCGGTCGGCGGACACCTCGACGACGACATCGCCGGCTTCGGTGAACTTGACCGCGTTGCCCACGAGATTGATCAGCACCTGCCGCAGGCGGCCTGGATCGCCGATCAGGCTGTCGGGAACGTCGGCCTTGATGCGGCAGGCCAGCTCGAGGCCCTTTTCGTGGGCGCGCAGGGCGAATAGCCTGTACCGCTCCTTCCACCGCCTCGCGCAGGCTGAAGGGAATCGCTTCGAGCGCGAGCCGGCCCGCCTCGACTTTCGAGACGTCGAGGATATCGTTCAGGATGCCAAGCAGCGCCTCGGCCGACTCGTTCGCGGTCCGGATGTACTCACGCTGGTTGGGGTCGAGCCGCGTCCGGAGCGCGAGTCCCGTCATCCCGATGATGGCGTTCATCGGCGTACGGATTTCGTGGCTCATGTTGGCCAGGAACTCGCCTTTGGCTACCGATGCCAACTCGGCCTTCTTCCGCTCCTTCTCCAGCTCGCCGACGAGGTGCTTGAGGTGCTCGGCCGATTGCCGGAGCGCTCTCGTCGGCCTGTTTCCGCTCGGTGATGTCGCGGGCGGCCGCGTAAATGACGCCTCGATCCGGAGCCGGTGCCGCCGACCATTCGAGCCATCGATATGAACCATCACGCGTCCGGTACCGGTTCTCGAAGTTGATGATCTGAGCCCCCGTCGCGCGCTCCAGCGCTTCCAGGCTCGCGGCGCGATCGTCCGGATGGACGAAGTCAATAAAGGGCGCCGCCTGCAGCTCCTCGTTCGTGAAGCCCAGCACGTGTGTCCACGCGGGATTCAGCCTGAGGAAATATCCCTCGGGGCTGGTGACACACAGCAGATCGGGCGACAGGTTGAAGAACGCGTCGAGTTCGAACGCCGCCCATTTTCCGGCCGCATACAGGCCGATCTGGCTGCCGACCGCTCTCATCGTTTCGAGCAGCGCCGGGTCGGGCTCACGAATGTCGCGGCTGAAGAACTCAATCACGCCGACGACCTGGGTCCCGCGGAGAACGGGGAACGCGAAGGCGCTGTGCAGCCCGACGCGTTCGGCGGTGGCCGCGCGCGGAAAGTTGTTGTCGACGACGACGTCTGGAATCCAGGCGGGGTGTTCGCTCGCCCAGACACGCCCAGGCAAACCAACGCCGCGAGCCAACGCCGTCCTCCGGCTCAGCTCGACGAACTCGGCAAATCGATCTGATGGACCGGGCCACGTGCCGACGAGGCGGAGCGCCGTGCCCGGACCGTCGACTTCCCAGAGTGCCCCGTACTCCCAGCCGAGCGCCTCGCACACGGCGCGGAGCATCGGCGGAGCGGCATCAGCCAGCGTCTCCGACCCCGCCAGGGCGAGGGCGATCTGACGCACGATCGCCGCATATCGCGGCTCGCTGTCGGACGCAGTGGTCACTAGAACACTGTAATTTGGAATTTGGAATTTGGAATTAGGAATGCGTGAGGAATGCGTGAGCTTGTACGCATTCCAAATTCCTAATTCCTAATTCCAAATTACAACGTTTCCAGTAGACTGCGGTGATCAACAAAGGGGGCCTCAGAGATGACACCCTCCCCCGCAACCGCCCGGCACGTGCTCGTTGTCGATGATGACGGCGCGCTGCGGCATGCGATCAGCGCGCTGCTCGACGAGGCCGGGTATCGAACAGACCAGGCCAGCGACGGACCCGAGGCCCTGCGGAAGTTGCAGCAGCAGCCCGTCGACCTCCTGCTGCTCGACATCGGCCTGCCAGGCATGAACGGTCTCGAGGTCCTGACGCAGACGCGATCGCAGCCGGCTCCTCCCCGCGTCGTAATGATGACCGCCGACGACACGCCCGAAGCGCTGCTGCAATCGTTCCGTGCACAGGCGCACAGGTTCATCCGGAAACCGTTTGCCCCGCGCCGGATCGTCGACATCGTGAACGACGTGCTGACGGCGCCGCCCGCCGCAAGTCTTCCGATTGAGGTCATCTCGGCGTGTCCCGAATGGGTTGAAATCGTCGCGCCGTGCTCGCTCGAGATCGGCGATCGCGTCCGGGAGTTCGTGATGCAGCTCGACGTCACGCTTCCCGCTGACGTCCGGGAATCCGTCGCCCAGGCGTTCCGCGAGCTGCTGACGAACGCGATCGAATGGGGCGGGCATCGGGACCCGTCGCGGACGGTTCGCATTTCGTGCCTGCGAACGCGGCGGATGCTTCTGTACCGCATCGCCGACCCCGGAGAAGGATTCGACATCACGCGCCTGGCGCATGCGGCGATCTCCAATCCTGACGACGATCCACTCGCGCACGATCGAATCCGGCAGGAGATGGGATTGCGACCAGGCGGCCTGGGACTGGTGCTGACGCGCGCGTTCGTCGACGACATCATTTACAACGAGAAGCGCAACGAAGTCGTGCTGGTGAAATACCTCAGTTAGTCGGTAGTCGGTAGTCGAGCATACGATCACAAAACTGAGGATCGGATCTGCACATTTCGACGCTGGATCCCTGCCGGCACGGCTCGAACCCCCGGAATCAGTGAAGCTTAGCGGCGTCCTCGTCCAGGCCGTACAGGGCACTTCATTTGCTCCCTCCTCGGCGGGATCTCCCCCCGTTCAGGAGACAGGGTTGCGCAAAAAAGCAATTCGGAAGACGCCCAGAAGACCCGCACGGCCGGTTCGCGCGAGGAAGTCGGCGCCACGCAAGGCGCGCAGTCGTGGTATGCCGCGCCCAGCTCCGCGCCCAATCAGGTCGCCGGCAGTCCTGATAGCCATCATCGCGCTGTCCGGCACAGTGATTCTTGCCGCGATGGGTCGGGCTCGCGGACCGGAGACCACTGCGACCGACGTGCACTTGGAAACCGCCGCGGACTTTGTTAACACACCGGTGGCCGCTACCGCCGAGCCTGCGACGGCGAAGGCTCTCGCACCCACACCCGAAGCGAAGCCGGTGGCGGCATCAGCCGCGGAAGTGCCCGCCTTCGCCGGAGCGCCGTCAGGCGCGAAGGCGGGGGACATGGACGCGACCGAAGTCGGGACCCCGGTGCCCCACGCCGTAATCGCATCAACCGATCTGGTCGCGCCAACTGATACGCCAGCCTCGAGCACGATCATCGCTGGCTGTCTGGCATTCGATGACGGAACCTATCGCTTGAAGGATGCGACCGGCACCGATGCTCCAAGGTCGCGAAGCTGGAAATCGGGATTCCTGAAGAAGCGGTCGGCGACGCTCGACGTCGTCGATGCCGGGGCGCTGGGCTTGCCGAACTATGTCGGGCAGCGCGTTGAAGTGACCGGTACCCTGCTCGAACGCGAGGTGCAGGCGCGTTCGCTGCATCGGCTGGCGGCATCCTGTAAGAAGTGACCCCTCGTCGCGGGGCGTAATTGCACTTGCTCCGGTGGCATGGCGGGCGTATACAGGACCCGCCATGCGCCACATTTTTCTCCGCGCACGCGTTGGTCTCGTCCTCACCCTCGCGCTCCTCACCGCCAGCATCGGCCCGGGAGTGGCGGCGGCACCCGCGAAGGGGACCGAGATCCTGTGGGACACATTCGGGATTCCCCACATCTTCGCTCCCGACCACCCGAGCCTGTTCCATGCCTACGGGTACGCCCAGATGGAAGGGCACGCCGAACTGCTCGTGCGCCTCTACGCGCAGGCGCGCGGACGCGCGGCGGAGTTCTACGGCGACTCGTACCTGGCGAGCGACCGCTGGGTGCGGACGACGGGCATCCCCGAAAAGGCCAGACAGTGGGCGCCGCAGCAAACGCCGGAATTCGGCGCCCTGATTCGCGCTTTCGCGGACGGACTGAACGCATGGGCCGAAAAGAACCGGACGCTCCTCAGCCCCGCGGCCAGGGGTGTCCTGCCGCTGACTCCCGAGGACGTCTACGCGCACGGACTGCGCATCATCCATTACGACTGGCTGACCAGCGAACAGACCATCTATCGCAAGGCACGACAACAGCCAATCGAGACGCATGGCTCGAATGGCTGGGCGATCGGCCCGTCGAAGAGCGCCTCTGGCAACGCGATGCTGATGAGCAACTCGCACCTGCCGTGGTCCGACATGGACACGTACTTCGAAGTGCAGCTCACGGCGCCCGGCGTGACGTCGTACGGGGCGGTGTGGGTCGGGTTCCCGGTGCTGCGCCAGTGCTTCACCGAGTTCGTCGCCTGGACGCAGACGACCAACGGGCCCACTGGCGCCGATGTCTATCGGCTGACGTTGCAGGGCGATGGCTATGTCCTTGACGGCAAGCTGCGGGCGTTCGATGTCGACCAGCAAGTGATCAAAGTGCGGCAGGCCGATGGCTCGCTGCGCGACGTGGCCCACACGATCCGGCGGTCCGTACACGGGCCGGTCTTCTCCGACCGCCGAGGCGTCGCCGTCGCGCTTCGCGTCCCGGCGGCCGATCGACCGCGGATGTTCGAGCAGTTCTGGCGCATGGGCCTGGCGAAGAACTTCGACCAGTGGCGCGACGCGATGCGCCTGCAGCAGCTGCCGATCTTTCACACGATGTACGCCGATCGCGACGGCCGCATCATGTACGTGTACAACGCGGCCCCGCCACTGCGCGAGCGCGGCGACTACGCGTTCTGGAACGGCGTCGTCCCGGGTGATCAGTCAGCGCTCATCGCTGGCGACAAGATCGTGCCGTTCGACGAGCTGCCGCAGGCGATCGATCCGCCGAGCGGATGGGTGCAGAACAGCAACGATTCACCGTGGACGTCCACCTATCCGGTGCTGATCGATCCCGCCCGCTATCGGCCCTACATCGCGCCGCCGCCGAGCCATACGCAGCGGTCGCAACGCGGCATCCGCCTGCTGTCCGAGTCGGGCAAGATCTCGCTCGACGACTTGAAGGCGATGAAGTTGTCGACGCGCAGCGAGATCGCCGACCACTTCGTCGACGATCTCGTCGCCGCTGCTCGGCAGCACGGAAGCCCGAGGGCGAAAGAGGCTGCCGAGATCCTGGCCCGATGGGACCGCCAGGGTGAAACGACCAGCGATGGCGCGTTCTTGTTCCTGCGCTTCCTGCAGGGCGCCGGCAATAACTTCCAGAGCATCGGCGGCTACGCGGTGGCGGCGGACGCGCGCCAGCCCTTGACGACGCCGCGAGGCTTTGCCGATCCGAAACGGGCCGCGGAGCTCCTCGACCGCCAGGCCCTCGCCCTGGAAAACGAGTACGACACGATGCACGTCATCTGGGGCGACGTGATCCGGCTGCGCCGCGGCTCCCTGGATCTCCCGGGCAACGGGCTGCCCGGGACGCTCGGCGCGATCCGCACGATCAGCACCGGTCCGTTCGTGAACGGCAAGACCGAGATCCAGGGCGGCGACACCTTCTATGCGGTCATCGAGTTCTCGAAGACCGGGTCGCCGCGAGGGGAGGCGCTGCTCGGCTACGGCAACTGGTCGCGCCTGGGATCGAAGCATGTCGACGACCAGCTGCCGCTGGCGTCACAGAAGAAGATGCGGCCGATGCTCAGGACCCGCCAGGCGATCGAACAACAGCTCGAGAGCCGGACGTCCTTCTAACCGAGGGGCTCCGCCCCTCGGACTCCCCCACACGCTCTCTCGCGCGCCGCTGCGCCGGCGCACTCCGTTCGCGTGGCTCGCTCGCGCGCTCGCTCGCGACGCAGGCGCTGGTTTCTGAGATCGCTTCGAGTTCGACTCTGTCAGATCCCGACGAAGCGGGCTGAAACTGCCCGGGCGCGAACCCGTTCGGAGGCGCGCGCCGCAGCGTGGCCGGAAACCGTGGCGCAGGCGGGCAGAAATCCGCGTGGGGTGACGAAGTGGGGGCCCCGCGCTGCCGCCCGACAAACGGCCTGCGCCGCGGTTTCCCGCGCGCCGGAGACGGGTCGCGAACGGGCAGTTTCAGCCCGCCGCCACGAGATCGGACAGAGTCGAATTAGCGTGTGCGGTAGACCGACTCCCTCGGAAAATTCGTGCCCTCGATGTAGGCGCGGATGTCCTTGGCGACAGGCACCGCTTTCTGCAGCATCACCCAGTGGTCGTCTTCCGGGTAGATCCTGACGCTCAGGTTCGGCACCCACTTCTCCAGGCCGCTGAGATGACCTGGCAGGATGGCCGTGTCGCGCATGCCCCAGATCACCAGCGTTGGAACGTTGATGATCGTCGACTTGGCGCCCTTGGTGACCTCCGCGGCCGACCACGATGTGGGAATCGTCGACGCGGGATGGAGATCGTTGAAGGGCGCATTGCGGTGATTGGCGCGGTAGTAGTTGAGGCCCGCGGTCGTCGAACCGGGCTGCGACCAGGCCGCAATCCAGGCCTGACGGTCTTCCTCCGTGTAGCGGCCGGCTTTGACTTCTCCATCCACGAACCCGGCGTGCGCGCGGCGGGTGGCGCCTTCCTTCGTGTCGTTCTCGTTCACCGGCTGCTCGCCCGGCGCGAGAAACTTGTTGAAGACGAAGAAGTAGTTGCTGGCGTAGCGCTGCGCCGGGTTCTCGCGCAGCTCGCGCTCGGAGATGAACGGGTGGGCGCCGTTGACGATGATCAGCCGCTCCAGCATGTCGGGGTGGAACATCGCAAACACCCAGGCGACGTTGGCGCCCCAGTCGTGCGCGACGAGCGTGAACTTGCGGCCCCGGCCGGCCAGCTTCTCGGCAACCTGCCGGACGTCCTCGACCAGCTGCGGCATCTTGTAAGCGTCGAGCTCCTTGGGCCTCGACGACAGGTTGTAGCCGCGCATGTCGAGGCCGACCGCGAGGTGATCGCGGCCGATCTCGGCCATCTGGTCTTTCCACTGGTACCAGAACGACGGATAGCCGTGCAGGAACAGCACCAGCGGCCCCTGGCCCACGCTCGCGTAGTGGAGGCGCTGGCCGTTCACCTCTGCGTAGTTGTCCTGGAATGCCGGGCGGGCGGTCTGCGCCTGCGGCGCGACGGCCATCAAGAAAGCCAGGATTGGGGCCGCGTATCGCATCGGTTGTTCTCCGGGGGAGATAATAGAGCAATTCGGAAAATCTCACCGCAGAGGAAACAGAGGACACTGAGGTTCAAACTGATTGTCCTCTGCGTCCTCAGCGTCCTCTGCGGTGAACCATCCCAGTCCGGTCAGCGCGCACTGGCCTTGATCCGCCGGCCGTAGAAGGTCGCGGCCACCGCGGACGCCATGAGCACCGCCGCGACGACGGTCCAGTCGAGCGCCGCATTACTCAAGGCCCACATCGAGACGAGGAGCGCCACCAGCACATAAGCCGCCATCACCATACGGCCGGTCGCCGTCAGGCGCCGCGGACGCACGCGCCTCGCAAGCCGCGCGTCGAACGCGGCGGACAGGCGGGGCGTACTGCCGCTCATCGCGGCGCGGAGCCACTGATCCACTCTTTCCTGCTCACTCATTGAACCCTCGCTCGTGGAGCATGGCGTGC
Organism: uncultured Acidobacteriota bacterium; assembly: GCA_963825245.1. GTDB lineage: Bacteria > Acidobacteriota > Vicinamibacteria > Vicinamibacterales > CAVVIG01 > CAVREM01. The sequence continues at coordinate 259,371 of CAWGSJ010000014.1, forward strand.
AGCAGCTGCCGCGCGCGATGGAGGTACGACTTGACCGTGTTCTCGGGCACGTCGAGCAGGGCCGCGATCTCGGCGACGCTTTCGCCCATCCAGTAGAACAGTCTCAGCGCCGATTGATACACCTCCGGCAGGTCGGCGACGCACTCGAGCAGCGCCTCGCTTCGCCGAGCGGCCTGAAGCCGATCGTGGGGACTAGCTTCGTGCGAGGCAACCGACGCCAGGGCTTCGTCGCTGATGTGAGGAGCCCGATAGCGGACTCGCCCTTTCAGATTCACCGCCTGGTTGAACGCGATGCGGTAAATCCACGAACCGAACCTGGCCTCCCCGCGAAACGACGCCAGCGAGTGGTGCACGCGCAGCATGACTTCCTGCGTCACTTCTTCGGCCTCGCCCGCGAATCCCTGGCCGAGAATCGAGAGGGCCAGGCGGAACACGCGATCGCGGTAGCGCCGGACCAGTTCCGCGAACGCCGCCTCGTCCCGCTGTTCACGGCAGCGGGCAACGAGATGCTCGTCGGAATCCAGCGTGCTGGCACCGGCTTCAACGCGCGCGTTCTGCGGCAAGGAAGTAGTAGAGCACCAACCCGAGGCCGAGAAAGGCCAGGGGCAGCGGAAAGGCCCACAGCGAGCTGAAGGCCCAAGACGAGGCGGGAAGGTCCGCAGGCGGCCCGTTGAGCCCGAGCGCGATCATCGCGCCGAGACCGAAGGCCGTCCACACGATGCCGTGCACCAGGGTAGCCTGCGGATTCGGCCCCTTCTCGACCCTCGGTGGGTCGATCGGCAGCTCGGGCAGCGGGATGCCCTTGTCCATGGCGACCAGGCGTTCCTGGTGCACGATCTCGAGCCGCCGTTGCCGCTCGGCGTGCTTCATGTAGAAATACCCCAGGAATGCGGCGGCAAGCGCGACGACGATAATCCCATCTCCGAAGCTATGGCCCATGTTTTTCAGAACCTCTGCGCTTAAGACAGGGCGTCGCAGCCTGCGGTTGCGGTGTGTCGAATTGGCGGGTAATTGTTCGACGATTAGTCTGAGGCAGGCCGGCACATGGCACTGGCCCGGCACTGGCATCAGGCACCTGGCGCCTGGCACCCGGCACCCGAGAGGAGGTCCATTTGCGATTCATGATCGTCGTCAAGGCAAGCGCGGACTCAGAGGCCGGCGTCATGCCCGAGCAGCGGGTGTTCGATGAAATGACGGATTATCACGAGGAACTGAAGAAGGCGGGCCTGCTGCTGGACGCGTTGGGACTTCATCCGAGCTCGAAAGGCTTTCGCGTCAAGTATTCCGGCGGCAAGCGCTCCTTCGTCGACGGACCGTTCGCCGAAACAAAGGAGCTCATCGCGGGCTACACGCTGATCCAGGTGAAGTCGAGAGACGAGGCGATCGAGTGGGCACGCCGGTTCCCGAATCCCGGGAACGTGGACGGCGAAATCGAGGTCCGTCAAGTGTTCGAACTGGACGATTTCCAGCCGAACGACGCGATCGAGCGATTCCGCCAGATCGTCGGCCGTTGAAACCTAGCGCGGTTTGGGCGTTGTCTTCCCCGGATTCTGGTCGCGAAGAAAGTCGAGGAACAGCCTGCTCACCTGCTCAGGCCGCTCCTGCTGCATCCAGTGCCCCGCACCGTCGATCAGGTGGAAGCCCACCATCCGCGAGCACGCGGTCGTTCGCATTCTGTCAACGGCGCCGGGTGTCTGATAGACACCCCAGTCGCTTCGTCCTCCGATGAACATCGATGGCACATCGATGGACCGCCCGGAAAACGTCATCAGCTCGGCGAGGCTCTTCGGATCGGATCCGCGGCGCACGCGGTAGCCCTGGAGCGCGCCGGTGAACTCGGTCCGCGCGAATTCGCTGGCGTAGACCTCGACCTCCGCCTCGGTCAGCCAGCGGCACGCCGCGATCTCGGCAGGCGACGGCATGAAGGGCGCAACCGTTTCCGCCATCCCCTTGTCCCGCTCCATGACGTAGTAGGTGGGCAGCTGGGCCATCTCCTCAGGGGTCCTCGCATTCAGCGGATGCGGCTTGTTGCCTTTCCAATCGGCGCTCTTGTAGTGGTAGTACGCGCGGAAGAAGGCGTGACGGCCCTGCGGCGAGCGGAGCATGTTGTCGTTGGCACCGCGGGTGCGCTGGTAGTTCATGTAGTACTTCCGCGGCGGATTCAGCTTCGCCAGCCCGGCGTCGAGCTCGTCGTCGCTCGTCCCCGGGCGCGGTGCGCTGGCGCCGTTGGCCGTATCGAATGGCACCCCCGGCGCTCCCTCGAACGGCGAGCTCAGGATCGTCACCGCACGGAAAATGTCTGGTCGAATCAGTGCCGACCAGGCCGCAATCGGCGCTCCCGCATCGTGTCCCGCCACCATCTCGACGGCGCGGTAGCCGAGCGAGTAGACGAGACCGACCGCGTCCCGGACCATGTTGAGGATGCGGAATGGATCGGGGTCCGCGTCGTACGAGCCGTCCCAACCCGTGGTGCGCCCGTAGCCCCGAAGATCGGGCGCAATCACGTGATATCCCGCGGCCGCCAGCGGCAGCATCACCTTGCGCCAGCTGTATGCCAGCTCCGGGAATCCATGCAGGAGCAGCACAGCCTGCCGGCCCGGCGATTCGTAGCCGGCCTCCAGCATGTGCACGGTCAGCCCGTTGACGTTGGCGACGCTCCGGGAACGAACGCCGGATGGAATCGTGGAATTGCCGTAGGGCGGAAGGCTCTGCGCAGCACCCTGGCGCGCACGAGCGCGCGTCACGGTCGACGCGAGCGCCAATCCGCCGATTGTCACGGCCGACGCCCGCGCGAGAAAGCCGCGTCTCGAGACAGCCACGTCACTTGACATTGAGGATCGCGTTGCAGCTGCCGCTAATGTCGCTGGAGGTCGTCTTCTCACCGGCCAGCCCCTTGCGCAACGCCTCTCTGACCTGGTCGGCGTAGGCGCGATAAGCGGTCTGCGCGCTTTGCGCGGCGCGGCTTCCGGCCGGCACCTTGAACATGCGGTCGATTTCCTGATCCCACTGCACCAGGCCGATCTCCCGCAGGCTGCGCCGGCTGGCGGCGAAGTCGTGAATCCCCAGCGCGATGCCCGCAGTCGCGTTGATCAGCCGGCATTCCATGAGCACGCGCTGGCCTTCGAACATGGCGTCGTTCGACTGCGTACCTGAGCTGGCCGCACCCACCAGCGGCAGGACGAGCGATTGAGCGCCGGCGGCATCCAGCGCGGCCAGGCACGCGGCGATTCCCCTGCGGATGCGGTCTTGCGCGAACAGCTCCCGGCGATCGATCGCACCACCCTTCGCGAAGTCTGTCGCAACCAGGCAGGCCGCTTTCGGAAAGGCTCCATTCGCCTGATTGGTGTTAGCCAGCTGCGCCACGAAGCTGTCCAGGCCAATCCGCAGCAGCCCCGGCTCGCTGCCGGCCGGTGATGATTGTTTCCGGCGCGCTGCGATCTGACTCTCCAGCTCGCGCATCGCGTCGGGCTGTTTCCGGACACGATCGATGAGCACGCGCTGGGTGCTCGGCATCGGCGCCGTGATCAGCAGGTCGGTATTCGTCGGGACGATGGCGGCGTCCGGCCGAAACTCGGGCCGGTCGAAGGCGCGCTCGAGATCTCCGGCGCTGAGATAGATCCGGGCGGGAAATGCTGCCGCTTTGGTCGCCGGCAGGTCCAGCTGCTGGAAACTCGAAGCCCGCGACGAATCTCGCTTCTGATCCGCGCTGAACATGGCCGCGACGGATCCCGACTGCGCGATGGCCACTCCAGCCGACATCGCGACCAGAATTCCGATCAGAAGCGACAAAACTCGAGCGCGGCCTGGACCCTGCAGCATCGGCATCGCTCCCTGTCTGAATCGAACAGAAGGCGATTCTACGCTAAGGGGTGTGGTTTCCGACGAGGCTGAAGTTGACGGCGGCGCCGCCCGGCGTCACCACCGGCGACACGGCAAACCGCTTATTCCCGGTGCCGATCGTGACGGTGCGGCCCGAGAGGATGCCGATCGCGGCGCCGAACGCGACGTCGCTGAGGAAGTGCTTCTTCCCCTCAATGCGCGCCATTCCAACGTAGGAGGCGGCGGCGTAGGCGGGGATGCCCACCTTCCAGCCGAACTCGCGCTGCAGGACGGTGGCCGATGCGAAGCTGACTGAAGTGTGACCGGAGGGGAACGAGCGCGTGTCGCTGCCGTCGGGCCGCTGCCGCTGCGCGGTGTACTTCAAGACGCCAGTGACTGTCTGCGCCATGATCTGCGCGCGAAGCACCTTGCTGGCGACGTCGCTGACGCGCTGATTGCCGGAGATCTTGCCGATCGCCAGCGCCGTAACCGAGGCGCCAAACTGAAATTCCTTGCCGCCGATGATGTTGCCGGCGCGCAATTCCCGCATCGCCGGCGTCGTCGACAGCTCGCGCGTGACCGTCATGTCGACCGGCCGCGTGAACGTCGAGGCGGCGGTGCCGACCGCCAGCCACGCGAGCGTGTCTTTCGACGAAGTCAAGTTACGAAAGTCGGTCAGCGTGGCCTGGAAGAAGTTCGGGGTCTTGAACGTCGTCTTGAACGTCGTTGTGCTGGAGAGGCGTTGCGGGCTTGGCGCCTGCGTGCTGAAACGGCTGTCGGCGGCGGATTGAATCGGCTGTCCGAAATCGAGGGTCTGGGCCTGGACGACTCGGGAGCTCAGGCACGCCACCGCGATCACCGGAAGAAACGCCGCACGCGCAGAACACCTCATGGCTTGCACTCGTCGCCTGTTTGCAAATGTGATGCTGAAGTAACCGTCGTGTAACAACGGCCGTTCTGCCAGTATAGGCGCGGTTCTGGGGACTCTTCTGGTGCCCTATTGTGAAAAAACAGTGATTAGGGCGTCCGCTCAATGCCAACCGCCCTCCATCCCCCTGCTTCTCTCCGGAAATAGGCCCTGATCGGTTGTGCCCAAACGGAGCGGTCGGGGTGCAGGGTTTTGACGCTGACCGCGATGTACTGGCTGGTTTCCAGGCCCTGGGGGGCGCGGGAGGTCGTCGAGGGGACGGTCGTCTCTGTTCCAACCGCCTCGTGGGCCTCCGTCGCGTTGTCGAAGCGCGACCAGGTAATCGCGTAACCCGTTGGAGGCGTTGAGGTTTTTGCCGCCAGCGCCGCGTTGTCGAACGTCAGCGTGCCGTCGCCAGCCAGCCTGAAGTTCACCAGAGGGTTCACGCCGTTCAACCAGGCGCTCACCACCTTGTCGCGCCGCTTGATCAGGACCGACAGGATGTAGTCCGCAGCCTTCTGCTCACCGTACTGCGCCTTCTTGACGACCGCCGCCAGCGCCTCGTCGCTGAACTGCGCGACGATCCGCGCCGCCCAGAACGCATCGTCCGGCCGCATGTTGCCGAAGGCGCGGTTCGGATACGACGGCTTCCAGCGTTCCGGGTCGAAGTGGTCGGCCTGGATGAGCCCAACGTATGGGTAAAGGTCCCTGGGATAGTTGGCGAATTCGAAGGACGGCACCCATAGGCCCAGCGTCGCCAGGCCGGCGAGCGTCGGTTTCCCCTCGTACATGTACTGGAAACCCGCCGCGCGGCGATCCGGCGAGCTCCCCAGGATGGCACCGAAATCGAACATGTAGTGCTTGATATACGACTTCCCGTTCGCGCTGACGAGCTGGTCGAGGGTGTTCGGGGCGCGTGAGTCATCGTGTTGAATCCATGCCCCGAACACACGGTTGGCGCGCAGTTCGCGCCGATGCTCGTGAGGATAGATGTCGTTCGGATCGTCCGGTCGCGTGCCGAAGTGGGTGAAGTTGCCCATCGGCCGGCCCTCGACGAATCGGCCTGCGCTCATCCGGTATGTGCCATCCGGATTGCGAGCGCCGAGCTTGAAGATCTCTTCGACGTCCCTGGCGGTCAGCGGTCGAACACCGGACGCATCGCGCACCGTCGCTTCAGGGTTGATGCGAACCTTCCGGGGATCGACGTTCACGAGGTACGTGTCGACCACGTTGTAGCCGATGGCGTGATAGATGGCCGTGCCGATTATCTCGGCACCGGTCGCCAGGTCGGGATACTTCTCGGTGTCGAGCTCGAGCTGATAGACCTGCCGTTCGCTGAGAGGCCGCGTGTCGCGCGCGTCCACGGCGCGGAAGCCGGGCTGAAATCCGGCAGGGCCCTTGTCATCGGTGACGATCCACTCTTCGATGTCGAGCCGTTCCACCCGGTCCGGACCGCGCGCGATGTCCGCGATGGACATCGGGCGCTGGCCAATGCGGTTCGTGAACCAGCTCGAGTCGGGCACCTCGTCGAGCGTGTTGATGTTGACGGCACGGATCTGCTGCAGGTCGCCCGGCTCACCGAACTGGTTGGTGAGGAAATCAAACCCCTCGCTCAGCTCGCGCGGCCTGGCGCCGCTGGCGTCGAAGGCCGTGTCGTTGTCGGCGGCGAGCGGGTCGTCGGGATAGAAACGGGGACCGGCCGCCTCGGCGCTCAACAGCAGCAGCGACAGGCCGATGGCCGCGGATGCGCCGACGTTCTTCAGGCGGGAGCGCCGGTCAGAAGACATCGCTGAACCTCAGCGCGTAGACATTGCCTTCGTCGCCGCCGAACACAACCTCGGCGCGCAACGCGGCGATTCCGGCAAAGCCGAAGCGCACGCTGATCCCGTAATCGTTCTTCGCGTCGTCGAGATCCCACAGATCCTTGCGATCGAACGCCACCTTCCCGGTGTCATAGAAAAGCGAACCAGTCATGAAGTCATTCAAGATAAAGCGGTATTCGGCCTGGAGCAGGATCGAATTCCGATCGCGGAACCGTTGGTGGGGATACGCGCGAATCGCGTGCGAGCCGCCGAGCGTCGGCTGCAGGTAAAACGGTACGTCATGACCGTCGTCCGGGACGACGCCGACCGCATTCGCCCGCAGGGCGATGAGCCGTGAGGGCGTGAAGATCGGCACGTACTGCTGCAGGTCGACTTCCCAACGGTTGAAGGAGTACCGATCCGCGGTCTGGTCGAGATACTTGTTGAACGACAACAGGTAACGCCCGCCGACCGGGGCTCGCTGCGCCGTGTCGGCGTAGTTGAAGTAGGTCTGCCCGCCGAGGCGGACGAAGTCGAGATCGATTTGCGACCCTGGCGCGCCCGCGCCGGTATGAATCAGCTCGATGGATGGCAGCCGCGGATCGTTGCCGCGCCCGGCCCGTTCGCCGCGGTACTCGGCCGTCCCCGAAACCGTGAACCACTCTGCTGGCGAGAGGCCGCCGGTGACGTCGAAGGTGCTTTCGTCGAGGCGAAAACTGACGTGGGTGGCAGGACTCGACTGTTGGCCGAAGCCGTAGAAATCCTCCATCGGCAGGTGGTGGTAGAGGCCGCCGATCGACAGGAAACTCACCGCGGGCCGCGTCGGCAAGATGGTGGTTGGCCGCGGAAGTTCAAGGCGTCCCGTCGCCTCCCATGCCCCGCGTATGGAGATCGCGGCGGTAGTCGTAAAGCTCACGTCGTAGTTTGAAATGCGGTAAGCCGGCCCGAGGGTGAACCCCTGGCCCTCGGGCATGCCGCCCCACCGGGTGAACAGCCCGCGGGGCGGGTTGACCAATCGCTGGGCAAGATATCGCTGCTCCACGAGCTGCAGCGCTCGTTCGACTTTGCCCGGCGTATGGGGTTCGAGCTGCTTGGCTTTCTCCGCACGCTGCTGCTCGGCCATTCCGGCACGCGTGCCGGTGTCTTGAGCTCGAGCGACCCAAGGGCTCGCGACGAAGAAGAGCGCGGCAAGGAGAAGAACTGGTGTTGGACGGATCATCGATTCGGACGCGAAAAGGTCTAGTCTACACGACTGGTTCGGCCGCTGGCATCGCCCCTGAATGGCCCTAAATGCCGAGGCTGCGAAGCTTTCGGTTGAAGCCGCGGATGTCCTCGATGAAAAGCCGGGGCACTTCGTCGGCCGGGAAATGACCACCCGCCGGCGGCTCGCTCCACCAGACGACGTTGTAGTTGCGCTCGGCGTAGCTGCGCGGCCACATGCCGACGCTGCTGACGTGCGCGGGGTACGCCGCGAAGCCGGTCGGCTTCTCCAGTTTCCCGCGCGGCGGCGACGGCGGCTCGGTGCGCGACGCCGCGTAGTACCAGGCGCTCGTGCCGTAGGTGTTGGTGACGATGAACAACATGATGTTGTCCAGCACTTCGTCCCTGGTGAACACCGACCACGGGTCGCCGTTCTCGAGGCCCGACCACGCGCGCACCTTCTCCAGGATCCATGCGGCCACACCAACCGGGCTGTTCGACATGGCATAGGAGATGGTCAGCGGCTTCGTGCGCTGGACCGCCATGTAGGCGCCCTCGACGTTCGTCCAGCTGGCGCGCTTCGCTTCCGCCGCCTTTTCCTCGGCGGTGACCGACGGCGCGCCGATCCCCAACAGGTGGTTGAGGTGAATCGCCTTGCAGTTGCCCGATTGGTAGCCAATCTCACGGGAGATCGTGAACCCGAGGTCCCCGCCTTGCGCGATGTAGTCGCGATAGCCGAGCACGTTGGTCATGAGCCGGTCCCATAAACGTGCCGTCGTTGGCGCGCCAATCGGCTGGCGCGGCTTCGAGGAGAACGCATACCCGGGAAGAGACGGAACGACGACGGAGAAGGCGTCCTCGATGCGGCCGCCGTGCGCCTCGGGATGCGCAAGCGGGTCGATCACCTTCGAGAACTCGAGGAAGGTATTCGGCCAGCCGTGGCTGAAGATGATCGGCCGCGGATTCGGACCCGACCCGCGCACGTGCACGAAGTGGATGTCGTAGTCCTCGACGCGCGCCGTGAACTGCGGCAGCCGGTTCATCTGCGCCTGGCGCGCCCGCCAGTCGTACTTGGTCAGCCAGTGCTGGACGAGATCCCTCATCACCGGCAGGCTGGTGCCGTACGCCCACGGATCGGGATCGTCCGGGGCATCGGGCCACTCGGTGTCGCGGACGAGTGCCATGATGCGGTTGATGCGCGCGCGCGGGATGTCGATCTTGAATGGTGTGGCGCCTTCCACCCTCGCCGGCTGCGATTGGAACGCGCCCGCATCGTCGCCCGTGGATGCCACGACGGCGGCGGCCAGGCCAGTGGCCTGCGCCAGCACGTCGCGGCGGGAGAGTGTTTGTGGGGCCATGATGGCCCGTATGCTACAACGCCGCCGGTTACACTACGTCGTAGTGCGGGCCTTTAGGCCCGCCATCCGCGGGAGGGCACTGTGGAGGACACTGTCACCGCAACAGAACCGTTCGTCTTGTCCGCGCGCGATGGCGGAGTCGCGACCGTCACCCTGAACAGGGGCAATCGGTTCAACCCGCTCTCGTCCGGGATGATTGCTGCGCTGCACGCGCAGCTGGACGAGGTGACTGCCGATCCAGGCGTTCGTGTCGTGATCCTGGCCGCTGCAGGCCGCGGCTTCTCGGCCGGCCACGATCTCAAGGAGATGCGCGCGCACACGTCGGACCACGCCTGGCAACGGCGGCTGTTCGACGACTGCAGCCGGCTGATGATGCGGCTGACCGAGCTGCCGCAGCCGGTGATCGCGCGCGTGCAGGGGATCGCCACGGCGGCCGGCTGTCAGCTGGTCTCGATGTGCGATCTCGCGGTCGCTGCCGACACGGCGACGTTCGCCCTGCCCGGTGTGAACATCGGTGTGTTCTGCTCCACGCCGGCGGTGGGCGTCGCCAGGAACGTCGGCCGCAAACGCGCCATGCAGCTGCTGCTCACCGGCGCGCCGATCGACGCCTCGACCGCCCTGGCCTGGGGCCTGGTGAACAGCGTCGTGCCGGCGGCCGGCCTCGACGCCGAGATCCGCCGGTATTCCGACACGATTCTCGCGCGCAGCGCGGCGACAATCCGGATTGGAAAGGCTGCGTTCTACAAGCAGATCGAGCAGCCGCTGGCTTCCGCGTACGATCTCACGGCCGAGACGATGGCCTGCAACATGGAGCTCGACGACGCCGCTGAGGGAATTGACGCGTTCCTTCAGAAGCGCCCTGCGGTGTGGCGCGGGCGTTAGCTGAAACCTTGAAGGCGGACCTAAAGGTCCGCACTACTCCGGTCAAGGCGGACCTGAAGGTCCGCGCTACTTCACATCGTGCCGCCGCCGGTAGACTCGGGGACTGACGCCGAACTCGGCGCGGAAGGCGTGGTTGAAGTTCGACACGTCGCCGAAGCCGGCGTCCAGCGCGACATCGAGGACTCTGGCCGACCCGTTCATCAGCAGCGCCGCGGCGGTGCGCAGCCGCGCGCGCCGCAGGTACTGATGGGGCGTGACGCCCGTCAGCTTCTCGAACATCCGCAGGAAGTGAAAGGGGCTGAGACCAGCCTCTCGGGCGAGACTGACGATCGTCAGCTCATCGCCAGGACGCTCTTCGATCATCCGGACGATTCGCGTGACCCGGGCGATGGCCGCCGGTGTCACGGCACTCCGATCCGGCTCGAGCTCGCGGTCGGCCTGGATGGCGCGTTCAGCGAGTCGGATTCCCAGCTCTTCCCAGGCGACCTCACCGAGCCTCATCGCCGCACAAGCGTCGGCCACGACGGGTGACAGCGTCGGCACCGGCGGCAGGCGAAGCGAGCGGAACACGCGCCTGACGTCGCTCACGCGGCTCCCCTCCACGATCCTCTCGAAATACTCTTGCGTAAAACGAAACGACAGGCAGCGGTCGCCGGAGCCATGCTCGTGGCCGCATTCGAACGCCTGACCGGGGCTTCCCAGCAGGATCGAGCCCGGCGTCATCACTTCGCGGCCATTCGAGCCCGAGCCGCGGTACTGAAACGTGCCGCGGGTGACGATCGCGATGGACACGCGCTCGTGTTGTTCAGGGTAGGGACGGTTGCCGGGGCCGCACGAGCAGACGACATCCTCTACGCTCCAGCCGCGACCCTTCGCAAGCTGGCGCGCTTCGATCCGCCCAGGTCCGACCGCAATTTCCGCCAAGAAACCGATGGCCATGGCGTCGTACAACTCATTATCACGGAAGGAGGCATATGGCTGGGCATCTGATGCAAGCAACCGATTTTCATTCGCTCCTGGCGGCGCCGGCACGGTCGCTTGAGATCCCTGAGTCGGCTGACGTTTACGGATGGCTGTGCGGCAGCTGGGACCTCGAGGTCCTGCGGTATCGCGGCATCGACGTCTCGGGGCGCGGATTGAGCGGCGAGGTCCACGCGGGCCGCGTCCTCGAAGGCCGCGCCGTCCAGGACGTCTGGATCATGCCGCCTTCCGAGCACCGCGGCGGTGACGTCGATCGAGGCATGAACATGTACGGCACCACGCTCAGGTCGTGGGACGCGTCGATCGACGCCTGGCGCATCGCCTGGACCAACCCGGTGAGCGGCCATCGCGAAGAACAGGTCGGCCGCTGGAACGGCCGCGACATTCTTCAAGAGGGCACGCGGCCGGACGGAACGAAGACGCGGTGGACCTTCACCGAGATCTCCGCAACCTCGTTCCATTGGCGAGGCGAGGCGCAGTACCCGAACAAGGAAACCTGGACGCTCGAAGGCGAGTTCATCGCGACACGGAGGTCATCATGAGTACCGCAACAGCGAGCACGATGGCGCAGGGCAAGCACGACATGGCGAGCCGGATACTGCAAGAGGGTTACGGCGATGGCGCCTGGCACGGACCGGACCTGAAGGCGGCATTGGAAGACGTGACGGAGGCCATCGCATTCTGGCGACCCGGCCCCGGGCGGCACAACATCGCCGAGATCGCGCTGCATCACGCGTACTGCGTGCGCGGCGTGCGCGCGAAACTGACCGGCGACGAAGCGGAACCGTTCGTCCTCGACGGCGACGACTGGTTTGCGCTGCCGAATCCATCCGCGCTGCCGTGGGCGAAGATTCGCGGCGTTCTGGCGGACGAACAGGAGCGCCTCGCCGCGTGCAGCGCCGAAATCAGCGCCGGCCGGAGGCGCTCGCCGCTCCCCGAAGCGGGGCAATTCGATCTCGTGCTCGGCATCACCTGCCACGCGGTCTACCACGCCGGCCAGATCCAGTTGATCAAACGGCTCGCCGCTCAATAGTCCTACCCGAGGGGCTCCGCCCCTCGGACTCCCCTACACGCTCTCTCGCGCGCCGCTTCGCCGGCGTGCTCCGTTCGCGTGGCTCGCTCGCGCGCTCGCTCGCGACGGATCAACTGGTTCATGAGATACCTTCTAAACCGGAAGAGAAAGAGGTCGAACCGTCGCTGCGGACTCCGCCGATCTTCCCGCCGAGGAAGGAGAGCGGAACCAGCGACAACAGGAACGTGAGGTGATACCAGACGGGAAACTTGTCCCAGAGCGTGATGTGCACCGGGATGAAGGCCAGGAGCAGCAGTGCACCTGCTGCGAGCGTCGCCACGAGCGATCGCCGCGAGACGACTGACGTCGCAAGGCCCATGGCGACAGTCGCCAGGGCGCCGATGGCCAGGCGGGCGATCATCATCGGCAGCGTAAACGTCATCGCGTCGGCAACGCTCGCGTACGCGGGCCAGGTCTCCCGCATGACCAGGCCCGCCACCGTGACGACGCTCACCCAGACCGCAAGTCCGACGACAACACCAAGCGTCCCTCTAGCCATGGGCCCTCCTGAGTCTTACCCGAGGGGCTTCGCCCCTCGGACTCCCCGACACGCTCTCTCGCGCGCCGCTGCGTCGGCGCGCTCCGTTCGCGTGGCTCGCTCGCGCGCTCGCTCGCAGCGCAGGTCAGCTGTTTTCGAGATAGCGTCGAGAGAGGACTCTAAAGGGGACCGTTGCAGCGGGTCTTGTAAAAATCGGCCACCGAGCGTGACGCCACGTGGCCGGGCGTGTCGCCAGCCAATCGCGTCATGTCCAGGGTGAGGTGGGCCTGATCAAAGTATCCAGTCTCGGATGCCAGCGCCGCGCCGGAGAGGGCGGGCGCGCGCGCTATTTCTTTCAGCGTTTCCTGGAACCGGACCACGCGGCCAAACCGCTTGGGGCCGTAACCAATCCACGTGCGCATCGTGCGGTTCAGGTGACGCTCGCTCACACCACACTCGGCGGCGACATCCGCAACCCGGAAACAGCCGCGCCTCCGCTGGATCGCGTCGAGCGCCGTGGCCACCACGCGGTGGACGGCTGCGCCGGCGAGACGCTCGATGAGAAAGCGCTGCAGCACGTCGATGTTCTGTTGCGGTGTACGGGAGAGGCAACCCTCCGAGGCAAGCGCGTCGAACGCCCGCCCGCTCAGCCTGACACGCCGGCCGAGCATCGCGTCGGCGGCCACGCCGCTCACGAGGTAGGCCACGCCCGGACGAAGGCGAACGCCAATCAGTGTCGCCGGTGAAGAGAATCGCCGCTCCTGGGGTCGGACCAGCGGCCCGCGCAGCACCCACCCCGACGATCCGTCGTCCTGCAGCTGGACGGAAATGGCCGTGCTGCCGTCCGGCACGACGCGAATCGTCGCGCCTCGCTCGGCCGTGATGATCCAGAAGCACCCGACGAAAGGCCGCAGGACATCAGCCGCCTCGATGAATCGGCTTTCGGCGCGATGGACAACAGTGCTGGTGATGCTCATTCCCGATCCAGCGTACTCTGCCAGAGGCGACCCTGAAAGGGTCGCCCTACAACTGTTGTCGGTTGGGAGGCGACGTCATGAGATTCGCCGCACCTCTGCTGCTTCTGGTCGTCTTTGGCGAGGCACACGCCCAAGGGCCAGCGGCCTGGCTCGACCAGCGAAGCGCGTGATAAAGGCGCCAAGGTGCCATCGCGCAAGCGCTCTTACTTGCGCGAATGGCACTGGCGCCGGTACGGCGGACCTAGCGGACCTAAAGGTCCGCACCACAAGACTACGAGGCGGTCGCGTTTTCGCTCATGGCGGCCGCGAACGGGTTCTCGTCCGCGGTCGGACCGTAGACCGACGGCACGGACTGATTGAGCAGCCGCAAATAGACGAGCAACTGACCGCGGTGGTGATACCAGTGGTTCAGCATGATCGCCCGAACGAACGCGACACGAGGCATGGCCATGATTTCGCGTCCGCCGGCTTGCAGCCGCCAGGTCGCGCCCATCCTCGCATCGTCGAATCCGCCGAGCGCCCGTTTGGCCTTTGCCACGCTCTCCTTGAGCGACGGCACGAGCTCCGAGGCGGTCGCGGCCTCAGGCTGAACGAAGGCCGGTGGATTTGGAACCAGGTCGATCGCCGCAAGCTCGGCCACGTTCCCCGGCACCGTGGCGACGTGGAGCGCCAACTGCCCGAGCGAAAATGACTTGGGATGCGGCTTCCATGACAGGTGCGCCTGCGGGATGCGCTCCAGCACACGGCGCGTTGTTTCGGCTTCCTGTTCGAGCTCGGCAAGCAGTCCGTCGATGATCCTCATAGTGCCCTCCTATTCAGCGGCGGCTTCCGCCGCCTTGCGCACGCGCGCGTGCAAAGCGGTCCAACCCGATGCGAGCTGAGGCCGGTGGTCTTCGGGGAACGGCCCGACGACCGTGTGCGTAAACTTGATGAGCGTGCCCTCCGGTGTCTCGCTCAACCGGTAAAGCAGGTTCGAGGTTGCGGCCGTCGACATGAACAGCGGGCCCCAGATCTCCAGCAGGGCCGGCCGCTTGATGCTCTGCACATAACCCCACAGATGCCCGTTGTCGCCGCCGAGGTCGCGATACCAACGGCCGCCGGGCCGGGTCTCCAGGACCATCGGCAGCGGCTTGCCGTCCGGTGTTTCGTTGTAGCGGCCCATCTGCGCCACGAGCGACTGAAACGTCTGCTCGACCGAGGCGCGAACGGCGATTTCCTCGGTGATGGTGAACGTCTGGTTTTCCACAAGTGTCGGTGTCATCGATCCTCCTCCGCGTGTGCCTTGATGCGCCGGAGCTGTCCGCGCCAGTGCTGTGTGAACATCCGGCACCAGTCGTGAACCGTGCGAAGCGCTTCCGGATTGTTTCGATACAACGTCTGCCGGCCGTCGCGCCGCGCGGCCACGAGGCCCACGTCTCGCAGCACCTGCAGATGCTTCGACACGGAAGGCTGGCCAAGCTCGAGCGCATCAGCGATCTCGCCGACCGATCGCTCGTCGCCCGCGATGAACTCGAGGATGTGCCGACGTCGAGGCTCGGCGATGGCGTTGAACGCATCCGACGTGGTCGAGGCGCGAGGCATGGGATGGTTATATATTCCTATATGGGAATAAGTCAAGCGCCCGATCTCACCAGCACACCAACGTTTGCGATCTTCAACCACCAAGGACACGAAGGACACAAAGAACCCAATTGAGGGTTGTTAGTTGCGATGAGCTGGTGAAAACTGGGCTAAT
The DNA here is from genome assembly GCA_963825245.1 of uncultured Acidobacteriota bacterium. GTDB lineage: Bacteria > Acidobacteriota > Vicinamibacteria > Vicinamibacterales > CAVVIG01 > CAVREM01. The sequence goes on from CAWGSJ010000014.1 coordinate 274,582, forward strand.
TTCTTTGATCGTGCGGCACCAGGACCGTCGTCAAGCCTGACGAGGTATTTCCGGCCGCATCCGAACACTCCACGGCGATCGAGTAGATCCGGCCCGTGCCATTCCCGTTCCGGGCTGCTTTGAGAGTCAGGGTGCGCGGCCCGGTGATATCCCACTGACCATCGCCGGGTTCGTTGCTCGAAACGTCTGTAATCTCGCAGACCGGGCTTGACGTCACGCGATCGGAGGCGCTGATCCCGATGGTCAGAGGCACCATCTTGTTGTTGGGCGGCCAGAGCTGCGTCGTGCTCGGCGCGACGCTCTCGATCGACGGCGGCGTCGTGTCACGCACCATGATCGAGACGGTATCGGATCCGGCTGCCTTGCCGTCACTCACCGTCAGCGTGAGCACGTGGGTTCCAAGCCCGAGCGTCACGGTCGGGGCAACGCCACTGGCGATCGTCGAGCCAGCTCTTGTCCATGTGTAAGTCAGCGCGTCGCCGTCCGCGTCCGTAGACCCGGTACCGTCGAGTGCGACATTCGCGCCGTCGGGTCCCGTCGCTTCAACCACCCGGTCAGCGCCGGCAGCAGCGACCGGCGGCTGGTTCAGAAACGCGACACCGGGCGATCCGATCTCCGCGACGCCGGCGGCCTGGAAACCGCCGTTGACGCCGACCGCGCTCAAAGCCGAAATCGCGGGAACCGGGAGCGTCGCGCTGCCAATACCCGCCGCGTTGTCGAACGTGAAGCCGGAAGTCGATGGCCCCACCTTGACGCCGACGACCTGCTTTCCGCTTGCGTCAAACAGCACGACGGAATCGCCGCCGGTGCTCAAGCCGACGCCGCCGCCCGAGTAGCTTCCCACCTGGAGACCTGCTGGCGGGTTCGCGCCGAACCAGGCACCCAGAAACGCGGCCCGCGTCGTTGCAAGCGCCGACGTCTCCATGAAGATCACCGACTCGCCAGGGGCGAGGCTGGTGATGCCGCTCAGGGCGACCGCCGTCGCGAACGCGGCGGAGTCGTCGTCCATCTTCCAGCCGGTGATGGTGACGGTGCTCGCGCCGGTGTTCGTCAGCTCGAACCAGTCCGCCGCGTACGGACTATTCCCGCTGCTCCACGGTGATATTTCGGAAATGATGACGCTTGGCGGAGGCTGTGGGCCGGCGATTCTACCCGGCGAGCCGGTCTCCGGTGCGTTGACCGCAAGGAACGCCCCGTTGACGCCGACCGCGCTCAAGGTCGTAACCGTCGGAAGCGGCAGCGTTCAACGGTCGACGCATCGATAAAGACCACCGACTGCCCCGGCGCAATGGTGGTCACACCGTTCAAGGGCACTGATGAAGCGAAGGAGTTCGAGTCGTCGTCCCACCTCCAGCCTGTGATATCCACGGCTGTCGTGCCGGCGTTGGTCACCTCGAACCAGTCGGCGTTGTAGGCCCCATTGCTGCTCGCCGCGGGATGGACTTCTGAGATGAAAAGACCCGGCGCTCCGGCAGCGCAGACACCCGACTGCGGAACGGCTCCTTCTCGTCGGGGCGGATGCACGCCAGCCCGCTCCGACCCGTATTACGGTTGTATTTCGATGAATGACAGAAGAATGGCGGCCAGGCAGTATTGCTGAGCGATGCAACTGCCGGGTAACCGCCGGGCAAACAGCATGTAACTTGCGGCGCGCGGTGAGTGTCAGCCGAGCCTCTTCACGTAGCGGCCCGCCGGAGAGTGGATGAGCCCGGCGTCATGGGCGCGGGGAACTCCCCTGCGAATGCTGGTGCGCATCCGCACCGGCATCATGGCCGGCGTGCATCGTCATCGCCACCGGGCGTAGCGTCAGGAACACGCCGTATCCGACGTTGATACGGCCGCCATACGCGGCGCTGAGATCCGCCGGCACGAAACCGGCGGACAGTGTCGCGCCGACTCCGGGTTTCAGGCCACGCCAGGCCGTCAAGTAGCGCGTATACCCGCCCTGGAGCTTGGCGACGGTGAACGCCTCGTCGGACTCCGCGACGGCGAGATCGTGCGCGGTCTTGCCGACAGCTTCGAATCTGGCGAACCAGGAATCGCGATCGCGCATCGTCAAGTTCGTCTCGGCGAGGATCGCGTTGGAACCGCGGCCGGACTCGATGTTGCGCCCCCAGGCGATTGTCGTGGCCCAAAGGGCTTGCTCCCGATCTTGCTCGCGAACCGTTGAGTGATACGTCGCCGACGCAGTGACGCGGGTCAGGTCGCTGGCCTCGCCGGCCTCGGTGGTTTCTGCCTCGGCGAGTTGGCCGGCCGAAAACTGCAGCGCCAGCTTCGCAGTCGGTAGAAACCACACCCTTCCGGACACCGAATCGAGCGCTCCGAGATCGAAATCCGCGCGGTCCTCGTCCGGTTCGCGGCCGTTGAAGACGGAGATCTCCGACTTCCAGCGCTGGCCGTACAACGCGCCAGTAAGCACCCCGAACGTGACGTGTGTCGAATCCAGCCAGTGATGGCCGATTGGCGCCAGGGGATTGGGGAATGCTGAGATGCGATGCGGATAGGCCACAGGTCCCAGCGCTGGCTCGCCAACCGGCCCGCCGTACACCTGCCAGCGAACCGACCCGGCGAGCGGCGCGTCGTACCGGGCCGAAAGCTCCATCATCAGGTCGTGGGGATGCTGCCGATCGTGAATCGCCTCGCCATTGCACCGCTCGCCGCTCGCGAGCAAGTCCGGATAGCCACAGCCGCCGACCGTCCACGGTTCCGCGCTGAGCATGCCTCGGAACATCACGCGTCCAGGGCCCGCTGTCCGCTGAGCCATCCCCATGACCCAGTTGATACTGCCAACCTGATCGGTGCCGCGATCGCCAGACTCGTCCAGGAACTGCAGGAACGCGTTCTCGTGCAGCATCACTTGCCAATCGCCTCGTTGCCAGTGAAAGGCATACATGGGCGACGCGTCCGGCAGCCAGGATGTACCCGAAGCTTCGCGGGTCATCTCCTGGTCGAGCCCGTACGGTCGGTTCGCGTCACGTCATGCTGGTGCGGTTGTGTCGCCGATTGCGCCGACGCACCCTGCACGTCTGCCAATACGAGCGCTGCAACTCCGAAAAGCCAACCCTGCACGGACCTCTCCAATGCTCGTGCGGACCTTTGCACGGGATTCGAACTGTTTGCTGCGGACAGGTCGAGGTTAAATTCGGAGAGGTGATCGAGCGCGAATCGGCAACAGGGGTGCGGTATGACTTCCGAAGCTGGACACATCTGCCGATCGCCCACGGCGCGGAGTTGGACAGATCGACTCCATGGCCGGTTCCGCGCCGCACGATGCGTACTGCTCTCGAGACTCTGGACACGGCGTCGAGACCCGACGCCGGCTAGATTGCGGCGGGCGAGGGGACGAATGATGATGCTGATGATGCCCACGTGCTACGCTGCACATACGCGCATCGCAGAGCTGCCTCGCAATCGGCATCGCGATGACGATCGTCGCGAGCACGAACGCAAGAGGCCGTCGAACCATTTCGCGCATCAGTATATCGAACATCGAAGACCTCGGCTGTTGGCGAAGATCAGCCCGACGGTTGGCGTGCTCATCCGCACTTGTTACGAAAAGATCGACTGAACGCAACATCAATGTGACACGCGGCCCTGAGACTTCATTCGGCAATCATCCGAGGAGGTTGAATGGGAAATCGCTCGATCGACCGACGCTCGTTCCTGACGCGCTCGGCTCTCGCCGCTGGCGCCGTCACCATGGCGACGCCGTTCGCGGCCCTGCTCGCCGGAGGTCCACGTCACGTTCGGAGGGGCCGCGGCCCGAGCCCGGACTACGGCCCGCTCGAGCCGGCCATCGATCAGACGACGGGGTTACCTCTATTGATGCTTCCGCGCGCGTTCAAGTACCTCTCGTTCGGCTGGACCGGCGACATGATGAGCGATGGCCTTGCGACGCCCTCGTCCCACGACGGCATGGCGACATTTGACGCCGGTCACGGCCGGGTGCGCCTGGTTCGCAATCATGAAGTCGGCGATGGACCGGACGCGTTTGCGCCAAGCCTCGCGTATGACCCGCAGGCGGGAGGCGGGACGACGACAGTCGAGTTCGACACGCTCCGCGGCGAGCTCGTCGGCAGTTGGGCGAGCATCAGCGGAACAGTGCGAAACTGCGCCGGCGGCGCGACGCCGTGGGCCTCGTGGTTGACCTGCGAGGAAACCACTCTCGGTGTGGGCAATGGCGATCTCACCCTGAATCATGGCTACATCCTCGAAGTGCCAGTGGACGGAACCGCTGTTCCGACACCGTACAAAGCGATGGGACGGTTTTCACACGAGGCGGTGGCCGTCGACCCGCTCACCGGGTGGGTCTACGAGACGGAGGACGCCGGGGGGACGTCAGGGTTCTATCGCTTCCGTCCAAACTCGATGGGAGTACTGGGCAGCGGCGGGGTCCTTGAGATGCTTGGCGTGAAAGGGAAATTTCAATTCGACACGCGCACCAACCAGACGGATGACTGGCTCGACGTCGAATGGAAGGTCATCGACACGCCGGACCCGGATCTCGCGGCTGGCGGACTGAGTGTCTTCGGCCAGGGCTTCACGAAGGGCGCAGCCCGGTTTGCTCGCCTCGAAGGCGCATGGCCCGGCCACGGCCGCATCTACTTCCTGTCGACCAGCGGCGGCGACGTGGGCCAGGGACAGATCTTCGAGTACGACCCCGTCGAAGAACGTGTGCGGCTGCTGTTCGAATCGCCTTCCGCCGACATCCTCAATGCACCGGACAACATGTGCGTGAGCCCGCGCGGCGGGCTGGTGCTCTGCGAGGACGGCAGCGGCACGGAGTACGTGCACGGCTTGACGCTCGACGGCACGATCTTCCGTTTTATCCAGAACAACGCCGATCTTCGTCAGACGCCGGTCGGCCCCTTCAACCAGGACTACAGCGGGAGCGAGTTCGCCGGCTCCTGCTACAGCCCTGATGGCAAATGGCTGTTCGTGAACATCCAGTCGCCCGGCATCTCGTTCGCGATTACGGGCCCTTGGGGCAGCGGCGGCATCTGACGGTTATTTGAGAAAGCTCACCAGCTCCGAGTTGATCCGGTCGGCGTGCGTCCACAGCACGCCGTGCGGCCCGCCGGGCAGCTCGACGAACTTGACGTTCTTGATCATCTTGGCCTGCCGCCGGGACGTCGCGTCCGGCGGCAGGATGCGGTCGGCGTCGCCGTGCAGGATGAGCGTCGGCACGGTGTTCTTCGGGATGTTCTTGCGGAAGTCCTCGATCCAGCAGTCGACGCAGGCCACGGTCCCGATCGCCGAGGCGCCGGCGGCGACGTTCCAGTTGTCTTCGAGCACGCGCTCGCTCACGAGCTTCCCGCCGGTGACGTCGTAGTTGTAGAAGTTGCGCAGGAACTCCATCAGGAACGCGGGACGGTCGGCGCGAATCGCGGCCTTGATGCCCTCGAACACGTTGGCGTCGACGCCTTCCGGGTTGTCCGTCGCCTTGACCAGATACGGTCCGAGCGTGCCGATCAGCACGGCCTTGCGCACGCGCTTGGTCCCGTACTTGCCGAGGTAGCGGGTGACCTCGCCGGACCCCATCGAGAACCCGACGAGCGCGACCTTCTTGAGGTCGAGCTTCTTCAGCACCTTGTCGAGATCGGCGGCGAAGGTGTCGTAGTCGTAGCCGACGCCAGGCTTGCTCGAACGGCCGAAGCCGCGGCGGTCGTAGGTGATGACGCGATGCCCGGCCGCGAGGAGCGCGGCGGTCTGCTTCTCCCACGACGCGCCGCTCAGCGGCCAGCCGTGAATCAGCACGACCGGCGATCCCGACCCATGGTCTTCGTAATAGAGGTCGATGGGGGTGGAGTTCTCTTTGCCGACGGTGATCGTGCCCATGCCGGTCGCTCCCTTCAGCCGTTTACGAGTTCCTGAGTTCCGCTATTCCTCAGTTTCTCTTCCGGGAAGGTTACCGTAAAAATCGAAAATCCTCGCTAGCTCTTCCGGCGGGATATCGGAGCGCGATCGCGTCGCGGCAGTCCCAAGTCAGCCAGTGGTTCAGGTTCGCCAATGACAGCGGGACTCTGGAAGCGGTGGCGGCCGCGTGGACAAGCGCAGCAACACCGCCGGGAGGAATGACGGATTGAATGCCGCGCAGTTATTCGACGGGGTCCCGTGCCAGCGTCCGCGGGCGAGCCGGCTTGGACTTGCGACCGGCTGCTGCCGCAAACGGCCGTGTGACGACCCCCGTCACTGCGTGCCAGCCGCGCCGCAGCCACGCCCAGGGCGACAGCGCCTGCAAATCGTCGAACAGCGAGTAGAACACCGGAACCGCCAGCAGCGTGAGCAGCAGACACAGCGACTGGCCGCCGACGACGAGGACGCCAATCGAGCGGTTGGTGGCGGAGCCGGCGCCGCTCGACACGACGAGCGGGATCATTCCTGCGACGAGGGCGAGCGTCGTCATCAGGATCGGCCGCAGGCGATCGCGGTTCGCCTGCAGGATCGCCTCGAGCCGCGGCAGCCCCTTGGCCCGCAGCCCGTTGGTGTGGTCGATCTGGAGGATCGCGTTCTTCTTGACGATCCCGAACAGCAGCAGCAGGCCGAGCCCCGAGAAAATGTTGACGGTGTCGCCGGCGATGAGCAGCGACAGGATGCCGAACGGCACCGCGAGCGGCAGCGTCAGCAGGATCGTGATCGGGTGGAGGAACGACTCGAACTGCGCCGCCAGCACGATGTACATGAAGATGAACGAGAGCGAGATGGCCACCACGAACGACGTCGCCGTCCGCGCCAGCTCCGCGGATTGGCCCGCCGGCTCGGCCACGTAGTCCTCAGGCATCCGCAGGTCGGCGACCATCTGCTCGACGCTGGCGATTAGCTCCTGTTGAGAGCTGCCCGGCGCGACGTTGGCCGACAGGGTGACCTGGCGTTCGCGGTTCATGCGCTGAATGCTCGAGGGTCCGGATGACTGTTCGATCCGCACGACCTCGCCGAGCGTGACAGGGCCGTGGCTCGATGCGACGGTCATGCGCGTCAGGCCGTCGACGTTCATCCGGAAGCGCTGGTTCGCTCGAATGGTGACGTTGTACTGGTCGTCGCCAACGTAGTAGCTCGTCGCCTTGCTGCCGCCAACCAGCATGTTGAGCGCCTGCGCGATGTCCTGAACCCGGATGCCCAGGTCGGCCGCCCGTTGGCGATCGATTTCGACACGCAGCTCGGGCCGGCCGATCACCAGCGACGTATCCGCGTCGACCGCGATCGGAAGAGCCCGAAGCTGGTGCAGCAGCGTGTCGGAATACTCCGCCAGGCGAGTCAGATCGGGCCCGGTAATCGCGTACTGAACACCCATGCCGCCCCCGCCGCCACCGGACTCCTGGATGCTCGTCCGCAGCTCGCCCGGATACCGGCGCAGCACCTCGCGCGCGCGGATCATCACGTCTTGCTGCGACGCTTTCCTCTCGTCCAGCGGGCGAAGCGTCACGGAGACGGAGCCGGAGTTGACGCTCGCGGGTCCGCCGCCGCCCATCATCGCCGCCATGCCGCCGCCGAAGCTCGTGCCAACCGTGGTCAATGTGTCGACAACCTCCGGGAATTGCCGAAGATCGGCGGCGATCCGCTCGAGGATCGTTGTCGTCGCCGCAAGGCCCGACCCTTCGGGAGCCCGAACGGCGACCTGGAACTCGGAGCGATCGTCGGTCGGAGTGAAGCCCTTCCCGATCGCCTGGAACAGCGGGACGATGCTGGCAATCACCAGCACGCACACGATGACGACGATCAAGCGGTGCGTCATCGACCACCGTAGCATGGCCATGTAAGTGCGATCGATCGGACGGAAGAACAGGGAGTCCTTCGAACCGTGTGCCTTCGCGCCGTGGCGCACCTTGATGAAGCGAGAGCTCAACATCGGCGTCAGCGTGAACGACACGAGGAGTGAGACGCCGACCGCAAATGCCGCCGTCAGGCCGAACGACGACATGAAGCGACCGACCATGCCGCCCATGAAGCCGACCGGGACGAACACCGCCATCAAGCGACAGCGTCGTCGCCATCACCGCAAGACCGATCTCGCGCGTGCCTTCGATGGCGGCCTCGAACGGCGCCATGCCCTTCTCTTCGATGTAGCGGTAGATGTTCTCGAGCACGATAATCGCGTCGTCGATCACGACGCCGACCATCAGCGTCAGCCCGAGCATGGTGAGCTGGTTCAGCGTGTAGCCCATCGCGTCGATCAACGCGAAGGTGGACACGATCGACGTCGGGATCGCGACCGCGGCAATCAGCGTGGTGCGGAAATTGGCGAGGAAGAAGAACACCACGATGCTCGCCAGGATGCTCCCGAGCACCAGGTGCTCCTCGAGCGATGAGATGGCGGCGCGGATGAACACCGACTGATCCTGGAGGATGGCCGTGGTGACGCCCGGCGGCAACGCGGCCGCCAGGCCGGCGAGCCTCGACTTCACTTCGTCCGCGACCGTCACGGTGTTCTGGCCGGACTGTTTCTGCACGACGAGCGTGACCGCCGACTTCCCGTTCAGGAAGGAGGCACTGCGGAGCTCCTCCTGGCCGTCGACGACCTCCGCGATGTCGCCGAGGCGGACCACGTAGCCGGCGCGTTCGGCGACCGGGATCGTCTTGAACGCTTGCGGGTCCGTGATCTTGCCCATCGTGCGGACCGTCAGCTCCTGGGAGCCCTGCGGGACCCGGCCCGCCGGCAGCTCGAAATTCTGCTGCCGCAGGGCGGCCGCCACCTCGGTGAGCGTGACGTTGAACGACCGCATGACGTCAGGATCGAGCTGAACCTGGATCTCGCGGTCCGCGCCGCCGACCAACTGCACCTGGCCGACGCCGCTCACGCTCTCGAGTCGCTCCTTGATCTGCTCGTCGGTGATCTTCGTCAGGTCGCGCAGCGGCAGATTGCCGCTGACGGCAACCTGCAGGATCGGCATGGCGCCAGGATCGAACTTCTGAATGACCGGCGGTTCGGCCGTTTCGGGGAGGGTGGCCGCGACCAGCGCGACCCGATCGCGGACTTCCTGGGCGGCGACGTCGCCGTTCTTTTCGAGCAGGAACGTGATGTTGACCTGCGAGACGCCTTCGACCGAGCTCGAGCGGAGCTGGTCGATGCCGCTGATCGTGTTGACCGCGCCTTCGAGTGCCTTGGTGATCTCGCTCTCGATCTGCTCCGGCGACGCGCCCGGGTTGGTCACGGTCACCGAGACCGTCGGCAGGTCGATGTTCGGGAGCAGGTCGACGCCCAGTCCCATGAACGAGTAGAGACCGACGACGGTCAGCGACACGATCAGCATCGTCGCAAAGACCGGTCGACGGACGCAGATTTCAGCCAGCGCACGCATCAGGGCTACTCGCTTTTCGGCTCGCGCCTGCCCCGAGCGGAGTCGAGGGGCCGACCCGAGGCATCAGAGGTCGCGGCGGGCACCTCGGCGCGAATGCGCGCCCCCTCGAACAGGTGGGTCAGGTTGGACGTGGCGACTACCGTGCCCGCGTCGAGGCCGGCCAGGAGGCGGACCATGCCATTCTGCCGTTCGCCCGGCTGCACGACGCGCACTCGCACGGCGTCGCCGTCGACCGCGTACACGGCGAACGACTCGCCGTTCGGGAGCGCGGTCAAGGCCGCTTCGGGCACGAACACGCCGCGCTCAGTCGCCGGCAACTGCACCTCTGCGCTCCCAAACATGCCAGGCATCAGCCGCGAATCGGTATTCGAGAACCTCACCTCGATCGACATCGCGCGCGATGCCGGGTCGATGGCGACATTGAGTGACGAGAGCGCACCAGTGAAAGTCCGCCCCGGATAGGCCGGCACCGTCGCCGACACCACCATGCCCGGGCGAAGGCGTGCCGCGGCAGCTTCGGGAACGAGCAGCTGGAGCTTGATCGGCGAGATGCGGACGACGGTCGCCACCTTGGTGCTCGTGGTCACGTACTCGCCGACCGCCACCGGCCGGGCACTCACATGTCCGCTGAACGGCGCTACGATGACGGCATCCGCGACCGCCTTTTCAGCGCCGGCGACCTGCGAGGCCGCCTGCGCGACGGCAGCCTCGGCCACAGCCAGCTGCGTGGTGAACTGCTCGTAACTGCTGGGCGAGATGAGCCCGCCCTCGACCAGGTCCGCGTTACGCTTCGCCTCCGCCGCGGCGCGCCGCGCCTGCGCCTCGGCCTGTTGGAGTGAGGCCTGGGCCTGTCCGAGCCTCAGGCGGGCATCGCGATCGTCCAGGCGCACGAGCACGTCGCCCGCCTTCACCATGTCGCCGACATTTACTGGCGTCGCGACGACCTGGCCGGAGACTGGCGGTGTGACGTCCGAGGATTCGTCGGCGACGAACGTGCCTGTCGCCCGGCCGACAATCGCCACGTCGCGCCCTTCTGCCGCGGCCGTGTGAATGGAAACCGGCGCCGACTCGGCGACCGGAGCCGTGGCCTCCAGCGAGGACCCCGCCCCGCCGCACGCCGAAACCAGCAACGATGCAAGCAACACTATCCAGCGCATTACCGTTTCTTCCTCCGCGACGTGCGAGATCTGGCCGTGCCGTTCGCGCGGCGGACTTCACGAGCCGCGGCGCGCTCCGGCGGTCGCAGGCCATCGAGCATCAGCCGCGTGAAGGTCGCGGCGACCTCCCGGTCGGACTGCTTGACCAGCTCGAACCCGAAGAGCCGGCTCACAATCGCGAAATAGAGCGGGAGCGCGACCATGCCGAAGACGAGGAGCGCCGGATCGCCGGCGCGAAGCGCTCCGGCGGCCTGGCGCTTCGTGATGTAGCCGCGCAGGAGGTCGAACATCGGCATTCCCAGGGTGCGCTGGGAGACCCGCGCCAGGTCGTGGCCCTCGAGCGCCGCCCTCAGCATCAACCGCTCGAAATCAGCGTCGCGGCGGTGGTTCTCGAAGATCTTCAATGCCAGCTGCAGCACGAGGGCCTCGTCGTCCTGGGCGGCCATCGTGCGTCGAAGCATGTCCAGCGTGCGATCGATCCCCTGCTGATGCGCCTTGTGATTCAGGATCGCCGTGTAGAGGTCTTCCTTCCTGGGGAAATAGCGGAAGATGATCCCCTCGCTGACACCGGCAGCCTGCGCGATCGCCTTGGTGGTCGTGCCGCGGAAGCCGTTGGTCGCGAACAGGTGCAGCGCCGCATCGATCAGGTGCTGCCGCCGCTCGTCGCCGCTCATCCGGCGCCTGGCGAATCCCGGCGGGATCGGCTCGGCGGCCGGCGTGGTCATCGTCACGGAGTCGGGCATAGGTGGCGTCCCTGGAAAGTGAGTGAACACTCACTATAGCAGAGTGAGCACTCACCTTTGGACGTTTTTTCCCCGGCGCCAGGTTCCAGACATCAAATTGCCCGCATTTACGGGCATTTCTGGCCGCCCGCCCCGCGGGTTCCCACCGGACCGGCCGCCAACCTCGGCTTTTTGGCGGCTGGCGGTAGAATCGCGGCAATGTCGCGTGCGAGGCACCTGACCTCCGCTGCCTGGACCGTCGTCCTCGCAATCCTCGCCGGCGCGCCGGTGGTGGCCGAGAACTGGCCACGGTTCCGCGGCATGCAAGCGGGCCTCGCCCCGGACCATCCTTCATTGCCGGCGACGTGGAGCCGGACACAAAACGTCGTGTGGAAGGTCAACGTCCCGGGACGCTCGTGGAGCTCGCCGGTCGTCTGGGGCGACCACGTGTTCGTGACGACCGTCGTCCGCGTGAACGCCGCCTTCCCGGCGCTCAAGCCTGTCCCCGAGTACAGGGGACTCTCATGGAACGGCTCCCTGGACGAGAAGAGCATCGAGACCACGTCGGAGGCCCACCGCTGGATGCTCTACGACGTCGACTTCAGGAGCGGAAGGATTCGCTGGGAACGCGTGCTGCACACGGCCGTTCCGTCTCAGCCCGTCCACCAGAAGAACACCTACTTCTCCGAAACGCCCGTGACCGACGGCGAGCGGGTCTACGTGTACTCGGGCAGCATCGGCCTGTTCGCCTTCGACATGTCAGGGAAACCGGTCTGGTCGAAGCCGATGCCCGCGCTGAAGTCGCGCATGGGCTGGGGCACTGCCGCTTCTCCAACCTTGCACAAGGGCCGGCTGTACGTCGTGAACGACAACGAGGAACAATCGTTTGTCGCCGCCTACGACGCCGGCACGGGCCGGGAGTTGTGGCGCGTCAATCGCGACGAGCGCACCAACTACAGCACGCCGCTCATCTGGGAAAACGAGCTCCGCACCGAGATCGTCACGACCGGCACTGGCCGCGTGCGCTCCTACGACCTGGACGGCCGTCCGCTCTGGGACATCGTGAGGATGTCAGTGCTGACGGTCCCGTCCCCGCTGGCTCGTCACGGCCTGTTGTTCGTGAGCGCGGGGTACATCCAGGACGCGCACAGGCCGGTCTACGCCATCCGTCCCGGCGCGGCTGGCGACATCTCGCTCAAGGCGGGAGAAACGCAGAGCCAGTTCATTGCGTGGAGCAACATGCAGATCAGCTCGTATCAACCGTCGCCGATCATCGTCGGCGACTATTACTACACCCTGCTGGATCGCGGTTTTCTCACGTGCCACGACGCGAGGACCGGAAAAGAGATCTACGGACGCCAGCGCATTTCGGCCGAGTCGAGCGGGTTTTCCGCGTCGCCCTGGAGCTACAACGGCCGGATCTTCGCCCTGAGCGAGGACGGTGATACTTTCGTGATCCAGGCGGGACCCGAGTTCAAGATTCTTGGCAAGAACTCGCTCGATGAGATGTCGATGGCGACGCCCGCGCTGGCGAACGGGAGCCTGATCCTCAGGACCGCCAACACGCTGTACCGCTTCATGGCGCTTACTGCTTCCTGAACGGTCCGCTCTTCACGATTCGCACGGACTCCGGCCCCACCTCTCGCAGCACGGCGGCGCGTGTCGTTTCATCGTCGTCGCTCACATGGACGACGAGCACGTAGTCGTCGGCACGCGGGCCGCGCTCGATGCCGACGCCGCTCACGCCCGGCATTTTCAGGAGGCGCCGGCTGTGCGAACGCTTCAGTTGTTCGACGTCCGTTTTACGGGCCACGTCCCCTCAGGCCATTCGCACGCGCAGCGATCGGAGCACGTTCGCGATGTGGTTGGCGATGGTGTGGCTCGGCGATCCGCCGAACAGCAGTCCGATCGCCGCGTTGGTGCCGCGCTGCAGGATGATCGATCCCGAGTCGCCGCTGTCGCTGAACATCTGCCCGTTGGCGCCGCGCACGATGATCTGGTTCTCGAAGCTGAATTCCGCCGTCTCGTACTCAACGACGACAGCGGTGTCGACGCTGGTCACGCGGCCGGCCGTGTAGCTGGTGGTCCGGCCGAACTTGTGGACCATCATATCGATCTCGGCGGCGGCGGTCCCGCCGACCGCGCCGATGTGCAGGACGTCCCTGCCGACGAGGTTCCGGGCGAGCGGCTCGGCGAGGGCCGCGTCAATCTTGTTGAAGCGGTTGGCGCGCAGCCTGATGAACCGCGCCAGCTCGGCGATCTGGTCGGTGGCGATGCGGCCGTCGTCCATCAGCGCCGGCTGGAAGACAGGCGAGCGGAGCGGGAGGCGGTTCTCGTCGGCGAGGACGTGGTTGTTGCTCAGGATATAGATGCGCCGGCCGGTCTTGACGAGCGCACCGAAGGTGCCGCACATCACGAACTGATCGCCGGGAGCAGAACCCGACCGAGCAACCCGGGAGCGCCGGACGCATCCGGACGCGCGGATTAGGCACGGCGGCGGCCGCGCGTTTCGGGCGTTTCGCGAAGGCCCGGAACGTGCCGGTCTCCTCGACGTCGACCGGCAGCCCGTCGATCGTCTTGGGCAGCGCCTGCGAACGGACCACGGCGCTCGTCGGGAACTTGGTCCGGACGAAAAACTTCACGGCGAGGACGCCGGTCGGCCTGCCGTTGACGAGCTTTTCGGCGATGCCGACGCCGACGACGTTGGGGTTCCGGCGGGTCGGGACGACGCGCGTCGCGGTGGCGCTGGCGGTCGCGTGAGCGCCGCCACGGCGCCTGGCACCCTGGGGGATGTCGGCAGCTTGCCCGCCGTAGCCTTGGCGAAGGTGGGTGGCTTGGGCGATGAGCAGCCGCGCCGACCAGTCGCGCTTGGCGTCGCGGTAGTCACGGACCGAGAACGTGCTCGCGGCGATGAGCGGTGTCTGCTTTGCCATGTGTCTCAACTCCTTGTGAAGCCACCCTTTGACCGCCTGGCCCTCGACATCCCGGTGAGGGGCTGCCTTCACAAAATCATCACTTGACCGCCCGAATCGGGAGCGTAGGATAGACCCTTGGAGAAGATGAGGTTCGCTATGACATCGATGCCTCGGGCCATCCTTTTATCAGCCGTGATGCTTGCCGGAACCACGGCCGCAGGCTATGCCGCCGACGCCGTGACCTTTTACGAGCACGTCGCGCCGATCCTCCAGGCCAACTGCGTTTCGTGCCATCGGCCCGCGGGGCAGAACATCGGCAGCCTGGTGGCGCCGATGTCGCTCATGACCTATGAGGACGCGCGGCCGTGGGCCCGCTCCATCGCGCTGAAGGTCAAAGGCCGCGAGATGCCGCCGTGGTTTGCGGACGCCCCCAAGGGGGTCTTCACGAACGAGCGCGGTCTCAGCGACAAGGAGATCGACACCATCCTCTCGTGGGTGAACGGCGGCTCGCCGGCGGGCGACAAGTCCAAGGCGCCGCCTCCGGTTCGGTTCGCCGACACCGACAACGGCGGATACTCGCTCGGCAAGCCCGATCTGATCGTCAAGATGCCGCCGTACGTCCTGACGGACGAAGCGCAGGACGTGCAGGGTGTGTTCACCGTGCAGCTCACCGACGAGATACTGCCCCACGATGTGACCGTGCGCGCGTGGGAGTTCCGGGCGGGCACCTATCTGGCCGGCCGCGACACGGTTCACCACATGTGCGGCGGCGTGATCGAACCTGGTAGCGCGTCTCCGACGCCCGCGGAAATGGGCGACGGCGGCAAGGGGGCGGCGAGCCTCGGACTGGGCTGCATTGCCGGTGGCGCTGAGCCGCAGCAGCTGCCCGAGGGATTCGGCCGGGAGCTCAAGAAGGGCTCGACGATTCTCTTCAACATGCACTACTACAAGCAGCCGGGCGCGGGCTCGGGCTATACGAACCAGGCGGAGATTGGCTTCTACTTCGCGAAGGGGCCCGTCGCGCACAAGGTCCGCACCAAGGCCATCGGCACGTTCGGCTTCGAGATTCCGCCTCAGAAGGCCAACCACCGTGTCGGCGCGGCCGAGACGCTGGAGAAGGACACCTACGTGCTCGCCTACTGGCCGCACGCGCACCTGCGGGCGACCGCGGCGCGCTACGTCGCCACCTATCCTGATGGGCGGAAGGAAGTCCTGCTCGACGTGCCGCGGTACGATCAGTCCTGGCAGGTCACCTACAAGCTCCGCGAGCCGAAGCTCCTGCCGAAGGGCACGCGAATCGACGTGGAGATGATGTTCGACAACTCCGCCGCGCGCGGCGCCAAACGCCAGTTCAACCCAGACATCGGCGTCAAGTTCGGACCGCGAACCCAGGACGAGATGATGCTCGGCTTCCTGAGCTTTGCGGAAGTCGAGAACGGCGTCACCGGCGTCAGCCAGCAGCAGGACTGATCGAACGTCATGGGCTTCCCGGTTCGGTTGCAGACGCTCGCCGCAGGTGTCTTCGCGCTCGGGCTTGTTGCCGCGATAAGCGCGCAGGCACCGGCCAAACCTCCGGTCAAAGCTGACCGGGCTGACCGGGCTGACGGGCTGCTCCATACAGAGCTCTCGCTCATCGGGCGGACGGCTTCCATTTCGTACGCGCCCGATCTGCGCGCCAACGACGCCGCCAACCGCAATCTCTTCGCGTCTACCGGCCGGGTCCGGCTCGGTGAGCTGCAGACCAATGGTGCGATTCGTCTCGGAAACGTGTCCGTGGGCAAACCGGCCGTCGCTCCGCTCCGTTACGATCTCTCCCTGGAGGCGACGAGCGAAGGCTGGCAGCTCGATGTCGCGCCCGCTGCTGCGCCAGACGCAGCCGCCGCGTCGACGAGCGTCGGCAAGGTGGCTCTCTCACGCCAGCCGAGTGCGGTGGCATCACCGACGCTCGTCGCGGCGCTCGTGCCGGTCACTCGGGATACCGCGCAGCTCGTGGTGACATGGGGCGAGGTGAGGGCAACCGCCGCTCTGCAGTATCAGGAAGTACAGCTTCCACCGCGCCCGGCACCCACCGGCAGGCAAATCCCGCCGGTCAATCGCAAGCACGACGACGACAACGTGGGCGCGCGCGCGACGATGCTGTCGCAGCTGAACGAGGCGGCGCTCGTGGATCCGCAGGGGGCGCGCGTCAGCGTCACGTTTGCGCGAACGTTTCCGAAGGGCCCGTCGTCGCAGTCAGCGGCCGGTACCACTCGACGAGCGGGACTCGTCGTCGAGGGGCCCGACTTCGGCCGGCTGATGTCGACGCGCGACGGCGCGGTCGTCGAGTTGACGGAAGCGCCGGCGCTCCGGCTCTCGATCGACCGGGCGGTGCGGGCAGGAAACGTGGTCCTGCGGCCGGGAAATCAGGCGCCTGGCGTTGCAGCCGCTTACAGCCTGTGGCTGAAACGTGCCGGAGCCGGGTGGCGACTGGTGTTCAACCAGGAGCCCGATGTATGGGGCTCGCAGCGGGATCCGAAGTCTGACGTGGGCGAGGTCGAACTGACGTATTCGAATGGTGGCGAAGCGTCTCGCCCGCTTGGCGTCGCTCTCCAACCCACGGCCGCTGACCGCTGGCGGTTGGTCCTCGCCTGGGGACCCCACGAATGGGCCGCGGACTTCACGGCGGCTCAGTAGACAGTCTTAACCGAGGGGCTTCGCCCCTCGGACTCCCCGACACGCTCGCTCGCGACGCAGGGCCAGCCGATTTGTGAAATAGCCTCTCCCGTCACGCGGGCGTCGGTCCGATGCGATACCGCAGCTCGTCTATCGTTCGAGGCGTGTTGACTGCCCGAAGCCGGGCACCCGAAACCGCGACAGCGGAACGTTGCTCGCTCGACAGGCGTGCTCAAGGGCATGGGCCGGATCGTCGATGCCTTCGGAAGTGAGCTGGAACGTGCCGAAGTGCATGGCGATCGTTTCCGGTCCTCCGAGCTCGAGATGGGCCTGGACGGCCTCGGCCGGGTTCATGTGCACGACGCGCATGAACCAGCGGGGCTCGTACGCGCCTATGGGTAACAGGGCCAGATCGATCGGGCCGAGTCGCTGCGCAACATCGCGAAAGAAATCGGCATAGGCGGTGTCTCCGGCGAAGTAGAGGCGACGATCGCCAATCCGCAGGAGGAAACCGCCCCAGAGCGCGCGATTGCGATCGAACGGCGTCCTTGCCGAAAAATGTTCGGCGGGCGTCAGGATAATCGGCAGGGGGCCGGTGCTCGCCTGCTCCCACCAGTCCAGTTCCTCCACTCGTCGAATTCCTGCCGATCGGACGAGGCGACCGTTGCCGAGCGGTGTGATGACGATCGGATCAAACCGTCGCGCCAGCTTTCGGAGCGTCGGCAGGTCGCAGTGGTCGTAGTGATTGTGGCTGAGCAGGACCGTCCCGATCGGCGGCAGATCATCGAACCGGACGGCTGGCCGACGAACCCGCCGTGGACCCATCAAGCCGAACGGGCCCGCGCGTTCCGAGAACATTGGGTCGGTCAGCAGGTTCGCATCGGTGGTTTGAATCAGGAAGGTCGAATGGCCGATGAAGGTGACGGCCGCCGCGGCATCGCCGAGGGCCGGCGGGACCTGAGTGACGACGTCGACATGGCGTGGCCAGCGTGCCCAGCGTGTTCGCCGATCCAGCAGCATCCGCGGGACCTTCGAAAACGGCTGCCCGGCTGAACCGCTGGGATTGACGAATCGCGATCCATCGAAGTGGTCGCTCACTCGAACAACCGAGGCCGCCCGTACGCAAGATGACGGCAACGGCTTCGCGCCGTTGCCGCCACAAGGTTGCTGTTGCGAAACGCGTTCGACGACTAGTTGGATGCGTTCCTGCGGTGCAGGACCGCCTTGAGCTCGGGATTGGCCTTGCCGCCCGCGAAGACCGTCGAGTTCTGCTCGACCGTGTCCTTGTCCTTGATCACGAACGTGCTCTCGTGCAGGTGGGCATCGATCGCGGGATCGAAGTTGGTGCCGCCGAGGAACTCGAACCTGAGCTCGCCGGGCTTGTTGGTCTTCACGAACTTCAGGACCGGTGCATTCTGCAGCGCGCAGTAGTGCGTCAGCAGGAGCTGATCACCGTCCATGTGGAAGACCGTTTCCATCTCGCCCGGGGTGCCCTGCGCGTAGGTATGAACCACGGCGCTGCCGGCCGCCTTGGTCTTGACCGATACCACCCCGCGGTTGCCCGCCGGTGCCGCGCCGCCGTGCTCGTGCTGAGCGCTGCCGGCCACCCAGTCGCCGGACGTCGTGGTCAGGAACGCCATCGCCGAGGCGGCGTCATAGATCACCGTTTCCGGAGAGCCTGCGGCCGCCTTCGGCTTGCCCGACTGGGCGCTGATCGAAACCGCCAACCCGAGTACGAGAGCCGAGCTCGCTACGAAAACCATCATTCGGTGCATGCGTTTCGCTCCTCTCTGACTAGTCGTGGATCCGGCACATACTACCTGAGAAACCGGCGGAATCCTAGGAAAAGTCCAGTTTCCAAGGCCGCGAGCGAAGGTGTGCAGGCAACCGTACTGCTTGGATCAAAAGGGTTTGTCGTGAGCCGGCTTGGTCTTGGCCTTGCCGCGCTCGGCCGGCCGGCATACATCAATCTCGGACGGTCGCGAGACCTGGGACCCGACCGTAGTGTCGCCGACCTCGAGCGTCGCTGCCACGAGATGCTCGACGCGGCGTACGCGGCGGGTGTCCGGTACTTCGATGCCGCGCGGTCGTACGGCATGGCCGAGAACTTTCTGGGAACGTGGCTGCAGGACCGCAGGCCAGCCAGGGAGGGGATCACGATCGGGTCGAAGTGGGGCTACACCTACGTCGGATCGTGGAAACTCGATGCGGCCGTGCACGAAGTGAAAGACCATTCGCTCGACACGCTGCGCCGGCAGATCGTCGAGAGCCGTTCGATCCTTGGCGATTATCTTCGGCTGTACCAGATTCACTCGGCGACTCTCGAAAGCCAGGTTCTGGAGAACGCCGCGGTCCTGCGCGAGCTGCTGCACTGGCAATCGAACGGGCTCGTCATCGGCTTGAGCGTTTCAGGATCGAATCAGGCGGACGTGATCCGGCGCGCGCTCGACGTCAGCGTCGACGGACGGAATCCCTTTCAGGCGGTGCAAGCCACGTGGAACCTGCTCGAGCCGTCGGCGGGCGCTGCGCTGGCGGAAGCCAAGACGCGCGGCTGGATGGTGATCGTGAAGGAGGCGCTGGCGAACGGCCGATTGACGGATCGAGCCGAGGGGGCGCACGTGAGCCCGCTCAGCAAGGTCGCGGATTTACATGCGACCACGATTGATACCGTCGCGCTGGGTGCCGCCCTGTCGAACTCGTGGGCCGACGTCGTGCTTTCCGGTGCGGTGACCACGGAGCAACTCAACAGCAACTTGAACGCCCTGGCGTTGGCGCAGAACCTGACCGGATGGCCGGACATTGCCGAGTCGCCCCACGATTACTGGAAGAGGCGAAGCGCGCTGCCCTGGCAGTGAAGGATCACTCCTGGATTCTTGTGAAGTTTGGATCAAGCGGCGCGTTTGCCGGCGCGGCGACGGAATTTTTCCGATTGCTGTGCGACGGGCCTATAATGCGCCGATCGTTCGTCGTTCGGACACGCGTCGAAAGTAGTAAGTAGGCCGTTTTCTTCAGGCCGACGCAGCCGTCGACCGGGAGGGCGCTGTGAGACCGCGCTCGCTCGAGAAGTTCCTCAGGGAAGCTCGGGTCCCGTACACCACCTTCACGCATCCCGAAGCGTTTACCGCTCAGGACGAGGCGGCTCTGTCGCACGTGCCGGGTCGATCGTGGGCGAAGGTCGTGGTCTGCGTTGCGGACAACGACCTCATCCTGGCGGTCGTGCCGGCGCCCTCCCTGGTCAATCTCGAACAGTTGCGCGTACTCGCCGGCGCACGGGCACTCCGCCTCGCTGACGAGCACGAATTCAACACGCTCTACCCGGATTGCGAGGTCGGCGCGATGCCGCCCTTCGGGTTGGGCAGCCGGTTTCCGCAGCGCGTATTCGTGGACGCCAGGCTGGTGGGCGAGCCCGAGATGGTCTTCAATGCGGGGACGCACACTGATGCGATTCGGATGCACTACCGGGACTTCGCCGACCTCGTGCATCCGGTCGTCGGTGCGATCGGCTGCCAGCCGATACCGGGAGCCGCGCCCGTTCGCCGCGTCGGCGTGGCGGAGTACGTGTGACGGCCGTCGCTACGCTGGACTTTGTCGCCTAACTGGCGGGGGGATACATGCAGTCGAGGCCTCGCTATCCGGGAATCCGCGTCACTGCCAACGGAAACCAGCTCGTCTCCTATCACACCGAGACGCGCATCGCCGACGCCGGTGTGTTCTATCCGATTACGCCGTCGACCGAGGGTGGTGAGCTGTATCAGCAGGCGTTTGCCGAGGGGAAGCTGAACGTCTTCGGAGGCAATACGATCGCGGTCGAAGCCGAGGGCGAGCACGCCGCGCAAGGCGGCGCGATCGCGCATTCCGTGTGCGGAAAACGCGTCGTCAACTACACGTCCGGGCAAGGAGTCGTGTATGGCGTGGAGCAGTATTACCACGCGCCCGGCAAGTGCTCCACGATGGTGCTGGAGGTCGCCGCCAGGGCGCTGACCAAGCACGCCTTGAACGTGCACTGCGGGCACGACGACGTCTACGGCGCGCTCGACACCGGCTGGATGATCGTGTTCGGCAAGGATGCGCAGCAGGCGGCCGACCAGGCACTTATTCTGCGCCGTGTCACCGAGCTGAGCCTCACGCCAGGCATGAACGTCATGGACGGCTTTCTGACGTCGCACCTCGAGCGAACCTTCTACAAGCACGAAGCCGCGTTGATCCGCGAGTACCTCGGCCGGCCCGACGACATCATCGACTGCCCGACGGACAGTCAGCGCGTCCTCTTCGGTCCGAGGCGGCGCCGCGTGCCGCGGATGATCGATCTCGGCAACCCGGTCCTCCTGGGTCCGGTCGAAAACCAGGAGCACTACATGCAGGGCGTCGTGGGCCGGCGCAATAACTTCGTCGAACCGATTCTCGCTTTCTTCGAGGATGCTTACCGCGTCTTCGGTGAATTGACGGGGCGGCACTACGGGCTGGTCAGCCAGTACCGGACCGACGATGCCGACACGGTGTTCGTGTCGCTGGGATCCGCGGCGGAAAACATTGACGCGGCCGTCGACTACATGCGCGAGCGCTGGGGCGCCAAGGTCGGATCGATCCATCCCAACGTCTTTCGGCCGTTCCCGGACGCCGCGATCGTCAAGGCGCTCGCCGGCAAGAAGAACGTCATCATCCTCGAGCGGACCGACGAGCCGCTGGCGGGCGACAATCCGATGGGGCGCGATATCCGGACCGCCCTGCACAAGGCGCTGCAGCACGAGCGCGGGCTGCCGCCGATCTCCGCCGACGAGATGCCGCGGCTCTTTGGCGGCGTCTATGGCCTCGGCTCGCGCGACTTCCGGCCGGAGCACGTCCTCGGCGCCTACGAGTTCGCGGTCGGAAGACGCGCGCGCAAGGACGGCAAGACCGCTGCCGACGGCGTCTCGTTTTTCGTGGTTGGCATCGATCATCCCTATGCCGTGAAGTCCGAGGAGATGCCTTCCCTCCTCCCCGAGGGCGCGGTGGCCGTTCGGTTTCACTCCGTCGGCGGGTGGGGCGCGATCACGACCGGCAAGAACCTCGGCGCAATCCTCGGCGACCTGAACGACCTGCTGTTCGAGCGCGACAAGGTGGTCGACGAGTTCGGCAACCCGAAGGAAATCATCCACGTCAGCGCGAACCCCAAGTACGGATCGGAGAAGAAGGGGGCACCAACCGCCTACTTCATGGTGGCCGCGCCCGAACGGATCCGGGTGAACTGCGATCTGCGTCACGTCACCGTCGTGCTCTGCTGCGATCCGAAGGCGTTCACGCACTGCAACCCGCTCGACGGGATGTCGGAAGGCGGATGCCTCATCTGGGAGTCCGACGAAACCGGCGAAGAGGCGTGGGAACGGCTGCCGTTGTGGGCCCGGCAGCAGATTGCCGCCAAGAAGATCCGCGTCTTCACGCTCCCGGGATTTCAGATCGCCCGGCAGGCGACCGATCGCTCCGACCTGCAGCTGCGCATGCAGGGCAACGCGTTCCTTGGCGCCTTCTTCGCGGTGTCGCCGGTGCTCCACGAATTCGGCATCACCAAGGAGCAGTTTCATGAAGTCGTTCACAAGCAGTACGTGAAGAAATTCGGACGACTCGGCGAAGCCGTCGTCGCCTCGAACATGGAGGTGATGACGCAGGGCTTCAGCCGGGTCCAGGAGATACCAATCGGCGATTTGTCGGCGGCCGATCGCTCCACCATGCGTGGAACGGCGCTGCTGCCGGTCGCCGCTGGCAACGGCGACGGCCTCGGCTGCGGGTGCCGATCCCATCCGATCCCCTCCGGCCAGGAGGAGCGGACGCCGTTGACGCGGATCGCGTCGTTCGACCGCGAGTTCCGGTCGAAGTACGGCTACCACCAGCCGACGACGCCGCTCGTGTCGCTCGGCATCATGGCGGCAGGCAGTGGCGATACGGCGTCGAAGTACGTCGCCCGACGCGAGACACCGCTCTACATCGCCGAGAACTGCACGCAATGCATGGAGTGCATCGCCGTCTGTCCCGACACGGCGCTGCCGAACTGCTCGCAGGATCTCGAGACCATTCTCCGCACGGCGGTCAGCAATTACGTCACCGATACCGGCGAGCGCCAGAAGATGCTGGTGTCGCTGCCGGAAATCGAGCGCCGCACGCGCGAGCTGATGCGGGACGCGGTCGCCAAGAATGCGAAGACGCCGCTGCCGACGCTGATTCGCGAAGTCACCAACGTCGTCGACGGATTCTCACCGGAGGCCAAGAGCCAGTTCTTCGCGGTCCTCGACAAGATCCCGCTGGCCTACCAGAAGACGAACGCTATTTTCGCGACGCCCGAAAAGAAGTCTCCCGGCGCCGGCGGCGTTTTTTCCATCTTCGTCTCCGATCTCTGCAAGGGATGCGCTGCCTGCGTGACGGCCTGCGGGGAGCACCAGGCGCTGAGGATGGTGCAGGAAACCGAAGACGTGAACGCCGAGCACGAAACCGGCACGGCGTTCCTGGACCTGCTGCCCGATACATCGCAGAAATATCTCGGCCTCTACAACGACCAGCGGCCGCAGGACTCGAAGACCGCCACCCTCAGGAACATGTTGATGGTCCGGCGCAACTACGACGCGCTGGTATCGGGCGACGGGGCGTGCGCGGGTTGCGGGGAGAAGAGCATCCTTCGGGCGGTGGCGGCCGTGACCGAAGCCTACATGCGACCCATCTTCCACGCGAAAGCCGACCGCTTGCGCACGAAAGCCGACCGGCTGCAGCGCGAGGGCGTCGGGAAGCTCGCGGCGCTCAAGGCGAGAAGCCTGGAAGAGTACGACCTGTTCAGGCAGACCGTGGCGCACACCCTGATGGGCCTCGGCGGCGAAGACGAAAAAGACACGAATGCGCGCATCGCCGCGCGTCCGCCGATCGACGACGCCGAGATCGTCGGCGCGATCGTGGCGGTGATGCGCCAGGAAGCGTTCAATCACAAGGACCTCCAGGCAATCGACGGCCGGCTCCCCAACGGCATATGCGTGATGGCGATGGCCGCGCACACCGGCTGCAATACCGTGTATGGGTCGACGCCCCCGAACAATCCGCATCCCTATCCGTGGATGAACTCGCTCTTCCAGGACGGGATCACCGTGGGCTGGCTGATCGGGGAGAGTTTCATCGTGGATCACGGTCGGCGGTCGGTCGTTCCGGAGCGTCTGGCGGATGTGCTGCTGACGCGCGACACGGGCGTCCTCAGCGCGCGCGACTACTATCAGTACACGCACTTCAGCGACGCCCTGATGACTGATCAGGAAGTTCTCGAGCTGCCGAAGGTCTGGGTGGTCGGCGGCGACGGCGGCATGGGCGACATCGGGTACCAGAACATGTCGAAGGTCATCCTGCAGAATCGGCCGAACGTGAAGGCGGTCATGCTCGACACCCAGGTGTACTCCAACACCGGCGGGCAGAATTCCGACTCGACGCCGATGCTCGGCGGCAACGACATGAACATGTTCGGGAGCGCTACGCAGGGGAAGAACGTCGAGAAGAAGACGGTCGCCGAGACGTTCCTGGCGGGCCATGGGTCGCCGTTCATCGCGCAGGTTTCCATTGCGAACGCGCCGAAGCTGTACCGGGCGATTCTCGACGGCATCGAATACCGCGGCACAGCGTTCCTGCAGTGCTTCACCACGTGTCAGCCTGAGCACGGCGTCCCCGACGACATGGCGCTGACTCAGGCGCAGCGCGTACGGGATTCGCGCGGTGCCCCGGAATTCGTCTTCGATCCGAGGCTGGGCGAAACCTATGACGAAGCCCTGGACATGAAGGGCAACCCCTCCATCGATATGGATTGGTACGAAACGAAGTTCAAGGGCACCAACGAGCCGTATCGCTATACGGTCGCCCACTGGTGTGCCACCGAGGCGCGGTTCCGGAATCACTTGAAGAAGGTCAAGAAGGAGGAGGCGGCACAGCTGATACCGCTCGAGAACATGCTCGTCCGCCTCACGCAGCAGGACGTGGTGTACCGGCGGCACCTCGTCCCCGAGCACCGGTCGTACGTGCCCGACTTCGGCGTCTATATCAAGATCCAGGGATCGAACGGCGACGTGGAGTACCGGGCGATCTCCCGGCAGCTCGTGCTCTTCTGCGTCGAGCGCCGCAAGGCGTGGCGCATGCTTCAGAGCAAGGCGGGCATCGAGAACCGGGAGTACCAGGCACAGCGCTCGATTCTGGCCGACGTCGACGCCGGCCGTCTCTCCAGGGAAGAGTTCTTCGCCCGGGCGGAAGCGCTCTTGAAGGAGCGGATGCCGAAGCCGGCGGCGGCGCACAAACCGGCAACACCGGCACCGCGCCCGATCGCGGCTCCGGCGCCGACGACGGCCGACTCGGCCGCCGTTCTCTGAATCATGCAGTTGGTGACTTTCGAAGCTATTTCAAAAACCAGCTGACCTGCGCCGCGAGCGAGCGCTCCGAGGGGCGAAGCCCCTCGGGTAAGTCGTTAGTTGGCCGCGATCTCGCACCCCGGAAACGTCAGCGAAAACCCGTACCACCGCGTGAACAGCTGCTGCGGTCGTTCAGTGTTCTGACGCTTGCCGTCGCGATTCAGAAGGACGCCCATGCGCACGATGCTGCCGTCGTCCAGGCGCACGTCCCGGCCATCTATCCTGGCGCCTTTGGCTCTGACGAATATCGCAGCCGGTGTTGAGGTTTCCGGCTCGATGTAGACCAGCACGCCCCGGCCGTCGATCCGATCGATGAACGCGCCGCCGCGCTGGCGCACCAGCTCCATCGGATAGTAGCGGCGCGTGGAGCTGGTCCACACGCCAAGCCCGATGTCCATGCGCGGACGCCGTGCGTCCTCTCGACCGAGCGTCGGAACGAACGCGGGAACTATTTGCGCGTTCGGATGGCCGGGAGCCCAACGCTCGGCTCCGCGACCACCCAGGAAGCCGGGTGCAGTTCCGAAGTGCTTCTCACCGACGAAATATTCCCGATCGGAGACGGCGATCCGCATGTTCGGATCGGCCGTCAGGGCCTGCTTGACGTTCATGTGCAGCAGATTCGATGCCTGCTTGAGTGTGCGGCCCACCAGCGGCCCGTACATCGCATCGCCGGTGACGTGATTCCAGAGTGTCTTGCTTTCCTTGTCCTGGATGACGGCCAGCCCCTCATAGATTCCGACGTAGTTGAAATGATGCAGCTGGCCGTCGACGACTGGAACCAAACTGGTTCCGCTGTTGCAGACCACTCAAAATGTGGCCAGCCAATCCTTGTTGCCCGCACGGCCCTGGGCGCTGTGGTGGAACGCCATCTGGTCCATCAATAAAGCGAGCCTGCCGGAGGCCGTGTCGGTCACGAGCAGCCGTGTGTCTTCGGCGACTCTGCCTGCCTTGAGGACGTCGCGCAGCGCCTCGGTGTTCGTCACGTCAAACGTGACGAACGTGCCGTTTGCGACGTTGGCGAAACGGGTGATGTCGAAGCCAGGCCTGGCCGGGCCTGCCGGGAGATCGACCGGGTCGGGGGGACGCGCCGGTCCCTGCGATGCAGCCGGCATCGGAAACAACGCGGCAAGCGCCGCAAACGTCGCCAGCGAACCGATCGCGCGACGCCATCCTTGCCTGCCCATGCTCACCTCTCCAACGGCTTGCAGATCTTCTACAGGATGCCCGATGAGCTGGTCCGCAATCATGAAGCCGCTCCTGCACATCATTACATCATCGACGTGATTCCCACTCCGGGCCACAGCGCTTCGCACGTGAGTTACTACGACCGCCAGACCGCGCTGCTGTTCACCGGCGATTTCCTGTTGCCCGGCCGCCTCATCATCGACGACACCGCTGCCGACCTCGCCAGCGCGCAGCGCATCGCCGCATTCGCCCGTAGTCATCCCATCAGTCACGTCCTGGGCGGCCACATCGAACTCGACGTCGACGGCCGCACGCAGCCCATGGGCAGCACCTACCATCCGCGCGAACGCGCGCTGCCGCTGGGCAAACAGGATGTGCTCGATCTGCCCGCCACCATCGCCAGCTTCAACGGCCTCTACAGCCAGCACGGCATGTACGTGATGTACAACCAGTCACGCGTGCTGATGGCGATTGTGGCAGCGGTGTTGGTCGTGCTCATCGGCGTCATGGCGCTGCTGGTGCACATTGTTCGGCGACGCCGGGCGGAATCCAGAGAACTGGTGGGCTCGTCCAACAGAAGCAGCCGCGGAGAGCGCATCAAGGCGGCGGCCAGGCCAAGACGCTGACGCATTCCGGCCGAAAAGCCCCCTACGTTGCGGTCTGCCTCGTTTGGAGGCCCACCGCTCGAGCGATGGCCGACCAGGTGGATCCGAGTGGATCCGCGATCGCCATCAAGACGGGCGAGCAGCGCGAGGTTCCTCCGGGCGGACAAGTAGGGATAGAAGGCCGGTGTCTCGACAAAACCAGCGACCCCTTTCGGCAGCGGTCGGGCGGTCGGAGGCTGGTCGCATCCGAGGAGACGCACGGCTCCGGCGTCACGTCGAATCAGTCCGAGACAGATACGGATGAGCGTGGTCTTCCCCGCGCCGTTCGGACCAAGCAGACCATGCAACTGGCCGGGCGAAGCACCAAGGCCTACGCTGTCGAGGGCCTGCCGGTCGCCGTACGCCTTCGACACGCCGATGACCTCGAGGGCGGTCTCGTTCTCCATGTCGGACGCGCATGCTAGCTCACGGGCATGTCGCTGAAGTAAAAATGGGTGGATGAGCCCCGCTGATCTGCGTGGCATGCTGCACGCCGACGCGGTGAGCCTGGCGCTCTGTGGGTTGCTGCTGCTCACCGGGACGTTCGCTTTGGGAATGGCGGGCCTCCTTCGCCAGCGCGCGGCCCCCCTGTTGTGGCTAGGCGCCTTTTCCTACCTCTATGGTCTTCGCCTGTTGATCCGCACAGGGACCTTTCGCCTCTACCTCGACGTTCCCCGGGCAGCCTGGGACTTCTCCGATGCCGCAATGACCTATGCGGTCCCCATCCCGATCCTGTTCTTTGCTCGCGCTACCTTTCCTGCCTGGCGTCGCTTCTGGACGGTTGGCGCATCGGCGCTGACGGTCTTTGCGGTTTACGGCATCGCCTCCGACGCCATCCTCGATCGGCCATCCTCGGTGGAAGCGGCGAACAACGTCATCGCGATCGCGTTTTTCATGGTGTCGTCGGGTGGATATTTCGGCCCGGCCAGACGCCGTCGCGTGAGATGCGCACGATCCGCGCCGGGGCCCTCGCGGTCTCGCTCACGGCCGTGGCGGACAACCTGCGCGGGATACTGAGGTTCCCGGGGCCCGACCTGGAACCGTTCGGCTTCACGGTCCTCATCGCGGTCGCAACCATTGCTGTTCGGCGGGTATCGCCAACGCACAGCGGCTGGTCGCAATAACCGCGACTGGACATCGCACGGCAAATCGATTCATCGCCGGCCGCGACGATGCCTCGGGTCCCCGGCCTGACGATCGCGGCCCGATATCGACCGATGACGGCAGTTGCCGGCGACTTCTACGATTTTCTCGAGATAGACGCTCAACGACTCGGCATCCTCGTCGCTGACGTCTCGGGCCACGGGGTTCCCGCCGCGTTGATTGCGTCCATGGTCAAAGTCGCCTTCGCGGCGCAACGTGAGCGCGCCGATAGTCCGGCGGCGGTGCTGGCCGGAAATGCAGCTGGAGCGAACGTTCGGCGATGAGTGGCGAAACTATAAGAAACGGGTGCGTCGATGGGTCTGAAACACACTCTGCTCCGACAAGGCGCCCGGCTGGCTCGCTACAGGCGCTGTAGCGGTGTCACGCCGTTCCGATCGATGACTCCGGCATTTCGGTGCCCGTACGGCTTGTCTTCAGGCTGCCTTTCGGACGTCGCTCCTGCCTGAAGGGCCCGTGCATACGTAGCGTCGACGTCCTCGACCCACAGGTAGAGCGCCGCCGGGCGCGGCCTCCACGCTCCTCCCGCCTGGCCAAGCATGACCAGCGAGTCGCCAACCGTGATCTCGGCGTGCATCACCGTGTTGTCCGCGTTCCTCTGACAGTTGGCCTCGGTTCCTGAGAAAGCAGCTTTCAGGAAGGCGAGTTCAGCATCCGCGTCGGATACCACGAGATAGGGTGTAACGGTGCGATATGCGTCCTTTGAATCTGGCATGGCGCCATCGTCTCAGATGCCGCCTGGGCCGGATTGTATAAATTTGACGTGGTTCTGAAAGGGCGTCATGGCTGACTGATAGCCCATCGGCGTGAGGCCGGCAAACGACCGGAAGTCGTGAATGAAATGCGCCTGATCGAAGTAGCCGCAGTCCAGCGCCACCTGCGTCCACTCGACGGGACGTCCATGATTCGCCATCGTGACGGCGCGTTGGAAACGACGAATTCGACAGTAGCGTTTCGGCGTCAGGCCCACTTCGATCTTGAACCGTTCGATGAATCGCTTCGCGCTCAGTCCGATGGCGTCCGCCACGGCCGAGATGCTCGTCGACAGTGGCGCGCGATCGAAGGTGGCCAACGCAAAGGTGACGGCCGGATGCAGCCCTGTCGGTCGCCACATCTCCTGCAGGGCGGCTTCGAGCACATCGAGCTTTGCATCAAGACTGGAGCTTTCGAGAAGCCGTTCCCGGAGGGTGGCAGTAGGACGACGGCCCCAAAGCGACTCGAGTGGAATCTCAACATCGCTCGCTTCATGGGCGGGCATCCGCATGAACGGGACCGTTCCTCCCGGTTTGAAAGCCACGCCGGCCACGTACTCTTGTTCTGACGTATCGATGACCTGGAAGCGGGATTGCACCCCGGCCAGCACGGACCCAGACACGATGCGACAGGGGCGCCAATCTCACGCAGCCGCGGTCGGCGAGCGTTGAACAATGACTTCGACCTCCGCCGGTTTGATGCTGCCGCATGATCGTGCAAGTGCCCCGCGATCGCACATTGAAGCCACAGCCGGCGCCACGGATGCGAAGGGCTGCCTCTCTCACGCGAACCTCGGACCGGTCGGAAAAGTGGCGTGACGTACTACTCGCTACCCGTACGTGGCATCGCCAGGATCAACCCTGCCACCTGTGCAGGTTCATCCATCTGGACGAAGTGTCGAGCACCTGGCACAAGAAATAGCTCAGACCCTGGAAAGAGTTCATGGAAGCGCCGGGCGACGCCTGTATTCAAGTACGGATCCGCGTCGCCAAAGATGATCCGAACTGGCCGTCTGAAGTCTGAAAGCTTCAGGAGCTTTTTTGTGCGTGAGCGTATTGTTGGCAATAAGTCTTCGTTCAAGCGAAAGAAGGCAGGACGAGCACTTGGCGTGGCGTCGAACTGTTGATACAGCAGTGGCAAGAATTGATCTCTGACCCGCGCGTCTCTGAAGAACTTCCCAACCTGCCACTGATACATACGACGGAAGACCCAATGGTCAAACATCTGCGAGACCGGCCGCGCGATATTTCTGACCACGGGTGTCGAGAAGAGCCAAATGGCCTCAGGGGGCCGGAGCGTCGGCATGACGCAGTAGTAGGTGTTCAACAACACCAGCCCCGCAACGCGGTTGGACTCGTCAAGGGCCCAGTCAATAGCCGGTGGACCAGAGGCGTCGTGCGCGACGAGGATCACTTGTCGAAGCCGCAGTTGAGTGATCACGGCGTCGAGGTCACCGACTTGATTAACCGCGGTATAGGGATAGCCGGGGGGTTTATCCGAAGCGCCCCATCCCAGAAAATCAAAGGCAATCACTCGGCGCGGTGGCGAGAGAAAAGGAATCAGACGGTCGTAGAGGTGCAGGTTGTCCGGAAAGCCATGCATCAGAACGATCGCCGGTTCCTCTCCCGGGTATTCTCGAACGTAGATCCGGCGTTGATTCCGCTGCACGAAAGTCTCTTGGTAGACCATCATGTGCTCCGGCGTGACATTAGTGGATGGCGCGTTCAAAGAACCTGGCGTTCCAGGACCTCAGAATCCTCGACGACCATGGGCCTACGCTATCGGTCGTTCGGACGGTGGTAAGGACGGTCGAAAGGTCGATTCGATCGCGTTAGCGAGGTGCAGGCTGGGTTGGTGGGTCGGCTCATCGTGATGTGAGTGGTACCTGAGGTTGCGATGCGCATCGGAATCATCGGAGCAGGCCCGATCCCGGGCGGCTCCGACGGCGTGGGTCATTACGACGTGGCGACGACCCGGACCCCAATTCCACGTCGCGGCACTTCGCGGATCAGACGAAGATGTGGTCCGCGATGCAGACCAAGCCGATCCGATTCAAACAGCGCGACATCCTGGCGGACCCGGAACTCGAAACGCTCACCATCTGCGCGGGCGCTCGCGCGGGCTCCGGGTGTTGAGGCTCGTGACCCGGCGAGTCGCGGGCATCAATCCGCTGTTCTACTTCGGCGTGACACGAAACAGTCCCCCAGTCGCAGAATCTTCGAGCATCCACAGCGCGCCGTCGGGAGCCACTTCCACGTCGCGAACGCGCTTGCCCACATTCCAGCGTTCGGCCGGCGTCGCGCCGCCCTTGCCGTCGAATGTGACGCGGCTGAGGGACTGCGTGGCGATGCCGCTGATGAGCGCCGAGCCCTGCCACTGTGGAAACATCGCTCCCTTGTAGAAGACGAAGTTGCCGGGCGCGATCACGGGCGTCCAGTAGATGACCGGCTGGACCAGGTCGTCGCGCGTATCGGGGCTCGGAATCGGGACGCCGTTGTAGTTGGTCGCGTACGAGACCAGGGGCCAGCCGTAGTTCTTGCCGGGCTCGATCAGGTTCAGTTCGTCGCCGCCTCGCGGGCCATGTTCGAGCTCCCACAGCCGGCCATCGGGCGCGAAGGCCAACCCGTACGGCGTCCGGTGACCGGTGCTCCAGGTCTCCGCAAGCGCCAGGTTCGGCTCAGGCAGCGTATAGGTGCTGATCACCGGCGCGGTCTTCGCCACTTCCGTGTCGCGCGGCGGGTTGATGAGCGGGCGGCTCGTCGCACCCGTCTGCCCGGCCATCGGGTTGCCTGACGCCGGCTTGCCGTCGAGCGTCAGGCGGAGGATCTTGCCGACCTCGGTGTTCGGATCCTGCGCCGGCGTCATACGCTGTCGATCGCCGACGGTGAGAAACAGGTACTGCCCGTCTGGCGAAAAGGCGATCTGCGCGCCGAACTGACCGCCCCGGCCCTTCGGCATGTCGCGCCACAGCACCGTGAGATCGTCGAAGCTCGCCGTCCCCTCGCCGATCGTCAGCTTCGCGCGCGCCAGCGCCAAACCCGACGTCCCGGCTTCCTCGCCAGGCTCCGAGTAGGTAAGGTAGATGTATTGATCGGTGGCGTACTTCGGTGAGGTGAAGACGCCGAGCATGCCGCCCTGCCCCTGGTAGAGCACCGCTGGCGTATTCGCGACTTGGGTCTTTTCGCCCTGGGGTGTCACCAACCACACCGGCCCCACCTTTTCGGTGATCAGCATCCGCCCGTCCGGCAGGAAGGCGATTCGCCAGGGACGATTGAAGGTTGCGACCTGCGTCATCGTGAACGGCAGTTCCGGCTCGGGTTTCAGCGTGCCCGCGTTGACCTGTGCGTGCAGCGTGCAGGGAACCAGCACCAGGAGCGCCGCTTTCAACAACGTTTTCATGTCTCTCCTATCCTACCCGAGGGGCTTCGCCCCTCGGACTCCGCCACACACTCTCGCGCGCGCCGTCACCTTCCATGATAACCGTCGCGACGGTTCACGAATGCCGCCAGGTGCTCGCCGGTCAGCGTCGACCTCGCCGCCACCAGGTCGGCCGGGGTGCCTTCGAACACGACCCGCCCGCCGTCGTGGCCCGCGCCAGGCCCGAGGTCGATGATCCAGTCGGCGTGCGCCATCACCGCCTGGTGGTGCTCGATCACGATGACCGACTTGCCGGAGTCGACCAGCCGGTCCAGCAGCCAGAGCAGCTGCTGGAGGTCGGCCAGGTGGAGCCCGGTGGTCAGCTCGTCGAGCACGTAGACGCCGCCTTCTTCGCCGATGTGCGTCGCGAGCTTGAGCCGCTGGCGTTCGCCGCCCGACAGCGTGGTGAGCGGCTGGCCGAGCCGCAGGTAGCCGAGCCCCACGTCAGCCATACGCTGCAGGATCGTGTGGGCGGCCGGCGTAGACGCTTTGCCGGCGCCGAAGAAGCCGGCCGCATCGTCGACCGACAGATCGAGCACCTCGGCGATGTTGCGGCCACCGAACCGGTAGTTCAGCACCGACGCCTGGAACCGCCGGCCCTCGCAGTCCTCACAGACGGTGCTGACGCCGGCCATCATCGCCAGGTCGGTGTAGATCACCCCGGCACCGTTGCAGGTCGGACAGGCGCCCTCGGAGTTGGCGCTGAACAGCGCGGGCTTGACGCCGTTGGCCTTCGCGAACGCGTTGCGGATCGGATCGAGGAGACCGGTGTACGTCGCCGGATTGCTCCGGCGCGAGCCGCGGATCTGGGTCTGGTCGACAGACACCACACCGTCGCGGCTGCTCACCGCGCCGTGGATCAATGAGCTCTTGCCCGACCCCGCCACGCCAGTCACAACGACGAGCACGCCGAGCGGGATGTCCACGTTGACGTTCTTCAGGTTGTGCGTGCGGGCACCCCGCACCTTCATGACACCCGACGGCTTCCGCACCGACGGCTTCAGGCCGGCACGGTCGTTCAGGTGACGCCCGGTGACCGTGCCGCTGGCCCGCAGCCCTTCGACCGTGCCCTCGAATACCACCTCGCCGCCGGCGGCGCCTGCCCCGGGGCCGAGGTCGACGACATGGTCGGCGAGCGCGATCACCTCGGGCTTGTGCTCGACGACGAGGACGGTGTTGCCCTTGTCGCGCAGCTGCAGCAGCAGGTCGTTCATCCGCTGGATGTCGTGGGGATGCAGCCCGATGGTCGGCTCGTCGAAGACGTAGGTGACATCGGTCAAGGCGGAGCCGAGATGGCGCACCATCTTCGTCCGCTGCGCCTCGCCACCGGAGAGTGTGCCGGAGGGCCGGTCAAGACTGAGGTAGCCCAGCCCAATCTCCACGAACGAGTCGAGCGTCTCCCGCAGCGACGCCAGCAGTGGTGCGACGGACGGGGCTTTGAGATCGCGCAGCCACCCGGCCAGATCGTTGATCTGCATCGCGCACGCGTCGGCGATGTTCTTTCCCTTGATTTTGGAGGACCGGGCGCCCTCGTTGAGCCGGGTGCCGCCGCACTCGGGACAGGTGCTGAACGTGACCGCGCGCTCGACGAACGCCCGGATGTGCGGCTGCATGGCGTCGACGTCCTTCGACAGGAACGACTTCTTGATCCGCGGGACGAGGCCCTCGTAGGTGATGTGGATTTTCTCGACCAACACCTTGCTCGGTTCTTTGTACAGGAAAACGTGGCGTTCCTGTTTGGTGTACTTGCGGATCGGTTTATCGAGGTCGAGGCCAACGGCCGCGAAGGTTCGCATGTACCACCCTTCGGCGCTGTAGCCGGGAACCCGCAGCGCGCCGCCGTTGAGCGACTTGCTGTCGTCGTAGAGCTGCGACAGGTTGATATCGGTGACCGATCCCATGCCCTCGCATCGCGGGCACATGCCGCCGGTGCGCGTGAAGGTGACCTTCTCGGCCCTGCGCGCGCCCTTGTCGAGCGTCATCGACCCGGCGGCGCGGATCGACGGGATATTGAAGGAGAAGGCGTTGGACGATCCGATGTGAGGCTTGCCGAGGCGGCTGAACAGCACCCGCAACATCGCGTTGGCGTCGGTCACGGTGCCGACCGTCGAGCGGGAGTTCGCGCCCATCCGCTCCTGGTCGACGATGATCGCGGTCGTCAGCCCTTCCAGGACATCGACCTCGGGCCGACCCAGCGTCGGCATGAATCCCTGCACGAACGCGCTGTAGGTTTCGTTGATCAGCCGCTGCGACTCCGCCGCGATCGTGCTGAACACCAGCGACGACTTGCCCGATCCTGAAATGCCGGTGAACACCGTCAGCCGCCGCTTGGGAATCTCGACGCTGACGTCTTTGAGGTTGTTCTCCCGGGCGCCCTGCACCCGGATCAGGTTGTGGAGGTCTGCGGCGGTACGGGAGGAGGCCATGGTCACCATCGACGCGCCTGGTGGGTTATCTCTTGCGCGGCGACCGGCGCTCGAGCGCGATGGCGAGCTGAATCCGGCGGTATGTCAGTATGCGCTGGAGTGGTTTCCTTGTGGCCGCGTCCGAAGCCTCGGCGATGGCATGCTCCAAGCTCGAAACTTCCTTCATCATCTCGACTTCGGGCGGCGCGCAATTGGCGTTCTTCAAAATGGAAAACGCCATTCGCAGGTCTTCCGGAGTATTGAAGTATTCCTCCAGGTCGAGCGGCTTGCCAGCGCCGGGCAGGTTCTCGAAAACACCCTGCTCAATCGCTTCCCGGATGCGGGCTTCGGCGAGGCGACTGAAAAGCACAGGGATATAGTGGCATTGATCATCGATCGATGGAAAACCTCAGCTCCCTCTCCTCTGCCAATGCTCTGTACAACTCATCCCATTGATGCTGGACGACAATGCAGGTCCGGAGATTGCAAGGGGGCCAGCCGTGGAGACAGATTCCGCGCCGCTTTCCCCCCACATAGACCATGGCGCCGGCATGGTGATGCGGGGCGCGACTCTCCGGTGAGCTCACAGGATCGAACCGCTGCGCATACCTACCCGGATAGTCGTACACCTCGAGCTTCTCGGCAGCCGACGACTCAATCCCGATGCGGTGGGTGACAGTCCCCGCCGGATGCGCGGCACCAATCGGTTGAACCCTTGCCGAGGGCAGCTCGAAACAGTGATCCCAAAGTGTGACCTTTCCCGAACGTATCTCCTGCAATTTCTCCCAAGCGTCGATGGACGCGGGGGGTTGGTGAGTGGCAAGCTGAAACATCTTCCCACCTGTAATGGCGGTGAGAAGGCCCCGGCGCCAGTAATAGATCAAGGAAGCGCTCTTCGTGGCACGCGTACTCATACATCATCTTGTCGATCCGCGTCATGGGGACGGACGCGGTCCAGGGCTTCGTCCAGACCGTCGGATCGTCGATCGTGAACTCGTAGATCATCCTGTCGTTGTCCAGCGCGCGTGAAGCGCTCGATGAGCGTCAGGTTCTCGTCGGGCGACCATCCGATGCCGGTTCTGGCCAGGTTGCCGTCGAGCATCAGGGTTCCTGTCCCCGTGCTCTTGAAGTTCGTGCTCGTGATCACGAGCGTGTCACCTTCCCATCGCCCGCGCGAGCTTCCGTTCCACTCACGAAGCTGGGCAGGCAGATGTGGACGTCCGTCGAGCGGGATGATGCGAGCCTCGTGAACCATCTCGACGTGGATCGCGACGTAGTCGCGCGTCTGGACCAGCTGGATGTGCTGGTTGTAGCCGCCAGGGATGATCGGGGGCCCGGCGTTGAACCCGACGATGCACCGCTCGTAGATGGGAAGGTCCTCGGGGTTATCGGCTGCGCGGCGAGCCGCGCTCGCGAACGTCTTGTCGCTTTTGTCCGGCAGGCGTCATCGGAGGAACCTTCCCGTCGGCCGGATCCACGATGAGTGAGGTCCGCTTGTCGAAGGCGTACTTCGCGCTCGTCAGGAAAGAGTCCGAAGGTCTCCTTTCGACTACCGGCCCTCTCTTCAATGGCCGCGATCTCTTCATCAGTGAGATGCGTTCGCCCGGCCAGGTTGTCGGGTCGTTGGAGAGGTGTCAACGTCGCAAACAACCATACCCCCTGAAGATCCGGATGACCGTCAGCGGTGCGGGACACCGTCGAGCTGATCGGCGGCTTTGGCCGAGGTGGCGTGCTCTGGCCCGCGACGGGCACGGCAACGGCCACCACTACAGCGACAATGGCCGCCACGCGACGGCATACGCGAACCGACAGGGTCTTGCCCATTTCAACCTCCTACTTGTTGCTCGCTACTCGTTGCCCGCCGCCGTGCGGTTACATTTCGATCAACCGACATTTCCGAATGGTCAGAACCCGGCGAGCGGCGGACCGCCGGCGATCCGGTCGGCGAGATGCCCGACGGCGAGCGCGAAGAAGTTCGAGCGGTTCCAGCGCAGCAGGACGCGATAGTTCTGGTAAACGAGGAACGCGGGCTCGCGCGTGCCGTTGTCCGGGAAGACGATCGACGCCCGCACGTTCTCGCGCGGCAGCGCCTCACCTCCCGGCAGCCGGACGCCGAGCGCCCGCCACTGCGCGAGCGTCCTCGTGCGGTTCAGCCCCGCGAGTGACGTGTTGAAAGTCGCCGGAACGCTCACCTGGCGTCCCCACCGCAGTCCCGGTTGCCAGTTGGACGACATGAAGTTCGCCGCCGATTCGAGCGCGTCCGCGGCGCTGCCCCAGATGTCCTTGCGGCCGTCGCCGTCGCCGTCCTTCGCGTAATCGATGAAGGTCGACGGCATGAACTGCAGCTGGCCCATCGCTCCTGCCCACGAGCCTTTCATCGCCCCGAGCTCGACGTGCCCCTGATCGAGAATCCGCAGGGCATTCAGCAACTGGCTCCGGAACATCGGGCCGCGCCGGCCGTCGTAGGCCAGCGTCGCGATCGCCTGGACCACCGAGAAGTCACCCTGCGTACGCCCGTAGTTGCTCTCGATGCCCCACACCGCGGCGAGCAGTTCCGGCGGCATGCCGTAACGCTTGCCGACCTTCTGAAGCAGCTCGCTGTGCTCGGCGAGCATCCGCTGCCCCTCCTCGATGCGGCTCTGCGACACGAGGCGCGTGAGATAGCCGCGGAAATCGAGCGTGAACTCCGGCTGCGCGCGGTCGCGCTCGATCACCTGCTCGAGCGGTGTGAGGCCGGCGAGTGACGCATCGACGGTGGCAGGAGAGATGCCCGCTGCGAGCGCTGCGGATCGGAAATCCTCCAGCCAGGCATCGAACGTCCGCTGCTGGGCGTGAGCGGTCGATCGCAGGCCGACCCTTTCAGGGTCGGCGAACAAGACCGCGGCTGCGAGCGCGCAGGCGGCAGCCAGCGGTCGTTTCATGGACTTCAGTGTCCCCGACGGTGTGAAATTTACAATGGGAGAATTTACAATTGAAAATGTCGGACAGATCGTCGCCGAACCTCTCGCGGAAACCACTCGTCGTCTTCGCTCCGTCATTGTAAATTCTCAAATTGTAAATTGTGAATTTCATGTTTCTTCACCCCACGCCATGAGTCACCTGCCGTACCAGGACATCCGCATCATCGAGAAGAGCACGACCCTGACCGGGCGTTTGACTGGCTTGCTGTTCGCGGATCAGGGCGCCGACGTGTTCATCGAGCGCGCGGCCGACCGACCGCCGGGCGATCACGACAGCTACCTTGACCGAGGCAAGACCGCGGTGCCGACGGGAGGTCTGACGGACACGGCATCTGCCGACGTGCTCATTGTCGACGGCCCTTCGGCTGCGCTCAGGGCAGGCGACGCGGCCGTAGACCGCCCGGATAGGCAAATCGTCCTGCGCGTCACGGCTGCCCTTCCTGGCGACGAAGCGTACGGGCACCTCGCCGCGACCTGCAGCGAGGATCTGCTGAACGCGCTCGTCGGGATCTTCACCGACATGCTGACATTCGGGCGCCTTCTCGGACGGCCGGTCGTTTACACCCCGCTGCCGATCTGCTCGGTCTATGCAGGCGTCAACGGGGCCATCGCGGTTGGCGCCGCTCTCGCCGACCGCGAGCGGAGCGGCAGGGGGCGCGAGATCATCGCCTCGCGCCTCGCCGGCGGACTGTCGGCAATCGGCGCGCTCACGTTGACATCAAGCGGCATCCCGTCGCATCTGGCCCCGGTCCGATCCTTCGGTTTGCCGGATGGCCTCACAGCGGAGCAGTTCCAGGACATGGTGCGGGAGGCTGCTCGAAACCCCGCGAAGCAGCTGTGGCTGTCGCAGCGGTTTTCGCCGCTCGCCTCGCCGTTCAGATCGGCCGACGGGCGCCTGATCCTTCCGATGGTGTCGGCGAACCGCCGTCTTACGGAGCGCCTGCTGAAGGCGCTGAACGTGTGGGACGCGGCACTGGCTGCGGGCATGGTGAACGAATCGTGCTACGACCCGGCCGCCGTCCAGTACGCCGGCCGCAACCTCGCTGACGCCATCTCGCTGACGTTCACCAACACGGCGAAGCTGGCCGATCTGCTGGAGGCGGCGTTCGCGCAGAAGCCGGCGTCGCAGTGGGAGCACGAGCTGTGCAGCGCGGGCGTCCCCTGCGTTCAGGTCCAGAGCTGGGACGAGTGGAAGCGCGATCCGAAGGCACATGAGGCGGGGATCTTCGCAGAGGTTCGTGGGAGCGCCGCGCCGCAGGTCGGCCGATCGGCCTGGATCGCGAGCGCACAGCCGTATCCCGCGCTCGAGTCCCGCCGAAGCATCGATGCCTTGCCTGCGGGATCCACCGGTCCTGGCGGATCGGGGTCCGCCGCCGCCGCCGCGCAGCCCCTGGCCGGCTTCACGGTCGTCGATGTGTGCAACGTCGTCGCCGGCCCGGCATGTGGACGAGTTTTCGTCGAGCTCGGAGCCACGGTCGTCAAGATCGATCCGATGCGACCGCAGCATTCGCCGACGATCATGGTGACCTTCGCGGCTGAGACCGCTGTGGCCAAGCGCAGCCTGATCCTCGACACGGACACGGACGAGGGGCGGGCGATCCTGCACCGCATCGTGGCGAAGGCCGACATGGTCATCGCCAACAAACTCGACCATCAGTTCGCGCGGCTCGGTCTGGATCCCGAGTCGCTGAAACGGATCAACCCGCGCGCGATTGGGGTCCAGCTCTCGGCGCATCGCGGCGAGAAGCGCGGACCGCGCCACGACTACCCGGGCTACGATCCCGCGCTCCAGGGGCTGACCGGGATCATGGTGCGCTTCGGCACGGAGGACTGCCCGACGTTTCACGGGATCGCCTCGTGTGTGGACTATCTCTGCGGCTATCTCGGAGCGTGGGCCGGGGTCACCGCGCTGGCCGCGCGAGAACGTCGCAGGGACGGACGTGGCGACTGGGCGGAAAGCTCGCTCGCCGCAGCCGCAACGTTGATCCAACTCCTGCTGCAGCAAACGCCGGAGCCACCATCGGCACGCGGTCCCTACGCCACGGGCCGGTCGGCAGGTGAGCGCATCTACAAGGTGTCGGACGGGTGGATCTTCGCGGACGCTCCCCGCGACATGTCCGCAGACCTTGCGCCGATGACGGTCGCCGCCGCGCTCGCAGACCTCGCCGCCAGGGGGATCGCCGCCGTGCCTGTGCAGACCCTGAAGGAGCTGGTCGATCGCCACCGCGCCAGCCCGACTCGAACCGTCAGGTTCGAGAAGCGAGAGAGAGACGGGTGGGTGAACGAGTGCTTTGCGCCCTCCTGGTTCGCCATCGACGGCGTTGCGAACGCGCGTCCTGCCGCGCCGCCACGCATCGGCTCCGATGCGCGGACGATTCTCACGGAGCTCGGCTATGCCGCCCGCGATGTCGAGCGCCTGCAAGATACAGGTATCGTCGGACCGATCGAGTGGTATCGACGATCTGGCGTGTGAAATTGGTCGCTACTAACGTCCGGCTGAAGCCGGACACTACGTACCCTTATGGCAGGCCAAAGGTGAGGATCGTGTTGGTCGCCACGATCGCGACGTACT
This sequence comes from uncultured Acidobacteriota bacterium, assembly GCA_963825245.1. GTDB lineage: Bacteria > Acidobacteriota > Vicinamibacteria > Vicinamibacterales > CAVVIG01 > CAVREM01. Next base: position 314,817 of record CAWGSJ010000014.1, read on the forward strand.
GCCTGCCGTTCACGCGATAGGTAATCGGATTCGAGCGAATGCTGCGCGGCGCCGTGTACTTGAACAACGGCTCGCCCGTCCGAGCGTGGTACGCGTAGAAATCGCCCGTGTCGCTGCCCTGAAAGATCAGATCGCCGCCGGTGGCGAGGTTGCCGGAACTGCCAATGCCCGATCGCGTCGGGTGTTCCCGCTGCCACGCCACCTCGCCGCTGCCCGGGTGGTAGGCCGTCACCGTTTCCATGTCGGCCATCCCAACCTCTTTCGAGCGCTGCGGTCCCACCGCGATGCTGGCGAAGTGACCAAGCGACTCGGTATTCTGGCGCAGCGTGTTGCCGACCGGTTTCACCGACAGCGCAACCGCCGCGTTCTTGCCGGTCACGTACAACAGGCCGGTCTTCGGACTGAACGACATCGGTCCGAAGCTCGACCCGCCGTGCGACACGATGTACATCTCCTTGATCGAGTACGGCGTGTAAAGCGGCCGCGCGCGCTTGAGGAGCTCCGGATCGGTCAACATCGGAAACGTCGAGCAGAAGGGCTGCATCGGCACGCCTTTCGCCGTGTACGGGAATGGCTGCGTCGGCCACACCTCTTCTCCAGGGACGTCGGTCGCGGTCGCCACGGGTGTTTCGACCATCGGGTTGATGGGCCGGCCCGTATCGCGTTCCCAGAGATACAAGAGACAGTTCTTGCCGGCCGATCCGACGCCTTTGATCGTCCGCCCGCCGACGGTGACGTCGAAAAGCAGCGGACCGGTGATCAGATCGAAATCCCAGATCTCGTGATGAATCGCCTGGTAGTACCAGGCCAGCTTCCCCGTCTGCAGACTGAGCGCGAGAATCGAATTCGTGAAGAGGTTCATCCCCTTGCGCGCGGACCCGTCGTAGTCGGGCGACGGATTCCCCGCGTTGACGTAAACGAGTCCGAGCTCGGCATCGATCGCGGGGGACGACCAGACTCCGCCGCCGTGTCGAACGCCGCCGCTCCACGTGCCGCTGGCGATTGGCCAGCCGTCGTCGTGCGGCCCTTGCGGCACGGTGTTGAACACCCACTTGATCGCACCCGTCCCGCCGTCGACGGCGACGACCAGCCCGCCCGGAATGTGATGCTCCGACTGCGCAAGGCCGACGTAGAGGGTCCCATTGAAGTACGCGGGACTGGCCGTCAACTGGTAACCGGTCGGGTCCTTGTCGGGGTACTTGAACTGCAGTCGCGGCACGCCCGATCTCCAGCCGTCCTTTGTTGCCGAACGATTCGACGATGCGGCCCGATCTTCGCATCGATCGCGTAGAGGATCGACTGACCGTAGGCGTAGATCCTGCCGTCGCCGTAGATCGGTCCGCGGCCGGTCGCAGGAAACGGCGGATCGATCTGAACGTTCCAGAGCAGGCGCCCGGTCGCGGCGTCGACCGCAAACAGCTTCGAGCCGGCATCGACGTACATCACGCCGTCGACCACCAGCGGGGTGTTGCGCCCGATGTTGTCGACGGCGCCCGCGTCGTAGGACCACTTCACCGCCAGGCGCGCGACATTCGACCCGTTGATCTCGTCGAGCGGCGCATACCGACTGTTGCGGATGTCGAGATTGTGCAGCGGCCAGTCGAAGTTGGCTGCCAGCTCCCGCCGGCGCCTGTGCGCCCGATGGGCGGCCGAGTGCCAACGCAACCACGGCAAGGCCCGCAGCGATCCCCCAGGAGGCTCCGTGCCTACTCATCGGTCATTCCTCTGAGGATCTGAGGATCTAAGAGCTGACGGCGGGTGGCTGTCACGAGCAGCGTGGATAGCCGCGCGGCCGTGAGAACCCCCGCCGCCGTCAGCAAGATCGTCGTTACGGTCGCCCGCGGAAGTTCGGCTGCCCGAGGGCGGCTGGCGCGGTGTTCGATGCCGTCGCGCCCTTCCCGCGCTGGGGCGTATAGAAGAAGACAAATTCATAGAGGCGATCGGCCGACAGTTCCTCGCTGTTGAAGGCCTCCCCGATGCGAATCCCGTGGTGGGTCAGCAGCTCCTGGTGCACCGGGAAGACCTGCAAGCCCGTCCACGGGGCAGGTGCCGGGAGGACTTCCAGCGCCGGCGCGTCGCTGGCAATGATCGCGGGGCGGAACTGCGCCAGCCAGCGCGCCTCGCGAAGGTAAATGCCCGGTTCCAACCCGATATACCGCGGCCGCAGCGCCGGGTTGGTGCCGAACAGATGCGACCAGCCCGTTCGGATGATCACGACATCGCCCGGCGTAATCTCTTTGATGCCGCCGAATTTCATGGCGTCCTGCAGATCCTCGACCGTGATGCGGTAGCTGTTCGCCAGGATCGGTTTCCCGTCAACGGGCTCGCCGAGCGCCGACTGGTCGCCCATCGCCAACTTGACCCCGAGGACGTCGAGCAGGATGCCGCGCGTGATGAACGGATTCACATGCTCCTGCCCGAGAACGGCCACGCCGTCAGGGCCAGCCGCAACCAGGTCTGTCGAGGTGAAACCATTGTAGAAAACGGTACGCACGCCGATGTGAGACAACCCGTCGACCTGGGTCGCGATCTGGTACGTGGTGTTGATGGTTTCTTCGACACCGACGAGGTGGTTTTGGCCCGCGAAGGTCGGGCCGAAACTCGGACCGACTCGCGTCTGCTGGTAGACGCGAGTGCCGAACGCGTTGACGCCACGTTCCATCACCTCGCCGAGGTTGTAGCTCTTGGGCGGCTTGTTCTTGTTCGGGATAATCAGCCTCAACGCTTGGAGCGTCTTTTCTGGCGTGATCTCGTTCAGGGCGCCGATCTGATCGCCCGCGCCGTAGCGCGACGGGAACCACCCGGCGGATCCGTTTTCGACGGCGATCGGATCGATCGGCGTGTCATCGATGGCCTGGGCCGACGCAGTGGAAACCAGCACCGGGCCTGCAAGCAACACGCTCACACAGAGATTCACGATGATCCTCATCATTGTTCCTCCTTGGCAGGTTTAAGGCGCAGCAAGGGGACGAAGTATACGCCTGCTGGAGACGCGAGCTACGACGCCTGCGCAGCAGGGAAAATGCAGAGTTGGTGACTAATACAGCAGAGTTTGCGCGAACAGGTCTGGAATCAGTGATCCTTGTTCTGTTCCGCCTCCAGCATGCGTGCGCCTCGCATGATGCTCATCAGGCCGTAATTGCCTTCGTGGCAGGCGTACTCGAAGACCGGCTGATCCGACTTCTGCATGGGAACCGCCGCGGTGAACGGGCGCGTGAACGTCGCCGGATCGTTCACGGTGAATTCATAGACCAGCGTGTTGCCGTCGCGTCGAAATCGTTCCGTCAGCGTGAGAGTCGTACCTGTCCCAATCGCTGTCGTGACACCCGCGGCGAAGCTCGCCGTCTTGTCTGTGAAATTGGTCGTGGTCACGACGAGCGTGTCGCCCTCCCAACGTCCGCGCGACGTCCCAGCCCACTGTTGCAATCCGGCCGGTGGCGTAGAACGCCGGTCGAGCGGGATGATCCGCGCGTCGTGGTTCATTTCGTTCAGGATGAGTACGTAGTCCGAGGTCTGCACCAGCTGCATGTGGTTGTTGTATCCGCTGGGCAGCATCGGCGGGCCACTGTTGAATCCAACGAGGCAGCGCTCGGCGAGCCCGCGATCCTCGGGGTTGTCGGGGCTCGCGCCGGTGCTCAGGACGCGTATCGGGTGCTGCGGCGGCAGGTCCTCCTGGAGCGAGCCCGCCTGGTACGCCACGCCCGGCCGGCGCCCAGGCAGGCGTCCATCGGGCGGATCGACGATGAGAGAGGTGCGCCGGTCCTGGACGACGCTATCGCCGAAATCGAGCCAGAAGTCGTTGTAGCCGCCGACTGCCCGCGCTCCGCCGCCCGCCTCGCGAGCAGCGGTGCGGACCTCGGCCGACGCTGCTGCACGCGACCGGCGCTCGGCGGCCTGCGCCTGCAGCGCGCGCGCCTCCTCTTCTGTAAGCACAGACTTCTCGCCCACGTTTGCGGGACGCTCCAGGGGCGTCAGCGTCCGGAAGTCCCAGAACCCTTGCAGGTCGGGCTTTCCGTCGGGCGTTCTGGGCACGCTCGTCGCGGGCTTCGGCGGCAGAGACTGCGCCGTCATGGACGCCACCGGCGATAGCGCAAATACGGTCACACCAACCAGCAGTGCAGCAGGCCGCGAGGTCATGCCGTTCTCCCTTCCAGGGTTGCTCTGGGATATCGTGCCGAAACTCCGCGTTCCTGACAAACGATTTCGTGGTCGCGGCTCTGACCTTACGCGGTAGGCTGCTGACGCTTCCAGACCAGCGGCAAGCTGTTCCCACTCTGGCTCCATGTGCCGTCGACGGACGTGGCGCCGGCATCGATCTTCCCTTCGTAGGAGCCGCCGATTTGCGGCAGTTCGAACTTCAGCACTGAATCCACCACGGTGACGGCCGTGACGCGGATGCCCTTGGCGCCCTGATCGAGGCTGTCGAGGCTCCCCGCGAAACCCCCTTTGCCGTCGGGTGCCAGGTGGAGCACCAGTCGAAGCTGCTGGCCGCCCACGTCGAGCGTCCCGTGCCAGTCTCCGTCGATCGCCTGCGCGAACGAGGGTGTGGTGATGACCAGAATGAGAGCGATCGCCGACATCAACGTCTTCATACGTGTCCATCCACATCAAGAGGCTGTCGTTTGCTCCAGCGGCAGGCAAGCAGCGTCCACCCGCCATATCCCATCGTGATCACCATCGCCGAGGCGACGATGACCATGGACGCGACGTCGGCAAAGGCAAGCGGCGCAAACGCCCAGAGACCGGCGTAGGCAACGCCGGCGAGCGTCATCGACCAGCCACCGACTCTCAGCGCCGATTGGGATCTTTCCACCGCCGCCGCCGATGCCCGCCAGGGGCCGACATCCTTCGGCATCAGGTTGGAATACGCCGCCAGAATCAAACCGATCGTCACTTGCATCATCCGCTTGGCGGCATCGGGGCCGATGAAATCGAGGCTTTGCGCATACTTCAGGCCCGCGGCCATCCCCAGAGTCAGGACCGCGATCGCGACGGCGAACGACGTCCGTTTGAGAATCATTTGTTTGATGCCTTTCGAAGGATCGCGCGGCCGGAAGTTTTCACCGCGCGTTGAGCCAGATTCAGCCCGAGCAGTTCTGAAAATTCCATCAGTGCCTCTTCGAGCACCGACATCTTGAGGCGGTAGATGATGGCCTTGCCCTGTTTGTCGCTGTCGACGAGCCCGGCCTCACGGAGCACGGCAAAGTGAGCCGACATCGTCGGTTTGGAAACCGGGAAGTGTTCCGCCAGCTCTCCGGCTGACTTGGGGCCCTTGCGAAGCAACTGCAGCACCTGCCGGCGAGTAGGGTCGGCGAGGGCCTTGAACACGGTGCTCACATTTAGATACTTAGCTAATTGTCGACTCTTGTCAAGCGCGACGACGCCCACGACGACCTCGGGCCATTTCGACGACCTGTCCAGGCTGGGCGGCGTGCGGGCCTACGGCGTGCGATCCTCCCAGTCGACCCACTCGACGGGACGGCTGGCGAGATAGGCGGTCACGGCTTCACCGAGGGTTGCGAAAAAGGTTCTCTCACCGAAACGCTCGAAAAGCTCGAAGCGTTTGAGCTTGTCCTTGACCGGATCCTTCATCTCGGCGAAGCACAACTCGATCCCGGCTGTGTGCAGGGTGTCGTCGAGCTCACAGACGGCGTCGGCTGCGGTGACGTCGACGCTTGTGACCGGCTCTGCCGCGACTACGAGCCAGCGGACAGGCGTCGGTGAGCTCGCAACGGCGTCCAGGACGCGTTCGTGGAACAACTCGGCGTTCGCGAAGAACAGCGGTGCATCCCAACGGAACAGCACGAGGCCAGGGATCAGACGTGCCTCCGGATACCTGGTGATGTCGTGGTAGCCCTTGACGCGGTCGACGCGGCCGAGCACCGCCGAATGCGGTCGCCAACCGTCCCAGAGGAACTCGATCACGGCAATGACAATCGCGAGCGCAATCCCCGGAATGGCGCCGAGCGTGGCCACACCGGCGAAGCAGGCCATTGAAAGCCAGAACTCCCAGCGCTGGATGCGATAAATGCGGCGCAGGTCGGACACTTCGAACAGGCCGATAGCCGACGCGATGACAACGGCCGCCAGGGCGGTGTGCGGCAGATGTTCGAGCAGGTCCGGCGCGAGCATCAGCAACAATGCGATCGCGAGCGCACCCACCACCCCCGTCAGTTGGGTCCTGGCGCCCGCCGCCTCGGCCACCGGTGTGCGCGAAGAGCTGCTGCTGATCGGAAAGCCCTGGAAGAAGCCTGCCGCAAGGTTGGCGACGCCGAGGCCCACCATCTCCTGGTTCGGGTCGACCGGCGCACGCAGGCGCGCCGCATAGGTTCGAGAGAGCACACTGGTGTCGGCGAATGAAACGAGGGCGACCGCGAGGCCTCCCATGAGGACCGGCATGAGGCTGTCGACGTGGCCGATCGGCAGTCTTGGCGTCGGCAACCCTTGCGGCAAAGGACCGAGCACGGAGATGCCGGATCGTGTTGCGAGATCGAAGATCGCGACCGCAACAGTGGCAGCGGTCACGGCGATCAAGATGCCAGGGACGCGCGGCCGGCGCTTCAGGACCAGAATCAGAGCGAGGCTGCCGGCGCCAACCGCGAGGGCCACGAGGTTCGTGCTTCCTGCAACCACCTTCTCGACGATCCCCGACGCCTGCCGGATCGGCCCGTCCGCGGAGACAGAAAAGCCAAACAGTTTCGGGATCTGGCTCAGGACAACCGTCAGCGCGATGCCGTTCATGTAGCCGTAGCGTATCGGCTTCGACAGCAGCTCAGTGATGAAGCCGAGTCGAGCCAGGCCCGCCGCAACGCACACCACGCCGGACACGATGGCCATCATTCCGGCCGCCGCGACTGCGCGTTGCGGCTCGCCCGCCGACAGCGGCAGCACGACTGCGAGGATCACGGCCGCGAGCGCCGAGTCCGGGCCTAGAACGATGATGCGGCTGGGACCGAAGAGGGCGTACGCGAGCAGCGGCACGATGGTCGCGTACAGGCCATTGATGCCCGGCACCCCCGATGCCTCCGCGTACGCGATGCCGACCGGCACGAGCATGGTCGTCATGACGAGACCGGCGACGATGTCGTGCCGCAACCAGGAGGTCTCGTACTGACGCAGCGCGTTCAACCCGGGAAGCCAGCGCGTCCATCCGGCCGTGCGTCTTGCAGGGCGCTCGATGCGCCCGCGCTCTGGCGTCGTGTCGGAAGAGGGTGATTCAGCCATGTGAGGTGGCTCACCAGTCTGGACGAATTTCGACCCTGGCTCATCAGGGCGGCATGAGTTTAGTTCCAGGTCGAGAAGCACCATTTCGCTCTGAAAACCGCGGAGCCTCGGGTGGAGTGGTGTAGCATGCGTCCAGCGATACGGACACGGAACTTCACACCAGCGGGAGGACTGCCATGCGTGGTCGATATCTGGCTGCGTTACTTACCCTGATCCCCTTCGTATTTGCGCCGGTCACCGCACTCGGACAGGCCCGGCCACCGCAGCCCCGAGCGACACGATGGGAGCCGCCGCGCACACCGTGGGGCCAGCCCGATTTGCAGGGAATCTGGAACAACGTGACCGCGACTCCTCTGCAGCGGCCGAACGAGTTCAAGGACAAAGCGTTTCTGACCACCGAAGAAGCGGCCGAATTCGCGCAGCGGGCGGCCCAGCGCGAGGCGGAGTCCGAGGCGCGCCCAACGGCGCAGCAGACTCCCGGACAGCGGACCGGCTACGCGTCGAGCATCTGGTTCGAAACTACCCACTCGCTCTCGGACAACCGCACGTCGCTGCTCGTCGATCAGGAGGACGGCCGCTTGCCGCCGCTGACGCCGGAGGGACAGAAGATCGCGCAGGAACTGGCGCAGGCCGCCAAGCTCCGGCCCGCCGACGACCCGGAGGATCGCGGCGCCTACGAGCGGTGCATTTCACGCGGCCTCCCGGGCGCCATGATGCCTGGCTTCTACAACCACAACTATCAAATCATCCAGACCCGCGATTACGTGGTGATTTCGGTGGAGATGATTCACGACGCGCGGATCGTTCCGCTCAACGGACGGCCGGCGGCCAGACCCGGCCTCAACCAGTGGCTGGGAAATTCGCGCGGCCGTTTCGAAGGCAACACGCTGGTGGTCGAGACCACCGGGTTTCGCCGCATCGACCAGCGGAACGTCGCGGTGTTCGGGACGAGCGAGCGCGGACGGGTGATCGAACGCTTCACACCGACGGGCCCGGGCTCGATGGACTACCAGATCACCATCGACGATCCCGCGATCTATACGCGATCCTGGACGGCCTCAATTCCGATGTCGAGGATCGAGGGACCGCTGTACCAGTACGCGTGCCACGAGGGCAACTATGGCCTGAGGGGGGTCATGGCGGGGCATCGCAAGGAAGAGGAAGAGACAGCGGGCGCGCCGCAGCGCTGAAGGTCTTCCCACCTCCCGGCACGGGGCGGAAGTCGCTTCCACTGCTCTGCGTCAAGACGCGCGTTCCCGTCTGCGCGATTCAGACTGCGGTGATGACTAATGCGAAGGCTTCTGGCCGTGGCGATACTGGTCGTGTTCGCGTCCCTGAACGTGATCGATGGGATCTGCTGCCCTGATGGCTGCACGCACCAGCGCGAATCGACCTCGCAACAGCAAAGCGACCACTCGGGAGATGGCAGCTGCATGCTGTGCCTTGGCAGTATCATGTCGGCCGCGGTACCAGTGCTCACACCGTCCGGTATGCTCTCGACTCGCGCCGGACACCCGCCATTGAGATCCCACGTCGACGCGTTCGCAAACCCGCCCGACCACCCTCCGCGCGCATAGCGCGTTCCACTCTTCACAACACCTGATGAATTGAGGAATCGGTGCGTACAAACGCGCCGCGGAGGTCTATGCGTTCGCTGTTATTCGCGATGAGTGTTCTTCTTTGCTGTCCATTTTCAATAGCCGCCCAGGGCCAGACGGGCACTGTTCGTGTACACGTCCGTGCGGCGCAGACGCCGATCGAGGACGCGGAAGTGGTCGTCGCTGGCGCCAGCCATCGCACCGACGCGTCCGGCACGACCACCGTTGTCACCGCCGCCGGGAACGTCGACATCACCGTCGTGAAGACCGGATTCGCGCCGGTGACCACATCCGTCCAGTTGGCCGCGGCGGCCACTCGAGAGCTCACCGTGGAGTTGCAGCCGCAACCGACGATTGAGGAGAGCGTCACCGTCGTGGCCTCGACACGGACGGACAAGCGGCTCGAGGATCAGCCGATGCGCGTCGAGGTTCTCGCGCGCGAGGAAATCGAAGAGAAGATGCTCATGACGCCCGGTGACATCGTCATGATGCTGAACGAGATGGGCGGCATGCGGGTGCAGACGACGTCGCCTTCTCTCGGCGCCGCCAGCGTGCGCATTCAGGGCATGCGAGGCCGCTATACGCGCGTGCTCTCGGACGGGCTGCCGCTGTTTGGCGAGGTCGGCGGGCTCGGTCTGCTCCAGATCCCGCCGATGGATCTGGGACAGGTTGAGGTCATCAAAGGTGTGGCCTCGGCGTTGTATGGTGCCGGGGCGATGGGTGGCGTCATCAACCTGCTGTCGCGGCGTCCTGGTGCCGAGCCCGACGAAGAGTTCCTGCTGAATCGGTCCACGCGGGGTGCGACCGACGCGGTCACCTTTCTCTCGCGTTCCTTCGCGCGCGGTTGGAGTGGTTCATTGCTCGGTGGCGGCCACTGGCAGGAGACCAACGACGTCAACGACGATGGGTGGGCGGATCTCCCAGGCTATGCGCGAGGCGTCGTGCGCCCTCGCGTGTTCTGGGATGGCGGCGGCGGCCGAACCTTCTTCGCGACATCGGGCTTCACGTCTGAGGATCGTCACGGCGGTACGCCCGATGGCGAGGTACTACCTGCCACCGGCCAACCCTACGTCGAAGCGCTCGAGACGCGACGATACGATGCGGGTGCCGTGGGCCAGTTCCTGTTCAAAGAGCGGTACGTGGTGACCGCGCGCGTGGCTCTCGCACGACAGAGTCACGATCATCGGTTTGGCGAGGTCCTCGAGCGGGATCGGCACGACACGGCGTTCGGCGAAACGGCCATCCGCGGAACGGCGGGCCGTCAGACGTGGGTCGCCGGGCTCGCGATCGAACGCGATGCCTACACGGCGTACGATGTGCCGCGATTCGACTACACCTTCATCGTGCCAGGCGCATTCGCGCAATATGACCTCACCGTCTCTCCGACCCTCTCGCTGTCTGGAAGCGCTCGGCTTGATCATCACAGCGAGTACGGCACGTTCTTCAGCCCACGCGTGTCAGCATTGGCACGTGCAGGACATTGGACGAGCAGGCTTTCGGTGGGGACCGGTTTCTTCGGGCCGACGCCGATCACGGAGGAAACTGAAGCGGCAGGTCTGACACGTCTGGAGATTCGACGGCCGCTCGACGCTGAACGTGGACTGAGCACGTCGTTCGACGTGTCTCGCACGGATGGGCCCCTGTCCTATACGGCGACCCTGTTCGCGTCGCGAATCCGTGACCCACTCCACGTCGAACGTTCGCCGTCGTACGTGCTCAGCACCCTGCCGGATCCGACCACGAACGTCGGTCTCGAGCTGCTGGGCACATGGCGCCGCGCGCCATTCTCGGTTACCGCCAGCTACACCTACGTACGCGCGCGCGAGACCGTCAACGCGGTTCAACAGGATGTACCGCTCACGCCGCGGCACAGCGCCGGCCTCGTGGGCATGTGGGAAGTGGAGAACGCGGGTCGGGTCGGAATCGAGTGGTACTACACCGGCACACAGAGCCTCGACGAGAATCCGTATCGCGTGACGAGCGAGCCGTACGTGATTCTCGGACTCCTCGCGGAAAAACAGTTCGGGCGCATTCGCCTCTTTGTGAACGGCGAGAACCTCACTGGAGTCAGGCAGACGCGATGGGATCCGCTGCTGCTCCCGGCGCGCGCGGTCGACGGCCGCTGGACCGTTGACTCGTGGGCACCCCTCGAAGGCCGGAACATCAACGGTGGCTTGCGGGTTCGTTTCTAGAAACTCGAAGTCAGGGCACAGTAGGAAGCCTGAAGGACCCCTGAAGCCCGAAGCCTGAAATCTTGACGGCTCCAGGCTTCAGCCATCAATAGCCGTCGCCTTCGTTATCGTGGTGGCGCCGCGACAAACGGCACGGCAGGTTCCCGCACGCCCGGGTGTCCGGCCTCAATTCTCTGCCGTGAGACGAGCAGAGCACCCTCCATGGCTGCCTGCTCGTTGGCCCGGCCGGCCTTGAGAATGTTCAACATGGCATAGTTCCCTTCGTGGCAGGCGTACTCGTGAAGTCGATCGCTGGCTGCCGCTTTCCGCATGGGGATGGCGACGGTGTACGGCCTCGTGAAGGTTGCCGGATCCTCAACGGTAAACCGGTAGTCGATGGTGTCGGCGTTGATACGCGTGAAGCGCTCGACCAGGCGCAGCGTCTGTCCTGAACCCCGGTGTCCGGTCTGGATCACATGCGACGGCTGCAAGTCGCCGCCATCCAATTTGTCGTTGAAGTTGATGGTTTCGACGACCAGCGTTTTGCCCTCCCAATGACCCCGCGAATCGCCGAGCCACTGGCGGATGCGCTCTGATGCGTGAGGCCGGCGGTCGAGTGGGATGATGCGCGCTTCGTGGATCATCTCGATCTGAATCACGACGTAGTCCGGGGTCTGGTGAATCTGGTAGAAGTTGTTGTAGAGATTGGGAATCATCGCCACCGGCAGCGTTCGCGAGATGCAGCGCTCCCACGAATTTCGGTCCAGCCACGAATCAGCCTCTCCGCGTCCCCGCCGTGCTTCCTCCCTCGCCACCAGCCTCTGTATGGCCTCGGGTGTCATCATCGGGATTCTTCCGTCGGGAGGGTCAATCACGAGAGACGCTTGCTCGAGCGGCCCGCCGGCATCGGGGAAGGCGGCGCCCGTTCCGTCCGTAGCCTCGCGCACAGCCCGTTGCGCCGCCCTGCCCCGTGCCTGCTCTTCGGCTGTCAGGCGTTCGAGCGGCGTGGTCGTCGAGTTATTCCAGAGGCCCTGCAGATCAGGATGGCCCCACGGGGTATTTGGAACACTGGACGAGTCGGAGGGCGAGGTCCTGGCCTGGGCGGCTTCGGCAGCCCTGGCCACGGCGACGAAGCCTCTTGTCGCAGTCAGTCCGTAAACGCACACGGCCCCGATGACTGAAACCAGAGTCCCGAGAAAACCGAGACGGCGATGCCTCATGTAATCGCTCCTCATGCGACTCTCTCTGTTCCAGCCGGCATTATACCGTCTGACAAACTTCGAACCTGGCTCGTCGACCTTGCGGCTCGAGGGTGGCTCGGTTCTGTACCGTCCCGTCTGGCTCAACTTGATCCACACGCTGGCTATCGCGCCGTCGGCCTCGCCTTAACCAAACTTCCCACGTCGGTGACGAATCTGGAGAGCAGCGGGGACAGGTTGTCCTTTCTCCAGATGAGAGCCAATGGCAACGACAGCTTGAGGTCGGCGACTTTCAATATCGCCACGCCGTCCGGACATCGCCAGCGGGCGGTCTCCACGACGAAACCGACGCCCATGCCTTGAGCGACGAGTGTCAGTATCGTCGCTTCGTTCGACGCTTCCTGAACGATCCGAGGCGATTTCAGGCCGCCGCGGAAACATTCGTACATCAAGCGGTCGTAGAATGCCGCGCTTTCGCGCCGCGGAAACCAGATGAAACGCGCGTCCGCCATGTCGCGCAACCGGAGGTTCTTGACCTTACCGAGCGGGTGCGCGGAAGGAGCAGCCAATGCCAGGCTGTTCACGGCGACCAGCAATTGATCCAGCTCCCGATCTGGCTTCGGCGGGTTGAGCATGAACGCGGCATCCAGTCGGCCAGCTCGAACGGCCTCGAGCTGTTGCAGACTCGGCAGCGGATTCAGCTGCAGTTCTGCGTCGGGGTAGCGCGCCCGGAAGAGGTGAAGCGAGTCGGGCACCACGCCCCGCCATGAGGCATTCTCAGTGAATCCGACGCGCAGCGTTCCTGATTGGCCGCGCGCCACACGTTGTGCGCGCTCCGTCGCTTCGTTCAGCTGTTGAAGAATCCCGCGCGTATCCTCGAGAAACAGCTTGCCCGCTGAACTGATCTTCACGCCGCGACTGAGGCGATCGAACAACTTGAAACCGATTTCGCGTTCGAGATCCTGAATCTGTCGCGAGAGCGCTGGTTGAGCCACTCGCAGGCGTAGCGCGGCGCGGCCGAAATGTTCTTCTTCTCCAACCGCCACGAAGTATCGAAGATGACGCAGTTCCACGCTGATACCTTATCGCGATTAGTTCGATAGGAACAATATCTTGGACGCATCTACAGACGTTTGGCACAGTGGAGTCGGAAAGGGTGGTGAGCGATGCCTCAGACCGATCAATTCACTACGAAACTGAACCTACCCGAGCCGGTCGCCAACTACGTGAGGGCGGTTAACACCGGCGCCAAGGAGGAATTTCCGGCGAGCTTCGCAGACGATGCGGTGGTCGTCGATGTGAACCGCGAACTGCGCGGTCTCGACGCGATCACGGCCTGGGCCGCCGCCGACATCTTCGGGCCTCACGTGCATTTCGACGTCCTCGACGTCACCGAGCGCCAGGGACGAACCATCGTGAGAGTTCAGATCGACGGAACGTTCGATCGAACGGGATTACCCGATCCGCTCGTGATGAACCATGAGTTCACGGTGGCAGAGGGCAAGATCGCCGAACTGCGAATCGGGTTCTAGGGACCCGCTGATGACCCGTTCCCTGACTGGCAAGGTTGCACTCGTCACCGGTGCGGCCAAGGGCATCGGTGCCGGCATCGCGAAGGCGATGGCAGCCGCCAGTGCCTCCGTCGTCGTGAACTTCGCGAGTGACCGACCAGGAGCAACTCCACAAGATGCTCGACACCAATTTGTTGGGCGCGATTGTCACGTGCCGCGAAGCTTTGAAGCACTTCGGCAACGACGGCGGCACCATCATCAACATCGGATCGATGTCGAGCGAACGCTTCTCCGCTGGCGCGGTCGCTTTAGGCCTCGGGAAACAGTCCTTGCATGCGTGATCCCCCGTTGCTGGTAAACCGCGTGGTCGGGGCATAGCCGGGCTCAACGAGCTTGACGTGCACGTCGAACGGTGCGAGTTCGTGCGCGAGCGATCCAGTGAACCCCTCGATCGCCATCTTGCTCGCGGTGTACGCCGCCGCGAGCGGCATCGGCGCCAGCGTCACGCTCGATGTCACATTCACCACCACACCCGATCTCCGCGCCGGAAACTGCGGCAGCAACGCCTGCGTCATCGCCATCACCCCGACGGTATTCGTCTCGAAGACTTCGCGTACCGTCGCCATCGGCGTTGCCTCGAAGACGCCAATGAACCCGATGCCGGCGTTGTTAACGAGGACGTCGATCGGTCCCGACGTCTCGATCGCGGCCGCGATGCTCTCGGCACCGCGTCAGGCGATGCGATCTCCCAGCGCCTCGAGAGTCAGATTGATCGGGCAGCCCGAGCGGGGGGCGTTCATGCGCACTCCAAAAACCAATTGCGATATGAAATCAGTCGATCTAGCTTCCAACCGATTGCATAACGCAATCAGAACCGCGCGGATGTGCCGCGTGAGGAAAGGAAGTGGTATGGCTAAGCTCGTGTTCGGAATGAACCAGTCCCTGGACGGCTACGTCGACCATATGGCGTTTGCGCCAAGCCCCACGCTCTTCCGCCACTTCATCGAGGAGGCTCAGGGGCAGGCGGGCAGTGTCTACGGTCGCCAAATGTATGAGGTCATGCGTTACTGGGACGACGATCATCCTGAATGGGATGCAGAGGAACACGCCTTCGCGGCGGCGTGGCGGAACCAGCCGAAATGGGTCGTCTCGCGCTCGTTGAAGTCGGTCGGCCCCAACGCCAGGCTTGTTGAGGATGATCTGGAGAGTGCGATCCGCGAGCTGAAGGCTGAGCGCGACGGGGAGATCGAAGTTGCTGGCCCGGACTTGGCGCAAAGCCTGACCGAACTTGGCCTGATCGATGAGTATCGAATCTACCTGCACCCCGTCGTGCTTGGTCACGGCAAGCCATATTTCGCCGGGCCCCGGCCGCCGCTCCGCCTTATGGCTAATGATCGGATTGGCGAGGATGTGATCAGGTTGGCCTACGTGCCTGCTTAATCTCGCAACTCGCCGGATGGAAATCGCCGCTGAAGTCTGGTCTTGGGACGACGTTGTTAGGCAACCTGATGGTTGCTAATCGGCCACTGGCGACACTGGCTCCTCAGGCCACGCTGACACTTGAATCGCGTCCTTAATTGGCTGCGGGCACACCGTTCGGTGACGAAACCACCGGCGCCTTCCCCAGTACGGGAGGAGCGTCCGCAACCGGCTCCATCGCCACCTCCATGAAGCCGTTCAGCATTTCCTCCCAGGTCTGCTCGCCGTAGCGGACCTCGGCGGTCGCGTCCGGGTTGTGGGGGTTATTCAGAGAGTTGTCGAAGTGCCCGGAAACCTCGATGATCGTGTCCTTCGGCAAAAGCTTTGGTGACTCCAGGTAATAGTTGATCTGCCAATTGAAGTCGTATTTCGGCACGCGGAGCACGGTTTCAGTTTCACCCAAAGGATCGGTGATCCGGACCTCGAAATCCTTCCCGCGAACATGCATATGCGGCAGTATCGATACGAGCCGGACATCGCGCTGGACAACAGCCCGGGCGACAACGGGATGGTTTGGTTCGCCCGCGGGGATTGCGAAGGTCCGGTTGTACACCAGGATGCTTTTGATGCGCTCCGCTGGCGGCTCCTTCGCGAAAATGAAGGCGATTCTGCTCTGATCCTGCTCGGGCTCCCCCGTCGTCGTGTAGTGGAGCTGGAAGTTGATGTTCGAGCCGGCCTTGATGAGCTTCGCCTGGCCCTTCTTCAGCATCGGCGGAGCCCCTCCCGGAACAAAGGTCTGGAGCAGCTCGCTCTCGACGAATTCAGGAATCTCGCGGCCGGATTTCAGTAGCTGCTGCTCGAGGTCAGACGTGCGAAAGTCCGCAGCCGGCGCTGTCGACCCTCCGGGGCTGGCCGACGCATTAATGTGATGGACCACCTTCCGGTTGCTCGGCCGGATCTCGATCGCTTCGACCCATCTGTCTTCCGTGAATCCAGTCGGAACCGAGATGTACTGATAGGGGACAACTCCGGTCGGCGGTACATTGAACGGCTTGGGAATCTCAATCACGACGTCGGGCTTGCCAATCCTCCACCCGTCAACAAACTCGAGCGGCCTGGGCGCGTCCTCCGGATTGCCCTGCGGAGCGTCGGCGTCAATCCACGCGATCAGGGTTTCGAGCTCGGACGTCGACAAGGACGGATCGTTCCCGTAGACGCCATGAGCAGGGTCCGCGAACCAAGGCGGCATCTTCTTCTGCAACACTGCCGAGCGAATCGCCTTTGCCCAGGGGCGAACCTCCGCATATGTCATCAGGGACATCGGAGCGATATCGCCGGACCGGTGGCAGATCTGACAGCGCCGTTGCAGGATCGGTTCGACATCCGCGTGAAAGGTGGGAGCGGCTGCGCTGCCCACCGGTATTCCCAGAAGCAGCAACGCAAGGGCGGAGTGGAGCTTCATCGTCAATCTCAGCGCTGCGGCGGCAGCGCAAACGCGGTCAGCATACTCCCCGCCGGCACCAGCAAATACTGACGGCCGTCGAGCATATAGGTCGTCCCCGCGGTGGCTCGCATCGAGAACCCGAGCTGGTAGTGCCACAGGTTCTTCCCGGTCCGGGAATCGAAGGCCATGATGTTGCCGTCGCCATCGCCGGCGAACACGACGCCCGACGCCGTGGTCAGCACGCCCGACCCCGACACCGACGTGTAGCGGAACTCCCATTTGATCAGCCCCGTCGTCGGGTCGATCGCGCGCAACGCGCCGAAGTTCTTCTGATCGCGCGGCCGCGACTGCCCACCGCCCGTGTACTGCTCGCCGGGCTTGAACTTCTGATCGTAGGCGTAGTACATCGCGCAGGTCTCGCGCGCGGTCACGAAGAACAGCTTCGTCGTCGGATCGAAGGACGGCGACATGAAGTTGGTGCCTCCGCCGAGATCGGGACACGTCTTGTTGCCGACTTCGTCCGGCGTGTGGCCCACCAACAGCATCGGACGTCCGGTCGCATCGATTTCCTTGGCCCACGTCGTCTCGACAAACGGCTTGGCGACGATCACTTTGCCGGTGACGCGATCGAGGGTGTAGAAGAACCCGTTGCGGTTGGCGAACATCACGACCTTGCGCGCCTGCCCGTTGATCGTCAGCTCGCCGAGCACCGGCACCTGGGTCGAATCCCAGTCGTGCACGTCGTGCGGCGTGAACTGATAGTGCCAGCGCCGCTCGCCGGTGTCGGCATCGAGCGCCACGAGCGACGCGGTGTAGAGGTTGTCGCCCTCGCGCGCGTTGCTGTAGTAGTCGGGACCAGGGTTGCCCGTGCCAAAGAACACCAGGTTCTGCTCGGGGTCGTAGGTCCCGGTGACCCAGATCGAGCCGCCGCCGCGCTGGTACGCATCGCCCTGCGGCCAGGTCCGCGCGCCGGGATCCCCGGGGCCCGCAACCGTGAAGAAACGCCAGGCGCGCCGGCCGGTATTGACGTCGTACGCGTCGATGAAACCGCGGATGCCGTACTCGGCGCCGGCGACACCGACAATCACCTTGTCCTTCACGACGAGCGGTGCGACGGTGGCGGAATACCCGAGCTTGTAGTCCATCAGCTCGACGTCGAAGAGCGGCGTCCCGGTCTTCATGTCGAGCGACACGAGGTGGGCGTCGAGCGTCGTCATGAACAGGCGATCGCCGAGCACCGCGAAGCCACGATTCACGGCGCCGCAACAGAGCCTCAGATCCTCCGGGAGGTTGCGGCGATACCGCCAGATGGTGCGTCCGGATCGCGCGTCGATCGCCCAGGCGTTGTTGTTGAACCCGGTGACGTAGAGCACGCCGTCGATCACGATCGGCGTCGTCTGAAAACTTCCGAGCTGACCGGTCTGGAACGTCCACTGGGCGGTCAGGCGATCGACGTTTTCGGGTGTGATCTGCGTGAGGGGGCTGTGGCGCTGGCCGTCGTAGGTGCCCGAGTAGGTCAGCCATCGCGTCGGATCCTTCAGCCCATCCAGCAGATCCCGGTTCGTGATCAGCGAAGACGGCGCGACGGCTGTCGCGCTGGTAGGCGCGGCCGCGCCGCGCAACGAGCCGAGGTAGCCGACCAGGTCGGTCATATCGCTATCGCTCAGGCGCCCGGAGGGATATTCGGGCATCAACGAAGTCTTCTCGTCGATCACTTCCTGCAGATCCGACTTGCGATACCCCTGGATCCGCTCGCCGGTGTCCATGATCTGGATGGTGAAGACGTCCTCGGCTTTCTTGACGCCGCGGATGCGTTGAGCCTGCTTCGTGACGATCGTGACCGTCTCGAACGTGGGCCCAATCCACTCCGACGGCGTGCGGATCTCGCGCGTGAGTGCGGCCTGCGAACGCTGGACGCCGATTCTGGTCAGGTCCGGGCCGAGCCGTCCGCCGCGTCCCGCCACGCGGTGACACGACGCGCACTGCTGGGCAAAAATCCGCTCGCCGTTTGCGAGGTTGCCGATTGGCCGCTCGGCCGGCGCGACCGAACCGATGCTCTTCAGATACGACATCAGTTGCAGGATGTCGTCGTCCGAGACGTCGATCGGCGACGCCGCGGGCATCTCGGTGCCGGGCACGCCCTTCCGGATCGTGTCGAACAGACGCTCGTCGGCCAGCCCGCCGCCGAGGGCCGCAACCAGGTCGGGCCCGCGATACCCGGTGCCGTCGAGTCCGTGACAGTCGGCGCATCGCACGCGATAGAGCGCCATGCCGCCGCGGATCGACTCTTTGTTGCCGAGGTGCGGGTTGCTGGCTGCGGGATGCCTGGCCTGAGGCGCTTGCGCAAAGAGCAGCTCGCCCAGACCGACGAAGAGCGAGGCAGACAGGATCGCGAAGCGGCAGCGCGTCATCAGACCCTCCTGAACCGATTCCGTGACGGAAGAACCGTTAGGCGACCCTGAGGCTTTCCGTCCCCTTCCCGTTCGACAGACGATAGGCGGAATTGGCCGGGGGGTCAACGGAAGAACCGTGGTGAAGAGCGCCAAGGCGTCCCCATCGTCGTCGACGGCGAGGACGCCGACACCGTGAAGACTGGGCAGCGCTGCGTCAACTCCGCTTTCCGGGGCGCGGACGTTACGTCTTAGCACGGGCGTCGACCACTCCCTCGTCCGGGCAAGCGGGAGTTTGATACGGAACGTCGCGCCTGGCCTCGCCATCGCTTTCGGCTTGAATGCTCCCGCCATTTTGAACGAGATGGCTCCTCAGGCTGGATTCGGAACCGCTGGCGCCGAGCGCAACGAGGCGTCGCGCTTCCCGAGAGACAGCGTGAGGAGACACGACCGAGCGAGAGCGAGGGAGAGGCTCCTCAGGCTGGATTCGAACCAGCAACCCTCCGGTTAACAGGCGGAAAAAGAAGCGGTAGCCGCCCTTTGCCGCGACTTGCCGGACGGTGCCGATCGCTCTTGATCCCTCATGGAATGCGCCGATTTTCGACCTTCGGTTTGTGCCGGAGCATGCTGCCGTTTGCCGCTCTTTGTGGCGCCCAAAGGGCACGCCGCCTATACCGACCGCCCTCTACATCGTAGCGGCATGACTTGCGGGCGGCATCTGCCCTGAGCGCAGCCAGTTGATCCGCCATGCCGAGGGGGTGTGGGGGCGGTCGCATAGCGGATCTTCTGAAAAACCGCTCTAATCGTCCCCACGCGCGCCATGCGACCATTAGAGAATTACGCAACTAACGGAGGTGACGCCCACCGTGCCAGGTTTCGATCCCACGACCATTACGCAGCCGCACGAGCGACTGCTGACCTATTACTTCATCCTCGCGCTCCTCACGCTCCCGGCGTTTCCTGTCACGATGATCGTTCTGTACATCAAGTACAGGACGATGCGGTTTCGCTTCGATCACGAGGGGATCTGGAAACGTCAGGGTCTCCTGTGGCGGCACGAAACCAACGTCGCGTATCGCCGGATCCAGGACATTCACCTGACCAGCGGCATTATTCAGCGGTGGCTGGGGCTCGCGTCGGTCAGCATTCAAACGGCCGCTGGTTCCTCAACCGCCGAAGTGACCATTGACGGAGTGCTCCAGGCTGAAGCGTTGCGCGACTACCTCTATACCAAGATGCGCGGTGTTCGAGACGGCGCCCATGCTGCCGCGCATGGGCCGGACGGCGCGAGTCTTGGCGAGACTCACGCCGAGACGCTGGCGCTTCTCACAGAGATTCGCGACTCGCTTCGCCAGCTTGAAACACGTTTGCGAGGACGGACGTGAGCCACACCGTGGATGCAGCGGCCGCCTGGATCTATCGCGGCGTCTGGGCCAGTATCGTGGCGCTCTTCCGAGTGCCGCCCGAGCCGGCGACGCTGCCATCTTCTGGTGAGACTGTTCGTTCGATCAGGCCATCGGTGGGTTATCTTCGCTACCTGAAGTTTCTGTTCTGGGTAGCGTTTCTACCGGGCGATATCGCTCCATTCCTCATCTGGTTGGCGATTTCGCTCGCGTTCCCGATTGTGGGCGTCATTCTCGTCGTCCCGCTCGTCGTCGTGCTGATCGCGCCGGACGTGATCGCATATGTCGGCCTTCATCTGAGGTACGACACAACATGGTACGTGTTTACCGATCGGAGTCTTCGTATCCGGCGGGGCATCTGGTTGATTCACGAGACGACCATCACGTTCGAGAACGTGCAGAACGTCGAGGTGGCTCAGGGGCCCGTCCAGCGATATTTCGGTATTGCCGATGTGATTGTCCAGACCGCCGGTGGCGGCGCATCCAAGAGAACCAGCCACGGCGGCGAGAAACCGTCGAATGCACACCGTGGCATCCTCCAAGGGTTGGACGATGCACATGCGGTGCGCGACCAGATTCTCGACCGCGTCAGGCGGAGCCGAACGACAGGACTCGGCGACGAGCATGCGACGACGGCTCATGCGGACCACGCGCCTCGGTCGGGCTATTCGACCGCTCACCTGGCCGTGTTGCGTGAGATTCGCGATCAAGCGCGTCGCCTGGCAGAATTGGCTTCGCCCTGAACGGGTACCTGAATCTCGCTCATCCGATCTGTTCCTCAGGGACTTTCATGGCTACGCATTCTTCGGCACGAACGCCAGGAATCGTCGCGGGTTGTCCACGAGGATCCGCTGCAGCACGTCGTCCTTGGCCCCGCGCTCGCGGAGCATTGGCACGAACTTCGTGACGGCCCGCGCGACGCCGCCACCGCCGCCGCGCTTCGACGAGGTCCGGAAACTGAAGTCCGACGCGAGCAGGGCGCGATTCTCGTGCCCGCCCTCGAGAAACGCCATGACCATCTCGACTCGCGGCCTGTCGGCCGCGGCCTGTTCGCCGCCCACCCGGTCGAAGCCGACGTACGCTCCGCGCTTCGCGATCGCTGCGTGAACCTGGCGCCACGGGTTGGGATCGAAGTAGCAGCACATGTGGCCGATGACCAGATGATTAACGTCAACGCCTTCAGCCTCGAAGATGTCGAGCTGCTGCATCGCCGCTTTGCCGTTGGCGGTGTGCGAGAAGATCGGCAAGCCAGTGCGGACGTGGGCCTTGCCGACGGCGCGCAGCATCTTGCGCTCGTCGGGCGTGATGTCGTCGGACGTACCGATCTCGCCGAAAGCGCCCCATCGTTGATCGCGGGCGTGACGGACGAGCTCCTCGACCAGTTCGGCTTCCGCCATCTTGGTAATCCTCGGCGGATACGTCAGCTGTCGGTAGTAGCCACCGCCCTTCACAATCGGCATGCCGGATTTGCGCGACAGGAGCCGCAGGAACTCGACGTCGGTCCCCATGTCCGCGTGCCCACCGTCGACGATGCAGCTGACGCCTTCGTTGGCGGCGGCTTGCACCTCCTCGGTCATCCAGTCGAGGTCCTCCATCATGTTGGGAGTGGGCAGCGGGTCGGCCAGGGGTGAGCCGGGACGTGGCGCGCCCTCGCTTCTCAATTTCGCGAAGAAGTCGTTGTCGTAGGACAGATGCTCGTGGAAGAGGACAGCGCCGGGTCCGACCTTCGCGGGTGGAAGATCGCTGAGCAACGCTCGAATGACCGCGCCAGCAGGGAACCGAGGCGCGCCGGGACGTGCGCCTGACGGCACGGTCGCCTGGCTCGCGCCGGCGGCGCCCAGGACTTCTGACGCGAAACTCAAGCCGACGCTGGTGCCGAGGGCACCGAGCGCCTCACGACGAGTCCATCCAGATGTACGCGCTCCACGATTGTTCGACATGAACCGCCTCCGCGGCGTGAAGTAGGATGAGCTAAGTAAGGATGCGCTACCGCGCCGGATAGCGGGCGATCCGATCACCGCGCACGCTCCCGATCCAGATTTCCTTGCCGACCTGCAACGCTGCGGTCGCTCCGAAAAACACATCGTCGGACGGATAGCGCACCGCTTCCTCGACCTTCAATGTCTTCGGATCCCACCGCGCCACCCTCGCGGCGGCGTCATTGCACGTGACCCGCAGGCACTCAGTGGCCCGCGCCATCGTCGGTGCGTCGTGGCCGGCGCTGAGGAGCGTGCCGTTCGACTGCCAGCGTATGTTGTCCGGATGGAAGGGGACATCGACCACGTCCTTCTTGACCGGTGTCTGCCCGCGCGACAGCCGCATCATCTTTCGAGCGGGCCACAGGTTGATGTACAGCCATGCACCATCGGGCGAGACCTCGATGCCGTTTGGTCCCGCTGACTCGCTGCCAGGGACAATCGTCCAGCCTTTGCCCGGCTCCCACTCGCGAACCTCGCCCGCCGGTTCGCCCTTGCCCGCGCGGTTCCTGGCGTCGGGAATGCTCCGGTTGTACGGGTTGGTGGCGACAAAGCCGCCGTGCGGTAGGGGCGCGACCGAATTCAGGTTCGTGCCCTCAGGCGCCACCACACAGCCGATCCATGTGAACGCGGGGCTTGCCGGCTTCACGTCGATCTCGAACACTTCAATCGACTCGCGGAATCCATGGTGCACGAGGTACACGGTGTGAACGCCGTTGCGGCCCGGGCGGACGTTGAGACCGTGCGCGCTGAACTTGTCTTTCTCCGCGGCATCGATGGGCCCGGGGCACGACGCGTAGGTCTTGGTGTCGAGCCGCTGTCGAGCATTGGCCGACGGAAACACCTGCGTCGGCTTGAAGGTCTCTGTATTCACGACGTGAATGGCGCCGCCGTTCAGTCCAGACGCGAGGACCCAGTGCGTGCCGGGGACGGCAACGAGGTCCTCCGGGTTCACCACGCCGCAGACGAACTGCACTTGGCCTCGAGCATCGCACCCTTGCGCCCGCACCGTCGGGTTCGAAAGCAGCGAGACACCC
Source organism: uncultured Acidobacteriota bacterium (assembly GCA_963825245.1). Classification (GTDB taxonomy): domain Bacteria; phylum Acidobacteriota; class Vicinamibacteria; order Vicinamibacterales; family CAVVIG01; genus CAVREM01. The sequence continues at coordinate 338,189 of CAWGSJ010000014.1, forward strand.
ATCGCCAGCCCGATGAGCCATGGTCGAGAGGTCATGAAAGCCTCCTCACGCCGCCCCTCGGGCGTGCGGCGCAGAGTCTATCACCCGAAGTCGTTGTCAGGCGGGACGGGAGCTAAATGAGGTCCCGGCGATCACGACATCCGAAATTCGCGCGCATTGATCGCGAAGCGGCGAGCGAACCGTGTTGCCACCGATCACTCTCCGGCTTTGCTCATTCCGGCTGACCTTCGACAAACCGGGCACCCTTGAGAATGTTGGCCAGACCGTAGTTCCCCTCGTGACAGGCGAACTCGAAAATAGGTTCTTGCAGTGGGCGCATCGGAAGTTCGACGGTCCACGATTTCGGCCAGGTGGCAGGATCCTCGACGGTGAATTGATAAAGGATCATGTCGGCACGCACGCGTCTGAATCGTTCGACCAGGTGAAGGTTCGCGGTGGCGCCGCGAAACTCAAGTTTCTCGTTCACATTGGTCGTGTCGACTACAAGCGTATCGTTCTCCCATCGGCCAATCGAGTCGCCGTGCCAGGAGCGGAGCGCTTCACCGAGATGTTGGCGTCGATTGAGCGGGATGATTCGGACCGAAGATCCCATTTCGGCAAATATCACGACGTGGCTGGGCGTCTGGACGATCTGATAATTACTGTTGTACAGAAACCCCGGAAGCATCGGCGGCCCAGCGTGTTGGAATAAGAGGCAGCGTTCGCCCAAGGAGCGCTCTTCAGGCGCGTCGGCCGCATCAAACCCCTTCGCCGCACGCGCATCCGCGCGCTTCTGGGCCTCCGAAGTAAACGGAGGAATCTGCCCGTCAGGTCCGATGATCAGCGAGGTTCGACCCGTTGAGACGAGCGGCTGATCTTCCGTCCACACAGGAGCGGCTTCCCCGCTGAATTCCGCTTCGGAGGTCACGCCGGTGAGCTCGAAAAGCCGCTTTTGCGCGGTTTTCTGATACTCGGCTGCCTCGTTGCCGCTGAAGAATTCCTTACCAGCAAGCTCCGGGGGACGCTGCAGCGGCGTAACCGTGGCGTTCGTCCATCGGCCCTGAAGGTCAGGATGATTCCACGGTGTCCGTGGCACGCTCGGCTGTTGAGAGTTCGCGCCGGCGGAGGTTGGCGCCGCGCTTGAAGATGCGAGCAAGACGACGACGGCTCCAGCGAGCATCGTTGCCACCGGAAAGACCCTGCGGCAGATGCGCAAAACGTTTTTCATCGCGCACGACCTTCGCGTGGTACAGACTCGGCGGTGTACCGAGATAATCGAGGGCCGGAAGTATTAGCGCCGTTGCTCAACTCCCTTCGCCCTTCGACGTGGATAGGATAAAACCGTCGTCGGCGCCGATTCTGCTGCAGTTCGCCGAGGAGTGGCAAGGGAAAACGGCTGCGGGCGCCCACCCTGTCCGTCTCGACTTGCTGCTCGTGCCATCCACGCCGACGCGCCGTATCGGCGGCAGCCAGCGACCATGTTGTAAGCTCACGACGATGTCACTGGAGCGTTTCGCTCTGGCTCCGGATCTGTCGATCTGCCGCCTCCTGAACGGCATGTGGCAGGTGTCGGGCGGGCACGGCCGCATCGATCGAACGAAGGCGCTCGAGAGCATGGCTGCGCACGTCGCCGACGGCTTCACGACCTGGGACCTTGCCGATCACTACGGCCCGGCCGAGGATTTCGTTGGTGAGTATCGCCGCCGGTACTCGTCCGAGCGCGGCGCCGCCGCACTGGCGAGTCTCCAGTTCTTCACGAAATGGGTGCCGCGCCCGGGCCCGATGACCGGGCCAGTGGCTTCGGCCGCCGTGGCAACCTCACAGCGCCGGATGGCGGCGACCACGCTCGACCTGCTCCAGTTCCACTGGTGGGACTATGCTGACCGGCGCTACTTCGACGCGCTCGCCCACCTGGCCGAGCTGCGCGACGCCGGAGCGATTCGCTACCTGGCACTGACCAACTTCGATACCGAGCGGCTGGCCGGCATCCTCGATCGCGGCATCGGCATTGTCTCGAATCAGGTTCAGTTCTCACTGATCGACCGCCGGCCCGAGGTCCGCATGGCCCCGTGGTGCCGCGAACATGGCGTTCATCTGCTTGCGTACGGCGCGGTGTGCGGTGGATTGCTGTCAGAAAGGTACCTCGGGCATCCCGAGCCGCGTGGCTCCGCGCTCGACACCGTCAGTCTCCAGAAGTACAAGCGCATGGTCGATGCCTGGGGTGGTTGGGGGTTGTTCCAGGAATTGCTCACCGTTCTGAGGAGCATTGCCGCGCGGCATGGGGTGAGCATCCCGACGGTGTCGGTGCGATGGGTACTCGACCGGCCCGGCGTAGCAGGCGTCATCCTGGGACGCCGGCTGGGCCTCAGCGATCACCGCGCTGAGAATGCCAAAATCTTCGCCGTGAGACTGGCAGCTGAGGATCTGGCACGCATCGACGAAGTCGCGTCGAAATCACACGACCTCTTCAGATCGATCGGCGACTGTGGAGACGAATACCGGTAGGCCAGAAGTGTGGAATACTTCCAACCCCCAAATGCCGAAGGCGCACTGAATTGAGTCCTCTGCAGTTTTGCGCTCGAGCTCCTCAACGAACGTACTCTCGAGCCTCTGAGGCCCGCGAAGGCTTTCGCGCCTCTGAAACGAAAACGCGCTAGCGTTCCGGGTGCGTCAGCGCCTGATAGGTCAGCGTGCGCGCCATGCTCCCGAGCGGATCGCCGCCAGTGTCGCCCATCCGCTGAATCATGCCGACGAAGATGACGTCGTTGGTCGGATCGACCCAGAACCAGGTGCCGGCCGCGCCGCCCCAACTCATCGATCCCTTGCCCTCGAGCGTCCCCGCCGCGCGCGGATCGTTCACCACCATGAAGTCCAGCCCGAATCCGACCGCCTCGTTGAAACGGGCCACGCCGTTGCCGTTGGATGCGACCAGCGCGCTCGCCGGGATCATGTTCGTGCCCATCATCTCGACCGACGCCGGCGACAGCAGACGCACGCCGTCCAGCTCGCCCTTGTTCGCGATCATCTGCGCGAATCTTGCGTAGTCGCCGATGGTGCCGACCAGTCCGCCGCCGCCCGATTCCATCGCCGGTGGCTCGAGGTAGGTCGGCAGTTTGCCGCCGAACAGTTCCGTCACTTCTTCGATCTTGCCGGTCTTCGGGTTGCCGGCATAGACCGCCGACAGCCGGCTCGCCTTGTCCGCGCTGACGTAGAACGCGGTGTCCGTCATCTTCAGCGGCGTGAAGATCCGCCGCTGCAGGAAGTCGCCGAACTTCTGGCCCGACAGCTTCTCGACGATGTAGCCCTGGATGTCGACGGCGGAGGAGTACGACCATTTCGTCCCCGGCTGGAACATCAGCGGAATCTCCGCGGTCCGCTTGATCATGTCCGCCAGCCCGTTGGCGGCGAGCACGCCCTTCTCGCGATAGAGCTTGTCGACCGGATGCTGGTCGGCGAGGCCGTAGCCAAATCCCGCCGTGTGGCTCATCAGCTCGCGCATGGTCGGCGGACGCTGCATGTCCTGGATGGACCGGCGCCCGTTTTCATCGGCCCCGCTCATGACTTTCAACGCCTTGAACTCGGGCACGAACTTGGTGATGGGATCGTCGAGCTGCCAGCGGCCGTCCTCGAACAGCATCATCATGGCGACGCCGGTGATCGGCTTCGACATCGAGTAGAGGCGGAAAATGGTGTCACGCGTCAGCGGCGCGCCGGTCGCCAGACTCTTGACGCCGTACATCTTCTCGGACACGACCTGACCGTGCCGCGCCAACAGCGTCGACATCCCGGCGACGCGCCCGTCCGCCACGACTTTCGCCATGTAGGCGTCGAGCTTCGCCAGCCGCTGCGCGTCGAAGCCCAGCGCTTCCGGGCTGGGCGCGGGGGTCAGCGCCGCAACGGCGGGACTGGCGGCGCGGGAAGCCGCGGATGACGATGGCCTGGAGGACTGCGCGCTGACGTACCACGAGGACGTGAACGCCACGGCGACGAACACAGCTGCGGCGCCGATAGACGTGCGGCGAAACATCGGACCTCCTCTGAGTTGAATGGAGACGCAGAGTCTACCGCAGCCGGACGACCTGGCGGGCTACTTCTTCGGGATCGCCGCCGCGCGCTTTTCCGCGGCTCATGGAGCGCTTGGCGCCGTCCCGGCGGGAATCCTGACCGTGGAGGGCGCGCCGATCGCATCGACGCGGCCATTGGTGATCACGATCGTCGCCTGCTCGAGCGGCGGGCGGCCGGTGCCATCGATCACTCTCCCGCCAGTCAGGACCACGGTGCCATTGGCAGGTGCCTGCGCGGGCGAGGCCTCGAACGCGAACACCGTCAGAGCCAGCAGCATACCGGCGAGGATCGCTGCCCGACGCGTTGAGACACGAATCATGGGTGTACCTCCGCAGTGCGATCTGGCGAAATACGGGGCTAGCGTGAACAGCTCGTCAGCAGCGAGGTGAATGATACCTGTCAATGCCCGTTCTGCCCCATCGATGGGACGAACGATGAGCAAAGTAGTCACGCCGCGCCTGCCTTCCTGACTCGGTTCCCGTTCTGGGTTCATAATCGAACGTCAGGTAGCGAGGGAACAGACGGATGCGTCAATGGATAATTCGGCCGCACCACACCCAGCGGCTCGCGCAGGTCGAGGCCGTTCAGCCGGATCTCCGATTCGGCGAGGTCCGGATCCGCATGCATGCCGCCTCACTAAATTTCCGCGATCAACTGCTGCTGGCCGGCCGCTACCCAACCAGTCGTGACGAGCCGGTGGTGCCGCTCTCGGACGGTGCCGGCGAGGTGATCGCCCTTGGCGAGGGCGTGTCGCGGGTCAAGGTCGGCGATCGCGTCACCGCCACCACGATCACCAATTGGATCGATGGACGGTTCGAGCCGTCGATGGCGGCCGGGTCGATCGGGTTCTCGGTGGACGGGTGGTTGGCTGAGGAGGTGGTGCTGCCGGAGACTGCGCTGATCGTGCTGCCCGATGCGATGTCGTACCGCGATGCGGCCACGCTGCCCTGCGCCGGCGTCACAGCGTGGAACGCCGTGATCGAGACGGCGCGCATCGGCCCCAGCGAAACGGTGCTCGCGCTCGGCACCGGCGGTGTGTCGATGTTTGCCGTGCAGATCGCGAAGCTGGTCGGTGCGCAGACGATCATTACCTCAAGCAGCGACGAGAAGCTCGAACGGGCGCGTGCGCGCGGCGCGGATCTCGGCGTCAATTACCGAACCTCCCCGAAGTGGGAAACGCGTGTCCGAGAGCTGACCGGTGGACGGGGCGTCGACCTCGTCATCGAGAACGCGGCGACGTTGCGTCAATCGGTGCAGGCGACCCGATACGGCGGCACCGTCGCGGTAATCGGGATGCTCGCGGTACTCGCGCCGGGCGAGTCGCCACCGAACGGCGACTTGACCGATTTCCTCCGGTTCGGCGTGACTGTCACGCCGATTCTGATGGGCAACCGCCGCATGCTGACCGCGATGGCCCATGCCTTCGTGCGTCACAAGATCGAGCCAGTGATCGATCAGGAGTTCACGTTCGAGCAGGCGCCGGCAGCGTACCAGGCGTTGGCTGACGCGAACCATGTCGGGAAACTCGTGATTACCAACTGAGTCGCTGACAGTCAGGTGGCCGCTGGTGGTTCGGCAGGCCGCGCAAGAGCCTTGCGAAGGAGTCAGGTATGCGTACCGTCCTCTTGGGTCTCTGTTTCGCATTCGTCGCGGCCACGGCCTCTGCGGCCGTTGACGGCGGACTGGTCAAGGCCGGCGACTTTCACAACGTCCACATTCGCGTGCCTGATCCGCCGAAAGCGGGCGAATGGTACGTGAAGAGCCTCGGAGCCACCGCCGGGCGCGCGCCACAGCTCATCTTCTTCGGCAAGACGCTCATCGAGTTCGTGAAAGACGAAGCTGCCAAACCAAGCGCGGGCAGCGTCATCGACCACATTGGCCTTTCGTACGCCGACCTCGACGAGCAAATGAAGGTGCTCGCTGCGAATGGCGCTAAAATTGTCACGCCCGTGCGTGATGTGCCGGGCCTCTTCAAGCTCGGATTCATCGAGGATCCTTGGGGCACGAAGATCGAGGTCGTGCAAGACACGGAGCAGCTCGGCTTCCATCACGTGCACCTGAGCGTTCCGGATCCGCCCAACGTGCTGAGCTGGTATCAGGAGGCATTCGGCGGCGAGCGCACCAAACTAAAAGGCCGTATCGACGCGCTTCGCTATGGCGGTGTGTGGTTGCTGGCGGCTGCGAGCGCTGCTGGAGAAAAGCCGGCCGGCAGCGCCGGACGCGCCATTTACAACCTCGCGTGGACCGTGCCGAGCGTCGACGACGCCGTGGCGGCCCTCAAAGCCAAGGGCCTGAAGGTCACCGTCGAACCACGGTCGCTTCCGACCGTGAGGTACGCGTTTGTCGAGGATCCGAACGGGATCCTGATCGAATTCATTCAGACCTTGAAGCCATAGGAATCCACCGTAATCGGTCTGATCACTCGCGGGCGGTGACGTTCAGACGCGGCCGAGCCGCGTTGATGGGGGCTTGGGTACAACCAATCCTGCTCGTCGCAGCGCCGTGATCAGCCCGTTTTACAGACCCAACGGATATGGCGACGGCTTGTCAGATGCCACCTTCTTGCGGGCCGACGCCGCGCTGGATCCGCTAAACACCATGCCACCGGGGACGCCAAGGGCAACGCCAAGGGCGACTCCCAAGGCTACGTTCTGCAGAGCCGCACCCCATGCGGCTCCGAAACACAGACCCAGACTCATGCCGACAACGACGTATTTCATAAGATCCCTCAAGCCAAGAGCGAGCCCGACGAATGGAAACAGGAACCCGTGATGAAGACGGGATAGGCAACGCTGCTGTTGTGAAACGTAAGGCGTTCCGCCATTCCGCCGCTTGCCGGAACCCTCCAGACGTCCATCTCGCTGGGCGGAATGCCCCCCACAAAATAGATGAAGCGTCCATCTGGCGACCAGTTCAGGTAGTGAGAATGGATTCCCGGCTGGGCGATGTGGACGCGCGTTGGACTTCTGCCGTTTCGATCCGAGACGAAGATGGGGTCGCCAGAGCTTGGCTCATGATAGAGCAGCCGATTGCCATCCGGTGACCAGACCGGATTGATGCCTCTGTCCAGCAGCGGCCTCAACTCCCCGCCGATCACAGGCGTGACGACCGTACCGGCCCCCACTCGCTGTCCCAGAGAATCGGTGCGGTCCCCTCGAAACCAGATCTGGCCGTGGGGTGACAGTCCGACGTTGCGGACTTCGTCATTGAGCAGGGCCTCATATGCGGCCATTGGACACGTTGACGAACTGGCCACTGCCCACCTGGCTCAGCCACGCCTCGTAGGGTCCACTACGATTTGACAGGAAGACGATGAACTGGCCGTCGGGTGAAATCGCAGCGTCGAGCTCGGACCCCTCGAAATCGGTATAGCGAGTGAACTGCGCGCTCGCCAGCGGGTTCTGCCACGGCGTCTCGGCGGTGCGTGAAAGCACCCACAGCCCAAGCCCGGCGGCTACGATCGCCGCGGTGCTCGCAGCCCATGCCCGCCACGAGGCCGCCCTGCTCACTGGCACGATCACGGCGGTCGATCGCGTGGGCGCATTCAGTGCCTCGTGAAGATCAACTCGAGCATCGCCGATGTCCCGCAACCGCTGCTTCGGATCCTTGTCGAGGCAGCGTCGCAGGAGATGAAGCACGATGGCCGGCGTCGAGACTGAGATCGCCGACCAGTCCGGCTCGCGTTCGATGATCGCCGCGAGCGTGTCCGATGTCGTGCCCCGCGCGAACGCGGCCCGGCCCGTCAGCATTTCATAGAGCACACACCCGAACGCCCAGATGTCGGTGCGCTTGTCCATGACCTGGCCACGTGCCTGCTCCGGGCTCATGTACGCGGGGGTTCCGAGGATGACTCCTTCCCGTGTCCCGCCGACCGTCATCGTCGGCGACTGCGTCAAATCGGTGGGCGCTCCGTCGCCGAAGGCTGCCTTCGCCAAGCCAAAGTCGAGGACTTTCACGATGCCGTCAGGGGTGATCTTGATATTGGCCGGCTTCAGATCCCGGTGCACGATGCCCTTCTCGTGCGCAGCGTCGAGCGCCTCGGCGATCTGTCTCGCAATACCGAGCGCCTCCGCCGCTGGCACACCGCACTTGCGTCGCAGACGCCCGATGCGCTCGGCGAGCGTCTCTCCCTCGACCAACTCCATAACGATGGCGCGCGTGTCGCCGGCATCTTCGAGGCCGTAGATCGTCGCGATGTTCGGATGATTCAGGGCCGCCAGCAGGCGGGCCTCGCGGTCGAGGCGACGAAGGCGTTCGCCGTCCGCCGAGACGGCGTGCGGGAGAATCTTGATCGCGACGTCACGGCCGAGGCGAGTATCGCGCGCCCGATACACTTCGCCCATGCCCCCCGCGCCGATCGGGGCGATCAGTTCATAGACCGCAATGCGACTACCCACCCGCACGCCGGGCGACGGCTCTGCCGGGTCGGCCGCAGCACGCACCGGCCGATCGACCACCCCACCCATCCCCGAGGCGGCCTGGGCAAGGAGCAGCCGTACCTCGTGCTGCAGCCCAGAATCGCCCGCCGATGCGCCCACGACGAACGCGTCTCGCTCTTCCGGCGGGCGTGCCAGCGCTTGATGGAAGAGCGCCTCGATACGCGCCCAGCGGTCAGAATCGGTCATCGCCCGCGCTTCTTAGGAGCATCTGAACCCATCGATGCCGTAGTCCGAGACGATGGTGGCGCGAGCCGTTCGGCATCTGTGCCGACGTTTCGGGGAGGAGCTTCAGTGCGGCTCTCGCTTCAGCCGCACATCGGGCGCCCGGTAGACGTTGCCCATCCTGCCAGTGCCGATCAGCGCGGCGACTTCGTAGACGCCGAAGCGTGTACCAGGGGCAAGGCTCATGAATGAGGGGCATTATACGGGGACCGATCAGTCGTGAGCTGTCCCCGCCGGCGCTGACGGATCTCGGCGAGTGGCCGGGCACTAAGTCAGAGGCGAACGCAGCACAAGAATGCCGACGGCGAGGAACGCCCCACTGGCGGCGATGCTGGGCGCTGCGAGTCCTGAAGAGGGTTGGGAGCGCCAAATCACGATGGTTGCGGGGGCTCGCAACCAACTATACCCCCCGAGCTTTACGTAGTCGCCGCCTGATTGCGATGCCTAAACACTACGCGACAAGGGAGGAGTAATCCTGCCCCATGCGTTTTTCAGCTTCGAGCCAGACCATTCTAATCCCCCTACTTTCTGAGCCCCGCCGTCCAGTTGAGGACGACGGTAATCGACGGAGGAGTCGTGCCTTCGATCGGCACCTTCATCAGAAATCGCTGCCCGTCGCCTGCGGGTACATAGTCCATCCGATATGGGTTCATGCTTGTTGGAAGCGAGGTCTTGAACAGGGGGGTCACAGCGCCCAACTGAAATGCGGGCCGCATCCGAACGGCGACCGCGATCAACATGGCGTCCGACCGCAGGTAAAAGAGCTCGCGGCCGTCCTTGCTCCAACGCGGTTGTGTGCCGCCCCCAGTCGACACTGTCGTTTTCGGCGCGACGTTCGGATCTGGAAAGCTCTGAACGTAGATCTCGTGCTTGCCGGACTCGTCCGAGGCATACGCGATCCATCTGCTGTCGGGCGACACGGCCCCGTGCGTTTCGTTGTGTTGAGCACGGGCGATAGAAATTGGTTTGCGATCGCCCTCGAGCGGGAGCGCCCACAGGTCATAACCGGTCGCGCCGGTCACGTTATGATAAATCACAAACCTTCCGTCCGGCGACCAGTCGGTCGATAGACAAGTGTTTGGCTGTGAGCCGTGGGCGGCCTGCTGTTGTTCCTGGCCGAAGGTCAACTCTACGTTGGCGCCAGGGCTCGGCCGCGTCCGAAACAGTTCGAGGCTGCCACTCGAGCGATTGGATCGGAAGATGACCTGATCACCTGCTGGCGACCACTGGGGAGCCGCGTCCGTCAACGGCTCCGATGTGAGGCGTGATTCCGTCCCTCGCGCCAGATCTCGCACCCATACGTCGGAAGCTTGCGACTGCGGGTCCGTGCGCGAGAGCGCCAGCCGGGAGTCGTCCGGCGACAGCCGGAAGTCGACATAATCGGCGGCCGGAGCGACGGTCATGAGCGTCCGGCCCGTGCGGTCGACCCATTGAAGTTCGCTCGGTGCCAGAAAGCCGCTCGAGTAAGCCAGGACGCCCGTCGTTGACACCGAGAACGCGCCATCTCCCGTGCTCCCGCCGCCTACCGGTTGTGCGATGGCCGTGGGCGCTCCAATCGCCGCATTTGTGGCGAGATCGAATGGTTGCGCCATCAATATTGACCCATTCAGGAACATCAGGTGCCCGAGCGCGTATTTCATGCTCCAATCAGACCCGTTGACCCGACTCATATTCGAGCTGTCGAGCGAGCCCCGGTAGATACCTTTTCGTTCGGGATCCGCGTGCCTGACCTGAAACAGAAAATGCTGGCCGTCTGGCAGGAACACCGGCCATCGCGCCGTTGAGTCGCCCGACACATGATTCAGTTTCAGAAGTGCCCCGACACCGCCGGTTGGCGCGACTCTTTGCAAGCCGACGTTTCCCGGTGCGTACAAGATTGCGCTGCCTGATGGACTCCAAGCCCCGCCACGCATCTCCGCGGTCACTCGGGCGATGACTTCAGGGGCCGCCGTACCACCCAGATCGCGCTTCTTCAAGAGCCCTTGCGAGAAAAACGCGACTGCCCGACTGTCGGGTGCCCAAAACGGAGTCTCGGCGTCCTCCGTGCCCGGCAGTCGCCGAGACTCTGCGTCAGCGAGCGTGCGCAGCCAGAGAAACGACTGACCCTGCGGCTCGGCCGCGACGAACGCCAGGTAGCGACCGTCGGGAGAGAGAGCCAGCTGAGGCACCGGTACTGAGGCCGGCGGACCCGTGAAGACTCGCCCCGGAGGTGGGTAAACGCTGAACGCAATCAACTCAGGCGGCGCCTGTGGTGGTTCGAGAAATCGTGAGCGAATGACGCTGACACCCAGCACGACCAGCAGGATCGCGGCGGCGATCCAACCGGCACTTGAGAACCACCGCGATTGTGTCCTTGTCAGTCGTTCGACGGTTTCGCGCGAACTCTGGCCAATCCATTCGAGCTCGCGTCTCACGTCAGCGGCAGACTGCCAGCGTAGCTCTGGGTCCTTCGCAAGACACACTCCGACGAGGTGATCGAGTACACGCGGCGCGAGCGGCTGGCGAACGGAGATCGCCGGCGGGTCATCTCTTAGAATGGCCCCGATGATGCTGGCCGGCGTGTCGCCAGTGAACGGCCGCGTACCGGTGGCCATTTCATAGAGGACCGCGCCGAGCGCCCAGATGTCACTGCGAGCGTCGGCCTCTTTGCCCTCGACCTGCTCGGGCGCCATGTACTGGACGGTCCCGAGAATCGTCCCCTGCGCGGTCGCCGGCGCGGATGTCGCGAGCCGCGTCATCCCCGACATCGAAATCGGTCCCGTCGGCGCCTTGAACTTCGCCAGACCGAAGTCGAGCAGCTTCGAGCCCGCCTTCGTCAACATGATGTTGGCGGGCTTGAGGTCGCGATGCACGATCCCCTGCCGATGCGCCTTGTCGAGGGCGTCAGCAATCTCGGTGGCGATCTTCAGCGCTTCCTCAACCCGTAGGGCCAGGTCTTTAGACCCGGCCTTCCGTGCGAGCCGCTCGGCGAGGGTTTCGCCCTCCAGATACGGCATGACGATGAAGTGCGTGCCGTTGGCGTCGCCGACGTCGTAGATGCCGCAGATGTGAGGATGATCGAGCGCCGCGACGGCTCGCGCCTCACGGTCGAACCGCTCGCGGAACTGCGGATCGCTGGACAGGCTGGCGGGGAGGACCTTGATCGCGACGACGCGATCGAGCCGCGTGTCTCGGGCTTTATACACCTCGCCCATGCCACCTTCGCCAAGTTGCGCGGTGACTTCGTAGACGCCGAGGCGTGTGTCCGGGGGGAGAGCCAAATTGCTGTCGATTATATGGGCGTGGCGAGTGCGCGGACGGGATTAGTCCTGAGTGACGCCGATGTGTTTAGGAACGCGTGTACCGAGAGAGGTTGGCATCTGCGCTGAACTCCTGTCGTAGCGCCTCGAGCTTGCGGAGACAGATGCCGATCTGGTTCCAACTGACGAACGTTTGGGTCACGAGACTCGCTGCACCTCGAGATCCTCGCGCTCCGCCTGTGCTTGCTGAAAATTCCGTTCCTCTGAGACTGGCGCCTCAAAGGGTGGCTCAGGAGCGATGGCCAGGTCGTTTCATGGTGAAGCTTCGGATTGTCGGTCCAGCGAGGCAGCCGACGTGGGATGGGACAGCAACGCACCGGACAAGACTTGAATGCTTATGTGCGAGCATCCGGGTGAAGATTGATCGCGATTCGAGAAGCGCGATTTTCCGAGCGATTTAATGATGTCGCCAGTTTCGCTCGCAATGCGCTGACTCCGTAAGTTATCGAAAAAATTGGCTCGCCGCACTGGACGATTTTCGCAACTGGTTGATTCGCGAAGCGGCCTAAATCGCGGACGTTTCGCCACTATTTCGCCGCACGTTCCGTGCTGGTCGAGGAGCAGTGCTGTTTGTGACGTTGATAGTGCTCGGCGCCTGCAACCCCGGCCGCCGATTTCATCGCGGGTGGCTCGCACGGTTTCGACCGACCTCCCCTACGGACTCTCAGAAGGCCAGACGTCCCCGTTTCGCTCCCGGTACGACAGGGCACTAGCTCACTGCCGCGACTCTGAGATCCAGAACGAAGTATCAATGCTTCTGGATCCAGTTCGTGATCAGATCGAGGACCTTGGGCGAGAACTGCATCTCGGCGCATGGTTTTCCACGCTCAGATGGCTGTGTGCACACCCACATCCAGTGGTCGATGTCTGGAATCGTGGCCACCGTGAAGTCGCTGTTCGCAGCTTCACCTAGGTATCTCACAAGCGGCCCGAGGTTCGTCGCGGCGTCAAGATCGCGGTCGCGAGCGCCATGGATCGTCAGGAAAGGTTTCGTCAACGCGCGCAATGCCTCCCCGGGATCGGTCAGGGCCTGCGACCGGCGGAGCGGCGCCCACTTCACCCACTGGGTCACGATCGCTGCCATCGCGCCTTGGATGGGCGCGCGCTCCTGGTCGCTCACGTTCGCCATCGCCGAAGTGAACGCCTCTCGCAGCCTGCTTTCCAGCTCGGACGAGCTCAATGTGCGTGAACTCTGAATCAGGGTGGTCCAGGTTGCGGTGGTCACCGCGCGAAGTCCTGGAGGCAACCGCTCGAGGTTGACGCGGGCGTAAGTGAAAAGAGCCGCCAGCGTAATGACGAATGCGACGTCATTCGAGCGGACCGCGGCCATCGGCGCTGTGAGACCAGCGAAGCTGTGTCCAATGATTCCGATCCGCTTCGGGTCAACCTCCGGTCGTGTCTTGAGGAAGGCCACGCCCGCGACCAGGTCACCAGCCAGCTGCTGCACCGACGACAACTGCTTCTGGCCCGACGACCCGCCGGCACCTCGGTCGTCGACCCGCAACACGACGATCCCGTTACGGCTCAGCGCATCGGCGATGGCCAGGAATGACTTGAGCGCTGGCGCACTCGGAAGCGTGTAGTCGCGATCGAAAGGATCAAAACCGAGCCCGCAAGCTGATTTGTCGAATCCCGGCTTGACAGATATGTATATTAGTAGATATAGATATCGAGTCATGCTGAGGAAGAATCCGGACGCGTTTCTGCCCTTGAGGAGCAATTGGTTCCACATTCTGCTGTGCCTCGTCGAGGGTGAGCAGCACGGCTACGGCATCATGCAGAACGTCCTCGCGCGCAGCGACGGCAAGGTGCGCCTGTGGCCCGCGACGCTGTATGGCTCGTTAAGACGGCTCATCGAGGCGGGATTGATCGTCGAATCGGGCGACCGCCCGGCGCCGGAGTTCGACGATGCCCGTCGTCGGTACTACAAGCTGACGACGTTGGGCCGGCGCGTCCTCGATCTCGAGAGCCAGCGCCTCAAGGACCTCGTTCGCGTTCTCGACGCTCGACGCCGGCAGGAGGCGCGCACGTGAGCGGCTGGGTGACCGTGTGCAGGCGACTGTATCGCCGCGCGGCGCGCACATTTCCTTACGAGTTCCGGGCGGTCTGTGGTGACGGGCTCGAACAGCTCGGCGAAGACGTCGTACCACTCGTGTGGCAGCAGCAGGGCACAGTAGGGATGATTCGGCTGTTTGCCGACCTTGCCATGCGCCTCCCGTATGAGTACCTCTCAACATGGATAAGCAAAGCCAAGGAGCTCACGATGACTGACGACGTTTTCGAAGGCACGTGGACGGCGAAAAGCGAGGATTCGCAGTGGGATGTGCGCGAGAACCCCAAGCCGCAGCAGGCGTGCGTGCGGTTCGAGGCGACGGAAACGGGTTATCTGATGGTCGCGTACGGGATTGTCGATGGGAAAGCTGTGGCGGAACGCCCTCAAGCGATCAGCACGGACGGACGACGGCGGCCCCTCCTCGATCTCAATGGCCGTCCGATCCCCGGCGTTCCATCGGGTGCCGTGGCCTTTGGCAGCCGCTCAGATTCACAGACGCTGGAGATCGGCGCCGAGGTCGACGGAAAAGTGCTCAGCGCGGGGACGTACAAGGTATCGGCGGATGGAAAGACGTTGACCGCCACCAATGAGGGCGTTGGTCTCAAGGGTCCGTATAAAGTCGTCTGGGTTTTCGAACGCGTTGTCTCGGATCCCTACGTTCCGCAAGGTTGAGTCCGGCCTCCTTTCCGCTTGGAACAACCTCGAAGTCCGGGGATCCGGACCCAGTCTCTTCGTCAGTGTTGATCCGATCAGTAGTGGAGTCGGTTGGTGAAAGCCCTGGCCTCAGCGTGGATTCGGTTCCGACCCGGTCTTGGCAGCTGCTTCCTTCTCGAGCTTCCGCGCACCGGACAAAATGAACCCAAAGTCGTGGTTCCCTTCGTGGCACGCGTACTCATACATCATCTTGTCGATCCGCGTCATGGGGACGGCCGCGGTCCAAGGCTTCGTCCAGACCGTCGGATCGTCGATCGTGAACTCGTAGATCATCCTGTCGTTGTCCAGGCGCGTGAAGCGCTCGATGAGCGTCAGGTTCTCGTCGGGCGACCATCCGATGCCGGTTCTGGCCAGGTTGCCGTCGAGCATCAGGGTTCCTGTCCCCGTGCTCTTGAAGTTCGTGCTCGTGATCACGAGCGTGTCACCTTCCCATCGCCCGCGCGAGCTTCCGTTCCACTGCACGAAGCTGGGTAGGCAGATGTGGACGTCCGTCGAGCGGGATGATGCGAGCCTCGTGAACCATCTCGACATGCATCGCGACGTAATCGCGCGTCTGGACCAGCTGGATGTGCTGGTTGTACCCGCCAGGGATGATCGGGGGCCCGGCGTTGAACCCGACGATACACCGCTCGTAAATGGGAAGGTCCTCGGGGTTTTCGGCGGCTCGTGCGAGCCGCGCTGCGAACGTCTTGTCGCTTTTGTCCGGCAGGCGTCATCGGAGGAACCTTCCCGTCGGCCGGATCCACGATGAGTGAGGTCCGCTTGTCGAAGGAGTAATTCGCGTCGTCAGGAAAAAGTCCGAAGGTCTCCTTTCGACTACCGGCCCTCTCTTCAATGGCCGCGATCTCTTCATCAGTGAGATGCGTTCGCCCGGCCAGGTTGTCGGGTCGTTGGAGAGGTGTCAACGTCGCAAACAACCATACCCCCTGAAGATCCGGATGACCGTCAGCGGTGCGGGACACCGTCGAGCTGCTCGACGCCTTTGGCCGAGGTGGCGTGCTCTGGCCCGCGACGGGCACGGCAACGGCCACCACTACAGCGACAATGGCCGCCACGCGACGGCATACGCGAACCGACAGGGTCTTGCCCATTTCAACCTCCTACTTGTTGCTCGCTACTCGTTGCCCGCCGCCGTGCGGTTACATTCCGATCAACCGACAATTCCGATTTGGCCGGCCTGATGATTGTAATCCAGAGAGAAACGTACTCTAGCAAATGACACCCGTGTCGCGCGCGGCAACTCACGCTTCACACAGAACCCCTGGTATGCGGATCCGCTATGCCCAGACACTCCTCCCAGGTTCTTGACCTTGCCAAGCGCGGTGCCGAAGCCCGACTTCAGTACCAAGCCAACTGCCGTGGAGTAAACGGGATTCTTTAAGGCGCAGATTGGAAGTGTTTCGTGAAGCGTACCGGCGCGTGCTAGTCGTCCTTGACACCTGCATTCTGAAGCTCGCGACGTTTGCAACCGCTGCTAGAATCGTCGGTATGACTCGCCGTGCTCGAATCGTGACCTGGAACGGCAAAGACGTTCCCTCCGAGCTCCGGGACCTTCCCGCAGGCCGCTACGTTGTCGAGGCCCTGGACGACGAGGCGCCCGCCCTCTCACCCGAGGAAGAGGCGGGTATCGAAGCGGCGCTCGAATCGTACCGGCAAGGCCGCGTTGTTGATGCGAAGCGCGCCCGCCAGATCATCGATGCCGCTCTCGGCCGTTGAAGGTCGCCGCTGCGAAGGTCGACGCGGACATCGCGCGATGCATCGAACGTTTGGCCGATCGTGAATTTTGAAGGGCCAGTCTCACGACTTCACTCGGGTGCTGTCGTGGGAGTTGGAGCGTTCCGCCGTTTCGGATCTACTACCAGCGCCATCCAGACGAGCTCCTGATTCTCCGGATCTATCACCAGAAGCGGCGACCAATTGCTCGATAAGCCAACGCAGGCGCTACGAATCGTTCGGCGAGCCGATAGGCAGGATTAGCGGGGGGGCGCGGTTGACGGAAGGTCCATTCTCAGACCCTGAATCTGATAGGAACTTGAGATCAGCATGCGAGCCGTCTGATTGACTCACCGGAGACGTCCGCCGACGGGTAAAGCGAACAGCGTGGCGCTGTTTGGGTCGTTGTTTTTCTTTCAGGAAGCGCGCGAACGCTTCTTCTCGGCGCCCGAACCAATCACACAGCCCGCACCCTGAACGACCAACTGCTGAAGGCTGTGAACTGATCGTCGGGGAGCACGTTTGGGAACCCGAGTGCGATCGTGCCTCCGCGCATCGCGCGCGCGGGGATGACGGCGGCGTGGTGAGCTACTGCGCCGGCAGGCGGAATCGCTGACGCAAGGCGACGAGTCGAGGGTCGCCGCGCAGCGACGCCATCTCCGGAGACGCGAGCAGGATTGGCAGATGCTGCGGCTCGACAAAAGCCACCCGATCCAACGCATCAAAAGCACGATCTTTGTCGCCAAGAGCGGCGTAGAGCACCGCTAGAATGGAAGGAGAGCCGTACCTATGCTCCGCGGCCAGCGCTTCCGCCTCCGCGCGCCTGCCTAACGCGACATAGGCCAGGACCAGCCGGGGCGGTCCGAGTCTTCGCGGCGCTGACTGCTGCTTCACTCTTTCGAACACCGGTAACGCCTCCGCCGGTCTCCCAGCGAACACGAGCGCTCGGGCGAGGAAATTGTCGACATAAGGAAAGTCGGGTTCGACGGCGCGCACGCGCTGGAACGTGTCGATCGCCTCTTCGTACCGCCCGGTCTCCAACTGCACGAAACCGATCTCTCGCTGCACATTCAAGGAGAGCGGATCGTTTTGCAGCGCCATGCGTAGAATCCGCAACGCATCGTCCCGCTTTCCGAGTGGCCGCAGCGTCGAGGTTGAATAGCCGGTGTAGGTCTGGCTGAGGCCTGGATTCAGGTCTATGGCCCGCTGGAAGGCCGTCTCGGCGCTCGACCAGTCGAGCTCGCGTGCATGCACCCAACCCATAGCCGCATGTGCGTCAGCCAGCATCGGATCGAGATCGTGCGCTTTGACGGCGGCTGTCCGGATGATCGACTGGGCCTCGACGAACGGGATGGCGCTGCCGGAAGGCACCGACCTGATCGCATACGCGATCGCTAGCCCTGCGTGAGCGGGTGCGAAGACCGGATCCTTGGCGAGGACCTGTTTGAACACTTCCACGGCCTTCTCGAGATTGGTAGGACCACTACGACCGACCAGCGCGCTGCCCTTGAGGTACAGCTCGTACGCCTCCACATTCGTGTCGTATCGGCGCTGCCCTCCGCCAACCGTCAGTCGCAGCCTGTTGACGATCGCCCGCGAGATGTCTTCCTGAATAGCGAAGATGTCCTTGCGTTCCCGATCGAACGGCTCCGACCAGAGCAGGACATCCCCCGCGACCAGAGACAAATACGCGTTGATGCGCAACCTGTTGCCCGATCGCAAGACAGACCCCTCGACGACGAGATTGACGCCAAGTTCCTGGCCGACGTAGCGCAGATCGCGCGGCTTGTCCTTGAAGGCGAACGACGAATCGCGCGACCTCACCTGCAGTCCTTGAATGACGTTGAGATTGCGGATGATTTCGTCGGTCAGCCCGTCCACGAACTCGTCGCTCTCAGGCTCGTCGCTCAGGTTCTCGAATGGAAGCACCGCAATGATCGGCTGTGACGGAATGACACTCCCGGCAGCGCCGGCGTTCCGTCCAGCAACGCCAGCGAGCAGTGCGCCTGGTGTTCGCGAAGATCCCACGCGCCGGCCAACGGCCTCCCATCCCAGCCCCGCAATCAGCAGGAGGACCGCCGCGACGGCGATCGCAGACGACAGTCGGGCAGGCGCCGCGCGCGGTTGGAGGGCCACCAGATCCGCCGCCAACGCGTCGGCGTTGGCATACCGAGCGGCCGCCTGCGGATCGGTTGCGCGCTCGATGATCCGGGCGAGCTTCGGTGACAGATCCGATCCGCCTCGCGCCGTTCGGATGCCGATTCGTTCGTGGCTTTGATGGGCCAGACGGAGATCGCTCACGGTGTTCGCGCGGACCGGGTACGAGCCGGTCACCAGGTAATAGAGAAGGACCCCCAGGCTGTAGATGTCACTCTGGACGGTGGCGTCGCCCCCGGCCAGGATTTCAGGCGCCAGATAGAGGGGCGTCCCGGCGACATCAGAGCTGAAGTTGTCCGCAAGCTCTCGTCCCGTGCCGAAGTCCATCAGCACGGCCCGTCCGTCGTCGGCCAGCATCACGTTCTGCGCCTTGATATCCCGATGCAGCATGCCCGCGCCGTGCACCGCGGCAACGGCGTGAGCGACGTCGATGCCGATCCGCGACCGCTTCCGTCCCACCGAACACGTTGCCAGCGTCCACGATCTGTTTAAGCGTGCGGCCCCGGACGAATTCCATCCAGAGACCGATGCGTGGGCCGATTTGCTCGGCGCCGTAGATCGTGACGACGTTCGGATGACGCACGCGGGCGAGGAGCCGGCCCTCCTGGATGATCGACGACGAGGAACCGTCGCTGATGGCGGGATCCGCGTCGATCAGCTTGAGCGCCACCTCGCGATCGAGCCGGGTGTCCCACGCCCGGTAGACCTCGCCGAAGGCGCCGCGGCCGATGCGCTCGAGCGCGCGCAGATGTCCCCAGTGTGTCAGCGTGTCGCCGCGAGCGCCGGTCGGCGGTGCGGTCTGGTCGTGAAGCGGCAGACGACGGTGCACGTCGGCGAGCGCGGCCAGCACCCTGAGCTCCGCGAGCACGGGCCGGCTGGCGTCGTCGGCGCTCGATTCGGCGCCTGCCCAGTCGATCGGCGTGCCATCGAGCACCGCGCCCGCGAGATCGGGAACGAGTCGTTCACTCACGGCCGCGTGTCCATTTCCTCTGCCAGCCGGACGAGCGCCCGCTCCGCCGCCTTGCGCGCCGCCTCCGGCGACGGTTTGCCAAGCGCCTCGGCCAGCTCCTCGTATAGCTGTATTCCATTTCGACGCGAGCGATGATGACCTCCCGCTCCTCCGGGCGCAGCCGGGTCAGCGCGCGTTCGTAGCGGTCCACCGCTTCACGGCCGATCGCCTCCTCGACTGGCGACGCCGCGCGATCCGACCTCCAGCCCATCCAGGTCGGTCATCTCAGGCTGCCGTCGTTTGCGGCGCAGTTCGTCGCGAATGCGATTGAGGACCGCCTGCCGCAGATAGGCCTGGAGCGCTCCGACGCGGCGTGGCTCGAAGCCTTCGATCCTCTTAAACGTCTGGACGAGGGTGTCCTGGACAAGATCGTCGGTGTCTGCCAGATCGCGCGCCCATCCGGGCAGTCGTCCCCTGGCCCAGCGCTGGAGCGGCTTCAGATAGCGGCCGAAGAGCTGCTCCAGTGCCTCCTGGTCGCCCGATCGCGCGCGGTCGAGCAGACGAAAGGTCGACTCTGGATCGGTGCCCGCCCCGGGGTCTTCAGGCATGGAGATCCGACTGAAGATTGCGCCCGCATCTTAGCGCGTTCTGTCCGGACGCCCGCCGCGGGACGTTAATGCAATTGAGACCAACCCGGAGGGTGGAGAATGCTACCTGCCAGACTGCTGTGTGTCCTGGGCCTTCTCGCGCTGGCGGCTGGATGCGGCGACAAGCCCGCTGGGCCAAGCGGCCCTCCGCCACCGTCGGTGACCAACCTGGCCATTGCAGGCGCCGACGCCGTTCTCACGGGCCTTTCGTCCAACTACACCCTCACTGCCACTCTGAGTGATGGGATTCGGCGGACGATCCCGGCCGCGTGGAGCAGCAGCAATCCCGACGTGGGCAGCGTGGACGGCAGCGTGGACGGCGCCGGCCGCCTCGACGGCCGGGCCCATGGCTCGACACGCTTGACAGCGACTTTCGACGGGCTAACTGCCTCGAAGACCGTGCAGGTGATCAACAACTACGAAGGAAGATGGGAAGGGCGTTTCCTGATCAGAGCGTGCACTGAGACGGGAGACCTGGTGGGGTGGTGTATCGGCACGGCGCGCGTGGGGACGGTCCACACTCTTGATTTGATTGTTCATCACCGCGTTGACCTGAACCAAGTCCGTGGAACGCGCAGCCACTTAAAGGGGGAACTGACGGGAACAGTGGGTGCTGACGGACGGTTGACTCTTAGCGGATTGCTGGAATGGTGGGGCTACGATTACCCCCAAGAATTGACTGAGTCGTTCCTGGTCGGCCCTTGGGACACGAACCTCGACGGAGCGGGCGGCATGACGGGGCGCTTCTCTTGGCTCTACACGGTCCATCTGTACTCCCCGGGTACGGTGCACATGGAAAACGAGTTCGTCACGTTCACGCGCGTCTCGGCGAGTCTCCCTCGCGCGCTCCTGAAGTGACTACACGGGCCGCCCAGCCCGCGCCGTAAAGAAGCTGTCGATCGCTCGTGGGATAATCCGAGGTCCGATGGCCTCGGTGTTTCCTTTCCGAGCATTGCGCCCCAAACCAGCTGAGGCGGCACGGATCGCCGCCGCTCCCTTCGACGTCGTAAGCACCAGCGAGGCTCGCGGGCTGCGGATGGTCATGCGGTACGCGCATCTGTCGCCCGAACATCTGTCGGCTGAAGTCGGCCTGCTGGATTCGCCGACTGCGCCTCCACCCGCTCCGACGGAGACTGGGCGCGCCAAAAGGGCAAGAAAAGGGCAACGTGCCCTGAGGAGAGATCACCGGCCGGCGAACGTCGTCGAATTTCCGAAGGGAATTGGCTCGCCGCACTGGACGATTTCCGCAACTGGTTGATCCGAGAGGCAGCGTAAATGGCCTGTTATTGATAGGTTCGCCAAGGTTTCGCGAGGTGAGCCTCGAAGAACGACGCAGTCTTTGCCGGCTCAAAGCAGTCTGCGGCCGCTGACACCGACGCTCCCGCCGCGTGCCCAGCGAATGCTATCGGGCCGCGACGGATTTGCTAAAGCGCGTAACGGACGGAATGAAGTCACGGTCGAAATCGCTGCACGACTAAGAAGGTCGAAGCAGGCACTTGGTGAATTCGGCAACGTGAGCAGCCGAGAGACGCGTCATGACGAGTTTCGCGGTGACGGCGATCGGTAAGGTGGAATCTCCGCTGACACAGCCAGAATCTGCCCCCAGACAGCCCGACGAAGGCGCGCCTGCAGCGTGGCTGGTGTTCGAACCGGAAGTCCTCGAAGGGCTGCAAAGCATCCGACCGGGCGATGAATTGGTTCTTGTCACCTGGCTCGATCGCGCTCGTCGGGACGTGCTCACAGTGCATCCGAGAGGTGACCGCGCCAGAAAGCAAGAGGGCGTATTCAGCACGCGATCCTCCGACCGTCCGAATCCGATCGGTCTGCATGACGTGGCCATTACGGCAGTCGACGGTCGACGACTGCAGGTGCGACATCTCGAAGCTCTGAACGGAACGCCCATCATCGACGTGAAACCGGTACTCAGCAGAGACATCCGTCAACGGTGAGCCAGTTGACGCCT
Organism: uncultured Acidobacteriota bacterium; assembly: GCA_963825245.1. Classification (GTDB taxonomy): domain Bacteria; phylum Acidobacteriota; class Vicinamibacteria; order Vicinamibacterales; family CAVVIG01; genus CAVREM01. The sequence continues at coordinate 360,389 of CAWGSJ010000014.1, forward strand.
TCATCTGCGCTGGATTCTTCGGGTCTTGATTCGCCACGCGTTGTTCATCTTCGAGCGGTCCGGCGCTCGCCCGCGCCCTCGAGGCGACGCCACAAAAGTACGAGAGTCCCCAGAGCACGCCCGGTGCCCGCCGCCCAGCCCCACACCACCGCGGGCCTTCTCCGATCGAGAGGTGGGCGATGAGCGCAGAGCCGAGGGTGATGGCGAAGGCGGCGTATGCCCACTCCTTCAGACGGGCCGGCACCGGCGCGAGCAACAGCACCGCCCCGAGGAGCTTGGCCCACGCGAGCTCCACGCGGAAGTAGTCGGTGAAGCCGAGGCGGGTGGACGCCTCGCCTTGCATGCCGCCAATCCGGATGTTATATACTGAACCACATGGTTCTGTATGCGCGGACCCGCTTCGATGCCTCGTTTGCCGCGCTCTCGGACGCCACCCGACGCGGTGTTCTGGAGCAGCTCGGGCGTGCAGACGCTTCGATCACGGACCTTGCCGACAAGTTCCACATGACCCTCACGGGCATGAAGAAGCACGTCGGCGTCTTGGAGCAGGCGGGGCTCGTCACCACGGCGAAGGTCGGGCGCGTGCGGACCTGCAGGCTCGGCCTGCGCAGACTGGATGAAGAGGCGGCATGGATCGAGAGGTACCGCCAGCTCTGGGATGCACGGTTCGACGAGCTGGACAAGGTTGTCGAGGAACTGAAACGGAAGGAGAAGGTTGATGGACGCAAGAAGAGAGAGTGAGCCCACGCCCATGAAGAACCGCACGACGGTGGAGCGGAAGTCCGAGCGTGAGCTAGTCGTTACCCGAACCTTCAACGGCCCGGCCCGCATCGTGTTCGAGGCGTGGACCAAGCCCGAGCTGTTCAGGCGGTGGTGGGCGCCGAAGTCGATGGGCATGTCCCTGCGTTCCTGTGAGATGGATGTTCGTGTCGGGGGCAAGTACCGTCTCGAGTTCGAACCCGATGCTATGGCGTTCTTCGGCACGTACCTCGAAGTGACACCGCACTCGCGCCTCGTGTGGACCAACGAGGAAGGTGGTGAGGGTGGGCCTGTCACCACGGTGACATTCGAGGAAAAGCGTGGCAAGACGCTGCTGGTCATGCACGAGCTCTATTCCTCGAAGGAAGCTCTCGACGCTGCCGGCACCGGGGCGGCGGATGCGATGGTCGAGACGTTCGCGCAACTGGACGAGCTTCTCCTCACCCTGGGCGCGAGCGTGGGACGGTCATGAAGTCGTCGATCTCGCGGTTTCCGCTCACAAGGAGGCAGACGATGCACCGGCAAGATGGCCGACAAGAAATCGACCGTCGCACTCTGCTTGAGCCGGCCGCCCACGTTTGAGCACGGCGCTGCCGGGTTGGGTATCGACAGTCGACGACTATCTCGCGTTCGCGCGCATGTTGATCGCCGACGGCCGGCATCGGGGACAGCCCCTGCTCACGCCCGCGTCAGCCAAGGCGATGAAGACCAATCACCTGACTGCGTCACAGCGAGCGGGCGGGGAAATGATTCTCGGCCGCGGCAGGGGGTGGGGCTACGGCATGGCAGTTGTGACGGAGGCCCTCCCCGATCGGCCCGCTGCGGGTTCGTTTGGCTGGATTGGAGGTTACGGCAGCTCGTGGATCAGCGACCCCTCCAGGGATCTGACGATGATCCTGCTGACCCAACACGAGTTCTCCAGCGCCGGCGGTGACCCGATCCATCAGGAGTTTCAAGCGACGCGTATCGAGCACTGAACTGAGCGGCCTGAAGATTGATGGATGACTTCACCACTGTCGATGTGCAGACGAGTCAGGCCACGATTTTTGTGCGCTCGTCAGGATCGGGGCCACCGGTCCTGTTGTTGCAATCGTCAGCTCGCGCTGGGCGGGCTGAGGTTCTTCTCAACCTCTGCGAGCGTAATCATCATCATCATTGGATCGACCGGACACTCGTGAAATCCGGCACGTGCATAGAAGCGCTTCGCGTCATCTGACATCGCATGAAGCAGCACCGCGCGAATGCCAGCGATTTGAGCGGCCGCGATGGTGCGGAGCAGGGCGTCCCTTAGAAGCGCGGAACCAAGACCTTGTTTCTGGTAGGCGGAATCGACGGCCAAACGCGCAAGCACCATCACCGGAATTGGATCCGGCATGTTGCGCCTCGTTTTGGCGGACACGTCCTTGTGAGCAACGGCGCCGTTCGCAAGCGCATAGAAGGCGACCACACGTCCGCCTTCTGTCACGACGTAGGTCCGTGAGGTGCCCAGCGCCTCATTCGCAAGCGCTCGGCGTTTCAGCCAATTGTCGAGTTCAGGCGTGCTGGAGTCGAAAGAGCTAACGTCGTGCTCGGCTGTCAGGTGCTCTGGAGCGCTAATTCCTGCCGCACTCATCGCTCCCAGGGAGCTTTTCTAGACAGAAGCTCCCGCAGACGCGGGTTCTCGGCGGGAGACGCATCCAGGGCAGCGTTGAACTTCGCGAACGCAGCTGTGTCCAGCTGAAAATACCGCTGGTCGAGAAGTACAGTTGTCGCTTCACGGGTTGCTGCGTCCAGAACGAACTGAGTACGGTCCTTCCCGGCAGCTTCAGCGGCTCGATCGATGAGCGTGCGTCGCTCTTCCTCGATGCGGATATTGATGGTTCGTGTCCGCGCGGCGGTTGCAGTGGCTGCCATGGTTTGCTCCCTATGTGACGCCCATGTCGAGACGTCAATGTCCCTACTCTAGCGCGCTGTATACACGATGTCAACACATCATCTATCGAACCAGTTGCGGACATCGTCCAGTCCGGCCCCTGCACCCGCAACACCTGACGAATCAATGACTTAGGCGGACAAGACAGGGCTCATCCTTGCAAGTCGCTGATTTTATTGGATTTATTGGGCTGGCTCCTCAGGCTGGATTCGAACCAGCAACCCTCCGGTTAACAGGCGGAACAAGAAGCGTTAGCCGCTCTTTGCGGTTCGTTGCTCACCAGGACTGGATCGTGCATTCCGAGTAATGAAAATCGGTTGACTTCTGCTTTCGCGTTGTGTCGCTTTTTGCCGGCCATTGCCGCCGTTTGCAGCGGCCAAAAGGGCAAGAAAAGGGCGGCGTCCCCACGTGACACGACGCCGTACGCCAACGCGCTGTGCAGCACCCCTTGTCAGCGATCCGCCACGGATGCGGGTCCAATCCCGGGCGTGCAACCGCCGGTACTTGCTGTTGTGGAACGGCGCTGCATGACTTCAAACAGGGTGTCCCGCTACCTGCAACTTCGGAACGGGACACCCTCAGGCTGCAGCTGCGCGGCTCGTCAGTGCTGCTCAACGTGCATGTGCTGGTGGGCGATGCCCTCGCTTGGCAGCGAAGGTTTGTATTGCTTATGGCAGCTCTCGCACGCCTCCACGAGCTGCGAATTGGCCGCGACGAGCGCCTTCATGTCTTTGTTCTCGCTGGCCTTGAATGCAGCCAGGCCCGCATCCGACATCGCGCGCGCCCATTTCTTCCAGTCGGCCTGTTGCGTCATCGTGAGGTCATTGGGGCCGGTGCCGGGAAGTGTAATTAGAGTGCCGGCTGCCGCCATCTGGATCGCGTGCTCCGCAACGAGTTCCCAATCCCCCTGGGTCTTTGGCGCCTTGCCTTCTCTCTCGACATCCCACAGCGCATGACCCGCGTGATCCACAATGGAAACCATCTCCGCGTTGATGCTGACAGGGGGGCCCGACGGCGGCGGCGTCAAAGTCACTGCCGGTTGAGCTGTTTGAGCGGGTTGAGCCGGTGGCTGGCTCCCAGAGCTGCAGCCAACCAACAGCAAGGCACCCGCGCCAAGCGATAACGTGACGGTCACCGTTCTCATGTTCATGGAGAGGCTCCTGAGATTCCCGTACGGCACCATCCGCTGCGCTGGACAACATGTGACATCTGCACAGCGGGATGTCCGCCGCGCCCGTTCGAAGACAATCGGAACTATTCAGGGCCACCTGCCGTTAGCGTGAGATCCTTCTCGGTCCCCAGTCAGTCCCATGCTTCTTCGCCAGCGCGGACAACGCTCAGTGTGCGCGCTAGTTTCCGTCAAGTGGGCGGGATTGACAAGGGAAGATCCGGCGGTCTTCACGAGGCGCCGCGCTCAACGCCACCGCAAGAGGGGCGACGCGGCTGCTCGGAAATGCTCGGGTAAAGCGAATCTTCCGTAGGTCTAGAATCCGTTGGGGACGCCACCGCTGTTGCAACAATTCCGCTGAAACGTTTCCCGGGCGCGCGTCCTAGGCCTAGGACGTGGACCTCTCGCCAGTACGAGCGTCGAGGAAGCTGATATCGGATGAGTCGGGATGCCACAGCTGAACCGCCACCACTGCGAAACACGAGCGGGCAGCGTGAGCCGGGTGGGGCTTATGGTGCCGTGATCTTCTCAATCGACGTCTTCAGGTCATCCAGATCGTCGCTGAGGACATGGCGGACCTTGCCTCCAATCGCCCACTCGAGCGGCGCCAGCATCGCCGGCGGCAGGCCCTCAGGATGCAGCTCGAACTCAATGCTGACCTTGGTACCCGCGGGCACTGGCTCGAACGTGAAGACGGCATCGATGCGCACACCACTCCCAAGAACTGCCCCCTTATGGTGGGTCACCGTGTAGGTACGATTCCGCTCGAACGACGTGATCTCCATCATCGCGCTGTCGATGCGCCCCATGACCTGTCGGGTCTCGTTCCATCGATAACCCAGGTTGAACGGACCGGTTGACAAGACTTCGATCTTCTCGATCGCGGAGACACGCTCCGCCGCATGCTCGATGTCCGTGAAGAGCTCGAAGACCCGCTCAACTGGAGCCTTCACTTCGGTCGAAACCTTTACCTTCGCCATCGTGAAACCCTCCGCGCGATTGTGACAGACGTCGGGCTCGGCAACTCTATCATTGGTGAACGACCGTCGCACAGCGACAGCCGGTCGGCGCTGGTTACCTCAACCGCTCACGTCAATACGAGTCGCGAGATGGCGGCTGCTGGCGAGGCGTTGACCAGAACCTGTCAGAACACAACTGAAGAACGGCGGCGTTTGGATATGGTATGAATCGTATAGTTCCCGTCGCCATTGTCCTTCCTGAGCCATAGGTAACAGGGGGCCGTCGGCACCCGCCGCATCGAGCTGCCGCGCGACATTTCCGAAAGCCGCAAAAAAAGGAGAGAGCTTGACGGCAATCGGGATCTTCAACAGGCGCTTCAATTCCTTGACGATCTCCACGAGCTTGGTGCTCGACCGCCAATCCTGACATGCTGAGATCCGTCACAACCTCGTAGGAATTCAATTCCAGCGCGTCGGCACCGGCCTGCTCGATGATGCGCGAGAACGCGAGCCACGATTCTGCCGACGTACCATTGAGCGAACCGATGACCGGAATCCCGATCGCCTGCTTTACTCGGTTGATATGTTCTGCATACTCCTGCGGCCTTAACGGGTAGTCGTCAGACGCCGGGAAGTCCGCAAGCGCCACGGCGAACTCACGGTCGAGCGGATCCCTGTTTCGAATGCGTCCACGGGACGCCAGAGTGATCTGGTACCCAAACGGGGACGCGCCGGCGATGAACGGGTGCGGCAGTCGAAACCCGAGGTACGAGGTCTCGGTGTCCATGCGAAGTCAGCGTAATCCCTGGGAGCAATTCGGATGCCGCGAGTTAGCCTCGCAATTGACCCAGCTTGGGCGTGGACGTACGCGTGCCACTTCCTCAAACATTCGACCCTGTTGAGAGATTCTTTGGGCAGGTGCGGATTTATCCACGCCGGCTGGCGCAGTATCAAAGGAACCCAAGCCAAATATCCCGCGTTCAGCTGGCACAGGCGTTGCGCTGTGACCTCGCAGGAGGGTTCGATCCATGGCACACACTCTTGCGGTCGGCCGGGCCTTTCTAGGTATCGGCCGCTTCGTCGAGCACGCCGCCGCGGTCGTGGTTGGACTGATGCTGATGATCCTCGGTCTGGGCCTGGGTGTCACGATGATCATGCTTCCGGTCGGCATCGTGATCGGCCTCGTCGGCGTGCTGCTTGTCGTTGGAGGCGCGTTCGCAAGAATCGACAGGGTCTGAAGCGTACAAGCCGCACGCTCGCGATAGACGCCGTAAAGCAGTGGCGGTCTGACCGCTGTGCTCATGGAATCCCGACGCCGTTCATCCGGACCGGCACGCTCACCTTCAGGGTCGAGTAGGTCGCGTCCGGGACACAAAAGGAGGTCCGACATGGCTACAGCCGCTGTCGCAACGCTTCAGACGACGTGGGATTGCAAGTGGAGCCGCCCCGGTTACCGCGTGCCGGGCGTCCCAGAACAGCTGCAACGGGAAACCATCTGGGTCTGCATCCGCACCGGTGAGCGGCGATCGGTGAATGAGGCCGAGTGCGAGAACTGCGCGCACTGGGAGATGGACGACTTTAGGCGGAATTGATGTTGAGCCTTCGTCCCCGATAATATCAGGGTGGAAGCTGTCGTTGCCAGAAACTCCGTTCTTGTTGTAGCCATTGCGGTTACCGTCGACGATGAGTAGCCTGCGAAGCGATGGCCGTTTGATGCCTCTTGTGAAGACGCTTCGTGGACTGCGCCCGCTCGCGCGCAGTCCTGCAGCTCGAAGTCCTCGCCCTTCGGCACCAACTCCAAGTGCTTCAACGATCGCATCCGCATCGGCTGCAGCTGACGCGCGTCGACCGGCTGCTCTGGGTCTGGTTGTCACGAGCCTGGAATCAGTGGCGGACGGCGCTCGTGATCGTCAAGCGGGAAACGGTCATCGCGTGGCATCGGCGCGGATGCCGCGCCGGCATCCGAACTCGTCGTGCCGTAGAGGAAGCCGTCGCTGGCCTGAGTCAGCCCCGCCCGCGGGTACTGGCCGCTCGGCCCCGGCGTGAAGGACCGTCGTCGTGGCTCCGGTCGCCGGATCGAGTCGATAGACAGTGACCTCCGCCACCGGTGCCGCCGAGGAGGGTCGCACCGTAAAGATACCCGTCGCTCGCCTGCGTCAGCCTAGCAAACGGCTTCCACTCGCTCGAGGTCGCGGGAACGAGTAGATCGTGGTCACCGCTTCACGGAACTCGCCTCGGTGCACCGCCTTCTGCAGGTCGCGGTTCGTCGCGGCAATCATCCGGACGTTCGTTCGTTGAGTCCTGTTGCCTCCGAGGCGCTGAGATTCGCATCCTGAAGAAGTCTCAGCAGCTTGGCCTGAGACGGGAGCGCTGCTGCGGTGAACCGAATCATTCCAGCGCTTACCGAGCACGACGATTAACCGCCGGCCTGTTGTTTGCTTCAGCGGTCGCGCGTTGCGAAACGGCGGAGTCCAGGAATTGCAGCAACGATCGAGTGGCGCATCAGCTTGCAGCACAATCAACGGCGCCTCAATCGTCACCGGAGGTTCCAGATGACCCGAATTGTCCCATCGATCGCCGTCGGCATCTGCATGATGTCTCCCGCGAGCCTCCGCGCCGACACCATTACGATCACATCCGGATCGGTGGCGTTAGCTCCGGTCAGCGGCAGTGAGGGGCTAAGGGGCACGCTCAATGGTGACATGTTCTCGATGTCTTTCCGCTGGGGCGGGGTGGTCAGTTTGCCCTGCCCATGTCCGGCGGGAGACGCGATATCCCTGTCATCCGGGGCGCACGCACCTAACATCCTGAACACTATGGGAATCGACAACGATGCGGTGGGAACGGCCATCATCGGCGGGACGCTCTACAGCGGCCTCGCCTTTGTGGGAGATCTCTCATTTGTCGGTCCCACGTTCACGCTGCCGGCGCTTCCTCCGGTCGATCCGGGGACCTTTCCAATTCCCGTTCTGTTGTCGGGTCCGTTCGCGATGACCGGCACGATTTCCGGTTACTACGTGCTCGGTCGCGATCCCGTGCTTCGATTCACAACGGACCTTTGGGGGACTGGCACCGTGAACGCCCGGGTAAGCGATGGACCTGGGCAGCGGTACGTATATGAGCTGAGTTACGACTTCGCGCCGGTGCCGGAACCCGGAACGCTGCTGCTCGTTGGTGGCGGCCTGGCGGCCGCTTGGATGAGATCGCACCGCGGTCGACCCAATCGACTGCGGCACTGAGGCGAACCTCGCGTGAGACCTCGCGCACGAGCTCGCCGAGAGTCAGCTGCGCCTGTGGCGCAAGTGGCGGCCGAGCAGGCCGATCAGACCTGCGCCCAGCAGGACGAGGCTGGAAGGCTCTGGCACTGGCGACGCAGTGAACGTGATGAGAGGACTGGTAGCAAACATGAGGCTGAATCCGCCGCGATCCGTGGGCAACACCTGCGCCGGATTGATCAAGGGCTGCGTCGCCCTGGTCAGGGGGCCGAGCGCACTGGCCAAGTCGTACGATGCAAACGCCGGATTGAAGTGGGCGAATATCGGCCCCTCGACCACATCGGTGAACGTGAGGAGTTCAAAAGGCTGGACTTCGCGCACGAGCGAAGACGGTGTCGCCTCATCTCGCGCCTCCTCAGGGATTCAACTCGCGTGCCGTAGCTCCCAGAGGTGTCGAGCAATTAGCGAGCCATCCTCGTCTGAGGCATGGCGACTCGAACTCTTCGCGATTCTCGCCGATCGCTGACGCTCACCTGATGACAAACCGCTGCGTCTACCGACGCGCACGGTGTAGACGGTGATCGATGACCGCCTGCCGGAACGGTGCGGGTTCCCGCCGGTCACGGCTCCGTTGGCGTACGGATTGAGTGAGGCGGCGCGCATTCGTGTCGAGATGAGTGTGTCGGTGGATAAGCACACAAAAGACGTAAGGGAGTTCCATTTCGCGGCCAGCGATTTCCGCCAGAGACCAATGGCCGCCCTCGCGCTCAGTCTCGGGCTCGGAGTCGGCGTGCTCGCTCTCTACGGCGAAGTGGTCGCCAAGCTCGTCCAGCACTGGTGGACCGTTCCCGACTACTCGCACGGTCTTGTCGTTGCGCCGCTGGCCGCGTGGCTCGTCTGGAGTCGCCGCGACGAGCTGACCAGTACCCCGCGATCACCTTGCGGGACAGGTCTCCTGCTGACGGCCGGCGCGGTCATGCTTCTGGTGCTCGGAACCCTCGGCGCCGAGCTGTTTCTGACGCGGGTGTCGCTCTTGATGTTTGCGTCGGGCACGGTCCTCTTTCTGTTCGGCTGGCGTCAGTTGCGCCTGCTGGCGTTTCCCTGCGCGCTGTTGCTGCTGACCATTCCCATCCCGGCCATCATCGTGAGCCGGCTCACGATGTCGCTTCAGCTCACCGCGTCGGCGCTGACGGAAACGCTCCTCACTGCCGCCGGCGTTCCCGTCCTGCGCGAAGGCAATGTACTGGTGCTGTCGAGCGCGACGCTGCAAGTCGCGGACGCGTGCAGCGGCATTCGTTCCCTGATGGCGCTGCTGACGCTGGGCGTGATCGTGGCGCGCGCCGCCCCGAGGCGATGGCCCGAGCGGGCGATGGTCATCGCCTCGACCTTCCCGATCGCCGTCATCGTCAACGCGGCGCGCGTGACGGCGTCTGCCATCGCAGCGCATCTCTACGGCGAAGCCGCCGTCGAGGGCTTCGCGCACGACATGGTCGGGTGGCTGGCGTTCTGCGGTGCGTTGGGATTGCTGATTCTCTCCACGCGCGTGATCGCGACGGTGTCGACTCGTCATTGGCAGGTGACGGCGTGACCACGAGCTCATCGACTGGCTGTGCTGCTCGTGTTGACCCTCGCAGGCGTCGTGTGCCTTCGCGCAGGCACCGCAGACGAGCGTGTCCCGCCGCATCGACCGTTGAGTGAGGTCCCGTTCACTCTGGGCGACTGGCAAGGCCACCCACTGCCGCCCTTCGATCCCGCCACGGCCGCCGCCCTGCAGGCGGATGAGTACATCTCCCGGAGCTACGTGAGTCGCGCCGGCGGCACGGCCGACTTGTACATCGGCTACTACGAAAGCCAGCGCCAGGGCGACACGATTCACTCGCCGATGAACTGTCTGCCGGGCGCAGGGTGGCAGCCGCTGACCATCGGACGCACTGAGATCGCCGTCGCGAACCGATCAATCTCGGCCAATCGCTCTATCGTCCAAAAGGGCCTGGACGCGCGACTGGTCGTCTACTGGTATCAGAGCCACGGCCGCGCGGTCGCGAGCGAGTACCTGGAGCCGTGCGTATCTGGCGCTCGACGCGCTTCGACTCCATCGCACGGATGGGGCGATCGTCCGCGTCATCACGCCGATTCGCGCCGGTGAGGCGGCCGCAGACCGAGACGCGACAGATTTTGTGCAGGCGCTCGTTCCGGTGCTCGGCCCGCACCTGCCGGATTGAGTTTCCCATGCGAACGATGCAGTTGGCTCTCGCCGCGATCGTCTCAGCGTTTTTCATCCTGAGCGCCTGCTCGCGCGATCCGGTGGCCGCCAGCCAGCGCTCCATCGAGCGGGGTGACCGCTATGCAAAGGACGGCAAGTACCCTCAGGCCGCGATCGAGTATCGGAGGGCCATCCAGCGGACGCCGCAGTCCGTCGAGGCCCATACGAAGCTGGCAGATGTGGCCGCGCGCACGAGCGACGCCGCCACCGTCGTGCAGGAGCTGCTGCAGATCGCAGACCTCGCACCGAACGATGTGACCGCGCAGGTCCGGGCGGGCTCGCTCTTTCTGCTCGGCGGCCGCTACGTGGATGCCCGCGCCCGGGCCGAAGCCGCCTTGCGCCTCGATGGTGAGGATGCCAGTGCGCATCTTCTGCTCGGCGGCGCGCTGGCCGGCCTGCACGATCAGGAGCGCAGCGAGGCCAGCGTGCGCGAGGCTGTACGCCTGGCGCCGCAGCTGGTCGAGGCGCGGGTCGCCCTCGGCAGCTACGAATGGAGCGCGGGCCGCGCCAAAGAAGCCGACGCGGAATTTCACGCCGCTGTCCAGCTCGACCCGGCGCATCCGCTCGCCAACCGTGCGGTCGCGCTGTTGTACATGGCCACGGATCGCGCGGCCATGGCCGAACCGCACTGGAAGGCGGTCGCCATCAGTCCCTCCGGCGATCCATTTGCCCTCGCCGATTACTATGCCTCGCAGCGCCGGCTGGCCGACGCAGAGCGCGAATTGCGCGCGCTCGTTGACCGTGCGCCGCTCCGCGCCGCGGCGGAAGCACGGCTTGCAGGCGTGCTCTACTCCGCCGGCGACAAGGCGCGAGCCTACGAAACGCTCGACGTGATGCTCGGTCGGGAGCCGAAGAACGTTTCAGCCTTACTGCTCAAGGCGCGGTTCCAGGCCGCGGACGACAAGCTGAACGAGGCACTGGCGTCGGTGCAAGCGGCGGAAATGGCCGATCCGGCGTCGGCGGACCCGGCGTATCTGGAAGGGCGAATCCACGCCGCGGCCCAGGACACCGAACGCGCTGTCCAGGCGTTCCAGAGGGCGTGGAAACTGAATCCCTCGTTCGCAGCCGCCGCGGTCGCCATTGCGCAGCTCCGTCTGCAGGAGGGCCACTACGACGATGCGATCGAATGGTCGGAGCGGGTACGCAGAGCGCAACCCGACGACCTGGCCGCACGCCTGATCTTCATCCGAGCGCTGCGGCGAGGATCGCAGAGGGAGCGGGCGATACAGGAGGCGATGGCGTGCGTGGCTGACTGGCCGCGCTCGGCCATTGCGCAGGTGGAACTTGGAACGGCGTACGCCATAAATCAGGAGCCCGACGCCGCGCGCCGCGCGTTCATGGCGGCGCTCACGCTCGATCCGGCGTCAACGGACGCGCTCGCGGGTCTGACGGTGCTGGATGTCAGCACGAAGCGTCCTGCCCAGGCGCAGGCGCGGATCGAGGCGCGACTCCGCCAGGCGCCGAATTCGGCGCCGCTTCTGTTGCTGGCCGCCAGGACTTCCCTGGCGACCGGCGCCGTGGCCCGGGCCGAAGCGTCACTGAAGCGCGCGATTGAAATCGATCCGGCGAACCTCGAAGCCTTCCAGTTGCTCGGTCAGTTGTATCTGCGCGACGAGCGCCTGGACGCCGCGCGGGAGCAGTTCAGCGAGCTGGCCCGCCGCGACGGCCATGCCGTGTCGGCCGGGACGATGGTCGCGATGATTCTGGAGGCGCAGCACCGTCGCGTCGATGCGCAGGGCGCGTACGAGCGCCTCCTGGCCGAGCAGCCCGAGTGCAGCGGTCGCCGCTAATAATCTCGCCTGGATGTACCAGGAGCAAGGTCGATTGGACGAGGCACTGCGGTTCGCGCTGGTCGCGAAGGGCCAGCTGCGCCGCTCGCCGCAGGTCAACGACACGCTCGGCTGGATCTATGTGCGCCAGGAACAGCCGCTCGAAGCCATTCCGCTGCTGGCAGCATGTGCCGGAAGCGCAACCCGACAACCCGTTGTACCGATACCACCTGGCCGTGGCGTACTGGAAAGCCGGATATCGCGCACAGGCGCGGCAGGCGCTGACGACCGCGCTGGCCTCCCTGAGGCCGTTCGAGGGGCGTGAGGCTGCGCTCGACTTGTTACAACAGCTTGCAGCGACGCCGTCGAGCGAACAGCGCGACAACGCCTCCCGCCAATAGGAGCACGGTCGACGGTTCCGGCACTGGCTCGAAATCGTAACGCGCGTTGGAGAGACGCCAGCTGTTTGGAAATGCCGAATGCTGACTCAGCGACAGGGTGGCGGTGCCTCGACCGATGAGCTCGTCCCTGACGGTCGGGACGCTGGGGCTGGGCGCATGGGTAAAGGTTCCCTCGAATACGAACGGAGCGGTGACGATGGCGGTGGCCGCCAAGTCAGGAAGCACGGCAAGCCCGTTGAAGACCACCGACATGCTGTTGGGCCCGAAACCGTCGACACGATAGGTGACACCGTCGAGCGTTGCCGTCCCGGGCAGGTCGGTGCTACTCCAGGTTGCCAACAGACTGAGGGTCGCACCCGGGACACAGCGCAGGGGATCTCCGTTGCAGTCAAATGGCCGAAAGATGCCGTCTACAGAGCTGACCCTCGATTGAAACGTAAACCCCCGGTCGCCGGCGAGCACGAGCGGACCAGAGTCGGGGTTCATCTCGAGGTAGCCTTCGTTGATCCCGATCGTATCGGCGAAGGCCGGCAGCGGTCCGAGGCAGAGGGCGAGCAGCACCCCCCAACGTGCAATTCTCTTCATGAAAATTCCTCCCGGGTGCCAACAACCCCTCGTCCGCCTCTCGGCGGTATCCTGTTCCAGCAAAACGCCTGCCTCGCGCAAGCTCGGCAGTAAGCGAGCCGGGCCGCTCTGCGCCAGCATCCTGCGCAGAGCCGTCGACCGCGAGACTCCTGCATGGGCATGTCCGATCTGTACGGCCCCGCCGACGAGAGCGAAAGCATCGCCGAAGCCGAACGCCCCAGGCGACTTCCGCGCCTATCTGCCACGCTTCACGGGCGAGAACCTCGAGCAGAACCAGCGTCTCGTCGGCACGCTTCGACAGCTCGCGACGGAGAAGCATGCGACAGCCTCGCAACTGGCGATTGCCTGGGTGCTCGCGAAGGGTCCCGCCATCGTCCCGTTGATCGGCGCGCGAAGGCGCACGCAGCTGACGGAATCGCTCGGAGCATTGCGGATCACGCTGACGCCAACGGACATCGATCGCATCGAGGCTGCGCTTCCTGCCTCCGCCGTGGCCGGCACACGGTACGATGAGCATCAGATGCGGGTACTCGACAGCGAACGAGAAGGAGCATCGAGATGAACGTCGGGATTCTCGGCACGGGCGATGTGGGGCGGGCGCTGGGCAAGGGGTTCATTACGCTGGGCCACTCCGTGAAGATGGGCGCGCGTGAGGCCCGGAACGAGAAGGCGCTCGCCTGGGCACGAGAGGTGGGCGCGAAGGCATCGGCCGGCACCTTCGCCGACGCCGCGTCCTTCGGGGACATCGTCGTGCTCGCCACGCTCGGCGTGGCGAACGAGAGCGCGATCACGATGGCGGGTCGCGACACATTCCAGGGGAAGGTCCTGATCGACACCACGAATCCGTTGGCCTTCAGCGGTGGAATGCCGCCGAAACTGGCCGTGAGCGGCAACGACTCCGGTGGCGAACACCTCCAACGACTCCTGCCGGACGCCCACGTGGTCAAGGCCTTCAACACCGTGGGCAACGCGTTCATGTTCCGACCCGAGTTCCCCGGTGGGCCTCCCGATATGTTCATTGCCGGCAATAGCGATGACGCCAAGGACAGAGTGTCCGCTATCTTGAAAGAGTTCGGCTGGGGCATCGTCGATGTTGGCGGAATCGAGTGCTCGCGGTATCTCGAGGCGATGTGCATGGTCTGGGTACTCTCCGCGATGCGCGCGAGCAACTGGAATCAAGCGTTCAAGCTGCTGAAGAAGTGATCAGTGGTTGTCGGCAGACGGCCGCGGGGACTCGCACGAACGTGTGTAGGGTCATGGAGCAGCAGTTCTTGCGTAAGGCCAGCGTGAAGCGTCGAAATGGCCAAGCTCGACCCCACCCAGCCTGTGCCGATGATGCCCACGCGCGTCACGCTGGCATGGGTGATCTCTAGGGTGACAGCGAGGGGCGATGGTACAACATGTAGGAAAAGCGTCCGTGTAACCACGCTTCGCCAGCCTGGTCGTCATGGCGGATGTCGATGGATTCATCGCGGACGTGCGCGTAGTGGCCCCCGAGGCGAGCGACCTCCTGCGCCAATCGGATCTGTGTGTTCGCCATCAGCTCCAGATAACAGCGATCCCAGAGTTCGTCCCTGTGACTGATGGTCCCCGGCACACGGCTGCTGGTCGCCTCAAGGGTATGTTCGGCCATCAACTCCGCGCTGAGCGGAGGCAGTTCTCGGTGCCAGTAGACGATCTTGTCGTCGTCGGTGTTGCGGGTGCTCACGCGGCGCCTGAGCGGCTAGTCTTCGTTTCGAGCGCTTCGCCCACGTTTGACCGAGCTTCGGCGCTCCTTGGAGACCAGCCTCCGTTGGCGCTCGCCCGCGCTCAGCTTCGTCGCCTTGCGTTTCTGTGGTGGCGTGGCGGCCCGTTTCAAGAGCGCCACCAGCCGGGCACGCGCGGCGTCACGATTCTCCGCCTGTGATCGGTGCACTCGGGCCACCACCATCAGCACGCCGTCGGTCGTGACGTGCCGGCCAGCGAGCGCGATCAGGCGTGCTTGCACATCGCGCGGCAGGGATGATCTGCCGATGTCAAAGCGCAACTCGACTGCCGTTGCGTCCCTGTTGAGATTCTGGCCGCCGGGACCGGTTGAGCGGACGAAGCGTTCCGTGACTTCGCGTTCGCCAAGGACGACGGTGTTGGTGACTTGAATCATGGGTCTGTTCCTCAGGTATCAAGAGCCCCGATCCGAAGCAAGCGCCCTTTCAGTTGGAGTCACCGCGCCGCTCTATGCTTCCTCGACTCACTACCTCATGATGACATGAGGAAGACTCGAACACGCGGATACATTCCGAGTCGACAGGTGCATCCGGCGAGATCAACGGAGTCGCCAGCCTTCCGGGTTGCTCCTGATTTGCCGCCGCGCCGAACCGGAACGGAGTAGTATCGACGTGTTGTTCCTGCTTTCCTGAGCCTGCCGCCGCCCGTTGCGCGGATCAATCGGCTCGCCACAGACTCCGCAAAGCCCAAGTCGAACCGGGAAGAACGTTGACCCATGACCAAGACACGTGCGCCGGGCGGACGACCACCGCCGTCGGAACGACCGAAAAACCACTTGCTCGCCGCGCTCCCCGCCAAGGATTTCCAGCGCCTGCTGCCGCACTTGACGACCGTGCCGGTCCGCTTGAAACAAGTCCTTCACCGCGTTGGCAAACCGCTCCGCGCCGTCTATTTCTTGAACGGCGGGGCCGCATCGATCGTGACCTTGCTGTCAGACGACACGATGGTCGAAGCGGCGACGGTCGGCAATGAAGGCATGCTGGGGATCGAGGCGTTTCTCAGCGCGGGCGCGATCGCCACGGGCCACACGCTGATGCAGGTGCCTGATACGGATGCCGAGCGGATGAGCGTCGAGGATTTTCGACGCGAAGTCGCGGCAGGTGGTGCCCTGCACGAGTTGCTCGGGCGCTACACGCAAGTGATCCTCGCGCAGTTGATGCAATCCACCGCGTGCAACGCGAGGCATGAGGTGCCTCAACGCTGCGCGCGCTGGCTGCTGATGACGCATGACCGGATGCAGCGGCAGGACTTCAATCTCAGTCACGAGTTTCTGGCGGCGATGCTGGGCGTGGGCCGTCCGACCGTGAGTGTCGCGGCCCGCACACTGCAAGAGGGTGGTCTGATCCGTTATACGCATGGGCGAGTCACGGTGCGGAACCGTAAAGGCTTGGAAGCGGCGTCCTGCGAGTGCTATGCGATCGTTCGCGCCCATTTCGACCGCCTGCGACGGTGATCGACGCGGATTCGCTTGGGCACCGTCTGACGACGAGACGGTCCCAGCGCTCCCCTTCGGACACGTTCTGCTCACATCCCAGCGCGCACAGCCACGTTCTCTGTGAACACTTCGTAAACGCTCCGTTTTCAGCTTGCGTTAGAACTGTCCGCTACCTTACAGTTGCGCTTGAACCCCTTTTCAGCTTGCCCTCTTAGAGCCATCGGAGATGGCCCACCGGACTCGCCCGAAAGGCAGGACGGAGCGTGATGCCACTCCCCGACGAGGAGATGTGTCATTCGGCAGAGGCACGGCAACCCGTCCATCGTCTTCGTGTTGGGAACGCCCTCGACGCCCGACCAATTCATCCTCCGCACGCGCGACGAAGCCGTGTCGCAAGCCTTGGCTTATGCCAAACGGCAGCATGTGCGAGCGTGGTTTGCCAAGGGCGACGACGACTTCGTGTTGCTCGGGACGTTTCGAGAGGAGCAGGCCCAACCTGCGAGGTCTTCATAATGGCGAAGCCCAAAAAGACGAATGCGGGAGCCGCGACGGCGGCCGAATGCGCACCAGAGTCGTTGTTGCATCCGGCGAGCGTCACCGACAGCGATGTGGCCCATCGCGCCTATGAGCTGTACCTCGCACGCGGCTCTGAACACGGGCACGACGTGGACGATTGGACCGCCGCTGAACGCGAATTGCGAGCGCGCTCCACCACCACGTGACGAACCGATCGCGAGGTTTGCGATGCCGCACCACGCCATGTTGAATCGCGTCCGCGCCGAGTATCTGGAAATGCCGGGGCTGCGGCTGACGCCGGAACAGGCCGGTCGGCTCTGTGGTGTCGAACGGGCGCTGTGCCAGAGCGTGCTTGACGCGCTCGTGGTCGAGAAGTTCCTGTGCGTGACCTCTGACGGGCGGTATGCCCGTGTGAGCGATGAAGTCCGTGGCCCGCGCCCTGCCAAGGCAGCTCTGAGAACCAGTCAGCATTCCCTGAAGGCTTCGTAACGGCGAACGCGGCTGGCGCGGGCCGCGCACGGAGACTCCGTTGGATACGCGATCGGTTGCCACGTCCCACACGCTGCGCGCTGCGGCCGTCTTGGCCGTCGTGGTGGTGGTGTCCGTCGTGGTGGTCGTCTATCGCACGGTGGAGCAGGCACAGGTCTCCGACCAATCGGTCCTGCACACGCAAGAGGTGCTGACGTCGCTCGAAGCGGTGCTCGCGACCGTGCTGGACGCCGACGTCGCCGTACGCCGCTTCACAGCCTCGTCGGATTCTCGAACGCTCGAGCCGTTCGATCGAGCGGAACGCGCCGCCGGGGAGGGGATCAATCAGCTGGCCACCCTGACAGCCGACAATCCGAGCCAGCAGGCGCGCGTGCCGGAGCTGCGCCAGGAGATCGCACAGGCGCTCGCGGCGCTTGGCGTCGTCGCGGACGCGAAGCGGGCGGCCCGTGCCGTCGGTCCAACAGACACCGAGGCCGCACAGGCGAGGATCACTGCCACGCGGAACACCATTCAGGCGATGCGTGCGGAGGAGAATCGTCTGCTTGCGGCCCGCGTGCAGGCGAACCACGCGGCGATTCGCCGTCTCCAGCAGATCTTGGTCGCGCTCGTCGCGGCCGCCGTCGGACTGCTGGGGTGGGTGGCCTGGCTCATCGCCGGCAACGCTCGTCGTCAACGGGAGGGCGCTGATACCCTGCGTCGCGCGAATGAGGACCTGGAAACGGAGGCGGGCGTCCGCGCGGCCGCCCTGCAAGACGCGAACGCGCGGCTGCGCTCGATCATCGATTCGGCAGTCGACGGCATCATCGTGATCGACGCGAAGGGACGCATCGAAGCGTTCAATCGCGGGGCCGAGCGGCTGTTCGGGTATCCCGAGGCGGAGGTCATCGGCCGGAACGTCAACATGCTCATGCCGTCGCCCGATCACGAAGCCCACGACGGCTATCTTTCACAGTATCTCGACACCGGAGCGGCGACGATCATCGGCGTCGGTCGCCAAGTCACCGGGCGCCGTCGCAACGGGACCACGTTCCCGCTCCACTTGTCGGTCGGCGAGATGTCGATTCAGGGTGAGCGCAAGTTCACCGGCATGCTCCATGATCTCAGTGAACGCATGCGACTCGACGAGGAGCTGCGAGCCAGCGAGGCACGGTGGCGGTCGGTGATCGATTCCGCGGTAGACGGCATTGTCGTGATCGATGCGCATGGCCGTATCGAATCGTTCAACCCGGCCGCCGAACGGCTGTTCGGCTACGAGGAGCGCGAGGTCGTCGGCCGCAACGTCAACGTGTTGATGCCGTCACCCTACCACGAAGAGCACGACACGTATCTGACACGGCATCTCGCGACCGGCGTGCAGAAGGTCATCGGGACGGGCCGCGAGGTCACAGGTCTGCGTCGTGACGGCACTACGTTTCCGCTGCACTTGTCGGTCGGAAAGATGACGGTGGACGGAGACCAACGATTCACCGGGATTCTGCACGATCTCAGCGCGCGTGTCCGAATCGAGAAGCAACTACTCGAACAGACGTCGCTGGCGAAGCTCGGTGAGATGGCGGCCGTGATTGCCCACGAAGTGAAGAACCCCCTGGCCGGCGTGCGTGGCGCGATTCAGATCATTGGCACGCGTCTGCCGAAGGACGGCAAGGATGCCCGAATCGTCACGGAAATCGTGGCGCGGATCGACACGCTCAATGAGTTGATGAAGGATCTGTTGTTGTTCGCCCGTCCGCCGCAGCCGAAGCTGGCGGTCGTGGACATCGGCGCGTTGGTGACGACCACCGCCAACCTCCTCCGTGGGGATCCGGCGTTCGAGCGGGTGCAGGTCAGAGTTGGCGGAGAACCGGCGCGCGCGTTGGGGGACGCCGAGCTCCTCAAGATTGTGTTTGTGAATCTCTTGGTGAATGCCGCGCACGCCATGCAGGGACGCGGAACGATCCACGTGTCGCTGGCCGCGATCGCAGACATGTGCCAGATTGCCTTTACCGACGAGGGGCCTGGCATTCCCGCGGATGTGTTGGAGAAGATCTTCACGCCGTTCTTCACGACCAAAGCGCGCGGATCGGGTCTGGGGCTGCCAACCGTCAGGCGCCTCATTGAGGCGCACCAAGGCACGATCAGCATCGCGTGTCCGTCAGCGGGTGGAACGGTCGTGACCGTTCAACTGCCTGGCGAACGCCTGACCGTCGTGATGTAAGGTGCCGCGGCCTCCGCGCCAACGGCCTTGGACCCATTCTTGAAGACATCAGGGTCGTCGGTCGTCTTCCCGTGGCGTTCGCAGAGGTAAGTTGGGTTTCCTCGCGGTACCCACGAGCTAGTGTGCGTAGTTTTCCCCTATGACAGGAATTTCTCCTCGTTTGCGCGTGCTCGTGGTCGAGGATGAGTTGCTCATTCGGTGGTCGATTGCTGAGACTCTCGGTCACGCCGGGCACACCGTAATTGAAGCGGACAATGGAGCCGCAGCGGTTCGAGCATTGACGAATTCCGCCGAGGCGGTTGACGTGGTGATGCTCGACTACCGGCTTCCTGATTCCAATGACCTGACGCTCCTTGCGGCCATTCGGCGGCTGTCGCCTCGCAGCGGAGTCATCCTGATGACGGCCCATGGCACACCAGAGGTCACAAAGGGCGCCATCGATCTGGGCGCCTACCACGTGATGCACAAGCCCTTCGAACTTCACGATCTTGAGCCGCTGCTGCTCAAGGCCTTCGCCTCGAGCGGCGAGGCACGACATTTACAATGAGTGGTCGCACGGGAGAGTCGTCACCATCGTCGCTCGAGTGGGACGATTGATCGTCGCCAAGGGAAAAGGCGCCTGAACGTAGGGGCCAAGACGATCCGAGTGCTACGGCCGCAGCGATTCGGTCGACACGGACATCGCGAACCGAATGCGGCGCCGCCGACGGCAGCGAAGTCGACGTTCGCTCGGTCGACGAGATCGCGGACCTTGATCACTATGATGCGGTGGTGTTCGGGAGTGGAGTGTACGACGGAGCGTGGACGGCAGAAGCGACTGAACTCATGCGTCGACACGCTGTTGCCCTGGCGCACAAACCCGTGTGGTTGTTCAGCGTTGGATCGTTCGGCGATCGACACCCGATTGTCGGTGGACTGCTCAAGAAGGAGCCCAAGGAGATCAGCGAGTTCGAACACACGCTTCACCCCGCGACTATCGCGTCTTTGCGGGAGTCATTGATCTCGATCACTGGCCCGCGTGGGGGCGGCTCTTGTTCAAAGCCCTCGGCGGGCACGCGGGGGACAACCGCCAATGGCCCGACATCGATGCGTGGGCCGAGAGGATCGCGCAGGAGGTTCGACCGCAGGACTGATCGTCCAATCATCGATGTCCCGTCGCCCCATCAGATCATTGCGAAGGTGCAGATGAAAGGGTGGGACGCCCGGCAGCATACTGACCCGAGAGGGTACGTGCCCCGTCCCCTGAACGAACCCCGCTAAGCGCGGGCCGCAAGCGCGGCGGTGCGTTCGCGTTTGTCGAAAAGTGGGCGATGCACCAATGACCGAGACTCGCGTCGTCCGTGTCAGCATTGGGAGTCCAGATGAACTGCATGCCTGGCGATTGGTGGCACGTCCACCGTCCCCGCGCGCAGGCGACCACTGCGTTGATTGGCTCCTACGGACGGGAACCCCTTCACGACGGCGGTTTCACGCCAGCGCTGTGAGTCTCAGGCCGCGGGCGAACATGGACAACGTCCACAAGAGAGAAGGGGCTGGGTCGCATCCAGACGAGTCGTGTCGGTTGCCGGCAGGCAGGTTCGAATTCTCGTCGGGATAGCCGGATTATCGGTATCCGCCGCCGGGATCTCACCGGCGGCCTGTGCGTTGATCCGAGAGTGACCCTCACCGATCCCCATATAATGACGTGATCTCTCTGGCCGCCACCCCCGGTATTTGGCCGTATGAAATCGTCGCTGCACGGTCGCCATCCGGATCATCGCACGTCGCTGTCAGCGGATGCGGACCGGCTGACGCGCTTTTGGAGGGAGCGGAAGTCATGGCCTCGCGCGTCTCCACGGAAGGCCTCGTCCTTTCCCCGTGGTCGACCGCCTCGCACGCGTTGCAATGGGTGGAAGGAGGATCGGTTGGGTCATGATTGCGCTCAAACGCGTTCTCGTTCCGACCGATTTCAGCGAAGCCTCTGAGGCGGCGGTGAAGTACGGGGTGGCTCTTGCACGCGTGTTCAAAGCGACGCTGTATCTGCTCCATGTCGTCGTCCGTCACGAGCTCGAAATGAGTGTGGAACGCCAGCGCGTCGTCGACACGCTCCTCGCCGACATGACAGGCGAGACGGCTGCGATCAGCCTCGACGTGAGCATGCAGCGCGTCGCTCGCGAACTGCTCGGACACATTCTCTCCAAAAGCGATGAGGAAGAGGTTCGGGTTGAGTATGTGCTGCGTGCGAGCGGGGGCGGCGGTCCGTACGTCGAGATCGTCCGCTACGCCCACGATGTCGACATCGACCTGATCGTGATGGGGACGCACGGCCGCGGCTTTGTGGCTCACGTGCTGATGGGTAGCGTCGCGGAAAAAGTCGTCCGACGAGCGCCGTGCCCGGTGCTGACGGTCCGGCATCCAGAGCACGAGTTCGTCATGCCGTGAGGAGAGGAAGCGCGATAAAGGCGTGGCGCTGCGGAAGATCGCCCGCTTGCCGAATGGCCGTGCCGATCCCGTTGATGCCTCCTGAGCAGGACGACGTGGAGCTCGATCGAGCTTGGCATCCACTCCGGCGCGAGATTCTGGTTACGAGTCCCGAGACCTCCCGCAGGTCTCGGGACTCAACACGCGATCCGCCCTCGATTTCCCTAGTCCGAGTGAAGGAGCCGAGCGATGCATAGAACCGTGAAAGACCTGATGAACCCGGACATCATGACGGTGGCCGATGACATGACGACCGATGCGCTGGCTCGATACCTCATCGAACGGGAAATCTCCGGCGCGCCCGTCGTAGACAGCCAGGGACACATCATCGGTGTGGTCTCGATGACAGACATCGGCCGCAACATGGCTGAGCCCTCTGATGTCGAAACGTCGCGACGATCGGGCTTCTATCGCGACATCTCCGCGGACCTCACGCTGGAAGACCTCGGGCAGCGCTACGTCGAGGAACGGGCATTCACCGTGCGTGATGTCATGACGCCGGTGATCCACCAGGTGCCGCTGACCGCCTCCGCTGGGGAGGCAGCACGGCTGATGATCGATCAGCACATTCACCGGTTGGTCGTGACACAAGGCAAGGAGCCGGTGGGCATAATCACGAGCCTGGATTTGTTGAAAGTGGTCGCCGACCAGCGCTGAACATACGGACGAGCTCAGTCTTCAGATATTCAGCATCGTTCGAGGGTGCGACACCTCGCCGATGGATCATGAGACTTCGGTCCCGGTCGTACGGCGCAAGCTCAGCGGGGAGGCCGGTGAGGTTTGGACCGAATAAACGCCCGGCACAGGTGTTGATCGAGGTATAACGGATTCCGTTTCGACCTTCTTGACGGAGCTACGCGATGAGTATCTCGCGACGTAAGGCAATCTGCAGGTCGGGTTCGATTTTGGCAGGACTGTCCGTGGCGGGACTAGTGCCCTCGGACCTGCAGGCGCAGACTGCGCAGGCCCAGGAGCCCTGGCCGGACCGACTCGTCGAGCGGCCTCTCCGCCAGGGGTTTCCCGCGCCCCTTCCGCTCAACGCGGATGGCTCGGCGCCGGAGCACCCGGCGAGCGCGGCGGGACCGATCACCGATCCGCTGATGTGGCGCACGCCCAACCGTCAGGCCCCTGAAATCGAGTTCGACTACCGGAAGATGGCGATCAAGGTGGACCCACGCGGGCTCGCGAAGCTCGGGGGCACGCTCCACTTCGCGGATCTGGAGAAACTGCCGCGCGCAACACACACCTTCCTCCTGCAGTGCGGCGCCCCGAACCCGCGCGGCATCGTGACGTGGACCGGCGTCCGCTTCAGCGACCTCGTCGATATGCTGGGTCTCGTCCCCGGCGCGCACTACTGCCGGTTCGTCGCCTCGGATCGCCATTACGTCGACGAAGCGGTAGCGACGCTGAGACACCCGCAGGTGATGCTCGCCTGGCTCATGAACGACGCTCCGATTCCAGCCAGACACGGAGCACCACTCCGGCTCATCATCCCGTTCCGCTATGGGAACCGGAGCATCAAGGCGATCACAGAGATCGTGTTCGGCACGCCCAGCCTGCCGATGCCACCTTTGCCCGCGTAAGGGAAGATGGAATCCAGGAAAGCGTTCATCGACCTCGGCGTGGCCGCGATGCTGATAGTCGCATGGCTCGCTGCGGTCGGCACCGCTCAGGGGACGCGTGACGGGGCGAAGAGCGCGGCTCCGGAAGCAGCGCATCCGCGCGACCGCGTCACGCCTGTCTGGACCGACCACCTCAAGCTGACAACGTATCCAAGCAACGCGGTCGTCGGGCCGGGCGACCGCACGTCGCTCGTGATCGAGATTCAACCGGGCGATGGGATGCACGTCTACGCGCCCGGCGCCGAGGGCTACAAGGTGATCGCCTTGACGATGGCGTCGCAGCCGTTCGTCCGTGCCCTGCCCCTGCAGTACCCTCCGTCTGAGATCTACGTCTTCGCGCCGCTCGACGAGCGCATTCGGGTCTATCAGAAGCCGTTCACGCTGCGGCAGGAGCTGGTGCTCGACGATCGGCCCGACGCGCGCGCGGCGTTTCGCGGCAAGCCGTCACTGACCGTAAGCGGTGCCCTGGCGTACCAGGCGTGCGATGACAAGGTTTGCTTCAATCCGGTTACGGTTCCATTGTCCTGGACGCTGTCGCTCACGTCCGCCGTCGGGCAGCAGCCCGACCAGGCGGGCCGCCGGTAGGGTGTAGAGTTCCGGATTCCCAGGGAGGTCATATGCGCCGCGCTATCCGTGTCGGAGTCTGGACAGCGGCGGTGTTCCTCGGCGTTCTCGGCGCTGCCGCCCAGACTCCTGGCACGCTTGTCAGGGATGTGCGCACAGCTGTCGCGTGTTCAGAGTGGCCGTGCACACCAAAGGCGGATTTGTCGGACGGTGAAGCCATCCTCAAAGAGCATCGCGCGGCGCATGGCACCACGTCCGAATCGCTCGAGGCGCTATCGTGGCTGGGTCGCGCGGCTTTGGCGGGCCGCCAGCTCGACCAGGCGTTTGTGTACGCGTCAGAAACCTACGAGCTGGCCAACGCCGCGCTGAAGCGGACGCGGCTCGAGGACGATGTGCGTCTGGAGACCGCGCTCGGCGCGGCGATCGAGGTCCAGTCGCAGGTGCGAGCCGGGCGAGGGCAGCGCTCCGACGCGGTCTACTTCCTGGGACGGGAGCTCGAGAAATATCGCGCCACGCCCCTCCAGCGGCGCATTCAGAAGAACGTCCATCTGTTGAGCCTCGAAGGGCAGCCGGCGCCGCCGCTCGAAGACGGGGATTTTCTCGGGCGGCCGTTGCCCGCACCCGACGAGCTGCGCGGCAAGACTGTCTTGCTGTTCTTCTGGGCGCACTGGTGTCCGGACTGCAAAGCCCAGGCGCCGATCCTCGCGAAGCTGCTCGATCGCTATAGCAAGGACGGGCTCGCGATCATCGCCCCGACCCAGCGGTACGGATACACGGTGCGCCGCGCGGTGCGCGCCGATCCGGACGAGGAGCGGCGACATATCGAGCAGGTACGCGACACGTCGTACCCGTTCCTGCGGCACCAGCCGGTGCCGATCAGCGAGACCAATCACACGATCTTCGGCGTCTCCACGGTGCCGACGCTCGCGCTGGTCGACCGCCACGGGGTCATCCGGCTCTATCACCCTGGCAACATGACCGAAGAGCAACTGCGCGCCGCGATCGAGCCGATCCTGTCGTTGAGCGAGTGACCGAGTCGGGGTCCGTTCAGCGGACGCCGCGCGCGAAGTGCTTGATGCCGAGCATGAGCTCGACGGTGTAGACGTCGCCGGTCCTCGGATTCACGGCCACATGGTGGCCGGAAGGCCCGCCAACCCCGTCAACCGTCCCGACGACCTTGTTGCCGTTGCGCGTGTCCAGGATCCACACCTTCCGGGCCTCGCCATCCAGCACATAAAGTAAGTCGTCGTTGTCCACTCTCACCCCGAACGGGTTGAACTTCCCGCCAGCGCCCGGAGGCGTCCACTGGGCGAGGAACGTGCCGTCGCCGTCAAAGATCTGGAGACGGCCGTCAGTACACGGCGGTTCCGAGGTCCGTCCGCACCGGTCGGCCACGTAGATGCGGCCGCGGGAATCGGCGGTGATCGAGTGTGGCACGCGGAACTCGCTCGGTCCCGTCCCCCGTTTGCCCCACGCCTTCAAGAACTTCCCATCCTTGTTGAACTTCACGACGCGCATCGTCGTCACGGGCGTGCCCTTGTCACAGCCGGGAAGGTTCGACGGGCAGAGTCCGCCGTATCCGTCCGAGACGAAGACGTCGTCGTTCGGTCCGGCGACGACCACATCGGTGGGCTGGTTGAACGTGTCGGGCGTGGTGCCGTCCCGCACGCCGTACTTCCCGAGCGTCAGCAGCACGGTCCCATCCGGACGGAACTTCTTGACTTGATGCTTCTGAATATCAGTGGCCCAGATGAATCCCTGGCGATCGATATACACGCCGTGGGTCTCATGCACGACGTCCTTCCACTCGCGAACGAACTTGCCGCCGGGATCCCACACGAGGATGCTGCCCATCGGGTCGCCGGCGCCTTCCGTCAGATAGCCGCACTTGCCCGGACACCGGCGGGCGGCGTACACGAGCCCATTGGCATCCACGGCGACGCCGGTCATATTGCCGAAACCCGGTCCGCCGTTCTGGGCCGGCGGAGGTTGCGGCCAGCCTTCGACCCTTGAGTACGGAGCATACGAACCGGCGTTTGCAGTCTGACCTTCGACATCCGCGAGGAACGCGGACAGCGCTGTCATGCCGGCCACGACGGTCATCGACACACCGATCCAGATGGGCGCGACATCTTTTCTCAGCATGACTGGTCTCCTGACCCGCTCCTTGTACCGCATCAGAATCGCCGGGCAACAGAAGGAGCCTCTTCTCTCAGCGCCGCGATACTGGACCAGGGATTACTTCACGTCACGGCCACCGCGTCGATTGTCGGGAACGAAGCGGTCTCGAGCCGGCATCCTGACCTTTGGCAGCGACGACTGGTCCATGACCGCGTCCTCGACGATCACGCCGTTGAGGAAGAGCAAATACGCGACGAGACCATAGGTCTCGTCGGAGGACAACGTCCCGGGCTGCTGGAAGGGCATCGCCCGCGCCGTGTAGTCGTACAGGGTCGTCGCATAGGGCCAGTAACTGCCGATCGTTCGCACGAGGCTCGCGTCGGTCGCGAACGCGAAGGTGTCGCCAGCAGTCCGTCCGGCGAGCCGCTCCGCGGCTGCGCCCTCTCCCTTGGCGCCGTGGCACGACGCGCACTTCGCCGAGTACACGGCGGCACCTTGTGCCGCGGTCCCTCGCCCCGCGGGCAGCCCGCGGCCGTCGGGCATGACGTCGATGTCGAGGGCACGAATGTCTTCCGTAGTAGCGGGACGCCCGATGCCCAGCGGCGGCGAAGGCGTCTGCGCACCGGGCCGGGCGGCGAGTAGCGCCGCGAGCGCGCAGACGAGCGCAACGAGGCTTCGACGCATGTGGTTACCCGCGCGAATCCGCCAGCCGAACGCTGCCGTCGGCGCCGACTCTCCACACGCGGATGTTGTTGTAGTGATACGCGGTGGACGGTCCGCGCGCCTTGACGAGCGCCTCCCTCGTCGGCTGCACGTAGCCGGTCTCGTCGGTGGCGCGGCTCATCAACAGCGCTTCGCCGCCGGACCATCGCCAGGGCAGGCGGAACCGCGTGTGACACTTCGGCAGGATCGGTTCGTCGAGCGTCGCGGCCTGCCACGTCCGCCCGCCGTCGGCGCTCACCTCCACCCGCGTGATGCGCCCGCGGCCGCTCCAGGCCAGGCCGCGGATCTCCCACCAGCCCGCCCCGGTCAGCCGATCCGGCCAGGCTGGCTCCGTGATGATCGACTTGGCGTCCATCACAAAACTGAACATCCGCGCCGTCCCGTCTGGCAGCGGATCGGTGTACTTCGACGTCTCCTCCCGCGTCATGAACGGACCGTCGGCGAGCTCGAGGCGCCGGATCCACTTCACGTTCGAGCTGCCTTCGAAGCCGGGCAGCAGGAGCCGGGCCGGATACCCTTGTTCCGGCCGCAGCGCTTCGCCGTTCTGCGCGTACGCGATCAGCGCATCGTCGTACGCCTTTTCGATCGGAATGCTTCTCGTCATCACCGCCGCGTCCATCGCCTCGGCGAGGAACCAGCGCGCCTTGGGCGAGGCACCGACTTCGCGAAACAGCGCCGCGAGCGGCACGCCGGTCCATTCACTGGTGCTCGTCAAGCCGTCGACCTGCTGCGGCGTCACCTCGACGTCCTGCGCTTCGCCGCGGTACGCACGGCCGCCATTGCCCGAACACTCGAGGAACCGGATGATCGAGCGGCCGGGAAACCGCTTCAAGTCGGCCAGCGTGAAAACCGTCGGACGCTCGACCAGACCGTGGACGAGCAGCGAGTAGCGCTCAGGGTCGATCGCGGGCACGCCCGCATGGTGGCGCTCGAAGTGCAGATCCGCGGGCGTGATGATCCCCGTCAGATCCTGCAACGGCGTCTGGCTCGACGTGCCCCGCCCCGTTCTGACGGGCCGCTCGAACGGCGACCGAGCGCCCACGGGCGTGCTGCCCGGGCCCTGGATCTTGGTTGGGTCGGCGGGCACGCGCACCCGTGCCGCCTGGTCGGGACTCTGGCCGGCCAACGGACCTGCAGCGGCACCGACGAGACCGGCGGTGCCGGCGACGAGTGCCTGACGACGGGAGAAGAGGGAGGGTGAGGAAGGTGCTCGCATAGTGAACCCTGATGAAGGCGTGAGGAGCGGACGCGAACGAGGAAGACTACCATGGTCGCCAGGAGTCGCCCGAGACGATCGGCCACGTCACGGCTGTGGAATGGACGTGGATCGGCGGTTGAGATAGTCTCCCCAAAATCAGATGCTCACGAGGAGGACAGATGGAGCACGTTCATCCCGCACGCCGGTCGCTGCTGTCCGGGGTCGGCGCAGCCATCGCCGCGATCGCGCTTGGACCGAAACAGGCTACCGCGCAGTCACCGGCGGGAGGCTTTCAGCCAGCGCGCCACGAGCAGGACGAGTGGATGACCCGGCTGCCCGGCAAGCACCGCACCATCATCGATTGCGCCACCGTCTCCGGCGCCGCTGAGGGAATTCTTTACGCGAACAACCTGTACGTCGGGAACAAGAACGGCTACCAGTTGAACGAGAGCGACGTGGCCGTCGTCGTCTGCCTGAGACATGTGGCCACGGTCTTCGCCTACAACGACGCGATGTGGGGCAAGTATGGACAGGCGATGAGCAGCTTCGTGGATCCCAAGACGAAGCAGGCGCCGGCCACCAACCTGCTCAATTCGTCGGACTACGGGAGGACGCTGCCGAACAACGGGATCTCCATCCCGTCGGTCGTCACACGCGGCACGCACTTCGCCGTGTGCGAGATGGCCACGCGGCGCATCGCGGGGCAAGTGGCCTCCGCCGTCAAGGCCGACCCGCAGGCGCTGTTCAAGGAGCTCAGCGCGAATCTCATCCCGAACGGCCACCTGGTTGCGGCCGGCGTGGTGGCGGTCAATCGGGCGCAGGAGTACGGCTATACCCTGCTGACCGCCCTGTAATACGGTGCGCGGCGCCTAATTTCCCGTGCGCCGGTAGTACACCGGCGTCGGGCGGAGGGCCCGTGGTGACGTAGTCGTCCTGCTTGAAGGGATAGGCGGGGCGGGGCTTCGACGTGATGAACGCGGCAATCTGCTGCGCTTCCTCGTCGCTCAAGCTGCCCGGGTCGAGGTACGGCATCGCGTAGCGAATGATGCCTGCCAGCGTGTAGATCCGCGCGGCGCCGGCCCCGTCGTTCCACGATCCGGGTCCCCACAGCGGGGCAGCTTTCTTGTCGCCGATCTGCACGCCCTGGCCGTCCTGGCCGTGACAGTTGGTGCACTTCTCCAGGAAGAGCGTTTCGCCCTTCGCCGGATCGAGGTGCGCGACGGGAATGATCTTGTCGGGCGCGATGACGTTCTTCCCGCGCCACGGCGGGTTCTTTCCCGCTTCGTACCCTTCGGATAACCAGTCGAGGTACGCCTTCACCGCCTGCACGTCCCTGGCCTCGGGGACGGGGAGCGCATGGGCCGAGTTTCCGGTGCCATTCTCGCTGCGCTTGAAGCAGTCGATGATGCGATCCTCGATGGTAAACATGCGCCCGGCGCGGCGGTTCATCTCGGGATACATCGCCGAAACCCCGACCAGCGGCAGGGCACGTTCGCGCTGTCCTGCGTTCAGGTGGCAGTTGCTGCACGACACGTTGGCATGTGTGTAGCTGGGGGCTTCCTGGGGCGTGTTCGTAAAAATCCGGTAGCCGCGCCGGATGGTCTCACCGCTGGGCGAGTTGTGGAGCGACGCATCGGTCAGCGGGTTTGCCGGAATATCCCACGCGCTCACCATTGTCGTCGCCGCGGGGATGAGCGGCCCGACCAGGGCGTAGGGGCGCGGCGGCATCGGCGGAGTCGTCGCGGAGGGGGCATTTCTCTCCGGGTCCGGCGCGCACGCGCTTGCGACCACCAGGCACGCCACAGTCAGAATCCGGAAGGGTACGCCGCCGGTCGAGTGCGTCCAGACTGCAAGCATCGGTATCGATGAGCCAAATGATAGCTGATATCAGCGGCCCTTTCTTGCGCGCCACGGCACGACGTGGACCGTCGAGCGGCGTCCCGCAGCCAACCGAATAAACCGGCCACACGAGTGTTAACACCATCAGACCAGATATGCGTCGAGGAGGAATCCATGTCTCTTGCAACGTGTAGCGGACTGCGTGCGAGCCGGCGGATCGCCGGCGGACTGTTCGCGGTGAGCCTGCTCCTCGCGCCCGCGTCAGCGTCGGCACAGGCGGGGGCCGAGCTGACGAAGGAGTCCGCCGCCGTCGTCAAGACGGCGTTTCTCGCCGACCTCGACGTCATGCGGGGCAAGTTCCTCGGGCTTGCCGAGGCTTTCCCGCCGGACAAATACACCTGGCGTCCGATGGAGGGAGTGCGTTCGGTGGCTGAAGTCCTGATGCTCATCGCCAGCGAAGGCTACGGGTTCGCCCCGACGTCGCTCGGCGGCAAGGCGGCGTTGAGCCGGGAAGAAATGGGAGCGCTCAGCAAGATCACCGATAAGGCGCAGGTGGTCAGTCACCTGACGAAGGCCTTCGCTCATGCCAAACAAGCACTGGAAGCCATCGATCCGGCGACGCTGGTCGGCAGACGGCGCGCCATGGGGC
The DNA here is from genome assembly GCA_963825245.1 of uncultured Acidobacteriota bacterium. Taxonomy (GTDB): domain Bacteria; phylum Acidobacteriota; class Vicinamibacteria; order Vicinamibacterales; family CAVVIG01; genus CAVREM01. The sequence goes on from CAWGSJ010000014.1 coordinate 390,994, forward strand.
AGGAGCGGACGACACCGGAGATCGTCCTGTTCGTGGCGGGCGACATGCACGAGCACCTCGGCCAGCTCATCGCCTATGCGCGCATGAATCGCATCGTGCCGCCGTGGAGCAAGTAGCCATTCGACGGGGCGACCGGCGCCGGAGATAGGACTCACCCGGATGTCTGAATCGAAAGGGGAACTCACGGTATGAGACACATCACCCTCATCCTCCTTGGCGTTGTGGCGGAAACAGGAGAGGGGCCAAATCGATGAGACAGACCACCCGCCGTGACATTCTCAGAGGGAGCATCGCCGTGATGGGTCTGGGCATGATGAACCTGCCCGAGTGGGTGCTGCCGGCGCTCGCGCAAGGCGAGACGCTCGTCCCCTTCACCGACCTGCCTGCCAACTTCCCCGGCGGCGGCGGAGAGACCCGGCTGTACGACATCCGCAAGATCGATGGTCCCTTCACGCCGGCGGATCAGTTTTACACGGTGCAGCACTACGGCCATCCGGTCGTCGATCCGGCGGCGTTTCGGCTCAAAGTGACAGGCCTCGTCAACCGGCCGGCTTCACTGTCCCTTGAGGAGCTCCGGCGGATGGGCGGGGCGGAACTGGTGGCCGGGTTCGAGTGCTCGGGCAATCGGCGCCCGCTGCAGGGGCTGTGCAGCAACGGCCGCTGGACGGGCGTCCCGCTGCGCACCGTGCTCGACCGCACGGGCGTGAAGGCCGAGGCGCGCGAGTTCGTCTTCTTCGGCGCCGACCGCGGGCAGGAGGAGGTCGAGTTCCGCACGCAGAAGTTTGCGGTCGAGCAGCAGTTCGGCCGAAGCCTGCCGCGCGAGAAGGCGCTCTCGCCCGATCCGTTCCTCGCCTACGCGCTCAACGGCGAGCCGCTCACGCGCCACCAGGGCTCGCCGCTGCGGCTGATCGTCCCGGGTTGGTACGGTGTCGCCAACGTGAAGTGGCTGGCGCAGGTTCACGTCCAGGAAGAGGAGTATCTGGGGAAATACCAGGCCCGCTGGTACCGCCGGTTGGAGGGCGAGCTGATCGGCGGCGAGGTGAAGTGGAAGGAGACCGCGATTACCCGCCTGCAGTTGAAGTCGATCATCGCGCGGATCACGCGCGCCGGCAGCGGCTGCACGGTGCTCGGCGTCGCGCTCAACGACGGCACCGCGCTGAAGTCGGTCGAAGTCAAGGTGGACGACGGGCCGTGGCGGGAGGCCGCACTCGATCCGGCGACACGCGCCAAGTACTCCTGGAAACTGTTCACCTACGCGTGGAACGACCCGACGCCTGGCGAGCACACGCTCGTCTCGCGCGTCACCGACGTCAGAGGGAAGGTCCAGCCGACACAGCAGGAGCTGGAAACGAGGAAGACGTTCCTTGAAGACAATTCTCAGTTTCCGCGGAAGGTGATGATCGCCTAGATGAGGAGTCTGCTGCGCCAGTCCGGTGTACGATGAAGGGCATTTTGTCGGGTCGAGCTCGCCCGACCCAAGATGGGAACCGGTCCAAGAACCCAACGGTCGCAGCGGCGTGGACTCGGGCGCGGCACGTTCGACGTCGAATCGCTGGCGCTGTTCGGGAGCCTGTATCGCACCGCGCTTCGCATGACGCGGAGTGCCGCCGACGCGGAGGACCTGACACAGGAGACGTACGCCCGCGCGCTCGGGGCATCAGGCTCGTTTCGGACCGGCACGAACCTGAAGGCGTGGTTCTTCACGATCTTGCGAAACGTCAACCGCAACCGGAGGCGTGATCGGTCGCGCGCGATTGTGGTCGTCGACGGCGCGAGGGTGGACCAGTCCGGCGAAGCCGACCCGTCGAGCGAAACACCAGAAACTTTGTTGATCCGCAAAGCGTCGAGCGATGATCTGCGGGCCGCCATTGCGTCACTGCCGCGCGCGCTCGGTACCGCTGTCTGGCTGCGTGACATCGAGGGCTTGTCGTACGCGGAGATCGCCAAGCGGCTCGACATCCCGGTGGGCACGGTGATGTCTCGATTGTCAAGCGGTCGGGCGCGTGTGTACCGTCGTTTGAGCGGGAATTCGACATTCGGAGGCCGGTGGCGTCGATGATTGGGGCACGGAGTCGAATTGGCCACTCTCCCGCAGGAGATACGCAGGATGCGGAATGATCGATGTCGGCCGCTTCGTTCCTTGCTGACATCGTACGTCGATGACGAAGTCACTGCCGCGGAACGGCACCTCGTCGAGGATCATCTCGAGCGGTGTGCTGCGTGCCGCATTCGACTGGGCCGCGAACGGGCCGTCCGGCAGCGGCTTCAGCGCTGGTCGGCAGACGCTCGCGCACAAGGCGCTCCGCTGTCCTGGTCTGAGGCGTCGGCAAGGCGGCCGCACTCGACCGCGAGCGCTCTCCTTCGAATCGCGGCACTCGCGGTGGCCGCGGTCGTTGTCGGATTGATGTGGAACAGCGGGTGGCGCGAGACCAGCATGTCGTTGGCGACACGTGGTCAAATTACCGATAGCGTGTGCGCCGGCGGTCATACGCATGCCAGCGCAGAGCTCAGGAACATGAGCGGTCGCGACTGTGTTCGGCGCTGCGTCGAGCTCGGCGCCAAATACGTGTTCATCTCAGATGGCATCGTCTATCCGATTCGTAATCAGGATTTCCAGGACCTGCTTCGGCTGGCCGGGCAGGACGTCGAACTGGAAGGTGAGGTCCGGCAGAAGATGCTGACGGTGTCGCGCGTCAGTCCGCTAACAGTCAGTCATTCGAAGAATGCTCGGCGCTTGCGCCAAGGAAGGGTGTCATGACGAACGTGCAACGCTCTGTCACGTCGGCGCGGTTCGTTCGCGCCACGATCCCGTTACTCTCGCTGTTGGTTGCCCTGGCGGCAGCCGATCTGTTCAGCCCAGTTGCGAACGCCCAACGGGAGACTGCGCCTGCTGGTGTCACCAATTACACGCGCGTCGACGCCACCGTCGCGTGCGCAGGCGCCACGCCCGTTCAGGCGCTCGCCGAACTGAAGAAGAACGGCTTCGTGTCGGTGATCAACTTCCGGATGCCGCAGGAGCAGGGCGCGAACATCGACGAGGCCAAGGCAGAGGCGGCGAAGGTCGGCCTGAAGTATATACACCTGCCGCATCAGACGCCGACGCCTGAGATCGCCGAAGCCTTCCTCAAGGCCGTTGCGGATCCAGGGAACCAGCCGGTCTACATCCACTGCGCGTCCGCCAATCGCGTAGGGGCGATGTGGTTCATCAAGCGGGTCAAGCTCGACAGATGGGACGTAGACCGCGCGATGAAAGAAGCGGAAGCGATCGGTCTGCGGGCGCCGAATCTGAAGACGTTCGCGCTCGAGTACGTGACTGCGACACGCTGACGCCGTTATCGCTGATTGGGCGTGGTCTTGTCCTTCGGCATGTTCCCCATCATGCCACGGTGCATCATGCCACCGCCGTTCTTCATCATCGCCCGGCGCATGGCGGCCATGCCCTCGTTGACGAAGTCGGTCACTTCAGCGGCATGCTGCTGGAGTGCCGCCACGGTGTCCTGATCGGTCGACGTTTGAATCACGATGATGCCCGTCGCGGTCAGTTCAAGCGTTGTGTGGATCTTGTCGTAGTTCCGATAGATCGAACGCAGCGCCTGGCTCTCGATCGGCAGGCCGGGATGCTTCCCGGTCTCAACGCGCTGTCCCGTGCTGGTGACGTGATCGTTGAGCAGTTGGGCGATGCGCGGATCGACCGACTCCGTCAATGTCCGAATGCGGAGCACCTGTGCCATGCCGGGCGCGAACACGTCGAAGACCGCCACTCCTCAGCCAGCCAGGACCTGGAGAAGCGCCACGCGGGGCGTGAGCGTCCACCAGTCAGCCGTCTCAATGTCGATGAACACTTCAGGCTCGTGCTGATAGTCCAGGAGTTTCGCGATGAATCTCTCCCGGTTGCTCACGAGCTCGATATTCGGCTCGTCCTTGCGCCCGTAGCGCCCCCCGGAACGTCCTGAGCGGTCTCGTCGTCGTCGTCGTCGTCGTCGTAGTCGGGCTCAGGGGGCGTCAAATCACGGAAGGCATAGATCATCGTCCCGCACGCACACCTGCTTGCCGTCGCATCAGGCGGCGTCGAACTCGGGGGCGTTTGCGAGAAGAGCGTCCAGTCCAGAACCGGCCGCTCGTACTGCCGCAAGGGCGGATGAGCGCAGGCTCGGTCGAACCGCTCGTCGCGTCGTCAAGATGCGAGACGCTGCGGAGACTTTCGCCTAAGTGATCATGTTGAGCGCGAAGAGGTTGCCAGCGACACGACAGAAGATCTCAATTGCGGTGCGCGAGCATCCGGGTGCTTTGAGCGCCGACGAAAAACCCGCATGAAATCGGATCGAAAAAGGGCAACGTGAAGATCCGACGAAGGTGCCGGCGTCTGTAACTCATTGAAAGGATTGGCTCGCCGCACTGGACGATTTCCGCAACTGGTTGATCCAAGAAGCAGCCTAACTGGCCTTGTTTTCGAGGGATTCGCCAGGGTTTCGCAATCGTGCCGCGGAAGACTGCCCCCTATCCTCTCAACGCCACCACCCGCCATGTGGGCGCCTCAGCGTTAGCTCTCACATGGAGTCATTGATGAGTCCGGAAGGAATCGTTCGTGAATTCGAGCTGCCGTTTCGAACCGATCCGCAGATTTTGGCCCTTGATCGGCCGCCGTCAGCCGCTCAGAGGCGCGCGGATTCACCGACGTCGAGCGTCGTGAAGGCGGCATCATCGATTCCGGCAGCGGACCGCGCACGGCCGAGCGCGGCCACCGGCTCGTTCAGTCCTTCGGGCGTCAGCCGAAACGTGCCGAAGTGCATGCCGATGCTGCGGCGAGCGCCGACGTCCAGATGCGCCTGCACGGCCTCCTCAGGATTCATGTGAATGTCCTTCATGAACCAGCGCGGTTCATATGCGCCGATCGGTATCAGCGCAAGATCGATCCGCGGAAAACGCCGGCCGACCTCCAGGAAATGGGGACCGTACCCGCTGTCGCCTGCGAAGTAGATCTGCTGCTCGTCGATCGTGATCATGAAGCCGCCCCACAACGCGCGATTGCGATCGAAGGGCGTGCGGGCGGAAAAGTGCTGCGCCTGGGTCGCGGTGATCTCTATCTCGCGTCCAGGGGTGATGACCGGGTCGAGCGTCTGCGCACCCCGCATGGCTGACATTTCAGCTGGCATGCGCTGCCACCAGTCGAGTTCGGCGATCCGCGTCACGCCGGCCGATCGCAGCAGCGTCGCGTTTCCCTGCATCGTCACGATGCGCGGATGATCGCGGTGCTGCAACGCCCGCAGTGTTTCCAGATCGCAGTGGTCGTAGTGATTGTGACTCAGGAGTACGTACAGCAATCGGAGGCAGATCGTCGAAGCGAACGCCCGGCTGACGCACGCGCCGTGGCCCTGCCCACCCGAACGGTCCGGCGCGTTGCGCGAAGATCGGGTCGGTGATGATGTTGCCGGCGCTCGTCTGAATCAGAAAGGTCGCGTGACCGATGAAGGTGACGACGATCTCGTCGCCGCTCGTCGGCGGAAGCGAGGTCCGCTGCACGACTGGCACCTGCGCCGGCCATTGCGTGCCACGCTCGAACAGCATGCGCGGCGCCTTCCAGAACGGCTGTGCGTCTGCGCCGTTCGGGTTGAAGAACCACCCGCTTTCGAAATGATCGCTCATCTCTTCGCCTGGATGCCTCTCATCACTGCCGGGTGTCCTCTCGCGGAGATCAGCGTGGACGATGCTGCTCGATGAGCTTCGCGAACCGCCGCAGACCGATCGCGTCGGCAGCGGACGGCGACACGGCGTTCGCGAGCGTGAGCATCCTGAGCAGCCCTCCGCCCATGATGTGGGCGCGACGTCGCTGGCGGATGGTGGCGAGGATCTCGCGCGCGACCGCGTCGGGCTCGCAGAGGGCGACGCCCATCTTGCGCCACATGTCGAAATATGGGGACTCCGACTCGGTGTTGGAGGGCACAGGCCCGAAAAACGAAAGCACCACGTCGGTCCCGGCAAGCTCGCGATTGGCGCCTTGCACGTAGCTCGCCAGCGCGCCGCGGGACGCCGCGTAGGCGCTCATGAACGGCAGCGCCACCCGGCCGTCCATGGCGCCGCCGAGGTGGACGACCACGCCGCCGCCGGCTTGCTTGCGCAGCCCCGGCAGGAATGCCTGGGTCACGAAGATGGGCCCCTTCACGTTGACCGCGAGCAGCGCGTCGACGTCGGCCGGCGTGTAGTCCTCGATGGACTTGCGCGGCGAGATGCCCGCGAGGTTCACCACCGCATCGATCCGGCCGAGGTGCTCGAAGGCCGCCGCCGCCAGCTTCTCGAGGCTCGCCGGATCGGTGACGTCCGCGCGCAGGTAGATCGCCGAACCGTCGCTCCGGCCGGTCAGCGCCGCGGCGTCGTACTCGCGCCGCGCCGCGAGCACCATCCGGAAGCCCTCGGCCGCGAGGAGCCTGGCCAGGGCGTGACCAAGTCCTCCGGTCACCCCGATGAGGACGGCGGTGGGCGCATCCATGCCCTGCTTTGCTGCGGCTCCGCCGGTGATCACAGGTGTCTTTCCATTCAGTCTGGTCATCTCGTGTTCCTTTCGGTGAATATTAGTTACTATAAAAGTATCTATTTTGAGCAAAAAAAAGCTATCCGGACCTGGCCCTGATTTTCGACACCACGTCCGCCAATGTCGTCTGCCTCAGATCCCTACGGACGGCCTCCTGAGTGCCAACCAGCACGTCGCTCATGACTTCCTTGATGTTACGGCTCACGACACACTCCTTCGTTTTGGGATAGGCATGGATGGCAAAAGCATCTGGAGGGTTTACCGCAGAGTAGATGTCGAAGAGGGAGATGCTCTTTGGGCTTCGTGCCAGGCCATAACCACCCGACTTACCAACAGTCGTCTTCGCCAGCTTCGCCTTCGAGAGTTTAACGAGGATTCTCTTAACGAACACCGGGTTCGCATTCACGCTGCCTGCGAGAATTTCCGACGTGAACACTCCCTCGTGATGTGCGATTGCCGCCAGTACGTGGACGGCGATCGAAAATTGAGTGTTTACGGAAGCCATTTATGGATACTATATTAGTATCCATACTGGATGCAAGAGCAAAACGAGCGGTCGCTTTTGGGCCCGTCACACCCGCCGCCGTCGTCCACTCGCGGAGACGCTCCGCGAACCACCGAGTCTCAATACTGCGGCGATGACCAGCATGCGAAAGATGTCGCCACCGCGTTGGTTCGCGGCGTCGGCTTTCACGGCGTGAACCTTCGTTCAATCGCAGCCAGTTGCGGAAATCGTCCAGTGCGGCCCAGACGCCGCAAGTCACTGAGGATCAACAGCTTATCGACTCGCCTGCGTACTCATCACGTGAGTTGTTGATTTTACGGGCTTTAGCGAGCTGGCTCCTCAGGCTGGATTCGAACCAGCAACCCTCCGGTTAACAGCCGGATGCTCTGCCGTTGAGCTACTGAGGAATTCTGGTGAGACGCGCTCCGGCCGACTGATTTTTCCGCCGACCGGAACCATCAATGGTAGCGGATGCCCTCGGGGAGCGTCAACGAGTGCCCCTGCACGCTCGCAGGACATGCCGGCGCGGCGGCTGAATCGAGGCAGCTTCCCGGCCTCGCGGTCACGGCACCGATACCGTCCGCATCATCCACAGGATGTTGTCCCAGCTGACGGTCTGCTCCGTCCCGTCGAACAGCTTGGCGAAGCTCCCGCCAGAACCCTTGAACGAATACTGTTTCACCCGGTCGGGCGGATTCGTCGTGACGTTGCGCAGGATCTCCAGCACCTGCTCCTGCCTCGAGATCTGATAGGTGCCCGGGTTCTTCGCGGAATAGAACTTCGTGTCCGAGGGCTGGTTCCGGTTCGCCACGCCACGCTCGAAGGTGATGTGCATCTCCAGGCGCTCGCCGCTCGCGGCCTGGAACACCCAATCCTGTGTTTCGGTGACGTTCGCGCCCTCTCCGCTGGTCGTCCGCTTCGCCGTGGCCGTCGTCGCATGGAGATAGTTGCCGAAAGCCCCGGGCGCATCCGCGGGATCGGCGGTGAGTCCGCCGATGATGAGCTGCGCGTTCGCGCCCGACGCATCGCGTACCGGCGCCGCCAGGTAGACCAGCCGGTTCGACCCCTTCCCGATCGGTTTGCCGTCCGGCGTATGCACCGTGAGGCGATCGATGAAGATCGCGCGCAGGTTGCAGTCCTTGGCGGCGCCCTGCGTGGCGACGTTCAGTGTGAATCCTTGCGGCAGAAGGGCCTTGATCGCGGCGTCAGAGACCTTTAGATCGAGCTGGAATCGGACTTCTGCGCTCGATTCGATCGGTGTCTGCGCCCGCAGCGGAACAGCCAGCGCGGCGAGCGCTGCCCCTGCCAAGAGTGTCCGCCGACGACGTGACCAGGGTGTTTGCATACGCCCTCCTTTCAGGGCTTCAGTCCGCACTCGGCACCCAGCACCTTGCACGCGGCACCCAGCACCAGGCACCCAGCACCCTTACGCTACTTTCGCGTCGACCGTGATCTGCATCGTGCCGCGGTAGGCGTTCGACACCGGGCACCGGCCTTCCGCTTCCTTCGCGACGTCCGGCGAACTGCGCACGCGTCGATCCCCTTCAGCCCGTACGCGACGACGGTCAGCTTCGACGACATGATCTTGATGCCCGCGTCGCCCTTGTCGGCGGTGACCGTCGCGGTGACGACCGTCCGATCGGCCGACGCGCCCTTGCGCCCGAGCGTCGCCGTTCAGCGCCATCGCGTAGCACGCCGCGTGCGCCGCCGCCATCAGCTCCTCCGGGCTCGTCTTGCCGCCGGACTCGCCGATGCGCGACGGAAACGTCACCGGCAGCGTGAACGCCCCGCTTCCCGCCTTCGCCTCGCCCTTGCCTTCCATCACCGAACCCTGCCAGTCCACCTCGACCTGCCGTTCGAACGTCATGCTGCCTCCATGGAACTTTAGATTTAAGATTTCAGATTTCCTGCGGCGGACCTAAAGGTCCGCCCTACGTACTTCTTTCTGCTGGTAATCGCGAGCTGCACCGCCGTGCCGACCACGCCGAGCGCGCCCCAGGCGAGCAGCGCCCACCGCGACTCCGCCGGCATCGTCGGATACAGGATCCAGACGTTCGGCGTCGCCGGACCGACGCGCCGATCGCATCGCCATCAGCCCGACGACGATCGTCCAGGCACCGCCGAACGCGGTGCTGACGACGATGACGTAGCGCTGCAGGAACATCGCGGCGATCGCGCCGGCCACCGCGGCGCCGACGATCAGCAGCGCCGGCGGCGTCGGCGCCGCCAAACTGCGTCCACGCCGCGTGCGCGACGAGCGCGCCGAGCGCCGGCGCCGACGAGCGCGATGCCGACGAAATAGGCGAAGACCAGGATGAGCGCACCGGCGAGGCCGCCGACGAGCGCCGCGCCGATCATCCCGATCGTGTTCGTCGCGCCCGATCGATCGAGCTGGCGATCATCGCGCCGAGCATGAAGCCGTAGATCGCCAGCACGATCCGGAACAGCCGGTAGCCGGCAAAGCAGGCGATGACGCCGCCGGCCGACGACCAGGCAGCGCGGCAGGAAGCTCGTACGACGGCGGGCAGCATCACGCCCTCAGACCTCGCGCCGCCCTTCGAGCGCCTTGTGCATCGTCACTTCGTCGGCGTAGTCGAGGTCGCTGCCGACCGGCACGCCCATCGCGATGCGCGTCACCTTGCACGCCGAGCGGCTTCAGCAGCCGCGCCAGGTAGATCGCCGTCGCCTCGCCTTCGACGTTCGGATTGGTCGCGAGAATCACTTCGCGCGACGCCGTCGCCGACCCGCGCGAGCAGGCCCTTGATCTTGAGATCGTCCGGGCCGATGCCCTGCAGCGGCGACAGCGCGCCCATCAGCACGTGATAGACGCCCTTGAACTCGCGCGTCTTCTCGATCGCGGCGACGTTCTGCGGCTCCTCGACGACGCAGATGATGTCGCGATCGCGCTCGTCGCTGCGGCAGAAGGCGCACGGATCGGCGTCGGTGATGTTGTTGCAGATCGAGCAGTAGGTGACGCGCTCCTTGACGTCGCGCACGGCGTCGACGAGCCGGTCGGCCTGCTCGCGCGGCGTCTTCAGGATGTGGAACGCGAGCCGCTGCGCGCCCTTCGGGCCGATGCCGGGCAGGCGCTGCAGCTCCTCGATGAGGCGCAGGAGAGGATCGGGGAGGGACATCAGTCAGTAGTCGGTAGTCAGTAGTCGACGGCAGATCTTGAGCCCGGGCATCATGCCGCCCATCTTCTGCGCCATCTCCTCGTCGACCTTGCGCTGCGCGTCGTTGACGGCGGCGACGATCAGGTCCTGCAGCATCTCGACATCGTCTTTCGAGACGACCTCGGGATCGATCTTCAGCGACTGCACCTGCTTGGCGCCGTTGACGACGACGGTGACCATGCCGCCGCCGGCGGTCGCCTCGATCCGTGAGCTCGGCCATCTGCTTCTGCAGGCGCTCCTGCATCTGCTGCGCCTGCTTCATCATCTGCTGAATGTTCATATGTCACTCGCAGCATCGGCTTCACCGCACTGAGCTCACATCTCCTCGACGTCGCGGATCTCCGCCGGGAAACACTTCGAGCAGCGCCTGCACGCCGGCGTCGGCGAGCGCCTGCTCCCGCAGCGCCGCCTTCTGTCGATCGGCCGCCTGGCTGCCGCGCGGCTCGCCGGCCGATCGGCCGCCGGCCGGCGTCGGCTGCGCCGCCGGCGTCGGCCTGCACGCCGTCGACCGCGATCTTCCGGCCGGCCACCTGCTGCGCCAGCCGCTTCGAGCCACGGCGCGATTCTGCTCGAACATCGTCGCGCAGCGCGCGCTGCGTCGCCGAAAACGTGAACGTCACGCGGTCCGGGCGTCACGTCGATCTTCTGCGCCTGCGCGACGACCGTGTTGTAGAAGACGCCCTTCGTCTTGCGGATCTCGGCGAGCAGCGCGTCCTTGAAAGCGGCCGGCTGGCGCCGGCGCTCGCGTGTTCGGGCTCGGCTGACGCCGGGGCGCAGGTTAGCGCCGGCTGACGCCGGCGACTGTTGACGGCGGCGCGGCGCGATGCCGGTCTTCGATGGCGCGGCGCCGGCGATCGCGCGGCGACAACCTGCGGCGGCCGTCGGCGCCGGACGCGGCGGCGCGCGGCGGACCGGACGCGCCGGCGATCAGATCCTCGATCGGCACCAGCTTCCGCAGGTAGATCCACCGCAGCAGCGCCATCTCGAGGTGATAGCGCGGCTGCGCCGCGCCGCGGATGTCGGCTCTCCGCCTGCGTCAGCAGGTCGAAGGCGCGCAGCAGATCCTCGCGCGAGAAGCGCGCCGCCAGCGCCTTGCAGCCGATCGCGCTCGCCTTCGCCGGCAATCTCCGGATCGCTGGATGCGCGCGGGATCGACCGACAGCACCAGCAGATCGCGCACGACGCGCGACAGCTCGCGGCAGACGAGCCGCAGGTCGTAGCCCATCTCGACGGCGCGCGCCGGCGAGCGCGAACGCCGCCGGCGCGTCCTCGTCGGCCACCGCCTGCACGCGTCGAGCAGCAGATCGCGGCCGACCAGGCCGAGCACCGTCGCCACATCGTCGGCGCCGATCGTCTTGCCCGGTGAACGCAATCACCTGATCGAGCTTGCTCTGCGCGTCGCGCATGCTGCCGTCGGCGTCGCGCGCGATGAGCTGCAGCGACTCGTCGCCGACGGTGATGCCCTCGGCGTCGACGATCCGCCGCAGCTGCTCGGCGATCGCCTTCGTGCTGATCGTCCGGAACTCGTAGACCTGCGAGCGCGACAGCACCGTCTCGGGAATCTTCTCGAGCTCGGTCGTCGCCATCATGAAGACGACGTGCGGCGGCGGCTCCTCGATCGACTTGAGCAGCGCGTTGAACGAATGGCCCGAGAGCTGATGGACTTCGTCGATGATGAAGATCTTGTAGCGGTTGCGGACCGGCATGATGCCGAGGCCGGCGATGATCACCTCGCGGACGTTGTCGACGCCGGTGTGCGTGGCGGCGTCGATCTCGAGGACGTCGATGTCGCGGCCTTCGGCGATCTCGACGCACGCGTCGCACGACGCCGCACGGATCCGGCGTCGGGCCCGTTCACGCAGTTCAGCGCGCGCGCCAGGATGCGCGCGGTCGTCGTCTTGCCGACGCCGCGCGGCCCGGCGAACACGAACGCCTGCGCGAGCCGGCCGCTCGCCAGCGCGTTGCGCAGCGTCCGCGTGACCGCCTGCTGTCCGACGACATCGTCGAACCGCTGCGGCCGCCACTTGCGCGCGATGACCTGGTAGGACATCGACATGCAGACTGAGACTGAAGCTGAAGCTGTCGGCTTGCGGACTGAACCGCGGCCCGGAGGGCCTGCGGCACATGTCAGGATCTACTTAGCGCTGCTGCCTTCCGGCCCTGACGCGGTTCGTAGGCTGAAATTGCACAGGTTCCGGACCGCGGTGCAATCCGCAAACGGTTCACTGTACTACACGGGCACGCGCGTCGCGAGCAGCAGGTACTTCGCGAGCACCTCGCCGACGACGACGGTGAAGAAGTCGACGTAGAGAATGCCGGTCGCCGACTGCGTCGACCGGATCTTCGCCGTTTCCCACGTCAGATACGACAGCAGCGCCGGCCCGGCCAGGCCGAACAGCACGCGCTGCCAGAAGAAGATGCCGCTCGACCGACGAGGATGTAGTGCCGGAAGCTCGGCCCGAGCCCCGGCTGCCACGTCACGATCGCCACGAACACGGCCGCCACGACCACGACGACCCGCACGACCATCGACGCGATGTGCACCTTGACGATCGACTGCAGGTGCGACACCTGCATCGACGGAATCACGAGGTACCAGTGGCCCGAGGATCATCGCCGTGCACGCGCCGCCGAGCAGCGCCGCCGAGCTGAGGAAGCTGGCGACCGTCAGCGCCTGGACGTCGACCGCGGCCAGCCGGCCGCACGTCGAGCGCCTGCGCGACGAGCGCGACCAGCCCGGCCGCGCACGCGACGGCCGACGATCGCCGGCCGGATCGACGCGAGCGCCCGGCCGACCGTCGCCCAGTAGAGCACGACCGCCGCCTCGGCGACGCGCGAGCGCCGACGAGCGCCGCGCGTGCCGACGCGCCGGTGTCGCTCGATCGGCCGGAACGCGAAGCGCGACCGCGATCAGGATCGCGGCCAGCCCGGCGTTGAAGCGGAAGAACTTCACGCCCGCCTCGCGCGAGACGAACGCGAGCGTGAAGACGATGCCGAGCCGAGGTGGGTGAGGAAGAGGAAGAGGATCACGTCAGGCAGTCAGGCGGGCTGGCAGGCAGGTCAGGCTGGCCTGACCGCCTTACCTGCCCTACCTGCCCTACCTGCCCTACTTGCCGAGCCGCTTGTTGATCTCCGCCCAGTTCACGACGTTCCACCAGGCGTCGATGTAGTCGGGCCGGCGGTTCTGGTACTTCAGGTAGTAGGCGTGCTCCCAGACGTCGACGCCGAAGACCGGCCTTCTTGCCTTCCATCAGCGGGCTGTCCTGGTTCGGCGTGCTCTCGATCGCCAGCTTGCCGCCGCTGTCGATCGACCCACGCCCAGCCGCTGCCGAAGCGGCCGACGCCGGCCTTCTCGAACTGCTCCTTGAACGTGTCGAAGCTGCCGAACGACGACGTTGATCGCGTCGGCGATCGCGCCGGTCGGCGCGCCGCCGGCGTTCGGCCCCATGATCTGCCAGAACATCGTGTGATTCACGTGGCCGCCGCCGTTGTTGCGCACGGCGGTGCGGATGTCTTCGGGCACGCGTGCTGATGCCGCGAATCAGATCCTCGACGCTCTTCGACTGCAGCTCGGGATGCTTCTCGAGCGCGGCGTTCAGATTGTTGACGTACGCCTCGTGATGCTTGCCGTGATGAATCTCCATCGTCTGCTTGTCGATGTGCGGTTCGAGCGCGTCGGGCGGGTACGGAAGAGGCGGAAGCGAGTGAGCCATCGGACGTCCTCCTTGTCGATCGGTCGACTGCAGAACCTGCAGGATCGTACACTACGGGACGGCAACGCGTCCGGAGGCCGGCGCTCAGCGGATCGACAGCATCCGGTCGAGCGCGACCTTCGTCCAGTGCTTCTGGTCGTCCGGCACGACGATGCGGTTGTGGACCTCGCCGTCGACGAGCCCTTCGAGCATCCAGAGCAGGTGGTTCGGCGAGACGCGGAACATCGTCGAGCAGAGGCAGCCGAACTGATCGAGCGAGAGCACCGTGCGCTCGGGCTGCACCTCGCTGCGCGAGCCGATTGACGAGGTGGATCTCGGTGCCGACCGCCCACACCGATCCGGCCGGGCTGTCCTTCACCTGGCTTGATGATGTATTCGGTCGAGCCGGAGTCGTCGGCCGCCTGCACGACGTCCCACGGCACTTCGGGATGCACGATGACGCGGACGCCCGGGATGCTGCGCGCGCAGCTGTCTCGATCTGCCGCACGGTGAAGCGCGTGTGGACCGAGCAGTGGCCCTTCCACAGGATGATGCGCGCGCGCTTCACCGCGTCCGGCTCGAGCCCGCCCCAGATCTCGTTCGGATCCCACACGACCATCTCGTCGAGCGGCACGCCCATCTTGTAGGCGGTGTTGCGGCCGAGATGCTGATCGGGCAGGAACAGGACGCGCTCGCCGCGCTCCCACGCCCACTGCAGCGTCGCCGCCGCGTTCGACGAGGTGCAGACGACGCCGCCGCGCTCGCCGCAGAACGCTTTGATCGCCGCCGCCGAGTTGATGTAGGTGACCGGGACGACCGGCGCCGTGCCGTCGCCGCGCGAGCACGCCCATCTGCTCGAGATCGCTCCAGCACATCTCGAGCTGCTCGGCGTCCGCCATGTCGGCCATCGAGCAGCCGGCGGCGAGGTCCGGCAGGATCACCTGCTGATGCGTCGGCGCTCAGCACGTCGGCGCTCTCCGCCATGAAGTGCACGCCGCAGAAGACGATGAACTCGGCGTCGGGATGCTGGCTCGACCTGCTGCGCGAGCTTGTAGGAGTCGCCGGTGTAGTCGGCGAACTTGATCACCTCGTCGCGCTGATAGTGGTGGCCGAGGATGACGAGGCGCCGGCCGAGCGTCGCTCTGCGCGGCCGCGATGCGCGCGTCCATCTCCTCGTCGGACAGGCCGAGGTAGCGCTCCGGCAGCGGCTGGCGCTCGGCGAGGTGCTCTTTCTCGTACGCCGTCAGGACGGGCAGCAGCATCTGTGCCCTTGTGAAATTTTTCTCAAAGTCGGGACGCGAAAAAGCCACGCTCCGTTCTTCGAGCGAACGAAGCTTGGCGTTCATCTAGATTATAACAGTCGCGCAGGGACGGCCAGCCTTCGCCGGACCGCGATCGTCGCGACGGTCCAGCTACGGCGAGTCAGGCCGACTGACGCGGCATCGCCGGACTGATCACGTTGTAGAGCGTGTCGCGCTCGAGCGGCTCGCGGCCGGCGGCGCGCGATGAGCCGCGCGATCTCGCGCGTCGTCATCGCCTCGGGCGTGCGCGCGCCGGCCATGTGGTAGATCTTCTCTTCCTGCACGGTGCCGTCGAGATCGTCGACGCCGAACCACAGCGACGTCTGCGCCACCTCGACGCCGGTCGCAATCCAGAACGCCTTGACGTGCGGGATGTTGTCGAGCATCAGCCGCGCGACGGCGTGGACGCGCAGCGTGTCGGCGGCGCTCGGCGCCGGCAGCTTGCGCATCTGGTTGTTGTCGGGATGGAACGCGAGCGGGATGAACGCCTGGAAGCCGCCCGTCTCGTCCTGCAGCGCGCGCGCGCGCAGCATGTGATCGACGCGCTCCTCGGCCGTCTCGATGTGCCCGTAGAGCATCGTCACGTTCGAGCGCATGCCGAGGCGGTGCGCGGTCCGATGAATCTCGAGATAGCGCTCGGTGCCGCACTTGTCGTGCGCGATCTTCCGGCGCACGCGCTCGGCGAAGATCTCGGCGCCGCCGCCCGGCAGCGAGTCGAGGCCCGGCCGCCATCAGCTCGCGCAGCACCTGCTCGTCGGTCATGCCGTAGAGGTCGGCGAAGAACGCGATCTCGACCGCGGTGAAGCACTTCAGGTGGATGTCCGGCCGGATCCGCTTGAAGCCGCGCAGCAGCTCCGTGTAGTAGTCGAACGGCAGATCCGGGTGCAGGCCGTTGACGACGTGGACTTCGGTGAGCGGCTGATGCGCCGCGCTGCCGCAGCTTGTCCCACGCCTCTTCGAGCGACATCGTGTAGGCGCCGGGGTCGCCCGGCTTGCAGCCGCGCGAACGAGCAGAACAGACAGCTCGCGACGCAGACGTTGGTCGCCTCGAGCCGGATGTTGTAGTTGTAGTAGGTGCGCGCGCCGTGCCGCGTCTCGCGCTCGCGGTTGGCGAGCCAGCCGACGGCCAGCAGATCGGGCGCATCGAACAGGCGGACGCCGTCGTCGAGGTCAGGCGCACGCCGGCGTCGAGCTTGTCGGCGATGTCAGGAGGCCGGCGGCGCGAGACGGGAGCTGCATCTGGTAATCGGTGATCGGTCATCTGGTAATTGGTCATTGCCGATCACCAATTACCGACTGACCGATTCGCCAGTTCAGGAGACGCCGAAGATCTGAATCCGCAGCGAGCGCGCGCGCGGGCCGTCGAGCTCCGCCATCAGGATGCGCTGCCACTGCCCGAGCACGACTTCGCCGCCGCTGACCTGCAGCGTGAGGTTGTGGCCGAGCAGCAGCGCGCGCAGGTGCGAGTCGGCGTTCATGCGGTCGCAGTCGGAATGCTCCGGATTGTTGTGCATCCACTCGGCGTCGCGCGCGACCATCTGCTCGAGGAAGCGCTTGATGTCGGACAGGAGCGCCGTCTGGAACTCGTTGATGAACAGCGTGCAGGTCGTGTGCATCGACCAGAGGCTGACGAGCCCCTCGCGGATGTTGAAGCGGCGGACGAACTCCATCACGCGATTGGTGAGATCGACGAGCTCGATCCGCTGATCGGTCTGGACGACGAACGTCTCGCCGTGAATCGTGAGGCCGCCGGCCGTTCGCCGAAGCCACCTCTTCGACAGGCTTCTCGCGAACGGTGACGGTCGAACTCTTGCTCATGCGCTCCTCGTCGAGTTGGGAACGTGTATGATTGTGAACCTGCTGCCGAACAAGATATGTTACGTGAAAAATCGCTCCAGGTCCGGCGCAATCTGCGTATAGCTCGCGCACACAATCTGACGCTCGCCCCGGCGGCCACGCGAAGTGGGTGAAAAGCCCACACGGTCCCGCCACTGTAAGCGGCTAGCGGCGTTCGCCGATCGGGTCACTGGGCGCGAACCGCCCGGGAAGACGGGAAAGCCGCGTCGATCCGCGAGTCAGGAAACCTGGCCACCGGGGGCGTCCTTCATCGGCGCGTGAGACGCCGAAAGGAGCACCGATGCAACGCTTCCGCTCGAGGCGGCTCGTGCTGCCGCCTGCCCTCGCATTCTCGTCGTCCTGTTGCACTCGCGCTTCGCCGCGCCATGCCGGCACTGGCGCAAAGTCGCACCGTCGTCACGGCACGGTCGTCGATCAGGACGGCCGGCCGCTGCCGCGCGCCTGCGTCCGCATCGTCGACGCCGGGCGCGATTCGGCAGCGTGTTCGCGGACGATCGCGGCCACTTCGCGCTCGACCGTCCCGCCAGACCGCGGACTGCCGCATCGTCGCCTGCGCTGACCGGCTTCGAACCGGCTGACGCGCCGTGCACCGCCGAACCGCTCCGCCTCGTGCTGCAAGGTCGGACCGATTCGCGAGAGCGTCATCGTCACGGCGACGCGGACCGAGGCGCCGGCCAGCCAGGTCGGCGCGAGCGCAACCGTCTTCACCGCCGAGGATCTCGAGCGCCGGCAGGTGCCGCTCGTCGCTGATCTCGTCGGCACGACGCCCGGCGCGATGATGATCCGCAGCGGCGGCCCGGGCGCGCTGACGTCGCTGTTCGTCCGCGGCGGCGAGAGCGACTACAACAAGGTGCTGCTCGACGGCATTCCGCTCAACGAGCCGGGCGGCAGCTTCTACTTCAACAACCTGACGACCGAGAACCTCGATCGCGTCGAGATCGTGCGCGGCGCGTACTCGTCGCTGTTCGGATCCGACGCGATGGCCAGCGTCATCCAGCTCTTCACCCGGCGGCCGGACGGAACGCGCGGCGCCCGCGCGGATCGGTTCAGATCGATGGCGGCACCTACGGACACGGTACACGCGAACGCCAGCGTGTCTGGCGCAACCGTCCCGCGTCGACTACTCCGGCGGCGTCGCGCAGTTCAGCACCGACAACCGCGTTCCGAACAGCAGCCTCGACAACACGACGCTCAGCGGCAACGTCGGCCTCCGCGTCGGTCCAACGCGACGCTGCGCGTGATCAGCCGCGGCGAGCTCGAGCACGTCGGCACGCCAGGACCCACCGCCTTCGGCCGGCCCGATCTCGACGCCTTCTTCGACAGGAGCGACGTCGCCTTCAGCGTGTCGTTCGATCAGTCACCCGAACGGGCGCGTTCACGCAGCGCGCGTTCTACTCGCCGGCCAGTTCGAATCAGACGTCGACCAACCTCGTTCTCGATCCGCCGTACACGGCGACCTTCGACGGGCACACGGCAACGCGCCAGTCGAGCGACTTTCTTGGACGACCTCCACGCGGATCTGCACCGGCACCATGCGAGCTACCAGGCCGACTCGCATCTGGCGGCTTCGCCGTCGTACGGCGATCATCGGCTCACGCTCATCGCCGACTGGGACGGCGAACGGGCGACCCAGGAGGACCGGCTGGCGCAGACAACGACCGCCGAATTCCCGCGACAACTTCGGCGTCTCGGCGCAGCATCAGATGCTCTGGCCGCGGTTCTTCGCGACCGTCGGCGCCCGCATCGAGCACAACGACAGCTTCGGCACCGACCTGGCGCCGCGGGCGACGCGTTGTCTTCGTCGCGCGGACCGGCTCAGGAGCGCTTCGGCGAGACCCGGCTCAAGGCAAGCGCCGGCACCGGGATCAAGGAGCCGACAATGCTCGAGTCGTTCAGCCTCTCGCCGTTCTTCCTCGGCAACCCGGACCTGAAGCCCGAGCGATCGCGCAGCGTCGAGGTCGGCGATCGATCAGCGCCTGGCCCACGATCGGGCGAAGGTCGAGGTCACCTAGTTCGACAATCGCTTCAGCGACATCATCTCGCCTGCACACCGACTCCGGCGACGTTCGAGGCGCAGTATCTTCAACGTCGGCGTCGACGCGCGCCCGCGGCCTCGAGTTCGGCGTCCAGGCGGCGCCGATCCCGGCGATTCGCGCGCGCGCGTCGGCTACACGTTCCTCGATTCGGAGATCGTCGAGACGACTTCCCCCGGCAACGTGCTGTTCGCGCCCGGCCAATGGGCGTTCCGGCGTCCCCGGCACTCGGGGTTCGTCGGCGCGACGATCGAGTGGCAGCGCCTGAGCGCCGACCTCAACGGGGTCTTCATCGGCAGGTTCGTCGACAGCGACTTCGGCCTGTTCAATCCGCCGTTCACCGAGAATCCAGGGCACACCACGTGGGAGACGCGAGTCGTCGCTGACGCTGACGCGAGAGGTCAGCGCCATCCTGTCGATCGACAACCTGACCAACGCTGATTACTCGGAGCCGTTCGGCTATCAGCCGCTCGGCCGGCTGATCCGGGTCGGCGCGCGCGTCTGGCGTTCTGACGTGCGCCTCGAGAAGACCGCGGGCCGCAGTTTCGTGGAGCGGCGGCAAGGACAGCTGCGCCGCGCTGCAGCGCGCCCGCGCAGGCGTTCGACGTCGAGGCGATGATCACGATGTGCGACGACGAGGCGGCGCGCAGCCGATCGCACGGACTGCGTCCCGAGGTCCTCGCTGCGCAGGCGAACCGGCTCGGCCTGCGCCAGGATCACCGCCGGTGCACGCTGGACCGACTACGACGCAGCGTTCACCGGTGCGCTCGAGCAGGCGCGCGGCGCGTGGCATCACCCACGTGATCTTCGGCGACATCCTGTTCGACGAACATCGGCGTGGGCCGAACGCATCTGCGCCGCTGCCGGACTGACCGCCGTCGAGCCGCTGTGGGGCTCGTCGACGGACGTCCTCTTCGAGGAATGGATCTCGTCCGGCGAGCGAGGCGGTGATCGTCACGGCCCGCGCCGAGCTCCTCGACGAGTCGTGGCTCGGCCGCGTGCTCCGCCGCGACATGTTCGCGGAGTTTCGACGCCTCGGCGTCGATCCCTGCGGCGAACGCGGCGAGTACCACACGCTCGTCACGAACAGCTCCGCTCTTCAGCGCGCCGCTCCGGTGGCGCGAGCGAGGGGCACGTGCAGCGCTCGGGCTGCTGGGCGCTCGACGTGGTGGTCGATCCGTGATCGCGCGAGAGCCTCTGACGTTCGCGTATCCGCGCAGCCTGCGGACCGTCCTTCGCGACGTCTCGCTCGCTGTCCGGCACGGCGCCGATCGTCGGCCTGCTCGGACCGAACGGCTCCGGCAAGACGACGCTGCTTCGGCTGTTGAGCGGGATGCTCACGCCGCACGACCGGCCAGCGTGCTGCTCGGCGGACGGCCGCTCGCGGCGCTGACGCGGCGGGACATCGCGCGGCGCATCGCGCGTCGTGCCGCAGGAAACGCACGCGACGTTCGACTTCAGCGTGCTCGACATCGTGCTGATGGGGCGGTATCCGCACCTCGGCGCCGTTCGAGCTCGAGGGCGCCGACGACCTGGACATCGCGCGCGCACGCGCTCGCGGCGACCGGGACGGCGGAGCTCGAAGAACGGCCGTTCGCGACGCTGAGCGGCGGCGAAAAGCAGCGCGTCGTCATCGCCAGCGCGCTGGCGCAGGCGGCCGAACGTGCTGCTGCTCGACGAGCCGACCGCGTCGCTCGATCTCTGCGTACCAGTTCGAGATGGCGACGCTCCTGCGCCGGCTGAACGCGACCGCAGGGCACCACGATGGTGGTCTCCACGCACGATCTGAACCTGGCCGCCGCGCTCTGCGACGAGGTCGTGCTGCTCAGGGACGGCGCGATGCTGGCGCACGGTCCGACCGCGGACACGCTCACGCCGGACAACATCCGCGCGACCTTCCGACGTGCACGCCGACGTGCATTTTCACGACGAAGCCGGGCATCTGACGGTGGTGCCGATTGCCACGGACGTCCTGACGTACGCCGGCGCCTGGCGGTCAGCCGTCGCGGCCTTCGGGACGCTGGCCGCTGCTCGCGATGCTTCTGGCGCCGCTCGTCGGCAGCACGCCAATCAGCCTGAGGCGAGTGTTCGACCGCTCGATTCCGTTCGCCGACAACGTCGACGCGCAGATCTTCTTCGTCGCGCGGCTGCCGCGCGTGCTCGCGGCGGCGCTCGTCGGCAGCGGCGCTGGCCCTCGCCGGGCGTCGTCTTCCAGGCGCTGCTGCGTAATCCGCTCGCCTCGCCCGACACGCTCGGCGTGTCGGCGGGCGCGGCGCTCGGCGCGATGCTGGCCATCACCTTCCACGCCGACTTCTCGCTGCTCGGCGTCTCGGCCGTTCCGCTGGCCAGCTTCGCCGGCTCGATCGGCGCGCTCGCCATCGTCTACGGCCTCTCGGCGGCCCGGCGGCGCGGCACGTCCACGATCGTGCTGCTGCTGGCCGGGCGTGACGCTGACGGCGCTTCTCTCGGCGGTGTCGGCATTCGTCCGCTACCTGGCGGACTTCACCGAAACGCTTCCGGACCGTCCGCTGGCTGATGGGGTCGCTCGACGTCGGCGCCTTCGCGCCCATCGTGGTGGCGGCGGTTCCGATGGCAATCGCGTGATCGGCTTCGCGATGCTGCCGCGCGTCCTCGATCTCTGATCAGCATCGGCGCCGAATCGGCCGCCGCTCGCGGCGTCGACGTCGCCCGCGCCGAACGGGTCGCGCTCGTCAGCGCATCGCTGGCCACCGGCGCGGCGGTCTCGCTTGCCGGTCCGATTGCGTTCGTCGGCATCGTCGTGCCGCATCTGGTCCGGCTGATCGTCGGCGCCGATCATCGCCTCGTCCTGCCGGCGTCCGCGCTGTTCGGCGCGTCGTTTCTGATCGCCTGCGACTTGATCGCACGCATCGCGTTTGCCCCGATCGAGCTGCCGGTCGGCATCGTCACCGCGCTGATTGGAGGGCCGTTCTTCCTATGGCTGCTGTTCCGCCACGCCTGACTCGGCGATCCCGGCTCATCCTGGCCCTTTGTGTCCTTGGTGTCCTTTGCGGTTCCGACTACGCCAGAACTCAAGCGGCCCCACGCCGCATCATCTCGCTCATCCCGGCGACGACGGAGATGCTCTTCGCTATGGGCGCCAGCGATCGCATCGTCGGCGTCGGCACCTTCGACCGGTTCCCGCCGGAAGTCAGCCGCTTCCCCCGCGTCGGCGGGCTGCTCGATCCCAACGTCGAACGGATGCTCGCTCTGAAACCCGACCTGGTGATCGTGTACGAGACGCAGACCAATCTCATCGGCCAGCTCACTCGCGCTGGCGTACCGATGTTCCGGTACCAGCATCAAGGCTTGCCCGACATCGTGCAGACCGTGCGATCCCTGGGGACGCGTATTGGAGCGGCGAAAGAGGCCGACGCGGCCGCGGGGCGAATTGAGGCGCGGCTCGCGGACGTGCGGCGCCGGGTCGAAGGCCGCTCGCGTCCCCGCACGCTTGCTGGTCTTCGGCCGCGAGCCGGGATCGCTGCGCCGAATCGAGGCGAGCGGCGGATACGGATTCCTGCACGATCTGCTGGAGCTCGCCGGCGGCAACGACGTCCTCTCCGACTTCCAGCGGCAGTCGGTCGAGATGAGCACCGAGATGGTGCTGGCCCGCGCGCCGGAGGTGATCATCGAGCTCCAGTACGGCGATTCGCCCGCGCCGCCAGCAGATCGACGCCGAGACGCGCGTCTGGGACGCGCTCCCATCGGTTCCGGCGGTGCGGCAGCAAGCAGGTGCACCTGCTGGTCGGCGACGAGTTCGTCGTTCCCGGCCCTCGCATCGTGCAGGCCGCCGAGCGCTTCGCGCGCGTGCTGCACCCGGACGTCTTCAAATGAGACGTGTGCTCGTTTCGTGGAGCAGCGGCAAGGACAGCGCCTGGCTCGTGCACGTGCTGCGGCAAATCGCCGACGTGAGGATCGGCGGCCTGCTGACGACGATCAACGAAGCGGCAGACCGGGTCGCGATGCACGCCGTCCGGAGCGAGCTGCTGGAGGCGCAGGCCGAGGCGCTCGGCCTGCCGCTGCGGACGGTTTTCATCCCATCGCCCTGCCCGAACGAGGTCTACGAGCGGGCCATGGCGGCGGCGGTAGCCGGCGCACGTGGCGGACGGCTTCACGCACGTCGCGTTCGGCGATCTCTTCCTCGAGGACGTCCGGCGGTATCGCGAGGAGAAGCTCGCTGGCAGCGGCCTGACGCCGCTCTTTCCGCTGTTCGGCGCGGACACGACCGCGCTCGCCCGCGAGATGATCGCGAGCGGCCTGGCGCGCGCGCATCACGTGCGTGAATCCGCCGTGCTCGATCGATCGTTCGCGGGCCGCGAGTTCGACGCGGCGCTGCTCGCGCGATCTGCCGGCAACGATCGACCCGTGCGGCGAGCGCGGCGAGTTCCACACCTTCGCGTATGCCGGGCCGATGTTCTCGCAGCCGATTCCGATCGAGAGCGGCGTCATCGTCGAACGCGACGGATTCGTGTTCGCTGATCTGATGAAAACTGGGGCTGGAGACTAGGGCTGCGGGCTGGACAGGCCAAGTGATAGCCTCCAGTCCCCAGCCTCCAGTCCCCGACAGACATGAGCCACTACCCCGAACGCATCGTCTGCCTGACTGAAGAGACGACCGAGACGCTGTACCTCCTCGGCCAGGGCGATCGCATCGTCGGCGTGTCCGGCTACACCGTCCGCCCGCCGGAAGCGCGGCAGAAACCGAAGGTGTCGGCGTTCATCAACGCGCGCTTCGACAAGATCGAGGCGCTGCGGCCCGACCTCGTGCTCGCCTTCTCCGATCTCCAGGCCGACCTCGCCGCCGAGCTGGTCCGGCGCGGCATCGCCGTGGTCACGTTCAACCAGCGATCGGTCGCCGAAATTCTGCAGATGATCCGGATGCTCGGCGGCCTGGTCGGCTGCCAGGCCGAGGCCGAGCAGCTCGCGGACGACCTCGAAGCCGGATCTCGAGCAGGATCCGCGAGGCCGCGGCGCATCCGGCCGCGGCTGCGCGCGTTCTTCGAGGAGTGGGACGACCCGCTGATCTCGGGCATCCGCTGGGTCGAGGAGCTCGTCGAGATCGCCGGTGGCGACTCCGATTTTTCCCGGAGCTGTCCGGCGCCGGCCTGGCGAAGGATCGGATCGTCGATCCCGCACGAAGTCGTCGCGCCGCGATCCGGAGATCATCTTCGCGTCGTGGTGCGGCAAGAAGGTGAACAAGGACCGGATCCGG
This sequence comes from uncultured Acidobacteriota bacterium, assembly GCA_963825245.1. GTDB lineage: Bacteria > Acidobacteriota > Vicinamibacteria > Vicinamibacterales > CAVVIG01 > CAVREM01. Next base: position 415,311 of record CAWGSJ010000014.1, read on the forward strand.
ACGCGGCCAGGCTGGGAGGCGATCACCGCTGTCCGCTGCAACCGGATCCACGAGATCAAGTCGACCTACATCCTGCAGCCAGGTCCCGCCAGCCTGACGGAAGGCGTTCGGCAGCTGCACCTCGCGTTATCGGCAGTATCGAGGTAGCGCCGGAAATGCCGACCCTGACAGGGTCGGCCTACGAAGAGGGCGGAACGAACAACGGCTCCGTCACCGGGGGAATCACGCCGGACGCGGCCGCGCGGTCGAACAGCACTGCGACAGCGCGCCTGCCCTCCACGCCGAGATCGACCGAGTAGACGTTCACGTACAGCTCGATGTGCTGGTACATCACTTCTTCGCTCATCTCCTGCGCGTGCTCGCGGACGAACGGGAGGCTGACGTCCGGATTGGCGAACGCGAACTCGACGCTCCGCCTGAAGACGCGGTCGACCCGTTCGATGACGTCGGCCGGCAGCGCCCGGCGAGCGACGATTCCACCGAGCGGAATCGGAAAACCGGTCTCGCTGCTCCCAGTGCTCGCCGAGATCGATGATCTTCTGAAGACCCTTGGCCCCGTAGGTGAACCGGTTTTCGTGGATGATGACGCCCGCGTCGCACTTCGCCCGCGAGCACGGCGGACTCGATGTCCGAGAACACCATCTCGGTCCGGTTCGTGGCTGACGGAAAGGCGAAGCCGAGCAGGAAGTTGGCGGTCGTGTAACGGCCAGGAATGGCGATTTTCAGCGTTCCGCCGGCGACCTGATCAGGCTCGATCTGTCGTTTGGAGATGAGGAGCGGTCCGCAGTTCCTGCCGAGCGCGCTTCCCGCGTTCGAGCAGCGACGTAGCGATCGGAGCAGAACGCGAACGCGTGGTAGCTGAGCTTGGTGACATCCAGCTCGCCCGCGAACGCCGCTCGGTTCAGCGCCTCGACGTCGTCCAGGCGGACATCGAATTCCAACCCCTCGAGATCGATGCGCCGGTGGACGATCGCGTCGATGATGAAGCAATCGTTCGGGCACGGTGAAGCGCCGAGCGACAGCTTCATGAGCCGGTCACGATCTCGGCCACCGCACTGGCCAGCGCCTCAATCGCCTCCGGCATCTTCCACGCTGAACGATTCCGCCGCTCGACGACGTTGGACACGGCGCGGATCTGCGCAAACGGAACCCCGTGCATCAGGCAGGCATACATGAACGCGGCGCCTTCCATGCTCTCGACCTGCGGATGAAGGCGCTCGACGACCGCCGCAATCGACCGTTCGTGCCCGTGAACGGTGTTGACGGTAATACCCCTGGCCTTTCGCAGGTCGTCGAGAGCGGAGATAGCGGGCGGCGCCGCATTCCGTAGTTCAGCGCAACGGCCAAGACGGGCGTCGGCCCGGTCGACAGTGTCGACACTGTCGACACTGTCCTCAAGGCCCAGCTCCTGCAGCGTGAGGAACCGATCGCCGTCTTCGGCGCCGAGCTCGGCGAGACAGTCCGACACGACGTGAACGACCGTGCCAGGGGCGAGCGACTCATCGAAGCTGCCGCAGAGGCCCACGTTCAGCGCGAGATCGTACGACCGCTCTCGCCAGCGCACGCGAACACCATGCCGCGGTTGCGACCATGCCGACACCGGTGACCAGCAGGTGCACGTCGCGGCCGGCGTACAGGTACTCGCACATCCGATCGCCCGGCCGCCGGCGAGCGCCGAGCCTTTCGACAATGCCGCCCATCTCGGCATCGGTCGCAGCCACGATCAGGATTCGCATGCGCGCCCAGGTTACTCGACGTCGTCGTCAGCGTCGGAAACCACGTACGGCTGCGACGCGCGCTTGATGACGATCGTCAGCCCGAACGCCACCAGCACCAGCGAGGCGATCAGCCCGACGTAGATGCCGTATCCCACCGCGACCTCCGGCACGGCGCCGAGCGGCGCGCCGTCGACGATCGCCACCGCCTGGCTTCGCGTCAGCGCGCGGCCGGTGATGGTGCGCGGCATGATCCGCCACGACAGGAACATGATGCCGAGCGCGACCAGGCCGACGAGCAGCAGCGGATGGCGTGAGTTCTTGCGGGTGATCAGGCTGAGCGTCGCGAGCAGCGCCGCGGCGGCGCCGAGGCCCGCGATCCACAGCGCGGCCGTATCCGGAAAGCCCACCAGCGCGACGTCCTCGCCGACGATGACCCAGGGGAGAAACGCGCTTGCCGCCAGCGCGACGCCGGCCACGAGCGGGATGAAGTAGGCGCGCATGCCCGGCCGGAACATCCCGCGCCAGCTCATCCCGCGAGTCTAGCACAGCGATTCAGCGCGGCGTAGAATGGCCGGACCAGGGAGGCGTCCATGAGATCGATCAAAGCGATCATCGGCGATCGCGAGACGATTGTCGTCGCCCGCTCCACCTCCGTTGCCGACGCCGCGCGGCTGATGGCCGTCCACCACATCGGCGCGCTTCCCGTTGTCGAGAGCGAACGGCTGGTCGGCATCTTCACCGAGCGCGACGTGCTCACGCGCGTCGTCGCCGCCGGACGCCAGCCCGACACCACGACCGTCGGCGACGTCATGTCGACGGATCTCATCGTCGGTGACGTGAGCGAGAGCTACGACGTGGGGCTGGCGCGGATGCGGCAGGCGCACGTGCGGCACTTGCTCGCGCTGCAGGACGGACGGCTGGCGGGGATCGTGTCGATGCGCGATGTGCTGGCGGCGGACGTCGACGAGAAGGCCGAGGAACTGACGCTGCTCAACGCATACGTCCACTACATCCCGGCGCACATGCAAACTAGGACTGCGCGTCCTTGAACTCCTCGTGCCACGCCATCTGAATCGCTTCGAGCTTCGGCTCGTTCGACGTCTTCGGATCGTCGTCGAAGCCGTCGAGCGCGAGCACGCGCTCGCGCAGGTCGGTGAAGCGCACCGTCAGCGGATCGACGCTCGGGAAATTTCTCGACGAGCGCGATGCCGATGTCTTCGGCGTCGGTCCACTTCACGGCCTGACCTCCTCCGCCTTCCGTTCCTTCCGGTCCGACTTGCCGAGCTGAATGCCGCCGCCTTCCTGCACGTAGTTGCGCGTGTACATCGGCAGCTCGCAGACGACGTCGCCGCTGATGACGGCCTGGCAGCCGAGGCGCGACTCCGGCGGTCAGGCCCCACGCCGTGTCGAGGCGATCGGCCTCGTCGTCCTGCATCTCGCTCAGGTGCTGCTGCGCCCTCGCGGATGATGACGTGGCAGGTGGTGCAGGCGCAGCTGCCGCCGCAGGCGTGCTCGAGCGGGACGCCGAAATTCTTGGCGACGTCGAGAAACGACTCCGGCTTGCCGTGATGCGAGTACGGCAGCTTGCCGTGCTCGAACTCGACGGTCTGCGACTCGCCGTCGATGATGAAGGTGACTTTGGGCATATGTCCATCCGGCGGGCCTAAAGAGGCCCGCCCTACACGGCGGACCTGAAGGTCCGCCTACATCTGATCGATGCTCTTGCCCGACAGCGCCGCCTGGACGCGAGCGGTTCATCATCGACCTCGGCCAGGTGCTGCGTCGCGTCGTTCAGCGCGTGCGTCCACTTCTGAATCGCCTCGCGGTCGGTCGACGTCAGCACCGTCTTGAGGCCGCCGAGCGCCGACTCGATCCGCTGCTGTTCGCCCGGCGCGAGCTCGCGTTGCGCGATCTCGGCGAACTCCGGCGCGCGCAGCGTCTTCTCGGTCGCGGTGATGACCGATCTCGGCTTCGTTGCTGCGCCTCGATCAGCAGGCGCGCCGCGAAATCGGCCTCGGCGTGCTCGAACGAGTCGAGCAGCATCCGCTCGACTTCCTCGTCGGTCAGCCCGTACGACGGCTTCACCTCGATCGTCTGCTCGACGTCGGTCCGCAGCTCCGCGCGCGGTGACGCTCAGGATGCCGTTGGCGTCGATCTGAAACTGCACCTGGACGCGCGGCAGGCCGGCCGGCATCGGCGGAATGCCGCGCAGCTTGAACCGCGCGAGCGACCGGTTGTCGGCGACCAGCTCGCGCTCGCCCTGCAGCACGTGGATGTCGACCGCCGTCTGGTTGTCGACGCCGGTCGTGAACATCTCGCTGCCGGTCGCCGGAATCGTCGAGTTGCGCAGGATGATCTTCGACATCACGCCGCCCATCGTCTCGATGCCGAGCGACAGCGGCGTCACGTCGAGCAGCAGCATCTCGCGGTTGCCGGTGACGAGGATGTCGGCCTGCACGGCCGCGCCGAGCGCGACGACTTCGTCGGGGTTCAGCTCGCTGTGCGGCGTCCGGCCGAACAGCTCGCCGACCAGCCGCCGGACGAGCGGAATGCGCGTCGAGCCGCCGACCAGCACGACTTCGTCGATCTGCGACGGCTGCGAGCCCGGCGTCGGCCAGCGCCTGGCGGCACGGCGCGAGCGTCCGCTCGACGATCGGCCGGATCATCGCCTCGAACTCGGCCCGCGTCAGCCGCCGCCGGAACGTCCCGACACGAATCTCGGTCTCGTCGCGGTCCGACAGGTCCCGCTTCGCCTGGATGACGGCCTTGCGGATCTCCTGGACGAATTCGTTGGCGCGTCCGGCTGAAGCCGCGACGTAGCTGTCGCGGCTTTAGCCGGACGTCGCACGGCTTCGGCGTCTCGGATCTCGCCGAGCACGCGCTCGATGAGCAGCAGATCGATGTCGTCGCCGCCGAGATGCGTGTCGCCGTTGGTCGACAGCACCTGGAACACGCCGTCCTCGACGCGCAGGATCGAGATGTCGAACGTGCCGCCGCCGAGGTCGTAGACGGCGATGAGGCCGCGTGTGCCGCTTGTCGAGGCCGTAGGCGAGCGACGCCGCCGTCGGCTCGTTGATGATCCGCAGCACCTCGAGGCCGGCGATGCGGCCGGCGTCGCGCGTCGCGGTGCGCTGCGCGTCGTTGAAGTACGCCGGCACGGTGATGACCGCGCGATCGACCTCGGAGTCGATCTCGCCCTGCGCGGCGAAGAACTCCTCGGCGCGGCGCTTCAGCTCGCGCAGGATGAACGCGGAGATCTCCGGCGGCGTGAACTCGCGATCGCCGAGGCCGATCCGCACGACGCCCGCCGCTTCACCTGCCACCCGGAACGGGAACAGCCGCGCCTCGTCGCCGACATCGTCGAGCCCCTGCCCATGAACCGCTTGACGGAATACACCGTCCGGCTCGCATCGGTCAGGAGCCGCCGCTGCGCCTCGCGGCCGACGTAGATCGTCCCGTCGCCCGCCGCCGACACGACCGACGGCACCAGCCCATCGCCGCTCTTGTCGCGGATCACGACCGGCACGCCGTCCTCCACGTAGGCGACGAGGCTGTTCGTCGTGCCGAGATCGATGCCGACGACTTTGCTCATGCTGCTGCGCCAGTTCTCTCGCTCGATGCCCGCCAGCAGGTTGTGGATGTAGTTCCGCTCGAGCATCCGCTCTCGCAGCGCGAGCAGCACTTGCCGGCGCTCGTCTTCGCCAGCGTCCGCGTTCGATCGACCGCGTCCCACTTCGCGGACAGCGCCTCGAGCTGCGGCCTCGTGCTCGCCGCGCTTGCGCTCGATCGGCTGCGCGCGCGGTCTGCAGCCGGCCTTCCATTCCTCGGCCGGCGCGCCGCCGCTCGCAGCTCGCGCACCTCGTCGAGCTCCTCGTTCAGCGCGAACACTTCTTCGAGCAGCGCCGGCGGCACCTTGTTGTCGGGCTCCGCAGCGGCATCGGGCCGATCGCTGCGCCGGCGATCCATCCCTTCGAGCTCAGCAGGTACTCGAGCCGCGCGATCGGCTGCCGCAGCGTCCGGTACGCGTCGTTCAGGTACGACGAGCGCTCGAGGCTCGCGCGCCGCTCGGCCGGCGTCGCGTTGTAGAAGTAGTCCGGATGAAACTGGCGGCTGAGCGCCCGGAAACGCTGCTCGAGATCGGCGGCATCGAGATTCAGCTTGCGCGGCACCCCGAGAAACGCGAAGTAGTCGCCCTGCCGGCCGAGCGTCAGGATCTTCGTGCACTGCGGGCAGAAGTGCACGTCGACCGGCGCGCCGCCGCCGCAGGTCCGGCAGATCTGAACCGTGGGGGTGGCCGTTGGTCAGAGGCGAGGCGAGCGTCAGCACTTCGCTTCTATCAGCGCCGAACGAGCTGCCGCAGCCGCAGGTCGACTTCGCGTTCGGGTTGTTGAAGACGAACCCCTTGCTGATCAGGCTCGTGTCGTAGTCGAGCACCGTGCCGTTCAGATACAGCAGGCTCTTCTTGTCGACGAAGATCTTCGCGCCGTCGCGGCCCCTCGAACACCTCGTCGCCGAGCCGCGCCTGCCGCTCCCACGCGAACGTGTAGCTCAGGCCCGAGCAGCCGCCGCCCTTGACGCCGACGCGCAGTCCGCCCTCGTCGATGCCCTGCTTGGCCATCAACGTGCGGATCTTGCGCGCCGCGGTCTCGCTGATCTGAATCATCGCTCTCAAGCGGACCTAAAGGTCCGCACTACGTCAGCTACTACGTCGGCTACGCAGTCGGCTGCTCGTGTTTGTCGACCGTCGCACCCGATGTCGTCGCCTGCTTCTTCTTGTAGTCGCTGATCGCCGCCTTGATGGCGTCCTCGGCGAGCACCGAACAGTGAATCTTGACCGGCGGCAGGCTCAGCTCGGTGACGATGTCGGTGTTCTTGATGGCGAGCGCCTCGTCGACGGTCTTGCCCTTGAGCCACTCGGTGGCCAGGCTCGAGCTCGCAATCGCCGAGCCGCAGCCGAACGTCTTGAACTTCGCGTCGTCGATGACGCCGGTCTCGGGGTTGACCTTGACCTGCAGCTTCATCACGTCGCCGCACTCCGGCGCGCCGACGAGCCCGGTCCCGACGTTCGGATCTTCCTTCGGCAGCGACCCGACGTTGCGCGGGTTCTCGTAGTGGTCGATCACCTTGTTCGAATAAGCCATCGTGTCCTCTCAAAGCTGACCTGAAGGTCCGCACACCTTCGAATCGGACCTAAAGGTCCGCACTACTCCCGACTAATGCACTTCCCACTGCATCGTCGACAGATCGACGCCTTCCTTCGCCAGCTCGTAGAGCGGCGACATCTCGCGCAGCCGCGTCACGACCGTGATCAGCTTGTCCGCGACGTAGTCGACCTCTTCCTCGCGTCGTCCAGCGGCCGAGGCCGAAGCGGATCGACGAGTGCGCCAGGTCGTCGCCGGCGCCGAGCGCCTTCAGCACGTAGGACGGCTCGAGGCTCGCCGAGGTGCACGCCGACCCCGACGAGACCGCGACGTCGTTGATGCCCATCAGCAGCGACTCGCCTTCGACGTACGCGAAGCTGATGTTCAGGTTGTGCGGCAGCCGGTGCTCCATCGAGCCGTTGATGTAGATCTCGTCGAGCCCCTTGTGCAGCTTCTCGTTCAGGCGCTCGCGCAGCGCGCGCAGCCGCTCGGTGTCGGCCGCCATCTCCAGCCGGCACAGCTCGGCGGCCTTGCCGAAGCCGACGATGCCCGGGACGTTGAGCGTGCCCGACCGCATGCCGCGCTCGTGGCCGCCGCCGTCGATGATCGGCGCGAGCAGCACGCGCGGATTGCGGCGCCGCACGTACAGCGCGCCGACGCCCTTCGGCCCGTACATCTTGTGCGCGCTGATCGACGCCAGGTCGACCTTCAGGTCGTTGACGTTGAACGGAATCTTGCCGACCGCCTGCACCGCGTCGGTGTGGAAGAGGATGCCCTTCTCCTTCGCGATCGCGCCAATCTCGGCGATCGGCTGGATGACGCCGATCTCGTTGTTGGCGGTCATGATCGTGATGAGAATCGTCTTGTCGGTGATCGCGCGCCGCAGGTCGTCGAGGCTGATGAGGCCGTCCTTCTGCACCGGCAGATAGGTGACGCGGTAGCCTTCCTTCTCGAGCCGCTTGCACGTGTCGATGACCGCCTTGTGCTCGGTGACGCACGTGATGATGTGATTGCCCTTCTCGCGGTACATCTCGGCGACGCCCTTGATCGCGAGGTTGTCCGACTCGGTCGCGCCGCTCGTGAAGACGATCTCCTTCGCGTTCGCGCCGATGAGATCGGCGACCTGCTTGCGCGCCTTCTCGACCGCCTCCTCGGCCTCCCAGCCGAACGGATGGTTGCGGCTGGCGGCATTGCCGAAGTGCTCGGTGAAGTACGGCAGCATCGCCTCGACGACGCGCGGATCGACCGGCGTCGTCGCGTGATAGTCCATGTAGATCGGAAGCTTGATGGCCATTCGTTTTCTTCTCTCAGGCGGACCTAAAGGTCCGCACTACAACGACGGCGGGCCTAAAAAGGCCCCCCTTCAAACCCTACAGATGCGGGTGCAGCACCGCCGCGCGCGTCGACGTCGCCGGCGCCGGGATATCCGCCGCCAGCTCGGCGATCGTGCACTCGCCGAGCGCCGCCAGAATCCGCTCGCGCACCCGCCACAGCGGATCGCGCACGTTGCACTTCGCGAACTGCTCGCACGTGCCCTCCTCGGTCGAGCAGGCGGTCACCGTCACCGGACCGTCGATCGCCTGAATCACGTCGGCCACCGAAATCTGCGCCGGCACCCGCGCCAGCTGATAGCCGCCGCGCGTGCCCTGATGCGACGCCAGCAGGCCGCGCCGCACCAGCCGCTGGAGCACCTTCGCCAGCAGCTCGATCGGGATGTCGTACTGCTCGGCGATCTCGCGGGCGCTCGACGACCCGCGGTCGCCCCGCAGCGCCAGGTGCTTCATGGCCATCAGCGCGTAATCGGCCTTTTTCGAGAGTCTCAACATATCCGACCAGCTCAGTCCTATATTAGCACGCGGGCCTGAGGGCCCGCACTACGACTTCAGTATTTCGGCTGGCTCGGATCAACCTTGTCGATCCAGTCGAGGATCCCGCCCTTGAGGTTCAGCACCCGCTTGAACCCGACCGACCGCAGGAAATCGGCCGCCTTCGCGCTCCGGCCGCCCATCTTGCAGTGCACGACGATCTCGTCGTCCGGGTCGAGCTCGGCGTACCGCCGCGGCACCTCGCCGAGCGGGATGAGCACCGTGCCCGGGATCCGGTTGATCTGGTACTCGTTCGGCTCGCGGACGTCGACGATGCGTCAGCTTGTCGCCGCGGTCGAGCCGCTGCTTCAGCTCGACCGACGGTGATCTCGGTCGCCGGGTTGCGGAGCGTTCACGGCAGCGGTCTCCGGCGCGGCCGGATGAATGCCGCAGAACTGCTCGTAGTCGATGAGCTTCGTGACCGTCGGATGCGTGCCGCACACCGGGCAGTCCGGATCCTTCTGCAGCTTCAGCTCGCGGAACCGCATCCGCAGCGCGTCGTAGATCAGGAAGCGGCCGATGAGCGGCTCGCCGATGCCGGTGATCAGCTTGATCGCTTCGGTCGCCTGGATGACGCCGATGACGCCGGGCAGCACGCCGAGCACGCCGCCTTCGGCGCAGCTCGGCACGAGGCCGGGCGGCGGCGGCTCGGGATAGAGGCAGCGATAGCACGGGCCGTCCTTCGTCGCGAACACCGACGCCTGCCCCTCGAACCGGAAGATGCTGCCGTAGGCGTTCGGCTTGCCGAGCAGCACGCACGCGTCGTTGGTCAGATACCGCGTCGGGAAGTTGTCGGTGCCGTCGAGGATGACGTCGTACGGCTCGAACAGCTCGCAGCGCGTTCTCCGACGACAGCGCCGTCTCGTAGGTCTCGACCTCGACGTGCGGGTTGATCGCGTCGCAGCCGATCCTTCGCCGACGCCAGCTTCGAGCGGCCGACGTCCGGCGTGCCGTGAATGATCTGCCGCTGCAGGTTGCTGAAGTCGACGACGTCGAAGTCGACGACGCCGATGCGTGCCGACGCCGGCCGCCGCGAGATACATCGCCGCCGGCGATCCGAGGCCGCCCGCGCCGATGCACAGCACGCTGCCCGCCTTCAGCCGGCGCTGCCCGTCCACGCCGACCTCCGGCATGATCAGATGCCGGCTGTAGCGCTTGATCTCGTCGTTGGTCAGCTGCGGGAGCTCGTCGGCTGAAGCCGGACGCCACGATCGGCGCGGATCGATCGGTCGCGTTCGATCGTCGGTGCTCGTCGGCGCGCCGCCGGCCACCGACGGAATGATGCTGATCGTGTCGCCCGCCGACACCGGCGTCTGCTCCTTCTGCAGGTAGCGGATGTCTTCGTCGTTCAGGTAGACGTTGACGAAGCTGCGCAGCTTGCCCTGCTCGTTGTACAGGTGCGCCTTCAGGCCCGCGTGCCTGCGTCGTCAGGTCGGCGAGCAGCTCGCCGACCGTCGCGCCGTCGGCCTCGACCGCGTCCTTCTTATCCGTGTACGGCCGGAGCGGTGTCGGAATCAGGATTTTCGTCGCCATTGAGCTCGCCCTCATCGAAACTGGATCGGTCTTCTTTCAGAAACCAGACGGTCATGTCGCGCGGCGCGCGCCGGCCGCCACCGCGACGATCACGTACGCGAAGTTCGGCCACGCGTGATCGAGATCGAACTGCGACGGCCGCGCCGGATGATCCGGATGCGAGTGATAGAACCCGAGCAGCTCGCCGCCGAGCTCGCTCGCCCGCTGCTCGGCCAGCCGGTAGTCCGACGGCCGCACCAGGAACCGCCGCCGCGGTCCTTCTTCGGTCGTGTTCGGCAGCGGCACGGCCGCCGTCACCCGGCCGCCGCTGCCGACCAGCGCGCCGCAGCACTCGTGCGGATACGTCTCCTCGCCGTGCCGCCGAATCGCCGCGTCCACGCCGGCGCCAAGCTGCGTCTGACTCGCCTTGGTCATTCATCGGCCGTCCAGAACGTTTCGGACAGATACTTCTCCGCGCCGTCCGGGAACACCGTCACGACAACCCCTTCGCGCAGCCGGCGCGCCACCTGGAGCGCCGCCGCCAGCGCCGCGCCCGACGAGATGCCGACCAGCAGACCCTCCTCGCGCGCGAGCCGCCGCACCATCGGTGCGCCTCTTCCGTGCTGACGCGCAGATCCTCGTCGGCCAGCGACGGATCGTAGATCGCCGGCACCATCGCCGTCGCCATGTGCTTCAGCCCCTCGAGGCCATGGAACGGCGAGTCGGGCTGAAACGAAATCAGCTTGATGCGCCGGATTGAACTGCCGCAGCGCGCGGCCGGTGCCCATGAACGTGCCGCTCGTGCCGAGGCCGGCGACGAAATGCGTCAGCCGCCCGCCGGTCTGCTCGATGATCTCGGGCCCGGTCGTGTCGAAGTGCGCCCGCCAGTTGCGAATCGTTGCTGTACTGATCGGGGTAGAAATACGTCTCGGGGTGCTCGGCGACGATCCGCCGCACTTCGCGAATCGCGCCGTCGGTGCCTTCGAGCGGATCGGTCAGCACGAGCTCGGCGCCGAACGCCCGCAGGATCAGCTTGCGCTCCGGGCTCGCGTTCTCGGGCAGGAACAGCTTGACCTTGTAGCCGCGCGCGGCGCCGACCATCGCGTAGGCGATGCCGGTGTTGCCCGACGTCGCGTCGACGATCGTCAGACCCGGCCGCAGCGCGCCCGACGCCTCGCCGTCCAGCGATCATCCGGGCGGCCGCCCGATCCTTGACCGAACCGCCAGGGTTCTGCCATTCGGCCTTCGCGTAGAGCTCGACGCCTGGCGTCTCGCGCTCGAAGTGCGGCAGCCGGACGAGCGGTGTCCGGCCAATCAGGTCGAGCACCGAGGAAGCGGCCCGGGCAGGTGCCGAGGCTGAGGCAGGTAGCGACATGACCGATATGCGACCTTGTAGTCCGAATTATAACCGGGGACCGGACGGCTACAATCCACCCTTCGATGCTCACCCGCGTCGGCGGATGGTTGTTCAGGCACCGGACGGTTATCCCTCTTCCCATTGCCCTCGCGCTCATCATTCTCCCAACCTCCAGCTCGTCCGTAGTCCTGGTGGGGCTCGGCTTGCTGACAGTCGTCTTCGGAGAACTTCTCCGTCTGACCGCGGTGAGGCATATCGGGACGATTTCCCGGACGCGCGCGGATCGCCTTGGGCCGCTCGTCGCGTCCGGGCCTTTCAGGTGGGTGCGCAACCCGCTGTATATCGGGAACGCGGTGTTATGGATCGGCCTCGCCCTCGTTGCGCAGCTGCCCTGGCTGGTCGCTCCAATCGCGTTCCTGCTGGCGCTTGAATATCACGCGATCGTTCGGTGGGAAGAGCAGCTGCTCGCCGAAAGGCTCGGGCAGCCCTACCGCGACTACATGAGGACGGTCCCGCGATGGATTCCACGACCACCGCAACCGCGCGGGAACCCGGCGCCGCCCGCTTTCGGCTGGCAAGAAACCCTGTTCAGCGAGCGCGGGACGCTGATCGCCATCGCGGTGGGACTCGCGTTGCTGTGGCTTAAGAGCAAGGCTGAAGTCTGAAGTTTGACGAGTTATCGCTTCTTGTCGCGCTTTTCAGACTTCAAACTTCCGACTTCAGACTTCTTGAGGCTCTCCCACAGATACCAGCACGCAATGGACCGATACGGCCGCCATGCCTCACCGATCTTGATCAGCCGCTTCGGCTTCGGCCGCTGCCGCAGCCGATAGATCCGCTGGACGGCCGTGCAGATGCCGAGGTCGCCGACCGGCAGGACGTCTGGCCGCTGCAGCCGGAACATCAGGAACATCTCGGCGGTCCACCGGCCGAAGCCCTTGACCGCCGTCAGCCGCTCGATCACCTGCTCGTCCGACAACTCGTCGAGCTCGTTTAGCAGCAGACGACCATCCGCGATGCGCGCCGAAAGGTCTCGAAGGTAAGCCAGCTTCTGCGAACTCAAGCCGACGCCGCGCAGGGCCGCGTCACTCAGCGCCTGGAGGCCGTCAACCGTGATCTGTCCGTCCGGAAAGAGGGCGCGCAGCCGGCCGAAGATTGTCGCCGCCGCTTTCGACGACAGCTGCTGTCCCACGATCGCTCGAACGAGCGTCGTCAGATGGTCGGTGAGAAGGCGCGACGCCATCCCGCACGCACCGATCCGGCGAATCGTGACGGCAAGGATTGGATCGCGCCGCATCAAGAGGCGCCGGACGCGCGCGTAGTCGGCCGTCGTCATTTGATCGAGACGGTGAGCGTCGCCTGCGCGCGGATTTCGATCTCACCCGGCTCGACCGGCGTGGCCACGTCGGCCGGCGCCACGTCACGCGCCATCATGGCCATTGGCATGGGCCGTGGCACTTCGCGCCGTGTGTCGTCGATGCGCAGCACGCGATCGATCGTCCTGCCGACGCCGGATGCCGCCGCTTCAGCGCGGGCGCGGGCATCGGCGACGGCCTGCGCGCAGCGCCTCGCGTTCGGCGCCAGCACGGTCGCGCAGGTCGAATCGAACGCCGCTGACAGTGGTGGCGCCGGCCTGGACGACGGCATCGAGCAGCTCCCCGAGCCGCTCGAGCGCGTCGACGCGCACCTCCACCGCATTTCGAGCGACGTATCCACGCGGCACGCGTCGGCCGTTCACGAAGTCGAATTCCTGCTGGATGTTGTATCCGAGGGTTCGGGCAGCGTCCTTTGGAATCCCCAAACCGGTCACGCGCGCCTGTACGGCGGTCATGGCCTTGGCGTTCTGTGACTGCGCCTCTTTCGGATCCTTGGCGCGCGTCTCGACGGCGGCGACGAGAAACGCGCGGTCCGGCGCGCGGCGGACGACCGCCTCACCGGTCGTGACGATCATCGGCACGGACGGGGACGAAGGTTCCTGCGCGGCGGCGGGAATGGTCATCGCGAGCGTCGCCGAAAGCACCAGGCCGATCATGTTTCGGAGCATACGATCCTGAACCCTATACTGTATGCGTAAGTATCCGGCGGCACCTTGTGCCGATAGGCGCACCGCAGCATCGACACGTCGTCGTTCACCCACGCGCCGCCGCGCACGATCCGGAGCGTTCCCGATCGCGGGACCCTTCGGGTCGACCGCTTCGCCGGCCGCATAGTAGTCGCGGCCGTACCAATCGGACACCCATTCCCAGACGTTCCCCGCCATGTCGTAGAGGCCGTACGCATTCGGGGGATACGTCCCGGTCGGCCGCGTCCCCCGCTGGCGCTTGGACGCGGGATCGGCGAGGAAGTTGCCGCGGGATGGATCGATCTCGTTGCCCCACGGGTACCTGAACCCTGCGATCCCGCCGCGGGCCGCCCTTTCCCATTCGGCCTCGGTCGGCACGCGCACCACCTGTCCGATCGCCTCAGTCAGCCATCGACAGTACGCCGCCGCATCCTCGTATTTCACCAGGACGACCGGATGACTGCCGTGGCCGTCGGGCGGCGCTCCATCGCGCCAGGCGTAGCGCGCGGCCAGATCGCGGAACAGCACATCGTTTTCGCTCGCGATGAGCGGCGGTTCTCGTACCTCCGGCGGCTGGTAGCCCGTCGCGCGGACGAAGCGCGCGTACTCGTCCTGGGTGACGGGAAAGCGGCCGATGAAGAATTCGCCGAGGTGCACCCGGTGCACGGGACGCTCGTCCTCGCTGGCGTCGGCCGCGCCCATGAGGAAGTCGCCAGCCGGAATCCGCGCGAGCGTTGGCGTGGCCGCAAGCGTCAAGGCCGGGTGAGTATATTATTCCTGCGCGGCGAGCGCCTGCTCGAGCGCCGCCGGATCGTAGCCGCGAATCACGAGGTCGCCGACGATGGTCACCGGAACCGAGCGCAGGCCGCGGGCAAGGAGCGCATCGTAGGCGTGATCGTCCTCGTCGACGTTCATCACGGTGAACGTGGCGCCGGCGCGTGAAAGAAACTCCTTCACCTTGTCGCAGCTCGTTCAGGCGCTGCCGGCGAACACGACGATCGAGCGCGATCCATCACCCATATGACTCCCCTTCAAGGTATCACCGTCCTCGACCTTACCCGGGTGCTCTCGGGACCGTACTGCACCATGCTCCTGGCCGACCTCGGCGCCAGAGTCATCAAGATCGAACAGCCGGGCAAGGGAGACGACACACGAGGTTGGGGTCCGCCGTTCCAGTCGGGCGAGAGCGCGTACTTCTTGAGCATCAACCGCAACAAGGAGAGCGTCACGCTCGATTTCAAGCAACCTGAAGGGCGGGCCGTGCTCGAGCGGCTCATCGCTCGCGCCGACGTGCTCGTCGAGAACTTCAGGCCCGGCACGCTGACCAAGCTCGGCTTCGACTATGCGTCGATTGAGGCGCGGCACCCGCGGCTCGTCTACTGCTCGATCTCGGGGTTCGGCCACACCGGGCCCCGGCGCCGGGAAGCCGGGTACGACGCGGTCATGCAGGGAGAGGGCGGCTTGATGAGCATCACGGGCAGCGGCGACGGTCCACCGTACCGCCTCGGCGTCGCCATCGCGGATATCGCGTCGGGCATGTTCGCCGCGCAGGCCATCACCGCGGCACTCTTTGCGCGCGAGCGAACTGGACGCGGACAAGCGGTCGACATCGCGATGCTCGACTCCGTGGCCGCGCTCCTGAGCTACCAGGCCGGGATCTACTTCGCGACAGGCACGCCGCCAGGCCGGCTCGGCAACCGCCACCCGACGATCGTGCCCTACGAAACGTTTTCCGCGACCGATGGCGAGTTCGTGCTGGCAGTCGGCAACGACGATCAGTGGCGCCGCTTCTGTGCCGTGGCAGGAATCGCCGAGGACGAGCGGTTCGCCACCAACCGGCAGCGCGTCCTCGCCTACGACCAGTTGAGGCCGCTGGTGGCGGCGCGGCTCGGCGCCGAGCCGCGCGCGTCCTGGATCGAGCGGCTCACGGCTGCCGGGGTTCCGTGCGGATCGGTGCGTGATCTCCACGAGCTGTTTTCCGATCCGCAGATCGCCGCGCGCGCCATGGTCGCTGAGCTCCAGCATCCGACCGTGGGCGCGATGCGCGTGCTCGGCACACCGTTGAAGCTGTCCGACACGGCGGCGTCGATCCGGACGCCTCCGCCCAGCCTCGGCCAGCACACCGCGGCCGTGCTCACCGGGGACGCCGGCGTCGCCGCGGCGGATCTGGACGCGCTGCGCGCCAAGGGAGTGATCTGATGGAAATCTCCGACGTCAGGCGCCGCGTCACCGAGACGGTCGACCGTGCGAAGCGGGCCGCCGCCGAGCGGCGGGTGCGCTCCGACGAGGCGTCGCGGGACTACGCCGACGTTTCTCGAGACGATTGCCGTGCCGCTCGTTCGCCAGGTCGCGAACGCGCTGAAGGTGCAGGGATTCGCGTTCGGCGTCTTCACGCCGTCCGGCAGCGTGCGGCTCGCCTCCGAGAAATCGGCCGACGACTACATCGAGATTGTCGCTCGACACGTCCGGCGAGCAGCCGGTGATCCTCGGCCACAGCCGCCGCGCCCGCGGCCGGCGCGTCATCGAGCACGAGCGGCCGATTGGCGAAGGACGGGTTCGCGACGTGACCGAAGAGGATGTCCTCGCGTTCGTGCTCGAGGAACTGGAGCCTCTGGTCGAGAAATGCCGAAGTTAGGCGTATTTCTCGAGCGCCGACGTGTCGAGGCCCTGGCGTTTCAGGAGCGCGAGAAACCCGGCTCGATCGGCCGCATGTCGGTAGGCTTCGCGCACGTCGACCGCGCCGCTCTGCACGAATCCGACCAGCGCATCGTTCAGCGGCGTCATGCCGTGCGCGCGTCCGCCTTCGATGGCCAGCGGGAGCTGCGACGTCTTTCCCTCGGCCAGCAGGCTGCGCACGGCCGGCGTATTGAGGAGCACTTCGCGCGCCGCGACCCGCCCGCCGCCGATCTTCTTCAGGAGCACCTGCGCGACGACACCGCGCAGGCCATGGGCCAGCGACAGCTGCACCTGACGCTGCAACTCTGCTGCATGCAGATCGATGATGCGATCGATCGCGTCGCCGGCGCTGGAGGCGGCGAGTCCTCCAATCACGAGGTGCCCCCTGGCCGCGGCATCCAGCGCGAGATGCATCAGGTCGGGCGTGCGCACGTTCTCGAGCACCAGGACGTCTGGATCCTCGCGGAGCGCCGCCCGGGCCTCGGCGAGCATCTCGTCCGCGCCGCCGCGAACCTCGCGCTGGCTGACCAGCGCCCCGACGCGATCGTGGGTGACGCTGATCTCGCTCTCGATCGTGATGACGTGGTCGCGCCGCCGCTTGTTGATGAGATCGACGAACGCGGAGATGAGCGTCCGCTTGCCGCTCGATCGCGGACCGGCCACCAGCACGAGGCCGTCCGGTTCGAGCGCGAGCCCCTGGATCCCGCGCGACAATCCGAGTTGCTCGACCGAGATGCCGCGCGGCCGCATCAGGCGGAACACGCCGCCCGGGCCCCGCATGTCGCGGAACGTCATGCAGCGCACGCGCCCGAGGTCGGCGATCTCGCAGATCCACTCGCTGACCGCACCCGTCCGGAGCGCTTCCGCGTCGCGTTCCGGCATCAGGGTGAGCAGGAGCGACTCGACTTCGTTCGGACCCAGGACTTGCGCGCCGTCGAGCGTTTCGATGTCGCCGTCGATGCGAATCGACGGCCGCGCGCCGGACGACAGGTACAGGACCGACGCGCCGCGCGCCGCCGCCTGGCGAAGCACGCGCTCGAGGCTGGCTGAATTCGCGTCGGCGAGCGGCGCCGGTACGTCGCCCCGGATCGGACTGCGCGTCAGCGGCACCACGGGCGCGGGCGCCGGCTCCAGCGGTGGTGCCGGCGGATTCACCGGTGCCGCTGGCGGCACGCGGTCGGACGCCGATCGCCGCACGCGCTCGGGGGCCGTCGCCTCGGCGCGCTCGAGGGCGGGCGGCATCATCTTGCGGATTGACGAAGCTCTCACCGGAGGCGGCTGTGCCGGCTCGGGTGAATCCGCCGGCTGAGGCGTCGGCGCAAACATTTCGAGCGGCACCCGGTCCTCGTCGGGCACCTGCCGCCGCCGGATCTCGATCCAGATGTCGTCGCCGCCGCGCGCCACCACAATGGTGAAGTGCTCGCCCGGCAGCTCCGCGATCGGCGGCATCTGGTACTGGACCGCGCCGAACTCCTCGAGCGCGTTCTGGGGTTCGATTGGCAGCAGCTGGTTCAGGATGCCGGTCGCGGCGTCGATCGTGAGCCCCTTCGTGGCGAGGTCCACCTGTTCGGTCGGCGTCACGATGTACGGCTTCTCGCCAACATGCAGGACGACCGCCTCGCCATCCAGGCGCACAATCGCCTGAAGCAGGGACTTCACGAAGCTCATGGCCGAACCGGACGCCGCACAGGCCGCCCTTTACACAAGTGCACGGGCGCTGCCGCGGGATGGCACTGCTGCACAACGGAAGTGTCGGATCCTGAGCCCATCGTCAGTAGTCGGTCGTCGAGAGTCGGTAGTCGAGAGTCGGTAGTCAAAGGCCGAACGCCTGACTCTCGACGACCGACTACCGACTTTCATAGATCCTCACGAGTTCGACCAGCTTGTACCCTTTCGTCTGGTACGGCGGAACGATTCGCTCCGTGCGCAAATACTGAATCATTCCATCGTCGGAGTAGTCCGCTGGGCCGATGCCGTCGATGGCGGCAAGGGCCTGCTCCAGCCCGCCAACGGTCATGGTTTTTTCCTGCACGACCCGCCGGGCAGGCAGGAATCCAAACCGCGTCGTCCGCTGTTCACGATCCTTCGTCGAGAAGCGGACGAAGATCTCATTGCTGACGAAGTTGTAGTCGGCCTCGGACCGGCTGGCCGGCGCGTCCTCGACCCGCACGAACGACACGCCGTCGACCTGCTGCAGACGGTCAATCAGGACCTGCGTGAACGTGCCTTCACCCGACCAGCCCGATGTGTCGACTTCCATCAATTCAGTCCAGAAATCTGAAATCTGAAATCTGAAATTTCACGTTCACTTGACTGCGTGGTGTATCGCCATCAGCCCGCCGAGCACCGGGTAGTAACGCGCGCGCGTGAAGCCGCGCGTCCTCCATCAGCCGACCGACCAGGCCTGCGCCCGGATACTGGCGAATCGACGCCGGGATGTAACGATACGTATCCGGGTCGCGGTGCAGCAGCCAGCCGAGCGCGCCGCCGACGCCGTGAGGTACCACAGGTAGCAGCGTGCGCACGAAGGGCGTTCGCCGGGCGGTTGAAGTCGAGCGACAGCGCCTGGCCGCCCGGCTTCAGCACGCGCAGGATCTCGTCGACGGCGCGCGCGAGATCGGGAACGTTGCGCAGGCCGTAGCCGGTCGTCACGATGTCGAACGAGCCGTTCGCGAACGGAAGCGCCAGCATGTCGCCGACCAGGAATGTCGCCGGCGTTCCTGACGGCGTCTTGAGCTTCGCGAGCTCGATCATCCGACGCGTGATGTCGAGGCCCGACCACGCGCGCGCCGCGCGCCGCGAACGCGAACGCGATGTCGCCGGTGCCGGTCGCGAGGTCGAGTACCGATGCGCCGGCTGGCGGCGCCGCGAGATCGAGCAGGCGCTGCTTCCAACGCCGATCCTGACCGTACGAGAGCACGACGGTGATGAGATCGTAGCGATCCGCGATCGTGGCGAAGAGCCCGCGCACGTAGCGCCGTTTGCCGTCTGGGTCGCGATGCGATCCCGCAGCTGCATACGTTCAATGGATAATATCGCTGCATGCTCCCGTCGAGCACCGTCGAGAACTATCTGAAGGCGATCTACCAGGGCCAGGCGCTCCTGCCGGCTGGTGCGCGGCTCGTGCTCGATGGGACAGGTCGCGTCGTCGCTGAACGTGACGCCCGGCACGGCGACGACGATGGTGAAGGCGCTGGCCGAGTCGGGCCTGGCGGAGTACGAACCCTACAGCGGCGTTCGGCTCACGGCGGCCGGCGAGAAGCTCGCGGTGCTCGTGCTCCGGCGTCACCGGCTCGTCGAGCTCTTCCTCGTGCAGGTGATGGGCATGAGCTGGGACGAAGTCCACGACGAGGCCGAGCAGCTCGAGCACGTCGTGTCGGATCGCCTGATCGAGCGGATCGACGAGATGCTCGGCCATCCGACGCACGATCCGCACGGCGATCCGATTCCGACCGCCGAAGGCACGATCACGCCGCGCCACCTCGAGAGCCTGCTGACCTGCCCGCTCGGCATACCGCTTGCGGGTGACGCGCGTCGCCGATCAGGATCCCGCCTTCCTGCGTTTCATCGAAAGCAACGGGCTGAAGCCGGGGCAGGCCATCGAGGTGGAGACGCGCGACGCGGCCGCCGATTCGGTGCGCTTGCGCCAGGCCGGCGGGTCCCGGATGACGATCGGCGCGCGCGCGGCGTCGAAGTTCTCGTCGAGGACGTCTCTAAAGCGAATTCAGGAACGCGACCAGGAGCTGTCGCTGTGCCGCGCGTCAGCTGCTCGAACCTGCGCCTGACGCCGTCCGCTTCGCCACGGTGACGGCCGATCGCGTCCTCGGCGGTGCTGGCGCTGCCGTCGTGCAGCAGCGGACGGCGGACCCGCAGTCCCCACGAGCGCCGGCGTCCGAATCTCATTTGGCAGGGCGGACGCCTGCGGGATGTCGTCGCCGGTGCCGACGTCGTGCAGCAGCAGATCCGAGAAGAGCGGAACCGGCTTGCGGGAGAACAGCGGATGCGACGTTCGGCGCGGTCTGCGAGCGACCGGCACGTGGCACGACCGCGCAGCCGATCGCGGTGAAGATCTGCTCGCCGTCCCGCGCGCGACTGATCTGATCGGCCCCGCGGCGGCGGGCGCCAGGAACTTCATGAACGCCTCGAAGTTGTCGATCGCCGCCAGGCGCGTCCGGAGATCGGGGACGTCCTCGGGATCGGGCATCGGATCGCAGCGCTTCATCTGCGCCGCGGGCACCCCGGCGGCCAGCCTCGTCCGGGAACAGCTCGTTGGTGATGCCCATCTCGTTGCGATACGCGTCGCGCGCTGAACGTGCGCAGCGTCGCGTGCTGCGCCTTCCAGCCGAACCGTCCGATGCGAACGCCGGCCGGTGCCGACGTCGACGACGCGCGGCGGCGCGGCCGCTGATGCCGTCGGCGTTGCGATCGTCGGGATCCTCGAGCGCCAGCAGCGTCTCGTCGGCGATCGCTTCGACGAGTCCGGCGCCGAAGACGGGAATCGGAATCCGGCGCGCGATGATGTTGGCTTCGGGCGGCATCACCGGCTGACAGCCGTGCGTCGGGTTCGAGAACAGATGGAAGAGCGTGTCGAGCTCCGTGCCGTCCGGAGCCGGTCAGCGGACGGATCTGGCCGTGCTCATCCCGGTACGCCGCGCGCACCTCGGAAACGAGGCTGACGCCGCCGACCGCCGGCACGTTGTGGCAGACCGCGCAGCTCGTGGCGTTGAAGGCCGGGCCGAGGCCTTCTTCGGCCGTCTCGACCTCGAGAAAGTCGTCGAGCCCGACGCGGAAGCGCTCGAACTCCGCCGGAAGAAGGCCCGGCAGCGGGTCGCCGAACCTCGGACCGTTCACCTGCGCCGGCGCCGATTGCGACGCGGCGACGACAACAGCAGAGACGCCCGGCGACGGCGACGAGTGACCGCGCGCGGTCATGGCTCACTTCGCCTCCGTTCGCGGCTTCACGCGGATGACGCCGCGCATGAACCCGTGTCCGGCGCCGCAGACGTGCGAGCACTCGAACGTATAGTTGCCCGGCTCGTTGGCGTCGAAGCGTGACGCGCACGTCGCCGCGGCCGCGCTTCGGGAATCTCGACGTTGGCGATCGCCGAGGCCGATGCACGCGAAAGCCGTGGATCGGTGTCGTCGCTCGTCAGGCGCAGCTCGACGACCGTCCCCTCGTCGACGGTGATGTCCGACGGCGTGAAGGCGAACCGCTCGGCGGCGATGTGAATCGACCCGCGGCTGGGCCGCTGGGCTGGCCGCTGCGCGCCGGCGATCGCCGCCGAACGACGCAGCGACCAGCGGCAAGCGTCGCGAGCCTGACTCAGTCATGCTTCAGAACCACCATCCCAGACCGACGTTGAACGAGCGCGGCGGCGGCACGATCGTCGCTCTGGTTCCGCACGTGCGAGTAGTCGAACTTGATGGCGACGTCGGGATCGACCCAGTAGGTCGCGCCGACCACCCAGGCGTCGCGATCGAACTGCGGCAGCTGGCACGGACCCCGCGGGCATCTGGAACTGCGTGTCGAAGTTCTCGTAGCGCACGAACACCGCCGCGTCGTGCGGCGACGCTGGCCGGGCAGGACGCGGTAGGCGACCTCGACGTAGACGCCGCGCAGCTGCTCGGCGATGTTCGGATCGATGCCGGTCAGGCGTCCCATCGCGTCGTTGAGCGCGCCCGCGCCGTTGATGAACACGTGCGCGAACTGTCCGCGCGCTTCGAGCCGTCCGCGCGAGAAGCGGCGCGTCGAACTCGTAGAGGCCGACCGAGGTCTCGATCCGCGGGACGTTGAAGCCGGTATCGCCCGACCAGAAGCTGACGCCGGTCTGCAGCCCTCGCGTGCCCGACGTATTCGAGCCGTCCCGGTCAGCGCGACGTTGCGGACGACGCGCTTCGCTCCCGTGCTGCGCCGCTGCCCCGCAGGCCCTCCTCGGCGCTGAACTGCGGTCGCGTCGAGCGGCGCCATCGCGTACGCGCGATACCGAAAGCCGCGCCCGAAGGTCGCCGTGAACGCCCGCGCCCGCCTCGAACCACGTCGTCGGCACGATGACGGTGTCGACGAACGGCCGCTCGACGCCGTGGAAGACCGGCGGCTCGTGACGCTCGTTGATGATGCCGACCGGGACGAGCACCATGCCCGGCGCGGAAGTTCAGCGCCGGGTGCACGAGGAAGTCGAGGTAGGCCTGCTCGAGCTCGAGCTCGCCGCCCTCTTCGAGGCCTTCGACGACCGCGTGCTCGAGCTCGAGCTCGCCGACGAACCGCAGCGCGATCGGAAAAGCTGTGCGTGAAGAGCAGGACGAAGCGGTGGAAATCGAGGATCGCCGGGGTCGTCGTCCGTCGGCTCGTTCAGGTGGAAGTCCATGTAGCCTGACAAAGGTCCTGTGGCGGGTGCCGACGCTGGACGCGCTCGAGGGCGCCTGGGCAGCCGGCGGAGCGGTGGCCGCTGGCAGCTGGCCGTAAGTTGTAGCCAACATGGACCCGAGCGCCAGTTCCAGTAGTCCAAACATTGAGTTTGAATATTAAAAACTTAATGGACGGGTCGCAGTGTACGCCGCAGCCCGCTGCCGTGTCAACGAACCGCATCCGCAATGCCTGTGGTCTGATGAACAGAGACGCGACATGAACACCCAGGTGCAAGCGCCGCCGGAGGAAGTCCTCGACCCGGTCTGCGGGATGACGATTTCGCCGGCCGACTCCGTCGGCACGGTCAACCACCGCGGACAGACCTATTACTTCTGTGCCGAATCGTGTCTCGAGCAGTTCAAGGCCGACCCGGAACAATTCCTCGACCCGGAGCGGCGCGCCGCTGCGGCGGCGGCCCTGCCAGCTGATGTCGAGTACACGTGCCCGATGCACCCCGAGGTGCGCCAGATCGGACCCGGCACGTGCCCGAAATGCGGGATGGCGCTCGAGCCGACGGTCGATACCGGTGCCGGAGAGAGCAACCCGGAACTCGACGCCATGTCGCGGCGGTTCTGGATCTCGCTCGCGCTCGTCGCGCCGATTCTCGTGGTGATGATCGCGGATTTCATTCCGGGCCAGCCGCTGATGCATGCGCTCGGCCATCAAGCGGTCGCGTGGGGCCAGATGATCCTGGCGACACCAATCGTCCTCTGGGGTGGAGCTCCGTTTTTCCAGCGCGGGTGGGCGTCGATCGTGAACCGCTATCCGAACATGTTCACGCTGATCGCGCTCGGTGTCGGCGCCGCGTACACCTACAGTGTCGCGGCGACGCTCGCACCGCAAGTCTTTCCACCCTCGTTTCGCGACGGCGGCCAGGTCGCGGT
Source organism: uncultured Acidobacteriota bacterium (assembly GCA_963825245.1). GTDB lineage: Bacteria > Acidobacteriota > Vicinamibacteria > Vicinamibacterales > CAVVIG01 > CAVREM01. The sequence continues at coordinate 438,932 of CAWGSJ010000014.1, forward strand.
CTACTTCGAGGCCTCGGCCGTGATCGTCGTGCTCGTTCTCCTTGGACAGGTGCTGGAGTTGCGCGCGCGCAGCCGGACGAGCGCCGCGATCAGAAACCTGCTCGGCCTGGCGCCACAAACCGCGCGGAGGATCGAGGACGGTGTCGAGCGCGATGTGCCTCTCGAAGCCGTTCGAGTCGGCGACCTGCTGCGCGCTCGTCCCGGGGAACGCGTTCCGGTCGACGGCATTGTCGTCGACGGACTGACAACAGTCGACGAATCGATGGTGACAGGTGAGCCGATCCCGGTCGAGAAAACAGCCGGCGCCAGCGTCACCGGAGGCACAGTCAACGGCACGGGAACGTTCGTCATGCGCGCCGAGCGCGTGGGCGGGGATACGCTGCTCGCGCGGATTGTGAAACTCGTCGGCGAGGCACAGCGTTCACGAGCGCCCATTCAAAGGCTCGCGGACGTCGTGGCAAGCTGGTTCGTCCCAATCGTGGTCGTGGTCGCGCTCGTCACGTTTGTCGCGTGGGCCGCACTCGGCCCCGAACCCCGATTCGCTCACGCACTGGTCAATTCTGTCGCGGTCCTCATCATCGCGTGTCCGTGCGCTCTTGGGCTCGCGACGCCAATGTCAATCATGGTCGGAACCGGTCGGGGCGCCGAACTGGGCGTCCTCGTGCGGGAAGCCGAAGCGCTGGAAGTCCTGGAAGGCGTCTCGATCCTCGTCGTCGACAAGACCGGAACCATCACCGAGGGCAAGCCGCGGCTGCTGACGGTGGACTCCGCCCCAGGCATCGAGGCAGGGGCCCTGCTGCGCCTGGCGGCAAGCCTCGAGAGCGTCAGCGAGCATCCATTGGCTGGCGCGATCGTCGCCGGCGCGCACGATCGGAACATCGCGCTGACGGCCGTCGACCGCTTCCAGTCCGCGACGGGCAAGGGCGTCGCCGGCATGGTCGACGGCCATCGCGTGCTGGTCGGCAACCTCAAGTATTTCGACGAGCAGGGCATCCATCCCGGTGACTGGAGCGGACGCGCCGAAACACTCCGGAAGCAGGGACAGACCGTCGTTCTCGTCGCCGTGGACGGCAGGCTGGCAGGACTCCTCGGCGTGGCCGATCCGATCAAACCGACCGCGCAGGAGGCGATCGCGGCGCTGCATGCCGAGCACGTGAAGGTCGTGATGCTGACCGGCGACAATCGCACGACCGCGGAGGCCGTGGCGCGATCGCTCGCAATCGACCGCGTCGAAGCTGACGTGCTGCCCGACGGGAAGGCGGCGGTCGTCAAGAAGCTCCAGGGCGCCGGTGAGCGCGTGGCCATGGCCGGCGACGGCATCAACGACGCGCCAGCATTGGCACAAGCCGATGTCGGCATCGCCATGGGCACCGGCACCGACGTGGCCATGGAGAGTGCTGGTGTGACGCTGGTGAAGGGCGATCTTCGCGGCATCGTGCGAGCGCGACGGCTGAGCCGCGCCACGATGCGGAACATCCGCCAGAACCTGTTTTTTGCCTTCGTCTACAACGTGCTCGGTGTCCCGATTGCGGCGGGCGTGCTGTATCCGGTTGCCGGGATTCTCCTGAGCCCGGTCGTGGCCAGCGCCGCGATGACGTTCAGCTCGGTCTCAGTGATCGCGAACGCGCTGCGCCTGCGGCGAACGCCGCTGTAGTCTTACCGAGGGGCTTCGCCCCTCGGACTCCCCGACACGCTCTCTCGCGCGCCGCTGCGCCGGCGCGCTTCCACCTCCGCTGAAGCTACGGTGGACGGGCCGTTCGCGTGGCTCGCTCGCGCGCTCGCTCGCGGCGCGGGTCAGCTGGTTCTTGAGATACCTTGTAGTGTCAGACCAGCTTGATAGGCCCGAGATCGAGATTCAGGTCCTCGGGCTCGAGGCCGAAGCGCTTGCCGATGTCCCGCACCGTTTTTTCAAGCTGCATCAGCGCCTGGCCAACGGCCTCCACTTCGGCGTCGGTGAGCGTCTTCTGCTCCATCCGGCGAATCGCCTGCCGCTCCATCAGCTTGCGCAGGAACTCGACGATTGTCAGCACGAGCTGAGCAACCGACTTCTGCACGTCCTCCGGTTCCGGATTCCACCTGGCAGGCGGCCGATCACGACTCACACGCGAACGCGACGCGGCAGCCGCGTCGGGCTTGCGCAGGCGGCGTTCGAGCTCGCGCTTCAGCTGTCGCAACTCGGCGTCGGTGACAGGGACGGCCTCCACCCGCCTTCGCTCGCCCTTCGGCCCAGCGCGCTGCTTCTTCACCCGGCTTTTCACCGCCTTTTCATCGCTCCCGGTGCGCGTCGCCGGGGCCGGGATGGCATCACGCGATCGGTTGCACAGAGGAGAGCCGAAAGGCGCAGGTAGATGAGGTCGACGCCGGCGACGCCCAGCGTCACATCGCCGGAGGCCACGACGCCCTTCGTCAGGACGCGGTCCAGCAGGTCGAGCAGGCTCGTGTCCGGCGCGTCGAGCACCGCATCCGCCACAGCGCGCGATCGTCGCTTGCGGGGCATTTTTCTAGTCTCCCACAAAGCTGTAAGGAGGCCAGGGGCCCGTCAGCGTCACGCGGTAGCCGTCGCGCGAGAGAGCCTTTGCCCTGCGCGCCACGGTGCTGCGGAAGCGCGCTGCGCGGGGACGCGGCACCAGAAAGGCCGCGTCGAGCAGCAGAGGACCGTCACGGACTGGAATCTCGGTGGCGGCCCTGCGCACGGCGTCGGCCGCGAGCCGCGACAGGTCGTCGTACATCTCGGCAACCACCGCCTGAGCGTTGACCGCGAGCTCGGCCGCGCGATCGCGCTGTGCCTTTTTGCCCGCAAGGTAGGTGGCGCCGGAACCGGCTCGTTCCGTTGAGCGCGCCCCTGTCCGCTGCTTGGCGAGCGTGACGCGCACACCGAGCTCGATTCGGCCTCGCACGTGTTTCACCGCTTCGTCGATGCGATCGTTCTGCGCGTTGAGCTGCTCGACGGCGCGCGCGTCGTCGGTGAAGATCGTGAACAGCTTCATCGGCACGAGCGCGGCAGCGCCGATGAATGACTCGACGACGGCTTCGTGCGCGACGGCGGCCCGCGATACCCATTCGAGGTCCGAGAGCCTGGAGTTGATCGCCGACTCGCCATACCGATCGAGCGGCACGTCGGCGACGACCAGCCACTTCTTCAGGCGGCCTCCGGCGCCGCCCTGATCAATGAGCCTCACGGGACCGGCGCCGGCAGGGCCGCGCGCCCGCTTCAACGCTGGCCGCCGCGCGGCGGCGACGACGCAGTAGACGTAGGTCCCGGTTGGTTTCATGCGATCCAGGTCCGCCCCCAGCGCTCCAGTTCCGTGATGCCCCGCGGCGGCGGCACGGCGAGCGGCGCCTGGATGATAGCGCAGCGGTGCTCGCGGCACAGGCGACCAATCCGAGCCATCTCTCGACGCTCGGCAGCGTGGGTCGCGCGGCAACGGGTGCATCGCCCCGGATCCAGCGTGAGCGCATTGACGACGACGATCGGCGTCGGGACGCGGAGCCGGCGCAGCCGGACCAGGAGCCTCGCCGTTTCGAGGCGCGGAAGCTCCGCGGCGCGAGCGACGGCGATGAAACGGGTCGCGGCCCGGTCGCGCAGCAGATCCTGCAGCGTGCGAACCTGCCGGGACAGCTCGACGAGATCCCCTGCAAACGGTCCCGGACGGACCAACCGTCGATACTTGAGCAGTATCCGCAGCAGCGCCTGCACCCAGCCGCGCGCCACCCCGGGCATTTCGAGCAGCCTCAGGGCGTGCCCGGTTGGTGCGGTATCCACGACGACCGCGTCATAGGTGCGGCCTGCCTCCAGCACGGAGAGCACACCCAACAGCTCGTCGATGCCGGGAGGCGCGAGCTCGATCAGGTTCATCACGGTGTCCATACCATTACCGCCACGCGTCTGCGAGCGCCTGCAGCGACGCTTCGAGCCCGGCGCGCCGCGCCGCGAGCGCCGCCGGGGCGTCGAGCTCGCGTACGTCAAGGTTCGACGGAGCGCTCGCAATGGGCCGCGGCACATCCGAGACGGAGGCGGCGAGCACGTCCGCCAGCGAATGAGCCGGGTCGGTCGACAGCAGGAGAACCTTCTCGCCAGAGGACATGCGGGCCAGGCGGAGCGCGATCGCCGCAGCAACGGTCGTCTTGCCAACGCCTCCTTTCCCGCCGCAGAACAGCAACCGCGTGCCGCGCAGGGCGCCGGTCGGGAGCGGGCTCGGCGACGTCGCGAGCGGCGCGCGAGAGCGGGACGCCGCCGCAACGGTCGTGCGGGCCTTCAGGCTCGCCTTCGCCTCGAGAGGGGCATACAACTCGCCGCCGATCCGCCGGAGGCCGGCGCTCCCCCGCGGCTCCTTCAGTTCTGCTGCCAGCAGACGGACGGGCGGCAGACTGGCGTTCCGGCGCACTCGGGCGATGACCTTCCCTTCCGCTGATCGCCGGCGATCGCAGACCGCGCAGGGCGGCCCTGGAGGGGTCACGCGATTGATGACGATCTCGCGCACTGATACTCCGAGTTCGTCGAGCGCCCGGAAGGCGTCCATCGTTTCGGCGACGGCGAGTTCCTCGGGCAGCATCACCCAGTGAACCCAGGTCCTCGTGCGATCCAGGAGCAGCTCGTGCGTGTCTCTCGCCTCACGCCCGAGCTCCGTGATCAGCCGATCCGCCGCCTCGGGTCTGCGCACGCGCGCCAGCTGCTCGCGGACGATCCGGTGATCGCGCTGCAGCGCCTCCAGCACACTGACCAGGGCCTGCACCGCCCGGGGAGACGCCAGCAGCCGGAGCGTGTGGCCGGTGGGAGCGGTGTCGACGACCACGATGTCGAAGCCGGGCGATCTCGACGCGAGGCGCACGATCTCGAGAAGGCCGATCAGCTCGTCGATGCCCGGCACGGCGAGCTGCAGCAGTGCGTCGACGTCGTGCCGATCGAGCCACGTGCCGTGCTCGATGATGTCCGCCAGCGCGCGGCGGTGCGCCGCGAGCCAGCGCGCAAAGGCCTTCCGTGCATCGAGCTCCGCCGCGCGAAACGCGCGGCCACCGGCACGAATCGTCGAGACCTGGGATGTCAGCCTGGCGCCGAATGCGTCGCCGAGCGAGTGGGCAGGATCGGTCGAGATCGCGAGGACGCGGCGGCCGGCGCGCGCCGCGGCGGCGGCATACGCCGCAGCACAGGTCGTCTTGCCGACGCCGCCCTTGCCGCCGAAAAAACTAAAGGTCGTACGATTCGACGTCGACTCCCGTGATCTTGTCGGTGGGTGAAACCGTCAGTGCGCCTGGTTGGGCGCCCTTCAGCTCGCGGATCCGCGCGAGAATTTCGCGCTCGGTCTCGACGAACTCCTGATCGCTGATCTCGCCGAGCTCCAGCCGCATCTGCGCCTCGAGCAGCTGCTCGCGGAGCGAGGTGTCGTCCTGCGCTTCCGCTTCAGCCGCAGCCACGACCTTCTCGAGCACGAATCGAATGCCGCCGATCAGGAGGCTGTCCAGAATGAACACTGAAATCAGGCCTTTTCGAGCTTCAGCCTGATGTTCACGAAGTTATAGGGCGGCCAGGGGCCCGTGTACTTGAACGTCAGCTTGTCGAACCGGCTCGCGATCGACTTGACGCGCGCGTCGAACGCGGTCTCCTTCTCGCGCGAGATCAGGAAGGCGGCGTTCATGATCATCTTGTCGCCGATCGGCTTGTTGATGCGCGACGCGACCGACACGTCGCGGAGCTGATCGAGAATGTGCGCGACGTACCGCTCGGAACGGGTCTGCAGCGCGGCATCGACCAGGCGCCCGTACTGCATGCGGGCGAAGTAGGTCGGCCCCTTCTGTCCCGAGATCTCCTTTTTCAACCGGCCGATGTCCTCGTCTTCCGACTCGACCTCGCGAATCGCCAAATCGCGATCCCAGAGGACCTTGAGGCCGAACTCGAGCTTGTTCTGCATCTTGTTCAGCACGTCGCCGAACGCCTCGGCGGCCGATCGCAGCAGCTCGACGATGTCCTCGCGCGTCTTGAAGATGGTGCCGAACGACATCGGGATGACGGTGTGTTCGCGCATCACCGTCTCGTTGACCCGCTCGTGCGCGAGCACGTTCTCGCGCGTCGAATCGAGCACCTCGAGCGGCGCATCCGAGACGACCGCGGCCAGCGTCCGGTAGTGCACGGTGTACACGTCCGACGGATCGGCGCCGATGCCGATCGGGCCGAACTTCAGCGGATCGTTCGCCTCAATGATGCAGTAGACGTACTTGCCGCGGCTGGCCGCGGCAGAGGCATCGACCGCGGCGCGCGCCACCTGCATGTGCCGCCGGTCCGGCAGGCGGCCCGCTTTTGCCGGCATCGGCCTCGCCTCGACTGCCCGCGCAACGCCTCCACTCCGGCGCGTGGCCTTCGCCGCCGTCGAACCCGGCGCTTTCTTCCCCGCCTGCCGCTTCTGGACCGAGCGGCCAGCAGGCCGGCGGGCGCTAGCCGTTGGTTTTCGCATACTTTCCGCTCCTGCGGGTCTTCTTGCCGGGACGAAGGCTGCTCCAGCACTTTCCGGATTTCCTTCACCAGGTCTTCGGGCAGGCAGGGCTTGGTGACGAAGGCGTCGCAGCCGGCGCGCCGCGCGCCCTCGGAAATGCCGGCGAGCGCGTGGCCGGTGAGGGCGACCACCGGGATGCCCGCCGTGCGGCGGTCGGCCTTGAGCCGCCGGGTCGCCTCCCACCCGTCCATCACCGGCAGCGACAGATCCATCAGGATGATATCGGGCTCGCGCTCGATCGCCTGCTGGAGCGCCTCGATGCCGTTGCCGGCTTCGATCACGTCGAAGCCGGAATACTGCAGGTATTCGCTGTACATCTCGCGCGCGTCCGGGTAATCGTCGACGAGCAGCACACACGGCCGTTCTGGTTTGGTCTTGTTCATTTCCGTCCCTGGACCGGCAGCGTCAGGGTGAAGGTGGAGCCCTTCCCGACCTGGCTCTGCACGGCGATCCGGCCGCCGAGCATCTGCGCGAGGCGGCTGCAAATCGACAGCCCCAGCCCGGTGCCACCGTAGGCGCGCGTCGGCGAGTTATCGAGCTGTCGAAAGTCTTCGAAGATCTTCTGTTGATCGGCGGCGGCGATGCCGATGCCGGTGTCGACCACCGACAGCGTGACGCGCCGCTCGATCAGATCGCGGCGCGCGCTGATCGTGACGCTGCCCTGGTGCGTGAACTTCAGCGCGTTGCTCAACAGGTTCAGCAGGATCTGCTTCACCTTCTGCCGGTCCGTCGACAGCGGCCGCAGGTCTTTCGGCAGGTCCAGCGTCACCGCCAGCCTGGAGCGCAGGATGATCGGCTCGAGCTCGGACTTCACTTCCGCCACCAGGTCGGGAACCCGGAACGTCGAGATCTGCAGCGGCATGCGGCCCGCTTCGATGCGGGAGATGTCGAGAATCTCGTTGATGATCGTCAGCAGGTGCCGGCCGTTTGATTCGACGCGCCCGAGCTGACGCCGCGCCGCCGGCTGCAGCGGACCGGCCACGCCCTGCAGCAGCATCGACGTGTAGCCGAGCATCGCGTTCAGCGGCGTGCGGAACTCGTGCGACATGTTGGCCAGGAACTGCGACTTGAGCTGTGATGCCTGCTCGAGCTCGATCGCCTGTCGGCGGAGCAGCTCGTTCTGCTGGGCGATGTCGCCGGTTGCGGCCTGAATCTTCCGCTCGAGCTCGTCGGACGCCTGCTTCAGCTGCTCGTAAAGGGTGGCTTTCTCGATCGCCTCGCGCCGATCGTGCAGGATCGTGACGACCGCCGTCAGCTCGCCGTGGTCCGAGAGAATCTTGCCGGCAATCGCCTCGACCGGCATGTTCTCGCCGGTCCGCGGATCGACCAGCCCGATCTCGCCGACGCGGCGCCGATCGGCGCTGACCAGCATGCCGGCGATGAACGACGAGAAATGGGCGTCGTTGGCCTGCACCCACCGCTGCTCGACGGCGCTGGCCAGCGACGGCAGCGTGAACAGGCGTTCGGCCGGCTCGTTCATCAGCGACGTCTCGCCGCTGGCGTCGGTGACGACGATCGGGTCGGCCACCGAGTCGATGATCAGGTTGAGGCGGTCGCTTTCGGCGCGCGCCTGCGCCTCCGCCAGGCGCAGCTTGCGGTAGTTCTCTTCGATTTCCTCGCTCGCCCGCCGCAGGTCGCTGACGTTGCGGAGAATCGACACCACGCCGGTGCCGTGGCGCGGATCCTCGGTCACCGTGCTCAGCAGCTCGAACAGCAGGTCGGAGCCGTCCACCGGGTTCACCAGCAGGAGCTCGCGCCGCGCCGCGCCGGTTTCCTCGATCGCCTTGCTCGACAGCGCTGACGACAGCAGCATGTTGTTCATCCGCACCGCGCTGCGGCGGCCTTCGCTCTCTTCCTCAGAAGCCGTGAACAGCGTGAGCGCGCGCGCGTTGGCAATGAGCAGCCGGCCTTCCGTGTCGGTCAGCAGGATCGGGTCGGTGACGGCGTTGATGATGCTGTAGAGCAGCGAACGCTCGCGCCCCTGCTTGCGATCGCCTTCGGCGACCGCGTGCTGGCGGAGGATCTGATCCAGCTTCTGCGCGAAGACGCTCGTGAACCAGCGCAGCTCGCGCCGAGACCGGCGATCCGCCGCCGAACAGCAGCAGGCCGAACGTCTCGTCGCTGAAGCTGGCGGAGCCGAAGGGCAGCACGTGGAACGGCGCTTCCTCGAACGGCGTCGACGGCCGGCGCCGCCGATCGGCTGCAGACTGGGACGCCGGGTAATGGGCCTCGCGCCGCGTGTTGAGCGCGTGCACCAGCGGGTTGCCCCAGTCCTCGAGCGACACGACGAACGACGTCGTCGTCGCGTGGGCAAAGCCGTGCGAGGCGACGGTGAACAGCGACGATTCGCCCGACGGCTTGATCAGGCACACCGACTGCCGGACGCCGAGCACCTCACCGAGCCACTGCAGGCCGTGCTGCGCCGCGTCGGCGATTTCGGTGCGGCTGAGAAACCCCTCGAGCAGCCGCAGCCGCGCCGTCATCTGCAGCGCGCGCGGATCGTCGACCGAGAGCGCCGGGCCGGCGTTGCCGTTCGCCTTACCGGCGCGTCTGGGGCGCTCGGGCCCGCCGGCGACTGCGAGCAGCGCGGATGGCGGGAGCGCCACCCTGGAGCTGTGCCCGGAGTGCGGCGTTTTCGGCAATGACTTCCTCATAGGGCTTGGTTTCCAAAGCCGGCCGGCTCGCGGTCGTCGCCGTCGCGACAGCCTCCGTGTACTTCAGATACGTGTCGATCGACGCCACCACGACGCGCGCTTCCACCGTGATGAGATCGATGCCGACCAGCGAGACGCGCACCCACGCATCGATGACGATGCCCTTGTCCAGGACACGATCGAGAACGTCGATGAGACTTGTGCCGCCTGCTGCTCGTTCAACGGGCATATCGCTCCTCGCCTACGTCAAGCTTCCCGCGGTGGACCGGCGCCGCGTCAGCGACGAAGCCTTCGCTCGAGCGCGCGGATCTGTTTCTTCAACTCTTCGTTTTCAGCCGACAGCGCCTGCTTGCCCGGCGACAGGTGGTGGTCGAACTTCCACCAGTCCAGCCCGATCTGCTCCGCTTTGTCGATCGAGCAGATCAGGAGGCGGATTCGAATCGTCAGCAGCTCGACTTCGGCGAGCGACACCTTGATGTCGCCGGCCACGACGAGCCCCTTGTCGAGCACGCGATCGAGAACGTCGACGAGGCCGCTGGAGCGCCCCGGCCCGTCGGTCAGTGACGGCATAGGCTCCGTATTCTACGGGGGAACAAGAACCGTGTACTCGCTCGCTTCAACGCGCGGCGAGGGCGAACGGGAACCAATCGATCCGAGCAACGAAAATGCCATGCGAGATTGGTTGGATTTTGGTATGGAAAGCCGCACGCGTGCAGCAAAGCCCAACAGGACCGCCAGCCCAACCGTAGTAAAACGTTACAGAAGTGTCAGTAAGGCCGACGGCGTATCAATCACCGGCTCGTCAGGCTGAAGGTCGTCAACGGGAAAGCCCTCGAAGCCGAACCCATAGCGCGCCAGGCAGACGCTGCGTTCCGGCCGCGTGCGCCGTCCGCCAGTCGATGACCGAGTCGCCGACCATCAGTGCCGTCTGCCGGTTCAACGCCCACCCGGTCGCAGAGAAACTGCAGCCCGGCCGGGTCGGGCTTGCGCGGAAGCGGACCGTCGCCGCCGACGACGAGATCGGCGGGAAGAAACGCGCGAGATCGAGGCCGTCGAGAATCCGCCGCGTCGAGGCCAGGGGCTTGTTGGTCAGCACGGCCAGCGGCATCCGCGGCTCGAGTGCGGCAAGCACATCGTCGATGCTCGCGATACGGGCGCGTGAACTTCAGCAGCCGTCGCCTCGTAGATGCCGAGGAACCGCGCCAGCGCATCAGGCGGCGCCGGGCAGCCGCCGGCGGCAAACGCGCGCGCGACCAGCGTCGCCGCGCCGTCGCCCACCATGCGGCCGATCGCCGCCTCGGGCTGCGTCGCGCACCCGCACGCCGCGAGGAGCGTGTTCGCCGATTCCGCGAGGTCGCGCCGCGAGTCGACGAGCGTCCCGTCGAGATCGAAGACGATGAAGTGAATCAGCTCCTCAGCTCCTGAGCTCTTCAGCTTCTAGCCCGTATTCGGCGTAGGACGTCGGCGTTTCCCAGACCTTCACGCGGACGACCGGAAGGCCCTGGCCGCTGGCGTAGTCGAAGATCAGGCGCGCGATGCGCTCGACGGTCGGATTGCTGTCGACCAGGTAGATCGGCTCGCCGAGCTGCTGGAGCGGCTTGACGAGCGGATCGTCGTGGCGCAGGACCATCTTGTGATCGAGCTCGCGGTCGATCCAGCCCTTGACGATCCGCTTGATGTCGCTGAAGTCGCAGACCATGTTGCGCGTGTCGAGGCTGACTCGGTGCGCACCTCGATTTCCGCCACCGCGTTGTGTCCGTGCGGGTGCTTGCAGATGCCGTCGTAGTCGAGCAGGCGATGGCCGTAACAGAAGTCGATGCGCTTGGTGACGGAATACATAGTTAGGGCTCTGAGATTTCAGGATGTGAGGATTTCAGGATTTGGTGCCTCGATTGAAGCATTCCACACTACTTCAATAAAATCCTCAAATCCTGAAATCCTCAAATCCTCAAATCTCGGCGGTTCTCCTCTCCGGTGGCCTCGACAGCGCGGTGCTGCTGGTGGAGGAAGCGCGCGCGGCGAGGTGCAGCCGATCTACGTCAGCGTCGGGCTCGCCTGGGAGAAGGCCGAGCGCGAGACGATCGCGCGGTTCGTCGAGGCCGCCGGACTGAACGGACGCGTGCGTCCGCTGGTCGTGCTCACGGTCGACATGACCGACGTCTACCCGACAACGCACTGGGCCGTGCAGGGACGGCCGCCTGGTTATCACACGCCCGACGAAGACGTGTACCTGCCCGGCCGCAACGTCGATCCTGCTCGGCAAGGCGGCCGTGTTCTGCGCGGCTGCCGGCATCGGGCGAATCGTCATCGGCACGCTCGACCACAATCCGTTTCCGGACGCGACGCCGGCGTTCCGCGCGGCGATGCAGGCGGCGCTCGCCTCGGCCTCGGCCACGAGCTCGTCAATCGATGCGCCGTACGCGCGGACCAGCAAGGCGAGCGTCATCCGCCGCGGCATCGCGCTCGGCGCGCCGCTGGCGCTCACGCTGTCGTGCATGCAGCCGGCGAAGCTCGCTGGCGACTTCGTGCACTGCGGCGCTCTGCAGCAAGTGCCGCGAGCGCCACCTGGCGTTCGTGGAGGCAGGAGTTCAAGACCCGACGATTTACGCCGAGACGCGCTACGTAAAGTCCGAAGTGCTGAAGGCTGAAGTCGGAGCACTTCAGCGTTCGGCTTCAGCCTTCACGTCTCCTGGCCGCTTTCTCAACGTAATCGATCCGTCCCCGGTCCGGATGCGCAGCGATCGGCCGCCGGTCCCGAGTTGCCCGCGCAGCCGGTTCCTGGCCATCTTCCCGGTCACATCTGACACGGTGAGGTTCTCGACCGATATCCGTCCGTCACCGGTGTGGGCGTCGAGATCGGCGCTGAAGGGGTCCGGCAGTTCGAGCGTGACCGAACCGTCGCCGGTTGAAATCGTCCAGTCGTCCGTGGCGGCACTGCCCGGCGAGGCGACGAGCGTCACCGTTCCGTCGCCGGTGCGGACCGTGACTCGCCGACAGCGCGCCCTCGACGTTGACGCTGCCGTCGCCGGTCTGTGCCGTCAGCGTTCCGCTGGCCTCGCTCACCCGGATCGAACCGTCGCCGGTCGCGAGCTTGAGCTCGCCGGCGAGCCGATTGCCTCGGATCGACCCATCCCCGGTGAACAGCTCGATGCGGCCCGTGATGCCTTCGACGTCCACCGATCCGTCGCCGCTGCGGGCGTTGCAGATCGGACGTCGCCGGGAGCGCTGACGATCAGGCGGGCGCTGCGGCCGCCGCGCACCCAGTCAAATGCGCGGTCAGGGTGACGCACGGCAACGGTGATCCGATCGCCGTCCTGCTCGATCCTCATCGTCAATGCCGTTCGGCGGCCTCCTTGGTGGCGGCGCGCCGCTCGATCGACGACCAGCACCTCCGGCTGGTCCCACGGCCTGACCTCGATCGACCCGTCGAACGTCGAAACCGTCAGCTCCGGCTTGCCCTGGACCGTGAAGCGCTTTTCCTGCCGATCGACATAGCGCAGGCCGTCGACGGCGCCGACGTCGACGACGCACGCGGAAGCGACAACGGCCGTGAGGCCAGGCCGACGCACGCAGGCCGGAAGGCTGGAGACATGGAACCTCCTGCGGGGCTTAGACGGACGGCGCGGGCGTAGGTTCGGAGTCACAAACCGCAGAGGACGCGAGGAACAGAGGACCGAACAGTTCGACCTCCGCGTCTCTGCGTCTCTGCGGTGCAGGAAATCGTCAGGCGACGGCCGCGAATACGCGAGCTGGCCGCCCACGTAGGTCTGGACGACTCCGAGACTGGGCGTCGAGCACCACGACGTCGGCGACGGCGTCCACCGCCAGCACGCCGTGACCGACGAGCCCCAGCTCCCGCGCCGGCGTCGTCGCGCACATCGTCGCGGCATCGACCAGCGACAGGCCGATCCGCTCGACCAGCATCCGAAACGCGGCGTCCATCGTCAGCACGCTGCCGGCGAGCGTGCCGTCGGCGAGATACGCCGCGCCGTCGCCGCGCCGTGATCGTCCGGCCGCCGAGCGTGCGCGCTGGCCGCCGTCAGGAAGCCCGGCGGCGGCGGTGCCGTCGGTGATCGCCAGGATCCGCGGCGGCCGCTTCGCGGCGACCGCCGTCCGAACGAGCGCCGGATGCACGTGGACGCCGTCGCAGATGAGCTCCGCGGCGACCTCGTCGGTCTGCAGGACGGCGCCGACGAGACCCGGGCGCGCGATGATCGAGCGGCGGCATCCGGTTGAACAGGTGCGTCGCCTGCCGGGCGCCGGCGGCAATCGCGGCGAGCGCCTGCTCGTAGGTCGCGCCCGAGTGCCCGAGCGACACGCGGTGGCCGCGCGACGTCAGCCACGCGATCAGATCGAGCCCGCCGTCGAGCTCGGGCGCGAGCGTCACGATGCCGACGTCGGGCGCCGCGCGCTCGATCTCGCGCAGGATGTCCGCCCCGTCGAAGTCTCTCCGTGCCTCCGTCTTCTCCGCCTCCTGCCTCGCCCTGCCTGCCCCGCCCGCCCGACCTGCCCAGCCGTCCAGCGCCGTCCGCGGACTGCGCAGGCAGCGCGACGGGCTGCGCGCCGCGAGTAGTCGGGGCTGATGAAGTTGCTTTCGAGATGCGCGGGCAGCACGCGCGCGCCGCGCGGCTGGCGGCTCGCGCGCGCGCCTCCGCGACCTGCGTCGAGCACGCGCCGCAGCGCCGCGGGCGCGCACGCGACCGTCGTCGGACAGAACGCCGTGACGCCGTAGCGCGGCAGACGCGCGGCCATTCGCGCAATCGCGCCGCCGTCGTCCAGCGAGTCCACGCCGTCGACGCCGTGCACGTGCACGTCGATGAACCCGGGAACGATGTAGTGGCCGTGAAACGGCGAGCGCGGCGCCGCCTGGACGAGACGCCGGGCCGGATGTCGACGATGCGACCGCCGTCGATCGCCAGCGTGCCCGGCGACGAGGATCCGATCGGGCAGCACGAGCTCGGCGCCCGACAGGACGATCATTCGTCGTCGCGGCCCCAGTCGGTGTGGACCTGCAGCTTGCGGCCGCTCGAGCGGGAAGCGGCGCGCGCGCCGTCGTCGCGCGGGAAACAGCGAGCGGTCGACGCGCGTCAGCAGCGCGACGAGCTCGCGCTCGTCCGGCGCGTTGATCACGAGCACGCCGCCGCCCTCTTCGGGCGGAAACCGCCGATCGTCGAGGTAGTCGCGATCCATCGTGACGAGCGTGCGGCGCAGCTGCTGCGCGAGCCGGTAGTGCTTCACGTCGGGCGCGCGGCGCAGCTCGTCTCTTCGAGCACGAACAGCACGTCCCACTCGAGCGCGCCGCGCATGAAGCGCGACGAGCCCGGCCGGCACGTTGGCGTCGGCGTAGATGCGCGGCCGCGGCGACAGCCGCTCGGCGTGCGGCGCCGAGTTCCGACGACAAGCGTCCCCATGTCTGCATTCAGATCTGGACTTACGACTTCTGACTTCTCACTCTGTCCTGCTCCTCGCGCCGCCTTCGCTTCCCGCGGTCAGCTCGGCGACGAGCCGCTCGCGCTGGTGGACCAGCTCCTTGCGCGGGCGGCGGCCGTTCGGCGACCCGATCGCGTACTCGCAGAACAGCGGAAACGCGATCGTCGAGTCGCAGTACGCCACGACCGTGTCGGGCAGCACGCCGGGATTGACCTTGCCCCAGCTGACGGCTTCGGCCGGCGTCGCGCCCGGACAGGCCGCCCCAGACGACCTGGTCGGTCGTGATCTGAATGAAGTAGTCGTTGCCGCCCTTGGGAATGCCGTAGACCTCCCACAGCGTCGGCTGCGCCTGCAGGTAGAAGTTCTTCGGCGAGCCGCCGCCGAGGATCACGCAGCCGTTCTGCTTGCCGGCGAGCACGATCGCGCACACCTCGTTGACGTCCTTGTTCGGATCGATCATGAAGCGGCTGCCGTTCATCAGCTCGTGATAGGCGATGTTCATGCCGATCGAGCTGTCGCCCGGCGACGAGGTGTAGATCGGCACGCCGGCGAGCGCGGCGCGCGCGACGACCGAGTGCTCCTCGCAGCCCGGGATAGCGCTCGAGCAGATCGCGGCCGAGCCGGTAGTGGAACTCCGAGGTCGCGATCGGCTCGTTCAGGCCCGAGCGGACGATGAAGTCGCGGATGTAGGCGTCGGTCTCGAGCAGCACGGTCGCCGGGAACAGGACGTCGTAGATGCGGATGACGCCTTCCTCGTACAGCTCGACGTCGTTCAGGAACGGCGAGCCGCGGCGCAGCGTGAAGTTCAGCGCGTAGTGCAGGTCGTGATAGAGGTTCGCGCCGGTCGAGATGATGAAGTCGACGAGACCGCGGTCCATCATCTCGATGACGCAGCCGCCGAGGCCGGCCGGCGTCATGCGCGCCGGCGATCGTCAGGCCGATCGTCGTGTCGTTCTCGGGCGCCAGCATCTTCTCGGCGAAGATCTGGCACGCCTCGGACAGCCGGCCGGCGTTGAACGCCTGAAAGCCCTCGTCGATGAGGTGCCGGACCTCGGCGCTGCCCTTCGGCCGGTAGTAGCGAATCGGTTTGCCGGAGAGGAACTGCTGTCGCGGCTGCCCGGGGGAACCGGGGGCACGGTGCGGCAAGGCTGATCTCCTCGTTCAGCATGTGCAGCATCGAACGGCGACGAAAATAGCTTAACATCGACGCGTCATGACTGGCGAATCGGCGTGGCTCTGGTGGACGCTCGCCGGCGCGGTCGATCGCGGCTGCTGCGTCGTCGGCTTCTGGGTCTGGCGGAAGGGGCGGCCCGTTCGCGCCGGGCGACGTCTTCCGCGCCAGCCGGCTCAGCGCGGGCAACCGTCTCTTCCCGACGCAGGTGCTGATCACGCCGACCGAGCGTCGTGCAGTTCACGCCGCAGTGGATCGGCAAGCCGAGGAAGATCGATCCACATGGCGCACGTCTCGTCGGTCAAGATCGACACCGGGCTGCTGTTCTCCGACGTGCTGATCGAGACGAGCGGCGGGTCGCACCCGATCCGCTGCCACGGCCACCGGAAGGGCGACGCCGTCCAGATGAAGGCGCTGATCGAGCGGTATCAGACCGACTACTACACGGCCGGCGGCCCGCGCCGCCTGGTCGTAACGCCGCCGTCCGGCCGATAACCGTAAGCGCCAAGATGGACGACCTGACCTTCAGCGCCCGGCGCGCCACGCGCCGGCGTCGGTCCGAACGGCCGAGCCGCCGGACCTCGATGCACGGTTTCGCACGCTGGTGCAGTCGCCGCTGCGGGCCGGCATCCTCCGCTACCTGAACTCCCGGCCCGACGAAGCGTTCGACGTCGAGGCGCTGATGCAGACGTTCGGCCGGCTGCGGCTGGACGTCGAGAACTGCGTCCGCGAGCTGGCCGACTTCGGCGTCGCCCGGATGCGTCGCCGGCACGCCGCCGCAGTACATCGCCGAGCGCCCGGCCAACGACGGCGCTGGCCGAGCTGCTCGATCACTTCCTCGAGCGCCGCGCCGCCGTCAGCACCGAGGATCAGTCGCCGTCGGTCCAGCGCTTCCGCGAGATGATCGGCCGCGACGAGAAGATGCTGATCGTCTTCGAGTGGATCCGCACCGCGGCCAAGTCCGACATCTCGGTGCTGATCCTCGGGCCGACCGGCTCGGGCAAGGAAGTCGTCGCGCGGATGATTCACGAGCTGAGCCGGCGGACCGACGCGAAGTTCCAGGCGGTCAACTGCGCGGCGCTGCCCGACACGCTGTTCGAGTCGGAAATCTTCGGCTACGAGAAAGGCGCGTTCACCGGCGCGCACGACCGCAAGCCGGGACGCCTCGAGCTGGCCAACGACGGCACGCTGTTCCTCGACGAAATCGGCGACATGTCGCTCATCGCGCAGGCCAAGCTCCTGCGCGTGCTCGAGGAGCGGCGCTTCGAGCGGCTCGGCGGCCACAAGTCGATCTCGGTCGACTTCCGGCTGATCTCGGCGACCAACCGGCCGCTCGAGCAGTTCGTGCGCGACGGCCGGTTCCGCGAGGACCTCTACTACCGCGTCAACGCGTTCGCCATCCGGCTGCCGTCGCTGCGCGAGCGGCAGGTCGACATCCCGGTGCTGGCGCAGCGCTTCCTGGCGCGCTACTGCGCGGCGCAGGGCATGCCGCTCGACAGCAAGGCGTTCTCGCGCGAGGCGCTCGACCTGCTCGTCGACTATCACTGGCCGGGCAACATCCGCGAGCTCGAGAGCACGGTCTCGCGCGCGGCGCTGTCGGCGCCCGGGCCGCAGCATCCGCGCCTCCGACATCGAGTTCCTGCACGCCACGACGCCGTCCGCGGCGCCGACGGGCGACCGGCTGCCGTCGCTGGCCGAGGCCGAACGCGCGCACATCGTGCGCGTGCTCGAAGCGGTGCAGTGGAACAAGAAGGAGGCGGCGCGCGTGCTCGACATCAGCCGCGGCACGCTGTACCGCAAGATCGTCGAGTACAGCCTCGAACCGGAGCCGCGCACGGGCAGCGCGCGCCGGGTGCGCGATCAGGACGCCTGAGCTGCACGCAATTCTGCGGCGCGCGACTGTCCGCGGCCACGACGCGATGTCCTTCTGGCGTATGATCGTCCAGCCGGCATCGCCCGCGCTGCCGGCGCAGAACCGGCCAAGCTGATGAAGGACCTCCCAGTCCCGGCCCGGCTCTACGTCGGCGCGGTGCTCGCCGCCGGCGCGACGGTCCTTCTCACTTTCGGCCCGCGCTCCATCGAGAACCTCGGGCTCTTCGTCGCGCTCCTCGTCTTCTCCTCGCTCGCGTCCGCGCTTCAAGGTCAACCTGCCGCTGACCACCAGCGGATCGACGATGTCGGTGTCGTACGCGGTCGATTTCGCCTCGCTGCTGCTGCTCGGCGCCGACGCGACGATGCTCGTCGCGGCCGCCAGCGCGTGGAGCCAGTGCACGTTCCGCGACGCAGACGCGCGCGCCGCTCTACCGGACGCTGTTCAGCATGGCGTCGCTGGTCCTCACGGTGAAGGCGACCGGCCTCGTCTACACGTGGCTCGGCGGACCGCCGCCCGGCGAGGCCGTTCCACATCGCGACCATTCCGCGGCCGCTGGTCGGCGCGGCGACCGCCTACTTCATCTGCAACACGACGTTCATCGCGACCGCGATCAGCCTGTCGACCCAGCAGTCGATCGCGCGCGTCTGGAACGAGAACTTCCTCTGGAGCGCGCCGAGCTATTTCGTCGGCGCGCGTCGCCGCGGCCGTCGGCGCGCTGGGTCATCGAGCGGGGCGGCTACTGGATGGCCGCGCTCGCGGCCGCGCCGGTCTACCTCACCTACCGGACCTACAAGGTCTATCTCGGCCGCATCCAGGATCAGCAGCGGCACGTGCAGCAGGTGTCGGACCTGCATCTCGCGACGATCGAAGCGCTGGCGCTCGCCATCGACGCGAAGGATCAGACCGCGCAGAGCCACATCCGCCGCGTCCAGGTGTACGCCGCCGGCCTCGCGCGCGCGCTCGGCATGCCGGACAACGAGATCCAGGGCGTCAAGACGGCGGCGCTGCTGCACGACATCGGCAAGCTCGCCGTGCCCGAGCACATCCTGTCGAAGCCCGGCCCGCTGACGCAGGAGGAGTTCCAGAAGATCCGCATTCACCCGCAGGTCGGCGCCGAGATCATCAGCGGCGTGCCGTTTCCCTACCCGGTCGCGCCGCTCATCCTCAGCCACCACGAGCGCTGGGACGGCAAGGGCTATCCGGCCGGCCTGAAGGGCGACGAGATTCCGCTCGGCGCGCGCATCCTGTCGGTCGTCGACTACTTCGACGCGCTGATGTCGGAGCGGCCGTACCACAAGGCCATGAGCTTCGACGCGGCGATCGGCCTGCTGCAGCAGGAGAGCGGCAAGGCGCTCGACCCGCGCGTCGTGCAGACGTTCATCGAGATGTATCCGGCGCTGCGCGCCGAAGCCGACGCGAGCCAGGAGCCGGCGCGGCAAGCTGACGCGCGTGCCGACGCACGCGCCCGCCGCGCAGCCGGCGGTCGGCCTGGTCAACGAATCGCCGGCCCGCACCAACGTGTTCGAGGACATCGCGCTCGCGCACCGCGAGATCTACGCGCTGTACGAGATCGCGCAGGCGATGGGCAGCAGCCTCGGCGTGTCCGACACGATGGCGCTCATCTCCATCGAAGTTGAGCAACATCGTCCCGTTCTCGTGCTGCGCGCTGTTCCTCTACACCGAGGAGTCCGAGATCGCTGCGCTGCCGCTTCGCCACCGGCGTCGAGTCGGAGATCGTGCAGCAGTTGACGATCAAGAACGGCCACGGCCTGACCGGGTGGGTGGCGCGCAACCGCCGGCCGCTCGTCAACGCGCGGCCGAGCGCCGACTTCGAGGCCGCCGGCATGTCGACGCAGACGACGCTGCAGTCGGCGCTGGTCTGCCCGCTGGTCTTCAACGAGCGGTTCATCGGCACGATCGCCGTGTACCACACCGACGACCGCCGTCTACACCGACGATCACCGCCGCCTGCTCGATCGCATCTCGGAGCAGGCCGCCGCGGTCATCTACAACTCGATCGTGTTCGAGCAGACGCAGGAAGACTCGCTGACCGATCCGCTGACGGCGCTGCCGAACACGCGGTTCATGTTCATGCACCTGACGCGCGAGCTGGCGCGCGCCAACCGCCTCAAGTCGGAAGTGTCGCTGCTCGTCATGGACCTCGACAACTTCAAGGAAATCAACGACACCTACGGCCACCACGTCGGCGACCGCGCGCTGCGCGAAGTGGCCGGCGTCCTGCGCGCCGGCGATCCGGCCCGTACGACATCTGCGTCCGCTACGCCGGCGACGAGTTCATCGTCGTGCTGTCGGGCTGCGGCGGCGACGAGGCGGAGCGCAAGCGCCTCGAACTGCAGCGCGCCGTCGACACCCTGCAGTTCGAAGCCGCGCCCCGGCAAGGTCGCTGCCGCTGGCGATCAGCATCGGCGCGGCCGATCTTCCCGCACGACGGCGACTCGTACGAGACGCTGCTGGCGACGGCCGACAGCCGGATGTATCGCGACAAGACCCGCCGCAAGCGCCACGGCACGCCCGACGTCGAGCGTCCACGGCCGACGACGCCGCCGGGCCGTCGGACGGCGACGTCAAGCGATCGGCGATCGGAATCCTGTAGTCGGTAGTCAGGAGTCTGAGAGTCCGGTAGTCCGACTTCTGACTATCGACTACCGACTCCCGTCGATCCACCCAGTCCGGGCTGACGCCGGTCAATCCCGTCCAGAACAGCGCGACGCCGGTCGCGCCGACGACCAGGCTGAGGCCTTCCACCCACCAGGCATCGAAGCGGCCGCGAACTGGACGTAGGCCGACGGAAGCAACCAGCACCAGCCCGAGGATCATCGCGAGCCGACGACGGCGGACCAGTCGCAGGAGCGCGCCGCGCGAGCGGCGGAGCAGTGACATCTCGTTGGGATAGCATATCTCTCCGTGCTGCTGACGCTCCGCATCCGCGACGTGCTGCCTGCCACGCCGCGCGCGCGCGTCGTGCGGATCGATCTGGACGGGCAGCCGTTTCCGTACCAGCGCTGGACAGGCCGTCCTGATCGCAAGCCACGGGCTACGAGCGGCGCAAGCCCTACTCCATCGCGTCGGCGCCGGAAGATGCCGAGCGCGACGGCTACCTCGAGCTGCTCGTCGGCGTCGACGCCGAGGGCGCGGCCGGACCTCATCTGCACGCTTCAGCGCCGGCGCGCTCGTGGACGTCGAAGGTCCGGTCGGACGATTCACCTTTCCGCCGCACCCCGCCGAACGGCGTTTCCTCTTCGTCGCCGGCGGCACCGGCATCGCGCCGCTGCGCGCGATGCTCCGCCACGCGCTGCACGCTGCCGCACCGCGAGGTCGGGCTGCTCTACAGCGCCCGGACGCCGCAGGAGTTCGCGTACGAAGACGAGTTGCGCTCGCTGGCGCGCGACGGCCAGATCGACTTCCGGCAGACCGTGACCCGCGAGGCGGCCGACGACATGGGACGGCACGCGCGGGCGGATCAGCCAGGCCGATCTCGCCCCGCTCGTGCACGATCCGGAAACGCTTTGCTTCATCTGTGGGCCCGCCGGCGCTGGTTGCCGACATCCCGAAGCTGCTGGGCGAGCTCGGCGTCGCACGCGCCGGCCGGAGTCCGGATCGAAGAGTGGAACTCGATGGTGGCCGGCCCGAGACTAAATGCCGACGACGTGGTAGCCGGCGTCGACCATGCAGCACTTCGCCGGTGATCGCGCGGGACGCCGGGCTCAGCAGGAAGACGCGCGGCGTCGGCGACCTCGCCGAGCTCGACGTTGCGCCGGAGCGGCGCGCGCTCACGGTAGACCTGCAGGATGTTCGAAAAGCCGCGAGATGCCGGCGGCGGCGAGCGTCTTGATTGGGCCGGCCGAGATCGCGTTGACGCGGATGTTCTTCGGGCCGAGATCGCTCGCGAGATAGCGCACCGACGCTTCGAGCGCCGCCTTCGCGACACCCATCACGTTGTAGTTGGTGAACACGCGCTGGCTGCCGAGATAGGTCAGCGTGAGGACGCTGCCGCCGCCGCGCCGCTCCATGAGCGGCACGACGGCGCGCGTCAGCGCGACGAGCGAGTACGCGCTGACGTCGAGCGCAATCCGGAAGCCCTCGCGCGTCGTCTCGACGAACGGGTTGCTGAGCGCGTCGGCCGGCGCGAACGCCGCGCCGTGAACGAGGAAGTCGAGGCCGCCGAACTCCCGATCCACGCCGGCGGCGAGCTCCGCAATCTGCTGATCGCTCGACACGTCGCAGGGCAGAACAACGGGATTCTCGAGCGTTGGCGGCGAGCTCGCGGACGTTCTCTTCGAGCCGCTCGCTCGGATACGTCAGCGCGAGCCGTGCGCCGGCCGCGGCCGCGCGCCTGCGCGATCGCCCAGGAGATCGATCGCTTGTTGGCCACACCGACGATGAGGCCGTGTTTACCCGCCAGAGGTCATGCCATCGGGTAGCGAACGCTGCTACTTGGAACGCTTGCGGCCCGGGCCCGTGACGGCGGCCACCGCCGTGGCGGACAGCGGACATTCTGCCGGCGGGCGGCCGCGCGGCGGTCCGCCCATGTTGCCGTTCGCCGCGATTGCCCTGGAACGGCTGGCCGCCGCGCTGGTGGCGCGGGCGGAAGCGATTGGGACGTCCACCAGGCTGGCGGATCGTGAAGTCGGGCGCCGGCCGCACCGGCGGCGGCTGTCCCTCTGGCCGCGGCAGCGATGCGCGAATCAGCGGCCGATGCACTGGCCCTTCTTCGCGATCCTGATCGCCGTCGTCGTCGACGTCGTCGCATCGGCGTCCGCGGGTTCCGGCCTCCGCCATCGGCCGCCGCATCAGCCGCGGCGATCCGGATCGTCCTCGTGCCGGCGCTGGCGCCTCTGGCGGCAACTCGGCGTTCTTCGCGTTCCATCGTCGGCTCGTCGAACGTCTGGCCATTGCCGCCATCGGACTCGTCGTGCGGGACGCGCTTCGGGCGCGCCGGCCGCGACCTGCGCGTAGAGCGCCGGCGGCGTCTCGGACTTGCGCCGCTGCCGCGGGACCTTCGCGTGCTTGTATTCGTGCTCGGCATCGCACGTCGTGCAGCGCGTCTGCTTGACATCCGTCGCCGATCATCGCGACGACGGCGTGATTGGTCAGCCGCCGCTCGCGCGGACAGTAATCGTCCAGAATGTCACCAAGCCGAGGCTGGCGCTGCTGCATCTAAGACTCCCGACGGATCCTCGCTGGCGGGGAAAGGAACTGCGAAAGGCGCGGCAGATATTAGCAGAGCTTGTCCGGGCAGCGTTTCAACCACGCCAGAACGGTCCCTGCCAAAGCCTCCTGCACGGCCTGCGGGCGCCGTCGATTGCGGCGTGCGCTTGGCCGCCACGGACTGCCCGCGGCGTCACCCGCGTGACGATGTCGGCCTCGAACAGGTCGCTTGCGGCCCGCCATTCTTCCAGACTGAGTGACCCGAATTCCCGCTTTTCTGCAACCAGCCGCCGGACGAGTCGCACCGACAATTTCGTGCGCACGCCGGAACGGCACGCCGCGCGCCGACGAGATAGTCCGCGACGTCGGTAGCGAGGAGCAAGCCGGATGCCGCCTGCTCGGCGCGCTCGCGATCGAGCGCCAGGCCGTCGACCACCGACTCGACGACCGCACAGGCAGCCGGCGACCGTGTCTTCTGCGTCGAAGACAGCGTGCTTGTCCTCCTGCAGGTCCTTGTTGTAGCCGCTCGGCAGACCCTTCAGCGTCGTCAGCAGCGCCATCAGGCTGCCGATCGCCCGCCCGGACTTCCCGCGCACGAGCTCGAGCGGATCGGGATTCTTCTTCTGCGGCATCATGCTGCTGCCGGTGCTCAGCGCGTCCGACAACTCGAAGAACCGATGCTCGTCGCCGGACAGGATGATGAGGTCCTCGGCCAGCCGGCTGAGATGAACCATCGTCGTCGCGCACGCGTAGAGAAAGGTCGCCGCGAAGTCGCGATCCGACGAGGCATCGATGCTGTTGGCGACGACGCGCGAGAAGCCGAGGTCGCGCGCGAGCGCGTTGACGTCGACCGCATAGCGGTGCCGGCGATGGCGCCCGACCCGAGCGGCAGCGCAGTCGGCTTCCGAGCGCGCCGCGTCGAAGCCGTTCGAAGTCGCGCCGGAGCGGCGCGACGTGCGCCAGGAAGAAGTGCGCGACCAGCACCGGCTGCGCCGGACGGAAGTGCGTGAACGCCGGCATGATGCGCGTCGCCGGCGGCGGACGCCTGCGCCGGCGAGCGGCCGCGACCACGCGCTGCGATCGCCGCGCTGCAGCAACGGAATCCGGCGGCGCAGGTAGAGCCGCAGGTCGAGCGAGACCTGCTCGTTGCGCGAGCGCCCCGTGTGCAGGCGACGACCGGCGTCGCCGAGCCGCTCGACGAGCAGCCGCTCGACGAAGCTGTGCACGTCTTCGTCGGGACCGTCGACGAACGCCGGGTCCGCGCGGCCGCGCTCGAGGATGTCGGTCAGCGCGGCGGCAATCGTCGGCGCCTTCCTCGGGCGACAGGACGCCCGCGGCAGCCAGGGCGCGCGCCCACGCCATGCTGCCGACGACGTCGTCCTCGAAGAGACGGCGATCGAAGGTGAACGACGAGCCCCATTCGAGGGCGGCGGCGTCGGGAGCGGCGTCGAAGCGGCCAGACCAGAGGTGCGAAGTCATCAGACGACAGTCGTCAGTCAGCCGCGATCGGCTGCCGAGTGTCGGCGGTCGCGTGGCGCGCGGCGGCGGGCTTTCGGCCGGCGGTTCGACAGGCGCCCTTGAAGAGCTTCAGCCGGACCTCGCCGGTGACCCGTTCCTGGACCTTGTCCACGAACGCGTCCAGCGCCTCGCGGAACGGGGTGAACCACAGGCCGTGGCAAATCAGATCGGCGTAGTGGACGCGGACCTGCCGGGCGAAGCGATCGCAGATCCCGCGACGCGACGAGTTTCGTGCAGCTCCCGGTGGGCGGTATGCAGCACGACGGCGGCCGGCGCTTCGTAGACCTTGCGGACGACCGGCTGGCGCGGTCTCGACCAGGTCGAGCCGTCCGACACCGTGTGCGCCGGCGATCGTTCGCAGGCTGACGATCAGATCGACGAGCGGCATCGCGACGCCGTTGATCGCGACCGGCGCGCCCCGCTCGAACGCCAGCTCCACGTACGCCGGTTCGTTGGGGCATTCCGCGTCCAGTCTTCGTCAGCGCGTAGAGGTGCTCGGGCGGCTCGCCCCACGGGTCGTCGATGCCCGAGCAGTCGATCGAGCGGCCCCACAGGTTCGCGTTCGACGGCCAGGCACGCTGGCCGCTCGTCGGCGCGCGGCAGCGCGATCACGTCGAGCTCGCGGGCTGGCCGCGCGGATCGTCGACGTTCAACGCGGACGGCATCGCCGCTGGCGCGAGCTGCCGCCGTGCGCGACGGCATGCCGCCTGCTCGATCGCCGGCAATGTCACCGAGCTTCCGTGCGATGAGCGGCCAGCGCGAGCGCGGCGTCGAGCGGGATAGCGATCCTCGTACAGCGCGTCGGCTCGCAAGGCCGGCAGGATGTACTCGCGCGCGAACTCCTCGCGCAGGTCGAGGACGTGGGCGCGCGCCGCGCCGAGCGCCAGCGCGCGATCGCGGACCGCTTCGAGATCGCCGCCCTGGCCGAGATCGAGCGTGACGGCGATGACCTCGGCGCCGTGCGCCTCCTTCAGCCAGCCAATGCCGGCGCGACGTCTGAGCGCCGCCCGAGAAGGCGAGCACGACGCGCGTCATAGGCCCGCGTACTCCTCCAGCCGCTTCACCAGCTCCGCGGCGCGGCGGTCGCTGCGGGCGATGACCAGGATCGTGTCGTCGCCGGCAATCGTGCCGACCACTTCGGGCAGCCGCGCGCGATCGATCGCGAGGGCGAGCGGCTGCGACTGACCGGCGCCGGTGCGGACGACGACCAGCTGCTGGACGCGATCGACGCGTCCGCAGGAACTCGGCGGCCGCGTGTTCGAGCGCGCCGAGCGCCGTCTCGGGGTCTGGCGGCGTCGACGCCCGAGCGCTGGTAGGCGCCGTCGCCGGCGCGCTTGACCAGGCCGAGATCGCGGATGTCGCGCGAGATGGTCGCCTGCGTCGTCTTGAAGCCCTGGCGGTGCAGCAGCCGCCGCAGCTGCTCCTGGCTGTGCAGCGGCTCGCGGTCGATCAGCTCGAGGATGACGCTCTGCCGGCGGGCTTTCATGACTGCTCATCCGCGATTATACATCGCGCTATCATCGCTTCGTTGATTGACTCGGGTGTTCGTGTATAATTATTCTTTCTCATGCATAGTGTTGCCGCGCCAGGCCGCCTCGCCGACGCCGCCGGAACCGGCGGCGGGCGCGGTGGCGCGCGTCGCCGTCGCCGGCGCCACCGGCTTTACCGGCCAGGAGCTGCTCCGGCTGCTCGCGCGCCACCCGGCGGTCCGCATCACGCTCGCGACGTCGTCCAGCGCCGCCTCCGCGGCGCGGCGGCTGCCGGCGCTCGGTCGCATCTGGGACGGCGCGATTACGCCGCTCGAGCCCGGCCTCCTGGCGCGCGAGGCCGACATCGTCTTCCTGGCGCTGCCCGATGCAGCGGCCGCCGAGCTGGCGCCGGCCCTCGTGGAGCAAGGCGTCCGGGTGATCGATTTGTCGGGCGCCTTCCGGCTGCGCGATGCCGACGAGCGCGGCCGCTGGTACCCGGAAACCCACGATGTCCCCGACCGGCATCGCCTACGGGCTGACCGAACACGAGCGTGCCGCGGTGAGCCAGGCGCGGCTCGTCGCCAACCCCGGCTGCTATCCGACGGCCTCGCTGCTCGCCCTGGCGCCGCTCGTCGACGCCGGCGTGCTCGTGCCGGGCCGGGACGTCATCATCGACGCCAAGTCGGGCATCTCCGGCGCCGGCAGGACGCCGACCGAGCGGACGCACTTCTCAGAAGTGCACGGCAGCATGTCGGCGTACGGCGTGTTCGGCCATCGCCATGGCGCCGAGATCGAGCAGGAGCTCGGCCGGCAGGTCACGTTCACGCCGCACCTTGCGCCGCTCGATCGCGGCATCCTCGCAACGATTTACGTGCGCGTGTCGGACGGCACCAGCGACGAGACCCTGGGCGACATTTACGCCGAGGCGTACGCCGGCGCGACATTCGTCCGGCGGTCGGCACCGCGCTGCCGGAGATCAAGCACGTCGCCCACACCAACTTCTGCGATATCGGCTGGCGCGTCGATCCGTCCGGACGGGCGATCGTCGTCTCGGTGCTCGACAACCTGCTGAAGGGCGCGTCGGGGCAGGCGGTGCAGAACATGAACGTGATGCTCGGCCTGCCGGAGGCTGCCGGTCTGCTGTGACGGCCGCCCGGTCGTCGTCAAGTTCGGCGGCGAGTTGCTCGAGCAGCCGGATCGCCTGTCCACGGTCGTCAGCGCGATGGTTCGCGTGCGCCGGCCGCGCGCCGCTCGCGATCGTCCACGGCGGCGGCAAGGAGATCGACGCCGCGCTGAAGGCCGCGGGCATCGAGAAGCGGCAGGTCGACGGCCTCCGCATCACCGACGACGGCGACACTCGACGTCGTCGTGGAAGTGCTGGCCGGATCGGTCAACACCCGCCTCGTCGCGGCGCTGGGCGCAGCGGGCCTTCGCGCCGTCGGGCTGACAGGCGCCGACGGATCCTGCGGGTTGTCGGATGTCGCGCCGCCGCATCGCAGCGTCGATGGGCGGACAGTGGATCTCGGCCGCGTCGGCGTCCCGAGTCACGCCGCGGACGTCGCCGTGGTCAGGACGCCTGCTCGACGGGGCGGTTCGTGCCGGTCATCGCGAGCATCGGCGTCACCGCCGAGGGGCGGCTGCTGAACGTGAATGCCGATACGTTCGCGGGGCGCCTCGCCGAACGTCTCGAGGCGAAGCGGCTCGTGGTGGCCGGGACGACGGCCGGCGTGCTCGACGATCGTGGCGCCGACGGTCGCCGTGCTCGAACCGGCCGACATCGACCGGCTCATCGGGAGCGGCACCGCGACCGCCGGGATGATCGCGAAGCTGCGGGCCTGCGAGGAGGCGCTGGCGAACGGCGTCGGCGACGTCGTGATCGTCGACGGCCGCGACGCGGCGGCGCTCGAGGCGGCCGCGCTGGATCGCGCGCCAGCGAGTGCGACGCGGATAGTGCTGGGACTTGAAATTAGGAATTAGGAACTTGGAATTAGGAATGCTGATGGCAACCACCGTGACGCGAACCGAAGAAGTCCAGGCGCGGGAGCAGCGCCATGTGCTGCAGACCTACCGGCGGCAGCCGGTGGTGTTCGTCCGTGGCGAAGGCGTTCGGCTGTACGACGTCGACGGCCGCGAATATCTCGACCTGCTGTCCGGGATCGGCGTCGCGTCGCTGGGCCACGCGCATCCGGCGCTCGCGCGCGCGATCGCCGAACAGGCAGAGACGCTGATGCACACGTCGAACCTGTTCTTCCATCCGCTGCAGGGCAGCTCGCCGAGCGGCTGGCCGGACTCTCGGGCCTGCCCGCGCGCGTTCTTCTGCAACAGCGGCGCGGAAGCGGTCGAGGCGTGCCTGAAGTTCGCCCGGCGCTACTGGTACACGCGCGGCGAGCCGCGCGCTGAGATCGTCGCGCTCGAGGGCTCGTTCCACGGCCGAACGATCGGGGCGCTGTCGGTGACGTCGGACGAGCACTATCGCGCGCCGTTCGAGCCGCTGCTGTCGGGCGTCACCTGGACGCCGGCCAACGATCGCAGCGGCGCTGGCCGCGGCGGTTTCGAACCGGACCGCGGCGATCATCGCCGAGCCGATCCAGGGCGAAGGCGGCGTGCGTCCGCTGACGCCGGCGTTCGCGGCGGCCATCAACGAGGCTTCGGCGCGGACCGGCGCACTGGTCATCGCCGACGAGATCCAGAGCGGCCTTGGACGGACCGGGTATCCGTTCTACTTCGCGGCCCTCGGCATGAAGCCGCATCTGGTTTCGCTCGGCAAGGCCCTCGGCGGCGGCGTGCCGATCGGCGCAGCGCTCATCAGCGAGGAGGTCGCCTCCACGATCCTTACGGCGATCACGGCAGCACCTACGGCGGCAATCTGCTCGCCTGCCGGGCGGCGTTGTGCGTGCTCGACGAACTGATCGGCGGCGGGCTGATCGCGCAGATTGCCCGGGTCGGACGCCTGTTCGAGCAGCGGCTGCGCGCGATGGCCGCGAAGCATCCGATCGTCAAGGAGGTCCGCGGCTGCGGCCTGATGTGGGGACTCGAGCTGACGTGCGACGCGGCGCCGGTCGTGCCCGCGGCGCTCGAACGGGGCGTGATCGTCAACCGCACGGCCGAGACGCGTCGTGCGGCTGCTGCCGCCGCTCGTCATCACGGAAGACGACGCCGACGAGGCGCTCGACCGGCTCGATGCGGCACTCGGCGCCGTCGAGCCCAGGACGGAGGACCACGCGCATGACCAACGCGGCGAATCGCTGCTGCGCAGCGCCACGCGAGCGGACGCACGCCGGCTGCACGCGCTCATCACGGCCAACCTCGAGGAAGGGCACCTGCTGCCGCGCACGCTCGACGAGGTGGCCGTTCACGCCGAACGGTTCGTCGTCGCGATGCGCGGCCGCACCGTCGTCGGCTGCGCCGAGCTCGCGCCGCTCAGCCCGCAGGTGGCGGAGGTCCGCTCGCTCGCGGTCGACAGCCGGGCGCGCGGCCTCGGCGTCGGCACGATGATCGTCGAGGAGCTGCGGCAGCGCGCCCGCCGCGAGGGATTCGAGAAGCTGTGCGCGTTCACGCACGCGCCCGCCTACTTCAGCCAGATGGGGTTCTCGATCGTGCCGCACCTCTGGGTGCCGGAGAAGATCTTCACCGACTGCGTGAAGTGCCCGTCGTTCCGCACGTGCGGACAGTTCGCGATGGTCGTGCCGCTCGAGCCGGCAACTGACGACGGTCGACCGGCCGGCGACGATCGCACTGCGGCTCGCATGACCACGCCGGCTCTCGAAGCGCT
Source organism: uncultured Acidobacteriota bacterium (assembly GCA_963825245.1). Classification (GTDB taxonomy): domain Bacteria; phylum Acidobacteriota; class Vicinamibacteria; order Vicinamibacterales; family CAVVIG01; genus CAVREM01. The sequence goes on from CAWGSJ010000014.1 coordinate 468,473, forward strand.
CGAGATGATCGCCGGCGGCGTCACGACGCCCCGGTCGTTCCGCGCCGCGGGCGTCAGCGCCGGCATCAAGGCCGGTGAAGGCGCGCTCGACCTGGCGCTGATCGTGTCCGATCGCCCGGCGACCGCCGCTGCGGTGTTCACGACTCAACCGCGCGCAGGCCGCGCCGGTGGTCGTCTCGCGCGAGCACCTCGCGCGGTCGGGCGGCCTGGCGCGCGCGATCATCGTCAACAGCGGCTGCGCGAACGCCTGCACCGGCAGACGAGGGGCTGCGGACGGCCGCCGCCATGGCCGCCGAGACGGCGCGGCTCGTCGATTGTCCCGCCGAGCAGGTCCTGGTCGCGTCGACCGGCGTCATCGGCGTCGCGCTCGACATCGAAAAGATCCGGCGCGGCCTGCCGAAAGCGCTGGCCGCGCTCGGCAGCGATCAGGGTGCACACGCCGCGCAAGCGATCATGACGACCGATCCGTTTCCGAAGGAAGCGGCGGCGCGGCTCGCCGATTGGCGGCCGCGAGATCACCGTCGGCGGCATGGCCAAGGGCTCCGGGATGATCGAGCCGATGATGGCGACGATGCTCGGGTTCGTCACGACCGATGCGGCCGTGCCGCTGCCGCTGCTCGACCGCGCGCTTGCGCGATGCCGTCGACGACACGTTCAACGCCATCACCGTCGACGGCGAGTGCTCGACGAACGACTGCGTCATGCTGCTCGCCAACGGCGCAAGCGGCGCGACGATCGACGAGGCCAGCTACGACGTCTTCGCCCACGCGCTCCGGGCCGTCTGCCTGCGGCTGGCGCTCGGCATCGTGCGGGGCGGCGAGGGGGCGACGAAGCTGATCACCGTGATCGTCACCGGCGCGGCGTCGCCGGGCGACGCCCGCCGGGCCGCGAAGGCGATCGCCAACTCGCCGCTGGTCAAGACCGCCATTCACGGCGGCGATCCGAACTGGGGACGGCTGATCGCCGTTGCCGGCCGCGCCGGGCGTCGCCTTCGAGCTGTCGCGGGCGGCGGTCAGAATCGGGACGATCGTGCTGTTCGAGAACGGCCGCCCGCACGACGAAGCGGCGCCGCGAAGCGGCAGCGTACCTGAAGCACAAGGACATCCTGATCTCGGTCGATCTCGGCGCCGGAAGCGCTGCGTCGACGGTCTGGACGTGCGATCTCAGCGCCGAGTACGTGCGCATCAACGCCGAGTACCGGACCTGACATGGCACAACTGACTCGACATCCGGAAGGACTTCCTGTCGATCCTCGACTTCGAGCCGGCCGATTTCGATCGATGTCTCGACGTCGCGGCGCAGCTCAAGGCCGACCGGCCGCTCGGGCGCGAGGCGCCGTCGGCGGACGTCCTGGCCGGCCGCCACGTCGCGATGCTGTTCGAGAAGGCCGTCGCTGCGGACGCGCTCGACCTTCGAGATCGCGATTCACGAGCTCGGCGGGCACGTCGCTGATGCTGCAGCCGGACGCGGCGCTCGGCGGCCGCGAGCCGGTCGCCGACGTCGCGCGCAATCTCGAGCGATGGGTCGACGCGGTCATCATCCGGACCTTCTCGCAGCAGCTGCTCCAGGAGTTCGCCGCGGCGGCCAAACGGCTGCACGTCATCAACGCGCTGACCGACGACGAGCATCCGTGCCAGGCGCTGGCCGACTGCCTGACGCTTCGCGAGCACTGGGGCTCGCTGCGCGGCCGCACGATCGCCTACGTCGGCGACGGCAACAACGTCGCGGCGTCGCTGGCGCAGGCGGCGGCGATGCTCGGCGTGCACTGTCCACGTCGCCAGCCCCGACGGGCTACCAGCTGCCGACTGCGGTCGTGCACCAGGCGACGAGCGTGGCGCGCCACGGCGCGCGGCTGCGCCTGTTCACCGATCCGGCCGATGCCGTCGCCGGCGCCGACGCCGTCTACACGGATACCTGGACGTCGATGGGTCAGGAAGCCGAAGCCGACGTGCGGCGGCAGATCTTCGCGCCCTACCAGGTCAACGACGGGCTGATGGCGCTCGCCAAGCCCGGAGCGCTCTTCATGCACTGCCTGCCCGCGCATCGCGGCGAAGAAGTGACGGCGGAGGTGTTCGAGTCGCCGGCGTCGATCGTGTTCGACCAGGCCGAGAACCGCCTGCACTGCCAGAAGGCGCTGCTGCTGATGCTGCTCGCGCCGGCGAGCGCGTAACCGCTGCCTGCCGCGGCGCCCTTATAATCGCGCGTAGATGACCGCGCGCGCGCCGTGGCTCGCCCACTACGACCCGGGCGTTCCACCATCTCTCGCGCCGTATCCCGACGCGCACGCTGCTCGATTACGTGACCGACGCGGCGCGCCAGCACCCGGAGTCGCCGGCCGTGCTGTTCAAGGGCGCCACGCTGACCTACGGCGAGCTCGAGCGCGCTGAGCGACGCGTGCGCCGCGGCGCTCGCCGACGCTCGGCGTCAGGCGCGGCGATCGCATCGCGCTGCTGCTGCCGAACTGCCCGCAGTTCCTGATCGCCGAGATTGGCGCATGGAAGCTCGGCGCGATCGTCGCGCCGCTCAATCCGATCTACACGGAGAGCGAGCTCGAGGGACCGCTGCGCGAGCACGGCATCGAGACGATCGTCACGCTGACGCGCTTCTACGAGCGGGTCAAGCGCGTCCAGCCGAGGACGCCGCTGACCCGCGTCATCGCGACCAACATCAAGGAGCACTTCCCTCCGCTCCTCCGCTTCCTGTTCACGCTCGTGCGCGAGCGCAAGGACGGCGATCGCATCCACCTCGCGGCTGGCGACCATGCCCTGTCGACGCTGCTGCCGGCCTATCGCGGCCGCGCGCCGCAGCGCATCCGCCCTGGCGCCGGACGATCCAGCCGTGCTGCTGATGAGCGGCGGGACGACGGGGACGCCGAAGGGCGTGCTCGGCACCCATGGCGCCTACGTCATGGCCGGGCTGCAGGTGAAAGCCTGGAACCAGTCCGTCCTCGGCGACGGCGACAGTCCGATCCTGCTGCCGCTGCCGCTGTTCCACGTCTACGGCAACGTCGGCGTCCAGTCGCTCGCCCTCATCACCCGCAACGCCGATGGCGCTCGTGCCAAATCCCCGCGACATTCCCGACGTCCTCGCGACCGTCCACCGCGTGAAGCCCGCTTTCTTCAACGGCGTGCCGACGCTGTACATCGCGATGCTGAATCATCCCGACGTGCAGGCCGGCAAGGTCGACTTCAAGTCGATTCAAGGTCTGCTTCTCGGGCGCCGCGGCCCTCATGGCCGACACGAAGCACCGCTTCGAAACGATGACCGGCGGACGGATCGTCGAAGGCTACTCGCTGACCGAAGCGATGATGGCGCTGTGCGTCAACCCGGTGAACGGCACGAACAAGCTCGGCTCGGTCGGGATGCCTCTGCCCGACGTGCACGTCAGGATCTTCGACGGCGACGACGGCGTTCGTGAGATGGCGGCCGGCGAAGTCGGCGAAATCTGCTTCGCCGCACCGCAGCTGATGAGCGGGTTCTGGAATCGCCCGGAGGAAACAGCCGCCGTGCTCCGCGAGCATGTCGAGGCCGACGGCGGCGTCCATCAGTACTTGCACACCGGCGATCTCGGCTATCATGGACGCCGACGGCTACGTCTTCATCGTCGATCGCAAGAAGGACCTGATCAAGATGAGCGGCTACCAGGTCTGGCCGCGTGAGATCGAGGAAGTGCTTGCGTCCCACCCGGCGATCGCCGAGGTCGGCGTCGCAGGGGTTGCCGATGACGTGAAGGGCGAAGCCGTCAAGGCGTGGGTCGTGCTGCGTGCCGGGCAGACCGCCAACGAGGCGGACCTGCGCGCCTTCTGCCGTGAGAAACTTGCGCCGTACAAAGTGCCTTCGCGAATTGAGTTCCGTTCGGAGCTGCCAAAGACCATGGTCGGCAAGGTTCTCCGGCGCGCCCTTCGGGACAGCGGATAGCAGCATTGCCCGGCAACAAACGCTCCTCGCACGATCCGGACAAGCTGGTGATGGACGTGTACAACCGGCTGCGCCGGCTGGCCCGCGCCTACATGCGTCACGAGCAGCCTGGACAGACGCTGCAGGCCACGGAGCTGGTGCACGAGGCCTATATGCGGCTGCAGAAAGGCGATTGGGTCTGGACCGATCGCCAGCACTTCCTCGGTATCGCGGCCCGCGCCATGAGGCAGATTCTCGTGGAGCGCGCCCGGGCGCGCGGCGCCCAGAAGCGGTGGGCCGGTCTGAACCGCGTCACGCTGTCCGAGACGCTCGTCGGCGCCGCGCAGGACGATGCGATGCTGCCCGCGCTCGACGAGGCGCTCTCCCGACTCGATGAGATCGATCATGAACAGGCGCTGATTATCGAGCTGCGATACTTCGTCGGCCTGAGCGTCGAGGAGACCGCCGACACGCTCGATCTCTCGCCGGCGACGGTGAAGCGCCGCTGGTCGATGGCACGCGCCTGGCTGTTGCGCGAGCTGACCACAACGATTTCAGGCTGATGCGCGAGAAGTGGCATCGCGTACGCGATCTCTTCGAGCGGGCGTTCGAAGAGCAGCCGGCCCATCTCGATGCCTGGCTGGAGCGGGAAGCGCCCGACGATCCGGACGTCCGCGATGAAGTGCGATCGCTGCTCCAGCATGATTCGCGGGCGAACCACTTTCTCTCCGAGCCAGCGCTCGACCCCGATCCCTCGGTGCCCGAGGACGACAATGCTTATGAACCCGGGCACGTGCTCGGGACGTACACAATCTTGCGGGAGCTCGGCCGCGGCGGGATGGGGCGCGTCTACCTGGCCCACGACGCGCGCCTGAACCGGGATGTCGCGCTCAAAGCGATTGCACCCCGGTTCACTGGGGATCCCACCCATCGCGAGCGACTGAAGCGAGAGGCCCGGGCCGCTGCGAAGCTCACCCATGCCGGGATCTGCACCGTCTATGCGCTTGAGGAGTTCGACGGAGAGCTCTTCATTGCCGTGGAGCATGTGGACGGGGAGACGCTTCGCCACGAAATCACACGCGGCCAGCGGCCGCTGGCCGCCGACATCCTGATGACGGCGCGCGACATCGCCGCGGCGCTCGCCTTTGCCCACGCACGGGGTATCGTCCACCGGGATCTGAAACCCGAGAACGTGATGCGAGCGACCGATGGCCGCCTCAAGATCCTGGACTTCGGTCTTGCCCGCGCGGACCTGCCTGACGGCGATCCGGCCGCGGTCCGGGTGACCAGAACAGGCGTGCTACTCGGCACGCCCGGTTACATGCCGCACGAGCAGTTGATCGGCGAACGCGGAGACGCTCGGGTGGATGTATTCGCGTTCGGCGTGCTCATCTACGAGTGGGCATCCGGAGCGCACCCCTTCGACGCACCTTCCGGCAGCGGCATCATCGCGCGAGTGCTCCAGGGCGATGTCGAGCCCATCGAGAATCGTTTTCCTGCAATGCCGAGTGCGGTCGCTTCCGTGATTGACCGCTGCCTCAGGAAGTCGGCTGCCGAACGATTCGCGTCGGGAGCCGAGATCTCGAGTGCGCTGGCCATTGAGAGGCGGACCGTCGATCCCGCCGCCGTGCGCTGGTGGCGGACCCATCAGGCGATCGTAATTGCTCTCTACTTCCTCGCGTCGATGTTCGCATGGTTCATCAAGGAGGGGCTGGGCCCCGCGGCAGTCGGTGTGTTCGGCGTCGTCGGCGTCGCCGCGACCGTCGGCGGGCTCCTGCGCGGCCACCTGCTGTTCGTCGAGCGGATGACGCCCCGGACGCTCGCCGCCGAACTTCGGCGCAACGGACTGATCACCCTCGCGACCGACGCGGTCATCTTCGGCGCCCTCATCGTCGACAGCGTGCTCCTCCTCGCGTCGGGCAGGCATCTCGAAGCGGTGCTGATCGCCGGTCTCGGGATCGGCATCGTCCTGACTCGCCGGGTTCTCGAGCCGTCCACCACGACCGCGGCATTCGGCCAGTAAATCGAGTCGGCTGAGCCGCCTGCCTGGCCTTTTTCGCATAACCAGGTGGGAGCATACAGTCGTGACAGACAGATCGAATCTTCATAACCGCTCCAACCGGGCCGTTCTGGCCCAGGCGGAGCGGTATGCCCTCGAGTGGATCGCGCGCCGGCTGCCGGAGTTCATTACGCCAGACCACCTTTCGGCGCTCGGCCTCTTTTCGATGGCCTGTGCCGGGCTGGCGTTCGCCTCGTTCCAGTGGGCCGATCGAGCCGCCGCCATCGGGGTCGCCGCGGCCCTTTTCGCGAACTGGCTCGGCGACAGCCTGGACGGCACGGTGGCCCGGGTCCGACGCATTGAACGCCCACGGTACGGGTACTACGTCGACCACGTCATGGATCTCGCCGGCACGGCGTTCCTCTTCGCCGGGATCGCGAGTTCGAGCCTGATGAGCCCGCTCCTCGCGGTCGTTCTACTTGCCGCCTATCTGCTCGTGTCGGCAGAGACGTATCTCGCCACGCACGCCACGAGTGTCTTCCGGATGTCGTTCTTCGGGATCGGGCCGACCGAGCTGCGGCTGTTGCTCGTGGCGGGCGCGGTCAAGGCGGCGGGAGGCGCAACGGTCGCAATCGGGGGTGTTGGGAGCGTCAAACTGTTCGACGCGGGCGCGATTATCGCGATTGGGGGGTTGGCCGCGGCTTTCATCGTTTCGGCAGTGGGAAACACACGGGCGCTTTACCTGGCCGAACCAGCGGCGCGCGGATCCGGGCGGACCTGAAGGTCTGCACGCCGACCCGAGTCCCCACGACCACCAAGGTCTGCCGTCAGCCCGGTCCGATATCCAACTGGCGCACCGCGACCCCGGCCGATTCCAGACCACGGCGAAGGGCGGCGGCCAGGCGCCCTGCCCCAGGCGTGTCTCCGTGTACGCAGATCGTGTCCGGCACAATCTGCACGGGGGTGCCGTCAATCGCCAGCACGACACCCTCGACGATCATCCGCACCACGCGCGAGACGACGACGGAGGGCTCGCGGATGACCGACTCCTGGATGCTACGCGGCACCAGTGTGCCGTCGCGCTGATACGCGCGATCGGCAAATGCCTCGGCAGCCACGCGCAGGCCCGCGGATTGGCCGGCGGCGAGCAGCGCGGAACCGGGCAGCCCGAACAGGATCAACGACGGATCGAAGGCCCTGACGGCGCGCGCGATCGCTTCGGCAAGCCCGCTATCTTTGGCTGCCATGTTGTAGAGGGCACCGTGCGGCTTTACGTGCTGAACGCGCACGCCTTCGCTCCGCGCCACTCCGGCAACGGCCGCAATCTGGTAGAGAACCAGGTCTTCGGCTTCGCCCGCAGAGAGGCGCATCTCGCGCCGCCCGAAACCGGCCAGATCCTGAAAGCCCGGGTGCGCCCCGACGGCGACGCCGTGCGTGTGCGCGAGGCGGATCGTCTGCCGGAGGACGCCAGGGTCGCCTGCGTGGAACCCCGCGGCGACGCTCGCCGAAGTCACCGACCCGAGAAGGGCCTCATCGTCCCCGATAGAGTAGGCGCCGTAGGATTCGCCGACGTCGGCATTGAGATCGATGCGCATCGCGTCGACAAGCTTAAGCCTGCCGCGCCAGCTTGTCCGCCGTAGCTTTAGCGGAGGCGGAGCTTGTCCGCCGCACAAAACAAAAGGGCACCACGATAAGTGGTGCCCCCCTGCTTCACCGGTCTGGCTCCCCCAGCATTCACGGCGCCCTGCCGTAATCAGACCGGCGACCTGCCGCCTGATATCGCAAGGCGTGTGCCTGCGAAATTCCTCGAAAGTTAGCGGGCCTTCTCGCAACAGCGCCGCTGCGCATGCACGACTTTGTCGTGTCCGTTACAGTTCTGTAGTTCAGCTCGTGGCGGCTGACGACAACGACGCGATCATTCGCTAGACCGCAGCGCCTTCCGGGTACTGCAGCGCCAGGCGCAGCTCCTTCGCCAGCGAATCGACCGTCGTGCCGCTGCGCTTCCAGGCACCCTCGGTCTCGAATCGCAGATCGCCGATGCGGCGCCCCCATGGCGCGATGACGCGGCCGATCGCGCGGAAGTCGGCGCGGTCGGCGTGCTCCTGGTCGAGACGCCGGACGACGTCCGGGGCGACACGCACGAAGGCGCGGAGCGCCGAGGCCGACTTGATGGCTGTACTTGCGGCCGTTCCACGCGCCGCCGAACACCAGCGCGATCTGCTTGAAGTAGTTGACGAAGAACTTCCTCGCCTCCTCGTGCATGTCGCCGGACCGGCGCGCCGTGAACACGTCGGCGGCGAACAGCTTCTTCAGCTCCTGAGCGAGCGGCGCCTGAGCGACGCGGCCGCGGCCGACGCCGAGCAGCTTGATCTCGTCGTAGAGCGGCGAGTCCTCGCGATCGTTGAGCGCGCGCACGACGTCGTGCGCCGTGGCGAGCGCCTCGTCGCGATAGAGCTGGCGGCCCGAGAGGCTGACCAGGTGCGACGCGTTCAACCGCGTGTGCTTCGCGTTGATCGTCACGAACATCTGGACGACGTGATCCTCGGGCAGGCGGTCGAAGATGATCGCCGGCACGCTGAAGTCCTCGCCCGCGAACCGGTCGATGTCGGCATGCAGCGCGAGCAGCCGATGCTGGCCGTCGATTGCCCGCAGGATGCCTTCGCGCTCCGGCACCTTCAGGATGCCGACGCGCCCGTCGTCGCCGGACGCCTGGAAGTTCAGCTTCTCGTCGCAGCTGATGATCACGGCGCCTGGAATCGACGGGAGATCGCGCGCCTGGCGGCACTGCTCGTAGTACTGCACCAGCTCGTCGATCTTGCGGCGGATGATCTGACGCTGATAGGCCTTCTCGCTCGACGCGATGCGGCGCTCGAGCAGGTCCCAGTTCACCTTGGACGGCGTCGACGCCCTCGCGAGGCTTACCGCCGCGCACCGGAGGCTGGCCGCTGTCGCCGTAGCTGAGCACCTCAAAGCGCACAAGCTTGTCGATGTCGCTGGCGGTCAGGGACGCCTGGTAGAACTGGACCCCGAACTGCTGCATGCGAATGGCGGCAACGTTGATCATGGTGTGGGCGTCTTCCAGCGACGCAAAGAGAGGGATTTTACTGAGCGAACGCGCGCGTATCTCAACGGTTATTTCCCGTCGAGCTCATGAGGTTCAGGGGGCGCGCACAACTCGGACCAGACCGTAAGCTATTAGAATTCAGCTACTTCGGTCAAGCGACCGACGCCAAAGGGGAGGCTGCAGGGATTTTAGTTGCGGACGACGGTCGGGATCCGGCCAGCCTGGGGCAGGTCGCGCCTCGCGAAGAGGGCGCTGCCTGCCAGCCAGCCGATCGGGAGCAGGACCAGCATGTAGGTCAGATACTGCCCGTACTGCCCGTCAGGCCCGTACGGCTCCGTCGTCCAGTGCAGCCACTCGGCGAACGGAATCCGCATGAACGCTTCGCTGAGCTCGTGCACGCCGACGACGAGCAACTGGACAACGAAGACGAGGAGAAAGACCGCGGTGACCTGGAAGAACAGCGCCAGGTTGACGCGATGCCCGTATCGCGACCAGAGCGATGCGACGAACGCCGACAGAACGGTGCCCAGGACGGCGCCGGCGATGACGTTGACCGCCTGCACCTGGAACAGCAGCGTGCCCATCAGGAGCGCCGTTTCCATCCCCTCGCGGGTGATCATCAGCAGCGTGAAGCCGAAAACACCGAGGAACGCTGCCGTGCCCTGCTGGAGCGTCGAGGACTGCAGATGACCTTCGATGTCGCGCTTGATCCGGCGCGCCGAGCGCCACATGTGAATCGTGAGCGACGCGACCGAGACGGCCGCGGCCAGGGCCAGCACGCCTTCCCAGAGCGCCTGGTTGGCGGCGCGATGCAGCAGATAGCCGGCGGCGACGCTGATCACGACCGACGCCGCGATGCCCCAGTGGACGGCCGGAATCAGCTCGCGGCGGCCGCTCTTGCGCAGGTAGGCAAGGCTGATGGCGACGATGAGGAAGGCCTCGAGGCCTTCGCGAAGGGTGATGACAAACGCCTGAAGCATGACCTTGACCCGGACGGGCTCCTCGTCGGGCGACCCGTGAAGCGAGACTGAGTCTCAGAATTAGGGTGCCAGTTTACTGCGGCATATCCGACCGGTCAAGTCCGGTATTACGACGTCGAGTCTCCGGCGGGGGAACTGCGATCCGCGATCGTGAGCGCGTCGACATCGGCGCAGCCGGGAACCGCCCTCGCGCGGCTCTTGCGGTAAGCTGAAGCTCATGAGGAGAGCGGCAGTCGTCCTCGGTCTCGATCGGCGTCGCCGCGACTGTGGCGGCGCAGCAGCCGACGTTCAAGTCGAATACGGGTGCAGTGGTGTCGATCTTCGCGACGGTCACGGATCGCGACAACCGGCTCGTGCCGGACCTCGACGCAGGACGACTTCGAGGTGCTCGACAACGACCAGCCGCAGCCGCTCGTCCTCTTCGAGAACGAGACGCGTCCGATCACCGCGGTGGTGATGCTCGACACGAGCTTCAGCATGAACGGCCAACCTCAAGCTGCTGAAAGAGGCGGCGGAGCAGTTCGTCATCCGCCTCCTGCCGGACGACAAGGCCAAGGTCGGCGCGTTCAACGACAAGATCGAGTTCGGCGGCCACTTCACCAACAATCGCGACGACCTGATCGGTGATCTGCGTGGGCTCGATTACGGCAACGTCGACGCGCCTGTTCGACGCGGCCGCGATGAGCCTCGATGAATTGGCTGGAGTGCGAAGGACGGCGCGTGCTGGTGATCCTGACCGACGGGGAAGATACCGACAGCCGCACCAGCTTGCGCACGGTGATGGAGCGCGCGCGCAACGAAGACGTGATGATCTACTCGATCGGCCTGTCGAGCGAGTACTTCGACGGCATCCGCGTCGTGCGCTCGAAGCCGGACGGCGCGCTGCGCCGGTTCGCCGAAGAAACCGGCGGCGGCTATTTCGAGCTGAAGAAGACCACCGAGCTCGCGTCGACGTTCACGCGCGTCGCGCAGGAGCTTCACAGCCAGTATGCGATGGCGTTCGTCGCCCCTCGTCTCGACAACAAGGTTCACAAGCTGACGGTGAGGCTGAAGCAGCCCGGGATGACCGCGCGGGCGCGGCAAGAGCTATCTGGCGAGCGCCGGCGATTCTTCGGAACGCTAGAGCGCTAGACGAACATCATCGACACGACCACGACCGCCAGCAGCACGCCGACCACCCACTCCGCCGTCGAGGAAAACGTCCATTCGTGCACGACCGATCACCTGCCTTTCCCAGGGTTAGACGCGCGGTCGGCAGCAAAGGTTTAACGCATCGATGACCACGCTCACAGAGCAGGAGTTTCGCGTTCGGAGCGACGAGGCGCTCGAACAGGCCCGCCGCGCGCTGCTGCCGCTCGCCGACCAGGCCGGTTTCGAGGTCGAGCTACAGAACGGCGTGCTGAACCTGCTCTTCGAGGAGCCGGGTGAAGCGAAGTTCGTCGTCTCTCCCAACGCACCCGTCCGTCAGATCTGGGTCTCGGCGATGGCCCGAAGCTACAAGCTCGCCTGGTCGCCCGAGAAGAACACGTTCGCGCTCGACGGCGAGACGCTGCCGCAGCTGCTGGAGCGGCTCGCGCGCGCGTTTCTGGATAGCTGATAGGCCGAGCCCTATCAGGCTGACCCTTCGGCGAAGGGATCGCCCGGCGCGGCCACGAACGTATGTTCGCCCGTGATCCAGGCCGATCCCTCGACCTCGGCGACGATCGCGTCCGAGCCCGCCGACGGAGGTCCGGCTCGCAACCCGGCCCGACAGGCGCGTGTCGACGATCCCCTCGTGGACAAACGGCCGATCGTCGGCCAGCAGGCCCATCGCGTCGAGCACGGCCATCAGGGCGGCGGTTCCCGTTCCGCCCGGCGACCGGCCGACCTGGCCGTCGCGCGAGAACGGTGACCGATCGAAGGTCGGCGCCCTCGGACCGCGGCGGCGCCGTGAAGATCGTGCCGGCGATTCCTTCCTCGGCGCCGGTGGCCGGATGTACCCAGGCCTGCACCGCGTCGACAGCAGCGGCAATCTCCCCGCCCGCGCGGCGCAGCTCGGGCACGCGCGAAGCGTCGACCGACAACCCGACCGCCTCGCTGTCGACGATCGCGTAGAAGCCGCCTCCGAACGCCACGTCGGCGCGCATCTGGCGGCCGCGCAGCTTTGACCGCCAGGCTTCCCTGCGCGACGAACGACGGGACGTTGACCACGGTGACGCGATCGACGCGCTGCGGCGTGCCGGCGGCGCGCGCCCGAACCGTCCCGGCCGCCGTATCGAACACGATCGTCATGCCATCGCCGCCCGGCATCAGCAGGCCGCGTTCGAGCGCAATCGTCGTGAGCGCGACGATGCCGTGGCCGGACAATGCGCCGGATAGCCGTTCGCGTTCATGAAGATCACGCCTGCATGCGATCCGGGCGCCGTCGGCTCGGTCAGCAGCGCACCGCTCATGTCCGCATGGCCGCGCGGCTCGCGCATCAGCACGCGCCGCAGCTGGTCGGCGTGCCGCCTGACCCACTCGATCTTGTCGGCCATCGTGCGGCCGCGCGGCGCGGGAAATCCGTCGACGACGAGCCGCAGCGGCCCGCCCGCCGGCGTGCGCGTCGATTGTCTTCAGCGTCACCATTGAAGTAGAAATCTAGCAGCGAAAAGGAGGCGGTCGATGCCGCTCGTCGAGGTGGGCAAGAAGGCGCCGGCCTTCAGCTTGAAGGATCAGAGCGGTTCGGTGCGGCGGCTGTCCGATTACGCGGGACGTCCCCGTCATCCTCTACTTCTATCCGAAGGACGACACGCCCGGGTGCACGAAGGAAGCGTGCTCGTTCACCGACAATCTGCCCCGGTTCAAGTCGAGCAAGGCCGCCGTGCTCGGCGTCAGCATCCTCGACGAGAAGAGCAAGGCGCGCTTTGCCGACAAGTACAAGATCGGCTTTCCCCTCCTCGCCGATCCGGACCACGAAGTCGCCGAGAAGTACGGGACCTGGCAGAAGAAGTCGCGCTACGGCCGCACCTACATGGGCATCGTCCGGACGACGTTTCTCATCGATCGCGACGGCAAGGTGGCGAAGCGCTGGGACAACGTGAAAGTCGACGGCCACGCCGAAGAAGTGCTCGCCGCCGTCGACGCCTTGTAAACCGCGCTTGGATCGTGCGGACCTTCAGGTCCGCTTGTTCACAGAGCCTCCGCCTGCTGGCCGGCGTTGAACACCCGCTCGGTGTCTTTCGCGAACAGCACCCAGAGCCCGTAGACGCCGAGCATCGTCCCGAACGGGAAGTTGAACAGGTTGAGGAGCGAAATCACGATGCCGGCGACCCGCGCCCACGGCCGCCGCTGCAGCAGGCCGATGCCGATGACGACGCCGGGCAGCGAGAGCATGAGCAGGAAGGTGGAGATGGCGGCGCCGGTCAGGCCGAGGATCGGAATGGCCGTCGGCCGCATCGGGGTCGCCGGTCGCGCCGACCAGCCAGGTGGCGCCGCCGAAGATCAACATCGTCGCGGCGGCAATCAGCAGGCCGAACGCGCCGAGCACGACGTTCAGCGCGCCGACGACCTTGACGTGCGTGTCCATGCCGCTATTGCGCGAGCAGCTTCGCTTCCTCCGCCAGGAAGTTCTGGAAGTCGGCGGCGCTCTGGATGTTCACGAAGCCGCGCATCCGGAAATGGCCGATGCCGCACAGCTGCGAGCAGGCGATTTCGTATTGGCCGACCTTGTTCGGCACGAACCACACCGGGATTTCCATGCCGGGAACCGCATCCTGCTTCACACGCATCTCGAACAGCCCGAAGCTGTGGATGACGTCCTGGCTGGTGAGCTGGACGAGGACAGGACGATCGACCGGCAGATTCAGCTGGTTGGTGGTGACGATGTCGTCCTTGGCGTCGGCGTCGGTGCGGACCAGGCCAATCGGATTGTCGGCGGCGACGCGGGCGATTTCGCGGCGGCCGAACCGGCCGTCCGCGCCCGGATAGTGCGAGATCCACTCGAACTGCTTCGCCATGACGCGAACGACGATCGCTTCGTTCTCCGACGGGAACGCGCCGACGCGCGTCGCCCAGCGCCGGAATGGCGTAGACGACGAGCAGGATCACTTCGACGATGGCGACGCCGATCTCGAGGCCCTTCGCCAGCTTGCCTTTCGCGCCGGCGTAGTTCGCCTTGGGATTGGCACCCTTTCGAAACCGGAACAGGACGAACACGAAAAACGCGCCCCAGCCGACGAACAGCACCAGCATCAACCAGTGCACGAGCACGATCATGTGGTCGATGTCCCCCGCATGCGTCGAGGCCTGCGGTGGCAACCCGAGTAACTCCAGCATCAGGCGGTCCCCTTCTGGTCGCTGTCCTCAGCGAGCGCCCGCGCCCGCCGGTTCAATTGCACGATGAACGCACCGAACCCCGTCAGCACCAGGCCGACGAGCACGAGCATCATGAATCACTCCCGCCTTGACGGCGTTGCCCATCGGCGTGTCGTTCTGGCCGAAGCAGACGGGACACGCCAGCGCCACGCGCGGCGCGGCCAGGAGCACGAGGGTCAGGAGCAAGGGCCGCATCACTGCATTTGCCTCGTCTTGCGCTGGAACGCCGCGCCGTAGACGGCCAGCACCGCGCCGGCGGCGAGCGACACGGCCGCCGCCACGACATAACCGGGTCGCTGCTCGACGCGGTACTGGCCGGCCGCCCAGGCGGCGAAGAAAGCGGTCAGGATCACCGACAGCGCGATGAACAGCAGATGAAACGCTCGCAGCGACATCAGTGACCCGCGTGTTCGTCCGCCGGCGCTCCGGCTGTGGTCCCGTGGCCGGCCGCCGGGCCGGTCAGGTGCGTGCCGAACGTGTCCATCGTCGTGAACAGCGGCACGGACATCAGCACGATGAAAAACGCCACGGTGAGAATCAGCGCGCCGTAGATCCACTGCTTCTCGTGGTTGAGGTGCATGAACACGGCGGCGACCATCGACGCCTTGATGCTGGCGATGATGAGCGCGAGCGTGATCGCGGCAGGGACCGGCAGCTGCAGGAGGTTCGCCGCCACCGTGATGCCCGTGAACACGAGCAGCGCCGCGCCGATCATCATGTATGTGCGAACGCTCTTTCTGACCGCCTCAACATCCGAGTGCATCGACAATCTCCTGACGTCCGCCTAAAGGCGGACACTACGGGTTCCTGCGTTCGTAGGGTCCGGCTTCAGCCGGACCTACACCCGGACCTAAGCAGTACAACACCGGGAACAGGAAAATCCAAACCAGGTCGACGAAGTGCCAGTACAGGCCGGTGTACTCGATCCGATTGGCGAACTGCTCGGGATTTCTCTTCCACAACTTCGCGCCCGGGCCGATGAAGTACGCCATCACGATCATGCCGCCGACGATGTGCAGACCGTGCAGCCCGGTGAGCGTGAAATAGATCGCCAGAAACGTGCTGTGCCAGGGCCCTTCGCCGTGCGTCAAATGCTCCGCGTACTCGAAATACTTGTTGACGAGAAAGACGGCCGCCAGCACGAACGTGAGCGATGAGATACAGACGATGCTTGCCCCAGTCGTTCAGCTTGAGCGACGCCCACGCCATCACCATCGTCACCGACGAACTGATCAGGATGACGGTGTTGATGGCGCCGAGCGGAACGCTCAGCTCGCCGTGCGGCCAGACCGGCGCCCCCGTGCGCAGGATGATGTAGGTCGAGAAGAGCGCTCCGAAAAGCATCACTTCCGACGCGAGGAACAGCCAGATGCCTAGCTTGCCGTTGGTCAGCCCGGTATCGGGGCGCGTTTCGACGGTGTACGGGATGTTCATTACGCGCGCTCCGGTTCGAACTGCGGCGTGAAGTCCTTGGCGGCACCGGGAACGCTGTATTCATACGGCCCGCGGTAGACCACCGGCTCGGTGAGGAAGTTCCCGTGCCCGGGCGGCGATGGCGCCGACCACTCGAGCGTGGTCGCATCCCACGGGTTGTCCGACACCGGCTTGCCCTTCCAGATGCTCCAGAAGAAGTTGAAGATGAACGGAATCTGGAACAAGCCGAGCGTCCACGCGGCCATCCCGATCCAAAGGTGCAGCTCGAGCGGCAGGCCCTGGTTGTGGGCGTACTGCGAGCCGCCGTCATACATCCGGCGGTTCATGCCGGCGAGGCCCTGGATGAACATCGGCATGAAGACGATGTTGATGCAGACGAACGATCCCCAGAAGTGGATCTTGCCGAGCAGGTCGTTCATCCGTCGGCCGGTCGCTTTCGGGAACCAGTAATAGATCCCCGCGAACAGCGCGAAGATGGTTCCGGGCGCCACGACGTAGTGGAAGTGACCGATCACGTAGTAGGTGTCGTGCAGGTGGATGTCGGGGGGCGCGAGGCCGAGCGGCAGCCCGGTCAACCCGCCGATGCCGAACATCGGCAGGAACGCCAGCGCGAACAGCATTGGCACTGTGAACCGGATCGAGGCACCCCACAGCGACAGCAGGAGCGCCGACAGGATGACGACTGACGGGATCGAGATGATCATCGTCGTCACCTGGAAAAACGAGTTCATCACCGTCCCCATGCCGGTCATGAACATGTGGTGCGCCCACACGATGAACGACATGAAGCCGAGGAAGACGATCGAGTAGACCAGCGCGCGGTAGCCCCAGAGCGGCTTGCGCGTGTTGTTGGCGATGATCTCGGACACGATTCCCATCGCCGGGAAGGATCAGGACGTAGACCTCCGGGTGCGCCAGGAACCAGAACAGGTGCTGCCAGAGCAGCGGATTCCCGTTGCCGGCGACGTCGACGGGCTGCCCGGTCACAACGAGCCCGCTCGGCAGGAAGAAGCTGGTGCCCGCCAGCCGATCCATCAGCTGAAGTACGCCGGCCGCTTCGAGCGGCGGAAACGCGAGCAGCAGCAGGAATGCCGTCACGAACTGCGCCCAGACAAAGAACGGCAGCCGCATCCAGCTCAGGCCCTTGGCGCGCAGCTGCACGATCGTCACGATGAAGTTCACTGACCCGAGCAGCGACGAGGTGATCAGGCAAACCATGCCGAATAGCCACCAGGTCTGGCCCCCGAGCTCGACGATCGACAGCGGCGGGTACGACGTCCAGCCTGAGCGGGCCGCACCGTTGGGCATGAAAAAGCTCGCGAGCATGATCACGCCGCCCACGAAGTACACCCAGTAGCTCATCATGTTGAGCTTGGGGAACGCCATGTCGGGCGCACCGATCTGCAGCGGCATCACGAAGTTGCCGAAGCCGCCAACCGCGAGCGGCACAACCCCGAGGAAGACCATGATCGTGCCGTGCATCGCCCCGAGCTGGTTGTAGCCCTCGGGCAGCATGACGCCGCCAGTGGCCAGCGAGGCCGTGAGCAGGCTGCCAATGAGAGGGATAGGCCGGCCCGGATATGCAAGCTGCCACCGCATCAGCATCATCAGGCAGAAGCCGAAGAGCAGGAAGAGGAGGCCGGTTAGCGCGTACTGGATCCCGATGACTTTGTGATCTTGCGAGAAGACGTATTTGCGCCAGAACCCGAGCTCTTCATGCGCGTGATCGTGCGCCTGCCCGTGCGCGTGGCCATGCGTTTCGACCGTCGACACCTTGTCCACGCCGACTCCCCCCTTCAGAAACCCCGGACTTTCGCTGGTAGCAGGGTGCGATTGTATGCAGAAGGCACAAGCGGCGCAACCTCCGGCCGGTCGTAAGATGGAGGTATGAGGCGCCTGGTCCGGCACGCGGCGGCTGTGCTGATCGCGATCGTCGCGGCCCCGGCGGCCGGCGCGGCGAACCCGCAGTCGGAAACGCTCCGTGTGCGGGCCGCCAGCGAGCTGTACAACCTCGACTACGAGCGGGCGACGGCCAGTTACCGCGAAGCGGTTGCAGTCGACCCGGCCGACGCGGCAGCTCAGCGGGGCCTGGCCGGCGCGCTGTGGATCGACGAATCGCTTCGGCGTGGAACGATGACCGTCGACAGTTACATGGGCGGCGTGTCGCGATCGAACGTCAAGCTGCCGCCGCCCCCCGCCGCGATGCAGTCCGAGTTCGAGGCGATCACCGGCCGCGCCATCGAGATGGCGCGGAAGAAGATCGCGGCCAATGCCAACGATCCTGACGCGCTCTACGAACTGGGCGCCGCGGTCGGACTGCGCGCGTCGTTCGCCGCGACGATTCAAGGCAGCGTGCGGGCAGCCTTTGGATCGGCACGGGAAGCCTACAACGCCCACGAGCGCGTGATGGAGCTCGATCAGCGGCGACGCGACGCCGGCCTGATCGTCGGGACGTATCGCTACCTGATCGCCGGCATGGCCCTGCCGATGCGCTGGATGGCGTATGCCGCCGGATTCGGCGGGGGTCGGGATAGGGGCCTTGCGCTCGTCAAGGAAGCCGCCGACTACGCGGGCGACAATCGCGTCGACGCGCGCGTCGCGCTCGTGCTGCTCTACAACCGCGAGCGCCGCTACGACGACGCGCTTCAGCAGCTGGAGCGGCTGCGCACGGAATTCCCGCGCAATCGCCTGTTCTGGCTCGAGACCGGTGGAACCCTGCTGCGTGCCGGCCGGCATGCCGAAGCCAACCGCATCCTGTCCGAAGGCATCGATCGCTTCGCGGACGATTCCCGGGGGCGCATGTTCGGCGAGGAGGCGCTCTGGTTCCAGAAACGCGCCGAGGCGCGCGCGGCGATCGGGCTCGCGGCGGGAGCCCGCGACGACTCGCACAAGTCGCTGGCGGCCGAGGGCCGGCGATGGGTGCACGGGCGGGCGCGGCTCGAACTGGGGCGGCTGGCGCTGAAGGCCAACGACCGCGCCGGTGCCCAGACAGAGCTCAAGACGGCCATCACGTTGTGCGAGTCCGACAACGATCAGCCGTGCGCCAACGACGCGCGCCGGCTGCTGCGATGACACCACCGGATATAGTGGTCGACTGGCTCGATGAGATCGACCGCGCTCCCCGGCCACAGTAACGGGTCGCGATGACTGCAGCGAACCCTCGGACGTGGCGGCAGATCGTCCTCGCCGTGATCGTCGTGACCGCGATCGTCGCCGTCGCGATCGTCGGCGGTGCGACCTTCTATATCTATCGGCATGTCCGGGCGGAGTTCGTGCCAGCCGAGGCGGCCGAGGCTCGCATCGCGGCGGCTCGGGCCCGTTTCGCCGGAGAGCAGGCGCTCCTTCGGATCGATGCCGATGGCGACGCGGTCGTGACAGGAAGACAGGACGCAGGCGCCTCACACCCGCCGCTCGCGACACTGCGCGCGCTGGCTTACGATCCCAGGCCCGGCAAGCTCGTCGACGTCAGCATTCCGTTCTGGCTGCTGCGCCTTGCCCCTCACGGGCGCATCTCGTTCGATGCCGACAGCGGCATCGACTTCGACGCCGAGCGCCTTCATCTGAACGTGTCGGCCCTCGAAGCGCTTGGCCCGGGGCTCGTCCTGGACCACGTGGATCAAACCGGAATGAAGGTCCTGGTCTGGACCGAATGAGTCGTAGCCCGACCCTCATCATCTAATATCAGAGCTTGTCGGATACGCATGGACTTCTGGCAGGTTCACGGATGGGCGTTCCTGGTCGCGATCGCGCTCTTCCCGCGGCTTGCGATGGTGTTCGCCGTCACGGTGCCGTTTGGCTGGCTGGCGTGGCTCGGCTGGCTCATTGTGCCGTCCTTCCTCGTGGCGGTACTCGCGACGACGTACTACTGGCACACCAACCCGGTACTCTGCGTGATCGCCTGGTTCTGGTGCTTTGGAAAGATCGGAGAAACAGGTCGGCGAACGGCTCGACACTAAGGGGATGCGGCCCCCGTTGCACCCGCTGCTGACGCATGGTGCGACGCCGAATCAATCCCCGTCGTGGCGTTCTTCGAGGTAGGTATAGCCGTTGAGCCCCTCTTCGTAGAAGCGGGTCAGCCGCCCGGCCTGCGCGACATCAAGGCGCCCGGCGCGGACGGCCGCTTCGCTATCCCGAATCATCCTGGCCGTGAGCACCTCACCGTCAAACTGCACATAGCCGAGGACTTCGCGCACCGTGTCGCCCTTGATGACGGCTTCCAGCACGGCCGCGTTGTCGTCGTCCACGCTCACGTGGACAGCATGGGTGTCCCCGAACAGATTGTGCAGATCGCCGAGGATCTCCTGATACGCACCGACGAGAAACGCCCCGATGTAATAGGGCGCCCCGTTGAAGGGGTGCAGCGCAAGCGTCTTCTTCACATCGCGCCGATCGATGAACTGATCGATCTTTCCATCTGAATCGCAGGTGATATCGCCAATCACCGCCTGGCGTGTCGGCCGTTCGGTGAGGCGATGAATCGGCATGATCGGAAAGAGCTGCTTGATGGCCCAGCTGTCGGGAATCGATTGAAACAGCGAGAAATTGCAGAAGTACGTGTCGGACAGCGACTCGTCGAGATTCTGCAGATCCTCGGGAACCTCGCTCATCGTCTGCACCAGCTTGCGAAGCTTCAGGCAAATCGCCCAGTACACCTTCTCCGCGAGCGAGCGCTGTTCGATTGTGAGATACCCGCCCGAGAACAGCGCAATCGCCATGTCGAGCGCCTGTTGGGCGTCGTGATAGCTCTCGAGCGCATTCCTCGCCGTCAGGCCGTCGTGGGTATCGAGCAAATCGATGAGTGGCTGCTCCAGTTCGTCGCGCGAGACCTGCGGTATCGGTTCCTCCCCGAACCCGGAAACGCCGAGGACATTGAACACCAGCACGCTGTGGTGCGCCACGAGGGCCCGTCCGCTCTCGGAGATGATCGTCGGATGCGCGACCTTCGCCTCATCACACACCGTTTGCAGGTGGTAGACGACGTCGTTCGCGTACTCCTGAAGCGTGTAGTTGACGCTGGATTCGAAGTTGGTCTGGGACCCGTCGTAGTCGATCCCCAGCCCGCCGCCGACGTCCATGTACTTCAGACCGGCGCCCGCTTTCACGAGCTCGACATACACGCGGGCCGCCTCGTTCAAGGCACCTTTGACGATCCGGATGTTCGGAATCTGGCTTCCCAGGTGAAAGTGCAGGAGCTGAAAGCAATCTTCCATCCCTCTGGCCTTGAGCTCTTCGAGGCCACGCAGGATTTCGGCGATCGTCAAGCCAAACTTCGAGCGATAGCCGCCCGACGACTGCCACCGGCCTCCCCCGCGCGCGGCGAGCTTCACGCGCATGCCGATGACCGGCCGGACGCCGACCATCTCCGCGTATCGAAGAATGAGATCGAGCTCGGTGTACTTTTCGACCACCGGGATGATGCGCCGCCCCATCTTTTGGGCCAGCATCGCGGTTTCGATGAATTCGGCATCTTTGAACCCATTGCAGATGATTGGGGTGTCGTTGTTGGCGAGCGCCACGACCGCGAGCAGCTCCGGCTTGGACCCGGCCTCGAGGCCGAATCCGTACTGACGGCCGAAGTTGATGACCTCTTCGACGACCTGCCGCTGCTGGTTCACCTTGATCGGATACACAAAGAGGTACCGGCCCGAATATTCATGCTGGGTGATCGCGCCCTGAAACGCTTCGGCGATCTCCCGCAGCCGATGCTGCAGCACGTCACGGAACCGAATCAGCAGCGGAAGGCCCATTGAGCGGAGCTGCAGGTCGTCGACCAGCTGCTTCAGATCAATCGCCCGCTTCGGCTCCTTCGTCGGATGGATCATCAGATGGCCGTTCTCACCGATCGCGAAATACCCCTTTCCCCAGCGTGAGACCTCGTAGAGGTCGGTCGCATCGGCGACCGTCCAGCTCTCGCCCACGTCGTGCGCCGAACGTGGACGAGTTATCGAATGATCCATGCGGAGCATGATACCTGTCCCATGACCTTCCACCGGGCAGAGTGGATTCCTGAACCGTTGTCGCGCGTAACGGGAACGTAAACTCTGGGGGGGCCAGCCGGGCGCTCGCCGAATTCGCGGAACGCCGCGCGGCGCCGGCCAGACCGCATTCATCGCGTGTTGCAGCAGCCTGCCTGCTGGCCGTCAGTTACGGGTCATCAGCAGGACTCGTCGCCGGCACGAGGCCAGGGGAGTGGTCGCCGCGGCGGTCACGCCCCATCGGTCCGTGCTGCAGCTTGGCGTTTTCAATTTCCGGATGCCGGCGGCTATTCCACACCGGGGAATCGAGGCGGTCACATCAAGCGAGTCAGATGGAGCGCGTCTGGCGCAAAGCGCCGCGGCGTGGGAATGGCGACCCGCCTACCAGCCCACGCGGAGCCGCCGCAGGATGCGCGCTTCAAACATCTGGCCGAGGGGGAACTGCGCGCCGGCGCGGTAGGTGTAAGACAGCTGGAGCCGTGTCGCCGGGACGACTGGCATCTCCGTCGTCACGCGCAGGGCGCGCAACACCTGGCCGTCGCCGCCGGTGAGCCCGAGCTCCGTTTCGCCCGTGAGCGCCGCCTCGTCGAGCAGGCCCAGTCGGCTGCTGACCCGCGAGTTCACGCCAGCGCCTGCCTCCGAGCTGGAGCCCGCCGTGAGCGCGGCGCGCAAGTCCAAGCGGCCCGCGCTGCGGGGCGCGAGTGCGGGAAGGTCGACTTCGACCCGAGACGAGCCCTCGTCGACCCCGTCCAGCGCCGGGTCTGATGTCCGTCGATGAACGTAGCGCACGGCCATGCGGCCCACCCCTCGCTGGCGCCATTCGAGCGAAGTCATTTCCGCCTCCCGCGAAGCCGTCGTCTCCCGCTGGCGAACCGCGGCCAGTTGCCCGGTTGGGAGGCCGTCATAGGCGATGCGAAGCGAGCCCAGTATCGTGTCGTCGGCATCCGGATCGGCCGCGGGGCGCGACGAACTCGTGAGCGCAGCAAGGGTGAGGCCTGGCAGCGGCTGCACCTGTGCCTGCACCGCCTCGCGGTCGCGTGACGACAGCAACGCCTTGTCTGCATCGGCGCGGGACGCGGCGGCGCCGCGCAGCACGCTCGTCTCGATGCCGGCTCGGGACCAATTGCCTCCGACACGGGCGGACGCCAGCGGCGCCCAGGCCGTGTCGGCGGTCCCGGACATGCCCACGTCCGTCACCAGGGCAAGGTTGCCAACGACGTTCGCACGGATCGCGGTTCCGACGCTCGTCTGCGCATCGGGCGAGCCGCTGGGGACCAGGACGTGGGGCGTCAGGGAGAGGCGGGTGCTCGGGGTGAAGCTCACGGCCGCCGCGGAGAAAGCCGGCGAACCCGGCGCGCGCCTGCCGGTGGCCGGAACGGTCCCCATCTGCCCGAAGGACAGGCTCAACGGCGCGGTGCCCGAGGAGGTGAACGTCAGTCCGCGGATGGGGGAGGTCAGTGCCGAACCGGCCAGCGGGGCGGCGCGGAAGACAGCCGGAAGCGACTGGTCGCCGAGCCGTGACGCGACGGAGTCTTCCCCGAGGTCGAGGACCGGGAGCTCCAGCACCAGGCTCGTCAGGCGGGGGCCGCTGCCGTCGTCGATCAGAGTAAGGGAGGGCAATGCCAGGCCGCGATCGGTAGCCGGCTTGGGCTTGACCGCGTCGAGGTTGATTCGAGAAGTCACGGTGCCCAAGCCGAGCGAGGCCACCGTCGTCGACATATTGGCCTCTTGCGCGGTGGCGAGGACGGGAGCCATCAGCGCGTAAGAGGCCAACGCGGCGACAAGTCCCATCCGACGATCGAGGTGACAGGTCATGGTGCGGTGAGCGGATTCGATCAGACCTGTCGATCGTATCGGTCGTCGACGTCGTCGCGCTATCCGGGAAAGGGGGGAGAAAGATACTACTTCGACGGGAACGTGGGGTCGGCCTTGATTTCGCGAATCTGAAGGATGTGCCGTTGCTCGTGCGTCGAGATGAGCAGCGCCCATTGATAGGCATCGCAGTCTTGTCGTTCCACGATGCGGCTCCGCAGGTCGTCCTCGGTAGTACTGACGTACTGAAGCAACCGCGCATGCAGCTGGTGGTAGGTGTCCAGGGCGGCTTGAAGATCGCGCAGTCCCTTCGGCACCTCTGATGGGATGGCCTTTTCGCGATACGTCCGATCGATGCCGTACCAGAGGATGTCGGCATCGCTCGACGCTGATTTACCCGCGCCCGGGGCTTTCAGCGCGTTCTGCAGGTCTTGCCAGTAAATAGGTCCGACAACGAGAAGGTGATCGATGACCTCCAGGATTGTCCACGCTTCCGACGCAGGACGAAATGCGAGCTGGGCGGGCGAGAGGTCGGACACCTCGTCAACGAGCCAACTCGCCGTCATTTCCAGATGAGCGATCAATCGCTGACGTTCCTGCCCGGTCAGCGGTCCGGCAGCCGCCAGTCCGGCACCAATCTGCCACGTGAGAAACGCACCGACCAGTGCCTTCCGCATACCAACCTCGATTCTTCACCCGCCCTGACCTAATCCTGCAACTCCTCGGCGCGGCTCGTCAGCACAGTGGCCGCGTGTTTCGCCCAGCGTTCCGCATTACGCAGCCCTGGCCGGCGCACTGCAGCACTGATCCAGCGTCAACATCATCCTAAACTTGGAGGTCCACCTTGCGCTTTGCGCTACGGTGGACAATCTTCGGCGTGGCTTGCCAACCGCAGCTCACGCACCGGAAGCAAGGTGAGCGAAGGTTGGCTTGCCAGCCGTAGCTCACGCCCGTTGGCAAGCGTGAGCGAAGGTTGGTAGCGGTACGGGGAATCGAACCCCGATTTGATGGTTGAGAACCATCCGTCCTAACCGTTAGACGATACCGCCACTCGACGCGCGTTCCGTGGCTGTCAACCACATGTCATGACCCCTGGACGATCCGCCCCAGAGGCCGGCAGGCCCTGCAGGAACCATTGATCCTAGCAAACTTGTATCATGGCAGTCCATGCAGCGGATCCTGCGTGGACTCATCTTCCTACTGGTCCTTGCGGCGCTTGTCGCCGGCGGCATGTACTGGTTCGCCGGGCGCGGAGAAGGGCCGTCCCTCACGATCGAAAAGCCCGACCGCCTCGTGGGGCGGACCGGCGAGGTCGCCCTCGTGGCCGGCGCGCCGGGAGGACGGTTGACCTCGCTGACGATCGCGCTCGAGCAGAACGGCAAGGAGATTCCCCTCTTCTCGCTGGATGCGCCCGAGTCGGCCACGGTCGACCAGGTGGACGGCGATCGCATCCGCATCACGCGTCAGATTGGCAAGCCGCAGATTCCCGAGCTGCAGGCGGGCGCGGCCCGGATCGTGGTGTCCGCGACGCGGCGATCGTTCCTCGATCTGCGGACGCTGTCGTCTTCTGCGTCAAGAGACGTTCCAGGTACGGCTCGAACCGCCGCGCCTCGTCGCTCATCTCAACGCACCACTACCTGAATCATGGCGGATCGGAGGTGGTCGTCTATCGCGTCAGCCCGCCGGATGCCTGGTCCGGCGTCCGCGTCGGCTCGGCCGAGTTCGCCGGTTTTCCGGCGGCCGGCGCGGGTGTCGCCGGCGCCGATGATTCGCTCAAGGTCGCGTTCTTCGCGCTCGGCCACGACGACGATCTGGCGACGCCGGTCGCGATCCTGGCGCGCGACGAGGCCGGCAACGAAGCGAGCATCGGCTTCGTCGACCGCGTCTTCCCGAAACCGTTTCGAAAAAGCCGGATCGAGCTCGACGACCGCTTCCTGCAGCGGGTGGTGCCCGACATCCTGATCGCAGGCGCCGGAGCTCGGTCTCGATCCGCGCGGCGCCGATATGCTGCCGGCGTTCCTCAAGATCAACGGCGACCTCCGGCGGGTGAATGCCGAACGGATCGTCGCGATCACCAAGGCGACTGATCCGGCACGGCTGTGGGACGGTCCCTTCATCCAGATGGGGAATTCGCAGGTCGAGGCGAATTTCGCCGACTACCGCACCTACGTCTACCGCGGCCAGGAAGTCGACCGCCAGGTGCATCTCGGGTTCGACCTCGCGTCGACGGCGGCATCGCCGCTGGTGGCGGCCAACTCCGGGAAGGTGCTGCATGCCGGGTGGCTGGGCATCTACGGCAACTGCGTCATCATCGACCACGGAATGGGTGTCGCATCGCTGTACGGCCACCTGTCATCGATCGAGGTAAAGGCCGGCGACGCGGTGAAGCGAGGTCAGCAGATCGGGAGAAGCGGCATGACGGGGCTTGCCGGCGGCGATCACCTGCACTTCACGATGCTCGTCCAGGGTCGCGCCGGTGAATCCGGTCGAGTGGTGGGACCCTCACTGGATAGCGGATCGGGTCGACCGGAAGCTTCGGCGATGCGGGTCGGTAAGGTATGATTGGGTTTTCGTTGGCGTAGGTTTTCGCCAGGAGAGAGATAAATGCGTCTACGAAACGTCTGGGTCTATGCCCTAGGGGTGACCCTCAGCGTGTCGCTCGCCGCCTGCGGCGGCGGCCAGGAATCGTCAGCACCGGCCACCGCGGCCGCGCCGCGGCGCCACGAAAGTCGACCCGTCGACGGCGGGCGACCTGAAGGGCACCGTGACGCTCACGGGCACGGCGCCCAAGAACGAGCCGATCAGGATGAACGCCGATCCGATCTGCGTCAAGGAAGCGCAACAGGGCGCGCAGACGCAGGAAACCTTCGTCGTCAGCGGCGACGGCAAGCTCGCCAACGTGTTCGTCTACGTCAAGGACGGACTCGGCAACTACGTCTACGATCCGCCGTCCGGCCGGCACCAAGCTGGATCAGCACGGCTGCCGCTACACGCCGCACGTGTTCGGCGTGCGCGTCGGCCAGACGATCGAGATCATCAACAGCGACCCGACGCTGCACAACATCCACGCGATGCCGAAGGCCAACCCCGAGTTCAACAACGGCCAGCCGATCCAGGGCATGAAGATGAACCACACCTTCAAGGCCAAGGAAGTGATGGTGCCCTTCAAGTGCGACGTGCACGGCTGGATGAACGCGTACGTCGGCGTGCTCGACCATCCGTACTTCGCGGTGACGAAGGAAGACGGCTCGTTCGAGATCAAGGGCCTGCCGCCCGGCACTTACACGATCGAAGCCTGGCACGAGAAACTCGGCGCAACGACGCAGAGCGTCACGATCGGCGCGAAGGAATCGAAGGAAGTCAGCTTCTCGTTCGACGCCGCGAAGGCGGCGGCGGACTAAACCCGGCAGGAAGGGCAGGAAGTCTCCTGCCCTTCCCGCCTCTCCCGCCCTTCCTGCCCTGATAGGATGCTTCACCGCTTCTCGCAAGTTCGTCGTCGGCTGCACCGTGCTGCTGGTGCTCGCGGGCAGTCTCGTCACCAGCACCGGTTCCGGCCTCGCCGTGCCCGACTGGCCGACGACCTACGGCTGGAACATGTTCACGTTCCCGCCGTCGAAATGGGTCGGCGGCATCCTCTACGAGCACGGCCATCGGCTGATCGCCAGCACGGTCGGATTTCTCACTATCATCCTCGCCGCCTGGCTCTGGCGTGCCGACTCGCGTCGCTGGATGAAGCGGCTCGGCGTCGCGGCCCTGCTCGCCGTCATCACCCAGGGCGTGCTCGGCGGCGTCACCGTCCTGTTCTTCCTGCCCGACGCCGATCTCGACGGCGCACGCGGGCCTGGCGGAAATCTTCTTCTGCATGACGGTGGCGATCGCGCTCTTCACGTCGCGCGGCTGGATCGAATCGACCGACGCGGTCGACGACCGGACGCTGCGCGCGGTCGCGACCGGCACGACTGCGCTCATCTACACGCAGATCATCGTCGGCGCGGTGATGCGCCACAGCGGCGCTGGACTGGCAATTCCCGACTTCCCGCTGATGTTCGGCGGCATCGTTCCGGATCACTGGACGAGCGGCATCGCGATCCACTTCGCGCACCGGGTCGGCGCGCTCCTGGTCGCGGCCGCCGTGTTCGCCACGTCGGCGCACATCTGGTATCACCACCGCGGACGACCGGAGCTGGCCCGGCCGGCGCTGCTCATCGTCGGCCTGGTGCTCCGTGCAGATCACGCTCGGCGCGCTCACGGTGCTCAGCCGCCGCGACGTCGGCATCAACAGCGCCCACGTCGTCTGCGGCGCGCTGGTGCTGGCGACCTCGCTCGTGATCACGCTGCAGATCGTGGCGTGTGCGGTTCGCAGAGGTCGGCCTAAAGGCCGACACTACGACTACCCGACGCGCGCCGAAGCTCGGAAGTGTGCCAGCCAGCCAAGGCAGGCCTGCCGCGCCGAAGCTCGGAAGTGTCCCAGCGAGCGGAGGCGGGGCGTGAAGAACGCACAGATCGAGGCGGCGCCGGCGACGTTCCAGGTGGGACGCCGCGCCGCCGATTACGTCGCGCTCGCCAAACCGCGGCTGAACCTTCTCGTCGTCGCGTCAAGCGCGGCTGGCTACTATCTGGGCTCGCCGGCCGCGCCCGAGCTGACGCCGATGGCTGCTGGCGGTCTGCGGTACCGCGCTGGTGGCTGGCGGAGCGGCGGTCCTGAACCAGGTGTACGAGCGCGACACCGACGCGCTGATGCAGCGGACGCGGCAGCGCCCGCTGCCGGATCATCGCGTAAAAGCAGAAGAAGCGCGCGTGTTCGGCATCGTCCTCTCCGTGGCGGGAATCGGCCATCCTGGCGCTGGCGCGAACCTGCTCGCGGCGCTCGTCGCCGTGGCCACGCTCGTCATCTACCTCGTGGTCTACACGCCGTTGAAGCGGCGGTCGGCGATCTCGACGCTGGTCGGCGCCGTGCCCGGCGCACTTCCGCCGCTCATCGGATGGACGGCCGGACGCGGCGCGATCGACGCGGGCGGCTGGACGCTCTTCGCGATCGTCTTCCTGTGGCAGATTCCGCACTTCATGGCGATCGCGTGGATCTACCGCGACGACTACCGCCGTGCCGGCTTCCCGATGCTGCCGGTGATCGAACCTGATGGCCGCGCGAACGGGCCGCCAGGCGGTGCTGTACGCGCTGGCGCTGGTGCCGGTCAGCCTCGTCCCGGCGCTGGTCGGCGTCGCCGGGCTGGTGTATTTCTGGTTTGCGCTGGCGCTCGGCGTCTCATTCCTCGCGTTGTCCGCGAGGTTCGCGGCGTCGCGATCGGAAGCGCGGGCGCGTGCGCTCTTCTATGGATCGCTCATCTACCTGCCGCTCATCTGGGCGGTGATGATCCTGGATCACTAGATGTTGTCGGTTCACGATCTGCCGGCGGTCAACGCCACGCTCAACGGCGTGGCCGGCCTCCTCCTGCTGATCGGATTCCTGCTGATTCGTTCGCGGAACATCGACCTGCACCGCCGCTTCATGATCGGCGCGTTCATCACGTCCGCGCTGTTCCTGGTCTGGTACGTCGTCTACCACGCCCAGGTCGGATCGGTGCGTTTCACGCGGCAGGGCTTCGTCCGGCCGCTGTACTTCACGATTCTCGTCACGCACGTCTCGCTGGCCGCCGCGGTGCTGCCGCTGGCCATCGTCACCCTGACCCGCGGACTTAACGGGCGCTTTCAGGCCCACCGCGCCATCGCCCGCTGGACGCTGCCGATCTGGCTCTACGTTTCCGTAACCGGCGTGCTCGTCTACGTCCTGCTGTATCAGCCCACCTGGCTGCTCTGAACGGGCCCCGGCGCCGAAGCGACTCATATATACTGGCCGACGGCCGGCCGTAGCGGCTTCAGGAGTCTGACGATGCGTGCGAATTATCTGCATGTCGTGGTCGCCGCCGCCCTCACCGCACTGTTCGCCAGCACCGCGGCGGCCCAGGTTGGCCGCGTCAGCGGCCTCGTCAAGGACGATTCCGGAAACGCCGATCAAGGGCGCGACGGTCACCGCCGAAAACCCGAATATCGGCCCGACGACATACACCGCGACGACAGACGACCAGGGCCGGTTCACGATCATCGGCCTCCGGGCCGGCCAATGGCAAGTTCGCGGCGTACGCGCCGGGACATTCGGGCGACGTCGGCGAGATGTCGGTCCGCTTCGGATCGCCGAATCCGGCGCTGGCCTTCACGCTGCGGAAGAACGGTCCACTCCCGACTGCCCCGCTCGGCAGCGTGACGGCACGCGATCTCCAGGCGCAGCTCACCGCGGCCGAGGCGCTGTACACCCAGCAGAAGTGGGACGAGGCGATCGTCGCCTACAGAGCGATCGTCGCCAAGACGCCGGCGCTCAGCGTCATCAACCTGCAGATCGCCTCGGCGTACCGGAACAAGAAGGACTACGACAACGCCGTCGCGGCCTACGAAGCGCTGCTCACGGCCGACCCTGCCAGCGAGAAGGCGAGAGTCGGGATTGCGACAGTGAGCATGGAACGGGGCGATGCGGCGAAGGCCGAGGCGACGTTGCTCGCGGCCGCGGAAACAGAGATCCGCGGGACGCGACGTCTACTACAACCTCGCGGAGATCAAGTCGTCGAAGGGCGAGGCGGACGAAGCCGCGCGGCTCTACCGCAAGGCGGCTGACGCCGACCCGTTCTGGGGCAAGCCGCGCTACAAGCTCGGCCTGCTCGCGATGAAGACCGGCGACAGCGCCGCCGCGGCTCGGCTCATGACGCGAAGTCGTTGCGGTCGATCCCACCGTCGCCAGAGGCTGCGCTGGCGCGCACCGCGCTCGAGCAGCTGAACAAGTAGATCTTGGCGCGCCCCCTCCGCTACACCGTGATCGTCGGTCTCGTGTCGCTCGGGACCGCGCTCTCCGCGGTCGGCGGGTGGCGCTACGCGCGCGCGTCAGCGCCCGTCAGCGGACCGATCGTTCTCCTGTCGGTCGATGCGCTGCGAGCGGATCACCTGCCGGTCTACGGCAACCCCGCCACGCGCACGCCTGCGATCGACGCGCTGGCGCGCGACGGTGTCGTGTTCGAGCGCGCGTACTCGCACGCGCCGCAGACGCTGCCGGCCCACGCGTCGCTCCTGACCGGGCGGCTGCCGTTCGAGACCGGCGTGCGAGACAACGCCGGATTCACCGTCAAAAGGGACGAGCGGCTGCTCGCGGAGATGCTCGCCGATCGCGGTTACGCGACGGCCGGCGTCGTGTCGTCGTTACTCGCTGCGGCCGTCGACCGGCATCGCGCAGGGCTTCGCGTTCTTCGACGGAAGGATGCCCGACGCCAGCCCGGGCGAGCCCGGAGGCGGCGCTGGCGCGTGACGGCGCCGAGTCGGTCGCCATCGCCGAAGCGTGGCTCGACAAGGCGGGCACCGAACGGGCCTTCCTGTTCCTCCACCTCCACGAGCCGCACGCGCCGCACACGCCGCCGGCCCGTTTCGAAGGGTTCGAGCCGTACGACGGCGAGATTGCGTACGTCGACGAACTCGTCGGCGACTTCGTCAAGTACCTCAAGGCGCACCAGCTCTACGACCAGTCGACGATCATCCTGACGGCCGACCACGGCGAGGGCCTCGGCGATCACGGCGAATCGGGGCACGGCGTGCTCGCCTACGAGGAAGCGCTCAGAATCCCGCTGATCATCAAGCCGGCCGCCGGCGAAGGCGCCGGACGCCGCGTGAACGCCGATCGTCCAGCATGTCGACATCGTGCCGACGATGCTCGACCTCGCCAAGGCGCCGCTGCACGACCGGCTCAGCGGCCGCTCGCTGAAGCCGCTGCTCGAAGGCGCGGCTGAATTTCCCGACCGCATCGTGTATTCGGAGTCGCTCTTCGACGCGTATCGGTTCGGCTGGAGCCGCGTGCGAACAGTCACCGACGGCCGCTATCGGCTGGTGCGCGCCGAACGCGACGAGCTGTACGACCTCGACAACGATCCCGCCGAGGAGCGCGACATCGCCACCGACCGCCCGGCGGAGCTGAACCGGTTGCGCGCTGCGCTCGACCAGATGGTGGCCGACGATCACGTCGCGGAACCCACTCCGCAGCCGGGAGACGTCACCGAAAAGCTCGCCGCCCTCGGCTACGTCGGTGACGGTCGCGCCGATCGATCCCGATGCGGTCGCGACGGTCGACGGGAAGCAGCAGATCGAGATCGTCGAGACGTTGCGGGCCGCCCTGGCAAGCGCCGTCGACCGCGCAACTGCCCGAGGCGATTCAGCATCCTGGATGGACTGGTGCGCCGTTATCCGCTCATCGCGGCAGCCTGGCATCAACTGGGTGATTTCGCCGCGACCGCTGGCCGCATGGACCGCGCGGTCGACGCGTATCGCCGCGCATCCGCGCTCCGCCCGGGCGCCCCCGCCGATCACCTCGCCGCGGCGCGAGCGATGCTGAGGCTCCGGAGGCTCGACGAAGCGAGGCAGCAGGCCGAACGCGGACTTGAGACAGCCGCCGGCGACCGTGAATCGCAAGCCTCAGCGCATGAACTGCTCGCCAGGATTGCGCTGGTCCGGCGCGATTCGGCCGCGGCGCGAGAGCAGGCCGGGCTCGCTCGCGAGGCCGACCCGAAGGTGCCGGCGCCCGCCTTCGTCGAAGGGCGGCTCCTCTACGACGCCGGCCAGCTGGAGAGAGCGCTCCGGTCGTTTGAGGAAGCCCTCTCTGACATCGAGAAGTCTGGTGCGCGGGCCATCGCCGACCTGCATTACTACGCGGGCGATGCGCTGATCCGGCTCGAACGGCCTGCAGAAGCCGAGTATCACCTCCTGCAGGAGCTGCGCGCGTTTCCGCACAACGTTCGCGCGCGCGGGGCGCTGGCCGCCCTTTACAACGGGACGGGGCGCCCGGACGAAGCGGGCGAAGTCCTGACGACGATGATTCGCGTCTCGCCGACGCCGGAGGCCTATGTCCTGGCCGCGCGGTTGTGGACGTCGTTCGGCAACCCCTCGCAGGCGGCCGCGATTCGAGCCGATGCGGCGCGGGCGTCGGGGGAAAGGCGAACGAGCGCGACGGCCGCGCAGTAGGCCAGACCTCTTAGGTCCGGCGAATTTCTGAGCGTCCTGGCCGACATGCCGGTCCCGCGAGACAGAAGCCTGTGGTGAACATTCAGATTCGGAGTGCGGCCGCGCTGCTCATCGCCGCGGCTGTGATCGGCGGCGGGCCAACGGCTCGCGCCCGGCAGCAGACGAGGGCCAGCCGCCTGGTGCTCGCGACGGTCACCGACGCGCAGAACCGTGTCCTCGCCGACCTCGGCCCCGACGATTTCGTCGTCAGCGAGAACGGCCAGACGCGCGAGGTGGTGGCGGTCTTCACGGCCGACTACCCGGTGATCGTGCTCGTGGACAACAGCGCAGAAGCGCGGAGCGACTTCGACGCCATCCGCTCCGCGGTGAACCGCTTCCTGTCGCGCATCGGAGAACGGTTCCTCGCCGTGGGCACGCTGGCCAATCCGCCAGCCTTGCTGACCTCGCTCGAAGACGACCGGTCGGCCGTGCTGACCCGCCTGGACCGCATGACCGCAGGCCCCTCGTCCGTCCTGATGCCAATTGAAGCGGTCGCTCTTGCGGTGCAGGCCGTGCGCGAGAACGGATCGCCCTTCTCGGCGGTCGTCGTCGTGTCGGCGCATTCGATCGACGCGACGCAGCCACAGAACACCCGGCTGATCCCTGACATCTTCGAGAGCGGCGCGATCGTGCACGTCCTCAGCCGGACGTCGCCGGTGACGGCGCCGCGCGGACGCGCCTACGCGCCGAGGCTGCAGGGCGACCTGCTGCGCGATCTTGCCGACCAGACCCGAGGCTACTTCACGACCGTCTTTTCGGCGCCGTCGTACGGCGTCGCCCTGAACAACCTGGCGGATCGCCTGGCCACTGAGGTGATGGTTGAGTACATCGCGCCGCCCGGGCCGCAGCTACAGGGAGAAGTACAAATTGGCGTGAGGATTCCCGGAGCGCACCTGCGCGCGCTCCGGGTGTCCAAGTCGGTCGAATGAGGACGCGGAGGACTCGGCGGTGAATCCTCTGCGCTCTGCGCCTCTGCGTCCTCTGCTACCTCTGCTACCTCTGCGTCCTCGTCCTCAGAACGTGAACTTAAACCCGATCTGCATCGAACGCGGGTTCTGCCGGAGCGAAGCGGTGTTGTAGAACGGACTCGCCGGAAGATTCGGGTTGTACTTCGGGTTGCCGAACTCGATCGAGGTTCGAAGGAGCCTGCCAGAGCTCGAAGTCGCTCTGCCCTTCGTACGTGTAGTCCTGATCTGCTTCCAGCTGCTCGTTGTTGTTGAACAGGTTGAACACGTCGAGGATCACGCTGATGCTGCGGCCGGCGCCCAGGCGCCCGAGCGGCATCCGGTAGTCCGCGTGGAAGTCGACGTTCCAGTAGGCCGGGGTCCGCCCCTGCGAACCACGCTCCTGCAGGAAGATGGTGCCGTCGCCGTAGCCGTTGACGATTTCCGGCCCCTGCGCCGAAATCGGCACGCCCGCCGACAGCAGGAAGCCCTCGGACAGTGTCAGCCCCCAGTCGAATGAATAGGCGCCGAACATCTTGAACTGGTACGGCTTGTCGGAGCGCAGCCGTCCGTCGGAGTTCGGCAGGAACGACGGGATGTCATAGAGGGCCGTGATGTTCGGATCGAGCTGATCGTAGCCGCTCATGTACAGGCCCTCGTGGTTCCCGCTCGCCTTCGCATACACGAACGACGAGTTGAGGTGCCAGCGGTCGGCGAACGCGCGCGTCAGCGTGAGCTCGAGCGCGTTGTACGAGCGCCTCGGCTGGTCGAACGGCGACCCGAAGAATCCCTCTCCGGGGTTGCCGATCACGTAGCCGGTCAGTTCGAGCGGATCGGCCGGATTGGTGAAGGTGCCGATGTCCTCGATGATGCGCCGCAGCTCGCGGTTGATGAACCGCGCGCCGACGCTCCACGCCGGCCGGAACTGGTACTCGGCGCCGAAGATCAGCTGATCCTCGAACTGCGACTTGAGGTCCTCGTCCAAGGGCGTGATGGCGGTCAGCGTCGACGCCCGCCGCACCTCCCACGGGCCGTTGATCGCCAGCGGGCTGCCGTTCGGGTTGAACCAGTTGTTCGAGTTCAACGCCACTGGATTGACGTACTGGGTGATGATGTAGTCCTCGCCGTTGATGGCGCGGATGTTCATGTCGAGCGGGATCGCCTCGTAGAAGCGGCCCCAGAACCCGTAGATCTTCGACTTGCCTGTCCCGAGCGGATCCCACGACACGCCCAGGCGCGGCGCCCAGTTGTTGTTGAGGCTGAACCCATCGGTGGTTCGACATTCCAGGTCGACGACGCAGACGTTGACGTCCGGATCTGATTTTCCTCCGATGGCCACGTTGTTCGCCGAGTCGAGCCGCTGTATTTCGTAGCGGAGCCCCAGGTTGACGGTGCACGTTCGACGTCGCGCGCCAGCTGTCCTGCGCGAAGAACGCCGTACTCCGGGTCGACCCCTTGCCGCTGAGGGTGTAGTTCCGCTCCTGGATGTAGCTGCCGAATCGGAACGACGGGCCGAAGAAGCGATACCACGTCTCCTGCGTCTCGGAGTCGTAGTCGTTGATCTCCATGTCGAGCTCCGTACCGCAGATCGTGCGCGCCGATGAGGCTGGTGATGCGCCCCGCGAACGCCGTGCGGCTCGCGGCGTCGTCCTGCAGCCGCCCGAAACCACCGTGCTCGAACAGGCGCGAACGTTTCGTCGATCTGGCGCGGAATCCTGCGGCCCGGCATCCGTGGCGGCTTCGGTGCCGGCCCGCTGCCTGTGCTGCCCGACCGAGACGTCGAGCAGCCATGTTCGACTTGAGAACGCCGGTGTACTTGCCGCCGTAATTGTGTCCGCCGCTCGTGATCACCCGGAGCGCCGATGTCTCGTCGGCGTTCGGCGTGGAGTTGCCGGTCGTGGAGCCGGCCAGCCAGCCGTCGCTCATCGGTCGGATCGCCGAAGGACGAGAACACGAGCGTGTGGCTCGAACGCGGCGTCCACGTGACCTTGGCCGCGTAGACGTCCGAGTTGCGCTCGAACTTGCGGCCCGATGTGTCGATCGGGATGCCGTCCTCGATCTGCGCGCCAAGATAGGTCGTCCGCCGGATCGGTCCGTACGCGCCGAAGAACCAGACCTTGTCGCGGGCGATCGGTCCGCCGATCGATCCGCCGACGTCGTAGCTGGCGATCTGATCGGCAAACGTGGTCAGCTGCTTGTTGCGGCGCCGCTCGAGATCGGCGTCAGTCCAGCTCTTGCTGCGGTTGTAGTTGAACACGTCGCCGTGGAACTGGTTGCTGCCCGACTTGGTGACGACGTTGAACACGCCGCCCGTGGATCGGCCGTACTCCGCCTGGAACCCGCTGGTGATCACCTGCACCTCCTGGATGAAGTTCATCGTCAGGTTGGCGCCGGAGGTGCCGTAGCGCGGGTCGGTCACCGAGAGGCCGTCGATGATGTAGTTGTTCTCGGGCGCCGACGAGCCGCCGACCGTGGGGCTGTCCGAAAAGCGCCGGTCGTGATCGCCCATGTCGAGCGCGACGCCCGGGGCGATGGCCGTGAGCTGCTGGAAGCCGCGCGCCGACGGCAGCGTCTCGAACAGGTTGGAGGTGATGTTCACGCCCCCCGGAGGTACTGGAGACGTCGACCAGCGGCGTCGCCGCGGTCACTTCGACCTGTTCCGACACTCCGGCCGGCGACAGGGTCAGGTTCACCGACCCTTCCTGACCCAGGAGGACCTGGATGTTGTCCTGGACCGCTTCCCGGAACCCGCTCAGGCTCGCCGCGACACGATAACCGCGACCGGGCGGCAGGTTGCGGAACCGGTAGGTCCCTTGACCGTCAGTCGTGTCGGTGCGTGTGCCTTGAATGTTGGGGCCGGACAGGGTGACGGTGGCGCCTGGCAGCACGCCCCCGGAGGCGTCCGTGAGCGTTCCCGTCATGCTGCCCGTCGTGGAGCCCTGGGCGTAGGCGAACGTGGAAACCCCGAAGACTAGTGCGGCAACGGCGACCCATAGTCGAGTCGATTGGGCCATGCAGTCCCTCCTTTTTGTCTTACCGAATTTACTTCACAGACGGCGGGAGTGGTGCACGGGTTCTTGGTTTCTCTCTAACTCGGTCTTTGTGGTTCAGTCCCTCCCGATCCAACCTGCCGGATCGCTTCGTCGATCAGCCGCTGGTTGTCTTCCTTCGTAAGGTTCCGCTGGATGATCTTCGACGCGATCGCCACGGACAGGTCGACCGCCTCACGACGGATCTCCTGGATCGCCCGCTGAGTTTGAAGACTGATCTGCCGCTCAGCGTTTTGAATCATCGTGCTCGGCTTCGGTGCGGGCCCGCTGCTTCAGGTCCTCTCGCAGGCGCTCGGCGTCGCGCCGCGCTTCTTCCACGATCGCGGCCGCTTCGGCGCGCGCGGTCTGCACTTTCGCGGCGTATTCCTTCAAGCGCGCTTCGGCCTCCTCGCGATCACGCTTCGCGTCGGCCAGGGACGTATGGATGAACTTCTCGCGCTCCTGCAGCAGGGCGAGGACCGGTCCCCACGCAAACTTGCCGAGGATGATCACGCACCAGGAGAAAAATCGCGAGCGTCCAGATGGCGTTGCCGACGTTGCCCGCGAACGGGCTGAGGCCGGCGCCTTCGGCCGCGAGCTCCTGGCGCCTGGGCCGGCAGCGCGGCGAGGGCGAGCAGGACGGTGGCGATCAATCGCTGAGTCATGGAGCATCATTCCGAGATCAGTCGCTGAAGGCCGAGGAACTGACAGCCGGGAATCCTCGATTCAGGCACGAGCTCCGCGCCCTGCGACCCGGTTGTGCAACGGCTATTACTTCAGCACCGCCATCATGCCGACGACGACCGCGAACAGCGTCGCGCCTTCGATCATGGCCGCGGTGATGATCATCGCCGTCGAGATCTGACCGGCCGCCGCCGGCTGCCGTGCCATCGATTCGACCGCCGATCCGCCGATCCGGCCAATGCCCGCCGCGCCGCCGATGATCGCCAGACCGGCGCCGATCGCGCCGCCGAGCCACGCCGCGCCGTTGCTCGTGAGGAACGTGCCTCCGGCTTCCTGCGCCAGCACGCACGGCCGGCGATGAACATCACTGCAACGCCGGCGATGGCGAATCCCGAGTGCCAGCCTCCTCCATCGCGTTCGATCCATCATCGTCTCCCTTTCGTTATCCGCCGCACGGGGAGCGGCCGCCTCTCGAATCGCCATCGCCGTCATTCCTCATCGGCCCGCGTCTGCCCCGCCGCCTGCGAGCATGGCGAATTTCCAAAAACCTGTCGTTCTCTCTCTAATGCGTCGCCGCTTCGTGATGGTGATCGTCGTGATGCAGCACGATCGACATCCCGATGAACAGCGTCGTCAAGAACGTGAAGATGAACGCCTGCAGGAATGCCACGAACAGCTCGAGCAGGTTGATCGCCGCACTGGCGAGCACCACCGGCACCGCCACGCCAAGTCCGATGCCGGCGCTGATCGAGCCGGCGGCCATGATGAACGACAGCAGGACCGCGAGCAGGATGTGCCCGGCGATCATGTTGGCGAACAGACGGACGGCCAGCGCGAACACCTTCGCGACCAGGCCGATGATCTCGACCGGCACGAGCAGGGGCGCCATCCAGATCGGCCCCGGGCAGAAGTGCGCGATGTAAGCGTTCCCGCCCATGCGCAGGCCGTTGACGACCATCATCACCATCGTGATCAAGCGCCAGCGTCGCCGTCACCCAGATGTTGCCGGTGGCTGTCCCGCCGAGATGCGTGCCGAACAGCGACGACACAGCGGGAATCGGCAGCAGGCCGAGGATGTTGACGGTCAGCACGAAGAAGAAGACGCTCCAGATGTACTTGATGAAGCGATCGGTGTGCTCGCTGCAGCGCCGGCTCGGCGACTTCCTTCCGCAGGTACTGGCACACCGCCTCGAGCATGTTGCCCCCGCCGGTCGGCACCATCGCTTCGACGCCGCTCTTGCCGCGGCGGCGGCGGACCAGCAGCGGCACGAACGCGATCAGCAGCACGCCGGCCAGCGACGATCATCGCGATCTGATCGGAGAATAGCGTAATGACGCCATTCGGCGTCAGCGGCCCGAGGTCCGCCGGGCGCTCGATCAGTGGATGCTGGACGATGTGCTCGAGCGGATTCTCCGCGTGCCCGGCTGGCGGCGCGCCGTGTTCCGCGGGGGCTGTGTATCGTGTCCAGGTTGGGCGGTGCATGATCATTCCCGTATCGCCAGGTTCACTTCGAGCGGCAGCAACACGACGTAGGTCGTCGCAATCCAGAACAACAGAGGCATACGCGCCAGGACGCCGCTCAGGACCGCTGCGAGCGCCAGCAGCACGACGATCGCGAGCCGAACCGTCATCGCCAGAAACGCCCGCTGCATCCGCGCCTCCGGTGTCGCCGCGGGCGTGGCGACAATCAGCCAGCCAGCCAGCGCCGCTGCGACGACGCTGATGGCGCAGCCGACCGCCATCGCCGGAATCGCCTCGCGTCCGGCAAGGCGGCGTGTCGGCAAATAACCCAGGCCGACGAGCAGCAGCGACGACCGCCACATTACGAGGAACCCAGGAATCGCGCATACGGATCGGCCCGCAGTGTCCGGCTCACGGCGTCACTGCCCGCGAGCGTCGTCCTCCTGCGCTTCGCGCGTAGCCTGGAGCGACTGCCTCACGAGGTTGTAGAGGCCGCCGACGAGCCCAAGGACGACGCCGCCGACCAGCCCCCACGGGCGATGTACTGTACCGCCGAGTCTATCCAGTAGCCGATCAGCGCGAACCCGGCGACGGCCCCGGCGAGCTCGAGGCCGATCCCCGCGTGCCGGACCCACCTAGGGTAGCCCTTGTCAGGGGCAGCCATTGCGCATTCCCGCTGCAGCCGGACGGCGCGAGTATAGCGTACCTTGTGAAATAGTTCACCAAGTCAGCGGATTGCCGCGGAAATCCCGCCGACGCTCAGCGACCGGGCGGACCGCTCCGCTACCTCGAAGAGAAGCCGTGGGTAGATGCCGAGCGCAATCGTCGCAATCACCGCCACCGCCAGCGTGAACGCCAGGGCCGGACTGGCCGTCGGCTCGGAGCCGGTGGTCTCCTTCTTCAGGTACATGAAGACGACGATCCGGATGTAGTAGTAGAGGGAGATCGCACTGTTCAGGACGCCGATCACCGCCAGCCAGACGTAGCCGGCTTCGATGGCCGCGCTGAACAGCCAGAACTTGCCCATGAAGCCGGCGGTCGGCGGGATCCCGCCCAGCGACAGCATGAACAGCAGCATCGCAAACGCCGCGAACGGATGCCGCAAATAGAGGCCGCTCAGGTCCTTCAATTCGTCGCCGATCATGTCGCGCCGGCGCATCATGATGACCACCGCGAAGGCGCCAAGCTGCATGAACGAGTAGATCAGGAGGTAGATCAGCATGGCCGCGACGCCGCGCGGCGTATAGGCGACGACGCCGATCAGCAAGTAGCCGGCGTGCGCAATCGACGAGTAGGCCAGCATCCGTTTGATGTTGGTCTGCGTGAGCGCCGCCAGGTTGCCGACCGTCATGGTGACGATCGCCAGCACTTCGAACAGCAGCCGCCAGTCGGCGTTCATCGACGGCACCGCGATCATGAAGATCCGCAGCAGCATCGCGAACGACGCCGCCTTCGAGCCGACCGACAGGAACGCGGTGATCGGCGTCGGCGCTCCCTCGTAGACATCGGGCGCCCACATGTGGAACGGCACCGCGGCGATCTTGAAGGCCATGCCGCTCGACGACGAGGATCACCGCCAGCACCAGCAGCAGGTTGCGCTCCTGGCCCGCGAACACCGCCGCCATCACCCGCATGTTCGTCGATCCCGACAACCCATAGAGGATCGACATCCCGTAGAGGAGAATTCCGAGCGAGAAGGCGCCGAGCAGGAAGTATTTGACCGCCGCCTCGTTCGACCGCTGGTTCGGCTTGATGAACCCGGCGAGGATGTAAAACGAGACCGCCATCGTCTCGAGGCCGATGAAGCTGGTGATCAGGTCGATGCTGCCGGCCATGATCATCATCCCGAGCGTCGCGCAGAGGATCAGGAAGTAGTACTCGCCCGGGCTGGCCCCCTCGATTTCGAGGTAGCGCGCCGACATCAGCACTGTCATCAGCGCGGCCAGCAGGAAGACGACCTTGAAGAAGAGGGCGAAATCGTCGACGGCGATCAGGCCCTGCGCGATCTCGATGTTCACGTTGGCAAACGGCACGAGCGACGCCAGCGTGGCGAGGAGCACCGCCACCGTCACCCACACCAGGGCAGGGCTTCGGCGTGGCAGCAGGACGTCGGCGACCAGCACCGCCAGCGACCCGGCCGTGATCACCAGCTCGGGCAGGATGTAGTAGAAGTCGGAGACCGAGAGCCCGGCCGGCATCAGCGCGTTCCCTGGGTCGCCGCTGCGGCCGGCCCCTGCGCGGCCGAAGCCACTGAACTCCCAGCGGACGGAGCCGCGTCAGGACCGCACGGCGCCGCCGCCAGGAAGGGCGCCGCGGCATTCGACACGGCCTGATCCGCGGGGGGCAGGCAATCAGCCAGCGCCTGGCTGTACTGCGGGCTGACGCGGGAGATCACGCGCTGGACCGACGTATCCAGCCGGTCGAGGAATGGCTTGGGATACAACCCGATCCACACCGCAAGGACCAGGAGCGGCGCAAACGTCGCGAACTCCCGGCCGCTCAGATCCAGCAGCCGCTCGTTCTTCGGGTTCTCGATCTTTCCGAACATCGTCCGCTGGTAGAGGTACAGCATGTACGCCGCCCCGAGGACGACGCCGCTGGCGGCGAACGCCGCCCATACCTTGCTGGCGGCGAAGACGCCTTGCAGGATCAGGAACTCGCCGATGAATCCATTGAGCGCCGGCAAGCCGATCGACGACATCGTCATGACGAGGAACACGGTCGCATAGACCGGCATGACCTTCGACAGGCCGCCGTACTCGGAGATCTCGCGCGTGTGCCGGCGCTCGTAGACGACGCCGACCAGGAGGAAGAGCGCACCCGTCGAGATGCCGTGATTGAGCTGCTGGACGATGCTGCCGGTGATGCCGACCGGGTTCAGCGCGAACATCCCCAGCATGACCATCGCCATGTGGCTGACCGACGAGTACGCCACCAGCCGTTTCCAGTCCTTCTGCGCCAGCGCGACGAGCGCCCCGTAGACGATGCCGATGATCGAGAGCAGGACGATGAACGGCACGAAGGCGCGCGTCGCCTCGGGCAGGATCGGCAGGCTGAACCGGATGAAGCCGTAGGTGCCCATCTTCAGGAGGACGGCCGCCAGGATCACCGACCCGGCGGTCGGCGCGTCGGTATGCGCATCGGGGAGCCAGGTGTGGAACGGGAACATCGGCACCTTGATCGCGAAGCCGAGGAAGAACGCCAGGAAGACCCACCACTGCAGGTCGACTGGCAGGTTCATCTGCTGCATCAGCGGTGACGTCGAAGGTGTGCGGCGACGGTCGCCGTCGGCGGTGTCTGGAAGTACACCGCGAGGATGCCAAGCAGCATGACGACGCTGCCGACCAGTGTGTAGAGGAAGAACTTGATCGCGGAGTAGAGCCGGTTCGCGCTGCCCCAGATGCCGATCAGGAAGTACATCGGCACCAGCATCACTTCCCAGAACAGGAAGAACAGCAGGAAGTCGAGCGCCATGAAGGCGCCGAGCATGCCGGTCTGCAGGATCAGCAGGAAGACGTAGTACTCCTTCAACCGCTCGCGTGATCGCGGTCCACGACGACAGCACCGCGATGAAGCCCATCATCGTCGTCAGCAGGATCAGCAGTGTGCTGAAGCCGTCGACGCCGAGGAAGTAGTCGGCGCCAATCGACGGAATCCACGGCAGGCGTTCGACCAGCTGGTACTCCGAAATCCGCGGATTGACCCAGAACCACAGCGGGATAGAGATCGCAAAGCCGATGAACGCGACGACGTTCGCAATCCACCGGATGGCGTTCTCGTTCTGCTGGTTGACGAACAGCAGGATGAGCGCGCCGGCCAGCGGCGTGAACAGGATGAGTGACAGGTAATAGCTCATAAAACCGTCGTGTGTAGGCCGGGCCTTTTAGGCCCGGCGTCGCGGCGGACCTGAAGGTCCGCCCTACAAAGACCTCACCGCACGAACAGATAAACCGTGACGAACGCAAAAATGCCGAACACCATCAGCAGCGCGTAGTTCTGCACGAGGCCGGTCTGGAAGCGGCGGAACCAGTAGCTCGATTCCTGCGTCGACCAGCCGACCAGGTTGACTGCCCCATCGACGACGACGCGATCGGCCAGGCCCGACAGCCACGCGCTGAACACGGTGATGAAGCTGGATCCGTTCACCGCGCCGTCCACGACGTTTCGGTCGAACGTCCACAACCCGCGGCCCGACGCCATCGTCCCCGAGATGACCGTCCCGTTGTAGAGCTCGTCGACGTAGTACTTGTTCGACAGCGTGCGATGCGCGCCGGCGAACCTGGTGGCCAGCCCCTCGGAGATCTCCGGGTTCGTGACGTAGAACCGCCACGCGAGGCCGATGCCGATGCGCGGCGATGAGCACCGAGAAAACCATCAGCCCGAGCTCGACGCCTCGGGAGGCGTGCGGGGCGGCTTCCT
The DNA here is from genome assembly GCA_963825245.1 of uncultured Acidobacteriota bacterium. Taxonomy (GTDB): domain Bacteria; phylum Acidobacteriota; class Vicinamibacteria; order Vicinamibacterales; family CAVVIG01; genus CAVREM01. The sequence goes on from CAWGSJ010000014.1 coordinate 511,591, forward strand.
CCCCGTGTTCCGCCGCGGCTGCGGGCGCCGCGGCATGATCAGCCGCCGCAGCTGCCGGCTCGCGGTGCGCGGACGACGCCACGAAGCTCGGCTCGAGGAAATGCTCGATCTGGTTGGCGCCACCGAGCGCCACCGGGACGCCGACGAAGCCGGCAACGATCGCACCGACGGCCAGGGCCATCAGCGGGATGGTCATCGGCCTCGGCGATTCGTGCGGGCCGTGCCACGGCCCGTGGCCATGACCGCCGCCGTGATCGTCGTGCGCGGCCGTGGGCTCGGGGCCTGCGCGTGCTGATCCGCCGGGTGCTTGGCGCCGTGCACCGCCGGCTGCGACTGCGCCGTGCCCGGCATGCTCCCAGGCCGGGCCGCGGTAGCCGCCGAAGAAGGTCATGGCCATCAGCCGGAACATGTAGAACGCGGTCATCAACGCGGTCAGGACCGCGAGGCCCCAGATCAGCTTGTTGCTCAGGAACGATCGGAACAGGATCTCGTCCTTGCTGAAGAATCCTGAAAACACCGGGATGCCGGCAATCGCCAGCGTGCCGATCATCATCGTCGCGTAGGTCGACCGGCAGGTACCTCTTCAACCCGCCCATGCGCCGCATGTCCTGCTCGCCGGCCATCGCGTGGATCACCGACCCGCTGCCGAGGAAGAGCAGCGCCTTGAAGAAGGCGTGCGTCATCAGGTGGAAGGCGCCGGCGGCGTAGGCGCCGACGCCCATCGCCGTGAACATGTAGCCGAGCTGCGAGACGGTCGAATACGCCAGCACGCGCTTGATGTCGTACTGCACGAGGCCGATCGACGCGGCCATCAGCGCGGTCAGCACGCCGACGATCGCGACGACCTCCATGACCATCGGCGCGTGCGAGAACAGCACGGCGTTTCTGCCCACCATGTAGACGCCCGCCGTCACCATCGTCGCCGCATGGATCAGCGCGGAGACCGGCGTCGGGCCTTCCATCGCGTCCGGCAGCCAGACGTACAGCGGAATCTGGGCGCTCTTGCCGGTGGCGCCGACGAACAGCAGGAGGCAGATGGCCGACAGCACGCCGAACTGCGCGGCTTCGACCGGCATCGCCGCCGCGGCGTCCTGGACGGCGCGGAAGTCGAGCGTGCCGAAGGTGGAGAAGATCAGGAAGACGCCGAGGACGAAGCCCCAGTCGCCGACGCGGTTGGTGATGAACGCCTTCTTGCCGGCGTCAGCGGCGCTCTTCTTCTCGTACCAGTAGCCGATCAGCAGGTACGAGCACAGGCCGACGCCCTCCCAGCCCACGAACATCACCAGGAAGTTGTTTCCCAGGACGAGCATGAGCATGAAGAAGCAGAACAGGTTCAGGTAGCAGAAGAACCGCGCGTAGCCGCCGCGCGGCTCGTCGGCCATGTACGCCGTCGAGTAGACGTGGATCAGGGTGCCGATGCCGGTGACGATGAGGATCATCATCCCGGACAGCGGGTCGAGCCGGAATCCCCAGGGCACAGAGAACGTGCCGATCGAGCCGTCGTGCAGCTGCGAGCGGCATCGCCGACAGCCACTGGGCGACGGTGACGTCGAACGCCCGTTCGGCCGGCGCGAGCTGCAGCAACTGAAAGAACGCGACGAGCGACAGCGCGAGCGCGGCGGTCATCGTCGCGCAGGCGACGAGCCCGGCCGCCCGGCGCGAGAAATAACGGATCCCGACGATGCCGTTGATCGCGGCGCCGATGCCGGGAAGCAGCGGAATGAGCCAGATGTATCCTGTGCAGTGCGCCCTACCAGCGCATCAGATTCATTTCGTCGATGTTCACGGTCTCTTTGTTCCGATAGAACGCGAGGATGATGCCGAGGCCGACGGCGGCCTCCGCCGCGGCGACGGCGATCACGAACACGACGAACACCTGGCCGACCGCGTTCTGGAGTTCCTTCGAGAACGCCACGAGGTTGATGTTCACCGCGTTCAGAATCAGCTCGATCGACATGAAGATGATGATGATGTTGCGGCGCACCATCACACCGATCACTCCGATGATGAACAGCGCTGCCGACAGCAGCATGTAATGCGTGGGTGTGATCACGACAACATCCTGGTGCAAGGTGCCTGGTGCTGGGTGCCGGGTGCTCGGTGCAACATGTCGGGGACCAGTCGCATCACAGCTCTCGCTTCGCGAGGATGATGGCGCCGATCATCGCCACCAGCAGTAGCATCGAAGCGATCTCGAAGGGAATCAGGTAACTCGTGTAGAGCAGCCAGCCGACTTCCTCGGTATTGCCGGTGACCGGCAGCGCGGTGCTGGCCTGGGCGAGCGCCGGCGCGGGACGAACGTAGCCGTAGGTGGCGATGGCGCCAAGCTCGATCAGCACCGCCGCTGACAGGGCGAACCCCAGCTTCCCGCGGCGGTTCGGATCCTGGTGCACCTCCGACGGCCGCTTCAGGTTCACCAGCATCACGACGAACAGGTAGAGGACGACGATGCCGCCCGCGTAGACCAGCACCTGGATCGCCGCGAGGAACGGCGCGCCGAGCAGCACGTACAGGGCGGCGACGAACAGGAAGTCGAGCACCAGGAACAGGATGCTGTGCACGGTGTCCTTCGTGCTGACCACCATCACGGCAAACCCGAGCACGAACGCCGCGATCGTGTAGAACGCGATGGCCTCGCCCATCAGAGCATCATCACTTTCACGATCCCGGTGACCACCAGGTTCAGGATGGCCAGCGGGATGAGCACTTTCCAGCCGAGACGCATCAGCTGGTCGTAGCGGTAGCGAGGCAGCGTCGCCCGCACCCAGATGAAGATGTAGAGGAAGACGAACGACTTGAGGAGGAACCAGGCCCAGCTCGGAATGACGCCGAGAAACGACAGCCACTCGACGTTGGGGAACGGCCGCAACCACCCGCCGAGGAACAAGGTCGTCGCCACCGAGGAGACGACGATCATGTTGGCGTATTCGGCCAGGAAGAACAGCGCGAACCGCATCCCGCTGTATTCGGTGTGGAAGCCGCCGGTGAGCTCCTGCTCCGCCTCGGGCAGATCGAACGGCGCCCGGTTCGTTTCGGCCAGCCCGCCGATGAAGAAGATCACGAACGCGACCGGCTGGATGAAGGCGAACCACACGCCCATGCTCTCCTGCGCGCGGACGATGCTCACCATGCTCAGCGAGCCGGCGACGAGAATGACGCTGACCAGCGTCAGCGTGACCGCCACTTCGTAGCTGATCAACTGCGCCGACGCCCGCAGGCTCGCCAGCAGCGGATATTTGCTGTTCGACGCGTAGCCGGCGAGGATGATCCCGTAAACGCCCACCGACGCCACTGAAACGACATACAGCAGGCCGACGTTGATGTCGGTGATGTAGAGGGTCACCTGCCGGCCGAACAGGCTGACCTCCGGTCCGAACGGAATCACCGCGTAGACGATCAGCGCCGGCACCATCGCGATGATCGGCGCGGCGGTAAACACCCATTTGTCAGCGCGGACCGGCGTGATGTCTTCCTTGATCATCAGCTTCACGGCGTCGGCGACCGGCTGCAGGATGCCGTACGGGCCGACGCGCATCGGGCCGAGCCGCGACTGCGCCCAGGCGATCACCTTCCGCTCGAGGAGCACCATGTAGGTGACCCCGACCAGCGTGGCGTTGAGCACGACGACGATCTTGAGCAGGGGGACGAGAAAGCTGTCGACCATTATTTTATGTGTGGCGGGGCCCCACCCCCGCCACCTGTCGCGGCTCGCTCGTTCGCTCGCCGCGATAATCCGCGCACTCCCTCATCGGTCGATTTCTCCGAGCACGATCTCGATCGAAGCTCGCTCTCTCGCTCGCGCGGCGATGCTGGCAACGCTCTGTCCCATCTGCGGCATCACCGATCAACCTCACCGAGCACGATGTCGATCGAGCCGATCAGCGCGACGACGTCGGCCACGAGATGGCCGCGCACGAGCCGCGGCAGCGCCTGGAGGTTGCAGAACGACGGCGGCCGGACGCGGAAGCGGTACGGGTTGGTCGACTTCCCGTCGCTGACGATGAAGTACCCGAGCTCGCCCTTGGGCGACTCGATGGCGTGATAGGTTTCGCCGGCCGGCGGCTTGATCAGGCGCGGCACCTTGCCGACGATCGGGCCTTCTGGCAGGCCTTCGGTCGCCTGGCGGATGATGCGGAGCGACTGCCGGAACTCCTCGATCCGCACCAGATACCGATCGTAGGTGTCGCCGACCGTGCCGATCGGCACGTCGAACTCCATCTCGTCGTACGCGGCGTACGGCTCGTCCTTGCGGACGTCGCGCGGGACGCCCGACCCGCGCAGCGCCGGACCGCTCAGCCCGATGGCGACCGCCTCCGGGCCGCTGATCACGCCGATGCCCTTCGTCCGCTCGAGCCAGATCCGGTTGTGCGTCAGCAGCTCCTCGTACTCGACGATCTTCGAGTCCATGATCTTGCAGAACTCGAGGACCTTCTTGTCCCAGCCGGGCGGAATCTCCAGCGGCAGGCCGCCGATCCGCATCGAGTTGTAGGTGAGGCGCGCGCCGCAGTATTCCTCGAACAGATCGAGGATCAGCTCGCGCTCGCGGAACGCGTACAGGAACACCGTCATCGCGCCGATGTCCATCGCGTGCGTGCCGAGCCAGAGGCAGTGGCTGGCGATCCGCTGCAGCTCGCACAGGATCGTCCGCACGTAGCGCGCGCGCCGCGGCACCTCGAACGACATCAGCTTCTCGACCGTCTCGCAGTAGCCGACGTTGTTGGTCGCGGCGGCGACGTAGTCCATCCGATCGGTCAGCAGGACGATCTGGGTCCAGTTGCGGTTCTCGCTCAGCTTCTCGATGCCGCGGTGCAGGTAGCCGATCACGACCTCGGCATCGACGACCTTCTCGCCGTCGAGGCGCAGCACGACGCGCAGCACGCCGTGCGTGCTGGGATGCTGCGGCCCCATGTTGATCACCAGTTCGTCGGTGTCGAACATCGCGCCGTGGTGGACGGTCGGGGTGGCCATCTGTTGAATCCTGCCGTTCGTCGTTCGCCTGACTTCGGCGAACGTTCGACTACTCTATCTCAGCCTCTTCTCTTGCCTGGCGCAGCTTCAGCCAGTCGAGCGGATTCTCCATCAGGAGCTCGCCCGGCCCTTCGAGCGGGTAGTCCTTGCGCTGCGGGTAGCCCTGCCAGTCCTCCGGCATCAGAATCCGCCGCCGATCGGGATGGCCGGCGAAGTTCACGCCGAACATGTCGTAGATTTCGCGCTCCAGCCAGTTCGCGGCTGGCCACACCGACGTGACCGACGGCAGCGGCTGGGTCTCGGCGACGATCGTCTTCACGCGCATGCGGTGGCGATGGCGCGTCGAGTACAGCACGTACACGACGTCGAACCGTCCGGACAAGCGCGGCGGCCAGTCGGTGGCGGTGACGTCGGAACACAGGTCGAACGCCGCGTCCGGCGCGTCGCGCAGATGCCTGGCGACCTCGAGCAGCTGCGCCGCCGGCACGATGATCGTCCAGTCGCCGACCCAGTAGCTGATTTGCGCCACCGCGCCCGGAATCGCCGACTGAAGCGACGCGATGAAGCCGGGGGGCGTCTTGTCAGCCGGCGGCGGCGGATCGGGCGGCCCGGACGGGGGCGCCGCCTTGGGCGCGTGCTCGGCTGCCGGCTTAGGCGCCGGCTTCGCGGCTCGGCTTGGTCCACGGCTAGCGCGGCGCCGCTGGCGCGCCGCGCGGAGGTCGCGGTGCGCCGCTCGCTGGTTTGTCCGCTCCCGCAACCGGCGGATCGGCGGGCTTCTCCGGATCGTCAGCCATCTAGACCCATTCCAGGGCGCCCTTTTGCCAGGCGTAGAAATAGCCGACGACGAGGATGAAGATGAAGACCAGCATCTCGATCAGCCCGAACAGCAGCAGCCGATCGAAGATGACCGCCCAGGGAAACATGAACACCGTCTCGACGTCGAAGATGACGAACAGCATCGCCACCAGGTAGTAGCGGATGCTGTAGCGGTCGCGCGCGTCGGTCGCCGGTTCGATGCCGCACTCGTACGGTTCGAGCTTTACTTTGTTGTACTTGCTCGGATGAATGAGGCTCGTGAAGACCAGCGTGAACAGCGCGAATCCGGTCGCGACGACGACGAAAATCGCTATCGGAATGTAGTCTGAAAGCATGAAGATGAGACCAGAGAGGTGCTCGGAAAAGCCGTTGGTTTATAACACGCGACCTGAGGGGTGGTCAAGGAACGCTCCAGCCTTTGGGCATCTCCCGCAAACCATAGATTTCAAAACAGTTTGACCTATACTGGACCCATGAAGAACCAGCGTGTCGCGGCCGCAGTCGTTCTCCTGGGCGTCGCCGCGTTCGCTGCCACCGCGCGCCTCGGTGCGCAGGCGCAGCAGCGCTCGGTCTACGTGAGCGCGCTCGACAAGAGCGGCAATCCCGTCCCCGAGCTCCAGCCGTCCGACGTCATCGTTCGGGAGGATGACCAGACGCGCGAGGTTCTGCGCATCGCACCGGCGACCGAGCCGATGCAGGTCGCGATTCTCGTCGACAACAGCGCCGCGGCCGAGCGGTATATCCGCGACTATCGTGAGGCACTGCCGGCGTTCGTCAGCGCGCTGACGGGCGACGCGCAGGCCTCCGCGAAGCACGAGATCGCGCTGATCGCGCTCGCCGAGCGGCCGACGATTCTCACCGACTACACGACGGAACCAGCCCGGGTCCAGAAGGCGATCGATCGCGTGTTCTCCATGTCGGGCAGCGCCGTCTATTTCCTCGACGGCGTCATCGAGGTCAGCCAGGGCATCACCAAGCGCAGCGCCCCCCGCCCGGTGATCGTCGCGATCATCACCGAGGGTCCCGACCTGAGCGAACGCCACTACCGGCAGGTGCTCGAGCCGCTGCGCACCGCGGGCGCCGCGCTCCACATCGTGACGATCGGCACGCCGAGGAACATGGAGGACGACCGCAACATGGTCCTCGACGCGGGGCCGAAGCAGAGCGGCGGCAGCTTCAGCACCATCCTGCTTGGCACGGCGTTGTCCGGCCGGCTCAAACAGCTCGCGAACGAGATCACCCACCAGTACCGCGTCACCTATGCGCGTCCGAACCGCCTGATCCCGCCGGAGAAGGTCACGGTGACGTCGAAGCGTCCGGACCTGGTGCTCCGCGGGACCGCCGGTGGACCCGACGCGCGATCAATCCCGGCCATGAACAGCAAGGTCTCCGTCGGAGCCGCGCTCGTCGTCACAGCCGCGCTGGTGGCGCACGCGCAGCAGCCCTCGTTCCGCACCGGCGTCGAACTGGTCTCGCTCAACGTGACCGTCACCGACGGCACGCACGCGCTACGTCACCGACCTGGAAGCCACGGACTTCAATGTCTTCGAGGACGGCGTGAAGCAGGACGTCACCTTCTTCACGCGCGCCAACCTGCCGATCGCGCTGTCGCTGCTGCTCGACACGAGCGCCAGCATGGAGTCGCGGCTCGACACGGCGCAGGAAGCGGCCATCGGCTTCGCCAGGACGCTGCGCTCGCAGGATCTGGCGGAGATCGTCGACTTCGACAGCCGCGTCATGATCCTGCAGCCGTTCACGAACGACGCCGCCAAGCTCGAGCAGGCGATCCGAAAGACGTCGGCCGGCGGATCGACGTCGATGTACAACGCGATCTATATCGCGCTCAAGGACCTGAAGAAGGTGGTCGCGACCAGCGTCGAGGACATCCGGCGGCAGGCGGTCGTCGTGCTGTCGGACGGCGAAGACACGTCGAGCCTGCTGCCGTTCGAGGAAGTGCTCGACCTCGCGAAGCGGTCCGAGACGGCGATCTACGCGATCGGCCTTCGCTCGGGCGAAGGGTCCGGCGCCACGCGGGGATTCCGCGAGGCGGAGTTCGTGCTTCGCCAGCTCGCGCAGGAGACCGGCGGGCGGGCGTTCTTCCCGAACGCGGTGGCGGAGCTGCCGGCGATTTACAAGCAGATCTCGGACGAGCTGTCGAGCCAGTACACCGTCGGCTACAGCTCGCGCAACGCCAAGCGCGACGGCGCGTGGCGCCGCGTCGTCGTCCGGATCGACCGTCCGGGCGTCGCGGCCCGAACCAAGCAGGGTTACTTCGGCCCGACCACGTCGCGGACCCCATGAACTTCGTTCCGCTCGCGTTCTACGCGGCCGCCCTGGTCGCCTACGCCCTGCATTTCACCCGGCGGCAGGCCACCGTCGGCCGCACCGCGACCACCTTGCTGGTCTTCGCCGCGCTGGCGCACACCTTCGTCATCGGCATGCAGACGATGGAGGTCGGCCACGTGCCGTTCGCGAACGCGAGCGCGGCGACCTCGACGCTTCGTCCTGCTCCTCGCGCTCGCCTATCTCTACGTCGAGATGACGACCGACGAGCGGGCGATGGGCGTCTTCATCCTGCCGCTGCTGGCGGCGCTGCAGGTCGATTCCCGGCATTCAGGCCCGGGCACGAGGAGCGCGCAGCCCTGCTCTGGGGCCCGCTGTTCAACCTCCACGTGTCGTCGCTGCTCTTCGCCTACGCCAGCTTCGCGCTCGCCTGCGTCATCGGCATCACCTACGTGCTGCTGTTCAAGGAGATCAAGGCGAAGCACCTGGGGTTCTTCTATACGCGGCTGCCGTCGCTGCAGGTGCTCGACTCGATGAACCAGAGAGCGATCGTCGTCGGCTGGGTGTTTCTCACCATCGGCATCGTGGTCGGCGCGGTCTGGACCGCCCAGGTTCGCGGCACGGCGCCCGGCGATCCGCGCGTCCAGGCCATGTCGCTGCAGGACCCGAAGATCCTGGTGGCGCTGGTGTCGTGGGCGATCTATTCGTTCGAAGCGTTCGCGGCGCGGCGGATCGGCTGGGGCGGCCGGCGCACGGCCTACCTGTCGGCGCTCGGCTTCGTGATCGTGCTGCTGAACCTCGTGCCGATCAGCTATTTCCTGACGAGAAGCCATGACTTCTAAATCGGGGCTCGCGACACAGGGCTGATGCACCTGCTCCTCGTCGGAATCAGCCACAAGACCGCGCCAGTCGAGTTGCGCGAGCGGATCGACTTCCACACGCGCGGGCTCGATGCGGCGCTGCGCGAGCTGGCGCCGCGGCTGCCGAGCGGCGAGACCGTCGTCCTGTCGACGTGCAACCGCGCCGAGCTGTATGCCGCAAGCGATCAGGTGCGACCGCGCACGCGCGGAGCTCGTCAGGTTCATCGCCGAGTTCCACGGCGTCGATCGACGGCGCTGGCGCCGCACGTCTACGAGCTCGCCGATCTCGACGCGGCCCGCCACCTGTTCCGGGTCGCCGCCGGCCTCGACTCGCTCGTCGTCGGCGAGCCGCAGATCCTCGGCCAGGTGAAGGAAGCGTACACCGCCGCCGCGGACCTCCGGCGGTCGGCCCGATCCTGAACCGGCTGTTCCACTCGTCGTTCGGCGTCGGCAAGCGGGTGCGGACCGAGACGGGGCTCGGATCGGGCGCCGTGTCGGTCAGCTTCGCGGCGGTCTCGCTCGCGAGAAAGATCTTCGGCGACTTGAAGGGTCGCAGCGTGGTGGTGGTCGGCGCCGGCGAAATGGGCAAGCTCACCGCGCTGCACATGAAATCGCAGGGCGTGCAGCACGTCACGATCGTCAGCCGGACGATGGCGCACGCCGCGCGGACGGCGGAAGCGATCGGCGGCGCGCTCGCGGCGCCCTGGGACGACCTCGACGCCGCGCTCGCCGCGAGCGACATCGTCATCAGCGCGACCGGCGCGGCCGCGCCGATTCTCACCAAGGCGCGCATCGAGGCGGTCATGCGGCCGCGGCGCAATCGGGCGCTGTTCATCATCGACATCGCCCTGCCCCGCGACGTCGAGCCGGCGGCGGGCGAGATCGAACAGGTGTTCCTCTACAACATCGACGACCTGCAGGCGGTGGTCGCCGAGAACGTCGCCCGCCGCTCGAGCGAAATTGCCCACGCCGAGGCGATCGTCGCCGAGGAGGTCGAGAAGTTCGGCGGCTGGCTGCGCTCGCGCGGCGCAATCCCGACCGTGGTGGCGCTCCGCCAGCGCTTCGAGTCGATCCGCCGCGCCGAGCTCGATCGGCTCGATTTCAAGCTGTCGGCGCTGCCGCCCGACGCCCGCTCCCGCGTCGACGAGGTGACGCGACTCATCGTCGAGAAGCTGCTGCACACGCCGACCGAGCAGCTGAAGACGCTCGGCGATCCCGATACGGTCGGCACCTACTCGGAAGCGCTCACGCGGCTGTTCGGCCTCGGCGACGACCGGGGGGAGGGCCCCCCGGAGTACGCGACGACCAGGAGGAAGGACCCCCCGGAGTAAAAGAAGCTCGGCGAGTGGAGCCCTTCGCGCGACCGAAGAACCGGACAGGGAACTGACCGGCGTGCCGCAACCCAGCGAGCTCCGGCTCGGCACGCGCGGCAGCCAGCTCGCCTTGTGGCAGGCGAACCAGGTCGCCGCGGCAGATCGCCAGCCGCGGCGGCCCCGCGTCGCGCATCGTCGTGATCAAGACCTCCGGCGACCGGCTCCAGGATGCGCCGCTGTCGGAAGTCGGCGGCAAGCGGCTCTTCGTCAAGGAGATCGAGGACGCGCTCCTGCGGGGCGAGATCGACCTCGCCGTGCACAGCAGCAAGGACATGCCGGCCGTGCTTCCCGAGGGGCTCGCCATCGGCGCAGTGCTGCCGCGCGAGGATCCGCGCGATGCAGTCGTCGTGTCCGGCTTCAGCCGGACAACGACGGATGAAGTCCGCCTGAAGGCGGACGCTAGCCGAACCGTCGACACCCTCGAAGACCTCGTCGCACTGCTCGGACGCTCGCCGTCGATCGGCACCGGCAGCGTCCGCCGCATCGCGCAGCTCTCGCGCCTCTTTCCGGGCGCGCGATTCACGCCGATCCGCGGCAATCTCGACACGCGCCTCCGCAAGCTCGATTCCGGCGAGCACGACGCGCTGGTCCTCGCCGCGGCGGGACTGCAAGCGCCTCGGGTTCGCGTCGCGGATCTCGTTCACACTACCCGCGAAGGCCTGCGTGCCGGCGCCGGGCCAGGGCATCGTCGCGATCGAAATCCGCGAGGACGACGAACGGACACGCCAGGCCGTCGCGGTCATCGACGACGATGACGCGTCGGCCGCGCTGCGAGCGGAACGTGCGCTGGTCGAGGCGCTCGGCGGCGGATGCCAGACACCGATCGGCGCCCTGGCCTCACGCGCCGGAAACGACGAACTCGATCTGGTTGCCGCCGTCGTCTCGCTCGATGGCACCCGCGCCGTGCAGGCTCAGGGCCGGGGACGCACGGTGGAAGCCGCGGCGCTCGGCCGGCGGATCGCGGCCGAGCTCATCGCCAGGGGCGCGGCAGACATCCTGGCCGAGGCGCAGCGCGTGCCCGGCGCCGTGCAAGGATTGCAGCCGTGAGCCAGAGCGTCGTCTACCTCATCGGCGCCGGACCCGGGCATCCCGGCCTGATCACCGTCCGCGGCCTGGAATGCCTCGCATCGGCCGACGTGGTGCTCTACGACCACCTCGTCCATCCGCGGCTGCTTCGATTCGCCCGCGCGGACGCCGAGAAGATCGACGTCGGCATCGCCGCACCTCAGCCGCTCGATCAGGAAGCGATCTGCTACCTGCTCGCCGAAAAGGCGCGCGAAGGCAAGATCGTCGCCCGGCTGAAGTGGGGCGATCCCGTTCGTCTTCGACAACGGCGGCACCGAGGCGCTCTTCCTGCACGAGCAAGGCGTGCCGTTCGAGGTCGTGCCCGGGCATCCCGGCTGGCATCGGCGCGGCGAGCTACGCCGGCGTCCCGCTCACGTATCCGGGCGGCGGCGACACGCTGACCTTCGTGCGCGGCCACGAAGACGACGGCAAGACGCGCGCCGGCGGTCGACTGGGCGAGCCTGGCGCGGCTCGACGGCACCATCGTCTGCTACGCGGGACCGGAACAGCTGCCGCACATGCTGCAGGCGCTGATCGCCCACGGGCGGTCGCCGGAAGATTCGGCGGCGCTCATCTACGACGGCACGCTGCCGACGCAGGAGACGACGCTCGGAACGCTCGGCGAGATCGCGCAGGCAGCCAAGGAGTCCGCGGATCGGCGCCCGGCAATCCTCGTCGTCGGCCGCGTCGCGGCGCTGCGCGAGCACCTGCGCTGGTTCGACGCGCGGCCGCTGTTCGGCAAGCGCGTGCTCGTCACGCGGCCGCGCGACCAGGCCGCCGAGATGGTCGCGGCTGCTCGAGGCGCTCGGCGCCGAAGCGATCGAGGCGCCGATGATCCGGATCGCGCCGCCCGACGACTACGGTCCGCTCGACGCCGCGTGCGCGGCGATCCACCAGTTCGACTGGATCGTCTTCGCCAGCGCGCAACGCGGTCGACGTGTTCATCAAGCGCCTGCTGGCGACGCCGCTCGACCTCCGCGCCCTGAAGGGCGTGAACCTGTGCGCCGTCGGCCCGGCGACGGCCGAGCGGCTCGGCGAGCTCGGGCTGAAGGTCGATCTCGTGCCGGCCGAGTACCGCGCGGAAGCGCTCGTCGAAGGGCTCGCCGGCTCGCGCGACGTCACCGGCCTGCGCATCCTCCTGCCGCGCGCCGACATCGGCCGCGAGGTCGTCGCCGAGGAGCTGCGCCGGCGCGGCGCCGACGTCACCGAGGTGGTCGCCTACCGGACCGTGATCGTCGATCCCGAGCGCGAGGGCGAGCCGGACATCTACCGGATGCTGCTCGACCGGCGGATCGACGTCGTGACGTTCACGAGCGCGTCGGCGGTCCGAAACTTCGTGCGCGTGCTCGGCGCCGAGCCGGCCGCCGACCTCCTGCAGTCGACCGTGGTCGCGTCGCATCGGTCCGGTCACGGCCGAGGCCGCGGCGCAGTACAACATACGGAACACGATCATGCCGGCGCGAGTACACGGTCCCGGCGCTGGTCGACGCCATCGTCGAGCATTTCGCGCGACAATCGCTTTCACCGTCACCGTAGCGTCCGGCGTTAGTCACCGTAGCGTCCGGCTTTAGCCGGACGATGTTGAGGGCTCCCATGAACCCGACTCTTCACACCGTCAAGGCGACGTTGAAGCTCACCCGCCGCCTCGACGCCTCCGCTCGTCGGAAGCGATGCGGGCGATGGTCCGCGAGACGCGCCTGTCGCCCGACATGTTCGTCCTGCCGCTGTTCGTCTGCGAGGGCGAAGGGCGTCCGGCGCGAGGTGTCGTCGATGCCCGGCGTGTTCAACCTGTCGGTGGACGAGGCCGTGCGCGAGGCGACCGCGGCCAGGGCCGACGGCATCCGCGCGTGCTGCTGTTCGGCCTCCCCGACCAGAAGGACGACATCGGCTCGAGCGCCTACGATCCGGAGGCGCCCGTCCAGTCGGCCGTCCGCGCGATCAAGCGCGCGCCGACCCGGAGATGCTCGTCATCACCGACGTCTGCCTCTGCGAGTACACCGACCACGGCCACTGCGGCATCGTCATCGACGACGAGATCGCGAACGATCCGACGGTCGAGCAGCTGGTGCGAACGGCCGTCTCGCACGCCGCCGCCGGCGCCGACATCGTCGCGCCTTCGGACATGATGGACGGGCGGTCGGCGCCATCCGGCAGGCGCTCGACGAGCGCGGCGTTCGAGAACGTCGCCATCATGTCGTACGCGGCGAAGTACTGCTCGGCGTTCTACGGCCCGTTCCGCGAGGCCGCCGCGTCGGCGCCGAAGTTCGGCGATCGCCGCTCGCACCAGATGGATCCGGCCAACGCCCTCGAGGCGCTGCGCGAGGTCGAGCAGGACATCGAGGAAGGCGCCGACATCGTGATGGTGAAGCCGGCGCTGCCCTATCTCGACGTCATCACGCGCGTGAAGGAGCGCTTCCGGCTATCCGACCGCCGCGTACCAGGTGAGCGGCGAATACGCGATGCTGAAGGCGGCCGCGCGCAACGGCTGGATCGACGAGCGGCGCGCGATGCTCGAGAGCCTGACCGCCATCCGCCGCGCCGGCGCCGACATCATCATCACCTACTACGCGCGCGAAGCCGCCCGCGCGCTTCGCTAGACTGTCCGGTGCGAACGACCCAGTCCGCCCGCCTCTTCGCCCGCGCGCTCGAGCTCCTGCCGGGCGGCGTCGACAGTCCGGTCCGCGCCTTCAAGTCGGTCGGCGCGTCGCCGCTCTTCATCAAGCGCGCCTACGGCGCGCGCCTCCAGGACGTCGACGGCAACGAGTTCATCGACTACGTGATGTCGTGGGGTCCGCTCATCCACGGCCACGCGCCGCGCGGGCTGATCAAGGCGCTGGCGGCCGCGGCGCGGCGACGGCACGAGCTACGGCGCGCCCAGTCCGCTCGAGGTGCGAGCTCGGCCGAGCGCGTCCGGCGGCTGATGCCGTCGCTCGAGCGGGTCCGCTTCGTCAGCTCGGGCACCGAAGCGGCGATGAGCGCGGTGCGGGTGGCGCGCGCCGCGACCCGCCGCGAGAAGATCATCAAGTTCGAAGGGTGCTATCACGGCCACGCCGATGCGTTCCTGGTGCAGGCCGGATCCGGCGCGCTGACGCTCGGCGTGCCGACCAGCCCCGGCGTGACGCGCGGCGCCGCCGGCGACACGCTGATCGCCAGCTACAACGACGCGGCCTCGGTCGAGCGGCTGTTCGACGCCAATCGCGGGCGAGATCGCCGCGGTCATCGTCGAGCCGATCGCCGGCAACATGGGCCTCGTGCCGCCGGCCGACGGATTCCTGCGCGCGCTGCGGCGAGCTGTGCACCGCCCACGGCGCCGCTGCTGATCTTCGACGAGGTGATTTCGGGATTCCGCGCGGCGCCAGGCGGCGCGCAGGGACATTTCCGGATCGTCCCCGACCTGACCTGCCTCGGAAAGATCATCGGCGGCGGGCTGCCGGTCGGCGCCTACGGCGGACGCGCCGACCTGATGGAGCTCGTCTCTCCGGCCGGCCCCGTCTATCAGGCCGGCACGCTTTCCGGCAATCCGCTGGCGATGACCGCCGGCATCTGGTGCCTCGACCAGCTGAAGCCGCGCTTGTACACGCAACTGGCGGCGCTCACGACGCAACTCGCCGCCGGCCTTGCCGACGCGGCGCGCCAGGCCGGCGTGGCGCTGCACGTGAACGCGTTCGGATCGCTCCTGACGCCGTTCTTCACCGATCAGCCCGTGCGCGACTTTCACTCGGCGACCCGCGCCGACACCGCGCTCTACGCGCGATTCTTCCGCGGCATGCTCGCGCGCGGCGTCTACCCGCCGCCGTCACAGTTCGAAGCGTGGTTCCTGTCGGCGGCGCACACCGCCAAAGACGTGGACAAGACGATTGCCGCGGCGCGCGGGGCGATGAAAGAAGATGAGCGGAGTCTAGATCGGGCAAGACCAGCTCACCTCCGATCAGATCCAGATCGGCGTATCCAGCCGCTCACGCGCAGCGACCGTCCCGGCCGGCAGCTCGACGTCCTTGCCTTCGGTCGCCGCGATCGTGCCGCCGCCGCCGATGAGGATGCCGGCCAACGCGCCTTTGACGCCGCCGAGGATGCCGCCGATGATCGCGCCGACACCGGCGCCAGCGCCGATCTTGCCTGCCTCGCCGCGGATACCTTCGCTCTCGAGCGCCTCTGTGACCGTCGCGCGCATCGGATAGTCGCGACCGTTCACGGTGATCCGATCGAACGCCAGCGTCAGGCTTGCCCTGCCGCTCGACGCGTCCCGCCTTGTTGACGGAGCTGACCACGCCGCGCAGAACCGAGCCGGCAGGGATCAGCACTCGCTCACGATCGTCCCGCAGGTCGACCATCGTCGTCGCTTCGAAGCGATCTTCGACCTGCGCGGTCTTCGAGCTGAGCGGGGTCTGCAGGCGGACGTCGAGCTCGGTTCCGACCGGAACATCCCGCATCCTCGCTGGAGACGACGCGGGCCGAACGGCGATCGCTGTCGGAAGTCGTCGAGCGCCTGCGGGCGACGTCGCCGCGCGCCTCGCCGCGGATGTCCTCGACCCGGTCGCGCAGCGACGAGTACTCGCTCCGCGCCACCGGTTCGTTCTTGCGAAGCTTGACCTTGAGGTAAATCGCCTCGTCGCGAGCGTCGCTCAACTCTCGCTCGAGATCCGAAGCGAGCCTCGCGTCGCGCGTCCGCATCTGCGCGACGTCGCGCGACGCATCGTCGATGGTGTCTTGGAGCCGCTGAATGTCGGCGGTGGTGACGGCGTTCTGAGCCGAAACGATGCTGGCGCTGCCGATCAGGAGCACCGCGAACGTCAGCACCGCGCTTAATCGGTTGAGTCGCACAACAACCTCCTCAGTCTCTGAGGAGGTTGTGCAAGAAAGGCGCCCGATGTCCGGCTGAAGCCGGACATACGTACGGGGTTGCGGCTCAGCGCCAGGGCATCAGCCGTTCTATCCAGCTGATACGGGTGAGATCGTTGTAGATCACCGTGACCATGAGCATCATCAGGACGACGAAGCCGGCCAGCAGCATCTTCTCTTTGACGCGCATGCTGAAGTCGCGGCGCGCCACGCCCTTCGAGCGCCATGATGAAGATGTGTCCGCCGTCGAGGACGGGGATCGGCATCAGGTTCAGCAGGCCGAGATTGAGGCTGATGTTCGCCATCAGGCTGAAGAGCGCGATCCAGCCGAGCTGCGCCGACTCGCCCGACAACTGAGCGATGGCCACCGGGCCCATCAGCTGCTTTGGCGACGTCTGGCGCGTGAGGAGTCCCCAGATCGTGTCGAGGATCAGCCGCGTCATCTCGTAGTTCGGCGGACGCTCATCACGATCGCCTGAACGACGCCGGGCTGGATCTTCTTCGTTTCCTCGCCGAGCCCGACGCCGATGCACCCCGGTCGCCGCCCACGCCGGTGCAGCCCGTGATGGGCACAACGGTGAAGTTGCGGCGCTGACCATCACGGCGCACCGTCACCGTGATGGGCTTCCCGGTATTGCGTCCGATGATGCCGACGAGCTGTGACGGCAGCACGATCGGCTCGCCGTTGATCGCGAGGATCACGTCGCCGGGCTTGATGCCCGCCTTGTCGGCCGGCTCGCCGGGCGTCACGCGCGGGACGTTGGGATGCACGTCGGGCCAGACGCCGATGTCGCCGATCTCGTACTTGCTCTCCGGCGGCGAACGCGGCGTCACCTGCCGGGCCAGCTCGCGGCCGTCGCGGTTGAGGGTGATCGTGACTTCGCGGTTCGGCCGCGTCCCAACCGCCATGAAGAATTGCTCCCACGTGTCGACCCGCCGGCCCGCGACGGTGATGATGCGGTCGCCGCGGCGGATGTCGGCCTTGGCAGCCGGCGAATCGGGCGTGACGGCGCCGACGACCGGCGGCTGATCCTGGTAGACCGGGACTTCGGCGCCTGGTACAGCACGACCGCCAGCAGCACAATCGCGAGGGCGAGGTTCATCACCGGGCCCATGATCAGGACCTGGAACCGCTCCCACTTCGACTTCGACAGGAACTCGTCGTCGCGACCCGTGGGGCCGTCCTCGGGCGTTTCGCCGGCCATCTTGACGTAGCCGCCGAGCGGCAGCGCGCCGATGCCGTATTCCGTGTCGCCGCGGCGGAAGCTCACGATCGTGGGGTTGAAGCCGAGCTGGAACTTCAACACCCTGATGCCGACACGCTTGGCGGCGACGAAATGCCCGAGCTCGTGCACGAACACCAGCACGCCCAGCACGAACACGAATGCGAGAAATGTTGTCATTCTTCCGACTCAGACTTCCGACTTCAGACTTCCGACTTCTGATTTTACCTTGCGGGCCAGCTCCAGAGAATAGTCGCGTGCCCAGCGGTCGACGCTGCGCACTTCGGCAAGCGTCGCGACCTGGGCCGGCCGATGCGCGTCCATCGCCCGCGCGATGACGGTCGCAATGGCGGTGAACGGCAGTCGTCCGTCCAGGAACTCGCCGACCGCGACTTCGTTCGCGGCATTCAGCACGACCGGCAGGCTGCGCGCGTCCTCGAGCGCGCGGTACGCGAGGCCCAGGCAGGGAAACGCCTCGGTGTCAGGCCGATCGAACTCGAGACGGCCGACACGCGCCAGGTCGAGCGACGGCAGCGGCGCCGGCCAGCGATCCGGGTACGAGAAGGCGTATTGAATCGGCAGCCGCATGTCGGTGACGCCGATCTGCGCGATCACCGATCCGTCGACGAGCTCGACCATCGAGTGCACGACCGACTGCGGGTGCACGACGACGTCGATCTGGTCGGGCTGCAGGCCGAACAGCCAGTGGGCCTCGATGACCTCGAGGCCCTTGTTCATCAGCGTCGCCGAATCGATCGTGATCTTGCGGCCCATGCGCCAGGTCGGATGCTTCAGCGCGTCGGCGGCCGTCACATCCGCCAGCTCCGCGAGTCGGCGACCACGAAACGGTCCGCCCGACGCCGTCAGCACGATTCGCTTCACCTCGGCCGCGCCGCGGCCATGAAGACACTGGTGGATCGCGTTGTGCTCGCTGTCGACCGGCAGGATCGGCACGCCCCGCTGCCGCGCCGCCGCGGTGACGATGCCGCCGGCCATCACCAGGACTTCCTTGTTCGCCAGCGCGACGCGTCTTCCCGTGCTCGATCGCCGCCAGCACCGCCTCGAGCCCGTCCGTCCCGGACGAGGCGCACAGCACCAGATCGACGTCCGGATGCGAGGCCACGGCGACGAGGCCATCGCGTCCCGCGCCGGCGATCGGTCGCGCCGGCGAGCCGATTGCTTCAGGCGGTCGATGGCGGCGCTCGATCCCATCGCGACGACGGCGGGCCGGTAGCGCGCGACCTGCTCGGCGAGACGCTCGGCGTTCTCGCCGGCGGCCAGGCCGACCACCCGAAGCCGATCGGGGTGCGCGTCAACAACGGCGAGCGCACTCTGACCGATCGATCCGGTGGACCCGAGAATGGCGATTCGCTTCATCCTCTGCGCTCTGCGCCTCTGCGTCCTGTGCTCTCCTCTGCGTCCTCGGTTCATAGTACTTCAGCACCGAGTAGTAAATCGGGGCGGCGAAGAGCAGCGCGTCGATTCGATCGAGAATGCCACCGTGGCCGGGAATCAGCGTCGAGCTGTCCTTCACGCCGGCGCTCCGCTTCAGCATCGACTCGAACAGGTCGCCGACGATTCCCGCCGCGACGACCGCGACGCCGAGGGCGGCGCGAAGCAGCATCGGCGCATCCGGCAGCCACCAGCGGCCGGCCAGCGCCAGGAAGACGCCGCCGAACACGAAACCGCCGACCGCGCCCTCGATCGTCTTCTTCGGGCTGATCGCCGGGCGCGAGCAGACGCCGCCCGAACGCACGGCCGCTGTAGTACTGCGCGGTGTCGCTGACCATTACCGTGACCATCAGGAGGAACAGCGGCTCGCGGCCGTGTCGCCTCACGGACGGCGATCATCGCGCCGATCGGCAGTCCGAGATAGAGGCTCGGAAAGATCGCCGCGGCCGCCGACCCGAGCGCGTCCGTCCCGCCGCTCCAGCCGGTCATCGCAATCCCCGCGAGCGCGACCAGCGCCGACATGAGGACGACGTCGAGCGGCGTGGCGCACGAAGATGCGTGAAAATCCAGCGCAGGTGAGCGCCGCGGCAGCCCCGGCTGCGACGGCCGGGACTCTCAACCCGCTCGCCCGCGCGAGCAGCGACGTACTCGCGGAAGGCCAGCAGCAGCAGCGCTTCCGCCACGAGGAAGAACACCTGCGCGGGCGCGAACCAGACGACCGCGACCGCGAGCAGCACGAGGACGGCGCCGCTCGCAACACGTTTCATTTACTCGCGTGGGGCCCCACCCCCACGCCTGACGCGCTCGCACCGTCGTGCTCGCGCGTATCGAAAACAGGATGTCGCAGCACTATTTGGCGCTGACCGCCACCGGCGACGGCTTGATCCCGCCGTAGCGCCGCTCGCGCTTCTGGTAGGCGACGACCGCATCGAGCAGATCGCGGCGCCGGAAGTCGGGCCAGAGCGTCTCCGTCACCCAGATTTCCGAGTACGCAATCTGCCAGAGGAGGAAGTTGCTGATACGCATCTCGCCGCTCGTGCGAATCAGCAGGTCGGGATCGGGCTGCCCGGCGGTGTAGAGCAGCGAACTGAACCGCGCCTCGTCGAGGTCGTCCGGGACGATCCCGGACGCGATCGCCCGCCGCGCCGCGTCGACGATCTCGGCGCGTCCGCCGTAGTTCAGCGCGATGTTGAACAGCATCCCGGTGTTCGCGGCTGTCTTGCGCAATGCCGATCTCGAGCTCGTCCTGCACGTCCGGCGCGAGTTCCTCGGCCCGGCCGATCACGTGGAAACGGATGTTGTTCTGAAGGAGCGTGCTCAGCTCGAGCCGGATGTAACGCTTGAGCAGCATCATCAGCGTGTTGACTTCCGCCCGCGGCCGCTTCCAGTTCTCCACCGAGAACGCGTACAGCGTCAGGACCTCGATCCCCAGCCGCGCCGACGTCTCGACGACGTCGCGGACCGAGTCGATCCCGGCGCGGTGCCCTTCGACGCGCGGCAGGTGGCGCTGCGCGGCCCAGCGTCCGTTGCCGTCCATGATGATCGCGATGTGCGCGGGAAGCTGCTCGAAGTTCACCTGGCGGGCGAGCTGCTCATCCGGCGATCCGGCCGGAATCCACGCCAGCAGCTGCTCAAGCGACATGCGGGTTGTCCATGGGCCGTAACTATTGATTTTACCCCTTACTTAACTCTGGCGACCCTTAAAGGGTCGCCCGACACCTTCTCGACTTCATCGTAGGCAACAGCCATGAGAAACAGGCCGTGCGCAGGGGCCGTCGGGCCGGCGGACGTGCGATCGCGCGAGGCGAGCACCTCGCCGATCCACGCCGCGGGATAGCGCCCCCGTCCGACTTCCACGCAGCGTGCCGACGATGTTCCGAACCATGTGCCGCAAGAAACCCTTCGCCACCGACGTCGTAGACGACGAGCGGTGAGCCGGCGTCGCGTCCGACGGCCGACTGAACCATGGTCCGAACGGTCGTTTGCGTATCGCTGCCGCGTGCCTTGAAACGCCGCAAAGTCGTGCGTGCCGCGGAGCGCCGCGGCGGCGGCAGCCATCGCCGCCACGTCCAGCGCCATCGGCACGTGCCAGGCATACGACCGCTCGAACGGGCTCATCACGTCGGCATTCCAGATGCGGTACCGGTAGCTCTTGAGCCGCGCATCGAAGCGCGCATGGAAGTCGCCGGGCACCGGCGATGCGTCGAGCATGCGCACAGAAGGCGGGAGCCTGATGTTGACGGCTCGCACCACGGTGGCCGCATCAATCTCACGCTCGAGCCGGGCGGCCGCCACCTGGCCTCGCGCATGGACGCCCGCGTCCGTCCGCCCCGCGCCGATGACGGTCACCGGCCGGCCGTCGAGCTCGCCGAGCGCGTCCTCGAGCAGCCCCTGGATCGAGACCCCCGACGCCTGGCGCTGCCATCCAATGAAATCGGTCCCGTCGTAGGCGATAGTCAGCTTGAACGTCTGGCTCACGCGACGGGCCTTGACCCCGGCTTGACCACAGGCATTCCCTGGGCGCACAAGGGGCAGCGCTCCGGCTCGTAGGTGGGCAGCGTGATGGAGACGAGCGATCGGAACGGCACGTCGAACGACGCGGCACCCCCGCGATCGACAATCGAAGCGGCGCCGACCACACGCCCGCCCGAGGCCACCGCCACCTGCATCGTCTCGCGCGTCGAGCCGCCGGTCGTGACGACGTCTTCGACCACCAGCACGCGATCCGTTTCGCTGAGCATGAATCCGCGCCGCAGCATCAACGCGCCGTCCTGCCGTTCGGCGAACACCGCCCGCACGCCGAGCGCCCTGGCAACCTCGTGGCCGATGACAATCCCGCCCAGAGCTGGCGAAAGCACCACGGTCGCGTTCAGGTCGGCGACGCGTGTGCCGAGCGCACGGCCGAGCGCTTCGGCGTGCTGAGGGTGCTGCAGCACCAGCGCACATTGGAGGTACCCGGTGCTGTGCAGGCCGGACGTCAGGCGGAAATGTCCGTCGAGCAGGGCGCCGGATTTCCGGAATAGATCGAGGAGGTCGTCGGAACTGGGCATCACGCGATCTGGAAGTCCTGTGAATGCAGGTGGTTCGCGGTAGTATACAATTCGAAAAGTCTGAACCGAATTCCCCCGCCAGACGTCTACTAGTCAGACGTTTTTCTCACCCTTTCTATGGAGCAGTATCCGATGCGCAATGTCCTTCGCCGATCAGGGATTGCCCTGGCGGCTCTGGTGGTCTCGTCAGTGTCCGTTTTCGGCCAGAGCGGACAGGTGCCCGCGGCGTCTACCCGGCGGTTGTCGGTGGACGAGGCGGTCCGTCTCGCCGTCGCACAGAACCTCGGCATCCGGATCGAACGCCTGAATCCGGAGATCCAGGATGTCGCGATCGCGCAGACGCGCGGCGCGTGGGTGCCCTCGCTGCTGTCCAGCCTCAACCGGACGTCGACCTCTACGGCGCCCACCAACCCGTTCGCGGGCGGCCTGAACAAGATCACCGACTCCAGGTTCGAAACGGCGCTGGGCGTCACACAAGTCCTGCCGACCGGCGGCGACTACAGCCTGACCTGGAACAGCTCGCGGCTTTCGTCGAGCAACTTCTTCCAGACCTTCAACCCGCAGATGCTTTCGAGCCTCGCGGTCGACTTCACCCAGCCGCTGCTCCGGAACTTCAAGATCGACAACACCCGGCAGCAGCTCGAGATCAACCGCAAGATCCGCGAGAACGGCGACACGACGCTCCAGCAGACGATTACACAGACCGTGCGAAACGTGAAGAACGCCTACTGGGACCTGTCCTTCTCGATCAACAACCTGAACGCGCAGCGCCAGTCGCTCGATCTGGCCAAACGGCTGCTGGCTGACAACGAGAAGCGCGTGCAGATCGGCACGATGGCGCCGATCGACATCGTCGAGGCGCAGTCGGAAGTCGCGAGGCAAGAGGAGTCGGTGATCGTGGCCGAAGCCGCGATCGAGTCGGCCGAAGATCGGCTGCGCGCGCTCATCTTCGATCCGGCGTCGCCTGATTTCTGGACGATCACCATCGAGCCGAGCGACGAGACGCCGTTCCAGGTGCAGGCGATCGACACCGACGCCGCCGTGCGCCGCGCGCTCGATATCCGGACCGATCTCAGGCAGGCGAAGAACGGCCTCGAGCAGAACGACGTCTCGATCCGGTACCTCAAGAATCAGCTCATGCCCGACGTGAACGCGAACCTGCTCTACCGCGGCATGGGAACGGGGGGCTCTCGGTACCAGACCGACATCGGTGCGGCGCTGGAAGGCCGGCCGCCGGCGCGGCTGCTGGTGAGCGAGCGCGGCTACAGCAGCGTGATGGGCGACGTCTTCGGCGCGGCGTACCCGACGTGGACCTTTGGTGTGCAGGTGGGCTATCCGATCGGACAGAGCGCGCAGGAAGCGAACCTGGCCCGCGCGCGGCTGCAGTACTCGCAGGCCCAGACCCAGATGAGGAACCTCGAACTCGGCGTGGCGACGCAGGTCCGCGAGGCCGCGCGCACCGTCCAGACCAACCAGAAGCGGGTCGACAGCACACGCGCGGCCCGCGGACTGGCCGAGCGCCGGCTCGAGGCGGCCGAGAAGAAGTTCGCCGCCGGCATCGAGACGAGCTTCTTCGTGTTCCAGGCGCAGCGCGATCTCGCCCAGGCCCGCACCTCCGAAGTGCGCGCGATCTCCGACTACAACAAGTCGCTGGTCGACTTCGAGGCGGTGCAGGAGGTACCACTCGGCGGCGGCGGCGGCGGCATCACCTCTGTCGGCGCCGGCGCCAGCGTTGCCGCCATTGGCAGGTAGCATTTACTGGGGACTTCGCGGCGGCCCTGAAGGTCCCGCACTACGACACTCGTAGTGCAGGCCTTTAGGCCTGCCCCGAGGTCCGAGCACCGAGGCCCGAGTTTCGAGCCCCGTTTGCTACACTCCCCCCGGTGCCGAAGCTCTCGGTCACGGTCATCACCCGCAACGAGTCGGCGAACATCGCCAAGGCTCTCGAATCGGTCGCGTGGGCCGACGAGATCGTCGTCGTCGACTCCGAGAGCACCGACGACACGGTCGCTCAGGCCAAGCGGTTTACCGGCCGTGTCATCGTGCGGCCGTGGCCAGGCTACGCGGCGCAGAAGAACTTCGCCGCGTCGCTGGCCGCCCACGACTGGATCCTGTCGCTCGATGCCGACGAGCGGGTCACCCCTGCCCTGGCGGCCGAGATTCGAACGACGCTCGACGCCGACCCGCGGCACGCCGGGTACCGGATTCCGAGAGTCGCGCATCACCTCGGACGGTGGATTCGCACCACCGACTGGTACCCCGACGCCCAACTGCGGCTGTACGATCGACGCGCCGCCGCAATGGACCGGCGCATACGTGCACGAGTCGGTGACGGCGAAAGGCACCGTCGGGCGGCTGCAGAACGAGCTGCTGCACTACCCGTACCGCGACGTCGCCGATCACCTCGAAACGATCGATCGCTACACGACGCTCGCCGCCCGTGAGATGCACGAAGCAGGACGCCGCTCCGGCCCGTTGCAGATTGCCGGCCACCCCCCGTTCGCCTTCCTGCGCAACTACCTGCTGCGCGGCGGCTTCCGTGACGGCGTCCCCGGTCTGATCATCTCAACGCTGAACGCGTACTACGTGTTCCTGAAGTTTTCGAAATTGTGGCAGCTCCAGCACCCTACAGGTTCCACCGCAGCACCCCGGACCGGCACCGACTCCGAGCACCTGATGTTCTCGATTCACGTCGACACTGCCCGCACGTGGCGTGGTGGGCAGAACCAGGTGCTGTTGACGGTGAACGGCCTCCGCGAGATCGGCCATCGGGCCGCGCTCGTCGCGCACCCTGACGGCGAACTGCGACAGCGCGCCGCCGAGGGACTCGAACTGATTCCGATTGCGCCCCGGACCGAAGTCGACCTGTCGGCGGCATGGCGTCTTGCGCGCGTCGTCAAGAAGCTGCGGCCGGATGTCGTGCACGCCCACGATCCGCACGGGATCGCGATGTCGGCGCTGGCGCTGTCGTTCGCGGGCGGCGCGCCGGCGCCTGTCCTGATTGCCTCGCGGCGCGTCGACTTTCACCTCAAGGGCAACTCGCTGTCGCGCTGGAAGTACCGGCAGGTCGACTGTTTCGTCGCGGCCTCCGAGATGATCCGGCAGATGCTCGTCGCGGACGGCATTCCTGCCGGGCGGACCGTCACCGTCCACGAGGGCATCGACGTCGAACACGTCGCCGCAGCCGAGCGCCGTGAACCTCCACAAGTTGCTCTGGCTGCCGCACCAGGCCCCGGTGGTTGGCAACGTGGCGGCGCTCGTGCCGCACAAGGGACAGCGGTACCTGGTCGACGCGGCCCACCTGGTCGTGCAGGAGGTCCCGGATGCCCGGTTCGTGATTCTCGGAGAAGGCGAACTGCGGGATCACCTCGAGCGGCAGGTCCGCGAGTACCGGCTCGAGAAACACGTGTTCCTTCCCGGCTTTCGGACCGACGTGCTCGGCTGCATCAAGGCGTTCGATCTGTTCGTGATGAGCTCGGTCACCGAGGGGCTGGGCACGTCCCTGCTGGATGCGATGGCCTGTGGCAAAGCGATCGTCGCCACCGACACCGGGGCATCCCGGAGGTTGTCGACGACGGCGTCACCGGGACGCTCGTGCCTCCGCGCGATCCTCGCGCGATGGCGACGGCCATCGTCGCGCTCTTGTCCGACGCCGCGGCACGCCAGGCGATGGGCGCGGCCGGCCTGGCGCGAGTCCGGGACCGCTTCACCGTCGAGCGGATGGTCGCCGCGACCGCCGCGGTCTACGCGCGCGCGGCTGGCACGCCCCACGTAACGGACACTGCGAATCCTTCTGTGCGCGGTTGAACCCGCACGCGTTCATCATGCCGAGATGACAGAGCGCGAAGTCGTACTTCACCGGATCCCGGACGTCGAGCGCGCGCAGCGCGTCGGTAATTTCCCGGGCCATCGCCCAGCCGGGGCTGGTGTAGCGCGTCAGGCCGAGACAGCGGCCGACCCGGATGACGTGCGTGTCGAGCGGCACGACCAGCGCTGACGGCGGGACGCTCGTCCACACGCCGAGATCGAGCGCGTCGCGGCGGACCATCCAGCGGAGAAAGAGATTCAGCCGCTTGCAGGCGGATCCGGCCGACGGCCGCGGGAAGAAATAGCAGACGCCAGGCGATCCTTTCGACCGCCTGGATTTCGGCGCCATGGAGAGCGCGCGCCTCGAAAAACTGTCGAGGGCCGCGCCAACGTCAGGCGCACCCGCCTCGTAGCCCTCGGCGAAGAAGCGTTCGACCGACCCCGATCGATCGAGCATCCCGCGCAGGATCGCAATGAGCGCCGACGAGATCGTTCGAGCGAATCCACCGGTGGCCGAGGCCCGAGAAGTCGCGCGCGCTGCCGGGCCGTCGAACGACCGCACGTAGGCTGCCGGGGCCGGGCCGACGACGGCCAGGAGCCGCTCGATCGACTGCAGCACGCTGGCGACCCGGCCGAACGCGAGCGCCGCGGCGCAGAAGCCGACGATTTCGCGATCGTCGGGGCGCTCGAACCGCCTGACGATGTGAATCGGATCGGTGGCAGAATCTGGGTAGTTGAACTCGGCGTACAACCGGTCGAGGGATGTCTTGAGAAGAAGACTACTGATCGCCGTCGGCATGCTCGTCGTCATCGTAGCAGCGGCCGCCGCCGGCGCGTATCTCTACGCCCGCCGCTCGCTGCCTCGGACGAGCGGCACGATTCACGTCGAAGGACTCTCGGGACCTGTTGAGATCGTGCGCGACGCGGACGCCATCCCGCATATCTTCGCGTCGGCCAAGCGCGACGCGCTCTTCGGGCTCGGCTACGTCCACGCCCAGGATCGCCTCTGGCAGATGGAATTTCAGCGGCGGATCGGGCATGGGATGCTGTCCGAGGTGTTCGGCACGGCGACGATTCCCCAGGACCGTTTCCTCCGGACCGTGGGGTTCGGCCGGGCGGCCCGGTCGGCGTGGGAACGGCTGCCCTCCGACGCGCGAAGTCAGATCGAGGCGTACGTGGCCGGTGTGAACGCGTTCCTGGCATCCAACCCGCCGCTGCCCCCGGAGTTCACCCTGTTGCGCTTCAAGCCGGCGCCGTGGACCGGGCCCGACGTGATGGTGTGGGTCAAGATGATGGCCTGGGACCTGAGCGCCAACTATTCCCACGAACTCCTGCGCCGTGATCTGCTCGCACGGGTCGGACCCGATCGGACCGCCGAGCTGATGCCGCCGTACCCGCAGAACGGGTTGAGCATCCTCGGTGCGACAGCCGGCGACCGGCCGGAGGCAGGCGTCGAGCGGACGTCGGGATCCGCCAGGCAGTCGGGGGCGCGCGAGGCGGGCGCCGCGAGCTGGTCCAACGCATTCGCCCGGGCGCTCGGGGCGGCGGTCAGCCGCTCCTCGGCGGCGCCGTGATCGAAGCGCTCGGCTCGAACAACTGGGTGGTCGACGGGACGCGCACCGCCAGCGGCAAGCCGCTCCTGGCCAACGACCCGCATCTCGCGCACGCACGTGCCGTCGCTCTGGTATCTCGCGCACATGTCGGCCGGCGACTTCGACGTCATCGGCGCCACGCTCCCCGGTGCGCCGGCCATGGCCATCGGACGCAACCGTTACATCGCGTGGGGCGAGACCAACGTGGCCGCGGACGTCGAGGATCTCTATCGCGAGCGCGTCGATCCGACGGGAAAGCTCGTCGAGTACCGCGGCGCCCTCGAACCGATGCGGATCCTGAAGGAAACCATCACCGTGAGCGGCGGCGCCCCGGTCGAGGTCGACGTGCGCATCACGCGCCACGGGCCGCTCGTCTCGGATGCGATCAACGCGAACAATGCCGAGCCAAGAGCCGAAGCCGAGCCGATCGAGCCGCTCGCGTTCCGATGGACGGCGCTCGACGAGTCGGATGACACGGTCGCCGCGTTCCTGCTTCTGAACGAAGCCCGGAACTGGGAGGAGTTCACCGCGGCGCTGCGCCACTACGTCGTGCCGTCTCAGAACTTCGTCTTTGCCGATGTCGAGGGCCATATCGGCTACTACCTGCCCGGCCGCATTCCGATCCGCGCCTCGGGCGACGGCTCCTCGCCGGCCGACGGCTGGACCGGCGAGATGGAGTGGACCGGATGGATCCCGTTCGACGAGCTGCCGCACATCTACGATCCGCCCGACCATTTCATCGTGACGGCGAACCATCGGCCGGTGCCGCCGAGCTACCCGTACCACATCGCGCTGGAATACCCCGACCCGTACCGAGCGCAACGCATCACCGACCGGCTGCGCGACCGGACGCGGCTGACGGTCGATGACTTCCGTGACATCCAGGCCGATACCGTGTCGCTGCACGCAAAGGCACTGCTGCCGCTGCTCATTCAGCACGCCCGTCCCGAAAGCGACGCCGATCGGCGCGCCATCGAGCTGCTCCGGCAGTGGAATTTCAACGCCAGTGCGGACAGCGCGGCCGAGCCGATCTTCCAGGCCTGGTTCCTCCGCCTGGCCTCAGCGGTCGCCG
The DNA here is from genome assembly GCA_963825245.1 of uncultured Acidobacteriota bacterium. Taxonomy (GTDB): domain Bacteria; phylum Acidobacteriota; class Vicinamibacteria; order Vicinamibacterales; family CAVVIG01; genus CAVREM01. The sequence continues at coordinate 539,991 of CAWGSJ010000014.1, forward strand.
GCGACGAGCTCGGACCGATCGATTCTCGAGACCTACCGGGGACGCTTCTCCCACATCACGCGATTCGTGACGAGCACGCTCGCCGCGGGCGAAAGCCCGTGGTGCGACGACGTCACGACCACTGAACGCGAGACGTGCGAGCAGGTGATCACGCGCGCGCTCCACGAGGGCGTGGCGGATCTGACGGAACGGCTCGGCGCCGACATGACGCGCTGGCGCTGGGACGGCGTCCACCGCGCTGTGTTTCCGCACCAGGGTCTCGACTCGGTGGGTGCGCTGCGTCCGCTGCTCAGCCGATCCATCCCCAACGCCGGCGACTGGAGCACGGTCAACGTCGGCACGGTCCTGGTCGATCGTCTCTACACGCAGGAGGCGATCCCCGGCTACCGGCAGATCGTCGATCTGTCACCCGCCAACAACAGCCGCTTCATCGACGCAGTCGGCCAGTCGGGTCACGTCCTGTCGCGCCATTACGACGACTTCATGACCGACTGGCGCGACGTCCGCGACCGGAAGATGCGGATGACGCGCGGCGACGTTGATGACGGAGCTCTTGGGCGGCTCGTTCTGACACCGGCCACGACAAATTAAAGCAGTTTCCTCTGTGTCCTTGGTGTCCTTTGTGGTGGTTGTGATGCGACGAATGATCGAAAAGCGCTCTATCGAATGCTCGAGTTCGAAGTCTGCGCCGACGCCGTGACCGCATCGAGCTCGAGCACCCCGCGCGTAATCAGCTGGCGAACCTCCTCGCTGCGCCGGAACGCGCTCAGAAGAGTGCGCCGGCTGCTCGCGTACGCCTGATCCATCGCATAGGCGAGGACGGTCGCCATCACCGTTCCTTCCTCGGTGTCCGTCTGGCTGAACCGTCGCTGGAATCCGCCGAGCACCGGCGCGAACGACGGATCGTCCCATCGTTCGGGATCGGCGTCGAGGCGGATGAAATCGTCGAGCACCGCCGAATAGGACGGGTCGGGCGGTCGGCGCCAGAAGGCGACGTCGCTGCCGAACTCGTCGATGTGTTGCGGGAGGTACAGCGTGCCGTCTTGCGGAACGCGGTCGACCAGCGCCGGGTTGAACAGCCTCACCTCGTCGGCGGTGAGATTCGTCCGTTGGACGATCTCGTCGAGCAAGATAGCGCGTGCCGTACGCATCGCGTAGATCGGCTCCTGGTCCGTCGAGGCCATCAGGCTGGCGACGTTGAAGGCGTTGCCGAACACCATCTCGGCATACCGGTAGGAACGGGGACCGTAGCTTTCATGGACGGGGCCGTACTTTCGCCCCGGCAACGCGCGCAGGTCGAGCGACAGTTTCGAGCCGAGGAAATATCTGGCTCGAACGTCGTCCGCCTGCAGGTGAGCACCCGTGATCAACGCGCGGCCGACGTTGGTGCCGCCGGCGTTGTGCTCCGAGAGCGCGGGTATGAACGATCCGTACTTGGTGGCGAGCACCGACAGGTACGCCGCGCAGTAAGGGGCCTGCGTCGTCTGGTTGAAGCCTTCGATGGGCGATGGCGAGAAATGATTGAGACGCTGCCAGTTCCGCCGGAGCCACTGACAGAAGCCGATGGCGTTGGCTTCCGAGCGCCGGGTCGGGCTCAGCCCCGACTCGAGAATGACTTGAGCGAGACCGACGTCCGCGGGCACCCCGAACCGCTCGTAGATTGCTCCCCATTCGGCGAGGAAGCGTCCGTACTTGCGGACGTTGGGCAGCAGCGCATCGCCGCGGGTGGCATTGTGCAGCACGGGCCCGGCAGCGTCCTCGAGAAGGCGCGCGACTTCGTCGCGGCGGTCGCCCAGTCTGCGCGGGAGTGTCTGTCCGTCGAGAATCCCAACGAGCGCGGGTTCGGACCAGACGCCGTCGCGCGCCCAGTTGCCCTTGGTGGGAAAGGTGACAAGGAGTCGGCCGTCGACGGCGCTGCCGTAGGCGATGGAGTGATCGGGCAGCACGAACACGTGTTGCCAGAACGCAAAACCTGGCCGGAACGTCTCCATCGCCGCCAGGTCGTCCTGCCGGCGGACCGCGACGATCTCCGCGGCACTTCGCCCCATGCGGTCGGTGGATTCGACAACGTGTCCGCCCGCGGGTCCGGAAACGAGGCTCCAGACACCCGCTGCAGCGCCCAGGGCCGTGACCGCCCCCGCGACCGTGGCTGTCCTGTGCATGGGATGCGAAGCGCGGCGCTGCAATGCCCGCGCCTGTGCAGTGATGTGACCTTCTGACAACCAACGTGAAGTCTCGCGGCACGGCGCTGACAAGTCTGAGGGGTGTGGCCGACCGGTTGATCGCTGGCCCTTACCTCATCCTTGGGCCCACTTTGTCGATCTGCGCACTCGTCGATCGTCTAAATTGTGACCGCCATCGCCATCTACAAGAAACGGACATTCGCAGGAGGAATCCATGCCCGTCGCAACCTCGACACTGCTCGGCCGTCCACTCTGGTACGAACTGATGACCACTGATATGAAGGCCGCCGAAACCTTCTACCAGACGGTCGTCGGTTGGACGTCGGCGCCCTTCGAGGGCTCGCCGCAGCCCTACTCCATGTTCAATCGGGGTGAAGATGCTCCCGTCGCCGGCGTCTTGACGACGCCCCAGGGTGTGTCCGCGCCGCCGTTCTGGGCGATGTACGTGGGCGTGCCGAAGCTGGAGGAAACCAGAGACAAGATCGTGCGGCTCGGGGGCGGCCACGTCTCGCCAGTGATCGACATCGCGACGATCGGCCGCATGCAGATGATGAAGGATCCGCAGGGCGCCGCCTTCTACATCTACGAGCCGGCCAGCGCAGAGCAGCCGCCCGAGGCGGCGGCGGAAGTCGGCGAGGCGTCGTGGCACGAGCTCATGACGACTGACGCGCCAGCAGCGATGACGTTCTACAGCGAGATCTTCGGCTGGCAGCCGAGCGAGACGCTCGACATGGGCCCGATGGGGAAGTACCACATGTTCAACCGCCCGCACGGGATGATCGGCGGCATGATGAACAAGCCACCCGAGATGGCGAACGTGCCGCCGAACTGGCAGATCTACTTCCGCGTTACGGACATCAACGCGGCCGTGGAGCGCATCAAGCAGAATGGCGGACAAATCCTCAACGGCCCGTTGGAAGTGGCGGGCGGCGACATGGTCGTCAACGCGATGGATCCGCAGGGCGGGGCGTTCTCGCTACACGCCAGGAAGGGCCAGTAATCGGGAAATGCAACCGCGAAGACTCGCGGTTGCATTTACTTGCTGCGCCGACCGCGGCTCAGAACGTGGCGAGCGCGTTGAACGGCGACGCCGTGCCGCCCGGAATCTGGTAGATGTGCAGCGTGAACATGAACTCCCAGCGCTTCAGGCGCGCGGCCTCCCTGGCAGCGTCCTCCAGGTATGCGTTGTCGACGATGGGCAGACCCATGTTGACCTGGGTGACCTGGTGGATCGGCCGGTTGATCCCCTGAACCCCTGACGGCTGGACGTCGTTCACCGCGTCCCCGCCGAGCAGCGACACGTCCCGTGACCGCAGCCACGGCAGCACCGACGCGTGCAGGCCGGCGCCCGCCTGGCCGTACGGCCAGGGGCCCTCGGCGGCGCGCTTCGCCCATCGCCCCGTGCGAATCAGCAGCGCGTCGCCGGCGCCAATCCTGATCCCGGCGAACTTCTCCCAGGCCTCGAGATCCTCGGCGTAGATCGGCGTGCTCGGCTCGAGCCACTTGACCTTCTTCAGAAGGGGCATGTCGACGAGGATGGCTCGCGTGACGTAGCCGGGGCCCATCCGGTCGGCCGCCGACTCCTTGCAGCCAGCGGCCGTGAGCGTGAAGGGAAAGCCGTTGTAGCTGACGGCCGCCTCTCCAGCCTTTCTGCCGATCGGCCCCTGGTAGTGGCAAAGCGCGTCGAGGTGCGAGCTCAGCCCGTCGTGAATCGAGAGCTGAATGACGTCGAGGGCGCCCTGGATCTCCCCGGTCACGGGGTGGATGCGCGCCATCCGGTGAACGTTCTCGCCGAAGCCACCCGTGTCACTACCCGTCTTCTTGATCGGGTTGATCTGCAGCGTGACCGTCAGGCCCTCCTTGACGAGTGCCGTCGCGCTTCGGGTCTTCTCCGGCGTGATGAGGTTCAGCAGCCCCCGCTGGTCTTCCTTGCCCCATCGGCCCCAGTTCGAGAGCTCCTTTTCCCACTGTTTGAGCTTGTCGAGCGTCACGAGGCGCGACGGCTCCTGCGTCGAGGAGTGTGGCTTGAACGACCCCTCTCCCTGCCCGGAAACGATCACACCGGCCGCCAGCAGCGCGCCCGCCAGTGCCAGAACCGCGACCGCCGGTCGTTCGAACGTGGTCCGCTGAAACATGAGCACGCCTCCGATCTGAAGAAAGCGGTGTCGCGCCTACCATACCTCACGCGGGCTGCGGGCGCGGCAAGCTTCGACGCCGTCTGCTGAAACTGCGGCGGCCCTCCCGCTAGCGCGGACTCGGCGCCAGCACCGCGAGCACCAGCAACCGCGCCGGCCCGGTATTGTGGACGCCGTGTGGCGTAAGCTGAAAAACGTGCCTCCAGCGCTGGCGCGCATCTCAGTCGGGATCCTGCTCGCGGTCGCCGCGGTCATCCTGGTGTTGGCGCCGACGATTGGCGGCATCAGTACGTGGAAGGTCGTTCTCGGAGTGATCGGACTGGTGCTCTTCGTGATGGCGGGGTTTGATCGGAAGGGCTGATTGACAGGCTCAGCTTCCTGGGAATAAGGTTTCCCTGATGGCGCGTCTGCGTCGGGTGCTCGGTCCGTTCACGGCAATCTGGTTGTTCTGCCAGGTCGGGACCGTTGCGCTCGTACCCGTCGCGTTGTGGATGACCGCGGCAGACCCGCATGCGGATCAGTGCACGTGCGGGCATGGGCTGGGCGCGATGTGCCCGATGCACCACAAACCGGCAGACGAGCCAGAGCCGTGCGCGATGCGGGCCGCGAACAGTTCCGGAGCCGCTGTCCTGACGACCCTGGTCGGCATCACCGGATTCCTCGCCGAGCCGGCGCGGTCGATTCAACCGCCGATTTCCACCGAATACCAGCGAGCCGCCGACGTCCACGTCGCCGGTGAGCGTCCCGTTCCGCCAGATCCGCCCCCGCCTCGCGTCTAGTCCCCAACTTCGCTGACGCCCGACCATCCCGCGTGTGTTGCGTGGGTGTGTCATTGCTGGAGCGCGATATCTCTCAATCGTCGCGTTCGCGTGTCACCTGGGCGAATCAATGGGAGGACGACGGTGAGAAAGCTTGGCAGGGTCCTGATCGCCATGACGTGCTGCGCGCTGGGATCGTTTGAGATCGCACGTGCGCAGGAAACGATCAATCAAGCCACCATCAGCGGGCGCGTGCTCGACTCACAAGGCGCGGCCGTTCCTGGCGCAATCGTCACCGTGCGCCAGACCGAGACGAACGTGGCGGTCCAGGCAGGCACTGAGGCCGATGGACGATTCCGTTTTTCCTACCTGAGGATTGGCCCGTACGAGTTGACGGCGAAGCTGCTGGGATTCAAGGACAACACCCGGACGCTGGTGTTGGGCGCCGGCTCGGCGTTCGATATTTCGATCACCCTGGAAGTCGCAGGCATCGACGCCGCCGTCACCGTCGTCGCCGACAGCCAGCTGCTCGAGACGGCGCGCAGCCAGATCGCGGGCACGGTTCCACAAACTGAAGTCCAGAACCTGCCGATGAACGGCCGCAACTTTCTCGACCTGGCGTTGCTCGTGCCAGGGGTGTCCCCCACGAACACCAACAGCACGCAGCTCTTTGCCGAAACCTCCGCGGTGCCGGGACAGGGCCTCTCGATCGCCAGTCAGCGGAACCTCTCCAACAGCTTCGTCGTGGACGGCGTGTCGGCCAACGACGATGCCGCCGGGCTCAGCGGGATCACGTTTGGCGTCGACGCGATTGAGCAGTTTCAAGTCGTGACGGGGGGCGGCCAGGCGGAGCTCGGCCGCGCACTTGGCGGCTATGTCAATGTGGTCACGAAGAGCGGCACCAATGCCCCGCACGGCTCACTCTACGGCTATTTTCGTGACGATCTGTTCAACGGCGAGAACGCGTTGACCGGCACGACGCTGCCGATGGACCAGCAGCAGTTCGGCCTCAGTTTCGGCGGACCGCTGCGCCGGGACCGGACGTTCTACTTCACCAACGTCGAGCGCAAGGTGCTCGATCAGACCGGCGTGGTCAGCATCGCTCCCGAGAACGTCCCGATGATCAACAACAGGCTGGCGCAGGTCGATTATCAAGGATTGCCGGTGACGACCGGCATCTATCCCAACCCGGTGCATAGTTCAAACGTGCTCGGCAAGATCGATCACCAGTTCAGCGGGGCCGATCAATTGAGCGTGCGGTACGCGCTCTACGACGTCGTCTCGGACAACTCCCGCGGCGTCGGTAATCTGAACGCGCCGTCGGGATCCACCGGGCTCGATAACCGCGACCAGTCGCTCGCGATCAGCAACGTGTGGATGATCTCATCGAACACGGTGAGCGAAACCCGCGTGCAGATCGCCCACGGCGACCTCCAGGCGTACTCGACCGATCAGATCGGACCGCAGAGCATCATTACGGGGGTCGCGACGTTCGGCACGTTTTCGAGCAGCCCGACCAGGCGCGAGAACACGATCTACCAGGCGGTCAGCAATCTGTCACACCGCGCGGGTGCGCATGCGCTGCGTGCCGGCGTCGACTTTCTCTTCAACGACGATACCATCACCTTCCTGCGCACTTTCCGGGGGAGTTATACGTTCTCGTCGATGTCGAACTTCCTGACCTCCAACTACAACGGGTACGCGCAGACCTTCGGTGATCCGGTGGTGAATCAGAAGAACCCGAATCTTGGACTCTACGCGCAGGACGAGTGGCGCGCCAGCTCGCGGCTGACGCTCAATGTCGGGGTCCGATACGATCTGCAGTTCCTCGAGTCGATCGACACCGACACCGACAACGTGTCGCCCCGGGCAGGCTTCGTGTGGGCGCCGACCGCATCGCCGGATTTCCTGGTGCGCGGCGGGGCGGGCGTCTTCTTTGACCGGGTGCCGCTGCGCGCCGTCGCGAATGCGCTCTTGTCAGCGGGGAACACGACCGACCATGCACAACTGCGCCAGCCGCAGGTGTCGGGCATCCTGCCGACGCAGGCCGGTGCTCCTGTGTTCCCCAATATCCTGCCCGACCGTCTGCCGTCGACGGCCCTCGTGTCGTTCACGACGATGGACAAGGATCTGCAGAATGCGTACTCGAAGCAAGCGAACATCGAAGTCGAGCGAACACTGGGAGGCAGCCGAACCATCAGCATCGGCTATCAGTATTTCCGCGGCGAGAACCTGCTGATGTCGATCAACCAGAACGTCCCGACGTGCCCGGCGGCCGGCACGAACAACGGATGCCGGCCGGTGTCGACCTACATGAACAACAGCCAGTACCAGGGCGCGGGCGATTCCAACTATTACGGCCTGCACGTCACCTACCTGCAGCGGCCGATGGACTGGTCAGCCGTGCGCGTGAGCTACGCGCTGTCGAAGTCCATGAACAGCCTCGGCGAAGCGTTTTTCAGCTCACCAATCGACCCCACCGACGTGATGAGGGACTGGGGCCGCTCCGACAACGACCAGCGCCACCGTCTCGTCATCAGTGCGTCCGTCAATTCGCCGATCACGCCCAGTACGACGATGTGGGAGAAGATCAGTCATGGGTTCCAGGTGAGCACGATGTTGCAGTACTACTCGTCCCTTCCTTTCAACGTCGTGTCCGGCATCAACAGCCTGCAGGGCACGGCCGGACGTCCATTCGCGGATGGATCCATATCGACGCCGAACTTCGACGTCCAGCAGGTCGAGTTCATCCCGCGGAACGCCGGCTCCGCAAGCGATTTCTTCACGTTGAGCCTGCGCGTCAGCCGTTCGTTCCGTCTCACAGGGGGGACCCGCATCGAGGGCCTGGTTGAAACATTCAACCTGACCGATCGAGTGAATCCGATCACGCGCAATACCACCTTCGGCCCCGGATCGTATCCGTCGAATCCAGTGGCCTCGTTCAACACGGTGACCGCGGTGGGTGATCCCCGGACCGTTCAGTTCGGCGTGCGATTCACCTTCTGAGCGCGGCGAGGAACGTGGCCTGAAGCTCCTGATTCACGTAGATAGTCCGGCCCCCGACGATCGTCGCGGCGACGCCGCCGCGCAGCCGCCAGCCGTCGAACGGGGTGTTCTTCGACCTCGAGCGCATACGCGCGGCTGAAACGGTCACGTCGAGGTCGGGGGCGAGGATCGAGATGTCGGCCGGCGCGCCTTCCGACAGCGAGCCTCCCGGCACGCGCAGGATGCGGGCCGGGTTGACCGACAGCAGCTCGACGAGCCGCGTGACCGCGAGGATGCCGGGGTGGACCAGCCGATCGAAGCAGAGCGACACGGCCGTCTCGAGCCCGGTGATGCCGAACGGCGCCTGATCGAACTCCACCTGCTTCTCGTCGTAGTGGTGTGGCGCGTGGTCGGTCGCGATGGCGTCGACGCTGCCGTCGGCGAGCCCCTGGACGCATCGCGTCGCGATCAACGGCCTCACGGAGCGGCGGGTTCATCTTCACGTTGGTGTCGTAGGGCACCGGCGCGGCGAGCATCTCGTCGGTGAGGACGAAGTGGTGCGGGGTGACCTCGCACGTCACGCTGCACGCCACGGCTCTTGCCGTAGCGGACGGCGTCGAGCGTCTGCCGCGCGCTCATGTGCGCGATGTGTACCGTGCCGCCGGTCAGCTCGGCGAGCGAGATGTCGCGCAGCGCCATGATCGACTCGGCTTCGCCCGGGATGCCGCGCAGGCCGAGCGTGGCCGCCTGGAACCCTTCGTGCGCGACGCCGTCGGCCTTGAGCGTCTGCTCCTCGCAGTGCTCGATGACCGGCATGTCGAACATTCGCGTGTACTCGAGCGCGCGTCGCATCAGGAGCGCGGTCGCCACCGGGCGCCCGTCGTCGGTGACGGCGACGCAGCCCGCCTGCTTCAGCTCGGCGATGTCGGCGAGCTGCTCGCCCTGCTGGCCGCGCGACACGGCGCCAATCGGGTAGACACGCGACCAGATTGGCCTCGGCGGCCTTCTGCAGGATGTAGCCGGTGACGCCGGCGTTGTCGTTCACCGGCACCGTGTTCGGCATGCACGCCACCGCGGTGAAGCCGCCGGCCGCGGCGGCCGCCGCGCCCGTGGCGACCGTCTCCTTGTGCTCCTGCCCCGGCTCCCGCAGGTGCACGTGCATGTCGATCAGCCCCGGGCAGACCAGGAGGCCCGATGGCACCTCGACGACGTCGCCCGCGAGATCGCGCGGCAGGTCGCGGCCGACGCGCGCGATCCGGCCGTCTTCGATGAGCACGTCGAACACGCCATTGCGCCCGTTGACCGGATCGACGACGTGCCCGCCCTTCAGTAACCTGTTTCCCATCGTGTCCTTCACGTCGCCCGACCAACGACGTCCTCTTAGTCCGCTTCAACTTCCCCGGCCAGCAGATACAGCACCGCCATCCGGACCGCGACGCCGTTGGCCACCTGTTCGAGGATCACCGAGTAGGCGCCGTCGGCCACCTCGGACGCGATCTCGACGCCGCGGTTCATCGGACCCGGGTGCATGATGATCACGTCGCCGCGGGCTCGCTTGACACGCTCGGCGGTCAGGCCGAAGACGTTGAAGTACTCGCGCAGCGACGGGAAGAACGCGCCCTGCATCCGCTCCTGCTGGATGCGCAGCATCATGATCACGTCGGCGTCGGCGACCGCCTCGTCGACCGAGGTCGTCACCCGCACGCCGAGCCGTTCGATACCGGGCGGCACGAGCGTCGGCGGACCGCTCACCCAGACCTCGGCGCCGAGCTTGGTCAGCAGCAGCACGTTCGATCGCAGCACCCGGCTGTGCAGCAGATCGCCGACGATCGCGACCTTCAGGCCGTCGATGCGCTGCTTGTGCTGGCGGATAGTGAACGCGTCGAGCAGCGCCTGCGTCGGATGCTCGTGCATCCCGTCGCCGGCGTTGATGATCCGCGAGCGGCAGATCCGCGCCAGCAGGTGGCAGGCGCCGGACGAGGCGTGCCGGAGCACGATCATGTCGGGCGCCATCGCCTCGATGTTCAACGCGGTGTCGGCCAGCGTCTCGCCTTTGAGCACGCTCGACGCGGCCACGGCGATGTTCAGCGTGTCGGCGCTGAGCCGCTTCTCGGCGATCTCGAACGAGGTCCGCGTGCGCGTGCTCGGCTCGTAGAACAGGTTGACGACCGTCTTGCCGCGCAGCGTCGGCACCTTCTTGATCGGTCGTTCGCCGATCTCGCGCATCGCCTCGGCGGTGTCGAGGATGCGGTAGATTTCGTCGGACGACAGGTCGGCGATGCCGAGCAGGTCCTTCTTCATCCCTCGATCTCCACTTCGTCGCGTCCGTCGATTTCGGTGAGCCGCACCTGCACGCTCTGCGGACGGCGAGGTCGGAAGGTTCTTGCCGACGTAGTCGGCCTTGATCGGCAGCTCGCGATGCCCGCGGTCGACCAGCACCACCAGCTGGATCAGCCGGGGCCGGCCGAACTCGATCAGCGCGTCGAGCGCGGCGCGAATCGTCCGCCCGGTGTAGAGCACGTCGTCGACGAGCAGGATCCGCCGGTCGTCGATCGAGAACGGGATGTCGGTGCTGCGGACGACCGGCTGCGCGCCGACCGCGTGGCGCATCAGGTCGTCGCGGTAGAGCGTGATGTCGAGCGCGCCGGTCGGCACCTCGTGCCCGCTGATCTCCTTGATGCTCCGCGCGAGCCGGCGGGCGAGCGGCACGCCACGGCTGCGGATGCCGACCAGCGCCAGCTCTTCGACCCCGCGGTTGCGCTCGACGATCTCGTGCGCGATCCGCGTCAAGCGTCCGCCCATCCGATCGCCGTCCATCACGATCGGCATGGAGGCCCCGGCAGACGGACGAAGTTGGTGAGTTGAGGAGTTGGAGAGTGTGGCAGGAGTTGCGCATGTGCACCTCTTCGCGCTCTCGCTGGAGCGCGTTAAAGAGTTGGGAGAAGTATAACCCAATCGGCGAATCTTAATTTCTACCGTTCATAGGTCGGGATGAACGTGATCGGGTGCTCTTCGGTGAACGACGGCTGAAAGATGTCGGTCCGCGCGTAGCCGTCCATGTCGCGGCCGATCGGCAGGCCGAGGAAATACAGCACCGTCGGCACGACGTCGACGATCGAGGCGCGGCGCGGCTGGCGGGGCTTCGCCACCGACGCCCCGTACGCCATCAGGAATCCGTCCGGCGCGCCTTCGTGGGTGCCGCTCACGTCCGGATCGCCGAGCAGCTGCTCGAGCAGCCCGCTTGCCGAACCCGAGCGGCTCCATGCCGTAACCCGACACGACCAGCAGGAGATCGTCCGGGCCGAGCGCCGCCATCGCGCGTCCGATCGCCTCGTCGATGAAGCCGTAGTGGCTCTCGAGGATCTGGCCGAACCGCCGGCGATCGTCCTCGGAGACGTTGCCGAACTCCTGCGGCGTGGCGTAGCGAAGGAAATAGTGGCCGATCGGATCGAGGCTCTGGTACCGGGTGATCGTCACCTGGACCGGTTGAGCGGTCTCGAGCCACTGCGCCACCTGCTCGTAGAGGCGGTCGGCCCGTCCCGGAAGCTGATGCCGCTCCGCCACCGTCGTTGTCGTGCCCACCGGAACGATGGCCTGCGGATCGATCAACGACGCCTGGCTCACCGGGGTCATGTCGGCCAGCAATTCCGGCGGATACACGACGGCCGGATCCGCGCCGCCCGACACGCTGACGGATGGCCGCACGTAGCGGTCGCTGACGACATAACCGCGGACGATCGGCGCCGGATACGTCAGCGGCCAGTTCACGACGCCGACTCGAATGCCAAGCAGCGTCAGGATGCTCCAGAGCGGGCGGGCGCGCAGCGCGCCGGATGTCAGCGGTTCCTCGGCGAGCACGCCAAACCGCACCAGGCCGTTCGAAAAACAGAAGTCGGGCAGCAGGCGGATCGGGATCATCGCCGGTCGGCGTGCGGTAGACGGCCGCCGACCGGACGCCGTTCTTCTGCGGCAGCTTGCCGGTGGCGACGGCCGACCAGACCGCCTCGGCCGACGTCGGGTGGAGCGTCGCCAGGCTGCATGACCGCGCCCGCATCGAGGATGCGTCCGAAATTCGGCAGGCGTCCTTCAGCGGTCGCGCGCGCGACGAAATCGAGCGACGCGGCGTCGATCGCCAGGATCTCGACGCGCGCCGTCCGTTCCGGCGGCGGCGTTTCGAGCGACGGCATCGATCGGACGGGCTTCGAGCGTCGGCTCGACCGCGCGGCCACGGAACACGAGCGGCGTCGCCACCGAGACACCGGCGACGATCACCAGGCACACCGCCCACAAGATCCGCTGCGAGTCCTCGCCGGTCCAGCGGCCGTACGCGACCAGCAGGAACAGCGCCGACGAGACGGCAAGCGCGAGTGCCCCCTGCGTCATCGCGGCGACCGTCTCCGGCGCGAGCACCAGGGTGAAGGTTGACAGGTTCGCCCACATCAGCGCCGACCCGGCCGCGGCGGACAGCGCGCCCAGCCACGAGAGGACGCCGATGCTGATCCACGCCGGCGAGAACAGCTCGCGCGCCAGCAGCTGCCGCGCCACGAGCAGCGAGATAGAACACGACCGATCAGGTGCACGACATAGAACAGCCCGACCGATCGAACGACCGGAAGCAGCCGCAGCGGATCGATCGGCAGGCGCGGATTCAGATGCAGGAACACGATGAGGACATAGCTCGTCGCCAGCATCGCCGCCGCAATCGCGTTGCTCAGCATCCGAAGGAAGCGCACGTGCCGGAGTATACTGCCGCGATGGCCGTCGACGTCGCGGCGGAGGTGATCGGGAACGATCGCCTGTCGTCCGACTACAACGTCGCTCGCGCTGTCGGCGCCGGCGATCGCCGCGGCCGCGGCGCCCGGGCAGTTCGTGATGGTCAAGGCGGGCCGCGGGCACGATCCGCTGCTGCGCCGCCCATTTTCCGTGTTCGAAGTTCTTCGCGATACGGAGCGGCACGCCGCACGGCATCTCGCTCCTGAACAAGCGGATCGGCGTCTCGACCGCGCTCGCTCTACGAGGCGCGGGCCGGACAGCGCATCGACTGCCTCGGTCCGCTCGGCCGGCCGTTCACGATCGTCGATCCGCCGGCACGAGGCCTGGATGGTCGCCGGCGGCGTCGGACTCGCGCCGTTCGCCGCGCTCGGCGCAGTCGCTGCGGACGCGCGGCGTCCGCACGACGCTGTTCTACGGCGCCCGCCGCGCACGCCGAGCTGTTCTATCTCGATCTGTTTCACGGCCTCGGCGTCGACCTCGTGCTGACGACCGAAGACGGCAGCGCGCGGCGAGCGCGGACGGATCGTCGGCGCCGCTCGAACGCCAACTCGCGGCGCTCGACCGCGCACAGCCGCTGATGCTCTACGCCTGCGGCCCCGAGGGCATGCTCGCCGCGTGCGCCAGGCTCGCCGCCCGGTTCGGACGCCCCTGCCAGGTGTCGGTCGAACGCGTCATGGGCTGCGGGATGGGCGGCTGCTACAGCTGCGTGGTGCCGATGCGCGCCGACGACGGCCGTTTTCATCACGTGCGATCGTGCCTCGCCGGACCTGTGCTTGCCGGCCGATCAGATCATCTGGGACTAGACGCTCGAGACATGGATCTCTCGGTCCGCATCGGCTCGCTCGACGCTGAAGAACCCGCTGATCGCCGCCAGCGGCTGCTTCGGCTACGGCGTCGAGTACGCCGACCTGGTCGACCTCTCCACGCTCGGCGGCGTCGCCGTCAAGGGACTGTTCCTCGACCGAGCGCGAAGGCCATCCCGCCGCCGCGGATCGTCGAAACCCCGGCCGGGATGCTGAATGCGATCGGGCTGCAGGGGATCGGCGTCCGGCGGTTCGTCGACGAGAAGCTGCCCGAGCTGCGCGCGCGCGGGGCGACCGTCGATCGTGAACGTGTGCGGCACGACGCTCGACGAATACGTCGAGGTCTCGAGGATCCTGTCGGACGCCGAAGGCGTCGCACGCCCTCGAGCTGAACATCTCGTGCCCGAACATCAAGGAGGGCGGCATCCAGTTCGGCTGCAGCCTGACCGGTACGTATCGACGTCGTCAGCGCCGTGCGAAAGGTCACGCGCACTGCCCGTCATCCCGAAGCTGACGCCCAATGTCACCGACGTGGCCTCGTTCGCGCAGGCCGCCGAAGAGGCCGGCGCCGACGCCGTGTCGCTGGTCAACACGTTCCTGGCGATGGTGATCGACGTCGAGTCGCGGCGGCCGAAAATCTCGAACGTCGTCGGCGGCCTGAGCGGCCCGGCCATCCGGCCGATTGCCGTGCGGATGGTGTACGAGTGCCGTCAGGCGGTGAAGATCCCGATCATCGGCATGGGCGGCATCGCGGACGCGCGCGACGTTCTCGAGTTCATGATCGCGGGCGCAACGGCCGTCCAGGTCGGCACCGCGAACTTCGTCGATCCGCTGATCTGGCCCAAGCTGCTCGACGGCCTGCGCGACTACATGGGACGCCACCGCATCGAGCGCATCGCCAGCCTCGTCGGAACGCTTGATACGAGCGCCCGGGATCGCGAATGGATCAGCTCCTAGTCGCCCTCGACGTCGATACGGCCGCTGAAGCACGCGCACTGGCCGATGCGCTCCGTGGAGCGGTCGGCGGCTTCAAGATCGGCAGCCGGCTGTTCACGAGCCACGGACCGACCATCGTCGAGCAGCTCGTCGCCCGCGGCGATCGCGTCTTCCTCGACCTGAAGTTCCACGACATTCCCGAACACCGTGGCCGGCGCGGTTGCCGCGGCCGTCCGCCTCGGCGTCTGGATGGTCAACGTGCACGCGGCCGGCGGCGCGGCCATGATGCGGGCCGCCGTCGAAGCGGCCCGGGACGAGGCAGCACGGCGGTCGACACGCCGCTCCGCTGGTGATCGCCGTGACGATGCTGACGAGCCTGAGCGAGTCGAACCTGGCCGAGTCGGGCTTCGCGGGATCGATGGGGCAGTCGGTGGAGCGG
Source organism: uncultured Acidobacteriota bacterium (assembly GCA_963825245.1). Classification (GTDB taxonomy): domain Bacteria; phylum Acidobacteriota; class Vicinamibacteria; order Vicinamibacterales; family CAVVIG01; genus CAVREM01. The sequence goes on from CAWGSJ010000014.1 coordinate 555,003, forward strand.
CTGGCGCGTCTCGCCCAGGACGTCAGGGCTCGACGGCGTCGTGGCCTCGCCGCAGGAGATCGCGCTCATCCGGCAAACGTGCGGCCGATCGTTCACCATCGTGACGCCCGGGATTCGCGGCGCCGACGACGAGCGCGGCGACCAGAGCCGGACGATGTCGGCCGCCGGACGCCCTCAAGGCGGGAGCGAACTATCTCGTCGTCGGTCGTCCGATCATCGCGGCGCGCGATCCGCGAAAGACGGCAGAACGCATCGCCGAACCGCCGCCGGTACACGCCAGCCCTCGTGATCCGCCTGACCCTCTACTCACGCCCGGGCTGCCACCTGTGCGACGAGATGAAGGAAGTCGTCCATCGGGTCTCGGCCTCGGTCCCGTTGGCGCTCGATGAAATCGATATCTCGGGCAATGCCGAGCTCGAAGCGGTTGTATGGGCGTGGAGATTCCGGTGCTGATGGCCGACGGGAAAAAAGTCGCGAAATACCGGATTGGGGAGGCGGAATTGCGGCGGGTACTGACGATGAGGGGGAGGCTAAGGGCGGGAGGGGCAGGACAGGCTGGACCCTTCCTGCCCTTCCCGCCCCTCCTGCCCTATTTCTTGCCGTAATGATGAAGTGCCCGCGCCGGTTCTGCTGCCAGCACTCTTCCGACTCGGTCGTGCAGAACGGCTGTTCCTTGCCCTTGCTGACGACGGTGATCCGGTTGCCCGGGACACCAAGGTTGACCAGGTAATCCTTGACCGCGGTGGCGCGCCGTGAACCGAGCGCGAGGTTGTACTCCGAGCTGCCGCGCTCGTCGGCGTGCCCTTCCACCGTGATCTGCGTGCTCGTCCAGCGCTTCAGCCAGTCCGCGTTCTTCTGCATCGGGCCGCGGCCATCGTCGCGGACCGCCGACTGGTCGTAGTCGAAGAACACGTCGGCGAGCGGCCGTTCCGCATTCAATTGCTCCACCGTCTTCTGCGCGAAGATCTGCTCCTCGGTCAGCGGCGCCGGCTTCGGCGCGGCCGCGGGCGGCGGCGGCGGCTGGCGGCGGCGGCGGCGTGACCGGTACGGCGGCTTGCGGGGGCGGCGGCGGTGCCGGCGTCTGCGCAGGCACCTGCTTCTTGCATCCTGTCGCGACCAGGATCGCGATCGCGAACATACCAATCACGGAACCGACGTGTCGGGCACGAGTCATCGTCACACTCCTCGGAGAGTTTTCGCAGCTTACAAAGTCGACTGCTGAGTGTCAATGCAATCCAGCGCAAGATCGCTACAATCCGACGCGTGGAGCATCTGCTGCGCGCCACCTCGCTTGCCGAAGCGCGCCATTTCTGGTTCAAGGGATTTCGATGGTTCGTGACGCCGCTCTTGCGCGAAGCGACCAGGGGCGTCGCACATCCGAGGCTGCTCGACTGCGGGTGCGGCACCGGCGCGAATGTCGACCTGCTCGGCCATTACGGCCGGGCCTTCGGCTTCGATCTCGCGCCGACCGGCCTGCACATCGGCCGGCAGCTGGGACGCAGCCGCCTGGCCCGCGCCACCGTCGGCCGCCGTTCCCTTTCCCAGTAATGCGTTCGATGTCGTCACCTCGTTCGACGTGCTCTACTCGCTCGAGGAGCCCATGGAGCGAGCCGCGGTCCACGAGATGTATCGGCTGCTCCGGCCCGGAGGTTATGCACTGGTCAACGTGGCCGCGATGGAGGTTCTGCGCGGCGACCACTCGGTTCTGAGCCGCGAGGTCCGCCGCTACAGCCGCGCGCACCCTCGCCCGCCTGCTCGACCGGCGCCGGGTTCACGGTGGTTCGCCTCACGTACACGAACGCCCTCGCTCTTCCTGCCGATGGTTGCCGTCCGAGCGGCCCAGCGGCTCCGCGGCCTGCCGCCCGAAGATCAGGCGCAGCAGGACATCACCGTGCCGCCGGCCCCGCTCAACGCGCTGCTGACCGGCCGCGCTGCGCGTGGAAAGCTGGTGGCTGAGGGCGTTCGACAGCCCATTTGGCAGCTCGCTGCTCTGCCTGGCTAGGAAGCCGGAGTGATCCGGCACTCGAGGATCTTCAGCCCGAGGAGTCGGCGGTCTTGCGTGCGCCAGCGGACATCCGCCGGCACGAAGGCGCCGTCGGTCTCGATCGTCATCACGCCTTCCTCCGGGCCGAGTGCAGCGGCGGGAATCGTCGTGTTGACGACGAAGGCGGAACCGACCTGTTCGTTCGACGATGACGCGTTTCGCCGGCCTTGACCGTGAGGTTCGACGTCGTGCCCCGCTTCGGACTCGCCGCGGATTCGCATCGACAGGGCCTTTCCCGCGGCCCGGACGCGGATCGTCGATCGGTCGCTCGTCCAGCGCCACAACTCTCCAGTCGACGGGTTGTATTCGTGCTCGTGCCAGCCCTCGCCGAAGCCGTACATGACCTTGCCTGCCGGTTGTGCGTCGAACTGCTCGAGCGCGACGCGATCCGTATCGGCCGTGACGACGAGCGGTGCATAGTCCCCCTCGCCCGTCAGCAGCGCCGGCTGGCAGCGTCGAGCATTCGCAGGAAGAAACCCGGGGCGAGTTCCGGTTCGGCCACGGTGCGGCCGTCGATCGAGACGCGAAGCCGAGCGCTGGGCGGGCCGCCGGGCAGGAGGCGGCCACCGATCATGAGAGTGAGCGACCCTGGCGACCGGCGGATCCATCCCTGGCTCCCACCGGAAGCCGGTCCTTTGCTGGTGGCGACTGCAACACCGGCAGTTTCCGGGCGTCAGCGACCAGCCCTCGCCGAGATACCAGGCAGGCGGATCGATCGCATACCAGTCCATTTCGTCCGGCCGAACGCCACCGATGAGCTCGTGGAAGCGGAGCGGCCATCGGTACGTCGCGCGCGGCCCGCCATGGTGGACGAGCGCGAGATCGCTCCGCAGCGGGTCGCTGACGAACCACACCGTTCCCCGCCCGCCGTTGTTCCAGTACCTCGACGAGTTCGAGCCACTCGAGCCGCGGCGGCGCTCCGAGCCGCTCGGAGAAGGCGGGCGCCTCGGGCCCCACCCATTTCATGGGGCGCCTGAGATCGAAATCCTGACGGCGATGGACGGCGAGCACTGGAGCACCCGAAGACGTCGCGGTCTGGGCGCGCATGTCGGCGAGCATGCGGAAGGCCGGGGCATTGCCGCTCGCATACGAGACGAGCGTCGGATGGCCAACCGCCAGGGCCATCGCGGCGACGCCGGCGGCGGCCCAGGCTCCCCAGCGCGGCAGCCGCCGCGCCGAGCCCGCTGGCGGCCAGGAACGCGACCGGCACGACGAGCGGCAGCGCGTATCGGGTTGTCACTGTTTCCTGAAACAGCATGTCGAAGATCGGTACGGGCCAAACATCGCGGCCAGCGTCACCGCGACACGCGGAGCGTTCACGAGCAGCCAGATCGCGCCGCCACGCGGCGCAGACGAGCACGGCTGCCGCGAGCGGCCACCATCCCCATGGGTGCAGGAAGTGGTACTCGACGGTGGCCAGCACCTGACGCGGCGTCGGATTCGTCCAGAGCATCGTGACGCCCGACAGGTCGGCTCCGCCCTGGAAGGCGACGGCATTCCAGTAGCCGCCCGGCCCACCCGACAGCATCAGCAGCGGCACGGCCCACGATCAGCACGCCGGCCACGTAGGCGCCCGCAATCGACAATGCCGCGTCGAGCCGCCATGCGCCGCGATTGCGCGCGACGACGAGCAGTAACAGCGGGACCGTCAGCCAGACCACCTGCGAGCGGATGCCGGCGGCGAGGCCGGCCGCGAGGGCCGCGAACGCGATCGCCCGCGGATCGATCCGCGCGCGAACCAGCAGCCACTGCACGAACAGCGCCGCGGCGAGGCCGGGTACGTCGCTGAGCGGCCGTGCCGCGGTGAGCCACATGAGCGGGGCCGTGAGCGCGAGCGCCGCCGCGGCCACGGCGGTCCATGGCTGTAGGCCGACCCTTTCAGGGTCGCGGCTGGAGGGCGCTAGGGCGCCGGCTCGGCGGTCGCCGAGCGCGCGGAACAACGCGACCAGTGCGAATGCCAGGAACGCGCCCGACACGATGCCGAGCAGGCTCAGCGTGAGCACTTCGGATTCCGCGACGGCGTTCACGATCTTGGCGATCAGGATGAGGACGCGGATAGCCCGGCGGATGCGGCTGATGCTCGGCGACGTCGAAGTCGCGGATGCCGAGCGCGAAGTTGATCGAGTCGATGTCTTCGAGGGAGCGGGCCGTGTAGGGGAGGTGGAGTGCGAGAAACGCCAGCGCCAGGGCCGCCGCGACTGCCCGCGACGTGCGCGCCACCGCGATCAGTCCGCCTTCGCCAGGCGAACGTCGGCTTGAGCAGCAGCCCTTCGTTCAGGCTCCCGGTGCGGTACCCCTGCAGATCAATGGTCACGTAGCGGTAGCCGGCCGCCTTCACCGCATCGACAATCGCGGCGGCCATCCGGCTCGAGCGCGCGCGCGATCTCGTCGCGACCCAGCTCGATGCGCGCGAGCTCGTCGTGGTGGCGGACCCGGCAGACCCGGAAGCCGAGCGCGCGCAGCGCACTCTCCGCCGCCTCGATCGTCCGGAGCTTCTCGTCGGTGACCTCGTGGAAATACGGAATGCGCGACGACAGGCAGGCCGAGGCCGGCTCGTCCCAGGTCGGCAGCCCGGCGCGGCGCGACAGCTCGCGGATCTCGGCCTTGCCGAGATCGACTTCGTCGAGCGGACTGCGGACGCCGAACTCGCGCGCCGCCTGCCGGCCCGGCCGGTAGTCGCCGCGATCGTCGGCGTTGTTGCCGTCGACGATCACCGCGCCGCGGCGCTCGGCGATCGGCGTCAGGTGCGCGTAGAGCTCGTGCTTGCAGTAGTAGCAGCGGTTGGCCGGGTTGGCGCGGTACTCGGGACGCTCGAGCTCGCCGGTGTGAATGATCTCGTGGCGGAGGCCGAAGCGGCCGGCGATGGCGATCGCCATCTCGCGGTGGCGGCGCGGATAGCTGGGGCTGTCGGCGGTGACGGCGATCGAACGGTCGCCGAGCGTGTCGTGGGCGATCCAGGCGAGGTAGGCGCTGTCGACGCCGCCGCTATAGGCGACGACGACCGAGCCCAGCGAGGACAGCGTGTCCCGCAGGGCGCGTTCCTTGTCGATCATTCCTCCCAGTCCCTCGCCCTCCTCGTCGTCCTCGTCGTCCTCGTCGTCGTCGTCCACGTCGTCGTCTTCGTCGTCTTCGAGATCGTCGTCGTCGTCTTCGTCGTCGTCGTCGGGCGCGAGGTCGAGCTCAATCGGCGAGATGCCGGTGACTTCCAGGTTGGATCCGCACTCGGGGCAGCTCAGTTGATCGCCCTTGTCGACGTCGAATTCGTCGACCTCGATCTCCGCTTCGCATTCAGGGCACGTGGCCATAAGCTCCTCGGCGCGTTCGGTGCCGGCGTTCGGTTTGGCAATTGGGGCGATGACGTGCCAGACTACGCCCGGCAGGCGCGATCACGATAAGAACCGGATTATAGCGACTAGGTGCGGTAATCTCAAAATAGATGGCCAGCACTTCGCTCTCGTCGAAGACGGTCCTCGTCGCCGACGACACGGCGTTTGTTCGCGACCGGTTCCGCAGCGCGCTCGAGACCGCCGGACACCGCGCGGTGGCCGTCAAGAGCGCGGCCGAGCTGCTGGCGCAAGTCCGCGCCGACCTCGCGGCCATCGATCTGATCGTCCTCGACCTGCGGCTGCCGCACACGCCCGGCGTCGAGCTGGTGCGCGCGATCCGCAAGCTCGACGACGGCCGGCTGCCGATCCTGATCTTCAGCGGCACGATCGCCAGCGCCGACGAAGTGCGCGACCTGGCGGCGCTCGGCGTCGCCGGCTACGTGAACGAGTACAGCGCGGTGCAGCACATCCTGCCGTCGCTGGCGCCGCACCTCTTCCCCGACAACTTCAACCGGCGCAGCAGCCCGCGGGTCGTCCTCGGCATCCCCATCCAGTACCGCTTCGGCAACACGATCGCCGCGGCGCTGACGCTCAACCTCAGTCGCGGCGGCATCGCCATCCGCACCACCAGCCCGCTCGAAGGCGGCTCGAAGATCAAGGTCCGCTTCCGCATGCCCGGCTCCAAGCGCGACATCGACGCCGAAGGGCGCGTCGCGTGGAGCGATCGGCGCGTCGGCATGGGCATCCAGTTCGAGCGGGTCGATCCCGGCCACCAGAGCATCATCGACAACTTCGTCGACGCGCACTTCTTCTCCAACCGGAAGGCCTGACGGTGAATCTGGTCAGCGAGCGATCTAGCGCGAGGTGGGTCTCGGTCGCGCGAGCGTGATCGAGCGAAGCCCTCGGGTGGTATGGAGTATCCCCGGAGACATCGTCTGGCGTCTGATCGCGGTGCTGGCGCTGGTGTTCGCCAACGGTTTTTTCGTCGCCGCCGAGTTCGCGATCGTCACCGTCCGCAAGACGCGCGTCGACCAGCTGATCGCCGAAGGCAACTGGCGCGCGCACGCGGTGCGCCGCGCCGTGACGGATCCCGACAGCTACATTGCCGCGACCCAGCTCGGCATCACGATGGCCAGCATCGGCCTCGGATGGATCGGCGAGCCGGCGCTCGTCTCGGTGATCGAGCCGTCGCTCGCAGTTCCTGCCGAACATGATCGCGGCCACGACCGCGCACACGATTGCCGTCGCCGTGTCGTTCGCGATCATCACCGCGCTGCACATCGTGCTCGGGGAGCTGGCGCCGAAGACGATCGCACTCGAGCGGGCCGAGGCCACGGCGCTCTGGGTCGTGAAGCCGACCGAGATCTTCATGAAGGCCCTCTGGCCGTTCATCCGCCTGCTGAACGGCACCGGCCGCGCGGTGGTCAACATGCTGGGCCTGCGCAGCCGCGGCGGCCATGCGATGGTCCACTCGGAGGAAGAGCTCAAGATGCTCGTCACCGCCAGCCAGGAGGCCGGCGTGCTCGAGGAGGCCGAAGAGCAGATGCTCCACCGCGTGTTCGCGTTCGCCGACCTGACGGCCGGCCAGGTCATGGTGCCGCGCACCGAGCTGGTCGCGGTCGATGCCGACACCCCCGACGACGTCGCGCTGCAGCAAATCACGAGGAGCGAGGCGCACCGGCTGCTCGTCTTCCGGACGAACCTCGACAACGTCGTGGGCATCCTGTACGTCACAGGACGTGCTGCGCGCGCTGGTCGCCGGCAAGCCGATCAATCCGGGCACGCTGGCCCGCGAGGCGCTGACCGTTCCGGAAACGCTCGCCGCCGACGACCTGCTGACAGCGATGCGGCGGAAAGGCGTCCAGGAAGCGGTCGTCATCGACGAGTACGGCGGCACCGCCGGGGTCGTCACGTTCGAGTCGTTGATGGAGCGGATCGTCGGAGATGCCGGCGCGCCGCGGCGGCCGCATCAGGGTCCGCCCCGACGGCTCGGCCGACATCGACGGCCTCGACGCTCGTCACCGACGTCAACGAACAGTTCGATCTCGATATCGACGAGGAAGTGTTCACGACCGTCGGCGGGTACGTCCTGGGTCGCCTCGGCCGCCGGGCCCGCGTCGGCGATACTGATCGACGTCGACCGCCGTCAGATGCGCGTCGACGCCGTCGACGGGCTGCGCGTGGCGAAGGTCTGGCTCTCGACGCCGAATTACAAGGAGCCGGAACGGACCGGGGCGACTTCGCTGTAAGGTGCTGCGGCTTCGGTGACCGTGCTTTCGTGTTTCTCTGTAGCACGTTATCCTGTTTCGACTCTCTCTTTCCCGGAGGTGCAGCGTGAATCGATCGAAATCGTCAAATTGGTCGCGCGCTGATCGTCGGCGGCGTCGCGGTCGTCCTTGCGATCGCGGGCCTCGCCGCGCAGAACGCCAAACCTGCGGCGACAAAGTATCCACCTCAGTTTCCCCGCGAGGGCGCGACCAAGCTCTTCGAGAACGAGCACGTCATCGTCTGGGAGCAGATCGGCCGTCCGAAGGAGGCCCTCGTCCACAAGCACCTTCGAGACATCCTCTACTTCCCCATCGATCCGGGCGGTGGCATCACAGTTCTGAACGCGGACGGCTCGAGGGGCACCGGCAGTCCGCTCACCCAGACGATCTACAACCGCGCGCCGAACAAGTGAGTTATTCCAAGGCCGGGTTGGGCCCGCACGCGGAGGTCATGACCGACCCGAGCAATCCGGGCCGGTCGATTTTCGTGGAGATCAAAGGAACGGAACCAAAGGATTGCCGCGACTGGAGGACCTGCATGTCCATAACGGCGCGCGCCGAGTTGTTCGTGCTCTACAGAATCTGGTAGATGCTGTAGGCCGCCTTGCCCGGAACGTTTTTTCCGACACCGACTGCGATGATCTTGGTCAGCCAGTCGTACTTCGCGGCTCCGGTCTCGAAGATCGGCGTCGTGCGCCAGTACTGCTCGCCGCCTTTCGGCGTGAACAGCAAACCTCGGTAGGTCAAGTAGATCAACTGATCGTCGTCTGTCCGAAGCGTGACACGGACGTTGAGCTCGCTGACGCCGTCCGGGCGCACCAGGATCCAGTCGGCGCCGGGCAACGCCGTTCCCTTCAACTTCGGCCCTTCGAATGTGCCGCCGGTTACCGGGACGATACGGCGCGTCCCCAGGACTTGCGGTGCCGCCACGTCCAGGATGATGTCCATCAGGAACTCCGTCTTGAGCGGAGCCGGAGCGGAACTGGCGGCAGGCTGCTGTGGGCCGGCAATCGCATCACCAGCCGCGAACGTGGCAAGGGCGCCAAGCCCGGTATTGAACTCTCGACGTGAAATCATGGGTATGTAACCTCGCGCGCGGATTATAGCCCTTCGAGCGGTTCGCCACGGGGCGGCGTTCGCGCCAGCCACGTGCGCGCAGCTTCGCGGCGCATCACCGCCTCGCGGCGCGTCCCCTTAGGGAACTGTCTTGAGCAGACCCGGCCAGTTCTCCACCAAGGTTAACGCCTGCGGGGCCGCGTTTCTCGGTTCGACGCCCTCGGCCACGATGAACCTCGTGCCGTCGAGCGCGACGTCGTACATGTATCCCTGCGCACGGTCAACACTCTGGACACTGCCGAACAATCTCTGAGTCCGCCCCACGTCAAGCGTGTCGCCGCGCACCGTGATCTCGACAGCCATCAAGTCGCCGCTGAGCGTCAGGTAGTAGAGCTCGCGGCCGTCGCTGCGCCAGCGCACGTGAGAGGCCCCGCCGGACGAGACCTGCCGTTTCCCTCCAGGACCGGGGAACGCGATGACGTAGGCTTCGCGGGTCTTCGACTCATCAGACGTGTAGGCGATCCATTTGCCATCCGGCGAGAGTTGCGCATGGTCCTCTCCGGCTACGGACGTCATGACTGGTTGCGGCGCGGAGGGTTTCCCAGACGGTTCCGGCGCGAGCGGCAGCGTCCAGATGTCGACGCCGCCTTTTACCACCAGCAGCGTCTTGTCGTCCGGCGAGAGGCTGCTCGGGCTTTGACCGGGGTCCGCCGAGAGCAATTCCTCCGTCCCCGTGAAATTCGACGCTTTGCGGTAAAGCGCTCCCGGCCCGTTGCGCCAGATGATGGTTCTCCCATCCCGGCTCCAGATTGCGTAGGGCTCGGCGCCTGGATCGAACGTGAACCGGGTTCTGCCCTTGCGCGCGAGATCGTAAATCCACAGGTCGTTGCTGTTTCGTTCCATGAGGCTCGCGAGGAGCCTGGTTCGATCCGGAGAAAGCTGAAGGTCGACAATCCGACCCGGCGCAGCGTCAACCGTGCCAGTCTGCTTGCCGCTTCGATCCCTCCAACCGAGGCTGGCAGTGAGTCCATCGCGACTGGCCGACGGATAAACGAGCAGCCCGGTGGTTGATGCCGAATAGTGACCAACGCGGGCCGGCTGCAGGGACGTCGGAATTTGTTCCGCGATCGCTCTCGGATCCCCGGTGGTCTCCAGGCTGCGCACATCAAAGGGCTGAGCCATGAGGGTGCCACCGCGTAGATACAGCAAGTGCCCCATCGAGTAGATCGCGTTCGACTCGGCTTCGACGACGACCTTGCCCGGACGCGTCGCGTCGTCGAGAGAGCCCACCCGGACCGAGTTGGGGGCTCCAGCATGGGGAGAGAGATAGAGGAAGTGTCGGCCGTCCGGCAGGAACCACGGAAATCGGTGGCCAGTTGTGTCCTTGCCCTGTTCGATAGCGGTCGCCGCGGTGAACGATCCGCCAGTGTGTGGCCCCTTCATCACCTGGGTGCCGGGACGGCTGTCGCCGAAGAGGATCACACCCGCCGCGCTCCAGCTGCCGCCACGGAGCTCGCCGCTCAACTCCGTGATCGTCACCGGAGGACCACCGAGGACGTCGACTTTCTTCAGGGCCTTTTCCGTCCTGGAGCCGAACGCCACGTGGCGGCTGTCAGGCGACCAGAATGGAAAGCTTGCCGCCTCGGTCCCGGGGAGCGGCTGCGCCGTTGGAGAATCGAGTGAACGGACCCAGAGCTGGGTGGCGCTCCCGTCCGGCGATCGAGCGCCGAACACGATCCTCTTGCCGTCGGGCGAGAGAGTTGGCAGCGCGGCAAACGAACCAACGCCGACGAAGTCGTACTCCGACCCTTCCGGCGCCAGCAGCGAGGAGAACCGTGTCAGGCGTTCAACCGGTGCAGGATTCAACCACAGCCACGCGGCGGCCGACGCTCCGAATGCCGCCGTGATCCAGCCGAGGCTCCAGAACCTCGTCGTCCAATCATTGCGGCGCATCGGAGCCGGCGCTTCGGCCTCCAGCACCATCCACGCGTCGCCGATGTCGCGCAGGCGCTTCCTGTGATCCTTTTCAAGGCACTGCCGAAGCAAGCGCTCCACGCCACGAGGCATGTCCCGTGGCAGCGCGTTCCAATCGGGCTCGCCTTCGACGACGGCGGCAAGCGTGTCTGTGAGGGTCGCGCGCGCGAACGCCGTGCGTCCGGCGAGCATCTCGTACAGCACACATCCGAACGCCCAGATGTCAGTGCGCTTGTCGATCGCCAGCCCGCGCGCCTGTTCGGGACTCATGTAAGCGGCCGTGCCGGCAATGACACCTTCGCGCGTCCCGCGCGTCATGACGGTCGGCGTTTGCGAATTGTCGAGGAGACCACCCGCGAGTGCTGGTTCCAGCGTCGCCAGACCGAAGTCGAGAACCTTCACCAGCCCGGTTGGCGTGATCTTGATGTTTGCCGGTTTCAGATCCCGATGGACGATGTTCTTTTCGTGAGCCGCCTCCAACGCGTCTTTCACCTGGCGGGCAATCGAGAGCGCCTCGGCCGGAGGCAATGGACGGTCGCCGATCCGATCCGCGAGCGTGTCACCCTCGATGTATTCGAGGACGACGACGCGAATGGCGGCGGTGTCTTCAAGCCCGTGGATCGTGGCGATGTTCGGGTGGTTGAGCGACGCGAGCAATCGCGCTTCGCGTTCGAGACGGGCCAGGCGATCGGGATCGGTTGTCCACTCGGGCGGCAGCACCTTGAGGGCGACGTCGCGCCCGAGCCTGGTGTCGCGTGCGCGGTAGACCTGGCCCATGCCGCCGGCGCCCGCAAGGGACCGCACGTCGTAGTGACCAAGGCGCTTTCCGACGATGTTGTCGTGCATGCCCCGGGCACTCCCGTCCGACACGGCCAGCGTGTGCTCGGGCTGCGCAAGGAGCGATTCGACTTCGGTCCGCAGCGACTCGTCGCCGCCGCACTGACTGTCGAGGAAACGTGCGCGCGCGTCAACCGGCAGCCGCCGCGCCGCGTGATACAGGTCCTCCAGCCGCCGCCAGCGATCGCTGTCCATTTCCTGCTGATGAGGTTGGGGTCATTGTAAGCGCCTATCAGGTCGGCCGCGCCGGTTTCGCGAGCCCCGGCGGTGGCGCCCGGCACCTGGATGGCCAGCGTCGACGCACTGCACCGCCAGGCGGACGTCGCAGCCCGGACGCCGACCCTGAAAGGGTCGGCCTACATCAGTCCGCTCGGAGGAGACGGAGGGCGTTTGCAATCACGATGATCGACGCGCCGGTGTCGGCGAGGACCGCCATCCACAGCGTCGCGACGCCGCCAATCGCCGCAAGAACGAATGCCGCCTTCAGCGCCAGCGAGATGACGAGGTTTGCCTTGATGTTCCGCATCGTCGCGCGGCTCAGGCGCAGCGCGTAGGGGATCTTCAGCAGCTCGTCGGCCATCAGCGCGATGTCGGCGCTCTCGATGGCGGCATCGCTCCCCGCCGCGCCCATGACGATACCGACATCCGCGGTCGCCAGCGCGGGCGCGTCGTTGATGCCGTCGCCGACCATCGCCACCGACCCGTACCGCCGGCGCAGATCCTCGATCACCCTCACCTTGTCCTCGGGCATGAGCTCGGCGCGGACCTCGTCGATCCCGAGGTCGGCGGCGATGGCCGACGCCGTGGCGGTGCTGTCGCCGGTCAGCATGACAACCGACCGGACGCCCTGCTGCCGGAGGATGTCGACCACGTCGCGCCCGGCCTCGCGCGGCCGGTCGGCGACGGCAATGATGCCGACCGGGATGCCGTCGCACGCCAGCAGGACGGGCGTGCGGCCGTGCGCGGTGAGGTCGTCGAGCCGCTCGTGCACGGCTGGCGAACAGAGCTGCCGCTCCTCGAACAGACGGTGATTGCCGAGGATCACCTCGGTGCCGCTGACGTGTCCTTCGGCGCCAAGCCCCGTCAACGCAGTCACGTTCGCGCCTGCCTCGGCGCGCACGCCGGCGCCCTCGGCGTACGCGACGATCGCGCGCGCGATCGGGTGATCGGACCGCTGCTCGATAGACGCCGCGAGCGCGACGATCGTCGCCGGCGGAAGGCCATTCAGGGAAATGACATCCACGACTTCGGGCGTGCCGCGCGTAAGCGTCCCGGTCTTGTCGAATGCGACGCACCGGATGCTGCTGGCGCGCTCGAGGTGGGCGCCGCCCTTGATGAGGACGCCCTTCCTGGCGGCGCTCGACAGCGCCGCGACGATCGACACCGGCGTGGAGATCACGAGCGCACACGGGCATGACACGACGAGGAGGACGAGCGCCCGGTACACCCACGAGTGCCAGTCGCCGCCGAACAGTAACGGCGGAGCCACTGCGGTCACGATCGCCAGCAGAATGACCGCCGGCGTGTAGAAGCGCGCGAACCGCTCCACGAATGTCTGCGCCGGCGCCCGCTGGGCTTGCGCCTGTTCGACCAGGTGGATGATCCGCGCCAGCGTCGTGTCGCGGCGGAGCCGCGTGACGCGCACCTCGAGCGCGCCGCGGCCGTTGATCGATCCGGCGAACACTTCGTCGCCTGCGGACTTGTCGACCGGCAGCGACTCGCCGGTGACCGGCGACTGGTTCACGGCGCTCGACCCGGCCAGCACCTCGCCGTCGAGCGGCACCTTCTCGCCCGGCCTGACGATGATCACCGATCCGATCGCGACCTGATCGACGAGCACCTTCCGCTGTCCGTCGGCGTCCCTCACCACGGCTTCCGCCGGCGTCAGGTCCATCAGCGCGCGCACGGCAGTCCGCGCGCGCTCCAGCGTCCGCGCCTCGAGTGCCTGGGCCACCGCGAACATGAACACGACCGCCGCCGCCTCGGACCATTCGCCCAGCGCGATCGCTCCCATGGCCGCGACCAGCATCAGCACGTTGATGTCGAGCGACCGCGCGCGGACGGCGAGCCAGGCCTTGCGGGCGGTAAACGGCACACCGGTTGCGATCGCCACGGCGAACAGCAGGCGTGACACAAGCGCGGCGTCCAGGAAGTGGGCCGTATAGCCCGCGGCGGCAGCCGCTCCTGACGCAATGAGGAGCACCTGGCGCCGGCGCGCACCGGCTTCGTCGGACGCGATCGGCTCCTCGTGTTCGAGCCACGCGCGCATCCCGGCGTCGGCGACGGCGTCGGCAATAGCGGAGGCCGACAGCTTCGCCGCGTCGTACTTGACGTGGAGCCGCTGCGCCATCACGTCGGCGGAAAACGCCTCAACGCCGACCAAGCGTCTTGAAGCGCCGCTCGATCAGCGCCACTTCTTCACGGCAGTCCATCCCCTCGACCTTGAACGTCGATTCGGCGTGCAGTTCGCAGACGGCGCAGGTAACCATCGTCAAGTGCGCGGCAGGCCGCGGCCGCTCTCCTGCACGTGCTCGAGCCCCTGCTCGAACAGGCGGACGATGTGCTGATCGTCGAGGGAGTAGTAGATCGACTTGCCGTCCCGCCGCGGCCGGACGAGCCGCATGTTGCGAAGGAGGCGGAGCTGGTGCGAGACGGCGGATTCGGTCAGGCCGAGCAGGTCGGCGATCTCGCCGACGCGCAGCTCGGTGCGGGAGATCGCGTCGAGAATCCGGACGCGGGTGACGTCGCCGAGCATCCGAAACGTCTCGGCGAGCGCCGTCACCGCGGCTACATCCAGCAGAACATATGAACTATTGTTCATATGTTCAATAGTATAGTCGATCCGCTCGTAGTGTCCGGCTTTAGCCGGACCACAAGCCCTGGCACGGACCACAACGTCCGACTAAAGGCAGACGCTACAAGCACTTAGGAGAGCCCAGCCACAGCCCCGAGCACCTTTTGGTAGTCCGGCTCGTTGCGCGCGTCCTCCAGCACCTCGCGGTAGCGAACCGTCCCGTCCCGATCCAGCACGAATACGGCGCGCTTGGCGATACCCTTGAGACCGATCATGTCCTCGTTGAACACGCCATAGGCGCGGATCGCCTCCTTGTTGAAGTCGCTCAGCAGCGGAAACGTCAGATCCTTGAGCCTGCTGAAACGCCTTGAGGGTGAAGAACGTATCGACGCTGATGCCGTACACCTGCGCTTTCGCCTTGTTCAGCGCCGCGAGGCTGTCGCGAAACGTGCACAGCTCCTTCGTGCACACCGAGCTGAACGCGGCAGGAAAGAAAGCCAGCACAACAGGATGGCCGCGCTCGGCGCTCAGCGTGACCGGTTCGCGATCCTGGTTGACCAGCGTGAAGTCCGGCGCTTTCGACCCAACGTCTACAGACATGACACCTCCGGGCATCTTAGGTTACGATTTTTGGCTGGCGCCGCCCAAACGGCGCTTTCCTTCCACCAGGAGAATGATCCTTGATCGAGGTCCAGAACCTCACGAAGCGGTACGGTCGGGTTACTGCCGTCGACGACGTCAGCTTCCGCGTCGAGCGCGGTGAAATCCTCGGATTTCTCGGCCCGAACGGCGCCGGCAAGACGACCACCATGCGGATTCTCACCGGCTACATGCCGGCTACCGACGGCAAGGCGCTCGTCGCCGGCTTCGACGTGTTCGATCAGCCGGTCGAAGCGAAACGTCGCACCGGCTACCTGCCGGAAACGCCGCCGCTCTACCCGGACATGACCGTCGTCGAGTACCTCACGTTCGTCGCCAAGATCAAGGGCGTGCCGTCCGGCGATCGGAAGGCGCGCATCAAACAGGTGATGGAACGCACCTGGATCACGGACATGTCGGGCCGCCTCTGTTCGAAACTGTCGAAAGGCTACCGGCAGCGCGTCGGCCTCGCCCAGGCGCTGATTCACAACCCCGACGTCCTGATCCTCGACGAACCGACCGCCGGCCTCGACCCCAAGCAGATCATCGAAACGCGGCAACTGATCAAGGCACTCGCCGGCGACCACACCGTCATCCTCAGCACGCACATCCTCCCCGAGGTGTCGCAGACCTGCGAGCGGGTGGTCATCATCAATAAAGGCCGGGTCGTCGCGATCGACACGCCCGATAACCTGACCGCCCGGCTTCGCGGTTCGGAGACGATGTACGTGCAGGTCGACGCCGGATCCGCCGACGCAGGACCCACGCTCGCCTCGATCGCCGGCGTCACGCGCGTGGTCGAAGCAGACCGGCGCGACGGGATCATCGGCTTCGAAGTCGACAGCGAGCAGGGCCGCGACGTGCGCCGTGAGCTCGCCCGGGCCGTGGTCTCGAACGGCCTTGGTCTGCTGGAAATGCGTCCGATGCGCATGAGCCTCGAGCAGGTCTTCCTCTCGCTGACGACGGAAGAATCCGAGGCGCACGATGCCGAAGCCCCGCAGGAGGCGCTCGCCAATGACTAACATCCTCGCCATCGCGCAGAAGGAGCTCCGCTCCTATTTCGCCTCGCCGATCGCGTACATCGTGATCGGGATCTGGGCGCTGCTCTACGGCTACTTCTACGCCAGCCTGCTCGCCTACTTCGTCCGCCAGAGCATGCAGATGAGCCAGTTCGGCGGCGCGCAGCCGGTGAACATCAACGATCAGATGATCCGGCTGCTCTTCCAGAACGTCACGATCCTCATCCTCTTCCTGATGCCGGGAATCACGATGCGGACCTACTCGGAGGAGAAGCGCTCCGGCACGATCGAGCTGCTGCTCACGTCACCGGTCACCGACATGCAGATCATCCTGGGCAAGTTCTTCGGCGCCCTGGCCCTTTATGCCGCGATGCTCGCGGTGACCCTGATCCACATCGCGATTCTCTTCATCTACGGCAACCCGGAGTGGAAGCCGATTGCGACGACCTACCTGGGACTCCTGCTCTTCGGCGGGTGCTTCATCTCGGTCGGACTTCTCATTTCGAGCTTGACGAAGAACCAGATCGTCGCCTTCACGGTCAGCTTCGGCGTCTTTCTGCTGCTCTGGATCATCGACTGGATGGGCAGCTTCGCCGGGCCGACGGTCAGCAGCCTGCTGACGTACTTGTCGGTGATCGGCCACCTCGAGGACTTCACGAAAGGCGTCCTCGACACGACGCACCTCATTTACTACGTGAGCTTCATCGGTTTCGGCCTGTTCCTGACCGCGAAGTCGGTCGAGACAGAGCGTTGGCGCGGCTAGCGCGTGAGAACGAAGAACGATGACAAAGAGAATCTTCGGAATAATCGGCTGGCTCGGCTTCGCGCTCGTGATGGCGGCGCTCGCCATCATGGCCCTGGGGCGCACGAGCCTCAACCTGTCGGCGCAGTGGGATCAGTACCGCTACTACCTGGCGTGGGCGGGCCTCGTCTGCGTCCTCATTTACATGGCCAGCCAGTGGCGCGACATCGCCGACGTGTTCCAGCGTCGGCAGGCGCGCTACGGCACGCTGGCGGCCACGAGCGTGCTCGTCGTGCTCGGCATCCTGGTGGCGGTGAACTACATCGGGAAGCGGCAGAACAAGCGCTGGGACCTCACCGAGAACAAGCAGTTCAGCCTGTCGCAGCAGAGCCGCGACGTCGTCGCCAAACTTGACGCGCCGGTCGAGATCATCGGCTTCATGCCGCCCGCCGACCAGCCGGTCACCGTCAACACGTTCCGCGATCTGCTCCAGGAGTACGCGGGCCTCTCCAACCAGATCAAGCTGGAGCTGATCGACGTCGATCGGAACCCGTCGGTCGCTGCCCAGAACGAGGTGCGCGCCTACGGCGAGATCGTCATCCGGCACAAGGGCCGGACCGAGCGCGTCACGTCCACGCAGGAGCAGGACATCACCAACGCCCTGATCAAGACGGTCAGCGGTCAGGCGCGCACGGTGTACTTCACGCAGGGCCACGGCGAGAAAGACCCGACGTCGAGCGAATCCGGCGGCGGCTATATGGCCGCAGCGGAGTCGCTGAAGCGCGAGAACTACACGGTGGAGAAGCTCGTGCTGGCGCAGCAGGGCGGCGTGCCCGACAACTCGACGATGGTCGTCGTGGCGGGTCCGCGCGTCGACTTCCTGCCCGGCGAGATCGAGACGCTCGAGAAGTACCTCGCCAAGGCCGGCAAGCTCCTGCTCGAGCTCGATTCGCCGGGGCCCGACGAGTCGCCGCTGCCGAACCTGGTCGGGCTCGCCAGGAAGTGGGGTATCGACGTCGGCAACAACCTGGTGCTCGATCAGACGGGGATGGGACAGCTGTTCGGTGGCTCCGCTGAAACGCCCGTCGCCGCGAACTATCCGTCGCACCCGATCACGTCGCGGCTCGACGTGATGACCGCCTTCCGGGTCGCGCGGTCGGTGACGCCGGTCAGCGGCGGCAACGAAGGCCATACCGCGCAGAGCATCGTCGAGACCAGCGCCCGCAGCTGGGCCGAGGCCGATCTGAAGTCACTGTATGCGCGCAAGCAACCGTCGCCGGATGAGGGCGCGGGCGACAAGACCGGCCCGATTTCGATCGCCGCGGCGGTGTCCGCACCGGTCACCGGGGAGAAGCCGGCTGCGCCCGAAGGCGAAGGCGCCGCACCGAAGCCGGAGACCCGCGTCGTCGTGTTCGGCGACTCGGACTTCGCCTCGAACATGCTCTTCACGGCCGGCGGCAATCGCGACCTCTTCATGAATACCGTCGGCTGGCTCTCGCAGCAGGAGAACCTGATCTCGATCCGGCCGAAGGAACCGAGCGATCGCCGGCTGACGATGACCGCGGCGCAGCAGAGCAACATCGTCTGGTTCTCGCTGCTGATCGTGCCGCTGGCGATCTTCGGGACCGGGGTCTACAGCTGGTGGCGGAGGCGGTGATGCGCGGACTGCGGTCGACGATCGCGCTCCTCGCCGTGCTCGTCGGGCTGGGCGCGTACATCTACTTCGTCTCGTGGAAGCAGGACGGCAACACCGCGGCGTCCACCGAGAAGCGAGTCTTCCAGTCGGTCGACCCCGGCGACATCCAGGAATTGACCATCAAGGCCGAGGCCGGCGATCGCACGACCCTGAAGAAGGAAGGGGAACGCTGGCAGATCGTCGCGCCGATTCAGGCGCCGGCCGCCGAATCCGACGTCATCTCGGCCACGTCTGCGCTCGCGAACCTCGACGTCGTGCGCGTCGTCGACGAGAATCCCGCCGATCTCGCGCAGTACGGCCTGACGTCGCCGCGCGTCGAGGTGGAATACAAGCCCAGCGGCGAGAAGCCGCCCGGCAAGCTGCTCCTCGGCGCCAAGACGCCGACCGGCAGCAATGTCTACGCGATGAAGAACGACGACAAGCGCGTGTTCCTCGTCGCGGAGTACCAGAACGCCTCGCTCAACAAGTCGACCTTCGACCTTCGCGACAAGTCGGTGATGAAGATCGAACGCGACAAGGTCGAGGGCGTCGACGTCAGCGTCGCCGGCAAGGGCTTCGGGTTCGCAAAGAAGGGCGAGGAGTGGAAGGTCATCCAGCCGATTGTCGCGTCAGCTGATGCCGGCACGGTCGAGTCGCTGGTCGGCCGGGTGCAGGGCGTCCAGATGAAATCGATCGTCACCGAGCAGCCGACGCCCGCTGACCTGAAGAAGTTCGGGCTGGAGAAGCCGGACGTCGCCGTGACCCTGAACATGGGGAGCGCCCGCGCCACGTTCGCCGTCGGTGCCGCCGCGGGAGACGACGCGGTGTACGCCCGCGACCTGTCGAACAACATGATCGTGACGGTCGAGAAGTCGCTCGCGGACGATCTGAAGAAGCCGCTCGAGGATTACCGCCGCCACGAAGCCTTCGAGTTCCGCGCGTTCACGGCCAATCGCGTCGAGCTCACGCGTAGCGGCCAGACGGTGGCGTTCGAACGGGTGAAGGGCGAGGGCGAGAACGCGCAAGACACGTGGAAGCGCGTGAGCCCGAATGCCGGCGACGTCGACAAGGCGAAGATGGACAGCTTCCTTGCAGGGCTCGCCGACATCCGAGCGACCTCGTTCACGCCGACAACGGCCAATACCGGGCTGGACAAGCCGGCTCTCGCCGTCTACGCGAAGTTCGAGGACAACAAGAAGGAAGAGCGTGTAACCTTCGGACAGAGCGGCAAAGACGTGTACTTCACGCGTCCCGGCGAGCCGGGCGCGGCGAAGGCGGACGCCGAGAAGTTCAACGACGCGATCAAGGCGCTCGACGAATTGTCGAAATGACGTGCGGGTGCGCCAGGCTCTTTTCGCGCTGATTCTCGCCGGCGCCGTCGCCTGCGGCGGCGTCCGGCCTCCTGCGTCCGCTCCTCGAGCTCCTTCGGGCGCACCTCCCCCCCTTCCCCGCCTCCAGCGAGAGATAGCCGTCCTGCTCGATGCGCCCGAGCTGAAGCGCGTCAGCTGGGGGATCGACATCCGATCTCTCGACCGGGACGAAATCCTCTACGCGCGACGACCCTCAGAAACTGCTGCTCCCCGCGTCGAACGAGAAGGTGATCACGCTCGCGGCGGCGGCGGAACGCCTCGGCTGGGACTTCAGGTTCACGACCGAGCTGTCGCTGTCCGGGCCGGTCGATGCCGGCGTGCTCTACGGCGACCTGGTTGTGACTGGCAGCGGCGACCCCAGCCTCGACGACTGGGACGGAAAGGCATCCGGTCTGTTCCGGCAGTGGGCCGCCGAGTTGAAGGCGCGGGGGCGTCTCGGCGGTCACGGGCCGGGTGATCGGGGATGACAACCGGCTGCCAGACGTCCTGCTGGGAGCCGGCTGGGCCTGGGATGATCTCGACCGCAGCTTCGCAACCGGCACAGGCGCCCTGCAGTTCAACCAGAACACCGCTCGCCTCGTCATCACGCCGGGGGCAGCGGGCGGCGAACCGGCGTTGGCCAGCATCCAGCCGCCGGGCAGCGGACTCAGCGTTCGAAACGCGGTGAAGACGTCGGCGCTGCAGGGACCGCTTTCGATAGAAACGCAGCGAGGGGCCGGCAGCCCGGTCCTCGAGGTTCGCGGCACGGTCCCGCTCGGCGCGGCAGCGGTTCGTCCGCAACGTTTCCGTCGTCAATCCCACGCTGTACTTCGTCACCGCGCTTCGGGACGCGCTCATCGCGTCGGGCATCGAAATCCGCGGCGCCGCGCTCGACGTAGACGACCTGTTCGGTCAGTCGGCGCACGAGTACGGCGCACCGGTCATCACCTATCGGTCGCCGCCGCTGTCCGCGCTTGCGGTCACGATGATGAAGATGAGCCAGAACCTGTTCGCGGAGACGCTGCTGCAGGCCGCGGGCGGTCCGCCCGCGGTTCGCGGACAGCTCGCGGCCTGGGGCATCGAGGATGGTTCGGTCGTCGTTGCGGATGGTTCGGGACTGTCGCGTTACAACATGGCCACGGCGGCGGCCTTCGTGGCGGTCCTTACCCACGTGTATCGCGACGAGCGGTTGCGCGGTCCGTTCGAGGCGTCGCTGCCGGTCGCCGGCCGCGATGGAACGCTTGACGAATCGCATGAAGGGAACGGCCGCCGAGGGCAACGCGCACGCCAAGACCGGCGCCTTCTCGAACGCGCGCGGTCTGTCCGGCTATGTCCGTTCCGCCGACGGCGAGTCGATCGTCTTCTCGATTCTCGCCAATAACTTCGGCACGACGGCGGACGTCATCGAGCGGGCCGCGGATGCCGTCGTCGTGAAGCTGGCAGAGTTCTCGCGGCGCTAGCTCAGCGACGGGTCAAGCAAGCACGGAAACACGAAATCACGAAAAGATCATAAGCACCCGGCGCTCCAGCATCTCGTGGGGACTCTCGAATTTCGGAGGACGTTCACTCACCGGAACCCTGCGCCGCTCCCGATTCGCCGCGGCGAACGGCCATCGTCAGTGCCCGCCCGGCATGTGCGGCCGCGGTACGGCGCTTGCCCTTGTGAAGACCCACAGTTCAAGGAGAGGACCAGCCATGCTCAAGACTTTCGCCTTCTTCGCGCTGCTCGCGATGCTGCCCGTCGGTGTGTTCGCTCAGACGGTGAGCAAACAGAACCAGGTGACGGCGACCGTAACAATCAGGGCCATCGATCAGGCGACGCGCTCGGTGACGCTGCGGGCGGAGAACGGCGACGAAGACACCCTCACCGTCGGCCCGGAGGTCAAGCGCTTCAACGAGCTCAAGGTCGGCGACATCATCAGGGCGACCTACTACGAGTCGCTCGTCTTTCAACTGCGGAAGCCTGGCGCAGCGGCCGCTCCCGCTAGCACCACCGCGGCCGCCGCGCGGCTCAAAGAGACGCCCGGCGGCGTCATCGGAACGCAGGAGACGACGACCGTGACGGTCAAGGCGGTCGACATGAAGGTGCCGTCGCTGACGGTCGTGACGGCTGACGGCCGGACGCTGACGAGAACGGTCGCCGAGCGGAAGAACCTGGAGGGCGTCGCTCCGGGCGACCGCATCGAGATTACTTATACGCAGGGCGTGGTTGTCGCCGCCGAGTCACCGAAGAAGTAGACGCGCGGCTCGCGGACTTTTCACGCCGGTTCTGGCCCTGGTGGCTGGTAGAGCTGAATCAGGTTGCCGCAGGTGTCTGCGCAAACGGCGATCGTGATCGGGCCCTGACGGGTCGGCTCCTGGGTGAACACGACGCCGAGTGTCTTCAGGCGCCGATACTCCCGGTCGATATCGTCGACCTCGAACGCGGTGGCCGGAATGCCCTGCTTGAACAGACCTTCCTGAAAGGTCTTGCCGACCGGATTGGCGTTGGGTTCCAGGGCCAGTTCGACATCCGCGTGCCCATCCGTCGACACGACGGTGATCCACCGGTACTCACCCACGGGAATGTCGTGCTTCTTCACAAAGCCGAACACCTGGGTATAGAACCGCAAGGCCTTGTCCTGATCGTCGACCATGATGCTTGTCAATTTGATTCGCACGCAACCACTCTGACGGATCAGGAATGCTGGTGCTTCTCGAAAATTGCGAAAGCCGGGCCCATCAGGCTTAGACACCCGGGGAACAGATGTGTCGCGGCGGTCCCCGGCACCGCGACCATCGAACGAGCCCGGCGCCTGTACTCGGACGGCGACACTCCGACACGCCGGGCGAACAAGGTGCTGAAGCTGCCGTGACTCGAGAATCCGACCTCCATGCAGATATCGGTGACCGATCGCTCGCCGGTGACGAGCAGGTGCCTGGCGCGATCGAGCCGTGCCTTGATCCGGATCTGGTGAGGCGTGTCGCCAAACACCGCGCTGAACTGTCGAATGAAATGAAATGGCGACATCGCCGCTTCTCGCGCCACTTCGTCGATGGTCAACGTACGATCGTGCACCTCGCACAGCGCGTCGCGAGCGCGGCAGAGGCGCACAAGCGCGTCATTCGTGAACATTGGCTGGCCGGACGGCTGACACTGGCTGACATTTCAGATTTAACATTTCAGATTTCAGATTGGCGGATCGAGATCGGGGCTGCCAATCGTGAACACCAATCTTAAATCGTAAATCTGAAATCTTAAATCTCAACCTGGGATCATTTCGGGAGTATGCTCGGCGCCACGATGAGAGGAGTCAGGGTGTGCTGATGACGATTCGAGGACGGCTGTTCGTGATGTTGTGCACCGTACTCGCGGCAGGTGCCGCAACAACCGGCGCGCAGCGCGGGCAGCCGCCGGCCGCGCCGCAGCCCCAGGGGTGGGCGGTGCGTGCGAGCCTGAGCAACCCTTCCGCCAAGCTTTATAACAACGCGAAGCAGAAGCTGCTCGACGGCAAGCAGATCTTCACGTACACCATCAGCCGGCTGGACGTGAAGCTCTATTGCGAGGTGGCGCAGCACTACGACTACATCTGGTTCGAGATGCAGCACAGCACGATGTCGTATCGCGACGTCGAAGAGATGATCGCCGCGTGCCCGCGGCCGGTCGCGACGCCGGTGATCCGCGTCCCGGACGAGTTCGAGAGCAGCATCCAGAAGGCGACCGACATCGGCGCACTCGGCATCGTCGTGCCGACCGTGGACACGGTCGAGAAGGCGATCGCGGCGGCCCGCTTCGCGCGGTACCCGCCGCAAGGCCGGCGCAGCATGGGCGCCGGCCAGGCCGCGGTCGATCTGGGGCGTGAACGGCGTCAACTACCGCGAGACGATCAACGACAACATGCTGGTGATCGTCCAGATTGAAACACCGGTCGGTGTCGCCAACGCCTACGACATCGCCATGGTCCCCGGCGTCGACGTGCTGCTCGGATCGAACGGCGACATGACCAACTTCTCCGGGCTGCAGCCGGATCATCCGGAGTATCAGGACGTACTTCACCAAGATCCATGACGCGACGCTCAAGGCCGGCAAGTTTCTCGGCGCCGTCACCGCAACCTACGCCAAGGCGGGCCCGCCTGGAGTGGGCCGCGCCGATTTCGCCGACTGGCGGTTGTTCTACAACGGTCCGTCGTTCGACGGCTACCAGCCGCCGAGGGCGGGACCGGCTCGAAAGTGACGCGTTCTACCGGTTCTTCGCGGCCGCTTCGACGACGGGCTGCCAGCCGGGCGTGCCTTCTTCCCACTGATTGTCGGTGAGCTGCTCGACGCGCGACCCATCGGCTCGCATCACGAAGATTTCGCCATAGGGCTGTGGCGCGTCGGTGTAGGTGACCTCGTCCTTGAAGCCCATCCGCGTCGACGCGAAGAGGATGTGTTCCCCGTCCGGTGACCAGGTCATATGCGCGTCGTTCCCGCGGGCGTGCGTCAGGCGCTTGAGCCCTGTGCCGTCGGGCCTGATGGTGTAGACCTCGTAATCATCCTGCGCCTGTCGCGAGAACATGATGAGATCGCCTCGTGGCGACCAGAGCGGAAAGTTGTCGTAGCCGCCGGCGATCGGCGTGACCCGCCTCGTTTCGATGTCCATGATGCGCAGGCCATCGCCCTCCGGACCAAACGTCCGATAGACAAAGCGCCGGCCGTCCGGCGACATCGATGGAAACGCGTTGTTGTTCGGCCCGGTGGTCAATTCACGGAACCCGCTTCCATCGGTGTTGACGATCGCCACCTGCGCGCCGCCTTCGACCCGATCCTCGGGTTTGAGGAAGAGACCGTGGAATCCGTTGAAGAACGCGTTGAAGACGCCGATGCCAAAGATGATCCGGTCGCCGTTCGGGGACCACTGGGGTCCAAGCACGTTGCGCTCGGGATCCCGATACACGACCTGCGACGTCTCACCGCCCACGTTCGCCACCATCACGCCGGCGCCCCTGGCCTTTTCGGCCTGACCCACGAACGCGAAGCGATCTCCTGTTGGATTGAACGCCGGACCGCCGTTGGTGAGCGTCAACTCGTACTGCGGATTTCGGCTCCACGTCTTCACCCAGGGTTTGCGCTGAAACGTCAGGCGCTTGTGAAAAACGACCCTGGTTCCGTCGGGCGACCATGCCGCCGTCCGAATTTCGCCCGCAGGACCGCGTTGGCCATTCGAATACTGAATGCCGCGCTCATTTCCATCCCGGCGGATATAGGCCAGGACGTCACCGCCCAGGATCGACGGATTGAACTTCACTCCAGGACCGGCGGGCAGTTGTGCTACTCGACCCGTTTCGATCTCGACCGAAATGATCCGCGTGTCTTCCGGGTGCTCCGGAACCGCGCGGCGATTGTCGAGCGTCTGCTCCGCGGTCATGCAGTACGCCACGAGACGCCGGCTGTCGGCCGTCCACTTCGGGCTGCCGCAGAAGTCGCCGTGCGGCGTCAGGCGCTTCAAGCCCGAACCGTCGGGATGGATGATGTAGAGGTCGACGAGCTGGAGATGCTCCCAGCGGCCGTGCGCGAACGGCAGGGTGCTCGTCCGGTCCGACGCGAACGCAATCCATCGGCCGTCCGGGGACCACGACGGCCGAAAGTCTCCCCCTGGGCCCGAGGTGAGCGCCTTGGTCTTCCGTGTCGGCAGATCCATGGTCCACAGATCGGCCGTGCCGCCTCCACGAGTGCTGACGAACACGAGCTGCTTGCCATCGGGCGCGAATGCGGCCTGATCGTCGTAGGCAGGACTGTCGGTGAGGCGCACCAGGCCGGTGCCATCGGGCTTCACCACGTAGAGATCGGCGGAGCCGTTGCGCTCGGACGTAAAGACGATTGACGCGCCGTCGGGCGCCCACGTGGCGTCGTAGTCGGCGTCGGCCGGAGAGACGAGGGGCCGCTCGTCGCGGCCGTCTGCGGCCGCCAGGAACAAGCCAATCTGCGCTGGCTGCGGAAAGACCCTCGCGAACACGATCTTCTGCGGTTGGGCAGCTTGCGCCAGTAAAGCACTGGCGAGGGCGACGAGCAGGCTGGCGCGCATCAGGCGGCTCCTTGTTGAATCAACGCCTACTCCTTCACGACCGCTTGGACGGTCAGCGGCGTGCCGCGATCGGTCATCACGCTGATCTGCACGGTCGCGCCTGATGTGAGGGGGGTTTTCAGGTCGCGCAGCACCAGGTAGGTGCCCTTCGCGTTCATCTCGAGGCTTTCGTACGCGGTCACGGTGACAAACGTCAGCGGCTCGTTCTTGCCCGCCGCGCGAAGTTCCACGACGCCGGCGGCGTCCGACGACGCTTTCTGGAGAAAGACGTCGTATGCGGTGGGATTGTCGACGACCAGGTAGGCGTCGGCCTCGGTCGCTCCTGCCGCCGGCAGCTTCACCCAGGCGCTGGTAATCGCCGTGTCCTTGCGCTGCTGGACGACTGCCGCACCGGTCGAGAGGACGAGCACGAGCGTCCACTGCAGAAGGTTCATGAAGTGGCGCGATGGTGATGGAAGGCGCATGAGCGCCGGTACATTACCACGGCGCTCGCCACCTATTGGAGGAGTCGAATACCGCCTCCGAACGATGCGTCGCCGATAGCGACCGGTGCCCCAACCTGCTTCATTGTCTTCATATCGAACGTGACCATGTCGTTGGAAAACTCGTTCATGACGTGGAGCGTATTCGAATCGGGCGAGAACAGTGGAAAGCCGTGGCCGTCATCGTCACGGCCGATTGTGAAGTCTGCGACGATCTGCTTCGTCGCCACGTCGATGACCGAGACTTCGGGACCGTGACTGGCCGCAACGAATCGGCCGTCGGGTGAGGCAGCGACCCGCCCGGCCCCCTTCGCACGCGGCTGGATGACTTTGACCACCGTGTCAGTCTTCGAGTCGATGACCGTCACCGATCCGTCGCGGTCTCCATTGACCCAGACCTCGCCGTTTGGCGAGAAGTCGACGCCGTTCGGCCCTCCCTGCACTGGTATGGCCCGCAGGATCTTGTCCGTTTTCGTGTCGATGACGACGACCCTGTTGTCGCGCGTCGGAAAATAGAGTTTGTCGGTCTTCGGCTGGACCCAGAGATAGTTGCCGGCAATCACGGTGTCGATCTTGCTCGTCTTGCCGCTCTTCAGATCCACGACGACCACCCCTGGCGGTTCGGCGAACTCGACCGACACGTACAGCTTGCTCTCGTCGTTGTTCAGCGCAACACCGTGAGGGTCCGACGACGTTGATTCGCGCAGGCCGACGCGGGCGAACCGGCGGGTCTCCCTGGGACGAGAGAAGAACTCGGACTCAATCGCCGCCTTCTGCTGGAACGTGGTGAGATCGAGAACGAGAACCTTCTTCTGATACGGCGTCGAGACATACATGGTCTTGCCGTCAGCGGTGATCGCCCCTTCGTGCGTCTCGCCCACCCACTCCCCGGGCACGATGAATGTGCTGATGGTCGTGCCGGTCGCGGGATCGATTTCGACCACCTTGTTTTCGGTGTGACAGACCGCCACGACGGTGTATTTCTGGGCGAGCAGGGGGGCCGGCCCCGCCAGCAGGCCGGCACACGCCAGGACACCGGTCGTTATCTTCACCATTTGAACCGCCCTCTGGTCCTCTTTTGCACACATCATCCCACACGTTCACGGGGGCGCCGTGTCATTGGCGCACGGTTACTGGAGCTCTTCTCTTTTCCCGCCTTTCAGGTCAGAGCCGCAATCCACTGGTCGCCGACGGTCTGCCGCAGCCGGACCACCGGCCGCCTTCATTGCGGACGGTCACGAAAGAAGGAGAGGTCTGCCATGAAGACAAGAAGCTGCCTGCTCGCCGCCGCCGGACTCTGCTTGGTGGGTTCCACCGCGTCGGCGCAGATCATCATGACGTCGATTCCCAGACTGTCGGCGACCGCACAGGCGACCGGCGGCGGGACGACGAGCGGCGGCGAAAAGAAGTTCGCGCTGCACGTGATGGGCTCGCCGATGTCGTTGTGGAAATACAACGAGCTCGCCGGCGGCCCGGTTCGAACCAACGATTCACTCTTCGACATCGCCCTCTTCAAGGGATCGCCGAGTTCGGACTTCCTGCTGGCCGGCGAAACCGTCTTCAAGGTGGGACGGGATTTCAGCATCGGCGTCGGCGGCTGGCACAACAAAGTCGGCAAGGTCACATACGGGTTCGGCGTGGCCACGTTCGACGAGTCCTTCGAACTGGTCGACATCGCCTCTGGCACGTTGGATGGCGACCTGACGCTGTCCGAAGGACACGTCAGCTTCTTCTACAAAGATGTCGGCGTTCAGGCTGGCATCGTCCACACGAACAGCAAGCTGACCTCCAGCAAGATCCTAGCTAGCGAAATCTTTGAGGACTCCATCGGCAAACCCCTTCAATCGATCGAAGAGAACAATACCGCCAACGACTGGGACCTGTACGGGGTCTACAAGTACAGCGGCGACGCGAAGCGTCCGTTCGGCGTCTCCGTCGGCGCGGGCCTCTACGGCAAACAGGGCAACACGAAGAGCGCGCAGCGCTCCGCTGAGGACCAAGTCGTGTTCTCTTCGTTCGTCACCGGCACGGTCGACGTCTACAAAGGCTTCGGCCTCGACGCGTCGTACTGGTACATCGCCAAGACCAAGGCCGATCTTCTCGGACTGGCGGTGCCGCTGGTGGCCGATCCTGCAAGCCGTTTCACGTTTGGCGTCAGCTACTCGTTCTCCAGGTAAGCCGGCGAATCATGGCTGCCCGCCACACGATCGCGGCTGTCGTCGTCACGTCGCTGGCGCTGGGATGGCAGGACGCCGTTCCAGCGCAGCAGCCGACGCGGCGCCTCGAGCGCATCGTCAGGGACGGCGAGGCGACAGGGCCTGGCGGAAACCGGTGGGCCATCGTCGTCGGCGTCGACCGGTATGCCGATGCCAAGATCCCGCCGTTGTCGGGCGCGGTCGCCGATGCCGGGGCGATCCGG
The DNA here is from genome assembly GCA_963825245.1 of uncultured Acidobacteriota bacterium. GTDB lineage: Bacteria > Acidobacteriota > Vicinamibacteria > Vicinamibacterales > CAVVIG01 > CAVREM01. The sequence goes on from CAWGSJ010000014.1 coordinate 583,670, forward strand.
GATGTGCTGATCGAATCCGCTGAATTTCCCGCGTCGCAGGTGCTCGCGCTCCTCAGCGATGGCGCGGCGAAACCCACCCAGATTGCCATCCTTGACACGCTCGAGGAGGTGAAGCACGCCGCGCGGCCCGGCGATCTGCTCCTCTTCTTCTTTGCCGGCCATGGCATCGAGGTGGACGGTCGCCGCTACATGTTGACCTACGACGCGCAATGCTGCAGCGCCGGATCGATCAAATCGACGGCGCTGCTCGCCAGCACACTGATGCAGGAACTGGAATCGATCAAGGTGACCCATCGGATCATCATGATCGACGCCTGCCGCAACGACCCGACGAAGCCCGGCAAGCAGCCGAACGTCGCCGACGAGAGCTTCGAGGCGGCCTTTACTCTTCAGCCGGCCAGCGAGGGCGGACTCCGGGCAACGTTCCTTTCCAGCAGCAGAGGCCAGAGCGCATACGAATGGGGAGAGAAGAGCCGCGGGTTCTTCTCCTACTTCATCGAGCAGGGGATGCGGGGCGAGGCGGCACAATTCGGCAAGGTCACGGTCACGTCGCTTCTGACCTATCTGAACGAGATGGTCCCGCGAAACGTTCGCGAGCAGAAGGGTCAGCTGCAGATCCCGTACGCGAGGGTCGACGGATCCGAGTTCGTCCTCGTAGCCCCTGGACGAATCTCCAAGGGCCGGCCCGGGCTCGATGCGGTGCCGAAAGTCACGAATCGAACGATCTACGGGGTGGTCAAGGACAGCCGCGGCGCGGCTCTGGGAGGCGCGAAGGTCGCGGCAACGAATGGCGCCGCTGTCACGACGGACGATGATGGATTCTTCAAGATCGACGGCGTCGCGGCCGATGCTCTGGTGAAGGTCACCGTCGAGAAGACTGGCTATGCCACCGAGACGCGGGTGTCCAATCCGACGGACGCCGGAAAGAAGCTCGACGTCTTCCTGGCGCGGCAATTCCCGGTGGCGACACCGGCTCCTGCGAACAGCCGATCGGCGGAGCTGGCCCGCGTCGCCTACCTGACGTTCCTCGGCGAAGAATTCAGGGAGGCAGAGACCATCGCGCGCCAGGCGCTGGCGCTCGACTCCGAGAACGTGCTGGCCAACGCCGTCCTGGGAAACGCGCTGGCCGTGCTCGGTGCAAACACCGGCGACACGGCCCAACTCGCCGGCGCAGCGGAGTTCATTGCCAAGGCGCTCCAGCACGACGCCAATCACGCGCTCGCGCACAATGCGCGGGGCATTACACTCGCGACTGCGTCCAAGTACGACGAAGCGGCAGCGGCATTTCAACGCGCGGTTCAGCTCGATTCGCGCCTCGGCGTGGCGCACGCCAATCTGGCATACGTCTTCCAGCAACAGAAGCGTCTTGACCTGGCGGAACGCGAGTATCGCGAAGCGATCAAGCTGCAGCCGGAGGGCGCGGTTGCCTACAACAACCTGTCAACCGTGCTGTTCGACCGGAAGAGGTACAGGGACGCGATCAAAGCCAGCCGCGACGCGATCAGCCGATATCAGCTGCGCGACGGCTTTCTCGGCAGGTTTTACGTTCAGCTCGCCATCGCCCAGTTCCAGGATGGCCGCCAGTCGGAGGCGTTGGAAGCGATCGGGCGCGCCAGAACGTTGGGGATTACGCAACATGAAGCTTTTCAAACGATTGAAAACGGCAAGCCCGAACGGAAGTAGCGCCCGTCTGTGCGTGCTGACTGGCTGGCTGGTCACGTCGGCCATTCATGCCGTCGCGGCACAAGGAGGAGTCGATCTCCGTTTGGAAGTCAACGCAGGGACTCGCGTGCGAACGGAAACGCTCTCGCTGTCGCCGCTGGAGGAACTCACCATCGAGCTGGTCGACCTCACCGGCGAACGGGAGCCGATCCTCAGCATCTACATCCATGATGAACAGGGCGTGCTGGTCGGCCGCGACGACCCCGACAGCGTTTCGGACCGATTCGCCTGGCAACCCTCGACGACTGGCAAGTACTACGCCGTCCTGGAGAACACCGGTCCGGGCGGTGGAATCGTCCGGTTACGCACCGCCACCGGGGCGAGAGCGGTTCAATCGCCCGGCCAGACCTCGCCTGCTGGATTCGCGACGGTTCGCGTCTTCTTCGCAACGGACCGGCAGAACGAGGGAAGCACAGATCAGCCTGTGTTTGGATCGACCCCCGCAGGGTTGTCGTACGGATACGGCGATGTGAGCCTCCCTCGAGAGCACCGCCTCGGCGAGCTCGAAGGGCCAAGCATCTTGAAGCTCGAATTCCGCGCCGACCCTTCGAAGCACGTTGTCCTGCTGAACGCCCGGTCGCAGTCCGAGCGTGTGTTTCGCGAACAGCTCTCGACGCGCATCGCCGGGTCGCGACGCAAGGAGGTGCTGCTGTTCGTTCACGGATTCAACGTGACATTCAACGACGCGATGCGCCGAACGGCGCAGGTCGCGTACGATCTCGCCTTCGACGGGCCCGCCGTCGCGTTCAGCTGGCCGTCGCAAGGCAGCCCATCACCACTGGCGTATACACACGATCAGCGAAATGCCGACCTGAGTGCCGCCTCATTGAGGCAAGTGCTCGAGCTGCTGACGTCGGCCGGCGATGTCACCGTCCACGTGATCGCGCACAGCATGGGGAACCGCGTCCTCGCCAGCGCGCTGCAGCAGCTTGCTCCGGCGTCCGGTCCGGCGCGTCCGGGCGTACTGCGCGAGATCGCGTTTCTGGCACCAGACGTCGATGCGGAACTCTTCAAGCGGATTGTGAAACAGATCTCCGGCAAGGCGACGCGGATGACACTCTATGCTTCGTCGCGGGACGGCGCGCTCGCCGTCGCGCAACGCGTCGCCGGCTATCAGCGAGCCGGCCAGGCGGGCGCTCAGATCCTCGTCGTGCCCGAAGTCCAGACGATCGACGCGTCCGAGGTCGACACGAGTTTGCTCGGTCTCAACCATTCCTACTTCGCCGACAACAGCACGATCGTGTCGGACCTCTTTACCCTTCTCAAGGGACAGCCGCCGCAGGAACGCTTTGGATTGATGCCGATCGTGACCGCAGCCGGTACGTATTGGCGTTTTCGGGCGGCCATCCGCTGATCGGCGTGATAAAACGCTGCTGATGTCTGCCGACCCCTCGCGCACCCGACAGCGCTGGCGCCGCATGTTCGTCCTGCTCGGGGGGGCCTTCGTTCTCCCCTCCGCCGCGCTGGCGCTCGGCACCTTCTTTCCTGCAATCCCGTATCTGGGCACGGCCGGCAGTGCGCTGCTGCCGCTCCTCGCACCGCAGATCGCGATTGTCGCCATGCTCGGCGGCGCGCTGGCGCTTGCCGCTCGACGTCTCGGCGCGCGGCGCACGGGGACGATGCTCGCGGTCGTCGCGACGCTCGCCGCCGCATCGGCCGGGATCGTGATCGGGCGGCACGTGCGCGTCGCCTCGAGCAATGGGGCGCGAGTGAATCTGCTGGCGACGATCGTGCCGCGCGGGTTAGGAACCGGCGCGGCAGATGCGACCGTGACGTTCACACGGGTTGACGGCCAGGATCTCGCGCTCGACATCTACCGGCCGAACAACGCTCCCGGGACGCTGGCCCCGATCCTGTTTTACGTCCACGGCGGCGGCTGGATCCTGGGCGACCGCAGGATGCAGGCGGCGAACCTGCGGTGGTTCGCGGACCGTGGCTACCTGGCGGTGAGCACGCAGTACGTGCTCGCCACCCCGACGCGGTCCACCTGGAACACGGCGAGTGCACAGGTCGCGTGCGGCCTCGCCTGGATTGCGGCCAACGCGGCGACCTACGCCGCCGACCCCGAGCGGGTGTTTGCGTTCGGTGAATCGGCCGGCGGCGCGCTGGCGCTGACCGCGAGCTACGCGGCGGCGGGCGGAACGGCGCTGTCGTCCTGCGGCGGAGAGATGCCGACCGTGCGAGCGGTCGCCGCCGAGTACCCAGCGGTCGATCCCGTGACTTTCTACGAGAACTCCGATCCGCTTCTCGGCGGGACCGCCCGTCAGATGGTCGGCCAATATCTCGGCGGCAGTCCGAGCGAACACCCGGCGCGCGCGCACGCGGTGTCGTCCGCTTCGTACATCACCCCGAAAGGACCGCCGACGTTGATTTTCATCCCGGACAACGACCACCTGGTGCCGATCGCCGGTGCGCTGCGCTTCATTGATGAGGCCACGCGTGCCGGTGTGTCGGTGCGGACCGTCCGCTTCCCCTGGGCCGACCACGCCGTCAACCTTCTGTATCACGGCGTGACCAACCAGGCGATGGTCCAGATCATGCTCCAGCACTTCTGCCAACACGGCGGCCCGTGCGATTCCGATCAGAGGAGGTAGCGGTCTGGGGGCGCGATTCGAACCACCCGCCCTGCGCGATCGTGCTTCATCAACTGCGGGACTTCATCATCACCTTCCGGATCGTTCGCGCGGTTGCACTGCACTGCCCTGCGCGCGGGCCAATTTGAGGCTTGCAGCAAACAGCTGAGGGCATTAGAACTACGGCCACAGGCCGCTCACTGTGGATGCAGACCTCGCGACGATCAAGCGTTCCGTAGGGAAGGTCCTGAGCGCAGGCAACCGCGTTGGGACAGCGTTCTTCGTGGGAGACAAGTACGCCGTCACGGCGTTTCACGTCGTCGTTGAGGCTCGCGGGCCGCGCCCGGCGTTTCGCAAGGGGCTCGCGATTCAGTTCGGCGCCGATCCGATCCCGGCATCGGTCGTCGACGCTTTCTGGGATGCGTCGGACGACTGGGCCGTCCTCGAGTGTGCAAGTCCGCCTGGGGTCCCTCCGCTGGTGCGCAGATCGACGGTGGCCGAGAAGGAAGTCTGGGACGCGTTCGGTTACCCCGACATCCAGCCGAACGGCAAGACGTTCCGAGGCACCGTTCGCGATCCGAGCGCGAACTTCCGGTCCACCACCGCCATCGAGCTGTACTGCGAAGACGTCAGCGGGCTTGGCGCGCGCATGCACGGATCGTCCGGCGCGCCGTGCCTGGTCCGCGGCGAAGTGGTGGGCCTCCTCCGCAGTACCCTGATCGAGACGCTCGTCGATGCCGATGGCCGCGTGCAAATCTTCACGCAGGCGGGTGCGGTGTACGCCTGTCCCGCGGCGGCGATCGTCGACTGGCAGGCCAATCGCGGACGTGCCATCCTGCCGGGATCCTGGGCGCCGGCCGCCATCGCTACCCGGGACTTCATTGTGTTCCTGTCCGAGGCCGAGAACGGGCCGGACGCCTACACACTCAAGCCGACGGTCGAGCGCGCGTTCCAGCTGCTGGGCGATACGGGCTTGCCCGCCCCCGAATTTCATTTCGCCACGGCCGCCATCCAATCCGAGGCTGCGCTTCTCGACGCAGTACGCGCTCTGTGTCACGCGCGCGCCGTCGTGTTTGACGCCACCGATTTCGAACCCGCGATAATGCTACTCTCCGGCATTCGGGCGGTGGTGCGCCGGGGCGTTACGATTCTGAGCATCGGCGGCTCGTACACGTTAGGGAGCCAGCTCAACATTCCCTTCAACGTTACCGATGCCAATGTCGTCGGGAACTCCAGAGAGCAGGATGAGTCGGAAGGGAGGGATTCAATCGCGCTGCTCGCACAACGCCTTCGCGGAGGGCTTCAGGAAGTGCGCTCGCCGTACTACCTCGATCTTCCAGTGTACGACGCCCTGCGACGGCTCCCGCCCGACCGCCGCGGCATCATCGCCAGCGACGAAGGCGTCCTCGTCCTGTGCAGCTTCGACGAAACCTACCTGAAACGGGTGTGGAAGGGGCAGATCCGACCGGCGCTTCGACACCAACTCCAGCTCCTACAACAGCAGCGCAAAAGGCAACCGGACAGTGCAGATCTGGGGGTTGCCCGCAGCCTGGATATCAGTTCTGCCCGGCTCGTGTCGCAGGCGCTCTTCGAAACCATCCGCCGCGCGCAGTCGTGCGTGGCCGATCTCACGCGCTGGCCGGCCAACGTGCTGTTCGAGCTGGGCGTTCGGTTCGCGACGAGCGGCGAGCGCACCACTTGCCTGATTGATTCGCATTGGGAAGATACCGTGAAACCGTCATGGCGCGATCAGTGCCGATCGCTGGTGTCAATGCTCGTCCCCGACGCGCATCGCTACATCGCGAAACGGAGGTGGGCCGACGAAAAGGCGTTCGACAACGTGTTCGGTCCGAACGCGGTTGAAGGGACCGGTGTGCTGGGCGGCAGCGTTCACGCGGCGGTCGAGCGCGCGCTCGACATCCGTCACGAGCCGGCGGCACGGCCCGTGTACCGCGAGCTGATCGACGCCGCCGAACTGTTTTCGCGGACACCAGGGAAGGGCGGCCGCAGCAAACCGGTGGGTCTGTTCCCCGGCCATCAGGAGCTCCCGGCCAAGGAGGAAGAAGCCGAGTTCGAACGGCTGCTGGCGGCCTGGTACTACCTGCTGCATCGGGTACTCGCCAGAAGAACGCGCGTCGATTGACGCGCTCGCCGACGCGGCGGCAGGGATCGCGCAGGGCATGTCACAGCGTCACTCACAGCGGCTGGCGAAGCTTCCCGAGACGGAAGCAGCCGAGATCAAGCGGGTCGCGAGCCAGGCCGCGCTCATGGCGCCGCCGCCGTCGACGCTCGACGAAATCCGCAGCGTCAAACTGTGGGCGATCGCGATGCGCAATCTCTCTGACTTCGACTCGGCCACGAAGCTGCTCGACGACGCGAGCGCGGCGCTCGAACGGATGCGTACTAATCCGGGTCTCGATACAAGAGGGGCAGTCGAAGTCCGCGTCGAGCTCGCAGACACCTACGGCATGAAGGGTGGCGTGTACCGCCGGCAGAACAGACTGCATGACGCGTTCGGCGAGTACAAGAAGGGACGTGAGATCGAAAAGATAGACGAGCAGAGCACCTACAACCTGTCGAACGTGATCGCGCTGGGCGTGTCGGAAGAGCGCATCTCTCCGCTCGAGACAGGCATGAAGGCCAACATCGAAAAAGCGATCGCCGAATTGAAAAAGGAGACCGGCGGGACCCGCACCGACGAGTGGTGGGCTTGGTCGGACCTCGGACAGCTGTATCTCCTTCAGGCGGACTTGGTTCGAGCCCTTGACGCGTACGAGCACGCGCGGAAGACCGGTCCCGCCAAGGACGAGTACCAACGGCATATCGACGGTCTGAGGCAACTCCGCGCGGTCACGAGCGAGACGGCGCGGGAAGTCGCCGATGCGATCGAGCGCGCGCTGACCGAGCTGGCCAACGATGCGCCACTCTCGAGAAGTCCCGGCGTCGAATAGTCACGGGAGGTGAAGCTTCGTGACGGTCCAGCGGCGCGTCTACGTTATCTCCGACCTGCATCTCGGTGGCGAGTACGGTAAGACGCCGGGCGATCCCGACGACCGCGGTTTCCGCATCTGCACTCACGTGGATGCGGCGGCGGCATTCGTCGATCGACTCGCCGCCTTTCCTCCCGGTCCAGTCCGCACCGAGCTCGTGATCAACGGAGACGTCGTCGATTTTCTCGCGGAGGACCGCGGAGAGGCGGCGGCGTGGACCGGGTTCATCGCGGACGGCAACCAGGCCGCGGTCATGTTCACGACAATTGCCCGCAGAGATCGGGCGTTCTTCGACGCAATCGGCCGCTTTCTCGCGCGCGGCCATCGTCTGGTCGTTCTACTGGGCAATCATGACGTCGAGCTTGCGCTTCCCACTGTCAGGCATGCGTTCGCGGAGTGTGTCGGGGCCACGAGCGCGCACGATCTCGTGTTCGTCGACGGCGCGGAAGCGTACCTCATGGGCGACGCGCTGATCGAGCACGGCAACCGCTACGACGAATGGAATGTCGTCGACCATGTCGGGCTGATGCGGCTTCGCGCGTTCCAGTCACGCCGGCAGGCCGTGCCTCCCGATCGCGCGTTCGAGATCAGTGCTGGCTCCGAGATGGTCGGCAGCGTGATCAATCCGGTGAAGGCGCGCTACAAGTTCGTCGACCTGCTGAAGCCGGAGGTCGACGCCGTCGTCCCGATGCTCCTGGCGGTAGCGCCGGAATCGCGCAGCTATCTGTCGGTGATTGCGAAGCATCGCCAGCACGCCGGTCAGCACCGTCTCCGAGAGGCGACGCTTCCCGCCAGCCAGGACATTGCGTCTGCCGGCGACGCTGACGACCCGCTTCGGGCTATGCTCGCCGCAACCCTTCATGGGGATGTCGATCGCTTCCTCGCCGGACTTGGCGAGACGACGCCCGGCGCGACGTCCGTGGATCTGGATGGCGACATCGCTTCGTGGACAGAGCGGGGGCGGCAGGCCATCGGACTGGCGCGGCTGGCACTGTCACGCGGCACTGAAACCTTCGAGGGACGACTGCCCTCGCTGCTGATGGCGTTTCGCGTCCTGCAGACCGACCAGTCATTCAATCGCGGAAGCGAGACGCTCGCTGAGTACGACCACGCGAGTCGGAAGCTCGCCCAGCGCGAGATCAGGTACGTGGTCTTCGGCCACACGCATCTGGCGCGCGATGTGGACCTTGGGGGAGGGCGACGATACTTCAACAGCGGCACGTGGGCCGATCTGCTAGAGGTGCCGCAGGAGATCGTGTCGGGTCCTCCATCGGAGGCACTGAGCGCATTGCGCGAGTTCGCTGGTGATCTGGCGGCCAACCGTCTGAAGAATCATGTTCGATTCTGTCCGACGTACGTGCGCCTGCTGGTAAACGAGGCTGGTCTGGTCGCGGAGGCCACCTTGCGCGATTACGTTGCCGGAGAGGAACCGTAACGGCTGAAAACAGGTAGTTGCCCAACGATCAGTGGCTGTCGAAGGGGGAAGGCTGCCTTGTCGAAGGTCTCGACGGAGCCCACTACTAGAGAGTATGGTTGCGGGGGCCCGCAACCCGCTGAACTTGGAGTTCGCCTGGACCGCAGCGTAGCCCTGCCCGGCGAACGGTGCCGCGTCGAGACTATTTCCGCTCAACCGGTTCCCCGGCTCTCCAATTCAGGATGATGGTAATCGGCGACGTCTCTTCGCCAATGAGGGAGTGCACAAGAAATCGCTGACCGTCAGGCGAGACCACGTACTGCTGCCGATGGTTGGCCTGCCCAGGAAGACCTCCGATGATCCGGGTCATGAACAGCGGCACAGGCGCGCCGGCGTGCAGTGTCCTGGCATCTGATGACGAACGGATCGGCGCGGCCATCAAGCGGCCATCCAAGGCGACGTAGAACAACTCTGAGCGGTCACGGCTCCAGCGCACTTGCGCCCCGCCGCCATTCGAAATGAGTGTCCTTGTTCCTGGCCTCATGAAGGGTTGTACGTATACCTCGAAGCGACCCGATTCGTCGGAGTGGTACGCGATCCACTTCCCGTCGGATGAGAACTGCGCATCACGCTCTTCGAATTCCGTTTGGACCACAGCGAACGGTTTTCCCGGCCCCTTCAGCGGCAAAGCCCACAGGTCGAAACTCGACTTCGCGTCTCCCAGACCGCGAAAAATGACGAAGCCTCCGTCGGGTGACCAGTCGTCTGGCATGACGGTCGTCAGTCCGTCGAAGGTCGCGAGCAGCTCGTCATGGTCGCTCGTGGCAGTCGATTTCTGGTACAGCTCCAAGCCTCTTCGCCCCCGACGGTTGGAGCCATAGACGATTCGGCTTCCGTCGGGAGACCAGATGGGATAAATCTCCGTGCTCGGATCCAGAGTGAAGCGGCTGGCCCGACCGGTCGTCACGTCCATCAACCACACGTCAGGATTGCCACCCTGCCCGCGCGTCATTGCGACGCGGTCGCCGACTGGTGACAGTGAGGGATGCGCCGGGCCGGTATCGGCGGCCTCGCCCAATCGACCGACCACGCGACCCTTACGATCGAACCAGATGAACTGCTGTCTTAGAGCGGTGGAGGTCTCACGATAAAGGATGAGCCCGGTCGAAGATGCCGAGAGCGCGGCGCGACCAAGGCCGCTGTTCAGGGCCATGCGCTCGGCAACCGAGAAGGGGCTGCCAGCAATGGTCAACGTGGAGGGATCGATACGCACGCCGTAGAGCGTGCCTTGTCTGCCAAAGAGCAGGTGCCCGGGCGACGTGTATACCGCGGCAGAGTCTGCGGCGAACAATCGGCGCGGCTCTGACCCATCGAGATTGGCCACATACACGCCACTGCTCTCGGGCGCACCTGCGGCGTAGTAGAGAAAGTGACGTCCGTCCGGGAGCATGTGCGGAAAGCGGTGACCGGTCTGCGGCGCCTGCAGTCGGGTCACCGCTACCACCTCGCCTCCCCGGTCGGCGATCCGAAAGATGGGACGGGCAGGCCCCGAACTGAAGAGAATGGCACCGTCCTGAGTCCATGCGGCGCCGAACCCGACTTCGATTCGAGCGAGCGGCCGCACGATCCCGCCGTCGATATCAAGACGCTTGAGTCGCAGGTCTGCGAAGAATCCGACAGCTCGACCGTCTGGCGACCAGAACGGGTAAGCCGCGAAATCGGTTCCGGGCAGCGGTCGCGCCGCTGTACCGTCCAGCGCTCGAAGCCAGAGCGTTGGTCGCCCCTCGAACGTCGCCACGAACACGACGGTTCGGCCATCTGGCGAGACCTCCAGCGACATCGGATCGGTTGTGGGGGGCGTGGTGACTTCGACGCGCATCTCGCGCGCGGCAGGATTCGAACGCGATTCTCGCCATACCCACGTCGCAGTGGCGGCGAGAGCGGCAGCGATAACTGCCACTGAAATCCAGGCAAGGCGTTCGCGTCCCCGCAGAACGCTCCGTCCAATCGGACGGTCAATAAGCGGCGAGCTCAGCGCTTCCTCGACTTCGATGCGGACGTCTGCCATGTCGTGCAGGCGCAGCCGGCGATCCTTATGCAGGCAGCGGCGCAGCAAGTGCCGAATCGCCTCCGGCGTACCTTCAGGCAGCTGCCGCCAGTCCGGATCGGTCTTCAGTACCTCGGCGAGGATGTCGCCGTTCGTGTCACCCTCGAAGACTGCACGCCCCGTGAGCATCTCGAACAACACGCACCCCACCCCCCACACATCCGCTCTGCGGTCCGCCTCTTGTCCCTTGGCCTGCTCCGGCGCCATGTACGCCGCCGTCCCGAGAACCATTCCGGGTATTGAGGCAGATCTGTCCGGCGAATCCGATACGCTCGCCCTGGCCGCCTCCATCTCGAAGATCTTCGCGAGCCCGAAGTCCAGCACTTTCACCGTCCCGTCAGGCCGTAGTTTGATGTTGGCGGGCTTCAGATCTCTGTGGATGATTCCTTTCTCGTGAGCAGCCTCGATGGCCTCGGCGATCTGTCGGACGATTCCCAGCGCCTCATCCAGCCGAATTCGACCTCGAGCAATCCGATCAGCCAACGTCGGGCCGTCGACGAATTCGAGAACCAAGGCCCGAATGCCGTCGGCCTCTTCGAGGCCGTGAATGGCCGCAATATTGGGATGATTTAGCGACGCAAGCACCTGCGCTTCACGCTGGAAACGCCGGACCCGGTCGGGATCGAGTGCGAGCGCCTGCGGCAGCACCTTCACCGCGACGTCGCGCAGCAGTCTGGTGTCGCGCGCGCGGTAGACCTCACCCATTCCGCCTGCGCCAATGGCAGAGAGGACCTCATACGGCCCGATACGAGTACCCGCTCTGATCATGGCACTCGACGGCCACTCGCTCGAGTCCGCCGGTGGGCCTCCCTCGCGATCCTTTCCGGCGTGAGGCGGTTCGTGCCCTGCGACCCGCAGTGCCGGCGTTTCAATGAACCGGTCGGCAGCCGCCTCGAGAGCGAGTAGTGATTCCACGTCGCGGCGCAGCGCCTCGTCGCTGCCGCACTCTTCCGCCAGCAGCGCCGCTCGCTCCGCCGGAGCGCAATCGAGCGCAGCCTGGCAGATCCGCTCAACGTCGATATCGCGCTCAGACACTATTTCCGCCCAAGGCACGGAGCTCACGCAGCAACCACAGCTTGGCGAACCGCCAATCACGCTTGACTGTGTCAGTCGAGACGTGCAGCGCTTCGGCGGTCTCCTCGACACTGAGTCCACCGAAGAACCGGAGTTCCACGACTTGACTTTTCCGCGGATGAACGGCTTCCAGTCGGCGTAGGGCGTCATCCAGTCCAAGGAGATCCTGCTCCGGTTCGCTCGACACGACCAACGCTTCGTCCAGCGACACTCGTAGGACGTCACCGCCGCGTTTGCTGTTGTTTCGCGCCCTCGCGTGATCCACGAGAATGCGCCGCATCATCCGCGCGGCCATGGCGAAGAAATGGGCACGGCTCTGCCACTGAACTCGCTTCACCTCGACGAGCCGCACGTAGGCCTCGTTGACTAGCGCCGTCGCCTGCAGCGTGTGACCCGGACGTTCACGCTTCATGTACCGATGCGCCAGCCGGCGCAGTTCGGTGTCCACAAGCGGGACAAGGCGCTCGAGCGCGTGGCTCTCGCCACGGCCCCACGCCAAGAGCAACGCGGTCGGAGTGGGAGGCTGGTCGCGCACGCCCCGATTCTATGCCCGCGGAACGCGATCCCTTCGAATTTGCCAGCCCCATTGCTCGCATGCCCCTTTTTGATCGCTTTTTCCGCCAATGAGGGTGAGCGCCTGAGAAGGGCAGTGAGCGCGGGTCGCCGGTTCGCTGCTTGGCCGGGTTCTGGTCGACTTGCGCGACACCGATCGAGGACGTCGACTGAATGCCGCGAGGCTTAGGTGGCTCTCGGGTCCGGTGCGATATGAGGAGGACAATCATGAACCGCGTGAAACTTTACGCAACGTTGGTCGGCGTTGGGCTCTTCGTCTGCGTCAATCCTGGCGGAACGGTGTCCGGCGTGACCACTGCCGCCCAGCATGGTGATCAGGACGGTGTGCCGAGCTACGCGTTTACGACGCTGATGGTATCTGGTGCCGTCAATACGGACGCGTGGGATATCAACAATCACGGTCTCATCGTCGGCCACTACGTCGCCGGCAATGTGACGCACGGATTCGTCGCGAACAGGCATGGCGGATTCATGACAATCGATGCTCCCGGTGCGGTGTTCACGCAGGCAACGGCAATCAACGATCGGGGTGATATCGCTGGCACGTATCGACTTCCGAATGACTCCGTACTTCATGCGTATCTGAGGCGTGAGGACGGGAGCTTCACCAACATCGACGTGCCAAGCGCGACGTCCTCCCTGCCACGCGACATCGACATGAAGGATAACGTCACCTTCGAGGCCATCGTCGCCGGTCACACGACCGCTTACCTGCTAACCTACGGGGCGTACCTGAACATTGAGCCTCCCGCTTCGTTTGCGGGCGACATTGTGACGTTCTGGTACGCGAGCGGCATCAACAAGCCTGGAGCAATTGTCGGCAGGTACGGCATCGCTGCTCAAGGCGCGCGAGGGTATCTGCTCGCTCACTTAGGCGAATTGCAGAGTGACGCAGCCTATACAACGCTTCACTTCCCGAATGCGACATCGTCCGCCGCCTTGGGGATTAACAAGAAGGGCGTCATCGTCGGCGGCTACACCAAGGACGGCATCCGTCACGGCTATGTGCTCATCGACAATATCTACACCACGCTGGACGTTCCCGGCTGTTCATCCACAATCGCTGGCGGCGCCATGACGTGCACGACTCCAAGGAAGGTCAACAACGCCGGGCAGGTTGTCGGCTTCTACGGTGCGGGAGGAATGACGATCAAAGGATTCATTGCGAACCCTATTAAGGTCAAAGAGCTGGTGCTTTCGGAAAGTCGCAGGAGGTGATGCGCTGCAAGAACGGGACGGCCTTCTCGCTCAGTGGGGTCGCGCACCAGGCCTCAGCCAATGCTCAACAAGAGACTTAAGCTGAGGCCGCGAGCGACTCTAACCTCTTGAGCGTGTCAGGGTATTTCCGCACCAGCCAGATCAAGGCGGCAGCCTGCTCGTTCGGCTTGCTACGGCCCTGTTCCCACCGCTCGAGAGTGCGGGGGTTCACACCAATCTTGAACGCGAACACGTGGCGCGACATCTTGAGCGCCTCCCGCGTCTCTCGGACGACGTCCGCGCTGATTGGCGGAACGGTGATCGGCTGCACCTCCCTTGTCTTCAGAGTGAGCCGTCCTTCGCGGTGATCCCGCATAGCTTCCACACCCGACATGAGCTCTCGGAAGAGGCTGCGCTTCTTTCGAGCCACCGGTCGCTTCTTCGCTGCCATAGTTCACTTCCTTCGTAGCCGCCGCCGCGCGTTGCGCCGCGCAAGTTCGGCCTCGAGAGCCGCCTTCAAAGCCCGCTTCTCAGCGGCGCTCAGGTCGGCCATTTCGGCTTTGTCGTAGAGCGTCATCAGCCAGATCTGAGCATCAGCCGAAAGGTAGTAGTAGATCACCCTCAGGCCCCCGCGCTTGCCCTTGCCTCGGCGCCGATCGGCCCATCGCAGCTTCCGAAAGCCGCCGGTGCCCGGCATGACATCGCCCGCCTCCGGATCTGCGGCCAGGAACAGCTGCAACGCTCGATATTCATCGTCGTCTAGGTAATCCGCGATGGGCGCTTCATTCGGTGTCTGACGCCAGATCCTGCAGCAGTCCGCAGTTTCCAAATTACCCAACTGGGAGCGATCGCAAGCGCACTCAGGACTGCGGCGAACGCAATCACAATCGGAAAGATGTTTCCTGGCCCCACTATGAACAGGATCACGGTTGTGGCGTTCACCACTCCGACCCACAGCGCCAGCAGTGCTCTTCGATCAAGCCACACCAGGGCGAGTGAGAGCGAGCAGAGCATCGCCATCATGACCGTCACGCCGCGTCCTGAGTTCAGCCACCAACCCCGTTAACATCTGGCTAACGACCGCCGCGACTATTCCGGCGACAAACCCGACCGCCAGTGTCGCCCACTTCATGATTGCTCCGGCTTGCTTGGAGTCGGCGGTCACGGGTGACACGGGACCGGCGTCCAGCCGGCGGCCGCGAGCGCGTCCTGATGCGTCGCCAGGTCGGCGCGCGCCAGGGCCTCCGCCGCGAACCACTGCGACCGATACAGCTCGCCGTTCAACGTGTACACCGCGTTCCTACAGCCGTGCGGGCCGGCGCGGAGAGGCCCGCGTCAGCTACGCTGTCTACGTCGCGGCGGCACGCGCTTGGTGGAACTTCTCCAACTCTTGGTTGGCGCGCACGATCACCGACAGATGCTCTTCGACGGCGCTGAGTCGTGCACCGGGAATGGCGAAGTAGGCCTCAGCATCATCGGCGCCGGTGTAGACGCGGTTCCCGATGCAACCAAAACTTGCGGCGGTTCGCGTTGAGTTGATCGCCTCCGGCAGCACGGCGCAGGTGGGCCGCCCCATGGTGCCTCCGCTCCCGGCCACGCCTGCTGCCTGTGCCGCTTCGGCCAAGAGCATCAACTGCCGGGCGTTCCCGCGTACCAGCACAACATCGGGCGGTACCGGCGTGGCGACGAGCGGCGCGTAGACCGCCACGCGCAGCGGTGTCTTGCGCGTCGGGATCTGCGGCACCTCCTCCATCCTGATGTACGAAAGCCCGATCATGCTCTGCACCAGCCCCATCAGCTCCTGCTGTTCGGCTGGAGAAAGTTCTACGTTGTGGGTGTGTGCCCCCACCGGACACCCCTTGTGATCGTCGGCGATCGTGAAGAACACTTCCCCCGCGGCGGCGCGGCGCCAGTAGCCGCAGCCAGCCGGTTCGATGGCGGAGACGTGCGGGACGCTTGGCGGCGCCGCGTCTACAAACGCGATGGCAACCGGGGCTGAGGTGAGACGCAGTAGCTCTGTGAGCGACGTCCGCGACATGCTGTCCTCCGGGTCGTTGGCGACTATACACTGCGACCACGCTGTCACTAAAGGTTAACGTGGAGCTGATTCTCTCGCGGGCTCACGCAGGAGGACATCGTTGTGGACGATCCTTCCCAACTCACGCTAGTAGATTCCCGCTATTGCTCCAGTCAGTATTCCTCTGTACCTTACGCGGCGCTGTGATCAAGAAACTCGCGCCGGCTTTTGTCTTTGTGTCGCTCGCCGTTGTCCGTCCGGGCCCAGACCATCGATGACGGGATCATGGTGACCAAACGCAGTCTGTTCACGGGCGATCTACGGCTCTGAAAGCTGGGATCGCTACTGGGAAGGTGCTCTCAAGCGTGAAAACGGGAACGTCGGCACCGTCACGACGCAAACCAACGTCTGGTACGCCAACTACGGCATCACGGACCGGCTGAACGTCATTGCGATGGTGCCCTACATCTGGACGGAGGCCAGCCAGGGCGTCCTCCACGGGAGCCAGGGCTTTCAGGATCTGACGGTCGCCGCGAAGTGGAACTTCCTCGAGCGGCCGTCCACGAAGATCGGCGCGCTCCGGACGTTCGCGGTGCTGTCCGCGGGAATCCCGTTGACCGACTACAACATCGAGCTCCTCCCGCTGTCCATCGGCACCGGAAGCTCGCGCCTCTCGGGACGCCTCACGGCGAACGTGCAAACCGATCCTGGCTGGTACGTGAACGGATCGATGGCCTACACGTGGCGCTCCAGCACGACACTCGATCGGCCTTACTTCTTCACCGACGACGAGTTCGTGATGAGCGACCAGGTGGACATGCCCAACGCGTTCGACTACGTCCTGAACCTGGGATACCTGAAGAACGGGTTGAACACCAACTTCGCCTTCACCCAGCAGCGGACGCTCGGCGGCGGCGACATCCGCCGCCAGGACATACCGTTCCCGTCCAACCGGATGAACTTCATCAAAGTACGCGCGCGGAGCAGGCCATCGCCAACTTCTGGGCCGACGGCCCGAGCACGCCGTCACCGCCCGGCCACTGGATGTTCATCGCGGCGCCGCACGTCCGCAAGGCCGAGTATAGCGAGGTGCGCGCCGCGCGGGCGTTCGCGTTCGTAGCGATGGTACTGCACGACGCCGCCGTCGGCTGCTGGGAGACGAAGTACTTCTACTACAACCCGCGTCCCTCGCACCTGGATCCCGAGCTCAAATCGATCATCGGCCTGCCGAACTTTCCTTCGTACACGTCGGGACACTCGACGTTCTCGGGGGCAGCCGCCGAAATGCTGTCGTACCTCTTCCCGAGCAACCGGGCCGAGTTCGAGAGACAGAAGGACGAAGCGTCCATCTCGCGGTTGTACGGCGGCATCCACTACCGGTCCGATCTCGAGGTGGGCAAGGAACACGGCAAGCGGCTGGCAGGCTACACCGTGAGGTTCGCGCAAACCGATGGCGCCGATCTCTCGCTCCGGACCACGACGACCGCAAAGACGAAGTGAGCGGCGCCGCCGCGCCGACGGCTGCCGCCCTGCGGGTCAGCGGCCGGTCGGTGCCGATCGGGCGGCAGTTCGGTCCACGGCCGCACCGCGCAGATACACCGACGCGATCCGCCGCGTGTTGGCGATGTCGTCGAGCGGGTTGGCATCGAGGACGATGAAGTCGGCGCTCTTGTTGGCGGCGATCGTGCCGGCGTCGTTCATCCGCAGGAACTCGGCGGAGTTGCGCGTCGCGGCGACGATCACCTGCATCGGCGTCATGCCGGACGCCACCATGTCGGCCATCTCGAGGTGCGCTGCCCAGGGAATGTTGCCGTCGGTGCCGAGCGCGATCCGCACGCCGGCTGCGCTCAGCTTCGCCAGGTTGCGCGCCTGGATGCCGAACGGCGCCTGAAGCTCCGGCCGATCGATCGCGCCCGCCTGCAGCTTCTTGAACTCCGCGTCGGGAAGGCTGTCGCGGAGCCAGCTCACGTCGGTCTTGACGCCGCGGTCCGGGCAGGTTCGGCACGACGACCACGTTCGGACGCTTCTTGAACAGCGCCAGCCCCTCGTCGTCGATGTCGCGGTCGCGCACGCCGTGGGCGAAGGCGTCGATTCCCGCCCGCAGCAGGCCTTTCGCGTCGTCCAGCGTGAAGATGTGCGCCGTCACCCGCAGGCCGCGCTTGTGCGCTTCCTCGATGATCGGTCCATACAGGTCGGGCGTCAGCTTCTTGTATTTGCCGTCGCGGTCGTCGACCCAGATCTTGACGATGTCGACCTTCTGGGCGGCGAGCTCCTGGACGGCCTTGCGCCCTTCGTCGACGCTGGTGATCCAGTAGGGCACGTCCGAGCGTCCGGGCTCCGGCATCGTGATGCCGCGGCCGGCGGTGAAGAATCGCGCCGCGCCCGGCAGCGTCTGCGCGCGCATCTGGAACGGCAGGTCGCCGGCATCCTGGCCGAGGCTCATCGCCGCGCTGACGCCGTAGTAGGCGCGGCGCCGCAGGTCCTCGGTGAGCGCTTCGCGCGTCTGGCTGAGATGCGTGTGCGTGTCGACGATCGCCGGCATCACGGTCTTGCCGGTCAGCGAGACGCGCGTGGCGCCCTGGGGCGCCTTCGCCGTCACCGGCCCTGCCGACCGACACGATGCGGGCGCCGGTGACGACGAACGCGGCGTTTTCAATCGGCGGCTGCCCGTCGCCGACAATGAGCCGCGCGCCCTCGAAGACCGTCGTGCCCGCGGGCGGCGTCTGACCGCCGACGAGGATCGGAGAGACTCCGATCAGAACACCAACGGCTATTCCGACGAGGCGGTGGCGCGTGACGGTTTGACGCATCGGATCTCTCCTTCGCGAAGCATGACGAGATCGGGGTCATGCCGCAATCCCGAAAAGCCTGCCGACGAGGGCGGTCAAGCCCATCGCGAATGTCCCCCAGAAACACACGCGCGCCGCGCCCCGAAGCATCGGAGCGCCTCCCGTGGCCGCTGCCACTGCCCCGAGCACGCCCAGCAGTCCAATCGCGAGCACTGGAACCAGCCAGAGCACGGACGCAGTAGGAGCGATGGTGAGCCGTGAGAACCGGCACGGCGCCGCCGCCGAAAATGCGGCGGCCGACCAGAGCGCGGCCTGGATGGGTTTGGCGCCTAACTCGGCGGTGATTCCGATTTCATCGCGGGCATGAGCGCCGAGCGCGTCGTGCTTCATCAGCTGGCGCGCAACCTCCTCAGCCAGCCTCTCGTCCAGTCCGCGAGACTGGTAGATGGCGGCCAGCTCCTTTTCCTCCTCCTCGCGGTTGTTCGCAAGGGCTTCCGCCTCCATCTCCAGGTCCGCGCGTTCCGTGTCCTCCTGCGACTTCACCGACACGTACTCACCGGCCGCCATCGACACGGCCCCTGCCACCAGGCCGGCGGTGCCCGCCAGGAGAATGCTCCCCCTGGCAGCGTTCGCGGCTGTCACTCCCACGATCAGGCTGGCCGTGGAAACGATTCCGTCGTTGGCGCCCAGCACGGCGGCGCGCAGCCAGCCGGAACGGTGCAGACGATGATGTTCCGGATGTTGCACGTGGCAACTATGTCATCAAACCGCTCGGCCGGCCTGTTCGATTGCCCCGAGCGCACGCTCGGACCTGTCGATTCGAAGGATTATCTGACAGCATCGAGCAGCGCGCCGAACGCTGCTCCGATACCCGCGCCGTACAGGCTCATCATTGGAGGAGCCACGGCGCGAAGGTCATCGCTCGAGGATCCGGCCGCCCAGAGGCCGCCGACGATCCCGCCGCCGACAAGGCCCAGCAGCGTGCCAGTGCGAAACTGGCTGGCAGTGCGCCTCCCTTTCATCACCTCGCTCGTCCCGAAGGTGTTCCCACCAGCGAGCGCGAGCCGCACGCCGGCTGTCACGCCGAATCCCGTGAGGTTGTTGTCGTCATAGTCCGAAGCCGGCTCGAACGGAACATCTCAGGGCGGCAAACCCGGACAGGCGCGGTCGGACGAGGATGTCGACGCCGTAGGTCACTTGAAGGATCGGGCTGAACGTCGTTCCACGTTCATGGCCCTCCACGTCAGGCCGTCCGTCACAGCCGGTTGGCACTCGAGGCGCACACGACAGCAACGTGTCCAGGCGCGTGACCGTCGCGCGCACGCCGCCGCCGCCGCCGAAGAACGTCGAGACTCGCGGCACAGTCGTGGCGACCGGAACCAACAGGTTCCCAACCACGGAGGTCTGGGAGAGCGATTCGTCGATGAAGAACGTCGTATCGGCCACGAACCGCGTCGGGCGCTCGAACTGGCTGTATTCGCCCTGGGTCGATGCCAGTGAACGCGCGCCCGACGCGTATGTGACCTCTCCCTCGAGGATCAGCGATCGACGGATCCGCACGTGAACGGAGCCCGTCAGCCCCGAAGGCTCCTTCACGAGGAAGCTGGTTCCGGCCCACCCCGAGACCAGCCGTGGCAGTTCGACCAGGTGGTAGCCCGTCACGATCGGCCCCGCCCCGAAGCTGACCGTAACCAAGGGGCGTTCGGTCGTCCGCCGGGGGATTCTGCGCGGCCGTTTCAGTCGCCGCCGCAGGTGCGATCAGGATGGCGCACGCGAGAGCCGCCGCCGTCGATGTCCGTGCCATACCCGGCAATGCGAGAAACGGACATCGACAGGCTCACAGGCTCCTGCGACCGAAAAGGGTCGCCCTACGGCCCTATTCCGGCGGATCTATCCGGCAATCGGCGTGTAGCCGAGCGCTTTCTTCACATACCCGAGCTGGCCGACATGGTAGGCCTCGTGGAACGCGAAGAACGCCAGCGCGTCGACCAACGGTGTTGACGTTCGGCAGCTTGACGGCGGGTGACCGGCGCGGCGAGCTCGTCCTCGGTGATCGTGGCCAGCTTCGCGTGCAGCCGCTTCGTCAGATCGATGCCCACGGTCTTGATCGCCTGCGGCTCCGGGTAGGCGGACGGGTCCTGACGCTGCGCACCGCGGCGGAACAGCTCGCCCCAGCCGGTCGACGCGCGCTCGCCGAGGAGCGACAGCATGCCCGGCGCGGGTCTGCGTGATGTGGCCGACGATCCACATGATCGAGTTGCCGTGGCCGCCGGGCTGCTTCCACAGCGCCTCGGCCGGCAAATCGCTGAGCGTCTGGCGAATCAGGCCGTCATTCGCCTGGAAGATGTAGGCGATCGGCGCGATGGCGGCAGGTCGAGTCTCCGAGGTGGTCATGGGCAGCTCTCGACGAGGAATGGGGTGACGTTAAGTCATTCGGACGTGAAGCGCCTGACAATTCGGAGAGGGTTCGGGCGTCGGCTGTCCGCGCTGAATGACGCGTGGCTGCCGTCCGCGACGACAGTCTCAGGAGAGGCTGTCGAGGCCGCCGCCCTGCGCGAGATCGGCCTTGCCGCCGCCGCGCCCGCCGAAGCGCGTCAGCAGCTCGGCCCAGGAGCGTGTTCGCCGCAACGCCCGTGTCCGGCGAGGCGGCAACGACCACGCCCGACCGGCGTCTCGTTCGAGACCAGCACGGCGACGCGTCCGGGTTCTGACGTGAACTCGAGCGGCGAGCAGCTTCAGCCAGGTCATCTCGCCTTCGACGACCTGGCAGACCGCCAGCGCCGGACCGAATCGCGCTCGGCGAACGGCCAGCATGTCCTGCGCGCGATACCGTGCGAGATCGGTCTGGAGCGTCGCGCTGGCACGCTTCGAGTCCCTCGCCTCGTTCTGCAGCCGTTCGATTGCCGGTGCGAGCTCGCCCGGAAGCACCGACAGGCGGCGCGTCGCCGCGGCGAGGTGATCGCGAAGCGACTGGAAGCGCGCGAGCGCCCGGCCGCCGCAGACGAACTCCACGCGCTGACCGCCCTTGAACCGCTCCCAGCGCGGTGGCGGCGACGATGCCGACTGCGCCGGTGCGTTCGACGTGCGTGCCTCCGCACGCCGACAGATCGAAGCCCTCGATGTCGATCAGCCGCAGCAGGCCTTCGCGCGCCGGCTCCTTGCGCAGCGGCAGGCGCAGCGCTTCCTCCGCGGTCACGAAGCGGATGACGACGGGACGATCCTCCCAGACGACCCGGTTTGCCTCGGCTTCGGCCGCGGCGATCTCGCTCGGCGCCATCTCGCGGGACAGATCGATCGTGCAGGCGGCCGACGCCCAGGTGGAAGCTGACGGTGCGCGCGGCGAAGAGCCGGTCGAAGGCCGCCGACAGCAGGTGCTGGCCGGTGTGCTGCTGCATGTGATCGAATCGCCGCGGCCACTCAATCTCTCCGTGCACCGGCTGACCCCGGCTCGACACCCGGCGGCATCTGCCGCGACGACATGGATCACGGCGCCGTCTTCGGCGTCGATGACATCGACGACCTGGAGGACCGCGCCGCCGGGATGGCCAGCGTCCCGGTGTCGAAGGGCTGACCTCCGGATGTTGGATAGAAGGCGGTGTCATCCAACCGGACGGACGAGCCGGCCCGCGTCGCTCGCGACGCTCGATGATGGACGCGTCGAAGGCGCGCTTATACGGATCTGTGTAGTACAGCCGATGGGTCATGGCGCGGATCGCCCGGTTCGACGGCGGGCAGCTCGAAGAAGAAGGTCGCGCCGCCCCACTCGTTGCGCATGTAGCCGATGGTGCCGCCGTACGAGTCGATGATGCCGTAGCTGACGGACAGTCCGAGGCCGGTTCCCTTGCCGACCGGCTTGGTCGTGAAGAACGGCTGGAACAGCTTCGGCTCGTCGGCCGGTTCGACGCCCGGCGCCGTTGTCGAGCACCTCGAGCCTCACCCGGCGGCCTTCGTCGCGGACGCGGATCGATGATGCGCCCGCGCTCGGCTCGCGACGCTTCGATCGACTGCTGCGCGTTGATCACGAAATTCAGCGTCACCTGCTCGAGCTCGGTGAAGTTGGCGTGGACCTTCCGCGACGACGTCGTCTCGACGTCGAGCACGATGCCGGATGCTGTCGAGATCGCGGCGCCGGAGCTGGACGACCTCGGCGACCACGTCGCGCAGGTCGACGGGCGATCGGCGGGCCCGCTCTGCTGGCTGCTGAAGCGCGACAGGTTGCGGATGATCTCGCGGGCGCGGCCGCTCTGCGTCTTCAGGAACGCGATCTCGTCGAGCGCGTCCGGCGACATGATCCGGCTGATGCTCGAGCAGCTCCGCCGTGCCGAGAATGGCCTGCAGCGGGTTGTTCAATTCGTGTGCGACGCCGGAGACCAGCACGCCAACCGCGGCCAGGCGTTCCTGCCTGACGACCTGCCGCTCGAGCGAGTGCAGCGTCTCGTTCATCTTGCGCTCCTGCTCGACCTGGCGATCCAGCGCATCGCGCGTGTCGCGGAGGTTGCCGGCCATCTGGATGAACGCGTCCTGCAGCTGCGAGAACTCGCGGTTCGGCGACGCGATCCGGGCCGGCGGCGACAGGTTGCCGTCGGCGATCTGTTCGGCCGCCGAGCGCAGGCGATTGACGTGGAGCGCCGTCTGCGACGCGATCAGCAGGCCGAGCGCGAGCAGCGCCAGCGCGGACGACGCTGATGATCAGCACGTTGCGGCGCCAGAGCGGACGGAGCGACTCGGGCACCACGCTGCGGGGAATCGCCGACGCTCAGGACCCAGGGGCCGCGCCGCACGGATCCGAGCGCCGCAATCCGTTCGACGCCGTCGGGTTCCGCCGGTCAGCGGTCGGCGGCGCGCCGGCGACGTCGGCTGGCGGCGGCGTCACCGTGGTGCCGATGAAACGCTCGGCGTCGACGCTGCGGGCGAGAACCAGTCCGGAACGGTCGAGCAGCGTGATGACCGACCCCGCCGGCAAGGGCACTTCGGCGAAGACGATCTGCAGACGGGAGAGATCGATGCTCAAGCCGAGCGCGCCGGCGACGGCTCCGTCGGCCGCGCGCACCGGGTAGCCGAGCGTCGACGACCGGTTTTCCGCTGACCTGGCCCTTGTACCAGTCGCTGATCACCGGCTTGCCCGGTCGTCGTCACCTTCGCCGACCCACGCGCGCGAAATCGACGCCGTCGACGCGGCCGGCAGCGGCCGCGGCCTTCAGCGTCCCATCGGGTCGCGTGAGGACGACGTTGGTGAGGAGCGGCTGATGCGCGAGGAGTCTGCGTGAACAGCTCATGGCAGCATCCAGGTTCGAGCGCCTTCACGGCGGGATGCTGCACGGCGGCCGCGGCGATCGCATCGAGGCTCTCGAGATACTGCTCGAGGTACGCCGCCGACGCGCCGGCCACCGACGCCGCTGTCTGCTCGACCTCGTGCCGCCGCTCGAGCCGGGTCTGATTGGCCGACCAGAGCGACGGCGACGATCAGCGGAACGAGGAGCGCGCAGATCGCCGTCGCCAGCTGACCGCCGATCGATTGACGCTCGAGGAATTTCACGCGCTGAGCGCGATTCTAGCCCAGGAGCAGCGGGTCGGGGACGCCGGCTTCATGGAAACCGCGTGCACGCAGCACGACAACTGTCGCAGCGTGCCGCACGGCGAACCGTCGGGCAGCGGATCGTAGCAGCTGTGCGTGAGCGCGTAGTCGAGCCCGAGCTGCAGACCGCGGCGGATGATCTCGGCCTTGGTCAGGTCGATGAGCGGCGTGTGGATGCGGAACGCGCCGCCCTCCACGCCGGCGCGCGTCCCCAGCGCGGCGACGCGTTCGAAGGCGCGAATGAACTCGGGGCGGCAGTCGGGATAGCCGGAATAGTCGAGCGCGTTGACGCCGATCACCAGGTCGCGCGCGCCGAGCGCTTCGGCCCAGCGCGAGCGCCAGCGACAGGAAAATCGTGTTCCTCGCCGGGACGTAGGTGACCGGAATGTCAGTCGCGCCCAGGTCGCGGCCGTGCGGGACCGTCGGCGCCAGCGGTGAGCGCCGACCCGCCGATGTTCCTGAGATCGAGCGCAAGCTCGAGGTGCGCCTCGACGCCGAGCGCCTCGGCCACGCGCCGGGCGGCCTCGATCTCGCGCGCATGGCGCTGGCCGTAGTGAATCGTCAGCGCGCACAGCGAGAAGCCGTCGGCCCGCGCGATCGCGGCGGCCGTGTAGGAGTCGAGGCCGCCGCTCAGCAGGACGACCGCTTTCATTCAGACGCCGCGCGTCGACGGCCGGCCAGATGTACTTGTGGAGCTGCACCTGCAGGCGCGCCGGCACGCTGGTCGGCCAGCATCCACTCGGAGAGCGTTCTGGGCTGCAGCACGCCGTGCACCGGCGAGAACAGAATCGCCGCGCACCGCGCCGGCCAGGCGATGGCGGCGCACGACGTCGACGGCGAAGTCGTAGTCGCCGCGATTCTCGATGACGAACTTCACCTCGTCGTGCGGCGACAGCGCGTCGAGGTTGCTCCAGTCGTTCCTGTCGGATTCGCCGCTCGCCGGGCACTTGACGTCGACGATCTTGATCACCTCGCCGGGAACGTCGCCGATCGGCCGGTGCCCGCCGGTCTCGAGCAGCACCGTCCGGCCGCTGTCGAGCAGCCGCTCGCATCAGCGGGTAGACGTCGTCCTGCAGCAGAGGTTCGCCGCCGGTGATCTCGACGAGCTGGCACCCGTACCGCTCGACGTCCGCGATCACCTCGTCCAGCGTGCGCTTCTGGCCCTCGTGGAACGCGTACGACGTATCGCACCACGAACAGCGGAGGTCGCACGCGGTCAGCCGCACGAACACGCACGGCTGTCCCGCCCGCGTCGACTCGCCCTGGATCGAGTAGAAGATCTCGTTGATCGTCAGCATGATCGACCGAGCTTGTCACTAGTCTCTGGACGTCGCCCGTTCGCGCAGCTCGGCGCGCTCGCTCGCGACACAGGTCAGGTCAGACCTAGCGTCCGCTCTAGTCCGACGATGGTGGTCGAACCTGCGCATCGGCACCGCCGGCTGGAACTACCCGAGCGGTCGAGGCACGTGGAACGGCGTGTTCTATCCCGCACGGCGCGGCCGTCCGAAGAGCTTCGACGAGCTCGCGTTCTACGCGGAGCACTTCGACACGGTCGAGGTGAACTCGACCTTCTACGGCCAGCCGCGCGCCGAGGTGACGCAGCGGCTGGGCCGCGCGAACGCCGGCCGGGTTCGAGTTCGCCGTCAAGCTGTATCAGAAGTTCACGCATCCCCGCATGTTCAAGGAGCGCGTCGAGCGCTCGCTGCCGGACGCCACGAACTCCGGACGCCGTCGACGCGCTGGCGCGGCCGACGGCCGCGGATCTCGACGAGTTCAAGCGCGGCATCGATCCGCTGGCGCGAGTCGGGCAAGCTCGGGCCCCTGCTCGCGCAGTTCCCGGCGAGCTTCAAGCGGACCGATCAGCGGCGCAGGACTACCTCGCAGCGCTACTCGACGCGTTTGCGCGGGTACGCGGTTGCGGTGGAACTGCGCCACAGCAGCTGGAGCGACGCCTTCGGCGAGACGCTGACGCTGCTCAACGCGCTTCGGCGCCGCGTGGGTGCAGATCGACGAGCCGAAGTTCCGGTTCTCGATCCGCCAGAACTACCTGCCGAACGTCAAAGGCTTCTACTACATGCGCCTCCACGGCCGGAACGCGGCCAACTGGTGGCGGCACGACAAGCCGGAGGATCGCTACGACTATCTGTACTCGGACGAGGAGCTGAAGGAATTCACCGAGACCGCGTCCGCGGCGCGAGAGCTGGTCAAGAAGGCGTACCTGTACACGAACAACCACTTCTCGGCGAAGTCGGTCGCCAACGCCGCCATGATCAAGCGGCAGCTCGGAGAGCCGATCGAAGGCGAGTATCCGCCCGAGTTCGTCGAACGTTTCCCGGAGCTGACGGGCGCCGTCAACGTGCAGCGCACGCAGGTGGGCCGCTTGTCTGTAGGCCGACCCTTTTAGGGTCGGCTCGCGCGATCGGCGGGCCTAAAGGCCCGCCCTACGAATCGACGTTAATCGTCACGCGCACCGGACGCGATCCGAGCGGTGCGAACCACGAGACGTGCGCGGCGACACAGTCGAGCTCGACGACGTAGCGGCCGTCGCGCTGCGGCGGCACCAGTGATCCGGACGGGTACGGTTTCGCCAGGCGCGATCTCCCGCGCTGGTTCGCCGATTGGCGACACGCCCGCGTCGAAGTCCAGCAGCGCCCCCTCCGCATCGTAGAGGTGCGCGCCGCAGCCCACGCCGCCATGACCGGCGCCCCACGGCAGCCAGGTGGACGTGCCGGTGTTGGTCACGAGCGCGTCGATGGCGATCGGCGAGCCGGATCGAACCACCTGCTCGACCGCCGGCGTGTGGATGTGGCACGCGAGGCCCTCGGCGCGGCGGCTGTCCAGTCGTTCGGTGCCCGCCTTGGTGAGGAAAAAGGTTCGGGCGTTCCTCAGGAACACACGCGTGGAGGTCACCCAGGGCGCGGTGGCCGGCCCGCCGGCGAGAAAGTCCTCGAAGGCCTCGAGCGAGACGCGGAACGGCGGGCCGTGGAAGACCGCCAGCTGCAGGTCGCGAAAGCCGAATGTCTTCGCCGCCCGCCACATGGCGTGGACGTCGACGTCGTTCTCCACGACCCGGTAGTTGCGCATCTCGAACTGCGACACGGGCGTTCTGCGAGTGGCGCGGCCCCGGCTCCGCGAAGCCGGCGATGCCACCCGGCTTGAGGACGCGGCCCAGCTCCTCGAGGATCGCGACCGGATGCGGCGCGTGATGAAACGCATGAAAGCTCAGGACGCGATCGACGCTCGCGTCCGGCAGCGGGATCGTCCGGCCGTCGAACAGCAGGAACTCCGGCGCCGGCCGGTCTCCGATGACCGGCTGCCGCCGGTACAGCTCCCGCGCCATCGCCAGGGCCGTTTCCGACACGTCCAGCAGGATCGACGCGGCAGCCGAGCTGTGTGAGGAAGCGCGCGAACCATCCGGTGCCCGCCCCGAAATCGAGAACGGTCGCGCCGGCCGTCAGCTGCAGTCCCTGCATCAGGACGGCCATGTCGATGAGCAGCGTCGGCGCCTCGTGAGCCTGGCTGAACGGCTTGGTGAGCTGATGATCCCAGTTCGTGATCGAGGCGAAGTACTCCTCGGCCGCCTGATTGAGCTCCTCGATCGTGGTCTGCTCGATCAACTCGGCGACCTCGATCGGCGCGGCGACATCGTCAGGCGAGTCCGGCGGCGGTCGCTCGGCCGGCTTCTCCAGATACAGCAGCGCGGTCTCGAGCCCCTCGTGCGGCTCGAACACGACGTGCATGGTCTCGATGCCAGCCGCCTGAAGCACGTCGAACACGCGCGCCAGGTCGTAGGTGTAGCGTACCGCACGAAGGGCTCCGCGGCCGGCCGGCCGACGCGCCATGTTGACGAGCGCGTTCGCGCCAGGCACCGAGCGTCGCATCCATCGCAGCGCCTTCACCGCAGCCCGCCGCCGTGCTCCTGAACGGCACGTGGAAGACACCGACGCCCTTTGGCGTCAGACGTTCGAGGAGCGCCTCCATGAGCGGCAGTCCCTGATCGGGAGGCAGCCGCTGCAGGACGAAGTAGCACGTGATGAAGTCGAACGTGCGATTGCCGGAAAAGAGCTCGGCCGGGCGCCAGGAACTCGACGTTCGAGACGCCGTGCCGCTCGGCTTCGTGTCGAGCGGTGCCGAGCATGGCTGGCGACCGATCGACGGCGGTCACCGATCCGGCGTTTCGGGCGGCTCGACGCGCCAGCGGAATGACGAGCCGGCCGGCACCGCAGCCGTACTCCAGGATGGCGCTGGGATTGAAGTACGGGCTCAGCTGCAGCTCGATCGCCCGGAACATCGACGCGACGAGCGCATCGCCGCTCTCGAAGAAGGCGCGCTGGTTTTCGGGCGTGAGGTTCTGGCGCAGGAACTGCGGCGAGGTGAGGACC
The DNA here is from genome assembly GCA_963825245.1 of uncultured Acidobacteriota bacterium. Taxonomy (GTDB): domain Bacteria; phylum Acidobacteriota; class Vicinamibacteria; order Vicinamibacterales; family CAVVIG01; genus CAVREM01. The sequence goes on from CAWGSJ010000014.1 coordinate 612,083, forward strand.
GCGAAGTACGGTTCTCGAGCAGCGAAGCGTTCCCAGCGTGGATCGGGATCGTTCGCCATCGATCGCTACGGCTTCACGGAAACCCGCGCAATCACGTCGCCGACCTGCAGCGACTCGACGACCTCTTCCCCGTCAGTCACCTGGCCGAAGACGGCGTACTGCCCGTCGAGGTCCGGCCGATTCGCCAGCGTCACGTAGAGCTGACTGTCGGCCTTAGCCGGGTCGCCGAGATGCGCCATGCGCGACAGCGCCCTTGACGTGGATCCGGCGTCTGGTGATTTCGGCAGCGCCAATCGGCTTGCCGCTGCGCGGCGGCCGCGCCGCGGCCCCAGAGCGCGCGGGTCGAGGTGTCGCGGGTCTGCGGATCGCCAAACTGGACGACGAAACCCGGGAACGGCGCGATGGACGCGCTGGCCGTCGTAGAAGCCGCTCTTCACGAGCGCGACGACGTGCGCGACGGTCAGCGGCGCGTCGTTCGGGAACGTCTCGAACGAGAACGTGCCGCGGCTCGTTTCGACGACGATCACCGGTCCGATGCTCTGCGCGGCCGCCATGCAGGCAGAGCAACAGAGGACCGACACGAGCCAGATGGCGGCGGCTCTCATCGCGCGCCAACCGTGGACGGCGCGTGACGCCCACTCGCGGACACATCGACTTCAGCACGCACGCGAGACAGCGCGGGTAGACGGGCCGGCAGACGTTCTGCCCCCAGGTGACGAGATAGAGGTTGATGGAGGGCCACCAGCGGTTCTGGCGCGACCCGGTAAAGCGCCTGCTCGGTTTCCTCGGGCGTCGATGTCCGAACCCATCCGAGCCGGTTCGAAATCCGATGGACATGAGTATCCACGCAGATGTTGCGCTCTGGCTCTTGAACCCGAGAATCAGCACAAGGTTGGCCGTCTTCCGCCCGACACCGGGCAGCAGGAGCAGTTCCTCCATCGTCGAGGGCACCCTGCCGCCGAACTGCTCGAGCAGCAACCGGCACGTGGCCTTCACGTGCCTGGCCTTGTTCCGGTAGAAGCTGACCGGGTAGATGAGCCGTTCGATCTGCCTGACGGTCAGCGCTGCCATCGCGCGAGGGGTTGGCGCTCGGCCGAAACAGGCGCGTCGAGGCGGCCAGCGTCGTCGCATCCTGCGTGCGAGCCGACAGGAGCGTGCCGATCAGGACGTGGAAGGGATTCTCCTGCTGGCGTTCCGAGATCTTCTCGACGGCGGGCAGCTCGAGGCCGTCGATGGCGCGCGCCAGGCGGCGCATCACCGTCTCGATCGCTCTCTTTCGCTCGACCCTGGGCATCACCCGACCGGCGTCAGCGGCGGCCGGCCGCTCAGGACGGCGACGACGTTGTCGACAGCGAGCGACGCCATGGCAAGCCTGGTTTCCGTGGTTCCGCTGCCAAGGTGCGGAACGAGCAGCACGTTTTCGAGCCGCAGCAGGTCGGGATGAATGGCCGGCTCGTTCTCGTAGACGTCGAGCGCCGCACCGGCCAGCAGGTGCTGCTGCAGCGCCCATGCGAGCGCTTCCTCGTCGACGACCGGACCCCGCGCCGTGTTGATGAGATAGGCCGACCGCTTCATTCGCGCGATCGCCCGCTTGTCGATCAGGTGGCGCGTGTCGCCCGTCAGCGGCACGTGCAGCGACACCACGTCGGAGGAGTTCAGCAGGCGATCGAGCGACATGTGTTCCGCGCCAGCGACACCCGCGTCCCGCCGTCCCGCGTACGCGACGCGCATCCCGAACGCGGGCGCCCTGCGCCGCGACCGCCTGGCCGATGCGGCCGAAGCCGACGATCCCGATCTGCTTGCCCCGCAACTCGGTGCCGAGCATGAAGTCGAACGCCCACCCCTTCCATCCCCCGCGCCGCACCAGCCGTTCACCTTCCGACAGCCGGCGTGTCACGGCGAGGATCAGCGCCCACGTGAAGTCGGCGACCGACTCGGTGAGGACGTCAGGCGTATTGGTCACGATGACGCCCCTGGATTTCGCGTAGCCGACGTCGACGTTGTTGTAGCCGACGGCGACGTTCGCCGCGACCTTCAGGCGGGCTGGCCGCGTCGATGACGGCCCGATCGATCCGGTCGGTCAGCATGCAGACGACCGCGTCCTTGTCGGCCGCCCGGGCGATCAGCTCTTCGTGCGGCATCGTCCCATCGTCGGCATACAGCTCGACGGTGCCGACAGGTTCGAGCTTCGAAAGGATCGAGGATGGAAGCTTGCGGGTGACGAGGATGGAGGGCATGGAGCGATATCCTCTGCGGTGACCCTATGTGGCTTCGAAAAAAAGCACTAGTGTCCGTACGAAAGGCAGTAGCCGCAGTGTGTGCAGCGGACGGACGGCTCGATCAGGCAGGCGCCGTCGCCATCGCCGCCGCGCGCAAGCGGCAGGAGCGCGTGGCTCGCATGTTCCCGGGAACAGCGGCAGCGGCCGGCGCAGCATCGCCCTCACGGCCCGTTCGCCGCCGAATCGCGTCGCGCACGATCTCGCGCAGCTCGGCTTCGTTCACTCCCGGGTTCACTCCTGGACGTCCACTGAATCGATGATTCCCACGATGGCCGCGTCGACAGGCGCCGCCTTCCGCCCGAGCGTCTCGCCGGCGGCACGGCCCTCGACGACGACCAGCACTTTTTCATGAACGCCGGCGCCGACGCCGTCCACCGCCAGAATCGCAGGTCGCCGCGCGCCGTGTCGTCCGCATTCAACGGCTGGACGAGCAGCAGCTTCGCCGACTCGAACTTGCGATGTTTCTGCGTCGACACGACCGTGCCGACGACACGACCTATCAACATGAACAATGAAACTTAAGATTTATCAGCATCAAGCGCGTCAGCGCTCGACCGTCCAGTGATCGACGATGCCGACGATGCCGGCATCGACCGCCGGCTCTGACGGGTAGAACGGGAAGCTGGCTTCCTTGCCGCGCACGAAGAACACTTCCTCGCCGACGCCGGCGCCGACCGCATCGGCCGCGACCAGCGGACGGCCGGCCGGCTCGCGTTCCGGCGTGAGCGGCTGGACGATGAGCAGCTTGAGGCCGACGAGGTTCTCGTCCTTGCGGGTCACGACGACGTCACCGATCACGCGGGCTAGCTGCATCGCTGTCGTCATTCTTCATTGATCTCAACTTCGTCGACGATGCCGACGACGGCGGCATCGACCGGGCAGTCCTTCAGGCCGGCGGCCATGCGGGCCGAGCTGCCGCTCACGATCAGCACGGTTTCGCCGACACCGGCGTCGACCGTGTCGACGGCGACCAGGTAGCCGCCCTCGGCCTTGCCGCGGGGATCGACAGGCCGCGCGACGAGCAGCTTGTTGCTGACCAGGCGCGGATCCTTCCGTGTCGCCACGACGGTTCCGACGATTTTCGCCAGGAGCACCTGTCAACCCCGCGCGTTCACACCTTGGCCACGGTCGCCTTTCCGATCGGCAGCGCGTCCTCGAGGTTGGCATGCGGACGCGGGATCACGTGAACCGAGACCAGCTCGCCGACGCGCCGCGCCGCGGCGGCGCCGGCGTCGGTGGCCGCCTTCACCGCAGCGACGTCACCTCGCACGATGGCGGTGACGTAACCGGCGCCAATTTTCTCCCAGCCGACGAGGGTCACCTTCGCCGCCTTGACCATGGCGTCAGCCGCCTCGATCATCGCGACGAGCCCCTTCGTTTCGACCATCCCCAGCGCCTCACCCATTACTGGCTCCTTGTCGTTCGTCGTTCGTCGTTCGTCGTTCGCGTCGTGCTCGGGTCTCTTCGTTCGTCGTTCGCCGACGATCTACTTCAGAGCTTCGAATGGCTTCCTCGATGAGAGCGGAGAGCTCGCGGTATGTTAACCGAATTTCCGCGTCGCCATCAGGTCCGCGCGCCGTCTGCCACGCCAGGGACGACGACGTCGGGCACGAGCCGCTGGCCGCCGCCTGGACGGCGCCTCGACGATCTGGCAGAGCGCGGCGGCGTCTGCTGGACGGCGCCGCGACCGATTCGTCGGCGCAGATCGGCGCCGGCGCCTTGATCCCGTAGGTGCCGCGAAGCTCCTGCAGCCGCGCGACCTCCTCGCGTGCGATCAGGTTCTCGCGGCCGAGCAGCCGCGCGACCAGGCTGATCTTGGCGAAGTGCTCGATCGTCTCCATCTTGTAGTACGCCGAGTAGAGGTCGGCGCCGACGGTCAGCGCGCCGTGGTTGGCGAGCAGCATGCCGTCGTGCGCCTTGATGTACTTCCGGACGGCGTCGGGCAGCTCCTGCGTCGACGGCGTCGCGTACTCCGCGATCGGAATGCTGCCGAGCGTGGTGAGCACCTCGGCGAGCACGGCGCGGGTCAGCGGAATGCCGGCCACGGCGAACCCGGTCGCGATCGGCGGATGCGCGTGGACGACCGCCTGCACGTCCGAACGCTGCCGGTACACCTCGAGGTGCATCAGCATCTCGCTCGAGGGATCGCGATCGCCCTGGAGCTTGCGTCCCTCCAGGTCGGTGATGCACATCATGTCCGGCGTCATGAAGCCCTTGCAGACGCTCTTGGGCGTCATCAGCAGGCGATCGGCCCCGAGCCTGACGCTGATGTTGCCGTCGTTCGACGCCGTGTAGCCACGCGCGTACATGCGCCGGCCCACCTCGACGATGTCGGCGCGCAGCGCGGACTCGGTGTCGTCATGCGAGTTCGGGCCCGGTACTTGTCGCGGCACACGGCGGAACAGAAGTAGACGCGGCGATCGCCGGTCGCCGAGCGTGACCGCGCGCTCGCGGACGACGAAGGTCCCGCACACCGGATCGCGCTCCATCGGCACGCCAGCCACGGGCGTGCGCCCGGACGGCGAAGGCGGCGGTCCAATGCGCATCCCTTCGACGACGCCGTCGACGATCCGCCAGAAGGCGCGGGCGACGATCGCGATCAACACCAGGATGAGGAGATACCGCAGCATCACGGCCGATGGCTCACTCAGGGGGTCGCGGTCGACGCTCCTCCGGGATGGGCCGACCGCAGGCTATCGAGGGCGCGCTTCGCCGCCTGGCCTTCGGGAGCATCCGGCGCGATCTTGAGCACCTGCTGCCACGCTTGTTCAGCGCCGGTCAGATCCTGCTTCCCGAACGCCCGGACGAAGCCAAGGTTCAGCCACGTCTCCGCGTGCTTCGGATCGACCTTGGTCGAGCGCTCGAGCTGCTGCAGCGCGCGATCGGTCTGGTTCGTGTAGTAGTACGCCATGGCGAGCTGCGAGCTGACCCGGACGTCGTTGGGTGTCAGTGCGAGCGCTTGTTCGTACCACTTGACCGCTTCGTCGAACCGCTCCGCGCCGAAATACAGGTCGCCGAGCTGCGCGCGCGGAGCGGCGTTCTTGGGTTCACGCTCGGCGGCGCTCCTGAACGCCGTCACCTTGGCTTCGTCGAGCGGCGGCGGGGCCTGGGCCTGCGGCGCCGCCGGCGACGCCGCCGCCGCGGCTGCCGACATCGGCTGACGCCGCGCGGACTCGTACTGGCTGCCGATGATCCAGCCGGCGATGAGACCGAAGAGAATTCCGGCGACTCCGAAGGCGACCGCTTCTGATTTCATGCGGAACAATCGATCATAACTCAGGCCCGCCTTCGCTCACCTCGCTCGAGCGCGCTACGGTGGGCAAGCCGCGGGCTCGCTCACCCGGGGAGCGGACTCTCCGGCGCGGGCGCTCCGGCCAGCACGGCGAGGTACTCGCGGACCACGCGCTCAAGCCCCACGAACACCGCGCGCGAGACGATGGCGTGGCCGATCGACACCTCATCCAGATGCGGCAGCGCCCGGAAGAGCATCAGATTGTCGAGATCGAGATCGTGCCCGGCGTTGACGCCGAGGCCGCAGCCCGTGGGCGAGCTTGGCGGCCCGCGCGTACTCGCCGAATGACGCGGCCGCCTGAGCGAGGCCCCGCTCGAATGCCCGCGCGAACGGTTCGGTGTACAGCTCGACACGATCCGCGCCGGCTGCCGCCGCAAGCCGGATGGCCTCCTCCGTCGGATCGACGAACAGGCTGACGCGAATCCCAAGTGCCTTCAGCTCGCGAACGACCGCCGGCAGCCCCGCCGCCGTGGCGGCAACCCATCCCGCCTGGCTCGTGATCTCGCCCTGGACGACCGGCACGAGCGTGCACTGATCGGGGCGGACGTCCTTCACCAGGGCGAGCAGATCGGGCCGCGGATCGCCTTCGATGTTGAATTCGACCTGCGGCCGAAGCGGCGCGAGCGCGTTCGCGATGTCATGAACATCGTCCGGCGTGATGTGTCGGCGATCGGCGCGCGGGTGGACCGTGATCCCGTGCGCGCCCGCATCGACGCACACCCGCGACCGCGTCCAGCACCCGCGGCACGCTGCCGCCCCTGGAATTCCGGATGGTCGCGATCTTGTTGACGTTGACGGAGAGGCGGATCATGGCCGGGGCTCGGGGCTCGGGTCTCGGGGCTCGGACACAGAGCCGGCCGAGGTCGATCTGCTAACCGAGCTCACGCTTGACGACATCGGCAATCTCCTGCGCCCACGCGCGAACCTCGTGCTCGGTCGCGGCCCTCGAGCATGACGCGCAGGAGCGGCTCGGTGCCCGAGTAGCGGACGAGCGAGGCGCCCCTGGCCGTCGAGGCGCTGCTCGACGCGCGCGATCGCGTCGGCAATCGCCGGCACGGTCGCCAGGTCGACTTTCTCGCGCACGCGCACGTTGATCAGGATCTGCGGGTAGGTCACGAGATCCTTCGCCAGCTCGGCCAGCGTCCGGCCCGACGTGCGCGACGGTCCGCAGCACGTTCAGCGCGGTGCACAGGCCGTCACCGGTGAAGAGGTAGTCGGAGAAGATGATGTGGCCCGACTGTTCTCCGCCGAGCGACAGCCCGCGGGCGAGCATCTCCTCCATCACGTACTTGTCGCCGACCGGACAGCGCACGATCCCGATGCCGGTCTCAGCGAGCGCGATCTGGAGGCCGATGTTGCTCATCACGGTCGCAACGATGGCGTTCCCCTTCAACCGCCCTTCGCGCTGCAGTTGCCGGGCGCACATGAGCAGCACGGCGTCGCCGTTGACGATGTCGCCGGCCTGGTCGACGAAAATCGCCCGGTCGCCGTCGCCGTCGAAGGCGACGCCCAACGCGCACTTCTTCTCGACCACGACCTGCGACCAGCCGCTCAGGGTGCGTGGAGCCGCATCGCAGGTTGATGTTGCGGCCGTCGGGGTGATCGCCAATCACCACCGGTGTCGAACCCCAGCGAGCGAAACAGATCGGGCGCGACCGTCGTCGTTGCCCCGTTGGCGCAGTCGATCGCGAGCGTGATACCCCGCAGCGCCGCGCGATCCTCCACCACCGCGCGCAGGTGATCGAGATACGGTGCGACGAGCGCGGCCGTGGGCAGCGGCACCGCCGCGCCGGATCGCGCCTGCCACGACGGATCGGCGACGATCGCTTCCACTTCACGTTCGACCTTTTCGGTGAACTTCTCGCCGCGGCCCGAGAACACCTTGATGCCGTTGTCCTCGAAGGGATTGTGCGAGGCTGAGATCACGACGCCGGCGTCGTACGGACCGGTCCGCGTGAGGTAGGCGACGGCTGGCGTCGGCACCACGCCGGCGCTCGTCACCGACGCGCCTTCACCGGCCGCGCCGTGCGCCAGCTCTGCCTCGATCCATGCCCCCGACTCGCGAGTATCGCGGCCGATCAGGAGACGCGGAGATTCCGTACCGTGCGGGAGGGCGCGAACCAGCGCGGCGCCAATCCGCCGCACCGTTGCCGCATCCAGTGGAAACTGGCCGGCCGTTCCGCGAACGCCGTCTGTGCCGAAGAGCTGCATCTATTCCTTGAAGGCTGTGACGCGCACGTGGACGGTCTCCGGCGCGACGCGTGCGACGTTGGCGTCGGCGACCGGATCGACGTGAACGGTCAGCGCGTACTCCCCGGCGCCGAGCCCCTTGAGATCGACAAAAGGCACGACCTCGTCCGCGTCCAGCCGTGCAAGCCCGTCGCGGCTGCCGCGGACGACGATGTCGACGTCGGGAGGAGTCGCCTGCGCCGTGAGATTGGCTGGAAGATCGCGGAGCCGCAACGGCCGGTTCCTCACGGTCCGCTCACGCGGCCCGAGACGAACCTGGACCTTCACAGTCGCGGTCCGGACGCCTTTCACGCGAAGCGCCGGGTCGAGCAGGCCGACCCTGACGGTTTCGGTGACGTCGGTCGACCGCCCCCGCAATCGAGATCGGTTCGGTGACCGCCTCGTCCGCCAGCTGGACGGCGCTCTCCGGTCCCATGATCTCCACTGTCGGCGGATCGGTCGTCGTCATGCCGACCACATACCCCGGAGCGGGCTCGCCTTCGACGGCCGGCGCGATCGGCAGCTGTTTCACGGCGGTCGGCTCGAAGACGAAGACGAGGGTCGACGGCGCGATCTGCACCACCTCGATGCCGAACGGCGTCCTCACCTGTTCGGGGGTGAGCTGAAACAGGCGCCGGCCCGCCTTCGCGGCCCTGAGATCGAGGACCGCGACGATGTCGCCGGGACCGAGGCGGCTCAGGGTATCGGACGATCCCGCGCACGCGGACGTCGACGAGCGCCGGCGGCTCGGCCTGGAGCTCGAGGCCGGCTGGAAACTGCTGCAATTCGAGCGGCACGCGGAGCCCGCGCTCGACGGTCTGATCGCCGGCAATGATCATCCAGAGGAGCACGGCAATGCCGAGCGACAGCACCTTCAGCCCGAGATGCCCGAACGGCCAGATCGCCTTCACGCGTACTCCACGCGCGTCTGACCCGTCCTCCCCGGGCGCTGCATGATCAGCGAACGCAGCCGCGCGCGCAGGGTGTCGGCGTCGGGCGTGCGCTCGATCTGTCCGTCGGCAACGAGGGATATGTTCCCGGTCTCCTCGGACACGACGATCGCCACCGAGTCGTTCTCTTCGGTGAGGCCGATCGCGGCGCGATGCCGCGAGCCGAGCTCCTTGCTGAGCCTCGGGTTGACCGTCAGCGGCAGGAAGCAGGCGGCCGCGGCCACCCGATCGCCCTGCACGATGACCGCTCCGTCGTGGAGCGGAGACGAGGGCTGAAAAATGCTGAGCAGCAGGTCGTAGGTCATCACCGCGTCGAGCGGAATGCCGCCTTCGATGTAGTTCCGCAGTCCGATCTGCCGCTCAATCGCGATGATGGCGCCGATCCGCCTGTCCGACAGCATGCCGGTCGCCATCACCAGCTCCTCGATCGATTCCTCGGCCGACTCCTCCTTGGCGAAGTAGCGAAAAAACGGCGCCCGCCCGAGGTGAGCGAGCGCGCGACGGATGTCGGACTGGAAAAGGACGATGAACGCAAAGACGAGGTACCCCGCCATGTTGCGAATCAGCCAGTTGACCGTTTCGAGATGTCCCCAGACCGACAGGAAGAACAGGCCGACGAAGACCGCGGTCCCGAGCGCCATCTGGACGGCCCGCGTGCCGCGAATCAACTTCAGGAGCTCGTAGATGAGCACCGACACCACGAGGATGTCGAGGAGGTCCCGCCAGTTGGCCGGCGGACGGCGCAGCAGATCGTTCACCCAATCCATATTTACGTGGGGCTCCGCCCACACCCCGGCTCGGTCGCTTGCGGGGACCCCTGCGCCCCGCGCCGCTCCCTCGCAGGCGCGCCGTGCGCGCCTAGGCGCTGCGGTGCCGACGAATCTCCTCAGCCACGCGAACGACCTGGACCATCTCGGCCACGGCGTGCACGCGGAGGATGTGCGCGCCGGCCAGCACCGCGGCGGTGACGGCCGCTGCCGTGCCCCAATCACGTTCCGGCGCCGGCCTGGAGCCTAACGCCTCGCGCATGAACGACTTGCGAGACGGCCCGGTCAGGACCGGCCGATCCAGGCCTGCCGCCAGCTCGGGCAGCCGGGCCAGCACACCATAACTGTCGGCCGGACGTTTGGCAAACCCGATCCCCGGATCGACAATCACGCGCTCCCGAGCGACGCCCGCGGCCGCGGCCGCCTGAAGGCTCTCGCCGAGCTCCCGGATCACGTCCTGCACAAGGTCGTCATAGTGGGCCTCCTGGTACATCGTCCTGGAGCGGCCGCGGGTGTGCATCACGATGAGGGCGGCGCCGCTCGCGGCAACCACGCCGCCGAGCGCAGACTCGTAACGAAGCCCGCTCACATCGTTCACGATGGCGGCGCCTTCGCCAATGGCGGCCGCCGCGATCTCGGCCTTGTAGGTGTCGATGGAAATCGGGACGCGCACGCGTCCACGAAGACCCGCGAGGACCGGCAGCACACGCCGGGCTTCTTCGGCCGCCGACAAAGGTTCGGCCCCCGGACGCGTCGACTCTCCGCCGACGTCGATGATATCGGCGCCGCTCTGCTTCCATCTGCAAGGCGAACTCGATCGCGGCCTCGGGGTCGGTTCGAGGCGATGCCTCGGCAAAAGAGTCGGGCGTGACGTTCAGGATGCCCATGACGAGCGGCCGGGAACCCAGCTCCAGGACGCGCCCGTCGGGAAGCGGAACCGTGTAGAGACGGCGGGCGGGGAAGGTCACGGTAATTTGGAATTAGAAATTAGGAATAGTCGCAACCTCGGTCACGAATTCAAAATTCCAAATTCCAAATTCCTAATTACAGGTTGCCGGGCTTTACCTATTCCTGGGGAATCGGCTTATTGAGTGCTGGGACGATCGTCGTCCGCTCTTTCTGGCGCGGGCGGTCCTCGTCGCCGGCCGGCGACATGGCGGCGCGCGGCAGCGGCAGCGGATCCTCGAGGGGCAGGCCGGCGGCGAGCCGCTTCACCTGCTCCGCGTCGAGAACTTCACGTGACAGAAGCGCCTCGGCGATCTGCTCCAGCTTCGACTTGTGAGCAGTGAGGAGCTCGTGCGCGCGGCGGTAGTTCGTGGTGACGAAGCGCTTCACCTCGTGATCGATCTTGAGGGCCGTGTCCTCGCTGTAATCCTGGTGCTGCGCGATCTCGCGGCCGAGGAAGATCTGCTCTTCCTTCTTGCCGAAGGTGAGCGGCCCCATCTCGTCGCTCATGCCCCACTCGCAGACCATCTGGCGCGCCATTTCCGTCGAGCGCTCGAGGTCGTTGCCGGCGCCGGTCGTCAGGCTGTTCGTCGTGATCTCCTCGGCGATGCGCCCGCCGAGCAGGATCGCGATCCGGTCGTTGAGGTACTCGCGCGAGTAGTTGTGCTTCTCGTCGATCGGCAACTGCTGCGTCAGGCCGAGGGCCATGCCGCGCGGGATGATCGTCACCTTGTGAATCGGATCCGCGTGCGGCAGCAGCACCGCGAGCAGCGCGTGCCCCGCCTCGTGAATGGCGGTGACGCGCTTCTCTTCGTCGCTGATGATCATCGAGCGGCGCTCGGATCCCATCAGCACCTTGTCCTTGGCGTACTCGAAGTCGTGCATCCGCACGACCTTCTGGTTGTAGCGCGCCGCGTTCAGCGCCGCCTCGTTCACCAGGTTCGCCAGGTCGGCACCCGAGAAGCCGGCCGTGCCGCGCGCCAGCACCGGCACTTCCACGTCGTCGGCCATCGGGATCTTGCGCGTGTGAACGCCGAGAATGCCCTCGCGGCCCTTCACGTCCGGACGGTTGACGACAATGCGCCGATCGAAGCGGCCGGGGCGCAGGAGCGCCGGGTCGAGCACGTCGGGCCGGTTCGTCGCGGCGACCAGGATCACGCCCTCGTTGGATTCGAAGCCGTCCATCTCGACGAGCAACTGGTTGAGCGTCTGCTCGCGCTCGTCGTGCCCCCCGCCAAGGCCGGCGCCGCGGTGACGCCCGACGGCGTCGATCTCGTCAATGAAGACGATGCAGGGTGCGTTCTTCTTGCCCTGCTCGAACAGGTCGCGGACGCGCGACGCGCCGACGCCGACGAACATCTCGACGAAGTCGGAGCCGCTGATCGAGAAAAACGGCACGTTCGCTTCGCCGGCGACCGCACGCGCCAGCAGCGTCTTGCCCGTTCCCGGAGAGCCCATGAGGAGCACGCCCTTGGGAATCCGTCCGCCGAGCTTCTGGAACTTCTGGGGCTCCTTGAGGAACTCGATGATCTCCTGGAGCTCCTCTTTCGCCTCGTCCACCCCGGCGACGTCCTTGAAGGTGACCTTCTTCTGGGAGCTGGACGACAGCTTCGCCTTGCTCTTGCCGAACGACAGGGCCTTGTTCCCGCCGCTCTGCATCTGCCGCATGAAAAAGACCCAGAACCCGATGACGAGCAGGAACGGCGCCCACGAATACAGCAGCGACGCCCAGGGACTGACGGCCTGTTCCTTGACGTCGACGTTGACGTTTTTCTCGATCAGGAGGTTGACGAGCCCTTCGTACATGCCCTGGCCGGGGACAACCGTCCGGAACGTGTTGTTCGACTTGTTCGTCCCGGTGATTTCCTGGCCGGTGATCGTCACGGCCGCAATCTGACCGTTGTTCACCTGTGCCGTGAAGTCGCTGAACTGGACAGTCGTTTCCTTCACCTGGAACCTGGTCGAGACATTCCAGATCACGACGCCCACGACCACGAGCACCAGCCAGAACAGAAGGCTCTTCACAGTCGAGTTCAATGTTCCCCCCTAGACCTGTCTAAGTCTCAAGATTAGCACGGCTTGCGCAGGGTCTGTCACCCGAAACTCGTCGTCGATCCCGTGACCGGCCACCCATACGATCCTGTCGGTCTCGTCGACGACCAGCGGCACCTGATCGCGTCGAGCCCGCGGAATCTTCTTATCGACAAAATAATCCTGCAGCTTTTTCCGGCCGCCAAGCCCGAGCGGGCGAAAACGGTCGCCCGGGCGGCGGTTTCGGACCGCGAGTGGCATCCGGCAGCGGTCGAGCTGTAGGACCGCCACGGCGGCATTGCTCAAAATGGCACTCCCTGCCGACGCCGCCGCTTCGGCCGATACGACGCAACCGGCCTCCCGCAGTGCTACCTCACCTGGAATAGACAGCGAATACCGGAAAAGGTTCGCCTGGGCCGGATCCGCCGGGCCCCTGCTGGTTAAGACGACTACATCGCCGCGGCGTTCCATCCGGACACCGGGACCGTCGATGGGCCCCCCGCTCGTCGCGCCGGAGCCGCGAGGCGGCGAAGGCGCAAAAGCAAGGTTCAGCGCGTCCTCCACGTGCCGGAACGAGATGGGCCGTCCACCCGAGGCCTGAACGAGTGCGTCGCGAACGATTGGGCGGGTAAGGGCGGCCGGCAGCCTCTCGAGCGCGGAAACGTCGAGGACCCAGACATCCTGCTCCGGCCGGCTGACGACTTCCGCGGCAACGTCCCAGGCCGCTCGCTGAATCCAGTCCCACTCCTCGCGAGCCAGCCCGGCCTCGTCGGCCAGGACGTCGACAATCGACGGGTTGAATCGGCGTTCGAGGAATGGCAGGAGCTCCGCACGCACTCGATTGCGCGGGATGCTGACGTCGTCGTTCGATTCGTCGTGGACGAATGGCACGCCGCGCTCCTCGAGGAACGACCGAAGCTCGCGGCGGCGGCAATCGAGCAGGGGCCGGACGACGTGGCCGCGGCGCGGGTGCATGCCCGACAGGCCGCGGGAGCCAGCGCCTCGAATCAACCGGAGCAGAAAGGTCTCGGCCTGATCGTCGCGTGTGTGGCCGAGGGCAATCGCGTCGGCTTCGAGCCGAAGACGCGCCTGCTCGAAGAGCTCGTAGCGTGCCGCGCGCGCGGCATCTTCGATCGACCGCCGCTCGGCCCGGGCGCGCGCCGCGACATCGGCGCGTCGGCCCTGAAACGGCCAGCCGAGGCGCGCGGCCAGCTCGCCGCAGAACGCCTCTTCGTCGTCAGCCGCCGGACGAAGCTGATGATTCAGATGGACGACGCCTGCAACCCGAAGCTCGTTGCGTTGCGCGAGCTCGGCCAGGAGATAGGCGAGGGCAACCGAGTCGGAGCCGCCCGACAGCGCGACGAGCAGGCGGGTATCGGGACGCGCCAGATCGTGCGCGCGGATGGTCCGCCTGACGCGGTCCAGGAGATCCATATGGGGAGGGTGCCGTCCTTCGACAGGCTCAGGACGGCACGCCCTGAAAAATGAGGCTTGCCGGAGGACAGATTCGAACTGTCGACCCCGCGCTTATGAGACGCGTGCTCTCACCAACTGAGCTACTCCGGCCGAAACACCAATCCTAAATCTTAAATCTGAAATCCTAAATTCCGCTAGTCACGGCCGCGGCCAGCAGCGGAATCATGATCTCGTGGTGTCCCACGAGCGAGTAGCCGCGGCCGGTCCCGGCCGTCGGGCGGGTGACGACGTTGGTCTGCGGACGATAGAGGCGGACGAAATCCAGGTTGACCGTGGTCATGTCCGTCAGCGCGAGGCCGCGGTTGCGCGCGAGCGCGACGGCCTTCAGGAAGACCTCGGGCAGGACGACCGCGGACCCGCAATTGAGGTAGACGCCGCCCTCCAGCTTCGCGACGTTCGCGGCGAGGTGGCGGAAATCGCGCAGGCTGCCCTCGCCAAACGCCGCACCGGAGGCTGCCGGGTGCATGTGGATGATGTCGGTGCCAATTGCGACGTGCACGGTGACGGGAATGTTCAGCCGGGCGGCAGCCATCAGCACGCTGAGATGACCGAACGGCGGCTGGCGTTCGCCGAGCGCCCGGACCACTGCCTGCCCGATGCCCATTCCCGCTCGCGTGCCGGAGGTAATCGCTTCGTTGAGCATCCTGCCGGTCTCTTCCGCCATGCCGAATCGCCCCGGACCGAGCGACTCGTCCACGTCCTCTGACGTGGCGCCGACGAGCGCCACCTCGAAGTCGTGGATCACCGCGGCGCCGTTGGTCGCGAGCGCGGAGACAAAGCCCCGCTCCATCAGATCGACGATCACCGGGCCCAGTCCCGTCTTGATCACGTGCGCCCCGAGGCCCCACAGGATGCCGCGTTCTTTGCGTCGAGCCGCGACCATCGCTGCCACGACCGCTTTGAAGTCGGCCGCCGCCAGCATCTTCGGCAGCGACTCGAGAAACGCCGCGACCGTCGCGCCGGGCCCGCACGGCTTCGCGAAGTCGGCGGCCTTTGCCTTGCTCACGCGCGAGCTGAGCGGGTAGGTGCGCACATCGGTCAGGTCGAAATCTTCGTAGGGAAAAATCACAGAATCACCATGGCGTCCCCGTAGCTGTAGAACCGGTAGCTTTGGGCGACCGCTTCAGCATACGCCGCCAGCACGCGCTCGCGGCCCGCGAACGCCGCCACCAGCATCAGAAGGGACGATTGCGGCAGGTGGAAGTTCGTCAGCAGCCCGCGAATCACCTGGAACTGGAATCCGGGGACGATGAAGAGATCCGTCTGGCCCGCGCCTGCGGCGAGGCGGCCGCCGTTCGCGCCCGCCACTGCCTCGAGGGTCCGCGTCGTCGTCGTGCCGACCGCAATCACCCGGCGGCCTTCGTCGAGTGCGGCGTTGACGGCCTGTGCCGCAGCCGCGTCCACCTCGTAGCGTTCAGCGTCCAATCGATGTTCCTCGATGCGCCCGGTCCTGACCGGTTGAAAGGTGCCGTATCCCACATGCAGCGTGATGGCCGCGATCCGCACGCCGCGAACGCGCAGCGCCTCGGTCACCGATTCGGTGAAGTGCAGCCCAGCGGTCGGCGCGGCGATCGATCCGCGGCGCGCCGCGAACATCGTCTGATAGCGGTCGCGATCGGATTCGCGATCGGCGCGCCTGATGTATGGCGGGAGCGGGACGTGCCCGATGGCGTCCACGACCTCGTCGACGGCGGCCGTGCCGTCGGTCCAGAGGCGAATCAGCCGCCGGCCATGGAACCGCCGCTCGAGGATCTCTGCGCGCAGGCTGTGCGGGCCTGCCACGCCGAAGCGCGGGACGCGCGAAGGCGGGCCCTCGAAGATCACCTGCTCGCCAGGCTTCAATTTCTGCCCGGGGTGGACCAGCGCTTCCCAGTGCTCGTCATTTACAGGCGCGCGATTGACGCGCGCCGGCGCACAACGCCGAATCAGCAGGCATTCGACGGCGCCGCCGGTCGGAACGCGGCGGCCCAGCAGGCGCGCCGGAAAGACGCGCGTGTTGTTGACCACCAGGAGGTCGCCGGGCGACAGGCGGTCGGGCAGCTCCGCGAAGCGGCCGTGCGCGATGGCGCCCGTTACCCGATCGAGATGAAGCAGCCGCGACGCGCGTCCGGTCGGCGGCCGGCTCCTGGGCGATCAGGCCGGCCGGCAGGTCGAAGTCGAAGTCGCGGACGTCCATCCGCGAGCAATCTTAGCCGCTGTTTCACGCCGACCAACAGCGGAGCTGGTTGCTCTGGTGACGGTCTTGCAACAGCCGAGGCGTGCCTGCGTACGACGTCATCGTCGTCGGCGGCGGGCCCGCCGGGCTGAGCGCCGCGCTGATGCTGGGACGCTGCCGCCGGCGTGTCCTCGTCTGCGATCGCGGCGAGCCGCGCAACCAGCGGTCGACCGCGCTCCACGGGTATCTGACGCGCGACGGCATCGCGCCGGCCGAGTTCCGCGACGCGGCCCGCCGCGAGCTGGTGCCCTACGGCATCGAGTTCCGGTGCGTCGCCGTCAGGGACGCCAAGATCGACCGCGACCGGTTCAGCGTCCACCTCACGGACGGCCGGCGGGAACGATCGCGATTTCTCCTCCTCGCCACCGGCGTCAAAGACCAGCTCCCCAAGGTTCCAGGTGTCGCCGAGTGCTACGGACGCTCGGTCTTCCATTGCCCGTACTGCGACGGATGGGAATGCCGCGACAAGCGGCTGGCGGTGCTGGGTCGACACGCGGTGCCGCTCGCGCTCTCGCTGAAGACCTGGAGCCCGAACGTTGTTCTCTGCACACACGGGAAACGGCTCGACCTGGCGGCTCGTCGACGCCTGCACGACAACGGCATCGCGCTGCGCACGGCAACCGTCGCCCGCCTCGCGCACGTCGACGGGCGCGTGACGAACATCGAGTTCGTGGACGGCGATCGCTTGCCCTGCGAGGCGCTGTTCTTCGGCACGGGCCAGTATCAGCAGGATTCCCTGGCCGAGCGGCTCGGCTGCGCCTTCAATCGCAAGGGCACCGTGAACACCGGGACGCTGTGCGATACGAACGTCCCGGGTGTATTCGTCGCCGGCGATGCGTCGCGCGACGCGCAGTTCGTCGTCGTGGCGGCCGCCGAGGGGATCAAGGCCGCCGTGGCGATCAACCGGCGCTGCAGCGCATGGAGCTTCGGTGATGACCCGACTACGTGAGGTACGGATCTCGAAGCCGGCGGCGCCCGAGGCCGCGGCAAAGGCCGAACCACCGGAATCGGTCCCGGCGCTGCCGGCGCCGACGGATGTCCGAAGCCTCGCGCTCACCCTTCTCGCGGTCATCGCTGGCGTCGTGATGCTTCGCTACGCGCAGGCGGTCATCATCCCGATCGTGCTCGGAATCCTGATTAGCCACGCGCTTGAACCGCTGGTCGGGTCTCTCGAGCGGCTGCGGATCGCACGGCCGCTCGCCGCCGCGATCGTTCTGGTCACGGTGGTCTCGGCTGGCGGTGTGATGCTGTACCAGCTGCGCTACCAGGCGACCGAAATCGTCGAGCAGCTGCCGGAAGGCGCCAGGCGCCTGCGCCGCATCATCGAAGGCAACCGGCGGTCGGACGACACCGCCATCGAGAAGGTCCAGAAGGCCGCGACCGAGCTCGAGCGCGCTGCGAACGCGGCGGCCCCGACGCCGGCGCCCGGAAGCGTACCGCGCGTGCAGCTTGAACAGGCGCCAGTACGCGTCTCGCAGTATCTGGTCTGGGGATCGTTGAGCCTGTTCGCGGGCGCAATGCAGGTCGTGATGATCCTGTTCCTGGCGTTCTTCCTGCTCGCGTCGGGCGATCTGTATCGCCGCAAGCTGGTGAAGATCGCCGGTCCGTCGCTGGAGAAGAAGAAGATCACCCTCCAGATCCTTCGCGAGATCGACTACCAGATCGAACGGTTCCTGATCGTCCAGCTCTTCACCAGCACGGTCGTCGGCGTGGCGACGTGGCTTGCGCTGCGCTGGATCGGCTTCGAGCAGGCGGCGTTCTGGGGGCTGATCGCCGGCGTCTTCAATTCCATTCCCTATTTCGGACCGGTGCTCGTGACCGGTGCGATCGGCGTCGTCGCGTTCCTTCAGTTCGGAGAAGTCCGCCCGATCCTGCTCGCCGCCGGGTCGGCGTTCGTCATCACCACGCTCGAAGGCTTCCTGCTCACACCGTTCCTCACCAGCCGCGCCGCGCGAATGAACGCGGTGGCCGTGTTCGTCGGCCTGCTGTTCTGGGGATGGGTGTGGGGCGTGTGGGGCACGCTGCTCGCCGTCCCGATGCTGATGATCGTGAAGGCGGTGTGCGATCGCGTCGAGGACTTACAGCCGATCGGCGAACTGCTCGGAGACTGACACTCGGGACTCGGTGCTCGGTGTTCGTCCGTTAGACGTATGTGGCGAGATCAAACCGGCCGCGTGCAGCCAGCAGCGGCTTCCAGAGGTCACCGACCTTCTCGACTCGCTTCGGGACGTTGCGCACGGTGAAGTCCTCGATCTTCACGCCGCGCTCGACCTCGCGCCAGGTGACGGGCGTCGACACGGTGGCGTCCGGCCGCGGCCGCACCGAATAGATCGACGCCAGCGTGCTGCCCCACCTGTTCTGGTTGTAGTCGACCAGCACGCGGCCCTTGCGGCCGCTTGGCGACTCGGTATTCCGCAGTGATCAGCGCTGGATTCCGCGCCGCGAGCTCGTACGCCAGCGCCTTCGCGAACGTCCACACCTGCTTCTGGTCAGGGCCGCGAACGATCGGCACGTAGACGTGCAGGCCCTTGGAGCCGGTCGTCTTCACGACCGACGGCATCTTCAGGGTGTCGAGCGCCTCGCTTGACGACCATCGCTGTTTCGCGCACGCGATCGAACGCGGCGCCCGCGCCAGGGTCCAGATCGAAGTGCAGGTAGTCGGGCCGATCGACGTCGTCGCACGTCGCGTACCACTGATTCAGATCGATGCAGCCAAGATTGACGACCCACAGGAGCGCCGCTCGATCCTGGATCATCGGGAAATCGATGACGTTCCCTTGGAGCCATGGTCGATCGAGCAGATCTCGATCCACGGCGGGCGCGGCGTCGGCGCGCGCTTCATGAAGAAGAACTCGCCGGCGGCGCCGTGCGGATAGCGCTTCATCACCATCGCACGGTTCTCTGACGTGCGGCAGCAGCACACCTGCGACGTCGGCGTAGTACTGCAGCAGGTCGCCCTTGGTCAGCCCGAGCGCCGGCCAGAACACCTTGCGGAGGTTGGTGAGCCTGACTTCTTTCTGTTCGACCGTGAGGACGACGTTGTCCTGGTCATGCGGGATGACGAGAGGTGATTTCACTGTGTGGTCAACGACGTGTACGGAGGAAACGGATTCACATCCGTTCCCTCCGTCACCTCCGTTGCCAGTCCCGCAGCGGCGGCAGCTTCGGCGGGCGCGCGCCGTGCAGCACGGCGCCGGCGATCGGCACGTAGTCCAGTTCGACACCGTCCGACGCCCGCCGCAGCAGCAGGCCGCCGCGGCTCATGTCGCCCCGGCCGACGAACTCGATCGGAAACAGCAGCCGATCGCCGAAGATCGCGAGCAGCACGTCGACGTACTTCGGCGACGCGACGCTGCCCAGCAGCACCACGTCGCACGCGCCGCCGAGTTCCAGCGCCAGCGCCCGCGCGCTCTGCTCGAGCGGGCGGCGATAGGCCGCATTGTCAGGATGGACGTCGGCGCCCGAGAATTTCCTGAAGGCGGTGCGCGTCACGCGCGTCTCGGGCGGACGGAGTCCCGCGTTCGGCGTGATCACATGGATGCCTCCACCAACCACGGGGTTGCCCGGCTCTGGAGGCACGGCAAACCGCCGCGCGTAGGTCAGCTTGCCGCGGAAGTACAGTCCGCTCACGAAGGCGAACAGATCGCCGATCGCGACGCCCTCGGGCGACCTCAACTGCTCGGCCACCGGGAAGGTCGCGCGCGGGGAAATCGCCTGCTTGCCGCGCGTGCCGCGGCAGTTCGCCGGCGACAGGAGAAAGACTCGAGGGACGCTCACGGACATCACCACAACGTGAATTCCGGCCCGGGCACGGCCGTCACCAGCCAGTACAACAGCAGCAGAGGCAGCGCCGCCATCGAAAAGACGAGCGCCGTGATGCCGGTGACGAACCACCAGTCGCCGGCGGTGGCGGGCATCGGCGACGCCGCATGCCGCTCGAGCAGCGCCATGTTCTTGGTGTTCGCCTTCCAGAAGACGTCCACGACGTCCCCGGCGAACGGTACCAGGCCGATCAGCAGATCGATCGCCAGGTTGAGCAGCATGCGCACCATGACGATCACCGGGACCCGCATCCGGTGCGCCGCGACGAGCAGCGAAACGCCCATCAGCGCCGTGAGCACGTCGCCGGCCCATGGGACGAGCCCGATCAGCGCGTCCCAGCCGAACCTCAGGCGCGTGCCGGGCACGCGGAACGCTTCATCCAGCAGGCGCTGCCGCTTGCGGAGAGAGCCTGAGATCCCCCACCGGATCAGGACGGCGCCCACCGTGAATCCAGCCCCGACCGACGCCAGCAGCACGGTGTGGCCCTTCTTCAGGCGCCCGGTGCACAAGGCGTCGTTCAGCGCCAGCGGGAATCGTCGCCGCCGTCGTGTTGCCGAATCGCTCGATGTTGATGATCACCTTCTCCGGATCGAGGCCGAGCCTCTCGCTCGCCGACTGGATGATCCGGCGGTTGGCCTGGTGCGAGACGAAGAGGTCGACGTCCTGCGGCGTCAGGCCGTTCCGCTCCAGGATCCGCCGTGAGATCTCTTCCGTCTTTCGCACGGCGAAGCGGAACACGGCCTGGCCGTCCTGCTTGACGTAGTGCAGCCGCTGGTCGACGGTCTCGTGGGACGCAGGCCGCAGCGCTGCCGCCCGCAGGCATGCACAGTGCGGAGCCGCCGCCGCCGTCGATTTCGTGCTCGAAGTCGAGAATCGCCCCATCGTTGCCGTTCGCAGCCGACACGACCACCGCTCCAGCCCCGTCGCCGAACAACACGCACGTCGATCGGTCCTTGTAGTCGATGATGCTCGACATGACGTCGGCGCCGACGACCAGTGCATGATCGTGCGCGCCGGTCGCGACCAGCTGGCTCGCCGTGGTCAGGGCATAGGTGAAGGCCGAGCAGGCCGCGCTCAGGTCGAACCCCCAGGCCCGCCGCGCGCCGATCTTGTGCTGGATCAGGCAGGCGGTGCTCGGGAACAGCATGTCGGGCGTCACCGTGCCGACGACGATGACGCCGATGTCATCGGGGGTCAGTTTGGCGTTGGCCATGGCCCGGACGGCGGCTTCCTTGCCGAGGTCCGAGGTGGCGACGCCGGGATCGACGATGTGCCGCTCGCGGATGCCGGTGCGCTGCAGGATCCACTCGTCGGAGGTCTCGACCATCTTCTCGAGGTCGGCATTGGTGAGCACCCGCGGCGGCACGTAGGTCGCCAGCGACGTGATCGTCGTCGGCCGCCCGCCGCATCGCGTCGGCCGGCCCTGCGCCGGAGCTACCACAGCCGTGAATCCCTTCCCGGCGCGTCGAGGCCGAAAAAGGCGTAGGCGCGGGCCGTGGCCACGCGTCCGCGCGGCGTGCGATCGACAAACCCGATCTGAATCAGGAACGGCTCGTAGATGTCCTCGATGGCGTCCTTCTCCTCGCTGATGGCGGCGGCGATGCTGTTGATGCCGACCGGTCCGCCGCCGAACTTGTCGATGATGGTGCGGAGCAGCTTGCGATCGACCTCGTCGAACCCGTACTCGTCGACCTCGAGGAGCTTCAGGCCGGCGTCGGCGACGTCGGCGGTGATCGGCCCGACGCGCGCACCTGCGCGTAGTCGCGCACCCGCCGCAGCAGCCGGTTAGCGATGCGCGGCGTCCCGCGCGAACGCCGCGCGATTTCCGCGGCCGCGGCGTCTTCGATCGGCACGCCGAGGATCCTGGCCGAACGGCGGACGATCTCCTCGAGGTCGGCGGCGGTGTAGAACTCCAGGCGGTGCACGATGCCGAACCGCGAACGCAGCGGCGAGGTCAGCAGCCCCGCGCGCGTCGTCGCGCCGATCAGCGTGAACTTCTGCAGCGGCACCTTCACCGACCGCGCGCTCGGACCCTGGCCGATCATGATGTCGAGCTCGTAGTCCTCGAGCGCCGGATAGAGAATTTCCTCGATCGCCGCCGGCATGCGGTGGATCTCGTCGATGAACAGCACCTCGTGCTCGCCGAGGTTCGTCAGGATCGCGGCGAGATCGCCCGGCTTCTCGAGCACCGGGCCCGACGTGGCGCGGACCGGCACGCCGAGCTCGTTGCCGATCACGTAGGCCGAGCGTCGTCTTGCCGAGCCCGGGCGGTCCGTATAGCAGCACGTGATCGAGCGCTTCGCCGCGCTGCCTCGCCGCGGCGATCGAGACCTCGAGGTTCTCGCGAACGCGGTCCTGCCCGATGTACTCGTCCAGCGTGCGCGGCCGCAGCCCCGCCTCGTACTGCGCGTCCTCATCGACGCGCGCCGCGGTGACGACGCGATCGTCGGTCATTAGTTCCGTTCTGCGTTCTGCGTTCTGCGTTCTCTCTCGACTACCGACTCTCGACTACTTCGCCAGTTCCCGCAGCGCTTGCTTCAGCGTACGCTCGAAGTCGCCGTCGGGCGTCCGCTTGATCGCCGCGTCGACCGCTTTCTCGGCGAGCGGCCGATGATACCCCAGGTTGATCAGCGCCGAGAGCAGGTCGTCGCGCAGCAGCGGTGCCGCGTCGACCGGCGGGCCGCGTCCCGGCCGGCCGCCAGCTCGACGCGCGGCAGCCGATCCTTCAGCTCCAGCACGATCCGTTCGGACGTCTTCTTGCCGACGCCAGGAATCGCCGTCAACCGCGCGAGATCGCCGCGCTCGATCGCGCGAATCAGATCGAGCGGTTCGATGCCCGAGAGCACGGCCAGCGCCACCTTCGGACCGATGCCGCTGACGCCGATCAGCCGCTCGAACAGATCCTGCTCGAGCCGCGTCGCGAACCCGTAGAGCGATAGCGCGTCTTCGCGGACGTGTGTGTGGACGCGCAGCGCGACCTCGCCGCCGACATCCGCAAGACCGTAGAAGGTCGAGAGCGGGACGGACACGTCGTAGCCCACCCCGTTCACGTCGACGACAATCCGGTTCGGCTGCTTGTCGAGAATCCGTCCGCGCAGGTACGCGATCACGAGCGTGCCGGACGGTACTGCCGCCAGCTGGCCGGCCCCTTCGCGGCCGGCCGCCGCAAGGCGCTCGCCGCATGCGGCGGCGCCATCGAGTTGATATGACAGATCGCCACCGCCAGCGCATCCGCGGCATCGTGCGGCGATCGGCAGCTCGGACAGACCGAGAATCAGCTTCACCATCTGCTGAACCTGGTGCTTCTCGGCACGGCCGTACCCGACGACCGCCCGCTTGATCTCAGCCGGCGTGTACTCGACCACCGGCACGCCCGGCTTCGACCGCCGCGAGCATCGCGACGCCGCGCGCGTGTCCGAGCTTGAGCGCGCTCCTGACGTTGACGGCGTGGAACAGGTTTTCGATCGCGACGCAGTCGGGCGCGCACTCAGCGAGGATCACCGAGAGGCGCTGGTGAATCCGCAGCAGCTTGTCTGGGAAAAGGGCGCCGGCCGGTGAAGCAGATGGCGCCGCTCGACACGATGCGCTGGCGCGACCCGACGCGTCTCGACGCATCCGTAACCGGTGCGCTCGGAGCCGGGATCGATGCCGAAGATCCTCACGCCAGGGACGCCTCGATCTCCTTCTCCTCGATGTCGAAGTTCGACCAGACGTGCCGGACGTCGTCGTGCTCGTCGAGCGCGTCCATCAGCCTGACCATCTGCTGCGCCTGCTTGCCTTCGAGCTTCAGGTAGTTCTGCGGCAGCATCGAGATCTCGGCGGCGTCGGGCTCGATGCCGAGCTTCTTGACGGCCTCGAGCACCTGCGGAAACGCTTCCGGCGCCGACAGCACTTCCCAGTTGTCCTCGTCGTCGCGGAGATCGTCGCCGCCCGGCGTCGATCACGACGGCCATCAGATCGTCTTCCTTCGCCTTGCTCTTCGGGACGACGATGTAGCCGCGCTTGGTGAACATCCAGGCGACGGCGTTGGTCTCGGCCAGGTTGCCGCCGTGCTTGGTGAGGATGTGGCGGATCTCGCCGACCGCGCGGTTCTTGTTGTCGGTCAGCATGTCGATGATCACCGCGGCGCCGCCGGGCCCGTATGCCTCGTACTGCACCTCTTCGTACGACACGCCCGGCTCTTCGCCCGTGCCGCGCCGGATGGCCCGCTTGATGTTGTCGGCGGGCATGTTCTGCGCCTTGGCGTCGGCGATGATCGTCCGAAGGCGCGGGTTCATGTCGGGGTCGCCGCCGCCGGCGCGTGCGGCGACGGTCAATTCCTTGATGAGGCGCGTGAAGATCTTGCCGCGCTTGGCGTCCGCGGCGCCCTTCTTGTGCTTGATCGAAGCCCACTTGGAATGGCCGGACATGTCAAAACTCCCACTAAATCAACGAGATCGGACGGAAAATCTTACACCTTTTCCGCCAGGAGGATCCACACGTCGGCCCGTTCGTCCCAGGCGCGCCCGCGGTAGTCGCCGAGCGCTGCGCGAACCCGGAATCCGGCGCGCTCCAGGCGTCGGCGCATTTCGGGGACGGTGAGAGTCCGGAAGCTCAGCTCGAAACGGTGCTGGCGGACCGCCCGGCCGCGGCGTTCCACGTAGCGTTGCTCGAACGTGGTCCGGCGTTTCCCCGGTTCCTGACGCACTGATTCGATCAGCGTGAGATGAGTCCCGCCGCGCATGCGGCCGCGCATCTGAACCCGGTCTTTGTATTCACGCCAGCGCGGCACATCGGGCACGAGATCGATCCCGAGGAGGCCGCCGGGCTTCAGGACGCGCGCCGCCGACCGAAGGGTCGCGGCGAGGTCGCGGTCGGACAGGAGCGACTGAAGGATGCCGTAGGCGCCAATCACGAAGCCAAAACGTTCCGCCGCAAACGGCAGATGCCGGATATCGCCGCGGACGAGCGTGAGCCCGCCGCGGCGGCGCCGGCGCGAGCGAATCGCGGCGGCGCGCTTCGCGGCCCGAACCAGCATGCGGCCAGACCGGTCGAGGCCGACCAGGTTGACGCCCGCCCGCGCGAGCGGCACCGCGATCCGTCCGGTGCCGCACCCGAGCTCGAGGACCGGTCCGCGAACGCCGCTCGCCAGCCGCTGCCAGAACCCGACGTCACGGCGTCCGAGCGTCCGCGCGTTTTCCCAGTCGTAGAACGGCGCGTAGTCGTCCCACCCTTCCCATCCCTCGAATGGCGGCATGCCGGCTGATCATAGTCGGCGCGTCGCCGTACGATCACATCTACGTAGTTACATCGTCCTGATGTGCAGCTGTCGTCCGATGTACTGCAGCTTGTCGGGATTGCGAACGACGCGCAGCGCCGAGATGCGGCTGCCGGCCACGGAGAGTACGAACACGGTGTCCAGTCGACCCGAGGCACTGATGAGAAGAGCCGGTTCGCCGTTGACCTCGCGCAGTGCGAACGACGCGTCAGCGAAAGCGCCGGCGGCCGCGCCGGTGCGATGCAGGCCGACCAGGAGAGTCATCACTGCATCGCGTCCGACGAGCGGCCGCCGGGCGGCCGCCACCTTCCCGCCGCCGTCGCTCCAGAAGCCGACGTCTTCCGTCAACAGATCGGTCAGGGCACGAGCATCACCATCCTTGAGCGCTTCGGTGAATCGGAGGAGCACTTCCCGCTGCGAGGCCGGCGCGGCGACGTCGGCTCGCGGGCCGCGGCTTCGGATCCGCTCCTTGGCGCGATGGAAAAGCTGCCGGCTGTTGGCCGCGGTCAAGCCGAGCATCTCCGCGATTTCGTCGTGCTTGTAGTCAAACACCTCCCGCAGCAGGAAGACCGCGCGTTCCTCCGGCGACAGCGTTTCGAGCATGACCAGGAAGGCGAGCGTCACCGATTCGGAGCGCTGTAGCGTCACGTCGGGCCCTTCGCTGCGGTTCGGGGCCAGCCCCTCCGCGGTTGTCAGAATCGGCTCGGGCAGCCAGGGCCCGACGTACTCTTCGCGCGTCGCGCGCGCCGACTTCAAGCGATCGAGACACAGGCGCGTGACGATCGTCGCCGCGAACGCGCGCGGCGACCGGATGTCCACGGCGTCGCGGTATCGGAGCCACGCGTCCTGCACGACGTCTTCGGCGTCGGAGGCGCTCCCGAGCATCCGATAGGCGATCGAGAAGAGGAGCGGCCGGTGTTGGTCGAACGCGGTGAGATCGGTCATGCCGCTCGCTCGACGATGCCCGTCACGCCCTCGCGCCACGTTGGATAGCGCGGAGCCCAACCGAGCTCGGCGCGCGCCTTCGCGTTTGACAACTGCAGGCGGATCGACATGAAACCCGCCATGTACGGCGACAGCAACCGCGGCACCCACAGCGGAACCGCCAACGGTCGCGCCGCGCCCATCAGTAGTGCCATTCCGGTCACGACCTCACTCATGCTGGTCGGATGATCGTCGACGATGTCGTAGGCCGAGCCGGCCGGGGCTCGATCGAGCGCGGCGATGGTTGCGCTGATCGCGTCTTCCAGATGGATGAACGGCAGAAGTCCAGAGTCGTGGCGAACGACGGGGAGCATCCGGCGGCGTATCAACTGAATCATCTTGTCGATCGCCGGATTGCCGGGACCGTAGAACAAACCGTACCGCAGCACGACGCCTTCGATTGCTCCAACCCGGCTGGCCTCGAGAATTTGCGACTCCATCGATCGCAGCACCTCTGCTCCCTCGATCACCTCGCGCGGAGCGTTGGCGGGCATCTCCGCCTGGAACGGCGCGAATGAGCCGCCAATGATGCGGCGCGCTCCCGCGCGGATCGAGGCCTCGAGGAGATTCCTGGTGCCTTCGCTCCTCAATCGGTTGGTGGCAACGAGATCGCTCGCGCGGCGCGCGCCCTCCTTCGGCAGCGCGGTCAGCTGATGAATGACGTGCGTCGGACGCGCGGCCAGGACGACGCGGCGCAGCGCGCCGGCGTCCAGTGCGTCGGCGATTGCCGGCTGAGCTCCCAGGGCGCGAATCTCATCGGCCTTGTTGGGCGAACGCGTCAATGAGTGCACCTGGTGGCCCGCGGCGACCAGGGCACGAACCAGCGGCACGCCGATTGTTCCGGTCCCGCCTGCGACAAAGATATTCATGACATCCCCCTGATGGTCCGCCTAAGCCGGACACTAGGAAGACGAGCGACGCCGGCGGATTGTGACGGTCAGGCGGAAATCGCGAACTCGTCGGAGACAATCGGGCGGGTGCGCGGGAGCCGGCCGAACCACGCGAGGGTACCTACCCCGGCCAGGATGCCAGCGAAGATGATCAGCTTGACCGCGTCGTACCCGCGGGCCTGCGGCAGGGCTCTCCAGGCGAGCCACAGGACGGGATGGGCCGTGGCCACGGCCCACACGGCGCCGTAGAAATAACGGCGCTCGTACCCCTCGCCGCGCGTCGAGGCCCTGGCGCGCGGCAAGTAGCCGAGCACACCCACCACCCAGACCAACGCTGACAGCGGGAAATAAGCCGTCCGGTAGATCTCCTTGAGATGCCACTCGCCCGTGACGACAGCGATCACAAGCCCCATCAGGTTGACGATGGTGAAGGTGAAGAGCTCAGCCCACGCGATCGTGTAGCAAATCCTCCGGTGAATCGGGTTCGGGCAGTCTTCGATGAAGCGGACGATGAGCGGGCGCGCTTCCGTGCCGGGCAGCCGCTCGGCAAACCCCGCAATCCCGGTCGCGACCATCACGACCGCCAGCCACCACAGGATGCGCGAGTCGAATCCGCGCTCGAACAGGTCGGAGGTCAGCGGCCCCGGCAATATGAAAAAGACCCAAATCCAGACTGGCCAGTGGTTGAACCGGTAGTAGAGCTTGTTCCGGCTTCGGATCTTTCGCTGCGACGCAAGTTCGACTGGAATCGGCAACACAGCGGTTTGTTTATCAGACATCCGCAAAACGCGTCAATCGCGACAGGACGATTCCGGCGGCGACGGCAACGTTCAGGGAGTCGACCTGGCGTGTCATCGGAATGCGGACACGCGCATCGGCCAATGCCCAGACAGCCGCGCTCAGACCGCTCCCCTCGTTCCCGAGGAGCAGCGCCAGCCGATCGGCGAGTCGATTCTCGGCGAAGCGATCGATCGGCTCGGCGCGCTCGTCAGGCGTCAGCGCGACCACCGTGAAGCCGCTCGACCGGACGATCGGCAGCGCCTCCGTCCACTCCGCGCGAGCGAACGGCACGCGAAGGACCGCGCCCATCGAGGTGCGGATCGCCTTCCGATACAAGGGATCGCAGGTGGCGGCGTCCAGCAGCACGCCGTCCGCACCGAACGCCGCGGCGTTTCGGAAGATGCCTCCGACGTTGTCCGGGTTGGCAATCGACTCGAGCATCAGGACGAGGCGGGCGCCTTCGAGGAGCTCGCGGACGCCGCATCGGCGCCGGCCGTTCGACGAGCGCGACACAGCCGCGGTGGATGTGGAAGCCGGTCATCTCGCGGAACGACTGGACGGGACAGACGTAAATCGGCACGCACGGATCGAGCCGCGCGAGCACGCCGACGAGCTGCTGCTGAGCCGCCTCGCTCAGCAGCACCGAGCGAATGCTGTATCTTCCCTCCTCGATCAGCCGCCGGACGACGATGCGGCCCTCCGCCACAAAGAACCCGCCGGAGCGCGCCAGTTCCGGGTCGGCGACGCCGGCATACTCGACAATTCGCGGGTCCTCGGCAGTCGAGAGCGTGATGATTGCCACGCGGAGTTAGGGTACCATTACCGCCTTTACGAGCCATGAGGCGGCTTTCCCTCGCGGCCTTCGTCGCCGCACTCGTCGGCATCAGCTCCCCGGCGGCGGCGCACCCCGCTCCGTTCAGCTTTGTCGACGTCCGCGTCCAGCCGTCGGGCATCCAGGTGTCGGTCGTCGCGCACATCTTCGACGTCGCGCACGATCTCGGCATCGAACCGGTGGAGCGGCTGCTCGATCCGGCCGTACTTCGCGACCAGGATGCCGCGATCCGAAAGCTCTTGGGTGATCGGTTGGCGCTGGCGGCCGATGGCCGGGCGCTGGCCGTCGACTCGTGGTCGTCGCCCGAGCCCCTTGCCGAGCGCCAGTCGCTGCGGCTCGAAGGCCGCGCCGCCGTCGCAAGGCCCGCCGGTTCGATCTCGGTCACGACCGTGATGTTTCCGTACGATCCGCAGCACCAGACGTTCATCAACGTGTACGAAGGCGAGGCGCTCACCTCCCAGGCGATCCTGGATGCGTCCCGCACGCGGTTCGAGTACTTCGCGGGAACCACCCAGGGCACCTTCGCCGTCGTTCAGCGGTTCGTCCCATCGGGCGTGCATCACATCCTGATCGGCCCCGACCACCTGCTGTTCCTGGTGGGCCTGCTGCTGCTCGGTGGATCGATCCGGCAGCTGATCGCGGTCGTCACCGCCTTCACCATTGCGCACAGCATCACGCTGTCGCTGGCGGCGCTGAACATCGTCACGCCCCCGGCGCGGATCGTCGAGCCGGCGATCGCGCTGAGCATCGTGTACGTCGGAGCGGACAACCTGATGGTGCACGGCGGGCGCGATGTCCGCGCGTGGATCGCCTTCGCGTTCGGCCTCATCCACGGCTTCGGGTTCGCCAACGTGCTCCGCGAGATGGACCTGCCTTCGCGGGCGCTCGGCTGGACGCTTTTCTCGTTCAACGTGGGGGTGGAGATTGGCCAGGTCTTCGTCGTGGTGGCGGTCGCATCGGCCCTCGCCGCCCTGCGCGCCCGGAGCGAGGCGGCCGGCCGGCGGCTCGCGTTCGCCGGGTCGATTGTCGTCATAGCGGCGGGAGCGTACTGGTTCATCCAACGCGTCTTCTTTCCTGGAGGGATGGCATGAGAAGAGAACAGGTTCTCGGGGTGCTGATCGCAGCGGGAGCCCTGTCGATGACAGTGGCGGCGTCCCAGCAGCAGCCGCAGGGCGGAGAGAAGCCTCGGGTCGTCGAGGTCGAGAAGCTGAAGGACAACCTCTTCGTCCTGCGCGGCCAGGGTGGCGGCGGCAATACCGCCGTTTTCGTGATGGCCAATGGCGTCGCCGTGGTCGACACCAAGAATCCGGGCTGGGGTCAGCCAATCATCGACAAGATCAAGGAGCTGACGCCGAAGCCGGTCACGCTGATCGTCAACACCCACACTCACGGTGACCACGTCAGCGGCAACGTGGAGTTCCCGGCAACGGTCGACATCGTGGTCCACGAGAACACGGCCGCCCTCATGAAGCAGATGAACCCGGTCGCCGGCTTTGCCGCTCCGGCGAAGCCGACGCCGAACATCTTCGAGGAGAACAAGGGCCGCGGCCTGGCGAAGCGGACGTTCAAGGATCGGATGACGATCGGCAGCGGCGCCGATCAGATCGATCTTCACTACTTCGGCCGAGGGCACACCAATGGGGACGCGTGGGTGCTCTTCCCGGCGCTTCGCGTCGTGCACGCGGGCGATATCTTCGCGTCGAACACCGGCCTGCCGCTTCTCGACACGAACAACGGCGGCAGCGGCGTCGCGATCCCCGACACCCTGACGAAGGCGCATGGGGCGCTGAGCAAGAGCGCGGACACAATCATCACCGGCCACAGCGGCCAGATGACGTTCGACGATTTGCGCGCGTGGGCCGACTGGAACCGCGGCTTCCTCAACGAAGTCATCGCCGCCGAGAAAGCGGGACGCAATGCCGAGGACTTCGCCAAGACCTGGAAGCAACCGGCCTCGTGGCCGGCTCCGGCAAGCGAACAGGCGGCCGCGACTGCCATGAAGCGGGCGGTGGCGAACGCGCAAGCGATCATGGCCGAGACGAAGTAGCCATGCGGTTTTCCAGCGTTCTCACGTTGGCAGCGTTCGTGACGGCGGCCGGTTGGGCGCAGCCGGCTGCCGCACAGCTGGGCACGCGAACGGCCGAGGAGTGGATCAAGACCCTCGACTCGCCGACGCGCCTGCAGGGCCTGAAGATCAGCGAAGTCGTCGCGGCGCTCAAGTTGAAGCCCGGCATGCTCGTCGCCGACATCGGCGCCGGGACCGGCGTGTTCAGCCTGCCGCTGGCGCGTGCGGTGCGGCCCGGCGGCAAGCTGTACGCGGTCGAAGTCGACGAAAAACTTCTCGAACACCTCGTCGAGCAGGGCACCGAGCAGGGCGTCACCAACATCG
The DNA here is from genome assembly GCA_963825245.1 of uncultured Acidobacteriota bacterium. Lineage (GTDB taxonomy): Bacteria > Acidobacteriota > Vicinamibacteria > Vicinamibacterales > CAVVIG01 > CAVREM01. The sequence continues at coordinate 643,221 of CAWGSJ010000014.1, forward strand.
AGCCGGTGTTCGCGGAGTTCGACGATCCGCTGCTGCCGCCTGGCGTGGACATGGCGTTCATCCACGATGTGCTGCATCACATCGAGAAACGCGACGTCTATGTGAAGAATCTGGCCGGATACCTGAAGCCGGGCGGCCGTATCGCCGTCATCGATTTCAAGCCGGGCGTGGGCGGCCATCGCGACGATCAGAAAATGCAGCTCGGTCAAGAGCAGGTGACGGCGATGATGGCGGCGGTCGGATTGAAACCGGCGGAAGAGGTGAAGCTGTTCGAAGACAAGTGGTTCGTCATTTTCGTGAAACAGTGAGGGGGCGCCATGGGACGAGCAGCTGTACTCGGCTCTTTGTTGGCGGCAGGCGCTTTGTCGCTGACCGCGGCCGCTGATCAACAGCCGGTGGCGGTCGGTGGCCGCGGCGGACAACAGGGGCCACCGGTCGTCGAGGTTGAAAAGCTCAAGGACAATCTGTTCGTTCTGCGCGGCGAGGGCGGAGGCGGCAACACCGCCGTGTTCGTCATGGCCAACGGCGTCGCGGTGGTCGACACCAAGAACCCCGGCTGGGGTCAGCCGATTCTCGCCAAGATCAAGGAGCTCACGCCCAAGCCGGTGACGTTGATCGTCAACACGCATACGCACGGCGATCACGTCAGCGGCAACGTCGATTTTCCGGCCACCGTCGACATCGTCGTTCACGAGAACACCGCGGCGAACATGAAGAAGATGACCGGCCGGGGCAGCACACCCGAAAAGCCGGTGCCAAGCATCTTCGAGCAGAACAAGGGCCGTGGAATGCCGAAGCGGACCTTCAAGGATCGGATGACGATCGGCAGCGGCGCCGATCAGATCGATCTCCACTACTTCGGGCGCGGCCATACGAACGGCGATGCATGGATCCTCTTCCCGGCACTTCGTGTCGTCCACGCCGGCGACATCTTCGCGTCGAACACCGGCCTGCCGCTGCTCGACACGAACAACGGCGGCAGCGGCGTCGAGATTCCGGACAGCCTGACGAAGGCGCACGCGGCATTGAGCAAGAGCGCCGACACCATCATCACCGGACACAGCGTCCAGCTGACGTTCAACGATCTGCGGGCGTGGGCGGACTGGAACCGAGGTTTCCTGAATGAAGTGATCGCCGCTGAGAAGGCCGGGCGCACCGCTGAGGACTTCGCCAAGAGTTGGAAAGCCCCGGCGAACTGGCCGGCGCCGGCGGACGAGCAGGCCGCGGCTACGGCCATGAAGCGCCTGGTGGCGAACGCCCAGGCCATCATGGCTGAGACCAAGTAAAGTTCCTCAGTTCTTGAGCCGGGTTTTCAGGAAGCGGCCGGTGTGGGACGCGCGGCAGCGTGCGACGTCCTCGGGCGTGCCGGTCACGACGACCTCGCCGCCGGCGTGGCCGCCCTCCGGCCCGAGATCGATGACATGGTCCGCTGTCTTGATGACGTCCATGTGGTGCTCGATCAGCAGGATCGTGTGGCCGGCATCGACCAGCTTGTTCAGCGCCTCGAGCAGCCGCTCGACGTCGGCGAGGTGCAGGCCGGTCGTCGGCTCGTCAAGGATGTACGCGGTATGCTTCGAGCGCTGCAGCGTGCTCAGCTCGCTCGCGATTTTGACCCGCTGCGCCTCTCCGCCTGACAGCGTCGTCGCCGACTGGCCCAGGGTGAGATAACCGAGCCCGAGGTCGTTGAGGACCTCGATCTTCCTGCGGATGGTCGGCTCCTTTGCGAAGAACGCGACCCCTTCCTCGATCGACATGTTGAGCACGTCATCGATCGTCTTGCCACGCACCGTGACCTCGAGGGTCTCGCCGTTGAATCGCGCGCCCTTGCAGACGCCGCAGGTGACCTCGACGTCCGGCATGAAGTAGAGCTGGGTCGTGATCGAGCCTTGGCCCTGGCATTCTTCGCAGCGGCCGCCCTTGACGTTGAAACTGAAGCGCCCGGCCTGGTAGCCGCGCTCCTGCGACAAGGGCGCCTGCGTGAACAGATCGCGGATCGTGTCGTAGAACCCGACGTAGGTCGCAGGATTGGATCGGCTGTTCCGCCCGATCGGCGACTGATCGATGCTCACAACTTTGTGGACGTGCTCGATGCCGTCGACGGAATCATGATCACCGGGCAGTGTGCGCGTGTCGACGAGACGCTTCCACAGCGCCTTGTACAGAATCTCGTTGACCAGGGTGCTCTTGCCCGAACCGGATGCCCCGGTGATCGCGATGAGCCGACCCAGCGGGAACGCGACGTCGATGTTCTTGAGGTTGTTTTCCCTGGCGCCGCGAACGGTCAGCGTCTTGCCGTTGCCGAGCCGTCGCGTCCGCGGCGTCGCGAGGACGCGCTTGCCCGACAGGAACTGGCCCGTGGGAGACTGCTTGCACTTCAGGATGTCGGCGATCGTCCCCTGCACCACCACGCGCCCGCCGTGCACGCCCGCGCCAGGTCCCATCTCGATCAGATGATCGGCCGCTCGGATCGTGTCCTCGTCGTGCTCGACGACGATCACCGTGTTGCCGATGTCGCGGAGCCGCTCGAGCGTCGCGATCATCTTGACGTTGTCCTTGGGATGAAGCCCGATGCTCGGCTCGTCGAGAACATAGAGCATCCCCATCAACCCCGAGCCAATCTGTGTGGAGAGCCGGATGCGCTGCGACTCGCCGCCGGAGAGCGTGCTGGACCGCCGGTTGAAGTTCAGGTAATCGAGGCCGATGCCGAGCAGCAGCTCCAGCCGGCCGCGGATTTCTTTCAACACCTGGCGTCCGGCGTCGGCGCCAGATCCCTCGGGCTTCACTTTCGCCACGAAGGCATGCAGCTCGTCGAAGTTCAGCTGCCCGATCTCGTGAATGGTCCTGCCTCCGACTTTGAAGAGCAGCCTCGTTGCCGGAAGCCGCGCGCCCTGACAGTCGGGACAGGTGTGCTCGACCATGACCTTGTCGAGCCACGCCTCCATCCGCGAGTTCGCTTCGCCGCTCTGGCGGTAGCGGCGGTAGTAGCGCTCGATCCGGCGCGCGATGCCGCCGAATCCGACCTCCCGGCCCTCGTCGCCCGCGCGCTTGACCTTCGCGTCGGGCGGCGTGATCAGGGCGACCTTACGGGGTTCGATGCCGTACAAGATCGCGTTCCTGGCGCTCTCGGCGAGATCCTTCCAGGGCCCGTCCAGCCCGAAGCCGAGCGCGGTGGCAAGGCTGAACATCATCCGGCCGTCCCAGGTGTCCGGGTTGTACTTGAACGCCTCGCGCACGAAGCAACCGCCGGCGATGCTGCGATCCGGATCCGGGATGAGGAGCTCGGGATGCGTCAGCTTGTCGACGCCAAGGCCGCCGCAGGTGCGGCACGCGCTCTCCGGCTTGTTGAAGACAAAAAACGCCGGGCCAATGTCGCCATAGACGAAGTGCCACGCCGGACTGCAGAGCCCGCCGTAAAACCGCTCGGTGGACTTCCTGTCGGCGCCACCGGCAATGTGCACCTGCATCAGGCTGTCGCCGACGAGCAGCGTGCTGGCGATGCCGGCGCGGATCGCCTTTTCATGCCTGCGGCTCACGATGAAGCGATCGACGACGACATCCATGTGGCGGACGTCCGACGCCTCGAGCGCAATCTGCTCCGACAGATCGTACGGCTTGCCGTCGACGATCAGACGGCGGCAGCCCTTCTTGCGAAGCTCGGTGAACACGAAGTCGAGCTCCTCGCCGTAGACCTTGAAGACCGGAGCCCGCAGCTCGATCTCCGCACCCTCGGGCAGCGACAGGATCGCTTCCAGGACTTGACTCGCCGATCGGACCGGCACGGGCTCGCCGGTCCGCGGACAGCGGGCTTCGCCGATCGTTGCGAACAGCAGGTTCAGGTAGCTGGCGATGTCGGTCATCGTCCCGACCGTCGAGCGCGGATTGCTGGCGATGGTCTTCTGCTCGATCGAAATGACCGGCGAGAGGCCGAATACGAAATCGACGTCGGGCTTGGTGACCTGCGCGACGAAGCGCTTGGCGAAGGTCGAGAGCGACTCGAGATAGCGGCGCTGCCCCTCGGCGTAGATGGTGTCGAACGCGAGACTCGACTTCCCGGAGCCCGACAGCCCGGTGATCACGACGAGGTTGTCGCGGGGAATCTCCACTGAGACATTCTTGAGGTTGTGGACGCGGGCGCCCTGGACCGCCACGGTGGTCCGCACTGCCGGACGGCGGGCATTACCGCCCATCCGGCAGTTCCGCGGTGAAGAAGAAGGCGAGCTCCTGGACGTCGACGGTGCTCCGCCGCGTGAGGCGCGTGGCGATCGACGCCTTGCCAATCAAGCCGCGGTCGGCAAGATACTCGCAAGCCGTGATCGCACCGCCGATGTCGAAGTTCTTCTTGAAGTGATCCTCGATCTCCTTGCACGAACGCGCCTCGCCCGCCTCGCGCAGGTACTCGACAACCGGCGCAAACAGGCGCGGCGTCTGCCGGGCAATGTAGCCGTCGGCCGCGTCGAGCGCAGCCTGCACGCGCGATAGCGATTTGGGCTCGTTCAAGAGGCTGCTGTACACGACCTCGAAGAATCCGGGATTGAGTCCGGCGGCATGCGGGATCACTTCCCGGCCGACGAGCTGGCCGGCCAGCATCACTTCGATCTGCGCCAGTGGCGTCGCCGCATCGAGGATCCATAAAGCGCTGTAGTTCAGGTCCTCGCGAGTGACGAGCCATTTTCGCGCCTTGTCGAGGTACGGCAGCGCGTGCGACGCCGCCTGGAGCAGCCGCACGGCTGTGTCGCGGCCGCCGAGCGTATGGAGCGTGTCGCAAAGATCGGCGATGGTCGGGTCGTGCGTGTACAGCAGACGGCCCTTGGCGAGCAGCGAGTGCACGAACGAGTTGCGCAGCGAGCCTTCGACCGTCTTACGAAACTCCGCCCGCGGCATCAGGATGGCGTGGACGTTGATCCCGTCCGCCGACAGGGCGATGTCCGAGGCTGGCACTCGTTTGTCATCGATCGTGACGAGCACGAGGTCGATGTCGGACTTCTCCCAAACGGTGTCGTGAGACAGGCTGCCGCACAGGATGGCGGCCAGGACGGCGTTGTCGTTGCGGACCTGACCAACAAGGACGTCGAGCGCTTCGGTGAAGCGACGTTCGATGGTCTCCAGGTTCATGGGCCGTCGATGATACGCCACGGCGCGGATCAAACAGTCTTTTCGGGCCAGCGGTGCTTCGGGTAGCGGCCGCGCAGCTCCTTCCTGACCTCGGGATACGTCCGTTCCCAGAAACTCCTCAGATCCGTCGTCAACTGCACCGGACGGCCGTTCGGTGCCAGCAGTTCGAACAGCACCGGCTCACGCCGCGGGCCAATCTGCGGCGTGGCGACCAGGCCGAACGCATCCTGCAGCTTCACGGACGCCTTCACGCGGCCATCCTCCAGGTACTCCAGCCGCACGGATCGACCCGATGGGAGACGGAGCGTCGCCGGCGCGCGCGCGTCCAGCGTACGGAGAACGTCAGCAGGCAAGCCGCGGGTCAAATCCACGTCAGCGAGCAGTCGTCGTCCGTGCGCGGCAACGCGCACCGCGGACGCGATATCGATCTCGTGACCGGCAAATCGCACACGGCGCAGGAGTTGTTCGTCGTCTTCGGCGCGGGTCCGTGACAACCACGCGTCGGCGAGCAGCCGCGCCGCCTCGTCGGGGTCCGGAGCGACAGGCCGCTCTCGAATGGTGAGCGCGTCATATCGTTCCACTTCCAGCGCGCGAACCGCGCCGGCGTCGGCATCGAACGAGTGGACCGTCTCGATCGCGTTCGGCTGCAACCAGTCGCGTTCGATGCGGCTGGCCATGCGAATTCGCGCCTCGCCGGCCTGTGCGCGTACGTCAACGGCAACCAGGAAATCGCCATCGCGCACGCCGCTTTCGGGTGCGAGCACCGCCCCGGTTCCGGTCGCGAGCTTCACGCGAGCCGATCCTGGCTCCCGCCGTTGCGCAACGCGATCTGGATAGGCGGCGAGGACCGCGAGCCTGAACGCGGTCTCGGAGATATCGGGACCAGACGACGGCCCTACGACGGACTGATAATTCCGCTCCAGCTCGCGAGCAACGCGGTCGACATGTGGCGGAAAGCTCCGCCAGTCGTCGAGCGCCGACAGCAGGTCTGAGGTGGTCGCGGTGACGGCCTTCGACGGCAGCATCTGACGCTCGGACAGCAGCGCGCACGCACGTGCCACCGGTTGCGCGCCGCCGCCCGCGCGGAGCATGCAGGCGAGACGAGGATGAAGCGGCAATCGTGCGATCTCGCGCCCGACATCGGTCAGCTTCCCGGCGCGAACCGCGCCGAGCCGCTCGAGCAGCGTCAGCGAGGCGTCGATCGCCTCATCCCCCGGGCGGTCGTACCACGCGAGCGCACGGGGATCCCCGCCCCACGCCACGATGTCGAGGAGCGCCGCGGACAGATCGACCCGATGAATCTCGGGTTCGTTGTGGGGCCGGAGGCGATCCCGGGAATCCCACAGACGGCGGACATTGCCCGGGCGCGGTTCGGCCGGCCCGGCCGGCGCGCTGATCGGCCGAATCCTGCGAGATCCGCTCGGTCACGAGGCTGTCGATGGCGCGCGACGCGTCGTACCTCGCGACCTTGTGCAGGCCCGAGTCGACCACGGCGGTGACGCCCGGCACCGTCAACGAGGTTTCGGCGACGTTGGTGGCAACGACGACCCGACGCGTTCCGTCGGCCGCGCCCTGAATGGCCCGATCCTGGCCGGCGGCGTCGAGCCCCCCGTAGAGCGGCGAGGACCTCAATCGATCGAGAGTGGATCTTCGGCCGCAATTCCCCGATGGCCTGCTGAATCTCGAACACGCCGGGAAGAAAGCAGAGGACATCGCCGGGCGTGCTCTGCCAGCATCTCGACGGCCGCTGCGGCAACCGACTGCTGCGGCGCGTAGGCAATGTCGAGCGGATGAGTCCGGCCGGGAACGTCCACGATCGGGCAACCGTCGAGAAAACGCGCTACGGACACCGAATCGATGGTCGCCGACATCACGACGAGCCGAAGATCGGTTCGCGCCTTCCAGGCCTGCCTGGACAACGCGATCGCGAGGTCGGCGTGGATGCTCCGTTCGTGGAATTCGTCGATGACAATGGTTCGGAAGTCCGAGAGCAGGGGATCCTGCTGGAGGCGAGCGGTCAGGATGCCCTCGGTCGCGACCAGCAGCCGCGTCGCCGGCTGAAAGCGCCGCTCGAACCGGACGTGCCAGCCGACTTCTCGGCCAACCGTCCACCCGCGTTCGAAGGCAATCCGATGCGCGATGGATCGCGCCGCGACGCGTCGGGGCTCGAGGAGGATGACTGAACCATCCTCGACGAGGGCCGGCGGGACTCTCGTGGTTTTTCCGGCTCCGGGTTGAGCGGTCACGACGGCAGCGCGTGACTTGGCAAGCGCTGCCCTGATGTCCGGGATGAAGCTGTCGACTGGGAGCGGAACCAAGAAATTACGGCGTTGTCTGCACACCGACCGGACAGCTGACACCGGTGCCGCCGAGCCCGCAGTATCCGCCTGGGTTCTTCGCGAGATACTGCTGGTGGTAGTCCTCGGCGTAGTAGAACTCAGGCGCCGGCTGAATCTCGGTGGTGATCCGGCCGTAACGCGCCTTGGCGAGCTCCGCCTGGAACATGTCGCGCGATCGTTCGGCCGCCGCCTGCTGTGCGGCATCGTAGTAGTAGATTGCCGGATCTGTACTGCGTGCCGACGTCGTTCCCCTGCCGCATGCCCTGAGTGGGATCGTGATTCTCCCAGAACGTCTTCAGCAGGTCCTCGTAGCTCACCCGCTTCGGGTCGAACACGACCAGCACGACTTCCGCGTGCCCGGTCATGCCGCTGCAGACTTCGCGGTAGCGTGGGATTAGGCGTGACACCCGCGGCGTAGCCGACGGCTGTCGAATACACGCCCGGCAGCTGCCAGAACTTCCGCTCTGCCCCCCAGAAGCATCCCATCGCGAACAGGGCACGCTCGCAGCCGTCAGGGAACGGCGGTTCCAGGCGGTTGCCGTTGACGAAGTGCGTCGCTGGCACGGACATGCGCTCCGCACGCCCGGGCAGCGCCTCCGCCTTTGTCGGCAGCGTCAGAGATTTTCCGAACATTCTTCTATTGTACGGGGCGGCGGACCTAAGAGGTCCGCCCTACACCGACCTAAGGATCCGCCCTACAGGCTCGTGATCAGCCGGACACGTGCGCGCGGATCTGCCGGTTGAGCCGGTGAATCTGCCGGCGGATGCTCTTCAGCGCGTCGCCGTCGTGCGCGTCGACCGCCTGGTCGCGCTTCTTCTTGAGCTCGCGCATCTTCATCTTGATCGCCGGCTTGTCGATGCCGGTGACGGCGTGGTGCTCGTGTGCGTCGATGCCCAGCGCCTTGCAGAGCGCCGGCAGCAGGTGGTCCTTGTTCATCTGCGAGTAGCCCTGGACCGCGTCGTGCTGGACGTCCTTGGCGATATCGCGAAGCTCCTGGACCGTCTTCAGTTTCAGGTCGTGATAGGTGTACGCCATCGTGGGTGCCTCCGTTCGAACCGAACCGATAATCTAGCACCGTCTGGCCAACTTTTTTCACTGGAGAAGCGCCTGCGGCCATGCGAGCCGAGCCACCTTCGCGCTTCGAGCTACGGTGGCCAAGGGACGTCCGCTTGGGTCCGCCGTAGCTCGCAGGAACGTGGTGGCGAGCGGAGGCTGGAGGGCCCCGGCGCCAGTGGAAAAAGGTGTCTAAGCCTCCTGTTAACCTAGGCTCGGGGAAACCCGTCTTGTCTTTGAACAGGAGGTCGGCGGATGGCACTCTGGCAGGATGTCCGATACGCGGCACGGCTGCTGGTCAAGGACCGCTGGTTCACGATCGTGGCGGCCGTCGCTCTCGCCCTCGGCATCGGCGTGAACGCCACCGTGTTCACGTTCGTGAACGCCGTGCTGCTGCGCGGCCTGCCGTTCGAGAATCCCGATCGCATCATGTGGGTCGGGACACGCAGACGCGCAGCGCGCAGGACGCGAGCGCTTGTCGATTCTCGACTACGAGGACTGGCGCTCGCAGGCGAAACTCGTCGACCATCTCGTGCTCTGGGGCAGGGCTTCGCGTTCAACATCAGCGAGCCGGGCGCGAGCCGGATCGCTTTCCCGGCGTCTACATCTCGTGGGACATCTTCAAGGCGATCGGCGAGCGTCCGATCCTCGGCCGGGACTTCGTCGGCGGACGACGACAAGCCCGGAGCGCCGCCGGTGGTGATCATCAGCCACAGCCTGTGGCAGAGCCGGTACGGCGGCGATCCGAACGTGATCGGCAGGACGGTCACCGTCAATGCCTTCATGCCGACGATCATCGGCGTCATGCCGCCGGACCTGACCTTCCCGGCGAACAACCATTTGTGGGTGCCGCTGGTCCACATGCCGCCAGGCGTGAAGCCGCTCAACCGCGACGCCCGGCAGTTCCAGGTCGCTCGCCCGGCTCAAGGAAGGCGTCACGCTGGATCAGGCTGAAGCCGAGCTGTCCTCGATCGCCGCGGCGCTCGGACAACAGTTTCCTGCAACGAACAAGGACATCAGGCGCCGTACCTGATGACTTTCACCGAGCGCCAGAACGGCGGAGAGCTTCGCCTCGTGTTCCTCGACGCTGATGGGCGCAGTCGCGTTCGTGCTGCTCATCGCGATCGGCAACGTCGCCAACCTGCTGCTGGCGCGCGCCGCGCACCGCTCGCGCGAGATCAGCGTTCGCGTCTCGCTCGGCGCGACCCGCTGGCGGATCGTCCGGCAGCTTCTCGTCGAAAGCGTGATGCTGGCGGCGATCAGCGGCATCCTCGGCTACGGGCTGTCGGTGATCGGCGTGCGGCTCTTCGATGCCGCCACGCAGACGTCGGCAGGCCCTCGTGGATTCACTTCACGATGGACGCGTCCGTCTTCGGATTTCTCGCCGCGGTGACGCTGGGCACCGGCATTCTGTTCGGCCTCGCGCCGGCGCTGCACGTCTCGAAGACGAACGTCAACGACGTGCTGAAAGAGGGCGGTCGAACCGGCACAGGCGGCATTCGCGCCCGGCGCTGGACGAGCGCGCTGATCGTCGGCGAGCTGGCGCTGACGCTCGTGCTGCTGGCCGGCGCCGGCTTCATGATGCGCAGCTTCCTGAACGCTGTATCAGACCGGACATCGGCGTCGACACGACGCCGCTCATCACGGCCAACGTGTCGCTGCCCGACCGCAAGTATCACGAGCCCGAACAGCGCGTCGCGTTCTTCCGGCAGCTCGAGGATCGGCTGAACACCATCGGCCGCGGTCGAGGCGGCGACAGTCGCCAACGCCTGGCCGGGCGGCGGCGGCGCCGGCCGAACGTTCGTGATCGACGGACGCATGCCCGACGGCCGGCACGCAGCTGCCGACGACGACGATGGTCACCATCGGACCGCGCTATTTCGACACCATCGGCGTCCGCGTCATCCGCGGACGGGCCGCTGACGCACACCGACGGCCTCGCCGGTCAGCTGAATAACGTCGTGATCAACGAGCGGTTCGCGGCGATGCACTTTCCGGCGAGCGATCCCATCGGCCGCGCATCGGCTTCACGCCCGACGGCGCGCAAGACCGCCGGCGACCTGGATGACGATCGTCGGCGTCGCGCCGAACGGTCCGGCAGCGGAACGTGGACGCAGCTCGAAGCAGGATCCGGTCGTGTACGTCTCCTACCGGTTCGAGCCGCCGCTGAGCATCGGCGTGCTCGTGCGCAGCCGATCGACCGCCGCAGCCGTCGCACCGCTGCTGCGCAGCCGAACTCCGCGCGATCGATCCCGACCTGTCGCTGTTCCAGATTCGGACGCATGGCCGAGAACCTCGCGCAGCAGCGGTGGCAGTACACGGTGTTCGGATCGATGTTCGCCTTCTTCGCGTTCATCGCGTTGATGCTGTCGGCGGTCGGCCTGTATGCGGTCACGGCGTACTCGGTCACGCAGCGCACTCAGGAGATTGGCGTCCGGATGGCACTCGGGGCCCAGTCGTCCCAGGTGTTGTGGCTGTTTCAGCGGCGGATCCTCGTTCAGCTCGCGATCGGCGTCGTCATCGGTCTTGCCGGGGCGGTCGGCGTCGGCAAGCTGCTGCGCGGCGTGCTCGTGCGAACGGAGCCGACCGATCTAGTCGACGCTAGCCTCGATCGCCGCGCTGCTCGTGGTGGTCGCGCTCGCCGCCGAGCCTGTGGCCGGCGAGGCGCGCGACCCGCCTCGATCCGGTTGTCGCGCTGCGCAATGAGTAGGTGATGACGATCGAGAGCGTTCGAAAGATCTGCCGGGCGCTGCCGGAAGTCACCGAAGACGTGAAGTGGGGCAACGATCTCTGCTTCTGCGTCTCCGGCAAGATGTTCGCGGCCATGGACCTGAACCCGCCGCATTCGCTCGCGTTCAAGTGCACGCCGGAGGAATTTGGCGAGCTCGTCGAGCGGCCCGGCCTCATACCGGCGCCGTACATGGCGCGCAACATGTGGGTGCAGGAGGAGCGGCTCGGCGAGGCGCTCGAGCGGCGCGAGCTCGAACGGCTGCTGAAGACCTCCTACGAGCTCGTCGTCGCGCGGCTGCCGAAGTCGCGGCGGCCCGGCGCCCCTCCTAGGCGCTTGCGCGCACGACGCCGTCGCTGACGCGAAGAATCCTGGTGGCAACGGCCCGCGCGAACTCTTCGTCGTGGGTCGCAATCAGCAGCGTCCGGTCGCGGCCAACCAGCCCACTCACGACATTGGCCAGCTCGAGCCGCCTGTCCTGATCCAGCGACGCCGTCGGCTCATCCATCAGCAAGAGCGGCGGATCCACCGCCAGCGCGCGGGCGATGGCCACTCGCTGAGCCTCTCCACCCGACAACTCGCGAGGCAGGGCCGCCGAGCGGTGATCGACTCCCAGCCTGCGCATCAAGTCGGTTGCTCGAGCGGCGGCTTCCGTGACGGGCGTCTGGTGCACGTGCACAGGCGCAAGGCAGATGTTGTCGATCACCGTCAGGTGCTCGAACAGGCAGTGGAACTGGAACACCATGCCGATCCGCTCGCGCAGCCGGCGGACGGTCACCGCCGGTGTCGCTTCTTTCGTGAGCACGACATCACCGACAGCGATCGAGCCCTCGTCGACACGCTCGAGGCCTGCGATAGCCCGTAGGAGCGTCGTCTTGCCCGATCCCGACGCCCCCATGATCGCAACGACCTCTCGCGGGGCGACGTCGAACGTCGCGTCCGCGAGAATCGCCCGGTTTCCCCGGCGCAGCTGCACGCCTCGCACTTCGAGGGCGGCTCTCATGCGGTCGGCGTCCTCCACCGCTGCTCGAGGGCGCGCGCAAGCGCCGCGATCGGAAGCGACATCGCGAGGTACAGGGCCGCGCACAACGATCCTGGAACGACCCAGCTGCCGATGTTGGTTGCGAAGATCTGCGTCTGCTTGGTGAGCTCCATGACGGTCAGGACGGACACCAGCGATGAGTCCTTGAGGAGCGCGACGAAGTCGTTGGTCATCGGTGCCAGGGCGAAGCGAAACGCCTGCGGCGCCCGCACCAGCATGAGCAGCTGTCGCTCGCCGAAGCCGAGGACGCGGCCCGCTTCGAGCTGCCCCTTGGGCACCGCCTCGAGCGCCGCGCGATAGATCTCGCTCTCATACGCGGCGTAATTCAGTGCCAGGCCCAACAGCGCGGCCGCGAACGCTGGCAGCCGAACCGCCGCGGCGAGGCCGTAATACAGCACGAAGAGCTGCAGGAGGACCGGCGTGCCGCGCATCACCTCCACGTAGCCGAGCAGCGCACCCCGCAGGGGAGTGTTGCCGTAGACGCGGCCGATCGCGATCAGCACGCCGAGCATGACGGCCAATCCCATGGCAAGACACGACAGCGCCAGCGTCACGATCGACGCGCGGAGCAGTGACGGGAGGTATCGTACTGTCGCGTCCCACGTAGCCTCGCGGGCGCCGCCTGATGTTGGCTCGAGACCGCTGTAGGGCGCGACCGGCTCGCCAGCGAGCACTCGCGCGTGGAGCGGCGGTTGATCGTCGTTCCAGACGTCCCACTTGCGGAAAATGCGCTCGAGCGACCCGTCCCGCATCGCCCCTTTCAGGATCTCGTCGATGGCGTCGCGAAGCGGGGCGTTGGCTGGCGAGAGCACGCCAACATAGTGGCCGGTCGCCACGCTGTCCGGCTGGGTGACGAAGCCGGGAAGGACCTTTCGCCGGCGTTCCGCCAGCACGTTGTCGAGCAGGACGGCATCGAGGCGGCCGAGCACCAGGTCGCTGTACGGATGCACGTCGTCGTCGTACGAGACAGCCGTCAGGCCATGCTCGCGTTCGGCGCGCAACAGGATCTCGTACGCGATCGTGCCGCCCAGCGTACCCACCCGGCGGCCAGCCAGGTCACGGAGCGCGTGATAGCGGGCCGCATCGGCATCGCGCACGGCGAGCACTTCGCGGAACGCGTAATAGGGAATCGTCGACGCGAGCGCTGATCGGCGGGCGGGCGTGTCCTCGATGCCGCTCAGGCCAATCTCCGCGTCGCCGCGGGCGATCGACTGATCGATGGAGGTGAAGGCGATGAGGACGAACTGAGGCCGACGGTTCAGACCCCGGGCGATCAGCTCGGCGATCTCGACGTCGAAGCCGACCAGCTGCGACGGATCCGACGCGCTCGCCTCGACGAACGGCGCGCCTCCCTCAGGATCGCCTGCCCATCGCAGCTGGCGCTCCGGTTGTGCGATGGCGGCCTGAGGCGCAAGGAGCAGCGCCAGCGCCGCCGCAGCTCGTAGCCATCCTTCGCGCACTGGTCACGAAGAATAGCGTACGTCGCGTCCGGCTTTGGCCGGACGTTCCGCTACGACGCGAGCGCGAGCGCCCGCTTCTTGCTCGTCTCGATGCGGCCGTGGACGGTCGCTCCCTCCACCATGCTCACGGATGGGGCCGCGGCCTCGCCTTCGACTGACGCGGTCTCGCGAAGGACGATCCGGGTGGCTGCGGTCAGCTTGCCCTTGACGTGGCCGGCGACGACGATCGCGTCCGCCGACACGGTGGCGGTAATGTGACTGCCGGCGGCGATCGTCAGGGTGTGCCCGTTCACGGTGACCGACCCTTCGACGTGGCCGGCAATGGTCAGCGGCTCCGACGACGTGATGTCTCCCTTGAGTCTGATCGATGCTCCGATGTGGGCAGGAACGTCCATGGTCCTCCTTCGCGAACGGCGACCTTCTGGCAAACGCCGTTCCGTTTATCGGATCTTCGAGTGACGACCGTTAAGGAACCGCACGGGAGGCCGTCGGCCCGCCGTCCGCCACGAAACCGGCCGGCGAGTTACGAAAGGGTGATTAGATTAGGGAGCCGTGCTCATCTGGCGCTGCAAGCGCCGCATGCCCCGAATCCAGCGGTCGTAATCATCGGCCTTCCGCCGGAAGTACTCGCCGACTTCCGGATGGGGGAGGATCAGGAACCGCTCCGCGCGCAGACCCTCGACAACAGCCTCCGCAACGCGCGCTGGCTCGATGGCGGTCGCGGCCACGAACGTCCGCGCCGGACCGTCGGCATCCTCCAGCATGCGCGTCCGCACGCCTTGGGGGCACAAGCATGACACCTTCAGGCCCTGGTCACCATAAGTAATCGCGAGCCATTCAGCGAAAGCCAACGCAGCATGTTTCGTGACCGCGTACGGCGCCGAGCCGATCTGCGTGAGAAGTCCGGCCGCGGATGCGGTCTGCAGCAGGTAGCCGCTTCCGGACGCCACCATGACCGGCACCACCGCGCGCGCGGCATAAATGTGGGCGAGCACATTGATCTTCCAGATGCGCTCCCAATCGGCGTCACTCGTGTCGGCGCCGCCGGAAGTGAAGACACCCGCATTCGAACAGAACAGGTCGATGCGGCCGTACAGGTCCAACGCTTCGGCCACGACCCGCCTGACGTCCGCCTCACGGGCGACATCGGCCATCACCGCGTGACCGGATCCAAGCTCACCCGCAATCGCCTGCGCCCTGGGATCGCGGTCGGCCACGACAACGCCCGCTGCACCCTCGGCGGCAAAGCGGCGGCACATCGCTTCGCCGATGCCTTGCGCGCCGCCGGTCACGATGATGACTTTGCCTGATAGCTCCATGACTGCGGATTCTAAGCGGATGTCTATACTGGCGGGATGCCGATCAAGACTCGAACGCGGCGCTCGCTGGCGGTCAGCGACGGATTCCGGTCTTTCGTGCTCGACCAGTTGAGCGAGCTCGAGGACGTGATGCCGCGGTCGATGTTCGGCGGCGTCGGTCTGTACAGTCGCGGCCTGTTCTTCGGCATCCTTGCGCGCGACCGCTTATACCTGAAAGTCGACGACGAGAACCGCGCGGTGTACGAGGAGGCGGGAGAGAAACCGTTCAAGCCCTATCCGGAACGGCCGGGGACAATGCAGTACTACGCCGTGCCGCTGGCGATTCTCGAATCGGCGACCGAGCTCGTCGAGTGGGCGCGTGACGCGAGAAGCGCTGCCGCCCGAGCTGCTTCGCGCCCGCGCCGTGCCCACAAGCGGTCCTAGCGATCGTCCTTCGAGTCGAACTTGAGCGCTACGCCATTCATGCAATAACGCTCACCGGTCGGCACCGGCCCATCGGGGAAAACGTGGCCGAGGTGTCCGCCGCAATCCGCGCAGCGGACCTCTGTCCGCGACATCCCGTAACTGCGATCTGTTTCGGTCTCCACCGCGCCTGGCAGCGGCGCCCAGAAGCTCGGCCAGCCAGTCCCGCTCTCGAACTTCGTCGCGGAGTCGAACAGCGGCTTGCCGCACCCGGCGCAGCGAAACGTCCCGTCGCGCTTCTCTGTGTTCAGCGGGCTGCTTTCGCGCATTTCGGTTCCGTGCTCACGTAAGACTTTGTACTGCTCGGGCGTGAGCTCGGTGCGCCAGTGATCGTCAGTTTTGTGAGTCATATGCCGGCTCCTCAGCCGTCGTTGTCTACGAACGCAGTGGGCGCGACCTCGGCGACTCGGAAGTCGTCGCGCGACTCCGGCGATCTCGCACCTTTGCCAGCACTGATTGGCGCGCCGGAACGATCAGCGCAAGAGCTCCAGCAACGCCGACGAGACGGCTTCAGGCTTTTCACGCGGCATGAAGTGCCCGACGCCCGCGATGAGGCGGTGCGCGACGAGGGCGGGTAGCGCCGCTCTTTCTGCAGGTGTCGCCTCCGCTGGCGAACCGCCGATGCCGTCGTCCGCGCCATACAGCGTGATCGTCGGCGCAGCGATCGGCGGCCGCTTCGCAAGCTGTGCCTCCATCTCCTTGAAGCGCGGCTCTCCGGGGGCGTTGCCATGGCGATGGCGGTACGAGTGGATGACGACGTCGACAAAATCGGGACTGTCGAACGAAGCCGCCGTCCGATCGTAGATGGCGTCCGTGAAGCGCCAGGTTGGCGACCACGTCTCCCACAGATACCGGCAGATCGCGCGGCGGTTGGCCTGCAGACCTGTACGTCCGCGCTCGGTGTTGAAGTACCACTGATACCATGCCCGGTGCTCCGCCGCCGGTGAACCGGGCGGGCCGGGGTTCAAGATGTTTTGAACCGTGTAGCCGCCGATGAGGACCGCGGCACGCACGCGGTCGCGGTTGAGGGCCGCGGCAATGGCGGCGGCGCGGCCGCCCCAGTCGTACCCCACGACCGCGAACTGTTTCAGTTTGAGCGCATCCGCGAAATCGATCAGGTCCTGGCCGATCGCGGCCTGCTCCGCCATCCGCGGTGCGCCCGGGTCGCGGAAGCTCGTCGGCCCGTATCCGCGCAGGTACGGCACCAGCGCGCGGTGACCCGCTGCGACAACCGGCGGCACCACACCGTCGTACGCCCGAACGTCGTCGGGAAACCCGTGGAGGAGGATCACCGGAAACCCGGTAGCATTCCCGCTGTCCTCGTAGGCGATCCGAAGCGCGTTCGTGTCGACGAAGCGCGTGGTTGCGGCCTGCGTCTGGCCTTCGAGGGGGCGGATGGCGGCAGACGCCAGCGCGGTCGTCGCGGCACTTTTCAGAAACTCCCGCCGGGTGTTTCTCATCATTGCGACGAAGGGTAGCACCTTCCCCAGCGGGTAGCGCTTACCCGTTCAATGAGAAGCGAACGACCAGTTTTCTCCAGTAAAACCGCGCTGCGCGCTTCTTGCAGTGCGGCGCGGTCATGGATCAGGACCTCGAGGCACTCGTCGCCAGAGCGTCGGACCCGCGCTGGATTCCGGCGATTTACAACTACTGCGATCGACGCTGCGCACGGTGCCGGTTCCCACGAAGTCGCGTGGGAGAGCGCTCACGCAGCGTCGTACAAACGAAAACGCCCGACAGCGTCGGGCGTTTTCGTTCGTATTAATGCCGGCAGCGACCTACTCTCCCACGCAGTTTCCCACGCAGTACCATCGGCGGTAGCAGGCTTAACTTCCGTGTTCGGAATGGGAACGGGTGTGACCCTGCTCCTATGACCACCGGCAAACTTGTCTGTCTGGGGTCTTCCCTCTTGCGGCGCCACTCACAAGCGGCGCGTAGCGCTCAAGGGAAGTCGTCCCAGACAATTTCAAAGAGCGACCCACCTTCGCGCCGGGCGCTTCGGTGGGCGAGCAACTGAATATCCTGCAAACGGTAGTTTCTTCGCGGCCACTCACGCAGCGGTTTCTGCGTGCATTGCATTGTAGAAACAATTTATGGTCAAGCCTCACGGCTGATTAGTATCGGTAAGCTCAACGTGTCGCCACGCTTACACACCCGACCTATTACCTGGTCATCTTCCAGGAGCCTTTAGGGATCTTGCGATCCAGGGAGATCTCATCTTGTGGAGGGTTTCACGCTTAGATGCATTCAGCGTTTCTCCCTTCCGGACGTAGCTACCCGGCGCTGCCGCTGGCGCGACAACCGGTACACTAGAGGTCCGTCCAACCCGGTCCTCTCGTACTAAGGTCAGCCCCACTCAAATCTCCTGCGCCCATGGCAGATAGAGACCGAACTGTCTCGCGACGTTCTAAACCCAGCTCACGTACCGCTTTAACCGGCGAACAGCCGGACCCTTGGAACCTGCTACAGCTCCAGGATGCGATGAGCCGACATCGAGGTGCCAAACCTGAGCGTCGATGTGAACTCTTGGCTCAGGATCAGCCTGTTATCCCCGGCGTACCTTTTATCCGTTGAGCGATGGCCCTTCCACGCGGAACCACCGGATCACTAAAGCCTGGTTTCCCACCTGCTCGTCTTGTAGGACTCGCAGTCAAGCTCGCTTCTGCTTTTGCACTCTATGGCTGATTTCCAAACAGCCTGAGCGAACCTTCGCGCGCCTCCGTTACAGTTTAGGAGGCGACCGCCCCAGTCAAACTACCCACCTAGCAGTGTCCCTGTTCTGGATGACAGAACGAGGTTAGAACGCCGGAGCGTTAAGGGTGGTATCTCACCGTTGGCTCCCCCAAGCCCGAGAGCCTGGGTTCATAGCCTCCCACCTATCCTGCGCATAACGCGCCAGCATTCACTACTAGGATGTAGTAAAGGTGCACGGGGTCTTTTCGTCTAGCCACGGGCAACCGGCGTCTTCACCGGTACCACAAATTCGCAGTGCCCCTCGTTGAGACAGCGCCCAGATCATTACGCCATTCGTGCAGGTCGGAACTTACCCGACAAGGAATTTCGCTACCTTAGGACCGTTATAGTTACGGCCGCCGTTTACCGGGGCTTCAGCTCGAAGCGTCGCCTTGCGGCTAACCTCTCCCTTTAACCTTCCGGCACCGGGCAGGCGTCAGGCCATATACGTCGTGTTCGACTTAGCATAGCCCTGTGTTTTTAGTAAACAGTTGCCTGGGCCTCTTTATTGCAACTCTCTCACGCTTCGCGGCGCGAGGCCGCTAACGCTAACAGAGCACCCCTTCTTCCGAAGTTACGGGGTGAGTTTGCCGAGTTCCTAAACGAGGGTTCTCACTCGCGCCTGAGGATTTTCTCCTCGCCTACCTGTGTCGGTTTGCGGTACGGGTACCCAACAGACTCCTTAGAGGATTTTCTCGGCAGCGTGGCGTCTGCGACTTTACGAGCCTTGCGGCTCTCGACATGCGCCCTCAGGATAGTGACCCACCGGATTTGCCTGGCGGATCTCCCTACAGCGCTGAACCTACACGTCCAATCGTAGGCTCGCATAGCCTCCTGCGTCTCCCCATCGTGATAACGTCTATTAGGTAGTTCTGGAATATTAACCAGATATCCATCCGCTACGCCTTTCGGCCTCGCGTTAGGACCCGACTAACCCTGAGCGGACGAACCTTCCTCAGGAAACCTTAGGCTTACGGCGGAGAGGATTCTCACCTCTCTTATCGCTACTTATGCCGGCAGGGTCACTTCTCTGCACTCCACCAGTCCTTTCGGTCTGACTTCGCTGCGCAGAGAACGCTCCTCTACCAATAGTACAGTCCCGCAGGACTGTACTATTCTATGGCTTCGGTCTTGTGCTTAAGCCCCGTTGGATTGTCGGCCCAAAGCCGCTTGACCAGTGAGCTATTACGCTTTCTTTAAAGGATGGCTGCTTCTAAGCCAACCTCCTGGTTGTCTGAGCGTCTTCAGATCCTTTCCCACTTAGCACAAAGTTAGGGACCTTAGCCGATAGTCTGGGCTGTTTCCCTTTCGACGATGAAGCTTAGCCCCCACCGTCTCACTCCCGGGATACGTGTCGTTGGCATTCGCAGTTTAGTTGGATTCAGTAAGCTGGTAAGCCCCCTAGTCCATCTAGTTCTCTACCACCAACGCCGACCTCCCGAGGCTGCTCCTAAAAGCATTTCGAGGAGAACGGGCAATCACGAGGTTTGATTAGCCTTTCACCCCTACCCTCAGCTCATCCGAGCTGTTTTCAACCAACACCGGTTCGGACCTCCATACGGTGTTACCCGTACTTCATCCTGGCCAAGGGTAGATCACCTCGCTTCGCGTCTATTCCCAGCGACTATTCGCCCATTTCGGACTCGCTTTCGCTGCGGCTCGCTTTCGCTTAACCTCGCCACTGAGAATAACTAGCCGGCTCATTATGCAAAAGGCACGCGGTCAGGCATTCCGACGGATTGCTCCTTCGGCATAGCCCTCCCACTGCTTGTAGGCATACGGTTTCAGGTACTATTTCACTCCCCTAACAGGGGTTCTTTTCACCTTTCCCTCACGGTACTGGTTCACTATCGGTCGCCAGGGAGTATTTAGCCTTACGAGATGGTCCTCGTGGATTCTCGCGGGATTTCACGTGTCCCGCGATACTCAGGGTACCCGTCGGAGCCAACAACATGTCGTCTACCGGGCTGTCACCGTCTCTGGCCGATCGTTCCAGATCGTTCGACTACATTGTTGGTTTGTCACTCCGTGTGACGGGCCCTACAACCCCATCGTGCAAGCACGATGGTTTGGGCTGATCCGCGTTCGCTCGCCGCTACTAGCGGAATCACTATTGTTTTCTCTTCCTGTGGGTACTGAGATGGTTCACTTCCCCACGTTGTCTTCTCACCACCTATGGATTCAGTGGTGGATCCTCCGGGATTAGCCAGAGGGGGTTTCCCCATTCGGAAATCCCCGGGTCAAAGGTCGTTTGCACCTCACCGGGGCTTATCGCAGCTTACCGCGTCCTTCATCGACTCCTGGCGCCAAGGCATTCACCGTACGCCCTTAGTAGCTTGACCATAAGAAACTCGAACTCACGCTGCCGTCCGACATCGCTGTCGACGTCGACGCTGCGTGATGTTTCATGCACACTGCGTGTGTGTGGTCGGAAAAAACTACCGTTTGCAGGATATTCAGTTGTCAAAGATCACTTTGGGGACTGCGTCCCCAAACCCCTCACGCGGTCGCTCGCGGGGACCCCACGATCCCCGCTCCGCCCCCGCGGGGCGCGCCCTCGGCGCGCCTAAAGCTGGTTGGTTGCACGGGGGAATCTTGGACACCCACGCGTGCTTCCTTCCGAGTGATTTTCAAAGACCGTCGAACGATCAGGCCGGAGCGGGGGTCTCAGGGGCCCCCGCGGAGGCCAGGCGCGACTCATGTCGCGCCTTCAAAATTGGAGAATACCGGGCTCGAACCGGTGACCTCCTGGTTGCAAACCAGGCGCTCTCCCAGCTGAGCTAATTCCCCGTATTGAACTGTGTGTGCTTGTCTGTTCGCGCAGGAAGGAAACTAGGAAGTCAACGGACGACGTCCGACCAATCCTTTTTGCGCGCTAAGCACGACGCATTTTCAATAAGTGCTCCTTGTCCTTCGCCCGAGTCTCAGCTTGGCTTGCCATCCGAAGCTCGCCGAAGGCGAGCAAAAGATGGTGGGCCTGAGTAGATTTGAACTACTGACCCCACGCTTATCAAGCGTGTGCTCTAACCAGCTGAGCTACAGGCCCGGCATTCTCACTTCAAAGAACGTTGCCGGTTCTCTCAAAACTAGATAGGCGTGCTCGCACTTCACAACCAATGAGCCAGATCGATCTTCGAGGTTTGTCGCTACGCGACAAACTAGGACGCCGCTTCGCGGCGCCTAGTTTTTTTCGCGACGCGAAAAATACTCTAGAAAGGAGGTGATCCAGCCACAGGTTCTCCTACAGCTACCTTGTTACGACTTCACCCCAATCACCGACCATACCTTAGGCGCCTCTCTCCCTTGCGGGTTGATGTGGCGACTTCTAGTACAACCGGCTTTCGTGATGTGACGGGCGGTGTGTACAAGGCCCGGGAACGTATTCACCGCGGCGTGCTGATCCGCGATTACTAGCGATTCCAACTTCAAGCAGGCGAGTTGCAGCCTGCTATCCGAACTGAGACCGGCTTTCTCCGATTAGCTCCACCTTGCGGTATCGCGACGGTTTGTACCGGCCATTGTAGCACGTGTGTAGCCCCAGACATAAAGGCCATGCTGACTTGACGTCATCCCCACCTTCCTCCGGTTTATCACCGGCAGTCTTTGCAGAGTGCCCACCATAACGTGATGGCAACAGCAAACAAGGGTTGCGCTCGTTGCGGGACTTAACCCAACATCTCACGACACGAGCTGACGACAGCCATGCAGCACCTCTACGAGTGTCCTTGCGGAAGCTCCCTTTCGGGAGTGGTCACTCGCTGTTCAAGCCTGGGTAAGGTTCTTCGCGTTGCGTCGAATTGAACCACATGCTCCACCGCTTGTGCGGGCCCCCGTCAATTCCTTTGAGTTTCAGCCTTGCGACCGTACTCCCCAGGCGGAATGCTTAATGCGTTAGCTTCGGCACGGCAGGGATCGATACCCGCCACACCAAGCATTCATCGTTTAGGGCCAGGACTACCGGGGTATCTAATCCCGTTTGCTCCCCTGGCTTTCGCTCCTCAGCGTCAGTATTGGTCCAGGATGCCGCCTTCGCCACCGGTGTTCCTCCAGATATCTACGCATTTCACCGCTACACCTGGAATTCCGCATCCCTCTCCCAAACTCAAGCCAACCAGTATCGGACGCAGTTCCCCGGTTAAGCCGAGGGATTTCACGTCAGACTTAGTTGGCCACCTACGAGCCCTTTACGCCCAGTAATTCCGAACAACGCTTGCCCCCCCCGTATTACCGCGGCTGCTGGCACGGAGTTAGCCGGGGCTTCTTCTCTCGGTACCGTCAACCTCCGGGATTGTTCACCCCGGAGGAATTCGTCTCGATCGAAAGGAGTTTACGACCCGAAGGTCTTCATCCTCCACGCGGCGTTGCGTCGTCAGGCTTGCGCCCATTGCGAACAATTCCCCACTGCTGCCTCCCGTAGGAGTCTGGGCCGTGTCTCAGTCCCAGTGTGGCCGTCCGCCCTCTCAGGCCGGCTACCGATCGTTGCCTTGGTGAGCCATTACCTCACCAACTAGCTAATCGGACGCGGGCCCCTCTTCGAGTGCTAGGTCTTGCGATCCCCAGCTTTGATCACCGCCTCTTCAAAGGCAGGATGTTATGCGGTATTAGCGTCCCTTTCGGGACGTTATCCCCCGCTCGAGGGCAGGTCACCCACGTGTTACTCACCCGTTTGCCACTCTACTCATCCCTTGCGGGACTTTCGCGTTCGACTTGCATGTGTTAGGCACGCCGCCAGCGTTGATTCTGAGCCAGGATCAAACTCTCATGTTAAATACGCTGTCCCGCCTCTCGTCGTCAGCTTGCGCTGAAGTCCGGCGAAAGCCGGACGCCACGAAGAAGCGAGCACAACTTTTAACGCGAGGCCGAATTGGCTCTGCGTTGTTCAATCCGTTGTCTATTCGTGGTTCATCGCCAGCCGCCTTCGTCCGGACTGACAACTCCGGTCGGCCGATTCCGCGATGCCACGCGCTGACTCTCAGTCATTTTTCAATGACAGGGTTGTTTTGTGCTTGCACGCACTATCTAGTTTTCAAAGAACCGGCTCGCCGGACGGCCGCCAGGGGCCGCCATCCGCGTCCCCGCCAATGCACGTTTCGGCTGCGAAGCAGACCGTGTTTAGGGGAACCCTCTAAGGTTACTAGCCGCCTTCGGCTCTGTCAACCCGGAATTTCGACTTTTTCAATCAGTCGGAACGGCCGGGCTGGCGCGATTGAGAACGCTCGAGGAATCTCTGGGGACAAAAAAATTTGCTGAGAAGCCTCAGCAAATCTCCGCTGCCCTGCAGCGGGTCACTCCGCTTCCGAACGCTCAGAAGTATCGCGTACGCCCTGGACGCCGTCAAGTCAGGCGTACGATGTATTGCTGCTTCTGCCCCTTCCGTAGGAGAAACACGCGTCCGCCGATCGCTTCGCCGCGGCTCAGCCGTGCCTGTGGATCCGCGACGCGACGATTGTTCACGTACACGCCGCCGCCCAGCACCAGCCGGCGCGCTTCGCTCTTGGAGGGCGCGGCCTGCGCTCGAACGAGCAGATCGATAATCCCGATACCGTCGCGATCGATCTCGTCTGCCAGAACTTCGGTCGATGGCACGTCTTCGAACACCGCCAGCACGTCGTCCGCCGTCAAGTCGGTGATGCGCTCGCCGAACAGCAGTTCGGACGCGTGCTCCGCCCGCGCGTTGTGCTCAGCGCCGTGCACCATCGTTGTGACCTCGCGTGCCAGCGCTCGCTGCGCATCGCGGCGCTCGGGGACCGTGCGCACGGCCTCCTCGAGTTCGGCCACCGCCGACTGATCGAGAAACGTGAAGAACTTCAAATATGCGGCGATATCGCGATCGTCGGTGTTCAGCCAGAACTGGTAGAAGCGGAACGGCGACGTTCGCTGCGGATCCAACCAAATCGTACCGGCTTCAGTCTTCCCGAATTTCACCCCAGAGGCCGTTTTCATCAAAGGCCATACGAGGCCGTGCGACTTCACCCCGCGCAGTTTGCGGATGAGATCGATACCAGCGGTGATGTTGCCCCACTGATCGCTCCCGCCCATCTGCAGACGGCAATCCTCGCGATCGAAGAGATGCAGGTAGTCGTAGGCCTGGAGGAGGAGATAGCTGAACTCCGTGTACGAGATTCCTTCCTCGGTTTCGAGCCGCCGGCTGACCGACTCCTTCTGCAGCATGAAATTGACCGTGAAGTGCTTGCCGACGTCACGGAGAAACGTCAGCAGGCCCATCGGCCCAAGCCAGTCGGCGTTGTTGACGAGCCGCGCCCGGTTCGAGCCGCCGCCGAAATCGAGGAAGCGTTCCAGTTGCGCGCGAATCCCGACGACGTTCTCGGCAATCTGCTCAAGCGACTGCAGCACGCGCTCCTGGGATTTTCCGCTCGGATCGCCGATCATGCCGGTCGCACCGCCGACCAGCGCAATCGGCGTATGGCCGAACCGCTGCAGGCGGGCGAGGCACATGACCGTCAACAGCGAGCCGACATGGAGGCTCGAGGCGGTGGGATCGAACCCGATGTAAGCGGTCAACCGCTCCCGGCCAAGGGCCTCGGCCGCGCCTTCGGTCGCATCCTGGACGAGACCGCGCCAGGTCAGTTCATCGAATACGTTCGCCATCGCCGTGGGGCCTTTTTCGTCAGCGACATTCGACGCACGTCGAACCGCGAACGACGAACGGCAGAACGTTTACTATATCTTCGATGGCGGTCAGCCGTCGCACCGCGTTGAAGGCGCTCGCTGCGTCCGGCATCGGCGCAGTCACGGGCAGCGCTGCGTACGGGTTCTTCTACGGACGTGAAGCGCTGCAGTTGTCGACCGTCGACGTGCCGGTGAGCGGCCTGCCGGCGGAGTTATCAGGGCTGCGGATCGGCCTTGTCACCGACGTGCACCGCAGCCGCTGGGTGAGCGCCGATGATGTTGCCGCCGCCGTCGCACTGACGATGTCGGCGAGGCCGGACTTGATCGTGCTGGGCGGCGACTATGTCACCTGGGGCGACCGGCAGTACGTTGACGCCGCGGCCGAATCGCTCAGCGGGCTGGCGGCGCCGTTGGGCGTATTCGCGATCCTTGGCAACCATGACGACGACCACGACATGCCCGTCGCCCTGGCCAAGCAGCAGGTGCAGGTCCTCCGCGACGCGAGAACGCGCGTCGCGATCGGAACAGCGGCCATCGAACTGGTGGGCATTCGCTTCTGGACGAAGCGCCAGGCCGACATCGCTGCCCTGATCAAGGATGCGAAAGATCCCGTGGTCCTGCTGGCGCATGATCCGCGTCGACTGACCGAGGCGGCGGCGCTCAACATCCCGCTGGTGTTGTCGGGCCACACTCACGGCGGCCAGGTCGTCCTGCCTGGTGCCGGCGCGATCGCCGCCCGGAAGTTTCCAGTTGTTTCGGGACTCGCACGGAGCGGGCGAACGACCCTGTTCGTCAGCCGCGGCGTCGGAACCGTGTACGTCCCGATCCGCCTGAACTGCCCGCCGGAGGTCGTGCTTCTTACACTTCGCTCGGAGAACCTTCCCCGGCACGTGTGAGCCGGAAGCGCCTGCCTTCAACTCGCCATCCGCCATCCAGCATCGTTCGAATCGCGTCGGGATACAGCTTGTGCTCCTCGATCAGGATCCGGGCGGCGAGTGTGTCGCGGGTGTCGTCCTCGAGCACCGGGACCGACGACTGCGCCACGATTGGTCCGTTGTCCAGCTCTCCGGTGACGAGATGCACCGTGGCGCCAGACACCTTGACGCCGTGCGTCAGCGCCTGCTGCTGCGCGTCGACGCCCGGAAACGCCGGCAAGAGCGACGGATGGATGTTGAGAATCGCGTTTGGAAATGCCTCGAGCAGCGGGACGCGGACCAGCCGCATGAACCCCGCCAGGCAGACCAGCCCGACGTTCCGCACCTTCAGGACGTCGACGATCGCTCGGTCGTAAGCCGTCCGATCGGGATAGTCGCGGGGATCAAGGCACAGCGCTTCGATCCCCGCTTCCCGTGCGCGCAGCAGGCCGGCCGCGTCCGACCGGTTCGACACGACGACCGCAATCGTGGCATCGAGCGCCCCGTTGCCAATCGCGTCGATGATCGACTGAAGATTCGATCCGCGTCCCGAGATCAGGACTGCTATGCGACGGTTCACGGCAGGTAGCGAACGTCGTGATCGCCGGGAACGATCCGGCCGATGCAGGCAGCGCCGGATTCGCCGCCCTGAGCGAGCAGGCTCATCACGCGATCCCGATCCGCAGCGGCGCACACGACGATCAGCCCGATGCCCATGTTGAACGCGCGGAACATCTCGTCGTCCGGGATTCGGCCGCGAGAGCGCAGGAGCTGAAACACGGCGGGGACTTCCCAGGTGCCCCGGTCGACGTACGCGCCGAGCCCGGGCGGCAGTACCCGTGGCAGGTTCTCCGTGATGCCTCCGCCGGTGATGTGCGCCATGCCCTTGATCACGCCCCCGTCGACCAGAGGAAGAATGGTACGCAAGTAAGAACGATGCGTGGCCAGCAGCGCGTCGCCAAGCGATTGGCCAAGCTCGGGTACGATGTCTGACGGCGTCCAACCGCAGACCTCGAAGAACACTCGTCTGGCCAGGGAGTAGCCGTTGGTGTGAAGCCCTGACGAAGGCAATCCGATCAACACATCGCCCGGGGCGATCCGCCGGCCATCGATAATGCGGCTTCGCTCCACGACGCCGACTATGAACCCGGCGACATCGTATTCGCCGTCAGCGTAGAACCCCGGCATTTCGGCCGTTTCGCCACCGATGAGGGCGCAGCCGTTCTCGCGGCACGCCCGGGCCATCCCGGCGACCACCTGCTCGGCGACATCCGGCGACAGCCGCCCGGTCGCCAGGTAGTCGAGAAAAAAGAGCGGACGTGCACCCTGGACGAGCACGTCATTGACGCAGTGATTGACGAGATCAGCGCCGACCGTGTCGTGCCGTCCAGTCATGAACGCCACTTTTAGCTTGGTCCCGACGCCATCCGCGCTCGAGACGAGCACGGGTGCCTCGTAAGCCGCCCGGTCCAGCTGAAAGAGGCCGCCGAAGGAACCGATTTCCGACAGCACGCCCGGCGTGAAGGTGGATTTGGCGAGTGACTTGATCCGACGAACCGTCTCGTTGCCCGCGTTGATATCCACGCCCGACTGCCGGTAGTCCATGTCAGAAATGCAGCTGACCGATCAGGGTCTGCATCAAAGTGCGGCTCGGGGTCCCTTCCGCCGACTGCCAGTAGGTGCGCCGGACCAGCGCGAAGAAACGTTCCTTGTCGAGATCCTCCTCGAGCATGTCGAAGCCTTCTGCGAGCAGATCGAGAACGGGCCGCTCGTCATAGACCGGTCGGTCTGACCCGGCAACAGCCGGGACGAGGGTGCGGTTTCTTTCCAGGAACTTCAACATCAACGGGGTGTTGCGCAGCGCGATCGTCGCCAGTGCCAGCGCGACTGGCGCACGGGTGGGATCGCGCGACGGGATACCGACCTCGAGCAGCGGCACGATCACAAGTTCCCGGCCGGCGACGCCGAGGACACCCAGACCGCCGGCGGCTCCACGCAAGAGTTCCTGAAAACCTGGATTTGCATCCGCGAATCGCAGGGTCTGACGCAAATAGTTCTCGTGCGATTCACAGTTGACGCCGAGCAGGCAGATCGCGGCGGCGATGGTCGGCTGCGTCGCGCGCGGCGCCGTACGCTGCAGGCCAGCCAGGATTTCGAGCGCGCGCTTGTCGCCGATCTTGCCGAGCGCCAGCGCCGCATCGTCCTGCAGCGGTCCTTCGAGAACAGCCACTTTGGCCAGGGCGTCAAAGGCGTAGCGCGCCTTGTAGTCGCCGAGCGCCTCGATCACCGCGCTACGGAACAAATCCTCCCCGCGGCCTACTTCGCGGACGAGGACGCTCTGGACGCGCGGATCGTCGCCGGCAGCCGCCAGCGCACGGATCAGCGCCGGGCGGACGAACTCGGCCAGCTCGGTTTCGAGCGCGGCCAGCAGCTCGGGCAGCATCACGCGACTGGGGTTGCGCTCGAAGAAGCTGTAGGCGACGGTGCGCAGCCGGTCGTTGGGGCTCTTGAGCGACTCTCGAATCGCATCGTTGGTTCGAGGATCGTTGAAGCCTGTCAGCAGGACGAGCGATCGATACCGCACGTAGCCGTCGCGATGTTCTGCAACGGCCTGGAGGAGCGCGGGTACCGCCTGCGCGCCAGCCGTGCGGCGAATCGTGCGCGACGCGTTGGTCCGCGTGTCGTAGTCGAGATCGCCAAGCTTGTCGATCGCGGCCTGCAGCTCCTTCGCACCGACCGCCTGGGGCGCGGCGGGTTCCTGAGCTTGCGCGGTCGCTTCGCGGGCGCCGAGACAGAGGACGCAAAGGAAGCCAAGGACGCTAAGGCGCAGAGGCATGCCCTATCCGACCGGCGTCTTGTCATCCAGTTTGAGGGCGAGCTGAAGGTACGACTTCTCGTCCCTCGGAAATTCCACCGGGTAATGACCGGTGTAGCACGACGAGCAGTAGCTTCGATTCCCGTCGCCGACTGCCGTCATGAGGCCCTCGTGGCTCAGGTAGCCGAGGCTGTCGGCTTCGAGGAAAGTCCGGATTTCGTCGACGGTGTGAGTGGCGCCGATCAACTCGGCACGGCTGGGCGTGTCGACCCCGTAAAAGCACGGAGAAATCGTCGGCGGACAGCTGATTCGAACGTGGACTTCGCGCGCGCCGGCCGCGCGCACCATCTTCACGATCTTGCGGCTGGTCGTGCCGCGCACGATCGAGTCGTCGACCAGCACGACCCGCTTGTTCTCGAGGATGCTGCGGACCGGGTTCAGCTTGACCTTGACCCCGAAATTGCGGATAGCCGACTGCGGCTGGATGAAGGTTCGGCCGACGTAATGATTGCGGATCAGCCCCATTCGCAGCGGGATGCCCGCCTCGTCGGCATAGCCCATGGCCGCGCAGACCCCGGAGTCCGGAACGGGGACGACAACGTCCGCGTCGACGCGCTGTTCGCGCGCAAGCATCCGTCCGAGGTTGGTCCGCACTTCATTCACGCTCTTGCCGTACACGTAGCTGTCGGGACGGGAGAAGTAGACGTGTTCGAACACGCAGTGCGCCAGCGGCGCGGGCGGGAACGGCTTCAGCGAGCGCATGCCCTGAGCGCTGATGACGAGCACCTCGCCCGGCTCGACGTCGCGCACATACGTCGCTCCGATCAGGTCCATCGCGCAGGTTTCCGAACAGACGACGGTCGCGTCACCGAGGCGGCCGAGCGCAAGCGGCCGGAACCCATGCGGATCCCGAATGGCCACGAGCCTGTCTTTGGTCATCATGAGGAACGAAAACGCGCCCTGGACCTGCGAAACCGAGTCGACGATGGCATCGTCTATAGAGGTCGCCTTGGAGCGGGCGTACAGGTGCAACACGACCTCGGTATCGCTGCCGGACTGAAAGATCGAACCCTGACCGACGAGTTCCGCGCGCAGCTCGCCTGCGTTCACGAGGTTGCCGTTGTGGCAGATGGCGATCTGGCCGTGGGCGCAGTCGATCAGGATCGGCTGTGCGTTCGAGAGCTTGCTCTCGCCGGCCGTCGAGTAACGGACGTGGCCGATGGCGAGCGGGCCTGGCAGATGCGACAGCTCGTCGTTGTCGAAGGTTTCGGCGACGTAGCCCATCGCGCGTGACACCCGGATCTGCTGGAGGTCGGCCGAGGCAATCCCAGCGCTCTCCTGCCCGCGGTGCTGCAGTGCGTACAGGCCGAGGTACGTCATGTTGGCCGCCTCGGGGTGGCCGAAGATGCCGAAGATGCCGCACTCTTCCCGGAACTTGTCAAACATCATGCGACCTTGCGGATGAAATACCTCTCGATGGCGGATGTCCAGATCCGCTCGAGCTCACCGACCGGCACGTCGATCGCCAACTCGCCACCCACCGAAATTCGCAGCTGATGTCCGCCGGTTTTTCCGATCGCCTGCGCCGGAACGCGCGTGGCGGCCGCTCGAGCGAGGACCTCCTGCGCGTGCGCGGACGACGCTGAGACGATCACGCGCGAGGACGATTCGCCGAACAGGGCCGCCGCCTGATTGAGACGCGGATCGCGCGCCACCGAAACGGCGCCGATGGAGGCTTCCGCGCCGTGCTCGTCCGACCCGAAACAGCACTCGGCGAGCGCCATCGCAACGCCGCCATCGGAACAATCGTGCGCCGATCGAATGAGACGATCGCCTGAGAGCGCGACGAGGAGCTGGTGCAGGGCTCGCTCGGACTCGAGATCGAGTTGCGGCGGAACGCCGCCTACTTGATCGTAAACCACCTTCAAGTACTCGCTGCCGCCGAGCTCCCCCCGGCTGGAGCCCAGCAGGATGATCACGTCGCCGGGTCGCTGGAACCGGCCGCTGAGCACCCGATCGGCGCGCTCGAGCAGCCCAACCACGCCGATGATCGGCGTCGGGTAGATCGCCTTGCCGTCGGTTTCGTTGTAGAGGCTGACGTTCCCGCCCGTGATTGGTATGTCCAGGGCCCGGCATGCCTCGCCGATCCCTTCGACCGCCTGGGCGAACTGCCACATGATGGCCGGCCGCTCGGGGTTCCCGAAGTTGAGGCAGTTGGTCGCGCCGAGCGGCCGCGCGCCGGCACAGGCGACGTTGCGGGCCGCTTCGGCGACCGCGAGCATCGCGCCACGCCGCGGATCGAGATAACAGTAGCGGCCATTGCCGTCGACCGACATGGCGAGGGCCCGCTCCGTCCCCTTGATCCGGACGACGCCCGCGCCGAGACCCGGCAAATTGATGGTGTTGGTCTGCACCATGTGGTCGTACTGCGTATACGCCCACCGTTTGCTTGCGACCGTGGGCGAGCCGGCGACCGCACGCAGCGCATGGTTTGCGTCGAGGCGGACAGCAAGCGCGTCGAGATCGAGGCGCTGCACTTCGGCAAGATAGGCAGGCAGCTCTGTCGGCCGCCGGTAGACCGGCGCTTCGTCGGTCAACGCCCGATTCGGGATTTCGGCCACGACCGTGCCGTGATGCTTCACGCGAAGCAGACCGTCGGCCGTCACTTCTCCAATGTGCACGGCGTGGAGATCCCACTTGTCGAAGACCCGTTCGACTTCCGCTTCGCGGCCGCGTTTGACGACCAGCAGCATGCGCTCCTGCGACTCGGAGAGCATGATTTCGTATGGAGTCATGCCGGTCTCGCGCTGCGGGACGTGCGCCACGTCGATTTCGATGCCCGCGCCGCCACGTGCGCCCATCTCGGTCGTGGAACAGGTGAGGCCAGCTGCTCCCATGTCCTGGATACCGACGAGCGCGTCGGTCTGCATCACCTCGAGGCACGCTTCGAGAAGCAGCTTCTCCATGAAGGGATCGCCGACCTGGACGGCTGGCCGCTTCTCTGCCGACTTCTCGTCGAACTCGGCCGAGGCCATCGTCGCACCGTGAATGCCGTCGCGGCCGGTCTTGGCGCCGACGTAATAGACGGCGTTTCCGACACCAGAGGCGACGCCCTTGATGATGTCGGATGCCCTGGCCACACCGAGGCAGAACACGTTGACCAGCGGATTGCCGGCGTAACACGGTTCGAACGCAATCTCCCCGCCGACGGTCGGCACCCCGATACTGTTGCCGTAGCCTGCAATTCCGGCGACGACGCCTTCGAGGAGACGGGGAGTACCCGGGGCATCGAGCGATCCGAACCTCAACGAGTTCATCAGCGCGATCGGCCGCGCGCCCATCGTGAAGATGTCGCGAATGATGCCGCCGACGCCGGTCGCGGCGCCCTGGTACGGCTCGATGAACGACGGATGGTTGTGCGATTCGATCTTGAAGACGGCGGCCAGGCCGTCGCCGATGTCGACCGCGCCGGCGTTCTCGCCAGGGCCCTGCAGCACCTGCGGGCCTTCGGTGGGCAGCGTCCGGAGGTGAACGCGCGAGCTCTTGTAGCTGCAGTGCTCGGACCACATCACCGAGAAGATGCCGAGCTCCGTGAGGTTCGGTTCGCGGCCGAGAAAGGCGACGATGCGATCGTATTCGTCGCGCTTCAGCCCGTGGCGTTCGAGCACTGCGGAATCAATCATGCGCGCGCGACCAGCGCACCGGTCTTGAGCGAATGCACCACCGATTCGAACAGGGCCATCCCGTCGCCGCTGCCGAGGATCGGTTCGCACGCCCGTTCCGGATGGGGCATCAGGCCGACGACATTCCGCGCCTCGTTGCAGAGGCCGGCGATCGCAGCGGCCGACCCGTTCGGGTTGGCGGCGTCGGAAACCTCTCCCGCGGCGGTCGTGTAACGGAACACGACCTGCCGATTGGCTTCGAGTCTCGCAATGGCGTCGGGCTCGGCAAAGTAATTCCCTTCGCCGTGCGCGATCGGAATACGGAGAACCTGGCCGCGGCGGCACTGCGCCGTGAACGGCGTGTCGGTCTGCTCGACGCGAATGTGGACGTGCTCGCAGCGGAACTTCAACCCGCGATTGCGCAGCATCGCCCCCGGCAACAGCCCGGCTTCGAGGAGAATCTGGAAGCCGTTGCAGATGCCGAGCACCGGACCGCCCCGCCTCGCGAATGCCTCGACCTCGCGCATGATCGGCGAGAAGCGCGCCATCGCGCCGGTGCGGAGATAATCGCCGTGCGCGAACCCGCCGGGAAGGATCACGACGTCGGCACCTTTCAGATCGGTGTCCTTGTGCCAGACGTACTCCGCCGACTGGCCGACGACCTCGCGAGCGGCGTGATAGGCGTCCTGATCGCAGTTGGAGCCGGGGAAGACGACGATGGCGAACTTCACGTCTTGGTTCCTCTTACCGCAGAGGACGCTGAGAACGCAGAGGTTGAATCCTAATGGGTTTGTTCCTCAGCGTCCTCTGTGTCCTCTGCGGTGACTAGTCAATCTCAATCCGATAGCTCTCGATGACCGGATTCGCCAGCAGCTTGTCGGCGACTTCCGCCGCGAGCGCTTTCGCTTGCGCCGCTTCGGCAGTCGCCAGGTCGAGCTCGAAGTACTTGCCCTGCCGCACATCCTCGACGCCGCCATAGCCGAGCGAATGGAGGGCTTCGGCGATGGTGCGCCCCTGCGGATCGAACACCGATGGCTTCAACGTCACGAATACACGCGCCCGCATGTCACACCCTCACTGGAGCGTCCTGAAAGACGCGATCGAAGACGTGGTCGACGTGCCTGAACTGCTGATCGAGATTGAAGGCGCGCTCGATTGCCGCCCGGTCGAGGACCTGCGCGACGTCGGCATCGGCGAGCAGGAGCGCCTTGAAGTCGCGCTGCTCGGCGAACGAACGCATCGCGTTGCGCTGCACCCACTCGTAGGCCTGCTCGCGGGACACGCCCTTGCCAGCGAGCTCCAGCAGCACCGTGCCGGAAAAGACGACGCCGCGCGACCGCTCCAGGTTCTCGCGCATCCGTTCGGGGTAGACGACCATTCCCTTTACGATTCGGGTGAAACGGCGGAGCATGTGATCGAGGGCGATGAAACTGTCCGGCAGAATCACGCGCTCCACGGAGGAATGCGAGATGTCGCGTTCGTGCCAGAGCGCGATGTTCTCGAACGCCGCATGAGCGTTCGCGCGCAGCAGGCGCGCGAGGCCCACCACCTGTTCGCAGCCGATCGGATTGCGCTTGTGCGGCATCGCCGACGAGCCCTTCTGGCCCTTGGCGAACGGCTCTTCGACCTCTCCGATTTCGGTTTTCTGGAGGCCGCGAATCTCGAGCGCGAACTTCTCGAGCGACGCGGCGGTAATCGCCAGCGCCGACAACAGTTCCGCGTGACGATCGCGCTGGATGACCTGCGACGACACCGGCGCGGGTACCAGGCCGAGGCGCCGGCAGACGTCGGCTTCCACCGCCGGCGGCAGGTGGGCAAAGGTTCCGACGGCACCGGAAAGCTTCCCAACGCCGACGACGTCTCTGGCGCGACGCACGCGATCGATGTCGCGGCCGACCTCTGCGTACCACAGCGCCAGCTTCAGACCGAACGTCATCGGCTCGGCGTGGACGCCGTGCGTGCGGCCGATCATCGGGGTGCGCCGATGCTCGAACGCGCGGTCGCGGATCGCTTCGCTGAGGGCCGTGAGATCGCCGAGCACCAGGTCGCACGCTTCACGCATCTGCAGCGCCTGGGCCGTATCGATGACGTCTGACGAGGTCATCCCGAAATGCAGCCAGCGTGCGGACGGACCGACGTGCTCGGCGACCGCCGTCGTGAACGCGATCACGTCGTGCTGGGTGACCTGCTCGATGGCCTCGATGCGGGCGACGTCGAACGCGCCGCGCTCGCGGATGTCGCGGGCCGCCTCGGCCGGGATGATGCCTGCCGCCGCCATCGCTTCGGCGGCGGCCGTTTCGACGAGCAGCCACGTCTCGTAGCGGCGCTGGTCGCTCCAGATACGGCCCATCTCCGGGTGCGTGTATCGCGCAATCATTGAGTCGGCGTCGGGAACCTTCCTAAGCCAGATCGAGCCGCTCGCGCGACATCTGCAGACCGTTCACGTTGCCGAGCACGGTGGCCGCCAGCGCGCCGTCGCGGAACAGGTCGGCGGCTACCCGCTGCACCTCTGCGGCCGTCACGCGCTCGATGCCCTGCAGCGTTTCGTCCAGGCCGAATTGCCGGTCGAAGTAGATCTCCTGGCGCGCCAGGTGTGACATCCGGCTGGCCGTGTTTTCCAGGCTCAGCATCAGGCTGCCCTTCAAGTGGTCTTTCGCGCGCTGCAGCTCGGCCGGCGGCACAGCGGACTGCTTGATGCCGCGAAGTTCTTCGACGACCAGATCGATTACCTCGCCGACCGCTTCGTTGGCGCAGCCCGCGTAGATCGTGAACGAGCCGGCATCGCGATAGGCGCTCAGGCCGCTGAACACCGCGTACGCCAGGCCGCGCTTCTCGCGGACGTTCTGAAACAACCGCGAGCTCATCGACCCGCCGAGGAGCGTGTTCAGGACATAGCTCGAGTAGCGGTCGTCGTGGTTCTGCGGATAGCTGCTCGCCCCGAGGCAAACGTGGCTCTGCTCGAGCTCCTTGTTGCGGATCAGGATCTTCGGCACCACCGTCGGTGCCTGCTCGCGGAACGGCTCGCCAACCGCCGTGATCCTGCCGAATTTCTCGGTCACGAGATCCCGCACGCGGTCGTGCTCGAGATTGCCGACGGCTGAAACGACCAGGTTACGCGGTGTGTACGCGTTCGCGAAGTAGTTGCGGAGGACGGTGGAATCGAACGACTCGACGGTTTCGCGCGTGCCGAGAATCGGACGGCCGAGCGGATGGTTCTCCCAGAAACCTTGCGTGAACAGTTCGTGGACCAGATCGTCGGGCGTGTCCTCGACCATCTTGATCTCTTCCACGACCACTTTCTTCTCGCGCTCGACGTCCGCCGGGCTGAACGCCGGGTTCAGGACGATGTCGGAGAGGATGTCGAGGGCCAGCGGCAAGTGCTCGTCGAGCACCTTGATGTAGTAGCTGGCGTATTCCTTGGCGGTGAATGCGTCGAGCTGTCCGCCGATCGAATCGATGGCCTGGGCGATGTCCTCGGCGCTGCGCGCCGCCGTCCCCTTGAAGAGCATGTGCTCCACGAAGTGAGCAATGCCGCCCTGCTCGGCCGTTTCGTGCCGGGATCCGCGGGTCAGCCAGACGCCAATGCTGATCGAGCGGACCTGCGTCATCCGCTCGGTCAGGATGCGGAGCCCGTTATCGAGAACGTCCCGGACAATCGGTGAATTTGACAATGCTTGACACGCGATAAAGCGTTGAGCGAGAAGGGATTACACGATAGAACGCACATTATAGCATGGTAACGTAAGTGATGGTGTCGACCGAGAGGACGCGTCCCGATCTTGCCGAGCTCGACCGCCTCGGTCTCGAGGCCGCACTCGAAGAGCGCGGACAGGAGCGCTTTCGCGCCCGACAAGTCTTCGGCTGGATGTACCGGCACGGCGTCACCGACATCCAGGCAATGACCAACCTGCCGCGCGTTCTGCGGGACTCGCTCGATGCCGACTTCACGCTGACGACGCCTGAAATCGCCGGGCGGGAGCGGTCGTCCGACGGGACTGAAAAATTCCTGCTGACGCTCGGCGACGGCCGCCAGATCGAATCGGTCTTCATCCCGGACACGCCCGCGATGACGTTCTGCGTCTCCACGCAGGTCGGCTGTGCGATGGCGTGCGCGTTCTGCCTCACCGGGAAGATGGGGCTCGTGCGAAACCTGACGGCAGGTGAAATTGTCGGTCAGGTTCGGGTACTCGCCGGCGCGCTGGACATGCGGAGTATCGCGTTCAACATCGTCCTGATGGGGATGGGCGAACCCCTGCACAATTACGACGAGACGATGAAGGCGCTTCGAATCCTGGCTGACGACGACGGCCTGGCGGTCCCGCCGCGCCGTGTGACGTTGTCGACGGTGGGCCTGTTGCCGGCACTCGAACGCCTCGCCCATGAGCCGCTGATGCCGAACCTCGCGATCTCCCTGCACGCGCCGACCGACCTTCAGCGGGGCGAGCTCGTGCCGATCAACAGGAAGTACGGCATCGCGGAGATCATCGACGCCTGCAAGCGTTTTCCATTGCGCCGGCGCAGCCGGATCACGTTCGAGTACGTGCTGCTCGCTGGTGTGAACGACTCCGCCGAAGACGCCACGCGGCTCGCGCGGCTGCTCGCCGGCGTCAAGTCGAAGGTCAATCTCATCCCGCTCAACGCGGCCGTAGGGATACCGTTCGAGCGGCCGTCGGATGCCGCGGTCGACAGGTTCGCGAAGATTCTCGCCGAACGGGGCGTGACCGTCTCAGTGCGCAAGAGCCGTGGCCGGGATATCCGGGCAGCCTGCGGCCAGTTGATCGTGGAAGGCCAGAAGAAATCACCCGGGCAGAAGCTCGCCGTCGTGATCTGACGTCACCCGCACTCGGACCCATTCGTTCCGGCGCCGGCCCGCACCGATCCTCAGTTTCAGGTAGTTACCGGTCACGACCAGCGATCCATCCTCGAGCGTCAAGCCCTGATGGACGGTCCCGATCTGCGAGTGGTGGAAGCGTTCCGCCAACCGCCGCGAGATCTCCCGAACCTGCCTGGCCCGGGCACGCACGATCGGACCAGGCACTGCGCCGCCCATCGTTGCAGCCCGCGTCCCAGGCCGATCCGAATAGGGGAAGACGTGCACGTGCGTCAGCGGAGAACTCTCCAGGTATGACGCAAGGGCATCGAAGTCGCGATCGGTCTCGCCGGGAAAGCCCACGATCACGTCTGAACCGATCGACGCCTCAGGCATGCGCCGGCGCACGTAGTCCACGAGGCCAGAATAGTACGCGATCGTGTACGGGCGGCCCATCACGGAGAGCACCCGATCGCTTGCATGTTGCAGCGGCAAATGGAAGTGCGGCGCCAGCGAGGCGGACGAGGCGACCAGATCGACGATCTCCCGGGAACAGTCCATCGGCTCGAGTGAACTGACGCGGAAAAGCACATCGCCCGGGACGCTGCACAGAGCGACGAGCAACTCCAACAGCGTTGAGCGCGACGAGAGATCGCGGCCGTACGACCCCAGGTGCACACCAGTGAGGGCGATCTCCTTGAAGCCAGCCGCCGTGATCCGCGCCGCTTCGCTCAACACGTCATCGGGCGGCACGCTCCGCGGCCGTCCTCGGGTCGACGGGATGATGCAGTACGAGCACGGTTCGGCGCACCCGGTCTGAACGCGCAGCGTGAACGCCGTCCGGCCTGCGATGCCTGGCTCAATCCGAGCCCCGCAGCTTCCGTTGCCGTCACCAAACCGCTCCGCCGTCGAGAATTCGTCTTTGATCACCGGTGGGATCACCAGTGGGACCACCTGTGCGACCAGCCGTGGCTTCTCGTCATTCGGAACGACGCGAATCACGTTTGGCAAGGCCGCCACGTCGGCCGGCTCACGAGTGGCGTAGCAGCCGGTGACGACGATCCGGGCGTTGGGATTGGAGCGGGCAATTCGACGGATTGTCTGGCGCGCTCCCTGGTCAGCTGACGCGGTCACCGAGCAGGTGTTGACGACGACCAGATCGGCTTCCTCAGGTGCAGCGGGGGCGGCGCCGGACTGAAGAAGCGCCTCTTCAAAGCCGAGCGAGTCAGCCTGATTGACGCGGCAGCCGAAGGTGATGACGGAGTACTTCACAGCGCCTTTCGTCCGATGTCCCGCCGGTACTGTATCCCGTCGAACGAAATCTTCCCGACGCCCTCGTATGCGCGACCAATCGCTTCGGAGAAATCGCGTCCGCCCCCCACGACCGTCAGCACCCTGCCACCGGCGGTGACAAGCCGGCCCTCGCGAAGCGCCGTACCGGCGTGGAAGACCGACACGCCGGGAACCTGCTCCGCTTCGGCGACACCTTGAATCTCGCATCCGGATTGAGACGATTCGGGATAGCCGCGTGACGCGAGCACGACGCCGACGAGGGGCTCGGACGCCAACCGGCATGACGCGCGTCCTAGCTGACCCGCCGCGCCAGCCACGAGGAGCGGCAGGAGCGGCTCGTCGATTCGAGGCAACACCACTTGAGCTTCTGGATCGCCCAGCCGGACGTTGAACTCGATCACCTTGGGGCCGGCGTCCGTCAACATCAATCCCACATACAGAAAACCCCGAAACTCATGACCCTCGAGCGCCATCCCGGCGATAACCGGATTGACGATGTCCTTCATCACCCGGTCATGAAGCACGTCGTCAACGAGCGGGCTCGGCGCGAACGCTCCCATGCCACCGGTATTCGGGCCGCAGTCATCGTCGAA
The DNA here is from genome assembly GCA_963825245.1 of uncultured Acidobacteriota bacterium. Lineage (GTDB taxonomy): Bacteria > Acidobacteriota > Vicinamibacteria > Vicinamibacterales > CAVVIG01 > CAVREM01. Next base: position 682,187 of record CAWGSJ010000014.1, read on the forward strand.
AATCCGCTTGTGATCCTGGGCTGCGCCGATGAACACGGCCCGCGTGCCGTCGGCGATCACGAAGAACGAGACCTCCGGGCCGGAGAGGCACTCTTCGATCACGAGGCGCAGGCCGGCATCGCCGAAGCGGCGGTCGTCCATCGCCTCGTGCGCCGCCGCTTCAGCCTGGTCGAGATTCCCCGTGATCACGACCCCTTTGCCGGCCGCGAGGCCGTCCGCCTTCAACACGACCGGGAACCCAAACCTCCCCGAGCGCAAGATCGACGTGGCCGCAGCCACAGAGTCGACGACCTCGAACCGCGCGGTGGGTACGCCGTGGCGGGCCATGAACGCTTTCGCGAACGCCTTGCTCGATTCCAGGCGGGCGGCAGCGGCGGTGGGGCCGAAGACCAGGTGCCCCTGGCTGGCAAGGCGATCGGCGAGCCCCAGGCTCAACGGCAGCTCCGGTCCCACGACGATGAAATCGACCTGTTCCCGCTCGACGATCTCAACGAGATCGTCCGGGCGGGACAGGTCCGCGTGAACGAGACGAGCAATCGCCTTGATTCCGGGATTTCCCGGCGCACAGAGGATTTCTCCGACGTCGCGCTCGGAAGCAAGCCTGCGCGCCAGGGCATGCTCGCGCGCGCCGGAACCGACAACCATAACTCTCATCGTGTGAATAACTTAGAAGCGAAGATGAGTCTGCACGGAGCCGGACCGCGGTGGGGGAGTATTTCGTTGACGTGACTCAGGCATTACGCCTAGAATCCGCGTCTGCCTGTGCTAGCCTAGCATATTTGTGATCATTGGCCACCCGCGAAAGGGGTGTGATTGTTCGTGGCTGAAGTGAAGATTCAGGAGGGCGAATCCATAGAGAGCGCGCTCCGACGGTTCAAGCGGAAGGTGCAGCAGGAAGACATCATCAAGGACATCAAGAAGCACTCGTTCTACTTGAAGCCTGGTGACAAGCGGCGCGCGAAGCAGGCGCTGGCGCGCAAGCGCAACCGAAAGAAGCTCCGACGCGAGTCGGAGTAGTCGACCCGAGCCGGGACGAGGTAGCGACCGATGGAGTTCCAAGACCGGATCCTTAGGTGCGTGGACTGCGGGACGGAGTTCATCTGGACGGCGGGCGAACAACAGTTTTTCGCCGACAAGAACTTCAAGAACGAACCGAAGCGGTGCAAGGGCTGCAAAGCGAAGCGGGCCAGCCGCCCGGTGGGTGCCCCTGTGGCGCGCGAACGGGTCGAGACCTTGACCACGTGCTCGGCGTGTGGGAAGGAGACGACGGTGCCTTTCAAGCCGACTCAGGGCCGTCCGGTCTTCTGTAAGGAGTGCTTCCAGTCCCGCAAGTTTGCGGGCGCCGGCGGCGTCTAACTCCTCGCGCGTTCCCTCGGACAAACGATCGGCGGCCGTCCTCTGGCCTTCGCCCGGCGATGCCGGGCGGAGGCGGGAGCCGACTCCGCCACACAATGCGGCAGCGGGCCGCGCCGCAGCCCATGATATTGTGGGCGGGCGGCGTGGGTGCTATAAGCTCACATTCGATGATCGGGAGCATGTTCCATGCAGATTGATCAGAGGGCGGTCGGCGATGTGGTGTTGCTCGACGTGAAGGGTCGGATCACGATGGGTGAGGGCGATGAGCTGCTGAAAGACAAGGTCAACAGCCTGGTCAATCAGGGCCACAAGAAGATCGTCCTCAATCTCGCCGAGGTGCCGTACATCGACAGCGCCGGGCTCGGGGAGATCGTGCGGACCTACACGACGGTCAGCCGCCAGGGTGGCAGCCTCAAGCTGCTGAGCCTGACCAAGCGGATCACCGACCTGCTGTCGATCACGAAGCTACTGACGGTGTTCGAGACGTTCGATTCCGAGAACGAGGCAGTGCGTAGCTTCTCGGCATCGGCCAAGGTGTAGTCAGCGTCCCGCGCTAGATGGCGCGCAGCAATTCGACCAACCTGACGGTGCCCGACGCCTCGATGAGCCACATCGCGGCGTCGGATCGTCGGTCCCTCGCGCTCAACCTGATCATCTCGCTTCGGCCCGCCCAGTGGACCAAGAATCTCCTGATCTTCGCGGCGCTGGTGTTCGCCGAGAAGCTGTTCGACGTCGGGTCGGTCGCCTTGAGCGTCGCGGCCTTCGCGATCTTCTGCGCCCTCTCGGGCGTCGTGTACCTGATCAACGACATTGCCGACCGCCGCACCGACCGGGAGCATCCGCTCAAGCGGCGCCGCCCGATCGCCGCGGGTACGTTGCCCGTCCCGCTCGCCGCCACCGCCGCGGCGGTGATCGGCGTGGCCTCGCTCACCGCGGCGTTCGCGCTGAACTGGAAGCTGGGCCTGGTCGCGGCTGGCTACGTCGCGCTGCAGGCGTTGTATTCCGGTCCGTTGAAGCACATCGTCATCATCGACGTGCTGACGCTGAGCATCGGCTTCGTTCTGCGCGCCGCGGCCGGAGCGGTGGTCATCAACGTGATCGTCAGCCATTGGCTGTTCGTCTGCACGATCCTGCTGGCGATGTTCATCGCGCTGGCAAAGCGGCGCCACGAGCTGGTGCTGCTGGCTGACGGCGCCGCCAGCCACCGACCGATCCTCGGCGAGTACAGCCCGTACCTGCTGGATCAGATGATTGGCGTCGTGACCGCCTCGACGCTGATTGCGTACATCTTTTACACGATCAGCCCGGAGACCGCCGAGAAGTTCGGCACCGACCTGCTCGGGTTGACGATTCCCTTCCCCTTGTACGGGATCTTCCGTTATCTGTACCTTGTGCACCGCCGCGAGGGCGGCGGAAGCCCGGCTGAACTCCTGATCAACGATCGGCCGCTGCTCACGTGCGTCATGCTGTGGGTGGCGGCCGTCGTGCTCATTATCTATGCCTGATTTCAACGTCCGCGCCGACTCGGTCAACGTCGAGCAGATCATGGAGCAGATCCGCGCCCGGATCCGTGAGAAGCGCGGCGTCGACTACACCGAACAGGAGATCCGCGAGCTGGCGGCCGTCAAGCTCGAAAAATTCCTCGACCCACGAGGCGTCCGTTCCGATCTGCTCGAGCAGTTCAGGAAGAAGGAATCGACCGAGGGCGCGCCGCTGCCGAACTTTGCGTTCAACGACCAGACCCTGTACGAAACGCACCGCGCGCCGATCCGTTGGATTCGCCGGCTGCTCAACCCGATCCTGAAGCTCTTCTTCAATCCCAACCCGCTCATCCAGGCGCTGCATATCCAGTCGCAGCTCAATACGATGACCGTCGAGCGCGATGCAGCCCGCCGGGGACTCGTCCAGCTGCAGTACGAAGTGCTGCACAACCTGGTGATCGAAACGACCCGGCTGGGCATCGAAGTGAAGAACCTCAAGATGCGGGTCGAGTCGCTGACGGGTCGCCTCGAATTCAACGAGCGGCGCGCCCGTGCGCTCGAAAGCGTCGTCGTCTACAAGGCGCCCGAGGAGCGGGAAAGACGGCCGCCCCCGGAACCTGCCGCGGCCCGGCCGGAGTCCGCCGCGCCGGCGCCCGTCGGTCCGCAGGCAGAAACCGCCGAGGGTCCCGGCCAGCGCAGCCGGCGTCGCCGGCGGCGGCGTGGACGCCGCGGCGGAGGCCTGGCCGCCTCGATCATGGGAGGGGCGCAGCTGCCGGCGACGTCCGGAACGGATGCCGAAGCGGCGCGTGAAGCGGCGGGCGACCATGCGGCGACCGCCGAAAGCATCGAGCGCGCGATGCCCATGGACTCGAGCCCGGATCCGGAGACCTCGCCGGACGATCCGGAACACGGCGAAGAGTGAAGCTCGCAGTCGTCGTCCAGCGCTACGGGCTGGCGATCAACGGCGGCGCGGAACTTCACGCGCGATACATCGCCGAGCATCTCTCCCGGCATGCAGAAGTCGAAGTCCTGACGACGTGTGCCAGCGACTACGTGTCGTGGCGCAACGAGTGGCCGGAGGGCCTGGAGACGATCAACGGCGTGCCGGTTCGTCGTTTCCGCGTGCGCCACGAACGCGACACGCTCGACTTCGGCCGGCGCTCCGATCACGTTTTCAAGAAGCCGCATTCCATCGCCGACGAGCTCGGCTGGCTCGACGCGGAGGGGCCGACCAGCCCGTCGCTCGTGCGGTTCATCAGAGGGAACGCGACGCGATACGACTATTTCTTTTTCTTCAGCTATCGCTACTACCACGCCTACTACGGACCTCTCGCGGCGCCGGCGCGAGCGGTGCTCGTGCCGACCGCCGAACGCGACGACGCGATCGGATTGTCGATCTTCCCGGCGATCTTCCGCGGCGTCCGCGCCATCATGTACAACTCGCCGGAAGAGCGCGCGATGATCGAAGCGATCACGGCGAACCAGCAGGTGCCCTCGGTCGTGGTCGGGATCGGCTCTGAAGTGCCGTCGAACCCGCAGCCGGGGCGGTTCCGCCAGAAATTCAACGTCCGCGGCCCGTTCGCGGTCTACGTCGGCCGAATTGACGAAAACAAGGGCTGCAGGGAACTCTTCGAGGGGTTCGCGGAATACGTCCAGAACGGATCGACCCGGCTGTCACTGGTCCTGATCGGCAACTCGATGTTGCCGATTCCGCAGCACCCCAGGATCAGGCACCTCGGGTTCCTCGACGACGGCGATAAGTTCGACGCGATCGCGGCGGCGGAACTGCTCGTGATGCCCTCGTACTTCGAGAGCCTCTCGATGGTGGCGCTCGAGGCCTGGGCCCTCGGGCGGCCCGTCCTGGCGAACGCGAAGTGCGATGTCCTGAAGGGCCAGTCGATTCGCAGCAACGCCGGGCTCTACTACGAGAATCGCTCTGAATTCATCGGGACGCTGGGTGCGCTGGAGCGGAACCTGTGGCTGAGCGCGACGCTCGGCCGGAACGGCCGCCAGTTCTTCCGCGAGCACTACGACTGGCCGGTGATCGAGCGCAAGTACCTCGACATGATTACGCGGCTGACGAATGCGCCGGCGGGTTCCGGGATCGAACCGCTGCCCGCGTGGCTGGCCAGGCGTCGGCAGGACCGTCCGGCGGCGAGCGACGTGGTCTCCTCCCTCGCCTCGGAGCTTGTCATCCGGAGTGAACCCTCAGCCGCAGCGGGTGCGTCCGCCCCACGGCCGCCGGCGCCCTCGCAACGGCAGTTCGGATCGGAGCGCGGGCAGGGGAACAGGCACCGGCGCGGATTTCAGCCACGCTCGTCAGCACGCCCGCAGCGGCCGGGTGGCGGCGTGAGCCCTTCGACTCCGCTCAGGGCAGGACGCCCGGCGGTCCATCAGGTCCTGGCCACGCTCGGCTACGGCGACGCCATCGGCCACGAGGTCCTCGGGATCCAGCGCGTGCTGCGCGCGGCCGGCCACGAATCCGACATCTTCGTCGAAACCGCCGAACGGATGCTCGAGCCGTTGACCCGCGATTATCGCGAACTGGTCGACGCCTCGCGCCCCGACAACCTGCTGCTGCACCACTTTGCGATCGGATCGAAGGCGTCGCGCGCCGCGTTCGCCCTGCCCGATCGGATGGCGCTCATCTATCACAACATCACGCCGCCCGAGTACTTCATCGGCGTGCACCGGACGCTGGTCGGGCAGTGCTTCCGGGGACGGCGGGAGCTCCGCGCTTACGTTCCGCGGTGCGAGCTCGCGCTCGGCGACTCGGAGTTCAACCGCCAGGATCTCGAAGCGCTCGGCTTTCCGAGAACCGGCGTCCTGCCGGTCGTCCCGGACTTCTCGCACCTCGACCGCGAGCCGAACCGGTTCGTCGCTGATCAGCTCGACGACGACTGGACGAACATTCTGTTTGTCGGCCGGGTGATCGCCAACAAGAAGCTCGAGAACGTGATCCGCTTTTTTCACGCGTATCACACCGTCTTCAACCCGCGATCGCGGCTGATCATCGTCGGGATGTACAACCTCTTCGAGCGGTATCTCGCGGGCTTGACCCACCTGGCGGCGGAACTCGGACTGTCCCACGTGCACTTCACCGGGCACATCTCGAACGAGGAGCTGGTCGCCTACTACGAAATTGCCGACCTCTTCCTTTGCGCCAGCGAACACGAGGGATTCTGCGTACCGCTCGTCGAAGCGTTCTACAAGCAGGTGCCAGTCCTGGCCTACGCCGCGACCGCGGTGCCCGGGACGATGGATGGCGCCGGCGCGCTGTTCGACGACCCGACTCCGCTGCACGTCGCGCGGCTGATGGACGCGATCCTGTCCAATCCGCAGCTTCAGGACGCGATTGTCGATGGACAGCTCGCCGCGGTGCGCCGCCTCCAGGCGAAAGACTTTTCCGGAACACTGCTCGGCTTCGTCGATCGCATCCTGCACGGGCCGCGCACACCGCGGCCGAGCGTGGCGCCCGATTTCTGGCGGCAGTTCGATGAGGCCGAAGCGCTCGACGAAATCCGGAAGTTCCGGCCGGCGGCGTTCAAGCGGCTGCCCGAGGCGCCATGATCGTCAACCAGTGGCTGCCGGCGGCGCACCGCGGCGATGCGATCGGCGACGGCGCGCGCCGCCTGCGCGATCTGCTCCGCGGCATGGGACACGAGGCCGAGCTCTATGCCCTCACCGTCGACGAGGATCTGGCGGCCGAGGTGCGGCCATTCGGCGACCCGGAGGCCCGGGCCGGCGACGTCACGATCTTCCACTTCGCCCTGCCCGCTCCTGTGATGACTGAAGCGTTCGCGAAGCTCCGCTCGGGCCGGGCGCTGCTCTATCACAACGTCACCCCCGCCGCGTACTTCGCGCAGCACGATCCCGCCCTGTTCCGGCTGGCGGTCATCGCTCGCCAGGAACTGGCGTCGCTGGCCGGGCGCGTCGACGTGGCGCTCGGCGTCTCCGAGTTCAATCGCCGCGAGCTCGAGATGCTGGGCTTCGGCCGGACCGGCGTGCTGCCGCTGGCGATCGACTTGTCGCGTATCACCCGGCCGGTCGCACGGCCGGCTCTGGACAAGCTGCTGGACGACGACTATGTCAACTTCCTCTTCGTCGGACGGATTGCGCCAAACAAGAGGATCGAAGATCTGATCCGGCTGGGCGAATATTACAAGCGCTACGTGGATGCGTATTACCGGTTCATCTTCGTCGGGCGCTACGATGCGGTGCCGCGCTACTATTCGACCATCCGGGCGCTGATGGCCGAGTTCCGGCTGCTCGACGAACGCTTCGTCTTCACCGGCCCGGTCCCTGACGAGGATCTCGCTATCTATTACCGAAGCGCCGCCGTCTATATCTCGATGAGCGAGCACGAGGGCTTCGGCGCTCCGCTCGTCGAGGCCATGGCCGCCGATCTACCGGTGCTGGCCTATGCCGCAGCGGCGGTCCCCGAGACGCTCGGCGGCGCCGGCGTGCTGTTCGCCCCCAAGGATCTCGAGTACGTCGCCGAGCTTGCCGCTGCGCTCACCTACGACGACGACCTTCGCGCAGACGTGATCGCCGGCCAGCGGCGCCGGTTGCTCGACTTCGGCGACGATCGAATCGTCGCCAGCCTGGCCGCGGTGCTCGGATGAAACTCGGGATTGTCATCCAGCGCTACGGCGCGGAGGTCCTCGGCGGATCCGAGCACCTGTGCCGGCTGCTGGCTGAACGGCTCTCGTCCCAGCACGACGTCGAGGTGCTCACGACCTGCGCCCGCGATTATCAGACGTGGAAGAACGAGTACCCCGAGGGCTCCGACCGGATTCGCGGCGTAACCATCCGCCGGTTTGCCAACTCGACGACCAGGGATCTCGAGGCCTTCAACCGCTACTCGGACTGGATCTACCACCAGCCGCACACGCGCGCGGACGAGATGGAGTGGCTGAAGCAGCAAGGTCCGTGGTGTCCGGGCCTCATCGACTACCTGCGGCACCATCAGCAGGAGTTCGACGTCCTGGTGTTCTTCACCTACCTGTATGCGCCGACCGTGCTCGGGCTTGAAGTCAATCCCGGCAAGAGCGTGCTCGTCTCGACCGCGCACGACGAGCCCGCGATCAAGCTCGAGATCTTCAAGGAGGTGTTCGGGCGTCCGGCGGCGATCTGTTATCTCACGGACAGCGAACGGCGATTCGTGCAGGGTCAGTTCGTCGAACGTCCACTCCTCGAGGACGTCATCGGCGTCGGCGTCGATCTTCCCCAGCAGCAGCCTTACCCGCGCATGCCCTCAACGCCCGACGAGGAAGCGGCGTCGAGCGAATCGCCTGGGACGAGCGGATCCAGGGAGGCCGGCGGGGCGCGGGTCGCCAGTGACCCAGGCGATGCGGAAAACTCGGACCCGGCAGACGATGAAACCGCACCGCGGGACTATCCCTCGCACCTCCTCAGCCGCGGCTCCGTCTTTCGGCGCCGGCACCGCCTGCACGGGCCGGTCCTTCTCTATGGCGGACGCATCGACCCCGGCAAGGGATGCGAGGAGCTGATCGAATACTTCAACGGCTACATCAAGGACGGCGGCGACGCCACACTCGCCCTGATGGGCGTGAAGATGATGGCGTTGCCGGAAGAGCCGCACGTCCGCTTCGCTGGCCTCCTGTCGGATGCGGAACGGCTCCAGGCGCTCGAGGCCGCCACAGTGGTTTCGTGCCCGTCGCCATACGAGAGCCTCTCGCTGCTTGCCCTGGAAGCGCTCTCGGTTGGCACGCCGATCCTGGTCAACGCCCGGAGCGCAGTGCTCGTCGAGCACTGCGTCAAGAGCAATGGGGGCTTGTATTACGCGAACCGCGATGAGTTCGTCGAGTGCCTGAAGCTGCTTGTTTCGGATTCGCGGCTGCGCGCGGCGCTCGGCCGCAATGGGCGGGATTACATCCGGCGCAGCTACCGCTGGGACGTCGTGCTCGGAAAGTACGAGCGGATCTTCGCGAAGGTCCGGAACGCCCGGTAGGCCCGGACGGTCCAGAGCGGCCTACTTGTCGTCGAGCGCGCCGGCCGGCGCCAGCGGCGTCGACAGCGGCGACGCCGAACGCCGCGGCTCGCCGCCGTTCTCGGAGCCGCCCTCGTGGCCATTCCCCGGCTGACGTTTGCGACGTGGCCGGATATCGTACCGCTTGATCATCTCGTTCAATGTCGTCGGCTTGATGTGCAGGAGCTCGGCGGCTCGCTTCTGCACGCCCCCCGCGGCCTCGAGCGTCGACTCGATCAGTTTCTTCTCGAAGTCGGTGATGACGTCCTTGAACGAGATGCCCTCCGGCGGCACGACGAATTGTGGAATGTTGAAGTTCGGCGCCTTCCGGACGTGATCGGGAATCAGTTCGACCCCGATGCGCGAACCGGCAGTGAGGACGACGGCCCGCTCGATGACGTTCTCGAGCTCGCGCACGTTTCCGGGCCAGTCGTAGTCGGTCAGCAGGTCGATCACCTCGGGAGCCAGCTCCATTCCGGTCTTCTGGTTTTCGTCGCCGTACTTGGCGAGGAAGTGCTGGGCCAGCAGCGGAATGTCGTCCTTGCGGTCGCGGAGCGGCGGCAGGTGGATCGAGATGACGTGGAGCCGGTAGAAAAGGTCCTCCCGGAACCGCCCTTCCTCCATCATCTGCCTGAGGTCGACGTTGGTCGCGGCGATAATCCGCACGTCGACCTTGATCGTCTCCATCCCGCCCAGGCGCATGAAATCGCGCTCCTGGATCACGCGCAGCAGTTTCGCCTGGGTCTCGAGCGGCACGTTGCCGATCTCGTCGAAGAAAATGCTGCCGCGGTCGGCCAGGTCGAACAGGCCCTTCTTGGGATACACCGCGCCGGTGAACGCGCCCTTGACGTGGCCGAACAGCGTCGACTCGAGAAGGTCGGGCGGCAGGTTCCCGGAATTGACGGTCACGAACGATCGCTCGGAGCGCGACGAGTTCGCGTGGATCGCGCGCGCGACCAGCTCCTTGCCGGTGCCGCTCTCGCCCTGGATGAGAATCGTCGACCGGCTCGGGGCCGCCTGGATGATCAGGTCGAAGACCTGGCGCATCTTCGGGCTGCGCCCGATGATGTTGGCGAACTTGTGGTAGCGCTCCTGGATGTTCTGACGGAGCGACCGGTTCTCGGTCACCAGCCGGCGACGCTCCATCGCGTTGCGGACGACGACCAGAACTTCCTCGTTCTTGAACGGCTTGGTGACGTAGTCGAACGCCCCGCTCTTCATCGCCGCGATCGCGCTCTCGACCGACGCGTACGCGGTAATGATGAGCACCGCCAGGTCCTCGTCGATCCTTTTCAGTTCGTCGAGCGTCGCGATCCCGTCGAGTCCTGGCATCATGATGTCGACGATGGCGGCGTCGAATGGCAGCGCACGGGCGAGCTCCAGCCCCTCGGTGCCGGACGCAGCGAGGCGGACGTCGTAACCGGCGCGCGTCAACAGCGTCTCGAGAATTTCCCGCATGATCTCCTCGTCGTCGACGACGAGGATGGTGCCCTGCTTGGTGGTAGCCATGTCTCTTTCTGGTCCGGCGTCAGCCGGCACTCCCTCACCGTCCGGCTACAGCCGGACACTGCATACCGTCCGGCTGTAGCCGGAGATTCCCGACAGTCCGGTTACACCCGGACGCTCCGTAGATCCGCAGAACGGCTCACGAGCGGGAACGACAGGATGAAGCGCGTTCCCTGCCCGACCGCGCTGTCGCAGCGGATCGCGCCTTCGTGCTCGTGGACGATCCCGTAGCTGATCGACAGGCCCAGCCCGGTGCCGCGGCCGATCGCCTTGGTCGTGAAGAAGGGGTCGTAGATGCGAGCGAGATGCTCCGAGGGGATGCCCGATCCGGTATCAGCGACCTCGGCGACGACCTGATCGCCGTCGACGCGCGTCGTCACCGTCAGCCAGCCGCCCCGCGGCATCGCGTCGCGCGCATTCAGGGACAGATTCAGGAACACCTGCTGCAGCTGGTGCTCGATGCCCTGGACGATCGCCGGCTCCGCCGTCAGCTCGCGCCTCACACGGATCTTCCCCACCTCGAACTGGTGCTCGAGCAGCGAGAACACATCCGTGACGACCACGTTGAGGTCGACGTCCGTGCGCTCGCCGCCGGGCGTGCCGGGGCGCGACAGCGTCAGCAGCCCGTTCACGATCTTGGCGGCGCGGAACGTCTGGCGCTCGATCTTCTCGAGGAGCGCGGTCTTGGGATCGGCGGGATCGGCGCCGTCCAGGAGCATCTGCGTGAAGCTCGAAATCCCGGTCAGCGGCGTGTTCACCTCGTGGGCCACACCCGCGGCGAGCAGGCCGATCGACGCCATCTTTTCCGAGATTTGCAGCTGCTCCTCGAGGCGGATCCGGTCGGTGATGTCCTCGATGAGGAGAATCGTTCCGGTGAAGGCATCCCCTGGGGTGTTCTGCAGCGGCACCACGGTCGCGTTGACGAGCAGCCGCGCCGCTTCACCGTCGGAGCCTTCGGCCTTCCGCCGGCTGGTCAGCGGCACCTTGAAGAGCGTCGTGCCGTGCGGGTTCTCCTCGCGGGCGGCCCGCAGCGCGTCGACGAACGGCGCGTCGAAGATCCCGGCGAGCGGCCGCCCGACGGCGTCGGCCCGCGCGACGCCGTACGACGACTCGAGCGCACGGTTCCAGCGCACGATCTGCTCGCCGGCGTCGAACACCACGAGGCCATCGTCGAGCGACTCGAGGATGTTCTCGTTGAACTCGCGCATCCGGCCGATTTCTTCGGCCTTGAGGTGCAGCTGCCGGTAGAGGCGGCCGTTTTCGATCGCCGTGGCGACCTGCCCAGCAACCGCGTTGAGCAGCCCGAGATCCTCGCTGTTGAACGGCTCGTCGCTGTCCTTGCGCCCGAGCGCGAGCACGGCGATCGCCGCGCCTTCGAAAATGCACGGGATGAAGTAGTAGATTCCCTGGTCGCGCCAGAACTCCACCTCTTCGGCAGCGAACCGAGCGGCCGCGATCGGATCGTCGAGTGCGACGGTGTGGCCGGAATCGAGCCGCGGAACCAGCGTCGACTCGCGTGTCAGCCGCGGCACCGGCCGCACGAATCCGAAGTCGCCGATGGTTCGGAAGTCGCCAAGGCGCTCGTCGGCGAGCATCAGCGCCATTCGATCGAGCACCAGCGTCTCGACAATGCGCGAGACCAGGCGCTGGCTGAGACGGACGACGTCGAGGTCGCTGTTCAGGTCGCGGGCGAAGGCGACCAGCGCGCGCCGGTAGTCGTAGCGATCGCGATAGAACACGCGGTCGAGCGCGTTCTGGACGGCCTCCTTGACCGGTTGGGCCAGCAGCACGACCACGGCCGTCGCCAGCACGGCGACGGTTGAATTGTGTGGATCGGTATCGTTGGCGAACACGAACTCGACGAGCTGCTGCATCAACACGTACAACAGCGCGCTCGCCGCCAGGAACGAGGTGTACGCGAGCGCGCGCTTGATGATCACTTCGATGTCACGCAGGCGGTAGCGAACGATCGCGGACGCGAAGGTCAACGGCACGACGCTCAGCGGGACGGCGGTGAGCTGCAGCGCAATCGGCGGCTCGGCGCCGAGCGACCACGGCACCGCGTATCCGATCGCGAATGGGCCAACTCCAAGAACGGTACCCCACGCCAGCCACCGCAGCTGCCGCCGGCCGGTCAACGACGTGATTTCACTGAATGCCCGGGCGAGCACGGCGACCGCCGCCGCGGCGCACCCGAAAAGGTAGACGGGTTCGGCACGATCCAGCAGATCCACCGCACGCGACAGCAGGGCGCCGTCCTGCCGGCTGCCCGCGACCATCAGAATGCGCACCGCAATGAGGGCGATCGCTGGCAGGTAGACGAACGGCAGCACCGCCTGTACGGGCCGCGTCGTCCGCCACGGCGGGCGTTGCGGAAATCCCAGCGTGAAATGGAGGAGCAGCGGTGGCAGCATCGCCTGGGCGACGGCGTCGCCCCAGTAGAACGTCCAGTCGAGCGGATCGAACGGGCCGTTGAAGGAAAACGTAAACGCGCCAAAGAAGGCGACGCACAGCCAGAAGAAATGCAGCGTCGCCTGATCGTGGGGTCGGCGAAGCCGGACCCCGGCGCCAACGAGCAGTGTGAAGAGACCGACCGCCGCCAGGACGAAATACATCGATCCCGGCGGTGCAACAGGCGCGAGCGTCACATCGAGCGCCCGCTGATCGCCGAGTCGCAGCAGCGTGTAGGTGAGACGTGTTCCTTCCCGGGCCAGGTGCTGGTACTCGAGGACTTCCGCCCGCGATTCGACCGGGTCGCCGTTCACCGCGACGAGCACGTCGCCGCGCTCGATCCCGGCCTTGGCGGCGGCGGTGTCGGGCGCCACTTCAACAGCGGTGACACCTTCCGAGCGCTCGACCCACAACACGCCGTCTTCCACTTCGTGCAGCCGCGCCCTGGTCGCGATGTTGGCGATGCCCAGCGCCATCAGGATCGCCGCGACGACGCCTATGGCCGACGAACGGAACAGAGCGGACACGTCACGCATGGATGTGCTTCAGGAGCGTTCCCGACCCGGTGAAATAGCAAACGTCATACCCCGTACCGGATTGTTGGATCCCACCTAAATCACTGAAAAACCGATATTTTAGCGTCATGAACCAGCCCATGATTCCAGACTGGTCCAAATTCGCGTAGAGCGACTTCAATATTGTGGATCGAGAAGCCCGGCGTTTAAAAGTGGACAGTGACGCCGCCGACGATGCGCTTCGGGGGTCGGATGGTCAGCAACTCGTCGTAGATCGATTGATCCGCGGACGTCTCGCGGAAGAAGTTCCTGACGGCCACCAACATTTCCCACCGGGCAGTGCTGAAGTCGAGGAATGGCAGGGACTGACGGACCTGGACATCGAATCGCGAGTCGAGGCCTGGCCGCTCGAGCTCGCCATCGCGCTGCTGTGATGCGGCGCGAGCAAACGCGTTGCTGACGCGGTAGAGCACCAGCACCTTTGTCGCGGTCTCGGGCACGTCGGCCTGAATTGTCGTCGCGACGTCGTGAATCCGCTCGGCGGCCGGGCGGAGGGCGGACGGCGCCACCAGCAGGAGGAGCTTCGTACCCTGAGCGGGATCCATCTGCGCGGTCGCGAGCGAGTACGCCACCGAGCCTTCGACGCGTCCAGCGAACACCGTCGACAACGATGCCGTGCAGCCCTGCACGGTGGCATTACCCGCATTGGTGATCAGATAGTGGCCCAGCCTTGCGCCAGGCTGCGACGGCAAATCGACGCCAAACAACGTCACGAGCTGATCGTCCACGCGCTGCCGGAACGCACCGAACGAGAGCGTCGAGGCCGCGACGTCGCGTTCCACTGCCACCGATACGTGCATCGTGCGAGACGCGTCCAGCATCACTCCCCGTTCGAGCGACGAGAAGGTCCGCTGGGGTGGCAACCAGATCCCGGTGTCGGAGGGCGGCAGGAATTCCTCGGCGCCGGGCGCCAGCGTCTGGCGTGAGACGACGGTCGTCAGACGGAAGTGATCACCCGGCGATACCGTCAACGCGACGCGCGGGCTGAGGAGCATCCGATGCTCGAGATAATCGTATTGCGCGTAGCGGCCGCCGTAGGAGAGGGTCAGCGCCGGCGCAATCGTAAACGTGTCGGCCGCGTACATCGTCCCGGCATTGCGGCTGCCGTCGGACACGTCGCGCAACGCAAGCTGGTTGCCGCCGTCGTACCGCTGCGTGCTGTACGACATGCCGAACTCGTACTGGTGGCGGGCCGGCGCGCGCGTCCGGTACGAGCCTGCCAGCAGCCACGACGTGAGATCGGCCTCGCTGAGCACGCCCCGCACCATCCAGTCGCCCTGGTCGCCGACCGGTGCTCCCAACCGGACGTACGCCGCACCGCGCGCGGTGTTGCTGCCCGAGAAGAGCTGCCGCGGTGTGTCGAACGAACTCGTCGTCAGCAGGTTGACCTGGCCGGAGAACGGCGTGTCTGCGAAGAAGCTGGTGGCCAATCGCGCCGGCGTCTCGATCGCGCGTCCCAACGCGGCCATATCCCGGTCCGATTCGTCATCGACGATCGTCGCGATCCCCGCGTCCTTGAGGATGCCGCGGCGCGCGTGGCGGATACGCCAGGCTGTTTCACTCTGCTCTTCCGGCTTGTCGCTGTCGCCGGACGCTCGGGGAGACTGGGGCTCGACTGGATCGACCTCGGGCTGAGCGGCACTGATCAACCCGACGCCGGCCGCGAGAATCTGGGGATCGGCCTTGCGCAGCGTGAGCGGCGATGCGACGCGGCTGCCGGAGCCGACGTCGAGCGTCCGGCCGCGCGATGCGGCAAAACCCTTTCGGTGGGCGCGTATCAGGTAGGCGCCTGGAACGGGCGTCGTGATCTCGAAGCGGCCACCGTTGTCGGAGATCGCGAAGATAGTGACGGTGCCAATTGCCGATACCATGGCACCGGCAATCGGCGCACCGCTCTCGTCGGCGACCACGCCGTAGACGACGCCAGGCGCAGCCTTGGGCGTTTCAGCGCCGGCGCTCTGAGCGAACGCGCCCGCCACGGAACCCAGAGCGATCAGCACGCCGACGACCGACGCCGCCAATGGTCTGGATGTGCCTGACATATTTCTCCGGAGCCTCGAACGCCTCAGGAGTCAGTTTACGCCCGTTCGCGTCCTATTGAGCGCCGACTGTGAAATTCACGTTCCGAGTCACGCTCTTCTCGGCCAGCTTATCCGTGACCTTGATTTCCAGCCGGTACTCACCCTCCGGGAAGGAGGTCAGGGGCACGGCCTGACCCGCCTGCAACTGGTGGCCGGCGGCAAAGTCGAACCCGGGCGGCAAGGTCTGCGCGTTGAGATTTTGTGGGTTGGTCTTGTTGAAGAACTTCTCGGCGCCCCCCACAGTCGTGTGGAAGTTGAACTCGACGCTGATGTCCGGCTTGTTGTCCTTGTCGGTCTTGGCGTTATACACGAGCAGGAACGTCTGGAGCTCGTCGCTCTTCGCGAACTTCGTATCCATGACCGGGACGATTTCCATCGCGCCCAGGGCGTACGGCCGCTCGGCCTGCTGCTGCGGCGTGAGCGGCGCCGGCAGCGGGTCGATGCGCTCGGCCACGAACACCGAGCTGGTATTGAGCTCCTCGTTCCACAGGTCGGGCACCTCCACGGTCTGCTTCAGGAGCGACACCTTCTGCAGCGGCGCATTCTTTTGCGGCTTTTCCGGCGCCGGCTCCTTGACCAACAAGTACAGATCGTAGGATCCGGGTCCGACCGCAAACGATCGGCTGATCCGCTCGGGCCCCTTCGCGCCCGACGGCACCGTGAAGGTGTTCATGTCTTCGTAGGCGAAGTCGACGCGCGGAGCCGGCTGACTCTTGTCGCCCGGTTTCGCCGGGGCCGGAGGCGGCGCGGCGGCGGCCGTCTGTGAAACGACACGCCAATACACCGTAAGCATCTTGGCGGTCGTCGCCCCCGGAGTGATCGACACGGTGAACGGCACGTACTGCTTCCCGCCCTGCGCTTTCAGCAGGTCCTGCCGTGCCCAGGTCAGCGAGAGATCGTTCGGCGCCGGTTGCCCGGCGACCGCGGCCTCGATCGCCTGCGTGATCGCGGTGAGCTCTGCTTTCTGTGCATTCGTCAGCTTCGGTGGCTGGTTCGGAGGCTTTTGATTTCGATCTTGCGCGAAGAGCGACGCCGAAAGAGCCACCGCCACTGCACCAGCCGCCAATGCGCCTCGCCGAGTCAGCATGTTCGTACATCTCCACAGCATAAATAATGGGCGAACAGCCAATGATAGGCGCGGGTCTAGTGCAAGTCAAACCACTCTGTTCGAAGCACTTCAGCCGTTGCCGCGGTGGTGCGTGCTATCATCGCAACCCCTCGGGATCCGATGCAGCTCAGCGAGGCGAGCGAACCAGCCGGGGCACTCTTCCGCGCCCGGCTCGTCAGCACAACGTCCGTCCTTCACCCGGCGATCGACCACTGAGCCACGATGTCCGCGCTTCTCGACGACACGCTCGTCATCGTCCTGGCCGGCGGCGCCGGCGAACGCCTCTATCCGCTCACGAAGGATCGCGCGAAGCCCGCCGTCTACTTTGGCGGGCCCTACCGGATCATCGATTTTGCGCTGAGCAACTGCATCAACTCGGGCCTCCGCCGCATCTTCATCGCGACGCAGTACAAGTCGCTCTCGCTCAACCGCCACGTGCGCATGGGCTGGAACATCGTCTCCGAAGAGCTCGGCGAATTCATCGAGATCCTGCCGCCACAGAAACGCGTGAGCGAACACTGGTACCAAGGAACGGCCGATGCCGTGTATCAGAACCTGTACTCGGTGACGCGCGAGAGCCCCCGCCACGTGGTCGTTCTCTCGGGCGATCACGTGTACAAGATGGATTACGCGCGCATGCTCCGGTCTCACCAGGACCGGCGCGCGGCCGTCACGCTCGCGGCGATTGAAGTGCCGCTCGCCGAGGGTCCGCGCTACGGCATCGTCGCCATCGATGAACAGGAGCGCGTCACCGGCTTCGAGGAAAAGCCGGCCACCCCCAGCGCCATTCCGGGTGCGCCGGACCTGGCGCTGGCGAACATGGGCGTCTATGTCTTCGACACCGACGCGCTCGTGCAGGCACTCGAGGCCGACGCCGATCAGCCGACGACGCACGACTTCGGCAAGGACATCATTCCCGCGCTCATCCACCAGGCGCGCGTCTTCGCCTATCGGTTCTACGACGAGAACAAGAAGGCGTCGAAGTACTGGCGCGACGTCGGGACGCTCGATGCGTACTTCGAAGCGAACATGGATCTCTGCCAGGTCAACCCGGAGTTCAACCTGTACGATCCGGAATGGCCGCTGCGCACCTACCAGTCGCAGGCGCCGCCGGCGAAGTTCGTCTTCGCCGAGGTCGGGCGCCGGTGCGGCCAGGCGCTCGACTCGGTGATCTCGCCGGGCTGCATCGTGTCGGGCAGCAGCATCTTCGGCAGCGTCCTCTGCCCGAACGTGCGGGTGCACAGTTTTTGTCACATCGAGCAGTGCATCCTGATGCCAGGGGTGCGCGTCGGCCGCCACGCGCGGATCCGCCGCGCCATCATCGATCGCGACGTGCTGATTCCGCGGGGCGCGCTGATCGGCTACAACGCCGACGAGGATCGCCAGCGGCACACTGTCACCGATTCTGGCGTCGTGGTCGTCACGACCGACGACGAGCCGCTCATCGGACCGCTCAGCGAGGAAGCGCTGCGCTACGAAGCCGAGGCCGACCGCCGCGGCGGCGGTGCGTAGGGAGATACTTGTAATTAGGAATTAGGAATTCATCCATGAAGATCACCAAAGTGCGCGCGCGGGAGATCCTCGACTCGCGCGGAAATCCGACGGTCGAAGTCGACGTCACGCTGGACGACGGCGCGTTCGGGCGCGCCGCCGTGCCGTCGGGTGCCTCGACCGGCGAGCGCGAAGCGCTCGAGCTGCGCGACGGCGACAAGTCGCGCTACAACGGTAAAGGCGTCCGCAAGGCGGTGTCCCATGTCAACGGCGAGATCGCTGACGCGGTCGTCAATCGCCATTTCGATCAGCGGGGCCTCGACGAGGCCATGGTGCGGCTCGACGGGTCGCCGGCCAAGGGCCGGCTCGGCGCCAACGCGCTGCTCGGCGTGTCGATGGCCGCGCTCCGAGCCGATGCCGCATCGCGGCGCCTCCCGTTGTACGTGCACGTCGCTGAACTCTACGGCAACGACCGGTTCACGCTCCCGGTCCCGATGATGAACATCCTGAACGGCGGCGCGCACGCCGATTCGAGCGTCGACTTCCAGGAGTTCATGGTGATGGCGGCCGGCGCTCCTTCCTTCGCAGAAGCGCTGCGCATCGGCGCCGAAATCTTCCATGCGCTGCGCGGCATTCTCAAGGCCCGCGGCCAGTCGACCGGCGTCGGGGACGAAGGCGGCTTCGCGCCGAACCTCCGGTCGAACCGCGAGGCGGTCGAGGTCGTGCTCGAGGCAGTCGCCAAGGCGGGGATGAAGGCGGGCACCGACATCTTCGTTGCCCTCGACGTCGCGTCGAGCGAGCTCTGGGCTCCCTCGACTGCGCTCGGGACAGGCCCCTCGACGGCAGGCGGCGGTGGGCGATACGTGTTCAAGAAATCGGGCGAGCCGGAACGCACCTCCGAGGAGATGATTCGCATGTACGAAGACTGGCTGCGCCAGTACCCCATCATCTCGATCGAAGACGGGCTGGCGGAAGGCGACTGGGAAGGCTGGAAGGCGATGACGCAGGCGCTCGGCAGCCGGCTGCAGCTCGTCGGCGACGACGTCTTCGTCACCAACGCGGACATTCTGATGCGCGGCATTGCCGACGGCGTCGGCAACGCACTGCTCGTCAAGCTGAACCAGATCGGGACCGTCACCGAAACGCTCGACGCCGTCGCGATGGCGCGCGATGCGCGATACGCGACGATCATCTCGCACCGATCCGGCGAGACGGAGGATTCGACGATCGCCGACCTGGCCGTCGGCACCGGGGCAGGACAAATCAAGACCGGGTCGGCCAGCCGGACCGATCGCGTCTGCAAGTACAACCAGCTGCTCCGCATCGAGGAGGAGCTCGGAAGTCAGGCCCTCTACGCCGGCCGTGCCGCCATATCCGCGTTGAACGTGGCTTCGCGTCCGTAGCATTCGCGCCATGCATAAACTTGTTCTACTGCGCCACGGCGAAAGCGTCTGGAATCGTGAAAACCGGTTCACCGGCTGGACCGACGTCGACCTCTCGGAACGGGGACGGCAGGAAGCCGAGGAGGCAGGCCGACTGCTCAAGGAGGGCGGTTACGTGTTCGATGCCGCCTTTACGTCGGTCCTGAAACGAGCGATCCGCACGCTCTGGTACTCGCTCGACGCCCTCGATCTGATGTGGATTCCCGTCGAGAAGGACTGGCGGCTGAACGAGCGGCATTACGGCGCGCTGCAGGGCCTGAACAAGGCGGAAACCGCGCAAAAACACGGGGACGATCAGGTCAAGATCTGGCGCCGCAGCTACGACATCCCGCCGCCGCCGCTGACACCCGACGACGAACGCCATGCGTCGCGCGATCCGCGTTACGCGATGCTCGATCCGAAGGAGCTGCCGCTCACCGAGTCGCTCAAGGACACCGTCTCGCGATTCCTACCGTACTGGCACCAGGCCATCGCCCCGACGATCGCCGCCGGCCGGCGCGTCATCATCGCGGCGCACGGCAACAGCCTGCGCGCGCTCGTCAAGTACCTCGACGAGGTGTCGGAGGCGGACATCCTCGAGCTCAACATCCCGACCGGCATCCCGCTCGTCTACGAGCTCGGCGACTCGCTGCGTCCGCTCCGCCACTACTATCTTGGCGATCCCGCGGCGGCCGCCGCGGCTGCCGCCCGCGTCGCGGCGCAGGCTCGTCAGAAATAAAAAGGGCCGATCCGCTCGCGCGAATCGGCCCGTCTCGCTGACAACTGATCATCGACGCGGACCTAAAGGTCCGCACTACGACTGCTTACTACTGACTACTCGACCGGCTCCGCCGTTTCGTCTGCCGCAATCCGCAGCGACCGCAGGAAGCGGCGATCGTTGGCCGTTACTTCGAACGTCCGCCGCTGCTGCACGTCCCGGACCGGTCGCGTCTGCGTGGTGACCTTCGCGAGCGCAGCGTTCTGCGAACGGTTCACGAAGCCGACGACGGCCTCGAGCGTGACTCTCATCTCGAACCCGGCCGCGCGTGCCTTTTCGCGGCACGCTTCGACTTGCGGATTCTCCGCGACCGCCGCTGCAATCGCGTCGGCCAGTTCACGGGCGAACCGGTTGACGACGTCGTCCATCCTCGTTCCCTCCTACGCCGCCGGGCCGGATTCCGCCGGCGCTTCCCGATCCAGTCTGCTTACACCTGGGCGCGTGCACAGGAACCGGGCGCCTCTGAATCGTGTGTGTCGGAATAGGTTGTAGGTAATTCGAGTGTACGGCTGAGTGCCGTGGCTGTCAAGGAGTTACAGCCACTTGTACACGAAACTTCGTTGTGGTACACACAGTCTCCGTCGACCCCAGTCGATAAGGAGCGTGCATGCGGACAGTGAAACGGACGGCGCTCGTGTGCGCGGCGTGCCTGATGGCAGCCGCGAGCGCGGCTGCTCAGAATGTCACAGCCGGCGTGAAAGCGGGCTTCGTGCTGAACAGCATCCCCAATGCTGGTCAAGTCATCGATCAGATCTCAGGGTTTGAAAGCGTCGACGTCTCCGCCAAGTTCGGATTGACGGGCGGCGGCTTCGTGCAGTTCGCGTTCAACGAGGGGTTCTCACTCCAGCCCGAGATGCTGTTCGTCATGAAAGGCGTCAACCTCGATCTCGCGAACAACGCCGGAAGCGCGAGCGCCAAAGTGAACTACCTCGAGCTGCCGCTGTTCGTACGCTTTGATCGAACGCTCAATGACACGTTGCGCGGCTTCGTGATGGCCGGTCCTTCGTTCGCGGTTAAGGTGGGAACCGGCGGGACGCTCGACGGCGTCCAGGGCACGAGCGATTTCGATATCGATCCGGCGATCGGCAGCCGCGACTTCGGCCTGGCATTCGCCGGCGGCCTCGAGTGGCAGAAATTCCTCGTCGAAGCGCGCTATGTGCTGGGGCTGACTGACATCGCCACCGACATTTACTTCCACGAAGACGAACTGCGGAACCGCTCGTTCAGCATCATGGTCGGATTGCGCCTGCCCTAGCCCCCCAACAAGGCCCGGAACGCCAGGACAAGCGCAGTACAATTGCGTCCGGTCCTCTATGGGCGATCTGGGCGTTCCCGGCGAGTATCCGTATACACGCGGCATCCAGCCGTCCATGTATCGCGGCCGCCTCTGGACGATGCGGCAGTACGCGGGCTTTGGCACCGCGGAGGAGTCCAACGCCCGCTACCGCTATCTGCTCGGCCAGGGCGTGAGCGGCCTGAGCGTCGCATTCGACCTGCCCACTCAGATGGGCTACGACTCGGACCACCCGCTCGCCGCCGGGGAAGTCGGCCGGGTCGGCGTCGCCATCGACTCCATCGAAGACATGGCCGCGTTGTTCGAGGCGATTCCCCTCGACCGCGTCTCGACGTCGATGACGATCAACTCGACGGCCATCATCCTCCTGGCGTTGTACGTCGCGGTCGCCCGGCGGCAGGGCGTGCCGGCCTCGAAGCTGTCCGGCACGGTTCAGAACGACATCCTCAAGGAATATGTGGCCCGCGGCACCTATATCTACCCGCCGCGTCCTTCACTCCGGATCGTCACCGACATCTTCGCCTTCTGCACGCGAGAGCTCCCGAACTGGAACAGCATCTCGATCAGCGGGTATCACATCCGGGAAGCCGGTTCGACTGCCGTGCAGGAGGTCGGGTTCACCTTCGCGCACGCCATCGCGTACGTGCAGGCGGCCATCGATACGGGCCTGGACGTGAATCAGTTCGGCCAGCGGCTGTCCTTCTTCTTCAACGCGCACAACAACTTCCTCGAGGAGATCGCGAAGTTCCGCGCCGCACGGCGGCTCTGGGCGCGCATCATGCGCGAGCGCTTCGGCGCCACCAATCCCCGCGCTCAGCAGCTGCGGTTCCATACCCAGACCGCCGGCAGCACGCTGACCGCCCAGCAGCCCGATAACAACATCGTCAGGGTTGCCGTCCAGGCGCTCGCGGCAGTCCTCGGCGGTACCCAGTCGCTGCACTGCAACGGCCGCGACGAGGCGCTGGCGCTGCCCACCGAGGAATCGGCCAGGCTGGCGCTCCGGACGCAGCAGATCATCGCGTCGGAAACCGGCGTGGTGAATACCGTCGATCCGGTGGCGGGTTCGTACGCGATCGAACGGCTGACCGACGAGATCGAACAGGGGGCAGTCGAGCTGCTCGAACGGATCGATCGCATGGGGGGGACGCTGCCGGCTATCGAGGCCGGGTTCATCCAGCGGCAGATCCAGGAATCGGCGTACAAAGCCCAGATCGCGATCGATTCGGCCGAGGCGATCGTCGTCGGCGTGAATCGTCACGTCGATCGGTCCACCGGATCTCAACCGCTCTTTCGCCTCGATCCCGAAGGCGAGCGCCGCCAATCGCACCGCGTGCAATCACTGCGGGCCAGCCGCGACGCGGCTCGCTCGCAAGCAGCTCTCGACGGGGTGGCGCAGGCCGCCCGCGACGGCAGCAACCTTGTCCCGCCGATCATCGCGGCGGTCGAAACCTTCGCCACCGTCGGAGAGATCTCCGATGCGCTCCGCGGCGTCTTCGGCGAGTTCGAGGAGACGGCTGCCGTCTGATGCTCGAAGTGTCCCACCTGACGACGGTCTTCGATCTGCCGACCGGAACAGTCCCGGCGGTCGACGACGTCAGCTTCGAGATCCGCCAGGGCGAAACGCTGGGGCTGGTGGGCGAATCAGGTAGCGGCAAGTCCGTCACGGCGCTCTCGATCATGCGTCTCGTCCAGCCGCCCGGCCGAATCGCCGGCGGCACCGTGTCGTTCAAGGGCCGTCAATTGCTGGCGCTCCCCGAACGCGAGATGCGCACGATCCGCGGAGCTGAAATCGCGCTCATCTTCCAGGAGCCGATGACGGCATTGAACCCGGTGTTCACGGTCGGCGATCAGATTCGCGAAACGCTGCTCGTGCACCGGCGCGTGGCCCGGCGCGACGCCCACGCCCGGGCGATCGAGCTGCTCGAGTCGGTGCGGATTCCCGACGCAGCGACGCGCGTCAATGACTACCCCCATCAGCTGTCCGGCGGCATGCGGCAGCGCGTCCTGATTGCCCTGGCGCTGGCGTGCCGCCCCTCGCTGGTCATCGCCGACGAGCCGACGACAGCGCTCGATGTCACGATCCAGGCGGAAATCCTCGACCTGCTCCGGGAGATGCGGTCGGCATTCAACTTGTCGATGCTTCTCATCACTCACGATCTCGGCGTGATCGCGCAAACCGCGGACCGCGTCGCCGTCATGTATGCCGGCCGCATCGTCGAGCAGGCGGCAGTCCGCGACATCTTTCGTCGGCCCGAGCATCCCTACACGCGCGCCCTGCTCGCGTCGATTCCGGGGAGACAAAGGTCCGGCGGCGAGTCGTAATGCCGCTCGTCCAGGTTTCCCACCTCGTCAAGCATTTCGTCCGCGGCAAGCGCCTCCTCCGCCCCGGCACGATGATCCGCGCGGTGGACGACGTCAGCTTCGACATCGAGGAGGGCGAGACGTTCGGCCTGGTCGGCGAATCGGGCAGCGGAAAGACGACGACGGGCCGCTGTCTGCTACGGCTCGTCGAACCGACGTCGGGATCGGTAATGTTCCGGGGCGAGGACGTGCTCGCCTTCTCCCGCAGCCGGCTGCGGGCTGCACGGCGCGACATGCAGATCGTCTTTCAGGATCCGTACTCGTCCTTGAACCCCCGGATGCGCGCGGGTCAGATCGTCGAGGAACCGCTTGTCATCCACAAGCTCGGCGACCGGCACACTCGCCGGGAACGGGTCGGCGAGCTCTTCCGGCTCGTCGGTCTCGATCCCGCGCATCTCGAGCGCTATCCGCATCAATTCAGCGGGGGACAGCGTCAGCGAATCGGCCTGGCGCGGGCGGTCGCGCTCCACCCCTCGTTCCTGGTGCTCGACGAGCCAGTGTCGGCGCTTGACATGTCGGTGCAGGCTCAGGTGGTCAGCCTGTTGATGGATCTGCAGCGGCAGCTGAAGCTGACGTATCTGTTCATCGCGCACGACCTGAAGCTCGTCGAGAACATCTGCACGCACGTCGCTGTGATGTATCTGGGCCGGATCGTGGAAATCGGTCCGGCCGCCCTGTTGTTCCAGTCGCCACAGCATCCCTACACGAAAGCGCTGCTGTCGGCAGTTCCCGTCCCAGATCCCGACGCACCGCGCCAGCGAATCGTGCTCGATCCAGCCTCCATCGACAAAGACGCGGCCCTGCGGGAGATCACCTCCGGGCACTTCGCCGCGGTATAAGCCTAGACGTAGACTAGGGGGGATGACCCGGGCATGGCGGACGATCGTCCTCGCTGCGGCCAGTCTGCTGCTGGTGACGTCGTCGTCTTCAGCACAGCGTGGCATGTTCCGCCGCTACGAGCTCGCCAGGCCCGAGTCGTTCGACGGCGCCTTTCAGTTCTGCCGGGTCATCTACCGAACCGCCGCAAACGGCGACGGCGCCTCCTGGGATGTGGATTTCCCCCGCGCCGACTCGAACCTTATGACACGGATGTCCGAGCTGACGAAGACGCCGATCAGCCGTCTGCCCGACGGCGAGCCGAACCACCTGATCATCCGGCTGACCCAGCCCGAGCTGTTCAAGTGCCCGTTCATCATGATGACGGAGGTGGGCAACATCTTCCTGGACGATCAGGAAGCGGCGGCGCTTCGCGACTACCTGCTGAAGGGCGGTTTCCTGTGGGCCGACGACTTCTGGGGGGAGTATGCGTGGGCGGTGTGGGACAACCAGTTCCGGAAAGTGCTGGCGACGGGTCCGTATCCATACCGCGATCTGCCGATGGATCATCCGATCTTCCGCCAGTTCTTCACGATCGCGCGCTTCCCACAGATTCCGTCGATCGGTGTCTGGCGCGGCACGGGCGGAGGCACATCCGAGCGCGGCTTCGAGAGCCGTGTACCGCACGCGCGCGCAGTCGTCGATGACCACGGCCGAATCATGGCCCTCATCACGCACAACACCGATTTCGGTGATTCCTTCGAGGAGGAAGCGACCGACCGCGAATACTTCATCCGGTTCTCGGTGGACGGGTACGCGTTCGGCATCAACGCGCTGATCTACGCGATGTCGCATTAAGAGATACGGAGCCTGCGGAGGGAACGGTTTTCTTCTCCGTCGTTTCGCCTCCGTTGCTCCGGTTCTCCGTTGTTAATCCGTTGCCTCCGAACTCTCCGTGCCGTGCACTTACTCGATCGCATAGACGCGGGCGGTGTCGTCTGAGTAGACCAGCTCAAGCACGTTCTCGAACTGCCGCAGCCGTTCTTCGACCACCGGCCACTCGCCCGGCGGGTACAAGTCGATGTGCACCACGACGTAATCCACTCCCAGCGCGGTCAGCCGCGCCAGGCTGGTCTCGTCCGGAAACAGGCGAAGCTGCCGGAACAGCTCGTAATGAAGCGCCGGCCGAAGGCCGCTGTACCCGTGAACGGTCTTCTGCCAGTGCGCCATCGAGTGAAGCATATAGGCCGTCTGCCGCCGCTCCTCGCCTCCCTCGTGCGCCGTCGGCACCGGGACCTCAGCGACACTGAATGGCTTCGGCTGGCGATCGAGCCAGACGTCGGCAGCGGGAGCCTGCACGCGGTACGGTGACGTCCCCAGCGGGATGTCGGCGAATTCGGCGACGAGCAGCGCGCAAAGAGCGGCGCTGGCCATCACGCGGCGGCGGGCCGTCAGGCGAACCGCGAGACGATCGAACCCGAAGCCAGCCAGCACGGCCAGACACAGGATGCCGAGCAGCGTGAACCGCGAGGCCACGCGGATGAAGTTGAAGCCGGGCAGCCAGTAGACTGCCGGCCACAGCCCGATCGGCGGACTCGCCGACAGCCACAACGTCAGGATGGCCAGGAGCGCGTAGAACACGCGAGGATCGCGCCGCCGCATCTCGCGCCATACGCGAGTGCGCGTGCGCCAGCGCGTCACGCGGGCGCCAACCGCGAACGGCACACGCTTGACGAGGGCCGCGCGGCCCGCCAGCGCGGCAACCAGCAGGATGGCCACGCGTGCCGTCGCTCGAACAGACAGCATCGTCCACTCGCCAATCCGCCACCGGATCGGACCGATCGCGATCACGTAGAGGAGAACGGCGAGCGCCACCAGCGCGACCACCTCCAGCGCGAACGCCGTCCGGCTCCAAAACGAGCCGTACAGCACTCCCGGCGACGGACCCGCCGCCCGAGCCGGGATCAACGCCACGCTCGCGAGGATCAGCGGCAGATACCCTGGAAACAAGTACGCCCAGGCTTCGTCGTTGACGCGCCTGTCAGTGACGTGGGAGAGGATGAACTCGTGGACGTGCGTCGGCGAGGCGAGAAAGCTCATCGCCGACACGGCCCACGTCGAGGCATCCTCGAGAGAACGCCGCAGCTGCATCTCCCGTTGCACCGCGAGGTACGGCAGCGTCACCACCAGGGCCGGAAGAAGCAGGACCGCGCCGGCCAGTCCGAGGTCCCTGACCCGGCGGCCCGGGTCCAGCGACTCGCCGAGCCCGACGCGATAGACGACGAGCGCTCCACCGGCGACGGCCGCGAATACCGCGCCGTGACCGCTTGAAAGCGCCTGAAGGCTGAAGAACATCGCCGCGAGCCGCAGATCCCGGCGGCGTCCGCTGTCCAGATACGAATGGAGGAACGCGAGCACGAACGGGATCCACTGAATCATCGCGAGGTGGAGTTGCGGGAGCCGGAGAAACCGCGGCGGCGCGAAGGCAAAGATCACGCCCGCGAGGAACGCCGCGCCCTGGCTGAGACCGACACGCCGCACCAGCAGCCAGGCGCCCGCACCGCACAACGCGCAGGAGGCCAGCACCGCAACGTTCATCGCCAGCACCGCGTTGCCGGTGAGCCACCACACAGGTGCCGAGAACAACGTCCCGCCCAGCAGGTTCTCGGAGTACGCGAGCGTGCGGGCCTGTGGGTAGTAAATGTTCGCGTCGAACAGCGACAGCGGCTGGCTCACGAGGGCGTGCGCATCCCAGGCCAATGACCAGATAAAGAGGTCGGTATCGGGCGCAATGGCCAGCACGCGGCCGCCCGGGTCGAGGCTCAAGGGATAGGTCAGAACAAGCGTCAGCGCGGCAAAAGCGAGAAGGACCCTCCAGAATTGCCGCAACACAAAGCAATAGTAACGACTATGCTGCGCGCCTGACGTCGTTCTCGATCTGACCGTCGCGGATGTGAATCGCGCGGTAGGCGTAGGCGGCGACGTCGGCCTCGTGGGTGACGAGGATGATCGTGTTGCCGCCCTTGTGCAGCCGCTCGAAGAGCGTCATGATCTCGAGGCCGGTCTTCGAATCGAGGTTGCCGGTCGGCTCGTCGGCGAGCAGGATCGACGGGTTGTTGACCAGCGCACGGGCGATCGCGACGCGCTGTCGCTGGCCGCCCGACAGTTCGTTCGGCCGATGGTTTATCCGGCTCGTGAGCTCGACTTTGTCCAGCGCCGCGCGGGCGCGCACGTCCCGATCCTTCGCCTGGACGCCCGCATACACGAGCGGCAGCTCGACGTTGCGCAGCGCCGTCGCGCGCGGCAGCAGGTTGAAGGTCTGGAACACGAAGCCGATCTCCTCGTTGCGGATGCGGGCGAGCTCGTTGTCGTTCATCTGGCCCACCTGCTTGCCGTTGAGCAAGTACGAACCTTTGCTCGGGGTATCGAGGCAGCCGATCAGGTTCATCAGGGTCGACTTCCCCGACCCTGACGGACCCATGATCGCCACGTACTCGCCGCGCTCGATCTCGATGCTCACGCCGCGCAGGGCGTGAATCTCCTCCGCCCCCATCACATAGGTTTTCCAGAGATCGACCGTTTCAATCAGCGCCATGAGTCCCCATTGTCAGACGAGTTGGCGAAGAAAAGGTTTCGCCAGCGCCTAGGCTTCGCGCTCTTCGTAGTTCTCCTTGAGCCGTGCCACCACGGCCGGATCGGCGAGCGTCGTCGTGTCGCCAAGCACTTTGCCTTCCGCGATGTCACGCAGCAGGCGTCGCATGATCTTCCCGGAGCGGGTCTTCGGCAGGTCGGTCGTGAAGAGGATGTCGTCGGGCCTCGCGATCGCACCGATCTTCTTGACGACGTGCTCTTTCAATACGTCGGCGTGATCCTTGGATCCCTGACGCCCATCCTTCAGCGTGACGAATGCGGAGATCGCCTGTCCCTTGATCTCGTGGGCGCGGCCGACGACCGCCGCTTCGGCGACGCTGGGGTGATCGACGAGCGCGCTCTCGACTTCCATCGTGCCAATGCGATGGCCGGCGACGTTGATGACGTCGTCGACGCGCCCCAGCAGCCAGAAGTTGCCGTCCGCGTCGCGCTTCGCGCCGTCGCCGGTGACGTAGACGGCAGGGCCCCACTTGTTCCAGTACTGGCTGACGTAGCGCTCTGGATCTCCGTAGATGCCGCGCAGCATCGACGGCCAGGGGCGGGTCAACGCCAGCAGGCCGCCGCCAACCTCGACCTTGTCGCCGCGCTCGTTGCGGATTTCAGCCGCAATGCCGGGGAACGGACGGGTGGCGGAGCCGGGCTTGGTCGTTGTGAGGCCGGGCAGCGGGGTGATCATGATGGCGCCGGTTTCGGTCTGCCACCAGGTATCGACGATCGGACACCGCTCCCCGCCGATGAACCGGTAGTACCAGACCCAGGCTTCAGGATTGATCGGCTCGCCGACCGAACCGATCAGCCGCAGGGAGGACAGGTCGCGCTTCTGCGGCCACTCGGTGCCCCAGCGCATGAACGCGCGAATCGCCGTCGGCGCCGTATAAAAGATGGTGACGCCGTAGCGTTCGATCAGCGACCAGAAGCGATCCTTCTGCGGCCAGTCGGGCGCACCCTCGTACATCAGTACTGTCGCGCCATTGGCGAGCGGGCCGTAGACGACATAACTGTGGCCGGTTACCCATCCGATGTCAGCCGAACACCAATACACGTCGTCGTCTTTCATGTCGAAGACGAGCTTGGTGGTGGCGTACGTGCCGACCAGATACCCGCCGGTCGTGTGGACGATGCCTTTCGGTTTCCCGGTGGTGCCGGACGTATAGAGGATGTAGAGCATGTCCTCTGAGTCCATCTGCTCCGGCTCGCAGCGTAGAGGCGCATCCTGCATCAGCCGGTGATACCAGTGATCGCGCCCCTCCTTTATATGTACCGGCATGGCGGAATCGCCGCGCTGGACGATGACGACGTGCTCGATCGACGGCGTGCCCTCCAGCGCCTCGTCGGCGATCTGCTTGAGCGGCACGATTTGGCCGCGGCGGTAGCCGCCGTCGGCGGTGACGAGCAGCTTCGCTTCCTGGTCGTTGATCCGGTCGCGAAGCGACTCGGCGCTGAAGCCGCCGAAGACGACGCTGTGGACGGCGCCAATCCGGGCGCAGGCGAGCATCGCGATCGCCAGCTCCGGGATGAGCGGCATATACAGCGCCACGCGGTCGCCCTTGCGGGCGCCCAGCGACTTCAGCACGTTCGCGAACGCCGAGACGTCTCGGTAGAGGTCGTAGTAGGTCAGCGTCCGGCGATCGCCAGGCTCGCCCTCCCAGATAATTGCCGCCTTGTTGCGCCGGCCGCCCCGGACATGGCGGTCGATGCAGTTGACCGAAATATTCAGCTTCCCGCCGATGAACCATTTCGCGTGCGGCGGCTGCCAGTCGAGGATCTTGTCCCAGGGGTGCGACCATTCGAGCTCGGAGGCGAACTTGGCCCAGAACCGTTCGGGATCGCGCTCGGCCTCGGCATAGATGATTTCATCACGGGCGTTCGCCTGCGCTTTGAAAGCAGGCGACGGCGTGAAGGTGCGGTCTTCTTTGAGGAGATCGGCGTATTCGGCGATGTCTTTTTGGGTCACGAGGCGGAAGCATACCGTACCGTCAGCCAGATTCCAGAGTCGTCAGGCGCGACCGCACGCGGGCCGCAAGATCGGGATAGCCGACGGCCCCGTACCGGAGGAACGCCCGGTAATGGGTGACCGCGGTCACCATGTCTCCACCCTCGTCGGCGACTACCGCGAGGTTGTAATGCGAGCCGGCGTGCCGCGGGTCCTGGGCCACCGCGCGGCGGAGGAGATCTCGGGCCTCGGCCGTTCTCCCGGCAGCCTTCTGCACGAGCGCCAGGTTCACCTGCGATTCGATATTCCTGGAATCGATATCAAGCGCGACCTTCAGCTCAGCAGCGGCGGCGTCGAGCTGCCTGGCGCGCAGATAGGCCACGCCGAGATTGTTGTGGACTTTGGCGCTGGCATCGTTCTGCTCGAGCAGGATCACCATGGGCCTTACCAGCGGCCGCACAGCGGCCTGGTGCGGCCTTGTCTGCCTCGCAACCCAGTACGCTGGGAGCGCGACGGCGAGAAACCCGAGCGCGATGGCGCCGGCGGCAATCCCGATGATGCGCTCCGCCGGCAATCCGCGCCGCGATGCCCGCCGCGAATAATCTCGCGCCTCGCCCTTGGGCTCGCGGTGAAGCGCGTCGACGATCGGGCTCACTTGCTCCGCCGGGCGGATGCGCTCGCGATGACACGCGCCTGGAGCACCGGAGCAGCCACCTTGAGGCGGGCGGCATCCCACGACGCCACCTCGTACTCATGCTCCGTATAAGTGCCCGCGAGCACTCGCCACCGCCGGCCCTCCGCCCCGAGATCGACGCGTTCGTAGAAGACGCGGTGCCCGGATGCCTCGAGCCAGGCCGTCAGCTCACGAACCGCGGCTTCCGACGTCTCGCTGTCGGGATACGACTCCACGAGAACCGACAGCGCCGTACCCGCCGGCAGCCGCCAATCAGCCCGCGCCGCGGAAGCGGCGGATGGTGTCCCGGCTGCTTCGTTGATGCCTCTCGCGAGGAAAGCGAAGCGTTGATAGAGGAACGCGTTCGATCCGACAGCAGCCGCCGCCGCAAGAAGCACGACGACGGCGCCGGCAGCTTTGAGCGGCTTCAGCTCGTAGCGAATGGAGATGCGCTGATCCAACACAGGCCAGGCCGCGGTAGCGGGGAGACACCGCACATCTGATGTTTTCGGACGATCATCTCCTGCGCGGTAGTGCGGGCCTTTAGGCCCGCCCGTGGCGCGGATCCCTAGGGCAGACCTAAGGTCAGCACGACAACTAGCGGGCCTGAAGGCCCGCACTACAGCTGGCTGGGTGGAATGTCGATGACCGGCGGCACAGCCGGTTTCTTGCGGAAGATCACCGCGCCGAGGATGCCGCCGAGCGTGGAGAAAACTACGCCCGCGAATAGCGCGAAGATGAACCCGAAAACGATGCCGGCCGCGGTGCCCAGGCCCGACGCCATCATCTCGCGCACCTCGGGCGGGAAGTTGCCGCTCTCGATGAATCGCTCGACCATCGCCCGCTGCATCGGCGCAAGCAACAGCGTCACCGGGATGGACAGGACCAGATTGACAAAGGCGCCGATGACGCCCGCAATCAGGCCGACGACGGCCCCGTCGCCGACCTGGATCGGATTGGCGTCGCGCTCCTGAAGGAGGTAGGCGGCGACGACACCGCCAGTCACGACCCACAGGCAGCAGCAGGCGTTGAGGATGTTGACGAACGGCAGCGCCGACAGGACGCCGGTGACGAGCCCGCCAATCAGCGCTGGCTGGAGCTTGCTAGTCGTAGTATTCACGTCCGAGGTGGGTGATCAGCTCTTCACCTTTGAGATAGCGCAGCGTGTTCTTCAGTTTCATCAACTGGATGAAGAGATCGTGTTCCGGGTAGAGCCCGGGCGCATGGACCGGGCTCTTGAAGTAGAACGACAGCCACTCCTGGATCCCGTACATCCCCGCACGCTTCGCCAGGTCGAGGAACAGCGCCACGTCGAGGACAATCGGCGCCGCGAGGATGCTGTCGCGGCACAGGAAGTTGATCTTCAGCTGCATCCGGTACCCGAGCCAGCCGACGAGATCGATGTTGTCCCAGCCTTCCTTGTTGTCGCCGCGCGGCGGGTAGTAATTGATCCGCACGACGTGGCAGAGATTCTCGTAGAGGTCCGGGTAGAGCTGCGGCTGCAGGATGTAATCGAGGACCGACTTCTTGCTCTCTTCCTTCGTCTTGAACGACTCGGGATCATCGAGCACTTCGCCGTCGCGGTTGCCGAGGATGTTGGTCGAGTACCAGCCTTCGACGCCGAGCAGCCGCGCCTTGAGCCCCGGGGCGATGATCGTCTTGATCAGCGTTTGCCCGGTCTTCAGATCCTTCCCCGCCAGGGGCGACTTCGTCGTCGCCGCCAGGCCGACCAGCGCGGGAATGTCGGCGCTCAGGTTCGGCGCCGCGTTCGCGTAGGGAATCCCCTCGCGGATCGCGGCGTAGGCGTAGACCATGCTCGACGGGATCGACGGGTCGTTCTGCTCGAGCGCCTTTTCGAAGCTCTCGATCGAGGCATGCGCCGGCGACTCGGTCATGAACACTTCGGTGCTGCCGCACCACACCATGACCATGCGATCGAGGCCGTTGTCCGCCTTGAACCTGCGGATGTCGGCGACCACCTGTTCCGCGAGATCGCGCTTGTTCTTTCCCTTCTTGACGTTCGGACCGTCGAGGCGCTTGACGTAGCGCTGATCGAACACCGCCGGCCACGGACGGATCTGCTCGAGCTCGGGCCGGACCTTCTCGAGCAGCGCCGGTTCGATCACGCCGGCGGTCCGCGCCGCCGCATAGCAGTCGTCCTCGAAAATGTCCCAGCCGCCAAAGACCAGCTCGTCGAGCGTCGACAGCGAGACGACGTCGGCGATCTTCGGCGAGCGTCCTTCGGTACGACGGCCGAGGCGGACGGTGCCCATCTGCGTCAACGACCCGATTGGCTTCGAGAAGCCCTTTCGAATGGCGATTACACCGGCGATTGTCGTCGTGCTGACGGCGCCGAGCCCGACCAGCAGGACGCCGAGCTTGCCGCGTGCCGGAGCAATTTCAACGGGTGTAGACACGAGGAAAAACTATATCATCTTCGCCGATGATTCCCCTGCGGCGGCGCGACGATCCGTACCTGCTCGTCGTCGGCATGACCGGCGCGCGGATGGGCGATCGCGTCGCACAGGTTGGCTGCGCGCACGGCGGCCGCCTCGCGGCAGTCGCCGCCAAGGCCGGCCTCTCGGGCCGCGCGGTGGCGTTCGTGCCTGACGAGACCTCCGCGGCGCGGGCGCGCAAGGCCGTCGAGGACGCCGGCGTGCTCGTCGAGATCGAGATCGCGCAGCCGTCGAAGCTGACGGCTGACCCGGCGACGTTCGATCTGGCGATCGTCGACGACACCGGCGGTCTGTTCGGGACGCTGCGGGCCGAGGATCGCGTCGCGGCGGTGCGCGAACTGCTCCGCATCCTGCGGCCGGGAGGTCGCGTGGTGGTGATCGGCACCGCCGCGCGCGGCGGGCTCGGGGCGTTGTTCAGCCGCGGATCGCCGGCGCCCGCGTTCGATCCCACGCCGTCGCTCGAAGCCGACGGCTTCAAGCAAGTGAGAACCCTGGCAGAGAAAGACGGGCTCGTCTTCGTCGAGGGCGTCAAGCCCAAGGCCTGAACCTATGCCGAAATTCGCCGCGAACCTGACGATGCTGTTTAACGAGGTCGCGTTCCTCGATCGGTTCGCCGCGGCACGGCGCGCCGGCTTCGCCGGCGTCGAGTACCTCTTCCCGTACGAGCACGACGCGAAAGAGATTCGCCGGCGGCTCGACGAACAGGGCCTGACGCAGGTCTTGCACAACCTTCCCGCGGGCAACTGGGGCGGGGGCGAACGCGGCATCGCGTGCCATCCGGATCGCGTCGCGGAATTTGAAGAGGGCGTCACTCGCGCGATTCAGTACGCGACGGCGCTCGGCTGCCGGCAGCTGAACTGTCTCGCGGGCATCGGGCCGGCCGGCGTCGACGAGGTGCGCGCGCGGACGACGTTCGTGGCGAACCTCCGCGGCGCGGCACGGCGCCTTCAGGAGGCAGGCATCCGGCTTCTGATCGAACCGATCAACACGCGCGACATTCCCGGCTTCTTCCTGCGAACCACCGCGCAGGCGCTCGAGATCATCGGCGAGGTCGGGTCGGACAACCTGTTCCTCCAGTACGACGTCTATCACATGCAAATCATGGAAGGCGATCTGGCGACGACGATCCAGAAGCACCTCGATCGGATCGCTCACGTGCAGATCGCCGACAATCCCGGCCGCCACGAGCCGGGAACGGGCGAGATCAACTACGACTTCCTGTTCGACTACCTGGATAAGATCGGATACGACGGCTGGGTCGGCTGTGAGTACAAGCCCGCGGCGAGTACCGAATCCGGACTCGGCTGGATGACGCGGCGCGTCACGTTCGCACGAGGCTGATGATGGCAGCGATCGGATTCATCGGGCTTGGCATCATGGGCCGGCCGATGGCCCTCAACTTGATCAAAGGCGGGCACTCGCTCTTCCTGCACTCACGCAGCGGCGTGCCGGGGGATCTCACCGACGCGGGCGGGCGCGCGTGCCGGTCCTCCCGTGAAGTCGCGAGCCAGGCCGACGTGGTCATCACGATGGTGCCCGATACGCCGGATGTCGAGGCCGTGCTATTCGGAGCCGAGGGTGTGGCGGAGGGCCTGAGCGCGGGCAAAGCCGTCGTCGACATGAGCTCGATCTCGCCGATCGCCACCAAGCAGTTCGCGCAGCGCATCGGCGACCTCGGGTGCGAGTATCTCGACGCGCCGGTGTCGGGCGGCGAGGTCGGCGCGAAGAACGCGACGCTCAGCATCATGGTGGGCGGCAGCGAATCGACGTTCGGGCGGATCCGCCCGATCTTCGAGCTCATGGGCAAGAACATCACGCTCGTCGGCGGGAACGGCGACGGCCAGACCTGCAAGGTCGCGAACCAGATCGTCGTCGCCCTCACGATCGAGGCCGTGGGCGAAGCGCTGCTCTTTGCGTCGAAGGCCGGCGCCGATCCGGCGCGCGTCCGCCAGGCGTTGATGGGCGGCTTCGCGTCGTCGCGCATCCTCGAGGTGCACGGCGAGCGGATGATCAATCGCACATTCGATCCCGGGTTCCGCGTCGAGCTGCATCAAAAGGACCTCAACCTCGCGCTGTCCGGCGCGCGTGCGCTCGGCGTCAGCCTGCCGAACACATCGACGGCCCAGGAGCTGTTCAACGCCTGCGCAGCCCAGGGCGGGGCGAAGTGGGACCACTCGGCGATGGTGCGCGCCCTGGAGAAGCTCGCCTGCCACGAAATAACCAAGCGGGCCTGACCACGTCGTGTAGGGCGGACCTTCGCCGCCGAGGAGGCGCCGCGCCTGCAACGATGTAGCATCTGCTGATGCTGGAAAGTGCCCCCTCACAAAAGAACCTCCTCGAACGCGCACTCTCGATAGCGACGGAGGTGCGGGCCGGCGAGGGTGCGAGCGCGATGCTGCTCGCCGTCAACGGCTTTCTGCTGCTGGCCGCGTACTACACGATCCGGCCGCTGCGCTCGGCGCTGCTGCTTCCAGTGCAGATCCCGTTGCGAGATGGTGGAACGCTGGCCGGGCCGGAGATTCAGTCGTATACCGGAGCGATTCTCGCCGCGCTCTTCCTGGTGATCGTGCCGCTCTACAGCTCGCTCGCCAACCGGGTGAATCGCATCCGATTGATCAATTCGGTCACGGCATTTTTCGTAGTCACGCTGATCGGCTTCTTCTTCATCGGACGGATCGGCGTGTATCCGACGCTCGTGGCCGTCGCGTTCTTCCTGTGGATGGGCGTGTTCAACCTGATGATCATTGCGCAGTTCTGGTCCTTCGCCAACGATCTCTACAGCCCCGAACAAGGGAAACGCCTGTTCGCCATTGTCGGTTTCGGGGGCTCGGTCGGTGCCATCGGCGGCGCGCTCATTACGACGACGTTCATCGATCGGTTGGGGCTTCTGCCGATGATGTTGATCGCCAGCGCCGAACTGCTGATCGCGCTCGGACTGACGAATCTGATTCACGTTCGCGAGCGGCGCCGGCCGAAGGCGGTGGCCACCACGAGCGAGGAACAGCCGCTCCGCGGCGGCGGCGGATTCAAACTGGTTCTGAGCCAGCGCTACCTGCTGCTCATCGGGCTACTGACGTTGATGGTCCAACTCGTCAACACGAACGGGAACTACATCCTGAACGAGACGCTGGCGCGCATGGCGCGAGCCACGATCGCGGAAGGGAGCCCTGCTAACTGAAGGGCAGATCATCGGCGGCTTCATGGCCGGCGTCGATTTCTGGCAGAACGTGCTCTCGATGACGATACAGTTGTTCCTGGTGTCGCGCATCTTCAAGTACCTGGGCATCGGCGGCGGACTGTTCGTGTTGCCGGTCATCGCGTTCGGGAGCTACGGGTTGTTCGCGTTCGCCCCCGTCCTGGCCTTCATCCGCATCACCAAGATTGTCGAGAACGCCACCGACTACTCGCTCCAGAACACCGTGCGGCGAGCGCTCTTCCTGCCGACGTCGAGAGAAGCCAAGTACAAAGCGCTACAAGCTGTCGAAACCTTCTTCTGGCGCGCCGGCGACATGCTCTCGGGCGTGACGACGTTCGTGATCGTCCAGTGGCTGGCGTTCTCAGTGCGCGGGTTCGCGCTGCTGAATCTCGCCCTGGTCGTGATCTGGCTCGCGCTGGCAGCAGGGCTGTCGAGGGAAAACCGGCGGTTGACAGCGGAAGCCGAGGCAGCAGCGGCATGAACGCATGCTGGAGCTTGGTTTCACTCGGGCCGATATTTTGTATATGACTGGCCGCCTCCTATTGATCCTTGGACTTGCGGGATGTATCGCGGCGTCACACCTCGTCGCGCAGGAACCCGTCCAGACGTTTCGATCGTCGGTAGACGTGGTGCCGGTTCGTGCAAGTGTCCGAGACGGTGACGGCAGGCCGATCCGAGGTCTCGTCCAACACGACTTCATGGTGTTAGATAACGGCCAACAACGGCCGATTCGCACCTTCCATGCGGACGTCGCCGCCCCGATTACGGCCGCGTTCCTTGTGGATGTCAGCGGCAGCATGAGTGTGAGCAACAGGATAACGCTCGCGCACGACGTGCTCCAGCACGCCTTCCAGGCGATGCGTCCAGGTGAGGATGAGGCGGCGCTATTCACATTCGATACCCGAGTAGACGAGCGGCAGCCCTTCACGCGTGACTTCCGGAATCTGGCCTCCGTCCTGCTCAAGATTGAGCCGTTCGGCGCCACGTCGCTCTACGACATGGTGGCGCACACGGCCAAACGGGTTCAGGCCACGCCCTCAGCACACGCTGCGCTCGTCGTGGTTACGGACGGCTTCGACACGAGCAGCACCTTAACCCCTGGTGAAGTGTCCGCGATTGCCAGTGCGGCACAGGTGCCAATTTATGTGGTGGCAACCACCGCAACATCTGACAAAGCGGCGGTCAGGGACGATGATGGCCCCGCGAAGCCGTACGGCGTCGATCTGCGCGATCTGGCTGCGTGGAGTGGCGGCGGTGTGTTCGTGGCAAGCTCCCCGTTGGAGGCGCAAGCGGCAGCGGCCGTGCTCGTACGAGACCTTCGGCATCAATACGTACTCGGCATTGACGCCGCGGCCACCGACGAATGGCGGCGCCTCGACGTGCAGGTGCGAAAAAAGGGTGCTATCGTCCGGGCGCGAAGTGGCTATTTCGGCAAGTCGCGCCGCTCGTGATGTCCGTTCACTTCGCTGGCGCGACGTACCCCTGCCGGCTTCGGACGGCCACTCCTGCGCGCTTGACGCGCACCGAAATGGCGCGCCATTTCCCATCCCGCCGAGAGCTCGTGGATTCATACGCGAGAAGATACTGGCTGGCAAGTTCGTCCCTTATTTGGCGATAGACACCCGCGAGGTCATCGGCCGAGCCCGCAAAAAACGCACGCCCACCCGTTCGCTGTGCCAATTGCCTCAGGATGAACTGACCTTCGTCTTTTCGACGTGTAACACCGGGAGCGGCGTCTCCCAATCCGATTGGATAGACAACAGTGTCCGACCGAGATGCCACGTCAAGCACCTCGTCGAAACTGACCAGGCTCGACGTGTCTTCGCCGTCCGACAGCACCACCATTGCCTTGCGCCGCGTCGTGGCGTCGTCGGACACATCGATGCGAAACCGGCTCAGCTCCTTCAACGCGATGTACATCGCGTTGTACAAGGCAGTCGCGCCGCCGGCTTTCGTTTGGCGAATCGCGTTCTCGAGTAGGAACGGGTCACCGCTGAAATCGAGCAACGTCTGAACGCGGCTATCGAAATCGATCACACTTGCAAGGTCGGCTGGCCGCAGCTGCCGAACGAAGCCAATTGCCGCTTCCTGTGCGGTCGCGAGCATCGCCTCCATGCT
Organism: uncultured Acidobacteriota bacterium; assembly: GCA_963825245.1. Taxonomy (GTDB): domain Bacteria; phylum Acidobacteriota; class Vicinamibacteria; order Vicinamibacterales; family CAVVIG01; genus CAVREM01. The sequence goes on from CAWGSJ010000014.1 coordinate 720,925, forward strand.
CGCGCTCGAATCCAGGAGCAGCGCCAGGGCGACAGGGACATCGCCCTTGCCAAAAAACGCAAGCTTCTGGGGGACACCGTCTTCAAGGACCAGAAAATCGTCTTGAAGCAGATCTGTCGCGTACCCGCCTGACCCGCTCGTGACCGTAACGCTCAAGGACACGAGATCCACGCCCGTGCGAAAAGTAGCGGCCGGCTTCTGTGCATCAACGGCCCCGGCGTGACGCAACACGGACGCCAGCAGCAAGATCGCGACAAAGCTGCGTTTCATGGTCTTGCTGGAGTAAACCGATACCCTTGACGTGCGCGCACGTTGCGGTGACCGTCGACCCGTAGGCTGATCTCGTGCCATCGGCCATCCCGGGTGCTATCAGAAGGCTGGTATCCGAGCAGGTATTGGTGCGAGAGCTCTTCGAGGAGGTTCTCGAAGGCGCCGCCCAGTTCGTCCATGCTCGACATCGTGAACACCCGGCCGCCGGTGGGATTCGCGAGCCGCTCCATCAGTCTTGATCTTCGCCATCACTGAAGACGACCAGCGCCTTCCGCCCGGCTCGCTCTCCCAGCATGTCGATCGCGCGCACTATCACATCGTATAGCGCCGTGGCGCCCCACGCCGCCAGCCGGTCCACAGCGCGAACCCTCTCGTCCAGATTGGTTGACCTCCGCGTAATCGCGAACACCGTGTCATTGAATCCCAACCGTGTCACTTGATCGCGTAACGGAACCGCCGCGAGGAAAGTCTTGACGGACTCTTTCAGTTTCGACATCGCCGGCGCCATGCTGCCGCTGATGTCAACGGCGACAGCGAGCTCGAGCGGAATGTCCTCGGCCGCGAAATGCGTGATCGTCTGCGGCACGCCATCTTCCATCACTAGCTGTCCGACTCGGGAGAGCCGATTTCAACGAGCGCAACGTTGCTCTGGGCTGCTCCGACGGCAAGAGCAGCCGACAAAAGGAGCAACCACACGCGGCAGGCCGCCCGCCGCATGGCCGTCAGACGTTCAATGGGACAGGGCGTAAAGGACGACATTGATCCCGAGCGAGTACCCGTTGGGTGAGAATTGCAGAAAGAACTCATGGTCCTCACCCTCGCGCTCCCAGGAATCACCGATATCCGTGTTGTGGGTCATGAGGACCATGATTCGCCCGCGGTCATCGGCTATCATCCGAAAATTGGCGTGAGGGCTATCTGGACCGCGTTCGGCGGTGTACCCGCCCGACCGGCGCCAGAAGTTGATGCTCGTCACCTGTGGCACTTCCTCGATTTGGAACAGCGTGTGCCGGATCGGATGATCGACGGGAACATCGACGATTGGGTACTCTCCCAATACGCGTCGCATCTCGCCAGCCCAACGTTGCCATGCGCGAGTGCCCCAGAAATCGTCGACCCACAGGAAGCCGCCCTTGAGGAGGTAGGCCCGCAGCCTCGCAACCTCCTCATCAGAAAATGCCGCGGTGCCGACGTCGGTCGCCATCGCGAACGGGCATCGGAACAGGGCATCATCAGTCAGCCTGACAACCCAATAGTTCGGCTCGCCGCGTTCGTCCTTGCTGATAGGCGTCTTCGTCAGTTCCGACACCCGCGTCATCAGATTGATCCCCGCGTACGGATAATCGGTCCCCCAACCCATGCCGTTGGCCTCTGAAACGACGCTCGTGTACATGATCTTGCAGTGCATGAATGCGCCATCGCTAAAGCCTGCAGGGGGAAATCGCGCGGGCACATCCGGACCCTCCGGCAGTCTGAACCGCTGTGCGGCAGCAGTAGCGGCGACGAGGGCCAGCAATCCGCCTATCAGACAAACGCGAAGCAAGAGATGCACCACACGTTCGATCGTGTCACGTCACACCTTGCCGCCTGCGCAGCACGCCGATCGCCTCATGCGGTCCAGACGACCCACTCGCCGCACGACTCCATGGCACATTTGTGACCAAAGGTCCGGCGCAGTAAGGCGTCTGCCGCGGCTTTCGCCGCCTCGAGCCGATCAAACATTCGGGGGAGCTGCCGAATGATGCCGGATGGCTCGTCCCACACCGCTACGGCGTACAGCGCGCTGCCCTTCGCAATGACCGTGGCGATCAGCTCTCCGTGAAATCGACGCCAGGTTTGGAGACTCATGTCACCCACAAGTGAGCTCTAGCGACTCGATGCGCGCCGACAACGAGGCATCGACTTGAGCGCGCGACGTATCGGGGCCGAATCGACGGGACTCACCGTTGAAGCCTTCGTCCGTGTAGACGGTGACGGTCGCGATGTGTCCAGTACGCAGGCTGCGAATCCGGTTACGCCAACCGTCATGATTGGTCTGACGCAAGCCATCGAGTGACGCCCATTTTCCCGGACCGTTGAGGACATCGCCGCTGCCGCTGAACTCAGGCTGTTCGAACACCATCACGTAGCAGCCATTCGGATTCGGCGCCGGAAGCGGAACACTCGGTGCTGGCCGCGCACAGCCGGAGGACGCGATGAGAGTCACAATCAGGACCCTTAGCATCCTGGTCAGTCGTTCCTGCAGTGCGGTTGGATTCGGTTCTTCGACGATCTGATACTCCCAGGTTGCTGTCATATCCGGACGAAAGGAAGCGGGCGCTTCCATCTGCACCCGAAAAGGCAAACAACGGGCCACGCCGCGAACGTGACGCGTCCCTTTCAATCCTAGCGCTGGAACGGGAGGACGACAGCGCCGATTGCCGCGTCCATGCAAAATGCCGGTCCGTGTTCGCAGGCGAGCAGCAAAACGCGCCGACGTTTGTTTTGACGCTGATGGGCTTCCAACCCTGGATTAGGTGACGATTGGAGCACGAAACCGCTTCTGAATCAGTTTTGCGCGCACAATGGCGGCTGAACCAATGGCTGAAAGCTTGCGAACGCGTGATCGAGCGTCCATGGAACACACAGCACAACAGGACGTGCCCGGATTGCTCACGACCACCAAGGCACCTTGGGCAGCGTTGGTCATCGACGATGATGCCGGGGTTCGTCAATCATTGAGACTGTGCCTGGAAGCGGCCGGCGCGCGCGTGCTGGGCGTCGCGACCGGTCGGGCGGCGCTCGAGGCTCTGGACCGCGGGCACTTCGACGTGGTGTTTCTGGACTTGTGGCTTGGTGCCGACGCGGGCATGGAGCTGCTTCCCGAGATCCTCGCCCGTCAACCCGACGTTGGTGTGATCGTCGTGACCGCGTACGCCTCCATTGAAAGCGCCGTCACCGCGATCCGGCGTGGCGCGGTCGACTACGTGCCCAAGCCCTTCACTCCCGATCAGATCCGTTTGGCCGCTCATCGCGTCGTGGAGGCTCAACGCCTCCGACGTCGCCTGGCGGAACTCCAGGAAGAACTGGACGAGAGTGGCGAGCCGGCGTTTTTCGAGTCTCGGAGTCCGCTGTTTTTGCGGTTCCTGCAAATAGCCGCGCGGGCGGCGGCCTCGGATGCTGTTCTCCTCTTGAGAGGCGAGAGCGGCACCGGCAAGAACGTACTCGCTCGCTGGATTCGCGCGAACAGCCCACGGTCGGAGGCGCCATTTGTCACGGTCAACTGTCCGGCGCTGTCAGGCGACCTGATGACGAGTGCCCTCTTCGGGCACCGCAAGGGCGCGTTCACCGGCGCCGTGGCGGACGTGGCAGGGAAGGTCCAGGGGGGCGAGGGCGGAACGCTGCTCCTCGATGAAGTGGGCGACCTCACAGCGGATGCGCAGGCGCGTCTCCTACGGTTCCTCAATGACCGCACCTACGAACGCCTTGGTGAAGCACGAGAGCGACAAGCAGATGTTCGACTGATTGCCGCGACCAACCGCGACCTCGAGGCCGAAGTGCGTAGCGGCCGTTTCCGCGAAGACCTGTTCTACCGCCTGAATGTCGTGACCCTCACACTGCCCGCCCTCCGCGAGCGGCCGGAGGATGTGCTGCTGTTGGCGCACCATTACCTGTCAGTCTTCAGCCAGAAGCAGCGGCGAGTCGGCCTGCAGTTCGCGGCGACCACCGAGCAGGGGATGCAGAGACACGTCTGGCCAGGAAACCTTCGGGAGTTGCGAAACGCGGTCGAGCGTGCCGTCATTCTGGCGGCCCGAGACGTGCTGGAGCTCGCCGACCTTGGACTGCCGCCCGTGGCTCCGTCGGACAGTCTCTCGGAACTCACGCAGGTGGGCGCGTTCGTCTCGATCGAATCCCTGGAGCGCGAGCACATCGCGCGCGTGATTGCACGGTCTCCCTCTCTGGAGGCAGCGGCGCGCATCCTGGACATCGACGCGACCACACTACAGCGCAAGCGCAAGCGATATGGATTGGCGTGATCGCATCATGATCCCCGGTCGTCTTCGGCTCCGCTTCATGGTCGCCGCCGGTCTCCTGGTGCTCACGACGGTGATCGCGAGTGTGTGGACGTTCTTCGCCCTGACCCGCCTCAGCGGAGTCGTCACCGATACCGTGCGACAGAGCGAGGCCGTGACGGCCGTCACCTCGAGGCTCGCGGGCGCACTCGAACGGGAGGACGATGCGGTCCTGCTGATCCTCGCTGGAGACGAGCGCGGATCGCGCGTGTTGGCCAGTGAGCGTGCTGTCGTGGATAAGGCGGTCGCGGATCTCTTCGGTGTCTTAGGACCGGAGGATGAACGCGAGCTTGCCACACCACTTCAAGCGGAGCTCAGCGGGTACCGCCAAGCCTCGGACGGCGTGATCTCCGTCGCACCCGAACGAGACGCGCTCGTGCAGTATCACCAGAAGGCCAATCCCGTGCTCCGTCGTGCGGTTGCGCTGATGACGGCGATTCGCGACCGGCATTTTGAGCTGGCTCGAGAGGCCGTTGGAGGGGCGCGCGACGAGGCCGCTGCGGCACGACGGGCCGTCCTGTTGATTACGCTGGCAGCCCTCATGATCGCAGTCGCCGTGGCGTGGCATCTCACGCGCACAGTCGTTGGGCCCGTGCGGCAGTTGACCCAGGGGGCCAACGCGATCCGCCAGGGAGACTTCTCCGAGCGGATCAATGTCGCATCCCGTGACGAGCTCGGCGAGTTGGCGTCGGCGTTCAACCAGATGGCTGAAGATCTCGCCGAGTTCCGCCGCACGAACATCAGCGAAGTCGTCCGCGCGAAGAATACGCTTGAAGCGACGCTCGAGGCATTGCCGGACGCCGTCGTGCTCCTTGACGCCGGCGGTCAGATTCAGTCGATGAACAGGGCGGCCGTGAGAGTCCTGGCTTCAGCCGGTGTGAATGAGCCACGGTCACTCGCTGATCTGCGCGTCGACGGGCTGGACTTGCAGGCCGTGAGCCGAGCGATCGCCGCGGGCTCGAGTGTGCAGCCACCTGCCGACTTGACTCGAACCATACGAGTCGAACAGGACGGCGCAGTCCAGCGCCTGTTGCCGCGAGTCGTGCCAGTCTCCGCGCTGAACCCGCAACAGCAGGGTGGAATACTTCTCTTGTACGACGTCACCGACCTAGTACGGGTCGACGAGATGCGCTCGGAGCTGGTGGCTGTCGCCTCGCACGAGCTCCAGACTCCGCTGACGACGCTCCGGATGACGCTGCTGATGCTGCAGGAAGCGTCGGACATGCTGCCGGAGCGGCAACGACAATTGGTCGCCACGTCGCTCATCGGTGTCGAGCAGCTCACGGAAACGGTCCACGAGTTCTTGGATTTGACTCGGATCGAAGCCGGCGAGCTTCGGCTCAACCTCGAACCTGTTCACGTGCCGGCCGTGATTGCGGAGGCCCTCAGTCGTGTGGCGAACCAGGCAAAGGCTCAAGCCATCACGTTGATCAGTCGTGTCGACCGAGCGCTTCCGCGAGTTGTCGCCGACCCGCTTCGTCTCCGTGCCGTGTTCGACAACGTGCTCTCGAACGCGCTCAAGTACACGCCGAGCGGCGGCAGCATTGCGATCGAGAGTCATGGCGAACCTCACGGTGGCGCGGCCGACTCGCGTGAGTCGGTTTCGATCGCCATTACGGACACAGGTCCTGGCATCCCCTCCGCGTTTCGCGGCCGGATCTTCGACAAGTTCTTCCGCTTGGAGCACCAGCACACCGAAGCACGTCCTGGTGCGAGAGGCGCGGGTATCGGGCTCTACATGTGTCGCCAGATCGTGGAACTCCACGGGGGACACATCGCCTGCGATGCGGGCACCGACGAGCGCGGAACACGTATCACGGTAACTCTGCCAGCGAAGCTGCGTGACGCCGCCGTGGTCAACGATGGCGCCACGTACGCCAGGGGCTAAGGACCGCGACGGTGCTGTCCACCTCGAGACTCGCAGTCGCCGTCGTTCGGAGTCACTCTGATGGTCGGCATGGACTGCGGAGACATCCGTGCGGAACCCCAGCGCCATGCTCGAGGTGCTTGAGGGTGAATTGTGAGGCGGTCGCAACAGAACTCGATTGCTCAGAGAATTGTGCACTGTAGGGCGGACGAAGCCTCCGCCATCAATCGGCATCTGACGCCGGGTCTAAGAGACCCGGCCTACGGTGATCGGTCCGCACGAGGTGACACCTGTCAGGCCCGGAGCACAGCCCGGCCGGAGCTTGCGCCGGTCCGTCGGAGCCTTCCCCGCCGGAATGGGCGGAAAATGCTCGAATCGCCTCAAACGCTCCGTCGAAATTTGCGGCAAGCCTTTTGCCTTAAGCAAGATACCCGTCCATGCCGTGCACCGAGGTCTATTCGCCGCGCGAGATCGCCCGGGCCGCCGGGGTCGCTGGGGTCGACGAAGATCGCGTCCGGGCCATTCTCGGCGCCGCTGACGAGTTCGTCCCCTATGCGGATGCCCTCCGCCTGGCCCGCGATCTAAGGGCGGCGGCGGCTGGTGGCGCCGAAAGCAGCGTCACCGTCGTGGCCGCGCGACCGAGCCTTTTTTCGCTGTTCGGGCCGGCGGGTCGGCGCGCGCATCCGACGAGCGTCCCCCTCGCGGTGTCGGGGACGCTGCATGCCGGATTCGTCGCGCTGGCGGTCTTCATCGCCAGCCTTGGCCTGTCGCCAACCGCTAAAACGCTCCCTGTCACTGAAGAGCGCCCGCCCGACATGCGGCTGGTTTTCGTCAACATTCCGGGTCCCGGAGGAGGTGGAGGCGGCGGTGGCGCACTCCAGAAGCGACCGCCGCCAAAGGCGGAGCGGAAGGGCCGGAGCACGGTGAGCAGCCCGATGCCGCCTCGTCAGCGTCCGGTTGCCGTGGAGCCGCCGCCTCGGCCGGCGCCCGAGCCGCCTCCGACGCTCACATCCGAACCGATGCCCGTCGTCTCGGCTCCGATCGTCCAGGCGCCCGCCGAAGACCGCGACCGCGCCGGCCTGTTTAAAGAGGCGCGCGCTGAATCCCAGAGCCGCGGACCCGGGGCCGGGGGCGGAGTCGGGAGCGGAACAGGGACCGGCATCGGCGAGGGCAATGGCAACGGCGTGGGCCCGGGATCCGGAGGCGGTACGGGCGGCGGCCCGTTCAGGCCTGGATCGGGGATCGAAGCACCTCGCCTGCTTCGGGAAGTGCGCGCTGATTACACGGACGAGGCCCGCCGCCGCGCCGTCGAGGGTGAAGTCGAGCTCGAGATCGTCGTCAGGCGAGATGGCGCGGTCGGCGACGTAAAGATCCTGAAGCGCCTTGGCGCGGGGCTCGACGAGCGCGCGGTTCAGGCCGTCCGGCAGTGGAGATTCGAGCCGGCCCGGCGGCTCGGTTCGCCCGTGGACGTGATCGTCGAGGTGGCTGTCGAGTTCAAGCTGCGCTAGGGAATTGCCATGGAAGCTGTCCTGCTCACCGTCACGCTCCTGTCGCTGATCATCGCGGTCAGTACCGAGTGTTCTGGCCTGGCGCGTGATGCGCAACGAACGCCGTCGATCGGAAGCGCGAATCGCAGCCCTGGCCGCTGACCTTGCCGCTGTCGAAGACCACCGGACGATTCGAGCGGATCGACCGCAGGCGCAGGCCGTGGCCACCGATCTGCCTATCCACCGCGAATCAGTCGCCGCACCACCCATCCACGACGAAGCGGTCGCCACGGCGCATGGCATCTTCGCGCCCAGGGAGCGTGGACGCTCGGTGTTCCGGGTCGCCGCCGCGGTGTGCGCGGCCGCGCTGATCGTTGCGGTCGTCATCGGCAGCCTGGTGATGACGAGTGACAGGACGCCATCGGCGTCTTCCCGGCGCGCGAGCGAGGCTCGCGTGGCTGCGGCTGCGGCTCCCGCGCAGATCCCGCTCGAGCTGATCGCGCTCGGTCACGAGCGCGAAGCAGATCGCCTGACAGTTCGCGGCGTCGTTCGAGGCTCGGCGCCGGCTGGAGAGAGGGGCCCGCTGACCGCGGTCGTACTGCTCTTCAACCGCGAGGGCGGTTTCATCGCGAGCGGCCGTGCAGAAGTCCAGCCGGGCGCGACCGATCCGGCTGGCGAGCGGACGTTCGTGGTCACCGTTCCTTCGGCAGGCGACGTCGGACGTTATCGCGTAAGCTTCAGGAGCGACGACCACATCGTGCCGCACGTCGATAAGAGGGCGCAGGCTGGACAACTGAAATCCGAAGCCGGAAGTGGGCCGTCTCAAATCTAAGGGTGATGTCATGCGCTCGGGTTCACGGGTTAACGCCGCCGCGGTCGTCGTCGTGCTCGCTGCCGCAACCCTTCAGGGTCAGCAGCAGAAGCAGCAAGAGGGCGGATCGTTCCGCTTCAAGACGGGCGTCGAGCTGATCAACGTGTCGGCCAGCGTGTCCGACGTCAGCGGGCGGTTCGTTCGCGGGCTCGAGAAGGACGATTTCACGGTCTACGAGGACGGCCAGCGGCAGGAAGTCACTCACTTCAGCGCCGAACGAACGCCGGTGAGTCTCGGCGTCGTGCTCGACACGAGCGACAGCATGGACGGCGAGAAGATCCAGGCCGCCAAGGCTGCCCTGAACCGGTTTCTGTACGATCTGCTCGACCCGCAGGACGAGATCTTCCTGTACACGTTCGACGACGACCCGCGGTTGCTTCAGGGCTGGACCACCGATCGCCAGGCGCTGTCGCGGGTGATCAGCCGGATCCGGACGGACGGCGCGACGGCGATGTACGACGCGGTCGCCGAGGCGATTCCGCTCGCGTCCACCGGCCGGCACCAGAAGAGGGCCATCGTCCTGATTTCCGATGGGAACGATACGTCCAGCCACACTCCCCTGGTCGATCTGAAGCAGCTGGTGCGCGAGAGCGAAGTGATGATCTACGCGATCGGCATCGACGGCGCAGGGCGGGCCGGCGTTGGGCCGGCGCAGCCGCGGCCGCCGGCGCGGATGCCGCCGATGCCGATCCCGTTTCCCGGGGCGCCACGACGGCCCGGAGGCCGGCCACAGATCCAGTGGCCGCCACGCCCCGGGGGCGGAGGCGCCAGCGATCGGGTCAACGCCGTTGCGCTCCGCGACTTGACCGATGACAGTGGCGGCCGGACCGAGATCATCCGCGAGCCGCGCGATCTCAATCCAGCGACCGAAGGAATCGCGAGCGAATTGAGCCAGCAGTACTATCTCGGATATCCGGCGCCTGGGAAGAGCGACGGCCGCTGGCACTCGATTCGCGTCGAGGTGAACAACCGCAACTACCGCGTGCGGGCACGGAGAGGATACGTGGCAAGCTAGAATGCTGCGTGCCTCTCCTGGCGACGGCGCTCGGTCTCAGCCTGCTCGGTAGCTTCGGCGGTCTCCTTCTCGCGTCGTCCCTGCTCCTCTTCACCGACAAGGTCCGCACGCGGCTCGTGCCGTGGCTGGTGAGCTACGCTGTCGGCGCGCTCCTCGGCGTGGCGCTTCTCGCGCTCCTGCCGGAGGCACTCGAGACCATGGAGCCGACGCGCGCATTCGGCACGCTGCTGGTCGGCATCCTGGTCTTCTTCGTGCTCGAGAAACTGGTGCTGCTGCGTCACTGCCATACCGACGAGTGCCACGTGCACGGGGCGACGGCGGCGCTGGTCCTGCTCGGCGACGCCTTCCACAACTTCATCGACGGCGCGACGGTCTGTGCGGCGGTCCTGACCTCGGTACCGCTCGGCGTCAACACGGCGATCGCCGTCGCGGCGCACGAAATTCCGCAGGAGGTCGGCGATGTCGCCATTCTCCTCGCCGCCGGGTACAGCAGGCGACGGGCGCTGCTGCTCAACATCCTGTCGGGCGCATCGGGCATCGCCGGCGCCCTGGTCGCCTATGTCACGGTCGGCGTTCTACCAGGCGTGCGACCGGTGATTCTCGCGTTGTCGTCGGCGAGCCTGCTCTATATCGCGATGTCCGACCTGATCCCCGATCTGCACCGGGGCCAGATCGACAGCAACGGCCTGCGGCAGGTGGTGCTGATCGTGGCCGGGGTGCTGACCGTCGCCGTTTTTGGTCGGCTCATCGGCGAGTGACACCTGGCGACGACGGCTTGCGCCGAAAATCGCCTCTCCTGACGGGCTTTTCTTGGCACCTGATTTGAACTACCTGAGTTCGAAGCCTCGCCTGCGGAAACTGCGGCGCGATCATGTCCCTCCGGGTGTTCGCCTTTGTTCTCTTGACGGCCGTCTCGCCAGTGGTTGCGTCAGCCAGCCCCGATCTGAAGGATCTGCGGATACTGGACGATGTCTCAGCCACGGTGAACGCGTGTCCGCACTTCACGATCTTCGACGACGTGTCGATCAGCGTCGAGCAGGGCATCGTCACCCTCGTCGGAAAGGTGACGATGGATTACAAGCGCGGCGAGCTTCAAAAGCGGGTGGGAGCGATTCAAGGCGTACGGCAGGTCGTCGACCAGCTCGAAGTCCTGCCGGCATCCACGTTCGACGACGATCTGCGCCAGCAGATCGCGCGCGCCATCTACGGCAACGCCAACTTCTGGCCGTACGCGGTGATGCGCAATCCGCCGATTCACATCATCGTGGATCGCAGCCGTGTGAGGTTGACGGGGCTGGTCCGCAGCGAGGTCGACCGCCGGCTCGCACAGGCGATCGCGACCCAGTTCAATGCGCTGTCAGTGACCAACGAGCTCAGGACCGGTGCAGACATGCGGGGGCGCCGTGATCCGGCCTACTGAATTGCCGGTGCGCGTCGCCGGCGACGCGCACGTGACGGCGCTGCTGTATCGAGCAGCCGAGCCACGGCTGGAGGTGGCGCTCATCCTCGCCCACGGCGCCGGCGCGGGCCAGCACAGTGCGTTCATGACGTCGTTCGCCAGCGCCCTCGCGGAGCTTGGCGTCGACGCGGTCACCTTCAACTTCCTCTACACGGAGCGGCGCCGGCGGATTCCCGATCGGAAGCCGGCTCTCGAGGCGTGCTACCTGGCGGTGATTCAGGCGGTGCGGGACGCACTCGGCGGGGCGTTGTTCATCGGCGGCAAGTCGATGGGCGGCCGGATTGCGACGCACGTCGCAGCGAACGGTCTCGGCGAGCCACCCCGCGGCATCGTCCTGCTGGGCTATCCGCTGCACCCGCCGGGACGTCCGCAGGAGCGCCGGGACGCGCACCTGCCGGAGGTCCCATGCCCGATGCTCTTCGTCCAAGGGAGCCGCGACGCGTTCGGAACACCGGCAGAAATCCGACCGGTCCTGCCCACGCTCGATCGCCCGGCGACGCTGCATGTCGTCGAGGGCGGCGATCACTCACTCAAAGTGGCCAAGGGCGGGCGGGCGCAGGAGGACGTGTACCTGGAAGTTCAGCGGGCGATCGTGAAGTGGCTCCGCGACATCATCGCCGAACGTTCGTGAGAAAATCCGCCGCGGCCTCGGAGAATGCCCCTGTCCACTCGTGACCGGCATCCAGCGACACGACTGTTACGCCAACTCCCGCGTCGCGAAGACGGGCCACGTCGGCGCCGAGCTTCTGGTCCGTATACCAGTCGTCGCGCGACCCGCGGCCGATGAGCGCGGCCGGAATCCGAGCAAGCGCCGAGCGGTCAAGCTCGGGCGGCACGTCGCCACCCAGCGAAATCACGCCTGCCACGGCCCTCGCGGACGCGGCCGCCGCACGGTAGGCCATCGCCACGCCTTGCGAAAACCCGGCAAGGACCAGCCGCCCTTCGGTGCCCCATTCCCGCGACGCGGCATCGATCACTGTGGACACGTAGCTGACATTGTCGGCAATCGCCAGGTCGCGATCCTCCCTGGTCATCCAGCTGGCGACGACGTCGGTGGAGCGGCCGCGATAGAAACGATTCAAGCCCTGGATGGCCACGAGCCGCCACTGGCCGGCGCCCGGAATCGTCTGCAGGCGTTCCATCGCCGCAGCCGCCGGCTCCGCGTACCCGTGGAAACCGACGAGGAGGCCTGACGACGGTTCTGAATTCGAAGGAGGCACCACCAGGTAGCGGCCGTGTGTCGTCGCGGCGATCGTGCGGGGAATCATCCGCCTCACGATACCGCAGGACGAGTCTTATCCGAGGGGCTTCGCCCCTCGGACTCCCCAACACGCTCTCTCGCGCGCCGCTTGCGTCGGCGCCCTCCGTTCGCGTGGCTCGCTCGCGCGCTCGCTCGCGACGCAGGTCAGCTGGTTTGCGAGATAGCCTCAGTCGGCGCGAAGCCCGTCTGCGACACTGGCGGCGACGGCGCGACGCGCGGGCAGAATGCAGGCAGCGGCGGCCACGACGATCGCCACGGCTGCGGCCACGAAAAACGCCGCCGGATCGGCTGACGAAATGCCGTTGAGAAACGTCGAAAGCGTCCGGCCAAGGGCGAGGGATGCGGCGACGCCAAGGAAGAGGCCGACCGCGCAGAGCACGAGACCCTGGCGGACCACCAGCCACACGACGTCGGCCGGGCGCGCCCCGAGTGCCACGCGGATGCTCAACTCGATGCGGCGCTGCGTCACTGCGTACGACAGGACGCTGTAGACGCCGACGGCTGCGAGGACGAGGGCGACCGTGGCGAACACCGACATCAACATGAACAGCGCGCGCGGCTGTTCGGTCTGCGTTGACAGAACATCCTGCAGCGATCGCGCCTCGGCTGTCGGCAGGTTCGGATCGGCCTCCCGGATCGCATCGCGAACGGCGCCGACGGCCGAACGCCGATCGAGTGTTCCCTGCACGATGATGTGCATGCCCATGAACGGGAACTGGCGATGTGTGAAATACAGCGCCGGCTCGACCGGCTCAGCCAGCGCGCCGTTCTTGACGTCCCCCACGACGCCGATCACCTCGTAGGGCGTGCCGGGTGGCAGGAGCACGCGACCCAGCGGACCGACGGCCCGCGTCGAAATCGAGATGCTGCGGCCGAGCGGATCCTCGCCAGGCCACTCGCGATCCGCCAGCGCACGGTTGACCATGACCACGCCGGCGCGCGCGTGCGCTGTCGCGGTCGGTGAAGAAGCGTCCTTTCAGGAGCGGCACGCCAACGGCTTGAAAGTACTGCTCGTCCACGGTCTGATGCTGCGCGAGCGGTTCGTCGCCTGGAACCGGTCGAGGACGGCCGTTGACGACGAACGGCATCCGCCACGCCAGTTCGAACGGGAGGAAGTTGGTCGCGCCGCTCGCCGTGATGCCCGGATGCGCTCGAACGCGATCCAGCACGCGGCTGTAGAAATCGGTGACTGCGGCAAAGTCGTTGTAGTTGGACGGGAGCTCGACGTTCACGGCCACCGCGTTCGTCAGTCGAAACCCCGGATCCTCGGCGATGAGCCTGGTGAACCCGCGAGCGACCAGCGCCGCCCCGACGAGCAGCATCACGGCGAGGCCGATTTCGCCGGCGACGAGCATGCTCCGGACCCGACGCGCCCTGCTGCCGTCCGCGCCGCGGCCCGCCTCCTTGAGCGGCGCCTGAATGTCGGCCCGCGCCATCAGCAGCGCGGGCACGATGCCGCACGCGACGGCCGTCGCGCCCGCGACAAAGGCGGCAAAACCCAGGACGCGCCCATCCGCGGCTGCGGTGGCGAGCCGCGGCACCTCGATCGGTGAAAGGGCGACCAACAGCCGGATACCTCCGACCGCGACAGCCAGGCCGGTCGCCGTCCCGAGCAATGCGAGGATGCCGCTCTCGGTGAGGAACTGCTGGACGAGCCGCGATCGGCCCGCGCCAATCGCCGCACGGACGGCCACTTCGCGCGCGCGGACCGTGCCGCGCGCCAGCAGGAGGCTCGCAACATTAGTACAGGTCAGGAGCAGGAGAAAGCCGGCCGCGCCAAACAGGGCGAACAGCGCGGGCCTGAAGAAGCCGGCCACTTCGTGCGCGAGCGGAACGGCGCGGGCGCTCCAGTCACCGTTGGTCGCCTTGAACTCGCGCCCGAGGCGGGTGGTGAGCGCGGCCAGCTCGGCATTCGCGGCCTCGAGCGTCGTGCCGCGTTTGAGCCGGGCCAGCGACTCCATGAAATGCGCGCCGCGGCTGTGCTGTGCCATGTCCCACGTGAGCCGCTGCCACACGTCAGTGTCGCCGGGGAAACTGAAACCCTGCGGCATGACGGCCGCCACCGTATGCACAACGCCGCTCAGCACGATCGACGATCCGACGATCGACGGATCGCTGCCGAACCGATCGCGCCAGAGGCGATGGCTGATCACGGCGATCGGATCTCGGTCGTACAGCGGCTCGGGGGGGAATCCGGCGCCCAGGGCAGGCTGGACTCCGATCACCTGAAAGAAGTTCGCACTTGCCTCGACAGCGCGCAGGCGCAGCGGCTCACGGCCGGTCTCGGTCAGATTGATCTGCGGGTACCACCACGCAGCCGCGCCGTCGAAGACCTGCGTCAGCGCCCGGTAGTCGCCAAAGTTGACCGGCGAGAGCCGCTCGTGGAGAAGCGAACGAGCCCCATTGGTCTCCCACAGCATCGTGAGCCGATCCGGCTCCGCATATGGAAGCGGCCGGAGAACCACCTGGTCCAGGACGCTGAACACCGCCGTCGTGACGCCCGTCCCCAGGCCGAGGGTCAGGACCGCCGCCACCGTGAACCCGGGCGTCCGGCGGAGCAGCCGCCACCCGAAGCGCAGGTCCTGGAGGAACCTCTCCAGCGTCATCGCTGCATTAGACGGGGAAATGCCCATATTCGTTGGCGCCCGGCCTGCACTGAGCTTGTCGAAGGGTCAGGGAGTGAGCGGATGAGACTCGATCAGGTGGGTGATGACGATGCGGCCGGCAAGCAAGTGGTCCTGGATGATGCGCTCGAGCACCGGCGGATCGCATTCGCTGTACCACGCGCCTTCGGGATAGACCACGGCGATCGGGCCGCCTTCGCAGATGCGCAGGCAGTTCGCCTTGGTCCGCAGAATGCCGCCCTGATCCGAAAGACCCAGCTCCTTCAGCCGGCGTTTCAGGAATTCCCAGGCCGCCAGCCCACGCTCCTTGTCACAGCATTTCGGGGTTGTCTGATCGCAGCAGAGAAAGATATGCCGCCGCGCCACGGGGACGCCGATGGTGCCGGCGATCTGTCGTTGGGATTCTGACATCAGGAATTTACAATTTACGATTGTAAATTGTAAATTTCAGGCTCTTAGTACGAAAACGACGTCCCGAAGTGCACCCGCGTGCTTCCCTTCACCGCGTGCGCGACGGCGAAGTTCAGGCGGAAGAACGCCGCCGTCACCCAGACGCTGCCGCCGATCCCCTTGCCGAATCGCTGGTCGGACAGCTGCGCCCGGTGATCATAAACGGTCCCGACGTCGACGAACGCGCTCACGCCGAGCTTGGCGATGTTCAGGGGCGAGGTGACTGGCGTACGCACTTCGACGGACCCGGCCACGAGGGTGTCGCCCACTGCGGTGCCGGCCTTGAACCCTCGAAGGTTGTCCATGCCGCCGAGAATCGGCTGCAGAAACGGCGGCAGCACCTTGTCGGATGCGGTCCGATAGAATCGGCCGACGACCACGCTCTGGCCGACGAAGCCGCCGTAACCGCGGAGGTCGACACTGTACTGTTGAGACGCGTCCGATCCGCTGATCGCGTAGCGGTCCCATGCGGCGCGGGCATAGACGGCGTTGCGTGCGAGCACGGGATCGACGCGCGTGTCGAGCACGAGGTCGGCGCCGGTCTGCAGAAATCGAGTGTCGTCCGCAAGAAAGTTCACCTGCTCCATGCCGATCGTGCCACCGGCACGCAGCTGAGGCCAGAGATCGCGCTCAACCCTGGTCGCGACGCGAAACCGATCGTCGTCCAGCTCGTAGAACGGGTGCTCGCGCCGGGAAACCGACAGGCCTCCGACGACCCGATCGAGGGGCCCTCGGTCGAAATCCTTCTCGAGCTGCACGGCGGCGCGCTTGTCGCCGCCCCAGGTGAGCGGCATCGCCAGGCGGCTTCGCGATCCAGCGACGTTCGGCAGAGCAAACCGCACGCCGTAGGTCCAGCCGTAGCCGTCCTCGACGTTCAGCACCGGCAAGAACATCACCGGCAGCCCGCGCCGGCGGACGGTCCGCGGCGGGGCGCCCGAGTCCTTATCCCACTCGATTTTCACGTCGCCTTCGTCGACGACGATGACCAGGACAATCTTCGACGCGTCGGCAATCGACGCGAACCGCTTCAGCACCTCGACGTTTCGGAACTTGCCGGTGGCGCCAAGCCGCTTCTCGACAATCGCGGCGGTATCGGCCTCGACAGGAGCGCCCACCTGGACGGCCGCGAGGCGAAGCACTTCCTCCTCCGCGATCGCCACGTTGCCGTGGACGCGCACTTCGGCAATGACTTCTGCTGGCTGCGCCTGAGCCGGCTGGTCAGCCTGGCCGGCGAGCGCGAGCACGAAAAGGATCGGAAGCAAGCCGCTCACTGCGGCTGGGGAATGCGGATCGTGGACGTCACGTCGGCACGGCGGTAGTCGTGGTAATCGAGCGCGTACTGCACGTCGAACTGCCCCACCGCCATGGCCACGGCGAATCGCATGTCGAGGGCGCGCGGCAGCCAGACATCCGGAAACGCCTCGCCCATGGTCATCGACGCGCGGAGCTCCTCGACCTGGGCCAGCCAGCCCAATGGCAGGGTGTTGATGGTGATCGAAAGAGCCGAGAGGCCGCTGCCGACGTTGTCGAAGGTGTACTTGAGAATCTGGTGGCTTTCGGGATCGATCCACAGCGTCACGAGCGAGGCCTTGTTGAGCACGCGCTGCACCTCTCGCTGCAGCGGCTCGGCCTGCTCAGCCCGGCGGCGCTCGTCGCTGCGCTCCGGCCGGTCGCTCCGCGCCCTGGTCTCGTCGAATAACTTCGTCGGGTAATACTCGATCCGGAGGACCTGGCGGCCTTCGAGCGTCTCGCGACCGACCAGGGCGTACTTGCCGGATTCAAATTTGAAGCGGAGAAAGTAAGCCGACGAGACGAACTGCGGCTCGTCCGGATCGCCGTCGAACTCCGACGGATTCGCTGCGCGCCGCTTCTCGCGCTCTTGTTCGCGGCGGACGAAGTCGGCCTCGTACTTCCGGCGATCGGCGTCGCCGATCTCGACGCCGTTGAAGCGCAGCGGGCTGCGGACGAAGCGGTCGTCGCGCATGTACCACGTGAACTCGCGGCGGTCGCCCCACATCACGGCACGATCCGGGCCACGAAGCTCGATCACTTCGCGCTCGTCGAGGATGTACTGCTGCAGCTTCTTCCAGTTGTCGTCGCGGCGAGTCATGACGCGCTGCATGAACGCGTCGAGGTCGCTCTGCGCAGCGGCCGGCGGCAGCGGCATCGACAGGACGAGCAACAGAGCTGCCGCGGTGAGCGCCTTCATGCCCAGATTAGACCCGATTACACGCCGAAAAGTTCGGGATCCCATGTCAGCCCCAGTTCGCTGGGCGGCGCCATGTAGCCGACGAGCGCGGATGCCGCGACCACCGCGGGGCTCGCCAGGTACCCTTCGCCGCCGACGCCCATCCGGTTCTGCCAATTCCGGTTGAACGAGGTGATGGCGCGCTGTCCAGGCTGCAAGGCGTCTGGCCCCTGGCCGAAGCAGGGGCCGCACCACGACTCGCGAATCTGGCCGCCGACCGAGCGGAACACCTCTGCAATCGATTGACCGTCCAGGCGCGGGTCGGGTCGCTCGATCTGCCGCCCGACGCCGCCGGAGCCCGGGAAGACGACGAGCTCGCGCGCCGCCCGCACGAGGCCGCGCTGCCGCGCGGCGCGAATCACGAATGCAGCCGTCAGCAGATCGTCGTAGCTGCCATTCGTGCACGAGCCGATCATCGCCTTGTCGAAGGGAATGCGTTCGCGGGCCACGTCCTCGGCTTCGAACGCGTTGCCGGGGCTGAACGGCTTGGCGACCATCGGTTGCACGGCGTCCAGATCGAGGGTCTCGTCGATCTCGAACACGGCGTCGGCTCCCGGCGCGAACGGCGGATAGGGCAGCTCGCTGATGCCCTTCGCCCGGTACCAGGCATACGTCACATCGTCCGGAGCGAAGATGCCGTTCAGGGCTTCGGCCTCCGCCATCATGTTCGCGATCGTGTTGCGATAGGCGATCGGCAACTGCCGGTTGGCGTCGACGAGCTCGACCGACATGCCCTGCGACTGCTGCGTACCCCAGCGCCGCAGCAGCTCGAGCACGATGTCCTTGCCGCTCACCCATGGCTGCAGGTGGCCGGTGAACACGACCCGGCGCGCCTTCGGCAGCGTGAAGTAGACGTACCCCGTCGCCCAGCCAAACCCGAGCGTCGTGGAACCAACGCCCATCCCGATGGCGCCGTAGGCGCCGTAGGCGCGGCTGTGTGAATCGGCGCCCGGGATGAACTGCCCCGGCATGATCAAGCCCTGCTCGGGGAAATAGAAGTGAAAGATGCCGTCGCCGGGCGTTGCGTAGTAGGGCTTCTCGAGCCCGTGCGCGCGCGCGAACGCGCGGCCGATCGCTGTCTGCTTCTCGTCGTCGTCCCGGCCGGTGAAGACGAAGTGATCGTTGGCGATCGCCGCTTGGCGCGGGTCGATCGCATTGCCGCCGGTGATCTGGTTGAACGTGTGAATCGCAAATGGCGCTGTGCCATCGGAGGCCGGCAGCAGGTCGGCGTAGACGCGCAGCGTCGTCCCGGGCCGGAGCTCGGCATCCTTGTCGACGCGATGCGCCCAGACGATCTGCTCGGTGGACGTCATCCGCCGCGCGCGATCCGGCTCCGGCCATTCGACCCGCGGTGCGGTTTCGACGGACGAACGGAATTCGCGCCGGCCGATCGCGATGATGCCGCCCGACCGCCGGATTTCCTCCTCCTTGAGCGTCAGCGGCACCGGTTCGTACGCCTTGCCCTGCGTCTCGTTCGTGAGCCTCCGCGTCGACGGGTCGAACGACATCTCGTCGCCGTCGCGGGCATCGGCCACTGCATCCGGGCTCTGCACCACTTCGAGGCCCAGATTGAGCGCGTTCCGGCGAAAGATGTCGCCCATGTTGTTGGCGCAGACGACCACCATCTGCAGCCCGGCTTCCTCGGCGACGCCCTTGAGGCCGGCGGGGCTCATTTCGCGCGACGAGCCGATGGCAAATCGATCCCCCGCCACCAGGAACGTTTCGCCGCGATGGACGCGCGCGCGGAAGTCGGGCATCAGGTAGCGGAACGATCCGGCTTTCCAGCGCTCGTCGAGCGTCTCGAGGGTCTCCGAAACGCAGTCGGCGGCCGGGGTGATCTGATCGGTATCGATCGCGTCCAGCTTCTTGCGCTTACCAGGCACCTTCAGGTCCCAGAAGATCAGCACCTTCCCGCGGATGACACCCGACTGGCCGCGGCCGTCCGGCTTCGTGTCCGCTGTTAGCGCCTGGGCCTCGAGGGTTACCCCCGGCTTCAGGCGTGCCGCCCGCATCGTGTGCATCACTCTCTATGGTAAGCCGTCCCGTTCACACTTCTGCCGGCCCCGATCTCGTCCGGAAACGCTGGTATCATGGAAGTCGGAGCCTATGCCGGAGTACAAAGACCAAGCGCCGCCGCAGCAAAGCTCGTATTCGGAAGCGGTCACGAACAACGTCCGAGTAGAGGTCGAATCCGAGCACGTGCCCCAGCGGGTCACCGCCAACGTCCTCCCCCTCAACGGCCAATGGCTCTTCCACTACACCGTCCGCATCACGAACGAAGGCGACGAAACCGTCCAGCTGATCAGCCGTCATTGGATCATCACGCACGGCAGCGGCCGCACCGAGGAGGTGCAGGGACCGGGAGTGGTCGGCGAGCAGCCGGTGCTCGCACCGGGCGAGACGTTTCAATACACGTCGCGGTGCCTGCTGTCGACGCCCAAGGGCTCGATGCGCGGCACCTACCAGATGGTGTCGGAGGACGGCACCTATTTCGACGTCGAGATCGCGCCCTTCACGCTACGCGAGGTCTACACCGTTCACTAAAGAGTCCGGCCGCACCCGCCTTCCAGCTCGGAACCCGGCACCGCAAGTTTCACGTCTAAGAGGCCAATGCGCCGGTACGCGTAACGAGACCGATACGCCTTTACCTCGCGGGTAATTGGCGCCGTTCGCCGTCTTTGGCAGCGTGAGGTCGTGCTCATGACAGCCGGTCCCAACCCAGCGTCGTTCGGGTTCCTGCTGCGGCAGTGGCGTGTGACGCGCGGTAAGAGTCAGCTGGCGCTCGCGACCGAGGCGGGCGTCTCGACTCGTCATCTCAGCTTTCTCGAAACCGGCCGCGCCCAACCGAGCCGCGAAATGGTCCAGCTGCTCACCGCAATGCTGGACGTGCCGCTCCACGAGCGCAACGTGCTCCTGCTGGCCGCGGGCTACGCGCCCCTGTACGCCGAGCGCGGCCTCGACACGCCGGAGCAGGATCAACTGAGTCGCGCGCTCGACTTCATCCTTCGGCAGCAGGAACCCTATCCAGCGCTCGTGATTGACGGCGCCTGG
Organism: uncultured Acidobacteriota bacterium; assembly: GCA_963825245.1. Taxonomy (GTDB): domain Bacteria; phylum Acidobacteriota; class Vicinamibacteria; order Vicinamibacterales; family CAVVIG01; genus CAVREM01. The sequence goes on from CAWGSJ010000014.1 coordinate 741,580, forward strand.
AACATCCTGCGGCGCAACGCCGCCGCCGACCGGATCTTCGGGTTCTTCACCGGGCCGATGCCATACGACGGCGCTCGCCCGAACGCGATGCGGGCGCTGTTCCATCCAAGGGGCCTTCGCCGCTGCGTCAGCAACTGGGAGGAGCTGGCGTTCCCGATGCTGCGGGCGCTTCACCGCCAGGCGGCGCTTGATCCTGGGGAAAGCGTCGCACGCCTTCACGACGAGGTGCTTGCCTACCCCGGCGTCTCCGCGAAGTGGGCCTCGGCGGCCGACGAGTCGCCGGGGCCGCCGATGCGCGTGATGCGGTTGCGCAAGGGCGATGTCTCCATGTCGTTGTTCTGCATGATCACGATGGTGCAGATCCCCTGCGACATCACGCTGCGGAACCTGCGCGTCGAGTGCTTCTATCCGGCCGATCGCGCCACCGAAGAAGCGGCGCATCGGTTCGCCACCGCGGCACCCGCCGTCGCGTAACCAGGCGGTTACTTCCCACGTAATCGACTCGGCCCGTGAGGCGCCGCGAGAATCGCTAGATATGCCGCGATTCATCGCCTGCCTCCTCAGCCTCGTACTGCTCGCAAGCGGCCGCGTCCACGCGTCGGATGCGCCGCCGCGCTCGATTGCCGTCGCGCTCTGCGACCTGGGGCATCTCCCGCGCGCCATCTCGCAGAGGGCGCAACGCCAGTTGGTCCGAACCTTCCAGGGGATCGGCGTTGACGTGACGATTGCTCCCTGCGGCGAACGCCGCCAAGGCGACTCGTTTCGCGTCGCGATCATCATCGCGCCGCCGAATTCGCCAGGCCCCGCAGGCGTTCCGGGCATTGCTCTCGGGGCACTCTCACTGAGCCTCGAACGGGATCCGATCGTGTGGATCTTCTACTGGCGGATTGAACGCGCGGCCCATCGCGCCGCCGTCGATCGCGCGATAGTGCTTGGACATGTGATGGCCCACGAGATTGCGCACGCGCTGCTGCCCGTGGCAGGGCACGGCGAGAGCGGGCTGATGCGCGGGGCCTGGCGAAGCACGGACCTGGTCGCTGCGTGGCAGGGTCAGCTGCGTTTCTCGGGCGACGAAGCGGCCGCGATTCGCGACCGGCTCAGGCCGTCGCCTGCCACGGCGTCGCCGATCGCTGCCGCCACTGCCGTCGACTGACGGCGTTTAGTCAGGTTTGCGGAACGTCCGGATCGCGTCGAGGAAGGCATCGCCGAAATCGGCCGCCTTCCGCGCGCCGACCCCGTAGATGTCATGGAGATCGTCGAGCGTCCGCGGACGGCGATCAGCCATCTCCTGCAGCGTGCGATCGTGGAAGATGACGTACGGTGGAACGCCGCGCTCTCGTGCCAGCCGCAGGCGTACGCCTCGCAGGACGTCGAACAGTTCGGGATTGAGCCCGAGAGGCTGCGACGTTCGAGCCCGGGCCTTGCCTTTCAGTTTTGGCGGCACGACCTCGCGATACAAGGTGCATGCGCCGCCGCCCTTCATCAGGGACACACCCGCAGCCGTGAGGCGAACTACGGGGTACGGCTCTCCTTCGCGCGCCAGCATTCCGGCGGCGACGAGCTGTTCGATGAACCCGCGCACCGCCGCCGGCGATTCACGGGCAAGGAGCCCGAACGTGGACAGCTGATCGTGATGTTGCGCCGAAATCTTGTCGCTGGAGCGTCCGACCAGCACGTCAGTCACATGGGCAAGACCCCAGCCTTGCTTCAACCGCGCGACGCACGACAGGATCTGCCGGGCAACGGTTGTTGAATCCGGAACCTGATCGAGTTCCTTGAGGCACCAGTCGCACGCGCCGCCGCAGCTCTGCGCCTCGAACGACTGACCGAAGTACTCGACCAGCGTTCGGTGGCGGCAGCGCGTGCTCGAGGCGTAACGCTCCATGTCGCGGAGCAGGGTCCGAACCGTCTCGGTCAACTCGCCGCTGGCGTCGAGCAGCTGCCGCCAGCGGAGGAAATCGCCGTTCGAATAGATCAGCACGCATTCCGCCGGAAGGCCGTCGCGCCCGGCGCGGCCGGATTCCTGCTGGTAGTGCTCCGGGGAACGCGGCGCGCCCGCATGGATCACGAAGCGGACGTTCGAGCGATCGATACCCATTCCGAACGCAACGGTCGCCACCACGATGTCGACCTGCTCGTTAAGGAAGGCTTCCTGGTGCCGGGCACGGACGTCGTCCGGCAGACCAGCATGATAGGGAACCGCTTTCAATCCCTCGCCGGACAGCCAGTCCGCCGTCTCCTCCACCTCGCGGCGCGACAGGCAGTAGATGATACCCGCTTGGTCCTCGTGCCGGGACAGAACGCGAAGAATCTGGCGGCGCTGATCGGCACGGCGCAGCACCCGGAACGTCAGGTTCGGGCGATCGAACGCGCCAACCAGCACCAGCGGATCGCGAAGCCGCAGCTCCGCGACGATGTCTCCGCGGACGCGTTCGGTGGCGGTGGCGGTGAAGGCGTGTATGGCGACGCTGGGGAATTCGTCGCGCAGCAGCCCGAGCTGGCGGTAGTCAGGCCGGAAGTCGTGGCCCCACTGGCTGATGCAGTGCGCTTCGTCGATCGCGATAAACCGGACGCCGCAGTCCCGCAGGATGCGGCGCAGCCGATCGCCGCCCTCGCCGACGAGCCGCTCGGGCGACACATACAGCAGCCGGCATTCGTCCGCTCGGAGGCCGGCCATCACGGTGTCGCGCGCGGCCGGCGTCAGCGTGCTGTTCAAGTACGCCGCGGCGACGCCATCAACTCGAAGGCCATCCACCTGGTCCTTCATCAGCGAGATGAGCGGCGACACGACCAGCGCGACGCCACGGCGCCTCGACGCCCCAAGTTGGTCAATCACCGCCGGCGCCTGGAAGCACAGCGACTTCCCTCCGCCGGTCGAAAGCACGACGACGCTGTCGCGGCCTTCGAGGACGGCCTGCATCGCCTCGCGCTGGAGTGGACGGAAATCCGAGAAGCCCCAGACGCGATGAAGCGCCTCCCTGAGCAAAGAGAGCTGGGAATCGGGTAATTGGGTAATCGGGTGATTGATTTCTTGATTGAGTGATGGCGCGTCAGGCACGGCGTGACTCAATCGATTACCAGATTACCCAATTACTCGATTACCCGATTCGGGGCGGGTATTTTGTGCCGACGTACGCGTCGACAAGTCGCTGGAATTCTGCCGCGAGCTCGTCGGAGGTCCCGCGCAGCGTCGTGACGTGCTCGCCGTCGATGTAGATCGGACAGTTGGGGGCCTCGCCGGTTCCGGGCAGGCTGATGCCGATGTTCGCGGCCTTCGATTCGCCCGGACCATTCACCACGCACCCCATCACCGCGAGCGTCATGGTCTCGACGCCTTCGTGGCGGATCTTCCACTCGGGCATCTTCTCCCGAATGTACCCCTGGATGCGTTCGGCCAGCTCCTGGAAAGTGGAGCTGGTCGTACGCCCGCAACCTGGGCACGCGGTGACGCTTGGTGAAAACGACCGGAGGCCCAGCGCCTGCAGCAGCTCGCACGCCGCGTAGACCTCCTCGCGCCGGTCGCCGCCGGGCCGCGGGGTGAGCGAAACGCGGATCGTGTCGCCGATGCCCTCGCTCAGAAGAACGCCCATCGCGGACGCCGACCAGACCAGCCCCTTGACGCCCATGCCCGCCTCGGTCAGTCCGAGATGCAGCGGCTGGTCGGTCGCCCGCGCCAGCGCTCGGTAGACGGCAATCAGGTCGCGGGGCCGCGACGTCTTGCAAGAGATGATGATCTGGTCCTTCCTGAGGCCGCTGTCGATCGCGAGCGCGGTCGACTCGACGGCGGACAGGATCATGCAGTCGTTGATGATCTCCTCGGACGTCTTCCCGAGATTCCGGTCGGTGTTCTCCTGCATCTTCGCGACGACCAGCTCCTGGTTGAGCGAGCCGCCGTTGACGCCGATTCGCACCGGCCTGCCGCGTTCGACCGCCACTTTGCAGATGGTGGCGAACTGCTCGTCGCGGCGCCGGCCGGTGCCGACGTTGCCGGGATTGATGCGGTACTTGTCGAGCGCCTCGGCGCACGCCGGGAACCTGGTCAGCAGCAGGTGTCCGTTGTAGTGGAAATCGCCAATCAGCGGCGCCGTGCAACCGGCGTCGAGCATGCGCTGCTTGATCTCGGGCACAGCCGCCGCCGCCTCGGGGACGTTGACGGTGACCCGCACCATCTCCGAGCCAGCTTCCGCGAGCTCGATGCACTGTGCCGCCGTCGCGTGCGCGTCCGCTGTGTCGGTCATCGTCATCGACTGGACGACAACCGGCGCGCCGCCGCCGACCTGGACGCGGCCGACTTTCACGCCAACGGTCTTGTGGAGCTTGATCAGCGACATTTCAGCGATAAACCGCCCGAATTTCTCATGATAGCATCGTGCCTCATGCGCGCCATTGTCGTTCGCGAGTTCGGCGGCCCCGATGTCATGCGTGTGGAAGAGCGTCCGACGCCGAAGCCGGGGCCGGGCGACGTGCTGGTGCGCGTCCACGCCGCCGGCGTCAACCCGGTGGACGCCTACATCCGCAGCGGCACCTACGCGCGCAAGCCGGCACTGCCGTACGTGCCTGGCTCCGACGGCGCGGGCGAGGTCGAGAGTGTCGGCAGCGGCGTCACCGGCTTCAAGCACGGCGATCGCGTCTACATCGCGGGCGACAACGTGACGCCGCTCGGCCAGGGCACGTATGCGGAGTACACGATCTGCGCACCGACGCAGCTGCATCGACTCCCTCCGAAGGTCACCTACGGACAAGGCGCAGCGCTCGGCGTGCCCTACGCGACGGCGTATCGCGCGCTCTTCTACAAGGCCAACGCGCGGCCCGGCGAAACCGTGCTCGTGCATGGAGCGACCGGCGGCGTCGGCATCGCGGCCGTGCAGATGGGGAAGATGCACGGCATGCGAGTCCTCGCCACCGGCGGCAGCGAGCGCGGCCTCGACGTCGTTCGCGAGAATGGGGCCGATGCGGTCTTCAATCATCGCGAGGACGGATACCTCCAGGCCATATCGGCCGCAACTGGCGGGCAGGGTGTCGACATCATCCTGGAAATGGCGGCCCACACTAACCTCGACAAGGATCTCGGGCTGCTGACGCGCAACGGTCGCGTGGTGGTCATCGGCAACCGCGGACGGGTGGAGATCGACGCGCGACAGGCGATGGCCCGCGACGCCGCGATCACCGGGATGACGTTGTTCAACGTGAGTCCCGCGGACCTCACGGCGATCCACGCGGCGATCGGGGCCGGCCTGGGCTGCGGCGCGCTGCACCCGATCGTCGGGCGTGAGATGCCCCTGGGCGAGGCGCCGCGCGCGCACGAGGCCGTGCTCGAGACAGGCGCTCTCGGCAAGATCGTGCTGTGTTCGTCTAAGAGTCGACTGCCTGTGCCGCTTGAGGGGCCGGGCCTACAAACCGAAAGGAAACCAATGCGAACATTTCTGATTCTGGCGATGTTGACAGGAGCTGTGACGATGGCCGCAGCGCAGAAGGCGATTCCGCCACCCGACGACGTCAAGGCCGCGCCAGCTGACGCCAAGAAGACGTCGAGCGGCCTGGCCTACAAGATCCTCACGCCGGGCAAGGGCAAGGCGCACCCGACGGGGACGAGCGAAGTGACGGTCCACTACACCGGCTGGACGACCGACGGAAAGATGTTCGACAGCTCGGTCGTGCGCGGCGAGCCGTCGAGCTTCCCCCTCAATCAGGTGATCAAAGGCTGGACCGAAGGCGTGCAGCTGATGGTCGAGGGCGAGAAAACGCGATTCTGGATTCCCGAGCCGCTTGCGTACGGCGGTCGCCGTGACCCACGCGGGATGCTGGTGTTCGACATCGAGCTCATCCGAATCAGATAGTAGTGTCCGCCTTCAGGCGGACCTCGTTGCCGGGTCAGGTCGGTGGGCGAGCCTACCGGCCTGGCCTCCCCAACCCACTCGGCTTACCAGCCCGTGCTGTGATCCGGTCGTTGATCCGGCGGCTCGCCTTCTGGAATCGATCGGCGAGGGCGCGTTTCACGTCTTCCGTGACCGGGCCGATGCGCGACCAGCTCGCCTGTGCCTGACGCAGTTCCTCGGCGGCCGCCCGGGCCCGGCTGTCTTCGTCGACGCGCCCGCCGATAGTGTTGGCGGCGAGCGCTTCCTTCAGCATCGCCGCAAGTCGAACGGTCGGCGAGATGGTCGCGTCGTTCTCCGCCGCCGCCGAGGCCGGGCCGGCAATCGACGTCGCGAGCTCTTCGACACGACGGACAAGTGCTTCCATGCGCTTGCGATTGGCGTCGGGATCGAGCTCGGTGCCGGCAAACGCCGACGGCCAGCGCCCGAGAACAGCGGCGGAGGCATCTGCAAACCGGCGGTCGAGCGCCTGCGCACGCTCAGGGTCGACCCCGCGTGCCGCTATCTCCTGCTGCCAGCGCCCGCGCAGCGCTCGCACCCTGGCCGGCAGGTCGGCCGGTGGTTGTTCGGCGACAGCGTCAGGCCCTTGCGCCGCCGAAGCCGGATCCGATTCCACCGGCGGAGGGGCGAGGGCGGTCATCTCGTCGCAGATCGCCTCGCGGGCGGCGACGCGTTCGGCGCGCGCGATGTCGTGCCGCTGGGCGTAGCGGGTGAAGAACTTGTCGCACGCGGCGCGAAACCGCTGCCAGACCGCGTCGGATCGGCTCTTCTTGACCGGCCCGACGGTCTTCCACTCGTTTTGCAGCCGCCGAATCTCGGCGGCGGCGGGCTCCCAGTCCGACGAATCGGCCAGCGCTTCGGCGCGAACGCAGAGCGCGTCCTTCTTCGCGAGGTTCTCGCCCCACGTCTTCTTGCGCGTCGCGAGATCTTCGTGGCGCCGCGTGAAGAAGCGATCGCAGGCGGTGCGGAAGCGATCCCAGATCGCCTTCTCGCGTCCGCGCGATACCGGGCCAATCGCCTTCCACTCGGCCTGCAGCCGCTTGAACTCCTCGGCGGTCTGGATCCAGCTGGTCGATTCGGCGAGCGCCTCGGCCTTCTCGCAGAGGACGATCTTCCTGGCGAGATTCTCCGAGCGCGCCTGCGCCTCGGCGGCGAAATGCGACTCGCACTTCGCCCACACTTCGTCGTGCGCGGTCTTGAAACGGCGCCACAGGGTATCCGCCTGCGGACGGGGCACGTCGGCAACCTTCTTCCACTGCTCCTGCAGCGACCGCACTTCGTGCGCGATCGCCTCGGCGTCGTCGAGCGCCTTGAGCCCTTCCATCTTTGCGATGAGCTGTTCCTGGACGCCGACATTGGCCCACCGCTGCCAGTCGTCCGCTTCACGAAGCTCTAGCACCTTGGGCGTGAGCCCATCCTGCGCCGCCCTGAGGCGGCGGGCGACCTCTTCGAAATCCTGCCGGCTGGGCAACGGCGGGATCGCGTTGAGGGCAGCCCTCACGTCGCGAAGCGCCCGGTCTGCCGCTTTGAGCGACAGGTCCGACCTGGCGATCAGCGGTTCGACGCGGCCGAGCAGATTGTGCAGCCGGGCCAATGCCTCGCGGCGCGTGCGCTGCTCGGCCTCGCGGGTTTCGGCCACGCGGGCGCGGCGCTCGGCCTCCTGCTTCTCGTGCTCTTCGACCTCGCGCGCCCGCTGCGCCGCGAGCTCCTGCTGCCGACGCTCAGCTTCCTCGGCGCGCAACCGTTCGGCTTCCTGCTCGGCGCGGCGGCGCTCCCCGGCTTCAGGATCCTCAGCCGGCGGGGCGGCCACAACCACCGATTCGTCAACGACGTCAGGTATTTCAGACACGTCCGATTCCTCCAGCCGCGGTTCGGCCACTGCGGCAGCTGGCTCAGCTTTGAGGACCGCCGCCTGCTCGCGTGCCGCGCGCTCCTCAGCCTCGCGCAGGATGCCCCGCGCGCGCTTGCCGGCCGCCTTGTTCCGACCCCGTGAGGCCACTTGCTCGAGCTCTGCGCGATCCACGATGACGTCGAGGGCCGCCAGGGCCGTATCCTTGAACTCGCTGTTCATCGCGATCGCGAGGATCTCGGCATGCTCGGATCGCTCACGCAGGCGTTCGAAGGCGGCGCGGCGGACGGCCTCGCTCGACGCGTGCCGGGTGATCGAGCCGAGCGAGTGCGAATCGCTCGTGCGCGACAGCGCGCGGAGCGCGACGATCTCACGGCCGGCGGTCTTCGCGATCTGCGACAGCAGGCGGGCATCCGCGATCGCGTCGACCGCGTCGAGACTGTCCGACTCGCCCGTGCCCTCGAACACCTCGAGCGCCAGATCGCGCAGCATCTCGGACGCCGCCGAGCGGACGCCTTCATCCGCGTCGTCGCGGGCAATGCTGCCGAGGGCGGCGGCATCCAGCAGCTTGGCGACGGCGGCGCGGCGGACGCGCGGGTCTTCGTCTTCCCGGGCGATCGCGGCGATCATCTCGCGGTCGTCGAGCGGAATCTCGGCGACGTACGAAAGTCGCACGGCCGGATCAGGATGCTTGTGGCGGGTCTGGGTGCGGAATCGGTCGAGCAGCGTCATCGCGGGGCTCCAGCCTGGTCGTGGCGACCAGCTTGTGGCGGCACCGGGCATAACGTTTCCGCCCGTGCCAGGGGACGAACCATGTCATTCTAGTCGTCATTGGACGCCGCGCCGAACGGCGCGGTTGCAGCTTTTTCCTGACTAATGTCTTTTTCTCCAAAAATGCGGATCGCGGCGGCAGCTCTGGTGCTCGCTTGTGGGATTGGCACGACAGCCTGCGACAAGCTCGGACTCGGTGAAGAGGATCCGACGGCTCCCTCACCGCCGGCTCCTGGTACACCCATTCGTTACACGGCCGTGGGCGCGAGCGACGTGGCCGGCTACGGATCCAGCGCACCTTGCCTGGTGCTTTTCGGGGACTGCCCCGAAAGCAAGGGGTACGTGTTCGTCGCGGCCGGCCGCCTCAGATCCGACGGCTACACCGTCACCGTGACCAATCGCGGCATTCCGACCGCCACGATCAGCCAGGCCTTTCAGCAGCTCGGACTGCAGCACGGGCATCCCGTCTTCGGGAACCTGTTGGACGGGGAGCTCCCGTTCGTGCCGCGCGAATCGACGGTTGTCACGGTCTTCGCCGGCGGCAACGACGTCAACGTGATCACGGCCGCGCTCGCAGGCGGCGCGGGCGCGGGGAATCAAACGGCCTTCGTCGATCAGCAGGTCCAGAATTTCGCCACCGATTACCAGACGCTCGTCGACGGCATCCGCGGTCGTATTGGCGCCTCGGGGCGCATCATTGCGCTCAACCTGCCCAATCTGTCCCGGCTGCCGTTTGTCGCCACCGCCCCGCTCGCGCAACGGCAGGCGGTTCACAGGGCGGCGGTCGGGATGACGACGACCGCAATCAACCCGATGGCGGCACGAGGCGTGAGGGTGATCGACTTGATGTGCCTCGCGGCGCTCTATGCGCCGGGGTCGCTGTCCTCGGATGGCTTCCACCCGAGCGATGCCGGCTACGCGCTGATTGCCGCGGAGGTCGTCCGCGCGGTGACGGCCTCGTCGTTTCCGGCCCCGGCGCCGAGCTGCCCGCAGATGACGATGTGACCTTCGAGGCCGCGCTCGATCGCATTCGCGAAGGTTTGCAGCGGCCGCTGCCCGGCGCCGCCGCGCAGGATCTGCTGACGCCGATCCCGAGGCGGGAGTGGCCGCAACACTGGAACCCGGCGCGGACCAGGAACGCCGCCGGCCTCCTGCTGCTCTTCCCCATCGATCAGCGCGCCCACATCGTCCTGACCCTCCGGTCGGATGCGGTGCGTCACGGCGGCCAGGTGTCGATGCCAGGCGGCGGCGTCGAACCGGGTGAGACCTTCGAGCAGGCGGCGCTGCGTGAAGCGCACGAGGAAGTGGGCCTCGCGCACCATGACGTGGAGATCCTCGGCGCGTTGACGCCAATCGACATCCCCGTGAGCGGGTTCCGGCTGCACCCGATCGTCGCCGCCGCCGCACAGCGGCCGGCGCTCCTTCCGGCGGATGGCGAGGTCGCGCGGATCCTCGAAGTGGACCTCGAGAGCCTGCTCGACCAGGAGGCCGTCGCGTGGCGCCCGATGCTGCGCGACAACATCACGCGGAACGTGCCGTTCCTTCCGGCCGGCGGCGCCGAAATCTGGGGCGCGACGGCGATGGTCCTCGCCGAGCTCCTCACGATCCTCGGCTGGAAAGGACCGATCGTCGACTGATGACGGTCGGCTGACGACCGCTCTAGTTGTCGTAATACAGCTGGAACTCGTACGGGTGCGGCCGCAACCGGATTGGATCCAGCTCCTTGTCGCGCTTGTAATCGATCCAGGTCCGGATCAAGTCGTCCGTGAAGACGCCGCCCTGGGTCAGGAACCCGTGATCCTTCTCGAGCGCGTCGATCGCCTCGGCCAGCGATCCCGGGGTGGTGCGGATGCCCTGGTGCGCCATCTCGTCGCGGCTCATCTCGTAGATGTCGCGATCGAGCGGTTCGCCCGGGCGAGATCTTGTTCTGGATGCCGTCGATCATCGCCATCAGCATCGCCGACCAGGCGAGGTAGCCGTTGCAGCTGGGATCCGGGCAGCGGAACTCGAGCCGTTTGGCTTTCGGGCTCTTCGAGTACATGGGAATCCGGATGGCCGCCGAGCGGTTGCGCGCCGACAACGCGAGGTTCACGGGCGCTTCGAATCCGGGAACCAGGCGGCGGTAGGAGTTGGTGGTCGGCGCCGCGAACGCGAGAATCGCCGGCGCATGTTTGAGCAACCCGCCGGCCGCGTTGAGGCCGATGTCACTGAGGCCGGCATAGCCGTTGCCGGCGAAGAGCGGCTTGCCGCCCTTCCAGAGCGAGGTATGCGAGTGCATGCCGCTGCCGTTGTCCTCGAAGATCGGCTTCGGCATGAACGTGACCGTCTTGCCGTGGCGGCGCGCGACGTTCTTGCAGATGTACTTGTACCACATGAACTGATCGGCCATCTTGACGAGCGGCTGGAACTGCATGTCGATCTCGCTCTGGCCGGCCGTCGCCACCTCGTGGTGATGCGCCTCGACGACGATGCCGATCTTCTTCATCTCGGCGACCATCTCGCCGCGCAGATCGTGGTAGGTATCGGTGGGGCTCACCGGAAAGTAGCCGCCCTTGAAGCTCGGCTTGTAGCCGAGGTTCGGCTCTTCGATCCGCGCCGTGTTCCAGGCGCCCTCCGTCGAATCGATCTCGTAGTAGCCGCGATGCTGGTTCTGCTCGTAGCGGACCTCGTCGAAGATGAAGAACTCGGGCTCGGGGCCGATGTAGCAGGTGTCGGCAATGCCGGTCTGCTTCAGGTACGCCTCGGCCTTGCGCGCCACGTAGCGCGGATCGCGGCTGAACTCCTTCCCGGTAATCGGGTCGACCACGTTCGCAATGACGCTGATCGTCGGCTTGGCGAAGAACGGATCGATCGCGGCGGTCGCGGCATCGGGCATCGCCAGCATGTCCGATTCGTGGATGCCCATCCAGCCGCGAATCGACGACCCGTCGAAGCCAAGCCCCTCCGTGAAGGTATTGGCGTCCCACAAATCGATCGGAAACGAGCAGTGCTGCCAGCTGCCGAGCATGTCGACGAACTTGAGATCCACCATGTCGGCTTCGTGTTTCTTGGCGAGCTTGAAGAAATCGTCAGGCGCCATATGTCGACTCCCTTCGTGAGGCCGGAAGCATAGCGCGTTCAGCGGTCATTCGGGCGTTTGTCAGGTGTTACTGATTTCTTGCCTGACATGCACGACGCGCACGTCATTATGCACTTTTGTTGGGTTCCAGACGGATTTTTGTCGATATCGTCTGCGTTTCAGGCAGAGTTCGTGTGATAATTCTCACACTGCTGCGCGACTGGGATATGATCCCGCGTTTTCAGGATCGGGCCGGCAGGTCGCCTGTTTCAAAGAGGGGTGGACGATGGGTTCCGCGGTGATGGTGGAAGCGATACACGCAATCAGGGATTTTTCGGTCACGAAAGGGAAAGACCCGGCCGAGCCGCGCAGCGGGAACGTGTTCGGCAGCCTGGTCTTCAACGACGCGGAACAGGAGAAGCGCCTCCCGAAGCCGGTCTATCACGCCCTGCGCCGCACGATCACCCAGGGCCAACCCCTCGACGCCTCCGTCGCCGACGCCGTCGCATCGGCGCTGAAGGACTGGGCGGTCGAGCACGGCGCCACGCACTACACGCACTGGTTCCAGCCGCTGACCGGCATCACGGCCGAGAAGCACGACTCGTTCCTCGCGCCGACGGCGAACGGCAAGGCGGTCGCCGAGTTCTCCGGCCAGGAGCTCGTGAAGGGCGAGCCGGACGCCTCGAGCTTCCCGTCCGGCGGGATGCGCTCCACCTTCGAGGCGCGCGGCTACACGGCGTGGGATCCGACCAGCCCGCCGTGGCTGCTGAAGGCCGGCGGCGCCGTGACGCTGGTGATCCCGACCGCCTTCGTCAGCTGGACCGGCGAAGCGCTCGACAAGAAAACGCCGCTGCTCCGCTCGATGGAAGCGCTCTCCAAACAGGCCGTGCGCGTCCTCAAGTTGTTCGGCTCGACCGCCGAGCGCGTCGTCACGACCTGCGGCCCCGAACAGGAATACTTCCTGATCGATCGCTACTTCTACCTGTCGCGGCCCGACCTCATCAACGCCGGCCGCACGCTGTTCGGCGCCAAGCCGCCGAAGGGCCAGGAGCTGGAGGATCAGTACTTCGGCGCGATCGCCGACCGCGCGATGGCGTTCATGTCGGACGTGGAGAACGAGCTGTACAAGGTCGGCGTGCCGGTGAAAACCCGTCACAACGAGGTCGCGCCCAGCCAGTACGAGATCGCGCCGGTGTTCGAGAACGCCAACCTCGCCACCGATCATCAGATGATGACGATGGAGACGATGCGGCGGATCGCGCCGAAGTATGGCCTGGCCTGCCTGCTCCACGAGAAGCCGTTCGCGGGGGTCAATGGCTCCGGGAAGCACCTCAACTGGTCGATGAGCGACGACGAGGGGCACAACCTGCTCAGCCCGGGCGCCAACCCGCACGACAACATCCAGTTCCTGGTGTTCTGCACCGCCGTCCTCCGCGCCGTCAACAAGTGGCAGGGCCTGCTGCGCGCCTCGATCGCGAGCGCCGGCAACGATCATCGGCTCGGTGCCAACGAGGCGCCGCCGGCGATTCTTTCCGTCTTCCTCGGCGACATGCTGACGGACATCTTCGAGCAGATCCAGAAGGGCGGCGCGAAGTCGACCAAGCACGGCGGCATCCTCGACACCGGGGTCATGGTGCTCCCCAAGCTGCCGCGCGACGCCGGCGACCGCAACCGCACCAGCCCGTTCGCCTTCACTGGCAACAAGTTCGAGTTCCGCGCGGTGTCGTCGAACCAGAGCATCGCCTACCCGAACATCGCGCTGAACGTCGCCGTCACCGAATCGCTCGACTACATGGCGACCGAGCTCGAGAAGGCGGTCAAGGGCGGCAAGAAGATCGAGCTGGCCGCGGCCGCGCTCCTGCCGAAGGTGATCAAGGAGAACAAGCAGATCATCTTCAACGGCAACAACTACTCCGCGGAATGGGAGAAAGAAGCGGGCAAGCGCGGCCTGCTCAATCAGAAGAACACGGTCGAGGCGCTGCCGAACCTGATCGCCAAGGAGGTCGTGGCCGTCTTCGAGAAGTACAAGGTCCTCAACGAGCGCGAACTACACGCCCGCTACGAAGTGATGGTCGAAACCTACAACAAGACCGTCAACGTCGAAGGCCAGCTGATGGTGCTGTTGGCGAACCGGTACATCCTGCCGGCGGCAATTGAATACCAGAAGGATGTCGCCCAGAGCGTCGCGGCGGTGAAGGCGGCGGGCGGCAAGTCGACCGAGTCGAAGAAGGTGCTCGATCAGATCATCAAGCTGACCGACGAACTGAAGCGCCGAACCGACAAGCTGCAGAAGGTGCTCGGCCACGAGAGCAACGGGTCCGCGGAAAAACACGCCAAGCACTTCCGCGATGCGGTGGTCCCCGCGATGGCTGCCCTGCGCGAAAGCGGCGACGCCCTCGAAAGCGTCGTCCCGCACGAACTGTGGCCGCTCGCGACTTACCGAGAGATGTTGTTTATCAAGTAGCGCTGCGAAGACGCTGTCTATCGGAAGGTCGACAGCGTCTTCTCGTCAATCGCACAGCTGATCGTCCTCGCCTTCCCTACCATCTCCAGAGTCACAGCGCCAGTCGGCGCGAGCGCAGGATAGTCGAACGTCCACCGCGCACTCGCCACCGAACCATCGACCGGCGCGATTGGTTTGCCGCCGCGGCGCAGGATCAGATTCGTGAGGGCGTTGGTCGAGCCCTTGACGGGAGTGATACCGATCGTGACCCGCTGGCGCTGCGCCGCCTGGTAGTTGGGCTGCGGCGCGGGCTGCTTCTTACGGACCGCCTGCCAGACCTCGTACGCGACCTGCTTGTACGGCGTGTAGATCGCGATCGCGAAGTCGTCGTTCTTGCAAAGGCCGCTATCCCAGAACACGCACGGCGGGTCGCCGCCGCCCTGCTTGCCGCACTCGATCGCGTGGTAGTAGCTCTCGGGGCCGATTGGCGCGATGCCTTTGTTCCAGGGCGGCACCGCGCCGGCGCGCGGCTGCGCGCGCACCTGCGCGGCGGCCGGCGCCGCGAGCGCCGCGGCGATGAGAAGTGTGATCGAGAAGATGCGCATGGCCCGCGAGTATACCCGCGGCAGAGGGAACGGAGGTTGCGGAGGGAACGGATTAACAACGGAGGAACGGAGCAACGGAGATGCAACGGGGAAGATTCAACATCAATGAATGTCTTCTCCGTTCGTTCTCCGTTGCTCCGTTCCTCCGTTGCTAATCCGTTCCCTCCGCGCCCCCCGTTGTCTCGTCGCGGTACAATCACCCCCGAGGAACCCATCGGTGGCCAAACGCAGGACCCCGACCGCTCAATCGCTGTTCGACAAGCTCGACGAACCCGAGACGCCGTCGAGCGGAGGCCGCGATGCGGCGATCCGCTCCGCGCTCCTCGGCGGCGGCGGGCCCGGATCGACCGACAACGTCGCGCTCCACGAGGCGGCGCAGTCACGGTACCTGAATTACGCGCTGTCGGTGATTACCTCGCGCGCCCTGCCCGACGTTCGCGACGGGCTGAAGCCGGTGCAGCGCCGCATCCTCTACACGATGTGGCAGCAGAACCTGACCGCCGACGTCAAGCCGCGGAAGTGCGCCAAGGTGGTCGGCGACGTGATGGGCAGCTACCACCCGCACGGCGACGCGGCGCTCTATGAGACGCTGGTGCGGATGGCGCAGCCGTTTTCGCTGCGCTATCCGCTGGTCGACGGTTCAGGGAACTTCGGCTCGCTCGACGGCGATTCGGCCGCGGCGATGCGCTACACCGAGTGCCGGCTGTCGCGGATCAGCGACGAGATGCTGACCGAGATCGAGCAGACGACCGTCCACTTCCGGCCGAATTACGACGGCACGAAGACCGAGCCGGTCGTCCTCCCGGCCCGGATTCCGAACCTGCTGGTCAACGGCACCACCGGCATCGCCGTCGGGATGGCCACCAACATCCCGCCGCACAACCTCGGCGAGGTGTGCACGGCGCTCATCAAGCTGCTCGACAACGAGGACATCGGCAGCGCGCAGTTGTGCCGCTACATCAAGGGGCCGGACTTCCCCACCGGCGGCCAGATCCTGAACTCCCCGGAGGAGCTCAAGGAGATCTACAAGACCGGCAGCGGCAGCGTCCGGCTGCGCGGGACGTGGGATATCGGCCCGGACACACGGTCGACCAAGACGATCTACATCGACAGCGTGCCGTACATGGTCAACAAGGCGCAGCTGGTCGAGCGGATTGCCGACGTCGTGATCTCCCGCAAGCTGCCGCAGCTCCTCGACGTCAAGGACCTGTCGACCGAAGACGTCCGCATCGCGCTCGAGATGAAGAAGGACGCCGACGAGAAGATGGTCATGGCGTACCTGTTCAAGCACACGCCGCTGCAGATCAACTTCGCCGTCAACCTGACCTGCCTGATTCCGACCGAGAACCCCGAGGTCGGCCGCCCCGAGCGCCTCGATCTCAAGCAGATCCTCTGGCACTTCCTGCACTTCCGCCTGGAGGTGGTGACGCGCCGGCTCGAGCACGAGCTGGCCGCGCTCAAGAAGCGCATCCACATCCTGGAAGGATTCGAGGCGGTCTTCGACGCCCTCGACGACATCATCAAGATGATCCGGAAGTCGGACGGCAAGGCGGACGCGGCCGACAAGATCATGAAGCGCTTCCGCCTCGACGCCGAGCAGACCGACGCGATTCTCGAGCTGAAGATCTACCGGCTTGCCCGGCTCGAGATCCTGATCATCCGCGACGAGCTCGAGGAGAAGCGCAAGCGCGCCCGTCAGATCGGCACGCTGCTCAAGGACCAGGACAGCCGCTGGAAGCTGGTGCGCTCGGAGCTGGAGGAGGTCCAGCGGCGGTACAGCGACGGCAAGGCCGACAAGCGGCGGTCGCTCATCGCCAGCGACAGCGAGGAGCCGGAGTACTCCGCTGACGACTTCATCGTCGAGGAAGAGAACGTCGTGATCCTGTCGCGCGACGGATGGGTGAAGCGGCAGAAAGAGGTGAAGGATCTCAGCACGACGCGGCTGCGTGAGGGCGATTTGGTGCTGGCGGCGTTTGCGGGCAGCACGCGCTCGAGCTGTGTGTTCTTCACGAACTTCGGCGTGGCGTATACGTGCCGGATCATCGATGTCCCGGCGTCGACCGGCTACGGCGAGCCGATTCAGCGGCTGTTCAAGCTGAAGGACGGCGAGCGCGTCGTCGCGGCCATGAGCCTCGATCCACGAGTCGCCGGCGAGATCGCCCCGTCGAAGAAGAACCCCGATGCGCCCCCGCCGGTCCACGCCGTGGCGGTAACGACCGACGGCTACGCCCTGCGGTTCGGCCTGGAAGGGTTCGTCGACCCGTCCACGCGAACCGGCCGCCGGTATGCGCGCCCGTCCGGCGAAGCCGAGGTGACGAGCGTGGCCAGGATCACCGGCCGGGAAATCCTGATTGCCGCTACCGCTGACGCGCGCGGCCTGCTCTGCCGAGCTGACGAGGTCAATTTCCTCTCGGGCCCCGGACGCGGTGTCATCCTCATCAAGCTGGCGTCGAAGGACGACCACGTCCTCGGGTTCATCGCGTCGACCGGCGATCGCGATCTGCTGACCGTCGAGACCAGCCGCGGCGCAGAGCAGACGATCAGCACGGGGAAATACGAGGTGACCGGCCGTGGCGGCAAGGGTCGCGAGCTCTTACAACGCGGTCAGTTCACGCGGATCGTGTGGCCGATGCCCGACGCGCCGCCGCCGCTCTCGGGTGAAGTAGAATAGGATGGTTTCGTCAACGGTCCAGCTCGACTGCTGCGCAACAATGAAGCTCGCATCGTAGGCTCCCGGGCGGAGGCCTGTTGGGCCGCCCTGCGATGAGCTGCTGCAGTCGACCGCCGGTCCCCTATCCCACTGAAGGAAGATCCGCTTGTCCCCACAAGAACGCGTGAACATCGCCGTGTTCGTCGATTTCGACAACATCGAGATCGGCGTCCGCACCACCCTCAACGAACATTTCGACGTCGGCGCCGTGCTCGAAGCGCTCAAGGAGCGCGGCGAAGTCGTCACCAAGGTCGCCTATGCCGACTGGACCCGCGCCGGCGAGTACAGCCGCGCACTCACCCAGCATGCGATCCGGCTGGTCCAGCGGAACCTGACGCCGGGCGGCGACAAGAACGGCGCCGACATCAACCTGGCCCTCGACGCGCTCGAGATGGCGTTCACCCACCCGCATATCAACGCCTACGTCATCGTCGGCGGCGACAGCGATTTCCTGTCGCTCGTCGAAAAGCTCAAGCAGTACGACAAGAAGGTGTTCGTGGTCGGCGGCCGCGCATTCACGAGCGTGATTCTCCAGCGAAACTGCCACGAGTTCATCGCCTACGAGAACCTCATGCGCAAGTCTGTCGCCAGGGGCGGGCGGCCGGCGCAGGCAGGCGGGTCGGCGCCAATCGACCAGGCGTTTCCGATTGTCCGCCGCGCGCTGAAAATCCTCGCCGATCGCGAGGTGACGCCCCAGACGGGCCTGCTCAAGAGCACGCTGCTGCAGCTCGACTCCACCTTCTCGGAGCGGAACTACGGTGCGTCGTCATTCCTCGATTTCGCGGAGAAGCTCGCCAAGGCCGGCCTCGTGCAGCTGAAACACTCCGGACGGAGCACGATGGTCGAGCTGAGCGACAAACCAGTCGAGGACGCAGAGGGAGCATCCCTCGACTTCGCTCGGGATGGAAGGGCAGAGGGCGCAGAGGCTTCAACGGACCTGAAGGTCCGCACTACAACTGAAGAGGGTCAGGCTCCATCGAACGTCGTGCAGGCCTTCAGGCCTGCTGGCGATCAGGCCTTCAGGCCTGCCGGTGATCAGGCTATCAGGCCTTCCGGCGACCAGAACTTCAGGCCTGCTGTCGAGATCATCGGCGACACCGCCGAGGGCGTGCGGGCGGCTGGCCAGGTGATCGCTGCCGCGACCGGCGTACGATGGCCGATGTACCTGCGAAACATGAAACAGATCTTGCGCGCCGGCGGTTTCGACGAGCGGCGCTACGGCTTCGGCGGGCTGATGGATCTGCTGCGCGCGTGCCAGAAGGAAGGCCTGATCCGGATGGAGCGCGATCGGCGCGGCGGCCTTCGTGTGTTCCAGGGAGGGCAGCTGGCGCGGCCGGCGGAGGCGCCGCAGGTTCCGGTCGAAGAGGTTGTCGAACGGGTCGCTGAGGTCGTGGGGAACGGCGAGGTCGACGCGGTGTTCGAGGCTCTCGAGACCGACTCCGCGCCGGAGTTCGACGTCGAGCCACAGCCGCTGACGATCGTCGACACGACGGCGGAGATGCTCGCTCGCGCGGCCGGCAAGGGCAAGCGCGCGCCGCGGACCGTGCGCGCCGCGGCGCCGCGGAAGACTGCGAAGAAGCCCGTGGCGGTGTCCGGCCGACGACCCGCGCGCTCGCGAAAGAGTCATTCGCCTGTCGACTCGTAGGCCGGGCTCAGTCGACTCGTAGGCCGGGCCTTTCAGGCCCGGCATCACGGCGGACCTGAAAGGTCCGCCTTATGCGTCTGTGATCAGAACACGCGCTTCACCCGGAAATTCAGAATGTTGTCGTAAGTGCGGAACTCCTCGTCGGTCGTGTCGCGCGACCGACCCCAGATGTACAACGCCTCGAACCGCCAGTTGACGGTTCGCCGATACCCAAGCCCGGCCCTCACGCGCTGACGGCTGGCGAATCGTTCGTGCGGGTCTTCCAGGGGAACGAACCACTCCCAGTCCGCAAGCAGGTAGCGCGCGCCATCGTCGGTCATCCGCTCGCGATTCAATGGCACCTGCAGCTCCACACGATTCCGGAAGCGCAAGACGGACTCGTCCTCCCCGACTCCGGTGTAGAACAGGCTCCTGGCTTCGAATCGCACGAGATCGCGTACGACGATGCGATGCCGGGGAAGGCGCTCACGTTTGAGCGGCCCGGTTGGCAGGTCCCGTGTCGTCAGGTGAAAGCGGACGCCAATCCGCGGCGAGACCTCGAACGAGTTCACGTCATCGGTCTGCGATGTATATCCGGTAGCGAGCTCGCCCACGCCGTCGAGCCAGGCGCGAAGCGCGTACTCGACGTTCGGTGTCACGTCGAGACTCGCCCAGCCAGGATCGCCTTCGGGGGCTGACAGCAATACTTTGGGTTCGATCTCGAGCTCGTAGGTGAGTCGATCGCTTCTCAACCAGTTGAACGTCGCGGTGCCCCACAACTGAGCGTCCGTCTGCCCGTTTGCCGGACTCGCGCACGCGAGCAGCAATGCGGCGCAGGCTGTGCCCTTCAACGTCAACAGCCCCTCAGGTGGAGCTTCCGGTGTTTCATTTCTGTTCTCGTCAAGTGGGGCTGAGTAGTTCAGCTGAGCGCTGGACGTGGATGCAGGCGCTGTCGAATCAGGGTTTTTCGAAACTCCGGACGATCGCATGCGGCGCGGCGCCCGGAAGTTCAAGCACAGCTCGAAGCACATACCGGCCGGACGCCAAATCGCGGATCGGGAGAGCCTGAGTGAGAACAGCGCGGCCGCTGCCAGACGCGGCCGCAGCGATCGGCGCTGACACGATTGCGGGGCCATCGACCGCCTTCGCGATTTCGAGCCGGCCGCGAACGTCAGCCGCTGCGGCCCCATAGGCTTCGACCACACCCTGAACGTGGTCGGTCCTGATTGTTGGTCCGACCGGCGGAGGCATGGCCGGCTTCCCGGATCCCGCTCCCCCCACCACGAGGTCGCTGAAGGCGATCGCGCCGGCCGTATCGAGGGCAGCACGAACCGGATGCTCCACCGACCCGACACGGTCGCCGTCCGCGACCGCCAGCTTCATCGTGTAGTCGCCGGGATCGAGCGTGACGCTGGTCGTGAACTGCAGCGCCGACGGCCGACCCGGAGCGATGGGACGCAAAGCACTGTTCCCGGCACGCCGCTGGATCACGCGGTCATTCTTGTCGGCAATGACGAACCCGAGGACGACACTTTTCTGCGCGGTGTAATCAGCGCCCACTTCGGCCTGGATCATCAGCTGGATGTTCTTATCGCCAGCGCCCCGCATCGAGAACGTCGCCACACGGATCGGCAGCGCGGCGATCGGGCTTGGCGAGCTGAACGCCGGCAGGAGCGCTTCCTCGGGCGTCCGCGGTGCCGGCGGCGGACGATTCACGATCAGCTGACGACGCGATCGAACCGTGACGCCGCCGCGGTTCACGTCGACCTGAATCGCGTGCGGCTTGCCGTCCCGTTGTGAGGGGTCCGCTTCCACGCCGAGCAGGTAGTAGCCAGAGATTTCCGACTCGATGCGCTGGAGCGCCGACTCCGCTGTCATGACCGCAGTAAACATCGATCCGCCCGTAACGGCGGCAACAGAGTACAAGCCTCCGCCGGCCGCGACCCCGTCGGGGACCGCTGCGTTGGCCGGGCCTGGCATACTCCGCTGATCGCCCAGGTCGGAAGCGCCCTGCGACCGTGCCGCACCGCCTCGGCTTGCTGCTGCAGGTTCAGTCAAATCGGGTCCAAGCCGCGTGTCCTGCGTCTGCCAGCGAATATCCTGAACACGCGGATCCAGCCTCAAGCCGTAGACGATGGTGCGGGCTTCCGCGGCGAGATGTTCGATCTCACTCAGCAGTGGGCGGCGCTCGTCGGCTACGGCGACGGTGGTCGACTCCGCCGGAAACCCTTCAGAGACGAGAACGATCGTTTTTGGTGCGTCAATCGGCTTGAGAGCCAACAAAAGCTCGCGCAAGGCAAAGAGCGGACCTGGTGCATCCAGTCCACGCTGGCCCACGATCGACGGCAGCACGCGCTTGGCGCGCTCGTGATCCAGCGTGAACGGCACACTCGGCGCGGATCCGAACCCGGACGCGACGATTGAAATCCGGTCGTTCGGCAGGAGCCGGTCGATGAATGCCTCGAGGTCCCGCCGGTACGCGTTCATCGCTTCGAATCGGAGGTTGCGGCGATCGATCAACAGGACGACGAACCGGCCGGCGGCGGCCCCTTCATTCGACGTGTAAGGCGGCGGAACCGGATTCCCCGAAGGCGGACGCGACGCGTCCTGCGCCGCCGCACCCGCGCCGAGTGCAATCCAATCAGCACTGACCACGCGCCTTCGCTGTCCGTCGACTTCGACGACGAAGTCTCCGGGGCGAAGGCCGAGGATCGGGTGGCCATCACCATCGACGACCGTGACGTCGACCGTGACGACTTCGACGCCGCTCTGGAACCGGGGTGGTTGCTGATCCTGCGCGTACGACGCCTGCGCAGCGACAAGCGCTAAGGCAAGGACGACATGAAGTCGAGCCATAACTGCACCAGCTCAATTTCGGGACCGCCAAGCTGTCGATACTGAGCCACGTACGAGCGCGCGAGTTCAACGTCGGCGGCGCCGGCTGATCTGTTCGAGGCCCGCAACGTATAAAGCCACTCTACGGCAAGCGCCAGGCCGCCGGCATCGTCCGGCTGGGCGGCCAGGTAGCGCTGCAGCATGCGTACCGCGTCGGCAGACCGTCCGAACGCGGCGTAGACCAGCGCGAGCGGCTTGGCGAACCGCGATTCGTCGGGCCATTTCTCGAGGCATTCCTCGAGGAGGTCGCGGGCAGCGCCGAGCTGGCGACTGCCGACCAGCGCATCCACTTTACGCAACATCGCGGCGCGCTCGTCCTCGATAGACAACGCCCCCGCGGGCGGCGCGATCGGTCGGGTCAGGTCGCCGACCGGCAGAAAGATTTCGTCCGAAGACGGCGTCGATGATCGGGGAATCACGAACTCGCTCGTCAGGGTACACGGCAACGGCGCGGATGAGGAGCGCTCGCAGCCAGCCGTGTTGACGATTGCACGCAAAAGGTAGCGGCCTGGAGGCAGCCGCTGGACGGAAGTCACCTGCGTGACGATCGCGCGATCGGCGCCGGCAGGCCGGACGACTGCATCCGCAGCGATCAACGCGGGATCGTCCCGAGTCCTCGCCACTTCGAACCTGACGGTCGCACCGGCCGCCGCCGCGCCGTACGTTTCAAGGAATGCGTGCAGATTGCCGAACGCAACCGTCGACGTGACGGTCGGTTGAAGCGACGTCGTCGTGTAGACGGGACCGCCGGCGATGACGTCGCTCGTGCGGAGCTCGCCCGCCTCGTGCAGCCGCGCCGAAACCTTCCGCTCGGCGCTGCCGACGCGGCTGCCGTCCGTGGCTGCGACGCGGAGCACGTACTCGCCGGGCTCGACGCTGATCGTCGCCGCGAACTGGAGCGCCGACGGAACCCCGTCGATGAGCGGCCTGAGCTCCCGCTCGACGCCGCGGCTGTCCACGGCCTTGCCGTCCGCGCCGAGCAGCAGGTAGCCGACGACCATCGACACCGGTGACGAGTATCCCTCGCCGATTTCCGCGCGAACGGTGAGCTGCACTTTGCCGCGCTCCTGTCCGCCGAAGGCGTACGCGGCGACACGAATCGGCACGGCCGAGGAGACGAGCGGCGACGCCAGCGCGCGCGCCGCGAGGTCCTTCGCCGTTGCCGCGGGGTCGTCGAACAGCAAGCGCCGCCGCGGCCTGACCGTGACGCCGGGGCGATTCACCGCGACGCTGACGTCGCGGCCCTCTTCGATGCGATCGGCCGGGTCGGATTCGACTCCGAGCAGGTAATAGCCGGACAGATCGAGCTCGATGCTCCGCAACGCCGAATCCGGCGACGTGACGACGTTGAACACCTGGCCGCGCGTCGCGTTCGCAAGGAAGTCGAGACCTTGCCGAAGGACCATGCGATCCATCCCGGCACTGCCGGGCGCGGGCGCACTATTCAGGGAACCATCGATGCCCCGCTGATCGAGCCGCAGCGCGTAGACGCTGGTCCGGGCGGCGGCCGCGAGCCGCTCGAGCTCGATGAACGAAGGCCGTTGCGGGTCGAGGATGAATCCTTCGGTCACCAGCACCAGCGACTTGGGCGCTTCCACCCGGCGCATGCCCTCGAAATATGCGCGCAGCGCGTTCAGCATGCGCTCACCGTCGTCGATGGCGCTCACGGCCATCGAACGGGCCTGGGCCGACACTTCATTCGGGCAGACTTCCGCCGCATTGCTGTTGCGTCCACTTGTGCCGGCAGCTGGATCACTGCCGCACTCGCGCATGACGACCGCCCGGTAGACCTCGTTGTCGTCCTGATGGATGGCGAGCGCCTCCCACATCGCCATCTGGTGGCGGAACGCCGCGACGACGATCTTCTGGCCGGCGATGCGGGCGAGCGCCGCCTTGACGGCCTGTCGATCGGCGGTGAAGGGCACGCTTTGCCCTCCGCGCCCGAGAATCATCAGGCCGACGCGATCGGATGGCTGGAGCCGGTCGACGAAGGCGGCGAGCGCGTCGCGAATCGGGATCGCGCCGCCGAATCGAATGTTCTGCTGATCGATCGCGACGAGAATGATGCGGCCGGGTGTGGCGTTGAGGTTGCTGGTGAAGGTATCGGGGATTGCCGCGACATTGCCGCCACGGCCGGCTGTTGCCGTCAGCGGAACCCAGTCCGCCGTCACGACGCGGCGCGCGGCGCCGCCAATGCGAACGTTGAAGTCGGCAGGCGTCAGACCTTGAACGGGTCGGCCATTACCGTCGACGACGCTCACGTCGACCGACGTGATGTCGACGCCCGACTGGAAGCGCGGCGGTTGGTCCTGCCCCGATGCCTGGGTGGCCAGCGCCAGCCAGGCCAGCAGAGGGATTACCGCCGCCGGGTGGTTGGCGGCGGGTCGAGGTACTCGAATCCATTGCTTCACGAGCGCCACCTGCGGCCCCTTCGCGCGCTCGTAGGCGCCGGCGTAGGTGCGAGCCACCTTCAGGTCCTCGGCCTTCGACCGGGCCACGGCCCCGTTCGTGTGCAGGTTGTAAATCCACTCAACGCCCATGAACAAGCCGTCGACGTCCGCCGGCTGCGCCTCGAGATGGCGCTGCATCGTCCGCACCGCCTCGCGTCCCAGCCCCATCGTCGCGTACAGCATCGCCAATGGCTTCGCGAAGCGCGCGTCGGTCGGCCACTTGCCGACCGCCTCCTCGAGGATGGCCCGCGCGTGGGGCAGGTCGTGCACCCGCAGCAGGGTGTCACCGAGCCAGAGGTAGATCTCGGGAATGGCAGCGCCGTCGATGAGCGCCGTCTGCCATGCGCTCGCCGCCTCGCGATCGTGGCCTGACGCCGCAAACGTCGCAGCCAGATAGGTCAGCGCCGCGGAGCTGTCCTCGGTCGGGGTAATCGCGGCCTTGAAACTCGTCTCGGCGGTCTGGTAGTCGCCGGCCTCGAGCGCCGTGACGCCCTTGTCGAATGTTGCCACATACGGTTCGGCGATGCGCGATCGGAACGTCCCGAGCGTTGCCGGCCGGGCCATCGCACTGCGGTCGAAGGGGCGATCGAATACCTCTTCGCCGACCGGCAGGAACAGTTCGGTGGCCGACGGGCCCGCGGGCGGCGGGCTGTCGGCCGAGGTCATCAACACCGCGGGCGGTGCGATCTCGAACGGCCGCAGGAGTCTCAGCGGGCTCTTCGCCAGGCCGGTTTCGGCGGTCAGCACGGCACGCAGCAGGTAGTTGCCAGGCGGCAGCTGCCGGACCGGGAGCACGCGGTTGAAGATCGCGCGCTCGCCACCGGCAGCGCGGGCCGGCACGTCGGCGGCCAGCATCGCGTCGCCGTCCGGCGTCGCAGCGATCTCGTATCTGACCTTCAAGCCCTTGACCGGAGCGCCGTATGCCTCGAGGTACGCCTGGAGATTGCCGAACGTCACGGTGTGCCCGACCGTTGGCCGCACCTCGGACGGATCGACAGGACCACCGACCATCAGCTCGCTCAGCGAGATGTCGCCGGCGTTCAACAGCGTCGCGTGGACCGGATGTTCGAGGCTGCCGGCAAGGTCGCCGTCGACGACCGCGATCTTGAGCGTGTAGTCGCCCGGGGGCAGCGCGGCGCCGCCGGTGAACTGGAGCGGCGAGGGCACGCCCTCCAGCATCGGCTTCAGGCGCGCCGACGCCGCCTGGCTTTCGACGATCCGGCCCTCCTTGTCCGTGAACATGTAGCCAAGCGACACCGCCCGGGTGGTCGTGTAGTTCACGCCGACGTCCGCATGAATCACGAGCTGCACCTTCCCGTCGCGCCCCTGCCCCTGAAGCGCGAAGGTCGCCACCCTGAGCGGCAGGGCGGACAAGGGCAGCGGCGAGGTCAGGCCGGCCATCACGGTTTCGCGAGCCGTTTTTGGCCGGCTGTCTTCGGGCCGCATCGTGAGCTGACGGCGCGACCGCACGGTGACGCCGCGCCGGTTCACCGAGACGTTGATCGAGTGCGGCTTGCCGTCCTTGTCGAGCGGGTTCGACTCGACGCCGAGCAGGTACTGCCCGGAAAGCTCCGCCTCGATCCGCTCGAAGGCGAAATCGCCGCTGTTGACGATATTGAACAGCGATCCGCGCGTCGAACTGGCCAGCATCTCGACGCCGATCGATTTCTCGTTTCGATCTTCGAAGCGTGTCGTTGGATCGGGCGCCCGCGCCTCGGAAATGTCGAACAGCTGCTCGTCGAGCTTCATCACGTAGATGCTGGTGCGCGCCGCCGCAGCGAGGTTGCTGATCTGGGTGAAGGATGGATGCTGATCGTCGAGCACGAAGCCCTCGGTGATCAGGATCAGCGTGTTCGGCGAGTTGACGCTGCGGAGCGCGCCAAGCAGGTCGCGGAACATGTTCAGCGTCTGTTCGCCGTCGAACGAACTGGTGGCGGCGACGGCGTGGATTTCGGCCTCGACCGACACGAAGCACATCTCGATGCGCTGCGCCTCGCGCGGCGGCGCGGTCGACGGATCTCCGCACTCGCGTATCTGGACGCGACGTTGAACCGTCGTGTCGCCTCGCCGCACCTGCATCGCTTCGGAAATCGCAATCGTGTAAAAGCCCCTCGATATGGTCTGGCGCTGGCCAGTCGTTTTCTCGACCGCCTTGCGAAGCCGTTCACGGTCTGCCGTGAAGGGGACGGACGGCGCACCCGGGCCGATGCCCACGAGCGCCACGCGATCGGACGGCTGCAGGCGGTCGATGAAGCCGGTCACCGCCTTGCGAATTCCGATGAACCCCCCGAACCTGATGTTGGGTTGATCGACCACCAGCAGAATCAGCCGGCCGCCGCTGCCACCTTCGTTCGACGAGTAGCCTTCCGGCGGAGGCGGCGGCTTCGGCCCTTCAGGCGTCGTCAGCGGGACCCAGTCGGCGCTGACCACACGCCGCTCATTCCCATCCAGGCGAACCGTGAAGTCCTCGGGCTTCAATCCCAGGATCGGCCGGCCGCGCTCGTCGACGACGGTGACGTCGACGGACGTGACGTCAACCCCCGACCTGAACCGTGGCGTCTGATCCTGTGCGCGCGCCACGCCGACGGCGACACCGACTCCGGCGGCGACGACGACCCAGCGTGCGATGCGCGGAGTAACCGTGATTCCCATGGTCATGGCCGTGCGGTGAACAAGTAGCCATTGCGCGCGCGGACGTTGTTGTGTCCGTCGACACGCACCCTGATCGTGTGGAGCTTGCCGTCGCGGATCTCGCCGGGCGGCGGGTAGCCGATTAAGTACTGATGTGAGAGCTCGTCGAGGAGCGTGTCGAAGGCACTGCTCAATTCGCCGATGCTGGCCATCGCGAACACGCGGCCGCCGGTCGGCGTCGACAGCCGTTCCATCACTTTTTTCAAGCGGTCGACTGACAGGCACCGGCCCTGGCAGATCAGGTACAAGGTGACGTCGCTCGCCTGGAGACGCTGCTCCACCTGGTCGAGCGTCACGTGGCTGCCCTGATCCTCGCCGTCGGTGAACACGATGAGCGCCTTGCGGCCGGTGCGCGTGCCCAGCGTCTCGATGCTGCTCACGATGACGTCGTACAGCGCGGTCGCGCCCCATGGCGCCAGCCGGTCCACCGCCTTGACTCGTTCCTCCGGGGGATCCGTCGGCTTCCGCGTGAGCGCGAACACGGTGTCGTTGAAACCGTACAGCGACAGCCGATGGTCCGCCGGCACCGCGCCGAGAAACGCCTTGACGGCTTGCTTCAGCTTCGGGATCACCGGCGCCATGCTGCCGCTGACGTCGACGGCGACCACCAGCTCCAACGGCACGTCCTCCGACGCAAAATAGGTGATGGTCTGGGGCTTGCCGTCCTCCATGACGTGGAAGGCGCTCTGGGGCAGACCGGCAACGAACTCGCCGCGATCGTTCGTCACGGTGACCGTCACCTGGACGATGTCGACGTCGACCTTTTCGGTGACACCAAGGCCCTGCGTCCGCACCATCCGCGCGGTTCGCCCGCCGCCGACGAAGTACGCAACCACCCGAATCAGCCGCTCAACGACTTCCTGGCCGGCATCCCATTCGCAATCGAACGGCGGCTTCTCTACCGTGCACACTTCGCGCCCGTCGACAGTAAAACTCAACTTCTCCACGGCGGACGGAGGATCGACGAGGACCCGAAGCACCACGGGCCCGGCGAGGTAGGTTTTGTCGTCCGGAAAGCGGAACTCGACGATCGGATTGCTCGCCGAGGGGGCCTGGGCGACGACGGCAAGGCTCATTGCCGCCCAGATCATCAGAGCGAGCTTGCGTGGCGTCATTGTCGTCACCGTGCGGACGCCGCGGTCACGGGCACGAGCGGTCCGCCGACCGCCGCCGCCGCCGCGACGAAATCCTCGAGACGTTCGCGCGTCATCGTCAGCGCGCCGCGAACGAGCGCGAGCCAGTCGTTGCCGTCGTTGGGCCGAACCGTGTCGACGAACTCCTGCATCGCTGTGCTCAGGACGCTTCTCGCCAGGCCGGCCGGCAGATCGAGCTCGTTGAGGCCGGCTGCGACATGCAGTATCACGTCGGGCACGGAGGAACCGATCATGCCGACCTGCGGGCGCCCCGTGACGAACCTCCACGCGTTGGGCGCCGGCATCCGGGTACACAGACAGCCCCACGACGGCGTCATGGCGGTGCCCCAGGCATGCACCTCGGAGATGTCGCCGCCGCCGAGCACGTACAACTCGTTCAGTGACAGCAGCGCAAGCGTGCGTTCAGGCTCGTTGGCGGCCGTCCAATGCAGCGCCCGTCTCCGCCAGCCGTCCATCCGGACCGCGTTGGCGAGCGCGTCGAGATCGGCGTCGTTTCGGGCCTGGGCGGCGCGCTGGCGGCCACGCTGTATTGCCACCCCAATCCTATCGCGCTCCGAGTCCCGCAGGGTGTAAGGATTGATCAGGGCGACAGACTGCGCGAAAGTTTCGCGATCGTTCGAGCCCAGCACGGGCGGGCCCACTAACATATCCCCGGCAAGCCGTTGCAGGGCCAGGGGCGCCAGGCCGACGTCGAGGCCGATCAGCGAACCGGTCACATGCCACGGAACGCCAGGATCGGCGTTGTGGGGTTCCGGAATCCTCCAGGGTTCGAAGTCACGGACCCCCGGAATCCTCGACCCGACGCCGAAATCGTGGCGGCGTGCCACGTCACCGCCCAATAGCGTAGGGCCGCTCGGGTCGCCCAATGCCAGGGCGTATGCGATCGAGCTCAGCACTTCTGCGATGACGATATCCGCCGCCTCGAGCAGCTCGACCGCCACCTCACCGGCCCGCGACGTATCGCGCGGACGTGTGATCCGCGCGAGCGCGAGGATCGCCCGCTCGACCATCACGTGGGGATCGCGCAGTCCTTCAGCGCCGCCGGGCACCCGCTCGGACGGGCTGACTTCGCCCTTGCGCGGCAGCAACCGCTGGATGCGCTCGAGCGCGGCCGACAGGCGCGAAATGTCATCCAGGTCGAGAGTCGACGCGCTGAGCGACCGCGCCGTCGAATGGAGCTGCACCGCGGCGTCGAGCGAGTAGCCACCCTGCCTCTGGCGAACGCGGCGCAACCGCTCGGATTCGGCGGCGGCCAGATCGAAGCGGTACCGCCCGCCTTCCCACTCGATGATCGGCGCGTCAGGAAGCGTTGGACCGCCGAGCGCGTTGACCAGCGCATATTCGGCCGCATCGTCCTCGCCCTTCAACAGCTCGCGACGCACCCAGTCGATCAAGCCGCCCGACAGCCGGCCGTCGCCGCCGATCGGCACGCGGGAGAGCGAGGTGATCAGCTCCTCGGCGCCGGCCAGGGACGTCGAGCCGTTCCTCGCGAGCCGCACGATGACGGCGACCGCACCCTGGAACTGGCTGAGGGCGATGAACGCCCGGCCCCCCTGCAGCCGGCCGAGAGATTCGGCGAGCCGCGCAGCCGTGGCGTACACGGCGGGCTTGCGGATGCCGATCTGCTCGATGCCGAGCATTGCGGTCCTGTAGCGCACGAACGCCCGCAGTGCAACGAGGACGTCGTCGCTCTCGCTCGCCGTGGCGTCGCCGAACACTCGGTACCCGAAGGCGAGCTGCATCAGCCGTTGTCCGCGCACGCGGACATCGCCCATCGCGATGGCCTGTGCGAGGAAGGCCGCAGTGATCGATCCGCTCTGCTCGCTGTCGCGGAGCTGACGCGCGGGATCATCGGGCAGGTCCTGGCCTTCGAACGCTCGTTCCCAGAGGCGTCGCGCGGCTGGATAGCGCGGGCTGCCGTCTTCGTTGACCGAGACAGCGGTGAAGAGCGTGGCGAGGTCGTGCAGCGGCCGGACGAATGGACGCCGCGGCGTGGACCACTCGGGATAGGCGTCAGCAATGGCCGACAGGAGCGCGCGGGCCTGCTCGTGTCGCTGCTCGGGATCCTTGATCCACAGGCCGAGCGTAAACGCGATGCGCGGCTGGTCGAGCTCAGCGACCGTGTCGTAGACATAGGCGAGCCGGCCTTCGCGCCTCGCGAACAGTGACGAAATGAACCGGGCGGGTTCGGTGGTCTTCGCCTCGACCAGTTGCTCCCAGACGGTGCGGGCTTCGGCCTGCAGGTCTTCGCCCGGCGTCACGACACGGCCGTCGCGGATCTTGAGGCGGCTGCCGAACGCCGAGAACACGCCGGCTTGCGTGTACAACCCCCGAAGGATCGCCCGATTCTCTGCCAGGTACTGCAGCGTCAGGTCGTCGAGGCCGGCCAGGCCGTGGCACAGCAGCGCCGCGCGATCGTCGGCCAGGATGGCCGCGAAGAGGTCGACCGGCAGTACCTTGCGCTGGAGGATCACGTCAGACCATACCGCCGCGGACAGCGGCACCGGGACGACATCAGCCGGCAGCGTCACCGTCACCGCCTTGCCGCTGTTCAGCGCATCGGCGATGCTGCCGACGTCAACGCCGAGATTGCCAAGCAGCATGGCGCGTTGCGCGGCTTCGGGGTTGCCGATCGGCTCCACCGCAAGCGTGCCGCGCCGTTCCCGGAACCGCAGTCCCATGACATCCAGCAGCTCCGTCATCTGGCGCCGCGTACCGCCGTCGGCGTTGGCGAGCGAGATCGTTTTCTGGGGCAGGGCCGCAAGCGCACGCTGCAAGCGCGACGCGACAACCAGGTGAGCGCTGAGCCGGCTGGCCGGCGACAACGCCGCGAGGGCCGGCGGCAACCCCGCGAGCCGATCGCGCGGCGGCGCCTCGAAAACCAGCCTCGTGATCTCCGACACGAACCGCGATCGATCGGGCGTTTCGGGAAGCCCCGCCGCGCCGGCGACCGCCGCGGTCCCGCCGGGAATCGGGATGTCTTCAGAGACGGACCCGGCGGCCACTGCCGACAGCGGAAATGCCGCTACAATCGTGGCAACCAGGATTCCGCGCAGCATTTTCGAGGGTGATTATCTTACATGGCGACCGCCACTTACACGGCGAAAGACATCACGGTTCTCGAGGGACTCGAGCCCGTCCGGAAGCGTCCCGGCATGTTTATCGGCGGCGTCGGGTCGGCCGGCCTCCACCACCTGGTCTGGGAGATTCTCGACAACTCGATCGACGAGGCGATGAACGGGCATGCGTCGAACGTCCGCGTCACGCTGCATGCCGACGGCTCATCGCTCACGATCGAGGACGACGGCCGCGGCATCCCGATTGACAAGCACCCGAAGACGAAGAAGAGCGCGCTCGAGATGGTCTTCACCGTGCTCCACGCCGGCGGGAAGTTCGAGCACGACAACTACAAGACCGCCGGCGGCCTTCACGGCGTCGGCGCGAGCGTCGTCAACGCCCTGTCGAAGGAGCTCGTCGCGACGGTGAAGCGCGACGGCGCGCTGTGGGAAATGCGCTTCAAGCAGGGCAAGGCCGTTTCCGCGTTGAAGAAGCTGGGGCCGGCGCGCGGCACCGGCACGACGGTCTACTTCCATCCCGACGCGGCGATCTTTCCGAAGATCGAGTTCGACCCGGCCGTCATCCGCGAGCGGCTCGAGGTGGCCAGCTACCTGCACAAGGGCCTGAAGGTCGTCTTCGACGACGAGACCACGAAGACCAAGACGGTCTTCGAGCAGCGCGAAGGCCTCGTCGATTATCTGAAGGCAATCGTCGCCGCGCGCGGCGCCAAGCCGGTGCACGATGCTGCGTTCACGCTGGCCAAGGGTGACGACCTGCGCGTCGATCTCGCGCTGCAGTGGACCGAAGCAACCGATGAGCACCTGCGGTCGTACGTCAACGGGATTCCAACCGGGTCGGGCGGCACGCACGAGAACGGCCTGCGGGCCGGGCTCGGCAAGGCGATGCGGAACTTCATCGAGACGCATAACCTGTCGCCGAAAGGCGTGACGCTCACGGCGGAGGATATCCGGGAGGGGATGACCGGAGTACTCAGCGTGTTCGTTCAGGAGCCGCAGTTCCAGGGCCAGACCAAGGACCGGCTCAACAACCCGGAGCTGCTATCGGCGATCGACGGGATCGTGCGGCCCGGACTCGAGCACTGGCTGAATCACAACATCAGCGTGGCCGAAGCGATCGTCGCGCGCATCATCCTCGCGGCGCGGGCGCGTGAGGCGAGCCGGGCCGCCCAGGCCGAGGTCTCCCGCAAGAGCGCCACCTCGTCGCGCCTGAACCTTCCAGGGAAGCTGAGTGACTGCACCAACCCGACGAGCGAGGGCAGCGAACTGTTCGTCGTCGAGGGCGACTCGGCCGGCGGATCCGCAAAGCAGGGACGCGATCGCGCCCGTCAGGCGATCCTGCCGCTGCGCGGCAAGGTGCTGAACGCCGAAAGCGCCTCGCTCGCGAAAGTGCTCGAGAACAAGGAGCTGTCGGATCTCGTCACGGCGCTCGGCTGCGGCCTCGGAAAGAACTTCGAGCTCTCGAAGCTGCGCTACGGCAAGGTCATCATCCTCGCCGACGCGGACTCCGACGGCAACCATATCGCGACCCTTCTCCTGACGTTCATGTACCGGCACCTGCCGCAGCTCATCGCCGGTGGCAAGGTGTTCCTCGCCCAGCCGCCGCTCTACCGGATCGACATCGGCAAGGAGACGTTCTGGGCGCTCGACGACGCGCAGCGGGACGCGATCCTGAAGCAGCACGGCAAGAACGGCAGCCGCGCCGCCGCTGATATCACGCGGTTCAAGGGGTTGGGCGAGATGATGCCCCGGGTGCTGTGGGAGACGACGCTCAACCCGCGCACGCGGCGACTCCTTCGCGTCGAGGTCACCGATCAGATCGTGACCGATCGCGTGATCAACGAACTGATGGGCAAGGACGCGTCCGCGCGTTTCCGCTTCATCATGGATCGCGCCGACGAGGCGGAAGAACTTGACGTTTGAAACTGAGGAACTGAGTTCCTCAGCTCGGATCGGCAATCTTCAGGACCTGCTTGCCGATGTTCTCGCCCGTGAAGATGCGCATGAACGTCTTCGGGATGTTCTCGAAGCCTTCCTGCACGTCGACGTACGACTTGAGCTGACCTGCCGCGAGCCAGCTTTCGAGATCGCGTCGGCCTTCGTCGAACTGCGATGCGAAATCGAAGGTGAGAAAACCCTCCATCCGGATCCGCCTGGTGACCATCTCGAAAAGGTTGGAAGGGCCCGGAGCAGGATGCACGTCGTTGTAGCCGGAAATCATCCCGCAGAGCGCGATCCGGCCGCGAACCGCCATCCGGCCGATCGCCGCCTCGAGAATCCGCCCGCCGACATTGTCAAAGTAAACATCGACGCCGTTCGGACAGAGCTCGCCGATCCGTGCCGAAACGTCCTCGTGCTTGTAGTCGATCGCGGCGTCCAGGTGCAACTCGTCCAGCAGCCAGCGGCATTTGGCCGGTCCGCCGGCGATACCGATCGTGCGGCAGCCCTTGAGCCTGGCGATCTGGGCGGCCGTTGATCCGGTCGCGCCCGCGGCACCCGAAACGAGGACGGTCTCATTGGCAGCCATCTTCGCCACCTGGAAGAGGCCGAAATAGGCGGTCAGCCCGATGCCGCCAAGGACGCCCAGGTAATCGGGCAGCGGAAAGTCGCCCCTGATCTTCATCGCAGAGGGCGCTGGCACCGCCGCGTATTCCTGCCAGCCCAACCCGCCCACGACGAGATCTCCAGCGCGCAACTGCGGGCTGCGTGACTCGACGACCTGCCCGACGGCCCCGGCACGCATCACCTCGCCGATCGGCTGGGGCGGCACATAACTCGGTCGATCGTGGAGGAAGGCGCGCATTGCCGGATCGAACGAGACGTAGAGCGTCCGGACGAGGCATTCGTTCTCGCGGGGGACCGCGGCGGTGCCTTCCGCGTATTCGAAATCGGCCGGCGTCACCATTCCGACGGGGCGGCGGACAAGCCGCCACTGACGATTCACGAGTGAGGTCATGGGCTGATCAGTTCACCACAAAGGACACACAGGACACAAAGGACTCACTACAGGGACGACAAGAGCACCGGCAGATCGCAAATGCTCTCCAGACGCAGAGCCCCGTCGAATGACTGGGTCCGCGTGAGCCGGCTCGGCACGATCACGCAACGCAGCCCTGCCGCGGTGGCTGCTTCCAGGCCGCGCTCCGAATCCTCGACGGCCACCCCCGAGGCCGGATCGACCCCGCTCGCCTCGATCGCCCGCAGGTACGGATCGGGACACGGCTTGGTTCGCGGGCAGTCGTCCGCGGTGACCACGAAATCGAAGTACGGCAGCAGTCCGGTGCCGCGATGGATGATCTCGAAGTGGTCGCGGCGTGAGCTGGTGACGATGCCCATACGGTATCGCCGGTGCAGCGAGGACACGACATCGAGCACGCCCGGCAGCACACGCGGTGCGGTGGCGATCAGCTCGGCGTACAACGCGTTTCGCCGCTGCTTGAGTGCCTGCACCTCCGCCGGGGGCAGGCCGCGCGCCTCGGCGAGGTGCCATGCCCCCCTTCCCTGCTGGAGGAACAGCTCGCGATAGCCGTCTTCGGTCAGCGGGATGTCGACCGACGCGAGCACCTGCCGCGTGGCCTCGAAATAGAGATGCTCGGTGTCGACGAGCACGCCGTCGTTGTCCCAGAAGATGGCTTCAATCATCCTACGAACAGATGGCGCGCAGCCCGCGGACGAGACGTCCGATGCCTTCCGTCACCGTCTCCTTCTGGAGCGCACCGTAGGCCACGCGCAGGTAGCACCCGTCGGTCATCCCGAACGCGGTGCCGGGAATGACGGCGACCAGATGCTCGCGGATCAACCGCTCCGCGACCGTGAGCGGGTCCAGCGCGGTCGACACGTTGAGCAGGCAGTAGAACGCGCCGTCGGCGGCCGGCACGTGCGCGAGCGGGGCGAGCGACGCCAGCTGCGAGATCACGATCTCGCGTATCTCCGCGAGCGCGCGTAGGTGCGGCTCGCAGTAAGCGCGCCCGACGTCGAGCGCGGCCAACGCGGCCAGTTGTGACGCCACGGTGGGGCAGATCAGGATCGTGTCCTGGCTCTTCATCATCGCCGCGTCGAGGTGCTCGGGGTACACCATGTACCCGATGCGCCAGCCGGCGAAGCCGTACGCCTTGGACAGGGAGTACAGCGAAAGGGTGTGGCCGGCGGCATCGGCGAACGAACCCGGCGACGTGTGCCGGGCATCGCCGTAGGTGAAGTACCTGGTACGCCTCGTCAGAGAAATGGTAGATCCCGCGATCGCGGCAGAGCGCATTGACCGCGCGCAGTTCACGCTCGCGCAGGACTGCGCCGCTCGGGTTGTTCGGCGAGATCGTGACGATCGCGCGCGTCCGGCCGGTCACGGCGGCGGCAATGGCGTCGACGCGCAGCTGGTAGCGATCGTCGGTCGGCACGCGCACCGCGCGGCAGCCCGCCATTTCAATCGCCATCTCGTGGTTGAAGTAAAACGGCACCGGCAGGATGACCTCGTCGCCGGGGGTGGTGGTGGCCATCACCGCGTGCATGAACGCCATGTTGCCGCCCGCGGTCACCATGACGCGGCTGGCACCGGCCAGCTCGATCCCGTTTTCGGCGGCCAGCTTGCCGGCGATCCGTTCGCGCAAGACCGGGAGGCCGGCGACCGGCTGGTACTCGTGCGTCGCCGGGGAGCCCAGGGCGGCCTGGACGGCGTCGAGAGCGGCGGCCGGCGGGCCGTAGTGCACGACGCCCTGGCCGAGTGAAATCGTTCCCGGCGTCTGGCGAATCCAGTCGCCGACCACGGCGACAATCGGCGCCTGGATCCGGTCCATGCGGCTGACCGCGTGAAGCGCGTTATCCATTTGTCTATGAGGGAATCGTGACCTATTCTCTTTTAATGGCCGTTGGCGCCCGGTCCGTCCCTGTACGAGCCCGAAAGCTTCTCGCCGTTGCCGCACTCGCCTGTGTCGCCGCCGCCGGCGGTCTCGATGCCGCCGGCACGCTCCAGCCTCCCGACCAGTTTATCGGGTTCAGGGTCGGCGCCGACAACCAGCTGGCGCGGTGGGACAAGATCGTCGACTACATGAAGCTCGCCGCGGCGTCATCCGATCGCGTGCGGGTGCAGGAGCTCGGTCCCTCCACCGACGGTCACCCGTTCATCAGCGTGCTGGTCGGCGACGCGGACACGATCAAGAACCTCGAGCGCTACCGGCAACTCGAACGGCGGCTGTACTTCAGGAACGGCATTCCGAACGCCCGCGAGCGCGAAGACATCTTTCGACAGGGCAAGGCCGTCGTCCTCGTCACCGCCGGTGTCCACTCGACGGAGGTGGGGCCGACGCAGGCGACGCTCGAACTGGTGCACCGGCTCGCCACCGACGAATCGCCGGCGACGAAACGCATCCTCGATAACGTTCTCCTGATCGTCGTGCCGAGCACGAACCCCGACGGCCACGTGATGGTCACCGACTGGTTCTACCGCAACGCCGGAACGCCCTTCGAGGTCAGCCCGCTTCCCCACCTGTATCACAAGTATGCCGGCCACGATCTGAACCGCGACATGTACATGCTCACGCAGAAAGAGAGCCAGTACATCGCGCGGCTCGTCTGGCACGACTGGCTGCCGGCCGTCTGGCTCGATCAGCATCAGATGAACAGCAACGGCGCACGCATGTTCGTGATGCCGGCGGCCGATCCGATCAACCCGAACGTGCATCCGCTGATTTACCGCTGGAACGGCATCATCGGCCAGTCGCAGGCCGCGGCGCTGGAGGCCGCCGGTAAAGAAGGGATCATCTACAACTCGACCTACACCAACTTCTGGCAGGGGCCGCTCGCGTGGAGCGGCTGGTGGCACAACCAGATCGGGCTGCTCACTGAGATCGCCAGCGCGCGCGTGGCATCGCCGCTCGAGCAGCTCCGCGCCAGTGCCGGCCAGCCGGGGCCGCCCAATGGCGGACGAGGCAGCGGCGCGCCGCGATTCGATTCGGCGCCGCTGCTGCCGCCGTTCGACATCATTCCGCGCACCGAGTATCCCCGTCCCTGGATGGGCGGACGCTGGACGCTCAGGGATATCGTCGACTACAGCCTGATCTCGACCGTTGCTCTGCTCGAAACGGTTGCCGATCGCCGCGAGACGATCCTGCGGAACATCTTCGAGATCAACCGGCAGACGGTCGAAGAGCGCAGGCGGGGCGATCCCACGGCGATCCTGATCGCACCCGATGAGCAGCACGACCCGAGGGAGGTCGGCCATCTCGTCGAACGGCTCCGGCTGGGCGGGGTCGACGTGTTTCGTGCCGAGGGCCCATTCGAATCGGAGCGGCGGCGGTATGTGGCCGGGACCTACGTCATCCCGATGTCACAGGTCTTCGCGAGGTACGCCAAGGATCTCCTCGAGTCGCAGGTTTACCCGGAAGTGAGGCGCGGACCGAACGCGCCGGCCGAGCCGCCCTACGACGTGACGGCCTGGTCGCTCGGCATGCTGCTCGGGGTCAACGTCGACTTCAGCAACGCACCGCTGCCGCCGGGTCTCAAGCTGTCTCCGGTGCAGAGCGAGCCGCAAGTCGCCGGCAGGGTCGATGGGACCGGCGGCCGGTTTACGTTCGAATATGCCGGCCCCGACACGGCCATCGCCATCAACCGGCTGCTGAAGGCCGGCGCCCGCGTCGAGCTCGACCGGAAGGCCGGCGTATCGGTCACCCGCATCGGCCGGGATCAGGCGGACGGGATTGCGCGCGAGTTTGGCCTGACCGTGACGGCGACCGATCGCCCGGATGAACCTCACGAGGAGCCGCCGCTGGTCATGACGCGGCCGCCGCGAGTCGCCCTGTACTCGCCGTTCACCAGCGGCAACATGGACGAAGGGTGGACCCGCTGGGTACTCGAGCAGTACGAATTCGCGCCGGCGACCATCAACAACGAGACGATCAAGCGAGGCGGCCTGCGCCAGCGATTCGACGTGCTCGTCATCCCCGATCAGCTGCCGCGGGAAATCCTGGACGGCTACTCGGCAGAAACCGTCCGGCCGGAATATCGCGGCGGGATCGGCGAGCTCGGCATGGAGGCGATCATCCGGTTCGTCGGCGATGGCGGCACGCTCGTGACGCTGGGCGCGGCGTCGGATCTGGCCATCGATCGGTTGCCCATTCCGGTCCGCAACCTGAAGCGCACGCTCCGGCGCGAGCAGCACTACGCACCCGGCACGATCCTGAACCTTCAGATCGATCCGTCGCATCCGCTCGCCCAGGGCCTGGCGCCTGAGACCTTCGCGTTCTACACGAACAGTCCGTTCTTCGCCGCCATCGATGGGTTCACCTCCTACAAGACGACGGTGGCCGCGCGCTTCCCCGCGGTCAACGTGGTGGCCTCCGGCTGGCTGCAGGGCGAGGAGCTCATGGCCGGCCGGGCCGCGGTGGTCTCGATCGACATGAATCCCGGGCGCGTCGTGCTGTTCGGCATCCGTCCCCAGCACCGCGGTCAGACGCACGCCACCTTCCCGCTCCTGTTCAACGCGCTGTACCAGGCGGCCGCCGACGCGGGCGGCGCGAGGTCGACCAACCAGTAAGGTGATCCGGATCTTCGTCACCGGCGGCACGTTCGACAAGGAATACAACGAGCTCGCCGGCACGCTGACCTTCAAGGACACGCACCTGCCGGAAATGCTGCGCCTCGGCCGCGCGCGCGTCGAGCTGTCGATCACCACGCTGATGATGATCGACAGCCTCGAGATGACCGGCCATCACCGCGCCGAGATCGTCGCGCGCTGCCGCGAGGTGGACGAGACGCGCATCCTCGTCACCCATGGCACCGATACGATGATCGAGACGGCGCGGGCGCTGGCCGACGCCCTGCCGGTAATCGGCGACAAGACGATCGTCCTGACCGGTGCGATGGTGCCGTACGCGTTCGGCAGCTCGGATGGCCTGTTCAATCTCGGCAGCGCGCTTTCGTTCGTGCAGGTGCTCCGATCAGGGGTTTACGTCGCGATGAACGGCCGGGCGTTCGAGTGGAACCGGGTGCGGAAGGATCGCCGCACCGGGATCTTTGAAGAGATACCTCAATTTGGAATGTGGAATTTGGAATGAGGAATGCCGAGCAGGACGAGCTGGTTGAGGTGGTGAATCTGGTGGCCGGCGAGCGTGTGGATGATCCAGTCGACGGTGATCGAACCGTATTCGGGATGGGCCATTGCCGTTTCGCGGTCGGCGGCTGAGAGCGATGCGAACAGCGCAACGTTCATGGCGCTGACGGCGGCAAGCGCGGCCACCGCCTCGGCGCCGCTCAACCGGGTTTCGCGGCCAATCCACACGTCCTGGTCGAACGCCTGTGCCGTGTAGGCCGGAGTGGCCAGCGCCATCCGGGCGCGGACGCCGAGGGCCAGTTCGGTCTGGGCGAGATGCGTCATCACCTGGCGCGCCGTCCACTTGCCTGGCGCAAGGCGCCGTTCGAAGTCGGCGGCGCTCCAGCCGCGCGTCAGCGCCGTCAATCTCGCGACGCTGTCGCGCATCGCCGCCAGCGGCTCGCGATCGCCGAGGTCCTTCGAGTAGTTGGTCGTCGGCGCCATGGCTATGCCGGTGCCTGCACGACCGTCTTCGCGCTCCGGTGCGCGTCGAGCACTGCCGCCGACAACTTCTTGCTCAAGTACACCTTCGACTGCGCGTTGTCGGACAGGTTGCGTTCGTACTTGACGACCTCGAACCGGAGGTGATCGAGCGTGCCGCGCATGTCGTAGAACCTGTTCTTTGTCTTGACGACGATCTCGTCGAACCCCTGCTCGATCGCCCACTGCTCCTGCTGCTCGGTCAGCGCCCTGAAGTGCCCCTGGCCGCGCCAGTCGCGCCGGGTGCCGCCGATCCACGTGTACAGCACTCGTCGGCCGTCGAACTCCACGTGGTCCTGGAGGCGCAACACCAGGTCGGCGAGCTTGTTGTCCGAGGATTCGAGGGCCCGGATCTCGTGCGCGACCTTGAACGACACCGGGACGACGGTGCCCGGATCGTCGGCGAGCGGTGCATTCGCCAGCAGGATGAGGTGAGCGCGCCCGTCGAGGCGCCGGACGATTTCAGCGGCGGTTTTTTTGCGCGGGAACTCGCCAAAAAACTCCTCGATGTACTGAATCTCCAGCGCGCCCTGCTCCAGATCGTAATGGGTGATGTGATATTCCACGACCCTACAGCTTACGATGAGATTTAGGATTTCAGATTTAAGATTTAAGATTGGAGCTTTCGATTGATCTGAAATCTTGAATTTCGCGAGGGAGTGCCATGTCCGCAGATCGCGCCGCCACGATTCTCGCCCGCTTCCAGACGGCCCACAACGCGCTCGTCGGCAAGCTGCGGGAGTTGCCGCCGGGGTCGGCCGAGAAGCGGCCGGCGTCGGAGGCGTGGAGCGCCGCGCAGATCGGCTTCCACGTAGCCACGACCAACGAGTGGATCGCCGGCGTGCTGGACGGCTCGACGGCGATGGCCAAGCCCGCGCCAGCTGGCTTCGCGGAAACCTTCAATCCCAGGTCCCTGCCGCCGAAGGCGAAGACGTCTCCCTCGCTGGAGCCGCCCGCCGTGGTGAGCGCTGAAGTGGCGCTCGACCGGCTGCGTGCCAGCGGCCACCACCTCTCGAAGGCGATCGCCTCGCTGAGCGCGGAACGCGGCGTCAGCCACTGCGTCACGCTGCCATTCGGGACGCTCTCCCTTTTCGAGGTCGCCGACTTCACCGCGGCGCACGTCCTCCGGCACATCGGTCAGATGGAACGGCTGTAATTAGGAAGCAGGGAATTAAGGATCGCGTGCATCGGGTAACCCGGCCGGGGGATGCCTGATGTGTTTCGTGGCTCGTCTGTTTGCGGTCGCGGGGGCGCTGGTGGGCGGGGCGGTCGCGCTGCAGCGTGACAGCCTCCGTGCGTCCCCGTGGCTCTGCGGCTCCGTGCTGAACCGTTTCCTCCGCACGTCTCCGTGCCGCGAGCTCGGGGCAGTTATCGTTCGGCCCGTGCGGTTTCGATCTCCCAGTCGTTGGCGCTCTTGCGCAGCTTGAAGTTCCAGGCGAGCTGCTCCACACGGGGCTCGCGGCTGCCAACCTTCGGAACATAGCGAGTGGATCCGGTGCACAGGACATCCGCCGTCGCGCCGCGCAGCTGGATGTAACACGCCTTGAAGTCGAGCGCCTGGGACTCGAGCCCCCCGAACGCGCGGGCGAGCGCGGCCTCGTTGACGCCCGGCCACACTGCGTGGACCGACCTCGCATCGAGACGCTCGTAAGCGGCCTGATATCTCTCCAGCAGCGCCTTCACCTGCGCCGATTCGTCGACCGTGGCGGGCGCCACATCGAGAGCCGCGGCGCTGGGCGACGCCGCCGGGGCCGCAGGCGGTGCTAGCGCGACGGGCGGCCGCGCTGGGGGAGCAACGACTTCCGGTGCGGTCGCGGGCGGGAGTTCGAGCTGCGACGGCGACGACACAGAAGGCGTCCGCGGCGGCCGGCACCGATGCCGGAGCCGATGGCGACGACGCAGCTGGTCGCGACGCTGCGGCCGGCAACGACACCCGAGACGGTGACAGCGTGGTCGTCGGCCGCGAAGGCGGAACAGGAACAGCCGGCGGATCGGAGATTGAGTCGGGACGGACGGTCTCTGCCCCACCGCTCGTCGCGATCGGAGGATCAATGACGATGTCTCGCGATGCACGCAACGATTCAGGAACAGGCGCGCGAGCGGCGGTTTCGACCATCGGGTCTGACTGCGGCAGTCCGGTGTTCTCGATCCACGAGGCCGCGAGCAAGACCGTGACAAACGCAGCCGCCGCCACGGCGAACGCGCCGCGATGCCGGCCCGTTCGCTTCTCGGCCGCTTCGAGCTGCAAGGCGAGCGCGGCGAGTTCCGGGAGGGTCTGGTCGAGCTCCTTGAGCTCATTGAGCGCGGCTCGGGCGTCGGCCCACTGGCGCGATCGGATGGCGTGTCGCGCTGCCTGGAGGCGCCGTTCGATCCGGCGCTCGCGCGCGCGCTGCTCGAATCGCGCATACCCCTCCATCGAGACGAGGGGGCGTTCCTGGCCGCTGCGGCTCAGCTCGGGCGCGCCGAGCTCAGATATTGGCACACCGCGCGGCTGTGCAAGATGAGTTCCGGAACGCTACGCGCGCTGCTGTTCGATTCTTGCCCAGGCATCCCGGAGTGAAACTGTCCTGTTGAAAACAATTACTCCCGGCGTGGAATCCGGGTCGACAGAGAAGTAGCCCAGCCGTTCGAACTGGAAACGGGACGACACGGTCGCCGCGGCCAGGCTCGGCTCGACCTTGCAGGCGGTGAGCACTTCGAGCGAGGCCGGGTTGAGGTAATCGGTAAAGGGCCGCCCCTCCTCACGCTCGGGATCGTCGAGGGTAAACAGGCGATCGTAGAGGCGCACTTCCGCCGGAAGGGCGTGGGCAGCCGACACCCAGTGCAGGGTCGCCTTCACGCGGCGGCCGTCGGGCGCATCACCGCCCCGTGTCGCCGGATCGTACGTACAGCGCAGTTCGACGACCTCGCCGGAGCCGTCCTTGATGACTTCGTGGCAGGTCAGGAAGTAGGCGCAGCGCA
This sequence comes from uncultured Acidobacteriota bacterium, assembly GCA_963825245.1. Classification (GTDB taxonomy): domain Bacteria; phylum Acidobacteriota; class Vicinamibacteria; order Vicinamibacterales; family CAVVIG01; genus CAVREM01. The sequence continues at coordinate 784,298 of CAWGSJ010000014.1, forward strand.
GCCGCACTTCGCGGCCCGGCGCCAGCCGGAAGAACTTCTTCGGCGGATCTTCCCGGAAATCGTCCTGTTCGATGTAGAGCTCGCGGGAGAACGGCACCTTGCGATAACCCGCCGACGGATCCTCCGGGTTGTTGATGACGTCGACCTCCTCGACCTGGTTCTCCGGGTAGTTGGTGATCACGACCTTCAACGGCCTGAGCACTGCCATGACACGAGGCGCGCGGCGGTTGAGGTCGTCGCGGACGCTGTGTTCCAGCTGCGCGACGTCGATGACATTCTCCTTCTTGGCGACCCCGATGCGAGCGCAGAAGTCGCGGATCGATTCCGGCGTGTAGCCGCGGCGGCGCAGGCCGCTGATCGTCGGCAGCCGTGGATCGTCCCAACCCGAGACGTGGCGCTGCTGCACGAGCTGGAGCAGCTTCCGCTTGCTCATCACCGTGTAGTTCAGGTTGAGGCGGGCGAACTCGATCTGCCGCGGGCGATCGTGCTCGACGAGATTCTCGACGAGCCAGTCGTACAGCGGACGATGGTCCTCGAATTCCAGCGTGCACAGCGAGTGCGTAATCCGCTCGAGCGCGTCGGACAACGGGTGCGCGAAGTCGTACATCGGGTAGATGCACCAGGCGCTGCCGGTCCGGTGATGCGAAGCACGGCGGATCCGGTAAAGCGTCGGATCGCGCATGTTCAGGTTCGGCGACGCCATGTCGATCTTGGCCCGCAGCACGTGCGCGCCGTCCTCGAACTCCCCGGCGCGCATCCGGGCGAACCGGTCGAGGCTCTCGGCGACCGGCCGATTGCGAAACGGGCTGTTCTTGCCCGGCTCGGTGAGCGTCCCGCGGTAGGCGCGGATCTCGTCGGCGCTGAGCGAGTCGACGTAGGCCTTGTCGCGCTCGATCAGCCGGATCGCGAACGCATACAGCTGCTCGAAATAGTCCGAGGCAAAGAGCAGGTTGTCCCACTTGAAGCCGAGCCAGGCGACATCTTCCTTAATCGCCTCGACGTACTCCACGTCTTCCTTTGCCGGGTTGGTATCGTCGAACCGCAGGTTGCACGTTCCGCCGCGCTCGAGCGCCACGCCGAAGTTCAGGCAGATCGACTTGGCGTGGCCGATGTGCAGATAGCCGTTCGGTTCTGGCGGAAACCGCGTCGCCACGCGCCCGTGATGCTTCCCGGAGGCCAGATCCTCGTCGATGATCGAGCGGATGAAATCGACTGGCGCGGCCGCGGCCGTGGGCATCGGTTCCTCTGACATGGTGGCGCGACTATTTTATTCGACAGGCTTCCACCGGGACGCGAGACGGCGGCCTTCTTCTCCGGGCACCCACACCACCACGGCCGTCGCGCCTGCCGGCCCGGTCTTGTGTCGCACGCGATCCGGCGGCTTGACGAAGCCGGCCATCCCGGGCTTGAGAAGCTGGCTGTTGCCGTTGACGACATGCTCCAGCTCACCCGTCACGACATAGAACATCTCGATCGCGCCGTGGGTGTGCTCGCCCGAATCCGAATTCGGCGGAAATGTCAGCTCCCCGAGTGACGCCTCGGGGCCGAGGTTCGTCTCGTCGAGCATCAGGCGCAGCTTGGTCCCGCCTGCGGCCTGGTAAGTCCGGCCCTGCGAGGCCGGCCGCGTCTGCGCCTGACTGCCGACAGCTGCACAAAGCACGACGGTGATGGCGACGATCGAGAGTGTTCGCATCCTGCCTCCTAGACGCGCTTCATTTTCCACCAGCCGAGGCGGAACAGAAATCCACTGACCACGGCGAGCACCGAGAAAGCGACGCTCACGGCGACGAACACGCCGGTTGGACCGAGCCCGAGCGGGTACGCCAGCACCCACGCAAGAGGGAGCTCCAGCAGCCACAGACAGACGAGGTAGATCAGGGTCGGGGTCCGCGTGTCGCCGGCGCCATTGAAGGCTTGAGTCAGCACCATGCCGTAGCCATAGAACAGGAAGCCGGCGGCAACGATTCGCAGGCAGCGCACACCGTACGGCACGACCTCGGGATCGTCAGAAAACACCCGGATCAGCTGCGGCGCGAACAGCAGGAAGATCAGCCCGACCGTCACGAGGCAGAACGTGTTGTACAGCCCGGCCCGCCAGACGGCGGCTTCCGCCCGGTCGGGGCGGCGCGCGCCGAGGTTCTGGCCGACGAGCGTCGCCGCGGCGTTGCTGACACCGAACGACGGCAGCAGGGCGAACATGATGATTCGGATCCCGATGGTGTTCCCCGCGACGGCGACGCTGCCGAAGCCAGTGAGGATCCGCACCAGCCCCATCCACGACGCGGTGGCGATGAAATTCTGGAAGACGCCCACTCCGGACATCCTCATGATCGATCGCATGACGCCCCAGTCCAGCCCGAAATGGTCGGCCCGCAGCGCGATTCGACCATCGCCGCGCGTCAACAGGTACAGCTGATAGGCGACACCCGAGGTCCGACCGATCGCGGTACCGACGGCCGCGCCGGTGACGCCCATTTCGGGGAACGGGCCGAGCCCGAAAATCAGGCACGGGCCGAGCACGATGTTGACGGCGTTGGCGAACCAGAGGACTCGCATCGCAATCGCCGCATCTCCCGCACCGCGGAAGATCGCGTTGATGAGAAAGAGCAGGAGGACGCTGCCGCTCGCACCCAGCATCACCCGTGTGAAGTTGGCGCCGGTGCGCACGACCTCGTCGCTCGCCCCCATCAGCCGCAGCAGCGAAGGAGCGGTCGCGACCGCGGTGACGCCCACGACGATGCCGACCAGCAGGCCGACCGCGATCGATTGAACGGCGGCGCGCGCCGCGGCCTCGGGATTCTTCTCGCCAATCCGGCGCGAGACGGTCGCCGTCGCCCCTATTGAGAGACCCATCGCGACCGCGTACACGACCGTCATCAGCGACTCGGTGATGCCGACGGTCGCGACGGCGTCCGCGCCGAGCCGGCCGACGAAGAAGATGTCCGCCACGGCGAACACCGATTCCATCAGCATTTCCAGCACCATCGGCACGGCGAGCAGGATGACCGCCTGGCCAACCGGCGCCTCCGTGTAGTCCTGGTGGGACCCTTTGACCGCTTCGCGCAGCGTCGCCCAGAGTCCGGGCGTCGATTGCACGGTCACGGCGGCCGCCGTGTGAGACATCCGCCCAGTCTAGCAGACGGTGACGTTAATAAGCCGTGAGCAGGCGGGCCGCCCGTTCGACTTGCGCCTCATTCGGCAGGAAGAATTCTTCGAGCGGGGGCGAGTAAGGGACCGGCGTATCGAGCGCGCCAACAATCCGTACGGGCGCGTCGAGCCACTCGAACGATTCCTCCTGGATGGCGGCCGCGATGCTTTCGCCGACGCTCCCGGTCCTGGTGTCTTCGTGGACAACCAGCACGCGATGGCACCGGCGGGCCAGGGCGACGAGCGCGGCGCGATCGAGCGGCGCGAGGCTGCGGAGGTCCAGGACCGCCGCCTCGATCCCGTCAGCGGCGAGCCTCGCTGCCACGCGCAAAGCCACGTGCACGTAGGCACCGTACGACACAATCGCGAGGTCGGCGCCGTCGCGGCGAAGCGCCGCGCGCCCAATCGCGAGCGGCGCCGGCGGGTCATCGGCCAGCACCTGCTTGATCCGGGGGTCGCGGTAGAGGGCAATGTGCTCGTAATACAGGACCGGGTCCGGGTCGGCCACGGCGGCCGCCATCAGCGCGCGCGCGTCGTGCGGTGTCGACGGGACGACGATCTTCAGGCCCGGCGTCCGATAAAACCACGCCTCGGTGTTCTGCGAGTGGTAGGGTCCGGCATGCCGCAGCCCGCCGAACGGCATCCGGACGACCATCGGCACCCCCACACCGTTCCGGTACCTGAACTTCGCCGCGTTGTTCACGAGCTGGTTGAAGCCGGTCGCGACGAAGTCGTTGAACTGAATCTCGCCGATCGGCCGCTGCCCGGCGAGAGCAGCGCCCACGGCGACGCCGAGGATTGCTCCCTCGGCGAGCGGCGAATTGAGAATCCGGTCGCCAAACTCGTTCAACAACGGCCGCAGCAGCAGGAACGCATTGCCATACTTCCCGCCAACGTCCTGGCCGTAGACGAACACGCGACGATCCGCCCGCAGCGCATCGCCAACACCCAGCATCACGCCCTCGAGAAACGTCCTTCCCTTGGGCTCCGCGGGCGGTCCGGGATCGAACGCGATCTCGTAGACGGGCTCCGCCTTCAGGCGGACCTCCGGATCCAGCACCTCCACGTGAGCGCGCGGCGGCTCCCCGGCGAACACGCCAACGCCGGCGGTCCAGCCTTCCGGCCAGGGTGCGTCCACGATCGCCTGTGCCTCGGCCTGCACGATCGCATCCGCTTCGGCTCGAAAGCGCGCAACGTCCGCGGCTGAAACGATCCCGTCGGCTTCGAGCCGCGCCGCGTAAGTGGCGATCGGATCGCGCGCTGCCCAGTACGCGTAGAGCTCGCGGTCGACGTACCCCTGTTCAGTGGGGACCGGATAGTCCCACGAGGGATGCGGATCGCGGCCGAGATACAACATGTCGTCGTGGTGCGCGTGGCCGCACATCCGCATCGCGATGAGCTCGATCAGCGTCGGTCCTGAGCCCCCGCGAGCGCGCTCCGCGGCCCAGGTAAACGCCGCGGCGATGGCGTCCGGGTCGGTGCCGTCGAGCGTGATTCCCGGGATGCCGTAGCCGGCCGCCTTGTCGGCGAACACTCGCACGGCGGTCTGATCGCCGATCGGCGTCGACAGCGCCGTCTGGTTGTTCTGCACGCAGAAGATCGCCGGCAGCCGCCGCACGGCGCACAGGTTGATCGCCTCGTGCCACTCGCCGAGCGAGACGCCGCCGTCGCCAATGAACGAGATCGCCACGCGGCCCGTACCCTCGCGCTGAAAGGCCAGCGCCATCCCGGCAATCGTCAGCGTCGCGATGCCGAGCGGTGCCGTCGGCGGCAGGATGCCCCGGGCCAGGTCGCCGATGTTGAGATCCTTGCCCTCGAGCGGCGGGCCGGCCTTCGCCATCTGCGCGTTCAGCGCCATCCGGACCGTCGCCGCGTCGCAGCGCATCGCGAGCGCCGCCCCCAGATCCCGTATCAGCGGTGCGACGACGTCACCGGACCAGGTGCCGTCGGGCAACTGCCACTCGGCACCACGGCGCAGCCTGATCGCGGCGGCATAGATGGCCTCCTGGCCAAGCGATCGGAATCCCTTGCCCTGGAACGCGGCGTTCGCGTAGCGGACATCCCCGCTCGTGAACAACGCCTTGAGCTTGTTATCCGTGGCGCGAGTGAGAATCATCCCGCGCAGGATCTCCCGCCGCTCTTCAGCCGTCAGGGATGCTTCCAGGGCCGCGCGGCGAAAAAATCCGTCGCAGGCGTCGAGCAGCTCGTCAGCTGCCTGCCGCAACCGCGTCGATGCCGTTGTCCGCGGCGTGGGATCGGGCACGCCGTGGATCATCGACTTCTCCGCGAGCCGGCGTTTGAGCTCCTGGCCGAACGCGGGACGGATTGCCTCGATCGCCTCTTCTGTCTCCCCTACGTTGCGGGCATGGAGCGCCATGAGCGAACTCATGACGTCACGCCAGGCGAACGGATACCGTTCGATGATGAACGCCATGAAACGGCGGGCAACGCCAGTCAGTGGTTCGAGCTCTGTTGCCATTGCTCTCGCAGCCTTCAGGTGGACGTCGGTGCATCGCTCCGCCTGACGCTACGTACGCTATGGTATTGCACCCGTGACGTTCACGACGCTCATCGACACGGCCTCACTGGCGGCGCATCTGGCCGACGAGTCGTTTCGCATCGTCGATTGCCGATTCGCACTCAACGATCCGCCGTGGGGCGAGCAAGTGTACACAGCCTCGCACATCCCGGGTGCTGTCTACGCCGACCTCAACCGGCACCTCGCGGGGCGCCCTACCGGCGTCAACGGACGCCACCCGCTGCCGCGCGTCGAGGACCTCCGGCAGACGCTGGGCAATCTCGGGATCGACCGGGAGCGCCAGGTTGTCGCGTACGACCAGGACACCGGCATCTTTGCCAGCCGGCTGTGGTGGCTGCTGCGGTGGCTCGGGCACGACGCCGTCGCCGTCCTCGACGGCGGTTTTGCGGCATGGGTTGCCGCCGGCCACTCCGTCTCGTCAGCCCGGGAACAGGAAGTACGGCGTGAATTCAGCGGAACGCCGCGGGCGGACTTCTCCGCCGGGATTGACGACGTCGACGTCGCGATTCAACGGGGAGGGCATCGTCTTCTCGACGCACGAGCGCCGGAGCGCTTCAATGGCCTCGTCGAGACGATCGATCGGGTGGCAGGCCACATTCCCGGCGCGCGGAACCACTTCTACAAGCTGAACGTCGACGATCACGGACGATTCCTCCCGCCTGCCGCGCTGCGCGAGGAGATCACGGCCGCGCTGGACGGTGTACCGCCCGAGAAGACGATCGCTTACTGCGGCTCGGGCGTCACCGCCGCGCATAATCTGCTGGCGATGGAGCACGCCGGCCTGCGAGGAGCCCGGCTGTACGTGGGATCGTGGAGTGAGTGGTCGAGCGACCAACGGCGCGGCGTGGAGAAGCTGGAAGGCTGAGCGTCCGAAGCGTCAGTGAACGCGCAGCGACGCCCGTGGATTCAGCCGGTCTTCGCGCGCGGCGCGCCAGTCGTCGGACAGGATCGCGTAGAGCGCCTGATCGAGATACTCGCCATTGCGGAGAAACGACTTCCGCAGCAGCCCTTCCTGGACGGCGCCGGTCTTGCGGAGCGCACCGGTGCCGCGCCCGTTCCTGACCGCGGCCCGCGCTTCGAGACGATGAACGCCGAGCGTGTCGAAGGCGAATTCGAGCACGAGATCTGCGCTCGCCTTGAACACTCCCGTGCCCCAGAACGCCGACCCGATCGCGAATCCCCACTCGGCCGTTGCGAAATCAGGCTCGAGTTCGCGAACCTGGAAGAGGCCGATTGCCGTGTCGTAGCCCTTGAGGGTCACGGCGAAGCACGCGTACGCGCCGGCCGCTCGCTGCCGGTGAGTCCACGCGATGAAGTTCTCGAAGCCCTCGAGCGTCGTCGGCGGCGGCGAAATGAACCGCGCCACTTCCTCGCTCGTGAGCATGGCAAACAGCGAGGGGGCGTCCGATCGCCGCAGCTCGCGCAACTCGACGTGCGCTCCGCTGAGCACGGGCAGCTGCTCGCGCCAGTTGCTGCTGACGATGTCCCCGGCGGCCGGCGTTGAAGCGCGAAGCGCTAAACGTTCGCGGTACGGCATCTTCTCCATGTTCTACCGACCCCCGAGCGTCGGAACGGTCGCTTCCGTTCCTGACGGAGCAGTGGGCGTAACCCACGGGTTCACGAACGAAGTCAGTGCATCGATGAGGTCGAAGAACTGTGCGTCGGTGAAGTAAGGCAGGTAGTAGCTGTAAAGAGCGTAGTAGTAATCCCAGAGAAGCGACGGATATGACATCGACGGCCAGGAGGCTGCCGCGGCCTCTGCCGTGCCCCAGATGATGTTGTCGAGATCGTCGGTGCCCCAGATGATGTTGTCGGCATCATCTCCGGCAGTGCCCCAAATGATGTTGTCCTCGCCGTCGGTGCCCCAGATGATGTTGTCGTCGTCCCCCGTCGTGCCCCAGATGATGTTGTCGCCGTCGCCTTCTGTTCCCCAGATGATGTTGTCGCAGTCGGCGCCGCCGCAGTCGGTGCCCCAGATAATGTTGTCGTCGGGGACTTCCGTGCCCCAGATGATGTTGTCGCCTTCGGCGTCGGTGCCCCACACGATGTCGTCGTCGCCGCCGGCGCCCCAGATGACGTCGTCGGAGCCGGACGTGCCCCAGATGATGTTGTCGCACCCGTCGCCGCAGGTCGTGCCCCAGATGATGTTCTCGCCGTCGCTCGCGTGCGCCACACCCCAGGTTGTTCCAAGCGCAAAGGCGTTCGCTGCGGGGTCGATGACTCCGCCCGACAAGCGGTGGCTGCCCCAGATGATTTGCTTGCTCCACGCCGACTGAAGCGGGTAAGCCGAGCCGGGCTGCGCGACAGCGAAGAAGCTCGCCAGCCGGACGGCCCCTATCGTGTTCAGGAAGCCTGCCCCCTGCGTCAACGCGTTGTGGCCGGCGTGCTGCTCAGCCGTGTACTGGAGGATGCCTTTCACCGCATTCGGCGTCAGCGACGGATTGGCCTGCAGCATCAAGGCGACCGTGCCGGCCACGACCGGTGCGGCCATGCTGGTGCCGCTCAGCGTCAGATACGCGCGCTCACTGCCTCCCACGAAGCCGTTGACGAGCAGCTGCGTCTTCGTCGCGTAGAAGGTGCTGTTCGGCGTTGAGAGTGAAATCGAGCCCACGCCCGATGCCACGAGATCCGGCTTCGCGGACCAATCGAGATAGGTCGGCCCACGCGAGCTGAACGTCGCAATCGAGTCGTCGTCGCGCGTCAGCGAGCCGTTCGTGCTCGAAGCGCCGACGGTGAGCACCCACGGCGCATTCCCGGGCGCCGTGACGCCGCCATACACCTGCTCGCCGGCGGCGTTCCTGCCGATGTTGCCTGCGGCCGTGACCACCACGACGCCCGCGTCGGCGACACGCTTGGCGGCGAGCGTCAGCGGGTCGGTCCAATAGGACTCGCGGACAGCCGCACCCACCGAGAGGTTGACGACGCGAATGTTGTATTGCTGGTGATACGCGAGCACCCAGTCGAGCGCGGCGATCGCGTTGCTGATCGTGCCGCGGCCCTGGGCGTCGAGAACCTTGAGCGCGACCAGTGCGGCATCGGGCGCTATCCCTGCATGACGACCGAGCGAATCATGGCCGTTGCCCGCGATGATGCCGGCGACGTGCGTCCCGTGGCCCTCGTCGTCGTACGGGGCAGTGGCGCCGTTGACGAAATCGACGAACGCGGCGACGCGCTGGTCGCCGTAGGGATACATGGTCGGCGTGGAGCTCGCGAGATCGTTGTGCCACCCGGTGATGCCCGAGTCGATGACGGCGACGCCGATGCCGGCGCCGGTGAAGCCCAGGCCCCGCTGAACGGCGCGGGCGCCGGTCGTGATCGACGTGCGGAAGTTATGGGCCGTCGTCGGTCGGTTGTGGTGGACCCGGAAGATTTCGGGCCGTGCTTCGAGCTGCCGCAGGACGTTATTCGGCAAGTCGAGCACCTGGCCGTTGATGATGCCGAGACGCCCCCTGGCGCGCGCGAACCGCTTGAAATCCTGGGGAAGTGTCGCGCCGGGCTGCAGCGTGACAATGACGCTGGTGACTTCGCGCGGATTGCGCTGACTACGCTTCGTCAGCTCGGAATCGAGCTTCGACCCGCGACCAGCCGCGACCGCGAGCGACGGAAGTATGAGAGAAAGGAAGAGGGCCGCGACGAGCGGTACGGGGCGCCGACGCGGGTACCAGACCGCTTTGGAACGAACGGAAGCTAACATGTGACGTGCACGTATTAGCAACAGTCGCGCCAGCGCTGCCACTCGCGTGAGCCAGGATGATAACTACTTACAGACGTGTAATTTATGCGGAGGTCTCACCAGCAGTGATAAACGATGTGACATGACGGTCATGCTCCACATCGGCACACAACAAGGCTGAAAATTGTAATGCGACTTCTGTAACTATCAGAAAACAGTACCGAAAGCCGCGCATCACCCCTTAAGTGTCACGTTTTAGACCACAGACGACAAAATGCGACACTTAATGTCACATTAGCCGTCTCCGATACAGGACAGACGGGAAGGAGCTACTCGTCCGAGCCGCCCGCTTCCCGTCCTTCCTCCACGATACGGGCCGCCGCCTTTAGCGGACAACCCCGACTTAGTGGACGACCACCGACCGCGCGCGCCAGACGCTCGAGGCCGCGCGCCAGTCCTCGTCGACGATTGCGTAGAGCGCCTGATCGAGGTACTCGCCGTGGCGAAGGAAGGACTTCCGCAGCACGCCTTCCTGCACGGCACCGACTTTCCGCAGCGCGCCGTTGCCGCGGCCGTTGCGGAGCGCCGCGCGCGCCTCGAGCCGGTGAACGCCAATCGTTTCGAACGCGAACTTCAGGACCAGCTCGGCGCCTTCCTGGAAGAGGCCGGTCCCCCAGAATGGCGATCCGAGCGCAAAACCCCATTCGGCGGTGTCGAATCCGGGTTCGGTCGCGCGCACCTGGAAAATCCCGATTGCCGTGTCCTGCCCGACGATGGTCACGGCGAAGCACGCGTAGACTCCCGCGGCCCGCTGACGGAGCGTCCAGGCAATGAACCGCTCGAACCCGTCAACGGTCGTCGGCGGTGGCGAGATGAAGCGCGCCACTTCGTCGGTCGTCAGGAGCGAGAAGAGCGACGGCGCGTCAGAAGGACGCAGTTCGCGCAGTTTCACCAGGCGACCGGTCAGCACCGGGAGCTGCTGCCGCCAGTCGGTGCTGACGACCGGAGCAGCGGCGGGAGCTTCGAAGGTCTGCACGTCGAGCTCGGCGCGATAGGGCATTTTTTCCATTAGAGCACCCCCTCGACGAGGTCGCCGAACTCCGTGGCGGGGTTGGGTACTGGCTGCGTGGCTTCGTCGTCCGGATAGAGAACCTCCTCGTCTCCGGAACTGCTCCACGAATCGTCCGAATCCGCCGACGTGCCCCAGATGATGTTGTCGAGATCGTTCTGAATCCAGGTAACGCTGGCGCCCTGTTCTGCGGTGCCCCAGATGATGTTGTCGGAATCACCGGTGCCCCAGATGATGTTGTCGCAGTCGGCGCCGCCGCAGTCCGTGCCCCAGATGATGTTGTCGGCGTCGTCGGTGCCCCAGATGATGTTGTCGTCGATGAAGTGCGTACCCCAGATGATGTTGTCGTCGATGAAGTTCGTGCCCCAGATGATGTTATCCAGCGCGTCGTCGGTGCCCCAGATGATGTTGTCGCACGCCGAGTCGGGGCAGTCGGTGCCCCAGATGATGTTGTCGCCGTCGAGCGCCCGGGCCGCACCCCACATGACACCGTTCGCCCACGCGTTCGCCGTCGGGTTGATGTAGCCGCCGGAGATCCGGTGGTTGCCCCACAGAATCTTCTTGCTCCACACCGACTGCACGGGCATCCGCGAGCCGACGGAATTGCTGGCGTAGAACTTCGCCAGGCGAACGGCGCCCAGCGAGTTCAGGAATCCCGCGCCCTGCCGCAGTGAGTTGTACCCGGGATACTCCTGAGCGGTGTACTGCAGGATCGCTTTCACCAGGTTCGGCGTCAGCGTCGGATTGGCCTGCAACATGAGCGCGACGGTGCCGCTGACAACCGGCGCTGCCATGCTCGTGCCGCTCAGCGTGAGATACGGCTTCGACCCGCCCATTCCGAGCTTGCCGGCCACGAGGAACTGCGACTTCGTGGAGTAGAACGTACTGCCGGCGGCGGCCAGTGAGACCGTGCCGGTGCCCGGCGCCACCAGGTCTGGCTTGGCCCCGAAGTCGATGTTCGTCGGACCCGACGAACTGAATGCGGCCATCGTGTCGTCGTAGCGCGTCAGCGTCCCGTTCGTGCTGGAGGCGCCGACGGTGAGCACCCACGGCGCATTGGCCGGCGCCGTGATCCCACCGTACTGGAGTGCTCCCCCCGCGTTCTTGCCGAAGTTGCCGGAGGCGCCGACGACAACGATGCCGCGGTCAGTCAACGCCTTGGCGGCGAGCGTCAACGGGTCGGTCCAGTACGACTCGGTGATGCGCGCACCGACCGACATATTGACGACGCGGATGTTGTAGGCCTGGTGGTTCTGGGCGACCCAGTTCATCGCCGCGATCATCGAGCTGATCGTGCCGAGGCCGTTCGCGTCCAGTACCTTCAGCGAGATGATCGACGCCTTCGGGGCGATCCCCGCCTTTTCGCCCAGAAGCGAGTCATAGCCGTTGCCCCCAATGATCCCCGACACGTGCGTGCCGTGGCCGTTGTCGTCGTACGGCGTCGTATGGCCGTTCACGAAATCGACGAACTTCCGGACGCGCTGATTGCCGTAAGGAAACAGGAGCGAGTTCGACGAGCCGGACAGATCGTCGTGCCAGTTGGCGATGCCCGAATCGATCACCGCAATGCCGACGCCCGCGCCGTCATACCCCAGCGTCGCCCTCACCGTCATCGCCCCGACAGTGACCGATGTGCGGTAGTTGAAGCCGGAGATCGGACGGTCATAGCGAACGCTGAAGACTTCGGGCAGCTTTTCAAACTGCTTGAGAACGCCCTTCGGGATGTCGAGCGCCACGCCGTTGATGATTGCGAGACGCTCCTTCCACAGGTACTTCCTAAATTGCGGCGGCAGCTCCGCCCCGGACACCAGGCTTACGATCACGCGGATCCTGTCGTCCGATCGGCCCTTCATGCGTTCGGTGACGTCCCGATCGAACCTCTCGTGCTTGACGAAGGAGTTCGGCGCGCCCGGCTTGGCCTTCCGTCCCTGAGCGCCGTGCCGGTTTCCTCGATTGGAGTGCCGGTTCGCCTCTTTCGCCGTGACATCCGGGGCGAAGGCCATCGCAGCGGCGAGAAAAGCCGCCAGCGTGGCTTTGGGACCCCAGACGGCCTTGCGTCTGATACCTGGTCGACGTGGCAGTAGAGTCATAGTCAGGCATCTCATGAGCAAGCCCCAGGCCACCCCAGCCGTTTGGGGCTGTGGAATGAAAATGACTTGTAATCAGCTATTTAGGGTCTTCGACGCTACGGCCTTGAGAGCGAGTATTTGTCCCGGGTCGGCACACCGGTGAGCCGTGCGGGGCCACCGAGCGCGACAAAGTGCAGTTTTAAGGCCTAATATCGCGAACTTCTGTCATTGTCCCGTTCCAACACACGATTCTAAAATTAGGGCACTCGAAAGACACCTTTAGTACGTCAATGTCTGTTTAAGTCATTCATCGTCCTCTTTTGCAACGCTGCGCAACTATGGTTCTCGGGCGGACAGCCTAGCACCGCACCGGCTCGTAGGCGAGCGACGGCGAGAGCCAGCGCTCCACAGCCTCCGTTGACAGGGCCTTGCGGCGCGCGTAGCTGGCGATCTGATCCTCGCCGATGCGCCCGACCGAGAAATAGCGCGCCAGCGGGTGCGCGAAATAGAGCCCGCTGACGCTCGCGGCCGGCGTCATGGCCCCGTGCTCCGTGAGCTGGATCCCCACCGCATCAGCGCCCAGCAAGTCGAACAACTTGAACTTTTCGCTGTGATCCGGGCACGCGGGGTAACCAAACCCGGGACGGATGCCGCGATGCCGCTCGGCAATCACGTCTTCCGGTGCGGCGGCGTTCTCGATCTTGAGCTCCGCCCGCACGCGCGCGTGAAGGTAGGCGGCAAACGCCTCCGCAAGCCGATCGGCCAGCGCTTTGACGAGGATCGCGTTGTAGTCATCGTTCGCCTGTTCGAAGCGCCGCACCAGCTGGTCTGCCCCGTTGCCCCCGGTCACGGCAAACGCGCCAATGTAGTCCGCGGCTCCCGACCCACGCTCGGCCACGAAGTCGGCGAGCGACAGGTTCGGCTTTCCATCCGCCATCGCCTCCTGCTGGCGCAGCATGTTGAAGCGCATCAGCTCGCCAGTCCGGGTTTCGTCGTCGAAGACGACAACGTCGTCCGCCTCGCTTGCCGCTGGCCAGAACCCATAGACACCGCGCGCCCGGAGCAGCCGCTCCGTGACGATCTGATCGAGGAGAACGCGCGCGTTCTCGTACAGTTCGCGCGCCGCGGGCCCGTACTGCGGATGATCGAGGATGGCCGGAAACCGGCCCTTCAGCTCCCAGGCCGCGAAAAAGAACGTCCAGTCGATGTACGGGCGGATCTCCTCCAGCGGCACGTCGTCGAGCACGCGCCGCCCCGTTGAGGAAGGTACGGGAAGCCGCTCAGCGGCCCAATCGATCTCGAGCCGGTTGTCGAGCGCAGCCTGATACGACAGCAAGGAGCGCTCGCGCCGCGCGCTGTGCTGCTCGCGCAAGGCGGCCTGCTGTGCGCGGTTTGCCTGCTCGAAGCGCGGCCGTTCAGTGGGACTCAGCAGGTTCGACACGACGTCCACCACCCGCGACGCATCGAGGACGTGTACGGTTGCTCCGCTGTAATCCGGGGCGATCTTCACGGCCGTGTGCTGCCGACTCGTCGTCGCACCGCCGATGAGCAGCGGCGCTCGAAAATGACGGCGCTCCATCTCCTTCGCCACGAACACCATCTCGTCGAGCGAGGGGGTAATCAGGCCGCTCAACCCGACCAGGTCGGCCCGCTCGTCGATCGCCGTCTTGAGGATGCGGTCGGCCGGCACCATCACTCCGAGGTCGATCACGTGGTAGCTGTTGCAGCCGAGCACGACGCCCACGATGTTCTTGCCGATGTCGTGAACATCGCCCTTGACGGTGGCCAGTACGATCGTGCCCTTGCCAGTTCGCTCCCCCGGCTGCCGATCCTGCTCCATGAAGGGCTGCAGGTAGGCGACCGCCTTCTTCATCGCCCGCGCGCTTTTCACGACCTGCGGCAGGAACATCTTGCCGGCACCGAACAGGTCGCCGACCACCTTCATGCCGTCCATCAGCGGACCCTCGATGATGTCGAGCGGACGCGGGTATTTCGCGCGCGCCTCCTCGACGTCCTCTTCGATGAAGTCGATCAGGCCATGCACGAGCGCGTGGGACAGGCGCTCTGCGACCGACGCGGCGCGCCACTGAAGATCGCGCTCAGTCTTCTTCGCCCCGCCCTTGATCGTGGCGGCGAACTCGACGAGCCGTTCGGTGGCGTCCGGGCGGCGATTGAAGATGATGTCCTCGACACGCTCGAGCAGGTCGGGCGCGATGTCCTCGTAGACGACGAGCTGCCCGGCGTTGACAATGCCCATGTCCATGCCGGCCTTGATCGCCTGGAACAGGAAGGCGGAATGAATGGCCTCGCGCACGGCGTCGTTGCCGCGGAACGAGAACGACAGGTTGCTGACGCCGCCGCTCACCTTGACGCCGGGGCAGGTGGCCTTGATGATGCGCGTCGCCTCGATGAAATTGACCGCGTATTCGTTGTGCTCTTCGAGGCCGGTCGCAATCGCGAGGATGTTGGGATCAAAGATGATGTCGGACGGATCGAAGCCGGCGCGATCGACGAGCAGCGCGTAGGCGCGCTTGCAGATCGCCACCTTGCGCGCGATGGTGTCGGCCTGGCCCTGCTCGTCGAACGCCATCACCACGACGCCGGCGCCGTATCGCCGGACGAGCGCCGCTTTCTGCAGGAAGTCGTCTTCGCCCTCCTTCAGGCTGATCGAGTTGACCACCGGCTTGCCCTGCACGCACTTCAGGCCCGCGACGATCACCGACCACTTCGAGCTGTCGATCACGAACGGCACGCGCGCGATCTCCGGCTCGGTGGCGATGTAGTTCAGGAAGTCGGTCATCGCGCGCTCGGAATCGAGCATCCCCTCGTCCATGTTGACGTCGACGAGGTTGGCCCCGCCGCGCACCTGATCGAGCGCCACCTGCGCGGCACCGGCATAGTCGTTCGATCGAATCAGCCTGGCGAACCGCGCGGACCCGGTGACGTTGGTCCGCTCACCGATCATCTGGAAGTTGGAATCCGGCCTGATGGTCAGGGTTTCGAGACCGGAGAACTGGGTGAGACGCGTCGAGGCCGCAGAGAGTTTCTGGCGAGGCGGCAGGCCTTCCACGGCCTTTGCAATCGCCTCGATGTGATCCGGGGTCGTCCCGCAGCAGCCGCCGACGATGTTCACGAAGCCGCTTTGCGCGAACTCCTGCAGGTAGCCGCCGGTATCCGACGGCAGTTCGTCGTATTCGCCGAACGCGTTCGGCAGGCCGGCGTTCGGGTAGCACGTGACGTAACAGGCGGCGATCCGCGCCAGTTCGGCGACGTACGGCCGCATGTCGCGCGCCCCCAGCGCGCAGTTGATGCCGACGCTGAACGGCCTGGCGTGCACGATGGAGGCATAGAAGGCGTCGATCGTCTGCCCCGACAGCGTGCGGCCGCTGCGGTCGGTGATGGTGACCGAGATCATCAGCGGCAGGCGCACGCCGCGCTCCTCGAACACCTCCTCGATCGCGACGATCCCCGCCTTCGCGTTGAGCGTGTCGACGATCGTTTCGAGCAGCAGCAGATCGCAGCCGCCGTCGATCAGGCCGCGGACCTGCTCGCGGTAGGCCTCGCACAGCTCGTCGAAGGTCATGTTGCGGAATGCGGGGTTGTTGACGTCCGGCGAGATCGAGAGGATCCGATTGGTCGGCCCCATCGAGCCGGCCACGAAGCGCGGCCGATCCGGCGTCCGCGACGTCCACTCGTCCGCCGCCGTCCTGGCCAGCCTGGCGCCCTCGACGTTCAGCTCGTAGGCGAGGCTTTCGAGCCCGTAGTCGGCTTGCGAAATCCGGGTGCTGTTGAACGTGTTCGTCTCGATGATGTCGCTGCCGGCGCGCAGGTAGGCGTCGTGAATGCCGGCGACGACGTCGGGGCGAACCAGCACGAGGAGATCGTTGTCGCCCTTCACATCGCGCGGATGATTCTTGAATCGCACGCCGCGGAAATCCGTCTCCTCGAGCCGGTGCCGCTGGACCATCGTCCCCATCGCGCCGTCCAGAACAAGAATCCGGCGCGCCAGCAGACCGTCGAGTAGCGCTTCAGTGTTTGGTTTTCGCTGCTGCATGTGATTTCGTCCCCGAGGCGATGAGTACAGTGAATGGATCGCCCGCCTTGCGCGCGCCGACCCCGACGCGAACGTCACGAAGCCCGGCGCGAGTCAGAAGGCCGGCCAGCTCCTCGTCGCGGAACCCCAGGCGGCGATCGCCGAGTTTGGCCCGGACCCACTCCTCGCCGTGCGACCGCAGATCCAGCACGAGGACGCGGCCGCCGGCCTTGGTGATGCGAACGGCCTCCTCGACGGCGCGCGCGGGATCGTGCGCATGGTGAAGCGCCTGTGAAAGCAGCGCGACATCGACCGCCTGATCCTTGATCGGGAGCCTGTCGAGCTCGCCGCGCTTCCAGACGACGTTCGAGACGCGGCGGCGGCGGGCCAGCCCCTTCGCCCGCTCGAGGACCGCGTCGGATCGGTCGACCGCGATCACTCGAGACGCCCAGCCCGCCGCTTCGATCGTCAGGTAACCCTCGCCGCAGCCGAGGTCCGCGACTTCGAGGGGCGGCAGCAGCTGACCCAGCGCCCGCGACCAGGCGGCCCAGCTGCGGCCGGGCACCAGTTGCCGCGCGTCGCGCGTGTCGCCGCTGCCGTGCGTGTCGAAGTTTTCCTTCCGGAGCCGCAGCACTTCCTGCAGCCGTGCCTCGTCGGCGCGGACCACCGGCTCGCCGCCGCCCTCCTCGAACTGCTGCTGGAGCGCGGGCCAGAGCGAGTGCCGGCCGTCCTCCTGCAGCGCCGGGGCGAGCCTGTAGTAGGTGTAGCCGGCGTCCTTTTCCTCCACCACCAGCCCGGCCTCCTTCAAGAGGCCGAGGTGCCGCGATACGCCGGACTGCGCAAGGCCGAGAATTCCGGTGAGCTCGGTGACGTTCAGCCGTTCGCGCGACAGGACCCGCAGGAGCCTGAGCCTCGCCTCGTCGCCGAGCAGCCGGTAGAGCGCGGACGCCTGGCGCATATCAATAAATCTACATTTGTAGATGACATGTTGGCAAGCGTTATTCCAGCCGGCGCGGCCAGTCGTCCTTGAGCAGCCGCGACAGCGAGCGGTCCGCCAGCAACCGGCCGCCGGTCTGACACGTCGCGCAGTAGTTGCACTCGTTTTCCGCGTAGACGATCCGCTGCACCGGTGACCCGCAGACCGGACACGGCTGCTTGAAGCGCCCGTGCACCGCCATCGCGTCGTGGAAGGCCGTCACCTTTTCCGGGAAGCCGCCGCGCGCCGCCGCGCGCAGCCGATCGATCCACGACGTCAGCGTCCGGCGCGTGGCGTCGTGCAGCGCGGCAATCTCCGCGTCGCCGAGCGCGTGCGTCAACTTGAGCGGCGAGAGGCGCGCGGCGTGCAGGATCTCGTCTGAGTACGCATTACCGATGCCGCTGAAGAGATGCGGATCAGTAAGCGCGCGCTTGAGCGTGTGGTTTTCGCGCGTCAGCGTGGCGCGAAACGCGCCGAGCGTCGCGTCGAGCGGCTCGATCCCGCCTGGATCGACCGCGCGAAGCGCGGCCGCGCCGCGCACCACCTGCAGCGACGCCCGCTTCTTCGACCCGGCTTCCGTGAACAGCAGCGTCCCGTGCTCGAACTCGAACACGGCGAGGATGATCTTGGGGCCCAGCCCGGCCTTCTCGCTCGGTTCGCGCCAGCGAAGACGTCCCGCGATCATCAGGTGGATGACCAGGATGAGCGCGTCGGGATCCGTGAGCGGCGCGAAGGCCAGGGCGATTCGCTTCCCGACGCGAGAGACGCCCTGAACCGTCCCGCCGGAGAGGCTTTCCAGCGGCGGATCGACGCTGCGAAGCACGAATGGGCTGATCAGCCGGATTCTGTCGAGCCGGCGGCCCGCGACGTGCGCGGTCAGTGCTTCTATGTACACTGTGACATCGGGCAGTTCCGGCATTTCGCCCAGCGTAACGCAGGAGCTCGGCCGCGACCGTTCCCGATGCGTCTAAAGCTCGTGCGGTTCCTCGTCCCTGCGTTGGCCCTCGTGCTGACGGCGGCTCCTGCCGCCGCCCAGGACGGCGCACAGGACAACGTCCGGCCGCTGGATCTACCGGTGTCACTCGAGCGTATCCGCGAAGGTCTCGCTTCCGACAGGCCCTCGATCCTCGACGCGCTCGACCGCCAGCCCAACTTCCGTGTCGAGGTGAAGGAAAAGCGTCCCAGCTTCGGGGAGATGTTCCCGCCTGGCAGCTTCGACGGGGGCCCGGTGCCGCCGGGTGGCCTCTACGCGTACGAACAACAGCGCATGCTGTTTCCGAACTCCACGCCCGCAGTGTTCTCGTTCGATACCCTCCCGGTGTTCCGCCGCCTCGTCAGCGCCATCGGCGAGGCCCGACGCGCCAGGGCGGCGGCGGCGGCGCGCGAAGAGGTGGTACGGGCGATGGCGGAATTCTGCGCTGCTCAGCCAAATCGCGGTGAAGGCGTCGCCGGCTGCGGCAGGCGGCCTTAACCCCTCCGGCCGTCCCGGAGCCTCATCCCACGTTTCGCTACCGAAAACGGACCTTCGCTGATCCAGTAGTGGCGCAAGTCATGCAGTCCCGCTACGCTTAGAGGTCTTCCTTCCGGCTTCGATTTCGTGGCGTGCCGTGTATGCGCCTGTTTTTACTGCTGTTAGCGTCGATACTCGCCGGCGGCCCCGCCGCGGCGCAGGATGGAAAACCGTCCTCGCCGCCCTCGGCAGAGGACGCGCGCCGGGAGGAGCTGCCGGTGTCGCTCGAGCGCATCCGGGAGGGGCTGTCAACGGGGCCATCCACGTTGAGTCTCGGTGCCCTCGAGAAGCCGCCCGATTTCAAGGTCGAGGTGCAGGAGCGCCGCGTCCTCGAGGAAATCCTTTCCACGCTGGACTTCAAGACCGGTCCGGCTCCCGCCGGCGGGCTCTACGGGTACGAACAGCAACGGCAGATGTTCAATCCCGTCGACCGGCCGCTGGCCCAACCGTACGCCGCGTTCAGCGCCGGGGAGGCGATTACGATCGCGATCGAAAACCTGATTGGCAGGTACCTCGGCGGCCGCCTGGGTGAGACGGTGTCGAACGCGGAGCGAGCGAAGGCCGAGGCGGCGGCGCGGCGCGACGTGGCAGGGGCGATCGAGAAGTACTGCGCGGCAGATCCCGAACGAGCCAAGCGCCTGTCAATTTGCACGAGCACGAGGTGAAGCTGTGAACGTCTGGACGAGTGCGCGCATCCAACTGGTGGTCGCGGCGGCAACGGTCGGCTGCCTGATGGCGCCGGATGCATCGGCGCAGTATTTCGGCCGCAACAAGGTGCAGTACAAGGACCTGGACTTCCAGATCCTCAAGACGGAGCACTTCGACATCTACTTCTACCCGAGCGCGCGCGAAAGCGTCGACATCGCCGCACGCATGGCCGAGCGTTGGTTGGCGCGCCTGCAGAAGGTGCTCGGCCACGAGCTGCGCGGGCGCCAGCCGCTCGTGCTTTACGCATCTCATCCAGACTTCGAGCAGACCAATGCAATTTCGGGCGAGATCGGCGAAGGCACCGGCGGTGTCACCGAATCGATCCGGCGACGCATCATCCTGCCGATGGGCGGTCCCCTGGCCGACACCGATCACGTGATCGGCCACGAGCTCGTTCACGCCTTCCAGTTCGACATCACCACGCGGCCCGACGCCGCGCCCGGCGAAACCGGCGCCCATCGCCTCCCGCTCTGGTTCATCGAAGGAATGGCCGAGTACCTGTCGATCGGTCCTGTCGACGCCCACACGGCGATGTGGATGCGGGACGCCGCGCGAGAGGAAATCCTGCCGCAGATAAGGGACCTCGACAATCCGAAGTACTTTCCATACCGCTGGGGCCAGGCGTTCTGGTCCTATGTTGCCGGACGATGGGGCGACGAGGTCGTCGGGGTGATGCTGTCGACGGCAGGCAACTCCGGCGATTACGAGGTCGCGATTCAGCGCATCCTCGGCATCGACGGCAAATCGCTGTCCGAACAATGGCACCAGTCGATCCGCGACACCTATCGGAGCATTCTCAACGCTTCTCGACCGCCATCAGAAGTCGGGCGCGTCGTCCTCAAGGGCGGCGGCGGGATCGGCGGCGACCTCAACGTTGGTCCGGCCATCAGCCCGGACGGCAAGCTGATCGCGTTTCTGTCGGAGCGGACCGGCTTCTCGATCGACCTGTTCGTCGCGGAAGCTGAGACCGGTCGCGTGCTGCGCAAGCTGACGAGCACCGCTACCGACCCGCACTTCTCGAGCCTGCAGTTCATTTATTCAGCGGGCGGGTGGGACGCGACGAGCCAGCGCATTGCCATCGCCACGGTGACCGATGGCCGCGCGGCGCTCGCAGTCTTCAACGCACGATCGGGCGACAAGGAACGGGAGTACCCGCTTGCGCAGATCGACGAGATCTTCAACCCGACGTGGGCGCCGGACGGCAACGCGATCGCGTTCACCGGGATGAGCCGAGGGCTCACCGACCTCTGGGTGCTCGATCTCGGCACCGGGCAGCCGCGCCAGTTGACCAACGATCCGTTTGCCGATCTGCAGCCGGCATGGTCGCCCGACGGCCGCCGCATCGCATTCGCGACCGATCGGTTCACGTCGCGCCTCGACGTGCTCGACATCGGTCCATACCGGCTCGCGGTGATCGATCCGACCGGCGGACAACCGCAAGCCATTGGCGCCTTCACGCGCGGGAAGAACATCAACCCGCAGTGGACGGCGGACTCGGGCTCACTCATCTTCATCTCTGATCGCGACGGCGTGTCGAACCTGTATCGCGTCACGCTCGACGGCGACGTGCAGCAGTTGACCGACATTGCGACCGGCATCAGCGGCATCGCGGCGTCGAGCCCCGCGCTGTCGGTGGCGTCGCGCGCAGGGGTGGCGGCCTTCAGCGTCTACGACGCCGGCAAGTATTACGTGAACGTGCTCGAGGCGGCCGCAATCAAACCGGTCGAAATACGCGAGGTCGAGCTCGGCGCCGGCGGGGTGCCCAGCGGCACCGTCCTGCCGCCGCTCCTCGAGCGGACGGACAGCGAGTTCGTCGCACTGCTCGCGGACGCCAACTTCGGCCTGCCGCCGGTCCAGGAGTACGAGGTTGCCGAGTACTCGCCGCGACTCCAGCTCGACGCCGTCGGGCAGCCGGAGATTGCCGTGGGGGCGGACCGCTTCGGCACCGCGGTTGGCGGCGGCATCGGCTTCTTCTTCAGCGACATGCTCGGCAACCAGAGCCTGGCGACGGTGTTCCAAATCAGCAACATTGGCGGCAGCTTCAGCTGGAAGAACACCGCCGCGCAGGTCTCGTACCTGAACAAGACGAATCGCTGGAACTGGGGTGTCGTCGGCGGCCAGGTGCCGTATCTGAGCGGAGGGATCGCAGCCGGTATCCAACGCGTGAACGGTATACCGGCCTACGTTGAACAGACCATCCTCCTGCGTCAGACCGACCTGAGCGGCGCCGGCGTCGTCGCTTACCCCTTCAATCGCGCCCGGCGCGTGGAGTTCCAGGGCGGGATGAGCCAGATCTCGTTCGATCGGATCGTCGAGACCGAGGCCTACGATCTTGCGAGCGGCCAGCTTCTTTTCAGGGACTCGCAGGAAGAATCCGTCGCCGATACGCTGCACTTGGGCACGGCCTCGGCGGCATTGGTGTACGACACCTCGATTTTCGGCGCGACCAGCCCCGTTGGAGGCGAGCGGTACCGGCTCGAGGTGGCGCCTTCGGTGGGCAGCATCAATTACGCCAGCCTGCTCGCCGATTATCGCCGCTACTTCATGCCGGTCCCGTTCTACACAATCGCGGGCCGAGTCCTCCACTACGGCCGGTACGGCGCCGGCGGTGAGGACCCGCGCCTGTATCCCCTCTACATCGGGTACCCCACGCTGGTACGCGGCTACGACGTCAACACGCTGGACTCCGGCGAGTGCGTGACGGCGTCACTCAGTGGCTGCCCGGCTTTCGATCGACTGATGGGCAGCCGAGTACTGGTCGCAAATCTGGAGCTCCGCTTCCCGCTGCTGCGGCCGTTCGGGGCATCTTCGCGGATGTATGGACCCTTGCCGGTGGAGGTGGCGCTCTTCGCCGACGGCGGGTTCGCCTGGGACCAGGTGTCCAGGCCGAGCCTCTTCGGCGGCAGCGGCGAAGGGGTCGCGAGCGTGGGCGCGGCGTTCCGAGTCAACCTGATGGGATTTGCGGTCGGCGAGTTCGACTTCTCCCATCCGCTGCATCGCAACAAAGACTGGGTCTTCCAGTTCCATCTGTCCCCCGGGTTCTGAGAAGTCGGGAGGGGCAGGAAACCTGCCCTGCCCTTCCCGCCATCCTGCCCTTCCTGCCTGTCCTGCCCTTCCTGCCCGGTCCGTGATATCCTATCATCCGGCTTAACGGATGAACTCACGCGCGCCTGCCATCCTCGACCACCTGGCCTCGCTGGCCGACACCACGCGGAGCCGGTTGCTGCTGCTGCTCGACCGGCGCGAGCTGCCGGTGTCGCAGCTCTGCGCCGTGATGCAGCTCCCGCAATCGACGGTCAGCCGGCACCTCAAGGCGCTGGCTGACTCGGGCTGGGTGTCGGCCCGCGCCGAGGGCGCCAGCAACGTCTACACGATGACGCGCGAGCTGGATGCGGCCGCACGAAGGCTGTGGGTCATCGTGCGCGAGCAGGTCGGCGGCACGCCGGCCGCCATCGAGGATCAGCGCCGCCTGCAGGCATCGCTCAGCGAGCGCCGCGCCCGCTCGCAGGAGTTCTTCTCCTCTTCGGCCGGACAATGGGATCGCGTCCGCGATGAATTGTTCGGCGATCGATTTCATCTCGCGGCGCTGGCCGCCCTGGCGAATCCTGACTGGACCGTCGGCGATCTCGGGTGCGGCACCGGCCCGGTCAGCGCCGCGCTGGCACCGTTCGTGGCGCGCGTCATCGCGGTCGACGCGTCCGCCGCGATGCTGCAGGCCGCTCGAAAGCGGCTCCAGCACCTGGACAACATCGACCTGCGCCGCGGCGACCTCGAAGCGCTGCCGATCGACGATGGCCGCCTCGATTTCGCGACCATCATGCTGGTGCTGCACCACGTCCCGGAACCTGCTGGGGCCATTCGCGAGGTCGCCCGCGTCCTCAAGGCTGGGGGCCGCCTGGTCGTCGTCGACATGCTGCCGCACGATCGCGAGGTCTACCGCCAGCAGATGGGTCATGTCTGGCTCGGATTCTCGGAAGAACACACGCGCGAGATGCTGGGCGAAGCGGGGTTCGACGCCGTCCGCATCGTGCCGCTCGCACCCGATTCGCGCGCCAAGGGCCCAGGATTGTTTGCTGCGACGGCCGTGAAGGCCTGATTCAACGACCGCCGCGAGCCGCCGAAGGCGAGCGGCGGCAGGTGCGCGGGGGTGGGGCCCCGCGCACAAATAAAGAAAAGAGAGCATCAATGGCGACAGTCACTGAAAACCTTCATTCGTTCGATGCCGCCCGTGCCACGGGCCGCGAGCCATACAAGGTGAAAGACCTTTCGCTCGCCGAGTTCGGCCGCAAGGAGATCCGTCTCGCCGAGCAGGAGATGCCGGGCCTGATGGCGCTGCGCCGCCAGTACGCCGGCAAGCGCCCGCTCGCCGGGTCGCGTGTCATGGGCAGCCTGCACATGACGATTCAAACCGCCGTCCTGATCGAGACGCTGACCGAGCTTGGCGCCGACGTGCGCTGGGTGTCGTGCAACATCTTCTCGACGCAGGACCACGCCGCCGCCGCGGTCGTCGTCGGGCGTCCGGACACCGGTGGAACGGTCGAAAAACCGAGGGGGACCCCGGTGTTCGCATGGAAGGGCGAGAGCCTGGAGGAATACTGGTGGTGCACGAGCGAGGCCCTCGAGTGGCCGGACGGATCCGGTCCGACGCTGATCGTCGACGATGGCGGAGACGCGACGCTGGTCGTGCACAAGGGCGTCGAGTTCGAGAAGGCGGGCAAGGTGCCCTCGTTCAGCGCTGAATCGGAGCCTGAGGAGTGGGGCGTCATCCTCGACTCCATCCGCAGCTCGATGGCGAAGGACAAAGGCCGCTGGACGCGCCTCGCATCGTCGATTCGCGGGGTCAGCGAGGAAACGACGACCGGCGTGCACCGGCTGTATCAGATGATGGAGGCCGGAACGCTGCTCTTCCCGGCGATCAACGTCAACGATTCGGTCACCAAGAGCAAGTTCGACAACATCTACGGCTGCCGCCACTCGCTGCCCGACGGGCTGGCGCGCGCGACCGACGTGATGCTCGGCGGCAAGGTCGCCGTCGTCTGCGGCTACGGTGAGGTCGGCAAGGGATGCGCGCAGGCGCTCCGCGGACAGGGATGCCGGGTGATCGTCACCGAGATCGATCCGATCTGCGCGCTGCAGGCGGCGATGGAAGGCTACGAGGTCAACACGCTCGAGAACGTGCTCGAACGCGCCGACCTCTTCATCACGGCCACCGGCAACCACAACATCATCACGGTCGAGCAGATGGCGCGGATGAAGGACAAGGCGATCGTGGGCAACATCGGCCACTTCGACAACGAGATCGACATGGCCGGGCTGAAGAAGTATCCGGGCATCGAGCGCATCAACATCAAGCCGCAGTACGACGAGTGGCGCTTCCCCGACGGCCACAGCGTGCTGGTGCTCGCCGAGGGCCGGCTGCTCAATCTCGGATGCGCCACCGGTCACCCGAGCTTCGTGATGTCGGCGTCGTTTACCAACCAGGTGATCGCCCAGCTCGAGCTGCAGGCCAATACCGGAAAGTACGAGAAGAAGGTCTACATGCTGCCGAAGCACCTGGACGAGCAGGTCGCGCGGCTGCACCTGGAGCATCTCGGCGTGAAGCTCACGCGTTTGTCGAAGGACCAGGCGGATTACATCGGCGTGCCGGTGGACGGGCCGTACAAGCCCGAACACTATCGGTACTGACCTACTCCGTGCGCGCGACGATCCGGGTGCCATCCATAAGGGTGTCGTCACCGGGATGTTCGATCACGCGCGCACCAGCAATCGTGGGCATGGCACACCAGCCTACGCGGTGCCGAATCGATGACCGCCGGTCGGCGGCTGCGACAATTGACAGCCGCTTCCCGCTGGGATAGTCTCACTGCACATGTTCGCTTTCGCTCATCATGTGCATCATCATTCCGCCAGCACTCTGCGGAGTTGCGCGTGATTTAGCACGAGCCAGAACGAACACCAGTTCTCACGCAACCCCGCCCGTTGAACAACGTGGCGGGGTTTTTTATTTGTCGCGGATGGGCCATGGATTTCTCAAAGCTCGATGGGTTGATTCCGGCGGTCATCCAGGACGCGGACAGTGCCGAGGTCCTGATGGTCGGCTTCATGAACGAAGAGGCGCTGCGGATCACGAACGAGACCGGCTTCGCCACGTTCTTCAGCCGCACGCGCAATAAGCTGTGGACCAAGGGCGAAACCTCCGGCAACCGCCTTCAGGTCGTCGAGATGCTGACTGACTGCGACGACGATACGGTGCTGGTGAAGGTGAAACGGCTGGGGGACGGAAACGTGTGTCATACGGGAGAACGCAGCTGTTTCTTCCGCACGGTAGCGCGATGAAGC
This sequence comes from uncultured Acidobacteriota bacterium, assembly GCA_963825245.1. Taxonomy (GTDB): domain Bacteria; phylum Acidobacteriota; class Vicinamibacteria; order Vicinamibacterales; family CAVVIG01; genus CAVREM01. Next base: position 810,361 of record CAWGSJ010000014.1, read on the forward strand.
TGAAGCTTGGCATCCCGAAAGGCTCCCTCCAGGACGCGACGATTCAGCTGTTCGCGCGCGCCGGGTTCAATATCTACGTGAGCTCGCGCTCGTATTTCCCGGCGATCGACGATCCGGATATCGAGTGCATGCTGATCCGCGCCCAGGAGATGGCGCGCTACGTGTCGGACGGCGTGCTCGACGCCGGCCTGACCGGCCAGGACTGGATTGCCGAGCACGAAGCCGGTGACGGCCGCACCGGCGTGCTGGTGCCGCTCGCGGATCTGATCTACGCCAAGCAGAGCTTCGGGAAGGTCCGGTGGGTCCTCGCCGCACCCGAAGAATCGACCTTCCGTTCGGCCCGGGACCTCCAGGGCAAGACCGTCGCGACCGAACTGGTGCGCGCGACGCGCGCGTACTTCGATCGGCAGGGTGTGCAGGTGAACGTCGAGTTCTCGTGGGGAGCGACCGAGGTCAAGCCGCCGATGCTGGCCGACGCCATCGTCGAAGTCACCGAGACCGGCTCGTCGCTCCGTGCCAACCGGCTGCGCATCATCGACACGGTGATGGAATCGAACACGCAGCTGATCGCCAACCAGACCGCGCTCGCCGACTCCTGGAAGAAGAGCAAGCTCGAGAACGTGGCGCTGCTCCTCAAGGCCGCCATCGAGGCGCACGGCCGCGTCGGCCTGATGCTCAACGTGCGGCGCGCCGACCTGGCCGAGGTGCTCGCCCTGCTTCCCGCGCTCCAGCGGCCGACGATCTCGGCGCTGAGCGACGACGAATGGGTGGCGGTCAACACGATCATCGAAGAGCGGACCGTGCGGGATCTCATTCCGAGGCTGAAGATGGCCAGGGCCCAGGGGATCGTCGAGTACCCGCTGAACAAGATCGTTCTGTAGCGCCTGCGCGCGCTGGGGGCGGGGCCCCAGCGCCAGTGGAAAAAAGTGAAGATCATCGACGCCCGGAACAAACGCGCGCTGAGCCGCGTGCTGACGCGCGACACGACGGCGGATCGCGCGCTCGAGCGGCGCGTCGCCACCATCGTCGAGGGTGTGCGGCGAGGCGGCGAGGCGGCGCTCCTCCGCTTCGCCCGCAGGTTCGATCGCGTCGTGCCGCCGATCGAAGTGTCGGCCGCCGAAATGCGGAACGGTGCGGCGCTCGTGCCGACTCGATGTCCGCCGTGCCATCGAACGGGCCGCGAGAAATATCGCGCGGGTGGCGTTCCGGCAGATTCCGAGGCATTGGGATATCCGGGTGTCGCCCGGCGTCGTCGTCGAGCAGCGCGTCGAGCCGCTGGGCCGTGTCGGCTGCTATGTTCCCGGCGGACGCTTTCCCCTTCCCTCGTCGCTGCTGATGACGGCGATTCCGGCGCGCGTGGCGGGAGTGCCTGACGTGATCGCGATGTGCCCGCGTCCCGAACCGGTCGTGATGGCCGCGGCACTGGAGGCTGGAATCAGCCGGCTTTTCCGGGTCGGCGGCGCGCACGGCATCGCCGCGATGGCGTACGGCACGGCGACCATCCCGCGAGTCGACAAGATCGTCGGGCCGGGCAACCGCTACGTTGCCGCGGCCAAGGCACGGGTCTCGGCCGACTGCGCGATCGACTTCTACGCCGGGCCCCACTGAGATCGTCATCGTCGCGGGCTCGACGGGAGGGCGCGCTTACCGGCCGGAATGGATCGCCGCCGATCTCGTGGCCCAGGCCGAGCACGATCCCGATGCGCGATCGATCTTCATCACGTGGAATTCCCGCCTCGCGGCCCGCGTCGCACGGCTCGTCGCGACGCGCGCCGCCGGGCGGCCGATCGTCAAGCAGTCGCTCGCCGCGCACGGAGCAATCGTGAAAGCCGGAACCGCCGACGAGGCGATGAGGCTCGCGAACGCGATCGCGCCGGAGCACCTGGTGGTGGATTCCGAGAATCTCCTGCACGGGTCAATCACGGCCGGCGCAGTGTTCGTGGGCCCGTTCAGCGCCCAGGCGGCCGGCGACTATGCGACCGGCTCGAACCATGTCCTGCCGACGTCCGGGGCGGCCCGTTTTCGGGGCGGACTATCGGCGGCGGATTTCGTCCGCGTGATGGCAGTCCAGCGCCTGACCCGCGCGGGGCTGGCTGAACTTGCCCCTTCCATCCTTGAACTTGCGACGGCGGAGGGCCTCGGTGCCCACGCCGAATCCATCGCCGTCCGACTGCGGCGGCCACGAGCGTGATCATGCCCGATTACGACAAGCCACCGGAGCTGTACGACGGGTTGCGGCTGCATCAGAACGAGAACACGGCTGGCTGCTCGCCACGCGTCATCGCCGCTCTCGCGACGCTCCGGCCCGAACAAATCAGCGTCTACCCGCCGTACTCGCGCGCGGTCGACGCGTGCGCCCGGCACTTCGCCGTTCCCTCGTCGTGGGTGGCGCTCACCAACGGACTCGATGAAGGGATCATGGCGGCCGCGATCACGTACCTGAAGCCGCCTGGCGGAACGGCCGCGGCGGAGGCGATCGTGCCGCAGCCGGCGTTCGAGATCTTCGAGGTCGACACGGTCGTCGCCGGAGGGCGGACGGTTCGCGTCCCGCCGCGGCCGGACTTCAGCTTCCCGCTCGGGCGAGGTGGTCGGCGCCATCACCGATCGCACGCGCATCGTGTTCGTCACCAATCCGAACAACCCGACCGGCACCTCGGCGACCATCGACGACGTGACGGAGGTCGCCCGGCGGCTCCCGGCGGGGGCAATCGTGTTCGTCGACGAAGCCTATGCCGACTTCGCCGGCGGCCAGACGTTCATTCCCCACCTCCAGACCGTTCCCAACGTGATCGTCGGCCGAACATTCGCGAAGGCCTTCGGCCTGGCGGGACTGCGGCTCGGCGCGCTCATCGGCGCGCCGGAGACGCTCGACTCGATCCGGCCGGCAATCGGCGTCTACAGCGTGAACGTCGCGGCGGTCGTCGCCATCGAAGCTGCGCTCGAGGACCCTGCGTTCATCCAGGACTACCTTCGCCAGGTTCGCGAATCGAAGACGCTCGTCTACGCGGCCTGCGACCGGCTTGGCCTGCACTACTGGAAGAGCGACGCCAATTTCGTCCTCGTCCGTGTGGGCGACGCGGCGCCGCGCATCGTCGCCGAGGCGGCGGCACGCGGAATCTACCTGCGCGATCGCTCGAACGAGCCCGGATGCGCCGGCTGCATCCGCATCACGACTGGGATCGTGGAGCACACCCGGAAGGGCCTGGCCGTGCTGGAGGAGGTTCTGTGCGTCGCGCGGTGATCGACCGGCAGACCAGCGAAACCACGATCGGCCTGTCGCTGGTCCTCGAGGGCCGCGGACGATACGAGGTGGCAACCGGCATCCGCTTCCTCGATCACATGCTGGAACTCTTTGCGCGCCATGGCGGCTTCGACCTGCGGGTCAAGGCCGTGGGCGATCTCGACGTCGATCAGCACCACACGGTCGAAGACCTGGGCATCGCGCTCGGCGAAGCGGTCTTGAAGGCTGTTGGCAGCAAGCGCGGCATCAACCGCGCAGGGTATTTCGTCATGCCAATGGACGAGACGCTGGCCGTCGCGGCCATCGATCTCAGCGGGCGGCCGCATACGGTCGTCGACCTGAAGGGCGCGGCGGCCCGTGTCGGCGATCTGCAAACCGAGCTGGTGCACGACTTCTTCGAAGGGTTCGCGAGCGGCGCCCGCGCCAACGTTCACGTCAAGGTGATGTACGGGCGATCGAGCCATCACAAGGTGGAAGCGGTGTTCAAGGCGTTCGCGCGCGCGCTTCGGGTCGCCTGCGCGCGAGATCGGCGCCTCGCGCGGATGCTACCGTCGACAAAGGGCTTGTTGTGACTCCCGTCGCCCTCATCGATTACCGCGCGGGCAACCTGACGTCGGTGAAAAAGGCGCTGGCGGCGGTCGGCGCCGAGGTGTTCGTGCCCGACTCACCGGCCGCGATCGGCCGCGCTCATGGCGTCGTCGTGCCAGGCGTAGGTCACTTCGGCGCGACCACCGCGATCGATCCCCAATGGACCGAGGCCATCCTCGCGCTCGTTGGCACCGGCCGGCCGCTGCTCGGCATCTGTCTCGGCATGCAGTGGCTGTACGAAGGCAGCGACGAGGCGCCCGGCTGCCCCGGGCTCGGTGTCCTGAGTGGCCGTTGCTTCAGGTTGAGCGGGGCTTTCCCGCTCAAGGTTCCGCACGTCGGGTGGAACATGCTCGAGCGGCGGCGCGACGATGCGATTGCCGATGGCGTACCCGATCGGGCGCAGGTCTATTTCACCCACAGCTACGTCGCCCCGGTGACGCCTGATACTGTCGCCGAGACGAGCCATGGCGAGGTGTTCGCCTCGATCGTGCAGCGCGGCCAGGTCGCGGGGGTCCAGTTCCACCCTGAGAAATCAGGCGACGTCGGCCTTCAGATTCTGCGAAACTTCGTTCGATCAGCTGTGTAACCAAGGCGGACCTAAAGGTCCGCCCTACAGAGTTGCCGGTGCTTTCCAAACGCATCATCGCCTGCCTCGACGTTCGCGACGGTCACGTCGTCAAGGGCATCAACTTCGAGGGTCTGCGCAGTGCCGGAGACCCGGCCGAGCTGGCACGCCGCTACAACCATGAGGGAATCGACGAGCTCGTCATTCTCGACGTCACGGCCACGCTCGAGCGCCGGCGCGCGATGGCAGACACTATCCAATCGGTTGCCCGCGAGCTCTTCATCCCGCTGGCGGTCGGCGGCGGGATCCGCACCGAAGACGACGCCGCGGCGGCCGTCGACGCGGGGGCAGACAAGGTCAGTCTCAACACGGCTGCGCTGGCCAACCCCGGACTGATTACGACGCTGGCGAACCGATACGGCAGCCAGGCCGTCGTCGTCGCCATCGACGCGAAACGGGACGGCGAACGGTACGCCGTCTTCGCGCGGAGCGGCCAGACCGCCGCGAATCGTGACGCGGTCGATTGGGCGCGCGAAGCAGAGGCGAGCGGCGCCGGCGAGATTCTGCTCACTTCGATCGATCGCGACGGCACCAAGGCGGGCTTCGATTGTGAAATGACCTCGGCTGTTTCGCGTGCCGTGTCAATTCCGGTGATCGCGTCAGGCGGGGCCGGCGGGCTCGAGCATTTCGTGGACGTCTTTACTGCCGGCCTCGCCGACGCCGCGCTCGCGGCGTCGATTTTTCACTATGCTGAGACGAGCGTCCACGCGCTGAAGACGCACCTCCAACGTCGTGGCATTCCAGTGCGGGTCACACCATGAGTTCCAGCAAGCCGCTCACGGCACTGACGCTTGCGCTCGGCGTTCTTTGGATCCTCCGGCTGGAAGGCCAAGTCGCCGTACAGATTGCCGGCCCGTGGGAGGGCGCCATTCAGGTCGGTGCAACCTCCCTTCGGATGCGGGTGGTCTTCACCGAGACGCCGGCCGAACTGCGTGCGGTCATCGATATCCCGCAGCAGGGTGCGTCGGGCCTGCCGTTGGCGGCAGTCGCGCGGACTGGTTCGAACATCCACTTCGAACTGCCGACGCCCGCAGCCCGGGCCGTGTTCGACGGCCGCATCGCGGGAAACGCCATCAGTGGGACGTTCGCGCAGGGGCAGGTCTCCGGGACATTCGAGCTGACGCGCCTCGCGCCGGTCGATAACGCCCAGCGGCCTCCCTACGTCGAATACGAAATCGCCGTGACGAACGGCCCGGTCCGGCTCGCGGGCACGCTGACCGTGCCACAGGGGGCCGCTCCGTTTCCGCTCGTCGTGATGATCACTGGCAGCGGACCACAGAACCGCGACGAAGACATCCTCGGCTTCAAGATCTTCCAGGTGATTGCCGACCGTCTCGCCAGGCAGGGAATCGCCGTTTACCGCTACGACGACCGCGGCGTCGGCGGATCGACGGGGAACCTGGCCAGTGCGACCACGCCGGATTTCGCCGGCGATGCCCTGGCCGCGCTCGCCGCGCTCAAGTCACGGTCCGAGGTCGATGCCAAGCGGATCGGGATGCTGGGGCACTCCGAGGGTGCGACCGTTGCAGCGATCGCCGCCTCCCGGTCCGCTGATGTGTCGTTCGTCGTGCTGCTCGCTCCGCCAGGCGCCCGGGGCGAAGACATGCTGCGTCAGCAGGCAGTCGATGGCGCGCGCGGGCTGGGCGCCGACGACGCGGCCGTCGCTCGGGTCGAGGCGGCGCACAGGAACGCGACCTCTCTCGTGGTGAAAAACGCGAGTGCGGAGGAAATCTCGTCGGCGGTCAAGGACCTGGTTCGGGCGCAGTACGACACCATGCCGGCCGCGCAGCGGCAAGCGCTCGGCGATCGCGAAGCGTTCGTCGAACGGGCTTACGCACAGGGGGTCGCGCAGCTCCAGTCGCCGTGGATGCGTTTCATGATCGATTTCGACCATGCGGCACCCTTGCGCGAGGTCACGTGTCCGGTTCTCGCGTTGTTCGGGCGGCTCGATCTGCAGGTGCCCCCCGGTCTCAACGAGCCGCCGGTGCGGAAGGCGCTCGCAGGCAACCGGGCCGCGACGATCGCCGTCCTGAACAGCGCCAACCATTTGTTTCAGGCGGCGAAGACCGGCCAGGTCTCGGAATACGCGACGCTCGACAAGGCTTTCGTCCCCGGCTTCCTTGATCAGATCGCCGCCTGGATTGGCCGGGTCGCCGCGCGGTGAAATGAACCGGCATGCTGATCCCATCGATTGACCTGCAGGGCGGCGCGGTCGTACAGCTGGTCCAGGGCGAACGGCTCGCGATTCGGGATGACGACGTCGACGGCTGGGTGAAGCGCTTCGAGAAGTTCCCGAAAGTGCAGGTGATCGACCTCGATGCCGCCATGAGTGCCGGCGACAACCTGGCGATCGTGCGGCGGATTGCCGCGGCACTGTCATGCCGGGTCGGCGGCGGCGTCCGCACGGTCGAGCGGGCGCAGGACATCCTGTCGGCTGGCGCGAGGCAGGTCATCGCCGGATCGGCGCTCTTCAAGAATGGCCGGCCCGATCTCTCGTTCGCCGCCCGGTTGGCTGGCGCGATCGGCGCGGAACGGCTGATCGCCGCCGTCGACAGCCGCGGTGGACGCGTCGTCGTCAATGGCTGGAAAACGACGCTGCCCCTCACGCCAGTGGAGGCCGTCAAGGCGTTCGAACCGTATTGCGGCGAGTTCTTGTACACCCATGTCGACGCCGAGGGGCTGATGCGCGGGACGGACATCGCCGCGATTCTCGACGTGCGCCAGGCGACGACGCGCCGCGTGACGGCCGCCGGGGGAATCACCACGCGCGAAGAGATCGACGAGCTCGATGCCAATGGCGTCGACGCTGTCGTCGGGATGGCGCTGTACACGGGAAAGCTTGCGCTGGGAGCCGCCAGCCTGAGCGGCGATCGTGGCGTGAGCGGCGACCGTAATGTGAGCGGCGACCCTAAAAGGGTCGCCCTACAACAGACGGTTCTCATCACGGGCGCGGCCGGCAACATGGGGACGATGCTGGCGCGGCATCTGGCCGGACGCGTGCCGCGACTCCGTCTGATGTATCACCGGACGCCCCTCGCCGCTGATCTGCTCCGGACGGCTGGCGTCGAGCCGGTGCAGGCGGACCTCGGAGATCCGCGCACGATTGCCCCGGCGGTTGCCGGCGTCGATGTCGTCGTTCACTTCGCGGGGGTCTTGTTTGCCCCACGGCCCGCGCGATTTCTACCCATCACAAACGTCCAGTGGTTCGATCATCTTCTCGACGCCGCGCTCTCCGCGGCTGTCGGGAAAGTGGTGCTCGCATCCTTCCCGCAGGTCGAGGGGCCGACGACCGTCGATCGGCCGGCCACGGGACGGCTCGATCGCGAACCGGTCTCGATCCACGCGCGAACACGGCTCGAAGCGGAGCGGCTGCTGATGGCACGCACCGAACGGACGGCCACGACGCCCGTCGTCCTGCGTCTGGGTGTCGTGTACGGAGAGGGAGTGCTCCTGATTGAAGCAGCCCGGCGCCTGGCACGACACGGCCTGCTCTGCGTCTGGCGAGAGCCCACCGTCCTGCAGTTGATCGCGGTGCCCGATTACCTGCGTGCGACCGAGGCGGCGATCCGCCGCCACGACGTCGGCGGCATCTACCACGTGGGAGACGAACAGCCGGTCACCATCCAGGAGTTTCTGGATGGCCTCTGCGCCGTGTGGGGATATCGACGCCCGCGGCGGGTGCCGATGTGGACGGTGCGCGCGAGCGCGTCGCTCTGCGAGCTCTTTGCGCTGTGCGCGCGAACGCGTTCGCCGCTGACGCAGGACATCATCACGCTCGGAAGGGTGTCCCACTGCGGAGATACGGGGCGTGCGCGTGCCGATCTCGTGCCGGAGCTCATCTGTCCAACCTTCGCGGCGGGCCTCAGGCTCTTCGAACCAGCGGCAGGAATCGCCTACCCATAAATCCTTGATAAAATGGGTCTTTGCCTCAGCTCAGGGGAGAAGACCTAGATCCTGTGAACCTCGCGCTACAGACAGCGCCTGACGTCGAACCCCGTTCTACAGAATCGAGGTCTGCGCGTATCCGCACGGACGGCAAGTTCTTTCGCCAGGGGGACGAGCGCTTCTTCATGAAGGGTGTCACATACGGCACCTTCGCCCCCGGCGCGGACGGCTACCAGTTCCCGCCAACCCGTCAGATTGCCGAGGACTTCGGGCAAATGGCAGCCCTCGGCATCAATACCGTCCGCCTCTACACGCCCCCGCGACTGGAGCTGCTCGACGAGGCCAGCCGCCACGCGTTGCGTGTGATGGTGGGCATTCCCTGGATGCAGCACGTGGCGTTTCTCGACAATCGCGCCACGAACCGATCCATCACGAGGGAGATCGTCTCCCGGGTTCGCGAGCTCGGGAAGCATCCCGCGGTCGCCTTGTTCGCGCTGGGCAACGAGATCCCACCCGGAGTCGTCCGCTGGCACGGGCGCCTGCGTGTCGAGCGGTTTCTCCGCGCGCTGTTCGAGCGCGCCAAGGATGCGGCGCCGGATGCGCTGTTCACGTACGTGAACTTCCCGCCGACTGAATTTCTCGATCTGTCGTTCCTGGACGTCTGTGCCTTCAATGTCTACCTGCATCGCGAACCGGAGCTGCGTGCCTATCTCACCCGGCTGCAGCACATCGCCGGGCAGAAGCCGCTGCTGCTGGCCGAGGCGGGCGCCGACAGCATCAGAGAGGGCCTGGCGGGCCAGGCCGAGATCACCGCGATGCATGTCCGCGCGGCCTTCGAGGAAGGTGCCGCCGGCGCGGTCGCGTTCTCGTGGACCGATGAATGGTGGCGTGGTGGCTATCCGGTCGACGATTGGGCCTTCGGACTGGTCGATCGATCCCGCCGGCCGAAGCCGGCGGCCGCGGCGGTTGCCGCGGCTTTTGCAGAGGCGCCATTCTCGCTCGAGCGCCAACGCGAATGGCCGCGGGTCTCGGTGATCGTCTGCGCGTACAACGCGGCGGACACGATCGACGACTGCCTCGCGGCTCTCGAGCGGCAGACGTATCCCGACTACGAAATCATCGTCGTCAACGACGGTTCCCGGGACCTGACGAGCGAGATCGCCCGCAAGTACGCCGGAGTTCGTGTCGTGGACATCCCGAACGGCGGCCTGAGCGCGGCGCGTAACGTCGGCCTCGCCGAGGCCACGGGTGAAATCATCGCCTACACGGACGCCGACACCCGCGCGGACCGCGACTGGCTGACCTTCCTCGTCCAGCCGTTCCTCACGTCCGACGTCGTCGGATCGGGCGGCCCCAACGTGGTGCCCTCGGACGATCCGCCCATGGCGCAGTGCATCGCCCGCGCTCCCGGCGGCCCGACGCACGTGCTGCTGGACGATCGGATCGCCGAGCACGTCCCGGGCTGCAACATGGCGTTCCGGCGCGAGGCGCTCGTCTCGATCGGCGGCTTCAATCCGGTCTATCTCCGCGCCGGCGACGATGTCGACGTGTGCTGGCGACTGCAGGGACGCGGCTGGAGAATCGGGTTCGCGTCCGCCGCGCTGGTCTGGCATCACCACCGTGCATCGGTGAAGGCGTACTGGCGCCAGCAGGTCGGCTACGGCGAGGGCGAACGCTGGTTGATGGCACACCACCCGGAGAAGTTCCTGGACGGACGGATGCTGTGGCACGGCCGCATCTACAGCCCGCTGCCCTTCGTGCGGTCCCTCTGGGGCGAACGCGTCAACGCCGGCGTGTGGGGAACGGCCGCGTTTCCGTCGGTGTACCGAGCGGACGTCCATCCGTTCGCCTTCCTGCCACACTCGGTCAAGTGGCAGATGATCTCGCTGGCGCTCGTGCTGGCAGGCGCCATCGTCAGTTTCGCCGTCGACCACGTCTGGGCGGCGACGCTGCTCCTGCTTGCCGGCGGCGTGGGTCTTGCGGCAACGGTCGCCAAGAACATCTCCTACGCGCTGCGTTCGAACGTCGATTCGCTGCCCGGGAGCAGCGTCTGGTACCGGGCTGCCGTGGCGTACCTCCACTTCATCCAGCCGTTCGCGAGAGTCGCTGGCCAGATTCGCGGCATCCTGTCGCCGCCGCAGGTGGCGCTGCCGGTCGCGGCGCGCCAGACGAGCCGCGGGCCGCGGCCCTCGCCGCGCGAGGGGATGCGCGCGCTGCTCCTGCTCTCGGGCGGCGTGGCCGAGGATCGGTATTGGAGCGAAAACTGGACCAGCGCCGAGCGCGTCCTCGGGCAGTTCACCGACTGGCTGCGCGGGTCACACGCGGTCCGCGTCATCGAGATCGACGACGGATGGGCGCACGACCGCGACGTCAGCGTGCTGGCCGGCAGGTGGGCATGGATTGACGTCCGCGCGCTCGTCGAAGATCACGGCGGCGGAAAGGCGTTGCTGCGCGTCGGCACGCACTTCCGTCCGACGACGTTTGGCGTGCTGGCCGCGCTGGTGATCGCCGGCGCGCTCCTTGCGGCGGCGATCACCGGCGTCGCCCTGCGCTGGCCCATGGCCGGCGTCACGGCCGCCATCGTCACCGTCGTGGTTGCCGCATTTGGCGTCTGGCGCACGGCGCAGACGACGGCCATCGTTCGGCGGGGTACCGAGCAGGTAGCACGGCGTCTCGGCATGACCCCGATGCCTGCCAGCCGCGCGAAGGTGCCGCTGGTTGCGCCGTCGATGCTCCGGACCTACGGACTGCGGAGCGCCACGGTCTTCGTGGTCATGATTCTGGCGCTCGGCGCAAGCACCTTCATGCTGCGCGACGCCGCGTCGGCGCAGGTGATCGGCGCAGGCACCGGTTATGGCGGCGACAATGGGCCAGCCATCGAAGCGATGCTGGACGCGCCGGGAGGGATTGCCGTCACCTCGGCGGGCGACGTCTACTTCGCCGATTCGAACAACCACGTCATCCGGCGCATCGACGTCCGCAACAACATCTCGACGGTGGCCGGGGACAACGCGAACGGGGCCGCCTTCGGCGGCGACTTCGGCGCCGCCGCCGCCGCGCAGCTCGACACGCCGAGCGACGTGGCGATTGCGCCGGACGGCGACCTGGTCATCGCCGACACCTACAACCACCGGATCCGCCGCGTCGACCGCGAGACCGGCGTCATCACCACCATCGCCGGATCGGGCAACGCGGCCTACGACGGCGACGACCAGCCGGCGACCGAGGCCGCCCTGCATGCGCCGAACGCCGTGGCCGCCGCGCCGAACGGCGATATCTACATCGCCGACACGCTGAACTATCGCATCCGGATGATCGATCACACGACCGGGTTGATTCACACGATCGCCGGCGCCGGCACTCCGGGCGAGAACGGAACGGTCGGCGATGGAGGGCCCGCGACGCAAGCCTTCCTGAACATGCCGAGCGACGTGGTGATCGGTCCGACCGGCGACATCTACATCGCCGACATGCATCACCAGCGCGTTCGTCGAATCGATGCACGCACGCGGCTCATCTTCACCGTGGCCGGCAGCGGCCAGTGGGGGTACGCCGGCGACGGCGGCCGAGCCACGGACGCCCTCCTGGCCGGCCCGGCGGGGATTGCCGTGGCGCCCGAGGCGGAGGGCGGCGTGACCATCTACATCGCCGACTACTACAACGGCCACGTGCGAGCCGTCGGCCCGGACGGCATCATCCGCGACATCAGCGCCGAGGGGCAGGTGACCTTCGGGACGCCGACGCGCGTCGCGTATGCGGCGAGGCGAGGCACGCTGTGGATTGCGGATTCGAGCGGCGACAAGCTGATCGCCTTCGCCGTCCATAAGCCGCCGCTGGTGGAGCCGCCCGCCACCGGCGCACCACGACGGCCGCCGGGGTCCGCCATCCAGCAATGACCGGGTCTGCTGTTCGGGAGCCGTCGCTGCTCTCCTGGACCTTGTCGTCTCTTCGTCCGTACAAGCGCCAGACGGTGCTCCTGTCGGTGTTGCTGGCCGTCCAGATCGCCCTCGGCGCGCTTCAGCCATGGCCCCTGAAGCTGATCATCGACAACGTCCTCAACAACGCCGACCATCCATTCCGCGAGCCGTGGCGCGGTTGGCTGCAGGCGATCGCCGGCGACAACCTGGTCGTCGTCCTCGTCCTGATCGTCTTCGGCGGGGTGCTGCTGCAGGTCATCAACCATTTCGTGACCGCGTATGCCACGCAGATCCAGGTCGATACCGGCCAGCGCATGGTCTACGACCTGCGCGGCCGCCTCTTCGAACACCTCCAGGCGCTGGGTCTTCAACATCACATCACCACGAATACCGGCGACGCGGTGTATCGCATCGACGTCGATTCCTATTCGATCGAAAACCTGGTGATGAGCGGCCTCATCCCGCTGGCGACGTCGATCGTCAGCCTGGTGGTGATGTTCGCCATCCTGGTCAGGCTCGATCTCACGGTGGCGTTGCTGTCGCTGTCGATCGTGCCCTTTCTCCTGCTGTACATGCGGTCGTACACGCGCACGGTCGCGCCGCAGATGGAACGCGTCAAAGAGCTCGAGTCGAAGCTCATTGAACGGCTCTACGAAGTGTTCTCGGCCATCCGGCTGGTGAAGAGCTTCGCCCGCGAGCCGCACGAGAAACGCCGCTACACGACCGTCGGCCACGACGTGATGAACGCGCGCATCGCGATCACCTGGAAAGAGTCGCTGTTCTGGGTGGTCGTGTCGACGATCACCATTCTGGGAACGGGGCTGGTCCTGATCGTCGGCGGCGTGCAGGTGCTGCGCGGCGGGATGACCGTGGGCGACCTGACGGTCGCGATTGCCTATCTGGGCGCGGTCTACGGCCCGCTCTCCACCATCGCGCACACGGCCGGAACCCTGCAGGGCGCCGTGACCGGCGCCAAACGCGTGCGATCGGTCCTCGCCATGGCCCCGGAGACCATCGACGCGCCAAACGCCATCGATGCCGCAGGTGTCCAGGGAGAGATCACGTTCGACCAGGTGTCGTTCGCCTATCCGGACGGCACGCAGGTCCTGGACGACATCAGTTTCAGGGCCCGCCCCGGGGAGATGATCGCGCTGGTCGGCCTCACCGGCGCCGGAAAGACGACGCTCGTCAGCTTGATCCCGCGCTTTTACGACCCGACGGTCGGACGCGTGCTCCTTGACGGCCTCGACGTCCGCGGCTACCGGCTGCGGTCGCTGCGCGAGCGCATCGCGATCGTGCTGCAGGATCCGGTGCTGTTCGCCGGAACAATCGCGGACAACCTCCGGTACGGCCGGCTCGACGCCACCGACGCGGAGGTGGAGGAGGCGGCGCGGGCGGCGCACGCCGACGAGTTCGTGTCGCGCCTGCCGAAGCGTTACGAGACGCCGATTGCGGAGGCCGGCGGCGGCCTGTCGGGAGGCGAGCGGCAGCGCCTGAGCGTGGCACGCGCGATCCTCAAGAACGCGCCGATCCTGATCCTTGACGAGCCGACCTCCTCGCTCGACGCCATCTCCGAGGAGATCGTCTTCGCCGCACTGCGCCGGCTGCGCGCCGGACGGACGACGATCGTCATTGCCCACCGGCTCTCGACCGTTCGCGACGCCGACCGGATTCTCGTGCTCGACGGCGGCCGGATCGCCGCGCAGGGCCGCCATGCGGAGCTGCTCCAGACGAGCCGCCTCTATCGCCGCATGTGCGCGCGCCTTTCGGTCGGCCGGTCGCTCGACGAGCCGGAGAGCGTCGACGAGTTAATCCAGGCGGCACGAGAATGAACCGCAACGCCGAACGGCGCCCATGAAGATCCTGTTTGCGGGAATCATCGCCCGCTACCCGTTCGGCGGGGTGACCTGGTGCTCGCTCATGTACCTCCTCGGCCTGCGGGCCCTCGGGCACGAGGTCTTCTACATCGAAGACACCGGCGAGTGCGTGTACGACCCGGTGCAGAACACCAGGTCCACCGATCCCTCGTACGGGACGTCGTATATCCACCAGGCACTCGAACCCTTCGGCCTGGGCGATCGATGGTCGTTCGTCAACTACGACGGCACCTATCACGGCCGGCCGGCGGACGACGTCCGGCGCTACTGCGCCGATGCCGATCTGTTCCTGAACCTGTCGGGCGGATCATGGTTCTGGCGCGACGAATACGCGAGAATCCCGCGGGCCGCGTTCATCGACTCAGACCCCACGTTCACCCAGCTCGCCATCGCCAAGGCCGAACCCTGGTATGTCGCCTTCTTCGAGCGTTTCACCCATCTCTTCACCTTCGGCGCCAATATCGGGACGCCGGCGGCCCCCGTGCCAGTCGGTCGGTTCGCGTGGCACAAGACGTGGCAGCCGGTGACGCTGGAGAACTGGCGGGCTGACATCCCGGCGGGCGATCGGTTCACCAGCGTCATGACGTGGCAGATCGAGAGCTTCACCGACGTCGGCGGCAACAAGGATCAGGAGTTCGCCCGCTTCATCGACCTGCCGTCGCGCACCAGCCAGCCGTTCGAGCTGGCGATCAACGGCCCGCAGCGGCTGCTGCGCGAGCATGGCTGGTCGACAGTCGACGCGATGAGCGTGTCGCGCGGCCTCTGGGACTATCGCGACTTCATCCATCGCTCGAAGGCCGAGTTCGGCGTGGCGAAACACACCTACGTGTCGAGCCGCTCGGGCTGGTTCAGCGATCGCACGGAGTGTTACCTCGCGTCGGGACGCCCCGCGCTCGTCCAGGACACGGGCTGGTCGGCGCACCTCCCGTCCGGAACCGGTCTCGTCGCGTTCTCGAGCCCCGAAGAGGCGCTCGACGGCATCGCGCGGATCAACGGCGATTATCAACGGCACGCGCGGCAGGCCGTCGAGATCGCCCGGGAGCACTTCGAGGCCGGACGGGTGCTGCGCCGCCTCCTGGACGAAGTGGGATCGTGACGCTGAGGATCGCGCACGTTGGACCGATCGCCACGAGCATCCCGCCGCCGAAATCGGGATCCGTCCAGGAAATGACGTCGCTGCTCACCGAGGGGCTGGTCGCCCACGGGCTCGACGTCACGTTGTTCGGCACCGGCGACTCGAAGACGCGGGCGAAGCTGCACGCAACCTTTCCCCACGGCTACTGGCACGACGAGGACATGTGGCCGTGGGAGCTGTACGAGATGCTGAACCTCGCGGCTGCGATCGAGCGCGCGCGTGAGTTCGACATCATCCACTACGAAGCCGCCTACTACCCGATGTCCCTGGCCTTCACCCGCCTGTCGCCGACCCCGATCGTCCAGACGCTCCACCATTCACCGAGCGAGGCGGAGCTGAAGCTGTGGGCCCACTACCCGGAGGCGCGGTATATCGCGATCTCAAATGAGCAGGCGCGGCTCCTGTCCGGGTTCAACGTGGTCGGCACGGTGCTGCACGGGATCGATACGGCCCGGTTCACGTTCCGCGAGAGGCCGGAGGATTACCTGCTGTTCCTGGGGCGCTTCGCGGAAGGCAAGGGTCCGGTCCAGGCGATCGAGATCGCGCGCCGGCTCGGCATGCGGCTGATCCTGGCGGCGGCCGACGAGCCCTACTATCAGGAGCATGTGAAGCCACTCGTCGACGGGAAGCAGATCGTATACTTCGGCGAAGCCGACTTCGATGCCAAGGTCCGCCTGTACGGCGGCGCCCGGGCGCTGCTCTATCCGATTCAGGCGCGCGAGCCGTTCGGCCTCGTGCTGGCGGAGGCGATGGCGTGCGGCACGCCAGTCGCCGCCCTGGACCGCGGCGCCGTCCGGGAAGTCGTCGACGACGGCGTCACCGGCGTCGTGTTCGACGACATCGACCGGATGGTCGAGGGGCTGTCGCGCGTGGTCGCCCTCGACCGGTCGCGCGTCCGCCAGCAGGCGGTGGCCCGCTTCGGCGTCGAGCGAATGGTGCGAGAATACGCCGCGGTGTACCAGCAGGTCGTCGAGGCGCATCGTGCATCAAGCCGATAACCCGTCCGCGTGGAACGGCCGGACGGTGCTGGCCGTCTTCGCGCACCCCGACGATGAATCGCTGGCCTGCGGCGGCACGCTCGCCAGGCTGGCCGCCGCTGGCGCACGGGTCGTCCTGGTGTGCGCCTCGCGCGGCGAGCGGGGATCGGTCGCGGGCCCGGTCCGCGACGACGCGCTCGGCGGCATCCGGTCGCGGGAATTCGAAGAAGCCGGCCGGATGCTCGGCCTGTCGACCGTCATCCTCCTCGATCACCCGGATGGCGATCTGCGCTGGGCGCACGTGCCCGAGCTGCACGCCGACATCATCGCGGCGATTCAGGGCTTCAAGCCGGCCGCGGTGATTACCTTCGGCGAAGACGGGCTGTACTGGCACCAGGACCATATCGCCGTCCACGAGCGGACGACCACGGCCGTCCAGGCGTTTGGCGCCGAGGGTCCGGCGCTGTACTACGTCACGATGCGGCAGGGGGTGATGCGCGCGATCGTCGACGCCGCGGCGGCGCGCGGCTGGGAGCCCACGCCCCGCGGCTTCTGGAGCCTGACGCCCGATGCCTACGGCCTGCACGCGGCGCCGCCCACCTTCACCGTGGACGTCGCCGACTGGGTCCCGCAGAAGCTCGCCGCGCTTCGCTGCCACCAGACCCAGATGGGCTCGGGCCACCCCTTCGACGAGATCGCCGTCGCGGACGCGCGCCAGTGGCTGGGCGTCGAGCAGTTCCGCCGGGCTTCGGCCGGGACGAGCCGGCCGGTGCTCGAGGCGATCGCCGCCGGCGCCGTGTTACGCTAATCTACGTAACGGCTACGTGGATTGACGTAATGCGCAACCCGTTCGTCTACGGCGAGGTGGTTCCGGCGGCCGCGTTCGTGGACCGGGTGGTCGAGCTCGACCGCCTGATCGCCGACCTCGCGGCGTCGCAGAAAGTCTTCCTCATCTCGCCGCGCCGCTACGGCAAGTCGTCGCTCATCCGGCATGCTCTCGCGGCCATGTCGCGGCGCGGTGCGCTCACCGTCGAGGTCACCGTCAGCAGTTTCAGCTCCTATATCGCCTTCCTCGAAGGCTACGCGCGCGCCCTGGTCGCCGCCGAGAGCGGCTGGGACCGGGTCCGGACGTGGCTGCGCGAGGCGATCCGGTCGACCCGCCCCGAAATCCGCCTGGCGCCGCAGGCCGATCCGCTCGGCAGCGTCACGGTCTCGTTTCCGAACGTGAAGACGGAGCGCGACATCTCGCGTCTGGCGCAGGAGGTGTTCGCCCTGCCGGCCCGGCTCGCCGAGGCGCGGCGGCGCAACCTGATCGTCGCGCTCGACGAGTTCCAGGCGATCGCCGGCTTCGACGGCGGATCGGTGGAGCACGCGATGCGCGCCGCCGTCCAGCATCAGCGCGAGGTCGGCTACGTGTTCGCCGGGTCGGAGCCGAGCCTGATGGAGCGCATGATCAGTCCCCGCCGTCCGTTCTACAAGGCCGGCCCGGTGATGCGCCTGGACAAGATCCCCGCGGACGAGTTCGCCGCGTTCATCGAGGCCCGTTTCAACCGATCGGGCATCCGCGCCGAGCCCGGGCTCGGCGCCGCCGTCGTGGAACTGGCCGGCAATCTCCCCTACGACGTCCAGCGGCTGGCGCACGAAACCTGGGACGACGTGCGGGCGGCTGGACGCCGCCGCGCGACACTCGACGATCTTCATCAGGCGCTGGTGCGCCTTCTTGCCGAGCAGCAAACCATGTTCGAAGCGCTGTGGCAGCGTTTCACACTCTCGCAGCGCGCGGTGCTGCGCGCGGTCGTCCTGCAGGACGGACGCGAACTGCTGTCCGCCGACGTCCGCGAGCGGCATCGCCTCGGTGGAGCCTCCACGGTGCAGACCGCGCTCGCGGCGCTCGTCCGCGACGATGTCATCACGCGCGACGGCGGCCGCTACGCGGTGGTCGACTCGCTCCTCAAGGAGTGGGTGGCGCGGATGACGTTCTAGATCCGAGGGGCTTTCGCCCCTCGGACTCCCCACACGCTTTCTCGCGCGCCGCGGCCGGCGCGCTTCCACCTTCGCTGAAGCTACGGTGGACGGGCCGTTCGCGTGGCTCGCTCGCGCGCTCGCTCGCGACGCCGCTGGTTCATGAGTAGCTTCTAGCCGAGGCGCTTGGAGGAGCGGACGATCGCCAGCGCCAGGATCGACACCCCCCACGCCGCCAGGGCGAGCGCTTCCGGCCAGAACGTCTCGAGCCCCACGCCCTTCAGGAAGATCGCCCGCACGATCACCAGGAAGTAGCGCAGCGGAATCACATAGGTGAGCCACTGGATGACGACCGGCATGTTCTCGATCGGGAATATGAAGCCCGACAGGTAGACCATCGGAATCAGGAAGAAGAAGGTGGTCGTCATCATCGCCTGCTGCTGCGTGGACGAAATCGTCGACACGAACAGGCCGAGCCCGAGCGTCGTGAGCAGGTAGACGGCGCACATCGCCAGCAACAGCGCCACGCTGCCGCGCATCGGCACCTCGAACCAGAGCACGGCGACCGACAGAACCAGGCCGACTTCGACCATGCCGATCAAGGCATACGGCAGCAGCTTGCCCACGATCAGCTCCGACCGGGTGAGCGGGGTCACGTTCAGCTGCTCGAGCGTGCCGATCTCCTTCTCGCGCACGATCCCCATCGAGGACAGGTTGGTCGTCACGACCATCAGCAGCAGCGCGACGACCCCGGGAATCATGAAGTGACGGCTTTCGAGCTGCGGGTTGAACCAGACCCGGATCCGGGGATCGATGAGCGCAACCGGTTGGGCGGCGGCGCTGCCGCGCCACACGAGCCGGCTCCCGTATTGCGCCAGCAGGTTGCTCGCGTAACCGACCGCCACGCCCGCCGAGTTCGCGTCGCTGCCGTCGGCGATCACCTGGATCGTCTGCGGAGCGCCGCGGTGCAGCCCGTCCGCAAACCCGCGCGGGATCGTGACCGCCAGCCACGCCCGGCCTCGATCGAGATAGCCGTCGATGTCGTTCGGGCTCGAGACGACGTCGACAATCATGAAGGTCGGCGACGCGGCGAACCGCGCCACGACGTCACGGCTGGCCGACGAACGGTCGGCGTCGACGATCAGCACCGGCACTTCCTTGATGTCGGTCGACGCCGCATACGCGAGCAGGAACAACTGGATGATCGGCGCGAGAATCACGATCACGAGCAGGCGAGGATCGCGTCCGAGCTCGATCAGTTCCTTCCAGATCAGGAAACGGATGCGCCTCATGTCAGCTCCACTGCCGGTGGAGCCGGACCGACGCCAGCGTCAACACCAGCCCGCAGTACGCGCCGAGCGCCACGAGGTCGGGCCAGACCACATCCAGGCCGACCCCTTTCAGCAGGATTCCGCGGAGCGCGGTCAGGAAGTAGCGCGCCGGAACCACGCGGGTGATGGCCTGGAGCACCTGCGGCATGCTCGCGATCGGGAAAATGAACCCGGAGAGCATCAGCGTCGGCAGGAACGACGCCAGCAAGGCGAGCTGAAACGCGACCTGCTGCGTCTCGGCGACGCTCGAGATCAGCAGGCCGAGCCCGAGCGCTCCGACCAGGAACAACGCTACGCGCGGCGAGCAGGAGAAGCCAGGACCCGCGCATCGGCAGGCCGAACAGCACCATCGCCACGACGACGATGCTCATCGCCGACAGCAGCGCCAGCACGAAATACGGGATCGTCTTGCCGAGCACGAACGCGAACGGACCGAGCGGGAGCCATCCGCACCTGCTCGATCGTGCCGCGTTCCTTCTCCCGGACAATCGACAGCGCGGTCGACACGACCGCGCTCAGCATCGCGATGTAGGCAATCAGACCGGGAACCAGGAACAGCGTGCTCCGGAGTTGCGGGTTGTACCAGATGCGCGGTTCGATCCCGAGCAGCGGTCGCCCTGAGCCGGTCCGCGCCTGTCGGCGCGCGGCTTCGCTTTGAACGATCGTCAACGCGTATCCCATCACCGTCGTGGCGGTGTTCGCGTTGTCTCCGTTCAGCAGCAACTGGACGGCCACCGGCGTCTGGCGCTGCAGTTCCTCCGCGAGGCCCGGCGGAATCACGAGCACGGCGCGCGCGTCGTTGCGGTCCATCAATCGCTTCAGCTCGGCGTCGCTGTCGACGATCGCGGCGAGATCGAAATAGCCGGAGTTGACGAAGGCGGAAATCAGCGCACGGCTGTCCGGCGACCGATCACGGTCGTCGACCGCGAGGCTGATATGGCGGACGTCCCAGTTCAGCGCGTAGCCAAACAGCAGCAGGACGAAGGCGGGAAAAAACAGAAGAATGCCGAGGCTGCGCCGGTCGCGGACAATCTGATGGAACTCCTTCCGGCCGACCGCGAGAGCCTTGCGCACCGGCTACCTCCCCGCACCCGCCACTTCGAGGAAGACGTCTTCGAGCGAGGGGGCGACGACCTCGACGCTGGCGCCGCCGATCCCGGCTTCGTCGAGCCGGCGGCGCACACCCTCGGGGCCGCCGTCGTCGGTGCTCGCGAGGACGGCATGAACGGCAGTGCCGAAGATGCTCGTCTTCTCGACGTGCTCCATCCCTTCGAGGAGCCTCATCGCCTCCACCGGACGGTCGGACCGGATTTCGACGATCGGCCGGTTGGCAAAGATCGACTTGAGCTCGTCGGTGGTGCCGAGCGCGGCGAGACGGCCGGCGTCGATGATGGCGATCCGGTGGCAGTGCTCCGCTTCGTCGAGATAATGCGTCGTGACCAGCACGGTCGTGCCCGCGGCCGACTGGGCGTCGATCAGCTTCCAGAACATGCGTCGCGACAGCGGATCGACGCCGCCGGTCGGCTCGTCGAGAAAGACGATCGGCGGCTCGTGCAAGATGGCACAGCCGAGGGCGAGACGCTGCCGCCAGCCTCCGGCAAGATCGGCGGTCCGCGTGTGCTCGCGGCCGCGCAGGCCCGCCATCTCCACGACAAACCGCCGCCGTTCCTCGAATCGCGCGCCGGCGATGCCGTAGATGCCGGCGAAGAACCGGATGTTCTGATCGACGGTGAGGTCGCGGTACAGGGAAAACCGCTGCGACATGTAGCCGATGCGGCGCTTGACCCCTTCCGGATCGCGGCCGACGTCGATCCCGCCGACGATCGCCGAGCCGCTGGTGGGCTTCAAGAGGCCGCACAGCATCCTGATCGTCGTCGACTTGCCCGCGCCGTTCGCGCCGAGGAAACCGAAGATCTCGCCGGGGCGAACCTCGAACGAGAGGTTGTCGACGGCGGTGAAGCTGCCAAAGCGGCGCGTCAGCCCGGCGACGGTGATCGGATTCACGAGCCTTACCTTCCAACCGCGCGCATGACACGCGCTTCGGCGACACGGCCTGAGGCGAGCGCCTGGGTGCGATCGAGCTCGGCCTGCAGCAGGGCAACCTGCGCGTCGAGGACGTCGGCGCTAGTGGCCACGCCGGCGAGGAACCGCTCGTTGGCCACGCGCCGCGCTTCGGCGGCGGCGCGGATCCCCTGTTCGGCGGTGTCGATGGCGGCAATCGAGGAGGTCAGTTCGGTGACGGCGCGCCGCACATCCACGTTCAGCATCGCGTCGAACTCTTCGATACGCGCGCGCATCGCCCGGGCCGCGGCTGATGTTTCGGCCACCTCGGCCCGGTTCCGGCCGCCATCGAACAGCAGCCACCCGACGTTGACGCCGACATCCCACGACGTATGCCACTCGCGCTCACGCGGAAAGATGCGTGGGTTGGGACTCGCATAGTCGAAGCCGCCTCCAGCCGACACGGTCGGACGATTGGTCACCTCGGCAGCCTTCACCCGCTCTTCCGAGGCCGTCAAACGCCGCGAAAGCGCCACGCGCTCGGCCCGGCGTGACGCCGCTTCGGCAACGAGCGACTCGAGGCCTGCGGTCACGGGCGCCGGGGGGGCGAGCGGCGACGCCGGTTGAATGCGTGCTTGCGGCTCGCCGATCAGCCGCGCGAGATCAGCTTCCGCGACATCCCGGTTGCCGCGCGCCTGGATCGCCAGCAGTTGCTGGCGGGACTCCTGCGCTTCGATGGCGAGCACGTCATGAGGTGCAACGATCCCCGCCTCCAGCCGCTGGCGCGCGTTGTCGAGATGCGCCCGTGTCGCCGCGATCGATTGCTCGACCACGCCCAGCTGTTCGATCGCGGTGACGAGGTTCCAGTAGGCGCGCGCGATCTCCAGCGAGAGATCGGCCCGCGCGGTGCGCTCGTCGGCATCCGCCGCCGCGCTTTCGCTGCGGGCCGCGTGTTCGAGCGCGGTGAACCGCCCCGAGTTATAGAGCGGGTACTGCAGGTCGAGGCGCGAGCGGTAATTGTCGGGGAGGTCGGGATAGATCGGCTGCACGGGGCCGGTCGCGCCAGGGACGGGAAGAATAAACGGGCTGACGTGGTTGGTGCGCATGTAGCCCGCCTGAACCGTCACCTGCGGCTGCGACGCCGCACGGCGCTGCTCGGCGACGGCTGACGCGATCTCGGTGCGGGCCCCCGCTTCGCGGAGCCGCGCGCTGGCCCGCACTCCTCGATCGATGGCGTCATCCAGCGTGAGGACGACCGTGGCTGGCTGCTGAACCGGCTGCGCCGACCCGTCCGGCGCCGCCGCCAGCAGAAGAGCGACCCATACTGCGATTCTCATGATCTCGCCTCGCCCAGCCGCGCGATGAACACGTCCTCGAGCGACGCCGGTATCGGTCGGATGTTTTCCACGGAGACCCCTTCAGCGCCGAGCCTCGCCGAGAGATCGGCCGGATCGCTGATCACTGCGGGATCGAACCGCACATGCGCGCGCGCCCCGAACATCTGCACGCCCAGGACCCCCGGCATATGCTCGAGCAGCTCCGCCGCGCGACGCTTGTCCGGCGCGATCAATTCCGCGACCTGGCCCGGCAGCTGGCGGCGAAGTGCCTCGGGGCGATCGAGCGCCAGCACCCGGCCCTCGTGCAGGAGCGCCACCCGTGAACAACGCTCCGCCTCGTCGAGGTACGGCGTCGCCATCACGATCGTCACGCCGCGCGACAGGAACTCTGCCAGGAGCTTCCAGAACTCGCGCCGCGACACCGGATCGACGCCGGTGGTCGGCTCGTCGAGCAGGATCACCGCCGGCTCATGGACCAGCGTGCACGCCAGCGCGAGCTTCTGCTTCATGCCGCCCGACAGCTGCTGCGCGAGCCGGTCGCGGAACTTGACCAGACCTGTCAACTCGAGGAGACGCGTCCGGGCGGCGGCGTAGTCGCGCAACCCATGGATCTCGGCGAAGAAGGCGATGTTCTCGTCGACGCTCAGGTCGCCGTAGAGACTGAACTGCTGCGACAGGTAGCCGACCGACTGGGTGATCGCCCGATGATCGCGGCGCGGATCGAGCCCGAGCACCCGCACGGATCCGCGGTCCGGCCGCTGCAGGCCGCAAATCGTCCGGATGAGCGTCGTCTTGCCCGCGCCGTCGGGACCGATCAAGCCGAACATCTCGCCGCGCTCGACGGTCAGCGAGAGCTCCTCGATCGCCCGGACGGCGCCGTACTGCTTCGAGAGGCGATCGATGACGATCATGGCGCGACCGGGATTTCCGCCTCGACCGGCATGCCGGCCTTCAGCACGCCGTCCTTGTTGTCGACCGTGACCTTGACGCGGTAGACGAGCTTCGACCGATCCTCGGCCGTCTGGACGTTGCGCGGCGTGAATTCGGCGGACGGCGACACGTAGCTGATCACCCCCTTGATGCCGGGGCCGCCGGCGTCCGTGAAGAGCGTCGCCGCCTGCCCGACTTTCAGGCGCGGAACGATCGGTTCATCGACGTAGACATTGGCCCACACCGCGTCGAGGTTCGTGACGATCATGATCGGCGCACGCGGCTGAATGAGCTCGCCGACTTCGGCGATCCGCTCGGTGACGATCCCCGCTACGGGGGCGGTGACGACGGCGTCGGCGATGGCTTTTTGCAGGGTCGCAATCTGGGCATCGGCCACCGCGACACTCGCGCGCGCCGCGTCGATCTCCTCGCGCCGCGCGCCGGCACGCAGCCGCGCGAGGTTCTCGCGCGCCGCGCGCACCCTGTCCTCCGCGCTGCGCGCCCGGGCACTCGCGACGTCCCGCCTTGCGACGGCATCGTCCCGCTGCTTCCGCGTCCCGGCGTTCGACGCGAGAAGAGATTCGAAGCGTTCGGCGTCGGTCTCGGCGACGGTCAGCTCGGCCTCGGCCGCCCGCGCTTCCGACTGCGCGGTGGCGAGCTGTGCCTCGGCCTGCCGGATATCCTCGACGCGAGCGCCTGCCTTGAGCAGGCGGAGCTGCGCGTCAGCCTGATCGCGCTCGGCGCGTGCACGCGCGAGCGCCAGTTCCGTGTCGATCGCGTCGAGGCGGGCGACCACCGCGCCTGGCGCGACCCGCTCGCCTTCGGCGGGGGCCAACTCCAGCAGCCGGCCCCCGACCTGTGACGCCACTTGTACCTCGGTGGCTTCGATCTGCCCCGAGACGCGCACGCGATCGGCGGGCGCACCGTTGCGACACGAGAGCGCCGCCACGACCAGAACGCTGACACATCCCCGCGACAGGGTTACTCGATACGGAATCATCGTGCCGGCCTCGCAGCACCATCGCCGTGACGCCCGAGCGCTCGGCGCATGGTGTCCTGAATGTGTCGTACGAAGACGTCGTCGGTCAGCGGCGGCCCGCTGACGAGGTGGCGCGCCGACATCTGCCGCCGGATCGGGGCCCCGGCCAGGTAGACGACCATGGGCGCAAGCATGCTGAAATAGGCGGCCAGCGGATGCACTGGCCGGAACGCGCCCTCGTCAACGCCCCGCTGGATAATGCCGCCGACGATGCGGGGAAGCGCCGCCAGCGCGGCCACGGTGTCGGCGTCGAGGTGCGCGCCGCTCTCGGCGATTTCGCGGAGCATGATCGCGGCGAAGAACTGGTGCTGCCGGACGAACGCCGCGATCGCGGCGATGACGCTGTCGAGCTGGTCGGAGGGCTGCGCGCCGCTCGCAGCGATTGCCTGCAGGCGCTCGCCGGCCCGGCCGAAGGTGTCGCGCAGCAGCGCGCGGTACAAGCCCTGCTTGCTGTGGAAGTGGTAGTAGAGCATGGCCTTGTTGACGCGGGCGCGGCGGGCGATCCGGTCGACGCGCGCGCCGGCGTATCCGCGCGCGGCGAACTCGTGCGCGGCGGCGGCAAGGATCCGGTCCGGGGAGACGCGAGCGGGCCTGGCCATGAAACTAACCAGTTAGTTAATAACATACCATGAGAACCGTCATCGGCGGTGGCACCGGCTTCCTCGGCCGCGCGCTCGCCCGCGCCCTCGTCAGCGCCGGTCACGACGTCGTCGCCCTCACCCGCGGCGCCCCCCGTGGGCCGGCATCAGGCGGCCGCGCGGTCACGTGGACCCCGGACGGGCAGGCCGGCCCCTGGGCGAGTCTCGTCGACGGCGCCACCGCCGTCGTCAACCTCGCTGGTGAATCGATCGCGGCCCGCCGCTGGAGCGCCGCACAGAAGCGCCGCATCCTCGAGAGCCGCGTGCTCGCGACGCGCAGTCTCGTCGAGGCCATCCGCCAGGCGTCAAGGCGGCCGCAGGTGTTTGTCAGCGGCTCCGCGGTCGGCTACTACGGCCCGCGCGGCGACGAAGTCGTGAACGAGGCCAACGCACCGGGCGCAGATTTCCTGGCACGCGTCTGTGTGGAATGGGAAGCAGAGGCCCGCGCCGCCGACACGATGACGCGCCTCGTCTGCATCCGCACCGGCCTCGTGCTCGACCGCAACGAGGGCGCGCTGCCGCAGATGCTGCCGCCGTTCTGGTTCGGCGCCGGCGGCCCGGTCGGATCGGGACGGCAGTACTGGCCATGGATACACCTGCAGGACTGGGTCGATCTGGTGCGCTTCGTGATTCAGACGCCCACGACGACGGGACCGTTGAACGCCACCGCTCCGACGCCGGTGCCCAATGCTGAGTTCGCGGCCACGCTCGGACGCACGCTCGGACGCCCTGCGTTCATGCGCGCCCCTGGTTTCGCGTTGAAGCTCCTGCTCGGTGAAATGGCGGGGCCGCTGCTGCTTTCGGGCCAGCGCGCGGTCCCGGCCAAGGCCGAGGCGATCGGCGTCACGTTCACCTTCAGGCGGCTCGACGATGCGCTGCGGGCAATTTTCAACCGGTGATCGTGTAAGCTGTTGGCCCTATTGTCTCTGGGAGGATTGCGATGAAGCGTTTCGTGCCTTCTTGGTCTCTGGGATTGTCGGTCGCTCTCGTGCTCTTCGTCGCTCCAGTCATCGCGCAGCAGACACAGGCTCCGCTGCGGACGCCGGACGTCATCTTCGTGCCGACTCCGCCGGAGGTCGTGAAGGCGATGCTCGAAACGGCAAAGGTCGGCAAAGGTGACATCGTGTACGACCTGGGATCGGGCGATGGGCGAATCGCCATCGCCGCGGTGAAGGATTTCAACGCCGCGCGCTCGACCGGCATCGACATCGACCCGCAGCGCATCAAGGAAGCGACCGCCAACCTCGCCGCCGCCGAAAAGGAGAAGCCCGGGATCAGCAAGAACGTGCGGTTCCTGAATCAGGACCTGTTCACGACGGATATCAGCGAGGCAACGGTGGTTACGCTGTACCTGTTGCCCAGCCTGAACGTCAAGCTGATGCCGAAGCTGAAAGCGGAGCTCAAGCCGGGCACGCGCATCGTGTCGCACTCGTTCGACATGATGGGCCAGTGGGAGCCGGAGCGGACGGTGGACGTCAACGGACGGACGGTTTACTACTGGACGATACCGAAGAAATAGTTACGAGGACGCAGAGGGGGCAGAGGACGCAGAGGCGCAGAGCGCAGAGGCTGATCCGGCCCCCTCAATACGCTGCCAGCTTCCTCAGCGTTTCTGTAATCTTCTCCACATCCGGCAGGTTCGCGGCTTCGAGCACGTGCGAGAACGGCGGATGCGTGTCTGGATAGGTGAGGCGCATGACCGGCGCGTCGAGGTGCTCGAAGCGCTCCTCCACGATCACCGCTGACAACTCGGCACCAATCCCCAGTGTCCTGACGTCCTCGTGCACGATCAGGACGCGGTTTGTCTTCTCCACCGACCGGAGGATCGCGCCGCGGTCGAAGGGCATCAGTGTTCGCAGATCGATGACCTCGGTTTCGACGCCATCCTTCGACAAGCGATCGGCGGCCTCGAGGGCCGGTGTCACCATCGCGCCGTAGGTCACGAGCGTGATGTCGTCGCCCTCACGGCGGATCGCCGCCTCGCCGATCGCGACAATCGCGTCGCCTTCGGGCACCGGGCCCTTGGCGCGCCGGTACAGGAATTTGTGCTCGAAGTAGATCACCGGGTTGTCGTCGCGGATCGCCGCCTTCAACAGGCCCTTCGCGTCGTACGCCGTCGATGGCGCGACGACCTTGAGACCGGGCCGGTGGACGAACCACGCCTCCGGGTTCTGCGAGTGGTACAGCCCGCCGCCGACGTTGCCGCCGCTCGGCGCGCGCACGACGATCGGGACCGCCGCGCGCCCTCCGTACCGGTAGCGAAGCGTCGCCGCCTGGTTGACGATCTGATCGAAACCGCACGAGATGAAGTCGGCGAACTGCATCTCGGCGACCGGCCGGTAGCCGCGCAGCGCGGCGCCGATGCTGACGCCGATGATCGCCGACTCGGAGATCGGGGTGTCGATGACGCGCATCTCGCCGAACTCGTCGGCCAGCCCCTGGGTGACGCCGAATGCGCCGCCGTAGGGTCCGACATCCTCGCCGAGCACGAACACCTTCGGATCGCGCCGCATCTCTTCGAAGAG
Source organism: uncultured Acidobacteriota bacterium (assembly GCA_963825245.1). Classification (GTDB taxonomy): domain Bacteria; phylum Acidobacteriota; class Vicinamibacteria; order Vicinamibacterales; family CAVVIG01; genus CAVREM01. The sequence continues at coordinate 838,369 of CAWGSJ010000014.1, forward strand.
CGCTTCACGAATGGCTTCGAGGTAGGTCAGTTCTTTGGGCATCTCTGGTTGTTCACCACCAAGGACACGATGGCCCGGGCTCAGGCATACAGGTCGGTCACCGCATCGGCCGGATCCGGATCGGGCGCGTTGGCGGCGAACTCCACGGCATCGTCGATCGTCGCCGTGACGCGGGATTCGATGTCGGCGAACTGATCGTCGGACAGCTCGTGCAGCCCTTTGAGGTAGGTCGTAAACGTCGGAATCGGATCGCGGCTCTTCCACATCGCCAGCTCTTCCTTCGTTCGATAGAACGCCTTGTCGTGCTCCGAGTGCCCGTGCCAGCGGTAGGTCTTGCACTCGATCAGCGTCGGCCCTTCGCCCGTGCGCGCCCGGGCGAGCGCCCCCTGCGTCGCCTGGTAGACGGCGAGCACGTCGTTGCCGTTGATCGCGACGCCGTCGAAGCCGTAGCTCTCGGCACGGTCGGCGACGTCGTCGATTGCCATGCTCTTTTCGACCGGTACCGAGTAGGCGTACTGGTTGTTCTCGCAGACGAAGATGATCGGCAGCCGCTGCACGCCGGCGATGTTCAGCGCCTCGTGGAAGTCGCCGACGTTGCTCGCGCCTTCGCCGAAGTAGGCGACCACGACGTTCTCGGTCTTCTCCATCTTGAAGGTCAAGGCGAGGCCGGCCGCCACCGGCAGGTTGGCGCCGAGCATGCTGGTATTGCCGAAGATGCCGAGCTCCGAGACGCCGCTGTGCAGCGCCGAGTCGCGGCCCTTCGACAACCCGGTGGTCTTCGCGAACATCTGCGACATCATCGTCCGCGCCGACACCCCCTTCATCAGGAACGCGCCAAGGTCGCGGTGCAGCGGGCAGATCCAATCATCCTTGCCCAGCCCGAAGCAGGTGCCGACGATGATCGCTTCCTGGCCGATGCCGGTGTAGACGCCGCTGCGAACCTTGCCCTGCTTGACGAGGACGCTCAACCGCTCGTCGAATGCGCGGATCAGCTTCAACCAGTAGAACATCTCGAGCAACTGGTCGTGGCCCAACTTGAACTTCGTGCGCTTGATCGGAGGCATGGGAGAATCGTATCCGCTTCGGGTCAGTGGTGCGGGGCGGACGGCAGGAGGACGGCAAGCACCCGCATCGGGGTCCACATCAGGGGACCTGGCCGCCCGCGACTATAACTCGGATCAAATGAACGTCAGGTCGGGGCGCGCGAAGTTGCCGCCGAGGACGCTCTGGGAGTTCGCCGCCCAGCCAGCGATCGATGACCTGCGCGTAGACCGAGCGGAAATCGATCGCGTAGTGGATGTCGTTCCCGTTGTTCTCGAGCGTCGGGTTCTGCGGATCGGGATTGAGGCGGGCGGCCGTTCCGTAGAGACCGCCGTTGACGCGACCGCCCATGGCCATCATCAACGTGCCTGCGCCGTGATCGGTGCCGGCGCTGCCGTTCGCGTTGATCCGGCGGCCGAACTCCGAGAACGTCAGGAGCAGCGTGTCGCCGAGGAGGCCCTGGTTCCGGATGTCGTTGTAGAACGCGAGCAGCCCGTCGTTCAGCGTCGCCATCAGGTTGAAGTATGAGCCCTGAAGGACGCCCTGCGTGGAGTGCGTGTCGAAGCCCCCCGTGGTGACGTAGAACACTTTCGTGCCGATGCCGCGCACCATCGCGCCGGCCACCGCCCGCATCGCCTGGCCGAAAGGCGTATTGGGATAACCGGCCGCCGGATAGCTGGCGACCTGGGCGACCCGGTCGAGCGTGGCCATCGCGGCCTGCGCGCTGCCGTACACGAACGCGAGCTTCCGGTCGATCGACCGGCACGTGCGAATTGATGCGCATCGCCGCGGCCCGCTCGGCCAGCGCTTCGGGCCCCGTGTTCGGACTGTTGAACGCGTACTGCACCGGGTTCGCGATTGCGGGCACTGCCACCCTGTTCGCCTGCAGGACGCGCGGCAGATCGCGCGTCGTGTTCCACCCGACGAGCGAATCGACCGGCGACGGCAGCGAATCGAGATAGCGGCCCACCCAGCCGAGCCCGCTCGAATTCGAAGGGTTCGCCGTCGACCAGATGTCGGTGCCCTGGAAGTGCGAGCGGCTCTGATTGTCGTAGCCGGTGCGCTGAATCAACGCCAGCGCGCCCTGGTTGAACATCTGGCGCAGGCCGGTCAGGCGCGGATGGAGCCCGAGCGCGATCCCGGACGAGTCCGTTCCGATCTGCAGCACGTTGCCGGCCGGCACCGCGATGCTGCTGCCGGCGCGAGTAATAGAACGGATCGTTGTAGGGCACGAGCATGCTCAGCGCGTCGTTGCCGCCGCTCAGGTACAGGACGATCAGGTTGCGAACGGATGCGCCCTGCGCGCGCGCGAGGTCGCTCAGGAACTCCGGCGCGGCAAAGGTCATCGTGAACGCCGCCACGCCACCCTTGACGAATTGCCGTCTGGTGATCTTCATACGAACTGGTACTCCGGCGTTCCGGCCACGAGGTGAACGAGCTCCTGCGACCTTGTTCTGAATTTGCGTCTGGCTGCCGGTCCAGGGGCCGGTCGCGCGCAGGTAATCGAGGAGATCCGTCGTCACTCCTGGCGAAAGGGGCGCCGTCTTGAGCGAGTCGAGGACCCACGCCAGGAGCTCGTGGGGCGTCGACGCATGGTCGGCCGCCGCCTGGCGAGAGCTCGAACTTCTGGTTGCCCGCCAGCGTCGACGCGAAGTTCATGCGCGACAGCATCGCGCCGGTCGAGAACCACGACTGCCCCGATTCCCATCCTGCCACGTCGGGCGGATCGAAGAGGATCTGCCCCATGTTGCCGAGCGCGACCCGCGCGTCGTTCAGCGACAGACCCCTCCAGCCGACGTCCTTGATCGCGCGGATCGTGAACTCGACCGGCCAGGCGTAGCGCGTGTACCGGTTGCGCTCGTCCCAGAACTGCCGCGACGACAGCACCTCGCGCATCACGGCCCGCATGTCGTAGCCGCTCTGGAAGTACACGGCCGACGACCCGGTTGACGAACTCCTCGTCGACCTCGCCGAACTCCGAGACGAAGAAGCGGTACAGCTTGCGGGCCAGGTAGCGCGCAGTGTTCGGGCTGCGCGCGAGCGCGGCGATGAAGTCGAGGCCGTCCTGCATCCCGCTGCCCGCTGCGCGGGCCGGAATCGTCTTCGACGCCGTCGGCGTAGATCGGGAAGCTGAATGTCTTCGCGTTCGTGTCGTGCTGCCCGGCGTTGTAGACGAACGCGTGCATGCTCCGTGCGCCGTTCCGCGCGTCAGGTTCCAGCCGGTGAAGACGCGCGCCGCCGCGTAGACGTCGGCCTCGGTGTAGTGGCCGACGCCCATGGTGAAGAGCTCCATGATCTCGCGGCCGAAGTTCTCCTGCGGCATCGCCCGGGTGTTGGTGCGCCCGTCGAGCCAGATGAGCATCGCCGGTGTCCTTGGCGATTTCCACGAGCAGATGTCTGGAAATTGCCGAGCGCGTTGTCGCGCAGCATCTCGATCTGGCCGCGGACGCTGGCCGGATCCTCGCTCGCCTTCGCCGCCATGTACCGCGTCGCTTCGGGCTGGCCCAGGATGCCCGCCAGCTTCGTGTACGCCGTCGCGAAGTGGTTGTGCCAGAAGAGCGTCATCTTCTCCTGGAGCGGGCGATTGGTGTGCAGCATCCGGAACAGCCACCGCTGCCGCGCGTCGGCGATGACGGTATTCGGCGAGAAGCCGCGAGCCCGCGTTGGACACGATGACCTGCACGTATCCGGGCTGCACCGATCTTGCGTGTCGACGTCGTCGGGGATCCGGTCGTAGTAGATCAGCGCGTCGACCGCATCGCCCAATCGCCAGCCTGCGGTAGGCGTCCGATCTCGTCGGGCCGCGCGCCGAAACCGGCGCGCCGCAGCAGATGCTCGATTTGCTGATCGTAGATTGCCATCTCAAGCCGTCCCCGCGGCCTCGGCGCCGCCCCCACCTACGCTTGCTGATTTGGTGACAAGCTTCGGGGGACAAGGCCGCATCAACGTCCGCAGGCGTTCCCACAGCAGCCGCCCGCCAAGGAGCGGCGCCTCGGAAAACACCCGCCGGCGCAACGTTCGATACGAGAGCCCGCCGACCGCGAAATCGAGGATCAGGCGGGTGATCTCGGGTGCACGCCGCGCGCCGGCCACGACGCGCGCAATCCGGCGGCGATCGGCGAACAGATACCGTTGGATCAGGACTGAATCCCGCAGCTCGGCGCCAATTTCGTGATCGACACGCACGTCGGTACCTGCGCACCAGGCTCGCCACGGCGCCGCGCGCCGACTCGGCGATCGCTCCTGGCCGCGAGCTCGCCGGACACCATCGCGTAGTAGATCCCCTCCGCCGTGAAACCGTTGACGAATCCACCGGCGTCGCCCGCCAGGAGCACGCGCCCGCGGCCGGGGCGGCGCAGCGGGCCGCCCACGGGAATGAGAAACGGGGTGAAGTTGGCGCGCGCCGATGCGCCTTCGACGACGCCGCTCCGGCGCAGTTCGTCGACGAACGTCGCTCTGCACCTCATACGGATGCTCGTCGACCGCGCCGACGGTAATGGTTCAGCACGTAACCAATCCCGACGTTCACATGATCCCGCTTCGGGAAGATGTAGGCATACCCTTCGGCGTCACGGCGTCCCGCCGACCGCCGTCTGACGGCTCAGCCATACGCGACCCACATCGTGGAGGGATCGACGTCGCGCAGCGTCTGGCGCGGCGATTCCTCCATCATGTCGAGCGCGATCGACGTGTCGGGCCACCCGCCGTTGATGCCCAGGCGCCGCGCGACGACGCTGTGCACGCCGTCGGCCGCGATCACGACCGGCGCCGTCGAACGTGCGGCCGTCGCGAGCCGTCAGCCGACGCCGCTCGGGTCCTGGGACGCGGCCACGATGTCGACGCCCTCGACGAGCTCGGCGCCGGCCTCGCACGCCAGCGAGACCAGCAGTTCGTCGAACTCGACGCGGCGAATCATTAGCGCCGCCGGCACACGCGAATCGATCGATGGCCGACTCGCCGTCCGGGCCTTCCAGGTAGAGCCGCGACACCCGGTGCGTCGCAATCCGCGCCAGCGCCTGTTCCAGGTACGGAAACCGCGGCAGCACACGCAGGCTGATCCCCCCGCCGCACGGTTTGTTCCTGGGGAACTTAGACCGGTCGAGCAGCCGAACTGTTACTCCGGCCCTCGCGAGAGTCCGTGCCGCCGTCGCTCCCGCCGGGCCCGCGCCGACGACCAGGACCGTCCATCACTTGCGCCGAGGCTGATCAGATTGGCGAGCAGCTGGTAGGCGCCGTCGACGCCCGCCGGCAGTTCGCGCCACAGGCCGAGGCCGACGTACACCCAGCGTCCCTTGCCGTAGTTCGCGACGACCAGTGCGCCGCGCTTCGGCCCGGCGTTGTTCGGGAACGGATCCTCGAGCTCCACGAGATCGCGGTACCGCGAGTCGCGCTCGCCGAGGAAGTACAGCCCGCGCTCCTGCACCCACCCGTTCCAGGTCGCGTCCGTGATCTTGTTCGGCGTCGTGAACAGCGGATCGGCCGGCTCGAGAATCCTGACGGGCGCGTGTCTCGTCGGTGACGCGATCGGCGCTGACCTCCGCCGGGTACGGGCCGTACTGCGCCGCGTTGAACTCCAGCTTGTTGTACTGGACGATCAGCGTGCCGCCGCTTCTGACGTAGTCGAGCAGCCGGCTGTTGTTCGCGCGGAGATCGGCGCGGCTTCTCGTACGCCCGCACGCCGGTCACGATCGCGCGGAACCGCGACAGATCGCCCCAGGCCAGATCGTCCGGCCGCAGGCATCTCGACGCGCGCCCCGAGCTGCTCGATCGCTGCGGGCACTTCGTCGCCGGCGCCCATGATGTAGCCGACTGTGAGGTTCGGCGTCGTCTTGACGTCGAGCACCTTCAACTGCGTCGCCGCGCTGGTGAAAGATGTGCTGCCGCGTCGGATGTGCGGGTACTCGATGACCTGGAAGCCGCGGTCGAAGCTGGCAGAGCCGACGGTTGCCCGGGCGCTCACGCTGTACTCGCCCGTGTCTGCCGTCCGCGGCGCGCGCACCTGGAAACGGACCGTCTGCGCTTCGTCTTCGCGCGCGAAGGCGAGCTGTCTGCTCGGCAGGCGTCGACGTCCAGCCTGCCGGCAATCTCCAGCGCCACCACGCTCTCGATCTGCGCCTTTCGTGTCGTTGACGACGGTGACGCGGACCTCTCGCATCTCGGTTGGTTCCGGCGCCGGCGGCGGCGCCGCCGCCGCAGCCCCTCGCCCGCGGCCCGTGGCGGGCGGTTTGGGTGGCGGCGCGCCACGGCCGCGGGCCCCCGTCGTCGGCGTTGGCGCCGGTGCTGGGGCAGGCGCCGTCCACGGCACGATCGCGACGCCAGGCGACACGCGCACGGACAGCGCCGGCACGACGAGCAGCGCCGATCGCTTCTCGCCGCTGAAGATGTCTCCCTCGTAGCGGTACTGCACCGGCAGCGCCGCGAACACCTCAGACGTATTCGGCCCGAGGCTCAGCGTCGACCTGCACGTAGAACGGCGTCGGCCGGTACGGCAGCCCGAACGGCGCGTCGTCGTCGAACGTGTAGCGGCCGGCCTCGCCCTCGCGATGCCAGTACGGTTCGGTGACGCGCGTGTCCGCCGGAATCGTCAGCGACAGGTCGCAACGGCCGACCTGGTCTTTCGCGAGGGCGGACAGCGGCGGACCTGCTGGTGGCGGCGCGCCCCGTCCTCCGGCCGGACCGCCTCTACCGCCAGCCGGCGGCGCGGTCAGCGTGCAGGCCGCGTTTCCGCCGAAGCCTTCGACGCCCACCTGTCGAACGTTCAGCGCCGTGGCGCCGTGATTCGCGAGCACGATCGAGAGGCGGACCGGCTGACCGGGCACGACCACGCCGTCGTCGGCCAGCGCTTCGATGCGAACGCCGTTGGCCAGGAGGATCGCCTGCTGAAACTCGCGCTCCTTCTGCCGCAGGCGGAACTCGATCTCGAATCGGCCGTCGTCGGTCGACCGGCATCGTCCGCAGCTGCGCGCGCAGCTCGCGCGCGGCGCGCAGACCGGTCAGCAGCGGCTGGCAGCGTGCGCCTCGTCGCCGTCGGCGGCATCGAACCGCTTCTGCGCATCCAGCACGGCGCGGCGCGATCGCCGCCAGCCCCTCGCGTGAGCTCGCGCGGCGGCCGCGCGCCGGCGAACTGCGCCAGGCCCGGCAATCGAGTAGTCGACGCCGTCGAACAGCGTCGCGCTCGGCCGCGTCAATCTGGCCGGGAATGCGTCGACTCGACCAGCTGCAGGACGCGTCGTTCGACGGCCCGGGCAGCGAGAGCAGCTGCGCCGTGCCCTGGCACTTGTGCATGCTGCGCGCTTCGGTGCCGATTTCGGAGTAGGTCCTGCCGAGCAGCGAGTCGTAGCCGCGAGATTGATGGAGATCGCGGCAGGTCCGGACGCAGGCGGCGCGCGCCGACTGACGCCCTGCGTCGGCAAGTAGAACTTCTTCGGCTGCCACGGACGGAGGCCGGCTTTCAGCTGTTCCGGATACTTCGTCGGATCGCCGGCAAGCTTGAACGCCTCGCGCGCGAGGACCGCTGACGCCTGGTGATGCTGCCCTCCGCCGTCGCCGTCGGGCCGCAGCGTCAGCATGACGTCGGGCCGAATCGTCCGGATCAGCCGCACGAAGTCGCCGATGATCTCGTCGCGGCCCCACTTCTCGAACGTTTCCTCGATGCTGAACGAGAAGCCGAAGTCGACGGCGCGCGTGAAGTACTGCTCGGCGCCGTCGAACCGGTGCATCGCCGCGAGCTCTTCGGTGCGCAGGACGCCGAGCGCTTCGAAGATCTCCGGGCCGATTTCGTTCTGTCCGCCGTTGCCGCGCGTCGCCGTCGCGAGCGCGGTGCGAAACCCCAGGCCGCGGTTCAGCAGCACCAGCAGCCCGTTGTTCTCGTCGTCGGGGTGCGCGGTGGCCATCATGAAGATGCCGGTGTTCGACAGCTGGCGCAGCGCCAGGCCGAGCGCGACGTGTCCCTGCTCCTGGTCGAGCGGGACGACGCGCATCTGCGCGCGCGGTCAGCGTCGGAGAGTGAAACAACGAGACCGAGGCAGGCCCAATCGCCGCATACGGGGTATGACCGAGTATCAGCCCGCCGACGGTCAGGCTCTCCGGCCGCGCCGAGGATTTCCTCGTAATAGGCCTCGTAGATCGGCACGATCTTCGAGTCGCAATATCGTTCTGGGCGACTCGGCGGCCCGCCTCGGCCGCGCGGCGGTGCAGCTCCGGATCAGTCAGCAAGCGGAACGCCGACTCGGCCATGCCGTCGAGATCGTCGAGCGGGTGAAGAAATCCCGTGACGCCGTGCTCGATGACCTCGGGCAGCCCGCCGACGCGCGACGCGACGACCGGGACCTCGCACGCCATCGCTTCGAGCGCCGCCAGGCCGAAGCTCTCCTGCGCCGAGGGCAGCAGGAAGACGTCGGACGCTGACAGCAGCGGCACGACCTGATCCTGCTCGCCGAGGAACTCCACGTCGTCGGCGACGCCCAGCGCGCGGGCGAGGCGTGAGGCCTCCGGCAGATCGGGACCATCGCCGACCATCAGCAGGCGCGCACGGCACGCGCGCCGGACTGCGCGCGAAGACCTCGACCGACCGCCGTCACGCGCTTGACCGGCCGGAAGTTCGACACGTGGATGAGCAGCTTCTCGCCGTGCGGGGCGAGCGTTCTGCGCAGCGTCGGCTGCGTCGCGGCGCCGGTGGATGGCGCAGTCGAGGAAGTTCGGGATCACGCGGATGTCGCGCTGGACGCCGAGCTCGCGGTAGGTGTCGGCCTTGAGGCTCTCAGAGACGGCGGTGACGCCGTCCGACTGCTCGATGCAGAACGCGACGATCTCCGAATACGAGCGATCGCTGCCGAGCAGCGTGATGTCGGTGCCGTGCAGCGTCGTGATGACCTGGGGCACGCAGGCGCCGTCGTCCGGCCGCGAGAATCTGACGCGCCAGATAGCCCGCCGTCGCGTGCGGAATCGCGTAGTGCGCGTGGACGATGTCGAGCTCCTCGTCGCGCGAGACCTGGACGATCTTGTTGGCGAGCGACAGCAGGTACTGCGGCTCGCGGAACAGCGGATAGCTCGGCGTCTCGACGCGGTGGAACGACAGCCCGGGCTGGTAGTCGCCGAGCCGCGACCGGCATGTCGCTGCTCAGGACGTGGACGCGATGGCCGCGCGCCGCGAGCACCTTGCCGAGCTCGGTCGCGATGATGCCGCTGCCGCCGATCGACGCGTAACAGACGATCCCGATGTTCATGTCAGTCGACGCGGGCAAGGTTCGTTCGGCAGGCCCTGCGAAGGAGGCCGCTCCGCACAATCGGCTCGCGCACGACGAAGCCTTCCGCCCACCGGACGCCGGCCAGCGCGCCGAACTGCGCGTCGCGGCTCTCGATCGAGCTGCCGGAAGAGCGGCGTGTTCAGGCGCGTCGCCGACCGCCGCCGTCCGACGCGCCTGGAACTGGCTCGCGTGGCAGTCGAGCGCCGCGCGCTTGCTGATCGTAGTGCTCGCGACACGTCGACCACGAACGACGGCGTCGGCGCGCGTCGTTGATGAAGTAGTAGCAGATCCACTCGGGCTTCCACGCGTCGCCGTCGACGGATCGTAGCGCCGCAGGCCGGCGTTGAACACCGCCTCGGTCAGCACGTGCGCTCGCCGCCACGTGATCGGGATGCCGATCGGACCAGTACGGAATCGCCACGGTCCGCGGCCGATGCCGGCGGATGAACGCCGCAGCGCTGCTCGATGTGCCCGGGATCGCTGCCGATCCGCCGATCGGGCCAGCGGAGGTTCTCCCGCCACGCGGCGCCGAGCACGAGCGCGCGCCGCCTCGGCTTCCGCCAGCCGCTCCTCGACCGTGCCGTTGCTGCCCATCTCCCGGCCGTGAGATCGCACAAGCCCGACGCGCGAGGCCGTCGCGCGGCCTGACGCGCGATCGTGCCGCCGAGGCCGATCTCGATGTCGTCGGGATGCGGACCGAAGACGAGCAGATCAACCGGACATGATCGTATCGGTTGAACCCGAACGCCTCGTCCGCCGGATCGGCCTCGCCGAGGTGATGGCGCAGGAGCATGCGGCTGGCGAGATAGGCGCCGGTCACGCTGCGGCTCGCGTCGCCGAACGCGAACAGATGATGCGGGAAGTTGCGGTGCGGACCGATGTAGGGCAGGCCTTCCGCCGTTCGCGCGTACGGCGCCTCCCAGCCGTACGCCGGCAGGATGCCGGAGATCTCGGGATAGATCGTCGACAGCTCGTACATCAACTGACCGGTGCGCTGCACGATCGTCTTCTCGCGCAGCCGCGGCAGGACGCTCCGCATCGTCCGCGCCCGAAACCAGCAGCCGCTCGTCGTCCACCCATCGGACGACGTGCGGCGGCTGCGCCAGGTCGCGGACGACCACCTCGCGGCGGCCGAGCTGGTTGCGCACCTTCGCCGGAATCGGCGCCGTCAGCGCCAGAAACGAACTCTTGAACCAGAAGTGCCGGATGAGCGACTTGAAGAGCGCCGTCGGTCTGCCGGTGGCCACGACAATGCGCCTCGTGCGGATACTGCCGTCGTCGAGGACGACGTCAGCAGTGCGCCTGCCGAACTTCGTCCGCCGCGCGGCGGTCCGCTCGAAGATCTGCGCGCCGCGATCGGCCGCCGCGGCGGCCAGGCCGATCGCCGCGCGGTACGGATCGATCGTTGCGCCATCGCGGGTCCGGATGCCGCCGGCGGCCTGGATGGCGGCCTCAGCGAGAATCGCTTTCGCGTTCAGCGATGGCGCGTCGAGACCGGCTTCCTTGCGCACCTTCTGTTCGCGCTTGAGCTGCGCGGCCTGCTCCGGAGTCGTCGCCGCGATGAGAGTCGGGCGCGGCTCGAGCTGGCACTTCACGTCGAGACGGCGAATCAGCGCGGTGAAATCGAGCGCGGCGCGCCGCCAGGATTGCCAGGCGTGGCGCGCGGCGCGCCGGCCGATCAGCTGCTCCGCCGCCGCGAAGCTGGCGCCCGGATCGTCCGAGATCCAGCCGGTCGAGAGCGCGCTGGCGCCGCGGCCGATCTGCGCGGCTTCGATGAGGGCAACCTTGATGCCGGCGGCCGCGAAGGCATACGCCGTCGCGCAGCCAGTCAGTCCGCCGCCGATGACGACGACGTCGATTTCGTGGCGGCCACGGAGTCGGGGATACGACGGGACGCGCGACCTGGGAAAACGGTCGGTCCAGGGGGAACGGCCGTACTGGGTCATGAACAGGGAATATTAGTCGACATTGCTTATCCGAGGGGCTCCGCCCCTCGGGCTCCCCTACACGCTCTCTCGCGCGCTTGCTCGCAGCGCAGATTAATTCGTTCCTGAGATAGCTTCTAACGTTCGCCTAGACACTTCGGCGCGCAGGGATCGCCTTCGCGCCTGCGAGGTGGGCCTCGGTGGCCAGGATCGCCTCCTTGCGCGCGGTCCCCCACCGATAGCCGCCGACGCCTCCCGCGGCCGGGACGACGCGGTGACACGGAATCGCCAGCGCGACCGGATTCGTCGCGCAGGCCCGCGCGACCGCCCGCGCCGCGCCGGGGCGCCCAATCGCAGCCGCCACATCGGCGTAGGTTCGCGTCGATCCGTATGGAATCGCCGCGAGCGCCTCCCAGACCTGCCACTGGAACGCCGTCGCCTGGATGTCGAGCGGCAGGTCGATCCGCGGAAGGCGTCCGGCAAGATGGTCGAGCACCTGTCGCGTCCATCGCGCCAGTCCGCCGGGATCCCGCGCGATCGTGGCGCTCGGATACTCACGTTCGAGCGCGCGTTGAAGTTCCGCCTCCGATCGGCCCATCGACACGAGACACACACCGCGCGGTGTGGCCGCAATGAGCAGCCAGCCGACGGGCGACTCGACAATCGTGAATCTGATTGGCACGCCGACCGCGCCGCTCCGATAAGTGGACGGCGTCATGCCGAGCCTCGGGACGGCCCGTTCGTAGAGTCGGCTGCTCGATCCGAAGCCCGCATCCAGCGTCGCGTCGGTCACCGACTTCTTGCCGCGCAGGCCGCGCTTGACGCGCTGCAGCCGGCACGCATCGGCGTATTGGCGGGGAGTGATGCCGACGATCCGCTTGAAATTGCGCTGCAGGTGATACGGGCTCCCGCCAATGCGCCGCGCCAGCGACGCGAGCGGCAAGTGCCCGTCGGCGTTCGCCAGGTAGACGCATGCCCTGCGGATCCGATCGATCCACGGATCGACTGGCGCACCGTCCCGGGGGCGGCAGCGGCGGCACGGCCGGTAGCCTGCGCGCTCCGCGTCCGCGGGTGTGTCGAAGAATGCCACGCGATCCTGCCGCGGGCGGCGGCTCGCGCACCCGGGCCGGCAGTAGACGCCGGTCGAACGCACCGCGTAAACAAAGCTTCCGGCCGCGGCGCGATCGCGCTCGACGATGGCGTTCCAGCGAGTGGAGTCGATCGGCTGAGTGGCTGCTTGAAGCATGAAGCATACTATGCGCCGGACCAGGATCCGCCGCCATCCGGCGCTTGCGCTTCAATTGTAGCGCCGACCGTCAGGTCAGCCATGTTGGCGAGGCTCAGCTCGGCCTCAGCGTTCACCTACCGCGCAGCGGTCGTGGCTGCGGGCCGGAGCGACTCGATCGTCTTGCCGACAAGGTTGTTGAGGCCGTTCGACCAGCGCGTCACGATCACGAGATCGTTCTCCCAGTCGATATAGACGATGTTGTTGCCATTGCCGACGAATCGCACCGCCGTGGCGGGTGCGGTCGGTACTGGCTTTCGGTCGGTGTTCAGGTACCAGTTGGCGAAGCCGTAGGTCGCGTTGGCGGGACCGGGCTTGCGTGCCATCTCGATCCACTTCTCGGAGACGATCGGCCGGTCCTTCCACTTGCCGTTCCGCAGGAAGAGATACCCGAATCGCGCCATGTCGTAGGCGTTGATGAACATGCCGCCGCCCCAGTGCCCGCCGCCCGAGACTGACTGCACCTTCTGGCCGTCGATGTCGACCCACGAGTTCTCGTAGCCGTACCAGCGCCACGTCGACGAAGCACCGATCGGCTCCATCACTTCTTCGCGGAGCACCTGCGGAAGCGGCTTCCGGATCACCTGGAGCGCCGCCAGCGAGAGGACGTTGACGCGAACGTCGTTGTACTTGAAGTAGGTACCCGGTTCGCGAAGCGGACGATTCGGCCAGTCGGCGGAGGTTCTTTCCTTCGGGACGATCCGCCCAGTCGGGCTTGCCCCACAGCGTGCCCTGCCAGTCGCTCGTCTGCCGCAGCAGGTGGTCCCAGGTGATCTTCTGGTTGTGCTCCGCCTCGAACAGATCCACGCCCGGCGGCATGTAGTCGCGGGCGCGATCGTTCAGGTCGCGGATCAGGCCGCGCTGCCACGCCAGGCCGACCACCGTCGTCAGGAACGTCTTCGTGACGCTGTTCGACATGTCGACACGGGCCGGTTCGCCCCACTCGGCGACGATGTAGCCGTTGCGCACGATCAGGCCGCTCGCGGGGCCCCGCGCCTTCATCGGCCCGATCACCGTGTCGAACGGCTCGTTGCGGCCGAAGCTCGTGGCTTGCTCGATGGTGAGGTCGCGACTGTTCGGCAGCTCGGCGCTGACCGCCGCCTGGACAGCCTCGGACACGAGCGCCGCCGACATGCCGATCTCGTCAGGCCGTTTGTGCTGCCAGTCCAGGCGCTCCGGAAAGTAAGGCGATTGGGTACTTGCGCGCGCCTGGCCGGCCCCCGGCGCCGCGGGGCGCGGCTGCTGCGCACCAATCGAGGTCGCGGCGACGAGAGCAACCAGGACCGCGACGGCAGAGATGGACTTCATGTGAAGCTCCTCGTTTAGCTCCCGCGCAGTATAGCGCCTCGAGCCACCGGCACGGAGATGACGGAGGCCACAGATCAACACGGAGACACGGAGCCTCGGAGAACGCACGGAGGCTGTCACGCTGGGGCGTGTGACCAGCGGCCGGCGGAGCCGGCCGCGTGCCAAGGGAGAGGACGCGCGTGAAAATACGAACCTGGTTAGATTCGGGTGGTTCGTGTTTTCACGCGCGTCCTCTCCCTTGGCGCCCCGCTGCGCGGGGCGGTCGCACGCTCGTTGTCTTCTCCGTGTCGTCTCCGTGTCTCTGCGGCTCCGTGTTAAAACCGTGATCTCCGACACCTCCGCGACCGATGCTACGGCACGTACGCGTACTGAAACTGATCGACGATAGCGCCGTCCTTGATGGCGCTGCGACGCAGGCGCGCCTCGAGGACGTAGCCGGCCTTCTCCAGGACTCGGCACGACGCGGTGTTGTAGGCAAACGGGACGGCAAACACGCGCGTGAGCTGATGCTGGTCGATCGCATAGCGCGTGACCGCGGTCAGGGCTTCGGTCGTGATCCCGCGCCCCCAGAACGGCTCGCCGAGCCAGTAGCCGACCTCCGCCGAGACCCGCTCCACGTCCTGTTGCAGAACGTAGCCGATGCCTCCGACCGCTTCGCCGCCGACCGCGATTGCGAAGAACGTTTCCGGGTTCATCTTGCGCGCGGCGCGGATGAAATGGCGGCCGTCGCCGCGCCCGTAGGGATGCGGAAACCGATCGCGCAGGTTGAGCCAGATCTGGCGGTTGTCGGCGTAGCGCACGAGCGAATCGAGATCCGAGGCGCGCCACGAACGCACCTCGCTCCGCTCGAGGGTCAGGATCACACGCGCAGACCGAACCAGGGACGCAGCTTCGTCCCGACGATGTTGCCGGCAAAGGCCGCGGCGAACCACACCCACCCGTGCACGCTCGACGAGGCGATGCCGCTGAAGTACGCGCCGATGTTGCAGCCGTACGCGATACGCGCGCCGTAGCCGAGCATCAGGCCGCCGGCGACCGCGGCGAGCAGCGAACGGAACGGCACGCGCCAGGTGGGCGCGAAGCGGCCGGCGAGGCCGGCGGCCGTCAGCGCGCCGAGCACGATCCCGAAGTCCATCACCGACGTCACGTCCTCGAACACGCTCGCCTGCAGCTCCGCCACGCGCGCGGGCGATTGCCAGTACGGCCACGACGCCGACGTCGACGCCGAGCGCCGCCGTGATCTTCGAACCCCAGAGCGCGAACGCCGAGGTCACGCCCCAGGGCCGCCCGGCCAGCAGGAGCGTCGCGACGTTGATCGCCGCGAGCCCCAGCGCACCGGCGACCAGCGGCCACGGGCCATGCAGGATCGACGCCGGTGCGCGCCGCGGCTCGAGAGCACCGTGGCGGCGGCGCTCGACGATCACCGACGCCATCGCGACCGACCCGAACAGGCCGAGGCTCGCGACCATCGCCGGCGCCGAGTCCCAGCGACGCCAGCAGCGTCGTCGGCGCGACCGCCGGAGCCGCCTCCCACATCGGCATGTGAACGACGCCGACCACCGAACCGGCGATGAACGCGGCGAGCGTGACGAGCATCCGCACGCTGCCGCCGCCGGCGGTGTAGAGCGTTCCCGATGCGCAGCCGCCGCCGAGCTGCATGCCGACGCCGAAGATGAACGCGCCGACGATCACCGACACGCCAACCGGCGCGACCGTGCCGCGCACCAGGCGGCCGAACACCTGGCCGTCGGCGAGCAGCGGCAGGAAGATCGCGCTCGTCACCGCGAGCATCAGCATCTGCGCGCGAAGGCCGCCGCCGCGGCCGTCCGCGATCAGCGCGCGCCACGCCGAGGTGAAGCCGAACGCGGAGTGATAGAGGACGAGGCCGGCGCCCGCGCCGACGAGGAACAGTGCCGCCTGTCGCCAGGTGAACTCGAGCCCGAGATACAGCCGCGCCTGCCGCGATCAGGGCGATCGCGAATCGGAACCGGATTCCGTATGAGGAATGCGCGCACGTGGACGACGTCCGGCTAAAGCCGGACGCTACGGGTTACATTATGCTCCCGTGAAGCCGCCGCTGAGGAACACCCAGCCGCCGGTCGAAAACACGACGATTTCGCCGACCGGGTTGAAGCCGAGCTTCTCGCCAAGCCGCAGCGACGGCCGGTTCGATTCGAGGGCACCCCACACCGGCTCGCGGCCCTGACGGCGCATCAGGTCGATCATGAACGAGACGGCGCGCGCACCGAGCGATCGACCCCGATGCTCTTCCAGCGTGTCGATCGAGACATCCCAGAACCGCTCGGTCGTCCACACCGGATAGCAGAAAGATACCGGGCCGCCGTCGACGAACACGGCGGCGACCGGCGCGAATTCCTGCGCGTGCGTGATCTCGTGTCGCAGACCCGGGGGCAGGTGCTCGAGTGAATCAGCGCGGGCGAGAAGGTGGACGTCAATCGGCGCCGGTAGCGGCGACGACTGGTCGAGGACATGCAGGATCGCGCGTTCGCTCGTCCAGTTCCCGCGCGCCGCCAATCGCAACGCGTCGGCGACATGCCTGGCATCGGCGGCTTGCGCGAGGACCGGCGTCAACTCGGTCGCGCCGGCAACGGCTTCCGCAATCGCCGCGGCCGGCGGTTGCCCGACCACCGCAACCGCTGACACGGCGCCGTGCACGACACGAACCACGAATCCGCCCTCTACCGTGTCGCCGCCGGTGACGTCGGCATGGCCGCTCGACAGCATGGCGCGTGTCTCGAGCCATTGCGGCTCATCGGGCAGCGCCGCCGCGAGCGCGCGCGCGAGCGCCACGGCCATCTACCGGGGCGAGCGCCTGGCGAGAATCGCCTCCATCTCGTCCATCACGCGGTTCATTTCCTTCATCGTCAGATCGAGCGGCTCGTCGGTCGTCATGTCGACGCCGGCCTCTTTCAGCAGCTCGATCGGGTACTTGGAGCCGCCGGAGCTGATGAAGGCGAGATAGCGCTTCTTGGCCGCTTCGTCGCCCGACTTCACCTTCGCCGCCAGCGCGGACGACGCCGTGAACGACGTGGCGTACTGAAAGACGTAGAAATCGCGGTAGAAGTGCGGGATGTAGCTCCACTCGTGCGCGATGTAGTCGTCGACGACGCAGACGCCCTGATCGTGGCCGTAGTAGCGCTTGGTGATGTCCAGGTACAGCTTCGCGAGCGCGTCGCCGGTGACGGGCTGACCCTTCTGCGCCATCTCGTGCATCCTGAGCTCGAATTCCGCGAACTGCGTCTGCCGGAAGACCGTGCCCTTGATCCCCTCGAGGTAGTTGCCGAGCACGGCGAGCCGCGTGTCGTCGTCCTTTATCGTCTTGAGCATGTAGTCGATGAGGAGCGACTCGTTGAACGTCGACGCCACTTCCGCGACGAAGATCGGGTACGACGCGAGCGGATACGGCTGCGTTTTGTTCGAGAAGTAGCTGTGCATCGTGTGGCCGAGCTCGTGGGCCATCGTGCTCATGTCGTCGTACTTCCCGTTGTAGTTCATCAGGACATACGGATGGACGTCGTAGGCGCCGCCGTTCGAATACGCGCCCGAGCGCTTGCCGGGGTTCGGGAAGAGATCCACCCACCGTTCGTTGAACGCGCGTTGCAGCACCGACGTGTACTCCGACCCGAGCGGCGCGAGCGCCGCGAGCACATGCTTCTGGGCTTCTTCGGGGGTGTAGGCGAGGTCGACGGAGCCGACGAGCGGCGCGTAGAGGTCGTAGTAGTGCAGCTCGTCGAGGCCCATCATCCGCTTCCGCAGCTTGAGGTAGCGATGAAACGACGGCAGCGAGCGGCTGACGCCATCAACGAGCCGCGTGTAGACCGTCGTCGGAATGTTCGGGCCGTCCAGCGTCATTTCCAGCGCGGACGGATACCCGCGCGCCTTCGAGAAGAACAGCACCTTCTGCACCTCGCTGTTCATCGTCGTTCCGAACGTGCGGCTGAAGCTCCCGAGGGACTGGAAGAAGGACGACATCACCCTCTGGCGGTCGGCACGATCCGGAAGCCCCCGGAGGACGCTGAAGGCTGCGGCATCGAGCTTGGCCGGCTTGCCCTCGCTGAGTGTCACCGTCGGATACGGGAAGTCAGCATTGGACAGGATGTTGTAGATGTTCGACGGCGACCCCGCCAGGGGACCGGCCGCGGCGAGAATCCGCTCTTCCGAATCGCTCAGCGTATGCGGGGCGCGCCTGGCGATGTCCTCCAGGTAGAAGCGATGGACCTTCAGCCGCGGTTCCGAGGCAACGTACTTCTCGAGGACCGGCTTGGGAATCTTCAAGATCTCCGGTTCCATGTATGACGCCTCGGCCGCGAACGCCGCGTTCAGCTGCACCATCTCCTGGCGCATGCCTTGCGGGCCTGCTTCGCGGGTGTCCTGATCGGCGAGCAGGCCGACGTAGACGAACGCGCGTGACAGCTCCTTGTCGATGGCGTAGAGCGTGTCGAGCGCATCCGCGAGCGTCGAGGGCGCCGACCCGAGCTTGCCCTTGAACTGGCCGATCCTCGGCAGCTCTTTCTGGATCCGTTCCTTCGCCGCGCGCCAGGCGTCGACCGAAGGATAGATGTCAGTGAGGTTCCACTTGTAGCGATCGGCGATCTGCGCGCGATCCCGTTCCTGCGCAGCGCCGTGGAGTGACGCTGCCGCGATTGCCGCCGCCGCGGCGAGGAGTCCCAATCGAGTGCGTCTGTTATGAGTCATGGTCTCAATAGTTGGTGAGTTGGTGAGTGAGAGAGTCGGTGAGTTCAGCTCTGTCACTCTCCAACTCTCGAACTCTCCAACTATATTGTTACTCGGCGAGGGCGATGACCGGATCGATTCGGGTGGCGCGGCGCGCGGGCAGTGCGCAGGCGGCCACCGCCACCAGGGCCAGCAGGGCCGCGGCGCCGGTCAATGCGATCGGATCTGTCGCGGAGATCTGGAAGAGCTGGCTTTGCAGGCTCTGGCGCAGCGCTATCGCGCCGATCGCCCCCAGAACGAACCCCGCAGCGATCAGCGCGAGGCCCTCGCGAAGGATCAGATCGAAGATTCTGCGCCCGCTGCTCCCCAGCGCGAGCCTGATCCCGATTTCGCGGGTCCGCTGGGTGACGACGTACGCCAGCACGCCGTAGATACCGATGGCGGACAACAGCAAGGCGATCGCACCGAACGTCAGCGAGAGGACGACCGGCGAGCGTCGGTTGATCAGCGATCGATCAACGCGTTCGGTCATCGACAGCACGTCGAACAGCGCGAGCTCCCGATCGAGCGAGGCAATCGTCTGCCGCAGCGCGCCGCCCAGCGCCGCCGGGTCGCCCGCCGTCCGGATCGCGTAGTTGAGGCCGAACCCCTGCGCCTGCGCGGGGGGCATGGCCTGGAGGACCGGGAAGTACACCGGCTCCGACGTACTCGTCCTCCTGCGTGAGGCTCTGCAGCTTCATCTCCTTGATGACGCCGACCACGTCCATGAAGACGGTCTGCGGGGTGATTGCCGTGAGGTTGTTCGGATCGGTCGGCAAGAACATGCGGCGACCGACCGGGTCCTGGCCTGGCCAGAACCGACGCGCCAGGCGATCGTCGACGATGACGACGCGCGGCTGGTTGGTTCCGAACGCAGACGGCGCGGCACCAGGAAGCGCGACGTCGCGATCGTCGAAGAATCGTCCCGAGACCAGCTGAACACCCATCGCTTCGAAGAACCCGGGCGAGACGCTCGTATTGGACGGGGCGATCGCCGATTCGCCCGGTTTCATCTGGTAGCCCTCGGCGAAGATCACGCTGTTGTTGTTGCTGCCGCTGAGCGGCATGCACGCCGGTCGTGCCCGCCGCCTCGACTCCCGGAAGCGCGCGGATCCGCTGCAGCGACTCGTTCAGGAAATTGCTCATCGATGAGTTTTCGCGGAAGCGGGCGCGCGGCAGCACGACGGATCCGGTGAGCACATGGTCCGGCCTGAAGCCGGGGTCGACGGCCAGCACGCGCTGAAAGCTGGAGAAGAGCAGGCCGGCGCCGGCCAGCAGCACGAACGCGAACGCCACCTGCGCGACGACGAGGCCGCGCCGCAGCAGGCGCGCGCCGCGGCCGCTCGTCCCGCTCCGTCCCTCTTCCCTGAGCATGGTCGTCACCGTGGACGGAACGAACCGCCGCGGCGGGAATGAGCCCGAGCACGAATCCAATCAGCGCGCCGGCGGCCATCGTGACGGCAACCGTCGCAAGGTCGAGACGGATCTCGCTGCCGCGCGGCAGTTCCTGGATGTTCAAGGCGCCGAGGAGCCGCAGCGCACCCCATCCGACGGCGAGGCCGACCGCCGACGACGCCACCGCCAGCATCAGGCTTTCGGTGATCAGCTGGCGCGCAATCCGGCCGCGCGGTGCGCCGAGGGCGAGCTCGAGTGGCGAGCTCCTTCAGCCGCGCGCGCGATCGCACGAGCACGAGGTTCGCGACGTTGACGCAGCCGATCAGCAGAACGAACAGCGCCCCGCCCCACAGCAGGTACAGGGTCGTCCAGACGTCGCGGACCATGTCGTCCTGCAGCGGGCTGACCAGCGTGTGGAATCCGGCATTGACGACGACTTCCTTGAACTGTGGGAAGCGATCGAGGTTCGCGGCGTTGAGGCGGTCGATCTCGGCCTGCGCCCGCTCGAAGGTCGCGCCCGGTTTGAGCCGCGCGATCTGCTGGAAATTGTTGCTGTGCCGCGTCTGGTCGGATTTCTGGAACGGCGTGAACGCGAGCGCGCGCCACAGCATGATGTCGGGCCGCTGATAGACAAAGTCCTGCGGCATCACGCCGACGACGTTGTAGGTGGTCCCGTCGATGCGGACGTCGCGGCCGATGATCGACGCGTCGCCGCCGAAAGCCGACTGCCAGAGGCCGTAGCTCAGCACGATCTTCAGCTGGTTGCCCAGCTCGCCTTCGGCGTCGGTGAACGTCCGGCCGAGGAACGGTTGAACGCCAAGCACCCGGAAGAACGAGGGCGTGACGTTCATCGCGCGGACGCGCGTCGCCGTCCCGTCCTGATCGATGGTGACGCCGGCGTTGTTGTACAGCGCCTGCTCCTCGAAGGCGGGCGTCTCGCGCAGGCGATCGAAGTAATCAGGGACGGCATTGGCCCGCAGGTTCGCCGCGCCGGCCTTGGGGTAGGCGTTGCCGATGATGGCGATGCGCCCCGAGTCTGGCATCGGCAGGGGCCGCAGCAGCACGTGGCTGACCACGGAAAAGAGCGCCACGTTCGCACCGATGCACAGCGCGAGGGTGACGGCGACGGTTGCGGTGAAGCTGCGATCCTTCCACAGCAGCCGCAGCCCTACCTTGAGGTCGTGAATCAGGCTATCCATAGACGTCGTGTCCGCCTTCAGGCGGACCCGACGACGTTCTTAGACGGATTCAGGTGGGCGAAAGTTGTGGCTCAGCTCGGAATGTCCGCGAACGCCACCGCGTCCCCGCGGATGACCCGCACGCGCCCGATCGATCGGCGCATCGTCACGCCAAATCCTGCGCGTCTGAGGGCCGCGGCAATCGTGCGGCGGCCGTAAAGGCGCACGCGATGCGTTTCGTGGGCGACTCGTAGTTTCCGATGAACGTTTCGAACGGTCGTGATGTGCCGCGTCAGCAGCGGTCCGTCCGCCCTGGCGCTGATGGTTACCGCCCAATCGTCACCGCTCCGGCTCATCGCGTCGTACGTGCGGCGGCTGGCGGACTCCATGAAGTCGAAGAGCAGGAGCCCGCCAGGTTCCAGCGCCCGCGCCGCCCGCGCAAAGAATCGGAACAGCTGCCGGTCGTGCGCCCTGGAATCGGCGCGGCGCCCGGCGAGGTAGTTGACGACTTCGCCGAGCGCAAGGATGGCGCCGCAGCGCGGAAGCCGGGTGGTCGCGAGCGTCCCCCGTTGAAATCGCGCACCGGGAGCGGTCTTGCGCGCCAGCTTCACCATCGCCGGCGACTGGTCGACGCCGAGCACCCTGAAACCGTGATCCGCGAGATATGCGGCGGTCGTTCCGCCGCCGCATCCGAATTCGACAACCTGTGACCGGCCGCGCCGCGTGGGCGAGAACGGCGATCGCCGGGCGAGCAGGCGCATCACCTCGGGCGCGGCGCGCCGGGCGTAGTCGCCGAAGCCGGCGTGATGGACATAGGCGAGGTCGTCCGCGTAAATCATTCGCGGTATACCCAGGCCCCGGCGATGGATGCCAGAACGATTTCCACCAGCCCCCAGATGACGCCGACCGTGATCACGTTCATCGGGAAGATCTGCATCACGGCGTCGCCCATGTTCGGCCACAGGTAGGCAAAGAACCAGACCACCGCGCCGTTGAGCACCGCCGTGGGCACTCCCGGGCCAAATCGCGTCCGGATCGCCGCATAAAGCCACACGGTCGCGATCCCCAGCCCGAAGCACATGATCACGAAGCTGGCGATTTCGCGCCCGCCCATCGGCGGGAGGTTCCGCGCCGCAATCGCCGCTTCCATCTGGGAACCCAGCACCACCGTGTTCAAGACGGTTTCACTGATGTTGATGACCACACCCGCGAGCAGACCTCCGGCTATCACCCGTCCGATGTTGATTTTTCCCATGCTGCTTGCCAACTTTCTTCCACTGGCGGCGGGGCCCCACCCCCGCCGCGAACTTACGCTGATGCTCGCCCTCGGATCACTTGTCCTCGGGCTCGCATGGCCGCAGGCGCTCTTCCACTGGCGGCGGGGCCCCACCCCCGCCGCGAACTTACGCTGATGCTCGCCCTCGGATCACTTGTCCTCGGGCTCGCATGGCCGCAGGCGCCCTGATGCCCGTTGAGGTGAGCCGCTTATACCTGCATCCGCTCGGAATTTCCAGATCCCGATTCATCAGCCCCGACGGGCGTTCTCGCGGGTGTATCCTGCCGATCCCATGACGGACGCCAGGCGCGTCATCCGCGATCTGCGCGAGCTCGCGGCGCTCACGTCGGACGATCAGGGCGCCCAGCGCGTCGCGTGGAGCCCGGTGTGGCAGCGGGCTCGTCGTGGTTTGCGGAAAAGCTCGCGGCGTCGGGACACCAGGCCGTGCTCGACGCGGCCGGCAACTCCTGGGTGACGGTGCACGGCCGATCGCAGAAGACCGTCGTCCTCGGCTCACATCTCGATTCAGTCCCGAACGGCGGATGGCTCGACGGCGCGCTCGGGGTCCTGGCGGCTCTCGAAGCGCTCCGCGTCTACGGCACCAGGGATCTCCCGGTCACGTTGCGTCTCGTCGACTGGGCCGATGAAGAGGGGCGATTCGGCATGAGCCTGCTCGGGTCGTCGGCAGCCGCAGGCCGGATCGATCTCGATGCGGCGCGGGCCGCGCGCGATCGGAACGGCGTGACACTCGTCGACGCGCTGCGCGACCACGGCCTGAACGTCGACGCCCTGCCCGACGCGCATCAGCACCTGGGGTCAATCGATGGGCGGGCTTACCTGGAACTCCACATCGAGCAGGGACCAGTCCTCGCCTCGCTGGATGCGCCCGCCGGGGCCGTCGTCGGGCACATTCGGCGTCGAGCGCCAGATGCTCCGATTCGCCGGTCAGGCCGCCCACGCCGGCTCGACGCCGCTTCCACTGCGACGCGACGCCTTCCTGGCCGCGGCGCAGACGGCCCTCAAATGCCGCGAAGCAGCAGGCCGCCTCGCTGAGGGCGGCGCGCCCGTCGTCTGTACAACCGGGTTCGTCAGCGTGCAGCCGAACATCCCGACGGCCATCGCGGGCGCGTGCGAGATGTCGCTCGATTTGCGCGCGCTCGACTCTTCTGCACTCGCCGCCCTGCTCGCCGAGGCACGGACGGCCGCCGACGTTTCGGCCAAGGCTCACCAGGTGAGCATCGAATGGCGGCGGCTCTGGCACATCGAGCCGCGGTTGTTCGACGAGACGCTCGTGCGACTGTGCGAGGAAGCCGTTCGCGAAGAGACCGGCCAGGGTCCGCGACTGCCGTCAGGTCCTGTTCACGACGCGACCGAGATGGCGGCGCTGATGCCGGCCGTCATGTTGTTCGCGGCGTCGCCCAATGGGCTCTCTCACTGCCGGGAAGAAGACACGCCCGGACGATGTACTGGAGAAGGCCATCCGAGCGTACGTGCGATTGGTGGGAAAGACGATTGAGCATGTCGGAAGTCTGAAGTCAGAAGCCTGAAGTGTTCTACGTTCAGCCTTCAGACTTCAGACTTCAGACTTCTACCGAGCCGCCCGCGCCGGGGCCGCTGCAATCGCCTCGCGCTCCGGGCACCCGGGCGAGCGTCAACGAGCCCAGGGCCACGAGTGCGAGCGCCGCGGCCGTGAAGAACGCATACCGATAGTCGCCGAACGCGTCGTAGACGCGGCCCGCGATGATCGGCCCGAGCGTGCCCGCCGCTCCCCACGCCGTGAACAGCACGCCGTAATTCAGGCCGAGATTCTTCGTGCCGTAGAAGTCGGCGGTCGTCGACGCGAACACCGACAGCTGCGTGCCGTAGCAGGCATAGACGAGCGCGATCAGCACGAAGAACAGCAGCCCCTGCTCTCGCCAGATGTAGAGCGCCGGCATCACGATCGCGGACACGAGCACCATCATCTTCAGCGTCGGCAGCCGGCCGAAGGTATCGGAGAACCATCCCGAGAGGATCCGGCCGCCGGCGTTGCCGATCGCGGTGATGACGAAGATCGCGACGGGAGCGATGATGCCCGCGCTCCTCGCAAACGGCGACAGCTGGCTGATCGTCATCTGTCCTGCCGTGGTGCCGAGACAGTACGCGACCCACAGCGCATAGAACGTCGGCGTCGCGAGCATCTCGCGGGTGGTGAAGTCGGCGCGCGACACCGCCGAACCCGGCGGCGGCGTCCAGTTCGGCGGGCGGTAGCCGGCCGGAGGATTCCTGAGCAGCGCCGTCCCGATCATCGTCATCACAAAGAATGCCGCGCCCAGAATCTGGAAGGTGGTGCGCCATCCGACTGACGGAATCAGCCACCGTTCCGCCAGCGGTCCGAAGATCGCGGATCCCGCGCCGTAGCCGGCGACCATCAGCCCGACGATCAGCCCGCGCTTGTCAGGGAACCACTTCGAGCCGACCGGGATCGGCGTCGCGTAGCCGAAGCCGTTGCCGATGCCGACGATGACGCCGAAGAAGATGTAGAGGGTGGTCAGCGAGCTCGTCTGGCTCGACAGCAGGAATCCGCCGCTGACGAGCACGCCGCCGATCGCCGCGCAGATCTTCGGGACCCTTCAGGTCCTGGATGCGCCCGGCGACAATGAACGCCAGGGCGAAGCAGACGATCGCGATCGTGTAGACGAGCGAGGTGTCGGCGCGGACCCAGCCGAACTCCTTCTCGAGCGGGAGGACGAAGACACTCCACCCGTAGAGAGAGCCGAGCGCCAGATTCATGAGGATCCCGCCCATGACAGGCAGCCATCGATTCCGTCATGGGCGGGGATTATATGCGAGCGGACGCGGGGAACTAGAGGTACCCGCTGCTCGTTGCCGGGCCGCCGGGCTGCGATCCGGCGAAACCTCGACGCCATTCACGCTGTGATACTCGTAGCTCATCGTGAAAGTCGCCTTGCCCGCCATCAGGATGCTGGCCACCGATTCGAGGGCAACCGGGACGCGAACCCCGGCAATCCGGTCGTAGCGCCGGACGATTTCAACCTTTCGCGTCCAGAACGAAGGCGATCGCGACAAGGCGCCTTCGATACGGACGAGATCGCCGTCGTCGCGGCCGCAGGAAGATCGACCCGTTGACGAGGAGGACATCCTTGCGCCGGGGTTTGACGCCGATCCAGGCAAGACCGGTCGACTCGGCCCCGCGATCTTCGAACGTGTAATTGTCCGGCGTGAGCGCACCGCGGGCGCCCGCGCCCCACGACGTGCGCTCAGTCTCGAGTGCTGGCAGGAAAACGCGGTCGCGCACGTAGCCCGAGCCTCCCTGATCGACAATCTCGTAAGTGAATCCGGACGCGTCAGCCGTCGTCCAGACATTCATCCAGGCGGCATCGCTGAGGTGACCGCTGCGCACCTCGAGACGACGGAACGCGCGGTACGATGACGGGCCGTCGTCGAGGGTCTCGAGAAATCGTTGAAGTACGAGGGGCAAACCGGGTTCGTCGGCTTGCGCTCCGATTGGCATGTCGGAGGCGAGGACGACCGCGAGGAGTGCGCTGCAGGCGAGCGCGCGGCGCATGGCCGTACGGATAGCAAGGAGTGCGCCATTACGCGAGCGTCTGCTGGCGCACCTGTTCCGCGAGCTCGGCCCGGTAAGCCTGCAGCTTTTGCCGAAGATCGGGCCGTGAGGTGGCCAGAATCGCGACGGCGAGCAGCCCCGCATTGGCGGCGCCCGCCGGCCCGATGGCCACGGTTGCCACCGGAATGCCTTTGGGCATCTGTACGGTAGACAAAAGGGAGTCGAGGCCGTTCAAGGCGCTGGTGACCGGCACGCCGATCACCGGCAGAACGGTATGCGCGGCGATGACCCCGGCCAGGTGCGCGGCTCCGCCCGCACCGGCAATGATCACCTCGAGGCCGCTCGTGATCGCATTCGACGCGTACGCGGCCGTGTCCGACGGCGTGCGATGGGCGGACATGACGCGCGCTTCGTGCGCGATGCCGAACGTCGTGAGGATCTCGGCGGCCTGACGCATCGTGTCCCAGTCGGATTTGCTTCCCATGATGATGGCGACGAGCGGTGGTGTGTCTGACATGGCGTCATTGTACGGGAGTAGAATCGCCTGATGAAGCGCGCCGCCTGGTGCGTGGTGCTGCTGCTCGTGGGCGCGTCAGGGTCTGTCGCGCAAACGACGCTGCAGGTGCCGTATACGCACTTCACCCTGCCAAACGGCCTGCAGGTCATTCTCCACGAGGATCACAGCGTCCCACTCGTCAGCGTCAACGTCTGGTATCACGTCGGTTCCGCGAACGAGCGTCCCGGCCGGACCGGCTTCGCGCACCTCTTCGAGCACCTGATGTTCATGGGATCGGGGCACGTCAAGCCAGGCGAGTTCGACGCGTGGCTCGAGGGCGCCGGCGGCAACAACAACGGATCGACGACCAACGACCGGACGAACTACTGGATCAACGTGCCGTCCAACGCGCTCGAGCTCGCGCTGTTCCTCGAGTCGGATCGGATGGGCTACCTGCTCGACTCGATGACGCCTCAGACCGTGGACGCGCAGCGCGACGTCGTCAAGAACGAGCGCCGTCAGAGCTATGAGAACCGGCCGTACGGCGCGGCGGACCTGCTGCTCGCCGAAATGCTCTACCCGAAGGGCCATCCGTATCACTGGCCGGTCATCGGCTACATGGAGGATCTGACGGCGGCCAGCTACGAGGACACCGTCGAGTTCTTCAAGCGGTACTACGCGCCCTCGAATGCCAGCCTGGTCGTCGCCGGCGACATCGATCCGGCCGCCGCGCAGGCGGCTCGTCGAGAAATGGTTCACTGACGTGAAGGCCGGGCCGAGCCCCGATCCGATGACGATTCCCGGCGTCGCGCTCACCGACGTCCAGAAGAAGACGATCACCGACCGCGTGCAGCTGCCGCGAATCACCATCGCGTGGCTGACACCGCGGCATTTCGCGCCGGGCGACGCGGCGCTCGACGTCGTCGCCGACGTGCTTGCTGGCGGCCGGAACTCACGCCTCTACAAGCGCCTCGTTTACGACATGCAGATTGCGCAGGAGGTAAGCGCGTTCCAGGTCTCCCAGCCGCTGTCGTCGTATTTCCAGGTCGAGGCAACACCGCGACCCGGGCACACTGTCGAGGAATTGCTGAAGGTGATCGACGAGGAAATCGTCAAGCTGCAGCACGAAGCGCCGAGCGAGCGCGAGGTGCAGCGCGCCGTCAACAAGGTGGAAGCGTCCTACTTTAGCCGGATGGAGCGAGTCGGCGGCTTCGGCGGGAAGGCGGATCTCCTGAACTCGTACTTCTCCGAGACAGGCATCCCCGACTGGTTCAACGAGGATCTCGGCCGGTACCGCGTGTTGTCGCCCACCGACGTTCGCGCCGCCGCCGTCGCGTTTCTGCCGGCCGGCCGGCGCGTCGAGCTGACCGTCATGCCCGCCAAGCCCTAGGGACCTGGCCTGATGAGCGCATATCGCTTGATCGTCGCGTTGGTGCTGTCCGGGGCCGTCGCCCTGGCGCAGGCGCCCGACCGATCGAAGCCGCCGGCAAATGGTCCGGCGCCCGGCCTCAAGCTGCCGACGATCGTGAAGCGGCAGCTCGCGAACGGCCTGCCTGCCTGGATCGTGGAGTTGCACGAGGTTCCGGTCGTCCAGGTGAACCTGCTGGTTCGCGCCGGCACGGCGAACGATCCGCCGGGGAAATACGGCGTCGCCAGCCTCACGGCCGCGATGCTGACCGAAGGCGCCGGTTCGCGATCGTCGCTCGAACTGGCCGATGCCATCGACTTCCTGGGTGCTGACCTGAATGCCGCCAGCGGCATCGATTCGTTGGCCGTTCGCCTGCATGTCCCGATCGCGCGCCTCGGCGAGGCACTGCCGATCATGGCGGACGTCGTCGCTTCGGCCGACCTTTCCGGCAGAGGAGCTCGAGCGCCAACGGCAGCAGCGGCTGACCAACCTGCTGCAAGCGCACGACGAGCCGACGACCATCGCGTCGCTTGCGTTCTCGCGCGTGCTGTACGGACCGGAGCATCGGTTTGGAACCGCAACGATGGGAACGGCCGCAACCATCAAAGCATTTACGCCGGCCGACCTGACGTCGTTCTACCGCGCCGCGTTCCGTCCCGACAACGCGACGCTCGTCGTGGTCGGCGACGTCACGCCCGACCGCGTCCTGCCGCTGCTCGAAACAAGCTTCGGGGCGTGGCAGGCGGCTCCCTCCTCGGCTGCGCCGGTGACGATGCCCGCGGCGCCGCAGCCGGCACAGCGACGGATCTACCTGGTCGACAAGCCGGGCGCGCCTCAAACACAAATCCGAATCGGCACCATCGGCGTGGCGCGTTCGACGCCGGACTTCTTCCCGATCCAGGTGTTGAACACCATCCTCGGCGGATCGTTCAGCTCGCGGCTGAACCTCAACCTCCGCGAGAAGCGAGGTTATACCTATGGGGCGTCGTCGGGCTTCGACATGCGGCTGACGCCTGGTCCCTTCTCGGCACAGGCGGGCGTCCAGACCGACAAGACGTCCGAGTCGCTGATCGAATTCTTCAACGAGCTGAACGGCATCCTGAAGACGGTGCCGGCCGACGAACTGGCGCGCGCCAAGAATTACGTCGCGCTCCGATTCCCGTCGTCGTTCGAGACGACCGGCGACATCGCGCGGCGGCTGGAAGACGCCATCGTCTACCGCCTGCCCGATGACTACTACTCGCGCTACGTCCAGAACATCGAGGCGATCACGGCCGCGGATGTCCAGCGCGTGGCACAGAAGTACATTCAGCCCGGACCGGCTCGCGGTCGTCGTGGTCGGCGATCGCAAGACGATCGAGCCGGGCATCCGTGCCCTCAACCTCGGCCCCATCACGCCGCTGGCGATCGACGAGATCTTCAAGTAGTCGG
This sequence comes from uncultured Acidobacteriota bacterium, assembly GCA_963825245.1. Taxonomy (GTDB): domain Bacteria; phylum Acidobacteriota; class Vicinamibacteria; order Vicinamibacterales; family CAVVIG01; genus CAVREM01. The sequence goes on from CAWGSJ010000014.1 coordinate 867,660, forward strand.
TAGTCAGGAGTCGGGGAGTCGGGAGTCGACTATCGACTACCGACTACCGACTTCATGCCCGCGACCTCGTCTTGGCACCGGCAAACACCAGTGCGACGCCGCCCGCGAGCGCCGCGATGCCGACGATCGGCGACAACGGAATCGTTTCGCGATCTTCCGTCTGCACCTCCACCGGCCCGATGTCCAGCACTTTGTCGCGATCCGTATAACTGATGCCGCCCATCACCAGGGCGAAAATTCCGAAGGCGATCAAAATCAGCCCGATGAGCTTCACAGTGCCCTCCGCTCATCCGTGATGCACGCGATGTGCCGAACTCAGAAGTTTGAACTCTGAAGTCTGAAGTGCGATCAGACGTCCGACTTCCCACTTTTGACTTTCGGAAGCTCAACTGAAGAACTGCTGGAAGGCAAAAAGGCCGATGAGGACCACGATCCACACGATGACGACGCGCCAGTACTTCACAGCGCCAGGCTCCGGGCGGCAAGTCGTGACTCGGCCGCTGCGAGCGCGTCTCGCATCGCTGCCAGCCGCGATTCGTCATGTTGGAGCGCATCGCGCGAAGCAGCCAGCGCACGGGCCGTTTCAGCGGGCGCGGGGCCTCCCCACGTGCGGCGCACGCCAACGAAGTGTGCCGGGCTGAGGATGTCGGCGAGCTCCTCGTCGGAGTAGTTCAGCGGTTGGCCGAAGCACATCGCTGGACACATCGCCGAGCAGCCGCGACAACGTGCGATCGGGTGCGGCGTCACGCGCGGCGGCCAGCCGGGCCGCAATAGCGTGCGCGGATGCGAAGGGCAGGTCGTGGTCGCGAACCAGCGTGTCGGCCAGCTCGGTCAGCGTCGTCCACCCTTGTGCGGCTCGTGTGCCCAGGCCGCCTGCGTCGAACTCGGCGGTGCGTATGGCGGCGGCCAGCAGGCGCACACCGCGCGACGCGTCGCCGAAGGTCGAGAACACGAGCGGCTGCAGATCGTCCTCGGTGTCGACGATGTCGCCGAACGGCGTGTTGTGGACCGCGGTGACGATCGCCTGGGTCTGGCCGAGCGCCTTGCTCGCGATCGCGCGTGCATGCTCCAGCGCGACCGGGTTGCGTTTCTGCGGCATGATGCTGCTGTACTGCACGAACCCTTCGCCGAGGCGAAGGTAGTCGAATTCTGCTGTCGCCCATTGCAGCAGGTCCTGGACGAAACGGCCCAGGCCAACCAGCAGCACGCCTGCGGCGGACACGCTCTCGAGCAGGTAGTCGACCGTGGCGATACTGCCGTAGGTGTTGCCGGTCGGCCCCTCGAAACCGAGCAAGTCCGCCGTCAGATCGCGATCGATCGGGAATCCCGTGCCGGTAATGGCGCAGGCGCCCAGGGGACACCGGTTCGTCGTCTGGTAGGCCGAGTGCAGCCGCGCGAAATCTCGCTCGAGCTGCTCCACGACGGCGAGCAGATAGTGGGCGATGGTCGTCGGCTGCGCGCGCTGCGTGTGCGTATGCACGGCGAAGACGGTTGCACGGTGACGATCCGAGAGATCGACGAGGGCGCGCCTCAGCTCGCACGTGCCGGCTGCCAGCGTGAGGATCAGCTCGCGCTGGCGCATCCGGTACATCGTCATGTCGATGTCGTTGCGGCTCCGCGCCGTGTGCAGGCGGCCCGCCACTTCCTCGCCGCAGGCGCCGGCAATCAACCGGTCGATGTGAAAGAACAGGTCTTCCGATCGGCCGTCATAAACGGCGCAGCGGACATCGGGCTGGGAGACCGCGTCGAGCGCGGCCCGAAGCGCATGTGCGTCGTCGGGCCTGACGATACCCTGCGCGGTAAGCATCGCCAGGTGCGCGTAGTGGATCGACATCAGCGGGCCAAGGAACAGTTTCTTGGCGTCGTTGAAGTTTTCGTTGAGGACGTACTGGACGTATTCGGGCGCGAAGCGCATTTACCTGCCAGGCTCGACGGGATTACCGGCATTGAACCAATCCACCCACCCGCCGGTGAGCGCTCGGGCATCGGCCAGGCCCTCGGCGCGAAGCGCTTCTGCGACGCGCAGGCTCGTGAGCTCGGCCGGGCAAGCGCAGTACACGACGATCGGCAACTTCGACTTCTTCAGAGCCGCGATTGCCCGGACGGCGCCCGCGGTCCGGGCCGAGAGGTCGGCGTCGGTGAGTGAGATGGCGCCCGGGACGTGCCCGCGGGTGAACTCGGCTTCCGAGCGCGTGTCGACGACCGCGACGGTCTTCGCCGCGAGCATCTCTGTGAAGTCGGCCTGCGAAATACGCGCATCAACCGGCGTCTGCTGCGGCGCGATCAGCAGGATCAAACATCCGCACTGGCCGAACGCCGTCCGGGCAGCGCCGCTCATGCGGAACACACATCTAATATAGACCGATGGCAGAGTTTTCACTGCGCGCGCGCCCGCCCCGCGGGGCGGCGGCTCGCGGCGAGCGGACGCGCGATGCCGACCTCCTCGCCTCCTATCTCGAAGATGCCGCGCACTTCTCGGGCGGACACGCCGGTGAGATGGCGTCGCCTGCGACCGAAGCGGAGGTCGCAGAAGTTCTTCGAACGGCAACGACCGTGTTGCCCGTCGGCGCTCAGTCGTCGCTCACGGGCGGAGCGACGCCAATGGGCGAAACGATCGTCAGTACCCGGCGGCTGACCGGCATCGAAATGGTGGGCGCGGACCGCGTCCGCGTCGGGGCAGGCGTGACGCTCGAGGCGTTGAACCGGGCGCTTGAACGGGCAGGACGTCTGTATCCGCCTTCCCCGACCTTCAGCGGCGCGTTCGTCGGCGGCACCATCGCCACCAACGCCGCCGGCGCCGCGACATTCAAGTACGGGACGACGCGCGACTGGGTCGAGGCGCTGAGCGTGGTCCTGCCGACCGGCGACGTCTTGGACATCGAGCGCGGCGCTACGCGGGCAAGCGACGGGCGGTTCCAGCTGCGGCTCCACTCGGAGACGGTCACGGTTCCGATTCCCGCGTATCGGATGCCGCTCGTGCCGAAGCTGTCGGCCGGCTACTATGCCCGGCCCGGGATGGACCTGATCGACCTGTTCATCGGATCGGAGGGGACGCTGGGAGTCGTCACCGCGGTCACGCTCCGGGTCCTTCCGACACGGCCGGCAATCTGCGCCGCGCTGGTCCCCTTCCCGACGGAAGCGGCCGCGCTGGCATTTGCCGGCGACCTTCGCGACGCCGCGCGCGAGACATGGCGGACGCGGCAGCCGCCGCACCATCGACGTGTCGGCCATCGAGTACATGGATGCCCGGTCCTTGACCATCATCCGGGAGGACCGGGCCGACGCGATGAACAACGTCCGCCTCCCGCCGGAAGCCGCAGCCGGGTTGCTCGTGGCGCTGGAGCTTGCCCAGGGCACCGGCGCTCCCGAAGCATTCGACCAGATCGGCCGTGCTCACGACGCAGTCCGCCCGGATACGCCGCTCGTCAAGTTCTGCGCGATGCTGTCCGATGCTGGCGTCTTCGACGAGGTCGAGATCGCGGTGCCTGGCGATGCCGCCCGGCTGGCCCAACTTGTCGCGTTGCGTGAGGCCGTTCCTGCCGGCGTCAACCAGCGCGTCGGCCGGGCCAAGGGCAGCGTCGATGCCACGATCGACAAGACGGCGGCCGACATCGCAGTACCGTTCGCTCACCTCGGGGAACTGCTCAACGCGTTCCGCGCCGAGGCCTCGCGCCGCGGTCTCGACGTGGCGGTGTGGGGCCATGTTTCGGACGGCAACCTGCATCCGAATGTGATTCCGCGGACGCTGGAAGAGTGGCGGGCGGCGCGCAAGCTTGTCGAGGAGATCGGCCAGATGGCGATCCGCCTCGGCGGGGCGCCGATGGCGGAACACGGCGTCGGCCGCAACCTGATCAAGCAGCAGTTGCTGCGCGAGTTGTACGGCGCAGGCGGGATCGACGAGATGCGTGCGGTGAAGCGGGCGTTAGATCCCGAATGGAAGCTGTCGCCGGGTGTGCTGTTTCCGCGGGTGTAGTGCGGACCTTCAGGTCCGCCCGTTCAATAGCGGACCTAAAGGTCCGCACTACAACTGATCACTACAACTGATCACGTGCCCGACATGAACACCGCGAGGCCGATCACCGCCAGGCCGCCGACGATCAGCCAGGGCGCGATCGCACCGGCCGGCCCGCTCGAGAGGTCGCCGTCGCCGCCGATTCGATCGGCGGCCGTGGACTGCGCGGTGAATGCCGACCCGAGTGCACCAAGCAGCAACACCCATCCGATGCCGAGGGCACCACGCGTCGCGGCGCCCGCCTGCAGCAGCTCGCGCGAGAAGAACAACGTCGCCAGCCAGCTGGCGACGGCAATCGCGGCAACCAGCCGGAGACGGCCGATCTCGCGTTCGCCCGCCTGGCGGCGCAGTTCGAGCCGGAGCGCCTGCTCGGCGCGCCGCTGTTCGGCCTCGATCTGATCGCGCTCGATCTCGAGCCGGCGCGTATCCCGGTCGAACGCCTCCTTCAGCGCGGCGACGACGACGCCTGCCAGGCGCGCTTCGAGCGGACCACCAGGGCCGGGCGCCAGCTGCTGCTGCGCCGGCGCGTCGCGGCCGGCTTTGACACGGCGTGCGATGTCGGTCATGCCGAGCGCCGCGTCGAGCAGGCGCAGCCACGGGAACGCCATCAATTCACCCACCGTTCCCGGAATGTGCGCTGCGCAGCCGTCAGCGCGGCGCCGACGCGTTCGATGGGAACGAGCTCGAACGCCGGATCCTCGGCCAATGCGATCGTCGCGGTCCGCTGCCGGCCGCCGCGGTCGGCAAACACCACCGGCACCTTGTCGCCAGGACGCCGACGGCCGACGACGGCCGTCACGTCGGCGAACGAGCGAATCCGCGTTCCATCGAACTGCCGGATCTCGTCGTCGACGTCGATCCCGGCGGCGTAGATGGGCGACTCGAAGGGCGGCGCGGATGCGAGCCGCACCGTGCCGCTCCGGTCGTCGAACCGGACATCGCCGAGCCAGGCGCGGCCCGGGGTGCTCTTCCGGAGCGTGATCCCGGCGCCCTGCAGCAGCATGGCGTAATCCGCGAGCTCCCTGCCCTGGATGAACCGTGCGAAGAAGTCGCGGGCGAACGCGGCGTCGCCGGCGACCTCCGCGAGGCGGGCCTCGGCGTCCGCCATCGAATACGGCCGATTCACAAACCCCTCGCGCGTGCCGCCCGGCGCCCCGTGCGCCCGCCACATCGCCTTCATGAAGTCGTCGAGCGTCGCCCGGCCTGCGGTGCGTTCGCGCAGCGTCAGGTCGAGCGCAAGAGCGATCGCACCGCCGAAGTCATAGTACGAAATGACCGTCTGGGACCAGTTCGTGCGATCGCCGGCCGCGCCTCTGTCGGTGAAAACGGCCATCTGGCTCATCCCTTCGGCCGACCGGACGAGGCGGGCAGGATTCGAGGCGATGCTGGCCACGAGGCCGCTCATCTCCTGGACGAACGCGTCGAGGCCCAGGAATCCCGCTCGCGACATCGTGAGCAGCCCGTAGTACTGCGTGAAGCCTTCAGCCAGCCAGAGTTCCCCCGACATGTTCGCCCGTTCGAGATCGAAGGGTTCGAGCGAGCGGGGCCTGATGCGTTCGACGTTCCAACCGTGGAAGAACTCGTGGGCGACGCCTTGGAGCAGCCACTGCCGGTTCGTCCGCAGCGAGGAGGGAGATGTCAGCACCGTGCTGTTGCGATGTTCCATCCCATCGTCGGACGCGTACGGCAAGTAGTCGGCCAGAAACGTGAAGTGGCCCGGCTCGTACCGCGGGAACTCCCCGAAGATGTCGCGCTCCTCGCGGACGATCCTCTCGACGTCGCGGACGAAGCTGTCGACCTCGTCGAGCGAACCGCCGTGGTGAACCGCGACGCGAATCGGCTGCCGGTCGACGGCGAACTCGCGCACGACGACGGGTCCGAATTCCACGGGCGAGTCCATCAGGTACTGGAGGTTGGGCGCCGTGAAATCGAGCGGCGTCGCACCGGGATGGAGCTGGGTCGCGATGCGCCAGGCTTCGTTTCCACCCGCCGGCGGATCGAATCGCAGCGAGACCGGCCGGTCGTCGAGCCCTCTGGCCCACATCACCGCCGCCGGCATGCTGATGTGAGCGTGCGTCGAATCGATGGCGAGATACGTGCCGTCAAGCGTGTCGCCGAATATCTTGTAGCGGATGGTGGCGGCTCCGCCGTGGCCTGCCACCTCCCAGCCGTGAGGGTCGGCGCGCGTCACCGGGAGTTCGCGGCCGCCGGCTGCGGTCGCCTCGACGTCGTACACGTTCTTCGCAAAGTCATGGAGCGTGTAGCGGCCTGGCGATGAGCGGCTCATGCGGAGCTCGAGCGCCGCCTCGCCGAGCGCTGTGTAGTTGATCTCGACCTGCATCCACCGGTGCTGCGGCTCAGGGAAGGTGAACCGGTAGCGGATTGTGGCCTGCGCGCGCGGCGCGGCGACCGCCGCGCCCACGAGCAGCAGGACCACGACGGCCAGGCGAAGGCGAGACATCAGCTACGGATTGTAAGTTCACGGTTGCGGATTCGAGGCGTCTGTCTTTCGGGCGAGCGCCTGTTCGATGAACGCGGGCTCTGGCAGGGCCCCGAGCACTTCCGTGTCGTCGTTGACGACGGTCTTCGGCACGGCGGACACGCGAAACCGGCGGGCCAGGTCGGGGAACTCCGTGGCTTCGACCGCGAACGCGGTGATGTGCGGGCTAACGAACGCCATCTCGTGCGCGAGCATGACCGCCCGCGGACAGTGCGGTCAGGTGGGTGTCGTGAACACCTGCAGCGTCATCGGCCGGTCGACCAGGGCGATTCGGCCGCGGCCTGCCTCGGACAAATCGGGCGGACGGCCGCCGCCGGCGAGCAGGACGGCGCGGATCAGGGAAATGAACTCGTACCCCGCCGGCGTGCCGAGGAACCGGATCCGGGAATCCTTCTGGGCTTCGCCGTCAACGTAGGTCACCGCGATTGCCGGCACACGATCGATGCCGTACTGCGTGGCTTTCTCGGCTTCGAGGACGAAATTCACCTCCTCGATCGTGATCTTGTCCGACAGGAGCGGAAGCTCGTCGAGTACCTGGCGGGTGATCTGGCACGTCTCGCAGCCGACTGTCTGCGTGAAGAACAGCAGGCGCACCGGCCTGGTCAGCTTTGCGAAGTCCTCACGGAGACGCTCTTGATCGGCGGGCGAGATCAATCCCATACGTGCGTCCTCGTCTTTTTTCTCCTATTTGAAGAGATCGTCAAATGACTGCCTGGCGCTCGTGGGGCCGGCGGTGCTCGTCTGGCGCTCGACGGTCGTGCGCGGCGAGAAGAGGGTGCAGAGATTTCGCTCGTCCTTCGGGCTGACGCGCGCCGTCAGGGCCTGCTGAGTGCACTCCCACCGCGCGCTCGTGTCGAACGACATGCAGTTGATGCAGCCGTGGACGTCGGTGCCGCATCGGTTGCAGCGGCTGTCCGGCTCGACCGGAGTCGACAGGCGATTCCCACACCGGGCGCACCGGAAGACTTCGTGCGCGCTCATGAGGTTCGGCGTCTTGGGGCCCGATTCGCTCTGGAGCTGGCGGCCCGGCGCTTTCTGCTCGGGAACCTTCTTTTCGCGCCGCGGAGCGGGGGCGCGCGGTTCATCCTGGTAACCGCGCTGTCGGTACTTACGGTCGGACATGCAGCGCATCCTGCGCTCCGTCGGCTGGAATCGTCAAGCGCACTGGCGCAACCGTTGACGGCTGGCGGGCCGCGGGGCGGAGGATCTGCCGCCGAGGTAGCTCATCAGCGCTTAAATGCCTGAGTTTCAGGCCTGATTGGACAATTACGTGAAATGTTTCACAAAATAGCAGTCGCGCTTTCGAGGTAAACGGGTTAAGCTCCGTCAGGTCATCACGCGCGCGTGACGTTGTAATGGCGCAGATCTTTCACCGCAGCACCAACACGATTTCACGGGTCAGCATCTTCGGCACGCTCTTCATCGCCGCCGGACTGCTCTGGCTGACCGCGCAGATCCATCGATCGCCGTGGAGCACCGACGCGCAGGTCGCTCGAGAGCAGCCGATCCAGTTCAGTCACGAGCGGCACGTCGGCGGGAACGGGATCGATTGCCGGTACTGCCACACGTCGGTCGAAGATTCGCCGTTCGCCGGGATTCCGCCGACCAAGACCTGCCTGAACTGCCATGGCGAGATCTTCGCCAACAGCCCGTTCCTCCAACCCGTCCGCACCAGCTTCGAGACCAACCGGCCGCTGGAATGGACGCGCGTCCACGATCTGCCAGACTTCGTGCACTTCGACCACAGCATCCACGTGAACAAAGGCATGGGATGCACGACCTGCCACGGCCCGATCGACCGGATGGCGCTGACCTGGCAGGAGCAGTCGCTGCAGATGGAATGGTGCCTCGACTGCCACCGGAGCCCCGAGCGCTACGTTCGCCCGCGCAGCCAGGTGTTCTCCGTCGCGTACCGACCGCCCGCCGATCAGATCGCGGTTGGAAGGCAGCTCGTGGCTGAGTACGAGATCCAGAAACTCGAGTCGTGTTCGACGTGTCACCAATGAAGCACGAAGGCTGTTGTGGAGGACGCTCGACGAGCTCGCGGAAGACCCCGCGTTCCTCGAACAGCTCTACAACGAGTTCCCGTCGCAGGTGGAGGCGATCTCCGACCCGGTCCAGCGACGCACCTTTCTAAAGGTGATGGGCGCGTCGCTGGCGCTCGCTGGCGCCGGCGCCTGCACCCGGCAGCCGCTCGAGAAGATCGTCCCCTATGTCCGCCAGCCCGAAGACATCATTCCCGGCCGGCCGCTCTACTACGCGACCGCGATGACGGTCGGAGGCGTCGCCTCGGGTTTGCTCGTGGAAAGCCACGAGGGACGCCCGACCAAGATCGAGGGCAATCCGGATCACCCCGATAACCTCGGCGCCACCGACGCTTTCGCCCAGGCGGCGATCCTCGATCTGTACGATCCCGATCGCGCGCGCGCGGTCACGAACCTGGGCGAGATTCGGCCGTGGCCGTCCTTCCTCGCGGTCCTGCGCAACGCGCTGGCGGCCCAGGCGCCGCTGCAGGGCGCGAACTTCAGGATTCTGACGGAAACGGTCACGTCGCCGACGCTAGGCGCACAGCTGCATGAAGTCCTCGCGCGGTTGCCGCAAGCCAGGTGGTATCAGTGGGACGCCGCACGCGCCGACTCCGCGCGCGCCGGCGCCCGGCTCGCGTTCGACGAGTACGTCTCCACCCGCTATGCCATCGCGCAGGCCGACGTCATCGTCGGGTTCGACGCGGACTTCCTGTCGTGCGGCCCGGGCAGCCTGCGGTACGCGCGCGAGTTCGCGTCGCGGCGGCGGCCCGAGCAGGCCGATCGCATGAACCGCCTGTACGCCGTGGAGACGATGCCGACGTCGACCGGCGCGCGGGCGGATCACCGGCTGCCGGTGAAGCCGAGCGACGTGGAGATGATCGCGCGGCAGCTGGCGTCGACGCTTGGCGTCGCCGCCGGCGGGCGGCATCGTCGGCAAGCGAATCGGAGCGCGCGATGCGCTGGATCGCCGCCGTCGCCAAGGATCTGCAGGCGCACCGCGGCTCGAGCGTCGTGATCGCCGGCGACACGCAGCCGCCGGCCGTTCACGCGCTGGCGCACGCGATGAACCAGGCGCTCGGCAACGCCGGGCGCACGGTGATCTACAGCGAACCGATCGAGGCGGCGCCGACCGATCAGCTTCAGGGATTGCGCGACCTCGTCGGCGAGATGAACGCCGGCAGCGTCGACATCCTGGTCATCGTCGGAGGCAATCCGGTCTACACGGCGCCGGCGGATCTCAACTTCGCGGACAGCACTCGACAGGGTGCCGCTGCGCGTTCATCTGAGCCCGCACCTCGACGAAACATCGGCGCTCTGCCACTGGCACATCCCCGAAGCGCATTTCCTCGAGTCGTGGAGCGATACACGGGCATTTGACGGCACGGTGTCGATCGTGCAGCCGCTGATCGCTCCGCTCTACTCAGGGCGCTCGGCCCACGAAGTCGTCGGCGCGCTCAGCGAGACGCCCGAGAAGACGCCGTACGACCTCGTGCGCGAGCACTGGATGGCGCGGACCAGGGCGGGAGGTGCACAAGCCGCGGAAGGTGCGCAGGATAAGAGTCGATCCGGCGTTTGAACGAGCGTGGCGGAAGTGGCTGCACGATGGGGTCGTTCCCGACACCGCCGCCGCTCCGAAGACGCCCGCGGTTGCCGCCGGGTTCGCTGCCTCTCTTCCGCCGCCCGCCACGGGAGAGGCGGGCGGGTTCGAGGTCGGTTTCCGGACCGATCCGGCCGTGCTCGACGGGCGATTCGCGAACAACGCGTGGCTGCAGGAGCTGCCCAAGCCGATTACCAAGCTGACCTGGGACAACGCGGTGATCGTCAGCCAGGCGACCGCCGAACGCCTCGCCGGACGCGATCCGATCCGGGTGTCGATGTCTGGAGGCGAGCACGGCCGCGTCGACGCCCCGGTCGTGGAGCTCCGATTCCGTGGCCGGACGGTGCGTGGACCGCTGTTCGTGGTTGCGGGCCATCCAGACGACTGCGTCACCATCCATCTGGGCTATGGCCGCACGCGCGCCGGGCAGCGTCGGCACCGGTGCCGGTTTCAGTGCCTACGCGATCCGCCCGGCCGATGCGTTGTGGATCGGCCGCGGCGTGGAGGTGTGCCACGACGGCGAGACGAGCACTCGCTCGCCTGCACTCAGTACCACCACCTGATGGAAGGGCGCGGGATGGTGCGCGCCGTGACCCGCGAGGAGTTCGTCAAGGACCCGCACGTGGTCCACGAAGGGCATCACGTGCCACCGCGAACGCTGACGCTGCACCCGGAGTACCGCTACGACGGCTACAAGTGGGGAATGGCGATCGACGTCAACGCGTGCACCGGGTGCAACGCGTGCATGGTCGGCTGCCAGGCCGAGAACAACGTACCGGTGGTCGGCAAGGAACAGGTCCTGAAAGGGCGCGAGATGCACTGGCTCCGGGTGGACAGCTACTACCGCGGCAGCGGCGAGAACCCGGAGACGTACTTCCAGCCGGTGCCGTGCATGCACTGCGAGAACGCGCCGTGCGAGGTCGTGTGCCCGGTCGCGGCCACCGTTCACAGCCACGAAGGGCTGAACGACATGGTCTACAACCGGTGCGTCGGCACGCGGTATTGCTCGAACAACTGCCCGTACAAGGTCCGCCGCTTCAACTACCACCTCTATCAGGACTGGGACACGCCCAGCCTGCAGCTCGGCCGCAACCCCGACGTCACGGTGCGCAGCCGCGGCGTCATGGAGAAGTGCACCTACTGCGTGCAGCGCATCAACGAAGCGAAGATCGAAAGCGAGAAGGCCGGGCGGCGCGTGCGCGACGGCGAGATCAAGACCGCCTGCCAGCAGGCCTGCCCGACGCGAAGCGATCGTCTTCGGCGACCTGAACGATCCGTCGAGCCGCGTCGCGCGGCTGCAGGCCGAGGCGCGCAACTACGCGCTGCTCGCGGAGCTCAACACGCGGCCGCGCACGACGTATCTCGCCGCGATCCGCAACGTCAACCCGGAGCTGGGTGAATAACGTGGCCGCCTTGCCGCAGACCCACGCCGAGGAAGCCCGCGCGCGCACCGCGGCGGCGGCCGATCGCGCGGTGATTGCGCCGGGCCATACCTTCGGCTCGATCACCGACAAGATCACCTCGATCGTCCTGACGCACCGCACACCGCTCTGGTGGTACGCCGGCTTCGCGGTCGTGGCGTCGGGCTCGGCCATGCTGTTGATTTCGTTGTCCTACCTCGTCGTCGAGGGCATCGGCATCTGGGGCAACAACCAGCCGGTCGGGCTGGGCGTTCGACATCACCAACTTCGTCTGGTGGATCGGCATCGGCCACGCCGGCACGCTCATCTCCGCGATTCTGCTGCTGCTGAAGCAGACGTGGCGGACCTCGATCAACCGCTTCGCCGAGGCGATGACGCTCTTCGCGGTGGCGTGCGCCGGCATCTTCCCGCTTGTTCCACACCGGGCGGCCGTGGCTCGCGTACTGGCTGCTGCCCTACCCGAACACGATGAACGTCTGGCCGCAGTTCAAGAGCCCGCTCGTCTGGGACATCTTCGCGGTCTCCACCTACGCGCTCGTGTCGTTCCTGTTCTGGTTCGTCGGCCTGATTCCCGGATCTGGCGACGCTGCGCGATCGCTCGCAGTCGAGAACCAGCCGGATGATCTACGGGATCCTGGCGATGGGCTGGCGCGGCTCCGCGCACCACTGGCATCGCTACGAGACCGCCTACCTCCTGCTCGCGGGGCTGGCCACGCCGCTGGTCGTCTCGGTGCACACCGTCGTCAGCTTCGACTTCGCGGTGGGCGATCGTGCCCGGCTGGCACACGACGCTCTTCCCGCCGTACTTCGTCGCCGGCGCCGTCTTCTCCGGCTTCGCCATGGTGCTGACGCTGGTGATCCCGATCCGGGCGCTCTACGGCCTCGAAGACTTCATCACCATCGCGCCACCTGCAGAACATGGCCAAGGTGCTGCTGGTGACCGGCCTGATCGTCGCCTACGGCTACATGACGGAGGCGTTCATCGCCTGGTACGGCCAGAACCAGTACGAGACGTTCATGCTGTGGAACCGGATCACCGGGCCGTACTGGTGGACCTATGCGCTGCTGATTCTGTGCAACGTGATCTCACCGCAGGTGCTGTGGTTCAAGCGCGTGCGCACCAGCGTGCCGGCGCTGTTCGCCTTGTCGCTCGTCGTCAACGTCGGCATGTGGCTCGAGCGGTTCGTGATCGTCGTCACCAGCCTGCACCGCGACTTCCTGCCCTCGTCGTGGGGCCGCTACTCGCCGACGATCTGGGACTTCGCCACCTACTTCGGAACGATTGGCCTGTTCCTGACGCTGCTGTTCCTGTTCCTGCGGTTCCTGCCGATGATTTCGATCTTCGAGATGCGGACGCTGCTGCCGGCGGCCCGCGTCGACGAAGACCTGCGGGAGGCCTGAAGCGGTGGCGACGCGCACACCGACCATCCACGGCCTGATGGCCGAGTTCGACGATCCGAACGCGCTGGTCGCCGCGGCGTACCGCGCGCAGTTCGAGGGCTACCGGCGCGTCGACGCCTATTCGCCGTTCCCGATCGAGGAGCTTCACGACGCGCTCGGCATCCATCACACGAAGCTGCCGCTGATCGTGCTGATCGGCGGCCTGGTGGGCTGCATCGGCGGCTACCTCCTGCAGTACTGGGCTGCGGGAATCGCCTACCCGCTCAACGTCGGCGGCAAGCCGTTCAACGCGTGGCCGATGTTCATCCCGGTGACCTTCGAGTGCACGATCCTGGCGGCGGCGCTGTCGGCGGTCCTCGGCATGCTGGCGCTGAACGGCCTGCCGATGCCGTATCACCCGGTCTTCAACGTCCCCCGCTTCGCGCTGGCAAGCCGCAATCGCTTCTTTCTGTGCATCGAGGCGCGCGACGCGAAGTTCAACCTCGAAGAGACGCGTCGCTTCCTGGAGACGCTGGGTCCGAGGGAGGTGTCGACTGTCGCCCTCTAGGCCGGTGCCTCTGCGCCTCTGCGCTCTGCGTCTCTGCGTCCTCTGCTCCCTCTGCGTCCTCGTCGTGGCATGCAGACAGGACATGCACGATCAGCCGACGTACAGCCCTCTCGAAGAATCCTCGTTCTTCGCCGACAACACAGCCTCGCGTCCTCCGGTCGCCGGGACGGTCCCGCGCGGCCAGCTGCGCGACGACGAGCTGCTGTACCAGGGGACGATTGATGGCCAGGCCGCCGACGTCTTTCCGTTCCCGATCGACGATGCGGTAATGGCGCGCGGGCAGGAGGCATTCAACGCATTCTGCTCGCCATGCCACGGGCGGACCGGGCCGCGGCGACGGCATTGTCGTCAAGCGCGGCTACACGCGGCCGCCGGATCTCACCGACGAGAACGCCCGCAGTTCGCCGGCTCGGCCACTACTTCAACGTGATCACCAACGGCTTCGGCGCGATGCCGGATCATGCCGCGCAGGTGAAGGTGCGCGATCGGTGGGCGATCGCGGCCTACCTGCGGGCGCTGCAGGCGAGCGCGTCCGCCTCGATCAACGACATCCCGCCGGCCGAGCGCGCCCGACTGGAGGCCAGCCAGTAATGCGGCTCGAGCTGAATCCCGACCGGCTGATCCCGGAGCTGGCGCGTTACCAGCGGCAGCTGCTGGTCGCGGGCGGCGCGGGGGCCGCCGTCGTCGCTGGTCGGCCTGTTCGTCGATCGCCGTCAGTTCTTCCAGTCGTACCTGATGACGTTCATGCTGCTGCTCGGCGCGACCCTCGGGATCGCTGGCGCTCGGCATGATCCACCAGCTGTCGGGCGGTGCCTGGGGCGTGGTCACACGGCGTATTTTCGGCAGCGGCTTCGCGGGTGTTGCCGATCCTGACCCTGCTGTATCTGCCGCTGCTTCTGGGCCTCCACGATCTTTACGAGTGGACCCACCACGAGGTCGTCGAGGCCGATCCGATCCTGTCCGGGCAAGGCGCGATACCTGAATACGCCCTTCTTCCTCGTCCGCACCGCCCTGTACTTCGCCGTCTGGAACGCCATCGCCTATTTCCTGAACCGCTGGTCGCTGGAGCAGGATCGCAGCCCCGACCCGCGCATCGCCCAGCGCATGCAGATGCTGAGCGGCGGCGGCCTCGTGGCCTACGGGTTGACGATCACCTTCGCGTCGTTCGACTGGGTGATGTCGCTCGATCCGCACTGGTTCTCGACGATCTACGGCGTGCTCTTCATCGGCGGCCAGGGGCTCACCGCGCTGGCCTTCCTGGTGATCGCGCTGGCATGGCTGAGCCGCCGCGAACCGCTGAACACCATCGTCGTGCCCGCGCACTTTCACGATCTCGGCAACCTGATGCTCGCCTTCGTGATGCTCTGGGCGTACTTCTCGTTCTCGCAGTACCTGATCATCTACTCGGGCAACCTGCCGGAGGAAATCACCTGGTACACGCGGCGGCTGTTCACCGGCTGGCGGGTGATCGGCATCGGGCTGGTCGTCTTCCATTTCGCGCGTGCCGTTTCTCATCCTGCTGTCACGGGCGGTCAAGCGGAATCCGCAGCTACTGGTCAAGGTGGCGATCGGCGTGATCGTCGTCAGGCTGATCGACCTGTTCTGGCTGATCGCGCCGGAGCTGCACCGCGACGGCTTCGTCGGTGAGCTGGCTCGACGTGCTCCTGCCGCTGTCGCTCGGCAGCGTGTGGCTCGGCTGCTTCATCTGGCAGCTGCGCGGTCGTCCGCTGTTGCCGCTGCACGATCCGCAGTTCCACGAGGCGCTCGGGCCCGATCATCGAGCAGACGCAGGAGCGTCCGATATGAGCGACTCTCGCGATCACCTCGAGTCGATCGACCAGCCGACGGTCCATCACGAGGAGACCGACGTCAACATCCGCGCGATCTTCGGATTCGCCGCCGCGCTGCTGGCGGTCGCCATCGTCATCCACGTCGCGGTGTGGGGGCTCTTCAGGTACTTCGACGACCGCGAGGCGCGTGGAGTACGGACCGGCGTCGCCGCTGGCGACCGGCGAGGCGCGCCTGCCGCCGGAACCGCGGCTCCAGGTGAACCCGAGAGAGGACGCGGCGGAGTTCCAGCGCACAGGAAGACGCGATTCTCAACGGCTACACGTGGGTCAACCGCGAGACCGGCACGGTGCAGGATTCCGATTGCCGAGGCGATGAAGATGACGGTGCAGAAAGGCCTGCCGGTTCGCGACGGCGGCCGGAGAGCCGCAGAAGTGAACGCGAGGTGCATCACTCTGATTGTCTCGGTCCTCGTGTCCTTGTGTGTCCTTTGTGGTTCCAGACGACGCGTTCGCGCAGATGACCGGCGCGCCGGCCGCCGGCTATCCGCCGCGAGCCGGGGATGGCGGCCTCGGTCGTTCCGCGGCCAATCAGGGAGATCGGGTTCGATCAGCGGCTCGACGAGCGTGTGCCGCTGGACGTGGAGTTCAGGGACGACCAGGGGCGGACGGTGCGGCTGGGCGAGTACTTCGGCCAGAAGCCGGTCGTCCTCGCGTTCGTGTACTACGACTGTCCGATGCTCTGCACGATGATCCTCAGCTCGATCACGAGCACGCTCGGCGTCCTGTCGCTGGACGCCGGCAAGGACTTCGAGCTCGTGATGGTCAGCTTCGATCCGCGCGAGAAACCCGACCTGGCCGCCCGGAAGAAAGCCGAATACCTGCAGCGCTACGATCGACCGGCCGGCGGCCGACGGATGGCATTTCCTGACCGGCGAGCCGCCGTCGATCGAGCGCCTGACCAGGGCGGCGGGGTTCCGCTACACCTGGGATGAGGAGACGCAGCAGTTCGCGCATCCCGCCGGCATCGTCGTGCTGACGCCCGACGGCCGGCTGGCGCGGTATCTGTTCGGTCTCGAGTACGGGCCGCGCGACCTCCGGCTGGCGCTGGTCGAAGCCTCGGAGGGCCGGATCGGCACCGCCGTCGACGCCGCGCTGCTCTACTGCTATCACTACGATCCGATGACCGGCCGCTACGGCCTCGTCGTGATGCGAATCCTGCGCATGGCCGGCGCCGCAACCGTCCTGGCGCTCGGCACGTTCATCTTCGTCATGGTGCGCAGGGACACGCGAGCGCGGCGCAGGCGCCCAGCCGCGCAGCACCCGGCACCCAGCACCCGGCACCCGGCATCAGCACCGACTAGACCTAGTATGTGGCCCGGAACGCCGCTCTTTCCTGATATCGCCTCGACGATGGCGACGCGCGTCGACGCGCTGTATTTCTTCCTGCGTCGGCCTCACGGCCTTCTTCTCGCTGCTCATCGCCGGCCTGATCGTTTATTACGCGGTGAAGTTCCGCCGCCGCGCGCCCGACAGCGTCGGCGCGCGCATCGAAGGCGGCCTCGTCCTCGAGATCACCTGGACCGTGATTCCGCTGGCGATCGTGCTGGTCATCTTCACCTGGGGCGCCAGCGTCTTCTTCGCGATGGCCCGGCCGCCGGCCGACACGCTGAACATCTACGTCGTCGGCAAGCAGTGGATGTGGAAGTTCCAGCACCTGAACGGCGCGCGCGAGATCAACGAGCTGCACGTACCGGTCGGACAGCCGGTGAAGCTGATCATGACGTCCGAGGACGTCATCCACGATCTGTTCTTCCCCGCGTTCCGCGTGAAGGCGGACGTCATTCCGGGGCGCTACACCGAGATCTGGTTCGAGGCGACGCAGGCCCGGCAGCTATCACCTGTTCTGCGCCGAGTACTGCGGCACGCGCCATTCGGGGATGATCGGCCAGGTGGTCGTGCTCGAGCCAAGCGAGTTCCAGACGTGGCTGAGCAGCGGCCAGGCCGAAGGATCGCTCGCATCGGCGGGCGGCAAGCTGTTCCGGGATCTCGCCTGCAACACCTGCCACCGCAGCGACGCGCAGGGGCGCGGGCCGGTGCTCGACGGACTGTTCGGCAAGACCGTGACGCTTCAGTCGGGCGAGACAGTCGCCGTCGACGAAGCGTACGTCCGCGAGTCGATCGTCAATCCCGAACGAGAAGCTCACTGCCGGCTTTCAGCCGATCATGCCGGCCTATCAGGGGCAGGTGAACGAGGAACAGCTGCTGGAGCTGATCGAGTACATGCGCGCGCTCGGCACCGGATCGTCGCCGCTGTCGGTGCGGCCCGATGCCGGCGGGCCGCGGCCGGGCGAGAACACGCCGTCACGGGGAGGGGACGTCCCCCGCTAACGTATGCCGAGAACGAACCCGCTGCTCCTGCCGCCGCGCCATTACCTGAACAACGGCTTCGGCGTCGGCTCGTGGCTGCTGACGCGCGACCACAAGCGCATCGCGCTGCTCTACCTCGCGGGCGTGACGCTCTTCTTCTTCATCGGCGGCGCGTTCGCCGTGATGATCCGGCTCGAGCTGGCGACGCCGGCCGGCGAGCTGGTGACCGACGACACCTACAACAAGCTCTTCACGCTGCACGGCGTGATGATGGTCTTCTTCTTCCTGATTCCAGCGATTCCCGCCGTGCTCGGCAACTTCCTGATTCCGCTGATGATCGGCGCGAAGGATCTCGCGTTCCCGAAGCTGAACCTCGCCAGCTGGTACATCTTCATGATCGGCGCGACCTTCACCATGTACGCGGTCGTGACCGGCGGGCTCGATACCGGCTGGACGTTCTACACGCCGTTCAGCAGCTCGTTCTCGACATCGCAGGTGGTGCCGGCGGCGGTCGGTATCTTCGTCACCGGCTTCTCGTCGATCCTCACCGGTCTCAACTTCATCGTCACCATCCACCGGATGCGCGCGCCGGGCATGACCTGGCTCCGGCTGCCGCTGTTCGTGTGGTCGCACTATGCGGCGAGCCTGATCATGGTGCTCGGCACGCCGGTGGTGGCGATCACGATCCTGATGGTCGCGGCCGAGCGCATTTTCGGCTTCGGGCTGTTCGACCCGAGCCGCGGCGGCGACCCGGTGCTCTTCCAGCACCTGTTCTGGTTCTATTCACACCCGGCGGTCTACATCATGATCCTGCCGGCGATGGGCGTCATCAGCGAGCTCATCGCCGGCGTTCTGCCGCAAGCAGGTGTTCGGCTACACCTTCGTCGCCTTCGCGAGCCTGGGCATCGCGGTGCTCGGGTTCCTGGTGTGGGGCCACCACATGTTCGTGGCGGGTCAGTCGGTGTACGCCGCGCTGATCTTCTCGATCCTCAGCTTCCTCGTCGCCATCCCGTCCGCGATCAAGGTCTTCAACTGGACGGCGACGATGTACAAGGGATCGATTTCGTGGGACACGCCGATGCTCTACGCGATCGGCTTCATCGGCCTGTTCACGATCGGCGGGCTGACCGGCCTCTTCCTGGCGTCGGTCGGCCTCGACGTGCACGTCCACGACACCTACTTCATCGTCGCGCACTTCCACTACATCATGGTCGGCGGGACGATCATGGGGTATCTCGGCGGCCTGCACTACTGGTGGCCGAAGATCAGCGGGCGCACCTACAACGAGCTGCTGGCCAAGGTCAGCGCGGCGATCATCTTCTTCGGGTTCAACCTGACCTTCTTCCCGCAGTTCGTGGTCGGCTATCTCGGCATGCCGCGCCGCTATCATGCCTATCCGCCCGAGTTCCAGCTGTTGAACGTGCTCTCGTCGGCCGGCGCGTCGATCCTGGGCGTCGGCTACCTGCTGCCGATGATCTATCTCGCCTGGTCGCTTCGCTACGGCCGCATCGTCGGGTCGAATCCCTGGGGCAGCGTCGGACTCGAGTGGACGACGACATCGCCGCCGCCGACCGAGAACTTCGCCGAGACGCCGGTCGTGACGTGGGATGCCTACGAGTATCCGACCGAGGTGCAGGGCCATGTTGCCTGAGCCGGCCCGGAGCCCGACGCACGGCGGTGGACATCCGGCGCTGGCGCATCACTTCGACAACCTCGCCCAGCAGAAGGAAGCGGCGACGCTCGGGATGTGGGTGTTCCTGGTCACCGAGGTGCTGTTCTTCGGCGGCCTGTTCGCGGCGTACTCGATCTATCGCGGCTGGTATCCGGATGCGTTCGCGGCGGCGAGCCACACGCTCGACATCACGCTGGGCACGATCAACACGGCCGTCCTCATCACCAGCAGTCTGACGATGGCGCTGGCCGTGCACGCCGCGCAGCTCGGCGAGCGGCGCCGGCTGATGCTGTTCCTGGTGCTGACGATGATCCTGGGCGGCGCGTTCCTCGGGATCAAGGGGGTCGAGTACGCCCACAAGTTCACCGAGCACCACGTGCCCGGCGCGTCGTTCCACTTCGAAGAGGAAGCGCTGTCGCGCCACGCGCAGGTGTTCTTCTCGCTCTACTTCGTGATGACCGGCCTGCACGCGCTGCACATGGTCATCGGGCTCGGGATCATGACGTGGATGCTGTGGTGGGCGTGGAACGGCACGATCACGCGCGAGTACTACAGCCCGATCGAGATCAGCGGACTGTACTGGCATTTCGTCGACATCGTCTGGATCTTCCTGTTTCCGCTGCTTGTATCTGATCGGACGGCACGGGTGAGCGAGCACATCGTTCCGACGCGCGTCTACTACTTGATCTTCGCGGCCCTGATGGTCGGCACCTACCTGACCGTCCAGGCCGCGTTCATCGATCTCGGCGCCTTGAATACGGTGGTTGCGCTGGCGATCGCCTGCGTCAAGGCGACGCTCGTCGTCCTGTTCTTCATGCACGTGAAGTACAGCACCCGGCTGACGTGGGCCGTCGTTGCCGGCAGCGTCTTCTGGCTGGGGATCCTGCTCGCGCTGACGTTCGGCGATTACCTGACGCGCAGGTGGCTGACGTTTGGATAAGCGGGCAGGAGCGGCGCCCGTCCTGCCCTGCCACGGCGCTACGCCCTCATCGCCCTCGGTTCCTTGATGTCCGGATTCATCGGCCGCAGCAGCACGTGCTCGTAGAGGAGCGCGGCGGCGCAGGCGCCAGCGATCGGGGCGACCCAGTACAACCAGTGCCATTCCCAGTGCATCATCTCGAGCGCCGGGCCGAACGAGCGCGCGGGGTTCATCGATGCGCCGGTGACGGCGCCGCCGGCCAGGATGTTGAATGCGACCGTCAGGCCGATGCCGAAGCCGCCGATTTTCACCGCGCTGCCGCGATCGTCGACAGCGGTCCCGAAGATCGACGTCATCAACAGGAACGTCATGACGAACTCGAGGAGGAGAATGACGCCGGTCGTCGCCCATGGCGCGGGCAGGGGCAGGCCGAGCGTCGTCGCGGCCACCGACCCCGCAGGGAAAATCATGCGGCAGACGCCGGCGGCACTGGTCGCGCCGGCCAGTTGCGCGACGACGTACCACGGCGCCAGAGCGGGTGAGATGCGGCCGGTGACCAGGAAGCCGGCGGTGACGGCCGGATTGAAATGCGCGCCGGACTCGCCGCCGAACACGTTGACGGCGACGGACAGCGCCAGCCCGTGCGCGAGCGCGATGCCGAGGAGGCCGGACATGCCGCCGACCTCGGGCGTGTTGCACAGGATGGCGGAAATGCCTGCGAAGCACAGGTAGAACGTTCCGAGGAACTCTGCGAGGCAGGGCCTGAGCGTCTTCATGCGCGCGATTATACTGTCGGGGATTCGTCTGTGATTCGCGGCAACCCCATCCGATGAGACGAGCGGCAGCCGTCGCCTTCGCGGCCATCCTCGGCGCGTCGCTCGCGCCGGCGGCAGCGAGAGCGGCGCTGGACGTCACTCGCGGGCTCACCACCCAGCCCTTCTCGAACCAGAATCAAACCGGCACGCGCAGATTCGGCTATCTGACGGTTCTCCGAGAGGGACTCTACCGGTTCGAGCTGCGGCCGGCGTCAAACGCGACCGTGCAAGTCGACGGTAGCGGCGCGCCGGAAATCCGGCTCGCTCGTGGCGCGCACTTCGTCCTCGTCGAGATAGCTCACCAGGGCGATCCTCCTCCGTTCGAGCTGATGTGGGCGGCGCGCGAGCAGACCGAGCTCGCCCCGGTTCCTGCCTGGCGGCTGTCGCCGGACCGCGTGGCGCTGTGGAAGCTGCTCGTGGTCCGCGGCCTCGAATGGATGCGCGGCGCGGCCGTGCTGCTGGCGGTCGCGATCATCGCGTGGGCCGCCTGGATTCGCTTTCGAGAGCCGCTGGCGTCGGCCGCGCGTCTCCACCCGCAGCGGAGCGACACTCCTCTTCTTCGCGCTGCTGGCGATCGTTCATACCTGGCCGCTGGCCTCGAGCCCATCGACGCTCTCGCGCCACGACAACAGCGACGCGATGCTGAACGAGTGGGCCCTCGCGTGGGTGGCGCATCAAATCGTTCGCGACCCGCTCCACCTGTTCGACGCGAACATCTTCTTTCCCGAACGCAACACGCTGGCGTACTCGGAGGCGATGCTGGTCCAGGGCGTGCTCGGCGCGCCGCTCGTCTGGCTGGGCGCGCCGACGTTGCTGGTCTACAACCTGGTGCTGCTCGCCGGCTTCACGCTGACCGGCTGGGCGACGTGCCTCGTGGCGGCGCGCTGGACCGGCAGCTGGGCCGGCGGCGCGGCGGCCGGGATCGTTGCCGCCTTCAACGCGCACACGTTGACCCGGCTTCCCCATTTGCAGGCGCTGCACGTGGAGTTCCTGCCGGTCGCGCTGGCGGCGCTGGACACGGTCCTGCGCAAACCGAACGCAGGGCACGCGCTGAAGCTGGCGATCTGGTTCGTGCTGCAAGCGCTGACGTCGATCTACCTGCTCACGTTTTCGGCCTTCGCACTCGTCGCGGCGGCGGCGGCGCGGCCGCGCGAGTGGATCGGCAAGCGATTCATCCCGGTCGCCGCCTGCCTTGCGCTCGCCGCCGGTGTCAGCCTGCTGGCGCTCTGGCCGTACCTGCAGCCGTACTGGCAGGTGCATCGCGAGCAGGGCGCCGCGCGCTTGTTGGGAGACGTCGAGTTGTACTCCGCGTCGTGGAAGGACTACCTGTCGACGCCGTCACGCCTGCATTTCAACGCGTGGAGCCACCGCTGGTTCACGGGCAGCGGCGCTGTTCCCCGGCCTGGCGGCGATGGCCCTCGCCGCGGTGGCCGTGGTCCGGGGCATCGCGTGGCGCGATCCGCGTGCGCGGATGTGCCTGGCGTTCGGGATCTGCGGTGTCCTGCTGTCGTTCGGCACGAAGCTGCCGGGCTACGAGCTCCTGTTCCAGACGGTGCCGCTGCTTCAAGCGGTCCGTGCGGTGTCGCGGTTCGGCTATCTCGGCACGATGGCGGTTGGATTCCTCGCGGCTTTCGGCCTCGCCGACCTTCGGACCCGGTTGGCGACCCGCCGATGGCCGCCAGTTGCCGCGGCCATTCTTGCGCTGCTGACCCTCGAACCGCTGGTGGCGCCAATCTATCTCACGCCGTTCAGGGGCGTCTCGACCTTGTACGAAACGATCGCCTCCGATCCGCACGCCGTCGTGGCCGAGCTGCCGATGCCGAGCGGGTTCGGCTGGTTCGGCAACGCGCGGTACATGATCAATTCGACGAGGCATTGGCGGCCGATGCTCAACGGATACAGCGGGTTTGCGCCAGCGAGCTTTCACGAGCACATTCGGGCGCTCACGAACGTTTCCCGAACCCGCGGCGATCGCCGCCCTCAAGACGTTTCGGTGTGACGCACGTGTTTCTGCATGTCGACGGCTACACGGCGGCGCAGCGCGCGATCATCGAAGCCTCCCCGGCGCTCGCGCGCGTGGCGTCGGACGAGCTCATCGTGCTGTACCGGGTCAACGCGACGCCCGCGCCGTAGCCTGGTTTCGCTGGGATAAGGAGTGAAATGCTGCGAGTCGCTCTTAAGCTATTCGTGATGTGGTTCGGGCTGCCGGCGGCGCTCGATGCCCAGCCGTCTCAAATCCAGCCTGGCTCCGAGATCCGTGTTTTCCTCGACTGCCGCGACGACTGTTTCCAGGATTTCATGCGCGAGGAGATCGAGTTCGTCGAGTACGTCCGCGATCCGCGCGAAGCCGACGTGCACGTGATCGTCACCACTTCCACGACCGGCGCTGGCGGGCGGGAACGAGCCGTCGCGTTCATCGGCAACGGGCGTTTCGCGGGCATCGAACATCAACTCAGGGCGACGACCGAGGCGGGTGACTCCGAGGACCAGCAGCGGCGGATGCTCGTCAGTGCCATCACCATCGGGTTACTCAACTACCAGGCCGCGGGCGGCGTCGGCCGCGACTTGTCGGTCGACGTCCGGGTCGGAGACGCAGGGGCGAAACCGGCACCGGCGGAAGACCCGTGGAACAACTGGGTCATGAGCCTTCGCGGGAGCACGTCGCTGCAGGGTGAGGAAACGAGCCGCGAAACGCAATGGAACGCCCAGCTCGGCGCCGACCGCATTACCGACCTCTGGAAGATTACCGTCGGCGCCGAGTTCGACTATTCGCGCGAGGACTTCGACCTCGACGAGGACGAGCCGCTCCGCGCAACCCGCGACGAGCGGGAACTCGACTCGCTCGTCGTCCGGAGCATTGACGATCACTGGTCGTTCGGCACGATGGGCCAGTTCGAGTCGTCAACGTTCAACAACCTCGATGGCCAGGTCTACCTGGCGCCGGCCATCGAATTCAATGTTTTCCCGTACTCCGCGTATACGCGCCGTCAGCTGCGCATGAACTATTCGGTTGGCCCGTACCGCGCCTGGTACAACGAGGAAACGCTGTTCAGCAAGTTCGAAGACACGCTGGGCCGGCACGAAGCGTCGGTGACGCTCGACCAGCGCGAACCGTGGGGCTCGCTGGAAGTCCGGTTCGAGGCGTCGAGCTTTCTGCCCGGCTTCGACCGTCATCGGCTGGAACTCGAGAGCGACGTATCGATCCGCCTCGCGCGAGGCCTCTCGTTCACCGTCGAGGGCGCGGCGAGCCGCCTGCGCGACCAGCTCTCGCTGCCGAAGCGCGACGCAACCGACGAGGAGGTGCTGCTGCGCCTGCGCCAGCTGCAAAGCGGGTTCGAGTACGAACTGCAGGTCGGGTTGACCTACACGTTCGGATCGATCTTCAACACCATCGTGAACCCGAGGTTTGGCCAATAGAGAGTTGGAGAGTTCGTGAATTGGAGAGTTCGAGAATTGCCACTCACCAACTCTCTAACCCTCCAACTCACCAAGTCTCACAGAGGGACCGCTCCGGGCCGGCCGTCTTCGACGACGAACGACGCGCGCGTGCGGATGGGGGCGCCGGGTTCCGTGACGTACTCGACGACCTTGAAATCGGCGCGGGCGTGAGTCGCCGTCAGCTCGCAGGTGACATAGCCGCGCTGGCCGTTGTGGAAGCGGACGAACGGATTCTCGGCGAGGACCGGCTTGATGTTGTCGGGCAGGTCGGAGCCGTCGCCGCCGGAGCTGATCGACGTGCCGACGAGCTCGGTCGCGACCGTCGGCGCGTGCGGATCGGCGAAATCGCGCTTCAGATCGTTGACCCAGTTGCTGTGGAGGTCGCCCGTCAG
The DNA here is from genome assembly GCA_963825245.1 of uncultured Acidobacteriota bacterium. GTDB lineage: Bacteria > Acidobacteriota > Vicinamibacteria > Vicinamibacterales > CAVVIG01 > CAVREM01. The sequence goes on from CAWGSJ010000014.1 coordinate 892,558, forward strand.
GACGATGGCGTTGCGCGACGGCAGCGCCGCAAACGCCTCGAGCAGCCGCCGGCGTGACACGTCGTAGCCATTCCAGTGATCCATGAAGTACCGCTCGTCGGACCCCGGCGCGTAGTCCACCTTCGCCATCAGGACCTGCTGAGGGACGACCGTCCACCGCGCGCCCGATCGCCGAATCGCGTTCAGCAGCCAACGCTCTTGCCCGGCTCCGAGCATCGTCGTGGCCGGGTCGAGTGCGCCGCCGCACAACGGCCCGGGACCGCACGGCTGGTCGCTGCGGTACTGCCTCGTATCGAGCACGAAGAACGACGCCAGGCGCCCGAACTGAAACCCGCGGTACAGCTGCAGGGCGCCACCATGCGGGCGCGCCGACGGCCGAAGCGGCATGTGCTCGTAATAGGCCTGATACGCCGCCGCGCGGCGCTGCAGGAACATGTCCATCGGCATCGGTTCCTCGGAGACGACGCCGGCGTAGTCGTTGTCGACCTCGTGATCGTCCCAGCTGACGGCGAATGGCATGCGCGGCGTGCACCCGCTGCAGATCGGCGTCCGTCTTGTACTGCGCGTAGCCTGGAGCGGTACTCGTCCAGCGTCCGCGGCTCCCCTCCAGCGTGGCGGCGCACCTGGCCGTCGCGCCCAGCCGACTCGTAGATGTAGTCGCCCAGGTGGAACACCAGCGAGAGGTCTTCCTCGGCAAGGTGACGGAGCGGCGTGAAGTATCCCGTCTCGAAGTTGGTGCACGACACGAACGCGAATCGCATGCGCCCGGCGACGGCATTGACCGCCGGCAGCGTGCGCGTACCGGCCGATCGGGCTCTCTTCCCCAGCGGCGTCGAACTGGTACCAGTACGGCCGATCCGGCAGCAGCCCCGACGCTTCGACGTGGACGGCATGCGCATGCGCCGGTGAGGCGTCCAGCGTGCCGCGCTTGACGACATTCCGCATCCGATCGTCCTGGGCGATCCGCCAGTTGACCGTTACGCGTTCCGGCGCCATGCCGCCGCCGTTCAGCGGATCCGGCGCCAACCGCGTCCAGAGCACCACACCGTCCGGCGAGGGCTCTCCCGACGCAATGCCGAGCGTGAACGGCGACGAGTGGAAACGCGGCCGGCCGAGAGGGACCTGCAGCAGATCCGGAGGAGCGACGGCGACCGCGAGGCCGCCAGCCAGGAAGGCGCGGCGCGAGAGCAGCATCGAGTGGGGGTCAGACGCGATGATATCCTGAGTTTGCCCGTGGATCACGCGTCGTTTGTTCCGTCTCTCGGGTGGGTCGCACCGTTCGTCGCGCTTCTCCTCGGGATTGCCCTCCTCCCCCTGTTCGCCGCGCATTTCTGGGAGTCCAACACACGCAAGCTGGCGGTGTCGATCGTGCTCGGTCTCCCGGTCGTCCTGCTGTACGCGCGGCACGCGCCCGCGGAAATCGGCCACAGCGCCTCCGACTACGTGTCGTTCATGATCCTGCTCGGCAGCCTGTTCGTGATTGCCGGCGGCGTGTTCCTCGACGGCGATCTCGAAGCGACGCCGCTCGTCAACACGGCGTTCCTGGGCGCCGGCGCGCTGCTCGCGTCGGTGGCCGGAACGACCGGCGCGTCGATGCTGCTCATTCGCCCGGTGCTGAACACCAACCGCGAGCGCCGGCATGTCGTGCACACCGTGGTGTTCTTCATTTTCATCGTGTCGAACATCGGCGGCTGCCTGACCCCGCTCGGCGATGCGCCGCTGTTTCTCGGGTACCTGCAGGGCGTGCCGTTCGCATGGACCCTCCGGCTCGCCGTACCGTGGTTCGTCACCAACGGCCTCCTCCTGCTGATCTACTTCCTGTGGGATTCGCGGATGCACGCGCGCGAGCCAGCCGCGGCCCTCGCACGCGACCGCGCAGCGATCCGGCCGCTGCGAGTGCGCGGCGGCCCGAATCTGGCATCGCTTGCGGGAATCCTCGCAGCCGCGGCGCTGATGTCGGCGCCGATGCGCGAGATGACGATGATCGCGCTGGCCGCGGCGTCGATGTGGTGGACGGCACAAAGCGTCAGGCGCGCGAACCACTTCAGCTTCCATCCAATCGCCGAGGTGGCCGTGGTCTTCGCCGGCATCTTCGCGACGATGATGCCGGCACTCGACCTGCTGCGGGCCAACGGCGGCGCGCTCGGCGTCCGTGAGCCGTGGCAGTTCTTCTGGGCCACCGGGTCGCTGTCGTCGTTCCTCGACAACGCGCCGACCTACCTCGCGTTTCTGGCCCTCGCGCAAGGACAGCCGCTGACGCCCGAGGTCGTCGGCGTGTCGCACGAAGTCCTGGTCGCTATCAGCCTGGGCGCCGTGTTCATGGGCGCGAACACCTACATCGGCAACGGCCCGAACTTCATGGTGCGCTCAATCGCCGAAAGCCGCGGCGTCCGAATGCCGAGCTTCGGCGGGTACATGCTCTACAGCGGCGGCGTGCTCCTGCCGGTCTTCCTGCTGGTAACAGTGCTGTTTTTCAGGTAGATTTCACCATTCGTTCTACGTTCTGCGTTCTAGGTTCTACGTTCTGGTGCTGCGTTCTGGGTCTCAGGACCATCAACGCAGAACGAAGAACGTCGAACGCAGAACGACCACCAACGAAGAACGAGAACGGCAAGGTTCAGCAACGTTCTGAGGGGGCATGCAATGAAGCGCTGTCTTGTCTACTTCGCCGGCGCGGTCGCGGTTGCCGCGGTCGTGTCGCTCGTCTGGCCGACGGCCTCGCAGCCGGTCGCCGCCCAGAGCCGGGCCACGGCCACCAACGTGCCGGTCATCCCGCACGAATCGGTGCCCAATTTCTTCAAGAACGCTCCCGGGATTTACACCGGCGAGAACATGGGCATCGCCACCAACTCGAAGGGCAACATCTATATCTACCATCGCGCGTATGAGACGCGGTTGTTCGAATACGCGCCGGACGGCAAGTTCGTCCGCGAGATCGGCCGCAACAACTACGGCTTCGCGTTCGCGCATTCGGTGAGGGTCGACGCGCAGGACAACATCTGGGCGGTCGACGAAGGCACCGACCAGTTGGTCAAGTTCAGCCCGGACGGCAACCGCGTGCTGATGGTGATCGGGCGCCGTGAGGATCCGGTCGCGATGCTGGCGAACATGCCTGGCGGCGGCACCTTCCACGGCCGGAACGAGAAATATCGCTTCGGACGCCAGACCGACGTCGCGTTCGATCAGCAGGGCAACATCTTCGTGTCGGACGGCTACTTCGACGCGCGCGTCGTGAAGTACGACAAGAACGGCCGGTTCGTCAAAGCCGTCGGCACGCGCGGCAACGGCAACCTGCAGTTCAACACGCCGCACTCGATCGCGACCGACTTCCAGGGCAACGTCTACGTCGGCGACCGCGGCAACGCGCGCGTGCAGGTGCTCGACAACGATCTGAACTGGAAAGCGAACTACCCCAACGTCGGCAACCCGTGGGGCGTCTGCGTGTCAGGTGGACCGGGGCCCAAGAATCCTGGCAAGCAGTACCTGTTCTCCACCAACTCGTGGCAGGACAGCGCGCCGGCCGCCGGCGCCGAGTTCACCGGCGAGGTCTACAAGATGGAGCTCGACGGCACGATCGTCGGCAAGTTCGGCCGCGCCGGCAAGGCGCTCGGCGAGTTCTCCACGATTCACCAGATGGACTGCCGCGATCCGAACGTCATCTTCACGGCCGAGATCAACAACTGGCGCTCGCAGAAGATCCTTCTGAAGCCGCAGGCAACCACCGCGAGCCGGTAAAGGGGGAATCATGCGACGCATGCTTACGGCATTCGTGGCGGCAGCGGTCCTTGCGCTCGGCGGATCGCTCGTTGCCCAGACATCTGCTCCGGAACTCGCGTTCGACACCAACGCCGACCTCCTCAGGACGCCGCCCGATACTCATGTCGGTGAGGTCGGAGGCGTCGCAGCCAATTCGAAAGGCCAGATCTTCGTCTACACGCGGACCGGTCATCCCTACGCGACACTCGGCGACAACCGCACGTTCTATCGGGGCGGCTCCCGCTTGTTCCAGTTCGATCAGAACGGCAAGTTCGTCCGCGAGCTCGGCCAGGACGTGTACGGGTTCAACGCGGCGTACGGCATCCGCGTCGACCCGCAGGACAACGTGTGGACGATCGACATCGGCGCGAACCAGGTCGTGAAGTTCGACACTGACGGGCGGATCGCCCTCGTGCTCGGCCGGAAACCCGAGACGATCAACGTCCGGCCCGGCGCGTCGCCCGGACCTGTCGGCACGGTGGGTTCCGGCGTGCTCGGCGCCCCACCCCCGCCGCCCGGCGGAGGCGCACCGGCGGCCGGCGGACGCGGAGGACCCGAGGGACGCGGCGCACCCGAAGGCCGTGGCGCCGCTCCTGGCGGACGCGGCGGAGCACCGGACGGCCGCGGCGCGCTGCCTCCGGCTCCTGGTGGCGGCGGCGGCGGACGCGGCGGCCAGCAGGCGGGGGCGCCGGGATCCGGCACACCCGGCTCCAGCTTCAATCGTCCGACCGACGTCGGATGGGACAAGGCCGGCAATATCTACATCGCGGACGGGATCGGCAACACCAACCGCGTCGCGAAGTTCGACAAGGACGGCCGCTTCATCAAGCACTGGGGCTCGACCGGTAACGGCCAGGGACAGTTCAGCGGCATCGAGGCGCTGGTCGTCGACGCGCAGGACAACGTCTACGTCGCCGACGCCGGCAACAAGCGGATCGAGGTCTTCGACTCGGAGGGCACCTTCAAGTCGACGTTCGGCAACGTCGGCACCCCGCTCGCGATGTGCATCACGCGCGGCGCCACGCAGTACCTGTACGTGTCGCACGTCGGCGATCCCGACGGCATGGAAGACGCGGCGATCTACAAGGTCGCGCTCGACGGCAAGGTCGTCGGCAAGTTCGGCAAGGCCGGCAAGCTGCCGAAGGAGTTCGGCGTCGCGAACTCTATCGACTGCCGCAGCGAAACCGACCTGCTCGTCGGCGAGATGACCAACTGGCGCGTGCAGCGGGTCACCCTAAAGAAGTAGGGCGGACCTTTAGGTCCGCCGTTGGACCGACGTTCAGGTCCGCCGTTGAACGACGTTGAGGTCCGCCCGTTGAAACCTGAAGTAGGAAGTCAGAGTTCCAACTTCTGACTTCCGACTTCCCTTTTTCCCACCTTTTTCCACCGGAACGAACCTTGCTTCCCTCCAACTCTGCGGGCCGACGCCCGCAAAAAGGAGGGCAGTGTGCTCTTTCGACGGCTTGTCTTGATCGCGGCGGTGGTGACGGTGCTGGCGCCGGCAGCGGCCAGCGCGCAGGACTTCGGCGTCATGGAGTCGGCCGAAACGATCAACACCGGAAACTTCAAGTTGAGCGTCAACCCGATGTTCGTCTTTCCGGACGTAGGCGACAACGAGATCGGCGTCGGGCTCAGGTTCGGATACGGATTCACGCCGCGGTTCGACATGGAAGCCAAGGCGGCGTTCTACGACGGCCTCTACTTTTTTCGGCGGTGACTTCGAGTACTGGCTGGTCAAGAACCGGGCGTGGGACGTATCAGGCGGCGCCGGCATCCATTTCGCGCGCGGCGATGCTTTCGCCGATTCGACGGGCATCGATTTGACGCTGCTGGCGAGCACCCATATCGCGCGACGGCTCGAGTTCTACGGAGGGCTCGACATCGCAATCGAAGAAGTCGATGACGACGAAGGTGAGGACTTCACGACCTTCCACCTGGTGCCCGGGATCGAGTACGCGATTTCCGACGATCTCGATTTCGTCGCCGAGGGCGGCTTCTCCCTGAACGACGACGGCTCGCACTACTTCTCGGTGGTCGCTGCTAGTCGGATTACTGAACATTCGTCCTGATACCACCGAAAGGTTTCTTCCAGGCCTCGGGCGAGCGTCCACGCCGGACGCCACCCGAGGCCCTGGAGGACGCTGGAATCCAGTCCCTTGAACGGCATGCCGTCGGGCCGGCTGCGATCGAACCGGATCTCCCCGCGAAAGCCGACGACGCGCGCAACCTCCGCGGCGAGCTCCGCGATCGACGTGTCGACGCCGGTCCCCAGGTTGATCGGCTCGCGTCCCGTCGTAACGCTCCATCGCGAAGATGCACGCGTCGGCCAGGTCGTCCACGTAGATGAACTCGCGCCGCGGCGCGCCCGATCCCCACACCTCCACGAACGGCGCCCCGGCCCGCACGCGCCTCGTCGAAGCGCCGGATCAGCGCGCCGACGACGTGCGCGTTCTCGGCGCTGAAGTCGTCGCCCGGCCCGTAGGCGTCGGCGGCAATCGCCGCGATGAACGGCTGCGCGTGCTGCCGCCGGAACGCGTCGCACAGCACGACGCCGGCCAGTTTCGCCGTGGCGTACGCGGCGCTCGTCGGCTCGACCGGTCCCGACCAGAGCGACGAGGTCTGCAGCGGGTGCGGCGCGTGCTTCGGATAGATGCACGAGCTCGCCAGATACAGCAGCCGGCGCGACGCCGCAGGTCGGCAGCGGCCGGAATGAGATTGGCCGCGACCAGCAGGTTGTCGATCATCAGATCGGCAGGCCGCGCGGTGTTGCCGGCGATGCCCGGCGGTCTCGCCGGCCGCGACGAAGACGTACTCCGGCCGGCGTCTGCCGAAGAAGCGTCTCGACCGCAGCGCGATCCCTGTAGTCCGGTTCCTCGTCGGCCGCAATCGGCTGCAGCCCTTCCGCCTCGAGCCGCCGGACGATGGCGCGGCCGATCATCGTCCCGCCGCCGGCGACGTAGATGCGGGAACCGCGCTGCATCGCGATCAGGCGGTCGCGTACAGGCGTTCGATGCGGTGGGCGGTCATCTGGCGGATGTGCTCGACGGTCGCCTCGCCGAACTTCGCGCGAACCATCGCCAGATACGGCAGGTGCGAGAAGTAGACGTCGAACGCGCGATCGCGGAACCGGAGCACCTCGCCGGCCGAGCAAGTGACGCGTCGGCAGCGGCAGCGTGTCGATCGCGTGCTGGGAGTAGCCGCTCCATTTCTCGGGCAGCGTCCAGCCGAGCCGCGAGCGCCTGCTCGTAGAGCGGCGAGCCCGGATAGGCCATCGCCGAGTAGAAGTTCGCGAACTCGCAGTTCAGCTCGAGCGCCAGATCGAGCGTCCGCTGCATCGTGTCGCGCGTGTCCTCGGGCAGCCCGAAGATGTAGTTGCCGATGATGTTGATGCCGGCGTCCTTGACGCGCCGCACGGTGTCGTGAGATCTCGCTGACGCGGTATCTCTTGTCGCACCGCGATCAGGACGCGTTCGTCGGCCGCCTCGATGCCGAGCGCGAGCCAGTTGAAGCCGGCGCGCTTCAGCTTGTCGAGCATGCCCTCCTTGACGGTATCGATCCGCGCGTAGGCCCAGATGTTCAGGCCGTAGTCGCGCTCGATCAGCAGATCGCAGATGCCGAGCACGTGGCGCGGCGTTGAGGACGAACATCTCGTCGGCGAACTTGATGTTGCGGACGCCGTAGCGGTTGACGAGGAGGTCGATCTCCTCGACGACGCGCGCCGGGCTCCAGAAGCGGTAGCTGTTGACGGCGTCCTTGAGGCCGAGCACCTGCTCGCCCGCCTTGAACGGCGCCTGGATGCAGCAGAACGAGCAGTGGTACGGACAGCCGAGCGTGGTGTAGATCGCCGCGTACGGCTGCCGCTCGAGATCGCCGAAGCAGTGCCAGTTGTGCGCGCGGTACCGGTCCATCGGCAGCAGATCCCAGGCGCCGCCAGGCATCTCGGCCTCGACGTCCATGACGAGCGGCGCAGCCGGATTGCTGACGACGCCCTGGCCCGATCGGTACACGAGGCCGCGGCACCTTGCGACAGGTCCGGATCGCCGCCGGCGCGCAGCGCCTCGAGCAAGTCGACGATCGGCGTAGAGGCCCTCGTCGCGGGCGACGAAGTCGCACGCCTCCTCCGCGAGCGTGCGCGCCGGCAGCGCCGCGACGTGGCCGCCGACCATCAGCACCTTCTGCGCCGGGGCCGCCTGTCGAATGGCCGTCGTCACCGCGGAGGCGCCGGTCATGTTCTGCGTCGACGCCGACGGCTGATGGCCGTAGACCACGACCGCCGCGAGGCGCGGGCGCGAGCTCGGCGATCGCGCGCCGCCGTCTGCTCGGGCGACAGGTCGTCGGCTTCGGCGTCGACGATCTCGACCGAGTAGCCGCGCCGGCGGACGAAGCTCGCGATCAGGCCCGCCCAGACGGGATTCTCGACGGCCGTCAGGCGCGCGCCGAGCGACTGGTAGATCCGCGCGCGGCTGCCGGGGTTGACGAGCACGAGGTCGAGCGGCGCGTCATCGTCGACTCCGGCGCGTCCAGCTGCGACACCGGTCGCGAGCTGCGGCCGATGCCGACGCCGACGCGACGATGAAGGGCGGACGGCCGCCGCACGTCCTTGTAGATTCGAATCACGTAGACGCCGACGCTGGCGACCGCCGCCATCAGCAGCGCCCAGAGGAACACGAGCAGGCTCGGCCAATCGCGCGACGCCGATCACCGCCAGCACGGCAGCCAGGACCAGGCCGGCCGCCGGCGAGCATCAGGCACACGTAGATCGGCATGAACGAGAACGACGTGAGTCCCGAGCGCGAACGTCTTCCAGGGATTCGCGGCTGAAGAACGGGAAGTGCGTCCGGCCGGCGTGCCGGGCGTCGCGCTCGTACGGGACGAACACCTGCGTGGAAGCCGAGCCAGACGACGAGTCCGCGCAGATACGGGTCCGCTTCGCGAAGCCGTGAGCAGGTGATCGACGACCCGGCGCGAGAGCAGCTTGAAGTCGCCGGCGTCGACCGGCAGCTCGATCGCCGACCCGAGCTGGATGATGCGGTAGGCCATCCGCGTCGCGAACATCTTGAACGGGCTCTCGCCGTGACGGCGGGTGCGGACGGTGTGCACGACGTCCGCGCCCGCCCGCCAGCGCGAGATCAGCTCGGGAATCACCTCCGGCGGATCCTGCAGGTCGGCGTCCATGTAGACGACCGCGTCTCCGCGCGCCGCCTCCATGCCGGCGAGCACGCCCTCGGCGACGCCGAAGCGCCGCGACATGTTCAGCACCTTCACCCGTGGATTCCGTTCGCGCTCGCTGAGCAGGATCTCGAGCGATCGATCGGTCGAGGCGTCGTTCACGAAGATCAGCTCGTAGTCGACCGGTTCTCCCGCGAACATCGCCGCCAGCCGCGCAATGAGCGTCGGGATGTTCTCCGCCTCGTTGCGGAACGACAGGACCACCGATACGAGCGGCATGTCAGTCGGGAAACCGGAAGAGGCAAAGGCGGTCGTGTTCCGCGGTCACGATCCGCGAAACATTATAGGTGCTTCGGCCGCTCATTTGACTGCCGCGGCGACAGGATGGCAAGTTCGAGGCCCTGGACATCGTGTTGTCGCCCGCGAGCGGGGCATGACCACCTACGGCGGATCTGACATCCCCGGAATCAATCGGGGATGGCGAACAGGCGAAGCCGTCCCTTCGGCGACGATCGGCAGATCAAGTTCGTAATCCGAGCGCGTCACGATCTGCGACACATGCTGTACGTCCGTCGCAGCTCGCGCCAGCGCTGGCTGGTGAAGCGCGACCAGGTGTACTTGGTGGCGTCGTGCGGATCGCCGAGCTGCTCCGGAGCTCGCGGGGCGGATCGAAGAAGTCGATGCCATAGACCTCGGTGACGATGCGCGCCGTGGCCGGGCCACCCTCCGGCGCGTAGACCATCGTGTCGAGCGCGCCCGAATCGATCAGGACCGGCCGCCGCGTGTAGAGCTGAAGCAGTTGAAACGAGCCGGCGCTCACGGTCAGGCCGCGCCGGTCGGCCGCCACGGCAGCGAAAAACGGATCGTTCGTCCGGTCGCGAAAGACGGAGCGTGGGCCCGTGATCCGCCAGCCAAGTACCGAGAGCAATCGCGAGAACTGCCGCCACCGCTCCCTTGAACAGCCAGATGGAGATCACCGGCGGATCGCACGAATGGCTCGCCGGTCTCGCGTCGTCTGCCAGAGGGCCACGCAGAGAATCGCCAGCGCCGTAGCCTCGAACAGCAGCACCGGATCGAGGCGAACGTTCCACGGCTGCGCGCCGTGTCCGCGAGCCAGCGCCAGAACAGGCTCTTGGACGTCAGCAGCAGGCCGGCGAGCAAGCGCTACAAGGAACGCCTGCGCCGACCGCCGGCGCCGGTATACCGCCACAAGACCGATCAAGAGCGGCGCAACGAGCACGACGTTCAGGTTCAGCAGCCGTGACGGCATCAGGATCGAGCAGCGATCCTGCGGCATGCTGTCAGGCGGCAGCCAGGTGAGAAACACCGATGCCGAGGCTGGCGAGGCCCGCGATTGCCGCCACGCGCAGCAGGAACAGGGCAGACCGCGGCAGGTCGCGCGGCGAACCCGATCAGCCAGACGATCGTCACGGCCACCACCGTCGCGATTGAACATCACGCCGGTATCCGCGAAGCCGACCCGCGCGCGCCGGTGGCGCATCCCAAAGCGCACGAACGTCGAGACCGATACGCTCGACGGCGGCCGCGTCCACTGCCGGCACGTCGTAGATGAAGGCGAACTGGACCGCGGCGCTCAACAGCGTCACGACACAGCCGGCGGCGAAATACTTCACGGCAGGCCGGAGCTCCTCGCGCATGGCCGGTATAGGTCCACGCGAGGGCGACGACGGCAATCGATCCCACCCAGATCCCGATCGACGGATGAATCGCCGGACCGACGCCGAGCAGGAACGCGCCGGAGCGATAGACAGCCGGCGCCGATCAGGCCGAGCGCCAGCACGAAGATCGACAGGCCGATCGCGCCGTAGCTATGGTGCGTGCCGACGAGCCAGATCGGATAAGTCGGTCCGTAGTCGGTGACGCCGCTCGCGAACACGACCACCGCGGCGGCGATCGCCACCAGCGCGTCCCGGCTGATCGCGTAGGTCGACCATCGCCAGCGCCTGGAAGCTGATCATGCCGAGCAGGCCGCTGAGCGCCAGCGACAGCGTGATCTCCGACAGCCCGGCCCTCAGCAGCACCGCGCAGGCCTGGATGACGAGCGACCAGAGCTTCGTGTGGTAGATGTAGAACGGATTGTCGGCCGGATACCGGACGAGCCCCGCGACGACCTGCGCCGTCTCGACGCAGATGTGCCACGTGGGAAACCCGACGAGCCCGATGCGGAAGCCGATCAGGCCGCTGACGGCCAGCACCCAGCAGCGGCCCTGAGCGAAGCCGACGAAGCTGTCTGCAGGCCGACCCTGTCAGGGTCGGCGCGCTTCCGAAGCTCACACGTTCGAGTACTTGCGATTGCGGATCATCGCGAACCCCTTGACCAGCTCCGCGATCCCATCGTCGAGCGAGAACGCCGGGCGGTAGCCGGTCCGTCTCGATCTTCTCGTTCGACACGATGTAGTCGCGCTTGTCGGGATCCTGGCCGACGTCGGACTCGAGGACGACGAACGCCGGCAGCTGCGCCGCGATGCGCTCGCAGAGCTCGAGCTTCGACAGGTTCGCGTCCGACAGCCCGACGTTGTAGATCTGCCCTTCATCGCGTCGAAGTGATCGATGCCGTGGAGGAACGCGCGCGCGACGTCGCGGACGTGGATGAAGTTGCGCTTGAAGTGGCTCTCGAAGAGCACGATGAACCGATCGGTGCAGGCGCGGTAGGTGAAGTCGTTGACGAGCAGGTCGAGCCGCATGCGCGGCGACATGCCGAACACGGTCGCCAGCCGGAAGCTGATCGCCGACGGATGGCGATCGAGCAGCATCCGCTCGACCTCGACCTTGTCGCGGCCGTAGAGCGAGATCGGCCGGATCGGCGTCTCCTCGGTGCAGAACTTGCCGGCCTCGCCGACGCCGTAGCCGCTGTTGGTGACCGGCAGCAGCACGCGCTGCTCGCGGCTGATCTCGTCGAGCATGTCGACGATCGCCTGCTTGTTGGTCGACGTCGCGGCGAGCGGATCGCGGTCGCACAGCGGCGCGCCGACCAGCGCGGCGAGCGGAATGATGATGTCGGCCTGCTTCAGCGAGCGGCCGCATCGTGGCCATCGACCGGACGTCGCCGCGGACCAGCGAGAACGCCGGCTGGTAGCAGACGGCCGCCAGGCTGTCCTGGCCGTACATGAAGTTGTCGACGACGGTGACCGCGAAGCCGCGATCGAGCAGCGCCGGCACGAGCGTCGATCCGAGGTAGCCGGCGCCGCCGGTGACGAGCACGCGTGTCATCGGCGTCCGGCGCTCGACGTGCGATCGGGCTGCGCCGCTTCGTCGAGCACCTCGCGCAGGTCGCGTGATCTCGGCCGTCAGATCGCGCGGATGGTTGCCGACGAAGAAGCCGTGATCGTGCGCGATGTTGGCGTTCACGATGCTCGCCGACGATCGTCGTAGTCGAAGAACTTCGCCGCTTCGTGGCGCAGGAACGAGCCGCCGGTGATCATGCGGAAGCCGATGCCGCCGGCGCGCATCGCGCCCATCACCCGCGCGCGATCGATGCGCCAGCGCCGGGTTCAGGATGATCGTGAAGCAGAACCAGGAGCTGCGGCCGTGCTCGCGCTGGAGGATGAAGCGCTCGTCGCCGCCGAACAGCTGGACGAACAGCGCGGCGTTGGCGCGGCGCGTCTCGAGCATGCCGTCGAGCTTCTTCAGCTGCTCGAGGCCGATCGCGCCGCACATCTCGAGCGGCCGCACGTTGTAGCCGGGCACGATGAACCGGTAGGCCTCGAAGAAGTCGTCGCGTTCGCCGGCATCGAGCGGCGCTTCGCCGGGGCACGATCGCGCGCCCAGCCGTGATTGCGGATCGCCCGCGCCAGGTGGGCGATCTCGGCCTCGGTTCGTGACGAGCAGCCCGCCTTCCATCGTCGAGATGTGGTGCGAGTAGAAGGTGCTGAAGGTGTCGACGTCGCCGAACGTGCCGCACAGGCGGCCGCCGAGGCTGGCGCCCATCGATTCGCAGTTGTCCTCGAAGAAGAAGAGGCCGTGCCGGTCGCAGAACGCGCGCATGACGTCGAGCGCCGCCGGATTGCCGAGGATGCTGACCGCCATCACCATCCGCGTCCGCGGCGTCAGCGCCTGCTCGAGCTGCGACACGTCCATGTTGAGCGTGTCGAGCTCGACGTCGACGAACCGCAGCTTCAAGCCGTACTGCTGCAGCGGATGAAAGGTCGTCGCCCACGAGATCGCCGGCACGATGACTTCGTCGCCGCGCTGCAGCGGCCGGTCGTGCGACGTGGAAGAGCGCCGCGACGCCGACGAGGTTCGCCGACGATCCCGAATTCACCATCACCGCGTGCTCGACGCCGAAGCGTGCGGCGAACGCCTCCTCGAAGCGGCGCACCTCCTCGCCCATCGTGAAGCGGCCGGTCGCGCACGACGCGCGCGATCGCGTCGAGCTCTTCCTGGCCCCAGCTGGTGCTGGCCAGCTCGTAGAACGTCATGCGCGGACGAGGCGGCGCGCCGCGGCGGCGATCCGCGCCGCGTCCGGATAGATAGAACTGCTCGAGCGTGTAGCCGGCGGGCGTCGGGACGTCGGGCAGGCCGACGCGGCGACCGGCGCCTTCAGAATCGCGAAGCCCTTTTCGGCGGCGAGACAGCCGATCTCGGCGCAGAGGCCGCCCTTCATCCACGCCGTGTCGACGACGACGAGCCGCCCGGTCTTCTCGCAGCGACTCGAGGACGATCGCTTCGTCGAGCGGCTTGACCGTTCGCAGATCGATGACTTCGGCGTCGATGCCTTCGGCCGCCAGCAGCGCCGCGGCCTGCATCGCCGAGCTCGATCGCGTGCGAGGCGCCGACGATCGTGACGTCGCTGCCGCGGCGCCGGTAGACGCCCTTGCCGATCGGCACGCGGTAGACGCCCTCCGGCACGACGCCGTCCTTCTTCATCAGCCAGCGATGCTCGAAGACGCAGACCGGGTTGTTGTCGAGGATCGCGGACGAGCAGCAGCCCCTTGGCGTCGGCGGGCGTGCTCGGCATCACGATCTTCAGGCCCGGCACGCCGAGCAGCATGCCGTGAATCGCCTGCGAGTGCTGCGCGCCCGAGCCCCAGCCGCGGCCGATCGCCGCCCACACGACCAGCGGCACCGTCGTCTGGCCGTTGTCCATGAAGTGGAACTTCGCGGCGTGCGTGACGAGCTGGTTGAACGCCAGCAGCACGAAGTCGGGCCGGTTGTGCATGAAGACCGGCCGCATGCCGTTCATCGCCGCGCCGGTGGAGACGCCCATCATCGCCTTCTTCGGACAGCGGCGTGTCGAACACGCGCGACCGCGCCGAACCGCTCCTGCAGGCCCCGCGTCGTGCCGAACATCGCCGACGGATCGTCGACGCCCTGGCCGAGCACGAACACGCGCGGATCGTGCTCGAGCGCGAGCGCCAGCGCTTCGTTGATCGCCTGCACGTAGCTGACGACGCGTCCCTCGGCCGGATCGGCGCGGTCGTAGACGAGCGAGTTGACGAGTCCTTCATCCCACGGCATTCGGTGGTCTCGAGATCCGTCAATCACTCGGCGTAGCACATGTCTGGTACGAGATCGGCTTCGGTCGGATTCGGGCTGGCGAGCGCGAACTCGAACGCCTCGGCGATCTCCGCCGCGATCTCCTCGTTCCATGGCTGCGATGCCGGCCGTCAGTCGAGCAGCCTTCCGCGCCGTCAGGTACTCGCCGAACATCGCGATCGGGTCGAACGGCTCCCACGCTGCCGCGCTCGGCCTCGTCGCGATAGCCGGTCTGGCTGTCGTCGCCCGCGCCGCCGTGCGCGCGGAAGCGATAGACCGGCGCCTCGATGAACGTCGGGCCGCCGCCGGTCGCGCGCCCGCTCGACCGCGCCGCTCGACCGCGTCGTGCACCGCCAGCACATTCACGCCGTCGACCTCGACCGCCGGCACCTCGTAGCGCGCCGCCCACTTGCGAATGATCGCGGCGGCGGCTGCCGCGTCGCCAGCGGCGACTGCACCGAGTAGAAGTTGTTCTCGCAGAAGAAGACGACCGGCAGCTGCTTGAGCGCGGCGAAGTTCAGGCTCTCCGACGTGACGCCCTCTTCCGTCGTCGCATCGCCGAGGAAGACGACGACCACGCGGTCCTCGCCCTTCATCTGCGCGGCGAGCGCGGCGCCGGCGGCGATCGGCACCGCGCCGCCGACGATCGCCGACGTGCCGGCCATGCCGACGCGCTTGTCGATGAGGTGCATCGAGCCGCCGCGCGACCCGGCGCAGCCGTTGACGCGGCAGTGCATCTCGCACAGCATCGCCTTCAGGTCGCCGCCCTTGGCGAGGTAGGCGCCGTGCGTGCGGTGGCTCGAGTAGAGGAGATCCGATCGTCGCGCAGCGCCGCGCAGCAGCCGACCGACGTCGCTTCCTGGCCGATCACCAGGTGGATCGGCGTCTTCATCTGATCCTGGTGGTAGCGCCGCTCGATCTCTTCCTCGATGCGGCGGATGCGCAGCATCGATCGATAGAGGTCGGCGCAGGTGCCGCGGGCTCGCGCGTGGCGCCGTATCGGTCGAATCCGCCGGCGCCCTCGCCCTTGTATGCGTACCGGATCACGCGGTCACAACCCGTCCGGCTGATACAGCACGATGCGGCACCCGGACGTCTCGAACTTGAAGGGAACGGCGATCAGATTGCGGAGCGCGTCTGCGCACGCGCGCGCGGTCCTCGGGCCGGACGAACAGCAGCATGAACCCGCCGCCGCCGGCGCCGAGCAGCTTGCCGCCGATCGCGCCGGCGCGCGTGCGCGGTCTCGTACAGCGCGTCGACGTCCGCGTTCGAGACGCGGTCGGACAGCCGGCGCTTGAGCATCCACGACTCGTTCGAGCAGCCGGCCGAACTCGACGATGTCGGCGGTCGGCGACGCCAGGATGCTCGATCGCCTCGATCGACCATCTCCTGCATCGCCTGCAGCTCGCCGGTCCTGCTGCTTCAGGTTGTCGATGACGGTCTGCGCCACGTCCGGCGCGAGCCGCGAGATGCCGGTGAACACGAGCAGCAGGTGATCCTGCAGCGCCGCCAGCCGCTCGCGCGGCAGGATCATCGGCGTCACCTCGTAGGTGCCGTCCGGGCGGAACGCGATGTGGTTGAAGCCGCCGAACGCCGCCGAGATCTGATCCTGGAGCCCGACCGGCTCCTGCAGCATGCACTGCTCGACGTGGATCGCCTCGCTGGCCAGCGCTTCCTTCGAGGTGTGCCGGCCGCGCAGCGCGTGCATCGCGCTGAGCAGCCCGACCGTGAACGCCGAGCTCGAGCCGAGGCCGGAGCGCGCCGGCAGGTCGCCGTCGTGGTGGATCTCGAGGCCCTTGCTCGACCTCCAGCCGCTGCAGCACGGCGCGCACCGCCGGATGCTTGATCTCGGCGACCTCCTTGACGTTCTCGACGATCGAATAGACGACCCGGAACCGGTGATCGAAGAACGGCGGCAGCTCGCGGACGCTGATGTAGCAGTACTTGTCGATCGTCGTCGCCAGCACGGCGCCGCCGTGCTCGCGGTACCAGTCGGGGTAGTCCGTGCCTCCGCCGAAGAACGACACCCGGAACGGCGTGCGGCTGATGATCATTGCGAAATGTAGGGAATATCATAGACGGTCAGCGTCCGGTTTCGAACCGCGACCGGCAATTTCAGATCCCAGTCGCCCGGCGTGAGCACCTGCCGCACGCCGAACCTGTTCGCCACCTCGTCCCATCGCTCCCGCGAGTAGCTCTGCCACACCGCCTTCGTGAACTCGGGCGGCACCGACCCGCGGTAGCGCGCTTCCTCGGGCGGGTTCAGCAGATCGACGCCGTAGACTTCGCGAAGAATGCGCTCCATCTCCGGCGCCGATTCGATCGCGTACGGCAGCGCGTCGAGACCGCCGCCGTCCAGGAGCACCGGGCGACGGGTCCGCAGCTGAATCAAGTGCAGATCGCCGCCAGTCAGCAGCAGACCGCGACCTTCCGACAGCATGCGAAAGAGCACGTCGCTCGTGCGGTCCGCCATATCGAACCCGCGAGGCCGATCGAGCTTCCACGCGAGAACCGCCGTCCATGCCAGCAGGGCAACGGTCGCGATGTAAGCGGCGCGCGCCACCACCGGCCGATCGCCGCGGCGCCGGGCCGACGACACGACCAGCGCCACCAACGCCCCGATCAGCACGACGTTCGTGGCATTCGGCCGCATGCCTGCCGGCAGCGCGAGGAGCTCGCGGTGATCGCCCTCGAACATCCACAGCCCGCTGCGGTTGCCGACGACGAGCGCGACGCAGAGGAGCAGCAGAAGGAGGCTGGCGCTCCATGTCCGCCGCCCGGCACCGAAGAGCCCGATGAGCAGGGCGGCAACCATCAGCATGTTCAGGTTGAGGACCCGCCCTGGCATCGCGATCAGGAGCGCCGGGGGCATGCGATCGGGCGGAATCCAGGAAATCAGTACAAGCGCAAGGCTCAGCGTCGCCGTGGCGGCAACGAACCGCATCAGCAGTCGAGCCGGGCTGGCGAGCTCGAGCGGCCGGCGAATCAAGAAGAAGAGGCTGATCACCAGCGCCGCGGCATTCACGCGAACGGTGGCGGCCTCGAGGCTCACCGGCTGCCTGTGGCTGTCCCAGAACGATACGAACGCAGCAAGGTATTTCGACGTCGTCGAGGGATCGACGTCGGGCGAGTCGCTGACGAACAGCAGCTGGAACGCGAGGCTCGCCAGCGTGGCGCCGCAGCCGGCGAGAAATGCCGGCAGCGCCGGCCGAAGGTCGCTTGACAGGCTGCGCCAGTCCGACACGAACACGATCGCGGCAATGAGAATCAGCCACGCCCCGAGCGACGGATGGACGGCGGGCGCCAGGCCGAGGAGAAACAGTCCGGTCCGGTACCAGCCGCAGCCGAGGAAGCCCACCACGAGCGCGCAGAACGACAGCGCCAGGACGCCGTAGGTGTGCGACGTCCCGACAAGCCAGATCGGGTAGATAGCGTTGGCTTCGGCGACGCGAGTGAAGAAGATGAAAACCGAAGCACCTGCCGCGATCAGCACGTCACCGGACAGCGCATACGCGATCAGCGACAGCGCCTGAAAGCTCACGACCCCCAGCACACCGCTGACGGCGACCGATAGCGTCCGTTCCGACACCCCGGCGGCAAGCAGAACAGCAAGGACCTGGTGAAGAATCGTCCAGAGCTTCGTGTGGTAGACGTAGAACGGGTTGCCGGCGGGATACTCGACCAGCCGGGCGACCACCTGGGCCGACTCAACAGCGACCTGCCAGTCGGCGAAGGCGCCCGCGCCCACGTGCCATCCCAGCGCTCCGCTGAGGATCAGCACGCAGGCGACTGGCCAGCGTGAAATGATAGGGGTTTCCGTGGCCCCGAATCCTACTCTGAAAACGCGGCTCAAACTGGTTGGCGCACCCGTGTTAAGGTAGCGCCCCATGCTGGCACGATCCGCCATCCTTGGCGCCCTGCTCGCAGTGGCGATCGCATCCACGGGAGCACAGGGCCGCCCGACCATCACCGCCTTGTCCACCGACGCGAGCCTCGTCACCGGCGGCGACGTGCTCGTCAAGGTCGCGTTCGGCTCCGCCATGACCGCCGACCGCCTGAAGGTGTCGGTGGCCGGCCGCGACGTGTCGAACGCCTTCCAGCCTGCGGCTGAGCCCGGCTCGTTCATCGGGCTCGTCACCGGCCTTGCGAACGGAAAGAACGTCATCGATGCGGGGACGAAGTCCGGGACGCCGCGCGCGACGCTCGAGGTCGTCAACTACCCCATCACCGGACCGGTGATCTCGGGCCCCTGGCAGCAGCCGTTCATCTGCCAGACGAACGAGTTCACGCTTCCCGATGGATCGAAACTCGGTCCGCCGCTCGATGCCAACTGCTCGGCTCGGACCGTCGTCCAGCACGTCTATCGATCGACGTCGGATCCGAAAACGCTGAAGCCGCTGCCGGAGGGCGGTACGCTGCCGGCCGACGTCGCGAAGACGACGACCTCTGAAGGACGAAAGGTCAACTTCATCGTGCGCGTCGAAACGGGAACGATGAACCGCGGGATCTATCAGAACGCCGTCCTGCACGATCCGACGAGCGATCCGCCGCCCTCCCCGGCCTCGCCGCCGAAAAGCTGGAACCGGCGGCTCATCGCGCAGCACGGGTCGGGCTGCCCATCGGGCTGGTATATCCAGGGCGGGCGCCTCGGCGTCAACATCCTGGACAACCCGCAGTTGGCGGAAGGTTACGCGCTTTTCATCAACACGCTGAATCATCCCACCAACAGCTGCAACGCGTTCGTCGCCGCCGAAACGACGATGATGGGCAAGGAGCGGTTCATCGAGACGTTCGGCGTGCCGTTCTACACGATCAGCACAGGCGGTTCGGGCGGGGCGTACACGAGCCTGCAAGTGGCCGACGCCTTCCCGGGCTTGATCGACGGCGTCAGCATCAGGGCCACCTTCCCGGATGCGGTGTCGATCGCGCTGGCCGGCCTGGACGCCCGGCTGCTGATGCACTACTTCACCGTGACGAATCCGACCGGGTTCACCGAGGCGCAGCAGGTCGCGGCGAGCGGTTACGAGGGGCTGAAGGCGTTTCTCGATGCGGCGAACCAGGCGCAGCGCACCGACCCGGTGCCCGATCGCGTCGATCTCGCCGGCTACCAGTCGGCGCGATGGAACGCGGCGGTGCCGGCGGCGAAGCGTTATCACCCAACCAGCAACCCGAAGGGCGCACGGCCGACGATTTTCGATGCCGCGAAAAATGTCTACGGCGTCGATGCGGCGACCGGCTTCGCGCTGCAGGCCGTTCGACAACGTCGGCGTGCAGTACGGCCTGAACGCACTCAAGGCCGGAACGATCACCGTCGCGCAGTTCCTCGATCTGAACGAGCGGATCGGCGGCGTGGATCACGACTCGAACTACGTCGCGCGGAGGACTGCCGGTGACGAGAGCGCGATCAAGCGCACCTACCAGGCCGGCCTGACGCTCGGCGGCGGCGGCGGCCTTGCGTCGATTCCGATCGTCGACAACGCCACGTCGAACGAAACCGGCGGCTATCACTACGGTTGGTTCCATTTCGCGCTGCGCGAGCGCCTGCGCCAGGCCAACGGCAACGCCGACAACCTGGTGATGTGGCGAAGCGTCTCGGGATCCGACGCCGAGAAGCTCTTCTCGAGCTGGATGGAGGCCTACAAGTCCGATTCGTCGGCCGACCCCCAGCGCGTCAAGGTGGTTCGCGCCAGGCCGAAAGCGGGCGTCGAGGGCTGCTATGACCGCGCGACACCGCCGGTGTTCATCGCCGAGCCGCTCGTGTTCAGCAGCAAGCCGGTGTCGAAGTGCAGCGGGCTGTATCCCGTCTACTCCAACGTTCGTCATGAGTCGGGCGGCCCGCTGGCGGCCAACATCCTGAAGTGTCAACTAAAGCCGGTCGACGCGCGGGACTACCCCGCGCCGATGGCGTCCGCAGATCTGGCGCGCCTCAAGACGATCTTCCCGAACGGCGTCTGCGACTGGTCCAGGCCGGGCGTGAACCAGGTGCCGGTCACCCCCTGGACATCGCTTCGGTCCAAGTCCGAAGAACCTCATCGCCGCGGCGACGACGCGGCCCTAACCGTCTTGAGAACACCTTACTGAGAACACCTTACTTGGAGAACACCATGAGTGCATCGCAGTTCACGCGTCGATCGATGATGACGCTGCTCTTGTCGGCGGCGGTAGCGGCCACCGCGTTCGGACAGACGCAGACCCAAACCAAGCCGTTCGAGCCGCAGGTCGGTCAGCCCGGCAAGGACGTCGTCTGGGTGCCGACCTCGCAGGCGCTCGTCGACAAGATGCTCGACCTCGCGAAGGTGACGCCGAACGACATCGTCTACGACCTCGGGTCGGGCGACGGCCGGACGGTGATCACCGCCGCCAAGCGCGGCGCGCGCGCGTTCGGCATCGAGTACAACCCCGACATGGTCGAGTTGTCGAAGAAGAACGCCAAGGAGGCGGGCGTCAGCGAAGATCGCGCGACGTTCATGAAGGCCGACCTCTTCGAGACCGACTTCTCGAAGGCGACCGTCATCACCATGTTCCTGCTGCCCGACATCAACCTGCGGCTGCGGCCGAAGATTCTCGACATGCGGCCGGGCACCCGGATCGTGTCGAACACCTTCACGATGGGCGAGTGGGAGGCCGACGTCACCGAGACGGTCACCGAGGGCTGCACCACCTGGTGCACCGCCCTGCACTGGATCGTCCCGGCCAAGGTCGAGGGCACGTGGAAGCTGGCGCAGGGCGGCGAGCTGGCGCTGACTCAGACCTTCCAGAAGGTGTCGGGCACGCTGCGGAACGGCACGAACACCGTCCCGATCACCGACGGCAAGCTGCGTGGCGACGAGATCACGTTCAAGGCCGGGCCGGCCACGTATACGGGCCGGGTGAGCGGCAATTCGATCAAGGGCACGTCGCCGAACGGCTGGTCCGCGACAAAGTAGCCTGGCTCTACCGACTCGTTCTTGATTTCATCGAGAGGATGAAGGGGTTCATATGAGGAGACGATGCGGTGAAGGCGGCGTTCGTCGCCGCCGTGCTCGCGGCGACGTTCGCGCACCTCGCGGCCCAGCCGCCGGCGCAGCAGGGCCAGGGACAGGGCCGCGGCGCCGGCGACGGACGCGGCGCGGCGCAGGCGCCGGCCGAACCCGTCCTGTCTCCGGGGCCGTCAGCCGCCCGCTTTCCCCGCAACGCCGCCGAGTTCGATCAGATGTTCCAGCAGGTGAAGAACTGGGGCCGGTGGGGCGCCGACGATCAGCTCGGCGCGGCGAACCTGATCACCGAAGCGAAGCGGCGGCAGGCGGCGGATCTCGTGAAGCAGGGCGTCAGCGTCTCGCTCGCGCACAACCCGCTGACCGAAGCGGCGCCCGACAACCCGCAGCCGTTCGAGCACACGATGAACCGCGGCTTCACCACGGACACGTATCGCGTGTCGTACCACGGCTACGCGCACAGCCACATCGACGCGCTCTGTCACATCCTCTATCAGAAGCAGACCTACAACGGCCACTCCACTGCTGACGTCAACACCGAGAAAGGCTGCACGCAGCTGGGCATCGATCGGCTGAAGAACGGCATCGTCACGCGCGGCATCCTGATCGACATCCCGCGGTTGCGGAACGTCAACTATCTGGAGCCCGGGCACGCCGGTGTTCGTCGAGGATCTGGAGGCCTGGGAGAAGAAGGCGCGCATCAAGGTGTCGCCGGGCGATGCGATCTTCGTGCGCACCGGCCGGTGGGCGCGCCGCGCGGCGCTCGGCCCCTGGGCGGTGGCCAGAAACAGCGCCGGATTACACGCGTCGATCGCGCCCTGGCTGAAGGAGCGCGGCGTCTCGTTCCTCGGCGGCGACGCGGCGCAGGACGTGGTGCCGTCGCTCGTCGAAGGCGTCGGCCTGCCGATCCACACGCTGGCCATCACGGCGCTCGGCATCGACATCCTGGACAACCAGGATCTCGAGGCCGTCGCCGACCTCGCCGCGAAGCTCAATCGGTGGGAGTTTATGGTGACGATTGCGCCGGTACCCGTGACCGGCGGTACCGGCTTCCCCGTCAACGCGCTGGCGATCTTCTAAGGCTTAGTGAGCGCCGCCCTCGGCCTTCCGCTTGTGGCGAATCTTGAGCCACGCGAAGGCGATGCCGACGATCGCGATGAAACCAATTGCCGTGAACATGTAGTGGCTCCTTACTGAATCGTGTTCCGGCGGTTAGGGCAACGGATGTACCCGACGGCGTGCGCTGCCGCTGAGCGAAGCGGCGCGCACGCCCGTGCAACCCTCCTCAGCGTCCGATCACGGATCTGGGCTTCGCCTTCAAAAGCGTCAGCGGGCGCCCCTCAATAGCTGGCGGTGCACTCCCCGTAGTACCTGCTCGGGCCTCGACGTAAATCCCGGGAGCGAGACTTCCGTGTACTCGTGCCGGGTATGGACCGCGCGCAGCGTGCCGCCCGGCAGAGGCCCCTTCGCCGACACGAATACCGTCGTCAGGTAGAGTGCGCCGCCTGTATCGATGTGCAGGAAATGGATCGTCGAGCCGGTCAGGCGGACGATGATGTGGAGGGGACCGAACTGCCCGATCGTGTCCGCCGTGCCGCCTCCGACGTCGATGTTGTCGAAAGCGACCGCCAGCTTGGCAGGTTTGATATCGGCCTTGGGCACGCCGTCCGCCCAGGTGCCGGTCGCCTGGACGGCAAACGTGCACTGGAGTTTCTTCAGGTTCGCCAGAGACTCCTGGGCCTGGAACGCGAGTCCGAGCGCCGCCACGAACGCTGCAACCATGCGCTCATTCTATCCAGTCCGCGCGCCGGCCGGCGTCAACGTCCGTGGTACCCTCGAAAGATGTCTCACGTGACGCCGCCGCTGCCCGTCGGCCGGCGCCGCCGCCGGGCGATCACGGCGGGCCTGCTGCTCGGGATGAGCCTCGGCGCGCTCGAGGCCACCGTGGTCGGGACCGCGATGCCGACCGTCATCGCCACCCTCGGCGGCCTCGCGCACTACAGCTGGGTGTTCTCCGCGTACCTGCTGACGTCGACAGCGTCGGTGCCGATCTGGGGGCGGTTGTCCGATCTGTACGGCCGCCGCCGGCTGTATCTCGCCGGCATCGCCGTCTTCGTCGCGGGATCCGCCCTCTCCGGCGCCGCGACATCGATGACGCAGCTGATCGTGTTTCGCGCGATCCAGGGAGTGGGTGCCGGCGCCGTCATCCCGCTCAGCATGACGATCATCGGCGAACTGTACGCGCTCGAAGAGCGCGCACGCGCCCAGGCGTTGTTCAGCGGCGTCTGGGGCGTCGCGTCGATTGCCGGCCCGCTCGTGGGCGGCTATATCACCGACACGTTGTCGTGGCGCTGGGTGTTCTACCTGAATCTGCCGCTCGGTGTCCTGGCGGCAACGGTGATCGCCATCGCGTATCCACCGGGCTCGCGCACCTCCGAGGCGAAAGTGGACTGGCTCGGCGCCGCGCTGCTGTTCGGCGGCGTCACCTGCCTGCTGGTGGCGGTGGGTGGCGCGACCTCGGTCGTGCTCCCATGGCTGGCCGCGACGGCCGTGCTGCTGGCGGCGCTCGTTGTCGTCGAACGCCGGGCCAGCCATCCGATTCTGCCGCTCGATCTATTTCGTCACCGCGTCGTGTCGTATTCGCTCGTCGTGGTGTTCATGACCGGCATGGCGATGTTCGGCGCCATCGCCTTCGTCCCGCTGTTCGTGCAGGGCGTGCTCGGCGGTACCGCGACGCAGGCCGGGCAGGTGCTGACGCCGCTGTTTCTCGGCTGGGTGCTGACGTCGGTCGTCAGCGCGCGCCTCACGGTTCGCATCGGCTACCGGCCGGTGACGTTCGCCGGCGTGGCGCTCTTGTCGGCGAGCTTCGTCGCGCTCGCGCATGCTCGATACCGAGGTCACGCTGTTCACGCTCTTCGGCGCCGTATTCGTCCTCGGTTGCGGCATGGGCTTGTCGATGCTTTCGCTGCTGCTCGCCGTCCAGCACGGTGTGGACCGAGCGCACCTGGGCGTCGCGACCTCGCTGAACCAGTTCTCTCGGAGCGTCGGCGCTGTCGTCGGCGTGGCGGCGATGGGTGCGATGCTCGCGCGCAGCCTGACCGGGTTCGACATGCCGGGAGGGGTCGAGGCGATGTCCGCCGGTGCACTTCGCCTCGAGGGCGCGGCCAGGATCCAGTTCGCGCATGCGTTGAGCCGCGTGTTTGCCGTGGGCGGCGTCATGTCGGCCGTCGGATTGGTCGTGTCGTTCTTTCTGCCACCGGTGGACTTCTCGCGCGGCGTGCCAGCAGGCGCGGGCGAACAGCTGCTCGCGGCCGAGATGACGAGCCTCGAGTCGGAGAGCGAGCCCGAATGCGTGGCCGAAGCGGTTACGGCCGGAAGAGGCGATTGAACTTGACGACGAACGCACGATTGCGAAGGGCCGGGACGCCGCTCGGCGGCTGGCTGTCGTAATCGTCGGTGTAGACGACGAACAGCTCGCTCCCTGGCAGGTATTCCCACCGCAGCCGCAGGTTGCTTCCGACCGACCGCGCGGTCGAGTTGTACTGCGCGATACCGCTGACGAACATGCGCGGCGTCACGGTGAACGTCGCGCGCCCGCGAACGACCGTGGTTGTAAACGCCGAGGCCGGCAAGTCGACCCGGTTGACCGAGAAGCTGGGTTCGAGCGAGACCCGCGGCGTCACCTGCACGCGGCCGCTGTTCACCGCGATCGATCGCCGTGCGCCGTCGTAGAACGACCCCTGTTCGTAGACGAGGCCGCCTGAGACCGGGCCGCTGCTGGCCGGCGGTGTACGAGAGCTGCAGCGTGTGGAAGTCGTAGGCGCCAACGGGAATGATGACGCCTGGCACAATGGCGAAGGGGCGTACCAGCCGCTCGAACGTATCGATGTACGAGAGGCTCGCGACGTCGCTGTTGGTGAACTCGGTCTGAAACGTGCCGGTTTGCTCCCTGGTGTCGAGCCGGTTCGCAGTGTTCGTCACGTAGCACCAGGTTCCCCTGGAAGGTCAGCTTGCGTACCGGCCCGAGCGACGCCGGCCGGGGACTGAAGCGCGCCAGCCCGGCATTGCGCCGCATGTCGGTGCGCCGGACGAAGCCGATTTCGGGCCGGAAGTTCGGCTCGACGACGAGGCGCTCGACCTGCAGGCCATATCGATCGGCGTTGTAGTCGAACGCCCCGCGATAGCTGACGTCGTCGACCGGCCGTCCCTCCGACGCTGTCTTCGCCAGGTAGGCGTCAATCCGGACGTTCTCGTAGAAGCCGAGCGCGGCGTCGACGCCGTATCCCTGGTTCGTTCCGATGACGCCCGGGGTGGATGTGCGGTGAGTGACCATCCCGCCGATGCTGCTGCGGCGGAAGACGTCGCGTTTGGCGCGAAGCACCGTGAAGTTTGCGGGATCGACGGTGTGTGACGCGTCCTCGCCGGTATGAACGTCGAGAATCCCGTAGGTGAAGCGGCCCGACTTGCCGGTGACCCGCCCGCCGACGCGAAGCGGAACGGTGCGAATGTCGTCGAGGCCGATCCGGCGGCTGAAGAACAGGTACGGGGTGTCGCCGGACCCCGCCGCGAGGCCGGCGCTGGCCCGTCCGGCGAACGCGAAGACGCCGAGGTTCTCGAGGAAGAAATCGCGCTTCTCCGGAAAGAAGAGGTTGAAGCGGGTCAGGTTGACCTGCTGCTCGTCGACTTCCACCTGAGCGAAATCAGTATTGAGCGTGACGTCGGCCGTGACGTTCTCCGTCAAGCCGTAGCGGAGGTCGCCGCCGGCGCGGCGGCTGATGTCGTTCGACAGGGGATCGGCGAGCGTGCGGTCGGTGGTCACGCCGCCGAGCGCGTACGGCTTGATCTCGAGCATCCGGGTGCTGGTCGGCACTCGCAGGCCGACCAGCGTTCCGGCCGACGATATCTTGAGAATGCCGCGAAACGTCGTGAGCGCGCGCGGCACCTGCGTCAGATACGACCACTCGTTCTTCCACCGGACGACGCGACGAAGGTTGATGCCCCATGTCTGCTCGGCTTCTGGCTGATAGCGGAGCGACTTGAACGGGATCGCCATTTCGATCGTCCAGCCCTGGTCGAAGGTCGCCGTCCTGACGTCCCAGACCGTGTTCCAGTCGGTGTTCGGCGGACCCTCGTCGGTGATCTGGCTGTCGGCCAGGCCGCCGATCGGGTTCGCGTAGAAGAAGTATCCGTTCCGGCGATCGTGGAACGTATCGAACAGCACGCCGAAGGTATCGTTCTGGCGGAGCTGGCTGGTGTCGCGCCGCATCTCGTTGGCGACGCGCCGGTCGGGCCGGCTAGTCCCAGCACCGGGCGGCGACGTAGATGTTGTCGGTCGTCGAAGAACACCCACGCTTCGGTCCGCTCGGTCGCGGGCCTGCCCTCGTCGGGTTCCTGCTGCACGAAGTCGCCGATCGGGACGACCGTCTGATAGATCTCCTCGTCGAGCCGGCCGTCGACGCGGATCCCGTCGGCGACGTGCACCGCGCGAACCGTCACGGTCCGCGCCGTCGCGGGACACGACCGCGTCGCCCTGCTGCGGCCGCCGCGAAGGCGGGGACGGCCGCACCAGCGGCGGCCACCAGCAGTGCGGCGGCAAGCGGCGGCGGCGACATGTGCGCGCGATCGTATGCCGAGTTACTTGCAGTTTGCAAGTCACTTGGTCGGCGGCGCGACTGCCTGCTACACTGGCGGCGTGGCCGCACCCCTTCGAGGCCGGCGCGCACGCCGTTCGCGCTGCCCGATCGCGTGCACGCTCGACGTGCTCGGCGATCGATGGACGCTGCTCGTCGTCCGCGACCTGGTGCGCGGCAAGCGGCGCTTCGCCGACTTCCTCGACTCGTCGGAACGGATTCCGACCAACATCCTCGCGAACCGGCTCAAGCGCCTGCAGAGCGCCGGCATCGTCGCCGCGCGTCGCTACAACGACCGGCCGCCGCGGATGGAATACGTGCTGACACCCAGGGGCGAGGATCTCCGGCCGCTGGTGAGGGAAATGGTGGCGTGGGGTGTCCGGCACGCTGGCGGCAGGATGCCTCGCCGGTTTCAAAGGATAGGTAGGATCGACGCAGTGGACGATCGTTCGAAACGCAGGTTGAAGATCGCGGCGGCGGCCGGCGTGGCAGTTGTCCTCGGCATCCTCATCACGCGCGGGATTCTGGCGCGCACCCCGTACAAGGTCGACGCAGCACTGCTTTCCGGTTGGAAGCTCGCGGCAGCGCCGCCTGGCAATCTGGCGATCGTCGAGGCGAAGCCGCCGGCCCGTCTCCTGGAGGAACTCTTCCGTCAGGTGTCGCGGCGCACGAACCATACGCTGGTAGCGCCAGACCGGGCGGCCGTGCCTCTCGTGCTCGCCGACGAGTACTCCGACAGCCTGCAGGGCGCCATGAGCATCCAGGACATCTTGAGCGTCGGCGAGGGCGTCGGTCTCGACACCGCTCGACTTCGAGCCGGTGTGCATCGCCGAACGGCACCGCGAGGCCGGCGACAAGCTGGAGGAGCTCTACTACGCCGTCTTCGACGCTCCGCTGTTCGATCAGTTCCGCTACGAGCTGACGCCGCTCTTTCCCGAGCAGGCCGGCTCAGGCGTGTATTACCCTCCGGCGGTTCGCTTGATCATGGCGGTGGCGGCCACCAGCAAGGACTTCAATCGATGGTGGCCGATCGGTGTGAACCCGCAGGTCGACTGCAGCGTGTCGCTGCGGGCTTCGTAATCGCTTTTCTAGAAGCTATCTCGAAAAACCAGCTGACCTGCGCCGCGAGCGAGCGCGCGAGCGAGCCACGCGAACGGAGCGCGCCGGCGCCGCGGCGCGCGAGTGAGCGTGTCGGGGAGTCCGAGGGGCGAAGCCCCTCGGGTAAGACAAGTGCACGCATCTGCCAAACGCTGCCAATTTTCGGCACCTCTGACGTCGTGACGGTGACCACGTTTGTCACCGGCGCCCGGCTGGATGCAGCGGACCGCCAAAAAGCGGCCGGACTTTGACGCACGCTCTGGCAGGTTGATTGCCATTCGTTCATTGACACTCTGGAAGGAGTGCGCAGGAGGGCTTCGTGCGCTGCGTCGATTGTCAGAAGGAGTCAGATTCACCACGCCGGCACTGTGAATGCTGCGGCCGCGAGCTCGCCTCGCCAGCCGCGTCGGCGGAACCGTCTCCGCTTGCCGAAGCGCAGCCGGACGCGGCGAGACACTGCGCGATCTGCGGGAGACCAAGTCCTGAAGGCGAGTACCTGTGCGGATTGTTTCGGATCGTTCAGCGCGTGGACCGGCGCCGAGCCCGCTGCCGAACCCGTGGCCCCATCCCCAGCCGAGAAGACCGACGGGGTCGACAGCCTCTGGGCCGAGCTGATGAACACGCCTGCCCCCCCCGAATCGTTTGATCTCGAGCCGAGCGCGAAACAGGTCGTGCCGACACCGTCGGGACCTCAGACGCCTGCCGTTGCAGCCAACGTGGCCGCCACCAACGCGGTGTCGGCGCCAGCGTATGACAGCGTTCAGACGCCGACGATGACGATCGAGTCGCCTTCGAACAGGCCCGATGTCATCGACGTCGTCGACGTCGTCGACGTCGTCCACAGGGAGGCCTTTCCCGTGGAGGCCGTCAGACTTGAGCCGGTGAAGAGCCCGGTGGCGGTTCCGCGGCCGGAGCCGGGCAACGCACGGGCGATGCCCGCCAGAAGCGCTCTGAAGCCGCCTCCCGTTCCCAATCACCCGCATGCCAGGGCTGCGCGGCCACAATCGAGGGGCTGGCTGGCCCTGTCGGCAGCCGTCGTGGTCCTCGCAGCCGGCCTTGGTGGCTATTGGCTCAAGGTACACGGCTTGTTGTCGCCCGCGGCGGAACGCGAAGCGGCAGTGGCGATCAACGAGCCGGCGCGCGAGCCTCATCCCGCACCGCCGCGGTCAGACCGCGACAACCAGGCACCGCCTGAAGGCTCCGCTCCGCCGCCGCCGAAACAAGTCAAGGCCCGAGTCTCTCCACCGCGCCCCGCCGCCCGGCAGGCTTCGGAAGCAACAAAGACTGTGCCTGCGCCCGAACCGTTGCCGGCCCGCGTGGCCTTGCCGGCCGTGGCGCCGTCGCTGCCGGAAGCACCCGCGTCGGCTGCTTCGACGGCGGCGCCGCCGGCTGCTGCGCAAGGTCCGATCTTCGAGCCGACCGACGTCACCGAGGCGGCTCGCGTGGCGACGCGCGTCGAGCCCGATGTGCCAGAGGACCTGCGCGGCCGGGCGCGCAATGAGATCGTCATCGTCCGGATATTGATCTCTCAGAGCGGACGGCCGTCACGCGTCACCCTGCTGCGGAGATCGAAGACGGGGCCCCGGCTGGACGATGCGGTCCTCGCCGCAGTCAATCAGTGGACGTTCTCGCCAGCCAGGAGACGGGGTGAAGCGGTGAGCTCCTGGTTCAATATGGGCGTGCCGATCGTGGCGAACTGAGGTTTGTAAGCCGGCCGCCCGGTCAGGACCGGGCGGCCACCCGGTAGGCGCAACGGCGATCGCCCCCGACGATATGTTCAGTCCGCTCGACGTGGACGTCCGGCCCCAGGATGGACCGGAACAGATCGAGCTCGCTTGCGCAGAACCCCTGGCAGGCCGTCGCGGCAGCACAGATCGGGCAGTGATTCTCGACCAGGATGAACACGCCCTTTCCTTCGCGCCGAACTTCGGCCATATAGCCTTCCGCCGTGCGGAGCCGCGCAAGGTGCTGCAGTTTCTTCTCGAGCGGCAGCCCGGCTGGAATCCGTGCGGCGTAGTCGGTTTGCTGCCGCGTCAGCCGGGCGTCGAGCAGGCGCTGCATCCCGTTCGCCCCGAACGTATCTTCGACCGCGGACAGCAGGGCCACGCTCAATTCGGCATAGGCATCAGGGAAGAGGCGGGCCGCCTCGGAGGTGAGCGTCCAGAACTTGGCGGGCCTGCCGCGCGGAACCGGGCGCTCCTCTGACGTGACGAGCTTCTCGTCCTGCAGTGCGTACAGGTGCTGGCGGACGGCCATCGGCGTCAGCTTCAACCGGCGGCCGAGAGAGGTCGAATCGAGGGCTCCCTCGGTCTTCAGCATCTGGACAATCGCGCGCCGCGTCTGCATACGTCGTTTCTAAAGTATTTACTTTACAAAGTCAACGGCCAGGTCTATAGTCCCGGATTAAGTAAAGTGATGTCTTTACAAATTCGGAGGTAGCCCATGAGCTCCACACCTGCCCTCCCCGGCCCTGGCCCGGGCAGAGTCGAGGGCCTGAGAGCCGCCATCACGGGCGGCACATCCGGTCTCGGGCTCGCGCTCGTCAGCCAACTGCACCGCGCCGGCGCGCGGGTGGCCTTCGTCGCGCGCGGCCGCGACCGGGTCGAAGCGGTCCAGCGTCGCTACCCGGGCACCCACGGCATCGTCGGAGACATCTCCTCGAAGGACGCCATCTATCCCATCGCTCTCCAGATTCTTGGCGAACTCGGCGGTCTCGACATCCTCGTCAACAACGCCTCCGATCTCGGGCCCGCCCCGCTGGCGCTCCTCGGCGACACCGATTGCGAGGATCTCGAGCGCGCACTCGCCACCAATCTGGTCGGGCCGTTCCGGCTGACGAAGGCCGTGCTCGGCGCGCTCGCCGGATCGGCGCGAGAGGGCCGAGGCGCGGTCGTCCTGAACGTGTCGAGCGATGCCGCCGTAAACGCGTATCCCACGTGGGGCGCATACGGAGCCAGCAAAGCCGCGCTCCGCCACCTGACGCGCATCTGGGATGAGGAACTCTCGCTCACAGGGAGTGCGGTTTCTCTCGATCGATCCCGGCGACATGGATACACCGCTCCATGCGATGGCGATTCCGGATGCAGACCCGGCGTCGCTGAAGCGGCCGGAGGCGGCAGCCGCTGAATTGATCGACGCGATCGCCCGGACGCTCCCGGCAATCGAGGTGACGCGATGACCGCCGCCGATCGACCCGTCCAGCGTCCGCCCGCCGCGAAACTTCTCGTCATCGACGAGTCGGGTTGCATCACGCACGAGCCGCGCGCCCAATTCGTCGATCACTTCCGCGCCGGCGATCTCGTCATCGCCAACGACGCCGCAACCCTGCCGGCCAGCCTCCAGGGCACCCACGAGCCGACCGGCCAGCCCATTGAAATCCGTCTCGCCGGCAGACGTTCGCTGGCTGCCGGACGATGTGCACGTGTTCGCGGCAATCGCGTTTGGCGCGGGCGACTACCACACTCGAACCGAGAATCGCCTGCCGCCTCCCAGGCTCTCGCGCGGCGACGGGCTGACGTTCGGCCTGCCCCGAGCGGAGTCGAGGGGCCTGCCCCGAGCGGAGTCGAGGGGCCTGCCCGAGCGGAGTCGAGGGGCCTGCCCCGAGCGGAGTCGAGGGGCCGCTGAGGGCGACGATCCTCAGTGTCGGCCGACACCAACGCCTGGTGACGATCGGCTTCTGCGGATCGGTCGATGCGGTCTGGGCCGGCCTCGCGCAGCGTGGCCGGCCGATTCAATATGCTCACGTCGACATCCCGCTGGCGCTCTGGGACGTCTGGACGCCGGTCGCGGGCCTGCCGGTGGCGTTCGAACCGCCCTCGGCCGGATTCGCACTCGACTGGCGCATCGCTCGCGCAGCCTGCAACGCCGCGGCATCCGGTTCGCGACGATCACCCACGCGGCCGGGATCTCGTCGACCGGCGACACCGAGCTGGACGCGCTGCTGCCCTTCGACGAGCCCTACGACATCCCGCTCGCCACGGCGCGTGCGATCGCCGAGGCCCGGGACACCGGCCGCCGCATCATCGCGATCGGCACCACGGTTGTCCGCGCCCTCGAGCACGCTTCAGACGAGGAGGGACGGATTCGACCGGGCTTCGGGATCGCGACCCAGAAGGTGACGGCAGCAACGCGCTTGAAGATCGTCGACGTGCTGCTGACGGGCGTGCACGAGCCGGGCACGAGCCACTACGAGTTAGTGCGGGCGTTCGTCGATGACGAGACGCTGCAGCGCGCTTCGGCCGAGATGACCGCGTTGGGATATCACACGCACGAATTCGGCGACTCGGTGCTGGTGAGCGCCGCGGCGCGGGCGGGTCTTCGTCGGGCGACCCTCCAGGGTCGCCGTTGGTGTGCACGGAGCAGACCCTAAAAGGCTCGGCCTACCGCCAGGTCTGTGCGAGCTCGGGCGTGTCGCTTTCCATCTGACGCACGACCATGCTGTGGTACACGCCGCGCGCGGCCATCAGCATGTCGTGCGTACCGCGCTCGACGATCCGGCCATCCTCCATCAGCAGGATCAGCGTCGCTCGACGCACCGTGGAGAGGCGGTGCGCGATTACGAACGTGGTTCGGCCCGCCAGCAGCTCGGCCATCGACGCCTGAATCAGCTGTTCGCTCTCGGTGTCGAGGTTGCTGGTCGCCTCGTCGAGAATCAGGATCTGCGGCGACTTGAGGATCGCGCGCGCGATCGCCAGGCGCTGCTGTTGCCCGCCCGACAGCTTGACGCCCCGCTCGCCAACGAACGTGTCGTAGCCCTCCGGCAGCCGCTCGATGAACTCGTGGGCGTTGGCCCGGCGCGCCGCATCCTCCACCTCGAGATCGGTGGCATCGTGCCGCCCGTAGGCGATGTTGTCGCGCACCGATCCATCGAAGAGAAAGACATCCTGCTGCACGATCGCCAGCAGGTCGCGGTAGCTGCGCAGATCCGAGGTCGCGGATGTCGATGCCGTTCAGCAGCAGCCGGCCTCGCGTCGGATCGTGGAATCGCGCGACGAGATCGGTGACCGTCGTCTTGCCTGCGCCGCTGCGGCCGACGAGCGCGACAACCGTGCCGCCGGCCACCTTCAGGCTGAAGTCGCGCACCACCGGGCGCCCTTCGCGGTACTCGAAGTCGACCGCCTCGAACTCGAACGTCGTGACCACCGGCGGGGCGGACCGCGCGTCCGGTTTGTCCGGCTTGTCGCCTTCCATCGCCAGCACCTCGAAGACGCGCTCCATCGCGGCGAGGGAGCGCTGCAGCTCCGAGAAGGAGTTGACGATGTTCCAGACCGGATTGAGCAGCAGGAACGTGTACCACTGGAACGCCATGATGTCGCCGATCGAGGCGCGGCCCGTGACGTTCAGGAATCCGCCGTACCAGACGATGACGACGTTGACGACGCTGACGAGCAGACCCCAGCACATCCACAGCACCAGCTCACGCCGGTGCGCGAAGAGGTCCTTGCGCAGGACGGTGTGCCGGCCGAGCATGTACTCGAGCAGTTCGCGCGTTTCGCGCCCGAACGCCCGCACCACCCGGATGCCCGAGAAGGTCTCGCCGACGCGCCCGTCGATTTCCTCGACGTCCTTGCGCGTCACGCGGTAGATCGGCCGCACGCGCCTCGCGAAGACGAAGCTCATGATCATCGCGCCCGGGATGATCGCCGTGGCCATCAGCGCGAGGCGCCAGTTCAGCGAGACGAGGATCACGAGCGCGATCGCCAGCCGGACGACGGAGATCGCCGGCGACACGATCGCCATCTGCATGCAGTCCGGTCGTCGTGTCGACGTCCCCGGTGAGCCGCGACAGGATGCCGCCGGTCTTCATGTCCCACAGGCGCGGCAGCGGCAGATGCACCAGCCTCGCGAAGAGCGATTTGCGCAGCGACAACATCACGCGGACGTTGAGCAGGCGCTGCCGGTAGTCCCTGGCGGCGTGAAGCATGTTCGACAGGAGGATGACGACGAGAAACGCCGTCCCGGCGAGGTGCAGGCTGGTCAGGCGCTCCGCCCGGCCGATCGCGTCGTTCAGGAGGACGCGATCGATGATGTACCGCATGAACAGCGGCTCGATCATCTCGAGGCCGGCGACGATCAGGGCGATCGCCAGGACGAGGGCGACGGTCGCCCGATGCGGCGCCAGCCAGCGGAGGTACTCGCGCAGGTACTCGCGCCGTTTCGGCGACGCCGCCGCCCCGGGTCTTTCACGGCCGGAGTCGCCGGCCGTACCGGGTTCGTCCAGCCGATGTTGCCGATAGTCGTCGACGAACCGTGCATACCGGCGGCGCGAGGAGCGGATCCGATCCTTCATCGTCCGGACTTCGATATTCTGCTACGCTGAGAGCGATGCCTCCTAATTGATCCCGCTATCAACGGAACCTTGCGCTGTACCTGCCTTACCGGATCGCGAGCCTGGAAGGCGTCACGCATGGCCTCTACCTGCTGTGGTGGGTGCAGGAGAAGCAACTCCCGCCGGCCGCCGTGGCCGCGATCCTGGCCGCCGGCGATGTGGCGCTGCTCCTGCTCGAGGTTCCGACCGGATGGTTCGCCGACAAGTGCGGACATCGGGCAAGCCTCATCGTGGGTTCCGTCGTCCAGGTGGCGGCGATGGTCTGCTGCTGGCTTGGCGCGGGCGTCCCCGAGCTCGTCGTCGCGAGCCTGCTCGTCGCAGTCGGCGACGCCTTCCGGTCTGGCGCGGACGAAGCGCTCCTCTACCGCAGTTGCGCCGCCCTCGGAAAGGAAGACCGCTTTCTCACGATCGCATCGCGAGCGCACACGTTGGAGGTGTGCGCCCTGGTCGGACTCGTGGCCGGCGGCGGCGTCGTGGCCACCACGTGGGGTTTCCACGCCGCCTGGGCCGGTGAGATCGTGCTGTGCGCGGCCGGCGCCGCCTGCGCCTGGGCAATGCTCGAACCGCCGGCGGCATCAGCGCCGAACGAAGCCGTGGGCGAGAGCGATGAGGCAGCGGCAGTCGCGTGGACACGGTTCGTACCGGTGATCATCCCGGTGGCGTTCCTCGGCGGCGCGGCATCAGCCGGCTCGTTTCTCGCCCAGACGTCTGGCACTCGCGGCGCCGCTGAACTCACCGTGCTGGTGGCGGTGATCACGGCAGCGGAAGCCGCAGGAGCGGCGCTCGCGCCACGGGTTCCAGCGGCCGGCGCCCGCGGTCAGCTGATGCTCGCCCTTGGTGGTGTGTTGCTCATCGCCGCGGCCCTGGTCGCGCCGGTCACGTTTCATGCCGCGGTGGTGGGATTAGCATTCCTCGAGGGCGTCGGCGAGCCGCTGAGGGCAGCGGCCATCCAGCGGGCCGCACGTGACGGGATGCGCGCACGGGCGGCATCGGCCGCCAATGCCTGCGACATGATCTTCTCGACGATCGCGCTGCCGCTGGCAGGGATCTGGGCAAGACGATAGTGGATATCTACCTGGTCGACGGCACCTACGAGCTCTTCCGCCATTTCTACGCGATGCCGTCCGCGCGCGATGGAGATGGCCGCGAGGTGGCGGCCGTCAAGGGCGTCGTCACCTCGATCCTCGGCCTGATCAATTCAGGCGTTCGATACCTCGGCGTCGCCACCGATCACGTCATCGAGTCGTTTCGCAACGACATGTGGCCGGGCTACAAGACGGGCGCCGGTATCGACCCGGCCCTGCTCTCGCAGTTCGACCTGCTGGAGGAGGCGCTCACCGCACTCGGCGTCGCCGTCTGGCCGATGATCGAGTTCGAGGCGGATGATGCGCTCGCCTCCGCGGCGGCGCTTGCCGCCGCCGATTCGCGAGTGGATCGCGTGGTGATCTGTACGCCCGACAAGGACCTCGGGCAGTGCGTGCGCGGAACGAAGATCGTGCAGCTGAATCGCCGGACCAGGGTGATCTTCGACGAAGCCGGAATCATCGCCAAGTTCGGCGTCGCACCCGAGTCGATTCCCGACTACCTGGCGCTCGTCGGCGATTCGTCGGACGGATACCCGGGACTGCGGGGCTGGGGCCCGAAATCGGCGGCTGCCGTGCTCGCGCGGTACCGCCATCTCGAGTCGATCCCGGACGACGCGCGCGCGTGGGGTGTGAACGCGAACAATGCCGGCGCGCTGGCGCTCACGCTCGCCCGCGAGCGCGATCGCGCGCTCCTCTTCCGCGATCTTGCGACGCTGCGCGCCGACATCCCGCTGTTCACGTCGATCGACGCGCTCGAATGGACCGGCCCGACCGACGCCTTCCCGCCGCTGGCCGCTCGCCTGGATTCCGCGGTGCAAACTGGGGACTCGAGGCTCGGGACTCGGGGCTCGGATCGGAGGTAGTCGTAGTGCGAGGCTTTAGCCTCGCTTCGCTGGCGGCCCTGGGGCCGCCCTACAAACCAGAGCCCGAGTGCCCGACCGAGTCCCGAGCACCGAGCACCGAGTCCCGAATCAAGATACCGGTCCCATGTACTTATCGAGCCACGCCAGGATCTCGCGAATCACCTGGCTGCGCGGAAGGGGATCGTGGCCGGCGTCGAAGACGACGTGGCGTTTCTCGGACGGCGACGTCCCGAACAGCTCGAAAAGCGGCCGCTGTGACGTGTCGTAGGGAAAGACGTAGTCGTGCCGGCCCGACAGCATCAGCAACGGGATCTTCACGCGCGACACGTAGTTGGCGGCATCCATCTCGGGCGGCAGTGTGCGGTACGTGAAACCGCCGCTGTAGAAGATCGCCGTGCGGAACCGCCGCTCCAGCGCGAGCAGCGGCAGCGGCATCGACGCGCCAAAGCTGCGGCCGTAAAAGGCTACGCGATCCCCGAGAATGTCGCCGCGCGTGTCGAGGTAGTCGATCGTCCGGCCGAGATCCTGGCGCCACTGGAGCAGCCTCTGCCGCGCTGCGCGAAAATACTGTTCGCCGGTGACATCCAGGTTGTCGTCCCACCGCTCGAACGATCCTTTGTAAACCGGCAGCACCAGCACGCGTCCGCTCTTGACGACGTAGTCGGCGGCAAGATAGGTGCGGCTCGCGACGCGCGACTGGAATGCGTTGAGCGCCGGGAAATACACCACCGCCTGGTACGGACCCTTGCGGTCGGGCGGGAGAAACATCTGAATCGTCAGACGTTCGCCGTCGTAGCCCGCATCGAGCGTCACCTGTTCGCGGATCGATCCGGCCGACGTCACCTCGCGCTGCACGACGTCCGAGGTTCCGGTCAGCGGGATGTAGGCGAGCTGCCGCGCAAACAGGGCGAACGTTTCGTCAGACACCGGCCGGACGCCACGATAGTCCGGCGACGACGCCTCGAGCGGCTCGAGCAGCGCCGGCGGCACCGCCGGGACTTTCATACACCGGAACCCGTTCGCCGGCGAGCGATCGTCGGGCGGCAGCGAGTTCGGAACGCTGAACATGTAGCTGGGATCGTTCCAGGCGCCACCCAGAATCCACCGGCGGCCCGCGCTCGCGGTGTTCCACGTCCACTCGCGGACGTTGCCTGCGAGATCGACGGTGCCGTACGGACCGATGCCGTTGTGCGATCCGATCGGCGCCGGCCCCTTGCCGCCGAAGTTGCTGAGCGGGACGATCGCCGGACCCAGCGGCGCGGTAATCTCGCGCGGCGCCAGCGCCGCCCGCGCCCAGTGAAACACCGTCGGCAGCGCTTCGCCCCGCCACGCGCAGTACGCCGCCGCTTCGTACCAGCTCACGCCGCCAACGGGATCGTCAGCTCTACCCTCCGGAAAGCCGCTGTTGATCCACGTCGAGGGACCCGGTCGCCCGGTCGTGTCGCGGAACGACGCCGGCCGCGCATCCAGGTCGTGCCAGTGATCCTCGCTGGTGTAGCCGCCAGCATCGACAAACGCCTTGAACGATTTGTTCGTGACCTCCGATCGATCAATCCAATACTCATCCATGGGCACGAGCGCGTCGGAGTTGAACCCGCTGAGATTGACCGGCAGGCTTCCGCCCGGCACGCGGACGAGGCGGTCGTCGCTGCCAGAAGTGAGCACGACCGACTCGAGCGTGACCCTGCCGGTGACGTTCCGCGCGAGATATACCGGAACGTGACCTTCTTTCTCGATCCGGAACCGGATGGTTCCGCGCGGGACGCGTACGTCCTTCAGAGGTCCGCGGCCCAGGTCGTGCCACTCGCCGCCGACGTCCGCGTACTCCTTGTAGTACACGTCGGCGCCCTCGGGCTCGGTCACCAGTGAGAGGGTCGCGGCAATCGTCGGCCACAGAGCCGCCAGCGCGGCGTTGTCGCGCAGGTACGGCTCGGCGCGCTCGGCGGTCGCATACGCGGCGCTGTACTGATCCGCCTCGACCAGGGCCGTAATCTCCTGCAGCGCATCCTCGCGGGCCCACCGCGCGCGCTCACCACGGCGCACATACGCGGCGGCGATCGCGCCGGCGGCTCCCAACACGAGCAGCAACAGCGCCGCAATTGCGATCATCCTCGGCCGACGGGACCGAACGGCGGGCACCGGTGTCTCGCTGAGGCATCCGGCGACCGCTGCACCGAACTCGGCCGCCGTCTGGTAACGCCGTTCGGGTTCCTTTTGCAGCGCCCTCTCGACGACGGCGCGAAGGGCTGCCGGAAGGGCCTCGGGCAACGGCTTCGGGCTGCCGCTGAAGATGTTGGCCACCACCGCGGCATCAGTCTCTCCCGCGAACGGCAGGGAGCCGGTCAGCATTTCCTGCAAGAGGCATCCGAGGCTCCACACATCTGTGGATGGCCCGACCGATTCGCCGCGAAGCTGCTCGGGCGCCATATAGGCCAGCGTGCCGAGCGCTGCGCCGCTTCGGCTCACATCGGCAGGCTCCTGCACCTTCGCCACGCCGAAGTCCAGCACCTTCACGGTTCCCGATCGCGTCACCATCAGGTTGGCCGGCTTGATGTCGCGATGGATGATCCGCTGCTGATGGGCGTGCGCCAGGGCGTGCGCGGCCTGCACCGCGACATCGAGCGCCTGTTGCAGCGCGATCGGGCCTTCCTTCAACCGCCGGGCGAGCGATTCCCCCTCGATGTACTCGATCACGAAGTAATCGAGGTCGTCCTGGCGGCCGACGTCGAACAGGGTGCAGATGTTGGGATGATTCAGCCGCGAGACGAGATGGGCCTCGCGATCGAACCGTGCGCGGAAGTCAGGGTCGGACGCGAGGCGCCGCGACACGACCTTCACGGCGACGATGCGTGCCAGGCGGGTGTCCCGCGCCTTATAGACCTCGCCCATGCCGCCAACCCCCAGCAGGGACAGGATTTCGTACGGGCCTAGCTGTGTACCGGCTGCGATCGCCATGGGGTGATTCGAGAAGTATACCGGCCTGGCGGGATCCGGCCGGGTTTGTCGTGAACCTCACTGAGCGCTGCCCTGCGGCGCGCAAAGGAGCAACGACATGCAGACCACCGTAGTCGAGACCAGGCGCAAGCGCGTCCCGCTCAACGGCGTCGACACCCCCACGCTCTTCGCCACGATCAACGCCGTCAAGGGAGCGCCGGAGCTCGCCCAGTTCCAGTTCCGCGCCAGCAACCGCTGGATCGCAGGGCACCCACAGCCGCACCGTCATCGAGTCGTTCAGCGGCGCCGGTTCGAGCCACATGCACGCCCGCGTCGTTCGAGTACGACGCGGACCACCCGGCCGTCCTCGTCGGCAAGGACCAGGGGCCGACGCCGGTCGAGTTCCTGCTGCACGCGCTCGGCACCTGCCTGACGGCGGGAATCGCCAACGTGGCGGCGGCACGCGGCGTCACGCTGAACTCGGTCGAGTCGACGATCGAAGGCGACATGAACCTGCTCGGCATCCTCGGCCTGTCGAACCAGGTGCGGAACGGGTACCAGCGCATTCGCGTGAACTTCAAGATCGCGGGCGATGCCCCGGCAGAGAAGCTCCGCGAAATCGTCGACGCAGTCGCGGTCACGGTCGGCGGTGTTCGACGTGCTGACCAACGGCGTCCCGGTCGAGGTGTCAGTCGACGCAAACTAATTCGAAAACCGGTTGATCTGTCGCGAGCGAGCGCGCGAGCGAGCCACGCGAACGGAGCGCGCCGGCGAAGCGGCGCGCGAGAGAGCGTGTGGGGGAGTCCGAGGGGCGAAAGCCCCTCGGGTAAGACAATGAAACGCACGGATGTCGTCATCGTCGGCGGCGGTCAGGCAGGGCTCGCGATGAGCCGGTGCCTGGCCGAGGCCGGCATCGACCACGTCGTGTTCGAGCGCGGCCGCGT
This sequence comes from uncultured Acidobacteriota bacterium, assembly GCA_963825245.1. Lineage (GTDB taxonomy): Bacteria > Acidobacteriota > Vicinamibacteria > Vicinamibacterales > CAVVIG01 > CAVREM01. The sequence continues at coordinate 932,835 of CAWGSJ010000014.1, forward strand.
CGCCGAGCGCTGGCGCAGCGAGCGATGGGACTCGCTGCGGCTGCTGACGCCGAACTGGCAGACCCGCCTGCCGGGATTCCAGCTACACGGGTCCGGACCCCGACGGCTACATGACGGCCGCCGAGGTGGTCTCCTACCTCGAGCGCTACGCCTCGTCGTTCGAGGCGCCCGTCGAAGGTGACACGCCTGTCACGGAACTGTCGCCGACGGCAGACGGGTACCGCATCGTCACGAGCCGGGGCACGTGGCTCGCGCGCGGGGCCGTCATCGCCACGGGATACTGCGACGTTCCACATGTTCCCCGGGCGGGGGCCAGCCTCTCGCGGCGCATCCGCCAAGTCCTGCCGACCGGCTACCGGCGGCCCGACGATCTCGACGAAGGCGGCGTGCTGATCGTGGGGGCCTCGGCGACCGGCATTCAGATCGCCGACGAACTGCTCCGTTCAGGCCGCGCCGTCACGGTTGCCGCCGGTCATCACACGCGCGTGCCCCGGTCGTACCGGGGGCGCGACATCATGTGGTGGCTCGATCGATCCGGGATGCTCGACGCTGGCGCCGACGAGGTCCACGACATCGAAGTGTCGCGAAGCCAGCCTTCGTTCCAGCTGGTCGGCCGGCCCGATCACGCGTCGATCGACCTGGCGATCCTTCAGGCGAAAGGCGCTCGCGTCGTCGGCCACCTGCGCGGCGCCGACGGCTCGCGGATGTGGTTCGACGACGACCTCGTGTTGACCACGGCGGCGTCCGACGCGAAGCTCGCGATGCTGCTGAAGCGCCTCGACGACTTCTCGTCGGCGGCGGACCTCGATCGGCAGGTCGCCGACCCCGATCCGTTCGAGCCAATCTGGACTGGGTTCCTCGAGGCACCGCTGACGCTGGATCTGGACGCCGAGCGGATCACGTCGGTCGTCTGGGCCACCGGATATCGACGCGCGTACCCGTGGCTCCACGCGCCCGTGCTCAATCGGCGCGGTGATATCGAGCACCGCGGCGGCGTCACGTCGTCGCCGGGCCTGTACGTGCTCGGCATGCAATTTCAGCGGCGGCGGAATTCGAATTTTATCGACGGCGTTGGCAAAGATGCGCGCTATCTGGCGGGCGAGATCGCGGCGGACTTTGCCCACCGGCGCGCCCGCCCGCGACATCGCCTGGAGAGGACGACACATGGACGCGATGTTTCCACGGTCGGTTGACGTCGTGGTCGTCGGCGCGCGAGTCGCCGGCGCCGCCACGGCGATGCTGCTCGCTCGCGCCGGACGAAACGTACTGATGATCGATCGCGGTGAGTACGGCACTGACACGCTGTCGACCCACGCGCTCATGCGCGGCGGCGTCGTCCAGCTGGCCCGTTGGAACCTGCTCCAGCGAATCATCAACGCGGGCACGCCGCCGGTAAGGTCGACGACATTTCACGTGGGCACCAACTCGTTGACGGTGCCGATCAAGGCGAAGTACGGCGTCGACGCGCTGTACGCGCCACGCCGTACCGTCCTCGATCGCGTGCTCGTCGATGCCGCGCGCGAAGCCGGCACGGCTGTGCACTTCGGGACACGCCTCACCGCGCTTTCCCGTGCAACCGATGGCCGCGTCGACGGCGTCGTTCTTCAGGATCGTTCCGGCCGCGCCGTCCAGGTTCACGCGAACTATGTGGTCGGCGCGGACGGAATGCGCTCGACCGTCGCAAAGCTCGTCGGCGCGCCGGTCTACGGCGCCGCCCGGCACGCCGCCGCAACGCTTTACGGGTACTGGCCAGGTCTTCCTTTCAACGGCTACAACTGGCACTACGGCACGACGAGCGCAGCGGGTGTGATTCCCACGAACGATGGCGAGACACTCGTGTTTGCGGGCGTTCCGGCGACAGCGCTGGCCCGAGATGATCGCGGGCGGCCGTTTCGCAGCCTTCCTGCGCATTCTCCATGAGACGGCGCCCGAGCTCGCGGAGTCGATCCGCGCCCGCGGCGAACGGCCACTGACCGGCTTCGCCGGGCGCGCCGGGTATTTCCGTCAGAGCTGGGGTCGCGGCTGGGCGCTCGTCGGCGACGCCGGGTATTTCAAGGATCCGCTGACCGCCCACGGCATTACGGATGCGTTTCGAGATGCCGAGCTTCTCGCCGACGCGATCGTCGAAGGCTCTCGGGCGGCGCTGGTCGACTATCAGCGCTGCCGCGACGAGTGGTCGAGCGGTTTGTTCGAGATCACCGATCAGCATCGCTTCGTTCGAATGGACGCTGGGGACGGTCGGCGCGCTGCTCGAGAGCCTGTCCCGCGAGATGGCCGAGGACGTGAAGCGAATGGTCGACCGGGCCGCCGGCCGACTCACGGCGATGGCTTGAGGCGCGCGCGGAGCTCGTCGAGCCAGTTGCGGACCACGATCAGCCTGGGAGCGATCGCTGCCGATCGCTTCTCGAGGATGACCAGGAAACGCTGGCCGCCCGGCGCGATGTCGTAGTCGAGAATCTGTTCGCCCGGCCGTCGTCCAAAGGCGCGACGCCACGGCGTGTGCCGGATCGCCGCTGATCGGAGCGATCATCAATCCGCTCTGATCGACGAAGAACAGCTCATGCGCTGTCGCGTCCCCAGCGCGGCAACGTTCCGCCTGCCGTCGACACGCGCCATCGTCGCGTGGGTTTCGGCGGATACTCGGTCACGCAGACCTCGAACCGTCCTGATTCTCTCGATTGATAGGCGAGGTATCGTCCATCGGGCGAGACGCGCGGATCCAGAATCGTCGCGGTGCCGCTGACCAGCGTGTGCGCCTCGGTCGAGGGCGGCGTCACCGCGGCGATCGACGAGCGCACGCCGAACAGGATGACGCGGCCGTCCGGCGTGATCGAGTGGGGACCTTCGAGCGAAACTCCCTGCTCGGTCAATCGCTCGGCCTGCCCGGCGCCTTGCACGCCGCGCCTGTAGATGTCGGTCCCGGCGCGGTCGGACTGGAAGACGATCGACTGGCCGTCCGGCGACCAGACCGGTCGCATCTCGTTGGCCGGCTCCGCCGTCAACTGGGTCATCGTTTGCCGCGACGGCGTCGCGATCCAGATGTCGGTGTCGCCCTGCTCGCGAATCGCGAGCGCAATCCGCGAACCGTCGGGCGGATAACGCCGCACCGACAAACGGCCTGGCCTCGAGTCCGACCGCTGCCTGTCGGCCGCTGCGATCGATCCACGTCGATCCGGCGGACCGCGGCTTCGTAGTCGCCGGCAGGCAGGTAGGCCATGCGTCCCGTCGGCCGCAACGTCGAGGTGCGCCACCTGATCGGCCGTGTGCTCCACGCCGTCCAGCAGCGGCACCGGCTCGCCGGTCATCGTCAGTGTTTCCGCGTCGAATGGCGCGATCCACAGGGCGTTGTCGCGCGAAAACATCAGGCGGCCTCCCGGCAGGTAACGGCCGTGCGTTCCTGTCGTCAGGATGCTCGTGTCGCCCGTATCGCGCCGCAGAACCGCGACCTGCCCTTCCGATCCAGTGATGATCGTGAAGAGGAGCGCATCATTTCCTCGAGCTTTTGCGGAACTCTTGCGCGTCCCAGGGAGCGCCTGCGGCAGCAGGTGCATCCGATCGCCCCTGGCGAGATTCAGGGTCGTCAGCGCGGCGGGCGTTCCGCCCGACGCCGGCACGCGGTGGAGCACGCGAGTCGCGCTCGTGGAGAACACGATCGCGTCGTCGGCCATCCAGGTGGCCGTGACCTCACCAGCTGCCGGTGCAATCGGCTCCGCCGCACCCCCGCCCAGTGAAATCCGCTTGAGCTCGCCGTCGGCCACGAACCCGAGCCATCGGCCATCAGGCGAGAAGAACGGCGACCTGCCGCCCTCGGTCCCCGCGATCAGTGACGGTTCGAGCGTGGCGAGGTCGCGCCGGAAGAGCACGGTCGCGTCGCCGCGCCGGGCCGCGTAGACGAGCGTGCGCCCATCGGGCGACACGGCCACGACCGGCTGCAAGCCGATCGCGGGCATGTCGCCCGGCGGCAGCGGGACCGTAAATCGCGCCACCGGTTGGGGCACCGGCTCCGGCCGCCGCATCGTCTGGAGGACGAGCGCCGCGACGATGCCGATGGCCACAATCGCCGCGACGAAGGCGGCGACCGACGGCGGGCGCCGCACGGCCGGTTCGAGTGCCGGAAGCGTGGCGTCGTCCAGCTCGAGAATCGCGTCGCGCATACACGACAGCCGTCGAGGCAGCTGCTTTTCGAGCGACCGCCGGAGCAGGCGGCGGATCGAGGCCGGTGTGTTCTCTGGCAGCAGACTGAACGCCGGCTCGCGCTCGACGATGTTCCCGAGCACCTCGGCGGCGGTCCGGCCGGGAAACGCACGCGTTCCGGTCAGCATCTCGAACAACACGCAGCCGAACGCCCAGATGTCGGCGCGCTCGTCAACGACCTCCGCGCGCGCCTGCTCGGGGCTCATGTACGCGGCGGTGCCCAGCAGGATGCCGGGCGACGTCCCGGTGAGGCCGTGGAGCGCCGTGTCGTGGTGCAGCGGCGCGAGCGCTTTCCCGAGTCCGAAATCGAGCACCTTCAGCGAGTGTGCGGCACCGGGCCCGATACGATCGCTCGACGTACGGAGCAAGATGATGTTGGCCGGTTTCAGATCGCGATGGATGATGCCGGCCTCGTGCGCAGCCTCGATGGCCTCGGCCAGCTGTCGCGCGATCGCGACCGACTCGGTCACCGACATGGCGCCCGATTCGAGCCTTTCGGCGAGCGTGGCGCCATCGACGTACTCGAGCACCAGCGCCCGGACGCTGTCCTGCTCGGCCAGACCGTAAATGGAGGCGATCCCGGGATGATTGATGGCGGCCAGGACCTGCGCTTCGCGGCGGAACCGCGCCAGCCGATCCGGATCGTCCGCGAACTGGGGCAGCAATACCTTGAGCGCCACGTCGCGGTTGATGCGGCGGTCGCGTGCGCGATAGACCTCGCCCATGCCGCCGCGGCCGAGCAGCTCGAGGACTTCGTAGTGCTCAATGGAGTTGCCGGGCGTGAGGATGTGTGCGGCCGCCGGCTGCAGTTCGAGCGCCCGGCCTACCTCGGCGCCAAAGTCGCCCGTCAGGGCTCCGCCTGGCTCGAGAAAGCCGTCGTCGCGCCCCGCCTCGCGGACGATCGACGCGAGCGCGTACCCGAGCGCACGATCGTGGGCGGTTGCGCGCCGCACGAACGCCTCGCGCTCTTCTGGCGGCAGCGCCAGCGCGCGATCGAGGAGATCGTCGGCTTCCGGCCATCGGCCGAGGTCCAGATGTTCCTTCAAAGCTACGCCTCGCCGCCGGCGAGCTCGTGGCGAAGCCAGGCGCGGGCCTTGAACCACTCGCGCTGCGCGGTCCGCACCGACATGCCGAGTGCCAGCGCCGTTTCGTCGTCAGTCAGGCCGGCGAAGTAGCGGCACTCGACGACCGCGGCCAGGCGACGATCCGTTTCGGCCAGCTTGCGGAGCGCCAGGTCGATCTCGAGCACCCGGGCGGCGTCGGTCGCGGCGGCATCGCGCGCCTCGTCGAGTGGCACCACGGCCTGATCGCCGCCGCGCTTCTGGCGCGCCCGGCGCCTCGCGTGGTCGACGACGATCTGGCGCATCGCGATGGCGCAAACGGCGAAGAAGTGACCGCGATCGCGCCAGTTGGCTCTGGTCTGGTCCACGAGTCGCAAGTAGGCTTCGTTGACGAGCCCGCCCGTATTCAGCGTCTCGACACCGCCTCGCCGGCGGAGCTGGACGCGGGCCAGCCGCCGCAGGTCGTCGTAGACCAGCGGCACGAGCCGGTCCAGGGCTCCTGCATCGCCGGCGCCATGGGCGATCAGCAGTTGGGTGATCTCAACCGTCAAGGTGCTTTCCGGTCCGTGGCGGGGTTGCCCCGTGAATCGCGTGTACCTGTCTGGAGGACCATTCTAAGCCCCGCCGTGCGCATCCCCAGACCACATCGCCGAACACCTGCCGCCATAGCCGCCGCCTTGGAGCGCGGCGTGCCCCTGCCTGCCGGGTCGGGCGACCGCTATGCCGGATACGCCGTACTGGACGTCCGGTTCGCTTCGGGCGACATCCTGGCGCTTCGTCGTTTTCCCATCGCCTCGATCGGCATCGGCTACACGTCGGTCTGGCATCGCGCCGCCGACGGCGAGTGGACGCTGTTTGCGGACGTCCCGCGCACCCTGGGGTGCGCGCGTTACTTCGGGAACCTGTTCGCCCATGCGGTCGTGGCACCGATTCGGATCGACTGGAGAGGACCCCGTTCGCTGGTCGTAGACGTCCAGGGCGGTCAAATTCTCAAGTGGCGGCTGGATCTCACCTCCAGCGCGGCCACGACGGTTTTCAATGCAGCTGCCGGATGTCTTCCTCCCGCCTCGAAGGTCCTGGACGTTGCGCTGAAGCTCGGCGGTCTCCGGCTGACGGATCACGTCCCGGATGGCATGCGGCTGCGAGCGTTGCCGGAGGCGGTATGGGCGGTCAATGCCAGTAACGCCCGCCTGCGCTGCCGCGACCTCGGCGGCCTTCGTTCCGATGTCGGTATCCCCGGTCGCCGAATCGAACTGTGGCGCCCGCGTCGGTCGCTCTTTGCCGCCGGGGCCCTGGTCATCGACGCGCCCTGAGTGGCGGAAACGTCCTGCGGTTCGCGTGATCCTGGTGAAGGAAGTCACCAATGGTGCACCTTGAAGCGGTAGCAGACGCGCGGCCACGAACGCAGGCACCACCGTCGACAATCCTGGTCGTCGACGACAACCCGCTGAACCTGCAGCTCGTCGTCCGCACGCTCGCCGGCAGCGGCCACCGGATCCTGGCGGCTCGCAACGGCGCCGCTGCGCTCGAGATCACGCGGCGGGCGGCGCCCGACCTCGTGCTGCTCGACGTCCTGATGCCCGACATGAGCGGCTTCGACGTCTATATGCACTTGAATGCGCGGCAGGACGGCCCGCAAGTGCCGGTCATCTTCCTGTCGGCGCTCGACGACGTGGCGGACAAGATTGCCGGTCTGGGCCTTGGCGCCGTGGATTACGTCACGAAACCGATCCAGCCCGACGAAGTACGCGCACGCGTCGACAACCACCTCACCAGGCTTTTTCTCGAGCGGGAGCTCCGGCGGAACCGCGATCGTCTGGATCGCGAGCTCGCAGACGCAGCCGAGCTGCAGCGGCTGATGCTGCCCCAGGCGATGCCACGGGGGTTTGCCGCACACTATCGCACCAGCCGGCATGCCGGCGGCGACTACTACGACGTGCTCCGGCTCGACGACAACCGCCTGAGCTTCATCGTTGCTGATGTTTCGGGTCATGGGGCGTCGGCCGCCATCGTGATGGCGATGATCCGGACGCTCTTCCACACGCTCGGCAAGGCGGCTGGCGATCCCGAGGCAGCGCTCCGCCATATCGACGCGCAGTTCGATTTCTTGAGGGATTCGGCCGTCTTTGCCACCGCGGCCTACGGTGTGATCGACACGGCGCACCGCACGATACGGTTCGCGTCCGCCGGCCATCCGCTGCCTCTGGTGTCGAGGGCAGGCGAAGACACGACGGCGCTCCGCTGCGAAGGGGCGCTGCCGCTGCTCTTCGCGCATCCAGCGCCAATCCCGGTGGCGGAACACGCGCTGTCCGCCGGCGATCGCATTCTGGTGTACACGGACGGGATCACCGATCGACAGGCGGCATCCGGCGACATGTACGAAGTCGATCGCCTCGCCGCCGCCTTCACGCGCAGCGCCCCCCGCGACGCCCCCGGCGTGGTCGAGCACATTGTCGGCGACATCGAGGCGTTTGCCGCTGGCGCCGAGGCGGCCGACGACCAGACCCTTCTCGTCATCGCCATCGATGAGCTGGAGCTGGCGCGGAGCCTCAGTCGATCCGTGTCGATCGCGGCCGCCCCCGTTCGACCATGAGCAGAAGTCGTAGTGTCGGCCTTCAGGCCGACCCTGTGGCTTGCGCCGCTGACCGGTGAAGATGGTCTGATCGGTCGCGGTGCAGGCGGCCGATCACGTTCATGAGGCGGTCAACGCGGTCTATCAGTCCGAGTCCCGTCGTGTGCTCGCGACGCTGATCCGGCTGCTCGGCGACTTCGACGTCGCTGAGGAAGCGCTGCAGGATGCCTTCAGGGCGGCGCTGGAACAGTGGCCGCGGGAAGGTGTGCCCTCGAATCCGCGGGCATGGCTCGTGTCGGCCGGACGGTTCAAGGCGATCGACGGCCTGAGGCGCCAGAAGCGGTTTACGCCGCTCGACGAAGCCGGCCCGGCCGCCGACACGGCCGTGGACGACCCGGTGGCGTTTGCCGATCCCGACAGCGTCGAGGACGACCGCCTCCGCCTGATCTTCACCTGCTGCCATCCGGCGCTGTCGCCGGACGCGCAGGTGTCGCTGACGCTGCGCGAGGTGTGCGGGCTGACGACGGAGGAGATTGCCCGCGCGTTTCTGACGCCGGCGCCGACGCTCGCGCAGCGCATCGTGCGGGCAAAGAACAAGATCCGCGACGCGCGCATTCCGTACGAAGTGCCGTCGCAGGCCGAATTGCCAGAGCGGCTCGATGCGGTGCTGCGGGTGATCTACCTCGTTTTCAACGAGGGCTACACGGCTTCGTCGGGCTCGACGGTCACGCGGCACGACGTCTCAGCGGAGGCGATTCGGCTGGGACGCGTGCTCGTCGATCTTCTGCCGGAGCCGGAGGCGATCGGGTTGCTCGCGTTGATGCTGTTGCAGGACTCGCGCCGGGCCGCCCGCTCGACCCGCCGCGGGTGAAGTGATCCTGCTCGAGGATCAGGATCGATCGCTCTGGAACCAGGATCAGATTACGGAGGGCCGCCACCTGGTCGAGCGGGCGCTCGGCGCGCGGCGGGCCGGAGCGTATTCGATCCAGGCGGCGATCGCGGCGGTGCACGCGAACTCGCCCGACGCGGAGTCGACCGACTGGACGGAGATCGTCGGGCTGTACGACGTCCTGTGGCAACTCGAACGCTCGCCGGTCATCGAGCTGAATCGGGCGGTGGCCGTCGCGATGCGGGACGGTCCGGCGGCGGCGCTGCCGCTGGTCGACGCGATTCTCGACCGCGGCGAACTGCGAGACTACCGGCTCGCCCATGCGGCACGGGCCGATCTGTGCCGCAGGCTGGGACAAACGGCGGCAGCGCGCGCCTCGTACGAGAAAGCGCTCGCTCTTACGAAGCAGGAACCCGAACGCCGCTTCCTGGAGCGGGCGACTCGTGTCGCCACGAGTAATGTCGAGGCTATGAAATATCTCTGCCTCGTCTACCTCGAAGGACAAAAGCTGCACGCCGTCCCCGATCGCGAGTGCAAGAACTGCGGCGACGGCTTCCGAGAGCGCGGCGTTCTGCTGGCAGCCGAAGCGCTGGAGCCGATCGAGACCGCGACGACGGTGCGGGTGCGGAACGGCAAGGTGACGGTCACCGACGGCCCGTTCGCCGAGACCAAGGAACAGCTCGCGGGCTTCTACCTGGTCGACGCGCGCGACCTCAACGACGCGATCCAGATCGCCGCGAAGATTCCGCCGGCGCGCGAGGGAAGCGTCGAGGTGAGACCGGTGCGCGAGTTGGTCGTCTAGTCCTACCGAGGGGCTGCGCCCCTCGGACTCCCCCACACGCTCTCTCGCGCGCCGCTGACGCCGGCGCGCTCCGTTCGCGTGGCTCGCTCGCGCGCTCGCTCGCAACGCAGTGCAGGCTGCGCCCCTCGGACTCCCCCACACGCTCTCTCGCGCGCCGCTGACGCCGGCGCGCTGTCGTCGTTCCTATGGCTGAATGCCGGCGGGGTTGCTGATCTTCGACGGCGTGCCGACGCCTGACGGATCCGGGTCCGCTGCACCGGCGACCCACATGACCGCGGTGTTGTCGTCAGTTGAGTCCTGTCCGGGCGGATCGAACGGGTAGGCGGTGACCGTCACCGAACTGGACAGTACCGGCATGGTCGCGGCGAACGTAATGGTCGCGGTGTGACCCGCCGGAATTCGCGGGAACCAGAGGTACCGACGTTGAGCCTCAGGGCAACACAGCGAAAGCAGCACGTTGACCTCGGCTCGCTCGAGATCGGCCCGACCTGCGTTGCGGACCCGGATGGTGAACGTGACGACGTCGCCGGGCAGCGCACTCCTGTGCGTCGACTCGACGGCCGCCTGCAGGTCCGTCTTCGGCCACCGGTCAAGCGGCAGCTCCAGCGACTCTCCGAGATATCGAAGCGACGGCATGTCGAAAACGTCCCCCCAACCGGGCGTGGACTCTTCGGCCAGTCGAATCGGCCGCACCGAGGGCAGCGTCAGGACCCATCGGATAACGCCGTCACCCGCCTGGAGCGGGATCGCGGCTGCAATGATGACCGTGAGCGTGCGCGTCGGCGACAACGCCAGCGTCGCCTCCGCGCAGAATTCCGGCGCGAACGCAGGCGCGTCGCTCGTGCGATCGCGGCAGAAATCGAGGTTCCACTTCGGCAGTGGCGGCGGGCCGCCCGCGACCTTGGGCCACACGACGGCTGACAGCCAGTGACCGATCTCAATCGCTGGCAACTCCGGATCGATCTGACTAGCGGTCAAACCGCGGACGTACGCGAGGATGAATTCGTACTCTTCCTCGTTGGGCGGCTTCGGAAGGTTGGGCCGCCTTGGGTCGGGAACCCACGGTTGATTCGGTGGGCCGGGCCGCGTTTCGATGAGCATCAAGCGCTGCGCCGCACTGGGCGAAGCCGCCAGGACCAGTGCGAGCGTCATCGCGGCGCTGCTGAACAGCCGGCGCATCATGTATGTTTAGACCCCGGAGGCACCATGACAGCTCTCGTCCCGTTCGCAGCGATCACATTTGTAATCGCGCTGTCGGTTTGTGCGGCCGCCCAGGTATCCGGAGGCGCTCCCGGACAGCAGCCCGCAGGAGGCGGACCACCTCGCCCGCCGTTGACGCTGACGACGACAGCGTTCGCGGACGGAACGCAGATCCCGGCGAAGTACACCCAGGCCGGCGAGCAGGTCTCGCCTGCGCTGTTATGGAGCAACGTCCCGCAAGGGACGCAGAGCTTCGTCCTCCACATGCGCGATCCCGACGTCGCGCGCAACCGCACCACCGAGGATCAGGTGCACTGGCTCGTGTGGAACATCCCGGGAACGTCGACCGGATTACCGGAAGGCGTGCCGCAGGGTGCGCAGTTGAATGATGGCAGCCAGCAGATCAGCGCGAGCGGACCGGTCTACCGCGGACCGGGCGCGCCGGCCACCGGCCCGCTGCACCACTACACGTTCGAGCTGTACGCGCTCGACACGAAGGTCGACGTGCAGCCGGGCGCCGATGCGTGGGAGACGCGCACGAAGATCTGGCAGGCGATGAACGGCCACATCCTGGGGAAGGCCGTGTACGTGGGGCTGTTCAGGCGACCGCAATGACTGACTGTGTGGGAACGGAGGAGTCGGAGACTCCTCCGTTATCTAGGAAGGCGCTCAGCAGGAATTCCGAGCGCCACCGCGATCTCGCGCAATTTGTCTTTGACCAGCCGCGCGTTGCGCGGTCCCATGCGGATCAGGTGCTTTTGCGCGCCGGTCAGCGACTCGAGGCCCTCGTCGGCATAGCTGTAGACGACGGCGCCGTGCGGGTGGACGGCGAGCTCTCCTGACGGGATCGGCGTCGAAAGGAGGCTGACCATGGCCTTCTCGAGCATGCGATCGAACGAACCCTCCCCGTAGCCGAGCTCGGCGGCCGCTTCATTGATCCTTGGCTTGAGCGTGGCGTAGAGCTGCGCGCTGCCGGCGGCATCGAGCGAGGCGACCGCATCAGCCAGCGAGTCGTACCGCTGATACGTCCGCGAATCTACGAACTCGACGCCGTTCCGCGTCGCCACCCGGAACGGACCCGACGGCGCGACGTTCCGCAGATGCGTCGCCGGCGATCGGCCTTCGGAGATGTTCGCGACGACCACCGTGAAGTTGCGGATCAGGCCGTCGGTCGTGAGCCAGGCCGCCACGCGGGGATGTGACGACAGCTTCGAGACGAGCTGACGCACGAGCGGATCGCTCTCGGCGAGCGGCGGTACCGTGATCGACTCTGGCGTCCCGCCCAGTGGACCTGATGGGCGCTCGGCAGCGACCGGCGCGGCAGGCTGCTCGTTGACCGGCGCGGTCGTCTGCCGCCCGAAGACGAGATAGATCGCGAAGCCGGCCGCGACCACCAGCAGGCCGATCGCAATGACCGGCCATTTCGGCCGGTTTGGCATCAGATCGATCGTGTCGACCGCTTCCGGGTCCGGACGAAGATTGAGATCGGCGTGATCTGGCATGTGCGCCCTCTTTCTCCTTGGACGCCGCCCGCGAAAACTTGGACGGCAGGCCTACGGCAGATCGGCGTAGAGCGCCTGGAGCGCCGGACCCATCCGTTCCGCGGTGTAGCCCTTGTACTTGGCCGTCAGGTCGATCGACTTGGCGGCCGCTTCGGCGGTCTGGCCAGCCTTCTTGGCCGCCTGGGCCGACGCGAGCAGCTCGGCCGTAAAGCGCTGGAACTCTTCAAGGTCCGCGCGGGTCGTCGGTGGAATGTGACCCGGGATCACGGTGTCGACGTCCTTCACCGCCGCCAGGAGCTTCGAGAGCGTGGCCGGCCACGCGACGCCGCTCCCGCCGTTGCCCCGATCGATGAACGGCGCGTCCTTCCACGGAAACATGTCGCCGGCTTGAAGCGTGCGAAGCGCGGGGTAATAGATGAAGGTGTCGCCGTTGGTGTGGCCGGCGCCGAAGTGATAGAGCTCGATCCTGTCCTTGCCGCTGAACAACGTCAGTCGATCCTTATAGGTCCGCTTCGGCAGCCCCGCGCCACTGCCCTTGAAGGCGTCCATCTTCTCCATGTTCGACTTCGTGTTCTCGTGCGTCACGATATCGATCGTGGCGGGGAACCCGGGATTGCTGCCCGTGTGGTCGCCGTGCGTGTGCGTGTTGATGATCGTCGTGACCGGCTTCGGCGTGACCGCCCGGATCCGCTCGAGGATCGTCGGGCCGTAACCCGGGTTCTTCGTGTCGACGATCGCCACGCCGTTCTCCATGATGAAGACGCCGGTGTTGCCGCCCGTGAACGACGGGCCGAGCCCTGACGACCCGATGATGTAGAGGTTGTCCTTGACGCGCGTCAGCTCCGGCAGGGGCGGTGGCGTCTTTTGCTGGGCCTGGTGTGCTTGAAGTGTTGAGAGCGTGATCGAGAGAGCGCCGACACCAACGAGCCAGCTGAGCACTACCGGACGCGTCATGAGACCTCCTGATCGTTGCAGCTTACCGCAACGAGCTTCACCGCAGAGGACGCTGAGGACGCAGAGGTCAAAACTGTTTCAACCTCTGTGTCCTCTGTGTCCTCAGCGGTTTAAGTCGTGCCTGCATTCAAACCAGGACGGCAACTGATCAGCGATACGCCGCGGCCTGGATGGAGTACAGCTGCGCGTACTGGCCGCGCTTCGCCATCAGCGCTTCGTGCGAGCCGAATTCGGCGACACGCGAACCGTCGAGGACGACGATGAGATCCGCCATCCGGACCGTCGAGAACCGGTGCGAAACCAGGATGGTGATGCTGCCTTCGCTGCCGCGCGCCGCGCCCGCATAGCGTTCGAAGAGCGCGTGCTCCGTCTCGGCGTCGAGCGCCGCCGTCGGTTCATCGAGCACCAGCACGAGCGGTCGATCACGCATGAAGCCACGGGCCAGCGCCAGCTTCTGCCACTGGCCGAAGCTGACGTCGACGCCGCCGGGCCACGTCGGGCCGAGCTGTGTGTCGAGACCGGCCCGCAAACGCACCACCACGTCGTCGGCGCCGGCGCGGCCGACGGCCGTGACGACCGCCGCGGTCGTTGTCGATGCGCGGCAGGTCGCCAACCCCCACCGTGTGGCGCGCCTGGAACTCGAAGCGAAAGAAATCCTGGAACGCACCGGCCAGGCGTGTACGCCACTCGGCGGCGTCGATCCGCGCCAGGTGGGTGCGCGTCGATCAGGATGCGCCCGCGCGGTCGGCTCGTACAGCTTCGCGAGCAGCTTGACCAGCGTGGTCTTGCCAGCGCCGTTCTCGCCGACGATCGCGACGACGGCGCCTGCCGGCAGCTCGAGGTTCACGTCGTCGAGGACGAACCGATCGGTGCCGGGATAGGCGAACGAGACGTGTTCGAACCGGATCGCCTCGGCCAGCCGTTCGGGCGCGGGCAAATCGGAGGCTGCCGTGAGCGAGCGCGCGTAATCCTCGAGCCAGGCGAGACGCCTGGATGAATCCATCCACACGCCGCGAAGGAATCCAACTTCGCCGACCGTGCCGCCGACGTAGAACGACAAGCGCGAGCCGGCGGCAAGCGTCAGGAGCACGTCGCCGGCCGTGGCGTCGAGTCCGTACGCGACGAACACGATCGCCCCGACGTATCCGGCGCCGAATATCGCCCAGGCCAGCGTGTGCCATCCGGCCGAGACCAGCCTGGCGGCGGCAACCGGCCTGTTGCCGGATTCCCACGCACTCCGCCGGTCCCTCGCGAGGCGATCGCCGATTCCCGTGACGCGCACTTCCTTGCCCGCTGCGGCCGTCGTCGCGACCTCGAACAGGTGGCGGGACAACCTGGTTCGCGAGGCGCCGCGCTCGTACGCCTGCCGTTCGACCCCGGGGCGCCATGTCGACGTGAACACCGGCGGCACCGCGAAGACGGCGAGCAGCGCGAGCGCAGGATGAATCGACATGAGCAGCGCAATCGTCACCCCCAGGCGCAGGATCCACGCGCAGGTCGCAAACAGCGACATGTACATGTGATCGAGCATGAAGACCTGGTGGCGCAGGACCGCCAGCCGGTCCAGGTACTCGCGGCGCTCCTGGTGGGCGATGGTGGCGATCGACGCCAGCAGAGTGGCGACGTGCGACTCGAGTGCAATCGTCACCTTGTCGCGAAACCGGCGCTGCACTCTGACGCTGATGGTTTGAAGAAACCAGGTGGCCGTGGCCGAGATGCCGAGCGCAAGCACGGCTAGTCGAACCCGGGACCAGTCGGCGGCGAGGGCGCCTTCGCCCAGCAGCTTGAACCAGTACGCCAGCATGGCATCCGGCAGCGCGGCCAGCAGGACCAGCGAGAACGAGGCGACGATCATCGCGGGCTCGTGGCGGTAGCCAAGCTTGCACAAGCGCCACATCGAGGACAGAGCGGGCGGCAGATCATCGCGCGGCGCCGCCGCCTTTTCAGGCGAGGACGTCATACACCTTCCCCTCTTCGTCTTCCGTACCGAAGCGCTGCGCCTGCAGATCGAACATCGTCCGGTAGCGGCCGTTCAAGGCGATCAGCTCCTGGTGCGAGCCGAGCTCGACGACCTTCCCCTTCTCCAGCACGCAGATCCGATCCGCCTGACGGACCGTCGAAAAGCGATGGGAGATGAGGATGGTCGTGCAGTGCCGCGTCGCCGTGAGGATTCGTTCGAAGATTTCAGCCTCGCCGCGAACATCCAGTTGGGCGGTCGGCTCGTCGAGAATCACGACGCCGGCGCCGAGCTTGACGGCGCAGAGCGCGCGGGCCAGCGCGATCCGTTGCCACTGGCCTCCCGACAGGTCGATGCCGTTCTCGTAGCCGCGCGCGAGCACGGTATCGAGCGTCGCCAGGTTCGATGCACCGGCCGCCTCGAGCGCCTGCAGCGCCAGGTCGTCGGGCGCGCCGGCGGGAGCGACGTTGTCGCGCAGCGGCAGCTCCAGGCGGACGAAGTCCTGGAACACGGCCGTCACGCGGGACCGCCACGACGCCACGTCGAACTCGCGGACATCGGTTCCGTCGATCTCGAGGGCCCCGTGCTGGGGATCGTAGAGTCGGCAGAGGAGCTTCGCGAGGGTGGTCTTGCCGGCGCCGTTCTGGCCGACGATGGCGAGCGAAGCGCCCGCGGGAATCGTGAGGTCGAATCCATCGAGGACGTTCGAGCCGCCCGGATACGCGAACGACACGTCATGAAAGCGGATGTCGCGGGCCGGCAACTTCGCCGCGGATCGCCGGCCAGGGGCGAGCTGCCCGGTTGAAGCCATGGCAGGCTCGAGCCGCTCGACCGCCGCAACCGGCGCCGACGCGCCGTCGAGCGCCCAGTTGAGCCCCCCGAACGCGATGAGCGACGTCCCGACGACGCACTGCCCGTAGACAACGAGCTCGCCGAGCTGAAGGGCGCCCGCGGCGGCCTCAGAAGCCAGCGCCCAGAGCACAACGATATTGGCGACCGTGACGATCAGCAGGCTCCACGCGAGAGGCCGTTCGCGCAGCCGCGTGGCCTCGTACTGCAATTGATGAAGCCGCGTGCGCCGGGCGACGAATCGCTCGATCGTCCAACCGACGAGGCCGAACAGCCTGAGCTCCTTGCTGGCCGGCGGATCGACCGCAAGCCGATAAGCGTAGTCAGCATCCCGCTGCGCCATGCGGACCTCGCTGGTGTTGCGGTCCTGCCAGACGCTGCTCTCGCGAAGCAGCCAGTGCGTGGACAACCAGGCCGCGGCGAGCACGAACGGCGCCCACCACGCGAAGCCGAACAACACCGCTGCCGAGGCGAGGCCGCCGATCGTCCCGACCAGCCCGCCGGCGATGAAGTCCATCGAGTACGAGAGCGGCGGGCCGGTCATGCCGAGGTCGAAATCGCGCGCCACCGTGAGGTCGGCGGCCAGCGCCGGATCTTCGAGGTGGGCCATGCCCGGGGGGCGGACGCAGGCGGCGGTCAGCCTGTCGTAGAGGAAGGCCGCCGTGCGATCGCCGAGGTTGTGGCTGAGCGCGGTCTGCACCGGCGTCACGACCTGCACCAGGACGAACAGGATGCCGGCGAGGGCGAGCGGTGCCGCCAGCGCGTCGCCGCGCTGGACCGCGGCGACCAGCACGCCGGTCGCAATCGCGAACAGCACAGGTAGGATGCCGTGCAGAAGCACGATCGTCCACCACGCGAACGTGAGGCGGCGGTCCGCTTTCGGCAGGGCGGCAAAGAACTTCCACTCCTTCCGCCCGCGGAGACGCTGAAAAAGCCCGGTCATCGAAAAAGGGATGATATAGGTTCTGGCCTGCCTGCACTAAACGTTGTACAGGCCCTTGCGGCCTGCCGGAGGTTCACATGGCTCTCTACGCGTTTGACGGCACCGGCAACGAGGATCGGGAAGGCGACGAGCTCGACAGCAACGTCCTCGACTTCTTCAACGCGTACGTCGATCCGAAGAAGAACGCCGACCCGGACAAGAAAGAGGGGAGCCTCTACCTGAAGGGCATCGGCACTCGAGCCCACACGATCTTCGGCCGCAGTCCGGCCGAGGCGTTCGGGATTGGCGGGCACCGGCGCATCCGACAGGCGATGGAACGGCTCGAAAACAACTTCGACGCCGGCGACGAGATCGTCGACGTCGTCGGCTTCAGCCGCGGCGCGGCGCTGTCGATGTCGTTTGCCAACGAGATCGCGACGAAGCTGCCGGGCGTGGCGATCCGGTTTGTTGGCGTCTTCGACGTCGTCGCGCAGTTCGGGCTGCCCGGCCGGCACGTCAACGCCGGTCACGTCGTGTCACTGCCGGCCAACGTCAAGTGCTGCCGCCACGCGATGGCCATGGACGAGTCGAGGGCGCTGTTTCCCCTCTCCCGGCTGTGCGCCAAGGACGGCGCGCACGACGAGCGGCTCGTGGAACTGTGGTTCCGCGGCGTCCACTCCGACATCGGCGGCGGCAACGGCAACCGTTGCCTGAACTGGATCGCGCAGCACTGGATGCTCCAGAACGCGCTGCGCGCAGGCCTGCCGATTTCACAGGAGGCGATCGACAGCAACCTGCAGGATCGCGGGCTGCCGCAGCAGATCGACCATCACAAGCTCGATCTGGAAGTCGAGCGGAGGTTCCTGGCCAATGACTGCCTGCACTCGAGCGTCGTGCTCGGACCGGGCGCGGGCGGGCGGCGGCACAACGATCCGACGATCGTCCTCGCCCGGATCGACGACGAGGGAGGGACCGTCACACAACAGATCGTCTGAGCGCCCACGCGCCGCTCAGTCGTTGTCCCTCCAGCCCGCGAGCCGGCGCGGCACCGTCACGGTCAGATCCTGGGTCGCCGTGCCGCCCGCGCCGTCCGTCGCCCGGATCCGGATCGTGTAGACGCGTCCATCGCCCTTGACCGAGCGCTCGGCACGCAGCAGCACGTGGTGCGCGTCGACGACCTGCCAGTCCGGCGAGGTGAGGCCTGCCAGGCCCTGGTCACGCAGCGGCGCCATGACCGGCTCGTCGCTCGTCACGATCAGCGACGTCGTGACCGGACCGCACGAGTCGGAAGCCGTGTAGTCGATCGTCACCGGCACCATCTGGTGGAGCGGCAGCAGCAGCACGCTCCGGCTCGCGGACGCCCCGGTAATCGCCGGCGGAGCGTTCGACGCAATCACCGCCACACCCGCGACGTTGTTGGCCGGATTGGGATCGGCAGTGGCGGAGACGGCAAGCGCGATGCTCGGAATCGCCGAACCATCGGGCGCCGCGCAGCTGAGAGCGGCGACAATCGTCATCACCTGCGACTCGCCTGGCGCCAGCGTCGCGAACGTTGCCGTCGGTGTGCTCGCCGAGCCACCGCACACGCCACCGCCGGTCGCCGTGCAGGACATCAGCGCCAGCGTCGCGGGCAGGGAGTCGCTGACGATCACGTTCTGCGCCGGCGACGGCCCGTCGTTGGTCACGGTGATCGTGAAGGTGATCGGTGCGCCGGCTGTCACCGTGGAGCTGTCAGCCGAGATCGACACGCGCAGGTCCGCGGACGGCGGCGGGAAGCGGAAGTACGCCACCGGCATGTCGTGATCCGACGAACGTTCCGGCCGCGTCGGCGTCGCCGGCAAACAGGCCTCCCCTTCCGGGAAATCGGCGTTGCCGCGGGCGATCGCGTAGCGCTGGACGTACGATGCGGCGCGACGGTGTTGACCAGCACGTGATCGAGCGCCTGCGGCGTCCCCTCGAAGATGAAGCTGTACCGCTCGGCGGGCGGCAGCGCGTCGGTCAGGTTCGACGAAGTTCGGGTTGACGAGGTCGGGGCTCTCGTCGACGACGATCTGATCGTCCGGCGTCGGCGTGCCCTTGAGCGTCGCGATCGGATCGGTGTAGCCGTCGTTGAACTGGTAGGCGTTGTAGTCGCCGATCGAGATCACGGCGATGCCAGGGTTGAGCGTCTGCAGTTCCTGCAGCAGCCCGGCAACCGACTCGGCCTGCGCCTTGCGCTTCGCGCGCACGCGCGCGCCCTCGCCGGCCGACCAGCTCGATGTCGATGAACGAACGCAGGTGATTGACGACGACGATCACCGGCCGCGGGTTCGGGCCGGACGGATCGACCGTCGCGCGAAGGACGAGCGGCGGCCGATCGTGCAGCGTCTCGGTCTGTCCGTTGACCGGATTGATGAAGGTATCGCCGGCGCGCTCCTGCGAGACGCCGTCGATCCGCACGCGCGACGTCTTGACGAGGAAGCCGACGTTCTGCGTCCCGCCGAGCGGCGAGCTGGAATCAGCAGCGCCTCGTAGCCCGGGTTCGGCTCGCCCGCGGCGACCGCGTCGTCGTTCACCTGCTGCGCGAGCGCCTGCAGCGTCGGCAGGTCGAGAATCTCGATGTGGCCGATGACGTCGGGCGACCGCATCAGCTGCCGGATTGCCAGCGCCGCCTTGCGCCGCTGCGTCTCGTTGCCGGCGAAGTTCTCGATGTTGAAGCCGCCGACGGTGAATTCGTCCGCCGCCGGCGCCGGAACCGGCACGCCGGTCATGTTCGCGCCGGCGCGTCAGCGGCGCCTCGGGCAGCAGCTTGTAGGCGCCGAACGATGAAATCGAGCGGGCCGGTGACGTTCGCGATCGCGACGTTCGACGTCACGCGACAGCACGGCGACGCCGACCAGGCCGTCGCTGTCGATCACGATGCGCTCCGGGTTCTCGTCGAAGCGCGGGATACAGCAGTCCGGCACGCCCGATGTCGGATCGGGCGGCACCGGGTCGAGGACGGAGATGCCCGGCTCGCGCATCGGCCGCGGCGACGCCGGTCAGCACCGCGGCGATCTCGCCGAATCCGTCGGTCGGCGCGACCGAGGTCAGCGACGCGGCGTGCATCCGCATGCCCTCGAACCGCTCGAGCTGATCGGGCGATCCGGCCGGATCGAGAATGGCGGTCGTCAGCGTCACCGCCGCGGGAAGGCCCGCACCGGTCGCACCGACGACGACGTCGCCGGGCAGCGAGGCTCTCGATCTGCGTCAGGCCGAAGAACTCGCTGACCGTTCCGCGCGCGGCCACATCGTCGCCGACCGCAACCGCGGGCGTCGCCGCCGTGAACACGAAGAGGCCCTCCGACGTGGCCGGATCGGCGTCGGCGGCGGCGTCAGGCGCCTGCAGGAAGAAGCCGTTCGACTTGATGCCGGTGACGATGCCGGTCGTGATGACGTCCTGCCCGGCGAACGGCGACACGAAGCCGCTGCCCTGGATGTCGTGGATCGCCGCCGGTACCGGAATGCAGCTCCGTGGCGGCGACCGCGGAGTTGCGCGGCACCGGGTTGCCGATCGAGAAGTCGATGTTGTTGTTGTCGGAGTCGAAACAGCCGCCGCGCTTGCGAATCGCCGCGGTGACGTTGCTCGCCGGTGCGACCGGTCCGGTCCCCTCGAAGCAGCTCGCGGCGCCGTAGCCGACGAGATCCGCGGTGCCGGCCGACGGGCAGGCGCCGGCGATCGGCATGGTCGTCACCTGCAGCGCAACCTTGCCGGCGCCGGCGGCCATGGCAATCGTGCCGGTCGCGTCCGGCGTCGGCAGCGCCGACGGTCCCGCCGGTCCCGGGCGCCTCTGAATGAGGTAGTAGCCGCCGGGCGCGAATGCTGCCCGCGAGCGGCGTCACCTGCCACGTTCCTGTCCCGGCCGCCGACGTGTACTGCACCGACCACCCGCCGAGGTTCACGGTCGCTGTGCCGCGATTGAACAGCTCGATGAAGTCGTGCGTCAGCGTCGCGCCGGAGTTGCCGCCGCCGCCGTAGACCTGGCTGATGACCACCGTCGGTCGCCACGGGCGGCGGCTCGTCGTCGTTGACGATGGTGCCGACCGCGTCGCCGTCGACCACGAGGGCGCCGCTGACACCGGTCACATGCACGGCGAATGTCTCGTCCGGCTCCACGATCGTGTCGCCGTTGACCGTGACCTCGAACGAATAGCTCGTCTGCCCTGGCGGGACGACAACGGCGCCGACGCGGCACGCGCGACGTAGTCGGCGTCGGCCGTGGTCGCGCGCCGACGGACCGGTGCCGTCAGCCGTCGCGATGTCGAACGTGACGCCGCCGTGCGCGGCGGTCGAGACGGAGACGCGTGAAGCTGGCGATCATCGTGCCGCTGTTGCCTTCGGTGACCGACGCGTCACCGACCGAAAGGGTCGCCTCGCCGCCGCCGTGCGGAATCAACGTGAAGTCGTCGACGGCCAGCCCGTCATCGGCGCCCGATGCGTTGAAGTCGACCCAGCGAATGCGGAACGTCGTGCCGGGCGGGATGCTGATGCCGGTGATGAGGCCGCTGACGGCAGCGCGGTTGGCCGCTGCCTGACCGTCGAGCGCGCCCACCGCGCCCGCGGTGACCGGCGCGACGAAGTCGAGCGCGTCGACGTCGACCCACACGCCCGGTACTGAGGTTGGTCGCGTTCGAGGCTGTACTGAAAATCGAGGCGATCGATGCGGCCGGTCGCGATCGCGCCGAGCCGCCATTGCTCTCCCGTATACGAGATCTCGAGGCTGGTGATCGTCGCACCGGTGTCGTTGGAGAAGAATCCGCCGACGATCGGAATCAGGCTGCCGCTCTGCAGGCCGCCGAACGCGCGCTCGGCGCTCGCCGCCGGGCCGAAGCTGTAGGTGTCGCCGGCGTTGCTGCTGCCGGTTCCAGCCGTGTACGTCGTGTTGGCGTTGGCCAGGCTCTCGACGAACTCCCATCCGGCCGGCAGCACGCTGGACGTGCCGGCCGAGGCGAGCGTGTCGAAGTTCTGCGTGTACGCGGTGTCGAGGGCCAGCAGGCTGGCGGGGCTCCCTGCCTGCGCGCGCGCGATTTGCAGCGCGGCCACAGACGCCAGGAGTACGGCGGCGAATACCGCGGCGCTTCTCCGTATCTGCACGTGGACCGTCCTTGGATTCGAAGGCGCTATTGTAGTGTCGCGCGGCGGGGCGGCGGCTTGTAAATTCCCGATAACGGAGCCGGCGGAGGAAACGGATTTCTCCGTTGCTCCGTTGTTTATCCGTTCCCTCCGTCCCCTCAGTTGACTCTATTCGTTCGCCCCCGTACCTGACACGGCGCCCTGCGGCCGCTGAGGTGGAAACCCGGGACCGCGGAGCTGCTCCATCGTCATCCGGTTGGCTCGATCGAGAGCGGCGACGAATGCGCGGGTGGTGCGCTCGAGCCCGCTGGCAGGCACGAGCTCCGGTACGTCGAGTGACGTGTGATAGATGACGTGCTCGATGATGTGGAACGAAGGCGCATAGTTTCCATTCTTCGGGCCATCCTCCTGCGCATACACGGAGACGCCGAACTCGCGGAGCGTCTCGAACACCATCCGCTCGAACTCCGCGCTGCCGAGCGCGTTCCAGCGGAAGGCCCCGATCGCGTTGGTCGGTGTCAGATCGTTGTTGTACATGTACAGCAACGTCTGCGAGGGATGCTCCATCGTCAGCTTCACCGCGACCTTGTCCCACGGGTAGCTCTTGTCGATGTGACGGCCCCGCGCCACCTCGCCGTGATGATGATCGGGGAACTGGATGAACTTCAGTGTCCGCGGCCGCTCAGCGAGCGGCTTCTGCGCGTAGAAGCGCGCGATCTCGAGCGCGCTCGCCATGCCGGCGGCGTTGTCGGTCGCGGCCTGGAAGTAGCCATCGGTGTGCGTCATCACGACGATTTGCTCGTCGGACACGCCGGGAAGCGTGGCGATCGTGTACTCGGTCTTCACGTCGCGGAGCTCAGGTACAACGAGCCGGAACGTCATCGTGATCCGCTCGCCGTTGTCGAGGCGGTCGCGCAGGGCGAAGCCTTCGTCCTGGCTGATCGTAAAGTGCGGCACCGCGGTCAGCCCGCCTTCGGGCTGGAACTGACCGTTGCCGGGAACCGCCATGACGTTGAGGACGACCGCGGCGCCGGCCTTGACCGCGCGCGTGTTGGCGTTGAACAGGCCGGCGCGATCGCTGGCCGAATGACTCCGGCCGCCGGGGACGAACGTGCTGTAGATGACGACCGCCTTCCCCTTGACGTCCCGGCCGATGAAATCGGCCCCTGCACCGATCCCCACCCAGACGGCTTCCGCGGTCACGCCCCGCGGGCCGGTCGGCTTGGTATCGGCCACCGGAAAGGTTGTTTCGAGTGTGATGGTCTTTCCATCAGCCGTCTGATAACTCGCGGCGAAATCGGTCGGCCGCCAGTCCTCGGGAAGCACGTACGGAAAGTGCTCGACCTTCAAGCCGAGCCGCTCGAATTCGGCGGTCATGTAGGCCATCCCTTCGCGATCGGCCGCCGTACCGGGCAGCCGGCCCCACCACTTGTGGCCGGCATCGCGATCGCCGAGCGCGATCTGCGCCAGGTTGACCACGTGGCGCTTCATCCGCGCTCCATCGATGGCCGCGTATGGCTTCTGCGATTCGGTCAGCGGCCAGGTGGGGTATTGGCTGTCCTCGAAGAGGAGCCGTCCGCGATCGCGCGGCAGCCCTTCTCCATACGTTTTCTCCACGCGAGGACCGGCATCACCCTGGGCGACGGCCGTCGCCGGCACTGCCATCACCACGACCGCCAATGCCACATGTTGGATCCGCCTTGTCATGAATTTGGCCTTTGTAGGCCGGGCCTTTCAGGCCCGGCGTTCACCGAACCGCGTCGAGCCGCGCGAGCGTGTCGCGGCACTCACGACCTCGAAGCACCATGCTCGACGCCGCCAACGACGAGCAAAGCGCCGACAACCGGGTGCGAGCGCGATCGCGATCACCTCGCGCCGCGTCGACCTGCGCCTCGGCGATCGCAAAAGCGTGGCGCGGATCGATGCGCTCGCTCTTCGCGACGAGTGGCCGCGCCAGGGCCAGCGCGGCGGCGGCACCGGCCGGATCGGCCAGCGCGAGGCGGGCACGCGCGGTGAGAATGTGCAACGCGACGAGCCGGGTGCGATCGAACTCCGGCTGCGATTCACCCGTCAGCTGGCGGGCGTCGCGTTCCGCGTCGGCGGGCCGCCCTTCGTCCAGCGAGAGCTCGGCGAGCGCCACGCGGCTTTCGAACAGCGTCCGCGTCTCGTTCATCGACCGGCGGATCTCCAACGCCTGCTCGTGCTGGCGTCTCGCCGCGGGCAGATCGCCGGCGCCGCGGGCGATCTCGGCGAGCTGGAACAGCGCCTGCGACTCGCCGGTTCTCATCGGAATCTCACGCGCGAGGGCCAGCGCTTCGGTCTCGGCTTTTCGGGCCAACTCGAGCTCGCCCTGTGCCAGCAGCACCAGGCCGAGTTCCACGCGGGCCGCCACACCGCCGCGCTTGTCGCCGATGCGATCCCGGATCGCCAGCGTGGCTTCGTAGCCCTGGCGCGCGCTTGCCAGATTCCCGAGCTCCCGGTCGACAACCGCGAGGTTGTGAAGGGCGCGAACCTCGCCGCGCTGATCGCCGAGCTCCCGCACGATCGCCAACGACTCGCGATACTGCTTCGCCGCGTCGGCCAGACGGTCCTGTTCGAAGAAGACCACGCCGATGTTGCTGAGCGAGATGGCGATCCAGTTCCGGTCGGCGATTTCCCGCCGCAGAGCGAGCGCGCGTTCGTGGGCGCGCCGCGATTCGTCGAAGCGGCGCATGTCCTTGAGCAGGATCCCCCAATTGTTGAGCGCCGCCGACATCGCACGGCGGTCGCCGATCTCCTCGCTCGCCCTGAGCGAGTCGGCGAACATCTGTTCGGCCCGTTTGATGTCCTGCTGGTCGGCGAGCACGTTCCCGAGCGCGTTCAGCGCCGACGCGGCGCCCGCACCATCGCCGACCTCGATGAAGATGGCCTGTGCCCGGCTGAGCGGGGGCTCGGCGCGCGCCAGTTCCCCACGGTTGAAGAAGCTCCGGCCCTCGAGGAGGCGCGCCCGCGCGATGAAGAGACGCGACCCGATCTGCTCGGCGCGGGCGACCGCCTGTTGAATGGCGGTCGATTCGCGGGTGTAGTCGCCCAGCGCCGTGGCCGCCTGCGCTTCTTCGAGGTCGATCCGCGGATCCGAATTGTCGGGCGCCCGCAGGCGACGCATCGCTTCGACGGTCTTCAGCGCATCCCTGGCCTCACCGGCGGCCGTCTGCGCCGCGGCGAGTTTCAACCCATACTCGATGTTGTCCGCGAAGAACCCCCACAGCGTCCGGTAGACATCGACCGCGTTGGGCCACTTGCGCTGCGCCTCATAGAGCCGACCCTCGACGCTCAGGCGATCTTCGCGGTTCAGGGCCCCCGACGCGTCGAACGCCACCTGGGCCGCCGCCGCGGCGCGCGCATCGTAGCCGAGCGCCGCCCACGCCGAGGCGAGCCCGACCTGAATCAAGGGGTTCCCGGGCTCGCGCGCGTCGGCCTGCTGCAGGCGATCGCGAGCCGCCACGGCATCGAGCCGCCGCAGCCGCGCCATCCCGTCGGCGTAGAGCCTGATCGCCTCCAGCGCTTGCGGATACCCGGCCTGCGCGCGGGTGACAGCCTCCGGGGAGGCCTCGCGAAGGCCAAGGCGCGCGCGCAGATCACCGCCCACCTTCGCGACCAGCGCGAACAGCTGTCCTTCGTCGCCGGTGGCGGCCACCGCGATCGGATCGCTCTCGCTCTGATGAACCCGCACGTCGATGCGCAGCGCTCGCGGCGGCGGTCCGTCGGTCACCGCGAACGTCCCCACTACCGCGTGGTCAGCCGCCAGCGACGTGCGGAGCCGCTCGATGATTTCACCCGCGGCGCCCAGATCGCTGGTGGCGCGCGCGACGCGCTCCGGCGGCACCACGCGCAGCTGTCCGTCCCCGGCGAGTTCGGTCGTCAACATCTCGGCGAGTGCGGTCGACAGCCATTCGTCGCCGGGCCGCGCCGACAGGTTGCGGATGCCAAGTACGGCTAGCGACGGACGCTGGACGGCCTGTGACGCTGTGGCCGGCACGGCGGCGGGGCGCTCCGCGGCCCGCCACGTGATCACGGCCGTCGCGCCCGCCGCCACAGCCACGAGCGCCGCCACCGCAAGATTCGCCCGATGCCGTCGGATGAATTGCCGCGTTCGATAGCGTCGCGCGTCCCATGACAGCCGAACAGGCTCTTCGAACACGTAGCGCCGCAGATCCCGGGCCAGTTCGGCGACGGTCGAATAACGCTCGGCCGGGTCCCGCCGCAACGCCTTCAGCACGATCTCGTCGAGCGGACCGCTCAGTTGCCGGCGGAGCGCGGCCGGCGAACTCTCGCGGGCGGCGCTCACAGTATCCGGCGTCACGTCCACCGTCGTCCCATCGTGGAGCCGCACGGTATCGGTCCGGGCGATGACCGCGCTCGGGCGATCCGGATCGCGGTCTGCCACCAGCCGCGCCATTTCCTCGGGTGAATGAAGCGCCAACCCGAACGGTCGATGCCCGGTCAGCAGCTCGTAGAGCAGCACGCCGAGCGCGTACACATCCGTCGACGCGGTGACGACCTCTCCACGCAGCTGCTCGGGGCTCGCGTAGTCGGGAGTCATCGGCCGGCCGTACGCGGTCAGCGTCGTCGTGCCATCGCCGTCCGGATCCAGAATCTTCGCGATACCGAAGTCGAGGAGCGTCGGATGACCGGCCGGCGTCACCAGCACGTTGCCGGGCTTGATGTCTCGATGAATGACGTGGTGCTCGTGGGCGTGCTGAACGGCATCGAGAATCGGCAGGCACAATTCCAGCCGCGCGCGTGTGCTCAACCGGTGCTCGTCCGCGTAGCGATCGATCGACACGCCCTCGACGTACTCCATGACGAAGTACGGCAGACCGTCCGGCGTGGTGCCGCCATCGAAAAGCGCGCCGATGTTCGCGTGGTCGAGCGAGGCCAGGATCTGCCGCTCGTGCCGGAAGCGGCCGATCACCGCCTCGGAGTCCATGCCGCGGCGAATCGTCTTGACGGCGGCCAGTCGCTCGAAGGCGTCGTCGGCGCGCCGCGCCAGGTAGACCGTGCCCATGCCCCCGCGTCCGATGGCGCGTTCGATCAGATACGCGCCGAAGCGCTGGCCGATATACGGATCCGTGCCGAGAACCGTGACCGGCGCGACCGCCGGCTGCTCGAGGAACGACGACGCACCAGCATGGGCCTGCAGGAGCGCCTCGACGTCGCCGCGCAGCGGGGCGTCACCGCCACACCGCTCGTCGAGCAGCTGCTGGCGCCGATCCGCCTCGACCTCGAGAGCCGCCCCGAGGATTTCCTTCACGCGCCGCCAGCGATCGCTGGAGAGGTCTGGCGTCGACATGAGCCTCATCAGTCGAGCTGCAGATTGGCGATAGGCCGCATCCCCGCGTCGGGCATGGGTATCAGCGCTCCTTCAGGCCGATTCCGCCGAGCAGTGTAAGCGATCGCTTCGGTTCCAGTCTTACCCGAGGGGCTTCGCCCCTCGGACTCCCCGACACGCTCTCTCGCGCGCCCCACCTTCGCGTCCACGAAGCAAAGGCGCTTCGGTGGGCAGGCTGCGGCGCCGGCGCGCTCCGTTCGCGTGGCTCGCTCGCGCGCTCGCTCGCGACGCAGCTTGTTTGTGGGATAGCTTCTAGTGGTGTCACCAGAGGCGGAACCGTTGCATGTTTGGGAAGGCAGGCGCGCAGCCGTTCCGAGTCGGCGACCTCCACAGGTCGCCGACTCGTTGTTTCACGGGCGCATCGCCGGGTGGTGGCGCGTCGACTTCTACTCGAACAGGTCGATGTAGATCGTGTTCAGGCGGTAGTACAGCGTGTCGTTGAAGGCGTGTGCCTGCACGAGCGGCAGAAGAGGGACTGAAGCGGTGCTGACCACTTGGGTCCGGGTGCTCGCGGCCTCCAGCCAGTCCAGCAGCTTGCGCTGTTCCGCCGGCGTCAAGCTGTCGACGTCACGCACGACGACCATCGCCGGCTGGGGCGACACCTGCGGGAGCTGCAGTCGCCCGCCCTGACAGTGGACGGCTTTATCCCGCCTGGCATCAGGTACCACCAGGTTCAGGACGTTCTTGACGAGTGGGTCCGGCCCCACGACCAGCACGTTCGTGTTGGTGGCTCGGGCCATCTTCAGATCTCTAGCGGCCGACGGTGGAGCCGCCGAATCGGCACCACCAAACGGCCTTGAGGCGTACGGCGCGGTGTTCGGGTTGCTGGAACAGAACCGGGCTTGGTACTCCACGGACACGCCCCCCTGTAGCTGAACGCGGTGAATCTACGTTCGTCGGGACGCGCGTGCTATCGGGAAGATACCGTGGCAGGCCTAGGGAAAATCCCTTGCAGAGATTGCCGGACGGACGGATTACGCGTTATCGAGCCATCCCTGGAGAACGGCGTACTTGACGATGTCGATTCGGCCGTTCAGGTCCAGTTTCCGCATCGCGTTGGCCTTGTGCGCTTCCACGGTCTTGGTGCTCAGGTCGAGCCGCGCGGCGATCTCCTTGTTGCCGTAGCCCGAGGCGATCAAGCGGAGCACTTCGGCCTCGCGATCAGTCAGATTCGATGCCGGTTTCTTCGCGCCGCCCTGTTTCGCCGCGAAACCAGCCGTCACCCGGGCAGTCAGCGTCGAGTCCAGGTATTGGCCTCCGGCCGCCACGCCCCGGATCGCGTGCAGCAGCTCGGTCGGCGCGCTCCGTTTCAGCACATATCCCGACACCCCGGCCCTGAGCAGCTCCTGGAGATAGGCATCGTCGGCATGCCGCGTCAGGGTGACGATCCGCGCGTCGGGCTGGGCTTTCTTGAGGGCGCGGGTCGCCGCCAGCCCATTCATCCGCGGCATGGAAATGTCCATCACCACGACGTCGGGCTTCAGCTCCAGCGCCTTGCGGATGGCCGCCTCGCCGTCGCTCGCCTCGGCGACGACCGTCATGTCGGACTCGCCGTCGATCAACAGCTTGAGGCCGTGGCGGACCGTGACGTGATCGTCGGCGAGAAGCACGCGCAGGCGCCTGGCCTTGTCAGACATGGTCGATCACCTGCCCGGCCCGGGCAGGCACTGCGATCCGCACCAGGATGGTCGTCCCCTTGCCGGGGGTCGATTCGATCTCCAGGCTTGCTCCGACGAGCGCGGCGCGTTCCTGCATCCCGACCAATCCGTAACCCTGGTGCGCCTTGCCGGCGTCCGCGTGCGCGAACCCCACACCGTCGTCCTCGAGAATCAACAGCACGCAGTCCGGCCGCCGCTCGAGGATCACTTCGACTCGCCGGGCGCGCGAGTGCTTCGCGACGTTGTTGAGGGCTTCTTGCGCAATTCGATAGAGCGCGGTTTCCACCTCTGAGGCGAGGCGATCGTCGAGCAGCCCCGTCGTGTGCAGCTCGGCGGCGATGTTGAAGCGCCCGGACCACTCCTGCATGTAGTTGGCGAGCGCGGCCCGCAGCCCGAGGTCGTCGAGCGCGGTCGGGCGGAGCTCCCACACGAGCTGATCGACATCCCGGTCGAGCCGCTCGGCGATCTCCGCAAGAGCGCCGACATGGTTCGCGAGGTCCGGCCGCTCCGCACAGGCGTCCCGCAGCAACCCGATCCGCAGGCTCAAGGCCGTCAGCTGTTCGCCGAACTGGTCGTGCATGTCGCGGGCGATGCGCCGGCGCTCGTCTTCCTGGACGAACACGAGGTGCGCCAGGAGCTCGGTGCGGGCGTGCTCGGCCTCTCGCTTCCTGCGCTCGGTGAGATCGAAGTGCGTCCCGACGATCCGAACGACCGGCCCGCCGGGCCCGCGGCGGATCGGATACCCGCGCGACAGGATCTGGACGTAATGCGCCGTCCTTGTGGCGGAGCCGGAATTCGGCCTCGTAGGTCGGCTGGCCGCGGGTCACGCTGTCGTGCGCCTTGTCGGCCACGGCTCGATCGCCCGGGTGGACGAGCCGCTCCCAGGCGCTGATGTGCGGCTCGATCTCGTCGTCGGCGTAGCCGAGCATCTGC
The DNA here is from genome assembly GCA_963825245.1 of uncultured Acidobacteriota bacterium. Classification (GTDB taxonomy): domain Bacteria; phylum Acidobacteriota; class Vicinamibacteria; order Vicinamibacterales; family CAVVIG01; genus CAVREM01. The sequence continues at coordinate 962,791 of CAWGSJ010000014.1, forward strand.
TTCCACTGCGAGGAATACACGACCGCGTTGGTCTCCAGGTCCCAGTCCCAGACTCCTTCCTGGGCCCCAGCGAACGCGAGCGCTGAGCCGCTCCTCGCTCTCGCGCAGAGCGGTCTCGGTCCGTTTGTTTTCCGTGATGTCGAGATGCGTGCCGACGATCCGCACGACCTGTCCGTCGGCTTCGCGGCGGACTGGAAGGCCGCGCGTCAGAACCGTGATGTAGTGACCGTCCTTGTGGCGCAGCCGGAACTCCCCTTCGTAGGTCGGCCGCCCTCGTCTGTACCGCGTCGTTCAGCGCCTCCGCGCGGGAACGGTCGTCAGGATGGAGCAGCCGTTCCCAGGCCGCCACCGTCGGCGGGATCTCGTCATCCGCGTAGCCGAGCATCTGCTTCCATCGCGGCGAATAGACGACCGCGCCGGTCTCGAGATTCCAGTCCCACACGCCTTCCTGCGCGCCTGCGAACGCGAGCATGAGGCGCTCCTCGCTTTCGCGGAGGGCCGCTTCGCGCCGCTTCCGCTCACCTATGTCGCGGACGATGAGCTGAATCAAGCCGCCGTCGCGGTTGTCCAGCAGCGTCGCGTTGAATTCCACATCGGTGACGCCGCCGTCGCACCGTCACGATCTGCGCTTCGACCGGCGGCAGAGTGTCGCCTCGCAGCCGCCGCTCGATCCGCTCACGGATGACGCCGTGACTGTCGGCGTGCAGCAAGTCGAACGGTGACTTGCCGAGAACGTCGTCCGGCGAGGCGGCCCCTAGCAGCCGCACCGCGGCGGGGTTCAGGAATTCAATGCGGGAATCGCGGACGACCAGGATGCCGTCGGGGGACGCATCCACGAGGCGCCTGTACTGATCAGCTGGCTGCGCCATCCACAATCATCGCAGTCTAGCCTGCGAGGTGCCCGGTGCCAAGCCGCCACCCCCGACGCGCCGCGCGCGTGGACGTTTGTGGCGCACCGGAGCGCATCAGCACCCGTTTTCTGGTCGGCGTCAGAAAAAGATGGTTATAGTCTCGGATCGATTCCGTCACAAGAATCGCATCATGCCGACACGCTTTTCCGCGGCGACGACGCGCGTGGCCACGGCGGCCCTTGGCTCGATCGAGGGCGGCGGCCACCTGCTCGCGCCTGGACAGATCGTCGCCAGTCCCGAAACCAGCCTGCACTATCAGGTCGAGCGGTTCCTGGGTCAGGGGGGATTCGGACAGGTCTACCTGTCGCGGCGCCTCGGCCGATCGAGCGATGTGCCGGAGATCGTGTGCATCAAGATCAGCCGCCGCATCGACAGCTGGGTGCGCGAAGCGTACTTCGGGCGGTTGCTCGACGATCATCCGCGGGCGATCCGCGTGTACGACGCGTTCCCGCTGCTGGAAACGGGACGCTCGGTGCTGTACTGCCTGGCGCTCGAGTACGCGCCGCACGGCGATCTGAGCGCGTTCCTGTACCGCGACGGCCGCATCTGGAAGGAGACTGCGGTGCGACGCGAGATCGCCGGCATCCTGGAGGTGCTCGGCAAGCTCCATCGCGGACAACTGCTTCACCGCGACCTGACGCCGGTCAACGTGTTCGTGTGCGAGGGGCGGCGGCTCAAGCTGGGCGACTTCGGCATCGTCCGGCAGCAGAGCGATGGCCGCGGGATTACGGCGCGAACGATGAATACGCTGACGGCGCCGAGCGAGTTCCTCGAGGGCGCGGCGCCGAAATGGCGCGCGCGCGACGACGTCTATCAGGTCGGACAGCTGCTGGCGATGCTGGTGAAAGGCGACGCCCGGGCGAGGATTCGCACGTCCGAAGTCCGCGGGCTGGCGTGCAGCGATCACTTGAAGGAGATCATCTACCGCTGCATCGGCGAGCGCAGGAAGCGGTACGAGAACGCCAACGAGCTGATCGAGGCGCTGCAGACGCCGCCCGCCTCGCTGAAGGCCGGTGTGCTGCGGACGCTGAAAGGCGTCCACCTCGCATTTACGGGTATCCTGAGCCGGCGGCGCCGAGAGGCGGCGTTGGCCGCAAAGCGCGCCGGCGCGGTTGTCCACTCCGGGCCCTCGGTGCGGACAACCGTTGTCGTCCGTGGAAAGCCCAACCCGCTTCAGGCCGCCGGACGTCAGGGCGGGCTGAAGCTGATGGAAATCAAGCGTCTGCGAGGGAAGGGCCACCGCATTACGCTGCTCAACGAGAAACAGTTCTGGGCGCTCGCCCGGAAACGGTAAATGACCATGGCTTCGACCGCTGCGTTCTGTAACCGATCTGGCCTCTTCGTGCTCGTCTCGAGCCTGCTGTGTCTCTCAGCGTGCCGCACCGCGCCAGCGACCCCGGCGCCGTCGATCTCTGTCGACACCTGGGCGACCGTCGACGGCCGGACGATCACTCGTAACGACGTCGACAAGGCCTTCCGGCGCCAATCGGATCCTTCGCAGGTCATGTCGGACGAAGAGGCTCTGACCGCCAAGCTGAATCTGCTCAACGATCTCATCGTCCAGGACATCCTGATCGCGAAGGCCGCGCAGTTGAAGATCGAAGTGCCCGCAGACCGAGCTCGATACCGCGTACGGCGACGCGAAGAAGAACATCTCGGACGAGGAGTTCCAGAAAGAGCTGGCACGCCGGAGCCTGTCGCCGGAGGAAATGCGTGAGGGACTCCGCCGCGAACTGCTCATCCAGAAGGTCATCGCGCAGGAAGTCGGATCCAAGGTGGCGGTCGCGGATCAAGCCGTCAGCGATTTTTTCATCGCGAACCGGTCGCAGTTCAACCTCGCCGAGGAGTCGTATCACATCGCCCAGATCGTGATCACCCCGATGGCCGACCCGAACCTGACGAACCGGAGCGGTGACGATGCGACGACGCCGCAGGCGGCGACGGCCAAGGCCCAGATGCTGATGGAACGGCTCAAGAGCGGCGCCACGTTTGGCGACCTCGCGGCGGGCTACTCTGAAGACGCTGAAACGGCGCCGCGCGGCGGAGATCTTGGGCCTGGTGCCGGTGTCGAGGCTCAAGCAGCTGCCGCCGCCGCTGCGCGACGCGGTCCTGAACAAGCCGCCCGGGAGCGTGACCGTGGCGAGCGTGGGCGGCGGCCACACCCTGGTGCTGGTCGTGTCGCACGAGTCGGCCGGACAGCGCGACCTGCTCGACCCCCGGCGTGCGCGAGCGGATCACCGACGCGCTGCGCGGGCGCAGGGAGCAGCTGCTGCGCGCGGCGTACCTGACCGCCGCCCGGAACGACGCCGCCGTCGTCAACTACCTGGCGCGCCGGCTCGTGGAGTCGAACGGCGCGATGCCGAGCCTTCAACCGGCCGCGCCGGGGACGAAATAGCCACCGCGATCACCGCTGGTAGCGACTCGCAGGCGCTCCGGTCGCGATATTTCGTGATCCCGCGGCGTCCCGACACACGGCCAGCCGCCGCGGGCCGCGCGATCCCGACTGCACCCTGTGAGGCAAGCTTCTTGCCTCCGGCGGTATCGCTCGTCGCGAAGGTATTGCGTCCTCAATTGTGATTGCCCAGCTGCTCATCGCCTGGGGCCTGATGGCCTTCTGTGTCGTGGTTCACGCGACCGGCGTGACGGTCGCACTGCGCGCCGTGCGCGGTCACGCCGTCAGACGTCCGGCAGCCTGGCGGTGGATCTGGCTGTTCGTCCGGCTGGCCGGCTGGATCATCATCCTCCACCTGGTCGAAATCGTCGTGTGGGGGTCGGTCTACGTCTGGCGGGAGGCGATTCCGGATTTGCAGTCGGCGCTCTACTTCAGCGCCGTCACGTACACGACGACCGGGTACGGCGATGTAGTCCTGCCGAAGGACTGGCGGCTGGTCGGAGCGATAGAAGCGCTGACCGGCATCTTGATGTGCGGCTGGTCCACCGGCTTCTTCTTCGCGGTCGTCAGCCGGATGTCTCTGGCGCGGGAACGCCCGATTCCTCGTTATGACCGGACTATTGAACACGCTTCGCACCAGCCGGATGTCCTGGCTGCTGGTCTTCGTGCCGGTCGTGTTCGTCGCGCAGGCGATGGATCCCGAGGCACACACGCGGCTGTTCGTGTTGTCGGTGCTGGCCATCGTGCCGCTCGCCACGCTGCTCAGCCACGCCACGGAATCGGTCGCCGCCAAGACCGGCGACACCGTCGGCGGCCTGCTGAACGCGACGCTCGGCAACCTCACCGAGCTCGTGATTGCGCTGGCCGCGCTGAACGCCGGCCAGTACCTGCTCGTCAAGGCATCCATCGCCGGCGCCATCGTGACCAACAGCCTGTTCATGCTCGGCGCATCGTTTCTGCTCGGCGGCCTGAAGCACCACGTCCAGGAGTTCAACCGCGTCACCGCCCGGCTGCAGGCCAGCCTGCTCTTTCTCGCCACGATCGCGCTGTTGATTCCGTCGGCGGTCGAGATGTCCGATACCGGACCGGCGTCCGAGTTCGTGCAGCAGTTGAGCGTCGCGCTGTCCGTCCTGCTCATCGTCGCGTACGCCCTCGGCATGCTGTTCTCACTCCGGACGCATCGCGAGCTGTTCGCGGCAGCCGAACACGGACACGACGACGGAGAGGTGTCCTGGCCGATCAGCGTGGCGCTCGGAACGCTGGCTGTCGTCACGGTACTGGTGGCCCTGGTGAGCGAGGTGTTCGTCGAATCGGTACAACAGGCGGCCGAAGCGTTCGGCATGACGCCTGCGTTCGTCGGGTTCATCGTCGTGGCCCTGGTCGGCGCGGCGGCGGAAATGGCGTCGGCGTTCTCGGGCGCGCTCAAGAACCGGCTGGATCTGAGCGTGGGGATCGCGCTCGGGAGCGCGTCGCAGATCGCCTTGTTCGTGGCGCCGATGCTCGTGTTCCTCAGCTACGTCCTCGGTCCGACGCCGATGGATCTGCGGTTCTGGCCAGGCGCCGTGGTGATGATGCTGATCGCGACATACACCGCAGCGCTCGTCGCCAACAACGGGCGATCGGCGTGGTTCGTGGGCGTGCTCGTGCTGATGGTCTACCTGATTTTCGCGATGACGCTGTACCTGCTGCCTCCGTCTGACGCCGCGACGGCGCTCGCGATGCCACGGCCGTTCTTCGCCGGCGTGTGACCGCGAGACTCGGTCTTACCCGAGGGGCTTCGCCCCTCGGACTCCCCGACACGCTCGCGCGCTCGCTCGCGACGCAGGTCAGCTGACTTGTGAGATACCTTCTCGTCGGCGCTGATTCCTGCGCCGCGCGCATCGATCCCGTCGTCGCCCTCAGGCAGGATCGAGACGTCGCCGGCGCCACAGCCAGTAGATCGGCAGGCCCGCCACCAGCATCGCGAAGTTGATCAACGTGAACCGTGGCTGCTCGCGGAGCGCATTTGCAAAAATGCTTGCACACGCCAGCAGGAAGAAGATCGGCACGTAGGGATACAGCGGAACTCGAAAAGGACGGACGAGTGCCGGCTGGCGGCGGCGCTGAATGATGACGGCGGCAACCGACAGGGCCAGGAACGGCCACATGCCCAGGATCAGCGTGCCGACGAGCTCTTCGACGGTCCGGACGAACAGATAAGCGATGGCCCCCGCCCCGAGCAGCGCAACGGCGATGTGCGGCGTGCGATGCCTGGGATGCACTGCCGCGACCGCGCGAAAGAACAGGCCGTCCTCCGCCATGGCGAAGAACACGCGCGGGTCCGTCATCATGCCGGCGTGGTTGGAGCTGAACGTCGATACCATGATGAGGACCGCCACGAACCCGGCGCCGGCCGAGCCGAACAGCCGCCTGGCGACATCGACCGTGACGAGTGTCGATTCCGAAAGCGCGCCGGCCGGCAATACCGCGAGGTTGGCCGCGTTCGCGATGAGATAGACGGCGATGACGAGGCAGACACCCAACCCGAGCGCCCTGGGCAGCGACCGTGACGGCTGCTGCACTTCGCCTGCAAGCTGGGGAACCCACTGCCAGCCGTCATAGGCGCCCATCACCAGGATCAGGCCGACACCCAGCCGCGGCCAGTTCCACGGCGCTGGCGCAGACGCCTGAGAGCCTGCCTCGCCGGAAGCGATGGCGGCGGCGATCGCTGCCAATGAAAGCACGAGCAGAACAGCCACCTTCGCCCACGTCGTCGCGTTCAGGATGACCGCACCGACCCGAACCGGCCTGATATTGATCGCGACGAGGACGATGAGCGAGACCGCTGCTATCACGCGCTCGGCGCCGCCGAGCGCCGGGGCCACGCTGACGAGCGACTCCGCGAAGACCATGGCGACAAAGGCGTAAGCAGCGGGGTTGATCACCAGCATCGACCACCCGAACAGGAACGCGGCCCAGCGCCCGTAGGTCTCTCGAAGGAAGACGTAGATCCCGCCAGTCCGTGGAATCGCCGCCGCGAGCTCCGCGAGCGAGAGTGCGCCGGCGAGCGCGATCGCGCCTCCCAGAACCCAGAGCACGCCAATCGCGCCGGCACTGCCCGCTTCCCGGGCCACCGGTCCCGGCAGGCGAAAAATGCTGCTGCCGATGATCGTGCCGATCACGACCGCGGTGGCGCTCCAGGTGCCGAGGTCGCGCGCCAGCCGCGCGTCGTTGGTAACCGCTGTTGATGGCATGAGTGCTGATTCGTCCGGCAACGAGGTGCTGCCGCAGTGTAACCAAGGCGGGTTCAAGACACTCGAGGCATTCGCGCAACTCGGATCGCAGTGGCATGGACGCGGCGGCGGCGAGTAGACTTCGGCCATGCAGCAACACTTCTTGAAGTCCCTGCCGCTGCCCATCGCCTGCGTGGTCGCCGCGTCAACCGTCGCCGCCCAGCGGGGCCCCGCGCCGGATCCGCTGGTCCGGGAGAACGCCACCGTGAAACTCGCGGCTCACAGCTATGTGATCCCGGATGCCAATGTCGGGCTCGTGCCGAACGTCGGCATCGTCGTCGGCTCGCGCGCCACGCTGGTCATCGACCCTGGGCTCGGACGCCGGAACGGCGAGACGGTGTTGCGTGAGGTGGCCAAGGTCAGCAAGAACTCCGAACTGTACATCGCGTCGACTCATTTTCATGCCGAGCATACGACCGGCTACAACGCGTTCCCGCCGTCCGCGAAGTACATCAACTCCACGGTGCAGGAGGCAGGAGTTCGAGGAGGGCGGGATGCAGATGGTGAAGATGTTCTCGGGACGCTCGCCGGCGACGGCCGAGATCCTGAAGGATGCCGCGCGGCGCCCGGCGGCCATCACGTTCGATCGCACCTACGCGCTCGACCTCGGCGGCGTGCGCGTGCGCTTCCTCGTAGTGGGGCCGACGCACACGCGCGGCGACACGGCGTTCTTCGTCGAGGGCGACAACGTTCTCTTCGCCGGCGACGTGATCATGAACAATTCGTTCCTGGCAGCCACGGCCGTATCGAGCATGAAGGCGTGGCTGGCGGCGTTCGACACGCTCGAGACGTTGAAGCCCCAGACGATCGTGCCGGCCCACGGCGAGGTCGGACCGGGCACGATCATCGGGACCAATCGGACGATCATGCAGGGCGTGCAGGCGCGGGCCCGCGAGCTCAAGGCCGGCGGACGCACGGCGGACGAAGTGGCCACCACGGTGCAGGCGGAGTTCCAGGCGCAGCACCCCGGCTGGCCGCGCGCCAATGGCCTCGCCGCCGCGGCCCGCTCGGCTTACTCCGAAGCTCAGTGATACGACTGCTCATCTTCGTTCATCGATGGCTGGGCGTGGCGCTCTCGCTCATCTTCACGATCTGGTTCCTCTCCGGGATCGTGATGATGTACTGGAGCTACCCCGAGATCAGCGCCGGCGACCGGCTGCAACGAGCACCGAAGCTCGATCCCGCACAAATCACGATCTCGCCTGAACAGGCGCTCGCGGCGTTGGAGCGCGCTCCAGATTCGGGGCCCTCGACTCGCTCGGGCCAGGGCCGGTGCGCCTGGGCAGCTTCGACGGGCGGCCGGTGTATCGCTTCAGCGGCGGCGGGCGTGGCGGTGGAGGGCGGGGGGCCGGCGCCGCGATGGTGCACGCGGACGATGGCAGCGTGCATCGAGTCGTCGACGCCGCCATGATGGACCGCGCGGCGGCCGCGTGGGCCGGGCGGCCGCGGAACGATGCCACCAAGCGCCCGGTCGAAGACGTCGATCAGTGGACGGTCGGCTCGCTTCGAAACGTCCGGCCGCTGTTCAAGTACTCGTGGCCCGACGGCCAGCAGGTCTATGTCAACGGCAACACCGGCGACGTGGTGCAGTACACCACGACCTCATCCCGATTCTGGGCCTACCTGGGCGCGATCCCGCACTGGCTTTACTTCACGCCGCTTCGCAAGCATCAGGCCGAGTGGTTCTCGTTCGTGGTCTGGTCGTCGCTGATCGGCACCATCGCCGCGCTTGTGGGCGTCGCGATCATCGTCTGGATGTACTCCCCGCGAAAGCGGTACCGGTTCGCGGGCGCTCCGACCAGCATCCCGTACCGACGGTGGAAGCGGTGGCACGCGATCGCCGGCCTCTTCTTCGGCGTCGTCGCGACGACATGGGCGTTCAGCGGCTTGCTCTCGATGGGACCGTTCCCGATCATGAATCGGCTGACCGACCTGACCGTCCCGGCATCGGACGGCAGCGCCGGTCGCGGTCTGAACGTCGCGAACGCACTGCGCGGCGGACGCGCGCAGCCCTTGTCGGCCTACGCCGGCCGTTCGCCGCGCGACGCGATCGCCGCCGTGCCCGACTTCGACGTGAAGGAGCTGGAGTGGACGTCATTCGCGGGCGAGCCGCTCTATCTCGCGACCAACGGGCGCGGCGAGACCCGGCTGATTCCAGTCGAGGGCCATCCCAGGACGACGATCGATCCTGAGGACGTGATGCGCGTGGTGCGCGAGGCGCTCGGGGAGAGTCTCGGCGAGCTCCGGGTCGTTGACGAGTACGACGCGTACTATCTCGATCGACGCGGGGACCGCCCGCTCCCGGTCGTCTACGCGCGGCTGAACGACGCGGTCGCCACCCGGTATTACATCGACCCGAAGACGGCCACCGTGGTCGGCCAGTACAGCGCGCGCGGCTGGGTGAACCGCTGGCTCTACCACGGCCTCCATTCGCTCGACTTTCCGTGGCTCTACAAGTACCGCCCGCTCTGGGACATCGTCGTGATCGCCCTGATGCTTGGCGGAACGGCGCTGTGCCTCACGTCGCTCGTCATGACGTGGCGGGTGCTGGTGCGCAAGATGGCTGTCGTGATTCGGGCTCGGATCGATCTGCCTGACGAGGATCTCGCGATTTAGTCTTAAGTCTAGCGGACGTCTTCCTTCAGTTCGACGCCCAGGGCCTCGGCGAGCGCCTCGAGCGTGTACGGCTTGAGCAGCAAGCCGAACTCGCCGTCCTTCATGCCGGCGGCGGCTTCGACGTAGCCGGTGGTCAGGACGATGGGCAGGTCGGGATGGCGCCGCTCGGATCTCGCGAGCGAGCTGGAGGCCGCTGACGCCGCCGGGCATCATGATGTCCGAGAGCACGACGTCGATCGTCGCGCGCGTCGGCCAGCGCGCCCAGCGCCGCCTCCGCGCTCGACGACGTGCGTCACCGAAAACCCGAGGCAGCTCAGCATCTCACGCGTGAGCGCCGACACCTCCTTGTCGTCTTCGACCAGCAGGACATGTCCGCGGCGCTCGGCGATCGCCCTTCGGCGCGGGCACGCCCGACGGCGTCGGCGGTGCGAGCGGCGCCGACCGGATCGCGTGAGCGATCGCGGCAGGAGCAGCGTCACGATCGTGCCGACGCCGACCTCGCTGTCGATCGACACGCGCCCGCCCGATTGTTGCGCGAAGCCATACACCTGCGGCAGGCCGAGCCCCGATCCCTTGCTGACGTCCTTGGTCGTGAAGAACGGCTCGAAGACGCGCGCCTGCACCTCGGGCGGCATGCCGACAGCCGGTGTCCGCGACGGAGATCTTGACGAACTCCGCCCGCGGCCCTGTTCGTCCACCGCCTGCAGCGTTCTCCACGGCGATCGTGATGACGCCGCCGTCAGTCATCGCGTCACGGGCATTCACGCACAGGTTCAGGATCGCCAGCTCCATCTCGCCGGCGTCGACCTCGACCGGCCAGAGCCCCGGCGCCGAAGTGCATCTGCGACCTCGATGTGCCCGCCGAGCGACCCGTCGAGCATCGCGCGCATGCCCTTCAGGTGGGCGACGATGTCGATCGACTCCGGGTTCACCGGCCGGCGGCGCGAGAAGGCCAGCAGGTGCCGCGTCAGGCCGGTGCCGCGTGCGACCGCACGGCGCATGGCGTCGAAGACGCGCGGCCGGCGGCGACGCGCCGGGCATGCGCTCGAGCAGCTGCAGGCCGCTCGCGAACACCGCGAGCAGGTTGTTGAAGTCGTGCGCGACGCCGCCGGTCAGCTGGCCGAGCGATTCCATCTTCTGCGCCTGGCGAAGCGCCGCCTCGGCGTTCCGCAGCCGCTCCTGATCGCGCAGGCGCTCGGTGACGTCGTAGACGAACTGGTAGGCGCCGATGCGGTGGCCGTCGCGATCGCGCAGCGTGTTGAAGCGCATCTCGTAGGCGCGCCGATCGCGCGCCGGATCGCCGAACTCCTCGATCGCGGTGAACTCCTCGCCGGCGAGGGCGCGGCTCCACACCGCCTGCACGGCGCGCCTGATGCTCGGGCTGCGCCGCGAGCAGGTCGAGCATGCTGTCGCCGACCCTCGGACGAACGCCGAAGATGCGCTCGAACTCGTCGGCCGCCGCGTGGTTGATGGCCAGCCATCGATAGTCGAGGTCCACGACCTGGACGAACGCGTCGGTGCCTTCGACGATGTCGGCCAGGAGCTTGCGCTCGGCGAGCGCCTCCGTCGACGCGGCGCTCGAGCGTCTCGTTCAGCTCGCGCAGCGCCGCGCGTCCGCGCAGCACTTTCTGCGTCGTCTCCGAGCACCGCGCAGAACATGCCGGCGACCTTGCCGCTCTCGTCGCGGACCGGCGAGTAGGAGAAGGTGAACCAGGTCTGCTCGTCGTACCCCTTGCGGTTCATGACGAGCGGAAGGTCCTCGCGGTAGGTGGCCTGGCCGGCCATCGCGGCATCGATCAGCGGGCTGATGTCCGGCCAGATCTCCGACCAGATGTCGTAGAACCGGCTGCCGAGCGCGCGCGGATGCTTGGCGCCGAGGATCTCGGCGTACGGATCGTTGTAGAGGAAGCCGAGCTCCGTGCCCCCAGGCCACGAACATCGGGAACCGCGACTGCAGCAGCAGCGCCGACGACCGTGCGCAGCGACTGGCGGCCAGCGGTTCGGGCGGGCCGAGCGGCGACGCTGGACCAGTCGTGGGCGCGCATCAGCGCGCCCACGTCGCCGCCGCCTGCGAGGAACTCGAGCGTCTGAGTCATCGATATCCGCGCCAAGGACGGATTGTCATGTTAGCGCGCCCGCCTCAACTGCCGGGAGAGGCGCATAGCGCGCGGAAGAGCTGCGTGGTCGAGGCGGCGCCGCCAGTCGGCCGGTCTGAGAACTGAATCGTACAGTTCATGCTTCTCCGTGCTCGGTTCTCAGTTCGTGTTCACGTTCGGTTCGGTGTTCCGGGTTCGGAGTTCGCGACTGCCCGAACCCAGAACCTGAACCGCGAACATGAACTCGGAACCGAAACTGAACACGAACTGAGAAGCGAGAACCGAGCAGTGTGAACGGTAGCGTTCTACAAGTAGCTCAACCAAGCATCTCGCCGCTTCGCTTTGAGCCGCGCGAAGACAAGGCACAGCGGATAGAGCGCGGCAACGACCGCGGCCGTGACAGCGTACGCGACCCACAGATCCCATCCGTAATCAGGTGGAAACACGTTCCGCGGCGTGCCAAGCGTCGGCGGCGGCTCGAACAGGAACGGCGCCGCCCCGTAGCGGAGCCACGTCAACCCGATTGCAAGGACGTGGATGAGCGGGATGTGGACGATGAAGTAGAACAGCGGCACACGGCCGAAGACCAGGAGCGGGTTCCGCTCGCTCACACGGAGGCGATCCGCCCAGGCCAGGAACAACAGTGCCGGGCCAAGAGTCATCAGTAGAAATGACAGAGACGCCGGGTACTTCGTCGTGTTCAGGAAAGACAGCAGGGTGAACACCGGTTGGCCTTGCACGCTCCAGGGCCTGGGATCGCCGTACACGTTGAGCCCGCGGATCATGAAAAACGCCGCGGTCAGGGTCAGGCCGAGCCGCAGCAGGAGCCGGCGCCGGCGCTCCGGTTCGAGGCGATACACGCGGCCGAAGCAGAAGCCGGCCGCCATCACCCCGATCCACGGAATCAGCGGATACGCGACGATCGTCGGCGGCTGCGCGGTGAGCAGGCCCTGCACGTGGAGAATCCGCCACAGCCACCCAAAGTTGCCGAATTGAGCGGGCGCGATACCGTCCGTCAGGTTGTGCGACGCGATCATGCCGACGCTCACCGCGAGCAGCACGATGTACGGCAGGTGCACCAGCGCGGCCAGCGCCATCATGCTCATGCCCAGCGCCCAGAACACGAGCAGGATGAACGGAGGGCCGCTCACGTCGAAGAAAAACCCCGCGCGAACGACGGTGAACTCGAGGACGACGAGCCAGAGACCGCGCGTGAACAGGAACCGGGAGAGCCCTGGCCTGAGCGAAGTCGAAGGCCCTGGCCTGAGCGAAGCCGAAGGCCCGGCTGGCCCTGGGCGCAGGAACGCGCCGGCGCCGGCGAGAAACATGAACGCCGGCGCGCAGAAGTGCGTCACCCACCGGGTGATGAAGATTGCGGGGGTCGTGCGGGACAGGTCCTCGGGTTGAAACGCCATCGCCGCGGCGTGCACGTAGTCCCGCGTGTGGTCGAGCGCCATGATGATCATGACGAGACCGCGCAGGATATCCAGCGCCTGCACGCGTCTCCCCCGGACGGCCCTCGACTCCGCTCGGGCCAGGGCCCCGGAGAGCGCCCCGCTGAGCGAAGCCCCCGCCACGTCGGCCTGGCCCGGGCCCGATGCGGATGCAATCATCGCGTCTTGAACGATTACGCTAGAATTCCCGTCTGAATTCTACATGCCTGGGAAATCAGCCCGCGGCACGCTCCGGCTGCTGTGTTCGCCGCTGATCCGGCTGGCCACGCGCCTGATCGGGAGTGAGTCGGCGTGGGAGCGCCTGAGCATGCCGGTCCCACCCGGAGCGTTCGGGCCGGGATCCGAGCGGCCGTTCGCACAGTACTTCGAAGGCGAGAGCTCGGTTCGCGTCGCGTCCATCGAAGAGATCGTGACGTGGCTGCAGACCTGCGAGTACGTCAGCGACGTCGAGCTGTTCCGGAAGCGGGACGTCTGGCAGCACCCCAGCGCCTTCGAGCGCCTGAGACGCGGCGACTGCGAGGACTTTGCGCTGTGGGCGTGGCGCAAGCTGGGCGAGCTCGGCATCGACGCCGACTTCTGCGTCGGGCGCGTCGTCTCGACCGGTCAACCGGCCGTCGACTATCAGCACGCCTGGGTGGTTTATCGCGTCGACGGAACGGCGTTTCTGTTCGAGCCGGCGACCCGGACGCCTGCCAAGACGATTCGCCTGTTGTCGGACGCGATGGGTGAATACGTGCCGCACTTCGCGGTGAACCACCGATTCGAGACCAATGCCTTCGTGGGATGTGCGGACGACTCGCGCCGCACCAGCTCGAGGCGAGGTCGTCCAGCCCTGTCGGTGTGAGGGCCTGGCTGTTCGCCGGCCCGGCGAAACCCTGTAATAAGATGGCTGGTCCAGCCACATTCGAGCAAGCGCTCGAACGGACAGGCGGATCATGCGGACTCAATCGCGCGAACTCGAGTTCCTCAAGTTGCTCGACACGCTGGGTCAGTACTTGCGCTCGACCCGCGACCCGCGCAAGGCGCTTGCCTTCACCCTTCGCGAAGGCCGCACGTTCTTTCAGGCCGCCAGCGGCTGTATCGCCGTCGCCCAGGAGGGCGAGCGCGACGCCCGGCTGCTCCTCGGCATGCCGCGCGATGACGGCTGGGACCTGGAACACATCGGCCGTTTCATCCGCCATACCCGGCCGCCGGTGCGCCGCGACCTGGTGCTGGCGCCGATCCGGCGCCGCGGTGCGGCGTGGGGCGCGATGGCGTTCAGGCGACCCTCGCCGCCGTTCGATCACGACGATGGCCGGCTGCTGGCGAGGATCACGGCGGCGGTCTCGGATGCCGTCCAGTCGATGGATCGTGAACGGATGCTGGACGTGCGCGATCGCATCGATCGTCAGATCATGGAGCTGATCCACCCGAAGGACCTCTTCTACCAGATCCTGGACGGCCTTCGATCGCTGACCCACTACGACCACTCGTCGGCGCTGTTGATTCGCGAGAGGGGCGAGGACACGCTCCGCCTGGTCGCCGAGCAGATCGCCTGGACGAAAGCGCGAAGCCGCCATATCGGCCTCACGCTGCGGCTCGACGCGGAGCTCGAGCCGGTGCTGGCCTCGGCCGAGATCCACGGGTTCGATCGCCATGGCGATGACTGGCAGGCGTGGACCGGCAAGCCGGTGACGCGCCTCGCCGGGCTGCTCGACTACAACCGCGACAGCCACGACGGCGCGCACGCGCGCGAGGCGTCGATGCTGTGCGCGCCGCTGGTCGTCCGCGACGGCATGATCGGCATCCTGAAAGTCGCGTCGCGGTATCCGGGACGGCTGAAGCCGTTCGATGCGGAGCTCGTCGATCGCTTTCGCTCGCAGGCCGCGGTCGCCATCCAGAACCTCACGCGGACCGAGTCGCTCCAGGCGCGCATGCTGACGGCCGAACGGAAGCACGCGATCGCCGACCTCGCGAGAACGGTGTCGCACGACGTGAACAATGCGCTTGGCGCAATGCTGCCGCTCATCCAGCAGATGCAGGCGGATCTGCAGGCCGGGCGGATCGACCAGGCGGTCTATCTCGAAGATCTCGATCAGGTCCAGAAATCGGTGCAGGCCTGCCGGCGGATCTTCGGCGGCATGCTGTCGTTCGCACGCGGCGGCGCGCGCCGGAGCCACCACGGCGAGGTGTCGCCGGCGCTGGAAACGACGCTGGCGGTCCTCAAGGACGGCATGGAGCGGCGCGGCATCGAACTGGTCGTCGACGCCGCCGACGATCTGCCGCCGGTGGCGTGCGGGCAGGGCGATCTCGAGCAGGTATTCCTGAACCTCCTGACCAACGCGCGCGAGGCCAGCACGCAGGGAGGCGTGGTCACCGTCCGCGTTCAGCCCGAGCCGGGGCGCATCGCGATTACCATCGCCGACAGCGGCTCCGGGATCGCGCCGGAAGACCTCCAACGGGTGTTCGAGCCGTTCTTCACGACCAAGACCAATGGCAACGGCCTCGGCCTCTCGATCTGCCGCTCGATCCTGTGGGAGATCGGCGGCACGCTGGACGTCCAGAGCGAACTTCGCAACGGAACGCGCGTCCTGGTCACCGTCCCCTGCGCGCCATCGACGCACGCCCGCGCGGCACTATGAAAAGGCCGGCCCGCATCCTGGTCGTCGACGACGAGTTCGGCATGGTGCGCGCCGTCGAGCGCGTCCTCGGCGGCACGCACGAAGTCGTTGGCAGCCACTCGTCGCCGGAGGCGCTGATCCTCGCTCGCGAGTTCGACCCCGACCTGGTCGTCCTCGACGTGAGGATGCCGGAGATCGACGGCTTCGAGCTGATGGCGCGGCTCAAGGCGGACCTGCCCGGTGTCGACATCATCGTGATGACCGGCAGCCTCGACGATCTCGATCAGAAGCTGATTCGCGCGATCCGCGGGCGCGCGTTCTACTTCATCCAGAAACCGTTCGATCGCGAGGTGCTCCTGACGCTCGTCGAGCGCTGCCTCGAGCTGCGGTGGCGGCGGCTCGAGAGCCGGCAGCACGTTGAGCGGCTCGAGCGGGAGCTCGCCGAAGCGCGGGCCTTTCAGCAGGGACTCCTGCCGCTCCCCGACATGGTCGTCGACCAGCTGGCCGTTTCATGCCGGTACGTCTCGTGCGCGGAGCTCGGGGGCGATCTGTGCGACTACGTGGCGATCGGTCCGGGACGGATTGCGCTGCTCGTCGCCGACGTGATGGGCCACGGCGTCTCGGCCGCGATGCTCACCGGCGTCGTCAAGTCGGCCTTTCGCGCGTCCAGCCCTCAGGGCTACGAACCGCAGGCCATGGTCCGCCGGCTCTGGCGCAACATGGGTGCGTTTGGATCGGAGCGGTTCGTGACGCTGATCGCCGCCGTCGTCTCGATGGACGAGAGACGCGTGGATTACGTCAACGCCGGTCATCCCGCGGGCCTGCTCTTCAGCGCGGAGCAACGCGTGTCGCGTCTCGCGAGCACCGGCCCGCTGGTGTCACCGGCCTTCGGCGATTGCGCGTGGGAGCAGCGGAGCGTGGCCTTCGACAAGGGCGATCTTCTTCTCCTGTATACGGACGGTGTCTCCGACGCCCTGGCCGGACAGCACGACTTCGGCGAGGAGTCGATCGTCCAGCTCGTTCAGGAAGATGCGAATTCAGATGTTCCGATGCTCGATGCAGTGCTCGCGCGCGCCCGGGAACAATTCGGCGGCCGCCCCCAGGCGGACGACTTGACACTCCTCAGCGTCAGCAGGAGGTAACGCAGCCGGGACTCGAGGCTCGGGACTCGGGACTCGACTCGGGCTCGGGACTCGCTGCTATACTTCGCTGATTCCGCGGAGGGATTCGAATGAACAAGTATTTTCGGATCAGGCTCCATGTTCTGGCGTATTCGATCCTGTTCGCGTGGATGGCGGCCGGCACCGTTACCGGGCAGGGACCGTCGAACCGCGGGTGGACGGCGCCGCGGACACCGACCGGCCAGCCCGATCTCGAGGGCGTCTGGACCAACAACGGCGTCACGCCGATGCAGCGGCCCGAAGCGCTCAAGGACCGCGAGTTCCTGACCGACGCGGAGGTCGCGAACCTGAAACGACGCGCGGCGGAGCTCTTCGAGAGCCAGCAGGCGGGCGATCTGATCGGCGACCGGCTGTTCCAGGAGATCATCAAGGATCCCAACCTGCGGCCGTTCGATCCCGACACCGGCAACTACAACTCATTCTGGCTCGTCGATCGCAGCATCGACAACCGCACATCGCTCATCATCGATCCGCCGAACGGCCGGCTCCCGCCGCGCGTCGCGAAGCCGAATCAGGGGCAGGGCCGGCCGCAGGCGCAAGGCGCGGCCGGTCCGTCGAACCCGGAAGAGGTCAACCTGGGCGAGCGGTGCATCACCTACGGGGTGCCGTGGCTCGTCGCCGGGTACAACAGCTACATCCAGATTTTCCAGACGCCGAACTACGTCGCGATTCTGCAAGAGATGATTCACGACGTGCGGATCGTGGCACTCGACGGCCGTCCGCATGTCAACGGCAGCGTGCGTCTCTGGAACGGCGATTCCCGCGGCCGGTTCGAAGGCGACACGCTCGTGGTGACGACCACCAACTACTCGCCGAAAACGCGCCTGCAGGGCAGTTCAGAGAACCTGAAGCTCGTCGAGCGTTTCAGGCGCGTGTCGCCGGACACGCTCGAATACCGCCTGACGTTCGAGGATCCGACGGTGTGGACCACGCCGTGGACGATGATGATTCCGTTGAAGCAGTCGGGCGAGAAGGTCTACGAGTACGCCTGCCACGAGGGGAATCACTCGCTGACCGGCATTCTCGCCGGCGCGCGCACGCTGGAGAAGGACGGCGGATCGCCTCGCTAGACGTCTGCACGTAAGGCAACGACGGGATCGACGCGCGACGCGCGGCGCGCTGGAAGATAGGTCGCCAGCAGCGCGACCGCCGCCACGGCGGCTGACACGACGGCATAAGTGACCGGATCGATCGGCCCCACGCCGAACAGGAACGCCGACATGACACGCGTGACCACGACCGCGACACAGAGGCCGAGCGCGATGCCGATGGCCGTGAGCAAGAGGCCGTGGCGGAGAAACATCCGCCGCACGTCGCCGATCTGCGCGCCGAGCGCCATACGAACACCAATCTCACGCGTCCGCTGCGTGGCCGCATAGGCAATCACGCCGTAGATCCCGACCACGCCGATGAGCAGTGCGACGCTCGAGGCAATCCCCAGCATCACCAGCGCGAAGGATGTCCGCGCCATGGACAAGGCCTGGATGTCTTCGAGCGTTTGCACGCCGGCGAGCGGCAGGTTCGGATTGACCGACCAGACGGCCTGTGCGAGCTCGCGTGGAAAGCCTGGCGTGCCCACCCGAGTCGAGCGCACCGCGTAGGCCATCGTGCGCCATCGATAGGTCTCGTTCATCATCGGCCAGTACGCAATCGGCGTCGCCGGCTGATTGAGCCCATCGTCGCGCTCGGCACTGACGACGCCGACGATTTCGCGCCACGGCAGCTGAGGAGCGACACGAACACGCTTGCCGATCGCCTCGGACGGATCTTTCCAATACGCGCGAGCGAGGGGTTCCGAGATGACGACCACCGGGCGTCTGTCGTAGACGTCGGCCCATGTGATCGGACGGCCCGCCACCTGGCGTATCCCCATCGTCTCGAAGTACCCGGGCGCAAAGCTCTTGAAGCGCCGGAGCGGAGGCAGCGCGCCTTCACGATCGGGAAACCCTTCAACCATGAGGGGGTTGGCGTTGTCCTCGCCGTCCATCGTGATTGACGACGAAAGTCCGACCGACATCACGCCTGGCACCTGCGCCAGCCGCTCCGCGACCTGCTGGTGCGTGCGCGCCGCCTGCTCAGGATCGCCGATGAAGTTCGCCGGGATTGCGACGACGAACGTCTGGACCTCCTCCGGACGCGCAAACCCAGGGTCGACCTGTCGCATCGCCAGAAACGTTCGAATCATCAGGCCCGACACGATCAGCAGCGTCAGCGCCAGCGCGACCTGGCCGACGACCAGTCCATTGCGCGTGCGGTGTCGTGCTGGAGTCTCGCCGGCCAGGCGTCCTCCCTGCCTGAGCTCCGAGATACTCGGGCTGCCGAATCGGAGGACGGCAACCAGGCCGAGCGCGGTGCCGCTGAGAATGGAGACGCCAAAGGCAAAGAGCATGACGGCCGGGTCGATGCCAATCTCGTCGACGCGCGGTAGCTCCGCAGGCGCGATCGTTCGCAGCAGTCCGGTGGCGGCCTGGGCCAGCGCGACTCCGACAGCGCCGCCCGCGAGCGCCAGCACCATGCTTTCCGACAGGAGCGCGCGCGTGATCCGGCCACGGCTTGCCCCGAGTGCCGACCGCATGGCGAGCTCCTGGTGCCGTCCTTCGGCGCGCACCAGGAACAGATTGGCGACGTTTCCGCAGGCGATCAGCCACACCACGGCGACGGCGGCCAGGAGAATCCACAGAATCTCGGCGACGTTGCCGATCACGTCGTCGGCCAGCGGCCGCACGTCCGGTTGCAACGCCAACTTCGCGAACGCCGGAGGGAACAGGGCGATCATGCGCGCCACGTCGGCGTTGGCCTGAGGCAGCGTGATCCCCGGCTTCAGCCGGGCGAGCGCTTGAAACCCGAAGCTGATCACGCGGGGTGCGTTCACGTCCACTGGCATCGGCAGCACGATGTCGGGACGGGTCTGGAGAAACCTGAACGACGAGGGCAAGACACCGAGCACCTGTGCCGGCTGGCCATCGATCACCAGTGACTGGCCGACGACGCGCTCGGCGCCGCCGAACCGGCGCTGCCAATAGCCATACGTCAGGATCACTCGGGCCGGCTGACCCGGCGTGTCGTCTTCGCTGCTGAAGATGCGACCCAGCACGGGCTGCACTCGCAGCAGCGGCAACGTCGATGCACTGACCATCAGCGCCCGAACGCGTTCCGGATCCCCGGCGCCGGTAAGCGATACCTCGGCGGGATCCCAGGCGCCGATCGCCTCGAACGCCCCCTGGTTCTCGCGATAAGTGAGATAGGTGGCCGGGCCCTGATTCGTGCCAGCCCCGGAGGGTGCGCGCTGGCGCAGGCTCACCAGCCTCTCGGGCTCATCAAAAGGAAGGGGTTTCAACAACACGCCGTACACGACGCTGAAGATCGCGGTGGTCGCGCCGATCCCCAGGGCAAGCGTCAGGACTGTCGCCGATGCAAACGCCGGCTGCCGCCAGAACGTCCGCGCCGCGTGGCGGAGGTCCTGCCCGAGCTGGCTCAGTCCCGGCATGTTTCCCCTCCGCGCGGAATCTTAGCGCACTGAAGTAGTAGGGCGACCCTTTCAGGGTCGCCTAAGGCCGACAAGGCGCTCAAGCAGCGCACGGCCTCGCGGCGACAGGCGGTAGCCGACCTCGAGACTCTCGGTGAGGCCGAGCTCCTTGAGCTGCCGGACGCGACGCTTGAACGGCGGCACTTCTGTCTTGACGTGCCGTGCGAGCATGCGTGAGACGATGCCGGGCTGTTCGGCAATCAACTGCAGGTAGCGTGTCGTCCAGGGCTGTGCGCTCGCGGTGTCGATCCTGGCCAGCCTCGCGACGATCGCCGCGAGTTCAGCCTGCTCGGGCAGGCGTTCCCGAAGGGCGATCCGCGGATCGGCGCCGGCGAGACGAAGCTCGATGCGGAGAAGCGTCCCCTCTCCGGCAATCGACGTCCGCAACTGGTCGAGTGACTGGCCGGTGCGGCGCACGTCGTCCGGAGTGATGTCGCCTTCGTCGACGACGGTGACGCGATCGAGGCAGAGTACGCCGATCGGCGAGCGGAGTGACGAACCCTCAGCCGGCGGCGCCCGCCGCCATCGCCTGAAGGCAAGCGTCACACGGCCCTCGGCGATGCCCGCCAGGATGTCACTACGGAACAGCATGCGACATCAGGTTCGGGAGTGTGCCTAACCTCTCAAGACGTCAATCGGATTTATCCGCGTCGCCCGCCAGGCTGGCCCGAGGATACCGATCATGCCGACGATCATCACGCCTCCGACCACCGCGAGCACCGTGAGCCCATCGCTCGCTCGGATCCCGAACAGAAAACTTTCCAACGTTGGGCTGAGCACCCGGGCGACCAGAAAGCCGATCGCAAGGCCGATGGCAATCAGCCGCAGGCCCCAGCCAGCTACCCACGCCACCACCTGTGACGAGCGGCCGCCGATTGCCAGGCGGATGCCAATCTCCTTCGATCGCTCACGGACACGCTGCGAGAGGACGCCATAGATGCCCAGCGCCGCAAGAAAGGTCGCCGCCAGCGCGAAGACACCGAGGATCACCATCATCTGACGCTCACGCGTGTAGGTCACGGCGATCAGGTCCTCGAGGGCGTACTGCCCCTGGGCGGGCTTCAGCGAGTCGACATCACGGAAAGCCGCGCGCATCGCCGGGATCAAGGCGCGTGGATCGCCGGCCGTCTTCACGACGACGTTCTGGATCAGATACGAACGCTGCGCGTGCGCCAGGTAGATCTCGGCCAGCGGCTCGCTGCGCGGACCGCGGAAGCGGACATCGCCCACGACACCGACGATCTCGTACGGAAAGGTCCCGGCCGTACTGTAGTCGACTACGAGCCGCTTGCCGACTGCGGTCTGGCCGGGCCAGAGGCGCCGGGCCAGCGTCTTGCTCACCATCACCACGCCGGGCGCCTCGGGCGAGTCGCGTTCGTCGAACGGCCGGCCGTCGGCGATCGGCAGTCCCAGGGTCCTGAAGTACCCGGGCGTCGCGATCCGGACCGACGCCGGCCTCGCCGCGGCACGATCCGGGGTCGCGCCCTCGGGCCACACCGGCCGCTCGAAGTCGGGCCCGAGCTCGCTGGTCGGCACCGTTGTCGCGCTTCCGACGGAGATAACCCCCGGCAGCGCCGACAGACGATCGAACAGCGCGCGGTAGTAAGCGCGCGCCTTCTCGCCGCTGTTGTACGCCTGCGAATCGAGAAAGACCGGCGCCACGATCACGCCGCGGGGGTCGAAGCCGAGGGTCGTCGCCCGCAGGTTCATGACGCTCCTGACGAAGAGGCCGGCAGCCGTCATCAGGACGACGGTCATGCCCACCTGCATCACGACGATGCCGTCGCGAATCCGGTGCTGGTCCCGCCGTCCGGTCGTGCGCTGGCCGCTACCAGACAGGTCGACCGGCAGCGACATCCACGGGCGCCGCCACGCCTGCGGCATGCCGATCACGATCGCCGAGAGGACGATGACGACGGTGATGAACGCGAAAGCGCGCGCGTCGAGGCCGATCTCGTCGAGCCGTGGAAGCTGCGACGCGAGCGCTGGCAGCAATCGAAGGCCGGCGGCCGCGATCGCCGTTCCGCAGACGCCTCCCAGCAGCGCGAGCCACGCGGCTTCCCAGAAGATCTCGCGCCGCACCTGTGCGCCCGATGCGCCGAGCGCCAATCGAACGGCCGTTTCGCCACGGCGGTCGAGGCCGCGTATGAGCGAGAGCAACGCGACGTTGGCGCAGGCGACGAGGAGCACGACCCCTACGGAACCGAGGAGGACCCACAATGCGGGCCCCACGTCGCCCACGGTTTCGCGGGCGAGCGGCGACAGTCGGACACCCCAGCCTCTGTTGGTCGCGGGGTACTCGGCGGCGAGGTCGCGCGCCACGGCGGTTAGCTGCTCTTCCGCGTTGGCCATCGACACGCCGCTCCTGATCCGCGCCACGGCGCCTACGTAGTGCTGATCGCGCGGATTGTCGCTGTCGATATGCCACGGAATCCAAAGTTGCACGGCGGCATCGGGCATCGCGAATCCCCGCGGCATGACCCCGACGATCCGGAAGGGCCGGCGCTCGACGAAGACGGTCCGCCCCACCGCCGCGGCGTCGCCGCCGAAGCGCTGCATCCACATGCCGTGCGACAGGACGACCACCGGGTCGGGACCGACGGGCGCGGCCGCCGTGTTGAACTCCGCCCGCCGCGTTTCCTCGTCCGTAAAGGTGCGGCCGATCGCGGCCGGAACGCGAAGCAGATCGAAGAAGCCGGCGGTGACCTGGGCGCCGATTATCACCTCGGCCTCGTCGCCGACGCTCATCGGTACGGCCCATCGCGTAGTAGCCGGCGACGCCTTCGAAGACGGTGGAGCGGCGCCGCCAGTCGGCAATGTTGCCAGTTGCCGCACCGGCGCGATCCACGCCCGCTTCCGGGTTGGTCTCGAAAATACGGACGAGCCGATCGGGATCCGGATACGGAAGGGGACGAAGGATTATTCCGTCGACGAGCGTGAACAGGATCGCGCTCGCACCAGTGCCAACGGCCAGCGTCACGATCGACAGGAGGCTGATGCCGGGCGACCGCCGGAGCACGCGCGCAGCCCAGCGCAGCTCGCGGACAATCTGGTCGAATGCGAGTCCGATTTTTTCCAGGGCCATCGAGTCCTATCGATTTCGATAGAAGTCTGCGGCAGCCGGTCGCTCTCGTCCAGCCAGCTGGTGTCAGCTGAAGGTCCGATGCGCGAGCGTGGCGGCGGCGAGTCTCGGGGCGATGGGAGTGTTCGACCGAATGCGATAGACTCTCGAGCGAACTTCGGCACCGTCGGATTCGTCTTCTTCCCTGTGCCAATCCCGAAGAGGAACGCGCTGCTCGACAGTATGGTGCGAGACGTCCGCTATGCCTTCCGCTCGTTCCGCCGGGCGCCGCTGGCGGCCCTGACGATTATCGCGACGGTAGGACTTGGCCTCGGGCTGGTCGCCGTCGTCTTCACGATCCTCAACGCCTACATCTTTCGCGTCGACGAGGTGCGCAACCCGTCCGAGCTGTTCGCGGTCGAACGTCAGCAATCGGCCAACGTGGAGCCCGAAACCTTCACGCGCCCGGAGTACGACACGCTCGTCCGCGAGACGGACGTGTTCTCCGAGGCATTCGCGACAACGTCAGACGTGCCGGCCTGGATCGAGGGCATCAGGAGGGAGGGCCGTCTCGTCACGGGAAACTTCTTCCGCGTCCTCGGCACCAGCGCCGTGCGTGGGCGGGCACTCACGCCCTCGGACGACGAACCGGGCCGTCCTCCGGTCATTGTCCTCAGCCATCGGTCCTGGTCACAGCATTATGCGAGCGACCCCGGCGTGCTCGACCGCACGGTCCGGGTGAACGGCGACATCGTTCCAGGTCGTCGGCGTGATGCCGGAAGGCTTTCGAGGACTCGAGGCCGTCGCCGCGCCGGATTTCTGGGCGCCTCTGTCGCTCCTCGATCAGTTCCGCCCCGGCCAGCAGGGACGCGAAGGGTCCCGCGGCCTCAACATCGTCGGCCGGCTGAAGCCCGATCTGTCGCGCAACCAGGCGCTCGCGCAGCTGCTCGTGTGGGACTCGCGCAGTGTGGCTGAACGTTCCGGCGAGAGGCCGGCGAGCCTCGTCCTGGAACCGAGGCTGGGCACGGTCCCGCTGTCGACCGAGGCGATGCTGCTGTTCATGCCGCTCTTTTTTGCGTTCGGCCTGATCCTGATGATCGGGTGCGCGAACGTCGCCAACCTGCTGCTCGCGCGCGGGGTCGCCCGTCAGCGCGAGATCGGGATCCGGCTGGCCATTGGCGCGTCGCGGCGCCGCGTCGTCTGGCAGTTGCTCACCGAAAGCCTGCTTGCTCGCGCTGGTCTGCGCGGCGCGTCGCCTTCGGCATTTCACGGCTCGTGCTCGCGGGCATCGTCTACGCGGTGATCAGCACGTTCCCGCCGGAAATCGGCAACATTCGCCTGGTGGTGCCACCGGCGGACTGGCGCGTCGCGCTGTTCCTGGTGCTCGGCGCGATGGTCTCGACAGTGTTCTTCGCGCTCGCGCCGGCGCTTCAGGCGACGCGCGTGGAGCTGGTGCGGGCGATTCGCGGCGAGGTGGTGCGTGATGCCCGTCCCGGCCGCGCCCGGAATGCGCTCCTCGCGCTGCAGGTCACGGGATCCGTGCTCCTTCTCATCTGCGCGGCCATCTTCCTGCGCAGTTCGTGGGCGGCGGCCGCCATCGATCCCGGTATCCGCACGGCGGGGATCGTCACCGTCGGAGTCCTGAACGAGCAGAGGCGCGGCGCGATCCTCGAAGTGCTGAAGAGCGAGCCGCAGGTCGCCTCGGTTGCGGCCTCGTTGCCGGGCGTGCTGGGCGGACGCCCGGCGCTCGCGGACGGCGCGAGCGGCAAGTCGACGGTCACGTACCAGTTTGTCTCGCCCGAGTACTTCGGCATCCTCGGCATCGATCTCGTGCGCGGGCGCGGCTTCACCGAGACCGAGCGGAGCGCGGACGCGGCGGTGGCGGTCGTGTCCGAGGGCGTCGCGCGACAGTTGTGGCCGGGGCATCGACGCCATCGGACAGGTCGTGCGGCTCGAGCCAGACCCCGCCCGGAACGGGCCGAAGATCCGGAACCAGCCGGAGATCGGCGACGTGCCGCCGGTCTCGCGCAGCCTGGTCGTCGTCGGCGTCGCACGGGACGTGGCTGGCTTCCGGCTGGGCGGCTTCAGGATGGCGGGCGCGGGCGTCTACGTGCCAATCAGCACCGAGGCCGCCGGGACGACCCTCATGATGCAGATGCGTGGGAATGCGGAGCGTGCGCGTCAGGCACTCGTCGATCGGCTGGCGGCCATCGATCCCAACATGGGCGAGGTCGGAACGTTGCAGGCCATGGCAAGCACCGAGACGTATCTGCTTGCCATTCCGTTCTGGCTGACGCTGGTGCTTGGCGCGCTGGCGCTGCTGCTGACGTTGTCGGGGCTGTTCAGCGTGCTCTCCTATCTCGTCGAGCAGCGCACCAGGGAGATCGGCGTGCGGATGGCGCTGGGCGCGACCCGCGGCAGCGTCGCCGCGCTCGTGCTGCGACAGTCGGCCCGTCCCGTCGGCATCGGGCTGCTCGTCGGTGGCGGCTTCACCGGCCGCGCTCGGCGGCGTGCTGCTGGCGACGCCCGCGGCCGAGCAGATCGGGTCGACCGTGCGTCTCTTCGATCCGCTCGCCTACGCCGCCAGCCTGCTCTGCATTGTCGCGGCCTGTGCGTGTGCGGCGCTGATACCAGCGCTGCGCGCAGCCGGGATCGACCCGATCGGCGCGCTCAGGCAGGATTAGCTCCAAATGCGGCGCGAGCGAGCGCGCGAGCGAGCCACGCGAACGGAGCGCGCCGGCGCCGCGGCGCGCGAGAGAGCGTGTCGGGGAGTCCGAGGGGCGAAGCCCCTCGGGTAAATCTTGCCCTACGCGGCACCGGCGTGCCGCTCCTCCGCGTCTTTCAGTCGGAACTCGAGCGTCAATCCTCCAACCGACAGCACGTCGCCGCTCCTCAGATCGTATCGACCGCCCACGGGCAACGCGTTGACGAGCATCTTTCCGCGCAGCCTGGTCGCGACGTAGCCATGCCGGTTCCGTGTCACGGCAACCGCGACGCCCGGCTTGAACCAGCCTCGCAGGCGAATGAGATTCGATCCGGCTTTGCCGATGAGCGACGTGTGACCCGTCAACTCGTACTCGGGGCAATCTGTCGTTCCGGACACCACGCGCAGAATACCGACTGGTCCGAACGCTCCCGCTTCACGGGCCGCCTCTTCGCCGTGCTGGATGAGCGCCAGCAACCGCTGATGCTTCTGCGGATCCAGGAAGACCGTTTCACCCTGATGAGCGCTGGCGACCGCCTCCTGGGATTGGCTCGCCGCCGCGTCCGCGAGTTGATTGAACACCATCGTGTGTTTACTCACGCCCACGACGTCGCCATCTGCCAGCTTGCATCGACTGATGCGCTTGCCGTTCACGAACGTGCCGTTCGTGCTTTGAAGGTCCTCGATCACGAAATCGTTTGCGGAACGGAAAATGTAGGCGTGATGACTGGAGACGCCAGGACTGTCGATGACAATCAGGTTGTCCGTTAACCGACCGATCGTTGCGGTCTCGCCGACCGCGTACTCCTTCACGACGGCTTCTTCACTCTTCAGAGTGAGGGTTGCCATTGAGACCTCCACGTCCGACCGACGTCGACACACTCGGGCGGCCTCTGACAGAAGGCAAAAAATGGGCCGGACTGGACCCGGTGAGAACAGGACGATAGGGCGCGATCGCAGGTGCAGTCTTGGCAAGGTACTTACGAAACACGGACATCGATGCCCTGCACACGGCTGCGCAACTACTGGGTCACGCGGCCGCACCCGAAAGTACCGGTGAAATCGATGACCGGCAGGACGGTCGGCAAGTACCGCATCCTCGCGCCGCTCGGGCGTGGCGCTACGGGCGTGGTCTACAGAGCGCTCGACCAGACGCTCGAGCGGGAGGTGGCGATCAAAGTCCTGATTCGCGATCTCGCCGAACCTGGCGCGATGCAGCGCTTTCGCGCCGAAGCGACCACGCTGGCCAGGCTGAGTCATCCGGGGATCGCCACCATCTATGAGTTGATTGAAGCGGACGCCGACCTCCTGATGGTGATGGAGCTGGTTCGAGGCGAAAGCCTGGAACAACTGTGTCACCGGCTGGGGGCCATCCCGCCCCACCACGCCTGTCACATCGTCGATCAAGTACTCGCGGCGCTCGACAACGCACACCGCGCGGGCATCGTGCATCGCGACATCAAGCCCGCCAACATCATGGTCACCGACGCGGGCCTCGTGAAGATCATGGATTTCGGCATCGCGCGTGTACGAGGCGACGAGCGGATCACGATCGACGGCAGCATGATCGGGACGCCCGCCTACATGCCTCCAGAACAGGTGCTGGGCCAGCCGGTCGACGCCCGTTCCGACCTGTATTCGATGGGAGTCGTTCTCTATCAGTTGCTGGCTGGCGCGCTGCCATTCTCGGCAGACAACGCGATCGCCACGCTTCAGAAACAGATCTCGGAGAATCCGACGCCGTTGGGCTGCCACGTTGCGGGGCTTCCAGGCTGGTGCGAGCCGGTCGTGCAGCGCGCCCTCGCCAAACCGCCAGGCGACCGTTTTCAGTCTGCCGACGCCTTTCGCGAGGCACTCGCGCCGACGATCGCTGCGACACCCCGGATCGATCTGGCGAAGGTACTCAATGTGTCGCTCGCAGCTGCTGAAAACCAGGCGGCCGAAGTCCCCGCGCCCAAGACCGTCGTCCTCACGGTTGTCGATCAGCCTCAGACTCCTGCGGCGGCGCGAGTCGCGGCCACCGAGGTCGCGAAGGCGCGGAGGCGAGGGATCACCACGCCTCGCAAGCTGAAGGCGGCAGGCGGTCGCGGCCGCCGCATGTTGAAGGTTCTCAACGACAGCCGGCCTCGATGGACTCGTTCCAGGCTGACCGACGCCGTGCTGAGCGTAGCGGTGGTCGGATCGTTGACCTTGCTGGCCTGGGACACTCCGCCGGCGAGAGGTTCCAAAACGTTCCCCGAGGTGCAGTTTCAGGGCGCCGCGCTCGTCGGAAGCGGCGCGCAGCAGCATGAACGGGAGGCACGACTGGTCCTGGCGGACGGGAAGGTGTTGGTCATGGGACCTGGCGCGGGAGAGCCGTTGCAGGCCGTTCGATACAGCGACGTCTATTCGATCAGCTATTCGCAGGGGCGCGATCCGTTCTGGGCTTCGCCCGACGGGCCCGACCTGGTCGTTCGCGTACGGGGTGGCACGCTGGAAAAGTGGGGCATCTCGGTCAATCGCGACTGGGTGTCCCTGCTCGTCGCCACCAACCAGCCGGATACCGGCCGGTTCATCGTGATGCATTTCGATGAGGGGTCGATTCGAAGCGTGTTGACGGCGCTCGAAGAGCGAACCGGACGAAACCCGCAGATTCTCGGCGAACGTTGACGGCGCGCGTCACATGACTGCACGCCCGTAATGACACGAGGGTCCCATGCGATTGCACGTCGGGGCAAAAACCGATGTCGGCCGTGTCCGTGAACTGAATGAAGACGCGTACCTGGCCAGCATTGACGCTCGCCTCTTTGTCGTCTGCGACGGCATGGGAGGCGCCCCGGCCGGGGAGGTCGCCAGTGACCTGGCCGTCAAGGCGATCCTCAGGCAGTTCAACGGGGGCGCCGCCGGGCACGACGGTTTGACAGCTGGAAACGGCAACGGCTACTTACCGCAAACCAGCCGGCTGGGCGACGCAATCCGTAGGTGCAATCAGATCGTCTACGCACATGCGCAGGAAGATCCCCGTCACAACGGCATGGGGACGACCGTGGTCGCGGCATGCATCACGAAGAACATCGCGAGCATCGCCCATGTGGGCGACAGTCGAGCCTACCTCTGGCATGACGACCGCCTGGAATCGCTCACGCGCGATCACTCTCTCGCCGAAGCACAGGCGCGCACGGGAGTCCCGGCCGACAGCCCCGACATCAACGAGCAGCAGAACGTCCTCTTGCGAGGTACTGGGACGCGCATCCGACGTCGACGTGGAGCTCGCTGAAGTGCCAGTGCGGTCGGGCAACTATCTGGTGTTGTGCAGCGACGGCCTGACTCGGATGGTCCCCGAGCCGACGATCGAAAGGACGATTGTTCGTCTCCGCCAGCCCCAGCGCATCGCCGACCACCTGATCGACGCGGCAAACGAGTGCGGCGGTGCCGACAACACGACGGTCGTCATCGTCGAGATCGGTGGGAGTTGGTGGAACCGTCTCTTTGTCACCCGTCTTTTGCCGCGCGGGCGTCGGCAATGATGACGTCGGCGGCCTTCTCCGCGATCATGTAGATCGCGCTGACGATGAACAGGCCCGGCGCGCGCGGGAAGACCGACGCGTCGACGACGCGCAGCCCTTCGGTGCCGGTGCACCTTGAAGTCGCTCGTGAGCACGCCGCCGCTGGCCTCCGGGCCGATCGCGCACGTGCAGGACGCGTGATGTCCCCACGCGTGGTCGCGCACGAACTGCCTCCAGGTCGTCGTCGCTCGTGACGCCGTCGCCCGGCAGCTCCTCTTCGGCGATCAAGCCGCGGCTTCATGCCGGCGGTCATCCGGCGGACCAGCCGGATGCCCTCGACGACCGCCGCAGATCGTCGCCGGCCGCATCGGTGCCTTCCTCGAAGTAGCGGAAGTTGATCGCCGGCCGCGACCCGCGGATCGGGCGAGGTGATCGTGACCGAGCCGCCGCGGTTGTTGGTGTGCCCCTTGAGCACGACCCACGTCAGGCAGTCGTGGCGCTTGCGGATCGCCTCCGAGTATCCGGGCTTGTAGCCGCGGAAGTCGGCGAGCACGCGCGTAGCAGAACAGATCCGGCACCGGCTTGCCGACCGCCGAGCGCTGCACGACGCGAGAGCAGCGCGCCGTTGGTCGTGTAGATGCCCGCTTGCGCTGCGTCGCCCAGTCGCGGTACTGCGGATCCGCTGGTCGTGAACGTCGCGCCCTCGAGCATCTCCCACGGCCGCACCATCCGGTTGACGACCGGCACTTCGTAGCGGTCCTGCAGGTTGCGCCCGACGCCGCGCAGCGGCACGCGCGTGCGGATGCCGTACTTGCCGAGCACGTCCGGATCGCCGATGCCGGAGAGCATCAGCAGCTGCGGCGTGTTGAACGCGCCGCCGGCGAGAATCACTTCGCGCCGCGCCGCGCGACCGTCGCGGTCTCGCCGGCGCGCGTGCACTGGCGCCGGGATGCGCGGCGTACAGCCGCTCGCCCTTCTGATACTCGACGCCGATCGCGCGGTTGCCGATCGTCGAACACGACGCGCGTGGCGAGCGCGTTCAGCTCGATGCGCAGCCGATCGGGATGCTGCTTCGCCACCGACGAGCAGCCGCTCGCGCGTGCCGACGCGCTGATGGTTGTCGGTCGTCAGCGGCGTGTAGCGCGCGCCGACCTCGTCGCGCTCGACGACGCGCCAGTCGTTGGGATCGAACAGCGCCTCGAGGCGCGCCAGCGACGGCGCGCCGAACTCCTTCAGCACGTTGCCGACCGACTGCGGCGATGACGCTGCGCACCTGCTCGTCGGCAATCGCTTCCGTCGGGCGCGGCCTTCTCGGTCGGCAGCCACCCCGACCAGCCATGGCGGCTCGGATCGAGCCCGAACGTGTGCCAGAAGCGCGCGAACGGACGATGACGGCAGTTCTCGATGCGCTGGAAGTACTTCCACATCGCCGGCGCTCGCCACGACGGATCGCCGGTCAGGTCGGCGATCTGATCCCAGTCCGAGTTGCTCGGGCAGACGAGGATCATCGCGTTGTGCGCGGTGCAGCCGCCGAGCGTGCCGGCGCGCGGATACCAGACGCCGTCCTGGTCGGCGACGAACTTCGGATCGCGCTTCTGCTGTGCCGAGATCGCCGTAGTGGCGGACGAAGAAGTCCCAGCGCATCGCCGGGTTCTCGGTCGCGAAGGGATGAAACGCGGGGACGTCGTAGTCGGCGGCATCGGGCGACCGCGGATCGCCGCCGGCCTCGAGCACGAGCACCGAGTAGCCGGCTTCGGCGAGCCGCGCCGCGACCGTGCCGCCGCCCGCGCCCGAGCCGACGACGACGTAGTCGGCGTCGCGGCCGGTCTGCTCGGCCAGCACGCCGCGGCCCGGCGGCGCCGGCGACGATCAGCGACTTGACGAAGTCGCGGCGCTTCACGGCTCAGAACGTCTTCAGGAACGCGATCAGCGCGCGCTTGTCGGCGTCGCTCAAGCCCGGCTCTTCCGTGAAGTAGTCGGTGCCGAAGTAGTGGCCCTTGTTGACGACGAGGTCCTTGCACTTGCTGACCGCGAGCATGTCGTCGGCGAGGCCGGCGAGCGCGGCGCCGAAGTCGGTCTGCCCTTCAGCTCGCGCAGCGCGCGCTTCACCAGGTCGCTCACCTTCTCCCTGTGCTCCTCGCGCTCGGCCGGCGGCAGGTCCTCGCCGAGCAGGTCGATGTTGGTGATGAGGCCGATCGGCATGCCTTTCGGGAACGGACCGACTCGCACCGACGCGCCGTCGCCGCCGATGAACGGAAAGAGTCGTCCGCGACAGACTGACGAGCGGCCGCAGCGGCGGCGGAGATGTACGTTTCCGGCACCTCGAGGTAGCTGTCGACGGTGATGCGATCGATGACGCCGACGCCGGGCCCGTTCTCGCTGCCGAACAGCGCGATCCTTCGTCGCGGCGTTCGGGCCACAGCATCTGCTCGATCGACTGCTCGAACGAGCGCATGCGCGCCTCGACCGACGGGCTCCACTCGAACGGCCCGACGGTGTTGTTCTGCAGGAACGGCGCGGTCGACCAGAG
The DNA here is from genome assembly GCA_963825245.1 of uncultured Acidobacteriota bacterium. GTDB lineage: Bacteria > Acidobacteriota > Vicinamibacteria > Vicinamibacterales > CAVVIG01 > CAVREM01. The sequence goes on from CAWGSJ010000014.1 coordinate 994,619, forward strand.
GCTGACGAGCGACGCCGGCCGGATGTAGCCGCGGCCGCCGGCCGGCAGCGGATAGTCCATCTCCTTGCCGGTCATCGGATGGCGAATCTTGATCGTGCCGACCGACGGCAGCGTCTTGTACGACTCGGACGAGAAGTTGTCCCAGATGTTGCCGCGGATCGCATTGGTCGCCAGCGGGCTGCAGGCGTTGATGCCGAGCAGCGTGATCGGCACGCGCAGCTCGGTCGAGAGGTAGTTGCCGTCGAGGAAGTCGCTCGCGAGCACGATCTCGCCGCATCGGCGTCTTGAACGCGTCGGTCTTCGTCCAGTCCCAGTAGGCGTTCCACGCGGTCGAGGTAGTTCGGGCCCGTTGGCGTTCTCGAGATCGAGGCCGGCGGGCAGCGGCGGCAGCTTGCTCGAGTGGCATCGCGCGCAGCGCTCGGCAAAGACGACCTTGCCGCGCTCGAGCGTCGTCGGCGTCGTCGGTGAGATACGCGCTGCCGCCCGGCGCATCCTTCAGGTAGTGCGGATCGCGTGCTGGCGAGGAAGAAGCGCGCCATGTTCGGCGTCTGCATCTCGGTCGCCCGCCAGTAGACGGAGTTCTTCTGCGGCGGTCTCGATCGGAATCGGCGAGATCGGCTCGCCGCCGAGCAGCGCGCGGAAGTGCAGCAGCCACTCCTCGCTGAACAGGCCGATGTTGATGTAGACGCGATTGAGCGCGCCGAGCGCGCCGACCGAATCGGAGCCGTCCTTCAGCACGCGCGGCGTCCACGTCGTGCTCGGGCGTGACGAAGAACTGCGACAGCGGATCGGTCGGCGGCACGTAGTCGTTGAACTGCTTGTTGTTCGAGCCCGCCGCCGGCCATCGTCTCCTTGCCCCACTTCTTCGCCAGCGCCATGCGCGGGCCGAGGTAGTAGACCGCGTTCATCGTCCGCGGGTTGTTGATGTTGTCGGTCGAGACGAGCGACGTGTCGAGCGTGCCGGGACGCGAGACGTGCAGCGCCTGATAGAAGATGCTGTCCTGCGTTCTTGTCGCCCGCGCCAGTTGAAGACGCGGTCCCACCAGAAGTACTGCGCGCCGACGATCGAGCTCAGATTCTCCCACTTCGGATTCTCGGGATCCGCCGGCGGCCTGATCGGATTCGGGCCCGACGTGGCAGAAGCGCGCACGACATGCCGACGCGATACGGCCGGACGAGATCGCGATCGGAGTAGTACGTCGGGATCGTTGTAGAACCGGTCGGAGTTCCAGCGCCGGCGCGCCTTCTCGTCGAAGTCCGGGTTCGGGAACAGCCGCAGGCCGACGACTCCCGGTCGGCTCGCCGTAGTAGGAGCCGACCGCGACGGTCTTGCCGCGCGCGCCAATCTCGACGCCGGGATAGTCCTTCGCGTTCGCGAACGGATCCGGCGGGCAGCTTCGGATCGCGCACGTCGAGCCACAGCCCGAAGCGGTTCGGATCGGGCCCGGTCGCCTCGCGTGAAGCACGGCTCGTTGACCAGCCCGAGGTAGCGCCAGCGGTTGTGCCGCCCGTAGCCGAGCTGCGCGGATGCGACGAGATCGTCTTGAGCAGATCGAAGCTGCCGATGCTGTCGACGCGTGAGGCGATCCCACAGGCGATCGTTGCCGCCGGTCCAGACCATCCACATGTTGCGGCCTTCGATCTCCGCCTGCGTGAACGCCGGCCGCTTGCCGTGGACGAGGTTGTCGTCCATGTCGTGGAAGTAGTCCGGCGTCTCGCGGACGAAATGTGCCGGCGTGAGGCCGGCGCGCATCGCCTCGTCCTGCACCGTTCCCGGGTCGCGGCCCCCGCCGTCCGCAGCCGACGCGAGCCATGGCGAAGATCGCATCAGACGCGACAGGCGATCGGCGCGAGCAGACGGAACCTCGCGGCCAGAGGCGGGCGCGCATCGCAGTCCTCCTGAATGTCCGGTCGGCAGCGGCGCGTCCGCGCGCGACCGCCGGATCGAGCAGCGTGAAGTTCAGCGCGAAGCGCTCACCGAAATAGGCGCGGCCCGAGATAGAAGCCGGGCCGGACGACCCGGACCTCGTCGAAGATGTTCAGCCCCTCGGGGCCGGCGAGCCGGTCGGGAATCTCCCGGTAGCCTTCGATCTCCGGCCGTCTGCGCATAGTCGATCACGATCGAGCGGCCGTGTCGGATCGAACCGGCTCGTCGCCGCACGACAGCCGCGCCGGAAACAGCAGCCATGTCGTCTCGCCGTCGAACGTCAGCTTCGGAATGGTGTCGGCGTCGGTGATGATCGGCCGCAGGATCAGCAGGTCCTCGATGCGGTTGCGCAGGATCGCCCTGCGACCGGAAGAACACCTTGCCTCTCCAGAACGCCCGCCCGAGATGCTCGGCGCGCATCGCGGCGATGTGCGCCAGCAGCGGGCAGCGCCGGATCGGCGAGATCGCGGATGCGCGCGCGGCCGTCGCGATCGCGCGGAAAGAACAGATCGCCGCGGAACGGACCATCGGGGATGGGCCCGGACGCGAGCCGCAGGTAGATCTGATCGACCTGCTCCTGCGTCAGGCTTCGGAACGTCTCCGGCGTCAGCGCCCGGCGCTCGGCGTCGGTCAGCGGGTACTCGCTGCGCAGGCGTGCGAGCTCGGTCCCGGCGGGCGCGAATCGGATCGGCGGCGCGGCGGTCCGGCATCCGGCCGCGACCACGAGCGCCGCGAGAAAGGCATAGATGATAGGCGCTGGGCGCATCCGCACGCTCCCTGGTTCTTTCGATGGTGTCGCCAGCGCCTGCATCGTATCAGAGAGGTTGGTCGGGCGAACGACGCGCTACCACCTTCGGCCGGGCCAGATTCGTTCGAGATAGGAGGCGAGCGCCGTGCCGAAGTCTGCGGCGGATCCATAGCGTTCGTCCGGGCTGGGCGCAACCGCCCTCAGCAGAATGTCTCTGATTTCAGAATCGAGGTGGCGGTCCGCCTCGACACGGGTCCGCGGCTCGCCGCTTGCCGTCCAGTGATAACCGGCGAGCATCGTAAACAGCACGGCGCCCAGCGAGAAGACATCGGCACGCGCATCCGGTGGTTGCTGCGAGACTTCCGGTGCGGAGTATCCGGTGGTCGTCGGCGGACTGTAGAAGACACCGTTCGAGTGCCGCGCCACCTCGTACGATGATTCGAAGTCGACAATCCTGATGATCGGGCGGTTCTTCTCCACCCGGTGCAGGATGTTCATGGGGTTGAGATCGACGTGGAAGATCTGCAGCCCGTGCAGCTCGACTACGGCCTTGACGAACTCCATTGCGGTCCTGAGATGAGTGACCAGTCGATGGGGCACCGATCCGCTGCCGATCGAGGTGGCCAGCGGCCGTTCATCGAAGAAGGTGCTGACCAGATACACGCGTCCGTCCTTGCGGTGCCCACGATCGTGGATGACCGGGAAATAGCGTGAGTCGGGCAACTCGCGATTGATCGTCGACAACGTCGCGATCTCGTTCTCGAGGTCGTATTGATAGACCTTTCCTGGTCTCGTCGCCAGCTTCACGAGCAGGCTCAGGCGAGTCTGCCGGTCGCGCCCGACGTACAGCTGGTGACGCGCATGCTCTGCAGAGGCATGCCCACTGCGATCCGGCCCGAGCCGCTGCACGGTCGTGAACCGATCGAAAGGGGCGGCCGCGCGATCGAGGTCTTCGAGGCTGTTGGGCACAATCTCCCCGAAACCCCGCAAGGATAATCCGGCCTTTACTCCTTCGTTCGCGTAGACATCGAGGATGAGCTGGAGGGTATAGAGCGCCTCATGGAGCGGCCGTCAGGATTCCTCCATATCGCCGCTCACGAGCGGTAAACGCCTGGACGGCTGCAGCGAGATCGGCCGCGCTGAACTCCGGCCACGGGACGTCAGTGAAGTAGAGCTCTGCGTATGCCGACTCCCAGAGCAGGAAGTCGCTCAATCGCTGTTCTCCGCCGGTGCGGATGAGCAGATCCACGTCTCGTGTGCCGCCCGGTGCGTGGATGGCCTCACAAAGCGAACGCTCGAAGGCCTCGCGGGTTGGCGAGATTCCTTTGGCGACACGGCCGGCCGCCGCCAATAGCGCATCGCGGGCCGAATAGTCGATCGCGAGGCGGAGGTGGAGAGCGGTGCCTTCGCTCGTCCGCTCCTCGAGGTGCGCGATGCTGCGCCTGAGGGAACCGTGGATCCGGTCCCGACGCCCAATGACATTGAGGCGCACACCGCCATCCGTCATGTGGGCGCACTCGGAGTCCAGGTACCTCTCGAACAGCAACATCAGGTTGTCGACTTCGCCCCGCGGACGTCGCCAGTTGTCCGACGAGAACGCGTAGAGCGTGAGCGTGGTGATTCCCAACGCCGGCGCGGACTCCACCGTGCGTCGGACCGCCGTCGCTCCGGCGATGTGGCCTTCCTCCCGGGGTCGACCGCGTGCGAGAGCCCAGCGGCCGTTGCCATCCATGTTGATCGCGACGTGGAAACGGTCGCCGCCTTTGCGCGCCGATTGTTCGGGGGCCCGCCATCGCGAATCCAAGCTACTTCGTGTCACCAGGCACCGCCTTGACGCGTCAACTCCAGCAGGATGAGCGTTGGGAGCCGCCCGAGTCTTCAGCGTTTGGTGAGCATCGCGTGAGATGTCGGTGAGAAGCGCTCTATTGGGCGACTTTTCGCCCTTTCGGCTTACGTCGCGGAGTCTCCCCCCGCGCCTTTGAACTGGTCGTCTTCCTCCGCGAACAGCACGTTGAAGCTGGTCAACGTGCCATAGCAGCCGCTGATGTACCCCTGCAGCTTGACCTTCACATCGTCCGGCAGATTCGCCCCGTTCACCTGCTGCTCGAGTGTGCGCAAGCGGTTGCGCAGCATCACGACCTTGTGAAAGAAGGTCTCGATCGGCCACGACTTTTCCTGCAGGCCGGGCGTGCCCGGCTTGAGAATCAGCGTCCCCCCGCGCCATTTCTCAGCGGGGGTCACCGGCGTAATGCCGCTTTCCTCGCGGATGACGCGGCGGAGGAGCAGTTCGAGATCAGCGTCGCGATCGAGCGGCATCGGTGGGCCTGTCCTTTCCCGGTCGCTGACGATGGCAAAGGGTTCGGAACGGGCGTGCGGATCCTGCGTGCGAGACACGGCCGGCTTTGCCGCCGAACCGCTTTGTCCCCCGCCGCTGGCGGCGCCGATCCTGCCGCCGCCACGATAGTTGTGCTCGCTGCGGCAATAGCCGCACGACACGCGGATCGGCAGGCCCGCCGCGTCGACGACGATCACCGTGTGCAGCCGATCGGTCTTGCACGCGCGGCAGAAATCCTCGAGCGATTCGCCGGCGCGATACGCTCGGGCCTGAGCCGTCATGGTGAATGCTATGATGACACGATGGACGGTCGCGATTGCATCCTCTTCAGCGGCGGCGCGCCGGGCGCCGAGTCCGCGTTTGGCGCGTGCGCCGAGCGCCACTCTGTAGAGGAGGTCAACTACACGTTCGAAGGACACAAGATCGTCCGCCACCGCGGTGTCCGCGTCCTCAACCACGAAGAACTGCAGAACGGCGACGTCAGCCTCGCCTACGTGTCACGCCTGATGCACCGGCGGTTCACCGATTCGCCGACGATGCGCAAGATCCTCCAGACGATCTGGTATCAGGTCAACAGCGGTCAGGAGATTTACGTCATCGGCTCCGTGCTCGAGGATGGCACCGTTCGCGGCGGTACGGGATGGGGCGCGGAGTTCGCCAAACTCTGTAATAAGGCCCTGCACGTGTTCGATCAGGACAAGAACTGCTGGTTCACGTGGGACGGCGAGGAGTGGAAGAAGCGCAGCTCCGTGAACGCTCCGATCGTCACCCACGCGCATTTCACCGGCACCGGGACCCGCTCGCTGAACACCAACGGTCAGCGGGCGATCGAAGGCCTGTTCAGCCGTTCGTTCAGCGCCTAGACTCGCCCTCCTCCGCGCACGTTCACGAGCAACGGCACGGAATCGCACTCGGGAGAATCCCTCATAGGGAAATTCCTGATACCTGTTCCACACGCAAGCCTGTAACGTACGCCGCGGGACGGCCACCACCTAGATGGTTACGGACATCTGGCAACCGACGTTTCCTCAACCGAGTGAGAACATGGCACTCTACCTGACGGAACTGGTCCATCGCGCCCAGGATGGGGACCGCGAAGCGGCCGACGCGCTCTACGCCGCAACGTATGCAGACCTGCGGAGGATTGCTCACTCGCGGCTGCGCGTGTTCAACCGGCCGACGCTGCTCGACACCGGTTCGCTCGTCCACGAATCGTTCATCCGGTTCGCGGAGGCAAGCCACCTCGAGCTCGAAGGGCGGTCGCATTTCATGCACTGGGCCGCCCGGACCATGCGGTCGATCATCGTGGACTTCGCCCGGCGCCGCTTGACGGATCGACGCGGCCGCGGGGCCGCGCACGTGGCCATCGACGGTGACTTCGAACCGGCAGCCGAGTCGCGGGGAGAAGCAGAAATCGTCGAGGTACATCAGGCCTTGGAGCGGATCGCGGCTGTCGACCCGCGGCTGACTCGGGTCGTGGAGATGAAATACTTCGCCGGCATGACGGAGCCGGAGATCGCGCAGGCGCTCGGGGTGACCGAGCGCACCGTTCGTCGCGACTGGCAGAAGGCGCGCCTGCTGCTGCGAGACGCGCTTGCGTAACACACCATGCCGGAACTGGATACCACGAGCAGGGAGTGGTCGGCGCTAATCGGCCTGCTCGATCAGGCGCTCGAACTTCCCGAGGGTCACCGCGGACGGTGGATCGAGGCGCTGCCCGCAGAGTACGACACCATCCGGCCCCGGCTTCGGCGTCTGCTGTCGCAGTCCGACTCGACTACCTTCCTGCACACGATTCCCAAGGTCGCTGACGGCACCGGCCTCCCCGTATCGGCGGGCGACGCCCCGGGGACCATCGCCGCCTACCGGATCGAGCGCAAGCTCTCCGAGGGCGGAATGGGGACGGTCTGGCTGGCATACCGGACCGATGTGATGGTGAACCGGCCGGTCGCCCTCAAGCTGCCGCGATGGGCGTGCGGCAGCACGACGCTCGCCGAGTGGATGGCCGAAGAGCGTGAGATTCTCGCGGCCCTCGAACACCCGAATATCGCGCGTCTGTACGACGCGGGCATCACGAGCAGCGGCCAGCCGTACCTCGCCCTGGAATATGTCGCGGGATGCCCGATCGACGACCACGTCAGGGAGCGCCGGCTGCCACTGATGGCGCGGCTGCACTTATTCCTCCAGGTAGCGGGCGCCGTCGCGCATGCGCACCGCAGGCTCGTTGTCCATCGAGACCTCAAGCCTTCCAACATCCTCGTCACCGACGACGGGGACGTGAAGCTGCTCGACTTCGGGATCGCGAAGCTGCTCGCCCCCGCGTCCTCCACGGAAACGGAGGGCGCTTGTTTCCTGACGCCGGACTACGCCTCGCCCGAACAGATCGCGGGCCGGCCTCCTGGCATTGCCAGCGACGTGTATTCGGCCGGCGTCGTGCTTTACGAACTGTTGACCGGCGTGCGGCCGTGGACGCGAACATCCTCGTCGAAGGTCGCCCCGGCCGGCGTGCAGGCGCGGCGTCCTAGCGAAGCCACGACCGACCCGTCGATGCGCCGGGCGCTCGGCGGCGATCTCGACGCGATCGTGCTCAAGGCCCTCGAGCCGCTACCTGAGAAGCGATACCCGACGATCGATGCGCTGGCCGACGATCTCGATCGCTACCTGCATGGTCAACCCGTGCGCGCGCGGGCCGACACGAGCCGCTATCGCGCGTCGAAATTCGTGGCGCGCCATCGCGTCGCGGTCGGCACGGCGGCGACGATTCTCGTCGCGCTCGCGGGCGGCACCGGCGTCGCAACCTGGCAGGCGCAGATCGCTTTGCAGGAAAAAGCGCGCGCACTGGAGGTACGCGATTTCCTGATCGCGATCTTCGAGGACGCCAGCCCCTACAACGCCGGCGGCCGTGCCCTGTCGGCGCTCGAATGGCTGAAGAGAGTCAAGACCGGCGCTGACATCCGGCTCGCCGACCGGCCGGCCCTTCGCGTCGAGCTGCTGAACGTCGTCGGCAATAGTCTGCTGTTTTTGCAGGATACCGCCGCCGCGGAAGAGGTCTTGAGCGAGGCCGTGTCGGACAGCCGCGTTCGACTGGGTCCGGCCGCTCCGCAGACGGTCCGCGCGCGGGTGCTCATGCTGGCGGTGCATCGCCATCGCGGCAGGACGAAGGAGATGCGCGCCGAGCTCGGCGAGCTGCTGCCGATCCTTCGCCGCGGAACGCCGCTCGCTGAGGATCTGGCCATTGCCTTGAAAAACCAGGCGCACCTCGAGATCGATGAAGGCCGGTACGCCGCCGCGGAGCGCGCGGCAGAGGAAGCGCTCGACGTGTGCCTCCGTTCGCTCGGCAGCGATCACCCCGAGACCGTGGCTGCGGTCCTGATGCGCGCGCTGGCCTATCGCTTCAGCCGAAGCCCCGCCGAGGCATTGAGCGCGGCCGAAAGCGCGTATCAGACGGCACATGCGGTGTTTCGCGACTCGCCTGGTCACCCTCGCACCATCGAAGGCCGGCACGTGTACGGTCTGGCGCTTGGAGCGGCGGGTGAGCCTTTTCGCGGAATCGAACAGCTCGCGCAGTCCATCGCCGAGGCGGCTGCGGCATTTGGACCGTCGAGCCGAATGGTCGGGGTTTTCTCGCTGTCTTTGGCCGAGCTTCAGCTGGAAAGCGGTCTCGTCGTCGACGCAGTCGAGAACAGCAGCCGGGCGGTCGACATCATCGCCCAGCACACGACACCGGAGTCGTTCCGGTTTGCGAATGCCCTCCATCTGCGAGGCCTGGCGCTCCTCGCCGCGCGGCGCATCGACGACGCACTGTCCGACCTGGCGCGCTCCGCCGATACGCTGCGCCGGACGCTGCCAGACGGGCATGAGATCGCACGCCGGTTCCGGGCCGATCACGCGCTGGCCCTCGCGGTCTCGGGAAGACATCGCCAGGCACAGGACCTGCTCGAGGCCTTGATCCCTGAACCGGGATCGGCCGCCGATCCGGCGGGAAACAGCGCGTTGTACGCGATGGGGGTCGTGAAACGCCTCGCAGGCGACCCTGGCGAGGCGCTCCGCTATCAACAGCAGGCATTGCAGTCGGCGGCGACGGATCGCGGCGCCGAACTCCTGCGGATGAGGGTTCTCACCGAGCTCGGTCTGGGTCTGCTGGATCGTTCGAAGACAGACGAGGCGGCCGCATCGTTCAGGCAAGCGTTGATGCTCTCGCAGCGCCTGCAAAGCAGTACGGCTCCGGAGCGCCGCGCCATTCTCCAGGGCCTCGTCACCGCGAACGCCAGGATCGAGCGCCGAACTCCGAACGGTGGCGCGAGCATCGCGATGTTGCAGGATTAGGATTGCTGCCGGCGGGAGTGGCGGGGCGCCGGACGCTTGGTCCAACGCCCCGTCACGGCTACCCCAGCAAGATCTGCTGGGGGCTGGCGACGTTTTCCGTGAAGCTCGGCGGCAGGCCCACCGAGTGGATGCGAATGTCACAGCTGATCTCGTCCTCGTCGCCGCCGCCGTCTTCCTGAAGGTCCGCCCGCGGGACGGTGATCGACATGCTGCGCGAGATTGTCTGTGGGCCCGTCCCCGGGGTGACCGCCCCGAAGCTGGTGTGAGGGAACGCATCCCTCAGCAGCACCGTCCTGGTGGCGCCGTCAACGCCGACGACGTCGCCGTGCGGGTGGTAGGTCACTCCGAGGTCTCTGAGATTTCGTTCGACCTCGTTGAACTCGACGTCGAAGTCCAGCGTGATGGTCGTGTCCGAGTTGGTTGTCGAGAGGGTCAGTGCAGTGTTCGAGACGGTCGGCATCTTTCTGCTCCTTCTGTAACGAGTTAATCGCAGCGTTGTTTGGCGAACGGAGCTCGACGCGAGCTCTTGGCTGGAGCGGGGTTGCGGTCAGGTCGAGTCTCCCGGGACCGGACTCGAACAATTGCGACCGTTTGCGCCGCTCTGATGATATCTACGCGAAAACAGCGAGAACCCGGACAGCGCCGCCGAGCTGGGGAAGACGAAGACGAACACCACCTACGTCGCAGTGGGTCTCTTCAAGCGAGACGGCGAGTTACCCTTGTGCAGGAGCAAAGTGCCGCTTCGTGAAACGCGCGCTCGCTTGCCTGAACACTGCCGTGTCGCGTCGCGGCTCGAATACCAGTCCGTGAAGCTCCTTCTCGAGGTCGATCTCTCCGGACGTGTTGTCGCGGAATCGCAGCCAGATGACATACCCGCCGACGTACCGCGCTTCGATCACGTCGTAGTTCATGGTTACTCCAGCGGCGGAATGCGCTCGAGCGGCTGCCGGCGGCGCGCGCGCTCCCAGTCGTCCAGTAATTCTTGCCCGAGAAACCGTGAAATCTCAGGCATGCTGACCCGGAACGTCAGACCCAGAACGCCCGAGGGGCTTCAAGCGATGAGCTCCTGAATCCGCTTCGCTTTCTTCGGTCCGACGCCGCGGATCTGCTGCAGGACTTCGCTGTCGGCTGTCACGACGCTCCGTATGGAGCCAAGCTGATTCAACAGTCGTGCGGCAATGGCTGGACCCACTCCCGGCAAGCCCTGAAGCAGAAACAGTCGACGAGACGTCAATCGCTTCGGCTTTCGGTCGTATCTGCGAAGCAGGCGTTCACGACAACCACTCGCTTGCGCCGCCAGAAACTGCAGCGCCCGGAATGAATCGTCTGCGTCGCACAGGGGGGCGCCACATCGCTGCCAGGGAAACGAGTGCGCCTTGAACCGCGTGCGGATGCACATCAGGCAACGATGCGGCGGGCGGCCCTTCAATCAGCATCAGGGTGCGACGCCCGTCTCGGGCCAAGCGAGCCGCCTGCGGAAACAGTCGGCCGTCGACCAGTGAAGCTGCGAAGTCGGCGATGGTGTGACGGAGTGGCCGTTCACATCGCCGCCCACAGCGCTTCAAAAGACGACGATGCCATCGTCGTTGGAAACACACAAGAGCAAAGGCGTCCAAGGAGGAAGCAGTTGCGGTCTCGAGCGATGGGACGTCAGTGCCGGCGTGACCGTTTCACGCGCCGGCGTCGACGTCTGCCGTGACCCTCCCCCAAACGACTGCCAATCGTTTGGAGCCAAGAGAGCGCGCCCGGTGTGGCGGCAAAGGCGCCCTCGAGGCTCTCTGCCACATACGCACCTTCCTCTCTGCTGCCCAGCGCGAAGTGTGGCGGCGCGTCAGGAGGTATTGCGCCCGGATCGAGTAAGTACCGGAGGACATGGGGATTCACGCGAAGCGCTATCCTGAGGGCCGCGCGGGAGCGCTCGCCGTCGCCTTCGACTTGAAACGTCCGCAGCGCTCGTGCGTAGGGCCACATTGCCTGAATATCGCCGTCGTAATCGCCCAATAGACGGTCTGCCTCGTCGCCTTGGCGCTGCTCGAGCAGTGCCGGCAGCAAAAGATACCGCACGCCCTGGTTGTCATTCTGGTTCAGTCGAATCAGTTCCCGATAGTGATCGAGCGCTTGCTCGTGCTGACCGAGCTCATGGAGCGTCCCCGCGAGCGCGAGCCTCGCGCGCATGTACGGCCGCGTCTCGAGATGCCCCCAGAACTCGCCCTGAAGCTCCACAAATCGGTCCGTGCCGATTGCGCGAGCGCCGGCCTCGACGGCACGTTGATACCAGTCGTGCGCCTCCTGCGGCAAGGCACTCGATTCGCCGAGGATCACGTACGCATCCGCACAGTCCTGCGACGTCGCGAGGGCGCGACGCGCCAGCTTGATCTTCATCCGTCCCGTCGCGTCCATCGCGTCATAAGCTAGCTCCTGCGCCTGCTCCAGCGGCGTCAACGACCGGCCAGCGGCAGCCTCTGCGTCCTTCTCAAAAACGCCATCAGCTTCGGCCCGCTGGATTGCCGCGTTCGCTTCGTCGAGGCTCTCGAACGATTGGTCGGCAAACAGACGCGCCATTCGGACACTGGCCCGCTCTGCGACCCGCGGCAGGACGCCCAACCGCGGGCCGCTTGGCCTTCCTCGTTCCGCCTCGAGCAGCAACGGTAAGGACAGCTCGATCATGATGGCGCCGCCAGACGTCTCAACCTCGTGTCGCCACGATCCGGAGTCAAGCTCATCTTCGGTGGTCCGAGCCAACGTGTGGAGCAGCGTCTCCGCCGCGACCAGCTCAGTCGCGTTCAGCCGTCGCATCGTTCCGTCGTTTGCCAAATCCGCCGCCAGCGGGTACGCGCGCACATCAGCAACCGGAAGGTGCAGGTCCTCCCAAAGGTCAACGTCGGCGAAGGGCAGTTCGTCGATCGGTCCGTACGTCACGCCGAACGCCCGTCGCGGGATGTAACCGGTTCGGCTGTAGATGCGCTCGAAGGCCTGACGCGATTCGAAGAACGCGATGCCGAATTGCTCTCCGGCGTTGCCGAGCACGCAGACGTGCCGCATCCCTTTCGGGACCTGCGCTGCCTTGATGACGATCAAGTCTTCATTCGACAGGTGCCGCCACGGCGCGGCGCTGAAAAACGTCGACGCCGCAGTGGCAAACGCACGCAGCTGATCCAGCGTGACGCCGGTGCCTTCGAGCATGCCGGCGTGACGCTCACCGCCACCGGCGCCCATTTCGAGACTTCGGAGCGCATCGGCAACAGCTGGCATGTCGTTGACCAGCGTGATCGACGTGCTGACCGCGGACATCGTTTCTGAAAGGGCCTGCTTCAGTCGCGGATCTCGAACCTCGATTACAGACGGACGGGCGTTCAGTCGCTTCGATTCCTTCAATCCGAATTCGAGCAGTACCCTAACCGCCAACTCTGGGGTCGCGACGTCGCCTTTGTCGGGCAGCGACACATGCAAGAGTCCCGTGCGTAAGCTGACCCACATCGCGCCGATAGGCCGATACGGCGGACCATCGGGATCGTTCGGATTGTCGATCCACGCCGGCAGTTTCACGAGCCCGCCCTGCCAGACTTCGTCCGACCGCTGCGGCAACTGCTTGAACCGGCCGAGCGCAATCGGAAGCGGCAATGATGCGGTCATGTGGCGCGTCCTATCTGGCGAGGACTTCAATCGTTGACTGCGCGCAGCCTACACGACGTTCGTTCGTACCGGAATTTCGCACGCCGCACTCAACGGTCGGTCGGTCGGCAGCATGGCCACTCCACGGCGATAAGTCGGTGCAGTGTCGGTCTGACCCACCCGACACTCATCGAGTTCCCGGACCAGCAAGGCCCAGGAAGACCACGATGGCCCGATTGACGCGGACGATGTCCTCATCGGACAGCTTTCCGACGCGGTGCTCGAGTTTCTTCTTCGAGACCGTCGTGATCTTGTCGATCATCGCGTAACTGGTCGAGCGAAGACCGTTCCGTTCCGATAGCTCCACCGCCAGCCGAATCAGCGGCGCATCGACCTGGTTGGTCGTCAGCGGACAGAGCGTGATCGACGCCGTCGCGTCGAACGCGTCATCCTGCAGGATGATCGCGGGGCGCGGTTTGCCCGCGTAGTCAGGGCCACCGGACACGGTCCACATTTCGCCACGCTTCACTCTGGCGGCCACTCCGAGATCGCGTCGATGAAATCCTGTTCCTCGATCTCGGACGGGTCGTGTGCCACCTGCCCGGACTGGCGGTGGGCCTCGCGTGCAAAGCGTCGCGACCGAACGTCAGGAACCCAGATCTGAATCGGGCGCAGCCCGCGGCGACGCAGGCGCGCCCGATGCGCCCGCACCTTGTCGCGAGAATTGGTTGATCGCGTCGGCATGAACTCGCGCCCTGGGCGGTTACATGTAACCTACCACGGCGACAGGTCTCAGTGGCCACCGCCGTTGGGCATTTCGCGTGGGCAAAGTGTCTCAGTTGTGTCTCAGCTGGTGGCCCTATTCTGGCCTTGGCTGTCTTTCACTGATTGGAACGACTGGGAATCGGGCTGTGAGTGGGCCGACCGGGCACGTCCGAGGTACCGGTTCTAATCCACGTGCGCTATCGCGTACGAGGCGCGCAGCCTACGGCTTGACCTGCGAAATCAGCGACAGCAGAGCGCCGCCGGGCTCCTGAAAAAACGTCAGCCACTCTTCCAGACCGTCCGGGTGCTTGAAGATCATGTGGGGCGCGCCGGTAAACCTCACACCCCGCCGTTCGAGCTCCTGCTGGGCCGCGTGGATGTCCGGTACACGGAAGTAGAGAACCGAGTCGTTGTGAAGGTTCGGCACGTCGATGATCGAGCGATCCTCGAGCATCAGGCGAACTCCCCCGCAATCGAAGAACGCCAGCTTGCTCACCGTGAACAGGTGCCGCAGGCCGAGGACATCGCGGTAGAACCGCTCGGCTTCGGCCAGATCCGGCACGGCTCGCGCGATTTGACCAATCGGGCCCAGCGTGAGTTCCTGCATGTGACGATGCTCCTTCGACGCAAGGTGGCTGTCCGCGGGGATACCGGGCCAATGGCGCAGTTCCGCCCGCGTCCGCAGTCCGACCTTGGCTTTGGCATTGGCGAGATGAAACTTCACGGCGTTCCGGCTAATGCCGCGCAGCGTCGCGATGCCGCGGTCCGAAACGCCGTGCCTCACGGCATCGACAATCGACCATTCGGCCGGCGTCAGCACATCGGCATGACGCGGCCGTCCGCGAGAACGTGAAGCCACGGCCGCATCGTATCGAATCGGACGGCGAATTTCCCTACCCCATCCCGGGCCCTCCCTTTTCCGTTGGGAGGCAGGGATTCGTGCCGAGAGCAGCGGCGGAGCGAGCCGATCGAAGCCTAGAACCCAGCCGACCAGTCAACGAACGAGCGAAGCGAGTGAAGTTGGCTGGGAGGCAGGGATTCGAACCCCGATACCGTGGTCCAGAGAGCGGTGTCGGCATTCTCGTGGGCTCCGGTCCGCTCTGGTTTGTTCGAGTTCGTTCGACCACCGCTTCAGTGTGCTTCGGTCCGTTTCGGTGCGCTCCCGTGCAATTCGTCTCAATCTGTCTCATCCAGCTCGTCGGTCAGCTGCTCGAACCCAGCCGCCACCGGCTTGACGGGCTGCTCAGCTTCTAAGAGGGGCGACGTGATTGTCGGGCAACCGAGAACTGGAACATTACGGGGGTTCGCGTGGCGCACGTCCCAGTCCGTGAACAAGGCGCAAGGCCGATGACATTCGGGAAGGGGGAGGTCGTCGTCCTTCGAAAGGCGCGCAGTTTTCCAGCCGCAGGTAGTCACCTTGAAAAGCCCCGACGCCGGCGGACCACTCTCAAGGCGGGAAGCGGCGAAGTACCGTTAAACGTACGCGCGCTGCAATCCGTGGCTTCTACTCAGGGCACACAAGGCGCCGCCAGACACGCAACACCGCGCAAACTAAGCGAGGATCCTGATTTTGCGGTGGATCCATTGTCTGCCTGCAGCATTTCATCTTTAGGGTACGGGAAAAGCTCCACCAACGGTTTTCTGACCCCCGGTGAGACGTTGACAACGACGTGTTCGCGGGTGAGCTGGCTCGGGTGTTCGAGGCCACAGGCGTGCGTGATCATCTGCAGATCGCGCTCGAGCGCCAGCGCATAGTTGAAAACACGGACGCTCTTGTCGGCGGGGTTGAGTCCTGACTGGAGCCACCGGTTCTGCGTGGTGACGCCCGTCGGGCAGGTATTCGTGTGGCACCGGAGCGCCTGGATGCAGCCGAGCGAAAACAGGAATCCTCGCCCGATGTGCACGATGTCCGCACCGAGCGCGATGTGCGTTGCGACCTCGCCGCCGGTCGCGATCTTGCCTGAGGCCATGACCGTGACCTCGTCGCGGAGCCCCTCCCGACGGAGTGCGTTGTCCACGATGGTTAGCGCGTCGACCAGCGGCAGTCCGACGTAGTCGGCGAGCGCCAGCGGCGCGGCCCCGGAGCCGCCTTCTTTCCCGTCAACCGCGATGAAATCGGGTCCATCGCCGCGTCGGCGCATCTCGGCGCAGAGCGCGTCGATCTCGACGCTTGCCCCGACAACCATCTTCAGGCCGATGGGCTTGCCTGTGAGCTTCCGCACTCGTGCAACGAAATCGAGCAAGCGACGGCGCATCGTCGAATTCCTCGAACCGGTTCGGGGAATGACAGTCCACTCCCATTGGAATCCCACGGATGGCCGCAATCTCTGCAGTGATCTTCTCTTTGGGCAGGAGACCACCCTTTCCGGGCTTGGCGCCCTGCGCGAGCTTGATCTCGATCATCTTTACCTGCGGGAGCGCCATGATGGCGGCCGCTTTCTCGTCGTCGAACCGGCCATCGTCGGTGCGGCAGCCGAACTTGGCGGGGCCAATCTGGTACAGGATGTCGCCGCCACCCTCGACGTGATAGGGCGACATGGAGCCTTCGCCGGTACTCATGTAGCACTCGGCCAGCTTGGCGCCTCGTGACAGCGCACGAACCGCGTTCGGTGAGAGCGCGCCGAAGCTCATGCCGGAGATGTTCGCGAATCGCCGCGGCTGGTATGGCTGGGCACGCTTGGCGCCGATGAGCCTGGGCATCGGTAAGTCGACGGCACCGCGGGTGAGGGTTGGAAACATCGCCGGCAGGATATGCATCCGACCGGGTTCGTGATGATCGACCTGCGAGCCGAAGCCAACGTAGTTGTTCTGACCCTTGGCGGAAGCGTACACCCAGGACCGCGTGACTCGGTTGTATGGCCGTTCCTCGAGGTCGCCGGCAAAGAAGTACTGCCGCAGCGGTTGGCCCATCTCTTCGAAGAAATACCGGAAGTGCCCGATGACTGGGAAGTTGCGTGTGACGGCATGGTTTCGCTGAGTGAGATCATGAACCGCGATGATTGCGATCAGCAGAAGCACGAATCCGACAATGAGCAGTATCGTCATGAGCGTTCCGGACAATTCTGGGCGGTAGTGTCCGCCGCGGGCCTCGCGCTTCGAACACTACTTCTTCACTATGAACAAACCTCTTTGACATTCACCGCTAGCCTCGCGGCCGCTCGGGAATCCTTGTTCCACTCCGACGATGGTGCGGCATCATCCTGCGCCGCCTGGCGCCAATCGCCGTAGGGCATGCTCTCCCGCATTCGCTTTCGCCACGCGATGCACGCAACGAGCGCGACGCCAACAAAGCCGATGATCAGGACAATCCCGAGGACAGCCGCCACGGACATGTCGCATTCCTCCTCTTGAATCCACGCACCCACTGTGTCAATCCGCTCCGCTGTCCGTCAGTCCCAGGCGCGAACGTACAGCCCGTTAGCGGTTCGCCTCAGGAACCTTCGTTCGATGAGGGTCGACAGGACGACAGCACACGTGTCGCAATCGATACCCAGGAGCCGCTGCGCCTGGGCCTCTGTGAGCTTCAGGCCAGGCATGTCGCGGTACTCGCCCTGGACTCTCAGAAGCACGTCGCGAATCGTCTTCGTCGTTGGCGCTGTGTCTCGAACGGCGGTCACCATGACGCGAGACCTCCGATCCGGTTCGCCTGTGACGCACGGCCCGGCACCATCGAGTAGAGGTCCGAGTCGAGCGCGGGTGCTCGACTCGACGTCACGAGTGTCTGGCTCTCGATCATGTGCGCTGGGACAGGCACCGTAAGGACCGGGCACTGCGCCCCTCGAAGCACAGGGCCGGTTGTCGAGCCCATGAATACGGTGTCGAGTGCGCTTCTCGCGGGCAGTCCCATGACGATCAGATCCGGCTTGATCTCGAGCGCTGTCGAGAGGATCGCCCGGTGAGGCACACCGGAGACGACGCGGGTCTGCACGTCGCACCAGTTCAAAGCGTCCTGCGGTATGGCGTTTCGCAACTGGCGTGACACCTGCGCCACGAGACCGCGATACTCGTCGATGAGTCTGAACGCCCGTGAACCCGAGTAGACCGTTTCGTACGGAAACCCGTCGAGCACGTGGAGTACGGTGAGCCGCCCGCCGCTCTGCTGCGCCAGGACCAGCGCCTGTTTCAGTGCCGCAATCGACGCAGGCGAGAAGTCCGTGGCACAGAGGATCTCGCGAAACGACTACATCTGCAGTCGAATTCGCACCGTCATGGTTATCCGGCACGGTGAGCGTGGGGCAGGCTACCAGACGCGCCAACTCCTTGGCGAAGACTCCCGCTCGCCACAGCTTGCTGGCCCGGCGCCCATGCTTGTCGACCACCAGGAGGTCCGGCGATTTGTGACGAGCGTAGTCCGCGACTGCCGTTACCGGATCTCCAGCGAGTATGACTGTCTCGAACTTGACGCCTTCCGGATTGCGCGCCTCCACGAACTCCCGCAGGCGCGCGTGGGCAGCCTCCTCACCGTCGATGCCACGCCGGCGCGACCGCACATGGAGCACATGGAGATCGGCATCGTGCCACTTCGCCAGCGCGAGTGCCCGGGCGAGCGCCGGCTTTGCACCGGCGGAATAGTCGAGTGGGTGGAGAATCAACGAAAGATTCATGACGACGATCCTTTTCTCGAGTTGTGAGTGACCTTTCACCGTGTCCGATGAAAGGTCGTCATCTACGTAGTCAGTCGCGGCACACGGTGCAGGCTGACCAGGTTTGGCGTAGGCGCTCGGCTCAGGCGGCCACTGCGGTCGTCGAGTTGACCTGCGGGGTCGTGGGCACTCGCTCGAGCCGTGATTCTGGCACCGCCAACACGGCACAACCCGCTCGTCGCATGACACGGGCCGCAGTTGAGCCAATGAGTCGTCGGCCAATCGCGCCGCGCGACGTTACGCCCATGACGATCAGGTCCGCCCGCGCCTCATCCGCTATTCGGACGATCTCGTCCGACGGCGTGCCGGTAACTACTCGGGCGTGCACGCTACCGGACTGTCGCGCCTCGTGAGGAATTGCCTCTTGCAGGCGCCGCCAGGCATCCTCCGCAAGGAAATCGATGGTACTCGGGCACGCTGAAGCGCAACGCGTACCGCGTCGTACTCTCGGGTGACACGCCGTTGATGACGTGAACCAGCGTCAAGCGGCCACCGGCCTTCTGCGCGATCGGTAGCGCCATGTCGAGTGCCGCTGTCGACGCTGATTCGAAGTCGGTTGCACAAACGATGCGGCCGAACGGTGGCACCGTCACTTTGCCGCCGTCGTTTTCGACTGCAGGCACGATCAGGACAGGGCTCGTGACACGCTGGATGACTCGTTCTGCAACCGATCCCTCTCGCAAGCGGCCCATACCGACTCGCTGATGGGTACCGACGATGACAAGGTCAAACGGTCTGGCGTTCGCATGCAGCACGATGACGCCGGCAGGATCTCCGTGTTGTACGCTCACCCTGAGACTGACGCCCTCCGCTTCGGCCGCGTGTCTGAGCGCCGCGATGTGTGTCATCCTCGCGCGGCCACGCAAACCGAATGACTCGGTCACGGGAACGGCTTGGACGACCGTGAGTTCTGCGTTGTGCTCTCGACTGAGAGCCAGTGCGCGCGCGAACGCCGCCCTGGCAGGTCTGGAGAAATCAACCGCACAAAGAATGCGAGAAAGTTGAATCACGACTAGTGCTCCGTCTTGATGAAAGAGGGGAGCGCGGTAGACCTGAGGCTTCGGACCAAAGGCAACGTTTATCGTCGTTTTGCCTGGCTGCCCCCATCAGCTCGAAAGCCGAAAGGTGGCTCGGTCCGTTGCGTTGTCCACCGCGCCCACCCGACTCCTATAGAGGCAAACGGAGGACCACTCGCGCGTTTCTGTAGATCCTTGGAACTGATTGTGCAGTAAAGACTTATAGGCATGGCCCGACGCGACTTCGCATTCGGTCTTCGTTTCAAACTGAAACGGTCGCGGCTCAATGTGAAAGCTGGGATGGCGGGATTCTGTTGCGACCTCGTTCAACGCTTCTAAAGAATCACCAGTAATGGACGTCTCACTTCCCTCACTGCTTCTTGGGGTCGCAGTGCTCTTGCTCGCAAGCGTTCTCGCAAGCAAGGCGTCGAGTCGATTCGGGGTGCCGGCACTGCTGTTGTTCCTCGCGGTCGGAATGTTCGCGGGTTCTGACGGGCCTGGCGGTATCGCGTTCGACTACCCACGCCTCGCCCAGTCACTTGGCATCGTCGCACTCGCGTTCATCCTCTTCGGGGGAGGCCTTGACACGCGGTGGGAAGATGTCCGGCCAGTTCTCTCACCGGGCTTGGCGCTGGCCACTGTCGGTGTCGTCATCACGGGCGGACTCACGGGCTTGGTAGCCGCGCGGGTTCTCGGGTGGCCTCTGCTGCACGGACTCCTGTTGGGAGCGATTGTGTCCTCCACCGACGCTGCAGCGGTCTTCGCTGTGCTTCGATCGAGAAATGTGAGACTCCCCGACCGGTTGCGGTCGCTGCTCGAGCTCGAATCCGGCAGCAACGACCCGATGGCGGTTTTTCTGACGGTCGCGTTGATCGGCCTGCTCGTTGATCCTCAGATGTCCGCTGCATGGCTGCCGATCCTGTTCGTTCGCCAGATGTCGGACTAGTCGAAGCTCTCACCACTGAAAGTCGTCACGGTGAAGTGTGGAACGAGGTCGCCGGTCTGAAGCATCGGGCTCACCTCCTGGCGAACGTGGACAGTCATCGGTGCAGGTCTCGCCATCCCGGGAGTCCACGACGGCGGATCGCTTAGCCAGATTTTCAGCGTCGTGTTCTTCATCGTGTTCACGTCAGCCCTCATTCAAGGAACCTCGGTGCCCTGGATGGCGAACCTTCTGAGCCTATCCATGCCGGAGACAGCGCCGTCGCGCGACCCGCTTGATGTCATCTCCACCGCCAACCGTGCTCTTCTTGAATTTCAGGTCCAAGCCGCGTCCCGGTTTGCCGGACAGCGGGTCCTGGATCTCGGTCTGCCTGGCGGTGTTCTCATGGTTCTGATTGAGAGACAGGGCGTCGCGATCGTTCCGTCTGGAAGCACTGTGGTTCTTGAGGGTGACAAGCTCCTTGTTCTGACGGGGCCGAACGAGGCTTCTGCGGTGCGGTCGTTGTTCCAAGCGTGATCAGAAGGACCGCGATCGCGGCACCGAGCACCAGTCCTCTGCCCATCATTCAGCCGGAACACATCGCGCAGTCCACAACGTCGTCGGTGATGCTGCAGGGTCCGCATGCGCTGCAGCATCGGAGAGTCGGTTAGCATCGATCCGCGAAACCGATCCTGGGCTGAGAACGCCTGCGATGCCGTCTCGCGTGATGCCGCACACGGCGTCATCGCCAGTCAAGGCGGATATCTGGGCTGTGAGTGATTCGACAAGCAATGCTGGCTTCGGATCGGTGTCGGCGGCAAAACCAGAACGAGGGGTTTTTCGCTGCCAGATATCGGAGCAGGCGAAGCTCTCGCCACTGAGAGTCGTCACGGTGGACTGTGGGACGCGATCGCGGGTCTGAATCGTCCGGCTGCCATGCTGGCCGACGAGGAACGATTTCACCCTCCGTTGATTGACGGGCGGCAGAATGCCGACGATCTAAGGAGAGCAAACGACGGTCCGGCGCATGCAGCGGACAACTCACCACGATCCTGATTAGCCGGCGTCGGCGTAGGTTTCATTCTGAAACGGTCGTTTCACACTGAACTTCAGGGAAGTCCGTCTGATCTCGCGTTTTGTTCTGAAAAGCGACCGGATCGGAAGTTGCTCTTGAACACGACGAGTGCACACCGGTCGGTCCCGTCCCGCCTCGTGCGAGAGGGACAGTCGAAGCCGTCGTGCAAATCGCCATGTTTATCTGCTTTACCCCCTTGCTCCGTGCCCGCCATCGTTGCGGCGGCGTCGGCGGCGCCTTCGTCGCGAGGAGACAGCGCTTTCCTCGCTGGCGGTCGCGCCGATGCCGCAAGGCACTGACGCCGCCGCTCCCGCCAGCCGGCGCGTCCCGGCTGCTCTTCTCACTCTGATTGATCTTGGCGCCGGGCAGACAGTGCCTGGCGTATGGCCCGCAGGCGCGAGCAGCGTCTGCGGACTACTTTGAGCGGTTGAACACCGGGCAGGGGCGAAGGCTGATTCTCAATAACACGAGGAGTGGGTCTGACATGAATCCGTACGTAATGCTTGGCTCGGGGATTGGGACGTCTGAGGCCGCATCGCTGTCCGCGCGCCTCGCCGCGTGGCACGATGCGATGGTGGCGCACGAGCGCCGCCTCCGAACAGGCCGAACGGCTGACACGTGCGACGACGAGTGCCCGCACGTCGAGGCACGCACGCTGTGGGCCGAAGCGTTGGCGACATTTGGAGCACGCGCTGGTGAGCTGACGTTTCTGCGCTCACGCGCTATCGGCGCCTCACGTCAATCTGAGGAGCGTCATCGCGCCGACCGACCCCGTGTCGGAGGCTGCCGATATCGTGCACCGTCCGAGTCGGACGCTGGATTCAGCCACTGCGCGACGATCCCAGTCCGTCACCGGTTCGTCGGAACAGTCGCGCTCGTCGACCGCGGAGTTTCGACCATGACTCTTCGCGGGATGCTCGGCAGTGACGTTCACCGCATTCAGGAGCAGATCGATGACCTGCTCGATCGCGAGGACGGCCTTATCGTGCTCTTCGACGGTAGTCGAATGGTGAGCTACTCCCAGGGATTCGGAGTGTCACCGTGTCAGCTCGAGCTGCTGACCGTTGAAATCGAACGGGCTGTCCGAAACGTCATCGGCGGACAGTCGCTAACGAACAGGAGGAATAGGAGGAACCGTGAGAAAAGCAAACAAGGAAACAGTCGTGGCGCTGGCGCTGGCCTTTTTCAGCATTTGGGTCGTTCTGGCCGTGGGCATCACAGCGGTGTGGTTGACGTCGGAAGTGAGAGTGTTCGGCCTGGTGATGCTGCCGACAGCCATAGTGGCAGGACTGCTGGTCGTGTACTTCGACTGGCGAGCGAAGCTGCGTCGTCGAGTCCTGGCTGAGCGTGACACGTACCGGAAGGCCGCGTGAGGAGGAATCGTGCTTTACACAAGAAACACCATCGAATATCGGGACGGTACCCTCGCGGCGATCGTGCCGGCCGCCGTCGGGATCGACGGCCGTGTTGACGACTTCAGGGATCGACGAGACCGTCTCGCGGCCGAGCGCGCGATCGACGACGTCCTTGCGGATTCGTTTCCCGCGAGCGATCCTCCTTCGTGGAATCCGGGTATCACCCGCCTGGCTCTCGACGCCACTTGGCACACCGCGCATCGGGACAGACACCGCTCACCGATGCGGGCGAGCGAGGTAACGGGTTCAGCGACGTCATTGACGTCTCCCGGCCAACGCGCGGAGGACGGACGTTTCTTCAAGGGCTGGTCTCCCTCGCTGGAGCAGCGGGCATCGCGCTGGCGGTTCCGTTCGTGATCCTCCTGATCGGATTGCCCATCGCGCTTACCGTTCGAGGTCTGCTCGAAGTCGTTGGCTGGGTGCTCGGCGTAACCATTCGCTAAATCGCCGCAGATCGCGGCACCGCTCCAGGCGATGCCGCGAACGGCGAACACGACTCGGCTGAGATGGCTCACGCCAGTCGTCTCAAAGTGAGGCATTCGTGTCTGTGGATGTGTCAGGCGTTGGCGGGACCGCATGGACCTTGGACTCGTTTCACCAGTGTCAATAGAATGGACCCACAGGCTGATGTGAAACGACTGCCACACTCCGAGCCGATGGATTTCGAGCACCTCAACCTCGCCGCGCTGCTCGATTTCCGCCCTGATCAGGGGATCATCCGGCTCCATGAGCAGCGCGTCGTCATTCTGAGCGCTGCCGCCATGGGTCTCCTCAGGAAGGAGCTCATTGACACGTTGGGACTGGAGACGACGAGACGCCTGATGTTGCGGTTCGGGTACGCGGACGGGTACCACGATGCCGTGAGCCTGCGCGAACGCTCGAAATGGGCAACCCCACTGGAAGGCCTCAGGGCAGGTGCCGTACTTCACAGGCTTGAAGGGATTGTCCGGGCGGAAATCACCAAGGTCGAACACGATGCCACTTCCGGCCGATTCGAGGAGGAAGTGTTCTGGCACGATTCCTACGCGGCCGAACAGCACGTACACCACTATGGCAAGAGCGACGTGCCGGTGTGCTGGTCTTTGGCGGGCTATGCGAGCGGGTACGTGAGCGCCTGTCTCGGACAGGAGATTTATTTCCGCGAGCGCGAGTGCCTGGCGCAAGGCGCTCCGAAGTGCTCGGTCGTTGGAAAGGATGCTGAGAGCTGGGGCGATGATCTGGAGGCGCTTCGGTTGGACTTTCAGAGCGCGGATCTGGGGCAGGAGGTCGAACGCGTCCGCGAAGCTGTTCACAAGCGCCTGCAGGAACTCGAGCGCCGTGAGCGGCACGTCGCGAAACGTGAGCGCGAGCTGAACCTGCTTCGCGAGCGCGTTGCGCGCCACGCCGCCTCCAAGCACTTCATCGCGGGCAGTGCAGCGATGCAGGAGGTCCTCGAGCTTGCGGGACGCGTGGCCCCGCTGGATACGACGGTCCTGGTCTACGGAGAGAGCGGCACAGGGAAAGAGTTCATCGTTCGTCTCATCCACGATCAGAGCCCGCGCGCCAGCGGGTCCGTTTGTATCCATCAACTGCGCGGCGCTGACCGAAACGCTGTTGGAATCGGAGCTCTTCGGCCACGTGCGGGGCGCGTTCACGGGTGCCGTGCGAGACAAGGCGGGTCTGTTCGAGGTTGCGGGGAACGGCACGCTGTTTCTCGACGAGATCGGCGAAGTCGCGCCGACCGTCCAGGCGAAGCTCCTGCGAGCGCTCCAGGAGCGTGAGATCCGGAGGGTCGGGGCGGAGCGAAACATTAAAGTGAACGCCAGGGTCGTCGCGGCGACCAATCGTGATCTGCGCGCGGCGGTCGACGCTGGTACGTTCCGCGAGGACCTGTATTTTCGTCTCGGCGCGTTCGTGATCACGGTGCCGCCATTGCGCGAACGCCGTGAGGACATCCCCCCGCTGGTCCACGATTTCCTGGGACGGGCCGCTGCACGTGTGAAGAAGGACGTGAAAACTGTCTCGGCGGATGCCATGACGGCTCTGATGAACTACAGTTGGCCGGGCAACGTTCGAGAGCTCGAGCACGCCATCGAACGCGCCGTGATCGTCGCTCGCGGGGACAGCGTCAAGGTTCGCGAACTGCCGCCCGAGGTCTCGCAGAAGACTCGCCTGCGCGCGACCGACGACAGCCTCGACCTTCAGGCACAGGAACGCGCCATGATCGAGCGCGCGCTCGAGCGTTTTCGCGGGAACCGGCGCCAGGCCGCTGACGCGCTGAAGATCAGCACCGTCACGCTGTGGCGCAAGATGAAGCAGTACGGGCTTGGCGCGTAGCCTCTGATTTGCTCTTCGCAGGCGCTTCGAGGCAGCTTTCATTCTGAAGCGGTGCGTTTCTGTACGAAACGCTCCTGACCGGCCGTTCCGAAGGCCACCAGCTAGGCAATCCCCAATTCTAGCGTCGGAAGTGCGTGCCGCATGTGGCTAGGCGCTTGCCTCCATTGAAGAGAGAGCACGGTGTCCTTCATGGCTGAAGAACATCGCAAGAGAACCGAAGCGGCCCGGCCGCCTGAACCTATGGAGCCTATGCGGATCGATGTAATCGGCGAAGACGAATCCAGTAACGCGCAGGCTCGAACGTATGCGGAGTACAAAGTGTTCGCGGCCCTTGCCCAACACACGCAGCATGTGCGCGGCGCACGAGTCGTCCTGCGACGGGACAAGCGCAACGGGACGTGCGACAGCGTCGCCTGTGCTGTGACGGTGGCGCTGGTGCCTTCCGGCTCCGTTCGCACCCGCGCGTGCGGACCGCATGCGTATGCGGCAATTAACCGTACGGTGGAACGCCTCGGCGACCTCATGCGCCGGCGAGCGGCCTGAGCGCGGCTTCGCTCTGCAGGCTCTAGGGTGATGAAAAGAGCCACTACTCCAATCCGCAATTGCCCGGTGGCTTGCGATCGCCCTTGTTACCTGTGGTGTGAGGTGCTCGATGCGGATCGCTATGAACAGATTGCGCGTGTGGCCAAAGGCCAACGACGTCGTGCTCGGCGGCAAACGCGATCGACTCGTCGTGTGCCCGCATCATCCAGACCAGATGCCGTCGGCCGGCCCCAAGACCAGGCGCTCTTCACGCTGACAACCTGGAACACGCCCTGACCTGGAATGTCTTCCGGACCCTCGAGCTGCTGCCGCCGGCGTTCTGGCTCCGACGTCTTCAGGCACGGTTACAGAGCGCGCAGACAGTTGAGGCCGCGCCGCAAATCGTGCGCGTGGAGCTGTGGCGTGCATTGCCACTGCCGCCCGCTCAGCGACTCATCGATCCCGATCGGACTGAGCCCATGGCAGACATCCTGATCGAAACAGAGCACGCTGTGTGGACGCTGATGGTCAGGCGCGACGACTGGCTGGAGGAGACCGAAGCGGGAAGTGATCCGGTGGCACGACTCATCGATGCGGGCTCATGGCTCGCGGGCACTCGCGACTACCACTTTGGTCTCATCGTGTTCGATCCTGAGCGCACGCCGGTTGCCAAGGCGCTGGTCCAGCGTTACGGCCGATCGAAAAACAGCTTGTCGCTGCGGTCGGGTTCGAGATCCGGCGCGAAGGTGAACGTGCGCGGCGTTGGGCTGGTGCGTTGGGCAGATCTGGCGGCTATCCTGCGAGATTGCGAAGCAGCGCGAGTGCTGTCAGACATCGAACGAGCACTCGCAGCGAACGCGCTTACCTGGCTCGCAGAGGTTGGCATTGTGCCGACAGCAGAGCGCTCGATCTAGCGTCGATGCCTCGCGATTCGTGCGAAGTGGGTGTGGTCACACGTGTACCAGCCATCGACGGCCAGCCCACGTGCGAGTTCGTCAACCTTTTCCATAGCGTCCTGGTAACGCGCGGCTACGATGCGCGCCTCGCTTGGGATCACGCTGATCGCGTAGACGTCAGCACGCTGCAGTGGGTCGGGACACAAGCACGTCGCCTGACGTTGGGGCTGGCCGGCGCGTCATCGGCGAGACGGTCATCGGGCTTTGCCCTTCGACTGCGATGCGAAGCTCGCAGCCGGTTCTGGTTTCTTCTCCGGTCATTCGATTGTGTACCTGTCGCTCGAGGTACGTTGGAGCAAGGTGCAGGCCACATCTCCTGCGGATTTCTGGTGGGTTGACTGCATGTCCAAAGCACGAGGCGTCTCGGGGCTTTCACATTGAGGGGCGAACCATTCAGTCTGAAACGCTGGGAGGCGGCAAGCGCCTCCTTTGGCAGGCACATGGACGTCAGCAAGTCACGCGGATGTAGGCAGTTCTAGCCCGATCCAAACCGCGCGAATCCACTGGCCCACAGGTTGCCTCTTTCCTGAGACGGACGAGCAGCGCTGACAACAGCGACAAAACGATGTTGTGGGTCGAATAGTGAAGGACACCTTTGCCCCTGGGTGGCCGGGGACTCCGGCACGGTGGACGTCGAGTGCCAAGAGCGGTCTTGGTACGGCTGTGAGTCGCGACAGCCGGGTGTGGTTCACGTTGAGTCATGGCATCCTCAACGAGGTCTACTACCCACGCGTCGATCACGCATGCACGCGCGACCTTGGTTTCATCGTGACCGATGGGCGGAATTCTTTTCGGAGGAGAAGCGTGATGCCCGCTCAGAGACCTTGCAGGTCGCGCCAGGCATTCCCGCGTATCGAATTCGGAACACGGCCGTTGATGGTCGCTATCGAATCGAGAAGGAGGTACTGACCGACCCCTGGCGCGACGTGGTGCTTCAACGCGTTCGTTTCGTGCCGCTCCAGGGCACGCTGGCTGATTTCCGGCTTTACGTGTTGCTGGCTCCACACCTCGCTAACCGAGGGAGCGGCAACACAGCGTGGGTGGCTGACTATAAGGGCGCGCCGATGCTGTTCGCCGAGCGGGACCATCACGCGCTCGCACTTGCCTCAACGGCCCCGTGGCTCGCCCGATCGGCGGGATTCGTCGGCGCTTCTGACGGCTGGCAGGAACTGCAGGCCCACAAACGGTTGAGCCAGACCTACACGAGGGCCGAGAACGGGAACGTTGCCGTCACCGGCGAAATCGATCTCGAGTCATCGAACGGCACGTTCGTGATGGCACTCGGTTTCGGTCCCACGGCGATGGAAGCCGGTCAGCACGCGCTCATCAGTCTGCTCGAGGATTTCGACGGCACGCACGCGGAATACGTCAGGTCCTGGAAGGCCTGGCACGGGAGGTTAAAGAACGACATCCCACGGAAGTCGCGAAGCCCGCTGTATCACACCAGTGCCGCGGTGTTACGCGCACACGAATCCAAGCGCGTTGAAGGCGGGATCATTGCCAGCTTGTCGATCCCATGGGGCTTCTCCAAGCCCGACGACGACTTGGGCGGCTACCACCTGGTGTGGCCCCGAGACCTCGTGGAGACCGCCGGTGGCTTTATCGCGATGGGCGCGCACGAGCACGTCAGGCGCGTGTTGCGATACCTCCAGGTGACACAAGAACCGGACGGCCATTGGTCGCAGAACATGTGGCTCGACGGCACGCCGTACTGGCACGGCATTCAGATGGACGAAACGGCACTCCCCATCCTCCTGGTGGATCTCGCCGCTCGTCACGGTGTCATTGACGCGAGCTGGCGAGAATCGTTGTGGCCGATGGTGCGGCGAGCGGCGGCATTTCTCGCGCGGAATGGTCCCGTGAGTCCGCAGGATCGCTGGGAAGAAGAGCCTGGCTATTCTCCGTTCACCATCGCGACTGAAATCGCCGCGCTGCTGGTCGCCGCCGATCTGGCCGACGCGGCATCGAACAAGACGGCAGCCGACTATCTGCGCGAGACGGCCGACGCCTGGAATGCCAGCATCGAACGATGGCTGTATTGTTCGGGAACGGAATTGGCGCATCAGCACGGCGTCGACGGCTATTACGTCCGCGTGGCAGTTCCTGATCGGGCAGATGCTGCGTCCCCGTGTCACGGATTCGTGCCGATCAAGAACCGGCCTCCTGATGAGGCGGTGGGACCAGCGGCCCTGATGGTCAGCCTGGACGCACTCGCGTTCGTGCGCTTCGGGCTGCGGGCGGCAGATGATCCGCGCATTGTGAACACGGTGAAGGTCGTTGACGCGACGCTCAAGGTCGACACGCCGCGCGGTCCCGTGTGGCATCGCTATCAGGGGGACGGGTACGGGGAACACGCGGACGGCGGACCATTCGACGGAACCGGCGTCGGTCGCGCCTGGCCGCTGCTGACTGGCGAGCGCGCACACTACGAGCTCGCCGCCGGGCGAAGAGACGTCGCGAAGCAGCTTGCGCATGCGCTGGAGGCGCTGGCGGGTGATAGCGGTCTCCTACCGGAGCAGGTCTGGGATAGCGCCGACATTCCTGATCGAGGATTGTTCATCGGACACCCGTCCGGCTCGGCCATGCCGCTCGTATGGGCGCATGCCGAGTACGTCAAGTTGTGCCGATCCCTTCAAGAGGGAGAGATCTTCGATCGGCCGCCTCAGACCGTTCAGCGGTACCTCGTGGAGAGGGTGACGTCACGCCACGTCATCTGGCGCTTCAACAACAAAGTGCGCGCGATGCCGCCGGGCAGAACCCTTCGCATCGAGACGCTCGCCCCAGCCGTCGTGCACTGGAGCGTCGACGACTGGCGTACCGTGCACGATATTCCGACTCGCGACACGACGATCGGCGTCCATGTCGCGGATCTCGAGACAATCAGCCAACTCATCGGCGACCGCGTTGACTTCACGTTCTACTGGTCGGAGGCAGACCGATGGGAAGGAGCCGATTTTGTCGTCTACGTCGATTACTTTTGACGCTTTGCGCCTGTCGGGCGGGCGATTCGAATCCGTGGGCGATTTCAAGTCTCTGAAACGATATGGATAAGGACTTTGCGGTAAGTCAGGAAACGTTCGGAAGCCGGAAAGATGATGTGGACGAGCTCTGCATCAACGCGATCCGGATGCTGTCGATCGATGCGGTTCAACAGGCAGACTCCGGGCATCCCGGGATGCCGATGGGTGCGGCGACGATGGCGTACATCCTGTGGACGCGTCATCTTCGCCACAATCCCAAGAACCCGTCGTGGCCCGACCGGGACCGCTTTGTCCTCTCGGCTGGTCACGGCAGCATGCTCCTTTACAGCCTGCTGTTTCTGATGGGTTATGACCTCACGTTGCAAGAACTCCAGCAATTTCGACAGTTGAAGAGCCGGACGCCAGGCCACCCTGAACGCGGGGTCACCCCTGGCGTGGAGGTCACGACCGGACGCTCGGTGAAGGTGTCGGGAGCGCTCGGACGCGCAAGCGACGAGCGGTGGCTCGCAACGACGTATTATCCGGATTTGCAACGGGGGCGACGATGAGTAAGTGTTGTCGACACCTCGGTGATTCGAGAGTAATGAGCGCGATCGGCGCTGGACGGAAGTGTGGAGTGAACCGATGATGATCAAGAACATCTTGTGCGCGGTCGATCGCCGCGCAGTTCCCTTCAGGCCTTCGGCTATGCGCTTGCGCTCGCGAGATGGCAGAAGGCGCGACTGAGCTTGCTGGAAGTCATCGAGGCGGCACCGCCGCCTGGCGTCACTCGAGCGCCGAAGAGCGGCAGTGTGCCGACCGAAACCCGCACGACACTCAAGGAGCGCGATTTCGAGAGCCCCTTGGTCGTCCAATCGGGCGAAGAAGTGCCGACTCAGGGCACCTCCGGCGGTGTCTGGGGGTACGCAGGACGGAACATTCATTTCGGCCTTCGCGAGCACGCCATGGCGGCGGTGATGACCGGGATGGCCCTTCACGACGGCCTTCTCCCGTTTGGCGCGACGTTCCTGTCGTTCTCCGACTACATGCGACCGAGCATCCGGCTCGCGGCGTTGAGCAAGGCGCGCGTGATTTACATCTGGACCCACGACAGCATTGCGCTCGGAGAGGACGGTCCCACCCACCAGCCAGTCGAGCAGTTGGCGAGTCTGCGCGCTATGCCCAACATGACGGTTCTGCGGCCGAGCGACGCCACCGAAACCGTTGAGGCGTGGCGCGTCGCGCTGCAGCATATGGACGGCCCCGTGGGGCTTGTGCTCACTCGACAGAAGGTGCCGGTGCTGGATCGGACGGTGCTGGCCTCCGCAGCAGGTCTCGCGCATGGTGCGTACATCCTTGCGGAGGCGGGTCAATTCCCGCCGGAGGTGATCCTGATCGCCACGGGCTCTGAGGTGTCGATCGCCAGAGGCGCATCTGCGGCTCGTTGGCGAGGGGATCCGCAGGCGGGAGGTGTCAAGGCGCTGCAGGGAGTTGCTCGATCGGCAACCGAAGTCTTACCGTGACTCGGTTCTTCCGCCGAGCGTCCGCGGCGCGTGAGCATCGAGGCGGCCGCGCCGTTTGGGTGGGAGCGCTACGTCGGGCTCGAGGGCGCGATTATCGGCGTCACCGATTTCGGCACGTCGGCCCAGGCCCTGCGGTGATGCGGGAGTGCGACTTCACGCCGAAGCGGGTCGTAGCGGCTGCGAAGAGGATTCTGGAAACGGATCACGTTCGCCCTCGTGTCGAGCAAGATGAGATGGCGTCCCAGACAACGATACTGGATGTCGTCAGGAAGCCTCGGTAGCACGCCAGGATGTTGGGTGGCACTGTGGAGAGCGGTTTTTCCTGCGGGTAGATGCCGTTGATCTGATTCGAGAACTCCCCGGGGTTGTCGTCCATGATGGCCGCCCAGGTGTTGGCGTCCACTTCGAGGATCAGAGCCTTCCTGAACTCAACACTAATGGTCGGCGTGAACATGTCTCCTTGTTTGGCCCCGCGCGCGCCACACGGATCCTTTTTGCGCAGAGCGCGTACCGCCCTCCGGATCTCTGCTGGATCATCTGTGACTGTCAGAGGAGGCAGTCCTTTCTCCAGCTCGCTGCGAAGCTCGGAATATTCCCAAACCCGCGCGCTGAAGTCAGCCACGATGTAACCCCATACCTGCACTGTGAAGTCTGGAGTGTCACGGGTCTGGTTCGTCGTTGCCGGCTGCGCGTAGCACACGGAAGCCACCGAAACGATCAGGGCAACCGCAAGTGACGTGAGCCTCAGTCTCATAAATGTGTCAGTAGGGCAACTTCTGCGCCATTCAGAATGCTTGGAAAGTGGGCTGGGAGTGACCGACCTGATTTCATTCTGAGATGTTCGTATCGTTCTGAAAGGCGGTCGACGCTCGAGAGCGGCGGGAGCGATCCTGATCGATCGACTACGATGCGCGACTCCGATGCGGCTTGTGGCCGCTATTGCCGAAGGCGGAATACGCGTGCCGGTGAAATGGGCACACCTCGCCCTCGTATCGCTTGCAGAACCCCACGATGAGGCCCCCTGCCACGAGATTCACGGTCTGGGCTCCAACAAAGACCGCATCACCAATCATCGCTGCGTGAATCAGGAAGAGTAATGAGGCCGTGCACCAGAGAGAGAACGCCGAGATGCTGATGCCGGCGGTGCAGCGCTCCTTTATCAGGTGAACAATTTGCGGAATGTACCCGACGATCACCAAGCCTGTTGCCACGAAACCAAGGATCTGGGTGGTAGTCATCAGGATCTTCTTCTACGCTGTGCGCTACGGACTCGCGTGCAGTGAGCGCAGGTCAACGCCTTCGTCGCGAAGCTGCTCGAGATCCACCGCGCGCCGGGACTTGATGAGCGGCATGACACGGCGCACGTCCTTCGCGCGGTTGAGACCGACAGCCGCATCGATTCGGCCATCGTTCACATAGCACGCGAGGTAGCTGCCCGAGTCCAGACGGCCACGCACGACGAGCTGCTCCCACTTCGTGTGGAATCCGGCGTACTGCAGGTTCGCGTCGTACTGATCAGACCAGAACCAGTGGATCTCGTCGTACGCGACGCGCTTGCCGAGCATGTTGCGCGCGGCAGCGGCGCCTTGCTTGATGGCGTTCTGCCAGTGTTCCACTCGGATCCGGCGATCGAAGATCGGGTGATAGTGATTCGCGACGTCACCCGCGGCGTAAATGCCGCTGACGTTCGTCTGGCAGTACTCGTCGACGACGACGCCGTTGTCGACGCGAATGCCGCTGCCTTCGAGCATGTCCACCGCCGGCTCGATGCCGATGCCCACGACGACGAAGTCGCACTCGAGACGCAGCCCTGCCTTTTGTGACGACGGCGTCACGCGTCGCGTTCCCTCGAACGCGGCGACGGTGTCCTCGAAGATGGTGCGAACACCGTGAGCGCGATGGAGGTCGGCGATGGTCTGGCCGACCGCCTCGCCGAGCACGCGGAAGAGCGGCGTCTTCGACGGGTCGATGGCGACCACGTCCAGGCCTTTCTGCCGAAGCGACGCCGCGACTTCCGAGCCGATGAACCCCATGCCCACGACGACGACTCGGCGACCGGCCACCATCTCTTCCCGAATGCGATCGGCGTCCTGGACCGTGCGAAGACCGTAGATGCCTTCAAGATCGCCACCGGGAATCGAGACGCGCCGGTTGCGCCCGCCCGTGGCGATGAGCAGCGCGTCGAACGGCACGCGACGGTGATCCTCGAGCTCCACGAATCGCGCTGACGGATCGATTCGCGTCACGCGTGTCCCGAACATCGTCTCGATGCCGTGCTCCGCGTAGAACGCGGCCGGCCGCACCAGCGCCTTGTCGAACGGCACCTCGCCGCGCAGGTAGGCCTTGGACAGCGGCGGCCGCTCGTACGGCGGCTCGTGCTCGGCACCGATCAGCGTCACGGTCCCATCAGCGCCCTCTTCGCGCAGCGTGATGGCGGCCGTGGCGCCGGCCAGGCTGGCGCCGACGATCACGTACCTCGGGGCCATCACACCTCGATCTGTAAGCGCATCCCCGGCGACCCGGACGGGGTACACCTTGACCGGCACCGTCGCCGGAGGGGCGAGCACCTTCCCCGTCCGCACGTCGAACTCGGAACCGTGGCACGTGCACGTGAGGGTTGTGCCAGCCAGTTCCCCATCTTCAGCAAGCGAGCACTGCTCATGCGTGCACTCGTCGTCGAAGGCGTAGTACGTGCCGCCGACGTTGGCCACCGCGATCCGTGTGCCCCGCACATCGATGGCCGTGACGCCGCCCACCGGTATCTCGCTCGTCTTGGTTGCCGTCACAAATTCTGTTGCCATTGGTGCATCCTCCTCGGTGAAACGTCCTCGCGGCACCTGTCGCCCGAAGCGCGTCAGAGCGACTTCAGGAATTCAACCAGATCCGCCTTCTGCGCGGCAGTGAGATTCAACCCAAACAGCTGGTCGTAGTGATTGACCACCGCCAGGAGATCCGGCGCACTGCCGTCATGGAAATACGGCGGATGCTGCCAGAGTCCGCGTAACGGCGTCGTCCGGTACTTCCCGGTGGCGGTCCGCAAGGCATACGCCGGATCCGTCCCGACTTCGGCCGGGTCGTGCAGGAACGGCACGGTCCGCGTAGGGACCGCTCAGCACGTCCGTGAAGTGTAGGCCCCTGGTGGCACGTGGCGCACCCAGCCTCGTTGCGGAACAGCCGCCGGCCGCGGTTGGCGGCCTGTCGATCGAAGCTGCCTTTTGGCGGCTCCGGCGTGCGCAAGCTCAGTTGATAGTCCAGCAGCGCCGGCAGCTTCGGCGTGACCAGATCCGGCGTCTGCGTGATGAAGAGGCCGATGCGCGGATCGTGGAAGGTGCCCTGGCCACCCATCTGGCCCACGCCCACGTAGGCGTTCCAATACGAGATGGGCCCATCGGCGCTGAACGTCTCGAAGCCGACCCCCTTCAAGCCATAGATCGGCGGGAGGACAATCGGCAGCGAGGGGCTGTTCAGCGACAGGAGGTTCGTGCCGTCGAACGCATGGTGGCGGGGATCATATTTGCCCGGGCCCCAGGCGTTGAACTCGGCCTTGGTGGCCGCATCCAGCGCCGGCGAGAGGGCCACGATCGCGCCGACGTTCAGATCGATGTTGGCCCAGCCGTCCAGCCGTTTGCCAATCCCTGGGGCAAACGAGTTGTCGACCGAGGAGTGACAGAGGGCGCAGGTGATGCCGACGCTGGTGAGCTGTCCCAGGTCGTTGACCTTCCCCTGCACGCCGACGACCGCATTCAGCCGCAACAATTCGACGGTCACGGCGGGGTTGGTCAGGTCAACCTGCTCCGGCCCGCAGCGCGGCGATGATCTGCCCGCGGCAACGCCTCGACGTCGACCTTGAGGCCCACCGCCAGCGCGGTCGCCGGGGGGACCGTCGCAATCACTTCGTGCATCCGCAACACATCGGTCCACAACTGCTCGTCGCCGAAGGTGTCGTAGCGGAAGATGGCTTGCCCCTCTCTCGATGGTTCTCGGCTCGCCCTCGTCAGAGAGACCTGCCGTTTGGCTTGCGGTGAGGGTCAGGAGGGAACTCTGCGACGGCGAACGTCAACGCGAGCGCGAATACGATCGAGGCTGCACCGATAAGTCGCATGGCCGGTCACTCCTTGTTGCCGCGAGCCCTTCGCGGCTGACGCGCAGCACATCAAGCGCAAGCAACGCGCCACACCGTCGGCCCCGCCAGTCGGCGATCCGGTGAAGGAACTCCTTTCGTTTTGAAAGCCTGCAGTTTCATTCTGAAGGTCCGGGCCGGACGTCTCGAGGCGAAGCAACCTGGATTGGCGGGCCATTCGCCGAACCGGGATGTGGCCCGCAGCCTGCACTTCGACAGAGCAGACGAAGGGAGTCAGTCGCAGGCTCGCCAAACGACAGAAGTCAGAAGGAATGAGATGGCTCAGACGATCGCCACGACCAGCCGCCCGGCCTACCAGGCGTATCAGATCCTGTACATCGGGTTCATCGCAGCGCCCTTCCTGGCGGGACTCGACAAGTTCACGCACTTCCTCACGAACTGGGATCAGTATCTCGCTCCCGCGCGTCGAGCGGCTGCTTCCGGT
The DNA here is from genome assembly GCA_963825245.1 of uncultured Acidobacteriota bacterium. GTDB lineage: Bacteria > Acidobacteriota > Vicinamibacteria > Vicinamibacterales > CAVVIG01 > CAVREM01. The sequence goes on from CAWGSJ010000014.1 coordinate 1,030,245, forward strand.
CTCTGGTCACACGTTCATGCTCTTCGTCGGGATCGTTGAGATGGCGGCCGCCGTGCTCGTTGCCGTGCGTCCACGAATCGGCGCGTACGTTGTGGCGGCGTGGCTGCTCGGCATCATCGTCAATCTCCTCTTGATTCCCGGGTACTTCGACGTGGCCTTGCGCGATTTCGGTCTTGCGCTCGGTGCGCTTGCTCTCGCCCGACTCAGTGAGGAGTTCGCGGAGGAGGCCGCGTCCGAGCATGACGTCCGGTCGGCAACTAAGCGACGCCGCGAGCGATTACCAGCTCGTTGGGCGCATGGACGCAGGCAGAACAGAGAGAGTCTTTATGAACCCACTCCTCGGATTGAATCAACGTGGCCAATTCGTGTGGTTGGACCATATCAGCCGCAGCTTGATCACGGGCGGTGGGCTGCAGCGATTGATTGACGAGGACGGCCTGGGCGGCGTGACCAGCAACCCGACGATCTTCGAAAAGGCGATTGCCGGCAGCACCGACTACGATGCCGGGCTGCATCGCGCGCTCGATGCTGAACGCAACATCAGCAATCGAGCGCTCGCCGAACGCTTGATCGTCGAGGACATCCAGATGGCGGCTGATGTCCTTCGACCGGTGTACGACCACAGTGACGGCGCAAACGGCTTCGTCAGTCTCGAAGTCTCGCCAGGCTCTGCCCACGACACTGAAGCCACCGTCGCCGAAGCGCGGCATCTCTGGCAGGTCGCGGCTCGACCCAACGTGATGATCAAGGTGCCGGCCACTCAAGAGGGTGTTCCGGCGGTTGAGGTGCTGACCGCTGAGGGCATCAACGTCAACATCACGTTGATGTTCTCGCTTGAACACTACGAGGCCGTGGCGCAGGCCTACCTTCGAGGCATTCAACGCCACCCCGAGCCGCATCGAGTGACATCGGTTGCATCCGTATTCGTGAGTCGACTCGACGCTGTCGCGGATCGCCTGCTCGAGAAGATCGGTTCGCCCGACGCGCTCGCTTTGCGGGGAAGAATCGCGATCGCGAACGCCAGACGCGTCTACCGCCGGTTCCGTGAGCTGTTCGACGGCGAGCCGTTCGCGAGCCCTCAAGCGACGCGGCGCACGCGTCCAGCGGCCGCTATGGGCCAGCACGGGAACCAAGAATGCCTGTCGTACTCCGATGTCCTGTACATCGAAGCGCTGATTGGTCCGGATACGATCACGACCGTTCCGCCCGCGACGCTCGATGCGTTTCGCGATCACGGACGCGTTCGGGTCACGCTCGGGACGGAGGAGCAGGAAGCGGAAGCCGTACTGGCGACTGCGGCGGCCCTTGGCCTTGACGTGCACGCGATCACCGAACAGTTACAGGCGGACGGAATCAAGGCATTCGCCTCCTCGTTCGATCAGTTGGTCGCCACCGTAGGGGAGAAGCGGCGCCAGATCCTCACGACTGCGAGCTGACGTGAGACCGCTCGTCGTCTTCACGATCGGTCACTCGACACGGACGATAGAGGACTTCATCCGTCTTCTAAAGGCGCACGGCGTCCAACGGGTCATTGATGTGCGCACGATCCCGCGGTCGCGACACAATCCGCAGTTCGATCGAGACCAACTGTCTCCGGCCCTCCATCGTGCTCGGATTCACTACAGGCACATGCCTGGATTGGGCGGCTTGCGACGTCCCCGGCGCGACTCCACGAACATGGGGTGGCGGAATGCCAGCTTCCGCGGCTATGCCGATTACATGCAGACCTCGACGTTCAGAGAGAATCTGAACCGCTGCATCGAGCTCGCGAAGCGCGAACGAGTCGTGCTGATGTGCGCTGAAGCCGTCCCGTGGCGCTGCCACCGCTCCCTGATTGCGGACGCGCTGCTCGTCAGAGGCATCGAGGCGAGCGAGATCACCAGCGGCGTTCGCACGCGGCCTCACTCGCTGACGCCGTGGGCGCGCGTGACCGGAACCCGGGTCACGTATCCGGCCGCAGGCGCGCGACCAGGGCAATCGGAAGCGATTGCTCAGGACACCAGAGCGACCGTTCGCTGAGCTCTGTGAGGGGGAAGAACCATGTTACGCAACGTCAAGGATCTGCGGGGCTACGCCATACGCGCGAGCGACGGAGTCATCGGCAAGGTCGACGACTTCTATTTTGATGACGAAACCTGGGCGATCCGCTATCTGGTCGTCGACACTGGCACCTGGCTGTCCGGCAGGAAAGTGCTGATCTCGCCCATCGCCCTCGGCCACGCGGGCTGGATGGGCAGGCAGCTTCCTGTAGCCCTGACGAGGGCTCAGGTGGAACGCAGTCCTGACATCGACACTAGAAAACCGGTGTCACGGCAGCACGAAGCTCAGTACTTCGGGTACTACGGGTACCCGTATTACTGGGGCGGCGCGGGCTTATGGGGCATGGGCGCGTATCCGGGCAGCCTGACTGCTCAGGGCAGGATAGAAGAGGACTTGAAGGCCCACGCGAGTCACGCGACGCCGAAGCCGGATGACTGCCACCTGCGCAGCAGCAACGCGGTCATCGGTCATCACATCAATGCGACGGACGGTGACATCGGCCACCTGGAAGATCTGCTCGTTGACGATCACACGTGGGCGATTCGTCATGTGATTGTGAACACGAGCAACTGGTGGGGCGGGCAGCGAGTGCTTATCGCGCCGCATTCGATCAAGGACGTGAGTTGGTCAGAGGCCAAGGTCTCTGTTGACCTGACTCGCCAAGCCGTCAAGGACGCGCCTGCGTATGCCTCGGCGGCACAAGTCGATCGGCAATCAGAACCGGCAATCAGCGGGCATCAGCGCGCAGCGCCTTCTCGCGGATGTAACGCTCCGTCACGTCACGGATGACTGCCGCCACCCACTCGATCCGGCCGTCGGCGTTCTTAACGAGCTGAATCGAGAATTCAATGGAGACCTGCCGTCCGTCCTTGTGGAGCGCCGGCACGGCAAGCAATTGCCCCTCACCGTAACGGGTGACGCCCGTCCTGATTGTTGCATCCCACCCGGCCCAGTGGCGGGCGCGGAGGCGCTCGGGGATGATGAGATTCATGGAGACGCCGAGTGCCTCGGTGACGCGGAAGCCGAAGATCCGCTCCGCCGCGGGGTTCCAGTACCGCACCGTGCCTGCCCGATCGCAGATCAGGATTGCATCTGGCGAACCGTCGAGGATGCGAAGCGGGAGATCGTGAGGCAGCGCTGCCATCGAATCTCCGGGCGGCATCATCGGCCGACCCATTCGACGAACTGCATCGGGATGCGATCTTCAACGATCGCGACCCGGAGGACGCGATGATTTCGCATCATCTCCCGTGCGGCAATCCGCGCCTCATCGACGTTCCGGTAGGACTGCCATGCCTCGGGCAGTCCAGCCGCTGTTCCTTGCACCATCGTCGCGAGGAGCCGGAACCGGTGGTACGCCTCTTCGCTCGCGGTAACGCACTCCGGGCTGCTTCGCTCGTCACTGCTGCATGCAGGTCCTGCATCTCTTCGGTCTTCATGCGCCCGGCGGCCTCCAGCGCTCGCGCACTAGGGCTGGCCCCAGGTAGTTCTCTCGTCTCTCGAGCGTCTCACGCTGTTGATGAGAGAATCGGCCTTCGTCCAGCGCTAGATCGTGCTGCCAGTCCCGAACGCCAGGCGGCGATGCGGCTGCGCGCCACGTTCGGAAGATCTCTCGTTCCACTTCAGCGCCAATGGCTGCGACCGCCCGATCGATCGCCACATGCATCCGGGAATCTTCCGCCCGCGACCGGACCACGCCGGACGGATGAAGACTCACGACAATCCCGCACACAACCGTGTCGGGTTGGGTTCGGCTTCTGCTCGCTTCGAGTTGCACGGCCACCGATTCAATATGGACGGCGAACGGACCGAGCGCTGACAGCAGGCGGGACTCCACAAAACCTCGGGTGTGCGGCGTGAGATCAAATCCGGTTGGATGCACGTTGAACCGCATGTCAGGGCTCTCTCAAGCGTTCAATTCCTAGAGATGCACGTGCGAGGCCAGAACCTCATCGCCAGAACAGGCGCACATGGGGCGCGCGGGCCTGTCTTGGATGGTGCAGGACGAAACGTGGCTTTCAAAATGAAACGTCGAGTGCCGCTCGCCCCGAGACAGAAGGAGGGACGCCTGCCGATGAGTCGATGCCGATCCATGTCGACTCCTCGGGGAGCAGGCCGACATCATTCCGAAGGCTTCACGCACGGATGTCGACCACGGATCTTGTCCGTGATGAAGGTCTGTTGGAGCAGCACGCAAGGGCGAGAGCGATGCGGGAGCGATGGGCCTCGCCCTGGGTTCCGATCCCGTTCTTGTTCGTCGGGCTTCCCGTGGTGCTCGCTATCAGCGGTAAGCCCGCCTGCCAGACTCCTATCTGTCTCCCTGAGGCCACGCAATCGTAATGAGAAAGGCACTGTTTTGAAGCGCCTCGACATCATGGGGGACGTTCTGGTCCAGGGCGAGCAGGGTACCTGTGGGCAGATTAAACGTCCGACCTTCCGCTCGCACGAGGATATGGCCGGCGATGGTCTGGATCGAGATCCGGCCCTTTGTCTGATGCTCTGGAAGTCGCGCACGTGCCTTGAGCGCGGTGAGCACGACACGAAAGTTGTCGTATTTGACGAGCGTCTTGGCGTTCTGGCCGCTGTTCCACTCGGGTTCGCTGTGAAGCTGCTCCACTTCCCTCGTCAGATCGAATTCGAGTAGGGACGCGGCCATTGGCGAAGTGTGCGGTCTCCTGTGCTGGTTGTCGTCGTGCGGTGCGTTGGACATCGTTAACCTCGCGATCAACTCGACCCGAAGCTTGGTCGGCCGGTTTCAGTGACGGACAACTTCGACGCAGGTTCCAGATCCCGATCCAGGGTCCCGGCCTGTGATAACCCGTCGAGCAGGAGGTGGAAATACACGAGGCCGGCGTATGGCTGCCATCGTTCGACCGCCCGGCCCACGCCGGCGTAGTCCAGCCTGCGCGAACGCCCGAGCCATCGAGCCAATCGCTTCTGAGCACCGACATCATCTCCGGGGAAGACGTGCAGGCGTCCGAGGCCGCGCAGCAGCACGTACTCGGACGTCCACCGACCGACACCGCGCAACTCGAGCAAGCGCTGTCGCACCACAGCATCGTCTTCCCCCGCGATGGACTCCAAATCCAGTTCCCGTCGCACGATCGCGCGGGCGAGCGTCGAGAAGCGCGCGGACTTTCTGATGGCTGAATCCAATCGCTCGGTACTTCTCGGGCGGTAGCCGCACCGTGTCGAACGGCGTGGGGAAGGCGTAGTGGGCGTCGCTCGGTGTTCCGACTCGTGGGCCGATGATGGTCGCGAGTCGATTGAGCAGTTCGATGACCCACCTCCAGCGACAATTGCTGGCACGCGAACGCATTGACCACGGCTTCGAACATCGTCGGGAATCGGGGTGGTTTCATCCCTCGGAATGTTTCTGCGAGCGGCCGCAGCCGCGCATCGCCCGCGGCCGTGCGGTACCAATCGGTCAGATCGATCCGAAGCCCGAGCAGCAGATTAAGCACCGAGCGCACATGTCGTTTTCCGGGCGGCGTTCGAGGCGCGGGTGCTACCGTCACGCTCAGCCTTGGCGCGGCTGATGAGCCTCGTTGTCGCACCGACAGTTCGGTCGGCTGTCCCTCTATGACGATCACCCGTCGGATACGTGCTGCCATCCCATCGATCGATCAGGTTGCGTGGGCGGCGCCGAAGCGCCCACACCGTAAGATCGAGACGAAATGGCGCAATCGGCCTGCAGCACGAACGTCAGTGCGCCTTGGCGGTGATCCATGACGGAATCACCGCAACCATCGCCGACGCTGGTGCGCCGCGATCGTCCGCTTGGACCTCAACGGCCGACGGGCCTTCCTTCGCAGGAACTCCTGCAAGGCAACCGCATTGTTGTGTTGCGTGTCGCGTGAGCTATAAACGAGCGTGACTCGGCCACGCCGAGCCGAGGACACGATCGGCTGCCAGGTCTCCGGCTGAGTAACGAGCTCACGGAAGTAGCGCCGACGGAACTTGTCCCACTTGTCCGGATCGTGATTGAACCACTGACGTCAGCCGTGTGCTGGGCCCAACCTCCTTCAGCCACGCGTCGATCGCGGAGCCTCGCTTTGGACACCCCGCGGGGCCACAGTCGCTCCACCAAAAAGCGGGTGCCATCCGTGGGCGAGACCGGGTCGTACACGCGTTTCAATGTGATCATCCTCGCCTCGTCTCAAAGCCCTGATAGCCGTTCTGGTGGCGTCAGCCGAGCGAATTGGGGGAGGCATGGCTTCAAGCATGACACCCACAGTCCCTCACCCATGGGTGCGCGGCACTAACTGCCGGTGAATTGCATTTCCTGCTCCGAGCAGAATCACGATAGCGCCGACGATTGTGGCATTCAGACGCGGCGGCGTGAGGACGCCGTAATTGACAATCACCGTCCATAGTCCCGCGATTGCGACGCTCCAGCTGATTCCTGGCGAGGGCTGCCCAACGGCCGACGCGTATGCGAGGACGGCGATCATGATTCCAGCGACGCTTTCTTGCGCCATGATGGGCCCGTTTCCCGCCGACAGCGCAAACGCGGTCACCATCAGCCACACACCAAGACTTACGTTGATCCAGCTCAACGCCTTCATCGTAGTACCTTCCAGCCATCGTGTGCGTCAGCCTGCCACGGAGTGGGCACCGCTGTTGTGCACACACATACTTCAGTTGGTGACGGGCAGTTCACGAGGTGCGTAGAGGTGACGGACCGAGCAGTTCCAGCCGGTCCGTGCATCCAGAGCTAAACGGTCGCGGCGCATTTCTTTGAGTTCTTGTGTCCGCGCGCAACCAATCGGCCACATCGCGTCCCGGTTCGCATCCTCGTTGCTCGAATAGTTCGTTGGCGCGAACGGCAAGGTGTCTACCCTCGTGTCATGTGCGTCTCCGTGAGTCTCAAGAGTGCAAGGAAGGGGCCTCAGTCCCTAGTTCACTGGTGCGCCGCAAGTCTTGATAGATCAAGCTGGTTCGCCGACTCCATTGACTACTGAGCGGAGTACCACCCACTACAAAACGAAGCATGTAGTGCAATTGGAAGGCGCCATGCGCGGGGATCAAGACTTGTGTCAACTTGCGGTGCGACCTCTTCGTCTTCACCCCCGTCGTGCTTAGAGCCCCCATTTCGCAGGGCCGTCCGCGCCCTGACGAGCGGACGCGATGCGGTTGGGCAGCTTTCATTTTGAAACCCCATTGCATGTTGAAACACACGAGAGTCGTGCGTCAGTGCGGTGCGCTCGGTTTTCGCTGAATGAACGCGCACGCGCCGAACCTTCCAGCCCGGACCACGCTTTGCCTTGAACGATAGGGGGATGAGCGCGATGTTCGATCTGTTCAGTGAAGACCGTCGTCGGGGGCCGCACCGGAGCACCGTTCCCGTGCTCCTTTCCACCGCGGCGCACGTGATCGTCGTCGGAATCTTGGTCGCGATCCCGATGGTGTACGTCACCACGGAGCTGCCACAGGTGCCAGACATGCTCGCGTTCGTCGCGTCGGCGCCTCCTCCGCCGCCGCCACCGCCACCACCGCCGCCCCCTGCACCAGCTTCAACTACTTCGAAGCCGAAGGTGATCAAGCCCGTTCCAACGGTTAGCCCGCGAGCTGCGCCGGTCGAGGCGCCCCCTGAGATCGTCGAGGAGCCGCACGTTGACACTGGCAATGAGGAAGGAGTCCCCGGTGGGATCGAGGGAGGCGTTTCTGGTGGCGTGGTTGGTGGCATCGTAGGCGGACTTGTCGCTACTGATCTGCCACCGCCGCCGCCACCACCACCGCCGCCAGCTCCCGTCGAGCGAGGGCCTGTGCGTGTAGGTGGTGAGCTGAAAGCCCCGACGCTGCTAGAGCGTGTCGAACCCGAGATCCCCGCTTGCCGTCCGAGCGCAAGTGCAAGGCGTTGTCATTCTCGAAGCGGTCGTGGATCGACAAGGACGTGTCGAAAACGTACGCGTTCTGCGTTCGATACCGCTGCTGGACAAAGCAGCTATCGCCGCCGTTGGGCAATGGCGCTATGCGCCGCTGCTCCTGAACGGAAAGCCGGAGCGCTTCGTGCTCACAGTGACCGTAAGTTTCAGCCTGTCGACGTAGTTCCGTGGTGCCGGGTTGCAGCGTAGGCTCGAGACCACAAGGTCGTGGAGCGATGCTATTTTCGGTGCGATGTCTATTGTTGGGACACGACGACTGGTTGGTCCGATCACCGGAGCGCCTCAGGCTGCGGTGCGACCACTGTCGGCGCGAGACCAAGGGATGGGCGCTCAACCACCTCAACGGGTCGCGTTCGCCACGACAGGGGACCGAGTCGTCGACGCAGCGCGGGACGTCTCGACCGGAGACGTCAAGCACGCGCAAGGTCTCAGCCGCCGATCGCCCCCTAATTGCCGCGTAGAGAATGGCCGCACGCCCTGCAGTGACGTCCTGCGGATTGGGACCGGGATGAATCGTTGGACCCGCGAGCGCCGCTACGGCCTCTGCGTCTTCTAAACCGGAGCGCGCTCGATCAACTTCGGACAGTCAGGACTGGGCAGTCTGCCTCTCGAATCACGTGATGCGTCGTCGAGCCGAAGACGAGCCGGTTCAGGGCACCTCTTCCTTGCACTCCCATGACGATCAGCTCAACGCCCTTCGTCCTTCGCAACCTTCAGAATCTCACGATAGGCTCGACCTCTGGTTACCCGTTCCTCAGGCGCGGACCAGACGCGGGCCTGTTCGGGAACAACAGACTTGAGCTGTGCCACCGCATCCTCTTCGAGATATCGATCGAATTCGGCGACGCTCAAGTGGCCCATTTCAGAGGCTCCGCTCTCACCGAGCAGGCTTTCGATCACGTGCAACAGAATCAGGCGCGCATCCGCTTCCTGCGCCAGGGACAACGCGTAGTCGAGCGCTCGCGTCGATGCGTCAGAAAAATCCAGCGGGCACAGAATCGTCTTGTACAGCGCCGGGCCCGGTTGCGTGACAGGTGGCGGGATTGTCATGACCGGAGTGCGTGTAGTGCGAAGCACCTTTTCGGTGACCGATCCGAGAAAGAGACGCTCGAAGCCGCTTCTTCCGTGTGTGCCCAGGACGAGCAGGTCGGCAGGCAACTGCTCGGCCAGCAGCACGATTTCTTTCGTGGCGTTACCCTCCCTTACGACGATCTCGACGGACTCGCCTGTGTCTCCGAGTGAAGAGGCACAAAACCCGCGCACGTGTTCAGCGACCTCGTCGGGTTGAGAGGCGGGGGAGGGCGACGTTTCCCGGCATACCGGTGACCGGCAGTAGCGGCTGAGGGGCACTGTAGACGTGAAGGACAGTGACTTTCGCCGTCATACCATTTTGCCAGCGCCATCGCGTGACGAAGGGCATCCGCGAGAACTCCGACAAGTCAACGGGGCACAGGATGCGATTGATGGTCACCATGTCGAGATGCCGCCCTGTCACTGAAGTTCCGGCCGCCGAAGCGGCTTCATGCGCCTGCGACGAACACTTTTCCGAACCGCCTGCTCCGTCGCGCGTAACGCGTCGTCGATGGCGGCGTGTAGCGCCGCGTGCCGGCGCTCGATCACCACGCTGGGCAGCCCGCTGAGCACCACCTTGATGTTGCACACCTGGTCGACTCCGCCACGCGGACCGTTCATGTCGGTCACACGGACGCTGATGCGCTCGATCGATGTCGCGAACTTCCCGAGCTTCATGCCGAGCTTGCGTCGAACATAGGCCTGTTCATCGTCATCGAGCTCGACCCCGAGTCAGGCGCACGTGAGCCGGTGTATCGCGACGGGTCCGTGCGACCGCTCTCTCGCTTCACAGGTCTCGGAATCCAGGCGGGCAGCGGTGCTCGTTGCGCAGCTTCCTGCCTACTTCCTGTTCAGTGTGGACCGCTTGGTCGTCATTCTCGTGCCTCCTAAAGTGATCACCCTAGATGGTGCGACCGACCAGGCAGCTGCCCGTCGGCGTGTAGATGCTGAAGCGCGCCGATCAAGACGTCCTCGTGGCACTCAGACGACCCATCTCCCTCGCGATCCGCAGAGCCTCGCGGACCAATTGACTCGAATACCCCCACTCGTTGTCGTACCAGCTCATGACCTTCACCAGGTCCCCATCGACGACCTGCGTCATGCCGAGATCCACGACCGACGCGCGGGAGTCTTTGATGATGTCAGACGAAACGAACGGATCCGTGGTCACGCCGAGGACGCCGCGATACCGTTCACTGTCAGCCTCCTCCGAGAACACACGGTTCACCTCGTCCACGGTTGTCGGCTCGAGCCGCGAGGGCGACGATGTCTGCGAGCGACCCGACAGGGACAGGCGCCCGGACGGCTACGCCGTCGAATCGGCCGCGATATTCGGGGAGCGCTCTCGCGGTCGCGGCTGCTGCGCCGGTGGATGTTGGCACGAGGTTCGCGGCGCCGGCGCGGCCCCTTCTGACGTGGCGATGCGGAGCATCGACGATGGCCTGGCTGGCGGTGTACGCGTGCACCGTAGTCATGGTCGCCTTCTTGACGCCGATCCGGCGACCTAGAATCTCCATCACCGGGGTGATGCAGTTCGTCGTGCAGCTCGCGCACGAAATGATAGCGGTGGCTCCCTGACGGTGTATTGACTCCATGGACGATCGTTTCCACCTCATCGCCTTTCGAGGGCGCCGACAGGATGACGTAGCGGGCCCCGGCGCGTATGTGTGCTTCGAGGTCTTCTCGCCTGGTGAACGCGCCCGTGCACTCGAACACGATGTCCACGTTCAACGATTTCCACGGCAGGCGCGCCGGGTTCTCTTCACACAGCAACGTCAGCCGCTGTTCACCAATCGTGAGGATTCCGTCATCGGCTGTGTCGACCGTCTTCTCATAGCGACCGTAGACGGTGTCGTATTTGAGGAGATACGCGATGCTGTCGGACGCACCGAGGTCGTTGGCGGCGACCAGGTCCAACCCAGGCGTGTCCATCACGATCTTGAGCGTGGCCCGACCGATTCGTCCCAGTCCGTTGATGGCGACCTTGGCCACGGCGTGCTCCTGTGTTAGTTGACCATCTCGACGATGAGCGCTGAGGAGCCACGACGCTGCGTCATGCGCTCACGCAACTCGGCCGCCTCACGAGCTTCTTCACAATCCTTGCACCGCACCGCGAACGGAAGGGCTCTAAGGCGCGCTTCGGCGATCTCGTCGCCGCACTCGAAACACTCACCGTAGGTGCCTTCCCCGATCCGGCGGAGCGCCGCGTCGATCTTGTTCAGCGTTTCCGCTTTCATCTGGATCAACGCAAACTCGATCTCTTCCTGGATGTCGACCTCGGAGCTCTCGCCTTCGTCGAGCACCTCGCGCTCCTTGGTGTAGTCGCGGCGCCCGTCGCGAATCTTGCCCTGAACTTCGTACACCAGCTCGCGGCGGCGATCCTCGAGCATCTTCCTAAGTTCGTGATCCCGGCTTCCATTCGTCGCTACCATGGTCTTCGTCGTCGTCGCCATGATGCCTGCAGCTCCTTCCTGACGGGCGATCCGCCCATTTCTCGATTTCCGGCCACCGTTGCGAATGGGTTAACTACCGGAGAATCCACGAAGATACGTTCCTCTGGTGGTGTGCTTCAGGACTCGCCGTTCGACGAGCGTCGTCAGGGCGAACGCGCACGTGCTGCTGTCCAGTCCCCACAGCCGTTGTGCCTGGTACACTGTGAGACTCAGTCCTGGCATCTCGCGGGTATTCACCTTCGATTCGCTGAAGCAGTTCGCGGAGCGGTGGTGTCGTGCGCAGTTTGGTGTCACGGGCGGTCCCGTGGAATTCAATCGTCGTGGTCACTCGCGTCGCTCCTCCAGGTAGCTCCTCAGGTGACCTCGGCTGCATCACGCACTGAGGATTCGACAGTCGTCACTCGTGTTACAAATTGGCGAGCGGTGCAGGCATCTGCCGCCCTCGAGCGATCGCCGCCCACGATGCGGCGGTTTTGTCCGCTCAAGTCTTTCCGCACCCGCGCGTTTGCCGATGAGAAAGCCCCTCAGACGCGTCTGAGGTTGCGTCCGTTGTCTCCGCACCGCCCGTCCGCGATGAGTAGAGGCAAGTGGTGAGCCATCGGGGTTCTAGCGGCGGATTGGCTCGAACTCACAGCATTGGGATGACTTGCGCTGGCGAATGCGCCCAACGCGACGACCTGGCGATCGCCTACCGTTTCAAAGTGAAAGGCTGGGACTCAATCTGAAAGGCTGCGGACTCAGCGCCGAGTGCCACCGATGGGTTCGTTCCATCGTGGATCGAATCGCGCCAAAGCGCTGCCCTTGGATCGCGGTCAAATCCTGTGAGGGAGAAGTTGGGCACTCCGACGTGGACCGGGAGGCTCACATTCTAAGTGTCCGGTATTGGAACCGTTGCGACCGGGTGGTGGCTGGTGTGCTTGAGACGATCACGGCGGGAAGCACGACGATCCCACCGATTGGTAACCTGACCCGAGATCGTCCCAACTCTCGAGTCGAGCATCCGGCGATCAGAGGACTAAACCGAATCGCATCGGCGCCTTGCGCGCTGACATTGAGAGGACAAGCCAGACGATCGTTCTCATCGTGATGCGGGTCGCTCTGTGACTGGTTTGCCAGACGGTCCCGGTAGGGCCGCCTTTGCACCTCCGGCCTCTTCACCGGTCAATAGGGCATCGAGGTCGGCGTAGGCATAGATCGTCGGGGCCCTGTTTTGCATCAAGCCCCCCGTATCTGCGGTGGGTCCATAGTTACTGTGCACGTCATGCCCGAGCATACGGAGCATCGCCATCAACTGTCCGCGATGGTGCGATGTGTGGGTGAGCCGCCGCATCATGACCCACGCTCGTGACCGGCATACATCGAAGAATTGCGTCTCTTCCCGCCACCAAGGATCGCGCTTCCCTCGCAAGGCCACGAGACGCTTTCCACTGTCTTCGGCATAGCGCTTCATGAATGCCAAACGGGTTTCCTGCGCCGGCAACGGTGGCGCATCTACGTCAATGCCCAGCATGCCTCGAAACCACAGATCCTCGCTCACGCACTGATGCACCATCTGCTCGTGCACGCTCCGCCCTCGATGGTCGCCGGGACGGGGGCGCACTGGAAGATCGTCATCTGTGAACTCACTCCAGGCGCTGACCACTTTGATGCGTTCCGTGTCGTAGGCGTCGATCAGAAAGTCAGTATGCATTTCGTTTTGCTTTCTAAGCCGCCCGGATCGTATCCCAGGATGAGCCACGCGTGAGCGGCACGCGAGCGGAAACGAATGAGGCAGTTGGCAAAACGCGGCTTCGCACCCCGAGCGGCGCTCCGTTGCAACACGCGCATAGGGATGCAAACTCGATGAGATGGCCAGCGGGCGCGAACACGACGGGCCAGCGGCTCACTCGGCCCATGTCATCTAGGACTGGCGGCGCTGGCTTACCTGCTTCAGTTCGTGCTCAGCGCGCAACCAATCGTCGACGTCGCGTCCCGGTTCGCGTCCACGTTCTTCGAACAGTTCGTACGCACGGAGGGCGATAGCGTGCTTCGTGGCGAGCTCAATACGTTGTGACTGTCCTGAATCTGCTGATTGCTTGGCGTTTGTTGCCACGTTCCTTCCTCCTAGATGAAGACGGTGCACAGTCCGCAGCTGTCCCGCTGTCCGGCTGCTTCGCAAGAGGCTTGAGAGGCCTGCGACCGGCTTGGGTTTCGCTGTGTGATCACACTGCATGCGACGCGCCATAGACGCCCTGTTGGAAATAGGCCGCCATCCCGGTGGCACGGGCCGCGGGCCATCGCCTTGGAGATTCACAATGAAACCGCACGCTTTCAAAACGAATCGAGGTCCTTTGATGAAATGGCGCACGGTTGGGGGCCCAACCCCATGACGAGCGGACGCGGAGTCGGTGGGCGCGCCGGCTCGTCGCTGAAAGCCCGCGCTCAGTTCCCGATCGAATTGACGTCGCGGTTTGGTCGATCTTCCGCTGGCCCACCTCGTCTCGTCAGATTGCGGGCCGTGTTGATCAAACCGACGTGAGAGAACGCTTGAGGAAAATTGCCGAGCAGCCGCCGCGCTTCGGGATCAAATTGTTCGGACAGCAACCCGACATCATTGCGGAGGCCCAAGAGTCGCTCAAAGATCTCCCTTGCCTCCGTATGCCGCCCCTGGAGGGCGAGGTTGTCCGCGAGCCAGAAGGTGCAGAGCAGGAACGCACCCTCCCCTGGCGGCAGGCCGTCCACTTTCGGGATGCTCGGATAGCGGTCGACGAAGCCACCGCGAACAAGCCGTCGCTGGATGTGCTCCACTGTACCGAGCATCCGCGGATCAGTGGCGGGAAGGAAGCCGACGAGCGGAAGCATCAGCAGGCTGGCATCCGGATCCTTCGACCCGTAGTACTGAACGAAGGAATTGAGGGCCGGATCGAAGCCCTCGCGGCAGACCTCATTGTGAATCTGCTGTCGGATTTGTCTCCACTTGGACGCGTGGCCTTCGAGGCCGAACTCCTCCACGCTCTTGACCGCTCGATCCATCGCGACCCAAGCCATGACCTTCGAGTGCGTAAACTGCCGCTGCGGTCCGCGGACTTCCCAGATACCTTCGTCGGGCTTGTGCCAGTCCGTTTCGAGGAAACCAAGGAGCGCGCGCTGCACATGCCAAGCGTTCTCACTGGGAGGCAGCCCCGACCGGCGCGCCAGGTGGAGCGCATCCATTACTTCGCCGTACACATCCAGCTGGTGCTGACGGTGGGCAGCGTTGCCGATCCGCACCGGGTACGAGCCCTCGTACCCCGGGAGCCACTCGAGTTCGAGCTCGGTCAGTCGCCGCTCGCCGCCCAGGCCATACATGATCTGTAACGTCGAAGGCGTGCCTGCCACTGCGTTAATCAGCCATTCTCGCCAGGCGCAGGCCTCATCGGTGTACCCCCCAACCATCAGCGAGTAGAGCGTGAACGTGGCATCGCGTAGCCAGCAGTACCGATAGTCCCAGTTGCGTACGCCGCCGATGCGCTCGGGCAGGGACGTCGTGACGGCAGCGACGATTCCACCTGTCGGCGCGTACGTGAGCGCCTTGAGCGTGATGAGCGACCGCACGACGGCGTCGCGCCACTCGCTGTCGAACGTGCAGCGGGCAGACCATTCCGTCCACCACGCCTCGGTGTCGCGCAGATTCTCCTCAGGATCGGTCGGTTCGGGCTCGCGATGGTGCGTCGGTGACCACGCCAGCTCGAATGGGACTCGCTGACCCGCCCCAACGGTGAAGTCGCCGACCGTCCGAAGTCCCTGACCGTGAAGCTCGGCGTCGGTCCGACAGGTATCAGCGTCTCCGGTCCGGCGGTCGCCCGGATACCGCGCTCCGAACGTCGGACCCACGGAACGACCGATCCGTAGTCGAACCGGATGACGAGATCCATGCGCATCGGAACCAGACCCCGGACGCCCTCGACGATCCGGATGAGGTCCGGGGTACCAGTCCGAGGCGGCATGAAGTCAATCAGTCTTACCGTTCCGGCATCGGTCTCATACTCGGTCTCGAGAACGAGGGTGCCGGGACGGTAACGGCGGCGGACGCGACGGGCCTCGGCCGCCGGCGCCAACCGCCAGCGTCCGTGTTCTGGAGTCCCGAGCAACGCGGCGAAACAGGCCGCCGAGTCGAATCTGGGAAAGCAGAGCCAGTCGATCGAGCCGTCACGGGCCACCAATGCTCCCGTCTGACAATCTCCGATGAGCGCGTAATCTTCGATCTTGGACGGCATCTCTGACGTCACCCATTGTCGTCGTACCCGCCCTTGCTAGAGGGGTCTAGCGACGCCTGCTCTCGCCTCCAGGAAGTGCGTTTCGGCGCCGCAATCCCTGGTACTCCGGTGCTGGCCATCACGCGCATCGGATTTCATCGTGAAGCAGCCGATTTCATCCTGAAATCCATTTACTTCAACCCCGGCGCGCGTGCGTGGCTTTCGTAATCTCTCGGCCGGCTTGTCTCTTGCTGAAGGAGATGCCATGGGCGGAATAGACCGCCATCATCGACTGAATCCAGGAGGAAAACGACATGCTCGATGCACGCACAATCTCGACCGACGAACTACGGCAACGACTGGACCATGGCCATCTCCCACATTTGTGGAACGTGCTGACCAGCCAGTACTTCACCGGCGAGGTCATTCCAGGCTCACGTCGGATGCCACTCGACACCATCGGCCACGCGACGACCTCTGTCCCGAAGGACGCCGAGATTATCACATACTGCGGCGGACCGAAGTGCCCGCAGAGTGCGCAAGCCGCTCAACGTCTACGCGAGCTCGGCTACACAAACGTGCGAGCGTACGAGCAAGGCCTTGAGGGCTGGAAGGCCGCAGGACACGCCGTCGAAAGGTCTCAAGAGCCTGCCCCGGCCGCCTATTCCGCGCGTGCGGTCGGCGTGCGGGCCGCGCGTGCGGACCGCTGGCTTGCAACGTCTCGTGTCGTCCAAGCCAGACAGGTGAGACTCACAAACGCAGGTGACGTCATCTAGCCCGTGGTGTTGAAGACACCGCGTACTTGCTCCTGAACATGTTTCGCCGCGTACTCCAGCACACTCTCGGATGACGTAGAAGCCTCAACACGGTGCCAGGTCATCATTCCAGCCCACTCGCCGACGCTGCATGCGGATGACATCGGCATCGGCGTCGGAGGGGTCGCTTCGGCGCTGCTCGGTACGCGCAACAAGTGTTGATTCCGGGGCTTCGAGCCATATGCCGATGAACGGGACTGACATGTCGGCGGCGACACGCTCGATATTGCCGGTCACTCGGCTGCGCATAGACAGCATCGACGATTGCGCTGTGTCCT
>CAWGSJ010000015.1:0-408965 GCA_963825245.1 uncultured Acidobacteriota bacterium
ACGTCCGGCTGAAGCGGCCGATTCCGTTCCTGCCCAACACCATCGGGCTCATCACCGGGCGGGCGTCGGCCGCGGAGCGCGACGTCATGTCGGTCGCGGCAGGCCCGCTGGCCCGCGGTGCGGTTCGCCGTGCGCAACACCGATCGTGCAGGGCCCCAACGCCGTACCGCAGATCGTCGAGGCGCTGCGCGACCTCGACGCCGACCCCGAGGTCGACGTCATCGTGCTGGCCCGCGGCGGCGGAAGCGTCGAGGACCTGCTGCCGTTCTCCGACGAGACGCTGTGCCGCGCCATCGCCGCGTGCACCACGCCGGTGATCAGCGCCATCGGCCACGAGCCCGACAGCCCGCTGTGCGATCTGGTCGCCGACGTGCGGGCCGCGACGCCGACCGACGCGGCCAAGCGCGTCGTGCCCGACGCCGTCGCCGAGCAGGCGCTGCGTCACCGATCTTCGTCACCGCAGTGCCCGCGCGCTGCGCAACTGGGTGCATCGCGAGCAGCACACGGTCGCGCCAGCTGCGCAGCCGGCCGGTGCTGGCCGCAACCGCTGGCCGCGCTGACCGCGCGGGCCGAGGAGATCCACCGCGCCCGCGCCACCGCCCGCCGCGACATCAACCGGCTCGATCGCGTCGGAGACCGATCGGGTCGGGCACCTGTCGGCCCGCCTGGCCACACTGGGACCGGCGGCGACGCTGGCGCGCGGGTACGCGGTCGTGCAGGTCGTGTCGGATTCCATGGCGGTGCTGCGGTCCGTCGACGACGCTCCGGCGGGAACCAGGCTGCGGATCCGCGTCGCCGACGGCGCCATCACTACGGTCAGCGAGGGATCAGATGAAGCCCATTAGTCAATTGGGATACGAAGCAGGCGCGCGATGAACTGATCGAGGTGGTGCGCACCCTGGAGCAGGGTGGGCTCGACCTCGACGCCTCGCTGAAGCTCTGGGAAAGGGGCGAGGAGCTGGCAAAACGATGCGAAGAGCACCTAGCTGGCGCGCGCGAGAAGGTCGAGAAGGCACTGGCCGTCGCGGGACGACGAAGAAGGTTGAGAAGAGACCGAGTTCGACGCACGGGGTCGAAACTGGAACACGTTTCAGTTATGCTCGCGCCCCATGGGTGACTCAACGCTGACCACTGACCTCGGCCACGTCCTGGTGACCGGAGGCTCCGGCTTCGTCGGCGCCAACCTGGTGACCGAACTACTCGACCGCGGACACCGGGTCGCTCGTTCGACCGCGTCCCGTCGCCGCTGCCCGAGCACCCGCGGCTGCAGACCGTCGTCGGCGACATCACCGACCCCGACGACGTCGCCGCGGCCGTCGCGGACATCGACACCGTCTTCCACACCGCGGCGATCATCGACCTGATGGGCGGCGGTTCGGTCACCGCGAATACCGCGAGCGCAGCTTCGCCGTCAACGTCGGCGGCACCGAGAACCTGGTGCGCGCCGCCAGGCCGCCGGCGTGAAGCGGTTCGTCTACACCGCGTCCAACAGCGTGGTGATGGGCGGCCAGCGAATCGTCGGCGGCGACGAAACCCTGCCTTACACAGAACGTTTCAACGATCTGTACACCGAGACCAAGGTCGCCGCCGAGAAGTTCGTGCTAGCCGCACAACGGCGGTCGATGGCCATGCTGACCTGCTCGATCCGGCCCAGTGGCATCTGGGGCCGCGGCGATCAGACCATGTTCCGCAGGGTGTTCGAGAGCGTGCTCGCCGGGCACGTCAAGGTCCTGGTCGGCAGCAAGCACGTCAAACTCGACAACTCCTACGTGCACAACCTGATTCACGGTTTCATCCTGGCCGCCGAGCACCTGGTGCCCGGCGGAACCGCACCCGGCCAGGCGTACTTCATCAACGACGGCGAGCCGATCAACATGTTCGAGTTCTCCCGACCGGTCGTCGAGGCGTGCGGGCAGCGATACCCGAAGTTCCGCGTGTCGGGACGGCTCGTCCACGCCGTGATGTCGGCATGGCAGTGGCTGCACTTCCGGTTCGGCCTGCCCAAGCCGCCGCTGGAACCGCTTGCGGTCGAACGCATCTACCTGGACAACTACTTCTCGGTCGCCAAGGCGCGAGCGCGATCTGGGCTACCGGCCGTTGTTCACCACCGAGCAGGCGATGGCCGAATGTCTGCCGTACTACACCGACCTCTACGCCGAGATGAAGACCGCAGGCCAGACGGCGCCCGCCCGCTAGCGCCTATCCGCCGACCAGCGCCAGGGCGTGCGCGCGGCGCAGCTTGCCCGACGGCGTCTTCGGGATGGTTCCCGGCGCCAGCACCACCACGTTGCGCGGCCGGAAGTCGACCTCGAGGAACACCTCGTGGGCGATGGCGCGCTGGATTCGACGGACATCGGCCACGGTCGTCGAACGCATTCGACTCGACGGCGACGGCGAACGTCTCCCGCCGGTGGCCCGCGTTCAGGCGGACCGCGACCGCACACCCCGGCCTGCACCCCTGCGACCCGCGCGGCCGCCCGCTCGATGTCGGTCGGGTAGACGTTGCACCCGGCCATGATGATGACGTCCTTGACCCGACCACACACCACGATGTGCGCGTTCTCGGTCAGGTAGCCGAGGTCGCCGGTGTCGTACCAGCCCTGCGCGTCCTGTCCCGAGACGAACCCGGCCAGCGTGGTGTAGCCGGGCGACACGGGCTCGCCGCGCACCTGGATGACGCCGACCCCCGCGTGGGCAGCTCGTTGTCGTCCTCGTCGACGATGCGGGCCTCGAGGCCGGCCAGCACGGGGCCGAGCGTCGCGAGCCGGCGAACGTTGCCCGTCGTCGCAGGCACGGCGCGGCGCAGGACGGCGAGCATGTCGGCGTCCACCTCGTCGATCACGCAGGCCCGTGCCGCACACCGAGAACGACACCGCGACGGTGGTCTCGGCCATGCCGTAGGCAGGCAGGATCGCCTCGCGCCGCAGGCCGAACGGCGCACCGGCGTCGCACAGGTCCTCGACGACGGCGGGCTCGACCTGTTCGGCGCCGGAGAGGGCCCAGCGCAGGACTGGACAGGTCGAACTCGACCCGGCTGGCCTGCTTGCGCAGCCGCTTCGCCAGCACCGCGTAGGCGAAGTTCGGCGCCGCGGTCATGGTGCCCTTGTACTTGTCGATCAACTTGGCCCACAGCAGGGTGTCCTGCAGGAAGTCCATCGGCGTGATCTTGACCAGCTCGGCGCCGAAGTACATCGGCACGATCAGGAAACCGGTCATGCCCATGTCGTGGAACAGCGGCAGCCAGCTCACGATGACGTCGGTGTCCAGGTCGTACTCGGCGCCGACGAACATCGCCTCGGCGTTCGACGCCAGGTTGCGATGGGTGATCCGAACCGCCTTCGGCGGCCCCGTCGAACCCGAGGTCAACTGCAGCAGGGCGATGTCGTCTTCGTCGGTGTCGACCGGGTCGATCGGCGTCGGATGCCAACAGGTCGGCGACGACGAGCACCTTGACGCCATGGTCGGCGAGCACCGGCGCGGCCGCCATGAAGGGTTCGGAGACGATGACCGCGGCGGCACCCAGCGCGTCGACGACCCTGCCGGTCTCGGTCGGCCCACAGCAGCAGGTCGGTGCGCGGCGTCGGCTGATGCAGCATCGTCAGGCTGGCCCCGCGCATCCACACGCCCTGAGCGGTGGGGGCGATCTCGACGGGCGCCCCGGCCAGCACCGCGACGGCGTCACCGTGACCGATGCCCGCGGCGGCAAGCCCGCCTGCGATCCTGCGGGCCCGCTCGATGCACCTCATCCCAACCGTGCCGGACCGGTGCGTGTGGCTCGCCGGTGACCATCCCCCTGACGCTGGTACGGGCGTTTTCGTACATCACATCGCAGAACCGGCTCATCGAGCCGACTTCCTGGCGGCCCCGGCCGCCTCTTTCTCGCCTCGGCGGAGAAGTGCCCGAGCAGGTGTCGCAGCACGAAGGCGTTCATCGGCGCCGGTCGCATCGGAGACGGCGGCAAGCACGCGGTCCACGACGGCAACGGCGCACGACGGCGGAACGACGTAGAGCACCGCGTCGCGCGAGTGCGTGCCGATCAGGTAGATCGTCTCGCTCGTTCACCAGCGTGTACGGGTCGACGGAGATCGCCACGCCCCTGCGGATGATTCGCGACGGCGTTGCCGGCCAGATGCTGGGGTCGTAGACCACCCGGCGGACCTCGCCGATCCGCGACCCGATGACCGCAAGCACGTCGGGCAGTTCGGCGCCCAGGTTGGTGCTGCTGGGCCACCATGCGCCGTCGACGCTCGCCGCGCGGGTGATCTGGTGCAGAAGGCCAAACGCGGCGCTTTCGTACCAGCAGGGAAGTTGGCACCATGGTGGTGCTCCCGTCCGCTATGAGAGCAATCGCAGACGGCAACCGAGATGGCGGGCACGCGAGGAACCTACGATTCGCTGAGCCTATCCCACCGCCCCTACTTGCACGTTCCTCGCCCACCGGGTAGCCAGAAGACGGGTCCGCATCGTTTCGGCGTCGTATTGATTGCGTATTGGTTTGGCGCGAAGAGCATTTGATCGCCGAACCGCCGCAGCGCTTTGGGTGGCGCAGGGATGGCCGAACGCCCCCGGCACGGCGATCCCAGCTCCTAGCATCGGAATCCGACGCTCACCGGAAGGAGCCCACCGTGCCGAACGGCAAGCCCAACATTCTCGTCATCTGGGGTGACGACATCGGCATTTCCAATTTGAGTTGCTACAGCGACGGCATGATGGGCTACCGCACCCCGAACATCGACCGCATCGCCAACGAGGGCATGCGATTCACCGACTCCTACGGCGAGCAAAGCTGCACCGCCGGACGCGCGGCGTTCATCAGTGGACAAAGCGTGTACCGGACCGGCATGAGCAAGGTCGGCGTCCCCGGCGTCGACATCGGCTGGGCGGCGGAGGATCCGACCATCGCCGAGCTGCTCGAAGCCGCTCGGCTACGCCACCGGCCAGTTCGGCAAGAACCACTTCGGCGACCTGAACAAGCACCTGCCGACCGTGCACGGGTTCGACGAGTTCTACGGCAACCTCTATCACCTCAACGCCGAGGAGGAACCCGAGCAGTTCGACTACCCGCACAAGGACCAGTTCCCCAAGCTCTACGAGTTCGCGCTGCCGCGCGGCGTGCTGAAGTGCAAGGCCACCGACGAGGTGTCCGACCGAACCCGACGACCCGAAGTTCGGCCCGGTCGGCAAGCAGACGATCGAGGACACCGGCCCGCTGGACCGCCAAGCGGATGGAGACCATCGACGACGACATCGCCGACCGCACCGTCGACTACATCAAGCGCCAGCACGACGGCGGGCAACCCGTTCTTCGTGTGGTGCAACTTCACGCACATGCACCTCTACACACACCTGACGATGGTGCCGACCGTGAACACGAGAATCGGCACGGCTCGAGCGATCGCGCAGGGTCTCGGCCGCGATCTCATCGCGCCAGAGCTCGAAGGGCTCAATACGTTCGACGAGTCCCACCTCGACCAGGAGAGCGCTCAACGCTGGTCCGCCGCCTTCCTGAGCGCAGCCGGTCCTGAGATTCAAAAGTGCCTGGCCGATCCGTCGGCGCTGCGTGCGGCGGCGACGCCGTAACGAGCGCGATGACGCTCGTCCCCCCTGGCACCATGATGCACTGGCTTCCCGCCGCGGCCGACTTTCGCGGCGAGCTGCGCGCGGCGCTCGAAACGGCCCGCATCGAAGACCGCGTCGAGAAGCTGGCGCGGCTGGCCGAACACCAGCTCGGGTTTGTCGAGACAATCCAGCTGGCGCGCGCCATCGAACAGCTCGGGCAGTACGGCGAGCTTCCCCTTTCCCGGATCCGCCTGGCCATTCTCTCCTCCTCGACGGTCGATCACCTGATCCCTGGTCTTCGGGTTGCGGGCCTCCGGCGACGGCTTCTGATCGACGTTCACGTCGGTCCGTACGGTCAATACCGGCAACAGCTGCTCGACGACGCGTCCTCGCTCCGTGCGTTCCGCCCGGAGTTCGTGCTGTTGTCCATATCGGCAAGGGAGGCGATCGCGCAGACGCCGCTGGCCGCGACGTCCGCTGACGTCGAAACCGCGCTCGACGGGGTGATCGGAGAGCTGTCTCTGCTCTGGAACAAGGCCCGGAAGAACTTCAACGCGACGGTCATCCAGCAGACGTTCTTGAACGTCGCGGAGCCGCTGTTCGGCAGCTACGACCGGCTCGTGCCGGGAGCCCCGGCGCAGCAGATCGCCGCTTCAATGATCGCCTGGCGGCCGGCGGCGCGTGAAGGCGCACTGCTCCTCGACATTGCGCGGGCGAGCGAGCGCGACGGAATCGACGCTTGGTTCGACGCGGCCCGCTGGCTGCAGGGCAAGATCGAGATCGCGCCGCAAGCGGCGCGACTCTACGGCGAGCTCGTCGTCCGCATCATCGCCGCCCAGCGCGGGCTTTCGAAGAAATGTCTCGTGCTCGATCTCGACAACACGCTGTGGGGCGGCGTGGTCGGCGACGACGGGCTCGAGGGCATCGTCTTGGCGAGGGCAGCGGCGCCGGCGAAGCGCATCTGGCGCTGCAGCGCTACGCCAAGCAGCTCAGCGAGCGCGGCGTCATTCTGGCGGTCTGCTCGAAGAACGACCCGCCGATCGCGGAGGCCGTGTTTCGCGATCATCCGGAGATGGTCCTGCAAGCGGTCCGACATCGCGGCGTTCGTCGCGAACTGGGACGACAAGGCGGCCAATCTCAAGGGCATCGCCGCTCAGCTCAACATCGGGCTCGACAGCCTCGTGTTCGTCGACGACAACCCGCGGAACGTGCGCGCATCCGCAAGAGCCTGCCGATGGTGGCGGTCCCCGAGCTGCCCGAGGATGCGGCCACTACGTGCGTTGCCTCGCCGACGCGGGATATTTCGAGGCCGTCAGCGTTCACGGCCGAGGACCGACAGCGGAGCGAACAGTATGCGGCGAATGCGTCGCGCGAGTGCCCTTCGCAGGCCGTCGCAGAGCCTGGACGACTTCCTGCACGGACTCGAGATGTCGGTCGTGTTCGGTCCGTTCCAGAGCGTCGACCTGCCGCGCGATTGCGCAGCTGATCAACAAGACCAATCAGTTCAATCCGACGACCCGGCGCTACTCGCTCCGAGGACGTCGCTCGCGATCGCCGCCGGCGAGCGGCTGCATCACGCTGCAGTTTCGGCTCGATCGACCGATTCGGCGACAACGGCCTCGTCAGCGTCATGATTCTTCGCCCGATGCCGACGCCGGCGATGTGCTTCGAGATCGACACCTGGGTGATGAGTTGTCGCGTGTTCGGCCGTCAGCTCGAACTGCGAAGCGATGAACATCGCCGTCGAAGCCGCGCGCGCCGCGTGGCGCGCGACTCTTCCGCGCCGACTACATCCCGACCGCAAAGAATGGCGTGATCAAGGATCTGTACCGAGAGCTCGGATTCACGCGCAGCTCCGTGTGCCCAGCTCGCTCGCCGGCGCCACGCGCTGGGCCCTCGACCTCGCCGACTACGTCGGCTCGCCCGACCCATCTTGCACAGACGAGCGGATTGGCATGACCGACCAGGAAATTCTCAGAAGTCTTCACCCGCATTCTCCGCGACCTGTCTGTCCGACGACTCGATCGTGCTGACGATGGAGACCAGGCGCGACGACGTGCCAGACTGGGACTCTTTCGCTACATGAACTTCATCGTCGCGGTCGAGATGGAGTTCGGCGTCAAGTTCAGAGTCGCCGACGTCGAGTCGTTCGAGAACGTCGGCGCGATCGTCGGCGGACGCGGCGCTGCTGCTCGACGCCGTAGACCGACGAGCGACGACAGCGATGCTGTTCAATTCCTACGAATTCATCTTCGCTGTTCCTGCCGGCCACGCTCGCGGTGTTCTTCCTGCTGGGCCGCATCTCGCGCGGCCTGGGCGCTGCGCTGGCTCATCGCCGCCTCGCTCGTTCTTCTACGCCTGGTGGCGCCCGCTCAACGTTCTGCATCATCGCGCCGTCCATCCTGATCAACTTCGTCGCTCGCCCGCGCGATGTCAGCGTTCAATGCGCGCGAGCGAGCGGCGGCACGGCGTCGACAGGCGACTCTGCTCGTCGGCATCGCGTTCAACATCGCGTTCCTCGGCTACTTCAAGTACGCCAACTTCGCCGTCGACGGCGGTCAACGACGTGTTCGGCACGCAACTTCGTCCTGACGCAGATCATTCTGCCGCTCGGGATCTCGTTCATCACGTTTCAGAAGATCGCCTTCCTGATCGACGTCCACGCGCGGCGCGTCGAGTCGTTCACGTCTGCAGGACTATGCCTGTTCGTGCTGTTCTTTCCCGCAGCTCATCGCCGGGCCGATCGTGCACTACCGCGAGATGATGCCGCAGTTTCAGCGCGCGTCCGTGCCGCTTCGACACGGACGACGTCGCGGTCGGCCTGACGCTGTTCTTCTTCGGGCTGTTCAAGAAGGTGGTTCTCGCCGACGGCATCGCGCCGATGGTCGACTCCGCATCTACGAGCATGCGGCCGCGGGCGGCGCGATCTCGTCTGTTCGCCGGCATGGATGGCGGCGATCGGCTTCACGCTGCAGATCTATTTCGACTTCTCCGGCTACACCGACATGGCGCTCGGGATCGCGCGGTTCTTCGGCGTGCGGCTGCCGCCGAACTTCGATTCGCCGCTGCGCGCCACGAGCATCATCGACTTCTGGCTGCGCTGGCACATGACGCTGACGCGCTTCCTGACGGCGTACATCTACAATCCCGCTGGTGCTGTGCGCTGACGCGACGCCGGCTGGCCACGAGCCGCCGCCGCTGCCGGCCGCGGACGACGGGCGGGGCATTCGTCGAATTGCTCGCATTTCCGACCATGCTGACGATGCTGATCTCCGGCATCTGGCACGGCGCCGGGTACCTCTTCATCCTCTGGGGCGTGCTGCACGGCGTGTTCCTGACGATCAATCATGGCTGGCGCACCGTGCGGCCGAAGGTGTGGCCGGACAATGCCAGCTACGAGCGGTTCATGCCGCCGATCGGACTGGTGATCACACTGCTCTGCGTCGTCACCTCGATGGTCGTATTTCGATCGACGTCGCTGACTGGCGCCGCCGCGATACTCAAGGGTATGACCGGTGTCAGCGGTGTCGCGCTGCCGGCGGGAATCTACGATCACCTTGGGCCATTGGTCGCGTTGCTGCAGCAGGCTGGCGTCGATCGGGGTCTCGCCACAGGCATTCCGTTCAGCCGGATGGTGATGTGGGTTGGCGCGCTGCTCGTCCTGGCGACGGCGGGCCCGAACACGCTTCAACTGACCGCTTCGTACGAGCCCGCGCTCGGCTGGAAGTCCGCGCCTTCCCTCGATTGGAACTTCGCAGGGAGGACCGCTGCGTGGAGGGCGTCGTTGGCCTGGGCTGGCATCGTGTCCGCTATCGCGGCGATGGCCATTCTGAATCTTGGCGGCCACAGCGAGTTTCTGTACCTGGCAGTTCTGAACCATGTCGCTCAAGCAAGCGGCCGTATATCACCGCCTGAAGGCATCACGTGTCTACGACGCCGATCAGCGCCTTCTCCAGGGCTTGCCGCGTCGAGGATTGATCTTCGACATCGGAGCGAATCACGGCGCCAAGACCGACGTTTTCCTGCGGCTCGGTGCGAGGGTCGTTGCCGTCGATCCGGACGAAACGAATCAGGAAATCGACACGGCGGGTCACAGCTCGATGTGGGTCGACTCACCAGACTCGGCCAAGAATACGCTCAGCCAGAAGTGGGTCGACACGCTGCTGAGAAGATGAGTATCGATTCGGCCAGACGCTCGAGTTCGGCCAGCGACGTGAGGTCGAGACCGTTACGCTTGAAGATCTGATCGCGGCGTTCGGCACGCCGTTCTTCGTGAAGATCGACGTCGAAGGCCTGGAGCCAAGCGTCATCCGCGGCCTACGTCGCCCCGTTCCGTACCTCTCGTTCGAAGTGAACCTGCCGGAGTTCCGGCCAGAAGGGCTCGAATGCGTCGAGCTGCTGCGCACCCTTACGCCGACCGGAGCGTTCAACTACGCGGTCAAATGCGACACCGGACTCGAGCTGGGGAATGGCTGCGCGGCGAGCACGTCTCGAACGTGCTGATGACCTGCACGCAACCATCGAACGAGGTTGACTGGCGGACGACTCGATAGAGCAGACGCGCCTCGCAAGTATCGCGCGGTACTCCGGCGAGGCCGCGATTCGTCATAAGGAGCGCGATGAAGGACGAAATTCTGGCTCTTCTTTACCAGTGTATTGATGAGTTAAACGAACAATTCCCGGAAGAGCAACGCCTCGCCAAGTCTCCCCAGACAGAACTGTTCGGTGCCTCGTCAGGGCTCGATTCGCTCGGTTTCGTCAACTTCATCGCCCTTGCTGAAGAGAAATGCGAAGACCGCTTTAATGTCGCGCTGATGCTTGCGGATGTAGCGCCCGCGGACGGCGAAAGTGCCTTCGGAACGCTCGACGAACTCGCCGATGTCATCGTGCAGGCCGTGAGCAGAAAGGTCTAGGAGTCACGTGGCGGCGATCGTAAACGGCCTCCTGATCTCGGACTTCAATTTAGACAACCTGGCAGCGTATCTGCGCAACGACCCCAGCGATCCTGCCGTGGACGCCGTAGCTGCCCCCTATGGTCAGGTGGAGCAGGCGCTTCTGAATCCCAACCTGGCGTGCTGGAGGGAGCACCACAAGTTCGTTGTCATCTGGACTCGACCGGAAGCGGTAATTGAGGAGTTCGCGGTGAAACTGCAGTTTGCGGACACCGATATGAAGCGGCTCCTCAAGCAAGTCGACGACTACGCCGCGCGAATTGTCTCTATAAAGGGCGTGCATCCGTAATCTTTGTGCCCACCTGGGTGCTGCCCACGTTTCACCAGGGGCACGGAATGTTGGATCTCGCACGATCGGCAACTCCCGGATCCTGCTCCAGATGAACCTTCGGTTAATGGAGGGCTTGGAACGAGCATCGAACATTGTGCCTCTGAACACATCGAAATGGATTGAATTGGTGGGTGGGAAGTCATTCAATCCAAGGCTTTGGTATATGGCCAAAGTGCCGTTCAGTAACGATGTCTTCAAGGCGGCTGCGCGGGACATTAAAGCAGGCTTGCGCGGCCTCGCGGGTCAGTCGCGGAAGCTGTCGTGGTTGACTTGGACGACACGCTATGGGGCGCGGCTCGTCGGGGATCAAGGTTGGGAAAACCTGACGCTTGGAGGCCACGATCCGATCGGCGAGGCGCTTGTCGATTTCCAGCGCGATCTGAGGATTCTGACTCGTCGTGGAGTCATATTGGCAATCGCCAGCAAGAACGACGAGAGCGTGGCCCTGGAGGCAATTCGCCAGCATCCGGAAATGGTGTTGCGATTGGATGATTTCGCAGCTTGGCGAATCAATTGGGGTGACAAGGCGGCGAACATCGCTGAGATTGCCGAGGAACTCAATCTGGGTCTCGACGCGGTCGTTTTCATCGATGACAATCCCGCCGAACGGGCTCGCGTGCGGGAGGCGCTGCCCGGTGTTCTAGTCCCCGAGTGGCCCTCGGACATGAAGACTATCCTTCGGCACTCCGAAGCCTCGACTGCTTCGACAAGGCGACGATTAGCGATGAGGATCAGCGGCGTTCGCGCATGTACCTGACCGAACGGCGACGCGTTGAGCTGAAGCACCAAATTGGTAGCACGGAAGAGTGGTTAGGAACGCTGTCCTTGGTTGTCACCGTTGAACAGCTCGACTCTGGCAATCTCTTGCGTATCGTTCAGCTTTTGAATAAGACGAATCAGTTCAACTTGAGCACGCGACGGCTCACATCTGGTGAACTGCTTGCGTGGAGTTCAGCAAGTGATCATCAACTCTGGGCGTTTCGGGTTGCGGACCGTTTCGGTGACTCTGGCCTTACCGGTATCGCAAGCGTCGAGCGAGACGGCCAGAGAGCAAGGCTCGAAGATTTTGGTACTCAGTTGCCGCGTCATGGGGCGCAGTGTTGAGGAGACGATGCTCCACGTCGTGACGAGATGGGCGCGTAACCTTAATTTGGATGAGCTTTACGCCGTGTACGAGCCGACATTGAAAAACAAACCCTGCTCAACTTTCTGAAGACATCCGGCCTCGAGCAGCGAGGCGAACATACATTTGCGTGGCCACTGACCAGAGACTATCCCGCCCGCGCCGAGGTGCAGATCGAGTATCACCTTGGTCAGCCGATCGGAGCATTCCGCGAACTTATGGAGGATGAGACGGCCCGGCATGACCGCAGAGAGGCGACTTAGTGGCCTGAAAAATCGCGTCTTGCAGGAACTCGCGCAATTCCGGGAGCCCGCAGCACGAGAGTGTGGCTTCACCGCCGGCGCGGCGTAAAGCTTGGGGAGCGTGTGTGGATTGGCTATGACTGCATCCTTGAGACGTCTAGACCAGATCTCATTACTATTGGAAACGATGTGGTTGTCAGCATTCGAGCGCTATTGATCGCTCATTTTCGTGGAAGCAGTGGCATCACTATCATGGACGAGGTGTTCATTGGGCCTGGTAGCGATCATATGGCCGAATGTGACGATCGGTCGTGGTGCCGTAGTCACCGCCGGCAGTGTCGTGTCATCATCGATTCCGGCTATGACCGTTGTTCAGGGTAATCCCGCGCGGCCGATCGCGAAGTGCGGTGTCAGTTTGGTAGGGGATGCCTCTATAAAGACGTTCTACCGATCGCTTCGACCAATCAAGAGAGGATCGACGTACTCATGAAGAGTCGAACGACCGATGAGGCTTCGAGAAGTTGCGGCGGTCCTGACCTGGGGTGATGCAAGTGCTGCGGAGCGCCGGCTCCTTAAGATTCTGAATTTCTTTGGCGTTCAGTCCATTGAAATCGATTTGCAGAAAGCAAGCCGAGACGGCTTCTCGGGCGTTGGTCAAATCGTTCCAATTGTATCAGGACCGGCTATCGATTCTTTCATCGCTGCGGGCGCTCCGAACCTCGGCTCGGGTCGCGGCACCTCTTCAGTCAAGCACCTGCAAGATTTGTTTGGGGGATCGGGCGCTGAAAGCGCCGCACCTCTCAAAACACTTCTCGACATCGCGATCCAAATGCACTGGGTCGAACCGACTGCTGATGATGTCTGCTCGATTGGTCAGCGACGAGAGAAGTCACCGGTGCTCTAACCGGTCAAGTCTTTAAGATTAAACAGCGGCCACAACGCTCTGCAGCTTTCCCCCAGCACGATGTCGCGTGTGATCTGCTGATCGCCGTCAATCATGAGCCAACTTTTGTCAGGCACCGTGCTGCTGGGACCGATACATTTCTGCTGGGTTGTGACGACGTCGCCGATCTCGATGAAGTGGTCTTCACGAACCTCGACGTAAGAACGCACTTCTTGGATCTCTTCCCGTACATGAGTGTTTCTTCGGCAGGCTTTCCCGACCAGCGCTTGGCGCCCCCGAGCCGCGAGGCGTACTCATCGTCGATGATCCGCCCCTGTGTTGGCGTTATGGTTTTTTCGATTTAGCGCGATTGACTCACGCCGTGGACGCGCGGCGTCTCTCGTAAACTCTGGCTTTCATTCCGTGGAACTATCGTCGCGCCGATCGGTCAGTGGCAGAGTTCATCGCGCAGCGGCCCGAGCGCGTGGGCATTAGTGTTCACGGCTGCGATCACACCGGTGGCGAGGACGGACGAGTGATGCGGAACGTCTGGCCGCGCTAAGCGCGCTTGCGCTCGATCGTATGGATGCCCTGCGGCAACGCCTGGGAATCCGGTACGAGAGAATTATGGTGTTTCCGCAAGGCGTGTTTTCTGAGGCGGCAATGGAGGTGCTGCAATCATTCAACTTCCTCGCCGCAGTGAACACGGAGGTTATTCCGTCGCATACCACGAAGCACGTCAGCAGCGTCACACTGGGCGACGTGATCGCGCCTGCGATCACGCGCTATCGTGGATTCGCGCTCTTTACCCGTCGCAACGGCGAGCGATCATACCGCCAATTTCGCCGCGGACATATTTCTCGGCCGCCCGGTGTTGCTGGTCACGCACCACAACGACTTCGTCGACGGGGACGTGCCGTTGTGGAATTGATGGGTGCGATAGGGGCTACCGCTCCGAACTTGACCTGGTCGAGTCTGAGGAACAGTTCTGCGCTCGAGCAGCCTGCGAAGAGAGAGTGGCGACAAGCAGCTTGTCTACATGTTTGCCAATGAATTGGACGTGTCGTCAGATGACACATTGCAGGCCGTTGAGATAATAAAGCGCGAACCGCGCCGCGAATGCATTCAGGGCGTAACGATCGACGGCAACGCAGCCGAGTATCATTGGAATGATGGTCTCTTGACGATTCCATCATCACGGCGAGGCAGGCCAGAACTGTCACTGTGCTTCACCGCAACAGGCGGGCAGAACGCAGATGGCTTTCGGGCACTTTGTACCGCGTGAGAGCAGCAGTTCGTCGCTATCTATGCGCAGGTCCGCGACAACTACGTCCAGCCGGGCCGACGCATCGCTCGCCGATTTTTCGCAGTCGCTCGCCACTAAGGCAGCGGATAATTGCAAGTGAACGGTAGAACCGTCGGTTCCGTGTCGGGCTGCCGCCCATCAGTTCAGGTAGCACTGTCGCGCGGGAATTGGCCTGACATGCCCGCCGACGTTCGCGATCGTCCGCCGCTGACGTCCGGGCCAATCGGCGGCCAGGCATCCGAGGTCTTGAAGAACGACGGCTTCGAGCTCGCGATACATCGAGATCGGAAGCGTCTGCGAAGACGGCACCGGATTCGCGTAAGGGCCCGCCATCGCTGATGGCACTTCGCTGCTGTTCCAGCGCGTCCCGGTCTGATCGTTCGTCCCGTTGTCGCTCGAGCTGGTCACCACGTCCCAGTTGCCCCACCGTAACAGGCTGTTGCGCACGCGGATATCGTCCGCGGGACCGTCGCGCCGGAGTAGCCCGTGCCAATGGAATAGATCGACAGGTTTTCTTTGGCGCACGATCCGGGATAACACTGGTACTGCGTGTGGTACCGGCTCATGCCCATGACGTTGCCGACCACGTTCTGAAATCGAACCAGCGCACTGAAGATGACTGAGTTGGTGGCGTTACCGCCGAGCGTTCACGTCCCCACAGGTAGATTCCGGAAGAGCGTCGTGAAGAAGGCTGCTCCATGTTGGATGTCGTCCGTTGAAGCCCGACATGTCGTTGCCTTCAAAGAGGTTGAAATCCGTGCCGCCGGCGTGAGTCCATCCGCCCGCGAACATATAGCTCGCAGCAATAGCTCTACTCGGCGTCAGATGTAGTTGTGGGCGATGACGTTCCCGTTCCCGCCATTGCACCATTAGCGGAGCGGTGATCCAGTGCAGGATGTTGTTTTCCACGAGGTTGGCGGTCCCGCCGCTGAATTCAAGTCCAGTAGACTGTCGCATGACTCGCGGTCCGGAAGAGGTAGCTGTCGCGTATTGTGTTCCGGATGGCGTACATGGAGCATCGCAGCGAGCGCGTCGGATTGATCTGCACGTGGACGTGCCTGATCCATGAGTTTGTGGTGTTCAGCGTCTCGAACGTACAGAGGGCCGTCCCGTTTATTCTATTGATCGAAGACTCCTCGACCCCGATCCCTGTTCCGGTGGCGTTGCCCCACGTCGCTTGCGGCGTCTTGCCGGCTGGAAAAATCACAAACAGAGCTGAGGGAAATCGTGACGTTGAAGATGTTCCAGAGACCAGAGTCTTCGACACTACGACTGCTTCGTGATTGTGCAGATCGTCCGTTCCGCGTGCCGCCGCCCTCCCGTCATCACCCCGTTGCGACCGTGCAGGTCGCGGCTCCACCATGCGTACCAGACGGCCGGGTAGGGGTCCGGCGTGCCGGAGTTGTCTCGTCGAGATGGAGAACCGCCATACCACATACAGCGTGACGCCGCATTGGCGAGTGTGATTATGCTCGTGCCCTCGTAAGCCGCCCGTCCAGCCCGATGTGTTCTGCGGGTTGTTCATGTAGTTGCCGTTCGACCCCCGAAACACACCTCCGATCCGTCCGCGCACCCTCCCCGGTCATCGTGATGAACGTCGCAGTTGCGGCCCCTGACAGCGCGAGGTCTCGATTTCTTCATATTGTCGACCGCAGAACGTGAAGTTCCAGGCCGCAAGCTCAACGTTACTGCCCCGCCGGGCAGAATTGCGATCGCGCTGTTGACCGTGAGACGCTTGAGCCTGCCGGGATGACCGATCCACACCGGGTTGTTCGATGCGTGATCGTCGCGCCGGCAGTGGCCCAGGCGGATTCGGAATCGACGTGCTTCCATCCGGCAAACGGCGCGGGCGCAATCGGATTCGGTCCGCTCGGAGGTGGCGGCGGAGGCGGAGGCGGAGGCGGATTTGGACATGGCGCTGTTTCGGTAACGATGCAGATGCCGTCGGAACAGCAGGTGGGCCTATCTGCGCAATGAGCAACGCCGACGCGCTTCCTGCGTAAGAGAAACCGGACCGTTACATGCACGACGTTCGACTTACAGAACTTGTAGGCTGCGACGAACGGGATCGAATAGGCTGATTCACTTTGCTAACGCGCTCCAATCGCTTCAAGCCCGGCATTCAAATGGTGAATCGGTAACGGTCTGCGTCCGCGCCCGTCTGCGCTCGGTGAAAACTACTGAAATTTGACCGTAAATACCAATCTCTACTCTGCCTGCCGAGATCTGGAAGATTTAGACCATACCTGACAGCAAAACTTGTGCCGACGAGCGAACCTGCTCACTTCTGCGGTCATACGCTCACCGATTGAGCCCTCAGAGGGTTGAAAAACGAAGGTTCAGCACGCATCTTCCTTTCATTGATGCTAATGCGTCGTCACTGCGATGATTGGGTTCCATCGGTCCTGTCAGGCCTTTGCGCCACGATTCCATGCCAATGGACGAGGCGGCCGCAGCGAAGCCGTACCTGACTCAGCCAGTATCCGGATGGCGCGTCGTGGGGGGCAATCGTGCTGCCGCCGTAACCGCTCGGGATGACATGGAGCGTGACGCCCATCTGCTGCACGGCGGCCAGCCCGGTCCGCGTGTCTTATGCGCCTTTCGGCCCCCACCGGATCTGCCGCGTTGGCCAGCGACAACTCGCCGAGCGTGACGATCGCCGCGTCGCGTTCGATTTTCGGTCCGCTGGTGAGCCCCCAGATGGCTAGCTTAGCCTCGCGCCCACTCGCTTCCTCTTACAGCCGAGGGTCCGCATCGGTGGTTGGTGCGTGTCGTTGGGCCGCGCCTGGCGTGAAATCACCGTGGGATTTTTCGGGATCATCGGACGGGTCGTCCGGGCTGTCTTCGGTTCGAAACTCTTGTGAGTCGCCCATACCTCCAGCAGCGCGCCGTCGACCGTGAAGTGCTCGTCCGAAAGAAGGCCGTCCCGGTCAATCGCGGCCAGACACTTCCGTAGAAAACCTTGGCGACGTCGCCATCCAGCAGCCGGTCCCGATTCTTCGTTGCTGTCGTCAGATCCCCACACCGTATCGTCGAGTGTCAAGCCGACGAGCCAGCGGATAGACCCGCACTAGTCTAGCTCATCCATCAACAACCGCTCTCTCTCCGAATGCTTCTGCGGCACCCGCGCGCAGCAGCTTCTCAGTGGAATTGACGGGCGACCCGTCGTGGAATGAAAGCGGTCGGGGCGGGAGCGACAACCGCGCGAGCGCGGCATCAGTATGCGGCGAATCGGTCGGAGTGGACGTCCCTCCGACGCACGCCTCAGGCGTGACGTAGCTGAACATCGAGTCGCGCCCCGGATAGTTGTTTCGCGAATCTCTCTGACTCACGACATTAGCTGCTCAGCAAGTTCCATACGTCCTGGTCCAAATTCGTGACTGAGAGCTTCACGAGAGCACGCTGATAGTAGCGCGTGCCGATCACTCAATTCCTTTGAGGATCGCTCCCCAGAGTCCTACACCCTTCGCGCGTTGTCCCACCACCCAAGCCTTGGAGCCGATGGAGCGAACGAAGGAATGGAACGCCAGATTCTCGTTTACATCGTCAACCAGAACAACCCCACCAGGCTTAAGTCGATCCCAAACCTGCTCAAGTTCGAATCGGACGTTACGCGACGTGTGAAGGCTGTCGTGAACAAACAGGTCGATTTCGTTGAGGCGTCGAACTCAGCGCCGGAAGATACCGGCGGCTGGGTCGAGAGTACCAGGTTTCATCTGTCTCGTAAATCACTGGGACAGCTGATCCAATTCGCCCAAGCCGGATCCGGCATGTGGCAAGTCGATGCTCCAAAGCTTGCCGCGGCGGTTTGCTTCGAGCGCCTCTAGCAAGAATCTGGACGTGATACCTCGGGCCACGCCCGTTTCGATCACACAGAGCGGAGCGAGATGTTGAGCGACGCACCATGCCACACGTGAAACGTGACGTCAGCATCGAAAAACTGAAGGATTCGAAGGCTCTCTGATCTCTTCTGGAACTATCCCTGAGCGACTTCTCCTAGTTCCTTGTCAAGACGTTGAAGGATTACGGTTGCAGCAGTGTGCTCTACGCATGGCCACGGCAGGTCCAGCAGCTTATGCAACTGCGCCCTCTGCCTCCAGAGATACGTCAGTCTCGCGGGTGCTACACCTAGGCGCAGCCAAGCTTTAGCATCCTGCCTGCCATCCCACTCGCCACGTAAGTGCCCGAGACACCTAGGGGATTTTCAATTGTCAGCTTCAACCAACTCGCTTTGAGTGCATAGGCGCTCATGTCTTTGATCTATTAAGTCTCAAAATACACCGCAACGCTGCCTAGTATAGGCCTTCGATCCTATCTTGGATTGTCCGCAAAATCGCGCCATCTATAGCACTGTCATGATTGTCGCGAGTTTCGCCGAGCCGCTGCCGAATGGACGCTTTCAACCCGCATTAAACACTGATTGGGATTTCATGTGCTTGGAATTGGTCGTTATTAACCACGCGCAGGGCTGCGGCCTGGCCCGGCCTTAACTCGATTGGTGCCGTCAGTACGCCGTCGTCCGAGTCGAAGGCCGCGACTCGTCCATCAACCGAGAGGCTGCTCACCTTTGGGGATCGGGTTCGGCCTTCAAGACTCTCCCACTGCGGTCACCTGCAACTGGTCTCCGTCGTGGACATCTTAGTCGATACCGAATCGACGGGTCCAACCCTGCTCAAATGCGCCGCGAACTAATTCTCCAAGACTTGTCTATTCGAGGTCACCATGATCCTTCATCAGGATGTTGTCGTTGGGCGATTCGTAAACCGAACAACGCGAAGCGTGATAGCAGATATCATGAGTGTTGAATTGTTCAAGAAGAACCTGTTCGCAGCTTGAACAAGTCTATCGCCCTCCGAGAGATGTCCGCGTCGTTCCATCGCAATGCTTCCGCTTCGACTGGCAAAGCGTCTGCCAGTCCGCCGAGAACCCCACGATTCAGCGAGCCGCCCAACCGCGGTTGATCAGCGAGTCGGTCAGCTCGCTGATCGCCAGGTCGTATCCACGTCCACTGAGATGCCGGTCCTCGCGGGACACTGAAACGTTATCCAGGGAAACATCGGGATGTCGCGAGGACAGCGCGATCAGACGTATTCCTTCGAACGTCTCGCGAACGGTGCTAGGCATGTCGCCGGCGCGGTACCAATCGCCACCATAGCCGACGCACGTGCCGGCGCGAACGCTGTCGCTGTCCCCGTCCCGATATGACTGATCGTTAAAGAACACGAGGAACTTCGCGTGGTGTGACTCCGCGACACGTCGCATCTCGTGCGTCAGGGCACGCGTGACGCGCCTGAGATACCGATCGCGATCGGACGGGGGGCGAGGAATGGAGAGAAGTTGCTGCGAGATTCCAGAACCGCCTCGGTCGTCGTGATTGACACCGGCGCCGATCCATATGTCGCTCGGTCGCGAGAGTAGTCGTTCTGGCTCACGATCAGCGGCGAGCACTGCTCTGGCAACACCTTCTCGTGGCCGCCGGGTCCCGGGATCAGGGCCTCCCAATCTTGAAACAGTTTCCCCCTTCCGTACTTGCCAAATCGTTCCAAGACGCGAAACGGCAGTACATAGAGATGCAGCGCGCTGAATATCGAAGGCCTGTCGAGATACAGCTCGAAGTCGAGCGGCTGAAGCGCTTCATCCTTCAGAAGGAATGTCGGCTTCACGTGCATTGAGTTGGCCTCGATTGGTTCGGTCGAGCGGTCCGGAAACGCGTTCTCCCAGAAGTCGTTTCGCGGCGTGTGCCACATGAGCACGTAGTCCGCTTCGAATCGTTCGAAGTAGCGCTGAAGCGCGAGCAGTTGCTGATCCTGTCCCCATCCGCTGGCGGCGACGCTTCTGACTTCGAATGCCGGGGCAGCGGATCTCGCGTTCAACATCTTCTCGAGCCGGACTTCCGGAATGTCGCCAAACGGGAGCGTCGTGGCTTCCACCTGCGAGTCGCCGACCAGGAGGAGGCGCCGTGTCCCGGGACGCCGAGGCGACGACAACGGACGGCCACGCAGCGTGAGCTCGTTGATCTCGCGTTCGACATGGTGCGCGAACTCAGCGTCGGCGGTAGGACTGCTCCTGTACGGCGAGCCAATCGCGTTCCATCCGATGTCGTGGCCGGTGAACGCCAGCGGCATCGGTCGCACAGCTCGGAGTATGAGTTCCATGTCCATGAGACAGACGACCCACACAAGGGTCGCTGTCATCCGCCGCCATTTTCGCAGCTGCGCGTATGGCTCGAGTGTGATCTGTAGTCGTGAAGACATCGAAGTGTCCGTAAGTCCTCTCAGGAGAAAGGGTGGCGAACGATGTCGAGCAGTAGCTTCTCGAGCTCGATGATTCCGGTGCGGAGGCTCTGACGCTCTTGCCACCACCGCTCCGGTTCGAAGTTCGAATGACGCGCGCCACGAACCTGCACCTGCGTGCGATGGCCCACCATCGCGCGCATGAGCGCACGGTTGACTCGACGTGAGTGATCCAACGTGGTGACCACGATGACCGATGTGAGTTGCTGCCGGTCGGACCACTCGGGAATAAAAAGAGACACGTCTTCCGTTCCGGCAACGCCGCGGGGTATTCGTTCGACCGACTCAACACCAAACGACTTCAATTGCCGCTCTGCGCGTGCGGCTGCGTCTTCGTACGGAACGCCGCGCCGAAGGAACTCGAGGTCGATGTCGTCTGGTGGGTCGTCGAACACGGCGACGCGACTCGACAGCCCGCTCTTCACCAGGTCGGCGGCTTCGAGCGTGCCCCCGCCGTCCGAGTCGGGCGTGATGACGATGATGTCGGCGGGCTGGAGGGGAGCCTCAAAGACCAGAGTGTGGCCGAGCGTCCGCAATAGCGATGTTCTCGCCGCTGGCACGGCGAGGAGCGCGGCGAGCCCCAATGCGCCGACCGCACATGTTCGAAGAATGAGTTGAGACCTGGAGCGTCCAGCCACTAGCGCAGATGACAACGGCCAACGCGACCGAGCTAGACGCCGATCGTGCACGACAAGTGACGAAGCCAGATCTCGCCCCGGAAGTGGTGATAGTGCTCTGCCCGGAGCTGGTCCGCGAGCCAATCTTTCGGCAACTCGACATCCTCTCTTCTAGCGTGAGCACCCCTCGTGCAGCAGCACCACCCACTAGCAGTGCACGTTTAGGCACTACGGGTCGATGCTCGCGCTTGCGTATCGATCTGGCAAAGAGTCAGCCAACCCGTCCGGGAGCGTTACGATAAGAGCTGACGGGAGCATTGGCGAATTGGCAGGGCCGGTGTCTTCCGGCGGAGATTGCAGTCACTTAGCGGGAAGACATTTGTGCCGCTCTTCAGGAACCTTCGAAGTTCAGCGAGCCCCGACCGCGGGTGTCCGGCCGCACCCCCTCGACGTTCCGCTATCTACATGAGTCCAACGAACTAAATATCGGTCTGATTGGTGACATTTGTCATCTGCAAGGCGAACACGACGCTCGCGTAAGGCACGAAAAATCCAGGAAAACAGGGGTTTATGCCATCCTTTGTTGTCAGTTGAACCGGCGGCTCCCTTGCTGTTTTCGTGACTGGCTCGCCCTCAGAAAAGCAAAAGTACGCAGTTGTTGACAACGACCGAGCGACAGCCATCGGCCGACCCACATTCGCAGGCTGGTTCATACTTCGCGGATTACCGCATTGAAGCGGGCCATGGTCGCCGGTCCCTGCGCGAGGGAGCCGCGTCGATGGTGGCGCGCGGCGAACGCGGTCATTGAAAGGTTTTGCCCGAGTACGGGGACGGTGACCTCATGAAATCATCAGCAGATGTGGTTCAGAACGATCTCGAGCTGATCGTCGATCAGCTCAGCGCCGAGTTGCCGGTCTTGGCTGGCAGGAATTTGTTCGTCGCTGGCGGTGCCGGCTTCCTTGGGTACTACCTTGTTCAGGCGCCGCTGTTCTGGAATAGGCGGCATCCTGACGCACAGCCGATCCGAGTGTTGGTCCTCGACAACTTTTCACGTGGCATGCCGGGATGGCTTCGCGCCCTCGGCAGCGATCCGCATCTGCGGTTGATTGAACACGACATCACCCAGCCGCTGCCGGCGGCGCTCGGCGACCAGGAATACCTCGTCCATGCGGCCTCGATTGCCTCGCCGACCTACTACCGTCTGCGGCCGATCGAGACGATGGATGCAAATGTGAACGGGTTGCGCTACCTTCTCGAGTACTGTCTCAAACAGCAGCAGCGCGGCCATCCGGTGGAAGGAGTCCTCTTCTACTCGAGCAGCGAGATTTATGGGGATCCGACCCCTGATAACATTCCGACTCCTGAGACCTATCGCGGGAACGTGTCGTGCACGGGCCCGCGAGCGTGCTACGACGAATCAAAACGGTACGGTGAAACACTGTGCGTGAACTTCGCCCGGCAGCACGGGCTGCCGATCAAAGTCGCGCGTCCGTTCAATAACTACGGTCCGGGACTGAAGATCAGCGACCGCCGCGTCATTCCCGATTTTGCCCGCGACATCCTGGCTGGCCAAGACATGGTCGTGCTGTCCGATGGCACAGCGAGTCGAACCTTCTGCTACGTTGCCGATGCAGTGACTGGGTATTACAAGATTCTGGTCAAAGGCACGGCCGGAGAGGCCTACAACATCGGCGTGGAAACTCCGGAGATCACCGTGATGGAGCTGGCCGAACGATTGGCGGCCCTGGGTCGGGAACTGATCGGGTACACTGGCCAGGTGGTGCGCCGGACCAGTGCCGACCGTGACTACCTGATCGATAATCCGGTTCGTCGCTGTCCGATCATCGTGAAAGCGCGAGAACAGCTCGGCTATCAGCCGCAAATAACGCTCGACGAGGGGTTGCGGCGTTCGCTGATCTGGTACCGCGATAACGCTGAAGCGTCAGACGCATAACATGAGAGTGTCGATCGTCGGAACCGGGTACGTTGGATTGGTCACCGGCGCCTGCTTGGCGGCGAAGGGACACGAGGTGGTATGCGTAGACATCGATGCCGCACGCGTTGAGGCGTTGAATGCGGCGCGGTCACCCATCTATGAGCCCGGCCTGGACGAGCTGCTGGTCAAGCACGTGGGGCATCAACTGAGGGCGACGACGGACTTGCCAGCGGCGGTGATTGGCTCAGAAGTCACTTTTATTGCCGTCGGCACACCATTCGACGGCAAGGCAATCTCTCTGACCGCCGTCATCGGTGCTGCCCGAGAGATTGGGGCCGCGCTGCGGAAGAAGGACAGCTATCACGTGGTCGTCGTGAAAAGCACCGTCGTCCCAGGAACCACGGACCATGACGTGCTGCCGACGCTGGAGGAAGGCTCCGGCAAAGTCGCCGGCCGTGATTTTGGCGTGGGCATGAATCCCGAGTTTCTATCCGAAGGTGAAGCGATACAGGACTTCATGCATCCCGACCGGATCGTGCTCGGCGGAATCGACGCACGATCGATCGACGTGCTGGAGGAGCTGTATCGGCCTTTTCCCGAGTCGCCGCGCATTCGCACCACCCCGGCGACGGCCGAAATGATCAAGTACGCATCTAATGCGCTGTTGGCGACGTTGATCTCGTTCACCAATGAGCTCGCGAATCTTGGCACGGCTCTGGGAGGCATCGACTCGACTGATGTGATGCGGGCGGTGCATCTGAGTCAGTATTTCGTCGGACGCAACGCGGAATCGCTGCCGCCGATCACTGGGTTCTTGCGCGCCGGATGCGGCTTCGGCGGGAGCTGTCTGCCGAAGGACGTGAAGGCGCTGATCGCGCACGGCCAGCAGTGTGGTCAAGAGATGCCGATTTTGAGGTCGGTGATCCGGACCAACGAGACTCAGCCGCTGCGGGTCACCGATATTTTGCGTAAGCACTGGCACGATCTCCGCGGCGTGCGTGTGACAGTGCTCGGATTGTCGTTCAAGCCAAAAACGAACGATGTTCGCGAGAGCCCTGCATTTCCGATCATTCACGACCTCAGCCGCAATGGTGCCGTCTTATGCGCCTACGATCCGGTGGCGATGGAAGAAGCACGGCCCGCTTTGCCAGCCTCGGTAACGTTGGCGCATGACTTATCAGCCGCGCTTGATGAAACCGATGCAATCGTGGTCGTGACACCGTGGGACGAGTTCCTGCAGGTGCCGGATATGTTACGGGCACGGAAATCGAACGCGATCTTCGTGGACTGCCGCCGTGTGTTTGCCAAGGATGCCGTGCCGCGCTACGAGGGCATCGGGTTGTGAGAACACCATGGATTTCGTCGAGACGAAACTAGCAGGATGCTTCCTGGTTCAAGTGAAAAAGATCGTCGATCATCGCGGGTACTTCGCACGCGGGTTTTGTCGCGACGAGTTCGCCAACAATCACTTGAATCCCAATGTCACACAGCTGAACATCGGATTCAGCACACAGCGCGGAACTCTGCGTGGGATGCATTACCAGGAGGTGCCGCACGCGGAAGCCAAGCTTGTACGGTGCACGCGCGGTAGTATTTTCGACGTCGTGATCGACCTGCGGAGCGAGTCGCCGACGGTCGGACAATGGTTCGGTGTGGAGCTGACTGCTGAGAGTGGACTGATGCTCTATGCGCCTGAGCGCTTCGCCCATGGGTACCAGACATTGGCAGACGAGACGGAAGTCTATTATCTGACGAGCTTTCCCTACGCTCCGGCCGCCGCTCGAGGCGTGCGCTATGACGACCCGGCATTCGCCATCAAGTGGCCCCTTCCCGCCACGGTCATTTCCGATGCCGACCGCAACTGGCCCGACTTTCGTCCTTAACGGCACGCACGTGGGGTCGAGCTCAATGATGGTTCAGTTGGATCTCCCCCCTGCCCTGCGGCTCCTCGTGGTGGGCGCGCACTCGGACGACATCGAGATCGGGTGCGGCGGCACCTTATTGAAGCTGGCGCAGCACCATGCGCTGACCGTGTTGTGGGTGGTGTTCAGCGCCGACGGCGCACGCGTGCGTGAAGCCCGACAGAGTGCCCAGCTGTTCCTCAAAGGAGCTGCACAGTCGAAAGTCATCGTGAAGCGGTTCAAAGGAAGCTACTTCCCCTCGCAGGAGGCGCGCATCAAGGCAGTGTTCGAGGGACTCAAACGTTTTCAACCCGACGTCGTGTTCACGCACTACCGGGACGATCGGCATCAGGATCATCGGGTTCTCTCGAATCTGGCCTGGAACACCTTTCGGCATCATCTGATTCTCGAGTACGAGATTCCGAAGTACGATGGAGATCTGGGCGCACCGAACCTGTTCATACCACTCGACAAAAGCTTGGCTCAGAAAAAGGCGCGCTATCTGTGCGATGCCTTTCAGACCCAATCGAATCGGCACTGGTTCACGCCCGACACGTTTCTCGGCCTGATGCGACTGCGCGGGATGGAATGCGCCTCGACGTACGCCGAGGCGTTCTATTGCCGGAAAATAGCGGTACGCTGAGAGGGCAAGCTGCCCTGTGTGGTCAATGACAAGATCGTGGTTCTAACTCGTCACACGCGTAGAAAGATCCGTTTGCGATACAGCAGATACATCGCGCTCCAATAGCCCGCCACGATGAGCCCCCCGTACACCGCCGGCACGTATGCTGTGCCGAGCACGCGGAACGGCGCGACGCCTACGACTCGACTGATGCTGTGGAACGCGAACGCCGAGTAGAAATGCGAAAGACAATAGACGGCGAGTGAGTTGGAGCCAAGTACCACGAAGGGAAACACTATGCCCCGCTGCCGCTTCAGGTCGACCATCAGATAAAAGCCGGCAAGCGTGATCAACGCGACGCCGCCGCTAAATAGCGTCCACGAAGGTGTCCACAGGCGTTTCACGATTGGGCCGATTCCGAGTTCCGCAATCGCGGCGGATGCCGCGACGCAGGCCAGGCCGGCGATGACCAGCCTGGCAGCGATGGCGTTCCCCTCACGATCCGACCGCAGTTCGCGGCCGGCGATCAGTCCCATCACCATCGTTGCCAGAAACGGAACGAAGTTGAGCGTCACACCTCCCCCCG
The DNA here is from genome assembly GCA_963825245.1 of uncultured Acidobacteriota bacterium. Lineage (GTDB taxonomy): Bacteria > Acidobacteriota > Vicinamibacteria > Vicinamibacterales > CAVVIG01 > CAVREM01. The sequence continues at coordinate 26,352 of CAWGSJ010000015.1, forward strand.
GGTCGTAGAGGAAGGGTTCGGAGCGCGGAAGCACGTTCAGGACCCAGGTGTCCACGAGCCATCCGAGATTGCTGTTCTTCTGCCAGTGAGCTGCGAAGCCGACGAGGCCGTGGAGACGCACCCAGTCGGCCGACACCCCGACAGCTTCAAGAGGCAGATTGGGGGGACGATAGAGGGCAAAGGCGAGCCATGTACCGGTCAGGATGGCCACCACCGCGATCCAGGCGTCCCGGCGCGGCCGCAGCGCCAGGATCGTGAGCGCGACATAGCCGAACCCAACTTGCGGCAAGATGTCCACGAACGACCACGTCAGTTGGCGAGGATGGGCCGAGGCAATAGCGATGCCGAGGGCGACGAATACCACGGAGCGGATTGAAGTGTGTTGCAGAATCTGGCGGACAGTATCGCCGCGCGCCTGACGTTTCGCGATGGAGAACGGCAGCGCCACGCCGACGAGGAACCCGAAGCTCGGCATGATGAAATCATGGAGCGACCAGCCGGCCCACTCCGCATGCGTTTGTTGAACGCAGAGGAACTGCCAGACACCCGAGTGGGGAACTGCGGCGGCGACCTCGCAGAAGCGCAGGGCCTCGAAGAGCATCAGGAACATCACGAGACCGCGAAAGGCGTCGATTGAGGCGAGGCGCGGCGAGCCGGAGCGGATGGAGGACGAAGAGGAGAGTGTGGCCGTCACCTTCGCCAGCGATCTCGACCTGACGCGCAGAAGGCGCCGGCGAGACGCAGGTTCACACGGCGGCGCCGGAGAGGACGGCGGTCGTATGGTCGTTCCACGTCACCCAGGGCGCGCCGCCCCGTGCATAGATGTCCTCGAGTTGCTGGCGGTCCTTGAACGTGTCCATGCACATCCAGAACCCGTCGTACTCGCATGCCGCGAGGCGACGCGCGCGGGCAAGGCGCTGGAACGGCTCACGTACCAGCTCTTCGCCTTCGCCGAGATGCCTGAAGATTCTCGTTCCGAAAAATGAAGAAGCCGCCGTTGATACGGATCGGCGACCGCGACATGTCCCCGATGTTCGTGACGAGGCCGGACGAATCTGTTGAGACCAGGTGATAGCTCAGGTTCGGTTTCACGCTGACGAAGCTGGCGACCGCCTCGTGGCGTCGGAAGTGGTCGATTTGCGCAGGCAGCGGTAGATCACTCAAGCCGTCGCTGTAATTTGCCAGAAATTCGGGCTCGTTTCCAACTACACGCTCGACTGCCTTGAGGCGCTGCCCGATGTTGGAGGTAAGGCCGGTCTCGACGAATGTGATTTTCCAGTCGTGAATGTCGCTGTTGAGCAGCTCGAGCTTCTTCCCCCCGTCCGAGAGAACGAAGTTGTTCGAAAGGCATTCGCTGTAGTTCAAGAAATAGTTCTTGATAACGTCCCCGCGATACCCCAGACACAGTATGAAATCTTTATGCCCATAGTGCGCATAGTATTTCATGACATGCCACAGGATCGGGCGGTAGCCGATCGTGACCATCGGCTTCGGAACGTTCTCCCCAGCTTCGCGAATCCGCATGCCCAGACCGCCGCAGAACAGCACAACCTTCATCGTTGTCTCATGGTCCCCAAACTAGCGGGGCCGCCGAATCGAACTCTCCACAACTTCGTAATTCATGGTTTCCGGCCGGTTTAAGAGGCCGCGACCCCAGCGGAGCAAAGAGTTCGCCAGGGAGCCAGCAGAAAAGAACCTCAGATCAGACCGGATTTCCAACAATGCCACTGGTTGAATTCGATTCACTCCATGAAGTCCGCCAATTGGGAGACTAAAGTCCCTTTATTGGGATCAATCGCCGAGCGCCTTTTCGGCGGCCCGCTCGCCGCTCATGAACGACTCGTCGGTCCACATGTAGCCCCAGTCGCCATATCGGCCGCAATAGCGCATTCCGACGTCGTTGAGATATCCGTGCACGAGCTGCAGGGCGTCGGCCCGCTCGAGATCGAAAATCACGTTGGCATACTCGATGTGCAGTGCGTTGGTGAACAGCACGCGGTCGTTCTCGCGCAGCAGGCCGATCCTGCGCAGATCCCTGAGAGTCGGTTCGATGCACTCCTCCGGCGTCCGATCGCGTGGCCGGTACTTCCTTGAGTAGTAGCACTCGGCCTGCAGACTTCCGCAACCCGGTGGGACGTTGTGTGGCGATTGCAGATGCGGAGTACTCAGACGCGTAAAGAAGATGTCCTGATCGTAAATGTACGTCCAATGAGCGTCGATGATGTCTGGGCGGTCGATGACCACATTCACGATCACCACCTCGGTGCATGCCAGCTTCGCCGCCGCCTCGAGAACATCGGCCGGTGCGCCGACGATCTTCGGCACCAGCTCCGGTAACGGCACCGAGGAAATGATCCGGTTGTACGGGACCGTTACGCCATTCGCATAGCTGACTTGCTTGCCCTTGGGATCAATCGACGCCAGAGCGTGATCCAGCCGGACGTCCGCCGCGTCCATGAATCGTTTGAGATACGACTTGAACCCTCCCCGCGACGGATACCGGAAGTGACTGATGTAGTGGACGTCCGAGGTCGACGGGGTCAGCGCGCCCTTCAGGACTTCCTCGAGCTTCGCTTGATAGAGTCGCGGCCCGATCCAGTCGATGCTCATATTCTTCGCTTGGGTCGTGTGGTACTTGATCGTGTACTGCATCGGGAAGGTTTCGGCGAACGTGTTTCCGAAGCTCGCGCGCAGCCACTGTTCGTAGTTGGTGATCTCGCCGTGGTCGGTATGTTGGGCGGCTACGAAATCCTTCACGACATCGACGATCACCTGCGGCGGTAGTCCGTAAAGATTCACCTGCGCCGGGTGCTTGATCCAGTGTCCCTTCCAGTAGTTGTTCACCTTCGTATGCAGCGTCTCGTACTGGTTGTCGATGCTGTCAGCGAACAAGTTCTGCAGCCGCTCGACCCTGGTGAACGACACGTGGGGACCCTCGTCGAAGGTGAAGCCCCCTTCGTAGCTGTACGACGCGGTATGCCCGCCGTAGTGACCGCGCTTGTCGAAGAGGACAGGCCGGACACCCGCCTGCTGGAGTCGGTGCGCCGCGCCCCACCCGGCCATGCCCGTGCCGACGACACAGAAATGACTCATAGCTCCTCTCCGATACGAGACTGCCACCATGCAATCGTGTGGCGAAGCCCCTCCGCCAGTTCAACGCCATCGCCAACGCCGAGCTCGCTTTGCAGTCGCGTATTGTCTCCGACCACCAACGGCGCATCGTTGGGCCGTGCAGGGATAGCGCCCAGGTGTATCAGCTCCACTCGATTCATCAAACGCCCGATCGTCAAGACAATCTCTCGAAGTGGCGTCGGCTGCCCGGATGAGATGTTGACGTTTCCTGTCACCGAGCTGTCGAGCAGTGCGACGAGGCCGTTTGCCACGTCTTGCACGTGCATATAGTCGCGAATTTGCCGGCCGTGCGAGCAGCGCGCCGGCGCATTCGCGATCAGGGAACGGATGACCGACGACACCAACCGATGGGGATGCTCGCCCGGTCCGTAGAGGAAGAAAACGCGTGACCACGCTGCGCTCAGGCCAGCCTGTTTTGCGTAAGCCTCGAGGAGTAGATTGAGGGCCAGCTTGCACGCGCCGTAGACCGTGTCGGGCGCCGCCGGGGTGCGTCTTTCCGAGCAGAAGCCAAAACTCCAGTCGTATTCGTACGCGGAGCCGCACACGACCACGCGCTGGCCGCCGCATGCGCCAAACTGTTGCACGAGATCGAGGCTCGCAGAGACCCAGGCAAAGTTCTCAGGCGCCGAAATCAGCTTGCCGGGCACGACATACCATGCCAGATGCAGCAGATGGGTGGGGCGCGTGACCGCAAGGAGCGAAGCGCGGCTGGCGGTATCCAGTAAGTCCGCACGGTGCCACGTGACATCCGCTCCCCCGGCTACGATCTCACGGCTCGATACCGCGTGCACGTCGAAGCCTCGGGCCACGAGCGGCTCGATCGTGTGCCGGCCGATGAAGCCAGTAGCACCAGTGATCAGGACACGTTTCAACATGCTCTCAACACGTCTCGCCAGGTCAGACCGCGCACGCGTCGCGTTGCCTCAAAGCTGACTTTAATCCACCTTAGGGCAGCTTGCGCGGCCTACGGTCTCCGGATCTCCGTCAACTCCGGCGGTAAAATGACCGGTTTTGGTTTCGATTTCGCTAGATCGCCCAGGCCACCCCACCGCGATCCCGGACTTGGCTCTTGCCGGTTAACGCAGCTACGCGTCCTTGTGACGCCGACGTAGCAGCAGGCATCCACTCACAGCGAGCAGCACCAGCGTGGCCGGTTCAGGCACGGCCTGCACGTCGAGGGGCGTGAAGTACTGGACGTTGACGGAGGTGAGGGTGAGCGGGCCCATCGGATCGTAGGCGAGGCGGAACACGTCGCCTAGGATGTTGCTGATCTGGCGCGTCTGTGAACCCACCGTGCCGCGATAGGACAGCGCGACGGCCCCATCGGTCGTCGTCAGGGCCGCGCGATCGACGATGGGCTCCGTGGGCACGCCATACGCCATGAGGCCCTTTCCATCGTTCAGCGCGCCGAGCCTGATGTGCGGCTGCAGCCCCAGGGTGGCGGTGCCGTCCGTCTCGGCGAATTGCACGTAGCGATCGTCATCGAGGTTGGTGGTGAAGGCACCGAGGACGCCGAAGTCGTAAGTCGTCGTCGCGAGAAACACGGAGTGCGTCCAGCCCTCCGCGAGCGCGAGATCGCCGGTGGCGGTGCCGGTCGCAGTGAAGGCGGCGCCGCTCAAGTCGATCAGCGTGCCGTCGCTGTGCGTCAGACTGCTTGTGCGTCCCAGCGTTCCCACGAAGGGGTACTGGATGGGTGCTGCCGTGGCCGGAGCGGCCACCGACACAGCGACCAGCATCAACCACGGGCGCATCGTTTGCCTCCGCTTCGCGTAAACATGGGCCTCTATCTCCATTCGAAAGACTAGTGACGCTTAGTCAGGTTGCGTTTCAGCCACGCCTTCTTTCAAAAGCGAAAGATCGAACGATATTCACCAGATGGTTGCAAATCATTTGGCTGCATGTCTCAAACCGCCACCGTAGCGCCGGCAAGCGAAGAGGACTCGAGTGGCCGGTCTGCCGGCCTCGGCGCTCCCAGGCGAAACACCTTCTGCTGGGCACCTTTCAGCGCGTTCCTCGTATCGACAATCACCGCCGCATGTGCGACGAGCGCGTCGTAGTCGAGCGCCGTATGGTCTGTCAGGATGGCGACACAGTCGACGTCAGCGAACGTGGCGGGAGTGAATGCCTGCGATCGCAGCTCGAATCCGCCTGGCCAGACGCGCGCTGGTAGCGTCGGCACGAATGGGTCCGAGTCCAGAGTTGGACGCCGTGCTCGTGGAGCAGCCCCATCACGTCGAGCGCGGGCGATTCGCGAATGTCGTCGATGTCGCGCTTGTACGCGATGCCGGCGATCAAGCACGCGCGAGCCGTTGAGCGACTTGCGCTGCGAGTTCAGCGCCTCGCCGATCTTGTTGACGACCAGGTGCGGCATGGCGCGCGTTCACGTGCGCCGGCCAGCTCGATGAACCGAGGCTCGAAGCCGTTCTGCTTGGCGGTCCACGACAGGTAGAGGGGGTCGATCGGGATGCAGTGCCCGCCCAGGCCCGGGCCGGGGTAGAACGGCATGAAGCCGAACGGCTTGGTTTTGGCGGCGTCGATCACTTCCCAGACGTCGATGCCGATGCTTCTCGCACATCAGCGCGATTTCGTTGACCAGCCCGATGTTGACAGCGCGGAACGTGTTCTCCAGCAGCTTCACCATCTCGGCGACACGCGGCGAGCTGACTGGCACGACCGTGTCGACGGCGGACGAGTAGAGAGCGCGGGCAAGCTCCGAGCAAGCGGGCGTCGTTCCGCCGATCACCTTCGGCACATTGCGCGTCGTGAAGCGCTCGTTGCCTGGATCGACGCGTTCCGGTGAGAACGCCAGGAAGAAATCGACGCCGGCCTTCAGCCCGCTCTGCTCGAGGAGCGGCTGCACGAGGTCTTCGGTCGTGCCCGGATAGGTCGTCGACTCCAGGACGACCAGCATGCCGGGGCGAAGGTACTTGGCGATGGACTCAACGGCGCTGATGATGAAGGACATGTCCGGGTCCTTCGTCTTGCGGAGCGGCGTCGGGACGCAGATGTTGATCGTGTCGAGGGTGGCGACGACGGCGAAGTCCGTGGTCGCGTGAAGTCGACCATTTGCCACGAGCTCGGCGACGGTCTCCGAGGGCACGTCGGGAATGTAGGACTGGCCTTCCGCGATCGCGCCGACTTTTCGCGGATCCAGGTCGATCCCGACCGCAGTCAGCCCGCCACGGGCAAATTCGACGGCCAATGGCAGCCCGACATACCCGAGGCCGACGACGCCCACCCTGGCGGTGCGAGACTCGAGCCGTTCCAACAGACTTTGCGCTAGCGTTGACGTCAAAAGCCCCTCTCTCGATGAATAGATTCGGGCGTAAACATAGCAAGACCGACTCCACGGCCCCTCGCGGTTGCAAGGCCGTTAGGACATTGCAAAACAGAGTGTTATTTGCTCAAAACAGCCACACTCGGCCCCGCTCGCAGAGATTAGTCGCCCCTTCAGGAACCTTTCGTTCGCCGCGGCGCTGATCTTTCGGTTCTCCAGCGTGCGAACTCGAGGTGACGATGGCAGAGACGATGTGTGTCCGTACAACGAAAAACGCGGCGCTGAATCAGCGCCGCGTTGAGAAAGCCTTCAGGGAAGGAGGGCTTAGACTACAGCCCGGCGACGACGAAGAGACACGGCCGCCAAGCCGAAAGCGAGGAGCGCAATCGTAGATGGCTCTGGGACTCTCGTTGCAGTCCCAAGGATCTGAACATTCGAGATCGCGCCGTTCGCGGGCCAGAAGCCTTTGAGCCCGATAATGTCGGTGCCGTTCCACGAGCTGATATCGAACAAATACTGAGCCGGGTTGTGGTTACCGTCCTTCACGAGCAGGTAGCAGACGGAACAGTCCATATAAAACGCGCCGCCCCAGCTAATCAATGCATCCGAGGGGTCCGTCGGTGTGTTCGAGTACGTGGTGCTGTATGCATTCGCATACGGCCCCTCGTCGCTTCCACCCACGTTGCTCTTGTAGAGGAGGTCAGGTAGCTTGTCGGGGACCTCCGGAAGATAGCCGAAGGCAAGCAACCATTTTTCGTCTGAACTCAGGTTGCTGTTGATGCTCGTCGTCCACCCTGGAGTAGAGGGTGTGATGACAAGCGCCTCGGCTCGTCCTCCCGCCAGCATCAGCAACCCGGCGATCCCGGTGATAACCAGTGTCTTCTTCATTCGAGTGCGTTCAGCCTTCAAGAAACTGCGTCAGTAATACACGAGGGCCGATTCGGCTAAGTGCTAGCAATACCTCTGCCCAACGTAAAACCCAATGATTCGCTCGATCTCGCGTTCGTTATCCACCCGTATGCCGACTTTTGTCGGCCGCTCCCGGCCGCGAGCGCTCTGACTCGGGATTTCCCAGCTACGACTTCAACCGCTTCGCTAACAGGCCCCCACCGCCAAGAGCCGCGAGCAGGAGAAGTCCCGTCGCCGGCTCGGGCACCTGGATCGGCACCGTCGCTTCAGCAGATCCCGCCACTACCATCAGGCCCAGCAGGGCCAGCATGCACACGCTCGTCAGGTCTCCCATCGTCTCAGGTCTCCTCCAATGAGTCGCGACGGTCGGTCTCGGCTAGGCGTCGATTCCGCGTTTGCGGCCGCCCACCAGCAAGCACGCCCCGAGAGCAAGCAGCGACAACGTTGCCGGCTCCGGTGTGGGAACGACGAGCTGGTCCTGTCCTCGGTCCGTGTCGAGCCAGAGGCCGTCTGCGCGTGTGCTCGACCTGCAGGTGAATACAGGGCGCTCAGGAACGTCTGCGCCTGGGTCAGGATGTCGCCGCCGGTGCCCAGGATGAACGTCCCGCCCGCGAGGTCGTTCGATGCGCGTCGTAGACGACCTCCCAGATCGCCACCTGCAGCGCGGCCGCCATGATGTTGGCCTGCGACCCCGGAGATGGTCGACGCGAAGCGTTCACCAGCCACGCCGCCTTGCCGCCCGCGTCGGTCGCCGGGTTGAAGTCGTCGGTCGGCTTGACAATGACCGTCTGTGGGTCGACCAGATAGTTCTTGATGTCGAGGCAGAACGTGCTGAAGGTCTGAGCGAAGCCGGCAGGGGGCGTGCCGATCCAGGCCCATTCGAGTTCGCCGGCGTATACGTTGCCGGAGACTGGTCCGACGATGTTGACGACCGAGTAACTTCCGAGACCGAGGAAATCGATGCTCGCTGCCTCGGCGCGCCGGGCGCCGATCGTCAGCATTATTACCGAACGCGATGAAACCAAGACCGACCCGCTTGATCACGAATCCTCCAACGGGGTTCCGAGACCCGTTCGCTCCGCCCGTCGCTAGCGCAAGGGCCGGACCAGCGTCGTGACAACGCTGTGAAGGCCGGTTAAACTCGTTGCAGAATGAAGTGTTATCGAGCAAGGTCACGGTTCGGGCAGCTTTACAGAAGTCTTACGTGACGCAGACCACTAGTCTGCTTGTCCGGAAACTACTGTAGGGAGATCGGATTACTGGCTAGTTCCAGCTGAAGAGAGCGTCTGGCGCGCGCTGACGGCTTCGGAATAACCGGGCTTCAAGGCGACGGCGCGATCGAATGCGACCCTCGCGCCTGCGGTGTCGCCGGTCTTCGCGCGCGCGAGACCGAGGTGGTAGTGGTAGACCGGGTTGTCGGGAGCCGCCGCGACGCTCCGCTCGAAGTACGGGATCGCGTCTGCGGGCGCGTTCCGCTTGTAGTGAACGAATCCGAGCGTGTCGTCGACCTCGTGCGACTTCGGGAGCCTCGCCTTGGCGCGCTGCGCGAGCTCCAGCGCCGCGTCGAGGCGGTCGCCCGATTCGGCATACAGCCACGCGAGGTTGTTCGCCGCAACCGCCGCGTCAGGGTCGAGTTCGAGCGCGCGCGTGAAGCGGTCGCGCGCCTGATCCGTCTTGCCCTGCCCCTGGAGGATCGTCCCGGCGAACGTCGAGCGCGGCGACCGGCCGCTGGCTGACGCTTGGCCAGCTGGTCGAACTCCGCCAGCGCGGCATCGAGGCGGCCCTGCTTCACGTAGATCTGTGCCAGCCCCGGAGTACGCCTCCAGGTAGGAGCGGCGTCGATGGTGAGCAGCTGGCGCAGGTAGTCTTCGGCACGAGCTCAGATCGCCGGTCGCGGCGAACGTCTGTGCCGCCAGCAGCAGACCGCGCCGTATTCCGCGGGTCTTCGGCGAGCCGCGTGATTCGACCCGGGCTCGTGCTTCGCGCGGTCGGCGCGCCGCCAGATCGAGCGCGACGAGGCCGCGCACGGCTTCGAGCGACTTCGGGTCGAGCTGCAGCGCCCGCTCGAAGTGAGCCTTCGCCGCCGACTCGTTGCCCTTCAAGCCCGCAAGCACGCCCGACAGCGCGTGAACCGACGGCGAAGTCGGGATAGCGCTGCTTGAGAGACGCGAGCTCCGATTCGGCGCGACCCAGCTCCTTCCGCGCGAGCAAACCCGCGCACGACCGTCAGCCGCGCGTCGAGGTTTCGCGGGTCGAGCGCGACGGCCTCCTCGGCCAGACCCACCGACGTGTCGGCCCGGCCGGCCGCCAGGTGGAGACGGGCCAGGGCGACCTTGGCGTCCGTCGCGCGCGGATTCGACCCGCAGGACGTCGTTCAACGTCGCGATCGCCGCGTCGGTCTCGCGACGGGCCATCTGGACACGGGCCAACGCGTAGAGCGCCTCGGCAGAGTCTTTGTGATGCTCGACGGCGGTCGTCGGCGCTGGCCAGCGCCTCATCCAGCTTGCCCTCGGACAAGAGCGCGATCGTTCGCGTCAGCAGCGCCGGGAGGTTCGTCTTGTCCTGCTCCAGCACGCGTTCTGCAGACGGCCGTAGCGCGGCCTCTCGCTGGCCGGCGCCGTAAGTCGATCGTCGCCAGCTTTGTTTCCGCGAGCGCCGCCGTTGGCGGTGTCGTCGTCAGGGGCTGCAGGACCGCTCGGGCGGCCTCGGGATTGCGCTGACGCGGTGTAGTAGTCCGCGAGGGCAAAGATCGCGGCCGGGTCCTTGGTGATCTCGGCGACTTTCTTGAGATGCTCCTCCGCCGCCGGCGCACGGTTCGTGGCGAGATAGAAGTTCGCGAGCGCGCGATGCACCAGCACGTTCTCCGGGTCAAGCTGGATGACGGTCTTGAGCAGGGCTTCCGCTCGGCTCTACCTGGTTGGCTCGGCCCAGTAGGAAGTTCGCCAGCGCGAGGTGCGCGATCGTCGAGCCCGGTTCGAGCTCGATCGCTCGTTGAACGCGGCTTCGCTGCCTGCTTCCGGATCCGCGCCGCAGCTCGAAGCGCGCCGAGGTTGCTGTAGGTTTCCCCGCGGTTCGGATCAGGCGGATCGCCTCTTCGATCTCCGCGACCGCCTGGTTGAAGTCTTTCAATCCGGCCAGCGCGTTCGCGACGAGAATCTGCGCTTCAGATGGGACGATCGCTTCTGCGAGGACCCTCTCGGCGAGCCTCTTCGACTCGTGAAACGCCCGGCGAGCAACAGCAGCTTGCCGTCTTCAGCTTAAGCGTCGATGTCGTCGGGTAGCAGGTCGATGGCGCTCGACGTACTCATCGGTCGCGCTGCCGCCCTGGCGCGTCGCGATGTAGGCATCACCGAGTTTGACGCGGGCCTCGCCGCGCGCGGGCGTCGGCCTGGATCGCGTTCCGGTACTCGAGAATCGCTTCCGGCAGCTGTCCGGCTGCGAGATGCTCATCGCCTCGCGCGACGTGCCTTCTGCATGGCGACCTGCGGATCTCGCGAGCAGGCGGCCGCCAGCGCACGAACGAGGAGCACGAGCCGCACTCCGATGCGCAGAGCATCACTCAAGCTATTCCTCTCTGTGACGCGAGCAGCTGGACTTCGACCGCCAGCCGATACTTGACCGGCTCACCGTTTTTGGTCGCCGGCCGGAAGCGCCAGTGTCTTCGTTGCGGAGATGAGATCTGCGTCGTACGAGGGGAACGACGGCTTCGACATGCCGGCCCATTCGACGAACCCCTGCTCGTCGACGATCACCTCGAGCACGCCGCGGAACGATCGCTGCGCGACGAGCGAGGTTCGGCGGTTTCCAGCCCGGCATCGGCCGATTGATCACCTGCGGTGCGCACGACGTCAGCATCGGCCGCCGTGTAGACGCGCGGCATGCTTGGTGCCTTGGCACCGTCGGCGACCGGCGGCGGCGGTAGTGCCGGCGGCGGTGGCGGAGCGGCGGCGACGAGGCGGCCTCCGACAACGCCAGGAATCCTTCTGCCAGCTGCTTCAACTCGGCGAGCGCGGCACCCTGACCGGCCGCGTCCGGGTCGTTCACGAGTGCGAGCGACGTCCTTGAACTGCTCGGCCGCGACCTTGTGGTCCTTGGCGTCGTAGCTGGCCTTCGCACGCGCATAGACCTGCCGCGTGGCACCCGGCAGCGATCGCCGCCGCACGTCGTGATACAGCGTGACGAGCCGCGGCGAGACTTCGGCGGCGGGCACGACGTAGAGCGGCCGTCGCATGACAATGCGCTCGAGCGCCTGCTCGGCATCGGCCGTCCGGCCCAGGCCGAGCAGACACAGCGCGCGATACTGCTCGACGGCTTCGGTGTTGTCCGCGCCTTCGAGCCCGCCGAGCACTTCCAGCGCCTCGGCGTAGGACGCCGCCGCATACAGCTCCCTGACGTTGGCCAAATCGGGCGCGGCGAGCGCCAGTCGTCGGCACGCTGACGAGCAGCAGCGCGCCAAGCGCAAACGATGAGAAAACAGCACGAGCGCTCATTGGTTCAAGTCCATTCCAACCCGAACGGGGGTCGTCGCCGTTACCTTGACGGTCCGTCGCCGCTCACCGAGTTGCGGATGCCGCCACACGATTTCATGGGATCCGATGGGCACCGACAGGTTGCCGAGCGGAGTTGTTCCGACTGGCTTTCCGTTGATGGTGACTTCCGCCCAGGGAAGGGCGTTCACCGACAGCGATCCGTTCGGGCACCTCCACGGTAGCCGTCACGGTGGAGCCGGCGCTCACCTGCAATGTCAGCGTCCGCCGGAACTCGAGATCCGTGTTGACGAACTCCAGGTCGTGCCGGCCAGCGGGCAGCATCAGGCGGTCGGCTTCCGTGCTGCCCACCAGCCGCTTGCCCTCGAAAATCTGTAGATCGACCGCCGACTTGAACGTCACCCAGCCCGCCGCCGCGTCTGCGGCCACAAGGGATGCGAACACCGTGGAGGTATTCCCGGCCGTCGACCGAGACCTTGCGGTTGACCGTGCTCGTCCCGTTCGAGATGGCGACGACATGCTCACCCGGCTGCACGTCGGCGAGATTCAGCGGAGTGCGTCCTTTCGCCGTCGCCATCGACCGTGACCTGCGCGCCCGGTGGATCCGACGCCACCTCGAGATGTCCCGTCGACACCGCGGGCTTGACGGGGGACAGTGGCGAGCTCGATGTAATGCGACACCGTCGTCCCGGCTTCGACATTCAGTTCGAGACGAACGGGTCGCCGCATCGAGCTTCAGTTCGACCGTGTGCTGGCCGGCGGCAGCGCCGTCTTCGATGGCGTCGTGCCTTGAGCGATGCCGTCGATGAAGATCGCAGCGCCCTGGGGCCGGGAGTCGATGAAAACAGTACCCAGCGGACGCCGCCGACGCCGCTGGGAGCCTGCTGCGTGCCGGACGGGTGGCGACGAATGCCATCGTTATGGCAGAGAAAATGAGCAGCGCGCCAAATCACGGCGGCGACGTAGGGAAGTTGCGGGAGCTGCCCAGTGCCTGCAGCGTTTGGGGTGCAGGTTCCTGCGCATTGCGGGCGGGTTCCGACTCGGCCGCAAAGGAAGAGAGTCCCTCATCTTCAGGCGCCGGGGGGTGCGCCTCCGCAGCCATCTTGTGCAGCTTCAGCTTTGACGGTTCCCATGGTGTTGGGAACGGGAGGCGAACGGCGTGCCACGCCAAAGACGCCACAGGAGACGACTTTGAAACTAAAGTCGCCTTTCGCGCAGACTAAAGTCTTGCGTCGGGGGGATGGCCAGACTTTCTAACGTCCGGCGAGGGAGGGCCGGGGGATGTGGATTTCGCGGCGTGAGTCGACCGCCTCTGACCCGTCGAGCGGCTGCGAATGCTGATAGACCTGCGAGTCGGAGGTATCGATGCGAATGACGTACGCGATGGGCAGCGTGTCGAGGATGCTCACGACAGCCTTGAGCAGCGCCGGCGCGATCGTGTTTTCGTCGTGATCGGTCAGGGAGGAGGTAAAACGAATGTTCACAATGCGTCCGACCTCAGCAAGCGCCATTCCCCGGCCCTTGCCGCCGCTTTTGGCCATTCGGCGGTTTTTTTCGCGCCCGCGGTTGACGTTATTCGCCCGCACGACGAACTACACGAAAATGTCATCGGTCGATCGCCGAGGATTTCAGCCTCAACCCCGCAAGACAGCCATGGCGGCCCTGGCGCGCCTATTGCCATCGAGGTAGACGTGGCCGCAGCGCGGAGCTGAGCGGTGCGCACATGTTCCGGCCCCTGACGTATGGTCAGGCGTCCCGGGAATGTTCAACGAATTCCTGCGCGCTGCGGCTGTCCATTCTTATCCGAGGGGCTCCGCCCCTCGGACTCCCCTACACGCTCTCTCGCGCGCCGCTACGCCGGCGCGCTCCGTTCGCGTGGCTCGCTCGCAGCGCTCGCTCGCGACGCAGTAGTAGTGTCCGGCTTTAGCCGGACCTGGAGAGTCCGCCTGAAGGCGGACACTACAACGTCGAAAAGCGGTTTAGGCGACGGTAAGGGTTTCGTCGGCCTGTGATGGGCTGGCGAGCCAGCGGGAGAGTCGACACAAGGTGTCGGGCGCCGTCTCGAGCAGCGGCGTGCGGATGGTGATCGTGTATTCCGGTCTTCCCTCGAGCGCCAACTGAAGCCACCACGCGCCGGGTTCCTCGCAGATACTGTAAACGCGAACGCGCCAGGTGCCCTCGGCGCCGCTGATCGTGTGTCCGTCGAGACCTTCGAAAAGGCGCTCGCGCGCGGCCGCCAGCTGACGGTCGCGCGATGTCGTGAGCGTTGGGTTCGCAGAGATCGGTGCGATGAACGTCAGACGACGAATCGCGGCATCCGCCGGTCTGGTGGAAACCAAATCGCATGGCGCGCATGATCGTGCAAGTGAAGTACCACGCATGAATTCAGGGATTTCTTCGGAATTCTTCGAATGCGTTGCGAGTGTCGCCGGTTGGTCAAAGAGTGACGTGAGTTTGAACGGCTCGACAGTAAATCTTTCACAGTGGAGTTACAGCGTCGCAGCGGCGCGCAGCGTGCTAGCAACCTGCGGCGCGCGAGTACTGTTCCAGAACCTTACTGAGTTCACACTTTCAGACTATGGAACTCGCTGGTCGAGCGAATCCGGGCGCGGGACGTCGCCGTCGGCGTCATCGGCCTCGGGTATGTCGGGTTGCCTCTCGCCGTGGAATTCGCGCGCGCCGGGCTGCGTGTGACCGGTTTCGACGTCGACGACACCAAGGTCCGCTCGATCAACGCCGGCACCAGTTACATTCCTGACGTCCCCTCTGAAGATCTGGCCGAAGCGGTCCGCGCCGGCCGGCTGCGCGCGACATCTGATATGGCAGAGCTGGCGCAGATGGACGTCGTCGACATCTGCGTGCCGACACCGCTGCGGAAGACGCGCGATCCCGACCTTTCGTACGTGGTGAAGGCTGTCGAAGCTGTTGCAGCAACGCTCCGAACCGGACAGCTCGTCATTCTCGAATCGACGACCTATCCGGGAACGACCGAGGAAGTCGTGCAGCCGATGCTCGAAGAGAGGGGACTCCGCGCCGGCACCGACTTCTACCTGGCCTTCTCACCAGAGCGAGTCGATCCGGGAAATCCCACCTTCAACACCAGGACGATCCCGAAAGTCGTCGGCGGCGTCGGTGCGGCGAGCACCGAGGCAGCCGCCGCGCTCTATGCCCTGGTCGTCGGCACGGTCGTGCCGGTGACGTCGACCCGCGTCGCGGAGATGGTGAAGCTGCTCGAGAACACGTTTCGCGCCGTGAACATCGGCCTCGTGAACGAGATCGCGCTGATGTGCCACAAGATGGACATCAACGTGTGGGAGGTGATCGACGCGGCGAAGACGAAGCCGTTCGGGTTCATGCCGTTCTACCCCGGGCCGGGGTTGGGCGGGCACTGCATTCCGATCGATCCGTTCTATCTGTCGTGGAAGGCGCGCCAGACCGGGTTCGAGTGCCGGTTCATCGAGCTCGCCGGGCATGTCAACGGTGCGATGCCCGAGTATGTCGTGCAGCGAGTGTCGGATGCCTTGAACACGGCCCGCAAGGCGATCAACGGATCGCGCATCCACTTGTTCGGCGTCGCCTACAAGCGGGATGTCAACGACTTCGCGCGAGTCTCCGGCGCTCGACATCATGGAGCTGCTGGCCCACCGCGGCGCGGACGTGTCCTACACCGACCCGTTCATCCCGTGCGTGACGCAGGGTGCCCGTCGGATCGAGCACGTGCCGTTTGACGAAGCGATCAGATCGCAGATCGACTGCGCCATCGTGGCGACCGATCACGCACAGTTCGACTACCGGCGGATCGCGGAGCTCGCCGCTGGTCGTCGATACGCGGAACGCGCTCAAGTCGTTCGACCGCCCGACGATCTTCCGGCTGTAATCAGCCGCTCAGTCCGAGCCGCTGCCGGTCGTAGCGGCCCGCCTGGATCTGTTCGCACCAGTCGCGGTGTTCCAGATACCAGCGCGCTGTCTCGCGAAGACCTTCTTCGAACGTGCGCCGCGGCTTCCAGCCGAGCTCCCGCTCGATCTTCGATGCGTCGATCGCGTAGCGTCGGTCGTGGCCGGGTCGATCCGGCACGAAAGACTTCAGGTCCCGGTAGGTCCGGCCATTCAGGGCGGGTTCGAAGAGGATGGAAGAAGTTCTTCCAGAATTTCGCAGAGACGATCGACGATCTGGAGGTTCGTCCGCTCGTTGCCGCCGCCGATGTTGTACTTCTCGCCGGGTCTCCCTTCGGCGAGGACGTCGCAGCAGCCCTTCGCAATGGTCGTCGACGTGCAGCCAGTCGCGGACGTTGCCGCCGTCGCCGTAGATGGGCAGCGGCCGTCCCTGGGCGGCATTCAGAATCATCAGCGGAATGAGCTTCTCCGGGAACTGATAGGGACCATAGTTGTTCGAGCAGTTCGTGATCAGGACCGGAAGCCCATACGTGTGGAGGTAGGCGCGCACGAGATGATCCGCCGCCGCCTTGCTCGCGGCATACGGCGAGTTGGGGGCGTACGGGGTCTCTTCCGAGAACAGTCCGTCGGCTCCGAGCGTGCCATACACCTCGTCGGTCGAGACGTGTAGAAAACGAAATCCAGCCCGCTCGGCGGCCGGCATGGCGGCGACGTGGCTCCTGGCGGTTTCGAGCAGCACGAACGTCCCGACGATGTTCGTGTCGATGAACGGCGCCGGGCTGTCGATCGATCGGTCGACGTGCGTTTCCGCCGCGAGGTTCATCACCGCGCGCGGAGCGTACTGCGCGAACGCGCCTCGCATGGCCTCGCGATCGGCGATATCGGCCTCGATGAAAATCACGTCGCGAAGATCGGCGATGTTCAGCAGGCTGCCTGCGTAGGTCAGCTTGTCGACGATGACGAGCCGATCGCTCGTGTGATGCCGGAGATACCGCACGAGGTTCGAACCGATGAAACCGGCCCCGCCGGTCACTAGGATGGTGGTCATAACTTACCGAGGGGCTGCGCCCCTCGGACTCCCCCACACGCTCTCTCGCGCGCCGCTGCGCCGGCGCGCTCCGTTCGCGTGGCTCGCTCGCGCGCTCGCTCGCGACGCAAGTCAGGTGGTTGTTGAGGCAGCTTCATATATGTGAGCCGGTACTGTTTTGCCTATCGCGGATCGTAGACCGGCAGGCGGTTGGTTTGAGCGTCCAGCCGGGGATGACGCTGGTCCCGCTCCGACAGGAGCGGGCGGTCGACCGGCCACGGGATGGCAAGCGCCGGGTCGTTCCAGGCGATGCCGATTTCCGCCGCGGGGTCGTAGAACTCGGTGCATTTGTATTCGATCTCGGCTTCCGGGCTCAGCACGGCGAACCCGTGCGCGAATCCCGCCGGAACGTAGCACTGCTTGAAATTGGCGGCGGTCAGCTCGACCGCCACCCATCGCCCGAACGTCGGCGATCCGACCCGGACGTCAACCGCCACGTCGTAAATCGCCCCGACAATGACCCGTACCAGTTTTGCCTGCGGCCGGCCGACCTGCAAATGCAGACCGCGCAGCGTGCCCGCGACCGATCGCGAGTGATTGTCCTGTACGAAGGTGCCGTCGATTCCGAACGATCGATACCGTTCCGCGTGAAAGGCCTCGAGGAAGAACCCGCGCGGATCCCGGTACACGTCGGGTTCGACGAGCAGAACGTCGGAAAGCTCCACCGGCGTGACGCGCACCTCAGAAATCCTGTTCGACAATCCGGCGGAGGTATTGCCCGTAGCCGCTGGAGCCCATCTGGCGGGCCAGCTCGCCGAGCTGGACGGTCGTAATGTAGCCGTGACGGTAGGCAATCTCCTCGAGACACGCCACCATCATTCCCTGCCGTTCCTCGATCGCCTGGATGAAGCTCGACGCCTGCATCAAGGCTTCGTGGGTGCCGGTGTCGAGCCAGGCAATGCCGCGAGCCAGTTTCTCGACGTTCAGCTCGCCGCGATCGAGGTAGGCGCGGTTCACATCCGTGATCTCGAGCTCTCCTCGCGGTGATGGCCGCAGGTTGGCCGCGATATCGAGGACCTGGTTGTCGTAAAAGTACAGGCCGGTCACCGCGTACGAGGATTTCGGTTTCGACGGCTTCTCCTCGAGGCTCACCGCACGACCGTTCGCGTCGAATTCCACGACCCCGTAGCGTTCCGGATCGCGCACCTGGTACCCGAACACGGTGGCGCCGAGCTCGCGTGCCGCGGCGCTTCGAAGGTAATCGGAAAAGTGCGCCCCGTAGAACAGGTTGTCGCCCAGCGCGAGCGCGACGCGATCGCGGCCGACGAAATCGCGGCCGATGATGAACGCCTGGGCCAGCCCCTCGGGTCGTGGCTGCGCCGCATACTCGATCGCGAGCCCGAGTTGGCGTCCATCGCCAAGCAGACGCCGGAAATTCAGCTGGTCCTCTGGAGTGGTGATCACCAGGACGTCGCGGATGCCCGCCAGCATCAGCGTCGATAGCGGGTAGTAGATCATCGGTTTGTTGTAGACCGGGACGAGTTGCTTGCTCACGGCCAGGGTCAGCGGGTGCAGGCGAGAGCCGGCGCCACCGGCGAGGATGATTCCTTTCATGAATGCGGTCGTTTGATTCTAAGCCACTTTGCGCTTGTGCCTGTCAGCCGGGCCATGGTACCTCTCGGCTCCAGGACCGATCGACCGTGTCGTGCAGGTCTAACCAACGGCGGCGAGCGAGCGCGCGAGCGAGCCACGCGAACGGAGCGCGCCGACGCAGCGGCGCGCGAGAGAGCGTGTCGGGGAGTCCGAGGGGCGAAGCCCCTCGATAAAGTGATGGATAGGGCAACGAAGCTGATCGTTTTCGGGTGGTGTTGTGCCGCCTTGACGACGATCGTCTATTTCTCCCGCGCCCCCTGGGCGGCGCTGCCGGCGTTGACGCTGGGCGCATTCGCGGTGATGGCGGTCGCGACCGCCATCAACCGGCGTGCCGTCGCAGTCCTGCTGATCGTCACCTACATCTTTCCGATCGTCATCCGCACCGTCACCGGGTTGAACTACTCGCCGTTCAGCGCGGTGTGGACCGCAGGCCTTCTCGGCGCGATGGCTCCCGACGTCATGCGAGCCGGCTGGCACGTGCCGCCGCGGTTCCGAGCCCCGCTGGTCTGCTGGGCGCTTACCGTCGTCGTCGGCACCTTCATCGTCGTGTTGCGTGAATTCGACTTTACGCCGACGCTCGTCTGGTCGACCAGTGTGGCGAATTCGTCCGCGGGCGGGTGGCCGTCGTTCGTCGCGACATGGGCGCTCCACAGCTCGCTCGTGCTTCTGAGCGGCATCCTGTGGTTCGACTGGTTGTGCGGGATGCCGCGCGGCGACTTCCTGCCGGCGGTGGCCATTCCACTGGCGGCGAGCTGCGCGGTCATGGTCGCGGTCGCGATCTACCAGCTGTTCGTCGACGTGGCGTTGTCTGAATCCGACCGTCTACGGCGCGATCGGACGGGCCTCCGGCACGGTCATGGACGCGAACCTTTGCGGGACGATCGCCGGCGCTCTGGATCGGCGGCGCGGTCCTGCTGATTCGCGAATCGGCGCTGCGCTACCGGACCGCGCTCGAGCTGTCGAGCGTGGCCGTCTGCTGGCTGGCGGTGTGGGCATCGGGTTCGAGGACAGGATTCGCGGCCGCGGTGATCGTTTCCGCGTTCGTCGGAGCGGCATTCTGGAAAGAGCCGCGGCGCCGCGCGAGGGCGGCGGCGCTCGCGGCTGCGCTGGCGGTCGTCGCGGTCGTCGGCCTGTCGTCGGCGGCGAACGTCGTCGGGCCGCTGCAGCGAATCCGACAGATGGTGCCGGCGTTGGATGCCGCGTCGCTGGGCGCGGTCGCGCGCGAGCTGTGGAACCGCAACGGCTACGGGGCGATCGGCACCGCGATCATTCGCGACTATCCGTTGTTTGGCATCGGTGTCGGCGGCTTCAACATCATGCAGGCCGACTTTGCCCGCGTTCACGGATTTCCTATTCTCCCGCCCGACAACGCGCAGAACTGGTACCGCCAGCAGCTCGCGGAGCTCGGGGTCGCCGGCAGCGTGGGCTGGGTGTGGTGGGCGGTGTTATTCGGACTCTTCGTGCTGCGGCGCACGAACAGGGAATCGCCGGAGCGCGTGGCGCGCGGGATGATCGTCGCGTTCGCGGCCATCTCGCTGGTTGGAATGCCGGGACAGGAGGTGCCCGCGTCCATCACGTTCTGGCTGGCGGCGTTCTGGTACGTCTTCCTCGTGGACCCACCTCGCGGCCCCGCACCCGCGTCGGGCCGCCAGTGGATCCCGATGCTCGCGGCGGTCGTGCTTTTCGCGGCCGGTACCGCGTGGATGGCGGCGACCAGTCTGCGTGTTCCCGCGCGAGCGCAGCGGTTCGGATGGCCCTACTCCTACGGCTTCTACAACCCGGCAACCCGCACCTTCGGGCCAGGCCCCGGCTGGACCGGCCGAAGGGCCGTCTGGGTCTTCGAGCCATCGTCCGCGTGGATCGCGTTGACCGTGTCGGCCGATTACCGGGGCGTGAGCGGTTCCGGGTTTACGGTCGGCTCGGGCCATGTCTTGACGCGCCCATCGGACGTGCAGCTCTGGTGCAACGGCAGTCCGCTGCTGCGGACACGTCTCACCACCACTGAACCCACTACCACCTATGTGCGCGTGCCGCCCGGCCAGCGTTGGATGTTCGTCGAGAGCTCGGTCAGCCGCGGCGTGCCGCTCCGCGAGCTGGGCATGGACGATGACGGAGAGATCGGTGTGCGAATCGACTGGACGCCCGTAGACGCACCGTCGACGCCAGACCAATCGGCTCCGACCTGTGGGCAGATCACCTCAGCGCGGCCCGGATGTCGCGCGATTCAGCCCGCGACCGAATAGCGCCGCACAACGGCGGCAAGTCCCCGGGTAAACGATTTGCGTAGCGTCAGCGGACTTACACCCCGCATCGTCTGCACCTGCGCACGCCGCCGCAGCACGGACGGCAGGCCGCGCAACGCGTCGAGCTTGGCGCGCCAGACCACACGTCCCTGCCCCCGCAGCGGGTAATACACGAGAGCGGCGACGTTCAGTCGGCATCCAGTCGCTCGATTTCAAAGCGTCTTCGTACGGAGCGGCCTCGGCGAGGATCGACTTCCCGAAGTGTCGCTGCGCGTGCTACCAGCGCACCGAGCGCCTCCGCAACTTCGACTCCGGGCGCTCGACACCATCTTGTCGGGCAACGAGTGCTGGGAAGAGGTCTAGAATGGCGCCTTCTTGCGAATGACGGCTAGGGCGTCAGGCCTGATCTGCCCAAACTGACGATCGAAGCTGTCGTAAAAACGTAGTGAGTCCGCGTGCTCGGCGACGTACAGCCACTGTTGTTCGGGAACGTAGGGGCTCGACGTAGGCGATCCCCTTGACATTGCGAGCAGGAGATCGCGAGTCTTGACAGCGTCAGCCGGCTCCCATTGCGGAGGCTGATACTGCAGGTCCTCAATAAAGTAGTAGCCGCCCGGCTTGAGATGAGGAAACAGCTCGCCGAGCGCGATCTGCTGGTGATGGGATGCGTGACTACCGTCGTCGATGATGATATCGAACGCGCCGCCGCATTGATCGATCAGACGACGAATGTCTTCGGGCTTCCCCATGTCTCCGCGCAGCACGTGCACGCCGGGTAGTGGCGGTGACGCGGAGAAGTCCGCGATGTCGAAGCCGACAATCCTGGCATTCGGGCAGTACTCCCGCCACATCTTGAGGCTTGGCGTGTCGTCGTACGGCCCGCCGGGCGACTTGGCCTGCGCATCGTGCCGCAGCAGACCCAGTTCCAAGATGTGGAGATCGGCGTGCCGTCGATCGCGCAAGTAGTGCTCGTACACGGCCGCGTACCCGTGTGCGTTGTAATAGAGGCTGCCCTTGTCGGTGCGGTACTTGTTAGCGAGCCTGTCGAGCTCCCACCGGAAGGTCGTATAGCGCAGATTCTGGGCCGAGCCAAACTGGAGGTAGTGCTGCCGTGGCGAAAGCCCAGACCCGACGACCTGTGGATTGAGCCACGAATAGACCTGGTCGCTGAAGTCGTGCGGGATGCGCCAATCAAGCGCCACGGGCCATTCGAGGAGATCGTTTCCATTGAGCTTCCCGCGAAAGCACGAATACTCGAACTGCCGGCGCCTGGCGACGTAGTTGAAGGACAACTGATCTCGTTTGGAGAACCGTAGGACGTGGTCGAACCACTCGTCGGACAGCGCCACCACGTCGTCATCGTGATGGCGTCTCAACAACACCGTTCCCGCGATCAACCCGGCGTGAGCGGGGAACCCTTTGCAGCGATAGTAGTCGATCTGTTCCCGCACTCGATGTTCCGAGTCGATGCCTAGTCGAATGACTTCCTCGGCCTCGTCATAGATGCAGTCCCGCCAGGGGTGGCGAAAGCACATGAATGGTGACGGCAGGCTTCCGCACTCGCGCAGAATGTCAAGCGGCGACACCTTCAGTCGAACGGTGTTGTCGATGTACAGGCTCCACTCGAAGTCGGGCAGAAACGCATGGGGAAGGAGCTTTGGCCGCCTCGACTCACGTGCAGAGTCGAGCGCGGGGGCGTCAAGGAGCACGACGGTCCAGTCATCCGAGGTCAGTTCCGGATTGTCGGTGAAGCACACCCGCTCGAAGCCTGTCGCTTCTTTCGGAAATGGATTTGCGAGCTTCTCGTAAGACCCCACAAGCACGGTGTAGACGACGAGCCGGCGCCGACGGAGGAAGCGCTGAAGGAGGGGACGGCGATTGGGCATCCCTCCCGGACGTGCCTGCGCGGCCAATGAACGGACCGACAGGTGGCTGAACGGAGACACGGGTGTATTCTCGGCGGTCTGCTCCAATCGAGCAACCCGGCGCATCTCGACGGACCGGTCGTGCCAGGTGCATTGGTCGCACTGTTCTGTCGTGCTTCGTGACTATTTCGCCGTACTGAACTTGCGGGCGAGTCAAGTACTACGACGCGCGCGATAAATTTCTCTCACGGTGTCTGGGTCACCCGGCAACAGAATACCGCCGCACGGCCGCGGCAATCCCGCGCGTGAACGATCGGCGCAGCGTCAACGGGCTCACCGCGCGCATGCTCTGCACCGTGGTGCGCCGCCGCAGCACGGACGGCAGGCCACGCAGCGCGTCGAGCTTTGCTCGCCAGACCACACGTCCCTGTCCGCGCAGCGGGTAGTAGACGAGCGCCGCGACGTTCAGCGCCAGGTGCTGCGGCAGGTAGAGCAGCAGCAGCGGCCAGGGCATGTCCTTGAAGAACGTCCAGACCGCATTCCGCTCGCCGTGGTAGACGGCGAAGTCGCTGCGGTAGCCGGTCGTGGCCGAGCTGACGTGGCTGACGACCGCGTCGTGGACGTACAGGCACCGGAATCCACGCAGGCGGAGTCGGAAGCCGAGGTCGACGTCCTCGAAATAGCAGAAGTACTCCTCGTCGAATCCGCCGGTCGCGTCGAATGCCGCGCGCCGGTACAGCGCGGCGGCGGCGCACGGCGCGAACACCTCCTGATCGCCCGCGGCCCAGTCGCGCGTCGGCATCCGGTGGCCGTTGCGCCAGGCGCGCCCGGATGAGTGGTAGCTGTCGCCCGCGCCGTCGAGGAAATCCGGCTGTCCGTCGAGCACGATCCGGCTCGCGAACGATCCCGCGTCGGGCTGGCGCTCCGCGGCCGCGACGAGCGCTGCCAGCCAGCCGGGATCGGCAAACGCGTCCGGGTTGAGGAGCGCGAGCGCGTCCACCTCGCCCGCGGCCCTCGCCGCGATGTTGTTCGCGCGCGCAAAGCCGACGTTCTCCTGAAGCCGGATCACCTCGACCCCCTCGAGCGCGTCTTCCGCGTGCTGGAGCGAGTCGTCCGTGCTGTTGTTGTCGACCAGGATCACGCGGTCGGGCGGGCGGGTTTGCGCGCTCAGCGACCGCAGGCATTCACGAAGGAGTTCGCGGCTGTTCCAGTTGACGATGAGGACGGCAACCGTCATGCGACGCTGCTGCCGTGGACGTTCCGCCCGGTTTCGCGCATCTCGAAGATCAGGTCGCGCACCACGATCGAGCGATCGGCGCAGGTCCGCAGCGCGCGCTGTCGCTGCGCCGGCTCGATCGGGTCGCCGCTGAACACGACTTCATCGACCCGCAGGCGCTCGAGGACCTCCTCCAGGTCGTCGATCCTGCCCACGACCCGGACGCCGAGGAGCGAATACTCGCTGCGTCTCGCCAGAGTCGATGAAGCCGACTGGCTTCATGTGCCAGCTGGTGTTGGCCAGCATCTCGCGGGCGAGCAGGCGGCCGCGCTCGCCGGCGCCGCAAATCAACACGCGCCTGGCGCGCGTGCTCTGCATCACCGCGGCATGGGCCATGAATCGGAACGACAGGCGGCTGCCGAGAATCGCCAGCAGCAGGAGCACCGCGTCGATGATGAACACGCCGCGCGAGAACCGCTCGAAACGATACAGGTACGTTGCGGCGAGGACCGACGCCATGCTGCCGAAGACGACGGCTCGTGTCACGGCTGGCACGTCTCCGACGCCAAAGGAGGCCCAGGAGCGGCCATACAGGCCCGACACGATAGTGCGCCACCGGTTTGCAGATCAGGACGATGGGGAGCGAGGCGGTAAAGGAGGGAAGGAAGATGTCCAGCGCTTCGCCTTCGAAGCGCAGTCGATAGGCCGCGTAGTAGCAGGCCGTAATCAGCAGCAGATCGAGCAGGACTTGGACGGCATGGGATCGAAGGAATGCCGACCTCAGGACATCTGCGTACGGCACGCGCTGCAAGGCAACGAAGTCATCGCCCTGATAGGTTGGAACGCGCGCCAAATGGATCGAACCCAGCGCGACGCCGACGAAGAGCACAACCGCAATAGGGAGGGCGGTGGGACCCGATCGCGCCAGCCACACGGCCACAACCCCGCACGCCAACGTGACCGCATAGAAGAACAGCACCGCACGCCGTTCGGAGAATCCCATCGCCACTAGACGGTGCGACGGATGGTCGACGCCACCTCTTGCGGGATTGCGCCCGGCCATCCACCGCAGCGACGAGACGAACGCCGTTTCGCCGACGGGGACGATGAACGGGACGAGAATCGCCAGCGACCACGGCGACACGCTGCCGGGCGATCCCAACCACGGAATGAGGGAGGCGGTGGCGAGGATCGCGCCGATGAAGAGGCTTCCTCCGTCTCCCATGAAGATTCTGGCCGGAGCACTGTTCCACGGCAGGAATCCGCAGAGCGCTCCGCCCAGCGCCGCGAGTGGAGCAACCGCGCTGGGGTAACCGGACTCGAGGAGGACGAACGCGGTCGCCGCGGCGACGATCGCCGCCACCCCGCCCGCCAGGCCATCCATGTTGTCGAGCAGGTTGAACGCGTGCACGATGCCCGCGAACCACAGGATCGCGAGCAGGACGGTCGTGGCCGGCAGCGCGGCGTGGCTCAGCGTGCTCAAGAGGTACGCAACAGCGGCTCCGATCGCCAGCGAGCCGACCAGCTTGGCCGTGGCGCCAAGCTTCACTTTGTCGTCAACGAGTCCGAGGACGTGCGCCAGCAAACCCGCCATCACCATGACGAGGACCGGCCGGTCCCAAACGGCAACGAGCGCAACCGCTGCGAGAGTTCCCACCGCGATGGCCACCCCTCCAAGGAGCGGCGTCGGCGCGCGGTGCCAGCGGTCGTTGACGGGAGCGCTGACAATCCCAAGCCGGGTGGCCAGTTTGCCGGCGAGGGGGCAGAGGGCGAAAGAAACGCCCGCGGCGGCGAAAAAGGTCCAGAAGGTGTGGATGGCGCCCAGACTAGCACGGACCGTCGGAAAGCCCGAACGCGAACCGTCAGACGGAAGGTGTGTTGTAATTGAATCCGCGCCGCTCTTGGACTCCAGTGGATCCGTGAATTCGTCGACTGATTCTCTTCTGCCAAGGCGGCCGGGCTGGGGGCTGAGCATCGTGCTCGACGGCCTGCTCGCGGCGAGTGCCAACCTCGCGGCGTACTGGCTGCGCTTTCAGGGCGATCGCCTGGAAGCATTTCTTCCCGGCGCGTGGTCGACCACGCCGTTTCTCGTCATCGGGCAACTGGCCGGACTCGTCATCGCTGGTGCCTATGCCCGCCGGCCACGGCTCGATTGGCTGTTTCGCGTCATTGTTGGCATCCTCGCGGGAACGACCGTGGCCGCCGGCGGCGGTGGGGTTGACGCTCGGTTTCGAAGGTGTGTCACGCAGCGCGTTCGTGGCCGACGCGATGCTCATGACGATTGCCGCGATCGGTTGGCGGGGCGTATGGGTGCTGCGCCTGCGCGCCCAGCTGCGGTCAGCGCTCCGCTCCGCGGACGACGACCTGATCGATCGTGCAACCGACCTGACGACGCTGCGCGGCATGGTGCGCAGCCTGTACCGCTACCGCGAGCTGCTCAGGAACCTGGTGTTCAAGGACCTGAAGCTGAAATATCGCGGAACCGTGTTCGGATTCCT
Organism: uncultured Acidobacteriota bacterium; assembly: GCA_963825245.1. Taxonomy (GTDB): domain Bacteria; phylum Acidobacteriota; class Vicinamibacteria; order Vicinamibacterales; family CAVVIG01; genus CAVREM01. The sequence continues at coordinate 52,553 of CAWGSJ010000015.1, forward strand.
GTGGTCGCTGGCGAACCCGCTCCTGATGATCGTCGTCTACACGGTTGCCTTCACGTTCATTCTGCAGGTGCGCAGCGAAGGCTTCGTGTTCTATCTGATGCTCGGCCTGCTGTCGTGGACGTTCTTCGCGAATTCCGCCACGATGTCGACCGGATCCGATCATCGACAACGCCGGACTGCTGAAGAGCGTGCGCTTTCCCGAGGGCGATCCTGCCGATCGCGACCGTGCTGTTCAACCTGGCGCAGTACCTGCTGACCGTCGTCGGTCTTTCTGCCGGTCGATGCTCCTCTGGTACTCGGTGCCTCTGTCGGCGCCGATGCTGCTGTTCCCGGTGTTCCTGACGCTGCAGGTCGTCTTCACGATCGGCGTCGCGCTGCTTCTCGCCACGGCGACGGCGTTCTTCCGCGACGTGCGGCATCTGCTGGAGGTCGGGCTCTGCCGTGCTGTTCTGGACGACGCCGATCCTGTACGAATTGCGGAATGTTCCCGAACGCCTGCAGCTGCTCATCCTCCTCAGCCCGGTGTCGCCGTTCGTCGTCGCGTATCAGCAGATGTTCTTCTACCGGGAGTGGCCGAGCGGGGACGTGTGGCTGGCCGCCACGACTCACGCGCTCGGCGCGTTCATCGTCGGCGCGCTGGTGTTCCTGGGGTTCGAAGATCGCCTGATGGAGCAGCTGTAGTGCCGGTCATCGACGCGCAATCGATCTCCAAGCGCTTTCTGCTCAGGCACAACGCGTCGGTCGAGCTCAAGGTCCGATTCCTGGGCCTGCTGCACCCTGCGAAGCGGCAGTCGATCGAGGAGTTCTGGGCGCTCAAGCAGGTCTCGCTGCGCATCGAGCGCGGCGACGCGATCGGCCTCGTGGGCCGGAACGGGTCGGGCAAGAGCACGCTCCTGAAGCTGATTGCCGGCATTCACCGGCCGACGGCCGGGCGGCTGCTGGTGGCGCGCGGGGCGCGCATCTGTTCGATGATCGAGCTCGGCGTCGGGTTTCATCCCGAGCTGACCGGACGCGAGAACGTGTTCCTCAGCGCGTCGATTCATGGCCTGTCACGCGCCGAGATCGATCGGATCTACCAGGGCGTCGTCGAGTACTCCGGGCTCGAACACTTCATCGACGTGCCGATCAAGAACTACTCGTCGGGCATGTACATGCGGCTCGGCTTTGCGATCGCGGCGAATCTCGACCCGGACATCCTTCTGCTGGACGAGATTTTCGCGGTCGGCGACGCCGATTTTCAGCAGCGGTGCATCGCGACGGTGAACTCGTTCATCGCCCAGGGGAAGACGATCATCTTCGTCTCGCACGCCCCTTCCGCGATCCGCATCGATTTGCAAGCGTGTCTGCGTGCTCGAGCAGGGCGAACTGGTCTTCGACGGGGACGTCGACGCCGGGCTTCAGTTTTACGAGGAGCTGCTGGCCGTCCGGCCGCGGGCCTGAAGCCGTCGATCCCTGCAGATCACTTTGAGATCACTCGAAGACCGGTCGGCGTCGGCAGCACAGCTCCGGGCCCCACGCCGACGATCACGGGCCACCGTGAATAAATCTCGTTTGTGTTGCCCTGACCGTCATCGACGACCAGGCGGATGTAGTACGCCGGAGAGCCGCCCACCATCGGGGCTCGCCAAACCAAGGCGCGGTTGTTCGTAGGTGCGCTGCCAATCACCCCCACGACGCCGTTGGAGGAATTGTTGTCGGTGTCGTAATACGCCGTCACGGTCCCCGATGTCTCGCTGGGCGTCCATCGGATCGTGTAGTCTCCGCCCGGGAAGACACGCTCCAACGATGCCAGTTTCACGCGTCGGATAAAGAAGGGTACGGCTTGCGGGAACTCGTGCACGTCGAAGCGGAAGACCTCGATCCCTGGATTCGCGCTGGTGCCCGGGACCCAGCCCAGCGGAGACCCCGCCTCCATTGGCAGAACGCTGCGATCGGCCATGTCGACGATCAACTTCTGCATGACGTTCGCACCGGCCCGGCTGTTGATGATGATGTCGTCGGAGATCGAGTCCGCCGAGCTTCCGGCAACGCGCCACCCGATGCGCGCCACGGAGCCCTGGGCGATCGAACGGGCGATGTTGGGCAGCCCGTACTCCAGGGTCAGAATGCGAAAACGTGTCGGATCGATCCGTGGTCCGAACCAGTGGAGCCCAACGACGGGATCACTCGAGTTGGGCGGCGAGTTCTGGGCCCAGAGCACCTGCACGTTCCCGAGAGGCGTTCCGCCAGGTGTTTCAGCGGCGATCGTCGTGATCGTCTGTCCCGCCACGTTGAAGAAAATGTCGACGTCCGACAGAGCGTTCATGTCCCACGGGTCCCCGAGGACCGCCGTGGCGAAATCGTCGACGCTGCCCTCTTCGGAGGGAGCGGTCATCGTGAGAATTGGGGCGGCATTGACCTGGTAAGGCTGGCTCGATCGTGCCCCGCCCGATCCACTGCCTGCCGGTCGTGCCACGACGTAGTAACCGGCACCCTCGAGCGCACCGGCTGCGAAGTTGTACCCGGAGCCGGTTGGTGCGCATCCACCCGACGCCGTGTTGTTGACAACTCCGGTCGCCAGCAGCCATTCATTCCCGTTCGTGGCGGCGTCAGAGTCGAGATACAGATCGACCGGCCCGCTGAAGCCGTTCCAGGTAATCTGGCGACAGTAGCTCGACTGCTCGTTCACGAGCCGTATCGAGTCAATTTGCCAGGTGATCGGTGCGGCCTGCGGAAGGATGTAGAGCTGCAGCGACTTCAGCAGCACGTTCGTCCACGCAGTACCCGATCCGGGGGCTACGGTCAGCGCTGGAATGTTGACCAGGTAGGTCCGCCAGCCCGGAGTCACCGCGAACGTTCCGCTGACGGAGAAGGTTCCATCGTACATGCTCTCGCGGAACCAGACGAGCTGGGCTGACGCCGCGGCACTCACGTTCATGCGAATCGCCAGTACGCGGTAGAAACCGGCGTTGATGGGATAGTTCGTGCCGATCTTGCCTATCGGAGCCGAGTTGATGATCGCCGACTCGAGGAGGAAGACGTTCGCGATGCTTCCTGGTACCGTCGCGGTAAACACGCCTCCAGCGAACGAGACGTTGGTCAGGTTCGACGCGGGCCCATCGACGCCGTCCAGGAACCAGCCCAGATCCGTCCGCTCGTTCATGTCCCACGGATCCTGGAATGAACGAGTGGCGAAGTCTTCCGCGGCGGCAACGCTGAGCGAACCGCCGAGTGTGACCGACTGCGCGAGCAATTGGGCGGGTGCAAAGAGGGCAACGACGACTAGAGCAAGGAACACTCTTAACATGGGAATTTCTAGACATATGCAGGAATCGGTCCAGCTGGCACTCGCGAGGAAACCTCGTGCCGACTGTCTTTTTGCGAGGCTTGCGTTCAAGGGCGATACACGATGAGTGAGAATTTGACTCTGCTCGATTACATTGCTGGTGGAGGATTGGGTTCGATGAATGGCCGCGCCGAGATAGCTGGAGTCCCCATGATGCGTTTCGCGGAACTGCACCCGATCGTCAGCACGAAACCGGAGTACTTCCAGGTTTCGCGCTGGACGGGCCACATTCCTTTCGGCATGCTGCTCGTCGATCTGATGCGGCCGCGCTGTTTCGTCGAGCTCGGAACCCATTACGGCGTCTCGTATATGGCGTTCTGCCAGGCAGTCAAAATGCTGAACGCCGGTACGCGGTGCCACGCGGTGGATACGTGGACCGGTGACCCGCAGGCCGGTACCTATTCGGACGAAGTGCTGAGCACCCTCCGGGCGCACCACGATCCCGCCTACGGCAGCTTCTCCACCCTGATGCAAATGAGCTTTGACGAAGCCGCTGAGCATTTCAACCCAGGCAGCATCGACCTGCTCCACATCGACGGCTGTCACGAATACGAAGCGGTCCGGCACGACTTCGAGACCTGGAGGCCCAGACTCTCCGACCAGGCAGTCGTGATCCTTCACGACACCATGGAACGCAACGAGGAGCAGGGCTTCGGTGTCTGGCGATTCTGGGAGGAGCTTTCGACGCAACTCCCCGGCTTCAACTTCACCCACGAGCACGGCCTCGGTGTTCTGGCCGTCGGGAAGAACTACGCGAGCAGCCTGGACGCTTTCTTTGGAAGGTCACCAGAAGAGCAGGCGCTCATCCGCGGGCAGTTCTGCGAACTGGGGTTCCAGTTGAAGAACGAAGAGATCCTCCTGAGGGAAGCCAGTGTGAAGCACTATATCAAGCTTCTGCAGCGACAGGTCGCCGATCTGGAGCAGTTCGGCGCGGGGATGCAGCACCTCAATAGCCAGATTCAAGGGAGGATCGATGAGCTCGCCGTCAGAGAAGCGGGCCTGGTGCAACAGGTGGAGCTGCTGCAGCGACGGGTGGCCGATCTCGAGCAGTTCGGCGCGGGGATGCAGGTACCAGAAAAGCCATCTTGAGGAGGTCGCGAGCGGGGCGAACGATAAGCTGGCGCAGCTAATCGGCGAGCGTCATCTGCTGCATTCGCATCTCGCCGTGGTGGAACGGCAGAAGGCGAAGCTGGACGCTGAATTGAAGGCGATTCATTCCGACAGGCTCTGGAGTCTCCTCGCCAGGCTGCGAGGGCACAAATCGGCTTAGGGTTTGGCCAGATACTGGCCGTACTGCGACTGCTGCACGAACGAGTTGAAAAACGGACCCCACGCGGGAGACGGGGCCAGTGGATTGCTCACGGGCCGGTTGCGACAGAAAAAGAAGGTACCGCCGCAGGACCGCCTCCGTCTCCGGCTCGGCCAGCGACTGCAGCTGCAGAAAGCTGTTGCCTGAATGGATCCGGTAGAAGTACAGCGTCTCCGGAACGAAGATGGGTTCGGTGACGAGGAGCGACCTGAGAATGAAGTCCCAGTCGTGGCAGTACTTCAGATCGCTGAAGTCGCCGACGCGCTCGTACACGCTGCGTGCAAAGAAGAAGTTCCCGCTGGTCAGCGCGCACTGATTCCGCAGCAACGCATAGCCCACAGTCGGGAAGAAGTCGATCCCGTCCTGAATGCTGGCGAGGTATTCGGTCTCCTTCGACAGGAGCATCGGATCGCCGTCGATGAGCACCTCGACTCTCGAGAACGCGAACTCCGCCCGCCGCTCTTGACAGGCGCTGAACAGCGTCGACAACCGGGCCGGCGCGAACGCGTCGTCGGAGTTCAGGATATTGATGTAGTGACCCCGTGACTCACTGATGCCTCGATTGATTGTCCGATGCGCGCCGAGATTCCTCTCGTTCTCCAGGAAGACGATTCGCCGGAATCTATCTTTGACGTCGGCGCGATTCAGATAGTCTCGAATGACGCGGGCCGTGCCATCGGGTGACTTGTCGTCGACGACGATCAGTTCGACCGCTTCGTAGTCCTGCTCGTATACCGATTTGAGCGCTTCCGTCACGTACATCTCATGCCGGTATGCGGGCACAACGACGCTGACGAGCGGCGCCTCAGCTGTCATTCCGCGCTCCGCATGACGATCACAGAACCAGGATGGACGAGTGCAGCGGTAGTCTGATGCCGGTGTGGCCGGTCGGGGTCGGTAGAATGGCTTCGAGTTCGTAGGACCCGGGCCGAACAGCGGCAATGTTCAGGTACGCGCGGTATCCGCTGTAAAGGAGCGAGGCGGCGGCCCCGCTCCTGAATTTGTGCCGCCAGCCCTTGAGCCGGCTCGCGACGTCGTCGCGGCGCTCTCGTGACCTCACCTGCGCGAGGTACCGCTCCCCTGATTCGAGGTTCGTGAGTTGAAAGAGGATCGGGGAGCTCGGACTCGCCCTGACGTGCCTGCTGGCAATCCATCCTTGAAGAAGGAAATCGTACGCGCGATTCAGAGTGACGCCGTTCTCGTAGTTCGGGGTATTCAGAGCGTCCAGATGGCCGATGGCGCCATTCGAGATCACCTTGTCCGGAAGCTTGATACTGGCCCGGTCTGCCGGATGGAACCGGCCGGAATACCCGGCGCGCGAAACGGCGCCGGTCGCAAGCCCTTTTGATTCGACCAGCTCGACGATTCGTTCGTTGATCCTCAGCTGCGTGGTCCAGCTCGTCCAGCACGCCCTGAGCCTCGTCGTTCCCGTCAGTGATCTGACGGAGCGTCCGGACGAGCGCCGCGGCATCGGGGACGCCGAAGACCGCGCGCGCGGTGGCGTCCAGGAAGCGGTATCCGTGTTTTTCGTCCGGCTCGAGATAGGCGCCCTCGGCCCACTCGTTCCAGGAGTTCACGAAGATCAGCCGGCGGTCTCCCGCATGGTGCCTGCGCGGTGTAGTTGACGAGACGCCGCAGCCAGACCTCGTAGACTTCGGGAGTCGCCCTTGATAGATGTGACCGCTGTAGCTCCCGCGCCGCGCCGTGTTGTCCCAGCCGGTCATGACGCCGCGATAGACGGGCAGCCGCATGCACGAACCAAGCGCAGGCCGTATCGGACCATGTCCGAGTACGAGTAGATCTTGCCGGTGAACCTTCCGTTGAGACCAGGAGTCCTCTCGGTGATCTCGCGGCACCGCCATGCTGTGAGGCGGGAATTCGACCATCGCGTCGAAACCATCCTCGAGCCCGGTCGGTATACCGAAGCTCTGCACCGCGCAGAGGTGCAAACGCGGAATGCCGAGCTCCTCCGCGATGCGCCGCCACCTGCGGAGCACGTCGGAGAGATCCGGGATGATGCGCCGGACGGTAGACGAGCAGTAGACGGAGCGCCGTCGACCGTGATGTAGCGCGGTCCTGCGAGGACGGGCGCAACGTCTCGGATGAATCGCTCGGCGTCGTCGGGCTCGTGCTCCTGCGCGATGAGGATGTCGTGCTCGGAGCCGTCCCAGCGCCGGGACCAGTTCTCGTTGGCCCAGCAGATGCAGAACGGGAAGTCCGGCGTGCCGGATCGGCCAGCATCAGCGTCGAGCGGGCGCTCGAGCAGCCTGCGGCCCGCGAACCAGTAGTAGTAGTAGCAGAAGCCGTGGATGCCGTGCTCCCGGGCCAGCGTCGACCTGCCGGTGCCGGACCTCCGGCAGCGCGGAGGTCGTAGTAGCCCAGCTCGCCGGGCACGCGTGGCTGGTAGTGGCCGTTGAACATCGGCCGGCCGCGCGTGACGTTGGTCCACTCGGTGAAGCCCTCGCCCCACCACTCGTCGTTCTCCGGGATCGGGTGGAACTGCGGCAGGTAGAACGCGATCAGCCGAACGTCAGGGGACATGTGCTAGGCCTTCCTGGTGACGAAGACTTCCATGAACTCGGCGATCGTGCCGGTCTTGTCCTCTCGTATCAGATAGGTGGTCGTCGGACAGCGCGTTTCATTCCAGACGATATCGCAGATGTCGTCGCCGTAATGGACGGTCACGAGCGATCCGTTGTTGTCGATCGGGTTGCCGTGATACTCCGGTTCGAACAGATGCTCCACCTGCCCGTTCCGGCGCGCGGCCCGATCCTGGGTCCTGGTCAAGCCCTTGTATTTCGGCGTCGTAAACACATGTGCGCCGCCGGGCCTGAACGGTGCGCATGACTTCCCGAAAGCCGCGCCGGTAATCGAAGACATGTTCGAAGACATCCTGCGTGATGACGAGATCGAAGCGCTCGTCAGGAAACGTCATCGCCTCGAGGTCCTCGCAGCGAAACCCCTCGTGAACCGCGCCGTGCTTGATTCCAGGGAAACAATGCGTCGCCACGTCACTTCGGGCAGTCACGGGCGATCCGCTCGGAAACCGGTCCGGCTGGTGACGACTCGTGGATGTCCAGCTGGCTCCAGTTCGGGTAGAGGCCCTCGAGCACCAGCATGACGGCGCGCTGCCGCGGAATCGATCCGCACTTCTCGCAGCAGTAGTGATCGCGGAACCACGGATGCCGCGCGATGAACCGCGTCGGGGAGACGCAGACTGGACAGTAGCCGTAATGCTCGAAATAGAAATCCGTCACGGCCAAGGACACGAGCGGCGTCAGAGAAACATAGGATAGCCCAGGATGACGCCCGGACGGTACGGGCGTCATCCGTATCCGGGTGATAGAATCACGCGTCGATAGATCCACGCCTTCAGATGCGTGCATTCGTGACCGGCGGCGCCGGCTTCATCGGCAGCACCCTCGTCGATCGGCTGCTCGCCGACGGCCACACGTCGTCGCCTACGACAATTTCTCGACCGGCCAGGAGCGGTTTCTCGAGGACGCCTCGACGCGGCCGCTTCACGCTCGTCGGGCGACACGCTCGACGCTGGCGGCCTTGACGGCGATGCGCGGCGCCGACTTCGTCTTCCACCTGGCCGCCAACGCCGACGTGCGCTTCGGCACCGAGCATCCGCGCAAGGATCTCGAGCAGAACACGATCGCCACGTTCAACGTGCTCGAGGCGATGCGCGCGAACGGCGTCCGGCGCATCGCGTTCTCGTCGACCGGCTCGATCTACGGCGAGGCCGACGGTGATTCCCGACGCCCGAGGACGCGCCGTTCCCGGTCCAGACCTCGCTCTACGGCGCCTCGAAGCTGGCCGGCGAGGGACTGATCGCGGCCTACTGCGAGGGCTTCGGCTTCCAGGCGCTGCATCTTCCGCTTCGTCTCGATCCTCGGCGAGCGCTACACGCACGGCCACGTCTTCGACTTCTACCGCAGCCTGCGCGCCGATCCCGACGCGCCTGCGCGTGCTCGGCAACGGCAAGCAGCGCAAGTCGTACCTCTACGTGCAGGACTGCATCGACGCGATGCTGCTGGCGATGGCGACGGGCGCGCGACAAGGTGAACGTCTTCAACCTCGGCACCGACGAGTACTGCGAGGTCAACGACTCGATCGGCTGGATCACTGCGAGCACCTCGGCGTGTCGCCGCGGCTCGACTACACCGGCGGCGACCGCGGCTGGATCGGCGACAGCCCGTTCATCTTTCTCGACACGGCGCAAGATCCGCGCGCTCGGGCTGGCAGCCGAAGCTGACCATCCGCGAGGGCGTCATCCGGACGCTCGACTACCTGCAGGCGAATCCCTGGCTGCTCGAGGCGCGCGCGTGAAGGTCTCCGTCCTCGGCCTCTGGCACCTCGGCTCGGTGACCGCCGCCTGCCTCGCCGCCGCCGGCCATCGAGGTCGTCGGGCTGCGATCCCGACGCCGACGACGGTCGCCGCGCTGACGCGCGGACGGCCGCCGGTCGCCGAGCCCGGCCTGGCCGAGCTGGTCGCGGCGCGGGCTCGCAGCCGGGCGCCTGCGCTTCACGACGCGACCTCGCCGCGGCCGTCGGCGACGCCGACGTCGTCTGGGTCACCTTCGACACGCCGGTCGACGACGACGATCGCGCCGACGTCGACTTCGTCGATGCGGCAGCGTCGAGCGGCGTTTCCGCACCTGGCCGACGGCGCGCGTCGTGCTGGTCTCGTCGCAGCTGCCGGTCGGCACGCGTCGCGCGGCTCGAAGCGCGACTGGGCGCGCGCGTCGCAGCGGCCGGCGCGTGTCGCTTCGCCTGCTCGCCCGAGAACCTGCGGCTCGGCAAGGCGATCGAGGTCTTCACGCAGCCCGATCGCGTCGTCGTCGGCGTGCGCGACCGCGCGACGGATCGCGCGTGCTCGACGGCGCTCTTCGCGCCGTTCACCGACCGCATCGAGTGGATGTCGGTCGAGTCGGCCGAGATGACCAAGCACGCGCTCAACGCGTTTCTGGCGACGTCGGTGACGTTCATCAACGAGATCGCCGCGCTCTGCGAGCGGGTCGGGCGCCGACGCCAAGGAGGTCGAGCGCGGCCTGAAGACGGAGCGCCGCATCGGCCCGCGCGCCTACCTGTCGCCCGGCGGCGCGTTCGCCGGCGGCACGCTCGCGCGCGACGTCGCGTTCCTGCGCGAGCTCGGGCGCGCGCACGACCGGCCGACGCCGCTCGCTCGACGGCGTCGCTGGCGAGCAACACGCGCGCACCGCACTGGGCGCAGCGGCGCCTGGCGCAGCGAGCTGGGCGCGACTGCGCGGGCAGACGCGTCGCGGTCTGGGGCCTCACCTACAAGCCGGGCACCGACACGCTGCGCCGGTCGGCCGCGGTCGAGCTGTGCCGCTGGCTGCGTCGCGCAGGGCGCCGCACGTGCACGCGCACGATCCGGCGGTGCCGGACGCTGCCCGCCGACCTCGTCGGCGCGTCGACGCGGCGCGACGATCCGCTCGACGCGGCCGCGGCGCGCGGACGCTCTGGTCGTCGCCACCGAATGGCCCGATCTACCGCGACGCTCGCCGCCGATGCGTCTCGCGGCGGCATGCGCCGGGCCGGCTCGTGCTCGACGCGAACCGCTTTCTGCGCCGACTGCTCGGCAGCGACGCGCGCTTCCGGCTCATCGTGGCGGTCGGGCAGCCGCCGCGACATGAGCCGATGCCGCTCGCCGGCCGCAACGCGCCATCATCACCGGCGCCAGCCAGGGCCTCGGCCTCGCGATCGCGCGCGCGTACGTCGCGGCCGGCGCCAGCGTGCTGCATGTGCGCGCGCGACGCGGCGCGCTGGCCGAGGCGCCGGCGACGAGCTGGCGCTGCGCGCGGCGCCGGCCAGCAGGTCGTCGCGCGAGCGCGGCCGACGTCTCGAGCCGCGGCGACGTCGACGCGCTCGTCGACGCGGGCGCTCGACGTCTTTCGGCGGGTCGCACATCCTCGTGAACAACGCCGGCGTCTACGGCCCGATGGGCGCCGATCGAGGAGGTCGACTGGGACGAGTGGGCGCGCGCGATCGAGATCAACCTCTTCGGCTCGGTGCTGCCGTGCCGCGCGCTGCTGCCGCACTTCAAGCGCGCAGCGCTACGGCAAGATCGTCCAGCTGTCCGGCGGCGGCGCGACCAACCCGCTGCCGCGCATCAGCGCCTACGCCGCGTCGAAGGCGGCGGTCGTCCGCTTCGCCGAGACGCTGGCGCTCGAGGTGCAGGACGTTCGGCATCGACGTCAACGCGATCGCGCCCGGCGCGCTGAACACGCGCCTGCTCGACGAGGTGCTCGCGGCCGGGCCCGGACGCGGTCGGGCCAGGACGTTCTACGAGCGCATGGTCAAGACCAAGGCGACAGGGCGGCACGCCGCTCGAGACGCGGCGCCGCGCTCGCGGTCTTCCTCGGCTCCGCGGCGAGCGACGGCATCACCGGCCGGCTGCTCAGCGCGGTGTGGGATCCCTGGGAGCGATCTCGCCGGCCATCGCGACGATCTCGATCGGCACCGACGTCTACACGCTGCGCCGCATCGTCCCGAAGGACCGCGGCATCGACGTGGGGCGACACGATGAGCGACGGCCTGGCGTCGCCATCGTCGGCTGCGGCCTGATCGGCCGGAAGCGCGCCGCGGCGCTCGGCCGGCGCGCGGCTGGTCGCGTGCGCCGACGTCGATGCCCGCGCGCGCCGACGCGCTGGCGCGCACGCGCGCCCGGGTGCGTCGCGTCGACGCGACTGGCGCGACGCCGTCGCCCGATCCGGACGTCGACGTCGTCATCGTCGCGACGACGCAACGACGCGCTGGCGGCCGATCGCGCTGCGCGGCGCTCGACGCCGGCAAGCACGTGCTCGTCGAGAAGCCGGCCGCGCGCATCGGTGCGCGAGCTCGACCGCTGATCGCGGCCGCGCGCGGCGCACGGCGTGCTGCGTGCGCGTCGGCTTCAACCATCGCTATCACCCGGCGCTTCCGCAAGGCGCGCGCGCTCGTCGACGCGGGCGCGCTCGGGCCGCTGATGTTCGTCCGCGGCCGCTACGGCCACGGCGGCCGCGTCGGCTACGAACGCGAGTGGCGCGCCGAACCCGGCGCTCTCCGGCGGCGGCGAGCTGATCGACCAGGGCGTGCACCTGATCGATCTGGCGCGCTGGTTCCTCGGGCGACGTTCGCCGACGGTCGACGGGCTCGCCGCACACCTACTTCTGGGACATGCCGGTCGACGACAACGCGTTCCTGCCGCTGCGGACCGCCGGCGGGCAGACGGCGTTCCTGCACGCGAGCTGCACGGAGTGGAAGAACCTGTTCTCGCTCGAGATCTACGGCCGCGACGGCAAGCTGCAGATCGACGGCCTCGGCGGCAGCTACGGCGTCGAGCGGCTGACGCTACTACCGGATGCTGCCCGAGATGGGACCGCCCGAGACGACCATCTGGGAGTACCCGCGCGGCGATCGGTCCTGGGCGCTGGAGTTCGCGGAGTTCCTGGACGACATCCGCGCTGCGGCCGCGCGCCCGCCGCCGGGCTCGCCGCGGCGCGCGCGGCGCTCGCCGTCGTCGAGACCGATCTACGCGCGATCGGGCTATCGATTGTCGCACGGCGCGATGATCATCACGCGCAGCCCGCTGCGCATCACGCTCGGCGGCGGCGGCACCGACCTGCCGTCCTACTACCGCGAGCACGGCGGCTTCCTGATCGCCGCGGCGATCGACAAGTACGTCTACGTCACGGTCATGCGCCCGTTCATCGCCGGGCATCTATCCTGAAGTACTCGAAGCTGGAGCACGTCGACGCAGCGTCGACGACGTGCAGCATCCGATCATCCGCGAGGCGCTTCGCGCTGCTCGAGCTTCCGGACGCCGCAGCTCGAGATCACGACGCTGGCCGACATCCCGGCCGGCACCGGCCTCGGCTCGTCCGGCAGCTTCACGACGGCGCTGCTGAAGGCGCTCTACGCGCACCGCCGCCGGCTGCTCCACCCGCGCGAGCTGGCCGAGCTGGCCTGCGACATCGAGATCGACCGGCTCGGCGAGCCGATCGGCAAGCAGGACCAGTACATCGCCGCCTATCGGCGGCGTCACCTGCTTCACGTTCCACCCGGACGAGCAGCGTCGAGGCCGAGCCGCTCGCAGCTGCCGATGGAGACGCTCTTCAACCTCGAGGACAACCTGCTGCTGTTCTTCACCGGCTTCTCGCGGAGCGCCGGCAGCGATCCTGGCGGACCAGAACGACGCGCACGCGAGCAGCACGACGCCGAGATGCTCGACGAACCTGCACTACGTGAAGGAGCTCGGCCTGCGCAGCCGCGACGCGCTCGAAGCCGGCGACACTGGCCGGCTTCGGCGAGCTGATGCACGAGCACTGGGAGCACAAGAAGCGGCGCTCGGGCGGCATGAGCAACCCGCAGATCGACGAGTGGTACGAGCTGGGCTCGAAGAACGGCGCGCTCGGCGGCAAGCTGGTCGGCGCCGGCGGCGGCGGCTTCCTGATGTTCTACGCCGAGGACCATCGCCGGCTGCGCGCGGCGATGGCCAAGGCCGGCCTCGAGGAGGTGCGCTTCCGCTTCGACTTCGAGGGCACGAAGGTCCTGCTTCTCGTGAGCCTCCCGGTCGCCATCCTCGCCGGCGGGCTGGCGACGCGCCTGCGGCCGGTGACCGAGACGATCCCGAAGGCGCTGGTCGAGGTCGCCGGCCGGCCGTTCGTCGCGCACCAGCTCGAGCTGCTTCGCGCGCCAGGGATCACGCGACGTCGTCTTCTGCGTCGGCCACCTCGGCGAGCAGATTCGAGAGCGCGCTCGGCGACGGCGCGCGCTGGGACATGCGCTTCGCCTACGCGTTCGACGGCCCGGCGCTGCTCGGCACCGGCGGCGCGCTTCGCCGCGCGCTGCCCGCGCTCGGCGCCGGCCTTCTTCGTCCTGTACGGCGACTCGTACCTGGCCTGCGACTTGCGCCGCTGTCGAGCGCGCGTTCGTCGCGAGCGGCGCGCCCGGCGCTGATGACGGTCTTCCGGAACGACGACCGCTGGGACCGCAGCAACGTCGCGTTCGAGGACGGCCGCATCGTCGCGCTACGACAAGCGCGACCCGACGCCGGCGATGCACCACATCGACTACGGGCTCGGGCATCTTCGACGGCGCGCGCGTTCGACCGCGTACCCGGCCGACGAGCCCTTCGACCTGGCCGCCGTCTACCAGGCGCTGCTCGCCGCCGGCCAGCTCGCCGGCGTATCGAGGTGCGCGAGCGCTTCTACGAGATCGGCTCGCCCGCGGGCCTCGCGGAGACGCGACGCCTACCTCGCGGCGGAACGGCGGAGCGCAGTGACGCATGAGCTTACACGCGACAGCATCTGCAGGAGGCCGCGCAGATCCTCGCGCAGACTCGATGCCGCCGCCATCGAGCGCGATGGTCGACGTCCTGGCCGAGCGTGCGCGCGCGCGGCGGCCGGCTGTTCTTCCTCGGCGTCGGCGGCAGCGCCGGCAACTGCTTCGCACGCCGTCAACGACTTCCGGAAGCTCGCCGGCTTCGAGGCCTACGCGCCGACCGACAACGTGTCCGAGCTGACCGCGCGCACCAACGACGAGGGGTGGGAGACGGTCTTCGCCGCATGGCTGACGGGCAGCCGGCTGCGCGCGCGAGGACGCGCGTGTTCGTGTTCTCGGTCGGCGGCGGCAGCCTCGAGAAGAACATCAGCCCGAATCTCGTGCGCGCGCTGCAGTACGCGAAAGAGGTCGGCGCCGCGATCGTCGGCATCGTCGGCCGCGACGGCGGCTACACGGCGACAGGTCGCCGACGCCTGCGTGATCGTGCCGACGGTGAACCCCGAGACCGTCACGCCGCACACCGAGGCGTTCCAGGCCGTCGTCTGGCACCTGCTGGTCTCGCACCCGGCGCTGAAGGCGCGCGCCGACGAAGTGGGAATCCGACGCGGTGACGCCGGCCGCGCCGTCTTCCTCGATCGCGACGGCGTGCTCAACCGCGCGGTCGTGCGCGACGGGCAAGCCGTACCCGCCCGATCGCGTCGACGAGCTCGAGATCCTGCCCGGCGTCCGCGAGGCGCTGCGCGCGGCTGCAAGGCGGCCGGCTTCGCGCTCGTCGTCGTGACCAACCAGCCCGACGTCGCCCGCGGCACGCAGACGCGCGAGAGCGGTCGAGGCGATCAACGCGCGCCTGCGCGTCGCTGCTGCCGCTCGACGAGATCCGCGTCTGCTATCACGACGACGCCGACGGCTGCGCGTGCCGGAAGCCGAAGCCCGGGCCTGCTGCTGCAGCCGCCGGCTGCTATCGACTTGGCCGGCAGCTTCATGGTCGGCGATCGCTGGCGCGACATCGAAGCCGGGCCGGCGCGCCGGCTGCCGGGCGACGGTCCTCATCGACTACGGCTACGACGAGCGGACAGCCCAGCCGACCCGACGTCCGCGTCCGCTCGCTGGCGGAGGCCGCCGACTGGATTCTCGCGCACGGCTCGATGGCGAAGTCGACATGACGCACCTGAGCGACCGATCTGCGCACGAAGATCTTCGCCGACGGCGCCGACCTCGCCGGCATGCTCGCGCTGTACCGGCAGCCGTACATCAAGGGCTTCACGACCAACCCGACGCTGATGCGCAAGGCCGGCATCACGCGACTACCGCGGCCTTCGCGCGCGAGGTGCTGGCGGCCATTCCCGACCGGCCGATCTCGTTCGAGGTGTTCTCCGACGACTTCGCCGAGATGGAGCGGCAGGCGCGCGAGATCGCCACGCTGGGGCGAGAACGTCTACGTGAAGATCCCGGTGACGAACACGCAGGCGGGAGCCGGCGTACGACCTCGTCCAGCGGCTGTCGCACGCCGGGCGTCAAGCTGAACGTCACGGCGCATCATGACGCTCGAGCAGGTGCGCGACGTGGTCGCGGCGCTCGCGGGCGGCGCGCCCGTCGAACGTCTCGGTCTTCGCCGGCCGCATCGCCGACACCGGCCGCGATCCGGTGCCGCATCATGGCCGCCGCGGTCGAGATCCTGCGCGGTCGACCCGCACGCCGAGCTGATCTGGGCGAGCCCGCGCGAGCTGCTCAACATCTTCCAGGCCGACGCGATCGGCTGCCACATCATCACCGTGACGCAACGACATCCTGAAGAAGCTGTCGCTGGTCGGCAAGAACCTCGAGGACTACTCGCTCGAGACGGTGAAGATGTTCTACGACGATGCGCGTGCGGCGGGATATACGCTGGAGCTGGCGACCTCGCGCTGAACGTCGCCGATCCTCCGGAGAATTCCGTCGATTTCGGTCAGGTATCCCTGAAGTATTTGACGGTTCAGTGTAGATAACTGCTGGTTTCCGGCAAGGACTCGCGGAAGCAGCGCATCGATTTCCTGGCGCAGCGAGTGATTGCCTTCGACAGGTTCGAATTTCGCTCGCCAGATCACGCGCTGCGCATCCCACAACAGCTGGAACGCATCCACCGTCTCCAGCTTTCGGCCTGTCTCGATGGCGCTGAGCACCATGTCGAGAGTGATGCGGTCGCGAGGAACATAGAACGCTTTGAATCTGCCGAAGCGACCCTCCACATCGGAGACCTCGATCAGGAGGTTCCGAAAGGCGGGCGGCAGGTTCGCTGCGAGTGAACGGTACCGTCTGCTTCTCAGGGTCTTGCCACTCCCGGGCATTTTCGTCGACCTGATCGACGAGGTACTGGCGCCGAAGATGTTCTGGATTTCAATCGCGCGGTTGTTGAAGCCGGCGATACGTCCACCCAGCGGCACACCTTCGAAGCGCAGATAGAACTCGACCGACCCGTAGTGCGGCCCGCCGTGCTGATGATAGAGAAAGTAGGCAAACTCTCCAGGCTTGGTTCCGCCGACACGCCTTTCTTGCCGTGCGATGTCGCGCGCAAGGAACTCACTGCCTACGGCAACCGCGGAAGGCCGCGGAGTGATGCCTGAATCAGGCACTCGAAGGAGTGCAGACGCATCGACAGGCGTGAAGTAGATGGTGACGAGTTGCAGTAGGGCACCGGCGCTTGCCGCACTCATCGCCAAGACTCGGGGTGCGATCGGACGAACGTGACCCAGAAGTCCAAACGTGGCGACGAACAGGAACGCCGCCTCGACGTGCCAGCGTAGGGTGCCAGCCAGCCCTGTCACGCCCAAAACGATTGGTACGGACAGCGCGCTGGCGAATGCACTCGACAGGACCACATGCTGAGGCAGGCTGAAGGGCGTGATGATCGATCGCAGGAGGCGAATCCTCATCAGGTAGCCGGCGTACAAGACGAGCGAAGTCCCCCCCAGCAGCCGCATGAGCAAGGAGTAGTTCCAGGACAAGGGTGCCAGCACCTGCCTGAAGAACACGTCGAACGTCAATCCGGCGTTGAGCGTGCCCGCCTCATAGAGCGTGCTGAGCATCCCGGTCGCGCTCATCGGGCCCGTCGCCCTCGCTAAGTACCACGGTCCTGCGACAGCAACGGGCACCAGGACGATTCCTCCAGCGATCGGTACGTACGGCGGACCAATGCTGGCGACCGGTCGTGACGCGATAGAGCTCAATCGCTGCCGGCGCGATGAACAGCGGCGCCGCATAGAAGAAGAAATTGAACTTGGTCAACAGGCCGGCCGCGATCAAACCAGCGATCGCCGCGACATGGAGCGAACGGCGAGTCTGATAGTAACGGCCGATCAAGTACAGAATCGCCATGACCTCCAGCACAAGCAGAGGTTCGAGCATGTAGTGACGGCTGACGTCGACAAACGACGGGGTTCCGAGCAGCGTGATGACCGCAACCGTCCCCGCCAGCATTCCGCCGAGCTCACGAGTGACCGTGTACAGCAGCAGGGCGCTGAGTATCGTGAGCACTTGTGCGTAGACTCGACCCGCAAGGATGGGTTCCGCGGAGGGGAGCACAAACGGCGCGGACAGGAGGTGAAACACGGGAGGATACGCGAAGTTGAACAGGTACAGGTTGACGAACTTGTCAGCGAGACTGCCCTGGGCGCTGGCGATTCCATTCCAGAGATTGATCAGATGGAAGAACTCGTCCCCGAACGCCGAGTGGCGCTCAGCGAGGAGCCAGCGCAATCCGATACAGAGAGTGGCCGCAGCGGGAATCCACAGCTCGATGCCTCGCATCGGAGACGCAGCTCCGGCCGAGACGGGCACGTCCGCGGCCGCTGGCGCTACGAGATCAGTCAGGCGGGCGAGTCTGGGAGCTTCCAAAGCACGGTCACCTGAGGTTGTGCGAATACAGACGGCTCCGGCGGAATTTCAACAGGGCACGCACCCAGGTCAGCGGGTCGCGGACCATCGAGACTTTCTTTCCTTCGCTTGGAGAGCGCGCGCGGTAGTTCACTGGCAGTTCGATTGGTTGATAGCCCTTCCGCAACAGCTTGATGACAATCTCGAAGTCGAAGTCGAAGCGGTTGCACTCGAACGTCAGGCCGTACAGGCATTCGCGCCTGA
This sequence comes from uncultured Acidobacteriota bacterium, assembly GCA_963825245.1. Lineage (GTDB taxonomy): Bacteria > Acidobacteriota > Vicinamibacteria > Vicinamibacterales > CAVVIG01 > CAVREM01. The sequence goes on from CAWGSJ010000015.1 coordinate 70,591, forward strand.
AAACCTTGAACATGCTGAAGGGATCCTTGAGCCGCTGCCGGTAGATGAAGTTGAACAGGCCGAGGAAGAACACGTGCCCGATGTTGAAGACCGCGGCGAGCCGCGCCGACTCGTTGAACTGGCGGATCTTCCAGAGGCTGCCGTTCGAGACATGCCTCGACCCGATCACGAAATTGCGACGATACGCCAGCAAGGGGGCGATGAGATCGTCGTAGTCGTCGATGTCGTACTCGAGGTCGGCGTCCTGGATCAGTACGAGGTCTCCCGTGCATGCCGAAAGGCCCTCTCTGACCGCGTATCCCTTGCCGCGAGGCTTGTCCTGCTGGATTAGGCGGACTCGCGGATGTCGGCCATACCGGACCGCATCTTCGCGCGTCCCGTCCGAGGAATTGCTTTCGACGAGCACGATCTCGATGTCCACGCCGTCGATTGATTTGGCAAGCAGGCGGTCCATCAGGATCGACAAGGTGTTCTTCTCGTTGTAGGCGGGCACGATCACCGATAGCGTCGGCGGCGACGCTACAGGCTTCGACCGCACGAGAAAGACCCGTCGACTGTTCAAGGATCGGAACGCCCGGCGCCGCAGGACCGGCGGCGTTGCGCGGACGAGCCACTTGAGACCTCGGCGATACACGCCGGACGACACCGCCGGAATCTTTGCGCGGAAGTATTCGAGCGACACCGCGCAGTCATCCGTGTCGATGATCGGATCGCCGAACCCGCTCTTGAGCAGCAGCGCCTGGAGCGTGTCTGCCGAGAAGTAGTGCCGATTCGCGGAGTTGAATTCCCACCACGCCGATCGGAAAAGACGCGCCGTGCGGCTGTCGATGGTCGGAGCGATCACCATGACGACGCCGGAAGGAGTCAGGCGCTGCTTGACGTCCTTCAGCACCTCTTCCGGATCGTTCAGCCGCTCGAGCGTGCAGTAGAAGATGGCGGCATCGAAAAGCGGCGACGAGAGTGTGGCGAGGGCGCCGGTCTCGACCTGTGTGCTCGACATCGAGACGACTTCGAGTTGCCGCCGTCCGGCTTCGACGGTGAGGAAGTCGTCGTTGGCGATCATCAGGAGTCGCCGCAGCTCCGGACCCGCATAGCCCATCAACTGGTCGAGCCGCGAGGCGGCATTCGCCGCATGCAGCTCGTACACGCTGCTCTGCATGGGCTGCAAGGTTCCCGCGGTCCCACCCTCAGCAGGTCCCGGCTGCGGGTTCAGAAACAGCAGGGTGCAATGCGAGCACCGGCAGACGGGATAGCCGTCGATGATGAACTCGTAGCTCAGGTCTGTCGAGCGGCAGATTCGACACGAGTGGACGGTCGCTCCGATCGCTCGCGGAGGCCGCACGTTGACGACGCCGGAGACCCCCGGCATCCTTCAGGACCGCCGCGCTACGGCGAGGATCTCGCCGATATTGACACGCCGGTTCGTACGAAGCACCGATGCGGGCACTACGCGAGCCAGGGTCTCGAGCATTCCGGAGAGCCGCGGATTCAACGGCTTGATCTGGTTGATCAGGTAATCGACCCTCAGCGTCTTATAGGCCGTATCCACCGTCACGTCCGCGAAGCCTTCGGCGTGGAGCGCAGCCGCGAGCGCACGCCGGGAGAACAGGTTCAGATGCTGCATTGGCTGGAGCATCGGCCACCGCGATCGCATCAGGAATCGAAGGAAGTGCCCCGTGTCGGGTGTGCTAATCACGAGGATGCCTCCGGGCTTCAGCAATGTTGCGCAGCGACGAAGAAAGCTCCGTGGGCTGTGGACGTGCTCGATCAGGTCGAACGCGCTGGCGACGTCAAAAAGACCGTTTACGGGCAGGCTCTCCAGCGTGCCTTCGAAGATGCGGCTGCGAATGCCCGGATTGGCTGTCGCGATCGCGCTCCGCGAGAATTCCACCCCCTGCACGTCGTAGCCGCGCGACGCGGCCACCTCCATGAAGTACCCGCACGAACAGCCGATGTCGAGCAGGCGGCCCGGCCTGACACGATTGCTGATGGCCTCGAAACGGTCTTCGAAATGCCGAATTTTCATCGCGCGAGCCGTGACGTAGTCCTGATACGCCCCCGACGTATATTCCGCGTCTGCCCACGTGCGCATCGCGGCTTCCGTCGGAAGCGGATGCTGGAAGATGAGCTCACAGGCGCGGCAGATGAAGTAGCCCGCTGGCCCTTTCCGGCAGAAGGCGCCGATGCTCTCACTGAGACAGATTGGGCACGACCGAGGGTGTTCATCCGAAGGACCGGAGCTCTTACTCAACTCGAGCACCTGCGGAACTCGCGTATATGGATTCCACGCGAGATGCCATGAGTCTGCGCCAGAGCGGCCCGAACACGAGCGGCAGCGCTCCAGCAAGCCATACCAATAAGCCGTAAGACCGCGGCACGTTCGTCATGAACCGGTTGCGTTCGACTGCACCGATCACCGCCTGCGACACTGATTCGATCGGAATGGTCCGCGCCGTTTCCGGCCGATGGGCGCGTGCCTTGAAGGATTCGTGCGAGAAAAAGTCGGTCTCGACGCGCCCCGGGCAGACCACGTGAACGCGGAGATTGAAGCGCGAGGTTTCCACCTGCAGGAGCTCGGCGAGCGCAACCAGACCGTGCTTTGAGGCCGAGTACACGCTGCACGGCGTCATTGGGATGCGTCCGGCTATCGAGGCCATCATGACGATGTGGCCGCCGCCCGCGCGGATCATGTCCGGAAGAAATTCCCGTGTCACGAGCGCTGCACCGGTAAGGTTCACATCGAAAAGGCGATGGATTTCCTCGGACCGCATCTGCTCGAACGTGTAGTAGACGGCGTAGCCGGCATTGTTGACCAGCACCTCCGGCGCGTCAAATCGTTCGCGATACGCTCGCGCCATCGCTCGCACGTCGTCCAGAACCGCGATGTCGCAGGGGTAGGACCAGATCTCGGGCGACACCTGTTTCAGCGCGCATTCCGCCGAGGCAAGCTTGTCCGCGTCATGTGACACGATGCCGACGTGCGCGCCTCGATGTAAGAGTTCCTGGGCAAGATGTTTGCCGATGCCGCTCGAGCCACCCGTAATGAGAACCCGCTGCCCGGCCCACTTGAAATCGCGTCCCCTCCGGAAGGGGTTCATCAATCCACTCTCCCGGACGCCACGAGATTGGAAGGCAGCCCTGCCAGGCGTACGGAGCGCACCTGCACGTCTGCATAGGGTGGAAACAGCCCTTCGAGCTCACGCGCAGTCAGGATGTTCAGGTTGGACTCCAGCGCCCAATGGTGATAGCGGGTCCGGCGCAGGAGGGCACGGAACATCCCGGCGGGCAGGTAGTGGAGCAGGGGCAGACCTGTATGGTGCTCGACCGGGAACCGGCGGTCCGGGGTCGTGATGAAGAAGGACCTGCCGACGCGGCAGAGTTCACGGATGAACGCGGCCTGAGCGGTGCGGCTCCCCACATGTTCGACCACGGCATTGCTGAAGACGACATCGAATGCGGCAGCTGTGAACGGCAAGGGTTCGCCGGGGCGGATCCGTTCGTAAATCAGGCCTGGATAGCGGAGGGGCAGGTGCAATCCGTCTTCAGTGCCTACGCAGGTGATGTTGTGCGGATGCGGGTACATCTGCTCGAAGTAGTTGGATTCGCTGTGCCTCTCGTCGCTGGTCACGCCCACGTCGAGGATGCGGGTCTGGGGTCCGGGTCGCAGGAGTTCCATGAACAGGCCGAACATCCTTCGTCTGACGTGCAGAGAGAGCCGGGAGGCGAAGGGAACGGTGCCCGAATCACGATAATAGACGGACTCTGAACGGTCCACGCTCAGTTCTTCTGCATGACGATGAGTGCCTGGGGGAACACCTGCGGATCGCTGACGAAATCGACGAACCGCAGAAATTCCGTCCACCGGGCGCGAACGTAGCCTTCCGGGATCAGCGCCTCGCCGTAGAAGTCCGCGGGACGATACGAGCCGCCGCCGGTCGGGGCGTACAGGTACTCGCCGGCATCATAAGCCCGGTACAGCCGCTTCCGTGTCGACGAATGAATTAGCCAGGGCCTGGTGCCAGGCGAACTCATGTTCCCGCCCCCGCAGCGAGCGGCACAGCTCGATGAACTCTCGAGGCTCCGTCGTCACGATCATGATGCCCCTGGGTCTGAGCAGCCGGGCTATTTCCTTCACCCAGGCGATGCTGGCGTGTTCGGCCAGATGGGAAAACACCGAGTACCCCACCACGATATCGAACGACTCATCCGGAAAGCGGGTCGGGGGCAGCGGGATCGACGACATCGAAGCTGCCATAGTGCATCGTGTTGCGGCAGATATCCACCAGCTCCGGGTCGACGTCGATGCCGTGGAGATTTGCCGGACTGCAGTCCCTGAAAAAGAAGCGAAGGATGCGTCCCCAGCCGCACCCAAAATCAAGCACACGAGTGTCGGCCTGAAGAGGGCGTCCCAAACGCTCCCCATACGATTTCACGGCCGAGAAGAAATTGAAGACTTCGTGGAGCGGCTGCGCGCCGGAGGAACCTACGGTCGATCTCTGAACGGCTTCGTTCGGGGAACCCCGGCATACGTACGCCGTCAATCATCGGTTCCCGGAGACTCCTCACCAGAATCGCGAGCCACTCCTGGTCGGAGAGTCTCGAGAATTGGCCAAAGGGCTCAGTCCGCGGCGAGGTCCGGTTTAACAGACGGGAAACCAGGTTACGTAGAGTAGTTGAAGGCAAACGTCACTCCAGGTCGAGCCCCCTGAACGTTCTCTTGGAGGGCCTCCGTTCTGTTGGAGGGCCTCAAGTGTAACCCGTCACTCAGATCTGTACTGGATTCGGACAACTCGCCGGGACGAATGCCGCTTTCTGGCGCTCTTAACCTCAGCAGAATCAGCGATTTCTAACGTGATCGCGCTAGCGAGCTCAGCGGTACGGCGTTTGCGCAAAAGGGCGCTATGCGTTCCGCGCTGACTCGCGCGTGGGTGTCGATTTTTCTGCTGTTTTCGGCGTCCGCCGCTCAGGCGGCCTCGCTGACGCTGGCCTGGGATCCGAATCCGGCGCCCGTCGGGGGCTACATTCGTGTATTGGGGAACCGAGACCGGCGTGTATCCCAACAGCGTCGACGTCGGCAACCAGACCACCTACCAGGTTACCGGGCTCGCCGCTGGAACGACCTATCACTTCGTCGTCCGGGCGTACCTGAGTGGCCTCGTGAGCGGCCCCTCCAACGAAGCATCAGGCCCGACGGCCATGGTCGCCAACATCATGACGCTGCGGACGCCGAGCGACTTCGACGCCGACGCAAAGTCTGACATTTTTCTGTTTCGGCCATCCACCGGTCAGTGGTTCGTGCGCTACTCCTCGCTTGGCTACAGCACCTCCACGTATTGGATCGTCCAGTGGGGCGCGCCGGGTGACATTCCGCTGGTCGCGGACTTCGACGGTGACGGAAGGTCCGAGCTGACCGTGTTCCGTCCGTCCACCGGCGAGTGGTTCGTCCGGTACTCGTCGCTCGACTACAGCCCCTCCATCTATTGGCGCGTCCAGTGGGGCGCGCCAGGTGACATTCCGCTCGTCGCGGACTTTGATGGCGACCGGAAGCCGGAGCTGACGGTCTTCCGGCCCTCCACGGGCGAATGGTACGTCCGCTACTCGTCGCTCAACTACAGCGCCACGACCTATTGGTGCGTTCAGTGGGGCGTGCCGGGAGATATTCCGCTTATCGCGGATTTCGACGGCGACGGACGGACGGAGCTGACGGTTTTTCGGCCTTCTACGGGCAAGTGGTTTGTCCGCTACTCGTCACTCGACTACAGCACCACGACCTATTGGTCGGTCGGTTGGGGTGTGCCGGGAGATATTCCGATAATCGGTGACTTCGACGGCGACCGGAAGAGCTGAGCTGGCCGTGTTCAGACCGTCCACGGGAAAGTGGTTTGTCCGCTACTCGTCGCTGAACTACAGCGCGACGACTTTTTGGCAAGTCCAATGGGGCGTGGCGGGCGATCGACCGATCGCCACCGACTTCGACGGCGACGGGAAGTAGCGATCTCATGGTCTTCCGACCATCGACGGCCCAATGGTTTGGTCGGTACTCGTCCGCAGGCTACAGCCTCGGGGCATTTGGCTTGTTCCAGTGGGGAATCGCCAACGACATCCCCGTCACTCGATAGCCAGCGCGTTTTATCCTGCATCCTGCGGCTTGGACATCGTAAAGGCCAGTTCCGGCTCGTAGTACGGAGAGTCCCGACTCAGATTGGGGTTGTAGTAGGGGTCGGTGGCGAGCCGGTCGCCCCAGATGCTTCGAAGCCTGCGCGCTTCGTCCTGGGCGGCGGAGCTGACGTGCGTGTTGGCCGGCACGGCATGCACGAGCGTTGCGTGGGGCGTGAACACGACGCGATACCCGGCAGACCTGACGCGCAGGCCGAAGTCGACATCGCGAAACCAGCTCAGGTCCTCTCTGAAGCCGCCCACCTCTTCGAAGACCCGCCGGCGGGTCATCAGGCACGCCGCGCTGACCGCCGAACAGTTGCGGGCGATGATGGCGCCTCCCCAGTAGCCGAGTGACGAGCGGGGGTGCCGGTGCAGCGCCGACGTGGCCGCGCCGTTCACACCGACCAGCAAGCCGAGATGCTCGAGGCCGTCGTCTCGATAGAAGAGTTTCCCGCCCACCGCGCCAATGGCGGGCTGCTGGGAGTATTCCAGGAGCGCCGTCAGCCACTGGTCATCGCTGGCATCCATGCCCCAATCCAGGAACAACAGGTGATCGCCTTGGGCGTGGGCCGCTGACGGAACCACTTCGAACCGCCGGTAGGCGGTGCGGTTTGCCAGGGTATGCAACGTGCGCTCGCGCGCGTCACGAGCCTGGCCATCGAGCTCATCGTTGGACTCGACCGGCGGCAGAACGATTGAGACGAGCGGCTCACCTTCAATGGCAAAACGGGTGCGATAAAAGCCCGGGAAGCCCGTCGGCAGGACTTCCGCGTTCAGACCGTTTCTGCGGAGGTAGTCCTCCAGCGCCAGCTTGCCGGCGTCGTCCGCGAAAGGCTTCGCGCCGCCGGCCGAGGCCGTCGACTCCGGGATCTTGCGCCAGTGATAGAGCACCTTCGGGAGGTGATGGATTCGCGTCGTCTGATCCATCAGGCGCAGGACGAGGTCGTAGTCCTGCGCGCCTTCGTAGCCCGCGACGGAAGCCCCCGATTCGCGTCGAGCAGCGTGCGGCGCACCACCATCAGGTGGCACGTGTACATGTTGTTCAGGAAGTGCTCGGGCGACCAGTCCGGCTTGAAGTACGCGCCGCCGCGGGATCCATCCAGTTCCAGCTTGTCCTCGTCCGAGTAGATGAAGTCGGTGTCGGGGTGCTCGTTCAGGTGGGCGACCACCTCGAACAGGGCGTCGGGCGTGATTTCGTCGTCGTGATCGAGAAAGGCGACGAACTCGCCCTCGGCCAGCGCCAGGGCCGCGTTCGACGCGGCGGAGATGCCGCCGTTCGACGGCAGCGTTGCGATCTTGATTCGTGAGTCTCCCTGGCACTCGAGGAGGACCTCGCGCGTTTCCGGGCTCGTCGATCCATCGTCCGCGAGGCAGAGCTGCCAGTTGGATAAGCCTGCCGCCTCACCGACTCGATGCAGGCGCGAAGCCATCGGGCATCGGTGTTGTAGACAGGCGTGACGACGCTCACGAGCGGCCGATAGCGGAACGATTCGGACTGGATTCTCATCCGTTCGAGCTGCTCGGGCGAGGGAGCTTGCCGTGCAGCCCACATCTGGTAGAGGGACGGAGGAGCCGTGAAGTCCGACAGCCGCCCGTGCAGGTCTCGTGCGGCCCCTGCGAATTTGCCCCTCAGCACTAACGGCCGCACGGATTTCAGCAACTGGCCGATCTCGGAGAGCGGCCGCGGAGATTCGAGTCGGGGGTCACCCCAGACAATCGGCGTGTCGGCTGGACCTTCGGCCGACAACATCACCTCGATCTGCTGCGTCTCGGTGTTTCGAAGCTCGAGAACCACCTGACGCCAGCGCCGGTCGCGCGCGACTCGAGATGGCTCGAGCCGTCACGCGAGCGGTCATCGGTTGCGGCACGCCATCGATCCGCGCGGTGACAAGACACTCGACGGCGGCCGCTCGAGCTCCATCTCTCCGGAAGGACCGCGCACCAGGTCACCACTCGCGAGCCGGGTGGGGCGATGAGCGGAAAGGCGGCACGTGAACCGGGGGCGCAGGACAGCGCGTGATGGCTCCGGCCGCGAATCTCAATCTGCCCGACCCAGCGAATGGCATCGGCGCGCCGCGATGAACCCGTCCTGCTGCCGGTGGATCATTGGAAACCACCGGAAGAGACTGGACTGACGGCGCAACTTGCTCCATAGCCCAAGGGCGAGCCCAATCCGCCGTTTCGTAACCTGGTTCACCAAATGGCCCCGATGCGTCCTCTTCTATAATCCCCACGTGAACATTCGCGCAGGCGCCGCAAAACTGCAGCGGCGGGTCGCGGCGCTCGTCCGCCGGTTCGAGCCGATTGGGGGGAATACGCCCCCGGCGCTCGACCCCGGCGGGTCTCTGGCCAAGGTTCACGAGACGCGCGAACTAGTTGCTGCAACCTACCTTCGCGGGGAGGGCATCGAGATCGGCGCCCTTCACCAGCCCCTGCGCGTTCCGGCGTCGGCCCGTGTGAGGTACGTCGACCGCATGACGGCGGCCGACCTTCGCCGCCATTACGAGGAGCTGGCCGGCTTCAAGCTCGTCGAGACGGACATCATCGACGATGGCGAGCGGCTGACGACCATCGGGAACGAGACGCAGGATTTCGTCATCGCCAATCACTTCATCGAGCACTGTCAGAACCCGATTCTCACGTTCCAGAACCTGCTTCGGGTCGTGAGACCGGGCGGCGTCCTTTACCTGGCGGTGCCCGACAAACGCTTCACGTTCGACGTCGATCGACCCTGCACGACCATCGAGCACGTCATGCGGGATTTTACGGAAGGCCCGGAGTGGTCGAGGCGCCAGCATTTCGAAGAGTGGACGCGGCTGGTCAACAAGTGCACCGACGAGGCTCAGGTTGCGGCGGAAGTGACGCACCTGATGCACATCGACTACAGCATCCACTTCCACGTCTGGACTGCCAATGAGCTGCTCGAGCTCGTCACGACGATCCGCAGCATCGTCCCGTTCGAGCTCGAGCTCTTTCTGCGAAACGGCTTCGAGACCCTCCTCATTTTTCGAAAGCCGTCCACCGCCTAGCAAGTTGGCTCCGAGGGGCGTTCGACGACGCAGATCGATTGGCCGAGCGCGCAGAGCTCGCCAGCGTCCAGGAGCCTGATCGTCGGGACATCGCCAGGATGCCACCGCAGCACCTTCCAACCTGCCAGCTCCGCGATGTTCTCCATGAAGTCGCGCGTCGTCGTTATGCTGCGCACCTTGTTCCAGCGGTCCTGCAACTCGTCCTGCGCAGATTGGAGAAAGATCTGACGGGCGGCGGGCAGCTCCATCGGCAGGCACGAAAACAGGAACCGGCCGGCCGGCCGCACGATTCGGAGCGCATCGGTGAGGTACCTGTAGCTGTCCTCGTGTTCCATGTGCGTGAACACTGAGGCGGCAATCATGAAATCCGCTGAACGGCTGCCGAGCGGGAAGCTGCTCGACGTCTGCTTGATCCAGGTCACCCGGCACGGCGGACGATTCGTGGTCCGCGCAACGCGGGCGCGAGCACGCTCGAGCATGGTCTCGGAGATGTCGATACCGATGTAGTGGCCACCGGCGAGGGCCGGGATCGCGTGGACCGACAGTCGGCCCGTGCCGCAGCCGAGATCAACCAGGGTATCAGTCCGCTGCATCCCCTCCTGAAGCAGGACGCTCAACAGAATGCGACCGATCAGATCGAACGATCCGCCGCCGACAGCGTCGTCATCGGCATGTGAGCGCGCGTGCGCTTCGTAGAGGCTTTCGTAGAGAGCGCCGGCCGCGGGTCCCATTTCCGGCAGATGCGCGCGCCCGGATGCGACGCGAAACCCGTCCCAGACCGGACGGGGGACAACCCGCTTGATGAACGACTTCATGCTCGATGCGGCATCGCTTGACCGGGCTGGTCACCGAGGGTCTAATTGTAGCTTCTTTAGTGCATCTCCAAATGACAGCCGCTGGCGCGGCGGTGTACGCGGCTGCCCGACGACCCGCGACGCGCGTCGGCCTGACTCTCGACCGGCTGTCTCGCTCGATCAGCGATCCGGACTTCATGCCGATCGATCGATTGGCAGCCGGATGGTATGCCGCGATCCTGATCTTGTTCGTGTTGGCGGTGGCGGCCGGGCTACACGGCTCGTCGATGTCTCTGCACGGACCGACGACCGCCAGGGACCCGGCGAGCGTGCGACCGATCGTCGGGATACCGAAACCGATTCGATCCGACGAATGGGCCTACCACACGCCGGCGATCCTGCAGCAGGTCTACCGATCGGCGCCCCTGGACGGTGAGGTCAGCGCCCTCGGCCCGGACTACACGTCGCTGATCTCGAACATTCCGGTCCGGCACTTCACGACAGTGTTCCGGCCGCAGTTCTGGGGCTTCTTCGTCCTGCCGCCCGCCTATGCCTTTTCTTTTTACTGGCAGTTCAAGGCCCTGCTACTGTCGGTGGGCGTCTTTTCGCTGCTGTTGCTGCTGACCCGCTCGAGCCCGATCGCGGCGTTCGGCACCCTCTGGTACATCTTGTCGCCCTTCGTGCAGTGGACGTATTCGTGGCCGTCGCTGCTGCCCGAAATGATCGGACTCTTCTGCCTGGTGATGTGCGCGGTTTTCTACATGTCGGTCGGAAAACGGCCGGCGCTCCTGCTTGCGGCGGCGGTCGCGTGCGTCTTCGGCGCGGTGAACTTCGCCCTGTGCGCGTACATCCCCCACCAGATCCCATTGGTCTGGCTGGGCGTGTTTCTCTGCATCTGGTGGATGTCCGCGAGGTGGAGGGCCATCTTCACTCGCGAGGGCGCGCTGCTGCGAAGCGCGTGCCCTCGGCGGCGCCTGGCTGGTCGTGGGACTGGTGATGTTCGGCTTCTATCGAGATGCGGAACCGGCCCTGACGACCATGGCGAATACCGTTTACCCCGGGCTCAGGTCGTTACCCTCCGGCGCTTATCACGTCACCGCCTTGTTCTCGCACTTCTTTTCGCCCTGGGCGGACGACGGCCGGTATCCGCTGCCACACATCTTCGGCAACATCTGCGAATGCGCCGGCTTCTTCTGGCTGGCGCCGGTCAGCTTCTTCCTCCTGCGCGGGACGAACGAAGACGGCGAGAAGAAACGCGCCTTCTGGATACTTGCTGCGTTCGGCGCGCTGCTCTTCCTCTGGATGACGCTGCCTGTGCCGGAGGCGATTGGCCGCGCGACGTTCATGAACAAGTCGGGCGCCATTCGATGCCTGCACGTGCTCGGTCTGGTCAACGTGGCGCTCGTGGGGATCGTGCTCAGCCTGCGAGCTTCTGAAGGTGCCGAGAAGCGCGCAGACCAGGCGGACTCTCGTTCTGGCGGTCGCCGTCCTGGCGAGCGCGTACCCGATCTTTCGGCTGATCAATATCAGCCTCGCAAATTTTCTGACGAACGGCGAGCTCTTCGTCGCAGCCTGCTACACGACCGTGCTGATTGTGACCCTCGTCGAGAACCGCTTCGCGTGGCTGGCTGCGTTCCTGATTGTCCCGCACGCCGCTCTTTTCGGGCACGTGAATCCGATCGATCGCGGCCTGCGGGTCTTCGAATCGGCTCCTTTGTTTCGCGTCGTTCAGGGCAGCCCGGACCTGCTGCGCCATCGATGGATCGTCTACTCGGAGTCCGTGGCGGCAACTGGTTTCTTCTCGGCGGTCGGATGCGAGGTCGTCAACGGCCTGAAGTACGTGCCGGATCTGAAGACGCTGAGCGTCTTCGATCCCACGGGCGCGCAGCACAACCTGATCAACCGGAGCATGTGGTTGCTCGCCGAGCCGGAATACGGCGAACCGTCCTGCGGGGTTCGAGCCGCTGCCGCCCAACCTGGTGAGGTTGAGGGTGAGCCCGCTGGACCCTGCCCTCCGCAGCATCGGCGTGCGCTACGCCGCGTTCACGACCCGGCCGCCCCCGGACGTCGCCGCCAAGCTCCGGCCGATCCTCACGGTGCCCGTCAGCGGGTTCTGGTTATACGAGCTGCCCTAGTCTTACCCGAGGGGCTTCGCCCCTCGGACTCCCCGACACGCTCTCTCGCGCGCCGCTACGCCGGCGCGCTCCGTTCGCGTGGCTCGCTCGCGCGCTCGCTCGCGGCGCAGGTCAGCTGGTTCTTGAGATGGCTTCTTGGTCTCTAGGTCAGCGTCCTGGCGCGTTGACCGTCTGGGATTCCGGAATGGTCGCGAGCGCAAACTCGTCGACCAGCATGGCATGGTGGGTATTGTGTTCTGCCTGAAAATGCGCAGGCGACGGCGCGAGCCAGTGCGTCGCGAAACGCCCGAGCACCTGCTGGTCGGAAGCGCTCCGCCGCCGTTGGAGCTCGGTCCGGCGCTCGGTCAGGTTCGGGAGATCCGAGAGGAAGCCATACACGCCAGCGAGGATCGCTGCCGCGTCGATCGGAATCGGTTCCCTCCAGGAATCGAACGTCACGGGGACGCCTCCCTGCTCGATGAGGTACGCCTCCCGGCGCGAGCGTGACTGCTTCGCGAAAAAGAGGCGCACGACGTCCCTCGGAACGCCGAAAAATCCCCTGATCCCGAGACCCCGTATCGCGTGGCTGAGCGGCGTGGCTTTCGAGATTTTCCTCGCGCGAAAGGCCGCCTTGACGGAGCGAATCAATCGCTGCCGGGCGGATTGCGGGGAGTTTTCCGCCACGCGGCTTAGCCCCGTGCCGAGCAGGGCGCGATCGGCGGCCAGCAGCAGCGCCGCCGGAAGCGCCCGCTCGAGCGAGTCCGACTCGAGGAGGGCATAGAGGTTGCGAAGCGAATTGCGCTCGTACAGCCGAATGCGCGGCGGCTCCGGCCATCGTCCGGACGTGCCGTGATGCTTGTGGTAGACGACGGCTCCGAGGCGCAAACCACACCTCGTGGCCCAGCAGGTTCAGACGCCAGCCAAGCTCGACGTCCTCGTAGTAGGCGAACGCCTCCTCGTCCCACCCGCCCGCGTCGATGAACACCGCGCGATCGATCAGCATGCGCGCAGCCGCAGCGCAAACAGCAGCGGCTTTCTCCTCCAGGCGTCAGACGGTCGGCCGGCGCGCCGTAGTCGAGCTGAAACCCCTTGCCCTCGAAATTCACGGCGCCGTCGACGAAGTCGACCGCCGTCGCCGGACCAGTCGAGGATGCAGCTCGCGACCGCCGCGGCGCCGCGACGCCGCGCGCTTCCGACGAGCTCACGCAGCCAGTCCGGATGCGCGCGCGTGTCGTCGTTCAGAAAGACCACGTAGTCGCCGGTCGCGGCGCGCCGCCCCGAGGTTGTTGCCGGCCGCAAAGCCGAGTTCGTTTCGTTTCGAATGAACACGCGCCGTCGGAAAATGCGCGAGCACCTCGTCGGTCGGATCCTCGACCGAGCCGTTGTCGACGACGATGACCTCGACGCGATCGGCAGGATAGGTCTGCTGGCGAAGGGAGGCGAGGCACTCGCGCAGGTGGGTCGCGCCGAGCGCCGTCAGGATGACGATCGAAACCGTCGGCTGGTCCTGCCGGCACCGGCGTTCGGTCGGCCTGGGCAAGCTGGCCGGTGCGGCGGCGGATCGGCCGGCGCCGGCCGCGGCGACGCTTGCGCGGCCGCACCGAAGATCTCGTCGATGCCGAAATCGCGGATCAGCGCGCGTGCGATCTCTTCGTATACGTCGACCGGTTCGTGAAGACGGAACGGGTCGCCGAACAGCTCGAACAGCTCGGCGTCGGAGCGGCGGCGGCGCTGCTGGATGAGCGCGCGCTTGCGCCTGAGCTCCGGCAACTGGCGGCAGAAGTCCTCGAGCGCGATCAGGTGGCGACGAGGTGCGGCTGACGTCGACGACTCGTCGGGGGCCGCTCCGAAAAGGCCAGCTTCAGCTTGTCGATGCCGAGATCGCAGCCCTCGCAGCAGCGAGAGGGCGATCGCGGCCGGCAAGACACGCGCGAGCGTCGCGGCCTCGTAGTTCTTGTAGATCATCGCGAGCGCGTTGCGCTCGAGAAGACGCAGCCGCAGCGTCAACGCCCACCGGGACGATGTGCCGTGCAGGCGATGATAGGTCACGGCCCTCGGCGCAAGGACCACGTCGTGGCCGAAGAGGTTCAGACGCCATCCGAGGTCGACGTCCTCGAAGTAGGCGAAGAAGTCCTCGTCGAATGCCCCGGCATCGAGAAACGCCGTCGCGGCTGAACAGCATCGAACCGGCCGCACGCAAACAGCAGTCGACCTTCGTCGTAGGGCGCGTGAGGCGGGTGCACCGAAGTCGCGCTGCCAGGAGTGGCCGATGAACGACGTGACGCCGCCGACGAAATCGATCGTTTCGCCGGTCCAGTCCAGAATCTTCGAGGCGACCGCGGCCGCCCGATGCCGATCCGCGGCCGAAACCAGCTCCGCGAGCCAGTGAGGATCGACACGCGCGTCGTTGTTCAACAGCGCCACGAAGTCGCTGTCGCAGCGCTGAATCGCGGCGTTGTAGGGAGCGCAGAATCCCCGGTTCCGCTCCAGGGCAAGGACGCGAACCCGCGGATACCGCGCACGGATGAACGCTAGCGAACCGTCGGTCGAACCGTTGTCGACGACCTCGATCTCGAATCGCTCCCTCGGATAGACTTGCGCTTCGAGGCTGGAAAGACACGCATCCAGGTGCCCGCGGCCGTTGAGGTTCAGAACCAGGACAGAGATGCTTGGAAGGCTGCTGTTCACGACGGAAGGAAGGATCCTAGCACGCAGGAATCCGCCGCCCTCGAGTGGACGCAGCATGGGCGTCCTCGGGAAGCAGTGCCTGTTTTTCGAAGCCCGGCGCTAGAGTCCCACGACGTGCTCCAGGATCCTTCGAACGAGTCGTCCAGCACTGCGCGGCTGTCGGTCGTCATCGTCAACTATCTCGCGTACGATCCGCTCGCCAACTGCCTCGAATCGCTCGCGCCGTTCATCGCACCGGCCAACGTCGTCGTCGTCGATCACCAGACGCAGCCGCAGTCGCTCGAACGCCTCGCCACGCGATTCCCGGCGGTGCGGTTCATCCCGATTGCCGGCAATCCAGGCTTCGCGGCCGGGGTGAATCGAGGTGTACGCGAGACGACCGGCGAGTACGTCCTGCTGCTGAACCCGGACTGCATCGTCGCCAGCGATCCGCGGCCGCTCGCTTCATGGATGTCCGCTCACCCGAAGGCCGCCGTCTGCGGCGCCATCGTTCGCGAGGCCGACGGCTCGATTCAGGCGTCTGCGCGGCGGTTTCCAGGCATCACGACGGGCCTTGCCGGCCGAACCAGCTCGCTCACGCGGGTCTGGCCGGACAATCCCTGGACGACGCGGAATCTGGTCCGCGACCTGCCTGGCGAGCCGATCGAAGTCGACTGGGTGAGCGGTGCCTGCATGATGGTCCGTCGCGACGCGTTCGCCGCGATCGGCGGAATGGACGAGCAGTTCTTCCTGTACTGGGAAGACGCCGACCTCTGCCGGCGGCTGAAGCGGGCGGGTTGGCTGACTTACTACAACCCGGCGGTTTCGGTCACGCACCTGACCGGCCGCAGCAGTCAGCATGCGCGCGAAGCATCCCTCGTCGCGTTTCATCAGAGCGCATACCGGTACTACCGAAAGCACGGAAACCCGCTGCTCGCGCCGGTGGCGTTCACGGCCTTACAGGCCAGGTTGCTCGTGAAACGGGCAATGCTTCGCTGGGGAAGCTTGGACTCGCGATGAGGGCGGACCACGCGCGCTAGTCTGTCTAGGACTGAAGGTCGTCAGGACTGGAGAGCCTCAAGAGCCCAGACGTGTGGGCCCTTGAGGCTCCGGGGGTTCGTGTAAGTAGCGCCCGCGCTTACCGTAACCCGGATGACGGGATCGCGTGGTCGTTGTACGGTGCGTCGCCGCGCCCCCATTGCTGCGACGTCACGCTGTTATTCGAGCTGTTGATCACGTACCACATCCCAGTCGAGGGACGCCAGACCGCGATAGTCGGTCTTACCGTCGCCGTCGTAGTCGCCCGGGAACCGGGATGTCATTGTAGGGCGCGTCGCCGCGCCCCCACTGCTGCGACGTCACGCTGTTATTCGAGCTGTTGATCACGCACCAGATCCCAGTCGAGGGCCGCCAGACCGCGAAGTCGGTCTTGCCGTCCCCGTCGTAGTCGCCGGGAACCGGGATGTCATTGTAGGGCGCGTCGCCGCGCCCCCACTGCTGCGACGTCACGCTGTTATTCGAGCTGTTGATGCACGCACCAGATCCCAGTCCGAGGGACGCCAGACGGCGATAGTCGGTCTTGCCGTCCCCGTCGTAGTCGCCGGGAACCGGGACGTCATTGTAGGGCGCGTCGCCGCGCCCCCACTGCTGCGACGTCACGCTGTTATTCGAGCTGTTGATCACGTACCAGCATCCCGTCGAGGGACGCCAGACGGCGATAGTCGGTCTTGCCGTCCCCGTCGTAGTCGCCGGGAACCGGGATGTCATTGTAGGGCGCGTCGCCGCCGCCCCACGTGCTGCGACGTCACGCTGTTATTCGAGCTGTTGATGCACCTACCACGTCCCAGTCGAGGGCCGCCAGACCGCGATATCGGTCTTGCCGTCCCCGTCGTAGTCGCCGGGAACCGGGACGTCATTGTAGGGCGCGTCGCCGCGCGCCCCACTGCTGCGCCGTCACGCTGTTATTCGAGCTGTTGATCACGTACCACGTCCCCGTCGAGGGACGCCAGACCGCGATAGTCGGTCTTGCCGTCGCCATCGAAGTCCCCCTTCGTGAGCGGGCTGCCCAGCGCAAAATCGATCCCGCTCGTCATCGCTCCTGCCGCGACGACGATCGGCGTGCCGTTCGTCACCGTGCAGTTCAGACGCACCGCATGCCGCTGTAAAGCTGATTGGCGTGTCCTGTCGGGACGTTCTCTTGCAACGTCCGGGCGTAATAGGTGCCGGGCGCCAGGCCGGACGTCGCGTACGCTCCAGCGAGATTCGTGATCGCGAACTTCGGTGAACACCCCGGAGGCCGAGTAGATCTGCAACAGAGACGCCCGGCAGCGGCGCTCCGGTCCGCACGTCCGTGATCGTCCCGGAAATGCCTCCGGCTCCTGACGAGAGCGCGAAGTCGACGCCGTTCGAGCCACGCCAGACAGGACCGTGATGGGCGTGCCGGTCGTCACCGAACAGCCCGAGCTGCACGGCATGCCGTTGTACAGCGCGTCCTGATAGAACAGACCGCTGGGCACCGACGCTGTCCGGGCGAAGTACGTTCCCGGCGGCAACCCCGCCACCGTGTATCCACCGGCTGCATTTGTCGCCAGCGGCCTTCGCGAACGACGCCGGCAGAGGTGTAGATCTGCACGCCGACGCGACAGTCCCGCTCCGGTGTCTGCATCGATCACCGCGCCGGAAATCGATGCCGCCTCTCGACAGCGCGAAGTTGATGTCGCTCGTGGTCGCCACGCTGGTCACCGTAACGGGCGTCCCCACTGTGGGATTCAGGCAGGCAGGCACACACTGCGTGCCGCTCTACAGCTGATCCACGAACGCGAGCTGCTGATTGTTCACGAACAGCAGCCCAGTCGATGTGCGCACGTAAGTACGTGCCCGCCGGCAATCCGGACGTCGTGTAATTGCCCGACGCGTCAGTGTTCACGGTGCCAAGGTTCACGCCGCCGGACGAGAAGATCTGAACGGCGACGTTCTGCAGGGCTTGCGCATTCGACGCGTCGGTGACCTTCCCGCTGATCCGTCCGCCGATGGCCAACGCGAAATCTGATCCCGCTCACTGTCGCCCCGTTCACCACGACGGGCGTGCCAGCGGTGACAATGCAACCGGTCTGCGGACACGATTGGCCTTGCCACAGCTGGTTGATGTAGGCCTGGGTGTTGGTCGGTGCGGACGTAGTACGTGCCTGCAGGCAGGCCAGTCGAGGTGAAGACACCCGAGGCGTTGGTGTTGAAGGTTCCGACGATGACACCCGCGGAGTTGAACACCTGCGCGCCGATGCCCAGAGAGCGGTGCGTTAATGGCGGCAGCGGTGATGGTGCCGGTGATGACGCCGCCGCGCTGGAGGGTGAAGTTGATGCCGCTCGTGGCGACGCCGTTGCTCACGTTCACCAGAGTGCCGCCGACGGTGGTAAAGATCGAGCAGCTGTTGACGCAGGTCACGCCGTTGTACAGCTGGTTGATGTAACGGGATGCCGCTCGGCAGGCGCATTCGTCCGCACGTAATAGGAGCCCGTGGCAACGTTGCTGAATGTGTACACCCCCGCTGTTGGTGTGGTCGTGGCCACGACCTCGCCGCTCGGCATCACCAGCTGAACCGACAACCCGGTGGGAAGATTGCCGTTGAAGCCGTCGGTCACAGTTCCCGTAATCGATCCGGTGCCAGTGGCAAGCAGCGAAAAGTTGATGTTGGTGACCGGTTGATTCGAGACGACGATCGGCGTGCCATTCGTGGGCGGGCAGCTGTCGGGCACGAGATGTGGTTGTAGAGCTGCGTGCACGTAGCCGTTGGCGGAAACGTGTCGCGTAGTAGGTTCCAGTGCGGGACGGCTCCGGTCGTGAACGTGCCAGATGGCGTCGGTGATGGCGCCGCCAACGAACGCGCCGCTCGAATTCGACCAGATCGACAAATACGTCTCGCAAGCGGCGCACCACCCGCTGCGGCGGTCACCGTTCCGGAAATCGTCTTGCCCGGCGGTCAGGACGAAGTTGATGCCGCTCGTCGTGGACGGCACCGTGACGGAGATCGGCGTCCCCTGTGTTTGATTGCAGAAGCCGCCCGCACAGACGAGATTGTTCCAAAGATAGTCGACGAGCCCCAATGAGTTATCCGTGCTGACGTAATAGGTGCCCGACGGCAGGCCGCTGGTGATGAAGTTGCCCGATGCGTCCGTCACCACCTCGTCGACTTTGCTCTCCAGTCGAGTCGTGGACCTGCACGTTGACAGTTGCGAGCGGCGAGTTGTTGACGTCTCTGCACCGTCCCCGAGATGCGGCCACCAGGATCGAGCGCGAAGTTGATGCCGTTCGTCGTTGCGCCGAGCGTGACAGCGACAGGATCTGCTGTATCGCAGGTCTCTATCGTGCACTTGTGGTTGTTATACGACTCGTCCTGATATCCCTGGCCGTTGGCGGTGATGACGAAGACGTTCCCGGTATCGGTGCCGCCGTCACTCAGGTAGTGGCCGAGGCTGTCTGTCGTCGCGGTCGAAAATGGGAAGTTGCCCACCTCCATCGATGAAAAACACGAGCGCGCCGGCGATCGGATTTCCCGTCGCCGAACTGGTGATCGTCCCCGCAATCCTGCCCCCCCCGGGACTGAGCGCGAAGTTGATGCCGGTGACGGCACCTCCCGCCACGACAACCGGCGTGATGCTGTCCACATCGCACGTCGCCGAGCAGGAGACGTTGTTCCAGATCTTGTTGATATAGCCTTGCGTGTTTTGCGTCACCGCCACGTACGAGCCGTCAGGCAGATTCTGCGAGTAGTTCCCATTGGCGTCGGCTGTGGCGGTGACGACGTTGTCACCGTCGCCGTCACTAAAGTCGTAGAATTGCACCTTCGCGCCGGCGATCCCGGTATGAGTCACCGAGTTCGTGATTTGCCCGCTGATGCTTCCCGCTGCCAGCGCGTTCGAGGCGTACCCGGGGATGAGCAGAGCGGCCGCGAGCGCGGCCCTGACGAGCGACTTCTGACGCCCCCAAGCGTGCGGATCTGACCCATTTATTCTGCTCATGCTAGCCCCCAGAGACCATAGTGGTCGTTTCTGAACGTCATGTGATGTTCTTGTTGTGACGTATTAAGACAGAAGAGTGAATTTATACTGTTGAGGTAGGCGGCAAGTCAATCGGGAAAGCAGCGAGAAGGACGAAGGAGGCGGAAAGGATCGCTAGGGAATGCGAGGTGAGCGAGCGCGCGCGGGGCCACCCACCTTCGCAGCGTTGAACGCCGCCGCTGCTACGGTGGGCAGGCGCGAATGGCCTGTGTACGCCAAGGCCGGCGAGGTTTGCCGTAGCGTTTCGCGTGGAGGCGGAAGCGGACCCACGCAGCCGCGCGAGAGACGTGTCCGGGGAATCCGAGGGGAGCCCTTCGGTAAGAAAAAGTTCTACGCCACGGCGTCGACGAGCCCCTGCCAGGCGTGCGCGGCGGCGGCTTCCTGCGCGACGCTCGCGCCGCAGACCCAGTGCTCCTCGCCAACACGCGTCGTCCAGACGACGTCGACCGGCACTGACACGCCGGAGGCCGGGAAGTCGAGCGTGAACGACGACGGGACGGGGCGCTCCGGCTTTCGCTCCAACTCGAACCGCAGTCCGCCGTAGCTGACGTCGAGGATACGCGCCGGCTCGTCGCCGACGCGCGCCGGCAGGCTGCCGCTGATCTGCTTGCGCTCCCACTTCCGTGCCGGCCGGAAGATCTGTTCCTGGGGCGTCGTCAGCTTCTGCCGTACCAGCTCCACGAGGGCTGTGGGGGATACGGGCTTGACCAGGTAATCCGCACCCATCCGTCTTGCGTCGGCTTCGAGGACCGGATCGGGGTAGCCCGTGACGATGATGGCCGGCATGGGGCGTGACGCGCCCGCCAACAGCTGCAGCCCGTTGTACTCACCCAGGCGGACGTCGGCGATCAGGAGGTCGGGCTGTTCCTTGGTGAGCGCACTTCGACCCTCAGCAAACGTCGCCGCCGAAAACACGGTGAAGTCGGCTCGTTCGAGGATCTTGGCGAGGCCAGTGCGGGCGGCCTCGTTGTCGTCGACGATCAGGACCTTGTGACGCACCTGTGAACCCGGGACGGCAACGGCCGTGCCCGATCGGTCGTGTGAATTGTCTAATGAGGCGGGCGGAATCCGCTTCACTCTTTCCTGCTGAGGTTACATTCCTGTGAAAGCGATTGCAATCATGAATTTACCGCCCGACGAGCCCCTCCACGGGACTGCTCGCCGAGGCGTACATCTTTCTGGGTATGCGCCCCGCTAGATGGGCCAGGCGGCCGCTCTTCACGGCCAGTTTCATTGCCTCAGCCATGGCTACTGGATCCTGCGCGCCGGCGATGGCCGTGTTCATCAGGACGCCGTCGGCCCCCAGTTCCATCGCCAGCGCCGCGTCCGAGGCGGTGCCAACTCCGGCGTCGACGATGAGCGGCACGCGTGCGAACTCGCGGATGATCCGGATGTTGTTCACGTTCTGGATGCCGAGCCCCGACCCGATCGGGGCGCCCAGCGGCATCACGGCCGCGGCGCCCGCATCTTCCAGTTTGCGGCAGACGATCGGATCGTCGCTGGTGTAGGGGAGCACGACGAAGCCCTCGCGCACGAGAACACGTGTCGCCTCGAGCAGTGCCTCGTTGTCGGGGAAGAGCGTGCGCTCGTCGCCGATCACCTCGAGCTTCACCCAGTTCGAGAGCCCCGCTTCGCGCCCGAGCCGCGCCGTGCGAATCGCGTCGTCCGCCGTGTAACAGCCGGCGGTGTTCGGTAGGAGGAAATACTTCGACGTGTCGATGTAGTCGAGCAACGACTCTTTCGATCGATCCGAGATGTTCACGCGCCGGACGGCAACGGTCACCATCTCGGCGCCCGATGCCTCATGCGCCTTGACCATCACGGCGGGAGACGAGTACTTGCCCGTGCCGACAATCAGGCGGGAAGTGAAGGTCTTGCCGGCGATAGTGAAAGTGTCCATGGCGCTGCCAACTTTTTTCAATGGCGGCGGGGCCCCACCCCCGCCGCGAACTTACGCTGATGCCTTGCCTCGGATTCACTTGTCCTCGGCTCGGCATGGCCGCAGGCGCTGTCGTTCCAATGGCGGCGGGTCTATCCACCGCCCACGAAGTTCACGATCTCAATCTGATCGCCGTCACTGACTTCCGTCGTGTCGAACGAGGCGCGCTTCAGGACGACGAAGTTTCGTTCGACCGCCACGCGCCGCGAGTCGATGTCCAGGCGCGTCAGCAGGTCGGCGATCGTCACTGGTCCGGGCACGTCGTAAGGATCGCCATTGAGGACAATCTTCACTTTTTTCCAATGGCGGCGGGGCCCCACCCCCGCCGCGAACTTACGCTGATGCTCGCCCTCGGATCCACTTGTCCTCGGGCTCGCATGGCCGCAGGCGCTTTTCCAATGGCGGCGGGGCCCCACCCCCGCCGCGAACTTACGCTGATGCCTCGCGACAAAGCCCGGCATGGCCGCCGGCGCTGCTGCCTCAATTGGTAACCTCTCGCAAGACGAGGACGAAGTGGCCGACGGGGAGGCGCCCCTGCAGCTTGATGGGGAGGCGCCGCGCGTCGGTGGAATACCACACGGCCGCGTCGCTTATCGCCGGCTGCCCGGCGGCGTCGACGACCGACACGTTCACGCGCCACGCTTCCATCGTGCCGAGCGGGAACGCGGACCTGCTCGACGGCGACCGGGTCCGCCTGCACTGTATACACGTTGCCGTCGTCGGTCACCGGCATCGAAATCCGCTCGCCCGCCTTGAAGTTCATGGCGCGGAGCACGTAGACCGCTGACAGGCCATCCTGCACCTGCGGAGGCACGTCCAGCTCGCTCTTCAGCGGCGTCCCCGCGTCGTCGAGCTCGAAGAACGCCTTCTGCTTCGGCCGATCGAATCGCGTGTTGGCGAGCCGCTTGCCGGTGCGCTCCTCGCTGTACAGCGACATCCGCTGCGGCAGCAGCGTCACCGTATCGAGCATCGACTCCATCTTGTAGTAGATGTTGTAGAGGCGCTGCAGCAGCGGGACGGGACGGCCGTCGGCGACGATCTGGTACGCGGGCCCTCCGCCGCCGTCCTGCCGCGCGGCGACCGTTGCGTAGGCGGTGCCCGCAACCAGGAACGTCGACCAGGTGACGTCGTAGGTCAGTCGCTCGCCGACCTTGAACGGCACAGCCGCGTCGCGGCCGGGCGCCGCGGCGCTCGACTGCGCGCGCAGCCGCATCGACGGCGCGAGCGCCGAAGCCGCGACCATCGCCAGCACTATCAGCCGCATCTGCCTATTTTACGTACAATATGCGGCACATGATCGTCGGCGTACCGCGAGAAACCTTCCCGGGCGAGCGCAGGGTCGCCCTCATCCCATCCGTCATCCCTCCGTTGATCAAAGCCGGCGGCGAGGTAATCGTCGAGTCTGGCGCGGGTGCTTCGGCCGGATTTCCGGATGCCGACTACACGGCCAGAGGGCGCACGGACCGTGTCGCGCGCGGATGTCTTTTCGCGCGCGGACGTCGTGCTGATGGTGCGCGCGCCGGGCGCCAACGCGGCGCACGGCAGCGACGACACGGCGCGGCTGCGGCAGGGACAGGTCGTGATCGGCTTCGCCGAACCGCTCACCGCGCACGAGGCGACCGAAGCGGTCGCGGCGCGCGGCGCGTCGCTGTTCTCGATGGAGCTCATCCCGCGCATCACGCGCGCGCAGAGCATGGATGCCCTGTCGTCGATGGCGTCGATCGCCGGCTACAAGGCGGTGCTGCTCGCGGCCAACGAGCTGCCGCGAATGTTTCCGATGATGATGACGGCGGCCGGCACGATCGCGCCGGCCCGCGTCTTCGTCATCGGCGCCGGCGTCGCCGGCCTGCAGGCGATTGCATCCGCGCGGCGCATGGGAGCCCGGGTCGAAGCGTACGACGTGCGCCCGGCCGTCCGTGAACAGGTGGAAAGCCTGGGCGCCCGCTTCGTGGAGCTGCCGCTCGAGACGGCGGCCTCGGAAGACAAGGGCGGCTACGCCAGGGCGCAGGACGAGACGTTCTACCGGCGCCAGCGCGAGCTGATGGCGAAGAGCGTGGCCGCCAGCGACGTCGTCATCACGACTGCCGCGGTGCCAGGCAAGAAGTCGCCGGTGCTGATCACGGCCGACGCCGTCGCCGGGATGGCGCCCGGGATCGGTCATCGTCGACCTTGCCGCCGAACGCGGCGGCAACTGCGAGCTGACGAAGGCCGACGAGACCGTCCACGCCCACGGCGTGACGATTCTCGGCCCGACCAACCTGCCCGTCGACGGTGCCGTATCACGCGAGCCAGATGTACGCGAAGAACATCACGACGTTCCTCAACCATCTGGTGAAGGACGGGTCGGTCCGCATCGATCAGGCGGACGAAATCACGCGGGAAACGCTCGTCACGCACGAGGGCGCGATCGTCAATCCGAGGATTCGGGAGCTCGTCAGATCCTGAGGCGCCGGCTTTTTCAGGCGACTCGCCAGCCGTCGTCTGCGGAGGTTGTTCATCAACCTGACGGAACGTTCGATCAACTCGGTGGCTTGATCGATTTCCTCGACCGACTCGGTGCCATCGGGGTGGGTGATCACGAGCCGGTACCGCCCGTCGGAGCGGTCGCGGCTGATCTCGTAGCGAAGTTTCTCGCCGTTGCGGTCGAAGAACCAGATCACGGTAGAGCCAGATTACAGCCCGTCCTCAACCGTTTTCCAGCAACATTTTTGACAGTCGTCGTTTCTGTTCGCTCGCTGACGTTCGAGTCAGATATGTGAACAGAAATACCAGGAAGGCAGGATCTCAATCAGTCAGCCAGCAGGCCTGCGCAGACGGCGGCGCCAATGAGGGCTGCGTCCGCGTTGACGATGACGTGCACCGGCATGGATGACAGCAGCGGCACGTGCGGCGGCTTCGCGACGAAGGCTCGCATGAAGCGGCCGTCGGTGAGGGCGGCCAGGATCTTCGGCGCGATGCCGCCGCCGACGAACACGCCGCCGGTCGCCAGCGATCGCAGCGCGAGGTTGCCGGCTTCCGCGCCGTACACGTCGACGAAGATCTCCAGCGCTTCGACGCACGCCGGGCATCTCTTCTCGAGGGCGGCGCGCGAGATGGCCGCGGCAGACGGCGTGTCGTGCCCACGCTCGGCGGCCGGACAGGCGTTCCGATGCGTGACGCGGTGGAGGTTCTGCAGCCCGGGTCCCGAGAGGACGTGTTCGACCGACGCTCGTCCGAATCTCCTCGTCAGTCGCGGAGCACGGCGATCTCGCGTTCGTTGCGCGGCGCGAAGTCGGCGTGGCCGCCTTCGCCGGGCGACGGGATGTACCGGCCGTCGACGCGGTGGAGAAGCGCTTCGCCCAGTCCAGTGCCGGCGGCGATGACCGCGATGTTGCCGTCGCGGCAGAAACTCGCCTCGCTGCAGCGTGTGCAGTTCGTGCTGTCCAGCAGCGGCACCGCCATGCGCCGTCGCCTCGAGATCGTTCAGGATCGATACGCGGCGGATGCCGAACGTCTCGGCAATCCGATCGGCTTCGACGCGCCACGGAACGTTGGTGAGCTGACCGACGTTGCCGATCACCGGACCCGCGACGCCGAAGCATGCCGCGTCGATCCGTGCCGCCGGCGCCGGCGGCCTTGCTTGAAGTCCTCGATCATCGCGACGAGACTCGGGAAGTCGAGCGTCGCGTATTCGCGCGTCGCCACCTGAGGGGGGCGGCGGCCGATCGCCTCGAACAGTCCGAGCAGCGTCTTGGTGCCGCCGACGTCGCCTGCGAGAACATGGAGCGATTACCAGATTACCCAATTTACCCAATTGACTTCAGCGCCGATTCTGCCGCATCTTGTCTTCGACTCTCCTTCTTACGGCAGCGGAGGCCGATTGCACGCACTGTCGCCGGACCAGCCAGGCCCACGTCTCGCAGGACAGCTCGTCGTCTTCACCGGAAAACTCAGTTCCCTCGGCCGCCGCGATGCGCGCGCGCTCGTCGCCGAGCATGGCGGCGAGACCGCCGACGACGTGACGGCGAAGACGACGATGCTCGTCGTCGGAGCCGAGGGATTCGGCGGACTCGGCGAGCGCGAGAAGAGCCAGAAGCTGGTGCGCGCCGAGGAGCTGAATCGCGCAGAACGCGGCGTTCATCACGATCGTGTCCGAGGATCAGTTCTGCCGCCTGGTGGAGGTGCCCACGGTCGAAGCGCTGAGGCAGCAGTATCACGCCATGCGCGATCTGCTGGCGCGCTACCGGTCGCTGCGCGAGGACCACCTGCGCTACCTGATCAAGTGCGGCCTGATTCGACCGGTCCTGCGGACCAACGCCGATACGTTCTTCGCGTTCCAGGACCTGGCGTTGATCAAGCAGGCGAACGACAGCCTCGCGAAGGGCCTATCGTTCCGCGCGGTCGTGCGGTCGCTCGTCGCCGCGCGCGTCGGCCAGCTCGCGTTCGATTTCCGCCTCGATGCCGCGCCTGCGAAGATTCTGACGCTGAAGCGCCGCAGCCGGCGCCGCGTCCCGAACAGCCCGGCGCGGTCCGCGACACGGCGGCGGCGGAGGAGTATTTCCGCGCCGGATCAGCGCTCGACGACGGCGACGCCGCGAAGCGGGACGAGGCGGCGATGGCCTACCGGAAGGCGCTCGAGCACGATCCGTATCTGGTTGCGGCGCTGATCAACCTCGCCAACATTCACTACAGCCGCGACGAGCTGGTCGAGGCGCAGGCGCTCTACGAACGGGCGATCGGCCTCGAGTCCGATTTCTTCGAGGCGCACTTCAACCTGGGCAACATCTACCACGATCTCGGCCGGTTCGCGGAAGCCCAGGCCTGCTATCGCGAGGCGCTGCGGCTGAATCCCGTTCTACGCCGACACCCATTTCTATCTCGCGGTGACGTTCGAGAAGATGGGCCAGTCGCACGACGCCCGGCCCGCACTGGCGCGCCTACCAGCAGCTCGCGCCGCACGGCGAGTGGGTCGAGCTGGCCAGAGAGTTCTCGGAGTAGGCCGCGGCCGTTAGGCCGGGCGATCATGGCGGTGGGTACAAGGCGGACCTAAAGGTCCGCCCTACAGGTCCGCCCTTCTAGTATCGGTATTCGTCGGGATCGCGCTTCTTGGGCGTACGGCGGAGCTTGAAGAACGTGCAGTCGGGGCACCACGCGTCGGGGTTGAAGCTCGTCCCGGCAATCGGCAGCACGTCGCGGTGGCCGCAGCATTCCGGGCCGTCTTCCGGCGGACGTCGCCACCGGCACGACTTGAACTTGATCATCGCCTCGGACACGGGAGCCTGCGTCGACGGCGACTCGAGCGTGTCGGGAGCTGGACCTGTTCCACCGGCGGTTGGCACGTTTGGTGAAAACGGATCAGACATCCTGATTACATTCTAAGCGAACGCCAACGGTCTTTTCTAGGACGGCCAGGTCGGCGCGCTCCTCGGGCAGCACGAGCGTAATCGCGTGGCCGACCTCATCCGCACGACCGGTGCGGCCGACGCGGTGCACGTAGGCATCGGGCGAATCGGGCATCTCGTAGTTGATCACCGTGTGGATGCCGTCGATGTCGAGACCGCGGGCGGCGATGTCGGTCGCCACGAGGACGCAGGTACCGTCCGCCCCGGAACCCTTCCACTGCCGCTCGCCGCTGATCCTGCGATCGATCGGCGTGCAAGCGCCGTGCACTGCACGCCGGCCGCCGCCAGCCGTCGCGACAGCCGGTCCGCGCCGATTTTCGTCCGCGAGAACACCAGCACCGGCCCTGCCGGACGGCGAAGGTGGTCGATCAGCCAATCGAGCTTGCGGTT
This sequence comes from uncultured Acidobacteriota bacterium, assembly GCA_963825245.1. GTDB lineage: Bacteria > Acidobacteriota > Vicinamibacteria > Vicinamibacterales > CAVVIG01 > CAVREM01. Next base: position 98,119 of record CAWGSJ010000015.1, read on the forward strand.
CGACGGGACGATCACCGCCTGGTGCGAGATCGACGTCGCCGGCTTGCTGCGCTGCCCGACCTGGACGAACTTCGGCTCGCGCATGATCTCGAGCGCCAGCCGCACCACTTCGTCGGGCATCGTCGCCGAGAAGAGCAGCGTCTGCCGCTCGGCAGGCAGCGCCGCGATGATCCGTTTGACGTCGGGCCAGAAGCCCATGTCCATCATGCGGTCGGCCTCGTCGAGGACCAGCAGCTCGATCGCGCCGAGGTCGGCGTTCTGCTGGCGCATGTGGTCCATGAGCCGTCCCGGGCGTGGCGACGATGATGTCGACGCCGGCGCGGAGCGCTCGTTCCTGCCCGCCCATCTCGACGCCGCCGTAGACCGCGGCGCTCGTGATCGACGTGTGGTAGGCGAGACCGTGGATCTCGTCCTCGATCTGCACCGCGAGCTCGCGCGTCGGAGCGAGGATCAGGACGCGGCTGCGACTGGGGGCTGGGCTGCGGGCGCTTCGTTCAAGGCAGGCCTGAAGGCCTGCACGACTACGTCAATCGTCGTGCCGACCTTCAGGTCGGCCGCACGTCGAGCAGCCGCTGCAGCGTCGGCAGGACGAACGCGCACGTCTTGCCTGTGCCGGTTTCGGCGCACGCGATAAGGTCGGCGCCGTTTAGCGCCAGCGGAATGACCGCGCTCTGCACGGGCCGCGTCTCGACGAAGCCCAGGTCGCGCACGCCCTCGAGCAGGCGCGGATCGATGGCCAGCGACGTGAACGGGACCGGCGTCGTGTCGCAGCGAAATCGGGGTCAGCGCAGGTGCGGCGTCGTTCGTCGTTGGTGCGTTCGCGCGGCGACCGTGCGAACGGCCGAACGACGAACGACGACCCTTCCGTGTTGGGCCTCGGTGATGTTTTCGATCGGTTGTATTGGAGTTCAAACGTCTTTCGGCTAGCGGGCCCGGAAGGTGATGATGCCGCGGACCGGGTCGTACGGCGAAACGCCGACGGTCACGCGATCTCCCGGGACAACCTTGATTCTGAAGCGGCGCATTCGGCCGCTCAGCTGGGCGAGCACTTCGTGGCCGGCGTCGCACTGCACGCGGTAAAGTCCGCCGCTGTGGACCGCGACCACGGTCCCCTGCATGTCAATCAGATCGTCCTTGCTCAAACGGCTAGCAGTCCTTTCTCTTCAACAAGACATTGTATCAGAGGGCCCGCACCGCGTTCTCGACCTGCGCCGCCAGCGCCTCGTAGTCGTCGCCCGCCAGCCGCAGCGGCTGGCCGAAGGCGACCCGGACTCGGCCCGGTCTGGCCATCTTCCAGGTCGGGTGCAGCACCTTGTCGAGCCCCTCGATGCGGACCGGCACGACCGGCACGTCCAGGCGCGACGCCGATCATCCCGATGCCCGGCCGGAACCGGTCGATTTCGCCCGCCTGCGTGCGCCGGCCCTCCGGGAAGATCAGCACCGAGAAGCCGGCGTCGAGCACCTCGCCGATGTACTGCAGCGTCTGCCGCGCGCCCGCCTCGCGCTGCGGCAGCGGGAACGCATTGAAGAAGAGCGCCGCCAGGTAGTAGTTCAGGCGAGTTGGTGAACCAGGCGCGCCGCGAGTGCTCGGCCGGAAAGAAGTGCGCCTTGAAGAACTCCTTGGCCATCGCCGGGGCGACGCGGTAGCGGAGCCGGGCGGGCAGCGCCGCCAGGATGACCGGCGTGTCCATGTGGCTCTGGTGATTCGCGGCGAAGATCACCGGACCCCGGATCGGCCTCGAGGTTCTCGCGGCCGTCGACGCGAATCCACGCGAACAGCGCGCGCGATCGGCAGGATCCAGGTCGGCAGGCTCGCGCGGCGGATGGCGCGTGCCGGCCACGATCGGTTCCACGCCGGAAACTCGACCGGCTCGACGGCTGCCGCGCCGGCCTGTCGCCCTGCTCGACAACCGTCCGCAGGGCGGACAGATCGCGCGCTTCGGCGAACGCGTGCTCGTCGATGCGCGTGCCGAAGGCGTCCTCGAGCGCCACCATCAGCTCGACACGTTCGAGCGAGCTCAGCCCGAGCTCGTCGATCGTGGTCGTGGACGTGAGATCGCCGCGGCCCGCGTACTTCGCGACGAGCGTGGACAGCAGGTCGCCGCCGCGGCAGCGTGCGGCGCCGGGCCGCCGCTCGTGCATCCACTGCCGCGATCGCGGCGCGCTTCAACTTGCCGGTGCCTTCGGTGCGCGGAAGCGCCGCTTCCGGCCAGGCCACCGCGCGCCGGATCTTCTGATGATCGGCAAGCTCGGCGTTCGCACCGCGGACGACGTCGTCAATCGCGGTCCCGGGTCGACCACGAGCACGGCGTGCACGCGATCGTTCTTCTCTCCGCCGACGACCGCGGATTCGCGGACGCCGGGCTGCCGGTTCAGCACCCGCTCGACGTCGTCGGGAAACACGTTCAGCCCTTCGGGCGTGACGATCATCTCCTTCTTCCGGCCGCGGATGAAGAGCTGGCCGTCCTCGCCGATCTCGCCGATGTCGCCGGTGTGAAACCAGCCGTCCTCGAACGCGCTCGCCGCATCCGCGCCGGCGCCGAAGTATCCGGTCGTCACGTTCTCGCCGCGGACGAGGATCTCGCCGTCCGGCGCGATCTTCATCTCGACGCCGGCGATCGCCTTGCCGACCGATCCGCGCTTCGTGCCGAACGGATGGTTCAGCGTGACGATCGGCGCGGTTTCGGTGAGGCCGTAGCCCTGGATCACGGCGAACCCCATCTCGCCCCAGAACGCCTCGAGCTCGGTTTCGAGCGGCGCCGCGCCGACGACGAACGCCCAGAATTTCCAGCCGAAGATCCGATGGACGTGCCGGTAGTGCCACCAGCGGCGGAGTGTACGGGTAAGGACGTGTCCCTGTAGGGCGCCCCTCTTAGGGGCGCCTTCTTCGCGGCGGGCCTGAGAGGCCCGCCCTACGTACTCTTTGAGAACTTCCAGGATCTTCGGCACCGACACGAGCACCGACACGCGCCGCGACTTGATCTGCGCGGCGATGTCCGCCGGGTTGTAGCCGCGCATGAAGATCACCGTGCCCGGCAGCATCGGCGGAATGAACGTGGCCATCGCCTGGCCGAACATGTGGCTGAGCGGCAGCAGGTTGAGGAACCGCAGCGGGAAGAACGGCCGTCCCCACTTGCGATACTTGAGCACCTCGCGTTCGACCGGCACGATGTTCGCGAGGACGTTGCGATGGGTGATGACGACGCCTTTCGGATCCGCGGTGGCCCCGGACGTGAAAATGATCTCGGCCACGTCGTCGCGTGTGATCTCGTAGGCCGACCCTTTCAGGGTCGGCGACATCTCGCCCTCAGACCCTTTCAGAGTCAGCGCACCTTCTGCGAGGTCGTGCAGCCGCCACACCGGCACGCCGCCCGTGTCGCCGAGCGGCGGCACGTCCTGGCCGATCAGAATCAGCTTCGCCTGGACGATCCGGCTGACCCGATCGAGGAACGCCGGGGACGATCGAAAGTCGATCGGCACGACGATGATGCCGTTCAGGAGACAGGCCCAGAAGGCGATGATCCATTCGGGACGATTCTCGGAGTAGAAGACGACCTTGTCGCCCTTCGTCAGCCCTTCGGACTGCAGGCGCTGCGCCAGGGTTCGCGCCGACGCGGCCGACCTCCTGGTAGGTGTAGGTCCGCGCGCGGAATCCGTCGTCGTAAACCAGGAACTCGCCGTCGGCCCGGGCGAGGTCGTTGAAGAAGTCGATGAGGGTGTCGCGCGCCACAGTGGAATTATCAGGGCAGGATGGGCAGGACGGGCGGGAAGGGCTGGACAGGCGGGAAGGGCAGCCACCTGCGCGCTTCGCGCTACGGTGGCCAAGGGAAGTGGGAGAGCGGGAGGCTATCCCGCCCCACCTGCCCTTCCCGCCCCTCTTGCCCTTTCAGCCTCTCCTGCCTTTTCAACTTCTGGTGCGCGAGCGGCGGCAGGGATGTCGGCTTCGACGACCCTGGACCCTGTTTGGGTGATCGGTTCGGTTTCCTTCACGTCGACCGACTTCGGTTCGGGCAGCTCGCCGGCGACGACCGCGTCGATCAGTCCGTACTCGAGCGCCTTCTGCGCGTCGAGATAGAAGTCGGTGCGCTTGGTGTCCTTGATGATCTGCCGCAGCGGCTTGCCGGATCGCGACGACAGGATCTGGTAGATCTGATCCTGCATCTGCTTCAGGCGCTCGAGGTGCTGCGCGGCGGCGGTGGTCGACTGCCAGCCGGCCCATTTCGCCGGCTCGTGAATCATGATCCAGGAGTGCGGAAACGAGAAGCGCCGTCCGTCGCTCGCCGCCTGCAGGACGATCGAGCCCATCGAGTAGGCCATGCCCTGGACGATGATCGTCACTTCCACGCCCTTGCTGACGACGTGGCGGATCGAATCGTGGATCGCGAGGCCGTCGGTGACGTTGCCGCCGGCGCTGTTGATGTAGATCGTGATCGGCTTGCCGCTGTCGTTCGCGAGCTCGCGCAGCCGCTCGATGCAGGTGCGGGCCGTGTCCTTCTCGATGTCCCCGATGAGATAGACATCGCGGAGCTTGTCGCCCTGCTCCTTGCGGAGCTGGCCGCGCACCGCTTCGATCAGCTCGGCGATTAACCGATCGCTCAGCTCTCCCATCGGCCCAATTATCGGTCAGTCGGCGAACTTTTCCAGGTCTTCCTCTTCGGCGCCAGGCAGCAGATCGAAGAACGCGTCCAGGCTGCGGTCGAGCGAGCGCCGGAGCTGGGGAATGGTGCCGTCGAAAGTGTGCAGCGTCAGCCCGGCCGTCGAGCCGTCCGCCAGCGTGATTCGTGCCTCGTCGAGGCCTTTCAACGATCCTTCGGGGATGAGCCGGACGCCGTACACGAGGGTGTATCGAGCCATCTGTGCATTGTAAATTGTAAATTCGCAATTCGCTAAAGCCGGCTTTCAGAGCGCGGCGCCCTGGGCGACCTTTTCCTTGATCTTCCTGATGTAGCGCTCGCGCTGGGATTCTCGCGTAACCGGCCGCCCTGAACGCGTCGTTCAACTGGCGGTCGGTCAGGCGCGCGAAGCAGCCCGCACAGCCAGCGCACGTCGGCCCGTGAGATGTTCTCGAAGAGCCCCGGATCCATCCCGCCGTACTCGAACTCGACCCGCTCGCCATTGACGCGCCGGATGAAGCCGGTCCGCTCGAAGTCGTCGATTCGATTCTTCGTGCCGCGCAGCGCGCGCAGCCGGATCTTTTGAAGAAGACTTCGGCCGTTCCATGCCGATCGATGCGCCTAGATCCTGCACGACGAAGATTCGCGAGGCGTCGCCGATCGGCGGCTTCACATCGTAGATGCGGTTGTTGCTGGCCTTGTAGTCCCAGTTGGCGAGCATCAGGTTCGCGAGCGCGAGGCCCTTGAACGCACGCGTGCCGACAAACGGGTTGTCGTACCAGGACCAATCGCCGGCATGCTTCCAATTGGGCTGGTCGAGCCGGAAGCGCGCGCCGTTCTGCGGGCCGACGGCGATCTCGAGCCAGCGGGCGCGTCCGATACTGTCCATCCGGGCGGCACGTAGTAGACCACCGGCTGGTGGAACCCGATTGCCCATAGGAGCCGCGACACGACGACCTCTGATTGCACTTCTTCGCCGAGCTTGACGTCCCACTTCCTGCCGCTGTCGTCGCGCACCGTGTAGCCGCGGCTCGCGCCCCGCGTGTCCTCGGCCTCGGTACTCGTAACGTGCGCGAGGATTCGGTGCGAGATTGCGGCCGCCGACGCCGTAGAAGAGATCCCGCTTCTGGAGATCGCGCGGCTCCTGCCAGAGTTCGTGGACGGGAGGCGGCGCGGCGGTTTTGGCCGGATAGCGTAGAGCTGGCGTCGCGCATGCGACGAAGAAGACGCTACAGATGAGCGTCGCGGCGCTTGATTCGAAGTCCGATCGGGTGTCGGTGCCGGTGTGAGGCAACACGTCGGTGCCACGCGGCTGGGCGAAGCGTAGGCCGGGCCTTTCAGGCCCGGCTCGTCGGCGGACCTAAAAGGTCCGCCCTACATCAATCTCACTCCTGCCGCAATGCGACGACCGGGTCGAGGCGCGATGCGCGCCATGCGGGGATACACGCCGACGCGGTCACGAGGATCACCACGGCGGTGGCTGCGCCGGCCAGCGTCGAGATATCGGTCGGCGACAGGCCGAACAGCAGGCTCCGCAGCAGGCCGGTGCTGGCGAGGCTCAACATGATGCCGACCGCGAGTCCGGCGATCGCGAGCCGGAACGGGTGCTGAAGCACCAGCCAGATCACCTGCCGCCCCGTCGCGCCCAGGGCGAGCCGTACGCCGATTTCTGTCGTCCGCTGCTGGACGCGGAACGTGAGCAGGCCGACCAGCCCGATCGCCAGCAGCACGAGGGCCGCGGCAGCAAAGAAGCTCGACATCGTGGCCAGCAGCCGATCGCGCCCGAGGCTCGCGTCACGCACTCGTGCGAGCGGCATGATCCGGATCGGCACCAGCGAATCGGCGGCACGCGCCGCACGCGCGATCGCTCCGATCAAGTCGGCATCGGCATTCTTGGTCCGTACCGCAAACACCAGGCTGCCGCGCGGCCTCGTCTGTCCGTACGGCATGAAGACCATCGGTCCGGGCTCGTCGCGCAACGCGTTGACGCGCGCGTCGCGGACAACCCCCATCACCTCGTAATCGCCGCCGAAGGGGACGTGGATACCGCGCGGATCGCGGCCGCTGAAAAAATGGCGAACGGCCTGCTCGTTGAGGATCAGCATCCGTGCGCCGGTCATGTGTGCCTCGGTGAAGTCGCTCCCGGTCAGCGGCGACATGCCGTAGGTCTCAAAGAACCGTGGTCCGACCTGGAAGACCTGCACCCACCGGTCATCGTCCGACGCCGGTGTGAACCCGGGAACGTCGAGCGTGCCGGTGGTTCGGCTCACCGAAAGAACTCCGTTCTGCGAATAGCTGACCGACTCCACGCCCGGAAGCGCTTCGAAGCGTGTGAGGAGGTCGCGGTAATACTCCGTCAGCCGGCCTCCGGTAAAGCCGCGGCTATCGGGATTGACCGAGACCTGTATCACTTGCGCCGCGTCGAACCCGGGATCGAGACTGGCGAGCGCGCCAAGCGACCGCACGAGCAGACCGGCGCCGGCGACCATCGTGACGGCGAGCGCAATCTGCGCGACGACGAACGATCCGCCGAGTCTCACGTCGGCGCTGCCGGCGCTGTTGGTCCGGCGCATTATCCCTGAGGAAGTCCGCATCGCGGGCGCCGCGGCCGCCAGCAGGACGGCGAGCGTCGAGATCACCGCGGTGAAGATCAGCACGCGTCCGTCGATGGCGACGCGCACCGACAGCGGAGCAGCATCGGTCGGCAGCGAGCTGACCATGGCGCGGGCGAGCCAGGGAGCGATCAGCAGTCCGACGCCGGCAGCCGCAACAGCGAGCATCGCGCCCTCGGTCATCAACTGCTGGACGAGCCGGCCGCGTCCGGCGCCGATCGCGACGCGTGTCGCCATCTCGGCGCGCCGCGCGCCGTTGCGCGACAGCAGCATGAGCGCGACGTTGGCGCTGGCCACGACGAGCAGCATGCCGACCATCGCCATCAGCACCTGGACCGGGCGCAGAAATCGCGCGCGCACGTCGGAGAGGGCCGTCTCGAGGGGCAGCACCTCGATCGATGCCGGTGGCGCCTGCGGGTCGAACGGCACTGCCCGGATGATGGTCGTCAGCCGCTCGGCCGCGACCGCGTCACTGATGTCCGCTTCCAGCCGGCCGACGACATTGACTCGCCAGAACCGGGAGTCCTCGGCGATGACGATCCCGGTCTGCGCGGCCGGAAGCGCAGTGAGCGGCAGGAAGACATCAGGAGCGCGCCCGATGACGACGCCGGTGAATTCCGGGGACGCGACGCCGGCAATCGCGAACAGCCCGGTGCCGATCCGCAGGTCGCGGCCGAGCACCTGGGGATCCGCCTGGAGCAGGCCCCGCCACAACCGATCGCTGATCACCACTTCGTTCGCGACGCCGGGTGAGAAGGCGCGGCCGAGCCTCGGCTGGACGCCGAGCATCGTGAAGTAGTTGTCCGAGACGAACGCGGCGCTCGCCATCTGGGGCTCGGCGCGATCGAGAGCCACCGGAATCTCGTCGAGCTCATTGAAAGCCGTCAACCCGCTGAACACATCGGACGAGGTCCGCAGCGTTTCGAACGCCGAGTACGGGAGGCTCATGCTCGACTTCGCGGTCCGTCCGCCGAGCGTGATGAACAGATGGACGGCTCGAAGCTGGTCGGGCCGATCGACCGGCAGCGGCCTGAGGACCAGCGCGTCGGCGACGCTGAACATCGCGGCATTGGCGCCGATGCCCGCGGCAAGCGTCAGGATCGCAATCGCGCTGAACAGCGGGGCCCTCCGCATCGCGCGCACGGCATAGCGCACGTCCTGAACGATGGCGTCGATGACGCGCAGTCCGCGCTGATCGCGATACTGTTCCTTCATGGACTCGACGCCGCCGAACTCGCGTCGGGCGGCGGCGCGCGCTTCAACAGGTCCGAGACCCCGCGCCGAGCTGGTCGTCGGTCAGCTTGTCGAGATGGGCGCGAATCTCTTCGTCGAGACGTTCATCGGCGCGGCGTCTGCCGAACATGTCGAGGACCCGCGACGCGATTGTTCGCAGTCTGGACATAGAAGGCATCTCCGAAAATCATTCACTGCGGAGTGCCTCCGCGGCGCTGACGCGCGCGGCGCGTGCGGACGGTATGACGCTGGCCACTGTCGCCAGTCCGATCAGCAGAATTCCCGCTGCCAGGTACGTCGACGGATCGACACGCGAGATGCCGATCGCGAGTCCTGTCAGCAAGCCGGCCAGCGCGGCTGCAACGAGCGAGTCCCACTCAGGGCTCCGACGAGAGCGGTCGTCATCCCCTCGCGAACGAAGCTGCGCAGCACTCGCGCGAGCGTCGCGCCGAGTGCGAGGCGGACGCCGATTTCGTGCCGTCGAATCGCGACGCTGTATGCGACGACACCGTAGATGCCGATCGTGGCGAGCGTCATGGTCACTGCGGCGAACAGTCCCAGAACGACGAGCAGTGTCCGCTGAAGCGCAACAGCATCGGCGATCATCGACTCCATCGTCGTGATCTCGATCACCGGCAGATGCGGTGCCGCGTCGCGCATCGCCTCCTGTATCAAGGGGGCCAGGGACGTGACGTCGCGGCGCGATCTGACCGCCCAGTGAACCGCGACGAAACCATGAACCATCTGGGCGAGCGGGTCCGGGACCTGCGCGGCAGGAACGTAGACGATGGGCGCCGCGGGTACGGCTAACGCATGACCAGAGGTCCATCCAGCACTGCTTCCGGCTCGGACGTTGGCGACAACGCCGACGATGATGCGCGGGTTGTCGCGGATGGCTTTCACGAGCTGAATCGACTGTCCCAGCGCCGCTGCCGCGGATCCAAAGAACGCGCGTGCAAACGCTTCGTTGATGATCGCGGCAGGGCCGGCCGTCACATCGTCGCGCCCATCGAATACCCGGCCAGCATGGACGCCGATCTTGAACACCGTGAAGTAATCGGGCGAGACGTAGACCCAATCCATCGCGCGCGGCTCATTGATCTGGCCGGCAGGCTCGACCGCCAGGTTGAGCGTCCGCCCGATCGGCACGTTGCTCGCGACGGCAGCGGCTTCGACGCCCGGCAGTTCGCGCAGCCGCCCGAGAATCCGGTCGTAGAGCACTTCGCGTTCGACCGCCGTAGCAGCGGCGACGCCCTGCAGAGACGTTTCTGCCGTCAGGTACGCCACGGGGTTCGAAGCCGACGTCGACGCTTGTCAGACTCAGGACCGCTCGTCCGAACAACCCCGCACCCACGAGAAGCACACCGGCAATGCCGACCTGACCGGCGACGAGCACACGGCGAAGGCGGCTGGTGCGCCGGCCGCTCGTGACGCTCCGGCTGGCGGAGGAAAGGGCATCGCTGAGGTTCACGCGCGCCGCATCGAGCGCGGGCCATGCGCCGAACGCGATACTCGTGAGAAGCCCCAGTCCAGCAGCCGCGGCGAGCACTCGCAGATCAATCGATACGTGCTGACCGGCGAGGAAGCTCTCCGAAAACAGCGGACGCACGAAGATCAGGGCCAATGCGGCGACTGTCGTTCCGATAGTTGCTCCCGAAAGCCCTAGAATCAGCGACTCGGTGAGCAGGTGCCTGGCGGTTCTCGACCGACCGCCGCCAAGCGCTGCACGGATCGCGAGCTCCCGGCGGCGCGCTGCCGATCGAATCAGCTGTAGCACCGCGACGTTCGCGCAAGCCGCTGCCAGGACGAAGAGTGCCCCTCCGAGCAGCAGTTGGAGAACAAACCGACTGGGGGCTCCCACCGTCGTGCGATAGGGTACCCAGCCCGAACGTTCGATACGTGCGGGGAAATTTCGGCTTGCGACCGGCAACTCGATCAGCATCGCCGGCTTGAGCGCGTCGAGCTCGGCGGCGGCCTGGTCCACGGTTCCGGTGTCGCGCAGCCTGCCGGTTATCGAGTAGTTCAGGCTGTTGTCAGGGGGATTAAGCCGAAGGGGTACCCAGACGTCGACGGCTGGAATCGATCGGAATGACGGGGGCATCACGCCCACCACCGTATGAGGTACGCCTCCGAGCCGGACAATCGCTCCGATCGCTTCAGGACGCGCATCGAAGTGTCGACGCCAGATGGAGTGACTCAACACGACGGCCAGCGGACCTTTTGGCTGACCCTCCGCTTCCGAGAACTCCCGCCCGTAGAGCGGTAGCGTGCCGAACACTTCGAAATAGCCTGGTGTGACCGACAGCCCGCGGACGTACTCCGCTCTCTGATCAACCACTAGATTCCAACCGTTGTCGCCGCGGGAGGCCGTAAGGCGGGTGAACGATTGCAGGCGATCACGCAGGAACAGGAACGTCTGGCCGGTTTGTGCGCCGCTGAACCCGAAGTCGCTCGAGCCGAGCGCCAGGAGTCGAGCAGATTCCTCGTAGGGCAGCGGCTTGAGGAGCACCGCATCGACGATGGCGAAAATAGCCGTAGTGGCGCCGATGCCCAGCGCGAGCGTGACGATCGTCGCCGCAGTGACGGCGGGCGCGCGACGCAGCGACCTCAGCGAGTCGCGAACGTCCTGCCTGAGAACGTCGATGAACGCGAGGCGGCGCTGATCGCGGTAACGCTCTCCGATTTGAGCGACGCCGCCAAAGTCACGGCGGGCAGCCGCACGCGCTTGGGCCGGCGTCAGCCCGCGATGGACGTGTTCGTCAGCGAGAAGTTCAAGATGAGTTCGCATCTCCTCGGAGAGCCGCGCGTCGTCGCGCATGAACAGTCCCCGGATGCGGGCCAGGAACGCACGCAGCGCTCATGACTGGTCCTCGAGGAGCCGCGACACCATGGCCACGGTCCGCGCCCAGCTCTCGGCTTCGGCGGCCAGTTGCTTCCTGCCCGACGGGTGATCGAGTAGAAGCGGGCGCGGCGATTGTTCTCGCTCGTCCCCCACTCGCTCGAGATCCACCCCTTCTGCTCGAGGCGGAGGAGAGCCGGGTAGATGGTGCCCTGGTTCAGCGCCAGGGCGCCCTGCGCGACCTGCTCGATGCGCCGGGCGATGCCGTAGCCGTGCAGCGGCCCCATCGCCTGGAGTGTCTTCAGGACCATCAGGTCGAGTGTCCCGTACGGAACTTCGGAGGAGTCGCTCATGTTGATGCCCAACAGGAGAGTGGCCCGTCTTCTGTTGAAAGTCAACAGGAAACTTTTTGGGCTATGCTGACGGCACCATGAAGAAGCTCTTCCTCGCGCTGTTCGTCACGACACTCATGGCCCTGCCGGCCTGCACGCGCGCTCCGGAATCGGCGCAGGCGACGAACGCCGACACCGACGCTCGAGTTCGAGAAGTCACAGCCTGCCGAACGGGCTCGAGGTCATCCTGTCGGAGGATCACCGGCTGCCGCTCGTCGCCGTGAATCTCTGGTATCACGTCGGCCCGGCCAACGAAGAGCCGGGACGCACCGGCTTCGCGCACCTCTTCGAGCACATGATGTTCCAGGGCTCGAAGCACGTGCCCGGCGACATCGCACTTCAGGCTGCTCGAGGGCGCCGGCGGCAGCAACGATCAACGGCACGACCGACTTCGATCGCACGAACTACTTCGAGACCGTTCCCGTCGAACCAGCTCGAGCTCGGCGCTGTGGCTCGAGTCCGATCGCATGGGCTACCTGCTCGACCAGGTCGATCAGGCCAACCTCTCGAACCAGCAGGACGTCGTCCGCAACGAGCGCCGGCAGAGCGTCGAGAACCAGCCGTACGGCATCGTCGAGGAGGCGCTCTTCCACCAGCTGTTCCCGAAGGAGCATCCGTACTACGCGAGCGTGATCGGATCGCACGCCGACATCCAGGCGGCGAAGCTCGACGACGTGAAGAACTTCTTCAAGCTGTACTACGCGCCGAACAACGCCAGCCTCGCGATCGTCGGCGACATCGACAAGGCGGAGACCAAGAGCGCTGGTCGAGAAGTATTTCGGCACGCTCAAGCAGGGCAAGCCGGTGCCGAAGCCGTCGGTCCAGACGCCGCCGATCACCGCCGAGCGGCGCGCCGTCGTGCAGGATCGCGTCGAGCTGCCGCGCGTCTACATGGCGTGGCTCACGCCGCCGATCTTCAAGCCGGGCGACGCCGATGCCGACATCGCGGCCACCGTCGCTCGGCGGCGGGCGGTCGAGCCGGCTGTACAAGAAGCTGGTCTACGAGCAAGCAGATCGCCCAGGACGTCATCGGCGCAGCAGTACTCGCTGATGCTCGGCTCGGTGTTCCAGATCAAGGCGACCGCACGGCCCGGCCACACGGCCGAGGAGCTCGAGAAGGCGATCGACGAGGAGCTGGACGCTTCCGCGACGGCGGGCCCGACAGGCCGAAGTCGATCGCGCGCGCAACGTCTATCGAAACGCGCATCATCCAGGGGCTCGAGAACCTGGGTGGATTCGGCGGCGTCGCCGATCGCCTGAACACCTACAACCACTACCTCGGCGATCCCGGCTATCTCGCCGAAGGACATCCAGCGCTATCGCGAGACGTCACGCCGGCGACGGTCAAGGCGTTCGCGCAGCAGTACCTCACGCCGGCGACGCGCGTCGTCGTCCACGGCGTGCCCGGGACAGCAGGATCTCGGCGCGCCGGTGCCGACGCCCAAAGTCGCGCAGGCGCCGCCGGGAACCGGCGCCGAGTCGATCAATGCCGACGAGCCGTGGCGCAAGGAGCCGCCGAAGGCCGGCCGAGGCGAAGGCGCTTCAGCTGCCGACGCCGACGTCGTTCCAGCTGCCGAACGGACTGACGGTGCTCGTCAACGAGCGGCGCGGGCTGCCGATCGTCTCGGCCAGCCTCGTCGTGAAGACCGGCAGCGGCGCGAACCCCGCCGACAAGCCGGGCCTGGCCAACTTCACGGCGGCGATGCTCGACGAGGGCACGGCGACGCGCATCGGCGCTGCAGATCGCCGACGAAGTCGCGCAGCTCGGCGGATCGCTCAACACGTCGTCGACGATGGACGCGATCGCAGGTGTCGGCCGGCTCGCTGCGGCGGAACTTCGACGCGCTGCTGACGCTGATGTCGGACGTGGCGCGCAACCCGAGCTTCCCGGCCGAGGAGGTCGAGCGGCAGCGCAAGAGCCGCCTGGCCAGCCTGGTTCAGCAGCGCGAGAATCCCGAACGCGGTGGCCGGCACCGCGATGGCGGCGGCGCTCTACGGCACCGTCGCACCCGTACGGCTTCCCCGAGCTCGGCACCGAGGCGTCGAACACGGCGATGACGCGCGACGACATGCGCGCCTTCTGGTCGCAGAACTTCGTGCCGAACAACGCCGCGCTGATCGTGTCGGGCCAGGTCACGGCGGCCGATCTGCGGCCGATGGTCGAGAAGGCGTTCGGCGACTGGAAGCAGGGGACGCCGGCGCAGCCGGCGCTCGGCAACGCCGGCGACGACCGTCGGCGAAGCTCGTGCTCGTCGACAAGCCGGGCGCGCCGCAGACGCAGCTGCGCGTCGCCAGCATCGGCGTGCCGCGCGCGACGCCGGACTACGAGGCGATCCGCATCATGAACGAGGCGCTCGGCGGGCTGTTCTCGAGCCGGATCAACCTGAACCTGCGCGAGCAGCACGGCTACACCTACGGCGCCAGCTCGCAGTTCGTGTTCCGGCGCGCGGCCGGCCCGTTCCTGATCTCCTCCGGCGTGCGCACCGACGTGACCGCGCCGTCGGTCACCGAGATCTTCAAGGAAGTCCGCGCGCATGCGGGAGACGCCGCTGACGGCCGAGGAGCTGACGCTGGCCAAGGACTCGCTGGTCCGCTCGCTGCCGGCGCAGTTCGAGACGAGCTCGAGCGTCACGGCGAGCACGGCGAACATCTACATCTACGATCTCGGCCTCGACTACTACACGAAGCTGCCGGCCCGGCTGTCGGCGGTGACGGCGGACGACGTCAAGGCGGCGGCGGAGAAATACGTCGTGCCGGAGAAGCTGATCGTGATCGCCGTGGGCGATCGCGCGAAGATCGCCGCCGAGCTGCAGAAGCTGAATCTCGGCGCCGTCGAAACGCGTGGCGCCGACGGCATGCCGCTCACGGGCGGCGCGCGTCAAACCCAGTAGCGTCCGCGGAGGCGGCGGAGCCAGACGGTTCAACGCGGAGGCACGGCGACACGGAGGAGCACAGAGGCAGCACACTGCGGCGTGCGACTGCGGCCGGCGCAGCCGGCCGCATGCTGACGACGAAAGAGCTCACGTAAACACAAGCCGCTCGAGATCACATGGCTTGTGTTTTCGTGAGCTCTTTCGTCGTCAGCGCCCCGCTTCGCGGGGCGGTCGCACGCTCAGTCTTCTCCGTGTGATCTCCGGTTCTTCGTGTCTCCGTGTTGATCCGTGACCTCCGTCCACTCCGTGGCCGGTAGCAGCAGCAGGCGAGCGGCGGCAATTGCCTGATCGAGGTCGCTCACGGCGCCGTCCAGCTGCTGTTCGTAGACGGCCTTCAGGATCTCTCCCACCCGCGGCCCGGGCTTCAGCCCGAGCTCCAGCAGGTGCCGGCCGAGCAGGATCGGGCCGGGCGGACGATGCTCGACGCCGAGCGCGCGCGCGCGATCGAGGAACCAGTCCATCGCGTCGCAGTTGAAGACGCCGGGCTCGCGGCCCAGGCAGTCCGCTTTCGCCAGGCGCGCCAGCAGTTCGAGGTCGACCTTCTGCGCCAGCCGCCGGAAGGCGCCGTCGCCGACTTCGTCGCGGACCTTGAACCACATGCCGGGCTTGAGGTGCTGCGCCGTGATGCCGAGGACCTGCCGGCGCACGTCGTAGCCGTCGATCGAGTGCACGTTCAGCCGATCGAGGAACGCCGCCGCCGGCGCCACGCCCTGCTCTTCGTGATCGATCGATCGGATCCGGCCGTCGACGAACGCCGTCGTCGCCGGCTTGCCGAAGTCGTGGCACACGGCGCCGAGCATGACGGCGATCTGCTGCGGGCGTCGGCAGATCGTCGACGCGCGCTGCGCGCCTGATCGATCGACCTGCAGCGTGTGCACCCAGACGTCGCCCTCCGGGTGCCACTCCGGCTCCTGCGGGCAGCCGACCAGCGCGTGGAGCTCGGGAAACAGCTTCTCGACGACGCCGAGCTCGAGCGCCAGCGCGAAGCCGATCGACGGCCGCGGCGCGAAGCAGCAGCTTCTCGATCTCGCCCCAGATGCGCTCGGCCGGCAGATCGTCGAGCGGAATGCGCCGGCAGATGTCCTGCGTCTCGTCGTCGAGCGCGAGCTCGAAGCGCGCCGCGAACTGGACCGCGCGCAGCACGCGCAGGCTGTCGTCGCGCGAACGTTGCCGGATCGACGACGCGCAGGACGCGGCGCTCGAGATCGCCGCGCCCGTCGAACGGATCGACGTACTCGCCGGTCAGCGGATCCCAGGAGATGGCGTTGATGGTGAAGTCGCGCCGCCGCGCCGCGTCGTCGAGGCTCATCGACGGATCGCCGGTGACGGCGAATCCCTTGTGGCCGCGGCCGCGACTTCGATTCGCGGCGCGGCAGCGACACGTCGATGTCGCCGATCTTGAAGACCTGAAAGCTCTCGCCGACCGTCTCGACGCGGCCCGATCGCCTCGAGCAGCGCCCGCAGGCGATCGGCCGGCAGCGCCGAACACCTCGATGTCGATGTCCTTCGACGTCTCGCCGCAGCAGGCGATCGCGCACCCAGCCGCCGACGACGAGCGCGCGTCCGCCGGCGTCGCGGACGGCGCGCGCGATCTCGGAGCGCGTCGCGGCGGCAGGCCGCTCAAATCGGCTTCCGGCCCCATCGCTGGACGAGCCGATCGCAGAGCCGCGGCGCGATCGCGTTGACGATGCCGAGCAGGCGCGCGGTTCGGTACGGGAACACCTCGGCGACCGGCGAGTCGATCGCGCGCGCGATCGCGTCGGCGACCGCCGCGGCGTCCTGCTGCGGGACCGGCGGCGCGGGTCGCGAAGCCCGAGACGCCTGGTCATCACGTCGAAGAACTCGGTGTCGCGTGGAGATCGGATAGACGACCGTCACGTGGATGCCCGATGCCGCGCAGCTCGGCGCGCAGGCATTCGGCGAGCCCGACCTGCGCGAACTTGGTCGCCGCATAGGCGCCCATGAACGGAACGCCGCGCTTGCCGACGATCGACGACACGATGATCAGGTGGCCGCTGTCCTGGCGGCGGAAGACCGGCAGCGCGGCGCGCGCGGCGTAGGTAGGTGCCCATGTAGTTCACGTCGAGGAGCTGCTGCATCCGCGCCGGCTCGATCTGGTCGATGGCGCCGTAGATGCCGAAGCCGGCGTTGCAGATCATCACGTCGAGGCGTCCGAAGCGATCGACCGCCGCGCGCGACGAGCGCCGTCCATGTCCGCCTCGCGCGTCACGTCGGCCGTCACCGCGAGCGCCTCGCCGCCGGCGCGCTGGATCTCGTCCGCGGCAGCCGTCGAGCGCGTTCCGCGCGGCGCGCGCAGATGACGAGCGCCGCGCCGTCGCGCGCCAGCCGTACGGCCGTCGCGCGCCCGATGCCGGCCGACGCGCCGGTAATCGCCACGACCCTCCGCACGGGTGGAGGATAGCATCCGACGTCGGAGGCATGTCGGACGCGTAACGGCCTTGATTTCAATTCTGCAGCTGGGATTTGTGCGGGAGGCTCCGCGCCCGGGTCGTCTGCACGCTCGCGATTGCTCCGAGCAGTGCGACGGACCCGGCGCGTTTATGCTCGAGACGAAACTGAAATCGATCGCCTGTAAAAATCCACTACGCGATGCGACGGATCCCGACAAGCGGCCGACGCACGATCACGTGACGGCTGGCGTCGCCCACCTCGGTTACCGTCGGCGGCGTTTCGGTCAGCTCCCAGCCGGGCGATTCGTGACCGCACGAGACGCAGCGCAGGAACATCCGGTCGCGCTCAAACTGCAGCAGGTTGTCGTGTCCGTGCATGCCGCAGAACATCTGCCTGCACCTTCGCTACCACAGCCGTGCCAAGGCCATCGTCCTGCCGATTTGCGCCGGCCTCGGTGAGATCCTCGTGTGACGCCACCCGGTGGGGAAATTGGGTCACCATGTTCAGAACTCCTCTCTGCCTGCTCAGGTGATATCAAGACACGTGCCGCAGGCAGGTCATCGCTTCAAGCCCGGATTTGTTCAGGCGGCTCTGCTGGAACGGCTTTCAAGGCGAGGGTTTTGCGGGGAAATAGCGGAACATTGCTACCCACCGTCGCGCCAAAAGTCCGCCTGTGGAGGCAGTGAATCTTCTTACGTCCGGTCGCTCGAGGATGCCGCGCAGGACGAAGCCGACGTTGGCGGGACGTTCGCCGAGCCGGCGCATGAAGTAGGGGAACCACTCGCGGCCGAACGGGATGTAGACGCGCACGCGGTAGCCTTCGGCGACGAGCGCGTTCTGCAGGTCGCGGCGGATGCCGTACAGCATCTGGAACTCGAAGCGATCGGGCGCGATGCCGGCGCTCGGCCGCGTACTGCTTCGCGACGGTCGATCATCGCCGGATCGTGCGTGGCGATCGCCGGATAGTGCCCGTCGGACAGCAGGAGCTTGCATGCAGCCGCACGTAGGCCGCATCGACGTCCGCCTTCTTCTGGTACGCGATCGCCTTCGGCTCGCGGTACGCGCCCTTGACGAGCCGGATGCGCGCGCCGAGCGCGATGATCCGCCGCGACGTCCTGCTCCGGCGGTGCAGCTCGCTCTGCAGCACGACGCCCATGCTGCGGTAGCCGTGCTTCCACAGCGTCTCGAAGATGTCGAGCGTGACGTCGGTGTAGCGCCGAGCTCTCCATGTCGATGCGGACGAAGAAGCCTTCGGCGCGGTCGAGGATCTTGCGCAGGTTGTCGACCGCGCTGGCGCGGTCGACGTCGAGGCCGAGCTGCGTCAGCTTCAGCGACAGGTTGCGGCCGATGCCCGACGGCGACGATCGGCGTCGATGATGCGCAGGTACTCGCGCGTCGCCGCGTCGGCCTCGGCGAGGCTCGCCGACGCTCTCGCCGAGATAGTCGAGCGTCTGCAGAAGGCCGCGCGCCTCGACCGCCCGCGCCGCGGCGATCGCCTCGTCGACCGTTTCGCCGGCGATGAACCGGCGCGCGAAGCTCGCCGGCTCGCGCATGCCGTAGCGCGAGGCGAGCGTCTTCAGAGGCGTCGCTCCGGGCGAGGAGGTGAAAAAAGGCTTTCGACGCGCTGTGGAGCATCTAACGGGTCAATGCGTGCGCCGGGTGCGGCAGTGAGGTGCTCGATGGTCCGCGCGTAGTAGCGGAGCACGCTGCGCTCGCCGGACGCGGAAGCGTCCGCGCTCCAGGACGATGATGCCGCGCGTTTCGAGCGGCTCGGCGGCCTCTTCGACCGCCTGCCGTCCGCTGGTGACGCCGAGGTTGGCGCGCCGCGCCGACGAGCTCCTCGATCAGCTGGTCGATGCGCGCTTCGAGATCGCGGCGCGTGATCGACGGCCGCATCGCCGCGGCGACGAGCGCCGTCGGCAGCACCTTGTACTGCGCGCCGATCCGCGCGCGCACGAGCCGGGTCAGCTCGAGCACCTCGGTGCGCGACTGCGCGTTGCAGGCCGCCGCCGGGATCGGCGCGCCGAAGGTGACGAACGCGCGCGAGCGGTAGCCGACGGCGTAGCGCACCATCTCCGCCAGCTCGCGGCTGAACGGCCGCTGCTGCTTCTTGACCCGCTGCCGCGCGAGGATGTGATCCTCGAGCACCAGATCGTAGGCGATCGCGGTCGGGACGATCACGAGGTCGGGATGGTCGGCGGCGAGCGCCGCGTGCATCAGGCCGGTCTTGGCCGGCTTCAGCTCGCCGCTGTAGCTCCGGCCTCCTTCCGGATAGAAGAACAGGTCGTGCTTCTTCAGGATCTCGGCGACGTACGCCTTGAGCGTGATCAGGTACGCCGGATCCTTCGCGTTGCGGCGGATCGGAATCGCGCCGGTGACGTGGCGGTGAATCAGGCCGAGCGGCCCGCCGAACAGGTTGATGCCGGCGGCGATGAGCGGCGGCCGGACGCCGTTGTCGTCGAGGACGAGCGGCTCGACCAGGTAGTCGATGTGGCTCTTGTGATTCGACGCGTAGACGAGACGCTGGCCGGCCTTGATCGCCGCCGTGCACGTGATGAAGCTGCTCGGGCATGCGCTCGATCTTCCGCAGGATCGGGTAGAGCGGATGCTGCAGCGCGCGGTAGATCGGATATCGCTGCGTCGTGCGCAGTTCGTCGAGGTACTCGTGGATCGCTCGCGCGCTCGTCGCCGCGTCGGCATAGCTGCCGCGAGGTACTTGACGACCTCCTCGCGCGCCAGGACGGCCTGGGCGATGTCATCCAGCATGGGGTGAGCCGGACTATAGCATGGGCCGACGAGCGACGCTGCTATCTTCGATCTGCTTTGCACACCGCGTCGGCGAACTCGAACGTCGAGGCCGTGCCGCCCAGATCGCGCGTGCGGACGCGTGCCGGCGGTCAGCACGCGGCCGAGCGCGTCCATGATGCGAGTCGGCCGCGTCGCCTTCGTCGATGTGCCGCAGCATCAGCACCGCCGACAGCAGCAGCGCCGTCGGATTCGCGACGTTCTTGCCGGCGATGTCGGGCGCGCTGCCGTGGACCGCTTCGAACACGCCGATCGTCCGTGCCGAGGTTCGCGGCGCCGACCACGCCGAGGCCGCCGACCAGCCCGGCGCAGAGATCCGACACGATGTCGCCGTAGAGGTTCGGCATCACCAGCACGTCGAACTGCCCCGGGTTCATCACCAGGTGCATGCAGGCCGCGTCGACGATCTTCTCGTCGTACGCGATGTCGGGGTACTCGCGCGACACCGTGCGGACGCAGTCGAGGAACAGCCCGTCGCCGAGCTTCATGATGTTGGCCTTGTGGATCGCCGTCACTTTCTTCCGGCCGTGGCGCCGCGCGTGCTCGAACGCGAACCGCGCGATGCGCGTCGACGCGCGCTCGGTGATGATCTTCAGGCTCTCGACGACGCCCGGCACGACCTCGTGCTCGAGGCCGGCGTACAGGTCCTCGGTGTTCTCGCGGACGATGACCAGGTCGACGCCCGTGAACCGCGCCGGCACGCCCGGCAGGTTCCACACCGGCCGCAGGTTGGCGTAGAGATCCAGCGCCTTGCGCAGGCCGACGTTCACGCTCGTGAACCCTTCCGCGATCGGCGTCGTGACCGGTCCCTTGAGCGCGACCTTGTTGTCGCCGAATCGACTCGAGCAGCTCGGCCGGCAGCGTCTGCCCGGTGCGCTCGACCGCGAGGACGCCCGCGACGTGACGCTCCCACTCGATCGACACGCCGGCGGCCGCGAGGATTCGCACGACCGCCTCGGTGACCTCGGGGCCGATGCCGTCGCCTGGAATCAGGGTGATGGTATGAGTCATGAGTGTTGAATCGCGTCGGGGCTGGGGGCTCGGGGCTCGGGCCTCGCGCAGCCGCTGTAGTGCGGGCCTTCAGGCCCGCTATTCACGCACGTACCAGTAGAGCAGCACCAGCCCGAGCCCCATGTTCAGCGTCATCAGCATCGTCGATCGCTGATGCAGCTGGTCGAACCGGATCCGGCGCTGGTCGGTTTCCGGAAGGCGGCTCACCGGTCCGGAGACCTGCGACTGAATCTGCTCGAGCTCGCGCGTGACCGGCACGCCGGAGTAGAGCGCGATGACGAGCATCGCGAACGACGATCGACCGCGCGGAGCACGAACGCCTGCGGTGGCGGGCCCATGAACTTCATGACGAAGAGCGCGATGTAGAGGATCGCGCCGCACGCGTACGCCACGTAGTGGAAGCGGCGAAGGATGGTGCCGAATACGGCGCCTGCCAGCATGCGTCCATTGGCCGGATCCGCCGACTTGGAGTACACCGAAGGTCGAAGGCGCGACGAGCAGGCCGAAAATCACCATGCCGCCGAGCCAGACGACGAGCGCCGTCAGCGCCACGTACCGGACTGCGAGCATCCGGTCATTATAATTGCGCAGAAGGCCGCGGCCTGGCGCTGGCGTCGCGAGGTATGCAAATCGCATCCATCACGGAAATGTTGCTGCGGGCTGACGCCCGCGGCGAACCACTGGGCCCTGCCGCCCTCACGTTCCTCGTGCGCCGTTACGCGGCAGGCCGGCGCCGACGAGATCCGCGGCGCGCTCGAGCGCGGCCTGACTCGAACGCGCTCGACGGCGCTTCCGGCTGGGGACATCAAGGCCGCGTGGATTCACACGATGTGCGAGGCCGCCGCCGTCACCGATGACGAACGCATTATCGGCGCCGTCACGGACGCGGCGCGATCGCTGCGCGGCGGATGGCCGAGCCGTGGTGAGATGGTCGAAGCGATGCGCGGCGTCGATGCATGCCTGGCCGCGGCGTCCCTGGTCGGCACCGATCTCCTCGGGGCCGCGATCGACGAGCTGGAACGTGTCGTCTGCCTCACCTACCGTCCCGGAGAACGCCTGCCGAGATCGCTTCGGAACCCCGACGAACGATGACGGCGGCATCGACGAACACGTCGCCGCCGCGACCGCGCTGCTGACGGCGCACGACATGACCGCGAGGCTGCCGTACTCGATGCTCGCGGAGGAGTTGATGCAGGCCGTGCGGAGGTCGGGCGGACCAGAAGGCGCGCACTACGACCTGACGGGCGGACCTAAAGGTCCGCACTGCGAGCTGGCGCGTGTGATGTGCCGGCTCGCGCGGCTGCACGACGACGAGGACTACAGACGCGCAGCGGTGATCGCGCGATCGTCCGACTACCGCGCGGAAGCGAAAGCCGTGCTCGAGGAAATCCCGCTGCCCGACGGCGAACGCAGCGAGGACGCCGCAATGTTCGGCCTCGCGACCGACGAGCTCGCGCGTACCTCGTGATACACTCCCGCTCCCATGCCAGTTGATCGTTCCAGGCTCATTCCTGCCCTTCAGAACATCGCGACTCGTCTGCGGATCGATTCGGCGCGCTCGACATCCGAGGCCGGCGAGCGGACATCCGACGAGCTGCTTCTCGGCGGCCGATCTGGTGGCGGCGCTCTTCTTCGCCGAGATGCGGTTCGATCCGAAGAACCCGCAGCACCCGGGCAGCGACCGCTTCATCCTCTCGAAAGGCCACGCGGCGCCGCTGCTGTACGCGGCGTGGGCCGAAGCCGGCGCCTTCGATCGCGCCGAGCTGCTGAAACTGCGGCGGATCGATTCCGACCTCGAGGGGCATCCGACGCCGCGGCTGCCGTTCGTCGACGTCGCGACCGGATCGCTCGGGCAGGGCATCTGCGCCGCGGTCGGCTGCGCGCTGAACGCGCGCCGCATCAAGTCCGACTACCGGACGTATTGCCTCCTCGGCGACGGCGAGTCGGCCGAAGGGTCGGTGTGGGAGGCGGCCGAGGTCGCCGCGCATGACCGCCTCGACAACCTGTGCGCCATCACCGACGTGAACGCACTCGGCCAGAGCCGTCCGACGATGTGGCAGCACGACGTGGAACAGCTCGCGCGCCAATGGAAGGCGTTCGGCTGGCATGCCATCGTCGTCGACGGCCACGACCTGAACGCGATCCTCGACGCCTGCGCCGAGGCGCGCGCGCACCTCGGGCCGGCCGACGATGATCGTGGCGCGGACGCTGAAGGGCAAAGGCGTGTCGTTCGTCGAAGGCAAGGACGGATGGCACGGCAAGCCGTTCAAGAAGGGCGAAGAGCTGGATCGGGCCCTCGCCGAGCTCGAGACGCAGTTCGTGAGCGGCGCCGACGTCGATCTGCGCGGCTCAGATTGCCGAAGCCGTCGTCGATGCCGGCGCCTCCGCCGCCGCCGAAGCCGATCGCTCCGCCGGCCTACAAGGCGGGCGAGCAGGTCGCGACGCGCGAAGCGTACGGCACCGCGCTCGCCAAGCTCGGCGAGGCCGACGTCGCGTGTGGTCGCGCTCGACGCTGACGTCAAGAACTCGACCTTCAGCGATCGCTTCGAGAAAGTGGCGCCCGACCGCTTCTATCAGAACTTCATCGCCGAGCAGGTGATGGTGGGCGCGGCGATGGGGCTGGCGGCGCGCGGCGCGATTCCGTTCCCGTCGACGTTCGCCTGCTTCCTGACGCCGCGCCGCCGACTTCATCCGGATGGCCGCGATCAGCAACGTCAACGTCAAGTTTGCCGGTTCGCACGCCGGCGTGTCGATCGGCGAGGACGGTCCGTCGCAGATGGCGCTCGAAGACCTCGCGATGTTCCGCGACGCAGCCGAACATCACCGTGCTGTACCCGTGCGACGCGCGTCAGCGCCGAACGGCTGGTGGCGCTTGCCGCCAGTCACCGCGGCCCCGTCTACATCCGCACCAGCCGGCCGAAGACGCCGGTCATCTACTCAGAGCAGGACACGTTCGCGATCGGCGGGATGAAGGTGCTGCGCGAGAGCTCGAACGACGCCGTCGACCGTCGTTGCGGCTGGCGTCACGGTGTTCGAGGCGTTGAAGGCCTACGATCAGCTGAAGGCCGCAGGGCACGGCGATTCGCGTGGTCGATCTGTACTCGCTCCAGCCGATCGACAAGAAGGGGCTCATCGCCGCCGGCAACGCCACCGGCGGACAGATCATCACGGTCGAGGATCATTACGCGGCCGGCGGGATCGGCGACGCCGTGGCCGAAGCCGTCGGCGAGGCCGGCATCCGCGTCCATCGGCTGGCCGTCCGCGAGATTCCCCGAAGCGGCAAGCCGGAAGAATTGCTCGACCGCTTCGGGATCTCCGCGAAGCACATCGTCAACGCGGTGCGTTCGGTCGGCGCGGTCGCGAGCCGCTGATCTCCTTCGCCTTCGCCTGCTGTTCAGGCGTCAGGATCTGGAACACGTCGGCGAAGATGCGTGCGCGTGCCACCGCCAGGTCGGCGTCCGATCGCGGCGACTTCGGCCGCCCTGGTGCGCACGAGCCCTTCGTCGAACGACGGCGACGTCGTGGCCGCGTGCAGCGCTTCGCGAGCCGCCATCGCCCGCTCGCCGATCGCCCGTGTTTCGGACTCTCGCGACTCGACGATCGTCCGCACCTGTTCGCGCTGCGATTCGGTCAGGTTCAGCTCGCGCAACGGCAGTCCCGCCGAGTGGTCCCATCGGGCCGCGTCCACGGCCGACATCCCGGCCTGCCCTGAGCGGAGTCGAAGGGCCTGCCCCGGCGGCCGTCAGCGGCCGGTGGTTGATCTGCTGATCACCCGCGATCGACAGCGCCGCGGCCCCGAGACCCACCGTCAGAATGGCCGCGCCAACTGCCGTCCCAATCCGTGTCATGCTTTTCGTCATCGTGACCTCTTTTTTCCAATGGCGCTGGGGCCCCACCCCCAGCGCGTTCTTACGCTGATGCCTCGCCTCGGATCTGCTTGTCCTCGGCTCGGCATGGCCGCGGGCGCTTTTTCAATGGCGGCGGGGCCCCACCCCCGCCGCGAACTTACGCTGATACCTCGCCTCGGATTCGCTTGTCCTCGGCTCGGCATGGCCGCGGGCGCTTTTCCAATGGCGGCGGGGCCCCACCCCCGCCGCGAACTTACGCTGATACCTCGCCTCGGATTCGCTTGTCCGCGGCTCGGTATGGCCGCAGGCGCCCTGTCTTCGTTTTATTGGACAGGACGGATGTGACGCGGTGATGCACCAGCCGTGAAAAAAGAGTGGCAGCCGCGCGTTCTGGTGGTCGAGGACGAGACGAACATCCGCGAGCTCGTCTGCCTGCACCTGCGGCATGAAGGGTACGAGTGCGAAGGGCTTGCGGACGGAGCGTCCGCGCTCAAGCGCAGCGGGAGCGAGCGCTACGACCTGATGGTGCTCGACGTCATGATTCCCGGCCTCGATGGTTTGTCGTTGTGCCGGGCGGTCCGGAACGGGCGGCTCAACCGCGACGTGCCGATTCTGATGCTGACCGCGCGGCGCGACGAGTCGGACAAGGTGGTCGGGCTCGAGAGCGGCGCAGATGATTACCTCACGAAACCGTTTGGCGTCCGCGAGCTCGTCGCGCGCGCCCGCGCCCTCCTGCGCCGGCCGCGTCAGCAGCCGGCAGCGGCAGGCGACGGCGACGCTGCGCCATCGGGCGACGCTGTCATCCGCGTCCGTGGAATGGTTATCGATGTCCCGAAGCGGCGGGTGACCGTCGATGGCCAGCAGGTCGAGCTCACCGATCAGGAATTCCGCCTGCTGCTCCTCCTTGCCACCCATCCCGGCATCGTGTTCAGCCGCGAGGCGCTGCTCGCGAAGATCTGGCGCGGCGACACGTTCGTCACCGGGCGCAGCGTCGATACGCTCGTCAAGCGACTGCGCCGGCGGATCGAGAAGGACCCCGCGGAGCCGCGGTTCCTGTTGACGGTGTGGGGCGTGGGGTACAAGTTCGCCGATGTGTAAAACCTGCCGAGGACGCAGAGGGGGCAAAGGACGCTGAGGCGCAGAGCGCAGAGGGTTACTCGAAGTCGGGCATTGGCGGGAGCTCGCGTTTGTGGTCGCTGGCGCGGGCGAGGCGTTCGATCTTCATCGCGAGCGCCGGTGCGGTGCCTGCCGCGCCTTCCGCGAGATAGCGATCGAGGTCGGCGTAGCTGATGCCGATCTCTTCCTCGTCCTTTTGCCCGGCCCATAAACCAGCGCTCGGCGGGCGGTCGATGATCGTTCGGGGCACGCCGAGTTCTTCCGCTATCGCGCGCACCTGGCGCTTGGTCAGGCGGCCGAGTGGCAGCAGGTCGACGCCGCCATCGCCCCACTTCGTGAAGTAGCCGACGGCGATCTCAGACCGGTTACCGGTGCCGGCGACGAGGTAGTTCAGCGTGTTCGCCAGAAAGTAGAGGGCGGTCATCCGCAGGCGCGGCTTGATGTTGGCCAGCGGCACGCGGCCCCGCACCGGATCGAGCGGCGGCCTGGTGCGCAGAAAATCCGGATTGGCCATCACCGGTTGCAGGGCGCTGATCAGCGCGTCGTAACTCGGCGCGAGGTCGACGCGGACCGTCGTGAGCGCAAACTGCCGCACCACGAGCGCCGCATCGTCCTCATCCTGCGGATCGCTATGACAGGGCAGAAGGGCGGCGATCACGTTGCCCGGCGCTGCCAGCTGCGCCAGCCGAGCCACGACAGCGGAGTCGACCCCGCCGCTCAACCCGACGACGAACCCGGCGCCGCCGGCCGATTGCAGCCGCTGCCGCATCCAGGCCGCGAGACGTTCAGGAGTGGTCATGATTGGGGGGATTCTAACAGTGCAGTTCACACTGCTCGGTTCTCACTTCTCGGTTCGTGTTCAAGTTCGGTTCGAAGTTCGAAGTTCGAGGTTCGAAGGTTCCGGGTGCCAGGTTCCGCGTATCCCGAACCGCGAACTGCGAACGGCGAATCCTGAACCGAACTTGAACACGAACCGAGAACAGGGAACTGAGAAGTGTGAACTGCTGGATGCTCGAAAAGTCCCAGCGTCCCGGAGCCGATAAAACCTTTGTTGACCTGGACCGTATCGAAACGGTGGGGGTCGATACGAACGGCTGGGGTAAAGTGTTGATAAGCCGACATTTAAATTTACACGCGCGGGACGCTCTAATAGAATCGGTACTCGTTCCTGCTCCCCCGAGCGGAATTCCTCACACGCACAACAGCTAGCAAGAAGCTCTGCAGACGGAGTGTCACGTGGTGTCTCGCAAGTGGTTCCGGCCGAGGAATATCTGGATCGCGGTGGCGCTGGTTGCAGCATTGTCGGTCGGCATTGGCTACGTCGCCTCGCGCGACGCGAGCAATCCTGAGCAGATCGCCTTTTCAGAGCTGCTCAGTGAGATCGATCGGGGAGCGGTCGCGGCAGTGGTCGTCAGCGGCGACACGCTGCAGGTGCGGATGACCGATGGCCGTACCGTTGTCTCGACCGCTCCAGCCGGCTTCATCGCGAACGCCTCGTTCACGCCAGAGCTCGCGCGACAGGGCATCCGCGTCGAAGTGCGCACCCCGACCGAGCCGGCGGCGTACAGCTATACCGCACTTTTTCTCGGCCTCGCATTCGTCGGCGTGCTCGGGGTTGCGCTCTATCGGGTGACGTCGGGACGGATTCCCGCGCTCGAGACGAAGACGCGCGAAGCGGATCCCGAAGCGGTCCCGGTGACGTTCGACGACGTCGCAGGCGTCGACGAAGCGAAGGAAGAGGTCAGGGAGATCGTCGATTTCCTGCGCGAGCCGGATCGGTTCGTCGCGATCGGCGGCCGGATTCCGAAAGGCGTGCTGCTGGTCGGACCGCCCGGAACCGGCAAGACGCTGCTCGCGCGCTCGATCGCCGGCGAGGCGAAGGTGCCGTTCCTGTTCTCGAGCGGTTCCGACTTCGTCGAGATGTACGCCGGCGTCGGGGCGTCGCGGATCCGCAAGCTCTTCAAGGACGCGCGCCGCCATCCCTCCTGCATCGTCTTCATCGACGAGCTCGACGCGGTCGGGCGCAGCCGCGGCGGCAACTCCCTCAGCCACGAAGAGCGCGAGCAGACGCTCAACCAGCTGCTCGTCGAGATGGACGGCTTCGCGCCGAACCAGGGCATCGTGTCGTCGCGGCGACCAACCGTCCCGACATCCTCGATCCGGCGCTGCTCAGGCCCGGGCGGTTCGATCGCCAGGTGACCGTCGGCGCGCCCGACATCAAGGGGCGCGAACAGATCCTCAAGATCCACGCGCGCAAGGTCATCCTCGATCCGGACGTCGACCTGCGTCAGATCGCACGCGGCACGCCGGGGTTCTCGGGCGCCGACCTCGCGAACCTGATGAACGAGGCGGCGCTGCTCGCGGTCACGGGCCGGCCGGAAGACGGTCACGGCCGCAGATCTCGACGAAGCGCGCGACAAGGTGCTGATGGGCGTCGAGCGCAAGTCGCTGACGATGACCGAGCACGAGCGAATCACCTGCGCGTACCACGAGTCGGGGCATGCCGTCGTCGCGGCGCTGCTGCCGCACGCCGATCCGCTGCACAAGGTGACGATCATCCCGCGCGGCCGGGCGCTCGGCGTGACGATGCAGCTGCCGGAAGGCGATCGCCACACGCACACGCGCGAGTTCCTCGAGGCGCAGATCGCGATCCTGATGGGCGGCCGCGTGGCCGAGGAGCTCTTCCTGCGGCAGATGACGAGCGGCGCCGGCAACGACATCGAGCGCGCCACTGAAATCGCGCGCCGGATGGTGTGCGAGTTCGGCATGTCGGCGCTCGGTCCGCTCGCGTTCAGGACGCCGGGCAATCCGTGGGACACCGATCGCGGCGCCGGCATCAGCGAGGCGACCGCGCAGCGCGTGGACGAGGAAGTGCGCGCGCTGGTGATGGCCGGCTACGAAACGGCGCGGCAGATCATCGGCAAGCACCGCCAGGCGGTGCGCGCGATGGCCGACGAGCTGCTGGCCGTCGAGTCGCTGGACGCTGACGGGATCAAGGCGGTCATCGCCGCCACGGCGGCGTAGCCCGACGCGCACTTCCCGACCCGGGCTCGAGTCGTAGCGCGCGCGTTGCGAGTACCACCACGGGCGCTCGTCATCCGATAACGAGCGACCATCACGCTATACTTCTGCTCCATGCCCAACATTCGCGTGATGCACTTCGGCCTCGGGCCGATTGGTGCGGCCGTGGCGCGGCAGGTCGCGGGCCGGCCGGGGTTCAAGATTGTCGGCGCGGTGGATACCGATCCGTCGATGATCGGCCGCGACGTCGGCGACGTGATCGATCTCGGCACGCGCCTCGGGGTTCGTGTCGACGGCGATGCCGCGCGCGCCGTCAAGGCTGCGAAGCCGCACGTCGTGGTGCATTGCACCGATTCGTCGATCAAGAAGGCGGCGGCCGATTTCGAGGCGATTCTGCGGGCCAAGGCCGCGGTGGTCTCGACAACCGAGGAGCTGGCGTATCCCGGATACACGCACATCCGTCAGGCGCGCCAGATCCATGCGCTCGCGAAGAAGGCCAAGGTCGCGGTCCTCGGGACCGGAGTCAATCCCGGGTTCGCGATGGACACGCTGCCGATCGCGCTCACCGCCGTCTGCGAGCGCGTCGATCGCATCCAGATCAGCCGCGTCCAGGATGCGCGCATGCGCCGGCTGCCGTTTCAGCAGAAGATCGGCGCAGGCCTGACCACCGAACAGTTCCAGAAGAAGGCGGACGAAGGGATCGGTGCGGCATGTCGGCCTGACCGAATCGATCGCGATGATCGCCGACGCGCTCGGCTGGACGCTCGATCGCATCACCGACGATGTCCAGCCCAAGCTCGCGACCGTGACCATCTCGAGCGAGTTCCTCGCAGTCGATCCGGGCTATGTCAGCGGGATCATCCAGGACGGCGTCGGGTACCGGAAGGGCCAGCCGGTGATCCGGCTCCACCTCGAGGCCTATCTGGGGGCGCCCGACATCGTGCGACACCGTCGACATCGAGGGCTCGCCGCGCTTGTCGATGAAGATCCCCGGCGGCATCCCCGGCGACTCGCGACGGCATCGATCGTCGTCAACTCGATTCCGAGAGTGCTCGCCGCCGCGCCGGGCCTGCACACGATGCGCGATCTGCCGCTGCCCTCGTTCTTTCCGGGAAGGTAGGCAATCAGGGTTCGAGCGGTTCCAGCTTCACGATCGACGCGTCGTGATTGTTGCCGACCCAGAAGGTCACCGGCGTGGTCGAGTTGTCGACGAACACCCTGCGGACGTTGGTCTGGAGCGGCAGCAGGTACTCGATGAACTCCCCGGTTGCCGGATTGAGCCGCAGGATGCGGTCGTTGTATTCGCCGCCGGACCAGACTTCACCGTTCTTGTCGGCGGTGACGTCGTACGGCCACGCCCCGGCGTCGGCGCGGGCCATTCCTGGAACTGGCCGGTCCGCGTATCGAACATGCCGATGCGATCGGCGCGGTTCTCGCCGAACCAGAGGCGGTCCTGCGCATCCATCATCCCGCGTCGCGGCCCCGAGCCCGGCGTCGGTGTCTTGAAGATCGTGATCTCCCCGGTCTGCGCGTCGATCTTGCCGACTTCTTCGGCGCCCATCACCAGGAAGAAGCCGTTGTTCTCGAGTCGGGGATGACGTCGTACACGTTCGGACGCGGGATCTTGTACGGCTCGAAGACTTCGAACGTGCCGCTCTCGATGTCGAGCCGCAGCACCGTGTACGTGCCGGCGTCCTGCAGCCAGACCTTGCCGTCGACGTGGTGCTTGTCCGGGCTGACCTGATTGATCTGGACGTGATCGCCGTTCAGATGGGGCGGCAGGCTCCAGGCCTGGAATTTCTCGGTCTTCCTGTCGAACTTCGCGATGCCGCCCTGAAACTGCAGTCCCAGCCACAGGTTCTGATCGCGATCGAACCGCATGCCGAGGATGCCGGTCGGCGCCTTCGCCTTCAGCAGCGGAACCGGGTACTCGGTGACCTTCGCCGACCGCGGATCGAGCTTGCCGAGGATCTGTTCGCCGAAGCTGGCGTACCAGGCCATGCCCGCTCGAATCGACGATGACGTCGTGCGGCTGCCTCGTGCGCTTCGGCAGGTCGTATTCGGTGTAGATCACCTGCGTCGCGCGGCCGCTTCGGGCGCGGGAAGGTCTCGAAACGGGTAGCTCCACGTCGGAGCGGCCGCTCAGGTTGAGCGTGCTCAGATACTCCGCCTGCCGCCGCCGCCCTCCAGCTGCTGCTCGGCCTGGACCGCGCCTCCGCCGATGCGCGGCGCCGGCGTCTTCTGCGACCATCAACGGAAAGGCGAGCGGCGGATATCCGGCCATCCGCTCGATCACCTGAACGAACGCATTGGCGTCATGCCGTGAGCGCGTCGACCAGCTCCAGCGTGTGGCAGTGCGCGCAGCCGCGCACCGAGGCCTTCTGTGCGTCGGTACCCGGAAAGCTCGCGAGCCACTCCGCGTTCGTGAGTTGAGAGGCGAGGTCGCGCGCCTTGCGTCAGCTTCAGATCGAGCGTGCGTCTCGGCCGGCTCGCGATCCGCACTGTGATGGCGCGCGCTCGAGGTCGTAGCCGATGGCGCGAATGCGCACCGTGTATTCGCCAGGCTCGAGCCTCGCTCGAGGAAAACGGTAGCGCCCCTCGCGGTCGCTGACGACGGTGGTGGTGATGGTGGAGCCGCCCTTGCGGACGCTCACGAGCACACCTTCCATCGGACCTTCTTCCGCGGACGTGATCCGCCCGGTCAGCGCCGACGGCGCTCCACGCTGGGCGACGACCGATGGCGAGATGAGGAGCCAGAATGCGAGAGGGACGATCAGGCCGACTCGAGTCTGCATGGCTACCCCCTCCGATACAGTAATCTAATTCCTTTACCCGATTACTCAATTACCCGATGCAGATACTCGCCAAGTGTCCGAAGTGTGACGCCGCGTTGCCGGTGCGAGCCGTCGAGGCGCCGGCCGCCATCAAGTGCGGCCGCTGCGGGCACGACATCCCGCTGTCGATCATCGACGGCGCTCAGCGAAGATCGCGCGGTCGATCGATGCGCGGTGTGCGGCGGCGCCGACTTCTACATGCGAAAGGATTTCGACCCGAAGGTCGGCCTCGCCGTCGTCGTCGATCGGCGCGGCGATCAGCGCCGTGTTCTACTGGTACGAGCGCGACCTCATCGCTTACAGCATCCTCGCCGGCGCCGCGCTGATCGATCTCGTCGTCTACGGACGGCTCAAGGACCTCACCGTCTGCTATCGCTGCCATTCCGAGTTCGCGGCGCGTACAAGCGCACCGCGCCGGCCTTCGACCTGCACACGGCGGACGTGCTCGAGCAGGAGTACGAGCGGCGCATCGGCCGTCGGTAAGACCAGCCACGAAAACGCGAAACCAACAACACGCCACGAAAACACGAAAACGCGAAAACTAGAACAAGGTGATCTCCACGATCGTTCCAGCTTCGATCGTTGATTCGCTCGGCTGGAATCTCGATGTAGCCGTCGGCCTGCGAGAGGCTCGTGATGTCGCCTGAGCCCTTGAAGGCGGGGAGGGCGACGCCGTCCTGCAGGCGGACGGTGTAGAACTGATGACGGCCCGCCGGCGAGACGATGCGTCGGCCGAGCGGCGCGCGGACGCGTGCGCGGAGCGTACAGCGGCAGGCGCGCGGTGGCGCGCAGGAACGGCACGAGCAGGATGTACGCGTTCGACAGGCACGACGTCGGATTGCCCGGCATCCCGAAGAACGGGATGCCGTCGACGATGGCGAACGCCGTCGGCTTGCCGGGCTTCACGGCGATGCCGTGAAAGATCATCGTCGCCGCGCGCCGCGACCAGATCGACGACGAGGTCGCGTTCGCCGACCGAGCTGCCGCCGGAGAACACGATGAGATCGGCGCCCGCGCAGCCGTCGAGCGCCTCGATGAGCGCGTCCATCGTGTCCTGCGCCGGGCGATGCGGCTCGGGCACGCCGCCGTGCGCGGCGACGACGGCGGCGAGCGTGAAGCGGTTGACGTCGTAGATCTGGCCGGCGCCGAGCGGCCTGCCCGGGTCGATGACTTCGTTGCCGGTGGACAGCATGGCGACGCGCGGCCGCGCGAAGACCTCCACGTTCCGCGCAGCCGATGGCGGCCAGCCGCGCCGATGCGGCTCGGGTTCAGCAGATCGCCCGCGACGCACCACGATGTCGCCCGGCGAGATGTCGGCGCCGCGGCGGCCGATGTTCTGCCCCGCGGCCGCCGCGGCCGTGACGTCAACCTGGTCGTTCGCCGGCGGGCGCCGTTTCCTCGACCATGACGACGGCGTCGGCGCCTTCGGGCAGCGGCGCGCCGGTGGCGATTTCGGCGCAGGTGCCCGGTTCGACGCGTGCGTTGGTCGACGGCTGCCCGTGTAAATGCGGTCGACGATCCGCAGCCGGACCGGTCGATCGCGCGTCGCGGCCGCGCGTGTCGGCCGCGATCACGGCGTAGCCGTCCATGGCCGACCGCGCGAAGGGCGGCACGTCGATCGCCGACGCGGACGTCGGCGGCCGCGACGCGGCCGGCCGCGTCGTCGAGCGCCACCCGCTCGGCGCGCTCGATCGGCCGGACGTGCGTCCGAGAGCCGCCGGCGGGCTTCGTCGAGCGAGATGGTCGATTTGAAGGGGCGCATACGAGGCAGTCGTCGGCTATTTTGCCGCCTGCTGGACGAGATGTCCGAGCTCCGGCAGCAGGAGTTTCTCCATCGCCAGCCGCACGGCCGCCTCCGATCCCGGCAGCGAGACGACGATCCGTCCGGCGGCGAGGCCGGCGCGTGGCGCGGCTCATCATCGCCGCCGCGCCGATCTCCTGGTAGCTGAGCATGCGGAACAGCTCGCCGAATCCGTCGAGCCGCTTTTCGAGCAGCGCGTCGACCGCTTCGATAGGTGCTGTCGCGCGAGGTGATGCCGGTTCCGCCGGTCGTGATGATCACCTGCGCGCCGCTTGTCGGCGAGCTGGCGTTCGATCGTGCTGCGCACCAGCGCCGGATCGTCCTGCACGATCGTGCGGCCGGCGACCTGGTGGCCGGCGGCCGTCAGCAGATCGGCGATCGCGCGTCCGCTCGTGTCGGTGGCTTCGGTGCGCGTGTCGCTGACCGTGAGACGAAGCAGCGGACCGACTGCGGCGCCTGCGCCTTGTGCTCGACGTCGCTTCGTCCGGACACGAGACGATTGTAATAGGATCTCGGGACTCGCGAGGCTCGAGTGGCACAGACTCAGGATCGACCGTGCTGCTTCGCGATCGGCTGCTCGCGCGGCTGGCGGAGATGGGCGCCGCGCCGGACCATCAGCGGCTTGCGGCCGAAGTGCTCGGCATCCGCAACGCGCCGCCGGAGCTGGCGCGCGCGGCTCGTCGCGCAGGCGCTGGTCGTCGAGGATCGCCGCGACGGCGTGGCGCCGCGCCGGCGAGCGGATCTGCCGCAGCGGCGCCGGCGACGCCGGGCGTCTACGTGCTGCGCGACGACGAGCGGCGCGGCGCGTCTACGTCGGCAAGGCGATCAACCTGCGGCGCCGGCTGCGCGCGCACTTCGCCGAGCGGCGGTGGCGCGGCGCTGAAGGCGCCGTTCGCGCGCGTCGCCGATGCGGAGTGGCACGAGGTCGGCTCGGAGATCGAGGCGCTGCTGCGCGAAGCGTCGCTGATCGAGGAGCTGCAGCCGTCGCGAACGTCCAGATCGGCGCGCCGACGCTCGAGACGCGCGCGATTCCGGCGCGCGCTCGTCCGCGACGTCATCGTCGTCGTGCCGTCGGTCGAGCCGGAATCGGCCGAGCTGGTCGCCGCGCGCGCCGACGGCGGCTGGCTGATCCAGCGGACGCGCGCGCGACGGCAGCCGAGCTCGACGTCCACACGCGACGCGGCTGATGCGCTTCTTCCAGCTCGCCGCTGCGGCGATCGCTTCGAATCGCCGCGCGCTCGCGCCGATCGTGTTCTCGTGGCTGGCGCGGCCGCGGCGCGAACGCGTCGCGGCTCGATCCGCACGACGCCGCGATCGCGCGCGCGAGCTGCGCGGCCGCGCTGGCGGCGCTTGCTCGCCGACGAGGCGCTGTTTACCGAGCGTCGTGTGACATCGCTGAGGTACCGCTACACTCAGAAGTTCGTCACGACCTCGACCGCACGCGCCCTTAGCTCAGTTGGATAGAGCGTCTGGCTACGAACCAGGAGGTCGCAGGTTCGAGTCCTGCAGGGCGCACCACATCAATAACTTCCAGAATCGCATTGAGCGAATGAGCGTCTGGTTGATTCGCACCCCCGGGGAGGCGGATTCACGAGAATTCTGCGATCACTTGGGTCCATTATTTTGGGCCCAGACTTTGGGCCCAGACATTGTAGAGACAGGACCGACGGCGTTGCGAAGTCGTGACGGTGGGTCAGGTAAATAGAGGGCGACAAGGTCGGACCGTCAGCTCGTCTGCCGAAGTCTACCGGCACAGGCGGCGATTTCCTCCCACCGTCACCGCACTTGCTGACACACTCATCCGTCACTATCGGGAGCGTTTCCGAGAACGCGCTCCCAAAGTAGTGCCGCCACCCCCTCCGTCTCCGCAACCGCCCGTCGAGCCGTTGGTGTCCCCTTGGCACCGTTCCAGAAGCGGCGAAACGCGCCCGGTGCGGTCGGTCGACCATCTGCGCTGCCGTGGCAGGCAGGTCGGCTGCGGACCGCGAGTGTCGCCGCGGGCAGAATTGTTCGACTTCGGGCCGAATGGGTTGACGAGCGGCTTGAGGTCTGCCTGCTTGGCGAGAAACTCGGGCCACCGTATCGGTGTCTCGTAGTGACCTATGGAGCGTTTGGAATTCCCTGGTTGTGCGAAGAGACCGACGGCGTCCCTGAAAAGTCGGTGCCGTTCAGTTCGACGATGTTCTCAGTAAAGATGCCGCCACCGCTGTTGAAGATTCCGTAACGCACGTTCTGCAATGCTAGGTTCCGGAACAGCTGGCCCGAAAAGTTGAGAGTGAAGCCGTCATGATTCAACACGGCGCGGTTGCCTTTCCACGCGAACACGTGACCCGAGGAAGAATCCCGTACCCATGCCCATCACCACATTGTCGATGAGAACAGACCCTTCGTTCGCGGTGAGCCCGCCTGGCCCGCGTTGGGATCGGCGCCGTGATCGAGCAGCAACTTCGCAACGTCGACCTGGCCGCTCACGAATCTCTATACGGCGATGCTGGAGAAGGTCGGCGTGCCGGTCGAACGCATCGGCGACAGCACCGGCGCGCTCGACATGCTCTCCGGCGTCTGAAACCCTACTTCTTCCTCTCCGGCAGCGCGAAGACGAACAGGTTGTTGCCCACGCTCGGCTGCAGCTCGGGCGTCAGGCGGAGAAAGCCCGACGCGGTTCCGGCATTCCCGGTACTGACGGCCACGTACTGTCTGCCGTCGACCGCAAACGAAATCGGGAACCCGGTCACCGGCGAGCCGAGGTTGATCTCCCACAGCACCTGGCCGCTCTTCTGATCGAAGGCGTGGAACCGCCCGTTCACATCCCCGCCGAAGACCAGGCCGCCGCCAGTGGTCATGAGCGACGTCGTGCCGGCGCGCTGCTCGTGCAACCAGACCGTCTTGCCCGTCTCGGCCGAGATCGCGCGCACGGTGCCAATCACCTCGCTGCCCGGCGTCTTCTCGATTTTCACCGCGAGCCGGTAAAGGGGCAGCCCCCCGCCTTCCTCGGTCGCTCGTACCATCCCGCAAGCGTTGCGCAGCGGGTAGTACATCGTGTTGGTGAGCGGGCTGTACGCACCGGCCTCCCAGTCCTTGCCCCCGAGCCATCCGGGGCAAGACCGCACTTCCTGCCCAACCCGTTCGAAGACGACCTCCGGGTTCGCCTTGGGCTTGCCGGTGGCACCGTCGATGTCGAGGACGATGTTCTGGAATACGGTTGGCGTCGCCCAGAGGAATTCACCCGTCGTCCGGTCGAGCGTGTACACCACACCGGTCTTTCCTGGAATGCCCGTAATCACCTTCCGCCTCTCCCCGGGACGGAGCCGCGGGTTAATCCAGCTCACCGCGCCCTTCTCGGGGGCCACGGCGGTATCGACGAGCAGCCGCTCGAACGGGTGGTCGAGATCCCAGTGATCGATCACGTGCTGGTAGTACCACACGATCTCGCCGGTATCGGCGTTCAGCGCCAGCGTGCAATTGTGGTAGAGGTGCTCGAGATCTTTGCCGCCCAGCATGAACTTGGGAGCCGGTGACGTCACCGACGTCCCGATGTAAATCAGATTGAGCTCCGGGTCGTAGCTCGGAACCATCCACGCGCCGACGTGCTTGCGGTTCTCGTAGGGCACGTCGCCCCAGGTCTCGTTCCCCTTCTCGCCCGGCTTGGGAATCGTACGGCGCCGCCACAGTTCCTTGCCGGTTTTGGCGTCGTGGGCGGTGATGACGCAGGCCTCAGGGCCACCGCGCTCGAAACAGCTACGTCCCGTGATCACCTTGCCGTTGGCGATGATCGGGCCCGACCCCTGGAGCGCCGGATGGGTCTTGTAATCGAGGACCATCGTCGCCCACGCCTCTTTCCCGGTCGTGGCGTCGAGCGCGAAGACGTGGTCGTCCACGCTGGTGTCGATGATGTAGTTGCCATGGATCGCGATGTTCCGGTTGTTCTCGGCCAGATAACCGCCGACGTACTTCCAGACGTCGTTCGGCAGGTCGCGCTGATGCTCCCAGATGAGATCGCCGGTCGCGATGTCGATTGCCTGGATGATGTCCTTCGGGTTGGGCATGTACAGCACGCCGCCGTAGGCGAGCGGCGTGCCCTGTTGGCTGCCCGCGCGCAGAGCGCGCGTCCAGATCATCCGCAGGTCCCCGACGTTGTCGCGGTTGATCTGATCGAGCGGGCTATAGCCCCAGCTGTTCAGGGTGCGGCGCCACATCAGCCAGTCGCCCGGCGCCGGGTTCTGGAGCATGGCGTCGGTCACGGGAACGAACGGCTTGCGGCGCTGCTGCGTCCTGGTGACCTCCACACCCAGCGGTGACAGGACCACTATCGACAACAGGATGAGAAAGAGGCGGCGAACTGGACGTGACTGGCGCATGTCGAACCTCACCAGTGGATGGCAAAGAGAATCGACTGTTTGGGAACCCTGCCCGGCACGCGGCAGGACGACAACGTCCCGAGGTACGGCGAGGTTACACGCAGCGGAACGGCGTGTCTACTGCGTCGGCTATGACGTGGGAACCGTCCAACGGCGTTTCTGGCGTGAATTTCTTCAAGAAGGTAGAACCGGTCGCAAGTCAGATCGCCGTGGAAGACAAGCTGGGAATGCTGTTTACATTCACGAATCCGAACATCGTGTGGACGGGGCCCTCGGTCGACATCACCACGAAGGTCATTCAGCGCTTGAACGAGGCGCTGAAGAAATTTCAGTAATCACATCGCTCGTTTGAGGCGGGAATTCCGTGTTTTTCGTTCCCTATGGCTGTCACCACACGAACGGTCTGTGGTCGGGTTGCAGTAGCCCTATGACTCCTCTCCGAGCGCGGGTCGAGAAAGGGCGCCTCGTCCTCGATGAACCGACGATCTTGCCCGATCGGACGATCATCGACCTGGTCGCGGACGATGAGGGTGACGACCTCACCGACGAGGAGCGCCGGGCCCTGCACGAAGCACTGTTCGCGTCCTGGAAGTCGGCTGAGGCGGGTCGCCTGCGTGGCAGCGGCCTTCGACGTCATCCGCGACGCACCATACATCGGCGCCTCTATCGACAATCGCCGTACCTCGTACCCGCCGCATCCTGCTCAAGGCACTCGTTAGCACATTTACTATGTCCCATGCCCGGACGAGGTCAGGGTGCTTGCGATCTGGCACGGACGGCGCAGCGCCGGGCCACCGCTGCGCACAAGGTAGACGTGCCATTTCTTTGGGGGGCTTGGCGTCCAGTATTGGGTCCAAGTGGCGCGCCACTTCCCAGTGGTCTGACTCGTAAGCTGCGCCGGGTCAACGAAATCATTGACACGGCTACGAACCAGGAGGTCGCAGGTAAACTGTCAGTTAGTCGGGTGTCAGGACCGCGGCGGCAAGCGCCGGTGCCTCCGCAGCCGTCAGTGCTCGGCGCATCTGCTCACCCTGGTGTCGCGTGAAGCCATATCCCCCGACGGTGAATGACAGTCGTTCCTGCATGACCGAGAGCGGTTCGAAAGGACTTCTGCCTAGCAGTAGGTGTCCGATTTCGTGCGTGAGCACCTTCCCAAGCATGTCGGCGGCTGGCATCGCTCGCTTGTCTGAGCCGGAGACGACGCGACGGGCGAAGATCCACGCGCGGCCGACCGTTGGGGCCGCTGTGGCCGCCACCCCGTCCCCAACCCCTTCCGCTGCGCACTTGCGGATCACCATCTCAGGCGAGAGCATCACCACCGTGTACTCCCAGAACCGTCGCACGGGCATCGTTGGTCGGGCCGGGGGCGTTCGCCAGCTGACAGGAATTCCAACGTGCAGAAATGCGCGCGTGACCTGCCGAAGCGCCGGCTGCAACACATACGCCGGCACGTTCGCATGGTCCTCCAAATACACAACGATGCCGGGCGATGCTGAAATGGTCTGCCCGCGCGCCTCGTGGCAGGGAAGCCACAGCGCGACAATGAAAACAACGGTGAGACGCCCGGCCCGGATACGCATAGGTCTGCTGGTGGCCCCCATGTGATAAGCGTCGACTGACTCTCTTGCTAACAGGCGGCGTCTTTGCGTTGTTTGCACGGGCGGCATTGATGGGTTTTCCGAATTCGAGTTCCCCATGTAGACGCACCATTCGACCTTTCGCCGCACTTGCTGAGGGCTCGACTGCCACCCTGCCTCCCAGCGCATTTCACACACCCAAAGCGAATGATCTGGGCGGCCTTGCGAGCCGTTTCCGGTTTGGTGGGTTTCTCCTTTCCGACGGCCGGACCGACGGCAACCATTCTTCCC
This sequence comes from uncultured Acidobacteriota bacterium, assembly GCA_963825245.1. Taxonomy (GTDB): domain Bacteria; phylum Acidobacteriota; class Vicinamibacteria; order Vicinamibacterales; family CAVVIG01; genus CAVREM01. The sequence goes on from CAWGSJ010000015.1 coordinate 137,815, forward strand.
GTGGGAGCCACAAGGGACGTTCCGTCCGCGACAAGTCCCTGCAGCATCCGTGATCACGTCATGGCCGCGTGACGTGAATCCGGAACCGCACATGGAACGTCCCGATGTGCGTGTTCGGCTGGTTCCTCCTTGCCGCTGCCTGTGTCAACCGCGCGATCGCCCGGTCTCGTCCGATCGGCTCGATGAACCAGTCGGCGCACCCCGTCGCGTCCGCCGTGTTGCAGGTGACCTGCACATCGGTCGTCTCCGGCCAGCCGGTGAATGACGGGGCGGCGTGGCGTCCATAGGCGCGGTCGGGCATGTCGAAGTGATTGAGCAGCGGACAGGTGAACGTCGTGCCGGCGCTCATGGCGATCATGCTCTTGCCCACGAACGTACACTTCACTGCGCCCGTGGCCGGGAGCAGGCGTGTGCCCCAGAACGGCGGCGTTGCCGGCACGAGGTAGGCTGGCTCGCCGGCCTGTACGGCATCATCATTGTCCAGGCTGATTCCGACCGTACGTGCCGACGAATTCAAGACGCTGAACTGCCAGTCCCCGTACGTCAGGCTGTTGTAGGCGTTCTCTGCCAGCACGGATCTCACGCCGTCGATGCCATCGGAGTACGGCCCTTGCCCGTCGTTCGACAGATCGGCTGGGAAGCCGTTGGCGTCGACGCTTTCGATGATCGTCGTGACCGGCAGGTCGCTGACCGGCTTCCCACCCTTCGCGGCAGTGCCGTCCAGTCCGGTCGGCGTCGTCAAGGACAGCCCCCGCTCTCTCTGTTCGCCGCAGCCGACGGCGATGACCGCCACCGCGGCCAGCAGCCAGCAGACCGATGTTGCGTTCCTCATTTCAGGTGACTCCTCTCATCGACGCCAGATTTCTGTGCCCTACTGTTCCGGTAAACACCAGGGCCTGGTGAACCGAACATCGCAGACCGAGTCTCAGACTCGTGACTGCTTGGTCTATCATCCTGTTGGCCGTCATGTTCGACTCCGACCTCGCCTGGCAGTCGACACTCGCGCTGCTCACACGAGCACGAGCGGGCGATCAAGAGGCGCTAAACGACCTGTTTGCGCGCTATGTGCCGGTGCTGCATCGCTGGGCGCGCGGACGGCTGCCTGTCGCCGCCCGCGATCTGGCCGACACGTCCGACCTTGTTCAGGACACCCTGATTCAGGTGTTTAAGAGATTGGATGCCTTCGACCATCGGGGCGAGGGCGCCCTGCTGGCATACCTCCGCCAGGCGGTGATGAACCGGATCCGCAACGAATTGCGGAACGCCCGCCGGCGGCCGGAGCTCGCGGGAATCGAGGCTGCCGAGTCCAAATCGAGCGACGACGTGTCGCCGATCGAAGCCGCGATTGGCAGCGAGGACATCGAGCGGTACGAGGCGGCCCTGAACCGGCTTCGGGACACCGACCGAGAGCTGGTGATCGCACGCGTCGAACTGGGTATGACGTACGCGGAGATTGCCGAAGCGGTGGACCGTGCCTCGCCGGATGCTGCGCGCATGGCGGTAGCACGGGCGCTCGTACAGCTCGTCGAAGAGCTACGGCGTGACAACCATGAACCTGGTCGATCTGGCAGCAGCAGTCGCTGACGGTACTCCCGTCGATTGGCACGCCCTCGCATCGACGACAGGTGACTTCGAGGAGCGCCTGCTCATCGAGGACATGCGGCTGATCGAGCGGATCGCGGAAGCGCACGCCGCCCATATCACGCTTACCTCGACGCTCGGGCCCGCCATTCGGACGGAGGAGCCGCCGGCGACGTGGGGTCCCCTGGTGATTAACGAGAAGATTGCCAGCGGGACCTACGGAGACGTGTACCGCGCCTTCGATCCGCGACTCGAGCGGACGGTGGCGCTGAAGCTCCTGCGCCGGGTCGAGGGCGGCGGCTGTCGAATCCGCGCTCGTCGAAGAAGGTCGATTGATGGCGCGCGTGCGTCATCCTCACGTGGTGACGATCTACGGTGCCGAACGGATCGCCGGGCGCGTCGGGCTGTGGATGGAACTGGTGGAGGGCCGCACGCTCGAAGCGGAACTGCGCGAGAAGGGTCCGTTTTCGTCAGCCGCGATCACGCTGGTGGCTCGTGAGCTGTCGGGCGCACTCGACGCGATCCATCATGCGGGACTGTTGCACCGCGACCTCAAGGCGCAGAACGTCCTGCAGGACCCCGACGGTCACGTGCGTATCACGGACTTCGGCGCGGGCCGCGAGCTCTTCGAGACCGTCCGGCCGGCCGGATCGATGGAGCTGGCCGGAACGCCTCTCTACCTCGCCCCGGAGATCCTCGCCGGCGGGCCGGCGTCGCCAGCCAGCGATGTTTACAGCCTCGGCGTGTTGCTCTATCACCTGGCCACCGGATCGTTTCCGGTTCAGGGCCGTTCGCTTCGAGAGCTGCGTGACGCCCACGCACGCGGTGGTCGGACGTCCCTGAGTGACGTCAGGGTCAACTTTCCACGGCGGCTCGCGGCGATGGTCGATCGCGCGTGCGCGGCCGACCGATCGGCGCGCTTCCAGACGGCGGCCGACCTCAAGACGTCGCTCCAGGAGCGGCCGCTAGCGCGGCGTGTCGTCCTGGCAGGAGCGGCGGTCCTTGCCGGAGCCGCAGTCGGAGCGACCGTGATCGGCCCGCGCACCGCGGAGCAGCCGCGCGAAATCACTGCGAGCTCAGCCCCTCGTCCGGTGGTCCTGATTGCTGACGTCGACAACCAGACAGGCGATCCGGCCTTCGAGGTCGTTGGAGCGGCGCTGATCGCCGAGCTGTCGCGGGCCCGGATGCTGGCGACGACCCCCGACGCTGTTACGGGACAGCTTCGGCTCGGTTCATTGGGTTTTGACGCGGCCGTGCGGCAAGGCGTCAGCCTCGTCGTTCAGACTCAGAGTCGGAAAAACGATCGAGGTGGCTTCGAGCTCGAATCGACGCTGCTGAACCCGCGCGACGGGCGGCCGATTTTCACCAAGCTCGACGAAGCGTCGGACAGAGAGGCGAAGCCGACCTTCATCGCGCGCCACGCCAACCGTCTGGTTGGTCAGATCAACAGCCGTAATCCGGAAGGTCTTTTTCAGGACGTGTCCATCGAGTTCGCCACGACGGCCTCCATCAAGGCGTTCCAGCTCTATGCCGAGTCGTACAGGCTGGGCCGACTCGGAAACTGGAAGGCGGCCCTTGGACCGGCGCGGGAAGCTGTCGTGGTCGATCCGAACTTCGCCTCCGGGTGGACATGGCTGGCGTGGACGGTTCGCAACGCTGCAGATCCATTTGGTTTGGCGCTGGATCCAGCCACCGCGCAGGAGGTAGACACCGTTGCAGCGCGCGGCGCGTCGCTGGCAGCGTCGGTCCTCCCGTGGGAGCGGCACTGGATACTCGGCAGCGCCGCCACCTTTCGTGGCGACCACATAGTCGGGTTAGAGCACTACGAGGCGCTTCTCGAGGCTCGTCCCGGGCACTATTACGCCGCTAACAACGTGGTGGTCTCACTGCGCCGAGCTAGACCGCTGATGGTCGATCCGAAGCTCGTCGAAGCGATCGTGCAGAACGCGCGCCGCGCGCTCCCTGCCGAGCGCTGGAAGGCTTGCTGCACGGAGTGGGAATGGTTTCCGGCATACCTCGAATGGTGTGCCGGCGACATCGACCGTGTCGGAAAAAGGGTGGATCAGGCGCTGGGCGCTGTTCGATTCGGCGCGAGCCCGCCGGCCAACGCCGCCGCCGGCTATTTTGCGATGGCCCTCGGACGGCTTCGTGACGCGGCGATCTTGATCGAGCGTTCGGAAACCGTGTTGGGCCCCAACGACGCAAAATGGTCGGCGCTGCTGTCGCTGGCCGCGGACAGAGGCGACGAAGCCGAGGTTCGGCGGCTCACACCCCTCTTTCCTCGCCGGGGGAACAACGTTTCACCTTCCCGCTTCATTCGGGCCGGGTTGCTCGACGATGCCCGCGACATCCTCACGACTCCGCCGCAAGCGGTTATCGAACAAATCGCACGCTACGACGTTGCGAGGGGGCAACTCCTGTCGCTCGACAAGCGCTTCAACGAAGCGCAGCCGGTGCTTGAATCCGGGATGCGAGCCCTTGCCGGCACCCCCCTAGGCGAATATTTCGAGGCGTGCAGAGCACTGGCGTCGAATTTCCAGATGCTCGGGCAGCACGACCGCTCGGTGCAGACGCTGGAGGAGTGCACCTCGCCATTCCCAGCCTACGCACCCGCCCCCGTCCCCCCGTACTTCCAGCCGTCCAGTTGGATGCGCTTGCGGCTGGATCTCGCCGATCACTACCGTGCGGGCGGCCGCGCGAGTGATGCGCGAGCGATCGAGGCCGACATCCGCCACCGCTTGAAGTACGCGGACCCGGATTACCCCCTGCTGCTGCGCGTCGGCGCCGGTCCCGGCTGACGCGTCCCGCGCCGAATTGAGAGCTCAGAATCCAGTCGGCCTCACCCAGAAGCTCTCCTGCCATGCCTGGCCCGGCCGAATGCTCTGCAGCTCGCGGTACAGACCCCTGTGCGCGAGGTTGAGGGCGTTGGTGATGCCCACCATCGGCTCGAAACACACGAAGGCGGCGTTGCTCGCGGCGGTGGCCTTGGGCGCGTAAATCACTGCCGCACGGTACTGTGGGCCCATCTCCACTGCGATCCGCTGCCGCTTTCCCGCCATGGTCATCACGGCACGGCCCGAGGCGTCCCGCACGAGATCGCCGAACACGTGGTCGAGGTCGTAGTTGGTCAAGGCAATGTCGTTCGGGTTCGGAAAGAGCTGCTCGATCGGCCGCGTCTCGCCCGTCGGAATCTTGTTCGAGGCGAGCACCCACTCGGTGCGTGCGCCAACCGACAGGCGCCACTCGTCGCGCGGCGAATCAGTCAACTGGAAGTACGGATGAAATCCGATGGCGAGCGGCATCGGCTCGGCGCTCAGGTTCTCGATCCGGGTGGCCACCTGCAACACCCCGTCGGCGAGCCGGTAGGTGATCTGAATCGTGTGGGCGAAGGGAAACTCAACGGAACAACTGACGGCTTCGACCCGCCGTCCGCCTTCACCTCCACGACCTGCCACAAGTTCGTCGTGGCCAGGAATCCGTGGATGGGAATGGCGCCCAACACGTTCCCCAGGTCCATGTCGAAGGCGAAGCGCCTGCCGTTGGCGTAGAAGGCCTGCTCGTCGAGCCGGTTGGCCCACGGCCCGAGGAAGGGAATGCCGCTCAATCGGGGCGCGGCCTTGAAGGCGTCAACCGATTCGTACGGCCATCGCAGGACGTTGTGGCCCTTCACCTTCATCTCGAAGGCGATGTTGCCGACCGCCAACGCGATGGAGACGACCGTCTGGCTCGCCACATCCTCGAGTCGCACGACGTCGCCGGTGCGGCGGGCCGAGTAGGGCTCGGCTGCGCAGGCCGCCCCGATCGAAACGAGCCACGCGAGCGCGAGAATCCGCACCCGCGCTACTTCCAGTCGTTGTCCCAGCGGATGTTCAGCCAGGTGATGCTGCCCTGCACGCCGCTCACGCCGTGCGGCACCGTGGCGGGGATGAACTCCACATCGCCCGCCTTGATCGTGTGCGACTGCCCACCGACGATCTTCCCGTTCTGAATCGTGCCGCCCGTCGTCAGCGTCCCGCTGCCTTCGAGGACCACCCAGAGGTCGATGGTGGTCGGATGCACGAGAGCCGTCTCGGCATTGGTGATGCGGCGGATGTTGACGTTGTACTTGCCGCCTTCGAGCATGCGCAGCGTCTGGAGCTTCCGTGCATCCATGTCCGCGAAGTATCGTGCCAGCGTTTCCTTCGGGATCGCGACGGTGTGATCCGTCGGCGCACGCTCAAGAATGACCGTCTGACCTGCAGAGGCGCCGGCCTGTGCCGGTTGCGCAAACGCGCCGCCTACCGCCATGCTGATGGAGATTGCCGCGATCGCGACCGACACCACATGGACGCGTCCCATAAAACCTCCCGCCGCGGGCAGCGGCATCCTATCTCCCGACGGTAATCTCTCCCTGTTGCCAGGGGTGATTGTCGCAACTGAACACGTACGTGCCAGGCACATCGAACTGGATCGAGCCGGTTGCATCGGGCTTGATGGGACCGGTCGTCCATCTCTGACCTCGAACGCTGATCGTATGCGGCTCGTGCCCCGTGTTCTTCCACGTGACCCGGGTGCCTGCGGGTACCCCGACCCGGCGCGGCTCGAACGTCTCGTACTCATCGATTCGAAATCCAAGCGGTCTGATGGTGTCCTTGTCCCGTTCCGCGAAATCGATGACGATCTGGTTCGTCCTGGCAACGACGCCGCGACCCTCGAATGTCTGCACGACCGGCGGGGCCGGCGGCGGTGGCAGCTGTTGGAGCCGCCCCCCGAGCTTGAACGCCCACACGGTGTCTCCGGGCGACTGCGCACTTCCTGATCCGCCCTGTGGTGACGCGCCGCCACTTGGTGCCAGGGCAATGTACTGTTCGCGATCCAGCTCGTAGGTGATAAACGGCGCGGACACTGCGCCAACGCCGATCTGGAACTGCCAGCGGGGTTCTCCCGTCCTGGCATCGAGCGCCCGCACGTTGCCGTCCGCGTCGCCGTGAAATACCACGCCACCCGCTGTCGCCAACATGCCCCCGCCAAACCCGAGCGGATATGGCGTTCGCTGTTGCCAGGCGATCTTGTTGGTGCGGGAGTCGAGGGCAGACACCAGCCCGTACGATCGCTGTCCAGGTTCGATGCTGATGCCAAACCTCGTCGCCCAGAACGGGTTGACCGAGGCCGCGATGTAGAAATATCCCGTCTCTGGGCTGTAAGCCATCGGCGCCTGGCGCGTGCCGATATAGGGCACCATCAGGTTCGGTTGATTGAGCGGCGTGAAATAGCAGCCGCTCTTGAATCCCGGCGGCATGAGCCACGGCTCGACGCAGTTCGGCACCACCTGATCACCGCCAACGGGAAACGGCTGCGTGGGGGACGTCGTCTGAAACGGATCCTGAGGCACCGGGCGCTCTTCGATCGGCAAGAGCGGCGACCCATCGATGCGATCCAGGAGGAAGAGGTAGCCGTCGGTTCGCAACACGGCAATCCCTTTCCGGGGACGTCCATTCACGGTCGTGTCATAAAGGACGACCGGAGTGACCACATCCATGTCGAAAATGTCGTGGTAGGTCAGCTGGAAATGCCACCGATACGCGCCCGTCTTGAGGTCGAGCGCCACGAGTGACGCTGTAAACAGCGCAGTGCCGGGGCGTAGGTCCCCTGCGTGCGACGGGTGCGGACCCGGATGCTTCGTCGGATGCTGCCCTAAGAGGCCATCCGGATTGCCGTTCGGGTTCCCTGTGCCGAAGTAGACGAGCCCAAGCTCTGTGTCGACGGCGGGAGGGCTCCAGACGGCTCCGCCCCCGGCGCGCCACATCTCATTGTTCGGCCACGTCTCGGACCCTCGTTCGCCAGGTTGGGGCACGACGTAGAAACGCCACATCTCCTTGCCCGTCAGCGCGTCGATCGCACTGACCCCGCCGCGGCGCCCGCTGTCGCCGCCTGAGATCGCCACGAGCAGCACGCCCCTGGCATAGGTCGGCGCAGATGTAATGTTCGCTGGACGTCCGTGGGCCGGATCTGGCGTCAGCCTGTGCGTCCACCGGCGTTCGCCCGTCTCCGCGTTGATGGCGGTGATGGAGCCTGTGCTTCCGACCGCAAACACGAGACCGACATCGTCGCCGACCGCGACGCCCCGTCGGGCGGGCCGCTCCGGCAGTGCAAACTCCCACACCATCTCGCCGGTCTTTGCGTTCAGCGCGACCACCTTGCAGTTCGCGGTTGGTACAAGAATCAGCCCGTTCGACATCGTGAGCCCGGTCTGGTTCGTTCTGCCAGGAAGCTGCGTCGCCCAGGCGCCCCCGAGCGAATTGACGTTGCTCGAGGTGATCGCCCCCAGTGTTGAGTAGCGCTGGTTCGACGACGATCCGCCGTACACCGGCCACTCACTTGCCGATGCGCCCACCGCTCGCCCCTGTCGCGCGGTATTCGCCGCGGTCCGCGAGGCGTCAACATCCGGGCATGATTGGGCACCACCTGGTGTGTCCGTCGCCGGGAGTCGCGGCCGACACCGCTGGTCGACTGGTCTTGAGCGACGCGAGGGCATCGGCCGCCGTCAGCATCAGGCGCGCAGGCCCAGGGGCCATGCCATTGACCTGCAGAATGTAAGCGGCCAGATTGAGACGTGCGTCGTCGTCGAACATGCGGGGGTTGGTTGGCGGCATGGTTCGAATCGACTCGATCAAATCGCGGACGGAACGCTTGCTCCACGCATCGGCGAAGCCGCGACCGGCCAGCGGTGGCGCATAGGGCCCACCAGACAAATCGGCACCATGACACGTGGCGCAGTTCGTCTGAAATGCCGGTTGCCCGGCCCGGGCCTGCTCGGCCGTGAACGACGGGTTCACGCTCGACTGCTGACCTGCCGATGACAGCATGACGACGGATGTAGCCGCACTGATCGCAGCAGCGGCACAGATCGCAACAGCCATGCGGAGATCCCTGACTGTCATACAACCTCCTGGCTCGACCCGAATCATACTGCTCCGGTGGGCGCGGTCCAGCGGTAGTGAAGGCGTGGGCTGCACGCGAACATCCCGGCGTCATCCCATTCACGGTCAGGAAGCCGCTGCACGAGTGCACGGTCGGCCTCGTCTCCACTGCCGGCGTTGCCCGACACGACGCCGGAGCCCCCGCCCGTCTGCGACGTTCGCCAGAAGGCACCGGGAGGCGCAGGCGGATGACCCGCATGGCAGAATGTCGGCGGAAGTGTTCACCCTTGCTGCCGGGGCGAGAGTCTAGTGAGGCGAGACGCCTGCGCTCTCTAACTTTGCCGGGCCGGGCCGCGTCGACGGCGAGCCCACGAAGAAGAACAGGACGCCAGCTATCGACGTCGCGCGTCCCAATGGTCATATCGGCCGGGCTGATTGCCGTGCGGCGGGCACGAACTCTGCGACCCCAGCAATGACTTGGAGCGAGGCTTCCATCAAGTTCTGGGTCGAGCGTTGGGTCCAAGTGGCGCGCCATTTCGCAGTTCCCTAAGTCGTAAGTTGCGTCGGGTCAACGAAACAGTTGACGGCTACGAACCAGGAGGTCGCAGGTTCGAGTCCTGCAGGGCGCGTATCCCCCTTCCCATGGCCGCCTTTTCAAAGATACGGCCCTACTTGGTAGTGTCTTGTGTTCCTACTCGTCGGCGACGAATGAAAGGTTGGTCCGGGCAACGAGATGGCCGTTCCCGTTGCTCGGGCTTACGTGGGTGGGTCGAAGGTTTGGGGTGCGCTGGCGTCTGAGCAACATGGCTTTGAGACCATCGATCTCCGCCTGCACGTCGGCCGTCCGCCGGAACTGCACGTCAAGCTGGTGTTGTTGGCGCTTGATCTCAATCCGTTGCTCTTCGATACAACAAATGCTGAGCTAAGAATGACAAGTCGGAAACGGCCGGCCGACGATGTGGACACCTGTGCGGTATTGGACAGGCCGCCGCCCAGCTCTTGAATATCATCGGCGCGTTGGGAAGTGTCAATGCTCCATGAATTCATTGCCATAAACCGCGAGGAGATCGTTCGACGCTGTAGGGCAAAGGTGGCCAGCAGGGCGCTTCCACCGCCCACCCAAGCGGAGATCGATCACGGAGTGCCCCTGTTTCTGAACCAGTTAGGGAACGCGCTCACACTCGCCTGCGGGGGGCGCAGCACCTCAAACCCCGAGATCACCAAGAGCGCCGTCCTACACGGGCATGACCTGCTGCTTCAAGGATTCACCGTCTCTCAGGTCGTGCACGATTATGGCGACGTGTGTCAGGCCACCACTGAACTGGCGATAGAAACGAACGCATCGATCAGCGCGGATGAGTTTCGCACGCTGAACGCATGCCTTGACGACGCCATCGCCGGGGCCGTCACGGAGTATGGGCGTGAACGAAATCAGTCCACCCTCGACGCAGAAACGGCGCGCGGGACCGAGCGCCTCGGCTTGCTGGCTCATGAATTGCGGAACCTGCTCAACACCGCGATCGTCGCGTTCGAGGTTCTCAAGACGGGCAATGTTGGCGTCGCAGGGAGCACTGGGGCCGTCCTCCATCGCAGCCTGATGGGATTACGCGCGCTCATTGATCGCTCGCTCGCCGAAGTTCGTCTCACGCAGAGCATTCAGAATCGCGAACAGTTTCTGGTATCCGGCTTCATCGATGAGCTCGCGCGGGCCGCAACATTGTTAGCAAACGCGCAAAGCATCTCGCTCGCCGTGATACCTGTCGAGGAAGGATTGGCGATTGAAGGGGACCGCCAGGTCCTGTCTGCAGCGGTAATGAATTTACTGCAGAACGCGTTCAAGTTCACCCGCCCTCACAGTAGCGTCACGCTACGTGTCGGCGTCAGCCCCGAGCGCGTGCTCATCGAAATCCAGGACGAATGCGGTGGCCTGCCGGGCGGGAACGTCACAGACCTGTTCCGTCCGTTCGAGCAGCGAAGCGCGGATCGAACCGGCTTGGGTCTAGGCCTCACCTTCAGTCGATGGGCCGTTGAGGCGAACCATGGCCGAATCTATGCGCGCAATCTCCCTGATGTCGGATGTGTCTTTACCGTCGACCTCCCGCGGTGCCCAGTCTCCGCTCTCGCGACTGTTAGTTAGTCTCGATTCCGAAACGTTCGCCCAGCTGTCGCCGAGCCTTGACGGCCACCGCGTGCTAGACGCGATGACGCGCGGCGCGTAGCTCATTCTCGATCTCCGCGGCGTGTCGAGTGTTTTGCTTAATTCCGCCTCTTTGGTCAAAAACGCCGACGGCAGCTTTCCTCGCTTTGCAGGACTATTCGCAAAATGTGCGGTTTGGGACAGCGTGACCGGTGCAGATCCCGCAAGACTGGGCACGTGCCATCGCCTCTGAGCCCATCCGTTACTCCAGACGCGCTCAAGAAGTTGAAGACACTCTCCGTCCAGCTTGAGACCGCCAGCGACGCTTCCGAGGCCACGACGAGAAAGGTCCGGCGCGCGCGTCGCACAGCCGCGAACGTCACGCTGGCCGTGCGTCGGCAGCTGCGTACTGATGACACCAAGCGCAGAAGGAAGCGAACGAAGGGCCGCTCCACCGACGCCGGCAAGAACAAGGCGGCCGTGGAATTGGGACGGAAGGGTGGGACGGCTAGGGCCAAGACGCTCACCAGACGGCAGCGGTCAGTGCTCGCCACGAAGGCCGCTAAAGCCCGCTGGGCCAACTAGCAAACCGGCTATCCGCGTGGCCGCGCGGGCCCGCGAGTCAACAACGCTCAGCCTCACTCGGAATAGAGCAGAGATAAATCGGGGCCGATTGGGATATGCCTATCGCTACGCATACACTCCAAGAGGAACCCGGAGAATTGGAAGCAACAAGGAGCGACCAGGGTGTAAGCTTCGGGTGTGCCAGCCCGCCGTGATGCCGACAAGCGCAAGCCCCGCCTCTCCCAGCTCACTAAGGCTCCAACGCAAGGCGACAAGACAACTCGGCAACGAATCGCGAGAGCATTGGAAATACGTCGGGCACAAACGGGACAGCAGTCGCCTCGCGCACCCAAGACAACCGCGGTGATCGGACGATTCGGGAAAGTCGGGAAGCCAGGGCGGAAAAGGACGAAGGGCCCCAAGCCACTTCCAAACAACGAAGTACTGGATCAGATCGTGATCCACTTCGACGATGTGTATCGACAATTGAATGAGCAGCTGAGACTGATCGCCAAAATTCAGCAGCAAGTCAGTGGGCTGGTCGCGACCGTTGGTAGGCTCTCTGAGCATTTAGCGTAGTCGTCGTCTCAACGACGCCAGCTTTTTCAGCCGTCGTCATCCAAGACGACGATCGTCACAGAAAAATTTCGTCAGCGGGGAAATTGACCATCCCAGCGACACGCTCCAGCCGCCGGACGGGCCGTCGCGCGCAGCTTCTCGGAACGGAGAGCAAAATGGAAAAAGCAGAACTGCGGGTAGCCAGCGGCGGGCCACCGCAAGAGAAGCGCTGAGCACGCTGTTCAAAAGCGAGCAGCCAGCCGGCCGCAGCACGGGCTAGGCTGCAGGCGTGGCAATCCCTGTCTTGACACCGGAAGATGGAAAGGCGTTCGACCGCGCGCTGAACGAAGTCGCGGACCTCGCTTCAAAATCGCTCATCCACACAGACCTGTTTCTGCACTACCGCAACGACAATGGTTGGCGCGCGTGGTTTGGGGGCAACCATGACCTGGAGAGCGCGCAGGCGTGGGTTGCCGGAGATGGCCCGTGGGCTGGTCTGCTCGATGCACTGCGGGAGCAGGTGGAACCGGTGGCGGTGATCGATAGCAGACTACGCCGCGCCAGAACCGCGTCGGCGCCGAGCGAGCTAGCGTGGAGGTGTGTCGTGCGCAAAGGCCGTTTCACCATCGAGCGCATCGATTCCTTCAATCGCGAGGAAGATCTTCGAGCCGTTCGAACTTCTTGTTCATTCTCGCCAGTGCGATTCGGCGGGCTGATGGTTCGCGCCTTCTCTTCGCGCGCCCGTTGTTCGTGTTGTGCATAGAGGTGTCGCGAGAAGGAATGGGACCTTCGTTCGGGAGGTAGACCTTCGAGTTGTTGTCGATGCCCACCCGGACCTGCCGTGTCACGCTTTTCGGTGCATTGCGGATTGCGGGGGCCCGTCTGGAACTCGGTGCAGATGTAGTCCCACCCCTGTTCGCCGTCACGACACTCATAGCGTTCAGCATCGGAAGATCAGATGCGTGCGGCCACCACGGTCGGTGGGGCGCCTCGTCAGTCTCGCCGGGATCTACGGCGCGTGGGCGGCGGCGAGGAGATCTCTGGCGTCGAGGAGATCCGGCGCGACGACGTCCGCGGCGAACCAACTGCTGGCGGGCTGGAGCAGATCGCGCACGGCGATCGCCCGGCTGTCGGCGCGAAGCAGCCGGCAGAGGCTGACCGCGCTGCGCAGCTCGAACAGTTTCGCCTCTTGCTGGCTGCCGACCGCGATGGCCTCTCTCAGCCAGCGCTCAGCTTCGAGCTCCTGACCCTTCATGGCCAGTGCCTCGCCCTTCAGCCGCAGCAACTCCACCAGGTAAAACCGTTCTTCATGCTGCCGGGCGATACTGAGCCCTTCCTCGACGGCTTCGAGCCCTTCGTCGACTCGCCCCATCGTGAGGAGCCCGCGGACGCGAACCGCGACCGAAAAGGTGCGATAGCTGATCGCGTCCATATCACTGTGCGCGTTGACACCAGCCTCGAGGTCGGCGAAGCCCTCGTCGATCGCTCCGAGTTGCATCAACGCCTCGCCGCGCACCATCTGGGAGGCGCCGCGCCACGTCGCGAACCCCAGCTCGCGCGACAGCTCCAGCGACTCGGTCGCGCACTGCAGCGCCTCGGTCGCTTCGCGGCGGAAATGATGGACGCCGGCCAGGTAGCACAGCGAAAAGTTCAAGGCATGCATGGCCCCGAGCGCGCGCGCGTGACGCACGCCTTCTCTGGCGGCCGCCAGGCCGGCGTCAAGGTGTCCCATGATCGTCAGGCCCAGCCCGAGATAGCACATCCCGGTGGCCTTCTGATCCTGGACGTAGAGCACCTGCTTGCCCTTTCGCGACGAACGATCCTCCTCGTACAGTCGAATCGCTTCTTCCAGGTGCGACCGCGCGGTCGTGAAGTGGCCGCCGAGAAACAGCGTACCGCCCAGAAGCAGATGCCCCATGATGAACGGGGGCCTCGCCGTCTGCTGGCTGGCCAGCCGCAGGCATTCCTCGGCCAGCGCGCGCGAGCGCGGAAGGTTGCCGCGGGTGATCTCGAACCCTCCCACGCCGGACAGCGCCGCGAAGATCTGCGGCGCATCGCCGAGCTCTCGACACAGTTCGAGCGCCCGGTTATAGGCGCGTCCGCATTCGGCGGACGAAAACGCCCGGTGTTCCGCATAGATGCCGCCCAGTGCCAGGTGGACGCGAAGCTCCAGGCGCAAACGGTCAGTGCTCGATGCCAGCGTCGCGCAGAGGCGGAGTGCCTCTTCGAGTTGCGCGATCGCTTCGACGAAGCCGGACTTTCGCGCCGACAGCTTGGCTGCGCTGATCCAGAGTGCGATGGCGCGCTCGATCTCGCCGGCCGACTGCAGGTGATGGGCCAGGATCTCGGGCTGCGCGTCCACGGTTTCGGGGAAGTTGCCGACCAGCACGCCGGCGATCCGCGCGTGCAGGGCCACCTTTTCCTTTTTCAGAAGGCTGGCATAGGCAGCGTCGCGAACCAGCGCGTGCTTGAATTCGTACGAGGCCGCCGACGCAGGCCCTCGCTTTGTCACGAGGCCGCTGCCAACAAGCCGCTGGATCTGGTCGTTCAGCTCTTCCTCGGAACGGTCTACCACCTTTGCCAGTAACGGGTAGGAGAACTCGCGCCCGATGACGGCTCCGATCTGCGCGACCTCCTTTGCGGGCCCCAACCGGTCGAGGCGCGACATCAACGTGTCCTTCAGCGTGTCAGGTATGTCGACGTGTCGCCCGGGCGTCATCGGATCGCCACGCTGTTGCAGTTCGGACATTTCGAGGATGTCCTTCGTCAGGTCCTCGATGAACAGCGGCAAGCCGTCGGCCCGATCGGCAATCGCCGTCACCGCGCCTTCGGGCACGGTATGGCCGCGACAGAGCCAGTCGATCATCGTCAGCGAGTCGTCGCGATCCAGCGTGAGGAGGCGCATCTCCGACACGTGCTCGAGGTGTTGCCAGTGGCCGGGATACTCGGGCCGCGTGGTGATGATGGTCAGCACCGGCAGGTGCGTGGTCGCCTCGACCACCATTCCCAGCAGTTCGTCGGTGGACGGATCGACCCAGTGGAGATCCTCCACGACCAGGAGGACCGGACCGCGCGATGCGGTGCCCTTCAGCAAATCGACGAGCACTTCGAGCAGCCGCTGCCGTTGCCGCTGTGCCGATAGCCCGAGCGGCGGGTGGACTGACTCGTAAGGAATCGACAGCAAGGTTGCAAGGAGGGGTACCGCCTCGTTCGGATCGACTGCGGACCCCACAGCGAACCGTTCGAGCTTCTCGAGTTTCGCGGCGTCGTCGTCGTTATCCGAAAACCCTGCCGCCCGTGGCAGTTGTCGAATCACCGGCGCCAGCGGGCTGCTTTGGAGGTACGACGAACACGAGTAGCGAAGACGCATCGACTCGTCGTCGACGAGCCGGCTTGCCACTTCATCGGCGAGCCGGGACTTGCCGATACCGGGCTCACCGGACACCAACAGCGTGCTGCCCTGGCCCGCCTTTGCCGACTGCCACAGGCGAGCGATTGCCTCCAGTTCGGCCCGCCGGTTCACGAGGGGCGTCAGGTTCGCTGCGCGCAACGCGTGGAAACGGCTCTGGGCGCTGCCTTCGCGAAGCACCCGCCACACCTGCACCGGCTCGGCGAAGCCTTTGAGTTCGTGACGTCCGAGGTTCTGATATTCGAACACGCCCCGGCACAGGCGCTGTGTCTGCTCCGACACGACGATGGCGCCTGCCTCGGCCAGCGACTGAAGCCGAGCGGCCAGATTAGGCGGTTCGCCCACGGCGGAGATCATGGAGTGCTTGTCGGAAACTTCACCTGCCATCGATGGCGACGGGTCCTCGAGCAGATCACCGATGACCACGCTCCCGGTCGCGATCCCGATGCGTACCTCGACCAGCGGCGACGTCTCGCCGTCCTTCCTGGTGATATCGAGCGCGGCGCGTATCGCCCGTTCGGCGTCGTCCTCGTGCGCGTCAGGGTAGCCGAAGTAGGCGAGCACGCCGTCGCCGACGTACTGGGCGACCATCCCCTCGTGCCTCACGACGATCGTCGCGCACCGCCGCCGGTAGGCCCGAATGACGTCGGCGAGCTCCTCGGGATCCACCTGCTGGGCGAGCGACGACCAGCCGACGACGTCGCAGAAGAGGACCGTGATCTGCCGGCGTTCGAGGGATCGGACCGGGCTCATCGACGATTCATGTCCTCCAGAAACGCGCTGGCCCCTGGACAGCGTCTCCAGAAGCGTATCGCGAAATGATCAATCGCGGCCGGCACTGGATCGATGGCGACCGCTCCATCCAGCAGCACGAATTTGGCCTGAACCAGCAGCGTGGCCAATACGGCCTTGAGCAGGAAAATGACGAGGAACTGGCCGGCGCACGACTGTTGATGGTCGCTGAACACGTACAGCGGTGGGTCGGAGTCCGTGACCGAGCGGCCGTTGGGCTCTTTGGCGGCAGCCCGTTCCGCTGGCGCGAACCGATCGGCCGCGGCGCCAAACACCTCCGGGTCTCTGTGATACAAGCCGGTGTGCACGAGGACCTGCCGATCTTTCGCGATGACGACCCTCCGATCTTTCCCGACGCGAGGCTCTTTCAACTCAGTGTCCCTTACAGCGACTCGCAGGAGGACCGGTACTGGCGTCCACAATCGCAGCGCCTCGGTGATGCACGCCTCGAGGAACTGGAGGTTCGCCATCGTCGCGGTCGTCAGCGGCGTGCACTTGTGCAGCTCACGCGACAACCGGCACCGCACCGCCTCCGGCGCGCTGGCGATGAGCGCCAGGGTGCGGACCGTGTGCAGTTCGATCGCATCTTTCATCACGAACAGCCAGAAGGCAATCTGGCTGGACGCCTCGACGTCGGCGGCATCTGGGTGTTGGGCCAGCCAACAGGCGGTTGAATGCACCAAAGACGGCCCTGCGCCATGTGGCCGCGGCCGGCGATTCAGGTGTTCGTCGATGCGACGGTAGAAAGCCGAGAAATCGGACCAGCGCCGGATTCCCCAATTGCTGGCGGCGACGAGGCGAGCCAGGTGCAGCGACAGATCTTCCCGATATTCGCCGCTGCCGAAAATCACCTGTTGCGAGATTCGCGCGGCGAGCGTTCTGAAGTCGTTCCAGGCCAGCGATTCGCGCCCGTCGAGCATCTTCGCCACTGCGTCGTGGACGATGGTGATGAAGCTGTCGCCGTTGGGATGCTGCGAGCGGCCGAATGCCAGCGCGTGGTCGTTGAGATCACGTCTCGGACGCCACACCGGATTCCGCGAGATGATCGCGCCGTACGGCGTGAACGCCGACAGCTGGAGTTTTTTGACCCACGGGTCGGCGAAGGTGGTCTCGGACTGCAGCACCTCGTTGATGCCTTCGCGATCGAACACGAGCAGGGTAGGCCCGACCGGAAACCACGACCAGGCTCGCGGGCCGTACTTCTTTCGCAGACCACGGAGAAACTGGATCCCGGCGCCAGTGGCCTGGCGACGCACGAGGTGCGGCCAGAATCGCGGATTGGGCGACACCGATCCGCCCAGGATCATCGGCAGCGTGACGTACCGTTGCAGCCGGAGGCTATCAACGCTCGTCAGCCACGGCGCCATCGAGCCTCATTTTTACACACGAGCGTTCGCGCCCCCGCGAAGAAGGGGCAGCGCATGGAGTAGGTCCGCGAGCCACAGTACACCGGCTTCTGAAAACAGCGGGTTCGCGCAGTGTTCCCCGAGCGCCCGGTAGCTTTCCCACTGGGCTTCGTCGAGGAACTGGTCGAGCACGGATTGATGCGGGAAGCGGTGGTGTTGCTTGTGGTACTCGAGGACATCGAGCGGTTCGTCGCCGGTCATGGTTGCCTTGACGTAGAGCAACACACTCTGCGCGCTCGAGCCATCGTAGCGGACGCGCGCGACGGCAGCATGTTTCCGGCTGCCTGAGCCGCGCGACGACCGGATGTCGTCGAGAGTCCCAATGGCGTTGAGGACGCTCTTCGGAAGGGCGCGGCGCGCCACGCCCTTCGACTTCGTGACGAGTTTCTCGACCTCGGCCGGCGACAGGAATTCGATCTCGGCGCCGAAGTCGATCTGGACTGTGCGCATGGCGTTGGCGAGCGCCGCCAGACCGCCGTCGACGTCGCGGGTCGCATCGGCGCAGATGATGATGGGCACTCTCCGACGCACGAGCTCGTAGAGACCCAGGTCCGCGAAGCCGCCATCGGACAGATACCAGTAGCGCCGGCAAGGCCCGGCGAACCGACCCGTGAATTCGGCCAGCAAAGACGATTGCGTCCTGAACCTCCGCTTGATCCAGTGCCCGAGTCGTTGCCAGGCGGTCGGGATCGGCTCGCCGAGCCGGTCGCCGTCTTCGATACCGCTGTCCCACCAGAAACCGGTGCGCACATTTGCCAGACCGCAGAGGAGGCTCGCTCCAAGGCTCGTATCCGCATACTCGCCCGACGACAACGCCGCACCCGAAATCGCCATCCAGTCGCTGAGCTGCATCGGGCTGGTCTGCACACCTCGCGGATGCACGTCCGGGGAATCGACCCGCGGTCCGAACGGACCTGGCAGATCCTTGACGCCGACGGCGACCAGGCGCGCACCGATGTCGTCGCGTTCCTCGTCGGTCACCCACATCGCGTGCGATGCGGGCCCGACGCTGACGCCGCACGGGCCGACGGCCATGTTCTCTCCCCGCCGATCACGCGTACGGCGTCCTGATGTTCTGTCGATCGACTGGTTCGCGAGGACGCTGATGATGTGAAGGGGCCCCCCCGCGAGATCCGGCCGATAGTGGTCGAACGCCATGTCGTCTTCGGGTTGTGGACTGGTGACGTCGGCGCCCACTTCGGCTGCATGTCGATATGGGTTCGACGCGCCCAGGTACGTCCGAGACCCCCGCGCCGCGTACAGCAACTGCAGAGACGACCAGTTGACCAGCACGATGCCGCTGCGGCCGCCCAGAATGGCGCTGATCAGCAGGGCGACTGCCGTCCACACGATACCCGCGCCGACGTCCGCGCCGTGGTTGAACATCGCGTGACTGACGAGGTCCCACTGGATCAGCAGCAGCGCGGCGGACGCCGCGGGCAACAGGAACGGGTTGGTCAGCAGGCGCCAGGCCGGCCGGCGGTCCCAGCCATGCGGCGGGGCGCTGGTGAGGAACCACAGCGCCAGCCAACGCAGCGGTCCAAACAGAAAAGCGACCGTCAGAACGAGTACGCCGAACGCCTCGCGAAGCGGCACTCTCGCCGGGTAGAGCATGAACACCATGTCGTCGAGAACCCAGATGGCGAGGGCGAGCGACGCGACGGCCGTCGCCGTCGCAAGCCACTTGCTGAACTTGGTGCGCACCATCGCACGGCCGACCGGATAGCCTGTCGCGGCGGGCGTCTTGAGCGCCACGCGCGCCCACGCGGCCTCCACCCACACGAACGCTGCCAACGTTGTCGCCAGGATGCCCAGCGCCGCTGCCCCGGCGCCGGCCCTCAGCGACATCACGAAGCCGGTGACGGAGCAGAGCATGAACGCCACCAGCCTGGTCCGCTCGTACGACTCCGGTCTGGACACCGACGGCAGCCAGTACGCGATCGAGAGCGGCAGAAACGAGGTCAGGACGACGAACGCGAGCGCCCACAGCCATGGATCGACGGACGGCAACAGCTCGATGGCCAGCGACAACCTCGTCGCATTCGACAGCCATGGACGGAGAAGTTCGAGGAACCAGGTAAACGCCCCGTAGCGGAACAGGTTGGCCGCACTGAGCCCCGCAACCAGCAGGGCTCCAACAATCACGTGCAGCGTGAGGAACGACCGCAGGAGAACCGCTGCCGTGACAGGCGCGCCGCCTCCTCTGGTGACAGCCATGTATCCGCTGCAGCGCCGAAGCCAGGAGATTTCCGGGGACGCCGCGTCGCTCAGCCGCGCTTCGATGACATCGATGGCGCCACTCGGACGATTGATGAACCTGGTGTAAAAGCGGCCCAGGAATGAGCCGATGTACCCGCCGCCGGACACCGTCGACAGGTAGTCGACCGTCCGCAGGACGTGATGCTTCGCCAGCGCTTGCAGGAAGCCAAGGTTGAAGGTGGCGCTGCGAACGCCCTCACCCGACAGCGCCAGCCCAACGAATTCGTCTGGCAGTTTGGATTTTTTTCCAATCCGCTCGCGGCGCTCACGAACGAGGCGGGATTCGCGCTCGCAGAAGGCTTTCGGCAAGCTCGCGCGCAACTCATCCGGTTCGTGCGGACGTACTTCGGTTCGTCGCGCGGGCCGGAGCGATCCCGCGGCGCTAGCGGTCGTACTTCCTGCTGATGACATCGGTGGCTCGCTCGGCGAGCATATAAATGTTGGCGGCGATGAAGAGTCCAGGTATCTGCGGAAACGCGGAGGCGTCGACCACGCGAAGCCGCGTCGTCCCGCGCACACGAAAACTCCCGTCAAGGACCGCCATCGGATCTCCATCCGGTCCGATTGGACAACTGCACGAGGCGTGATGGCCCCAGGCCTCCTTGGCGACGAAGTGGCGCAGTTCCTCGTCCGTCGCGCAGTCGCTGCCCGGCAGGTCCTCTGTTGCGCCGCCGGGCTTGCAGCACGAAAACTGCCGGACGAACTTGATGCCCTCCACCAGTGCCTTGAGATCGTCCTTTTCGACGTCGCTGCCTTCGCCGAAGTAGGAGAAGTTGATATCGGGCGGAGTTCGTGGGTCGGCATCCTTCAGACGGACGGTCCCCTGCCGGTTCTTCGTATGCGCCTTCAGGATGATCCACGTGAGATGCTTCGTGTCGGCAGTGAGGCATTTCGAGATAGCCGGGGTAGTAGCCCTTGAAGTTCCCCGGCACCGCGAAGATGCACAGGTCTGGCATCAGCAGGTCAGGGCGTGATTTCTTCAGTATCGATATCAACACGCCGTTCGTCGCGTACAGACCGCCGTGCTCCTTGTGCCAGCGCTCCAGCTCTGGATCCGTTTCGCCGGGGTTGAACTTGAGGCCCTTCAGAAGTGAAAAGTCGTCCGGCATTCGCCAGACGACCGACACTTCGTAGCGATCCTGCAGATTCGTCCCGACACCCGGTCGTCCGACGCGAACGGGGATGCCGAGACGTTCGAGCTCGTCGACCGGGCCGATGCCCGACAGCATCAGGAGCTGCGGTGTATTGAAGGCGCCGGCAGCGAGAATCACTTCGCGCGTGGCATTCACTCTCTTCCGTTCCGAGGCCTCTTCGTTGCTGGCCTGCGCGTGCGCTCGATAGAGATTCGAACCACAAAGGTATTCGACGCCGCACGCCTCTGTGGTTCCGTCATGAAACAGTACCGACGTCACGAGCCTGTCGGTCCAGATCGTCAGATATTTGGGGAAGGCGCGCTCGGTCTCGAGAATGTAGTCTCGAACGCTTCGCCGACGGCCGTCCTGAACCGCCATCGGTACGAGCGCCGGCCCTTCAGGCCGGTTCCGCAATCGCTCCCAATGGTTGGGGTCCAGTTGAGCGGCGAGCGAGCCGAGAAGGACGCCGCGCAGCAACCGAAACATTCCGGTCATCTGCGACTTGCGCGCGGCCCACAACGCGGCAACCAGGTTGCCGACCAGTTGCCAATCGCGGGTGATGAGACGCCGATCGGCCCACGCAGTGTCCAGCCAGCCGCTGAAGCCGTGCCTGCCGCGATTGTTGCGGAGCGTCGCCAGCAGGTCGTACACGAAACCGAGAACCCCCTTAGAGACGTAGCCGGGCCGGATGTAATGACAGTTCTCGAGCCGCTCGAAATACTGCCGCATCCGTTCGGAGTTCCATGATTGATCGTCGACCAGGCTGGCGATCGCGTTCCAGTCGTCCGCCGGCCCGGACATCGTGATCATCGCGTTGAGAACCGTGCAGCCGCCGATGCCGCTGGCGCGCGGATAGAAGATGCCCTGCCGCTCCTTGCACCACTTCGAGTCCATTCGGCTGAGCGCGTCGTCCTTGTAGTGCCGGACGAAGTATGCCCAGCTGATCGAAGGTTCTTCGGAAGCGATTGCGTGGAAAGCCGGGATCTCAGCGCTCTTCGGCAGGTCGCGGCCGCCGGCTTCGATCAGGAGCACGCGGAATCTCTTCCGTGCCAGGTTGCAGGCGAGTGGACCGCCGCCGGCGCCAGACCCGACGACGATGAAGTCGTATTCGGCCTTGCCGTCGTTCACGTCGTCGGGTGCCATGTCGGCGTTCGAAAGCTCACAATGTCAACAGCAGATCGATCAAGTCCTGACGTTCCTGTTCGGTGAGTGCCTGGCCGAAATAGTGGCCCCTGTCCATGACGTAGTCGGGGCTCTTGCTGACCGCGTGTAGAAGGCTGCCGAGATCGTCGACTCTTCGATCGGTCGCCGGCGTGTCTGGGGGCATGGCGCTGATTTCACGGATCAGGAAGAAAACCCGCAGCCCGAGTCGAGCACTCTTGAGGACGCCCGCGTCGCTGAGCTTCTGGGGATCGATATTCGACACAACGTCGACAGGGAGGCCGGCCGGGAAGGGACCGAGCCACAGGTCCATGAGATGGCCGGCGAAGAAATGCGCCGGGAACGCCATGACAAAGGCGATGACGGTCAGGATATAGCCCACGCGGCGGAGCCGTCGCCGGCGCGCGATGATGCACAGCGTCGCCAGTCCCAGGATCGCGATCGGGACGAGCCACAGCCGTTCCATCACGGTGACGGACCAGCCGAACGTCGAGGCCACAAAGTGTGGCAATTGACTTGCCGGGATGCGGATCCAGGCCGCCTGCGGCAGCCGCCAGATCACGCCGTGATCCTGCTCGAGGCGACCTGGTATCGCTCCGTTCAGACTCGAGCCGAGCCTCCACCGGGCCGCGGCGGCTTCCTCTTCGCTCGGAGCGCGAGTCAGCAGCTTGTTGATCGCATCCTTGAACGCGATCACCCGTCCCTCGACGGCGGGATCGTTGTTGAAGAGGCCGACGCTGTTGTTGTGGAGAAGCGGCGCCGTCGCCCAGACCGAAACGAGGCTCGCTGGACGGTAGTATCCACGCCCTCCTGCTGGCATCGTCAAGTCTTCGGTCTTGCGCTTGAATGGATTCCAGACTTGGATGGCGCCGCTCGACGGCAGCCCCTTGTAGGTCTCCGAGCTGAACTCCTCCCAGACGTTCGCCGCGATGCTGTTCGAAGCCAGTGCGCGGCTCGCATTGGTCTTGACCACCGATACCGGCAGCCGGCGATCGGTCGACAGGTAGTTCTCGTGCCAGAACTTTGGCCGCTCGACTTCGGCCTGCGCCCATGTCTGATACTCCGGATTGGAGAGCAGCCTCAGCACGTCGGTCTCTAGCGTCTCGTCGAAGACTTTGGGCTGCTTGCTCGAATGGCACACGATGCACCGCGACGCAAACACGAGTCGCCCGGGAGCGAGCTCCGGCGTCCACGGAACGCCGGCTCCCTTGACGTACGCCCTGCCGCCGGGCGCATCCCGTAGCCGCATCGGCCACGAGGCCTTCAGCAGATACTTCGCCAGGTCGTCCGTCAGGTGCTCCGTTACCCGCCAATACACGGAGTCTGCTCTGAGGTCGGCCAGTTTGAATGGTTTCTGAGTTCTAAAACCGAACAGGGGGTTGTGAAGCGTCACCCAGCGCTGATGGAAGGTGCCGATGTTGAGATAGACGCGGGCGAGGGCCATCCACGGGCCGACTGAGTCAGACCCGTCGAGCAGGACACGGGGAGTGGGACGCGGGTTGGCGTACGCGTTCGGATCGTCATAAGACAACACCGGCACACCGGCCGCCGCATCGCCGGCGCGTTCCATCAGGTTCGTGCCATAACGATTTCTGTAGTCTTGTTCGTACTCCTTCGGGCGATGGAAAAAAAGGCCCGATCGATCGAGCCGCGCTCCCAGTTCCCAGATAGCATTTTCGCTGTTCGCGTTGTTGATGTTGTCGGACGAAATCAGCGACGTGTCGAGCGTGCCGGGCAGCTGACTGTCGAGCACATGAAAGAAGTAAGTATCCGGCTTCAGCAGGTTGCCGAACACTGCCCTGGTGCGTAAGTATTGGTTGCCGATCGTCGCAGACAGGTTGCTCCACGTCGGTTCTTCGACATTGGTCGGCGGGTTCAGGGGATGGGGCCCGACATGACAGAACCCGCACGTCATGCCGACTCGATACGGACGGACGAGGGTCGGATCGAGGTAGTAGGTGGGATCGTCGCGGTAGCGGACCACGTCCCAGTGTTTCGCCGCGGCCGCGTCGAACAACGGATTCCGGAAGAGCCGCAGGCCCACGATGCCCGAGGATCGTCCGAACGTCTCTTCGCGAGGGCGCCGCGCGCCTTCGTCGACGGGCTGGCGGATGTACAGTCCGGAGCGATCGGGCGTCAATGGCACGCGTGTGTTGGGTTCGACAATCAGGCCGGCCTTCTCAAAGCGCGGCGACGAGTTCTGCGGGCTGAAGTCGACGAGCTTCAGGAGATCGACGAACCCATAACTGTGGTTGGCGAGCCAGTCCCAGAACGCCTCGTTGCCGCCGGTCCACAACAACCAGGTGTTTCTGCCCCTGATCTCGTCGGGCTCGAGCCGTAAAGGCTGCGGTCGGACGTCGGCGTCACCCGGGGCCCCCGGATAAACCGCTGTATCCATCTCGGCAAAGTAGTCGAAGCCATCGGGTGGGAAGTCGTGGTCCGTCTTGCCGGCAGCCTGGGCTTCGTCGAGGATCGTCTTGTCAGGCGAACCGCATCCCGACGAGCCTGCGGCGCAAGCGAACAGCCAGAGAACGAAGACGACAGGGCCAGGCGCAGCCGATCGTGTATGGCGGTGATACGTCATCGCAGAGTCTCAGGAAGCGGATGGGGTGTGGTGAAGGTGTTCCATGCTGCCTCGATACAGTCCCGCTGGCGTGTCGTGAGTTTCCACGACAGGGGAGCGGCCTGACAGACTGGCGGCATCTCGCCCTTACCCGGGTAGGCGAAGAGAATCGGGATGATCTCCACATTGCGCCCGTCCCATTTCCCGATCAACAGCCTGAGCGTCTGCATGCCGCCGGCCCACTGCGCGAACAAGTGCGCGTGCAGGCCGGCGGCTGGAGGCGCCGTCAGCTGCCATCGCCACCCGCGGGCTGTGATCGTGTGGTCGTACGGCTGCACGGGCGCATCGGGCAGCGTCGCGTCTGAGGAAGCCAGTCCGCGCGCGATCACGACACCAATCCGTTGCGGCAGTCCTTGGTTGTTCCGGCGCAACTCCTCGAGCGCATCGTCCACCCACTGCGACAATGCCACGAGGCCGTACATGTCGTAGTAGCCGCCGTCGACCAGATGGTAGGGTTCGCCGGCATGGCCGGGGATATCGAGTGCGGCGGCCGGGCTCACGTACGGGAATGCGGCGGACAGGCGTGCCGCCGTCACCGCCTTCAAGCCGATGTCACGTGCGGTGTCGTCGCCGTCGGACAGCCGGAGAATCGAGTGGGCGCTTTCGACGGTGGGATATGTTGCCGTCCCTTCGCCGATTCGAATCCTGTACGCCTTCGTCGGAAACTGCGTCGTGGCAAAGGCGATCGGCTGCCCGGTTTCGACGACCGTGCTATTGAAGAGGAAAGCCGGAAACGGCCGCGTGCGACCGGCGCCACTGGCGAAATCAAGAGCCGCCGTCGACCAGTGCCGCAGCGTTGGGCTCACTTCTGGCTCGCCGGGCAAGCGCTGTTCCCATGTCTTCTCGAGTGCGGCGCCTCGATCCGGCCCGAGCTTGACGCCAATCACCCCGAAGATGTCTCGACGGACGAACGACGTGGCGACCTCGTCCAGGCTGGGCTTCAGCGCTTGCTCCGCGGCCTTCTCCAGCGCGCTCTCGTTCTCGAACGCACCGTAGTACAGCGCCCCCATCGAGCCGCCGGAGACCGAACTGATCAACGCCACGCGGCGCCGCAGGGTGCCGTGCAGCGACTCGTCGAGTCCGCGGAGCACACGCGTCGTCCAGGCACCGGCCTGAATGCCGCCGCCTGCCGCCGCGACCACGAGTGGCCGTTCGCCAAAGGCTTTCAATACCTGTCCGGGCGTTGCCAGCTGGTAGCTTTCGCCTGGCCGCTCGGCTGGCACGCGGTAGTCTGTGTGAGACCACGCCCCTGTTGTCAGGGCCGCGGCCAATGCGATCGTGAAGAGCGGTGTACGGTACCGGTCGAAATAGAACGCCACGGCAGCCAGGACCCATCCGCTCAGCAGCAACAGCAGCACGATCGAGGTCACCGTTGGAACCAGGAACGCCGCCTCGGTGTCGGCCGCGGACTTCGTGTAAAACCCACTGTCGCCTGGGAGCGTCTTTGCATAGAGCGCGAACCAGAACAACACGAAGGTGAGCACGAACTGAATCGCCGCGAATGTATGACCAGGCAGGATCCGGCGTCCGCCGTCGGGAAGCGGCTCGAGGTAGCCACTCCCGACGCCGACCAGCCACGCGACGAACGGCCCGACGTGCCTCTTGAAGATCCGCGGCGGCGAAGCTCTTCTCGCGTCGTTCAGCAGCATGGCCAGAAAGGGAACCCACCGGAATGGCGGCGCCAGCGGTGGCAGTCGGCAGCCTTCCGGGCGAAGCGACAGGCGCGCCGCGATCCACTCGATGACAAACAGGAGTGCGAGCGCCCCAAGAGTACCTGCGACGACACCTGCTTCAATCTGCCACACGCCGAGCGATAGCGATACCAGCGCAACCGAAAACAGCAGCGAGGCCGCAGCGCCAATGCCGGTCCAGAACACGCACGCAGCCAGCAGTCGACACTGGAGCACGCGGAGGGACCTGTCCTGCACACGCTGCCATGCGTACATCCTCACGATGTCGATTTGCGTTCGGGAGGCGAACACGACGGCCAGCGCCGCCGCCGTCGTCACCGCAACGCCGATGACGTTGGCGGCCACGAGAATCCCTCCCAGCAGGTCGACGGCCGGTCCAAGGGCGATCGGTCCGAACGCCGCCAGGATCAGCAGAATGATCAGCGGTGCGCGCGCCAGGTAGAGAAACCGGAGCATCAGCGTGCCCGTCACGAGCGAGTGGAACTGGAGCAGCAGCCCCACCGCCGGAGCAATCAATGCCGTGGCTGTCAACCACGAGGGCAGGCGAAAGGCGAGGCCGTTGGTGACGGCGACAGCGACCGACGCCGCACCGCCTACACCGAGTGCAAACGCGATGAGCCACGGCAGCAGGCGGTGGCTGCGAGCCCGGTTTGCTCCCTCCCTGCGCCACCCGACGGCCAGACATAACAGGACGGCGCCGGCGACGAGCCATTTCGTGGCTGATGCGACGTTCATGGCTACGAACCAGCTTGGCCACGCCTCCGTGCCCTCGCCGATTGCCCTCAGGACGTAGAGAGCGAACACGTTTTCGACCGCGTCGGCGATCATCAGCACAACGGGACCATGCGGCGCAAAACGACGGAAAGGCGTCGGGGTCAACGCGCGGATCGACGCGCGCAGCAGGAAGCCGTAGGCGACGAGAAACACCATGTCCGCCGCGAGATGCGCGCGCAGCAGCGTGACGGTTTCAAACCGCACCGTCTGGTGTTCCTGCCGAAGCAGCTTTTGAAAATCTTCGGCGTTCCTGGCAAAGAAGACGGGCGCCAGGCTTAGGTCGTCCGGACCGATCAGGGCGACAAGCAGAAACGCGGCGAGCCCAACAACCGTAAGCCACGATAGGCGAAGGCGGTTCGTGGGGCCTCGCATGCTCGCCCTCCGGTTGCGTGACCGATGCGCGGAAGTGATGTGCGCGTCCGCACGCGCGTCTGGCGCCTGTTTGGCGAAGGTGCAATTGTAATGGACGGATCAGCTGAGAGCGCGAGAGTTTGCACTACTTCGGTTCCGGGAGCGGCTCGTCCGGCCTGAGCCATGCCCAGGCCGACTCGCGATCGATGAAGACTCTCACCTGAAGCGGTATGTCTTTGGGCTGTATGAGTTCCTGAAACACTCGTGCCACCGCGTAGGTAATCGGCCGAGCCGTGACGATGGCGAGTTTCCGAGGACCGCTGCCAGGCATGTGTTGCCGAAGGATCGCAATGATCTGCCGCAACTCCGCAAGCTTGGGCGTCGATTCCGCTGCCGTCACGTCGAAAAGGGCATCAGTGCAGTGTTGGTAACCGGGGTCTCGTAACCACGCGAGTATCGTTTCAACGCGTTCCGTCTGCGTGATGACCCCGTGACCGCGAATGAACAGCAGCCGAAACTCGCGATAAATGTAGAAACCGATCGGCATGACGCGAATCCTCGGTGGACTTGATCTATCTCATACCTTCCTCTGGTCGAAAGTCGAGTTGCATCTTCGTGCGCCAGCTGCGAGGCCCGCACGTTGCGGCGTTCGCCCGAGACTTGGGTTCGAGGACACCTCCACACAAAGAGCGTTGAGACGTCGTTCCGGGTGCGTGCACATCATGTTTCGGCCAAGATGCGTTGCTGGGACGCCGGGCGGCGCGACCGGGCGAGAGATTAACTGGCGAGGGCGACGAGCTCAGCCGTATAATCCACGATCCACCAATCGTTTTCAGTGTGTTCGAACCGGGTGTCATGCCCAGGCCGGACACGGTCGACCGAGCGGGGGCTGCGATGAAACTCTTCCTACCACTGACGCGCACACGTGCGAGCCTGTCCCTCTCATTTGGCGTCTTATGTCTGGGGATTGTCCTCGCCGGCACAAGCGCCGTCGCGAATGCGCGCCTGTCCCGCCAGCAGCGCGACGGCACCGCCGGTGCGCCCGATGGCGGCTCGCTCGACCAGGCCAGGCAGCTTCAGGCCGAGGCCGAGCGCCACGTGACGAACCGACAGTACCAGGAAGCTGCCGAGAAGACCGAGAGAGCGCTCGCCCTCCGGAGACAACAGCTTGGTGAGCGACATCCCGACGTCGCGCACTCGATCGGGCGGCTGGGCATCATTGCCTATTACCAGGGTGACTACGCGCGGGCAGAGAAGTTCGCGACCGACGCGCTCGCCATTCGTGAGGCGGCCCTTCCTCCTGATCATCTCGACCTCGCCGAATCGCTGGGCGATCTGGCGACGATGCTGATGGTGCGGGGCGATTACGTGCGGCCCGAGCCTTTGTTCCTACGGGCGCAGGCGATTTACGAGAAAGCTCCCACGGCTTCCGACAACGATGTCCAAATCCTGCTCGCCGACGTTTTCAACAATCTGGGCCTGCTGTATTACCGGCGAGGCGCCTACGACCGTGCCGAGTTGCAGTACATGAAGGCGTTGGATATCAAAGCGCGCGTCCGCGGTGCAGACGATCCCGCCGTGGCGGAGGTGGCCGCGAACGTGGGGGCGGTGTACTACGCGGCCAAGCAGTACGACAAGGCCGTGCAGACGCTGCAACGGGCGTTAGCCATTCAGGAAAAGAACCTCCCGCCCACTGATCCTGCGCTCGCAACGAGCTCATTCAATCTGGCCGGCGTGTACTTCAATCAGGGCGATTTTGACAACGCTGAACGACTCTTCCAGCGAGCCCTGACGATTGACGAGCAGCAGCTCGATCCGCGACACCCGCGCCTGGCGGTTCGCCTGATGGGCCTGGCCGAAGTGCTGCGTTTGAAGGGTGACTATGCGCGCGCCGACCCACTGTACGAGCGGGTGTTCACGATTCGCGAGCAGGCGCTCGGTCCCACCCATCCGCAGGTGGCAGACGCCCTGATCGGACGCTCCCTGCTGCGCTATGCGACGGGCGACTACGCCGCCGCCGTCGATCTGCTGGCGCGCGGCGCGGTGTTGCGTGAACAGAACCTCGCGCTCATCCTGACCGGTGGCTCGGAAGACGCCAAACGTCAGTATCTGCGCAGCATCGCGGACGAAACCGACATCGCCGTATCGCTCAATCTCGGCTCGGCACCGGCGTTGATGCCGGCGGCGACGCTCGCACTCAGCAGCGTTCTGGAACGGAAGGGACGATCCATCGACGCGATGGCGGGGCACATGGCGGCGCTGCGCGGCCGCCTCAACGAAGCGGATCGTGAGGTTCTCACCCGACTCTCCCAAGCGCAGGGTCGGTTGGCGACGATGATCCTTCGAGGTGTCTCTACGGAGGAGCAAAAGCAGGCGGCTGCCACACTGCGCGCGGACATCCAGCGGCTCGAAGAGACGGTCAGCGCTCGAAGCGCCGAGTTCCGGGCGTCCTCTCGTAGTGCCACGCTCCGTGACGTTCAGAACGCTCTCCCCCCCAATGGGGCGCTCATCGAGTTCGTCGCCTACAGACCGTTTCATGTCACCAAGAAACTCGCTGAAGCGTACGGTCCGCCACGCTACGGCGCGTACCTGCTCCGCGGCAACGGCATCGTTGCCAGCATCGACCTCGGCGAGGCGGCGCAGATCGACCGCGACGTGCAGCGGCTGCGTGTCGCGTTGTCCGCCCCCGCCGATGGCGGCGTGCGCCAGGCGGCGCGCACGGTGTACGAGCGGTTGTTGCAGCCAGTCGAGGCGACCCTGACCGGCGTGACGCACGTCGTGATTTCACCGGACGGCGCACTGAATCTGATTCCGTTCGCGGCGCTGATCGACGGACAGGGCAAGTACCTGGTTGAAAGCCGCACGATTTCCTATGTGACCAGCGGACGAGATTTGCCCAGGTTGACCGTCGCGCAAGGTGCGGCTCGCAATCCGTCACCGCCAATCGTCTTCGCAAATCCGCAATTCGACGGGCTGGCGGTTACGGAGTCGGCAGCGACGTCTCCTCGCGAGACGAGCCGCGGGATCGATAGCCGCGTGCTCGACCGAGTGCTTCGATTCGGCCCGCTGCCGGGCACCGCTGACGAGGCGACGGCGCTGGCCGCAGTCCTGCCCGGTGCGCAGGTCTACACAGGAGCGAAGGCAACCGAGACGGTGTTGAAGGCCTTAAAAGCGCCATCGATCCTGCACGTCGCGACCCATGGGTTCTTCCTCGGCCCGGCAGCGGCGTCGACGTCGGCGGCGGCCGCGCCCGATCGAGGTCTCGTGGTCCCCGCTTCTCCCGCGTCAGCAGTTGCCAGTCCTGAAGACGCCCTCGTGCTTTCGGGTCTGGCGATGGCCGGCGCCAATCAGCGCTGGAGCGGAGCCGGCGAAGATGGCATCCTGACCGCCCTCGAAGCCTCGAGCCTCGATCTGTGGGGCACGCGGATGGTCGTGCTCTCGGCGTGTGAAACCGGCGTCGGTGATGTGCGCAACGGGGAAGGAGTCTACGGCTTGCGCAGGGCGCTGGTGCTCGCCGGATCGGAGAGTCAGGTGATGAGCCTGTGGCAGGTCTCGGATACTGCCACACGCGACTTGATGATCTCGTATTACCAGCGCCTGCGCGCCGGCGAAGGGCGCGCAGATGCGCTGCGGCAAGTCCAGTTGGCGATGTTGAAGGGCGGCCGCAAGCGCGACCACCCCTATTACTGGGCGAGCTTCATCCTGTCCGGCGACTGGCGTCCGGCGTTCAATTAGGCGCGGCGCCGGCGTCGCAAGCCAAGGCTTGCCATCCCGAAGCCGACGACGAGCAGCGACAACGTCGCGGGCTCTGGCACGGGTTGAGCACCGTACAGAGTACCAGCGTTCCTGCCTTCGATCGTTATCCTCATATCTCCCGTATAGGTGACCTTAATGGGATTGCCGTTCTCATCGATCTGGTTCCCGCCGGGCTGATTGACGTTCGGGTGACCGATGAAGCTTCCGGACAACAGATAGATCCAATCACCAGTCGTGGGCAACAGATCGGAGTGGAGGAAGTCGACAAGACCGTAGACGCCGCTGGCGGTGTTGGTGCTCGTGTCGATCGTAAGCCAGTTCCCTAGTAGATCGGTTTCGTCCACATGACGGGTGAACCTGATTACGTCTCCGCTTGCATCCGTGTATTGGTCGCCATTCGAGTTCACCACGAGGACTTCGAGATCGATGGCGAAGAGCTCGTCTGTGTCGCCGTTGTTGAAATTGGTGACAAGGATATCGAATAGCAGCCCGTCAGGGTCGTCTGCGGCCGTGAATAACCGTGGCATACCCACGACCGTGACGAAGTCGTCAGCCGCGAAGAACCTGCCGTTCTGCCAGTCAAGGTCGATGTCGTTCGCAATTGGGATCGCCCGCGCGTCTCTGGCGAAACCGATTAAGAACAACAAACACACCGTTGTGAATATCGTGCTCGCGCTCCTCGACATGGGACTCCTCATTTTTTGACCAGCGTTCGCTTGAAACCGAGTCCTGCTACGCCGAAGCCGACGAGCAGGAGCGAGAAGGTTGCCGGTTCCGGCACAGGCGTTCCGGCACCCGAAGCCGTCACTGTAATTCGTAGCGGCCCTGTATATGGTGGCAGCGGGGGTGGCGTATCTCGTCCAAGGTTTACGCTGCCAAAAAAGCTACCGGAAAGGAGATATATCCAGTCGCCGCTGGTCGGCAACGAGTTGAAATTGATGAAATCGCTGAGCCTGAGTAGCGCATGGGAATCATCCTCGTCATCGTGAAACGTCGACCACGGTGCCGCGGGCCCGCCGGGAGTAAGCAACAGAAGAGCCTTCCCATCGCTCTGGTACTCGTTGCCGTCGCCGTCGACGACGTGCACCACGAGATTGAGCCCCTGCAGATCTTGTTGCCCGACTACGTCGATATCGAAAACCAAGTTGTTTGGATCGTCGCCATCCGCGATTAACCTCGGCATCCCGAGGATGGTGATGAAATCACTAGATGACGCAAACCTGCCGTTCTGCCAATCGAGGTCAACGTCGTTTGCGATCGGGATCGCCCCCGCGTCTTTCGAGAAGCCGATCAGGCACGACACGCAGAAGGCGGCGATGAGCGTGCGCGCGTTCGTGGACATGAGACTCCTGCTCGATCAGTGGCGAGGTTCAAACTCAGCCGTGAGGGTGTGGATTTATCAGCTGGTGTACGCGGAGTCAAGGGAGAACTGGCCAGTTTTCCGTCCGCGCGCGAAAACTTTCTCCGGTCGTCCGTTTCGCCGAAGAAAGGGAATCAGCGGGGCGACTTTTGTCGCGCCAACTCGTTCTATTTGGCCGCCTCGGTGCGCCACGTGACAACCTTGACGACGAACGTTCCCGGATCGACGTCAACGCCACGAGTTCGATCTTCGGAACCGAACAGCGCTTTTTCCAGCAACTGGCGCAGCGGCGACGCCGCAACGTCTCCGGTGCTGCGTCTTGCTTCGAGCGATTCCTGCGCCAGCATCGAGAAATCCTGGCGCGTCGTCGTCGATTCGACCGCGATGGCAACGGCGGACTCCCAGCCGAGTGGCATATCGGTAACCGCAAAACGGCCGAGCACGCGCTCCTCGCCGGCCTTCAGCTGGTTGTCCACTTCCCGGTCGCGAATCGGATAGAGCGGCTGAATGCCGAACGCGGCGTCGATATACAGCACCGTCACGTCGACGGGTCGGTCGCTCGCATTGCGAACGCGAAACTCTGCGAACTCGCCGGCGCGAATGGCCGCGTCGCCCGGCGTGGCAAACAGCGGCCGCCCGGCAGTTGACGACGCGTTCGGGTATCGGACGACGCGCAAGTCGAGACGCAGCCCCGATCCCGACGCCGCAGCAAGCCGCATCAGGTTCCGGGCTCTACCGATTCGCCTCAACGCGCTGCTGATTGGCTCAGCGATCTTCGGATCAGTCACGTCGCCGATCAGGAACTGATTCGCGGCGTTCGCCTGCGCCTGCTCGGACGATTGCAGCACGACGCGGTCGTCGATCACTCGCAGTAACCAATCGGCACGCGGTGGCTCGGCGCGTCCGGCAAGTCCGTTGGTCGAGGCTGAAAGATTTGCGAGTGCCCGTTCGATCGCAGTCGGGGGTCTGCCGCTGTGAAAGGCAACTTTCAGCTGGAAGTCGCCGAACTCGTAGTACCGCACGCGTGCGCGGCTGGCGACGGCCAGGCGCGATGGCTCCGGAGCCGCGACGCTATCGTAGGCCGTCGGGAGTACCGTCGCCGACGTGGGTTGGACGCCCACGACCTTGACGTACCCGATTCGCGTGTCTGCGCGCGATGTGCCCGCCGGGGGAAAGACCTCGAGGATCGAGCCCACCGTCAAACCGTGGACGCTTCCCGCCCGCAAGTTCCACGGTCCCGAAGCCGTCCGGTCGGCGAGAAGCATTTGAGGCCGTTCGGGCCACGTCGCCTGGCCGAGGAGCTGCCGGTCGAGGCCGCCGCCTTCGAACAGCGGAGTCGGGGAGTAACGCGGCACGCTGCGATATCGTTCGAGGACGCGCAGTGCCAGCTCGCGGTAGGTCAACGGGCTCGAGCTCTGGGACAGGATGTCGGCGATCGTGTAGGTGAACAGCCCGTGAATCGGACTCCCCGCAGTCGGCAGCGGCTTTTCCGGCGTGGTCTCGGCCATGTGCGCCGCGTAGAGCGCTGCCACGTCGCCGGCTGAATCCGAAAGGCCCAGGATGTTCGGCGATGCGTTCGCACGGCTGTCTGCCTGGCGGCTGGCGTTGATCGCCGCGGCCGGAATCAGCTCCGACATAGGGATCTGCCGCTCGACTTCGAGCCCGCGCGTCATCGTGCCCGAGTGGCAGGCGTCCACGATCAGCCACACGAACGCGCCCGTGTTCCGGATGTTGTTCACCCACACCCGAATCTCATCGTCGACGACGGCGTTCTTGACGCGGCCGATCTTGCCGTCCCACGTGCCGATATCTTCGGGGAGAAAGATCTCGTCGAAGCCATCGGGCTCTTCGTCACTGGAGTCGGCGTTGGCAGGCTGTTGACTTCCGTGCCCGGCCAGCAAGACCACGACTTGATCGCCCTTCTTCGAGATCTGTGCAAGCCGTGCGAATTCGCGCTGAATGTTCGCATGCGTCGGCCGCAGCGCCGGCTCGGCGCTGCGTCTCAGGATCCTGATGTTGGAAGGCGGCACGGAGAGCGGCGGCCGCGTCAAGACCTGGCGCAGCAGCTCGACGTCGTTGGCGGGTCCCCTCAAGGCCCGCGATTTGAGCCGCGGATCCTGGAACTCGGTGACGCCGACCAGCAGCGCACGCCGCTCGAACGCGCCGCCGACTGGTTGAGGCAAAGAGGAGCGCTGGGCCTGGCGCGCCATGACCTGTCCCGTCAGTACCAGACCTGTCACCAGGGCGGCGATCAGGCGAGTGCAGTGAAACATGGAGGTTGCAACCCCTCTGTCCTTAGACGGCTTCCACGACCTGATCGGCCGCGCCCGAATCGCCGCGGCGCCACTCCTTGAGCAGCCGACTAACTTGGCCGGGCTGAGAGGCCATGGGAACCTTTCCGGGCCGCTTGCCGTCGACATGGTAGACTGCGGCCTCGCAGCTGCCAGCAGCTGGTCATGAGCTCAAACGCGCCCCACCGCGTTAGTGACCTGTTCTATCGAGCGCTGGAGCACGCTCCCAACACTCGCGAAAGCTTTCTGAAGCACGCCTGCGGGCACGACCATTCGTTGTTCGCCGAGGTCCATGACTTGCTCGCAGTGTATCAAGAGGCTGAAACGACGAATACGCCGATCGCTGTCGATCACCTGCCAGGCATGCGTTTCGGCGCATACGAGATTGTGCGGCTGATTGGGTTCGGAGGAATGGGCCGGGTCTACCTGGGGCGCCGCGCCGACGGCGCTTTCGACCGCGATGTGGCGATCAAGGTGATCGAGTCGTCAACACAGACCGAGGACCTCGTCACGAGGTTCGAACAGGAACGCCGCATCCTGGGCTCGCTGCGTCACCCGTCGATCGCACAGCTGCTCGACGCCGGACGAAGCGACGGCGGCCGTCTGTACTTCGTGATGGAGTACGTCGACGGTCCGCCGATCACCGAGTTCTGCGATCGGCGACGGCTTTCGTTGCGCGACCGGATCAAACTGTTCATCAAAGTCTGTGAGGCCGTCGAGGAAGCGCACCGCAGCCTGATCATCCATCGTGACCTCAAGCCAGGGAACATTCTCGTCGACTCCAGCGGTACACCGAAGCTGCTCGACTTCGGCATCGCGAAGCCGCTGACTCGCGCCGGGCTGGAAGCGAGCGATCCGACGCTGCCGATGTTGAAGCGCGCCACGCCGGCGTATGCCAGCCCGGAACAGCTCCACGGCGAGGCGGCGCACACGAGCATGGACGTGTTTTCACTGGGAGTCGTGCTGTACGAGCTCGTCACCGGCCATCGGCCGATGCCGGTTGCGCAGGACGACACGACCCGGGTGAACGGTGGACGGTTCGTGGCGCCAAGCATCGCGTTGAGGCGCAGGCCCGACTCGGAGGCGCGCGCCATCAGGCCGCCCGACGTCGAAGGCGACCTCGACGCCATCATTCTCAAGACGCTGAACGCCGACGCCAGCGGACGGTACGGGTCGGTCGACGGTCTGCTGAACGACCTGCAGGCCTACCTGACCGGCTATCCCGTGAACGCACGTCCTGCGACCCGGGCCGAGCGAGTCCGAAAATTCATCCGTCGTAATCCCGCCCTCACCACCGCGTGCACGGTCGCGGGCGTTGCTGCGATTGTGGCAGCGTCCAGCCTGACGCGCATGGCGCTCGCTGCCGCGCGAGATCGCGACGCCGCCATCGCGCAGGTGGAGGGGCTCAGGAGCCTGGCGTCCTCGACGTTTGCGCTCGATGAATCGCTGGCGGACCTCGCCGGCGCCACGGCACCGCGTCGGCAATTGGTCGAGGCACTCAGCACCTACCTTTCCCGGGTCCGGGTCGGCGACGATCGATCGCTGGCGCTGGAGACTGCCGAGGGCTTTCGACGTCTCGGCGACATTCAGGGCAATCCGAACGGCCCGAACCTTGGAGACACGACCGCCGCGCTGAGTAGCTATCGGAACGCCAGCGAGCTCGTGACCCCGTTGCAGAAAGGCGCAGCAGACTCGGAGGACGTCACGGTCGCGCTCGCCCGCATCGAGGCGTCGATCGGCGACGTGCTGATGGCCGAGCGCTCCTTTACGTCGGCCGCCGAGGCCTACCAGCGCGCGTTGTCTCTGGCCGAGGGGCTGGCCGACGACCGCTCCAATCAGGTCGCGCACCGGGTGCTCCGGGCGGGGATTCACCGTCCATTTGGGGATTTGCAGCGGGCCCTTGGCGACTTCTCGGCCGCGCTGAACCACTACGAAAAGGCCCTCGCCATCGACCTCGCCAACACCCAGCAGTTCCCACAGGAGTCCGATTACCGCCGTCTGCTGGCCCTGACGCACCTGCGGATCGCCGGGATGCGGGCCACCCAGGGCCTCTCGACCGAAGCACGAGCGAGCTATCAGCAGGCGACTGGCATACTGAACGATCTGGCGGGCAGCGGACACGTCAGCGCCGGGCTGCGTCGTGAGGTGGCCTTTGGCAGAGCCCGTCTCGGAGCGATCCTCGAAGCTGAAGGGAATACCGCCGGCCGGACCGAGATCCGCGCCGCCGCCGCCGATTTCCGATCACTCGCCGCAGATGACCCCGCGGACGCGCGCTCGCGGCGCGATCTGCTGGCGACGCTCGTCCAGCTGGGCGATGTCGTCAGGATCGATGACGCCTCAGCGGCGCGCGCCGCCTACCGCGAAGGCCGTGAGATCGCCCTGGGATTGGCGGCTGGCCAGGACCGCGAGAGTCCGGCCGCCAGGGATCTCGCGCTGGTCGAACGTCGATTGGAGGCGCTGGCGGCGGGACGAGACCTCACGAGCCTCAAGTTGTTCCGAATGGTCGAAGGCCGCCGCGTCCTGATGCAGACCGGCGATCCACCTCCGACAGTACGCACGCCGATCGTGGCTGCCGCCGTGACATCGCCCGGCTGGTCGCGCTATCTGCTGGTGTTCGGAGCGCAGGGCCCAGCCGAGATTTTCGAAGAGGGTGACCTGTCGAGATCCAATTGGGTCGTGCCAGCCGCCGGGCCGGCGCCGGCGCAAACGATTCTGCTGTTGGCCGCGTCGAATCCTTTGTCGAATCAGGACAAGGATCTGTTGCGTCAGGATCTCACGACGATTGAGGGTCCCAGGACGGTCGATTGGGAATCTCAGATCGTGTGGGAGCTGGCGGGAGAGAGCATAGAGAGCACGACGACCGCCCGAGATTTCGGGGCGTCGCCATGGGTCAGTGCGGTTCGCGATCGCATCCGCAGGCTAGGCGCCGTCGCCATCGCCGGGCGGACCTTTCCGCTTGCTCCTTGATCGACGATCCAACCGTTCATCAACAGCACGCCCACGACCACGCCACGAAAGAACGTGGACTGAAACCTCGTCTACAATCTCTGCCCCGTGCCTGATGTCGTCGTGATCGGGGCAGGCGTCTTCGGGGTGTGGACGGCCTACCATCTCGCGAACGCCGGGGCAACCGTCACGCTGGTCGACGAGTACGGGCCAGGCAACTCTCGTTCGAGTTCCGGCGACGAGTCCCGGATCCTCCGCTGCGGGTATGGGTCCGCCGAGATCTATTCCCGGTTCGCCATGCGTTCGCGCGAGCTGTGGCGCGAGCTCGATGAGAGGGAGAGGTCCGCACTGCCGCTTTGGCATCCCTGCGGCGTCCTCTGGCTGGCGCCCGCCGGTGATTCCTACGCGACCGACACGCTGTCGACGCTGCAGCGTGGTGAGTACGGCGTCGAGGTCCTCGACCATGACGCGATCCGATCCCGCTACCCGCACCTGGCCGCGGACGAATTCGGTCTGCTGTTTCTCGAACCCCAGGCCGGCGTGATCATGGCTCGACGCTCCGTGCAGACGCTCGCTGCCGGGCTCTCGCGCCAGGGCGTCACCGTCCGGCCGGGTCGAGCATTGAAGCCATCGGCGGCACGGCGCGTGTCGGGGGTCCGCTTGAGCGATGGAACTGAGCTGGGCGGCGACCGCTTCGTGTTTGCGTGCGGTGCATGGTTGCCGGTGCTGTTTCCCGAGCTGCTCGGTCCGCGCATCACGCCGACGCGCCAGGTCGTGATGTACTTCGGCTCCCCAGCCGGGGACGATCGGTTCGGTGCGGGTCGGACGCCGGCGATCATCGACTTCGCATTTGGGCTGTATGCGATCCCCAATCTCGAGAACCGCGGCGTCAAGGTCGGGGTGGATACACATGGCCCGCGCTTCGATCCGGACACTGACGAGCGGATCGTCGATCGCGAAAGCATCGGACAGGCGCGCGCCTGGCTCGAACGCCGGCTGCCGGCTCTCGCTGACGCTCCCGTCGTGGAGAGCCGTGTCTGTCAGTACGAGAACACATCGAGCGGCGACTTTCTGATCGATCGCCATCCCGACCACGACAACCTGTGGATTGCCGGCGGCGGCTCAGGCCACGGTTTCAAGCACGGCCCAGCCGTTGGAGAGTACCTGGCTCGGTTGATCGCGACCGGCATGCCGCCGGATCCCCGCTTCGCCCTGCATGATGCGAACGCGCCCGGTCAGCGGGTCGTCCGCTGATCGTTACACCACCCTCATTCCACCTCGTCCCTCGAAGAGATGCAGGCGCTCTTGTGGAAGCGAGAGGAAGACCCCGGCCCCGACGGGTGGGGGAGTGCTCCCGGCAACAACCACCAGGAATGGATCACTGCCCGGTGCATCGAGGCGTAGGTGCACCAGGTGATCGTGGCCCCGCGGCTCGACCAGTTCGACGATGGCCTGCAAGCCGCCGCCGTCGCAAAGTGTGACATCCTGCGGGCGGATGCCGGCCAGGGCTCCCGGCGGCGCGTCGATCGCCGACCAGCGTCGCCGGGATACGAGGTTCATCGGAGGAGCGCCGATGAACCGGGCGACGAACGTGTTGACGGGCCGCGCGTACACCTCGAGCGGCGGCGCCACCTGCTCGATGACGCCATCGCGCATCACGGCGACGCGCCCGCCGAGCGTCATCGCTTCTTCCTGATCGTGGGTGACGTACACGACCGTGACGCCGAGCCGCCGGTGCAGGCGGCGCAGTTCCGCGCGCGCCTGGGCGCGAAGCGCGGGATCGAGGTTCGACAGCGGCTCGTCCAGCAGAAACGCCTGCGGCTGGCGGACCATCGCCCGGCCGAGCGCGACGCGCTGGCGCTGGCCGCCCGACAATTGCGCAGGCCGGCGATCGAGCAGCTCCTCCAGATCGAGCGCCGCCGCCACGCTCGGCGACGCGCTCGCGTCACGACCGCCCGATCGGTCCGGCGCACTTTCAAGCCGTACGCGAGGTTGTCGCGCACGCTCATGTGCGGATAGAGCGCGTAGCTCTGAAAGACCATCGCCAGGTCGCGTGCCTGCGGCGGCACGCTCGGTCACGTCGGCGCCACCGATGAAGACTCGACCGGACGTCGGCGTCTCGAGGCCGGCAATCAGCCGCAGCAGCGTGCTCTTGCCGCATCCCGATGGTCCGACCAGCACCAGGAATTCTCCGTCGCCGATATCGAGGTCGACGTGGCGGATCGCCGCGTGTGCCCGTTCGGGTAGGTCTTCGCGACGTCTTCGAGCCGAACCGCGGCCATCGCGTTCAGCCCTTGCTCGCGCCAGCCGTCAGGCCGGCGACGATCCGGCGCTGGAAGGCCAGCACCAGCAGCGCGACCGGCAACGTGGCCACCACCGTGGCCGCGAGCACCTGGCCCCAGGGCACCTGGTAGCGGCCGCGGAAGAGCGTCACCGCCACCGGGACGGTGTAGCGATCCGGGCCGAGCGTGAACGAGAGCGCGAACAGGAACTCGTTCCAGCAGTAGAGAAACGTCAGGATCGCGGCCGTCGCCACGCCCGGGCGCTGCCAGCGGCAGCACGACGTCCCACAGCGCACGCAGCCGCGACGCGCCATCGAGCATGGCCGCTTCTTCCAGGTCCGGCGACAGTTGCCGGAAGAACCCCGTGAGCAGCCATACCGCCAGCGGCGCTGAGAACGTGACGTACGGGAGGACGAGGCCGGGATAGGTGTCCAGCAGCCGCAGCTCGCGCAGCATCAGATACAGCGGCGGCACGATCGAAATCTGCGGGAACATCGACACGGCCAGGATCAGCGCGAGGAGCAGCCCGCGGCCGCGGAACCGCAGTCGCGCGAGCGCGTAGGCACAGAGGGCGGCAATGGGCAGCGCCACGGCGGTCGTCATCGCCGCCACGATCAGGGAGTTGCGGATCGGGATCAGGAAGTCGCGCTCGTCGAAGAGCGCACGGTAGTGGTCGAGCGAGAGGGCGCCCGGCACGAGCGGCGGCGCCTGGAACAATCGCGATTCCGGCGTCAGGGACGAGACGATCATCCAGTAGATCGGGAACAGCAGCAGCGCCAGGAGCGCCAGCCCCGCGGCACCAGCCACGCTGAGCCGTCGCCGTCGTCATGTCCGTCTCACCGAGGAGCGAGCGGCCCAGCGCCCGGACCCAGATCAGCGCGAACGCGAAGGTGAGGAGGAACACCGTCACCGACAGCGCGGAGCCGTAGCCGAATCGGAGGCGCTGCATCAACGCGATGAACGCATACAGCGACAGCGGTTCGGTCGCCGTTCCGGGCCCTCCGCCGGTCAGGACGTAGGCCAGATCGAACAGGCGCAGCGCGTCGAGCATGCGAAAGGCGGCGGCCACGACGAGCGCCGGTCTGAGCAGCGGCAACGTGATGGTGACGAACCGACGCCACGCGCCGGCACCGTCCATCCGCGCCGCCTCGTCGAGCGCCGGGTCGATGCGTCTGCAGGCCCGCCAGCAGCAGGATCGCGACGAACGGCGTCGTTTTCCAGACGTCCGCCGCGCCGATCGGCATCCACGCGGCGAGCGGATGAACGAACCAGTCGAATGATTCTCCGACAATGCCGAGCGCGCCGGAGCGGTGGCCGTCACGATGCCGGCCTGCGCGTCGAACATGAAGCGCCAGACGAGCGCCGCGACGACCGTCGGGAATGGCCCACGGCAGCAGGGCGGCGAGCCGGACGAGAGCGCCGGCCGCGGCCGGCGGTGTGCATGAGGAGCGCGAGCGCAAGCCCGAGCGCCAGCTCCAGCGGAACGGTGACCACGG
Source organism: uncultured Acidobacteriota bacterium (assembly GCA_963825245.1). Taxonomy (GTDB): domain Bacteria; phylum Acidobacteriota; class Vicinamibacteria; order Vicinamibacterales; family CAVVIG01; genus CAVREM01. The sequence goes on from CAWGSJ010000015.1 coordinate 179,284, forward strand.
CAAACATGACGGTATGGCGGAGTGCGGCGGTGAATCGCGGATCCTGCGCCGCCTCCGCGAAGTTCGCCGAGCCCGACGAACGGCCGTCCCAGCCACGGCAGACGCAGGTCGTGTCCGTGAAGCGCTTCCCAACCGTCGCCGCGATGGGCACCAGCGAACCGGCGAGGATGAACACCAGCGCGGGTGCGATCAGCCACCGCGCCAGGCGCCGCTCCTCGCGTTCGATCGCGCGTCAGACGCGCGATCACGGCGTCCGTTCCCCGGCGCCGAGCCCCGAGCGGGCGAGGAGCGCGCGGATCTCGCGCGCCGCGTCGTGAAGGGCGGCCGCCGGCGGCTGCTGTCCGCTGAGGGCACGATGCAGGCGGACCTGCAGAATCTCCGAGAGCTCGCTGTAGACCGGCGTCACGGGACGCGGGCGGCCGCGTCGAGCACGCTCCGCAGCTGCTCGATCGGAATCGGCAGCGCTTCGGCGAGCGCGTCGCTGTCGTACAGCGAGCGTCGCGCGGGGAAGCTGCGCCGGCGAGGCGCGCGCGTTCGAGCATCTGTTCCGGCGCCGTCAGAAAGCTGACGAGCGCCCAGGCCAGCGCCGGGTTCGCGCTCCAGGCGTTGACGGCGAGTTGCGCGCCGCCGAGCGCCGACGTCGGGTCGTCCTTCAGCCTCGGCCGGAAACGGCGCCACCGCAAACCGGTTGGCCACCTTCGAGCGGGCGCCGTCCTGCAAGAGCGGCCACGCGTACGGCCAGTTCCGCATGAACACCGCGTCGCCGTTCTGGAACGCGAAACGGACCTGCTCTTCCTGCCACGTCAGCACCGATGGCGGCACGAAGCCATCGCGCCCGATCGCGTCGCACATGAACGTCAGCGCCCGGATGGCGGCGGGTTCGTCGACGATGACGCGTCCCTGTGGCGTCGAGGATGCCACCGCCGAATGCACCGAGGTGCTCGAGAAACACCGTGACGAGCCCCTCGTAGCGGGCGCCCTGCCAGACCAATCCGAACCGCGTCGTCCTCGCGTCTTGCAGACGGCGCGCCGCGTCGCGCAACTCCGCCAGCGACCGCGGCGGCGCCGCGAGAAGATCAGTGCGCCAGTAAAGCAGACCGACGTCGACAAACCACGGCACCGCGTACAGCCGTGCCCCGCCATCGCGACGCCGCCACGGCGGCCGGCAGGAAATCGTCGACGTCGATGGCGGATGCTTCGAGTGGAAGAATCCATCCTGCTCCAGCGAACTCCGCGGTCCAGATGACGTCGAGCTGCAGGACGTCCGGATCGGGCACTCGGGCGTTGAGCCACTGGACGTACAGCTGATGGCGCTGGTCGGCGGCATCGGGCGTGACGCGCAGCTCGACCTCGACGCCGGGATGCTGCTCTGCGAACCGGTCGAGCTGGCGGCGCACGACGGTTGCTTCCGGGCCGAGCGCGCTGCCGGAGAAGGTCAGGCGAGTGACTCCGTCCGGCGCGCCACACGCGATCGACCAGGCCACCACGAGCACGAACCACGCGGACTTCATCGAACGCCGGCGACAGTATACGCAGGCGCCGCGGACGGGCTTGTACCTGGTCAGCTCAAAACATCACCCCCACGCTCACCGCGAAACGGAGGTCGTGAGCGAAATATCCGTCCTCATGCGCGGTGCCGCTGCTGTCGCGAACGGGCCCGGGAAACGCGAGCATCCGGTCGCCGGCATCGAGACGCGCGAAGAACGAATCGCTCACAGTCCGTTCGACCCCTCCTCCGAAGTCGAACGCCGCGACCGTCCGGCCGCCGGCAAGGGTGCACTGCACCGGCGCCGGGAAAATGGCGATGCACGCGATCGGCTCCGGCGACTGCCAGTAACGAATGATCCCCGGGCGCACTTTCGCGAACGGTCGCCATCGGCCGATGCGCGGCCCGACCGTGACGCCGAAGAACGTCTCGACAGTGCCGCTCGAGAACGCGGGATCGGCCCCGAGATCCGCCGGATGAATCACGACCTCCACCTCGGCGCCGATGAGCGGCGTGGGGATGCCACGTGACCTGGACGCCAAGTCCTGCGTCGGTCGACTCGAATTCGCCTGACGCGACGCTGGCGACGATCGCGCCGAGCCTGATCGGCCGATCTGCCGATCTGTGCGGCCGCAGAGCAGGGCAGCGCGAGAATGGCGATCAGGAGGATCGCGCTCGGCAGAACTCCGCCGCTCACTCCTCGATCGCGCGGTCCGAGCACCGCCCATTCCTTCTCGAGCTCCATCGCATTCGTGAATCGCTCGTCGGGCCGACGCGCGAGGCATCTCAAGAGACAGCGCCCGGCTGCGTCCGGGAGCTCCGGCGAGTACATTCCTGGATCCGGAATCGAAGCGGTGAACGCGGCGGCAACGAGCTGCGGAAGCGTCGCCGCTGAAAACGGGCGTCTGCCGGTGACCATCTCGTATCCAATCGCGCCGATGGCATAGAGGTCGGTTCGGCCATCGGGCCGCTCTTCGATCAGGAGCTCTGGCGCGAGGTAGTGACCGTCGACGCTTCCCAGCGTCAGACCGCTCCGGCGGCGGCCGTCTGCGGGGGCGAGCACATCCTGGATTTCGGCAACGCCCGCTGTCGAGATGATGAGGCGTTCGCGCTCACCGGTCTCCCGCACACGAATGATGCCCGGCGAGAGACCGAAGGCGAGCACGCCGTGATCCTGCAACGCCCGAACCGCGCTGATGAGCTGTTGAATGAGCAGGGACCCCCGCGCCCACGGCAGCGGCGCCTCTCTGTCGATGATCTCCCGCAACGATCGCCCGTGAACGAGATCGGTCACGACGTAAACCGCGTCCGGTTCATCACCGTAGTCGCGGACCTGCAGAATCGACGGATGGTTGATCGCCGTCGTCGTTGCCTCACGCAGGAAGCGGGCGCGCGCGGCGGGCCAGTCCGGATGTTGACCGCGGCGCATCAGCCGCACCGCGACCGGCTGATCGGTCAGCCGATCTGTGGCTTCATACACCTGGCTGCCCAGTCGTCCGGTCGCGATCAGGGTTCCGAGTGTGTAGCGATCGAGCAGCTGCGACCGCGACGGGGCGGCGACCAGCGATCGTGCCGGCACGGCGCGGCAGAGCGCGGCTGCGAAGTCCGAGGCGGTGTCCCAACGTGAGGCCGGTTGCTTTTCCAGTGCTTTGAGGATCGCCGTGTCGGCCCAGGGCGGGATGTCGGAACGAAGGCTGCTCGGGCACGGCGGCGCGGCGAATAGCTGGTCGATGATGATCGTCCAGGGCCTGTTCTGCGCAAACGGCCGCCGGCCGGTCAGCAGCTCGTAGACCGTCACGCCGAAGCTGTAAACGTCGGATCGCTGGTCCGTACCACGCCCGGCCAGTTGCTCGGGAGACGCGTATGCAAGCGTCGCGGCGATCCGCTGTCCGCCTTCGCCATCCGAAGCGAGCTGCTCCCGCTGCAGGTTGCCGATCCCGAAATCGACCAGCTTGTGCACGATCTCGCCCTTTGTGTAATGGTGGGCCATCACATTCGCGGGCTTGAGGTCGCGATGCACGATGCCGTGCGCGTGCGCGACGTCGAGGGCCGCCGCGATCTCCATGGCAATCGCCGTCACTTCCTCGAATTCGAGCTGGCCCTCGTCCCGTAGCCGCTGCGACAGGTTCCGGCCGTTGAGGAACTCCATCACGAGGTACGGTCCGATGCGCGCCTCCACGGCGAAATCGAGCACGCTCACGATGTGGGGATGATGCAGCGTTGCGCACATGCGGCCTTCGGCCATGAAACGCTCTGCATACTGCGTCTCTCTGCCAGGTCTTGCCCGGACGACTTTGATCGCCACGAGGTCGCCGAGGCGGATGCGTCGGGCGCGATACACCTCGCCCATTCCGCCGGCGGCGACGCGCTCTTCGATCTCGTACCGTTCGTCCAGCACGTCGCCGGGTTGAAGCGCCGGCCCCGCCGCCGCGCCGCCCGAATCGGTTCGCGGCGTTTCCTGGAACAATCCGGCCCAGCGTTGCGCCGCGGCGTCGAGGGTTGGCAGGTCGAAGAGCAGCGACATCTGGTCGTGCTGTTCCAGAAGCGCCGCGACGTCCGCACGGAGCTCGGAATCGGTGCCGCACGCGCGCTGCAGCAGCGCCGAGCGGTCGGCCGCCTCGTGTGCGAGCGCCTGGTTGAAAATCTGCGAGATCTTCGGCCAGCGGTTGAATGAACTCATGGTGCTGGCCACGGCGACTCTCTATGCCGACCTTTCACCGCGCATGACACGGTCGCCTGTATCTTACCGGCTCCTTCGATCCGACAACCGACAGATCCTTTCGCTCGATGGCGGCGGGGTCCGCGGACTCCTCACAGTCAGGGCTGCGTGCGTTGAGTGAGAAGGCAAACCCGCTTCGTCATCTCTGACAGACGAATCGCGACACGTGACTGATGTCCAGGGAGAGAATCAGGCGTCGGAAGTTGCGAGGCTTCGAGCGCAATCGATCGATTGCGGACATGAAAGGCGGAGTACGGAAGAGTTTAGCCGACCTGTCACGAGTTCTGCGTTAGAATTTCTCCTGAATTTGGAGGCCTTCATGCGTCATCGACTGCTCGGATCACTCGCAATCATCGCCGCGCTGCTCTTCGCGCCGTCCGTCGGTCGATCGGTGCTGGCCCAGGGGCAGAGCACGCCGCCTCGACCGTCTGCCAAGCCGTCCATTCCGCGCACGCCGGACGGCAAGCCGGATCTCCAGGGCGCCTGGAGCTTCGCCAACATAACGCCGTTCGAGCGGCCAGCCGCCCTGGGCGAGAAGACGGTGTTGAGCGACGACGACGTCGCGCAGATCGAGGAGCAGGCGGCAGCGCAATCCAAGCAGGACGAGGGTCGGAAGCGCGGCACCGCGGCGGACGTCAGTCGTGCCTATAACGATTTCTGGTACGACCGCGGCACTCGCGTCGCCGGGACGCGCCAAACGTCCATCGTGGTCGACCCGCCAAACGGCCGCGTGCCCGCACTGACGCCGGAAGCGCAGGCGCGGGCCAGCACCCGCGCCGCGGCGCGCAAGCAGCGCGGGCCCGCTGACGGCCCCGAGGACCGCTCGCTCGGCGAACGCTGCATCATGGGCTTCAACGCCGGCCCGCCGTTCGCGCCGAGCGCGTACAACAACAACATCCAGATCATCCAGACGAAGGACCACGTCGTCGTCATGACCGAGATGGTGCACGACGCGCGCATCGTGCCGGTCACCGGCCGCAACCATCTGCCGGCGTCGGTGCGCCCGTGGATGGGCGACTCGCGCGGCCGCTGGGAGGGCGACACCCTCGTGATCGAGACGACGAATTTCAGCGACAAGAATCTCTATCGCAACGCCACGCCGAACCTGAAGCTGGTGGAACGGTTCACCCGAACCGGCCCGGACATGCTGCTCTACGAGTTCACGATCAACGATCCGGCGACGTGGACCGCGCCCTGGACCGGACGAGTTCCTCTCGAGAGGCTCGACGGGCAGCTGTACGAATACGCCTGCCACGAGGGGAATCTCGGAATGGAAGGAATCCTGAAGGGGACGCGCGCTGAAGAAGCGGGCGCCGGATCAACCCAGCGGTAAAAACGCGGCGGACCTCAGGTCCGCACCACGACCATTGCCTCGGCGGACGCTGAGATCTGGAACGACAGTTCCGGCGTCCGTTCGAGGTGACACATCAAACGAAAAACCTCGAAAACAGGCCTGAATCCAACTGGTCCGAGGCTTGCTCTCACGAGATGCGAGAGGGGAAGCCATGTATAAGACCGCGGCAACCGTCGCGCTCGTTGGACTGTTCGCCGCCCCGCTCGGAGCTCAGGGTCGGGGCCGAAATTCGCAGGGAATTCCTCCGGGGCAGCTGCCGCCGGCCGGCCAGTGCCGGGTGTGGTACGAAGGCGTGCCGCCCGGGCGCCAGCCACGGCCGACGAGTTGCAACGAGGCCGAACGGATCGCATCACGCGATCGGAACGCGCGCGTGATCTACGGCGCCAATACGGATCGTCGCAACGATGGATGGTGGGATCCGAACGAAAACCCGCGCAGTACCGGCCGCGCGATTCCGCGCCCGAGTCCCTACCCGACGGACCGGTACCCGTCGACGAGGTATCCGAACACGCGCGGAACGTATCGATACGGCAGCGTGGCGTTCGACAACGGCTACAACGACGGCCTCGACAAGGGCCGCGAAGACTCGCGCGATCGCGACTCGTACGATCTGAATCGGCACAGCCGCTACCGCTCAGCGGACCACGGCTACGAGAAGCGCTACGGATCCAAGGACGACTATCGCCAGATGTACCGCGATGGGTTCCGGGCTGGATACGACAACGCCTTTCGCGGGTCGAATCCGAGGCGCCGCGATTTCCCGTGGCCCTTCTAGGGGCTGGGGACTCGGGGCTGGGGACTAGGGGGGCTCAATCCCGAGCCTCGAGCCCCCAGCCTCCAGTCCCTGTCGTACTACCGCGACGACGATGCCATCTGCTTCTTGAAGAAGTCTTCGGCCCGCTGTTTCATTTCTTCGGGCGTGAAGTCTTCCTTACGCGTCGAGATCCACCAGGTATAGCCGTTCGGATCGGCGACGGCGCCGCCGCGGTCGCCCCAGAACTGATCGTCCATCGGCATCTGGACCGTGGCGCCTTCCGCAACTGCCCTGTTGAACAGCTGATCGCTGTTCTCCACGTACAACCACAGCGACGCCGGCGATCCGCCGTACTCCTTCGGTCCCTTCGACCCCGGCATGACGTCGTTCACCATGATCCGCGAGTCGCCGATCTTCAGTTCGGCGTGCATGACCTTGCCGTCGGGTCCGAGACTCTTGCTGATTTCCTCGGCGCCCAGCGCCCGCTTGTACCAGTCGATCGCCTGTGCTGCGTTATCGAGCGTCAACTGCGGCGTGATGGTGTGATACCCCTGGGGCACTGCCGTGGCTGCTTTCGCCATCAGATCCTCCTCTTTGCGATGTAACACATGTGTCAGGGAGCTCGACTCGTGAAACCAGCACTATCGTCCGAATCGTTCATCGTTGCAAGCTCTGCATCCGGCGCCGCACCCCACGACGGGGTGTCTTCGTGGTATCACTGGTACGAGGGAAGCATGAACGTGCGCCGCCTTTTCGTGTGCGCCATCGTGGCCGCGGGTTTCGGCATTGCTCATCCGGCCGCCCAGCCGGCCGCGCAGGAGCAGCCGGTCTTCCGCGGCGCCAGCGATCTCGTCCGGGTGTTCGTCACGGTCACCGATCGGGACGGCCGGCTCGTGACGACGCTCGCCCAAAACGAATTCGAGGTGCGCGACGAGGGCAAGCCGCAGCCAATCACGCTCTTCGACAACACGCCACAGCCCATCCGACTCGTGGTGATGCTCGACGTGTCCGGCAGCATGACGGGGAATCTGCAACTGCTCCGCGCGGCATCGGATCAGCTTTTCGCGCGGCTCTCGCCACAGGACGTCGCCAGGGTCGGCACGTTCGGCAAGGACGTCACCGTCAGCGAGACGTTCACGCGTGATGTGCGCGCGCTGCATGAGGCGCTTCCGGACATGATTCCTCCCGATGCGCCGACGCCGTTGTGGCGCGGCATCGACACGGCGATTGACGCCTTCGAGAAGACCGCCGAGCCGCGGCCGGTCGTGCTCGTGCTGAGCGACGGCAAGGACAGCGGCCCGATTAGTTTCCGCCAGCGCTTCGTCAGCCAGGTGGAAGTGATCGAGCGTGCGCGCCGCGAAGGCGTGATGGTGTACACGGTCGGGATGAGGAGCCGGAGCGGCCAGCCCAGGATGCCCGCCCTCGGGCCCGCCGGCCTCCAGGCGGCGATCACCGAGGATTGGCCAGATGCGGGGTTGGCCAAAGTGGCCGAGGAAACGGGCGGCGGCTACGTGGAGATTCGATTCGGACAGGATCTCGCCGCCGCCTTCGCGCAAATCGCAGACGAGCTCCACAGCCAGTACCTGCTGGGCTACGCGCTCCCGAAGCGCGACGGCAAGACACACGAGATCGATGTCCGTGTCTCGACGCGAGGCCTGAAGCCGCGCGCCAAGAAGAGCTACGTGGCGCCATGAAGGCTGCGGCGTTCGCGCTCGCGCTGCTCGCACTCGGATCGAGTGCCGGAGCGCAGACGCTTGGCATCGACGGGAATCAGGTCACGGTCGATGGCCGGCCGAGATTCCTTCTGTTCGTTTCCTACTTCGACGGCCTGCGGCGCGCGAGCTACGGCGGCGAGGTCGACACCGATTTTGCCTATCTGAAGAGGATCGGGTTCGACGGCATCCGGCTCATGGTGAACTGGCAGTATCCCTGCGGATCGGGACCGGCCGACGACGCCAGCAAGCTCTTCGTCGGCGATGGCACGATCAACGAGCCGATGTGGACCGTGTTCGTGCGCGTCCTGGAGCGCGCCGCCGCCCACGGGCTGTCGGTCGACGTCACGTTCAATCGCGATACCTACGACACCGCGATACCAGTGGACGCGTACCAGAGCGCGATAGCAGGCGTCGCCAGGCGCCTGCTCGCAGCCGGGGGTCATCGTCACGTGCTGTTCGACATCCAGAACGAGTACCCGATCCACGGGCTCACCGCTGACGACGTGCACGGGATCCTGGCAGCCGTAAAGGCGGCGGATCGGGCACGGATCGTGACGGCGTCGGGCGGCGGCGGCGATGTCGTCGATGATCCCGCGATGGACATCGTTGCCTATCACGATACGCGTGAGGACGACTGGCACCAGGCGGACGCCGTCCGCAGGCAGCTCGACGAGATCCGTCGAACTGTACCCGCCGGCAAACCCATCTACCTTCAGGAACCGATGCCCTTCCGGAAGTTCCATCCCGGCTGCGGTCACGGCGAATGGCCGCGGCCCGCAGACGCGCGCCGTGCCGCGAGTCATGCGAGGCACCATGGCGCGGCGGCGTGGACGTTCCACACCCGGCAGACGTTCGATTTGAGGGAACGGCCGCTCGTGCAGATTCTGGAGGGTGATCCGGAACAGAAGGCCGAGCTCGAAGCGGTCTGCCGCGTCGGCCGCGGTGGTGAGTATCGAAACCGGCGACCTGCGTCGCGGCGAGCGCGCGACGGCCACGCGAACGGAGCGCGCGGCGCAGCGGCGCGCGGCGTGTCGGGGAGTCCGAGGCGAGCCCCTCGGGTAGAATTGACGCAATCTGACGCCGGGGCTAGAGTCTCGCGCGAGGGTCTATGGCGCGTCAGCCGGCATCATCGTTGGTACTTCCCATAGCCGCCGTGGTGGCGGTCGCTCTCGTTCTCGCGGTCGCATCTGGAATCGAGTCGCGGGCACAGGGAAAGCCCGCGCCGGGCGAGTGGCGGCACTACTCGGGCGACAACGGCGCGAAGAAGTATGCGCCGTTCGATCAGATCGACCGCACGAACGTGTCGCGGCTGCGCGTCGCGTGGCGGCGGCCGCAGGTGTCCACGGAATTCCTCGCGGCGAATCCCAAGCTGCGTCTCTCGAACAACTACCGATCGACGCCGATCATGGTGGGCGGCGTCCTGTACGCCACCAACGCCGTCGGTCTCGTCGAGGCATTCGATCCGTCGACCGGCCGCACGATCTGGACGCAACCGTCGTCCGGAGAAGAGAGCGGCAACCCCGGGCTTGGCGGCGCCCTGCGCGCGGTGGCGTTCTGGGGCGAGGGGGCCGAGGCCCGCGTCTTCAGCTACCACCGTCAGTATCTGTACGCGCTCAATCCGAAGACCGGCGTCCCCATCACGAGCTTCGGCGCGAACGGCCGCGTCGATCTCGCCGCGCTCAGTCCGAGCAACCAGTTCCTGTGGAATGCGCCGCCTCTGGTCGTCCGCGACCTGGTGCTCGTCGGCCAGTCGATGCCGGACCAGGACTCCGCCAGCAAGGCGGAGGGTGACGTCGGCGAGGTGCGCGCCTTCGATGTGCGCACCGGCCGCCTGCGCTGGCGCTTCCGCGCGATCCCGACCGAAGACGATCCCGCGGCGAAGACGTGGGAGAGCGACGCGCTGCGCTACATCGGTGCCGGCAATGTCTGGGCGCCGATGGCCGCCGACGACGAGCTCGGGTACGTCTACCTGCCGACGTCGAGCCCGACCAACGACATGTACGGCGGCCACCGCCCCGGCAACAACTTGTACACGAGCAGCGTCGTCTGCCTGGACGCGATGACCGGCCGGCGCGTCTGGCATTTTCAGACGGTCCATCACGATCTCTTCGACTACGACAACCCGGCGTCGCCGGTTCTTGGGGACATCACCGTCGACGGCCGGCGGATCCGGGCGATCGTCCAGGTGACGAAGCAGGCGTTCGCCTATGTCCTCGACCGCGTGACTGGTGAGCCTGTTTGGCCAATCGAGGAGCGGCCGGTTCCTGCGTCGACGGTACCCGGCGAGAAGGCGGCCGCGACGCAGCCGTTTCCGACCAGGCCGCCGCCTTTCGATCGACAGGGCCTCACGGTCGATGATTTGATCGACTTCACGCCTGATTTGCGTGCAGAGGCGATCGCGATCATGAAGCAGCACGTGACCGGGTCCGGTCTTCACGCCGCCCTCGATTGCCAGCACGGAGCCTGGCGGCACGAAGGGAACGATCCAGGTGCCCGGTTCGGTCGGCGGCGCGGACTGGACCGGCGCTGCGTTCGACCCCGAAACCGGCACACTCTACGTCCCGTCGATGACGAACCCGTTCGTGGCGAACCTGGTGCCCGGAGATCCGAAGGAGACGAACCTGAAGTTCCGGGCGTCGACGCGCGCGCTGCTGTCCGGGCCACAGGGCCTGCCGCTTCTGAAGCCGCCGTACGGGCGTATTACGGCGCTCGACCTGAACCGCGGCGTGCAGGCGTGGATGGTCCCGAACGGCAACGGTCCGCGAGACCATCCGGCGATCAAGCACCTGAACCTGCCGCCGCTCGGACATGCGTCACGAGGCGCGGTGGTGGTGACCCGGACGCTGCTGTTCGCGCCCGATGGCGATCAGATCAATGTTCGAACTCCGCCAGGCGGTGGCGGACGCAATCTCCGTGCGCTGGACAAGGCGACTGGTGCCACGATCTGGGAAACGGAGATGCCGGCCGGCGCGACCGGCGCGCCGATGACCTATATGCACGATGGCAAGCAGTATGTCGTGATGGCGATTGGCGGCCAGAAACATCCGGCGGAATTCGTCGCGTATAGCTTGCCGTAGTTCAGAACGTAGAACGTTCTTCGTTCTTCGTTCTACGTTCTTCGTTCTACGTTCTAGGTTCATGGAGGGCCCGATGCGCCGGCAAATACGTCACGCGTTGGTCATCGTGGCGGGGTTGTCGCTCGGAACGCCGGCTCTGGTGGAATGCGTCTCGATTCTGCAGCAACGATGGACCTTTGCGCCGCAGCAGCCGGGTGGTTCGACGCGCGCGTGGACGGCGCCTCGCACACCGTGGGGCCATCCCGATCTCCAGGGCTACTGGACGAACACGACGACGACGCCGCTGCAGCGGCCGGCGGAGTTGAAGGACAAGGCGGTCCTGAGCGGCACTGAGCTCGCGGAACGCGACAAGCTCGTGGCCGACCGGGCCAACCAGGATGCGAAGCCGCGGCCGGGCAATCCCGGCACCTACAACGATTTCTGGTACGAGCGCGGAGCTCTGAACCCCCGGACCGCGCTGGTCATCGATCCGCCGGACGGCCGTGTGCCGCCGCTGACCGATGCGGCGCAGCGGCGGGCCGCCGAGGCGCGGCCGCCGGGACGCGGGCCCTCGGATTCACCCGAGGACCGGAGCGCCTTCGAGCGCTGCATCACGCGCGGATTGCCAGGCGCGATGCTGCCGGGGTTCTACAATCACAACTACCAGATCGTCCAGACGCGCGACTACGTCGTCATCAACGTCGAGATGATCCACGACGCGCGCATCATCCCGCTCGCGACCCGCGGCTCGCCGCCGGCGGCGATTCGGAACTGGCTGGGCAGTTCGCGCGGCCGCTGGGAAGGCGAGACGCTGGTCGTCGAGACGGCCAGCTTCAACGACAAGGTGCGTGAGCAGTCGCTCATCGCGTTTTCGTCGGGGGAAAGTCTCCGGCTGGTCGAGCGGTTCAGGCGGACCGGACCTGCCAGCATCGATTACGAATTCACCGTCGACGATCCGGCGTTCTACACGCGAGGGTGGACCGCTTCGGTACCCATGGTCCGCATCGACGGACCGATCTTCGAGTACGCCTGCCACGAGGGTAACTACGGGATGGGCGGCATCCTCAGGGGCGCACGCGCCGAGGAGCAGGCCGTCGAAGGGGCCGCCAACAGGAGATGACCGCGATGCGCCGCATGATTTCGATCGTCGTGTTTGCCGCTGCCTCGAGCTTGTTCGCCGGCACCGCGGCGCAGTCTCCCGCCCCGGCCGTCCGTTCCACGAACTTCCACAACGTGCATCTGCGCGTCGCCGATCCCGCCGCCGCGGCCGAGTGGTACGTCAAGAACCTCGGCGCGACCAAGGCGCCGGCGCCCTTTTCGGTGGCGTTCGGCCGCACGCTGATCGCGCTGGTGCGGGCGCAGACGCCGCAGCCAAGTGAAGGCAGCGCGATCGATCACATCGGCATTTCGTATCCCGACCTGCGCGCCAAGATGAAGGAATTCGAGGCCGCCGGCGCGAAGATTCTCCGGCCGGTCGCCGAGGCGAAGGGCATGTTCGCCTACGCGTACATTGAAGATCCATCGGGTGTGAAGATCGAGGTGATGCAGGACACGGAGCTGATCGGATTCCACCACGTGCACCTGTCGGTTTCCGACCCGGCGGCAGCGCTCAAGTGGTTCCACGACCATCTCGGCGGCGAGCCGGCGAAGCTCCGGGGGATCCTGGATGGCGTGCGCTATGGACCGATCTGGCTGTTCGCCTCGCGCGCGACTGCCGCCCCCGCGCCCAGCGCGGAGCGCGCCATCATGAGCCTCGGCGTGGACGTGCCCGATGTGGACCAGGCGGCTTCAGCACTGCAGGCTCGCGGTCTCAAGGCTGCGTCCGGCCCAGGGCAGGCCGGCCGGGTCCGCTACGCGTTCTTCGACGACCCAAACGGCGTGCGGATTGAACTGGTGACGCACGATCGGTAGACGTCCGAAATTTACAATTTACAATTTGAAATTGTAAATTTCAGAATTCAGACGATCAGCCCCTTCCGAACCGCGTAAAGAACGATCTCCGCCGTGTTGTGGAGATTCAGCTTCTGCATCAGGTTGCGCCCGGTGTGTTTCCACAGTCGACAACCCGAGATCGAGCAAGGTGGCCACCTCCTTGTTCGAGCGTCCCTCGGCCAGCAACTGCAGGACTTCCTTCTCGCGGTCGGTCAGCAGATGGTAGGAATCGGTCAGCCCGCGCTGCTGGAGCCGTCGCACGTAGTCTTCGACGAGGACGGCCGTGACCGCGGGACTGAAGAACGGCTTGCCGGCGGCGACGGCTCGCACCGCCGGGATCAAATCTTCATCCGTGGCGCTCTTCAGCAGGTAGGCGCGTGCACCGGCCGCGAGCGCCCGCATGATGTAGGACTCGTCGCCGTGGACGCTGAGGATGATCACGCCCGGCGCATGTTCGAGCTTCTGGGCGCGCGCCGCGACTTCGATGCCGCTCAGCTTGGGCATGCCGATGTCGAGGATGACGATGTCGGGCCGCTGCTCCTCGCAGAGCCGCACGGCTTCGAGGCCGTCACTGGCCTCGCCGACAACCGTCAGGCCCGCAGCTTCGAGCAGGCCCCGCAACCCGCGCCGGACGATGCTGTGATCGTCAGCCAGCAGCACGCGCAAGAGGCATCTCCGCGATCGCCGACGGGACCGGCAGCTGGACGGCGAGTGTCGTCCCGAGCCCTGGCTGCCGGGCGATCGTCATGGTGCCGTCGAAGCTCCTTCACGCGCTCGTCGATGCCCCGCAGGCCGAGACCCTTGCGAGGCATCGCCGGATCCAGCCCTACGCCGTCGTCGACGACCAGCACCTGCAGCTGACCATCCCCGGCGCTGACGTCGACACGAATCGCCCGCGCCTGCGCGTGCCGCACGCAGTTGGTCATCGCCTCCTGGACGATGCGGTAGACGCAGGTGCGGTGCTTGTCGGGCAGCGTGTCGAAGTCGCCGTCCATCTTGAGCTCGGCGTTGATCGCGTAGCGGCGCGTGAAGTCGCGGACGTGCCATTCGAGCGCGGCCTGCAGGCCGAAGTCGTCGAGCATGCTGGGCCGCAGACCAAGCGCGAGATCGCGGACCGTGCGGAACATGTCGTCGACGAGCGACTTGCACTCGACGAGGCCGGCGTTGACGCGGCTATCGCCGCTCAAGCGCTCGACACGGCCCAGGCCCATCCGGAGACCGGTCAGCACCTGGGCGACGTGGTCGTGCAGCTCGCGTGACAGGTTACGGCGCTCTTCCTCCTGCGTGTTGACGAGCTGTTGTGACAGCTCGCGCCTCTGGCGTTCCGCTTCTTCCGAGCGCCGTTCGAGGATGCGCAAGCGGACGACGACTACCAGCGCCACGACGACGCCGATCAGCACGGTTTGCCAGAGCAGCCGCTGCAGGTCGTCGTGAAACGCCGCGTAGCGCCGGTCCACCGCGGCGCGCTGCGCCTCGAGGTTCGCGTTGTTCAACTGCTCGATCTCCTGCGCGATGGTCAGCACCGCATCGCGGCGCGGCACCACCTCCTTCCGCAGGAACGCGGCGCTCTGCGCGATCTTCTCGAACGGCGTCCACTCGAACAGGGGATCGAACGTGGCCCAGTAGTCGTCCAGCCTGGCCCGCAGCCCGGAGATTCGATCGTCACGTCCGATCAGCGCCTCGAGGTCGTCGAGCGTGGCCATGTTGGCGCGCCTGAATTCGGTGAGTTCCTCGCGGTATTCGGCTGCGCGATCCCGGGCGACGTCCAGCAGGTAGTCGCGCACGAAGATGCCCGAGAGGTTGACGTCCGACCTGAGCCGTCTGAGGAGGTTGTCGACGCGCTGATGATGCACGTTCAGCTGATCCAGCTGCGCGTAAATGGCCTCGGCCTTTCGCGACGAGGTCACCATCGAGAACGCGATCAGCGCCACCAGGCTGCCAAGTCCCAGCGCGGCCACGAGCCACGTTTTCAGGCGCATACGCCCTCCGATCGATTCACGAGTCAAGCGTAGTGCATTCCCGATGGCATTCGACATCCGGCCAACGGGGGAGACCCCTGTGGCGCGTCACGGCCCAGCTTCGGCAACTGGCCGGCCGCTCCCCCAAAAATCGTCGCCTCTCCTCCGTCTGCCGGATGGTGGCGATCCAGGGCGTGGTGTCTACTGCACGTGCGGCGACCCCCAAAGGGCCGCCTACAGACCATGGGGCTCATCGTTCTCGCGAATCGCGCACCGTTGCAGGTAACTCGGACGGCCGACGGCCGCCTCAGCAGCAAGCGATCCGCGAGTGGGCTCGTGACCGCGCTCGAACCGCTCGTCGCCCGCCGTTCGGGAACATGGGTGGCACATGGGGCCGTATCAGACGGCCACGGCTTCGTGGACCGTCGCGACGGCCTCAATGTGCCACTCGCCAACCCAAAGTACCGGCTGCGGTACGTGCGGCTCACGGACGATGAGTATCGTGGGTACTATTTCGGCTTCGCGAACGAAGGCCTGTGGCCCCTGTGCCATGCGGTCGGCGTTCCGCCGGTGTTTCGGTCCGACGATTTCCGCATGTACCACCGCGCCAATGCCAGGTTCGCGGCCGCCGTCGTCGACGAAGTGAATGAGCGGTCACCGCTCGTGCTCGTCCAGGACTACCATTTCGCGCTCGCGCCGCGGATGCTCCGGCGGCGGCTGCCCACCAGCACCGTTGTCGCGTTCTGGCACATTCCGTGGCCCCGGCCTCATGTGTTCGCGCGCTGCCCGTGGCGGGCCGCGCTCCTCGACGGGCTGCTCGCCAGTGACATCGTCGGCTTGCAGACACCGGACGATTGCCGCAATTTCATCGATACCGTCGAGTCGTGCCTCGATGCAGAGATCGATCGCGTCGAAGGCGAGGTGACCTTCGGCGGACATACGACACGTGTTCGTGCCTATCCCGTCGGCGTCGACTGGTCGACCCCGACTCTCTGCGACGTGCCGGCCCCTGCTGTGTGTCGCGACCGCGTCTGGCGGGATCTACGGCTGCCCGAGGGCGTCCGCCTCGGTGTCGGCGTGGATCGTCTCGACTATACGAAGGGGATCAACGAGAAATTCCTGGCGGTCGAACGGCTGCTGGAACGCGAGGCCGGCCTGCGCGGGCGGTTCGCGTTCGTGCAGGTCGCCGAGCCGAGCCGGGAATGCCTGCCCGCCTATCGCGCGTTGCGCGCCGAGATCGCCGCGACGAGCGAGCGGATCAACGCCCGCTTCGGATCGGGCAGTTACCGGCCCACTATCCTGCTCGAAACGCATCACGAGCCGGCGGAGGTCTACCGCTTGTACCGGGCCGCCGACCTTTGTTACGTCGGGAGCCTTCACGACGGCATGAACCTCGTCGCCAAGGAGTTCGTCTGCGCGCGCAGCGACGACCGTGGCGTCCTCGTCCTCAGTCGCTTCGCAGGCGCCGCACGGCAGCTCCGTGAGGCGCTCATCGTCAATCCGCAGGCGATCGACGGCTCAGCGCTCGCGCTCGCCGAGGCGCTCTGCATGCCCGAAGCGGAGCAGTCGCGACGGATGCGGAAAATGCGCGCGAACGTCTCGGCGTTCGACAGTCAGTGGTGGGCGGAGCAGCTGCTTCACGATGCCGCGCGTCCCCGTCTCCTGCAGCATCGGAGCGTCGATCGCTCTGTGCATGCGTATACTGCTTGAGACCGCGGCGTTGACGGAGAAAACGGTTAAACAACGGAGCCTCCGCAGCCTCCGCTGCCGATCGCGCTAGTTCACTTCCAAGTCGTATGCGTAGTCGTCGGGGCTCGGGAACGCGTACGCGAACTCGAAGCGGAGCGGCAGGAACGTCTCGACGTCGACGAACAGGCGCCGCGAGGCTTCGATCTCGGGATTGTTCGATTGGCCCGGTGCGTTGAACACTCGTGCCTGCCTGCCGCCGCCTGACCTGATCCCCTCGTCGAAAACACCCGTGCGATCGGCCAGCATGCCCAGCACGGCGTCCCGCTCGGCCGCTCCCAGGTCGGTCGCCGTGGATCCGCGAACGATTCGGACCGTCTTGCCTTGCAGGGCCCTGTTGCCTTCATCGAATACGCGCCCGATCTCGTCCGCTGAGAGCGGCGCCTGCTGCTTCAGTCGCGAGCGGAGCTCGGTCCTCGCCGGATCCTCGCGGGGCGTGCAGCTGGCGAGGCTGATTGTTGCCAGCAGAACCAACGCGGCGCGACGCACGGCCCTATTATGTCGCGGTAATTCCGTTCCTCCTCGCCGAGCCCATCCGTCGGGCCAGCCCGCGGCACCTCGATCCGTTCTGGCGAATGGCGGAGGAAGAATGAAGCATTCGCGTGCGGTTCTGAACCTCATCTGTGTGTTGGCGCTGGGTGCGCGTAGAGGCGTGTGGTAGAACTACGCGGATGCCGCCCGACCTCGGAAAAATTATCTCAGCCGTGTGGGCTGGATCGGATGAGGTCAAGCAAATCGCCTCGGCGTCGATAACAGCCGTGGGCGTCGCAGTTTCCTCATTGCGAGCCGGCACCCTGAACCTCAGAGCGAAACAGCTGCCGATTCTCGAGCCGCTCGAAAGCGAACAGTCCCTGATATCGGGTCCCTGGACTGCCGAGCGGCTCCGCGACGTGCTGCGGACGCAGCTGCAGGGCGAGCGAGTCGTCGTGGTGGCGAATCGCGAGCCGCTCATCCATGAGTTCGCAGGCGAGAAGGTCGTCGTGCGCCACCCGGCGAGCGGGCTCGTGACGGCCCTCGAACCGGTGATGCGGGCCTGCTCCGGCGTCTGGGTCGCGCACGGCAGCGGATCCGCCGATCGCGCATCGTCGGATCGGCACGGGCGCGTCACGATCTCGTCGGGAGAATCCACGTATCTGCTTCGCCGCGTGTGGCTCACAGAGGACGAGGAGCAGGGTTACTACTACGGGTTCTCGAACGAAGCGTTGTGGCCGCTCTGCCACCTGGCGCATGCCCACCCCGTCTTCCGCCGGGGAGACTGGCTGCAGTATCAGAAAATCAACCAGCGGTTCGCCGATGCCGTGCTGGCCGAAGTCGACTGCGACGATCCGATCGTCCTCGTCCAGGACTATCACTTCGCGCTCGTGCCGAAGATGCTGCGGCGGCGTCTTCCGCGCGCGACGATTCTGACCTTCTGGCACATTCCGTGGCCGAATGTGGAACGCTTGAGCATCTGTCCCTACCAGAGCGAGCTGCTCGAAGGGCTGCTGGGCAGCAGCATGGTCGCGTTCCAGACGCCCCAGCATTGCCACAATTTCCTCGACTGCGTCGATCGAAACATCGAAGCGGTCGTCGAACGGCACGAACTGGCGGTCGCGCACCAGGGACAGCGCACGCTCGTGCGCGCCTACCCGATCTCCATCGAGTGGCCGAACCAGTGGGCTGCGGCCTCGCCGGCCACCGAGATGTGCCGGCGCGCCGTCCGCGAGCGGTTCTCCCTGCCGCCGCAGGCGCGTCTCGTGGTGTCGGTCGATCGTCTCGATTACACGAAGGGGCTCGACGAGCGGATGCTGACGATCGAGCGCACGCTCGAACGCGGTGCCCCTGGCGGACCGATTGCATTCGTCCAGGTGGGTGCTCCGAGCCGTACGCGGATCGCGCGCTACCGTGAGTTCGGCGAGCGCATCCGGGCGGAGGTCGATCGCCTCAACAGCCGCTTCGGGCGGGACGGCTATCAGCCGGTGACGCTCATCGATCGCCACTGTGAGCCGCCGGAAGTCTTCGAGCTCTACAGGGCCGCGGACGTGTGTTATGTCAGCAGCCTTCACGACGGCATGAACCTCGTCGCCAAGGAGTTCGTCGCCGCGCGCGACGACGAGGCCGGTGTGCTGCTGCTCAGCGGGTTCACGGGCGCCTCACGCGAACTGCGAGAGGCGCTGGTCGTGAACCCGTACGACATCGAAGGCGTAGCCGACGCGCTGATCGCCGCGCTGGCGATGCCGCTCGTCGAACAGCGCGAGCGGATGCGGGCGATGCGCGCGCTCGTCGCCGATCGCAATGTCTACCGTTGGGCCGGGCGCATGCTCGTCGATGCGACGCGCTTGCGCCGCCGCGAACGTTTCCTGGGGCGTTTTGCGCCTCGCCGGCCGGGAAGGGCCCGGCCGGTTGTCTCCTGAATGGCTCCACAGATACTGTCGAAACGACACGCTCACGTTCTCGCCCAATTCGCTGCTTCGGACGTCTTGGTTGCCCTCGACTACGACGGCACGCTTGCACCCATCGTTTCGATGCCACGCCGGGCGCGGATGCGTCCGCGAACCCGGCAGCTGCTCTCCGCGGTCGCGAGGCGCTATCCCTGCGTGGTGATCTCGGGGCGGACCCGTGACGACGTGACGGCCAGGGTGAGCAACGTGCCCGTGTGGCATGTGGCCGGCAATCATGGCCTCGAACCCTGGGGAGAGCAGGCGGCCTACGCAACACGCGTACGCAACTGGGTGCGGAAGCTGCACCGGCGCCTTGCAGCGCTGGACGGCGTCACGATCGAAGACAAGACGTACTCGCTCACCATCCACTACCGGCGGGCGAAACAGAAGGACCGCGCGAAACGGGCGGTCGCCTCTGCGGTCCGAACGCTGCGAGGAGCGAGGGTGATCGGCGGATCCGAGGCGTTGAACCTGGTGCCCCGGGGCGCGCCGCACAAAGGGGAGGCGCTCGAGCGCGCGCGGCGGCTGCTCGCTTGCGACAAAGCGATTTACGTGGGAGACGACGAGACCGACGAAGACGCCTTCGCGGCCGCGCGGTCCGATCGCCTGCTGTCGGTCCGCATCGGCAACGCCCGGCGGTCGCGTGCCACTTACCGCCTCAAGGACCAGCGCCAGATCGACCGGTTCCTGGGCGCGTTGCTCGCGCTCCGCCCGCTGCCGTCGTTGAAGACGTCCGCCTGAAACCCTTAAGGCCGCCGCCCCTCGGGCAGGAACAGCTCGTTCGTCTTGTTCTGGGCGTCGTCCTGGGGCGTCCCGTCGTTCCACCGGGGGAACGGCTGTTTGCCGTTCCGGTGAAGCGATTCCATGGGTGCCCAGACCTTGTCTACGCGATCGGTAAACAGGTCGCCGATGAGCAGATCCGTGACCGTATTCTTCAGGTCGGGGTAGTGGCGCACGAAGTTCCCAAAGCTGAAGCCGTCGTAGTACTCACACACCAGCCGCCGCATTCGATCGACCCCTTCGTTGAACCCCGGGCCCCACTTGCCGATCTGTGCCGCCGACACGTCGCCCCTGGCAAGACCCTCGACGATCGCATCAGCTGCCATCTCACCCGACCTCAACGCGAGGAGCACCCCGGACGAATAGAGCGGATCGAGGAATCCGAAAGCATCGCCGATGAGCACCCAGCCGTCGCCGGCGACCTGCTTTGATCGGTACGAATAGTCCTTTGTCGCGAAGTAGCCGGTCGCCCGCGTGGCCTTCGAGACGCGCTCCTTTACGGCTGGGCATCGGTCGACTTCCTCGTGGTAGGTCTGTTCGCGGTCTCCGCGATTCTTGAACAGGTAGTCGAACGGCGCCACGACGCCCACGCTCACGAGGTCGTCATGGAGCGGGATATACCAGAACCAGCCCTGCCGGTTGGCCGTCTGCAGGACCATGGTCGCGCCCTCGTCGCGCCCGGTATCGCGGTAGGCGCCTTTCCAATACGTCCAGACGGCGCCCTTGTTCAGGAGCGGATCCCAGACCCGGAGCCGGAAGCGGTTCTGCAACAGTCCGTTCTGGCCGCTGGCGTCGACGACCACCTTCGCCCGCACGTCGCGCCGTGCGCCGCCGTCGAACTGAATGGTCACGCCGACGCCGCGCCGCAGTCGATCTCTCGAACAGCACGTCGACGACGCGGATCCCTTCGTGCGCCGAGACGCCGTGCTCGCGAGCGTTCTCGAGCATCATCCGGTCGAACTCGCTGCGGACCACCTGCCACGTCTGCGAGCACTCGTGCGGCTTGTTGTCCCAGAAGTAGAACGGCGCCGACAGCTTGCCGGCCGCGTTCACGAACTGCACGCTGTACTTCTTGATGAAGTGGCTCTTTTGCATCTTCGGGAGCATGTTGAGCCGCTGCAGCACCCAGTAGGTCTCGGGGATCAGCGATTCGCCGATATGAAACCGCGGAAAGCGCTCGCGCTCGAAGAGCTGCACCCGGACGCCTTGCTGTGCGAGCAGGGTCGAGCAGGTCGAGCCGGCCGGGCCGCCGCCGATGACGACCACGTCTGTCTCTGAAGGGATGGTGTTCGTGTCCATGTAATTAGGAATTAGGAATTCGTGTCGTGTTGTCGGGTTGCGGTTACGAATTCCAAATTCCTAATTCTAAATTCATAATTGCAGAAAGCCACCATCCGATCAAAACGCGCTCTGATAGAGGCTCAGAGCGGCGGATTCATCGAATGGGCGAGGGTTGAACGTCCCCGTCCATTGGGTGGCGGCGTCGGCGGCGAGGGCTGGCAGATCGGCGGCCGCGCCGCCGATTTCACGAAGCGTGGCCGGCAGCCCCCCGGCGCGAGCGAGCGCATCCAGAAACCTGGCCAGCTCGGGCCGCAGCTCACCGTAGCGATCGCCGATCACCTCCTGGTTCCAGCGGACGACGTGGGGAAGCATGACGCCGATCGCAATGCCGTGCGTGGTGCCGTAGCGGGCAGTGAGGGGATTCGCGCAGGCGTGCGTCGCGCCAAGCATCGACTGTTCGATGGCGATGCCGGCGTAGTGCGCGCCAAGCAGCATGGCGCCCCTGGCCGGGAGGTCGGCGGGCGCCTCGAGCACCCGGGCGTAGTGCGCAGACAGAAGGCGCCACGCCTCGCGCGCGAACAGATCGG
Organism: uncultured Acidobacteriota bacterium; assembly: GCA_963825245.1. Lineage (GTDB taxonomy): Bacteria > Acidobacteriota > Vicinamibacteria > Vicinamibacterales > CAVVIG01 > CAVREM01. Next base: position 201,072 of record CAWGSJ010000015.1, read on the forward strand.
AGATGGGCGTCCGTTTCAGCGTGACGTACGACTCGACCGCGTGGGACAGCGCATCGTAGCCGGCGATGGCGGTGACGTGGCGCGGCTGCGAGACGGTCAGGGTCGGGTCGAGGATCGCGACCTTGAAGGCGGCGCCGGGATCGCCGCAGGCCATCTTCGCGTGCGTCTCGGCGTCCGAGATGATCGCGTAGCTCTGCGCCTCACTGCCGGTCCCCGCCGTTGTCGGAATTCCGATCGACGGCCGAAGCGCGCCGCGCGCTTTGCCGTAGCCACGGTAGTCGCGCATCGTCCCGCCACCGGCCAGCACGAAGTTGATGCCTTTCGCGCAGTCGAGCGAGCTGCCGCCGCCGATCGCCACCAGCGAGTCGACGCCCGCCGCCTGGGCGATCTGGCTGCCTGCCTCGACCATCCGGCTGTCGGGATTGGCGTCGAAATCGTGAAAGCGGATCTCGGCGATGCCCGCTGCCCGCAGCGAGGCGGCCGCCTCGTCCGCGTACCCGGCCGCCGCGATGCCCGGATCGGCGACGATGAGTGCGTGACGGCAGCGCAGTTCGCCGGCGAGCGCCCCGAGATTCTTGATGGCCCCGTCGCCGAAGACGACGCGGGTTCCAAGCCTGAAATCGAACGGCGGTGGCAATTTACAATTCGAAATTGACGATTTACAAGCTGTAAATTGTAAATTGAAAATTGTAAATTGCCCCTCCCCGCTGGTCAGTATTCCAGCTGCAACCCAATCTTGAACAGCCGTCCCTGCAGCACACCGGTCGGCCGCATGAATGCGTTGCTGGCCGCCGTGGAGAATGTCGTGTTCACCGAGCTGACCCAGTCGGTGTTGAAGACGTTGTAGAGCGCGGCGTCGCCGCGGATCCGGAATCGGCCGAATGAGAACCGGCGCGACATCCTGAGATCGAGCTGGGTGTGATGCTCGCCGTACACCGTGCCCGGCTCGATCAGCATGATCGTCTTGGTGGCATTGATGCCAGCAGCGAGGCTGCGGCCCAACGCCGGCGCAATCACCGAGTTCGGCGCCGCCCACGAGGCGGTGATCGCCGGCCCGGGCGACAACTGGAAGAGGCCGCTCACCTGGAGGGCCCAGAAGAGCGTGTGCGACGCGGAGATCTTGAAATCGGGCCGGAACGGCGTCAGCGTGCGGCAGAACTGCGCCTGGGGGGTGTCGATCGTGTCCGACGCGCAGGTGTCGAGCAGCCGCTGCTGCATGTTGAGGCCGGTGTTGATGAACGTCCCGCCGACCAGCCGGAAATTGGCGCTGGCGTCGACGCCATGGTACCGATTGATGACCTCGCCGAAATTGCTGGCAAACGTCGTGTGTTCCTGCACGAGGCCGCGCGCGGTCGGGGTGATGTCGTAGAGCCCGCACACCGGGTAGCCGCCGCCGCCCGGAAGGTCGGGATGTGCTGGGGCCTCGATGCAGAACGGTCCCGTGTAGTCGGCGTTGGTCACGAGCGTGTTGTCGACTGCCAGCTGATTCTTGTCATCGCGAAGATAGTAGCCGGCGGCCAGGCCGACGCGCGGCGTGAGCTCGTGCTGCACGATCGCCTGCCATTCGATCGTGGATCCGCGAGCGCCCCAGCCGTCGAGTGTCTTCGGATCGCGCGTCGCCGTGCTCGGGATGCTCTTGCCGAAGTTGACGTTGCTCGTCGACCCCAGTTCCTCCCACTGCACCGAGCCGTCCGCGTTGTAGATCGTGAAGTCGGTGTTCAGATCGCGCCACGTCCGCGTGTCGGTGCGCCCGATCGTCGTCTGCGGATTGTTCGCCTGGGCGGTGCCATTGCTTTCGGGCGCGACATAGCGCGCGACGCTCATCTTGAGCGCGGTCTTGCCGTTGCCGAAGAGATCGTAGGAGATGCCGCCCCGGGGCGACAGGTCCTGCCAGTGCTGGACCTCGAACCCCGGGAAGAACTGCGCCGCATTCCAGCGGCTGGCCGGCAGCGTGGAGTCGTTTACGTAACCGACCAGGTGGTCGTAGCGGAGGCCGCCGGTGAGCGTGGCGCGGCCGAGCGTCCAGCGGTCCTGCACGAACATCTGGAAATCGCTGTAGCCGTCGTCCTGGTCGCGCGGGATGCGCAGCGTCACCTGCTGAGGCGAGCCGTTGTTGAAATTCATCGTCACGTCGCCGGTGAACCAGTTGCGCGCGCCGTTCGGCCCGTGTCCGACACCGTACTCGACGCCGGTCTTGAAGGCGTGCGAGCCGGTGACGTAGGTGGTGGCGAACCGGCCGACCTTCATCGTGCCGCCGAAGGCCATGTAGCCGACGATCGACGCCCCGAAGCTCCGGCTGTTGGAAATATCGGTGATCGCGTAAATCGGTGTGTTCTGAATGGTCTCGATGTCGAACGCCGGTGTCACCGTCTCGCGGTAGCCGTTGTGGAACAGCGTCCGCCCGACCGCCATTCCTCCCTCGAGCAGCAGCCGGCTCGTCTGAGTCCGCGTCCACTTCAACGTGATCGGCTGCGCGTACTTCGTCACCTGCCGGCCGGCGCCGTCCGGCGTGACGGTGGCGCTGATGTTGTAGAACTGCCGGCGCTTGTTCTGGTTGGTGAACCAGAACTGCACCTTGTCCTTCGACGTGCCCTGCCAGGTCAGCCGGATCGACTCGTTCGGGATGTCGCCGCTGTCGTGAGCCGGGCGGTCCAGGTCCGGCTCGTAGAGGTACGGCGCGGGATTCTTGTCGTAGTAGTTGTCGACGACGCTGACGTCGAGCGTCTCGTATCGGGCCGCGCCGTAGAACCACAGCTTGTCCCGCATGATCGGGCCGCCGAATCCGCCGTTGAGATCCGAAATCTCATAGACCTTCGTGACATCGTTGATGCCGCGCGCCTTCAGTCGTTCGCTGTAGTTGCTCCACGCCCACGGCTCATGCGTGTAATCGAAGAACACCGTGCCGCTGAAGCGATTGCCGCCGTCCTTGGGCACGAGATCGATGTAGAGGCCGGGATTGCCCATCTCCGCCGAGTCGGCGCCGGAGGAGTAGGACAACTCCTGCGCGATCGCGTCGTTGATGTAGAAGCTGGTGCCCGCACCGGTGTTTGCGCCCGCGAGGTTGCCGAGGTGAAAGCCGTCCCACCGCTGGATGTTGTTCGGGTTGCCGCGGAACACGATCGACGGCTGCTGCAGCTTGGTCGAGCCGCCGACGTCGCGCCCGGACTGACCGACGACCCCTGACGTGGTCACGCCCGGGATCATCACCGCTGCCGCCTGGATGTTCCGCGCCGCCGGGAGCGCGTCGATGATCTCACGAGTGATCACGGTTTGCTTGGTCACGCTCTGCACGTCGACCAGCGGCGTTGTGCCGGCGACGGTGATCGTCTCCTCGAGCGCGCCCACCTTCATGTCCGCGTTGACCGTCGCGGTGAACGTCCCCGAAAGCTCGATGCCTTCGTGCTTGACGGCGTTGAACCCGGGGAGCGCGAACGTCACGGTGTAGATCCCGGGACTGAGGCTCACGACGCGGTACTGGCCGGTCGCGTCGGTGACCGCCGCGCGCGATTTTTCGATCAGCGCCGGGCTGCTCACTTCGACGGTGACGCCGGGAAGGACCGCGCCGCTCTCGTCACGCACGACACCGGCAATCGATTGCGCGTGCGCCGCGCTCGCAAGTCCGACAATGGCCAACGCTCCGACGAGGACGACCGCATATCTCATGGCGCGACCTCCCTGGTAACGGGCTGTGGGACGGCGATGCGAAGAAATTTGGAATTGACAGAGATTCAGAACGAATGTTTCAGTATCAGCACTTCCTGGTCTTTGAATTCCCGCGGGGTTTCTGAAGGAGCCCCGACGACAACGAACGCATGGGAGCCGGTGACCGCGACGTCCCGCGCGGGCGCGGTGGTCTTGTACGTCGCCACGAGACGGAGCGCTTGGGGGTTCGAGAGGTCGACCACCTGGAGTCCTTCTCTGAAATCGGCGACAAAGGCGTGCGAGCCGTGGAGCGTGGCGCGCGTCGCGCGGCCGCTCGGGGTCTTCAACGCACCAAGTCGAGCCGGCGCTGCCGGGTTGGTCAGGTCGTAGACCTGGATGGTTCCGGCGCCGACGAGTACAGCCAGCTTGGGCGTGCTCGCCTTCGGATCCGACACGACGATCATGCCGGGCGCGGTCGCCGTCTGCTGCGCGTGCACCGGCTCGGGCGCCCCCGGTTGGGTCATGTCGAAGGTGTACACGCCGGTTGGCGCGTCGACGGCATACGCCATCGAACCGAACGCGGCCACTTCGCGCGCATAGCCCTCGAGGTAGAACGACCCGAGCATCGCCGGCTTGTCGGCATTCGACGTGTCGACGAAATCGACGCCCGACATGTGATCGGCGACCGCCGCTTTGCCGCCCGACCACCGCGACGCTCTTGGCCTGCCCGGGCGTCTTCAGCGAGCCGCGCAGCCGCGGCGCGGCGGGATTGGAGACGTCGAGGATGCCGAGACCGAAGAAATCGGCCGCGACGTAGATCAGCGGCTCCACCACCTCGATGCCCCAGATTTTCTCGGGGAAGGTGTAGGCGCCGAGCTCGCGCGGCGCGGCAGGGTTCGAGACGTCGAAGATGCGCAGCGTGCCGTGGCCGACGACGTAGGCACGGTTCCCGTGCACCTGGACGAGATCGGCCGGACCAGGAATCGACGCGACGGGCGTGAACTCGTTGCTCTGCCAGCGCTGATGAGCACCCCGGCCCGCCACGACCGCGATCACGACCGCGCACCCACCTTCGCGCGTGCTTCGGTGGGCAAGTCACGGCCGCACCTCTTTCGCGATGCGATACAGCTTCGAATACGTCCGCACGATCAGGCTGCCGCGCACCACGGCCGGCGTGGCGAGCGGCATCTCGTTCAGCGAGTTCTTGCCGAGCAGCTTGAACTCCGGACCCGCCTGGACGACGAACGTGTCGCCGTCCTCGCTCAGCAGGAAGATCTTGCCGTTGTAGGCCCACGGCGACGTCGTGAAGCCGCTCGAGTCGACCGAGATGCGCTGGCGCCCGTAGATCTGCTTGCCGGTGCGCGCGTCGTGAGCCAGCAGGAAGCCGCGATCGAGCAGCGTGTAGTAGATGTCGCCGTAGACGAGCGCCGACGTGTTGTAGGTGCCGAGCAGCGGCTGGTGCCAGACGATGTAGTCGTTGCGACGTCTCGTCGGGCTTGAGCGAGATGTCGCCGTGCGCCCCGTGCCGGATGGCGTACACCGGACGAAGCGCGCCGCCCGGATACCCCGAGCTGATGAAGACCATGCCGTGCTTGACGAACGGCGACGGAATCGTCAGCGTCGACATGCCGCTCAGCTCCCACAGGAGCTTGCCGTCGAGGTCGTACGAGCGGTTCTTGATCGTGCCCGGTGGTGACGATCTCGGTCCGCAGCTCGTTCTCCCAGACGACCGGCGTCGACCAGTTGCCGCGCTCTTCGCGGTTGACCCGCCACAGCTCCTTGCCCGGTCTTGCTGTCGAACGCGATCAGGAACGACTGCGTCGTGTTGTCGTTGACGATGAAGAGCCGATCCTTGTAGAGCACCGGGCGACGCGCCGGTGCCGAGCTCCACCTGCGTGTTGTACGCGCCGACGTTCTTCGACCAGACGACGTTGCCCTTGAAGTCGAGCGCGGCGACCAGCCCGATGTTGCCGAAGTAGACGTAGAGACGCTCGCCGTCGGTGACCGGCGTCTCCGACGCGTAGCTGTTCTTGATGTGGCGGAGCAGCGGCGGCGCGCCCTGGTGCATCTCGCGCTGCCAGCGCAGCTTGCCGGTCTTGAAGTCGAAGTCGTAGACCATCCAGCGCTGCGACGGCCGCCGCCTTGACGTGGTCGTGCTCGTCGTAGAGGCCGGGGACCGGCGGCGGCTCCTTGCCGGCGCTGATCGCCGACGTCAGGAAGATGTGATCGTCCCAGACGATCGGCGAGCTCCAGCCGAGACCTGGCACGTCGATCTTCCAGACGACGTTCTCGGTTTCGCTCCAGGTGTCGGGCAGCGCCGGGATCGTCGGCGACGACGCCGGCATTCGGACCCCGGAACTGCGGCCACTGGTCGGCCGCCGTAACCAGTCCTGACGCCGTGACGACCACGATTGCGGTTACGAGAAAACGCATCTTGGACTCTTCCTAATTCCAAATTTCGTGTTGCACTACTCGCCCGTCTTTTCCATCTTTCCGAACATGTGGCCGCCGTACTCGCCGTGCTGCCACGTTCCGGAATAGCGGTCGCCGTGGAAGAACACGCGCGCCGTGAACGTCCCGAGGGTCGGAATCGTGAGGTCGGTGATGCTGATCATCGGCGTGTCGCCGGCGAACCGCATCGGGACGACAATCGGCAACGTGGTGTCGACGTCGCCGTACCTGAGGCGTGCGTTGAACCGCCACAGGTCGTCGCCGACTTTTTCGACGCTGGAGATGTCATAGCGCTCAGGCCGAGCCGGCCGATCCTCTCGCCCGGCGATGGTGAAGCGCCCGACCAGCGACGCGCCGGCCATCCGCTCCGCGAATTGCCGTTCCGCATCGGGAAGCGATGCCGGATTGACGACCGAACCGGCGCCAGTCCGGCCGGCCACGTAGCCGCCGGCGAAAACAACCAGCAGCAGCAACAGGCCGACGACGAGACCAGCGACCTTGCGGGCCGTGCTCATGGGACCTCCGAACTTTTCGCCAGTAGGCCGACCTTTCAGGGTCGGCCGCGCCGGATTGTATCAGCCGTGCCGTGAGGGCGGACGGACAGGAGGGGGCATTCCAGTCGAAATATTCGAGCGTCTCGCACCGTAATGTACTGATGGCGGGCCGGCCGATTGCGCGTGGCCGAGCTTGGGTGATCCGCTATCATTCTCGTTTGTCCTTTAGCTGTGGACTGCCTATGTTGAAACGAATCGCCATCCTGCCGGCCGCTGTGTTCGCCATCGCCGTCGGGGCCGCGGTCGACGCTCAGGGCCCGCGCCGTGTGGCCCTCGGCGACTGGCCCGAAATGCGGGGACCGAACCGGGACGGTATCTCGGCCGAAACGGGGCTGCCCGACAAATGGGCGCTGAATGGCGAGAACTTCCTCTGGCGCGCCCCGTACGGCGGCCGGTCGACGCCCATCGTCATGGGCAACCGTGTCTTCGTCCAGAACCCGGTGGGACGCGGTGCCGAGCTCCAGGAACGCATCATGGCGCTCGACACGGATACCGGAAAACTGGTATGGGAATACCGCTTCAATATCTTCCAGAGCGACGTGCCGCCCCACCGCGTCGGCTGGGCCAGCCCGGCGGCCGACCCCGAAACCGGCAACGTCTACGCCCTCGGCGCCGGCGCCACGGTCGTCGCGCTGAGCCGCGACGGCAAGCTGCTCTGGGACCGGTCGATCGGCGAGGAGTTCGCGGCGTTCACGACGCACGGCGGCCGCACGGCGGCGCCGATCATCGACGGCGACCTGGTGATCGTCAACGCGGCGCTCTCCAACTGGGGGTCGATGGGCGCGCGCGGCCACCGCTTCGTCGCGCTCGACAAGCGGACTGGCGAGATCATCTACGTCGCGCCAGCCGGGCGGGCGTCCATACGACACGTCGTTTTCGCCCGGCATCATCGCCACCATCAACGGCATGCGCCAGCTGATCGTCGGCGGCGGCGACGGCGCGGTGCACTCGATGAAGCCGCAGACCGGCGAAAAGATCTGGAGCTACATCGCGACCAAGCGCGCGATCAACACCGGCGTGGTCGTCAGCGGGATCGAACGTCTTCGTGTCGCACGGCGACGAGAATCTCGACACCTCGGTGATGGGCATGATCGCCGCGATCGACGGCTCGCAGACCGGCGACATCAAGGCCACGAAGTGGCGATTCACCGGCACCGAGTTCGGCTTCTCCTCGCCGGTCGTCGCAGGGCCAGCGCCTCTACCAGGTCGACGGCAGCTCGAAGCTGCACACCTACGACCTCGAGACGCGGCAAGGAGCTGCTGGAGCCAGCAGCTCGGGACGCTGCAGAAGGCATCGGCGGTGCTCGCCGACGGCAAGCTCTACGTCGGCACGGAAACCGGCACGTTCTTCATCGTCCGGCCGACGGCCGATCGCGCCGAGGTCCTCAGCCAGGTGACGATGCCGATCAGCACGAACAGCGTCGGGGGATCGGAAGGGACGGCGGAACAGATCGTATCGGGCGTCGGCGATTTCGCGCGGTCGCGTGTTCTTCATGTCGAGCGACGCGGTGTACGCGTTCGGGCCGAAGGCCGCGAAGACGCTGACTGGCTTCGCGACCGAAGAGCCGGCGCTCAAAGGCGATGGGCGCGGCGACGCACGTGCAGGTGTCGCCGACCGAGCTGACGCTGACGCCAGGCCAGACCGCCAAGCTGCGCGTGCGGCTGTTCGACGACAAGGGCCGCTTCCTCCGCGAGGAGAAGGCGACCTGGTCGCTCGAAGGCCTGAAGGGAACGGTGACCGACGGCGCGTTCGACCGCCGCGGCCGATCCGGTCGATCAGGCCGGTCTCATCAAGGCGACCGTCGGCGGGGTGACCGGCCAGGCGCGCGCGCGGATCGTGCGTCCGCTGCCTTGGACCGAGAACTTCGAGGGCTTCGCCGAAGGCTCGGCGCCGGCCGGCTGGATCAGCATGGTGACCGGCAAGTTCACGGTGGCGGCGATCGGCGGCCAGAAGGCACTTCATAAACCGCCAGACAACACGCTGTTCAAGCGGATCCGTGCGTTCATGGGCTCGACCGACGTGGTCGAACTACACGATCGAGGCCGACGTGCAGACGCCGACCAGGCGCCGCCAGCAGGGCGACATCGGCATCACGGCGCAACGCTACTCGCTGATCCTTTACGGCACGTCGCAGCGTCTGAAGCTCGAGCCGTGGGAGCCGGAGACGACGCGGACGGTCACGGTGCCGTTCGCGTGGAAACCGGACACGTGGTATCACCTGAAACTGCGCGTCGAGAACCTGCCGAACGGCGGGGTTCGCGCGCGCGGCAAGGCCTGGCCGACCGGCGATACCGAGCCGGCCGAGTGGCAGATCGACAAGACCGATCCGATCGGCAACCGGCAGGGCGCGCCGGGCATGTTCATCGACGCCGAGTTCGGCGCGCATATCGACAACATCAGCGTGTATCCGAATAAGTAGGGCGGACCTGTGGGGCGGACCTCTTAGGTCCGCCAGAGGGCAGTAGGGCGGACGCCGGGCCTGAGAGGCCCGGCCTACAAGAGATCAGGAACCGATGCATTCACATATCCGATGCGTCGCTGCGCTGGTCATCGTCCTGGGCACGCCGTTGCTCGCCTCCGATCCCGGCACCGGCAACTGGCCGATGTGGGGCGGAACGGCCGATCGCAACATGGTGTCGTCGATGAAGAGGGCGCCGACCGAGTGGGACATCAAGACGAAGAAGAACATCAAGTGGGTCGCCGAGGTGGGCTCGCAGAGCTACGGCAACCCGGTCGTGGCGGACGGCATGGTGTTCGTCGGCACGAACAACGAGGGGCTGCGCGATCCGAAGCAGGGCGGCGACCGCGGCGTGCTGATGGCGTTCAACGAGGCCGACGGCGACGTTCATGTGGCAGCACACGCACGCGAAGCTCGAGGCGGGCCGCGCCAACGACTGGCCGTTCCAGGGCGTCGCCAGCTCGCCGCTCGTCGAAGGCGAACGGCTCTACTACGTGAGCAACCGCGGCGTGTTGTGGTGCGTCGACACCAAGGGCTTCCACGACGGCGAGAACGACGGTCCGCTGACGGACGAGAAGCTGACCGGCAAGCAGGACGCCGACGCGATCTGGGCGTTCGACATGATGGAGGAGGTCGGCACCTACCCGCACAACCTGGCGAACTCGTCGCCGGTGATGTGGGGCAACCTGATCTTCGTCAGCACGTCCAACGGCCAGGACGAGAGCCACGTCAACATCCCGTCGCCGCGCGCGCCGTCGATCATCGCGGTCGACAAGAACAGCGGCAAGCTGGTGTGGGAGGACAACTCGGTCGAAGACCGGATCCTGCACGGCCAGTGGTCGACGCCGTCCGTCGGCGAGATCGGCGGCGTCGTCCAGGTCGTCTCGGCGCAGGGCGACGGCTGGGTGCGCGGCTACGAAGCGCAGTCCGGCAAGAAGCTGTGGGAGTTCGACACCAACCCGAAGGACTCGGTGTGGCCGCGCACCCGGAACGAGTTAATCTCGACGCCGGTCGTCTTCAACAACCGCGTCTACATCGCCAACGGACAGGATCCTGAGCACGGCGAGGGCATCGGGCATTTCTACGCCATCGACGCGACCAAGCGCGGCGACATCACCGAGAGCGGCCGCATCTTCCACTTCGAGAAGATCCGGCGATCGATCTCGACGGCGGCAATCGCCGACGGCCTGATCTACATCCCCGACTTCAGCGGCTTCTTCCATTGCCTCGACGCCAACACCGGGCAGGAATACTGGGTCCACGACCTGACGTCGGCGGTGTGGAGTTCGGCGATGGTCCTCGACGGCAAGGTCTACATCGGCAACGAGGACGGCGACGTCGTGATCCTGCAGCACGGCAAGGAGAAGAAGGTCATCAACACGATCAACATGGGCAGCGCGGTCTACGGCTCGGTGGTGCCGGCAAACGGCACGCTGTTCGTCATGAACCGGAACCAGTTATTCGCTATCGCAGCAAAGTGATGAGAGAACCGCGCCGGTCTTCGTTCTACGTTCTACGTTCTACGTTCTGGGAGGTTCACGCTCGAAGAACGCAGAACGAACGAAGAACGCAGAACTTAGAACGTAGAACGGCCTTTGCCGCGGCGCTCATGTGCGCTCTGTCGTTGTCGGCGCACACCACCGCGCAGTCGGGCGCTTCGTGGCCCCAGTTCCGCGGCAACGCTCGCCTGACCGGCGTGGCCGAGAGCGTGCCGCCGGCGGCGCCGAAGCTCCTGTGGAAGTACGAGGTCGGCGAGTCGATCGATTCGTCCGCGGCGATCGCCGACGGGGTCGTTTACGTCGGAGCGTTCAACGGCGACCTGGTGGCGGTCGACTTCGCGACCGGGAAGCTCCGGTGGAAGTACCAGGCGGGGAGTCCGATCGGCGAGTCGTCGCCGGCGGTCAGCGGCGGGACGGTCTTCGTCGGCGACAGCAGCGGCATCTTTCACGCCGTGCGGACCAAGGACGGCAGCCGGCTGTGGACCTTCAAGACGCAAAGCGAGATCAAGTCGTCGCCGGTCGTCGTCGGGGCGGTCGTGCTGATCGGATCGTACGACGGCTTCCTGTACGCGCTCGACGCCGCGACCGGAAGCCTGAAGTGGAAGTTCGAGACCGACGGCCCGGTGCACGCGACGCCAGCCGTCCACAACGGCGTCGTCATCGTCGCCGGGTGCGACGAGAGCCTGCGCGCCTTCAACGTCGCCGACGGCAAGGAGCTCTATCGGATCGTCGCCGGCGCCAATACCGCCGCCTCGCCGGTGATCGAGGGCGACCGCGCCTACGTCGGCACGTTCAACAACGAGGTGCTGGCATTCGATCTGCGGGCGAAGAAAATCGTGTGGCGCTACGAGAACACCGAGCGGCAGTTTCCGTTTTACTCGTCGGCCGCGCTGGTCGGCGGCCGGGTGATCGTCGGCAGCCGCGACAAGCTGGTGCACGCCATCGACGCCGCGAGCGGCAAGCAGGCCTGGACGTTCGCCACCCAGGCGCGCGTCGATTCGTCGCCGGTGGCGGCCGGCGACCGCGTCTACGTCGGGTCGAGCGACGGCCGCCTCTACGGGCTCAGCGTCGCGAGCGGCCGGAAGGAATGGGAGTTCGACGCCGGCGCGGCGATTACGGCGTCTCCCGCCATCGCCGGCGGGCGGATTGTGATTGGGTCGACGGACGGGGCCCTCTACTGCTTCGGGTAATTTACAATTCTCAATTTACGATTTGAAATTCCGGAATTTCTAATTGCTACTTGTAAATTGTAAATTTCCATCAACATGACCGTGAGGAAACGTATGACTTGGGTGGTCTTTGTGGCCGGGGCCGTACTCTCCTGGGGTGTGTACGGGGCGATGCTGCACCAGGGGCAGCAGCAGCTTGGCAACCCGTTGAAGGCGCTGCTCTGCGTCGGCATCGCCTACTTCCTGGTCGGCGTCGTCGTCCCGCTCGTCGCGCTGACGTCGCAGGGTTCGCTCGGCGGCTGGAACGGCGGCGGCACGACCACCGCGACCATTGCCGGCATTCTCGGCGCCGCCGGGGCCGCCTGCATCATCTGGTCGTTCCGGAACGGCGGCATTCCGCTCTACGTGATGCCCCTCGTGTTCGGCGGCGCGCCGATCATCAACGTCCTGTACTCGATGGTCATCCACCCACCGAAGAGCGCCCCCAATCCGATGCTGTACGTCGGCTTCCTCCTCGCATCGATCGGTGCGGGTATGGTGCTGTATTTCAGACCAGCCGCATAACTACTCGCACGGAACCACGAAGACAGGAAATCCGTAGTTCTTCCCGGTTCGTGTTTCCGTGCTGGCCTAATTGGAGTAACGACATGCGTCGCAAATTACTCGCCTTCGTGGTTCTGCTCGGTGCACCCATCGCCGCTGGCGCACAGCAGCCCGCCCAGGACGACCAGGGTACGGTCCGGCTTCGCGTGCCGCCCATCACCGTGACGGCTGAGAAGGAGCCCGAGGACCAGCAGAAGGCGCCGGTGAGCGTGACGGCCGTCACCAAGGAGACGCTCGAGGCGAGCGGTGCGCGCACGGTCAGCGACGCCGCCGACTATGCTCCCAACACCTACTTCCACGAGTTCGGGGCGAGAAAGCTGAGCAACCCGCGGTTCCGCGGCGTCGGTGCCGGACCGCTCAATCCCGGCGTGACCACCTATGTCGACGGCGTGCCGCAGCTGACCGCGAACACGTCGAGCTTCGAGCTGACCGACGTCCAGCAGATCGAGTTCGTGCGCGGTCCGCAGAGCGCGATCTACGGCCGCAATTCGCTCGGCGGCGTGGTCAACGTCGTGAGCACGCGGCCCTCCTTCAGCGGCTGGACGGGCAGCGCGCTCGCCCCATTCGGCAGCTTCGGTACCGCCGACGTCCGGGCATCCGTGTCCGGGCCGGTCGCCGCCAACCGCCTCGCCATCGGCCTCTCCGGCGGCTACGCCCGACGCGACGGCTACACCGAGAATGCGATCACCGGCAACGACCTCGACGCGCGATCCGCCTCTTTCGCCAAGGCGCAGCTGCTCTGGACGCCCTCTTCGACGTGGGAGACGCGGTTTATTCTGAACAGCGAGCGCGCGCGCGACGGCGACTATGCGTTGCAAGACCTGGGCTCGCTGCGCGCGCAGCCGTTTACGGCGTACCGGGACTACGAAGGGTTCACCCACCGCGACATCCTCGCGCCGACGGTGATCGTGCGCCGCACCGGCCGGCAGGTCGACTTCACGTCCACGACGGGCTTTGTCTCGTGGGAGACGAGCGATCGCACCGACCTCGACTACACGCCGCTGCCGCTGATCACGCGCGCCAACGACGAAGACAGCCTGCAATTCACGCAGGAGTTTCGCGCCGCGTCGGCGCGGGACGCGGCGCTCGCCGTCGGCGGCAACGTGACGATGAAGTGGCAGGCCGGCCTGTTCCTGTTCACGCAGGACTACAACCAGGATGCGGCCAACACCTTCTCGCCGTTCCTCCTCTCGGAGTTCCTTCCGTTCACGATCGTGCAGCGTTCACCGACGGCGGCGCTCGACGACAACGGCTTCGGTGTCTACGGCCGCGGGACCCTTCTCTTCGGCAGCCGATTCGAGGGGACGATTGGCCTGCGCGCCGATCACGAGAACAAGAGCGCGCTGCTCCAGACCTCGTACGAACCGATGATTGCGCCGCCGGTCGTCGTCGACCAGGAGGAGAGCTTCACCGACGTCTCGCCGCAGTTCACCGCCGCGTATCACGCGTCGACGACGCAGATGGTCTACGCGACCGCGGCGCGCGGCTTCAAGGCGGGCGGGTTCAACGCCGCGTCCCCGGCGGGCAGCGAAGGCTATGACCCCGAGCACAGCTGGAACTACGAGGTGGGGATCAAGACGCTGCTTGGTTCGAGCCGGGTCTCGCTGAACGGGTCGCTGTTCTTCATCGACTGGGACGACCTGCAGGTTTACCTGCCGAACCCCGCCGTGCCCGCGCAGTTCTTCGTCGACAACGCCGGCGCCGCCAGCAGCAAGGGTGTCGAGCTCGAGCTGAATGCGCGCGTGCTGCAGGGCTGCGACTTCTTCGCCGGCTTCGGCTATACGAACGCGCGATTCAGCGATGGCAGCATCTCGGGCGGACTGAATGTGACCGATCACAAGCTGCCGAACACGCCGGACTACACGGCGAACGTCGGCGGTCAGTACTCGCAGGCGTTCAACGCCGAAGTCAGCGGCTACGTGCGCGCGGAGATCGTGTTCCGCGGCGATTATTTCTACGACGACAGCAACACCGAGGGGCAGGACGCGTTCTCGCTGACCAACTTCCGGTTCGGCGTGCGCGGCAAGCGGCTGTTTGCCGAGGCCTGGCTCCGCAACGCGTTCGACTCCACCTACATCCCGACCGCGATCGCCTATCCGGGCCTCGCGCCGTCAGGCTATCTGGGCGAGATGGGCGCGCCGAGAACATTCGGTGTGAGGGTTGGGGTCACGTTCTAAGGTCCCCTCATCGACGGGGGACTGCAGCGCCTGCGGCCATGCCGAGCCGAGGACAAGTGAATCCGAGGCGAGGCATCAGCGTTAGTTCGCGGCGGGGGTGGGGCCCCGCCGCCAGTTAAAAAAAGTTGGCCGACTCTCGCCAGGCTTCTCTCTCGCTGTCCCGTCCTCCCCTCATCTTGGTAATCGCGCTGCTGGGATGGTGCGCTCCTCGTCTCGCCGCTCAGGATGACGGACAGGACGTGCCGCCTTCGCGTTACGCGATTGGCGGATACGTGGGAATGGCGCGCCACTCGCCTGTCGGAACTCATCTCGGGATGATTCCGGATCGCGATCATCTCTTCATCGGCGCCCGCCTGAGCGCCACCATGCTGCGCTGGTCCCGCCTTTCGATTGCGTATGCCCCGGAAATCATCCCGCTCCTTCGGGTGTCCAACAATCCGGCCTACACGACGTATCCAACGCCAACCGGCCGCTACAAGGTCGAGGTCGGGCAGGCGCCGGTCAACGGCTTCGGCCTGTCTCCCGTGGGAGTCGAGGCCCTGGTGCGGGTGACGAGACGGTGGCAACTCTTCGGCGGCGGCACCGCTGGCGTCGTGTGGTTCACTCGGGACGTTCCGCTGCCCGACGCAACCGCGTTCAATTACATGTTCGACTTCGGCGGCGGCGCCGAATGGCGGTACTCCACCCGGTCATCGCTGCGGATCGGATACCGGTTCCACCACCTGTCGAACGCGTACCGGTCCATCGTCAATCCCGGGCTGGACGCCCACGTCATCTCTCTCGGCTTCCAGCGCTCGATTGGGCGCTGATTCTCGCCAGTCAATGGGCTTCGACATCCGGAACAGCAGCGCCCGCGGCCATGCCGAGCCGAGGAACCGGTTCTTATCCGAGGCGAGGCATCAGCGTAAGTTCGCGCCGGGGGTGGGGCCCCGGCGCAACTGGAGGAAAGTTGGCCATCTCTCTCGATCTTGTTCACACGTCCGAGAGAGCGATCAACGCCCAAATCAGGGCGGCGACTGCTGGCACGTAGCTGGCGCCGATTGAGAAGCCGCCCAGGATCGTGAACACGAGCAGGATGCCGGTGGCAATCGCAGCCGATATCAAGCGGCCACGCCAAACAGTCCAGGCGCCGATCGCGGCTATCAGCACAGGAATGATCAGCGGGAGCGGACCGAGGAGTGACACATCGGCGAACGACCTGGTTTCCGCAAAACGATAGTTGTTTTGCTGCACCTCGCCGCGTGAATCGGCGTAGGCGGTGGAAGCGACACCCATGTAGCGGATTGGCGTGATCCACAGCCAGACGCCGACGGCCACGCACCACGCGACGGCCGCCAGCGCCAGCCCCCGCGGCACCCACATGCGCATCCGAATCCTCCCGCGAACACGGACAAGAGCGCCTGCGGCCATGCCGAGCCGAAGACGAGCAAATCTGAGGCGAGGCATCAGCATAAGTTCGCGCCGGGGGTGGGGCCCCGGCGCCATTGGAAAAAAGTTGGCTGTCCGCGCCTACTGTGGTGTGCCCCTCGATGGCGTTGCCGCCGGCTTGGGCATGGGTTTTCGCGGCATGAGCTGGTCGCGATTCGCGGCGTGATAGACGAACGACGCGACGATCACCGCGTTCTTCATCATGTCCTCGGCCTGCAGCCGGTCGTAGACGTCCATGTTCGAGTGGTGCGTCCGGGCGTCGTACTCGAGCTCGTCCTGGATGAACTGGAACCCCGGCAGCCCCACCTGATCGAACGAGAGGTGATCCGTGCCGCCCGTGTTGCGGATCGACAGCGTCGTCATGCCGAGGTTGGCGAACGGTTCCATCCACGCCCGGAAGATTGGCGCGACGCCTTCGTTGCCCTGCAGGTAGACGCCGCGGATCGCGCCGCCGCCGTTGTCGACGTTGAAGTACGCCGAGAATTTCGCGTGCGCCGGCTTGGTGACGAGCGTCTGGCGATCGGCGAAATTGGCTGCGACGTGGGCGCGCGACCCGAAGAAGCCCTGTTCTTCGCCTGTCCACAGCCCCATGCGGACCGCGCGTCGCAGGGGAAGACCTGTGGCCTTGAGGATCCGCATCGCCTCCATCATCACCGCCGACCCGGCCGCATTGTCCGTGGCGCCGGTCCCGGTGTGCCACGAATCGAAGTGCGCGCCGATCATGACGAGCTCGTCGGCCTTGCCGGTCCCCGGCAACTCGGCGACCACGTTGAAGGCGCCGGCGTCGCCGTCGTTGAAGCTGTTGCGGATCTCCATCTCGAGCATCACCGGAATCTTCTTGTCGAGGATGCGAATCATCCGGTTGTAATGCTCGGGCGTCAGCACGACCTGCGGCACCGTCGGTGGATCCTGCACGTTTCTCGACCCGCCGCTCTGCACGAATACGGTGCCGCCATCGCCGCGGCCCGGCTCGATGGTGGCAAGCACGCCCTCGCCGACCAGGAACGCGGTCCGGTCACGGGTGAAGCTTTGCGGCGTAGTCGGCGCTCCGCCGCGGCCGCGGCCGCTCGAGATCGGCTGCCGCGCCAGGTCGGCCAGCTCGGTTTCGGTATAGCGGTCCGCCTGCGGCGCGAAGTGCGGCGTGACTGGTCGTGCCGCCGCCGTCAGCACGAACTTGCCCTTCAACTTGCCGCGCCACGTCTCCAGGTCCGCTGGTGTGTCGAGACGCGCCTGGACGGCCTCGCCTTTGACGACGCCGACGCCGTTCGTGCCCGGAGTCCAGGCCTTGGGGTAGCCAATCAGCGTTGAGGTGGCAGGCGCGGTCATATGCGCCGAAAACCGCTCGTTGGTCCAACCGCGGCCGAAGCCCGTCCACGGCTCGAGCTTGACGTTCGCGAGCCCCCACGACTGCAGTTCCTTGACCACCCACTCGCCCGCGCGCCGGATGTCGGGCGATCCGGTCAGGCGGGGTCCGTAGACATCGGTGAGATAGCTGGCGATCTCCATCACCTTCGATCGCTGCAGCCCCTCCTCCTTGATCTTGTAGACCGCTTGCAGATCGACCGGTTCGGTCTGGCCGACGACATGCTGTGCGCCGACGACGACCGCGGCAGCCGCGACGACGGCAGCGAGGCGATGAGTGAGCGTTGTGTGTAAGTGAGTCATGACTTGCGTCTCGAATCAAGGACGCGGCTAGAGCGCGACAACGACCCGAATCTAAGCCGTGGTGCGCTGTGACCAACGCCGCGCCGCGGCCGGCTTCGCCGGCCGCGTTGGTCACAGCTCATGATCCGTTCGTGTCCGTTCGTGTCTGTGTTTCAAGCTTTGATCGTGGGATCAGTCTGTAGACGTCGACCGACGGCCAATCGCATACAGCGCCTTGTCCGTCCGGATGAACAGTTGCCCCTCGGAGACGGCCGGGGAGCTGAGCGTGTACTCGGCGAAATCGTTTGCGGCCACCACCTCGAACTTCGGCCCGGCGCGGACGACCATTGTCACGCCGTCTTCGTTGGTGACGTAGATCTTGCCGTCGGCCAACACCGGCGAGCCGCTGTAGGTGCCCGGTCGCAGGCGCTCCGGACCATAAATCGGCTTGCCGGTCCTGGCGTCCAGGCAGAACATGACGCCGTTGTCGCGCACCACGTAGAGGTACTGGCCATCGGTCACCGGCGTCGGCACGTCGGGCCCGCTGTCGAACGAGAAGACGCGGTGCGACGTCGTGATGTCGCCGCGGCCACCGGCGCGCAGCGCGAGCAGCGGCCGTTCCCGCGTCGGCGCGTAAATCATCTCGCCGAACACGAACGGCGACGCGACGATCCGGTAGGCCGGGTTGTTTGTCGGGTTCAGGCCGTCGGCGCGCCACAGCTCCTTGCCGGTCGCCGGATCGTGGCCGGTGACGACGTCGCCGCCGGTCAGGACGATCTCGGTGGTGTTGCCGTAGCGAAGGAGCGCCGGGGTCGTGTACGAATCGGGTGACTCGCGAATCGCCTTCGTCGGCCGCTCGACGCGCCACAGCGTCTTGCCGGTCGCCTTGTCGATTCTCAGGAAGTACGAAGGATCGTCGGTCCTCATGCCGTGCAGCACCTGCACGAACAGCGCGTCCTCGTGCAGGAGCGGCGACGACGCGTAGCCCCAGTTGAGGCCGAAGCGCCCGTGGTCCTTCTGGATGTCGCGCGCCCAGATTTCCTTGCCGCCGAAGTCGAACGCCTTGAGAATCCCCGTGCCGGTCATCACCCACACGTGCCGCCCGTCGGTGACTGGCGACGGCGACGACATGTTCTGCTTCCGTTCCTGGTGGTTGCCGCCGCTCAAGTGTCGCTTCCAGATCGGCTGACCCTTCGTGCGATCGACCGCCCAGAGGTGGAGATCGGTGCCTTGCGCGACGTTGAGGAAGATGTGCTCGCCCCAGATGATGGCAGTCGATCCCGACCATTCGGGGAGATCGAGCTTCCAGGTGATGTTGTCGGTCTTCGACCAGCGCGCCGGGAGATTGGTCTCGCGGCTGATGCCGTTCGCTGACGGGCCCCGCCAGGCCGGCCAGTTCTCGGCGTGCGCCGGGGCCGACCCGAGCGCAAGCAGTAAGAAGATGATCCGTATCATTTCGGTTGGCCTATGCGATAGAGCTTCGACGCGGTTCGTATGATGAGGCTGCTGCCGGCGACCGCGGGCGTCGCCATGCTCATTTCTCCGAGGGAGTTCTTCCCGAGCACATTGAATTCGCGACCCGCCGCCATGACGTAGGTGTCGCCGTCTTCGCTCAGCGCGAACACCTTGCCGTTGTAGGCCCACAGCGACGCGGTGAAGCTCGTCGCGTCCATCGTGATCCGCTGCCGTCCGTAGATCTCCTTCCCGGTCTTGGGATCGTGGCAGGTGAGGAACCCGCGATCGAGGAGCGTGTAATAGCAGTCGCGGTAGACGAGCGGCGATGGGTTGTACGGTCCGATCAACGGATCCGACCAGACGATGAAGTCGTTGCTCGTCTGGTCGGGCTTGAGCGAGATGTCGCCCATCGCCCCCGAGCGAATCGCGTAGACCGGCCGGATCTTGTCGGCCGGATATCCCGAGGCGATGTAGAGCAGGCCGTCGGCGGCGAACGGCGTCGGGATGGCGTAGATCGACATCCCCTTGAGCTCCCACAGGAGCTTGCCGTCCAGGTCGTACGATCGGATCTTGCCGGTGCCGGCGGTGACGATCTCGGTCCGCCGATCGTTCTGCCACACGAACGGCGTCGCCCAGTTGCTGCCCTCGTCGCGGGGCGTGCGCCACAACTCCTTGCCGGTCCGCTTGTCGGAGGCCGCGATGTACGACTGCTCGTCGTTGTCGTTGACGTGGATGATGCGGTCGTTGTGGAGGATCGGCGAGCCGGCCGAGCCGAACCCGGTCCGGGTCTTCACCGGCGTCGCGTTCTGCGACCAGATCTGTTTCCCGTTCAAGTCGAACGCGAAGAGGCCGACGTTGCCGAAGTACGCGTAGACGCGCTCGCCATCGGTGACCGGCGTCTCCGCGGCGTAGCTGTTCTTCTGATGCCGGCTCTGCGCCGGCACGCCGGTCGCGGCTTCACGCTCCCACCGCATCTTGCCGGTCTTGAGGTCGACGTCGTAGACGACCCATTTGACCGGTGTCTTCTGGTTCTCCAGATCCTGGAAGGTCATCGTGCCGCCGCCGGAGCGCGAGATGTACTCCGAGGTCGGCCGGAGCGGCTTGTCACCGGCCGTGTCGATGGCGGTGGTGACGAACACGTGGTCGCCCCACACCACGGGTGAGCTCCACGAGCGCCCCGGGATGTCGACCGCCCACGCGACGTTCTGGGTGGTACTCCAGGTATCCGGCAACGCCGGATCGTCCGGTGCGACGCCACCCCGCGTGCCCCTGAACTGCGGCCAGTTCTCGGCCTGCACGCGCAAGCCCCGCCGCCATGATCAGACCGAGCGCGATAAAGAAGGATCGATAGCGCATAGCCGGAAATGGTAACACCCTGCTGGTGGCTGTTCGACGAAAAGCTCCAACACGGACACGACGGACACGAACGGATAACACGGCTCTAACCGTGCCGTGTCCGATCGTGTCTGTGATGCGACCAGCGCCGCGAAGCGGCGCTCGGATGGAGACACGCAGAAATCACAAGCCACGGGTTCTGTGCGATGGGCTTGTGGATTTCTGCGTTTCTCCATCCGAGCAGCGGCCGGGTCCGCCGGCCGCGCTGGTCGCATCCGTGTTGGTTTGGGTTTTCGTGCTTTCGTGTTTTCGTGGCCTGATCTTCTTCGCGCCTTCGAGTCTTCGTGGTTGCCTTTTGCAGGCGACTTATTCACGCAGCAGCATGTTGCGATTGTTCCGCTGCTTGAGCAGCGCGAGCGTGGCGGGCACGTCGACGTCGGCGTCAGGCGTGAGCAGCAGCCGCGGATCACCGGGGCGCGGCAGGCGGGCGCGAACGCTCGAGAAGACCGTCATCACGCGGCGCTGGGCGTCGCGCCGTTGATCTGGCGGCGCCGCGAAGTCGTACTGGAACGAGCCGAACTCGGGCAGCGTGCGCGAGCGAGCGGCCGGCGATGAACCGCACCGCATCGTACGGATCGTCGAGCAGCTGCGCCAGGTGCGGCAGCATCCAGTCGGTGCCGGACGCCTGCCTGCGCCGGCTTCCAGCCCATCGCCTGGGCGGCAATCGCGCGCTGTCCCGCGTCGCCCGTCAGCGCCCAGAGCAGCGCCGCCGAGAGATCGCGCTCGTCAGCGGGCGCGGGCTGCCGCTCCTGACCGTACCACTGCGCGAGGTAGTCGCCGGTCCACGCCAGCGTCTTGTCGAGATGACAGAGATTGCACGCGTTCGGCCGCCCGGTCTCGACGCGTCGACGCGACCGACGGACTGCTGATCTGGTGGCTGCGGATCGTCTTCAGCAGCCCGTAGGTCGTGAACGGCATGTGGCAGTTGTAGCAGGAGCTGCCTTCCGACGCCGGCTGGTGCTTCGTGTGCGCCGTGAGCTCTCGGCGCGATCGCCTGATGGCACTGCAGGCACGCCTGGTTGCCGTCCATGCCCGGCGCGAGCTGATCGTCGGCCCACTCCTCGACGGCGCGGCGTGATCGCCGGCCGGCTGGTGCATCGTGTGACACGAGAAGCAGCGTGAGCGTTCGCTTCGGATCGCGCGCGTCCTTGAAGCAGGGCGACTCGATCAGGCCGTTGTATTCGCGCCCCGACACGCGAACCATGCCGTCCGGCCAGAACGAGTCGCTGACGAACCCGGGATCGACGCCGAGCAGCGCCTGCATCGTCGGCGCCTCGACGTTGCGCGTCGGCTGCGCGAGGAAGCGCGTCTTCGTCAGCTCGTCGCCGGGACGGATAGGGCAGGCCCGGCGCTGTTGGCCTGCCGCTCGCCGGCGGCGTCGTAGAACTCCCAGATGCCGTGGCACTGGCCGCACACCTGCGACGAGCGCCGCGGATCGAGCCGCGTCGGCAGCACGGTCGTCGGATCGCCGCGGCCGGTCAGGTGCGGACACGTATCGCCGGATCGGACTGCGATTCGCCGCCGCATGTCCCGTGCTCGGTCCGTGGCACGCCTCGCAGGCGATGCCGAACTCGGTCGACCCTGCGTATCGACGACCTGCGTGTCGATCGGCTGCGATCCGAACGGCGTGTCGAACTCGGGCTTGCCGTTCGTCGTGTGGCAGGCGATACAGGTGCTGTTCCAGTGCCCGGTCTCCGAGAAGAGCGGTTCGCCCGGCGGATGCAGCACCGCCGACGCGCCGCGGAATCCACCGCTGCTCGGCGATCAGGTACGCGCCCGGCAGCTGTCCGAGGAGCCGATTCCGGCCGGTCGCGTACCAGTAGATCTGCTGGTGATGCGAGCCGGTGATCATCACGACCTGCCGCGTGATGCGCGGTCGCCGTAGGCCCGAGCTTTAGCTTGGGCGTCGCCCGACCTGAAGGTCGGGCCTACGGTTACATCCACGCCCCGCGACCCGGCGGCACCCGAACGGGTTGCCGCCGCCGGTGCCTCCGCGTCCGGATCGTCGAACGTCGCCCAGAACTCGCGGCCCCGGCGTTCCAGCGTCATCGGCCGGCCGTGGACGTGGACGACGGTGACGTTGTCGAAATCGGCGACGACCGTTTCGGGGCTCGCCACCTGCGTCATCGTGCGGTGGTACGACGCGTGCCACGACGCGTACTGCGCCGGATGACACGCGCGGCAGGAGTTCGACGAGGTGTAGTCGGCTTCGACGACCTGATTCGGCCGGTTCGTCACCTGCGTGCTCCGCGGGCGGCACGCTCGAGCAGGACGAAAGGCGCGGCACCCGCCACGAGCGCCAAGACGACCAGACCCGGGAACAGGACTTTCATCGCTCAGCGATCATCCCCAAAAGCAAGAACGGCGCAAAGGGTGCAACCCCTGCGCCTCTGCGCGCAGCGTCCTTGCTCCCTCTGCCCTTCGACTGTCGCTCAGGGCACCCCGAGCGATCAGCGGTGCGTCCTCGGCTCTACTGAACCACCACCTTCAGAACTGTGGCGGTGCTCGACTCGAGCGTGTCGTTGGCCACGCGCGCGGAGCGTGTACTCGCCGGGCTTGGTGAAGGTGGCGGTCGACGATCCGCTTGTCGCCCTGGAATTCCGCTCGTCCGAACGTGACCTCGGCCGGACCGCGCCACACGATCCACGAGACGGTGGCCCGGCGGCCGCTCCTGCTGTCCACGCCCGCCGCCGCCTGCTGCCGCGCCACCACCTGCCGCGGCGCCACCGCCAGCTGCGCCCGCCGTCGCGCCCGGGGGCGTATCACCGCCGCGCCCGCCGCGCGCGAGCCGCCGGCACGTTGACCGGCGCTTCGACGCCGCCCTGGAGCGTCGGCGGCGTTTCCTGTCCCGACCGGCTGCCCGCGGCGCGCGCCGCCCGGTCGCGGCTTCGGCAGGCCGTCGTCGGTGATCGTCGCGACGAGCGTCGCCGTGTCCGAGACCTTGACGATTCGCGACCGGATCGAGCGTCAGCGCTCGGCGGCTTGTTCTGCTTGCGCTCGGCGCTCGTGCTGCCGCCACCGCCGCCCGCGCCGCCGGCCGGATCGATTTCCCATTCGGCCTGCAGCCAGCCGAACGCCTTCTCGCGTCTTGCCGTTGACGGTCACCGTCCAGATCGAGCTCGCGCTTGATCGGCCCAGTCCTTCGGCACGTTCACGGTGAACAGGTTGCGGTTGGTGCGCGTGTAGAAGAACGTCGGCTGCCCGCGATCGGGCCCGCCCGGCTCGATGTTGTTGTTCGGTCCGACCGGAATCGTCGGCATCCTCCACGTAGTTCCGGTTCAGATACCCGAAGTGCATGTTGATGCTGCCGTCGGGCGCGTGCGACCAGCCTTCGAAGACCGGCTGCACGCCCTGCCCGCTGTTGTACTTGAAGTTGTTGGTGTACTCGACCTGCTGCGCTCCCGGCCTCGCCGCGATGGCGAGGCACAGGAGCGCGCACCGGCCGCGATGAGAAGTGCGCAAACGCGACGCCATGGGAACACCGTCGACTACTGCTGCTGTTGCTGCTGGCCGACGTTGGCCGTCGCCTGCGCTGCTTCTCGCTGCGCTCCGCGAGCTGCGTCTTGTATTCCTCGTCGGTCAGCTCGACCCAGCCGATCCAGAAGAAGCCCATCTCGTCGATCGTCCGCTGGCCGTCGCCGACCCAGTTCTTCGGATCGGTCGCGCGCGGGTTGGCCGTCGTGTTGTCGTGCCACTGGATGTTGTGAAGGATCGTGCCGGCCGGCACGAGCGGCTGCGCATCGTCGGTGTAGTTGTAGGTGAGGTGCCAGTTGTTGTTGAAGTTCGCGCAGTTGATCATCTCGGTCGTCGTGCGCGTGCCCGACGTCGGGTAGATCAGCTCGAGACACTGGCGCTTGCCGAGGTTGTGCATGTGCGGCTGGAACGCGATGAGCCGCGCCGGCTTGTGGAGGATCGTGTAGCCGTCGCTGCGCGCGACCGTGCCGGCCGGGATGTCGAGCGGCGTCGTCGGCTGCGCGAGCTGCCGCGACCAGCGGATGTGCTTCGGCACGTAGCCCTTCGGATAGAGCTTGATGCCGAGCTCGATCTCCGCCGTCGATCTCTTCGCCGATCGAGTGCAGGTGGTAGCTGACGCGCGCCTTCTGGCCCGACTTGCAGCAGCACGCCCGAGCCCTCCGGGTACACCTCGGCGTTCTTGCCCGAGGCGTACTCGACGAGGAACTGCCCGCCGTCCTCGGTGAAGGTGCCGTCTTCGGCGACCGGCACCGCGTACGACAGCGCGTGGTGCACGACCTTGTGCGACTTCTGCGTCGCCGAGCGCGTCTGGATCGCCTTGATGTAGCGATCCTCGTCGATCGGGATGTCGGCGCAGCAGATCGCCGAAGAGGTCCGGACCGGCCGCGGGCACCTTGTACGTCGGGAACTTGATGATCGAGATCGGGCTCGCCGATCTGCCAGCGCCTGCGTGCTCGGCGAACTGCGCGCGGCGGCGGCATGTCGGCCGGGTTGCCGCGCGGCGCGCCGGCGTCGACCCACTTCGCGATCGTCGCGATCTCCTCGTCGGTGAGCGACGGATCGTCCTTGAACGTCCTGGATGCCGATCGTCTTGTCGACGTGCCACGGCGGCATCTCGCGCGTCGGCGACGCGCGTCTTGATCGCGCGCGCCCACGGCCGCACCTCTTCGTAGGTCATCAGCGACATCGGCGCGATTTCGCCGGTGCGATGGCACGTGACGCAGGAGCGCTGAAGGATCGGCGCGACGTCCTTGGTGAACGTGACCTGCTGGGCGGCAGCCGCAGTCGGGAGTGTCACCACCGCTGCCACGGCGAATGACATGACAGAATCGAGCAGACACCATCATGGACCTCTCTTCTCGGAGTGGATCTCGAGGTTGTGGCTCGGGCGTCCCCGAGCCAGACCCATCCCTGTCTCGGGCCAGTGTAGCCTTGCCGGAGCGCTTGTCAATATTAGAATCGACGCGTGTGAAGGCGCCTATACCCCCTTCCAGTTACACGCGATTGCACCTGCAGTTCGGCTGGTGGTCGCTGCTCGTCTTCGCCGGCGCTCGGGCTCGTGCTCGAGACATTGCAGGGGTTCAAGGCACCTCTATACGTGGATGTCTCGAACGACACGCGCCGGCTCATGTGGACGCTGGCGCATGCCCACGGGGTGGGCCTCGCGCTGATTCACGTCCTGTTTGCCCTCAGCCTGCCGGCCCTGCCGGCCCAGCGCCGGGCCGGGACCGGCTGGTGTCCCGCTGCCTGATCGCCGCGAGCGTGCTCCTGCCGGGCGGGTTCTTCGCCGGCGGGGTCGATCTATTATGCCGGCGACCCCGGCCCGGGCATCCTGCTCGTCCCGGTCGGTGCCTTTCTTCTGCTTACGGCCGTGTTCCTGGTCGCCCGCGCCACCAAACAAATGGATCGGCGGCGAGGATCCGCCGATCGCCCCCGGAAAAACTGACCGGCATTCTTGACCCGCGAATGGACCCGGTGTTAGCGTGACTCGGATTTACGAGTGCTTTACGCGGGAGGCAAGCCGTTCGACGGTCTTATCTCGACTTGTACGAAGGAGAGAGTCCATGCACGGTGTCGCGAAAGCAAGAGCGTTCATCGTCAGTAGTTTCGTCGCAGCACATTCTGCTGGCGCCGGCGGTCGTCAGCGCGCAGAGCGCGTTCAGCGGCATCGTCCGCGACACGAGCGGCGCGGTGCTGCCGGGCGTGACGGTCGAGGCCAGCAGCCCGGTGCTCATCGAGAAGACCCGCGCGGCCGTCACCGACGGCGAGGGTCGCTACACGATCACCGACCTCCGACCGGGGACCTACGTCGTCGTGTTCACGTTGACCGGCTTCAACACGTTCAGGCGCGACGGCCTGGAGCTGCCGACCAACTTCACCATGCAGATCAACGCCGATCTGCGCGTCGGCTCTCTCGAAGAGTCGATCACGGTCACCGGCGACGCGCCGGTCGTCGACGTGCAGAGCACGCAGCGCACGCAGGTGCTGAACCGCGATCTGCTCGACGCGCTGCCGAGCGCGCGCAACTACTCGGGCCTGGCGGCGCTGATGCCGGGCGTGCGGATGTCGAACACCGACGTCGGCGGCAACCAGCAGATGGAGCAGATCTACATGACCGTGCACGGGTCGCGTCAGACCGACACGACCGTGCAGGTCGACGGCCTCCAGCTGAACAGCCTGATGAACGACGGCCAGGTGCAGGCCTACTTCAGCGACGCGGCGAACGCCGAGGTGAGCTACCAGACGAGCGGCATCGGCGCCGACGTGTCGGGCGGCGGCGTCCGCATCAACATGATTCCGAAGGAGGGCGGCAACCGTGTCAGCGGCTCGGCGTTCGCGGGCGGCACCAACGGCAGCTGGCAGGCCAACAACGTCGGCCACGAGCTGGTCGCGGCCGGCTTGCGGTCGGCGAGAAGGTCGATCACATCTCCGACTACAACTTCGCGCATCGGCGGGCCGATCAAGCAGGACAAGCTGTGGTACTTCACGACCGTCCGGCGCATCGCCACCAACGAGCTCGTCGCCAACAACTTCTACAAGAGCGGCGAGCAGGGCATGGAAGATCAGTGGATCTACAACCATGCTGTTCCGCCTGACCTGGCAGATGACGCCGAAGAACAAGTTCACGGCGTACTACGATCGCTATCCGAAGTTCAAGGGCCACGAGATGGGCGCGCTGACCGATCCGGAAACGGCGGCGGCGCGGCGCGACTGGCGGCACGCGATCTACTACACCGGCCAGGTGAAGTACACGTCGACCGTCACCAGCCGCCTGCTCCTCGAGGCCGGCTACTCGACCAACGTCGAGTACCTCTTCATCGGCTACCAGCCGGGCGTGCAGAAGGATCGCGGCAGCGCCCGATTGGTTCACCACGATCGGCAAGGTCGAGTCCAGGCCCCGGCACTGCGATGAACCCGGTCACCGGCTACAAGTACGCGCGTGGGACGGCCGCACGACGCCGGCCAACGGCATCGATCCGAAGAAGTACGTCATCTCGACGTCGCCTCGTACGTGACCGGCGTCGCACAACCTCAAGGCCGGGTTCCAGTGGGGCTTCGGCAGCTACGTGCTCGAGTACGACATCAACGGCGACCTCGTGCAGCGGTATCGCAACGGCGTCGCCGGACTAGGTTCGCATCTACAACACGCCGCAGCGCTCCGAGGAATTCCTGAACGGCGACGTCGGCCTCTACGTGCAGGACTCGTGGACGATCAATCGCCTGACCGTCAACGGCGGCCTCCGCGTCGAGAACTTCCGCGCGCAGATCTCAGATCAGGACGTGGGCGCCGGCCGGTTCGTCGCCGCCCGGCACTGGGACAAGACGCCGTGCATGCCGTGCTGGACCGACTTCGCGCCGCGCTTCGGCGTCTCCTACGACCTGTTCGGCAACGCCCGGACGGCGCTCAAGGCCACCTTCAACAAGTACATGGCGGGCCAGACGCTCGGCTACGCCCAGCGCTACAACCCGCTGCGCATCCAGGCGGACACCCGGACCTGGCGCGACACCAACGGCGACAACATCGCCCAGGAGAACGAGATCGGTCCGAGCAACAACCTGACGTTCGGTCTGCCGGTGTTCTCGGTCGCGTCCCGATCCGGACGGCCTGCACCGCGAGTACGATCTCGAGACGAGCGTCGGCATCCAGCACGAGCTGTTCGCGGCCTGTCGGTGTCCGGGTCGTGGTTCCGCCGCACGACGCACAACGAGCGCCGGACCGACAACCTGCTCGTCGGCATCAGCGACTACGCCACGGTCCAGGTCGTCAGCCCGCTCGACGGGCGAGGTGTTCACCGTCTACAACCTGAACCCCGCCAAGCGCGGCCAGGTCGATTCGGTCGACTTCAACTCGACCGATACGGCGACAGCGCTCGCGCGTCTACAACGGCTTCGAGCTCGGGATGTCCGGCCGGCTGCGCGGCGCGTCGTTCTTCGGCGGCTGGACGTTCGATCGGCTGATCAGCGGCAGTGCGACTCGGTCGACAATCCGAACAACTACTTCGCGGTCATCGGCGATCTCAGCTGGTGCGACCAGCGACGTTGGACATCCCGTTCGACACGAGTTCAAGCTGTCGGGCTCGTACACGATCCCGTGGGACATCCAGGTGAACGCCGCGTTCCAGAGCTACGCGGGCCGGCCCGCGGCACCTACTGGGACATCGGCCCGACCACGTCGCTACGCGGCGAACTGCCTCGGACCCTGCACGCCGGGCGCGCTCGTCATTCCCGAACCTCATGACCGCGCCGAACACCGCGGACGCTGACGATGGCGCTCGCAGGCGCCGGGCACGGATTACTACGGCCGGCAGAACCAGCTCGACCTCGGGTTCCGCAAGCTGTTCCGCGTTCGGCCGGTATCAGTATTCGGCGCAGGCGGACATCTTCAACTTCACCAACAATGATTACGTGAAGACCGAGACGCGGACCTACGGCACGCAGCCTGGGCCGTCCGACGTCGAACCTCCAGCCGCGCACGCTGCGTCTGGCGGTGCAGATGAGGTTCTAAAGAGCGGAGGCTTGAGGCTGGAGTCTGGAGGCTGGGGCAGTGTCCCCGGCCTCTAAACTCCAGCTTCCTTTCACCTAGCCCCCTGGACTCCAGCCCCTAGTCCCCAGCCTCGAGTCCCCAGCCCCTAGCCTCCAGCCCCCTACAGATTCTTGGACCATACGCGTCTTTTGCGACGACGCCCGCTTTGCGTTGTTGATTCGAGCAATGGCGAGTGCTAGGTTCAACCCGTCATACGCGCCGCTGTTCATGCCGTCAGGCCTCATCCGGTTTCAAAGGAGAGCGTCCATGCACGGTACCCCGTTCCGCGGTCACCCTCTCGGCTGTTTCGTCCTGTCTCTTTTCCTGTTGTCGGCCACGACTGTCAGCGCGCAGAGCGCCATCAGCGGCCTCGTGCGCGACACCAGCGGCGCCGTCATGCCCGGCGTCACCGTCGAGGCCGGCAGTCCGGTGCTCATCGAGAAGACGCGCTCGGCGGTCACCGACGACCAGGGTCGCTACACCATCGTCGACCTGCGTCCCGGCACCTACCCCGTCACCTTCACGCTCCCCGGCTTCAACACCTTTCGCCGGAAGGGCTCGAGCTGCCGGCCAACTTCACCGCGACGGTCAACGCGGAGATGCGCGTCGGCGCGCTCGAGGAGTCGATCACGGTCACCGGCGCCGCGCCGGTGGTCGACGTGCAGAGCACGCAGCGCGCAGGTCCTCAACCGCGAGCTGCTGGACGCGGTGCCGACCGCCCGCAACTACTCCGGGCTGGCCGCGCTGATGCCGGGCGTCCGCATGAGCAACACGGACGTCGGCGGCAACCAGCAGATGGAGCAGATCTACATGACCGTCAACGGGTCGCGGCAGACCGACACGACCGTGCAGGTGGACGGCATGAACCTGAACAGCCTGATGAACGACGGCCAGGTGCAGGCGTACTTCAGCGACGCGGCGATGGCGGAAATCACCTATCAGACGAGCGGCGTCACCGCCGACGTGTCGACCGGCGGCGTCCGCATCAACATGATCCCGAAGGACGGCGGCAACACGTTCAGCGGTCAGGCGTTCGTCGGCGGCACCAACGGCGACTGGCAGGCGAACAACGTCACCGACGAGCTCCGGCGCGCGGGCTCGCGCAGCGGTCGACCGCGTCGCCAAGATCTCCGACTATCAACTTCGGCCGTCGGCGGTCCGATCAAGAAGGACAAGCTCTGGTTCTTCGCCAGCTGGCGGCGCATCGCCACCGACTCGGTCATTCCGGGCAGCTACTTCGCGACAAGGGCGAGGTCGGCACCGGTGTCGAGGACCAGTGGATCCAGAACCAGATGGTGCGCCTGACGTGGCAGATGACGCCGAAGAACAAGTTCAGCGTCTATCACGACCGCTATCCGAAGTTCAAAGGGCACGAGGTGATTGCGGCGATCACCGAGTGGGACACCGCGGCGGGCCGCCGCGACCCGGACACGCGCTCTACTACACGGGCCAGGCGAAGTGGACGTCGACCGTCACCAGCCGGCTGCTCCTCGAAGCCGGCTACTCGACCAACGTCGAGTACCTCTACATCGGCTATCAGCCGGGCGTGCAGAAGGAGCGCGGGTCGCCCGAGTGGTTCAACACGATCGGCAAGAGCGACCTGATCGCGCTCGGGCGTATGACGCCGTTCCGCTACTGGGACGGACCGCGTCCCGACTCGGCATCGACCCGAAGACAACACGTGATCTCGACGGCAGCCTCCGTACGTCACCGGCAGCCACACCTTCAAGGCCGGTTCAACTGGACCTTCGGCGACTACGTCCTCGAGTACGACATCAACGGCGACCTCGTGCAGCTCTATCGCAACGGCGTGCCCGGACTCGGTGCGCGTCTACAACACGCCGGTCCGCGCGAACGAGTTCCTGAACGGCAACCTCGGGATGTTCGTGCAGGATGCCTGGACGATCAACCGCATGACGTTCAACGTGGGCGTCCGCTTCGAGCGGTTCGTCGGCCAGATCAAGGATCAGGACGTCGGCTCCGGCCGCTTCGCGCCGGAGCGCACCTTCGACGAGGTGACCGGCCTGCCGAGCTGGTTCGACGTCGCGCCGCGCCTCGGCGTGTCGTACGACCTGTTCGGCAACGCCCGGACGGCGCTCAAGGCGCACCTTCGGCCGGTACATGGCCGGCCAGACGACCAGCTTCCGCGCAGCGCTACAACCCGCTGCAGATCCAGACCGACACCCGCACCTGGCGCGATGCCAACGGCGACAACATCGCGCAGGACAGCGAGATCGGCGCCGAGCAACAACGCCGCGTTCGGTCTGCCGGTGCAGACGATCCGGCCCGATCCCGGACATCAAGCGCGAGTACGACCTGCGAGTACACCGCGGCGATCCAGCACGAGCTCATCCGCGGCCTGTCGGTGACTCGGCTGCTGGTTCCGCCGCAGCACGCACAACAGCGCCTGACCCAGACATCAATGGTCCTGGACGCCGGCCGACTACACCGTCGTCAACGTGGTCAGCCCGCTCGACGGCTCGATCATCCCGGTCTACAACCTGGATCCGGCCAAGCGCGGCCAACGTCGACCGGCTCGACGTCAACTCGACCGACTCCGACCTGCGGAGCCGCACCTACAACGGCGTTCGAGGTCGGGGTTCAACGCGCGCGTCGTGGGCGTCCAGTTCTTCGGCGGCTGGACGATCGATCCCGGATCATCGATCACTGCGACGAGCTGCGATCGAGAGCAACGCTGGCCGGACGTCAGCACCGCGGCGATCGCGGCCAACAACTCGCGCAGCCCAAGTCCGACTACCACTTCTGCGACCAGAGCGAGCTCGACATGCCGTTCCTGCACGAGTTCAAGCTCGCCGGCTCGTACACGCTGCCGTGGGACATCCAGGCGAACGTCGCGCTCCAGAGCTACAACGGCGGCCGCTATCTTCACGCGCTGGAACATCGCGCCGACCACGCGGTACGCGGCCAACTGCGTCGGACCGTGCCGCCGGGCGAGCTGGTCATCCCGAACCATGACGCTGGCGGACGTACAACGCTCGACCTGACGCCGCCCGGATCGGAGTTCTACGAGCGACAGAACCAGCTCGACATGGGCTTCCGCAAGATCTTCCGCGTTCGGCCGTTACCAGCTCTCCGGCCAGGTCGACATCTTCAACATCGATCAACTCGTCCTACGTGAAGAGCCAGAACATCACCTTCGGCGCGTCCTTCGGCCAGCCACTCGACATCCTCCAGCCGCGCACGCTGCGGCTGGCGGCGCAGCTGAGGTTCTAAACTCGGCTTGCCCGCCGAAGCTCGCATAGCGAGCGAAGGTGGGGACTCGGGCCTCGTGGCTCGGGTCTCGCAAATCGCAGGGAAATGGGGGTGGTCAACCGTCGCCCCCCTTTTCTTTGTTCGCTTTCGACCAGCTGAGTCGCGAACCCTCCATAATCCCGAATCACACGGTTTCTTTACGAACCGCGTCGCTCGTGTCCTTGTCCCCCGGATGGTCCCGGTGCTAGCGTCATTGCCTCTTACCGTCGTCCGTTTCATTCGCGGTCTGGATGCCCGCAGCCGGCCTCATCTCGATAAAAGGAGAGTGCCATGCACGGTGTCGCGAGGGTACGAAAGAACATTTTCGGAGCACTACTCGCCTTCCTCCTGCTGGTGCCGGTTGTCGCCAGCGCCCAGAGCGCCATCAGCGGAATCGTCCGCGATACGAGCGGCGCGGTGCTGCCTGGCGTCACGGTGGAAGCCAGCAGTCCGCGTCCTGATCGAGAAAAGTCCGCTCGGTCGTGACCGACGGCGAGGGCCGCTACAGCATCGTCGATCTGCGGCCCGGCACCTACATCGTCGTCTTCACGCTGACGGGCTTCAATACCTTCCGCCGCGAAGGCATCGAGCTGCCGGCGAACTTCACGATGACGATCAACGCCGACCTGCCGCGTCGGCGCGCTCGAGGAGTCGGTCACCGTGACCGGCGCGTCGCCGGTCGTCGACGTGCAGAGCACGCAGCGGACGCACGTGCTGAACCGCGATCTGCTCGACTCGCTGCCGACGGCGCGCAACTACTCCGGCCTGGCGGCGCTGATGCCCGGCGTCAAGATGTCGAACACCGACGTCGGCGGCAACCAGCAGATGGAACAGATCTACATGCGCGTCCACGGGTCGCGTCAGACCGACACGACCGTGCAGGTGGACGGCATGCAGCTGAACAGCCTGATGAACGACGGCCAGGTGCAGGCCTACTACAGCGACGCGGCCAACGCCGAAGTCACCTACCAGACGAGCGGCGTCGGCGCCGACGTCTCGGCCGGCGGCCTGCGCATCAACATGATCCCGAAGGAAGGCGGCAACCGCACCAGCGGCGTCAGCTGTTCGCCGGCGGCACGCACCGGAGCTGGCAGGGCGACAACACCGAAGATCTGCGCAGCCGCGGCGTCGACGAGCGGCGACACCGTCGACCACGTGTCGGACTACAACTTCGCGATCGGCGGTCCGATCCGGCAGGACAAGCTGTGGTACTTCACGACGGTGCGCCGCATCGCGACCAACGAAGTCGTCGCGCAGAACTTCTACACGCGACGGCCGGCCAGGGCATCGAGGATCAGTGGATCTACAACCTCCTCGGCCGGCTGACGTACCAGGCAACCGGCAAGACGAAGCTCACGGGCTACTTCGATCGCTACCCGAAGTTCAAGGGGCACGAGATGGGCGCGCTTCACCGATCCGGACACGGCCGCCCGCCGGCGCGAGTGGCAGCACGCGCTCGTACTACACGACGCAGACCAAGGCGACGTCGACGCTCATCGAGCCGGCTGCTCCTCGAGGGCGGCTACTCGAGCAACGTCGAGTACTTCACCGGCAGGTACCAGCCGGGCATCGAGAAGGCGCGCGGGACGCCCGAATGGTTCACGCAGACGGGCCATGAAGAGCTCGTCGGCTACGGCACCGTCGACGCCGTACCGCTACTGGAATGGCCTCAATACGCCGGCCAACGGCACCGACCCGCGCAAGCACGTGCTCTCGGCGTCGCATGTCGTACGTCACCGGCACGCACTCGGTGAAGACCGGCGTCCAGTGGGGCTTCGGTCCGTACATCACGCGCGGCGATCTGAACGGCGACCTCATCCAGCTGTATCGCAACGGCGCGGCCGGACAGCGTGCGCGTCTACAACACGCCGCGCGAGGCGAAGGAGTTCCTGAACGCCGACCTCGGCATCTTCGCGCAGGACTCGTGGCGCATCGAGCGGCTGACGGTGAACTACGGCGTCCGCCTCGAGTACTTCAACGGCGAGATCACCGAGCAGACCGCTCCGGCCGGACGCTTCGTGCCGGCGCGCGCACTTCGACGAAGATCTCGTGCATGCCGTGCTGGACCGACTGTCACACCGCGCTTCGGCGTCGCCTACGACCTGTTCGGCAACGCGCGGACCGCGCTCAAGGCGAGCGTCAACAAGTACATGGCCGGCCAGACGCTCGGCTTCGCGCAGCGCTACAACCCGTTCTCGTCGCAGAGCGACATGCGCACCTGGACCGACCTGAACGGCGACGACGTCGCGCAGGACAACGAGATCGGCCGCGATCGGCAACAACGTCGCGCTTCGGCCAGGCCGGTGCTGACGCGGCATCCGGATCCGACGACATCGGGCGCGAGTACGACTGGGAGTACAGCGCCGGCATCCAGCACGAGCTGTTGCGCGGCGTGTCGGTGACCGCGGCCTGGTATCACCGCGACACCTACAACATGACCAAGAGCGTCAACGGGCCGTTCACGCCGGCCGACTACCCGTCGTGAACGTCGTGAACCCGCTCGATGGCATCGCTCATCCCGGCCTACAACCTGAACTCGGCCAAGCGCGGGCTGATCGACCGCATCGACGTCAACTCCACCGACGGCAATCTGCGCAGCTTCACGTACACCGGGTTCGAGTTCGGCGCCGCCGCGCGCATCCAGACGGGCGACGCTGTTCGGCGGCTGGACGATCGACCGCACGATCCTCGAATCACTGCGACGAGCTCGAGAACTGGGGCAACCTGTCGGCGGTGTATCTACGACGCGTCCGGCAACAACTCGCAGCAGCCGAAGTCCGACTATCACTTCTGCAATCAGTCTGAGCTCGGGCTTCCGTTCCTGCACGAGTTCAAGCTGTCGGGCTCGTACCAGCTGCCGTGGGAGATCCAGGTCAACGCGGCGTTCCAGAGCTACTCCGGCCCGCATGCTGCCGACGCGGTGGAGCATCGGCCGGACGACGCGGTACGCCGCCGAACTGCCTCGGGCCGTGCACGCCGGGCGCGCTCGTCATCCCGAACATGACGCCGACGACTTACGTGCTCGATCTGACGCCGCCGGGAAGCAACTACTACGATCGGCTGAACCAGCTCGATCTCGGCTTCCGGAAGATCTTCCGCGATCGGCCGGTATCAGTTCTCCGGTCAGGCGGATTTCTTCAACTTCCTCAACGCGGGCTACGTGAAGACGCAGGTAGTGAACTACGACTTCTCGAACGCCGCGAACGTCGACGCAATTCGAACGATCGGCCCGGAGTTCGGCACGGTGACGGCGACGCTGCAGCCCCGCACGATGCGGCTCGCGATGCAGATGCGCTTCTGATATTGATCCGGGGGGCTCACGCCCCCCGGACCCCCTTACGCCGTCGCTCGCGGGGCCCCATCGCCCCGCTCCGCTCCGGCGGGGCGCGCTGTGCGCGCCCTGTCCTCCAGGCTCGTGGGTCCGCGCAGCCCGAGTTCAAGCCCGAGCCGGTTAAAATACGCAGCCGAAGAATGTCCCTCGCGGCTGGTTCCAGGCTCGGTCCGTACGAAGTCATCTCGCTGCTCGGCGCGGGCGGAATGGGCGAGCTGTACCTCGCGCACGACCCCCGGCTGGGGCGTCACGTCGCCATCAAGATTCGTCCCGCGGCCTGTTCGGCGGATCCGGATCGGGTCTGGCGCTTCGAGCGCGAGGCGCGCGCGATCAGGTAGGGCAGGGAGGGCAGGAAGGACTGGAAGGGCGGGAAGGGGAGTCGCGGAGAGAATGGGTTGTCGGTGCTTCGTGTCTCTCATTCCCGCCCCTCCCGCCCCTCCTGCCCTTCCCGCCCCTCCTGCCTCTCCCGCCCCTCCTGCCTCAATTCACGTAGCATCCCCGCCCCGACGGTGCTACGGTAGACCCTCATTCCGGCGCATCTCATACCGTCAGGCCTTATCCGTTCAGAAAAGGAGAGAGCCCATGCACGGTGTCGCGCGGATCAGAACCCTAGTCGTCGGCGCGTCCCTCCTCCTGCTGGCGCCGGCGGTCGCCAGCGCCCAGAGCGCCATCAGCGGACTTGTGCGTGATACGAGCGGCGCCGTGCTGCCCGGTGTCACCGTCGAAGCGAGCAGCGACGTACTCATCGAAAAGACGCGCACCGTCGTCACCGATGGCGAGGGCCGCTACACGATCGTCGATCTGCGGCCCGGGACTTATCTGGTTGTCTTCACGCTGACCGGCTTCAACACGTTCCGCCGCGAAGCGATCGACCTGCCCACCAACTTCACGATGACGATCAACGCCGACCTGAGGGTCGGCGCGCTCGAGGAGTCGATCACGGTCACTGGCGACGCGCCGGTCGTCGACGTGCAGAGCACGCAGCGGACCACGGTCCTCAACCGCGATCTGCTCGACGCCCTGCCGACGGCGCGCAACTACTCGGGGCTCGCCGCGCTGATGCCGGGCGTGCGGATGTCGAACACCGACGTCGGCGGCAACCAGCAGATGGAACAGATCTACATGACCGTCCACGGTTCGCGGCAGACCGACACCACGGTCCAGGTGGACGGCATGCAACTGAACAGCCTGATGAGCGACGGCCAGGTGCAGGCCTACTTCAGTGACGCGGCGAACGCCGAGGTGAGCTACCAGACGAGCGGCGTCGGCGCCGACGTCTCGGGCGGCGGCGTTCGGATCAACATGATCCCGAAAGAGGGCGGCAACCGCGTCAGCGGGGCGGCGTTCGCAGGCGGCACCAACGGCAAGTGGCAGAGCAATAACGTCACGCAGGAACTGATCGACCGCGGGCTCGAGAGCGGCGACCGCGTCGACCACATCTCCGACTACAACTTCGCGATCGGCGGTCCGATCCGGAAGGATCGGATGTGGTACTTCACGACCTTCCGCCGCATCGCCACCAACGAGATCGTCGGCGAGAACTTTTACACGGACGGCCGGCCGGGGATGGAAGATCAGTGGATCTACAACATCCTGATGCGCCTGACCTATCAATTGAACTCGAAGACCAAGCTGACTGGCTACTTCGATCGCTATCCGAAGCAGAAGAACCACGAGATGGGCGCGCTGACCGATCCCGACACGGCGGCGCGGCGCCGCGAGTATAACCATGCGACGTATTACACGACGCAGGCCAAGGCGACAACGACGATGACGAGCCGGCTGCTCATCGAGGGGGGCTACTCGAGCAACGTCGAGTACTTCACCGGCCGCTACCAGCCGGGCATCGCGAAGGGCCGCGGCACCCCCGAGTGGTTCACGCAGACCGGGCATGAGGAGCTGACCGGCTACGGCACCGTGACGCAGTTCCGCTACTGGAACGGCATCAACACGCCGGCCAACGGCACCGATCCGCGCAAGCACGTCCTGTCGGCGTCGGCGTCGTACGTGACCGGCACGCACGCGGTCAAGACCGGCGTGCAGTGGGGGTTCGGTCCATACATCACGCGCGGCGACCTGAACGGCGACCTGATTCAGCTCTACCGGAACGGACGGCCCGACTCCGTGCGCGTCTACAACACGCCGCGCCAGGCGCAGGAATACCTCAACGCCGACCTCGGGTTCTTCGCGCAGGACTCGTGGCGCATCCAGAGGGCGACCCTCAACTATGGCATCCGCTTCGAGTACTTCAACGGCGAGATCTCCCAGCAGGACTCGCCGCCCGGACGCTTCGCGCCGGTCCGGCACTTCGAGAAGGTCGGGTGCATGCCGTGCTGGTTCGACATCACGCCGCGCTTCGGCATCGCCTACGATCTGTTCGGCAACGCCCGCACCGCGCTCAAGGCGAGCGTCAACAAATACATGGCCGGCCAGACGCTCGGCTTCGCGCAGCGCTACAACCCGTTCCAGTCGCAGAACGACACGCGGACCTGGACCGACGGGAACAACGACGACGTCGCGCAGGACATCGAGATCGGCCCGAGCAACAACAACGCCTTCGGGCTGCCGGTGTTCAACTTCCGCCCCGATCCGGACATCCGGCGTGAATTCGACATCGAGTACAGCGCCGGCATACAGCACGAGCTGATGCGCGGCATGTCGGTGTCGTTCTCGTGGTTCCACCGCAACACGCACAACCTGCGGCGGACTGACAACGTCCTCTTAGGCCTGAACGACTACACAAAGGTGGACGTCGTCAACCCGCTGGACGGTGAAGTGTTCCCGGTCTACAACCTGTTTGCCAGCAAGCAGGGCCAGGTGGAGCGCTGGGACTACAACTCGACCGACAGCAGCACGCGGTACCGGAACTACAACGGCTTCGAGCTCGGGTATCACATGCGGCTCGGCGCCCGCGGGTCGTTCTTTGGCGACTGGACGATGGATCGGTCGCTGACCGCCGATTGCGACAGCGTCGACAACCCCAACACGTTCCGGTTCTGCGATCAGGCCAACTACGAGATGCCGTGGCTGAACGAGTTCAAGTTCGGCGGCAGCTACACGCTGCCCTACGACGTCCAGGTGAACGCGGCGCTGCAAAGCTATGCCGGACCAGTGCTGGGCGCCACGTGGAGCATCGGCCGAACCACGCGCTACGCCGCGAACTGCGTCGGGCCCTGTACGCCCGGCGCGCTCGTCGTGCCGAACATGACGCCGGCTTCGATCAGCGTCGCGTTGCAGGAACCGGGCAGCTCGTATTACGAGCGGCTCAACCAGTTTGACTTCGGCTTGCGGAAGGTGTTCAGGTTCGGCCGCTATCAGTACTCGGCGCAGATGGATCTGTTCAACTTCCTGAACTCGAGCTTCGTCAAGTCGCAGGTGATCGACCTACGGCGCGTCGTACGGGAACGTCACCTCGACGCTCCAGCCGCGCACGCTGCGGCTGGCGGTGCAGATGCGGTTCTAACTCTCGGGGCTCGGTGCTCGGCCCGCCTCGGGACTCGGTAGGCCGGGTCTTTGCGCGACTCGGCGTGGGCGGGCTGGAAGGGTGAATGCCTGGACAGCCCGCCCGCATCTTGTACATTGCTTGTCGTTCGTCGTTCGGTAAGTCGGTTGTCCTATCGCTTTTTCCGAGCACCGAGCACCGAGCTACTCCGCTCTCAAAGCGTCGAGCAGTCGCGAAGCGACCGCAGCTCGGGTGGCGACGATCGACGAGATGAGGCCGGTCGCGAAGACGGCGAACAGCATCAGCCAGCCGCTCGTGCCGATCGGCGGGCGTCCTCCGTGCTCGGCGGCGGCGGGAATGGTGGCGATGATCGCGCACACCGCCCCGGCGGCGAGACCGCAGACGAGCAGCAGCGCGCTCTCGGCGACGACGATGACGAGGAGACGGCTGCGGCCGTAGCCGACTGCGCCGAGCAGCGCCAGTTCGCGCCGCCGTTCGAGGACGTTCCGGAGCAGCACCGCTGCCAGGCCGACGGTGCCGAGCAGGAGACCGAGTCCGCCGAGCGTTTGAAACGTCGACAGGTAGGTGTTTTCGACGCGATGGAATTCGGCGAGCCGCTCGGCGGTCCCGACCGCGTCGGCGCCGTAATCGGTCAATCCTCGTTCGATCGCGTCGGCGACCGCCGCGACGCGCGCGGCCGGTGCGTCGACGAGCAGCAATCCATACCCTTCCTGCTCCGGAAACAGCCGGAGGAAGTTGGCTTCAGACATCAACAGCTCGCTCTGGAAGATGCTGTCGGACAGCGCCGCGACCAGGCGCAGGCGGATCGGCCGGCCGCCGCGATCGACGACGATCTCGTCGCCGATCGACTTGTGGAGGACGTAGGTCATCGAGTTGGCGTCGCCAATCACCGGGACGGCGCCATCGTCCGGTTCGCGCTCGAGTAGAACCCAGGGATTCTCGCGCTCGGCGCCGTCGAGCGTTCCTGCGAACGAGAAGCGGCCCTGGCGGATGAAATCACGCCGGACGCCCAGGATCTTCGGCTGCCTCGGCTCGTACAAATTCAAGCAGCTCGCATCGTCGCCGGGCAGCAGGCGGAAGGGCTCGATGCCGATGTCGCGGCTCTCGTCGAGGCCGAGCTGCGCGCGGCCATCCGCGCCATTGGGATCGTTGGCGAGCGGCAGCATCGTTTCGACCAGCAACGGATAACCGCCGGTCCCCGAGTGACGGTCCGACCAGTCAATCGTGCCGTCGCGGCGGAAGGCGCCGACCGAGATCAGGATGAACGTCGCCGCCGCCATCACCGAGATTGCAAGCACGCTCCGCGACGGCCGGTAGGACGCGTTGCGCATGCCGAGGCGGGACATCGCCCACCAGCCGTGACCCGACAGGATCGTGCGGGATGGACGCTTCAACCACCAACCCACGGCCGCGAGCGCGGAGGCGAGGAGCAGCGCGCCGGCACCGAAGAATGCGGCGGCGCTTCCAATCAGCTCCGCCGAACCGAGAATCAGAAGCAGCACGGCCGCCGTGGCCGAATTTACAATTAAGAATTTGGAATTTACAATGCCGCGTCCTCGCGCAGGCTCAGTCATTTTCAATTCCGAATTGTAAATTGTAAATTTCTCGTCTCCGATCTCTCCAGCGAGCAACGCCCGCTCCGAGACTCCGCGGAGGCCGCGGAGCGTCCACCAGATGCACACGACTGCCGCGACGATCCCGCCGAGCGCGCCTGCGGCCAGCGACAGGGGGGTCACGTGCAGCGACAGCGCCGTGGTGCCGACGGCGTCCACCCACCAGGTGCGCAGGCCGGTCATCAGCAGCTGCGCGTAGGTAATCGCACCGATCGTGCCGATGATGCTTCCGGCCACCGCGAGCACCAGACCTTCGGAGGCGAACAGGCGGCGGACAGCTGGCGTCGAGAACCCGACGGCCCGCAACAGGCCGACCTCGCGGATGCGCTGCTCGATTCCCAGCTTGAAAAAGAGCGCCGTGAGGATCAGCGCCGAGACGACGAGGAAGAAGCTGAAATAGGTGAAGTACTGACCAAAATCCGTGGCGCCTCTCGACGCCCCGAGCGCGTCGGTGCGGACGTCCCGGACGGCGATGCCCAGGGCGATCGGATCGATCTTCCCCTGCAGCGTCTTCACGAAATCCGGCAGTCCCGGACCCGGATCGATACGGATTGACGTCGCCGCGCCGTAGCGCGATCCCCAGAACGCCCGTCCGAACGATTCGGGCACGAACGCCTTGGGCGCGGTGCGGTACTGGCGCCAGTACGCTTCGTCGACGTCGCGAATGCGTCGAAGATCGATCGGGAAGGGTGGATCCCAGTCGCGCAGGTTGTCGGTGTTGCTGATACCTGGGTAGTACGGCGCGAAGTTCCGGTCGACCGCGGGGCCGGTCATCGGCAGCACCCTCGCGAGCTCGAACGAGGACGAGCGGGTCACGAGACGGCCGGGATCTTCCCAGACGAAGTAGTCGAGCGTGATGCGGGCGCCCGGCTTCACCCCGAGATCGCGCGCCGCCCACTCATTCAGGACAATCGGAGGCAATCCGCTGTCGTCGGTGACCAGGTCCGGCACGACGGTGGTCAGTTCGATTGCCGTGGCCAGCGAGTACGGAATCGTCCGCTCGCCGGCGCGGATCCCGTTTACGAGGTAGGTCAGAACGGGGGTCGGAGGCAGGGCGGGCCTCTGAGGCCCGCCTTTAGGTCCGCTGCTTCCCCTCTCGCGGGCCGCCGCGAGTATCGCCTGCTCGCGCGGCTCGTCGATGAGCGTGCCATCGGCCTCGATTGACAGCACGGGACCGAGATCCCTGGCGATCAACCCGACGTCGGCGACTGTCGCGTGGCGGCGAACGAGGCCAACAAGGCCAACAAGGTCCTCGGGGCGGCTGCGGCGATCGCCGCCGGCAGCGTCACGGCTCGAGACCAGCAGCGTGTTGACCTGTTCAGACGAACGTTCGGCGCTTTCGGCTATTGTCGCGTCGATCTCCTGCCTCAGGCGATCGAGCGGCACGAACGCCGCACGGACGTCACCCTGCTGCGGTTGAAGCGAGAAGTCACCCAGCTCCGACGGCGGCAGCACCGCGCGGACCGTCACGCGGATGGTGCGGCCGACGTCGTCCTTCCGCCCGTGCAGCGACTCCAACGGGATGTCGGACGGCCGCTGGACGCGCAGGAGTACGCGTGCCCCCCGCTGTCACACCAATCTCGCGGGCGAGCGATTCGCTCAGAAATGCTTCGCGCGCACCCAGCTCCATCGGTGGCATCGCGGCGGAGCGCCCGTGGAATGTCCAGAAGTCCGGCTCCACGCCGTACACCGTGACGCGTCCGGCCCGCCGTCCCGTTTCCTGGCCGGTCGCGACGGCCGGCAGCACGATCAGCCGGGCGATCGCGGTGAAGTCGGTGCCGAATTCCGGATCCGCGCTGATCGACGCGAGATCGCCGGTGAAGAATTGCGGCGACGACACGACGAAGTCCGTGCTCCCAAGACGTTGCAGCACCAGGTCGCGCAGGCTGCCGCGGACCGAATCGCCGACCAGCAGCGCGCCGCCGAGCACGGTGACGGCCGTCGCCACGCCCAGCACGACCGCGAGGTTCGTGCGCCAGTAATGGCGCAGGCTGCGGATCAGGAGATCGGTGTATCGCATGGGTCGCCTCTAGGCGGACCTAAAGGTCCGCCCTACTACCGAAGGCGGACCTGAAGGTCCGCCCTACGCCGTTCTCACGAGCGTCTTGTCCTTCAGCTCGAAGCGGATCGGACACCGGTCCGCCAGCTGCGGGCTGTGCGTGACGATCACGAGGATCGTCTGCTGCTTCCGGTGCAGTTCGAACAGCACGGACGCGACGTTGTCGGCCGCGGCGCGATCGAGGTTACCGGTGGGCTCGTCGCAGAGCAGCAGGCGCGGCGTGCGGATCAGTGCCCGCGCAATCGCCACCCGCTGGCGCTCGCCACCCGACAGGGCCGCCGGACGATGATCGGCGCGCGCCGCCAGGCCGACCTGCGCGACGAGCTCGCGCGCCCGTGCGACGCTGCCGTCGGTGTTCGTGGCCACCAGCGTCGGAATCAGCACGTTCTCGACGACGGTGCACTGCGGGCAGCAGGCAGTGATCCTGGAAGACAAAGCCGATCTGCTCGTT
This sequence comes from uncultured Acidobacteriota bacterium, assembly GCA_963825245.1. Taxonomy (GTDB): domain Bacteria; phylum Acidobacteriota; class Vicinamibacteria; order Vicinamibacterales; family CAVVIG01; genus CAVREM01. Next base: position 244,214 of record CAWGSJ010000015.1, read on the forward strand.
GCGGAAGGCGGCGAGGGCCGCCGGCTCGAGCCCGAACGGATCGCGGCCGTCCAGGGCGACGGTGCCGGACGTGGGCGGTTCCAACGCTCCGAGGACGTAGAGCAGCGTGCTCTTGCCGCTGCCCGACGGCCCCATGATGGCCGCCGCATCGCCGGGCTTCAGCGACAGGTCGACGTTCGCCAGCACGGAAAGCGGACCGGCCGGAGTTGGGTACTGTTTTGACAGACGGGTGACTTCGAGCATGGAGTGTGAGTACTGAGGTCCGCCTGAAGGCGGACACTACGTACGGCTGAAGTAGTGTCCGGCTTTAGCCGGACCTCCTTTCGACGGACTTCTGTGCGATCCCGTCGGACGCTGGCCGAAGCGCTTCGTAAACGCGCAGCAGCGCGTCGGCGGACCTTTCGATAGTGTAGTGCTGCCGGACGCCATCCCGCCCGCGGCGGCCGAGCTCCTCGCGCAGCGAACGGTCGGTCCACAGGCGGCACAGCCCGTCGGCGAGCTGATCAGGATCGTCGGGTGCGACGAGCAGCCCTCCACCGGCCCGCTCCACGATCTCGGTGAGCGCTCCGCGCCGAGGTTCGACGACCGGCACGCCGCTCGCCATCGCTTCGAGCAGCGTAAAGCCCTTCGGCTCGTCGTAGGTCGCCGGCATCGACATGATGTCGATGCCGCGCAGGAAACGCGTCTTGCCGGTCCGGTCGACCGTGCCGTGATAGACGAAATCACCCTGCAGCCCCGCCCGCTCGAGAATCCGCTGCACGTCGGCGAGATACGGTTTGTGGGCCGCCGCCAGGTAGCCCGCCGCTTCCAGCCGCATCTGTGACCGACCGGTCTTGCGCCGTAATCGAACGAACGCGTCGGCCAGGAGATGAAGCCCCTTCTCGGGAGCGATCCGTCCCAGGAAGCCAATGGTGAACGCCCGACCGTCCTTTGCGCTCTGCGCCTTTGCGTCCTCTGGTCCCTCTGCGTCCTCGAAGTCCCGTGTGCGAACCCCGAGGGGGACGACCGCCATCCGATCGTCCGGAATAGCCAGGTACTCCCTCATGTAGCGGGCCTCGAATTCGCTGACTGCTACGAACCGATCGACGTGGCGCACCTGAGTGCGGATCCGCTCGAGGGCGCGGGTCCGGTACGGCTCAGTCAGTTGCTCGAGGAACAGCGCTTCGCCCTGCAGCGTGCAGCAGATCGGCGCCTGCAGCGCGTCGGCGAGCGGACGCGCCAGCCCGATCAACATCGAGTTGGTGATCGTCACGACGTCGGGCCGCGGCTCCTGCCTCACCCACTCGAGCAGCTTGTCGAATTCCTTCCGCAACACGCCGCCCGGACCATCGAGCATCGAGATGGTCAGCCCTCCCAGGAGCTTCGGGTCGGTCGACATCGATCGATCGGCGAACGCCCGGATCAGCCACGGCGCATCGAGCAGCCGATCGACGAACCGCGGCAGCCGGCGGAACAGCGCCGATTGGTGCTGCAGGTAGATGCTGATTCCGCCGAACAGGACTTCGGGGCGTGTGACGTTGGCTTCGTCGGAAAGCAGAGGCGTGTACAGCGGAATCAGCGTGACGTCGTGCCCGCGCGTGATCAGCTGTGCCGCGAGCGCGTTGTCGCGCAGGCAGCTGCCGCAGTACATCGAGGCGGCGCCGGCGGTCACGGAGAGAATGCGCATCGTTCGTAGTGCGGACCTTCAGGTCCGCCTTGCCCGCAGGTCCCGGCGGGCCTAAAGGCCCGCACTACAAGTTCGCTGTCTGGAAGGCCCTCGCCCTGAACAGGAACTCCACGATGTTGCCCTCGTGCGGCTGAAGCCAGTTGAGCTGGATCGTCGGTACCGGCCCGAGGTTCAGCCGGTCGATGTGGACTGCGTCGACGAGCGATCGGCGGAACGCCGGGTCGCACGTGATCGCGCTGCACACCAGTGTCGGCCCAATCTTGTCGAGCATCTGCGACTGCGGGCAGTCGACCACCGTGACGAAGGGGAACATGTACTCCTTCGCGGCGATCGCGGCGTCCGGCGACTCGCAGTGCACGACGGTTGGAAGGAGATACTCCGCGCGCCCCTGTCTGGACACGCGCGGCGCGTCGCGGTGCCTTGCGGTCACGTCGACGACCCCCGGCCCCTTCAGGTCGGCATCGATCGCATTCGAGATCGACTCCGCGCTGCCTGGGACCGTGAACGCGGCGAGGCTTGCCTCGGGATCCTCGGGCGGCAGCGGACGGACGGCGGCCATCCGCGCGGCCAGGGCCTCGGCGATCTTCCGGCCGTGGCGGCTGGCCCAGATGCCGGAACAGTTGATGCAACCGCGGCCGCTATTGGCGAACACGCTGTCCACCAACACGTCCAGGTGCTGCTCCCAGTTGTCCACCTGGTCGTCGCCGATGAGGATCTTCGAGAACCCGGGGCCGTGCGCCTGCACGCGCGGGTTGCCGCGATAGCGCTCCACGGTCGGCGTGCCGCCGAAGATCAGGCTGCGGCCGCACCCCTCGAGGACCGCCGCGCCGACGTCGCCCTCGCCCGGGTAGATCGAAATCGCCTCGCGGGGGATGCCCGCGGCGAAAAACGCTTCCGCCATGCGGAACGGCGTCCACGGTTCCTGCGGGCCGGGCTTGAGGACGAGTCCGATCTGCATGGGGATCACCGGCAGCCACAACGTGTGGACGCCGGGCGAATTCGACGGCAGCACGAGCCCGAGGATCGGGCTCTCCGCCTGGAGGGAGATCGGGACCCCGCGCTCCTCGCCGTAGCCGCGCGTCAGCACGTCGAGATCCAGGCCGCGCGTGAGCGATTCGAGGATCCGCCGCATCTCGGCGAGCACGAAGGTATTCTTCTTCATGTTCGCGCGGCACAGCCGCTCCGGGATGCCGGTCGATCCCGATTGCGCGCGGACGAACTCGTCGGGCGTCTGGCTGCCGTCGCCCAGGGGCAGCTCCGCGTCGGAATAGAGCTCGCCGGCCTTCCCGACCCGCGCGATCAGCTCCTGGATCGGGATCTCGCGCAGCACGTCGCGCGCCCGCGACGCCTTGCGCATGTCGCGCTGGATCAGGCCGCCATTGGCGCGGCCGACCCTGGCGATCGGCTCGCCGCTCTGGAAGTGAACAACCTGGTCGATATCGAGGCTTTGATACGGCTGGCCCCAGCGAAGAACCGATAACTGCAACATAATGAAGTGGTAAGCATTCTAATTGGTCGGATCGTAAATTCATATATATTGCAGGCGCTCATCCATCCATGACCACGTCAGCAGCTTCGGATCGCACTGAAGTCGGCAACTATTTCATTGCCAACTACCCGCCGTTTTCCGTGTGGAAGAAGGAGGCGGTCGAGACGGACGCGCGACCGGCGCTCGGTGCTCCGGCCCCAGCCAGCAGCGTCCCGCTCGGCCTCTACCTTCATATCCCGTTCTGCCGGAAGCGGTGTCATTTCTGCTACTTCCGCGTCTACACCGACAAGAACGCCTCGGAAGTGCAGGGATACCTCGACGTGCTCGCCCGCGAGTGGGAGCTCTACAGCACGCAGAAGGCGATCGCCGGGCGGCCGCTCAACTTCGTGTACTTCGGTGGCGGCACGCCGTCCTACATCTCGACCGCCCAGCTCGAGGGGCTCGTCCGGCGGATGGACAACGTCAGCCCATGGCGCTCGGCCGAAGAGATCACCTTCGAGTGCGAGCCGGGAACTCTGACGGATGGGAAGCTGCGGGCGATCCGCAATATCGGCGTCACCCGCCTCAGCCTCGGCGTCGAGAACTTCGACGATGCCATCCTCGAGGCGAACGGGCGGGCGCACCGGTCGGGCGAAATCGGCCGCGCCTACGAGTACGCGCAGTCGCTCGGCTTTCCGCAGATCAACATCGACCTCATTGCCGGCATGCTGGGCGAAACCGACGAGAACTGGACGGCGTGCGTGCGCCGGACGATCGACATGGCGCCCGACAGCGTCACGGTCTATCAGATGGAGCTGCCGTTCAACACGACGATCAGCCGGAACCTGCTGACCGGTGCGGACGCCGTTCCGAGCCAGGTGGCGGGATGGGCCACCAAGCGCCGGTGGGTGCAGGAGGCGTTCGAGGCGCTGGAAGGCGCCGGCTACACGATCGGATCGGCGTACACCGCCGTGAAGAGCCCGGCGACCAAGTTCGTGTACCGCGACCGGCTCTGGCAGGGCGCCGACATGGTCGGCCTGGGCGTCGCCTCGTTCGGCCACATCAACGGTGTCCACATGCAGAACCTCGACACCTTCGAGGCGTACTGCAGCACCATCGAAGCCGGGACGATCCCCCTGGCGCGCGCGCTCCGGCCGACGCCGGAGGAGCGGATGATCCGCGAGTTCGTGCTGCAGCTGAAGCTCGGCTCGATCCGGCCGTCGTACTTCGCGGGAAAGTACGGCGAGGACGTCGTCTCGCGCTACCGTGAACAGCTCGCCGGGCTGGCGGCGGAAGGATTCCTCAGCACCGGCCCCGATCGCGTGACGCTGACCCGCGAAGGGCTGCTGCGAGTCGACAGCCTGCTGCCGCGCTTCTTCAAGCCCGAACACGCCACGGTGCGCTACACGTAATCGTGCCGATTTCGGAATTCATCTACCGTCGCCGGGTGCAGTTTCCCGAGACCGACGCCTCTGGCATCGTGCACTTCACCAACTTCTTCAAGTACGTGGAAGAGGCCGAGCACGCGATGTGGCGCGCGGCCGGCGTCAGCATCAACCAGCACGATCGCGGTATCGGCTGGCCGCGCGTCGCCGCCTCGTTCGAGTTCAGGAAGCCGCTCCGGTTCGAGGACGAATTCGACGTCCACATCCGCGTCGCCGAGAAGACCGGCAAGACGATCCGCTATGCGGCGACGCTGCGTCGCAACGGCGAAGTCCACGCTGAAGGCTCCCTGACGATCATCTGCGTCCGCCGCGTTCCTGGCGAGCCGATCAAGGCGACGAACATCCCGCCGGATCTCGCGAGTCTGTTCGAGGTCGCCTAGGCTCGACACTCAAAGAACCGCGCCGGACGGCCCACTCCTTTTCCGAAGACCTAACGATTCGATTTTCAAATGACGCGTGCAACCTGGCACGCAGGCGACGCGCCGCGCATGTATGCGCAGCCCGTCGCGCCAGCCGGCGACGTCTAGACGGACAGCCATGCGCAAACCCGCGCATCCGAACCCGCGTCATCCGCCGCGTGTCTCCCAATAGAAACACTACGCTGCCGCACGACTCCGGACGAAAGCCTGAGTAAGGAGGCCTCAGGCCATGAACACTTCACGGCGTCGTGCGATCAAGCTTGGAATCTGTGCGGCCGCGTCGCTCTCTACCGTCGAAGGGCTGTGCGAGCATGTCGCCCACGCCGCCCAGCAGCCGCCGCCGCCCGCTGACGACAACGGTGCCTGGCTGCGAAGGGATCTGTTCGAAAGCTGCCGCGGCCAGTTGATGATCGTCCGAAGATCGCCGAGGTCGATTGGCTTGCAGCTGATGAGCGTTGATGACGTGCCGACCGCGCGTCATACCGGCGCTGTAGCCGACGAGAACAGCTTCATAGTCCTCTTCCGAGGTCCACGCTCACCGAAGCTCGCGCAGGGAACCTATCGGGTCGAGAGCTCCACCCTGGGGACGTTTCCGCTGTTCCTGGTGCCCGGGGGGACGTACGCGTCAGGCACGGCGTACACGGCGACGTTCAACCGCCTGCCGTGACGCCAAAGTGGATACGGGCTCTTAGTACACGCCCACCGTCGTGGTCGCCGCAAAGCCCCTGAACGGGCGCACGCCGCTGATCCCGTCCCACGGGTACTTCTCGTAGGGCGGCTCGCGCTCGCCCTCGTCGCGCTCCAGGAACCCGGGCACGAAGAACTCTCTTGTCAGCGTGGTCAGCTTGACGCGCCCGGTCTGGCCGTAGTCGACGACGCGCTTCGGATCGTCGAAGTCGACGACTTCGATCACCGCGCGCGGCTGCGGCGCGTAGTAGGTGATCTTGTAGTTGTTGTGCGGCCCGGATGGAGAGCTGGCGGCCAGCCCCATCAGCGTGTTGCCGTAGGTCGGCGTCATATAGGCGCCGTCGAGCAGTTCCTCGTGCGCGAAGCGGTTCCACTGCGGAGTGAACTCCGTCCCGCCCGAGAAGATTCCCGTGATCCCCATCCTCCGGATCGTCGTGCCCATTGATTCCAGCCGTAACGCGAGCGCCTCGAGCAGCTTCGGCGTCGTGAACATGCACCGGACATCGTGGCCGGCCTGAAGGATCGTGACCGCCTGGTCGATGACGTGCGCCTTGTACGCCTCGAGATGCTCGCTCCAGCCCTTCTTGATCAGCTTGATGACCCACCGCGGATCGAGGTCGACGCAGAAGCAGATGCCGCCGCGATACTGCGCGAGATGCTCCACCGACAGCCGGAGCCGCCTCGGCCCTGACGGCCCGAGCATCAGCCAGTTCGAACCGCGTGGAAAGTGCTCGTCGGGGAGCGTGTCGCTGAACAGCTCGTAGTCCGTCCGGAAGTCTTGGAACGCGACGCGCGTCTTCGGGGTCCCGGTCGTGCCGCCGGTCTCGAACACGAACACGGGTTTGCCGGCCAGCGCCTTCGGGATCCAGCGCTGGACCGGGCCGCCGCGAAGCCACTCGTCCTCGAACGCGCCGAGCTTGCCGAGGTCGCTGAAGCCGCCAATCTCACGCCGCGGATCCCATCCGAGCTTGTTCGCGTACTCGAGCCAGAAAGGAGAGCCGGTCGCCGGATCGAAGTGCCAGCTGACGATGTCGCGGACGCGCGCGTCGAGCGCCGTGCGCGCCGCGGCCGGATCGGAAACAATGTGTGCGCCTGTCATGGTCATGAGTGCCGCAGTATATCCGGGTCTTTATCTTATCCGAGGGCTGCGCCCTCGGACTCCCCACACGCTCTCTCGCGCGCCGCTGGCGCCGGCGCGCTCCGTTCGCGTGGCTCGCTCGCCGCGCTCGCTCGCAGGTCCGGCTGGTTTTGAGATAGCTTGTAGTAGTCGCCTATGAACGCTCTCGCCGCCGCTCTCGTGGCCGTGTTCTACGTGCTGCACCAGGACACCTGGTTCTGGCGCGAGGCGCGGCCGTTCGTTTTCGGCTTCCTGCCGGTCGGCCTGTTTTATCACGCCGCGTATACGGTCGGTTGCACGCTGCTGCTCTGGCTGCTGGTCAGGACGACCTGGCCCGGCCACCTGGATCCGTCGAGCGAAGAATGATCCAGGCCGCCGTCGTTTTCGCCTACCTGGCGATTGCTCTGTACATCGGCATCTTCGCGTTCCGCTCGTCGCGCGGGCGCGCTGACGCCGAGGACTACTTCCTCGCGGGCCGATCGCTCGGTCCCGCTGTCTTCCTGTTGTCGCTGTTCGGCGCCAACATGACCGCGTTCTCGATCCTCGGCGCGTCAGGGCACGCGTTCGCCAACGGCATCATCACCTTCGGCCTGATGGCGTCGTCGTCGGCGCTCGTGATTCCGGTCAGCCTGCTGGTGATCGGCACGCGTTTGTGGGCGCTCGGCCGCCGCCATGGGTTCATGACGCCGGTCCAGATGTTCCGCGACCGGTGGGAGTGCGGCCACATCGGCACGGTGATCTTCGCCGTCCAGGCCGTGCTGCTGGTGCCGTACATCATCATCGCGGTGATGGGTGGCGGCACGACGCTCGCCGCGGTGAGCGGCGGCGCCATCCCGTTCTGGCTGGGCGGGGCGATCGTCTCGCTGGTCGTCATGGGTTACGTGTTCTTCGGCGGTATGCGCGGTACCGCCTGGGTGAACACCCTCCAGACGGTGCTCTTCCTGCTCTTCGGCACCATCGCGGTCGTCGTGATCGGCGCCGGCATGGGCGGATTCTCCGCCGCGATGGAATCGCTGGCCGGGTCGGCGTCGACGGCACCACTCCTGACGCGCGAGCGTTTTGCGCCGCTCTACTTTTTCAGCTACACGTTCATCCCGCTCTCCTCGATCGCGTTTCCGCACATCGGCATCTTCTGCCTGACCGCCCGCCGCCTGGGCCACTTCCGCAAGACCGTCATCATCTACCCGCTGTGCATGCTGGCGATCTGGCTGCCGTCCGTCTTTCTCGGGCTCGCCGCGAACGCGGCGCACGACGTGCCAGCGATCGAGGCGAAGCTCGAGGCGCGCAGCGAGCTGGCGCTGGGCGGGGCGACGCTCGCGCCGGCCGATCGGGACCGGCTCCGTGTCCGCGCCAGCGGCGACGACGTGATCCTGCGGCTGGTGGACGGCTACGCGCCGGTGTGGCTGGCGGCGATCCTCGGCGCGTGCGTGATGGCGGCAGTGATGGCGAGCGATTCGCAGATCCTGGCGCTGTCCACCATGTTTACGGAAGACGTGTTCGCGTTCTATGGAGGGAAAGCCCGGTTCGGCCAGGCCGTCCAGGTGACGACCGGACGGATCTTCGTCGTGCTGATCACAATCGTGGCCTATGCGATCGCCATGCAGGTGCCGCAATCGATCTTCGACATCGCGACGCAGTACGCCTTCGCCGGCTACTCGGCGCTGTCGCCTCTGTTGGTGGCGGCGATCTTCTGGAAGGGCAGCACCAGGTGGGGCGCGCTGGCGAGCACTCTCTGGACCGCCGCCACCGTCGCCGCGGTTGCCGTCATCCAGCAATCGATCCCGGCGCCGCCGGCGGGCACCGCGGTTCCGGTGTGGTCCGCGTTCGGCGCCGACATCATCACCCGCGCCCCGCAGGGCGCGCTCGTGCTCGGCTTTCTGCCGGTGGTGCCGATGACGATCGTGTCGGCGCTGCTGATGTGGATTGTGTCGCTGATGACCGCGGGGGCGATCCCGGGGCGGGCCACGCTCGGTCGCTACTTCGACGTGAGCACGGAGGTGTCGAAGGTGGACGGTTCAACACGGAGGCGCGGAGCCACGGTGACGCACGGAGGCAGTCACGCTGCGGCGCGACCGCCCCGCGGAGCGGGGCGCTGACGACGAAAGAGCCCGAGAAATACAAGCCAGCTAGTTCTCTCGGGCTTGTATTTCTCGGGCTCTTTCGTCGTCAGCACACGGCCGGCGATGCCGGCCGCTGGTCGCGCACTGTCTTCTCCGTGTATCTCCGTGTCATCGTGTCTTCGTGTTGAACCGTCTAGCTCCGTCCCCTCCGAGCCGTTTAGCTCCGTCCCCTCCGTAGCCTCATTCAGGCAACGCCTCACCCTTCGGCTCCGGCAGCCACCGGCTCACGGTGAGTCCGATCAGGTACACGAGCAGGCCGACCAGCGCCGCGGCGGAGGCGAGGCGCATCGGCGGGGTTGCGCCGGGCATCACATTCGTCAGCTGCGTCGTGACGAACGCGAAGCCGGTGCCCATCATGCGCCCGCCGATGTTGGCGGCGAACCCCTCGCCTGTTCCGCGCAAGTGGGTCGGATAGACGCGCGGCAGGTAGTTCCCCCAGAACGAGAACTGCGCGACGGTGAAGAAGCCGGCGAGGAACATCCCCCACTGCGTCAGCAGCAGGCTGTGTGTGCCGGCGTAGTAGAAAACCAGCGGCAGCACGAGCAAGCCCGGAATCTGGAAGACGCGCAGCAGTCGGCGGCGCGACACGATCCGGATCGCGAGGAACGCGAGCACGAAACGGCCGACCAGGCCACCGACTTCCTGGTAGGCCTGGACCGCGCTCGCGGCCTGCTGCTGCTGTTGCACCGGTAGAGTCCGCACCTCCGGTAGGCCCGGCACGATGCGCGGCATCTGCTGGATGGCGCCGAACGCCGCGCCATACGCGCACGCGAACAGGATCGTCGTCACGATCGTCGTCCGGCGCAGTCCGGGTGTGAAGATCGCGGCAATGCTCGGGCGTTTGAGCGTTCCCGCCGCCTTCTTCTCCTGCCACGCCGGCGACTCCGGGAGGAACGGCCGGATGATGATCAGCGGCAGCGCCGGGATCACGCCTGACATCAGCGTGTAGCGCCACGCTGAATGCGCGCCGTGAATGGCGGGAAAGCTGTCGCCGTATGTCACGGCGGCGGCGTACGCGGCCGTGACCATGATGCCGCCGATCGACGAGAACGCCTGTGTGTAACCGAGGGCCGACTCGCGTTGTTTCGGTTCCTGGAACAGCTCAGCGATCCACGCCACGGCCGCCACGAACTCGACGAACACACCGATGTAAGTGGTCGAGCGCAGCACGAGGAGCATGGTGACGCTGGTCGAGAATCCCGCGGCCAGCGCCGAGAACGCGTAGAGCAGGATGGACCAGACCAGTACGCGCCGGCGGCCGAACCGGTCCGTGAGGTAGCCGCCGAGCAGCCCGAACGCGCCGCCGACCAGGGCCGGCACCCAGAAGAACAGACCGACCCAGTAGTTGAATTGCGGTGTGCCCGGTTTCGCCCCGGTCAGTTCCGCGATGGCCGGCCCAACCACGAGCGGCGCCATGAGGACTTCGTAGATGTCGAAGGCGAAGCCGAGTGACGCGATCGCGCAGATCAGCCACTGAATGGGAGTAAGACGGGGTACTGGCATATGGATGAGGGGGAAGTATATGTCGGGGGCTGGGGGGCTGGGGACTGGGAGGGCTCAGAGCTTGCCGCGTCGACTGGGAGTCGGGGTTCGTGGGCGCCGGGTAGTGCGGACCTTCAGGTCCGCCTAGGGGTCGCGGGGGAGATTCCGGCAGCTGGCCACGGTGCCTGGCACATCGTCGCGCCGATACGACAGGAGGTGATCGAGATCGGCCCACGACGCCCATGGCCGAACGACTGGCACGCCGTGGATATCGATCCATCGATATCGCGGATCGATTGCAACAATCGTGTCGAGTGCTTCGCGAACGGTCTTCCCCGCGAGCGAGATTTTCTGGCGTGAGGCGATGTCCGCTGTCCGCTTCGCGGTCATCGGGACGAGCAGGCGCTCGACCTCGGGCGCCGATCCGAGCCCCATCAGCAATGCTGCGACGAGCGTCCTCCAAGCACCCTACAACGTAAGCACCGAGCACCCTACAACGTAAGCACCGAGCACCCTACAACGACAGTCTCAAAGCACCCTACTGCGTAAGAAACGAAGCACCCTACGGCGTCAGTCCCCCAGCACCCTATTTCTTCGAAACGTACGTTTTCGTTTCCTGTCCAACGATGTCCACCAGGTTCCCGATCGCGAGATTGGCGTCGATGAGGTGGAGGCCCCAGTTCCCCTGAACGTTGGGCGGAATGCCAATATCGCCTCTGATGTCGTCGGTGCGCGGGTCGGACGGATTGCCGTGGACCGTGACCTCGAGGAACGTCGCGTTCTCGTTCGTGCTGCACTGCGCGGTGAGCAGACCAGGCACGCTGACGTACGGCGTTTCGACCTTCTTCTCCGGCGTGACCCAGGCCGTCGCCGGCGCCTGTCCGACAATGCTGCGGGCTCCTGCCGTCAGATACGCGTGCAGCTGGCCGCTGCCGCCGGCGAGCGCTGCCGGGTTCGTGCAGATCGCGACGTGATCGGCCGACGGCGCGCGGCCGAACAGGGTATTGGCCGGCGGCGGAATCGTCGATCGGAACGACGCGAACGAGATGACGCAGCCGATCTGCGCGTTGCTCTTGCACACACTGATGTTCTTGAACGTGCCACCAACGTCGCGGCCCTTCGGTACCGTGAAGGTCGCGCCCATCAGGATCGCCGACACCATCCGCGACTGGACCGGCTTGCCGTCGATCTCCTGGCGGATCAGCTCGGCGAGGACGAATGACCCCTGCGAATGGCCAACGAGCACCACCCCGCGGCCCTGATTGTCGTGCTGCAGGTAGTAGTTCCAGGCATTCAGCACATCGTCGTACGCGACCCCGCGGTCGAGCGCCGGCGCGCCCTTGGCCATCATCGCGCCCAGGCCGGCGAGTGTGACCTGGCGGTAGAGCGGCGCGTACGGCCGGCACTTCGACCCGAACCGCGCGAACTGCGTCGCGACGACGTTCAGTTCCGCGGGGTCGGCCGTCATGTCGCTGTTGATGCCGGCGTCGGTCGAAACGGTTGGGTAGACGTAGAAGCAATCAATCGGCGCTTTGGGATCCGCCGCCCACGCCTCGCGCGTGAACGCCCCATCCGGCGCGATGACCGTCGTCGTCAGATCGATCGCGCACGCGTCCTGGCGGCCTGGCCGGCACAGCCACGTCTTTCCGTCGCTGTAGTCGATCTTCTCGGTGGACGCGGACGCAGGCGGGGGCGCAGGCGGCTGCGCCTGGGCCGCGAGGCCGTCGGCGTGAAACAGGGTTGCGGACGCGACGATGGCGAATAGCACTTTTTTCAACACCTGCGGCTCCTTGACGATCATCAGCATAAGCGAATCGATCGAGGGGTGGTTGCAGAAGTTTGAGGTCGCGGAGCGACTGTCACCGGCAGAATCTGCGTACTTCGTAGCGGTCGAATTGAAATACCGCCCGAATCGCCACGGTGCATGGGTTGCACCGACCGTGCGGCATGCTGGTCGACAATGCCGCTCTAAATCACCTCACCGGACTCATTCTCGCCGGTGCGATCGAGGTCCACCGGATCGTCGGCCCGGGTGTCCTTGAATCGGCGTACGTTGAGTGCCTCAAATACGAGTTGACGGCAAGGGGCCTGCGGTTCGTGGCCCAGCAGCCGCTCGCGATGCAGTACAAGTCCCTTCGGATCGAGTCCGTCTATCGGACCGATCTCATCGTCGAAGATAGCGTAGTGGTCGAAGTCAAGTCTGTTGAAGCGCTTACCCCATTGGCCAAGGCGCAGTTGCTGACTTACGTTCGTCTCGCGAACAAGCCGGCGGGGCTGCTCATCAACTTCAACGTCGAGCGTCTGATGGACGGCGTCCGACGGGTGTTGAACACAACGTCGCGGCCCCGGGAGTTGATCGGAGGCCACTGAATAACACGGAGGCACGGGGCAGCGGAGGACGCGCGGAGGCGAGGCGCGCGACCGCCCCGCGTAGCGGGGCGCTGACGACGAACGAGCCGGCGAAAATACAAGCCCTGGCGTGTGATGGCTTGCATTTTCGTCGGCTCGTTCGTCGTCAGCCGCGGCCGGCGCTGCCGGCCGCTGGTTGCGCGCTGCACTTTCGTCTCCGTGCGTACTCCGTGTCTTCGCGCCTCCGTGTTTTTCTGTGGCCTCCGCCGAGAACGAAGGCACCTCCGTTTACGGCGCGGACGTGTACTTCGCGACGATCTTCTTCGCGATCGGCAGGCTCACGTCGCACTGCGGATCGTCGATGCGGCACTTGGCCACGCTCAGGCCGCAGCCGCACGTGCAGTTCTCGCCGTTGAGGGCCTGCAGCACCTCCGCCTTGCGATCGGGAGGGATGCGCGACAGGTCGACGCCGGGCACGTCCTTGATCTGCGCCACGCCTTCGCTGCTCAGCCGCGCAGGATCTTCGACGCGCTCAACACGCGCACGCAGGCTCATGCCGGCCAGCGCGCGCGTCACGCCCTCGGTCTGCAGCGGTTGCAGGAGGCCGACGCGCTTATAGGCGATCTGTCCGCTGGCGTCGAGGACGAACGTGGTCGGCAGCGCGTTGATGCCAGTGAACCGCTTGTACAGCTCGGGGTTCGTCATGGCGATCGGGTAGTTGATCTTTCGATCAGCGGCGAACCGCTTGACCTGCTCGGGCGAGATCTCATCCTCGGAAATGCCGACGACGACGAGCCGGTCGCGGTACTTGTTCTGCAGCGCGATGAGGTCCGGGATCTCCGCGAGGCAGGGCGGGCACCACGTCGCCCAGAAGTTCACGAGGACCACCTTGCCCTTCCAGTCCGCGGACGAAAGGGTGCGGCCGTCGAGGTCGGTGAGGGTGAACGGTTCGACCGCGATTGGATCGCGAAGCAGTTGAACGACGACCGATTCATCGGTGTTGTCGACCGGCCCCGAGCCGTCCGCTGCCGGCGGGACGCCGCGGCTGTCGCAGGCGGCGAAGCAGGCGAAGAACACCACGAGCGCGGCGGTGCGACTCGAACGGTGTGAGGTCCGTGGATCAGGCACAAGCAATGGTATCAGGGAAGCTTCCCGCCGGCCGCGAAGGCTATCGGTTCAGGATAAAATCGCGGCTCATGAACCGATCTGCCGCGTTGCTGACGGCCGCGCTGGCGGTGCTGCCCGCCCTGGTTTCTGCCCAGGCTGCGCCCGCTTACAAAGGACGGCTTTCGCCGGTGCCGGTCGCCGCGGCGTCACCCAATGTCACCGGCGTCGGATCGGTGACGGCGACGCTGTCCGGGACGAAGCTGACCATCGCCGGGACATTCGAGGGACTGGCATCGCCGGCGACGTTTGCGAAGCTGCATCGCGCGCCGAAAGGGATTCGCGGACCCGCCGTGTTCGACTTCACCGTCACGCCGGGGACGAGCGGCAAGATCGGCGGATCATTCGATCTCTCGCCCTCGCAAGTCGAAGACCTCGCCCGCGAGCGCTTCTACGTCCAGCTGCACAGCGAGAAAGCGCCCGACGGAAACTTGTGGGGCTGGTTGCTGGTTCAGGAGACCAAACGATGAAGACGGGATTCAGCCTCTGCGTCCTCTGCTCCCTCGGTGTTCTCGCCGCTGTTCTGGTGGCACAACAGCCATCGGCCGCGCCGGTCTACACCGCGGCGCAAGCCGCCGCCGGGCGCGCCGCCTACGAGGCGAATTGCGCAAGCTGTCACGTCGCCGATCTGGGTGGGAGAAACGAAGCCCCGCAGCTCGCCGGCGCAGACTTCATGAGCAAATGGCGGACGCAGGGCGTTGACGCGCTCTTCGGCCTCATTCGATCGACGATGCCGCCGGGCGGCGCGCGGCTCTCTGACGATCAATATCTCGCCATCGTCGCGTACATGCTGCAGTCCAACGGCGCCAGTGCCGGCGCGCAGCCGATGACCGCCTCGACCAACGTGACGATCGGGTCGATTGCGACCGGTCAGCGTCCGTCGGCGCAGGCGCAGGCAGCCGCGCCGCCGGCCGCCGCGGGACGAGGCCAGCCACCCGCGGGCCGAGGCGGCGCAGGCGGCCGGGGTGGGTTCGATGCCGATGGCAATCCAATCCCCGCCGGACGCGGCGGCGCCGCGCCCACCCCGCGCGGGCAGACCGTCCAGGGCGAGGTGAAGAACTACGTGCCGGTCACCGACGAGATGCTGCGGAATCCGCCGCCGGGCGACTGGCTCATGGCGCGGCGGACGTATTCGGCCTCGAGCTACAGCCCGCTCAACGAGATCACGCGCGACAACGTGAAGGACCTGCGG
Source organism: uncultured Acidobacteriota bacterium (assembly GCA_963825245.1). GTDB lineage: Bacteria > Acidobacteriota > Vicinamibacteria > Vicinamibacterales > CAVVIG01 > CAVREM01. The sequence continues at coordinate 259,323 of CAWGSJ010000015.1, forward strand.
CTCGCGTGGGTCTGGGCGATCAGAGACGACGCCGGCGCGAACCAGAACATGCCGATCGTTCACAACGGCACGATGTACTCGTCCAGCCAGGGAACATCGTGCAGGCGCTCGACGCCACCACCGGCAATCTCGTCTGGGAAAACGAGGTCGGTCCCGATTCAGCAGATCGGGATGGGGTCGATGCGCAACTTCGCCATCTACCAGGACAAGATCATCCTTGCGACCACCGACGCGCGGCTCGTCGCGCTCGACGCTCGCAATGGCCGTCAGGTCTGGGCGACGGTGATTGCGGACCGCACGCTGGGCTATTCGAACACCAGCGGTCCGATCGTGGCGCGCGGCAAGGTGATCCAGGGGCTGCAGGGGTGCAGCCGCTTCGGCCCGGATCGGTGCTTCATCAGCGCCTATGACGCCGAGACCGGCAAGCAGCTGTGGAAGTTCAACACTATCGCACACGCCGGCGAACCGGGCGGCGATACGTGGGGCAAGGTGACCGACAACTTCAGGAAGGGCGGCGAGACCTGGATCGCCGGCAGCTACGATCCGGACCTGAACCTCACCTACTGGGGCGTCGCGCAGGCGAAGCCGTGGATGCCGGCCAGCCGCGGCAACACGGTATTCGACGCGGCGCTCTACGCGGCATCGACGGTCGCGCTGAATGTCGACGACGGCAAGCTGGCGTGGCATTACCAGCACGCGCCCGGCGAGTCGCTCGACCTGGACGAGGTCTACGAACGCGTCCTGGTCGACGCCGGCGGCCAGAAAATGGTCTTCACGATCGGCAAGGCCGGCATCCTGTGGAAGCTGGATCGCACCAACGGCCGGTTCCTCGGTTACAAGGAAACCGTCTTTCAGAACGTGTTCGACCGGATCGATCCGAAGACCGGCGTGCCGACCTACCGCCCCGACATCATCGAGCAGCAGGCCGAGCAATGGGTACCAGTCGTGCCCGAGCACCGAAGGCGGACATAACTGGCAAGCGATGAGCTATCACCAGCCGACCAACGCGCTGATCATCCCGCTCAGCCAGTCGTGCATGGAGATCATCGGGACGGAAAGTCGAGTTCCGCGAAGGAGCCGGCGGGACGGCGGCGGACCGGCGCTTCTTCGAGATGCCGGGTTCGGATGGGAACGTCGGCAGGCTCGCCGCCTATGACGTCGTCTCGATGAAGGAATTGTGGAGCTACCAGCAGCGCGCGGCGTTCCTCACGTCGGTGCTGTCGACGGCGGGCGGCGTGGCATTCGTCGGTGATCTCGATCGCCACTTCCGCGCCTTCGACGCGAAGACGGGGCAGATCCTCTGGGACACGCGGCTCGCGACTTCGGTGCAGGGCTTCCCGGTGTCGTTTACCGCGAACGGCAGGCAGTACGTGGCGGTAACCACCGGCCTGGGCGGCGGCAGCCCCCGCCAGGTGCCGCGCGCGATCTCACCGGAGATCAGGCATCCCAATTACGGGCACGCCATTTACGTGTTCGAGTTAACAAAGAAATAGACGAGGACGCGGAGGGCCGATTCAGGATTTACGACGCTTAGTCGGCCGTTTCAGGAATAGCGCGCCGGGTTCGACGTCGACCAGTTCCCAACCGTCCGCGCCGAGCTTGTTCAGCACGCCCATGGATCCGAACGGGTCGGTGATGCTTGCCGGATGCGCTCCGGGCAGGGTGACCGCCAGCAGTTCGCGCGTACCGCCGCCGGCGCCGTCGCGGTAGAGCGTGACGTCGATCCTGCAGGTACTCCCACTTCTGCATGAGGCGCATTCTACCGTCGAGGCCCTTCGGGATGTCTCGTTTTGTCCAGTGGTCGATCGGCGGCTTGTGACTGAAGTCTACCGGCGGGCGTCGCCGAGCGCCTTGATGCGGGCGATCACGTCTTCATGCAGGACGCGCATGTAACGGAGGGTTTCGTCGTTTATCTCGCGCATCTGTCGCCGCGTTCCCTCGTCGCCCTCGCGGATCTCTCGTCTCAATGCCACGTTGACTTCGTGGATCTCCTTGCGCAGCGCCTCGGCGGTTGTGTGCAACTCGAGGCGAAACGCACCTCGCAGGTCAGCGATTTCGTGGCGGACTGCAGAAAGTTCCCCCCGCATCTCCTCGCGGAGTTGCACGATCTGCAACTCGACACCTGCCATCCGCGCCGGGAGGGTCTCCAGGTCCCGCACGTTTTGCTCCAGAAGGGCCACGCGTTCAGTCAGGTTCGGTTCGGGCATCCTTGAGACCGCGCCGCTGACCTGCGAACGCCGTGCCTGTTGGCGGGACGACGGTAGCATCGTCCACCGAATCCGTGCAATCGTTGTTGCGCCGCGGTTCGGCGACACGCGCACGCAGGCCAAGTAGCCACGATGCCAATTTAGGCACCCCCACGAACGGCCGAACTCGGGATTGAAGGAGGGCCGCTCTTTCCTTAGAATGGCTGTTACCTCAGAATGGCTGTTACCTCGGGAGGTTGTGATGAGATTCGCCGAGTTGCGCCCGATTCTGCTCGGAATGGCCGGCGTGATCGCTATGACGTCCGCCGCCGCCGCGCAGACCTCCAAACCAGCGTCGACCTCGCCGGTCACGTTTACCAAAGACGTCGCACCGGTCCTGCAGCGGTCGTGTCAGAGGTGCCACCGGCCGGGATCCATTGCGCCGATGTCGCTCCTCACGTATCAGGACGCGCGGCCGTGGGCGCGATCGATCAAGCGTGAGGTCGAAGCGCGGAATATGCCCCCATGGCACGTCGCGCGCGGCGTCGGCATCACGAGGTTCAAAGACGATCCGTCGCTCACCGATGAGGAGATCGCGACGATCGTGAAATGGGTGGATGCTGGCGCGCCGCAAGGCAACGCGGCCGACATGCCGCCGCCCGTGGAGTTCAAGGACGATAACGCCTGGAGCCTCGGCACGCCAGACCTCGTCGTCACCTCCGTGCGGCACGAGGTGCCGGGACAGGGCTCCGACTGGTGGGGCAACTATCTTATCGATACCGGTCTCACGGAAGATCGCTGGCTCAGAGCAGTCGAAGCCAAGCCGGGCGTCGGCAACAAGCAGGTGACACACCATCTGGTCGGCACGCTCATGCAGGACGACGACAACGACGTGACGCTGGCGGGACGGGACGGCGGTGCCGGCGGCGAGCAGTTCCTCGTCGAGTACGCCGTCGGCAAGAACGCCGACATCTTCCCGGAAGGCACCGGGCGGCTCGTGAAGGCCGGCGCGAAGATCCGCTTCAACATGCATTACCACCCGATTGGCGAAGCGAAGAGCGACGCGAGCCAGATCGCGCTGTACTTCTATCCGAAGGGCTACACGCCGAAGTACTACTACCAGTCGTCGCACACTGGCGACAACGACGACATGGACCTGCCGGCGGGCGCCGACAATATCCGGACCGAAGGGTACTCGCGCCTGAACCAGAACGCGCGCGTCACGGCGTTCCAGCCGCACCTCCACAACCGCGGCAAGGCGCAGTGCATGCAGGCGATCTATCCCGACGGCAAGATGGAGACGCTCAGCTGCGTCGATCGCTACAAGTTCGGCTGGCACATCGTCTACAACTACGCCGACGAAGCCGCACCGCTCCTGCCGAAGGGCACCATGCTCAAGGTCACGAGCTGGCACAACAACACCGCGACCAACATCTACAACCCCGACCCGCAGAACTGGGCCGGGTTCGGCCAGCGCTCGATCGACGACATGTCGTTCGCGTGGGTCAGCTATGTCTGGCTCGACGACGACGAGTTCGCCAAGCAGGTCGCCGAGCGCGCCAAGCAGACGCAATCGACGAACACCCAGCAGCAACAGCAGCAGTAGACCAATGCAGGGACGTCTGACGTGGGGCGCCGCGGTCGTCGCCGCGACGCTCGCGGCGGCGCCGCTCGGCGCCGGTCCGCAGCTCGAGTCGCAGATTCCATACGGCACCGGGCAGAACATCGCGCCGGTCTACGAGGGCTGGGAACGGAATCCGGACGGCTCGTTCAACATGGTCTTCGGCTACATGAACCGGAACTACGACGAGCGCCCCGAGATTCCGGTCGGACCGAACAACTCCTTCTCGCCTGAGCCGGCCGACCGCGGACAGCCGACGCATTTCTACCCGCGGCGGCAGCAATTCATGTTCAAGGTGCGCGTGCCGGCGACCTTCGGCAAGCAGCAGCTGGTGTGGACGCTCACCCGAGCCGGCAAGACGGAAAAGGCCGTCGGCAAGCTCGATCTGGAGTGGGAGATCTCGCAGGTCGTCATCAGCCAGAATCGCCGCGGCCTGGCGAACGACTCCGTCACGGCGCCGCCGAACAACCCGCCGACGATCAGCGTCGACGGTCCCGGGAAGCTGACCGCGGTCGTCGGCAAGCCGCTGGCGCTTGCCGTCAACGCCAGCGACGACGGCGTGCCGGCACCGCCGAAGCCCAATCCGGCTCGCGGCGCGGGTGCCGGCCGGGGCGGCGCGCCGCAGCCGCTCGTCACGGTCCGGCAGTCGTCGCCGATCCAGCAGCAGATCATTCAGCCGAGCCGTGAAGGATTAGCCGTCACGTGGACGCAGTGGCGGGGTCCGGGGCGGCTCTCGTTCACGCCGCCGCGGATGGTCGTCAAGGACGGAAAGGCGTCGACGAACGTGACCTTCGCCGAGCCAGGCACGTACACGATCCGCGCCTTCGCCGACGATGGCGTCGTTTTCGAGCCGGCCGACCTCACTGTGACGGTCTCTGGATCTTAGGAGTTGAGGATTTCGGGAGCTTCGGATTTACGGAGACGAGCCATGAGCATACGGTGGGTGGTCGTGATCTTTGCCGCTACCGCGATGGGCGCCGTCGTTCACGCGCAGCAGCCGCTCACTGTACGCGGTGAGATCGTCGAAGTTTCCTGCTACACGAAGCTCGGGATCGAGAAGTCGACTGGCGCCAGCCACGTCGCGTGCGCGAAGGAGTGCGCCGGCAAGGGCCAACCGCTCGCCATCCTCACTGACGGCGACGGGCTCCTCAAGATCACTGGCGACTACGCAGCTGAAAAGTACGCGAAGCTGCTGCCGTACGTAGGCCGACAGGTCGAGGTAACCGGCACACCGGATCGATACCTCGACTACTCGCGGGCAATCAAAGTGACGAAGCTCGCGCCGGTCGCAGCGAAGAAATAGTTCCGCACCAGATAGAAACTACTGAAGCGTTTGCGCCGCGCCTGGAATCGGGTTCGGGAGGGCTGCGCCGATGCTGACGTAGATCGTGCCGGGCGTGTCGGTCGCGAAGTAGCGATTGCCGGTCGCCCCCGGGGAGACCGGGATGGCGTTGGAGTAGAAGGAGGTCGCGCGCGGCGAGGCCGCCGCGTTGCAGGTCGGCTGCACCACGTCGGCGGTCCCCGGATCGGCGTTCTTGGCGACCGCGAGGATGTAACCGCTCTTGCGGACGCCGTTGACCGACAGGTCGGGGCTGAGGAAGCCATGGCCGCTCGCCGGCGCGGGCTTCACCAGGTCCGCGAGGTCGGTCGCGTACCCGCCGGAGCCGCAGGTCGTCGCGTAGTTCGCCTCGCTGCTCGAGATGGCCCGGAGTGCGGCAACGCCGCTCGATTCATTCGCGGCCAGCCGTGCGCGCAGCAGCTGCGGCACGGCTATCGCGACCAGGACGGCTATCAGCGCGGCCACGATCAGCACTTCGATCAGCGTGAATCCCTGTTGGTGTCGCATGGATGAGGCGATGGCCTATGCGCAAGCCGGATGCCTGAATCCGGCAGGTGCAGGGGCGTGCACGGCCGCGCAGTAGGCGCGCTTGGCTGACGAAAAAGAGACATCGGCCATGACAACGGTTGTCAGCTGGCCGGGGGCGGACCTGAAGGTCCGCACTACACCTGGGCGTCCGAACCGATCCGCGAATCCCTCCGTCAAACCCGGCGTGATCTTCGACCTGCGGGACGTCCTGCGCGGGCTGGGCCGGGATCGGGGCTATTCCACGATCGTCGTCCTGACGCTCGCGCTGACGATCGGGGCCACCACGGCCGTATTCGCCATCATCAACGGCATCCTGCTCAAGCCGCTTGCCTACGACGAAGCCCACCGCCTCGTTGTTGTGAACGAGGTCGTGCGCGAGTTTGCCGACCAATATCCGATGCTCCCGGTCAACCCACGCCACTTCGATCGGTGGCGCGAACAATCGACGACATTCGAGTCGATGGCCGAATACAACGTCACGCCGGCGAACGTGACCGGGCTCGGGGAAGCCGCCCAGGTCCAGCTGGTGCGCACCTCCGGTACGTTGTTCGAGGTACTGCACGTCAAGCCAGCGCTCGGGCGCCTGCTGGGCCGTGTTGACGAAGGGAACGATGAGCCCAGGGTCGCCGTCGTCAGCCACGCGATATGGCGCGACCGGATGTCCGCGCATCCCTCGGCGATCGGCCGCTCGATCGTCGTCAACGGCGCGGCCCATACCGTTGTGGGCGTGCTCCCGGCGGACGCGAGGGTTCCAATCTTCTCGAGCCTGATCGGGCCGGGTCAGCTCACTGCCGCTGCGGACGTGTTCGTGCCGCTGCGACTGAACCTCCAGAGCATTTCACCGATCGGCGACTTCAACTACGCCGTGATCGGGCGGGTGAAGGCGGCCTCGACGACCGATGCGGCGCAGGCGGAGCTCGACGTCCTTCAGTCCGAGATCGCCCGTGAAGCGGCCGACGAAACGAAGCAGAGCGTGGGGCTGCGCGCGCTGGTGCGGCCGCTCTCCGAATCGATCGTTGGCGGTGCGCGACGCGGGCTGGTGCTGCTGCTCGTCGCGATCGGGGCGGTACTGATGGTCGCCTGCTCGAACCTGGCCAACCTCTCCCTGACACGGACCCTCGCCAGGCTGCGCGACGCGGCAATCCGTACGGCGCTGGGCGCAAGCGGCCGGCGGCTCGTCGGGCGGGTCATTCTGGAGCAGCTGATCCTGGCGGCGATCGGCGGTGCGCTCGGCATCGGCGTTGCGGCGATCTCGCTGCGTCTCTTCGTGACGACCGCGCCGATCGATCTGCCGCGCGTCACCGAGGTGGCGCTCGACGTCCGGGTGCTGGCGTTCTCCGCACTCGTCGCGGGGCTTGCTGGACTGGCCGTGGCCATCGTCCCTGCGTGGCGCATGTCGGGGCGCGACGTGCAGGACATCCTTCGCGCCGGAGGCGGCACCACGATCGGCGGCGCGGGCCTCCGCACGAGGTCCATGCTCCTGACCGTGCAAATCGCTCTCGCCGTGACGCTGCTCGCAGTCACCGCCCTCTTGACGATGAGTTTCACCAGGCTGCTGCGGAGCGATCGCGGGTTTTCCCCAGAGGGCGTCGTGGCGGTCGACGTCTCGATGCCGGCCGGGCGATACAGTGATCCCGACAAGGTGGCCGCCGCGTACCGTCAGCTGCTGGAACGGATCCAGGCGATCCCTGGGATTTCGTCGGCGTCGTGGGTGTCGGCGTTGCCGCTGTCGGGCGAGAACTGGGTGGACGTCATCCAGGTGACGGATGACGGCAGGCCGTTCACGCAAATGCCGACCGCGAACTATCGATTCATCGCGCCCGATTACTTCAAGACGATGGGTATGCGCCTGAGGCGCGGCGACAGCTTCACGGACGCCGACCGCGAGGGGGCAACCACGCCTGCCGTCATCACGGAGCGGACCGCGGCGGTCGCATGGCCGGGAGTCGATCCGATCGGACGCCGGTTTCTGCGGGGCGACCCGAAGGAGAAATCGTTCGAGGTGGTCGGGATCATCGCCGACGGTTACAACACGCAGATCGACGCTGTCTCACCGCTGATGGTCTACGTGCCGTACTGGTTCCGCAGCCGGCTCAGCGCCTCGCTGGTCGTGCGCGGCGCGATCGACGCCGCGACGGCGGCGGTCGAAGTCCGCCGCGTCACGAGAGCGTTCGACGCCGAGATCGCCATCGCGCGCGTTCGTCCGCTGCAGCAGCTCGTCGACAGTGCGCTGGCCTCGCGCCGCTACCAGGTCACGGTGTTCATCGTGTTCGCGGGCGTGGGATTCTTGATCGCGATGATTGGCGTCTACGCGACGACGGCCTACGGCGTCTCCCGGCGCCGGCGCGAGATGAACATCAGGGTCGCGCTGGGCGCAACCCGCCGGGCCGTGCTCTCGCTGGTCATGCGGCAGTCGTCGATTCCGTTGGCGATCGGGATCGTCATGGGGGCCGGTGCGGCCGTCGCACTGAGCGCAGTTGTCGCCACGCTGCTGTTCGAGATGAGCGCGCGGGATCCTCGAGTTATCGGGGGCGTGGCCGCGGTTACGGCAGCCATCGGCCTTGCGGCGTCGTTCATCGCGGCGAGAAGCGGCTTGCTGGTCAACCCCGCCGCAGTTCTCAGGGACGAGTAAATACGCACATTTTCGCCAAAAAGCTGCCCCGGAATGCTCATCGGTGCCGCGTCTCCCGGCTATAGTTAGAGGCGAGTCGCTAACCGATGTTGGGTATTGTGAGGACCTCGGCGACACCCTACAAAAGGAACATGCCGGACCTTGTCCGACTTCGCATGGCTATTGTGTGCCTGCTGCTGCTGTATGGGCCGGTTGCGGCGGCGCAGACGCCCGCGTCCGCGCTCTTCGATCGACTCCGCGCAGGCGATCGAGCCGGGTCCTTGCGGTTGATCTCCCAGGGCGCAGACGTGAATGCGACCGAAGCCGACGGCGCAACGCCACTTCATCTGGCCGCCGAGCGTGAGGACCTGGACGTCGTGCGTGCCCTGGTCCAGCGCGGCGCAAACGTCAAAGCCGCGAACCGGTATGGCGTGATGCCGCTGTCGGTGGCCGCGGCCACGGGCAATGCGGCTGTCCTGACGGTCCTGCTGGACGCGGGGGCCGATCCGAATACAACCGCCGCCGAGGGCGAAACGGCGCTGATGGCGGCGGCGAGAACGGGACGCGTGGAAGCGATCACGCTCCTGCTGAACCGTGGCGCGCAGGTCAACGCGCACGAAACCTGGCGCAACCAGACGGCGCTGATGTGGTCGGCGGTCGAGGGGCACGCAGACGCGATCTCGGCGCTGGTTCGTGCTGGCGCGGACGTGAAGGCGCGCTCGATTGGCGACTTCACGGCGCTCATGTTCGCGGTACGCAGCGGACAGGTCGAGGCGGCACGGCGGCTGCTCGCCGCCGGCGCAGATGTCAACGACGCCGCCCCCGACGGTACGCGCGTGTTGACGATGGCGGTTGTCAACGCGCACTACGAGCTGGCCGGCGTGCTGCTCGAGCACGGGGCCGATCCGAATGCACAGGATCCACGCGGTTCGGCTCTGCATGCCTTGGCCTGGATGCGCAATCCCGGGTACGCCGCGGCGCCGCCGCGCACGTCGACCGGCACGCTCGACAGCCTCGAGCTGGCGGGAGCGCTCCTCGCGCGCGGCGCGAAGCCGAACGTCCGCGTCAACTGGAGAGAGATCCCGTTCGATCGCGATCTCGGGATGGTGCGATCGCCGGGGGGCATCTCGATCGGCCGCAACTGGATGAGTTTAGTGGGCGCGACGCCGTTCTTCATCGCTGCGAAGGGCGCCGACCTCGCGTTGATGCGGTTGCTCATCGAGCACGGCGCCGATCCGAAGACTCCCACCGTGCAGCATGTGACGCCGCTGATGGTGGCCTCCGGGCTCGGCTTCTGGGACGGCGAGAGCCCGGGGCCCGAGAGCGGGATCCCCGAAAGCCAGGCACTCGAGGCGGTGAAGCTGTGCCTCGAGCTCGGGAATGACGTCAACGCGGCCACCGACTACGGCGACACGGTCATCGCCGGCGATCCAGAGGTGCTGCTCCATCGTCATCCCCTGAACCTTGCCGAGTACGCGGACAAGGGCCTGGGCGACATGCGCTGGGGTGGTAGCACCGCACTCCATGGCGCCGCGGTGCGCGGCGCCGATTCGATCGTCAAGTACCTGGTCGAAAAGGGCGCGCGGATCGATGCGCGAAACAAGCTCGGATGGACGCCCCTGACGGTGGCCAACGGCGTGTTCGTTGCGAACACCGAAAAGCGATGGCCGTCGACGGTGGCGCTGCTGCAGGACCTGGAAGCCCAGACCCGCACCAACCGGACACCCCAATAGATGTCGCGCTCACCTGCCGTGCTCGCGCTCGTGGCCGCCACTGCGGTGTTCACCGCGTCGATATATCTGCGCGCCCAGGCGCCCGGCGCAGGCGCCCTGCGGCGCAGCGACGGCAGTGGAGACAACGCCAGCAGGTTCTGCAGCGCTATTGCATCAGCTGCCACAACGCTCGATTGAGAACCGGCTCGCTGGCGCTCGACGGCGTCGACCTCCAGGACATCGGCGCCCACCAACAGACCCTGGAGAAGGTCGTCACCAAGCTGCGTACCGCAGCGATGCCACCGGCGGGGCGGCCGCGGCCTGATGCGGCGACCTACGATCGGGTGGCGAGCTGGCTTGAAACGGAGCTCGATCGCGTCGCGGCGGCACGCCCGAATCCCGGGGTCCGCCCGCCGCTTCACCGATTGAATCGTACGGAATACAAGAACGCGGCGCACGATCTGCTGGCGCTCGACGATTTGCCGCGCGAGATGGAGATCGACGTCCTCCTGCCGGCCGACGACGCGAGCTATGGGTTCGACAACATCGCCGACGCGCTGGGCACCTCGCCGACGCTCATCGAGCGCTACCTGTCGGCCGCGCAGAAGATCAGCCGGCTGGCCATCGGCGATGCGTCGACGCCGATGATTGTCGACACCTACAAGATTCCGCCGCAGCTGCCGCAGGAGGATCGCTTCGAGGGTCTGCCGTTCGGCACGCGCGGCGGCACCAGGATCGAGCGCTTCTTCCCGCTCGATGGCGAGTACACGTTCCGCATGGTGCTCGGCGGCGGCCGCTCTCCCGACCGCCACGACCTCGAGCTGCTGATCGACGGCGAGCGCGTCCAGGTGTTCACGGTCGACGGGCGCGGCCGCGGCCGTGGCCGCGGCAATGCCGGGCCCGCCCCGGCGTCGGCGACCCTCGCCTTGATCGAGCAGGCGGCGCCTGACTTCCAGGCGAAGCGATTCGTGCCGGCCGGGCACCACACGGTGATTGCCACGTTCGTGAAGAAGAGCTCCGCAGCGGTCGAAGACGTGCTTCGTCCGTTCAGCCGCTCCGGCCAGGCGAACGCGCCCGCGCAGCCGTCGCTGGCGAGCGTCACGATCACTGGCCCGCTGACGGCGTCGGGGCCCGGCGAAACGGCCAGCCGGAGCCGGATCTTCACCTGCCATCCGGCGCGCGGCGCCCAGGAGGCGGCGTGCGCGAAGGAAATCGTGACGGCGGTCGCGAAGCGCGCGTACCGCCGGCCGGTGACCGACGAAGATGTCCGGACGCTGCTGCCGTTCTATGAGAACGGACGCGCCGAGGCCGGCTTCGAGGCCGGTATCCAGCGCGCGCTCGAAAGGATTCTCGTCAGTCCGTATTTCCTGTTCCGCGCGGAACGCGACCCGGCGCCGGCGCCCGGCCGCATCAGCGACCTGGAGCTCGCTTCGCGCCTGTCGTTCTTCCTGTGGAGCAGCATTCCAGACGACCAGCTGATCGACGTCGCGTCACGCAACGCGTTGAGCGCTCCGCCGGAGCTCGAACGCCAGGTCAAGCGGATGCTGGCCGATCCGCGAGCCGGCGCGCTCGTCGACAACTTCGCCGCGCAGTGGCTGTTTCTCCGCAACGTCGACGCCGCGGCGCCGGACCCGCGCGTGTTTCCCGACTTCGACGAGGCGCTGCGTCGCGCGATGCGCCGCGAAACCGAGTTGTTCGTGCACGACGTGCTGGGGAACGATCGCAGCGTGCTCGAGCTTTTGACCGCCGACTACACGTTCGTCAACGAGCGGCTCGCCAGGCATTACGGCATCGGCGGCGTCTACGGCGATCAGTTCCGGCGCGTGTCGATTGCCGACACGCCGCGGCGCGGCCTGCTCGGCCATGCGAGCCTGTTGACCGTCACCTCCTACGCGCACCGCACCTCGCCGGTCTTGCGCGGCAAATGGATGCTCGACAACCTGCTCGGCGCGCCGCCGCCCCCGCCGCCGCCGGACATCCCGGCGCTGCAGGAGACCAATGCGAAGACGGGCAAGGCGCTGACGATGCGCGAGGCGATGGAGCAGCATCGCGCCAATCCATCCTGCGCCAGCTGTCATGCGCGGATGGATCCGCTTGGCTTCGCGCTGGAGAACTACGACGCGGTCGGCCGCTGGCGGACGAAGGCGGCAAACGCCGCCATCGACGCGTCGGGAGCCTTGCCCGATGGCACCGCATTCGAGGGCGCGCGAGGCTTGATCGAAGCGATCCTCCGGCATCCGGACGCGTTCGCCACGACGGTCACCGAGCGGCTGTTGACTTACGCAATCGGCCGCGGAGTGGAGTACTACGACGCGCCGGCGATCCGTGCGATCCGGCGCGACGCCGCCGCCCAGGACTATCGCTTCTCGGCCATCGTCCTGGGCATCGTCAAGAGCGTGCCCTTCCAGATGCGCGCCGCTGGCTCACGAGTGGCCAAAGCCCGGCCTGAAAGGCCGGGCCTACAATTGGATCGAGGGGAGCATCGAGATGTTCATCAGCCGGATGTCGTTGCCTCGCCGGACGTTCCTGCGCGGGCTGGGCGCGACGCTCGCCCTGCCGCTGCTGGACGCCATGGTCCCGGCGCTCTCGGCGTTGGCGCAGACCGCCGCAAAGCCGGCGCGACGCCTCGGGTTCGTCTACGTCCCGAACGGCGTCATCCAGGATGAGTGGGTGCCGGCGTCCACTGGCGCGGGATTCGAACTGTCGCCGACACTCGGCCCGCTCGCGCCGGTTCGCAAGAAGATCCTGGTGCTCACGAACCTCGCGCAGAAGCAGGCCGAATCGTTCGGCGACGGCAACGGTGATCACGCGCGCGGTACCGCATCGTGGCTGAATGGCATTCATCCGAAACGGACCGAAGGCGCCGGGATCCAGGCCGGGACGACCATCGATCAGATCGCGGCGGCCCATCTGGGGCGCGAGACCACGGCTGCCGTCGCTGGAGCTGGCGCTCGAGGCGCAGGAGCGCAGCCTCGGCAGCTGCGACAACGGCTACGCATGCGTCTACATCAACACGATCTCGTGGCGCACGCCGACGACGCCCGTACCGATGGAGATTCACCCGCGCATCGTGTTCGATCGCTTGTTCGGCGACGGCGGCAACGCCGCGCAGCGGCTCGCGCGAGGTGCGCCGGCAACACAGCATCCTCGACTCGGTGCAGGAGGAAGCGGCGCGGCTTCAGCAGTCGCTCGGCGCGTCCGACCGCACCAAGGTGAACGAGTACATGGAAGCCGTGCGCGAGGTCGAGCAGCGGATCCAGCGCGCCGAACAGCAGACCGGCGAGCTGACCATCGACCTGCCCGGCCGTCCGACTGACATCCCCGAGAGGTTCGAGGATCACGCGAAGCTGATGTTCGACCTGCAGGTCCTGGCCTACCAGGCCGACATCACCCGCGTCACCTCGCTGCTCGTCGGCCGCGAGCAGAGCGGCCGCTCGTTCCCGAACATCGGGATCGCCGAGCCGCATCACTCGATCTCGCACCATCGCGACGATCCCGAACTGATCGCCAAGAAGGCGAAGATCGATGCGTATCACGTGCAGCTGCTGACCGTACTTCCTGCAGAAGCTCGAGGCGACACCGGACGGCGACGGGACGCTGCTCGATCACTCGATGATTCTGTACGGCGGCGGGCTGGGCAATCCGAACCTGCACGAGCACTCCAACCTGCCGGTGATCCTCGCCGGCGGCGGCACCGGGACGCTCAAGAGCGGCCGCCACATCAAGTATCCCGACGAGACGCCGATGACCAATCTCCTCGTCAGCATGCTCGACAAGGTCGGCGTGCCGATGGACAAGATCGGCGACAGCACCGGGAAGCTGGAAGGGTTATCTGAAATCTGAGGAACTGAGGAACTGAGCTCCTCAGCTCCTCAGTTACTGTTTCGCGATCCTGATCTTTTCCAGTGCTTCCTGGTTCGTCGGAAGCTCTGTCTCTCCTGCCGGAAACTTGTTCACGCTGAACAGATAGGCCACCAGGTCGGCGTATTCCTGCGGCTTCAGGCTCTCCGGCGCGTCAGCCGGCATCGTCGTCCGGATGGTCTTCAACAGGTCTGCGGCGGTGCGCCCGTCCCAGATGCTCCAGAAGGGACCGCTTAGCGTCGGTCCAATATCGCCTCCAAGCGTTTCGCCGTGGCATTGGCCGCAGGACGTCTGATACACCGAGCGGCCGCGCTCGCTCTGCGCGGCGGTGTAAACGCCCTGCCACACAGAGCGCGTGCCCGGCTCCTGGGCGGCGACAACCATCGTCGTGAGGACCGACGCGAACAAAATGCAACCACGAAGACTCGAAGACACGATGAAACCTTCTAAATGTGTAGTGTAGGGCGGACCTCTTAGTCCGCCGATGTCGCCGGGCCTGAAAGGCCCGGCCTACGCGCTCGAGCCCCGAGTCCCTACGGAAGGCTCAATGCCACGAATTCCGCCGCGTGGCTCGTCGATCCAATCGGCGCGACGATGTACTGCTTGCCCTTGTGCAGGTAGGTCATGATCGCGCCGGTCGTGCCGGCCGGCAGCTTGAAGTCCCACACGACCGCGCCGCTCTTCTTGTCGTAGGCGCGAATCCGGTTGCCGTTGTTCCCGCCGCCGGGCGGCGTCCGGATCATGATCGGGTCGCCCTGCGCGACGAACAGCAGCGTTCGCGTCAGGAGCGGCATGTCGCGTGATCGGCTGGCCGAGCGGCGGCAGTTTCAAATGGCGAATCGCTTCGTGATCACGCGGACCATCGCCGTTGGCCACGCTCCACAGATGATCGCCGGATTTCAGGTCGATCGCCACGATCCGCCCGTAGGGCGGCTTGGTGATCGGCAGGCCGCGAGGGCCGATGACCAGCTCGCGGTCGCCGCGCGTGTAGCGCAGATCGGTCGTCTTCGGATCGCCGGGCAGCAGATCCGCGGCGAAGGTGCCGGTGATCGACGGGATGTAGATGATGCCGGTTTCCGGGTCGAACCCGGCGCCGCCCCATTCCGCGCCGCCGGTCGCGCCCGGCATCTGCAGCGTGCCTTTCGTGTCGGTCGGGTTCGGCCCGCGAACGGACGGCGGCGTGTAGATCGGGCCAAGGACGTAGCGCTTCGCGATCTCGAGCGCCTCGGCGCGCAGTTCCGGCGTGAAGTCGATCAGATCGTCGGTCGTGAGGCCGTGGCGATCGAACGGCGCCGGCTTGGTCGGAAATGGCTGCGTCGGCGACGTCTTCTCGCCCGGCGTATTCGATGTCGGGACCTTCCGCTCTTCGATCGGCCAGATCGGCCTGCCGGTGGCGCGGTCGAAGACGTAGGCCATCGCCTGCTTGGAGAGCTGCACGACGGCCCTGACGACCTTGCCGTTCACGGGGATATCCACGAGGATCGGCGCGACGTTGCTGTCGTAGTCCCACAAGTCGTGATGGACCAGCTGGTAGTGCCAGACGCGCTCGCCGGTCGCGCAGCGGACGCACACGAGGCTGTTCGAGAACAGGTTGTTGCCGGGCCGATGGCCGCCGTACATGTCGTTGGTCGGCGCGCCGGTCGGCAGATACGCGAGACCGAGCTGCTCGTCCGAACTGATCAGCGACCACACGTTGGCGGCGCCGCTGTACGACCACGAATCCTCTTCCCAGGTCTCGCTGCCGACTTGGCCGGGCCGCGGGATCGGGTTGAACGTCCAGCGCGGCCGGCCGGTCCGGACGTCGATGGCCTGCACGATGCCGGGCGCCAGCGAGTCTTTCCGGTTCGGCGAGTCGGACATCGCGTTCGCCGATGATGACGACGTCGTTGCAGACCTGCGGCGAGCTGGTCATGGCGAAGCCGGTGGCCTTGGGCCCAAGCGCCGGGAGGAGATCGACGCGGCCGTTGCGTGCCGAAGCTGCGGATGATCTTGCCGGTCTTTGGCTCGAGCGCCATCAGATACTGTCCGCGCACCGTCAGCAGTCGCGCCTCGGCACCGGTGCCCCAGTAGGCGATGCCGCGCGACGGCTGTCCGCGCAGCTGATCGCCCTCGAAGCGCTCCTGCACCCAGACGGTCTTTCCGGTTTCCGGATCGAACGCCTCGACCAGGCCGATCCCGTTCTGCGCGTAGAGGACGCCGTCGACCATCAGCGGCGTCGGGCGGAACGAGTTGCCGAAGCGCAGGTCGGGCTGTTCGGCGCGCAGCTCGTCGGCGACCGCCGAGCGGCGCCACGCGATTCGGAGGTTGGCGACGTTCGCGGCGTTGATCTGATCGAGAGGCGAGTACTTGGTGAACCCCTTGTCGCCCGCGTAGTCGCGCCATTCGCCGCTCCGGCCGGTGCCGGTCTGTGATTGCATGCCGGCCGTCCACGCAAGGATCGCCGCGCCTGCGGCGGCCAGCCAGACAGTTCTACCGGTGGTCATGTGCGCCTCCCGCTGCTCGTGTCGCGAGCACTATAGCAGCGAAGAAGCGGTATCATCACCCTCGAAACCGCCCGATCACGGGGGATGTATGTTGAGAAGAGTAGGACAACTGAGCTTTGGTGCCATGCTGGCCATCGCGGGGGCCGCGCTCGCCTTCGCGCTGGCGGCTGCGCGCGTCGACGTCAATGCGGCCGATAACACCAGCTTCATTTCTGGCGTGGTCACCAGCAGCAAGGGGCCCGAAGCCGGCGTGTGGGTCATCGCCGAGACTAGGGATTTCCCGGCCAAGCTGCGGAAGATCGTCGTCACAGACGATCAGGGCCGCTTCGTGCTGCCCGAGCTGCCGCCGGCGCAGTTCGACCTGTGGGTTCGCGGCTACGGGCTCACCGACAGCAAACCGGTCGGCGTCAAGGCGGGGCAGCAGAACGTCAAGCTCGCGGCAGTCCTGGCGCGCACGCCGCAGGACGCGGCTCAGAGCTATCCGAGCAATTACTGGCTGTCGATGATCAACCTGCCTGCCGCCAGCGAGTTTCCCGGTACGGGTCCCAAGGGCAACGGCATCGCGCCGGGAATGACCGATCAGGCCGAGTGGATCAACAACATTAAGGGCTGCACGCGCTGCCACCAGGTCGGCAGCAAGCCGACGCGGACCATTCCGGATCTGGACAAGTTCCCTTCAGCCGAGGCCGCCTGGGATCATCGCGTGCAGCGCGGGCAGCGCGGCACGCTCATGAGCTCGTTCATGACCGGCTTCGGCCGCGACCGCGGCCTGAAGATGTTCGCCGACTGGACCAACGCGATCAAGGGCGGCGCAGTGCCGGACACGACGCCGCCGCGCCCGAGCGGCATCGAGCGGAACATCGTCATCACGATGTGGAACTGGGGCGACAACGTTGCCTTCGTCCACGATGAAATCGCGACCGACAAGCGCAACCCGCGCGTCAATCCGAACGGCCTGGTCTACGGCGTCGACATCGGCAACGACAACCTGCTCATCGCCGACCCGGTGAACCACTGGTCGGAGATGCTGAGGCTCCCGACTCGCGAGGACCGTTCGACGATTCCTTCGTTCTTCGCGGGCGGGAAGTTCCAGCCGTATCGAAACTTTGGTGAGCGGCAGATATGGGTGGATCCGGCCAATCCCCACAACCCGATGATGGACCAGATCGGCCGCGTCTGGATGACGTCGCAAATCCGCAACCGCGAGAACCCGGCGTACTGCAGCGGCGCCGGCAACAAGTTCGGCGAGTATTTCCCGATGGCGACCTCGTCGCGCCAGGCCTCGTACTACGACCCGAAGACGAAACAGTTCACGCTGATCGATACTGTGCTTCTCGACCCATCACCTGCAGTTCGCCGAGGACGACAACAACACGCTGTACTTCAGCGGCGATCGCCTGGTGTTCGGCTGGATCAATACGAAGAAGTACGATCAGACGAAGGACGAGCAGGCGTCTCAGGGCTGGTGCCCGACGGTGCTCGACACCAACGGCGACGGCAAGATCACCAAGCCCTGGAACGAGCCGGCGACCGGACGAGGGGCCACCGCCAAGCCGGCGGCGTTCGACCCTGCGCGTGATACGCGCGTGCCGATCGGCACGTACTCATACGGCGTCGTCGCCAATCCGGTCGACAACTCGCTGTGGGGAGTGACCGACGACTACCCGGGCGAGATGTTCCGCTTCGAGCCCGGTAGCAATCCTCCGCAGACCTGCATCACCGAGCGGTACACGGTGCCGAAGGAGCTCGGATACCGGACCGCGCGGCATCGACGTCGACCGCAACGGCGTGATCTGGATGGCCCTGGCGTCCAGCAGTCAGCTGGCGAGCTTCGACCGCAGGAAGTGCAAGACGCTGAACGGCCCCGCGACGCGCGATGGGCTGCACTGCAAGGAAGGCTGGACGTTCTATCCAGTCCCCGGTCCGACGTTCAAGGGCACGACGATCGGCACCGACTTCCACTATTACAACTGGGTCGATCAGTTCAACACGCTCGGCCTGGGCGAGAACGTGCCGATCGTCAACGGCTCGAACTCCGATTCGCTGATCGCCTTCGTGCCGGACAAGAAGCAGTGGGTGATGATGCGCGTCCCGTTCCCGATGGCCTTCCACAGCCGCGGCATGGACGGCCGCATCGACAATCCGAACGCGGGCTGGAAGGGCCGGGGCCTCTACGCCACCTATGGCGCCGACGCCGCGTGGCACATCGAGGGTGGCCCCGTCGAGCCCGGCAACCTGGTAAGGTTCCAGATTCGGCCTGATCCGCTAGCGAGGTAAACGGCAAGCACGGAAACACGAAAACACGAAACAAGAAGAAGGCCACGAAAGAAGAAAGAAACGAAATGGCGGTATGACGAACTTCGTGCGACGTCGGATGGCCCGATGGACCTCCGTCGCATGCACGGTCGCGACGTTCTGGGCTTGTCAACACGCCGCGCCGCCGGAAAGTCCTGCCTCGAACGCGTTCGTTGCTCCGGAGCTGCCGTCAGGATGGATCCCCAAGTCGACGCAGTATGCCGACCACGACAGGTCGCGGCTGCCAATTCACTGGCGGTCGATGCAGGTGTGGCGATGCTGGCGCGCGGCGGCACCGCGGTCGACGCGGCGATCGCCGTGCAGATGATGTTGACGCTGGTCGAACCGCAATCATCGGGGATCGGCGGTGGCGCATTCCTGTTGCACTACGATTCCGTCACACGCGCGCTTGCGGCGTACGACGGTCGCGAAACGGCCCCTGCCGCAGCCACTCCGGGCATGTTTTTGAATGCGTCAGGCAAGCCACTTGAGTTCACAAGCGCCGTCGACGGCGGACTGTCTGTCGGCACGCCAGGTATCCTGAAGCTCTTCGAGGTCGTGCACGCCAGACACGGGAAGTTGCCCTGGGCGACGCTGTTCGAGCCCGCAATCGCGCTCGCGGAGCGTGGCTTTCCGATCTCGCCGCGGCTCCACACGCTGATTGCGGGCACGGCCGAGCGCCTGTGCACGCAGAAAGCGGCTGCCGCCTTTTTCCTCAAGGCAGGAACGTGCCAGGCCAAGGACGCCGGGACGCTGCTGCAGAATGCAGAGCTCGCAGGCACGCTGAGAACACTCGCATCCGGAGGCGCCTCGGCCTTCTACGCCGGTCCGATCGCGGACGCCATCGTTCAAACCGTGCGCACCCATCCGACAAATCCCGGCCTGCTGACGCACGCTGATTCTCGCGGCCTACACGGTGAAGGAACGCACGCCGCTCTGCGCCGAGTACAGGGGCTACCGCCTGTGCGGGATGCCGCCACCCAGTTCGGGCGGCCTCGCCGTGCTGCAGACGCTAGGGATTCTGCGCCACTTCGATGTGGCGACCCTGACGCCGAGCTCAGCGGATGCGGTTCATCTGCTGTCCGAAGCGTATCGGCTCGCGTTTGCCGACCGTGCGAAGTGACGTAGGGGACCCGGAATTCGTAAGCGTGCCGGTCGTCGGGTTGCTCGACCCCGCGTATCTGAGGGCCCGCGCAGGGGCGATTCGCATGGAGCGCAGCATGGGCGCCGCCACCGCCGGCCGGCCGCCTGGTGCCGTCACCGCCCTCGGACTGGATCGGTCGCTCTCGCTTCCCTCGACGAGCCACGTGGCGATCGTCGATCGCGAGGGCCGCATGGCGAACATGACGACGACGATCGAGAACGGGTTCGGCAGCCTTCAAATGGTGCGGGGATTCCTGCTGAACAACCAGCTTACCGACTTTTCGCTCGCGCCGGCCGACGAAGAGGGCCGCCCCGTCGCCAATCGTGTCGAACCCGGCAAGCGGCCGCGCAGCTCGATGGCTCCGACGTTCGTGTTCGGTACCGGTGGCGACGTCGAGGCAATCATCGGATCACCAGGCGGGAGCGGCATCATTCACTATGTCACCAAGATGCTGGTCGGTATGATCGATTGGAAGCTCGACGTTCAACAGGCGATCGACCTGCCCAACTTCGGCGCACAGACGTCGTCGACCACGACAGTAGAGAGGGGCACTGTGCTGACAGGGCTCGAAAGCGAGCTAAAGGCGCGCGGTCACACCGTGGCCGTCGCCGACATCACCAGCGGGCTGCACGGGATCATGTTTAACGGCACGCGCGCAAACGGCCAGCCTGGCGCGCTCAGTCGTGCGCCGGGGAAGGGCCGTTGGGCGGGCGGCGCCGATCCGCGCCGCGAGGGCACGGCCCGCGGAAGTGAGAGCGGCCGCTGAACGCGCGGCCGCCCGGCCGTCTTTCATTTTGGTGCTTTCGCGGTTTTGGTGGATGAATGTTTTTCGTGATTTCGTGTTTCCGTGCTTGCCTGAACGAGAGGTGGATGATGCCGCGCCGCAGGCCGACGGCGATCGCGCTCTTGCTGACTGCCACCGTGCTCATCGCGCTGGCACTGGCAAGCACGGCGCGGGCGCAGCGATGGGGGCGGATTGAAGAAGGTTACGGTGTGCCGGAGCGACACCAGCCGAAGGACTTCAGCGACGGCACGTTCTCGGTCTGCAAGCTCAAATACCGGAGCGTTCGATCCGAGTGGCTCGGGATGGGCTGGGCTACCGACTATCCGTACGCCGGGATCAATCTGATGACGCGCGTGTCCGAGCTGACCAAGACGCCCATCAGCCGGGATACGAACGGCGATCCGAACTACTGGGTCGTGACCGCCGACGATCCGGCCCTCTTCCGATGTCCGTACTTGATGGCCGCCGACGTGGGGACGCTTCAGTTCTCGCCCGTCGAAGTGGAGCGGTTGCGCGAGGACCTGCTCAAAGGCGGCTTCCTGTGGGTCGACGACTTCTGGGGGACGCCCGCCTGGCAGCAGTGGTCCAGCGAGATCACGCGGGTGCTACCCGGGCATCCGATCTTCGACATCCCCGCCGATCATCCCATCCGGCACACGATGTTCGAGCTCGAGACCATCCCGCAGGTGACGGCGATCCAGAACTGGCGCGGCTCCGGCTACAGCACCTCCGAGCGCGGCTCCGACAGCCCTCACCCCAACTTCCGGGCGATCGCCGACGAGAAGGGCCGCATCATGGTGTTGATGACGCACAACACCGATATTGCCGACTCATGGGAGCGCGAGAGCGAGGACCGCGAGTTCTTCCTGCAGTTCTCGCCGGCCGGCTACGCCGTCGGCCTCAACGTCGTCATCTATTCGCTGACGCACTGATCGGTGCCCGGTGCCTGGTGCCGTGTGCCACGGTGCGTCAAGCGGCCCACGATCAGGTTTCCGTCGCCGGCTGTCTTTCGTGGTTTCGTGTTTCCGCGCTTGTCTTTTACGACAAGTGAATGATGCCGCGCCGCAGCGCGACGGTGATGGCGGCGCTGCGGTCCTTCACTTTCAGCTTCGCCAGGATGTTCTTCACGTGCACCTGCGCGGTCTCCTCGCTGATGCCGAGCGCCGCGGCGATCTCCTTGTTGCGCATGCCTTCGGCAATCAGCTCCAGAACCTCGCGTTCGCGCGGCGGTCAGGGCCGGCCGGGCCGCCCGCTCGGCGAGCCGCTGCCTCGACTTCCGGGCGGATCGGCGCTCGCCCGGCGTGGACTTCACGCACGACGCGGATCAGGTCGTCCGACAGCGTGTCCTTCAGCAGGTAGGTCGTCGCGCCGGCTTCGAGCGCGCGATAGATGTCTTCGTCGCCCTGGTACATCGTGAGCACCACGACGTCGCGCCGACGCGCTCTCGCTGCGAATCGCGCGGATCGCTTCGACGCCGCTCATCGCCCCGAGCTGCAGGTCCATCAGCGTGACGTCGGGCCGGTATTTCCGAACAGCGCGACCGCCTCTTCGCCGGACGCGGCGAGTGCGACGACTTCCATGTCGGACTGCCGGTTGATGATCAGCGAGATGCCTTCGCGGACGATCCGGTGATCGTCGACGCAGAGCACGCGGATCCTACGTTCCGACATCGACCAGTTCCTCGACGCGCGCGGATTGGGGCACGATGGTCGGTGATTTCGGTGCCGGCGGGCGGCCGCGATTCGATGCAACAGAGACCCGCCGATCTCGGCCGCCCGTTCGCGCATGCTGATCAGCCCGTAATGGCCATTCGGCTCGCGCTGCATCGCCGCGAAGTCGAAGCCGCGGCCGTCGTCGGCAACGCTCAGCGTCACGTCGTCGGGGCGATAGTCGAGCTCGGACGCGAATCCGGCTCGCGCCCGAATGGCGCACCGCATTGCTGATCGCTTCCTGGCCGATGCGCAGCAGCTGCTCTTCGACGCGCGGCACCCGCCGCGGCGGCGCTGCCGTTGACGTCGACGTCGATGGCGATGCCGGCCGACTCGCTCGCCTGCTCCGCGAAAGCACGCAGCGCCGTGCCGAGATCGCGCCGCCGCAGCGTCGGCGAGCGCAGGTTCCAGATCGAGTGGCGCGCCTCGCGGATGTGCTCCTCGACCTGCTTCCGCATCCGCACCAGCTGCTCCTTCGTCGTGCCCGCCGCCGCACGGCAATTCGCCGGCGAGCGCGTCGAACTGCAGCGCGACGCCGACCAGGCTCTGCAGCAGCGTGTCGTGAATCTCGCGGCTCAGGCGCGTCCGCTCGTGCAGGAGCAGCGAGAACTCGCGCCGCACCTGGCGCAGCCGCAGCCGCCACGCGCCCCACCCGGCGAGCGCCACCAGCGCGACGATCGCCGCCGAAAACCACCGCGTCTGGTAGAACATCGGCGCGATCGCAGAACTCCCACGCCGTCTCGGACAGCGGCATCCCTTCGCTGTTGCGAGCCACGACGACAAACCGGTACGGCCTCGGCGGCAGGTTGGTGTAGTACGCCTGGCGCCGGGTGCCGGCCGTCGATCCAGTCGGCATCGAACCCTTCCAGCTGGTACCGGAAGTTGGTGCGCAGCGGTGACGTCAGGTTGACCACGGTGTAATCGATCTGCAGGCTGGAGCTGCGAGCCGGAAGGGTGAGGCGTGGGGCAGCCTCGAACGTCGTGTCGTTGGCGATGACGCGCTCGACTCGCACCGGCGCTGGCGGCCGCACCGTTTCAACCGTCTTGGGGTCGATGATGGTGACGCCGGCGCCGGTGACGAACCAGACGCGTCCGTCGCTCGCCATTGTGGCGGGTCGGCCGAGGCTGTAGACCGCCCGGGGCGTGCTCGCGATCCCGTCGGAACGATCGAACAGCGTGTACTGAATCGTCTCCGCGCGGCCGGCGGCGAAAGCCTTGTCGATTTCGGCCCGGCTGATCCGCGCAATGCCGAGATTCGATCCGATCCAGAAGTTGTCTCGCTGATCTTCGACCACTCCGGTGAGGTTCCTGAGCGGGAACCCTTTGTCCCGCGTCAGCGTGACGAAGCGGCCATCGGCGTAACGGGCCAAACCGTCGGTGCGAGCAAACCAGATCACGCGGTCGCGGTCCTCGTGGATCGCGTGCACGAGGCTCGGCTCGAAGCCGCTGCCCGCGTCGTGCATCTTCAGCAGGCCGGCGACGACCTCGCCGAGTTGGCCAGACGAAAAGACCAGCCACACCCGCCCGGTCGTGTCGGCGTGCATCAGCGCAATGCGATCAGCGCGGCGCTCTTCCGGCAAGGCGAATGGTTCGAGCATGCCGCGATGGAGCGTGAAGAGTCCTTGCGCCTCGTCGTAGAGCCAGAGCCGGCCCTCTTTGTCGTTCGTCAGAGCGGAGACCTGCCGCAGCGATTCGGTGCCGGCAATCGGCCTCAGCGTCGCGTCCCGGCCCTTGAGGCCGACGATGCCGCGATTGGTGACGGCCCACAGCGCATCCCCGTCGGCGTGCATCGTTCGCAGGCGCGAGCCGGGCAAGCGGACGCGGGCGAGCGGCGATCCCGTATCGGCAGCGGAAAAGCGAACCAGCTCGTCGATCGTGCCGACCCACACGTGGCCGTCCGGCGCCGACTCGACGCCCGTGACCAGCCCGAGATCCGTGACGCGGATGATGCGGCGCGGCACCAGCCGGTTGAGCCCCTCGGAGGTCCCGGCCCACAGGTTGCCGTCGCGGTCTTCCATGAGCGCCAGGACACCGTCGCTCGAGAGCCCGGTGAGCTCGGTGGCGCGCTCGATCACGAAATCCCCTTTGGGCCCGCCCGGACGCACGCGCCAGAGTCCCTGACCGAGCGTGCCGGCCCACAGGTTGTTGTGGCTGTCGCGAAAGAGCGCGTAGCCGCGGCCTCGACGCAGCGGATCAGGAGCACCGGTGGCCGCGTCGCCGACCGACCGGAAGCCGAGGATCGAGTCCGTGACGTACAGCGCGCCGCTGCCATCGTCGGTGAGCGCACGCGGCACGCCTTCCTGGGCGGACGACGACAGGAGCTCGAACCGGGGCGACGACTCGACGCGCCGGAAGATCCCCGCGCCGGTGCCGACGACGAGACGCCCGCGCGGATCGATACGGAGGCCGTAGACCGGCGCGTCCGGCAGGCCGACATCCAGGCCGGCCCGGTGGAACCGCTCATCGCGAAAGGCGAAGAGCCCGCGCGACGTCGCCGCCCAGACCGTGCGATCGGCGTCCTCGACGAGCGCCGTGACCGCCACGCCCGGCAGTCCTTCGGCCTCACTGTAAATTCGCGGCCGTCCGCCTTGAACGCGAACCGCGCGGCCGGCATCGCCGAAACCGATCCATAAGCTGCCATCGCGGGCGGACAAGAGCGATCGGACCGAGCCGCGCAGGGGCGGGTCGGCGTCAGGGGTTGTCCACGGCAGGAACCGGACGCCGTCGAATCGAAACAGCCCGGCGTCCGTCCCGAGCCACAGGTAGCCGTCATCGTCCTGCGCAATGGCCCAAGTACTGCCGAGCGGGAAGCCGTCCCGTTGCCCCCAGGACGTGATGGTGTAGTCGGTCAGGACGCCAGGAAGGTCGGTCGCGGCGACGGGGACCGGAGCACAGATGGCAACGGCGAAGGCCGCCAGCAAACCGACGATGGCGTTGCGCAGGCGCCAGCGCGTCCGCATGTTGGCGCATTATACGTGGGCCATTTCCGGAACGTCCGATTACCATGAAACAGGTATTGTGTCGGGCTGGGTTCGGAAGTACAAAAAGCCCCGATTTCCCTATGAAAAGCCGTTTGATCCGTTCGGTGCGTCGTGCCGCTTCTGTCCTCCCTGTTATCAGTCTCGCGATTGCCGGCGCCTCGCTGGCCGCTCAGGGCAGTCGCGACGAACACCCCGGCCAGTACACGCAGGCTGACATCGTCGCCGGTTCGCGTCTGTACGCCGAGAACTGCTCGAGCTGCCACGGGGCGACCGGTGCGTCGGTCACGGGCGTCGACCTTCGGCGCGGCCGGTTCAAGACGGCCTCGTCCGACGACGACTTGAAACGCGTGATCACGAAGGGCGTCCCGAATACGGCCATGCCGGCGGTTGCGCTGTCGGATACCGAGCTGACGGCGGTGCTCGCGTACGTGCGCGCCGGCCTGGACGTGAAAGGCCGCGCGCTGATGATCGGCAACGCCGCGCGAGGGAAGACGGTGTTCGAGGGCAAGGGCGCCTGCGGCATCTGTCACCGCGTGAAAGACTTTGGCACGGTGGGCCTCGCACCCGACCTGACCGAGGTGGGGACGCAGCGCACTGCGCAGTCGCTGCATCAGTCGCTGGTCGACCCGTCGTCGGTGATGATGCCGATCAACCGGCCAGTGCGTCTCGTGACGCGAGCCGGGCAGACGATCAACGGCCGCCGCCTGAACGAGGACACCTATTCCGTCCAGTTGATCAACGATCAGGGGCGGCTGCAATCGGTCCTGAAGTCGGACATCCGCGAATACCAAGTCATCACCGTGTCGCCCATGCCGTCGTTCGGCAAGACGCTGACGAGCGAAGAGATCGCCGATCTGGTCGCCTATCTGCAGACCCTGCGAGGTTGATGTGAAGAGATTGCTGGCCGTCGGCACGGTACTCGTGACGATTGCGGCGTTTCGTCTTGATGCCCAGGTCACGTACGACCGCATCCTGAAAGCCGCAAACGAGCCGCACAACTGGCTCACCTACAACGGCGGGTACGAGGGCACCCGCTACAGCCTGCTCAACCAGATCACGCCGGCGAACGTGACGAACCTGGAGCAGAAATGGGTGTTCCAGGGCAACGTCCTCGGCGCGTGGCAGTCGTCGCCGCTCGTGGTGGACGGCATCATGTACGTCACCGAGCGGCCTAACGACGTGATGGCGCTCGACGCGAAGACCGGCCGCGCCTTCTGGATCTACCGTCATCCCACGCCGGCCGATCAGCGGGCGTGCTGCGGCGCGAACAACCGCGGTGTCGCGATGCTCGACAACATCCTCTACATGGGGACGCTCGACGCCAAGCTGCTCGCGCTCGATGCGCGAACCGGCCGCAAGCTGTGGGAAGTCCAGGTTGGCGAATACAAGAACGGCTACTCGATCACGCTGGCGCCGCTCATCATCAAGGACAAAGTGCTCGTCGGCATCGGCGGCGGTGAATATGGTGTGCGCGGCTTCATGGCCGCCTACGACGCGAAGACCGGCAAGGAATTGTGGCGCTTTTACACGATTCCCGGACCGGGCGAGCGCGGCCACGAGACCTGGAAAACCGACGCGTGGAAGACCGGCGGCGGACCGGTGTGGCTGACCGGCACCTACGACCCGACGCTGAACCTGACCTATTGGGGCGTGGGGAATCCCGGACCGGACTGGAACGCCGAACAGCGTCCGGGCGACAACCTTTACACCGACTCGGTCATCGCGCTCGATCCCGATTCGGGCCGCTTGCGCTGGCACTTCCAGTTCACGCCGAACGACGCGTACGACTACGACTCGGTGCAGGTCCCCGTGCTGGCCGATCTGGACTGGAACGGCACGCCGACGAAAGCGATGATGTGGGGCAATCGCAACGGGTTTTTCTACGTGCTCGATCGCACGACGGGCAAGTTCCTGCTTGGGAAGCCGTTCGTCAAGGTGACCTGGGCGAGCGGCCTCGACGCGAACGGCCGTCCGATCCAGACCAAGCAGCCGCCCGGCCAACCGACCTGGCCCGGCAACCAGGGCGCGACCAACTGGTATTCGCCGTCCTACAGCCCGCGCACCGGATTGTTTTACGTGTCGGCGTGGGAGAACTACGCGACGATCTACGCACCCCAGCCGGCCGAGTATCAGGCCGGGCGCTACTTCCTGGGCGGCATCTTCACCGTCCACGGTCCGGTACCGAATGCCACGCCGATGCCGACGGTACGGCGCGGACCGATCAACGACTGGACGGAAGCCGTCGGCACGGGAGCCGTCCTCGCGATCGATCCGAAGACCGCCGAGCGCAAGTGGGCGTTCACGATGACCGACGTCACCGACGCCGGCATCCTCACCACGGCGTCAGACCTGCTGTTCACCGGCGGCCGCGAGGGCTATTTCCAGGTGCTCGACGCACGCAGCGGCCAGCTTCTGTGGAAGACGAACCTCGGCGCCCAGATCGTCAGCGCACCGGTCAGCTATATGGTGGATGGGAAGCAGTACGTGTCGGTCATCTCCGGCAACAACCTCGTGGCGTTCGCACTCAGAGATTAGGAGCGAGGACTGCGGCTTCGACCAGCGTTCCACCGCGGCCTGCGGGTCTCCGGTGTCGCCATCGCTGCGCTCACCTGCCTGACGCCGCCGCCGGCTAGGGCCCAGACGCCGGCGATCGAGCGCGCTGCCGTTCTCGAGCCGGGCGGTGCGGCGGCGCCGGCGCTGGTTGCCGGCGCGCCGCTCGCGCCGTTGCCGCCGGAGGTGATCACACGCAATGACGCCGGCCAGGCGACGGTGCGCGCCGTCCGGCTCGAGAGCGAGTTGAACCTGGACGGCGCCCTGGACGAACGAATCTACCAGACTGTGCCGCCGATATCCGGGTTCATCCAGGTGGAGCCCGACGCGGGACAGCCGGCCTCCGAGCGGACCGAAGCCTGGGTGTTCTTCGAGGAAGACAACGTCTACGTCGCCGCGCGCGTGTGGGACTCGGCGCCCGAATCCCAGTGGGTCGTCAACGAGATGCGCCGCGACAGCTTCAACGTCCTGCAGAACGAGAATGTCTCGTTCGCCTTCGACACCTTCTACGACCGCCGGAACGTCGTCATCTTCAACATCACGCCGATCGGCGGGCGCATGGACGGGCAGGGCACCAACGAACGGAACTGGAACGGCGACTGGAACCCCATCTGGGATGTCCGGACGGGCCGCTTCGACGGTGGATGGTCGTTCGAGGCGCGCATCCCGTTCAAGTCGCTGCAGTATCGGCCTGGCCGCCTGCAGGTCTGGGGATTTCAGATGCGGCGCCAGGTCCGATGGAAGAACGAGACGTCGTATCTCACCCGCCTCGACCGGGCGCTGGCGCAGATGGGCGTGTTCCAGGCGTCGCAGGCGGCGAGCCTGGTCGGACTCGAGGCGCCGCGGTCGGGCAGACCGTTCGAAATCAAGCCGTACGCCATCGGCGATCTGGCGTCGGATCGGACCGCCGTGCCGAACGTCACGAACGACCCGGGTGGCAACGTCGGCATCGACCTGATCAAGTACGGCGTCACGCAGAACCTCACGGCCGATTTCACCGTGAACACCGACTTCGCGCAGGTCGAAGCCGACGAGCAGCAGGTCAACCTGACGCGGTTCAGCCTGTTCTTCCCGGAGAAGCGGGAGTTCTTCCTCGCGAATCAGGGTACGTTCACGTTCGGCACGGGAGGGGGTTTTGGACCGGGCGGCGGCTCCCCGGATGCGCCGATTCTCTTCTACAGCCGTCAGATCGGGTTGAACGCCGGACGCGAGGTTCCGATTCGCGGGGGCGGGCGGCTCACGGGCCGGGCCGGGGCGTTCACGCTCGGCGTGCTGAACATCCAGACGGGCGATGAGCCGACTACTGGAGCGCCGAGCACCGGCTTCTCCGCCGCTCGGATCAAGCGGGATGTGCTCCGGCGCAGCAGCATCGGCGCGATCTTCACGCACCGCTCGGAGTCGGTCTTATCGCCGGGCGGGTCGAACCAGGCATACGGTGTCGACGCGACGTTTGCGTTCTACGACAATCTCTCGATCAACGGTTACTGGGCGCGGACCGAGACCACCGGCGCCGACGGTGAAGACGCGAGCTACAGCGGCCACCTTCGTTACAACGGAGATCGGTACGGCGTCACGGCGGAGCACCTCTTCATCGACAAGCTGTTCTCGCCCGAGATCGGCTTCGTGCGCCGCAGGGACATGCGCAAGAGCGCGGGCTCTTTGCGCTTCAGTCCGCGTCCACAGTCCATCGAGGCGGTACGGAAGTTCTCCTGGGAAGGGCAGTTCGATCACATTGCGAACGCCGCCGGTTTCCTCGAGACGCGCGAGGCGGAAGGGCTGTTCGGGATAGAGTTCGAGAACAGCGACCGCTTCCAGTTCTCGTTCACCAACACCTACGACTTTCTGAAGCAGCCGTTTGCAATCGCCCCCGGCATCGTCATCCCCGTCGGCGGGTACGACTTCCACAACACCCGGGTGGGGTACAACTTCGGTTCGCAGCGCCGCCTCTCGGGCAACGTGGCGATCGAGCACGGCACCTTCTACGACGGAACCAAGACCACGCTCAGCGTCGGGGGAGGCGGCGGCGCGTTTGGCGTCGGCCGCGTCGAGCTCACGCCCCAGCTCTCACTGGAGCCGGGTCTCTCGCTGAACTGGGTGGATCTGCCTCAGGGCCGCTTCAATACCACGCTGTTGACGGCGCGGACGACCTATACGATGACGCCGCTCATGTTCATGAGCGCGCTCGTTCAGTACAATTCGAGCAACAGCACGCTGAGCACCAACGTGAGGCTGCGGTGGGAGTATCAGCCTGGCAGCGAGCTGTTCGTGGTCTACAACACGGGGTGGGACACGATGACGCCGCGCTCCTTCGCTGAGCTCGAAACACGCTCGTTCGTCGTCAAGGTGAACCGGCTGTTCCGTTTTTAACCCGAGGGGCTTCGCCCCTCGGACTCCCCGGCACACTCTCTCGCGCGCCGCTTCGCCGGCGCGCTCCGTTCGCGTGGCTCGCTCGCGCGCTCGCTCGCGGGGATATGCCTGAAGTCAGGTAGAGAAGAGTTTGTGGCCAGAAATCGCATTCCGTTTAGACTAACGGACTGGCGAGTTTGACTACTGACTCCCGACTCCTGACTACCGACTACCCGGAGGGTCTATGAGAACGGTTGGCGCGGTTCTGGTTGCATTCGGTCTGGCGGCGGTTTCCATCTTTGCGCAGTCGCCGGCGGAGTTGCCGGGCGCGAAGTACGGCACAGATCCCTCTTACAAGGTCCCGAGAACCGCTGACGGCAAGCCCGATCTCCAGGGCGTCTGGGGGAACAACGCCGTGACGCCGATGACGCGGCCGACGCAGTGGAAGGACCGGACGGAAATCACCCAGGCCGAGCTCAAGGAGCTGCAGCAACTGGTGTCGCAGCACGCCGACGACGGCGGCGACGCGATCTTCGCCGACATCGTGCGGCTCGCGCTGGATACGAAGGAGAAGGGCAAGTTCAACCAGACCTCGTACGACCCGACCACCGGCAACTACAACCAGTTCTGGATGGTCGATCGGGAGTGGGATACGCGGACGTCGCTCATCATCGATCCGCCGACCGGCTTGATGCCGTCGCTGACACCCGAAGCCGAGAAGCGGCGCGGCGGCCGTGGCCGCGGCTTCAACGCAACAGGACCCCAGGCCCCGCAGCCGCGGCGGCCCGCTGGTCCTGAAGATCTGCCGCTCGGCGAGCGCTGCCTGACGTTCGGCGCGCCGCGGACTGGCGCCGGCTACAACAGCTATCTGCAGATCATCCAGTCGCCCGAGACCGTCGTCCTGCTGCAGGAAATGGCGCACGACGCCCGCATGGTGCCGATCACCAGCAAGGCGACGCTGCCCTCCAACGTCAAGCAGTGGCTCGGCAAGCCGAACGGCCGCTGGGAGGGCGATACGCTGGTCGTCGAGACGACCAACTACCTCCAGGGCTTCCAGGGTTCGACGCCCGACGTGAAGGTGACCGAGCGCTTCACCCGCCTCTCGCACGACTACGTCAACTGGGTGATCACGGTCGACGATCCGAAGACCTGGACGCAGCCGTGGTCGTTCATGATCCGCCTGAAGAGGAGCGACGATCAGGTGTACGAGTATGCCTGCCACGAGGGCAACCACTCGATGATCGGCATCCTCGCCGGCGCGCGGCGTGAGGAAGCGAAGGAAGAGGCAGCCGCCAACGCGAAGAAGACCGGCCAGCAACCGTAGCTGAATCGCGAACTGAGGAACTGAGGAGCTGAGGAGCTCAGGAACGTTTCTCAGCTCCTTCGTTTTTCGCTCCTCAGTTCCTGAGTTCCTCAGTTCCTGCTTCCTCACCGGCCAACCTTTGTCGATCGGCTTCGACGGATCGGCGGTGATCGCCAGATCCGCTAAAGGATGCTATGAGGATTTCGAACGCTTCCGTCAGGTTCTCGCTGGCCATCGTCGCCTCCGCCGTCTTCGCGGGTGCGACAGGTGTGGCGCAGAGTACGCCCCCGGCCCCCAGCGAGGCGCGCCGCCGCCGGCTTCACAGATCCCGACCGGCCGCCAGGGCCGGGGAGGCTATCCGCTGCCCGCGCTGCCGGCGGTCTTCGAAACCTATCAGCACAAAGTCCGGGTATCCGCGGTGGCGCGCGGCCTCGATCGGCCGTGGAGCCTGCTGATCCTTCCCGACGGCGACATGCTCGTGAGCATGCGCTACGCCAACCAGATCCGCGCGATCCGCAAGGGGGTACTCGATCCGACGCCGCTCACCGGGCTGCCGCCCATGCGGCGCTTGTTCGACATCGTGGTGCATCCGAAGTTCGCCGAGAACAAGTGGATCTACTTCGGATACTCGAAGGCGGGCACTGAGAATCTCACGCCGATGGCGCTCGCGCGCGGCCGCTACGACGGCGCTGGTCTGCGCGACGTGCAGGAGCTGTACGTCAGCGACCCCGTGACTCAAGGCGCGTCGAGGATGGCATTCGCGCCCGACGGCACGATGTACATGACCGTCAGCGGCGCCGCCGGACGCATCAAAGACGGCCCCGATCCGCGGAAGATCGACACCGCGTACGGAAAGGTGATCCGCGTCCGCGATGACGGCACGGTGCCGCCAGACAACCCGTTCGCGGGAAAGCCCGGAGCGCGGCCCGAAATCTATTCGCTCGGCCATCGCGATCACTTCGGGATCGCTCCTCATCCCGTCACGGGCCAGATGTTCCATGTGGAGCTCGGCCCGTACGGCGGCGACAAGGTCAACATCCTCAAGGCAGGCGGCGACTACGGATGGCCCGACCACGGCTACGGGCGGAACAACGACTCCTCGCCGATGGGCAGTCCGATGGCGCCGGGGATCGAACAGTCACTGCTCGTCTGGATTCCGGGCATCACGCCGTCGGGGCTGCTGTTCTACACCGGCGACCGGTTTCCCGCATGGAAAGGAAACCTGATGGTGGGCAGCATCGTGCGCGGCCGGACCAACGGCGCGAGCGGCGTCGAGCGCGTCGTGTTCAACGACAAGATGTGGGAGACGCGGCGGGAAACGTTCCTCGCGGATCTCAAGCAGCGGATCCGCGACATCCGCCAGGGGCCCGACGGCCTGATCTATCTGCTGACCGAAGAAGTCGACGGAACGGTGCTGAAGCTCGAGCCGGCTGACTGACGCTGACGCCCGGCCTAAAGGCCGGGCCTACGGGCCGGGCCTACCTGGCGCGCATGCTCGCGACCACGATCCGATCGCCGTCAAGCGCGCCCGCCACTTCGACACGCTTGTTGGCGAACATGGCGAGCTCGGGCAGCTGCTGATCGCTTATCCGATAAATCTGAGTATCGGTGACGAGCACGAACTCGGCGCCGCCCTTCACGCAGCCGAGCGTGCATTCGCGGTCGCTCACGTTGAAGCGAGTTGAGTACAGATGCTCGTGCTGGCAATAGCTGTCCCCGATCACGCCGACTGCCGTCACCGTGGCCGGGCGCAACCAGAGACCGAGCAGTCCGACAGCGGCGACGATGAAGAGGGTGAGGATCGCGGGATAGGCCGGCCGTATCGGGCGGCCCAGGTTGAAGACACGCGGCCGCAGCTTCGTCCGCGAGACGGTGGCATGCGCGTGCAGCATCTGCTTCGCAGACGCCTCCGCCTCGACACGCTCGCGACAGGCCGGACACTCTCGAAGGTGCACGGCCACCCGGGCACGTTCCTCCGCGGAGCACTCCCCATCGATGAAGGGGGTGACCAGCCGGTCAATCTCGTGACAGGTCATCACTTCACCTCACCACGGACCATCCGGTCGTGGAGTAGTCGACGGCCACGCGAGATGCGCGACATGACGGTGCCGATTGGCACCCGCAGCCGGCGGGCCATGTCCGCATAGCTCATGTCCTCCACGTCACGCAGCCAGACTGCATCGCGAAGCGCCTTCGGCATCGATTCGAGCGCCGCCTGAAGCGCGGGGCCGAGCCCCTCATTCACCAGCCGTTGCTCGGGCGAGGCCTCCGCGGCGATGTGGGATTCGGCGGCGCGTGCGACTTCGGATTCGTCCATCCTGACGCGCGCGCGGACGCGATCGCGCCGGCGGTTCCTGGCGAGGTTCGTGAGGATGGTCTGGAGCCAGGCCTTGAGGTTCGTACCCGGCGTAAAGCGATGCGAGGCCCGGAACGCATGCAGGTAGGTGTCCTGCACGAGGTCTTCGGCTTCGGTCCGGTTCTGCGCCAGCCGCAGCGACAGCGTCCGCAGGGCGCCCACGTGGTCGAGCGCGTCGCCATCGAATGCCGGCGAGCGGTCGCTGGCTGTCACGTCGCTCTTCTTAAACACCTGACGATGCCCCATTATTCAACGAACGGGGAGAGGTAGCCCGATTGAATAAACGGTCTCCCTCGCGGGTTCATAATCTCTAGATGCCATCTCACAAACCAGCTATCGTCGCGAGCGAGCGCGCGAGCGAGCCACGCGAACGGAGCGCGCCGACGCCGCGGCGCGCGAGAGAGCGTGTCGGGGAGTCCGAGGGGCGAAGCCCCTCGGGTAAAAGGACATATATGAAGACCATCGCCCTCGCACTTCTCACCTTGCTTCTGCCCGGCGCCGCATACGCGCAGGCACCCACGGAAGTGATCGAGCAAGCCGTCGCCAAATCGCCGCTGCGGTTCTCCGGCGAGGCGACCCTCATCAAGTGGAAGCCCGATCACACCTACGATGTGATTCGAAAGGGCAACAACCTGCTGGTCTGCTACGATCGCTCCGACGAACGCGACCGTTCGCCGTTCGCCGCGCAGTGCACGAACCTGGCGAACCTGCCGCGAGAAGCGCAGAACCGCAAGATTCGCGCCGAGACCAAGAACACGGCGGAGGAGAACGCCGCGATTGCCGCGGCCGAGAAGGCCGGAACGCGGGTCAAGCCGGAATTCGGCTCACTGTGGTTCCGGATGGACGGCAAGGACAAGGACAGCGCGCAGCTGCACGTGACCATCGCGGTGCCTGGCGCGACCACCGCGTCAATCGGCCTGCCCGACAACGGACGCCAGGGCGGCGCCTGGCTGATGGAGGCGGGCACGAGCGCCGCGCACATCATGGTTCCAGGCCGCTGAGCGGGAAGAGCAGAGAACACGCGATCGATGGAGGAGTTGATGGAGCGCGGCACACTGACGGTCATCGCGTGCGCGGCAGTGATCTTCGCTGCCGCATCGTGCGCGCGAAGTGAACGCGAGCGGCAACCAGCGCCGGGCGATCAAGGCGGCGGGCGCGCGACCGTTCTCTACCAGGATCGCGTCGTCGAACTGGAGCGCACG
The DNA here is from genome assembly GCA_963825245.1 of uncultured Acidobacteriota bacterium. GTDB lineage: Bacteria > Acidobacteriota > Vicinamibacteria > Vicinamibacterales > CAVVIG01 > CAVREM01. The sequence continues at coordinate 294,334 of CAWGSJ010000015.1, forward strand.
CTCAACGACCCCAACGATCTGTGGGTCGTCCCGCAGGATCTTCCGCGCATCAACGACTTCGTGCTGAAGCCCGAAGGCGCCTGCCTGGCCGAGCTGTGCATCCCGGTTCGCCAGGACCGTGAGAGCGAACTGTTCGTCACGCGCGCGGGCCAGGGCTGGTTCAACGTCACCGAGCTTTCGCGGAAGCTGCAGCAGGCATTCGCGGTCGATCACGAGCACGCGGTCTGGAGCTTCGGCAACATCCCGGTGACGCGCAACGCCTTCCTCCAGTCGGCGATGGCGCCCGATTTCGCGCTTCCGGATCGAGACGGGAAGCTGGTGCGGCTGTCAGACTTCAAGGGGAAGAAGGTCCTCGTCATCACCTGGGCCTCCTGGTGAGGCTGCCGCTATGACCTGCCCGGGTGGCAGGCTGTTTACGAAGAGCTGAAAGACAAGAACCTCGAGATCATCGCCGTCGCGCAGGATACCGGTGGCAAAGCGGCCACCGACGAGTGGTACAACGCGGCGAAGCCGACCTACACCACCCTCATCGACACCACGCACCTCGTGACGGAGCTCTACAACCTGGTGAATGTGCCGTCCGGCATCTGGATTGACGAAGAGGGGCGCGTGCTCCGGATCAACGAGGGGGCGTACACGGGCTTCAGGCAGATCGGATCGTCAACGAAGGACTATCTGCCGCTGGTGCGCGACTGGGCGGCGAACGGCGCAAAGAGCCCTTATATCTGGTCGTCGCAGGAGATGACCAAGCGGATCCGCAAGTCGACGACGGACGAAGCGCTGGCTGATCCGACGTTCAAGCTGGGCGTGTATTTCTTCGAGCGTGACGAGCCGCTGGCACGCAAGTACTGGGAAAAGGCGCAGGCGCTCGCCCCCGACAACTGGAACTACCACCGGCAGGACTGGATCAGCACTGAGGGGTTGGCGGGCCCGAAGTTCCGCGCCAAGCGCAGCGCGCTCGGCGACAAGCCGTACTACGCGCCAATCGATATTCAGAAGACTCCGTAGAGTGCTCTGCGCTTACGCCGTGGGGTGCTGGGCGGCTGCGCTGTAGAGTGCTGGGCGGCTACGCCGCATAGGGTGCCTGGCGCTGACCCTACCGCGATAGCGCGAAGCACTCTACAGCGATAGCGCCTTTAAGGCTGTCCCGCCGGCGTGGCGCGCAGCGCCGCGGCTTCCGTTACGAGATCGCGCGCGCGTTCCTGCACTGAGCCGGGGACGCCAAGGCGCGTGTTGGCGCCGAGCGACTTGATGTACTCCGCGGTTTCGGGATACGCCTGGAACTGGAACGACTGCTTCGCGCCTTCGGCGATGCGGTACGGCGTCCGTCCCCTGAAGTCGCGCGCGTTGAGGTCGGCGCCGCGCTTGACGAGGAGTTCGATCAGCTCGTTCAAGCCGCGGAACGCGGCGCCATGGATCGCCGCGAAGTCGGCCTCGTTCACCGCGTTGATGTTCGATCCCGCGTCGAGCAGGATGTTGACCGCTTCCTCAGCGGTCGCCGACCGCCGGCCGCGCTGCAGCCCCGGCTGAAATGTCGCGCGCCCCATGCCCGCGGCGACCATCAGCGGCGTGGTGCCGTCCGCGGTCGTCAGGTGCGGATTGGCGCCTGCTTCGAGCAGCACCTTGATCACTTCGCCACTGGCTGAGGTCGCGCCGGGCATGCCGCCGCCGAACAGTCCGCCGCCGTTGGCGCCGTAGGCTGCGACCCAGAGCGGTGTGGCGCCGCTCAGATCGCCGGTCCCGGTCGCGTACGGTTCGAACGCGCCCTTCTTTGGATATCCGACGTAGGCCATGAACATCGCCGACATCGTGATCCGCCCGTTCGGGTCGGCGCCCCTGGCGAGGAGCTCTTTCACGAGACGGACGCGCGCGCCGCCGCCGGCGCCGCCGCCGAGGGCGGACGCGAGCGGTCCGCTAAAGGTGTTGTGACGGCGGGACCAATCGTTCAGCCATGCGCCAACCGGACCGGCCGCCGCGTGGAGCGCAGGAACGCCATCGATCGTCGCGTTGGGGTTGGCGCCGCTCTCGAGGAGGAACAGTGCAAAGGCCTCCGACCCCTGCATGACGGTGTAGGCCAGCACGTGCGTGCCGTCGGCGCCCACGGCATTGACGTCGGCGCCGGCCGCGACGATCGCCTTGCCCATCTCGACGTCGCCGCTGCGCGCGGCGAACATCAGCGGAGTAAAGCCCTTGGTCGTGGAGCGGCGCACGTCGGCGCCGGCGGCGATCAGGGTGCGGGCGATCTCGTCGTGGTTCCCCGACAGCGCCCACATCAACGCGGTCGCATTGGCATCCTCGGTCGCGGCGTTCACGTTCGCGCCCTTCGCGAGCAGCGCCTTGACGACCTCGAGGTTGCCGGTACGCGCGGCGGTCATGAGCGGCGTCAGCCCGCTCGATCTGCGCGCGGTTCGGATCCGCTCCCGCGCCGAGCAGCTTGTTCACCATCGCGAGGCTGGTGTTCTCGCAGGCGCGCGCGAGCGCCGTGACGCCGCGATCGTCCGCGGCGTTGACGTTGGCCCGGGCGGCGAGCAGCCGATCGACGAGCTCGAGATCGTCCCAGTGCGCGGCCCACAGGAGGGCAGTGGCGCCGTCGGCGCGGGCGGCGTTGACGTCGACGCGAGCGTCGAGCAGCGTCTTGACGGCTGCGCGATCCTGCTGAGCCACCGCCTGCACGAGACGCAGGTCGGGCTCCGCCGCCGCCGCCATCGTGCTTGCCGCCACCATGAGGGCGGCCGTCAGTCCCGCGCGCATGAGTCCTCCTTCGAGAGCCAGTTCGTGATCATAAAACAGAAATCGAAGGCGAAGGCGGCCGTTTTGGCGCAATAAGGCCCTCAAATACCGGAAGCTAGGTATGCCGAACCCCGTGCCGCGCTCGTTATAATCGCGCAATATGCTGGGAAAGCTACGCTCTCACACCTTCACCTGTCTTCGCGTCGCTCGCCGTCGCGGCGATCGTTTGGACCGGAACGGCGCCGTCGATTGACCTCGACGCCGCCACTGCCCAGGCGGCGCCGGCGCAAGCGGCCGCGGCGCCCGTCCGCTCGTCGACCAGTACTGCGTCGGCTGCCACAACGAACGGCTGAAGAGCGGCGAGCTGGTGCTGGCGGGCGTCGATCTGACGGACGTCGCGCGCCACGCCGCCGATCATGGAGAAGGTGGCGCGCAAGCTGCGAGGCGGCACGATGCCGCCCGAAGGGCGGCCGCGTCCCGACAAGGCGACCATGGACGCGTTCATCGCCGGACTCGAGGCGAGCGCTGGATCGCCACGCCGCCGCGCAGCCCAATCCGGGCCGCGTCGCGTCGCGCCGCCTGAACCGCGCCGAGTACGTGAACGTCGATCTACGACCTGCTCGGCCTCGAGGTCAACGGCGCCGAGCTGCTGCCGAGCGACATGGCCGGCTTTGGCTTCGACAACAACGCCGACGTGCTGTCGATCACCCCGGCGCTGATGACGCGCTACATCGCCGCGGCGACCAAGATCAGCCGCACCGCGGTCGGCAGTCCCGACAACCGTCCGATCACCCAGGTCTACAAGGTCGGATTCGAGAGCCGCGCCCTGCGCGCCAACGAGGACATGCCGTTTGCGACCCACGGCGGCCTCGCCGTCCGGCACCCGTTTCCGCTCGACGGCGAGTACGAGTTCCGCATCCGGATGAAGCGGAACGGCACCGTCAGCACCATCGAGGGGATCGACGAAGACGAGCACGACATCGAGCTGCGCGTCGATCACGAGCTCGTGAAGCAGTTCAAGATCGGCGGCAAGTTCAAGGGGCCTGATCCCGGCGTGCTCATCGCCGTGCCCGAAGACGACAAGGCCGGCCAGGTCCTGCACGACTACCGCATGAACGCCGACGACGCGCTGGAAGTTCGGCTGCCGGTCAAGGCGGGCACGCGGCTGGTCGCGGCCGGCTTCACCGATGCCGCGCCGTCGCCCGAGAAGATGCCGCGGCGCGGTCGCCTGCTCGGCGGCGACGATCCCAACTGGCCCGGCATCGACATGCTCTACATCTCCGGGCCGTTCAACGGGAAGACGCCGCAGGCGACGCCGAGCCGCGAGCGCATCTTCATCTGCCATCCGGCGGCCGCGCGCGAGGAAGAAGCCTGCGCGCAGAAGATCCTCGGCTCGCTCGCGAAACGCGCCTATCGCCGCCCGGTGACCGATGCCGACGTCCAGCCGCTGGTCGCGATCTACAAGGAAGGACGCGCGTCGGCGCGACTTCGACGCGGGCATCGAGCGCGCGCTCGAGGCGCTGCTGTCGTCGCCCAAGTTCCTGCTGCGCGTCGAGCGCGAGCCGGCCGGCACCGCGCGCGGCGCCGCCTATCGCCTGAGCGATCTCGAGCTCGCCTCGCGGCTGTCGTTCTTCCTCTGGCGGAGCATTCCGGACGACGAGCTGATCGACATCGCGGCGAAGAACCAGCTGCGGGGGGTCCTGGACAAGCAGGTCAAGCGCCTGCTCGCCGATCGCCGCGCGTCGCGCTTCATGAACGACTTCTCGGAGCAGTGGCTCGAGGTGCGGAACCTGCAGGCGGCCTCGACCCGAACGCGCAGGCGTTCGACGATTCGCTGCGCAAGGCGATGGCGAAGGAGACCGAGCTGTTCTTCGAGAGCCAGGTGCGCGAGGATCGGCCGCTGCAGGAGCTGCTGCGCGCCGACTACACGTTCCTGAACGAGCAGCTGGCGCGCCACTACGGCATCAACAACATCTACGGCAGCCACTTCCGGCGCGTGACGCTGACCGACGAGCGCCGGCACGGGCTGCTCGGCCAGGCCAGCGTCCTGACGGTGACCTCCTACGCCGATCGGACCTCGGTCGTGCTGCGCGGCAAGTGGGTGCTCGAGAACCTGCTCGGCGCGCCGCCGCCGCCGCCGCCGCCCAACGTGCCGCCGCTCAAGGAGAACGACGGCCGCAGCAAGCCGACGGCGCTGCGCGAGCGGATGGAGCAGCATCGCAACAACGCGGTCTGCGCGAGCTGCCACGCGCGGATGGATCCGCTCGGCTTCGCGCTCGAGAACTTCGACGCGATCGGCAGCTGGCGCGAGACCGACAGCGGCGCGCGCGATCAACTCGACGATCACGCTGCACGGCGAGACGATCGACAGCCCGAAGGCGTTCCGCGAGGCGCTGCTGACGCAGACGCGATGAGTTCGCCGCACGGTCTCCGAGAAGCTGCTTGACCTACGCGCTCGGCCGCGGCCTCGAGTACTACGACGCGCCGACGGTGCGGCGAGCTGACGCGCGACCTGGCGGCGAACGACTACCGCTGGTCGTCGCTCGTCCTCGGCATCGTCCAGAGCACGCCGTTCCAGATGCGGCGCGCCGCGGAGCGGCGGTCCGGCGGCGGTCACCAATTCGGCAGCCGCGCGGTAGCGTAGGCCAACCGAGTCGGCGAGTGTAGGCGGTCGACCCTTTTAGGGTCGACGAGGAGCCTCATGTTCATCACCAAAATGCATTTGTCGCGTCGGACGGTCCTGCGCGGCCTCGGCGCGTCGCTCGCGCTGCCGCTGCTCGACAGCATGGTGCCGGCGCTGACGGCGCTGCAGCAGACGGCGGCCGCGCCGGTCAAGCGGCTCGGCGTCTTCTACGTGCCGAACGGCATGTCGATGCCGTACTGGTGGCCGAAGGCCGAAGGGCCGCTCGACGAAGCTGCCGCCGACGCTGCAGTCGCTGCAAGCGTTCAAGGACCGCGTGCTGCTGTGCGGCGGCCTCGCCGACGAGGCGGCGAACCTGGTCAAGGGCGGCGGCGATCACGCGCGCTCGGCCGGCACGTTCCTGACCTGCGTGCCGTTCAAGATCACGTCCGGCGCCGACGTCTTCGCGTCGGTGTCGATGGATCAGATCGCGGCGGCGGAGTTCGCCAAGGAAACGCAGATCGCGTCGCTCGAGCTCGGCATCGAGTCGAACGCGATGCTCGGCGCCTGCGACGGCGGCGCGAGCTGCGCCTACACCAACACGATCGCGTGGCGGACGCCGACGACGCCGCTGCCGATCGAGAACGATCCGCGCGCCGTGTTCGAGCGGCTGTTCGGCACCACCGGCAGCACCGATCCGCAGGCGCGGCTCGCGCGGATGAAGCGCGACCGGAGCATTCTCGACTTCGTCGGCGAGCGAAGTCGGCGAGCCTCGAGCGGGTGATCGGCCCGCAGGACAAGGTCAAGATCGACGAGTACCTCGAGTCGGTGCGCGACATCGAGCGCCGCATCCAGATGGCCGAGGAGCAGAACTCGCGCGAGCTGCCGGTCGTCGAGCAGCCGGTCGGCGTGCCCGGCGACTACGCCGAGCACGCCAAGCTGATGATGGACCTGCTGGCGCTCGCCTACCAGACCGACCTGACGCGCGTCAGCACCTTCATGCTCGCGCGCGAGGTGAGCGCGCGCGCCTATCCGGAGATCGGCGTCACCGACTCGCACCATCCGCTGTCGCATCACCAGGACGAGGCGGCCAAGCTCGAACGGCTGCACAAGATCAACGAGTACCACTTCCGGCAGTTCGCCTATCTGGTCGACGAAGCTCGCCGGCATGCCCGAGGGCGACGGCACGATGCTCGATCACACGCTGTTCCTCTACGGCACCGGCATCAGCGACAGCAACACGCACTTCCACGACGACCTGCCGATCGCGCTGGTCGGCGGCAAGGCGGCGGGCATCAAGGGCGGCCGCTACGTCCGCTACGCGAAGGGCACGCCGCTCGCGAACCTGCACGTGACGATCCTCGACAAGCTGGGAGTGAAGGTTGAGAAACTCGGTGACAGCACCGGCCACCTCGATCGCATCGTCGGTGTGTAACGTGGGGAACCAAGGTTCTGATTTCGTGTTTTCGCGTTTTCGTGGCTCGTTATTTCGCGTTTTCGTGGCCAGCCTGTTTGCGGCCGCCACGGTGATGGCGGCACAGGCGCAGGAGCAGCCGAAGCAGAAGTACCCGGTGTTCACCGCCGATCATCTCGACGAGGCGATGAAGACTGTCGGGCTGGCGTTCACGCTGACGCGCAGCGCGATCGACAAGAACAGCGCCGAAAATGCGAAGGACTACCTGATTCGCGCGCGCGATCAGCTGGCCACGACGATTACCTACTGGCGGGACCGCAAGAACGAGGACGCGACCGGCATCCTGCGGGAAACGCTGAAGAAGATGGATGCGCTCGACGCGGCCATGTCGGCCGAGAGCGTCGACCTGAAGGCGGCGTCGACGCTCGCCGCATCCGTCAACTCGTCGTGCGAAGCCTGTCACGCGAAGTATCGCGAGCAGGATCCCGCAACCAAGGCCTACCGGGTGAAGCCCGACGCCCGCTGATCATGCCGCTTTACGAATACAGCTGCCGTGCGTGCGCGACGGTGTTCGAGGCGTTGCTGCTGCCGGGCCGCGACACGACCCTGTCGTGTCCTTCGTGTTCGAGCGCCGACGTCGAGCGGCTGATCTCGTCGTTCGCCGTCAACTCGGATTCGACGCGGAAGGCGAATCTCGAAGCCGGCCGGCGCCACCTGCGGAAGGACCAGGTTGAGAAGCAGGTCGCCGATCGGGAAGAGATTGAGCATCACCAGCACTGAGCTACATCGCGCGGAGGACACGGAGAGAGTAACCACGAAGGACACCATGGACACAAAGGAAAAGAAAAAGATCGGTCTGACCTTTGTGTCCTTCGTGTCCTTTGTGGTGATTGCTCTGTCGTCGCCCGGAAGCGTCGCCGTCTCTCACGCCCAACAGGCGGGCGACGCGATCGATGTCGTCCGAGCAGGCGCTCGTCAACCGGTACTGCACGACCTGCCACAGCACGCGGATGAAGGCGGGCGATCTCGTGCTCGCGGGCGTCGATGTCGCGGCGGTTGCCGACAACCCGGAGCTCTGGGAGAAGGTCGTCCGCAAGCTTCGCAACGGCCTGATGCCGCCGGCCGGCAGCCCGCGGCCTGACGAGGCCACCTACCAGCGGTTCCTCGCGAAGCTGCAGGACGACCTCGACGCCGCGGCCGCGCGGCGGCCCAATCCGGGCCGCACCGAGATCGTCCATCGGCTGAACCGCATCGAGTACAGCAACGCCGTTCGCGACCTGCTCGCGCGTCGAGGTCGACGTCGCCGACCTGCTGCCGGCCGACGATTCGAGCTACGGCTTCGACAACATCGCCGGCGTGCTGAAGATGTCGCCGGCGCTCGATCGAGCGCTATCTGGCGGCCGCGCGCGTGATCAGCCGGCTCGGCGGTCGGCAGTCCGCCGGCCGAGCGCGACCGCGTCGATCTATCGCGTGTCGCCCGAGGTGCAGCAGCACGATCGCGACGACCGGCTGCCGCTCGGCACGCGCGGCGGCACGCTGGTCCGCCACGTCTTCCCGCTCGACGCCGAGTACGAGATCAAGGTCGATCTCGGCGGCGGGCCGGCGGCGCCGGCAGCGGCCACCAGCTCGAGATCACGCATCGACGGCGCGCAGGTGAGTGCTCGCTCCCGTCGGACGGCGACGAGCCGGACGGTGCGCGTGCCGGTCACCGCGCGGGCCGCACGACGTCGCCGTCACCTTCTTCCGGACGCCGCCCGATCTCGTCGAGCAGGTGCGCGAGCCGTTCGAGAATCCCGGCCGCCCCGTCCGGCACCGGCGGGCATCGCCGGCCGCCTGCCGTCGGTGTCGAGCGGTCACGATCGTCGGTCCGCACAACGCGAAGGGCCCGGGCGACACGCCGAGCCGCCGCCGGCTGTTCACCTGCACGCCGGCGAACGCCGTCGCAGGAAGCCGCCTGCGCGCAGACCGATTCTCACGACGCTGGCCCGGCGCGCCTACCGCGGCGCCGTCGACGCGCGAGCAGGTCGACGAGCTGATGACGTTCTATCGAGACCGGGCCGCGCCGAGAGCGGGCAGTTCGACGACGGCATCGAGCTCGCGCTGCGCCGCCTGCTCGTCAGCCCGGAGTTCCTGTACCGCATCGAAACCGATCCGACAGCCGTAGTGCGCGGCCTTCAGGCCCGCTGGCCGCCGTCCGTCGCCTGACGAATCACGAGCTCGCCTCGCGATTGTCGTTCTTCCTGTGGAGCAGCATCCCGGACGACGAACTGCTCGACGCTGGCCGATCGCGGGACGCTGCGCCACGCCGGCGGTGCTCGACGCGCAGGTGCGGCGCATGCTCGCCGACCCGCGCGCCGAGACGCTGACGACCAACTTCGGCGTCGCAGTGGCTGCTGATCCGCAACCTGGCCACGGTCCGGCCCGGCGAGAACTACGCGCTCAACTTCGACGAGACGCTGCGCCGCAGCATGCAGCGCGAGACCGAGCTGCTTCTCGACAGCATCGTCCGCGAGAACCGCGGCGTCATCGAGCTGCTGACGGCCGACTACACGTTCCTGAACGAGCGGCTCGCGCAGCACTACGGCATCACCGGCGTGCAGGGCAGCCACTTCCGCCGCGTCGCGCTGCCGGCCGACAGCCCGCGCCGCGGCCTGCTCGGCCACGGCAGCATCCTGACGGTCACCTCGCCCGCGATCCGGACCTCGCCGGTGATTCGCGGCAAGTGGATGCTCAACAACATCCTCGGCGCGCCGCCGCCCGATCCGCCGCCGAACGTGCCGGCGCTGTCGGAGCAGCGGACGCAGGCCAGGGTGCCAGACGATGCGCGAGCGGATGGCGCAGCATCGGAACGAACCCGGCCTGCGCCACCTGCCACACGATGATCGATCCGGCCGGCTTCGCGCTCGAGAACTTCGACGCGATCGGCAAGTGGCGGACGGTCGACGAGTCGTTCAACCCGATCGACGCGACCGGCGCGCTGCCCGACGGCACGCAAGTTCGACGGCGTCGCCGAGCTGCGCGCGGCGCTGGCGGCGCAGCCCGAGCGCTTCGTGAACACGTTGACCGAGAAGCTGCTGACCTACGCGCTGGGCCGCGGGCTCGAGTACTACGACATGCCGGCGGTCCGCAAGATCCTGAAGGACGCGGCGCCGGACGGGTACCGGATGCAGGCGATCGTCCTGGGATCGTCAAGAGCTATCCGTTCCAGTACCGCCGGCGCCGAGCTGCCCCGGTGACGCACGGCCACGAGAGTGCCGCGAGACCGATGATCATCACGAAGCTGTCGCTCGATCGCCGGACGTTCCTGCGCGGGAGTCGGCGCCACGGTTGCGCTGCCGTTTCTCGACGCGATGGTGCCGGCGCTCGCCGGCGGCGCCGCCGCCGCCGATGCGCCTCGGCTTCGTCTACGTGCCGAACGGCATGTACCTGCCGAACTTCCATCCGGCGGGAGAGGGCGGCACGACCTTCGAGCTGACGCCGGTGCTGCAGCCGCTCGAGCCGCTGCGCGAGCACGTCGTCGTCGTCAGCGGGCTGAGCAACATGCCGGTGCTCGCCAACGATCAGGGCGGCGGCGTGCACACGCGCAATCACGCCGGCTGGCTGAGCGGCACGCTGCCGAAGCGGACCGAGGGCGCCAACATCACCAGCGCGAAGACCGTCGATCAGTACGCGGCCGACAAGCTGGGCGCCGACACGCCGCTGCGCTCGCTCGAGCTGACGCTCGAGTCGAACTTCCAGGTCGGCAACTGCGAAGCCGGCTACAGCTGCGCGTACCTGAACTCCACGTCGTGGCGGACGCCCGAACACGCCGCTGCCGCACGAGGGCGATCCGCGCGTCGTCTTCCAGCGCCTGTTCGGCGACGGCGGCTCGGTCGGCGGCGCGGCTGCGGCAGATGCAGAAGGACCGCAGCATCCTCGACTCGGTGATGGAGAGCGTCGCGCGCCTCGAGAAGCGGCTCGGCGTCGGCGATCGCCGCGTGATGGGCGACTACCTCGACTCGGTGCGCGACGTCGAGCAGCGGATTCAGCGGGCCGAGCAGAACAACGACGACGAGCCCGCTGCCGACGGTCGGAGCAGCCGTCCGGCGTGCCGGACGAGCTACGACGCGCACGCCAAGCTGCTGATGGACCTGCTGCATCCTCGGCGTATCAGGGCGACATCACGCGCGTCAGCTGCCTGCAGATCGGCCGCGAGTTGAGCGGCCGGACCTACCCGGAGATTGGCGTGCCCGAGGCGCACCACGGCGTGTCGCATCACCAGCGCGACCCGCACAACATCCGGCAGAAGACGAAGATCGACGCCTACAACATGTCGCTCTTCGCGCGGCTGCTCGAGAAGCATGCGCGACACGCCGCGACGGCGACGGCTCGCTGCTCGATCACTCGCTGCTTCATGTACGGCGCCGGCATGGGCGACGGCGATCGCCACACGCCGCTCGATCTGCCGGTGGTGCTGGCCGGCGGCGCGCACGGCCAGCTGAAGGGCGGCCGTCACGTCAAGTATCCGAGATGAACACGCCGTTCATGAATCTGTGCCGTGACCGTGCTCGACAAGGTCGACGTGACGGTCGAGAAGATCGGGCGACAGCACCGGGCTGCTTGACGGATCTATGAGCATGCGCGCCGTTCGGCGATGTCGGGCGATTCGCACGTTCGTCGACGTCGCTGGCGACTGCTCGTCGCTGGCGCTGCCGCGGCCGCCGCCGGCTGCGGCCGCGCCTGCGGCACGGCGCTCGTCGACGCGGCCCGCTCCGGCGACTCGGCGGCCGTGCGCGCGCTGGTCGCCGAAGCGCGCCGACGTGAACGCGCCGGCGTCGACGGCACGACGCCGCTGCACTGGGCCGTGCATCGCGACGATGCCGAGATGGTGGAGCTGCTGGTGCGGGCGGGCGCGAACGTCAGCCAGGCGAATCGCTACGGCGTGCCGCCGCTGTGGCTCGCCGCCGTCAACGGCAGCGCCGAAGGTCGTCGACGCTGCTGCTGCGCGCCGGCGCCGATCCGAACACGGCCATGACCGGCGGCGAGACGGTCGGTGATGACGGCGGCGCGCGCCGGCAACGGCCGAGACGCTGAAGGCGCTCGTCGAAGCACGGCGCCAACGTCAACGCCGCAGACGCGCGCGGGCAGACCGCGCTGATGTGGGCGGCCGCACGCAACAACGCGGCGGCGATCCGCGCGCTGGTCGAGGGCGGCGCCGACCTGAAGGTCCGCACGAACAACCCGGCGGCCGGCGGCGGCCGCGGCAACGAGCGTGTTCAACAGCCCGCCGCCGACCGGCTTCACGGCGCTGCTGTTCGCGGTGCGCGCCGGCAGCCTCGAGGCGGTGCGCGCGCTGCTCGATGCCGGCGCCGACGTCAACGACACGCTCTCGGACGGCGAGAGCGCGCTGGTCGTCGCGACGGCCAACGCGCACTGGGAGGTGGCGAGCTTCCTGCTCGATCGCGGCGCCGATCCGAACGCCGCCGGCGCGGGATGGAACGCGCTGCACCAGACCGTGCACAGCCGCCGGCCGAACCTTGGCTACACGCCGGGCCCGGTGCCGACCGGCAACGCTCGACAGCATCGAGGTGGTCAAGAAGCTGATCGCGAAGCGGCATCGACGTCGACGCGCGGATGACCAAGAACGGCATGAAGGACGGCCAGCGCAACCGCGTCAACCGCCTCGGCGCGACGGCGTTCCTGCTGGCGGCCAAGACGCGTCGACGTCGAGGTGATGAAGGTGCTGGCCGCGGCCGGCGCCGACGCGACGATGCCAGCCGCCGACGGCACGCACGCCGCTGATGGTCGCGGCCGGGCCTGGCGATGTGGTACGTCGGCGAAGACGGCGGCTCGCTGGCCGGCCAGGAAGCACGAAGCGGTCGAGGCCGTCAAGATGTGCGTGGAGCTCGGCAACGACGTCAACGCCGCGAACGACGTCGGGCGAGACGCCGCTGCACGGCGCCGCGTTCCGCGGCGTGAACGCAGATCGTCGAGTACCTGGTCGAAAAGGGCGCCATGCTCGATGCGCGCGACAAGCGCGGCTGGACGCCGTTCACGATCGCCAACGGCATCAGCTACGGCGACGTCTTCAAGCAGCAGCCGCAGACGGCGAAGCTCCTCGAAGCAGCTGATGACGGCGCGCGGCCTGTCGACCGAGGGCCAGTCCGCCGACGGCACCGAGTGCCTCGACTGCGTGCAGACCCACCCCGACCAGGCGCGCGCAGCGCTCGAGCGCGATCGGCAGATGGAAGCCGAGTTCGCGAAATCAGAGGCCGAGCGCCTTTCCACTCGTCGACAGTAGAACAAAAGCTCTAACACGGACACGACGGACACGAACGGATCACACGGTTCCGAACCGTACGTGTCCGTCCGTGTCTGTGCTGCGACCAGCCGGCCGGCAGAGCCGGCCTGGCTTCGCGGCGCTGGTCGCAGCCGTGTTCAACGCTTTCGTGAATTCGTGTTCGTCGACGTGCACGTGTGTCGCAGCCTTCGACAGATCCCCGGACCTGGTTTAGGATGCCAGTCTCGTCGCGCACCGGACTGGAGAGGTTGATCATGGCCCGAACGCTTCTGAAGGCTGCGCTCGCGACGGCAATGCTCGCCGTGCTGGGCGGTGGCCTCCTGCGATCGCAGACGTCCCGGACCGCGGCGGACTGGCCGGCCTACGGCGCGACCAACGCCGGTTCGAAGTACTCGCCGCTCGATCAGATCAACAAGGACACGGTGAAGGATCTTCGCATCGCCTGGCGTCAGTCCGCGCTGCCGCTGCCCGTGCAGAAAGTGCGGCCCGACGCCGGGGCCCCACGCGCCTATCAGCACACGCCGCTGAAGGTGGGCGGCCTTCTGTACATGAGCACGTCGCTCGGGACCGTCGCTGCGCTCGACCCGACGAGCGGCGAAGTCGTCTGGTTCGATCCGCCGCCGCAGCAGGACGCCGGCAGCGCGTCGCGGGGGCTGGCCTATTGGACCGACGGCAAAGATGAACGGATCATCGCGATCTCCGGCCGGTTCCTGGTCGCGCTGAACGCGAAGACCGGACAGCGCTACGCCGACTTCGGGACGGACGGCGCCGTCGATCTCTCCCAGGGCTACCGCCGCGCGACGCTCGGCGGGTACAGGTGGGGCGGCCCTGCCACCATCGTGCGCGACGTCATCGTCGTCGGGGGCATGCCCGGCGGCGTGGTGGACATCATCAACGAGACCGCGCGCGCGCGGATGGAGACCCCTCCCGCCGACATCCGCGGCTTCGATGTCCGCACCGGGAAGCTGCTGTGGACGTTCCACACCGTGCCGTCGCCGGGGGAGTTCGGGAACGAGACCTGGCTGAACGATTCGTGGTCCTACTCCGGCAACGTCGCCGTCTGGTCGTCGATGGCAGCGGACGAAGAGCTCGGGTACGTGTATCTGCCGATCGAGACGCCGACCGGCGACTACTACGGCGGCACGCGCCATGGCAACAATCTCTTTGCCGAAAGCCTGGTGGCCCTGGACGCCAAGACCGGCAAACGTGTCTGGCATTTCCAGGCCGTCCACCACGGCATCTGGGACTACGACTTTCCCGCGCCGCCCGTTCTCGCCGACGTCACGGTCGATGGCCGCCGCATCAGGGTGATCGCGCAGATCTCGAAGCAGGCGTTCGTCTACGTGCTCGATCGGGCGACGGGACAGCCGGTCTGGCCGATCGTCGAGCGGCCGGTCGAGCGCGGCGACGCGCCCGGGGAGTGGTATTCGCCGACCCAGCCCTTCCCCACCAAGCCGCCCGCGTACGATCTACAGGGCGTCAGCATCGACGACCTCATCGACTTCACGCCGGAGCTCCGCAAGGAGGCAATCGAGATCATCAGCAAGTACAAGTACGGGCCGCTCTTCACGCCGTTCGGCATCCCAGGCACGCCAACCGGGAAAGAAGGCACGATCCTGTCGCCGGGGTCGATCGGCGGCAGCAATTGGCCCGGCGCCGGCCTCGATCCGGAGACCGGCATCATCTACATCCCGTCGGTCAAGGCTCCGGACACCGTCGAGCTCGTCAAGTCGGTGCACAAGGACTCGAATCTGCCGCTCGTCCGCCGCAATGCCTTCAGGCCCGGCGTCCATCCGCCAGGCCCTCAAGGCCTGCCGAGCCCGTTCAAGCCTCCATACGGCCGGCTCACGGCGATCGATCTGAACAGGGGCGAGATCGTGTGGGCCGTGCCCAACGGCGACGGCCCCCGCTTTCACCCGGCGCTCAAGGCGCTGAACCTGCCGCCGCTCGGCCAGGGCGGACGCGTCGGTCCCCTGGTGACCAAGACGCTGGTCTTCCTCGGCGAGGGTGGCGACTTCACCGTGCACCTCCCGCCCGGCGGCGGAGGCAAGAAGTTCCGCGCCTATGACAAGAGTACGGGCAGCGTCGTGTGGGAGATGGAGCTTCCGGGCGGCAACTCGGCGCCGCCGATGACCTACATGGCTGGCGGCAAGCAGTACATCGTGCTCGCCGTGGCCTGGAGAGATATGCCGGCCGAGCTCGTCGCACTGGCGCTGCCGTGAATCTCGGGACTCGGTGCTCGAGGCTCGGGGCTCGGAAGGCGGACCTGAGGGTCCGCGCTACAAGGTTGTAGTGCAGGCCTTCAGGCCTGCCCTTCACCGGTCGGGCCTGACGTACTGCCGCAGCATGGTACGGCCGTCGACGCCGATGGTTGTGTCGGCGCCGACCTCTCGAAGGATCGCTGCGGTCTTCGGCCATTCGGTGACGCCCTGTCCCGCGACGTTCAAATGGCCTTCGGCGAGGCGGTACGGCGTCTGGCCCTGAGCGTCCTGTACGTTCAGCTTCGCTCCGTGGCGGACCAGCAGCCGAACGACGGCGTCGGCGCCCATGTAGGCGGCGCCGTGCAAGGCGGTTTGTTCACTGGGGTTTGTCGCATTGACGTCAGCGCCGTGGGCAATCAGGAATTCGACGGCCTCGGCGCTGTCCTCGGGTCCCCAATTCGAAGAGAACTGCGAGACCTCGCCGCGGTTCGCGCGCGGTCCCTGGACCTGCGTCAAGCCGGCGGCGACCATCAGCGGCGTCACGCCGGCGGTGGACGTCAGCGTGGGATCGGCGCCGTGTTCGAGGAGAATCCGCAGCATCGGGACGTTGACGTTCCGCGCGGCCAGCCAGAACGGCGTCGCGCCGGCGAGGCCTCCGGCTCGCATGGCGCGGTTTTGCGCGTTCGCATCGGCTTGGACCGGCGCCGCCTCTGCGCGTGCAGGCCGGACTTCACTGCCGGCGCCCTGGCCTGGACCAAACAGCGTGGCCGGCGCGTTGACGAGACGCGCGTTCGGGTTCGCGCCCTTTTTCAATAACGCAGCAGCCAGCCGCTGCAAATCTCTGGACATCGCGGTATGAAGGGTGGTGTATCCGGCGCCGGCCGCGTTCGGATCCGCGCCGCGTTCGAGCAGGAGAATCGCGACGTCTTCGCGGCGGCTGGCAGCGGCGAGGACGAGCGGCGTACTGCTGTCGCGCGCCGCTTCGTTGACGTCGACGCCGGCGTCGAGCAGCAGGCTGGCCGAAGCGGAATCGCCATGGCGAGCGGCAAACAGCAGCGGCGTGAATCCACCAGCTGACTTCGCGCGCGGATCGGCACCACCTTCGAGCAACGCCTTGACCACGCGGCTGTGCCCTTCGGCAATTGCGAACATCAGCGGCGTCTGCCGGGTGGCCGTTGCCGCCGCGTCGGGCTGCGCGCCGCGCGCGATCAGCGCTCGGACGATCGTTTCGCTGCCGGTGTGAGCCGCGATCATCAGCGGTGTTTCGCCTGTGGAGCTGGCGAGCTTCGGATCAGCGTTCGCCGCCAGAAGTTTCTCGACGAGTGGCACGCTGCCGTTCTTTGCGGCCAACGCGAGCGGCGTGACGCCGAGATCGGTCGCGAGGTTGACGTCCGCGCCGCCGCGGATCAGCAGGTCGACGATCTCGAGGCGTGCCCAGTGGGACGCCCACGCGACCGCGGTCGTGCCATCGGCCTGGCGAGCGTTGACGTCGACGCGCTGGTCGATGAATCGGCGGGCAGCGGCCCAATCCTGACGCTCGACGGCGTCGACCAGGCGGAGATCGTCAGCCGCGGCGGCCACGGTGGTCGCGGCCGCGAGGCACGCGCAGGCCGTCAGTGCGCGAATGTGCATGCTGGAACCTAGCAATGCTGGACCTTTCGGTACAGCCGATTTCAAAATGATGATACCTGAACCGCCTGATTTGGCTTATCTTTCTGCTGTGCGTGTCAGAGCGGTCGGGTCGCTGCTGGTGCTTGTCGCGGTGTCGCAGTTCGCGACGTCATCCCCCCGCGTCGCTGCGGCCAGCCCGCAGCCCGTGTCTTCGGCGCGGTCCAGCCCGTCGGAGGTCCGCGCACTGCTCGATCGGTATTGCGTCACGTGTCACAACCAGCTGCTCAAGACGGCCGGCCTCGAGCTGGACCGCTTGGATCCTGGCCTGGTCGGCGAGCACGCCGACACCTGGGAAAAAGTGGTTCGCAGGCTCCGCACCGGCTCGATGCCGCCGGCAGGATCACGTCGTCCCGACCACGCCGGCTACGCGACGTTGACGAACGCGCTCGAATCGGCGCTCGACACGGCGGCGGCGCGCGCCCCGAATCCGGGCCGGCCGAGCGTTCACCGGCTGAACCGCGCGGAATATGCCAACGCCGTCCGCGACCTTCTAGGCGTCAGCATCGATCCGCGCACCTATTTGCCTGCCGACGATTCGGGATACGGATTCGACAACATCGCCGACGTTCTCTCTGTCTCGCCGGGCCTGCTGGATCGTTATCTTGTCGCGGCGGGCCGCATCGCTCGCCTTGCCGTCGCGGATCCCTCGATCCGTCCAGGCGTTGCGAGGTACCGCGTGCCGCTGCTGTACCTGCAGGAGGATCGCGCCGGTGAAGACCTGCCGTTCGGGTCGCGCGGCGGTCTCGCCGTTCGCCACCATTTCCCCGCGGACGGTGAGTACGTCGTCAAGGTCATCCTGCAGCGAACCGGCGGCGACTTCATCCGCGGAATCGGTAAGCCGCGGCGCCTCGAAATCCGGCTGGACCGGGCCCGCGTCAAGGAATTTACATTCGGCGGACCGGGACGAGGCATGGCCGGGGCGCAGGGGGCCACGCGCGCGGCCGACGCCGACCTCGAAGTCCGATTCCCGGCAAAAGCGGGCACGCGCCTGGTCGCGGCGTCGTTCGTCCAGGAGCCGGCGCTCGACGAGGGTGTGTTCCAGCCGCGTCCGCCGATTGCCAGCTTTGCGTGGGCGAACAAGATCGACGCCGAACCGGCCATCGACACCATCGAGATTCACGGTCCCTACAACGCGACGAGCGCGACCGACTTCCGTCCGTGGCAGAGCGTGTTCGTGTGCCGTCCGGCGTCTGCACAGGAAGAGGGAAGCTGCGCACAATCCATCCTATCGACCCTGGCTCGCCGCGCGTATCGACGTCCGATCGGCGACAGCGACGTCGCGTCGTTGATGCGCTTCTACCAGGCCGGCCGAGAGAAGGCGGATTTCGATACCGGCATCGCCTGGGCGCTCGAGCGCATTCTGGTCGATCCGGAATTCCTGTTCCGCATCGAGCGTCCGCCGGCCAACCTCACGCCGGGCATGCCGTACCAATTGAGCGACCTCGAGCTCGCGTCGCGCCTGTCGTTTTTCCTGTGGAGCAGTGTGCCGGACGACGAGTTGCTGCGGGCGGCGAGTGAGGGGCGGCTGAAGGATCCGCGAACGCTCGAGCAACAGATCGCCCGCCTGCTGGCCGACGAGCGCTCGCAGGCGCTGGTCGAGAATTTCGCGGGTCAGTGGCTGTGGCAGCGGAACATGCGCACCCACGCGCCGGACCAGAATATTTTCCCGGAGTTCGACGAGAACCTTCGAGAGGCGTTCCAGACCGAGACGCAGCTGTTCCTCGAGAGTCAGCTTCGCGAAGATCGCCCCGTGATGGAGCTGCTCACCGCCAATTACACGTTCGTCAACGAGCGGCTCGCGCGGCATTACGGGTTTGAAGGGGCGTACGGGAGTCATTTCCGCCGCATCACTCAGCCCGACACGCGCCGGGCCGGCCTCCTGGGCCAAGGCAGCGTTCTGACGGTCACGTCTTACGCGCACCGGACGTCGCCGGTGGTCCGCGGCAAGTGGCTGCTCGAAAACATTCTGGGGGCGCCGCCGCCCCCGCCGCCGGCGAACATTCCCGCGCTCCGTGAGAACGACGAGAAAGGCAAGCCGACATCGGTGCGCGAGCGGCTCGAGGAGCATCGCAACAACCCGATCTGCTCGTCCTGTCACGCGCGCATGGACCCGCTCGGCTTCGCACTCGAAAACTTCGATGCGACGGGCAAGTGGCGGACCGTCGGCGAAGGCGGCACTGGCATCGACGCCTCCGGCACGCTGCCCGACGGCACGCGCTTCAACGGACCTGCAGAGTTCCGCGCGGCGCTCCTCGCGCACCGTGACGAGTTCGTCGGCACCTTGACGGAGAAGCTCCTCACTTATGCCATCGGCCGGGGTGTCGAGTACTACGACATGCCGGAGGTGCGAAAGATTCTCAAGAGCGCAAGCGCGAAGGAGAATCGGTGGTCGGCGCTGATTGCCGGCGTGGTCAACAGCACACCGTTCCGCATGTCGGTCGTCCCGCAGCAGGCGCCGGCAGTCGAGGCTCGAAGGTAAAACCTCATGATCATCACCAGGAAGCATCTGTCGCGGCGAACCATTCTGCGAGGCTTCGGCGCATCGCTCGCGCTGCCACTGCTGGACGGCATGGTGCCCGCATTGTCGGCGCTGAGCCAGACTGCGGCGCGGGGCGTCCGCCGGATGGCGGTCGTCTATGTGCCGAATGGCATGATGATGCCCGACTGGACGCCGAAAGGTGAGGGCGCCACATTCGAGTTCTCGCCGATCCTCGCGCCGCTCGAGGCCTACCGCGACAAGCTGGTCGTCGTCAGCGGGCTTGCCGACAAGTACGGGTGGCCGCAGGGCGACGAAGGAGCCGGCGACCACGCGCGCGCCTCGGCCACCTTCCTGACCGGTGTCCATGCGAAGAAGACCGAAGGCAGCGACATCCAGGGCGGCATTTCGATGGACCAGATTGCGGCCCGCACGCTCGGGCAGGAAACGCAGCTGGCGTCGCTCGAATTGGCGCTCGAATCCGTCGAGCTCCTGGGCGCGTGCGATGCCGGCTACAGCTGCGCCTATGCCAACACCATCGCGTGGCGCGGTCCGACGACGCCGCTGCCGATGGAGAACGATCCGCGAGCGGTGTTCGAGCGGCTGTTCGGCGGCGCCGACACGACGGATGCCGCCTCGCGGCTGGCACGACTCGAACGGCAGCGAAGCATCCTGGATTCCGTGGCCGACAAGATCGCCGATCTGCGCGGCGGCCTCGGGGCGCGCGACAACGCCAAGCTGACCGAATACCTGGAGGCGATCCGCGACGTCGAACGCCGGATTCAAAAAGCCGAGGTGCAGAGCAGCCGGCAGCTGCCGGTCGTCGAGCAGCCGGCGGGAACTCCAGGAACCTTTGAAGAACACGCCCGGCTGATGTTCGATCTGCTGATGCTGGCGTTCCAGACCGACATGACCCGGGTGGCCACGTTCATGCTCGCGCGAGAAGTGAGCGGGCGGGCCTACCCCGAGATTGGCGTACCCGACTCACACCATCCGGTGTCGCACCATCAGAACGATCCCGACAAGCTGGTGAAGCTCTCGAAGGTCAACTTGTTTCACGCCAAACAGTTTGCCTACTTCGTCGAGCGGATGGCGGCGGCTCAGGACGGCGACGGCTCGCTGCTTGATCACTCGATGCTGCTCTACGGAGCGGGGATCAGCGACAGCAACGTCCACATGCACGACAATCTGCCGCTGGTGCTCGCGGGCGGCGGTGCCGGCCGCATCAAGGGCGGACGCCACGTCCGTTATCCGAAGGACACCCCGGTCACCAATCTCTTCCTCAACATGCTGGATAAGCTGGGCGTTCCCGCCGATCGCATTGGCGACAGTACCGGCCGGCTCGAGTATCTCGCGGAGGTTTAGCGCACCGAGCCTCGAGCACCGAACCCCGAGATTAGAAGTAGATCTCGATTTTCGCCGTCCGCTTCGCTTCCTCGATTGCCTTCGCGAGAGCTTCCTGTTCGGCGCGCTCGCTGAGAAGCGTCCTGATGTCTTCGCGCACCTCATCGAACGTCTGCGTCCGGCCGGCGACGTGTTCGTCGACGCGGATGATGTGAAACCCGAAGGGCGTTTCAACGACCTCGCTCATCTCGCCCGGCTTGACCGAGAACGCCGCTGCCTCGAACGCCGGATCCATGCGTCCGCGCGGGAACGTGCCGACCAGGCCGCCGGCGAGCGCCGAGCCCGCGTCCTCGGAGACATCGCGCGCCGTCCTCCCGAAGTCGGCGCCGCCGAGCACCTGATCGCGGATTTCGGCCGCTCGCCGGCGCGCCGCGGCGCGCTGCTCGGGGGTCGCGTCCGGAGTGGCGCGAATCAGGATGTGGCTGGCGGTAACGGCTTCAGGCAGGAGGAATCGGTCGCGATTCTCGCTGTAATAGGTCCTGATCGCGGCGTCCGACACGGTGCCGCCTGGCGCTGCGGCGCGCACCAGCTTCGCCATGTCGAGGCTCAGGCGCCGCTGGTGGCGCAGCTGCTCGGCCGAGACACCGGCGGTCTTGAGCCGCTCGTCGAACAATGGCTCCTCATTTCGCAGCTGCCGAAGGTCCGCGTCGACCTCCGCGTCGGTTGCCGCGACGCCTCGCGCGCGGGCGACCTGCGACGCGACGTGATGCTCGATGATCCGGTCGAGGACGGCGCGCACCAGCTCGTCGCGCTCGGCCTGCGGCAGCGGATGCAGGTTGGCGAGGGTGATTTCGCGAACTGCCGTGTCGACTTCCCATCGCTCGATCGCTTCGTCGTTCACGCGCGCGACGACCGCGGGGAGCTCGCGCGGGACTGGCGCAGCGGGCTTGCCCTGGCGTCCTTCGTCCGGTTTCGGGTCGTCCGCGGGCGGCGCCGCGCACGCGATGGTGGCGGCGAGAAGAGCCGCCCCAACTTGTCCGCCGTAGCGGGAAGCGCGGAGGTGGACCTTCAAGAATCGACTGGACACCTCGCTTCGGACCTCAGGATTTCCGGCGCTCGACAGCCACACGCCACTTCACGCCGGTGCCGCGCACCTCCAGGTAGTACGTCCCGGGCTCGACGTTGCAGAGGAAGGAACCGGAGGAGGCTTTCTTGACGTGATCCTGCAGGCCGGCCGCGAGTGTGACGAGACGCTTCGCTTCCGTCCAGACGTAGACGTCGAGGACGCCGCCGCGATCGAGCTCCGACGCGCTCCACGACACGCGAAACACGCGATCCGTCGTCGTGAACTTCTCGGTAACGGTCGTCCCGGTTTCTCCCGACCATTCCTTCAGCACGACCCACTCGCCGTTCTGATCGCCCTGCATCCTTGAACCCTTGAACGTTCTACGTTCTACGTTCTACGTTCTCGTTCTACTTTCTCGTTCTACTTTCTCGTTCTACGTTCTCGCAGTGACGAACGGCGAACGCAGAACGCAGAACGCAGAACGACACCGTTCCGCGCTATGCGATCCCCGCCCCTTGTGTTTGGACGTAGACCGCGTACAGCGATTGGCTCGCGGTCATGAACAGCAGGTTTCGCTTCGGCCCGCCGAAGCAGACGTTCGCGCAGTTCTCGGGCAAACGGATCATGCCGATTGTCTCGCCGGTGGGCGCGATGATCAAAACGCCCGGGCGCGCGCCGGCCCAGATGTTGCCGTCGACGTCGCACCGCATGCCGTCGGCGAACGAGGGCACCGGCTTCGGCGCGTCGGCGCCGGGCACGCTCAACTGCACGTGCCGCCGGCCGTTGCGCGCCGTCTTGCCGTCGACGTCGAACACGCGAATCTCGCGGCCCGCGCCGGTGTCGGCGACATACAGGCGCTTGTAGTCGTTCGAGAAGCAGAGGCCGTTGGGGCCGGTCACTTCGTCGGTGATCATCGCCAGCTGGCCGTTGGACGGGTCGACGCGATAGATCGCCGGCTTGGTTTCCGACTCGCCTTTGAATCCCTCGAAGTTGCCGAGAATCCCGTACAGCGGGTCGGTAAACCAGATGCTGCGATCGGGGTGGACGACGACGTCGTTCGGCGAGTTGAGGCGCTTGCCCTGGAATCGCTCGGCAACCACCGTGACCTCGCCCGACGGTTCGTACCGGACGACGCGGCGTCCGCCGTGCTCGCAAGACAGCTGACGTCCCTCGTAATCGAAGGTGTTGCCGTTGCTGTAGCCGGACGGGTTCCGGAACACCGTCACGCGGCCATCGTCGGCGACCCAGCGCATCTGCACGTTGTTGGGGATGTCGCTCCACACGAGATAGCGGCCGACGCCGTTCCAGGCGGGCCCTTCCGACCACTGCGTCCCCGTGTAGAGGCGCTTCATCGTCGTGTTGCCGACGATGTAGCGGCGGAACCGGTTATCCAGGGCGACGACGTCAGGGTCGGGGTAGCGCACGGGTTCCCGGCCGCCCCAGTCGCGCGGCGGCGATGGCGGAATCTGGGGGGCCGGCGCCGGCTGCTGCAGCGCGCCTGGCAGGAACGCTCCGGCGGCGACGGTCTGGGTCAGAAACCGCCGGCGGCTGACGCCGGCGCCTGGGAGCGAAAAGCTGTCTTTCATGGGCTGTCACTTTACACCGGGAAACCTTGACACCGCCCCCCGATTCACCGACGATATTCCGGCTTCACAGGTTGTATGTTAAATACCTGAAACGGGTTATGCGTACGAGGAGCAATTCAATGATCGCATCGTCCCCACGCAGATTGACCAGCGCGCCACGGATTGCCGTCGCGCTCGGCGTGGCAGTTGCCGCGTCCGCCGGACTGATTGCCGCGCTGCAGGCACAATCGCCGACGCCGCGAATGCCGCAAGGCTTCATCAGCGGCACGGTTGAAAGCTCGAAAGGCCGCGAGGCAGGCGTCTGGGTCATCGCCCAGACGACACAAACGCCGACACCGTTGACCAAGATCGTGGTCACCGGTGACGACGGGCGGTTCGTCGTGCCGGAACTGCCGAACGTTCAGTTCAACGTCTGGGTGCGGGGTTACGGCCTGGCCGACTCCAAGCCGGTGCCCGCCAAGCCCGGTCAGACGGTGAATCTCAAAGCGACGATCGCTTCGAGCCCGGCCGAGGCCGCGAAGGTGTACCCGGCGAATTACTGGTACTCGCTGCTTGAAGTTCCGGCGCCGAGCGAGTTTCCGGGAAAGGGGATCGACGTCAACGGCCTCCCCGCCACATTCCAGACGCAGGCCCAGTTCGTCGATCAGCTGAAGCAGGGCTGCCAGTTGTGCCATCAGCTCGGCAACCCGATCACGCGGTCGCTCGACCACATGAGGTCGCTGAACTTCAAGACGAGCCTCGAGGCGTGGGACCACCGCGTGAAGACCGGCCAGCGCGGCTCGGAGATGGACAGCATGATGCGGCGCCTCGGCCCGCGCGCGCTGAAGATGTACGCCGACTGGACGGACAAGATTGCGGCGGGCGTGCTGCCGCCGGCGCCGGAGCGTCCGACGGGCGTCGAGCGGAACGCCGTGATCAGCATGTGGGACTGGGGCAACTCGACGTCGTACATGCACGACGAGATCACGACCTCGAAGCAGAATCCGCGCGTCAACGCGAACGGGCCGGTCTGGGCGGTCGACGCCGCGCACGGCACGTGGGTGATGCTCGATCCGCTCGAGAACACGACGAAGACGATCCCGATCCAGACGCGCGACGATCCGAAGATGATGCGCTCGCGCTTCCCGCGGACGATGCCGAAGCCGTCGAATTTCTGGGGTGAAGAGGTCGTGCACGCCGGCGTGTCCGACCCGCACAACCCGATGATGGACAACCAGGGCCGCTTGTGGGGGACGACGACCGTGTCCCAGCAGATGCCGGCGTGGTGCAAGGATCCGAGCAACAAGTACGCGGCGTACTTCCCGGCGACCAACCCGAGCAACCGTCAGGCGTCGATGTACGACCCGAAGACGGGACGGTTCGAGCTGATCTACACCTGCTTCGGGACGCACCACCTGCAGTTCAGCGAGCGGCAGGACATGCTGTACTTCAGCGGCGGCGGCCCGACCATCCCGTGGGTCAACGTCAAGACGTGGGAGGCGACGAAGAACGAAGAGCAGTCAACCGGCTGGTGTCCGACGGTGCTCGACACGAACGGCGACGGGAGGATCACCAAGCCGTGGAACGAGCCGGTCGGCGGCGGCCGGGCGCAGAACGAAGGTGGTGGCGGCGGGCAGCTGGGCAAGTTCGATCCCAAGCTCGACACGCGCGTCAACGCCGGCAGCTACGGCATCATCGTCGAGCCCGACCGATGATTCGGTGTGGAGCGCAGGCACCAGCTACCCGGGCCGCTTCGTGCGGCTGGAGTTGGGCAGCGAATCCGCCCGAGACCTGCAAGGCCGAGATTTACACCATCCCGGACGACAAGAACACCACCTACTTCGGCCCGCGCGGCATCGACATCGATCGCGAAGGCGTCGCGTGGGCGGCCCTGTCCGGCAGCGGCGGATTCGCCAGCTTCGATCGCCGCAAGTGCAAGGTGTTCAACGGGCCGTCGGTGGTCGACGGGAAGCAGTGCCCGGAGGGCTGGACCTTCTATCCGCTCGACAAAGGTCCCAAGATGACGGGGCTGGCGAACATCAACGCCGACTTCCACTATTACAACTGGACCGACCAGTTCAATACGTCCGGGTTCGGCGACAACACGCCGATCGCGAACGGCAGCGGGTCGGACTCGCTGCTGATTCTCGACAAGAAGACGGGCCGCTGGACGCAGCTGCGCGTGCCGTATCCGCTCGGGTTCTACACGCGCGGTCTCGACGGACGCATCGACGATCCGAACGCGGGCTGGAAGGGCCGCGGGCTGTGGGCGAACTACGGCACCAACTTCCTGTGGCATATCGAGGGCGGAAAGGGGACGACCAGCAAGATGGTCAAGTTCCAGGTCCGTCCGGATCCGCTCGCGCGCTGAGCGGACAGGTAGTAGTGCGGACCTTCAGGTCCGCTTTCCACGGGGAGCAGGTGCAAGCCTGCTCCCCGTTTGGTTTTTCGGGCGGACCTGAAGGTCCGCACTACGATCGAACGTACATGATTCGACTGACCGCTTTCCTCTTTGTCTTGTGCCCGATTGCCGCGTTGGCGCAGCCGGTCCACGAGCACGCGATGCCCGTCAACGCGGTCGGCGGCGGCGTGCCGTACTTCTGCGCTGGTCCCACCGCCACCGCCGTGGTCGACGGACCGCTGGTCGGTGCCGGCCACGTGGTCGACCAACGCGGTGCCTTCCGACGGCGCGAAAGTACTGATTCCTGCGGGGCGGCAGGTCGCGTACGACGTGGAGTCGTCTGCGACGGTGCAGTGCGTCGAGGTCCGCGGACGGCTGGCGTTCGACACCGAACACCGGACGAAGCTGACGGTGGTGACGCTGATCGTGATGGAAGACGGTCAGCTCGAAGTGGGCACCGAAGAGCGGCCGGTTGCTGCCAGCGCCCGCGCTGAGATTCAGATCGCCGATCGCCCGTTCGACCTGCAGCTCGATCCAGGGCAGGTGGGCAACGGCATCATCGGGCTCGGGCCGGATCAGGATGCACGGGGCCATCAAGGCGCCGACCTTTGCGCGGCTGACGGGCGATGCGCGTGCGTCGCAGACGACGTTCACACTCGATCGTCCGCTGCAGGGCTGGACGGCGGGCGATCGGATCGTCGTCCCCGACACGCGGCAGCTCCGCGAGTCGGAACGCGGACGGGCATTCACGTCCCGCGACGAGCAGGTCGAGATCGCGGCCGTCGACGGCGCCACGATCACCATCCGCGGGCCGCTGGCGTGGGACCATCCGGCCGCGCACGGCACGAGCGGTGCCACCACTCTCCGGCCGCATGTCGGCAACCTTTCACGAAACGTGGTCGTCGCGTCCGAACGCGCTGCCGGGACGCGCGGGCACATGATGTTCCTCGCCAGGGCCGACGTCGATTTGCGCTACGTCGAAGTCAGGGATATGGGGCGGACGACGACAGGGGCGATCGACAGCACGACGTTCGACAGCGAGGGGCGCGCGCTGCGCGTCGGCACGAACCAGATCGGGCGCTACGCGATTCACTTCCATCACAATTTCGGTCCGGCGTCGCCCGAGCGCAGTCGAGGCCCGGCGAGCGGCTATCAGTTCACGCTGATCGGCAACTCGGTGATCGCCCCCGCCAAGTGGGGCATCACGATCCACAACACCCACTACGGCCTCGTCCGCGACAACGTCGTCTACAACTCGCGCGGCGCCTCGATCGTCACCGAAGACGGCAACGAGAGCTTCAACCTCTTCGACCATAACTTCGCGGTGCGTTCGCAGGGCTCCGGCGACGCCACGCCGCGCGGCGGCTACGGCGGCGGCGGGCCCGATCCGGGTTCGGAGGGGTCGGCGTTCTGGTTCTCTGGTCCGAACAACTACGTGCGCAACAACGTCGCCGCCAACGCCGACGCGTTCGGCTTCAGCCTGGCGGGACCGGCCGCCGAGATGCGCGCCCCGGCCGCGGCCGGCGCCGACATGCTGCGCGCCGCCGAAACGAAGCCGCTCGACCCGTCCGCGTCGCCGGTGCTGGAGTTCTCCGGCAACGAAGCCTACGGCGCGATGCAGATCGGGGTGGACTGCAACTGGAACGGTCTCATCTCGAAGGTGACCGTCTGGCACGTGGCGCGCAACGGCATCATCGGCCTGCCCTCGGCTCGGCTCGTGATCGACGGACTGGTCGCGCGGGGCGATTCGGCGGTCCTGGCCGATGCGCAGGAGAATCCAACTGGCGTCTGGCTCGGCGACTACATCGGCCGCGAGATCGTCGTCCGTCATGCCGACGTGGAAGGACTGCGGAGCGGCATTGCGAGTCCGTTCGTCTCCGGTCCGCTCGGCGGCGGACGGGCCGTGAACCCCGGCTCCGTCGTGGTCGAGCAGTCGCGGTTTCGGAATTACTTCGGCGTCGTCGTCGGGACGTCATACGCATCCGGAGCGGCCGGCCAGCGGACCGCGGTCGTGCGCAGCTCGTCGTTCGAGCCGCTGCCAGACGTGCCGGTCAATCCGGCGAACCCGCCAGCCGCGATTTCGATGAATTACCGGATGGCGCCGGGCGATCCGGCGCCGCGCGAGCCGATCCTCGTGCAGGATTTCAACAACAAGCCGGGCGAGACGTTCAAGGTCTACTACTCGCTCGACGCGCCGCCGGACGTGGCGCCGTGCCACGAATCCCGACCGGACATCGGCGGCTGGGTCTGCCGCTGACGCGATGGACGGACCCATCGGCATCCGATCGCGGACGTTGAAAGGGAGCGCGCCCAGGAGGTGCCGAATGACAGGCCGAATCATGGTTTCATCGACTTTGGTCGTTGTCGGTCTCCTCGCCGTCGGTGGAGTCGACGCTGCCGCGGCTGCCGATCCCACGCGATTCTCGGTCTCCGTGACCGGCGACGGCCCGGACGTGGTGCTGATTCCTGGGTTAGCGACGCCTGGCGAGGTGTGGGACGCCACCGCCAAGCATCTCGCGCCGACTCATCGTGTTCACGTGGTTCGGGTTGCTGGATTTGGAAGCACGGACGGCGAACCGAACAAGGCCGATGGCGACATGCTGCCGGCGCTGGTCGCCGAGATCGTGCAATACGTCACCGGGCTGAAGCGGCCGTCGCTCGTCGGCCACTCGATCGGTGGTCTGATTGCGCTCGAAGTGGCCGCCGCGAAACCTGATGCGATCAGTCGCTTGCTGGTCGTCGATGCGTTGCCGTTTTACGCGCTCTTGATGAATCCCGGTGCGACCGTCGAGCAAGCGACGAAGATGGCAACGATGATGAGGAATCAGGTGCTGGCGCAGACCGACGCGCAATATGCGGCCGGCGCACCTATGGTGGCGGCGCGTTTGGCGAAATCGCCACCTGCCCGAGCCAGCGTGGCGCAGTGGGCGGCCGCCTCCGATCGAACGGTGGTCGCGAAAGCGATGTACGAGGACATGGTGACCGACGCTCGACCGCGCCTGCCAGCGATCAAGACAAAGACGACGGTGCTCTACGCGTTCGATGCGACGTTGGGGTTCCCGCAGGGCGCGGTCGATTCGATGTACTCGGGCGCCTACCGCGATCTTGCGGGAGTTGATCTGAAGCGAATCGACGAGAGCTATCACTTCATCATGCTCGACCAGCCCGATGTGTTCCTGCGGGAGGTCGACGCGTTCCTGCGATCCCAGTGAGTTCGCCACCTTCGCGCTTCGCGCTACGGTGGCCAAGGACATTTCGCCGAGTCCGATTTCTCGCCCATGCGGTTCCGCCAGCGGTCTGGGCGCTGGCGCTCTGCATCCTGTTCACGTCGACGCTCGTCGCGCAAGCGCGGCTCGACCTCGTACGGAAGCGCGGTGCGCTCGTCTGCGGAGTGACGCCTGGAGTCCGGGGCTTCGCCGACGTCGACGATCGCGGCCGGTACTCCGGGACTCGACGTCGACGTCTGCCGCGCGCTCGCCGCGGCGATCTTCGGCACGGCCGACAAGGTCCGTTTCGTTGCGGCGGGAACCGTCGATGCGTTCCTGAAGTCGACCGAGGTCGATCTCGTCTCGCGACGGCTGACGTGGTCGCTCCAGCGCGAAGGCCTCGGACTCCTCTTCGGCCCGGTGACTTTCTACGACGGCCAGGGATTCATGGTGCCGCGCGCGCTCACGATCAAGACGCCGCGCGAGCTCGCCGACGCGCGCATCTGCATCGTGCCCGGGACCGTGACCGATTACAACCTGAACACCTACTTCCAGTCGCGCGGCCTCGCGTTCACGGAAGGTGTCTGCTGCGATCGCACGACCAGGTCGAGGGCGAGTTTGCAGCGGGACGCTGCGATGCGCTCACCGCCGACCTGTCGGAGCTGGGGTCGGTCCGCAGCAGGATGACGAAGCGCGACGCGTTCGAGATCCTCCCGGAGCTGATCTCGAAGGAACCAATCGGCGCCGATCGTCCGCCAGGGCGACGATCAGTTCTTCAACGTCCTCAGGTGGACCGTGTTCGCGCTGATTGCCGCCGAGGAGCTCGGCATCACGTCGGCGAACGTGGCGCGAGAAGTCGGGAAGCGCCGATCTCGACGTGAAGCGGTTCCTGGGCGTCGTGCCCGGCAACGGCCGCGCCCTCGGCCTCGACGAGGCCTGGGCGGCGAATGTCATCAAGGCCGTGGGCAATTACGGCGAGATCTTCGAGCGAAACGTCGGGATGCAGAGCCCGATTCGGTTCGAGCGCGGGCTCAACGGGCTGTGGACCGACGGCGGCCTGATGTTCGCGCCACTGCTCCGGCAATGATCGTCAGGCCCGTCACGCCCATGAAGAGCAGCCTCGACGACCGGCCGCGTCGCAGCGTCGACTGGTGCATCGCCCGGCGCCTGATACGAATGGTCGACGAGGTCGCTCGCCGGCGTGCCCGTTGCGGCTGCGCCGCCGCCGCGGCCGGCGCGCCGTCGCGCTCCACCTTGAAGTTCAATTCCACCACGCCCTTGTTCTTGCGCGGCACGTTCGGTGAACCTTGACGTTCTTGTAGCCGGCAATCGACAGCTCGAATTCCAGGTTGTCCGGGTTGACCGCGGTGCCGGCCAGCTCCTCGACCGATTCGCCGATGTCGGGGCTGCGGTAGTGGCCGGGGCGGTCGTTGACGAAGGGGAACGTCATCCCGCTGCGTTTCTCGGTGACCATGAAGTACGCCGGCTCGCGCACCATCCGGCCGGATCTGCTTGTCGCGGATCTGCCCGACATAGACCAGGTTGACCGGCTTGCCGCGGTCGACGGTGAAGAACTCGTAGCCGTCGGCCCAGGCCGGGGTGACGGTGGCGATGCACGCCAGGACGGCGAGCGCAGACGCCAGGATGAGCGTTTTCATAAGGCCCTCACACGAACCATCGGCTCTCATGGAAGAAGATGGCGGCAATCGCGCCGACGGCTACGACCCACGATAAGTCATTCCACAGGCGATCGGCAATCCGGCGCGGCACGAGCAGCGCGACCGGGATGCTGATCAGCGCGGCCGTCGCCAGCCAGCCGTACCAGAGGATCGCGGCGCCGTCGTCGGGGTGCGCGGTCAGATACCACTTGTTCGTTTCCGGGTAGTAGTAGAAGAGCGCCCAGTCGATCTGCCAGACGCAGGCGTAGTAGATGGCGCCGAAGAGCAGGGAAAAGATCTTCATATTCAATGCGGCAGCAGCCCCTTGAAGTTGTTCAGCAGGTGGCCGACGAGGAACGCCCACCAGACGAAGAACGCGAGGATCCACGTCAGATAGCGGCGCGTCGCGGCGAATTCGGGCGCCAGCGGCGTCCGCCACGACAGCCAGTAGGCGGGCAGCGCGCCGAGCCCGACGGCGACGAGATGCTCCTTGATCTCGAAGATGCCGTTGGCCGAGCGGCTGTTGGTGTCTTCGAGCAGCACTCGCACGTCGATGCGGTAAGTCGGATAGAGCAGCGCGCCGAGAATCGCCGTGAGCACGAACATCACGACGATCGGCCCCGCGTAGGCCGGACCGTTCACGCTCCGGAATCTCGCGAAGAACGATCGGCGGCCGGACGCGGGGCCGGCCGCAGCCACGCTCAGCGCCTGGTGCGTAATCGCCCCGAGGAGGGCGACCGCGAGCAGTCCGTGCACGAGCAGAAGAATGGTGATCATCCGAGAATCTCACGCGCCGCGCGCTCGCCCGATTCGAGCGCGCCTTCCATCCAACTCATCCAGGATGACGTGTGCTCTCCCGCGAAGTGCACGCGATCTTCCGGGCGCGCAATATCCGGGATGAGCGCCGTCATCTGACCCGGCGCGAACGCGACGAACGCGCCTCGCGACCAGCGGTCCTGCGCCCACTGGTGCACGACGCCCTTTTCGAAGGCGGATCGTATCCCAGGAAAAGCCTCGGCGACGAGATCGATCCCGAACGCCAGGCTCTGGGGTTCCGTCAGCGCCGAGAACTCGCGGCCGACGGCGCCTCCGGTGGTTGCGCCGAGCAGGCCGCGCGCCAGACCCTGCCGATCGTAGGCGGAGTCCCAGATCTCGGCGCGCGCGCGTACGCGCCGATCCGTTGTGACCGGCCCGGTTCCAGAAGCGGTCGCGCGACTGCAGCAGGATCCGGACGCCCGGATAGTACGCCACCGCGCCGATCGCCTTCTCCTTGGCGGCCGACAGAGCCGCGGCTGAAACTCGATCTGCCGCAGCGTGGACAGCGGGATGGCGAGGACGACGTGGCTCGCCGCGAGCCGCTCGACGCGACCGCGCGTTTCGTACTCGATCGCGATCGATCGCGGCCGCGCGCGTGATTCTGACGACCGCTGCTTCGTAGCCGGATCGACGTCGCCGAGCGCGGCGGCCATCGCCTGCGGCAGGCGATCCATTCCACCGGCGATCTTGAACAGCTGGCTCGACGTCCGGAGCATCGCAAACTGCCGGAGCATGTAGAGCGCGGAGAGCGCGCTCGAATCGCCGCCCTGCGTCATGAGACGCACGGCCTCGGGCGAGGCGCCGCGCTCGAGCAGCCATTCCGGCCACGTCACGCGATCGTAGTCGCGCCACGCGGCATACGAGGCATCGGTCGCCGCCGGATCCGCCAGGCTCGCCGGGCAGCGTGCCGACATAGCGCTCGAGCAGCGCGCGCGAATCCAGTCCGCGTTCGTCGGCGCGCAGGCCCGAGCCCGCTGCTCCAGCGGCATCCGGGCCGGGAAGAGGGACGCCGTTCGACGACTCGAACGGCACGAGCTTCAACCCATGCTCGCGAACCGCCCGCAGAACCGCCCGGTGCATGCCGGCGATGCGGATCGGACCCGCCTCGCCGTGCAGCCCGTCGTCGAACGGGGAGCGGATCGTCAGGACCCGTCCGCCGCTTCGTTCGCGCGCCTCGAGGACGACCACCGGTCGTCCCGCCTGACGGAGCAGCGTCGCCGTCCGCAAGCCGGCGAGGCCGGCGCCGACAACCACGACTGGCGCGCCCGAAGGCTTCGGCTGGGTGGCCAGGACGGCCGGCGCGGTCGCCGCGAACGACAGCTGGAGAAATTGGCGCCGGCTCACAGGAATTAGGAATTTGGAATTTGGAATTTGGAATGCTGCTCATGAATTCCTAATTCCTAATTCCAAATTTCAAGCATCAAGTTACGGCGCGAAGTCGAGAATCCCCTGCGCGGGCGCAGTCGGCATCGTCGGACGGAGAAACGGCATCGCCGACGCTTTGTGACAGGTGTAGCAGCCGTCGAGCGCCAGCTTGTACGCCGCGGCGAATTTCGCGCTGTCCTTCTGGGCGATCGCCATCTTGACGCCGGCGAAGCTGCTCACGTCGAGCGCATCGAAGATCGCCTGCAGGTCGACGTCACGATTCTGATCGTCTTTCCGGATCGGGCGGATGAGGATCGTCCACTGCATGTGGCTGCGTGCCTCGTTGAAGTAGAACTCGGCCAGCCGCCAGTTCTTCTGCTCCGCCGCGAACCACAGGTTGGTCCAGTGGTACCCGACGTCGATCATCGCGTGCGACTGCGAGGGGACGAGCATGTTCAGCCGTTGAAGATCGGCGGCCGGCGCACCGGTCTGCGCGGTCGTCGGCGCGGGAAGGCGGTCCCTGCGCCACAACTCCACCGCGGCGCCGCCGAGCACGGCGCCGCCGACCACGAGACCTGCCATCATCCAACGCGCGATCGGCTGTTGTGATTCCACGCGTTCTTCTCCAGGCGACGATCATTTCTTGCTCGTAATCTTGATCTGCTGCAGCGCCGGCATCTCGGACGCGAGATCGTCGGCGCCGGCCGGGTAGTCGTTGAGCTTGAAGATGTATGCGACGAGATCGGCGGACTGCGGTGGCTTCAGCGTGCCTGCGCGATCGGCTGGCATCGTCGTCTGAATCTTCTCGAACAGCTCGGCGGCCGTCCTGCCGGACCAGGCCCCCTTGAAGTCGTCGCCCTGGAGGGCTGGCGCGAGATCGCTGCCCGCGAGCTCGTCGCCGTGGCACGTCACGCAGCTCGCTTTCGAGACCTCCAGCGCCACGTTTGCTCTGCGCGTCGGCGTAGACGCCGTCCCAGACGCGTCTTGCCGGCCGGCTGGCTGAATGCCGACGAGCTGATGGCCGCCGCGACGAACATCATGGCTGCCGTGACGAGATATCGATTGAATGAACCCATGAGCCCCTCGCTCAGGTAACGTTCCGGATTCTATCAGAGGCATAATCGTGGCCGTGGGCCGCGCGGTTCGCCTCCTCGTCATCCTCGGTGTCCTGGGTGTTTCACTGTCCAGCGGAACCGTCAGTGGACAGCGCGCGCCTACGCTCGCCGCCCAGCGCGATCATCCCGCCATCCAATACGCCACGCGTCCACCGACGGATCGCATTGCCGCGCTGGCCAGGCGGATGGCGTCGGCGAGACGTGACGCTCGCGTTCAATCGCGACAACGGATACCTGGCGGCCATCCTGGAGGGCCTCGGCATCCCGGTGGCGTCGCAGGTGGTCGTGTTCTCGGAGACGAGCGTCCAGGCGGAACTGATCACGCCGAAGAATCCGCGCGCCCTGTTCTTCGACGACGGCGTCGCCGTCGGGTGGGTGCGCGGCGCCGAAACGCTGGAGCTCGCCGCGCACGATGCGCAGCAGGGCGTCGATTTTCTACGCCCTCGATCAACGGCAGAGCGCGGCGCCGCAGCTCGCGCGCCAGACCAGCTGCCTGACGTGCCACCTGTCGCAGAACACGCAAAACGTCCCGGGCATGCTGACGTTCACCACTCAGTCGATTCCACAGGACAAGTACTCGTACGCGTCGGGGTTTCAGACCGATCACCGCACGCCAATCCCGGAGCGGTGGGGCGGGTGGTTCGTCACGGGCCAGGCCGGCGGACTTCATCTCGGGAACACCGAAGTGCCTCAGTCGCTCAGGCCGCCCACCGGCGCCGCGTTGCGCCCGCGCGTGCTCGACTCGCTGAAGGGTGTCGTCGATCTTCGCGGTTTTCCCTCGGAGCACAGCGATGTCGTCGCGCTGATGATGCTGGAGCACCAGGCGACGATGACGAACCTTCTGACCCGCGTGGGATGGGAGGCGCGAATCGCCGAGTACAGGCCGACCAGCGCCCGGTCTTCGACTCCGCTCGGGCCAGGGCCCTCGACTCCGCTCGGGCCAGGGCCGCAGTCGGAGCGAGCGCCGGACGCGCTGAACGACGCCGTTGTCGAACTGGTCGACTACCTGCTGTTTGTCGACGAAGCCCCGCTTCCCGCAGGCATGCGCGGGTCGTCTGGCTTCGCGACGGCTTTCCCGGCGCGCGGGGCGAGGGATGCGAAGGGGCGCTCACTCCGGGATCTCGACCTTCAGAGCCGTCTCCTGAAGTATCCCTGCAGCTACATGGTGTACTCGCCCGCTTTCGAAGCGCTGCCCAGTAGGGCGAAGACGGCCGTGTACGACCGCATGTGGCGCGTCCTGTCGGGCCAGGTTACCGGCGAGCCCTACACGCGCCTGAGCCTTGCAGATAGGCGGGCGATCGTCGAGATTCTGAGGGCCACCAAGCCCAGCCTGCCGGCTTTTTTCACCGATACCATCAAATAGGTACGAAACAGGCGGATTTCGGGCAGTTTCTGGCCGAATTTCGCGGTTTTCGAGTTGACACCTTTAGGCTTCCCGCCGACGATCATCTGGTCGGAAACGCGGGTCCTGGGACAGGGAGAAGTGTCGATGGGTCGTGTGTGCGTGCTGGCGGCTGCGGCGATGTGGGTGGCGGCGGCTGCCATGTTCGGTCCGCTTCAGGCGGCGCAGGCCACGACGGCCGCCGCCGAGCGGCAGGCGAACGGCACGGCCGACGCGCACCAGGCCACCGTCAAGCGTTACTGCGTCTCCTGCCACAACGAGCGCTTGAAGACCGGCGGACTCGCCCTCGACACCCTGAGCCTCACTGACGCGGCGGCGGGCGCCGAGACCTGGGAAAAGGTCGTCCGGAAGCTGCGCACCAACGCGATGCCGCCGGCCAACATGCCGCGTCCGGATGCCGCAGCGCGATCAGCGTTCGTCAGTTACCTCGAAACGGCGATCGATCGCGGCGCCGCCGCGAAGCCGTTCCCGGGCCGCACCGAATCGATCCATCGGCTGAACCGCGCCGAGTACCACAACGCCATCCGCGATCTGCTGGCGCTCGACGTCGACGTCGAGTCGATGCTGCCCGCCGACGACATGAGCTACGGCTTCGACAACAACGGCGGCGTCCTCAAGATGACGCCCGTCGCTGCTCGATCGCTACATGGCGACGGCGCGGCACGTCAGCCGGCTGGCCGATCGGCAGCCGCGACGATCCAGCCGACCGCCGAGACGTTCAGGCTCCGCGCCGATCTGTCGCAGGACATCAGCTTCGACAGCCTGCCGATCGGCACGCGCGGCGGGACGGCCATCAAGTACCAGTTCCCGCTCGACGCGGAGTACTCGATCGAGGTCGAGCCGCTCGACGGGCGGCACCGACGCGCACCAGCTCGAGGTGAGCATCGACGGCGAACGCGTGAAGCTGTTCACCGTCGGCGGCCGCCGGCCCGCGGCCGCGGCCGCCGTCGCCTACGACGTCCCGGACGATACGCTCGAAGTCCGCGTGCCGGTCAAGGCGGGCCCGCGCGTCGTCGGCGTCACGTTCGTCAGGAAGAGCGCCGCGCTCGTCGAGAGCGTGCGCGAGCCGTTCTTCACGCCGCACGCCGAGGGCGGCACCGCGCTCGCAGCCGTCGGTCGGCGAGCGTGACGATCACCGGGCCGTTCGCGCCGACCGGCGTCGAGCGAGACGCCCAGCCGGCAGCGCATCTTCGCCTGCCGGCCGGCCAACCGGCAGGCCGAGGCCGGCATGCGCGCGGCAGATCCTCTCGCAGCTCGCGCGCCGCGCGTATCGGCGTCCCGCGACCGACGCCGCAGCTCAAGGAGCTCGCTCGACGTTCTACACCGACGGGCGCGCCAGCGGCAGCTTCGAGAGCGGCATCGAGCTCGCGCTGCGGCGGCTGCTCGTCAGCCCCGAGTTCCTGTTCCGGATCGAAGCCGATCCGCCGAGCGCTGCGCGCCGGGCTCCGTGTATCCGCTCAGCGATCTCGAGCTCGCGTCGCGCCTGTCGTTCTTCCTCTGGAGCAGCATCCCGGACGATGCGCTGCTCGACGCGGCGGCGAAGGGCGCGCTGAAGAACCGAGCGGTGCTCGGCCCAGCAGGTGCGGCGCATGCTCGCGGATCCGCGCGTCGGAGGCGCTCGCGAGGAATTTCGCCGGCCAGTGGCTGCTACCTGCGCACGATCGAGGGCTCGCTGCCCGAACGTCTACCTGTTCCCGAACTTCGACGAGAACCTGCGCCAGGACTTCCGGCGCGAGACCGAGCTCTTCTTCGACAGCATCGTCCGCGAGAACCGCAGCGTGCTCGAGCTGCTGACCGCCGACTACACGTTCGTCAACGAGCGGCTGGCGCGGCACTACGGCATCCCGAACGTCTACGGCAGCCACTTCCGGCGCGTCACGATCGCCGACGAGAACCGCCGCGGCCTGCTCGGCCAGGGCAGCATCCTGACGGTCACCTCGCTCGCCGATCGCACGACCGTCGTCGGCCGCGGCAAGTGGATTCTCGAGAACCTGCTCGGCGCGCCGCCGCCGCCGCCGCCGCCCGACGTCCCGCCGCTCGAGGAGACCAAGAGCGGCGGCAAGGTGCTGACGCTGCGCGAGCGCATGGAGCAGCACCGCGCCAACCCGGTGTGCGCCAGCTGCCACGCGCGCATGGATCCGCTCGGCTTCGCGCTCGAGAATTTCGACGCGACCGGCCAGTGGCGCACGCATGGAGGCGGGCAAGCCGATCGACGCGTCGGCCGATGCTCCCGGACGGCACGACGTTCGAGGGACCGGCCGGCCTGCGCAAGATGCTGCTCGGCCAGTCCGAACAGTTCGCGACGGCGACCACCGAGAAGCTGCTGACCTACGCGCTCGGCCGCGGCCTCGAGTATTACGACGCGCCCGCGGTCCGCAAGATCGTCGCGAGTCCGCCGCGAGCGACGACTACAGGTTCCAGTCGCTGATTCTCGGCGTGGTGAACGAGCGCGCCGTTTCAGATGCGAAGACAGCCGGACGATCGAGCAGACTGCAGCGATCGTTCAGACCGCGACAGCCAAGTCGATAGGAGCTGACGATGTTCATCACCAAGATGGCACTGCCCCGGCGGACGTTCCTGCGCGGCATCGGCGCGACACTGGCGCTGCCGCTGCTCGATGCGATGGTGCCCGGCGCTGTCGGCGCAGGCGAAGACGGCGCCGCACCGGTGCGCCGCCTCGGCTTCATCTACACGCCGAACGGCGCGACGATGGCCGCCTGGACGCCGAAGGGCGAGGGGCCGGTGCTCGACGAGCTGTCGCCGTCGCTCTGCCCGCTCGACGCCGTTCAAGGATCAGGTGCTCGTGCCGACCGGCCTGAGCCAGCGGCAGGCCGAGTCGTGGGGCGACGGCAACGGCGAGCATTCGCGCGGCCAGACGGTGTGGCTGAGCGGCGTGCATCCGAAGCGCACCGAAGGCGCCGACGTCGCAGACGGCGACGACCGTCGATCAGATTGCCGCGCAGGCGATCGGCACGGACACGCGCGCTGCTGTCGCTCGAGATGGCGCTCGAGCAGAACTATCTGGTCGGCAACTGCGACAACGGCTACAGCTGCGTCTACTGGAACACGATCTCGTGGCGGACGCCGACCACGCCGCTGCCGATGGAAGTCAATCCGCGCATCGTCTTCGAGCGCATGTTCGGCGACGGCGGCAGCCCGGCGCAGCGGCTGGCGCAGGTGCGGGAGGATCGCAGCATCCTCGACTCGGTGACGCGAAGCCGTGGCCGCGCCTCGCAGCAGCGGCTCGGCGCCGGCGATCGCGTCAAGGTCGCCGAGTACCTCGACTCGATGCGCGAGATCGAGCGGCGGATCCAGGTCGCCGAGCGGCAGAGCGGCGAATCGCTGATCGCGCTGCCCGATCGCCCGATCGGCATGCCCGAGACCTACGACGAGCACGCGAAGCTGATGTTCGACCTGGCGGCGCTGGCGTTCCAGGCCGACATCACGCGCGTCTTCACGCTGCTGCTCGGCCGCGAGCAGACCAACCGGCCGTATCCGTTCATCGGCGTGCCCGAGGCGCACCACGCCATCTCGCACCACCAGAACGATCCGGCAGAAGCTCGCCAAGGCCGCGAAGATCAACACGTACCACATCGAGCTGCTCGCGCGCTTCGCCGAGAAGCTGAAGGCGACGCCGGACGGCGACGGCACGCTGCTCGACAACTCGATGATCCTGCAGGGCAGCGGCCTCAGCAACTCCGATCAGCACTCGCACATCGACCTGCCGCTGGTCCTCGTCGGCGGCGGCGGCGGGCGGCTCAAGGGCGGGCGTCATCTGCGGTTCCCGAAGGACACGCCGATGAACAACCTGCACCTGGCGATGCTCGAGAAGGTCGGCGTGCCGGTCGAGAAGCTCGGCGACAGCACCGGGACAGATCGATCTCGCACCGCTGGCTGGCGTCTAGGAGAGGCCCGTGAAATCCGACCAGCGGTCTCTGCGTTGATCAGTCGAGCCTGTCTTCCGCTGATAGCGTCGGCACAGGCTGCCGGCTGTCCGCGACGGCCGCCTGGTCGACGCCGCACGTCGCGGCGATCACGCGGCGATGCGCCAGTTGCTGCAGGCGCGCGTCGACGTCAACGCGCCAGGTCCGGATGGCGGCACGGCGCTCCTCGCGGCCGTCGAGCGCGACGACGCGGCCGCGGTCGAACTGCTCCTGGCCGCGAAAGCCGACGTCAAGGCCGCGAACCGGTACGGCGTGACGCCGATCATCGCCGCATGCATCACCGGCAACGCCACCATCGTCGAGAAGCTGCTCTCGGCGGGCGCGGACGCGAACACCGCGCTGCCCGAAGGCGAGACGGCGCTGATGACTGCCGCGCGCACCGGACGAGTCGCAGCGGTGAGGGCGCTGCTGGCCCACGGCGCCGACATCAACGCGAAGGAGCCGCTGCGCGGCCAGACCGCGCTGATGTGGGCCGCGGCCGAGAACAACACTGACGTGGTTCGCGCGCTGGTCGAAGCTGGCGCCGACGTGAAGGCCCGCTCGAACGGCGGCTTCACGCCGTTCCTGTTCGCCGTGCGCGGCGGCCGGACCGAGACGGTGCGAGCGCTGCTCGAGCTCGGCGCGGACGTCAACGAGACGATTCAGACGCCGGCGATGGCGGCTGGCCGCGGCGCGCGCCGGCGGTGGTGGCTGGCGCGGGCGGTGGCGGCAGGGCAGCAGCAGACGCTCGCGCAGGTCTTCAACACCGGCTTGCGGGGTCGCGGCACTGGCACCGCGGGCGCCAGCGCACTGCAGGTCGCAATCCTGAACGCCCACTTCGAGCTCGCCGCGGAACTGCTCGAACGCGGCGCCGATCCGAATACCAATGCGCCTCGGCTGGACGCCGCTCCACCAGCTCGCCTGGACCCGACGTCCGCCGATTCAGCATGGGCTGCCGCCGGCAGTGCCGACAGGCCGCCTCGACAGCCTGGACGCTCGCGAAGAAGCTGCTCGAAAAGGGCGCGAATCCGAACGCGCGGATGACGCGCGAGCCGAGCGACGGCGCGCGCAACGTCCTGAACCGCATCGGCTCGACGCCGTTCCTCCAGGCGGCCAAGCTCGGCGACGTTCCCGTACATGCGGCTGCTGCTCGCGACTGGCGCCGATCCGTCGATCACCACCGAGGAAGGCGCGACGCCGCTGATGGCGGCCGCCGGCGTCGGCATCTGGCAGGTCGGCGAAAGCGCTGGAACCAACGAAGACGCGTTCGAGGCGGTCAAGATCTGCGTCGAGGCCGGCAACGACGTCAACGCCGTCGACGCCAACGGCTACACGGCCCTCCACGGCGCGGCGCACCGCGGCTCTAACGACATCGTGCAGTTGCTGGTCGAGAAAGGCGCGAAGCTGAACGTCGTCAACACGCTCGGCTGGACGCCGTGGATCATCGCCGACGGCGTGTTCTATCCGAATACCTACAACCGCCGCCTCGACACGGCGGCCCTGCTCCTCGAGCTCGGCGCCGACCCGAAGGTCGGGAAACGGCGGCCCGAAGACCTGCCGCCTTCCGAACAATCGACGGTCGCAGGGCGACCCTGAACGAGGCCGACCCTTTCGGGGTCGGCGACTGATCACCCCGCACCCGGCACTCAGCACCCGGCACCCAAAAAGGCGGGCATAGCACTTGCTCAGCAGGTGCGTCGGCCCGCGAATTCGTCATCTCCGATGGACACGGGGGCGATCGGCTGCCGCGCGGGGTGGCCTCTCCACAGCACACATCAGGAGTTCATATGTCGATACTCAGGAAGTTGGCGCCGATGCTGGCGCTGATGGCGTTCCTCGCCCTTGTCCCCACCGCCGCCAGCGCGCAGGAACAGCGGTTCCGCGTTTCGTTCGCGCCTTCGGTCGCGGCGCTCGGCGGTGACGCCGAGCTGGCGCTCAACGGCAACTTTGCGTACAGGTTCTCGGAGCACTTCTGGTTCGAAGGTGACGTCACGTGGCTGGACGCAGCCGCCGGCGGTTTGCGCGATCGCGATTTCGACGTCGACCTTCCGGACACATATCTGGGCAGCTTGACCGACGTGATCCGCCGCCGGGGTGGCACGTTCGGAGGAGGAAGGCCTGGATTCCCGGTCTTGCCGAGCCTGCCGATTTTCCCGATTTACGGGAACCCCTTCAGTGCGAGCGCCGACGGTTCGACGTTCATCGGGACCATGGGAGTCCGGTATGAGCTGCCCGTGCAAACGTCACGGTTCCGGCCCTACCTGTCCGGGGGGCTCGGCCTCAACACCACGAACCAGGAGCTCCGGGTGGAACCGCTCGGGATCGACGCGTCGACAACACGCACGGGCTTTGCCTTCGACGGCGGCGCTGGGGCGAGCGTCCGCGTCTGGGGCCAGCTGTGGGCCGATGTGGATGCCAAGTACTTCCGGCTGTCGGGCGACCGCGACATCATGCGGTTCGGCGGAGGAGTGAGCTACCGCTTTTAGCGATCGGCTTTGACATTCGCCGCGGCCGGTGGCACATTGCACCGCACTATGCGCCATCATTCTCGGACAGTGACCTCTCTGGCCGGCGTGTGCGTCCTGGTCGCGTCGGTGCTCGTTCTTGCGGCCGACTTACAGCAGGTCGGATACAGCCTCACCGTCAATAAAGATCGGCTGATCAACGCCGCCAACGAGCCTCAGAACTGGCTGCTGATGAACGGCGACTACGGGTCGACGCGCTACTCGAAGCTCACGCAGATCAACCGCGACAACGTCAAGGATCTCCGCATGGTGTGGGCGCTCGCCCTCGGCGGGATGCAGGACGTCGGGCAGAACGGGCCCGAGAACGAGGTCAACCCGCTCATCGACAACGGCTTCATGTACACGACCGACGGCTGGGGGACGGTCTACAAGATCGACGCGCGCAACCCGCACAAGGGCGACTACGTGTGGATCGCCGACCCGGGCGTCAAGCACCAGGGTAATGCGCCGCGCACGCGCGGCATCGCGCTCTGGGAGGATCTGGTCCTCGCCAACCTGCCGGACGGCCGCGTCATCGCGGTCAATCGCGACAACGGCGAGATCGTCTGGGACAAGATGGTGGCGGGCAAGCAGGAGTTCGGCGGTACCGAGGAGTTCCTGACCGCGCCGTTCGTTGCCGACGGCAAGGTGATCGTGCAGAACGGCGCCGGCGACGGCGGCACGCGCGGCTGGGTGGCGGCGCTCGACGTCAAGACCGGCGACGAGCTGTGGCGGTGGTACGCCGTGCCGAAGCCAGGCGAGCCGGGCAGCGAAACCTGGAAGGACGATCACAACGCGTGGAAGACCGGCGGTGGCGGCATCTGGCAGACCGGTTCGTACGATCCGGCGACGAACCTGTACATCGTCGGCACCGGCAATCCGTTTCCGATCTACGACCCGGAATTCCGTCCCGGCGACAATCTCTACACGAACTCAGCCGTCGCGCTCGACGTCGCGACCGGCAAGCTCGCCTGGCACTTCCAGTACACGCCGAACGACTCGTGGGACTACGACGAGGTCGGCGTGCACATGCTCCACGATTTGACGATCGGTGGACAGCGCCGCAAGGTGGTGACCCATTTCGGGCGGAACGGGTTCTTCTACACGCTCGATCGGACCAACGGCAAGTTCATCAAGGCGGAGAAGTACGTCAACGATTTGAACTGGACGAAGGGGCTCGATCCGAAGACCGGCAGGCCCATCGAATACGATCCGAAGCTTGCCGTGCAGGTCTACAACCGCGAGGCGCGCGCCCTGCGCGGCGACGGGAAGAAGCGAACCTGCCCGACCTGGCACGGCGGCATCGCGCACCAGCCGACCGCATTCAACCCGGTCAAGAACATCGCCTACGGTGTCGGCACCGAAGGCTGCTTCTCCCAGAACGGCGCCGCGGTGGGTTCGCTCGGCAAAGAGGGCGGCATCAACAACAAGTTGAGCGAGCGACGCCAGTTCAGCAGCGACCTG
This sequence comes from uncultured Acidobacteriota bacterium, assembly GCA_963825245.1. Classification (GTDB taxonomy): domain Bacteria; phylum Acidobacteriota; class Vicinamibacteria; order Vicinamibacterales; family CAVVIG01; genus CAVREM01. The sequence continues at coordinate 337,555 of CAWGSJ010000015.1, forward strand.
TACTATGGCGCGCTGACCGCCTTTGATGCCGCCGGGCACAAAGTGCTGGGCAAGGCGGTCACCGAGATCGAAATCCGATCGGGCGTCACGGCCACCGCTGGCGGACTCGTGTTCACGGCGCTGCAGGACGGCTGGATCATCGCCTACAACGACGAGACGCTCGAGGAGCTCTGGCGCTTCAACGTCGGCACCCCATTGAAGGGGGCGCCGGTCACCTACGCGATCGGACCGAAGCAGTACCTCGCCGTGCAGTCGGGCGGCCGCCACCTGCACCCGGTGAAGTTCGACAAGCTGGAGAACTCCAGCTACCTGTTCGTGTTCGCGCTGAACTGAGGCGGCACGAAACGGATTACTTGAATTCGCCGCACGCGTCGACTTCCGATCCCCAGAACTCCACGCACTTCGCGCGGTCCATCGGGCCCTTGTTGACGACTTTGGCCATCAGGAAGTCGGCAATCGCTTCGATCTCCCGCGCCTGAAGCGTCGATGCCGGATCGGGTAGATCGAGGCCCTGCCGTTTCAGGTCGGCGAGCTTCAGATCGTTGCAGCGGCCATCGGAGTAGGCAAGGCGATCGAACGCGGGCATGCCGCGGCCAGGTCGGCCGCATTTGATGGCGGCAATCAGCGCAGCCCGAGGAATCCGCATCGCGCGCAGGTTGGCGCCGTCCGGCATCTGCGTGTCCATCTTCCGCCCGTCACCCGCCCACCCATGGCAGGCCTGGCAATCAGCCTTCGTCCGGTATAGCCGCATGCCTTCAGCGATGTTTTCGGCGCTCGGTTCCTGGCCGTGCGCGGTCCGTGCGGCAATCATTGAAAAAGCGGCAATAAGAACGACGGCGGCCAACGGCTGGCGCATGGGCCCTCCAGGTTTCAGTTCTGCTCGACGTTTTCGCGCTGCCGCCGGCGCCAGGCCCATCGGGCGGCCGCCATCACGCCGAGGCCGATCGCGCCGATTTCGACGGCGCGGACCACGCGCGGAACGGTGTCGGTCGAGCGGCGGAGCGGATGAGCGAGCCGCATGTGATTGTTGGCTCGACGATCGGGGTTGTCAGTGGCCCACAGATGGCCGGCGTTCCATGCCGCGCGCGAAGGATCGCTGGCGTGCGGGTTCTTCGTCGACCCATTGAACCAGCGGGCTTCGGCCCCTGCGAGCCAAGCCTTCTTCCACGTTTCGACGAAACTGTCGGATTCGCTTGCGGGACGCCGGAGGAGTCGAAACACCGGCCTATCGTAGCAAATGAAAGACGTTACGAGGACGCAGAGGTGAACCGAGGACGCAGAGGCGCAGAGGTGTTAAGGCTTGGGAGAGATGCGGATCGCCTGCAGCGCTTCGAGATCCGCGGGCAGCTCAGCGGCTCCTGCGGGGACACCGTTTTTCGACAAGAGGAACGTGACGATGTCGACGTAGGTTTCGGGCGCGAGGCTGCCCGGATCCTTCTGCGGCATCGCCGTGCCGATGTCGATCACCATCTCGCCAACGGTGACGCCCGACCATCGCTTCTCGAACGAGGAGTCGAAAGCGCGCGGTCCGGTCAGCGCCGGCGCGCGCCCGTTGCCATCGTCGAAGAACCCGCCGGTGAGATCGTCCTTGTGGCAGTAGCCGCAAGAGAGCTTGTAGGCTTTCTCACCACGCGCGGCTTGCGCCTCTGTGTAAACCCCGTCCCATATGGTTCTTTTGGCAGGCGCCTGGCCGGCGGCCGCGACGACGCCGGCCAGAGTCACGGAGACCGCTGCGATCGCGATCTTCATTCGCTTACTCGATCACGAGTTCGCCGATGGCCCACGGGTGTTCCTTGCAGGCGTACCGGCAGGTGCCTGGCTTGAGGATGCTGGTCGAAATCAAATAAACCCAAGTCGGCGAGCACTATAACCGAAGTGCAACCGGCCAGCTACCTGCTGTTGGGTATTCGCTAGTCGTAGTGCGGACCCTTTAGGTCCGCTCGTGGTCCGCGGTCTAAGCGGGCCTAAAGGCCCGCACTACGAAGTTTATTGAAGTGGTGCCGGCAGGTCCGACTTGCCCATCAGGTACTGATCGACGCCGCGTGCCGCGGAGCGGCCCTCGGCGATCGCCCAGACGATGAGCGACTGCCCGCGCTGCATGTCGCCCGCGGTGAACACGCCGGGGACGCTCGTCATCCATCGCCCGTCGCGCCAGACGTTGCCGCGTTCGGTGACCTTCACGCCCAGCTCGGCCAGCATCCCGTTGGTCTCCGGCCCGAGGAAGCCCATCGCCAGCAGTACCAGATCGGCCTTGAGCTCGAACTCGCTCCCGGCGATCGGCTTGAACTCCATCCGGCCGTTCGTCATGACCACGTCGATCGCGTTCCCATGCAGCGTGGTGACGCGGCCGTGCGCGTCGCCGCTGAATTTCTGCGTCGACACCGCGTAGAGGCGCTCGCCGCCCTCCTCGTGCGCCGGCGAGACCCTGAAGATGTTTGGCCAGAGCGGCCAGGGGTTCGAGTCGGCCCGGTCGTCGGGCGGACGCGAGAGCAGCTCGAGCTGATGCACGCTCTTCGCCCCCTGGCGGTGCGCAGTGCCGAGGCAGTCGGCGCCCGTGTCGCCGCCGCCGATGATGATGACGTGCTTGTTCCGCGCGGTGATGAAGCGATCGTCGGGAATGAGGTCCCCTTCGTTGCGCTGGTTCTGCAGCGTCAGGTACTCCATCGCGAAGTGAATACCCGACAGCTCGCGGCCCGGGACGGGCAGGTCGCGCGGACGGGTCGACCCGCCGGCAAGGACGATCGCGTCGAACTCCTTGCGCATCTCGTCCACGTTGACGTCAACGCCGACGTTGACGCCGGTGCGAAACACGATCCCCTCCTGCGTCAGCAGGTCGAGCCGGCGATCGAGGAACCGCTTCTCCAGCTTGAACTCCGGGATGCCGTAGCGGAGCAGGCCGCCGATCCGATCGGCGCGCTCGAAGACGGTGATCCAGTGGCCGGCGCGATTGAGTTGTGCCGCCGCCGCCAGGCCGGCCGGTCCCGAGCCGATCACCGCGACGCGCTTGCCGGTGCGCATCTCCGGCTCCTGCGCCGAAACCCAGCCCTCGTCGAAGGCTCGATCGATGATCGAGACCTCGACCGCCTTGATCGTCACCGGGTCGTTGGTGATGCCCAGGACACACGAGCCCTCGCACGGCGCCGGGCACAGACGGCCCGTGAACTCGGGAAAGTTGTTGGTCGCGTGCAGCCGATCGATCGCGGCCTTCCACCGATCGCGGTAGACCAGATCGTTCCAGTCGGGAATCAGGTTGCCGAGCGGGCAGCCATGATGGCAGAACGGGATCCCGCAGTCCATGCACCGTGCCGCCTGGTCTTTCAGTCCCGCCTCGGGATACGGCAGGTACACCTCGCGCCAGTCGTGGATCCGCTCCACGATCGGCCGCGTCGGCGGCTTCTTGCGGGAGATTTCGATGAATCCGGTGACCTTACCCATCAGCCTTTCTTGTTGTTCTCAAATGCAACCACGAAGACTCGAAGACTCGAAGAACATAGGCGGTCTTAAGCAGCAGCGCCTGCGGCCATGCGAGCCCGAGGACAAGCAAATCCGAGGGCGAGCATCAGCGTAAGAACGCGCTGGGGGTGGGGCCCCAGCGCCATTGAAAAAGTAGACACGCCGCTCACTGTTGGCCCGATTATCCGGCGGCGACGCCGACTAACTCCGTGAACGTTGCCTCGCGGCCGGCGGCGGCGGCCTTGGCCTGCGCCTGCAGCACCCGCCGGTAGTCGCGCGGCATGATCTTCACGAACGACGGCAGGGTGACATCCCACTCGACGAGAATTCGCGCGCCGAGCTCGCTGCCGGTGTGCTCCACGTGCTGTCGGATCAGGCGCTGCAGCAGCTCGATGTCCTCGAGCGCGTCGACCGCCTCGAGGTCGACCATCTCGCGGTTGCAGCGGCGCGGGAAGTTGCCGCCCGGGTCGAACACGTAGGCGATCCCGCCGCTCATGCCGGCCGCAAAATTGCGCCCGGTGCGGCCCAGGACCACGACGCGTCCGCCGGTCATGTATTCGCAGCCATGGTCGCCGACGCCCTCGACGACCGCCTGGGCGCCGCTGTTGCGCACGGCGAAGCGCTCGCCGGCCACACCACGGAAATAGGCTTCGCCGCTGGTAGCGCCGTAGAGCGCGACGTTGCCGATGACGATGTTCTCCTCGGCGACGAACCGCGACGCCTGCGGCGGGAACACGATCACCCGGCCGCCCGACAGGCCCTTCGCAATGTAGTCGTTCGAATCGCCCTCGAGCGTCAGCGTGATCCCGCGCGGCACGAACGCGCCGAAGCTCTGGCCGGCCGAGCCGCTGAACTTGAGGCGGATCGTGTCGTCGGGCAGACCCTCGGCCCCGAAGCGCTTGGTGACGTGGTAGCCGAGCATCGTGCCGACGGTACGGTTCACGTTGCGGATCGGCATGTCGAGAGACAGGCCTGACGAGGACGCAGAGGAAGCAAAGGCCGCAGAGGCGCCGAGGATCTCCTGGCACTGCGCGATCAGGTAGTTATCCAGCGCGTCATCCAGCCCGTGATCCTGCTCGACGACCTTGCGGCGCGCCGCATCGGGGTCGACCTCGGGCTGATACAGGATGTTCGAGAAGTCCAGCCCCTTCGCCTTCCAGTGATCGACCGCCTTGCGGAAGTTCAGCCGATCGACTCCGGCCGATCATTTCGTCCATCGTCCTGAAGCCAAGCGCTGCCATGTACTCGCGCACTTCCTGGGCGATGAACTGGAAGAAGTTGACGACGAACTCCGCCTTGCCGGTGAAGTTCTTCCGGAGCTCCGGATCCTGCGTCGCCACGCCGACCGGACAGGTGTTCAGGTGGCAGACGCGCATCATGATGCAGCCCGACACGACGAGCGGAGCGGTCGCGAAGCCGTATTCCTCGGCGCCCATCAGCGCTGCGATCACGACGTCGCGGCCGGTCTTGAGCTGGCCGTCGACCTGCACCGTGATCCGATCGCGCAGCCGGTTCATCATCAGGACCTGCTGCGTCTCGGCGAGGCCGAGCTCCCATGGCACGCCGCCGTGCTTGATCGACGTGAGCGGCGACGCGCCGGTGCCGCCGTCGTGGCCCGAGATCAGGACCACGTCGGCGTGCGCCTTGGCGACGCCCGCCGCGACCGTGCCCACCCCGGCCAACGCCACCAGCTTGACGTGGATCCGGGCCTCGGGATTCGCGTTCTTCAGATCGTGAATGAGCTGCGCGAGATCCTCGATCGAATAGATGTCGTGGTGCGGCGGCGGCGAGATCAGGCCCACGCCCGGCGTCGCGTACCGCACCTTCGCGATCCACGGATACACCTTGTGGCCGGGAAGCTGGCCGCCTTCGCCCGGCTTGGCGCCCTGCGCCATCTTGATCTGCAGGTCGTTGGCGTTCACCAGGTACTCGCTGGTGACGCCGAACCGGGCCGAGGCCACCTGCTTGACGGCGCTGCGCCGCCAGTCGCCGTTCGGATCCTTCTTGTAGCGTGCCGGATCCTCGCCGCCCTCACCGGTGTTCGACTTGCCGCCGAGCCGGTTCATGGCAATGGCGAGCGTCTCGTGCGCTTCCTGGCTGATGGAGCCGTACGACATCGCGCCGGTCGCGAAGCGCTTGACGATCGACTCGACCGGCTCGACTTCGTCGATCGGGATCGGCTCGCGGGCGTCCTTCAGTTCGAGCAGGCCGCGCAGCGTCGCCATGGTCCGGTTCTGATCGTCGACGAGGCGGGTGTACTCCTTGAAGATCGAGTACTGCCCGCTCCGGGTGGCGTGCTGCAGCTTGAACACGGTCTCGGGGTTGAAGAGGTGGTACTCGCCGTCGCGGCGCCACTGGTACTCACCGCCCCACTCGAGGTCGTGCTCGCTGACCGACCTGACCGGGAACGCACGCTCGTGCCGCCGGCGGACCTCTTCGGCGATCACCGAGATGCCGACGCCGCCAATGCGCGAGGCGGTGCGCGTGAAGTACCTGTCGACCAGCGCCTGGTCGAGCCCGACCGCTTCGAACACCTGCGCGCCGCAGTAGCTCTGGAGCGTCGAGATGCCCATCTTGGACATCACCTTGAGGATGCCCTTGTTGAGCGCCTTGATGTAGTTCTTGATCGCCTTTTCGTGGGTGATGCCGACGAGCAGCCGCTGGCGGATCATGTCGTCGAGCGTCTCGAACGCCAGGTACGGATTCACCGCGCCCGCCCCGTAGCCGAGCAGCAGCGCGCAGTGATGCACTTCGCGCGCGTCGCCCGATTCCACCACCAGCGCGCATCGTGTCCGGGCGCCCTGGCGGACGAGATGATGGTGCACGCCGGAAGTCGCCAGCAGCGACGGAATCGGGGCGCGGTGGCGATCGGCGTCGCGGTCCGACAGGATGAGGATGTCGTAGCCCGCTTCGACCGCGCCCATCGCGCGCTCGTTCAGGTCTTCCATCGCGTGCTCGAGGCCGGGACCGTCCTGCCGGACGTCGAACAGCATCGGGATCCGCGTCGCCCGGAATCCCGGCTCGTAGACGTGCCGCAGCTTCGCGAGCTGGTCGTTGTCGATGATCGGGTACTTGATCTTGATCTGCCGGCACGACTCCGGCCGCGGATCGAGCAGGTTGCCCTCGGGCCCGATCGTCGACTCCATGGACGTGACGAGCTCCTCGCGGATGGCGTCGAGCGGCGGGTTGGTGACCTGTGCGAAGACCTGCTTGAAATAGTCGTAGAGCAGCCGCGAACGATCGGAGAGGGCCGCGAGCGACGTGTCGGTGCCCATCGAGCCGAGGGGTTCCTCACCTTGCGAGGCCATCGGCCCGAGCAGCAGCCGCAGGTCCTCGTGGGTGTAGCCGAAGAGCTGCTGCCGGCGCGTGACCGTCTCGTGGCTCGGTGGCGGCAGGTACGGCGCCGGATCGAGCTCTTCGATGTCGATCAAATGCGCCAGCCACTCTTTGTAGGGTTGCGCCTCCGCCAGCTCCCGCTTGACCTCCTCGTCCGACACGATCCGCCCGCGCGCCGTGTCGACCAGGAAAATGCGGCCGGGATGCAGCCGCTCCTTCAGGACGACGTCCTCGGGGGCAATGTCGAGGACGCCGACCTCCGAGGCCATCACGACGATGTCGTCCTTCGTCACGCAGTAGCGCGACGGCCGCAGGCCGTTGCGATCGAGAATCGCGCCGATCACCGTGCCGTCCGAGAACGCAATCGACGCCGGGCCGTCCCACGGCTCCATCAGCGAGGAGTGATACTCGTAGAACGCGCGGAGCTCGGGCGACATCGCCGCGTTGTTCTGCCACGGCTCCGGGATCATCATCAGGATCGCATGTGGCAGCGAGCGCCCGGTCATCACCAGGAACTCGAGCACGTTGTCGAACGTCGCCGTATCGCTGCCGCCTTCGCGGATGATCGGCAGGATCTTCTTCAGGTCGTCGCCGAGCACATCGGAGGTCAGCAATCCCTCGCGCGCGCGCATCCAGTTGATGTTGCCGGTCAGCGTGTTGATTTCGCCGTTGTGCGCGATGTAGCGGTACGGATGCGCCAGCGGCCACGACGGGAACGTGTTGGTGCTGAAGCGCTGGTGGACCAGCGCCAGCGCAGAGGCGAGCTCCGGCCGCGTCAGATCCGGGAACATCGTCTCGATCTGATTCGCCGTGAGCATGCCCTTGTAGATCAGCGTGTTCGCCGACAGGCTGACGATGTAGAAGAGCTTCCGGACGTCCGCCGGCACGAGCGAATCGGCCTCATGCTCTATACGCTTCCTGATGACGTAGAGCTTGCGCTCGAACGAGGACGCAGATGGAGCAGAGGACGCAGAGCGCAGAGGCGCCGAGGCCCCCACGAACACTTGTCGAAATAGTGGTTCGACGGCGACCGCGCTCGGACCCACCGGCGAGTCGTCGGTCGGCACGTCGCGCCAGCCGAGGAGGGTCTGACCTTCTTCGGCCACGATTCGCGCAATCAACCGCTCGAGCGCCTCGCGATGCTTCGCATCCTTCGGCAGGAACACGAGGCCGGCGCCGTACTGCCCGGGCGGCGGCAGCTCAGCCGGTGCGACCTTCCGCAGAAAGGCGTCCGGCATCTGGACGAGGATGCCCGCGCCGTCGCCAGTGTTGACCTCGCAGCCGCACGCGCCGCGGTGCTGAAGGTTCTTCAGGACTCGCAGCGCCTTCTTGACAATGTCGTGCGACTTGCGCCCTTTGATGTCGACCACGAAGCCAACACCGCAGGCGTCATGTTCGTGCATGGGGTCGTAGAGACCCAGACGGGTGCCGGGTGCCAGGTGCTGGGTGCCGGGTGCGGGCGGCATGGGAGTCAGAGAATCGCGTACCGCGACATAGAAGTAAAATACAATGATCGTATTCGACCTATCTGTAAAAGAGATGTCAATTCTCGGGACTCGAGTCCCCGAATCTACGGGCGTCCTGCCCAGGCGCGCGAATACGACACCCCGAGCGACTGGAAATCGCCGCCGATCGTGGTATACGCACCGACGCTGTAAGAAATCCTGAACTGATGCAGGGCAACCGGCACGGCGACGGTGATTCCGAGGCGGGAGTTTTCCTGGTCCACAATGTTGGGTGCGCCGTTGGCCGTGATGCGCCCGCCATTCCAGAAGTTGCCGTCGCCGGCCACCCAGAGGCCGGGGCGGATCGTGTAGATGAGATGTCCCTGAAATGACGCGATCGGCGACTGCTCGCGTGTGCCGCCGTTGACGTAATCCGTGTTGTCGGTGAAGAACGCCCCGCCGAAATCGCCCTCGAACGTCCACCGGCCGCGTCGGCGCGAGAGCCCGAGCTCTGGTTTGAACGCCCAGCGGTTGGTGCCGATGTTGACGAACTTTGAGTTGTCGGTACTCCCCGGTTGGTGCGACGACCACCAGGGTAAGACCAACAATCGTCCTCGCCCGGTAAGCAGCGAACTCCTTGGCCGTCAGTGCTGGAGCGCCGTACAGATTGACGCCGATGCGCGCTGCGAGGTCGCCCAGGCCTGTACGTGTCGCTTCCTCGAACTGACCGCGCACACGCCCGGAGACGGTTCCGCGCACAAAGGGCACTCCCACGCCGATGTTGGCGTAGCGGCCGCCGATGCTCAACGTACGGGCGAAATTGAAGCTTGAAAACCCGATCGTCGAGTGACCGTCCTCGATGGGAAGCGTCGAGTCGAACGTCATGTCGCCCTTATTGAAGACAGCGATCGCCGTGAAGATGTTGAACCCGACTGGCGCGGGCGTATACGCGCCGGGCACGAGGTCCTGCGCGCGGGCCGCGTGGGCTGACGAAGCCAGCATGACAAGCAAAGTCGCGAGGGTCCGGTTGCGCCCGTCTTGCCTCATAACTGAATTGTCGTGGATTGCGCCCGGCAGCGAAAGTCAGTCTTCCGGCTTGATGCAAGCCGACCGCTTCGCCATACTGGCCCGCACAGGGTGCGATGTCCATGCTATTTCGCTTGATCGGGCTCGTGATGCTCGCCGGCGTCGCTTCGGCGGCCGCGCAAAGCATCACGCCTGCCGCCTCACCGTCAGTCTCCCCGCCGGTGACCGGCGGGCGCGGGCAGCCGTTCGCGGCGCTCGCGACGCCTCCGCCCGGCTACCTCGAAGAAGAACGGTTCTTGTCCGGAACGGCCAGCTCGTACGCGAAGAGCGGCCGCTGGGATCTGGACGGCATCTGGGCGGTCACGCCGGCCGCCGACCGCGCCATACACGATCCGCATCCTGGTCCGCCGGCCGAGCGAAGCGGGCCGCTTCAACGGCATCGTCGTCGTCGAGTGGTTGAACGTCACCGCCCAGGCCGAGGGCGCCGCCGACTACATGCAGATGCAGGAGGAGATCGTTCGCGAGGGTTACGCGTGGGTCGGCGTCGGCGCGCAGGCGGTCGGTGTCAATGCGCCGGCGACCGGCTTGAAGGCCTGGGACGCCGTCCGCTATGCGCCGCTCGTGCATCCGGGCGACGCGTATTCGTACGACATCTTCTCGCAGGCGGCGCGCGCGATCCGGCAGCCCCGTGGCGAGAGTCCGCTTGGGCGGTTTGCAAATCCGGCACGTGCTCGCGACCGGACGGTCGCAGTCAGCGTTTCGGCTCGTCACCTACATCAACGCGATTCACCCGATCGCCAAACTGTTCGACGGATATTTCGTCCACAGCCGCGGCAGCAATGCCGCCGGGCTTTCGGCTGAGGCACTCGCACGCGATGCGTCGGATCCGATTCCGATTGGTGCGCGAATCCGTGGCGACATCGACGTCCCGGTGTTCGACCTGCAGACCGAAGGCGACATGGTCGCGCTGCGGTCGCACCTGACGCGGCAGGATCCCGGGGCGCGTTACCGCAGATGGGAACTGGCCGGCGCGGCGCACGCCGAGACGCCGCGATGGGTCGTCGAAGAGCCGCCGCCGCTCGATCGCGGCCAGGGATGCCGGGCACCGGTGAATGCCGCGCCGCATCACGCGTTCGTCAAGGCCGGCCTGCGCGCGCTGACGCGCTGGGTGCGCGACGGCGTCGCGCCGCCGCAGTCGCCGGCAATCGAGCTGGGCGATCCCGCCGCCGCCGATCCCATCGTGCGCGACAGCCTCGGCAACGCGAAAGGCGGCGTGCGACTGCCCGAGGTCGAGGCGCCGACCGCCACCATCGACGGCCGCCGCAACGACGTCGCCGAGGCCGAAGCCTGGCGCGCAGAACTTCTGCTTCCTGTTCGGTCAGACCGTCCATTCGATCGCGCGACGCTCACCTCGCTGTATCCGTCGCACGAGGCGTTCGTCAAGCAGTTCACCGCCGCCGTCGACGCGCTCGAGAAGCGCAGGATATCTGCTCGCGCCGGAAGCAGAGGAGGCGCGGCGGGCGGCGCGGGAGTCGGGGGTAGGACGGTAACGCCGCGGCGCGCGGAATTTACAATTCACAATTGAAAATTCACAATTCAATTTTCAATTGTGAATTCCACATTGTAAATTGCACTTTGCTATTCCGCCCTGAGCGCCTCCAGCGGATCGACGCCCGCGGCGCGCAACGCGGGCACGTAGCTGGCGAGCGCGGCGGCGGCCATCAAGATCAGCGACACGATGGCGTAGGTCATCGGATCGACCGGGTTGACCTCGAAGAGCAGCGACGACATCAGCCGCATGATGCCAAGCGCGGCGGTCAGTCCGATTGCGACGCCGATGCCCGCCAGCATCAGGCCGTGCGACACGAACATCTGCGTGACCGTTCGCGCCTGCGCGCCGAGCGCGACGCGGATCCCGATCTCGCGCGTGCGCTGCGACGCCGAGTACGACATCACGCCGTAGATCCCGGCGACGCCGAGCAGCAGCGCCATGCCGCCGGCGATGGCCAGCATCACCAGCGTGAACGAGGTCCGCGCGAGCGACGCGTCGTAGAGGTCCTGCAGCGTGCGGACCCTGGCCAGCGGCAGGTTGGGGTTGATCGACCAGATGGCCTTTGCGAGCTCGTCGACGAACCCGCTCGAGCCGGTGCGGCTGCTGCGCACGAGGTAAGTGGCGCCGCGCTGGACGAAGTTCTGGCCGGCGTCAGCCGGCAGCGGCGAGAATTCTGCGAGCATCAGCGGCCAGTAGGCTGTTGCCGTCGGCTTCTGGTTGAGGCCGTCGTCCCGCATGTCGCTCACCACCCCGACGACCTCGCGCCAGGGACCCATGGGATAGGGGCGCACGCGCTTGCCGATCGCGTTCGACGGCTCGCTCCATAACTCGCGGGCGAGCGTCTCGGACACCATCACGACCGGATGCAGCCCATAGGTGTCGCTCCACGTGAAGTCGCGCCCCGCGACCATCGACGCACCCATCGTCTGCACGTAGCCGGGCGACACGAACTTGAACATTCGAATCGGCGGTACCTGCGATTCGGAGTACGTGCGGTCCGCTGCGAAGATGGGATCGTGCCAGCCGTCCCCGGACATCGTCACGGTGGATGCGAGCGCGACCGATGACACGCCAGCCACCGCGGCCATCTTTTCGGCGATGGCCTGGTGCATCCGGACAACCGCTTCCGGATCCCTGATCTGGGAGTCGGGAATCGACAGGCGCACGGTCTGGACCTCCTGCGCCTGCGCGAATCCCGGATGCACGTCCCTCAGGGCTTGAAAGGTTCTGATCATGAGCCCGGAGCTGACCAGGAGCACGAGCGCGACGGCGACCTGCGCCACGACCAGGGTGTTGCGCGCTCGGTGCCGGCTCTTGCTCGCGCTGGCCGTGCGGCTGCCGCCGCGCAGCATGACGCCGGGCTGAGTGCGCGCGTACTTGAGCACCGGGATCGATCCGAACACCAGGCCCGAGAGAACCGACACGACCAGCGTGAAGGCGAGCGCCGTGACGTCGAGGCCGATGTCCTCGATCCGCGGCAGGTTGCCGGGTGCGAGCGCCAACAGCAGCCGAAGCGCGCCGAAAGCGAGGGCGAGGCCGACCGCTCCGCCCGCAATCGCCAGGACGACGCTTTCGAGCAGCAGCTCGCGCGCGATGCCTTTCGTGCCCGCGCCCAGGGCTGCCCGAACCGCCAGCTCCTGCTGCCGCGATTCGGCCCGCACCAGCAGCAGGTTCGCCACGTTCGCGCAGGCGACCAGCAGCACCAGGCCGATCGTCGCCATCAGCACCCAGATGACCCGCTTGATGTCGCCGACCAGGTCGTCTTTCAGCGACAGCACCCGCGGCGTGAGCCGCGCTTCCTCGAACATCTTCACGTTCATCCCCGCAAACGGCGGAAACAGGGTGAACGAGGTCGGAATCAGCCGGGCGGCGTCCGCCTGGGCCTGCTCGTAGGTCGCGCCGGGTTTCAGCCGCGCGACGGCGTTGAAACTGAACTGCCCGAGAAACGTCTTGCTGCGATCGAGCTGGTAGGGGACGACGAGCGACACGCGGCGATCGAGGAATCGAAAGCTCTCCGGGAGCACGCCGATCACTTCGCGCGGTTTGCTGTCGAGCATCAGCATCCGGCCGATGACGGATGATTCGCCGCCGAACTTCGACCGCCAATATCCCGACGTGAGGATGACCGTCTCGGGCCCGCCTGCCGCCGCGTCGGATCTCGAGAACAAACGCCCCAGCCGCGGCTGCACGCCGAGGATCGGCAAGACAGCGTCGGTGACGAACAGCGTCGGCACTTCCTCGGGCTCGGCCAGTCCGGTGACGCTGACCGTCCCGGTGTTCCACAACCCGACGTCCTGAAACGTGCGTCCCTGTTCGCGATACGTGAAATAGAGGAAGGGAGCCGCGCCGGCGTTCGGCAGGTTGATGCCCGGCGCCGAGTGGTCGATCGTGACGACCTCGTCCGACCGCGGATACGGCAGGGGCTTCAGCAGAATGCCCTGGACCACGCTGAAGATGGCGGTGTTGGCGCCGATGCCGATGGCGAGGGTCAGGATGGCGATGGCGGAGAACATCGGCATGCGGCCGAGCCGGCGCAGTATCGGTTTCAGGGGCATTACTCAACCAATACGGGACGAGCGGCCGAAAGTTCGCCGTTTGGACATGCACTGAAACTTGCAAGAGGCAGTCGAAAGACGTCGATGGACCGGCGATACGATTGTCTCGTTTCGCACATGTTTGACGCTCCCCATCCAGTACTCTCGAGTTTATGGCGCAGAAGTACTCGAACGACGAGACCCGTCCATGACTCTCGTCTGGATCGGCGTCGTCGGTGTGGCGGTCGTCGCCCTGGCGATTCGCATTGCCTGGTCGCCCGGACGCCGGGAATCGGGGATGGGATTCGTCAGCCATCAGTGGCTCTCCGAACATCGCTCTTCAGACATGTCCGACCGCCCGCGTTGACGGGGCCAGACGCCGTCGAGGCGATGGCGATCGCCGGAAAGCGTTGGTCGAAGACATCCTTCCTGAACTGATGCAGCCCTGCTGGGGGCTAACACGAATCCATGCACAAGGCCGCCGACGATCCTCTTAGCTCCGACCAATATCGAGCTGCTCGGGATTGAGCCGCTCGAGGAACATGCGAGGCGGCTGGCCGCCCTGTTCACCGTGTCGCCGCGGCGCCGCGGCAGCAGCGCCCACCTCAAGAGGCTTCGTCAACATTCGCGAGCGCTTCGACGCGTCTACACGGTGTTGGCGTTCGATGCCAAACGCGGCGAACCGCCGTCACCCGCCGCCGAGTGGCTGCTCGACAACTTTCACCTCGTGCTCACCACCCTTCGCGACATCCGTCACGACCTGCCCGTCGCATTCTTTCGTCGGCTTCCGTGGATCGCGGCAGGACGAGTTTGCGGGACTGCCCCGGATCCACGCGATGGCGCTCGAGTTGATCCGATTGAGCGCGGGCCGGCTCGATGCACAACGGGTGCACCGCTTCGTCACGGCATTCCAATCGGTCACTCCCTTGACCATGGGCGAGCTGTGGGCGTGGCCGTCCGCGCTGAAGCTGGCGCTGGTCGAGCATCTGCGAACCCGGGGGGACATCCTCGCGACCAGCCGCGCCCATCGGCTCGACGCCGATCGGCTGGTTGACGCGCTGGAGACGCCGGCGCCAATTCGGCAGCGCTGGCCGTCGCAGGTCCATCCGGCGTTCGTGATCCGGCTGTTGCAGCGCTCGCGGGAACATCCGGCCGCCGCCGATCTCCGTGGCGAGCTCGATGCCGCGCTGCGCGCGCGCGGCCAGGCGATCGAGGACGCGATCCGCTCCGAGGCGCGGCATCAGGCGGGCGAGCAGGCGTTCATGGCCAACCTGATCGGCAGCCTCCGTCTGATCGCGACCTTCGACTGGAGCGAATTCTTCGAGAGCGTCAGTCTCGTCGAGCAAGTGCTGCAACGCGATCCGGCCGCGGTGTATGCGCGCATGGACTTCGCCAGCCGCGATCGGTACCGGCATGCGGTCGAAGAGATCGCGGAACCGACCGGCGAGGCGCAGGTGCGCGTCGCGCTGAAGTGTGTCGAACGCGGACGGCAGGTCGCCGAACGCTCGCCGGATGCACGCGAAGCGCACGTCGGCTACTACCTGGTGGGCGCCGGCCGGCGGCAGTTCGAGCGTGGCATCGGATGGCAGCCGGGACTGTTGGTCGGGTTCAGGCGTGCCTTGTTCCGGCACGCGACGCCGGGCTACCTCGGCACCATCGCCGTCGGCACGTCGGCGCTGGTGGCGACGGCCGTCACCTATGCTCGGGCGCACGGCTGGCAATGGCCGATGCTGACCGTCGTTGCGGTCCTGACCGTCGTGCCGGCCAGCGAGCTGACGATTCAGCTTCTGCAGCGCGTGATCGCCTGGTTGATCGCGCCGCGGCGGCTCCCGAGGCTCGATCTCGCCCGGATTCCGGACTCGGCGCGGACGATGGTGATCATCCCGACGATTCTCGACAGCGCCGACTGGGCGCGGGATCTTGCCAACCACGTCGAGGTGCAGGCGCTCGGCAACCTCGATCCGAACATCCACTTCGCGATCCTGAGCGATTTCAAGGACGCCGAGACCGAAACGCTGCCGCTCGACGGCGAGATTCTCGCCGCCGCCGCCGACGCGGTCCGCGCGCTCAACGCCAAATATGCGGATGGCGGTCCGGATCGTTTCTTCCTGTTCCATCGCAGCCGTCAGTGGAACGCCCAGGAAGGCCTCTGGATGGGGTGGGAGCGCAAGCGGGGAAAGATCGAAGAGTTCAACCGCCTGCTCCGTGGCGGCACCGACACGAGCTTCGTCCTGAGCGTCGGCGACGCGTCGATCTTGCCGCAGGTGCGTTACTGCATCACGCTCGACAGCGACACGCGACTGCCGCGCGACGCCGCCAGGCAGCTGATTGGCATCATCACCCATCCGCTGAACCGGCCGACGTTCGATCCGGGCGCGTGGCCGTGTCACCGAGGGGTACGGAATCCTCCAGCCCCGCGTCAGTGTCACCTTCACGAGCGCCGCCGGCTCGCTGTTCGCGCGGCTGTACGCGGGTCACACCGGTGTCGACCCGTACACGACCGCCGTCTCCGACACCTACCAGGACCTGTTCGGCGAGGGCATCTTCACCGGGAAGGGCCTGTATGACGTCGACGCGTTCACCGCGGCCCTCGACGATTCGGTTCCGGAGAACGCCCTGCTGTCGCACGACCTGTTCGAAGGCCTCCACGCGCGCGTCGCGCTCGTCTCGGATGTCGAGCTCGTCGATGAGTATCCGTCGAGCGTGCTCACCCATGCCCGGCGCCAGCACCGGTGGATTCGCGGCGACTGGCAGATTCTGCTCTGGCTCCTCCCCTCGGTGCCGACGCGCCATGGTCTCAAACGGAATCCGTTCCCGCTGATTTCCCGCTGGAAGATCCTCGACAACCTGCGTCGCAGCCTCGTGGCGCCGATGCTGCTGGCGCTGCTCGTCGCGGGATGGACAGGTGCTGCCGGGCGCTCACTGGGTGTGGACAACCCTGGCGCTGTCCGTGATGGCGGCGCAACTCCTGCCGATGATGGCCGCCATGCTGATCGGGCCTCGCCGGGCGCAGTCGTTCGCGGTCTTCTGGCGGAATTTGCGGTCGGACGCCGCAGTCGCCGTCGCGCAGATCGCCCTCAGCGTGACGTTTCTCGCCTACCACGCTTGGGACACCGCACACGCGATCGGATTGACGCTCGTGCGTCTGACGATCACGCGCCGCCGGCTGCTGCAATGGGAAACGGCCGCCGCCGCCGCCGCGCGAGCTGGCGGCTTCGCGGGACGGCGGGCGCTCGTTCGATTCATCGTTGACATGATGGCGAGCCCGATCATCGCCGGCATCCTCGCGCTCGTCGTCTCGATCACTCACCGGGATGCGTTGCCCTCGGCATTGCCGTTCCTGCTGCTGTGGGTGTCGGCACCGGGCGTGGCGTACTGGCTGAGCAGGCCGGTCGGGCCACGCGCACGGCCACTCGCCGATCGTGAGCGGCGACTGGTGCGCCGGGTGGCCCGTAAGACATGGCGGTACTACGAGACGTTCGTCACGGAAGCCGACGGGTGGCTGCCGCCCGACAACTATCAGGAAGGCGCCGAGCCCCGCCTGGCGCGTCGTACCTCGCCGACCAACATGGGCATGACGTTGTTGTCGACGCTTGCCGCACACGATTTCGGCTATGTGACGACCGAGACGATGATTCGCCGCCTCGATCGCACGCTGACGACGGTCGAAGGACTCGAGCGGCATGAGGGCCACTTCCTGAACTGGTACGACACGGCCACGCTCGCTCCGCTGCTCCCTCGATACGTCTCGACCGTGGACAGCGGCAATCTCGCGGCGTCACTCGTGGCACTCGCGCAGGGTCTGCTGGCGCTCATCGAGCACCCTCAGAGCCGGGCGGTGCTGCTCGAAGGTCTGGCCGACACGGCCGATCTCCTCGCGCGGGCCTCGTCGTCGAGCCCCGCGCCGGATCAGCGCAGCCGCGACCTCATCGCGCACGTCAACCGCATTGCCCGGGAAATCGTCCTGGAGTCCAGGCGCGAGCGTTCTGGTGGTGGCACCAATTCACTGCACCGGCTCGCCAACGAGCTCAGCGAAGCCGCCTTTGCCGGTCAGCCCCTTCCTGGCTTCCTGGACGAGATCGGCTTCTGGTGCCACGCCGTGATCGAAAGCATCTCCGCCCTGGCTGCTCCGTCGGCCGTGACGCCTGGCGGATCTGGCCGCGCTGGCGCGACGGGCGTCGGCGATTGCCGCCGACATGCGATTCGACTTCCTGTACGACCGGCGGCGACGCATTTTCTCGATCGGCTACCGTCTCGCCGACGCGAATGGACCGGGCCGGCTGGACCCCTCGTTCTACGACTTGCTGGCCTCGGAGGCGCGGCTGGCGAGCTTTCTCGCGATCGCCAAAGGCGATGTCCCGCAGCATCACTGGTTCCATCTCGGCCGGATGCTGACCAGCGTCGGCGGGAGCGCGACGCTCCTGTCGTGGGGCGGGACCATGTTCGAGTACCTGATGCCGCTGCTGCTGCTGCGCGGTTACTCCGGCACGCTGCTCGATCAGAGCTGTCGTGCGAGCGTGCGCCGGCAAATGACGTATGGCCGGGAGCGCGGCGTCCCGTGGGGCATTTCGGAGTCGGCGTACGCCTTCACGGACCGGTTCGGAAACTATCAGTACAAGGCCTTCGGCGTCCCGGGCCTGGGGCTCAAGCGAGGGCTCGCAGACGACCTCGTCGTGGCGCCGTACGCGACCGCGCTCGCCGGCCTCGTCGATCCGGCGGCCGCGGTGACGAACTTCGCCGAGTTGACCCGCCAGGGGCTGGACGGCAGATTCGGTTTTTACGAATCGATCGACTACCGCCCGAGCCGGCCCGACGTTGACGCCGAGGCGGCGTCGCGCGCGCCGCAGCCGGAAATCGTGCGTGCCTTCTTCGCCCATCACCAGGGCATGTCGCTGGTGGCGATCGCGAACATGGTGTTCGACGATCGCTTCGTGACGCGGTTCCACGCCGACCCGAGCGTGAAGGCGACCGAGCTCCTCCTGCAGGAACGCGTCCCTCGCGAGGCGATCCTTGCCGAAGTCCGGCCCGCGGAAGGCGTCCCGGCGGCGGCGAGCGGCAGCCCCGCCCCCTTGCGGCGTTTTCGGAGGCCCCACACCAGCAGCCCTCATACGCATTTCCTGTCAAACGGCCGCTATACGACCGCGCTCACCCACGCCGGCGGCGGCTCGAGCTCCTGGCGGGGTCTGTCGGTCACGCGCCGGCGCGAGGATCGCACGTCGGACGCAGGCGCGCATTTCATGTACCTCCGCGATCCCTGGTCGGGTGAGGTCTGGTCGCCGACCTACCAGCCCACCTGTCGCGAGGCCGATGAGTACGAGGCCGTCTTTGAACTCGACAAAGCGACCTTCCGGCGACGCGACGGCGACCTCGAAACGCAGCTCCAGGTGGTCGTGTCTCCGGAAGACGACGTGGAGGTTCGCCGGTTGTCGATCACCAATCGCGGCGACCGGCCGCGGGAGGTCGAAGTCACGAGCTATGCCGAGATTGTGCTCGCGCCTTCGGCGGACGATCTCGCTCATCCCGCGTTCGCCAAGCTGTTCGTCGAGACCGAGTACGACGGCCAGAGCGCGGGTCTCCTGTTCAGCAGGCGTCGACGATCGGCCGAGGAGCCGGAGGCGTGGGCCTTTCACGTCCTCGCCATCGACGGCCGGTTGGGCGGCGCTGTCGAATGGGAAACCGATCGCGCGCGCTTCATCGGGCGGGGACGGTCGCCGGCCAGGCCGGCGGCCCTCGATGGGCGTGCTCTCTCCGGAACCACGGGCGCAGTGCTCGATCCGGTGGCCGCCGTGCGCGAGCGCGTCCGGCTGGCACCCGGCGCCTTCGTGCGCGTCACGTTCTCGACTGGAGTCGCCGAGGATCGCGCATCGGCCCTGGCGCTCGTGCGCAGGTACCGTGATGCGAGCGCGGCGGCGCGCGCGTTCTCGATGGCCTCGACCCACGTGCACATCACGCTGCAGCACCTCGGCCTGACCGACGATCGCGCGATGCTGTTCGATCGCGTGGCCTCGCGCCTGTTCGGGTCGGATGCGTCCTTCACCAGTCCCGATGACCTGGCGCGCAACGTCTTCGGCCAGGCGAACCTGTGGGGATACGGTATCTCAGGAGATTTGCCGATCCTGCTCGTCCGTGTCGACGGCGCGACGGCCATCCCGCTCGTTCGGCAGTTGTTGCACGCCCAGGAGTACTGGCGGGCCAAAGCCTTGCGCGCGGACGTGGTGATCCTCAACGACCACCCGGCAGATTATCTCGACGAGGTGCAGAGCCAACTGGTCGGCCTGGTGCGCGAGCCGCGATGGAGCGGCTGGCTCGACAAACCAGGCGGAATGTTCCTGCTCCGCTCCGATGGGATGCCAGAGGTCGATCGTCGTCTGCTGTCCGCCGCCGCCCGTATCGTCCTCCGCGGCGATCTGGGCGATCTCGCGCCGCAGCTCGATCGGAAGGCGCCCTGGCTGTCGTCCGCCGAGATGGTTCCGCCATCCAGCCGATTGCAATCGCCGGCACCGGCACTGACCGCCGCGCCGGGGCCGCCCGTCATGGACAACGGCATCGGCGGCTTCGCGCCGGACGGCCGCGAGTACGTCATCGTTCTCGAAGGCGACCGCGAAACGCCGCTGCCATGGTCCAATGTCCTGGCGAATCCCGGATTCGGATCGGTGTTGAGCGCCTCGGGCGCGGCATATAGTTGGGCCGGGAATAGCCGCGAGAATCGCCTCACGCCCTTCGCCAACGACCCGATCGCCGATCCGACGGGCGAAGCGATCTTCCTGCGCGACGAGGACGACGGTTCCGTCTGGGGCGGTACGCCCGGCCCGCTGGTCCGCACCTCCGACTCGGGCCGCTGGGTGATACGTCATGGCGCGGGAGTCACGCGCTTCCAGTACGCGATCGAGGGGCTCGAGCAGGAGTTGGCCGTCTGTGTCGCGCCGGACGATCCGATCAAACTCTCGCTTCTGACACTGACCAATACCTCGAGACAGAGCCGTCACCTGAGTGTGTTCGGATACGTCGAGTGGGTGCTTGGCCCGCCGCGGTCGGGAGAGCAGCGGTTCGTCGTGTCCGAACTCCACCAGCCGACCGGCGCTCTGCTCGCGAGAAACCCCTACAACGCCGACTTCAACGATCGCGTCGCGTTCTGGCAGGCGACCGCGGCGCCGCAGTCCTTCACGTGTGATCGAACGGAGTTCATCGGGCGGAATCGCACGCTCGAAGCGCCTGCGGCATTGTTTCGAGCGCGCCTCAACGGGCGGGCAGGGGCGGGACTCGACCCGTGTGCGGCACTGCAGATCAGGATCGACGTGCCGCCTGGTGAGTCGCGCCGCGTCGCGTTTGTGCTCGGCCAGGGGAACGACGCGGCCCATGCGGCCGCACTCGCGGGGCGCTATTCGGCGCTCCCGGAAGTAGAGAGCGCGTTCGGACGCTCCTCGTGCTGCTGGGACGCGACGCTCGGCACGATCCAGGTCCAGACCCCCGATGATTCCTTCGATCTCCTCGTGAACCGGTGGCTGGTGTATCAGGCACTCGGCTGCCGCGTCTGGGCCCGCAGCGGCCCGTACCAGCCGGGAGGCGCGTACGGGTTCCGCGATCAGCTGCAGGACGTCCTGTCGCTGCTCTACGCAAGGCCGGATCTGTGTCGGTCACATCTCCTGCTGGCCGCCTCGCGGCAGTTCGTCGAGGGGGACGTCCAACATTGGTGGCATCCGCCAGCCGGACGCGGAACCCGCACGCGATGTTCGGACGATCGGCTGTGGCTGCCGTACGCCGCGGCGATCTACGTCGCACACACCGGCGATGCGTCGGTGCTCGACGAGGTCGTGCCGTTTCTCCAGGCGCCGCCGCTCGAGCCCGGCCAGACCGAGATGTACGGCTTGCCATCGGTCTCGGCGGAGAACGGTTCGCTCTTCGAGCATGCGGTTCGCGCCATCGAAAGTTCGCTGAAGTATGGCGCGCACGGTCTGCCGCTGATCGGGTCAGGCGACTGGAACGACGGAATGAATCGCGTCGGTCACGGCGGACGCGGCGAGAGCGTGTGGCTCGGATGGTTCCTGGTCGTCGTCCTGAAACAGTGGGTGCACGCTGTGCGAACAGCGACGGGACATCGCGCGCGCCCAGCAGTACCGCAGCCAGCTGCGGGCTCTCGCCGGCATGCTGGAGCTCTCCTGGGACGGCAACTGGTACCGGCGCGCGTATTTCGACGACGGGACCCCGCTCGGATCGGCGCAGAACGAGGAGTGTCGTCTCGACTCGCTGACGCAGTCGTGGGCCGTCCTGTCCGGCGAGGCGGACCCGCGGCGGACCGCACGCGCGATGGAAGCCGTGCGGGCTCATCTCGTGCGGCGTGACGCACAAGTGGTGTTGCTGCTGACGCCCCCGTTCGATCGGACGGCGCTGGATCCCGGGTACATCAAGGGCTATGTTCCGGGGGTTCGCGAAAACGGTGGCCAGTACACCCATGCGGCCCTGTGGACGGTCATCGCGCTCGCGCAAATCGGACTCGGCGACGAAGCGATGGAACTGTTCCACATGGTGAACCCGATCAATCACACGCGGACGCCTGCCGGGCTCGAGCGCTACAAAGCAGAGCCTTATGCGGTCGCCGCCGACGTCTACGCCCATCCGATGCATGTTGGCCGCGGCGGTTGGACGTGGTACACGGGATCAGCTGGCTGGATGTACCAAGCCGCGGTCGAGGAGCTCCTGGGACTGCGGCGTCACGGCGCGACCTTCAGCATCGCGCCGACGATTCCTAGGATGTGGCCCAGGTTCGCAATCCACTGGAACGTGGGGGGCGGCTCCAGCTACGACATCTCGGTCGTCAACCCCTATCATCGTTGCTCCGGCGTCCGTTCGGCCGAACTCGACGGAGAGCCGATCGATCCCAACGCCATCCCGCTGCTGGCTGACGGTGGGAGTCACCAGGTTCTGGTCGAACTTGGCGATGTCCTCAGGTAGGCCGCGGGCTAGCGATGAACGGCAGCATCAATCGCCAAGAAGATGTCCGACGATGGACGCCTGCCTGATTGCCGGCGGCCAGCGCGCGGAGCACTACGAGATGGCTGCTTACGGCACGCTCGTCGCGTGGGCTCGGGCGATGGGCCACGAGGAAGCCGCCGTCCTCCTGCAGGACACGCTCGACGAGGAAAAAGCGGCTGACGAGAAACTGTCGTCGCTGGCCGAAGGCCTTCAAGTCCCCCAAGCGAGCGAACAGGTCACGCCGCCGCTGAACCGACTGGGCGCTGACGTGCGTTGATGGCGGGTCCGTCCGGTGGCGGGCCCGCCACGTTGTTTCATCAGCGATTCACATTGAGCACTCGCTTCCTCACGTACGAATCGACTCTTCATCGGGCATCGGTATGGGAGTGACGTGTCGGGAGGCCGAAGCCCCCCGTCGGTGGGGAAGGAAGGGTGTCGCGTCCCAGAGCGGGTCGCGAGCGATGCGCCCAAATAAGCAGCAAGCATGGTGCCATCCAGGCACTCCAGCGACCGCTCTCTTGCACTCGCTCAGTGAGGACATGGACCTTTCATGAGGCCGCTGTAGACTTATTGGTTCATGCCCACCTCCGTTATGAAGCGCCCAGGTCCGTCGCCGATGCCGTCCGACTCATGCAGGCCGATCCGAAAGCGCGCGTGCTCGCCGGCGGAACCGACCTGCTGATCCAGTTCCGTGCGGGCGTGCACCAGCCGTCCGCGTTCATCGACGTCAAGTACATTCCCGAGCTCATGGCGATCAGCGAAAGCGACAACGGCATGCGGATTGGCGCGTCGGTGGCCGCAGCGTCCATTTGCGAGCACCCGGTTCTCAACCGGTTCTGGCCCGGCCTCGTCGAAGCGACACATCTCATCGGCTCGACGCAGATTCAGGGCCGCGCGTCACTTGGCGGCAACCTGTGCAACGCCTCTCCCGCCGCCGACAGTACCTGTGCGCTCATCGTCAACCGCGCCAGGTGTGTGATCGCCGGACCTTCAGGCGAACGCAGCGTCGCCGTCGAAGCGTTCTGCACGGCGCCCGGCCGCACGGTCCTCGAACGCGGCGAGATCCTCGTCGCGATCGACCTGCCGCGGCCTGTCGCCGGGACTGCGGATGCGTACCTGCGGTTGATTCCCCGCTCCGAGATGGACATCGCGGTTGCGGGCGCCGCCGTCAGCGTCACGCTCGATGCGTCCGGCATCTGCACGGCCGCACGCGTCGCGATGGCGCCGTTGCCCCGACCGCGTTGCTGGTCCCGGCCGCAGCGGCCGCCCTGGTCGGTTCGCACCTCGACGACGATGCGCTTGGCCGCGCGGCGGAGGCGGCACGGGCCGTCGCACGGCCGATCGACGACAAGCGGGGGACCGTTGCGCTATCGGCGCCAGGTGGTCGGTGTGTTGGTGAAGCGGGCGGCGGCGAAGGCGGCCGAACGGGCGAGGGGAATCCGATCGTGACGAAGCTGCATATCGAGACGACGATTAACGGCGAGGCCGCGGAATTTCTGTGCGACCCGCCAGAGAGCCTGCTGGCCGCGCTGCGCGATCGACTCGGTCTGACCGGCACGAAAGAAGGCTGCGCGACCGGCGATTGCGGTGCCTGTTCGGTGCTGCTCGACGGGCGGCTGGTCGCCGTCGTGCCTGGTGCTCGCTGCCGAAGCGCAGGGGCGGTCGGTCACGACGATCGAGGGTGTCGCCGCGTCGCGACGCGCCTGCACCCGGTTCAACAGAAGTTTCTCGAACACGCCGCGCTGCAGTGCGGCATCTGCACGCCGGGCTTCATCGTCGCCGCCACGGCGCTGCTCGAGAGGAACCCCGCCCCGTCGGAGCAGCAGGTCAGGTACTGGCTCGCCGGCAACCTGTGCCGCTGCACCGGCTACGACAAGATCGTTCGCGCCGTGCTCGACGCGGCCCCAGTGATGAAAGCCATGAGGAGCAATCATCTGTGAGCACCGAAGCAAAGACGTTCACCTACGTCGGCACGCGGCCGATTCGTCACGACGGTGCGGACAAGGTCACCGGCCGCGCCAACTACGGCGCCGACATCAACCTGCCGGGGATGCTCCACGGCGTCGTCGTGCGAAGTCCGCACGCGCACGCGCGCATCGTGTCGATCGACACGGCCGAGGCGCTGAAGCTGTGCCGGGCGTCAAGGCGGTCATCACCGGCGACCGACCTGCCGGAGACCTCTGCGAAGCTGGCGATGGGCGAAGGCGCGCTCGATCTGCACGACATCGGCGACAACCTGCTCGCGCACAAGAAGGCGCTGTATCACGGCCACGCGGTCGCCGCCGTTGCCGCGACTTCGCTCGACATCGCGCGCGAGGCCGCCGCGCGTGTTCGCGTCGAGTACGAGGTGCTGGCGCCGGTGCTTACGATCGACCAGGCGATCAGCCCCGGTGCGCCGATCCTCCATCGCCGAGATGGTGACGCGCGGCCGCGGCGTCGCCCCGAGCGGGCCGACCAACGTCGCCGCCCGGATGGAGTTGCGGCGCGGCGATCCGGAACGCGGATTTGCCGAAGCCGACATCGTGGTCGAGCGCGAGTTCCACACGCCGATGGTCCATCAGGGCTACATCGAGCCGCATGCCTGCGTCGCGCGCTGGGGGCAGGACGGCCGCGCCGTGGTCTGGACGACGACCCAGGGACCGTTCGTGGTGCGCGACGGCAGCGCGGCGATCCTCGGCATCGATGCCGCGATGATCAAGGTGATCCCCACCGAGATCGGCGGCGGGTTCGGCGGCAAGATCACCGTGTATCTCGAACCGCTGGCGCTCGTGCTGTCGCGGAAGACGAACCGCCCGGTGAAGATGGTGATGACGCGCGACGAGGTGTTCCGCGCGACGGGTCCGACCTCTGGCACGAAGGTTCGCGTGAAGATCGGCGCGAAGTCCGACGGGACGCTCGTCGCCGCCACCGCGTCTCTGTGGTACGAAGGCGGCGCCTATCCAGGCTCGCCGTCGGGTGCCGGCGCGATGTGCTGCCTCGCGTGCTACCGCATTCCCAACTTCTTCATCGAAGCCAGCGACGTCGTCGTCAACAAGCCGAAGGTCGCGGCGTATCGCGCGCCCGGATCGCCGATGGCGGCGTTCGCGACCGAATCGGTCATCGACGAGATCGCGCGCACGCTCGGGATGGATCCGATCGAGCTGCGGCTCAAGAATGCAGTCGTCGAAGGCGACGCGGCACCGTACGGGCCCAAGTACGGGCCGATCGGATTGAAGGCCGGTGCTCGAGGCGGCCCGGCGTCACCCGCACTGGCAGGCGCCGATCGGATCCAATCAGGGACGCGGGTTTGCCTGCGGCTTCTGGTTCAACGCCGGCATGAATTCGAGCGCGACGGTGACGCTCGACAGCGATGGCAGCGCGGCGGTGTTCACCGGCAACCCCGACATCGGCGGCACGCGCGTCGCGCAGGCGCTGATGGTGGCGGAGGAGCTCGGCATTCCCGTGGAGCGCATCCGTCCGACGGTCGCCGATACCGATGCGGCCGGGTACACCGACGTCACCGGCGGCAGCCGCGTGTGCTACGCGACCGGCATGGCCGTGATCGAGGCGGCCCGCGACGTGCGCGAACAGCTGCGCGCTCGCGCCGCGAAGATCTGGAACACCGACGTGTCGAACGTCGGCTGGGAAGGCGGCCGGCTCGTTCCGCTGAACGGTGCCGGCGAACATGCGCCGCTGACGTTGACCGAGGTCGCCGCCAAAGCCAGCGCGACCGGCGGGCCGATCGTCGGCCGCGCGTCGCTCAACGTGCGCGACGGCGGGTCCGGCGTTCGGCGCCCACATCTGCGATCTCGAGGTCGACAAGGAGACCGGACGGAGCACGGTCGTCCGCTACACGGCGATCCAGGATGTCGGCAAGGCGGTTCATCCCAGCTTCGTCGAAGGACAGATGCAGGGCGGCGCGGCGCAGGGCATCGGCTGGGCGCTGAACGAGGAATACGTGTTCGACGCGGCGGGCGTGATGGAGAACGCCGGATTCCTCGATTACCGGATGCCGGTCGCCTCGGACCTGCCGATGATCGACACGGTGATCGTCGAGGTGGCCAACCCGATCCATCCGTACGGCGTGCGCGGCGTCGGCGAGGTTCCGATCGTGCCGCCGCTCGCGGCGGTCGCCAACGCCATGCGCGACGCAACCGGCGTCCGGTTCACCGAGCTGCCGCTGTCGCCGCCGCGGGTGCTCGCGGGATTGATGGCCGCGGGTGATTGACGCGGGTTGTAGTGCGGACCTTTAGGTCCGCGACTTCGGTCGTAGTGCGGACCTTTAGGTCCGCGACACGAAGGCGGGCCTAAAGGCCCGCACTACAGCAGCCGCCGAGCCATGGCAATCGTGTACTTTCCGAGCGGTTGGACCGCTGCGACGGGCGGCCTGACCGAGATCTCAATCGACGCACCGCGCGTCCACGAACTGCTTCGCACCCTCACCGAACGGTATCCGGCGCTCGCGGCCCAACTCGATGCCGTCAGCATCGCCGTCGATGGCCAGATCTACCACGACGCCGAGTTCGTGGCCCTGAAACGCGACAGCGAAATCCACCTGCTGCCGCCCGTCAGCGGTGGTTCCATCGAGTATCCATGATGATGCCCGGAGCGGGCGCCGATCCGTGACGTTCGAGCAGCTGATGGAAGCCGCGCTGATCGAGGCGGAACGGGCGCGCGATGCGGGAGAGGTGCCGATCGGCGCGGTCGTCGAACTGGGCGGCGAGATCGTCGGCCGCGGCTACAACCATCCGATCTCCGCCCACGATCCGACGGCACATGCGGAAATCGCTGCGATTCGCGATGCCGCCCGCAACACTGGCAACTACCGTCTCACCGGCGCGACGCTATGCGTGACGATCGAGCCGTGCCTGATGTGCGTCGGCGCGCTGGTCCACGCGCGGATTGCGACGCTCGTCTACGGCGCCGCCGAGCCGCGCACCGGCGCCGTCGTCTCGACTGCCCACGGCGGGGAGCTGCCTGGCCACAATCATCGATTCGAGGTCGTCAGCGGCGTGCTCGAGGAGGAATGCCGCGCGCTGATACAAACGTTTTTCAGAGAACGCAGATAGGGTGCTGGGTGCCGGTGCTGGGTGCTGGGTGCCGGTTTAATGCGGGCTTGCCGCGCCGAAGCCCGGCGCGACGTCAACGGGCGAAGGCGGGCCAACGAATTGAGTTTCTGTCGACCAAAGACGTGGATCGGCGCAGGACGCGAACGTCATTTACGCGCGTCGACAACAATCCCCGCGCACCTTCCCGGCGGTTCGATTTTCACGACGAGCGCCACCGAGTTCGACGACGTCCGCTGCAGCGCGCTGACCAACGGGCGACGCGTCGAGGTGAAGGGGATCCATGAGTCCAACGGGACGATTCGCGCCCGGCGCGTGCGGTCTGACAGATGAGTCGTAACGTCCGGCTTCAGGCGGACGTCGCTGATGCGACAATGGCCGGATGGAGTTGCCTGAGCCGATCCGGCGCACGATCGTCACTCTGCTCCGCGAACTGATCGACGGGCCGCCGGGCGAGGCGGCCTACATGCTGAACCAGGGCGATCGCGGTCTGATCGCCTCGCTCGACACGCTCAGCGCTGAAGCGGCCAGCGCGCGGCCAACAGGGCGAGCGTCGGTCGCCGCGCACGTCGATCACGTGACATATGGCCTCCACCTGCTGAACCGATGGGTGGGTGGCGAGAGCAATCCGTGGGCGACCGCCAATTGGTCGGAAAGCTGGCAGCGCGTGTACGTCACCGATGAGGAATGGGCGAAGCTGCGCGCGAACCTGCGGAGTGAAGCGCAATCGTGGATCGAAGGCGCCGGCCGCGAGCGCGAGATGAACGAGATCGAACTCGCCGGCGTCATCGGCAGCGTCGCGCATCTGGCCTACCATCTCGGCGCGATCCGCCAGCTCGCGCCTGCGACGGCTGGTCCGCCGGAACGGGGCTGACCTGTTTTGCGTGGGCTATAATTAAAGGTCCGCTTCACCAGGAGATTGCGGGCGTGCAGCGCGGGCCTTTTATGCCCGCCGGGGCCGTTCAGCCCCGCCGCCCGCGGCGCAGCACCTCATACGGAGAGGTACCGAAGTGGTCGTAACGGGGGCGCCTCGAAAGCGTCTTGTCCCGTAAGGGGCACGTGGGTTCGAATCCCACCCTCTCCGCCAAATTTCGATCATTTATTTTCAATGAGTTAGCAGGCGGAGTGGGTTCTGTGCGTGCGATGGCGTGCGATGCAAACCGTTTCTTCGCCTCGAATCAGCGTCACAAGTCCAGAATTAGGCCTGTTCTGGCCACGCGGGTTCTTGAATAGACGACCAGAACCCCATCCGCTAATCTGATCCTTGACACTGCCAAAGAGGAGACCGGATACCGGCAGCGGCACTGCGCGGCGAGAAGTAGCCGACGGGGAGTACGCCGCTGCCGCAGATCGATCTGATCAAGCGGCGACTCACGCTGGCAGCAGAGATCTGGGCCACGTTCTGAGATCGTCTTGGCATTGCTAAAGGTTTCGTGCGTGGACGCGACGTTTCGTCGCCATCCCGTCTTCGCTGTCGGTACCCGACCTCGAATGATGCCCGGCTTTCGCTCGATCG
This sequence comes from uncultured Acidobacteriota bacterium, assembly GCA_963825245.1. Classification (GTDB taxonomy): domain Bacteria; phylum Acidobacteriota; class Vicinamibacteria; order Vicinamibacterales; family CAVVIG01; genus CAVREM01. The sequence goes on from CAWGSJ010000015.1 coordinate 366,432, forward strand.
CGCCTGTGAAAGAATGTGTCGACTCGCAGCCGCCAAATTCGAGCTCGCAGCCACGGGGAAGACATGCCACGTCCCTCAGCTCAGTCCGACCCGGTCGCCGAGAGCGAGATCTATCAGACGTTGCTCGCGCGCGCCCAGCGGCGGACTGGCGGCGTACCGCCTGAGCAGATCGTGCACCACGTCCTGTCGGTCACGCTGGGCGGCGACTGGCCCGTCCAACGCGACGCGCTCGACGCGGTGCTTCGCCGCTGCGCGTCCACCCGCGTGGACGAGATTCGGATCGTCCGACGGCCACGCGGCCGGGTGTTGGGCCTGTACACGACCCGGCGCCGTGGGTCGCCCGCACGCCCGTACCGCACCCTGCTCCGGCGCATCGCGCCGCTCGACGGCAGTTGCGCGTGCCCTGATTTCCTCCGGAACTCGCTCGGGTTGTGCAAGCACTTGGTCACCGTCCTCGAGGACGCGGTCTCGAAGCGGCGTCGCGTCGACGCCGGGGCCGAGGCGACTCCGGCGCAGCCGCTGCGCTGGGATCCAGTCCGTCCGCTGACCGGCCTAGGCGACTGGTTGGCGCGCGTTCGCCGGGTCGACGGCGCACCGGACCGCCATCTGCGGGATTGGCGGCGTCCGGCAAACGGACACGATTGGACGGTCGCGGTTCCCGGTTCGACGCCGCAGCGCCTGGCGCTGGTGGACCGCTTGCTCGCCGCGCTTGGCGACGGCGACGCCGAGCCCGCACTCCACGCGCTGCTGCAGGAAGAACGCGCGCGGCTTTCGCGCCAGATCCAGACCGCGAGCGTGAGAACCGAGCTGCAGCGTGCGCTGCGGACCCTCAAGCAATCGCTCTACGCCTATCAACGCGAAGGCGTCGAGCGGTTCTTCGCGCGAGGTCGCCTGCTCCTGGCCGACGACATGGGTCTCGGCAAGACCGCGCAGGCGATCGCCGCCTGCCACGCCCTTTGGCACACCGGCCGTGTCCGCCGCGGCCTTCTCATCGTTCCCGCCGCGCTCAAGCCGCAGTGGCTCCGTGAGTGGCAGCTCTTCAGCGACGCGCCCGTTGCCGTCGTCGACGGGGCGCCCTCGGAGCGTCGCGCCGCGTTCGAGGCGTGTCGGCGCGGATTCCTCTTAGTGAATTACGAACAGATCATTCGTGACGTCGACCTCGTCCGCGACTGGACGCCGGACATCGTCGTGCTCGACGAAGCGCAGCGGATCAAGAACTGGGCGACCAAGACAGCATCCAGCGTGAAGCGCCTGGATCCCCTGTACCGTCTCGTGCTGACCGGCACACCGATGGAGAATCGGCTCGACGAGCTCGCGTCGATCGTCGAATGGGTCGACGACCTTGCGCTGGAGCCGAAATGGCGCCTGGCCGCGTGGCACACCACGCCCGTCGATGGAAAGGCGGAGATCGGCGGGGCCCGCAACCTGGAGACGCTGCGGACCCGTCTGGCCGCTTGTATGGTCCGACGCGTGCGGCGTGAGGTGCTGTCGCAGTTGCCGGCGCGGACCGACACGCGCATTCCCATCGAGATGACCGCCGAGCAGATCGACGAGCACGACGCGCTCAACATGCCGATCGCGCAGATCCTCGGCCGCGGGAAGCGGCGTGCGCTGACCCAGGCGGAGTTCCTGCGTCTGATGACGCTGCTCACCACGCAGCGCGTGATCGCGAATGGCCTGGCCCAGCTGCGCTTCGAGCAGATCTGGCCGGACCTGTCACGGATTGAGCGGCCCACGGACTCCACGCTGAGGGGGCTTGCGAGCCCGAAACTCGCGGAGTTGCGCGAGCTGATCGGCCAGCTCGCGCTGGTCGAAGGGCGCAAAGTGGTGGTGTTCAGCCAGTGGCGGCGGATGCTTCGGCTCGGGCACTGGGTGACGCGCCACCAACTCGCGCACGAGGGTGTCAGGGCGGCGTTCTTCACCGGCGCGGAGGGTCAGAAGCGGCGTACGCAGAACCTCGTGGACTTCCACGACGACCCTGCCTGCCGCGTGCTCTTCGCCACCGACGCCGGCGGCGTGGGCCTCAACCTGCAGCGGGCCGCGAGCGCCTGCATCAACATCGAGCTGCCCTGGAATCCCGCCGTGCTCGAGCAGCGCATCGGCCGGATCCACCGGCTCGGCCAGCGCCGCCCGATCGACGTCTACAACCTGGTGAGCGAGCCCGGTATTGAGTCGCGGATCGCGGATCTCGTCGGGTCGAAGAAGGCGTTCTTCACCGGACTGTTCGATGGGACGACCGACGAGGTGACCTTCGAGCGTGCTGGAGGTTTTCTCTCCCGGATCGAGCGCATCGTCGGGCCAAAGATGACACCTGCCCCGGCCCGCCCCGAGGACGTCAGCGTTCCCGAGGACGATGGCGCGGAGCGCGAGATCGAGGCGGTGGTGGCCGCGGGGGACGAGTCGCGTGATGGGCTAGGCGCACCCGCCGTGAGGCCGGAGCCGATCCCATCCAATGCTGACATCGAGCGCCTGGTGTCCGGTCTGCGTGTCCAGCGCACCGCCAGCGGTGGGCTGCTCATCGAGGCGCCGCCCGAAACCGCGTCGACCCTGGCAGCGCTGTTCTCTGGGATGGCGCAGCTGCTTGGGGCCGCCGCGGCGCCGTCGGTGACAGAAGGAGATCCGGGTGGGCGGCCATGACGATCGCAGCAAGTAGGGCTCGCCGCGCCCGACGCGTGTAGCCGTCGCGTTGCGGGTGGATGCGCACCACGTCGCCAAGGATCTAATTGTGTTGTGGTTGCCACGGCCTCATGGTCGCCTGACAAGCACTTCAATACCGCTCTTGTTCGATCTTCACACCGTGCTCGAGCAGGGAGTCGATGAGGGCTCGCGCCGAACCCACGTCCGCCCCTTCGCTTTCCCCTAATTCCTGGCGTAGTCGGACGAGCACTTGCCGCTCGAGGCTCGATAGAGGGCGGCCACCATTCAACGATTCGGATGCGACCCAGTCGGCGGTCGTCCTCAGGAGCATCAGGGGGCGCCCAAGGCGTGAGCGCAGGAAATACCAGATCCGTAGACCGCCTACATCCGCATCGCCCCAATGTTGGAATGTTGCGTTGGACTTTTGCGCCAGCTGCACGAGCGCCGTCACGAGGCGCGGGGTGGGAAAGCCTGCAGTGTAGACGGCAACCTCGCCGCGGGCCGCGAGGCCGGCAGGACCGTCTGCCTCCTCGATGTACGACAGAAAAGGATACTCATTCTCGATGGTGGTCACGCATCGGGTACCAGAGGAGACGAGCGCATCGACCCATGCATCGGCCCACGTGTCCGGAAGGTGCGCGGCGGGTGCGAAGTCTTCGAGCGCATATATCTTCTTGCCGATACGCAGTTCAGCTGCACCGGCACAGCGAATCAATCCGGGTTTGCGCCGAACGCCGTACACCTCGAGTAATTCTGTTGCTTCTTCGGGAGGCACTCCTTGCCACCGGGGATCAGCCCGCACGAGTACCGCTACGACCAGGGGACGCACGCGTCCGAGCAGCTTTGAATCGCGAAAGAGGCGTTCGCTTATGACGCGTTCCCAAGCCGGCGGGGGGTCACGCGAGAGCGCAACGGCGGCGGTGAGCGCTGGCACCAGTGACCGCCGTTCGTCCTTGAGCCGCGTGCGTGAGAAACCGAGTATCGAGGGGTCTGCTTGGCGGAGTGACACCGCCAGACTCTCGAGAAAGGTCCGCATCCACGCGGGCTGTGGCTCCATGGCCAGAGTTGCCGCGTGTTGCTCCAATTCGGCGAGAGCCACTGATAATGGCTCGTATCCAAGTGTGCCGGCCGCCTCGATTGCACGCCCCACTTCGGCAGGGCCCATGCGAACTTCCTTGGGCTCGATCCTCAGATGACCGCGGCCATGGCGCACCAAACGCACGCACCCTTCGTCCGCGAGTTCTGTTGCCGCGGCGAGGAGCATTGCGCGCGCCTGCCGGCCCTCGGGTGCAAAGACATCTGGAAATGTGGCCGCGTCAAACTTGATGATGACGTCTCGGGGCCATGGTCCGGGCCGGCCGAACGACACGCTACGCTCGTGGGCGTCCAGGATCCGCGTGAGCAGCTCCATCCTCGCGGAGTGCGTCACTCTCGGCATCGCGCGCAAACTCCTTCGTAAAGTCGAGAACTGTCGGTAGGCCGCTGATGGGATCTTTGTGAATCAACAGGCTGCGCTCGACCCTGGGCGCTACCAACTCGCTCCGTTCCTTCGGCGTTGCCATCACGAGCTGCAGCCCGAGATTCCGCGCATAGGTCAGGGTCGCCTCGATCCGCCATTCATCCATCTTACCGAACGCCTCGTCCAGCAACACGATGCCGCAGGTCGGCCGGCCGTCGCGTGAGCGGGTCATGTAGAGTCGATACATCGACGCGAGCACCGCGATGTAGTACGGAGTCTGCGTCTCTCCGCCCGACTTGTCGCCCGACACTTTGTCGTACAGCGAATATCGACCGTCGGCATGCAGGATCTTCAGGTCGTAGTTGAAGTATTCGCGGTAATCTGCCTTCGTCTCGAGTTCCGTCTTGACCTCCCTGGCTTCGGCCTCTACCAGCCGATCGAGGAGGTGACCGAGCGTTGTCGTCAGCTCGGGCGCCGAGAGGACCGAGGTGCCGAACAGCGACTCTTTCTCGAAGCGGCCCGCATCCATGACGAGATCGTGGAACGGTTTGTGGGCGGGATCGACCTCGACCGTGAACTGATAACGCTCGGAGCCGAATGGTACGTCCTTAAGCGCGCGATTCAACTCGTCGATCTGTCGCCGCACCAGGAGCAGGTTTTCGCGAAGCTTGAACACAACGTCTTCAGCCAGCTGCTGCAGCGCCTTGGTTTTGGCCTCCGCGATACGCTCGCGGTAGCTAGGCAGACGACTCTCTCGCCACGAGTCCAGCTCGGTCACGAACTCATCGAACCGGGCGCCCTCGATCGTCGCGACAAGTCCCCGGCGCTCCACGTATCGCGTCTTCATTCCCACGAAGGTTTCGATGAGCTTCTGCACACGACTCTCGATGATCTGGTGCTGTCGGCGGAACACGTTCCGAATGTCCTCCGGCGTTCGTGCCGTTCGCTCACGGGTGTAACGCTGCTCGTAGGCCACGCGGGATTCCTGATCGAGTGAGTCCGCGAACGCCCGAAGTTCGGCGCTCGCGTCCTGCTGCGAGCCGCGCGCCTCCCGGAGAGCTCGCTCGGTCGTCGAAACACGTTCTTCCACGCGCCCGAATTCTTCACGCACCCGATCCTTTTCCTCCTGGGCGGCGGCCTTCCGCGTCGCCAGCTCGTCGCGACTCTGTTCGAGTCCCGAGAACTCCTTGCGGTCGAAGCGCTCCTTCTGCGTTGCGAGACGCTTCGCCTGTTTCTCGAGCCACAACCGATCCTTTGCCCTTTCAACGAGGTCCGGCAGGCGGCGTGTTTCGGCCCTTGCGCGATCCAGTACGCGCACGGCCTGATCGAGCCAGGAAATGAGGGAGGCAGCGCTGACGATCAGGTCACGCAAGGCGCCAAGTCGTGCCCCGATCTCCTCGAGACGCCGCTGCTGCGCGGCCTGCCCGATATAGTGGCGAGAAAAGACGTCCGGCGTCGTCTGCCGCGCGACATGGTTGCGATACACCATCACGGTGTCGGTGATCGCCGACCGGTGCTTTCGCAAGGACTGCTCGTCGTCCACGCAGATGACCTCGCCCAGGACGAAGTCGCAGTAGGCACGGGCATAGGCGTCGTCGGTCTGTATTTGCTCGGCAAGCGACCGTGGGGCGGGGCGTAGTGGAGTGCGCATGAGACGCTCGACATCGACGAGTCCGACGCCGCTGATGAAGACGGAACCGCGACCAGGCAGCTGATAGTCCCGTTTGTGGCGTTCGTAGAGCCCGAGCGCACGACTGTAATCTTCGGGTGCGACGATCACATCAAATCGACGAGTGTGCAGATATCCTTCAACCGAGTCGCGCCAGCGAGCGCTCGGCACCTCGATCAGCTCGCAGAGCGGCCGGGCGTCGCGACGGCCTTTCAGCCGCGTCTGAAGCAGATGGAGCAGCGCAGTGGGGCCGTCAGGATAGCGGAGGCGCCCTGCTTCAAGCATCCGTTGCTCCTGCTGGAGCTCCGCACCCTCCGCCTTCCAGCCGTCAATCTCGGTGACCATGGCGAGACGAACCGTTCGTGCCCGATCTGCCGCGTCGTCCAGCCGCCGTTCCCACATGGCGAGATCGCGGCCTTCCAGAGCGCCCTGTGTCGCCAGCGTCGACGACAACCGCTCGGCGATTTCCGGAGCTTCCTCCGCGCCCAGGAGGTCGTCGCGTTGGAAAAGCGCAGACCGGTGACGGCGTAACGCACGAGCCTCTTCCGATTGAAGCAGCCGGAACGCCTCATTCTGCCCCTGGAGGATGCGGCGCGCCTCGTGATCCGCATCATTGGCGTCACGCAATCTCCGCTGTGTGTCCTCTATCTGCCGTTCCAAATCATGAAACTGGCGATAGCCCGCATCTACCTCGAGCAGGCCAATCACACGCTGCCATTCCCGTTGAAGCGACTCGAGTTCCGCGCGCAACGCACTTTCGCGTGATGTCAATCCGGCTATCGCGGTCTGGCTCTCAGCGAGGCGGCGCTCAAGGGCCGTCACTCTGGTGACGGTATCGTCTTCGTCGGCGCGCAGCTCCAGGTACCGGTGACTGTCAGCCGTTCGCTGCTCGGTGCGAATCCGTTCGCCTTCCTTCACGATCTCCGAGAGCTCGTCGATGCGCCTTTGCGCCTCCCGGGCTTCGGCTTCCAGACGCTTGTAGTGCTCGAGATTGTCCTGGAGCGCGGCGGTGTCAATGGGGCGAGGATCCAAGAGGTAATCGAAGACGAACTGCCGCACCTGCCCGATCGGCTTGAACGCGAGCGCTTTGACGATCAGTCGATGAAAGGATTCAGGGAGTACGCCAAGGCGCTGGCGAATCTCTTCTCGATACGTGCCCGCGTCATGCCAGTGCAGGCCGCCGTGCCCCCGGAGCCAGATACGAAAATCACGCAAAGGCCTGACCACGAGTTCACCGGAGCCGTTCCCGACAGGCGTAATGGCTCCCACTTCGCGGGCAGGAGTGCCAGGCATGACAAAGAACACTTTCGCGATTTCGGTATCGGTTTCAGAGGCTTCGAATCCAATGCCGCACGTGAACGTGACTGACGGATCGTCATCGTCCACGAATTCGAGCATCACGTACGACGTGCATGCACCACGGCCAAAATGTACGGCTCCTTGTCGCGACTCGTCTTCGGCGCCGCTCTTCCACCGCACGTAACCGTACAAAGCACGTCGGCTCTTCTCGTTGGCCGCGCGGTTGAGCAACACCTCCGACAGGTCGGCAACGAGTCCAACCTGGATCGCGTCGAGGACGGTCGTCTTCCCGCTGCCGTTATCACCGAGCAGGAGGCAGCTCGCGCTGATGGGTAGCAGTTCATCCTGAAAGTGATACCACTGCACGAGGCGGACGGCTTCTAGTCGCCTCATGAAGGCGCGCCTTGCTGCGGATTGCCGGGAGGAGTGGCGGGTTCTGATTCGACGTCGGTGTCTTGCTCCGAGTCTGCAACCGGCGTCTTCGCGCTCACGTACGATTTGATCCGCTCGGCGATCTCTTGAATACGGTCATCGGGCAACACCTTCTCCACGAGCGGCTTCACTTCAATCACGGCATCATCGTCTGCTTCGAAACCTCGGCCCACGCCCACCAGTGAATGACGCGCGAGCCTGCGCACGGCTTGACCGAGTGCGCGTGCCGACAGCTGCGCGATTGGCTTTCCGGCATGAACCAGTCGTTCGCGCAGCTGGCCGACCGTGATGTCGCATCGGTCTTCCTCGGCCGCCAGGCGCATCTGCTCATGGTAGTGAAGCCGAAGCATGCAGAGGATCAGGCTCTCGAGTTTGGAGAACCGCACCCGTTGCGCGCCGATTTCGTGGACGGCGCGTGCGAGTCGCAGTGTCGGATCAAGGTCGAAGCCCCAACCGCCTATGCGCAGGTACGAGTCAATCAATTCGCGAAAGCGTTCGGCGAAGCGCCAGTCCGGATCCGGCTGAAGGGGCGGACCGGGCGTCAGCACTTCTCCCGCAAGGAGGCGCGTCACGACACGCTGAAAGCGTTCCTGCTGAGCAGATTCGAGTTTTGCGTAGTCTTCGACGAAATCCATATTGATCACCGCTCGTGACGTCTGTCCTTACGCAAAGTCTCCAACGTTCCGTCTGGGTACCCGTATGTCGCCGCCCGTAGACGCCCGAGAGAGGGTCGCAATCGGAACGTCGAGTCGCCGTCCAGGCCATAGGAGGCGAGGTACACCAGGCGTACGTAGTCGTGGTCGTCGCGGACAGGTACCTCGCGCATGGGGGCGGCAGCGCGCCCCTGGAGTACTGTCGCAACGAACTCCTCGATACGCCGTCTCGCGAACATTCGTCGGACGCGCGCTGCTGCTTCCTGCCGAATCCGTTCGCGATTGCCAGTGGACTGTTTGACCAGACGCTGTGGCGCCGGCCGCTCACGTGCGACTGGTGGCGTATAGAGAAAGTTGCCGGTGAGCAGCTCGCACCGGAACACGTCAAATTCCAGTTCCGGTGCTTCGCCCTTGGCCAAAGCATCAACAATGAATTGCAGCTGGCCCTCGGTGCGGCGATCCTGCCGTAGGAAATAGCGGATCTTGCGAAGAGCGACGCCCGAAAAACGCGCGTTCCTCGTGTCGATGCCGTCAACGAGCTGGGGAATGTTGTCGAAGTGCGAGCGCATCTGTGCCAGCTCGGTCTTGACAGCCAGTCGTCCCTCCTCCCTGCCGGTCCCACGCTGAGCGGCGTACCACTCCGCGGCGTTTTCCAATGCAGAGCTGTCGCGCTCGATGGCGTCGAGCCGCTGAAGTATCGCCGAGCGTTGGCGATAGACGTTATCCACGGTCTTGAGTCGGTGGTAGTTCGCCATCACCGCGTGCTCATATCGATCGAACCCTTCTTCGAGCACTTCGGCGGCGGTCGCGGCATCATCGAGCACGCGCTGAATAAAGAGGTGGATGTTGCGTTCGAGAATCTTCAATTCCCGCGAGAGTTCGAGCGTATGCCTTCGGGCCTCCGAGAGCGACACTCCAGGGCGCTGCGCGAAGGCTGTAGGCTCGAGTAGCGCCGCAATCGAATGGACAAGCCCCTGAAACACTGGCTGCTCGTCCCGAGCCACGTCGAGCAGTGTTTGCAGGATGCGAGCGGCGTACGCGTGAAAGCTCATGATTTCGCCGACGCGTGCGCGATATTGAAAGTGCATCCACCCGGACTCCTCGAGCCGAGCGACCAGCCGTCGAGCGAGCGAACGAATGGCCGCTGCTTCATCGATCACGTCTGGATCGACCGCCGAAGCTGATCGCTCGCCTGGCGTGAATGGGGCGTCGTCGACGCGCACGCCCTTGGGTTCGCGCGGTACTCCCACATCTTGGCTTGCCAGCACCTCCAGATCCTGCCGCCGCTCACGCCAGAGCCCGGAGCTGCGGATCGACGCTTCGGCAACATCGATCGCCGTCGGTCGCGTCACGACGAACGGCTCACGCTCGAACTCGAGTCGATAAAGCTCCGCGAGAAGCTCCCAATAGAGCTCGGCGTAGGGATCGCCGAGCGGGGCAAACAGCCCGCGTGGGACACGTTCAAAGAGGGAAGGCGCGCGTTCCGGCATTCGCGACGGACCATAACAGAAGGACGCAGCAAGCCCAAAGGCCCGCCCGAGAGGCTTCGCAACGGCGCGAGGCGTCGACTGACAGTCCCAGCTGGCGCCACACCTGGTTCGGGGACAAATATGCCAATATTACGGCACTCTATGACCAGTGTATCCACAATAGATACACATACTAGCAGTGTGACCGCTATTATTTTAGCGTTTGTAACGGATCTGATCTAAAATAGAAGCACTGTGCCCCGCAAGGTCGCCGCACTATTGCCCTCGACTGATGAGCTATTGCGCCAGCTCGGTGATCGTTTGCGTTTGGCCCGACTACGTCGGCGCCTGTCGGCCAAGCAAGTCGCGGCACGGGCCGGCATGGCGCCGATGACCTTACGCAGCTTGGAGCGGGGGGGAGCAGGCGTCACGATTGGCGCCTACGTCGCGGTGATGCAAGTGCTCGGCGTAGAAAAGGATCTCGATCTGTTGGTCAAGGCGGATCCCATGGGTCGAGCGCTGCAAGACGCTCGATTGTCATCGCCCCGCAGGGCCGCAAAGCGGAAGTCCGCGTTACCTGCGGACATGCGGGGCGCGCGTGTCGTGCCCAACAGAACGCCGGCGCAAGACACCGCCTCGAAGTTGCCGCGAGAACAGCGTGCGGCGCGGACTACGAGAGGAAAAACGTCGCCCACCACGATTGAGAACTCACCCGATCGAGTCGATCAGAACCGCTTCACCAACGCGCGAGACCTGGCCGCCTTACTCGATGTCCCCGCTGCAGCTCGGGCACGGACGAAGCGTCGGTGACAGATGCCCGTCACGATCGCCGTGCACGCCGATTGGCACGGGCTCTCAACGCCGCTTCGCCTTGGGCTGGCTCACGCCAACCGCACGAGGGGCCGCGAAGTCTTCGAGTTCGAGTTCGATGCTGCCGCGCTCGACGCCCATGCACTGACGGCCGTACCGCTCGACCCCAGACTCGGCCTTTACGAGGGCCGCCAACACCCCGCGCAAGGCAACGACACCTTTGGCGTCCTCGCCGACGCCAGCCCTGACCGTTGGGGGAGACTCCTGATGCGGCGTCGCCTGGAGCGCGAACAGCGCGCAGGGCGCGTGGCCCCGGATGTTCGCTTGTACGAATCCGACTACTTGCTCGGGGTACACGACGCCTTTCGCATGGGCGCGTTGCGCTTCCGACTCGACGATGCAGGTGAGTTCCTCGACAATCAGAACGATGTCGCGGCGCCGCCATTTGTGAGGCTGCGCGAACTCGAAGCGGCCAGCCTCGCCATCGAACGTGACGAGGACAACACGGACGACGAGGCCGACGCATGGCTGTGCATGCTGATCGCCCCTGGGGGCTCGCTCGGAGGTGCGCGCCCCAAAGCGAGCGTGGTTGATCCGAATGGCCATCTATGGATCGCGAAATTTCCCAGTGTGCGCGACGAGCACGATATCGGCGCGTGGGAGCTGGTCGTACAGACCCTGGCGATTGGCGCAGGGCTGCGAGTGTCTGAGAGTCAGGCTCGCCGCTTCGCCCACGCGCACCACACCTTTCTCGTGAGACGCTTCGATCGCACCGACGCCGGCCGGCGATTGCATTTTGCGTCAGCAATGACCCTCACCGGTCACAAGGACGGCGACGATGCGTCGACAGGGGTCAGCTACCTGGAGATTGCGCGAGTTCTGGTGGACCATGGCGCTCAGACCAACGCGGACCTTCGAGAACTGTGGTCGCGCATCGTCTTCAACGTGCTCGTGTCAAATACCGATGATCATCTGAGGAATCACGGATTCATTCTGGTGCCGGGAAAAGGGTGGCGACTCTCCGAGGCATTCGACATGAACCCGGTGCCAGGTTCATTCGGTCTTACGCTCAACATCAGCGAGACGGACAACTCCCTCGACCTTGATTTGGTGCGTTCCGTCGCACCAATCTTCCGCGTTACAGCGAAGGCGGCGGACGAGACAATCGAGAGGATTCAGGCAGTCGTCAAGCAATGGCGTAAGATCGCCGGTCGCCTGGGCTTGACAGCCCGAGACTGTGATCAGATGGCACCGGCGTTTCGCGTCGCAGATGACCGATGACTTCATCGGCCAACGCTGCTCCTCGACCGTGCGTGCAACAGCGTGCAAGGAGCCACGGCAACGTTGGCATTCACGGCAAGGCTGGCATCATAGAATCTATAACTTCTGGATCGCGTGCTGAAGAGGTGTCTCGAAATGGTAGGCGCCGCGTGCGCCGGCAGCAGGTCGCGTTGTCAGACGCGCCTCCTGTCGCGCCGCCGCGCGTGCGCCTTGCTCTCAGTCGCGCGGTCACGCTCGGCTACGAGTCGACGCCTCATCGCGCGCGACGCGGGCGTAGTGCCGCCGATGAAAACGCTGGCCGCGCAGTATCCGCGGTACGGCTATCGCACGATCCGGATCTTCCTCGAGCGCAGGGGCACGCGCTCAGCGTCGCCGCACGCACCGGCTGTGGCGGCAGGAAGGCCTGCAGGTGCCGAAGAATCGGCGCCGTCGGCGAGTTGCCGCCAGTCACCCACGACCGTTGCCGCCAATGGCGATCAATCACGTGTGGGCGTACGACTTCGTGTTCGACACCTGCGCGAACGGGCGCAGCCTGAAATGCCTCACGGTCATCGACGAGTTCACGCGGAGTGTCTCAGCGATCGACGTCGCCGGCGGGATCCGGTCGGGCGCGTCATCGAGGTCTGACGCAGCTCGTCAGCCTCATGGCGCCCCGCAGTATCTCCGCTCGGACAACGGGCTACCTCAGAAGTCAAGGAGACAGAGCTTCTCTGATCTGACGCGTCGGTCAGCAAGAATGACACGGACGCGCATCGCCAAGCGGTTTCCACCGTCGCGGAATCACACGCTGACCATAGTCACACAGGGTCAGGCGACGAGCGGCGCTGCCCTGACACGGCTTCACAGAGCGTTGCACTCCAGGTGGAAGGTCCGAGCATTATCTACGAGGTCGCAAGCGCCTCGACGGCCCGTGGCGAAGGGATCCTCCCGCCTGGTCTCGTCGCTTCCGGGAAGCGACGATAGTCGATGCCGGTGGTGATGACGGCGTACGCGACGCGGGCCATCTTGGCGGCGACGGCGGTGTACGCTTTCCGTCGCCGATCCGCGTTCTGCGGATCGGGACGGATGTAGTCTTCAAACTTCCGGCGAAAGCTGTTCTGCTGCATCCGAATGGCGACGGTGCCGGCCATCCAGAAGGCGTAGCGCAGCCGCGCGTTGCCGCGCTTCGACAGATGCGTCGTGCCGCGAAACTGGCCCGACTGCTCGGTGCAGAGATCGAAGCCGCAGTACTTGAGAAACTGCCGCGCATGGCCAAAGCGGCGCAGGTCGCGGGCTTCGGCCAGGATGGTCATCGCGAGGATCGGGCCGATGCCCGGCAGGGTCTGCAGCCGGACGGAAGTCGGGCTGGTCGGCCAAGCGCGTCGACGGCGTCGGCTTCGAGGCGCTTGCGCAGGCGACACAGCGCCCGATACTCCTCGAGCACGACGCGAAACATGCGCATCGCCTCCGACGTCGTCGCGCGACGGGCAGGCCGAGGCTGCGGCACGCGGTGTCGTAGAAGTCGGCCAGCCACCGCGCCTTGTCGACCTTGCGGCCGGCGATCTGCGCGCGCGCCGCCGCGACAAAGGCGGCCTTCGTGTACCGCCGCACGGCCGCGGGCACGGCGTGAACAGCAGCAGGTCGGTGAACCACTCGGCGCGCGAGCTGTGCAGATAGCGCTCCGCCTCGGGAAAGTACAGCGGCAGATGATGCGTCACGATGCTGTGCTGCAGGCGCACCTTGCGCAGCGAGACCTGCTGGTAGGTATTCGCCAGCTCCTGCAGATCCTGATGCCCGGTGACCGAGCGGATCCAGATACCGCTGCGTGGTGCCGGTCTTCATGCAGATGCAGGATGACCTGCGCGTCCTTCGGATCGTTCTTGTCCCACGAGTTGTACATCGCGTCGCGCGTGCGGGCGACCGCGATCGACGACACCAACGACAGGCGAAAGCCCGCCTGCCCGAGGACATACGCGAGCGGCCGATGGTAATCGCCGGTCGGTTCAAACGCGATCTCGCAGGGCATGCGCGAGCGACCGCAGCATCGCGACGAAGCGATCGATCTCCGCCTTCGTATTCGCGCACGCGCAGCGACACGTCGCCGGCCGCTCGGGCAGCTCGATCAACACCTGGTGCGTCAACTTCGCGACGTCAATCGCTACCCGCACGGCCGGCGACGTGGTAGAAGACATTGGGGTCATGGCTGGCAGTCTCCTCTGGTCTGAGTTGTGGCAAACCCATTCTAGAGAAGCACTTGTCCTGCCTTGACCTCTTCTTCCGAAGGTACTACGGGCCGGAGTTCGTCGGCGCGCGCGATTCTGCGCTGGCTGCAGGCCGCGCAGATCGAGACGGCGTTCATCGACCCGGGCAAGCCGTGGCAGAACGGCGACCGACGAATCCTTCAACGGGAAGCTGCGCGACGAGCAGAATCTAAAGGGTCGTGTCGGGTTCGAATCCCACCCTCTCCGCCACCGCAAGTTGCTCAATACGCTCAACTTATCGGATCCAATTTTCTGACTGTACCTGACGCGTCCAGTTCGCCTCAGATTTCGCCTTCGAAACCCTCAAAATTCCCAATCTTTTCGGCACGTGGGATCCAACCCCACCCACGTGGCTCTCGCGCGAAAGGGGACGCAAGGAACTTTGCCGCGTCGGTGACTGACGGCTTTGTCGCGTTCGGCGGCAACCGTATCGTCTCGAAGCAGGATCGCATCGCGCAACTCGGCCAACGCCCCGATGCCCTAGAGTCGCCCCCCGTCGAGGAAACCAGCACGCGCATCTATGGCGACTTGGCCGTGACGAATCGGGTGGTCACGAACGCGAACGGCCGTAGCCGACAGATCGATCGTGCACGGGAGAGCAGGCGGACGCCGGCTGCGAACGGCCTTGATCGCGACACCGATCGCCATGTTCACATGCCGCAGCCGAGGTCAAGCTGCTGGGCGCCAGAGCTGCAGATAATGTTGGTTGCGCGCCCCCGAAACCACTGTCAACAACAGCCGCAATCGCTGAGCCGTCGCGTTCTTTGCCGCTGTTCTCAACATCCGACGCAGGTCTCCACATACTTCCAACAGATCAGGAGGAATCAGATGCAGTGTTGGAGGTGCACGTGTGGAAACCGATTTGGGCCAAGCGCAGCGAGTAACACCGAAGCACCGCAACACGTAATCGGTTCAACGACTTCCCGCTACACAATGCTCGCGGATGTGACGCCGTAAACAGCGGTGTTCGTCGGTCGTTTCGACCCTCACCTTACACAGTTTCTACACCGTTCGCGTCATCGGTGGCGACCACGATCGTCGAAGATCAACCCCTCTACCACAGCGCCGGGTCCGAGGTTTGTCGATTTAGTTAAACGCTCTGTCTGGCGCGGCCGGTCCCATGCCCACCACCAAAATCCAGAGGTCCTCATCCTTCGTCCCCTCGTAGTGCCTACCGTTCGCAAAGTCGTGAATGTATGACCCCCGCGGCATTCCGACGGTCTTGTCCTTGTCGACGGACGATCCCGTGCCAATGTACATGCGTCCGCCCATGACCCAGATGAATTGATCGTTGGGGTGGCCGTGCGCCGTGCTCCAGCTATTCGGTGGCCGGCGGACAAACTGAACGTATATGCCGGGTTTGCCCGGATCACCGTAGACATTGACGAATGTGCTGGCGTCGGCTGCCTTGGTCCACACCATGTCTTCCACTTTCTTGGCTTGACGCGCAGTCGGGTCGACATTCGGTCCACCAGGGGCACGAGGTGGCTCGGTGGTCGGGCCGCCGCCTGAAGGAGCCATTCCGATAAAGAGCAGCGTCACTCCATCTTGCCCCACACCGTCGTAGTGCATTCTGTTGGGGATTTCGCTGACAACCGTGCCGGCCTTCAGGGCATCCACTCGATTCCGATCTTGAACTGGTCCTGTGCCAGCCAGGAACATCCCCTCCAGCACCGTGACGTAGCGTTCCGACGGATGACTGTGGGGGGTGCTCCAATTGTCAAATGGGCGTCTCAGGAGCGAGACATAAAAGCCGCCAGGTTTTGACGCGTCGCCGTAGAGCGTGAGACTTGCACTGGCGCCCCGCTCCACCCACGGAATCTCTGACGGCAGTTTGTAATCGCGGATGCTGCGATCCAGCGTGACAGGAGCCTGGGCCGCGACCGGCACAATGAAGCCAAGCTGTTTACTACCGCGTTTAGGGAGTGCAGGCCAGAGCGAGACGCTGGCGCAGACTGCGAGCGGGACGATAAATCGAAGCCGTGGCCTCTGTCGTTTAGACGTTGGCATAATGCGCCCTCCAGTTCGACGGGCACAACAAAGAGTGCGCGTATGACCTCGACACTCGTTCGTCAGAGTGTAGTGCAATCTCAGGGGAGAGGCGCTGTTCAAGATTCCTCTCGCGAAAGACTTGTCTCGCCGACGCTCGCAGAGAATCCACGCGAGCGAAGGGCCTACGCCTTCATTCACCGTGAACAACGGTGCATCGACGCTCGGAGTGGGCAGGCGTTCACGGCCGAAAGACGACGACCAAAAACGGAGCGCGGCCGGGCGCGTCGCGAGCTGCTGCCCTTGCACGTGTGCTGTGCGACGGCATCCATTGGACTATGCTCCTATCGTGCAGCGCGCCGCCGCGATCATCGGTTCCGCGATCTTCCTGGTCATCGCTCCGGGCACGCTCGCCGTGTACGTCCCTTGGTACCTCACGCACTGGCACTTCGCGCCTCCGCTATTCCCGATCACGCGCGTGCTCGGCGCGGCCCTGATCGTCGCCGGGTTGCCCATCTTGCTCGATTCGTTCGCTCGCTTCGCGTTGCAGGGCCTCGGCACACCGGCGCCCGTGATGCCTCCCAAGCGCCTTGTCGTCACCGGGTTCTATCGCTACGTCCGCAATCCGATGTACGTCGCAGTCACGGCGTTGATCGCCGGCCAGGGCCTCCTGTTCGGGAGTGTCACGGTGCTGGAGTACGGCGCGATCGTGTGGGCCGGATTCTTCTTGTTCGTTGTCGCCTACGAAGAGCCTGCGCTGGGCGAGCAGTTCGCCGACGAGTACAAGCGCTACCGGGCGAATGTGAGGCGATGGTTACCGCGCATCACCCCATGGCGCGGGTAGGTGGCAAAGAACGCTGCGTGCGCGTCGTCGCAGCCGCGACCACCATCCGAGACGGGCGATGCCAGGCCCTTCGTCTGATGCACCATTTCAAAGACGGCGTCATCGACCAGGCTGAGCGCGCGGATCTGAGGCGCTTGCTCGATCAATTGGTGAGCGGTGAGTTGTCAGCCGTATCCGACACGGATGCCGCGACGATGTTGCCATTAGACCAGCCGCCTCCCGTGATCGAGTGGATTGGAATGGCCGATGTGTTCACGGGCCAGTTCGCCTTTGGGCCTCGTCGCGACTGCGAACGAGAGGTCGAGAAACGGGGTGGAATGTGTGCAGGAAATATTACGAAGCGCACCTCTTTTTTGGTCATTGGAACTTTTGGAAGTAGGGACTGGGTGCACACGGCGTTTGAACGAAAAATCGAGAAGGCAGTCTCGTATCGCGAAGCGGGCGTGCCCCTACGCATCGTCGCCGATGATCACTGGGCTAGCACGCTGTGAAGGGCTGGTGACAATCTCCTGTGACCTGTCCCTCAACACGGATGCGCTGACGATGGTGTGACGATCAGGAAACGGACTCCGAGGGCGGCCGGGAAGGGCGACCGCTGTTCTGTGGACACGCGATAGGCCGCCAAGGGCATCGGCGTATTTCGGCACTCTAGGCCCGCGAACCAGACGTGACTTGGCACGGCTGCGCAGAATCGACGACCTCGGCCAGTGAGTGTGTGCGTATAGGCTATGATCGAATCCATGGGACCCGCCAGCCTGAGCGAAGCGCGGAAATCGCTGCAGCAGCTGATCGCCGACGTCCGTTCGCAGCCGCGCCCGCCTGCGCAATGGCAGCCGTTCCCGGATCTGGAACCCTTCCTGCGCGAGTGCGACACTGTTGCACGCAAGCTCGCAGACGCCCACCGATCGGTTACGCGAATCGTTCTTGACGATCGCGGGGATCGTATCTGACCGATACGTAGCGCTGGCCGGAACCCGCATACCTGGACGCGAGTGCGCTCACGAAACTGTTCGTGCGCGAAGCCGAAAGCGACGACTTGCGGCGAGCCGTCATCGGGCAACATGTCGTCGTGTCGGACCTGGCGCTCACGGAAGTCACGTCGGCGATGCATCGTCTAGGGCGCGAAGGCGTGCTGACGCATGAGGAAGTCGTGGGCGTGCTCGCGGCGGTGCATCGAGGCGTCGATGCCGCCGAATCGTTCGCGATTAATCAGTTGACGCAACACCTTGCGCGCCAGATGTTCGCGCTCAACGTGCCATTGCGGACCCTTGACGCGCTCCACCTCGCCGCCGCGATTCAGAGCAATTGCCGAATGCTCGTGACATATGACCAGCGACTGTTCGAAGCGGCGCTTGCTGTGGGTTTGGCAGCGGGTCGCCCCTGAACGGGGATCGGTCACGACGATGAAGCAAGTCGATCGTCGTCGAACCGGTGGAGCGCACAAATTCTGATGTACTCGTTGTGTACCTGATACTCAGGATTTGAGCGTTTCTAGTGATTTGAGGGATTAGGAACGGGCCTAACTCGTTGATGTGAGCGGGTTCGCCGGGAACGAATCCCACCCTCTCCGAAATCACATAAGTTTATAAGAATCAGTATCTTGCGGTTACGGAAGAGTGTCGCGCTGTACCTCTCGCGTACGGAATGCGCCACGTGGGTGGGTTTTCCGCCCGATCAAACTGCTCTATCCCTGCCTTGATCCATTCCATCCACGACGCTGACGACAGGTTCTCGCACAGCTTGCCCTCCGCGACAGCGAACGGTCAGATCCTCCGGAAGCGCAAGCGCCAGGTCCCCAACGAGCTGAGGAGGAACCCGGACACCGCCCCGTCCTTGCCGCGGGTAAGCTGCAGTGCATTCCCAGAGAAATCGAACTCGTCGACAATCGTGGGAGTAAGATCCGCGGGCTCGAACCTCGGCCGACGAATTTCCAGTTTGCCGTTGATCGCCACGATCGTGAAGTCCGTCGCAAGATCGTCGCACCGATAAATCCCCGCAAGGCTTTCGCCATCAACCGGCGGCGCCACAGTAGGTATTTCCTCAAGTCCCAACCACGCGATCGGCAACTTCTCACGGATCATCCTGCGGCCAGTTGTGCTGGGCACACGGACGATGTCTGACATCGGCATCGAGTCGATCGTAAAGTGCCCGCCGCCCAGGTAGGGCAGGGGTGTCATCGCCCCAAGCGCATTGATGAACAGCCCGTCCTTCGTCCGCTCAATCCGATGCACGAGGCCGGTCTCGGAGTGCCGATAACTGCCGACCATCGTTGCGGCTTCCTCGTCGCCGAGGGCATGAGTCGCAGACTCGATCGGAACTAGGATGGCACGCAGGACCTCGTCAGGCAGGGCGCGGCGCGCGTTCCCGATGTTGCATAGCCAGATGACCGAGAGCCGCCGCTCCGGCACGTGCATGACGTCGGCTCGGTACCCCGCCCAGGTGCCACCGTGTCGGACGGTCCGATCGCCACCACGTTCGAACAACATAAGGCCAGCCCCGTACTCCAGCCGCTCCCCAGAAGAGAGCTGACCGGGCGCCAACATGGCATCGAGCACGGCGCGCCCACCGACGGCGCCCGTCCGAAGATTGTCGCTCCACAATACGAGATCCTCGACGGAAGACTGCACTTGGCCATCGCCCGCGGGTTCCCAGTTGCTCATCGCAACCTCGAATGAGCCAGCGCGCACTTCACGATATCCGGTGGCACGTCTCGCAACAACGCGTGCGTGGTTGTCGAGGTACTCGGTCTGGGTCATGTGGAGCGGCGCAAAAATACGAGCCCGCGCAAACTCAGCCAGCGACATCCCGCTGACGCGCTTCACGATGATGCCGAGAAGCAAATAACCGGAGTTGTTGTAAAGGAATGTCGTTCCGGGTCGGAAGTTGAGCTCCTTCTGACGCGTCAGAATCGTGAGCGCCTCGGCTTCAGCGAGAAGGTCCTGTTCGTGAATCCCGGCGAAATCGAGAAGATCGACGTAATCGCGCAACCCGCTGGTGTGGTGCAGGAGATGGCGAAGGGTCACCGGCCATTGATAAACGGGAAGCTCGGGGATGAACTTTTGGGCCTCGTCGTCGATAGATAACTTGCCATCGCTCGCTAACATCAACACGGCCATGGCGGTGAACTGTTTGCTATTTGAAGCGATATCGAACACCGTCTTGCCGGTGATCGGCACCCCGTGCTCTATGCTAGCCATCCCATAGCTGCGCTGGAGGACGATCCTCCCATCGCGCACAACCCCGACCGCGCACCCGGCCGAATCGTCGCTATTCCATCGTGCAAAGATCCGGTCGACAGCGGCCGTGTTCTCGGACACGCGCGCAACCGGCTCACGTACGGCGTCCGTGCAGCCCAACTCACTGAGTGCGGCGCATAGCAGCAATGAGAGAAAAGAGGCTCGACTCATGAGGAATCAGAACCTAACAGAATCACAGGAAAGCGGCAACGCGGACCACCGCGCCGCCGTCGTCTGGGTTGTTAGGCGCGTCCGCCACCAGGCAGTTCTCTAGAGGGAGCGTCGTCGCCGATCGGACCTCGAAGGCAATGCAACGGTGGGCGCACAGCTCAAACCGGCGTGCATGTCGACAACAGAATCGGGTGTTCACGCGTGCGCTCCCAGCGGGAGGGCCGCACAGGTGCTACTGCGTTAACGCGGAAATGCAGCGGTTCAGAGACCGCTGCACACCCATGTCCGCCCTCGACGGACGATAGTTGTGCTGTACCTGTTTTGTACCCTGATGCTCAGGTTTTGAGTGGATTTGGCGGTTTGAGGGCTTCCGACCGCGCCTAAATCGTTGATGGGAGAGGGAACGACGGGAACGAATCCCACCCTCTCCGCCAATCACACCTCCGCGTGCCGGCTCTCATCGCCGGTCCTGACAACCGGCCTCCCTACACATGGAACGCTGCTGCCGGGCGAGACCTTACAGGGCAAGCCCCGGGGCGTCAGCGACTGTCCTCGGGCCATCGGCCGCCACCGCAAACCCCGGTGGTCTCGATTGGGCGAAGCGCTCCAAGTGTCCCGGCCAGCGCGCGACATTCACGAAGCCGTGGCGAGAACGCTGCCCGTCGCCTCCAGGCTGTGTGCGACAGGTCCGCTGGAGGTCGCGCCGCTGGGCGACATAAACGATGACGACGCTTGCTGTGCCTCCGTGCTATTCCCGCCGTGGCGGGACACGGCTACTGCGCGCCCAGGCGTGCGCTTCTGCGGGCGAAGGGGAGCACGCCAAGCAGCAGGGCCGCTCCGGGCACCACCAGCATGACCAGGATCATGTTGATCATGTTGATGTCCAGGTGCAGGCCCGCGCCCCCGCGCGAAAGCGCATACAGCATGTCTGCCCCGGCCGCCGGCCCAGCCATCGCCACGTGGAGCACCAAGGGAAACACGCCGGCCGCCAGGCGCTCACCCGGGCTACCGCCGACGTGTCGGGACCATGCGGCCCCGATGGCTCCGAGCAGCAGGTAGAAGAGGAACGTCAGGCCAGCCGCGAGTGCGTGCACCTGCCAGCGCGGGTCCAGCCATCGATCGGGAGGCGTCGAAGAGACCACAAGGGACATGCCTGTCGCCGCTGCCAGCAGCATCGTAGTGCCCGGCAGCAGCACGGTGATTGCCTGTCTAGTCATAATCGAGTCCTCATCGGCGGATCTCTCCACCGCCACCGCAAGCGCGCTCCAGTCGGGCACGCGTTCCATCGCGCAGGCAACCGCCTCCGCCTCCGTGCATCCCCCCCGAACGGCGGCAACGTAGGCGTCTTCGAGGTGGGCTGCCAGCTCGGCGCCGATCTCGCGGCGGCGTCGATCGTCGACGCGTACGGACGCGAGGTGGCGATGCACGATCGCAGACCAATCAAGCACGGCGGAGCCCTCCAATGCGACTGAGTGCATGGAAGAACGCGTCCCATTCGAGGCGCGTCGCGCCGAGTTGCTTGACGCCCTTTGCCGTCAGTCCGTAGCAGCGACGACGGACGCCCGCGGGCGTGGTCTCCCACGTGGCCTTCGTCCAGCCCCGCTTCTCCATCCGGTAGAGCAGGGGATACAACGAGGCGAGCGTGAACCGCAGGGCGCCGTTGCTGTCCTGTTCGATACGGCGGGCAATCTCGTAGCCGTGGAGCGGCTGCTGTTCAAGTACCGCCAATACCGCCAGCTCCGCACTGCCTCGCTTGATCGAAGGGTTCATCGTTACCATCACGACCCTATGTATAGCGTACCTATATACACGCGAGTCAAGATTCCCATTGCTCACAAATGCGGCGGCCTTCAGGAACGAATGGTTCGGACTGTCAGCGGGCAATGGCGGGCAATGCCCGACGGCAACCACGGCATTCATGGCATTCCCGGCAAAGTGGTTTCTGTAACTTACAGATTCCAAGTGAGCTGAGAGGCTTCGAATCCCACCCTCTCCGAAATCCACACCTCCAACGTCACGACTCCGTGCGCTTACCTAACAGACCGCGCCCTGGCCGAAAAACCTGACAAGAAGGTCCGCAGCCCAGGCGTTCAGCTGCCGGGATCCGTCTTCAGCGCCTCGAGTGATCCGACCGTTGCCAAGAACCCCTTTGCGCCGACCGCTGCATTCAACGTTTTCACTAGAAGGTGCCCTGTCGACGGGCGTAGTCTGATCGCGGATTGGACATGTTCGAACTTGCTGAAATACCTCCGCAGGAGCTGGCGCCGCTTGTGCCGTTACCGAGGCACATCGCGCTGATCACCGTGGTCGACTGCCTTCGATACACGCCGCTCGGCTGAACCCCACGGTGGCCTTACGACACGATGGATCAGTCGAGGCACGCATCTGGGTGAGTCAGGACCATCGCATTGCGAATGATCTCGCTCTGGCCGAATGAGGTGCGGCATGCCGCGCGGGCGCTGCGGCGCTCGCCGACGTTTGCACTGACCGTCGTTCTGACCCTCACCGTGACGATCGGCATCAATGTCGGTGTCTTCACGACGCTGAACGCCCTTGCGCTCCGTCGTCTGCCTGCTCCGAGACCGGACGAGCTCGTCCGGCTTTCAACGGCTTTCCGGACGGGCCAGGAAGTGCCCTTCTCGTTCCCAATGTTCCGCGAGTTGACCAGGCGTCAGACCGCTGTCAGATCGTTGATTGGATGGAGCGCGCCCGTTCGTACGGTGGAAGCACAGGGCGTCTCCACGATGGGGCCGATTACGGCGGTGACGGGGAACTACTTCGCTGAGCTCGGCGCCATCCCGGCGGCAGGCCGTCTGCTGTTGCCGAGTGACGTCGACTTGGATGCCTTCACGCCTACTGCTGTTGCCGTCATCGGTCACGGCTTCTGGCAGCGCCGCTTCGGCGGCTCGCCCGCGGCGCTCGGCGCGACGCTACGCGTCGACGACGTGCCGTTCACGATCGTCGGCGTCGCGCCGCGCGGCTTCAAGGGATTTGGCCTCATGGTCGAACCCGACGTCATCGTTCCGCTTACAGCACCGGGCGCAGGCGCACCCCCGAACTACGCGAATGCCGGTCTGCTGTGGATGAGGGTGGCCGGCCGGCTCGCGCCGGGCATGTCGCTCGAGGGGGCGCGTGCTCAGATCGGTGCGGTCTGGCCGTCGATCAAGGCCGACATCATTCCGTCAACACATGCTGGCGCGCAGCGGGAAAACTTCCTCGGTCTGCCGCTGCGCCTCGAATCCCTCGCCAGGGGACATGAGCCGTATCTGCAGGATTTTCGAATCCACGTGATCGCGCTGCAGGGCCTGGCACTGCTGGCATTTCTCGTCGGGTGCCTGAATCTCGCCAGCCTGACGCTGCGCCGCCTGGCGGCTGGCCTTTCCGAGCAGGCGATTCGGTTGGCACTTGGCGCGAGCTCGTGGCAGGCCGTCCGCCATGTGCTTTTCGAGAGCGTGTTCCTGGGATTCGCGGGCGCTGCTTGTGCGGTGCCGATTGGCGTGTGGGCGAGCGGGGCGATCACCCGGCTGATTCTGCCGGGTGGATTGCTACCACTCACGTTGAACACGAATCCCGACGCGCGCGTCTTCGCGTTCGTTCTCGCGCTCACGGTGGGTGCCAGTCTCCTGTTCGCCGGACTGCCGGCGTGGCGCAGCGCGCGCAGCGACGTGCACGATGCCCTGCACTCTCGCACGCGCGCGGCCACAGCCTCCGGCCGGCTATTGCGAACGATGGTCGTGGCACAGCTGGCGGTCTCGGTCGTGCTCCTGACAAACGTTGGCCTTCTGGTGCGCAGCCTGCAACGTGTGCTGAGCGTCGATCTGGGGTTCGACACGACAGAGATGGCGAGGGCAACGTTCACGACGCGGCCAGGCGTCAAAGAGCGTCCCGATGACACCGCCTACTTCCCGGCTCTGGTCGAGCGGATCGAAGCGCTGCCTGAAGCGGACAGCGCTGCCATCGCGTTGACGCCGCCCGGAAACCCCGGCTTTCCTCAGATGATCTCGCCGATGTCCTGGGCACCGACCGATGGCATCAGCGCGGTGTTCAATTCGGTCACCCCTGGATTCTTCGAGACGCTTCAGATCCCGGTGCTCGTGGGACGGGACTTCACATGGAGCGACGATGGTCGGGCGCCGCCGGTCGCCGTAGTCACGCGTTCGCTCGCCGCACGGCTGTTTCCAGACCGCGATCCGATCGGCCAGCGGATACGCATCGGCACACAGCCGTACCGGCAGAACCTCGAAGTGGTCGGCGTGGTCGCCGACGCGAGGGTGTACGACGTGAAGGACGAGCAGTCGCACGCGGCCTACATCGCCGACCTGCAGAACAGCGAACCGACCGCCGGCGGAACGCTCATCATCCGCGGCAGGGTTCAGGAGTCGGCGGTTCAGCAGGCGGTTTCATCCACGGGACCCGACTTCGTGCTCCAGTTCGAGCGCCTCACCGAAGCGTTCACCGCGGCCGTGCGGCTGGATCGGCTCACCGCGCTGCTCGCGGGGATTTTCGCCGGTGCGACGCTGCTGTTGGCGGCGATCGGCGTCGGCGGACTGTTCGCCTATACCGTGATGCTCCGCCGAAAGGAGATCGCGATTCGCCTGGCGTTGGGCGGAGACCCACGGCGGATTGTGAACGCGATTATGCGAGAAGGTGTGCTCGTTGCGGTCGTCGGCGCCGGCCTGGGGGCGATCCTCAGCCTGGTATCGACTCGGCCGGTTCGGCCGCTGCTGTTTCAAGTCGAGGCGGACGATCCCATAGTGATGATCGCCGTTCCGCTGGTGCTCGCGGTCATTGCGCTCGGCGCATGTCTCGTTCCCGCATTGCGCGCCGCCCATGCCAACCCGATCGCTGGCCTGCGCGTCGAGTAGGTCGCGAACGAAGCCTCTGGAGCGAGCGTTTGCTGTCATGAAGCGTGTCCGCCGCCGTAAACAGCTAGCAGTGGGGAGTTCGATAACGCGGTGTGGCGCGAGCGGAAGGAGCCGTACCCGTGTAGGTGTTTTGTACCTGGCCGTGAAGTCAGCGGAGGACGCAAACCGAACCTTTGTGTCGACTCCGTAAATGAGCGTCACGGACTTTGACGAGCGCAGTCGGTCGTTCCCGCACGGCGATAAAACCCGTTGAATCCTCCCCGTCCTAGCGTCGTCATCCTTGCAGGGCCGAATGGCGCCGGCAGGACAACAGCAGCGCCGGACTTGCTGCATGGGGCCTGGAGGTCAACGAATTCGTCAACGCTGACGTGATCGCTCGAGGTCTGTCGGCATTCGATCCCGACAGTGCGGCCATTGCAGCGGGACGCGTGATGCTCGCGCGCATCCAGGAGTTAGCAGGGCAGCGGGTGAACTTCGCGTTCGAAACGACGCTTGCGAGTCGTTCGCTCGCGCCCCGGATTCGCGATCTTCTCGCCTCTGGATATGCGGTTCATCTCGTCTTCCTCTGGTTGTCTTCGGCGGACCTGGCGGTGCAGCGTGTCGCAGCTCGTGTCGCCGCTGGCGGGCACAACGTTCCACAGGATACGGTTCGTCGCCGGTATCGCAGCGGCATCCGTAACTTCTTCGGGGTGTATCAGCCGATCGTGACCAGCTGGGCGCTCTTCAACGCCTCCGGGCCTGATCCCACATTGGTTGCGGAACGGGTGGAGTCGCAATCGCTGAAGGTGTACGATTCAACCATCTGGGGACGGCTCAGCGCCAGAGCACCGAATGAAGGCTGAAGCGCAGAAAGACGTCGATCGAATCCTCCGCGAGAACCGGCAAGTGGTCGACGAGGCTCTCAAGCGAGGAGTGCGAAGAGCCATGCTTCGCCACAAGAACGAGGGCTCGTCGGTCGTCATCGAACGCGACGGCAAGATTGAGTGGCTGAAGCCCGAGGACCTCGGTTTCTAGCGCGGTTCGGCGGACAAATGAATTCATCCGGTCCCGGCAATGGACGATTTTCATGGAGGCCGAAGGGCGGGCCGCGGGTGCAATCGGGTGCAAGGCGCCGCGGGATTGCTGGCATTCCCGGCAACCCTGGCACTTTGGAATCTGTAATTTACTGATTCTAAAAGAGCTGACCGGGTTCGAATCCCACCCTCTCCGAATCCCCTCGCTTCGCTCGGTCTTCGGTTCGTGTGGTCTTCAGGCCATCGCGCGGCTCTCGCCGCGACTCGGCACGAATCCCACCCTCTCCGCCATCCTGTAAGTCGCTCATCCTCAATAGCTTGCCAGGAAATCTTAAACAACTGATCTGAAAATCTTGACAGCGGCAGTCCGTTTGGGCGGTGTGACTCGAAAATACCGTTGAAAGTCCGCTTCGGCCGGTGGCATGCCGTGAATCTTGCTGTAGTAGTAGATGAACGCGAGATACTGCCCCTGCTTGACCGTAAGCGGCCTCAACCCCTCGATTTCGGCAGCCGGTTTGGAGGCTGCCAGCTCCGCTCGCTGTTCGGAGTCGATTCGTTTCTGTCGCATTACGTGAGGCTGGGTCGCCGGCCGCCGCTACTCGTCGATTGTCAAACGAGAACGACGACGGGGAAGCGTCCAGTTCTCGACCGTCAGCCCTTTCACGCGGCCGAACTCGGCCGTGTTGTTCGTGACCAACCTGAGCTCGAGACTGCGTGCGTGGGCGGCAATGAAGAGATCGTTGGCGCCGATCAGGGCACCACGCTTCTTCAGGTCCGCGCGGATCTCGCCATAGTGACGCGCGGCTTCATCCGAGAAGTCGATGACCTCGACGTAGGGCATGAAGGCTGCGAGTGCTGTGGCATCATGAGCCCGGCGGGGTGATACCGCGACGCCGTACAGCAGCTCCGCTTTGGTGATCACCGAGATGCAGACATCGTCGACGTGCACAGCCTGCAGGCGCTTCAGCACGAGCGGGTGCGAACGCTTCATGATGTAGGAACACGTGTCCGTATCCAGCATGAAGCGTGGCATCAGACCTCCCGTTCCTGAACGGGCAGGTCCTCGACGTCCGCCATGAACCCATCGGATGCGACCGGGGCAGACTCAAGGTACGACCGCCAGTCCTTCGGTCGCGGGGACAGAATCACGTCGTTGCCAACCTTGCGGATCAACACTTCATCCGTGGCGAACTGGAAGTCCTTCGGCAGACGGACAGCCTGGCTGCGGTTGGTCATGAAGACCTTGGCGGTTCGGGGCATGGCAGAAACCTCCGACGCCATTATGCCATATACGAATCGTATATGGCTCCGCGTGCGCAATACGTGCGCCGACCTGGGTCTTTGAGCGTTTCTAGCGGATCGTGAGGAAGCGGAAATCCCGTAAGTAGTGGGTTCTCGTGGTGCAACCAGTCCGAGATTCGCTGCGATTTTCGCCTTGGCTGGATGAAGATCCTTGTCCTGGTTGTGCGAGGGACAGGCCGACTGACCTGCCCCCTTCAGCCGCTACCCGGGCGATCATCACTGCGCGGCTCGCGAAACTGATGACGCACTCTCCGGCACGCGCTCCAGCCCGACCAACTTCCAGCCGGCGCCCTCGCGTCGGAAGTAGGCGCGAGCAGGCCGGCGCCAGGCCTCGTATGCCGTCCCGTCCGCCGAGATGTCCACCGCGACGTAGCTGCCGTTCGCCCTGGGCAGAGCGTCAGGAGCCTCCACTACGGTGGTGGGGTTGCTGGTCTCGCCGAGTGGTCGCGTGTCGCCGGTAGCGTTGTCGAACTCGAACCACGCGGCGCGATAAGAATCCGGACGCTTCGCCACATCGGCGGATACCGCGGCATTGTCGAAGGTCAAGCGACCCTGAGCATCCATCCGCGCCGACACGATCGGGTTCACAGCCGGCAGGTAGGCGTTAAGGATCTTGTCGCGGCGCTTGATCATGATGTCGGCGACTGCCTTCTCGGCCGCCGGGTCGCGGAATTCGCCAGTGTGGATGATGGCCCGGATCATCTCGTCGGTGAACGCCCCGACGCGCTGCGCGGCCCAGAACGCGTCGTCGTCGCGTAGCTCCATATAGGCGGTAGTCAGCATCTGCGGCCGCCACGTCCGCGGGTCGAAGCGATCCCCTTCGAACTTTCCGATTGAGGGCCCCTCGACGTACTTCACGGTCTGCCACGGGCTCAGAGCGAAACCGAACGACAGCAGCCGCTTGACCGTGGAGTTCGTTTGATAGAAATGATCCCATCCGAGATCCCACTCGTACAGGTCGTTGTTCATCCCGAACGTCGAGCCGACGTCCTGGAGCCAGTGCTTGACAATCGAGCGGCCGTTCTCGACCGCGAGAGTGTCCAGGGTATTGAACGCCTTCAGGTCAGTCAGGTTGGTCCACGCGCCGAACACCGCCAGCGCCCGGAGCTCGCGGCGGTGTTCATGCGGCACGAGATCGTTGGGATCGTCGGGCCGCGTCCCTTCGAACCGGAAATTCCCGAGGACCTTGCCGGGCAGCAGGCGTCCAGCGACCACGCGATAGGTACCGTCCGGGCGGCGGGCGGAGCGCTCGAGGATTTCGTTGAGGTCGTCACGCGTGAACGGCGTCCGCCTGCCATTCGGACGGCGAATCGTCGCACCCGGTTCGAATTCTGCCCGCTTCGGATCGAACGTCGTCAGGAACGATTCGACCTGGTTATAGCCCAGCGCCCAGAAGAATTTCGACGCCATCACCACAGCGCCCGTCGCCCCATCCGGGTAGTAACTGGGGTCGAACTCGAGGAACCAGGTCTCGCCGTTTGCGTCCTTCGCGGTAACACCTGGATGAGCGCCGGAGGTCTTTTCGCGGAAGATGACCCAGCGCGACGGATCCGGCGGTGGTCCTGCGAGTGGTCCACGGACAATCTCGTCGATGGTGAGCGTCCTCACACCGACGCGGTTCGTGAACCAGCTCGAATCCGGCACCTCATCGATCGTGCTCAGGTTCTTCGCATGCACGCCGGAGGGCTTATAGCCCGGTTTCGCGAAGAGACCACTCGCCGTTTCGTACAGCTCGACGAGCTCAGCGGGTGCGGCCCTTGACGCATCCTGAGATTCGGGCTCACGCGCGATCGGGTCGTCGCGATAGAAGCGCGGGCTCGTCGTGCCCACGGGAGTGCCGAGCAGGGTGAGTGCCGCGATCGCGGCCGACAGTACTGCAAATGGTTTCATGGCATGCCTCGCTTTTCAAAACGCCGCGGACGTCGCGAATACCAGTCGGAGTCCCTCGCGACTGTGGGCAAGCTCGACGCGCAGCACGCTCGCGCGGAGCGTATGAAACCGCGCCCCGAACCCGTAATCCGTGATCAAGCCGTCGAGGTCGAGATCCTTCGAACGCTCTGCCACTTTGCCGGCGTCGTAGAACAGCGCGGTCTCGAAACCGCGGTTGACGATGAACCGCCACTCGCCCTGCAGCAGCAGGCTGTTACGGCCGCGGAAGCGCCAGCTCGAATAGCCGCGCAGGCTGTTCCCGCCGCCGAGCGACGGCATCAGGTAGAACGGCACCTGTTGATCGTCTTTCGCCTAAGGTCGTTTCAGCGCGGCCGCGCAGCGAGACGACCCAGGTCTCGCGGAGGATCGGAATGTGTTGCACGGCTTCGTAATCGATCTGCTGGAACCCGAACCGGCTGTCCTGGTCGGCGAAGTCGTGGCCTGTGACGGCGTAGAAGCCGCCGCGCCGCGCATAGCCCGGCGAGGTCTGCACATCGACCCACTTTCGATTGTCGAGGCCGACCGTTGCCTGGGTATGCACGTAGGTGGTGGCCTGGGCAATCCCGGCCAGCGTGTCAGGCGTGAAGCGCGTGTCGACCGACGGGAAGCTCCCTGACCCGGATTTGAGGTCCCATCGGGAGATTTCGACGCCGCCTCGCATGAGGAGCCGCCGCGTCGGCCACACCGAGAGCAGCGCGGAGCCGCGCGATTCCTCGAATCCATAACTGAGGTGCTGGTCGGACGACGGGTCTGATCCGAGTGCGTAGAAGCCGACCTCGGGTGCGTCGCGCCACCCGCCCAGGATCGACAGCTCTGCGCGCCGGTGGAACAGGCGAGGGGCGACGAACTCGGCTTCGGCCAACTTGTAGCTGAGGACGCTGTAGCTGCCGCGAACGTCGACGTGGTTGTACGAGCTCACGTTACGCCTGTATCCCAGTCCCAGCGCCAGACCGCCGCCGCTGTACGCGTTCTCCAGGAACGGATACCAGGTGATCTGCTGATTGACCAGCCGGTCCTGAATGCGGGTGAAGATCCGCTCGCCCCGGTTCTGAACATACGGGTGCAGCGTATCGACCTTGTCCGCCTGCTCGCGCTCGATGACGCCTTGACGCGTATCAGGTTCAGGCCCCTGCGCGTGCGCCGCGGCGACACCGCCGAGCAGGGTCACCATCAAAATGCTGGGAATGCTTAGACCGCGCATGTGAACCCTCCACTCCGCGCGCATCATTGCGCGCGCCCATCAGTGATGGACATCCTTCTCAACACCGGTGCCATCCCGGGTCTCTCACAGGCGGGGAGTGTTTCTCCAGGAATTGGCGCAATTCGCGATGCGCCGATGTGAGGCGTTCCGCATCGCGCTCACGATGCCGTCCGTAAACACACAGCCTGTGTGCGGACGCGCGCCGTGCGGACCACGACCACCAGAAACCACGGAGAATGCTGACGCTGTTGGAATGCGGGTTGAAGAGGGGCGAAGAGGACGACGATGGACGGTTCCGGCAAGAAGCGAAACCGCCCATCGTTCGAATGAAGGTGGGCATGATCGGCGGGACCGTCGGCGTACCGACGTTGAGTGCGAGTCGAAGGTAGGTGCTGCGGCGCGCGTCGGCCGTAGCCATGCGTCCGCAAATGGACTCGCGATGGTGAGGACCTGCGAACCAAGGTCTTACCCTGACTTGCCTTCGGGCTCGACATGCCGAGCAGTGCTCCTGGTGATCGGCGAGTACACATGACGCTCTCCCGGCTTGGTTGCAGTAGCCAACGACCAGTTGCTGATCCGCACATCCGTGTTGTCTTCGTTCGTCATGACGCTCTCCGTCGTGGTTTACTTGGTCGCCGTCTCTCGAACGCAAGGCGATTACGCGGCGCCAGCTTCCTCGAGTCCGTACTTTCGAATGCGCAGGTGAAGCTGCGTGCGTGACAATCCAAGGCGCCGTGCTGCCTTTGTCTTGTTGCCGCGGGAATCGCGCAGGACCTTGCCAATCGTGGTGCGCTCGACGACGCTCAGATCGGTCGTGTCCTCGCGGAATCGGCGGGCGCCTGATTGCAGGCTCAGATGGCTCGCGTCGATGAGCGCGCCGTCGCAGACAATCGCGGCCCGCTCCAGGACATTGCGCAGCTCTCGGACGTTGCCGGGCCAGTCATACTCGAGAAGCGCGGTGCGTGCGTCTCGTGTCAGACCGGCTGGCGGGCGGCCGAACGATCTGCCGATCTCCTGCAGGAATGTCTCGCTGAGAGGAAGGATATCGGCCGGACGATCGCGCAAGGCCGGCGTTCGGATATCGAACACCCCGAGGCGATAGAAGAGGTCCTCGCGGAAGTCGCCCCGCTCGACGGCTTTGCGCAGATCGCGGTTGGTCGCGGCGATGACCCGGATGTTCGCCTTCAGGACGCGCGTCCCGCCGAGCCGCTGGAACTCGCGCTCCTGAAGCACGCGCAGGAACTTCGCCTGGGCGGATAGACTCATCTCGCCGACCTCGTCGAGGAACAGCACGCCGCCTGAAGCCAGCTCCACCTGACCGGGCTTTGCCTGCTGCGCGCTGGTAAACGCGCCGCGCTCGTATCCAAACAGCTCGGATTCGAGCAGCTGCTCCGGCAGAGCGGCGCAATTCAGCGCCACGAACGGCCCGGTCTTGCGCGCAGACGCCGCATGGATGAACCGGGCCACGATTTCCTTGCCGGTGCCCGAGTCGCCGGTAATCAGCACGGTGGTGTCCGTCGAGGCGACCTGCGTTGCCTTGTGCAGCACCTCGCGCCATTCGGCCGACTCGCCGACGACCCGCACGTGGTTACTCTTCACGCGCTCGCCCCCTTGCGCCACGCCGGCGTCGACCTGCTGCTGCGCGCGGCTGTCGTCGAGGCGATGAATCACCTTGCCCTGCTCGGCGCGGCACGCGCCGAGGCTGAGGTGGTAGGCGATTCGGCGTGCCAGCGGCACATGGCTGCGATCGAACGCCATCGGCCACTTCGACCAGAACGCCACGCGCACCATCGGCTCCGGCGCGCGGGTCGACACTCCCAGGAACGAGCGAAAGCCGCCGCCGACCGGCCGCTCCGCGTAGGGTGCGGCGCCAGCGTCGACGGCTCCAGTCTGCAGATCATCGATGATGACGTCGTCGACTTCGGTCGCCATCATGTCGGGCACAACAGCTGTCGACGCGTTCACCAGCGGTCGTCCCCGCCGATCGAAGCAAGCGACGTGCAACGCATCATGGGGCAGCATCTTGCTGACGATCGCCGAGAGCCGCGGCAATGCGGCGTCGACGTCGCTGGTCACGGCGAGCTCGCGCAGCAGTTCCAGCGAGCCGTCGAAGTATTCCTGGCAGTCCAAACGGTTGGCAGCGCTTTCGTCGGCAAACAGCATCGCGATCGCCCTCCCTGTCTTCGGGGATTCTGGACGTTCGCACCGGCGCCCACAAACCCCGTTCGGGCACATTCGCAGGCTCATAAGCGTTGGCGAGACGACTTGGCAGGGTGTCTTGCGAGGACTCAATTAGAGCGCTTCCGACGACTTACAAGGGTGGATTGGAACGACTTGGCAGGGTTGCGGCCGGGACCCTTTCGGGTACGGCGTTCCAGCCTCAGCAGGCCTCTCGAACTACTTCTTGTGCCCTGGTAGGTCGATGCGCTTCCATCCGAAGAGGCGGGCGTCGATCGACAACCGGCCGGGTCCGAGCATCGTCAGTGCGCCGGCAATGGTCGCTGTTAAAAGGCGGGCAACGGGAGGTGCGCCCGTGGTGAGGATCTCGGAGATCGTGACAGCGGCGACCATCGCGCCAGCGACTGGCGTCCATAACCCCGCGATGAGAAGGAGCGCCGCCAGTGCCAGCGGCGCATAGGCGATGAGTATGTGCACCGGCGGATCGCCCCACAGCCTCGGACCAGCGTGCCAGAGAAGGACCGCGCCGACGACCAGTCGCATCAGCAGCAAGCCGATGCCGGGCCAACCGCCGGCGAACGTGGAATACAGACGTCGCAACACGTACCTCGACTCGATTATTCGTCGTGGCGGCGCGAGCTGAAACACCCCACGGGGCGGCGGGAGTGACTCTTTAGGGTCGGTGCCGATGGCTGGGCGGCGAGAGTCTACAGCTCGAGGATCCCTCTCTTCAGGCCGATGATCGCCGCATGCGTCCGGTCGTTGGCGTCGAGTTTCGCAAGAATGCTCTTGACTCGCCCCTTGACGGTGTCCTCCGTGATGGCGAGCTGATCCGCAATCTGTTTGTTCGCGTTCCCGGCGGCGATGAGACGCAATACCACGACCTCCGCCGGTGTCAGCGCCTGGTCGCTCATATGCTCGGCGACTTGGAACGAGACCTCGGACGACAGACTCCTCTTTCCAGCATGGACTGCCCGTATCGTGTGCAGCAATTCCGAATGGAGCGTGTTCTTGAGCAGATAGCCCTGCGCACCGGCCTTGAGGGCGCGGAGAATGTGCGCATCGCCTTCGTACGTTGTCAGCACGATCACTTTCGCATCCGGAAACTCCGCTCGAATGGCGATGAGCGCGTCGAGGCCATTCATTTCCGGCATCTGAACGTCCATCAGCGTCACATCCGGACGGTGCGCGCGGAATTGCTGGATCGCTTCCCGACCGTTGGCGGCTTCTGCGACCACGGTCATATCCGGCTGAACTCCCACGAGACCGGCGATCCCTTCGCGCACCACTGGATGATCGTCGACGGTGAGAATGCGAATTGGGGCGCTGCCGGTCATGACGCGTCTCCTCGTACGTTTGCCGGCGTCTTGGGTGCCACGAGCCGTGACCACCAGGAACGCCTCCGGGAGGTCGCGTAGACGATGCTGGCAGGAAGGCGCAGCTCCACCTCCGTCCCTGCGCCGACTTCGCTCCACATCGCCAGTTTCCCTCCGATCAGCGCGGCGCGTTCGGGCATGCCGCGCAGGCCGTAGTGTCCCTCTAGGCCTTGGTTGGCGAGCACCGCCGGATCGATCCCCTTGCCATCGTCGCGCACGTGCAATCGGAATTGCTCGTCGTCGTAGCGAATGTCGACCTCGACCCGCCCGGCATGCGCATGCCGGAAGGCGTTCCGAAGGGCTTCCGCCGCAATCTTGTAGATCTCGTCACGGACGATCGGGTGCAGATCGCGCGTCTGGCCCTCGACGGCGACACTGAATATGGGCGGCTGGTCGGCGCTCGCATGGGTCGCGAGCTCGTCGCCAAGGGTCCTGATAGCGACCGCGAGATCGTTGGGTTCGGCGATCGACGCCCGCAAGCCCTGGACCGCATCGCGACCCTCGGTGACCGCCTTCGCTGCGCGTTCAATCGCGCCATCCAGCTTCTCTTTGGCCTCGGCCGGGCGCTCCGTCAGCAGGTACGACGCGGTCTGGAACTGCAGCAGCAATCCGTGGAAGCTCTGCAGCAGCGTGTCGTGCAGCTCCCGGGCGATGCGCGTGCGCTCTCCGACCCGGGCCTCGAGCGTCGTGCCAAACTGGTGCTGCACCTGCCGCATCCGGAGGAGGTACGCCCCCCCCAAAGCCGCCAGGCCCACGCCCACGCACAACGCGCGGAACCAGGCAGTCATCCACCAGGGCGGCATGATAAGAATAGGCAGCGAGACCCCTGCTTCATTCCAGACGCCATCGCTGTTCGATCCCTGCACGCGAAACACATACTGACCGGGGTTCAGATTGGTGTATGTCGCCAAGCGCTGCTTGCTGTCGACCTCGTTCCAGCCAGGATCGAAGTTCTCGAGCTTGTATCGATAACGGTTCTTCTGGGAATTGGCGTAACTCAGCGCCGCGAACTCAAAGGAGAAGACGTTGTCCAGGTAGGAGAGCGTCAACGCATCAATGTATGGGATGGCATTCTTCAGTACCGACTCAGCGCCGATCGGAACGGGTCTATTGAAGATCTTAAAACTCGTCAGCACGACTGGGGGCACGTAGGGATTGTCTTGAATATTCTCAGGATAGAAGGCGGTAATCCCGTTGGTGCCGCCAAACAACATCTCCCCGCTTTGGCTGTCTTCGTAACAACCCTCACTGAAATCGTTGCTCTGCAAGCCGTCGAATGTGTCGTAGTTTCTGAATCTGCCGGTCTGAGGATCGAACCGGGATATGCCCTTCTTGGTGCCGAGCCAAAGCCTGCCGCTCCGATCACCCAGAATGCAACGAATTTGGCTACTGGGCAGGCCCTGATTCTCCGTGTAATGGGTAAGCGTTTCGTTCTCCCGGTTATACCGGTACAGTCCATCCGTGGTTCCCAACCATAATGATCCGGCCTGGTCTTCATGGATGGCATGAATGCGGCCACCACTGAGTTTGTGAGGGTCACGCGAATCGGTCTTCAAGTTCACGAAGGTGTTCGTCTTGTCGTCGAATCGGCTCAATGTGCCCATCCACGTCCCAAACCACAGCGTGCCGGACCGATCCTGATAGATGGCGCTGACGTTACTGATCCCCAAGCTAGCCGGGTGAGCCGGATCATTCCGGTAGTTGATGAACTTCTCCGTCGCTGGATCGAAACTGCTGAGACCGTCAACCTGCCCCACCCACAGCTTGCCGCTCCTATCTTGATAGACGCAGAGAATGTTGTCGGAAAGTAAGCTGTTGGGATCGCCGGGCTTGTGTCGGTAATGTTTGAACTGCCCGCTTCGCTCATCGAACCGGTTCAAACCGCTATCCCAGCCACCGAACCAGACATAACCCTGTGCGTCTCGGTAAATGTTATTTCTAAGAGAACTGCCTGTGCCGAGCCCGTTCTTGCCTCCCGAGCCGGGAGGATAATGGGTGATTTGCCCGGTCTTTCGATCCAATTTATCCAGCGCGAAGAGAGTGAAGCCTAACCACAAAATACCGTTGCTGTCTTGATGTATTGCACTGACCACACCGGGCGATAGACTACCGGGGTTACCGGGACGATGCCGGTAAGAACCGAACTGTCCTGGCCTGAGATCGAGAACATTAAGCCCCCGATTTTCCGTGCCTACCCACAGCACGCCGGACCTATCCCGATAAATTGACGACACACTGTTATCGTTGAGGCTGTCCGGGTTGGTCGCATCGTATTGAACGCGATATGCCAACTGTTCCGTTTGCAGATCGAAGTGATAAAGCCCCTGGCTCGATGCGACCCACAATCCATTCTGCCCGTCGTCCAAAATGGTGCTATTGGGTATGCCGACAGCGCCTTCCCCAAATGGATATGC
This sequence comes from uncultured Acidobacteriota bacterium, assembly GCA_963825245.1. Lineage (GTDB taxonomy): Bacteria > Acidobacteriota > Vicinamibacteria > Vicinamibacterales > CAVVIG01 > CAVREM01. The sequence goes on from CAWGSJ010000015.1 coordinate 402,899, forward strand.
AGTGAATCGCTCTGCTTGACGATCGTATTTGACGAGTAGGGCGACCGGAGAATAGGCAAGCATCCAGAGATTGCCGGCCTTGTCTTCATGGATATAGTCTGCGGCCAAGCGATCAATGGTTGCAGGCGTTCGAGTGATCTGTCCTGTTTGTGGGTTGAGATGGAACAGACCGCGCGTGCCGACAAACCAGATATCCCGATGGCTATCCTCGATAATGGAATTGATCGTCCCAACAAATTGGCCATCGCTGTCGTTGCGATAGCGAGTGAAGGTTTCAGTGGCCGGATCAAGTTTGTTCAGGCCGTCGTCTACGGTACCAACCCAGAGATTGCCGCGACTGTCTTGGGCGATGCTCTTGATCGCATCGCCGCTAATGCTGTTGGGGTCGTCGGGGTTGTACCGGTAGTGAGTAAAGCGTTCGCTTGTTGGATCTAACTTGTTTAGCCCACCCCAGGTGCCAATCCACAGATAGCCATGGCCGTCTTCAATCAGATTCTGAATCAAGCTGGCGCTCAACGTATTTGGATCGTCGGGGTTGTGTTTGTACACGACGAACGTGTTGCCATCATAGCGATTGAGTCCGTCCTCGGTGGCAAACCACATGAAGCCGCGGCGATCCTGCAAAATCGAATAGATTCGATTTTGGGATAGACCATCGTCGCTTGTGAGGTGGGTGAATCTGAGGTCCCTCCCCGGAGGAGGGCCGCCCTGAGCGGGGGTCGGCTGAGGAAGGCGCCGGGGCAAGTCAGCACTGCGGCCGCGATCCTCCCCGACGCCGGCCGTCGCCTGCTCGTTCGCAGTCCGTGCCTGGCTGTCTCCTCCAATTGCGATGGTGGATGCGCGGAGGTCACCTGCTATGCCGAAGCAAGCGGGAATGGTGCACAGCAGCAGAATCCTGCTCGCAACCAGAAAACGGCGCGGCGTGCTGCGGCGCATGGTGATCGTGCCTTCGCTCACCTGGGCCCACGTTCCGCGAGAACCGAGGTCTCCTGACGGCCAGCGATCCTACCAGAAACGGACGGTTCCGCGTGCAAGTACGATCGGTGCGGAAGTCCACCCCGGGGAAGATCGCGTCAACCAGCATGACCAACGCCTCACTGTCGCAATGTTGCCGGCACAATTGATCGGTGCGTCTGGTCCTCGGACGAGACCAAGGTGCGTCGATTTCGGTTGAAATTCGGGCGCATGTAAGGATGATCGGGTTGGCATGACGCGTCCGTTGCTTTGGCTTGAGAAAAGCGGACAAGACATGCCCGCGAGCGACCGCGTTACCGTCCGGCGGGGCCAAATCCTCCGGTCAGAGATGGAGGACACAGTGAAACCGACCATCGCAGCAGCCTGGTTGGGCCTTGCTCTTGCCTGCGTGGCGCTTGGGACGCGAGCGGAGGCGCAGCAGGGTGTGTTTGCAAGCATTACGGGTACGGTGACGGATTCGAGTGGTGCCGTGCTGGCGGGTGCAAGCCTGACGGTCACGAACCTCGCAACCAACGTCACCAAGACGGTGACGACGACCGAGGCCGGTGTCTACAGCGCAACAGGCCTCATTCCGGGCCCGCACAAGGTGGAGGCGTCTTTTCCCGGGTTCAAGACTGCGGTCGTCGAGTCCGTTGTCCTCGACCTGAATGCCAGCCTCAGAATCGATTTGACGCTGGAAGTGGGACGTGCCGAGGAACTGGTGAACGTGATCGCTCACGCGCCGCTGCTGCAGTCGGAGCGGACGAACCTGGGACAAACCGTGACCGAGCAGCAAATCGAGCAGTTACCGACCGGACGCGCGCTGTTCGGCCTGATCCCCCTTGCCGCCGGCGTCTCGCAGCAGGTGGCCTGCGACGGAGACTGCGGCAACAACGGCAACCTGCGCATCAATGGCGACCGCCCCCGCACACAGGACTACCTTCTCGATGGCACCACGATCAACGCGCCGGTATTCGGCGGGCAGTCGATCAATCCGCCGATCGATGTGATCCAGGAGTTCCGGATCGAATCCAACAGCATGTCGGCCGAGTACGGAAGGACGGGAGGGGGGCTGCTAATCGCCGTGACGAAGAGCGGCACGAATCAGTTCCGTGGCTCCGCGTACCAGTACCACCGCAATGAGAAATTGAACGCCCGCGACTTCTTCGAAGACCGCACCCAGCCGAAGATTCCCTTCGATCGGAATGAGTTCGGGGGCAGCTTCGGAGGCCCCCTGGTGAAGGACCGGCTTTTCTTCTTCATGGGGTATCAGCGCGTACGCGCGGATACCAGCAGCCCCGTCGTCGGCGTCATCGTGCCCAATCAGACATTTCGGAACGGCGATTTGTCGGTCGTGTGCCCGGCTGGCTTCGATGCGGAAGGCAAGTGTGGTGATCCGAGTCAGCAGATCCGCTTTCCGGGCAGCGGCACGCCCGTACCGTTCAATCGCATCCCTGCCGGACTGATCAGCTCCATCTCGAGCGCTTTCCTGGCCCGTGTGCCGACGTCAGGCACGCCCGGTCCCAATCCGGGAACTCTCGAGCTGACCGACAGGGACACGGAGGACACCACGCTGAGCCAGCTGAACAGCCGCGTCGATTACCACGCCTCGTCTTCGGACCAGATTTTCGGTGTCCTACACGCCAACTGGGGTGCGAGCGAGAATCGCCGCACCAATCCAATCCCAAACAGCAGGACCAGTCACGTCGGCGAGTACGTATTCTCGGCCGGTTGGACGCGGATTTTCACGTCGAGGACGCTGAACAACTTCCGGGCTGGTTACATGCAGCGGAAGGCGCACATTCTTCCCGAAGGCTCCCCGACCGATTTCGGCATCCAAGGCATTCCGGAATGTCTATCCAGCGTCCCTGGTCTGACGGGATGCGGCAATCCCAGTGTGTCGATTACCGGCTTCAGCAGCTTGGGTGGGGGATCGCCATTCTATGAGCCGGCCAACACGCTTCATCTGGGTGACACGTTCACCAGCTTGCTTGCCCGGCACAGTGTGAAGCTGGGCAGTGAGGCGCGACGCGTGGCGATTGACAACTATCAGCACGGGCCGCCAGGGAGCTTTAGTTTCAGGGGCACGGAGACCGGCCACCCGTTTGCCGATTTCCTGTTTGGCGTGATGAATAACGGCAGCGTCAATCTGCAGAACGCCATGGTGCAGACGCGGGCCTGGAGCTACTCCCTGTTCGTGCAAGACGACTTCAAGATGACGCCAACGGTGACGCTGAACCTGGGCCTGCGGTGGCAGTACGATCAGTCGGTCCGCGAGAAGAACAACGCGCTCGCGTTCTTCAACCCGTTCACGGCCGTGTGGGAGCAGTTCGGCGTGAACGCCCCGCCGACGCCGTTTGATCCATCAAAGAAGCAGTTCGCGCCGCGCGTCGGCGCGGCGTGGAGTGCGACTCCGACGCTCGTCATCCGCGGCGGCTACGGCATTACGTATCCGGGCTGGGTTGGCCACGGCCGCGCCGGCGATGGAGAGGTCAGCCCCAACGTCCTGGCAAACACCGCCTTCGCTCGCGGGACCAACTGGGGGAACCTGCCGCCGATCAGGAATCCTGATCCATCAGCCATCGCCGCGCCCATCCCGGTAGCTGGTACCGTGTCCTTCGTATATTGGGCACCGCGGAAGCAGGCGCCTCCCCGGTTCCACCTATGGAACTTCACTGTCGAAAAGCAGCTCGGACCGAATACGGCTGCACAGGTCGGCTACGTCGGCAGCGCTGGCCGCCATCTGCCCATCAACGCTGGGTACAACATCTGCCAGCAGACGCCGGAGACTACCGCGCAGTTCGGCGATGCCGCGACGACGAGCCCTTATTGTCCGCTTGCTGCGGAAAAGGTCCTCGCAGGAGGCGGATCGTTGTACGACCTCGTCGTCAACCCGGGCTTCTGGGGACTCTCGAGATCGAACTATCACTCGCTCCAGGCCAAATTCGAGCGCCGCTTCTCCAAAGGGATGTCGCTGCTGGCAAACTTCACCTGGAGCAGGTTGATGGACGATTCCTCGTCCGACTGGAGTCGCTTCTGGTCTCTTGACGTGCCGGGCCAGGATTTCTACAACCGGGACGCCGAGTACGTCATAAGCGCCGGCGATATCCCGCTGCGGGTGACCGTCGCGCCCATCGTGGAGTTGCCGTTCGGCCCTGGTCACCGTTGGTTGAACCGAGGAGTGGCGGGTCACGTGCTGGGTGGATGGCGTGCGGCGGCCGTGTACAGTGTGAGCAGCGGAGCTCCCTTCGGCATCACGGACACATCGAACGGATACTGCAACGCGGCGCACACCCTCACGAATCGGCCGAACATGATCGGCGATCCCGTGCCCGCGGGGTTCAACCAGACGGTCGGTCGCTGGTTCGACACCAACGCCTTTGATTTCTCGGGCACCTGTCCCGCCGAGAACCTTGTGGTGACGACGTTCCCAGGCGATCCGACCAAGGCCTTTGGAAACGGTCCGCGATACTTCTCGAATATCCGGAACCCCGGCGTCAACTATGTCGACCTCTCGCTCCAGAAGGACTTCCGCCTCACAGGTGGAGACCAAGGACGCCTGCGTTTTCGCGCGGACTTCTTCAATTTGTTCAATCACCCGCAATTCGGCGAGGCAGCGTCCGATCCAACAGACCCGAACTTCGGACGAATCCTCCGCACCTCCGTGAATAATCGCACGGTGCAGTTGGGCCTCCACTTGTACTTCTGATGAATGTGCGAGATCTATTCAAGAGCGACATCCACCGATTCCCTGGCGAAGACTCCGCACGCGACTCTCGGCCCGCCGCTGACGCCGGACTTCGGCTCGCCGGTGATGCCCTGATCCGGATTGCCGTGGACGATGATCGCGGTGCGATCCGCGTCGAAGATCGACAACGGCCCCTCGGACTCGGTCACGCGTGTCGTGACCGCCGTCAGCGAGCCGCGCCCGCTGGCATCGATCTCGATGTTCGGGAGGTCTCCCATATGGAACGGGTGATTGGCGTCGGGGTCGGGGTTGCCGGCGGGTCCTGGATCGAAATGGCCGCCAGCAGCAGTGAAGTCGGGCTCGCACTTGCCAACAACGTGGAGGTGCACACCATGAAGCCCCGGTTTGAGGCCGCTCGCGGTCACGGTGACCTCGACGACCGTACCGCTGCCGTGCTGGCGTTCGACCAGCACGGCACGGCCGGTGATGCCATCGCCCTTGATGTCGGCGGTCGCTTGCACGGCCGCCGCCGTCCCGGACGGGCCCGCGTGCCGCGGCGCCGCGGTTGCTACCAGGCCGATCGCCCCGGCGACGGCGCCTGTGAGTATCAAAAGAACACCTGGAACAACGTGCCGCGCAAAGGCTGTAAATCGCTGCATACCATCTCCTCGAACATCGCCATCGAGGCGAGCGTGATCAGGGTTCGGTGAACGGGTGTTCACCGGTGCGCGCGACCCTCCTCGCGAGGTCCGCACCCTCAACGCGTCGGGAAATGGCAACGGCGATGCTCGCGCACGATCGCTGCGGGACCGCAGAAACGCGCTTGTTTTCTGGCGGCGCCGCGGGAGTGAAGCGCGTGTTTTCGTCCGGCGTGTGCGACAGCACGCAGCGGTGGAACCTGCGCGAGCAACGCGATCGAACCCCGGACCGCACACCCAACCGTACGGGTCCGCCCCGCGAATCCACGGGTCGGGTTCCCGCCTCAGGTAGTGCGTGACATCACCGGATCGCGCTCGCGCCCATCGATCGTGGTGGTCACGTTCTCGCCGCCGATCGCGTTCTGCACCACGCGCTGCGCCGCCTCGACAGTCAACCCGTAGCGCGCGAGCGCGTCGCGGTTCCATTCGATGTCGAGAAGAAGCCGCTGCCACCGCGCTCCGCGAACACGGTGCGCGTGCCGCTCACGATCCGGAGCGCCGTCTCGATCGCCAGGCCGATCCGCTCGATCTCGGCGAAATCGGCGCCGGCGATCTTCAGCCCGACCGGGTTGCGGATCCCGGTCCTCTACCTGGCCATGCTCGCTCGAGCCCGCGAGCTACCGGTCATGCGTCTCTCCTTGTACGTGTGCCGGCGTCTTCGGTGACAAGAGCCGTGACCACCAGAAGCGACTCGATGTTGCGTAAACGATGCTCGCAGGAAGACGCA
>CAWGSJ010000016.1:0-15139 GCA_963825245.1 uncultured Acidobacteriota bacterium
CACGGCGGTATCACCAGCGTCTTAAGAAACGCCATGAGTCGTGCGATGTCCGCGTGGGTGAGGTCAACCGGCAGATACAGACGCACCTGCAGGCCCGGTCGCAACTCCAGCGGATAACACACAAGCCCGTTCACAGCGGCGGCTCCTCGTCGTCTGGAGGCGTCTCGGAGTCGCGGGCGAGGTCGATGGTCGTGCAGATCTCGTCGTAGCGGTCGCGCGGGATGTCCTTGCTGTGCTCCAGGCCGTACTGCGTCTTCAGCCAGCCCTTGAGCTCTTCCTTGCGACCAGCCGGCTTTCGTGGCAATGGCGAAGAAGCGCTTCTGTTGCGGTTCGGTGATCGTCAGCGGGTCGCCGGCGACGGGCAGCGGCTTGCGCTTCGGCGCCTCGATCACCTCTCCGGTCGTGGCGTCCACGAACGTGCGGGCCTTCGGCTTGGCCGGGCCGTTGCGCCCCACGGCCGCTTCGCCGTCGTCATCGGCTGGCGCCACGCTGGAGATCGCCGCCAGGGCATACCGACGAGCGTAGGAAATCGCCGAGCCGATGCCTTGCGCATCCGCCTTCGCCACGGGCACGGCCAGCGTGTCTCGAAAAAACTGTCCAGACGCATGCGTGACCACCGTCTCGACTTCCACCAACAGCTGACCGTCAGCACTCACGGCCCGTCGCGGAAACTGCCAGATACTTAGCCCTTCGGCGTTCATCGCGCCCAGGCACGCATCGCGCACGCTCGCGAGATCCGCGTACTTGGACTTGAAGAAGGGGTTTTCCGCGTCCTTCTTGGCCCCGGTCATCTTGGCTTGCGCCTTCGCCATCGCCGCGGCGAGCTCGTTGATCGCGTCGCTCATGTCCATCACGCGACTCCCGGCGGCGGCGGGTGATAGTCCATCGCGTGGTCATACGCCCACCGCGCGAGCTCGAGGTAGAAGTGGCGCGCGGGGGAGGGCAGCGCGGCGAGCGGCGTCTTCGGTTCGCGGCGCGTCTCGGCGACGGCCGTCGCGAGCAGTTCGGCCATCTCCCAGGTCTGCCGGCCATAGCGCACCGAGAGCGCGATCAGTTCGCGGCGGGTGGCCGGGTCGGGACTTTCAATCAGGTCATACACGGGCGGGCCTCTCCTTGCACTCGAACGCCGAAGGGGGGTCTAGCCTCACAACGGCCGGGGGCTAGGGTCTTTCCCCTTCCGGCTCATCGTTCGCCGCTGCGAGGCCGTCCGGCGCGGGCTGTGGCACCGCTAACGGCCGCTCCAGCACACAGACGAGCGATGACCAGTGCCCCGGGGACAGTTGCTTGCCGGCGGCGACAATCGCCCTGGCCGCGGCGGTGTGCCAGCGGTCGGCCGACACCGTCACCTTGGCCGTGAGCGGCTTGGCCGTCTCGAACTCGAACGTCACGCTTGCCTCGAACGTCTGCATGGCGTTAGCCGGCCCGGCGCTTGCCCGCGCGCAGCATCTCCAGCGCCGAGCCGTGGCCGTGCGCCCAGGCGTCGAGCTCCCGCATGTCGAACCGGTACAGCCGGCCCATCCGACAGAACGGCATCCGGTGTTCCCGAATCAGCCGATAGAGCGCCGACGAGGAGCCGACCTTGAGGTAGGCCATCGCCTCGCGGGCCGTCAGGTACGGGGATGGCGACGTCATGCCGGCCTCTTCGTGCGACGGGATCTCCGGGCGCCTAGGGGAAACAGGTCCTCGGGGCTCACGCCGAGCGTGTCGGCAATTCGTGCGACCGTTTCGTAGCCCACGGACCGAATGTCGCGCTGGCCGCTCTCGATCAGAGAAATAAACGACTTGGTGACGCCAGCCTTTTCGGCTAATTCGGCTTGAGTGAGCCCGGCGACTTTGCGCGCCAATTTGAGGAGCATAGTTAATTTGGCGACACAATATACAACTAAGTTGACTTGTGTCAACCAGTTAATTTACGCTCTCTCGCCGTGCCCGTTGACCGCTTCGTGAAAGATCCCAACAATGAGGCGATGTATCGCCAGGCGGCCGCACGGGTCATCAAATGGCGCCGGGAGCACGGCGATATGAACCAAGTCGACTTCGCCGCCCGTGCCGGGATTTCGGTGGGCTGTCTCCAAAGTTTCGAGACGGCCACCCGCGCCACCCGAAAGAAGCAGATGGAACGGATCGCCGGGGCGTTGGATCTGACGCTGGATCAACTCTTAGCCGACGATGCGGAAGCGGCCCAGACGCCGAACCCGCTCTTGAAGGATTTATTGCAAGAAGATTTACGGATTGCGCAACGCTTTCATCATGCGGCGACAGAACCGAAGCTCGCCATAAAGACGTTTCTCACGGCTCCCTTGTCGGAAGATCGGCGGGAACGCATCGCCCTCATCTTGGCCGGCCTGGTCCGCCTCGATGAATCGCAGCTTGCGATCGTGGAAACGATCCTCGCCCCGCTCGACAAGGCCGGCCCAGCACCTGCGACCAACGCGCCCGCTCCTCGCGGTCGTCGCGCCACCTGGCAAGAAAAATGGTTGATACGTCTGAACGGCGGCGAGGTCGTCTATGTCTAAAGTGCGCGACCGGCGTTTCCATCTCGTCCTACCGAACACGCACCGCACGGTCCTCATTCCCCCTCCCATACCCGCGACCGTCAGGCGCATGCCCCTGGTGATGGCCATCCGCGCGCACATCGACGACCTTGAAGTCCTCGCCCGGGAGAATCCCGCGGTGATGCAAGGCATTCTCGACGCGACGAAGTTGGCGGCCCAGCAGTGTCGCAAGCGTGCGAGTAGCCGGCGGTAAATAGGCTGAACCGAAGGAGGCACGATGCGTTATGTGGTGCTGTTATTGAAGACGGACGAGGGCTACGCCATCTCGTGTCCGGGTCTGCCAGGCTGCTGGAGCCAAGGGGAGACCGAGGGCGAAGCGCTCGAGAACATCAAGGACGCCATCACGGGTTGGCTCGATGCTCGCGATGCCCTGCTCCGAAAGGGCGCGCCCGGGCAGATTGAGACCATTCTCGAACGAGAAGTTGAGGTCGTTCGCTAACGGATGCCCAGCCTCCCCGGCATCCCGCATCAGCGCGCCGTCCGCGCCTTTCAGAAAGCGGGCTTCTGGATGACGCGCGAGGGCAAGCACATCATCATGACCAACGGCCGTGAAGTCATTGCCATTCCACGACAGAATCCGATCAACGCGCTCACGATGGGCGGTCTCGTGGTTGACGCGGGCTTGACCCTGGACGAGTTCAGGAAGCTGCTCTAAATGGGCGTCTTCAAACGTGACGACTCGAAGGTACTGGTGGCTGTACCTCGAGACGACGCGCGCGCGCGAGCGTACCGACATTCTGATCGGCGAGACGGCCACCCAGCGGCGGGACAATCGGCTGCTCGCGAAGGACGCCTATCAGCGGCGCATGTTCGAGCTCGCCGAGCAGCGCGTGAAGCGGTTGCCCCACGGGCCGCCGATGATCCGCTTCGCGGCCTATGCCGAGACGTACGCCAGGGATGTCATCGCGCTGAGACGAGGCGCCGGCCGCGAGCGCGAAATGTTGAAGCCGCTACGCGGCGCCTTCGACCCGGACCTGCTGTCGGCGATTGATGCCGATCGCGTCCGCGCTTATATGGCCGCCAGGACGGCCGCCGGCTGCGGCCCGCGGACGATCAACCGGGAGATCGACGTGCTCAAGGGGATGCTCCGCGACGCGGTCGGCAAGTATCTGACGGCCTCGCCGATCGTCGGCCTCAAGCGGCTGAAGGCCCCGCCGATCAAACGGCGCCTCCTCCAGCCGGCCGAAGAGCAGCAAGCTCCTGGAGGCCTGCGAGGATGCCCAGGATCGCGCGATCATCATCCTGGGCATCGATACCATGATTCGCCTCGGCGACCTGCTCGACCTGGAGCGCAGCGAGCACGACGGCTCCTGGCTCTACGTCAAGCACGCGAAGAGCGGCGAGGCCTACGAGACCGCCCTCTCCGCCCGCGCACGGGCCGTCCTGCAGGCGATCGAGCAGACCGACGCGCGGTACTACTTCGCGAAGTTTCGACGCGCCCTAGAGCCTGCGTGACTGGGTTGGCTCGGTCCGCCAGCGCTTTGAGTATCTCTGCAAAAAGGCGGGGCTGCCCTATGGCCGCAAGAAAGGCGGCCTGACGTTCCACTGGGCGACGCGGCGCACGGGCGCGACGCGCTACCTGCTCGAGAAGGGGGCGCCGATTAGCGCGGTGCAGAAGCAAGGCAACTGGAAGCATCCCGAGATGCTGCTCCGGATCTATGCCGAAGCCCGGCGGGATGATCAGCTCGCGATGGTGGGGGCGCCGCGGCTCAGGAAGAGGGCGTGATGAACAACGACGATGCCATCCGGCAGCTTTTGAAGCAGATCGAAGCGATGCTACGCGAGGAGACTGTTGAGGTCACGTGGTCGCGTGGTGTCCATCGAAGACCTGACGCGGCTGGCTCCTGGCTGGTCTCTGAACCGAGCAAAGGAGTCACCCTCGAAATCAAGATCCACGGCGGCGCACAGACGACCAACGAACTGGCTTGGTTCGAGCGCCTCCGCGACGAAAACAGCTAATTCCATTCACGTTCCGTTCACGTGACAGGCGAAACCCACTCAAAACCTTAAGAAAAACGCCATTTTCCCCGCGTTCGCAACGCGGAGGTCGCGAGTTCGAGCCTCGCGCCGTCCACCACCCAAAACCCTCAAAGAATCAATGAATATGGGCCTGAATCAAGGTATCCAGTGCGGCGGTCGCACTCTTGACCAGCGTCAACAAACGTCGCCTTTCGCCACGTTTCGGCACCTTCCATTCACGCTACGTTCACGCTGGCCGCACACTGACCCGGGGTATCACTCGGTGACGCCTGGCACGTTCCCGAACCGATCCTCGAACTCGGCCAGCGGGAGGACGGCATCGAGCCGGTCGGGGTGGTAGTGGTTCCACACGAGCATGTCGGTGTCGTGGAGCTCCCGCGCGCCGACGTTCGCGATATGCGCATGCGGGCGCCCGTCGGGGAAGACATCGTGCGCTTCGAGACACACGCCCTCGATCGGCGGCGAGGTGCTCACGAGATATTGCTCGGCCTGCACCTTGAGCGGCTTTTCGACGTACTGACGCGGCGCCATCAGAACGCCACCATCACTTGCAGATGCACATACGTCGTCCCATCCACCGTCAACGTGGTGCCATCGGCGCGCGACACCCGCAACACGGATTCCCCCGCGTTCACCACCAGATCCGCCTCCCGCCAGCCCGCCGCCGCCTGATAGATCCGACCTTGCCCCCAGGCTTTCGCCGCGCCGACCACCGCGCCCGGCAGCGTCGCCACGAGGACCGACGTCGGTGTACCGCCGACCGTGGACGCCTCGATCGAAAGGTTCCAGAAGAGCACCCGCCCCACGATCAGATACCAATTCGCGGTCACCTGCCCCGCCGTGACCGTCCAGGTCATCGGCGCCACGGCCCCAAACTGTGCGGCATTGAACGGCGTCGCGACCCACGATTGCACGTAGGCATCAATTTGATTGTAGAGCTCCTGCTTCCAGGCGTTATTGATGATCGTGCCGGTGGTGCCCGAGCCGTCGTCGTCGATCATCGGCGTACGTGTGATCGGCATACGTTTCCCCCCTAACGTGAATCGTCCAGCCAGACATCCAGCACGCTCGCCGGTTGCACGATCGTCGCCCGCACCGTGCGCCGGGGTAGGTCCTTCGACGTGATGGGGTTGACTTCGACATTCGTGATCCGCACGTCAGCCGTGACGGGCGTGCCCTGCGTCAGCGCGATGTGTTGCATCCGGCCCGGCTCGGCGTTCAGGTCCTCTGTTTCCCATTCATACGCGACGAGCGGCGCGGCGAAGTTCGCCAGTTCCGCGGCAGCGCGCGCTTTCGAGCCCTCCGACGTGAAGCGCCCATCCTGGATCAGATGCTCGTAAAACCCGTCGCTCTTTTCACGCGTCGCGATCGCGGCGGCCGTCGTATGGTCTTGTCGCATCGAGACGAGCACGACCGGCGTCTGGTCAAGGTGCGCCGCCCCGGCCGCCCGTTGCAGCCAGATATGCGGACTGGCGGGATTATTGGCGCGCTCCTGCGGGTCAGCCTCGAACCGTGGCAGCACGACGACCTGCGTACCGACCGCGATCGGCGCCTGTAGTGCTCCCGGGACCAGTGTCAATCGGGTCGCCGAGACCTTCGTAAAGAGTAAAATCTGCTCCGCCACCTGACACCAGCCCGCGGCCGGAAAGAGACTCGTATCGACCACGTCGATCTGTGTCGCGCCCAAGGGGACCGCGAACGACACCGTCGACCCAGGCGGATTTTTGCTCGCGTCGGCTTGCGGTTGAAACGCGTTCAGCACGCGCGCATACTGCGTGCCGATGCGGACGTAATTCACCGGCTGCGCCGGCAGGACGGCCGAGTCCTGCACCGGAATGAAGGACGCATCATCCACGGGAATGTCTTGTTTATTCGGCCAAGGCACCGCCAGGACGCCCAGGTAGGTCGACGCCCGCATCCCTTCGACGATGACGCGCGTCCGTTGTTGACTGGCGTCCTCCGTCATCCGAAACGTTTTCAGGGTCGACAGGGTGTCGGTCAAGGGCTGCGGCGTGCTCTCTTGAATCGGGCTCGGAATGGCGGTAGACCAGGCGCGCAGCCGGCGCGCGGCGTCGATGTAGAACCCGCCGCCGACGAGGCTCGTTAGCCGTCGCACGACGGTGGACGGCCGCTCGTTCACGGCCTCGAACCCGCCGACGGATGGCAGACCGGGCGCGACCCCTTCGGTCGTGAACCCGCCCGCCGTGAATCGCTGCACGAGGTCGAGGATCGTCGTCGTCACCGACTGCGCGGGATATTCCGCGAGCACCAGACGCGCGTCAAAGACGGTCAGCCAGTCCACGCAGGTCAGGTCGTACCAGAAGCGCGGGTCCGGTCCGGGCCTGCGTGTCTGCTGCGTCGTCATCACGATCCCCGCGAACTGTGTATTGGCGGCCGTGCCAAACCCGATCCGGACCTGGCTTCGTGTTTTCGGCACGAAGGGCAGCGACGGCAACAGGCGCAGTGTCGCCGTGTCGAGCTCATCGTTGATGTTCATGCTGATCGACCAGCCGTTGTAGGCGACATGCGCCGTCACATCGACGGGCACGCCATTATTCTCGATGGTGATCACGGCGAAGACCGGGAAGTAGTAGTTACTGCGCGTCGCGCCCGAGCGCGCGATGGCTGACCGGGCTTGCAGGTACGCCTTCTGGGACCCGGAGAGCGCCATCGGCTTACGACGCCCGGCGCTTATGCGTCAACCCGTGCCGCGCCGAGAGCGCCTCCTCGACCCGGTCGGCCAGCCGCTGCAGGTCGCCCGGCGTATCGAAGAACGCGCCCTGGGCGTTGATGACAACCGACGTCCCCGCCGCAGTCGGCGCCCCGGCGAAACTCCCGTGCACGGTGGCGTTGGACTCATCGCGCGGCACGACGGCCTCCCAGCCGTGGAGCATCGACGGGTGTCCCTGTGCCGAAGTTGCTGAACCCGTGCGTGCCGTGTTGCAACTTCGCACGTAGCCCCATGCCAGGCCCGAGACTGCGGTACGCGGGGTTGTTCGCCAGTCGGTCGACCCGCCGCGTCTCGGCTTCGCCCACCGCCAGGCCGAGCCCGCGCGAGATCGCATCGGTGAGGTTGTCGACTTCGGCGATCAGCGCCTGGAAGCCTTGCGACATCGTCATCGTGAAAGGACAGCCCCGCGCCTTCGAGGTCGGTGATCGCGTGGCCGTTCTCGTCGAGCAGCGTGCCCGTTCTTCGCGAAGGCTTCGAGCATCGGGCGCATCGCCGCGGGAATCTCCGTGCCCATCGCCATCGCGTCCTGCACGTAGGCACTGACCGACTCGCCCATGCGCTCCGTGATCGCGATCGTGTCGATGCCGGCGGTGTTGAGAACTTCCCAATCCTTGAAGAGTTGCTGCGCCTGCTTGTCGAACTCCTGCCGCTGCATCGCCGGCCCGAGCTCCTCGAGCGTGAACCCGTAGCGTTCCGCCGTCTCGGTGAGCGTCTGCCATCGCCGCGTCCTGGAATTGGATCGCCTCGGTGATCCGCTTCATCGCGGCTTCGACGTCGGCCTGATCTTTCGCGGCATACAGGTGATCGAGACTGACCCCGGCGCGTCCGCCTTGATCGCGCCAGGGCTTCGGCGCCGCCGGCCGCGCGGATGAGATCGTTCCGCAGGACTTTGACCTCCCAGGACTTCTGGCCAATCGCGATCACGACTTGAGCGACCGAGGCCAACGCGCCCGCGATCCCCGCAATCCCCGTGATCGTCCCGCCCAACCCTTTGCCGATCTCTTTCGACGAGGTCACCGCAGCGTTCAGCCCTCCGATCGCCGGTCCCGATGCCCCCGGCGATGCCGCCGAGGCCGCCGCCGCTGATCTGGCCCAGGGTGCGCAAACGCGCCCGCGATCGCATTGAGCGAACCGGCGAAGTCGTGGTTCGTTTTCGTCGCCGTCTGCGTCGAGCGCCAGTTGTATTCAATCGCGGCCTGGTTCCGGCTTTGGGCGGCCGTATATTCATCGAACGAGACGATCTGGTCGCCGCGCTGGATCAACGCCGCGGCATTGACGCGCATCGCGGCCTGTTCCTGTTCGGTCAATTGCATGACCGCGACTTTCGACTGAAACACGCCCGCGCGCCGCGTGTCTTCGGCCCGCGCCACGTCCCGGTTCCACCGCTCCATCGCTTCGAGCAAGATGAGCCGGTTGCGCCACACCTGGTTATGTTCGGCAATCTCTTTCGCGAGTTTCTCTTGCGCTTTGGCGTGCTGTTCGGCCGCCGCAGCGCCCTTCTTGTCGGCGTCGCTTTGCGCTTGCGTCAGATAGATCGTGCCGCCAGTCCCGGCCATCGCGAGCGCGCGCTTGCCTTGTGCCTCCCCGTACCAGAACTCTGCCTGCCGCGCGTCTTCCGCCGCCGTTTTCGATTGCGTCAGCGCCGCGTGATATTGGATCTGCGCGCTCGTCCCGCCTTTGAGAAACGCGTTGATGCTGCCCCAGAACTCTTTCTGAAATTGCATGTCCTGCTGCAGTTGTTTCATCGCGCCGCCGATGATCTCGGCGCTGACGACGTAGATTTTATTCCCGAGCCATTCCCACGTATCGCCCGCCTCTTTGAGCCGGGCGATCGTTTCTTTGGACATGACGTCCGCGCCGTCCTTGAGCTGGTCGTCAGCCCTCGATCATGCCGGGGAGCAATTCGAGCACGCCCTTCCCGAAGAGGTCTTGCGCGACGCGGGCGCGCTCCATCGGGTCTTCAATCTTCCCGACAGCCTCACTCACGGCCAAGAACGCATCCTCCGGCTTCATCGCGCGGATATGCTGGAACTCCAAGCCCGCGGCTTTCAGCGCGGCGACGGTCGAGTTACTGCCGGAGGCGAGGTTGTCATTGAGCTTGTTGGCGGCCGACTGAACGCATCCATCGAGCCGCCAGTCTGTTCAACGGCGAACTTGATCCGCTGGAACTCCTCAACGCCAAACCCAATCGCGGCCGCTCTGATCGCCGATGGCGTCGGCAGCGTCGAAGACTTTCCCAATGAAGTTCGTGATGGCGCCGACGGAGAACGCAATGCCCAGCGCGCCCGCCATCTTGGTCAGCGTGCCCATCCAGTCGACGCTCGCCTTGTTCGCGTTCTTCGTTTGATCCGCGATCGATTGGAGATTCTTCGGCACGTCCATGCCGAGCGCCTTCATCTTGGCCACGGCCTCGTTGGTCGTCGCGCCGAGGCGCGCCATCTCTTTTTCGGTGAGCTTCGAGACGCCGCCGATCTCCTCGACGGCCTTCGCCATGAGCGTGGCTTCTTGGACGACCTTCACGCCCGAGAATTGATTGGAGAGGGCATTCAGGCGAGTCCCGACCTTGTCGGCGCCCGAGCCAAAATCCTTCAGCTTCGCGTCGGCCTTGTCGACCGCGTCGTAGAAGCTGGCGAAGTTGGCGGTGAAGGTGGCAGAGAGCGCCATTTACTTTTTCCGGGCGGCTTCGCGGTTCAGTTCGTCGACGAGCACGGCATAGACGTCGACCGGCAGATCGAGCAGGTCGTCATACGTCCAGCCCATCACCCGGCAGATGTAGAGGTCGGAGACGGTACGTTCACGCCAGCCGGGCCTTTTTTTTCGTGCTCCCGCTCGGCGGTCATCGCCGCGTCATGCGCCTGGATGGCGTCGAGAATCTCGCGCAGACTCTCGGGCGTCTGGTTGCCCAGCGCGGCTGCGACGAAGTCGTACGACTGATCGCGGATACGGATGGGCTTATCGTCGAAGTCGGTAATCGACCAGTCGATGAGATAACTCACGGCCTGCGCGATCCCGAGATGCTCGAGATCGAGTTCCGGCTTCTCGCCCGACTTGAACGTCCCGGCTTTGATCACCTTCGCTTGCGCCTCGCGCTCTTCGCCGGCGGTCAGGTGTTTACGGACGATCAGATAATCCCCGCCGGAGAGGTTGAGTCGAACTTCTTCCTGCTTGCGATAGCGCGTTCCCATTAGGGCTCCGATCGTTTCGGTAACAGGCGGGCGGAGAGTTGCCCCTGAGACACGGTGACATCGGCCAGCGGGCGCCGCGTCGGTTGCGCCGTCCGCATTCGGGATCTCGAGCGTCAGCGGCAATTGGGTAATGCGAAAGGCGTCGACGTCCTGGACCGTGGCCGTAAACCAGCCGTTTTCGAGCTTCCAGGCCCCGAGCGTCGCGGCCTTCTGATAGCCCAGCCGCACCACGGCCGCGACGCCTTCGAAGACGATCCGCTGCGTGCCGATGACGGCCATCCGGCCTACGGCGCGACGCCGGCCATCCAGGCGGCCCCGTCCCAGTGGGCCGAGGTGCCATCGCCGAGCAGGACGTACTGCCCGGTCGACCAGGCGCCCGACGGGGTCGCCGTGATGCCCGTCATCCCCGCCAAGTCGGCCGGCGCCATCGCGCCCGCGGGCGTGAACGCGCCTGGCGTCGTGAGACTGGCGGCACCCGTGGCCGCGACCGTCGAGGTCCGCGTCCAGGCGCCATTGGCGACGAAGGTCGCATCGATGGTGACCGCACTGGTCACGCCGCCTTTGATCGACGCATCCATCCACGCCGGGCCTTCCCAGCCTTGGGAGGACGTCGCGCTCGGATAGAACGCCAGGAAGCAGCCGGTCGCCGAGTCGGCGCCATCGAAGATGACGTCCGTGAGCCGATCCCAGAACGCGGTGAACGTGCCGCTCAGATCCTTGAGGCCCACGACATAGCGCTTATTGGCGTCACCGAGCGAGGTCGTCTCGACCTTGTCGGTCGCCATGTTGAGGGTCCAGTCGGAAATGTTCCCGATGGCTTCATAGGTACCGCCGCTGGTCAGTTTCATCGCGACGATGCCTTCTTTCCCGTGTGTGCCGGGATTGTTGACAGGTGCAGCAGGTGCGGGCATGTGATGTCTCTCCTTCTACGCCGTTGGGGCCTTGCGGCCGCAACGTCACCCGAAACTTACGCAGTAATTCCCGTGACTTTAAGCCCGGCGCGCTCGACCAGGTCGACCAGCGCGGCCAGCATGATCCGGCGCCGTTGCATCGCGATCGGGATAAAGAGCCGACCCTCGGGCATCGAGCCCGTACTCTTGCCGCTGGCCCAACGGCGCGGCCCGGTCCCGTGCTCGAAGATGTACGCGTGCTTCGCGGTATTGCGGACGCGTGCGGTCGCGCTCACCGCATCGCTCGCCGTCTCGAGGCGCAAATGCGCCAGCAGATTGCCGCTTCGGACGTGGCGCGCATACCCGGCGGCCATCTGCCGCATCGCCTCGTCGGCGTGCGCCTGGACGATGACTGAGGCCTCGTTCACCAGCGCTGGCGGCAACTGCTGGAGCGCCGCGCGGAGCTCGCTGAGCCCGTTAATGCGCAACTGATTGGCCGCCACGCCCCACCACCTCGACACACATGAGCACGAGTTCGGTATGCCGCTCGTCCACGTCGGTCACGCTCTGCACCTGAAAGGCGCGGTTTTCGAACACCAGCCGCGTTTCGATCGTGATGCCCGGGTGATACCGGCCGCGGACGATGTAGGCCGCCAGCCCGTCGATCACTTGCGCCGCGCCCGACGAGATCGAGCAGTCCCACTCCGCCGGCGTCACCAGTTCCGCACGGATGTTCGATCGTCACGCGATGCCGATACGCCCCGATGCCCATTACGCCAGCGCCGGGTCGCGATACATCTGGAGCGGTTGCGGATCTCACGCCACACGACGGCCTCGTCGCGGTTCGTCAGCCCGAGGTCGTCGCCGCGGTGTTCGTAGTAGTGCGTCGTCAGAAGCAGGATCGCGTGCTTGACGGCCGTCGGTGCCGTCTCTGGCGTCCAGGTCGCATCGGCCGCGGGCCCGAGGTACGCCAGCACGGCCTCTTGCGCGGTCGCCAGCTTTTCGTCGACGTCGGGATCGTGCGCGGCGTCGGTGATCCGCAACTGGATCGCCTTGACTTCTGCCATCGTCCAGAGCGGCCCGGCCAGCGTGACGCGCGAGAAGATCAGGCTCACGGCTCGGCCTCTTCTTCGGCGGGCGCTTCGACGGCGGGCGGTGCGGACGGTGCGGTGGCCGGCGGCGACGAACTCACGCATCGCGAGCATTTCGAGGCTGTAGTACTGCTGCTGCGCCAGCGGCGAGTCGCCACCGGGCACGGGCCCGAGGCCGAAGTACTTGAGCCGCGCTTCATTCGGAGACATCGCGCCCGCGCTGATCGCCGTCTTCGCCGCGGCGGTTTTCGCGGCCGTGTCAAGCCAGATCAGATCATCGAGGTCGAACTCGGTGCCATACGGCGCGGGCAATTCGAGCCCGACATCAAGCGAGTCCTCGATGGCTTTGAGATGGGTCTGTAGACACTGCGCGTGATATTGCAGCATCGACGCTTCGTTATTGGCGTACGGCGGCTGCTGACTGCTATCGACCATTGAGATCGGCACGCCGAAGCAGCCCGCGATCGTCTTCGCCGTCCAGCCGACTTGCTCGATCCACTGCGACTCTTCGGCCGTCGAGCTCACGGGTTCGTACTTCATGCCGTTGCCGACAATGGCGGTCTTGCCGGCGCCGAGCGAATGCCACGTCTCGCTCAGCCGTTGCGCCGTGAGCGGGTCGATCTCGGTCGGGGCGATCAGCATCCCGGACGGCCGGCCGCCGCTCGTGAAAAACGTCGTACTCGCTGCCTGCATCTCCAGCGCCTGGCGTGCCGCGCCCCCGCAGGCGTAGAGCGGCGAGAGGCCGACGAGCGGGTGAAAGGCGCAATTCCATCGATCGTGGATGATCTCGCGCGCCGGCACGACCAGCGGCCCCTCGGTCGTCGGGATGCCGGCGAGTTCGTTGGTCTGGAGCTCGTAGTACACGCTGCCATCGGGGGCCACGAGCGGCTTCACCCGACACGGGTCGAGCACGTACAGCGCGATCACCACGCCACGCGCGTCACGGTCTTTCAGCACGTAGGTATTGCCCCAGAGCAGTTTTGAGATCATCCAGACTTCAAAAAACTGCGCCGGCGTCTGGTAGCGGTTCGGCGTGCGCAACACCGGAGAAAACGCCGGGCTCGTCGTCTCGTGCCAGATCCCGTTGGCATCGACGGCGACGAGCCGCAGCGGCAGTTTGCTGATATCAGACGCGATGAGCGAGACACAGCGAAACACGGTCGGATTGGCGAGCGCCGTTTCCAGCCGGAGCTCGTCGTTGTGCTGCCAGGCCCCGGTATAGGGCTCGCGAACGATCGGCATCCACGCGCGCGATCCGGCGGCAGGCGTGGAGCCACCTGGCGCGAACACGGCGCGCAACTGCGACCGGATGCTGGCGATCACGCCCACGGGGCTTAGCCCTTGCTGCGGCCCGTCGAGAGCTCGCTCACGCCGCCGGTCGGCGCCGGCCAGGCCGTCGCCGTCAGGTACTTCACCGAGGCGCCCACGCGCTTCCAGTTCACAAACCGCTCGGCGCGCAACCCGACACAGTTGGTCTGCCAGAGCGACACGTAGACCGTCGTGGCATCGGCCGGATCGGCCGGCGCGCTGTCCATCTGCAGCGACGCTTCGCGCGACGCATCGATCGTCACGCCGCCTTCATCGGCGTAGAGAATCAGCGCCGGCTGCAACGCGATCACGTTCGTACCGGCCGCCTGGCTCGTGACGAAGGTCAGCCCCTTGTACGAGCCGCCGTTGATGGTCACGCCGGGGAACTCGGCTGAGCCGTCCAGATTCGTGCGGAAGGTGAGCGAGAGCGCATTGGCCGCCGACATGATGAACGTGACGCCATCGACGGCGATGCTGTTCGTGACGAAGTGGTTGATCAAGCCCACGATGTCTGCGAGCGGATTGGTCGTCGCGGCGGCGGTGGCCGCCCCATTGGTAATCGACGCGGGATTCACGCCGGTGACCGCGGCCACGGCCGGGTCGATGAACTGCGCGTCGAGAAACTGCGCAATCCCGGCGACCATGTCGGCCCGGACGAGCGCTTCGGCCGACGGATTGGACAACCGGACCAGTTCCTCCGTCAGGACGATAATCCCCGCCGCTTTGGCAATGCCCAGCGTCTCGGCTGAGAAGGCCAGCTTCGTGACCGGCTTCGGCTTCGCCTCCCCGACCCAGCCATACGTGCCGCCCGCGGTTTGCGATGGCACCTTGCAGTTGAACGGCACGGTCCGCAGCCCGGGAATCTTGCCGAGGATCGTCGCGGGCCGGAGCAGTTCCAGAAAATCGGCGGCGATGGTCTGGTTGACGAGCGGCCCAGCCCAGGTCGCATCGGTCGCCGTGCCGGGTGCGATGGCGGCCTTGAGGTACAGCGCAACCTCCGGGGTCGAGTCGGCCCAGCGCTTTTCGGCATACTGCGCGGCCTCGTACAGATTGCCGTTGCAGACCAGCTTCGCGCACGCGGCCCGGACAAACGCGGTCCCGATCGGGACATTCGCCTTCACCGAGATCGAGGGGTACGTCGTCGACGGGCGCGTCGCCGGCACCGTCGCAGGGACGGGCGTGGCGCTGGTGATCTGCAGCTTCTCGTGCTCACGCCAGCGCCCGAGGTCGGCATCGATGCTCTTGACTTGCAGCGCCAGGCCGTCGTGCTCGGTCGACTCGTCTTCGGTCAGCGTGCGGTCGGCCTCGGCGCCGATGTTCATCAGGTCGGCCATGCGCGCGGCAATCGCGGCCCGCTTGTTCTCGAGGTTCTGGATGTGTTCGGCAGTCGTCGGTTTCA